>NZ_CP129946.1:0-992500 GCF_036704165.1 Pseudomonas khavaziana
ATGTCCCGACTCAATCCCCGGCAGCAAGAAGCCGTGAACTACGTCGGCGGCCCTCTATTGGTGCTCGCCGGCGCCGGCTCCGGCAAGACCAGCGTGATCACCCGCAAAATCGCGCACCTGATCCAGAACTGCGGCATCCGTGCCCAGTACATCGTCGCCATGACCTTTACCAACAAGGCGGCGCGGGAAATGAAAGAGCGGGTCGGCACCTTGCTCAAAGGCGGCGAAGGCCGTGGCCTCACGGTGTGTACCTTCCACAACCTGGGCCTGAACATCATCCGCAAGGAGCATGTGCGGCTGGGCTACAAGCCGGGCTTCTCGATCTTCGACGAGACCGACGTCAAGGCCCTGATGACCGACATCATGCAGAAGGAATACGCGGGCGACGACGGCGTCGACGAGATCAAGAACATGATCGGCGCCTGGAAAAACGACCTGATCCTGCCCGCCGAGGCCCTGGAAGCCGCACGCAACCCCAAGGAACAGACCGCCGCCATCGTCTACACCCACTACCAGCGCACGCTCAAGGCGTTCAACGCCGTGGACTTCGACGACCTGATCCTGCTGCCGGTCAAGCTGTTCCAGGAACACCAGGACATCCTGGAGAAGTGGCAGAACAAGGTGCGCTACCTGCTGGTGGACGAATACCAGGACACCAACGCCAGCCAGTACCTGCTGGTGAAATTGCTGATCGGCACGCGCAACCAGTTCACCGTGGTGGGCGACGACGACCAGTCGATCTACGCCTGGCGCGGCGCCCGCCCGGAAAACCTGATGCTGCTCAAGGTCGACTACCCCTCCTTGAAAGTGGTGATGCTGGAGCAGAACTACCGCTCCACCAGTCGCATCCTGCGCTGCGCCAACGTGCTGATCTCCAACAACCCCCACGAGTTTGAAAAACAACTGTGGAGCGAGATGGGTCATGGCGATGAGATCCGCGTGATCCGCTGCCGCAACGAGGATGCCGAAGCCGAGCGTGTGGCCGTGGAAATCCTCAGCCTGCACCTGCGCACCGATCGGCCCTACAGCGATTTTGCGATCCTGTACCGCGGCAACTACCAGGCCAAGCTGATCGAGCTGAAACTGCAACACCACCAGGTGCCGTATCGCCTCTCGGGCGGCAACAGCTTTTTCGGGCGCCAGGAAGTGAAAGACCTGATGGCCTACTTCCGGCTGATCGTGAACCCGGACGACGACAACGCCTTCTTGCGCGTGATTAACGTGCCGCGTCGGGAAATCGGCTCCACCACCCTGGAAAAGCTCGGCAACTACGCCACTGAACGCAAGATTTCCATGTATGCCGCCACCGACGAAATCGGCCTGGGCGAACATCTGGATACGCGCTTCACTGACCGCCTGTCGCGCTTCAAGCGCTTCATGGACAAGGTCCGCGAGCAATGCGCCGGCGAAGACCCGATCAGTGCCCTGCGCAGCATGGTCATGGACATCGACTATGAGAACTGGCTGCGCACCAACAGCTCCAGCGACAAAGCCGCGGATTACCGCATGGGCAACGTCTGGTTCCTGATCGAGGCGCTGAAAAACACCCTGGAAAAAGACGAAGACGGCGAAATGACCGTCGAGGACGCCATCGGCAAGCTGGTACTGCGCGACATGCTCGAGCGCCAGCAGGAAGAGGAAGACGGCGCCGAAGGTGTGCAGATGATGACCTTGCATGCCTCCAAGGGCCTGGAATTCCCTTACGTGTTCATCATGGGCATGGAAGAGGAAATCCTCCCGCACCGCTCCAGCATCGAAGCCGACACCATCGAGGAAGAACGGCGCCTGGCCTACGTGGGCATTACCCGCGCGCGTCAGACCCTGGCCTTCACCTTCGCCGCCAAGCGTAAGCAATACGGCGAAATCATCGATTGTGCCCCCAGCCGGTTCCTCGACGAGTTGCCGCCGGATGACCTGGCCTGGGAAGGCAACGACGACACACCCACCGAGGTGAAGGCCGTACGCGGCAACACCGCCTTGGCGGATATACGCGCGATGTTAAAGCGCTAGAATCGACTACTTTTCAATCTACTTTCGGCGCCTGTTGCGCCATCAGAGGAAGTTTCCGTGGAAGCACTGCACAAGAAAATTCGCGAAGAAGGCATCGTGCTTTCCGATCAGGTTCTGAAGGTCGATGCCTTTCTGAACCACCAGATCGACCCGGCGCTGATGAAACTGATCGGCGACGAATTCGCCGCGCTGTTCAAGGACTCGGGCATCACCAAGATCGTCACCATCGAGGCCTCGGGCATCGCCCCGGCGATCATGACCGGGTTGAACCTGGGCGTGCCGGTGATCTTTGCCCGTAAGCAGCAGTCGTTGACCCTGACGGAAAACCTGCTGTCGGCGACGGTGTATTCCTTCACCAAGAAAACCGAGAGCACCGTGGCGATCTCCCCGCGCCACTTGACCAGCAGTGACCGCGTGCTGGTGATCGATGACTTCTTGGCCAATGGCAAGGCGTCCCAGGCGCTGATCTCGATCATCAAGCAAGCGGGCGCGACCGTGGCCGGCCTGGGCATTGTGATCGAGAAGTCGTTCCAGGGTGGGCGTGCAGAGTTGGATGCGCAGGGTTACCGGGTTGAATCGCTGGCGCGGGTGAAGTCGTTGAGCGGTGGTGTGGTCACCTTCATCGAGTAATTTGCTCCACAGCAAATACCGAGTGAACACAGTTTAAAATGTGGGAGGGGCGGTGCGACGATTCGACTTGCTCCCGATAGCAGTGGGTCAGCCAACTTATTTGGTGACTGATACACCGCCATCGGGAGCAAGCCCCCTCCCACATTGGGTTCAGGGTGTTTGTTAGTGCGCGGTGGCCTGTAGGCCCGCGAGCAGCAGGCGCTGGTACAAGTCTTCCTTCAATCCCTCTGGCTGGTCCAAGCGCATGCGCTTGAGATGCTCGGGAAACGCCTGCGGCTCCGGTGCATCCAGCGCCGCCTTGCCCAGCTCCAGAATCTCCGTCAGCTTGAATTTGCTCTTGAGCCAGTTCAACGCCCGCAACAAATCCCGCTCTTCATCTGTGAAATCACTGCCCAGCGGGTATTCAGGAAAGAGTCGTCGGTGCCTGGTTTGAATTGCCTGCAGCCGTTCCGGCGTGTTTTCGCCAAAGCGCGGATCCAGCTGGAAATCCTTGGGCAACTTGCCGGCCTTTTGCGCCTGTTCGATCAAATCGCCCTGGAAGCGTGAGTCGGTGATATTCAGCAGCGCTTCGATCACCTTGGTATCCGTCTGACCCCGCAAATCGGCAATGCCGTACTCGGTAATGACGATATCCCGCAGATGCCGGGGAATGGTGCAGTGGCCGTACTCCCAGACGATATTGGAACTGACCTCCCCTGCCGCCTCGCGCCAACTGCGCAGGATCAGGATCGAACGCGCACCTTCCAGCGCATGCCCCTGGGCCACAAAGTTGTATTGCCCACCAACACCGCTGAGCACGCGACCGTCTTCCAATTGGTCAGCCACACCTGCACCGAGCAGTGTCACCATGATTGCGCTGTTGATAAATCGCGCATCCAGGCGCTGCAAACGCTTGAGTTCTTCCTGGCCGTATAGCTCGTTGATATAGCTGATGCCCGTCATGTTGAATTCGAGGCGCTTGGCGTGGGTCATTTCCTGCAAGCGCTGGTAAAAGCTGCGTGGCCCGAGAAAGAAACCGCCATGGATCGACACGCCATCGGGCTGGGCCGCATCATCCAGCAAGCCGGCATTAGCCTGCGCCTGGGTCGCCACATCCGGGTACACCTTGCGCCGGATAATCCCGGCATCCGCCAGCACCAGCAGGCCGTTGACGAACATCTCGCTGCAACCGTAAAGGCCCCGGGCAAAAGGCTCAACACCGCCTTCACGGCTGATCAACGGCGCCCACTGATACACGTCCAGATCCGTCAGCAACAACCGGTAGGCTTCGTTATCGGCCTGGCGCGCCAGCAACGCGGCGGTCAGCGCATCGCCCATGGAACCGATGCCGATCTGCAAGGTGCCGCCGTCACGCACCAGGGTGCTGGCATGCAAGCCGATAAAATGATCCTGGAAACCCACCGGCATGTTTGGCGTGGAAAACAGCGTGGTGCTGTCTTTTTCATCGAGCAGGTAGTCGAAGGCGTCCATACCCAGTTCGGCATCCCCATGCATGTAGGGCAGATCGCTGTGGACTTGGCCGACAACGAGGATGGTTTCCCCGGCTTCGCGGCGCTTGGCGATCATCGGCAGCAGGTCGAGGGTGATATCCGGGTTGCAGCTCAGGCTCAGGCGGTCGGGATGCTCGGCGCTGCTGGCAACCAGTTGCGCCACCAGGTTCAGGCCGGCAGCATTGATGTCGCGGGCGGCATGGCTGTAGTTGCTGCTGACGTAATCCTGCTGCGCCGACGTGCTGTGGAGCAGGCTGCCTGGCTGCATGAAAAACTGCTGCACCTGAATGTTCTTCGGCAGGCTGTCTTTATGCAGGTCGGCGAGAAAATCCAACTCGGGATAGTCGCCAAACACCCGTTCGATGAAAGGTTCGAGGAAGCGCTTCTGCAAGCCATCGCCCAAGGTTGGCCGACCCAGGCTCAACGCGGTGTAGATCGTCAGCGCCCGCTCCGGCAACTTGGCGATGCGCCGGTACAGCGCATTGGCAAACAGGTTGGGCTTGCCCAGGCCTAGGGGCATACCCATGTGGATATGCGCCGGCAACCGCGCCAATACGTCGTCAACTGCTTGCTCGATTGAACACAACTGCACCATCCGACTGCTCCCGAACATTCCATGAATTGGAGTTGGACCGAGCTTGCCGGGTCTTTGCTGCAATGAACAGCCTCGAAACACAAATCGCGCGCACAAAAAAGCCGCTCGTAAGCGGCGTTTTTGGCGAAGATGGCTGATTACAGACCAGACATCTTCTTGATGGCACCTTTGAGGTCTTCATCCGAGCAATCAGAGCAGGTGCCTTTTGGTGGCATGGCGTTGATACCGGTGATGGCCTTGGCCAGGATGCCGTCGAGGCCGCCCTGATGATCGGCGCGCTCTTTCCAGGCAGCGGTATCACCGATTTTCGGTGCTCCCAGCAAGCCAGTGCTGTGGCAAGCGTTACAATGCTTGGCGATAATCTCGTCTGGGGTTTTCGCACCGCCACCACCCGCCGCCACGGCGACTTCCATGCCCTTGCACTCCTGGCCCTGGACGCACACCTGGCCCACAGGCTCCAGGCGTTTGGCAATGTCATCGTTGGTCGCAGCTTGAGCGCTGACAGCCCATAGGGCCAGTACGGTTGCTGGTGCAGCCAGCATTTTCATAATTAGGTTCACGCGTTCACCCTCAATGGTGGCTATTCACGCCCGCGGCCACGGTTTCGCAGGCGGCGAAAGTATAACGGTTAGCCCGCCTGGCCGAAACAACCCTATTAAATAAAGGGAGATTCAACCTCGCGGAATACTGCACGGGCGCCTCTACAACGTTGGCAGGACGCCTCTTCTGTTAAAAGTTCGCGGGCGTGGCTGCGCTGATTAGTCGCGCCGGCACGTCGAACGGGTTGCGAAAACGATGAGGCTTGGTGCTTTCAAAGTAGTAGCTATCGCCAGCTTCGAGCACAAAAGTTTCAAGACCGACCACCAGTTCCAGGCGACCCTCCAGCAGGATCCCGGTTTCCTCGCCTTCGTGGGTGAGCATTTCTTCACCTGTGTCGGCGCCCGGCGGGTAGATTTCGTTGAGAAATGCAATGGCCCGGCTCGGGTGTGCCCGGCCCACCAGTTTCATGGTGACGGCACCGTCGGAGATGTCGATCAGCTCATTGGCTTTATAGACGATCTGCGTCGGTATTTCCTGGAGGATCTCCTCGGAAAAGAACTCGACCATGGACATGGGAATACCGCCCAGCACCTTGCGCAAGGAGCTGATCGAGGGGCTGACGCTGTTTTTCTCGATCATCGAAATGGTGCTGTTGGTGACGCCCGCACGCTTGGCGAGCTCACGCTGGGAAAGACCTTTGAGTTTACGGATGGATTGCAGTCGTTCGCCGACGTCCAATGCAGGAGCCTCCTAGGATTCAGGCTTTGTTGTAATTGAGCGTTATCATGGCGACAGCGTTCAGTATTTACAACACTTGGGCCTAAATCCCGGACAGCTTGGTTCGTAGCCGACGGCTAAGCCCCGAAATAGAGCCGTGGCACTCGGCGCAGGTTGCAGAAGATCTGGTAAGGAATGGTCTCAGCGGCCACGGCGACGTCACTGGCGAGGATAGTCTTGCCCCACAGTTCCACAGTGGAACCAAGGCCCGCCTGGGGTACGTCGGTGAGGTCGACACAGAGCATGTCCATGGACACACGCCCCAGCAGTTGGCTGCGCTGGCCCGCCACCAGCACTGGCGTGCCGGTTGGCGCATGGCGCGGGTAGCCGTCGGCATAGCCCATGGCAACTACACCAACACGCATCGGCTTGGGCGTGACGAACTTGGCGCCATAGCCCACGGGCTCACCGGCTGGTAGCTCGCGTACGCAGATAACTTTGGACTCCAGGGTCATCACTGGCTGCAAACGGGCAGCGAGCGCCTGGTCTTCACCAAATGGCGTTGCACCGTAGAGCATGATGCCCGGGCGCACCCAGTCGCTGGTCATCGTCGGCCAGCCCAGCACCGACGGCGAATTGCGCAGGCTGACTTCGGCCGCCAGGCCTTTTCGCGCCGCTTCAAATACGGCCACCTGTTCATCACTGCGCACGCAATCGAGTTCATCGGCGCGGGCGAAGTGGCTCATCAATACGATCTTGGCGACCTTGCCGCTGGCCAGCAGGCGCTGATAGGCCTCTTGGTAATCCTTGGGATGCAGGCCGACACGGTGCATGCCCGAGTCCAGCTTGAGCCACACCGTCAACGGCTTGCTCAGGCGGGCCTGTTCGATGGCGTCCAACTGCCACAGCGAATGCACCACGCACCATAGGTCATGCTCGATGATCAGCGGCAGCTCGTCGGCCTCGAAAAACCCTTCCAGCAGCAGCACCGGCGCGCGAATGCCGGCAGCACGCAATTCCAGGGCTTCCTCGATGCACGCCACGGCAAACCCGTCGGCCTCGGCTTCCAACGCCTGCGCCACACGCACGGCACCATGGCCGTAGGCGTCGGCCTTGATCACGGCGAGGGCCTTGGCCCCCGTGACTTCACGGGCCAGTTGATAGTTATGGCGCAGGGCCTGGAGGTCGATCAGGGCACGGGCTGGACGCATGGCGGCGGGCTTCTAGGCAGCAAGGTGAAGAAAAAACCGGTGCCGACCAACAGCGTCGGCGCCGGGAGAGGGATCGTTATTAAGGCAGCGCAGCCACGACGGACAGCTCGACCAGGATTTGCGGCTCGCAGAGCTTGGCTTCAACCGTGGCCCGGGCCGGGGCGACGCCCTTGGGCAGCCACTTGTCCCATACCGCGTTCATGCCGGCGAAGTCAGCGTCGATGTCTTTCAAATAGATCGTCACCGACAGCAACTTGCTCTTGTCAGTGCCGGCCAGGTCCAGCAGACGCTCGATATTGGCCAGGGTTTCACGGGTCTGCTGTTCAATCCCGGCGCTCATGTCGTCGCCGACTTGCCCCGCCAGATACACGGTACCGCTGTGGACAACGATCTGGCTCATGCGCTCATTGATGAGCTGGCGCTGGATTGACATGTTTTGCGGACTCCTGGTGGTTGCCATAACGGGAAATATCGAGGCCTGCGGCGCTGATCTGCGGGGTTTTCCTGGCTATCAGGTCGGCCAGCAAGCGACCGGAGCCACAAGCCATGGTCCAACCGAGCGTGCCGTGGCCGGTATTCAGGAACAGGTTCTTGAATGGGGTCGCACCGACAATCGGCGTGCCGTCGGGCGTGGTCGGGCGCAGGCCGGTCCAGAAACTGGCTTGGGCCAAATCGCCGCCCTGAGGATAAAGGTCGTTGACGATCATCTCCAGGGTTTCACGTCTTTGCTGCTTCAGCGACAGGTCAAAACCGGCTATTTCAGCCATGCCACCAACACGAATGCGGTTGTCGAAACGGGTGATCGCGACTTTGTAGGTCTCGTCGAGAATAGTCGAGGTCGGTGCCATGGCCGGGTTGGTGATCGGCACGGTCAGCGAGTAGCCCTTGAGCGGGTATACCGGTGCCTTGATCCCCAATGGCTTGAGCAGCTTCGGCGAATAACTGCCAAGGGCCAGGACGTAGCGGTCGGCGGTTTCCAGCTTGCCGTCTATCCACACACCGTTGATGCGATCGCCCGCGTAGTCGAGACGCTGGATGTCCTGCTCAAAGCGGAACTCCACACCCAACTGCTTGCACATATCAGCCAGGCGCGTGGTGAACATCTGGCAGTCGCCAGTCTGGTCATTCGGCAAACGCAGGGCACCGGCGAGGATATCCGTGACGCTGGCCAGGGCCGGTTCAACCCGGGCAATGCCGGCGCGATCAAGCAGTTCGAAGGGCACGCCGGACTCCTGCAGCACGGCGATGTCCTTGGCGGCACCGTCGAGCTGGGCCTGGGTGCGGAACAGCTGGGTCGTACCGAGGCTACGGCCTTCGTAGGCAATGCCGGTCTCGGCGCGCAACTCGTCAAGGCAGTCACGACTGTACTCGGACAGGCGCACCATGCGCTCCTTGTTCACCGCATAGCGGCTGGCCGTGCAGTTGCGCAGCATCTGCGCCATCCACAGGTATTGATCGATATCGGCGGTGGCCTTGATCGCCAGCGGCGCGTGGCGTTGCAACAGCCACTTGATGGCCTTGAGCGGCACGCCCGGCGCAGCCCATGGGGATGCGTAGCCAGGAGAGACCTGGCCGGCGTTGGCGAAACTGGTTTCCATAGCAGCGGCAGGCTGACGATCGACCACGACAACGTCGAAGCCGGCCCGCGCCAAATAGTAGGCACTGGTTACCCCAATGACGCCGCTACCCAAGACCAGAACGCGCATTTTTATATCCTCATCACGGGCTTAGCCGCTGACGTGTGTTATTCGAGCAATGATGGGCGCAGTATAAAAAGCAATCACCAGTGCATTTCACTATATAAATGCCTATATTTGGCGACAATTCTCGGCAAAAACCCTTTTCACAGAGGCGTATCCCCTATGCGTACCAACACCCAGACCAAGCGGGAGCTGGACAAGATCGACCGCAATATCCTGCGCATCCTGCAAACCGATGGGCGTATTTCGTTCACGGAGTTGGGGGAAAAGGTCGGGCTGTCCACCACTCCCTGTACCGAGCGAGTGCGACGCCTGGAGCGCGAGGGGATCATCATGGGCTACAACGCGCGGCTCAATCCCCAGCATTTGAAGGGAAGTTTGCTGGTATTTGTCGAGATCAGCCTCGATTACAAGTCCGGCGATACCTTTGAAGAATTTCGCCGGGCGGTGCTGAAACTGCCCCATGTGCTGGAGTGCCACCTGGTGTCAGGGGACTTCGACTATCTGGTGAAGGCGCGGATTTCCGAAATGGCTTCGTACCGCAAATTGCTCGGCGATATCTTGCTCAAGCTGCCCCATGTGCGCGAATCCAAGAGCTATATCGTGATGGAAGAGGTGAAAGAGAGCCTTAACCTGCCGATTCCGGATTGAATGACACAATGTGGGGGCTTGCTCCCACATTGACCGTGCATCCCGCTAGACCAATACCTGCCGGGTGCTCGCCATGTACTCATGGATCTGCTTTTCGACCCTTGGATGAATCAGCTCCACCGGCCCCCGTCCATTGGGGCACGGCAAGGTCTTGGTGGTGCCAAACAACCGGCAGATCAGCGGCCGCTCGTCATACACCGTGCAACCGTTGGGCCCCAGGTGCACGCAATTCAGCTCATCCATGGCCGCCTCCTGCTCGGCGGCGGTCTTGCGCGGCAGGCGCGACATTTCCTCAGGCGACGTGGTCACCGGCCCACAGCAGTCGTGACAACCTGGGACGCACTCAAACGAAGGAATTTGTCGACGCAGCGCGCTGATTTTCTGCCTGTTGCAACTCATCGAAACACACACCGAACCGCGAATAGGCGTGGATTCTGACGCAAAACGCCCTGCGCAGACAGCTTCGTCCGACCGCTGTATCCTGCGTCAAATTTTCCAGACAGGGATGCTCCCCATGACCGCCAGCGCCCGGCACACCGATTCCTACTACGCCGCCAGCAGCGTGCCGCAACCGGATTACCCGACGTTGACCGGCGATGTGCGTGCCGATGTGTGCGTGATCGGCGGTGGTTTCTCCGGGCTCAATACCGCCCTGGAACTGGCCCAGCGCGGCTTCAGTGTGGTGTTGCTGGAGGCTCGCAAGATGGGTTGGGGTGCCAGCGGGCGCAATGGCGGCCAGTTGATTCGCGGTGTCGGCCACGGGCTGGACCAATTCACCAACGTGATTGGCAGCGACGGCGTGCGCCAGATGAAACTGATGGGCCTGGAAGCCGTGGAGATCGTGCGCGAGCGTGTGGAGCGCTACCAGATTCCATGCGACCTGACCTGGGGTTACTGCGATTTGGCCAACAAACCGCGTGACCTGCAGGGCCTGGCCGAAGACGCCGAAGAGCTGAGCAGCCTGGGCTATCGCCATGAGGTGCGCCTGCTGCAAGCCAGCGAGATGGGCAGCGTGATCGGCTCCGACCGCTATTTCGGCGGCATGATCGACATGGGCTCAGGCCACCTGCACCCGCTGAACCTTGCGCTGGGTGAAGCCGGCGTCGCACAGCAGTTGGGCGCAAAACTGTATGAACAATCAGAAGTGACCCGCATCGACTACGGCCCCGAGGTCAAGGTGCACACGGCCCAAGGCAGTGTGTGCGCCAAGACCCTGGTGCTCGCTTGCAACGCTTACCTGAACGGGCTAAACCCGCAACTAAGCGGCAAGGTGCTGCCCGCCGGCAGCTATATCATCGCCACCGAACCCTTGAGCCAGGCGCAAGCCGCTAACCTGCTGCCGCAGAATATGGCCGTGTGCGACCAACGCGTGACGGTGGACTACTTCCGCCTGTCCGCTGACCGCCGCCTGTTGTTCGGTGGCGCCTGCCACTATTCCGGTCGGGACCCGAAGGACATCGGTGCCTATATGCGGCCGAAGATGTTGCAGGTGTTCCCACAATTGGCCGAGGTGAAGATCGACTACCAATGGGGCGGCATGATCGGCATCGGTGCCAATCGGCTGCCCCAGATTGGTCGCCTGGCCGATCACCCCAACGTGTATTACGCCCAGGCCTACGCCGGTCACGGCCTCAACGCCACCCACTTGGCGGGCAAGCTGTTGGCCGAGGCCATCAGCGGCGAGCAGCAAGGGCGCTTCGACCTGTTCGCCCAAGTGCCACACATCACCTTCCCCGGGGGCAAACACCTGCGCTCGCCCCTGCTGGCCTTGGGGATGCTCTGGCACCGCCTCAAGGAACTGGTCTGATCAATCGCGCCAGAAGGATTTCAAACCTTCATGGCGCGCCTGTTCTGCGGTAAGCCCAACGTCGCGCAATTGCGCAGTGGTCAGGTCCAGCAGGGCTTTGCGTGTATGACGACGACGCCAGAACAACCCCCACCGATTATCGGTCGGCGCAGTTATCGTCCGCTCCTGCTCCGCTTCCAGTTCCTGACTGCGTAACGCCAGTCGCACATCGCTCATACCGTCCATTTTACTGCCCCTCATTGGCGTATTGCCTTGAGTGACTAGAATGCGCGAGTGGAAAAAACCATTACAGATTCAACCTGTTCTTATTAAATCCATACAGATACTGCACGCGCTTGGCTGAATCCTGTATTTTCGCCCTATCTGTACTGGTCCTTCGGGAGTGACCACCATGACCCTCTACGTCAACCTGGCCGAATTGCTCGGCACTCGCATTGAGCAGGGCTTCTATCGTCCAGGGGACCGATTGCCTTCGGTACGGGCATTGAGTGTTGAACACGGGGTCAGCCTGAGCACCGTGCAGCAAGCCTACCGGTTGCTCGAAGACAACGGCCTGGCCACGCCTAGACCCAAGTCTGGTTATTTTGTGCCCGTCGGTCGAGAGCTGCCTGCGCTGCCCGAGGTCGGTCGCCCGGCTCAGCGACCAGTGGACATCTCCCAGTGGGACCAGGTGCTTGAGCTGATTCGTGCAGTGCCGCGCAAGGACGTCATACAGATGGGGCGGGGCATGCCAGATGTATTGTCGCCCACCCTAAAGCCACTATTACGCAGCCTGGCCCGGGTGAGTCGGCGCCAGGACATGCCGGGATTGTATTACGACAATATCCTCGGCTGTATGGAACTGCGCGAGCAAATCGCCCGTCTGTCACTGGATTCCGGCTGCCAATTGAGCGCCGAAGACATCGTGATCACGACCGGTTGTCACGAAGCGCTGTCCGCCAGCATCCATGCGATTTGTGAGGCTGGGGATATCGTCGCGGTGGACTCACCCAGCTTCCACGGCGCCATGCAGACCCTCAAGGGCCTGGGCATGAAAGCCCTGGAAATCCCCACTGACCCAATCACCGGCATCAGCCTCGAGGCCCTTGAGCTGGCGCTGGAGCAGTGGCCAATCAAAGTCATCCAGCTCACCCCAAACTGTAACAACCCGTTGGGCTACATCATGCCGGAGGCGCGTAAACGCGCACTGCTGACCCTGGCCCAACGCTTCGACGTGGCCATCATCGAAGACGATGTGTATGGCGAACTGGCCTACAGCTACCCGCGCCCGCGCACGATCAAATCCTTCGACGAAGATGGCCGCGTGCTGCTGTGCAGCTCATTCTCGAAAACCCTGGCGCCGGGCCTGCGCATTGGCTGGGTGGCCCCCGGTCGGTATCTGGAACGAGTGCTGCACATGAAATATATCAGCACCGGCTCCACCGCAACCCAGCCGCAGATCGCAATCGCCGAATTTCTAAAAGGCGGCTACTTTGAGCCACATTTGCGCAAGATGCGCACGCAATACCAGCGTAATCGCGACTTGATGATCGACTGGGTCAGCCGCTACTTCCCCGCCGGCACCCGCGCCAGTCGTCCTCAGGGCAGCTTCATGCTGTGGATCGAACTGCCGGAGGGCTTCGACACCTTGAAGCTCAACCGTGTGCTGGTGGAACAAGGGGTGCAAGTCGCTGTAGGCAGTATCTTTTCTGCCTCCGGCAAGTATCGTAATTGCCTGCGCATGAACTACGCTGCCAAGCCAACGCCACAGATTGAAGAGGCCGTGCGCAAGGTCGGCGCCGCCGCAAGCAAACTGCTGGCAGAAACGGCCGACTGACCTTTCCCGCTCAATTGCCGTCATATGCCGACAAACGCCCTGATCTGGAAGCAGCTCCCTTGATGATTCGACGGCTTTTACCGTTTTTCCTGTTGGGAGCCCTGGCCCTGGGTGGCTGCACGACGGTCAGCGTACCGCGCATTCCCAGCGATGCCCTGCCGGCGACGCAATCGTCATTCGGCCGCTCGATCCAGGCCCAGGCAGCGCCGTACCAGGGGCGTTCGGGCTTCCGCCTGCTGCCCAACAGCAGCGAAGCCTTCATGGCTCGCGCCGAGTTGATCCGCAACGCCCAGACCAGCCTCGACCTGCAGTACTACATCGTGCACGACGGCATCAGCACGCGCATGCTCGTGGATGAACTGCTCAAGGCGGCTGACCGCGGGGTGCGCGTGCGCATCCTGCTGGATGACACCACCAGCGGCGGCCTCGATCAGGTTATCGCGACCCTCGCCGCCCACCCTCAGATCCAGATTCGCCTGTTCAACCCCCTGCACCTGGGCCGCAGCACCGGCATCACGCGGACCCTGGCGCGTGCGTTCGACCTGTCGCTGCAACATCGGCGCATGCATAACAAACTGTGGCTGGCAGACAACAGCGTGGCGATCGTTGGCGGGCGCAACCTGGGCGATGAGTACTTCGACGCCGAGCCCAACCTGAACTTCACCGATATCGACATGCTCAGTGTCGGGCCGGTGGCCGAGCAGTTAGGCCACAGTTTCGACCAGTACTGGAACAGCGCCCTGAGCAAGCCGATCGACGAGTTCGTCTCCAACAAGCCCTCCAGGCTCGACCTCGCTACTGCCCGCATGCGCCTGGAAGCATCACTGGCCGAATCGCGACAGCAGAACCATGCCTTGTATAACCGCTTGCGTACCTACCAAACCCAGCCGCGCATGGACATCTGGCGTCGCGAGCTGATCTGGGCCTGGAACCAGGCGCTGTGGGACGCACCGAGCAAAGTACTGGCCAAGGCTGACCCTGACCCGCGCCTGTTGCTCACCACCCAACTGGCACCGGAACTGGAAGGGGTCAGCCAAGAGTTGATCATGATTTCGGCGTATTTCGTTCCGGGGCCTTCCGGACTGGTGTACCTGACGGGGCGCGCCGATGCGGGTGTCTCGGTAAGACTGCTGACCAACTCCCTTGAAGCCACCGACGTACCGGCCGTGCACGGCGGCTACGCGCCCTATCGCAAGGCATTGCTGGAGCACGGGGTGAAACTCTACGAGCTACGCCGGCAACCGGGCGATCCAAGCGCAGGTAGCGGCCCACACTTGTTTCGTCGAGGCAGCTTCCAGGGCTCGGACTCCAGCCTGCACAGTAAGGCGATGATCTTCGATCGAAAGAAGTCATTTATCGGCTCTTTCAATTTCGACCCGCGCTCGGTTCTGTGGAACACCGAAGTCGGCGTGATGGTAGACAGCCCCGAGCTGGCAGAACACGTGCGCAACCTGGCACTGCAAGGTATGGCGCCGGCGTTGAGCTACGAGGCGAAACTGCAGGATGGCCAGATAGTGTGGGTGACCGAGGACAACGGCCAACTGCACACCCTGACCCGTGAGCCGGGCAGTTGGTGGCGCAGGTTCAATGCCTGGTTCGCCACTTCAATTGGCCTGGAACGCATGCTCTAAGACCAACGAAGTCAACTGTGGGAGGGGGCCTGCTCCCACAAGTTCAGACCGGTTGAGCTGCTCCAAACGCCCCCTGGCGCAGCAGCAACACCACCAGCCCCAACGCCCCAACTGCCATCAGCAACGGCAACGCATGCCCGCTGATCCACTGGCTGCCCGCCCCCGCCACCAGCGGCCCAACCAGGCAGCCAATGCCCCACAGCTGCGCCACATGAGCATTGGCGCGCACCAGCGCATCGTCGCGGTAACGTTCGCCAATCAAAATCAGCGACAGGGTAAACAATCCGCCGGCACTGGCACCGAACAGCACCCACACTGGCCAGATCAATAGTGTGTGCATCAGCAGCGGAACCGCCAGGCTCGACGCCAGCAACAGCAGCGCACAGCCCAGGAACAGCGTGCGCCGTGGCAGGTAGTCGGCCAGCGCACCAATGGGCAATTGCAACAGCGCATCACCCACCACCACCGTGCTGACCATCGCCAAGGCGATTTCGGCAGTGAAGCCCTGTTGCAGGCAGTACACTGGCAGCAACGTCAGAATCATCGCTTCAAACGCAGCGAATAATGCCACTGCCCAGGCAATCGCCGGCAGGCTCAGACAGAACCGCCACAGCTCGCTGAACGTGACACTGAACGCATCCGCCGTCGGTGCCCCGGAACGCCCCAGCAACAGCAGCGGCGCCACCACCAACAGGCCCACGCCCACCCAGAAACCGTAGTCGTGGTCAGTGCCCATCAGGCCGAGCAACAATGGCCCCGACAGTTGGCTCAAGGCATAAGTGCAGCCATACAGCGCCACCAGGCGGCCACGCCACTGCTCCACCACCAACTGGTTGATCCAGCTCTCGCCGAGGATAAATACGATGGTCAGGATTACCCCGATCATCAATCGCAGCACCAGCCACACCGGGTAGCTGGGCAGGATCGCCAGCAGGCCGATGGACACCGCCCCGGCCCACAGGCATAGACGCATCAGGTTCGCGGTGCCGAGCCAGGACGCCATTCGACTGGAAACCTTGGCCCCCAGCAAGACGCCGAACGCCGGCATCGCCGCCATCACACCAATGGCGAAACTGCCGTAGCCCCAGCTTTCAAGGCGCAGTGACACTAACGGCATGCTGACGCCCAGGGCCAGGCCAACGCTGAGTACCGATGCCAAGACGGCGAAGTAAGTCGCCCAACGCATTGCCACGCTCCTGTGGAGATTTAAAGGTTCACACAAAACAGTGTGGGAGGGGGCTTGCTCCCGATAGCTTGGTATCAGCCACCAGATGCGGTGGCTGATACCAAGCTATCGGGAGCAAGCCCCCTCCCACATTTGCCTGCGGTGTGCCTGCAGGCTTAGAGCTTGATCCAGGTCGCCTTCAGCTCGGTGTACTTGTCGAACGCATGCAGCGACTTATCGCGGCCATTCCCCGACTGCTTGAAACCACCAAATGGCGCAGTCATGTCGCCGCCGTCGTACTGGTTGACCCACACGCTACCGGCACGCAGGGCCTTGGCTGTCAGGTGCGCCTTGGAGATATCCGCCGTCCACACCGCTGCGGCCAAGCCGTATTGGGTGTCGTTGGCGATGGCGATGGCTTCTTCGGCACTGTCGAACGTAATCACCGACAGCACTGGACCAAAGATCTCTTCCTGGGCGATCCTCATGGCATTGGTCACGCCGTCGAAAATCGTCGGCTCAACGTAGGTGCCGCCGGACTCTTCCAGTGTGCGCTTGCCGCCTGCGACCAGCTTGGCGCCGTCAGCGTGGCCGGCCTCGATGTACGAGAGCACGGTGTTCATCTGCTGCGTATCCACCAGTGCACCGACGTTGGTGGCCGGGTCCAGCGGGTTGCCCGGTTTCCAGCCCTTGAGCGCCTCGATCACCAAGGGCAAGAAGGCGTCCTTGATCGAACGCTCCACCAGCAGGCGCGAACCGGCGGTGCAGACTTCGCCCTGGTTGAAGGCGATGGCGCCAGCGGCAGACTCAGCGGCCGCTTGCAGGTCCGGCGCATCGGCAAACACGATGTTCGGGCTCTTGCCGCCGGCTTCCAGCCACACACGCTTCATGTTCGACTCGCCGGAGCGGATCAACAGTTGCTTGGCGATCTTGGTAGAACCGGTGAACACCAGGGTATCGACGTCCATATGCACCGCCAACGCATTGCCCACGGTGTGGCCATAGCCAGGCAATACGTTGAACACGCCTTTTGGGACGCCGGCTTCAACGGCCAGGGCAGCAATACGGATGGCCGTCAGCGGGGACTTTTCGGATGGCTTGAGGATCACCGAGTTACCGGTGGACAGCGCCGGGCCGAGTTTCCAGCAGGCCATCATCAATGGGAAGTTCCACGGCACAATAGCGCCCACCACGCCGACTGGCTCGCGGGTCACCAGACCCAGTTGGTCGTGCGGGGTGGCTGCGACTTCGTCGTAGATCTTGTCGATGGCCTCGCCACTCCAGCTCAGGGCGTTCGCCGCGCCGGGAACGTCGATGTTCAGGGAATCGCTGATGGGCTTGCCCATGTCCAGGGTTTCAAGCAACGCAAGCTCTTCGGCATTGGCCTTGAGCAGCGCGGCGAAACGGATCATCACTGCCTTGCGCTTGGCCGGCGCCAGGCGCGACCAGACACCGGAGTTGAAGGTGGCACGGGCATTTTCCACGGCACGCTGGGCGTCGCTGGCGTCACAGCTGGCGACGGTAGCCAGCAAACGGCCATCCACCGGGCTGATGCACTCAAAGGTGTCGCCGGAGACGGCGGCGGTATATTCGCCATTGATATAGGCACGGCCTTCGATCTTCAGATCCTTGGCGCGTTGTTCCCAGTCGGCACGGGTCAGGGTGGTCATGCGAGTGTCCTCCTCTTATATTGAATACAAGGGGCCTGGGATTCATCCCGGCGCCTTCACGAATTCTTGCCCGGCCAGCCTGCTGTTCGGCTCAAGGCAGCTGCCACCCTAAACCAGCGGCTGGGGGTGTTTCAATATATTTGACATAACGGCGGCAAACGCCCTTGCGATGTTCATTTTAATAAACATAGACTTTGGGCTCTCCAACCCCAGGCCAGACGGGACACGCACATGAGCATCAAGGATATCGTCGATTTCAGCCAAGCCAACACGGCCCCCGACCGCTACCGCCCCGCCGCCGAAAAAGTTCTCAAGGGCGATCCGGAGCAGACGCTCTATAACCATTACAACAGTCCGTGCGGGCAGATGAATGCCGGGGTGTGGGAAGGCGAAGTCGGGCATTGGAAGATCAACTACACCGAGCATGAATACTGCGAGATTGTGCAAGGGGTTTCGGTACTGCGCGACGCCGAGGGCAACGCCAAGACCTTGCGCGCTGGCGACCGCTTTGTGATTCCCGCTGGTTTCAGCGGCACCTGGGAAGTACTGGAGCCGTGCCGCAAGATCTATGTGGTATTCGAACAAAAAGCCTGATCAGCACATCACAGGCAAAAAAAAGCCCGCATCGTGAGATACGGGCTTTTTTTCACAAAGAAGAAAATCAATTACTTGATTTTGCCTTCTTTGAACATCACGTGCTTCTGGATACGCGGATCGAACATTTTCAGCTCGAGCTTGTCCGGAGTAGTACGCTTGTTCTTGGTCGTGGTCTTGAAGTAACCAGTACCAGCACTGGAGATCATTCGAATTTTTTCACGCATGATAGAGCTCCTTAGATCTTGCCAGCGGCGCGGATTTCGGCCAGCACGACAGTGATGCCGCGCTTGTCGATAATACGCATGCCTTTGGCAGATACGCGCAGGCGAACAAAACGTTTCTCTTCTTCAACCCAGAAGCGGTGATGCTGCAGGTTCGGCAGGAAACGACGACGGGTTTTGTTATTTGCGTGGGAAATGTTATTCCCAGTCACCGGACCCTTACCGGTAACTTGACAGACTCTCGACATGCCTCAGCCCTCTAAAACCACATGCCCAACCCGGCATGGGTTGGCCGCTTAATCTCTCAGTCATTTGGCGCCAGGCGCCGCGTTTCTTTAGGGTCTTACCGGCTACACCTACAAGCGAAGGAACCGGGCCCCTAGAAAAGAGCGCTGCTTTATACCAGAAAGACCCTAGTGCAACAACAGCCCGTGTGTTTTTACCACCGTAAATCTCGGCAACAAGCGCCTGAACCGCTGCCAGGAGGGGCCGCTGTAACAGCCGACCGCTCGTCGCACAGAATGATTTACAGCGCCCACAGGCCCAGGGAAGTACACGGCGAAACGCGCTGAGGTGCCATCAAAACAGCATTTTGGCCAAAAGCACAGGCAAAAATAGGCTAGTCATTTATCAATCAGACCTCTACGGTAGGCTTTTTCCAGACTGCACTCGCAGATGGGCCTTCGATCTGCACAGGAAACCGAATATGCGCCTCGCTGCCCTACCGCTATTGCTTGCCCCTCTCTTTATCGCGCCGACAGCTATCGCGGCCACCAATTTGAGCGTCTGCACCGAGGCCAGCCCCGAGGGGTTCGATGTGGTGCAGTACAACTCGCTGACTACCACCAATGCCTCGGCAGACGTGCTGATGAACCGCCTGGTGAACTTTGACGCAGCCAGCGGCAAATTGGTGCCGAGCCTGGCGGACAGTTGGGAAGTCTCATCCGATGGCCTGAGCTACACCTTCAAGCTGCACCCCGGCGTGAAATTCCACCGCACCAACTATTTCAACCCCAGCCGTACGCTGACCGCCGAAGACGTACGCTTCAGCTTCGAGCGCATGCTTGATCCGGCCAACCCGTGGCACAAGATCGCCCAGAGCGGCTTCCCCCACGCCCAATCCCTGCAATTGCCGGCACTGGTCAAGAAGATTGACGCCCTTGACCCGTTGACCGTGCGTTTCACCCTCGACCACGCCGACTCCACCTTCCTTGCGTCGCTGAGCATGGGCTTTGCCTCGATCTACCCGGCTGAATATGCCGACAAACTGCTCAAGGCCGGCACTCCCGAAAAGCTCAACAGCCAGCCAATCGGCACCGGCCCGTTCGTTTTCGTGCGATTCCAGAAAGATGCCGTGGTGCGCTACAAGGCCAACCCGGACTACTTCGCCGGCAAACCGGCAGTGGATAACTTGATCTACGCCATTACTCCGGATGCCAACGTACGCCTGCAGAAGCTGCACCGCGATGAATGCCAGATCGCACTTTCGCCCAAGCCATTGGATGTGGGCGAGGCCGAAAAAGACCCAGCCTTGAAGGTGGAAAAAACCGCCGCCTTCATGACCGCATTCGTCGCCATCAACAGCCAGCACCCACCGCTGGACAAGCCCGAGGTGCGCCAGGCGATCAACCTGGCCTTTGACAAGAACAGCTACCTCAAGGCCGTATTCGAAGGCACCGCCGAAGCAGCCAATGGTGTCTACCCGCCGAACACCTGGAGCTATGCCCAGGATTTGCCGGGCTATCCACAAGATCTCGCCAAAGCCCAGGCGCTGCTCGACCGTGCCGGGCTCAAGGACGGCTTCAAGACCACGATATGGACTCGCCCAACCGGTAGCCTGCTGAACCCCAACCCGAATCTTGGCGCACAGCTGTTGCAGGCCGACCTGGCCAAGGTCGGCATCCAGGCCGAAATCCGTGTGATCGAATGGGGCGAGTTGATTCGCCGCGCCAAGGCCGGCGAGCATGACCTGCTGTTCATGGGCTGGGCTGGCGACAACGGCGACCCGGATAACTTCCTGACCCCGCAGTTCTCCTGCGCAGCAGTGAAGTCCGGCACCAACTTCGCCCGCTATTGCGACCCCGCGCTGGATAAGTTGATCCGCGCCGGCAAGACCACCAGCGAGCAAGGCGTGCGCACCAAGCTGTACCAACAGGCCCAGGCGCAGATCCAGCAGCAGGCACTGTGGCTGCCGCTGGCACATCCGACGGCGTTTGCCCTGGCCCGCAAGAATGTCGAGGGCTATCAGGTGAGCCCGTTCGGGCGTCAGGATTATTCGAAAGTCAGTGTCAAACCGTAAGGCGCAACACCTTGCCCTGTAGGAGCGAGCTTGCTCGCGAAGACCGTTAACGATAATGCGAAGACCCTGATGGCCCACGAGATCATCAGGTTTTCGCGAGCAAGCCCGCTCCTACACATACAGGTGTCGTTATATCCACCCGAATTCAGCCATCGACAGCGGGTCACCGTCTCCAACGATGATGTGATCAAGCACGCGCACATCCACCGCCTCCAAGGCCTTTTGCAGCAACTTGGTCAATTTTCGATCAGCTGCGCTGGGCTCTACATTCCCGGACGGATGGTTGTGACACAGGATCAACGCCGCCGCGTTGTACGCCAGCGCGCGCTTGACCACTTGCCGCGGATAAACAATCGCAGTGTCGATGGTGCCTTGAAACATTGCCTCAAAACCCAACACCCGGTGTCTTGAATCAAGGAACAGGCAGCCAAAGATCTCATGGGGTTCGTGGCGCAGTAGTGCCTTGAGGTACTCGCGCACGGCCAGCGGGCTCTCCAGCACCGAATCAGCGCGCAAGCGCTCGGCCATGTGGCGCCGGGACATTTCCAGCACCGCCTGCAGCTGGGCAAACTTCGCCGGCCCCAGCCCCAGGTGCTGGCTGAACAGCGTCTGGCTAGCCTCCAGCAGTGGGCGCAAGCCACCAAATTGCGCCAACAGATGGCGCGCCAGGTCCACCGCACTTCGGCCGCTAACCCCTGTGCGCAGAAATATCGCCAACAGTTCGGCATCGGACAGGCTCGCCGCGCCCCCTTCCAAGAGTTTCTCCCGCGGGCGCTCCGCCACGGGCCAATCCCGAATACTCATCCCACCTCCATGTGTACCTGCTCCGCTGTTGCCCAGCGGGCGCTGTGTTATCGTAGGCGCTCTTTTTTGCGTGCGATTTCACCTGGGGAGGGGTCATCGCAGGCGTCACTGAACTGGCATCACTGAACTGGAAAGGCAAACCAATGCAGCGTCTGTATCGAAAACGCATCGTTCTCGGCGTCGGCGGCGGCATTGCCGCCTACAAGAGCGCAGAGCTGGTTCGCAGGCTCCTGGACCAGGGCGCCGAAGTACGTGTGGTCATGACCCGTGGCGGCAGTGAGTTCATCACCCCGCTGACCATGCAGGCCCTGTCCGGCCACCCGGTTCACCTGGACCTGCTCGACCCGGCGGCCGAAGCCGCCATGGGCCATATCGAGCTGGCCAAATGGGCCGACCTGGTACTGATCGCCCCGGCCACCGCCGACCTAATCGCTCGCCTGGCCCAGGGCATCGCCGATGACCTGCTGACCACACTGGTATTGGCCACCGACGCCACCGTCGCCATCGCCCCGGCCATGAACCAGGCCATGTGGCGCGACCCGGCTACCCAGGCCAATACCCAACTCCTGCAAAGCCGCGGCCTCAAGGTGTTCGGCCCCGCTTCCGGCAGCCAAGCCTGCGGCGATGTCGGCATGGGCCGCATGCTCGAAGCCACCGACCTGGCACAGTGCGCCGCCGAGTGCTTCCAGCACCTGGCCCTGACCGGCAAGCACGTGTTGATCACCGCCGGCCCGACCCAGGAAAACATCGACCCGGTGCGCTACATCACCAACCATAGCTCAGGAAAAATGGGCTTCGCGTTGGCAGAAGCAGCGGTCGAGGCAGGCGCGCGGGTCACCCTGATCACCGGCCCGGTACATTTACCGACCCCTGACCGCGTCACGCGAATCGACGTAGTCAGCGCCCGGGACATGCTGGCAGCCTGTGAAGCGGCCATTCCCTGCGACCTGTTCATCGCCTCGGCAGCGGTTGCGGATTACCGCCCGGAAGTCGTAGCCCCGCAAAAGCTCAAGAAAGACCCCACAAGCGGTGACGGCCTGCTCCTGCAAATGGTGCGCAACCCCGACATCCTGGCCACAATCGCCACTCGACCGGACCGCCCGTTCAGTGTCGGTTTCGCTGCCGAGACCGAGCACCTGCTGGACTACGCCGCACGCAAACTGAAAGACAAAAACCTCGACCTGATCGTTGCCAATGATGTCGCCAACCCGAGCATCGGTTTCAACAGCGAGGAAAATGCGTGCAGCGTGATCGACCGCGAGTTGCACGCCACCCTTTTCGCCCAGACCAGCAAGGGCAAGATTGCCCGCCAACTGATCTCTTTTATCGCCCAACGGCTGAACCAGGTTTAATTTCCATGCACGTTTTGCAAGCCAAGATCCTCGACCCCCGCATCGGCAACGAATTCCCCCTGCCGGCCTACGCTACTCCAGGCTCCGCCGGCCTGGACCTGCGTGCCATGCTCAAGCAAGACACGGTCCTTGAACCGGGCCAGACCATCCTGATCCCCACCGGCCTGTCGATTTATGTTGGCGACCCTGGCCTGGCGGCACTGATCCTGCCGCGCTCCGGCCTGGGCCACAAACACGGGATCGTGCTGGGCAACCTGGTCGGCCTGATCGACTCAGACTACCAGGGCGAACTGATGGTCTCGTGCTGGAACCGTGGCCAGACCGCCTTCAACATCGCCGTTGGCGAACGCATCGCCCAGTTGGTATTGGTGCCCGTGGTACAAGCGCATTTCGAACTGGTGGAAGAGTTCGACGAAACCCAGCGCGGCGCAGGCGGTTTTGGGCATTCCGGCAGTCACTGACTAAGCTGAATCAGGCCGG
Organism: Pseudomonas khavaziana; assembly: GCF_036704165.1. Lineage (NCBI taxonomy): Bacteria > Pseudomonadati > Pseudomonadota > Gammaproteobacteria > Pseudomonadales > Pseudomonadaceae > Pseudomonas > Pseudomonas khavaziana. Next base: position 23,387 of record NZ_CP129946.1, read on the forward strand.
ACACCCTCGTCCGGCCCGATGTCACCGCCCGGCGCTTCAGGAGGAAGAATGCACGAAACTCATAACTGGAATTTTCCTATATAAATCAATGAATTATGTAAGCGTTTTGGCAAACAAAAAGCCCCGATGGCACTTTTACACCACGAACTCTCTGCCGAAAACGCCGTCATACCCTTCAGTTTGAGCCTGCCGGCCAGCCACATTCAGGCCAGCCCTGCCCCTTCCAGATGGAGTTTCCCCCGCGATGAGTACTGCAGCCCGCGTAGCCCCTACCTTCCCCGACAGCATCTTTCGCGCCTATGACATTCGCGGCGTGGTTCCCAAGACCTTGACCGCCGAAACAGCCTACTGGATTGGCCGCGCCATCGGCTCCCAGAGCCTGGCCCAAGGCGAACCCAACGTGTCTGTGGGGCGTGATGGCCGCTTGTCCGGCCCCGAGCTGGTCGAGCAACTGATCCAGGGCCTGGCTGACAGCGGCTGCCACGTCAGTGACGTCGGCCTGGTGCCAACACCGGCGCTGTATTACGCCGCCAATGTCCTGGCCGGCAAATCCGGGGTGATGCTCACCGGCAGTCACAACCCGTCGGACTACAACGGTTTCAAGATCGTCATCGCGGGCGACACCCTGGCCAACGAACAGATCCAGGCCCTGCACACCCGCCTGAAAACCAACGACTTGACCAGTGGCACCGGCAGCATTACCAAGGTCGACATCCTCCAGCGCTACTCCGATGAAATCACCCGTGACGTCAAGCTCGCACGCCGCATGAAAGTTGTAGTGGACTGCGGTAACGGCGCGGCCGGCGTGATCGCCCCACAGTTGCTCGAAGCCCTGAATTGCGAAGTGATCCCGCTGTTCTGCGATGTCGACGGCAACTTCCCCAACCATCACCCGGACCCAGGCAAGCCAGAAAACCTGGTGGACCTGATCGCCAAGGTCAAGGAAGTGGGCGCCGACGTGGGCCTGGCCTTCGATGGCGACGGCGACCGCGTGGGCGTGGTGACCGAAACCGGCGAGATTGTGTTCCCGGACCGCCTGCTGATGCTGTTCGCCCGCGACGTGGTGGCGCGCAATGCCAACGCCGAGATCATCTTCGACGTGAAATGCACCCGCCGCCTGACACCATTGATCAAGGAATACGGCGGGCGCCCGCTAATGTGGAAGACCGGTCACTCGTTGATCAAAAAGAAAATGAAGGAAACCGGCGCGCTGTTGGCCGGTGAGATGAGCGGCCACGTATTCTTCAAGGAGCGCTGGTTCGGGTTTGACGACGGTATTTACAGCGCCGCTCGTCTGCTGGAGATCCTCAGCAAGGAAAAATCTACGGCAGAAGAGCTGTTTCAGACCTTCCCGAATGATATTTCTACGCCAGAGATCAATATCCATGTGACCGAGGAGAGCAAATTCAGCATCATTGACGCACTGCATGATGCGCAATGGGGTGAAGGCGCCAACCTGACCACCATTGATGGTGTGCGAGTCGATTACGCCAAAGGCTGGGGCCTGGTACGCGCGTCCAACACCACACCGGTGCTGGTCCTGCGTTTCGAGGCGGATACCGAGGCTGAGCTGCAGCGCATCAAGGACGTGTTCCACGCCCAGTTGAAACGTGTTGCCCCTGATCTCCAATTACCGTTCTGATTTTTTGCCCGGAGCCCTGAATGACCCTCGAACGCGAAGCCGCTGCCAACACCGCCAAGGTCCTGTCCGAAGCGTTGCCTTACATTCGACGCTACGTCGGCAAGACGCTGGTGATCAAGTACGGCGGCAATGCCATGGAAAGCGACGAGCTGAAAACCGGCTTTGCCCGCGACATCGTGCTGATGAAAGCTGTAGGGATCAACCCGGTGGTGGTGCACGGCGGCGGCCCGCAGATCGGCGACCTGCTCAAGCGCCTGTCGATCGAGAGCCACTTCATCGATGGCATGCGCGTCACTGACGCGCAAACCATGGACGTGGTGGAAATGGTCCTCGGCGGCCAGGTCAACAAAGACATTGTCAACCTGATCAACCGCCACGGCGGCAGCGCCATCGGCCTGACCGGCAAGGATGCGGAGCTGATCCGCGCGAAAAAACTGACTGTTACCCGCAAGACTCCGGAGATGACCCAGCCGGAAATCATCGATATCGGCCAGGTCGGCGAAGTGATCGGCATCAACACCGATCTGCTGAACCTGCTGGTCAAGAGCGACTTCATCCCGGTGATCGCACCTATCGGTGTGGGCGCCAATGGCGAGTCCTACAACATCAATGCTGACCTGGTGGCGGGCAAGGTGGCTGAAGCACTGCAGGCTGAAAAACTGATGCTGCTGACCAACATTGCCGGCCTGATGGACAAGGAAGGCAAGGTACTGACCGGCCTGTCCACCCAGCAAGTGGACGAGTTGATCGCCGACGGCACCATCTACGGCGGCATGCTGCCGAAGATCGGTTGCGCACTGGGCGCGGTACAGGGCGGTGTGGGTAGCGCGCTGATCCTGGATGGCCGTGTACCGAATGCGGTGCTGTTGGAGATTTTTACGGATACCGGCATGGGTACACTGATCAGCAACCGCAAGCGTCCTTAAACGCTGCAAATAAAAGGCCCCGCTCAATCCGATTGAGCGGGGCCTTTTTGTATAGAGCTAGAGGACAATGGAGATCCCCTGTGGGAGGGGGCTTGCTCCCGATAGCGTTGGATCAGCGAATGAACTGGGTGGCTGACACACCGCTATCGGGAGCAAGCCCCCTCCCACACAAACCCATTTCAACAAAAAGTCAGTGTCAGACGCCAAACTGCTCGCGATACGCCCGCACTGCCGGCAAATGCTGCTTGAGCTGCGGATCATCCTCCAGGAACTGCAACACCTGGTTCAACGACACGATGCTCACCACCGGAATACCGAAATCCCGCTCCACTTCCTGGATCGCCGACAACTCACCGTTGCCGCGCTCCTGGCGGTTCAAGGCGATCAGCACACCGGCGGCCTTGGCGCCGTCCTGGGACGCGATGATCTGCATCACTTCACGGATCGCGGTGCCGGCTGTGATCACGTCATCAATGATCAGCACATCGCCGGTCAGCGGAGCGCCGACCAGGCTACCGCCTTCACCATGGGCCTTGGCTTCCTTGCGGTTGAAACACCATGGCAGATCCTGCCCATGATGCTCCGCCAGGGCCACCGCTGTAGCCGCAGCCAGGGGAATCCCCTTGTAGGCCGGGCCAAAGAGCACGTCGAAGGAAATACCGCTTTCAACGATGGCTGCCGCGTAGAAGCGACCCAGCTGAGCCAGGGCCGAACCCGAGTTGAACAGGCCCGCATTGAAGAAGTACGGGCTGGTGCGCCCGGACTTGAGAGTGAACTCACCGAAGCGTAGAACGCCGCGATCGATGGCAAAACGAATGAAATCGCGTTGATACGCCTGCATGAAAAAAGCCTCAGATACCACGGATTTAGCTAATTAGGTGGACGGCGTGTATCATACACGCACGCGATTTTTGGGGCCATTTATGCGGATCATCAGTGTGAACGTTAATGGTATTCAGGCTGCAGTCGAGCGTGGTTTGCTCAGTTGGCTGCAAGCACAGAATGCCGACGTCATCTGCCTGCAGGACACCCGCGCCTCCGCCTTTGAACTGGACGACCCAGCCTTCCAACTGGATGGCTACTTCCTTTATGCCTGCGATGCCGAAGTGCCCACCCAAGGTGGCGTGGCTTTGTACTCGCGGTTGCAACCCAAGGCGGTCATCAGCGGCCTCGGCTTCGAGACAGCCGACCGCTACGGGCGTTACCTGCAAGCCGATTTCGACAAGGTCAGCATCGCGACCTTGCTGCTTCCCTCGGGGCAGAACGGCGATGAAGACTTGAACCAGAAGTTCAAGCTAATGGACGACTTCGCCCGTTATCTGGATAAACAGCGACGCAAACGTCGCGAGTACATTTATTGTGGCTCGCTGTACGTGGCGCAACAGAAGCTGGATATCAAGAACTGGCGCGACAGCCAGCAGTCGCCGGGCTTCCTGGCGCCGGAGCGGGCCTGGATGGACGAGATCGTCGGCAACATGGGCTATGTCGATGCCCTGCGTGAAGTCAGCCGTGAAGGCGACCAGTACAGCTGGTGGCCGGACAACGAACAGGCCGAGATGCTCAACCTGGGTTGGCGCTTCGACTACCAGTTGCTGACCCCAGGTCTGCGCCGGTTCGTGCGCAGTGCACGCCTGCCGCGTCAGCCGCGCTTCTCGCAGCACGCGCCATTGATCGTGGACTACGACTGGACATTGACCATCTGAGGTCGTTCTCCAGGCACAAAAAAACCGACATCGCTGTCGGTTTTTTTGTGGCCGGTCGGTTACTTGACCAGGCGCCAGGTCCACGGATAGCGGTAAGCAACGCCTTTGTTGGCCTGGATCCCGGCGATGATCGTCAGTATCAGCGCCCCGATCACCAATACGGTCATCAGCAAAAAGCCGATGACGACGAAGCCCAGCACCAGGCACACCAACCAGGCGATCGCCACGGTAATCTGGAAATTCAGCGCTTCCTTGCCCTGATCATCGATAAGCGGGTCCACGTCCTTCTTGAACTGCCACAGGATCAGTGGCCCCAACAAGCTGCCGAAGGGAAATACCAATCCCGCAAACGCCGCGAAGTGACACAGCATTGCCAACTGGCGTACTTCCTTGGACGGTGCCGGAACCGGCAACTGGCTGTCACTCATGGCGTTTCTCCTTGGCGCCGGCTCAGTCGGCCAGCGCGGCGTTCTGCAGTTGGAAAATTTCGGTCATACCTTTCTGGGCCAAGGCCAGCATCGCGTTCAGCTCAGCCGGTTGGAATGGCGCGCCTTCAGCGGTGCCCTGCACCTCGATGAAACCACCGGTGCTGGTCATGACCACGTTCAGGTCAGTCTCGGCGGCCGAATCCTCCAGGTAGTCCAGGTCCAGCACAGGCTCACCCTGGTACATGCCGACCGATACCGCGGCGATCATCTGCTTGAGCGGGTCACCGGCCTTGAGGCCGCCGCGCTTCTTGATCACTTTCAGCGCGTCGACCAGGGCCACCATGGCACCGGTGATGGAGGCAGTACGGGTACCGCCATCCGCCTGGATCACGTCGCAGTCGACGTACAGGGTCACGTCGCCCAGCTTGGACATGTCCAGGGCGGCGCGCAGGGAACGGCCGATCAGGCGCTGGATCTCCAGGGTGCGCCCGCCTTGCTTGCCACGGCTGGCTTCACGCTGGTTACGCTCGCCAGTGGCGCGCGGCAGCATGCCGTATTCAGCGGTCAACCAACCCTGGCCCTGGCCCTTTAGGAAGCGCGGCACGCCGTTTTCGACGCTGACGGTGCAGATCACCTTGGTATCGCCAAACTCGACCAGTACGGATCCCTCGGCGTGTTTGGTGTAGTTGCGGGTGATGCGGATCGAGCGGAGCTGATCGGCAGCGCGACCACTTGGACGTTTCATAGGGGATACCTGTACGAAGGACGAAAAACTGCCGAGCATTATAGAGCCGCCAACCGATTCGGGGCACTTCTAAAAATTCGGTTACGAATGCGCATGTTTGGGCGCCTCTTGCGCACTGCGCTACAATCCTGCGCCTCTCGACTGTAGAAGCAAGCTTGCTCGCGAAAAACATTAACGATAACGGGGGCTTCCTGGTTCAGCGCGGCGCCCCTTGGGTTCTTCGCGAGCAGCTCGCTCCTACAGGTCGACCTGCCAATCTCTACTTATCCAACACGAGGTACCTCCATGGTGCACAGCATGACCGCCTTCGCCCGTGTCGAAAAAGCCGGGGCCCAAGGCACCCTCAGCTGGGAATTGCGCTCGGTCAACAGCCGTTACCTGGAGCCGCACCTGCGCCTGCCGGAGTCGTTCCGCGACCTCGAAGGCGCTGTCCGTGAAGCGCTGCGCCAGGGCATTTCCCGTGGCAAGCTGGAATGCACCCTGCGCTTTACCGAAGAAACCACCGGCAAACCGTTGCAGGTCGACCGCGACCGCGCCGCGCAACTGGTGGCCGCCGCCGAAACCATTGCCGGCCTGATCAAGCAACCGGCCGCACTGAACCCTCTGGAAGTGCTGGCCTGGCCCGGCGTGCTGGTGGCCGACGCAGCTGACCCGCAAGCCTTGAATGCCGAAGCCCTCGCCCTGTTCAACCAGGGCCTGAAGGAACTCAAGGCCGGCCGCGAGCGCGAAGGCGCCGAACTGGCTCGCCTGATCAACGAGCGCCTGACCTCGATCGAAGCAGACGTGATCACCCTGCGCGAACTGGTGCCGCAGATGCTCGCCACCCAGCGCCAGAAGATCCTCGATCGCTTCACCGACATGAAGGCCGACCTCGACCCGACGCGCCTGGAACAGGAAATGGTCCTGCTCGCACAGAAGAGCGATGTGGCCGAAGAGCTCGATCGCCTGAGCACCCACATCCTTGAAGTGCGCCGCGTCCTCAAATCTGGCGGTGCCGCCGGTCGGCGCCTGGACTTCCTGATGCAGGAACTCAACCGCGAAGCCAATACACTGGGCTCCAAGGCGTTCGATCCGCGCAGTACCACGGCCGCGGTCAACCTCAAAGTGTTGATCGAGCAGATGCGCGAACAAGTACAGAATATTGAGTAAGGCAACCTCCATGACCCACAGCACCGGCACCCTTTACATCATTTCCGCCCCTTCGGGCGCGGGCAAGAGCAGCCTGGTCAAAGCCTTGACCGACGCTGACGAGCAGATCCGCATCTCGGTGTCCCACACCACCCGCGCCATGCGCCCGGGCGAGGTCAATGGCGTGCACTATCACTTCGTCGAGCGCACCGAGTTCGTCAAGATGATCGAACATGGCGATTTCCTCGAACGTGCCGAAGTCTTCGGCAACCTCTACGGCACCTCCCAAAGTCACTTGCAGCAAACGCTGGACGAAGGCCACGACCTGATCCTGGAAATCGATTGGCAGGGCGCCGAGCAGGTACGCCAGCTGATGCCCAAGGCTCGCTCGATCTTCATCCTGCCGCCGTCGCTCGAAGCCTTGCACCAGCGCCTGACCAACCGCGGCCAGGACAGCGACGAGATCATCGAAGGCCGCATGCGCGAGGCCGTCAGCGAAATGAGCCACTACGTCGACTACGACTACCTGATCATCAATGACGATTTCACCCAGGCCCTGGACGATTTGAAGGCGATTTTCCGCGCCAATCAGCTCCAGCAAAAGCGTCAACAGCAGCGTTTCGGCAAATTACTTGCCGAACTGCTCGGCTGATTGGCTCTTCCCAAAAGCGCTGCAAGGGCCTTACATTGGCACTTGCAGCGGTTTTGCGAGGGTCTGCGAAAAATCAGCGCTTCCCTAAACGCTGGTGATTTTTTAAACTGCTCAGTCCGCTCGCCCAACCGGGCAGCGCGCATCTTGCATTCGCTCCGAGGAATACCATGGCCCGCGTAACCGTTGAAGACTGCCTAGAACACGTGGATAACCGCTTTGAGCTGGTCATGCTCTCTACCAAGCGTGCCCGTCAACTGGCCACTGGCGGCAAAGAGCCTCTGGTCCAGTGGGAAAACGACAAGCCTACCGTTGTAGCCCTGCGTGAAATTGCTGAAGGCCTGATGAGCTACGAGTTCATCGCCAACGCCGAAATCGTTGAAGACGAGCCGCTGTTTGCAGCGTTCGAAGGCGAGTCCAACGAGGACGTCTAAGCCTATGCCTGGTCGACGTAGCACGGCGCGGGGTCACAGCCATCGGCAGGAGTTCACACTTTGCCGAGCATAGACGCCCTCGCCGATCGCTTATCGACCTACCTCGGCCCAGACCAGGTCAACCTGGTCCGCCGAGCGTATTTCTACGCCGAACAAGCCCATGACGGCCAACGCCGCCGCAGTGGCGAGGCGTATGTCACCCATCCACTTGCGGTGGCAAATATTCTTGCCGACATGCACATGGACCATCAGAGCCTGATGGCTGCGATGCTGCATGACGTGATCGAAGACACCGGCATCGCCAAGGAAGCGCTCAGTGCGCAGTTTGGCGAAACCGTGGCCGAACTGGTCGATGGGGTCAGCAAACTGACCCAGATGAACTTCGAGACCAAGGCCGAAGCCCAGGCGGAAAACTTCCAGAAGATGGCCATGGCCATGGCCCGGGATATCCGGGTGATCCTGGTCAAGCTGGCCGACCGGCTGCACAACATGCGCACGCTGGAAGTGCTGTCCGGCGAAAAACGCCGGCGCATCGCCAAGGAAACCCTGGAAATCTACGCGCCCATCGCCAACCGGCTGGGCATGCACGCCATTCGCATCGAATTCGAAGACCTCGGCTTCAAGGCCATGCACCCGATGCGTTCGGCGCGCATCTACCAGGCGGTCAAGCGCGCCCGGGGCAACCGCAAGGAAATCGTCAACAAGATCGAAGAGTCCCTGAGCCATTGCCTGGCGATCGACGAAATCGAGGGCGAAGTCAGCGGCCGGCAGAAGCACATCTACGGCATCTACAAGAAGATGCGCGGCAAACGCCGGGCCTTCAACGAGATCATGGACGTGTATGCGTTCCGGATCATCGTCGACAAGGTCGATACCTGCTACCGCGTGCTGGGTGCTGTGCATAATTTGTACAAACCCCTGCCGGGCCGCTTCAAGGACTATATCGCGATCCCCAAGGCCAACGGCTACCAATCGCTGCACACCACGCTGTTCGGTATGCATGGCGTGCCCATCGAGATCCAGATCCGCACCCGCGAAATGGAAGAGATGGCCAACAACGGCATCGCCGCGCACTGGCTGTACAAATCCAGCGGCGACGAGCAGCCAAAGGGGACGCATGCCCGCGCCCGCCAGTGGGTCAAGGGCGTGCTGGAAATGCAGCAACGTGCCGGCAATTCCCTGGAATTCATCGAAAGCGTGAAGATCGACCTGTTCCCGGACGAGGTCTACGTGTTCACGCCCAAGGGCCGCATCATGGAGCTGCCAAAAGGCTCCACGGCGGTCGACTTTGCCTACGCGGTGCACACCGACGTCGGCAACAGCTGCATCGCCTGCCGCATCAATCGGCGTCTCGCGCCGCTGTCGGAACCGCTGCAAAGCGGCTCCACGGTTGAGATCGTCAGTGCTCCAGGCGCACGCCCGAACCCGGCGTGGCTCAACTTCGTGGTCACCGGCAAGGCACGTACGCATATTCGCCATGCCCTGAAACTGCAGCGTCGTTCCGAGTCCATCAGCCTGGGCGAACGCCTGCTGAACAAGGTGCTCAACGGCTTCGACAGCGCCCTGGACAAGATCCCGCAGGAGCGCGTGCAAGCGATGCTCCACGAATACCGCCAGGAAACCATCGAAGACCTGCTGGAAGATATCGGCCTGGGTAACCGCATGGCCTACGTGGTCGCCCGCCGTCTGCTGGGCGAGGGCGAACAGTTGCCGAGCCCGGAAGGCCCGCTGGCGATTCGTGGTACCGAGGGGCTGGTGCTCAGCTACGCCAAATGCTGCACGCCGATCCCTGGCGACCCGATTGTCGGGCACTTGTCCGCGGGCAAAGGCATGGTGGTGCACCTGGACAACTGCCGCAACATCACCGAAATCCGCCACAACCCGGAAAAATGCATCCAGCTCTCGTGGGCCAAGGATGTCACCGGCGAATTCAACGTCGAGCTGCGGGTGGAGCTGGAACACCAGCGCGGGCTGATTGCCTTGCTGGCCAGCAGCGTCAACGCCGCCGACGGCAACATCGAGAAAATCAGCATGGACGAACGTGATGGTCGCATCAGCGTGGTCCAACTGGTGGTCAGCGTGCATGACCGCGTGCACCTGGCCCGCGTGATCAAGAAACTGCGTGCCTTGACTGGAGTCATCCGCATCACCCGTATGCGCGCATGACCCTTCAGATCACTCATCACCCATTACAAGGAGTCACTCATGACCAAGACAGTTATCACCAGCGATAAAGCCCCAGCCGCCATCGGCACCTACTCCCAGGCGATCAAGGCGGGCAACACCGTCTACATGTCCGGCCAGATCCCACTGGACCCAAAGACCATGGAACTGGTTGAAGGCTTCGAAGCCCAGACCGTACAAGTCTTCGAAAACCTCAAATCCGTGGCCGAGGCCGCCGGCGGTTCGTTCAAGGACATCGTCAAGCTGAACATCTTCCTCACCGACCTGAGCCACTTCGCCAAGGTCAACGAGATCATGGGCAAGTACTTCGAACAACCCTACCCAGCCCGCGCCGCTATCGGCGTCGCCGCCCTGCCAAAGGGCGCACAGGTTGAGATGGACGCCATTCTGGTCATCGAGTAAAACACCCGGCGCAGCTCCCAACAGGCTGCGCCGACTTCGTTTCAGAAGGATTTCGTAATGCGCAAAGCGCTTGTAGCCTCTTCGTTGCTCGCCCTGTTGCTGGGCGGCTGTGCCAGCAACCCCGCCGACCTGGATGTGAGCGGTATCTGGATCAACCAGGCCGCCATCGATGCGGCAGCCAAGGGCGGCCCTTTGCGTGAAGCCCTGCAGTCCTATGGTCCCAACCTTGAGTGGGAGGTCAACACCAAGGCTTTGCAGGCGCGTTACTACAACGGTTTTGAAGTAGCGGAAGGGAAGTTGTCGGGCGAGAAGCCCGGCGCCTGGAGCGTGGATTTCTACGGCAGCTCCGCCACCGAACTCAAGCGCAAAGGCAAACAACTGCTGCAAGTGGCCAATGACAATGAGCCAGAGCAACTGTTCGGCCGCGCTGAAGCGCCAGCACCCGAAGGCGCGCCATTGGGCGCCAACTTCGAGCGGTCACTGTACGCAGCCTACATGGGTGGCGACTGGAAGATCACCGACGGTACCGGCAGCGGCGCCACGGTGCAGTTCCAGGCTGATGGCAAGGTCGCCGGCCTGCCTGGCGTTGATCGTTACTCGCTGTGCCTGGCGGGTGATTGCGCCTCCATGAGCGGCGGCTACGACAGTATCTGGCTGCAACTGAACGGCCAGGGCAACCCGTGGATCTTTGCGCGCAAAGGTGAGCAACTGGAAATCTTCCAGGCCATCAATACCGCGCAGGCCGATGAAGTGCCTCAGTTCACCCCAGGCCCACGCCAGTGGCTGCTTGAAAAGCCATAACAGCATCACCTGAATCCAAATGTGGGAGGGGGCTTGCTCCCGATAGCAGTACTGAAGTCAATATGTCTTTGGCTGACTCACCGCTATCGGGAGCAAGCCCCCTCCCACATTCTCAGATTGATTTCAGCCCTTGAGTATCGCGGCATACCCTTCACGATAGGTCGGATACTTGGGCACCCAACCAAGGGCCTTTACCCTGGCATTGCTGCATTGCTTGCTGCCCGCACGCCGCACACTGGCGTCATCAGCCCATTCGGTCACACCCAGGTACTCGCGCAACCAGCCCACCACCTCGGCCAATGGCGCCGGCGCATCGTCGACACCGATGTAGACTTTGTCCAATGTGCCGCCCTGCTCTACGTGCCGCAGTAAAAACGCCAGCAGCCCGGCCGCATCGTCGGCGTGAATCCGGTTGCCATATAAAGGCGGGTCAATCGCTACCCGATAACCTTGGCGCACCTGGGTCAACAACCACTCACGCCCCGGACCGTAAATCCCGGTCAGCCGCACGACACTGGCGGGAATGCCGCTGTCGAGCGCCACTTGCTCTGCCTCCAGCATCACCTGCCCGGAATAACCCTTCGCTTGCGTCTCCGACGTTTCGTCGACCCACTCGCCGTTCTGCTGCCCATACACGCTGCTGCTGGATACGAACAACAGGTGTTTCGGCTCCTGGCCGTAATCGCCCAACCACTCCAACACATGCTGCAACCCTTGCACGTAAGCAGCGCGATAGCCGGCTTCGTCGTGGTCGGTGGCAGCGGCGCAATACACCAGGTAATCCACTCCACCAATGGGCCAGGTGTCAGGGCAGTCTTTGTCGAACAGGTCGCCGGCGATGCCAATCACCCCCTCGGGCAGGCGCGAAATATCGCGGCGCAGGCCATGAACCTCCCATTCCGAGGCCAGCAATTGGCTAGCCAGCCGACTACCCACATCGCCGCAACCGGCAATCACAACAGAAGGCACAGACATCACAAAACTCCGTTCTTAAAGGCGCAGATTAGCCGCCAGACATGACCAGCGGCCAGAAAAAGCACAAATAAAGTTACTGTATTACTTCTGTTAACAAGAATTACTTGCAATAATAACCACCCATTTGTCCTCGACCCCCTGGGTCTGGAAGGACGATCACCCATTTTTTCTCTCAGGTCCGGCCAGCATGACACGTAATACAAACCCCGCTTCGCCAACCAAGCCTCACAGCCCATCCCGCGCCTGGCGTGCGATCGCTGCGATGCTGTTCAGCGTACTGCTGGCACCGACCGCCGCATTCGCAGATGCCACCGCGCCCGCCGCTCCGGCTGCCACTGAGCAAAATGCTGCTGCCCCGGCGGCCGCTCCGGCTCCGGCGCCAGCCGCTACCGACCCGGCCCAGGCTGCGGGCGATGCCGCTCCCGCCAATGAAACCGGCGTCGTGCTGGAAGAAGACAACACCCTGGGCATGGCCCACGACCTGTCGCCATGGGGCATGTACCAGAATGCCGACGTGGTGGTGAAGGCCGTGATGATCGGCCTGGCCATCGCGTCGATCATCACTTGGACCATCTGGATTGCCAAAGGCTTCGAGTTGCTGGGCGCCAAGCGTCGTCTGCGTGCTGAAATCGTCCACCTGAAAAAAGCCACCACCCTCAAGGAAGCAAGCGAAACCGCGACCAAAAAGGGCACCCTGGCCAATACCCTGGTGCACGACGCACTGGAAGAAATGCGCCTGTCGGCCAACACTCGCGAAAAAGAGGGCATCAAGGAGCGCGTGGCCTTCCGCCTCGAGCGCCTGGTTGCCGCTTGCGGCCGTAACATGAGCAGCGGCACCGGCGTTCTCGCCACCATCGGCTCCACTGCACCGTTCGTCGGTCTGTTCGGCACCGTATGGGGCATCATGAACAGCTTCATCGGCATCGCCAAGACCCAGACCACCAACCTCGCCGTCGTTGCCCCGGGTATCGCCGAAGCCCTGCTGGCGACCGCTTTGGGCCTGGTTGCGGCGATTCCTGCGGTGGTGATCTACAACGTCTTCGCCCGTTCGATTGCCGGCTACAAGGCCCAGGTATCCGACGCGTCGGCAGAAGTCCTGCTGCTGGTCAGCCGTGACCTCGATCACCAGCCTACCGAGCGCAGCTCGCAACCGCACATGGTGAAAGTGGGGTAATCGGCCATGGGCCTGCATTTGAACCAAGGCGACGACGAGCTCGTCGAGAACCACGAAATCAACGTCACGCCGTTTATCGACGTGATGCTGGTACTGCTGATCATCTTCATGGTGGCGGCACCGCTGGCCACCGTGGACATCAAGGTGGACCTGCCCGCATCCAGCGCCAAGCCGGCGCCGCGGCCTGAGAAACCAATCTTCCTCAGCGTCAAGGCAGACCAGCGCCTGTTCCTGGGCGAAGAAGAAGTCAAGGCTGAAAGCCTGGGCCCGGTGCTCGATGCCAAGACCCAGGGCAAGAAAGACACGACGATCTTCTTCCAGGCCGACAAAGGCGTGGACTACGGCGACCTGATGAGCGTGATGGATGCCCTGCGGGCAGCCGGCTACCTCAAGGTGGGCCTGGTCGGACTTGAGACGGCAGCCAAGAAATGATCACGACGCGCCACAAACTGACGCGTTATGGCACCAGCCTTGCCGTCGTGCTGGGCGTGCATGCCGTCGCGATCATCATCGCGCTCCAATGGTCCGCGCCGCAGGTAATCCAGCTGCCACCCGCCGCCATGGTCATCGACCTGGCGCCGATGCCAGCGCCGCCGCCTCCGGCACCGCCCAAGGTGGTGACGCCGCCGCAGCCGCCTGCCCCGGTGGAAGAGCTGCCCCTGCCGAAAATGGCCGAGGCGCCCAAGCCAACTATCCAGGTGCCCAAGCCGGTCAAGCCCAAGCCTAAACCGAAACCGCCCAAGCCGGTGGAGAAGAAGCCCGAGCCACCCAAGGAAAAACCTTCCGAGGAGCCACCGAGCGAAACTCCACCGACCAATACACCGGCGGAAAAATCGGCCCAGCCCGCGCCTGGCCCATCGGCACAGCAGATAGCGGCCCAGGCGTCCTGGCAAAGCACTTTGCTGGCGCACCTGCAGAAGTACAAGAAGTACCCACCTGCTGCACAACAGCGCGGCAAGGAAGGTATGAACCGCTTGCGCTTCGTGGTCGATGCCGAAGGCAACGTATTGTCCTACGAGTTGGAAGGCCGCTCCGGCAACGCCGATCTGGACCGTGCGACCCTGGAGATGATCCGCAAGGCCCAGCCGCTGCCCAAGCCACCGGCCGACCTGTTGAAAAACGGCAGCGTCGAACTCGTTGCGCCGTTCGTCTACAACATCGACAAGCGCCGCCGTTAAACACATCTACAAGCAATGCGGGAGGAAGTTTTACTCCCGCATTCGCCATCGGCAAATCAGCAAAATTTCCGACATTCCCCACTCAATCCCCAGCAAACTTCTGATAACGTGCGTCTATCGATTGCAGCCGGTATGCTTGGCCTGCAACCTCATGGACGCCCGCTATGACCCTTACAGAATTACGCTACATCGTGACCCTCGCCCAGGAACAGCATTTCGGCCACGCGGCCGAGCGTTGCCATGTCAGTCAGCCGACGCTGTCGGTGGGCGTGAAAAAACTTGAAGACGAACTCGGTGTGCTGATTTTCGAGCGCAGCAAGAGCGCCGTGCGCCTCACTCCGGTGGGCGAAGGCATCGTGGCCCAGGCGCAGAAGGTCCTGGAACAAGCGCAAAGCATTCGCGAACTGGCCCAGGCCGGTAAGAACCAGCTGACCGCACCGCTCAAGGTCGGCGCGATCTACACGGTCGGCCCGTACCTGTTCCCGCACTTGATCCCGCAACTGCACCGCGTCGCGCCGCAGATGCCGCTGTATATCGAAGAAAACTTCACCCACGTGCTGCGCGACAAACTGCGCAACGGCGAATTGGACGCGATCATCATCGCCCTGCCGTTCAATGAGGCGGACGTACTCACGCTACCGCTCTACGACGAGCCGTTCTACGTGCTGATGCCGGCCTCCCACCCGTGGACCAAGAAGGACACCATCGACGCCGCCCTGCTCAACGACAAGAGCCTGCTGCTGCTGGGCGAAGGCCACTGCTTCCGCGACCAGGTATTGGAAGCCTGCCCGACCCTGACCAAGGGCAACGACGGCGCCAAGCACACCACGGTGGAATCCAGCTCACTGGAAACCATTCGCCATATGGTCGCTTCCGGTCTGGGCATCTCGATCCTGCCGCTGTCAGCCGTAGACAGCCATCACTACGCCCAGGGCGTAATCGAAGTGCGCCCGCTCACACCTCCGGTGCCGTTCCGTACCGTAGCGATCGCCTGGCGCGCCAGCTTCCCACGCCCCAAAGCGATTGAGATCCTCGCCGATTCGATCCGCCTGTGCTCGGTGGCCAAGCCGCCCGTTGCGAGCTAAGCAACCGTATGACTGAGCTGTCGCAGGTGCCGGTGACGGCACTCAAGGGTGTCGGTGAGGCCATGGCCGAGAAGCTGGCCAAGGTCGGCCTGGAAAACCTCCAGGACGTGCTGTTCCATTTGCCCCTGCGCTACCAGGATCGGACTCGCGTGGTGCCCATCGGCCACTTGCGCCCAGGGCAGGACGCGGTGATCGAAGGCACCGTCAGCGGCGCCGACGTGGTGATGGGCAAGCGCCGCAGCCTGGTGGTGCGCCTGCAGGATGGCACCGGCGGCTTGAGCCTGCGCTTCTACCATTTCAGCAACGCGCAGAAAGAGGGCCTCAAGCGTGGTACCCGCGTGCGCTGCTACGGCGAGGCGCGCCCTGGCGCTTCGGGCCTGGAAATCTACCATCCGGAATACCGCGCCATTACTGGTGACGAGCCGCCACCGGTAGACACCACCCTCACGCCAATCTACCCGCTGACCGAGGGCCTGACCCAGCAACGCTTGCGCCAATTGTGCATGCAGACGCTGACCATGCTCGGCCCGCAAAGCCTGCCCGACTGGCTGCCCCTGGAGCTGGCTCGCGACTATCAGCTGGCGCCCCTGGCTGATGCGATCCGCTACCTGCATCACCCGCCCGCCGATGCCGACGTGGACGAACTCGCCCTCGGCCATCATTGGGCCCAGCATCGCCTGGCCTTCGAAGAGCTGCTGACCCACCAACTGTCCCAGCAGCGCCTGCGTGAAAGCATGCGTTCCCTGCGCGCCCCGGCAATGCCAAAGGCCACCCGGCTGCCGGCGCAATACCTGGCTAACCTCGGCTTTGCCCCGACCGGCGCACAGCAGCGCGTGGGCAATGAAATCGCCTACGACCTCAGCCAGCAAGAACCGATGCTGCGCCTGATCCAGGGCGACGTAGGCGCAGGCAAGACCGTGGTGGCTGCCCTCGCAGCCTTGCAAGCACTGGAGGCTGGTTATCAAGTGGCGCTGATGGCGCCCACTGAAATCCTTGCCGAACAACATTTCATCACCTTCAAGCGCTGGCTCGAACCCCTGGGCCTGGAAGTGGCGTGGCTGGCCGGCAAGCTCAAAGGCAAGAACCGCGCAAGCGCCCTGGAGCAGATCGCCGCGGGCGCCCCTATGGTGGTGGGCACCCATGCGTTGTTCCAGGACGAAGTGCAGTTCAAGAACCTTGCGTTGGTCATCATTGACGAACAGCACCGCTTCGGTGTGCAACAGCGCCTGGCCCTACGCCAGAAAGGCGTGGGCGGGCGCATGAACCCGCACCAGTTGATCATGACCGCCACCCCGATCCCGCGCACCCTGGCCATGAGCGCCTACGCCGACCTCGACACCTCGATCCTCGACGAACTGCCGCCCGGGCGTACGCCGGTCAATACCGTGCTGGTCACCGACACCCGGCGCGTCGAAGTGATAGAGCGCGTGCGCGGCGCCTGTGCCGAAGGCCGTCAGGCGTACTGGGTGTGCACCTTGATCGAAGAATCCGAAGAGCTGACCTGCCAGGCCGCCGAGACCACCTACGAAGACCTCACCAGCGCCTTGGGCGAGCTCAAGGTCGGGTTGATTCATGGGCGCATGAAACCTGCGGAGAAGGCCGCAGTGATGGCCGAGTTCAAGGCCGGTAACCTGCAATTGCTGGTGGCTACCACCGTGATCGAAGTGGGCGTGGACGTGCCCAACGCCAGCCTGATGATCATCGAAAACCCCGAGCGCCTGGGCCTGGCGCAACTGCACCAACTGCGCGGCCGGGTCGGCCGGGGCAGTGCTGCCAGCCATTGCGTGTTGCTGTATCACCCACCGCTGTCGCAGATCGGTCGCCAGCGCCTGGGGATCATGCGCGAAACCAACGACGGTTTTGTCATCGCCGAAAAAGACCTCGAACTGCGCGGCCCGGGTGAAATGCTCGGCACGCGCCAGACCGGCCTGCTGCAATTCAAGGTTGCCGACCTGATGCGCGACGCCGACCTGCTGCCTGCGGTGCGCGACGCGGCGCAAGCCCTGCTCGAACGCTGGCCCGATCACGTCAGCCCGTTGCTCAACCGCTGGCTGCGCCACGGCCAACAGTACGGCCAAGTCTGACCCCTTCCCTGTAGGAGCGAGCTTGCTCGCGAAGATCTTCCTGGCGGCGCGATCATCCAGAATGTCCGGGTTATCGTTAGCGTTCTTCGCGAGCAAGCTCGCTCCTACAGGGTAATCAGCGCACCGCCAACCTCATCACAAACGCCACTTATCCGACCAACACCTCTATCAAGCTGGTTATACTCCAATGAATGTAAGAAATTGGAACAGGCCATGTCAGAAGTTGCCCTCGCCACAGCCCCACTGACCGCCCCGCCGGTCATTCGGGCGCTGCTCGCCAAGCTCGCCATCCCCTACACGGAAGTCATCGAACAACCTGGCATGAACCCTGCGCAAAAGGTCCAGGCGGTGTTGCTTGAAGATGCGGTTGGCGCACTCATGGTGCTGTTCCCCCAAAGCCAGTTGCTCGACCTCAACCGCCTCGCCGAACTCACGGGACGCCGCCTCACGGCCGTTGCCCCTGAGCGCGTCGAACGCATGCTCGGCAAGCATGCCCTGAGCCTGTTGCCGGGCCTGCCGGCGCTTACCAGCTCACCATGCCTGTATGAAGGCAGCCTGCTCAACGAGCCGAGCCTGCTGGTGCATTCGGGCGTAGCCGGACTGTTGCTGGACATTCCCGGCGACGCGTTCAAGGGCATGCTGACCAAGGCCAGCGCCGCGCAGTTCGGCGAACCGCTGAGCAATATCCGCCCAAATCTCGACCGCCCCAATGATGACCGCGAGGAAATCACCCAGGCGATGCAGGCGTTCACCGCCCGCCGTATCCAGCAACGTCTTGAGGCGACCATCGAGATTCCACCGCTGGCCGACACGGCGCAAAAGATCATCAAGCTGCGCGTCGACCCCAACGCCACCATCGATGACATCACCGGCGTGGTGGAAACCGACCCGGCCCTCGCCGCCCAGGTGGTGAGTTGGGCCGCGTCGCCCTACTACGCATCGCCGGGCAAGATCCGTTCAGTCGAAGATGCCATCGTGCGCGTACTGGGCTTCGATCTAGTGATCAACCTGGCGCTCGGCCTGGCCCTGGGCAAAACCCTGAGCCTGCCCAAGGACCGCCCGCATCAGTCCACGCCGTACTGGCACCAATCGATCTACACCGCTGCCGTGATCGAAGGCCTGACCCGTGCCATGCCCCGCGCCCAGCGCCCGGAAGCCGGCCTGACCTACCTGGCGGGCCTGCTGCACAACTTCGGCTACCTGTTGCTGGCCCATGTGTTCCCGCCACACTTCTCGCTGATCTGCCGACACCTGGAGGTCAACCCGCACCTGTGCCACAGCTATGTCGAACAGCACTTGCTGGGTATCACCCGCGAGCAGATCGGTGCCTGGCTGATGCGCTATTGGGACATGCCGGACGAACTGTCCACCGCCCTGCGCTTCCAGCACGACCCGACCTATGACGGGCAATATGCCGAGTATCCGAACCTGGTGTGTTTGGCCGTGCGCTTGTTGCGTAGCCGGGGGATTGGTTCCGGGCCGGACGAGGCGATTCCCGACGCACTGCTTGAGCGGCTGGGGTTGAGCCGTGAGAAGGCTGAGGAAGTGGTCGGCAAGGTGCTGGATGCCGAGGTGTTGTTGCGCGAACTGGCTTCCCAGTTCAGCCAGGGCTGAATGTGTAGCCCCTCAGGTCGCTATCGGGAGCAAGCCCCCTCCCACATTTGACCGAGTTCCAACTTTGGAATGCAGACAAATGTGGGAGGGGGCTTGCTCCCGATGAATCCAACTCGGTTTTACTGAAAAACCTCAGCTCTTCTTTTTCTTCGGTTTCAAATACTTGGTCAACCCCTGGAACCAGATCACCAGCGCCGGGTTGCCCTTGATCTGGATCGACTTGTCCTGAATCCCCGTCATGAACGCCAGTTGCTTGTTCTTCGCCTGCATCGTGGCAAACCCGTAGGCGGCATCCTTGAAGGCAATCGCAAAGGCAGGCTCAGGGTGAACACCTGAACGGCTGGTGATGCGCTGGTTTTTGACAATGAAGTGACGGGCAACCTTGCCGTCGAGGGTCTGCAGCTGGAAGGCCAGGTCTTTGTCACCCAGTTGCTGCTGGAAGGCGGGGTTGGTGCGGCTGGCTTTGCCCATCATCAGGCCAAGCACCCACAAGAGAAGACGAAATTTCATGCACACGGCCTCGGTGTATTTATTGGAGTGGCCGCAGCAGTGTAACGATTTGAAAAAAGAACGCCACCGATCTCGCGCTTTAGACGCAGATCGGCGGACGTTTAACGCTTATAGCAACAAGTGCTTAGACGTTAGGGCAAGGCACCGGCGCCCAGTCGACCAGGTTCGGGTTGGTGCAGTTGAGCTTGAGCTGCGAATCACCTGCATTGGCAACCTGCTTGCTTTCAGCCTGCTTGGCCTGGGCTGTCTGGAAGGTTTTCTCGGTGGTGACCGCTTCTTTCGGCACGGTTGGCAGCACCGGCTTTTTCGGTGGCTTGGTGCCGCCTTTCTTCTTCGTCGACGTCACAACGGGGGCTGCATCGGCCTGGGCCACGGTGACCACGTCGGCACGCTGCACGCCGACTTGTTGCAGGTCTTTTTCGTAGGCCTGGGTGTAGTTGTTCAGGTCTTCGCTGGCTTTGCCGTTGACCGCAACGATCAGGTCATTGGATTCCTTCAGGCCCGCAACGATTTCCGCCAGGCGCTTGCGGCCTTCGGTGTCGTTGACGGTCTTGGCCTTGCGGTCGGCCACCAGCTTGGTGAACGCGCTCTGGTAGCACTGTTGCGAGGCCTTGGCGTAGGCGGTGCTGCGGTCGATGTCGGAGACGCTTTTGTTCACATCAGCGGCATAGGAGGCAATGCGCTGGTTGTCATCGGCGATCTGCTTTTGACGCTCGGTGTAGTAGCCCGCCGCGCCGCCAGCCAGGGCGCCGCCCGCAGCGCCGATGGCGGCGTTACGGCCACGCTTTTCCTTGTCGCCGGTCAAGGCGCCCAGCAAGGCACCGCCGGCCGCGCCGATGGCGGCACCGGTTACCACCGACTTGGTCATGTTCGAATCGGTAGCGCGCAGGTGCTGCACCGGCTCGTAGCAGTTGGGGTAGTACTCGACCTTGGTGCTCGACGCGACCTTGGACGCAGGCGACGTAGCGCAACCAGTCAACACGGTGCTGAAACCGGCTGCGATCAGCAGCAGGTGACGCTTGGAAACCGCCTTACGGGAAAAAAGCATAGGTGTGATCTCTATTAAGTTTGACTTGCCCAGCACGGCCCACCGCCGCCTGAGTCCCTTCCAAGCTCGCTAGACAGCCAACGATCAAGACCGCTGACCGCTCGCTGCGAGCAATTCCTTCAAAATCGTTGCCGGGTCGGCCCGCTGTTGCTTGCGGTAGTTGCCGACATGGCGAACGAACAGTGTCGCGCGCGTCACCAGGCTCTTGCCGAGCACTGGCTTGCGATCCAACTCTTCCTTGATTCGTTGAAACTGCGCCTGGATCACCGCATCGGTATAGCGCGTGCCGGTGGCCAGGTTGTCGATATAGATAGCCACCGCGCCGTCGAGAGCGCTGCGTCCATTGGTAATGGCCGTGGCGAACAGCTGCGCACTGGCCTCGTCCTTGCTGTCCACGGCCTGCTGGCGACTCTTCTGCAGGTTGGCCAGGCGGATGTTGTAGTTGCTGATGGTCTCGGCCACCAACGCCGCCGACTGGATCAGGTTGCCCGCCGCTTCTTCACGTTGCTGGGCGATCAGCGAAACGTTGCGCTTGAGTTCTTCGTTGACCAGGCCCAGCTCGGCTTGCAGCTTGGGGTCGACGCTGGCGGCGATGATGCTGTCCAGGCGCTTGGTCGGGTCCTGGGCGTCGTCGATGGCGTCAGTCAATGAGGCCAAACGGCCTTCCTTCTGCCATTGGGCAAACAGTTCCTTGTAGCGCGAACGCGGCGCCGACAATGCGCCAATCGCCACGCGAAAGCCGGTGGTCTCGTTGCTTTGTTCGGTGCCGTCGGCGGCGAACAACGGATACTCTCGGCGCATGCCGGTAAACAGCGTGCCCTCGCCTTCCAGGTAGTTGCCGCCCTTGACTACAAAGCCGCCATAGGTGCCCTGGCGCCGGCCGGCATGCACCAGCTGGAAGGATTCCTGGACCATTTCCGCAGCGTTGCCGATCACGTCGAACAGGCCGATGGGGTTGGGCAACTTGGTGCCGATGGGCATCAGCCGTGCTGCCTGACCAGTGCCGCCGGCCACCTGGTTGAACACCGCGTAGTCGGCCAACGGGCCATCGCTTTCGCTGCCCTCGGCGCGGCGTGGGTACAGGCGCCCTTCCAGGTCCTGGCGGCTGACCGCCTGGGCACCGCGCGCGGCGTACTCCCATTCCACTTCGGTGGGCAGGCGTACAAAGCCCAGGCCGCCATCTTCGGCCGACGAACCGCGCCCACTCACCGGCAGCAATTCACGGTGGTATTTCATCAGCCAGGCGCTGTACACCGCCGAAAACCGCTCGGCTTCAAAGCGCGACAGCTTCACCTTGGGTAAACGCCCGGCCATACCGGCAGGCGCGTCACAGGCCGGGGCCGGCTCGCCGCTGGCCAGGGACTGCGCCTGGGCCATCACCTGGGCGTACTGGCGCGCGGTCACTTCGTATTTGCCGATGAAATACAGCATGGGCTTGAGCGGGGTCTTGGCGTCGGTCTTCGGCATCAGCGGCGCAATGACTTTATTCCAGTCCTTGGGCAAGTCCTTGAGGGTGAACTGGCCATTGATGAAGTCGCGGCGATAGCCGGAAATAAACGACTGCTGATAACCGGCCTCGCCTTCGGCAAAGGGGTAGCCGAGGCTGATCTCGCGATCATCCAGGGTGCCCTGGGCCAATACATAGGCGTAGCGGAACACCATGTTGCCGTCGCAGGGCAGCGGCAGGCTGACGTCATCGGGCAACGGCTTGGGGTTGTCGAGCTTGTCACTTGCCTCATCCGCCCAGGCCAGCGAGGCCAGGCTCAGCGCCACACAGGCGCCCAATAACTTATACATCTCTGATTCCCTCAGAAGCCTGGATACGCGCCACCCGCCAACCACCACTGGCAGCCGCCACGGCGCTGACGCCGAGCACAGCAGCCAGGGCCAGGCCGTAATGACGCGCCAACAGGTGGCTGGCGTATTCGCCCGGCACCTGCACGAAAAGCTTATTCAGCGCAGCCTCGGCCAGGCCATACAGCCCACCACTGAGCACGGCGGCAAAGCCCGCGCTGTACAGCGCCTGCAGCAGCACAAACAACAACAGGGCCCCGGTGGAAAACCCCAGCAGACGCAACACCGATAATTCCCGGCGCTTGCGCGCCACCGCCGCCAGGGTTGCGGCGAAGATCGCCGCAAATGCACCGGCCAAGGCCAACCCGGCGATGATCCAGAACACAATCGACAGGTTGCGGCTCAACGATTGCACCTGGGCGATAGTGTTCGCCTGGGTCGACACCAGTAGATTCTGCCCGGCGAAGAACACCCGTAACGGCTCTACATCGGTGAGGTTGCGCGCATACAAGCGAAACGCCGGGTACACCCGCTGCTCGCTCATCCCCACCGCATCACCCGCCCAGCCCAACGCCGCTACTGCACGACCATCGCGGTAATCTTCCGCCGCTTCCAACAGGCTCAGGCCTGCAAACAAACCGTCACGGGCGAACGCTTCCAGCGGCAACACGGCCAACACCTGCAACCGCATGTGCTGGGCTTGGACCTGCCCGGCCACCTGCCGCGCAAAACTGGTTTCCAGCCAGTCGCCAGGCCTGGCCGCGAGCTTTTCAGCAGCGGTATGGCTCAGCACGATCTGGTCCAGGCCGTGGGGTATCGGCAAGCCGGCCAACAACGGATCACCCGCGGCGGTCGGCAGCATTTCCAGGGTCAGCGTGCCCACCTGGGCGGTTGCTGCGATCTGCCGAGTACGTGGCAGGGCAAACGCCACATCGCTGCGCTGCCCCAGCTGCTCGATAAACGCCGCGCTGAATCGTCCACCCCCCAACGGGATGATTTCACGGGTGGCGGGGTCAGTCTCCAAGCGTTCAGTCAAACTGCTGACCAGTCCAAATTTCAGGCCGAATAACACCAGCAACGGTGCGATGACCGCCACCAGCGCCAGCACCGAACAGGCCGACAGCCAGCGATCGTTGCGGTAGTCCTGCCAGGCGAGCGATGTGATCAGGCCGATGCGCATCAGCACACCTCCCCGAGGGTTGCGGTAACGCCGCCGTCAGCATCGCGACGGCAACTGATACGCCGCACCTGCAAGCCACTGGCACGGGCCAGGGGTTCGTCGTGGGTGGCTATCACACAGGCCGTACGGTGTTCGCGGGCCTGGGCCAGCAACGCCTGCATCACACGCTCGGCGTTGAGCGGGTCGAGGGACGCAGTCGGCTCATCCGCCAGCACCAGTTGCGGTGCATGGGCCAAGGCCCGGGCACAGCTCACACGCTGGCGCTGGCCCACCGATAACGCGGCCGGGGGCTTACCCAACTGGTCGCTGATCTGCAACTGCTCGGCCAGGCGCGCCACGCTGCCGTCGTCTTTCAAACCCAGCAATTGCCGGGACAAGGCGATATTGCCGCGCACATCGAGAAACCCCAGCAAGCCACCGGTTTGCGGTACATAGCCCAGGTGCTGGCTGCGCAATGCAGCCAGGTCGGATTGCCGGTCGGCACGCCACAGCGCGCCGATGTCCTGCTGGTTGAAGTCAAACTGCCCGGCCTGATCCGGCGCCAAGACCAGCGCCAGCAGGTCCAGCAAAGTGCTTTTGCCACAACCGCTGGGCCCGACAATCGCCAGTTGTTCACCCGCGCCCAGGTGCAGCGCCGCAATCACCAGGCTATAGCGCTGGCTGCCGACACCCCGGCTCTTGTGCACCGCGTTCAGGCTCAGCATCACGGCAGCGTCGACAGCGGCACGCGGTACAACGCATCGCCCGGTTCGGCGTCGCCGAAACGGACCCAGTTGGCCACGTCGTTATGGAAGGTTTCATACAGGCGGATCTTCGAATCCAGCTCATCGATAAAGTCTTCCTGCTCGGCCACGCTCAACGACAACCACAAATCCTGGGTCATGCTCAGCGACTTGCTGCGATACGGCAGGCCCTCCAGGTATTCGCCGAGCAAGCCGCCGTCGGCCAGGTTGCCGCCCTTGCGCAGGGCTTGGGGGTCACGGCTCATATAGGCCGAGGCGCTGGCGATCTCCTGGAAGAAATCCTTGGGTGAGCTTTGGGTCTTGCGCGCCGCATCTACGATCAACTTCAGCGACTGCTGCAGGTCGTTGAGTTGCAGCTTGGTCAGCATCACGCACACCTGGAACGCCGGCAGCGCCGGGTTGGTCAGGTCGCGGTCGGCGGTCCAGGCGCTGACCAGTTGCGGCGCCTGGCTGGCGGTTTTGCGCCCGAGGAAATCCATGTGCATGGCATAACCGACGGCTGCGGATTTGTCCGCCAGGCTTGGCGCCGAATTCAGCAGCGGCACCGGTTGTGGCGTGTTACTGCGCACCTGATGCACCAGGTTGGCGAACACCGTACCGATCTCATCCACACGCTCGCCCAGCTTGCGCACATCGCCACCCGTCACCGGCGTATAGAGGTCGCCGATCTGCGGGTTGGCGTCGGCGGTAAGGATGCGGTATTGGCTCTCGGCACCGGCGTGGGTTTTCTTGCCGGCGTCGGTGCGCAGGTGCAGCGCATAGATTTTGATCTGCTTGCCCAGCGCCGCCTGGCGCACTTCGGCTTCGTTCATCTGGGTGGCGGCGAACGGGTCGTTCTTGCGCAGCGCACCCGCGTCGGTGACCAGCAGAATGATGCGGCCGCCGTAGCCCGACCAATCCATGCCGTCCACCGCCTGCATCACGCCGGCAAACGCGTCTTCGTTGAAAGAGTGGCTGGAGACAGTCGAAGCCTTGACCTGACGCGCCATGTCGAGGAAGCGTTGCGGGTCGCGGCCTTGGTCGAGGCTGATCAGGGTCTTGGCGACATACTCGAGGCCCGGGGTCTTCTTGATGCTGCTGCGAAAGCCCACCAGGCCGAAGCTGACACTGTCCAGCTCGCCGCGTTCGGCAATGCGGGTTTGCAGTTCGTGAACCACATCGCGCACCTGATCGATATACGGCTGCATCGACACGGTGGTGTCCACCACCAGCACCACGGCGGTGCGGAAGGCGTCGGCGTTGGCGCTGATCACCGGCGTGGCCGGTTTGGCCTGCGCGCTGCTGCCCGGGTCGATGGAGGCGATATTGAGCAACTGCACCGGCTGGCCGTTTTCGTCGAAGCTCTCTTTGGAATCGAAGATCGGCAGCAGGTAAAACTGGTCCTGCGGCACCGCGCTGGCGGTGGGTTCCAGGGCCAGGACTTGCTGGTTGTCTTCAGGGTTGTTCTGGGCCTTGGCCAGCACGCTTTTCGCCGCGGCAGGATCGGCCAGCAGCTTTTCAACTTCGGCGGATTGACGCAGGAACATCACCGGCGCGCGACCCGAGCGCTCGGTGAACTTGAGCACCAGACTCTGTTTCCAATCGCTGACCTGGGAGGCCGGCAGCCAACCGTCGCTGCGGCCATCGGTGGCCGCGCCGACGCGCACCCACGAGCTGCCATCGACGTCCTTGCGCTGGTACACGTAGAGCACCGAGAACGCTGGCAAGGCTTTGCCAGGCACACTGCCAGCGTCGGTGGAAAGCTTGGCGCCGGGCTTGCTGAGCACGCGCTGGAATAGAGTTTTCTTACCCGCCATCAGCAAGGGTCGCTGGCCACCGTCCACTTCAGCGGCGGCCACGGGTGGTGTCACTTTCGGCACGACGGCAGCCGGCGGCTGAGCCGGCTCATCGCTGCCACTCAACCACCAGTAACTGGCGCCCCCAATGGCCAGGGCCACCGCGACCGCCACGGCAGCCAATGCCAACACCGGCCCACGGCGCTGCTCGGACGGTGCGTTGTGCTGCGTCGGCGTCACCACCGGCTGGCGCACTACCGGCTGCGGCTGTGGTTTATCGGTCGGAATGTCGATGGTGACGGGCGTCATGCCCGCCAGGTCAAAACTTAATGGAATCGGCAGCGGCCGCACCAAGGTGGCTTCTGCCGAGTCCGCCGGCAGTTGCTCCAGAGCCTCCAGCAACGCCGCCGCATTCGGGAAGCGCTCCGCCGGGTCCTTGGCCAGCAACTTGCGTAGCACGCCCTGATAACGCCCGTGGTGCACCGGCAGCTCCGGCAACGGCTCGGTCAGGTGCGCCAGTGCGGTAGAGAGCGCATCGGTGCCGCTGTAGGGCAGCTTGCCGACGAGGATTTCGTATAACACCACGCCCAACGCATAGAGGTCGGCGCGACCATCGATCTCCTGACCACGCGCCTGCTCCGGGCTCATGTAGCTCGGCGTGCCCACGGCAAACCCGGCCTGGGTGAATTGGGTGCGGTCGTCCAGTGACTTGGCGATGCCAAAGTCCGAGAGCACGGCGGTGCCGTCGGCGCGGAACAGGATGTTCGCCGGCTTGACGTCGCGGTGCACCAGGCCTTGGGCATGGGCATAACCCAGGGCCGAGGCAATCTGGCGGATCAGCGTCACGCCCTGCTCCGGCGTCAGGCCGGCGGCGATGCGTTCCTTGAGCGTGCCGTTGGGCAGGTATTCCATGGCCATGTAATACAGCTCACCGACGTTGCCGATGTCATGGATGGTCACCGTGTGCGGGTGCGACAAGCGCGCCAGGGTCTTGCCCTCGCGCAGGAAGCGTTCGCAGAACGTCGGGTCGGCCGCCAGCGCCGCCGCCATCACCTTCAACGCCACTTTGCGCTCCAGGGAGCGCTGGGTTGCCAGGTACACGCTGGCCATGGCGCCTTCGCCGATCTCGCCTTCGATGTCGTAACCCGGAATGACGATGTTCATGACGAGGCCTTCACGACGATGGCGGTGATGTTGTCCGGTGCGCCGCGATTGAGCCCCAGGTGCACCAGGCTGCGCACGATTTCATCCGGCGCGTCATGGCTGAGCACCTCGCGGATTTCATGGTCTTCGACGGTCTTGTTCAGTCCATCGCTGCACAACAGGTAGCTGTCGCCAGGGGCGATCAACAGGTCCACCGAGGCGACATCCAACTGGGCTTCCACGCCAACAGCGCGGGTGACGATATTGGAGCGTGGATGGGTGCGGGCGTCGGCTTCACTGAGCAAGCCGCTGTCTTGCAAATCCTGGACGTAGCTGTGGTCGCGGGAAATGCTTTCCAGCACACCGTCGCGCAGGCGATACAGGCGACTGTCGCCAGCCCACAGGCATACACCGCGCAAGCCGCGTGCAGCGAACACCACCACGGTGCTACCCATCATGGTCACACCACGGTTGGCGGTTTCTTCACGCACAGCGGTGTTGATGCGCAGCAAGTCGTTGCGCAGCGCAGCCGCGTATTCATCGAGGGAACGGCCAGCCGGTACGTTGCGCAGGCTGTCGACGATCAAGCTGCTGACATAGTCCCCCGCCGCGTGCCCGCCCATGCCATCGGCCACCACCCACAGACGATTTTCCGGCAGGTCCAGACAGGCATCTTCATTGACTTGGCGAACCATGCCCACATGGCTTTTGCTCGCGGATTTGTACGTTGCCCCCATCTAAACCACACCTTCTTGTCCGAGCAAAAACTGCGCAAAATCGTTGGCGGCAGGTAAGCCCTGGCACCGTAATAAACCTGGGGAGATATGCTGCGAACCCCGGCCCCACCACAGGCTTGCGCCCTCGCACGCCTGTTCGGCCAGTGCGGTCATGCGCTGATGGGGCACAATGGCTGCCATCCGTTGCAAGCCGGCGAAACGACTGTCCACTGCACGCGGCTCAGTGGCCGGCACGCCCAGGATGTCGAGGCCAGCGTTGAAGCTTTCGAAGGTGGCGCCGCTGTCCAAGGTACCGAGCAATAGCGCTTCGGCCTGCTCGAACCAAGTGTCAGGGCCGCCCACCAGGGACGCGGGGTTGGTGTCGTGATCCAGCAAGGTAACCACCGCCAACGGAAAATACCGCCCGACCCGATCAATGCTCGGCATCACCACGCCCGCCGCCGCGTCGGGTCCGCATACGCCCGGCGCCAGGACAAAGCGCCACAACGGGCTGACCAGGTACGCGTTGAGCCAGTCGCCACCCAGGCTGTTCTGGCTGGCGAGCAAACCCGCCGCCAGCCAGCTGTCCCAGGGGCCGATAAAACTCTGGGGCAAGGCGCGGCTGACGAAGTCCCCGCGGCTGGCCACCTTGCCGTAGAAACCCAGGGTCGTCATAGCCGCTCCGGCAGGCTGAAGCCGCTGAGTACCCGGCTCTTGAACGGGTTGAAGGCACTGTTGGCACGCAATTCGTAGGCGATGCTGGCGCCGTCGACCCGCAAGCGCAGGTTGAAGCGATCCGGCGAGTTGCCGGCGGTAAGGTCCGATTGCTCCAGCAGGCGGAACCAAGCCCATGGGCCGTCCAGGGTGATGCCGGAGCGACCACTGGCCGACGGTGGCATGATGGAAATGCGCACCACGCCAATGCTGCCGGGGTTCGGCCATTGCATCGCCACCGGGCGGCTCGGGCCGTGGTCGTAGCTCAATTGCTGGCCGTCCAGATCGAGCAGGAACTGGGTGATGGTCGGGTCCATCGACACCGGCTTGAGCTCGAAACGCACGATCGGCTGGGTGCCCCCGGATCTAAAGAACGCATCACGGATAGTCGCCGCACGCTGGAAGGTTTGCAGCACGCCCGGGGCAATCCCCAGCTTCTGCGCCGCGCCCGGCTGCCAGCGCCAGGTCTGTGCCGATGTATCCACATAGGGCTGCAGGTATTTGCGGAAGTAGTTATCCATCACCCCGCCCACGCCGAAGAATTGGCCGAAGTCATCCAGGGTGGCGTCCCGTGCACTGCCCGGCGACATCGGGTAACGCCCCGCCAACGACTGGCGATACACGTTGACCACCTCGCTGACCCAGGCCGCGTTCAACTGGTTGCGCACCCCGCCCATCATGCTGTTGGTGGTGGAATTGACCACCGACTTGACCATGCCCTGCACCAGCGGCGGCTGGCGCTCGGCATTCAGGCTGACCCGCGTGGCCGCAGCCGCTGCCTGGTTCTTGGCCTCACCGAGCAGCGCATCGCCGCTGGCGCCGACCATGGCGCTGACTTGCACATACAGCGCATTCATGTCCGAGAGCAGGCCGTCGATGGCGGCCGGCTCGCCTTCGTTTTTACTGACGGTGCTGTTGAGTTCGGCAAAGTGCGCGGTCACTGGATCATCCGCAACCACCGGGGCATTCGCCGTGGGTTGTTCCTGGCCGAGCAAACTGCCGAGGCGCTCCTTGAGTTTGTCGACGCCGCCCTCCACCGGCACACCTTTGGCGGCCAATTGACGTTCTTCGGTTTGCAGATCGGTTTCCTTGGCCACCGCCACCAACAGTTTTTTCAGTGGCGAGGTCGGCCCGGAAATCACCCGCAATACGTCGGCAGCCTGGGCCACGCTGGTGATCGGCACGAAGTCGATGTCGGCGAGCAGCGCATCCCACTGGCGCTGGTAGTCCTGGAAATACAGGCGGCGCACATCAGCGGCCAGGCTCACCACGTTCTGCTGATCGGCCTGTTCATGGCCCAACACCCACTGCTCCTCGGCCAGGGTGCCGGTCTGGTTCAGGCTGCTCAGCAGGAACGCCTGACGATAGCCCTTGGCGGTGAAGAACCCACTCAGCGGCTCACCCAAGGGTTTGCCGCTTTTGCGGCTGAACACCAGCGCGGCATCACGGCCAGCGGCTTCGTTGAGGCGAAAGTCCGGGATACCTTCCGGCAGTTTCTGGCGCTTGACCCGGTCATATACGCGCTGCGCCACCGGCAGTTGCTGCAACTGGCGGCGCAGGTCATCAATAAGGCGCGGGTCCAGGCGGGCACTCGGCGGGTGCCGTTCGAACAGTGCCTGCAAGTGCCCGGCCAGGGCCTGGCGTTGGTCGGCCGGCAGGTCGCGGGGCAGGTTACGGTCCCAGTCCAGGGCGATCCAGGCCTTGATAAAGTCCGCGTCGTAATGCTCGGTGTCGGCGAGCATCAGGTAAGCCTTGAGGCCCTCATAGAGGAAGTCCGAGTTACCGCCGCCGTGCAGTTGCTCTTCGATACGCGTCACCAGACGCGGCGCGAAGACGGCGATCAACAGCTTGCGATAGACGCTGGCGGACTCGGCTTCAAGCATATCGCCTTGATACAGCCCAAGCCCTTCGGACCAGCTTGGCGAGTCCCCCGCCAGGTTCTTGACCGCATTGAGCAACGGCAGCACGGCAAGCACTTCCCGTTGTGCCGGGCTCAGGTTTTGTACCGTCTGCCCCAGGGGCGCGACCTTCTGGTCGACCTGGGCGATGTACGCCTGATTGGCGCGATAACTCACCCACCATAGGCTGCCGACCACTACGACCAAGGCGACGGTGGCGGCCAGTACGCCACGGGCGATCCACTTGCGGCGCCGTTCGACTTTCGGGTTCACCCCCACCAAGCCACGCTCGGCGAAGGCCACGGCGGTGAAGAGTTTTTCGATGAAGTAACTGCGCCCGGTGCCGCTCTGGCGCGCCAGGTGCTGGCGGTCCAGGTTCATGCTCTGGGCCATGGCGCCGATCAAGCGGTCAATCGGGCTGCCTTCCTGGGTGCCGCTGGTGAAATACACACCGCGCAGCAACACGCGCTCTTCAAAGGCGTTGGGTTTGAACACGCCTTCGAGGAAGCTTTGCAGGCAGTCCTTCAACGCGCCGAACTGCTGCGGGAAACCGTAGATCAGGTCGCGCCGCGCCGGGTCGCGTTCCTGTTGCAGGCGTTCGACCAAGCGTTGATTGAGGCGTTGTTCCAGCCCGGTGAATTCGCTTTGCAGGTGCGCCAACGGGCTGTCGCTATTCTTGCCGTCGTCCAGGGCAAAGGTCATGCCCCACACCTGGGCGCGCTCTTCCTTACTCAGATTGTCGAAGAACTCCATGAAGCCCGGCACCAGGTCGAGCTTGGTGAGCATCAGGTAGATCGGGAAACGCACGCCCAGCTGGGTGTACAGCTCCTGGATGCGCAGGCGTATTGCGGCGGCATGGGCAGCGCGCTCGGCGTCTGTACCCAACAGCAGATCCGACAGGCTGATGGCGATAAACGCACCGTCGATGGGCCGGCGCGAGCGCTGCTTTTTCAGCAGGTCGAGGAAGCCCAGCCACGCGGCTTTGTCCACCGTGGAGTTGCTGTCCTGGGTGGTGTAGCGGCCAGCGGTGTCGAGCAATACCGCTTGATCGGTAAACCACCAGTCGCAGTTGCGCGTGCCGCCGACGCCTCGCACCGCACCGGCACCCAATTGTGCCGCCAGCGGAAAATGCAGCCCGGAATTGACCAACGCGGTGGTCTTGCCCGAACCCGGCGGGCCGATGATCACGTACCATGGCAGCTCGTAGAGGTTGCGCCGCTCATCGCCACCAAGCTTGGCTTTTTTCAGCAGCATCAGGGCTTCGTCCATGCGCTGGCGCAGGGTCGACAATTCTTCGGCAGTGGCGACGCTGTTGGGGTCGGCTGGGGTTTCGGCGGCCAGGCTGCGCATCACTTCGGCGGCCTGGCGGCGGGCCTGGATAATGCGGAACACGCGGTAGGCGACCCACAGCGCAAATACCAGGATGATCAGCGCCCAACGTCGACCCTCGGGCATCAGCACATCGAGCAACGGCCCGACAAACCAGATGATCAGGCTCAGGGCAATCAGGCCCAGCACGGGGATCACCCAGCGAATCATGAAACTGAAAAACGCCTTCACTCGACGCCCTCCGCCAATACGGTGATTTCAACCCGACGATTGCGGGCACGGCCTTCGGCAGTGCTGTTGGTCGCCAACGGCTCGGTGTCGCTGCGGCCTTCGGCGCTGAAGCGATCACCCTGGCCGGTCTTGGCGGAGAGGATCTCCAGCACCGACTTGGCCCGGGCTTCGGACAGCGCCCAGTTCGACGGAAAGCGCAACGTGGCAATCGGGCGGTTATCGCTGTGGCCGGTGACGCGCACCTGGCCCTTGACCTTGCGAATGGCGTCAGCGATACGCAGCATCAGCGGCTGGTAGGCATCGACGATGCTGGAGCTGGCGGACGCGAACAGCTCATCGCCACGAATGGTCACCACCGAGCGGTCCACCTTGTCTTCCACGGCCACGCGACCTGCCTTGATGTCTTCGGCCAGGAAGCCGGCCAGGCGCGGCCGCTCGATGACTTTCGGTTGCGCCACCGGACGGTCGATGGCCTGCACCGGGATCTCACCCAGGGCATGGATATTCTTGAATACCGGCTCGGCATCCGAGGCCAGCTTCATGCGCAGGCCGAACAGCAACACCAGCAATAGCGCCAGGCCAATCGCCACGGCGATCCACGGCGGCATGAATTGCGCCAGGCGGTCACGGGCCACGGTCACGCCGCGCCAGTGCGGCGACAGCTCACGCTCGTGTTCGCCACGGGCACTGCGAATCGCTGCGGCGGTGCGCTCGCGCAAGGCTTCCAATTGGCTGCGCCCATCGGTCATCACGCGGTAGCGGCCTTCGAAACCCAGGCACATGCACAGGTACAGCAACTCCAGCAGGTACAGGCGTTCCCGTGGGCTTTGCAGGCAATGGTCGAGCAGCTGGAAGACCTTTTCGCCGCCCCAGGCTTCGTTGTGCACAGTGATCAGCAGGCTTTGTTTACCCCAGTCGCTGGTGCTGCCCCACGGTGTACTCAGTACCGCTTCGTCCAATGCAGTGCACAGCGCGTAACGGGCCAGCAGCACTTCATTGCGCGCTACGCCGGCGGCTTCGGCGCGCTCTTCGAACTGGCGCAGGTAGGCCAGCAGCTGCGCACGCAGGCTGGCTGGCGCCGGGTGGGCGATGGTGTTGCGCAGCCGCGTGAGCAGTGCCAACAGCGGGCCGGCGGCGCTTTCCAGCGGGTTCAGGCCTTGGCTTTTGCCGGTAAGAATCGGCGCGGCCGGCATCGACAAAGGTGCCGGCTCTGCACGTGCAGGTTCTGGCGCACGGCCTCCCGGGCGCGGCATGAACTGGGTGCGGTCATCATCATTGGGATGCATCGCGGATTATCCTCGGATCGCCCAGAAGGCCAGGTTCAAGCCCGGGAACTGCCCGGCGATATGGAAGGCAAAACCGCCGGAATTGCTCAACTGCTGCCAGTGCTCGCTGCCCCGGTCCAGCTCGTAGTAGGTGCTGCCGGCGTGGTACGGCAGTTGGCGCGGCGCCACCGGCAACGGCAGCAGGCCAATGCCCGGCAGTTGCAGGTTGACCATGTCGCGGATGTGCTCCACCGAGCCGACCTTGCTCTGCTGGCCGAAGCGCGCACGCAGGGTTTCGCCAGGCACATCGGCACGCACCACAAGGATGAAACTGGCGTTGTCGAGCAAGGTCTTGTCGGCCAACATGGCCACGTGGATGCCGTAGGCTTTCTCCACAATCGGGATCGGCGTGGCCTTGCTGTCAATCAGCATCGACAGCGCCTCACGCAAGGCGGCCATGACCGGCATGAAGCTCAGGGCCAGGTCGTCATGCTGGTACTGCGGGTATTCCTGGGGGCGCCGACCTGAAGTTGAAAAGGTGGAAAACTCACCGGCCAGGCTCACCAATTCACTGAAGAAGCGTTCCGGGTGCAGCGGGCTCAACTGGCTGAAGTGCTGGATCAGTGGCTGGGCGCGATTGACCAGTTGCAGCAGCATGAAGTCGGCAATCTCCGAGGCGCCGCCCGCGCCGGAAGCCACAACGCGGCCAGCCAGGGCTTCGCCACGCTGGTGCAACAGGCCGAGCAGTTCGCTGCGAAAGGCCGTCAACGGTTTGCTTGCGGCCACATCCAGCACCGGCGGGATATAGGTGTCATCAAGCACCAACGCGCGGTCGGCACGTTTTTCCTTGATGCGTACCAGGCCGATGGCGGCGTAGTCGCTGATGCCGTCCTGCGCCGTCAGCAGGCGCAACGCCCGCGAGCCCACGGCCACTGGTGCGCGGTTTTCGAACGGTGCGTTGTCGTCGCGCACCTCACGCACCTGGCTCACATAACGTGCGGCCTCCAGGGCTTCGCCCTCGTCGACGGTGTCGCGGGCCCCCGCACGCTTGAGCGGCAGCGCCAGGTACACCAGGCCGTCGCGCAGATTATCGTCGATATTCAACGGGCTCGGCGCCAGGTCATCCTGGGGGATATTGAACGGCGTGCCGTCCGGCAACAGGCCACGGGCCGACACAATCGCCAGTTTGCCCTGGGCCAGCAGGCCCTGATCGATCAGCAATTCGGAAAAGCCCCAGGCCCCGGCCGACAACGGGCGGCTGCGGGCGTCGATCAGGTTTTCCAGGTAACGGTCATGCTGCTGGAAGTGCTGCGTTCCGATGAACATGCCTTCCGACCAGACCACGCGATTGTTCCAGGACATGGGGGCTCCGATTGCTTGTTATTGGGCAGGACTGGATGGTGGAGCCACGACATCGGCGCGCACGGCACGCACATCGAGGCTGATCTGGTATTCACTGGATTGGCGCGGCGGCACGTTGATGACGGCGCGCCATTGCGCACGGTCCAGCTCGCGATAGCCCACCAGCACGCCGATCTGGCGCGTGGCCGGGTCAAGGTCGCGCTGGATGCTCAGTTGCTGGCCGGGTTGCACCATCACTTCATCCTGGTCCAACAGGTCGAGGCCGAGGGTGGATTGCGCACGGTCCGCCAGGGCGAAGTAATCGGAGCGGGAAAAGGTCGCAGCGTTTTTCAGTTCGAAAATGCGCACCCGCACCGGCGCGGCCTGGCCGTTGGCACCGGGGTTAAGCCCGGCAATCGCGTGAAAGTGCAGCTCTACGGCGGTGGTGCTGGGTTGCGCGCCGGCAGCCGCTTCGGGTTTGACCGTGTCATTGGCACACGCCGACAGCAGCAGCGCGGTAGCGGCTGCGAGTAAAAACCTGGGAATCATCCTGCGTCCTCAATGACGTACTTAGCTATCCGTTATATCCATTCGTACAACGCGCTTTTAGCGTCGCTGTCGTGCGCTGTGTTCTTCGTAGGCCCGGCTGAATTCGCGGCCGAACAGGTCCTGGAAATCCTCCTGGGCCTCGCGGGAAATATTGCTGTAGAGCTCGGTGAACTGCTGCCAGTACTGGGCCTGGCGAGAACCGTTGAAAATACTCGAAAGGCCACCGGGCTTGCCCATGCGCTCTTCCAGCTGCGCCGGTTCAAAGCGCATGAGCAGGTGCTTGATCGCCGCTTCCACCCCGGCCATCACCGCCAATTGGTGAGCGCGCAAGTCGTCGAAGCTGTCACGCACCGCAACGTCCGGCGCCATGAACGCTTGGTTGCCGTGACGAAGCAACAGCAGTAAGGCTTCATCGGCATTCGGGGCGAATTTCAACGGGTTGTTTTCGGCAGGACGGATCATCGTCTGCTGCATGCGGAACTCGCCCTTGAGGCTGGCCCGGGCGCGCAATACGTCAATCAGGCCCTCGACCATCAGCCGGTAGCTGCGGCCAATGTTTTCCATCTGGGCGCAGGCGTCGGTTTTATCCAGGCGCAGCTGATCAAGGCCGGCACCGCGCAGGAAGGCTTGCAACAGGTCGGGATGTGGCTCGGTGCCGGCCACGGGGAGCGCAACAGGCTCGACCACAGGTGGCGGTGGGGCAATAGGGGCAGGAGGCGGCGCAGTATTGACGACCGGCGCGGGTGCGTCACCGAACAGGTCCCAGTCTTCGGGAATAACCGAGCCTTGCACCTGAGCTTTTTCAGGCTCGGGCGCAGGCACAGCAACCGGCGCCGGCGGGCGGAAATCGTGCTGCTCGGACGGCACATGGTCGGCCACGGTGGGCGGCGGCACGGCGGTGGGGCTGAGGAAGTCGAACAGGTCGGGCAAGGTTTCCATCGACGAGGCGCCGTGGAACTGCGGTGCAATCATCGGCGTTGGCGCGGGCGGGCTCGCCACAGCGCCCATCAGCGCTTCAAAGCTGTTCGGCGAATCACCGGCAAACGGCTGGCTGCCAACGGCCTGCACGTTGAAGTCGATACGCGCCTGGATTTCATAATCGCCAATGCGGATCAGCTCGCCATCTTGCAGCGGCTCGCTATTACCCCTGCGCAAACGAATACCGGCGTTAACCAGTTCCACACCGTTGGTACTGTTATCAGTTAAGTAATAACGACCATCTTTGTATTGAATAACGCAATGTTGGGAGGAGACGAGACGTTCCGGGTCAGGCAATACCCAGTCATTCTCCGAACTGCGGCCGATAGCCATCACGCCCTGATCCATGGACTTCTCGGGGCACTGCCCAGGGGTAATCTTGTGATAACTAGTGATAGTCAAACACAGCGCCATCTTGCCTCCTTGCTGATACATCGCGCGCGGTCTATCCAAAGGGACACGCTTCCCTGAAGACTTGCCCACGGTCGCGCAAAAACGACCGCCAAAACTGCCTTTACCAGCATGATCGATGATCTTAACTGGCTTGCATGACAAAAATCCTCTACGGGCACGCCTTTCGACCCGTCAGTCGCGCAGGTTGTTAAACACCGCACATCTGTCACAGAGGGCGAATAGCTTACCTTGACAAGGCATAAGTACTACACCAAAAATGCACAACTTCTTGAACATCAGTGATGGCGCACTAGTGGCACCCTGATGTTATGACCAAGAAAACATGCAAAGTTCATCGCGTAACTCATGCATGCGTTGCTCGCCGTTCAGCGGGCTGATAAGGAGATCGAATTCAGTGGATGTGCCGTTGTTGCTCACCGCCGTTTCTGCGACTTCGCCTTGTGGCGAAGACATGGAGTATGACGCGCAATTCTTGCAACTGGAGCGTGATGCCAAGGGCCAGCCCGAGCGCAGCATGGGCGACTCGATCCTGCCCGCTGAACCGCCGGAATGGCGCAGCATCCAGCAGCAAAGTCTCGACCTGTTGCAGCGCAGCAAAGACCTGCGCATCACCCACTTCCTGCTGCAAAGCTCCCTCGCCCTCCAGGGTGTGGCCGGGCTGGCCGAAGTTCTTACGCTGATCAACGCCCTGCTGCGCGAATACTGGGCCGACCTGCATCCGCGCCTGGATGCCGACGACGATAACGACCCCACCGTGCGCATCAATGCCCTGTCCGGCTTGACCAGCGACACGACGATTCGCCTGCTGCGCGAGAGTATTCTCACGCGCTCGCGCACCTTCGGCCCCGTGAGTTTGCGCGCCGCGCTCAACGCCAGCGGCCTGCTGAGCTTCCCCGATGAGCAACTGGGCAGCCAGCAGCTCAATGCCGCGTTCCTCGACAGCGACCCCGAACTCCTGCAAGCCACCCGTGACGCCTTGAGCGCAGCACGTACGGCCTGTGAAGCCATCGAACAACAGGTCAATGACCAGGTCGGTTCCGCCCAGGGCGTGGACCTCAGCGCCTTGAAGCAGCCGCTCAAGCAGGCCCTGCAAATCCTCAATCAAGCGGTGCCCGGCACCGACAGCAGCAGCGATCCCGAGGCCGTCAGTGACGACAATGCCCCCTCGGTCGATTACGCCGCTGCGCCCGCAGCCCCACGCCCGACGGGCGATATCGCCACCCGCGATGACGTGCTGCGCAGCCTCGACAAAATCCTTGCGTACTACACCCGGCACGAGCCATCGAGCCCGCTGCCGGTGTTGTTGAACCGGGCCAAGAACCTGGTGCACGCCGACTTCGCGGCCATCGTGCGCAATCTGATTCCCGACGGCATGTCCCAATTTGAAAACCTGCGCGGCCCGGACAGCGACTAAGCCGCCGGACCGTGCAGTAACAACACCGTCGCTCAAGCGACCAGGAGCAGCAACGTGGCGAAGCAAAGTTCTCAGAAATTCATCGCGCGCAACCGTGCGCCTCGAGTGCAGATCGAGTACGACGTCGAGCTTTACGGCGCCGAGAAAAAGGTCCAGTTGCCCTTCGTGATGGGTGTGATGGCCGACCTCGCCGGCAAACCCGCCGAGCCTCTGGCTCCCGTGGCCGACCGCAAGTTCCTTGAAGTGGATGTCGATAACTTCGACTCGCGCCTCAAGGCCATGCAGCCGCGCGTGGCGTTCCACGTACCCAACGAATTGACAGGCGAAGGCAACCTGAGCCTGGACATCACCTTCGAAAGCATGGACGACTTCAGCCCGGCCGCCGTGGCGCGCAAGGTCGATTCCCTGAACCAGCTGCTCGAAGCCCGCACCCAGTTGGCCAACCTGCTGACCTACATGGACGGCAAGACCGGCGCTGAAGAAATCATCATGAAGGCGATCAAGGACCCGGCACTGCTTCAGGCACTTGCCAGCGCGCCCAAGCCTGCAGGGGAGCAGTAAGCATGACTGACAATACCGTACGCGAAGGCGCATCCAGCCTGGGCGCCACCGAAGAAACCAGCGAGTTCGCCTCGCTGTTGATGCAAGAGTTCAAGCCCAAGACCGAGCGTGCCCGCGAAGCCGTGGAAACCGCGGTACGCACCCTCGCCGAACAGGCCCTGGCGCAAACCGACCTGGTGTCCAACGACGCGATCAAGTCGATCGAATCGATCATCGCCGCCATCGACGCCAAGCTCACCGCCCAGGTCAACCAGATCATCCACCACCAGGATTTCCAGCAGCTGGAAAGCGCCTGGCGTGGCCTGCACTACCTGGTCAACAACACCGAGAGCGATGAGCAGCTGAAGATTCGCGTGCTCAACATCTCCAAGCCGGACCTGCACAAAACCTTGAAGAAATTCAAGGGCACCGCATGGGACCAGAGCCCGATCTTCAAGAAGATGTACGAAGAAGAATACGGCCAGTTCGGCGGCGAACCTTATGGTTGCCTGGTAGGCGATTACTACTTCGACCAGTCGCCACCCGATGTGGAACTGCTGGGCGAGCTGTCGAAAGTCTGCGCCGCCATGCACTCGCCATTTATCGCTGCCGCCTCGCCGACCGTAATGGGCATGGGCTCCTGGCAGGAGCTGTCGAACCCACGCGACCTGACCAAGATCTTCACTACGCCGGAATACGCCGGCTGGCGCTCGCTGCGTGAATCCGAAGATTCGCGCTACATCGGCCTGACCATGCCGCGCTTCCTGGCGCGCCTGCCGTATGGCGCCAAGACCGATCCGGTGGAAGCCTTTGCCTTCGAAGAAAACACCGACGGCGCCGACAGCTCCAAGTACACCTGGGCCAACGCCGCGTACGCGATGGCAGTGAACATCAACCGATCGTTCAAGCACTACGGCTGGTGCTCGCGCATCCGTGGCATCGAGTCCGGCGGTGAAGTGGAAAACCTGCCGGCCCACACCTTCCCGACCGATGACGGCGGCGTGGACATGAAGTGTCCGACCGAAATCGCCATCAGCGACCGCCGTGAAGCGGAGCTGGCGAAGAACGGTTTCATGCCGCTGCTGCACAAGAAAAACACCGACTTCGCCGCCTTCATCGGTGCGCAGTCGTTGCAGAAACCGGCCGAATACGACGATCCGGACGCCACCGCCAACGCCAACCTGGCCGCACGCCTGCCGTACCTGTTCGCCACCTGCCGTTTCGCCCACTACTTGAAGTGCATCGTGCGCGACAAGATCGGTTCCTTCAAAGAGAAGGACGAGATGCAGCGCTGGTTGCAGGACTGGATCCTCAACTACGTCGACGGCGACCCGGCCCACTCCACCGAAACCACCAAGGCCCAGCACCCGTTGGCGGCTGCCGAAGTGATCGTGGAAGAGGTCGAAGGCAACCCGGGGTATTACAACTCCAAGTTCTATCTGCGCCCGCACTACCAGCTTGAAGGGCTGACGGTGTCGTTGCGTTTGGTATCGAAGCTGCCTTCGGCAAAAAGCGCGTAATTAACCGGACCGGCTCGCTTTCTGTAGGAGCGAGCTTGCTCGCGAAAAACTTAAAGACGCCGCGTTCATTCAGGATGCCAGCGTCATCGTTAACGACCTTCGCGAGCAAGCTCGCTCCTACAGAGGTCGGTGGCGTTAATACATTCAGTGGCTGAGTCCACACAGGGAGAAAACATGGCTGTTGATATTTTCATCAAGATCGGCGACATCAAGGGCGAGTCCATGGACAAGGCCCACAAGGACGAAATCGACGTATTGAACTGGAGCTGGGGCATGGCCCAGTCCGGCAACATGCACGTCGGCGGTGGCGGCGGTGC
Organism: Pseudomonas khavaziana; assembly: GCF_036704165.1. NCBI lineage: Bacteria > Pseudomonadati > Pseudomonadota > Gammaproteobacteria > Pseudomonadales > Pseudomonadaceae > Pseudomonas > Pseudomonas khavaziana. Next base: position 63,958 of record NZ_CP129946.1, read on the forward strand.
GGGCAAGGTGAATATCCAGGACCTGTCGCTGACCAAGTACGTCGACAAGGCTTCGCCCAACCTGATGATGCACTGCGCCAGCGGCAAGCACATCGACAAGGTCAAGCTGACCGTGCGCAAGGCCGGTGGCGAAAGCCAGGTCGAGTACATGGTGATCAACCTGGAAGAAGTGCTGGTCACGTCCCTGAGCACCGGCGGCTCGGGCACCGATGATCGCCTGACCGAAAACGTCACCCTCAACTTCGCCCAGGTGATGGTCGACTACCAGCCGCAGAAAGCCGACGGCACCAAAGACGGCGGCGCGATCAAGTTTGGCTGGAACATCCGTTCTAACACCAAGCGCTGATAGCCCCTGTGGCCGTGGCCCTGCGCCACGGCCACAGATACCTTGTCCCTCTCGCAACCCGTCCGTGGAGCTGCTTTGGTGGTAACTGAAATCGCTTCCCGCGACCGTCTGCAACCGTCCCTGCTGGACCGGTTGACCGACGACGACCCGACCAATCCCAAGGAAAGCGCCGACAAACGCGTGCTGTCCCTGACCCAATTGAAAGCCTCGGTGCTGCGTGACCTGGCGTGGCTGCTCAACACCACCTCGTTACTCGATGCCGATGCCACGCTGCACACCCCTGCCGGTACCTCGGTGGTCAATTACGGCCTGCCGGCATTGGCGGGCAACAGCGCTTCGAGCGTTGATATCAAAGCCCTGGAAGCCTTGATTTACCAGGCCATTGCCACCTTCGAGCCGCGAATTTTACGCCACACCTTGCGGGTCAAGGCGCGCATGAGCCATGGCGAGATGAATCACAACGCCCTGAGTTTCGAGATTGAAGGCGACCTGTGGGCACAGCCGGTGCCGTTGCGTTTGCTGTTGCAGACCGATGTGGACTTGGAGTCGGGCCATGTGCGCGTGCTCAATGCCGACCAGCGGAGACGCCCATGAACCCGCGCCTGCTGGAGCTGTACAACCAGGAACTGCACCATGTGCGCGAAAGCGCCGCCGAGTTCGCCAAGGAATACCCGAAGATCGCCAGTCGGCTGACCCTGTCCGGCATGGACTGCGCCGACCCCTACGTCGAACGTTTGCTGGAGGGTTTTGCCTACTTGACTGCCCGGGTGCAGCTCAAGCTCGACGCCGAGTACCCGACCTTTACTCATAACCTGCTGGAAATCGCCTACCCGCACTACCTGGCGCCGACGCCGTCGATGACCGTGGTGCAGTTGCAGACCGACCCGGATGAAGGCTCCCTGGCCGGCGGTTTCCCGCTGCCCCGTGACACGGTGCTGCGTGCCGCCCTGGGCCGTGAAACCCAGACCTGCTGCGAGTACCGCACCGCGCACCCGGTGACGCTGTGGCCGTTGCAGGTCAGCAACGCCGAATATTTCGGCAACCCCGCCGCCGTGCTCGGGCGCCTGGCCGCCAGCGAACCGAAAGCCAAGGCCGGCCTGCGTCTGACCCTGCGCACCGGTGCCGAGCTGCCGTTCAACAGCCTCGACCTGGATACCTTGCCGCTGTACCTGAGCGGCGCTGATGAACAACCGTTTCGCCTCTACGAACAACTGCTGGGCAATGCCTGCGCGGTATTTGCGCGCCAGCCCGGTGGCGATTGGGTCGAGCGCCTGCCCCAGGGCGCGTTGCGCTCGCGAGGGTTCGACGATGCCGACGCAGCCATGCCGGTGGTGGCGCGGGCATTCCAGGGCTATCGCTTGTTGCAGGAATACTTCGCCCTGCCCCATCGCTTCCTGTTCGTCGAGTTCGCCGAACTGAGCCGTGCAGTCAAGCGTTGCGACGGCCAGGAGCTGGAGCTGATCGTGCTGTTCGACCGTCATGAGCCGAGCCTGGAAGGCAGCGTCGGTGCGGCACAGTTCCTGCCGTTCTGCACCCCGGCGATCAACCTGTTCCCCAAGCGCGTGGACCGCATCCACTTGTCCGACCGGGTCAACGAACACCATGTGATCGCCGACCGCACACGGCCAATGGATTTCGAGATTCACTCATTGAGCGGCATCACCGGCCATGGCACTGGGCCGGAGCAGCCGTTCTTGCCGTTCTACGCAGTGCGTGACCCGTCGCGCTATGGCCGTGACCTGGCTTACTACACCGTGCGCCGCGAGCCACGGGTGTTATCCAGCGACCAGCGCCGCAACGGCCCGCGCTCCACCTATGTGGGCAGCGAAACCTTCGTCAGCCTGGTGGACAGCCGCCAGGCGCCCTACGGCCATGACCTGCGCCAGTTGGGTGTCACCGCGTTGTGCACCAACCGCGACTTGCCGCTGTTCATGAGTGTGGGTAACGGCAAGACCGACTTCACCCTGGCCGACAGCGCCCCGGTGCTGTCTGTGCGCTGCGTCGCCGGGCCAAGCCGGCCGCGCGCCAGCCATGCCCATGACGCCAAGGCCTGGCGCCTGATCAGCCAGTTGTCACTCAACTACCTGTCGTTGAGCGAACAGGGCCAGGGGGCCGGGGCCTTGCGTGAACTGCTGCGCCTGTACGGCGACAGCAACGATGCCGCCCTGCAATTGCAGATCGAGGGCCTGCGCGAAGTCAGCAGCAAGGCCGTGACCCGACGCCTGCCGATGCCTGGCCCGATTGTGTTCGGCCGTGGCTTGGAAATCACCTTGGAATTCGATGAAAACGCGTTTCGCGGCACCGGTGTGTTCCTGCTCGGCGCGGTGCTGGAGCGCTTCCTGGCACGTTATGTGTCGATCAACAGTTTTACCGAAACGGTGATCCGTACCACCGAACGCGGCGAGATCATGCGATGGAAAGCCAAGCCCGGACGGCGTCCGACCCTGTGAATACCCTGGATGCGATGCATCAAGAGCCCTGGGAATATGACTTCTTCCAGGCGTTGCGGCGTATCGAGTGCGAATCGCCGGACCTGCCGCGCCTGGGCCATTCCCTGCGCCTGGCGGATGACCCGTTGCGCCTGGGGCAACAAGCCGATTGCACCTTTGCCCCGGCCACGCTGGCGTCAGTCGATCCCGGTGGCGACGGCAAGCCGGCGCGGCTCGAGCAATTCTTCTTCGGCCTGGGCGGCCCCAACGGCCCGCTGCCGTTGCACATCACCGAATACGTACGCGAACGTCAGCGCAACAACGCCGACAGCACCAGCAAGCAATTCCTGGATGTGTTCCACCACCGCTTGCTGAGCCTGTTCTACCGCGCCTGGGCCGAGGCGCGGCCGACGGTCAGCCACGACCGCCCGGATGATGACTACTGGTCTGCACGCCTCGCCGCCTTGAGTGGCCGTGGCATGCCAAGCCTGCAGAATCAGGGGCTTATCCCGGATACCGCCAAGCTGCACTACAGCGGCCACCTGTCGGCACAGACCCGCTACCCGGATGGCTTGAAAGCCATTCTCAGCGAATACTTCGGCCTGCCGGTGGAGATCGAAGAGTACGTCGGCCAATGGCTGGAGCTGCCCGAACGTAGTCGCGTGGGCGTGAGCGCCAATAGGCTGGGCGTGGACTTTTGCCTGGGCCGCTTTGTGTGGGACCGCCAGCACAAGTTCCGTATTCGCCTCGGCCCGCTGAAACTCAATGACTACATGGGCATGCTGCCCGGCAGCCGGCCGTTCAACGAGCTGGTGGCGTGGGTGGCGGAGTACCTGGGCCATGAATTGGACTGGGACTTGAACCTGGTTTTGCAACAACCCGAAGTACCGGCGCTGCAACTCAACGGCCAGTTCCGCCTGGGCTTCAACACCTGGCTCGGCCGCCCTGCGCATGACGCCAACGACCTAATCCTGGCCCGGCATTACGCCGATCGCGCCACCACCTCAAGGAATCCAGAGCATGGGTGAAATCAGTCGCGCCGCACTGTTCGGCAAACTCAACAGCGTGGCCTACAAGGCCATCGAAGCCGCCACCGTGTTCTGCAAGTTGCGCGGTAATCCGTATGTGGAACTGGCCCATTGGTTTCACCAGTTGCTGCAACTGCAGGACTCGGACCTGCACCGCATCATCCGCCAGTTCAACGTCGAACCGGCGCGCCTGGCCCGAGACCTGACCGAAGCCCTGGACCGCCTGCCACGCGGCTCGACCTCGATCACCGACCTGTCCTCCCATGTGGAAGAAGCCGTGGAGCGCGGCTGGGTGTATGGCAGCCTGATGTTCGGTGAAAGCCAGGTGCGCACCGGCTACCTGGTGCTGGGTATTCTCAAGACGCCGAGCCTGCGCCATGCGCTGCTGGGGTTGTCGGCCGAGTTCGACAAGATCAAGGCCGAAGCCTTGAGCGAGCGCTTTGACGAATACGTCGGTGATTCCCCGGAAAATGCACTGACGGCGAGCGACGGTTTCAATGCCGGCGCCGTGCCGGGCGAAGCCAGTGGCGCGATGGCGCCAAGTGCGATGGGCAAGCAGGAAGCGCTCAAGCGCTTCACTGTCGACCTGACCGAACAGGCCCGCAGCGGCAAGCTCGACCCTATCGTCGGCCGTGACGAAGAGATCCGCCAACTGGTGGATATCCTCATGCGTCGGCGCCAGAACAACCCGATCCTCACCGGTGAAGCCGGGGTGGGCAAGACTGCCGTGGTTGAGGGTTTCGCCCTGCGCATTGTCGCCGGTGACGTACCACCGGCCCTGAAGGATGTAGAACTGCGCAGCCTCGACGTGGGCCTGCTGCAAGCCGGCGCCAGCATGAAAGGCGAGTTCGAACAGCGCCTGCGCCAGGTCATCGAAGACGTACAGGCGTCGCCCAAGCCGATCATCCTGTTTATCGACGAAGCCCACACCCTGGTGGGTGCTGGTGGTGCTGCCGGCACCGGCGACGCGGCCAACCTGCTCAAGCCCGCCCTCGCCCGTGGCACCTTGCGTACCGTGGCCGCCACCACCTGGGCCGAGTACAAGAAGCACATCGAGAAAGACCCGGCCCTGACCCGCCGCTTCCAGGTGGTGCAGGTTGCCGAGCCGTCGGAAGACAAGGCGCTGCTGATGATGCGCGGCGTGGCCTCGACCATGGAAAAACACCACCAGGTGCAGATCCTCGATGAAGCCCTGGAAGCCTCCGTGAAGCTGTCGCACCGCTACATCCCGGCGCGCCAGTTGCCGGACAAATCCGTGAGCCTGCTGGACACCGCCTGCGCCCGCGTCGCCATCAGCCTGCACGCGGTGCCCGCCGAAGTGGACGACAGCCGCCGCCGTATCGAAGCGCTGGAAACCGAGCTGCAGATCATCGCCCGCGAACATGCCATCGGCATTGCCATTGGTGCGCGCCAGAACAACAGCGAAGCCCTGTTAAGCGCCGAACGTGAACGCCTGGCGACCCTGGAAAGCCGTTGGGCCGAAGAGAAAGCCCTGGTGGATGAACTGCTCGCTACCCGTGCGACGCTGCGCGAAAAGGCCGGCGTGGTGGACAGCGGCAACGATGAACTGCGCGCGCAACTGGTCGACCTGCAACAGCGCCTCACCACCCTGCAAGGTGAAACCCCACTGATCCTGCCGACCGTGGATTACCAGGCGGTGGCCTCAGTGGTCGCCGACTGGACCGGCATCCCGGTGGGCCGCATGGCCCGCAACGAATTGGAGACCGTGCTCAACCTCGACCAGCACCTGAAAAAACGCATCATCGGCCAGGACCACGCCCTGCAGATGATCGCCAAGCGCATCCAGACCTCCCGCGCCGGCCTCGACAACCCGAGCAAGCCGATTGGCGTGTTCATGCTCGCCGGCACCTCGGGGGTGGGCAAGACCGAAACCGCCCTGGCCCTGGCCGAAGCCATGTACGGCGGCGAGCAGAACGTGATCACCATCAACATGAGCGAGTTCCAGGAAGCCCATACGGTGTCCACTCTCAAGGGTGCGCCACCGGGCTACATCGGCTACGGCGAAGGCGGTGTGCTGACTGAAGCGGTACGGCGCAAACCCTACAGCGTGGTGCTGCTGGACGAGGTGGAAAAAGCCCACCCGGACGTGCACGAGATTTTCTTCCAGGTGTTCGACAAGGGCGTGATGGAAGACGGCGAAGGCCGGGTGATCGACTTCAAGAACACCCTGATCCTGCTGACCACCAACGCCGGGACAGAGCTGATCTCCCAGGTGTGCAAAGACCCGGCGAACATCCCTGAGCCGGAAGAGATCGCCAAAGCCCTGCGCCAGCCACTGCTGGAGATTTTCCCGCCGGCCCTGCTCGGGCGCCTGGTGACCATTCCGTACTACCCGCTGAGCGACGAGATGCTCAAGGCGATCACCCGCCTGCAACTGAACCGCATCAAGAAGCGCGTGGAGAGCACCCACAAAGTCGCGTTCGACTACGACGACGCAGTAGTCGACCTGATTGTCTCGCGCTGCACCGAAACCGAAAGCGGTGGGCGCATGATCGACACCATCCTCACCAACAGCCTGCTGCCGGACATGAGCCGCGAGTTCCTCACGCGCATGCTCGAAGGCAAGGCGCTGGCGGGGGTGCGGATCAGCAGCCGGGATAATGAATTGCACTACGACTTCAGCGATTGACCTGACGGAATGCGATAAAAATTGTGGGAGGGGGCTTGCTCCCGATAGCGGTGAATCAGTCACCCAATGCATAACTGACACACTGCTATCGGGAGCAAGCCCCCTCCCACACTTGGACTCGGTTTCTTCAGTTATTACGACACTTACGGGTTAACCGATGCTATTCAACCAAGCCTCACGCCTGGCCAAGATCACCAGCCCCCTCGGGCCGGATGTGCTGTTGCTCAATGAAATGGGCGGCGGTGAAGAGCTGGGCAGGCTGTTCAACTATGAGCTGCAACTGACGTCCCTGGACGCCAACATCGACCTCAACCAGTTGCTCGGCAAGCCCATGAGCGTGGGCCTGCAACTGGCAGACGGCGGCGAGCGGCATTTCCACGGCATCGTCGCCCGTTGCAGCCAGAATATCGACCAAGGCCAGTTCGCCAGTTACCAGGTGACCTTGCGCCCATGGCTGTGGTTGCTCAGCCGCACCTCAGACTGCCGGATTTTCCAGAACCTGAGCATCCCGCAGATCATCAAGCAGGTGTTCCGCGACCTGGGTTTTTCCGACTTCGAAGACGCCCTGAGCCGACCGTATCGCGAGTGGGAATACTGCGTGCAGTACCGCGAGACCAGTTTCGATTTCGTCAGCCGCCTGATGGAACAGGAAGGCATCTACTACTTCTTCCGCCACGAACAGGACCGCCATGTACTGGTGCTGGCCGACGCCTACGGCGCCCACACCACGGTGCCAGGCTACGCGTCGATCCCCTACTACCCCAAGGACGAGCAACAGCGCGAACGCGACCATATGCACAATTGGCATTTGGCGCAGGAGGTGCAGCCGGGCTCACTGGAGCTCAACGACTACGACTTCCAGCGCCCCGGCGCCAGCATCGACGTGCGCTCGGCCATGCCGCGCCCGCACACCGCCGGCGACTACCCGCTGTACGACTACCCCGGCACCTACGTGCAAAGCGCAGATGGCGAACACTACGCACGCACCCGCATCGAAGCACTGCAAACCCTGCATGAGCAGATCGAGTTCGCCGGCAATGCGCGGGGCCTGGGCTCCGGCCATCTGTTCAGCCTCACCGGCTTCAGCCGCCAGGACCAGAACCGCGAATACCTGATCGTCGGCTGCCGCTACTACATCGTCCAGGAAAGCCTGGAAAGCGGCGGTGGCTCGGGCTCGGCGCAGTTCGAAAGCAGCCTGACCTGCATCGACGCCCAACAGAGTTTCCGCCCGTTGGCCAACACCCACCGCCCTATCGTCAAAGGCCCGCAAACCGCCTTGGTGGTCGGCCCCAAAGGCGAAGAAATCTGGACCGACCAATACGGCCGCGTGAAGGTGCACTTCTACTGGGACCGTCACGACCAGTCCAACGAGAACAGCTCGTGCTGGATTCGTGTGTCGCAATCCTGGGCCGGCAAGAACTGGGGTTCGATGCAGATTCCACGGATCGGCCAGGAAGTGATCGTCAGCTTCCTCGAAGGCGACCCCGACCGTCCGATCATCACCGGCCGCGTCTACAACGCCGAGCAGACCGTGCCCTACGACCTGCCGGAAAACGCGACCCAGAGCGGCATGAAAAGCCGTTCGAGCAAGGGCGGCACGCCGGCCAACTTCAATGAAATCCGCATGGAGGACAAGAAAGGGCTGGAACAGTTGTACATCCATGCCGAGCGCAATCAGGACATCGTCGTGGAGGTGGATGAAAGCCATTCGGTAGGGCATGACCGCAACAAGAGTATTGGCCACAACGAGACGGTGACCATCGGGAATAACCGCCTGCGGGTGGTGCGCAACAACGACACCGTGATCGTGGGTGGGGCCAAGTCGGACAGCGCCGCCACGCACTACACCATCGAAGCCGGAGAGTGTCTTCGCTTGGTGTGCGGGGACAGTGTCATCGAGCTCAAGGCAGGCGGGGACATCAACCTGACCTGTGGCTCGTTCAACCTGTTTTCCACCGGCAGCAGCAAGATCCAGACGAAGGGCAAGCTGGATATCAACCTGGGCAGCGACAAAGGCACATCGCCCGGCGCCCAAGGCGTGCAAGACACGATCAAGTCCGCCGTCGAATCAAAATTCCCCGGCAAGCCCGGCGCTGGTCAATAACGAGATTTCTTCACCATGAATTACCTGATCAACGAAGCCCAGTTCACCCTGCCCGACGCTGAGGTACAAGACACCTCGATCAATATCCTCAAGTTCGCCAAGCTGGGTACCACCCTGGTGGTGAGCCGCAGTCCGTTGGCGGACGGCGAAAGCCTGCAAAGCAATTTCGAAGGCCAGTTGAAAAAACTCGAACAGCAGGTCAAGGACCTTCGCTATTCCCCTGCACAAGCGGTCAAGGTCGGGCCGATGCAGGACATCGACGCCTTTGAAGTACAGAACCGTTTCAACAAGGGCAGCGACAACATTTACCAATATCAGTTGGCAATGCAGATACCCGGCACACGCAACCTGGTCGCCCTGAGTTACGTCAAGACCCAGCCCCTGGGGCCTGCCGAGGCGGCGCATTGGGCAACGCTGAAAAACACGCTCACCTTTTGCGCTACGCCTTGAGTCGAGCCTGAGCCATGAGTGAAGACCTCTGGGCTGCCCGCGAAGGCGACGCACTGCTGCACACCTCGGTGATGGCCGACATTCTCGGCGGTGTGCTGGAAGTGGCCGCCTATGCAGCACTCACCACTGTGGGCTGCCTGGCCGTTGCAGGGGCGGTGTTCCTCGCGACCGGGGCAACCATCGCCACAGGCGGCGTTGCATTGGTATTGGTCGTGGGGGCCGTCGTCGGGATCACCGCGGGGCTTACAGGGGCCGACCTGAAAATATCCAGTTGGTGCGAGTCTGCGGCCAACTGGGTATCCCCACCCGTGATCGACGCCTTCATCACCAGCGGTTCGCATAACGTCTTCATCAACGGCAAAAAGGCTGCCCGCGCCGCCGGCAAGATGACGGCTGTGCCCGTCGCGCCCAGCGAATCGCCGGCCCCCAGCTTCCTGGACATGGCAGGTGAGTTTTTCTCGCAGATGTGGCGCCCGACCGTCGCCTCGCCCGCCCCCGGCACCGAGCCTTGTCAGTTGGATACCGTGGGGTGCAACAAGCACCCGCCGATGCCGCTGCAATTCATTGCCGAGGGTTCCAGCTCGGTATTCATCAATGGTCAGCCGGCGGCGCGCAGCGGGGATCGCAGTACCTGTGATGCGAAGATCGGCACGGCTGAGGGCCTGATTTCGCCGGATGTGCGCATTGGTGGCGAGACCATTGTGGTACAGGAGATTCGTAGCGGGAAAACGCCGGGGGTGGGGCTGGCCATTGCCGTGGTGATGGCGTTGCGGGGCAATGTGAAGTGTTTCTGGACCAAGCTGCCGTGCATGATCGGAAGTGCGCTGGTGGGCGGGGCGATCTCTTATGGGACTGCCAAGGTCACCTCGGCGCTCAAGAGCGCCATGAATGGTTCGCCCAATCCGGTGCACAGCGCGACGGGGGCCAAGGTCCTGGGCGAAGAGGAGGAGCTGGATTTTGTACTGCCGGGCCTGCTTGCGATTGATTGGCAACGTTTCTACAACAGTCTCGATACACGTCGCGGTGGCCTCTTTGGCGCCGGCTGGAGCGTTGCGTACGAGGTGTCGATCGAGATAGAGGCAGACGAAAACCTGTTCTACATCGATGAACAAGGGCGCCGCCTGGACATTGGCTACATTCCCTTGTCTGGCGGAGCGTTCGACCCGGGCGAAGGCCTTGCGGTGAGACGCAGCGGCGACGGCGCGGTATTGATCGAGAGTATCGACGGACTGTATCGCCTGTTCGAGCCCGATCCGCTGAACAGCTCGCGGATGCGTTTGCAGCTGCTGGGTGATCGCAATGAGGGGCGGATCTTCCTCGACTATGACAGTCAGGGGCGACTGTATCGCCTGCGCGACACCCATGACTTGATGCATGTTGAACTGAACTACTCGGCTGAACACCCAAGGCGCGTGAGCCACATCGAACGGCGTTATCTGCGCCAGGACCATTTCGATGCGCGCAGCGACGTGCTCGTCAGTTATCGATATGACAGCAATGGCGATCTTGCCGAAGTCCTGGACGCACAAGGCACAACCCTTAGACGCTTTGCCTACGACAGCGGCAGGCGCATGGCCGAGCACCAATTGCCGAGTGGTTTGCGCTGCTTCTACCAATGGGCTGAAGTACCTGGGCCACACGGCCCGGAATGGCGCGTCAGTCGGCACTGGACCGATGCGGGCAATGAGTACAGCTTCGATTACGATCTGGACGCTGGCATTACCCGCGTGACCGATGGCCTGATGCGGGTCAGCACGCGGCATTGGAACCCGCAGTTCCAGATCACTCGCTACGTCGATAACCTGGGCCATACGTGGCAGTTTGAATGGAGCGAAGATCGCCAGTTGCTCGGCGCGATTGACCCGCAAAACGGCCAGTGGCGTTTCAACTATGACGCGTCCGGCAATCTGAGCGCCGTCATCGATCCACTGTCCAGAACCCGTGGCACGCAGTGGCTGGCGCACTGGGCATTGCCCCAGGTGGAAACCGATCCGGCGGGCAACAGTTGGCATTATCGCTACGACCAGCGTGGCAACTGCATCGAAGAAATCGACCCCCTGGGAAACCGTACGCGTTACGTCTATGACGGTTTCGGTCAGCCGGTGCAAATCATCGACGCCACGGAAAAGACCAAAACGTTGCATTGGAACGAGTGGAGCCAACTGGTCGAAGAAGTGGATTGTTCGGGTTATCCGACCCGTTATCAATACGATGCATTTGGCAATCTGATGGTGCAGACCAATGCCGAAGGTGAGTCGGTGCGCTACCGATACGGACCTCAAGGACTATTGCTGGAATGCCAGCTTCCAGATGGTCGCCTGGAGCAATTTCAACGTAGCCCCATTGGTTATCTGACGGCTTACATCGACCCGGCCGGTAGCACCACGCGCTATGCCTATGACGTACGCGGCCTGGTCAAGCAACGCTGGGATGCGCATAACCGCACGGTCATGTTCGATCATGATGCCTACGGACGACTGAGCAAGCTGACCAACGAGAACGGTGAGAGTTATCGCTTTGAGTGGGACGCAGCCGACCGCATGGTGCAGCAGCAGGACCTGGATAAAAGCCGGCGCTGCTACACCTATGATCCGCTGGATGATGTCGTCGCCGTTGACTACCTGCCGGGGACGGAAGGGGAGCCGGTAGCGCCGCTGTCACATCAGCTTCAGCGAGATCCCGTGGGACGCCTGATCAGCAAAATAACGGCGGACGGTACCACCAGCTACGAGCACGACCTCAACGACCAATTGGTCGGTGTTACTTTCACGGCGCCTGATGGTAGTGAGCAATCACTTGGCTTCAGCTATGACGCCATGGGTCAGCTCCTTGAGGAGAAAAGCTCGGCAGGGTCTGTGCAGCATCGTTACGACGAACTGGGAAATCTGATTCAAACCGGCTTGCCCGACGGTCGATGGCTGAACCGCCTGTATTACGGCAGTGGCCACCTGCATCAGTTGAATCTGGATGGAAATGTTATCAGCGACTTCGAGCGTGATCGCTTGCATCGCGAAGTGCAGCGTACTCAGGGTCAACTCAAGACGAGTAGTGCTTACGACCGGACCGGAAGGGTTCGGTCCCGACAGCGTCGCAGCATCGACCAGCCCTGGCAGCTGCCACCATTGGTCGAGACCGATTACAGCTACGATCCCAGCGACAACGTGATTGGACGTCATCGCGTCGATCGCGTGCACGATCATCAAGAGCATCTGGGTTACGACAGTACCGAACGGATTCTTGTCAGCCACCAGGCAGGACGGAGCGAAACCTGCGCCTATGATGCCGCAGCCAACCTGCTCGATAGTTCACATCAAGGTGGCCTGGTAAAACATAACCGGCTGCTGACCTATCAAGATAAGCGTTACCGGTACGACGCCTTGGGTCGCATGGTCGAAAAACGCAGTGCCTCTCGCGGTTTACAGCGCTTTGTCTACGATGCGGAAAGTCGTCTGGTTGAAGTACGAAACGATAACGGCAACAGGATAAGGATGACCTATGACCCCCTGGGGCGTCGCATTGAAAAAGCCGAGTATGGCAGCGATGGCTATCAGTTGGGGATGACACGCTTCCTCTGGGACGAGCTGCGTCTCTTGCAGGAATCCAAGCATAGTCAGTCCAGCCTTTATATCTATGAAGATGAAGGCTACAAGCCCGTTGCCCGGGTCGACGGCACGGGGCCTCTGCAAAAAATCCGTCACTACCATAACGACCTCAACAGCCAGCCGGAGCAGCTAACCGAAGAAGACGGCGAAGTTATCTGGCGGACCCGTTATCGAATCTGGGGCGGTACGGTGGAGGAAGTGCGCGAGCCTACCTACATCGAAGAGCAAAACTTACGGTTTCAGGGGCAATATCTAGATCGAGAAACGGGACTGCATTTTAATACATTCCGGTTTTACGACCCGGATATCGGGCGGTTTACCACACCGGATCCTCTTGGGTTGGCGGGAGGGATCAATCTCTATCAATATGGGCCGAACCCGATCACCTGGATCGACCCGTGGGGCTGGAAATGTTGGAGCACAGCAAGGAAAGACGTTTGGAAAGCCGCGGGTGCCAATGCCCGGCCAGGCCAGTACTCAACTAGTAACCTGGCTCGAATGGCCCTGGGCAAGGCACCGCAGATGAGAATAGAGGTTCGTTATCGTAATACTCCGAGAAGCCGACTAAAGGGACGTGTTGGCAAGACCAAGGAAATCACAGTATCGATGGAACTGAATCATCAATACATTCCACAACGCGCCGGATCAAAAGTGGCTCATGAAGATTGGAACTTGACCAAGGCGACGCCTTGGGGACATGAGTCAATGGACAAGTATCGCCATACCGGCTGGGATTTGGTGAGAATTGTAAAAACCACAGGGCAATTTTAGAAAACCCTTTCAGGAGCAGCGGACATGAGTGAGTTGACTGATTTTCACCTTTTCTGGGGCACGGCAATGACTGTCGCGGAAAAAAAATCTGCCTCGATGGAAGGTGAAAGCGCGGAGGATTTTGCTCGCAAGCTTTACGAAGAATATGTAGCGCAAGGCGCACCAAAAAATAAAAAAAAATGGCTAACGGAGCGACTCGATAACGAATACCTTTGCATGAAGGATAAACCCGTATGGGTAGGCGAACCTGCCTGGCTGTATCATCAGGGTCACCCTATGGTCTTTTTGCATCAATTCTTAGTATTACCTACAGCGCAGCACATCAAAGAAGAGATATCTCTAGGTGAGACTGTTTATGTATTTGGTTCAAAACACCTTGTTAAAAGGCCAACAGGGGATATATGGACCGACATCTATCGAATGGCTGTTCAAACTTACGAAGGGGAAACAACGACGGAAATCTTCAAGTAGTTTGTTCATTCCATAGACAAAGGGAACAAGGCTAATCCGGGCAAATTGATTGGCGCAATGCTACAAAAAATGGGCACCCGACCCAGTCGGCGTGCCCATCTTCTTTACCGCCCCGCCTCCCTTCGAGACGGTACCGCTTAACTTACGGGTTGACGCTGTCTTTGAGCGACTTGCCCGGCTTGAACGCAACGGTGTTGCTGGCCTTGATTTTCACTGGTTCACCGGTTTGCGGGTTCTTGCCGGTACGGGCGCCGCGGTGGCGTTGCAGGAAGGTGCCGAAACCAACCAGGGTGACACTGTCCTTGCGATGCAGGGCGCCGGTGATTTCTTCGAGCACGGCGTTGAGCACGCGGTTGGCCTGTTCTTTGGTGAGGTCTGCTTTTTCAGCGATGGCGGCTGCGAGATCTGGTTTACGCATATGAAGCCTCTTTGACGGTTTTTTGTTGTTATGTCCGTGCTGCTCTCTGGTGGAGCAGCGCCCAAGGCGCCGCAGGCTCTACTCTGCGGCAGACGGGAGTGAGGATGGCATGCCCTCGGGCGCCGCGCCAGTCTCGCGGCGGCCTTTCTCGAGGTTAGAACGTGCTGATTCCGACAGAACGACCAGTATTTACGCCAGCAACGGTGGAAGTTCTTTGTTCAGGGCCAGTTTTTCCATGACAGCACTGCCGGTCAGTGCGTAACCCAGCAGGCGGCCGCTGGCGTCGCGGCACAGGGCTTTGATATCGCCGCCCTGCCCTTCGACACTCCATACGCCTTCGGCGCCCCGTGGCGCAGGTGATACGACCAGTGGGCAGATAGGGGTTTTCACCGTGATCGGCATCGGCCCGTAGCTCACGGCCGTGGCGTTACCGGCCAGGGTTTGCGCCAAGGCGCGGGCGCAACTCATCAGTGGCATCACGTACAGCAGGTTCAGGCCATCGACCTCGGCGCAGTCGCCCAGGGCATAGATATTGGCGTGGGAGGTCTTGAGGTGGCGGTCCACCATGATCCCGCGATTGATTTGCAGGCCGGCGGCCGCGGCCAGGTCTACGCGAGGGCGCAGGCCGATGGCGGACACCACCAGGTCGCAGTGGATCACTTCACCGTCCGACAAGTGCGCTTCAAGGCCATCAGCCGTGCGTTGCAGGCGATTGAGCACCGGGCCCAGGTGGAAGCGCGCGCCGATGCCCTCAAGCCCGGCCTGCACCGCAGCGGCCGCCGCCGGGTGCAGTAAGGTCGGCATGACTTGCTCGCACGGAGCAACCAGGTCGATTTCATAGCCGCCGAGGATCAGGTCATTGGCGAATTCGCAGCCGATCAGGCCAGCGCCAAGCAGCAGTACGCGACGTTTGCCGGCAGCGGCGGCGCGGAATCGTGCGTAGTCTTCCAGGTCGTTGATCGGGAAAATCAGTTCAGCCGCATCGCCTTCGACCGGTACACGTACGGTTTCTGCGCCCCAGGCCAGGATCAGGTCGCGGTAGGCCACCGCTTCCTCGCCGATCCACAGGCGCTTGTGGCCTGGGTCGATGCCGCTGACACGTGTGTGGGTGCGCACCTGGGCCTTGAGCTGCTCGGCCATGGCGCCGGGCTCAGCCATGCTCAGGCCATCGGCTTCCTTGTTCTTGCCAAAGCCGGTGGAGAGCATGGGCTTGGAGTAGGAGCGCCCGTCATCCGCGGTGATCAGCAGCAACGGGGTCTCGCTGTCGAGCTTGCGAAACTCCCGGGCCACGTTGTAACCGGCCAATCCTGTGCCGATGATCACGACAGGTGCGTTCATTCCTTTCTCCTTGTAGTACGTGTCTTAAACTAAGAATCAGCCGATTTCGATCATTTCGAAATCCATTTTGCCCACGCCGCAGTCAGGGCACAGCCAGTCTTCCGGGACGTCCTGCCACAGGGTACCCGGAGCGATTCCGTCATCCGGCCAGCCGTCTTTTTCGTCATAGATCAGGCCGCAGACTACACATTGCCACTTCTTCATTACTTGCTTCCTCAGGGTCAGGCATCTTGGCCGGCGGTCGGTGGATCCAGCGTTGCCGCACGGCTCAGGGCGTTTTGTACTGATCGGGGCCGGCAGATGCAAGCACGATCGGCGCAAACGGCCGGTTTGGCGCGGCAAATGTTCAGGGTGCCATGGTAAGCTCGCCGCCTCTTTTGCTGCTAATACTGACTCACCGTGCCGCACTCAATCGCCCTTCCCGATGCTGGCCAATGGCTGACCCAGAGCCTTCTGAGCCCCTTGCCCACGCCCCTGACCCTCAATTGGCTGTTTGACGAAGGCTCGCTGACGCGACGGCTGACGTGGCTGTCCAACGACGGTTTCAGCGTGACGCCGCTGTTCGAAGGCTGGCAGCCATTGCGCGATGATGAATGCGCGGCCCTTGGCTTGGCCCAGGCCAGTGTCGGCTGGGTACGTGAGGTGTATCTGCGTGGGCATGACCAGCCGTGGGTATTTGCCCGCAGCGTGGCGGCGCGCAGTGCCTTGCAGGGCGACGGCCTGCACATGGACGAGCTGGGTAGCCGTTCGCTGGGCGAGTTGCTGTTCTGCGACCACGCGTTTACCCGCCAGGCCATTGAGGTGTGTCGCTACCCCCGACCATGGCTGCCGACAGCAGACCAGACCGACGGCTTGTGGGCGCGCCGCTCACGCTTTGACCGCGGATCGCTGAGCGTGCTGGTAGCGGAAGTCTTCCTGCCGGGTTTCTGGCACGCGCTGCATGACCATCCGGAGAACTGCTGATGTATCAACGTCTGCTCATGTCCCTGAACCGCCTGAATCCCAGGGCCTGGGATTTCATTCAGTTGACGCGCATGGACAAGCCGATCGGCATCTATCTGCTGCTATGGCCGACGCTATGGGCGCTGTGGATCGCCGGCAAGGGTTCGCCGTCTCTGCTCAATATTGTGATCTTTGTACTTGGTGTAGTGCTGACCCGCGCCGGCGGCTGTGTGATCAATGATTGGGCCGACCGTAAGGTTGACGGCCATGTGAAGCGCACCGAGCAACGCCCACTGGTGAGCGGCAAGATCAGTTCGAAAGAAGCATTAGTATTTTTTGCCGTGTTGATGGGCATCAGCTTCCTGCTGGTGCTGCTGACCAACGCCTCCACCATCCTGCTGTCCCTGGGTGGCCTGGCGTTGGCAGCCAGCTACCCGTTCATGAAGCGCTACACCTATTACCCGCAGGTGGTGTTGGGTGCTGCGTTTTCCTGGGGCATGCCGATGGCATTTACCGCAGAAACCGGCCACCTGCCGGCTACGGCATGGTTGCTGTATATCGCCAATCTATTGTGGACGGTGGGCTACGACACTTATTACGCGATGACCGACCGCGATGACGACTTGAAGATCGGGGTGAAATCCACCGCCATTCTGTTTGGCGATGCTGATCGCGTGATCATTATTACCCTGCAAGGGCTGTCGCTGGTCTGTCTGTTGCTGGCCGGCGCGCGGTTCGAGCTGGGCGGCTGGTTCCACCTCGGCCTGCTGGCGGCGGCAGGCTGCTTTGCCTGGGAGTTCTGGTACACCCGAGACCGGGACCGGATGAAATGCTTCAAGGCGTTCTTGCACAACCACTGGGCGGGGTTGGCGATTTTTGTCGGGATTGTGGTGGATTACGCAGTTCGGTAGTGCAGGACCGACGCCATCGGGGGCAAGCCCCTCCCGCATTTTGATTTGTGAATACAATCAAGTGTGGGAGGGGGCTTGCCCCCGATGGATCCAGCAGCGCAGCAGACTTAAGGCTTGATGATGTGCCAGGCGCCACCCTTGCCATCCCCGGTCTTGTCACCGGCCTTCTTGTCGTCCTTGTAGGTGTAGACCGGCTTGCCTTTGTAGGCCCACTGGCTGGTCTGATCGTCACGGGTAATCACCGTCCAATCGCCGGTCTTCGTATCTGTGGATTCAGCTTTCAACGGTGGCCAGTTGGTCGCGCACTCGTCCTTGCACACTGACTTGCCATCAGCATCCTTATCGAAGGTGTAGAGCGTCATGCCCTTGTGATCCACCAGCAGACCACCTTGGGTCATCGCCGGCTCTGCCGCAAACGCCAGGCCCGGCAGGGTCAACACCGCCGTAACCAGCAGGGCTTTCCAGGAAACAGTGCTGTAAGTCATCGGAACCTTCCTATTGTGGTTGTCAGGATTCGGACCCAAAGGGTAGACCAGAGTGCCATGAATTGCCCAAGTGACTAAATTACTGTCACACGACTGCAATAATTCCGTTATCTAATGCGGCGCAAGACAGTTAAATGACAAGAGGATTTTAGGCATGGTTGGCAGGAGCATTCTGATTGTTGACGACGAAGCGCCCATTCGCGAGATGATCGCCGTTGCGTTGGAAATGGCCGGCTATGACTGCCTGGAGGCGGAGAACTCCCAGCAGGCCCACGCCATTATCGTCGACCGCAAGCCGGACCTGATCCTGCTCGACTGGATGCTGCCCGGCACCTCGGGTATCGAGCTGGCCCGGCGCCTCAAGCGTGACGAGCTGACCGGGGATATCCCGATCATCATGCTCACCGCCAAGGGCGAAGAGGACAACAAGATCCAGGGCCTGGAAGTCGGCGCCGATGACTACATCACCAAGCCGTTTTCCCCACGGGAACTGGTCGCACGCCTGAAAGCCGTGTTGCGCCGAGCCGGCCCGACCGATGGCGAGGCGCCAATCGAAGTCGGCGGCCTGCTGCTCGACCCGATCAGCCACCGCGTGACCATCGACGGCAAGCCCGCCGAGATGGGCCCGACCGAATACCGCCTGCTGCAATTTTTCATGACCCACCAAGAGCGCGCTTACACCCGTGGCCAATTGCTGGACCAGGTGTGGGGCGGCAACGTCTATGTGGAAGAGCGCACCGTTGACGTGCATATCCGTCGCCTGCGCAAAGCCTTGGGCGATGCCTACGAGAATCTGGTACAAACCGTGCGCGGTACCGGCTATCGGTTTTCCACCAAAAGCTGAGCCAGCCCTCCCCTCCCTTAACAGCTGACAAGGACGCATGTTTAAGTGAACCAGAACTGGCATGGCACCCTGATCCGCCACATGCTACTGCTGCTCACGGCTTGCCTGCTGGTGGGCCTGGTCAGCGGCTATTACGGCTGGAGCCTGGCTGCCGGCATCGCCCTGTACCTGGGCTGGACCCTCAAGCAATTGCTGCGCCTGCATGAATGGCTGCGCCAGCACAAACCCGACGAAGCACCGCCCGATGGCTACGGCCTGTGGGGCGAAGTGTTTGACAGCATCTACCACCTCCAACGCCGCGACCAACGGGTCCGCGGGCGCTTGCAAGCGGTGATCGACCGGGTGCAGGAATCTACCGCCGCGCTCAAGGACGCGGTGATCATGCTCGACAGCGACGGCAACCTGGAATGGTGGAATCGCGCCGCCGAGACCCTGCTGGGCCTCAAGACTCCCCAGGACAGCGGCCAGCCGGTGACCAACCTGGTGCGCCACCCGCGCTTCAAGGAATACTTCGAGCAGGACAACTACGAAGAAGCCCTGGAAATCCCCTCGCCTACCAATGACCGCGTACGCATCCAGCTGTACCTGACGCGCTACGGCAACAACGAACACTTGATGCTGGTGCGCGACGTCACCCGCATCCACCAGCTGGAACAGATGCGCAAGGACTTCGTCGCTAACGTCTCCCACGAGTTGCGCACGCCCTTGACGGTGATCTGCGGTTATCTGGAGACGCTGCTGGACAACGTCGACGAGATCAACCCGCGCTGGAGCCGCGCCCTGCAGCAGATGCAGCAGCAGGGGTCGCGCATGCAGACCCTGCTCAACGACCTGCTGTTGCTGGCCAAGCTCGAGGCCACTGATTACCCCTCGGATAACCAGCCAGTGGCCGTACACAGCTTGCTGCAGACCATCAAGAACGACGCCCAGGCCCTTTCCGGTGAACGCGGCCAGCAGATCAGCCTGGAAGCCGACCCACAGGTGTCGCTCAAGGGCAGCGAAGGCGAGTTGCGCAGCGCGTTTTCCAACCTGGTGTTCAACGCGGTGAAGTACACCCAGGACCAGGGCAATATCCGTATCCGCTGGTGGGCCGACGAACAGGGTGCGCACCTGAGTGTGCAGGATTCCGGCATCGGCATCGACGCCAAGCACCTGCCGCGCCTGACCGAACGTTTCTACCGCGTGGACTCCAGCCGCAACTCCAACACTGGTGGCACCGGGCTCGGCCTGGCCATCGTCAAGCATGTATTGTTGCGCCATCGGGCACGCTTGGAAATCAGCAGCGTGCTTGGACATGGCAGTACGTTTACCTGCCACTTTCCGACGACGCAGGTCACGCGTTCGCGGCTCGCCGGAAATGATGAATAACTTAAATATTGCACAAAACCAACTGTGGGAGGGGGCTTGCCCCCGATAGCGGTCAACCAGACACAGATGTGCTAATTGACACACTGCTATCGGGAGCAAGCCC
Organism: Pseudomonas khavaziana; assembly: GCF_036704165.1. Taxonomy (NCBI): domain Bacteria; kingdom Pseudomonadati; phylum Pseudomonadota; class Gammaproteobacteria; order Pseudomonadales; family Pseudomonadaceae; genus Pseudomonas; species Pseudomonas khavaziana. Next base: position 84,218 of record NZ_CP129946.1, read on the forward strand.
CCTCCCACATCGGATTTGTATGCTTTTGGAGAACAGGTTCCAAGCCCGCCCGGCAGCAGGCACTAGGCAAGCGCGCCGTCAGCCGCTACATTGGCCGACTTGCGCCTGCTTTTCAGGCCCACCTTTCATCCCCTATTGAACACACGGAACCTGCAAAACCCCATCATGGACCCTTCCCCTGGTATCACCCTCGCGACACTCTTCGCCGATTTCGGCATGATTCTTTTTGCACTGGTCCTGGTACTGCTCAACGGTTTCTTCGTTGCGGCGGAATTTGCCATGGTCAAGCTGCGCGCTACCCGCGTCGAGGCCATCGCCCACAAGAACGGCTGGCGCGGGCAGATCCTGCGTACCGTACACAGCCAGCTCGACGCCTACCTGTCGGCCTGCCAGCTGGGTATCACCCTGGCGTCCCTGGGCCTGGGCTGGGTCGGTGAGCCAGCTTTTGCGCACATCCTGGAGCCTATGCTGGGCGCGATCGGCGTGCAGTCGCCGGAAGTGATCAAGGGCGTGTCGTTCTTTGCCGCCTTCTTCGTGATTTCCTACCTGCACATCGTGGTCGGTGAGCTGGCGCCCAAGTCCTGGGCGATTCGCAAGCCCGAGCTGCTGTCGCTGTGGACGGCGGTGCCGCTGTACCTGTTCTACTGGGCAATGTACCCGGCCATCTACCTGCTCAATGCCAGCGCCAACGCCATCCTGCGCATCGCCGGCCAGGGCGAGCCTGGCCCGCACCATGAACACCATTACAGCCGCGAAGAACTCAAGCTGATCCTGCACTCCAGCCGTGGCCAGGACCCGAGCGACCAAGGCATGCGCGTACTGGCCTCGGCAGTGGAAATGGGCGAGCTGGAAGTGGTCGACTGGGCCAACTCCCGGGAAGACCTGGTCACCCTGGACTTCAACGCCCCGCTCAAGGAAATCCTCGCGCTGTTCCGTCGCCACAAATTCAGCCGTTACCCGGTATATGACGCGGTCCGCAATGAGTTCGTCGGCCTGTTGCATATCAAGGATTTGCTGCTGGAACTGGCCGCTCTGGACCACATCCCCGAATCGTTCAACCTGGCCGAACTGACCCGCCCGCTGGAGCGCGTCTCGCGGCATATGCCGTTGTCGCAACTGCTGGAGCAGTTTCGCAAAGGCGGCGCGCACTTCGCCCTGGTGGAGGAAGCCGACGGCAAGATCATCGGCTACCTGACCATGGAAGACGTGCTGGAAGTGCTGGTGGGCGATATCCAGGACGAACACCGCAAGGCCGAACGCGGCATCCTCGCCTACCAGCCCGGCAAACTGCTGGTGCGTGGCGACACGCCGTTGTTCAAGGTGGAACGCCTGCTGGGCGTCGATCTGGATCACATCGAAGCCGAGACCCTGGCCGGGCTGATCTACGACACGCTCAAGCGCGTGCCGGAAGAGGAAGAAGTGCTGGAAGTTGAAGGCCTGCGGATCATCATCAAGAAGATGAAAGGGCCGAAGATCGTACTGGCCAAGGTGTTGCTGCTGGACTGACCTTCGATTGCCCAATGCAAAATTGGGCAATGTCCCGAGCGTCGTCACGCCCCTGAACGATCGTCAAGCAGGCAGCGCGTTAAAACAGATATCCACATTCATCTGGGCGGCAGCCGAAAGATTGACTAACGCATCCAGAGAACACTTATTGATCTTACCGTTGAGCACATCGTTCAGGCGGGGTTGGCTGATACCCAGTCTTTGCGCCGCATCCTTCTGGGAAAGCTCCCAGCTGCGAATGGTGTTGCACAATTCCAACAGCAACTTTGAGCGCAAGCGCATATTGGCTGCTTGCACGGGCGTGTCTTCCAGAGCATCCCACACACAGTTGAAACGCTCGGTATGTAACTTTTGATTTGTCATGGGCTTAACCTAACTCCTGCAATCTGGCGCGAGCCAGCTCGATATCCCGCCCTTCGGTTTTCTGTGTGGTCTTGCGCAACGCGTGCAGCACGTAGACAGCTTCCGGCCGATTGACCACATAGAACACTCGAAACGCTCCCGATTCCTCAGTGATCCGGATCTCCTTGACGCCCCTTCCGATCGTTTTCATCGGTTTGCAATCAAAGGGCTGTTCACCCTGTTGCAATAGATCCAACTGAAAACCGACTGCCCTTCGGGCGTCGAGAGGAAAATCCTTGAGATCCTTGAGCGAGCTTCCTAGAAACACCACATCCTTGTGCCTTGGCATTGGCTTCTCCTTTCCTGGAAAGAAAAAGCGTAATCGACGATTCAGCCAAAAGCGGTGGGGGTTTGTTTCAAGACATAGCAAAGGCTCAAGACCACTGGGGTCTTATCGAGAGACTATATCGAAACAGATATAAATCAAGCCTACTGACGAGAATCAGATATTCGGTCAATTTCCGCTGTTCAGGCGATCAAGCACCCGGCACAAAATGCTTCTGCGCCGTACCACGCGCAATCAGGCGCGAGATGTAGTCCAGCTTCTGCGCATCCTGGTCGATAAAGCGGAAGGTCAGCTGCAGCCAATCACTATCCGGCCTGGGTTCGAAGGCGACGATGGCGTGCAGGTAGCCATTGAGCCGTGCGACTTCGGCGTTCTCACCCTGCTCGAGGTCGAGCACCGCGCTTTCCAGGACCTGGGGCAGCACTTCACCACGCCGCACCACCAGCAACGCTTCCTTGATGCTCAGGGCCTTGATCACGCATTGCTGGGTGCCACTTGAAAGGCGCAACTGGCCCTGGCCGCGACCGCCAGCCGGCGACGCTGCCGCTGGCGCTTGTACGGGTGGGTTGTTGAGCAGGCCTTTGCTGGGGGCCACCGCGACGGGAGCCGACTTGACCGCTTCGGGCTTGCCGCCGGTCAGGGCGCTCAGGGAGTCGTTGCCGAAAGCCGAGTTCATCTTGGTCGGCGCGCTGGCGATCAGTGCATCGAGGCGGCCGATCTTGTGCAGGGCCTGCTTGACCTTGTTCAGCAACTGCTCGTTGGTGAACGGCTTGCTCACATAACCAGAAACGCCGGCCTGGATCGCCTGCACCACGTTTTCCTTGTCGCCACGACTGGTCACCATCACGAACGGCATGGCCTTCAGATGGGCTTGCCCGCGGCACCAGGTCAAGAGCTCAAGGCCGGACATCTCCGGCATTTCCCAGTCACACAGCACCAAGTCGAAGGTCTCGCGCATCAGGATGGATTGCGCCTTTTTGCCGTTCACCGCATCTTCGATCTTGATCCCGGGGAAGTAATTGCGCAGACACTTCTTCACCAGGTCGCGAATGAACGAGGCGTCATCCACCACCAACACACTGACTTTACTCATCGACCCTTTATCCTATAAAAACTTCGGCACGCAAAACGCCTGACTGATGGCATTTTGCCAAAACTCGCCAGTCACAGCGGGGCTTTTTTCACTATCGCGTTCAAATTCAGCCCGCGCAAAAAATTCGGTGCCACAAACGAAAACGCCCGGCCAAAGGCCGGGCGTTAATTTCTCGGGCAACTTACTTATCGTCAGTTTCACCCGGAACATTAGGGATTAGATCAGCAGTGCCTTCAACTTCGGCTTTCATGCGCTTGAGGCCCATGTGCCGTACGTCGGTGCCGCGCACCAGATAAATCACCAATTCCGAGATATTGCGTGCGTGGTCGCCGATACGCTCCAGGGAACGCAGCACCCAGATGATGTTCAACACCCGCGAGATCGAGCGCGGATCTTCCATCATGTAGGTGGCCAGTTCGCGCAACGCGGTCTTGTATTCGCGGTCGATGGTCTTGTCGTACTGGGCCACCGACAACGCCAGTTCGGCGTCAAAGCGGGCGAAGGCGTCGAGGGCATCACGCACCATGTTGCGCACCTGGTCGCCGATGTGGCGCACTTCCACGTAGCCGCGGGGCGCTTCACCTTCTTCGCACAGCTGGATGGCGCGGCGGGCGATCTTGGTGGCTTCGTCGCCGATACGCTCCAGATCGATCACCGACTTGGAGATGCTGATGATCAAACGCAGGTCGGAGGCCGCCGGCTGGCGACGGGCGAGAATGCGCAGGCACTCCTCGTCGATATTGCGCTCCATCTGGTTGATCTGGTCATCGATCTCGCGCACCTGCTGGGCCAGGCCCGAGTCGGCCTCGATCAGCGCGGTGACCGCATCGTTGACTTGCTTCTCCACCAGTCCGCCCATCGCCAGGAGGTGGCTGCGCACTTCCTCGAGCTCGGCGTTGAACTGCGCGGAGATGTGATGGGTAAGGCCTTCTTTGCTAATCATGTTGGCGTCCTTGGAGCGTCCGGTAAGGTGCGGAGAACCGCAGCGTCAGTACAATCAGAACCACAGCGCCCTAGCCGTAGCGACCGGTGATGTAGTCTTCGGTCTGCTTTTTCGCCGGATTGGTGAACAGGGTATCGGTATCGCCGAATTCCACCAGCTTGCCCATGTACATGAACGCGGTGTAGTCGGACACCCGCGCCGCCTGTTGCATGTTGTGGGTCACGATGACGATGGTGAACTTGGACTTGAGCTCGTAGATCAGCTCTTCGACTTTCAGGGTCGAGATCGGGTCGAGGGCCGAACACGGTTCGTCGAGCAGCAGCACTTCTGGCTCCACGGCGATGGTACGGGCGATCACCAGGCGTTGCTGCTGGCCACCGGACAGGCCGAGAGCCGACTCGTGCAGGCGGTCCTTGACCTCGTCCCACAGGGCTGCACCCTTGAGGGCCCATTCAACCGCTTCGTCGAGGATGCGCTTCTTGTTGATGCCCTGGATGCGCAGGCCGTAGACCACGTTTTCGTAGATGGTCTTGGGGAACGGGTTGGGCTTCTGGAACACCATGCCCACGCGGCGCCGCAGCTCAGCCACGTCTTCGCCCTTGCGATAGATGTTGGTGCCGTAGAGGTTGATGGCGCCTTCTACGCGACAACCGTCGACCAGGTCATTCATGCGGTTGAAGGTGCGCAGCAGCGTGGACTTGCCGCAACCGGAGGGGCCGATAAAGGCCGTCACGCGCTGCTTGGGGATGTTCATGCTGACGTCGAACAGCGCCTGCTTGTCGCCGTAGTAGAGGCTCAGGCCCGGGACTTCGATGGCCACGGTTTCCTGGGCCAGGCTCAGGCTCTGCTTGTCGCGACCCAGGGCAGACATGTTGATGCCGTGGGAATGGTTTTCGTGTTGCATGGGATGCTCCCTGTGCTACCAATTCATTTCAGTGAGCCGCGGCGATAGGCCTGCGGTTACATCATTCTTCTGTAGGAGCGAGCTTGCTCGCGAAGCTCGTTAACGATAACGCGGGGCGCCTGGATGAACGCGGTGCCCTTGCGTTTCTCGCGAGCAAGCTCGCTCCTACAGGGTTATCAGCTGTCCAGCGCCTTGTATTTTTCGCGCAGGTGGTTACGGATCCACACCGCCGACAGGTTGAGCGTGGCGATCACCAGCACCAGCAGCAACGCGGTGGCGTACACCAGCGGCCGTGCGGCTTCGACGTTGGGGCTCTGGAAGCCGACGTCATAGATATGGAAGCCCAGGTGCATGATCTTCTGGTCCAGGTGCAGGTACGGGTAGTTGCCGTCCAATGGCAGCGACGGCGCCAGTTTCACCACACCCACCAGCATCAGCGGCGCCACTTCACCGGCGGCGCGGGCCACGGCGAGGATCATGCCGGTCATCATCGCCGGGCTGGCCATCGGCAGCACGATCTTCCACAGCGTTTCCGCCTTGGTCGCGCCCAATGCCAGGGAGCCCTCGCGCACGGTGCGAGGAATGCGCGCCAGGCCCTCTTCGGTGGCCACGATCACCACCGGTACCGCCAGCAGCGCCAGGGTCAGCGAGGCCCACAGCAAGCCCGGGGTGCCGAAGGTCGGCGCCGGCAAGGCTTCGGCGAAGAACAGGCGGTCAACCGAACCACCCAATACATAGACGAAGAAACCCAGGCCGAACACGCCGTAGACGATAGCCGGTACGCCAGCCAGGTTGTTCACGGCAATACGGATGATCCGCGTCAGGGTGTTCTGCTTGGCGTATTCACGCAGGTACACGGCCGCCAGCACGCCGAACGGGGTCACGATCATCGCCATGATCAGGGTCATCATCACGGTGCCGAAGATGGCCGGAAAAATCCCGCCTTCGGTGTTGGCTTCCCGTGGGTCGTCGCTGAGGAATTCCCAGACTTTGCTGAAGTAGAAGCCGATCTTGGTCAGTGTGCCCATGGCGTTCGGCTGGTAGGCGTGCACCACTTTGCCGATGCCGATTTCCACTTCCTTGCCGTTGCCGTCGCGGGCGGTCAGGGCATCGCGGTTGAACTGGGCGTGCAGGTCAGCAAGGCGCGCCTCGATGTCCTGGTAGCGGGCATTCAGTTCGGCGCGGTCGGCATCCATATCGGCCTGGGCGGCGGCGTCGAGCTTGCCTTCCAGTTCCAGTTTGCGACCGTGCAGGCGGATGCGCTCGAGCCCGGCGTTGATCGCGCCGATATCGGATTTTTCCAGGGTCTTGAGCTGGGCGGCGAGCTGGTTGACGCGCGCGACCCGGGCTTGCAGCTCCGGCCACGCGGCTTCGCCTTCGGCGATGACCTTGCCATCCTGCTTGACGTTGACCAGGGTGCCGTAGAAGTTGCCCCACTCACGCCGCTCGATGGCCATGAGGTTGGTCGGCTTGGTCTGATCCTTCAACCACTCGCCGACAATCCAGGTGAAGTCGTTGCCGTTCAGGTCGCGGTTGCCGACCTTGATCAGCTCGCGGGTCATGAACTCAGGGCCTTCGTCCGGCACCGGCAGGCCAGCGCTTTTCAGGCGCTCACGCGGCACTTCTTCTTTCTGTACCACTTCGCCGATGACGATGTGGTTGGCCTGGCCCGGCACGTTGTAGTTGGCCTGGATCAGGTCGGCCGGCCAGAAGTGACCCAAGCCACGCACCGCAATCACAGCCAGCAGACCAATGGTCATGATGACCGCGATGGACACCGCGCCACCACTGATCCAGACGCCGGGAGCGCCGCTCTTGAACCATCCATTCAGGGAGTTCTGTTTCACAGACTTCTACCTTTCTTAAAGCGACGAGTATTTCTTGCGCAGACGCTGACGAATCAGCTCCGCGAGGGTGTTCATGATGAAGGTGAACAACAGCAGCACCAGTGCCGAGAGGAATAACACGCGGTAGTGACTGCCGCCGACTTCCGACTCGGGCATTTCCACCGCGACGTTGGCCGCCAGCGTGCGCAGGCCCTCGAACAGGTTCATCTCCATCACCGGGGTGTTGCCGGTAGCCATCAGCACGATCATGGTCTCGCCGACAGCACGGCCCATGCCGATCATCAGTGCCGAGAAGATGCCTGGGCTGGCGGTGAGGATGACCACGCGGGTCATGGTCTGCCAGGGCGTGGCGCCCAGGGCCAGGGAGCCCAGGGTCAGGCCGCGCGGTACGCTGAACACGGCGTCTTCGGCGATGGAGTAGATGTTCGGGATCACCGCAAAGCCCATGGCGAGGCCGACCACCAGGGCGTTGCGCTGGTCGTAGGTGATGCCCAGGTCGTGGGAGATCCACATGCGCATGTCGCCGCCGAAGAACCAGGTTTCCAGGTACGGGCTCATGTACAGCGAGAGCCAGCCCACGAACAGGATCACCGGGATCAGGATCGCGCTTTCCCAGCCGTCCGGCACCCGCAGGCGGATCGACTCAGGCAGGCGGCTAAAGACGAAGCCAGCGACCAGGATGCCAATCGGCAGCAGCATCAGCAGGCTGAAAATCCCCGGCAGATGCCCTTCCACATACGGCGCCAGGAACAGGCCGGCGAAGAAGCCAAGGATCACCGTCGGCATGGCTTCCATCAGCTCGATCACCGGCTTGACCTTGCGGCGCAGGCTCGGGGCCATGAAGTACGCGGTGTAGATCGCCGCGGCAACCGCCAGTGGCGCCGCCAGCAGCATGGCGTAGAACGCGGCCTTCAAGGTCCCGAAGGTCAGCGGCGCCAGGCTCATCTTGGGTTCGAAGTCGGTGTTGGCGGCGGTGGACTGCCAGACGTATTTAGGCTCGTCGTAGTTTTCGTACCAGACCTTGCTCCACAACGCGCTCCACGAGACTTCCGGATGCGGATTGTCGAGCAGCAAGGGTTGCAGCTTGCCACCGGCCTCGACGATCACACGGTTGGCCCTAGGCGACATGCCGAACAGACCCTGGCCGTCGACCACCGGATCGACCAGCAGAGTGCGATGGGCGGTGCTGTGGAACACGCCAAACTGGCCAGACGCGTCGAGGGCGGTGAAGCCTTTGCGGCGCTCTTCGGCACTGATTTCGACGATGGGCGCAGTGCCCATCTGGAAGGTACGGATCTGCTTGAGGCGTTGCTCGCCATCCGGGTCGCGGGCCATGAACCACTGCGCCAGGCCACCTTTGGAATCGCCCATGATCAGAGAAATGCCACCCACCAGCTGGGTGCTGGCGGTGATTTCAGCATCGCCGTTTTCCAACAACTTGTAGCGACCATTGAGGCTCTTGTCGCGCAGGCTGAACACATCGGCCAGGGCGCGACCGTTGATCACATACAGCCACTGCTGGCGCGGGTCGATGAAAATCGCCTTCACCGGTTCAGTCATCTGTGGCAGCTCGACACGCTTCTGCTCACTGGTGACTTCACCGGTCATCATGTTTTCTTCGCGGCTCAGGGTCAGCACGTTCAGGTGCGAACCGGCTGAACCTGCAACCACCAGCGAGGTGTCGGTGGCGTTGAGGGCGACGTGTTCCAGTGGGCGACCGGCGTCATCCAGCACGATCGGCGTCTCGCCGTAGGGGTATTCGATCGCCGGGCTGATGGTTTTCTTGCCGTCTGGGTACGACACTTTATAGGTGTGGCGAAACACCAGGGTCTGGCCATTGGATAAGCCGAGGATCACCAACGGGCTGCCTGGCTGGTCTTCACCAATGGAGACCACGCTGGTACCGGCTGGAAGCGGCAGGTCGACACGCTTGAGTTCAGCGCCGCTGTCCACTTCAAAGAACAATGCCTGGCCCTTGTCGGAAACCCGCATGGCAACTTGGTTCTGCTCTTCTAGAGAGATCATCAACGGCTTGCCAGCGTCCTGCATCCAGGCGGGCGTCAGCGCGTCTTCCTTGGTCAGCGAAGCGCCCTGGAACAGCGGCGCGACGACGTAGGCGAGGAAGAAGAAGATCAGGGTAATGGCCGCCAGCACGGCGAGCCCGCCGACCAGCACATACCAGCGGGTAAAGCGATCCTTGAGCGCGCGGATGCGGCGCTTGCGTTGCAGCTCAGGCGTATTGAAATCAATGCGCTTGGGAGGAGAAGTTGTCGTCATGGTGGAATTGGCCAGATCATTCATGCGCACACCCTAGCGATCCTGTATGACAGAAAGATGACAGTGCAGTGACGCAACAAATCCGCCGCGAAGCAAAGCTGGCAGCGGATTGAAATTAGGAGGTTCTGTAGGAGCGAGCTTGCTCGCGAAGATCGTCAACAATAACGCGCCGTTTCTGAATAAACGCGGTGCCCTATCGCCTTTCGCGAGCAAGCTCGCTCCTACAGAAAGGCCGGTCTTACCCGGCCCAGCTACTTAGTTGCCTTCTTTCAGACCCAGGTCAGCCAGTGCCTTGGCGGCCACTTTGGCTGGCAGTGGGATGTAGCCGTCTTTCACCACGACTTCCTGGCCCTGCTTGGACAGCACCAGTTTCACGAACTCGGCTTCCAGCGGGGCCAGAGGCTTGTTCGGGGCTTTGTTGACGTAAACGTAGAGGAAGCGCGACAGCGGGTATTTGCCGTTCAGGGCGTTTTCTTCGCTGTCTTCGATGAACTCAGTGGTGCCTTTCTTGGCCAGGGGCACGGTCTTCACGCTGGCGGTCTTGTAACCGATACCCGAGTAACCGATGCCGTTCAGCGAAGAGCTGATCGACTGCACGACCGAAGCCGAGCCAGGTTGTTCGTTCACGTTCGGCTTGTAGTCGCCTTTGCACAGGGCTTCTTCCTTGAAGTAGCCGTAGGTGCCGGATACCGAGTTACGACCGAACAGCTGCACTGGTTTGTTGGCCAGGTCGCCGGTCACACCCAGGTCGCCCCAGGTTTTAACGTCGGCTTTGGCACCGCACAGGCGAGTCGAAGAGAAGATCGCGTCGACTTGTTCCATGGTCAGGTGCTGGATCGGGTTGTCCTTGTGCACGAATACCGCCAGGGCGTCCACGGCAACCGGGATAGCGGTGGGCTTGTAGCCGTACTTCTGCTCGAAGGCCGCCAGCTCCGTGTCCTTCATCTTGCGGCTCATCGGGCCCAGGTTGGAGGTGCCTTCGGTCAGCGCAGGTGGCGCGGTGGCGGAGCCGGCAGCTTGAATCTGGATGTTGACGTTCGGGTATTCCTTCTTGTAACCCTCGGCCCATAGGGTCATCAGGTTGGCCAGGGTATCGGAACCGACGCTGGACAGGTTGCCCGACACACCAGTGGTCTTGACGTAAGCCGGAATTGCCGGATCAACACCAGCGGCCACCGCGTTGGCGGTCGCAACGCCAGCAGCGACAAAAGTCATTGCCGCCATCAAACGTTTCAGTTTCATGCCTTGCTCCTAGCAGATAGGGATAATTGGATCGGGGCCAAGTATCGGGAGGCCGTGTGAACACTCTATGTCTTAAATATGACAATTAGATGAAAGGCCACTATCGGGAAGCGAAGGTATGCGAGGTAAAACACCGAACAAACACTTTCATTGTGGCGAGGGAGCTTGCTCCCGTTGGACTGCGCAGCAGTCCCATCTTTAAGGGCCGCTTCGCGCCCCAGCGGGAGCAAGCTCCCTCGCCACAGTGGATCAGGCTGGCTTTAGCGACCGCGTTTCCACAAATACCCGCCCACTAGCATCCCCATCACACAAAGGGCAGCAACATAGTAAGCCGGGCCCATTGGGCTTTCCTTCATCAGCAGCGACACCGCCAATGGCGTCAGCCCACCGAACACGGCATAGGCGACGTTGTAGGAGAACGACAGGCCACTGAAACGCACCACTGGCGGGAACGCCTTGACCATCACGTAGGGCACCACACCGATGGTGCCGACAAACAGGCCGGTCAAGGCGTACAGCGGGAACAGCCAGTCCGGGTGGGCCATCAGGCTGTGATAGAGCGTCCAGGAGGTTGCCAGCAGCAGCGCGCAACCGGTGACCAATACGCGGCCGGCGCCAAAACGGTCGGCCAGGGCACCCGAGGCGATGCAACCCAGGCTCAGAGTGACGATGGCCAGGCTGTTGGCTTGCAGCGCAACCGTAGGGCTGAAGTGATACACGGTTTGCAACACGGTCGGGGTCATGAGGATAACCACCACGACACCGGCCGACAAAAGCCAGGTCAGCAGCATCGACAACACGATGGCGCCGCGGTGGTCACGCAGCACTGCGCGCAATGGCAGCTCGGCAGCCAGGGTCTTGCGTTGCTGCATCTCGGCGAAAATAGGTGTTTCATGCAGCCAGCGGCGCAGGTACACCGACAGCAGGCCGAATACACCGCCGAGCAGGAACGGGATCCGCCAGGCGTAATCGGAGACCTGCTCCGGGGTATAGGCCGTATTGATGGCGGTGGCCACCAGCGAGCCCAGCAAGATACCGGCGGTGAGGCCGCTGGTCAGGGTGCCGCAGGCGTAGCCGATGTGGCGCGGCGGCACGTGCTCGGAGACAAACACCCAGGCGCCGGGTACCTCGCCGCCAATCGCCGCGCCCTGGATGACGCGCATCAGCAGCAGTAGGAGCGGCGCCCATAGGCCAATCTGCGCGTAAGTCGGTAGCAGGCCCATGATCAGGGTCGGCACGGCCATCATGAAGATGCTCAGGGTGAACATCTTCTTGCGCCCCAGCAGGTCACCGAAGTGCGCCATGATGATGCCGCCCAAGGGACGCGCCAGGTAGCCGGCGGCGAAGATGCCGAAGGTCTGCATCATGCGCAGCCATTCGGGCATGTCGACGGGGAAGAACAGTTTCCCGACCACAGTGGCGAAAAACACGAAGATGATGAAGTCGTAGAACTCCAGCGCCCCGCCCAAGGCAGACAGCGACAGGGTTTTGTAGTCGTTGCGGGTCAGCGGGCGCGAGGGTTGCGCACTGCTTGCGGGCACGGAAGACATGGCAAGGTTTCTCTTATAGTAGTCAGGACGGCAAGCCCGGGACTTGCGGCAGGCTTGGCAAGATAGCAAATCGCTTCAAAAAGCACAGCGTCGAGCCTTTAACAGTTCAGTGGCAGGCAATCTTATCGACGCAGGCCAGCGCTCAACTCGGCCAGGAGCACAGTTGCCGGAAAAAGCCCCGATACAGCGTCTATTTACCGACCAAATGAGCCTTGGGAGGTCGTCGCGGCGCCAGCGTCTCGATATACTCGGCCCCTGCAAGCGCAGAACCGCGGTCTTGAGGGCTGCTGTGCCAAACGCCGTTGGGGCCGCCCAGCCGGTTTGGCAGAGTTTCCCTTTAGCACGCCTTACGAGAAACGCGTCGAACGCGTATGTTTGTGCTGAAACGTTTTTCCAATAGTCGGCTATCCACTTTGCACCACTTATAAGAAGCGTCACGGGTCAGAGGCACCCCCGGCATGATCGAACTCGAACAAGAAGATCCTATCCCGCAAGGCGATCTCGCCCTGCAAATCACTGCACTCCCGCGTGAAACCAACGGTTTTGGCGATATCTTCGGCGGCTGGCTGGTCGCGCAGATGGACCTGGCCGGCACAGCAATGGCCAGCAAGGTTGCCGGTGGGCGAGTGGCGACTGTGGCTATTGACCGCATGGCCTTCCTGGTACCGGTGGCGGTGGGCGCGCAGCTTTCCTTCTATACCCAGGCCCTGGAAATTGGCCGCAGCTCGATCCAGATGATGGTCGAGGTGTGGAGCGATGACCCGCTGTCCAGCGAATGGCGCAAGGTGACCGAGGCGGTATTTGTGTTCGTCGCCATCGATGGCAGCGGTCGCACGCGGTCGGTACCGTCACGGGCGCGTTAAACATCGCCGGGTTTTGACGGTCAATTGCCCCATTGCCTGCCATTGAGAGAGCTTTGTTATGCCTACGCCCCACGTTGAAACGGTGAAAGTCGACGAGCTGGACTGCTGGCGCATTCGCCACAACGGCGCCGAACTGATGGTGGCCCGGCAGGGTGCGCATATTTTCAGTTATCAGCGTCAGGGCGAGCAGCCGCTGATCTGGCCGAACCCAGAAGCGGTGTTCCAACCGGGCAAAGGCATTCGAACCGGCGTGCCGGTGTGCTGGCCGTGGTTTGGTGTGTTCGACCGTAACCCGCAAAGCGTCAAGGCCATGCGCAAGAGCGAGCAACCTGCCGGTGCCCACGGTTTTGTGCGCACCGCGCTTTGGGAATTGGCCGAGACTGCAATTGAAGGTGAAGCCCTGCGCATCGAGTTGGTGCTGCCGGTGCCTGCGGGCGGTTTTCCCGACTGGCCTCATCAGGTCAACTTGAAGTTAAGTCTGCTGTTGGACGATCGACTGCATATTCAACTGACCAGCCACAATCTAGGCACCGGCACCGTGACCCTAAGCCAGGCACTGCACACCTACTTCGCCGTGAGCGATGTGCGCAACGTGCAGGTCGAAGGCCTGGATGGCTTGGCGTATATCGATACCGCCGACGGCTGGACCGAGAAGCAGCAAGCCGGCCAGCTGCAGTTCACCGCCGAGACGGATCGAATCTATCTGGATACGCCGGCGCAGTTGAGCATTGTCGATCAAGACTGGCAGCGCCGCGTCCAACTCACCAGCCAGGGCTCGAACTCAACGGTGGTCTGGAACCCGTGGACCGAACGAGCCAAGGCGCTTGATGACATGGCCGATGACGGCTGGCAGGGCATGTTGTGCATCGAAACGGCAAATGTGCTGGATGACGTGGTGAGCCTGGCGCCCGGTGAAAGCCACACCTTGGGCGTGAGCATCACCAGTATCACTTTGTAAACCCGATCAAATGTGGGAGGGGGCTTGCTCCCGATAGCTTTGGTTCAGTCAATATCTTAAGTGACTGAAGCACCGCTATCGGGAGCAAGCCCCCTCCCACATTGGTTATGTGTAGGGTTTTAGAGATCGGATTCCTTCACTACCCGCACTTTCCCCGCCTCCAGCGCATACGCTGCGTCCGCCAAGTCATTGTTGACTTTCTCCACCTTCAACGTGCCCGTCACCCAGAGCGGCGTGTAGATATCATCCAGCTTCAACCCCTTGGGATATCGCACCAGCACCAGTTGGTTAGGCGGCGGTGGCGGCACATGGATGCAGGCGCCCGGATACGGCACCAGGAAGAACAGCGTGCTGCGACCTTTGGCATCGGTTTCCAACGGCACTGGATAGCCGCCAATGCGGATGTTCTTGCCGTTCATGGCCGCCACGGTCTTGGTGGAATACATCACCGCGGGCAAGCCTTTGCTCTGTTTCAACCCACCTTTGTCGGTGAACGTGCCTTGGGCTTCGGGGGAATTGTGGTCGATCTCGGGCATGGCTTCGAGGGCTTTCTGGTCCGAAAGCGGCATCAGCTCAAGCCAGTCAGTTTCCGGCAGTTCGCCAGCATGGGTCAGGCCAGGGGCCAGCAGCAGAAGGGTCAATAGAAGACGGCGCATGGAGAGGCTCGGCAAATACAAGTGCCGAGCATTCTAGCCCCCTGCGCCTGCGCAGCGCAGAGGACTTTGTCGGCTGATTACTTCTTTTTGATCAGGCCGTAGATCACCAGCAACACGATGGCACCCACCAGTGCGCCGATGAAGCCCGCACCCTGGCCTGCCTGGTAGATCCCCAGTGCCTGGCCGCCGTAGGTCGCGGCCAGAGAGCCGGCGATACCCAGCAGGATGGTCATGATCCAGCCCATGCTGTCGTCGCCAGGCTTGAGGAAACGCGCCAGCAGGCCAACGATCAAGCCGATAAAGATGGTTCCAATGATACCCATGGCATTTCCCTCTGATTGAATATGAGTCATGACAAAGCCTAGCCAGGCTTTGTCATCCTGCAATCAGAGAGACGACGGTGACCAATGGTTCCCGTCGTCTGCTGGGTTATTGCTCGGCGATCAACGCTTCGACCTTGAGGATCTGCGCTTGCAGGGTCGCACGGTCCTTGCAACGCAGGTTGGCATGACCGACCTTGCGTCCGGCCTTGAAGGCCTTGCCGTAGTGGTGCAGGTGGCAGTCGTCGATGGCGATTACCCGTTCAACCGGCGGTACCACGCCAATGAAATTGAGCATGGCGCTTTCGCCGACCTTGGCCGTAGAGCCCAACGGCAAACCCGCTACCGCCCGCAGGTGGTTTTCGAACTGGCTGCACTCGGCGCCTTCGGTGGTCCAATGCCCGGAGTTATGCACGCGGGGCGCGATCTCGTTGGCCTTGAGGCCGCCGTCGACCTCAAAGAACTCGAACGCCATCACACCGACGTAATCCAGCTGCTTGAGCACACGACTGGAATAGTCCTCGGCGAGGGCCTGCAACGGGTGATCGGTGCTGGCCACGGACACCTTGAGAATGCCGTTGACGTGGGTGTTGTGCACCAAGGGGTAGAAACGGATCTCGCCATCGCGGGCTCGCACGGCAATCAGCGAGACTTCGCCGGTGAACGGCACGAAGCCTTCCAGCAGGCAAGGAACGCTGCCCAGTTCGGCGAAAGTGCCGACCACGTCGGCTTCGCTGCGCAGGACTTTCTGGCCCTTGCCGTCGTAACCCAAAGTGCGGGTTTTCAACACGGCCGGCAGGCCGATGCTGGTGACAGCGGCGTCCAGGTCCGCCTGGGACTGGATGTCGGCGAAGGCCGGGGTCGGGATGCCCAGGTCCTTGAACATACTCTTCTCGAACCAGCGGTCGCGAGCGATGCGCAAGGCTTCGGCGCTCGGGTAAACCGGTACGAATTGCGACAGGAAGGCCACGGTTTCGGCCGGGACGCTTTCGAACTCGAAGGTCACCAGGTCGACTTCATCGGCCAGTTGTCGCAGATGGTCCGGGTCGCTGTAGTCAGCACGCAGGTGTTCACCCAGGGCGGCGGCGCAGGCGTCCGGCGCCGGATCCAGAAAAGCGAAATTCATTCCCAGCGGAGTGCCCGCCAGGGCGAGCATGCGGCCCAGTTGGCCGCCACCGATTACACCGATTTTCATCGTCAACAACCTCAGGCGATACGTGGGTCTGGATTGTCCAGCACGCTGTCTGTCTGCTCGGCACGGAATTTTTTCAGCACCGCATGAAACTGCGGGTGCTTGGCGCCCAGGATGCTGGCGGACAGCAAGGCTGCGTTTATCGCGCCAGCCTTGCCGATCGCCAGGGTCGCCACCGGGATACCGGCTGGCATCTGCACGATGGACAACAGGGAGTCCACGCCCGAGAGCATCGCCGACTGCACCGGCACGCCAAGCACCGGCAGGTGGGTCTTGGCTGCACACATGCCTGGCAGGTGCGCCGCACCACCAGCACCGGCGATGATCACCTCGATGCCACGGGATTCTGCTTCATCGGCATACTGGAACAGCAGATCCGGGGTGCGGTGGGCAGAGACCACCTTCACTTCATACGGAATGCCGAGTTTTTCCAGCATATCGGCGGTGTGGCTAAGGGTGGACCAATCGGACTTGGAGCCCATGATCACGCCAACCAATGCACTCATCGTCGTGCCTCTTCTCTCTGGGCGCCCGCAGGCGCGTCAAAAAACAACAAGCCACGCGGGAAATCCGGCGTGGCTTGTTGTACGAATTAGTTTCGGGCCAGAACTGCCTACGCTCAATCAGGCTGCGTTAAAAACAAACTCGGAATGCTCATTGGCTAAAGCCAACTCCGCTTCCTCGCTTGTTTTTGCCTTGCCTGATCTTCGCTCGGCGAGTTCTGACCTCGAAACGCGGCCGGTTGGACCGGCCGAAGGCCGCGCAGTATACCGTAATAATCCAGATAAACAGCCCCTGGAATGACCATCTGTCTAGCCGCCCAAACCGGCGGTTTTATTGACTCTTGAGTCAGTCCCCTACACCGCAAAACCCTGTGGGAGGGGGCTTGCTCCCGATAGCGGTGTTTCAGTGTCCTAATCAGCGCCTGACACACCGCTATCGGGAGCAAGCCCCCTCCCACATTGGATCTGTGTCAGGCTCAAGTATTCTGCGCAGCCCCGCCTTCCAACTTACGCCACAACAACCGCACATTCGCCTTGCGCACCAATGCACAGCGATACAAACGAATCTCCAGCGGTACATGCCATTGCGACCCTCCGCACACCACCAGTTCACCGCGTGCCAACTCCGCACGCACACTCAGCTGCGGCACCCAGGCGATACCCAAGCCTTCAAGGGCCATGCTCTTGAGGCTGTCGGCCATGGCAGTTTCATAAATGGTCGTGAAACGCAGGGCGCGCTGGCGCAGCAGCAGATTCACCGAGCGGCCCAGGAATGCGCCGGCACTGTAGGCGAGCAGCGGCACACTGCCCTCACCTTCCAGGTCGAACAGCGGCTTGCCGTCCGCATCGGCGGCGCACACCGGGAGCATCTCGGTGTTGCCCAGATGCAGGGACGGGAAGATCTCGGCGTCCATCTGCATCGCGGCATCCGGGTCGTAGAACGCCAGCATCAGGTCGCAGCCTCCTTCGCGAAGGGCATGCACGGCATCACCGACGTTGGTGGCGACCAGTCGCGTGGCGATGTTCAGGCCCTCGTTGCGCAACTGTGCGATCCAACGTGGGAAGAAGCCCAATGCCAGGGAGTGGGCAGCGGCCACCTGCATGACTTCGCCCTGCCCGCCTTCCAGGTGATGCAAATGGCGCAATACTTCGCCCAGCTGTTCGACCACCGTGCGCGCCGTCACCAGGAACAGCTGCCCCGCCGCCGTCAATTCCACAGGCGTGCGTGAGCGGTTGACCAGGGTCAGGCCCAACGCGGCCTCAAGGCTACGGATACGGCGACTGAACGCCGGCTGGGTGACAAAGCGCCGTTCCGCAGCCTGGGAAAAACTGCGAGTGGCCGCCAGGGCGCTGAAGTCTTCCAGCCATTTGCTCTCAAGGTTCATCACTTCCTCCCAAGGGTATGCACCATTTTGGCACACACGCCCGCCATCATAGCTGGGTCACATCCACATTATGCCGTTTGTGCATAGGCCAGTGTTTAACAGCATTGGCCCAAAAAGTTCTACAAGCCTAGCATTCGCAGCGTTCCGGCCAGTTCCGGGTCCATATCGAGATGATTTCCGTCATGTCCTCCGCTGCATCTTTCCGTACAGAAAAAGACCTGCTTGGCGTACTCGAAGTACCGGCTCAAGCGTATTACGGCATCCAGACCCTGCGAGCGGTGAATAATTTCCGCCTCTCGGGCGTTCCGATTTCGCATTACCCGAAATTGGTGGTCGGCCTGGCGATGGTCAAGCAAGCAGCGGCGGACGCCAACCGCGAACTGGGCCAGCTCAGCGATGCCAAGCACGCTGCCATCAGCGAAGCTTGTGCCCGCCTGATCCGCGGCGACTTCCACGAAGAATTCGTGGTGGACATGATTCAAGGCGGCGCCGGCACTTCAACCAACATGAATGCCAACGAAGTCATCGCCAACATCGCGTTGGAGGCCATGGGTCACCAGAAGGGCGAATACCAGTACCTGCACCCCAACAACGACGTGAACATGGCGCAGTCGACCAACGACGCCTACCCGACTGCGATCCGCCTGGGTCTGCTGTTGGGCCATGACGCTCTGCTGGCCAGCCTCGATAGCCTGATCCAGGCGTTCGCCGCCAAAGGCGCCGAGTTCAGCCACGTGCTGAAAATGGGTCGCACCCAATTGCAAGACGCCGTGCCGATGACCCTCGGCCAGGAATTCCGCGCCTTCGCCACCACCCTGGGTGAAGACCTGGCGCGCCTGAAAACCCTGGCGCCGGAGCTGCTCACCGAAGTCAACCTGGGCGGCACCGCCATCGGTACCGGCATCAACGCCGACCCGCGCTACCAGGCCCTCGCCGTACAACGCCTGGCGACCATCAGCGGCCAGCCGCTGGTGCCGGCAGCCGACCTGATCGAAGCCACCTCCGACATGGGCGCCTTCGTGCTGTTCTCCGGCATGCTCAAGCGTACTGCCGTGAAGCTGTCGAAGATCTGCAACGACCTGCGCCTGCTGTCCAGCGGCCCGCGTACCGGCATCAACGAGATCAACCTGCCGGCGCGCCAGCCAGGCAGCTCGATCATGCCCGGCAAGGTCAACCCGGTGATCCCGGAAGCCGTTAACCAGGTTGCATTCCAAGTCATCGGCAACGACCTGGCCCTGACCATGGCAGCCGAAGGCGGCCAACTGCAACTGAACGTGATGGAGCCGCTGATCGCCTTCAAGATCTTCGACTCGATCCGCCTGCTGCAACGCGCCATGGACATGCTGCGCGAGCACTGCATCGTCGGCATCACCGCCAACGAAGCCCGCTGCCGCGAACTGGTGGAGCACTCCATCGGCCTGGTCACAGCGCTGAACCCGTACATCGGCTATGAAAATGCCACCCGCATCGCGCGTATCGCCCTTGAAAGCGGCCGCGGCGTGCTGGAACTGGTGCGTGAAGAAGGCTTGCTCGACGACGCCATGCTCGACGACATCCTGCGCCCCGAAAACATGATTGCCCCACGCCTGGTTCCGTTGAAGGCCTAAGCGTTTGTTGCACCGCTCACCAGGTTGAGGGACTAGACACCTCTCACCTTTTGAGGGCCTGAAGGCTCGTTCTTCAGGCCCTTTTTTTTGCTTGTAGGAGCGAGCTTGCTCGCGAAAAACGTAAGGAGACCGCAATCATCCAGACAGCCAACTTCATCGTTAACGACCTTCGCGAGCAAGCTCGCTCCTACAAACCTTTAATCAGCCCGTGCAGACGGATCAGTCTCGCCTAGGTATAGTGCCGCCCCTCTCGCGTCTGCGGCCATCGGTAACGAGGCCCGGGTACCACGCGACACCGCATGAATAACAACACCCGCAAAAGGATTGGGGTCGAACGGTCGTGCACTGCCTGGTGCCATACGACGTGTCGGACCGTCCTGCGTTTGCCATCAGAAAAATCAGCGAGGAACACTCCATGCTCGAAGTCATCAACGACTTCCTCTCAGGGAAAGTACTGATCGTGCTCATAGTCGGGCTCGGCGGTTATTTCACGATCCGCTCGCGTTTCGTTCAACTGCGTCACTTTTTCCACATGTTCTCGGTGTTTAAAGACAGCCTCAAGAGCAGTGCCGGCCAACTCAGCTCGTTCCAGGCGCTGATGCTCAGCCTGGCGGGCCGCGTGGGTGCCGGTAACATTGCAGGCGTAGGTATTGCCGTGACCCTGGGTGGCCCGGGCGCCGTGTTCTGGATGTGGGTCACCGCACTGGTGGGCATGTCCTCGAGCTTCATCGAGTGCTCCCTTGGCCAGCTGTACAAGCGCACCGACGCCGAAGGCACCTACCGTGGCGGCCCGGCGTATTACATCCAGCATGGCCTGCACAAACGCTGGCTGGGCATGGTCATGGCGTTCCTGCTGCTGGTGACCTTCGGTTTTGCCTTCAACGGCCTGCAAGCCCACGCCGTGACCCACTCGCTGAACAATGCCTTCGGCCTCGACACCACTTACACCGGCCTTGCACTGGCGGTGTTGCTGGGCCTGGTGTTCATTGGCGGGATCAAGCGTATCGCCTCGATCGCCGACCTGCTGGTGCCGGTCAAGACCCTGGTCTACATCGCCGTGACCCTGTACGTGATCGTGCTGCAATTCGACCACGTACCCGCCATGCTCGCGACCATCGTCAAGAGCGCCTTCGGCCTCGACCAAGCCTTCGGTGGCCTGGTCGGCAGCGCAATCATCATGGGTGTGAAGCGCGGCGTATTCGCCAACGAAGCCGGCTTGGGCAGTGCGCCTAACGTGGCGGCAGTCGCCTCGGTGGAACACCCGATTGCCCAAGGTGTGGTGCAAGCGTTCAGCGTGTTCCTCGACACGTTCATCATCTGCACCTGCACCGCGTTGCTGATCCTGCTCTCCGGTTTCTACACCCCGGGCTTTGAAGGCGACGGCATTGCCCTGACCCAGAACTCCCTGGCGGCGGTGGTCGGCGACTGGGGCCGCATGTTCATCTCGGTGGCCCTGGCGTTGTTCGTGTTCACCTCGATCATGTACAACTACTACCTGGGCGAGAGCAACCTGCGCTTTCTGGTCGGCAACAACCGCAAAGTGCTGATGGGTTATCGCGCCTTGGTGCTGGTGCTGATCTTCTGGGGTTCCATCGAGAACCTGAGCACCGTGTTCGCCTTCGCCGACATCACCATGACCATGCTGGCCTTCGTCAACCTGTTCGCCCTGGCGTTCCTGTTCAAGATTGCCATGCGCATCCTCAACGACTACGACAACCAGCGCGCGGCGGGTATCAAGACCCCGGTGTTCGACTCCAGCCAGTTCCCTGACCTGGACCTGGACCGCAAGGCGTGGCCGGCCAACCCGGTAAAACCGGAGCCTGCCGTGCAAGCCACTGCTGAATCAACCGCCCCTGCGCAACGCTAAGCGTAGATAGATGACACGCCGCCCGGCCTTGGGCATGCTCTGGGCCCGGCGGCGTTTTTCGTTCAGGAGATTCTTCAATGCATTCAGCTAACAACGTGATGGTGCTCTACACCGGTGGCACCATCGGCATGCAGGCCAGCGCCAACGGCCTGGCCCCGGCATCGGGTTTTGAAGCGCGCATGCGCGAGCAGCTTGCCAATCAGTCGATACCCGCCTGGCGCTTTCGCGAGATGTCACCGCTGATCGATAGCGCCAACATGACCCCGGCCTATTGGCAGCGTCTGCGCAGCGCCGTGGTTGAAGCGGTGGACGAGGGCTGCGATGCCGTACTGATCCTGCACGGCACCGACACCCTGGCCTACAGCGCGGCAGCCATGAGTTTCCAACTGCTGGGCCTGCCCGCACCAGTGCTGTTTACCGGTTCGATGTTGCCCGCCGGCGTGCCGGACAGCGATGCCTGGGAAAACGTCAGCGGCGCCTTGACCGCGTTGGGCGAAGGCTTGGCATCCGGAGTGCAGCTGTATTTCCACGGCCAACTGCTACCGCCGACCCGTTGCGCCAAGGTACGCAGCTTCGGCCGCCATCCGTTTGCAGCCTTGCAGCGCATGGGCAACCAGCCCCGCGCCGAATCACTGCCGGCCGCGCTGGATTATCGCCAGCCCAAGACCATGGCAGATGTAGGCGTATTACCGCTGGTGCCTGGCATGCGTGCCGCGCTGGTGGACAGCCTGGTCGACAGCGGGGTACAGGCGCTGATCCTGGAGTGCTATGGCAGCGGCACCGGGCCCAGCGACAACCCCGAGTTCCTCGCCAGCCTCAAGCGCGCACAGGCCCGAGATGTGGTGGTGGTCGCCATTACCCAGTGCCATGAAGGCGGTGTGGAACTGGATGTCTACGAAGCCGGTAGCCGCTTGCGCGACGCGGGTGTGCTGTCGGGTGCTGGCATGACCCGTGAAGCGGCGTTCGGCAAGCTCCACGCCCTGCTCGGTGCCGGCCTGGCCAACGACGAGATCCGCCGCCTGGTGGAGCTGGATCTGGGAACCGAGGCCCTCCCTAGATAACTACCCCCTGCCCTGTCTTGCGCCTTTCTAGCATGGAAACCCCGGGACTGACCCTCCGGTTGTTCCCATCCATCGGCAAGACAGGGATGTACCATGACCACTTCAAGCGCCACCGCGCAGGCTGCCAAACCCGAAGACCTACCTCTTAAACTGATCACCCAGCTGTGTGTCGGCCCCTCGATCACCGAGGTGGCCGGCCAACTGCTGCGCGAATCCCTGGAAGAAAAATACCCCGACCTGCACATCAATCCGGACACCACCCTGCTGGGTACGCCGGTGTGGGAGCTGGTCGACGACAAGATCATCTCCAGCCCCCCGCACTATCAAACCCTCAGCACCCTGCTGGCCAGGCAGGCAGTGCTCAAGACACCGACCTTGTGCATCGAAGGCGAGCATTTTCTCACCCCCCTGCCACTCACCGAACCGGCGGTGCATTTGCCGGTGCGCATCGTCGAAATCGCTAACGTCATCAATGTCCTGGCGCCTGTGGTGTTCGAGGCGCTCAAGGAACAGCTGGTGAATTACTGGAACATCAGCAACGGCAATGGCCCGCACTGGCACGAACTGTCCAACACATTGCGCAACACCTGGAATGTACAGCAGGTGGACGGCTGGACCGACGATGACTGTGCGCTGGCCCGCCGTTTGTACCACTCGCCCGACCCGGCGAGCCGCAGCTCTGGCGGCAAGTTCCAGGCCTGCCTGGTCGACGTCGATCTGGTCAGCGATGGCAAGCCCAGCCACACCCCGCAAGTATTTATAGCCGTACTGTTGGGGCAGTCCGAGGGACAAGACGTCATCCTTTGCCAGTCTTTCGACGGCTACAAAAAATTCACTACCCAGGACCAATTGGGCGAGTACCTGACGACGCTGGTGTATCAGCCAATTACCTATGAGCGTTTGCAGTGGCGCCTGTATGAACCCGTCGGCAACTTTTTCGAGCAGCTGGCCTTCTCCCTGATCACCCTGCAAATCGACGCCTTCACCACCGTTGGCATCGACACATCGGCCACATCGAAGAAACCACCCTTGAGCGTACTGACGGGAACAACCTTGCAGGTCAGCCCAAAGGGCCCGGACCTTGGCTGGTATCGACAAGTGCTGCCGGACTGGCTCGCCCAGGCCTCTGCATCAGATCGGGGCTTTTATTCGCGGCACCTCAAGGACCTGGCGGCGCTGCACAGCCAGAACGAGGGCAAGACCTACCAGGACGACATTCCCGCCATCCAACAGTACACCCGTGACACGCTCAAGGGGCAGATCATCAAAGAGCACCCCGAGGCTGCGCACATGGCACTCGACACCCTGACCATCCAGGTGCAAAGCCAGGTGGTGTGGGGCACATTCGCGGTACCGGGGCAGATCGAAACCAGCACCTTCAGCCTGGTTGAACTGGCCCTGCAAAACCTGATCGCGCTGCCGGTGGGTAATCAAAGCCTGCGCATGCAGACGCGCAAGGCCCTGCCTCAGTGGCTGACCGTCGACTATGTGAAATCCCTTATCACCAAAGTCGATATCGGCAGTGCCTACCCGGCGCTGATACGCAGCAAGTTGATTGATGACACCGCAGAGTCGGCGCGGCGCAAAACCCTGTACACCCAGCACTTGCGCATCCAGCTGCCGCTACTGGCCTTGCAGCACAAGATACGCCAGGAAGGTGGAATCGATGAGCGTGGCTATCGCTATGTGGCGGCCGCCCTGCAGGCAGAAACCGCCGACCGTTATGTCGATGGGCAAGCCATCGTCATCCGCCCCCTGGCCTTGGTACCCAAGCGCCGGCAGAGCAACGAGCAGGATGTGGTGAGCAACATGTACATCATCGGCCCGCAAAATCCCGAAACCGGACCCTGCCTGTTATATCGCCCGCTGTTTGAAGCCGTGCTGTTGCAATACCCGTCACCGGCGAACCTGCTGTATGCCATCGCACAATCCCCGACTCTGCGCGACTCGGTGGTCGCCTGGCTGCCCGACGCCGTGCGTACCGACTACTCCAACTATGTATTTCCAGGTGACTTGCCGTCACCCTGGGCGGTGGCCGACTTCCTCGTGGAACCGGACAAGCTATGGACTTACAGCGGCCCCATGAGCCTGGGCCAGCAAACCCTCAACGGTGACCTGTTCACCAGCCTGTTTGATGCCAACGCCAAGGCACTGGTGGAACTGGCGGACCGCCAATCGGTGTCCAACGCGGAAAACCGCTGGGCCACGCTCAAGCAGGCCGGTTGGTTGCTCTTCAATGCAGCGTTGCCCTTCATGGGCCGTGTCGCGAATACCGGTGCCTGGATCTGGCAGATCCTCGACCAGGTGCAAACCTTCGTCGAGGCCCACAAACACGGTGAGCAACAGGCGCAATGGTCGGCGCTCACCGATGTACTGCTTAACCTGGGCATGGCTGTCACCTTGCATGTGGCCACCGGCGCCCGCCCTGGCTCCGGTGCTGCCAAGGTCGAGGCTGAAACACCCCGCGTCGGCGCTGAAACCTCGATCAGCGTGGAACAGCTCTCCACCCGCACCACGGAGCAGCCGCCTGCCGATCATGACCTGCCACTCAACACCCAAGGCGCACTCACACGCACAACCAGCAGCCTGGCGACGGTACTGGACAGTTTCAAAATCGAAAAACCCAAGGGCCTGGCAAGCGCCATCAGCGATGAAGGCCCATACCAACATCTTTACCGGCTTGAACAGCATTACTACGCGCCGGTGGGCACACGCTGGTTCGAGGTCAAACTGGTCGGTGATGAAACCTTGGTCATTGTCGATCCCAAGCAGACCAGCCGCACGGGCCTGCCGCTTATTCACAACGCCCGGGGCGAGTGGTTTATCGACGCCCGTCTGCGCCTGGCTGGCGGCGGGCGCAAAGGCAAGCAGAAAAAGGCGGCAGACAAAGCAAAGGCCGAATCCGAGAAGCTGATTACCAGGCTGAAGACTTTCGAGCAAACCAAGAAAGCGGCACAACGGGACCTGCAACAGGCGTTCCAGGCGATGCAGGATGCCTCTGGCAGCTCAACCCAGTCCAAACGCCAGGCCTACATGAACAAACTCGACAGCCACAGCCTGGAATACGAAGAGGTACGCCAACACTTGATGACCTTGAACGTCTTCACCCAAGTTCCTGATTTCCAGCAAAAGGCCCTCGGTTATGTGAAGGCGCAACTGGACCTCAACGAGGCAGGCATCCGGGAGCTGCAAATCCGTTTCACCCCGCAACTCAAAACGGTGCTGGACCAGATCGAAACCCCCTCGACGTCGGCCCAGGCCAACCGCATCACTGACGCGCAGCTGATGACAGACCTGTGCGGTGACATGATCAAGCGCCTGGATTACACCCAGACGCGCTTCACCGAATTACGCGAACTGGCCCGGGCGGGCACACAGCTGATTCGAGCAGCCAAAGCCAAACTGCCGCTCTATACCAGCGATCATCTGCGGGCCCTGCAAGTGACGCTGGCGCGAAACCTGTGCCTGGAGCCGCAATCAATCACCACCGAGCCTGACGCCTGGAGCCTGATCGGCAAGATTGTCGACACAGCAGATATTGCGGTGGAGACCTTGCAGGACGCCCTGAAAGAGCGCAGCAAATCACGCCTGGACGAGCGCATTGAAACCCTGGCGAGCCTGGTGGAGCAGTTCCAGCTGATTGACGAACACCTGCAGGATTTCTCCGATGACTACCCCGAACAAGCCCTCGATACGCCCATTGAAAACCTGCGGACGATGCTGAGCACATTTGCCAATCGAGCCAAGGCCGCACTGGCGCCCCTGCACTTTGAACAAGCGGATGCCCGCATCCGGCCGACACCGCCGCCGACACCGCCAAGGCCGATGAAAAAATTTATCCATACCCGCTTCAACGGCACGTTAATCGGCGAGCCACGCCTGACTGCGGTAGGGCTTGAGACTGACCTTGTCGACATCAAGTCGCCGTTGACCCATAAACTCATCGCCACTTTTCATGAAAAAACCCCGGGTGTCTGGGTCGAGCACCTATCGCCTGGCACTCCCCCGCCCGTATCTGCAGCCCCAACGATCGAAGCCAGCGTTGCCCATGGCCAGTCGCTGATCGACCAACTACCGGCGTTCCAGGCCCGAGCCACGGCGCAAACCGGCAAGCCGTCCCGCACCCCGATCGGCATCGAACATATGTTTCATCAACATGCGCAGCTGCTGGAACTCGCCGCAAAGGCTATCGAAGAAGCGCTGACCCAGGTCAACGCCACGGAAAGCGAGCAGCCCGCCGCCGCCGCATTGGGCAAAAAACTCAATGATGCCGCGCAAGCCCTTTACCAGCAGGCCAACGAGCAGGTGCAGACAATGATCAAGCAACGGCCACCCACGTTCTCAAGGGTTGAATGGCTTACCAGCCGCAACTTGGTCACCATCAAGAAACCAGCCAAACGACGCCGCCTCAAAAGCGCTACCAAGGATTATCTGGACGAATACACCCTGACCGATGAGTCCACGCAAACCGTGCTTTGGTATGCCCACTTCCATTACTCGACCTCCGATGCCCCGCTCGACCGCTTTCTCTCCGCTCGCTTGAAGACCCCGCAAGAGCAAGCGCAAGGCAAGGCGGCCGATGACGTTCAAGGGCTCAACGCACAGCAACAGGTCGATTTCTATCGCAGCACCATTAACCTGGCCCAGGCCAAGCGCGTTTTCTTCCCACCCGAGCGCAATTGATCGACCACGGCACATAACTTGCTCCAGCCTGTTAAACCCAGGCTGGAACCCACCATGCTGCATTCACACCTGACTACCCTCAATGCGGTCTCGCGGGTGCTGGACACCTTCAAGGCCGAAGGCGTGAGCTATGACATTCTGCTGGCCGGCAGCGGTATTTGCGAAGCCGACCTGGCACGCGCCGACACTCATATCACCACCCACCAAGAAATGCGCGTGTGTGCCAATGCCGTTGCCTTGCGCCAGGACGTGGGCCTGGAATTGGGGCAGCGCATGCACGTGTCGTCCTACGGCATGCTCGGTTATGCCTTGCTCACCAGTGCCACCTTCGGTGACGCCTTGCAACTGGCCCTGCGCTACCCGGCGCTATTGGGAACACTTTTTGAGCTGAGCCTGGAGCCGGACGGCCAACGCATCTGGTTGACCGCTGGCGGTTACCGCGAGGACCCAGCCCTGACCCAATTCAACGTGGAGTTTTGCCTGGTTTCGCTGAAAGTCATCTGCGCCGATCTACTCGGCCAGCCCCTGCCGTTGCTGGGCGCCCGCTTTGCCTACCCAAGCCCCGCTTACCAGGCACGATATGCCGAGCATTTCGCCTGCTCGTTGCAGTTTTCCGCCCAGGCCAACGCCTTTGCATTCGACCGGCGCTGGCTCGAACAACCCCTACCGCTGGCCGATGTCATTACCCATCGCGCCATGGCCGAGCGTTGCCGCAAACAGAATACCGAGTTCACCGGGCGCCAGGCCTGGCTGGGCCGGGTTCGCCATCTGCTCGGTGCACAGTTGGACGCCGCGCCTGGGGTTGATGGGTTGGCGGCGCAAATGAACTGTTCCTCGCGCACCTTGCGCCGCCACCTGCATGAGCTCGGTTGCAGCTATCAGGAGCTGTTGGACGAACTGCGCTTCGAACGCGCCAAGCAGCTGCTTGGCGCCGATGAACTGCCGATCCACCGGATTGCCGAGCAACTGGGCTTCAGTGAAACCGCGAGTTTCCGACATGCCTTCGTGCGCTGGAGCGGCGTGGCGCCCAGTCAATTCAGGCCGTAACCGGGGGCGAATAACGGACATAAACATTGGCCCTATTCATCCCCTTTTGGCCGCTCCTGCCGTTCTCCACCGCCCCGCTCGCCGCAACACTGCAAGCATTGCACCCAGCCTGCGGAGAACAACACAATGCTGACGATCTACTCGGACGATCACCATCTGCACCACGGCCGTTGTGAACTGATGGATGGGCAGCTGATGCCCTGTTTCGAAATGCCCTCGCGAGCCGACCACGTACTGCAACGGGTCAAGGACCGCGAACTGGGCCCGGTGCAGGCGCCGCAGGACTTCGGCCTGGCGCCGCTGCAACGCATTCACAGCCGCGAGTACCTGGATTTTTTCAAAGGCGCCTGGCAACGCTGGACCGAGTTCGGCCAGGACGGTGACCTGTTGCCCTACACCTGGCCTGCGCGCACCTTGCGCCGGGTGTTACCCACCAGCCTGCACGGCCAGTTGGGTTATTACAGTTTCGACGGCGGCGCACCGATTACTGCCGGCACCTGGCAAGCTGCGTACAGTGCCGCCCAGGTTGCGCTCACTGCACAAGAGGCGATCCAGCAAGGTGCGCGTTCGGCCTTTGCCCTGTGTCGGCCACCGGGCCATCACGCTGCCAGCGACTTGATGGGCGGCTATTGCTACCTCAACAATGCGGCCATTGCCACCCAGGCGTTTCTCGACCAGGGCCATACGAAGGTCGCGATCCTCGATGTGGATTACCACCACGGCAACGGCACCCAATCGATTTTCTACACCCGCAGCGACGTGCTGTTCGCCTCGATCCATGGGCACCCGGAGGCGGAATTCCCGTTCTTCCTCGGCTATGCCGACGAGCTGGGGGAAGGCGCCGGGGTTGGCTTGAACTTCAACTATCCGCTGCCGGCGGGTTCAGGCTGGGAGCGCTGGAGCCAGGCGCTGGAACAAGCCTGCCAGGAGATCGAACGCTACGGCGCCGATGTGATCGTGGTGTCCCTGGGCGTGGACACCTTCAAGGACGACCCCATTTCACAATTCAAGCTCGACAGCCCGGACTACCTGGCCATGGGCGCCCGCATTGCGCACCTGGGCAAACCCACGCTGTTCGTCATGGAAGGCGGCTACGCCGTAGAAGAGATCGGCATCAATGCCGTCAATGTGCTCGAAGGTTTTGAGGAGTGTGTGCAATGAACCTGTTCAAGGTATTCGCCCTGTGTGTTGCCGTACTCGGCGGCGCGGCCCACGCCGAAGAAAAAACCCTGAAGGTCTACAACTGGTTCGACTACATCACCCCAAAGGCACTTGAAGACTTCAAGGCGCAGAACCCACAGATCAAGCTGGTGTACGACATCTTCGATACCAACGAGGCGCTGGAAGCCAAGCTGCTCACCGGCAACTCCGGATATGACGTGGTAGTGCCGTCCAATGTGTTTTTGGCCAAGCAGATTGAAGCCGGCGTGTTCCAGCCCCTGGACCGTAACCAACTGCCCAACTGGAAGCATTTGGACCCCAAGCTGATGAAGCTGATCGAGGCCAACGACCCTGGAAACAAGTTTGCCGTGCCCTACATGTACGGCACCATCCTTATCGGCTTCAACCCGGCCAAGGTCAAGGCAGCATTGGGTGACAGCGCGCCAGTGGACAGTTGGGACCTGATCTTCAACGAAGCCAACCTCAGCCAGCTCAAGCAGTGCGGCGTGGCCTTGCTGGACTCGCCCTCGGAGATCCTGCCCCTGGCGCTGCAACACCTGGGCCTGGACCCCAACAGCAACAATCCCAAGGACTACGCCAAGGCCGAAGCGCTGATGATGAAGATCCGCCCCTTCATCACTTACTTCCACTCATCCAAATACATGGCCGATATCGCCAACGGCGACATCTGTGTGGCCGTCGGTTATTCCGGCAGTTTTTCCCAGGCCGCCAACCGCGCCAAAGAAGCTAAAAACGGAGTGACCGTGGACATGCGCCTGCCCAAGGAAGGCGCACCGATCTGGTTCGACATGCTTGCCGTTCCCAAGGGCGCCCAGAACCCCGAGGACGCCTACACCTTCATCAACTACCTGCTGCAGCCGAACGTCATTGCGCCGATCAGTGATTTTGTCGGCTACCCCAACCCCAATAAGGACGCCACCGAACAGGTCGCCCCGGCAATCCGTAACAATCCCAATCTGTACCCTACCGAAGCAGCCATGGCCACGCTCTACACCCTCAAGCCCCTGGGCCGGGAGGCCGAGCGCGCCCGGACGCGGGCCTGGACCAAGATCAAGTCCGGTACCTGACCGCCTGTGGGGCGAGCGTGCTCGCCCCCTTTACTTATCTACCGTTCTCGTCGCGCCCTAAATGATTACCTTGCGCCTTCCAAGGTCCGTTGCAGCCCGCTCGGGCCAACGCTTGCCAAGGAGCTGCAGATGCCCGACAACACCCTCGCCACGGACGCTTCGCAAACCAACCGACCGCCCACAGTCGATGAATTGCTCATCCAGCTGACCACCGGCCCCACCAGTCGAGAAGTCGCGGCCAGCACCTTGCGCACCGCCCTGCGCGAGCAGTATCCGAAGCTGGATATCGACCCGGACCTGGCCATGGTCTGCCATCCGCGTTGGCGAGTCATCGACGATCTGATCGTCTCGTCCAGAGGTACAGCCGAGTCCCTGACCTCCGTCTTGGCACATCAGGCTATATCGCCCAGGCCGGTGGTCTATATCGACGGCGAGCATTACCTCTCGCTGCAACCCGATGCCTGGGAGGCCGTGCACCTGCCGGTGAAGATCCATGCGGTCGGCCGCTTGATCAACGAGCTGGCGCCTTTGCTGTTTACCGCCTTTCAGGAACAACAGCTCGACTACTGGAACCAGTCCAGCAACAGTAACGGCCCGCGGTGGCAAGTGCTCGCCAACTCGCTGCGCAAAGTGTGGAACGTGGATGTGGATACTGTAGAAGGCTGGGACGCAGACGACTGCGCCATGGCCAGAACGCTGTACCACTTTGCGCAGAAAGAAACCCGCAGTGCCAAGGACCCGTACAAGAGCCGTGCTTGCCTGATCGATATAGACTTGCTGCACGATGGTCAGGTTCGTCATATCGGTGTGTTGGACAAGACGCTATTGATCGGCGAGCACGAGAAAAAAACCAAGATCCTCGCCTACTCCCTGGTCGACGGCTACGAGAAATTCGCCTCACTGGAGCAGTTCGGCGCAAGCCTTCCGTCCAAATTGAGCCAGGTGCCCCACGACACGATATTGCAATGGCGCCTGATTGAGCCGGCCGACAACTTTTTCGACAGCCTGGCCTGCGCCTTGATCTCCATGCAAATCGAGGCCATCGGCATGCTCGATGACCCCCAGGGCCGGGCCGCCTTCGGCCAACCCGGCGTACCTTCGACCATAACCCGTGCCCTGCCCGCCCTCGAAGACCTGAGCGGACAGTCCTTGTCACGGGTTCACCAAATCCACCAGCAAATGCCCGACTGGCTGGCCGATGCCAGTGATGCTGATGCAGCCGCCTACGGCCGTTACCTCATTGACTTGGCCCAGGTGCATACCTCCAATCACGGTCGCTTGTTCCAAGACGGTATTGCGCCGATACGCGACTATGCCCGCGCGCAATTGCAAAGCCGGTTCAATGCCGACAAACAGAGCACCAGGCCGAACCCGGACAAGGTCGAAGTCATCATCCAGAGCCCGGTCATCTGGGGCACCTTTGCCGTGCCTGGACAGATCGACATCACCCGCCGCAACCTGATCGACCTGGCCCTGGAAAATCTCACCGGGCTGCCCACCGGCGAGACCAGCGTGGCGTATAACGGCGGTCCTGCACCTGAATGGCTGACGTACAGCTACCTCAAGGACATGATTACCCAACTGGATATCGGCGAGCACTATCCGGCGCTGATCAAGCGCACGCTGCTCGAAGACCCGGAGCAATCCCAGGCACGGCAACAGCTCTACGCCAGCCACCTGCGTGTGCAGTTGCCGATGCTGGCCCTGCAATGGAAAATCCAGGGGCGCTATGGCCTGGATGAGCTTGGTTACCGCTACGTTGCCGCCGTAATGCAACCTGACGCCCATGACCGCCAGTTCGACGGGCAGGAAATCGTCATCCGTCAGTTGGCCTTTATTCCCACCTTGCGCCCCGGGCACGAGCAGGACAGGGTGACCAACATGTTCGTGATCGAGCCCCGGTCCGCCGACAAGGGCCCGTGTGTACTGTACCGCCCGCTGCTTGAGCCGATGTTGCGCCAATTCCCCTCGCGGCAAAACCTGCTGTATGCGATCAAACATGATCGGCATCTGCGCGAATCGGTGCTGGCCTGGTTGCCCGAAGCATCGCGTTTCAACTACGCACAGTACGTGTTTCCCGGTGCCGTACCGTCGCCCTGGACACTTGCCCGCGTGCTGGTCGAGCCCGCCACCGTGGTCTACATGAGCGGCTCCATTACCCTGAGCGACGAAGTGCTGGGCAATGACGTAATGGGCTCGCTCTTCAAGGCCAACGCCAATGCCATGGTGGAACTGGCGACTCGTCAATCGGTGTCCAACGTACAGAAACGCTGGGCGACCTTTCGCAGTGCCGGCTGGCAGATCTTCAATGCGACCTTGCCGTTCCTTGGCCCTACGGTGGGAATCGCGGCATGGATGTGGCAGATCATGGATGACCTGGAAGAGGTCGAGCAGGCAGTCAATGCCGCAGACAAAGCCACGCCCTGGACCGCACTGGTGGACCTGTGGCTCAACCTGGGAATGGCCCTGGCGCTGCATGTGGCCCTGCGTCATCCGTCCGCCCCGGCGACAGACGAAACGCTCAAGCCCAAGGTGCCCGAGGAGCCGCTGTCGAACACCAACATAGAGCCACCGGCGCGGCCTGCGCCCTCTATCACCGCGGTGCAGCTGCCGGACTTGCCCAGCACTGAACTGTTCGCCTCGCACCAGGGCTCCCTGCACGTCAGCGGCGCACTCAGCCGCACCCCCACGAGCCTGCGCACGTGGCTGGAGAGTTTCAATGTCGAGCGGCCCGCCGAATTGGGCGAGCAGAACAAGCAAGCCGGTACCCACCACCATCTGTATCCCGCCGCCGACAAATGGTTCGTGCCAGTTGGCGAGCGCTGGTTCGAAGTCAAGGTAGACGCCAACGACAACGTGGTTGTCATCGACCCGGTCATCCCAAACCGTACCGGCCCATTGCTGATCAGTAACAGGGCTGGGCAGTGGTTCGTCGATCCCCGCCTGCGCCTGCGTGGCGGCGGGTTTCGCAACCGCCTGCGCACGGCCAGGCAGCAGAAACCGCCGCGCATTGAAGAACTGCGCAGAAGTATTGACCGTTTCCAAATCACCGACCGGGATCGACAACAGCAGATGTCCGATACCCTCGCTGCCATCGGCACACAGCCTGGACCCTCCACTGACTTACGCCGTGAAAATTTCATCAGAGATGTGAATCAACGCCTGCTGGAGTACGACGAGCCCATTCGCCAACTCAGGTCCCTGGGCCATATCGACGATGTGCCTGAATACCAGAGCATGATGATTGGCTTCCTGAAAAACCAGTTGGCGCTGACGCGAGCCGCCATTAATGAACAATTGCCCGCTTACCGCGATGCCTTGTTGGGCTCCCTAGATGCGCTCGAATTACCCGCCTCGCTGGAGAGGCGAACCGCCGAGACTATTGCGACCCAGACGCTGGAAATGATCATGCGCCTGGAATACGTGGCCGGCCGCTTCAAGGAACTGGAAAACCTAGGTCTCGATGGTGCAGAAGCCATCCAATCGACAATGCGCGCCTTACCCAATATCACGCTCCCCGACCTGAAGGCGCTGCACATCACCCTGATGCGCTATCTGTGTGTCAAAGCCGGTAACAGCGCGGTGTTGACCCGTGTCCGCGCACAGCTGAGCGATATCATCGACGCCGCCGACCTGCACGTGCAGAGCGTAATTGACATCCTCGGCGAGCTCGAAGGCAGCAGCCTGAATGAACGCATCGAAACGCTCTACAGCTTGGCCGAGCAATTCGACATCGTTGACCATCGCCTGCTGGACCTGCACGCCGATTATCCAGAGCAACTGCAACGCGACCCCGTGGAAGTGCTGCGCCAGCGCATCGAAGAATTTCATCAGCGCGCCTTGCACGAACTGGCGCAGCTGTTGCGTCAGCGTAAAGCCCTTGAGCCAAAGCCGGGGCCGTCGAAACCGCCCGAGCCGCCTCGACGCAAAATTATCAAGACTCGCTTCAAGGGCATCGTGGTAGGCGAGCCAAGGGAGAGCGAAGCCACGCTGGTGGATGTGAAGGCAACGCTGACTGGCAAGGTGATTGCCACCTTCCACGAAAAAACCCCAGGGGTCTGGGTCGAGCACAAACAGATTCCCTCTACCCCGTCAGAGCCACGGCCGGCCGACCTGGGGATAAGCCTCAACGCCGGGCAGCAATTGCTGGATGATGAACCGGCCACCACCCGCCGCCTGTTGGCTCACTCGCGTAAACCTGGGCGTATCCCGGTGGAGATCGAAGAGATGTTCCACCAGCAAGCGGCCCAGCTGGAGCGTGCCGTGCTGACAGTGGAGTCCGCTCTGACTCGGCTCAACCTCACCGAAAGCGACCGGCCTTCGGCGGCCACCCTCAACCGCCAGCTCAATGACCGCGCCAAACATCTCTATGAACTGGGTACCCAGACGCGAGTCACTCTGACCAAGCAACAACCTCCCACGGCAGCCCGTGTAAAGTGGTTGCATGATCAAGGGCTGGTAAAGATCCTCAAGACGACCAATCGCCGTCCGTTGAAGGGCCCAGGCAAGAACTACCTGGATGAATACGAAATCCGCGATAGCCAAAGCAATGCCGCCCTGTGGTATGCACATTTTCACTACGCATCGCCCCAGGCCGAGGTCGAACATTTTACCGCCGGGCACCTCAAGACCAGCGACCAGCGCAGGCTCGGCGGCAGATTGCAGCGCACAGGCAGCAGCGACAAGGACCAGATCGAGATTTACCGCAGTGAAATCAGTCCGCAACTGGCCCAGTCACTGTTTTTTGAACATTGATCTCAGCCCTGCCATGCCACTCGCAATCGCGCCAGCGCTTGTGTGATCGCCGCCTCCGGCACAGCGGCGAATCCCAGTACCAACCCGGCGCGCTGGTCGAGGGGGGTGATCGAATCTGCCAGCCAATAGTTGCTCAGGCCATTGACCTCGACCCCAGCGGCCAACGCCTGGGCCAGCAATTGCTGCTCACGGGCCACGCTGTCCAGCCTCACGGTGAGGTGCAACCCTGCCGCCACGTTGGGCAGCGGGCCTAGGCCAGGCAGATCGCCCGGCCAGCCGGCGAGCAAGGTGTTGCGGCGGCTCAGGGCCGCCCGGCGCATGCGTCGGATATGCCGTTGGAAATGCCCGGCGGCCATGAACTCGGCCATCACCGCCTGGGTGCTGACCTCCGAATGACGCATGTCCACGGCGCGACGTTGGGCGAAGGCGTCCACCAACGCCGCAGGCAATACCAGGTAACCCAGGCGCAGGGCCGGGAAAGCCACCTTGCCGAAGGTGCCGACGTACAGCACGCGCCCGCTACGATCCAGGGCTGCCAGTGGCGACAGCGGCGCACCGCTGTAGCGGTACTCACCGTCGTAATCATCCTCAACCACCCAACCACCCGTGCGCTGCGCCCAGGCCAGCAGTTCCAGGCGACGCGCCAGGCTCATCACCACACCCAGCGGGTACTGGTGGGAAGGCGTGACATACACCACCCGGCAATCGCCCAAGGCATTGAGCGCCTGGCAGTCGATGCCCTCGCCGTCCACTGCCACGCCGTGCAGACGCCCACCGGCCAAGGCGAACGCGTGGCCCGCCGCGCGATAGCCCGGGTTTTCCACAGCAACGCTGTCCCCCGGCTCCACCAGCAGCTGTGCACAAAGGCTGATCGCCTGCTGAGCGCCACTGGTGATCACTATTTGTTCAGCGCTGCATTGCAAACCCCGCGAGCTGCGCAAGTACGCGGCGATCAACCCGCGCAGACGACCATCACCGGCCGGGTCGCCGTAGCACAGTAGTTGCAGGTCTGGTTTGCGCCAGAACCCCGCGTTCAGCTTGGCCCACACCTCGAACGGAAACAGATCGAAGGCCGGCACTCCCACACGAAATGCCCGGGGTGGGCCTGAGGGCGGCTGGGGCAGGTGGTGATTTTTTACCCGGTCCAAACCTGCGCTGTGGATAACTTCATCGTCCAAATGCCCGGGCAAATTCGTCCATTTTGTGGATAAGGTTGGGGATAAGCCTGTTGGTAACCCTGTGGATACTTTTGTGGATAGTTTTTTGGACATAGGTAGCTGAGCGACGTAAGTACCATCTCCGACTCGACTTTCGATAAAGCCCTCGGCATACAGCTGGTCATAGGCACGTATTACGCTGTTGCGCGAAATCGACAACGCCGCGGCCAAGTCGCGGGTGGCGGGTAATCGTGTGCCGCTTACCAGTCGCTCATCCAGCACCCGCTGGCGCAAGGCTTCATAGAGTTGGCGTGTCAGGCCCAGGCGGCGATCCAGCTCAATGCCGGCGGGGTTGAATGACAGTGGCGGTGTGGTGAGCGACATATTGGACCTATGAAATGGGTGCTAGATGGCTCTTACAACGAACCATTAGCCTGCCTAGGATGCAGGCATTCGCCAAGGAAAATTTCCATGTACACACCTCGCGCCTTTGCCCTCGACGATTTGCCTGAAATCCACCAATTGATCCAGCACACCCGCCTGGCGCAATTGGTGACCTTTGGTGAGCAAGGCCTGCAAGCCAGCCACCTGCCCCTGCTGCTCAACCCCGATGAAGGCCCCCATGGCACCCTCTACGGGCACTTGGCCAAGGCCAATCCCCAGTGCAAAGACCTGCAAGACGGCAGCGAAGCGTTGGTGATCTTTGCCGGCGCCGACGCCTACATCAGCCCATCGTTCTATCCGGCCAAGGCCGAGCACGGCAAGGTGGTGCCAACCTGGAATTACATCGCCGTGCATGCCTACGGCAAACCCGAAGCGTTTACCGACGCCGAGCGCTTGTTGGCCGTGGTGACTGCGCTGACTGATCGCCATGAAGGCAAGCGTGCGCAGCCGTGGAAAGTCAGCGACGCCCCTGTCAACTACATCGACACCATGCTCAAGGCCATTGTTGGCTTTGCCCTGCCGATCGAACGTTTGGTAGGCAAGCGCAAACTCGGCCAGAACCGCAGCCAGGCTGACATCAACGGCATTCGCGAGGGCTTGGCCACCAGCCTCGACGTGCGCGACCAGACCCTCGCCCGCTTTATGCCCCAAGGAGTTTCAAAATGAGCCCGATCGACATCCGCCCGGTCACCGCCACTGATCAGTCCGCCTGGCTGGCGCTGTGGCAAGCGTATTTGCAGTTCTACAACACTGAACTGCCGGAGGTCGTCAGCCTCAGCACCTGGCAGCGCTTGATCGACGCCAGCGAGCCGACCCACTCGGCCCTGGCCCGGCAAGACAGCAAGGCCGTAGGCATGGTCAACTTCATCTACCATCGCTCCAACTGGAGCATCGAGAACTCCTGTTACCTGCAGGATTTGCTGGTAGTTCCGTCACAACGCGGCAGCGGCGTGGGCCGCAAGCTGATCGAATTCGTCTATGCCACCGCCAAGGCCGATGGTTGCTGCAAGGTGCATTGGCTGACCCACGAGACCAACAGCACCGCGATCCAACTCTACGAACGCATCGCCGAACGCCCAGGTTTCATTCAATTTCGCCAAGGTCTTTAAGGAGCACAGCATGTCCACTTCCCTCGCTGACTGGAAAGGCGTCCCGGCCCCCGCGGTTGAACTGCTCGAAGGGCGCTTTATCCGCCTGGAAAAACTCGACCCGGCGCGCCACGGCGATGACCTGTTCAATGCCCTGCAAGGACCCGGCGCCGACCCCAAGCTATGGGACTATTTGCCCTACGGCCCCTTCCCTGAGCGCAACGCGTTCGATGCCTGGCTGAATAATCACGCGGCCCATAGCGACCCGTATTTTTTCAGCGTGATTGACCGTGCGACTGGCCAGGTCCAAGGCATCCTCAGCCTGATGTCGATCGTGCCCGAGCAGGGCCGCATCGAGATCGGCCATGTCACCTTCGGTGCTCCGATGCAACGCTCGCCCAAAAGCACCGAGGCGGTGTACCTGTTGGCCAAGTACGCCTTCAAGCAGGGCAATCGCCGCCTGGAATGGAAGTGCAACAACGCCAACGCCCGCTCCAAGTATGCGGCCGAGCGCTTGGGCTTCAGCTTTGAAGGCGTGTTCCGCCAGCACACGGTGGTCAAGGGCAGGAACCGGGATACCGCGTGGTATTCGATCATCGATTCGGAATGGCCGAAGATAGGCGCAGGGTTTGAGGCATGGCTGTCGGAGGCGAACCAGAGCGGCTCGGGCCAGCTGAAAACCCTGGCCGAATGCCGGACCTAGGCCTCACAACCAATACAAAACCTAATGTGAGAAGGGGCTTGCCCCCTCCCACACTTTGAAATGGGTAAATCAGTTGATCAGGCGCTGCGCCAGCACCGCAATATGCTCCGGCCCGATGCCGCAGCAACCGCCCAAATGGCTAGCGCCACGCGCCTTCCAGTCAGCCGCCCAGTGCAGGTAACCTGGCGGGTCGAGGTCATCGCGCAATGGGTCCAGGCCATCGTTGGCCGTGGCTTCCTTGGGTTGCGGCGGGAAGGCGTTGGCGTAGGCGCCGATCTGAATCGCTGCACCCAATCGCTCGAAGGTTTCACGCGCCGCATCGATCGCTGCGCCGATCACTTCCGGCTGACTGCAATTGAACAGCAACACCTGCACGCCCAACTGCGCGGCGGCCTCGGCCGCCTCGGTCACTGGCTCGCCGGAGCGCAGGCGTGGTACGTCGTCGGTGTCTTCGTCTTTCAAGGTAAACGACAGCCAGAACGGCTTGCCATCCTGCGGCAAGCCGGCATGAATCGCGCGTGCCTCAACGATTGAGCTCTGGGTTTCCGCCAGCCACAGGTCGACGTGAGGCGCCAGGCCTTGCACCAGTGGTGTCAACAACTCACTGACCCGTTCGGCCTGGAACAAGTCGGGGCGATAAGAGCCAAACAGCGGTGGCAATGAACCGGCGACCTGTACCGCTTTGCCGGATGCCTGCACCGCCCGTCGTGCCAACTCACCGGCCAGTGCGGCCAGCGCCTGGCCTTCTTGGGCGAACCGCTCTTGGCCGATATGAAACGGCACCACCGCATAGCTATTGCTGGTAATCACGTTGGCGCCGCTGTCGATATAGGCCGCATGCACGGCCTCCACCGCTTGCGGCGCTTCGCTCAAGGCCAGGGCCGACCATTCCGGCTGGCGGAACGGCGCGCCACGACGTTGCAGTTCACGGCCCATGCCGCCATCGAGAATTACTGTGTTAGCTGCGCCCATATGCTTTTTACTCATATGCTTATGAAAATAACTCACTATGAGAGCCGTTCTTATAACTATTTAATGCGTACCATTCGGTTAATAACAACCACTTTTTTATTCAGGTGCGCGATTTTGAAATTCAAACTGCTGCAGGCCCTGGGCCTGACGATGTTGGCCGCTTCCACCCAAGCCTTTGGCGGCGTCACCCTGGACCGTATCGAGCAGAAAAAAGAGTTGGTCGGCGTGCTGATGGAGAGTTACCCGCCGTTTTCATTTCTCAATGAGCAGAATCAGCTCGACGGTTTCGACGTGGACGTGGCCAAGGCCGTCGCGCAAAAACTGGGGGTGAAGCTGCGCCTGGAAACGCCGTCGTGGGACGTGATCGCCGCCGGCCGCTGGAGCGGGCGCTATGACATTTGTATCTGCTCCATGACCCCGAGCAAGGCGCGTGCCGAGGTGTTCGACTTCCCGGTGCAATACTATGCCTCGCCCGCCGTGATCGTGGTCAACGCCAAGGATGATCGCATCCACGAAGCCAAAGACCTGAGTGGCAAGAAAGTCGGCCTCACCAGTGCCTCCAGCTACGAAAGTTATTTGAACAAGAACCTGGTGATCGAGGGCGCCGAAGATACCCAGATGCATTACCCATTCGAGGATGTGCAGATCGCCCCGTACGACACCGACAACGTGGCGTTCCAGGACCTCGGCTTGGGTGCGGGCGTACGCCTGGATGCGATCCTTACCAACCTGGTGACCGCGCAGCCGCGCCTGACGCAAGATAAACGCTTCAAGCTCGCCGGCACGCCATTGTATTCGGAGCCCAACTCGGTAGCCATCGAGAAAGGCGACGCGCAATGGGACAGCAAAGTGCGTGAGGTCTTCGCCGAGCTTAAACAGGACGGCACCTTGAGCAAGTTGTCGCAAAAATGGATCGGCGCCGATATCAGCCAATGAGCTTTCGTATACG
Source organism: Pseudomonas khavaziana (assembly GCF_036704165.1). Classification (NCBI taxonomy): domain Bacteria; kingdom Pseudomonadati; phylum Pseudomonadota; class Gammaproteobacteria; order Pseudomonadales; family Pseudomonadaceae; genus Pseudomonas; species Pseudomonas khavaziana. The sequence goes on from NZ_CP129946.1 coordinate 124,727, forward strand.
GCTTTACCTGACCTGGGCGGTACTGTTTGCACTGTTTGCCAGTTTCTTCCTGAGCTTTGACCTGAAGTTCTCGATCATCCTCGACAAGCTGCCCAACCTGGTCGGCCTGCACCTGGCGCCCAACGGCTTTCTGCAAGGTGCGGCGCTGACACTGTTCCTGTGCCTGTGTGCCATAGTTGCGTCATCGGTGCTGGGCTTTATTACGGCGCTGGGGCGTCTGTCGAAAAGCGCAGTGGCGTTTGGCATTGCCAGTTTTTACGCCTCGTTCTTTCGTGGTACGCCGCTGCTGATCCAGATCCTGCTGATTTACCTGGGCCTGCCGCAGCTGGGCCTGGTGCCAGGCGCCATCGCCGCCGGAATCATCGCGTTGTCGCTGAACTATGGCGCCTACCTGAGTGAAATTTTCCGCGCCGGCATCCTCGGCGTTCCCCACGGTCAACGCGAAGCCGCGCTGGCCTTGGGCATGCGCGACAGGGCGATCTTCTGGCACGTCACCTTGCCCCAGGCGATGCGTACCATCATCCCGCCAGCCACCAACCAGTTCATCTCGATGCTCAAGGATTCGTCGTTGATTTCGGTGATGGGGGTATGGGAGGTGATGTTCCTGGCGCAGTCTTATGGTCGCTCCAGCTACCGCTATATCGAGATGCTCACCACGGCGGCGATCATTTACTGGGTAATGTCACTGGCCCTGGAGCTGATCCAGGCGCGCATGGAGCGGCATTTCGGCAAGGGTTATGTGCGCCGCGGTTGAAGCTCAGAACCTGTGGCGCCGTGCCTGGCCATGCTCAGTGATTTCATGGCCTGATAATGCTCTCAAACCCATGAGTTTTTAATCGCATCTCACCCAAGACAACTCCCGCAAGCCAGCGGTCACTGGCCTGACATTTATCGTCCCGCGCCCCCGCTAAATTCCCGGCCTCATTCATCAGAGGTTGGGAATTCATGCCCTTTACACTCCAAAGAATCGCGATAGTCATCAGCCTTGCGGCAGCCGCCAGTTTTCAACCGGTGCACGCGCGCGGCGATATCGAATACCGGTCGCCCTACGACGCCGCTCCCGCTCAGTGGGAGTTCATGTCCGGGTTCGGGGCCCCGCCCATTCCTCCGCCTTTCGACGGTTTCCTTACGCAGCAGGCCACCTCGCACAACGGTCTACAGGTCGCCAAGGTGCTGGAACCGGCCTTGATTGGTCTGGTTGAATCCGGCCAAATGAGCGCCGAAGAGCTCAAGGACATGCAGCAAAAACTCGACCAACTGAGCAAGCAGCCCGGAGGCATCGGCGCGGCTCTTGAACAATTGGCCGGTAGCCAAAACGCCAACCTGGCCGCCGCGACCCAGCGCAGCACACAACACCTGAGCAGCCAATTGCTCTCCACCTTGCGCACACTGCCTACTGACGACGCAGGCCACTTCTGGGTACAGGGCCTGGGTAATGGCGGCAGCCTTGATTCACAACACGGCAGTGCTGGCTTGAAACACGATACCCAAGGCCTGTTGCTGGGCGCCGACTGGGCAATCGACCCTGCCTGGCGGGTGGGTGTCATGGGCGCTAAGACCTCCAGTCGCTTCGATGCCAAGCGTTTTGCCGCCGATTTGGACAGCTGGCACCTGGGCGGCTATGCCGTGCGCCAGGATGGCCCATTGGCCCTGCGCCTTGGCGCGATCTACAGCAACCATGCCGGGCAGAACAAACGCAGCGTCAGCCTTTTGAATGCCACGGAGTCGCTCAAAGGCAGCTACAACGCCAGCAGTCAAACGCTGTTCTCTGAATTAGGCTATCAACTGGGCAATGACGACTCCAGTGTCGAACCTTTCGTTGGCCTCGGTTACCAGCGTTACCAGCGCGAACGCTTCAAAGAAAGCGGCGGCCTGACCGCGTTGAATGTCGGCCCACAGACCCAGCGAAACCTGAACAGCACCCTCGGCCTGCGCGTGGCGACGGTGTATCGGTTCGACAACAAGATGAGCCTCACGCCCCACCTGAGCACCAGCTGGAAACATCTCTATGGCGACGTCGACAGCCAGGTCCGCCAATCCTCGCGCCATGCGCCAACCATGATCGATGCATTCACCATCACGGGCACCGCCTTGGACCGCGACAGTCTGGACCTGCAAGCGGGTCTGGACCTGGCCTTCTCGACCCAACACAGTATCGGCCTGACCTATACCAGCCAAAGCGGCAACCACGGTCGCGACCAGGGTCTGATGGGTCAGTGGAAGATGAGCTTCTAGCGCTGCCGAACGCTCAATAGCGGGCAAAAAAAAGGGGAGCACCTGCCCCCCCGAGGATTAAACGTTAGTCTCGAAGGCTGTACTCAGCCTTCGATCTCGATCAGGATTTCGCCAGGGTTGACCCGGTCGCCCTTGGCCACATGAACGGCGGTCACCTTGCCGGCAATCGCTGCCTGCACTTCGGTTTCCATCTTCATGGCTTCGGTAATCAGCACGGCCTGGCCGGCCTTGACCACATCGCCTTGCTTGACCAGCACGTCGACGATATTGCCCGGCATCGCCGTGCTCACATGCCCCGGTTCGGTGGCGTGCTTACGTTTGCTGCCGCCGCTGCTGACAAACTCGTTGAGCGGTTCGAACACCACTTCTTCCGGCATGCCGTCGATGGACAGGTAGAAGTGGCGCTTGCCTTCGGCCTTCACCCCCACGCCGGTGATGTCGACGCGGTAGCTTTCGCCATGCACGTCGATGACGAATTCGGTCGGCACACCTTCGCCACCGGCACGGGCCACACCGCCGGCTTCCGGAATCGGCAGCAGCACTTCCGGTGCCAGGGTGCCCGCGTCGCGCTCTTCAAGGAATTTACGCCCAATGTCCGGGAACATGGCATAGGTCAGCACGTCTTCTTCGGACTTGGCCAACACGCCGATTTCGCCGCGCAGTTTGGTCATTTCCGGCTTGAGCAAATCGGCCGGACGCACGTCGATCACTTCTTCGCTGCCGATGGCCTGGCGACGCAGTTTCTCGTTCACGGTGCCAGGCGCCTTGCCATAGCCGCCTTGCAAATAGAGCTTCACTTCGTTGGTGATGGTCTTGTAGCGCTCGCCGGCCAGCACGTTGAAGAACGCTTGGGTGCCGACGATCTGCGAGGTCGGGGTGACCAGTGGGGGGAAGCCCAGGTCTTCACGCACACGGGGGATTTCGGCCAGCACTTCACTCATGCGATTGAGGGCGCCCTGCTCTTTCAACTGATTGGCCAGGTTGGAAATCATCCCGCCCGGCACCTGGTTGACTTGCACGCGAGTGTCGACCGCGGTGAATTCGCTTTCGAACTGATGGTATTTCTTGCGCACGGCGTAGAAATACAGGCCGATCTCCTGCAGCAGCTCCAGATTCAGGCCGGTGTCGAATTCGCTGCCTTTAAGCGCGGCGACCATCGACTCGGTACCCGGGTGGCTGGTGCCCCAGGCGAAGCTGGAGATGGCGGTGTCGATATGATCGGCACCGTTTTCGATGGCCTTGAGCTGGCACATCGCGGCCAAACCGGCGGTGTCGTGGGAATGGATAAAAATCGGCAGGCTCTGTTCGGCTTTCAGCGCCTTGACCAGCTCGCCGGTGGCGTACGGGGTCAGCAGCCCGGCCATGTCCTTGATCGCGATCGAGTCGCAACCCATGGATTCCAACTGCTTGGCCTGGGCCACGAAGGCCTCGACGGTGTGCACCGGGCTGGTGGTGTAGGCGATGGTGCCCTGGGCATGTTTACCAGCGGCCTTGACGGCTTCGATAGCCACGCGCAGGTTACGTACGTCGTTCATGGCGTCGAAGATACGGAACACGTCGATACCGTTAACCGCCGCCTTGGCCACGAAAGCCCTTACCACGTCATCGCTGTAGTGGCGATAGCCCAGCAGGTTCTGGCCGCGCAGCAGCATTTGCAGGCGCGTGTTGGGCAATGCGGCGCGCAGTTTGCGCAGGCGCTCCCACGGGTCTTCCTTAAGGAAGCGCACGCAGGCGTCGAAGGTTGCGCCGCCCCAGACTTCCAGGGACCAGTAGCCGACTTTGTCGAGCTTGTCGCAGATCGGCAGCATGTCGTCAGTGCGCATGCGGGTTGCGAGCAACGATTGATGGGCGTCGCGCAGGATAGTGTCGGTTACGAAAATCTTCTTGCTCATTGTTATATTCCTCACAGGCCTGCGTGGGCGGCGATGGCGGCGGCGATGGCCAGGGCCAGCTCTTCGGGTTTGCGCTTGATCGAGTAGTTGGTCAGCTCAGGGTGGCTTTCCACGAAACTGGTATTGAACTGGCCGCTGCGGAATTCCGGGTTGCGCAGGATTTCCTGGTAGTAGGCGGCGGTGGTCTTCACGCCTTGCAGGCGCATGTCATCCAGGGCTCGCAGGCCGCGGTCCATGGCTTCTTCCCAGGTCAACGCCCACACCACCAGTTTCAGGCACATGGAGTCGTAGAACGGCGGGATGGTGTAGCCGGTGTAGATCGCCGTGTCGGTGCGTACGCCGGGGCCGCCGGGTGCGTAGTAACGGGTGATCTTGCCGAAGCTGGGCAGGAAGTTGTTCTTCGGGTCTTCGGCGTTGATACGGAACTGCAACGCGAAACCACGGTGCTGGATATCTTCCTGTTTCACCGACAGCGGCAGGCCCGAGGCTATGCGGATCTGCTCACGCACGATGTCGATCCCGGTGATTTCTTCGGTGATGGTGTGTTCCACCTGCACCCGGGTGTTCATCTCCATGAAGTACACCTCGCCCTCGGCGAGCAGGAACTCCACGGTGCCGGCGTTCTCGTAGCCAACGGCCTTGGCGGCACGCACCGACAGGTCGCCGATATAGGCGCGCTGTTCGGGGGTCAGCTGGGGGCTTGGAGCAATTTCGATGAGTTTCTGGTTGCGACGCTGGATCGAGCAATCACGCTCGAACAAATGCACCACGTTGCCAAAGCTGTCACCGAGGATCTGCGCCTCGATGTGCTTGGGATTGACGATGCATTTTTCCAAAAACACTTCCGCCGAACCGAACGCCTTGGTGGCTTCGGAAATAACGCGGGGGAAGGCTTGTTCAAGTTCTTCGCGACTGTTGCAACGACGAATACCGCGCCCGCCACCACCGGAGGTGGCCTTGAGCATCACCGGGTAACCAATGCGATCGCCCTCGGTAAGCGCTTCGTGGATATCCGCAACGTTGCCTTCAGTACCGGGAGTGACCGGCACACCGGCCTTGATCATGCTGCGGCGCGCTTCTGTCTTGTCGCCCATGCGGCGGATGACTTCGGCCGATGGACCGATGAACTTAATCCCGCGTTCGGCGCAGATGTCCGCCAGTTCAGCATTTTCTGACAGGAAGCCGTAGCCGGGGTGCAGGGCGTCGCAACCGGTTTCCACCGCCAGGTTCACCAGCTTGCGCGGGTTCAGGTAGCCGGCCAGGGGCTCGGCGCCAATGCTGTGGGCTTCGTCGGCACGTTTGACGTGCAACGCGTGGCGGTCGGCGTCCGAGTAGACCGCGACCGAGCGAATGCCCATCTCGGCGCAGGCACGTACGATTCGTACGGCAATTTCACCACGGTTGGCGATCAGGATCTTTTTTATCACTTGGAAATTCCCTTGAGCCGATTGCTGCGTCTGCGACCCGATGGAGCTGGGTCGGCGCGTGACCAAATGTTTCATGACAGTCGCGAGACACACACTAAGCCTGCCAAGGGATTAACAAAAATCAATAATTATTGGGTCAAGCATAAGCAAAGACTTATAGTTGGCCGGATAGCCAGGAGTGAGGGGATGTAAATAATGCGTAAGTCACTGATGAGACTGACATTACGTCAATTGCAGATCTTTCATGAGGTCTGCGATCTGCGCTCCTACAGCCGCGCGGCCGAGGAAATGTCCCTGACGCAACCCGCGGTCAGCCTGCAAATTCGTCAATTGGAAGAGCTGATCGGCCAACCGCTGTTCGATTATGTTGGCAAAAAACTTTACATGACCGAGGCGGCCGAAGCCTTGCAGCGCGCCAGCCGAGATATCTTCGGGCGCCTGGAAAACCTCGACATGCAACTATCGGACATGCAGGGCTCGCTGCAGGGCCAGCTGAAACTGGCGGTGGAATCCAGCGCCAAGTATTTCGTGCCGCACCTGTTTGCCGCCTTCAAGCGCCAACATCCAGAGGTGCAATTGCACCTGACTGTGGTCAACCGCGCCCAGGTCATTCGCCGGCTTTCGGATAACCGCGACGATCTGGTGATCATGTCCATGGTGCCCCAGGACATGGGCCTGGAATTCCTGCCGTTTCTCAACAACCCGATTGTCGCCGTGGCGCCCCTCGACCACCCCCTGAGCCTGCAAGGGCCGTTGCGCCTGCAAGACCTGGAGCCTTACACATTGCTGCTGCGCGAACCGGGCTCCGGTACGCGTCTGGCCTGCGAAGAATACTTCAAGGAAAAACGCGTGCATTTCACCCAGACGGTGGAAGTGGCCTCGGCCGAGGCACAGCGCGAATGCGTGAGCGCAGGGTTGGGCGTGGCCCTGCTGACGCGTCACGCGGTCAACATGGAGCTGGCCACCGGCGGGCTCAAGGAGCTGCCGGTGGAAGAACTGCCGCTGTACCGCAGTTGGTGCCTGGTGCAGGCCAAGGCTAAACGCCTGTCACCGGTGGCCCATGCGTTCCTGGGCTTTATCCGCAGCGAAAGGGTGCAGATCAGCGCGTTGGCTGAGCGTTTCGCTGGGCGGCCACGGGTGCCTGCCAATGAAGTTCCGGGTAGTCCGTGATGCTCTGGAGCAACTGACGCTCTTCGCAACGGTCTTCGATGGCGCGACGGAACGCCATGCGGCGCTGGTCTTCCTGCTGACGACGGGTCTTGACGGTGCTGTTGCTGTCTTCGTAGTGCCGGGTCATTTGGAGTCTCCCAATGCGAGTACGGGGGAGTACAGGGTGGACGCGGGGGATGACGGGGCGATGACAGCCTGATGAAGATTCTGGACACACAATAGATTCCAATGTGGGAGGGGGCTTGCTCCCGATAGCAGTGGGTCAGTCAATGAATGGAGGACTGACACTCCGCTATCGGGAGCAAGCCCCCTCCCACATTTTTTACTGTGTACAATTTTTTAGTCGTCGAGGGCTTTGACGGATTTGGGCGACAGCCGCAGGCTGCGCAAGCTGCGCTTCACGCTCTTGAGGTGGTTGACCAGGCTAGGACCACGGGCCATGGCCACACCCATCGCCAGCACATCGATCACCACCAGATGAGCGATACGCGAGGTCAGCGGCGTATAGATTTCGGTGTCTTCATGCACATCGATCGCCAGGTTCACCGTGGACAGTTCCGCCAATGGCGTCTGGCTCGGGCACAGGGTAATCAGCGAAGCGCCGCTCTCACGCACCAGGTTGGCGGTGATCAGCAAATCTTTGGAACGACCGGACTGGGATATACAGATCGCCACGTCAGTGGGCTTCAAGGTCACTGCCGACATTGCCTGCATGTGCGGGTCGCTGTAGGCGGCAGCCGTCAGCAGCAGGCGAAAGAACTTGTGCTGGGCATCGGCCGCCACCGCGCCCGAGGCACCAAAGCCATAGAATTCGACACGCTGGGCCTGGGACATGGCGGTCACAGCCTTTTGCAGCTCCACCGGGTCGAGCTTCTCACGCACTTCCATCAGGGTATGCAAGGTGGTGTCGAAGATTTTCAGGCTGTAGTCGGCGACGGAGTCGTCTTCGTGGATCGCAAACTGACCAAAGCTCGCACCAGCCGCCAGGCTCTGTGCCAGCTTGAGTTTCAAATCCTGGAACCCGGAGCAGCCAATGGCGCGACAGAAGCGCACGATGGTCGGCTCACTGATGCCCACGCTGTGGGCCAGGTCGGCCATGGAACTGTGCATCACGGCCGCAGGATCAAGCAGCACATGATCGGCAACCTTGAGTTCCGATTTGCGTAACAGGTGGCGCGACTGGGCGATATGTTGCAACAGGTTCAAAGGGCAGGACTCTTGTTATTGGCAGGCGCCAGGGATGTAGCAAGCTTGTAGTTATACTACAAGAATTCTCGTTTTGCCCGTTCGATGCATCACTAAATCGCCCTGCTCCCCCTCTGGTTTCAGCGGGCAGGCGCTATGTAGCCATATATTCGGCCTACGCTGCGTTAAGAAAAATCTGCATTTTTGCGTAACAAATCCGCCAACCCTTCAGCCGGCATCGGCTGGCTGATCAAATAACCTTGCACTTCGTCGCACTGCTCACCGCGCAGAAATTCCAGCTGCTGCTGATCTTCCACGCCTTCGGCCACGACCTTGAGCGCCAACCCATGGGCCATGGCGATGATTGCACGGGTGATCGCCGCATCCTCACGTCCCTGGCCAAGGCCACGGATAAAGGTCTGGTCGATCTTCACGTAGTCCACCGGAATGCGCTTGAGGTAGCTCAGGGAGGAATAACCTGTGCCAAAGTCGTCGATGGCCAGTTTCACCCCCAGGTCGCGCAACTGCTGGAAGGTGGCGATGATGTGTTCAACGCTGTCGAGCAACTGGCTTTCAGTCAATTCCAGCTCCAGGTATTGCGGGTCCAGGCCGGTTTCTTCCAGGACCTGGCGCACCAGGCTGACCAGCTTGCCCTGGCGCAACTGATGCACCGACAAGTTGACTGATACCCGAATCGGCGCGAGCCCCTGGCGCTGCCACTCGCAAGCCTGCCAACACGCCTGGCGCAGCACGAATTCGCCCAACGGCACGATCAAGCCGGTTTCTTCGGCCAGGCCGATAAAGTCCCCGGGCGGCACCATGCCCCATTGCGGATGCTCCCAGCGGATCAGCGCCTCGGCGGCATTCAGCTTGCCGGTGGCCAGGCACAGTTTAGGCTGGTAGAACACACTCAGATGACGCTCCTCGATGGCTTTACGCAGGTGGTTTTCCAGCTGCAAACGCTCCAGGGTGCTGGCTTGCAGACTGTCGGTGTAAAACTGGAAATTATTCCCGCCCAAGTGCTTGGCGTGCTGCATGGCCATATTCGATTGGCTGACCAGCGCAGAAATTTCCCGCGCATTATCCGGCAGCAGACTTACCCCCATTGAGGCGCTGACCACCAGCTCATGCCCTTCCACTGTCACCGGTACACGCAGTTTTGCCAGCAGCCGCGTCGCCACCCGTGCCAGGCTCGACAGGTTGCCGTAGGCGTCGAAGAGCACGGCAAACTCGTCACCGGACAGGCGCGCAATGGTGTCGGCTTCAGGCAACGCGTTGATCAGACGCCGGGCCATTTTCTGCAATAACTGGTCGGCCACTTCATGGCCCAAGCTGTCATTGAGCAACTTGAAGCGGTCCAGGTTGATATGCAGCAGCGCCAGGCTGCGCCCGCCCTGACGCACCCGCTGGTGGGCCTCGCGCAGGCGTTCGCGAAACAGCGAGCGGTTGGCCAGGCCGGTCAGTTCATCGTAGTGAGTGAGGTAGCGCATACGCTCCTCGGATTCGCGCCGCGCCGACAGATCGGCGAAAAAACCCACGATATGACTGACGTTTCCCCGAACATCGCGCACTACGTTCAGTTGCAGCCACTGCGGGTAGAGCTCACCGTTCTTGCGCGTTTCCACCAACTCGCCCTGCCAGGTACCGTGGCTGAGCAGCGCCTGGCGAATCACCGGGAAGTGGCGGCGCGCATCGCGACTGCTGGGCAGTTCCACTACATTGCGGCCAAGCATGTCGTCGATGTCAAAACCGGTGACACGGCTGAATGCCTGGTTCACCGCGATCAGCACGTACTCGGGATCGAGGATCACGATGCCTTCGCTGGCCGCCTCGAACACCGTCGAGGCGAGCCGTTGCTGTTCTTCCAGCGCCTTACTGGCGCTGATGTCGCGGCGCGTGCCGAGCATGCGGGTCACGCGGCCGTTGGGCGCACGCTCCACCGCACGGCCACGGTCCTGGATCCACACCCAATGCCCGTCACCATGGCGCACCCGGTACTCCACCTGATAGTCCTCGCTACGGCCTTTGAGATGCTCCACCAGCGCACGCTTGAGCAGCGGCAGGTCGTCGGGGTGCAGGCGCGGCTTGAGATGGCTGAGCATCGCCGTGACGTACTCGGGCTCCAGGCCGAACAGCTCCTTGAGTTGGGTGTGGTGGACTTCGTCGGTTTGCAGGTTCCAATCCCACAGGCCCAGTTCGCTGGCTTGCAGGGCCATGGCCAGGCGCGCTTCGCTTTTATTCAGGGCAAGGCTGGCGGCATCCAGCTCCTGGCTGCGTCGCGCCACGCGGTCTTGCAGGCCGACCTGGGCCTCGCGCAAGTCCTGTTCAACCTGGCGGCGCTGCTCGACTTCGCGCACCAGCTCCAGGTTCAACTGCTCGCTGCGCTGCTGAGACTGTTGCAAATGCTCGATCAGGGCCTGGTTCTGGAATCGTCGCAACAGCCCGCGCTGGATCAGCCGGTTGACCTGCCAGGCCACCAGGCTCAGGGACGCCAGCAGGATCAGGCCGAGCACACCCCAGCCCTGCTGCTGGGCCGTGCCATTCCAGAACAGATAGACGATGGCCGGCACCAGGCACGGCAAGACAAACGACAGGAAGGCCCACAGGCTCACGGCATAGGCCACGCTGGCCGACAATGAAGCGGCGCCGATCAGGCCAAACACCCAGGCCTGATGCATGAAGCTGTCGGCAGGTACCAGGGCGATGGCCGCGACGGACAGGGTCAAGCCACTGACCGCCGAACCGAGCATGAACATACGCCGCCACACCGGCTGGGCCTGACGGCTAGGCATCGCCGAATCAAAGGCTGCCACCTGAATCACACGCATCGCCACCAGGGCCAGTAGCCAAAGCAGCCAAATGCTGTCGAGCAGGTATTGCTCGGGGTTCCACAGCAACCAGGCACAGACCAGGCCGTTGACCAACATCAGCAAGGTCGGCAGCAGCGACCCCTGATATAGCAGGCGTGTACGCTCGACCGCCATTTGGGTTGCATAGTGTTTACGGATGACCTGCGCTGGCGCCGCCAAGGGGCCGAACAGGTCGGTGCTAAGGGTCATAGGCGGTGTTCTTATAATGGTGAGCCCGAAACGTCGACGGAGCATACACAAGCAAGCGCCTGCACCAAACTGCTCCAGGTCATAAAAACCCCGCCAGGATCGGCCGCAAACCTTTGGCCCAGACAGCTTGAGCGAGACGCGGCGCGGGCTGCGGCCGGTGACCAACCGGTCATCCCTCACGGCGCAATGTTTGCCCGCGCGGTAGTGTGCGGGATGTTTTGCGTCGACCATCTGGCATTGGGATTTGCCCGAGCACCCTTAGGCCCATAGAATGCGTCGATGCGCGATGATCTCTCTCTTTTGCTGAACTCCCTCAACGATGCCCAACGCCAGGCCGTAGCGGCCCCCGTTGGCCGTCAGTTGGTCCTGGCCGGTGCTGGCTCCGGTAAAACCCGAGTGCTGGTGCACCGTATCGCCTGGTTGATCCAGGTCGAAAACGCGTCCCCGCACTCCATCCTGTCGGTGACCTTCACCAACAAGGCCGCTGCCGAGATGCGCCATCGCATCGAGCAGTTGATGGGCATCAGCCCGGCCGGCATGTGGGTGGGCACCTTCCACGGCCTGGCACACCGCCTGTTGCGGGCGCATTGGCAGGAAGCGGGGCTGAGCCAGACCTTCCAGATTCTCGACAGCGATGACCAGCAACGCCTGGTCAAGCGCGTGATCCGCGAACTGGGCCTCGACGAACAACGTTGGCCGGCGCGCCAGGCCCAGTGGTTTATCAATGGCCAGAAGGACGAGGGCCTGCGTCCGCAACATATCCAGGCCAGCGGCGATTTGTTCCTGGCTACCATGCGCAGCATTTATGAAGCCTACGAGGCGGCTTGCTTGCGCGCCGGCGTGATCGACTTCTCCGAGCTGTTACTGCGCGCCCTCGACCTGTGGCGCGACAACCCCGGTTTGCTGGCCCATTACCAGAAGCGCTTCCGCCACATCCTGGTGGATGAGTTCCAAGACACCAACGCCGTGCAATACGCCTGGTTGCGCCTGCTGGCCAAGGGCGGCGACAGCCTGATGGTGGTGGGCGATGACGACCAGTCGATCTACGGCTGGCGCGGCGCGAAAATCGAGAACATCTACCAGTACTCCGAAGATTTCCCGGACGCGGTGACCATTCGCCTGGAGCAGAACTACCGCTCCACCGCCGGGATTCTCAAGGCCGCCAATGCCTTGATCGCCAACAACACCGGGCGCCTGGGCAAAGAGCTGTGGACCGACGGCGGCGAAGGCGAGGCGATCAACCTGTACGCGGCGTTCAACGAGCACGATGAAGCGCGCTACGTGGTGGAAACCATCGAAAGCGCGCTGAAAACCGGCCTGGCGCGCAGCGATATCGCGATTCTGTACCGCTCCAACGCCCAATCGCGGGTGCTGGAAGAAGCCTTGTTGCGCGAACGCATCCCCTACCGTATCTATGGCGGCCAGCGCTTCTTTGAACGGGCGGAAATCAAGAACGCCATGGCCTACCTGCGCTTGCTGGAAGGCCGTGGCAACGATGCAGCCCTGGAGCGCGTGATCAATATCCCGGCCCGTGGCATCGGCGAGAAAACCGTCGAAGCGATCCGCGACCATGCACGCCATGCCGATGTGTCGATGTGGGAGGCCATGCGTTTGCTGATCGCCAACAAAGGCCTGACCGGCCGCGCCGCCGGGGCGCTGGGTGTGTTTGTCGAGCTGATCGAGAACCTGGCCGCCAAGTGCGCAGAAATGCCCCTGCACCTGATGACCCAGACCGTGATCGAGCAGTCCGGGCTGATCGCCTATCACGAAGCGGAAAAAGGCGAGAAAGGCCAGGCCCGGGTAGAAAACCTTGAGGAACTGGTCAGTGCCGCCCGCGCCTTCGAAAACACCGAGGACGACGAAGAGCTGACGCCGCTCGCCGCCTTCCTGGGCCACGCGTCGCTGGAAGCTGGCGATACTCAGGCCGATGAGCACGAAGACAGCATCCAGCTGATGACCTTGCACAGCGCCAAGGGCCTGGAATTCCCCTACGTATTCCTGGTGGGCATGGAAGAAGGCCTGTTCCCCCACAAGATGAGCCTGGAAGAACCCGGCCGCCTCGAGGAAGAACGCCGCCTGGCTTATGTAGGCATTACCCGGGCGATGCAGAACCTGGTGATGACCTATGCCGAGACCCGACGCCTGTACGGCAGCGAAACCTACAACAAGGTGTCGCGCTTTGTACGTGAAGTGCCGAAAGGGCTGATCCAGGAAGTGCGCCTTTCCAACAGCGTCAGCCGCCCGTTCGGCGGTGGACAGCAGCAAAATTCCAGCACCATGTTCGCCGGTTCCGAAATTCCGGAAACCCCGTTCAGCCTGGGCCAGCAGGTCAGGCATGCGATCTTCGGCGAGGGCGTGATCCTCAACTTCGAAGGCGCCGGTGCCCAGGCGCGGGTGCAGGTGAACTTCGCCGAAGGCAGCAAGTGGCTGATGATGGGCTATGCAAAGCTCGAAGCGGTCTGACACCCTCCCCTGTAGGAGCGAGCTTGCTCGCGAAGAACGTCCAGACAACGCGTTCATCCAGAATGCCCGCGTTATCGTTGACGGTTTTCGCGAGCAAGCTCGCTCCTACTGAGAGCGGCTCAACATGCAGGTTACGGGCCCGCTCTTGTTTTTAACAAGCGCGGGCCAATATCTGTAATACGTCCTACAGACCATTCGGATTCGGTCTTACGCAAAAGCCCGAAACATTATGCCGCTAGCCACTGTCACGACACCTGTGCAACATGGCGCGCGTGCAATCCACAAATGGGAATTCCCTTTATGAAACGTTTTCTTAGCATCGCCATGGCGTTGTGCATCGGCTTGACGATGAGTCTCGACGCCAACGCCAAACGCTTCGGTGGCGGCAAAAGCTCAGGCGCGGCGCCGACTCACCAAACCAGCCAGATGGCTCCAACCGCCGGTGCCGGCGGTGCAGCCGCCACTGCGGGCGCAGCCGGTGCCGCTGGCGCTGCAGCCAAGGCCGGCGGTGCTTCGCGCTGGCTGGGCCCCCTGGCCGGTATCGCTGCCGGTGGCCTGCTCGCCTCCATGTTCATGGGCGGCGGCTTCGAGGGCATGCAGATCTTTGACATCCTGATCCTGGCCGTCATTGCCTTCGTGATCTTCCGCTTTATCGCCGCCCGTCGTCGCAAGCAGCAGGAGCACCTGGCTCCAGCCGGCGCGCCCATGCAGCGTGAAGTATTCGAGCAGAAGCCTGCCATGGGTTCGATCTTCGGTGGTTCGGCAGCACCTGCCGCTGCCGCCCGTCCGGTGATCAACGCACCGGCCTGGTTCAACGAAGAGCGTTTCGTCGAAGCGGCCCGCAGCCACTTCCAGTCCCTGCAACAACACTGGGACGCTAACGAAATGGACAAGATCTCCGAGTTCGTGACCCCGCAATTGCTGGAGTTCCTCAAGCGCGAACGTGCCGAGATCGGTGACGCGTTCCAGTCGACCTACATCGACGACCTGCGCGTACAACTGGACGGTGTGGATGATCGCGCCGACAAGACCATCGCCACCCTGACCTTCAGCGGCGTGTCGAAGACCTCGCGCTTCGACCAGGGCGAAGTGTTCAGCGAAAGCTGGAACATGGAACGTGCCCAGGGCGAGGACCAGCCATGGCTGGTGGCAGGTATCCGCCAGAACGGCTGAAACCCGCTCGTTTGAGCAAGCGGTAATAAAAACCCCGGACATGTCCGGGGTTTTCTATTTCACGGTTGCACTTATAGCGAGCTACTGTATAAAACGCCCCTATAAACCGCGCCATCTAGCAAGAGGATCCCGGCCGTGGAAGAAATCATCGAACAATTGCGTGAAGCCAACGAACCGGTCCCGGTTCCCTTGGAGCTGCCTGACGAAGACCAACTGGTTGAGATCGAAGAACAACTGTTCATCGACATCCCGTTTGTCTTTCGCGAATTCCTGCTGACCGTCAGTGATGTGGTGTACGGCAGCCTGGAGCCGGTGACTGTCACCGACCCACAATCCCATACCTACCTGCCGGAGGTTGCCGCCAACGCCTGGGATGCCGGCGTCGACCGCAGCATGATCCCGATCTGCCAGGACGGCGATGACTACTATCTCGTCGAAGAAGACGGCACCGTGGTGCTGTGGTCCGGCGAAGAAGAACTCGTTACCGAAGAAACCTGGGAATCGGTGTGGCACTGGGCGCGGGACGTCTGGCTCGAAAGCTGAGGTCTTTGCAGGAGTCGAACTTGCTCGCGAGAAACCTGAGGGCGCCTATGGGTGTCAGGTTTCCCGCATTATCGTTAACGATCTTCGCGAGCAAGCTCGGTCCTAATGCGTATCCTTGTGGTTATCCAACGTTTCCAACAAAGCCACCTGCATCCGCGTATGCACACGGATAAACCAGCGCCAGAGCACCGCCGCCACCGCCGCCGTGACCACGGCGATCAACACCAGCAACTTGTTGGTCGGCAGAATGCTGGCCGACAAGGCTGCCAATAGCAGGAAGATCACCAGCAGCGACAAGATGGGGATCAGCTCTGCAATCACCCGCCGCACGCGCTGGGTATGCCGCCCGGCCATCTCCGGCTTCACACTCATCTCTGCCAACAACATCGACAGCGCCTTGAGCTTGCGATACGCCGCAATCAGGAAAGGCAGCGATAACAGCAGTGCCCCACCCCAGATCAATGCCTTCTGCCAGCTCGGATCACTGATCCATCCCTCCAGGTACCCGCCAATGCGTGCGGCGAAATAACTACCGGCGAAGAAGATCGCGATCACCAGTGCCAGGTTGACCCCGACTTGCAGGATGATCTTGCGAATCATCGAGGCCAGCATCGCGCCCTCGCCCTGAGGCTGAATGCTGCGCAGCCACTCCCCATACATGCCGAAGACCCGGCTCATACGCTTGGGCATCACCGCTGCAATCTTCAATGACAGCGGGTCGGCACCGCGAATCAGGTAGGGGGTCAGCAGCGTGGTAATCGCCGAAACAGCCACCGCCACCGGATACAGGAAGTCGCTGGTGACCTGCAGGGTCATCCCCAATGCTGCAATGATGAAAGAAAACTCGCCAATCTGTGACAGCCCCATGCCGACCCGCAGCGAAGTACGGCCATCATTGCCGGCGATAAAGGCTCCCAGGCCGCAAGACAGCATCTTGCCCAGCACCACCGCCACGGTGATCACCGCAATCGGCCAGGCATATTGCAGCAGGATGTGCGGGTCGATCATCAAGCCAATGGCGACAAAGAAGATTGCACTGAACATGTCGCGAACCGGTTCGATCAGGCGCTCGATCTTAATCAATTGACGGGATTCAGCCATGATCGCGCCAATCAGAAAGGCCCCGAGCACCATGCTGTATTCCAGCTTCACCACCAACAGGCAGAAACCGAAGCACAGGCCCAGCACGGTGATCAGCAGCATCTCGTTGCTTTCAAACTTGGCCACATAAGCCAGCAGGCGCGGCACCAGCAAAATGCCGATCACCAGCGCAACGATCATGAACAAGGACAGCTTGCCGACCGTGGAGAACACCTCGCCGGAGCTGACCGTGCCACTGACGGCGATGCTCGACAGCAAGGCAATGATGCCGATACCCAGGATGTCCTCGACGATCAGCACGCCAAAAATCAGCTGGGCGAAACGCTGGTCTTTCATCTTAAGGTCATTGAGGGCCTTGACGATGATGGTGGTCGAGGAGATCGCCAGGATCGCGCCGAGAAACAGCGAGTCCATGGTGCTCCAATCGAACCAGCGGCCGATCTCGTAGCCGATCCAGATCATCAGGACGATCTCAAGGAACGCCGCGATAAACGCCGTAGCCCCCACCTTGAACAGCTTGCGCAGGCTGAACTCCAGGCCCAGGCAGAACATCAGGAAGATCACCCCCAGCTCGGCCAGGGTCTTGATGGTGTCTTCGTCGTGGATCAGGCCAAACGGCGGGGTATGGGGGCCGATAATGAAGCCGGCGACGATGTAGCCCAGCACCACCGGCTGTTTGAGGCGATGAAACAGGATGGTGACGACCCCTGCTACCAGCATGATCACGGCCAGGTCCTGGATAAAGCTGATGGCGTGCATGGCGAGGGGCTCCTTGAGGGTACTGGCGCTTTTCCCACTTCCGGCCGCGCCTTTGTAGGGTCGCAAAGAGCGGAAGGAAAAGTCTGCCTTGAACGTAAGAAAAGCCCTGAGATGGGCTTTTGAAGGTTAACACCGCGACTTCTGCTGAAAAGCCGGTGCAATATATGGAAACAGATCGCCGCGCGCGTGACGGCAAGCCGCCCACTGGCGTCCCGTTAGGGATGGCGCAGCAAAGACTCCAGCACCCGCAGAGGTGCCCGCCCCCCAACCAATGCCTACAACCCGTGAGTGTGCTATGGAACCCGGAAACGCCCAGCTGTCGATGACGGTATTGATGACCCCTGACATGGCCAACTTCTCAGGCAATGTCCACGGCGGCACCCTGCTCAAGTATCTCGACGAAGTGGCCTACGCCTGCGCCAGCCGTTATGCCGGCCGTTACGTGGTGACGCTGTCGGTGGACCAGGTGATTTTTCGCGAGCCGATCCATGTCGGTGAGTTGGTGACTTTCCTGGCGTCGGTCAACTACACCGGCAATACGTCGATGGAAGTGGGCATCAAGGTAGTAACCGAAAACATCCGCGAGCGCTCGGTACGCCATACCAACAGCTGCTTCTTCACCATGGTGGCCGTGGACGACCAGCGCAAACCCGCCGCCGTACCGCCCCTGCAGCCGCAGAACAGCGAGGACAAGCGCCGCTTTGTGCAGGCCCAGCAGCGCCGGCAGATTCGCCAGGAACTGGAAAAGCGTTACCAGGAAATCAAAGACGAAGCGCCTTGATTCAAAACCTGTAAACCCTCCCACACTGGTTTTTGTGTACTTAGAGGCTAATGGGTGTGGCTTCGAACCGCACACGAGGATGAGCAATGCGATCCTGGGCGCGCACCAGTTCCAGTTCATAACTGGCGCAGGCCTGGGTTTCCAGCAGCACTTCATGCACTGCCGCGGCGGTGAACTCAAAGGCCGCGACCAGGCTGTCGCCCAGCAGCACCCGCGCCAGGAACAGGCCCGACGTCAAGTCGCCCACGCCCACCGGCTGACGCGGGAACGCCAGCAGCGGCCGACGCAAGTGCCAGCTGCCGTCTTCGGTCACCAACAGCATTTCGAAGCCGTCAGGGAGTTTGCCCGGGTAATCCAGGTGCTTGACCAGCACCGCCTTGGGCCCGCGCGCCAGCAACGCCTTGGCCATTGCGAGGCAATCGAACAGCGACTGCGGCTTGCGCCCGGCAAAACTGTCCAGCTCCAGCTGATTGGGGCAGAGCAAATCCGCCATGGCCGCAGCCTCGTCCAGCAGGAAATCGCTGACCTCCTGTGGCACGATGCAGCCCTTTTCCGGGTGTCCCATCACCGGGTCACACAGGTACAGCGCCTTGGGGTTGATCGCCTTGATACGGGCTACACCGCTAAGGATCGCGCGGCCTTGGGCTGCACTGCCGAGGTAGCCTGACAGCACCGCATCGCAGTTGCCCAACTCACCAATCGCGGCAATGCCTTCCACCAGCGCCGGAATTTGCTGCGGCGCCAACACTTCTCCCGCCCACTGTCCATACTGTGTGTGGTTGGAGAATTGCACCGTGTTGAGCGGCCAGACGTTCACCCCGACCCGCTGCATGGGGAATACGGCGGCGCTGTTTCCGGCGTGGCCAAAGACCACATGAGACTGGATCGCAAGCAGATGAGGTGTGCGTTTCATGCGGGAGATTTCCGTCAAGCCATTGAAATTCTGGCCGCGCAGTATGCGACTAAACGCAGCCTGTACGACAGACCGGCGACACAGTTAAGCTGCTCTCACTTTGTTGGAGTTCATGGAATGCTGACCCTGGGAAACATCTTCGTGTTGATGCTGCTGGCGACCGGCGCCGCCTGGGTCTGGCACAACCACGGCCTGCGTGAGCGCGCGCTGGAGCGGGTCAAACAGCATTGCGCCAAGCTTGATATCGAACTGCTCGATGGTGCGGTGGCACTCAAACGCATCGGGTTCGTCAAGGATGCCAATGGCCGGCGGCGCCTGGCACGTGTCTACACCTTCGAATTCACCGTGACCGGGGAAACCCGGCATGCCGGGGTCATCACCCAGTTCGGCGCCCACAGTGCGCAGATTGAACTGGCGCCCTACCCGTTCGAGGCCAAGGAGCCGTTGCCCAGCGCCGAGGTGATCGAATTGAGCCAATGGCGCCAGGACCACGCCACCAAGAATCGTCAGTAACGACAGGCTGCCAACGCGGCCTGTAATACCGCTACGTCCTGTGGCTCGCTGAAGATCAATTCAAGCCGCGAATCCCGCCGCCATTCGCTGGGTCGCCAGGCTAGAGGGCTGTTATCCAAAGCGTTGGCCGAGACCCAGCCGTCGACACTGTGGATAACCAGTTTGGCGCGCCGCCATTCGAGGCCTGATAGCCAGTGATGCAGGCGGCTGATCTCGAATTGCTGGCTCGGGTGCCAACGCCAACCGATACTCCAGCCGCCCTCCTGGCCCTGGCTCAGACAGATCGGCAACGCAGGATCACTCCACATGGCCGGCATTTGCGCCAGGCCCTCAGGGGCATAGAAGTTATCCACAGTGCCTTGGGCTTGCGCATCCAAGCCTGGCAAACGCTCAAGTGACAATTGCGCCTGGCGTGTCCAATAGAGCGTGCATTTGGGTAATTGCGCTTCAATCGCCTGACGTTGTGCAGCATCCAGCGCCTCGTCCTTGTTGAGCACCAACAGGCCGGCGCTGGCCAATGCCTCTTGCTGTGCCTGTGGCAAAGGCTTGCCCGTCGCCAAAGCCTGGGCATCCAGCACTAGTACACTGGGCTGCACCGCCAGCACGCCTTGCCACGGCGCCTCTCGCAGCTGTTTGAGCAACTGCATCGGATGGCCCAGACCCGAAGGTTCGATAAACAACCGATCCGGCTTGGCCTTACGGAGCAAGCGGCCCAGCCCGACCTGGAACGGTGCACCATTCACACAGCACACGCAGCCCCCGGCCACTTCACCGAGGGCGATGCCATCATCGTCTTGGGTGAGCAAGGCCGCGTCCAGGCCGATCTGGCCGAACTCATTGATCAGCACTGCCCAGCGCTCGTTGGCCGGGCGCTGGGCGAGCAGGTGCTGGATCAGGCTGGTCTTGCCGGCGCCCAACGGGCCGGCAATCACGTGGGTGGGAATATTCTGCAGCATGGGAAGCATCATTCAGACCGTGTGGAGAGCTTGATCCTACCCGGTTATGCCAGCCAATCCAGCGTCAGGATCAACCGTCGCTCATCGGCCTGGAGCGCTGGTGAACGGTGGATCAGGCCATGCCTTTCGTTACCATGCCATTTCGTCCCCTTGAGCAACGCCACTTCGCCGCAGTGAAGCTGCTCGATGCGCTCGGTGGGCTCAGCGTCTGCCTGGCTCAATTGGCGCCGGTCCATGACACCTTCGCGCAACCATTGGCTGCCGATGCCGGCATAGGTGGTGATCAGCCGGACCGGCACATGGTCGACGTGAAAGCGCGGGCACATGCCCTTGTCCAACAGCCGCAGGCGCACACCGATACGCCTGGCGCCTAGCAGGCAGGCGAATGCGCTGACCAGCCACGATACATCGGCGATAAAACCGTCATAACCTTCAAGATCACGACAACTGGACGCCAAACCCTGCAGGTTAGGTACCGCATCTTCGTTGTCGAGCTCAATCACCAAGGACTCGGCCAACGGCTCATTGAGCGCCACCAGTAAGGCACCGAATTCGGCGATATGCAGGGGCAGTTGGCGCTGCCACAACGCCAGGTTGACGCCATCTTCGAGAATATCTGACAGCGCCAGCGGGGTTTCCCCACGGGTCTGGCGGATCACGGGGCGCAGGGGAATAACCGGGGCCAGCATCAGGCTACCTGCTCATACCAAGGGCCAAAAGGATCAGGCAGCAGGCGCCAGCTTTCGACGTCCAGGGCCATTTCTTCATCATTGAGCAAGCAGGCATCCAGCTCGGCACGCATCTGGTTGAAGTCGATGTTTTGCCCGATAAACACCAGTTCCTGCCGGCAGTCACCGGTGCTCAATTGCCAGTTACCCATGATCGCCGCGACGCTTTCTTCGTCCTGGGGCCATTGGCTTTTTGGCACAAAGCGCCACCAACGCCCGGCAAACCCATGACGCATCAACCCGCCGGCCTGGGACCAACTGCCGGCATCCTGATGTTTGCTGGCCAACCAGAAAAAGCCCTTGGAACGCAGCAGCTTGCCGTTCACCCACGGGCGGTCGATAAAGTCGAAAAAACGCTGTGGGTGGAAAGGCCGGCGCGCACGGTAAGCGGTGGAGGCGATCCCATACTCTTCGGTTTCCGGCACATGTTCACCGCGCAATTCCTGTAACCAGCCCGGGGCCTGGGCGGCGCGCTCGAAGTCGAAACGGCCGGTGTTGAGGATCTTGTGCAGCGGCACTTCGCCCATGACCATCGGGATGATTTCCGCCTGGGCATTAAGGCGCTCAAGGATGGCCATCAGCTCTTCGCGCTCGCGGCTGCTGATCAGGTCGATCTTGCTGATCAGGATGACGTCGGCGAACTCGATCTGCTCGATCAACAGGTCGGTGATGGAACGCTCATCCTCTTCTCCGAGGGTTTCGCCCCGTGAAGCCAGGCTTTCGGCGGCCTGGTAGTCGAGCAGGAAGTTCATGCCGTCGACCACGGTGACCATGGTGTCCAGCCGCGCAATGTCGGCCAGGCTTTGCTCGTTTTCATCGCGAAAGGTGAAAGTTTCGGCCACGGGCAGAGGCTCGGAAATACCGGTGGATTCGATCAGCAGGTAATCAAACCGACCTTCCTTGGCGAGTTTTCCGACTTCTTCGAGCAAGTCTTCACGCAAGGTGCAGCAGATGCAGCCGTTGCTCATCTCCACCAGTTTTTCTTCCGAACGATTGAGCGTGACGTCGCGCTGTACCTCGCTGCCGTCGATATTGATTTCGCTCATGTCATTGACGATCACCGCTACCCGCAGGTTGTCGCGGTTACGCAAGACGTAGTTGAGCAGCGTGCTTTTACCGGCGCCGAGAAAGCCGGATAACACGGTCACGGGGAGACGATTGGGCATCAGGTATTCCTCATCAAGGTTGGCCGGTCAAACTGCCCGTTTATGGCGTTCGCGCAGCTCTTCACGTTCTTTGGCTTCAATGCACAGGGTTGCGGTGGGGCGCAGCAGCAGGCGTTGCAGGCCAATGGGCTCGCCGGTTTCACGGCACCAGCCGTATTCACCGCGGGCCAGCAACTCCAGGGCGTCGTCGATCTTGTCCAACAGCTTTTTTTCCCGCTCGAGCAAGCGCAGTTGCCATTGGCGTTGTTCTTCGGCACTGCCGATATCCGCCAGGTCGCTATTGGTTTCCTGCTCGCGCAGCGCCTGGAACTCAGCGTCAATACGCGCTTGCAGCTCATTGCGCTGAGCCAGCAGCAGCTCGCGGAAAAAGCGTTGTTGGGCGTCGTTCATGTAGTCGGCAGGCGGTTGGGCCAGAAGGTCTTGTTCGGTCATGGGAAGCGGTTCACGGGTCAGGCTGTGTTTTTATGTTATAGTATAACAATGCAAATAAGCCAATCCCCTTGTTCGACGCGACGAAGGGCGCAATGCTTGATCATCTTCTTAGCCCGAGAAATACGATGAGATACCTGATGTGCGCCCTGCTCATGGCAGCCGCAGGGCCTGCCTTCGCCCAAGCGCCCAGCCCGTTGGCCAACTGCACGCGCAGCGCCAACCTGCTGGCGTGCGTAGACCCGTTGGGCAATGCCTATAGCGTGGCGACCGTGGGCAGCACCACCTATTTGCGCGGCTTTGAGGTGGTCGGCAAACGCTACTGGGCGCAGACCAACAGCCGCTACGGGCAGCTGACGTTCTTTACCGGGTTGGCATCCGATGGCGAGGCGTGGGTCGGTTACACACGGCGGGTGGGCTGGACCACCCTCAACCGCTTTTCCAGCTCAGGTGGTGCCAGTGCCAAGTTCACTTGCAGCCGAATGACCGGCTGTTAGGCTTGGGCCTTGTTCTGCTCCTGCACCCAGGCCATGTAGCTGTTCATGGGTGGGTTCTTCTGGAAGTAACTTTTCAAACCTTCGAAAAGCCCATCCGCCACCGCCTGTTGGTGGCGTGCGGTGACCAGTCGCTGGGCATCGCGAACATTGGAGATAAACCCGGTTTCCACCAGGATCGAAGGCACGTCCGGTGACTTGAGTACCGCAAACCCTGCTTGCTCCACACGCTTCTGATGCAGGCTGGTGATGCTTTGCAGGCTGCCCAATACCGAGCTGCCCAATTGCAGGCTGGAGGCGATGGTAGCGTTCATCGACATGTCCAGGATCACCCCGGCCAGCATTGGGTCCTTGTCCTTCAGATTGAGCAAGGTGGTGGCGCCCAGCAGGTCTGCGCCGTTTTCGCGCTGGGCCATGAAACGCGCCGTGGCAGAAGTGGCACCGCCCTCAGACAATGCATACACCGAAGCGCCCGATGCGCTAAGCCGTGGGGCAGCGTCGGCATGCACCGAGATAAACATATCGGCCTTGTGCTGGCGGGCGATGTTCACGCGTTTGCGCAGCGGCACAAAGAAGTCGTCGTTGCGTACCAGCTTGACGGCAAAGCCCTTTTCACGCTTCAAACGTTTAGCCAGCAATTGGGCGATCGACAGCACCACATCCTTTTCGCGCTGGCCCTTGGAACCGACAGCACCCGGGTCTTTACCGCCATGCCCAGGGTCGACCACCACGATGATGTCGCGTTTGGGATGCCCCTTGCCCACCGGCGTCACTATTGGCGGCGGTTCAGCAGCGATTTGACGGGGGGCGCGAGTGGCGTTGGTCAGGTCCAGCACCAGGCGATGGCCTTGGCCATCCTGGGGCGGCAGCAAGAAACTGTTGAGCTGCATCGGCGCGGCCAGGTCCAACACGATGCGCGTGTCGCTCTTACCAAAATGCCCGGAGCGGATCGACGTGATCCCACTGTTCTTCAACACCAGTTGGGAGAAGTCACCGCTCAGGCCCGCACCGCTTAAGTCGATGATCAAGCGGTCTGGAGCCGTCAGGGAAAAGGTCTTGTATTGCACCGGGCCGCTAAGGTCGAACACCAGGCGCAGCTTGTCGTCCGAGCGCCACAGGCGTGCGTTGCGAATCTGCGTGGCGTAGGCCGCCAAAGGCAAGGTGAACAAGGGGCTGACCAGCAGCAGGTTGAGTAGCTGACGTCTGTGCATGACATATACCGCAGATAAAGGAGCGTCCCTGCTCGACATGACTGAACAAAGGCTGGAGTAGAAATTTCATCGTAGCGGCTATTGTTATACTATAACATGACGAATTATTTCCAACGATGGACCTGCTTATGAATGCGCTGACTCTGCCGGATATCGCCGCGCAGGCTTCACGCCAAGCCCTGCCACTCGACTGGGTGGGCATGTGCGGCATCGCCCTGCCTATTTTGATTGACGGTCAGCGCCTGACCGCCACTGCCGATGCCGGCGTCAGCCTGGACGACGGCACGGCCCGTGGCATTCATATGTCACGCCTTTACCTGGCTCTGGAAATGCTCGATCAGCAGCCGCTCACATTTGCACTTCTGCGTAATGTACTGCTTCGATTTCTCGCCAGTCATGAAGGTTTATCTAATAACGCTTACCTGCGTATCCACACCGATCTGCTGCTTAAGCGCCCGGCGCTGGTCAGCCCCCTAGCGGGCTGGAAAAGTTACCCGGTGAGCATCGAAGCACGCTTGGAAAACCAGATGTTCCACGTGGAACTAAAAATTGACGTTACTTATTCCTCAACCTGCCCATGTTCTGCCGCCCTCGCCAGGCAGTTGATTCAGCAGCAATTTCTGGAGGATTTCGCCAATTCACCGTTGCAGCACGAAGACGTGTTTGCCTGGCTCGGCAGCGCCAATGGGATTGTCGCCACGCCTCATAGCCAGCGCAGCAGTGCGCAGTTACACGTTCACCTACAAGGTAATGAGCTGGCGATAGTCGACTTGATCAACATTGCCGAAACCGCCCTCGGCACCGCTGTGCAAACCGCAGTGAAACGTGCGGACGAACAAGCCTTCGCCCTGGCTAACGGGCAGAACCTGATGTTTTGCGAAGATGCCGCTCGCCGCCTGAACCTCGCCTTGAAACGCTCGGATGCGGTCAAAGCCTTCCACCTCAAAGTGATCCACGCCGAAAGCCTGCACGCGCATGATGCCGTGGCTGAAAGCCGCTGGACGAGAGACCTGGCATGATCACTTGTAACGCTCTGCGCTGGGGCGCTCCCGGCCAACCACTGACGCCGGCACTGGATTTGACGCTGGAAAAAGGCAGCCTCACCGGCATCATCGGCGCCAACGGCACGGGCAAGAGCAGCCTGCTCAAAGTCATTGCTGGCCTGCAAAAGCCACTGTCGGGGAAGGTCAGCGTGGATGTCCCACGCCGTGGTGGCCTGTCATTCCTGCCCCAGCAACAACATTTGGATCGCCAGTTCCCCATCAGCCTGCAAGAATTGGTCGCCGCCGGTTTCTGGGGCACCCGCCACACCAGCGAGGAACGCAGCCAACGCCTGCAAGCGGTACTGGACGACTGGTGCCTCAGTGGCCTGGAACATCGGCCGTTGATGGCGCTGTCCGGAGGTGAACTGCAACGTGCCCTGCTCGCCCGCATGAGCCTGGCCGATGCGCCGATCCTGTTGCTTGACGAACCCCACGCCGCCCTCGACGAGGACGGCCAGGCCCTGTGCTGGCAACATATCCACGCCTGGCATGGTGAAGGCCGCACGCTGGTCGTTGTCTGTCATGATCTGGCATCTGTGCGCTATCACACCCAGCAGGTGGTGCAGATCAAGAACACCGGCTGCGTCTTCGGCCCCAGCAAAGCGCTGATCCGCCCGCAACCACAGATGCAGGTGGCCTGATGCACCTTAGCGCCCACCTGTGGATGCCGTTCCATGACTTCGTGTTTATGCGCCGTGCACTTATCGGCGGGTTGGTGCTCGCCTGCAGCACCGCGCCGCTGGGGGTGTTTCTGATCCTGCGGCGCATGAGCCTGATCGGTGACGCGGTGGCCCACGGCATCTTGCCCGGCGCCGCCCTGGGCTTCTGGTTCGCAGGCCTGAGCCTGCCCGCGCTGACCATTGGCGGCCTCGGCGCCGGCCTGAGCATGGCCGGCCTGGCCGCGTGGATCACCCGTCGCACCGGCCTGCGCGAAGACGCCAGCCTCGCCGCCATCTATCCCATTTCCCTCGCTGCCGGCGTACTGATCCTGGGCCTTGCCGGCAAACGCCTGGACCTGCTGCACCTGCTGTTCGGTTCAGCCCTGGCGGTGGATCAAACCACCCTCACCGGCATGCTCTGGGTCTCAGGTTTCAGCCTGATCGCCATGGCGTTGATCTACAAGCCACTGCTGCTCGACACCCTTGATCCGCTGTTCCTGCAGACTGTCAGCCGCCTCGGCCCGCTTGCCCATGGCGTGTTCCTGACCCTGGTGGTGCTGAATCTGGTGATCGGTTTCCAGGCCATTGGCGCCTTGATGGTGGTGGGCTTGATGATGCTGCCCGCCATCGCTTCACGCTTCTGGAGCCGACGCCTGCCGGTATTGATTGCGGTATCGGCAGTGCTGGGATGCCTGTCGGTATGGCTGGGGTTGTTGCTGTCGTTCTACTACTCACTGCCCAGCGGCCCGGCCATTGTGCTGGTGGCGGGCGCCGGGTATCTGCTGTCCGTAGTGTTCGGTCCGGTGCACGGCTTGTTGCGCCGCCCGCCTTTGCTTTCATCCCAATGAGGTGTTTCACGATGCGCGCCATACTCGTGCTGTTCAGTCTGCTACTGCCGCTTTCGATGGCCCACGCTGCGGACAAACTCCAGGTGGTCACCAGCTTCAGTATTCTCGATGACATCACCCACCAGATCGGAGGCGATCATATCCAGATCAGCAACATGGTCGGCCCGGACGCTGACGCCCATACCTATGAACCCACCCCGGATGATGCCAAGGCACTGCTCAAGGCCAAGGTCATCATCAAGAACGGTCTTGGTTTCGAGCCGTGGCTGGATCGCCTGGTCACCAGTACCGAAACCAAAGCCACGGTGGTCACGGCCAGCAAAGGCGTGATTTCCCACACCATGGACGAAGATGGCGAAACCATTCCCGACCCGCACGCCTGGCACAACCTGGCCAACGCCGAAATCTATGTGAGCAACATCACCAAGGCGCTGGCAGCCGCCGACCCGGACAACGCCAATGCCTACCTGCGTAATAGCCAGGCCTACCTGAAAAAGATCCATAGTCTGCTGGCCGACGCCAAGGCCAAGTTCGGCGCGCTGCCGCCGGGCAACCGTCGCATCGTCACCTCCCATGACGCTTTCGGTTACCTGGGGCAGGCCTATGGTATTGAGTTCCTCGCGCCCCAAGGCTTATCCACCGAGCGTGACCCCTCGGCCGCCGAAGTCGCAGCGCTGATCACCCAAATCCGCAAGGACAAAGTCAAAGCCGTGTTCATGGAAAACATCAAGGATGCGCGCCTGCTCAAGCAGATCGCTGATGAAAGCGGCGCACAGATCGGCGGCACGCTGTACTCCGACGCCCTTGCCTCAGAAGGCCCGGCCAGCACCTTTACCGGGCTGTTCGAATACAACCTCAATACCCTCTGCGCAGCCTTGAGCAAGCCATGATCCGCAAGAACCCTTCCGGCGACCTGCCGGTGATTGCTGAATCGGCCTACGTCGACAAAACCGCGATCATCTGCGGCAAAGTCATCATCGGCGAGAACGTGTTCGTCGGCCCCTATGCCGTGATCCGCGCAGACGAAGTCGACGCCAGCGGCGCCATGGACCCGATTATCATCGGCGCCAACTCCAACATCCAGGACGGCGTGGTCATCCATTCCAAGTCTGGCGCGGCGGTGACCATCGGCGAGTTCACCTCCATCGCCCACCGCTCCATCGTCCATGGCCCCTGTACAGTCGGAGATCGCGTGTTTATCGGTTTCAACAGCGTGCTGTTCAACTGCGCCGTGGGCGATGGTTGCGTGGTGCGCCACAACTCAGTGGTCGACGGTCGCGACCTGCCCGCGGCCTTCTACGTGCCCTCCACCACCCGCATCGGGCCCAGCACCGACTTGTCGCAATTCCCGCCGGTGAGTGTCAGTGCCTCGGAGTTTTCCGAAGACGTGGCGCGCACCAACGTCGACCTCGTGCGCGGCTACAAAGCCTTGCAAAACGAGTTTTGAGTCATGAGCCAGCACGACGCTGGTTTCCGGGCACCTGGCCTGTCACAACGGCCAGGGCCGTCCCTACATGTTCTGCGTTAAGCGCGTGGCTTGACTGTTCCGCAATCATTGCCCAGCCATTGGGCGTGGCTGTCCAGGCTGCCCTTCTGCTGGATGCCGGTGGCATTGAACGTACCGTTGACGGTGGTGGTGAATTCTTTCTGGCTCTGGAATGTCGCTACGCCTGTGCCTTGGGCTTTCGGGCAGCTGAAACGGAATTTCCACTGGTTGCCGCTCTTGTCGGTCACTTCCTGTTTGCAGCCCGATTGAGGGTCGGTCAGCGGGATGGAATCGGAGGCAACCTGGGCTGGGGTCAGGCACACCTGCACGCCCTTACCGGCCATGTTGATGCCTTGCTTTTCGAGCATGGCGCGCTGTTCAGGGGTCATCTGTTGCTTGAGCTGACCGAGGATCAGCGACAGGTCCGGCAGGTCCTGGTTATCGACCTTCATATTGCTGGTGGTCAATTCCCACAAGCCCGGCGCCAACATCTGCGCCTGCGCCGCCACCGGCAGCGACAACCCAACAACCATGGCCAAACCTAGCAGACGAGCATTCATCGGGTAACTCCTGGGTAATTGTCGGCGTTAGACGCCGCAAAGCGGCCAGTGTTGCACGGCAAATAAAATAGCGACATTCGCCGTCGTTCATGGTCTGTTACGCACTGGACTGCCTGGAGTTACGTCGTTCATGGATTTCTTTGGCCCGCACCTGCTCGCCTACTTCATTGCCACGCTGCACGTTCTCGGGAGCCTCGCCGCAATTCACGCGGTACTGACTGTCCGCACCGCCCAAGGCTCGATCGCCTGGGCCTTGTCGCTGATGTTCATGCCTTACCTGACGCTGATTCCCTACCTGATTTTCGGCCGCAGCACCTTCGACGCGTACATCCAGGCCCGTCGCCAGGCCAACCAGGAATTGCACACGGCAATCACCGAACTGAACTGGCGCCCATGGGTAGAGGAAGCCCTCGCGGCACGCAACTCCAGCGCCTATGCCTCCCTGCGCGCCATGCCCAAGCTGGGGCGCATGCCGTGCCTGGCCAATAACGAAGTGCGCTTGCTGATCAATGGTGATGCCACGTTCGGCGCGATCTTCGAGGCCATTGGCAACGCCAAGACCGCCGTGCTGTTCCAATTCTTCATCATTCATGATGATGAACTGGGCCGCCAGTTACAGGCCCTGCTGAAGAAAAAAGCCGCCCAAGGCGTGTCGATCTACGTGCTGTACGACCGCATCGGCAGCCATGCACTGCCTCATCGCTACGTGCAGTCTCTGCGCGACGCCGGGGTGCAGGTCAAGGCGTTCGCCACCCGCAGCGGCTGGCTCAATCGTTTCCAGGTCAACTTCCGTAACCACCGTAAGATCGTGGTGGTGGACGGTCTTACGGGGTTTGTCGGCGGGCATAACGTCGGCGATGAATACCTGGGCAAAAAACCACCGTTGGCGCCATGGCGCGACACCCATGTGCAAGTCACCGGCCCGGTGGTGGCGTGCCTGCAGGAATCGTTTGCCGAGGACTGGTTCTGGGCTGCACGGGAACTGCCGCCACTGATACTGCCGGACGCTTATCCTGAAGACGGCGTGCTTTGCCAACTGCTCGCCAGTGGCCCGGCCGATCCCTATGAAACCTGCTCGCTGTTTTTCGTCGAGGCCATCCACGCGGCGACCGAACGGGTCTGGATCACCAGCCCATACTTCGTTCCCGACGAAGCCGTGTTTGCCGCCCTGCGCCTGGCAGTGCTGCGTGGGGTGGACGTGCGCCTGCTGCTGCCATCGCGGCCCGACCACCGCATCGTATATGCCGCCTCGAGCCTTTACGCCATCGAAGCGGTGCGCGCAGGCGTGCGGGTCTTCCGCTACACGCCAGGGTTTCTGCATCAGAAGGTGGTGTTGGTGGACAGGGAAATCAGCGCTATTGGCAGCGCAAATATGGACAACCGTTCATTCCGGCTGAATTTCGAAGTGATGTTGCTCACGGTGGATGAAGCTTTCGCCAGCGAGGTGGAAAAGATGCTGTTGGACGATTTTGCCTTGGCCCATGAAGTTAGCCATGAGGAAAGCCGCGAGACACGACGCCTGCAACAATTGGGTATGCGGGTGGCACGTCTTATTTCACCGATTTTGTAACAAACGCATCAGCCAAGGGCTGGCGCATTCACATCGGGGTAATTGGACTAATATTTCTAGCTTCTTATTCAATTCAAGAGGCCTAATCATGAAGAAAGCACCCACGCTAAAGATAGAAATTGGCGACCCCACCCATATCCTCCACCTGCGCTACCAAGTGCTCTATCCCGGCAAACCGTTCGAAACGGCGGCCGTTTATCTCTATAGCAATGGCATTTATCTGATCCTCTCACCCGGTGAACATCATTGGGGCGTGTACGTCACCATTGGCGACTCGGACAATCCGACCTGGGCGATGAGCTTCATTTCATTACCTTCCGATGACTGGGGTGAAAACCTGGCTCGACATGATCTAACGTTCAATCGAATCAGCAACGTATTTACCCAACAGCTGTACATACAAGACGATCAGAACGCTGCTAAACAACATGGTACGTTCGAGCGTTTCCCCAATAACGTGGCCGATCCGACCACGTTGAACTGGGAAAACATCCCTCAACCGAAGTAGATATCGCTACGCGTCCACGGCAGTTCATGGCTGCCATCTGCATGGGGCTTGATTGCAAGAATTTGATGCAGATTTATCCAGCCCCGGGCAAACGCATAAGCGCAACCGGCCAGGTACAGGCGCCAGATACGCAACGCCTGCTCCGGTACCATCTTCGCCGCCGCTTCCAGGTTGTCTTCCAGGCGCTCGCTCCAATGGTCCAAAGTGCGTGCATAGTGCAAACGCAAACTTTCGACATCGACCACTTCCAGCCCGACTTCACTGATCTCAGCGGTCATCATCGCCAGGTGCGGCAGCTCCCCATTGGGGAACACGTAGCGTTCGATAAAGTCCCCGGCACCACGGCCTACTGGGCGGCCGTCAGTGTGCTTGGCGGTAATGCCATGGTTCATCACCAGGCCACCTTCGCGTACGGCGCCAAACAGGGTTTGGCAATACTGCGCCAGGTTGGCGTGGCCGACGTGTTCGAACATGCCCACGCTCACCACTTTGTCGAAACGACCGTCCTGGGGCAGGTCGCGGTAATCAAGGAGTTGCAGGTCGACCTGATCTTCCAGGCCTTCGGCTTTCACGCGCTCCTTGGCCAGCGCCAGTTGCTCCTTGCTCAGGGTGATGCCAAACACCTTGACCCCGAATTCCCGCGCCGCAAACCGCGCAAGTCCGCCCCAACCACAACCCACATCGAGCAGATACTCACCCGGTTGCAGCCGCAACTTGCGGCACAGATGGCGGAATTTGTCTTGCTGGGCCTGGTCGATTGATTCGCTGCCGGTTTCGAAATAACCGCAGGAATACGCCATGTCCTGATCCAGCCAGAGCTGGTAGAACTCGTTGGACAAGTCGTAGTGATAGGAAATGGCTGCCGCGTCGGTGGCCTTGTCATGGATCGAGCGTACCGGACGGCTGCCCTCGTCGTCATCGACCAAGGCGTGACTCAATTCATCACAGACCCGGATTACTTCGGAGATGGAGCCTTCCAGCTCCAGTTTGCCTTCGACGAAAGCTTCGCCCAGAGCGTCGAGCGTTGGATAGCTCAGCTTGGACACGACCGTGGGATCCTTGACCACGATGGTCACACTGGGCTCGGGGCCCAAGTTGAATTCATGGCCGTCCCAGAGTCGAAGACGCAGCGGTAGCTGAAGATTCTGTAAGGCCGGTGGAAGTTGCGCGAGCATGAGTAGTCCCCCCTTGTTTCAGACGTCTGCAGTGAGGGTAGACCATCCCAAACAAAGTAGGAAGCTATCGATCGATAGCACCTTTCTATGGCACTCGTCGCTCGAGCAAACCGTCCTGGATCCACTGTTTCAGCCATGTGACCGCTTGCAGTGGTGCGCCCTCTTCATAAGTGACTACCAACTGCGCACACAGTTCTGAAAAACTCCAACCGGTGGTCACCATCCCCGCCAGAGCAAAGGCTTCTCCGGGCTCCAGGCTGCGGTAGTGGCACACATTCTCATGGCGCCACACCAGGCAGAGTTGCGCCAGATTCAGAGCTTGGCTGCCGGGGAAATCCGATTCATCCTTGCTGGCCCGCCAGATCGCCACCGTATTGAAACGGCATAGCAACTGCTGCACTGAAGGCGCGAGGATGACCTGCAACGTCGGCCAGTCTTCAGACGCCAGTTGCGCCATGTCATTCAAGGTCAGCGGCGCCCCCTGAGGCGCATCAAACGCGAGGGTGAACGCCCACTCCAAGCGCGCCATTTCAGCCAGCGGCGCACTTTGTTCTGCGACCAGGTGCTCAAGGATAAACACTGCGAAGCGCCCACCCAGCCAGCGCAGGCTGTAGTGGGCCGAGGGATATCGACGGATATAGGCTTGGGTCAGCAAGGCAAACTCATCATCTCCCAGCCAATACCAGATGGCGCCGAAGTCATGGCGCAGCACTTCCTGCAATCGCGACAGGTAGGCGTTGTGATAAATGGCCAGCCCCGTGTCTACGTCCAGCGTCGGCCCACCCAGCAAGGTGGCGGCAAAGCTACTATTGGCGACGGACGTTTCGGATAACAGATGCTGCTCAAAAGCCAATTGCCAGTCGATCAGGCGCATAGCGATCTCCGGGCCAAGGCGCTGGCACCCAGTTCACGGGCCTTGCTCAATTCGGTGAGTAACTCTTCGAACGGCGGGAAATGGTCATCGCGCTCCAAGAGTGTCGACACCGGGCCAAAATGCTCCAGGGTCTGCTGATACAGCGCCCATACCGGGTCGCACACCGGATGGTCATGGGTGTCGACCACGTAGTGGCCGTAGTCCATATGCCCCGCCAGGTGCAGTTGGCGGATGCTCTCGGGCGGCAGGTTGCGAATAAACGTCCAGGCATCGAACCCATGGTTACGCGAGCTGACGTAGACGTTATTGACGTCCAACAACAACTGGCATCCGCTCAGGTGGGCCAGGGCGTTGAGGAATTCCCACTCGGTAAAGTCATCGGTCTTGGAGCGCACGTAGCTGGAAACGTTTTCCAGTACCAGCGGGCGCTGCAACACATCCTGCACCTGACGCACACGGCCGGCCACGTGGTAGAGGCTTTCTTCGGTGTAGGGCAGAGGCAGCAGGTCATGCAACTGGTGCGCGTTGCCGCGGCTCCAGCACAGGTGATCGGAAATCCACGCCGGCTGGATGCGCTCGGCGAGCTGTTTGATTTGCTCCAGGTATTCGGTATCGAGGGCATGGGGCCCGCCGATGGACAAGGACACGCCATGCATCACCAGGGGATAACGCTCGGCTATGGCATCCAGGTAGTACAAGGCTTTGCCGCCCGGCACCAGATAATTCTCGGAGATCACTTCGAACCAATCCACCGCAGGAGATTGCGCCAGGATCTGCTCATAGTATTCGTTGCGTAAACCCAGGCCGTAACCCAGGGAGGGGAAGGAACTGCTCATCATGAACTCCCGCAAAAGTGTCCGCAGCGGTGGAGCGGGACCGCTACGGTTGCACTCGGTTGTCGCTTACTCGCCGACTTTGCCGCCAGCCTCGTCGCAAGCAGCCTTGGTCATAGCCTTGAAGCCGTGGCCTTTGCAGACAGCCTGGCCTTTGCAAGCGTTTTCGGCGGTCTTGCAATCGTTCATGCCTTTGCAGGAGGTGACGCCGTAGCAATGAACCGAAGCCTCGGCAGCCTGTACCTGGGTGGCGACACCGGCAAACATGGAAGCGGCAGCGATTGCCAGGGCTGCACCGGAAACGGCTTGTTTGATGTTCATTGTGTAGTCCTCATAAATCGGTAGTGGAGTCGGTCTGAACGGATTGCTCAGTCTCGACACACCACTAGAGTGAGGCCCCCCAACGACGTTACAGCCGTATGCAAATATTTCTGAAATTACTCATCGAGCTTCAACAGCGGCTCCTGGAAGCGCAATAAACGCCCGGCGTTACCCAGCACCAGCAAGGTGCTGAGGTTATGCAACACCGCCGCGATCATGGCGCCCGCCGCACCCAGCCAGCCAAACGCTGCGAACACCACAATGGCCAGGGTCCAGCCCAAGCCGATGATCACGTTCACCTGCAACGTCTGCCGGCACTGGCGACTCAAGCGCACACAGGTGCCCAGGCGGCGCAAGTCGCTGCCGATCAACACCACGTCCGCCGACGCCAGGGCGATGTCCGCACCGCCCGCGCCCATCGCCACGCCGACCACACCGGCCTTGAGCGCCAGGGAGTCGTTGATGCCATCACCCACCACCATCGGCCGGAAGCCGCTGCTGATTTCCCCCAGCACGCGGTTGAGCTTGTCTTCCGGCAGGGCCTGGGCTTCGACATCACTGATGCCCACATCCAGCGCCAGGCTATCGGCCACGCTTTGGCGGTCACCGGTCAGCAGCAGTTGGCGGCCCAGACCCAAGTCGCGCAGTTCTTGCAGGGCCTGGCGTGCTTCCGGCTTGACGCTGTCGGCCAGCAGCAACCAGGCCAGGAACTCGCCGTTCAACGCCAGCCCGGCGATCGGGCCGTCATGGGTGGGAACGCCGGTAGTGACGATGCCCAACTGTTCGAACAATTCCGGGCGCCCGAGCGCCGCTTCGCCCTGCTCGGTCTGTGCCACTACGCCCAAGCCTTGGCGCTCGCGAATGTCGGTGAGTGCCAGCATTTGTTCCTGGGTCGCCAACCCCGCTAACGCTCGGCTGACCGGGTGACTGCTCGCAGAACCGAGGCTGGCCGCCAGGTTCAGCAACGCCTGGCGATCCGGCGCGGTGGTGTCGATAGACTGCAGGCGCAAAGTGCCGAAGGTCAGGGTGCCGGTCTTGTCGACCACCAGCGACGTCAGGTCGGCCAGCTCTTCAAGGAACGCCGAGCTGCGAATCAGAATCCCGTGGCGCGCCGCCACGGCGATCCCGGCAATCGCCGTGGCCGGCGCCGACAACACCAGGGCGCACGGGCATGCCGCCACCAGCACGGCGAGCATGGCCTGGGCGTCATTGGTGACAAACCAGGTCACCGCCGCCAGCAATAGCACCAGCACCATATAGCTGCCGGCATAGCGCTCCAGCAGCCGGGTGATCGGCGGCTTGGAACGCTCGGCGTTCTGCATCAGTGCGATGACTTTGCCCAGGGTCGACTCATTGCCGGTGCGCGTCACTTCAAGGCGTAACAAACCATCGAGGTTGATCGCACCTCCAAACACCTGCACCCCGACGCTGGCTTCCAATGGCACCGACTCGCCGGTAATCGGCGCCGTATCCAGGCTCGCCTGGCCGGACAGCACTACACCATCGGCCGGCACGCGGTCACCGGCGCGCACTTCGACGATATCGCCGGTGTTCAGGGTGCCGTTATCCACTTCGGTAATGGTGCCGTCCGTCTGCACCAGGCGGGCGTGGCTGCGGGTGAGTTTGCCCAGCGCATGGATCGCTTCCTGGGAGCCGATCACACTGCGCTCTTCCAGCACATGCCCGAAGATCATGATGATCGGCAACAGCGCTGCGGTGAGCAGATCGCCGGTAGCCCAGGCGCCGAGCATGGCCAGGGCAATCAATTGGTCGGTAATGCCGTGCAGGCTCGGAAAGCGCAGGCTGTACCAGGCCGAACGCATCACCGGCACCGCCACCAACAGCGAAGCCACGCCCAGCAGCAACTGGCTCACGCCGCTCTGGTCCGGCGCCAGCCAGCGCCATACCAGGCCCAGTACCAGCAGCCCCAAGGCGAGCATGGCCAGGGTCAATTGCCGGGCAGCGCTACGCTGCTCGGCGGAAGTCAGCATGGGTGCGCTCATTGTTCGGCTCCCTGGATGATCAAGCGGGAGTCGTCCTTGGGATCGACGGTGGTGACGGAGCCGGCCTGACCGAGAATCTTCGGCATGCGCTCGCGGTAAAGGCGCAACAGCAGGCCTGGGTCTTTTACCTGAGCCAGGCTGGCGACAGTAGCCGTTTGCGCCTGGGCATTGGCCAAGCGTTCGCTGGCCTGGGCGTGGGCGACTTGCACCTGGCGGTCAGCTTCCTGATTAGCGCTCTGGGTAAGTTTTTCCGCTTCGGTGCGCGCATTGGCCACGGCTTTATCGGCTTGCTGGCTGGCGGTCAGTACCGCATTGAAAGCATTCACCGCCGGGCCCGGCAGGCTCGATTGCACATCGACGCGGGTGACTTCGACGCCCAGGCCCAAACCGTTGGCGGTCAATTCGGCCAGGCGTTTATTGATGCCTTGAACCAGATCGCCGCGCAGTCGCTCGCGGCGTTCGGCGGCGCCATTGTCGCTGCCGATCAGTTCCGGGCGGGCTACCAGGATGGTGTCCAGATCCCGCGCCGCGGTGAGGGCCACAGCGCTGCGGGTCACCAGCCGATCCAGGGCAGGCAACACGTGCTCGCCTTGCAATACGAAAGCGTAGGGCTCGGTCACCTTATAGAAAACCCGCACGTCCAACTGCACTACCCCGGCATCGCCAGTCAGCAGATAACCGGAACCAGCCAAGGCATCGCTCAACGGCGTAGCGAAACTGGCCACGCGATCAGCCTGCAGCGCCGCGTCGGAACGTAGCAGGTTTTCTACCCGGCGCTCGATCACCCGGTCCGCCGCCGGCAGCAACACCACCTGCTCGAAGGGCTGCGGCCAGGCCAGCAACAGCCCGGCGTTCTGAATGCGATCAAGGGCGCCGAAGTGCAGGACCACGGCGCGATTCTGCGGGTCGATCTGACGCACATTGGAAAAGGCCCACGCCAACGCCGCCAACACGGTGACCGCGTACAGCGCCAGGAAAGTCAGGCGCCCGGCCTGGATCCATGGGCTGTCCGGGCTGTCACGCTCGCTCATGGCTGGATGTCCTTCGGCCCATCCACCAGTGCGCGAAACGGCGCAGCGTCGGTGCGCAGGATAATCCTGGTGCCTGGGGTAACTACCGTCCCCAAGGTGTCCAGCGAGCGCAGCAGGTTGTACAGCTGTGGATTACCGGCGTAGGCGCGGCCATAAATCTGCGCGGCTTCGACTCGCGATTGCGCTTCGATATCGGCGGCTTTCACCGTGGCATCGGCCTGCACGATGCGCGCATCACGCTCGGCGGCGGAGCGGATCTGCGCCGCCTCGCGCTTGCCCACGGCAGTGCGTTCAGTGGCGATGGTTTCCCGCTCAGCGCGCATGCGGTCGACCGTGGCGGTGAGGGTCACCGATGGCAACGTCAGGCGCTCGATGCCGACTTGGGCCACACGCACGCCATAAGTGGTGAGCAATTGTTGATCAATCTGCTGGCGCAACTGCGCTTCGAAATCAGCAATGCGCACTTGGCTGGCATCGGTATTGATCAGGCTGGACAAGTCAAAGCTGGCCGCGGTGGTCTCCAGCGCCGAACCGACGAAGGTGCGGATCTGCCGTGCCGCTTCATCCGGCTGGTTCTGCACCGCGCGCATAAAGCGCTGCACATTGTCGGCATCGCCCTGTACCTGCCACGCCACATAGGCCTGCACGATAATCCGCAGACCATCGCGGGTGCCCACATCCTGCAAGCCGCTGGACGTGGTGCGC
This sequence comes from Pseudomonas khavaziana, assembly GCF_036704165.1. NCBI lineage: Bacteria > Pseudomonadati > Pseudomonadota > Gammaproteobacteria > Pseudomonadales > Pseudomonadaceae > Pseudomonas > Pseudomonas khavaziana. Next base: position 162,541 of record NZ_CP129946.1, read on the forward strand.
AGGCGCAGGTCCACCGGGATCGCCGCTTCGAACGGTGCCGGCCAGCGCCAGCCCAGGCCCGGTTCCAACAGCACCCGTGCGGGGTTGCCGAAGCGGGTAATCACCGTGGCCTCGCCGGAGCGCACCTGCACCAGGCTCGCCGCTGCCGCGGCAAACAGTACCAGCAACACCGCCCAGGCCATGCGGCGCCAAGGAAAAGGCCCGCTCGCCTGCTCATCGCCGTGATGATGATGGTGGTGGCCGTGATGATGGTGATGACCGTGATCGTGAGAATGAGCGCTCAACAGACAGACTCCTTATTGAACGGCTTTGCGCGGCACCGAAGGATCGGCGGGCAAAGTGAAAGAACGCAGATCGATCGTCGGCGCACTGCCGGCGCCCAAACGATGGTCCAGAATAAGCAGCTTGGCGTGGGCCAGGCCCTGGCTCAGTTGGCCCAGGTATTGTTCCAGCACGAAGGCCTGGCCGGCGGCGGCGTAGGCTTTTTGTTCGGCGGTAAAGCGCAGGTTCGCCGCTTGCGCGCCGGCATTCACCTCGCGGGCGTTGGCCTGGGCTTGATCCCGGGCAGTGCTGGCTTGCAACAGCGCTTGGTTGGTTTGCTCGCTGGCTGCACCGCGTTCCCGGGCGATCAGGGCCTGGGCGCCGATCTGCGCGGCTTGCACACCATGGTAAGCGTTGGCGGCACCGGCCGGCGGGTGGATCGCCTCGACCACCGTAGCGAGGATTTCCACACCGCTGTCGAGTGTTTGCAGGTCGGCTTGCACGCTGCGGCCAATCTCGTCGGCGAGGCTGGTGCGTTGTTCACCGAGCAATTCGTCAAGGGTGCGCGAGGCGAAGTCATGCACCAGGATGCGGCTGGCGGTGCTGCGGATCAGGGTCGGGATATCAGCGCTGTTATAGGTGGCGGCGAGCGCGGCCTGGTCGGTAAGGCCGATACGGTAGACAAAACGCACGTCCATATTGACGATCTGGAAGCCCTGCTTATCGCCGCTGCTGCTGGCAATGACCTGGGACTTGTCATTTACATGGCTGGCGTCCCACAAGCGGTTGGCGATCAACGGCGCCGGGCCTTCGGCAGCGGCCAACGGCGCCGTGGCGGCTTCGCTGACGCTGGTCGCCAGCTCATGCACCACGCCGTTTTCGACGTTCAGCACACGGCCCAACGGCCACGGTAAACCCGCATGCAGGCCAGGGCCGAACACCTCGACCGGTTTGCCAAAGCGCTCATAAATCCCACGCCCTTGCAGGGGCACCTCATGCACGCCGGTCAGCGCCCAACCGACCGCCATCACCACCAGCAGCACCGGCAAAAACGCCCGGCGCATATAGGTAAAGGCCCAGATCTGGCGCAGGTCGATACCGAAACGGTTGTGCAGCTCATGTTGCAACGCCAGCAAGGGTTGTGGCGGCCAACGCAGCAGGCCGGCGATAAAACTCTGCGCCATCAAGCGCGGTTCGAGACGCGGCTGGCGTGGGCTGAACAGCGACAGTACGCCTCTGAGCAGGAACTCCAACGCCACCAGCGCCGGCAACAGGCCGACAAGTGTCGCCAGACGCAGCGGCCAAACCGACTCGGCATTGGCAAACAGCAGGCAGATTGCACTGACCAGCAGGCAGATAATCGCCACCCGGCTCAACTGCGCCAGCTGTGAAGCTTCCGGCCATTGGGCGGCGGTTTCCTGGGCGAGGCGACGTTCAAACACCAGCAGACCGAACGCCAGCGCCAACGCCAGCGCCGCGCCGATGCTTGCCGATTGACCGACGGCCGCCGCGGGCAAGGCCAGGTTCCAGAACTGGGTAACACTGACCAACGCCAGCAGGGCCCAGCCACCCAACCACAATACCGGCGCGCCGACCTGGGCCAGCAGACCATTGCCGAAACGGTTGATCAGGCCCTTGTGCCAAGTGGTGGGCTCGCTGGGTTTTTCGTTCAGTTCGGTGCTTGGCGCCTCCAGCGCCTGGGCGCGCCAATCGGCCACCCACCAGGCCGACTGTAACCCGGCTACCAGCACCAACAGGGCCGAAGCGCAGTTGATCAACACCACCGGCCAGATCGACAGCGGCGCAAACAACGCCACGAACAACGCCAGTACCCAAGCACTGATAGCCAGGGCCGTCAGGCTGATGCCGGCCTGGCGCAGTTGACGGGCATGGAACAACCCCTGCTGAAAACGTGCAAGGCCCTCAACCGAGGCGCCGTCAGCTTCTAGATCCACTTGCATCCACTCAACGCCCGCGTGTACATAATTCGTTACGATATAACACGAAGCGTGAAATTTTTGTTCGCTTTTGAACCCAGCCTGGATCCCCTGTGGGAGGGGGCTTGCTCCCGATGGCATTGGGTCAGTAAGTAGATGGGTTGGCTGATGCACCGCTATCGGGAGCAAGCCCCCTCCCACATTTGCCTCACGGTGTTCTCTGGATTGTGACTAACCCCCTATAAACACGAGCTATCACTAGTGTCGGCGGCAATAAGTCGGCACACTCCTGAACAGTTTTTCGCGGGCCCACGGACAAGGAAGCGCCACCCCCATGATTTCCATCTACCAACTCAAACCGCGGTTCCAGAACCTGCTGCGCCCCCTCGTGCAGCGTCTCTACGACAACGGCACCACCGCCAATCAGATCACCGTTCTGGCCGGGGTGATTTCTCTGCTGGTCGGCGCCTTGATTGCCGGCTTTGCCCAGCACCTCTGGCTGTTTGCGCTGATCCCGCTGTGGATGATTGTGCGCATGGCGCTCAACGCCATCGACGGCATGCTCGCCCGGGAATTCGGCCAGCAGTCACGCCTAGGCGCCTACCTCAATGAACTGTGCGATGTGATTGCCGACAGCGCGTTGATCCTGCCCTTTGCCTTGATCCCCGGCGTGAGCCTGGCGCCGGTACTGCTGGTGACGCTGCTGGCGGTATTCAGCGAGTACGCCGGAGTGCTGGGGCCGATGGTGGGTGCATCCCGCCGCTATGACGGGCCGATGGGCAAGAGTGATCGGGCCTTCGTACTCGGTGTGCTGGCCACCGGTGTGGCGTTGGGCTGGCTCGGCGCGGGCTGGGTCGAGGCGGTGATGTGGCTGGTGGCTGCCCTGCTCGCCTACACCTTGGTCAACCGGGTGCGTCAGGGCCTCAAAGAACAACAACACACTCCCCCTTCTGCATAAGGATTTTGCGATGCGCGAACAGCAACAGCACACCTGCAGTACCCATGATGGCGTCGAGCTTTTCTACCGGCACTGGCCGGCTACCGCCACCGCGGGGCCGCGCAAGGCAATCCTGTTGTTCCATCGCGGCCATGAGCACTCCGGGCGTATTGCCCACCTGGTAGATGAATTGGGCTTGCCGGAGTTTGATTTTTTCGCCTGGGACGCCCGCGGCCACGGCCAGTCGCCCGGCGAGCGCGGTGACAGCCCCAGCTTTGCCACCAGTGCCCGTGATGCGCAGACCTTCTGTGACCACATCGGCGCCACCCATGGCATCGAAGAGCAAAACCTCGCCGTGATCGCCCAAAGCGTCGGCGCGGTGATCGCGGCCACCTGGGTCCACGACTACGCGCCGAAGATCCGCGCCCTGGTGCTCGCCTCGCCGGCCTTCAAGGTCAAGCTGTACGTACCCTTCGCCCGCCCGGGCCTGGCCTTGATGCGCAGGTTCCGGGGCAACTTTTTCGTCAACAGCTACGTCAAGGCCAAGTTCCTCAGCCATGACCCGGAGCGCGTAGCGTCCTACGACAGCGATCCGTTGATCACCAAGGCCATTTCGGTGAATGTGCTATTGGGCCTCTACGAAGCAGCGGATAGGGTTGTAGCCGATGCCCAGGCGATCCAGGTGCCGACCCAACTGCTGATCTCCGGCTCCGATTTTGTGGTGCACCGTAAACCCCAGCAGCAGTTTTTCGAGCGCCTCGGCAGCCTGAAAAAAGAGCTGCATATCCTCCCCGGTTTCTTCCACGACACCCTTGGCGAACGTGACCGTGCCGTGGCCGTGAACAGCGCCAAACGCTTTATCCTGCAGAACTTCGCTCACCCGCTGGATCGCGCCTGTCTGCTGGACGCCGACAAACTTGGCGCCACCTGCGCCGAATCCGAATCCCTTGCCGCACCGTTGCCACGCAATTCCCTGCGCGACCTGTACTGGCGCATGACCCGCGCCAGCATGGGCCTGGGCAAGAATCTGTCGGACGGAGTAAAGCTGGGCTTCGACACCGGTTTCGACTCCGGCAGCACCCTTGACTACGTGTACCGCAACAAACCCACCGGCAAGGGCGCGTTGGGACGGATGATCGACACCAACTACCTCAATTCCATCGGCTGGCGTGGTATTCGTCAGCGCAAACTGAACGTCGAAGAGCTGCTGCGCCTGGCGATGGCCAAGCTGCGTGAGGATGATCGCCAAGTACGTATTGTCGATATTGCCGCCGGCCACGGCCGTTACATTCTGGAGGCTTTGCAGGGCGTGTCGCCGTTGCCGGAATCGATCCTGCTGCGCGACTACAGCGACATCAACGTGCGCGACGGTGGCGCGTTGATTCGCGAAAAGGGCCTGGGAGACATCGCCCAGTTCGTCAAAGCCGATGCGTTCGACCGCGCCGACCTGGCCGCCCTGGAACCCAAGCCGACCTTGGCCGTGGTGTCGGGCCTGTATGAGTTGTTCGCCGATAACGCCATGGTCGGCGGTTCATTGGCAGGTTTGGCCGAAGCCGTGGAACCGGGCGGTTATCTGGTGTACACCGGCCAGCCATGGCACCCGCAACTTGAGCTGATTGCCCGTGCACTTACCAGCCACCGCCAGGGCCAGGCCTGGGTGATGCGTCGGCGCAGCCAGGCGGAAATGGACCAGCTGGTCGAGGCCGCGGGCTTTCGCAAGATCACCCAGCGCGTGGATGACTGGGGCATCTTTACGGTGTCCCTGGCACAGAAGATCTGAACATGCGTGAACCCGGTTTATTGAAACCAGCGGTCCTCTGGCTGCTGCTGTTGACGCCACTGTTTTTCAGCACCTATGGCTTTGCCACCTGGGTCACCAGCCAGCGCAGCGACGTCGGCACGCTGGTGTTTGGCTGGGAAACCCATATGCCGTTCTGGGCCTGGACTATCGTGCCCTATTGGTCCATCGACCTGCTCTACGGCTTCTCGCTGCTGTTGCCCAATACCCGTCATGAGCTGAAACAACATGCGCTGCGCCTGCTGAGCGCGCAGGTCATAGCCGTCGGTTGCTTCCTGATCTGGCCGCTGCGCTTCACGTTCGAACGGCCGGAACTGGACGGCGTGTTCGGCTGGCTGTTCGCGGTGCTGGCAGGTTTTGACAAGCCCTTCAACCAGGCGCCGTCCCTGCATATCGCGCTGCTGGTGATCCTGTGGGTCATGTATCAGCGGCACACCCAGCGGGTATGGCGCTGGCTGGTACATGGCTGGTTCGCGTTGATCGGCATTTCGGTGCTGACCACTTATCAACATCACTTTATCGACTTACCCACAGGCGCCCTCGCAGGATGGTTGTGCGTATGGCTATGGCCAGTAGAACACCCAAGCCCCTTGTTGAATGCGCGACTGACGCGCAATCCCCAACGCTGGCGACTGGGAGTGCGCTATGGGCTGGGCGCATTGATACTGGCGGTGCTTGCCTTCGTGCTCGGCGGCGGCTGGCTGTGGCTGCTGTGGCCGGCGGTTTCCCTGGCATTGATCAAGGCCAACTACTTCGTGCTAGGCGCGTCAGGCTTTCAAAAACGCGAAGATGGCCGTCTTACTCCCGCAGCGCGCTGGCTATATGCACCCTATCTAGCTGGCGCGTGGATCAATTCACGCTTGTGGACACGCAAACATCCACAGCCCGATCTGATTGTGGATAACGTCTGGCTAGGACGTATCCCCACATCGCGCCACCAGAGTTCATTCAAGGCCATTGTCGATCTGTGCGCCGAACTGCCGATTAATCCACAGGGCCGTGCTTAATGCCTGCGTGCCCGTGCTTGACCTGATCGCACCGACCCCCGAGGAGTGCCTGAAAGCTGCGCACGCTATCGAGCAACTACGCCAGCAAGGCCCTTTGCTGGTGTGCTGCGCCCTTGGTTATTCTCGCAGCGCCACCGCCGCCGCCGCCTGGCTGTTGAACACGCGGCGCGCCGCCACGGTTGATCAAGCACTGACTATCATTCGTACAGCACGGGCCAATGTGGTCCTACACCCCGCACACCGTGAAGCTTTGGAGGGTTTGCCCCATGCCGGTTGATATGGAACTCCAAGTGGTCGCCAGCTTATTGCGCCGTGGCCGTTCGCTGGATCAGTTATCCACAGGCCTGACGCTGCTCGGCGTACTGTTCGGCCTTGCCCAGCTATTGTTGGCCAGTATCTCGACGATCTGCCTGCTGCTCGCCCTGTGGATGATCGTACTGGGCCTGCTGCAAAAATACTGGGCATTGCGCGTGGCCTTCGACGCCGACCTGTTCGCCCTGCTGGCCCGCGACACCACACGCACACCGGATCTCGACCAGGCCCTGCAAACCCTTGGCCTGCAATCGCCCAAACGCGCCGACCGGCCCTGGACCGAACGCCGTCGTGGCGCGCTCAAACTGTTGCGCAAACAAGCCTGGTTGCTGGGCGCACAAGCGCTGCTGACCCTGGGCGTCATCCTCGCCAGCCCTTGGCTGCCTTTCGCCGGATAAGGAATCCCCATGTTCGAACCCGTGGTCGCCACGCTGATTACCTCCATGGCCCGCACCGTCACCGGCGCTCGCAGCCTGTGGCTGGGGTGCGCGCCAGTGCCGGTGCAGCGCATCTATTTCGCCAACCACAGCAGCCACGGCGACTTCGTGCTGGTATGGGCGTCGCTGCCGCAGAACCTGCGCAAGTTCACGCGCCCGGTGGCCGGCAGTGACTACTGGAACAAGAGCGCCTTGCGCCGCTACATCATCAACCGGGTGTTCAACGGTGTGCTGATCGACCGCGAGCGCAAAGAGCCTGTGGATAACCCACTGATGCCCATGCTCGCGGCCCTGGAAGGCGGCGATTCGTTGATCATCTTTCCCGAAGGCACGCGCAATCTGGAGGATGGCTTGCTGCCGTTCAAAAGCGGCTTGTACCACTTGGCAAAGAGTTACCCACAGGCCGAATTGGTCCCTGTGTGGATAGCCAACTTGAACCGGGTCATGCCCAAGGGTCGCGTATTGCCATTGCCGTTGTTATGCACCACCAGCTTCGGTGCCCCCCTGCAACTGGAAGAAGGTGAAGACAAAGCCGCCTTTCTTGCCCGCAGCCGCGAAGCCCTGCTCGCCCTTGCCCCGGAGCATTCCTGAAATGGATAGCCAAACCCTGATGTTATTCGGCGGCATCGGCGCGATCCTGGTCATCGCCTCGTTGATTGGCCTGATCCTCAAACTGCGCACCCGTGGCAGCCCAAACGCAGTCATCGACAACCTCAACGCCCGCATCAACGCCTGGTGGGTGATGGTGGTGGTGATCGGCATCGCCTTCTGGCTCGGCACCGGCGCGGTGATCCTGTTGTTCTACGCGGTGTCGTTCTACGCCCTGCGAGAATTCCTCACCCTCACCCCAACCCGCCGCAGCGACTACCCGGCCCTGGTGGCCGCGTTCTACCTCGCCCTGCCGCTGCAATATGCGCTGATCTACGCCGACTGGTATGGGCTGTTCTCGATCCTCATTCCGGTGTACGTGTTCCTGCTGCTGCCGATCCTCGCCTCCCTGGGCGGCGACAGCACACACTTCCTGGAACGCGCCTCGAAGGTGCAATGGGGGCTGATGATCGCGGTGTTTTGCGTGTCCTTCGTGCCCGCCCTGCTGACGTTGGACATTCCGGGCTACGAAGGCCGCAACCTGCTGCTGATCGCCTACCTGGTGATCGTGGTGCAGCTGTCAGACGTATTGCAGTACGTATGCGGCAAGCTGTTCGGCAAACACAAGATCGCGCCCAACCTGTCACCGTCGAAAACCGTGGAAGGTTTTGTCGGCGGGATACTGTTGTCGTCACTGATCGGTGCAGCGCTGTGGTGGACCACGCCGTTCAACCCTTGGCAGTCGTTCCTGATCGCGCTGCTGATCAACTTGCTGGGCTTTGCCGGCGGGATTGTGATGTCGGCGATCAAGCGTGACCGCGGCGTAAAAGACTGGGGGCACATGATCGAAGGACACGGCGGGATGTTGGATCGCCTGGATTCGGTGTGCTTTGCGGCGCCGATCTTCTTTCACCTCGTGCGTTACTGGTGGACTTGACCCACCCCTTTCACAAACCCAATGCCCCATGTAGGAGCGAGCTTGCTCGCGAAAAACTCACAGGCGCCGCGTTTATTCAGAAAGCACGCGTTATTGTTGACGTTTTTCGCGAGCAAGCTCGCTCCTACAGTAAATGCGGCTGCGGGCTCTTTAAGCAGTGATCTCGACATAGCTGGACTCGCCGCCGCCTGTCGCACCCGACAGCCACCCCCAAACGAAACTCAGCGTGGTGCGCCCTGTGTGATCCACACCGACCGTGCCACGTGACCACCCCGCGAGCAGTTCCCCTTCCAAGGTCAGGCAGTGATAGAGCAGCTCGATGGTATCTGGACCGGTCACCCTTCCGATCTGCGTACCCAGACGAATCCGGCCACCCTGGTAAGTGCTGGAAATCACGCTGTCTTCGACGTGGTAATGAAACACGGTGCCGGTACCGGACAACCCTTGGGCGTTATTCGCGACCACGAACCGACGATTGTGCAAACGTGCGTGGACAGTAGCAGGAGGGTTTTGCATCAATACGCATCCTTGAATTGAGCGAATCCAAAACGTAAAAAAGGGGCTGTTGAAAACAGCCCCTTTTGGGTACGTCAGTAATGCTTACTCCACCGTCACCGATTTGGCCAGGTTACGCGGCTGGTCAACGTCAGTGCCTTTGAGCACGGCAACGTAGTACGACAGCAACTGCAGCGGGATGGTGTAGAGGATCGGCGACAGGGTGTCGTGGATGTGTGGCATGTTGATCACGTGGGTGCCCTCACCATTGGTCATGCCCGCCTTCTCGTCCGCGAAGACGATCAGCTGGCCGCCACGGGCGCGGACTTCCTGCAGGTTGGACTTGAGCTTCTCCAGCAGTTCGTTGTTCGGCGCGACGGTGACCACCGGCATGTCATCATCCACCAGGGCCAATGGGCCGTGCTTGAGCTCGCCGGCCGGGTAGGCTTCGGCGTGGATGTACGAGATTTCCTTGAGTTTCAGCGAGCCTTCCATCGCCACCGGGTATTGCGCGCCACGGCCGAGGAACAGGGTGTGGTTCTTGTCGGCGAACAGCTCGGCGACTTTTTCCACGGTGCTGTCCATGGCCAGGGCTTCGCTAAGGCGGGTTGGCAGGCGGCGCAGTTCTTCTACCAGGGTGGCTTCGACACCTTCGGCGAGGGTGCCGCGTACTTGACCCAGGGACAGGGTCAGCAGCAACAGGCCCACCAGCTGGGTGGTGAAGGCTTTGGTGGACGCCACGCCGATTTCGCGACCGGCCTGGGTCAGCAGGGTCAGGTCGGATTCACGCACCAGGGAGCTGATGCTGACGTTGCAGATGGCCAGGCTGCCGAGGAAGCCAAGTTCCTTGGCGTTGCGCAGGGCGGCCAGGGTGTCGGCGGTTTCGCCGGACTGGGAGATGGTCACGAACAGGGTATCGGGCTGCACCACTACTTTGCGATAGCGGAACTCGCTGGCAACTTCGACTTGGCAGGGAATGCCGGCCAGTTCTTCCAGCCAGTAACGGGCGACCATGCCAGCATGGTAGCTGGTGCCGCAGGCCACGATCTGCACATTGCGCACTTTGGCGAACAGTTCGGCGGCTTGCGGGCCGAAGGCGTTGACCAGTACCTGGTTCTGGCTCAGGCGACCTTCCAGGGTGCGTTGCACCACAGACGGCTGCTCGTGGATTTCCTTGAGCATGAAGTGGCGGAACTCGCCCTTGTCAGCAGCTTCGGCACCGTCGCGGTATTGCACGGCTTCGCGCTCGACGGACTGGCCGTTAACGTCCCAGATCTGCACGCTTTCACGGCGGATGTCGGCAATGTCGCCTTCTTCCAGGTACATGAAGCGGTCGGTCACCTGGCGCAGGGCCAGTTGGTCGGAGGCGAGGAAGTTCTCACCCAGGCCCAGGCCGATCACAAGTGGGCTGCCACTGCGTGCAGCAACCAGGCGATCAGGCTGGCTGGCGCTGATCACGGCCAGGCCGTAGGCGCCATGCAACTCCTTGACGGTGGCCTTGAGGGCGGTGGTCAGGTCACTGTGGTCCTTGAGTTTGTGGTTGAGCAGGTGGGCGATCACTTCGGTGTCGGTATCCGAAGTAAATACGTAGCCCAGCCCCTTGAGCTGTTCGCGCAGCACTTCATGGTTTTCGATGATGCCGTTGTGTACCACCGCCAGGTCACCGGAGAAGTGCGGGTGAGCGTTACGCTCGCACGGCGCACCGTGGGTGGCCCAACGCGTGTGGGCAATCCCCAGGCGACCTACCAGCGGCTCGCCAGCCAGGGCTTGGTCCAGCTCGCTGACCTTGCCCGGGCGGCGCATGCGCTCCAGCTTGCCGGCGTTGGTGAAGACGGCCACACCGGCGCTGTCATAGCCGCGGTACTCCAGACGCTTGAGGCCTTCGATCAGGATGGCAGTAACGTTACGTTCGGCGACTGCGCCAACAATTCCACACATGGTATTTCTCCTAGATGATGGCCGCGCATATCAGCGTAATGCCGCGGGCTTGGATCTGGTCGCGGGCCTCAAGCGGCAGGCGATCATCGGTAATCAGGGTATGGACGCTGCTCCAGGGCAGTTCCAGGTTGGGAATCTTGCGGCCGATCTTGTCGGACTCGACCATCACCACCACTTCACGGGCGACCTCGGCCATGACGCGGCTCAAGCCCAGCAATTCGTTGAAGGTGGTGGTGCCACGCTGCAGATCGATGCCATCGGCACCGATGAATAGTTGGTCGAAGTCGTAGGAACGCAGCACCTGCTCGGCGACCTGGCCCTGGAACGAGTCCGAATGCGGGTCCCAGGTTCCGCCAGTCATCAACAGCACAGGTTCATGTTCCAGTTCGCTCAAGGCGCGGGCCACGTTCAGGGAGTTGGTCATCACCACCAGGCCGGGCTGATGGCCCAGTTCGGGGATCATGGCGGCGGTGGTGCTGCCGCTGTCGATGATGATGCGTGCGTGTTCGCGCAAACGCACCACTGCCGCACGCGCGATGGCGCGCTTGTAAGCCGAGATGGGTTGTGCGGCGTCACCTACCAGCTCCTGGGGCATGGTGATTGCGCCACCGTAGCGACGCAGGAGCAGGCCATTGCTTTCGAGGGCGGCAAGATCCTTGCGGATGGTTACTTCCGAAGTTTCGAAACGCTTGGCCAATTCGTCCACACTGACTTCGCCCTGTTCATTGAGCAAAGTGAGGATATTGTGGCGTCGTTGGGGTGTATTTCGTTTCGACATGGTGATGATAAGTTTCGTTTCGAAAGATAACGAAGGCAATCAAAACCTATTGGCGAAAGATCGTCAAGTGAGATCTCTAAAATAATGCAGCCAAAATGTAGGAGGGGGCTTGCCCCCGATGGCGGTGTGTCAGCCAATGTATATGTGACTGAACCACCGCTATCGGGGGCAAGCCCCCTCCCACATTGGAATTTTGTTGCTGGCGGAATTTTGGATAACTCAGGTTTTCTTGATTTTTACCGGGCGCTTCCATCCATCGATGTTGCGCTGACGGGCACGGGCGACGGCCAACTGAGATTTCTCCACATCCTGGTTGATGGTGGAACCTGCCGCAGTGTTTGAACCATCACCAATGGTGACCGGCGCAATCAACGAGTTGTTGGAGCCGATAAATACATCTTCACCAATAGTCGTTTGGTATTTGTTGGCGCCGTCGTAGTTACAGGTGATCGCACCGGCGCCAATGTTGCTGCGAGCACCGATCACTGCATCACCGAGGTAAGCCAAGTGGCCGGCCTTCGCTTCGTCACCCATTTTCGCGTTTTTCAGCTCGACGAAATTGCCAACGTGCGCTCTCACGCCCATCACAGTACCCGGACGCAACCGTGCAAACGGCCCGGCATCACTACCCTCGCCCATCACGGCACCGTCGATATGGCTGTTAGCCTTGACCACCACGCCTTTGCGCAAGGTGCTGTCCTTGATCACGCAGTTCGGGCCGATGACCACATCGTCTTCGATGATCACACGGCCTTCGAGGATCACGTTGATATCGATCAGCACGTCGCGGCCCACCGTCACTTCGCCACGCACATCGAAACGCGCCGGGTCACGCAGGGTCACGCCCTGGGCCATCAGGCGGCGGCCCTCGCGCAGTTGGTAGTGACGCTCCAGCTCTGCGAGCTGCTTGCGGTCGTTGGCGCCCTGCACTTCCATCGGGTCGTGAGGCTGTTCGGTGGCGACCAGCAGGCCGTCACTCACAGCCATTTCGATCACATCAGTGAGGTAGTACTCGCCCTGGGCATTGTTGTTGGACAGACGGCTCATCCAGTCGCCCAGCTTATCGGCGGGCACGGCAAGAATGCCGGTGTTGCCTTCAGTAATGGCGCGCTGGGCTTCGCTGGCATCCTTATGCTCGACGATGGCGGCAACCTTGCCGTCGGCATTGCGCACAATGCGGCCGTAGCCGGTAGGGTCGTCCAGCTCAACGGTGAGCAGGCCCATCTGGCCAGGCACGACATGTTTGAGCAGACGTTGCAGGGTTTCCACTTCAATCAGCGGTACATCGCCGTAGAGGATCAGCACCGTGTCGGCAGTGATGAAGGGCACGGCTTGCGCAGTGGCGTGGCCGGTGCCCAGTTGTTTGTCTTGCAATACGAAATTCAAGTCGTCCGCAGCCAAACGTTCCCGTACTACATCGGCACCGTGGCCGATCACCACATGAATGCGCTGCGGGTCCAGTTGGCGGGCGCTGTGGATAACATGGCCCAGCATGGAGTTGCCGGCAACCGGGTGCAGCACCTTGGGCAGGGCCGAACGCATACGAGTGCCCTGGCCTGCGGCGAGAATGACGATTTCAAGAGACATGAATGGCTACCAATCCTGGGCGGTCCGGGTTCAGACCAAAGAAGTGTTTTGCAAAAAAAGAAAAAGGGTAGCCGAGGCTACCCTTTTTAATCAATCACGCATGAAGCGTAACGGCATGGCCGCTTACTTCTTGCGGATCTGCTGGAGCGTGCGCAGCTGGGCTGCAGCCTCGGCCAGACGAACTGCAGCAGCGCTGTAGTCGAAGTCTGCGCCTTTTTCGTTCAGCGCCTTCTCGGCAGCCTTGACGGCTTCCTGAGCGGAGGCTTCATCCAGGTCGCCAGCACGTTGCACGGTGTCGGCAAGTACCTTGACCATGTTCGGCTGAACCTCGAGGAAACCACCAGAGATGTAGAACACCTCCTTTTCCCCGCCTTGCTTGGTCAGAGTGATCGGACCTGGCTTCAAGCTGGTGATCAATGGCGCGTGGCCCATGGCAATACCCAGGTCACCGAGTTCGCCGTGTGCAATCACCATTTCTACCAGACCGGAGAAGATTTCCCCTTCCGCGCTGACGATATCGCAATGGACTGTCATAGCCATCTGATTGCCTCAACCTGATGAGCGCCCGTTTCCGGGCGCCGGGATTACAGTTTCTTGGCTTTCTCGATCGCTTCTTCGATGCCGCCGACCATGTAGAACGCTTGTTCTGGCAGGTGGTCGTAGTCACCGTTGAGGATGCCTTTGAAGCCAGCAATGGTGTCTTTCAGGGAAACGTATTTACCCGACGCACCGGTGAAGACTTCAGCCACGAAGAACGGCTGCGACAAGAAACGCTGGATCTTACGAGCACGGTTTACCAACTGCTTGTCGGCTTCCGACAGCTCGTCCATACCCAGGATCGCAATGATGTCCTTCAGTTCTTTGTAGCGCTGCAGCACGTACTGAACGCCGCGAGCGGTGTCGTAGTGCTCCTGGCCGATCACGTTCGGGTCCAGCTGGCGCGAAGTCGAGTCGAGTGGATCGACCGCCGGGTAGATACCCAGGGAAGCGATGTCACGGGACAGAACGACGGTGGCGTCCAAGTGGGCGAAGGTGGTGGCTGGCGACGGGTCGGTCAAGTCATCCGCAGGTACGTATACCGCTTGGATCGAGGTGATCGAACCTTCCTTGGTCGAAGTGATACGTTCTTGCAGAACGCCCATCTCTTCAGCCAGGGTCGGCTGGTAACCTACTGCCGAAGGCATACGGCCCAGCAGTGCGGATACTTCAGTACCGGCCAGGGTGTAACGGTAGATGTTGTCGACGAACAGCAGAACGTCGTTACCTTCGTCACGGAACTTCTCGGCCATGGTCAGGCCAGTCAGGGCTACGCGCAGACGGTTTCCCGGCGGCTCGTTCATCTGACCGTAAACCAGTGCCACTTTGTCCAGAACGTTGGAGTCCTTCATCTCGTGGTAGAAGTCGTTACCCTCACGAGTACGCTCACCCACACCTGCGAACACGGAATAACCGCTGTGCTCGATGGCGATGTTACGGATCAGTTCCATCATGTTTACGGTCTTGCCTACACCGGCACCACCGAACAGACCGACTTTACCGCCCTTGGCAAACGGGCAAACCAGGTCGATAACCTTGATGCCGGTTTCCAGCAGGTCGTTGCCGCCTGCTTGCTCGGCGAACGAAGGCGCGGCGCGGTGAATGCCCCAGCGCTCTTCGGTGGCAATCGGGCCAGCTTCGTCGATCGGGTTGCCCAGTACGTCCATGATCCGGCCCAGAGTCGCTTTACCGACCGGTACGGAGATGGCAGCGCCAGTGTCGACAACGTCCAGACCGCGCTTCAAGCCTTCGGTAGAACCCATCGCAATGGTACGAACTACGCCGTCGCCCAGCTGCTGCTGAACTTCCAGGGTAGTTTCCGCGCCTTGTACTTTCAGCGCGTTGTAGATGCTCGGTACGCTGTCGCGTGGAAATTCCACGTCGATAACGGCGCCGATGATTTGAACGATACGTCCGCTACTCATAGCTGGATCCTCTGAATATTTGAACCGTTAAACCGCGGCAGCGCCGCCGACGATTTCCGAGATCTCTTGGGTGATCGCAGCCTGACGCGCCTTGTTGTAGATCAGCTGCAAATCGCTGATCAGATCACCGGCGTTATCGGTAGCGTTTTTCATCGCGATCATCCGCGCCGCTTGTTCAGCTGCGTTGTTCTCGACCACCGCCTGGTACACCTGCGACTCCACGTAGCGCACCATCAAGCCGTCAAGCAGCTCTTTGGCGTCTGGTTCGTAGAGGTAGTCCCAGTGGTGCTTGAGTTCCTGATCCGGGGTCGCCACCAGTGGAATCAATTGCTCCACGGTTGGCTGCTGGGTCATGGTGTTGATGAACTTGTTGGATACCACGGACAGGCGGTCAATCCGGCCTTCCAGGTACGCATCCAGCATCACCTTCACACTGCCGATCAAATCATTGATCGACGGCTCTTCACCCAGATGGCTGATAGCTGCAACGACGTTACCGCCGAAGTTGCGGAAAAAGGCCGCACCCTTGCTACCAACAACACACAGATCGATCTCGACGCCGTTTTCGCGGTTTACCGCCATGTCCTTGACCAGGGCCTTGAACAGGTTGGTATTCAAACCACCGCACAAACCACGGTCACTGCTCACTACCACATAACCTGCACGCTTGACGGCGCGCTCGATCATGAACGGGTGGCGGTATTCCGGGTTGGCGTTGGCCAGATGCCCAATTACCTGGCGGATACGCTCCGCATAAGGACGGCTAGCAGCCATGCGCATTTGTGCCTTGCGCATTTTGCTGACCGCCACTTTTTCCATGGCGCTGGTAATTTTTTGCGTGCTTTTGATGCTCGCAATCTTACTGCGAATCTCTTTTGCGCCTGCCATGTAACACCTATCAGGTTAGCAAGCGGGAGCCTTGCGGCTCCCGCTGCGGCTTACCAGGTTTGGGTGGCCTTGAACTTCTCGATGCCGGCTTTCATGCCAGCGTCGATATCGTCATTGAAGTCACCCTTCACGTTGATCTTCGCCATCAATTCGGCGTGATCGCGGTTGAAGTAAGCAATCAGCGCTTGTTCAAAGCTGCCGACCTTGGCGATTTCAACGTCGGTCAGGAACCCACGCTCAGCGGCATACAGCGACAACGCCATGTCAGCGATCGACATTGGGGCGTATTGCTTCTGCTTCATCAGCTCGGTAACGCGCTGACCATGCTCAAGTTGCTTACGGGTCGCTTCGTCCAGGTCAGAAGCGAACTGGGCGAATGCCGCCAATTCACGGTACTGAGCCAGAGCGGTACGGATACCACCGGAGAGCTTCTTGATGATCTTGGTCTGAGCGGCACCACCCACACGGGATACCGAAACACCGGCGTTCACAGCAGGACGGATCCCGGAGTTGAACATGGCCGATTCCAGGAAGATCTGACCGTCGGTGATGGAAATCACGTTGGTCGGAACGAACGCGGAAACGTCGCCAGCCTGGGTTTCGATGATCGGCAGTGCGGTCAGGGAACCGGTTTTGCCGGTCACTGCGCCGTTGGTGAACTTCTCTACGTATTCTTCCGAAACGCGGGATGCGCGCTCCAGCAGACGGGAGTGGAGATAGAACACGTCGCCTGGGTAAGCTTCACGGCCTGGTGGACGGCGCAGCAGCAGGGAAATCTGGCGATAAGCCACTGCTTGCTTGGACAGATCGTCATAAACGATCAGCGCGTCTTCACCGCGGTCGCGGAAGAATTCACCCATGGTGCAGCCGGAGTACGGTGCCAGGAATTGCAGCGCAGGAGATTCCGAAGCACTGGCAGCCACGATGATCGTGTTGGCCAGGGCGCCGTTTTCTTCCAGCTTGCGAACTACGTTGGCGATGGTCGATTGCTTCTGACCGATGGCTACGTAGACGCAGAAAATGCCGCTGTCTTTCTGGTTGATGATCGCGTCGATCGCCAGAGCGGTTTTACCGATCTGACGGTCACCGATGATCAGCTCACGCTGGCCACGGCCGACTGGGATCATGGCATCGACAGCCTTGTAGCCAGTCTGTACAGGCTGGTCTACCGACTTACGCCAGATCACGCCTGGAGCAACTTTCTCGACCGCGTCGGTCTCGGTGTTGCCCAGTGGACCTTTACCGTCAACAGGGTTACCCAATGCATCGACTACGCGACCCAGCAGTTCCTTACCAACCGGAACTTCCAGGATGCGGCCTGTGCACTTGGCGCTCATGCCTTCAGCCAGACTGGTGTAAGCGCCCAATACAACGGCACCTACGGAGTCTTGCTCCAGGTTGAGGGCCATACCGTAGACGCCGCCCGGAAACTCGATCATCTCGCCGTACATTACGTCGGCCAGACCGTGAATCCGCACGATGCCGTCAGATACGCTGACGACAGTGCCTTCGTTACGGGCTTGGGAGGTCACATCGAGCTTGTCGATGCGGCCCTTGATAATTTCACTTATTTCGGAAGGATTGAGTTGCTGCATTGCTCTGCTGCCCCTTCAAACTCAAGATTTCAATGCTTCGGCAAGTTTCGCGATTTTGCCGCGAATCGAGCCATCGATAACCAGGTCGCCGGCACGGATAACGACACCACCAATCAGGGATGCGTCCTCCGAAGCTTGCAGGCGCACTTCCCGATTGAGTCGTGCACTGAGAACCTTGGCGAGTTTGTCTTGCTGTTCTTGGTTCAATGCGAAAGCACTGGTCACTTCAACGTCTACCGATTTCTCTGCTTCGGCCTTGTACAGGTCGAACAGAGCGGCGATCTCCGGCAATAGCGGGAGACGGTCGTTTTCGGCAATGACGTGGATGAAGTTCTGCACCTTCACATCAAACTTGTCGCCGCACACTTCAATAAAAGTGGCGGCCTTGTCTGCGCTCGTCAGGCGCGGGGCCTTGAGCACGCGCTGCATGGTGTCGTCTTGCGACACTGCTGCAGCCAGGCCGAGCATGGCTGACCAAGAGGCCAGCTGCTGGTGGGCCTGGGCGTGCTCGAAGGCTGCCTTAGCGTAAGGTCGGGCCAACGTGGTCAGTTCTGCCATGATCGCCCTCGCTTAAATTTCAGCAGCCAGTTTGTTAACCAGCTCCGCGTGCGCGTTTTGATCGATTGTGGCACCGAGGATCTTCTCAGCACCGCCGACCGCCAGGGCACCCAGTTGGGCACGCAGCGCGTCTTTGACACCGTTCAGTTCCTGTTCGATCTCGGCATGAGCCGAAGCCTTCACACGGTCAGCTTCGACGCGGGCTTTTTCAACAGCCTCTTCGACGATCTGGTTACCGCGTTTCTTGGCTTGCTCAATGATCTCGGCTGCCTGTGCTTTAGCTTCGCGCAGTTGCTGACCCACTTTCTCGTGGGCCAACTCCAGGTCGCGAGCTGCACGGCTGGCAGCGTCCAAACCATCCGCGATCTTCTTCTGACGTTCGTGCAAAGCCGCGATGACCGGAGGCCACACGAACTTCATGCAAAACACTACAAAAATGAAGAACGCAACGGATTGGCCAATCAGGGTTGCATTAATGTTCACGCCAACACCTCGCTCATTCGTTGTCCATCACCCCAATCACTCGAAAAGTCGAGTGATTAGCCAGCGAGTTGACCAACGAAGGGGTTCGCGAAGGTGAAGAACAGTGCGATACCAACGCCGATCATGGTCACGGCGTCGAGCAGGCCGGCGACGATGAACATTTTAACTTGCAGCATTGGGACCATTTCTGGCTGACGCGCTGCGCCTTCCAGGAATTTGCCGCCCAGCAGGCCGAAACCAATGGCAGTACCCAGGGCGCCCAGGCCGATCAACAGTGCAACAGCGATAGCGGTTAGACCAACTACAGTTTCCATCTTTCCTCCCGACTTTTACGTCGTATGGTTTAGGTTTTTTAGATTTTAAAGCGGTAAAACAAATCGTTTCATAGCCCTGGTGGGCCACCTTCCCGTTTGACCGGGAAGGACATCAGACTAGTCGAGACTGGTCTTAATGGTTCTCTTCGTGCGCCATCGACAGGTAGACGATGGTCAGCATCATGAAGATGAAGGCCTGCAGGGTAATGATCAGGATGTGGAACACAGCCCACGCCCACTGCAGTACTACGCCCAGGCCGCTAAGCCAGAGCAGGCCGCTGCCGAACATCACAGCGATCAGAATGAACACCAGCTCGCCGGCATACATGTTGCCGAACAGTCGCAAAGCCAGGGAAATCGGCTTGGCGATCAGGGTGACGAATTCCAGCAGGAAGTTCACCGGGATCAGCAGGGCTTGAACGAAGATGTTCTTGCTGCCAAACGGGTGCAGGGTCAGTTCGCCGATGAAACCGCCGATACCCTTGACCTTGATGCTGTAGAAAATGATCAATGCGAACACCGACAGGGCCATGCCCAGGGTGGCGTTCGGGTCAGTGGTCGATACGGCACGGAATGGAATGTGCGCGTCGCCGGAGATCAGGATGGCCAACTGAGGAATCCAGTCCACCGGGATCAGGTCGATGGCATTCATCAGGAACACCCAGACGAAGATGGTCAGCGCCAGCGGTGCAATCACCGGGCTACGGCCATGGAAGCTGTCTTTCACGCTTCCATCGACGAATTCGACCAATACTTCAACGAAGTTCTGCAAAGCACCTGGCTGACCGGAAGTCGCCTTCTTTGCCGCCATGCGGAAAATCAGGACGAAGATCAGACCCAATGCGACCGACCAGCCCAGAGTATCCAGGTGGAAAGCCCAGAAACCCATTTCTTTGGCCTCTGCTGCGGTGTGGGCAAAGCCCCAGCCGCCATTAGGAAGCTGACCGAAGGTCAGGTTCTGCAAGTGGTGCTGGATATAGCCCGAAGCGGTTGTTTCTGCCATGGTTGCCTCAAACGCCCTAAGGTTTCGAAAGTCTTGTTTTCATTAGCAGGGGAGCGAACCAGCTGACCAGTTGGGTCAACACGAAGACGCCGAATACAGCCAGCGGCGCCAATGGCTTCACACCTGCAAAGGTCAGTGCAAACAGCACTGCCGTCAAAATCAGTTTCCCCGCCTCGCCGGCATAAAAAGACCGGACGATAGCCTGGGCTGCTCGGGCGCCGGAAAACCGAAAGGCCCTATGAGCAAAATACATATTGGGCAGCAAGGCTATCAGGCCTCCGCAGAGTCCTGAATATCCGGCTACGACTCCATGCCAATACCAAAGCGCCAAAGCGGCGATCAGCAGAATGACAAGTTGAGCCAATAAAACCGGGAAAACAGCCAAGCGATGGAACGGCAACGTGTTTGGCGTGCGGGTTTCCATCACTTTTGCTCCTCAATGGTCGGCTGCCGGAAATCAATAACTTGGCATAATTTGTGCCGACAAAATGCGCGCAGAGTATAGGGGCGGTTCAGCCCCTATTCAACTGTCGGGTAGTGATTTCCGATCACACGCTACATAAGCAAATGTTTCAGCGGATGTGGGCAAGGACGCCCTGAAGCTCATCCAGAGAGTTATATCCGATGACCAATTGCCCTTTGCCCTTCTTGCCGTGACGAATTTGCACCGCAGAGCCCAGCCGCTCGGCCAGGCGCTGCTCAAGCCGTGCGATATCCGGATCAGGTTTAGCCG
Source organism: Pseudomonas khavaziana (assembly GCF_036704165.1). NCBI lineage: Bacteria > Pseudomonadati > Pseudomonadota > Gammaproteobacteria > Pseudomonadales > Pseudomonadaceae > Pseudomonas > Pseudomonas khavaziana. Next base: position 183,088 of record NZ_CP129946.1, read on the forward strand.
CTTCGACCGGTGCAGGTTTGCCGCTGAGCCATTGGCGTACCAGAGCCTCGGTCTGACGCACGGTGAGACCCCGTGCGACAACGTGTCGCGCCCCTTCAACCTGTTGATTTTCCGGCAAACCGAGCAATGCACGGGCGTGACCCATTTCCAGGTCACCGTGGGACAACATGGTCTTGATAACTTCAGGCAGTGCGATCAGGCGCAGCAAGTTGGACACGGTGACGCGGGATTTTCCCACTGCGTCGGCCACTTGTTGCTGGGTCAGTTGGAACTCCTGCTGCAAACGCTGCAACGCGATCGCTTCTTCGATCGGGTTGAGGTCTTCGCGCTGGATATTCTCGATCAACGCCATGGCAATGGCGGTTTCATCCGACACATCGCGCACCATCGCCGGGATGGTCTCCTTGCCGGCCTGTTGGCTGGCGCGCCAGCGACGTTCACCGGCGATGATCTCAAAGCGGCCACCGCCAATCGGGCGCACCACAATCGGTTGCATCACGCCCTGGGCCTTGATCGAGTTAGCCAGTTCTTCCAGCGCCTGGGGATCCATGTCCCGGCGTGGCTGGTATTTGCCGCGCTGGATCAGGTCCAGGGGCAAGTGCTGCAGCTCGCGCTCGTCGGCCTGCACCGCTTGCTCTTCAAGCGATGTGACGGTCGGACCACTCAGGAGTGCATCCAGACCACGTCCGAGACCTCGTTTCTTGACGGCCATGGGGATTCCTTAAGTTGGCTGGGCGGCAGCGGTGCGTGAATTGCGGCGTTGACGGCGAACCATCTCGCCGGCCAGCGCCAGGTAGGCAATGGCACCACGCGAGGACTTGTCGTACGCCAGCGCGGGCATGCCATAGCTTGGCGCTTCAGCCAGGCGGATGTTGCGTGGAATCACGGTGTCGTACAACTGGTCGCCAAAATGTTCCTTGAGCTGCGCCGACACATCGTTCATCAGGCTCAGACGCGGATCGTACATGGTCCGCAACAGGCCTTCGACTTTCAGGTTCGGGTTGAGCAACTCGGCGATACGCTTGATGTTATCCACAAGGTCGCTCAATCCCTCAAGGGCGAAGTACTCGCACTGCATGGGGATAATCACCCCATCGGCGGCCACCAGGGCGTTGAGCGTGAGCATCGACAGCGACGGTGGGCAGTCGATCAAAATGTAGTCGTAATTCTCGCGAATCGGCGCCAGGGCGCTGCGCAGACGGCTTTCTTTCATCTGCATTTCCAGCAGCACCACTTCTGCCGCGGTCAAATCGCGGTTGGCCGGCAGCAGTTGGTAACCACCATGCTCGGAATAGTGCATGGCCTGGGCCAGGTCGCATTCGCCAATCAGCAAATCGTAGACCGAGTTTTCCAGGCCGTGTTTGTCCACACCGCTACCCATGGTGGCGTTGCCCTGTGGATCAAGATCGATCAACAGCACCCGACGCTTGGTGGCGACCAGGGATGCTGCGAGGTTGATACAGGTGGTGGTCTTACCCACCCCACCTTTCTGGTTCGCAATCGCGAATACCTTAGCCATTCTTGCTTGTGTTCCCAATCATGCCGTGCGGCGCAGTATCAGCAGATGGCGTTGGCCTTGGCAACCGGGTACGGCCAAGGCGTGTTCGCTATCGAGGTGGAAGTCCGCCGGCAATGCTAACAGCTCGTCGCTTGGATGGACGCCCTTCATTGCCAGCCAACGGGTATCGCGGTCGCCGAGGTGGCGGGTCCAGTTGCTGAAGTTCTCCATACTGCTGAATGCCCGGGACACAATGCCGTTGAAAGGCAGCTCAGGCGTGAAGGCTTCGACGCGACTGTGGATAACTTGCAGGTTATCCAGCTTGAGTTCGAGTTTGACCTGGGTCAGGAAGCGGGTTTTCTTGCCGTTGCTGTCCAGGCAGGTCACCTGGGACTCGGGAAACAGTATCGCCAAAGGAATCCCGGGCATGCCGCCGCCACTGCCGACGTCGAGCCAACGACCGTTTTCGATGAACGGCATCACGCTGAGGCTATCGAGCAAATGCCGCGACACCATCTCGTCCGGATCACGCACGGCGGTCAGGTTGTACGCCTTGTTCCATTTGATCAACAGGGCCAGATAGCCCAGCAGTCGTTCATGCTGGGTTTCTGTCAGGGCAACACCCAGCTGGCGCGCCCCTGTGGATAACTCTTCGGCATGTTGCGAGGTGACCAACGAACTCAAGCGCTTTGCTCCAACTGACGGCCCGCGCCGCGTTTTTTCAAATGAATCATCAACAGCGAAATGGCTGCAGGAGTGACGCCCGGGATGCGTGAAGCCTGCCCGAGTGTTTCAGGCCGAGTTATCCCCAGCTTGCTTTGAATTTCTTTCGACAGCCCGGAAATCCCGGTGTAGTCGATATCCACAGGCAACTTGGTATCTTCACTGGCACGCAGGCGAGCGATTTCATCCTGCTGGCGATCAATGTAACCGGCGTACTTGGTCTTGATCTCGACCTGTTCGGCGACCTGTGGGTCTTCTGCACCCTGGCCGGTCACTTCGACCAGACCAGCGTAGTCGATTTCTGGACGGGACAGCAGGTTCAGCAGGTTGTACTCATGGGTCAGCGGCGTGCCGAATTTTTCCGCAATTGCATCGCCCTGTTCGGTACCTGGGCGAACCCAGGTACTTTTCAGGCGTTGCTCTTCAAGCGCGATGCTTTCGCGTTTCTTGCAGAACGCAGCCCAACGCGCGTCATCGACCAGGCCCAATTCGCGACCTTTTTCGGTCAAGCGCAGGTCGGCGTTGTCTTCGCGCAGGATCAGACGGTATTCGGCCCGGGAAGTGAACATCCGGTACGGTTCCTGGGTGCCCAGGGTAATCAGGTCGTCGACCAGAACGCCGATGTACGCTTCATCCCGACGCGGGCACCAGCTGTCTTTGCCTTGTGCCCGTAATGCAGCGTTGGTTCCGGCCAGCAAACCTTGCGCGCCAGCTTCTTCGTAACCGGTGGTGCCATTGATTTGCCCGGCAAAGAACAAGCCGCCAATTACCTTGGTTTCCAGACTGTATTTCAAGTCACGCGGGTCGAAGTAATCGTACTCAATGGCGTAGCCCGGCCGCACGATGTGCGCATTTTCCATACCGCGAATCGACTGCACGATCTGGATTTGCACGTCGAACGGCAAGGAGGTGGAAATCCCGTTCGGGTATAGCTCGTGCGTGGTCAGGCCTTCGGGTTCGATAAAGACCTGGTGGCTTTCCTTGTCGGCAAAGCGGTGGATCTTGTCTTCGATCGACGGGCAATAACGCGGGCCAATGCCTTCGATCACCCCGGAATACATTGGCGAACGGTCGAGGTTTGCGGCAATGATTTCGTGGGTTCGGGCGTTAGTGTGGGTAATCCAGCAACTGACCTGCTTCGGGTGCTGCTCCTTGGAGCCCATGAACGACATAACCGGAATTGGCGTGTCGCCGGCTTGCTCGGTCATCACCGAAAAATCCACAGAACGCCCGTCAATACGTGGCGGGGTCCCGGTTTTCAGGCGACCAACACGTAAGGGCAATTCGCGCAGGCGTTTTGCCAGGGCAATCGACGGCGGATCACCGGCGCGCCCACCGGAATAGTTCTGCATGCCGATGTGGATAAGTCCACCCAGGAAGGTACCGGTAGTCAGCACGACGGATTCTGCAAAGAAACGCAGGCCCATTTGGGTGACCACGCCTTTAACCACGTCCTGCTCGACGATCAGATCATCGGCGGCTTGCTGAAATATCCACAGGTTCGGCTGGTTTTCCAGGGTTTCACGTACGGCCGCCTTGTACAGGATGCGGTCAGCTTGAGCCCGGGTTGCACGCACCGCCGGGCCTTTGCGGCTGTTGAGCACGCGAAATTGAATACCACCTTTGTCGGTGGCCATGGCCATCACACCACCAAGGGCGTCGATTTCCTTGACCAGGTGGCTTTTGCCAATCCCGCCGATAGCGGGGTTGCAACTCATGGCACCGAGGGTTTCCACGTTGTGCGTGAGCAACAGGGTTTTTACGCCCATGCGTGCTGACGCCAGTGCTGCCTCGGTACCGGCATGACCGCCGCCGATGACGATCACTTCAAAACGGGAAGGGAAATCCACCACGCACCTCGTGCCTGCTTATGTAGGTAATCAGGAATTGTTTGTTGAAAGAGTTTTAGAGCTTTGGCGGCAAGTATAGGGACTTCGCCCTTCCTAAAGAACCCTTTGCACAAAATTTAACCAGCTGTGGATGAATCACAGACAATAGAAATTAAAAGAGAGAAATTTATTAAATCTTTGTTTTTATTTTTATTTCTACTGAGCTACTTTTCTGTGGATAGATTTCTACAGGCCTTTATTTGCAATGTGTACAGAGGTTCAAAAGTCTGTGGTCATGTGCCAATGAGGCCCTTGGATAAGTGCTTTAAGCCTGTGGATTAAACAGGTGGTTATCCATAGATGGGTTTTTGCTCAGGTTTCAGGCCCTGTTATCAACTGGGCACAAGGGCGGTTATTCACAGGGCTTAATCCACAGAAAACTGCAAATCCGCTGGTATTTCCTCTTGGACGAAGGCAGCCGTATCCGCTACCCCGGTGGTGAGCGCTTCAAAAAGAGATGTATTGTGAGAAAACGGCAGGACAGTTAATAATAGCGATTATCATTAACCTGCCTTGTCATGCCCTATGTCCCTTCCTTCACACACGGCTGCGGTCCAGAACATCTATGAGCAACACCATTCCTGGCTGCATGGGTGGCTCAAAGGTAAGTTGCATAACGCCTGCGATGCGGCCGATGTGGCGCACGATACGTTCGTGCGTATTCTGGGTGGGCGACATGCGGCGCAGATCATTGAGCCGCGGGACTATCTGGCGACCATCGCCAGGGGCCTGGTAATTGATCGTTACCGTCGACATGCCATTGAGCAGGCCTACAAGCAAACCTTGGCCGAACGTCCTGAGATCCACATCATTAGCGAAGAAGACAAGGCCATCATCATTGAAACCCTGGTGGCTGTGGATAAAGCCTTGGCCACGCTCGGCGAGCGAGCACGGCGGATCTTTATGCTGTCGCAGATCGAGGGGCTGACTTATCAACAGATCGCAGATCAGCTGCAGGTATCACTCACCACAGTGAAGAAGCACATGATCCGTGCATTGACTGAATGTTCGCTGATCGTGGCCAGCCTGTAATGGCGGTCCCCGATCGCAAGACCTTCGAAGCCGCTGCCAGTTGGTATGTACAGTTCCAGTCCCAGACACCTACGGCCGCTGACCGCCTGGCCTGGCAACAATGGCTGAGCGGCGATCCGTCCCACCAGGCTGCATGGGACCAGATTGAACAGTTACAGCGTAGTCTTGGTGCGCTGCCTCAGGATTTCACCCGTCGCGCATTGTCGACCACGCAGCAACGCCGCCAAGTACTGAAGTGGATGCTGGTGTTGGGCGGTACCGGCTATTTAGGCTGGAATGTTCAGCAACGCGCACCCCTGGCCCATGTATGGGCCGATTACCGGACTTCCGTGGGTGAGCGCCGGCGTGTCGAACTGGCTGACGGTACGCGGATTGATCTTAATACCAGCACCGCGATTGACGTGGTTTTTGATGGGCGCCAGCGCCTGATCCATTTGCGCGAAGGTGAAGTACTTATCCACACGGGCAAGCTCGGTGGGCAAACGCCGTTTTATGTCGAAACCCTTCAAGGTCGCGTCCAGGCATTGGGCACTCGGTTTACGGTGCGCCAGTTGTCAGGCTCCACGCGCGTCGGCGTCCTGGAAGACCGGGTGAGCGTGTCTCCAGGTGACCAGCCCAGCCACGCGCGGCTGCTCGGTGCCGGTGAGAGCGCTGACTTTGATCGCCAAAACGTAGGTCCCAACACGAGTTATCGCGGCTCCGAAGCTGCCTGGGTCGATGGGCAGTTAATCGTATTGGATGCTCGCCTTGCAGAGGTGATGGACGAACTCGCCCGCTATCGCCCAGGTGTCCTGAAATACGATTCGGCTTCGGCGCGCTTGCGTATCTCCGGGACCTTCCGACTGGACTCAACCGATGCAGTACTGGCCAACCTGCAGGCGACCCTGCCGATTCAGGTGAAGTACTTCACGCGCTATTGGGTTTCGGTGACTCGAATCGGTTGAGAAAAACTCTCACTCGGGGGTTATCTTTTTTTCACCTGATGCGGCCCTACAGGTAATCACGACCACCTTCAGGGCTTACCCACTTATGCGCCTCCCCACCAAGCTCCGCTTGCGACTTTCCTGCCACGGCATGATGTACGGCCTGCTGCTCGGCACCGCAGCCGTCCCCAGTGTCTTGCTTTCTCCCGCCGCCATGGCCGCCAACGGGGTACAACACTACGCCATCGCTGCCGGCCCGCTGGACAATGCGTTGAGCCAATTCGCCGCCAGGGCAAATGTGATTTTGTCCTTTTCGCCTCAGCAAACCGCGCAACTGACTACAGCAGGGCTGGAAGGCGATTATTCGGTGGAACAAGGATTTGCGCTGTTGCTGCAGAACTCGGGTCTACAAGTGCTATCCCAGGCGCCCGGCAGTTATGTTCTGCAGGCCATTCCCGCAGGGCAACTAGTGCTCGCCCCTACCACGGTCAGCGGTTATCAACAGGCAGGGTTCAACCAAGACATCGCCGGGGATGTGGGCTACAAGGTGCAAAACAGTCGCATCGGTACCAAGACCAGCACGCCTTTGTCCGAAACGCCACGCTCGGTATCGGTGGTCACCGGTCAGCGCATAAAGGACCAGAAGTCACAAACCCTGACTGAAGTGTTGGGTTATGTGCCGGGTATCTTCGCGCCCCCTTTTGCTGCCGGTGACAGCCTGGCAGGCGACCTGTTCTTTATTCGCGGTTTCAATGCCACGGATTACGGCTACGGCCTTCTGCGAGATGGGCTACGGGTACAAGGCAATCGCTACGATACGACCAGTGAGCCTTATGGCTTGGAACGCGTCGAAATCTTTCGCGGCCCCTCGTCCCTGCTCTATGGTGAGAATGCGCCTGGCGGCTTGGTGAATCTGGTGAGCAAACACCCCACCGCCACTCCGCAAGGTGAGGTGCAAGTGGGGTATGGCTCGAATAATCGGCGCCAATTGGGTGTGGATATATCGGGTCCGCTCAACGACAGCGACAGCATCCTTGGACGCGTGGTGATGCTGGGCCGTAAATCCGACACGCAAACTGACCATGTTCCAGATGATCGCCTGTATATCGCGCCGTCCCTGACCCTGAATTTCGACGATTACAACAGCCTGACCCTGTTGGCCAATTACCAAAAAGACCACACTAATCTCGAGTTGGGCCTACCCGCCGCTGGCACCTTGCTTACCAACCCCAATGGCAAACTGTCCAAGCACACCATGCTCGGCAACCCGGACTGGAATACGTTCGAACGTGAAGCCTGGAGCACTGGCTACGAGTTCAGCCATAGTTTCAACGACGATTGGCAGTTCCGCCAGAACTCACGCTATATGCAATCGCGCATCAACCGCCATGAAACCTGGCCTGGCGCGCTGAATAACCGTGGCTTCGGTACTCAGCTGAACATGACTGCCTATGACCGCTACAACAAGTCGATGGTCTATTCCCTGGATAACCAGTTGGAAGGCAAATTCCAGCTCGGTGGTCTCGACAATACTGTGTTGTTTGGTGCCAGTTACGACCGCACCTCGTTCAATCAGGATTGGGACGCTGGCTCAGCCGGCACCATCAATGTGTATAACCCCGTCTACCTGCGTGATCCACTGACCCCGATTGCCGTGCAAAACACCTTGCTAGAACAACAGATGAAAGGGGTCTATGCACAAATCCAGAGCAAGTACGACCATTGGCTGTTTCTGCTCGGAGGCCGCCAGGACTGGGTGGATAGTCATTTCCGCGACAAGGTCAACAAGGCCAGCAACACCGATGCTGAAGACAGCAAGTTCACTTACCAGGGCGGGGTGATGTACCAATTCGACAACGGTCTGACGCCGTATGTCAGCTATTCCACTGCTTTCGTTCCCGTGCAGCAAATCTCCAATGCCGGTTCACCCTTGAAGCCGATCACCAGCAGCCAGTACGAAGTGGGGGTGAAGTACGAGCCGATCGGCTGGGATACCGCGATGACCCTGTCGCTGTATGACTTGCGCAAGCAAGACGATACCTACCTGGACGCCACCACCAACAGTTACCGCCAGGTGGGCGAGAGCCGGGCCAAGGGTGTAGAGGTTGAGGTGAACAGCAATGTCACGCCCAATCTGAATTTGACAGCGGCTTACACCTATACGGACGCTCGGATTACCAAGGATTCTGCTACCTCACTGGTCGAGGGGCACCAGATGACGGGAGTGCCGCGCAATCAAGCCTCAATATGGGGCAAGTACCGTTTCCTCGATGGCCAACTTAAGGGTTTATCCCTGGGCGGCGGCGTGCGTTATTTCGACAGCGCCTTTTCTTACACCGCCCCTACGCTGTACGGGAAGTTGGACGCAGGTAGCGTCACCTTGGTGGACGCAGCGGTTGGCTATCAGATCGATAAACACTGGTCAGTCGACCTGAACGCCAAGAACCTGTTCGACAAGGAATATGTAGCCGGCTGCAACGACGCCGGCCGTTGCTACTGGGGGGACAGCCGTACCCTGCTCGGTACGGTGTCGTATAACTGGTGAAGGCCTGTGGATAACCTGGCTATTTGCCGATGCAGAAGCTGGAAAAAATCCTCCCCAACAAATCATCGGAGCTGAATGCCCCGGTGATTTCCCCCAGGAGCTGCTGAGCTTGACGCAGATCCTCTGCCAGCAGCTCCCCGGCCCCCGCCAAGGTCAATTGCGCACGACCGTGCTCCAACGCCGCGCTCGCATGACGCAACGCCTCCAAGTGCCTGCGACGTGCACTGAAGCTGCTTTCCGAGGTCTGTTCGTAGCCCATGCAGGCCTTGAGATGCTCACGCAGCAATTCCAGGCCCTCACCTGCCGACTTGGCGCTCAGGCTGATCGTGACATGCCCGTCCTCACTGGTTTCCAGGGCGATTGCTTCACCTGTCAGGTCGGCCTTGTTACGAATCAGGGTGACTTTGGCCGGGTCCGGGCGTTGCTCGAGGAATTCAGGCCACAGTGCAAAAGGATCCACAGCTTCCGGTGCCGTGGCATCAACTACCAGCAACACCCGATCGGCTTCGCTGATAGCCTTGAGCGCACGCTCCACGCCGATTTTTTCCACCTGGTCATCGGTGTCGCGCAAGCCGGCGGTATCGACCACGTGCAGCGGCATGCCGTCGATGTGGATATGTTCGCGCAGGATATCCCGGGTAGTGCCGGCAATCTCGGTGACAATCGCCGCCTCGCGCCCTGCCAGGGCATTGAGCAGGCTGGATTTGCCGGCATTGGGCCGACCGGCTATCACAACGGTCATGCCATCTCGCAGCAGGGCGCCCTGCCCGGCCTCACGCAGCACTGTGGATAATTCCTCGCGGACCTTATCCAACATGGCCAACACATGGCCATCGGCCAGGAAGTCGATTTCTTCTTCCGGAAAATCAATCGCCGCTTCCACGTAGATACGCAGACTGATCAGCTGCTCGGTCAGGTTATGCACACGCAGGGAAAAAGCTCCCTGCAATGAACGCAATGCGTTGCGCGCAGCCTGTGCAGAACTGGCTTCGATCAAATCGGCGATGGCTTCGGCCTGGGCCAGGTCGAGCTTATCGTTCAGAAAAGCACGTTCGCTGAACTCCCCAGGTCGCGCCAGGCGGCAACCCAGTTGCAGGCAACGCTGCAAGAGCATATCCAGTACGACAGGGCCGCCATGGCCCTGTAATTCCAGGACGTCTTCTCCAGTGAAGGAGTTGGGCCCAGGGAAGTAGATAGCCAACCCTTCATCCAATACGCTTTGGTCGGCATCCAGGAATGGGCCGTAATGGGCATAGCGCGGTTTCAGCTCTCGGCCACTGATAGCCTTGGCTGCTACACCCGCAAGCGGCCCGGAAATTCGAACGATACCCACACCGCCTCGACCTTGAGCGGTGGCCACAGCAGCGATGGTTTCACGGGGAGCACTCATCAGCAGGTTCCAGAACAAAAGTGACGGAAAGCAAAACGCCCCACTAGGGGGCGTCTTGAGTGGTTATCCACAGAGTAAATTACGCCTCGGCTTTTTTGGTAGCCGCTTCGATTTTACGTGTGATGTACCACTGTTGAGAGATCGACAACACGTTGTTGACCACCCAGTACAGTACCAAGCCGGCAGGGAACCACAGGAAGAAGAAGGTGAAGATGATTGGCATCATTTTCATTACCTTGGCCTGCATCGGATCCGGCGGGGTTGGGTTCAGGCGCTGCTGGATGAACATGGTCGCGCCCATGATGATCGGCAGGATAAAGAACGGGTCTTTGATCGACAGGTCAGTTATCCACAGCATGAACGGTGCCTGGCGCATTTCCACGCTTTCCAGGAGTACCCAGTACAGCGACAGGAACACCGGCATCTGCACCAGAATAGGCAAGCATCCACCCAGCGGGTTGATCTTCTCTTTCTTGTACAGCTCCATCATGGCCTGCGACATTTTCTGCCGGTCGTCACCATGTTGTTCTTTCAATGCGGCCAGTTTCGGGGCCACGGCACGCATACGCGCCATCGACTTGTAGCTGGCTGCGGACAGTGGGAAGAAGATCCCCTTGATCAGCATGGTCAGGAAGATGATCGACCAGCCCCAGTTACCGACGATGCTGTGGATATGTTGCAGCAACCAGAAGATCGGCTGGGCAATGAACCACAGAATGCCGTAATCAACAGTCAGTTCCAGGCCTGGGGATAACTCTTTCAGCACGGCCTGGCTTTTCGGGCCGGCGTACAGTGTGGCGCTGGTCTCAGCCTTGGCACCTGGAGCGACATTCAATGCCGGGCCGGTAAAACCAATGATGTAGTTGCCTTGGCTGTCTTTACGGGTCTGAACCAGGTTGGCTTCACCCTTGTTCGGAATCCAGGCAGTCACGAAGTAGTGTTGCAACCAGGCAACCCAGCCACCTTGTACAGTTTCTTTCAGCGAACCCTTGTCGATATCTTTCATCGACACTTTTTTGTACGGCTCGCCACTTGTCCACAGGGCTGCGCCCAGGTAAGTCGCGGTGCCGGTGGCAGTGCTGGAAGAAGGATCGGAGCTGCCATCACGCTTGAGCTGGGCAAACAGGTTGCCGCTCCAGGGTTTGTCGCTTTCGTTGTCGATCAGGTAAGTGACCTTCAAGTCGTACAAACCACGGGTGAAGCTGAAGCGCTTGATGTAGTTGACGCCATCGAGGCTGAATTTCAGGTCGACGTTCAACTGGTTCTGGCCGTCAGCCAGTTGATAAGTCTTCTGTTCGGTCGAATAAACCGGACGACCGGTAGCACGTGCATCCGGACCGTTGGTGCCGGTCAGGCCACTTTGTGCCAGATAAACACGCTCGCCACCGTTATCAAACAGTTGGAACGGAACATCCGGATGGTCCTGGCGACGTGGATACAGCGGCAGTTTCAACTGCGCGATATCACCACCTTGCGGGTCGATGGCCAGGTCTAGCACATCCGTTTTCACGTGGATGAGGTCTTTGTTGGTGACCACTGGCGTTTCTAAAGGTGCGCTGGTCTCGCCATTCGCGCTGGGAACATCGGCACTCGCGGACGCATTATTATTACCCAGCGGGGCGTCCGGAATAGCCGGCGCGGCCTGATTGGTAGCAACATTCTGAGTCGGCAGGGCAGCCTGGCCGTAGTCCTGGTTCCACTTAAGAACCATGACGTAGGACACGATTGCCAGGGCGACGATCAGGATCGTGCGTTTAATATCCATGATTACTCGGCCATCGAAGAAGAACGGGAGGTAGGGATAGGTGGAACCGGGTCATAACCACCGGGATTCCACGGATGACAGCGACCTAAACGACGAAAGGTCAGCCAGCCACCGCGCAGAAGACCATGATTTTCTATGGCCTCTAACGCGTAGCAGGAACAGCTGGGGTAGAAACGACAGTGGCTGGCCATCAGGGGACTAATGGCATAGCGATAAAACTGGATCGGAACGATTGCCAGTTTACGCATCAAGACTGTCTACCCCTACAGTTTCGGTGCTGACTGCTGGTGCTGGCTTGTGGGTACGCGCCAAACGTTTCCAGAGCTTGCCGAAATGCTGAATCAATTCGGGGTTTTCTACATCACCCAAGCCTTTGCGCGCGACGATAACAATATCCCAACCAACCAGAGTGTCCTGGTGGAGGCGAAACGATTCGCGCATCAGACGCTTGAGGCGATTGCGCTCAACGGAGAGCTTTACGCTCTTCTTGCCGATCACCAACCCGAGACGAGGGTGATCAAGATCGTTGTTACGCGCAAGGAGCAGGAGATTTTTCCCCGGAACCTTGCCGGTGGGGGAGTCAAAGACTGCCTTGAAATGCCGGGGGGTTAGCAGACGCTTTTCCCGACTGAAGTCCTGACTCACCACCAGTACCGGATTATCAAACTGCCAGACGCGCACGACCTTTGGCGCGGCGACGCGACAGGACAGCACGGCCGTTCTTGGTAGCCATGCGAGCACGGAAGCCGTGAGTACGGGCGCGTTTGATGGTGCTTGGTTGGAAAGTACGTTTCATGGCGTTGTTACCTGGTTCGTCCACAACGGGCCGGAATGGCCCCCGTTTTAAGAGACCGGCGATTCTAGAGAAAGCAAGCCTCTAGGTCAATTTCCAACCAGCTTTTCCTTTAATTAGTTCTTCACGGCGTCACGACGCGTTTCGGGTCGTCCGGCTTCCATCAGCATTGGCATAGATATAAAAATAAAGAAGGAAGTTATTTAAAGCTTTTCTGTAAAGCTTATAAAAGCTAGGGGCGCGATCGTCTGTGGATAACTACCTTTAGCCCTTGTTCCACGTGATGTACAGAGAATGACAACACGGGGGAGAAGCGGTGCTCTGCCTGTGCTGCGCTGTCGGATAAGCTGTGTGTGGAATGGGTTGTTATCCACAGGCCAGTTACCCACAGAGTTTCGACCCCACTTGTACAACGAGCTCAGGGTGGCTTATCCACAGAGCTTATGCACAGACCATTGGTCGCCTTTTTTGCAGTTAAGACATTGATTTTGGCTGACCTGTGAGCAACCTACATGTGGATAAGTGGGCGGCTGGCCGCTACAATGGCGGCTGTTTTTGCCTCACCGGCTTTCAACTTAGGGGATATCCGTGTCAGTGGAACTTTGGCAGCAGTGCGTGGAGCTTTTGCGCGATGAGCTGCCTGCCCAGCAATTCAACACCTGGATCCGTCCGCTACAGGTCGAAGCCGAAGGCGACGAGTTGCGTGTCTACGCGCCCAATCGTTTTGTTCTCGACTGGGTCAACGAGAAGTACCTGAGCCGCGTTCTCGAATTGCTCGATGAACATGGCAATGGCCTCGCGCCCGTGCTCTCCTTATTAATAGGCAGCAAACGTAGCTCGGTACCACGGGCCGCGCCGAATGCGCCTTTGGCTGCCGCGGCGTCGCAAGCTCAGGCTGCTGCGGCTCCGGTTGCCGCTTCCCCCGCGCCTGCGGTGTCTTCCAAATCCCCAGCGCAAAAAAATGCGCCAGTGAATGAAGAGCCATCCCGCGACAGCTTCGACCCGATGGCGGGTGCCAGCTCCCAGCAGGCGCCGATCCGCGCCGAACAGCGCACTGTTCAGGTTGAGGGGGCGCTAAAGCACACCAGCTACCTGAACCGCACCTTCACGTTTGAAAACTTCGTCGAAGGTAAGTCGAACCAGCTGGCTCGGGCAGCCGCCTGGCAGGTGGCTGACAATCCCAAGCACGGTTACAACCCGCTCTTCCTTTACGGGGGCGTTGGCTTGGGTAAGACGCACTTGATGCACGCCGTGGGTAACCACCTATTAAAGAAGAACCCGAATGCCAAGGTTGTGTACCTGCACTCGGAGCGCTTCGTGGCTGACATGGTCAAGGCCTTGCAGCTCAATGCAATCAACGAATTCAAGCGCTTCTACCGTTCCGTTGACGCCCTGCTGATCGATGACATTCAATTCTTCGCGCGCAAGGAACGTTCTCAGGAGGAGTTTTTCCACACCTTCAACGCCTTGCTCGAAGGTGGCCAGCAGGTCATCTTGACCAGTGACCGTTACCCGAAGGAAATCGAGGGCCTTGAAGAACGCTTGAAGTCGCGCTTCGGTTGGGGCCTGACCGTTGCGGTGGAACCGCCGGAGCTGGAAACCCGCGTCGCGATCCTGATGAAGAAGGCCGACCAGGCCAAGGTCGACCTGCCCCACGACGCAGCGTTCTTCATTGCCCAACGTATTCGTTCCAACGTGCGTGAGCTGGAGGGGGCGCTCAAGCGGGTCATCGCTCACTCACACTTCATGGGCCGCGATATCACCATCGAGCTGATCCGCGAATCCCTGAAAGACTTGTTGGCCCTGCAGGACAAACTGGTAAGTGTGGATAACATCCAGCGCACCGTGGCCGAATACTACAAAATCAAGATTTCCGACCTGCTGTCCAAGCGTCGGTCGCGTTCGGTTGCGCGCCCCCGTCAGGTAGCCATGGCCCTCTCCAAGGAGTTGACCAACCACAGCCTGCCGGAAATCGGTGATGTATTTGGCGGACGCGACCACACCACGGTCCTGCACGCATGCCGCAAGATCAACGAACTTAAGGAATCCGACGCGGATATTCGCGAGGACTACAAGAACCTGCTGCGTACACTGACTACGTGATGACACCAGTGCAGCTTATTAAGGCAAGGGACTAGACCATGCATTTCACCATTCAACGCGAAGCCCTGTTGAAACCCCTGCAACTGGTCGCAGGCGTCGTCGAGCGCCGACAGACCTTGCCGGTGCTTTCCAACGTATTACTGGTGGTCGAAGGCCAGCAGTTGTCCTTGACCGGTACCGACCTGGAAGTCGAGCTGGTGGGTCGCGTACAGCTCGAAGAGCCCGCCGAACCCGGCGAGATCACCGTGCCGGCGCGCAAACTGATGGATATCTGCAAAAGCCTGCCGAACGACGCGCTGATCGATATCAAGGTCGATGAGCAAAAGCTGGTGGTCAAGGCTGGTCGCAGCCGTTTTACCCTGTCGACCTTGCCGGCCAATGATTTCCCTACCGTGGAAGAAGGCCCGGGCTCGCTGACCTGCAGCCTGGAGCAAAGCAAGCTGCGTCGCTTGATCGAGCGCACCAGCTTCGCCATGGCCCAGCAGGACGTGCGTTACTACCTCAACGGCATGCTGCTGGAAGTATCGGAAGGCATCATCCGTGCCGTGGCCACTGATGGCCACCGCCTGGCGATGTGCTCGATGCGCGCCGATATCGGCCAGCCGGATCGCCACCAGGTGATCGTGCCGCGCAAAGGTATCCTCGAATTGGCGCGCCTGCTCACCGAGCCGGACGGCAACGTCAGCATCGTGTTGGGGCAGCATCACATCCGCGCAACCACTGGCGAGTTCACCTTCACTTCCAAGCTGGTTGACGGCAAGTTCCCGGATTACGAACGCGTGTTGCCTAAAGGTGGTGACAAGCTGGTAATCGGTGATCGCCAGGCGCTGCGTGAGGCGTTCAGCCGTACTGCCATTCTGTCGAACGAAAAGTACCGCGGTATTCGCCTGCAACTGGCCAACGGCCAATTGAAAATCCAGGCCAACAACCCGGAACAGGAAGAAGCGGAAGAAGAAGTCGGCGTCGACTACAACGGTGGTTCGCTGGAAATCGGCTTCAACGTGAGCTACCTGTTGGACGTGCTGGGGGTGATGACGACTGAACAGGTTCGCCTGATTCTGTCTGACTCCAACAGCAGCGCCCTGGTGCAAGAATCCGACAACGACGACTCGGCTTACGTTGTCATGCCGATGCGCCTGTAATCATGCTCAGCAGAAGCTAGATGTCCCTCAGTCGCGTCTCGGTCACCGCGGTGCGCAATCTGCACCCGGTGACCTTCTCCCCTTCCCCTCGCATCAATATCCTCCATGGCGCCAATGGCAGTGGCAAAACCAGCGTGCTGGAAGCCATCCATTTGTTGGGTCTTGCTCGCTCGTTCCGCAGTGCCCGCCTGCTACCCGTAATTCAATACGAACAATTGGCGTGTACTGTATTTGGTCAGGTTGAACTGGCGGAGGGAGGTCATAGCAGCTTGGGCATATCCCGTGATCGGGGCGGCGAATTTCAGATTCGAATTGACGGGCAAAATGCACGTAGTGCAGCGCAATTGGCAGAGATCCTGCCTTTGCAGTTAATCAACCCGGATAGTTTTCGATTGTTGGAAGGCGCGCCGAAAATCCGCCGCCAGTTCCTCGATTGGGGCGTGTTCCACGTGGAACCACGCTTTATGGCCACCTGGCAGCGCCTGCAGAAGGCCCTGCGGCAGCGGAACTCATGGCTGCGGCATGGTACACTTGACGCCGCTTCGCAAGCAGCCTGGGACCGGGAACTGTGCCTGGCCAGCGATGAAATAGATGAATACCGCCGTGCCTATATCAAAGCCTTGAAACCAGTCTTTGAGCAGACCTTGAGTGAATTGTTGGATCTTGAGGGACTGACGCTGAGTTACTACCGCGGTTGGGACAAAGAACGCGAGCTGAGTGCAGTGCTCGCAACGTCTTTACAGCGGGATCAGCAAATTGGCCACACCCAGGCCGGACCCCAACGCGCTGACTTGCGCCTTAGATTAGGCGCACACAATGCTGCGGATATCTTGTCCCGCGGCCAGCAGAAGTTGGTGGTCTGTGCCTTGCGTATCGCACAGGGGCATCTGGTTAGCCAGGCCCGACGCGGTCAATGTATTTATCTGGTGGATGACTTGCCGTCGGAGCTCGACGAGCAGCACCGCCGCTCGCTATGCCGCTTGTTGGAAGACTTACGCTGCCAGGTGTTTATTACCTGTGTAGACCACGAATTATTGAGGGAAGGCTGGCAGACGGAAACGCCAGTCGCTTTGTTCCACGTGGAACAAGGCCGTATCACCCAGACCCACGACCATCGGGAGTGAAGGCATGAGCGAAGAAAACACGTACGACTCGACCAGCATTAAAGTGCTGAAAGGTTTGGATGCCGTACGCAAACGTCCCGGTATGTACATTGGCGACACCGATGATGGTAGCGGTCTGCACCACATGGTGTTCGAGGTGGTCGATAACTCCATCGACGAAGCTCTGGCCGGTCACTGCGACGACATCAGCATTATCATCCACCCGGATGAGTCCATTACCGTGCGCGACAACGGCCGTGGTATCCCGGTAGATGTGCACAAGGAAGAAGGCGTTTCGGCGGCAGAGGTCATCATGACCGTGCTCCACGCCGGCGGTAAGTTCGACGACAACTCCTATAAAGTATCCGGTGGGTTGCACGGTGTGGGTGTGTCGGTAGTGAACGCGCTGTCCGAAGAGTTGATTCTCACCGTTCGCCGCAGCGGCAAGATCTGGGAACAGACCTACGTCCACGGTGTGCCACAGGAGCCGATGAAAATCGTTGGCGACAGTGAAACCACGGGCACCCAGATCCACTTCAAGCCATCGGCTGAAACCTTCAAGAACATCCACTTCAGCTGGGACATCCTGGCCAAGCGGATTCGTGAACTGTCCTTCCTCAACTCCGGTGTTGGTATCGTCCTCAAGGATGAACGCAGCGGCAAGGAAGAGCTGTTCAAGTACGAAGGCGGCTTGCGTGCATTCGTTGAATACCTGAACACCAACAAGACTGCAGTCAACCAGGTGTTCCACTTCAACATCCAGCGTGAAGACGGCATCGGCGTGGAAATCGCCCTGCAGTGGAACGACAGCTTCAACGAGAACCTGTTGTGCTTCACCAACAATATTCCGCAGCGCGATGGCGGTACTCACTTGGTGGGTTTCCGTTCTGCGCTGACGCGTAACCTGAACACCTACATCGAAGCGGAAGGCCTGGCGAAGAAGCATAAAGTCGCCACCACCGGTGACGATGCCCGTGAAGGTTTGACCGCGATCATCTCGGTCAAGGTGCCGGATCCGAAGTTCAGCTCCCAGACCAAAGACAAGCTGGTGTCTTCCGAAGTGAAGACCGCTGTTGAACAGGAAATGGGCAAGTACTTCTCCGACTTCCTGTTGGAAAACCCGAACGAAGCCAAGCTGGTCGTTGGCAAGATGATCGATGCTGCCCGCGCCCGTGAAGCCGCACGTAAGGCCCGTGAGATGACCCGTCGTAAAGGCGCGTTGGATATCGCCGGCTTGCCGGGCAAGCTGGCTGACTGCCAGGAGAAGGACCCTGCCCTCTCCGAACTGTACCTGGTGGAAGGTGACTCTGCTGGCGGTTCCGCCAAGCAGGGTCGCAACCGTCGCACCCAGGCTATCCTGCCGTTGAAGGGTAAGATCCTCAACGTCGAGAAGGCTCGTTTTGACAAGATGATTTCCTCCCAGGAAGTCGGCACCTTGATCACAGCGCTGGGCTGCGGTATTGGCCGTGACGAGTACAACATCGACAAGCTGCGCTACCACAACATCATCATCATGACCGATGCTGACGTCGACGGTTCGCACATCCGTACCCTGCTGCTGACATTCTTTTTCCGTCAGTTGCCTGAGCTGATCGAGCGTGGCTATATCTACATCGCGCAGCCGCCGTTGTACAAAGTGAAAAAAGGCAAGCAAGAGCAATACATCAAAGACGACGACGCCATGGAAGAGTACATGACGCAGTCGGCCCTGGAAGACGCCAGCCTGCACCTGAACGACGAAGCCCCGGGCATCTCCGGTGAGGCGCTTGAACGCCTGGTCAATGACTTCCGCATGGTGATGAAGACCCTCAAGCGTTTGTCGCGCCTGTACCCTCAGGAGCTGACCGAGCACTTCATCTACCTGCCTTCCGTGAGCCTGGAACAGTTGGGCGATCATGCGCACATGCAAGATTGGCTGGCCCAGTACGAAGTGCGCCTGCGTACTGTCGAAAAATCCGGCCTGGTGTACAAAGCCAGTCTGCGCGAAGACCGTGAACGTAACGTCTGGCTGCCAGAGGTCGAGCTGATCTCCCACGGCTTGTCGAACTACGTCACCTTCAACCGCGACTTCTTCGGCAGCAACGATTACAAGACGGTAGTGACCCTTGGCGCGCAATTGAGCACTCTGCTGGACGACGGCGCTTATATCCAACGTGGTGAACGTAAGAAGGCAGTCAAGGAGTTCAAGGAAGCATTGGACTGGTTGATGACCGAAAGCACCAAGCGCCATACCATCCAGCGATACAAAGGTCTGGGTGAGATGAACCCGGATCAGCTGTGGGAAACCACCATGGACCCGGCCCAGCGTCGTATGCTGCGCGTGACCATCGAAGACGCCATTGGCGCAGACCAGATCTTCAACACCCTGATGGGTGATGCGGTCGAGCCTCGCCGTGACTTCATCGAGAGCAATGCGTTGGCGGTGTCCAACCTGGACTTCTGATCAGGTGTTGGCGCCGACGGAAAATTGGCCTAGCTGCCGAGATATCACGGACCCAGTCTGTTCCTCGTGAACTATTGCCTTGCTGAGTTTGTGTAAATTTGGAGGTGGGGCCAGTTTTTCGCCAGTACGTCGAGCAATTCGGTGTCGGCGTCAACAACGGGCAGCAAATAGCTTGGGATAAGCTAATATTTATGCGTTTTTAGCGGCATAAAAAAGCCCATCGGATGATGGGCTTTCCTTTCAGGTATTTCCGGGAGGAGGTCCTTCACCCACGATCTCAGAGCTAGCTTCTTGAGCGTGATACCCGGTTCATATCTATTCAGCTTTGGATATCTACACCGGCGTCTATGGCCCTTAGTTCGGTATAGCCGGTGGAGTTTGCAAGGTTTCTAGAGAGTCCGTGGCAATTCAGCATACCCAGATAGCCACTCCTGATTACTGGCCAAGTGAATCGCCCCAGCTGGCCTCTATCGTGCAAACGTTGATTGAGAGGAGCGTGTCCTTAGCTCCGGTAGCAGCGAAAATAGCGCCAGTACACCTAGGCCAGCGCCAACCCAAAGCGCCCCCTGTAGTCCCAAGCCTGCTGCAATACCCCAGCCGCCGATCCACGAGCCCGCCATAACGCCGAGCATGATGCATGCTGTATGTACGGAGTTGACCAGCATGTTGTTATGTCCAACACGTGCCCCTCGGGTAATCAGGGCTGGGTTCATCGAAACACCGGTCAGACCGATTACCACCAGTGCCACGATAGCAACGGCTTTGATTTGGCCGAACAAAGCAAAGATCACCATTGCGGCAATTGCTGCTACCAATCCGTACGCGATGACACTGATGGTATGACGATCGGCCAACCTGCCCACGATATTATTGCCTACCAGCGTTGCAAGACCGTAGACCACCAGTAGTGCGGGAACGGTTGCCGCCGAAAAACCGCTGACTTCTGTCAGGATTGGCACGAAATAGGTGAAGCCCGCAAAGGTTGCACCGATCAGCAACAGGCTCGTGGCATAGACTTCCCACAGTTTGCCGTTTCTGAACACAGCCAGCTCTGAACGTAATGACGAAACGCTAGGAGGCGCAGGAAGCGGTGGCATGAGTTTCATCACCAGCAACCCGACTAGCATGGCTACAACAGCTACCGCCAGGAAGCTGATACGCCAACCGAACCAGTCTCCAACCAGCGTTGCCGCCGGTAACCCGAGGACGGTCCCCACCATCAGGCCACCCAGTACCATTGACGAGGCCCGCCCAAATAAATGGCTTTCCACCAGTTCCGAACACGCTGTCAGGGCGACACCAAAAAATGCCGCAGCCGCAATTGCCGTGACGAGCCTTGCGACCACCATGATCTCGTAGCCCGGCGCCAGCGCGCCAATAATCTGCCCAACCACAAATAGACCAATCAGACCCAGGAGGGCTTTTTTGCGAGGCACAGCGAGCAGCACGATGGTCAGCAACGGCCCCCCCAAGGCCATGGCGCCAGCATAGATTGTCACCAAATACCCCACGGCAGCGTATGAAACACCGAAGTCGCTCGATAACTGGGGCATTAAACCGGCGACCATGTACTCGCTAGTGGTGAGGGCGAAGATTGCAGCGCCTAGTACATAGATTATCAGGGGCATAATATTTCAACCTCGAACAATTTGGTCATCAAACCGTAATTTCACGCCATCGGTCTCGCAGCAAATCAGTGCGATTTGCAAAGCCCTTTAATGCGGATTGCAACCCGCTTCTTTGGGTAAAACCGTGGCGCAGTGGGCAAACAAGTTTGAGCTGGTGCGAATAATCGTCAGCCCACATTCCGTCAATAACGAGTGCAGTGCTGCTTTTGAATAGGACCGTGAGTAAAAACCGTCGACACCTGTGAAAATCATGCCGTCAGCCTGCGAATGGCGCTCTAGCCTCTCCACCCCGCACTTGAGGTAATAACGCTGTCTGACGCTGCTCGCTTCAATACTGTCTCCAAACACACAAATCACTGCGGCGACGTTGCGAGCCGCCAAAGACTTCAATAGACGGGTTGGATCACGAAAGTTACCCAGCAAATTGAAAGGCAACAGGTACAGCTCCTTCGCTCCTAGCGGTGCATGGCCACAGTCAATGTGGTTTAGTACATCGCCAACAAGGGTGCCGGCTCGATCTGCCATACCCTCGCGTTCAATACGATCCTGTAGGAGCTGAATCGCCCGTTGGTTGAGATCAACACCGAGGTACCGCGCATTGAGCAACCGGGCAATCTCTAGCGCGCGTCCGTCGTAGCACCCCAGCTCCACTAGCACGTCACAGCGAAAGTACGCCATCGCTTCAAACGTCATCAGGCTTTCCATTTGCAACAACGGCAATACGTCATCCGGAAAGTTGGCCAAGGTCATAATTGTTGTCGCACCGGAATCCTGCTCATAGAAAGCGGACTCCCGATGCAAACTGATGTTTGAGCTAAGGTCCTGACTCACATCTACCCCCAGCCATTGCTGGCTTTGATGATTGATCCAAATTGCCCTCTTGCCGTTGCGCCGAGCGGCGGGTCCGGAGTGAAGACAGTTAATTGGTTGTGGTCAGGATCAGGACGCTAGGCGCGTATCTACCAGTTCGATCAGCTCACCCACCGTCTCCAGTGGATCAAGATCCTCATCGGCAATAGGCACTTCGAATGCCTTACGCAGTTTGAATGACAACTCGGTGATCGCCAGCGAGTCCTCGGCAAAGTCCTGCATCCGGCTATGCACAGAGATTTTCTCTCTAGGCACCTTGGCGTAGTCACTAAGCAGCATGAACAACTTTTCTTCCATGGCTAAAGGCATACTTTTTCTCCCTGAAACAAGTGATTTAGACAATCATTGGCCAATGTAGCGCCACCGCCCCCCAAGTGAGACCGGCACCGAATCCCGTCAACACGACCCGATCACCTTCTTGCAAGATCCCTGCACGATGCCCGTGGGCCAGCGCCAGAGGGATGGATGCCGCCACGGTATTGCCGACGTCCCTCAGGTTGCTCACTACGCGGTCGAACGGCACGTCCAGCTGATCTGCTACCGCCGCCAAAATACGTGTATTGGCCTGGTGCGGCACTAAGTGATCGACGTCGCCAATACCCCAGTTCACTGTTTTGAGTAGCTGTTGCACCGACTCAGTCATGTGAGTTACCGCTTCGTTGAACACAGCGCGTCCGTCCATGCTGAAAAAGCCCGTTGCCTGCTGGCTTTTCCGTTCCTCATGGGTGATCACTGGTGTCATGAGCAACCCGGCCTGAGTGCCATCGCTGCCCAGGTCGAAGCCAAGCAACGCACCAGCTTCGCAACTGTCGCCAGCGCGCAGCACCACCGCGCCCGCGCCGTCCCCGAACAGCGCCCGGGTGGAGCGGTCGCTGGGGTCTAGAGTACGCGTGAAGGTGTCAGCACCAATGAGCAATACGTTCTGCGCCAAGCCCCCCGTGATCAGTGCGCTGGCGACGGCCAGGCCGTAGACAAACCCGGTACAGACCGCCGAAATATCGAATGCCATTACCCCGGTCATGCCCAGCGCGGCGGCGACCCTGGGCGCAGTGGCCGGGCAAGAAAAGTCCGGGGTAGCGGTCGCCAGCACGACTGCTTGCACACGCTTGAGCCCGGCACTCAACAATGCGCACTTTGCGGCTTCAATCGCTAGGTCGCCGGTATTTTGGTGAGCCGCCGCAATATGACGCTGACTAACACCGGTTCGTGTGCGGATCCACTCATCCGAGGTGTCCAGCACTTCGGCAAGCATGTCGTTGGTGACAATGGCCTCAGGTACATAGCTGCCCAGGCCACAGATAACGGCTGCACGTGCCATGGTCAGTCTCCCTGGACGATCTTTGCGGCAGCTTCCACGCCACCCAGTGCCTCTAGGTGGCGCAGCGGGTTCCAGAAGTCGCGGTACAGCACAATCTTTCCGTCTCGCGACTTGATCACCGAGATGTAATCCTGCTTGAGGGCGCCACCTGTCACCTTGGCCACGCCGTCGCCATGGAACTCTCCAATGGCCAGGTCAGGGTCGTTGGTGTCGTAGAACGACACCTCAGTGAAATTGACTTGTAAGTGTTCCGGAAACTTACGCATATGCGTCCAGATCACTTCGCGCCCCTCGAAGCGAGTGTTCCAGCCAGGTGGAGCATATGGAAACTCCAACACTCCGTCTTCATGAAACAGGTCGCACCAAGCCCTGGCGTCACCATTTTCCAAGAGCTGCAAACTATAGGTGAGAATCTCTCTGGCATTCATCGTGTATTCCTTTCAGGGGGGAGGTAGACGTAATGCTTGGGCCGGGCAAGATCGGAACGCTGATCAAGGCCCGTAAGAAAGTGATCGGTAACCACTGCAGTTCTGAGTGAGGTACCGCCAGGGCAAGATTGGGAAACCGGCTGAGCAAGCGACCGATAGCGATGCGCCCTTCCAGTCGCGCCAGCGCCGCACCCACGCAGTAGTGCACACCGAAGCCATAACCAAGGTGGCCATCGGTATTGCGTGTCAGATCAAGATGATCGGGGTTCTCAAATCGGTCTGCGTCATGATTGGCGGTCAGGTTGGAGACCAGGATGTACTCGCCCTTGGGAATGGTAACGTCACCCAGTACCACGTCTTCGACGGTAAAGCGCAACATGGATGCGCGCACCGGGCTGTCATGGCGCACCAACTCCTCCAGGGCGTTGGGCAGCAAATCGGGCTGGGCCCGCAACTGGGCCAATTGCTCAGGGTGGGTCAGCAGCGTGACCATGGCATTACCAATCATGTTCATGGTGGTCTCAAACCCACTCATCAACAGCAAATGTGCCATGCCTACCAGTTCGAGTTCGGTCAATTTCCCGGTTTCATCGGCAGCCTGGACCAGGCCGCTGTACACGTCATCAGCCGGTTGCTCGCGCTTGGCTTGCAGCAGTTTTTTGAGGTACATCGCTTGTTGGTCTGCTAGTGCGTTGGCTTCCTCGGGTAGCAACAATTGAGCCTGGCGCTCCCAGGAATCACGCACGTGATCACGTTCGGCTTCAGGAATTCCCAGCAACTCGAAGATCACAGCGATGGTCAATGGCACGGCGAAATCAGCCATCAAGTCGGCTTGCTCGCGCAACGCAATGGCGTCGAGCAACTCTTCGGTCACTCGCTCTATATGCGGTTGCAGGCGCTCAATGTGGCGCCTGGTAAAGGCTCTACCCACCAATGCCTGCAAACGTGCATGATCCGGCGGGTCGCAGTTGAGCATATGGTGACTGAGGGATTCGCCAATTTCCGCACGTCGGATCCCCGTGCGCCGGGTATAGAGTTCGGCTGCCTGCTTCGCATCGCGCCGCACGCCGGGATGGGCCAGCACGGTCCGGGCGTCTTGGTAGCGTGTCACCAACCACACCGGATGATTCGGTGCCAGGTGTGCAGGCCGTGATGCGCCATCAACCTGCAGGCCGTCATACAGTGAGTGCAAAGGCGAGATCAATTCCTCTCCCAGCCGAAGTTGACGGTCAGACACGTTGCACCTCCTTGTCAGCCGATGCCGGAGTAACGATAGGCCGAAACATCTTGTCGATCATGGCGTCGGGCAGCAGCCGCGCGAGCAGGGTACCGCGCCTCACATCGGCGCCAACTCGATAGCGGGTCTTGGGTTTGTTCGCCGTGAGTGCCGTAAATACGGCGGCAGCGACATCAGCCGGCCGGGTCAGGCTGTTGCGTGCGCCCTCCTCGTTACCCTTCAGAAAGCGCAGATACGTCTCACGATAAAGTGTGGCGACAGCCTCTGGAACGGATGCTAATGCACGCTCGCCTTCGACCGAGATCTTGTCCCAGATCGGTGTCCAGATTGCGCCAGGGCTCACCACTGAGACGGCAATTCCCATGGGCGCCAGCTCACGGCGCAGCGCGTCGCTGAGGCCTTCTTTGGCAAATTGCGCGGCGGAGTAAGCTCCCAGATAAGGAATTGCGACCGAGCCAAGCCCAGACGTTATATTGACCAACCGTGCACTGTTTGAACGACGCAGCAACGGCAGAAACGTTCGTGTAACGGCAAGCTGACCAATCAGATTGACCTCTAACTGTTTGCGCAGCAGGTCGCTCGACACGCACTCCAGTGGAGCAGAAACGCAAATCCCGGCATTGTTGATCAGTCCCCAAAGACCTGCCGGGCCGACCAGCGTGGAGACACTGGCTGCCGCAGCGTTGATCGTGTCTTCATCGGTCACATCGATGATCACCGTGGTCATTCGCCCCGACGTGCACTGCGCGACCAGTTCCTGCCCATCGGCGGGCCGGCGTACTCCCGCAACAACTTCAAAACCTTGTTCAGACAGGTGCAGGGCGGTTTCTCGTCCGAGGCCTGACGAGGCCCCGGTAATCAATACAAATTTGCCTTGGGTCGGCATAGGCTTGCTGCTGAACATCATGTCATTGCTCCTCAGGAACGGGTCGGGGCGGCTGATCAAGGGCACATAGCAGTTCGCGCACGCACTCGTCAGCCAGGCGCTGTGCGCGATTGGCCGGGATGGCTTCGTCGATGTAGGTAAAGTTCCAGAACAGCCGACCGTGGCTGCTGTTGATCGTGGCAACGAAATAGCCGTTAACTGAGATACCTGTCAGGAACTGCGCCTGGGATACTTCCCAGTTGCCTATGCGGTCTACAAACGGATAGCGCCCTATGTTCGATGAACACAGGTTTATGGGCCCCTCAGCCTCCATGAACGCCATGAACGGACGAGCGAGCTCCATTGACAGCGGTGCCGCAGCGACTACCAGTGTTACCAGGTTAAAGTGATGGCCCTTCTGCTTGCGTTGTTTGAGGTCGGTGGTAAGGGCACGGGCCAAGTCCCAAAACGGCAAAGCGGCGTCGACCACCGATGGAACAGTAGCGACGTAAGTGCCTACCTCATCGTTACGTACGGCAGGTTGCAATTCACTTCGGAAGTCGATGGGTGAGCCAACCGTAAAGAAGCCCGGCTGCGCATCTGCGTCGCGTGCGGCAGCCAACACCAAGGCGGCGGTAAGTGCACCGTGCACCGTGGTGTCTTGCACCCGGGAGGCGCGCATGAGGGCCTCAAGTTGCTGCTCATCCAGTTCTCGATGCAATAAACGAGTGCGCCGTGCGTCGAGCGCAACCGCAAAGCTGGGTTCGACACGGCCAGGTCGACACCGAGCCATCAATGCCTGGTCGCTTGCGGTCTGCACAGCGAGGCTCTGCTCCGCTGGCTCGCCGGCATACTGTGCGGGCCGCAAGTCTTCCGCCGGAGCCAACACCCGCGCCGTCCAACGCGGAGCTTGGGGATCGGCCGCCAGCACCAGCCATTGTTCGGACAGCGACAACACGGTCGTGCCATCGGCGATGATATGCGGCACCACCACCAGTAGGTCATGCACGTTATTGGCACCACTGACCAGCACCGCGCGGATCAGTGGCCCATTGTTCGGGTCGACTCGCTCCACCAGTTCACGAGCATTGACTTCATCCACCCACTGCTCATCATGCTCACCGCGCACAGTGCGCAAGGGGATGGGCTGTTCACAGGGCGACCATCGAGGATTGAGGCCATTATCATGCTCGATCCTTACACGCAGCAGCGGATGGCGAGCTTGCAACTCATCCAGGCCGCGGCGCAAATCGTCAAGCTCTACATCTCCACGGACACGTACCCGGGATATCACGTTCAGCACCGAGAACTGATCACACAGCCAGTACCAACGCTCCACTGCAGAAAGCGGACGATTAACCTGTGTCATTACTCGACCCCCGGGAATGTCAGCGCCAGCTCGTTTTGACGCGTGAAGGTGCTCTCTGGAGCAAATCGAAAGTAGACGTCGCGAGCGAAGGTGCGCAGTGGATGTTCCAGTTGCTCCACGCAACTCAGCGCCCGTGAGCTTTCGACCATGGCTCGGGCACGATCGCGTCGACGATCTTCATAGGTGCGCAGGGCCACCTGGGAATCGTCGATAGTGCTCAGGCAGTGGGCAAGGACCGCGCCGTCCTCAATGGCAATTGCAGCACCCTGACCCAGGCTTGTGAGCATCGGATGCGCGGCGTCGCCTAGCAGTGTTACGGGCCCGGCGCCCCATCGCTCGAGAAATGGACGGTCCTGAGCCGGCAGGCTGGTGATCGTGTGATCTGCAGTGGCGCTGATCACGGCTTGCACCTCGTCGGCCCAACCTGCGTATAACTGCTGGATTCCGGCTTTGCCACGGCACCAGTTCTGAGCCTGCTCGGCAGGCATGTTCTTGGTCCCCCACCAATAAACATTGCCGCCGCCGATGTCAGCCAGGCCAAAGCGTTGCCCACGCCCCCAATAGTGCGCCACATACCCTTGGGTAACCTTGGGGTGGCTGAATGCAAGCGTGGCGCGCCAGATAATGTAGTGCCAGTCGGTTGGCCGCTCTGGACCAGCAAGTGTGGCGCGTATAGCCGAGTTGAAACCATCGGCGCCAATCAAGATATCGGCGTATACCTCTCGCCCATCGCTGAAGGTCACGACAGCGCCGTCTCCTTCTTCGACATAGCCTGTGGCAGTCACGCCCAACTCGATCTTGCAGTCTGACACTTGCTCAAGCAGTGCCTGTTGCAGGCTGGCCCGATGGATTGCCAGGTTGGGTTGGCCGAGCTGGCGCGACATGCTGCCGAAATCAATCGACCTGATCGGTCGACCGCGTCGTGTGAGAAATCGCAACGACTCGAATGGCTGAGCCTCCTTGAAGTCCGGTTTCACCCCAAGCCTGGCAAGCGCTGTGAGCGCGTTGGGCATTAGCGACAAGGCGGAGCCCACCGCGCGTAATTCCTTGGCGCGCTCATATAGCTCAATATCAAAGTTTGCCTTGCTCAGGCAGGCAGCCGCCGCCAGCCCGCCGATCCCGGCGCCTATGATCACGACTTTCTTACGTTGGCGGGTCATGGTTGATTACCGTCAGAGTGCGTGGAAGGGAGAAGCAACCCGGTGATCGCCGCAGCCACAGACGCCACATACGGCTCCTTCATGAGCAGCAGGTGGTCACCCGGTACATCGATGACCGTGAGGTTGCCGGTGGTCCAATGCCGCCATCCATTGCTCGGCTCGTTGTAGTGCGTACCCGCCGCGTCGTGCATAGGCTTGAGGGAAGCCGGCAAGGGGCCGTCAGCGCGCAGCAACGCGAAGTTGCAGTCGGTCACTGGCGGGCGATACTCCATCAGCGCACGCCAGTTCGCCCGAAACAGGTCGTACAAGCGCCGTACCGTGGCCCGCGGCGTACCCTCAGGCAGCACGCCGTGACTGATGGCTGCCTCGACGATGTGGTCCAACTTCTCGTCCAGGCTCAGTTCAGCCGGCAGCGGATCGACTTTCTCGTGGCTTCGTTCAAACCAGACCAGCTCCCAATAGAAGAACTGCAGCAAGGCATCATCGGTTGCGCCCATGAAGCGATCGCGATCAATGGTGATCGAGTCCAGTACGATCACTTGCTCAACTGAATGAGGATCGAGCGCTCGCAGCTGGCGAGCCATCTCATAGACGACGAATCCGCCAAATGACCAGCCCGCCAGCACATACGGGCCCTGCGGTTGCACGCGCCGGACCGCGACCAGATATTGCGTCGCCATTTCCTCGATGCTCTGCAGTGGTGTGCTGCCCTGGCCGCTGCCTGCCGCTTGCAAGGCATACACAGGCATCTCGGCTGGAAGAGCGCGGGCCAGTGGCAAGTAGCACAAGACATGCCCGCCCAGGGGATGAACCAGGAACAAAGGTGTACGGCTGCCGCTGGTCCTGATGGGCACTAGAGGATCAAACGCCAGCACAGCGTTGCGCCCCCGCAGCCTTTCGGCCAAGCCGGCAATGGTAGGTGCTTCGATCAGGGCAGCAATTGGGACATCGATACCGAATCGTTTTTCTAGAGTCAGCACTAACCGCATTGCGGTCAACGAAGTGCCACCCAGTTCGAAGAAGTCGTCACGAATGCCGATCTCCGGCACATCCAGCAACTCGGACAAAAGCTCGGCTATCGTGCGTTCATATTCATCACGAGGCGCTTCGTACTCCACCAATGCGGCTTGTGCCAGTGGTATAGCCCGCAGTGCTGCGTCGTCGCGTTTGCCGCTGGGCGTCAGCGAGAAGCTATCCACCCAGACGAAAAACGAGGGGACCATAAAGTCCGGCAGCTCCGCTCGCAGCGCCTTTTTCAAATCACTCATGTCGACCTGGCTCTGCTCACCACTCAAGAACGCAGCAAGGAATGCATCGGTGCCATCCCGATCTCTGGCTACCACGGCAACACCCTTAAGGCCCGGCTGGTGTTCAGCCTGTCGCATGATTGCGAGTTCCACCTCGACCGGCTCGATACGGAAGCCACGTACTTTGACCTGCGTATCAGCCCGGCCGAGCCATACCACGTCGCCGTTACTCAGGACCCGGCCAAGGTCACCGGTGCGGTAAAGCTTGGCATCCGCACGCCAGGGGTGCGGTATAAAACGCTCATCGGTGAGCTCAGGGGCGCGATGATAACCACGGGCCAGGCACTCACCGCCCACGTATATTTCACCGGTAACACCCACGGGTACCGGCCGCATGCTAGCGTCGAGGAGCTGGATCTCGACGCCATCCAACGGCTGGCCAATGGGCGGCAGGGCGGGAAACGTCGCCGGATCCCCGGTCAACGAATGGAACGTCACCTGATGGGTCTCAGTCGGTCCATACTGGTTCTCCAGCAACAGATCCGGCATCGCCCTGCAGAATTCCCGTATGTCCTCGGTGATACGCAACTGCTCGCCGGACGACACCACCACCTGAAGGGCACGTGGCCGCAGGCCAAGGGTATTGGATGCCTCGGCCAGCCGTTGCAACGCAACGTAGGGCAACAAGGCTCGCTGGACGTGATGGTGATCAAGCAAACGCAACAGCGCGCCAGGATCAAGCCGCTCTTCATTGGAGACCAGACGCAGTTCCCCCCCGCCACACAAGGTGGAGAAAATCTCCTGAAAAGACATGTCAAAACTCAAGGGGGCGAACTGCAACGTGCGCAGCCCCGGCCTGCCACTGGGAACTCGCAGCTGCCATTGCGTGTAGTTGGCCCACATCCTGTGAGGCAGTTCCACGCCCTTTGGCCGACCGGTGGAACCAGAGGTAAACAGCAGCATGGCCAGGTCGTCCAGGCCTGGGGCGGCGTAGGTTTGAGTGACAATAGGCGCTACCACCTCCTCGGCTTGCAGGACAATGTCGCTGGCTGCGACGCCGGCATGTTGCGGATGAGCAACAACTCTGAATGGCTGTGCGGTCTCAAGAATCAACGCAAGGCGATGGGCGGGATAACTCACATCCAACGGTACACAGATCAACCCGGCCCGCAGAATCCCCCAGATCACCGCGATCATCTCCGGCGACCGGTTCATCGCTACGCCAATGGCGGCACCGGGATTTGCACCTGTGGCTCTCAAACGAGTGGCCACGTAACGGGATACCTGATCTAGTTCGCGATATGTCCAGTGCTCATCGTTGAATGCCAGCGCACCGCTGTCTGGGGTTGCACGGACCTGGCGCTCGAACTGCGTGACCACATCCACCAGAGGTTCTGGCAGCGAAGTGACACTACGTGGGGGAGCGAGGAACGAGAAGTCCACGGCATCATCGGGGGTATCAACCATCCGGCGCAGCACATCGACAAATGTCACCCCTATCAGGTCCGCCTGCGCACGCGTTACAGCATGTCCATCGGTATCGACCCGCAGGTACATACCATCCCCCACGGGGTTGACGATAGCACTGACGAACAACGAGAAATTTGTCTCTTCCCAGACCTGAAGGTCGCGCAACTCATGCAACGACTCGAGCACATGCAGGTTCACGAAATTGAAGGCGGTATGAAGCACATCGTTTTGCGCTTGCTGAATGGCACTGAGGGGGTAACGGCGATGCGCATAGCCATCGCGCTCCTGACGCACAATCTCATCGACAATCCCAAACCAGGTTCGCCCGGCCGTCAGTGAACAGACCGGCAAAGTATTGAGAAACAAACCGACCATCTGATCAGTGCCAGCCAGGTCCGGCCGGCCATGGGTTACCACACCAGTAACCACCGTGTCCGAGCGCGTGAGCATGTGAAGCGTCAAGCAGTGGGCAGCCAACAACAGTGCCTTCAGCGGCACCGCACGTTGTGCAGCCGTAGTTTTGACCTGCGCCAGCAGTTCATCCGGCAAGGCTACCCATTGGCCCATTACCTCCTCTTCACCCCGGATTGGCTCGTGGGCGCGAAACCCATCGAGTCGGGTCATGGGCTTGCCATCAAGCAAACGAGCCCAATAATCCGCAGTGTCCTTGGTGGCCAGCGCGTTCCGTTCCTCGCGCACAAAACTGGCCAGTGCGGGGGCGATATCGGCAGTCATTGGCTGGCCACGGTAAGCGGCCACCCACGCGGCAATCATCGTGGCCACGCTCCACCCATCCAGGATCGCGTGATGAAAACTGAACACCAACTCCAGCCCTGTCTCGCGGATGAACCCCGTGAACAGGTACAACGTCGGTTGGTTAACCACGTATCGGTGAAACCGGCGCTGATGAATATGCTGGTCGATCTGCGCTTGAGCGCTGTCCTGTCCTCTTAAATCGATAATTTCCAGCTGGCTGGCGGCCTCCCCATGAATGCACTGCATCGGTTCGGTGCACCCGATCAGGTCGAACGACGAACGCAGTGCGGGGAAACGCTGCACGACGGTGTCAACCGCACGTCGAAAGGCTGACTCATCCCACGCCAATTCAAAGCGGTAGCGGAAGACATCGTGGTAGATCGACGATTCGGGCCGCTGGCTGGAATGAAACAGCAAGCCCAGGCTCAGCCTGCTGACCGGGAAGGCATCCTCCAGGCCTTCAAGCCTTGGACGATCAACTTCGCAGACCAGCTCGAAAGGCTCAATGCCCTCGGACTTGACCGGTCGTACCACGTGCTCCGCCAGGCCAGCGATCGTGGGGTTACGCAGCAGGTCGGCTAACTGGAAACTCAAACCTTGACGCTCCGACTCGGCGCGTATGCGCAGCATAAGGATCGAGTCACCGCCCAGGCTGTAGAAGTCGTCATAGATACCAACCTCGGATACTCCCAGGACCTCGCCCCAGACCGTTGCCAATAAAGTTTCGGTCGTCGTCCGGGGCGCAACGCTTACCAGCAAGCGTTGCGGCGAGGGCAAACGGTCACGATCCAGTTTGCCGTTGTTGGTCTGGGGAATCTGATCGAGATACACGAAGAACGCTGGGATCATAAAGTCCGGTATTACCGTCGCGAGTCCGGCGCGTAATACCCCGGCGTCCTGCTCCGTATCTGCCACGTAGTAGGCAACCAGATATGTTCCGCGAGCCTGTGAAGAACAGGCCACTACGGCAGCGCTCCTGACACCTGGCAAGCGCTCTACATGGTCACGGACTTCGTTGGGCTCGACCCGGTTGCCACGGATCTTGACTTGATCATCACTACGGCCCAGATATTCCAGGTTGCCGTCAGCCAACCAACGCGCGAGGTCACCTGTGCGATACAGCCTGGCGCCCGGGTTGAACGGGTCGCAAACGAAGCGTTCTTGCGTCAGTTGCGGCCGGTTCAAATACCCCCGCGCAACGCCGACACCCCCGATGTAGAGCTCACCGGTCGCACCGATAGGTTGCGGCTTGTAGCCCTTGCCCAAGACATACAGTTGAATGTTATCGATGGGCTTCCCGATAGGTACCCGCGGCATGGGATCAATGGGGCACACGAAGTCCGAGACATCGACGGTCGCCTCGGTAGGCCCATAGAGGTTGACCAGGGCGACCGACTCACCAAATATCCGCTTGAAGCGGTTTGCCTGGGCCGGCGCCAGTGCCTCGCCGCTGCAAAACACCCGCCGCAAGCTGAGTGCCTGCTCCCGAGCCAGTACATCGGTTTCCAGCAGATCAAGCAGTACCGACAACATGGACGGCACGAAATGAATCACGGTGACACGGTCGCGTTGTATTGTTTGCAGAACCTCACGAGGATCCTTCTCCGCCCCTGGCGGCAGCAGAGATAAGCGCGCTCCGGAAAAACTCCACCAGAATAGTTCCCAGACGGATACATCAAAGGCTGTCGGCGTCTTCTGCAGCAGTACGTCCTGTTCGCCGATCGGGTACTGGCGTTGCATCCAGCACAAACGGTTCACGACTGCGCGATGCTCTACCATCACCCCTTTTGGGGTGCCGGTGGAACCGGAGGTGTAAATCACGTAGGCCAAATTTGTGGGAGTTGCCACTGGCAACAATATGGATTCGTCTGACGCGAGTGGCATCTTTGCCATTTGTAGGACGGTACAGAGCGTCGTAGGAAGGGCAAGATCCACTACCAGTGCGACCTTGGCACCGCAATCTTCCAGGATCAGTTCTATTCGATCGAGTGGGTACTTCGGGTCGATGGGCACGTAGGCCGCCCCAGCCAGCTGGATGCCGAGGATAGCGGGCAACAGGTAGCGACCACGCTCAATCATTACTGCGACCCGGTCATCGGGCCCTACACCATGGGCCCGAAGCGCGTTGGCTACAGCCGATGCTTGGCAATGCAACTCGGCGTTGCTTACACAACTGCCATCCGAGTGAATTAGGGCTGTCTGTTGCGGCGCTCGTGCCACCTGTGCGGCAAACAATTCGGGTAATGTGGTGTCGCTGGGAAACGCAATGGTGGTGTTGTTGCGCGCATAAACCAAGTCGTTGTATTCGCGGGCCGATAGCAGTTCAAGGTCCTCCGCCCGCTGGTCGCCCCCCGCCACCAGCGCACGCAGAAGCGTCTCGATATGCTTCGCGGCCGCTTCCATCGTGAAGTCTTCATCAAAAACATCACAGGCGTATTCGAAGTCCACCTGCACATCGCTGTAGTCATCGAACTCCGACACCCATATCGCCAGTGCATCCTGATCATGAGCATGGGTCTGCGCTACGGTTTCACAGGTTACGCCAGGGATCGAGACGGCCTTCGGCCAGCGCATATAGGAAATGGTGGTGTCGAACAACGGCGCCGAGCCCTTGACTACGTCCCCCAGCGGTACACGCTGATGGCGCAGCAACGTACGAATGCCCTGCCGCAATTGCGCAACAAACTCCTCGATATGCTGGTCTGGAATAATCTCAACGCGCAACGGCAAAGTATTGGCGAAATGCCCAACCATCGCCTTGGCACTGCGGTCAGTACGGTTCAGTACCGGAATCCCGAGCACGACCTCATTGCGCTGGTGCACACGGGCCAGATAAAGCGCGATCGCGGCGCTGAGAAACAGGAACGGGGACTCGCCACGGTCTCTGATGGCTGCCAGCAGCGACCGCTCCAGGGTGATCGCGAAACGAGCGTTACTCCGCGCGCCAGCAGTCAGCTTGCGGCTGAACAGGGCAGGCTCGACCCCGCTCAATACTTGGGAAAAGTAGGCACGATCTTCCCTGTATTGTTCCGATTGCGTGTAGTCGTCGGCTTCAATGAGCGCCAAAAAGGATGTCGCTTGGGTTTGCGTTTCAGTCACCGCATTGGCGGTCAATCTCAGGTATTCATCACGTACCTGACCCATGAAGTACTGCAAACCCCATGCGTCGCAGACAATATGGTGCGCCCGTACATACACATACGTTGAATCACTTGCTCGAAGCAGGAAGAAGTCAGCCAATTGGCCGCCGTCCAGGGCGTAACTGAAGTCAAACGCATTGCGCAACCAGGTCTGGATAGCAGCGTTTGGATCATATTCATGCGTAAGGTCAAGGGTCGTTATCGAGACATCCAACTCGGCGGCGAGCCATTGAAAAGGTTCACCGTTTTCTTCCCCGAGGCGAAGGCCGAAGGCATCGGTGCGTCTGGCAACAGAGGCCATTGCGTGACACAAAGCCTGTTCATCCACTTCGCCAACGAGTCGGTCGTAGCAGAAGAGCGTGTACTGATTGCTTTCGGGGAACTGAGCAGCGGCAACCCAAATGTCGCGCTGATAAGGCGATAACGGCTTACGGATCATCCCTGTATCCTCTTGAAGAAACTCCAAGGCGTGGAAGCACGCAATGCGCCAACATGCCAATCAGGCATTTGGCTCGTCCTCATCCTGAGTACGACTTTACCGGTCAGAAGAGTAGGAAAACTTCCACGTCTTTTGTAAGAACATTTCGAGCGTAGAAGCCATTTTTTGTTTTGCAAGCTTGCTTCGCATATTTTTTTTGAAACTACCCATCGTGACGGAGAGATGCATTTTTATGTTGCACTTTGGCTGCAAACCAGAAGATTCAACGTGAATTTCGTCGGGTCGATGGCTCACCAAGCTTTGAGCACAGTGCTGCCAAAGGCTTTGACTTACATCCGGCCGAACGCCTAAAGTCGCAACGGTTTACGATTCGGGAGCTGCTTATGCTCCTTCGGCCAGAAGGCACGCCCGTGGATATGGCTTGCCTAAAATGGAACTTTGAATAGGTCTGGGAGACGCTATGAACACCGATGAACAAGAGCAGGACAACAAAGAACAACAGGGCGCTGTCAGTGCCAAATTGATGGAGTATGCGATCAAGGCTCGTAAGGTATTCATCACGGGAGTGGTGGATGAGCGGATGGCCAAGGACGTTGTGCAACAACTGCACATTCTTGCGTCCATTAACGATGATCCTATTTACGTCTTCATCAATTCGCCGGGCGGGCATGTTGAGTCGGGCGACATGATCTTCGATGCCATTCGTTTTATTGCCCCGCCGGTGGTCATGATTGGCTCCGGCAGCGTCGCGAGTGCGGGTGCTCTGATTTACGCCGCAGCCAAGAAAGAAAATCGCTACTCGCTTCCGAACACACGGTTTCTGCTGCATCAACCGTCGGGCGGCTTCCAAGGGCCAGCGAGTAACGTCGAGATTTATATGAACGAAATTGTCAGGATGAAAAAACGCTTGGACAAAATCTTCGCCCAAGCCACCGGACAAACGACAGAAAAAATTAGCGCTGACACCGAGCGTGATTTCTGGCTCAATGCCGAGGAAGCATTGGAATACGGATTGGTCAACAGAATCATTGTGTCGGAAAAAGAAATCACCCGACCGACCTCCTGATTGTGCAAAGTGGATTTAGAACAGACACCCCGGAAAAAAAAAGACCAACGCTAAGCGTTGGTCTTTTTTTTAGGTGCATTTTTAAAATGCTCCACGTGGAACATCACTAGTTCAACTTTGGGCAGTCGTTGCCACACTTTCCAACCGATACCCGTACCCATAGATGGTCAACAGCTGCCAACCGCGGTCAGCCGTCAGTCCCAGCTTATTACGCAGACGGTAGATATGCGTATCCAGCGGTCGTGACGAGACCATCTCTTCATGGCTCCAGAATCGCTCATAAAGGTATTCGCGAGACAGCGGTCGGGCCAAATTAGCGAACAGGCAACTGGCCAGGCGATACTCTCGCTCGGTCAGGTTGATAGGTTTGCCTGCGCGGGTGACGGTCAATTCAGCATCGTCGAAGGTCAGATCGTTGAAGCTCTGCACTTCCTGAGTAGCCGACTTCTGCAGGCCATGGCGCCGCAAGACAGCACTGACTCGGGCTTTGAGTTCATTCGGCCGAAAGGGCTTGCTGACGTAATCGTCCGCGCCGCTGTTCAATGCTGTGACTATATCGCTCTCGGCATCACGGCTGGTGAGCATGATGACGGCGGGGGGCGATTCCATGTGTTCGCGAGTCCAGCGCAACAATGCAATGCCCGAGATATCCGGCAGTTGCCAATCAAGTATCAGCAGGTCGAAGGTTTCCCGACGCAGTTGGCGTAGCAGGTCCTCACCGCGCTCAAAGAAATGCAGGGACCAAGGCTGTTCCGCTTGGCTGGGAATCTGTCGCAGTGTCTGTTCCACCCGTCTCAATTCGGCGGGCTCGTCATCCAGTATTGCGACACGCATGTTTGGGTCCTTCCTACAAAAATACAAGAGCTTGAATGGGAGGCACTGCTGCGCAAATGCCGGCCTCTGAATCTGAATAATTATGGACGGATTCTACGCCTCGAGAATCTCTCGATACGCTGATATCAAAGGGCTGTTAATTTGACGCGCTCTCGGTGCTCAAAGGAAAGATACCGGCTCCCGTGTATAAGGAAAAGGCGCGGTGCCGATAGCCTACCTGGTACATCTGTTTGGCAGGCCTACACAAAGCCCTTCGATGAGACCGAAATAAGCTTCACTGGTTTCAGAGCATCGTATGTGCTTCATCGTAACCACCTGAGAGGGAGCCTGGGTCTATGGCAGCTTTACCTGCAAACCATCTTCGCTTTGGTCTAAATGCGGCGGTAGCCCTGTGAAACTATGGCGCAAAGCCGAAAAACGCCAACCTACCCGAGCACAGCTGTTGTTTCATGGGCTGGTGCGGGAATGGCTGCTGATCGGCTTGGTACTGCTGCCCTTCACCGTATACTTGTCCCTGAGCCCAGGCTTGGCCCTCAATAACCCCCTCTACGATAGCTTGCGTCGGCTGGCACCTTTGCCGGTAGATCCACGGATCCTGCTGGTGACCATTGACGCCCCCAGCCTTGAAGCACTCGGCCCATGGCCTTGGCCGCGTAGCGTGCATGCCGACCTGATCGGACGCCTGAGTGCCGCTCAGCCTGCGGCCATTCTGTTTGATGTCATTTTCAGTGAGCCCGGCAAAGACGCCGATGGCCAGCGATTGGCCGATGCCGTGTGTGAAGCCGGGAATGTATTGCTGCCTACCATCGGTGATAGCAGCGGGAGCCCGAGCCCGTCGCAAGAGCCGTTATCGCCATTGCTCAAATGCGCCAAGGGTGTCGGGCATATCAA
Organism: Pseudomonas khavaziana; assembly: GCF_036704165.1. Classification (NCBI taxonomy): domain Bacteria; kingdom Pseudomonadati; phylum Pseudomonadota; class Gammaproteobacteria; order Pseudomonadales; family Pseudomonadaceae; genus Pseudomonas; species Pseudomonas khavaziana. The sequence continues at coordinate 221,155 of NZ_CP129946.1, forward strand.
CGTCGAGGCGGATAACGACGGTGTGGTGCGCAGTGTGTATCTGCGCGAAGGCCCCCCCGGAAGTACGCTTCCACAATTGGCCTGGCTGGCATTCACGCTGAGTGGGCAAGCCCCGACCATGCCTGGATTTTCCCAAGCGCCCGGCAATGTGCGATGGCACCAGGAGCATGAGATTCGTGTTCCATTCACCTCCGAGGCGGAGCACTTTCCCAGCGTCTCCTATGTCAGCGTGTTACGCGGTGAAGTACCTCCAGAGTCGCTGCGTGGCCGGCTGATTCTGATAGGTGCCACAGCCTACGGAATGGCTGATCGTTTCGTCACACCGCTCTCCTCCACCGTTGGTACTACAGCAGGTGTGGAGATCCAAGCCGACGTGCTCAATGGCTTATTGCAGGGCCGCAGCATTGTCGACTTGCCCGGATGGCTGGCAGCGTTGTTGGCAACATCATTGGTAACGCTGCTGCTGGGTCTTTTGCTTTATCGCCCACGTTACGCCCTGTGGATGACGTTGGCAGGCATGGCCGCCGCGTTGCTGGGGTCGTGGGCCTTGTTACGCCTGGGACACTGGTGGTCCCCTGCGGCTTGCTTGATTGGTTTGTTGCTCAGTTATCTGATCTGGAACTGGCGACGCTTGAGCGTGATCCTCGCCTACTTTGGCTGGGAATTGGCCCGCCTGGATAACGAACCGAAGGTGCTTCCTGAACGTCGCCGTGCGCCTGCCAGTAAGGGCGACGTACTGCAGGGAAGGATCTTTGCCCTTGAGCAAGCCGTCAGCCGCACGCGAGATACACGGCGCTTTATGGCCGACGGACTCGAATGCCTGCCGGTCGCGACGCTGATCACCGACCCCCAGGGCAATATTCTGTTGGCCAACCGTGTGGCCCGTGACGTATTCGGCAATGACCTGGTCGGCGAAAACCTCGTCGAACAACTCGCCGATTTGGGGTATCCCCCGCTGCACAACGGCGTACGCCCTGCCCTGTCAGCGTTGGAACTGGTGGAGTTCCGCGACATCCACCAACGTAGTCTGCGCATGGAGCTTGCACCTTTGCTTCCCGCCGAAGGTGATTTTGCCCTCGGCTGGTTGCTGAGCCTGACGGATCTAAGCAAAGAGCGCGAAGCCCAGCAGCATCGCGAGACCATGTTGCGTTTCCTTTCCCATGACCTGCGTGCACCACATTCGGCAATCCTCGCCCTGCTGGACGTGCATAACGGCGAATCTCCTGTCTTTGCCCAGATAGAGCAGCAGGTCCGCCGGGCCTTGAGCCTTACCGAATCCTTTGTGCAATTGGCCAAGGCTGAGGCTGACGGTTATCAGTTCCAACCGACCTTGTTCGCCATGCTGGTGATGGACGCCTTTGATCAAGTGGCAGTGATTGCACAACTCAAGGGCATCCATTTGGTCCACGACTTGGATGAAGCCGACGAGGCCATGGTCTACGCCGACCAATCACTGCTCACCCGGGCGTTGTTCAATGTTCTGGAGAACGCGATCAAATATTCGCCATCTGGTACTACCGTGAGACTCAAGCATGCCAGCGAGCAGGGTTGGTTGGAGTGCCGTATCAGCGACCAGGGGCCAGGAATTGCTCCTAAGGATTTACCGGAGCTGTTCAGTCAATACCGGCGCTTCGATTCCGCCCAAGGCAGCGACGGTCTCGGACTGGGTCTGACGATGGTTAAAGCCGTCATAGAACGACACGGCGGGCGCATCACTTGTGAAAGTGAGCTGGGCAAAGGCTCAACATTCATATTGCAACTGCCCCAATTGGACGACTGAAAAGCACCCTTTTCTGTTGTGCATAAAAAACCGGTCACAAGGACCGATTTTTTTATGAAGAAAAAACTTATGCACGTTTTTCCTGGTTTTATGAGGTCCAGAAATATGCAATCAAATCAGCTGCTTATCGAGTAAAACAGTCAATTCGCCAACAAAGCGTACACAGCTTATCCACAGATGCTCAAACCACTGGTGTCTCTACCACTATGGGTTCAGGAGGCAAGGAGCCCATGGCCCTCTGTTGCGCTTCATTCCAAGCCGCTGCGCGGTCGTTCAGTGCGGCAATGGCGCGTGGCCCTTCGCCTTCTGCGTACATCGGTTCGCCGATTACCACGGTGATGGTTCCTGCGCGTTTGGCCCAGCCGGTCTTGGGCCAGAACTTGCCGGCGTTATGCGCAATCGGCAACACAGGCAAGTTGGCATTGACCGCCAGTGCGGTACCGCCACGTGAGAACTTGCCCACAGTACCGTAGGGCACCCGTGTGCCTTCCGGGAAAATCAGTACCCACACGCCATCCTTGAGCAGTTCATCACCTTTCTTGGCGACATGCTTGAGCGCTGCCTTGGGGTTGTCGCGGTCGATGGCGATCGGCCGGAGCATAGCCATGGCCCAGCCGAAGAACGGTACATACAGCAGCTCGCGCTTGAGCACCTGGCTCAGTGGCGAGAAATAGGCCGAGAGGAAGAACGTCTCCCAGGTGCTCTGGTGGTTCGACAGAATCACACAGGGCTGCTCCGGGACGTTTTCAGCGCCCTTGATCTCGAAACGGATATTGAGGAATACCTTACTCAGCCACAACGCGCAGCGGCACCAATAAACGTTGATGAAACGATAGCGTGCCTTGAAAGGCAGGAACGGTGCGATAAAAAAGCTCAGGGTGCACCAGAGAAACGAACTGGTGCCCAGCAGCAGGTAAAAGAAAAAGGTTCTGATGGCCTGCAAGATCGACATGGCGGCATTTACCGTTGCGGGACACGGCCCGCCTGTTAAAAGCGCACTCCCGAACAATCCTTGGTCAGGAAGTCGAGGGCGGCTAGTTGTTGATAAGTTCTGCGGCAACGGCCGCCAGATCGTCAAAAATCAAGGTGCCTACCGGCAGGTTTTTCACCTGGGTCTTCTCGCCCTTTCCGGTCTTAACCAAAACTGGCTGAGAGTCGACGGCCTTGGCCGCCTCCAGGTCACCGAGGCTGTCCCCGACGAACCATATCCCAGCTAACGGCACCTTGTAATGTTCTGCAATAATTTTCAACATGCCAGGCTTGGGCTTGCGGCAATCGCAGCCCTCATCCGGCCCGTGGGGGCAGTACACCACCAGCCCTACCTCGCCCCCCTGCTCAGCCACCAACCTGCGCATACGCGCATGCATGGCCTCCAGGGTAGGAATGTTGTAGTAACCACGGGCGATGCCGGACTGGTTGGTGGCAATGGCCACCGTCCAGCCGGCTTTGCTCAACTGCGCGATGGCCTCGATCGAGCCGGGCAGTGGGATCCACTCATCCACCGACTTGATGTAAGCGTCGGAGTCGTAGTTGATCACCCCGTCCCGATCGAGAATCAGCAGTTTCAACATGATCAGCCCAGTACGGAAATGTCAGCGATATTGATGAACAGGCCACGCAGGCGCGCGAGCATGGCGTAGCGGTTTTTCCGCACGCCGGCATCGTCGGCATTGATCATCACTGCTTCGAAGAACGCATCCACCGGCTCACGCAACGACGCCAGGCGTGCCAACGCTTGCGCGTAGTTACGCTCGGCGATCAGCGGCTTCACGGCGTTTTCGGCCTTGGCAATGGCCGAGTTCAGCGAGAACTCCTTGGCATCGGCAAACAGGCCAGGGTCGACTTCGGCATTGCCGAGGTTGTCGGCCTTGCTCAGCAGGTTCGACACGCGCTTGTTCACGGCGGCCAGGGCATCAGCTTCCGGCAGCTTGCGGAATGCCTGTACGGCTTGTACACGCTGGTCGAAGTCCAGGGCCGAACCCGGTTGCAAGGCACGCACCGACAGGTAGACGGAAACGTCCACGCCTTCGTCTTCGTAACGCGCACGCAGGCGGTCGAACACGAACTCCAGCACTTGCTCGGCCAGGCCGGCTTGCTTGACCTTGGCGCCGAACTGGCCGACGGCGAACACCACGGCCTGGGTCAGGTCGAGGTCCAGCTTCTTGTCGATCAGGATGCGCAACACGCCCAAGGCCGCACGACGCAGGGCATAGGGGTCTTTGCTACCGGTGGGCAGCATGCCGATGCCGAAGATGCCAACCAACGTATCCAACTTGTCGGCAATCGCCACTGCCGCACCGGTCAGGGTGGTCGGCAGTTCTGCACCGGCACCGCGCGGCATGTACTGCTCGTTCAGGGCCAGGGCGACTTCTTGCGGCTCACCGTCGTTGAGGGCGTAGTAGTAACCGGCAACGCCTTGCATCTCGGGGAACTCGCCGACCATTTCGGTAGCCAGGTCGCACTTGGACAGCAAGCCGGCACGTGCGGCCCAGGCCGGGTCGCCGCCAATGCGCGGGGCAATGTAGGCCGCCAGTTTGGAAACCCGTGCGGCCTTGTCGTAGACACTGCCGAGTTTTTCCTGGAACACCACGTTCTGCAGGCGCAGGTTGAAGTCTTCGAGCTTCTGCTTCTTGTCTTGCTTGAAGAAGAATTCGGCGTCGGTCAGGCGCGGGCGAACGACTTTTTCGTTACCGGCGATGATCTGCAGCGGGTCCTTGCTTTCGATGTTGGCCACGGTGATAAAACGCGGCAGCAACTTGCCGTCCGCGTCGAGCAGGCAGAAATACTTCTGGTTGTCCTGCATGGTGGTGATCAACGCTTCTTGCGGCACCTCAAGGAAACGCTCTTCGAACGAGCACACCAGCGGCACCGGCCATTCCACCAGGGCGGTCACTTCGTCCAGCAAGCTTGGCGGCACGATGGCGGTGCCTTCCTGCAGGCGCGCCAGCTCTTCGGTGCGCTTGCTGATCAGCTCGCGACGCTCATTGGCATCGGCCAGCACATAAGCAGCGCGCAGGTCGTTGAGGTAGTTGGCCGGTGAGGTGATACGCACGCTTTCTGGATGGTGGAAGCGGTGCCCACGGGAATCACGACCGGCCTTTTGGGCGAGGATGGTGCAGTCGATGACCTGATCGCCGAGCAGCATCACCAGCCATTGGGTCGGACGCACGAACTCTTCCTTGCGCGCACCCCAGCGCATGCGCTTGGGGATGGGCAGGTCGTTCAGGGAGTCTTCAACGATGGTCGGCAACAGGCTGGCGGTCGGCTTGCCGGTGATGACCTGGCTGAAACGCAGTTTCGGACCGCTCTGGTCGATCTCGCTCAGATCTACGCCACATTTCTTGGCAAAGCCAAGGGCGGCCTGGGTCGGGTTGCCTTCGGCATCGAAAGCCGCCTGGCGCGGCGGGCCGTCGAGGTTGATGCTGCGGTCCGGCTGCTGGGTTTCCAGCGCGGTCAGCAGCACTGCCAGGCGACGTGGCGCGGCGTAGACTTTCTTGGCTTCAAACTTCAGGCCGGCGGTCTGCAGGCCTTTTTCGATACCGGCCAGGAACGCATCGGCCAAGGTATTGAGCGCCTTGGGTGGCAGCTCTTCGGTGCCCAGTTCAACCAGGAAATCTTGAGCACTCATTGTGCAGCCTCCAGCTTAGCCAACACTTCATCACGCAAATCCGGGGTTGCCATCGGGAAGCCCAGCTTGGCGCGAGCCAGCAGGTAGGCTTGGGCGACGGAACGCGCCAGGGTGCGTACACGCAGGATGTATTGCTGGCGCGCAGTTACCGAGATGGCACGGCGAGCGTCCAGCAGGTTGAAGGTATGGGACGCCTTCAACACCATTTCATAGCTTGGCAACGGCAGCGGCTGGTCGAGTTCGATCAGGCGCTTGGCTTCGCTTTCATAGAAGTCGAACAGTTCGAACAGCTTGTCGACGTTGGCGTGCTCGAAGTTATAAGTGGACTGCTCCACTTCGTTCTGATGGAACACGTCGCCGTAGGTGACTTTGCCGAACGGGCCGTCAGCCCACACCAGGTCGTAGACCGAATCCACGCCTTGCAGGTACATGGCCAGGCGCTCCAGGCCGTAGGTGATTTCGCCGGTAACCGGGTAGCACTCGATGCCGCCGGCTTGCTGGAAGTAGGTGAACTGCGTCACTTCCATGCCATTGAGCCAGACTTCCCAGCCCAGGCCCCAGGCGCCCAGGGTTGGCGATTCCCAGTTGTCTTCGACAAAACGGATGTCGTGCACCAGTGGGTCCAGGCCGACATGTTTCAGCGAGCCCAGGTACAGTTCCTGGAAATTATCCGGGTTGGGCTTCAATACCACCTGGAACTGGTAGTAGTGCTGCAGACGGTTCGGGTTTTCGCCGTAGCGGCCGTCAGTCGGGCGACGACTGGGCTGCACATAAGCGGCGTTCCAGGTTTCCGGGCCGATGGCCCGCAGGAATGTAGCGGTGTGGAAAGTGCCGGCGCCTACTTCCATATCGTAGGGCTGAAGTACCACACAACCTTGCTCGGCCCAGTATTGCTGGAGGGCGAGGATCAAGTCTTGGAAGGTACGCACGGCTGGCGTAGGCTGGCTCACGAAATTCACCTGTTACTTGGGCTGCGATTTAAAGAGCGGGAGTATACCCGATTCGGCCCTGCCACCACTCCCTGGAGCCTTATGCCACGCTGCTTTTGGTGTTCTGAAGATCCGCTGTACATGGCTTATCACGATCAGGAGTGGGGAACGCCGCTGCGCGATGCGCAGGGTTTGTTCGAGTTGCTTTTGCTCGAAGGGTTCCAGGCAGGCCTGTCCTGGATCACCGTTTTACGCAAACGCGAGCATTATCGAAAGGTGTTGTTTGGCTTTGATGCGCAGCGTCTGGCGCAACTGAGCGACGACGAGATCGAGGTGTTGATGCAGGATCCAGGCATCGTGCGCAATCGTTTGAAGCTCAACGCTACTCGGCGCAATGCCGCCGCCTGGCTGGCGTTGGAGGATCCGGTGGGTCTGCTCTGGTCGTTTGTCGGCGGTAAACCCAAGGTCAATCACTTCAAGGATCGCAGCGAAGTCCCGGCGATTACCGCCGAGGCCGAAGCCATGAGCCGCGCCTTGAAAAAAGCCGGCTTCACTTTCGTCGGCCCGACCATCTGCTATGCCTTCATGCAGGCATCGGGCATGGTCATGGACCATACCCAGGACTGCGACCGCTACGCGGACTTGGCCAACGCCGGTTAGAATGCCGGCTTTGCGCACCACACACGATCAGGAGTGACCTGTGGAAAAGTTTAAAGGCGCCTTGCTGGTAGGCGCTCTCCGGTTGTTTGCCCTGCTGCCCTGGCGCGCCGTACAGGCCGTCGGCACGGGCATCGGCTGGATCATGTGGAAAACCCCCAATCGTTCCCGCGACACGGTGCGGATCAACCTCTCCAAATGCTTCCCGGACATGGACCCGGCCGAGCGCGAGCGCCTGGTGGGCCGTAGCCTGATGGACATCGGCAAATCCCTGACCGAAAGCGCCTGTGCGTGGATCTGGCCGGCGCAGCGTTCCATCGACCTGGTCCGTGAAGTCGAGGGCCTTGAGGTGCTGCACGAAGCTTTGGCCTCCGGCAAAGGCGTGGTGGGGATCACCAGCCACCTGGGCAACTGGGAAGTGTTGAACCATTTCTATTGCAGCCAGTGCAAGCCGATCATTTTCTATCGCCCGCCCAAGCTCAAGGCAGTGGACGAATTGTTGCGCAAACAGCGTGTGCAACTGGGCAACCGCGTGGCGGCGTCGACCAAGGAAGGTATTCTCAGCGTGATAAAGGAAGTGCGCAAAGGCGGCCAGGTGGGCATTCCTGCCGACCCGGAGCCGGCTGAGTCGGCCGGCATCTTCGTACCGTTCTTTGCCACCCAGGCACTCACCAGCAAATTCGTGCCGAACATGCTCGCCGGCCACAAGGCGGTGGGCGTATTCCTGCATGCCCTGCGCCTGCCGGACGGCTCGGGCTACAAGGTGATCCTGGAAGCGGCGCCGGAAGACATGTACAGCACAGACACCGCCACCTCCTGCGCGGCGATGAGCAAGGTGGTGGAGCGCTATGTCGGCGCCTACCCGAGCCAGTACATGTGGAGCATGAAGCGCTTCAAGAAGCGCCCGCCGGGTGAGGCGCGGTGGTACTGATTACACCTGACTTAAAGTCGATGCAAAACTAATGTGGGAGGGGGCTTGCTACCGATAGCGGAGGTTCAGTCAACTATGCATTGGCTGACACACTGCTATCGGGAGCAAGCCCCCTCCCACATTTGGATCTGCCTAAGCCTGGCGGTCGAGTTTTTTCAGGAACACGGTCATCTCTTTTTCGGCCTGTTTATCGCCATGGGCCTGGGCCGCTTCGATGCCCTTCTCCCAAGCCAGTCGTGCTGCGGCGTTATCACCCAACCCTTGCTGCGCCTTACCCAACAGCTTCCACGCTGCCGAATACTTCGGATCGAACTCGACGCACTTGGCTAGATGCTCGGCCGCCTTGGCATTGTCCTTCAAGTCCAGATAACCCTTGCCCAACCCAAAGCGCAGCAGCGAATTATCCACACCCTTGGCGTGCATTTTTTCCAAGGATTCGAGCATGTCGGTCACTCCGTCTGATCAGAAAAAGCTCAAGCCCACGTGGAACAGTTTCTCCACGTCGCGGATATGTTTTTTATCCACAAGGAACAGAATCACATGGTCACCGGTGGCGATCACCGTGTCGTCGTGGGCAATGATCACTTCTTCATCACGAATAATTGCGCCAATGGTCGTACCCGGCGGCAGGCCAATATCGCGGATGGCCTTGCCGATCACCTTGCTCGACTTCGAGTCGCCGTGGGCAATCGCCTCGATGGCTTCCGCCGCGCCCCGGCGCAATGAGTGCACGCTGACGATATCGCCACGGCGCACGTGGGCGAGCAAGGTGCCGATGGTGGCCAGCTGCGGGCTGATGGCGATATCGATATCGCCGCCCTGGATCAGGTCGACGTAGGCCGGGTTGTTGATGATGGTCATCACCTTCTTCGCCCCCAGCCGCTTGGCCAGTAGCGACGACATGATGTTGGCTTCGTCATCGTTGGTCAGGGCCAGGAAAATGTCGGCGTCGGCGATGTTCTCTTCCATCAGCAGGTCGCGGTCCGAGGCGCTGCCTTGCAGTACGACGGTGCTGTCGAGGGTGTCGGACAAATGCCGGCAACGCGCCGGGCTCATCTCGATGATCTTCACCTGGTAGCGGCTTTCGATGGCCTCGGCCAGACGTTCGCCAATCTGCCCGCCGCCAGCGATAACAATGCGTTTGTAGCTTTCATCGAGCCTGCGCATTTCGCTCATGACGGCGCGAATATTCGCTTTGGCGGCGATGAAAAAGACCTCGTCGTCGGCCTCGATCACCGTATCGCCCTGGGGCAGGATCGGCCGGTCACGGCGGAAAATCGCCGCTACGCGGGTTTCCACATTTGGCATGTGTTCGCGCAGCTGGCGCAATTGCTGGCCCACCAACGGCCCACCGTAGTAAGCCTTCACTGCCACCAATTGTGCCTTGCCTTCGGCGAAGTCGATCACCTGCAAGGCGCCCGGAATTTCGATCAGGCGCTTGATGTAGTGGGTCACCACCTGTTCCGGGCTGATCAGTACGTCGACGGGAATGGCATCGTTATCGAACAGGCCGGCGCGGGTCAGGTAGGCCGCCTCGCGCACACGCGCGATCTTGGTCGGGGTATGGAACAAGGTGTGGGCCACCTGGCAGGCGACCATGTTGGTCTCGTCGCTGTTGGTCACTGCGACCAGCATGTCGGCATCGTCAGCGCCCGCCTGACGCAGCACCGTCGGAAAGGATGCGCGGCCTTGCACCGTGCGGATGTCCAGGCGGTCGCCCAGGTTGCGCAGGCGCTCGGCATCGGTGTCGACGATGGTGATGTCGTTGGCTTCACCGGCCAGATGTTCGGCCAGCGTGCCACCGACCTGCCCTGCCCCAAGGATGATGATTTTCATCCGGTCACTCCCTTAAAACCATTCAGCCGCGCGCGGCGGCGATCTTGATCAGTTTGGCGTAGTAGAAGCCATCGTGCCCACCTTCCTGCGCGAGCAGTTGGCGACCGTGAGGCTGCTTGATGCCTGCGGTGGTCGCGAGATCAAGCTCACGCGCGCCGCTGGTGCGGGCGAGGAAGGCTGCGATGACCTCGGTATTCTCGGTGGGCAAGGTTGAGCAGGTGGCGTAAAGCAGGATGCCGCCGACCTCCAGGGTCGGCCACAGCGCGTCGAGCAGTTCGCCTTGCAGCACCGCCAGGGCGGCGATGTCGTCGGGCTGGCGGGTCAGCTTGATGTCCGGGTGCCGGCGTATGACCCCGGTGGCCGAGCACGGTGCGTCCAGCAAGATGCGCTGGAACGGCTTGCCGTCCCACCAAGTGGCGGTGTCGCGGCCATCGGCGGCAATCAGTTCGGCGCTCAGGCCCAGGCGTGCGAGGTTTTCTCGTACACGTACAAGGCGCTTGGCTTCAAGATCCACGGCCACTACACCGGCCAGGTCTTTTTCGACTTCCAGGATGTGGCACGTCTTACCGCCCGGCGCACAACAGGCGTCGAGTACACGCTGGCCGGGCGCCAGGTCGAGCAAGTCGCCGGCCAATTGCGCGGCCTCGTCCTGCACGCTGATCCAACCTTCGGCAAAACCCGGCAGGCTGCGCACATCGGTGGCGGCTTCGAGCACGATGCCATCGGTGCTGTACACGCAGGGTGTGGCGTTGATGCCAGCGTCGGCCAGCAACTGCTGATACGCATCACGGCTGTGGTGACGACGGTTGACCCGCAGGATCATCGGTGGGTGCGCGTTGTTGGCTGCGCAGATGGCTTCCCATTGCTCAGGCCAAAAGGCTTTCAGGGACTTTTGCAGCCAGCGCGGGTGGGCAGTGCGCACCACCGGATCATGTTCCAGCTCGGCCAGCAGCGCGTCGCTCTCACGCTGGGCGCGGCGCAACACGGCGTTGAGCAGGGCCTTGGCCCACGGCTTTTTCAGCTTGTCGGCGCAACCGACGGTTTCGCCAATGGCGGCGTGGGCCGGCACTCGGGTATAGAGCAACTGGTAGAGGCCCACCAGCAACAGTGCCTCGACGTCGGCGTCCGCGGCCTTGAACGGCTTTTGCAGCAGCTTGGCCGCCAGCGCCGACAACCGTGGCTGCCAACGGGCGGTGCCAAAGGCCAGGTCCTGGGTGAAGCCGCGGTCGCGGTCTTCGACTTTATCCAGCTGGGTTGGCAGGGAGCTGTTCAGCGAAGCCTTGCCGTTGAGGACAGCAGCGAGAGCCTTGGCGGCGGCCAGACGCGGGTTCATTGAGCGGCCACCCCAAGGAGGGTGCCCAGGGCAAATTTCTCACGGCGGCTATTGAACAAATCGCTGAAGTTCAGCGCTTTGCCGCCGGGCAATTGCAGGCGAGTCAGACACAGCGCCTGTTCACCACAAGCCACCAGCAGACCATCTTTGCTGGCGCCGATGATCTGGCCGGGAGTGCCTTTGCCGTCGGCCAAGGATGCGGCGAGTACTTTCAAGGCTTCGCCGTTGAGGCTGCTGTGGCAGATCGGCCACGGGTTGAATGCACGCACCAGACGCTCCAACTCCACGGCGGGGCGGCTCCAGTCGATGCGCGCTTCGTCCTTGTTCAGCTTGTGGGCGTAGGTGGCCAGGCTGTCGTCCTGTACTTCGCCTTCCAGGGTGCCCACCGCGAGGCCGCCGATGGCCTGGATCACGGCAGGCGGGCCCAGTTCGGCCAGACGGTCATGCAGGCTGCCGCCGGTGTCTTGGGCGGTGATGGGCGTGGTGACCTTGAGCAGCATCGGCCCGGTGTCCAAACCCGCCTCCATGCGCATCACGGTCACACCGCTTTCCCCATCGCCCGCTTCCACGGCGCGCTGGATAGGCGCCGCACCACGCCAGCGTGGCAACAGCGAGGCATGGCTGTTGATGCAACCCAGGCGCGGGATATCCAGCACCGCCTGGGGCAGGATCAAGCCGTAGGCCACCACCACCAGCAGGTCCGGTTTCAGCGCGGCCATTTCGGCCTGGGCCTCGGCATTACGCAGGGTCGGTGGCTGCAGCACTGGGATATTGTGCTCCAGCGCCAATTGCTTGACCGGGCTCGGCATCAGTTTTTGCCCGCGACCGGCCGGGCGATCCGGCTGGGTATACACCGCGACGATGTCATAAGGGCTGGCAAGCAGCGCCTTGAGGTGTTCGGCGGCGAATTCAGGGGTGCCGGCAAAAACAATGCGCAATGGCTCGGTCATGGGCGTTCTCGGTTAAAAGCAGTCACAAAAGAAAAAGGCTTGCCGCAGCAAGCCTTTGGAAGAAGGGTATCAAGCTTGCTGGCGATGCTTTTTTTCCAGCTTCTTCTTGATCCGGTCACGCTTGAGCGTGGACAGGTAATCGACAAACAGCTTGCCGTTGAGGTGGTCGCATTCATGCTGGATGCACACCGCCAACAGGCCTTCGGCAACCAGCTCGAACGGTTTGCCATCACGGTCCAGGGCCTTGATCTTCACGCGCAACGGGCGTTCGACGTTCTCGTAGAACTCCGGCACCGACAGGCAGCCTTCCTGGTATTCGCCCATCTCGTCGGTCAGCGGTTCGAACTCGGGGTTGATGTATACCCGAGGCTCGCTGCGATCTTCCGACAGGTCCATGACCACGACGCGCAGATGCACGTTGACCTGGGTGGCGGCGAGGCCGATGCCCGGGGCTTCATACATTGTTTCAAACATGTCATCGACCAACTGACGAACCTTGTCGTCCACTACGGCCACCGGCTTGGCGATCGTGCGCAGGCGCGAGTCGGGAAATTCGAGGATGTTCAAAATAGCCATAAGCGTAATTGCTGCACATGTGAGGTAGAGACCAATCGGCGGTGGGATGGACCCACACGGCCGGTGTGAAACGCTCGGAAGCCGCGAAGGCCATGACATTTCACGCGAACGCACATAATAAAGGAGATTGACCCCATGAGGAAATCGCTACTCGTCTTGCTGCTATGGGCTCCGCTTGCCACGGCACTGATTGCACAGCCCACCGAGCGCCTGGGCCAGGCGCCGCAACAGGCCATCGAGCACTTCCTGCTGCATAACCGGATTCTCGATTCACCCCAGGACCTGGACAACGCACCTTACATAGTCGCGGTACAAGGCGGACGTGTGCTGGGCGCCAACGGCGAGCGTATACATGCTCGCGGTAGCCTGGACCCGGCCCAGCCCAGCTACGGGATCTTTCGTCAGGGCAAGGCCTACATCGACCCTGACACCCAGGAGCTACTGGGCATCAACGCCAATGACATCGGCACTGCACGCTTTTTGCTCGCCGACAACCTCACCACCTTGGCGGTGCAAAGGGTTACCCAGGAAATCCGCCCGGGCGACCGTTTGCTCCGTGCCGAACCGCCTGTCGAGCTGGCCAACCTGCAAGCAGGCAAATCAGCACCCTTCATCGAAGGGCACATTATCGATATTCCCAGGGGCATCACTCAGTTCGGCGTGCTGGATGCCGTGACCCTGAACAAGGGACGTCGCGATGGCCTGGTGGAGGGCCAATTGCTCACGGTGATCAAGACTGGCGCCACTGTGCGAGACGCCCTTACCGGCGTGCCGACCCGACTTCCTGATGAGCGGGCCGGCACCCTGCAGGTCTTTCGCACCTATGAAAAGCTCAGTTATGCCCTGGTGCTCAGTGCTTCACGCGCCCTGGCGATAAAGGACCGTTTTGAGACGCCTCAACAATCACAATAAATAGCCTGCTAAATAAGTTACCAACAGAGTTATCCACAGCTTGTTCCGGTCAAGGATGATCAAATGAATCCGATAAACAGTAGTGAAATTTCTCCGGCAGAGCTGGAAGCCCGGCTACGCTTGCACAGGCTGCCGGAACTGGGCCCGAAGCGTTTTCATACGTTGATCGATGCCTTCGGCTGCGCCTCCAAGGCCATCAGTGCGCCTGCCAGTGCCTGGCGTTCCCTCGGCTTGCCCACCATCAGTGCCGATGCCCGACGTAGCCCGCAAATCCGTGATGGTGCCAGTGAGACATTGGCTTGGCTGGGCCACCCGGCCCAGCATTTGCTGATGTGGGACCAGCCTGAATACCCTGCACTGCTCGCCCAGATCGATGACGCGCCGCCGTTGTTATTTGTCGCGGGCAATCCTGGCATTCTGGAAAAACCCCAGTTGGCCATGGTCGGTAGTCGGCGGGCGTCGCGCCCGGGAATGGACACGGCCGCTGCGTTTTCCCGCAGCCTGGCGAGCGCCGGTTTTGTCATCACCAGCGGTCTCGCATTGGGTATAGACGGCGCGGCGCATCAGGCGGCACTGGATGTGGGCGGCCATACAATCGGCGTGCTCGGCACTGGCCTGGAAAATTTTTATCCACAGCGCCATCGCAAGCTCGCGGCGGCGATGATTGCCCAGGGCAGCGCGGTGGTTTCCGAGTTTGCGCTGGATGCGCCGCCTCAGGCCGGCAATTTCCCACGGCGCAATCGGATTATCAGCGGGCTCTCGCTGGGCGTCCTGGTGGTGGAAGCCAGCATGGCCAGCGGTTCGCTGATCACTGCACGGCTGGCGGCGGAACAAGGGCGTGAGGTGTATGCGATCCCGGGCTCCATCCATCATCCCGGAGCCAAGGGCTGTCATCAGCTGATTCGCGATGGCGCAGTGCTGGTGGAAACCATCGAACACATTCTGGAAGGCTTGCGCGGTTGGCAAGCGGTGTCGCGTCCCGCGCCGCTTCCGGTTATTCACCCATTGGTGGCGCTGCTGCATGCGGCGCCGCATAGCAGCGAAGCCCTGGCGATTGCCAGCGGCCGACCGTTGTCCCAGGTGCTGGCAACCCTTACGGAACTGGAACTGGAAGGCCAGGTGACCTGTGAAAGCGGACGCTGGCTTGCGCGTTGCCAGCTTTTGTAGCCGTCAGTTCTTTGGAGCTAGGTTTTGTAACGAAGATCGGTAAACTGCCCAGAGCTTTAGTTCGGAGAGTAAACAATGGTCAACAGGTGGCGTGTGCTGGAAGCCGCACGAGAAATTCGCGCAGGCGCGGTGATTGCCTATCCGACCGAAGCGGTCTGGGGCCTGGGATGCGACCCGTGGAATGAAGAAGCGGTGGATCGGCTGCTGGCGATCAAGAACCGGTCAGTGGACAAGGGCCTGATCCTGGTGGCGGACAATATCCGTCAGTTCGACTTTCTGTTTGAAGACTTCCCGGACACCTGGATCGAACGCATGGCCAGCACCTGGCCTGGTCCTAACACCTGGCTGGTGCCCCATCAGGACTTGCTGCCGGAATGGGTCACAGGCTTGCATGACACGGTGGCCTTGCGGGTCACGGACCACCCGTTGGTGCGGGATTTGTGCGCGCAGGTCGGGCCGCTGATTTCCACGTCGGCCAATCCTCAGGGGCGTCCGGCGGCACGCACGCGGATTCGCGTGGAACAGTATTTCCGCGGGCAACTGGATTTAGTATTGGGTGGCGCCCTGGGTGGGCGCAAGAACCCGAGCCTGATTCGTGACCTGGTAACCGGGGATGTTGTGCGGCCCTCCTAAGACCGAGGTGCGGCCATCGCGGGCAAGCCCCCTCCCATAATTTGACCGCGTTGTCATGACGGACACAGATCAAATGTGGAAGTGGGCTTGCCCGGGATGACTCGCTTAAGGCAACAGGATTGTTGAGCCGGTCGTACGGCGCCCCGACAACTCCGTCTGCGCCTTGGCTGCATCCGCCAACGAAAACCGCTGGTTGATATCAATCCGCACCTTGCCGCTCTTGATCATCGAAAACAGGTCATCGGCCATCGCCTGCAAGGCCTGCGGGTTGCTGGCATAGGTCGCCAGCGTCGGCCGCGTCACGTACAGCGAGCCCTTGGCCGACAGGATGCCCAGGTTCACACCATCCACCGCGCCTGACGCGTTGCCGAAGCTGACGACCAAACCCCTTGGCGCCGTGCTGTCCAGGGAGGTCAGCCAGGTGTCCTTGCCGACGCCGTCGTACACCACTGGGCACTTCTTGCCGTCAGTTAATTCCAACACGCGTTGTGCGACATTTTCCTTGCTGTAGTCGATGGTTTCCCAGGCGCCGAGGGATTTGGCCAGGGCAGCCTTTTCCGGGGAGCTGACCGTACCGATCAATTTCACCCCCAGGGCCTTGGCCCACTGGCACGCCAGGGAACCGACGCCACCGGCAGCGGCGTGAAACAGGATAGTCTCGCCGCCTTTCAGCTCGTAGGTCTGGCGCAGCAGGTACTGCACGGTCAGGCCCTTGAGCATGGCGCCTGCGGCCTGTTCAAAGCTGATGTCCTCCGGCAAATGCACCAGATTGGCGGCGGGCAGCACATGTAACTCGCTGTAGGCTCCCAGCGGGCCGCTGCCGTAGGCAACGCGGTCGCCGACCTTGAACTGCGTGACTTCACTGCCAACGGCATCCACCACACCGGCGCCTTCCGCGCCCAGGCCCGATGGCAGGGCGGGCGGTGCGTAGAGGCCACTGCGGAAATAGGTATCGATGAAGTTCAGGCCGATCGCCTCGTTACGCACGCGAACCTGCTGCGGGCCAGGCTCCGCCGGCGTGTAGTCCACATATTCGAGAACTTCGGGGCCGCCATGGGCGCTGAACTGGATACGTTTGGCCATCTGCACTTCTCCTGAGGTTGCATTCGCGTAGCCCCCTATCCCACTCCTAAGCTTGATCTTCGTCAACTGCGATGCAATGTAATGCAGTGGTATCCTGTGCGCCCATTTGCCGCCGACGCCCAGTGGCCTCGCGTAGCTTTGCCCGATTCAAGGTGATGCCATGACTACCCGCACCGAGGCTGTTAAAGCCTATCTGCTTGACCTGCAAGATCGCATTTGCAGCGCCCTGGAAACCTTCGAGACGGACACTCGCTTTATCGAAGACGCCTGGACCCGGCCTGCCGGTGGTGGCGGTCGCACCCGTGTGATCGAGAACGGTACGGTGATTGAAAAAGGCGGCGTCAACTTTTCCCACGTCTTTGGCAGTGGCCTGCCACCGTCGGCCAGCGCCCATCGCCCTGAGCTGGCCGGTCGCGGCTTCGAAGCCCTGGGCGTGTCGTTGGTGATCCATCCGCACAACCCGCATGTACCGACTTCCCACGCCAACGTGCGCTTTTTCATCGCAGAAAAAGACGGCGAAGAACCGGTGTGGTGGTTTGGTGGCGGCTTTGACCTGACCCCGTACTACGGCAATGAAGAAGATTGCGTCCACTGGCACCGCGTGGCCGAGCAGGCCTGTGCGCCCTTTGGCCCGGACGTCTATCCGCGCTACAAAGCCTGGTGCGACACCTACTTTCACATCAAGCATCGCAATGAGCCCCGTGGCATCGGTGGCCTGTTCTTCGATGACTTGAACGAGTGGGGCTTCGACACCTGCTTTGCCTTCATTCGTGCTATCGGCGATGCCTATATCGACGCTTACCTGCCGATTGTGCAGCGCCGCAAGGCCATGGCCTATACCGAGCAGCAGCGCCAGTTCCAGGAGTTCCGCCGCGGCCGCTACGTTGAGTTCAACCTGGTCTATGACCGTGGCACCTTGTTTGGCCTGCAATCGGGTGGGCGCACCGAGTCGATCCTGATGTCGCTGCCACCCCAGGTACGTTGGAGCTATGACTGGAAAGCCGAGGTCGGCAGCGAAGAAGCGCGCCTTACCGACTACTTTTTGCAAGACCGCGACTGGCTCGGCGTCGTCGCGCCCAAGGCGGCGGTGTGATGGACCGGTATGTCGTGTTCGGCAACCCCATCGGCCATAGCAAATCGCCGCTGATTCACCGTATGTTCGCCGAGCAGACCGGCGAACAACTGGACTACAGCACTTTGCTCGCGCCGTTGGAGGATTTCACCCATTGCGCCCGTGAGTTTTTCCAACAGGGCCGTGGCGCCAACGTCACCGTACCCTTCAAGGAAGAAGCCTGCCGTCTGGCCAACACCTTGACCGAGCGCGCCCAGCGCGCCGGGGCGGTGAACACCCTGAGCAAATTGGCTGACGGCACATTGCTGGGCGACAACACTGATGGCGCCGGCCTGGTGCGCGACCTGACGGTGAACGCAGGGCTTAACCTGCACGGCAAGCGCATCCTGTTGCTGGGTGCCGGCGGTGCGGTGCGCGGTGCACTGGAGCCGTTGCTGGCGCAGCAACCCTCATCCTTGATCATTGCCAACCGCACCGTGGAAAAGGCCGAGCTGCTCGCTGAGCTGTTCGATGACCTGGGTCCGGTGTCTGCCAGTGGTTTCGACTGGTTGCGTGAGCCGGTGGATGTGATCATCAACGCTACCTCGGCCAGCCTGGCAGGCGATGTACCGCCGATTGCCGGCAGCCTGGTCGAACCGGGCAAGACGTTCTGCTACGACATGATGTACGCCAAGGAACCCACCGCGTTTTGCCGTTGGGCCACGGAACACGGCGCAGTGGTGGCAATGGATGGCCTGGGCATGCTGGTGGAACAGGCGGCCGAAGCCTTCTTCCTGTGGCGCGGCGTGCGCCCGGATTCGGCGCCGGTACTGGCCGAACTGCGCCGCCAATTGGCCTGATACAGATCTAAATGTGGGAGGGGGCTTGCTCCCGATAGCGGTGTGTCAGTCACATTTTGGTAGCTGACAGGCCGCAATCGGGAGCAAGCCCCCTCCCACAGTTTGATCATGTTCATTCTTCGAAATGGATGGGGCAGTTATCGGCACCTTCCAATTTTTTCAGTTCTTCAACGACCTGCGGCCTGGCCCGACGCAACGTCAAGCTGCGTCCCAACCCCGCCAACCGTCGCGCCTCCTGATGCAGCATCTCCACCCCGGAATAGTCGATAAAATTGATCTGCTGCGCCTCGATCACCACCCGCTCGCCCTGCAAGCTTTGCAGTCGCACTTGCAGGTAATGGCTGGCACCAAAAAAGATCGAGCCGCCCACTCGCAACACATCTTCATCACCATCGCGCCATTGCTGAACCCGTGGCTGCGAGGTGCGCTTGAGGTAGAAAAACAGCGACGCCAGCACCCCGGCATAAATGGCCGTTTGCAGTTCCAGCAGTAAAGTGGCGACACACGTCAGGCTCATCACCACGAATTCGGCGCGACTGACTCGGAATAATGCTCGAATGGCCCGGTGGTCTATCAGGCCCCAGCAAATCAGCAGGATGCTCGCGGCCATGCTTGGGATTGGAATATGTGCGATTAAAGCCGCGCCAAATAACGCGAATAACGCCACCCACAGTGCCGAAAACACTCCCGCCAACGGCGAGCAGGCGCCCGCCTCGTAGCTGAGGCCCGAGCGGGTGAAGGAGCCCGCCGACAGGTAACCGGAGAAAAATCCGCCGACGATGTTGGATAAACCCTGGGCGCGCACTTCCTGGTTGGCGTCGAGCAACTTTTGCGAGCGGGCTGACAGTGAGCGGGCAATCGACAGGCTGGTCACCAACCCCAGCATCCCTACCGCTACGGCGCTGGGCAGCAAGCGCAAGACCAGGTCCAGGTCCATCGGCAACGGGCTGAACGGCGGCAGCTTGCCGATAAACGCACTGACCAGCGCCACATGCCCGAACATTGTCGGCCACAGCCATACCGCAAGGCTGCCCAGGGTCAGGGCGATGAGCAGCGTTGGCCAGCGTGGCACCAGATACTTGAGCAATGCACCGGCCAGTAAAGTGCCAAGCCCCAGGGCGAGGGAGGCGTGGTCCCATTCTGCGCCATGGTCGATCAGTGCCAGCAAGCTATTGATGGCTGTGGCCTGGCTCGGCAAATCCAGCCCCATCAGGTTGGGCAACTGCCCCAGGGCGATGACCACGGCCGCGCCCAGGGTGAAACCCAGCACCACCGAATGGGATACAAAATTCACCAGTGCGCCGAAGCGCAGCAAGCCAAGCAGCCACTGGAATACCCCGGCGAGCAAGGTCAGTAACAGGATCAGCGTGATGTAGTCCTGTGAGCCCGGCACGGCCAAGGGGCTGATACTGGCGTAAAGCACAATGGAAATGGCTGCCGTAGGCCCGCAAATCAGGTGCCAGGAAGAGCCCCACAGACAGGCGATCAACACCGGGACGATTGCCGCGTAGAGCCCGTATTCCGGTGGCAGGCCGGCGATCAGCGCGTAGGCAACCGACTGCGGCAAGGCAAGCACGGCGCCACTGAGGCCGACGATGGCATCCCTACCGATGCTGGCGCGGGTTTGACGCGGGAGCCAACTGAGGAAGGGGAAGAGGGTATGGCGGTTGGGCCGGGGCATCGCAGGCTCGGGTAGAAGGTTTGGCTTAGAGTATCAGTACACACCGGCTCCCTGTGGGAGGGGGCTTGCTCCTGATAGCGGTGTTTCAGCCCGTACATTCATAGCTGATAGGCCGTCATCGGGGGGCAAGCCCCCTCCCACATTTGGATCGCGGCGCCTCTTAGAGTTTGGCTTTTACCGCCGGTAATGCCTCCTGGCCATCGATGGTTTTCACGCCGTCGAGCCACTTGTCCAGCACCGCCGGGTTGGCCTTGATCCACGCTTTCGCCGCCTCGGCATTGCTGACCTTGTTATTGGCCACTTCAGCCATGATGCTGTTTTCCATCTCTTGGGTAAAACTCAGGTTGGTCAGCAGTTTTCCCACATTCGGGCAGGCTTGTGCGTAACCCTTGCGGGTCAAGGTATACACGCTGCCGGTGTCGCCAAAGTACTTTTCGCCGCCCTTGAGGTAACGCATTTTCAACTGCACGTTCATCGGGTGTGGAGTCCAACCGAGGAAAGTGACGAAACGCTGTCTCTTCACCGCCCGCGAGACTTCGGCAAGCATTGCCTGTTCGCTGGACTCGATCAGCTTCCACTGGCCGAGATCAAAGTCATTTTTCTTGATGATCTCCTGCAGCGATATATTCGCTGGCGCGCCAGAGCCGATGCCGTAGATCTTTTTGTCGAATTTGTCGGCAAACTTGTTCAGGTCGGAAAACTCATGCACCCCGGCGTCCCATACGTAATCCGGCACGGCGAGGGTGAACTCGGTGCCGTCGAGGTTTTTCGCCAGTTGCACCACATCGCCGTTGGCCACGAACTTGTCATAGAAGCCCTGCTGCGCGGGCATCCAGTTGCCCATGAACGCGTCCACCTGGCCGTCCTTGAGCCCGCCAAAGATAATCGGCACCGCCAGGGTATCGACCTTGGGCTTGTAGCCCATGCCCGTCAGCAGGAAACCCGTGATGGCGTTGGTGGCGGCAATATCGCTCCAGCCCGGATCGGCCATTTTTACCGTTTCACAACGGGCGTCCGCGTACACATGGGCGCTGCTTAAGGCGAGTACCGCTACGCTTAGCACCACAGTCAACTTTTGCATGGCCTTCCCTCTGTTTATTTATTGGTTTTGGCAGGGTTGTGGATAACGTGCCTTGCGCTCCAGATCGTCGAGGTCGATATGGTTGCGCATGTACTGCTGACTGGCGTCCACCAGTGGCTGGTGGTCCCAGCTCTTCAGCTTGCCTTGGGTCAGCGCCTCGAACACCAGGCGGCGACGGCGTTGGCTGGCGAGCACCTGCTGGTGGATCGCCGGGATGTCCCATTTAGCCCGCGCTTCACGCAAAAACGCTTCGAACAACACCCGGTGTTCCGGTGACTCGCTGAGGTTCTCCCGCTCGTGCGGGTCGTTGTGCACATCGAACAGTAGACAAGGATCGTCTTCGCTGTAGATGAATTTGTAGGCGCCCCGGCGGATCATCATCAACGGGCTGATAGTGCCTTCGGCCATGTATTCGCCAAACACTTCGTCGTGCCCGCCTTGCCCCCGCAAGTGTGGGACCAGCGAACGGCCGTCCAGTGGCAGGCGCGGGTCCAGTTCGCCGCCGGCCAGTTCTACCAGGGTCGGCAACAGGTCAGCGGTGGACACGGCCTGAGTGACGCGGCCAGCGGCGAACTGCCCCGGCGCACTGATCAGCAGCGGTACGCGGGCGGCCATCTCGAACCAGTGCATTTTGTACCAGAGGCCGCGTTCGCCGAGCATATCGCCGTGGTCGCCGGAGAAGATGATGAGCGTGTCGTCGGCCAGGCCGGTGTCTTCCAGGGTTTGCAGGAGTTTGCCGACATTACTGTCGATGTAGCTGCACGCCCCGAAGTAGGCGCGGCGCGCATCGCGGATCTTGTCCACAGGCAGCGGTTTGTCCCACAAGTCATAGACCTTGAGCAGCCGCTGGGAGTGTGGATCCAAATCTCCTTGCGCCGGCGTTGCAGGCAAAGGGATGTCGGCGTCGTCGTACAGATCCCAGAACGGCTTGGGAATGGTGTAGGGGTCGTGGGGGTGGGTCATCGACACGGTCAGGCAGAACGGCTGGTCGCCGTCCTCGCGAATATGATCGAACAGGTACTGCTGGGCCTTGAACACCACCTCTTCGTCGAAATCCAGCTGGTTGGTGCGCACGCACGGGCCGGCTTGCAGCACTGAGGACATGTTGTGGTACCAGGTGGGACGTACGTCCGGTTCATCCCAGTTCACTGCCCAGCCATAGTCGGCGGGGTAGATGTCGCTGGTCAGGCGCTCTTCGTAGCCGTGCAATTGGTCGGGGCCGCAGAAGTGCATCTTTCCCGACAGCGCGGTGCGGTAGCCGAGGCGCCGCAGGTAGTGGGCATAGGTCGGCACATCGGCGGGGAAATCGGCGGCGTTGTCGTAGGCGCCTATCTTGCTCGGTAACTGGCCGCTGACCAGGGTGAAGCGCGACGGTGCGCACAACGGGCTGTTGCAGTAAGCGGCGTCGAATACCACGCCTTGGGCGGCGAGGCGACTGAGGTTGGGCAATTTGATCGGGGACGGCCCGTAGAACGGCAGCATGGGTGCGGCCATTTGATCGGCCATGATGAAAAGAATGTTCTTGCGCTTCATGGTTTCTCGGCATTCCATAGGCGGTGTTTATGCGAATGAGCATGCGGCCTATGAAACATGGGGTAAAGCCCATGCCAAGCAATGTCTAGGATAAGTTGAGCTTATGTATGAAGCGCTGGGTAACCTCTCTCTCGACCTGCTGCGTGCCTTTGAAGCGGCAGCGCGGCATCGTAGTTTCACCGCCGCCGCCATGGAGCTGGGCACTACTCAACCGGCCGTCAGTCAGCAGATCAAGCGTCTTGAAGAGCAATTGGCAATCCGCCTGTTTGACCGCATTTATCGCGGTATCGAACTGACCGACGCCGGCGCGCTGCTGTTCGAGCATGTGCAAAGCGGCTTGCAGAGCGTCAACCAGGGCCTCGTCGCCATCTCCCAGCAAGACCAGCACGAAGTGCTGCAAGTGGCCACCGACTTCGCCTTCGCCGCCTATTGGCTGATGCCGCGCCTGCACCGTTTCCACCAGGCCAACCCGCAGGTGGATGTCAGCCTGGTGACCAGTGAGCGCAACCACGCCACCCTGCGCAGCGATATCGATGTGGCGGTACTGTTTGGCGATGGCCGCTTCAAGCAGGGCGACAGCCTGTGGTTGTTCAATGAGGAAGTATTCCCCGTGTGCAGTCCGCAATGGCTCAAGGACCAGGCCGCGCCGCTGACCGTGCAGGCCTTGCAAGATTGCCCGTTGCTGCACCTGCGCCAGGAAAATAACAGCCGGTGGTTCGACTGGAGCGGGGTGTTCCGTGAACTGGGTATTACGGCCGCGCCGACTCCTGGTCAATTGCGTTTCGACAATTACACCTTGCTGATCCAGGCCGCGATTGCCGGCCAGGGTGTGGCCATCGGCTGGCGCCACCTGGTGGATAACCTGCTGGAGCAAAACTGGCTGTGTCGACCGATCAGCGACACCGTGACCTCGCGTTTCGGCTATTACGTGGTGCAACCCCAGCGCAAACGCCGTGGGCAGTTGGTCGAGCGCTTTGTCGAGTGGCTGGTCGCTGAACAGGCCAGCAGTGCGCAGTCGTTGACCGGGCTGGCCCTGCCATCGATTGCGGTCTAGGATCGGCGCATATTGGATCCGGAGTCCGTCATGCAACGTATCAAGGGCTACCACGCCCACATCTACTTCGATGCCAGCACTATCGAACAGGCCCGTACCCTATGTGAAGACGCGGCCAGGCTGTTTCCCCTGCGCATGGGCCGTGTGCACGAGAAGCCGGTGGGCCCGCACCCGGATTGGAGCTGCCAACTGGCGTTCGAGCCGGAATACATCGGTGTGGTATTGCCGTGGCTGGCGCTGCATCGCAATGGTTTGGTGGTGTTCCTGCACCCTGAAACCGGCGATGACTTGAAGGATCACACCGACTACGCGGTCTGGATGGGGGCCATGCGCGAATTGAATTTGTCGGTTTTTTAACCTTCCTTATCAGATAAAGCCTTGCCTCTCCGTCGCAAAAATCCGGGAGAGCTGTAGGACTTATCTTGTCTTGTCTCATTATATGGGATTGATATTTATATATTGAGATGTCCCTGGCCGTAGGTTTATATTCGCCCATCTGCTTTTTTCAGCACCCACTCATTTCAGGTGAAGCGATGCAGGCGCAATTGATCGCGCTCGATTGGGGGACCAGCTCCCTTCGTGCTTACAAACTCGGCTCCGCAGGCGTGGTGCTGGAACAACGCTCGCTGGCCTTGGGCATCATGCATTTGCCCAGTGAACCCCGGAAGATCGCCGGCGTTGACTGTACTGACGGTTTTGAGTTGGCGTTCGATACCGCCTGCGGCGATTGGCTCGAGGCCCAACCGGGCCTGCCGGTGATCGCCTGCGGCATGGTCGGCAGCGCCCAGGGCTGGAGCGAGGCGGCTTATCGCAACACCCCTGTGGACGTCGCCAGCCTCGGCCAGGCGCTGCACTGCGTGCGTAGCTTGCGCGGGATGGATGTGCATATCGTGCCGGGGGTAATCGAACAGGCTGGCCTGCCCAATGTGATGCGCGGCGAAGAAACCCAGGTGCTCGGCGTGCTCCAAGGCCTTGGGGCCCAGGTGCTGATTGGGTTGCCTGGCAGCCATTCCAAATGGGTCGAGGTGGTCGAAGGTCGCATTACCCATTTCGACACTTTCATGACCGGCGAACTGTTTGCGGTATTGAGCAAGCACAGCATCCTGGGCCGCACCCAGCAACCGTGCGAGCAATTCCAGGCCGAGGCGTTCGATCGCGGTGTGCAGGTGGCGCTTTCGAAAGACGGTGAGCGTGGCGTGCTGTCGACGCTGTTCAGTGCCCGCACCCTGGGGCTGACTGCTGAACTGGCGCCCGAGCAGCAGCCCGACTACCTGTCCGGCCTGCTGATCGGCCACGAACTCGCCGGCTTGCCAGACAGCGCCAAACATAAACCCATCATCCTGGTGGGCGCGGCACCCCTCTGCGTCCGCTATCAACGCGCCCTCGCCCTTTGCGGTTTTGCCCATGTGAGCCTGGCGCAGGAAGCCACCGAACGCGGCCTGTGGCAATTGGCCGTGGCGGCTGGGCTCATTCAACCTGTAACGGAGGCCTGACATGCTCAAGCGAGCACTCGCGCAAAACGGTTTGATCGCAATCCTGCGCGGCATACGCCCGGACGAAGCCCAGGCTATCGGTAAGGTGCTGTATGACGCGGGTTTTCGTGTGATCGAAGTCCCGCTCAATTCGCCCGACCCGTACACCAGCATCCGCACCCTGCGTGACAGCCTGCCCGCCGATTGCCTGATCGGTGCCGGCACGGTGTTGACGCCGGGACAGGTCGAGCAGGTCAAGGCTGCGGGTGGCCAGGTAATCGTCATGCCCCATAGCGATGCCAAGGTCTTGCGTGCCGCCAAGGCGGCGGGTCTGTACTTATCACCTGGCGTGGCCACTCCCACAGAAGCTTTTGCTGCACTGGCCGAAGGCGCCGATGTATTGAAGCTGTTCCCGGCTGAGCAAGTCGGCCCGGCAGTGATCAAGGCATGGCTGGCGGTACTGCCGACGGGCACCTTGTTGCTGCCGGTGGGCGGCATTACCCCGGACAACATGCAGGTGTTCATCGACGCCGGCGCCAAGGGGTTCGGGTTGGGGTCCGGGCTGTTCAAGCCGGGAATGACAGTGGATCAGGTCGCGAGCCATGCCCAGGCTTATGTCGCCGCCTGGAAAGCCCTGAGCTGATATCAAGTTCCGCGCCTACAGGCGCTGCATCTATAAGAGAGACAAGAGATGAAAATCACCAAACTGACGACCTTTATCGTCCCGCCGCGCTGGTGCTTCCTCAAGGTCGAAACCGACCAGGGCGTGACTGGCTGGGGTGAGCCTGTGGTCGAAGGCCGTGCTCACACCGTCGCGGCTGCCGTCGAAGAACTGTCCGACTACCTGATCGGCAAAGACCCACGCAATATCGAAGACATCTGGACCGTGCTCTATCGCGGCGGCTTCTACCGTGGCGGAGCCGTGCACATGAGTGCCCTCGCCGGCATCGACCAGGCCCTGTGGGATATCAAGGGCAAGGCCCTAGGGGTGTCGGTCAGCGATCTGCTGGGCGGCCAGGTGCGCGACAAGATCCGAGTGTACTCCTGGATCGGCGGTGACCGTCCCGCCGACACCGCCCGCGCCGCCAAAGAGGCCGTGGCTCGTGGCTTTACTGCAGTGAAGATGAACGGTACCGAAGAGTTGCAGTTTGTCGACAGTTTTGAAAAAGTCGACCTGGCCCTGGCCAACGTCGCGGCCGTGCGTGATGCGGTAGGCCCTAACGTAGGGATCGGCGTCGACTTCCATGGCCGCGTGCACAAGCCCATGGCCAAGGTTCTAATGAAAGAACTCGACCCGTACAAGCTGATGTTCATCGAAGAGCCGGTGCTCAGCGAAAACTACGAAGCGTTGAAAGAACTGGCACCGCTGACCAGCACACCGATTGCCTTGGGTGAGCGCCTGTTCTCGCGTTGGGATTTCAAGCGCGTGCTCAGCGAAGGCTATGTCGACATCATCCAGCCGGATGCCTCTCACGCAGGCGGTATTACCGAAACCCGCAAGATCGCCAACATGGCCGAAGCCTACGACGTGGCCTTGGCCCTGCACTGCCCGCTGGGCCCCATCGCGCTGGCGGCGTGCTTGCAGTTGGATGCGGTTTGCTACAACGCGTTTATCCAGGAGCAGAGCCTGGGCATTCACTACAATGAGAGCAATGATCTGCTCGACTATGTGCGTGACCCGGGGGTATTCGACTATGACCAGGGCTTTGTGAAAATTCCGAACGGGCCGGGCCTGGGCATCGAGATCAACGAGGAATATGTGGTTGAGCGCGCGGCTATTGGCCATCGCTGGCGCAACCCGATCTGGCGTCATGCCGATGGCAGTTTTGCCGAGTGGTGATTTCTGACTGACGCAACTGCGGTTCAAAAATGTGGGAGGGGGCTTGCTCCCGATAGCGGTAAATCTGCCACCGACGATGTCGACTGACACTCAGCCATCGGGGGCAAGTCGAATCGTCGCACCGCCCCTCCCACATTTCTAACCGCGTTTATTCAGTTAGACCTATCCTCAATAAACATAAGAAGAGGCACCCCCCATGCATCCTGAATCCCTCCCCGGGCAGGCTTCTTTAGTCACGCCCAGCCGAAAGCGTTTCTTCATCATGGTGCTGCTGTTTATCACCGTGGTTATCAACTACCTCGACCGCAGCAACCTGTCGATTGCCGCCCCGGCGCTGACCAGCGACCTGGGCATCGACCCGGTGCAGGTCGGGCTGATTTTTTCGGCGTTCGGCTGGACTTACGCGGCCATGCAAATCCCCGGCGGCTGGCTGGTAGATCGTGTGCCGCCGCGTATTCTCTATACGGTCGCCCTGCTGCTGTGGTCGATCGCCACCGTTATGCTCGGTTTCGCCGCAAGCTTTATCGCGCTCTTCGTGTTGCGCATGGCGGTGGGCGCATTGGAAGCACCGGCCTATCCGATCAACAGCCGTGTGGTCACCACCTGGTTCCCTGAGCGCGAGCGCGCGACCGCGATTGGCGTCTACACCTCCGGGCAATTCGTTGGCCTGGCGTTCCTTACGCCGGTCCTTGCCTGGCTGCAACATCATTATGGCTGGCACATGGTGTTTGTCGTTACCGGTGGCGTCGGTATCCTGTGGGCCGCGATCTGGTACGCGGTGTACCGTGAGCCGAAGGATTTCAAGGGCGCCAATGCGGCTGAAATCCAGTTGATCCGTGATGGCGGCGGCCTGGTGGACATGCAGGCACAAACCGTCAAGGCGCCCTTCAGTTGGGTCGACCTGGGTATCGTGCTGAGCAAGCGCAAACTCTGGGGCATCTACCTGGGCCAGTTCTGCCTGAACTCCACGCTGTGGTTCTTCCTGACCTGGTTCCCGACGTACCTGGTGAAGTATCGCGGCATGGACTTCATCCAGTCAGGCTTGTTGGCATCATTGCCGTTCCTGGCCGCGTTTGTGGGCGTGCTGTGTTCGGGGGTATTTTCCGATTGGCTGATTCGCCGTGGCGCCTCGGTGGGCTTCGCGCGCAAGCTGCCGATCATCAGCGGCCTGCTGATTTCTACGGCGATCATCGGCGCCAACTACGTGGACTCCACGGCGTGGGTCATCGCGTTCCTGGCGGTGGCGTTTTTCGGCAATGGCCTTGCATCGATCACCTGGTCATTGGTGTCGACCCTGGCGCCTGCCCGGTTGCTGGGGCTGACCGGTGGGGTGTTCAACTTCATCGGTAACCTGGCAGCGATTGCCACGCCTATCGTGATTGGTTTTCTGGCCAGCGGCGATTCGTTTGCGCCGGCGATTACCTATATTGCGGTACTGGCATTGCTTGGTGCGCTTTCCTACATATTGCTCGTAGGTAAAGTCGAGCGGATCGAGCTGTAAAAACGGGCGACCTTAGGGTCGCCCTTTTTTTCGAGCTACGGCACCGACATCTCGTTACGAAAAATATGGTGTGGGTCCCAGCGCTGCTTGGTACGCCTTAATCGGCTTTCGATGATCAGGTCGGGGAAGAAGATTCGGTACCACTGGGGGTTTTTGCCGTTGGGCGGATTGCCACCCACGTACGTCATGTCGAGGTCAGGGTAGTTGATGTAGCAACCTTCGAATTCATTGTTGATCGGTACGCCCTGATCATCGGCAAACGCGTTGAGGTACAGCCCTCGGATCCAGCTGGCGTGGGCTTGGTCCGAAGCGGCGCTGGCATCGCGCCAATAACATTGTGGCTGCCATTTGAGGTAGGAAGAGCGCTGCGCGGCTGAGGATTCCCTGCGCACTGGCGCGCTGACGGCATTGATCTGGCCACCGAAAGACTGAATCTGGATAAGGCTTTGTGTCAGGTGCTTGTCTGGGTCTGGCCAGTTCAATGTGGACCAGATGGCGTCCAGTACCTGAGGGGTGAATGGGCCCTTTTGGTAAGCCGACTTATAGCGCCCCCGCTGGTTGTCCCCTGAGCCATTCAACGTCTGTTGGCACACCAGCCAATCCAGGCGCTGCTCGGCTGCCTTCGCGGCTGAGACTGAGTCGATGGTGCGACCGGTGGCGGTGCCGGGCGGCAGATGGATGACATGAAACGGCACCAGCGATTCGGTCGCGGGCAGGCCAATGGCGGTGAGCATTCTGCTGACAAAGTCATCGAAGGGCGCCCGGTCGTTCAGTTCCCCAGCCTTGTCCACATAGTGAATGCCCAAGGTCATGTTGCCCGTGTGTCGGTGGCGCATCTCCAATTTGGTCGCCAGCCCCCAGGTGTCCGGGTTGCCTTGATTACTGGCGAACCATGACTGATAGGCCACCAGCAGGTTATCGAGTGCAGGCTTGGTCAGTACGGACCAGTCCCATTCCAGCACCAGCCACAGCACCTCCTTCGGCGCCGGTGGCAGGTCTTTGAAGTAGTAGCTGGTGATGATGCCGAACTGCCCGCCGCCCGCACCGCAGCACGCAGCGAACAGGTCCAGTTCATCCTGGCTGGCGCTGTCCCGGGAAACGTGATGCTTTTTGAGAGCTTTGCCTTCGAAATCGGGCACCAGGATATCCACACCGCTGAGCCAGTCACACACCAATCCATATTTGCGCGACAGCAGCCCATAGCCGCCCCCGCAAATGTGCCCGCCCAGACCCACCGAATAGCACGACCCCCCTGGCAGGGTCTTGTTGGCCAGTTTGTATAACGCTACGTAGACATCCCAGTTTTGCGCACCGGCTTCGAGGCGAAAGCTATAGCGTTCAGTTGCATCTGGGTCCAGATCGGAACCGATTTGCCCGGCAGCGTCGTAGACCACTCGGTTCAGCGCACTGATATCCAGGATCGACAGCACCTCATGGGGGCTATCAGGCATCTTGTTGGCGACAAAACCTTCGTAGCAATGGCCCCCGCTGCGCACGGTAATGCGACCGTTGGGTTGGGCCAATGCCTGTGCGGCGGCGTCAATGATGTCTTGCGGGCTGTGGCAGAGGTAGATCAGGTTGGCGCCATTGGGCGAGGACTGGCCCTGCACGTTGCCGAGTGGCCAGCGCAGGTTGAAACCTTTCTGCAATGTTGAATGACGGCGGTCTGAAGGGGTGACGAGATCAAATGCCATGATGTACTCCTGAAGAGACAAAGATGACTTCTGATGCGGCTAACTTAACGACCGGGGGCAAGGACTGCGTGGCCTGCGAGGGTGGTTAGACGGCAAAGGGCACGAAGCGCGTTAAAAGGAGGCGGGCGACATGCCCGCCTCCCTTGAAGCCTAGCTGATCAGCCGGAAGGCGTTCAGATGGAGGGATTACATTTACTTGCGAGCGTTACGCACACCTTCCGACAGCGCCGCGCACAGGCTCAACACGCCATCAATGGCTTGCTGGTCGTTTTCGGCGTTGGCGATATGGTCGATCAGCGCTGAACCCACCACTACACCGTCGGCCAGGCGCGCAATGGCTGCTGCCTGGTCCGGCGTGCGTATACCAAAGCCGATGCTGATCGGC
This sequence comes from Pseudomonas khavaziana, assembly GCF_036704165.1. Classification (NCBI taxonomy): domain Bacteria; kingdom Pseudomonadati; phylum Pseudomonadota; class Gammaproteobacteria; order Pseudomonadales; family Pseudomonadaceae; genus Pseudomonas; species Pseudomonas khavaziana. The sequence goes on from NZ_CP129946.1 coordinate 251,722, forward strand.
AGGTCGGTATGGCGACGCAGGCGGGTCACGGCTTCTTCGACGTGCTCCAGGGTGGCGGCACCGGCACCGGTCACACCGGCGACCGACACGTAATACACAAAGCCGGAGCTGCCGTTGAGTACGGTGGGCAGGCGTACGTCATCGGTGGTCGGGGTGGTCAGGCGGATAAAATCGATGCCTGCGGCTTGGGCCGGGTCGCACAGTTCGCCGTTATGCTCAGGCGGCATGTCGACCACGATCAGGCCGTCGACGCCAGCTGCCTTGGCATCGGCAATGAATTGTGGCACGCCGTATTTATGGATCGGGTTGAAGTAGCCCATCAACACCAGTGGGGTATCGTTGTTGTCCTGGCGAAACTCGCGGACCATTTGCAGGGTTTTCACCAGGTTCTGCTTGGCGGTCAGCGCACGGATATTGGCCAGTTGAATAGCCGGGCCGTCAGCCATCGGGTCAGTGAAGGGCATGCCCAGCTCGATCACATCAGCGCCGGCTGCCGGCAGGCCCTTGAGGATCGCCAGTGAGGTGTCATAACCCGGGTCGCCGGCGGTGACGAAAGTCACCAGGGCAGCGCGGTTTTGTTCCTTGAGTTGCGCGAAGCGGGTTTGCAGGCGGCTCATTTAGTGTTTCTCCTGCTGAGACTGTTCCATGTGGTGCATCACGGTCTGCATGTCTTTGTCGCCACGGCCGGACAGGTTGACCACCATCAGGTGATCCTTCGGCAAGGTCGGTGCGCGCTTGAATACTTCTGCCAGGGCGTGGGCGCTTTCCAGAGCAGGAATAATCCCTTCGAGACGGCAGCATTTGTGAAAGGCGTCCAAGGCTTCGTCGTCAGTCACCGAGGTGTACTGGACGCGACCGATATCATGCAACCAGGCGTGCTCAGGGCCGATGCCGGGGTAGTCGAGGCCGGCGGAAATCGAGTGGGCGTCGATGATCTGGCCGTCGTCGTCCTGCAGCAGGAAGGTACGGTTGCCGTGCAGCACGCCCGGTACGCCCCCATTGAGGCTGGCGGCGTGCTTGCCGGTTTCGATGCCATGGCCTGCGGCTTCAACACCGATGATCTCGACGCTGGTGTCATCCAGGAACGGGTGGAACAGGCCCATGGCGTTGGAACCGCCGCCGATGCACGCCACCAGGCTGTCCGGCAGGCGGCCTTCCTGGGCTTGCAGCTGGGTACGGGTTTCCTTGCCGATCACGGCCTGGAAGTCGCGCACCATCGCCGGGTAAGGGTGTGGGCCAGCCACGGTGCCGATCAGGTAGAAGGTGCTGTCGACGTTGGTTACCCAATCACGCAGGGCTTCGTTCATCGCATCTTTCAGAGTACCGGTGCCGGCGACCACCGGGATCACTTCGGCGCCCAGCAGTTTCATGCGGAACACGTTGGCCTGCTGGCGCTCGATGTCGGTGGTGCCCATGTAGATCACACATTGCAGGCCAAAGCGTGCAGCGACAGTGGCGGTGGCCACGCCGTGCATGCCGGCGCCGGTCTCGGCGATGATGCGTTTCTTGCCCATGCGCCGGGCCAGCAAAATCTGGCCGATGCAATTGTTGATCTTGTGCGCGCCGGTGTGGTTGAGCTCTTCGCGCTTGAGGTAGATCTTGGCGCCGCCACAGAACTCGGTCAGGCGTTCGGCGAAATACAGCGGGCTGGGGCGTCCGACGTAGTCGCGCTGGAAGTAGGCCAGTTCTTCGTTGAACGCCGGATCAATCTTGGCCGCTTCGTATTCACGGGCCAGGTCGAGAATCAACGGCATCAAGGTTTCAGCGACGTAGCGGCCACCGAACCCACCAAACAGGCCGTTGGCGTCAGGGCCGTTGCGTAGATCGGTCTGGGACTGAGTCATGGGACGCTCCAGGAAAAATGTATGTGAGAAGCAATGGGGCCCACTCTACCCCTGACGCTGTAGCCTGAAAACCGATAAGATCGCCGCAACCTGTCAGGAAAACTCACAGATGAGCCGCGACCTTCCACCCCTCAACGCCTTACGCGCATTTGAAGCCACTGCCCGCCTCAACAGCGTCAGCCAGGCCGCCGGACAATTGCATGTGACACATGGTGCGGTGAGCCGCCAGTTGAAAGTGCTTGAAGAACACTTGGGGGTAAGCCTGTTCGTCAAGGAAGGGCGAGGCCTTAAACTCACAGATGCGGGCGTAAGGCTGCGAGATGCAAGCGCCGAGGCGTTTGAGCGTTTGCGGGATGTGTGCGCTGAGCTCACCCAGAGCAGCGCCGATGCGCCTTTCGTACTCGGTTGTTCGGGCAGTCTGCTGGCGCGTTGGTTTATTCCGCGCCTGGGGCGCTTGAATGCGGATTTGCCGGACTTGCGCTTGCACCTGTCTGCCGGCGAAGGTGACCTTGACCCTCGTCGCCCTGGGTTGGACGCGCTGCTGGTATTTGCCGAGCCGCCGTGGCCGGCGGATATGCAGGTGTATGAACTGGCCAGCGAACGCATCGGTCCGGTCATGAGCCCGCGTTTTGACGGTTATGAACAGTTGCGCCTGGCACCGGCATCCGCCTTGGCTGATGAAGCGCTGCTGCACACCACCTCACGGCCCCAAGCCTGGCCCAGTTGGGCGCGTCAACACGGCATTGAGCCGGGCGCGTTGAAACTCGGCCAGGGATTTGAGCATTTGTATTATTTGCTGGAAGCGGCAGTTGCAGGATTGGGAGTGGCGATTGCGCCAGAACCGCTGGTGGCAGAGGACCTGCGTGCGGGTCGCCTGGTGGCGCCGTGGGGTTTCAGCGAAACCCCGGCGCACCTGGCGTTGTGGCTACCCAAGCGCGCCGCAGACGGGCGCGCCGCGCAGTTGGCGCAATGGCTCAAGGCCGAGCTGATGCGCCAACCGCTATAGCCGGTAAATCAGTCGCCGCGCTTGCACAGAAGGTAGGCCGCCAGCAGACCCAACGCGCCAACGGCGACACCGGCGGTGGTCCATGGATGCTCTTGTGCGTAGTCCCGGGTGGCAACACCAGTTTCGCGGATTTTGACTTTGCTTTCTTCATAGGCATCGCTGATCAGATGACGAGAGTGCTTGAGGGCGTTCTCGGCATTGCTTTTCAGGGCCTTCAGCGTTTTGCGCGACTCATCGGATGCATCATCCTTGAGGCTCTCAAGGGACTTGAGCAGGCTCGAGATCTCGGCTTCCATGCTTTCCAGCGACGCTTTGCGTAAAGAAGTGTTGGCCATGTGAACATCTCCTGAAGTGATTGAGTGGCGTGTGTAGATACCGACTGCGGCGGTTTCAGAAAGTGCAGTAATTCTGAACTTTCACCTCTCAACGGTCGCCAGAAGCAGTACGAGTATTCACTGCTAGTCTTGATTAACGACCCCTAGGAGAAATGCCATGAGTGATCATCACACCTACAAGAAAGTCGAATTGGTGGGCTCTTCCACCACCAGCATCGAAGACGCGATCAACAATGCCCTGGCCGAGGCCAATAAAAGCATCAAGCACCTGGAGTGGTTTGAGGTGACCGAAACCCGCGGCCACATCAAGGATGGCAAGGCCGCGCATTTCCAAGTCACGCTTAAGGTGGGATTCCGAATTGCCAGTAGTTGATCGGCTGAGTTGAACTTTGACCGCTGGCCGATTGCCATAACCTGCGCTACAAACAACGGGTGCCGACGCGATGAGCGTCGGCACGCTCTTTCGATCAGCGCAAGGAATGTAACGGATGAAGAAGTTTCTGTTGGCGGTAGGTTTGTTAAGCATTGCGGGCACGGCCCTGGCGGCGGGCAAGCCTTGTGAAGAGCTGAAAAGCGAAATCGCAGCGAAAATCGACGCCAAGGGCGCTTCGGGTTATTCGCTGGAAGTAGTGGATAAAGGCGCTTCGACTGACGCTGAAGTGGTCGGCACCTGCGAAGGTGGCACCAAGGAAATCGTCTACAAACGCGGTTAATCCCATGTTGCAGACATAAAGCGACGCACTTGTGGCGAGGGAGCTTGCTCCCGCTGGAGTGCGCAGCGCTCCCCTTTTCTTGGGGCCGCTACGCAGCCCAGCGGGAGCAAGCTCCCTCGCCACAGGTGCGTCGTTTTTTTCGCCTGGGTTCAGCCTTTCATCACCTGCGCCAACAGCTCGTAGGAATGAATTCGGTCGGCATGCTCGTACAGGTCGCTGGTGAAGATCAGCTCATCGGCGCCGGTCTGCTCGATCAACACCTCCAGCTTGGCGCGGATCTTCGCCGGGCCGCCCACCATGGCCAAACCAAGGAAACTGCCGACCGCGTCTTTTTCATGGGGCAGCCAGAGGCCGTCCATGGTGTTCACCGGTGGGCGTTGCACCAGGCTCTGGCCGCGCATCAGTGCGAGGATGCGCTGGTACACCGAGGTGGCCAGGTAATCGGCCTGTTCATCGGTATCCGCCGCCACCAGCGGAATGCCGAGCATCACGTAGGGCTTGTCCAACACTGCCGACGGCTTGAAGTGATTGCGGTACACGCGAATCGCCTCATGCATCAAGCGTGGTGCGAAATGGGAGGCGAAGGCATACGGCAAACCCCGCTCACCGGCCAATTGCGCGCTGAACAGGCTTGAACCCAGCAGCCACACCGGCACGTTGGTGCCGGTACCCGGTACGGCGATCACCCGTTGATCGGGCGTACGTGGGCCCAGGTAGGCCATCAATTCGGCCACATCCTCGGGGAAATCATCGGCACTGCCTGAGCGTTCACGGCGCAGGGCGCGGGCGGTCATCTGGTCGGAGCCGGGCGCACGGCCCAGGCCCAGGTCAATACGGCCTGGGTAGAGGCTTTCCAGGGTGCCGAACTGCTCGGCGATCACCAGCGGCGCATGGTTAGGCAGCATGACGCCGCCGGAACCCACGCGAATGGTCGAGGTGCCGCCGGCCAGGTAGCCGAGCAGTACCGAGGTGGCCGAGCTGGCGATGCCGTCCATATTGTGGTGCTCAGCTACCCAGAAACGGTGATAGCCGAACTTTTCCACGTGCTGGGCCAGGTCCAGGGAGTTGCGCAGCGACTGCGCCGGGTTACCGTCGGCCCGCACGGGCACCAGGTCGAGGGTCGAGAATTTTACGTCAGACAGCGATTTCATAAGCCTGCTTCTCCAATTGGGGCGCAGGCTTTTTAGACGAACCAAAACCTGCTGCTTCATGTGCATGTTCTATGCAATGAGGGCATATACCCGAGATTCAATAGGGGGGTCCGAAATTTCCTACTAAATCCGTAGGTTTCTCCGACAAGATGAACTTTGCCTGGGCGTCTATCCTCAGAACCCTTACTGACGCAAAACCACCGTTCGAGGAGACCGCTATGAGTATCGTTAAAAAAGCATCCGCGCATTGGGAAGGTGATCTGAAGACTGGCCTGGGTTCCATCTCAACGGAAACCGGCGTGCTACGCGAAGCGCCCTACGGTTTCAAGGCCCGTTTCGAGGGCGGCAAGGGTACCAACCCCGAAGAACTGATTGGCGCGGCTCACGCCGGCTGTTTCTCCATGGCGTTTTCCATGATTCTCGGCGACGCCGGGCTCAAGGCCGACAGCATCGATACCCAGGCTGATGTGACGCTGGACCAGGTCGATGGCGGCTTTGCGATCACTGCGGTGCATCTGACCCTGAAAGCCAAGATCCCAGGCGCCAGCCAGGCACAGTTCGACGAACTGAGCAAAAAGGCCAAGGAGGGATGCCCGGTTTCCAAGGTGCTGAACGCGACCATCACCCTGGATGGCACGCTGGTTAACTAACACAGCGCTTTTTTGTGGGAGGGGGCTTGTCCCCGATAGCGGTGGGTCAGCCAATAGTTGGATGACGGGCACACTTTTATCGGGCACAAGCCCCCTCCTTCATTTAGTTATGCGTTAAATCAGAACTCGTGTTTCCCCTATGTGGTCCTATAGCCTATGCAGCCTTAGGCGCACACTCGTGCGCATGCATTCAGGGAGCTTCACACATGAAACGTTTTGCCTTGGCGATCATCTGCGCTGGATTGGCCACTTCGGCCGTGGCCGCTCCGAAAGATTGTGAAGAGCTCAGGAAGGAAATTGAAGTACAGCTCCAGGCCAAGGCGATTCCGTCCTACACCCTGGAAATCATTACCGCCGAAGAAGCCAAGAATCATGACGAAGCCATGATTGTCGGTTCGTGCGAAAACGGCACCAAGCGCATCATCTATCAGAAGAACAACGACTGATCAGATGCAGTTAACGCTGCGTTCTTCGGCCAGCAACTGCCGTGCTGAGTCATACAGCCGGATATTGGGCGTGAACGCCAGCGAGCGGCCTTCGAGCACATAGCGCTGGCCAGCCTGGAAATGGTCGTACTGCAAGGTCATGAAGCAGGTTCGATACATCATCTGGCTGAGGCCCCCCAAACCACCGCCGGCGGGCACTTCAAAATCAAAGCGCACCATCAGCTCGTGAGGGCCGGGGGGCATCTGGAAAAAGCGCCCGTCGTCGAGGTTCTTCCCATCCAGGCGCTGGGCCATGACCAACTTGGAGCCCGGGGTCGGCGTGGTGAAGTCGACCCAGGCCTGCTGCGGATCGACTGGCGGGATTGGGGCCGAAGCGCAGGCGCTGAGGAACAGGGCGGCGGCGGGAAACAGAAACTGACGCATGGCAGGTACTCAACGCAGGGAGAGGTTTGAGTATAAACACGCCGCGCCGTGGAAAAATTCCATTCAAGCGCGATAGTCTGGCGATTTAATCAACCAGGGGCAGTCGGGGCATGATCAGGCGTTTTCTTGCGGGGTTGATGGTTGTGCTCCTCAGCGGCTGTTCCAGCGTCAGTTATTACGGCCAATTGGCGAGCGGCCAGTGGCAGCTGTTGCGGGCCCGGGAGCCGGTGGTCGAGGTCATCGCCGACCCGTCTCGCCCGCAATTGCTGCGCGAGCATCTGGCTCAATCGCAGAAAGCCCGCACTTTTGCCAGTGAACACCTGCAGTTGCCGGACAACCAAAGTTATCGGCTATACGCCGATATCGGCCGGCCTTATGTGGTGTGGAATGTCTTCGCCACCCAGGAGTTTTCCCTGTCTGCTGAAAACCACTGCTTTCCCATTGCCGGTTGCGTTGCCTATCGCGGCTACTACAGCCAAGGTGCGGCGCGTGGCGAAGCGGCGCTGTTGCGCCAACGAGGTATGGACGTGTCGATCGGTGGCGTCGAAGCCTATTCCACCCTGGGTTGGTTCAATGACCCGATCATGAGCTCGATGCTGGGCTGGGGCGATGAGCGTCTCGCCACGCTGATCTTCCATGAGCTGGCCCACCAGCGCTTTTATGTGAAGGACGACACCGAGTTCAATGAGTCATTCGCGACTTTTGTCGAGCAGGAAGGCACCCGGCAATGGCGGGCTTTTCGTGGCCTGGCACCCCTGAGCGATGCGACGTTGCAGCAGCGTGACCAGTTTGTCAGGCTGATCCTCGATACCCGTAAACGCCTGGAAAAGATCTACGCGCAGCCTTTGTCGGCTGATGCGATGCGCCGGGCCAAAGCTGCGCAGTTCGAGCGTTTGCGCACCGACTACCGGCGGCTGCGTGATAGCCAGTGGGGCGGCGACAAGCGTTATGACGCCTGGATCAATCAGCCGATGAACAATGCGCGGCTGTTGCCGTTCGGGCTGTATGACCAGTGGGTGCCGGCGTTTGCGGCGTTGTTTGCGCAGGAGGGTGGGGATTGGGTGAAGTTTTATGCGGCTGTGGAAAGGCTGGGGAAATTGCCGGTGGTGCAGCGTAAAGCGGCGTTGAGGCAATTGGAGAGTCGCGGCCGTTAGGGCCTCATCGGGGGCAAGCCCCCTCCCACATTTTGAGCGATGTACAAAGGCTAATTGTGGGAGGGAGCTTGCCCCCGATAGCGGTTTCAAGGGCGCTGCAAAAACGCCTGGTGCATCTGCGCCAACGTCTCGAAGTGCCAGGTCGGCGCCTCGGCATTCAACTCTTCAAAGCTGCCAAACCCATACCCCACCGCCGCCGAATCCAGCCCGTTGCTCCGCGCTCCGATCAGGTCATGCTTACGATCGCCAATCATCAAGGTCGTGGTCGGGTCCAGCCCTTCCTGTTGTATCAAGTGGGCGATCAGCTCGACCTTGTTGGTGCGCGTACCATCCAGTTCACTGCCGTAGATGACCTTGAAATGCCGGGCAAAATCGAAATGCCGCGCGATCTCACGGGCAAATTCCCACGGCTTGGAGGTGGCCACGTACAGCTGGCGGCCTTGGCTGTTCAGTTCGTCCAGCAGCGGCATGACACCGTCAAACACGAGGTTTTCGTACAGTCCGGTGACCCTGAAGCGCTCGCGGTAGAAATTCACCGCCTCCCAGGCCCTGGCCTCGTCGAAGTCATAGAATTGCATGAACGCCTGCAGCAACGGCGGGCCGATAAAGTGCTCCAACCGGGTTAGGTCTGGCTCATCGATGCCTAACTTGCCAAGGGCGTACTGGATCGAACGGGTAATGCCCTCGCGCGGGTCGGTGAGGGTGCCATCGAGGTCGAATAGAACCGTTGAGTAATGCAGGCTCACTGGTCGAACCCCGCTGCCAGGTGCAGGTCCTTGAGCTTCACGTAGTTCGCGGCACTGTAGGTGAAAAAGGCGCGCTCTTTGTCAGTCAGCGCACGGACCTGTTTAACCGGGCTGCCCACATACAGAAAACCACTGTCGAGTTTCTTGCCCGGCGGCACCAGGCTGCCGGCGCCGATGATCACGTCGTCTTCGACCACGGCGCCGTCCATCACGATGCTGCCCATGCCGATCAGCACACGACTACCCACGGTGCAGCCATGCAGCATGACCTTGTGAGCGATGGTCACGTCGTCGCCGATCAGCAGCGGGAAACCGTCAGGATTGAACGGCCCTGCATGGGTAATGTGCAGCACGCAGCCGTCCTGCACGCTGGTACGTGCACCGATGCGGATGCGGTGCATGTCGCCGCGTATCACTGTCAGCGGCCATACCGAGCTGTCGGCGCCGATTTCGACATCGCCGATCACCACCGCCGAAGTATCGACAAAAGCCCCGGCGCCCAGGGTTGGCGTGTGGTTCTGATAGGTGCGAAGGGTCACGATAGCCTCTCTCTCTTCTGCTGATAGCTGCGGTGGGTGTTGATTGTAATTAAGATGGCCCCATCTTTGTTCTTACATGTTTCTTCAGCCAAGGTGCCAACCGTGAGCGCGAACAACCCTCTATTGCAGTCCTACGACCTGCCGCCGTTCTCGGCGATCCGTGCCGAGCACGTCCAGCCGGCCATCGAACAGATCCTCGCCGACAACCGTGTGGCTATCGCAGACATCCTGCAAAGCCAGGGTAAAAATCCGACATGGGCCGGTCTGGTCCTTGCCATGGATGAACTCAATGATCGTCTTGGCGCTGCCTGGAGCCCGGTCAGCCACCTCAATGCCGTGTGCAACAGCGCCGAGCTGCGCGAAGCCTACGAGGCTTGCTTGCCGGCATTGAGCGCCTACTCCACCGAAATGGGCCAGAACCGCGAACTGTTCCAAGCCTTCGAAGCCTTGGCCAACAGCCCAGAGGCCGCCGGTTTCGACGTGGCGCAGAAAACCATTCTGGAACACGCCCTGCGCGATTTCCGCCTGTCGGGCATCGACCTGCCGCCGGAGCAGCAAAAGCGCTACGCCGAAGTGCAGAGCAAGCTTTCCGAGCTGGGCAGCAAATTCTCCAACCAGCTGCTGGACGCCACCCAAGCCTGGACCAAGCAGGTCACCGATGAAACCACCCTCGCCGGCCTGACCGACTCTGCCAAGGCGCAAATGGCCGCTGCGGCCCAGGCCAAGGGCCTTGATGGCTGGCTGATCACCCTGGAATTCCCCAGCTACTACGCGGTAATGACCTACGCCCAGGACCGCGCCTTGCGTGAAGAGGTGTACGCCGCTTACTGCACCCGTGCATCGGACCAAGGCCCGAACGCCGGCCAGAACGATAACGGCCCGGTGATGGAGCAGATCCTCGACCTGCGTCAGGAACTGGCCCAGTTGTTGGGTTTTGCGTCCTTCTCCGAGCTCAGCCTCGCAACCAAGATGGCCGAGTCCAGTGACCAGGTGCTGAGCTTCCTGCGTGACCTGGCCAAGCGCAGCAAGCCGTTTGCTACCCAGGATTTGCAGCAACTCAAGGCTTACGCCGCCGAACAAGGCTGCGCTGACCTGCAGAGCTGGGACAGCGGTTTCTATGGCGAGAAACTGCGCGAGCAGCGCTACAGCGTGTCCCAGGAAGCCCTGCGCGCCTACTTCCCCATCGACAAGGTGCTGGGCGGGCTGTTTGCCATCGTTCAGCGCCTGTATGGCATTGAGATCGCCGAGCTAAAGGGCTTCGACGCCTGGCATCCGGATGTCCGCCTGTTCGAAATCAAGGAAAACGGCGAACACGTGGGGCGCTTCTTCTTCGACCTGTACGCTCGCGCCAACAAGCGCGGCGGCGCCTGGATGGACGGAGCCCGTGACCGCCGCCGCACCGTCGACGGCGTGCTGCAAAGCCCCGTGGCCAACCTGGTGTGCAACTTCACTCCGGCCGACAGCGGCAAGCCTGCCCTGCTGACCCACGATGAAGTCACCACGCTGTTTCACGAATTCGGCCACGGCCTGCATCACCTGCTGACCCGCGTTGAACATGCCGGCGTATCCGGTATCAACGGCGTGGCGTGGGATGCGGTGGAGTTGCCGAGCCAATTCATGGAGAACTGGTGCTGGGAGCCCGAAGGTCTGGCACTGATCTCCGGCCACTATGAAACCGGCGAGCCGCTGCCCCACGACCTGCTGGAAAAAATGCTCGCCGCGAAAAATTTCCAGTCCGGCCTGATGATGGTGCGCCAGCTGGAGTTCTCGCTGTTTGACTTCGAGCTGCACGCCACCCATGGCGATGGCCGCAGCGTGGCGCAGGTGCTCGAAGGCGTGCGTGACGAAGTCTCGGTGATGCGTCCGCCAGCCTACAACCGCTTCCCTAACAGCTTCGCGCACATCTTTGCCGGTGGTTATGCGGCGGGTTACTACAGCTACAAGTGGGCGGAAGTGCTGTCTGCGGACGCATTTTCCAAATTCGAAGAAGACGGCGTGCTCAACGCCCAGACCGGTCGGGCCTTCCGCGAAGCGATTCTGGCGCGTGGGGGTTCCCAGGCACCGATGGTGCTGTTCGTCGACTTCCGCGGACGAGCGCCGTCGATTGACGCACTCTTGCGCCACAGCGGCCTGAGTGAGGACGCGGCAGCATGAGTGAAGGGCCTGTGATTACCAAAAAGCAATTTATCGCCGGGGCAGTCTGCCCGGCGTGCAGCGAGCCGGACAAGTTGAAGATGTGGACCGAAGACAGCGTGCCGCACCGTGAATGCGTGGCCTGCGGCTATACCGATACGCTGAATGATCAAGGCTTGTCTGTACCCAAGGAATTGGGTACGCGGGTCAACACATCGGCATTGAAGGCGCCGGCGGACCCGAAGGTGCAAGCGGTGCAGTTCTTTCCTAATCCGAAGTTGAAAAAAGACTGATGCCCCCCTGGAGCGCCGCTTCAGGGGCGCGGTTTTAGTAGCTGTCTCATCTGCTTATATGCGCTCTAACCAAAACCTCCTGCCCTATTGGCTAACCCTCGTGACCACCGGTACTCGAGGGTAGCCACGTCTTTTCAGGGCTTTGCCTTCGCCGCTGGCGAGCTAAGCCGCTATGTTTTTCGCCTGCCCTATTGGGCGAACCTTGGCTTGAAAAATTATCAGGTTAAATATAAGTACTACGCTGGCACATTACCGTGTTCAGTTTAAGTACTCATAAATAAGTCTGCCTTCAAAACGTGTAGGGCTCTGAATGTAAAAAACACTTGAGAAATTGACAGTTACAAAGTGCTGTGGAACGACATGCTTGGGCAAAGTCACACAGTAAGCGCATATCTATTCCATATGCTTACGTGTATTTGACCTACAGGGAAATCAAATTGAGCCTGGTGACTGAATCCAAAGTTTATGTACCGCAGCAATTGCCTGAATTCAATAACAGTAAACCGAAGTTGGATGGTTCCGTTGAGCAACGCTATGTTCAACCGCTAGTTCCAAAGCCTAGGATGATGGCAGAAGAGGCGAAGGTGAAAAACACCTTCAGGGAACAGGCAGTGCTACATCGTTTTGACACGAACGGTTCTGGCCTTAACAGAGCGAAAAGGGACGCCAGTGTCTATCATCAAAAAACGCCAACCGGACAAGTTTTAGAAAAAGAAGCAACGGCGACTAAAAGTGCGCTGGATGAGTGGGCAAAAAAAAATGCAATTAGCCCCGACGGTCCCCCAGTGGATACTGCACAGCATGTCGATGATTTCGAGGCAGTGGCCGATAGATCTGAAGGTGATGCCCTGCTCGCAACCGCCACGTCACAAAAGATGCAAGCTCTAACAGAGGCCGACCTGAGTGATCCCTCACCACAAGTTGTCGTACCCAAGAAATCGACGCTGTATCCATGGATGCTTCAGGTATCTGCTGCTTTCACCAACCGAATACTTCGGGATTGGACGGTAGATAATAAGGTAGATCCCGCCAGTCTTCGTTACGACACCTTAACGAATACTTTTCATGCAAAGACGCTTGATGGCAAGGAGCTGAGCTTCACAAAAAGTGAATTTTCATCAGAATTTCCGGAATATAAAGAGGCGCTTGATCCAATCATTGATGTTGCAAAGGTCGTTGCTCCAAAGGGTCGCGTCCAGCTTCAGAAATATCCAGAGGGTAGCGCGGGCCTTGATCTGATTCAAAGTTTCTACGGCTTAGACCCCAATGAGAAGTCACTTGAAAAAATTCACGAGATCGCGAAAGAGCTGCACCATGGAGAATTTCCAAATGCAACTCAAAACACGTTGCCCGGCGTTACAGAGGTGGTTAAGCATAGAGTTGCCATGGAGCAGAAAGAAAAGAGCTACGTGAATAAATTGGCGCCTGAAGTGGAGCATCGTCCCGATGAACTTGACTTTGAAACATCGGACGTCAACGACACCATCGCCGCTTCCACAGGGGAAATAATGGCGAACCTGGATCAGGTGAGCCTTAATGGACCGACACCACTGATCGATATTCCGCCCAAATCCAGTTTGACGCCATGGCTACAGCAGGTGAACGCTGCTTTTGGTAATAAGATACTCATGGACTGGGCTGATAATTATGACGTGAAGCTGGACACCTTAAAATATGACCCATTACTTAAGTTGTTTGGTGTGCAGACGTTGGAGGGTAAAAATCTAAACTTCACTGCCGAAGAGTTTGCCGAGCAGTATCCAAAGTACCGCGATGGGCTCACGCCCATAATTGATGTTGCCAAAGTAGTCTCGCCGGCGGGGGGAGTGATTCTTCAAAGGTATCCCGACAATAAGGCTGGTCTCGACCTAGTGCTGAGCTTCTATGGATTAGACCCCACCGAAAAAAATATAGAAAAAGTCAATCAGACAGGAAATGAGTTATTGAGCAGGCACGCATTTGCGCCCAACGTGGAGGTGAAGGAGCGCAATCAACAGACACTTTCAGAGCAACAGCAGGCCCTGCAGGCGAGGGAAACTGAATTTACGGACAGGCTCAATAGCCCTACGGAGATCTATCCACTTTCTCCTAAAGAGCAAAGGCAGTTCCCAGAAGCAAAAATCGTGGAGTCAACCGCAGATGCGATGTTGAAGCTGGACGAATCTAATAAGGATGGCTCAAGCGCATACATTAATATTTCCGAAGATTCAAAGTTGTATCCCTGGTACGAACAAGTAGCAGGCGCATTCAATAACGATGTGATTAATGAGTGGGCATCAAAGTTTAATATAGATCGCAACAGTTTTACTTATGATGCAGCGGCAGGGGTGTTTCATGCAAAAAAATATGAAGGAAAGGAGCTTTCATATACCCCTGAACAATTTTCAAAGAAATTTCCAAAATTTTCCAATGCGCTTGAACCAATAGTAGACGTGGCCAAAGTAGTTGCGCCTAACGGAGGGGTCGTGAGTGGGTATTTCTCTGAGGACACTGCGCCACTCAGTTTGGTGCTGAATTTCTTTGGGGTGGATATTAAAGGAAAGTCTGTTGAAGAAATACACGAAATGGCGCGGACGTTAAATAAGGAAAGAAAATTTCCTGATCAGCCTGCATTGCCTGACCGTAGTGAGCAGGCGCTAGAGTCGCAGCAGAAAAAATTGGAAGCATTGAACAATGAGTATTATGAAAAAACGTATGGAGGCCAGACAGAGTTTCAGGGCATTGAACTATCGGAACATGGTGGGGTTTTAGTACCGAATAACTCACGCTAGAAATCCGAGAGCCTATACCTAAACAGGAGCGCCGGCTGAAGGAGCAAACGTACCGATCAACCGGCGTTTTCTTATGCCCATGCCACCACGGGCGAACGACGGCGTGAAGTAGCCGCGCATCTGCACCTGGTAGATAAACGGATGCTCCTCGCCATGCCCGATTTCCAGGCTGACGCACCTGCGGCGTTAATACGTTCGTTTCCGTTTGGCGCTGGCTTCAACCAGCCGATCATCGACTATTACGCCGAAACGCACCCAGCGTCGTCTCATTTATCGCGTGCTCCTAAACCTATTGGTGAATCACTTTCCGATAAATTGTGGCTATCCAGCTGCTGCGGCTTACGCCATGCATCCATGATTTCATACGATCTGATCCGGTTTTTTCGTCAATGAACCGATTCCTCTCAATCCTTAGCCTGCTATCATTTGTAACTATTGTTTGCCAGTGTGCTCTATCACTTTAGATTCCAGTGCTTGGCAAGCCTTCACGCTGCTCCCAGAAGTGGCGGATAAACCCGTGACCACATGATGAGGTGTACCCATGTCTGATCAAGATCAAGACAACCCCCGGCGTGATTTTCTACGCAAATCCTTGACCTTGATCCCGGTGGTCACGGTTGCCAGCACCGGCCTTGGCGGTTCGATGCTGATGGCTACGCCGGAGCCTGCCCAGGCCACTCCGGTCAAGCCTGTGGCGAGCGACAAAACCTACGAACCGAGCTACTTCACGGCTGAGGAATGGGCCTTTATCAACGCCGCCGTGGAGCGCTTGATTCCCGCTGACGCACAGGGCCCTGGCGCCTTGGAAGCTGGCGCGCCGGAATACATCGACCGTCAGATGAACACGCCGTATGCCAGCGGCGCCCTGTGGTACATGCAAGGCCCGTTTAAAGCCGACGCAGCGCCGGAGATGGGTTGGCAGAGCAAATTAGTGCCCAAGGAAATCTACCGCCTGGGTATTGCTGCGACGGATGCATGGTCGAAGGCGTTCAACGGTAAAGCTTTTGCTGCGCAAGACAGCGCTACCCGAGACGATATGCTGCGGCGCCTGGAGGCTGGCGGCAGTGAAGTCGCAGCGCATTTCGAGGCGGTGCCAGCGAAGATATTCTTCAACCTGTTGCTGCAAAACACTAAGGAGGGTTTCTTCTGCGATCCCATCCATGGCGGCAATAAAGGCATGGTCGGTTGGACCATGATTGGCTTCCCGGGCGCCCGCGCCGACTTTATGGATTGGGTGGAACGCAACGAGCAATACCCCTTCCCGGCTGTTTCCATTCGCGGCGAGAGGGCATAAACGTGGCGACCATCATGAAGAAAGTGGATGCGGTGATTGTTGGCTTCGGCTGGACCGGCGCGATCATGGCCAAGGAGCTGACGGAAGCGGGTCTCAACGTGGTAGCGCTGGAGCGCGGCCCGATGCAGGACACTTATCCGGACGGCAACTATCCCCAGGTCATCGACGAATTGACCTACAGCGTGCGTAAAAAGCTGTTCCAGGATATCTCCAAGGAGACGGTGACCATTCGCCATAGCGTGAATGATATTGCCCTGCCCAACCGTCAGTTGGGTGCATTCCTGCCGGGTAATGGCGTAGGGGGCGCGGGCCTGCACTGGTCAGGTGTGCATTTTCGCGTCGACCCCATCGAACTGCGCATGCGCAGCCATTACGAAGAGCGCTATGGGAAGAACTTTATTCCCAAGGACATGACCATCCAGGATTTTGGTGTCAGCTACGAAGAACTGGAACCATTTTTCGATTATGCGGAAAAAGTCTTCGGCACCTCCGGCCAAGCTTGGACCGTCAAGGGCCAATTGGTTGGCGTAGGCCGCGGTGGCAACCCGTATGCGCCGGATCGCTCCAACCCGTTCCCGCTGGAGGCGCAGAAAAATACCGTCTCCGCACAGCTGTTTCAGAAAGCCGCGGCTGAAGTGGGGTACAAACCCTACAACCTGCCGTCGGCCAATACTTCGGGACCCTACACCAACCCTTATGGCGCGCAGATGGGGCCGTGTAATTTCTGCGGTTTTTGCAGTGGCTACGTGTGCTACATGTATTCCAAGGCATCTCCGAACGTGAACATCCTGCCGGCCCTTCGCCAAGTGCCGAACTTCGAGCTGCGACCCAATTCCCACGTGCTCAAGGTCAACCTCGACAGCACCCGGAAAAAAGCCACCGGCGTGACTTATATCGACGCCCAGGGCCGCGAATGCGAGCAGCCGGCAGACCTGGTGATTCTTGGCGCGTTCCAGTTCCATAACGTGCGCCTGATGCTGTTGTCGGGCATCGGCAAGCCCTACGATCCGATCACCAATGAGGGTGTGGTGGGCCGCAACTTCGCCTACCAGAACATGGGCACCATCAAGGCGTTCTTCGACAAGGACACTCACACCAACAACTTCATCGGCGCGGGCGGCAATGGCGTGGCCATCGACGACTTCAACGCCGACAACTTCGATCACGGCCCCCACGGCTTCGTGGGTGGCTCGCCGATGTGGGTCAACCAGGCCGGCAGCCGGCCGATTGCCGGTACCTCCAACCCGCCGGGCACGCCTGCCTGGGGCAGCGCCTGGAAGCGCGCCACCGCCGATTACTACACCCATCAGGTGTCGATGGATGCCCACGGCGCCCATCAGTCCTACCGCAGCAACTACCTGGACCTGGATCCGGTTTACCGCGATGCCTACGGTTTGCCGCTGCTGCGCATGACCTTCGACTGGCAAGAAAACGACATCAAGATGAACCGCTTCATGATCGAGAAAATGGGCAAGGTCGCCCAAGCCATGAACCCCAAGGCCATCGCGGTGTTGGGTAAAAAAGTCGGCGAGCACTTCAATACTGCCTCGTACCAGACCACCCACCTCAACGGTGGCGCGATCATGGGCACCGATCCAAAAACCAGTGCCTTGAACCGCTACCTGCAGTGCTGGGATGTACACAACGTGTTTGTCCCGGGTGCGTCTGCTTTCCCACAAGGGTTGGGCTACAACCCTACGGGGCTGGTGGCAGCGTTGACCTATTGGTCAGCTCGGGCGATCCGTGAGCAGTACCTGAAAAACCCCGGCCCGCTGGTTCAGGCATAAGGAGCGATGAACATGAAAGCATTCGTTATCGCCTCCCTGGCGCTCTTGAGCAGTTGCTCGGTCAGCGCCGTCGAAACCGACTTGATCAAGCAGGGTGAATACCTGGCGCGTGCCGGTGACTGCGTGGCCTGCCATACCGCCAAGGGCGGCAAACCCTTCGCCGGTGGCCTGCCCATGGAAACCCCCATCGGCGTGATCTATTCGACCAACATCACTCCGGACAAGACCGGCCTGGGCGACTATAGCTTCGAGGACTTCGACAAGGCCGTACGCCATGGCGTCGCCAAGAACGGTAGTACGCTTTACCCGGCGATGCCCTACCCGTCTTACGCGCGTGTCAGCGACAGCGATATGCAGGCGTTGTATGCGTATTTCATGAAGGGCGTTGAGCCGGTTGCCCAAGAGAACAAAGACAGCGATATTCCCTGGCCCTTGAGCATGCGCTGGCCTTTGGCGGCTTGGCGCTGGATGTTCGCGCCTGCGGTCGAGGAGCATCAGGCGCAAACCGCTGCTGATCCGGTGATCAATCGTGGTGCTTATCTGGTTGAAGGCCTCGGCCACTGTGGCGCCTGCCATACGCCTCGTGCCCTGACCATGCAGGAAAAAGCCCTGAGTGCCACTGATGGCAACGCCTTCCTGTCCGGCAGTGCACCGTTGGAAGGCTGGATCGCGAAGAGCCTGCGCGGTGACCACAAGGATGGCCTTGGCAGCTGGAGCGAGGAGCAATTGGTGCAGTTCCTCAAGACCGGTCGCAGTGATCGCAGCGCGGTGTTCGGTGGCATGAGCGATGTTGTCGTCCACAGCATGCAGTACATGTCGCAAGACGACCTGACCGCTATCGCCCGTTACCTCAAGAGCCTGCCGGCGGTCGATCCCGAGGACCAGCCACACCAGTACGACAAGCAGGTAGCCCAAGCGCTCTGGAAAGGCGATGACAGTAAGCCAGGTGCGTCGGTGTATATCGACAACTGCGCGGCCTGCCACCGTACCGATGGCCATGGCTATACGCGTGTGTTCCCGGCACTGGCGGGTAACCCGGTATTGCAGACGGCGGATGCCACATCGTTGATCAACATCGTGTTGAACGGCGGTACTTTGCCGGCGACCCATACGGCGCCATCGACCTTCACCATGCCGGCGTTCGCCTGGCGCCTGTCGGACCAGGAAGTGGCGGATGTGGTCAGTTTCATTCGTGGTAGCTGGGGCAACAAGGGGGCGCCAGTCAATGCCAGTGAGGTGGCGGACCTGCGCAAGAGCACTATGCGCACGACCTCGGGGGATGACTTGGGGCAGGTGACGCAAAAGCACTGATTTCTCCCTGGCTGCCCAACGGCACTGGTCAGAAACCTCACGCCTCGGTACTGTATAAAAAAACAGTATCGAGGCGTTTTCATGTCTACTGCGTTGCCGCCCCGCGGTCGGGGCACGGCCACCAACCTGCACAACCGGTTTGCACCTACGGTCAGCGTGGCTGAGGACGACGGCTGGTACCAGGAGGTGCCCGAGACCCAAGGCACCGAAGTGCGTATTGAAACGGCCAAGACCATCATCACGCGCAATAACTCGCCGGACTTGCCCTTTGATCGTTCCATCAACCCTTATCGCGGCTGCGAGCACGGTTGCATCTACTGTTATGCGCGGCCCAGTCATGCCTATTGGGACATGTCCCCGGGGCTGGACTTCGAAACCAGGTTGATCGCCAAGACCAACGCGGCTGATGTGCTGGAACAGCAACTGTCAAAGCCTGGTTATGTGTGCGCGCCGATCAACCTGGGCTCCAATACCGATCCGTACCAGCCTATCGAGCGGGAATACAAGATCGCTCGGCAAACTCTGGAAGTGCTGCTGCGCTACCGGCACCCGGTGACTATCATCACCAAGGGGTCGTTGATATTGCGCGATCTCGACCTGCTGACCGAGCTGGCCCGCCAGCGGCTGGTGGCGGTGATGATCAGCCTCACCAGCCTGGACGATGAACTCAAGCGCATCCTGGAGCCACGCACGGCGGCGCCCAAGGCGCGGCTGAGGGCGATTCGGGTTATGCGCGAGGCGGGTATCCCGGTGGGCGTGTTGTGCTCGCCGATGATTCCGATGATCAACGACAGCGAATTGGAGAGCCTGCTCGCCGAGGCTCACGCGGCCGGGGCACAAAGCGCGGCGTATATGATGCTGCGCTTGCCGTTGGAGGTTGCGCCGCTGTTCGAGGAATGGCTGGCGGCCCATTATCCTCAGCGTGCCGCCCATGTCATGAGCTTGGTGCGCCAGGTGCGCGGTGGCCAGGTGTATGACAGCCGCTTTGGTGTGCGAATGCGGGGTGAAGGGCCATTTGCGGACCTGCTGGCGCAACGCTTCAGCAAGGCGATCAAGCGCCTGGGGCTGAATCGTCGTGAAGGTTTCAATCTGGATTGCGCGGCGTTCTGTCCGCCGGGCAGGCAAATGGCATTGTTGTAGACTGATGAATAAGACGGCACGATTACTGTATGAGTGGTCGCGTTTTGATATCACTGAAAGCCCCGAGCTAGAGCGGTTCATTCAGTTTGAGTTAAGTTTCGGCGGTTACCTTGTTCAGCGAGTGACTCATTAGTCGCCGCCGTGGATTCTGGGGTCTCAACTATTCCACTCGCCCGGCGTCGAATGGTAATGAACGCTCCCCTGCATTAATCAAGAGGATGAATCATGAGTGACAAGGATAAACAGCCTTTGGCTGCGTCGGCTTCAGCCCCTGGGGCGGAGTCCGCCGATGCAGCGTTGCAACATATCGTTGACGGCTTTTTGCATTTCCATCACGACGTCTTCCCCCAGCAGGAAGAACTCTTCAAGAAACTCGCCACGGCGCAGAGCCCGCGGGCGATGTTCATTACCTGTGCCGATTCGCGCATCGTGCCTGAGCTGATTACCCAAAGCTCCCCCGGTGACCTGTTTGTAACCCGTAATGTCGGTAACGTGGTGCCTCCCTACGGCCAGATGAACGGTGGCGTATCCACGGCCATCGAGTACGCGGTGCTCGCCCTTGGTGTACAGCACATCATCGTGTGCGGGCACTCCGACTGCGGCGCCATGCGCGCGGTACTCAACCCCGACAGCCTGGAAAAGATGCCGACGGTCAGGGCATGGTTGCGTCACGCCGAAGTCGCCAAGGCCATGGTCCATGACAACTGCGACTGCGCCAATGAAGGCGAGAGCATGAAGGTGTTGACCGAAGAAAACGTCATCGCCCAGTTGCAGCATTTGCGCACCCACCCCTCCGTGGCCTCGCGCATGGCCAATGGTCACCTGTTTATCCATGGCTGGATCTACAACATCGAGACCAGCGAAATTCGGGCCTACGATGCGGAAAAGGCAGCGTTTCGACCGTTGAACGGCACCGAGCCGATCCCGTCCGCGACGCCTAGAGCGCGCTTCTAAAACACTTCCCCGCCGGGTAAAGCGGTGGCTGCCATGGATGCAGCCAGGCTTTGCCGTGCCCGGCGAATGCCTCGGGAGAGCCATAATGCGTGCTGCTCAATTGAAAGCTGTACTGCCGCGGGAGCTGCTCGCCTCCGTGGTTGTGTTTCTGGTCGCTCTGCCCCTGTGCATGGGGATCGCGATCGCGTCCGGCATGCCGCCGGCCAAAGGGCTGATCACCGGTATCATCGGCGGCCTGGTGGTGGGCTGGTTGGCAGGGTCGCCGCTGCAAGTCAGCGGCCCGGCAGCGGGTCTGGCGGTGCTGGTGTTCGAGCTGGTGCGCCAACACGGCATGCTGATGCTGGGGCCGATCCTGTTGCTGGCGGGTTTCCTGCAACTGGTGGCTGGACGTTTACGCCTGGGCTGCTGGTTTCGTGTCACGGCACCGGCTGTGGTCTACGGCATGTTGGCGGGGATCGGCGTATTGATCGTGTTATCGCAGATCCATGTGATGCTCGATGGGGCGCCCAAGCCGTCTGGGCTGGATAATCTTGCAGGTTTCCCGGCGGCTGTCGCTGAAGCAATTCCGACCCTCGGCGGCGGGCTGGGTTGGCAAGCCGGTCTGCTCGGCCTGTCGACCATGTTGGTGATGTACCTGTGGGATAAATTCCGTCCGCAACAGCTACGGTTCGTGCCGGGCGCCTTGCTCGGCGTGGGCCTTGCGACCGTCACCAGCCTGGTGTTGGCCTTGCAGGTCAAGCGTGTGGAAGTCCCGGAAAACCTCGCGGATGCCATCGACTGGCTGCGCCCCAGCGACCTGCTCAACTTGGCGGATCCACAGCTGTTGATCGCGGCATTTGCCGTCGCGTTTATTGCCAGTGCCGAAACCCTGCTGTCTGCCGCTGCGGTTGACCGTATGCACAGCGGCCAGCGCTCCGATTTCGATAAGGAGTTGTCTGCCCAAGGTGTCGGCAACATGCTTTGCGGCCTGGTGGGCGCCTTGCCGATGACCGGCGTGATTGTACGCAGCTCAGCCAACGTCCAGGCCGGTGCTACCACGCGTTTATCGGCGATGTTCCACGGCCTGTGGCTGCTGGGCTTTGTACTCTTGCTGTCTAGCGTACTGCAAAGCATTCCGGTGGCGAGCCTGGCGGGTGTGCTGGTGTACACCGGGATCAAGTTGGTGGACGTCAAGGCGTTCAAGGCACTGGGGCGCTATGGGCGGATGCCGATGTTTACCTATGCGGCCACGGCGCTGGCGATCATCTTCACTGACCTGCTGACCGGCGTATTGGTGGGCTTCGGACTGACTCTGGTCAAGCTGGCATTCAAGGCGTCACGATTGAAAGTCAGTCTGGTCGACCTGCCTCAGGACGGTGAAATGGAGTTGCGCCTGACCGGTGCCGCGACCTTTCTCAAAGTGCCAGCGCTGACTCAGGTGCTGTCGGCGGTGCCTGCGGGGACCACGTTGCACGTGCCGCTGAGTAACTTGAGTTATATCGACCACTCTTGCCTGGAGTTACTGGAGGAGTGGGGCCGGGCCAATGCAGCCAAGGGCTCGACGCTGGTGATCGAGGCGCGTGGGCTCAAGCGCCGGTTGGAAGGTCGTGTGCGCACAACGGTGGGGATAGGTTCGGCGCCGTCTACTACCTGACGAAACCGGATCAAAAAATGTGGGCGGGAGCAAGCCCCCTCTTATCAAACTTCAAGTAATCTACTGATTTTAAAGGGTTAAAATTTAGTCCTGACGCTGGATATTTTGGAGTCGGCCCAGGTTGCTGCGCGACGGCGCCACGTCGACGATGTGACCGGGTTGTTGGGTTGTTGGGGCGAGTACATATCCGTTGCTTAGGTAACGGCCACTATAGGTTCCGCCCTTACGGCGGCTCACTTTGCAAAAGCGGCAAAGTAAGCAAAACGCTCTTGCCCCACCACTCGGCACCTCGCTTGGGCTCGGTGTGCCCGTAATCCGACAGGGATTTTGGGGGCCGCCGCCACGCGCCATCCATGGCGCGGGGCGGCTAAACCGGCATCCCTGCCGGTTTACCCCCCAAATCCCTGTCGAATTCCGGCCAGCGTGGTTTAACGGGGCGCCTTAGATCAAAAACACAGCGAGGCGGCCTTATAGCCGACCTGATCGTTGAAGCGTGCGCGTACCCCTGTGGGAGCGGGCTTGCCCGCGAAGGTCGTTAACGATGACGCGGGAAACCAGAAAGAACGCGGCGTTCTCAGGTTTTTCGCGAGCAAGCTCGCTCCTACAGAAAAGCAGAAGCACCGCCAGCGTATCTGCGACGCGCAGCGAGTCGCTTTTGATCTTGATCTCAGGCGCCCCGTTAAACCACGCTGGCCGAACGCAGGCTTGAAGCCGTGGGTAACCCGGCAGGACGCCGGGTTAGCCGTCCTGGGCCAGGGATGGCCCATGACGGCGGCCCACGGATTCAAGCCGGAGTGAGGGCACACCGAGCCTAGGCGAGGTGCCGAGTGGTGGGGCAAGAGCGTTTTGCTTACTTTTGCGCTTTTCAAAAGTGAGCCGCTGTAAAAGCGGAACCATAAGTGGCCGTTGCCCAAATAACGGATATGTACCCAAGACGAAAACCGACATCCTGCTCGGCTGTCAGGCCGCCACAGGAGCAAGCTCCCTAGTTTGCTGCGCGACAGCGTCACATCGAAGATGTGGTGGGGACTCCCACATTTGATCTTTGTAAACCAGACGATTTACGCCGGCTGGTCCAGCGTCAATTCGACCCCAAGCTGGCGCGACAGGCATGGCCAGCGCTTCCACGCCGCTTCTGTTTCCGGGCTTTTGAGCTGTTCGCGATAGGCCTCGACCGACTCCAGCGCAAAGCTTTCTTCGTTAAGCATTTCATCTACCGCGTGGTGTACGGCTTCATCCAATTGGTTGGCGAATGTTTCGCCGATCAATCGGTGAGCAATCACATTGGCTACGGTGGTATCTGCGGGAATCAACGGCTGGCCGAAATGCTTGATATACAGATCGTTGACCTCCTCCACCAGACGATGGGCCAGGTAAGCCTCGTCCAGCAGGCCGTCGAGGCCCTCGTGCCCAGCCATGATCGCGGGCGGCTGCAGGAAAAAGTGTTCGGCGATTTTCAGCACCGGCTTGATTTGGCTTTCAATTCCGGCCTCGCGGGCCACATCATTGGCGGCGTCCAGCAAATCGGGAACCAGATCGATATAAGCGGTGACAAAGCGGGTCATGACAATGTTGCTATCACCGTCAGCCAAGGAAATGGCCGAATGCAGGTGCGGCAATTGTTTTTCCAGCTGTGTGGCAAGCTGGCCAGTGCTGGCTTCGTGTTGACGGGCACGGGAAATCTGCTCGCGCAATGCGGCGGTGTTCATGAAGGCTCCAGTGAAGCAGGTGTAGGAAAAGGGAGAGGATAAGGTAGCTCGTTTAAACGAGCGCCTAAGACGCATTTGTCATAATTATTTCATGGTTATACGTGTGTGTTATATCGAAATGCCATCGTTCGTCAGATAAACGTTTGCGTCCCCGGTTTTATTGGGCCCACCGGTCTGTTTTCGCTCATTTGCCCCTACACATTGCGGGGTTGCCCTGGCTGTCTATACTCGGTTTTGTACGCAATTAGCTGATGACGCCCAACTGCATGACGCAGGCAAGGCTTGGCGGTTGTAAGCAGTATGGAAGCCGCTCCCTTCGCCGCAGGTGCAAACCGGCGGGATAACAAGAAACATAAAGGGGAACCCGCAATGACGCGACATCCACACGTTTGGATGGGCCTACTGTTGTGGTCGGTATTCGGCCAGGCGCACGCCGCCTGGACAACGAATATGGCGCCAGGGGCTACTGAAGTCAGTCACGCCGTGTTTGACCTGCACATGACCATCTTCTGGATCTGTGTGGTGATCGGCATCGTCGTGTTTGGCGCCATGTTCTGGTCGATGATCCTGCACCGCCGGTCCACGGGCCAGGTTGCGGCCAAGTTCCACGAGAGCACTACCGTGGAGATTCTCTGGACCGTGGTGCCCCTGCTGATCCTGGTGGCCATGGCCATTCCGGCGACCAAGACCCTGATCAACATCTACGACAGCAGTGAGTCGGATATCGATATCCAGGTCACCGGCTACCAATGGAAGTGGCACTACAAGTACCTGGGCCAGGATGTGGAGTTCTTCAGCAACCTGGCCACGCCCGCCGAGCAGATCCATAACCAGGCGACCAAAGGCGAACATTACTTGCTGGAAGTCGACCAGCCGCTGGTGTTGCCGGTGGGCGCCAAGGTGCGCTTTCTGGTGACCGCCGCCGATGTGATCCACTCCTGGTGGGTGCCGGCCTTTGCGGTCAAGCGCGACGCCATCCCAGGCTTTGTCAACGAGGCTTGGACCCGCGTCGAGAAACCCGGCATCTACCGTGGCCAATGCGCGGAGCTGTGCGGCAAGGACCACGGCTTTATGCCCATCGTGGTCGAGGTCAAATCCAAGGCCGACTACGACACCTGGCTCGGCGAGCGCAAGGAAGAGGCCGCCAAGCTCAAGGAACTGACCTCCAAAGAGTGGACGCTGGATGAGCTGGTAGCCCGTGGCGACAAGGTCTATCACACCACCTGCGTGGCGTGTCACCAGGCGGAAGGCCAAGGTTTGCCGCCGATGTTCCCGGCGCTCAAGGGCTCGAAAATCGCCACCGGCCCCGCAGCCGATCACTTGGGTATCGTCTATCACGGCAAGCCCGGTACCGCGATGGCAGCCTTCGGCAAACAACTCTCGGAAGTGGATATCGCCGCTGTCGTGACCTACGAGCGTAACGCCTGGGGCAATAACAAAGGCGACATGGTTACGCCCAAAGACGTGCTGGCTCTGAAACAGGCGGAAAGCAAATGACTACTTTCGTTGCGAATGCCCTGAATCGCCCCGCTGACTCGCTTGCAGGAGAACGGCCATGAGCACTGTGATCGACCATGGTCATGCCGACCATGCCCACGGCCCTGCCAAAGGCTTGATGCGCTGGGTGCTGACCACCAATCACAAAGACATCGGCACGATGTACCTGTGGTTCGCCTTCACCATGTTCCTGCTCGGCGGCTCGTTCGCCATGGTGATCCGCGCCGAGCTGTTCCAGCCGGGCCTGCAGATCGTCGAGCCGGCGTTCTTCAACCAAATGACCACCATGCATGGCCTGATCATGGTGTTCGGCGCGGTGATGCCGGCCTTCGTCGGCCTGGCCAATTGGATGATCCCGTTGATGATCGGCGCGCCGGATATGGCCCTGCCGCGCATGAACAACTTCAGCTTCTGGCTGCTGCCGGCGGCATTCCTGCTGCTGGTGTCCACCCTGTTCAGCCCCGGCGGCGGGCCGAACTTCGGCTGGACCTTCTATGCACCGCTCTCCACCACCTACGCACCGGAGAGCGTGACGTTCTTCATCTTCGCCATCCACCTGATGGGCATCAGTTCGATCATGGGCGCGATCAACGTGGTTGCCACCATCCTCAACCTGCGCGCGCCGGGCATGACTCTGATGAAAATGCCGCTGTTCGTGTGGACCTGGCTGATCACCGCGTTCCTGCTGATTGCGGTGATGCCGGTGTTGGCGGGCTGCGTGACCATGATGCTGATGGATATTCACTTCGGCACCAGCTTCTTCAGTGCTGCCGGCGGCGGTGACCCGGTGCTGTTCCAGCACGTGTTCTGGTTCTTCGGCCATCCGGAGGTATACATCATGATCCTGCCGGCCTTCGGTGCCGTCAGCTCGATCATCCCGACCTTCTCTCGCAAGCCATTATTCGGCTACACCTCGATGGTCTACGCCACGGCAAGTATCGCGTTCCTGTCGTTCATCGTGTGGGCGCACCACATGTTCGTGGTCGGTATCCCGCTGGTGGGTGAGCTGTTCTTCATGTACGCGACCCTGCTGATCGCGGTGCCCACGGGGGTGAAGGTGTTCAACTGGGTCAGCACCATGTGGCAGGGCTCGCTGACGTTCGAGACGCCGATGCTGTTTGCCGTGGCGTTCGTGATCCTGTTCACCATTGGCGGTTTCTCCGGGCTGATGCTGGCGATTGCCCCGGCGGACTTCCAGTACCACGACACCTACTTCGTGGTGGCGCACTTCCATTACGTACTGGTGCCCGGCGCGATCTTCGGGATCTTCGCCTCGGCCTACTACTGGCTGCCGAAATGGACCGGCCACATGTACGACGAAACCCTGGGCAAGTTGCACTTCTGGCTGTCCTTCGTGGGCATGAACCTGGCGTTCTTCCCCATGCACTTCGTGGGGCTGGCCGGCATGCCGCGCCGGATACCGGACTACAACCTGCAGTTCGCCGACTTCAACATGGTCTCATCCGTGGGCGCCTTCATGTTCGGTGCTACGCAGATCTTCTTCCTGTTCATTGTCATCAAGTGCATCCGTGGCGGCACACCGGCACCCGCCAAGCCGTGGGATGGCGCCGAAGGGCTGGAATGGAGCGTGCCCTCGCCCGCCCCATATCACACATTCACCACACCGCCGGAGGTCAAATGAATACCTCTGTGTGTTGCGAACGCGGTACATGTGGGAGGGGCGGTGCGACGATTCGACTTGCTCCCGCTGGCGGTCTCACATCCACTAATGATGTCGCCTGGCACACCGTCATCGGGAGCAAGTCGAATCGTCGCACCGCCCCTCCCACATTGACTGCACCAGCCTTGGGTGGGTGTCATGGCTGACTCCGTGCCCCTCAAACGCCTGGTCACCCGCCTGCTGATCCTGGTGCTGGCGATGTTCGCCTTCGGCTTCGCCCTGGTGCCGATCTACGACGTGATGTGCAAGGCATTTGGCATCAACGGCAAGACCGCCGGGCAGTACGAGGGTGAGCAAATCGTTGACCCTTCACGCCAGGTGCGGGTGCAGTTTCTGTCAACCAATGCCATCGACATGGTGTGGGAGTTTCACTCCAAAGCCGATGAAATCGTGGTCAACCCCGGGGCAGTCAACGAGATGCTGTTTGTGGCCTATAACCCGACCGATAAGCCGATGACGGCCCAGGCGATCCCGAGCATTTCCCCGGCCGAGGCGGCGATGTATTTCCACAAGACCGAATGCTTTTGCTTTACCCAGCAGGTGCTGCAGCCAGGCGAGCGTATCGAAATGCCGGTGCGTTTTATCGTCGACCGCGCCATGCCCAAGGATGTGAAGCATTTGACCCTGGCTTACACGCTGTTTGATATCACTGCGCGGCAAGCGCCGGTGGCCGCGAACAGCGGCGGCTAGCTACTGTTTGCCCCCTCAATCAGGAGAGCGAATACATGTCGACTCATGATACGTACTACGTACCAGCGCAAAGCAAATGGCCAATAATTGCCACAATTGGCCTGCTGGTCACCGTGTATGGCCTGGCCGTGTGGTTCAACGACTTGAAGGCGGCGCGTCCGGAATCCCATGGCCCGTGGATCTTTTTCGTCGGCGGGCTGCTGCTGGCCTACATGCTGTTCGGCTGGTTCGGCGCGGTGATCAAGGAAAGCCGCGCCGGTTTGTACAGCGCGCAGATGGATCGCTCGTTTCGCTGGGGCATGACCTGGTTCATCTTTTCCGAGGTGATGTTCTTCATCGCCTTTTTTGGTGCGCTGTTCTATGTCCGCGTGTGGGCGGGCCCCTGGCTGGCGGGCGAAGGCCCCAAAGGCATCGCCCATATGCTGTGGCCGAATTTCGAGTTTGCCTGGCCGCTGCTCAACAACCCCGATCCCAAGCTCTACCCGGCGCCCAAAGGCACCATCAGCCCCTGGGGCCTGCCGTTGGTGAATACCATTCTGCTGGTGAGCTCCAGCGTGACCATCACCATCGCCCACCATGCCCTGCGTAAAGGCCATCGCGGTGCGCTGAAGATCTGGCTGGCGATCACCGTGCTGCTGGGCCTGGCGTTTCTCGGTTTTCAGGCTGAGGAATACATCCACGCCTATAAAGAGCTGGGCTTGACCTTGGGCTCTGGCGTGTACGGCGCGACCTTCTTCATGCTCACGGGCTTTCACGGTGCCCACGTGACCATTGGCACCATCATTTTGTTTGTGATGCTGATGCGCATCCTGCGTGGGCATTTCAACGCCGAGCATCAGTTCGGTTTCGAGGCGGCCAGTTGGTATTGGCACTTTGTGGATGTGGTGTGGATCGGGCTGTTTTTCTTCGTTTATGTGCTGTGAGGTGGTTTACCACGGCGCATGAGAGACCAGTTGGCCGCTGAAAAAGCCCCAGGCGATCAAGCTCACGGTAATCACGGCCAGTACCACGCGCACGGTCAAGGCAGTGACGAGGCGGTTGGAGTTGCCCTCGTCCTTGACCAGGAAGAACAAGCCACTGAACAGGCTCACGACAGTCGCGATCAGCATCAGGGCAATGGCTGCTTTGAGCATGGTCTGGCTCCAGGGCTATTGGGGGGAGGGGCGATGAGATCCAGTATAGCCAGTGCCATGCAGCGCTTTCGTCCGGGTATCGCACCGACGCTGGTGGTGCTGGTGTTGTTGCCATTGATGGTGAGCCTGGGGTTCTGGCAACTGGCTCGAGGGCATGAAAAACAGCTGCTGGTGGACAGCTATGCCGAGCGCCGCGCCGCCGAGCCGGTGAGCAGCGTGCAACTCAACGACATGGCCGATCCAGCCTTCCGCCGTGTCCATCTTCGTGGTCAATTCGATGCCGAGCACAGCGTGCTGCTGGATAACCGTATGCGTGACGGCAAGGTTGGTGTCGAGTTGCTGCAACCCTTTCACGATCAGGCCAGCGGCCTGTGGCTGTTGCTTAATCGCGGCTGGCTGCCGTGGCCGGACCGGCGTACGCCACCGGCCTTTTCCACTCCTGAACAGGCACTGAATCTCGACGCCTGGGTCTATGTCGCCCCCGGTGAGACCTTCCAGCTGCATGCCGACCCTGCAAGCTCGCAATGGCCGCGTCTGCTTACCGCGTTGCACCCCGCCGCGCTGTGGGACGAGCTTGGGCGTAGCGGCTTTGCCTACGAACTACGTGCCGAAGCCGGGCCCGGTACGTACGAAACTACCTGGCCAATAGTCGCCATGGGCCCGGAAAAACACCTGGCCTATGCAGTGCAGTGGTTCGCCATGGCACTGGCGTTGCTGGTGCTCTATCTCTACCTCGGATGGCACAACAAAAAGGAGAAGCCCCATGGGAGCGGCCATGAATCCACTCAACATATCTGAGGTGCCTGACCGCCGCAAAGGTCGCTGGCAACTGGTCCTGATCCTGCTCATGGTGGTCGGCCCGATGGTGCTGGCGACCCTGATGTACAAGCTGCAATTCTGGGTTCCGGACAGTCGCAGCTACCACGGCGAACTGATCGGCAACGGCCAGGCCCGTGCCGACATCGGCGTACAGGCAGATGAAGATCGCTGGCAGCTGCTGGTTACTGCCCCTGCTACTTGCGCTGCCGATTGCCAGCAATTGGTCTACCTCGCTCGGCAACTGCAGATCGGCCTCGGCCGCGACGCCTCCCGTGCCAGCCACGCCCTGGCCAGCGCGCAACCTGTCGCTGCGCAATACGACGCCAAGCTCAAGGCCGAATACCCACAACTGCAGCGTTACCCGCTGGATCTGCCGACCTTTACCAGGAGCGCCGCCGCCCCCGGCGAAGCGCAACTGTGGATCGTCGACCCCCACGGCAACCTGGTGCTGCGCTACGACGCCAAGGTCAAGGGCAAGGACTTGCTCAACGACCTGCGCCTGCTGCTGAAACTGTCGAACATCGGATAAGGGATCGTCATGGCCAAGCCTGGATTTCGTCTCGCGCTGTTTGCCACGTTGCTGGCGCTGATTGTGGTGCTGCTAGGCGCCTACACGCGCCTGACCCATGCCGGCCTGGGCTGCCCGGATTGGCCGGGTTGCTACGGTTTTATCAGCGTGCCCAACAGCGAAGCCCAATTGGCCCATGCCGAACTGCATTTTCCCGACACGCCGGTAGAGGCTGACAAAGGCTGGGCCGAGATGACCCATCGCTATTTCGCGGGCAGCCTGGGGCTATTGATCGCGCTACTGGCCGCGCGCTCGTGGAGCCATCGGCGTGATCCGGGCCAGCCGGTGAAATTGCCCATGTTTGTGTTGGTGGTGGTATTCGCCCAAGCCGCCTTTGGCATGTGGACGGTGACCTTGAAGTTGTGGCCGCAAGTCGTCACCGGGCACCTGTTGGGTGGTTTTGCGACCTTGAGCCTGCTGTTTTTGCTGACCCTGCGTTTATCTGGCGTGCTGCCGGCGCTGATCGTGCCCAAGCGCCTGCAGTATTGGGCGACGGCGGGGCTGGTACTGGTGATCGGGCAGATCGCGCTGGGCGGTTGGGTCAGCTCCAACTATGCGGCCGTGGCCTGTGTCGACCTGCCGACCTGCCACGGTCAATGGTGGCCGGCGGCAGATTTTGCCAATGGCTTTCACCTGACCCAGCACATCGGTCCCAATTACTTGGGCGGCCAGCTCGACAGCGAGGCGCGCACGGCGATCCACCTGACCCATCGCATCGGCGCTGTACTGGTCACCCTGGTGCTGCTGGGCCTGGCCTGGCAGCTTCGCGCCGTGGGCATGACGCGGCTGGCGGGTTTGTTGTTGATCGCCCTGGCTGCGCAAATCAGCCTGGGGGTGAGCAATGTGGCTTTCGGCCTGCCGTTGCCGGTGGCGGTGGGGCATAACGCGGGTGGAGCGGCGTTGTTACTGACCCTGGTACTGGTCAATTACCACGCCCGTACCAGCCTGGTCCGGGTTCGCCACCAGTTACCGTTCGGCTGGCGTTTCAGCCCGCGCAAACGGGTTTCGGGCCTGATCACCCTTAAAGGAGAAATGCCATGGCGACCTTGATCGGCGCACGTCGCGATCAGGCGATCTGGCGCGATTATCTGGAGCTGACCAAGCCGAAAGTAGTGGTGCTGATGCTGATCACCTCGCTGGTGGGCATGTTTCTCGCCACCCGCGCCGGGGTGCCGTGGACGGTGCTGCTTTTCGGCAACCTGGGCATTGCCCTGTGTGCCGGCGGCGCGGCGGCGGTGAACCACGTGGTCGATCGACGGATTGATGCGGTGATGGCGCGTACCCATAAACGCCCGATGGCTGAGGGGCGTGTATCGCCGGTTGCGGCGTTAGCGTTTGCATTGTTTCTGGCTGTTGCGGGATTGGCCCTGCTGCTTGCATTCACCAACCCGCTGGCGGCATGGCTGACGCTGGCCTCGCTGCTCGGTTACGCAGTGATCTATACCGGTTTTCTCAAGCGCGCGACGCCGCAAAATATCGTCATCGGCGGCCTCGCCGGCGCAGCGCCGCCACTGCTGGGCTGGGTCGCCGTCACCGGGCATGTGAGTGCCGAACCCCTGCTGCTGGTACTGATCATCTTCGCCTGGACCCCGCCACACTTCTGGGCCCTGGCCATCCACCGCAAAGAGGAATACGCCAAGGCCGATATCCCGATGCTGCCGGTCACCCATGGCGAGCACTACACCAAGGTGCACATCCTGCTGTATACCTTTGCTTTGCTGGCGGTGAGCCTGTTGCCCTACGTCATCCATATGAGCGGCCTGCTCTACCTGGCTTGTGCCTTGGTATTGGGAGCACGCTTTCTGCAATGGGCCTGGGTGCTGTACCGTGGCAGCCAGCCGCACGCGGCGATCAACACGTTCAAGTACTCTATCTGGTACCTGTTCCTGTTGTTTATCGCCCTGCTCGTAGACCACTACCTACTGTTGAACCTATGACTCGAACTCAAAAAACCGTCTTCATCCTCGTGGCCCTTGTGGCGTTGATCATGGGCCTGACCGTTAACAAAGTGCTCTCGGGCAAGGGCCAGGGCGACCCCACCGCGCTGATCGACGCCGGCATCATCCTGTTGCCGCAAAGCCGCCAATTACCTTCGGTGAGTATGACCAACCAGGACGGCCAGCCGGTGCTGGTCAATGAATTGAAAGGCAAGTGGAGCCTGCTGTTTTTTGGATACACCTTCTGCCCGGATATTTGCCCGACCACCCTCGCCCAACTGCGCCAGATCAAAAGCGAGCTGCCCAAAGAGGCTGTGGATAAATTGGAGGTGATCCTGGTCAGCGTCGACCCGAACCGCGACACTCCGGCCCAGCTCAAGCAGTACCTGGGCTACTTCGATCCGCAGTTCGAAGGGCTGACCGGCGCGAATGTGGAAGATGTGCAGAAGGTCTCGAATGCCGTGAGCATACCCTTCATTCCGGCAGATACCAGCAAGCCGAACTACACCGTGGATCACAGCGGCAACCTCGCGCTGATCGGCCCGGACGGCACCCAGCGTGGGTTTATCCGTGCGCCGCTGAACAACCAGAAGCTGGTAGCGCAGTTGCCAGTGCTGCTACAGCGAAATTAGCAGGCAACACAAAGCAAATGTGGGAGGGGGCAAGCCCCCTCCCACATTTGGTTTTGTGCAAAGTTTAAAAAAGTGCGGTGTCGGACATTTCCTGCATGTTGTCGCGCTTTGCGTGAACTTGCTGGGTGGTGCTTGTGTGGCTAGTCTTTGGCCTGTCGCTGCAAATTCAGTGACAGGGCGTAGGAACCCTTTTATGTACCCTCGGCGTCATAACGCCACCGTCTGATTGCGGCGTTTTTTTTGTGCCCGTAATATCAGCCGCGGCGGCTATGCGCGGGCACGTTTCGACGTGGCTGAGATCCCTGGGTACTCGGTTCCTACCCCGCGTATGGCTGCCACCCAAGCCCGTAGGAAGGCCGTTGGCAGCTCCTCTTCATACCCGGAGTTGTCCCAATGAACATGCTGACCCCTGATCCACCCATCACCCCAGAAGTATTCACCCGCCATCATCACCAATTGCACGTCGTGCTGATCGACGCTCAACCTTGGTTCAGTGCCGGTGACATCGGCCGCCTGATGGGTCTGCACCTCAATGCGGCGTTACTGCGCAAGCTCGATGTTGATCAGCAGCAAACGTTATCGCTGATCACCCATGGCCGCACCGACTCGACCTTGATGCTCAGCGAGTCTGGCGTCTATGCGATGCTAATTTATCACTACTATCCGGAAAATCGTTGCCTGCGTCAGTGGCTCACCCATGAGGTTGTGCCGACCTTGCGCGGTAAACAGCGGGCCTGTGCGTTGGTTTGATCTCACAAGCGACGCAAAACAAATGTGGGAGGGGGCTTGCTCCCGATAGCGGTGGACCAGTCAGCTCATGCATCGACTGACACTCTGCTATCGGGGGCAAGCCCCCTCCCACATTTTGATCTCCAGTGTTTTGGAGATCGAGGCGGATCAGAATGCTGGCTTGATCGCGCCTTTGTACTTCTCTTCGATGAATTTTTTCACCTCGGGCGTGTGCAGTGCTGCAATCAGTTTCTTCACTGCGTCCGAATCCTTGTTGTCTTCGCGGGTCACCAGGATGTTCACGTAAGGCGAGTCGCTGCCTTCGATTACCAGAGCATCCTTGGATGGGTCCAGCTTGGCTTCCAGGGCGTAGTTGGTGTTGATCAGCGCCAGGTCGACCTGGGTCAGCACGCGCGGCAAAGTGGCGGCTTCCAGTTCGCGGAATTTCAGGTTTTTCGGGTTCGCGGTGATGTCCTTGATGGTCGACAGGATGTCGGTCGGGTCCTTCAGGGTGATCAGGCCGTTCTTGGCCAGCAGCAACAGCGCGCGACCGCCATTGGTGGCGTCGTTCGGGATTACCACGTTGGCGCCGCTTGGCAGTTCGTCCAGTTTCTTGTACTTGCTGGAGTAGGCGCCCAGGGGTTCCAAGTGCACGCCGCCAACGCTCACCAGGTGAGTGCCCTTGGCTTTGTTGAATTCATCCAGGTACGGCTGGTGCTGGAAGAAGTTGGCGTCCAGACGCTTTTCGGCGACTTGCACGTTGGGCTGCACGTAGTCGGTGAAGACTTTGACCTGCAAGTCCACGCCTTCTTTGGCAAGGGCAGGCTTCACGAATTCGAGAATTTCCGCGTGAGGCACCGGTGAGGCAGCGACCTTGATAGTCTCGGCATGGGCGGAAAACGCGGCAACGGCAGCGAAGGCAACCAGTAGTTTTTTCATCCAGCAAGCTCCTTGTTCGGGCATCTGCCGGCTCTGGGCCGGCAATGGCCGTTATTTTCGAGAAAAGTGCACCACCAGCCTGTCGCCGACGGTTTGCAGAATTTGCACCAGGATCAACAGCATCACCACAGTGACCACCATCACATCGGTCTGGAAGCGTTGGTAGCCAAAGCGGATTGCCAGGTCGCCCAGGCCGCCAGCACCGACCACACCGGCCATTGCGGTGTAGGAAACCAATGTAATCGCCGTCACTGTAATCGCCGCGAAAATGCCAGGGCGGGCTTCGGGCAACAGGGCGTTGGTGATGATCTGGCGGGTGGTAGCCCCCATGGCTTGAGTGGCTTCGATGATGCCACGGTCCACTTCGCGCAGTGCGGTTTCCACCAGGCGCGCAAAGAATGGCGTAGCGCCGACGACCAGCGGTGGGATCGCACCGGCGACACCCAGCGACGTGCCGGTGATCAGTACCGTGAACGGAATCATCACGATCAGCAGAATGATGAACGGCAGCGACCGCAGGATGTTTACGATCAGCGACAACAGCGCATACAGGCCTTTTTGTTCGAACAGTTGGCGCGGGCTGGTCAGGAACAGCAGCACGCCCAGGGGCAGGCCCAATAGCACGGTGAAGAACAGCGAGCCGAACAGCATGGTCATGGTGTCGCCGGTGGCGAGCCAGATTTCCGACCAGTCGATGTTGGCAAAGAAACTCAGGAAAACGTCCATCAGCGCAGGACCTCCATGTGAACGTCTGCGGCGGTGAAGCGCGCAAACGCGGCTTCCATGTCACCGCCGGTGACGGCAAGGGTCAGTTGCCCGTAAGGGATGTCTTTGATGCGGTCGATACGACCGGCAAGGATGCTGTAGTCCACACCCGTTTCCCGGGCGACGGTACCCAGCAGTGGCGCGTAGGTCGCTTCACCCTGGAATGTCAGGCGCACGATACGGCCTGGTACATGGGCGAAGTCGTCGCGCTGCTCGCCTTCGTCGACCTGTTCGGCTTCCTGTACAAAGCGCTTGGTGGTTGGGTGCTGGGGATGCAGGAACACGTCGGCCACCGAGCCTTGCTCGACAATCACTCCGGCGTCCATCACGGCGACCTGGTCGCACACGCGGCGGATCACATCCATTTCATGGGTGATCAGCACGATGGTCAGGTTCAGCTCGCGGTTGATCTCGGCCAGCAGTTGCAGGACAGACGCGGTGGTTTGCGGATCGAGGGCGCTGGTGGCTTCGTCGCACAGCAAGATTTTTGGTTTGGTCGCCAAGGCACGGGCGATGCCGACACGTTGCTTCTGGCCGCCGGATAACTGCGCCGGGTACTTCTTGGCGTGGTCCGACAGGCCGACGCGCGCGAGCAGTTCGGCGACGCGTTGGTCGATGGCCTTGCGCGACAGCTCACCGGCCAGGGTCAGCGGCAGCGCCACGTTGTCGGCGACGGTCTTGGACGCCAGCAGGTTGAAGTGCTGGAAGATCATGCCGACCTGCTGGCGGAACCGGCGCAGGCCGTTGGCGTCCAGGGCGGTGACTTCTTCGCCATCCACGCTGATCTGACCACCGCTGGGCTCTTCCAGGCGGTTGATCAGGCGCAGCAGGGTGCTTTTACCTGCACCCGAATGGCCAATCAGGCCAAACACCTGGCCGTTCTCGACGCGCAGGCTGGTGGGGTGCAGTGCGGGGATATCCTTACCGGCGACGCGGTAGGTTTTATGAACGTTTTGAAACTCGATCACGTAGCGAACCTTGTGGGGCGCATTGAAAAGGGATCAGCGGTTAGCCGGGCGCGCATTTTAGCCTGTCCGTATAGCGTTTCTTAGCATTTATTTCGCATTCATCCAGTCATTTGGCAATAACGCGATCAAAGGTCATAAAAAAGGAACGGTGCAATACCGCGTCAGTCATTACTTAAGCAACTCGATTTCCCAGGTGCCGTGCCTGGGGTTTTGCTCAAACGAGCCGGGGACCGCTCTGGCCACTTTGAATAAGGAGTTTTGACTGATGAGTATCAAGAAGCCAGCCACCCCGGCCAAGAGTGAAGTCGCGGGTACTGATACCCTGGACCGTGGCAACACCAACGCCAAGCTGCAGGCTCTGGAAGAATTCCGTTCCGATGCGACCGGCCAGGCCCTGCGCACCAACCAAGGCGTAAAGATTGCCGATAACCAGAACACCCTCAAAGTCGGCGCCCGTGGCCCTTCGTTGCTGGAAGACTTCATCATGCGTGAAAAAATCACGCATTTTGACCATGAACGTATCCCGGAGCGCATCGTGCATGCCCGCGGTACTGGCGCCCACGGCTATTTCCAATCTTATGAAGACCATTCGGCGCTGACCAAGGCTGGTTTCCTGCGTACTCCTGAGCATAAAACCCCAGTGTTCGCACGATTTTCCACGGTGCAGGGCCCGCGTGGCTCGGGCGATACCGTACGTGACGTACGTGGTTTTGCCGTGAAGTTCTTCACCGAGGAAGGCAACTTTGACCTGGTGGGCAATAACATGC
The DNA here is from genome assembly GCF_036704165.1 of Pseudomonas khavaziana. NCBI lineage: Bacteria > Pseudomonadati > Pseudomonadota > Gammaproteobacteria > Pseudomonadales > Pseudomonadaceae > Pseudomonas > Pseudomonas khavaziana. Next base: position 288,879 of record NZ_CP129946.1, read on the forward strand.
CGGTGTTCTTCATCCAGGATGCGATCAAGTTTCCTGACTTTGTGCATGCGGTAAAACCTGAGCCCCACAACGAAATTCCTACCGGTGGCTCGGCCCACGATACGTTCTGGGATTTCGTTTCGCTGCAGCCAGAGTCGGCGCACATGGTGATCTGGGCCATGTCTGACCGGGCCATTCCGAAAAGCCTGCGAGCCATGCAGGGATTTGGTGTGCACACCTTCCGCCTGATCAATACCGAGGGCAAATCCAGCTTCGTCAAATTCCACTGGCGGCCGAAGGTAGGCACTTGCTCGCTGGTGTGGGACGAAGCGCAGAAACTTGCCGGTAAAGATACCGATTACCACCGTCGTGACCTGTGGGAATCGATTGAAAGTGGCGACTATCCTGAGTGGGAACTGGGTGTGCAGATCGTGGCGGAAGAAGACGAACACAAGTTCGATTTCGACTTGCTCGACCCCACCAAGATTATCCCCGAGGAGCTGGTACCGATTACGCCGCTGGGCAAGATGGTACTCAACCGCAACCCGGATAACTTCTTCGCTGAGGTAGAGCAGGTCGCTTTCTGCCCAGGCCATATCGTGCCGGGTATCGACTTTACCAACGACCCGCTGCTGCAAGGCCGTCTGTTTTCCTATACGGATACTCAGATCAGCCGTCTGGGCGGGCCGAACTTCCACGAGATCCCGATCAACCGACCTGTGGTGCCGTTCCATAACGGCCAGCGCGATGCCCAGCATCGTACGGTCATCGACAAAGGCCGTGCTTCGTACGAACCAAACTCGATTGATGGCGGTTGGCCGAAAGAAACCCCGCCTGCGCCGCAGGATGGTGGCTTCGAAACCTATTACGAGCGTGTCGACGCCAACAAAGTGCGCGAGCGCAGTGAGTCTTTCGGTGATCACTTCTCCCAGGCTACGCTGTTTTACAACAGCATGAGCCATCACGAGAAAGAGCACATCATCGCGGCCTATAGCTTCGAGTTGGGCAAGGTGGAACGTGAGTTTATCCGTGCGCGCCAGGTGAATGAGATTCTGGCCAATATCGATCTGGAATTGGCCAAGCGCGTTGCGCAAAACCTGGGCGTGCCGGCGCCGACCAAAGGCACAGTCCCAGCGCGTGAGACATCGCTGAAAGAATCGCCAGCGTTGAGCCAGGTGAACTTGCTGTCGGGTGATATCAAGACGCGCAAAGTGGCGATTCTGGCGGCTAACGGCGTGGATGGTGCGGCGATCGATGCGCTTAAGGCCGCGCTGGAGGCTGAAGGCGCCCATGCCAAATTGCTGGGGCCGACGTCGGCGCCTGTGACTACCGCAGATGGCAAGACGCTCCCGGTAGACGCTTCGATGGAAGGCATGCCGTCCATTGCCTTTGACGCGGTGTTTATCCCAGGCGGTGCAGAGTCTGTCAAAGCACTGAGCGGTGATGGTGTGGCGTTGCATTACGTGCTGGAAGCTTACAAGCACCTCAAGGCGATTGCGGTGGCCAGTGATGTGAAGCCGTTGCTGGACCTGCTGAAGCTGGAAGCGGATGCGGGGTTGATCGTGGGCGCTGATGCCAAGGCGTTCAAGGCGTTCTTTGCTGCGATTGCTCAGCATCGGGTGTGGGAGCGGGAGCCGAAATCCAAGGCGATTCCGGCCTAAACTCAGGGTTGTTAGTTAGATCGTCATCGGGAACAAGCCCCTCCCACACTTGAATTGTTAAGACATTCAAGTGTGGGAGGGGCTTGTTCCCGATGCTCTTTAGTCCGCCTTGCGCGGAATCAGCACAACCTGCGCCGGAATATGTTTCAGAATCTGCCGGTGAATCTTCAGGTCGTACCCCGAATCAATCCGCTTCACCCGTTTGGTCAGCAATGTGGCCAGCCACGGGTAGTCCTGGGTGCGCGGCACTTGAATGCTGACGTCGCACTGGTAATTCACCACGTCGGTAGCGATGGCATCCAACTGATGACGCATGTCGTCGATATCCGCGAGGTTCAGCGCCACCGTGGTGCTGGGCGCCGCCGGGTCGATGACCTTGGCCGCCGGCTTGGCTTCGGCGGCTTTCAGTGCGGCTTCTGCCTGATCCAGTTCGGCCTTGCGCGCATGGCTGATGGCGCTGTTGACGCCACCGGTCAGTGCGGGCGCCTTGGGCATCAGTGCGCGGGCACGGCTCAGGGCTGTGGCGGCGGCATTGACGTCGCCTTTTTGCAGGACGATCTGGCTGCGCTGCAGGTAGGCTTCGGCCAATTGACGCTGATAGGCCTCAAGTGCGGGATCGTTAGGCGACTGGGCCTGCAACGCCGCAAGTTGGTCTTCGGCGGTTGCCAGCTCGCTGCTGGCCAGGTTTTGCTCCAGCTGCGCGATGGTCACAGCGCGTGCGTCCGGGGCCTCCGGGGCAGCGGGCGGCGTGCTTTGACAGGCGCCCAGCAGCAGGGAAAATGCGGCAAGGAGCAGATAACGGGAGGTGAACGGCTTCATTCCTGCGACTCTCTATTTGCGCAAAAAGCGAGCAAGTCTACACCCCTCGACGGGGCAGGACAAAACTCAGCAGAAACAGGGCGGCCGCCGTAACCACAATCGACGGTCCGGCCGGGGTGTCCTTGAACCAGGACAGCGCCAGGCCCCCGCACACTGCCAGCATCCCCAGGAAGCTGGCGCCGATTGCCATCTGCTCCGGAGAGCGAGCATGGCGCTGGGCGGCGGCGGCGGGAATGATCAGCAGCGACGTGATCAACAATACGCCGACTATCTTCATCGCGACAGCAATCACCACCGCGATCAACAACATCAACGCCATGCGCAGGGCGGGCACCGGCAAGCCTTCCACCGTGGCCAGCTCTTCATGCACCGTGATCGCCAGCAACGGCCGCCACAGGGTCACCAGCAGCGTCAGCACGGCCACGCTGCCGCCGAGGATCCAGGCCAGGTCGGTCGGGCTGATCGCCAGCAAATCCCCGAATAGATAAGCCATCAGGTCGATGCGCACTTCATGCATGAAGCTCAGCACCACCAGGCCCAGGGACAGGGTGCTCGGCGCGAGGATGCCCAGTAACGTGTCGGAGGCCAGCGGCTGGCGCTGTTGCAGGGTCACCAGCAGCACCGCCAGTAACAGGCAGCCCACGGTCACGGCGATGGCCGGGCTAACATCCAGCAAGAAGCCCATGGCCACGCCCAGCAGCGCGGCATGGGACAAGGTGTCGCCGAAATAGGCCATGCGCCGCCAGACCACGAACGAGCCTAATGGGCCCGCCACCAGTGCCAGAGCCAAGCCTGCCAGCAGGGCGTAGAGCAGAAAATCAGCCATGCTTGCAGCTATCTCCATGGACGTGGGGAGTATCGACGACGGCACCATGCAGGTCATGAGCGTGGTCGTGATGGTGGTGGTAGATCGCCAGGCTCTGGGCATTTTTGCCGAACAGCTCGACGAAAGCCGGGTCGCTACTGACCTGCTCCGGATGGCCGGAGCAGCATACGTGGCGGTTGAGGCAGACAACCTGGTCGGTAGTGCTCATCACCAGGTGCAGGTCGTGGGAGACCATCAGCACGCCGCAGCCATGGCGGTCGCGCAAGCGGGTGATCAGGCTGTAAAGCTCGGCCTGGCCGGCGACGTCGACGCCCTGTACGGGCTCATCGAGTACCAGTAGCTGCGGCTCGCGCAGCAGAGCACGGGCCAGCAGCACACGCTGCATTTCGCCGCCGGAGATACTTTGTACCGGGCTGTCGATCACCTGCTCGGCGCCGACTTCCTTGAGTGCGGCCTGCGCGCGGGCGCGGTCGACGCCGGGCACCAGACGCAGGAAGCGCAATACGGACAGCGGCAACGTCGGGTCCACATGCAGCTTTTGCGGCATATAGCCCACGCGCAGCTTGGGCTTGCGCCACACGCTGCCGCTGTCGGGCTTGAGCAAGCCGAGTACGGCGCGCACCAGGGTGGTCTTGCCGGCGCCATTGGGCCCGATCAAGGTGACGATTTGCCCAGGCTCCACGCTCAGCGCGATGTTATCCAGCACCTTTTGCCCGGCGAATGTGACGCCGACCTGTTCCAGGCGGATTAAGGCGTTGCTCATCAAGCCCCCTGGCAGCCCGCGCACAGGCCGACCACTTCGACCGTTTGCCCTTCGACCTTGAAGCCGACCTCGGCAGAACTCTTGATAATGGCGTCACTGATGCTTTTTTGTTCAAGCTCGATGGCGGCGTGGCACTCGCGGCAGATCAGGAACTGACCCTGATGCGCGTGCTCCGGGTGGTTGCAGCCGACAAAGGCGTTGAGCGAAGCGATACGATGCACCAGGCCGTTTTCCAGCAGGAAATCCAACGCGCGGTATACGGTAGGCGGCGCGGCGCGACGGCCGTCCTGCTCGCTGAGTACGCCGAGAATGTCGTATGCGCCCAGCGGCTTGTGGCTCTGCCATACCAGCTCAAGCACCCGGCGACGCAAGGCGGTCAGGCGCAAGCCTTTCTGCGCGCACAGGGTATCGGCCTCCGACAATGCAGTGTGCACGCAGTGAGAGTGGTCGTGGGGACGGCTTGCAAGCGGTGTTTTAGGCATGAGCGGCGACAGATATTTGATAGAGACGTTATTATGTTACCCGTTCCTACGCCATCGAGTGGTCATCGTGTCCCGACTTTTTGCCGTTTTTGTCGTATTTGTCACCAGTTTGTTCGTTGCCAGTGCCGCCCAGGCCGAGGTCAAGGTGCTGACGAGCATCAAACCGTTGCAACTGATTGCCGCTGCTGTGCAGGACGGGGTGGCTGTTCCGGAGGTATTGCTGCCGCCGGGGGCATCGCCGCATAACTTCGCATTGCGCCCATCCGATGTACGGCGTGTGCAGTCGGTGGACCTGTTGTATTGGATCGGGCCGGATATGGAGACCTTTCTGCCCCGCGTGCTGAAAGGCCGTACGACCGCTACCGTAGCCGTCCAGGACCTGCCTGGGATGAAATTACGTATTTTCGGCGAAGATAGCCACTCCCACGCCGACGATGCCGACGAACATGACCATGATCATCGTCCTGGCAGCGTCGATGCGCATTTATGGTTGTCAACGGTGAACGCGCGGGTAATCGCCACGCGCATGGCTGCCGATCTCAGTGCGGCTGATCCAGCGAATGCCGAGCGCTATCAGGGCAACGCAAAAGCCTTCGGTGAGCGCCTGGATGCGTTGGATACGCGCTTGAAAAAGCGACTGGCGGGCGTCGATGGCAAGCCTTACTTCGTATTTCATGAGGCGTTTGACTACTTCGAAGAGGCTTACGGCCTCAAGCACGCCGGTGTGTTCAGCGTGGCCGCCGAAGTGCAGCCAGGCGCCCAGCATGTAGCGGCGATGCGCACGCGCTTGCAGGAGGTGGGCAAGACCTGCGTGTTCAGCGAGCCGCCGTTGCGGCCGCGATTGGCCGAGACGCTGGTGGCCGGGTTGCCAGTGAAGTTGGCGGAGCTGGATGCGTTGGGTGGCTATACCCCGGCTACCGCCCAGGGTTATGAGCAGGTGCTGGAGAAGCTAGGCAACGACTTGGCAGGGTGCCTGGAGTCGTTATAAGCCTCAATGGGGCCAAATGTGGGAGGGGGCTTGCTCCCGATGGCGGCCTGACAGCCAACCAGGATGTTGGATCAGACCGAGTACATATCCGTTGCTGACCCACCACAATCGGGGGCAAGTCGAATCGTCGCACCGCCCCTCCCACATTTTTGCCCGAGCAGGTCTTTAGAGCGCGAACGGCAGGTGGACACTGACCTGCTGGCGTTGCGCCAGGCGGTGTTCGAACTCCGCGGGATCGTGAATGAGAACATCCTGCCCGGCAAACGATTCGGCGGCGATCAGTCGTGACAGCCAGAAGCGCACGCACGCCACGCGCAGCAGGGTCGGCCATAGCTCGGCCTCCTTCGCGGTGAACGGTCGCAGCCCTGCGTAGGCCCCCAACAGTGCCCGGGCACGTTGCCCGTCAAGCACGCCATCGGCATCCGAACACCAGTCGTTCAAGGCGATGGCGACGTCGTAGAGCATCGGCCCCGAGCAAGCGTTATAGAAGTCGATCAGCCCGGTCAGGTGCGTGCCTTCAAACATCGCATTGTCGCGAAACAGGTCGGCGTGCACGTTGGCCCGTGGCAGGGCGAGGATGTCGGCTTTGTGAGCTTCGATCTCGCTCAACGCGTCCTGCAGCAAGCGCTGTTGTGCGTCGTTGAGGTGCGAAATCAGCTGCGCGCCCTCACTGAGCATCCAATCCAACCCACGGTCGGTCTTGCGCTCCAGCACCTTTGCGCCCTGAGTGGCCAGGTGCAGGTGGCCGAGCAGCTCGCCGACCTGGACGCAATGCTGGGCGTTGGCATCCTTGATGTGCTTGCCAGCCAGGCGCGGTTGCAGCAAGGCCGGTTTGCCCTTGAGCTCGCGCAAAGCGATGCCATCGGTGGTGCGCAGAGCGTAAGGCACCGGCAGGTCAGCATCGTGGAGCACGTCAAGCAGTTCGATGAAGAACGGCATTTCCGCCACCGGGCCGCGTTCAACCAGGGTCAGGACAAACTCGCCCTGTTCCAGGCTGATGAAGAAATTGGTGTTTTCGCTGCCGGCGGCAATCCCCTGGAAATCAAGCAGGCGGCCGAGCCCGTAGGGTGCGAGAAATGTTTCCAGCTCGGGCCGAGCCAGGGGTGTAAACACAGACATGGTTAAACTGCCGTTACGGGCGCGGCCGTGGGCGGCGCCGGTTAAAATTAAGAAATCATTTCCATTCGAAGATCTTCCATGACGGGATCAGCATATCCGGCTGGTCAGAACGGATGAAGTTCGCATCGGTTCCGTCAGCGCGCACCAGGAAGTACGGCGGTGCACCTTTGGGCGTGACCTTGATCGCATACAGGAAACCGTTCTGGCGGTATTCCTGGATCGTCTTGTCGCCTTCCGTGCGAATGGTAACTTCCGGATCACCCCCAGGCGCACTGTCTGCCGCCATGGCAGCCATCGGAGCGAGTGCAATCAAGCCGGTCAACAGCAGGCGATTGAATGTACGCATGATAACCTTGTCCCTTTGTTTTCATTGGTCCGGCTATTCTAGCGCCTGACCCGCCGAAAAGGTTGATCCTGCTCATGAGCCAATCGCCCCTCGTCCTGGTGGACGGTTCTTCTTATCTGTACCGCGCCTTCCATGCGCTGCCACCGCTGACCACCTCCAAAGGCCTGCCGACCGGTGCGGTCAAGGGCGTGTTGAACATGCTCAAAAGCCTGCGCAAGCAGTACCCGGACAGCCCCTTCGCGGTGGTCTTTGACGCCAAGGGCGGGACCTTTCGCGATGAAATGTTCGCCGAATACAAGGCCAACCGCCCGAGCATGCCCGATGACATGCGCCTGCAGATCGAGCCGCTGCACCAGAGCGTGATCGCCCTGGGCTTCCCTTTGCTGTGCGTCGAAGGCGTCGAGGCCGATGACGTGATCGGCACCCTGGCCCGCAGCAGCGCGGCCGCTGACCGCCCGGTGGTGATTTCTACCGGCGACAAGGACATGGCGCAGTTGGTCGACGGGCACATTACCTTGGTCAACACCATGACGGGTAGTTCGATGGATGTTGAGGGCGTAAAGGAGAAATTCGGCGTCGCTCCGGAGCAGATCATCGACTATCTGGCGCTGATGGGAGATTCGTCCGACAACATCCCAGGCGTTCCGGGCATTGGTCCGAAGACGGCTTCCGGCTTGCTGGTGGGGGTCAATGGCGGCCTCAAAGAGCTTTATGAGCAGTTGGATATTGTGCCGACCCTGCCTATCCGCGGGGCCAAGACCCTGCCGGCCAAGCTGCAAGAGCACAAGGAAATGGCGTTCCTGTCCTATCAGCTGGCGACGATCAAGATCGATGTGCCGCTGGAGGTGGGCCTGGATGATCTGCACCTGATCGAGCCAGACCGCGAGAAGCTGCTGGAGCTGTACACGCTGCTTGAGTTCAAGAGCTGGTACGAAGAGATCCTGCGCGATGCCAAGCGCGTGGAGCTTAAGTCGGCGAGCGAGGTTGTGCCTGTCGCCGAAACGCTGGTTGAGGCTGTTATATCGGTACCGGTAGAGGCGGTTTACACCACCATCCTGGACCAGGCCACGTTCGACGTATGGCTGAAGAAACTCCACGATGCGCCGTTGTTTGCCTTCGACACCGAAACCACCGGTATCGATGCCCAGCAGGCGCAATTGGTCGGGCTCTCGTTCGCTGTGCGGCCCCACGAAGCCGCCTACATCCCGCTGACCCATTCCTATATCGGCGCGCCGGATCAATTGGACCGGGACACCGTGCTGCTGGCCCTGAAACCGCTGCTGGAAGACCCGACCAAACTCAAGGTTGGCCAGCACGCCAAGTTCGATATGAACATCCTCGCCAACTGCGCCATCGGTGGCGACCCTGCACAGGGCATCACTGTGCGTGGTATCGCCTTCGACACCATGCTCGAATCCTACGTGCTGAACTCCACGGCGACCCGCCACGACATGGACAGCCTGGCGAAGAAGTATCTGGACCACGACACGGTCAGCTTCCAGGACATCGCCGGCAAGGGTGCCAAGCAGCTGACCTTCGACCAGATTGCCCTCGAGCAGGCCGGCCCTTACGCCGCCGAAGATGCCGATGTGACCTTGCGCCTGCATCAGGAACTGCACGCGAAGCTGGCCGCGATCCCGAGCCTGGCCAGTGTACTGACGAATATCGAGATACCGTTGGTGCCGGTACTGGCGCGTATCGAGCGCCAGGGCGCATTGGTGGACAAGGCGTTGCTGGGTATCCAGAGCATCGAGCTGGGTAACAAGATGGTTGAACTGGAGCGCCAGGCGTTCGAGATCGCCGGCGAAGCGTTCAACCTGGGTTCACCCAAGCAGCTTGGGGCGATCCTTTATGAAAAACTGGGCTTGCCGGTGTTGAAGAAGACCGGCAAGGGCCAGGCATCCACCGCCGAGGAGGTGCTGGCCAAGCTGGCCGAAGATGATTTCCTGTTGCCCAAGGTGCTGATGCAGTACCGCAGCATGAGCAAGCTCAAGAGCACCTACACCGACCGCCTGCCTGAGCAGATCAACCCGCGTACCGGGCGCATCCACACCTCTTATCATCAGGCCGTGGCGGCGACCGGGCGGCTGTCCTCCAGTGACCCGAACTTGCAGAACATCCCGGTGCGCACTGCCGAAGGACGGCGGATTCGCCAGGCGTTCGTCGCGCCCAAGGGCTACAAACTGCTGGCGGCGGACTATTCGCAGATCGAACTGCGGATCATGGCGCACCTGTCCAAGGACGAAGGCTTGATGAATGCCTTTCGCAATAATCTGGATGTGCATACGGCCACGGCGGCCGAGGTGTTCAAGGTCGAGCTGGGCCAAGTCACATCTGATCAGCGCCGTAGCGCCAAGGCCATTAACTTTGGCCTGATCTATGGCATGGGCGCCCAGAAGCTCGGCAAGGACATTGGCGTCGATACCAAGACCGCCAAGGCTTATATCGATGTCTACTTTGCCCGTTATCCCGGAGTTCGCGAGTACATGGAGCGCACTCGTGCCCAGGCTGCCGACCAGGGTTATGTAGAAACGTTCTTCGGGCGCCGGCTGTACTTACCGGATATCAACTCCAACAAGCCTCAGGAGCGCGCGGCGGCAGAACGCACAGCGATCAACGCGCCGATGCAGGGAACGGCGGCGGATATCATCAAGAAAGCCATGGTGTTGGTGGATGATTGGCTGACCGAGTCGGGCCTGGATGCCAAGGTGATCCTGCAGGTGCACGATGAACTGGTACTTGAGGTGCGCGAAGACTTGGTGGCGCAGGTCGGCGAGAAGATTCGCGAACATATGAGTCGCGCAGCACAGCTGGATGTGCCGTTGGTGGTGGATGTGGGCGTGGGCGACAACTGGGACCAAGCGCACTGATCCTGCGGCTGCGCCACCCCTGCGTGGGGTGGTGCAGCGCTTCAGATCGGAAATCGCCGTCAGTTATTTCCAATAGTTTTTCGGGCCTGCCGGAACTTAACCTGTGAATTGCGACTCAGAGTTACTGAATGGGTGGTGAAGCCCTTCAATGCTCCTATGTTGTGTTAAGTGTTGGCAGATATCTGGACCCCGCCCTAGCGGTCCGGAACTTGGACCCCGAACTTCCCTCCCCATACGAAGTCCGGGGTTTTTTTTGCCCGCAGGAAAGTTACTCGGTAACTTCTGCGCCCTTGTCCGCCAATTCCATCCAGTCGGCCAGTACGGTGTAAGCCTCTTCCAGGCCCATACGTTTTGGCGCTGAGAACAGTTGAATACTGATCGCGTCGCCCCAGCCCTTACGGATTTCGGACTGCACTTTGAGCAAGGTGTTCTTGGCCGCGCCGTAGGTGAGCTTGTCGGCCTTGGTCAGCAGAATATGCATCGGCATGCCGCTGGCGACAGCCCAGTCGAGCATCAGCAGGTCGAAATCGGTCATTGGATGACGGATGTCCATCATCAGGATCAAGCCCTTCAAACTCTCGCGGCCACCCAGGTAAGCCTCGAGGTGACGCTGCCAGTGCAGCTTCAACGGGATAGGCACTTTTGCATAACCGTAGCCAGGCAGGTCGACCAGACGCCGATCATCGTCTAGCTTGAAGAAATTGAGCAGTTGCGTGCGGCCCGGGGTTTTTGAGGTGCGTGCCAGGCTGGCGTGGGTCAGGGTGTTCAGTGCGCTGGACTTACCGGCGTTGGAACGGCCGGCAAAGGCGACTTCAAAGCCCTCGTCATCGGGGCATTGGTCCACTTTGGCGGCGCTGAGCATAAACGTGGACTGTTGGCACAGGCCGAGGATGGGATTCTTGAGTTGCATGAGATTTCCGATGTGGGCGGTGCCGAAAAAGGGTGCGGCAAGCGGTGTCGTTTCCGTTTCAGTAGCGCCAGTATATAATGCCGCAGATTTTGTGTGTGCTTTGTCCCAGCGAAGGATGAAGTTCACGGGAGCGAAAGACCTTTATTGCGCATTAGAACGCAAAACGCTCTCAAACCCTGAAAAGGTCGATGTATGGCCTCAATGGTTGCCGCTTCTGGCGTCCTGGACCCGCTTATGGCGCTCAGGCTACACAGGATCCGGAAGCGCTGTACAACCGAGTTTGCGTGGTCACGTTTTTGCCACGCATGACCCAGGGTTTCAAGGCAATGCCGCCGCGTGGTTTGTGCATGGACTGCAGTACTGAGGATTACCAGGCCGTCATTGAGTTGATGGTGAGTAAACCCGGTAGATAACTCTTAAACCCTTAGCCGTAGTTGGATTAGCTGATGAACAAACTGATCGTGAGTCTGCTGTTGACCTTGGGCATCACAGGCGCTGCCGTCGCTGCAGAGGGCCCCGTCAAAGGTGATGCCACTGCCGGTCAAGCGAAGGCCGCCGTGTGTGGTGCCTGCCACGGGCCGGATGGCAACAGCCCGGCGCCGAACTTTCCCAAACTGGCAGGCCAGGGTGAACGCTACCTGAGCAAACAGATGCACGACATCAAGGATGGCAAGCGCACGGTGCTGGAAATGACCGGTTTGCTGACCAACCTCAACGATCAGGACCTGGCGGACCTCGCGGCGTATTTTGCCAGCCAGAAAGGCAGTGTGGGAGCTGCTGATCCTAAACTGGTTGCCCGCGGAGAGAAGCTGTTCCGTGGCGGCGATCTGGAAAAGGGCCTGCCGGCCTGCACAGGTTGCCACTCGCCGAACGGCGCTGGCATAGCCTCTGCCGGCTTCCCGCATCTGAGTGGTCAGCACGCTACCTATATCGCTAAACAGTTGACCGACTTCCGTAAGGAAGAGGCTGGACGAGCTAACGACGGCGACGCGGCAATCATGCGTACCATCGCCCGCAAGCTGAGTGACGAAGACATTGCAGCCGTCTCCAGTTATATCCAAGGCCTGCATTAAGTTGCACGCGACGTTAACACTCGATTAATCCCGCGATGCAAGCATAAAAAGGGTGGCCCAGGCCGCCCTTTTTTGTGGCCGCTGCCGTTACACTAACGAACTCATGCCCGCGTAGACCTGTCACAACAAAGGTCGCGTGAGGCGACTTTATTTGTCCAGGAGTAAAGCATGCGTAATCTGATCCTCAGCGCCGCTCTCGTCACTGCCAGCCTCTTCGGCATGACCGCACAAGCTGCCGACGTGCCGCTTGAAGCCGGTAAAACCTATGTCGAACTGAGCAACCCGGTTCCGGTTTCGGTGCCAGGCAAGATCGAAGTGGTGGAGCTGTTCTGGTACGGCTGCCCGCATTGCTATGCCTTTGAACCGACCATCAACCCATGGGCTGAAAAGCTGCCCCAGGACGTTAACTTCCGTCGTATCCCTGCCATGTTTGGTGGCCCGTGGGACGCTCACGGTCAACTGTTCCTGACCTTGGAAGCCATGGGCGTGGAGCACAAGGTCCACAACGCCGTCTTCGAAGCGATCCAGAAACAGGGCAAGCGCCTGACCAAGCCGGACGAAATGGCTGACTTCGTCGCCACCCAGGGTGTCGACAAGGACAAGTTCCTGGCCACCTTCAACTCCTTCGCCATCCAGGGCCAGATCAAGCAGGCCAAGGAACTTGCACAGAAGTACGGCGTGCAAGGCGTTCCGACCCTGATCGTCAACGGCAAGTACCGTTTCGACCTGGGCTCTACCGGTGGTCCTGAGCAGACCCTCAATGTCGCCGACCAGCTGATCGCCAAAGAGCGGGCAGCCAAGTAAGGGGCTCGTTATGCGCCGCTGGCGTACCGAACGCGCTGTTGGCCTGCATGACCCGCAGGTCAACGAGCACCACCTGGAGTCCACGGGGCTGCCGCCGGACAGCCGTCTGCGCCTGCTCAGCTTCAATATCCAGGTCGGTATCAGTACCGAGAAGTACCGGCACTACCTTACCCGTGGCTGGCAACACCTGCTGCCCCACAATGGTCGGGCCGGTAACCTGCAGAAAATCGGCACGCTGCTCAACGACTTCGACCTGGTCGCCTTGCAGGAGGCCGACGGCGGCAGCATGCGCTCCGGCTACATCAATCAGGTGGAACACCTTGCCCAGCTCGGTGCTTTCCCTTATTGGTACCAGCAACTCAACCGCAACCTCGGGCGCCTGGCGCAGCACAGCAATGGCGTGCTCAGCCGCCTGAAACCCACCGCCATCGAAGATCACCCATTGCCGGGCCCAAAGGGGCGCGGAGCGATCCTTGTGCGTTTCGGCGAAGGCCCGGAAGCCTTGGTGGTGGTGATGATGCATCTGGCGCTCGGCGGGCGCACGCGCAACCTGCAACTGGCCTACGTGCGTGACATGATTGGCAACTACAAGCATCAGGTGCTGATGGGTGACATGAACACCCATGCCAATGACCTGTTGCAGAATTCTCCGCTGCGCGACCTCGGACTATTGGCGCCGCAAGTCGAGGCCACGTTCCCGAGCTGGCGCCCGCAGCGTTGCCTTGATCATATTTTGCTCAGCCCGACCCTTACGCTGGAAAGCGTGCAGGTACTGGCTCAGCCCATTTCTGACCACCTGCCGGTTGCGGTAGAGATTCGTTTGCCGGGTTCGCTCACGGCTGATGCATTCCCCGTGTTGAGCCCAGGCACCAGCGGACCCCTTGCATGAGCGACGACGCCCAGCGTTGGAAAGAGAAATACCTCAAGAGCATTGAGCAGCAAGACAAGCTCGAACGCCGCTGGGCTGCCCGCCTCGACCTGCTGCGCCGCGGGCTGGTACGCAGCACGCTGGCCGCTGAGGGGACCGATCGCGCCGTCGATCAATGCATGAAGGAAATGCGTGATGTCGTGCGTACCGACGATATGGACGCAGCCCTCGCCGCCTTGCTGCCGCGCTTGGAAAAGGCCGTGCTCGATTCCGAGCAGCGCCGCGAAACCCGGATCGACCAGATCAGCACCGCGCTCACCGCATTGGTTGCCCAGTTGCAAAAGCTCCCGCTGCCCCGCGAGGTGGCGCGGCCGCTGAAAACCTTCGCCAAGCAGCTCGATGGCCGCGTCGGGCAGGCGCGGGAGATACCGCTGCTGCTCAGTGAGCTGAGCAGCCTGCAAGGGCAGGCACTGAATAACCTGGAGCCTGAGAGCGAAACCGTACGTCCGGGTCCGGGTCTGCTGCAACGTCTGTTTGGTAGTAAGGATGCATCGAGTGAAGCCCCGGTGGCCGACGCTGAGCCACTGTCTCCAGCGCACGTGGCGCCGCCGAAGACCGCTGCGCCACAACCAGCGCCCGAGTCGCAAGAGCCCACGCAATCGGACGAATTGACACAAGCCTTGCGTGCCTTTGCGCCGCTGCCGCAAACACCTGCGGCCTTGAAGCCTGAGGCTGTTTCACCGGCCAAAGTGGAACACGTCAGCGACGCACCTGTAGTCGAGGCGCCCGCTCTTGAGTCGCCAGCAGTTGCGTCTACGCAAGCATCTGAACCGGATAGGCAGGAGCCACCGATTGCGGAGCCTGCGCATGAAAGTGCACTCGCTGCCTTTATCGAAGCACCGCAGGTTCAAGTAGACATACCCGATGAAACCACCATCGGCAGCCTGTCTCTGCCGCCTGTGCTGGAAAGCCCCGAGCCAGACGACCTGCAATCAGGCGGGATATACGCCCTGCCTGATTCGCCCGAACCGTCCTACAGCTCGGTGGCCAAGCACATTGAAGACACTTTACTCGGCTTGCTGGAAGACCTGTCGTTGCCCGAGCGCCACCGGCCCCAGGCCGAGGCCATGCGTGAGCGTCTTGCCCATGGCCTGAACTGGTACGAACTGCTGCCGATCCTCGATGACTTGGCGGTGCTGATGCTGGCGATCACTGACAGCGGCCAGCATGAGTTCGAGGCTTACCTCAAGCAACTCAACGAGCGCCTCGAGGCATTCCAGGGTCATCTGCAGGTCGCCAGCGCAGACCATGCCGATAGCAGCCTGGCTGCGCGGGAACTGGATACGCAGATCCGTGAACAGGTCGACGGGCTGCAAAGCAGCGTGCAGGACGCCGCCGATCTGGACAGCCTCAAGCAAGTGCTCGAAAGCCACCTCGAAGGCTTGCTAGGCACCATGGACGCCCATCAGCAGCAGCGCGACCAGCGCGAACAGGAAGTGGCCGCACGCCTCAAAGGCCTGGCGGAGCGGGTGGCCAACATGGAACAGGAAGCCCTGGGTTACCGCGAGCACTTGGAAGTACAGCGCCAGAAAGCCTTGATCGATCCGCTCACCGGCCTGCCCAATCGTGCAGCCTGGAGCGAGCGTCTCGATTATGAAGTCAACGCCTGGCATCAGCGCGGCAACAGTCTGTCGCTGGCCATGCTCGACCTGGATCACTTCAAGCGTATCAACGACGGCTACGGTCACCTGGCGGGCGACAAGGTCTTGAAGATCATTGCCAATGTGCTGAGCAAGCGCCTGCGGCCCACCGACTTCATCGCACGCTTCGGCGGCGAAGAGTTCGTGCTGCTGATGCCCGATTCAACCTTGGCGGATGCCTTGGCCGTGGGTGAGGTGTTGCGCGGGGCCATCGCCGCCTGCCCGTTCCACTTCAAGGGCGAACCGGTGACGATCACGGTGTCCATGGGCGTGGCGCAGTTTCAGCCCGGCGAGCGCAGCGACCTGGCACTCAAGCGCGCCGACGGAGCGCTGTATAAGGCGAAGGCGGCGGGACGGAACCAGGTACAGGCGGCATAAAAGATGTTCCATTTTGTAATTTGACCGCCTGGGCATACACGTTACGTTACACTGTTGCATTATCGACTTTCAGTGTAATGCTTCTGCCATGAAATCTTTGTATATCGCTTTTGCGTTGCTGCTGCTCACCGGCTGCGCCAGCGGCCCGCGCCTGAACACCAGCCATCCTTCGGTGAACCACGACAACCGCATACAGTTCGTTGTCGTGCATTACACTTCCACCAACCTTGAACGCTCCCTGGCTTTGTTGACCCATGGCCAGGTCAGCAGCCATTACCTGATCGGCGACGACGCCTCTGGCACCATCTACAAGCTGGTGGATGAAAGCCAGCGCGCCTGGCATGCCGGTGAGAGCGAGTGGATGGGACGCACCTGGCTCAACTCCAGCTCCATCGGTATTGAGATCGTCAACCCAGGGTTCAGCGATACGCCGACGGGGCGCGTGTGGTATCCGTACTCCGAGGCGCAGGTAAAATCACTGATCGTGCTGCTCAAGGACATCAGCAAGCGTAATGGCATCGACCCCAAAAACATTATTGGGCATAGCGACATTGCCCCGCTGCGCAAGCTGGACCCGGGGCCTTTGTTTCCTTGGAAGCGCTTGGCTGCAGAAGGCCTGGCCGTTTGGCCGGATGCCCAGGCAGTCGCCCGATTCCAAGTGCAGTACGCCGCGCAACTGCCTAGCATCACCTGGTTCCAGGAAGAACTGGCTCGCCTGGGCTACCAGACGCCGCAGACCGGGGAGCTGGATGTAGCCACGCGCCATGTGATCGCAGCGTTCCAGATGCGCTTCCGTCCATCATTGTTCGATGGCACCCCGGATGCTGAAAGCGCCGCGATCCTGCGGGCCCTGAACCAGCGCTGATTGTGTACATGCTGCTCGCGAAGAACCTCGACGATAACGTTGTGCTGTCAGGCAGCTCGCGTTGTTCATGCATTTTTCGCGAGCAAGCTCGCTGCTACAACGGCAGCGCCATATAGAACTGTGTGCCCTGCCCCGGCCGTGAATACACACCCATGCGGCCGCCGTGCAGTTGCACGATTTCTTTGCACAGTGCCAACCCCAGGCCCGCCCCGCCTTTCTTGCGGCCAACCTGCACAAAGGGCTCGAAGATGCGCCCTTGCTGGCCATAGGCAATGCCTTCGCCGTTATCTTCAACGCTGATAATCACCCGCTCGCCATGACGTCGCGCCTGCAGGCGAATCTGCCCACCTTCAGCGGTATGGCGCAGGGCGTTGCCCAGCAAATTGTCGAGCACCCGCTCCAGTTGCACCTTGTCGGCGTACAGGCGCGGTAATTCAGGCTGGGTCTCCACCAGCAACTCAATGCTTTGCGCATTGGCAGGCTCGACGAACCGGGCCCGTGCGTGCTCCAGCAGGTCAGTCACATCGCACGCCCCCAGGGTGAGTTTTTGCAGGCCGTTCTGGTAGCGCGAGAAATTGAGCAGGTCGTTGATCAGCTGCATCAGGCGCTGCATTTCTTCATTGACCGTATCCAGCAGGTCCGCTTCACGGGAGTCCGCCGGGAATTTGGCCCGTTCGCGGAACAGACCGAAGGCCATGTGCATACCGGTCACCGGCGTGCGCAGCTCATGGGAGGCGCGTAACACGAACTCGCTGCGCACTCGCTCGAAGGCGCGTTGTTCGGTGACGTCATGCAGCACCATCACCGCGCCGAGAATATGCCCCTGAGTATGGCTGACAGGCGTCAGGCTGTAAGTCAGCAGGCGCAGCTCACCCTCGACTTCTACCTCCAGGTCATCCGGTGCCCGCTCCAGGTTGCCGCCGCGCAGCACCAGCTGCAGTTGTTCATCCATCTCCTCACGACCCAGGGCCTCGCCCAGGCCTTGGCCAAGTCGCTCCTCGTCCCAACCCAGTTGGCGCTGCGCGACAGGGTTGAGGTGTTCCAGGCAGCCTTGGCGATCAATCATCAGCAAGCCGTCATCAATGCTGTCCAGTACCGCTTGCAGGCGCTGCTGGCCGGCCAGCAACTCATCAACATTGGTGGCCTGATGTTGGCGCAGTGCTTCGGCCATGATGCCGAAACGGCGGGTCAACTGATTCATTTCTGCCGCTGACGAGATAGGCAGCGTAACCTCGAAATCGCCCTGACCGATCTTGTCGGCGGCCTTGGCGAGCGCCTCGATGGGGCCACCGAAACGCCGGGCGATGCCATGGGCCGTGACGAAGCCGATGATCAGCACCGCAAGCCCCACCAGCCCAAGTAGGCCGGCGATCAATAACGCACGCTCGCGGGATTTATGCTCGCTGGTGCTGATGTTTTCCAGCGCCTGCTTGTGATCGGCGATCAGCCCATTGCGTAGCACGTTGAAGGTTTCAGTCAGCTTTTCCTTGCTGCCTGCAGGCGGCGAGGCCTGTTGGGATTGATCAAACGCCTCTAGCAGGTTTTGGTAATCGGCACGTGCTTGGCTGAAACCATGGCCTCTACCATCGAGTTGCTCATGGGCGATACCTTCATCCAGCAGCTCGAAATAGTGTCGCTTGGAGGCCCGCAGCGCCTCGGAATCGGGTTGTTTTTCCAGCATCATGATCAACTGGTCGCCCAGGCTCTGGCGTAACTTGAGCCCAAGGTCCAGGGTGATGAAGTTGCTGCGGATCAACGATTCCTGGGTCTTGGCCATCTGCATGACGCTGACCAAGCCCAGGATCAATCCCAGCAAGGCCACGGTGATCAGCGCTGAGATGCTCAGGAATAACCGAGTGCGCAGTTTCATCGCGAGCTTCATAAGGTCCTGCTCACAGGTTGTACTGTTTGCGTTTGCGGTACAGGGTCGATGCATCGATGCCAAGGGTGCGGGCTGCCTGGTCCAAGGTGTCACTGGTAGCGAGTACCGCGCCGATGTGGGCTTTTTCCAGCTCGTCCAGGCTCAGTGCGGCGCCGATACGCGGTGCATTGTTGGTCGGTTGCTCGGCCATCCCCAAGTGGCTGATCTCGACCTTCTCCTGAGGGCAGATGATGCTGGCGCGTTCCACCACGTTACGCAACTCGCGGATATTGCCGGGCCAGCGATAGTTGAGCAGCGCTTCCCGGGCGTCATCACTGAAGCCGCGAGCGGGACGGGCGTACTCCTTGACGAAACGCGCCAGGAAGCGGTCGGCCAGGGTCAAAATATCTTCACTGCGTTCGCGCAGCGGCGGCAGGTGCAAGGTGATCACATTGAGACGGTACAGCAGGTCTTCACGGAAACGGCCATCGCGCACCATGTCTTCCAGATTGAGGTTGGTAGCCGCGAGGATGCGTACATCGGCGCGACGGGTGACCGGGTCGCCCACACGCTCATATTCTTTATCTTGAATGAAACGCAGCAGTTTTGGCTGCAAGGTGAGGGGAAAATCGCCGATCTCGTCGAGAAATAGCGTGCCACCGTCCGCCTGGTTAACCCGGCCCAGCGTGCTTTCACTGGCGCCAGTGAATGCACCGCGGCTGTGACCGAACAGTTCGCTCTCCATCAGCTCGGCGGTCAGCGATGGGCAGTTGATGGTCACGCAAGATTTCTTGGAGCGTTTGCTCCAGCCATGGATGGCTCGTGCCAGTTCGCCTTTGCCGGTGCCGGATTCACCGAGGATCAAGATGTTGGCGTCAGTCCCGGCCACCTGCCGTGCGGTTTCCAATACCACCATCATGGATGGGCTATGGGAGTCCAGGCCATCCTTGGGCTGGCGCACTTCGCCTTCCAGGGCTTCCAGTCGTGCAGAAAGTTGGCGCACTTCCAATTGCTTGGCGGTCGCCAGGCGCAACTGGTCCGGGCTACAAGGCTTGACCAGATAGTCGGCGGCGCCTGCCTGGATCGCATCCACTGCGGTATCCACGGCGGAATGGGCGGTGACAATCACTACGCGCATCCACGGCGCCTGTATACGCATTTGGGCCAATACATCCAGGCCATTGTCCTCGCCAAGACGCAAATCGAGGAAGCACAGATCGAACACCTGGCGCTGCATCAGGGCATCGGCCTGGGCCGCGCTATTGGCGGTGGCTACGGTGTAGCCCTCATCTTCCAGGCAATAACGGAACGTGCGCAGGATCGCGGATTCGTCGTCCACTAAAAGAATGCGGCCTTGAAGTTCCTTGGCTGATCCCATCTGTCCCGCGCTCCTTAACTATAAATGTGATGATGTTTAGTCCCGGAATAATCGGGCAAGTTGCATGGTTTATTCTGATTCATAAAAGACCTGTCCGTGCAGGTATCTGCACGCCTCCAGCACAGGCTCCGGCTGATGGCGTTTTCATGCCTTCCTGCTACTCCGGCAACGAGGTGGGTGGGTTAGATCCCTCGACCCGACCATTGGCCATCGTGCATTTCGCACGGGCCGCGTCGGGGCATCGTGCAGGATGCGAGGCGATAGATCTATGTCGTGTATTTAACTTCTTGATTTTATTGAGTTTTATTTTGCAATAAAGCTGGCATGTACTCTGCAATATCTCTCCCAAGAGTGTCATGACCGAATAATCAGAATGCGGGAGAACAGCAGAATGACTCGCCAAAGCCTCAGCCAATTGCGTGTATCCCGGCTTCGTATGCAGCAGGGCCTGTTTGCCAGTCTGGCATTGATGGTCACGCTGATTGTCGGCCAGCAGATGCAGCATTGGCAGCAGAGTGCGCAGCCAGCCCCGCAATTTGAACGTCCGGTCATGACTCAGACCCATTTCCGTTCCATTGGCAGCGCCAGCGCTAATGTAACTGCCCCGCACTTGAGCTTGGTCGACCAGGATTCCACTCTGGAAGAACTGCCAACCCAAGAGCGCTGGGTGTTCTAGGCAAGACAAGGTCGCTTGAATTGAGCGGCTGTACGGCACTACCGCTGTTACCTCTATAGAAGCATAAGGAGAATCACCATGTTGAGTTGGGCAATCACATTTCTGATCATCGCCATTGTGGCTGCAGTCCTGGGCTTTGGTGGTATCGCGGGCACCGCCACGGGTATCGCCAAGATTCTCTTTGTCGTCTTCCTGGTGATGTTTATCGCTTCGTTTTTCTTTGGTCGTAAAGGCCGAGGCTGAATATGACCACTCTGCCTTTTAAAGCCATTGCTGCCGCCCTGCTGTTGGGCGGCAGCAGCCTGGCGATGGCTGCCAATGACGGTCAGTCCCGGGCTAACGAATTGCTCAGCGCGGACCCGCAGTACCGTGAGACTTGGCAAGGCGTGGTGAAGAAAGAACAGCGCCTGCCGGAATGGGTGATGAACCTGTCGGGTACCGCCGAACAAATGAATGCTGTTGAAGAGGACGGTGACAAGTATCTGGTGGGGCCGCTTTGCGAAACTGCCGATACCTGCTTGAACAAGCGCCTCATCGTGGCATTCAGTTTCGATAAGGAAGATGCCTACGCGATGTTGGTGGAAGTCCCAGCTGGTCTGCCGGCCGACAAATCCCCGACACGGCATGCCGATTACCGTTTTCTCGGTAAGCCGGATGAAGGCATGCAAAAGCTGTTGATGGAACAACTGAAGAAAGATCCGAATTGGTACTAGGTTCCGTCTGAGACGGAGCCTGCGTCCATAGAAAGAAGCCCCTGCGCTTCTTTCTGTCTGCATCGCTCGCCAAGAGTGATGCATGACCAGGGGGCCGGGTTGCTCTGATCAATCGAGATCGGCGTGACCTACGGGCACAGGGAGTGCCTGCGCAAGGGCCGGGTCAGGCGAAAAGCTGCGACGCAAGTTCACAAGTCCTCAAGCTTGCTGAACTTGCGGCGGGCTTATGACTCTCATGCCCGCCTGTCATGCCTTCCATAGCCGCGATTTTACTTTTTGCTTCACGCCAACCATTACTGGGTATGTCCGCGTGACCATCTATCGAGAAATTTTCGGTCGCGCCATAGGACTTTTCTGGCGCTAGGTGGTGGATTTCTCAAGCATTTCTGCCAATGACTTCAAGTCGTCCTGCTTCGCTGAGCGAGCCTGATTTGGCAGCTTCACGGCATATTCACCCGTCTCAATGGCGTATTCGAACTGACCGTTCGGACAGTTATTTTCAAAAAAAGCCATGCCGATTCGGCATAGGGTAGGCGTTTACGGCATTAGACGTCGCTCCCTTGCATGGGAATAGTTGCGCCTTTTTTCGCCTGCCAGTAAGCCATTTCGGCCACGCTGCGGTGACCTTCCATGGAGGCTGATGCTCACACTTTTTCGCTTTCGGGCGTTCCAGCTGGCGCATTCGCCTTAAGTCCACTTGAAGTAAGGGTAATGACATGAAGAAGGCAAAGCTAAGCCTCGCCTGGCAGATCCTCATCGGTTTGGTACTGGGGATCGCAATCGGTGCAGTGCTCAACCATTTCAGTGCCGAAAAGGCCTGGTGGATCAGCAATGTGTTGCAGCCGGCAGGCGATATCTTTATCCGCCTGATCAAGATGATCGTGATCCCGATTGTGATTTCCTCGCTGATCGTCGGCATTGCCGGTGTAGGCGATGCGAAAAAGCTCGGACGTATCGGCGTCAAAACCATCCTTTACTTCGAAGTGGTCACCACCATCGCCATCGTGGTCGGCCTGTTGCTGGCCAACCTGTTCCACCCCGGCGCCGGCATCGATATGAGTACCTTGGGTACCGTCGATATCTCCAAGTACCAGGCGACCGCCGCCGAGGTGCAGCATGAACACGCGTTTATCGAAACCATCCTCAACCTGATCCCATCGAATATCTTTGCAGCGGTGGCCCGTGGCGAGATGCTGCCGATCATCTTCTTCTCCGTGCTGTTCGGCCTGGGCTTGTCGAGCCTCAAGCCTGAGCTGCGCGAGCCGTTGGTGACCATGTTCCAGGGCGTTTCCGAGAGCATGTTCAAAGTTACCCACATGATCATGAAGTACGCGCCTATCGGCGTGTTTGCGCTGATCGCGGTGACCGTCGCCAACTTCGGCTTTGCCTCCCTGCTGCCGCTGGCCAAGCTGGTGATCCTGGTTTATGTGGCCATCCTGTTCTTTGCCTTTGCGGTACTGGGCTTGATCGCCCGCCTGTTTGGCTTCTCGATCCTGAAAGTGATGCGCATCTTCAAGGATGAGCTGGTGCTGGCGTACTCCACTGCCAGTTCCGAAACCGTATTGCCACGTGTGATCGAGAAGATGGAAGCCTACGGCGCGCCGAAGGCGATCTGCAGCTTCGTGGTGCCGACCGGTTACTCGTTCAACCTCGACGGTTCAACCCTGTACCAAAGCATCGCCGCGATCTTTATTGCACAGCTATATGGCATCGACCTGTCGATCGGCCAGCAACTGATGCTGGTCCTGACCCTGATGGTGACCTCCAAAGGTATCGCCGGCGTGCCGGGTGTGTCCTTTGTAGTGTTGCTGGCTACCCTGGGCAGCGTGGGCATCCCGCTGGAAGGTTTGGCGTTCATCGCCGGTGTGGACCGCGTGATGGACATGGCGCGTACCGCACTGAACGTGATCGGTAATGCCTTGGCCGTACTGGTTATCTCCCGCTGGGAAGGCATGTACGACGATGCCAAGGGCGAGCGCTACTGGAATTCCCTGCCGCACTGGCGCAGCAAGGAAGCGCTGCCGGCCGGCGAGATCACTCGCGGCTGATCGCTCGATTGCGCTGACACAAACCCCGGATAATTCCGGGGTTTGTCGTTTCTGCCAGCCCCGTTATCATTCGCCCCATCTTTCGGGGGATTTAACTGATGCTCAATGGCCTGTGGCTTGGCTTCTTTGTCGTGGCAATGGTGTCAGCACTGGCGCAATGGCTGGTGGGCGGTAACGCCGGGATTTTCGCCGCAATGGTGGAAAGCATTTTCGCCATGGCCAAATTGTCGGTGGAAGTCATGGTGCTGCTGTTCGGCACCCTGACCCTGTGGCTGGGCTTTTTGCGCATCGCCGAAAAAGCCGGGATCGTCGATTGGCTGGCCAAGGCCCTTGGCCCGCTGTTTCGCCGCCTGATGCCGGAGGTGCCCGCCGGCCACCCCGCCATCGGCTTGATCACCCTCAACTTCGCTGCCAACGGCCTGGGTCTGGACAACGCCGCCACGCCCATCGGCTTGAAGGCCATGAAGGCGCTGCAGGAACTCAATCCGATCCCCAACACGGCGAGTAACGCGCAGATCCTGTTCTTGGTGCTAAACGCGTCCTCGCTGACGCTGTTACCGGTGACCATCTTCATGTACCGCGCCCAGCAAGGCGCCGCAGACCCGACCCTGGTGTTCCTGCCGATCCTGCTGGCCACCAGCGCGTCGAGCCTGGTGGGCCTGCTGTCGGTGGCGGTGATGCAGCGCCTGCGGCTGTGGGACCCGGTGGTGCTGGCCTACCTGATTCCCGGAGCATTGATACTGGGCGGCTTCATGGCGCTGCTGGCGACTCTGTCGGCCACGGCGCTGGCCGGTTTGTCGTCGATCCTGGGCAACCTCACGCTGTTTGGCTTGATCATGTTGTTCCTGGTGATCGGCGCCCTGCGCAAGGTCAAGGTGTACGAGGCTTTTGTCGAAGGTGCCAAAGAAGGCTTTGACGTTGCCAAGAACCTGCTGCCCTACCTGGTGGCGATGCTGTGTGCCGTTGGCGTGCTGCGTGCTTCGGGGGCCTTGGATTTCGGCCTGGAGGGGATTCGCCATGTAGTGGCCTGGACCGGCATGGATACGCGCTTTGTCGACGCGCTGCCAACGGCGATGGTCAAGCCATTCTCCGGCAGTGCTGCGCGGGCGATGCTGATCGAGACCATGCAGACCCAGGGGGTGGATAGCTTCCCGGCGTTGGTGGCGGCGACGATTCAGGGCAGTACTGAAACCACGTTTTATGTGTTGGCGGTTTATTTCGGCTCGGTGGGCATCCAGCGGGCGCGGCATGCGGTGGGCTGTGCATTGCTGGCGGAGTTTGCCGGTGTCGTGGCGGCTATCTCGGTGTGCTACTGGTTCTTCGGTTAAGCCTTAGATTGCTATCGGGGGCAAGCCCCCTCCTACACTTGATCTGCGAATGCATTCAAAATGTGGGAGGGGGCTTGCTCCCGATGAGGCCGTCAGCGTTTAGAGGAAACCTTGCCCTGCTGCACCACCCAATTCACCACCTGCCCATTCAACTGATCCCCCGCCTTGCCAAAGGCTGCTACCACCGCGGGCACCTTGGTGTCACCCACCGGCTGCCTTACCTCAAACCGCCGGCTGGCGATAATCCGCTGGTCGCTGCCGCGCACCAACCGTGCGTCGAGGCGAATCACGACGTCTACCGTTTTGCCACTGTACTCACTCTGAAATGCCTGCAACTGCCCGCCCAGCTCATAGTCGGCTTGCAGGTTTGTCTCGTCGGTACTCAACAACGTCACTCGCCCATCGCGTTGGAAGCCGTCCACCAGGCGGTTGCGTAAGAGCACCGGCGCCGGATCGCTCCAGCGTGAGTTCGCATAGCTGCTGATCAGGTTGCCGTCAGGCACCACGGCAATGCGTGGACTGTCGAGAAACTCGCTGGTCTGGGGTTTGGCTACGCGCAGTGACCAACTCACCGGCGCGCCTTGGGTGGTGGGTTGAGTGGACACCAGGCGGTACACGTCTGATGGATCCGGCTTGGGCAGGATCGAACATCCACTGACCAGGGCCAGGACGATAGGGGCGATCATTGGGTAAACACGCTTCATGGCGTGAACTCCTTGTTCTTGTCGCTGCCCAGCAGGTAGCCGCTGGGGTTGGCTTCCAGTCGGCGGGAGATGGCGCGCAACGAGCCAAGGGTTTCACGCAATTCGCGCACCGCCGGCGCCAGTTCGTTAAGACCCTGCATGCCGCTGTTCACTGAATCCTGGTTGTTGGTCAGCAAGCTGTTGATGGTGGCAGTGCTTTGCTCCAGGGATTTCATCGCCTGCTCGGCGCTGCCAAAGGCCTGTTTGCCTTGCTCGTTGAGCAGGCCATTGGCGCTGCGCATCAACACGGTGGTTTGCTCCAGCGCGGCACCCGCCTGTTTGCTCACCTGCATCAATTGCTGCATCACCACCTTGATGTCGCCGCGTTGCTCGGCGATGGCACCCGTGGTTTGTTGCAGGTTATCCAGGGTGTTGCTCAGGCGTTCGACGTTTTCCCGGGAGAACATGTGGTTGGCGTTGTGCAGCAGCAGGTTGACGCTGGTCATCAGGTCGTTGCTGTTATTGAGCAGGCGCGCGATGGGCGATGGCGACGCGATGATTTCCGGCAGCTTGCCGTCCTTGCCTTTGAGCTCCGGGCTCTGCGGGGTGCCGCCGCTGAGCTGGATGATCGAGGTGCCGGTGATGCCGGTCAGCGCCAGCTTGGCCTGGGTGTCTTCCTTGATCGGCGTCTGCCCGGCCAGGCGGATGCGTGCGAGCACACGGCGCGGGTCTTTGGGGTCCAGGCGCAGGCTGGTGACGTCGCCCACCTTGATCCCGCTGTACTGCACCGCGCTGCCCTGGGACAGGCCGCTGACCGCTTCGTTGAAGATCACTTCGTAATCCTGAAAGGCGCTGTCGACGCTGGACTTGGCCAGCCACAGGCCAAACAGCATCGCGCCGACCACCACTATTACGCTGAACAGTCCGATCATCACATGATGGGCTCGGGTTTCCATGTCATACCTCGTTGAGCGATTGAGCGGCATCCAATGCCGCGCGGCCCCGGGGGCCGTGGAAATATTCGTGAATCCAGGCGTCGTCGGTTTCCGAAACGACATCGATGGCGTCGGCCACCAGCACTTTCTTCTGCGCCAGCACCGCCACGCGGTCGGTGATGGTGTACAGCGTGTCCAAGTCATGGGTGACCAGGAAAACACTCAAGCCCAACGCATCGCGCAGGGTCAGGATCAGTTGGTCGAACTGCGCGGCGCCAATCGGATCGAGACCAGCGGTGGGTTCATCGAGGAACAGGATGTCCGGGTCCAATGCCAGCGCACGGGCCAGGGCCGCGCGCTTGATCATGCCGCCGGACAATGAGGCCGGGTATTTGTCGGCCGCCGACAGTGGCAACCCGGCCAGCGCCAGCTTGACCGCCGCCAAGTGCTCGGCGTCGGCGCGGCTGAGGCCGGCGTGTTCAATCAACGGCAGGGCGACGTTCTCGGTGACAGTCAGCGAGGAAAACAGCGCACCCTTCTGGAACAGCACGCCAAAGCGCCGCTCCACCAGCGAGCGTTCATGCTCAGGCAGGCTCGGCAGGTTCTTGCCGAACACCCGCACTTCACCTTCACTGGGGCGCCGCAGGCCGACGATGCTGCGCAACAGCACGGACTTGCCGCTGCCGGAGCCGCCGACCACCGCCAGGATTTCGCCCTTGTACAAATCCAGGTCGAGGTTCTCATGCACACTCTGACTGCCAAAGCGGTTGCACAAGCCGCGCACTTCAATCACCGCCTCAGTGGGCGCACGGTGTAGACGACTCACCAGCCCATCTCCATGAAGAACATCGCGGCGACCGCATCCAGCACGATCACCACAAAGATCGATTGCACCACGCTGGAAGTGGTGTGCGCGCCGACGGATTCGGCGCTGCCGCTGACCTTGAAGCCTTCCAGGCAGCCAATGGCCGCGATCAGGAAGGCGAAAATAGGCGCCTTCACCATGCCTACCAGAAAATGTTGAACGCCAATGTCCGATTGCAGCAGCGAGAGGAACATCGCCGGTGAAATATCCAGGGCCACCGCACACACCACGCCACCGCCGACGATCCCCGAGAGCATCGCCAGGAAGGTCAGCATCGGCAGCGCCACCAGCAGCGCCAGGACCCGTGGCAATACCAACAGCTCCATGGGGTCCAGGCCCAAGGTACGGATGGCGTCGATTTCTTCGTTGGCCTTCATTGAGCCGATTTGCGCGGTGAACGCACTGGCGGTACGGCCAGCAATCAGGATTGCAGTGAGCAATACGCCGAACTCCCGCAGGAAGGAGAACGCCACCAAATCCACGGTAAAAATCGTCGCGCCGAAGCTCTTGAGCACCGTGGCGCCGAGAAACGCCACCACCGCGCCGACCAGGAAGGTCAGCAAAGCCACGATAGGCGCTGCGTCGAGGCCGGTCTGTTCGATATGCGCGACCATCGGCGTCAGGCGCCAGCGCTTGGGCCGCAAGATGCCACGGGCGAAGGTTTCGAGGATCAGGCCGATAAAGCCCAGCAGCTTCATCGCGTCTTGCCAGACGGTGTCCACGGCACGGCCGATGCGCGCCAGGACTTGGATGCCGACAGCCTCTTCCGGCTCTTTGATCGGCACGCAGAAATCATTCAGGGAGCGGTAGACCGTCTTGAGCAATGCGCGGTCTGCGGCTGACAGGCTACAATCGGTCTGCTCGGCGGAGTGTTCGATACGCGCTGACCCCAGCAGCTCCACCAGCAGCGAGGCGCCGGCGGTATCCAATGCGCCGAGGCCATTGAGGTCGATATGTGCACCAGCGTCATATTGACCGTCGAGCTTGTGCGACAGCTTCTTCAGCGTGGTGTAGTGGGCAAGCGTCCAGTCGCCGGTAATCCGGAGCAAAGGTGGAGTGATGGACGTATCAAGGTGGGCCGCGCCGGCCGTCGTACGAGTGGTCATAAGCTCCGAGCTTGTATGGCTATCCACAATGGCTACGTAATAGCACACACTCGCCTACTTTGGGTTGTCCGCTTGTGCTGTGTCTATCACCTTGAAGCGCAATACACCGATGACTTGCCCGTCTTCGGTCAGCACCTGGACCTGCCAGCGCCCTGCTGAGTCACCCGGGAAATTCTGCTTGTGGGTCCAGGCGCGGTAGCCTTCCTTGCGACCGCCATGGATATCCAGGGCAATACGGTCGACTTCCTGGCCGTTGAATTTCCACACATGGTAGATCCGCTCATCCAGCCCGCGTGGTGCATTGATCGCGGTGTAGGCGTACAGCCCCCCACTGCGCAACTGGGCGGCAGTGACTTCCTTGAGGTGATCGCCGGGTGTGCGGTCTTGCAGCTGGGTGCTGATCGCCACTTCGGTCATCCACAGGGTGGCGGGCGGCACCCAGCTGCGCAGGAACCAGCCGGCGCAGCCAATGGCAGCGGTGACGCCCAGCAGCATCGCCCAGCCTTTGAGACTGCGCAGCGGCAGGCTGACGGCCAGGCTGGGAATCGACAGGGCCATCGCCACGCCCAGCGCCAGTTTGTAGCTCTCGGCAGTGGTCAGATGCAGGATGATCGGCAGCGCAGTGAGCAATGCGGCGAATAGAGTCAGAGTATGCAGCGCCAGGAACAGCGAACGCTTGGGTGCCAGCCATTTGTAGTACAGCGGGTCGATGATCGACACCAGCGCGGCCGCGCCGAGCAGGCCGGTAAACACCGATTGGCCGCTGTTCCAGGCTGTGGTGATGAAGAAGAACGGCAGTACGAAAAACAGACTTTCCTGGTGGATCATCTGGGTGGCGTAGCGCAGCAGTGGTTCAGGGATTTCGCGCTTGAAGAGCTTGGTGAAAAGCTGTGTGAAGCTGTTTTCCAGCATCAGCCACAGCCAGCTCACCAGCATGATGACCGCAATCCAGCTGGCCATGCCTTGCTGGCGGTCCACCAGGATGAAGCTGCCCACTCCCGAGATGAAACCGCCGAGTGCAATCACCCCTGGGTAGCGCTTCATCAGCTCGAGGATGCGCTGGATTAAGTGGGTCAGGTTTGGCATTCGGCGGTTCGCAGTCTTTGTATGAAAAATCCCAGACAGAATAACGTCTTAGCCCTGGGTCCGGTGCCTCATTCCACGATCCGTTGGCGATAACGCCGAACGCCAATCAACGCTATTGCGATCAGCCCCAGTACGCCCGCGCCGATCCAGGTCAGGGCGTCATAGCTCAACAGCGGCTTCTCGATGCGCCAATAACCCGGTTGCTTGAAGACCTCGCGCATGGCCTGGTTGGTTTGCGCCAGGCTCACGGCCTTGATGCGTTTGACCGGGTCGCTGAAATGACCATCGGCGTAGTCACCGGAGGCACTCCAATAATAGTCCGCCAGTGCGCTGTTGCCCTGTACGGCCCAGGCTTGGCGTGCGATAGCCGCGTGTTGCAGGCGGGCAAATACCATTGGGTCCAGACCGTCCTTGAGCAGTTTTGCCTTGAGGTCTTGCAGCACCTGTTCGGCTTCGGGCAGATTTTCCCGTTCGAGGTCGGCATTCAGGCTCATGAAGCCGACGCCGCCGAGCACTTCGCGTTCAGTCCAGGGGCCGTAGGACAAGCCGTGCTCGAGGCGCAGTTGCCGGTACAGTGCCCAGTCCAGGTAATCCTTGAGCAGGTCGTAGGTTTCATCATGCTGGTCATCCAGTACCGGCTCGGGGAACAGCCAGTGCAGCTTGGCGCCATCGCCGACCCAGCCGTGGATCAGGTCGCGGTGGCCGGCGGCGGTGTGGCGGATTTCCGGAAGCGGCCGATGTTCGCTGGGCTCCACTGGGTCGAGTTGGCCGTAGGTGCGCTCCAGGTAGGCGGGCAGCAATTTGTCGAGGTCACCGACGACGATCAGGGTCATGTTGTTCGGCGCGTACCAGTTCTTGCGCACCGCTTCCAACTGATCGCGAGTCAGGTGATTGGCCTCGGCGCGTTCGGCGCATTTGAGGCCCAGTTCGACGGCCAGTTGGTTGCTGGCGTTGTGGCCGAGGTCCTGACGGTCCAGCAGGCGTTGCAAATGGGAGTAATGGCCCCCGTCTTCACGTTCGACCACCCGCTTGGCCGCATCGATATTGGCGTCGGTCAGTTGCGTGCGGGTGAGGATGGCCAGCAGCAGGTCCAGCACCTTGCGTTGGTTTTGCGCGGGGGCCTCGATGACGAAGGTGGTATCGGCATTGCTGGTGTAGGCGTTCCACTCGCCGCCCAGGGCTTGCATGCGGTCTTCGAGATCGCCTTCTTCACCGCCGTCAATGCCGCTGAACAACAGGTGTTCAAGCAAGTGCGGCAACTCCTTGTCTTCGCAACCGAAGTCATCCAGCCCCACGCCTACCACCAGGCGAATCGCTACGTGCCCGCGTTCGGTACCCGGCTTGAGCAGCAGTTGCAGGCCGTTGGGCAAGGTGTAGCCCTCGACTTGCAGGCGGTCAAAGGCAAAGGTATGTGCCGAGCCTATAAGCAGGCAGGCGAGTAACAGGCGACGCATAACAAGCTTCCTGGCGAATGAGGTCCATTGTTAACTGACTTCACACGCCGTCGTACGTTCAGGGCGAATGGGTGATGTCGGCAATATCTTCGGTGGAGAGTGCGCCAGTGTCGGATGTTTCCAACACTACGTAAGCGCTGCTACAAAATAACGAATTCAAGCGTTTCATGTCGGCAATCAGCTCCAGATGCAGTGAGCTGGTCTCCAGGCTCTGCACGATCTTGCGTTGCAGGCGGCTGACGTGGGCGTGGGCGAGGCGACGTTCCTGGGCGCGAAAGCGGCGCTTTTCACGCAGCAATTGGCGGGCGCTTTCCGGGTCGCCACTGAGGAATACCGAGAGCCCCAGACGCAGGTTGGAAATCAGCTGGCTGTGCAAACCGCTGAGTTCTTCCAGGCCCACTTCGGAAAATTGCCGGCGTTGCGAGGTTTTCTGCTGCTGGACTTTACGCAGCATGCGCTCGATCAGGTCACCCGCCAGTTTCAGGTTGATCGACAGCTCGATGATTTCTGCCCAACGGCGGTTGTCGTGTTCGCTAAGGTCTTCACGGGGCATTTGCGCCAAGTAAAGTTTGATCGCGCTGTAGAGCGCTTCGACGTCATCGCTGAGGCTGCGCATCTCCTGAGTAATTGCGGTTTGGTTGCCGCGCAGGACCTCTTGCATCGAAGTGAGCATATTGTCGATCAGGTCGCCCAGGCGTAGGGTTTCTCGCGCGGCGTTGGCCAGGGCCAGGCTCGGCGTGGTGAGCGCGGCCAGGTCGAGGTGGCGTGGTTTGGCCTTGCCATTGGTTTCTTCGCGCTCGGGCAGCAGCCAGGCACACAGCCGCGCCATAGGGCCAATGGTGGGCAGCAGAATCAAGCAGCGCGTGACGTTGTAGAGCAGGTGGAAGGTGATGACCATGCCTTGGGCGCTGTAGTCCAGGCCGTCCATCCAGAGGACGAGTGGGTCAAGCACAGGAATGATCAGCAACAGGCCGATCAATTTGTACAACAGGCTGCCCAGGGCCACTTGGCGCCCGGCAGTGTTCTGCATGCTGGTGCTGAGAAAGGCCAGCACGCCGCTGCCGATGTTGGCGCCGATCACCAGGCCGATAGCCACATGCAACCCGATCACGCCGGCGCCGGCCAGGGTTGCCGTGAGCAGCACAGCTGCAAGGCTGGAGTAGGAAATCATGGCGAACAGCGCGCCGACCAGGGCGTCCAGCAAGATATCGCCGGTCAGCGAGGCGAAGATGACTTTGACACCCTGGGCATGGGTAATCGGCCCGGCGGCTTCGACGATCAATTGCAGCGCGAGGATGATCAGTCCCAAACCGATGCCGACCCGGCCCAGTTGCCCGGCGCGCGTCTGTTTGCGCGACAGGAAGAAAATCACCCCGAGGAAGATCAGCAGCGGCGACAGCCAGGACAAGTCGAAAGTCAGCACCCGGGCCATCAACGCAGTACCGACGTCGGCGCCAAGCATGGTGGCCAAGGCCGGCGTGAGGCTCATCAGCCCTTGGCCGACAAAGGACGTCACCAGCATCGCGGTAGCGTTACTGCTTTGCACCATGGCTGTCACCGCGATACCGGCGACAAAGGCCAGCCAGCGCTTGGACATGTTCTGCCCGATGACTTGGCGCAAATTGGAGCCGTAGACCCGCAGGATGCCGGTACGGACGATATGCGTGCCCCAGATAAGCAGGGTCACGGCGGAAAGCAGATTGAGCAAGGTCAGCATGCTCGGCCCCCCGTGTGGGTGCGCTCCAGCAGGAGCGAAGGAAAGTTGCCGTGTGCCGCTCTACGTCTTGTAATTAAGCTGTAGTTGGCGAATGGGCTCTGCGCCAGCATCGCATATGTAGGAGCGAGCTTGCTCGCGAAAAACGTCAACGAAATCGCGGACTGTTTGGATGTACGCGGTGTCCTTGGGTTCTTCGCGAGCAAGCTCGCTCCTACAGGGGCATGAAATCGCGGGTACGGGTTTATTGACCCGGCATGTCCTTGCGCAGTTTCACCGGATCCTGCTGTTTTTTCTTTTTGGCCATGGCGGTGCGCATCTTGATGTTCACCGCTTCCACTGCCAGGGAGAACGCCATGGCGAAGTAGACGTAGCCTTTTGGCACGTGCACATCGAAGGATTCCGCGATCAGTACGGTACCCACCACCAGCAGGAACGACAGCGCCAGCATTTTCAGCGACGGGTGCTTGTCGATGAATTCGCTGATGGTGCCGGCGGCCAGCATCATCACCAATACCGCAACGATGATCGCGGCAACCATGACCGGTACGTGGGAAACCATACCGACTGCGGTAATCACTGAGTCCAGGGAGAACACGATGTCGATGATGGCGATTTGGATGATGGTGTAGATGAACTTGCCACCGGCGCCCTTGGGCTCGTCGTGGGTTTCATCTTCGCCTTCCAGGGCGTGGTACATCTCCTGGGAGCTTTTCCACAGCAGGAACAGACCGCCGAAGAACAGGATCAGGTCACGGCCCGAAATGCCCTGGCCAAACACCACGAACAGGTCGGCGGTCAGTTGCATGACCCAGGTGATCGACAGCAGCAACAGGATGCGGGTGACCATGGCCAGGGCCAGGCCGAAGATCCGGGTGCGGGCCTGCATGTGCTTGGGCATGCGGCTGACCAGGATCGAAATCATGATGATGTTATCGATGCCCAGGACGATCTCGAGGGCCGTCAGGGTGAAGAAGGCAATCCAGATTTCCGGATTGGTCAGCCATTCCATGTGTATTCCTTTGAGCAAATGTTATACCGCGCCAGCTGCAGCGCCGCGCGGTGAGTGAGTCGGTACGATTATAGAGTGCTGAACAGCGGAAAAATCCCCATCAGCAGTGCGGCGAACATTATGCACAGGCACACCAGTACTGCCCACTTGAGGGTGAAGCGTTGATGGTCGCCGAACTCTATACCCGCCAGGGCCACCAGCAGGTAAGTCGAGGGTACCAGTGGGCTGAGCAAGTGTACCGGTTGCCCGACAATCGACGCACGGGCCATTTCCACGGCGGTGATACCGTAGTGGCTGGCGGCTTCGGCCAGTACCGGCAGCACGCCGTAGTAGAACGCATCGTTGGACATGAAGAAGGTGAACGGCATGCTTACCAGCGCGGTGATCACCGCCAGGTACGGGCCCATGGCCTCGGGGATGACCGCCAGCAGACTCTTGGACATGGCGTCGACCATGCCGGTGCCCGACAGGATGCCGGTGAAAATGCCGGCGGCGAAGATCAGCCCCACCACCGCCAATACGCTGCCCGCGTGGGCCGCGACGCGGTCTTTCTGCTGTTGCAGGCACGGGTAGTTGACGATCATCGCGATACTGAACGCCACCATGAACAGCACTGGCAGCGGCAACAGGCCGGCGATCAGGGTGCACATCAGCGCCAGGGTCAGGGCGCCGTTGAACCAGATCAACTTCGGGCGGCGAGCGTCAGGGAACTGCGACACGCTGATTTCGCTGTGGTCGATCTCGTCGCCTTGCAGGTGCAGTTCACCCAGGCGCGCACGCTCGCGCTTGCCGTACATGTAGGCAATCACCAGGATCGCCACGACGCCGGCGGCCATGGCCGGGATCATCGGCACGAAGATGTCCGAAGGGTCCACATGCAACGCACTGGCAGCGCGGGCCGTCGGGCCACCCCAAGGGGTCATGTTCATCACGCCACCGGCGAGAATGATCAGGCCGGCCATGATCCGCGGGCTCATGCCGATGCGCTGGTACAGCGGCAGCATGGCGGCGACGCAGATCATGTAGGTAGTGGCGCCATCACCGTCCAGGGATACCACCAAGGCCAGAACGGCGGTGCCGACCGAGACCTTCAGCGGGTCGCCCTTGACCATCTTCAGGATCTTGCGCACGGCCGGGTCGAACAGGCCGGAATCGATCATCAAGGCAAAGTAGAGGATGGCGAACATCAGCATCACGCCGGTCGGCGCGAGCTTGGTGATGCCTTCGAGCATCATCGGGCCGATCTTCGGCGCGAAACCGCCGAACAACGCGAACAGGATGGGCACGATGATCAGGGCGATCAGCGCGGACAGGCGCTTGGTCATGATCAGGAACATGAACGTGATGACCATGGCAAAGCCAAGGAAAGTCAGCATAGGGATACTCCAGGCGTAGCGCGGCTAGGGAATGGCAGACCGATCGAGGGTCAGCGCAGAACGAAAGGCACGAGGCGTACGGGTGGAGTGGGTGCGAACAGGCGGGTACGAGCGGACATCGGGAATCACCATTGTTGTTGTTAACAGCCGGTCTGTTGCCGGCAGTGAGGGCGATCCTAGACGGGGAAGCTTTCAGCCAGCTTTCGCCGGGAAAAGACGGGACGCACGGTCATGAGACTTATGCAGATAAAAATGTGGGAGGGGGCTTGCTCCCGATAGCGGTGTATCAGTCACTGAAGATATTGACTGAACCAAGGCTATCGGGAGCAAGCCCCCTCCCACAATTTGATTGTGTGTACCGCTAAGTCTTTAGGGCAGTTCCAGGCCACCAGCCGCTTTATGCAGCGCACGCAGATGCTCGCCCAGCTGCTTGAGGTTGGCTTCACTGGCGGCAATCTCGGCAGCGCGGGACGGATCGAGCAGCGCCCTCACCTCTTTATCCAGCTCGCCGGTCAACGATTGCAGTTGCTTCTGGCGCTCGGCGCTTTCCGATTCCAGGCGCTTGGCTTCCGAAGGCTGCGGCAGGCCATAGCCACCGCTGTCCAGCAGCTCGGCCGGGCGACTCAGGAAGCCACTATTGGCGAGGATTTGTTGCAACGTATTGTTGGCTTTTTCCATTCCGCCGTTTTTCAGCTCGCGAGCATTGAGGTAGCGCTGTTTGACTTCATCCTGGGCGAGCATCAGCTGCCTGCGATAGCTGGCCTGCTCCAGCAGCAGCAGCGCGGCGCTGGTGCGCAGGTCGGCCTGGCTGAACCACTGGCGACGCGCTTGTGCATCCAGGGCCAACCAGTCTTCGACCTGGGTCTGCTTGATCGGCAGGCGCTTGCGCAGCACATCGAACATGGCCTGGTAACGCTCGCGGAACGAGTCGAAGTGATAGCCCAGACGCAGTGCCTCGCGTTTGTCATTCAACACGCTGGTGTCGGCCAGGCCGCGCGCGCTGAGGACTTCGAGCAAGCCGTTGGGGGTGATGTTGTCCAGGCCGGTCAATTGCGGGTTGGCGCTGCCACTGCGTAACAGCTTCAGGCTCTCCACCGCACAGTTGTTGGAGATGAAGAAGTAGTTGCCGTCATAGCTCCAGTGCATTTCAGCGGCATGTTCGACGGTGTCGTTGATTTCCTGGCGGTTGAGCTTCAGCGGCACCGACGCCAGGCCACGTAGTTCGGTCTTGGTGTATTCGTCGATGACCTGGGCCAGCGGCAGTACGAACAGCCGCGACGGGTACTTGCCGACCAGGCCATCCCAGCTCGACAACTGCACGTCACCGACGAAGGCGCGGTAGGACAACACCAGGTGTCGGTCCAGGTCCAGCCGACAATCCGGGCCACGCGGGCGACCTGGGGCGCAAATCACCAGGCGGAGCATGCTATGGCCCCAGCGGCTGACCAGATTCTGGTTGGCCTCGGCGAGCAGGTAATCGATTTCATACACCCGTTCCGGGTCAATCTGGCCCAGGGGCGTCTTGGCGAAATCGTTGCCGGCGTTCAGGAACGGATAGGTCGTGGCACAGGCGTCCTGCACGGGTGGTGCCCAGCCGAAATGTTCCTTGTAATAGCGGAACAGCGCGGGGCGTCGGCAGGCGTAGCTGGGGTCGAGGAGGAAATACTCGATGTTGACCGCCACGAACTCCAACGGGCTGGTGGTTTCGTAGATATCCGGGCTGCGCACCACCTGATTATTGTGCTGTTCGCGTTCGCCGCGGCGGCCGACGTATTGCGGCCAGCCGGCGAGGTCCAGCAGGCGCGGATCGTCACTTAGGGTAAAGCGACGGTCGTTCTGGCCACGGCATTGGTCGGGCAAACCGATCAAGCCGGTGATGTTGTTCTGGCGGCTGCAGCGTTGGATCAGGGCGCGTTCATCTTTGGGCCACAGGCGCGCACGGTCATAGATGTGGGTCAGTTCATGCAGCACTGTGGCTAGCATTTCCCGGCGCACGGTGCCGTGGGGGCGATTGGTTTTCTGGGTGGCGGCGCTGCCGTCGGTCAGGCTGGCGAGCAGGTTTTGGTTCAAGTCCAGTTCGGACACAAGAGAGGCTTGGCCGTAAGCGTTTGCTGGCATCTTGTCGGTCCAGCCGACATCGATGCGGCGATCCAACTGCTCGATGAAGCGTGGCGGCAAGGCGCGCATTGCATCATCGAGCAATGCCTGGCTGGCCTGCTGTTCAGCCGGGCTCAAGCCATCGGTCTTGAGCCGCAATTGCAGGCTGGCCTGGGCTGTAGTTGCACACAGCAGCACAGCCCCGGCCAGGAGCCAGGCTTTGATACGCCTCACAGAGCGAGAATAGCTTCGGCGAGGGTCTGGTCACTGGCGTCACGGGCTTGCGGTACGCGGGTGCGTAGGGTGTCGAACGCAGCCTCGAGCTGCGCACCGCGAATCTCGCCATTGGTGGCGACGAAACTGGCGGCATCATCGTGGGCTTCACGCACGATTTTGGAATCGCGGATGGAGGTGGTGGTGTCCGAGGTGAAATCAATAGTGCGCGCCGAAGCACGCACGACGATGTTACTGGTGGCCTTCAAGGTTTGCGCCTGGGCGACATCGGCCAAAAACAGCAGGCCGAGGGCGGCGACGATCAACGGGCTACGCATTGCGGTGACTCCAAATACAAAGATGATTATTGGACGAGAATTGCTTGCGCCAGTTCAAGGTCGCTTGCATGAAGTTTTGGTTGGGTGCGGCGCAGATAATCCAGTGCGGACTCCAGGCGTGCGCCCCGCCATTGGCCGGCAGTGGCAATGAAAGCGGCAGCATCATCCTTGGCAGCCACGACCAACTTGTTGTCGAACGGTGCAGAGGTCACCTTGCTGGTGGCGTACACACTGACAACGGTGCTCTGGGTGGAGACATCAAGGGCCGAAGCCAAGGGTGACCAGCAGGCGCAAAACAATATAGGGACAATCAACAGGCGGTATGAAAAAGCCATGGGACTCGACAACTGAAAGCGAGCGCCAAGGCTAGCGCAATGCCCGGGCGAGAGCCAGTGCACAGGCATCCGGGAGCGGCTGGCGCTCCCTTCTGGTTGCCGTGGATCAGATCGCCAGGATGGCCTGCGCCAGCTGTGCATCGGTTGCGGTGTTCAGTTGCGGCGCTTGTTGGCGAATCTGTGCGAGGGCGCTTTCCAGCTTCACGCCACGGATGGCGCCTTCGCTGGCGACAAAGCTCGCAGCATCGTCACGGGCGGCCTGAACGACCTTGTTGTCGCGCAGGGAAGAGGTTGCATCGGAACTGGCGTCGGAGGTGGCTTTAAGTGCGCCCACGATCGAGTCGGTGGTCATGATAAAGCTGCTCGCGTTGGCATTGGCAGCCAGGGTCAACACAGCGGCAGTGCACAGCAGGCGAAGACGGGACATGGGGAAACTCCTGTAGACGAATAATAAGGTGGCGCGAAGCGGCCACTGCGAAACGGACTGGGACTGTTGAGCATCAGACGCACGCTCTACAAGGTTCGCCACGTGGTGAGTGGATATTAGTCTCGCGATTGTCTATTCGGAAGCCTGCAATTAACTGTACTTGTCATTTTTTGTATTTATAAAACTGTACAGTTAAACGGAAATCCCGCGGTTTCAAGCCCCTATCGCAGAAACAACAAAGCCCGCCTCCGGTTACCCGGGGCGGGCTTTGTTTCATAAATCTGGGTGCTGGCAGTGGACCCGGCGGGTCAGGGCCAGCGGGCGCCAATTAGCGCCAGAACGGCTTGCTCAGCTCTTCGTAGCGTTGAGCTTCGCTGATACCGGCGTCAGCCAGCAGACGCGAATCCAGGCGAGCCAACTGGTGGCGGCTGGAGATGCGGCGCTGCCACAACATCAGGTTGGCGAGAACGCGCAAAGGCAGGGAAGCGTTGGTGTTTACAGCTTTATCTTCGAAGAACAGTTCGGAACTGAGTGTACGTTCCATGATGACATCCTTCCGCTTGTGGCGGGATTAGGTAGTGGTTTAACTGATGCCAATGATCCTCCTCCGGCGCAAGACTCTCTAGATACAGTTCACTTGTATTGTGAGAGGCCAGTTAACTGTTTAATCAGGCTGTACGGTACGAAAATGGGGCAACTGTACCTGTCTGCACCTTAAGAGTGCGAAATGGGTGTTTTTGAGGAAGGACGTGGGATATTTCAGTAGGAATTGACCAGTACAGTAGTACAGTTTTTCACGAGGGCGTCGGTTGGATCTCCGAGCTGATGAAACTGTATTTGCATCAGCCCGGATCTGTATCGATCAAGCCTTGAGCATATGACCGGTCTCTTCAAGGCTGATGTGCCAACTGAGGGCTTCACGCAGGATGTGCGGCGTGTGCCCGCCGATGGCGCACGCGGCCTCAAAGTAGGTATTGAGCGCGTCGCGGTAGGCCGGATGCACACAGTTGTCGATGATCACGCGGGCGCGCTCCCGTGGTGCCAAGCCACGCAGATCGGCGAGGCCCACCTCGGTGACGAGAATGTCTACGTCATGCTCGGTGTGGTCCACATGACTGACCATTGGTACCACGCTGGAAATCGCGCCGCCCTTGGCAATCGATTTTGTGACGAAGATCGCCAGGTGCGCGTTGCGTGCGAAGTCACCGGAGCCGCCAATGCCATTCATCATTCGCGTGCCGCACACATGCGTGGAATTGACGTTGCCGTAGATATCGAACTCCAGCGCGGTGTTGATACCGATGATGCCCAGTCGCCGCACCACTTCAGGGTGGTTGGAGATTTCCTGCGGGCGCAGCACCAGTTTGTCCTTGTAGTGCTCCAGGTTGCCGAACACGTCGGCGTTGCGTCGCTCTGACAGGGTGATCGAACTGCCGGAGGCGAAGCTCAGCTTGCCCGCGTCGATCAGGTCGAACGTGGAATCCTGCAGCACTTCTGAGTACATGGTCAGGTCTTCGAACGGCGAGTCGATCAAGCCGCACATCACCGCGTTGGCAATGTTGCCGATCCCCGCCTGCAGCGGGCCGAGCTTGTTGGTCATGCGCCCGGCGTCCACTTCTTGCTTGAGGAAGTTGATCAGATGGTTGGCAATGCCTTGAGTGTCGCTGTCAGGCGGCGTGACCGTGGAGGCGGAGTCGGCCTGGTTGGTGATCACGATGGCGACGATCTTCTCCGGCGGGATCGGAATTGCGGTGCTGCCAATGCGGTCGTCGACCTTCACCAACGGGATCGGCGTACGGGTTGGCCGGTAGGTCGGGATATAGATGTCATGCAACCCTTCCAGGTTCGGGTTGTGCGCCAGGTTGATCTCGACGATTACCTGCTTGGCAAAAATCGCGAAACTGGCCGAGTTGCCTACGGAGGTGGTGGGCACGATGTGCCCTTGCTCAGTGATCGCGACGGCTTCAATCACCGCAATGTCCGGCAGTTTGAGCTGGTTGTTGCGCAGCTGCTCGACGGTTTCCGACAGGTGTTGGTCGATAAACATGACTTCGCCGGCGTTGATCGCCTTGCGCAGGGTGCTGTCGACCTGGAATGGCATGCGTCGCGACAGCACGCCGGCTTCGGTCAGTTGCTTGTCCAGGTCATTGCCCAGGCTGGCGCCGGTCATCAGGGTGATTTTCAGAGGCGAAGTCTTGGCGCGTTCGGCCAGGGCGTGGGGGACGGCCTTGGCTTCACCCGCGCGGGTGAAGCCGCTCATGCCGACGGTCATGCCGTCCTCGATCAGTGCGGCGGCTTCTGCCGCGCTCATGACCTTGTTCAACAACGAAGGCAAGCGGATACGATCACGGTACATGAATTGTTATCTCAGGCTGCGGAAGCAAGGTGGGCAGTGTAGTGATTTCAAAAAGTTTCGGCCCGCTACCATGGTCGAATGCCAGATAGCGATTTAGAGCCTTTGGTCGGGTTTCAGGTGAATGTGCAAAGCGGGACGCGGAGCATCCCTGACTGCATTCCCACGCTGAGCATGGGAACGAAAAAACCCCAGCCTACGTGAGGCCAGGGTTTGGAGTATTGCGCTGGCGCAGTGTTATTCGACGGCCTTGACCATGTCTTCGATGACCTTCTTGGCATCGCCGAAGACCATCATGGTCTTGTCCAGATAGAACAACTCGTTATCCAGGCCCGCGTAACCGCTGGCCATCGAGCGCTTGTTAACGATGATGGTCTTGGCCTTG
The DNA here is from genome assembly GCF_036704165.1 of Pseudomonas khavaziana. Taxonomy (NCBI): domain Bacteria; kingdom Pseudomonadati; phylum Pseudomonadota; class Gammaproteobacteria; order Pseudomonadales; family Pseudomonadaceae; genus Pseudomonas; species Pseudomonas khavaziana. The sequence continues at coordinate 329,713 of NZ_CP129946.1, forward strand.
AACGCTTCGAGGATCGGCATGCCGGCAATCGGCGAGTTCGGATCGTTCTTCGCAGCCGGGTTGACCACATCGTTGGCGCCCAGCACCAGCACCACGTCGGCCTGGCCGAACTCGGAGTTGATGTCTTCCATCTCGAACACCTGGTCGTAAGGCACTTCTGCCTCGGCCAGCAGTACGTTCATATGCCCAGGCATACGGCCCGCCACGGGGTGAATCGCGTACTTCACAGTGACCCCGCGGTGAGTGAGCTTTTCGGTCAGCTCTTTTAGCGCGTGTTGGGCCCGTGCGACTGCCAAGCCATAGCCCGGCACGATGATCACCGTGTCGGCATTGGTCAGCAGGAAGGTGGCGTCGTCGGCCGAACCGGACTTCACCGGACGCGCTTCCTTGGAGCCGGCTGCCGCGCCGGCATCCGCTGTATTGCCGAAACCGCCCAGCAACACATTGAAGAAGGAGCGGTTCATCGCCTTGCACATGATGTACGACAGGATTGCGCCGCTGGAGCCCACCAAGGAGCCGGCGATGATCAGCATCGAGTTGTTCAGCGAGAAGCCAATGCCCGCCGCTGCCCAGCCGGAATAGCTGTTAAGCATCGACACCACCACCGGCATATCAGCGCCACCAATCGGGATGATGATCAGCACACCCAGCACGAAGGCCAGGACCAGCATCAGCGCGAAGGCGGTGAGGTTGCCGGTGAACATGAACGCCAGGCCCAGGCCAAGGGTTGCCAGGCCGAGCACCAGGTTGAGTTTATGTTGCCCGCCGAACTGTACTGGTGCGCCTTGGAACAGACGGAACTTGTACTTGCCCGACAGCTTACCGAACGCGATCACCGAACCGGAGAAGGTGATAGCACCGATGGCGGCACCGAGGAACAGCTCCAGGCGGTTACCGGCAGGGATCGAGTCGCCCAGGTGCTTGACGATGCCCAGGGATTGCGGCTCGACCACCGCAGCAATCGCGATAAACACCGCGGCCAGGCCGATCATGCTGTGCATGAACGCCACCAGCTCCGGCATCTTGGTCATTTCTACGCGCTTGGCCATGATCGAGCCGGCGGTACCGCCAACCAGCAGGCCGACGATTACGTAGCCGATACCGGCAGTCGCCAGTTCAGCCCCCAGCTTATAGATGAGGCCGACGGTGGTGAGTACCGCCAGCGCCATGCCGAGCATGCCGAACAGGTTGCCGCGCCGCGAAGTGGTCGGATGCGAGAGACCCTTGAGGGCCTGGATGAAACAGATCGACGCGATCAGGTAGAGCGTCGTCACCAGATTCATGCTCATTACTTCTGCACCTCTTCTTTCACAGCTTTGGGCGCTTTCTTCTTGAACATCTCAAGCATCCTACGCGTAACAAGGAAACCACCGAATACGTTAACCGCCGCCAAGGCTACCGCCAGGGTGCCCATGGTCTTGCCCAGCGGCGTCACGGTGAGTGCGGCGGCCAGCATGGCGCCCACAATCACGATTGCGGAAATTGCGTTTGTCACTGCCATCAAAGGCGTGTGCAGCGCGGGTGTTACGTTCCAGACCACGTGATAACCGACATAAATCGCCAGCACAAAGATGATCAGGTTGTAGATACCGGGGGAGATAAGCTCTTCCATCGTCTGAATCCCTGCTTAGGCGTTTTTGCGGATGACTTGGCCGTCGCGGCACATCAGGCACGCGGCGACGATGTCGTCTTCGAGGTTGATTTCAAACTGCCCTTCCTTGGTAAAGACCAGCTTAAGGAAGTCCAGCAGGTTGCGTGCATACAAGGCCGACGCGTCGGCGGCGACAGCGCCCGCCAGGTTGGTCGGGCCGCAGATGATCACGCCGTTTTCCACCACCACTTGGTCGGCGACTGTCAGCGGGCAGTTGCCGCCTTGGGCAGCGGCGAGGTCGATGACTACCGAACCGGGCTTCATTTGCGCCACGGTATCGGCGCTCAGCAGGGTTGGAGCCTTTCGGCCTGGGATCAACGCTGTGGTGATAACGATGTCGGCCTGCTTGGCGCGCTCGTGTACGGCCAGGGCCTGGCGCTGCATCCAGCTGGTCGGCATCGGGCGTGCGTAACCACCGACACCGACAGCGCATTCACGCTCTTCATCGGTTTCGTAAGGTACGTCGACAAATTTCGCGCCGAGGGATTCGATCTGCTCTTTAACCGCCGGGCGTACGTCGGACGCCTCGATCACCGCACCCAGGCGTTTCGCCGTGGCGATGGCCTGCAGCCCCGCAACACCGGCGCCGAGGATCAACACGCGCGCAGCTTTTACAGTGCCGGCGGCGGTCATCAGCATCGGCATGAAGCGCGGGTAGTGATGAGCGGCCAGCAACACGGCCTTGTAACCGGCGATGTTGGCTTGCGACGACAGCACGTCAAGACTTTGGGCCCGTGAAGTGCGCGGCGCGGCTTCGAGGGCGAAGGCGGTGATGCCGCGCTCTGCGAGCTTGGCGATGATTTCGTTGCTGAACGGATTGAGCATGCCCACCAACACGGTGCCACTTTTAATCAGCGCCAGTTCGCTGTCGCTGGGGGCAACCACCTTGAGTATCAGCTCGGCGCCAAATACATCGTTGGCGCCGCCAATGGTTGCGCCTGCCGTTTCATAGGCACTGTCGACGATGCTGGCGTTAATGCCGGCGCCGCTTTGCACAGTGACCTGATGGCCCTGGCCGATCAGCTTCTTGATGGTTTCCGGGGTGGCAGCCACCCGCGTTTCACCGGTCTGGGTTTCGAGAAGAACACCAATGTGCACGTCAAATCTCCTGCATGATCTTTTTGCTTTTGATCTTTTTGTAAAAAGGCCAGTGCACCGCGAGTGGCGCATCTGGGGCGGCCGATCAGCACGATCCCGCTGAAATGACAGCGGGGCGCGGCATTTTGCAGGCGAACTTTACGGCCTTCAAGGGATTATGACGGGTGACGAAAAATTAACTACAAGTCACCCTGTGACTGATTGTCGCAATGCCATGGAATAACCTCATTAAATACAAGTAATTAAAGGGCCGTAGCTGTTTTTAGCTGATTTTTCCATCTTTGGCGTGAATAGTCGGTTATTGGCTGGTTAGTGTCGCTCAAAGCCATGAAAATCATGGCTTGGAGCCGTATTTTAAGCAAATGGGTACAGTCTGCTCAAATGCGACATATATTTATATCTGTAGGATTGAAAATAATCTGACTACAGGGTCAATAATTTGAATTGTTTCGTTCAAGTGCTGGGACTGTAGCGCTGTGATTGGTCGATCAGCCAATCCCTGAAAGCGTGTAATGAGGCTGATTCGACCTTCTTGTCGGGAATCATCAGGTAATAAGCCTTTTCGCTGTTCAGCGCTTCGGTACTGGCGATGACCAGTTGCTGCTCCTTCAGCTCCCGCTGGATGAAAAAGGGAGGAATCAGCGCAATGCCCATGTCATGCATGGCTGCTTGGGACAACATCGAGAATAGCTCGTATCTGGGGCCTGTCATGTCGCGAGGAATGTTCAGTTGCTGGGCGTTGAACCATTGGCGCCAGGCATAAGGACGCGTGGTCTGTTGCAGTAGCGGCAGTTCGGCGACCTCTTGGGGAGTGAAATGCGTACGGCCGCCGAGTAGGCGTGGGCTACACACCGGCAAGGGGTTTTCGCCCATCAGTCTATGGGACTCTGTACCGGACCAATCGGCATCGCCGAAGTAGATCGCAGCGTCGAACTCTGTGTCGGCGAAGAGGAAGGGGCGCGTGCGATTGGTCAGGTTGACCGTTACTTCCGGGTGCTGACGTTGAAAGTCTTTGAGGCGCGGGATCAGCCATTGCGTACCGAAAGTCGGCACCACTGCCAGTTCGATGACATTGGCCCCTTGCTGGCCCATGACGGATAAGGTGTCTCGCTCTACGGCGTCTAGCTGTGTTGCCACTCTGCGGCTATAAGACAGCCCTGCCTCCGTCAATTTCACACCGCGCCGTGAGCGGCGAAACAGTTCGACACTTAAAAACTCCTCAAGGCTGGCAATCTGCCGGCAAATGGCGCCCTGAGTGATCGAAAGCTCCTGCGCCGCCTTGGTAAAGCTCTCGTGACGGGCTGCTGCTTCAAAGCTTATCAGCGCGGTGGTGCTGGGAATCTTTCTGCGCATGTACATTGCCCTCACAGATAAAGCGCGTTTCTGGCCTGGTTGAGTGTTACGAAGTGACAAATTAGCACAAGCCTATGCGCAAACCTCGTTTGCCCTGTAGGCCGACCCGGCCTAGTCTGCATCCACGACTTCTGATGTTTTGCGCGAGGACTTATTCATGGCTGGCAAGGCAAGCTTCAACTGGATCGATCCACTGCTGCTGGATCAACAGCTCACCGAAGAAGAGCGCATGGTGCGCGACAGCGCTGAGCAATTTGCTCAGGACAAGTTGGCCCCGCGTGTGCTTGAAGCCTTCCGTCATGAAAAGACTGACCCGGCGATCTTCCGCGAGATGGGGGAAACCGGTTTGCTGGGCGCGATGATTCCCGAGCAGTACGGCGGCAGTGGCTTGAACTACGTCAGCTATGGGTTGATTGCGCGTGAAGTGGAGCGTGTCGACTCTGGCTATCGCTCGATGATGAGCGTGCAGTCGTCACTGGTCATGGTGCCGATCAATGAATTTGGCACTGAGGCGCAGAAACAGAAGTACCTGCCTAAGCTTGCTTCTGGCGAATGGATCGGCTGTTTTGGTCTGACCGAACCTAACCACGGCTCCGATCCGGGCGCGATGATTACCCGGGCGCGCAAAGTGGATGGCGGCTATAGCCTGACCGGCGCGAAGATGTGGATTACCAACAGTCCGATCGCGGATGTGTTTGTGGTGTGGGGTAAAGATGATGCCGGCGATATCCGTGGCTTCGTCCTGGAGAAGGGTTGGAAAGGCCTGAGTGCACCGGCGATTCACGGCAAGGTCGGCCTACGCGCCTCCATCACCGGTGAAATCGTCATGGATAACGTATTCGTGCCAGAAGAGAACATCTTCCCGGACGTGCGTGGGTTGAAAGGTCCTTTTACTTGTCTTAATTCGGCACGGTACGGGATTTCCTGGGGGGCGCTGGGGGCTGCGGAATTCTGCTGGCACACGGCGCGTCAGTACACCCTTGATCGTCAGCAGTTTGGTCGGCCATTAGCCGCCACGCAGTTGATCCAGAAGAAGCTGGCCGATATGCAGACCGAGATCACCCTGGCTCTTCAAGGTTGCCTGCGTCTGGGCCGAATGAAAGACGAAGGTACGGCGGCGGTTGAAATTACCTCAATCATGAAGCGTAACTCGTGTGGCAAGTCCCTGGACATCGCACGCATGGCCCGGGACATGCTGGGTGGCAACGGCATTTCCGATGAGTTCGGAGTGGCGCGCCACCTGGTCAACCTGGAGGTGGTCAATACCTACGAGGGGACCCATGACGTGCATGCCTTGATTCTGGGGCGTGCGCAAACCGGTCTTCAGGCGTTCTATTAATAGGAGCATGGGCATGGGCGCGCTTTCGCATCTGCGGGTACTGGATTTATCGCGAGTACTGGCGGGCCCCTGGTCCGGGCAGATCCTTGCAGACCTTGGGGCCGAGGTGATCAAGGTCGAAAGGCCGGGCAGTGGTGATGACACGCGTGCCTGGGGGCCGCCCTTCCTGAAAGATGCTGATGGCGAGAACACCAGTGAGGCAGCGTATTACCTTTCGGCTAACCGCAATAAAGAGTCGGTGACTATCGACTTTACACGACCGGAGGGGCAAAAGTTGGTGCGCGATCTGGCTGCCAAGTCGGACATCTTGATCGAGAACTTCAAGGTCGGGGGGCTTGCAGCCTATGGCCTGGATTATGAATCGCTCAAGGAGGCCAACCCGGAGCTGATCTATTGCTCAATCACGGGGTTTGGCCAGACGGGGCCCTATGCAGCGCGTGCCGGCTACGACTTCATGATCCAGGGGCTGGGTGGACTCATGAGTTTGACGGGCAGGCCTGAGGGGGATGAGGGTGCCGGGCCGGTCAAGGTTGGTGTTGCGCTGACGGACATCCTGACAGGGCTTTATTCGACCGTGGCGATCCTGGCGGCGCTGGCGCATCGCGATCACGATGGTGGTGGGCAGCATATCGATATGGCGCTGCTGGATGTGCAGGTGGCTTGCCTCGCTAACCAGGCGATGAATTACCTCACAACCGGAGCATCGCCGAAGCGCCTGGGGAACGCCCATCCTAATATAGTGCCCTATCAGGACTTTCCCACAGCCGATGGGGATTTCATTCTTACCGTGGGTAATGACAGCCAATTCCGTAAATTCGCCGAAGTCGCTGGGCAGCCACAGTGGGCGGATGACCCGCGTTTCTCCACCAACAAGGTTCGAGTGGCCAATCGAGCGGTGCTTATTCCATTGATCCGCCAGGCTACGGTCTTCAAGACGACTGCTGAATGGGTGGCAGGGTTGGAGCGAGTGGGCGTGCCGTGCGGACCGATCAATGATCTGGCGCAGGTATTCGCTGATCCTCAGGTCAAGGCGCGGGGCTTGGCAATGGAGCTGCCTCATGCGCTGGCGGGGATGGTGCCTCAGGTTGCCAGCCCCATACGGTTGTCCAAGACGCCTGTGGAGTACCGTAGCGCGCCTCCTTTATTGGGGGAGCATACGCTTCAAGTGTTACAGGGGGTTCTGGGGTTGAGTGCAGCTAACGTGGCTGCGTTGAAGGCGACCGGTGTTATCTGAGTGATTCCTTCTATATAGAAGTACAAAGAATGTTCTTCTAGAGTGTGCTCGTTTTTTAATCAATCCTAACTTATTGATAGAAAGGCAAAATTAACTGTTGACGGCAGATTCTGGGAGCCTATAATTCGCCCCACTTCCGGCGCAGTCGAAACGGAAAACTCCTTGGTAAACAAAGAGTTATGAAGTTTTCGGCAGCAAGTTGCTTCAGTTCATCGAAGCCAAAAGGAAGTTGAAAAAGAGGTGTTGACAGCAGCGTGTAACGCTGTAGAATTCGCCTCCCGCTTCGGAGAGATCTTAAGCGCAAGTGGTTGAAGTTGTTGAAGAAATCTTCGAAAGCTTCTGAAAATAATCACTTGACAGCAAATGAGGCTGCTGTAGAATGCGCGCCTCGGTTGAGACGAAAGCTCTTAACCAACCGCTCTTTAACAACTGAATCAAGCAATTCGTGTGGGTGCTTGTGGGGTCAGACTGATAGTCAACAAGATTATCAGCATCACAAGTTACTCCGCGAGAAATCAAAGATGTAACCAACGATTGCTGAGCCAAGTTTAGGGTTTCTTAAAAACCCAAAGATGTTTGAACTGAAGAGTTTGATCATGGCTCAGATTGAACGCTGGCGGCAGGCCTAACACATGCAAGTCGAGCGGTAGAGAGAAGCTTGCTTCTCTTGAGAGCGGCGGACGGGTGAGTAATGCCTAGGAATCTGCCTGGTAGTGGGGGATAACGTTCGGAAACGGACGCTAATACCGCATACGTCCTACGGGAGAAAGCAGGGGACCTTCGGGCCTTGCGCTATCAGATGAGCCTAGGTCGGATTAGCTAGTTGGTGGGGTAATGGCTCACCAAGGCGACGATCCGTAACTGGTCTGAGAGGATGATCAGTCACACTGGAACTGAGACACGGTCCAGACTCCTACGGGAGGCAGCAGTGGGGAATATTGGACAATGGGCGAAAGCCTGATCCAGCCATGCCGCGTGTGTGAAGAAGGTCTTCGGATTGTAAAGCACTTTAAGTTGGGAGGAAGGGTTGTAGATTAATACTCTGCAATTTTGACGTTACCGACAGAATAAGCACCGGCTAACTCTGTGCCAGCAGCCGCGGTAATACAGAGGGTGCAAGCGTTAATCGGAATTACTGGGCGTAAAGCGCGCGTAGGTGGTTTGTTAAGTTGGATGTGAAATCCCCGGGCTCAACCTGGGAACTGCATTCAAAACTGACTGACTAGAGTATGGTAGAGGGTGGTGGAATTTCCTGTGTAGCGGTGAAATGCGTAGATATAGGAAGGAACACCAGTGGCGAAGGCGACCACCTGGACTGATACTGACACTGAGGTGCGAAAGCGTGGGGAGCAAACAGGATTAGATACCCTGGTAGTCCACGCCGTAAACGATGTCAACTAGCCGTTGGGAGCCTTGAGCTCTTAGTGGCGCAGCTAACGCATTAAGTTGACCGCCTGGGGAGTACGGCCGCAAGGTTAAAACTCAAATGAATTGACGGGGGCCCGCACAAGCGGTGGAGCATGTGGTTTAATTCGAAGCAACGCGAAGAACCTTACCAGGCCTTGACATCCAATGAACTTTCTAGAGATAGATTGGTGCCTTCGGGAACATTGAGACAGGTGCTGCATGGCTGTCGTCAGCTCGTGTCGTGAGATGTTGGGTTAAGTCCCGTAACGAGCGCAACCCTTGTCCTTAGTTACCAGCACGTTATGGTGGGCACTCTAAGGAGACTGCCGGTGACAAACCGGAGGAAGGTGGGGATGACGTCAAGTCATCATGGCCCTTACGGCCTGGGCTACACACGTGCTACAATGGTCGGTACAGAGGGTTGCCAAGCCGCGAGGTGGAGCTAATCCCAGAAAACCGATCGTAGTCCGGATCGCAGTCTGCAACTCGACTGCGTGAAGTCGGAATCGCTAGTAATCGCGAATCAGAATGTCGCGGTGAATACGTTCCCGGGCCTTGTACACACCGCCCGTCACACCATGGGAGTGGGTTGCACCAGAAGTAGCTAGTCTAACCTTCGGGAGGACGGTTACCACGGTGTGATTCATGACTGGGGTGAAGTCGTAACAAGGTAGCCGTAGGGGAACCTGCGGCTGGATCACCTCCTTAATCGACGACATCAGCTGCTCCATAAGTTCCCACACGAATTGCTTGATTCATTGAAGAAGACGATAAAGAAGCAGCCCGAAATTGGGTCTGTAGCTCAGTTGGTTAGAGCGCACCCCTGATAAGGGTGAGGTCGGCAGTTCGAATCTGCCCAGACCCACCAATTTTGTGTGGGAAACGCCTGTAGAAATACGGGGCCATAGCTCAGCTGGGAGAGCGCCTGCCTTGCACGCAGGAGGTCAACGGTTCGATCCCGTTTGGCTCCACCACTACTGCTTCTGTTTGTATAAAGCTTAGAAATGAGCATTCCATCAGTGTGATGGTGAATGTTGATTTCTAGTCTTTGATTAGATCGTTCTTTAAAAATTTGGGTATGTGATAGAAAGATAGACTGAACGTTACTTTCACTGGTAACGGATCAGGCTAAGGTAAAATTTGTGAGTTCTCTTAATTGAGAAATTCGAATTTTCGGCGAATGTTGTCTTCACAGTATAACCAGATTGCTTGGGGTTATATGGTCAAGTGAAGAAGCGCATACGGTGGATGCCTTGGCAGTCAGAGGCGATGAAAGACGTGGTAGCCTGCGAAAAGCTTCGGGGAGTCGGCAAACAGACTTTGATCCGGAGATGTCTGAATGGGGGAACCCAGCCATCATAAGATGGTTATCTTGTACTGAATACATAGGTGCAAGAGGCGAACCAGGGGAACTGAAACATCTAAGTACCCTGAGGAAAAGAAATCAACCGAGATTCCCTTAGTAGTGGCGAGCGAACGGGGACTAGCCCTTAAGTGGCTTTGAGATTAGCGGAACGCTCTGGAAAGTGCGGCCATAGTGGGTGATAGCCCTGTACGCGAAAATCTCTTAGTCATGAAATCGAGTAGGACGGAGCACGAGAAACTTTGTCTGAATATGGGGGGACCATCCTCCAAGGCTAAATACTACTGACTGACCGATAGTGAACTAGTACCGTGAGGGAAAGGCGAAAAGAACCCCGGAGAGGGGAGTGAAATAGATCCTGAAACCGTATGCGTACAAGCAGTGGGAGCCCACTTTGTTGGGTGACTGCGTACCTTTTGTATAATGGGTCAGCGACTTATTTTCAGTGGCGAGCTTAACCGAATAGGGGAGGCGTAGCGAAAGCGAGTCTTAATAGGGCGTCTAGTCGCTGGGAATAGACCCGAAACCGGGCGATCTATCCATGGGCAGGTTGAAGGTTGGGTAACACTAACTGGAGGACCGAACCGACTACCGTTGAAAAGTTAGCGGATGACCTGTGGATCGGAGTGAAAGGCTAATCAAGCTCGGAGATAGCTGGTTCTCCTCGAAAGCTATTTAGGTAGCGCCTCATGTATCACTGTAGGGGGTAGAGCACTGTTTCGGCTAGGGGGTCATCCCGACTTACCAAACCGATGCAAACTCCGAATACCTACAAGTGCCGAGCATGGGAGACACACGGCGGGTGCTAACGTCCGTCGTGAAAAGGGAAACAACCCAGACCGTCAGCTAAGGTCCCAAAGTTATGGTTAAGTGGGAAACGATGTGGGAAGGCTTAGACAGCTAGGAGGTTGGCTTAGAAGCAGCCACCCTTTAAAGAAAGCGTAATAGCTCACTAGTCGAGTCGGCCTGCGCGGAAGATGTAACGGGGCTCAAACCATACACCGAAGCTACGGGTATCACGTAAGTGATGCGGTAGAGGAGCGTTCTGTAAGCCTGTGAAGGTGAGTTGAGAAGCTTGCTGGAGGTATCAGAAGTGCGAATGCTGACATGAGTAACGACAATGGGTGTGAAAAACACCCACGCCGAAAGACCAAGGTTTCCTGCGCAACGTTAATCGACGCAGGGTTAGTCGGTCCCTAAGGCGAGGCTGAAAAGCGTAGTCGATGGAAAACAGGTTAATATTCCTGTACTTCTGGTTATTGCGATGGAGGGACGGAGAAGGCTAGGCCAGCTTGGCGTTGGTTGTCCAAGTTTAAGGTGGTAGGCTGGAATCTTAGGTAAATCCGGGATTCTAAGGCCGAGAGCTGATGACGAGTCATCTTTTAGATGACGAAGTGGTTGATGCCATGCTTCCAAGAAAAGCTTCTAAGCTTCAGGTAACCAGGAACCGTACCCCAAACCGACACAGGTGGTTGGGTAGAGAATACCAAGGCGCTTGAGAGAACTCGGGTGAAGGAACTAGGCAAAATGGCACCGTAACTTCGGGAGAAGGTGCGCCGGTGAGGGTGAAGGACTTGCTCCGTAAGCTCATGCCGGTCGAAGATACCAGGCCGCTGCGACTGTTTATTAAAAACACAGCACTCTGCAAACACGAAAGTGGACGTATAGGGTGTGACGCCTGCCCGGTGCCGGAAGGTTAATTGATGGGGTTAGCTAACGCGAAGCTCTTGATCGAAGCCCCGGTAAACGGCGGCCGTAACTATAACGGTCCTAAGGTAGCGAAATTCCTTGTCGGGTAAGTTCCGACCTGCACGAATGGCGTAACGATGGCGGCGCTGTCTCCACCCGAGACTCAGTGAAATTGAAATCGCTGTGAAGATGCAGTGTATCCGCGGCTAGACGGAAAGACCCCGTGAACCTTTACTATAGCTTTGCACTGGACTTTGAATTTGCTTGTGTAGGATAGGTGGGAGGCTTTGAAGCGTGGACGCCAGTCTGCGTGGAGCCAACCTTGAAATACCACCCTGGCAACTTTGAGGTTCTAACTCAGGTCCGTTATCCGGATCGAGGACAGTGTATGGTGGGTAGTTTGACTGGGGCGGTCTCCTCCTAAAGAGTAACGGAGGAGTACGAAGGTGCGCTCAGACCGGTCGGAAATCGGTCGTAGAGTATAAAGGCAAAAGCGCGCTTGACTGCGAGACAGACACGTCGAGCAGGTACGAAAGTAGGTCTTAGTGATCCGGTGGTTCTGTATGGAAGGGCCATCGCTCAACGGATAAAAGGTACTCCGGGGATAACAGGCTGATACCGCCCAAGAGTTCATATCGACGGCGGTGTTTGGCACCTCGATGTCGGCTCATCACATCCTGGGGCTGAAGCCGGTCCCAAGGGTATGGCTGTTCGCCATTTAAAGTGGTACGCGAGCTGGGTTTAGAACGTCGTGAGACAGTTCGGTCCCTATCTGCCGTGGACGTTTGAGATTTGAGAGGGGCTGCTCCTAGTACGAGAGGACCGGAGTGGACGAACCTCTGGTGTTCCGGTTGTCACGCCAGTGGCATTGCCGGGTAGCTATGTTCGGAATAGATAACCGCTGAAAGCATCTAAGCGGGAAACTAGCCTCAAGATGAGATCTCACTGGGACCTTGAGTCCCCTGAAGGGCCGTCGAAGACTACGACGTTGATAGGTTGGGTGTGTAAGCGCTGTGAGGCGTTGAGCTAACCAATACTAATTGCCCGTGAGGCTTGACCATATAACACCCAAGCAATTTGACTACTCTAACGAGCATCAGATTGCGGTGTGTGAAGACGCAATGAACCGAAAGTTCGATGCTCACAAAACACCGACAGCTGTCACATACCCAATTTGCTGAAGCGAGGCCAACTGGTCACGACTCAGTACCCGAATTTCTTGACGACCATAGAGCATTGGAACCACCTGATCCCATCCCGAACTCAGTAGTGAAACGATGCATCGCCGATGGTAGTGTGGGGTTTCCCCATGTGAGAGTAGGTCATCGTCAAGATTAAATTCCAGAACCCCTGTTTGCTAACGCAGACAGGGGTTTTGTTTATATAGAAACTCATGAATTTCACCGGCACGTTGCTAACGCAATGACCTGGTACACAGAATTTCTTGACGACCATAGAGCATTGGAACCACCTGATCCCATCCCGAACTCAGCAGTGAAACGATGCATCGCCGATGGTAGTGTGGGGTTTCCCCATGTGAGAGTAGGTCATCGTCAAGATTGAATTCCGAAGCCCCTGTCTGCTAACGCAGACAGGGGTTTTGTCGTTTAGGGCGACCCAAAACAAACAATTCCTCTAACCAGCCGTCTGTCGGTTTCCTACGCTAAAAGAAGATGCTTCTCACAAATTCCTAAGATTTGTCGAAGGTTGGCCGAAACCCTGACGAGCCATGCGTGCACCGAAATAGAGCGACCGTAGAGCCCGCCTATCCCGTTACATGGAATGTTCCACTCGGCACGCTCACCCCCTTTGGCAAAAGAAGTCGATGAAATGAATCTCAAGTTCAGTCATAAAATTCTGTTGGCCGCGTCAGGCGTCGTGGTTTTAGCCTTCGCGTTATTCACGCTGTACAACGACTACCTGCAACGCAACACGATCAAGCAAAACCTGGCCTCGTCCATTCAACAATCCGGCGAACTCACTGCCAGCAGTGTGCAGAACTGGCTCAGTGGTCGCATCCTGGTCCTCGAGAACCTGGCGCAGAACGTAGCTCATCAGGGCAATGCTGCCGACCTTCCCGGGCTGGTCGATCAGCCAGCGCTCACCTCCAACTTCCAGTTCACCTACGTGGGTCAGACCAACGGCGTGTTCACTCAGCGTCCTGATGCGAAGATGCCTGACGACTACGACCCTCGTCAGCGCCCTTGGTACAAGCAAGCAGTAGTAGCGGACAAAACCATGCTTACTCCGCCTTATATGGCGGCTGTGGGCGGCCAGATCGTGACAATTGCCATGCCTGTGAAGAAGAACGGCGAATTGTTGGGTGTTGTCGGTGGCGACCTGAGTCTGCAAACCCTGGTGAAGATCATCAATTCAGTAGACTTCGGCGGCATCGGCCATGCATTCCTGGTCAGCGGTGATGGTCAAGTCATCGTCAGCCCTGACCAGGACCAGGTGATGAAAAACCTCAAGGACATCTACTCTGGCAACAACGTACGCATCGAAAAGGTTAACCAGGACGTCGTCCTCAATCACCAGGACCGCATTCTGTCGTTCACGCCTATCAGCGGTTTGCCTGGCGCCGACTGGTACATCGGCCTGTCGATTGATAAAGAAAAAGCCTATGCCCCTTTGGGTAAATTCCGTACTTCAGCGTTGATTGCGATGTTGATCGCTGTCGTGGCCATTGCTGTGCTCCTGAGCTTGCTCATTCAAGTATTGCTACGTCCTTTGACTACCATGGGCGTTGCCATGAAGGACATTGCCCAAGGCGAAGGTGATTTGACCCGCCGCCTCGACGTGACCAGCAAAGACGAATTCGGGGAAGTCGGTAGTGCGTTCAACCAGTTCGTAGAGCGGATCCACGCCTCGATTTCCGAGGTGTCTTCGGCAACTCGGCAGGTGCACGATCTATCCCAGCGTGTAATGGCATCGTCCAATGCCTCGATCATCGGGTCCGACGAACAGAGTGCGCGCACCAACAGCGTCGCAGCTGCGATCAACGAACTGGGCGCCGCTACCCAAGAAATCGCGCGCAACGCCGCAGATGCTTCGCAGCATGCCAGCGGTGCCAGCGAGCAAGCTGACGATGGGCGTAAGGTGGTTGAGCAAACCATCCAGGCGATGTCGGAGCTGTCACAGAAGATCAGCCTGTCCTGCACTCAGATCGAGACCTTGAATGCCAGTACCGACAACATCGGTCATATTCTTGATGTGATCAAAGGCATCTCCCAGCAAACCAACTTGCTTGCCCTTAACGCGGCGATCGAAGCTGCCCGTGCCGGTGAAGCCGGACGTGGATTTGCGGTGGTGGCTGATGAAGTGCGTAACCTGGCGCATCGTACCCAAGAGTCGGCAGAAGAGATCCACAAGATGATCACTTCCCTGCAAGTGGGGTCCCGAGAAGCAGTGACCACCATGAATGCCAGTCAGGTCTCCAGCGAAGAAAGCGTTGAAGTGGCCAACCAGGCGGGTGAGCGCCTGGTCAGCGTGACGCAGCGCATCGTTGAAATCGATGGCATGAACCAGTCGGTTGCGGCAGCAACCGAAGAACAGACCGCAGTCGTTGAAACCCTCAACGTTGACATCAACCAGATCAACCTGCTGAACCAGCAGGGCGTGGCCAACCTCAACGAGACGCTCAAGGACTGCGATGCGCTGTCCCAGCAGGCCAGTCGATTGAAGCAATTGGTCGATAGCTTCAAAATCTGAACCCGACTGCACCGGAGCGAGATACCTCGCTCCGACTGCTTAGCCAAGCATCCGGCGCACATTCTCCAACGCGCTGTCGGCGAACGTCTGTGCAAACTGTTCAAATTCAGCTTGAGTCGTTTCCTGCGGCTCGCCCACCAGCGTCCAAGTTGCCTTGGAACACTCGGCGCCAAGCGCTTCCACACTCATTGCTGCCCATAGGCGCGCCACGCCCAAAGTGTTGTAGAGGGTGGTCCACGTCATGTACATGGCGCTTTCGTCTCGGCTGTTCAGTTGCTCCACGACGCAATGGCCATCGTGGAAAATTTTAGTGCGCAATGCGCCTACCCCAACACCCGTCATCTCGATGTGTGACAGGCTTGGGATGAAGGTATCAAAACTATCAAAGCTACCGACCACGTCCCACAGGCGTTTAGCCTCACACGGGACTACGACGGAAGCCACAATCGGTGTACCGATCGGATTGCGAATTAACGTATCGGGTTGCAGCGGTTTCATGGGGGAGTCCTGAAGCAGTTCAGAGGAAGCCGATGGCCCTGAGGTAGTCACAGCCCTTGCGTAACAGCTCCGGGTTCTTTGGCGGATAGTCCACACCCATCTTTTCCAGGCCCCAGCGGGCATTGTCGTGACGGATCATCGAAGTGTCGCCGATGTCTTCGCCGAGCCCGTCCAGGTAAAAGCCCAGCACGCGAAACAGCGCATTATCACGGCTCACCGTTTGCAGCGTCCGTTGCCAGTGTTCAATGCTCACCCGGTCGAAGACGTGCCCGGCCTCGCTGAACGCGTCGAGGTACTGATCCCAGCTCAAGGGCTGCGGGTTGTGCAGGTTGAATACGTTTCGCCCAGGGGCAAAGCGGACGCTGTGAAAGGCAATGAAGCCAGCCAGGAAGTCCACCGGCATCAGATCGAAGTTCACGTCCAGGCGGGGTGCCAAGCCCAATTGCAGGGAGCCCTTGAGCATCAACATCAATCGATTTTTCTGCGGCTGGCAAACACCGTTCTGACTGTTGAAGCTGATATTCCCGGGCCGATGGATATTCACCCAGGCCCCTTGCTCCCTTGCCCGCCCTAACAGCCGTTCGGCCACCCACTTGGAAAGGTTATAGCCATTTTTCACATAGAGCGGTAACGCGTGCCCTGCTGGTGCTTCAAGGACGTACCCATCGCCGTCCACGTTGCTGCAGGCTGATAGCGTCGAGATGAAGTTGAGCACCTTTTTACAATGGGTCTCGCAAAGACGCAGGCACTCAAGGGCTGGTTCGACGTTGTCCTTGGCGAGTGACACATAGTCCATCACATGATTGACCTGTGCCGCGTTGTGCACCAGCACGCCATAATCGCGAGCGAGGTAGTCGTACACATTGCATGCCAAGCCCAGGCGAGGTTGGCGAATGTCGGCGGCGTATACCTGCACTCGGCTCAGGTCCAGATGCTCCAAGTGGTATTCACGCAAGGCCTGGGTAAACCTTGCTGTTGCCGATTGACCTGGCAGTTCCCGCACAAGGCACGCCACCTCTTGTGCTCCTGCCGCCAGCAGCGCGTGAACGATATGCGCCCCGACAAAGCTATTTGCCCCAGTGACGATCGCCTTACGCGGATCTCCCGCGCGAGCCTCCGGTAGCATCTTGATCTCCAGCACTTGTGATGCATCTTTCTCCATCTGGCTGCCAGGCGTGTCCGGCAACACACTACCTTCCATCAGGGCCGCCAATGTGCGGATTGTCGGCGCCTCGAAAAAGTGGCTCAGAGAGAGGCTACGGCCAAACCGCTCGCGCACGCGTAGCAATAAAGTCGACAAGAGGATGGAGTGGCCGCCCAGATTGAAAAAGCTGTCGTCAATCGATAATTCGCCAGCGGGCAACGCCAGCAATTGCGCCCACAGGTCCACCAACTGCTTTTGCAGATCGGTCTGAGCACAGCAGCGAGTCACTGCTTGAGGGATGGACAACGGCATGGCCAGTAATGCCTTGCGATCAATCTTGCCGTTACTCGATCCCGGCATGCGCGCCAACTCGCTCCAAATGACGGGCCGCATATGTTCGGGCAGCCACTGGCGGGCATATTGCTGCAAGTCAGCCAGCGTGGCGCTGGGTTCGGGTTGTGTGACAAAAGCGATGACCCTGAGGCCCGGGTCAATCACTACGGCTACTTGGCGAAACAATCGACTGTTGCGCAGGCATTGTTCGATTTCCTGGGGCTCGACTCGGAATCCGCGGATTTTGACTTGGTCATCCCGACGCCCACCCAACTTGATACCGTCCTGAGTCCATTTCGCCAGGTCGCCGCTACGGTAAGCATGCAACACCTGCCCATCAGGCAATGTCAGTGCAACAAAAGGGCTGTCGGCCCGTTGCGGTACATTCAAATAACCCAGGCTTACCCCCGGGCCTGCGATATACAAATCGCCCAGCACTTGTTCATCCACGGGCTGCAGGTTTTCGTCGAGAATCAACACTTGGCTGTTGGCAATGGGATGGCCGATGTTGCGAGGGCTGTCGCCATGCCGGAACACCCTATGTGTTGCCAGCACCGTGGTCTCGGTCGGCCCATAGAGGTTATGCAACTGGCATTGGCCTGCCAGTCGTTCGATTACATAGGGCTCGCAGAAATCGCCTCCAGTGAGCAGGTGAGCAAGCCCCAGTGGCTGATCCAGCGGCAGGATGCTGAGCAGCGCCGGCGGTAGAAAGCCATGGGTGACGCGTTGCCCGCGAATCAATTCGACCAGTTGTCGAGGGTCTTGGCGTTGATCGTTGCTGGGGATAATCAACTCGGCGCCGGCTATCAAGGCAGGGAAAATATCGATCAATGAAGAGTCGAAGCTCAACGGCGAAAACTGCAACACGCGACTCTCTTCATTCATCTCTACACAAGCGCCGAGCCAGGCGCTGAAATGCGCCAGGTTGTATTGGCTAAGCAGCACCCCCTTGGGAAACCCGGTAGTGCCTGAGGTGAAAAGCGCCATGCACGGTGTGTCGGCACTGGGCCGTTCACGCATCAGTGGCAGTGCACGGGTGATGGCGCACGGTTCGATCTTGCTGACATCCAATGAGGCGAGGCGATCTCGCAGCGGGTGCAGGCCATTCTCCAGCAATACACAAGCGCCGGCGCTTGCCAGCATCTGCTGTTGGCGCTGCACCGGATGGTCCGGCGCCAGAGGCAAATACACCGCGCCACTGCCCAGCACCGCAAGGATGCTTGCGTACAGCTCAACGGACTTTGCCAGGCACACGCCTATCACGGGTTGAGTTTCGATGCCCTCCAAGAGTGGAAGCAGACGCTGCTGGATCGCCAAGGCGTGTGCCTGGAGCTGCTGATAAGTCAGCAGGTTGCCCGCGATATTCAACGCTGTTCGAGTGGCGAACTTGTCCAGGCTGGCTTGCAGCCGTTCCATCATGGGGGTCTGGGCCGCCTGCAACAGCGCTGGATCCGTCGTGCCATTGAGTCGATGCTTGAACGCCAAGGTTTCCAGCGCTTGCAGACTGTGTTCGGGCCAGTCGTTAGGGGTGACCACAACGGTGAAGCAGGCCGGGTCCCTGGAGTAACTACTAACCAACAAGGCGAGCCATTCCACCAGTGCGTTCGTTGCCTTGTGACGCAATCGCTGCCCATTGCCGCTGAAATCCTCTGCGACGTCGTACACAGCCAACAGGCGTCGTTCACGGTCATAGCAGCGGAATTGCAGGGCTGGCAGTCCATTCTCGGACACCGGGCCAATGCCCATGCGCAAACTCATCCAGTATGCGTCAGCGGATAATTGCGCGAGTGGCCGGCTACCGTCTTCAATCACCAGGTCGACAGGCCCCGTTCCCGAGACATGACCGTATTGTTCCAGCACTTGCTTGACGGGGGCCAGGACGTTACTGGCGGCGCCCCACGCTATCGTCAAACGCTTCATGCCGGCCTCCCCGCCATAGGCAGGTAGCTGCTCAGCGCCCGAGCCACGCTGGGTGTTTGCAGCACGCCGCTGTGACGCAGCAGGCTCATTATATTGCCTATCAGTGGATGCTGGTGGTTGATGGGGAAGTCCAGCGCAGAGACTTCATGGTGCAGTGCCAGACGTGTGTCGGCGCTGATTTCCAAGTGTTCGATCAGGTGCAGATCAAAGTCTTTCTGCAGGTCGTTGGTCAGGTAATGCTCCAGGAAAACGGGCAAAGCTTGAGCAATGCTGTCGCGCTCCTGCGAGCTTGCCGATTGCCAGTAGAGACGCACTAACTGTGTCCAGAACTGCGCGTGACGACCCTCATCAAACAGGTGGTCGGCCATCATGCCGCGGATGGATGATTTGACGCTGTCATCCTTGGAGAATGCGGCCACGTCGTGGGTTACGGTGTTTTCGGCAATGGCCACGCCGATCAACTCGACGGCGTCGTGCAAATGCGCTGGCACCTGCGCCTGTGCCGCCGGCAGTGCGCGGCTCAATTCGATTTGCCCAGGCAGATCAAGCGGCTGGATACCGGTCATTTCCACGGCTTGTTGCAGGAAGTCCAACGCGACCAACGCGTGATAGTCCTCGTCCACCACGACGGTCATCGCGTCGTACCGGCAGGCGAGCGGAAAGGGCGGTGAAAAACGGTTCTTGGCGATGTTGCGTGCGGTCTTGTCGACGATTTCGGTTTCGAAGATCACCACGTCATTGATGAATTTATAGAAGCTTTGTACCAGCACGAAGTCGCGCCACTGTGGGCACTGCTCGAGGAAGGTTGCACTCAGTACGAGGGGTTGTCGGTACAGAGGGAAGATGAGTTTGTTGTCGTCCTCCAGCATGCGCCGGGGGCGTGTTCGAATGGTCGCGCGCCGCTCCCAGTCATCGGCAAAGGATCGATAATTGACAACGTTCATTGGTGTACCCCTTGCATCGAAGTCAGAACCCCGTCCCAAAAGGTAATGCGACTTTCCACGGCGTCGAGGGCGGCATTATCTGCTTGCTTATGGCGAATCGGGTCTGCGCCGACCAGGCGCTTGAGCAATTGCTCCGCTGCCGGCCCATGGTCGTGGCTGTCCATTTCGATGTGACGATTGAGGTAGTGACATAAGGTGGGTGCCTCATGATCAATGAGCCCATGACTGTGCAACAGTCGCTGGAACATCGACGGAATGACACTCTCGCGGCCATGCAAGAATGCCGCTGCGACGCAGTGAGTCGGGGCGCTCAAGGCGACCTGCAGCGTGCTGTCGACAAAGCGGGCCACCCCAGGTGGCGCATCGATCATCTGCAAGGCGGCACTGACCTCCACGCCTTCGCATTGCAGGTCGATCAGGCGGGTAATGGCGACAGTGCTGGCGCCGACCTCCGTCATGGCGTCCAGGTACAGCTCGAAGTGGCTGCGATAACCCCGCGTCGGGTGTTCGTCTGACTCCTCGCCAAGCACTATTTCATTGATCAAGCGGGCAGCCTGCGAGTCCGCAGGTGGGAGCCAAGGTATCTGGGTACAGGTCAGGTCCTGTTGCAGGCGTTTAGTCAGGGTCATGAAGTCCCAGACGGCAAATACATGGTTTTCCATGAAGTGCTGTAACTTGTTAAGTGAAGTTATTTCTATAAATAATGGATGGTTGAAAAGTTGTAGTTTTTTTTGTTCAAGCAATTCTTGATACATGGTTGACGCCTATGAATTGTTGCAGGTGCTCAAAAGCAGTGTTGGGATTTTGTAGTTGTAAGATAGAAGGGGAACGTTAAATCGAGACCGCACGACGCGCGCGGCGCAGCACTGACATAGACCTGCGCAACGAACTTGGAGGTGTGGTTTTTCGGGAAATGATAATAAACTGATTAAACGTTTGGGCTGGCTTATAAATGTATTAAATGTTTTTTCTGTGTGGTTTTTATTAGTTGAGTTGTCTGTGGTCAGTGTCGGATGTTTCCTCGCGTTAATTAAGTTGAAGTGGATTTTCCGTATGCCAATGTGGCAACTTCCCAGGGAGGTTGCCCCGTAGCGGTAAAGGGCGATAGAGGGTCGAGGATCCTATTGCCGGGCTTTTTTTTCGGCGGTTTCAAGCCCCTTGAGGTAGGTGGCTATGACCTCCATCCCACGCATCAAGTGATTACGCAGCGTCAGGATGCTCTCATCGACCTTCTTCTGTGCCACCAGGCTCAGCAATTCACGGTGGTCTTCCTGGGACGTCTCGCCTAGTCCCATCGCCTCAAGGTTGAAGCGCAGGAAACGCTCCTCTTCATTCAGCCCGTGCTCGACCAAGGTGAGCAATCGCTGGTTGGGTGCCTTGCCATACAGGACCATGTGGAACAGGCGATTGAGGCGACCAATCTCGGTATAGTCCTTTTCGCATTCCAGCGCATTGATGCACGCCTCGGCCTCGGACAGATCTTTCTCGGTGAGCAATGGAATCGACAAGCGCAGCGCTTCGGATTCCAGCAGCATGCGCAAGGCATAGGTCTCAGCCGAATTGTCCTCGATCAAGGGCGCAACCACGGCACCCTTGTGAGTCACCACATGCAGCAGGGATTGCGCCTCCAGCTGGCGCAAGGCTTCGCGTACGGGCATGCGGCTGACGCCGAACAAGCTGGCCAGCTCCTGCTGGCGCATCGCAGTGCCACAGGGCAATCGCCCATCGAGAATGGCGTTGCGCAGTGTTTCTTCAATTACGGAGCGAGCAAGATGGGCGGGAATAGGCCCGCTGATTTTGATGCTGCTTAAAGGGTTCGGCTTCTGCGTCACGGTTACGCTATCCTCCTTTTTTGAATAATAGTTTGGCTAATTGGATCCAATGCACACTAGAGATGGGTCAGGCGCTTGTCAAACAGCCTAAGTTTCCGTTTGTAAGGGCTTACACAGCCTACTTTGTGAGTCCCACAAGGGGCGGTCATAAACTCAGTCCACTGACGAATGATTGCACTGTGCCATTGTTTTTTGTAGGGCGAGGCTTCACCATCCCTTGAAATTCCGTCTCTTTCATGGACTGAACGCCTTGGCGGTAAGTTTTATTCCCTATCGAGTCCTTTGCTGGTTTTTATCGGCAATTTTATTGGCTGGCCTGATGCTCGGCGGGCTGTGTGCCGATTGGGATTTCTCGCAGATCAGCCGCAAGGCTACCGCCGTATACGGGCCGCTGGGCCAAGGCCAGCAGCGTATCGACGCCTGGCAGCGGCTATTGGCGACTGAAAAACAGGTCAGCGAGTCGGAGCAGCTCAAGGTGGTTAACTTGTTCTTCAACAAGCAAATGACCTACGTCGAAGACATCGACCTCTGGCACGTCATCGACTATTGGGAGACACCCGTCGAGGCCCTTTGGAAGGGGGCCGGTGACTGCGAAGACTACGCGATCGCAAAGTATTTCAGTTTGCGTCATCTGGGTGTGTCCAGCGACAAATTGCGCATCACCTACGTCAAGGCCTTGCGACAGAATCGCGCGCACATGGTCCTGACCTATTATTCGACCCCCGACGCTATCCCGCTGGTGCTCGACAGCCTGATGGACGAAATCCTGCCGGCTACCCGCCGTACCGATCTGGTCCCGGTGTACTCATTCAACGCCGAGGGCCTGTACTTGCCCGGCGCCAAGGGCAACAAAAAAGTCGGTGATACCAAACGCTTGTCGCGCTGGCAGGATGTGTTGAGAAAAATGCGTGCGGAAGGCTTTCCAGCCGAGCCTGCCAACTAGGAGTAACTGATCGGATGTCCTTGTTCAAACAACTATTGATCGCTATCTGTCTGTTCCTGGTGGTCGCCTTCAGCGGCAGCTTCATGGTCAGCCTGGAAAGCTCGCGCACCCAATACGTCAACCAACTGCGCTCCCATGCCCAGGATGCGGCGACGGCGCTGGCGCTGTCGCTGACCCCGAATATCGATGACCCGGCCATGGTGGAACTGCTGGTCAGCTCGATCTTCGACAGCGGCTATTACGCCAGCATCCGTGTAGTGGACCTGGCCACCGACAAAACCATCGTCGAGCGCAGCGGTATTCCTGACAACAACGGCGTGCCCAACTGGTTCGTGAAGTTGATCGGCCTGGAGCCGGCAGGTGGTGATGCCCTGGTCAGCCGAGGCTGGGAGCAGGCGGCACGGGTCGAGGTAGTCAGCCATCCGATGTTTGCCCTGGCCAAACTCTGGCAGAGCGCGTTGGGTAGCCTTGGCTGGTTGTTGCTGTGCGGCGCGGTGAGTGTGGTGCTAGGTGGGCTTTTGCTGCGCCGGCAGTTGAAGCCGTTGGACTATATGGTCAAACAATCCCACGCCATCGCCCGCCGGGAGTTCCTCAGCCTGCCCGATCTGCCACGCACTCCCGAGCTGCGACGAGTGGTGCAGGCCATGAACCAGATGGTGGAAAAGCTCAAGGCGTTGTTCCAGGAGCAGGCCGAACGCAGCGAAAAACTGCGCACCGAATCCTATCAGGACAACCTCACCGGCCTCGCCAACCGACGTTATTTCGAGATGCAGCTCAACGCCCGTGTCAGCAACCCGGAAGAGACCAATTCCGGCTATCTGCTGTTGCTGCGGGTCAAGGACCTTGCCGGGCTCAACCAGCGCCTGGGCGGCCAGCGCACCGACCAGTTGCTACAAGCGGTTGGCGAGCAACTGCTGCGCCAGTGCGAGCCATACCCGGAAACCCACAACCTCGTCACCCGCATCCGCGGCGGCGAGTTCGCCGTGCTGGCGCCGGGTTTGATGCGTGAAGAAGCGCTGCAATTGGCGCAAAACCTTGAAAGCACCTTGCTCAGCCTGCAAGCGACCGGTGCCAGCGATGTTACGCCGGTCGCTTATATTGGCCTGGCTCCGTTCAACCATGGCGATGCGCCTCAAGCCCTGCTGACCCTGGCTGACCAGGCCCTGGCCCAGGCCGAAGCGCAGGGCGACAGCAGTTGGGTGTGCCTGGACCGCAGCGCTGCCGCCAGCGTCGGTGACGATCATCATGCCTGGCACAGGTTGTTGGACCAGGCCCTGACCCAGCAGCGCTTTGAGCTGTACTTCCAGCCCGTCGTTGCCAGCCAGGACACACAGTTGGTCTTGCACTACAAGGTCCTGTCGCGCCTGCAGGACGAAGACGGCCACACTATACCGGCCGGGCGTTTCCTGCCGTGGTTGGAACGCTTTGGCTGGTCGGCCCGTCTGGACCGCCTGATGTTGGAGCAAGTGCTCAAGCAAATGGCCAACCACAGCCATAACCTGGCGCTGAACCTCTCAGCCGCGACCTTGCAGGACACCCAGGCGCTGAACCGGATTTACGATCTGCTACGCCAGCACAGCAACCTGGGCCCGCGCCTCACCCTGGAGATCGGTGAAGAGCAACTGCCTGAACAGCACGTGCTGGAACAGATGACCCAGCGCCTGCGCGAGTTGGGTTTCTCTCTCAGCCTGCAACGTTTCGGTGGGCGCTTCAGCATGATTGGCAACCTGGCGCGCCTGGGCCTGGCGTACTTGAAGATCGATGGCAGCTACATTCGTGCCATCGACCAGGAAAGTGACAAGCGCTTGTTTATCGAAGCTATCCAGCGCGCCGCCCACAGCATCGATCTGCCGTTGATTGCCGAGCGTGTGGAAACCGAGGGCGAGTTGAAGGTGATTCGTGAGATGGGGATTTTTGGAGTGCAGGGTCAGCTGTTTGGCGAGCCTGCGCCCTGGAAATAATTACCTGTAGGAGCGAGCTTGCTCGCGAAGATCGCCAACGATAACGCGCAAAGCCTGACACCCCGTGGCGATTTGAGTCTTTTCGCGAGCAAGCTCGCTCCTACAGTGCGTAGGAGCGGCTGGATCAAATCAATCCTTTCTCGTCATCATCGATCAACTGGCTCAACCCACCCAACGCTTCCCGCGCATGGTTGCGATCCATCAACTTAGCCTGTGCCGCTGGCGGCAGGTCGGTCACGCTGATCACGCCTTTGCGGGTCAGCACCTGGATCAAGTCATCCAGTACCCGGATCATCTCCAAGTCGCTCTGCTTGAGCTGGGCCAGGCTGGTTTCCACCACTTCGTTGGCGTACCAGGCCTGGATCTCATGGTGATCGGCCGGCAGGGTTTCGGTGGATTCGGTAAAGGCGGCGGCCTCTACGCGAACCAGCGCGCCCAGCGCATCACGTTGCACGTAAAACATAAGAACCCCTCGAATATGAGCCACATGCGTTCAACAGCATAGGCCAACGCTGCGTGTATGGGCGTGAGTATGCGACGCACCGTCCGCCAGGGCCAGCGGCCCATAAGGCAAAAAAATCGGCCGCCTGGGAAGGCGGCCGATCCATTGCATCTTAGCTATGGTCGATCTTGATGGTTGGGTCGGCGCCAGTGATCAGCGAGTTGATGCTGACATGGGACCAATCATTGCCTTCCAGCTTGATTGTCACATCGGCATTGGCCACGCCACCGGCAGCGTTGAGCTTGCCTTCACTGCTGACTTGCAGGGTCGACACGCCATCTACCGTAGTGATCTTCAGGTAATTGTCGATGGTGCTATCGGTCTCACCTTTCAACAAGTCACGCAGATCAATCCGGTCGCCTTCCGATGCCTTGAAGTCCTTGATCACATCGTTGCCGAAGTCACCCGCTTTCCACACAAAGGTATCGGCACCCGAACCACCGATCAAAATGTCGTTGCCCTGGCCGCCAATCAACGTGTCGTTGCCGGTGCCGCCCAGCAGGATGTCATTGCCTTTGCCGCCGTCCAGGAGGTCGTTGCCGCCCTGGCCGAACAGGATGTCATCGCCA
The DNA here is from genome assembly GCF_036704165.1 of Pseudomonas khavaziana. Taxonomy (NCBI): domain Bacteria; kingdom Pseudomonadati; phylum Pseudomonadota; class Gammaproteobacteria; order Pseudomonadales; family Pseudomonadaceae; genus Pseudomonas; species Pseudomonas khavaziana. The sequence continues at coordinate 355,204 of NZ_CP129946.1, forward strand.
GCGCCGCCCAGCAGCGTGTCGTTGGCATCCTTGGCGCCGGAGACGTCGAAGTCCACGTAGTGCTCGGTAACGTATTGGTGAACGTTAGAGGCGGTCACCGCAGAGACGGCTACGCCGGTCTTCTGCGCCACAAACGCCTGCAGCGCGTTGTAACCCTCACCGTTGATCCCGCTGAAGCTCACCAGATCGCCGAAGAGGATGTCGTTGCCATCGCCCCCGATGACGGTGTCGGCGCCAGGCAACGTCGCCTCGGTGTGGCCGAGGATCGCGTTGGCCAGGTCCTTCGGATCGATGTTGGCTTGCGGTTTGCCGTCGCTGTCGTACGGTGCCAACTGATTCAGGCTGACCCCGCTGTTGAGGCCGATGGCTTCTACGCCACCTGTGGACAGGCCTTTGAGCAGTGCGAACGCGCTGTTGGAGTTGAGAGTGGTGGAGTAGTCGGTATCGTACCCGAGGCCGCCTTTTACCGATATCTCATAGGTGCCATCCCCTTGGGCATGGATTGTTCCCGGGCTGGACTGCCCCCAGCCCCACCAGTTGTTGGTCCACAGGGTTACCTTGCCAACAGAGTCGATATCAATTAAGTGACTCGAGTCGATGTTGATCCGGGTGGCGGTGCCTATGGTGTAGTTGTTCATGGTGACGACATCATCGAGCCTGACGTTGCCGTACAAGTACGGGTTGGTCTGCTCGGACCCCTGGTAAAACGTCGGCTGGCCATCGGTGATGAAGTACGTTGTATTGATTGCGCCAGTGTTGCCAGTCGCCTGGGCACTTTTAAAGAAGTTGGACGCAGCCTTGAACACGTCTTCGTAGTTGGTCCCGCCGGTAGATACCATGGAATCCAGGACTTTCTGCAACGAATCCAACGCACCTGGGTCTTTCAGGTCGACTGTCACCGTGCGATTGACCTGGTCACTGAAGTCCGCCAGGAAGATATTCACGGTGCCAGAGGTGCTGGAGCCGATACTGTTTTTCAGCGAGTTGAACGTGGTGGTCAGCGAGGCTTTCGCCGCTGCTATCGAATCCGCGCCCATACTGCCCGATGTATCGATCATGAATGCAATGTTGTAGTTCTTGCCCTGCACCACGTTCAGGCCGCCGACGTCGGCCACGACGATGTCGTTGCCATCGGTGCCGTTGATGGTGTCGCTGCCCGAGGTGCCGGTAACCGGGTTATAGGTCGCCGGGTGCACGGTGACGGGCAATTGCGCGGTGGTGGTGGCCGAACCACCGATGCTTTCGGTGGAGGTTGAAGTGACCGTCAGGTTGAACTGGCCGCTGTAGTAGGTCGGCGGCTTGATGGTCAGGGTGCCCAGATCCCAGCCGGTGACGTTGACTTCGCCCGTGGTCTTGCTCGCGGTGAAGGTATGCCCCGACGCGTCGGTGAGTACCGAGCCTGCCGGAATGCCACTGATCTTCACACTCAGGGTTTCCGAACCGTCGGTGTCGGTCAGCGCCGTGGTGACCTTGGACAGCTTCACGGTGCCGTTTTCCTGGCCCTCGTTGAGCTTGTAGCCCACGTAGTAACCGTCGCCGTTGCTGCCATGCAGGTCGGACACGGTGACACCGGCGTTGCTCAGGTCGGTGATGCCGGTGTACAACGGCACGGTGCTGGTGCTCAAGTTCTGCACCGCTCCGCCGTTGACCGACAGGTTGACGTCAAAACTGCCTGGCCCCGCCTGGTTGGCCTGGTAGATCTCAAGGCTGTAGTAGCCGCTGACCGATGGCGTGAACGAACCGCTGAACTTGCCGCTGTTGGTGCCCCACAGTCCGCTGGCAATGTCTTTACCGCCAACGTTGACCACTACGCTGTCATCGGCGATGCCGCTGAAGGTGTAGCTCTTGCCGGCTTCCATGTAGATCAGGCCGGAAATCTTGGAGCCAGAGCCAGCATTGACGTTATCGACGGATTCGACGTTGGTCACCACAGAAGTGCTGTTTGGTGTACCGGCGTTATCGATGGCTTTTTTCAGTACATCTGGCGCAGCGCCGTTGCCGTTGTTGCCGAGGCCGGCAATGCTGTTCCAGCCCTGTTTGACCAGGCCGGTCGAGGCGACGTTGTTATCGGCCACGTTCAGGGTCGGTGCGTCGGCCACCGGGGTGATATCGACTTTCACCGTAGCTGTCGTACCCAGATCCTTGCCGTCGCTAGGCTGGAACTTGAACTGCGCGTAATCGGCCTGTTTGTTGCCAATGCCGGTGCCGCCATAACCATCGGCGCCTGATTCGTTGGCGTTAGGCATAAAGCGCAACTGGCCGCCGTCGATCTGGGCCTTGGTGAAGGTCTGGCCACTGGACACGTTGGTCCAGGTGCTGCCGTCCGCCGCCAGGAACTGCAGTTTGCCTGCTACCGGCAGTTCGGTGATTTTCACGCTCAGGCTGGCTTGTGGCGAGTCCACATCGGTTACGCCGAAGTTGGCCCAGGTGAGGGCCAGCGCGGTGTCTTCCGTACCGGTCACGGCACCGCCGGTGGCCACTGGCGCATCGTTGACGGCCACCACGTTTACAGTGGTGGTCGCGACGTTGGAGTAGTTGCCACCATCGGTCACGCTCACGGTAATCGTGCGTGGCGTGGTGCTTGGGTCATGGCTGTTGTTGGTGAACGTGATGTTCTTGATCTGCTGCATGTAGTCGGCCAGCGACGCCGTGCCGGTCAGGGTTAAGGTGATTTTGCCGCTGACAGGGTCGGTGGTCGGGGTCACGTTGATACCGCTCACCGCGCTGAAATTCAGCGAGTCGCCTGGCTGGCTGTTGGTCAGTACCACGGTGGCGCCGGTCAACTGCGTGCTGTCCGGGTCGGTGATCTTGATGTCTGTGTCAGCAATCGACACGCCGGTGCCGCCTTCGGTGAAGGTAGTTTTGAAGTCCGCGCCGATGGCGCCGCTGGAGTTGTTGGCATCCAGGTCGATGACCGGCGGCGCATCGTTGTCGATGATGTCGGTGCTGACGCTGCCATTGCCCACCACCAGGTTTTCGAAGTTGCCACCGGTGGCCTTGTCGATGGTGATGACGATCTTTTCCGTTGGTTCGGTGATCTTGTCGTCGAGTGTGCGGATATCAAACGGCACGCTGCTGGAGCCGGCCGGGATCTTCACGGTGTACACGCCATTGAAGTCCGAACCGTCGGTGGCGGTGCCGCTGTACTTGAGCGTCACGGTGACGTCGGTCAGCGGCGGGTTGCTCAGCGTCAGGGTGTAGTGTGCCGTGCCGCCTTCAGTCACCGACGCGTCGCCGGTGATGCCGATCGTGGTGTTGTTGACCACATCCGTCACCTTGGTGACCACGGTGCTGCCATCGAGGATCAAGTGTTCGTACTTGTCGCCACCGCTGACTACACCGGTGATTTTGGTGGTGACGTCATTGGCGCCGACATACGCATCGTTAGGCGCGGTAGCGGTGATGAAGCTGGTGGACTTGCCATTGCCGATGGTGATGGTGGAGCCGTTATCCAGCCTTACCACCAGGTCGGAGCCAACGTTGTTGACTGCCGCGCCGTTCTTGTCGACCAGGGACGCGGTATAGACGATCTGCCCGCCCTCGCTGACCGAGCCAGTGGCCTTGAGTACAACGGTCACGTCATCAATGGTGTCGTTGATAGTGGTCGTCGCGCCGCCCGGGGTGATGCTTACACCCTCGAAATTGCCGCCGGTAGTGCCAGTGATCTTGACGGTCTGGGTGCTCTTGTCGATGAACACATCATCGGTAGGTGCTGGGACGGTCACCGTGCCCACGGTCGCACCCTGCTTGATGGTGATGCTGGAACCGTTATCGAGCTGGACCACCATGTCGCTGCCGGCCTTGTTGCTCAAGGTCGCGGTGTAAGTGATCTGGCCACCTTCGTTGACGGCCGTCGGGGCGGTCAGGGTGACGCTGGTCAGATCGGTGGAGCCCGGGGTGTCGGTGACGGTGGTGCTCACCGCAGTCGTGCCTGGCACCAGATTTTCGAAATGTTCGCCGCCGGTCACACCTTTGATTGCCGTGGTGACGGTCTGATCGCCCTTGTAGACATCGTTTGGCGCGACGGTGGTGATTGTGCCGCTGGACTGGTTAACGCCGATAGTGATGGTCTTGCCATTATCCAGGGTGACGGTGAGCGGGTTGGTGATGTTGGTCACCGGCGCGCCGTTTTTATCCACAAGGCTGGCGGTGTAGACGATGTTGCCGCCTTCGCCGACAGTAGGTGTGGCGGTGAGCACCACATCTACCTTGTCGATGGTGTCGTTGATCGTAGTCGTTGCGCCGTTGCCTGCCACTTCCAGTTTTTCGAAGTTGCCGCCAGTGGTCTCGGTGATCTTGACGGTCTGGGTGCTCTTGTCGATGAACACGTCATCGGTCGGTGCCGGAACAGTCACCGTTCCAACGGTATCGCCGGCCTTGATGGTGATCGACGAGCCGTTATCCAGCTTCAACGTGACGTCAGTACCGGCCTTATTGCTCAAGGTCGCGGTGTAGGTGATCTGGCCACCTTCGTTCACCGCGCTAGGCGCGGTCAGCGTGACAGTCGTGGTGTTATCAGTACCGGGAGTATCGGTAACGGTGGTGTTAACCGCCGCAGTACCTGGAACCAGATTTTCAAAGTGTTCGCCGCCGGTTACGCCTTTGATAGCGGTAGTGACGGTCTGATCGCCTTTGTACACATCATCCGGTGCCACAACCGAGATAGAGCCGCTGGATTGGTTCACGCCAATAGTGATGGACTGGCCGTTATCGAGAGTGACTGTCAGCGGGTTGGTGATGTTAGTCACCGGGACGCCATTTTTATCCACAAGGCTGGCGGTGTAGACGATGTTGCCGCCTTCGCCAACGGTGGATGTGGCGGTGAGCACCACATCTACCCTGTCGATGGTGTCGTTGATCGTGGTCGTCGCGCCGTTGCCTGCAACTTCTAACTTTTCAAAGTTGCCGCCAGAAGCGTCAGTGATCTTGACGGTCTGGGTGCTCTTGTCGATGAACACATCATCGGTAGGCGCCGGGACAGTCACGGTGCCGACGGTATCGCCCGCCTTGATGGTGATCGAAGAGCCGTTGTCGAGTTTCAGTGTTACGTCAGTGCCCGCTTTGTTGGAGAGCGTAGCGGTGTACGTAATTTGACCACCTTCGTTGACAGCACTTGGTGCCGTCAGCGTGACGGTGGTGGTGTTGTCGGTACCCGGTGTGTCAGTCACAGTTGTAGTGACTTTATCGGTCCCTGGAGCCAGATTTTCAAAGTGTTCGCCGCCGGTTACGCCTTTGATCGCAGTGGTGACGGTCTGATCGCCCTTGTAGACGTCATCCGGCGCCAAGACGGACACGGTGCCGCTGGACTGGTTCACCCCAATGGTAATGCTCTGGCCGTTATCCAGGGTGACGGTGAGCGGATTGGTGATATTAGTCACCGGCGCGCCGTTTTTATCCACAAGGCTGGCGGTGTAGACGATGTTGCCGCCTTCGCCAACGGTGGTAGTGGCCGTCAGGACGACATCGACCTTGTCGATGGTGTCGTTGATCGTGGTGGTTGCGCCATTGCCTGCGACTTCGAGTTTTTCGAAGTTGCCGCCGGAAGCGTCGGTGATCTGGACGGTCTGGGTGCTCTTGTCGATGAACACATCATCGGTAGGCGCCGGGACAGTCACGGTGCCGACAGTGTCGCCCGCCTTGATGGTGATCGACGAACCGTTGTCGAGTTTCAGCGTGACGTCAGTACCGGCCTTATTGCTCAAGGTCGCGGTGTAGGTGATCTGGCCACCTTCGTTCACCGCGCTAGGCGCGGTCAGCGTGACAGTCGTGGTGTTATCAGTACCGGGAGTATCGGTAACGGTGGTGTTAACCGCCGCAGTACCTGGAACCAGATTTTCAAAGTGTTCGCCGCCGGTTACGCCTTTGATAGCGGTAGTGACGGTCTGATCGCCTTTGTACACATCATCCGGTGCCACAACCGAGATAGAGCCGCTGGATTGGTTCACGCCAATAGTGATGGACTGGCCGTTATCGAGAGTGACAGTCAGCGGGTTGGTGATGTTAGTCACCGGGACGCCATTTTTATCCACAAGGCTGGCGGTGTAGACGATGTTGCCGCCTTCGCCAACGGTGGATGTGGCGGTGAGCACCACATCTACCCTGTCGATGGTGTCGTTGATCGTGGTCGTCGCGCCGTTGCCTGCAACTTCTAACTTCTCAAAGTTGCCGCCAGAAGCGTCAGTGATCTTGACGGTCTGGGTGCTCTTGTCGATGAACACATCATCGGTAGGCGCCGGGACAGTCACGGTGCCGACGGTATCGCCCGCCTTGATGGTGATCGAAGAGCCGTTGTCGAGTTTCAGTGTTACGTCAGTGCCCGCTTTGTTGGAGAGCGTAGCGGTGTACGTAATTTGACCACCTTCGTTGACAGCACTTGGTGCCGTCAGCGTGACGGTGGTGGTGTTGTCGGTACCCGGTGTGTCAGTCACAGTTGTAGTGACTTTATCGGTCCCTGGAGCCAGATTTTCAAAGTGTTCGCCGCCGGTTACGCCTTTGATCGCAGTGGTGACGGTCTGATCGCCCTTGTAGACGTCATCCGGCGCCAAGACGGACACGGTGCCGCTGGACTGGTTCACCCCAATGGTAATGCTCTGGCCGTTATCCAGGGTGACGGTGAGCGGATTGGTGATATTAGTCACCGGCGCGCCGTTTTTATCCACAAGGCTGGCGGTGTAGACGATGTTGCCGCCTTCGCCAACGGTGGTAGTGGCCGTCAGGACGACATCGACCTTGTCGATGGTGTCGTTGATCGTGGTGGTTGCGCCATTGCCTGCGACTTCGAGTTTTTCGAAGTTGCCGCCGGAAGCGTCGGTGATCTGGACGGTCTGGGTGCTCTTGTCGATGAACACATCATCGGTAGGCGCCGGGACAGTCACGGTGCCGACAGTGTCGCCCGCCTTGATGGTGATCGACGAACCGTTGTCGAGTTTCAGCGTGACGTCAGTACCGGCCTTATTGCTCAAGGTCGCGGTGTAGGTGATCTGGCCACCCTCGTTAACGGCACTTGGCGCAGTCAGGGTGACAGTCGTAGTGTTATCGGTACCCGGTGTGTCAGTCACAGTCGTGGTGACTTTATCGGTCCCTGGAACCAGATTTTCAAAATGCTCGCCGCCGGTCACGCCTTTGATAGCGGTGGTGACAGTCTGGTCGCCTTTGTACACATCATCCGGAGCCACAACAGTAGCGGTGCCGCTCGACTGATTCACACCGATAGTGATGGTTTGGCCGTTATCCAGAGTGACAGTCAGCGGGTTGGTGATGTTAGTCACCGGGACGCCATTTTTATCCACAAGGCTGGCGGTGTAGACGATGTTGCCGCCTTCGCCAACGGTGGATGTGGCGGTGAGCACCACATCTACCCTGTCGATGGTGTCGTTGATCGTGGTCGTCGCGCCGTTGCCTGCAACTTCTAACTTCTCAAAGTTGCCGCCAGAAGCGTCAGTGATCTTGACGGTCTGGCTGCTCTTGTCGATGAACACATCATCGGTAGGCGCCGGGACAGTCACGGTGCCGACAGTGTCGCCCGCCTTGATGGTGATCGAAGAGCCGTTGTCGAGTTTCAGTGTTACGTCAGTGCCCGCTTTGTTGGAGAGCGTAGCGGTGTACGTAATTTGACCACCTTCGTTGACAGCACTTGGTGCCGTCAGCGTGACGGTGGTGGTGTTGTCGGTACCCGGTGTGTCAGTCACAGTTGTAGTGACTTTATCGGTCCCTGGAGCCAGATTTTCGAAGTGTTCGCCGCCAGTGACGCCTTTGATCGCAGTGGTGACGGTCTGATCGCCTTTGTAGACGTCATCCGGCGCCAAGACGGAAACGGTGCCGCTGGACTGGTTCACCCCAATGGTAATGCTCTGGCCGTTATCCAGGGTGACGGTGAGCGGATTGGTGATATTAGTCACCGGCGCGCCGTTCTTATCCACAAGGCTGGCGGTGTAGACGATGTTGCCGCCTTCGCCAACGGTGGTAGTGGCCGTCAGGACGACATCGACCTTGTCGATGGTGTCGTTGATCGTGGTGGTTGCGCCATTGCCTGCGACTTCGAGTTTTTCGAAGTTGCCGCCGGAAGCGTCGGTGATCTGGACGGTCTGGGTGCTCTTGTCGATGAACACGTCATCGGTCGGTGCAGGGACGGTCACAGTGCCGACGGTGTCGCCAGCTTTAATGGTAATCGACGAACCGTTATCCAACTTCAAGGTGACGTCAGTACCGGCCTTATTGCTCAAGGTCGCGGTGTAGGTGATCTGGCCACCTTCGTTCACTGCGTTTGGCGCGGTCAACGTGACAGTCGTAGTGTTATCGGTACCCGGTGTGTCAGTCACAGTTGTAGTGACTTTATCGGTCCCTGGAACCAAATTCTCGAAGTGCTCGCCGCCAGTCACACCCTTGATAGCGGTGGTGACGGTCTGATCGCCTTTGTACACATCATCTGGTGCCAAGACCGAAACAGTGCCGCTGGACTCGTTCACGCCGATGGTAATGCTCTGGCCATTATCGAGAGTGACGGTGAGCGGGTTGGTGATGTTAGTCACCGGCGCGCCGTTTTTATCCACAAGGCTGGCGGTGTAGACGATGTTGCCGCCTTCGCCGACGGTGGTGGTGGCGGTCAGAACGACGTCTACCTTATCGATGGTGTCGTTGATCGTGGTGGTCGCGCCATTGCCTGCAACTTCCAACTTCTCAAAGTTGCCGCCAGTGGTTTCAGTGATCTGAACGGTTTGGGTGCTCTTGTCGATGAACACGTCATCGGTCGGTGCAGGGACCGTTACCGTCCCAACGGTATCGCCCGCCTTGATGGTGATCGATGAGCCGTTGTCCAGCTTCAAGGTGACGTCAGTACCCGCCTTGTTGCTCAAGGTGGCGGTGTAGGTGATCTGGCCACCTTCGTTAACAGCACTTGGTGCAGTCAGTGTGACCGTCGTGGTGTTATCGGTGCCTGGGGTGTCAGTCACAGTTGTAGTGACTTTATCGGTCCCTGGAACCAAATTCTCGAAGTGCTCGCCGCCAGTCACACCCTTGATAGCGGTGGTGACGGTCTGATCGCCTTTGTACACATCATCCGGAGCCACAACAGTAGCGGTGCCGCTCGACTGATTCACACCGATAGTGATGGTCTGGCCATTATCGAGAGTGATAGTCAGCGGATTGGTGATATTAGTCACCGGCGCGCCGTTTTTATCCACAAGGCTGGCGGTGTAGACGATGTTGCCACCTTCGCCGATTGTGGTGGTTGCACTCAGGATCACATCGACCTTGTCGATGGTGTCGTTGATCGTGGTGGTTGCACCGTTACCTGCCACTTCCAGTTTTTCGAAGTTGCCGCCAGTGGTCTCAGTGATCTGGACGGTCTGGGTGCTCTTGTCGATGAATACGTCATCGGTCGGTGCAGGGACCGTTACCGTCCCAACGGTATCGCCCGCCTTGATGGTGATCGACGAGCCGTTGTCCAGCTTCAGGGTGACGTCAGTACCGGCCTTGTTGCTCAAGGTCGCGGTGTAGGTGATCTGGCCACCTTCGTTAACAGCACTTGGTGCAGTCAGCGTGACCGTCGTGGCGTTATCAGTGTCGGGAGTATCGGTGACAGTGGTGTTTACCGCGGTAGTACCCGGCACCAGGTTCTCGAAATGCTCACCGCCGGTCACGCCTTTGATGGCGGTGGTGACAGTCTGGTCGCCTTTGTACACATCATCCGGTGCCAAGACCGAAACAGTGCCGCTCGACTGATTCACGCCGATAGTGATGGATTGGCCGTTATCGAGAGTGACAGTCAGCGGGTTGGTGATGTTAGTCACCGGCGCGCCGTTTTTATCCACAAGGCTGGCGGTGTAGACGATATTGCCGCCTTCGCCCACGGTGGTAGTGGCGGTCAGAACTACGTCGACCTTATCGATGGTGTCGTTGATCGTGGTGGTCGCGCCATTGCCTGCAACTTCCAACTTCTCAAAGTTGCCGCCAGTGGTTTCAGTGATCTGAACGGTTTGGGTGCTCTTGTCGATGAACACGTCATCGGTAGGCGCCGGGACGGTCACGGTGCCGACGGTATCGCCCGCCTTGATGGTGATCGACGAGCCGTTGTCCAGCTTCAGGGTGACGTCAGTACCGGCCTTGTTGCTCAAGGTGGCGGTGTAGGTGATCTCGCCACCTTCGTTAACAGCGCTCGGTGCAGTCAGTGTGACCGTCGTGGTGTTATCGGTACCCGGGGTGTCAGTCACAGTCGTGGTGACTTTATCGGTCCCCGGTACCAGATTTTCGAAATGTTCGCCGCCAGTGACGCCTTTGATGGCGGTGGTGACGGTCTGATCGCCCTTGTAGACGTCATCCGGTGCCAAGACGGAAACGGTGCCGCTGGACTGGTTCACCCCAATGGTAATGCTCTGGCCGTTATCCAGGGTGACGGTGAGCGGATTGGTGATATTAGTCACCGGCGCGCCGTTTTTATCCACAAGGCTGGCGGTGTAGACGATGTTGCCGCCTTCGCCGACGGTGGTGGTGGCGGTCAGAACGACGTCTACCTTATCGATGGTGTCGTTGATCGTGGTGGTCGCGCCATTGCCTGCAACTTCCAACTTCTCAAAGTTGCCGCCAGTGGTTTCAGTGATCTGAACGGTTTGGGTGCTCTTGTCGATGAACACGTCATCGGTCGGTGCAGGGACCGTTACCGTCCCAACGGTATCGCCCGCCTTGATGGTGATCGACGAGCCGTTGTCCAGCTTCAAGGTGACGTCGGTGCCGGCCTTGTTGCTCAAAGTTGCGGTGTAGGTGATCTGACCACCTTCGTTCACTGCGTTTGGCGCGGTCAACGTGACAGTCGTGGTGTTGTCGGTGCTCGGAGTATCGGTAACGGTGGTGTTAACCGCCGCAGTACCTGGAATCAAATTCTCGAAGTGCTCACCGCCACTAACGCCTGTGATAGCGGTGGTGACGGTTTGGTCGCCTTTGTAGACGTCGTCTGGCGCCACAACCGAGACAGAACCGCTGGATTGGTTCACGCCGATAGTGATGGACTGACCGTTATCCAAGGTGACGGTGAGCGGGTTGGTGATGTTAGTCACCGGCGCACCGTTTTTATCCACAAGGCTGGCGGTGTAGACGATATTGCCGCCTTCGCCGACGGTGGTGGTGGCGGACAGCACCACATCGACCTTGTCGATAGTGTCGTTGATCGTGGTATTTGCACCGTTGCCTGCAACTTCTAACTTCTCAAAGTTGCCGCCAGTGGTCTCGGTGATCTGGACGGTCTGGGTGCTCTTGTCGATGAACACGTCATCGGTCGGCGCGGGGGCAGTCACGGTGCCGACGGTATCACCAGCCTTGATGGTGATGCTCGAGCCGTTGTCCAGCTTCAGGGTGACGTCGGTGCCGGCCTTGTTGCTCAAAGTTGCGGTGTAGGTGATCTGACCACCTTCGTTAACGGCATTTGGCGCAGTCAGCGTGACAGTCGTGGTGTTGTCAGTGCCTGGGGTATCCGTAACGGTGGTGTTCACCGCGGTAGTGCCCGGTACCAGATTTTCAAAGTGTTCGCCGCCGGTCACGCCTTTGATGGCTGTGGTGACGGTTTGATCGCCTTTGTAGACATCATCCGGAGCCGCAACAGTCGCGGTGCCGCTGGACTCGTTCACGCCGATGGTAATGCTCTGGCCATTATCGAGAGTGACGGTGAGCGGGTTGGTGATGTTAGTCACCGGCGCGCCGTTTTTATCCACAAGGCTGGCGGTGTAGACGATGTTGCCGCCTTCGCCGACGGTGGTGGTGGCGGTCAGAACTACGTCCACCTTATCGATGGTGTCGTTGATCGTGGTGGTAGCGCCGTTGCCTACAACTTCTAACTTCTCAAAGTTGCCGCCAGTGGTCTCAGTGATCTGAACGGTCTGGGTGCTCTTGTCGATGAACACGTCATCGGTCGGCGCGGGGACAGTCACGGTGCCGACGGTATCACCAGCCTTGATGGTGATGCTCGAGCCGTTGTCCAACTTCAAGGTGACGTCGGTGCCCGCCTTATTGGAGAGCGTAGCGGTGTACGTGATCTGGCCGCCTTCGTTAACGGCGTTTGGCGCGGTCAGTGTGACAGTGGTGGTGTTATCAGTACCGGGTGTGTCAGTCACAATCGTGGTGACTTTATCGGTCCCTGGCACCAGGTTTTCAAAGTGTTCGCCACCGGTCACGTTTGTGATGGCGGTGGTAACAGTTTGGTCGCCCTTATACACATCATCTGGAGCTGCAACCGAAACACTGCTGCTCGATTCGTTCACGCCGATGGTGATGGACTGGCCGTTATCCAGGGTGACAGTCAGCGGGTTGGTGATGTTGGTCACCGGAGCGCCGTTTTTATCCACAAGGCTGGCGGTGTAAACGATATTGCCGCCTTCGCCGACGGTGGTGGTGGCGGACAGCACCACATCGACCTTGTCGATGGTGTCGTTGATGGTGGTGGTCGCACCGTTGCCTGCAACTTCCAGTTTTTCGAAATTGCCGCCAGTGGTTTCGGTGATCTTGACGGTCTGGGTGCTCTTGTCGATGAACACGTCATCGGTCGGTGCAGGGACAGTCACGGTGCCGACGGTATCGCCGGCCTTGACGGTGATGCTCGAACCATTGTCGAGTTTTAGCGTGACGTCAGTGCCTGCTTTGTTGGAAAGCGTGGCGGTGTAAGTAATTTGACCACCTTCGTTAACGGCACTTGGCGCAGTCAGCGTCACGGTAGTGGTGTTATCGGTGCCCGGGGTGTCAGTCACAGTCGTGGTGACTTTATCGGTCCCTGGCACCAAGTTCTCGAAATGCTCGCCGCCGGTCACGCCTTTGATGGCGGTGGTGACGGTTTGGTCGCCTTTGTAGACATCATCCGGAGCCGCAACAGTAGCGGTGCCGCTCGACTGGTTCACACCGATAGTGATGATCTGGCCATTATCGAGAGTGACGGTCAGCGGGTTGGTAATGTTGGTTACCGGCGCACCGTTTTTATCCACAAGGCTGGCGGTGTAGACGATGTTGCCACCTTCGCCGACGGTGGTGGTTGCACTCAGGATCACATCGACCTTGTCGATGGTGTCATTGATTGTGGTGGTTGCACCGTTACCTGCCACTTCCAGTTTTTCGAAGTTGCCGCCAGTGGTCTCAGTGATCTGAACGGTTTGGGTGCTCTTGTCGATGAACACGTCATCGGTCGGTGCCGGAACAGTCACCGTTCCAACGGTATCGCCGGCCTTAATGGTGATCGACGAGCCGTTGTCCAGCTTCAAGGTGACGTCGGTGCCGGCCTTGTTGCTCAAAGTTGCGGTGTAGGTGATCTGACCACCTTCGTTCACTGCGTTTGGCGCGGTCAACGTGACAGTCGTAGTGTTATCGGTACCCGGTGTGTCAGTCACAGTCGTGGTGACTTTATCGGTCCCTGGAACCAGATTTTCAAAATGCTCGCCGCCGGTCACGCCTTTGATAGCGGTGGTGACAGTCTGGTCGCCTTTGTACACATCATCCGGAGCCACAACAGTAGCGGTGCCGCTCGACTGATTCACACCGATAGTGATGGTCTGGCCATTATCGAGAGTGACAGTCAGCGGATTGGTGATATTAGTCACCGGCGCGCCGTTTTTATCCACAAGGCTGGCGGTGTAGACGATATTGCCGCCTTCGCCGACGGTGGTGGTGGCGGTCAGAACTACGTCCACCTTGTCGATGGTGTCGTTGATCGTGGTGGTCGCGCCGTTGCCTGCAACTTCTAACTTCTCAAAGTTGCCGCCAGTGGTCTCGGTGATCTGAACGGTTTGGGTGCTCTTATCGATGAACACGTCATCGGTCGGTGCAGGGACCGTTACCGTCCCAACGGTATCGCCCGCCTTGATGGTGATCGACGAGCCGTTGTCCAGCTTCAAGGTGACGTCAGTACCGGCCTTGTTGTTCAAGGTCGCGGTGTAGGTGATCTCGCCACCTTCGTTAACGGCACTCGGTGCAGTCAGTGTGACAGTCGTGGTGTTGTCGGTGCTCGGAGTATCGGTAACGGTGGTGTTAACCGCCGCAGTACCTGGAATCAAATTCTCGAAGTGCTCACCGCCAGTAACGCCTGTGATAGCTGTGGTGACGGTTTGGTCGCCTTTGTAGACGTCATCTGGCGCCACAACCGAGACAGAACCGCTGGATTGGTTCACGCCGATAGTGATGGACTGACCGTTATCCAAGGTGACGGTGAGCGGGTTGGTGATGTTAGTCACCGGCGCACCGTTTTTATCCACAAGGCTGGCGGTGTAGACGATATTGCCGCCTTCGCCGACGGTGGTGGTGGCGGTCAGAACTACGTCCACCTTGTCGATAGTGTCGTTGATCGTGGTGGTCGCGCCGTTGCCTGCAACTTCTAACTTCTCAAAGTTGCCGCCAGTGGTCTCAGTGATCTGGACGGTCTGCGTGCTCTTATCGATGAACACGTCATCGGTCGGTGCCGGAACAGTCACGGTGCCGACAGTATCGCCCGCCTTGATGGTGATGCTCGAGCCATTATCCAACTTCAACGTAACGTCAGTGCCCGCTTTATTGGAAAGCGTAGCGGTGTAGGTGATCTGTCCACCTTCGTTAGCTTCAGACGGAGCCGTCAGGGTCACGGTGGTGGTGTCGATCGAATCAGTAACCGTAGTGACCGCCGGTGTGGTACTCGGCACCAGGCTTTCAAAGTTGCCGCCGGTCGCGCCGGTGATGGTTGTGCTGATGGTGCTGCCATTGACGTAAACGTCATTGGGCGGCGTGTCCACGACCACGCTGCCGACAGACTCGCCCGCCTTGATAGTGATCACCGAGCCATTGCTCAAGGTGACAGTTACAGGCGTCTGCGCCGGGTTGGTCAAGGTCGCGGTGTAGGTGATTTGTCCGCCTTCGGTCACGGTTTCGCCAGCGGTCAGCGTGACGGTGGTGGCGTCGACCGAATCGGTGATGGTGGTGACCGCCGGCGTGGTGCTCGGCACCAGGTTTTCAAAGTTGCCGCCGGTTGCACCGGTAATGGTGGTGCTGACGGTAGAACCATTGTTGTAGACGTCGTTCGCCGCAGTATCGACAACAACGTTGCCCGCCGATTCGCCCGCCTTGATGGTAATCACCGAGCCATTGCTCAAGGTGACGGTCACAGGCGTCTGTGCTGGGTTGGTCAGGGTGGCGGTGTAGGTGATCTGGCCGCCTTCAGTGACGTTGCCGTCGGCTGTCAGGGTAACGGTGGTGGTATCGACCGAATCAGTAATGGTGGTGACCGCAGGCGTGGTGCTCGGCACCAGGTTTTCAAAGTTGCCGCCGGTTGCACCGGTAATGGTGGTGCTGACGGTAGAACCATTGTTGTAGACGTCGTTCGCCGGGGTGTCGACCACCACGGTGCCCGTTGACTCGCCGGCCTTGATGGTAATCACCGAGCCATTGCTCAAGGTCACGGTGACAGGCGTTTGTGCCGGATTGGTCAGGGTTGCGGTGTAGGTGATCTGCCCACCTTCGGTCACGGTTTCGCCAGCGGTCAGCGTGACGGTGGTGGTGTCGACCGAATCGGTAATGGTGGTGACCGCAGGCGTGGTGCTCGGCACCAGGTTTTCGAAATTACCGCCGCTTGCACCGGTAATGGTGGTGCTGACAGTCGAACCGTTGTTGTAGACGTCGTTCGCCGGGGTGGCGACCACCACGGTGCCCGTTGACTCGCCCGCCTTGATGGTAATCACCGAGCCATTGCTCAAGGTCACGGTCACAGGCGTCTGCGCCGGGTTGGTCAAGGTGGCGGTGTAGGTGATCTGCCCACCTTCGGTCACCGTATCGCCTGCGGTCAGCGTCACGGTGGTGGTGTCGATGGTGTCGGTGATCTGCGTCACGGCTGGGTTAGGGTCGAGGGTCAACACCAGGTTGCCGCCGCCGGTGGTACCGGTAACGCTGACACTGATCTGGCTTGGATCGATGTAGGGGCTGTCGTTAGGGGCCAGGGGCACATTGACGGTGCCGGTCAGTTGGCCGGACGGGATGGTAATCACCGCGCCATTGGACAAGGTCACGGTCAGGTCGCTGGTGGAGGGCCGCGTAACGGTAGCGGTATAGGTCAGCACACCGCCGGCTTCGGTGATGGTGGGGGTTGCGCTCAGGGACAGGGTCGCGGGCTGCAGCGCCAAGCCGGAATCAGCAGTGCCGGGTGCGCCGGCCAACGCGTTGAGCGTCGAGGTGCCCTGGCCGAGAGGGGCGGTTGGGAAACCGATGGTCGGGTCGACACGGCCGGCGGTGGCGTCCAGTACCACGAAGCTGTGGCCACCCCCTGCGGCGCCATTACCGGCAGCCGCTGCACCTGCGGCCGTGGCTTCCAGCTCGGTGGTCGGGTCGGCACCGGCGGCGATGGCTTGTTGCAGCTCGGCAACCGATGGCGCGGCCTGCTCGGCGGCAGCAGCCAGATCGGCGGTGGAGTCCGGCATATCGGCGCTCCACTGGGTGTCCCGGCCCAGGTCCAGGATGCGGCCGTCGGCCAGTTCCAGGCTTACTGCGCCCGACATACCGGTGTCGACCTGGTCGCCCGCGAACAAGCGATCACCCTCAATAAGGACGCGACGTGTTCCTTCCGGAGAAATAACGAAAACTTGACCAACAATGCTTTTGACGATGGCAACAACACTGCTCATTAAAATTTTCTCCGGCGATCCGTTTCGACAAATTCCATTTCGCAGCGCGCTATTAGCACTGCCAATTGGGAGGGCGTAGTCTATATATGTATTGACGTCAAATATTTGGCTAGATTTTTTAGCGATCTAGTTTGTGCCAAAGTATTGACCTTATGGCCGCCATCCTAAACAATCGCTTCCGTAATGTCACATTGATATTTAAGCGGCGAACCGTCCTACATGTGTGAAGCAGTTCCGCTTTTTGAACTTTCCGACGTACGGTCATTACGGTAGCCATTATCCGACGCAGCGGTACTCATCGCTGTGATTTGAGACAAGAAGTCCTGGGGAATTTTTTAATGCGTCTGCACCTGTTCAAGGCAATACCGTTCGTTCTCGCCGCCAGTTTCGTACAAGCCCAGACACTGCCCCAAGCCATGCAACAGGCCTTGGATGTACACCCGGAAATCCAGGCGGGTGTAAACAGCCGTATCGCCGCCGATTACCAATTGCGCGCCGCACAAGGTGGCTACCTGCCGCGAGTCGACCTGAACGCCGGTTATGGCCGCCAAGGGACCGACAACGCCACCTCCCGCGCCAACAACCCCAGCGGCAACCACTGGGACACGCTCAACCGCGGTGAATCCAGCCTGCGCCTGCAGCAAATGATTTTTGACGGTTTCGCCACCTCCAGCGAAGTCGGGCGTCAACAAGCCAACGTTAATGCCCGTGCCTATTCCCTGCTGGGTACGTCCGAGCGTACGGCATTGACCGTTGCCCAGGTCTACCTGGAAGTGTTGACCCGCCGTGAGTTCGTGCGCCTGGCCGAAGACAACCTGCGCAATCACGAACGCATCTACGACCAGATCAAGTTGCGTACCCAGCGCGGCGTCGGCAACGGTGCCGACCAGGACCAGGCCGAAGCGCGCCTGGCCCAGGCCCGCAACAACCTGATCACCGAGCAGACCAACCTGGCAGACGCGCAAACCAACTACCTCAGCGCCGTCGGCCAGATGCCCGACCAGCTTGAGCGCCCGGCGCCGTTCATGGCCATGCTGCCGGCAGACCTGAATGAGGCCCGTCGCCAGATGCTCGACAACAGCCCGGTCCTGCGTTCGGCCGAGTCGGATATCTCCGCCGCCGAGAAACAGTACGAAGCCGCCAAATCCAGCTTCTACCCGCGCTTTGACGCTGAGCTTGGCACCAACGCCGACAACAACGTCTCCGGTGATCCGAACCACAGCAACGGCTGGGAAGCCATGGTGCGCATGCGCTTCAACCTGTTTGCCGGTGGCAGCAACAAGGCCGACCTGCAATCGAAGTCCTACCAGGCCAACCAGGCCCTGGATATCCGCAACAACGCCTTGCGCCAACTCAATGAAGAGCTAGGCTTGGCCTGGAACGCGTTGAATAACGCCAATGCGCAATTGCCAGTGGCTCAGCAATATGTGGACCATAGCTCCCGTGTACGCACCTCCTACCAGCAACAGTTCAGCCTCGGTCAACGCACCCTGCTGGATTTGCTCGACAGCGAAAATGAATTGTTCACCGCTTCCCGCCGCCTGGAAGAAATCAAGAACATTCAGTTATTTACTCAGTACCGAATCAAGGCGACCATGGGTGAATTGCTCAAGAGCCAGGGAGTGGTCGCACCAATGGCTTCCGTCGTACAGAACGACGTGAAACCTAAAGTCCAACTGCCTGGGATGAATTGAGCCACCCCAATAGCCCCATCTGTTAGTCGAGAGTGCGCCGCGTGGAACCTGAAAGCAGTCGAGTTCATCTCAGTCATGATCCACGCGCTCTGCATGACGACCCGTTGCTCGACGGGCTGTTGGCGCTCTGCGCCCTGCATCAGAAGCCGGCCAGCGCGGCCATGCTCACTACCGGCCTGCCGCTGCCCTCGCAACGCTTGAGCGCCGAGTTGTTGCCGCGTGCCGCTGCACGGGCCGGGCTGCAAGGCCGGCTGCTGCAACGCAAGCTGGAGCAGATCCCCACGATTGCATTGCCGGCGCTGCTGTTGCTAAAGGACGGTCGCAGTACCGTGCTGGTCGGCTGGGTAGGCGAGGATGAAGCACGGATCCTGCTCAGCGAAAGCGACGGCGGCGAAGTGCTGATCAAACGCGAAGCATTGGCCGACGATTACATCGGCAAGGTCTTCTTCGCCCAGCCGCAACACAAATTCGACGTCAACCACGGCAGCCTGATTCCACGGGCGCGGTCGTGGTTCCGTGACACCCTCATGCGTTCGCGCTGGCTCTACACCGACGCCATCGCCGCCAGTTTCCTGATCAACATCATCGCCATGGCCGCGCCGTTGTTCGTGATGAACGTATACGACCGCGTCGTGCCGAACCAGGCCACCGCCACCCTGTGGGTGCTGGCCGTGGGCATCTGCGGCGCGTACCTGTTCGACCTGGTCCTCAAGAGCCTGCGCAGCCTGTGCCTGGACCTGGCCGGCAAGAAAACCGACCTGATCATCTCGGCCACGCTGTTTGAACGCATCGTCGGCATGTCCATGAAGTACCGCCCGGCACGGGTCGGCAGCTTCGCCCAGAACATCCATGAGTTTCAAAGCCTGCGCGACTTCCTCGCGTCGCTGACCCTCACCAGCCTGATCGACCTGCCGTTCACCTTGCTGATCTTCCTGGTGATCGCCATCCTCGGCGGGCACCTGGTGTGGGTGCCGGTGCTGGCGTTCCCGCTTGCCCTGGGCATCGGCTATGCCCTGCAAAAGCCCTTGGTTGCCACCATGGAACGCACCATGGCCCTGGCCGCCGAGCGCCAGTCGAGCCTGATCGAAACCCTCGCCGGGCTCGACGCGGTCAAGGTCAACAACGCTGAGAGCGAGCGCCAATACGGCTGGGAACAGACCATCGGCACCCTGAGCCGGCTTGAGCTGCGGGTGAAGTTGCTGTCGGGCCTGTCGATGAACATGACTCTGCTGATCCAGCAGTTGGCCGGCGTGATCATGATCGTGTTCGGCGTGTACCAGATCATCGACGGCAACCTCAGCATGGGCGGCCTGATTGCCTGCTACATGCTCAGTGGCCGCGCATTGAGCCCGTTGGCCTCACTGTCTGGCCTGCTGACGCGCTACCAGCAAGCCAAGGTCACCATGACCTCGGTAGACCAGATGATGGAGCTGCCCCAGGAGCGCAATTTCGACGAGCGCCCTATGAGCCGCCGCACCCTGCAAGGCGCCATCGAGTGCCGGGGCCTGAATTTCACCTACCCGAACCAACAGAACCCTGCGCTGAAAAACATCAACCTGGTGATCAAGCCCGGGGAGAAAATCGGCATCATTGGTCGCAGCGGCTCGGGCAAAAGCTCCCTGGCCAAATTGATCGTCGGCTTGTACCAGCCCGATTCCGGCGCGTTGCTGGTGGATGGCGTGGACGTACGCCAGATCGACGTCAGCGAGCTGCGCCACAATATTGGTTACGTCGCACAGGACATCCAATTGCTCGCCGGCACCTTGCGCGACAACCTGGTATCCGGGGCGCGCTACGTCGAGGACGAAATGGTCCTGCAAGCCGCCGAACTGGCCGGCGTGCACGAATTTGCCCGCCTGCACCCCCAAGGCTACGAGCTGCAAGTCGGCGAGCGTGGGCAGAACCTGTCCGGCGGCCAGCGCCAGAACGTCGCCCTGGCCCGTGCGCTGCTGCTCAACCCGCCCATGCTGCTGCTGGATGAACCCACCAGCGCCATGGACAACACCGGTGAAGAACGCTTGAAGCAACGCCTGCAAGCCGTGGTACAAAACAAGACCGTGGTGCTGGTCACGCACCGCGCCTCACTGCTCTCCCTCGTGGACCGCCTGCTGGTAGTCGACCGTGGACAGATTCTCGCCGACGGCCCGAAAGCCGTGGTCATGGAAGCGTTGAAGAAGGGGCAGATCAGTGTTGCTTAACTCCATCAAGAGTGCGGTCGGGCGCTATTTCAAAGGTTCCGACTCGCTGCAGGGCCAGCCTCTGCCCGAGGTCAACAAAGCCCTGATCGAAGATGCTCCGCGGGTCATCCGCCTGACCATCTGGGCGATCATCGGGTTCTTCGTGTTCCTGGTGGTGTGGGCAGGGTTTTCCCAGATCGACGAAGTGACCCGTGGCGACGGCAAGGCGATTCCGTCGTCCAAGTTGCAGAAAATCCAGAACCTGGAAGGCGGTATCGTCGCCGAGCTGTACGTCAAGGAAGGCCAGATCGTCGAAGCCGGTGCGCCATTGATCCGCCTCGACGACACACGGTTTGTCTCCAATGCCGGGGAAACCGAAGCCCTGCGCCTGGCCATGCAACTGCGCGTGGAGCGCCTCAGTGCACAGGTGGACGATCGCCCGCTGAACATCCCCGACGACGTGCTCAAGGCCGCGCCGAGCCAGGCCGCCAACGAGCGCTCCCTGTATGAAAGCCGGCGCCAGCAATTGAAAGACGAAGTCGGCGGCTTGCAGGAGCAACTGGTACAGCGCCAGCAAGAGCTGCGCGAGTTCACCTCCAAGCAGGGCCAGTACCGCAGCCAGTTGTCCCTGCAACGCCAGGAAATCAACATGTCCGAGCCGCTGGTGGCCCAGGGCGCGGTGTCGCCGGTGGAAGTGCTGCGCCTCAAGCGCGCCGAAATGGAAACCCGCGGCCAGTTGGACGCCACCACCCTGGCGATCCCTCGCGCCGAGTCGGCGATCAAGGAAGTGCAGCGCAAGATCGACGAAACCCGTGGCAAATTCCGCAGTGAAGCCCTGACCCAGCTCAACGAAGCCCGTACCGAGCTCAACAAGGCCGAGTCCACCGGCCGCGCCCTTGAAGACCGCGTCAGTCGCACCCTGGTTACCTCGCCGGTACGTGGGATCGTCAAGCAGTTGCTGGTCAACACCGTCGGTGGCGTCATCCAGCCAGGCAGCGACATGGTCGAAATCGTGCCGTTGGACGACACCTTGCTGGTGGAAGCCAAGATCCGTCCGCAAGACATCGCCTTCCTGCACCCGGGGCAGGAAGCGGTGGTCAAGTTCACTGCCTATGACTACACCATTTACGGTGGCCTCAAGGCCAAGCTCGAACGCATCGGTGCCGACACCATCACCGATGAAGACAAGAAAACCACCTATTACATGATCACCCTGCGCACCGACCGCAGCCACCTGGGCACCGATGAGAAGCCGCTGCTGATCATCCCCGGCATGGTCGCCTCGGTGGACATCATCACCGGCAAGAAAAGCATCCTCAGCTACCTGCTCAAGCCGATCATCAAGGCGCGGGCCGAGGCGTTGCACGAGCGGTAAATCTCCAGCGCCTGTGCCGACCTCATCGGGGGCAAGCCCCCTCCCACATTTGACCGCGTTCACAATTCAAGTGTGGGAGGGGGCTTGCCCCGATAGGGCCATCAGCATCACCTTGGAGCCCGAGCCACCTGCGCCGCAAGTTGTACCGCACCACTATCCAGGGGGATGCGCCTTTCTGAACCGGTAAAGCCTGCTAGGATTGCGCCCAGTTCACTCCCAATCGATCACGAGTGCTTGGCATGCAACTACCGGATATGAACCTGCTGGTCGCCCTCGACGCTTTGCTCGACGAGGGCAGCGTGGTTGGCGCTGCGCGGCGGATGAACCTGAGCCCCGCGGCCATGAGCCGAACCCTTACGCGTATCCGCGAGGCGGTGGGTGACCCGATCCTGGTGCGTGCCGGTCGTGGCCTGGTGCCGACCCCCAAGGCCCTGGAGCTGCAAGGCCAGGTGCGCAATGTGGTGGAGCAGGCGGCGTTGCTGTTTCGCTCGGCAGATCAGGTGGACTTGAGCACCTTGCGCCGTCGTTTCAGTGTGCGCGCCAATGACTTCTTCATCGGCGTGTATGGCGGCCGGCTGTTCGACACCATGGAGCGCGTGGCGCCTCTGTGCGAGCTGCGTTTCGTGCCCGAAGGCGACACCGACGACGAAGCCCTGCGCGAAGGGCGCCTGGACCTGCGGGTGAGCAACACCATGCCGGCCAGCCCGGAAGTAAAGGTGCAAAACCTGTTCTTCACCAACTTTGTCGGCCTGGCGCGGCAAGACCACCCGTTGTTCGACGAGGAAATCACGGCGGCACGCTTTGCCAGCTATTCCCACATCAGCATTTCACGGCGTGGAATTGCTCGTGGGCCGATCGACACCGCGCTGAATGAACAGGGCCTGGAGCGCCGCGTGGCGATGATCGCGCCGGGCTTCCACGGCGCAATGTTCATGTTGCCGGAATCCGACCTGATCATGCCGGTACCCAAGGAAGCGCTGCTGAGCGCTAAACGCCTGAACCTGCCACTGCGCGCATTCCCTTTGCCGATCTCCTTGCCGACCCTGGTATTGGCCCAATCCTGGCATCCACGCTTCGACAAAGACCCGGCGCACAAATGGCTGCGCGAGACCATGCGCGAGAGTTGCCACGCCACCTGGCTCGAAGCCCAACCCACCTAAAAACCTCAACCCATGCACAATCAAATGTGGGAGGGGGCTTGCTCCCGATAGCGGTGTATCAGCTTCACATCAGCTGGCTGTCATACCGCCATCGGGAGCAAGCCCCCCCCACCCATGGATTGCGCCTGGCGCACTTATAAGCTTCCGATAAGTAACTTTTTTGCAAGGTATAGCCTGATTAAACTGCTCAGGTATTTATCATTCCGAGTTACCTGTTCATGACATCCCTCGCTGCCCCCGCTTTCCAGGCCGCAGCCCAACCTGTCGCTCCAAGCCCGCCCGTGTTCGGCCCACGCATCATCATCGGCCTGGTCGGCGTGCTGCTGGCGGTGCTGGTGTCCGGTCTCAACGAGATGGTCACCAAGGTCGCCCTCGCCGATATCCGCGGTGCGCTGTATATCGGTTTTGACGAAGGCACCTGGCTGGTCGCGGCCTACACGGCGACGTCCGTGGCAGCTATGGCCTTTGCGCCGTGGTGTTCGGTGACGTTTTCCCTGCGCCGCTTCACGCTGTGCGCCATCGGTTTGTTCACCGTGCTTGGGATCCTGTGCCCGTTCGCGCCGAACTACGAAAGCCTGCTGCTGCTACGCACCGTGCAAGGTTTGGCCGGTGGCGCGCTGCCGCCGATGCTGATGACCGTGGCGCTGCGTTTCCTGCCGGCCAACGTCAAGCTCTATGGCCTGGCCGGCTATGCCCTGACCGCTACCTTCGGGCCGAGCCTGGGTACGCCGCTGGCGGCATTGTGGACCGAATACGTCGGCTGGCAATGGGCGTTCTGGCAGATCGTCGCGCCGTGCCTGCTGTCGATGGCGGCTGTCGCTTATGGCTTGCCGCAAGACCCGCTGCGCCTGGAGCGCTTCAAGCAGTTCAACTGGCGCGGCCTGCTGCTGGGGTTCCCGGCGATCTGCATGCTGGTGATCGGTTTGTTGCAAGGCAACCGCCTGGATTGGTTCGAGTCGGGCCTGATCACCTTTCTGCTGAGTGCCGGCACCTTGTTGCTGGTGTTGTTCCTGCTCAACGAATGGTCGCAGCCAATACCCTTCTTCAAGTTGCAGATGCTCGGTCTGCGCAACCTGGCCTTCGCCCTGATCGTGCTGGCCGGCGTGTTGATGGTGCTGACTTCGGTGATCATCATTCCGTCGAGTTTTCTCGCCCAGGTCCAGGGCTACCGGCCGCTGCAAACCGCGCCGGTGATGCTGCTGATGGCGCTGCCACAGTTGATCGCGTTGCCGCTGGTGGCGGCGCTGTGCAACCTGCGCTGGGTCGATTGCCGCTGGGTGCTGGGGATCGGCCTGGGCATGTTGGTGCTGTGCTGCATCGGCAGTTCACACCTGACCTCGGCGTGGATCCGCGATGATTTTTATGGCTGGTATCTGCTGCAGATTTTCGGCCAGCCGATGGCCGTGTTGCCGCTGCTGATGCTGTCCACCGGCAGCATCCAGCCCATCGAAGGGCCGTTCGCCTCGGCCTGGTTCAATACCGTCAAGGGCCTGGCCGCTGTGATCGCCACCGCGGTGCTGGATACATTGACCACCCAGCGCGGGCATTTCCATTCAACCATGTTGGTGGACCGCCTCGGCAACTCGCCCCTGGCCGACACGGAAGCGCAGGGCCTCGCTCACCGCTTGCACGAGCAGACCGTGGTGCTGACCTCGTCGGATCTTTACGTCGTCATGGCCGGTGTCGCGGTGGCGTTGATCCTGCTGATTTTCTGGATGCCCACGCGGATCTATCCGCCTCGCGCTCCGACCTGACCACAAGGACTTTCCATGAAACGCAAAGACAAAATTGCCGTGGCCGTTATTGCTGTATTTGCCGTCGGCGTACTGGTTTACCTGGTCGCGCCGGGTGTGCTGGGCAGCAAGCGCCAGACTACCAACGACGCGTTCGTCGCCGCTGATTTCACCCTGGTTGCGCCGCGGGTGGCCGGCTTTATCAAAGAGGTACTGGTGGAAGACAATCAGTGCGTCAAGGCCGGCCAGCTGCTGGCGCTGATCGATGACCGCGACTTTCGCGCCGCCGCCCAGGCTGCCGACGCCGATACCCTGGTGGCCCAGGCCCAACTGAAAAACGCCACCGCGACCCTGGAGCGTCAAAGCTCGGTGATCGCCCAGGCTCAGGCCACGGTGGCCGCTGATCGCGCCGAAGTGGCCTTCGCCGAACATGAGTTGAATCGCTACAACCACCTCGCCGGCGTCGGCGCGGGCACGGTGCAGAACGCCCAGCAAGCCAAGACCCGCATCGACCAGGCCACCGCCCGGCTGGCCAAATCCACCGCGGTACTGGCGGCCGAGCGCAAGCAGATAGAAATCCTTACCGCCCAGCGTGATGCGGCCGAAGGTGGCCTCAAGCGCGCCCAGGCGGCGTTGGAAATGGCCAGTTATCAGCTGTCTTACACGCGCATTGTCGCGCCGGTGGATGGCATGGTCGGCGAGCGCGCGGTGCGAGTCGGCGCCTATGTGACGCCGGGCAGCAAAATCCTCGCGGTCGTGCCCCTGGCCCAAGCCTATGTAGTGGCCAATTTCCAGGAGACCCAACTGTCCCATATGCACGCCGGCCAGGCCGTGCAGGTCAGCGTCGACAGCCTCGACGGCGAGCTGCTCAAAGGCCATCTGGAAAGCCTGGCGCCGGCCACGGGGGTGACCTTTGCCTCGGTCAAGCCGGACAACGCCACCGGCAACTTCACCAAGGTGGTACAGCGTATTCCGGTGAAGATTGTGCTTGAGCCGAACCAGCCACTGACCGAGCGTTTGCGCGTTGGCATGTCGGTGGAAGCCAGCGTCGATACCCGGCCGGCCGCGCAACAGCGTGAGGTGGCCCAGCAATGAAACACGTCGCCTGGCTCACCTTGAGCCTCATCAGCCTGAGCGCCTGCACCGTCGGCCCGGATTTCCAACGGCCTCAAGGTCCACGGGTCAGCCAGTGGAGCGAGCCCCAGGGTCGCCAAGCCGCAAGCCGCGCCGTCAGCGACCCCTTGCAGGAGCGCTGGTGGGACGTATTCCACGACGAGCAGCTCTCTGCCCTCACGCGCCGCGCCCTCAGCGATAACCTCGACCTGAAACTCGCCAGCAGCCGCCTGCAACAAAGTCGCGCCGTGCGCCAGGTGACCACAGCCGAACGCTATCCCAACGTCGATGCCGGTGGCGGTTACCAGCGCAAGCGCAACAGCGGCAAAGGCTTGAACGACCCCTCCGGCGAGAACGGCCGTTCGGCCTTCAACCAATGGGACATGGGCTTCTCGGCCTCATGGGAACTGGACTTCTGGGGCCGGGTCAAGCGTGAAACCGAAGCAGCCGACGCCACCCTGGAGGTCGCCGAAAACGACCGCCGCGCCGTGTTGTTGTCGGTCCTGGCCGAGACCGCCCAGGACTACATCCAACTGCGCGGCGTGCAGAACACCCGTGCCGTTACCGAGCAAAACCTCGACGTGGCCCGTCACAGCCTCAAGCTCTCGCAATTGCGCCTGGCTGATGGCGTAGCGACCGACCTGGACGTGGCCGAAGCCGCCGCCCAGGTCGCGGCGATTGAAGCGCGCCTGCCGGACTTGCAACAGCGCCAGGACCAACTGATCAACGCCCTGAGCCTGCTGATGGGCGAGCCGCCCCAGGCCCTGCACGCACAGCTGTCCAAGGACGCCCCTGTGCCGCAAACCCAACGCCAGGTCGCCATCGGCCTGCCCTCGGAGCTGGCCGAACGCCGTCCCGACATCCGCCAGGCAGAAGCGCGCTTGCACGCCGCCACCGCCAGCATCGGCGTGGCCAAGGGCGACTTCTACCCGCGCATCACCCTGTCCGGCAGCCTCGGCTCCCAAGCCATGCAACTGTCGGACTTCGGCTCCTGGGGCTCCCGCGCATTTGCCCTCGGCCCGCAATTAAGCCTGCCACTGTTCAACGGTGGGCGCCTGCAAGGCATGGTGGATTTGCGCGAAGCCCAGCAACAGGAAGCGGCCCTTGCCTACCAGCAAACCGTGCTGCGCGCCTGGCATGAAATCGACGACCAACTGACCCGCTACAACGCCAGTCAACTACGCCGCGACAGCCTCGCCGAAGCCGTGCGCCAGAACCAGATCGCGCTGACCACCGCGCAACATCAGTACGTCGAAGGCGTGGTGGATTTCGTCAACGTCCTCACCGTGCAAAGCGCATTGCTGGCGACGCAGGAGCAATGGGTGGAAAGCTCAACCAGCGTGTCCTTGGCCATGGTCGGTTTGTACAAAGCGCTGGGAGGAGGGTGGGAGTCGATGTACCCGTTGCAAGTCGCTCAGTAACGATTGTGTGAAGTCGAGCGTAGGAATGTTCCTGTTTTCGAGATAGGGGCAATAGCCAGGAACATGAGCATTAATCTTGCGGGACTGCCCTCAAGAGTCGTCCTTATGTTCATATCTGAAAACCCCTATGCAGCACCCCAAGCTGATCTCAAAACGCCGTCAACTGGCGCATCGACCTTTTTTATCGTCGCACCGCGCAAGTTGGTATTGATGGTGCTGCTGTCCCAAGGCTTCTATACGTTTTACTGGTTATACAAACATTGGAGTGCTTATCGCGCCGCAACGGGGGCCCGTGTACTGCCGATTGTTCGAGCCTTTTTTTCGATCTTTTTTCTTTATGCGCTGGTGATGAAAATCAAGCAGGCGCTTGATCTGAAAGACCCGGCTTATCGGTGGTGGCCTCGCTGCTTTGTGCTTGGCTGGATAATCTGCGCTTTCCTGCCTTTTACCTATGTGTGGTTCGTCTCGTCGCTTACCGCATTGAAGGTGGGCCTGTGCTTTGCAATCGCGCAGGTCGCGATGAGCGTGCAGATTCAGCACGCGGTGAACCACTTGGAAAATGATTCGACAGGCCAAGCCAACCACCGCCTAACGTGGGCCAACGGTATTTGGATCTGCATCGGCGTGTCTTTCTGGGTGATTGCGATCAGCTCCGCGCTCGGCCTGGGGGCGTTCGTTGTGGAGCAGTGATAAAAGCGACCTTGAGCAACGACCTGAGCACCTCGCCGGCGTGAAACTGGCGATGAACTTGCGAGCCTCACCCACTGTAGGAGCGAGCTTGCTCGCGAAGAACGTATCGGCGGCGCGGGCTATCTGATAACGCTGCATTATCGTTCACGTCTTTCGCGAGCAAGCTCGCTCCTACAGTTGATATTCAGCCTTCACGGGTTTTGCAAGAACACCACATACCCTCGAAACCACTTACTTCCCTGTAAATACCCCGGCGCTTGCCACTCGCCTCCCTGAATCAAGCCGACCTTGAACGGCATCCCCAGCCGATTCATCCGCGGCAAATACGCGGCATAGTCGGGGATGCTGTGCCGCCCCTGATACGTCTGCACCACCACTTCATCCACCACACCCTTGAGCTGGGCGATGGCGGCCGGGTCGGCGTTGCTGCTCCAGTCCATCAGGCCGGTGATGCTCAAGCGCAGGTCGGCAGGCAAGCGTCGGCGCAGGTCGCGCAGGAAGTCGGCATATTCGTGCAGGTATTGGGTGCGGGCGTCGAAGTCGATCTGGATGCCAACCACAGGGTTACCCGCGTCACGCCAGCGTTGCACCTGGCCGAGCAGTTGGGTGTAGACCTGTTCCGGCCAGTGCAGGGTGTGGGCGCGGTAGACCACCCAGATTTCGCCTTGGGTAATGCGCGGTACGCTGATGCCCTGGGCGATCAGTTGCACGCCGCGTTGGGGCGCGCGGCGAGTAGAGTTGATCTGGCCCTGGAGGATGTACAGGGTTTTCGCCTGCTTGATCACCGGCTGGGGGGTGACGCCGCTCCACAGCCAGAAGGCGTCGTAGTCGCGGGCGTCGACCGCACCGAAAGCCGGGCCTGCCAGCAACAGCAAACCCAGCCACAGTGACTTCACCAGTAGTACTGCAGCGATTTGCCCCACTGGGTGTCGGCGAAACCGGTCTTGAGCTGGCGGAACCAGGCTTTGCGTACCGCGGGCGCGACGTCTTCGCCACCGCAGCTGTTGTAGCCTGCCGGCGCGTAGCAATTGATGGCGCGGAACAGTGCATAGGCCTTGTCGGTTTTCGGCGCCTTGGCATTGGCGATCACCTGTTTGTAGCCGTCCAGGCGCGAGAAGGTTTCACCCTTGAACTGCGAGGCGGTGCTGCCCAGGCTGCCGGCGGCGCGGGGTTGTTCCAGGGGCATGCCGTCCAGGCCGTTGCGCAGGATGAACTCACCGAAGCAGTTCAAGGCGTGCGGGTTTTTGGCCTCATCCTGCAAGGTCGCGGCGGTTTGCGCGATGCTTGGGCAGGCGTAGCCCGATTCGGCTTTGTCACCGTTCCACTGGAACAGCTTCAAGGACTGGCCGCTGGTGTAGGTGTAGCCCAGGCTGGTGCCGAGCTTGTCGTCAGCGAGCGAGGCTTGCTTGAGGTCATCGGCAAAGGTGGCGTACTGGCCGTGCAGCAGGTCTTTGTACAGCAGCACGAATTGCGCGCTCTGGCGTTCGGTCGGGTCGCTGGCGTTGGCGATCTGCTGGCGCAGCAGGTCGGGGCCGGCGACGTTGCGCAGCAGGATGTAGCGCACTTGCTTGGCGCTGATCGGCGAGTCGGCGGCGAACACCTTGGCCAGTTGGCCGCTGCGCTCATAGTTCATCGCCAGGGCCAGCTCCAGTTGGTCGCGTTGCAACGGCTGCTTGGCCAGGGGCAGCAATTGCAGCCACAGGGCTTCGGCGCCTTGCCAGTCTTGCTTGGCTTCCAGGGCCAGGGCGCGCAGGGTCTGCTGGCTGAAGGCGAAATAGTCGAGGCTCGACGGCACGCTGTCGGGCAGGTGCTTCAAGGCGTTGTCGGGCTGATGCTCGACGTACAGGGCATACGCCGCTTGCAGATAGTCGAACAAGGCCGGCTCGTTGGCGAAGGTGCTCTTTTGGTTGTCGAGGTCTTCTCGGCTCAGGAGCGGCGGCGTATGAGCACGCATCGCCATCAGGTCGCTGACCACCTGCAGCATCGGGCTGTTTGCCGATTTGTTGCCGACCATCAGCAACTTGAGGTCAGCTTCTTCGACCAACTCGTCGATGCTCACATTGCGCTGGGCGTTGGTTGCCTCGGTAAATTGCCAGGTAAAGTCTTCTGCAAGCTTGGCGTCGTCGTTCGCCAGCCAATGCACGCGGCGCAACAGGCCGCGGGCGGACGCAACGTAATCACCCTGCGGAAAATATTTCAGGTAACCGAGAAAGCCTTCTTCGGCGTCGCTCAAGGCGGCTTTATCCACATGCTCGCGTTGCGGCATGCCGTATTCATCGAAGGCTTCGGCCTGGGCCCTGTTCAACGAGGTCCGTGCGGTCATGTACAGCGCGGTCTCTTTCAGCCAAGGCAGATCGCTGGTCGCGGCGGCGGCGAAACCGCGCTCGGCGTAAATGAAGCGACCGCCGTAGAAATCGGCGGCGGCCTGCAGGTAGGTGCGAAACAGCTGGGCATTGGTCGAGGGCGTCAACTGCGCGTCCACCACTTGGCCGGTGAAGTCACAGGTCGTCAACAACTGTAAGCGCGCTTTCACCAGCAAGTCGCGCTCGGCTGGCGGCATATCGGCTTTGATCACCTGACTGATAAACGCCGTGGCGCTGTCATCGCTGTTGCTGCGGCAGCGGCTGCCTTCGCCATTCAGGAACGCTTCACCGGCAGTCTTGTATTCCTCACGCTTGATGCCCAGCGGTTGGAGCAGGGCGTCGAGTTCGGCCGTGCGTGAATCATCTGGCTGGTTGTCAGGCTCATCACCGGTGGCTGGTGGGGGTACAAGGCGATACACCGGGAAGGGCACCGGGCCGAAACCCTGGGCCAGGTCATCTTCACCCAAGGCATTGGGGGTCAGCGGCGCGGCTTTTTTGTCGGCCAGCAGCAGGCGCAGGTTGACCCGGCTGTCGTTGCCCGGGCTGAGAAAGGGCTGGTTGCTGCAGGGTTCGAGGCTGTCACGCGAAACCCGCCAGTCGGGGTAGCACGAGTCGTCGGAACTGGCCTGGGCCTGGAGGGAAATACCGGCCAGCAGGGCCAGTGCCAGAGGTGACAAAAAACCGATGCGCATGACGTGTCCTTGATCCTTGGTCCTTGGAGGAAGCCAATAATAGCCTGATCCTGACGCGCGCTTCGGTGAAGGCCTACACAAAATGCTGATTTGTCCGATTCCAGCAGCGAAGCCGGGGCTTTTGTCCTAGAGTGGCGGTGTTTGCGCTTAGGCAAGCAGGGGAATTCAAGTGCGTCGGTCTGTGGTAGAGCAAAGCGAAAAAGCCGGGGTGCTGCCTGCCTCCCATCGCCTGACCTGGGAGGGTGCCGCTTGGCTTAGCCGTCTGTGGTGGGTACCGATCCTGGCGTTGGCCATGGCGCTGCGGTTTTACCATCTAACGTCGGCGGCGATCTGGGGCGACGAAGGGTCAAGCCTGTTGCTCAGTGAATACGCCGTAGCCGACCTGTGGTTTCATGCGGCCCATGATGTGCATCCGCCGCTGTATTTCTTCCTGCTGCGCGGCTGGATCGAGCTGTTTGGCGACAGCATCGGCTCGATTCGTAGCGTGAGTGCGCTGCCAGGTGTGGCCGTGGTTGGCTTGGGCATTTGGCTGACGCGGCAACTGTCCACCCGACGCGCGGCAGTATTGGCGGGGATCCTGCTGGCACTGCTGCCCACGGCGGTGCGCTACAGCCAGGAAGTACGCATGTATTCGCTGCTGGGCATGTGGCTGCTAGGCGCGACGCTGGCGCTGGTGTACTGGATGCGCCAACCCGAACGCACGCGCTATCTAGCGGCGTATGTGCTGTTGATGAGCGCGGGTTTCTATACCCATTATTTCACCGCGTTGTGCGTACTGGTGCATTGGGCCTACCTGGGGTTGCCGGCGCCGGGCCAACGCTTGATCACGCGCCCTGCATGGTGGCTGGCCAACACCATGATTGTGCTGTTGTACCTGCCTTGGCTACCGAACCTGTTGGACCTGGTGCAGCATGTCGACCAGCTCAAGGTGGGCGGCGACATCGGCTGGGAAGAGCCGGTCAACCTGCTGTCTGTGCCCTCGATGATCTGGCAGTTCGTGTTGCAGAATGAAGGCGATGATTTGTGGACGCCGCTGTTCTGGATATTTCCGCTGCTGCTGATTGCGGTGGTGTGGATGACGGCCTGGCGCCACCCGGGAGCTCGTTTGCCGGCGTTGTTTTTCTTGTTGCCGTTGCTGTTGGTGTATGGCGTGTCGTTTATCTCGCCGGTCTTTATCGAGCGCTACCTCACGGTGTATGCCCTGGGTTTGCCGATCGTCCTGGCGCTTGCCATCGACCGCTTGCCGTCACGCTTGTCATGGCTGGGCGCAGCGCTGTGGGTGCTGTTTGTGGGCATGGAACTGCTGGGCCTGAAAAACACCTTCGAGGTGGATGAACACGACCAATTCAACGTGCCGGTGGAGTTCGTCAATCGCAATTACCAGGAAGACGACCGCATCGTCCTCAGCGACATGATGTGGTATCTCAGCTACGTGTACTACGACCAGACCGACGCACAGCTGCAGCTCTACACCCCGCCCAAACCCGACGGCACGCCGACCCGGCCGAATGCCTATGGCTTCGGCACCCTGGTGGACCAGGATGGTGGGCGCATCTATCTCGACCACTTGTCAGCACTGCCCGCCAGCACACGTCGGGTATGGTTGATCAGCAGCAACGAAACACCGGACGACTTTGCCCCGCTGCCCGCAGGCTGGCGCGAACTCAGTCGCCAGGACGGTGGCGGAGCGCGGGCGCGCTTGTTCGTGCTATGCAACGCACTGGCGCCGCAACCTGAAGGCTGCCGCTAGACTCTTCTGAACAGGCTTATGAGGAACACTCCATGGAATCGCCAGTACACAGCTTGCCGGCTTTGTTCAAACAGCTTGGCCTGCCAGACGACCCGGTCAGCATTGAGCAATTTGTCGCCTCTCATTCGCCCCTCAAGCCGGATTTGAAACTCGCCGATGCGTTTTTTTGGAGCAACGCCCAGAAGGCATTTTTGCGTGAGGAGATTCTGGACGATGCGGATTGGGCGGTGGTGGTGGATGAGTTGAATCTGATGTTGCGGAGTGGGCGAGGGGTGTAAAAAAATATCCAAATAAAAGCGAGTATGTAAAAAAAAATGGTGAGCGGTAAAAAAAACTGGGCTTTAATCGCTTAAGTGGATTTTTTCTGGAAAGCTCTCCATGCCAACAGTCGGATACGCTCATCTTTGTGAGGCGCTGGATCTAAAGGTTATCGCACCGTTGCGGGCTGCGATGATCAAGCCGGTGACCAGGATTACCCTGATCGGTGATTGTCTGGCGGTGCCCCATTCGGTGGCGCCTGCCCAACATGCGCTGTTTGAGCATGTGCTGTTTGCGCTTAAGCATGAAGGCATGAACCTGGCGATACTTGCCCAGGTGTTTGAACAGCTTGGCCCAGAACCGTTTTTGGAGGCGCTGGCCGACTCGCCCAACGGTGCGTTTATCCGAAAAGCCTGTTTTCTTTGGGAAGGCTTTACCGGAAAAATGCTGGATCACACTCTTCCTGTTCGTGGTCGCGTTGTTCCCTTGTTCGATCCCCAGCGCTATGTAATCGGTCCGAGCATTCGCAACAGTCGTTGGCGAGTGGATTTCAACGGTTTGGGCTCTTTGCATTATTGCGCCACAGTAGAGCGAACGCCTGAGCTAGAAGCGTTGTTGGTGCTTGATGTATTGGCCCGCGCCAAATCCTTCATGGCCACCCTCCCACCCGAAATGATGGACCGCGCCATCCAGTGGGCGTACCTGCACGAAACCCGCGATTCATTTGCCATCGAAAAAGAACAACCCAGCGAAGAAAAATCCCGCCGCTTCGTCCAACTCCTACGCCAGGCCCACGAAGGCCGTTTGCTCACCGAAGACTACTTGGTCGAACTGCAAAACAGCACCGTCTCCAACCCCTTCGACAAAGCCGTCGCGTTTCGCCACGAACAAAATCATCTGCACAACGGCCTGCGCGGCGCCGCCGGTGTGAGCTACGTGCCGCCAGCACCAGAGCTTTGCCAGGAACTGATGGAAGAACTGATGGCCTTCGCCAACCAGCCCGTGCGCGACGTCGATCCCTTGGTCGCCGCGGCCGTCACCGCCTTCGGCTTCGTGTTCCTGCACCCGTTCATGGACGGTAATGGCCGCCTGTCTCGCTTCCTGATCCACCAGACGCTTTGTCACTATGGCGCACTGGGAAATGGCTTGTTGCTACCGGTCTCCGTTGCCATGAAGCACGAAGAGCAAGCCTACCTGGAGGCACTCAAGACCTTCTCCCAGCCGACGCGGGAATTCTGGAACGTCACCTGGCTGGACGCCGACCACATGGCGTTCGACTTCATCGGCCACCCCTCGATCTACCGCTACTGGGACGCCACCCGCTGTGTCGAATTCACTCTGCAAATGGCCCGCCGCGCACTGGAAGTAGAGCTGCGCGAAGAAACCGAATTCCTCGACCGCTACGACCGCGTGATCAAGGCCGTGAATCAACGCTACGACGTGCGTGGCAGTGATTTGTCGAAGCTGGTGATGATGTGCCTGGATAACGGTGGGAAGCTTTCCAAGCATCGGCGCAAGCAGTTTCAGTACAGCGTGGCGGAGGAGGTGTTTGGGTTTATTGAGGAGGAGGCGGGGCGGGTGATTGAGGAGTTTGGCAATCAGCCCTCGCCCGTCTGAGGCATCAATGCGGGATGCAACTTTCTGGTGGCCATTGGCGAGCTGTATGTACTAGAGCCACAATCCTCACTACATCAGTCTCAACTTGATAAACAAGGCGGTAGCTCGGGTGCGGAATGACCTCGCGTGTTCCTGCAATGCGGCCTACTGGGCCAATTTCGGGGTTATGTGCTAATCCAAGTGCTGCCATGCTGAAGCGCCGGTCCATATCGGCTGCGGCTTGTGGATTTTTCTCAAACAGAAAATCCCAGATATCTCTACGATCCTGCCCTGCCTCAGGTGTCCACGCGACCCTCATCCCTGACTATCTACTTGAGCGCGCCTGGCTGCGAATTCAGCTTCCAAATCTTCATTGGAAACCTCTCGGCCTGCGCGAATGGATGCACGAGAAGCATCAACTTTGCGTTGCAAGAACTCATCGTACTCTCGAGAGTGCTGCTGGGCCTGAACGAATTCACGCATCATTTCGCGTACGATTTGCGATGCAGGACGATGGGAGGCTTCGCATTCAGCCATGAACTGGTCGCGGAGCTCTGGTTCAAGCTTCATTGTAAAAACGGCTAATTTGGACATCAGCGATTCCTTCGGAATGGTATGTACAAAGTATATACATCGTCATTACCAAATGGCGTTTGGAAAAAGCTGAGACGACTGACGGTAGAGATCAATATGTTGGTTGCACAGCCTCAACCATCCCCCCTATAGTTCGCCCCGTCGCCGCACATCGGCGATCGGATTTGGCGATCCGCGTTCTACGAAGCGTTACAGCGTTCAAATTCCGTGCTTTCCCCGTGGGTGAAGGCACGCAGTTTTATGGCGGCTGTGCGCGGGAGATCTTCGGATCTGCCGGGTTTCGTAGATTACCGGTTCGCCAACCTGCGTACAGCTGCCACCCTTTCTCGTTTGGCGACGAGTAATGGTGATTTTGAACTCAATCTTCGAGATTTAACTCATGGAACAGTTTTCTGCTTTCAAGTCCAACCCCACCAGCGTTCCCGTCCTCGCCTTCAACACCTTTGCCCCCTCGCATTTGCTCCACGAAACAGCGCGCAGTCGCGTGCGTATCGGCACTGAGCTGTTGGAGACCCTCGCCTCATCAAGCGACAACCCAAACCTCCATCACTTGGTCACTGCCGCATTGGTTTCACTGCGCGATGGCCTGGACATGCTGGGCGAGATCCAGCGTCGCCTGGATGGTCAGGCTGAAAAATAGCCCGGGCATCCGACGCTGATCCAAATGTGGGAGGGGGCTTGCCCCCGATGAGGGCGTGTCAGTAAACGCATCTGTGACTGACCCATCCCCATCGGGAGCAAGCCCCCTCCCACATTCGCCCTGCGGTATGGCCGCTGACTCGGTCCATCCATCGAGAAATTGTTTCAAAACTTGACGACAACTCGTCTCTCCACCATATTAATAGTTAGCAAACTAACTGTATGCGAACTATCCAGTGTCCCAATCCCTCGAACAACTCCAGATGAACCTCAGTAGCAGCATGGTGGTGGGCGCCCGTAACTGGCGCAAAATCTGCCAGACCACGCTGGTGAGCTATGGCATTTCCGAAGCCTGCGCCGTGCCGTTGCTGATGATCGGTCGCCTGGGCGACGGTGTGCACCAGGTCAAGGTGGCCCAGGCCTCCGGCATGGAAAGCCCGTCGCTGGTGCGCCTGCTCGACCGGCTGTGCAGCGACGGTTATGTCTGCCGCACCGAAGACATCCACGACCGCCGTGCCAAGGCTTTGAGCCTTACCGAGCGTGGCCGTGAACTGGTGCAGGCGGTGGAGGCGCAACTGGTGCGCCTGCGTAATGAAGTCCTGGCGGATATCGCCACCGCGGATCTGGAAGCCGCATTGCGGGTGCTGCGGGCCTTCGAGGCGGCCGAGGCTGTGTCGTCTTGAACGGATTTTTTACCGGATTTCCGCCTGCCCGTGACTGGTTCTATGGGGTGCGTACCTTCGCTGCGTCGATGATCGCGCTGTACATCGCCATGCTGATGCAAATGCCGCGTCCTTACTGGGCGATGGCCACGGTGTATATCGTCTCCAGCCCGTTTGTCGGTCCCACCAGTTCCAAAGCGCTGTACCGCGCCATTGGCACCTTTATGGGCGCAGCGGCGGCGGTGCTGTTTGTGCCGATGTTCGTGCAGTCGCCTTACTTGTTGGTGGTGGTGATCGCGTTATGGACGGGCACTTTGCTGTTCCTCTCCATGCATCTGCGCACCGCGAATAACTACGCCTTGATGCTGGCCGGCTACACCTTGCCGTTGATTGCCTTGCCGGTGGTGGATAACCCGCTGGCGGTATGGGATGTGGCCGAAGCGCGTACCGAGGAAATCTTCCTTGGTATCGCGGTCGCAGCGGTGGTGGGCGCGATGTTCTGGCCGCGGCGCCTGATGCCGGTGTTCGATGGCTCGGTGACCAAGTGGTTCAGCGATGCCCAGGTCTACAGCCAGCGCTTTCTCACCCGCCAGGTCGACCCTGAAGCTGTCAGCAACCTGCGCGGTGGCATGGTTGCTACCTTCAATACCCTCGAGTTGATGATCGGCCAGTTGCCCCACGAAGGCACACGCCCGCAGACGGTACGCAACACCAAGGAACTGCGCGGGCGCATGATTCACCTGTTGCCGGTGGTCGATGCGCTGGATGACGCGGTGTACGCCATCGAGCATCGAGCCCCGGAGTTTCTTGACCGGCTCACACCCTTGCTGGAAGCCGCCAACGCCTGGCTGCAAAGCACCACCGAAACGGCGCCCCTGGAACGCTGGCGCGAGCTGCGCGACCAGGTCGACGCCGCGCAACCCCAGGGCGAAGCGCTGGATGACCGCCACACCCTGCTGTTCTCCAACGCCCTGTACCGCCTGGGCGAATGGATCGATCTGTGGCAGGACTGCCGCAGCCTGCAAGCCGCCATCCAGTGCGAAAGCCAGGACACTTGGCGCGCCGTCTACCGCCACTGGCGCCTGGGCCGGCTCACGCCGTTTCTCGACCGTGGCCTGATGTTCTACTCGGCGTTTTCCACCGTCACCGCGATCATCGTCGCCTCGGTGCTGTGGATCCTGCTGGGCTGGACCGATGGCGGCAGCGCCGTGATCCTGGCCGCCGTCGCTTGCAGCTTCTTCGCCTCGATGGACGACCCGGCGCCGCAGATCTACCGGTTCTTTTTCTGGACCGCGATGTCGGTGCTGTTCGCCAGCCTGTACCTGTTCCTGGTGCTGCCCAACCTGCACGATTTCCCCATGCTGGTGCTGGCTTTTGCCGTGCCGTTTATCTGCATCGGCACGCTTACCGTGCAGCCAAGGTTCTACCTGGGCATGCTGCTGACGCTGGTGAACACCTCGTCGTTCATCAGCATCCAGGGCGCCTATGACGCGGATTTTCTCAACTTCGCCAACGTCAATCTGGCCGGGCCCGTGGGCCTGCTGTTCGCGTTTGTATGGACCTTGATCGCCCGGCCCTTCGGCGCCGAACTGGCGGCCAAGCGCCTGACCCGTTTCAGCTGGCGCGACATCGTTGGCCTGACCGAGCCCGCAACCCTGAACGAACACCGGCACATGGCCGCGCAAATGCTCGACCGCCTGATGCAACACTTGCCGCGCCTGGCCCTCACCGGCCAGGACACCGGCAGCGCCCTGCGCGACTTGCGCGTAGCGCTGAACCTGCTCGACCTGTTGGCCTACTCGCCGCGCATCCTCGGCGTGCCAAGGGTGTTGCTCAACCAGGTGGTGGAAGGCGTGGGCGGTTACTTCAAGGCATGCCTCAAGGCCGGTGAACGCTTACCCGCGCCCAGCGGTCTGCTGATGACCCTGGACCGCACGCGCCGCGCCCTCAACGGCCAGGGCCTGCAAGACGAAGACGACACCCGCCTGCACCTGCTGCATGCCTTGGCCGGCCTGCGCCTGGCGCTGTTGCCCGGCGTGGAATTCATTGGCGGCACGGAAATGGAAGCGCCGCTACCCGATGGAGCGCCTTTATGATCGGTGATCTGGATATCAGCGGGGTGTTCCTGCCCACACTGCTGGTGCTGATGGGCATTACCTACGTGTTGTTTCTGGTGGTGCACGGGCTGTTGACGCGCATGCACTTCTATCGCCTGGTCTGGCACCGGGCATTGTTCAATGTGGGGCTGTACGCGCTGTTGCTGGGCGCGGTGGACTCACTCAGTCGATATTTGATGACATGAAAAAACCTTTTTTGACTATCGGCCGTGTCGTCCTGACGTTGTTGATCGTGAGTTTCGCGGTCGTCGTTGTGTGGCGCATGGTCATGTACTACATGTTTGCGCCCTGGACCCGTGACGGCCACATCCGCGCCGACATCGTGCAGATCGCCCCGGACGTGTCCGGGCTGATCCAGCGCGTCGACGTGCGCGACAACCAGTTGGTGACCAAGGGCCAGGTGCTCTTTGCCGTCGACCAGGACCGCTTCAAGCTGGCCCTGCGCCAAGCCCAGGCCGCCGTGGCTGACCGCCAGGAAACCCTGGCCCAGGCCCAGCGCGAGTACAAGCGTAACCGTGGCCTCGGCAACCTGGTGCCCAGCGAGCAACTGGAAGAAAGCCAGTCCCGCGTCGCCCGCGCCCAATCGGCCCTGGCCGAAGCCCAGGTGACGGTGGACTCTGCCCAACTCAACCTCGACCGCTCGGTGATCCGCAGCCCCGTGGACGGCTACGTCAACGACCGCGCGCCGCGCACCCAGGAGTTCGTCACCGCCGGGCGCCCGGTGCTGTCGGTGGTGGACAGCAATTCCTTCCACATCGACGGCTACTTCGAAGAAACCAAGCTCGACGGTATCCATGTCGGTATGGGCGTGGACATCCGCGTGATCGGCGACAACGCCCGCCTGCATGGGCATGTGCAGAGCATCGTCGCCGGTATCGAAGACCGCGACCGCAGCAGCGGCTCCAACCTGTTGCCCAACGTCAACCCGGCGTTCAGCTGGGTGCGCCTGGCCCAGCGGATCCCGGTGCGCATCGCCTTTGACGATGTGCCGGCGGACTTTCGCATGATCGCCGGGCGCACGGCGACGGTGTCGATCATCGACGACAAAGTTAAAGACGGGGACAAACCATGAAGCGGCTGTTGCCAATCGCTGCCCTGGGGTTGTTGCTGTCGGCCTGCCAAGTGGTAGGCCCGGATTACAAACTGCCGGAACAGGCCGCAGTCAACCGTGGCGACCTGCAAGGGCCGATCATGGGCGAGGGCAGCAACGTGGTCTCGGCGCCGGTGCCGGCTGACTGGTGGAAGCTGTACAACGACCCACGCCTGGACCAACTGGTGCAGCAGGCCATGGCCTCCAATACCGACCTGCGCGTGGCCGCCGCCAACCTGCAGCGTTCGCGTTACCAGGTGCAGCAAGCCGAATCCGCCGGCGGCTGGAGTGCCGGCGCCAAGGCCGAGGCCCAGCGTTTGCAGGAGTCTGGCGAAGCGTTCTTGCTGCCGGATAAGGTCCCGGTCGGCAATATCGGCAGCGTCGGTATCACCACCTCCTATCAATTCGACCTGTTCGGCACCTTGCAGCGCGGCATCGAAAGCGCCAAGGCCAGTGCCGACGCAACCCAGGCCGCTGCCGATATCGCCCGCATCACCCTGGTCGCTGATGTGGTGCGCTCCTACACCCAGGTGTGCGCGGCCAACGAAGAGCTGGCAATTGCCAACCAGTCCCTCGATCTGCAAGCCCAGAGCACTAAGCTGACCCAGCGCCTGCGGGATGCCGGGCGCGGCGATGAAACCCAGGTGACCCGTTCGCAAACCCAATACAAATCCCTGCGTGCCGAGATGCCGCGCTACGAAGCCTCGCGCCAGGCCGGGCTGTTCCGATTATCGATGCTGCTGGCCAAACCGGTGGACCAGTTGCCCGTCGGCACTGGCACCTGCGCCGAGCTACCGCACATTGCCCAACTGCTGCCGGTAGGCGACGGCGCCACATTACTCAAGCGCCGCCCCGACGTGCGCCAGGCCGAACGCCAACTGGCCGCCGCCACCGCGCGCATCGGCGTGGCGACCGGCGCGCTGTACCCGGATATCAGCATCGGCGCCACGGTAGGCACCGTGGGCCTGCTGGAAAACCTCGGCACCCCGGCCACCAACCGGTGGGGCTTTGGCCCGATGATCAGTTGGACCGTGCCGACCAACGGTGCCCGCGCACGTATCCATGAAGCCGAAGCCGCCACCCAGGGCGCCCTGGCCCACTTCGACGGCGTGGTACTCAACGCCATCCGTGAAACCCAGACCGGCCTGGCGCAATACACCGCCGTGTTGCAGCGCCGCGACGCCCTGGCCGAAGCCGAGCAATCGGCGCGGCAGGCAGCGGACCAGACCCACCGCTTCTTCCAGGCCGGCCGCGAATCGTTCCTGGCCGACCTGCAAGCCACGCGCACCTATACCGAGATGCGCGCGCAATTGGCGGCGGCCAACACCCAGGTTGCCATGAACCAGATCGATCTGTTCCTGGCCTTGGGCGGCGGTTGGGAAAGCGGACGAACGCAAGGTACAAAACCCGGCAAACCGTGAGGTGATTGCTATGCTTTGTCAGGGGAGGCGCCGTGACGCTTCACCCGACAAAGTTTGCGTTTGCTCATGGGGATTCCAATAATGAAAAACCCTTATGCTCCCGCTTTCTGGTGCGTGCTCTTCGCACTGGTCCTGTTATCGGCCGCGTATTTCTATGGCGTCATGCTCGCCCATCAACTCGACAAGGCCATGGTGTTTCTCGACAGCGCCTGCCTGGTGATCGGCACCCTGTCCATCGGTGTCGTTGCCTGGGCCTCCTACCAAAATCAACGGGTGAAGAAAAAGCTCCTCGAACAAGGCAAGACCCGCGTCGCGATCTGGGATACCAAAGTCGCCCTGCGCCGGGTCGAAACCGTGTTCGACCGCTATTTCTGGGGCAGCTACTGGCAACCCGGGCGCACCTTCCAGGAAGTCATGGGCGACCTCACCGGCACCCCGCTGGAAAAAAGCCTCGAAGTCCTGAAAAAACAATGCGTGCTGCTGGATCGACAGGTAGCCGACGGTAGGCACTGGCTGAATAACGCGCGGGAATTGTCCGACGTGGCCACGCAAATGGCCCGTGAGCGCTATCAGCTGGATTTCTGCGACCCCAAGGCCGACACCCCCGGCAATGCCGTGATACATCGCGAATTCGAGGTGCTGGTGTACACCTGGACCGCACGTTTGAAGAGTTTTGATCACCAGTTGGATGAAATCGAGCTGGAGTACTCCTGAACTACGGCTGAACTGATGCCTCTGAAAGGTTGGGCCGTTTGCGCCCGCCAGTGCTAATCTTCCCCAGCCTTCGGCCCTACGGGCCACTACTGTAGGAGCGAGCTTGCTCGCGAAAGACGTCAACGATAACGCGTGCATCCTGGATAAACGCGTTGCCCATGCGTTCTTCGCGAGCAAGCTCGCTCCTACAGGAACCCCTTCGGGGTTCAAGGAAGACAGCCCACTTCTCACAGGATTTGATCAGGTCACTTCATGAATAAGCCAGCCGTTGTTTTCTTGGGTTTCGTTGTCGCCATCGGCGCCGTCAGTGCGGGCGGTGCCTGGTACACCGGCAAGCAACTGGAGCCGGTCCTGCAGACCGCGATCCAGAACGCCAACAAAGAGCTGCAGACCTCCATGGCCGGCGTCGACGGCACCCTGGCCCTGGAGCTGGTGTCCCTGGACCGTGGCGTGTTCAGCAGCACCGCGCACTACCGCCTCAAAGGCCAGGGCAGCGTGTTCGGTGAAGACAACCCGAACCCCGAGTTGCTGTTCGTCGACCACATTGAGCACGGCCCGCTGCCATTCTCGCGCCTGGTGACCCTCAAATGGCTGCCGGTCATGGCCACCAGTCACTACGAACTGGAAAAGAACCCCACCACGGAAAAATGGTTCGCCGCCAGCAAAGACGTGTCGCCGCTCAAAGGCGTGGCGAATATCGGCTATAGCCGCTCGGTCAGCGGCAACATCGAATTGCTGCCCCTGGAGTTCAAGGACGACACCTCCTCGGTGAGCTTCTCCGGTGCCAACCTGGACTTCGACAGCAGCGCCGAAGGCCAGAAGGTCAAGGCCGACGGTTTCATGAACAGCCTCAAGGTCGCCGCGGTGGATGCCAACGGCGCGCCGTTCGAAGCCGAGCTGGCTGGCCTGACCGTGGCCAGCAACCTGGAGAAATCCACCTTTGGCTTCTACACCGGCCAGAACACCGTGGAGCTGACTGACACCAAGGTCACCTTCGGCCCGCAGAAAGCCGTGCTGACCCTCAAGGGCTTCGAGCAGAAAGACTCCACCCAAGCCAAGGACAACAACCTGGCCGGCCGCGTCGACTACAAGATCGACGAGATCGGTTACCAGGGTAAGCCTGTCGGTTCGGCCGCCATGGCCGTGAGCATGAAGAACGTCGATATCCCGGCGATGCTGGTGCTGACCAAGCTCTACCAGGACAAGATGCAACCGGTGCAAGCCGCGGCCGCCGCTGGCCAACCGGTGCCTGAACTGCAATTGACCGAAGCCGAGCAGACCCTGGCCGAAGCCAACGTCAACCAGGTGCTGGCCGCCAAGCCGCAATTGGCCGTGGAAAACCTGTCGTTGAAAACCACCCACGGCGAAAGCAAATTCAACCTGGTGGTCGACCTGGCCAAGCCAACTTCCATGGAACTGCCGCCGGTTGAACTGGGCAAGCAAATGGTTGCGCTGCTGGATGCCAACCTGACCCTGTCCAAGCCGATGATCAGCGACGTGGCGGCCCTGCAAGCCCAGGTTGGTGGCGTGACTGACCCGAAGGCCATCGAGCAGCAGTCGCAGATGGCGGCCGAGATGGTCAGCAGCATGGCGGTCGGTACCCAAATGGCGACCCTGGTGGGCACCGATGTGGTTTCCAAGCTGCACTACGCCAACAACGAAGTGACCTTCAACGGCCAGAAGATGACTGCTGAGCAGTTCATCAGCTTTGTGATGTCCAAGGTCGGTGCAGTAAGCGGCGCGCAATAAGCCTGGAATGCGCTAAAAAATGTGGGAGGGGGCTTGCTCCCGATGGCGGAGTGTCAGTCAGTATATTTATAACTGACCCACCGCTATCGGGAGCAAGCCCCCTCCCACATTTGTTTGTGTGCTTGGCAAGAAATTCCTGCCAGCCAATTCTGAACAATTGTTCTGAATTGCCCTTCCCCTGACATCGCTAAGGGATAGTTCGCCCAGGAAAGCTAGGTCGGGTCCCGAGACGCCGACACCCTGATGCACATCGCTCAGGATCACCCATCGTTGCAGCTTTCCTTGTAAGGAAGCCGACGACATGTTGCGAATCCATCCACTCAGTGCATCAGGCCAGTTGCGACTGCTCATTGGAGCAGCCTTGTGCGGCCCATTGCTGATGCCAGCCTATGCCGTGGCTGACCCTGCCTACGACGCCCTGATCAT
Source organism: Pseudomonas khavaziana (assembly GCF_036704165.1). Classification (NCBI taxonomy): domain Bacteria; kingdom Pseudomonadati; phylum Pseudomonadota; class Gammaproteobacteria; order Pseudomonadales; family Pseudomonadaceae; genus Pseudomonas; species Pseudomonas khavaziana. Next base: position 399,245 of record NZ_CP129946.1, read on the forward strand.
CCAGGCCCGCAACGGTCACTTCACGCCCGCCTTGACCCAGTTGCGCCAACTGTCCGCCGAACGCCAGGCCCCAGGCCAGGTCAGCGACCACTTGGTGATCGCCGGCTGGGCCGGGCAAGACGCCGAAGTGCTGAAGGTGTACGAAGCACAAGGCAAACATCGCAACCTCACTACCCAGGCACTCGCCACGGTGGCGCGCACCTATCGTAATCAAAAGCAATGGGCCCAGGCCGAGGCAGTCTATCGCCAGGCGCTGCTGCGTGAGCCGAATAACGTCGACCTGCAACTGGGCCAGGCCCTGACCCAGGCCGATGGCGGCAAAGCCAACGAGGCGGTGCAACGCCTGCGCACGATGGTGGCGGCCCAACCCAATGACCCCAACCGCCGCATGGCCCTGGGTTATGCGCTGACACGCGCCGGCTTGAACTACGACGCGCTGTTCGAATTCGACCAAGCCTTTATCCGCGCCGGCGACAAACCGGAAGTGGCCCGCGAATACATCGTCGCCCTGCAAAAAGCCCGCATGCCGGAGCCTGCCCTGCGCCTGTCGGCCAAACGCCCCGGCCTGGTGGATGCGGTTACCCAGCGCCGCCTGGAAGGCGACCTCGCCGCCGAGCGCGTACGCATGGCCGAGTTCGCCACACGTACTGAGAAGGAGCGCTATGTCATCGCTGATCGCGCCCTGCAGGATTACGACAAATTGATCAGCCGCTGGGGCCCGGACGCTACTGCCCACGACGACGTGGTGGGCTGGCGCATTGACCGCCTGGGCGCGCTCAAGGCGCGGGCACGCACGGCTGAGGTGATCCGCGAGTACGAAACCCTCACGGCCGAGGGCGTGCAATTGCCGACCTATGCCGTGCGCTGGGTGGCCGCGTCCTACCTCGATCAGCGCCTGCCGGAAAAAGCCGCGCCGCTGTACCGCCAGGCGCTGACCGCAGCGGACGCCGACGTTGGTGATCACGTCAAAGACAGCACGGCCCTGTTCTACGCCCTGTTGGAAAACGACCAGGTCGATGAGGCGCGTGCGGTCGCCACGCAGTTGGCCAGCACCGAGAAGCCTCGGGTCGAACTCAAGGGCCTGCCCATTGGCAACCCCAACGACGAGTGGATGGACGCCCAGCAATTGGCGGCCCAGGCCGGCACCTATGGGGCTGACCTGGATGCCAGCGAACAGAGCCTGGAAGACCTGGGCAGCAAAGCCCCCGGCAGCATCGGTGTGCGCCTGGCACAGGCGGAAATGTACCGGGCCCGTGAATGGCCAAGGCGCGCTGAAGACTCCCTCAAGGAGACTGAAAACCAGAGCCCCCGTGACATCGGTGTGGAAATGTCCCAAGGCTTCACCGCGCTGGACCTGCAGGAATGGCGGCAACTGGATCTGCTCACCGATGACGTCGTCGCCCGTGCCCCGGACAACCGCCAGGTACAGCGCCTCAAGCGCCTGCGCGATGTGCACGACATGGCCGAAGTGCGGGTGGAAGCCTACACCGGTAAAAGCTTCGGTGGCGGCAATAACCAAGAAGCCGGCGCGGTGTCGGGTAGCCGTGACTGGGGCATAGAAAGTGTGATCTACACCCCGCCCATCGACGAAGACTGGCGCGTGTTCGCCGGTGTCGGCTATGGCACTGCCGATTTTGCCGAAGGCACCGGCCATCACCGCTGGCAGCGTGTGGGTGTGGAGCGGCGCACCCGTGACATGACCATCGAAGCCGAGGTATCCAACCATTCCTATGGCGATGGCTCAAAGCAAGGCGCGAGCGTGTCGATCGCCCGCGACATCAACGACCACTGGCAGTACGGCGGCAGCCTTGGCTACCTGCTCAACACCACGCCATTGCGGGCGTTGAATGATGGGGTTACGGCCAACGGCGGCAGCGGTTTTATCCGCTGGCGTGCGAATGAAAGCCGCGAGTGGAAACTGACTGTCAGCCCGTCCCATTTCAGCGATGGCAACGACCGCGTCGAAGCCTTGCTCACGGGCCGCGAAGGCATCTATAGCTCGCCGAAAGTACAAGTGGAGCTGGGCCTGGACGTCGGTGCCAGCCGCAACAGCAAGGAAGACACCATCTACTTCAACCCCAAGTCCGACTTCAGCGTGTTGCCCACCGTCAACGTCAACCATGTGCTGTATCACCGCTACGAAACCCAGTGGAGTCAGCAGTTCCAGGTCGGCGCAGGCACCTATAGCCAGAAGGATTACTCCACCGGTGGCGTTGGCTTGATCGGCTACGGCCAACGCTTTCGCTGGAATGACGTGCTGGAAGCCGGCGCCAACCTGAGCCTGGTCAGCCGACCTTACGACGGCGAGCGCGAACGTGATCTGCGCCTGCTCCTCGACCTCACTTACCGTTTCTAGAAGAGCCTGACCATGACCCTCCTCAGCCGTTGCTTTCTGGTCCTGGGTGTAATGCTGGCCGCCGCCTGCGCCCAGCAACCCGCGCCATTCGTTCCACCTGCCGAGCGGCCGATACTGGCCAGCGAGGCGCCGTGGCCGAAGAACCATTTCCTGGGTATTGCCTACCACGACGTCTCGGACAACGACCCCGACCAGGCCGTGGTGGCGGTGCGTACCGAACGTTTGATCGAGCAACTGGCCTGGCTGCGGGAGAACGGCTACCAGGCGGTCAGCGTCGACCAAGTGCTCGCTGCGCGCCGGGGTGGGCCGCCACTGCCACCCAAGGCTGTGATGCTCAGCTTCGATGACGGTTACGCAAGCTTCTACACCCGCGTGATGCCGATTCTGCGGGCCTACAACTGGCCGGCCGTGCTGGCGCCGGTGGGCAGTTGGATCGATACGCCGCTGAACCAGCCGGTGGACTTCGCCGGTACACCACGGGCGCGGGGCGACTTCCTGACCTGGCAGCAGATCCGCGAAGTGTCCCAGTCGGGCCTGGTGGAAATCGCCGCCCATACCGACGCCAATCACAAAGGCATCCTCGCCAACCCCCAGGGTAACCTTGAGCCGGCCGCCACCACGCGTCGCTATGACCCGGCGACCCGTCGCTACGAAACCGAAGCACAGTTCCAGGCGCGGATGCGCACGGACGTCGCGGCCATCTCCAACAAGATCCGTACCGTCACTGGCAAGTCGCCGCGGGTGTGGGTGTGGCCTTACGGCGCGGCCGACGGCACCACCCTGGCCGTGGTGGGTGAACACGGCTATGAGATGGCGCTGACCCTCGACGACGGCCTGGATGATTCGAACAAGCTGATGAACAGCCCGCGCTTCCTGGTGGCCTCCGACCCCGATGGCGAACACTTCGCCAGCAGCATGGTCGCGGTGCAGGCCAAGGCGCCGCTGCGCGTGCTGCACGTGGACCTGGATCATGTCTATGACCCCGACCCGGTCCAGCAGGCGCACAATCTCGACGTACTGGTGCAGCGCGTGGTGGATATGGGCGCTGTCACCGTGTTCCTGCAAGCCTACGCCGACCCCAAGGGCGATGGCCTGGTGCATTCGCTGTACTTCCCGAACCGCCACCTGCCGATGCGTGCCGACCTGTTCAACCGTGTCTCCTGGCAGCTGCATACCCGTGCCCACGCCAGCGTGTTTGCATGGATGCCGGTGCTCAGTTTCGCCCTCGACTCCAAGCTGCCACGCGTCACCCGTTGGGACCCGCAGACCGGTAAGGTCGGCACCGATCCGGATCAATACCAGCGGCTGTCACCCTTCGACCCAAAAGTGCGACAGATGATTGGCGAGATCTATGAAGACCTGGCGCGCACCAGCAACAGTGCCATCGACGGCGTGCTCTACCACGACGATGCGCTGCTCAGCGACTTTGAAGACGCCAGCCCCGCCGCACTCAAGGCCTACGCCGCACAGGGCCTGCCGGACAACATCGCCGCACTGCGTGCCGACCCTGCGCTGATGCAGCGTTGGACGCGCTTCAAGAGCCGCTACCTGATCGACTTCACCAACGAGTTGACCGTCAAGTTCCGCACTATTCGCGGCCCGCAGATACTCACCGCACGCAATATCTTTGCCGAGCCGATGCTCAACCCTGGCAGCGAAGCCTGGTTCGCGCAGAACCTTGATGACTTCCTCCAGACCTATGACTGGACGGCGCCCATGGCCATGCCGCTGATGGAGGGCCAGTCGCTCAAAGACTCCAATGCCTGGCTGGAAAAACTGGTAGCCACGGTCAAGGCGCGCCCCGGTGCCCTGGATAAAACCATCTTCGAGCTGCAAGCCAAAGACTGGCGCACCAAGGCCGCGCCGGATATCAGCGCTACGCAATTGGCGCAATGGATGGGTGTACTCAAACGCCAGGGCGTCACCAGTTTCGGCTATTACCCGGACAACTTCCTGGAGAACTCTCCGGACTTGAAGACCATACGTCCGGCCCTTTCCAACCAGTGGAATCCTTAGATCATGATCGACAGAATCCTGGCTATATTCGTGTTGGCACTGGTGTTGGGCTTGCCCCTGGGCCTGATCTTCCTGGTGACCGGGCAGTTCCTGATGGACTTCGTGTTCTTCTACCCACTGTTCATGTCGGCGCTGTGGATCGCCGGCGGTCTGTATTTTTGGCTGCACTGGGAGCGCCATTGGCCGTGGGAAGCAGACACGCCTGCGCCGACCCTGGCCGGCGAGCCGCTGATCTCGATCATCATTCCTTGCTACAACGAGGGTGATAACGTCGCCGACACCATGGCGGCCGCATTGGCCCAGGTGTACCCGAATATCGAAGTGATCGCCGTCAACGACGGCTCCAGCGACAACACTGCCGCGGTGCTCGATGCCCTGGCGCTGCAACACCCACGCCTGCGCGTGCTGCACCTGGCGCAGAACCAGGGCAAGGCCGTGGCCCTGCGCATGGGCGCCGTGGCTGCGCGCAGCGAATACCTGGTGTGCATCGATGGCGATGCCTTGCTCGACAAAAACGCCGCGGCCTACATGGTCGCGCCGATGCTCGACAACCCGCGCCTGGGCGCTGTCACCGGCAACCCACGCATCCGTACCCGCTCGACCTTGATCGGTCGCGTGCAGGTAGGCGAGTTCTCCTCGATCATCGGCTTGATCAAGCGCACCCAAAGGGTGTTCGGACGGATCTTCACGGTCTCGGGAGTGGTGGTGGCGTTTCGCAAGAAGGCGCTGGACCGCATCGACTACTGGAGCACCGACATGATCACCGAAGACATCGATGTCAGTTGGAAGCTGCAACTCGATCACTGGTCGATCTTCTACGAGCCGCGTGCACTGTGTTGGATCCTCATGCCCGAGACCGTCGGCGGCCTGTGGAAGCAGCGGTTGCGCTGGGCCCAGGGCGGCGCCGAAGTATTGTTCAAGAACATCCGTGGCATCTGGCAATGGCGCCATCGCTACCTGTGGCCGCTGCTGTTCGAATACTGCCTGTCCACCGGTTGGGCCTTCACCTTCCTGCTCTCGGTGGTCTTCTGGGCTATGGGTAAATTTGTCACGCTGCCGGCGGCCATTACCGTGGACTCTCTGGTGCCGCCCGCGTTCACCGGCCTGGTGTTGGCGATGGTGTGCCTGCTGCAGTTTGCGGTGAGCATCCTGATCGATCGGCGCTACGAAAAAGACCTGTGGAAAACCCTGTTCTGGACCGTGTGGTACCCGATGGTGTTCTGGCTGGTGAGCCTGTTCACCACGCTGGTGAGCTTTCCCAAGGTGTTGTTCAACCAGCATCAGAAGCGCGCACGCTGGGTCAGCCCGGATCGCGGAATTAAACCTGCCGCAGAGGAGGCGTGAGCATGAAACTGGTCAGAACTCGCCAAAGCCCTGTGATGTGGATCATCGACGTATTGCTGACCTTGCTGGCCTGGGGCGGGCTGGTCTGGCTGCTGGCGCGTGGCATCGGCGCCATGCTCGAGACCCATGGCGGCCCACGCATCGAAGCGCCGATCTTTGCCGCGCTCAACACCTTGCAGATCTACCTGTGGATCGCGTTGTTCAATGCCTTGATCCTGATCGGCTGGGCGCGCTATCAACAGCGCCGCGGCCGCCAGTTTGCCCAGCGTCGCGCCGAGGCCAACGCCCTGAGCGACAAGCACCTGAGTGAAAGCTTCAACCTGGGCGATGGTCACCTGGAGCAGTTTCGCAAACCCGGCGTGCTGGTGATCCACAATAACGAGGAGGGCGGTGTGGAAGACGTGAAGTCCCACGTCTCCCGCGACGTCGAACGCCCCGGCCTGGCCCTGGTGCCCGGCACTGACAAAGACAAGGGCATTGGCTGACCTACGAGTACCCAATGTGGGAGGGGGCTTGCTCCCGATAGCAGAGTGTCAGTCACCCTATATATGACTGACACACCGCGATCGGGAGCAAGCCCTAATGCCAGTCAGTTAAGGCTTTTTTGTAGGAGCGAGCTTGCTCGCGAAAAACTTACAGGCGCCGCGCTCATTCAGCAAACACGCGTTATCGTTGACGTTTTTCGCGAGCAAGCTCGCTCCTACAGAAGGCGATGACCGCTTAACTGACTGGCATTAGGGCAAGCCCCCTCCCACATTGGTTATGTCCCACCTTATAGATGGCAGCCCCAGCGTCGAATTCCGATAAATGGGATCCAATTCACAAAACCCTCGCGAACTTTTCTCCCTTCCTCGGTACTAACCTATCTCGACGAAACTTGATGGCTAAATAATGGCAATCAAAGATTCATTCGTCGAATCGCCATCAAAATAGTCGCCACTTGTCGGAATAATCACTCCATGTGCCCGGCCAAGACTCTTTTGATGAAAATTTATTAATAATAATCAATAGGTTAAAAGACTAATTAATCGAAAGGCCCAACTTCGCCCGTTTCTAGGCTAGCTGGAAGTTCGATGTTAGTTTCGCGGCCCTTGATTTTCGATGGATCGAACATGTCCTCACTATTGCCACGGACTCGGTTTCTTGTATGCGCCTTGCTCACTTGCCTGAGCCTGAACAGCGCATTCGCCGCCCCCACGCCTGGTGACCAGGACCTGATTCGCGACCGGCAAAACCGCCTGCTCGAAGAGCAACATCGGCGGCTCCAGGAGCTCCAGGACCTGCCCGGTAAAGCGGACAAGCCCCAAGCCCCGGCAACGCCCGCCGACACCCGCTGCTTCCCGATCAAAGACATCGAGCTCAAAGGCGCCGACAGCCTGCCGGCCTCCGACCGCGAGCGCCTGCTCAAGCCTTATATCGGCCAGTGCCTGGGCGTGTCCCAGCTCAACGAACTGCTCAAGGCCATCACCGACTACTACCTCGGCAAAGGCCGCGTCACCAGCCGCGCCTACCTGCCGCAACAAGACCTCTCCAGCGGCCACCTGCAAGTGCTGGTGGTCGAAGGCAAGCTCGAAGCCCTGCGCAGCGCCGAAGGCAGCACAGTGACCGAGCGTGAACTGGCCATGGCCTTTCCCGGCAAGGTCGGCGAGGCGTTGAACCTGCGCGAGATCGAGCAACTGGTGGACCAGCTCAACCGCCTGCCGTCCAAACAGGCGCAGATGGAACTCACCCCCGGCAAGCAAGTCGGCGGCAGCGACGTGGTGGTCAAGAACACCGCGCAGAAACCCTGGCGCGCCAGCCTGTCGCGCAATAACGACGGCCAGAAAAGCACCGGCGAACAGCAATGGGGCGCGGGCCTTGAGTGGGATAGCCCGCTGGGCTTGGGTGACCAACTGATGTTGCGCGGCGGCCACGATGCCATCAGCGACCACCAGAAAACCTCGAAGAACACCATGCTCTACTACAACGTGCCGTGGGGCTGGTGGAACTTCAGCTACACCTACAGCGAAAGCGACTACCGCACCTACGGCAGGACCGACGACTACAAATACAAGCAGGATGGCGACAACCAGAACCACCAACTGCGCGCCGAGCGGGTGATCCACCGCGATGACGTGAGCAAGACCTCGGTCAACGTCGGCCTGGCGCACCTGCGCACCAACAACTACATCCTCGACGTGCGCACCGCGCCCAGCAGCAACCGCCTCAGCGAGTTGCAACTGGGCGTCAACCACGGGCGGCGCATCGGCAGTGCCTTCGTCAACCTGGACCTGGGCATGCAAAGCGGCATCGGCCTGCTCGACGCCCAAACCCAAGACGAGCGTGACCCCGCGGGCCGCCGCCAGCCGAACTCGCGCTACCGCAAATACACCGCCACGGTCAGCTACCTGCAACCCTTCAGCCTATGGGGTGAGTCGTTCAGCTTCAGCAGTTTGGCCACCGGCCAACGCAGCGAAGACCCGCTGTTCTCGCCCCAACGCGTGAGCCTCGGCGGCTCCGCCTCGGTGCGCGGCTTCAAGGACCAACTGCTGACTGGCGACAGCGGCGGCTACTGGCGCAACGAAGTGCGCTGGGCCCGCCCGGTGACCCTCGACTGGATGCGCCCGGCCTTCTTCGAATACGGCGCCAGCGTCGGTTATGACCAGGGCGTGATCCGCAACGACCGTTACAACGACAACGTGCATGGCCGGGTGTCCAGCAACTCCCTGGAGCTGTTCGCCCGCGGCAAAAACGTCAGCACCAGCGTGACCTTTGCCCACTCGCTGGAAAGACCCGGTGTAGTCACCGAGCGCGAAGCGCCGATCTACTTCCGCATGGATTTCTTCCTGTAATTCAACGCCGCGCTGCAACGAGAAACTGACAATGGATGTTCGCCAATTTGCCTTCCTGGCCCGCCAACCTTCTGCTGCCCTGAAGCCGCGCAACTCGTTCTTCGGCCTGCCCAAACGCGGGCTGGTGCTGATCCTGGCCAATGCGCTGTTCTGGCAGCCGCTGCTGGCCCAGGCCGAGGGCATTGTGGTCAGTGCGCCGGGCACTACCGTGGGTGCGGCGGGCAACGGCGTGCCCGTGGTGAACATCGCCACGCCCAACGGCGCGGGCTTGTCCCATAACCAGTTCAAGGACTACAACGTCGGCCCCAATGGCGTAATCCTCAACAACGCCAACGGCGCCATGGTCAACACCCAGCTGGGCGGCTACATCGTCGGCAACCCCAACCTCAAGGGCGGCGCGGCCAGCGTTATTCTCAACGAAGTCAACGGCGGTAGCCCCAGCCAGTTGCGCGGTTATACCGAAGTGGCGGGGCAGTCGGCCAAGGTCATCGTCGCCAACCCGTATGGCGTGACGTGCAGCGGTTGCGGCTTTATCAACACCCCGAATGTCACCCTGACCACCGGCAAACCGGTGATCGACCAGAACGGCCAACTGCAGCGCTACCAGGTCGATGGCGGCGCCGTGACCATTGACGGTGAGGGCCTGAACGCCAGCAACGTCGAACGCTTCGACATCATCACCCGCTCGGCCAAGATCAACGCACAGATCAACGCCCGCGAACTCAACGTGATCGCCGGCCGTAACGACGTCGATGCGCAAACCCTGAAGGCCACCCCCCGCGCCGACGACGGCAGCGCCAAGCCGGAGCTGGCGATTGACTCCTCGGCCCTGGGCGGCATGTATGCCGGCGCGATCAAACTGGTGGGCACCGAAGCCGGTGTGGGCGTGAAGCTCGACGGCACCCTGGCGGCCAGTGGCGGCGACATCCAGCTCGATGCCAATGGGCGCTTGAGCATGGCGCAAACGGTGGCCACCGGTAACGTCAAGGTCACCGCACAAAGCGTCGACCTCACCGACAAGGTCTACGCCAACGGCAGCGTGCAGGTCACCAGCGCCCAAGCCTTGGTCAACCAGAAAAGCGTGGCCGCCGGCCAACGCATCGAACTCAACGCGGCCACGTTGACTAACGCAGGCATCATCGAAGCCGGCGTTGCCCCCGACAACAGCCGCAACACCACCGGCGATCTGGTGGTGAATGCGCAGACCGTCAACACCAGCGGCAACCTGCTGGCCAGCCGCGCACTGGCGATCACCGCCGCACAGGCTCTGACCAACCAGGGCGCGATCATCCAGGCCAAGACCGTCGAGGTCAGCAGCGCCAAACTGACCAACCAGGGCGCCAGCGCACGCTTGTTCGGCGAACAAAGCCTGGCGATCAGCTCGCCGGCCATCGTCAACCTTGGCGGCCTGATTCGCTTCGGCGAAGGCCAGGCCGCCACGCTCAACAGCGCCTCCCTGGACAACCGCCAGGGCCGTATCGAAATGGCCGGCGGCAGCCTGGTGCTGACCAGTGCCGACCTGAACAACAGCGGCGGCCAAGTCATCGCCAACGACCTGACGGTCAACGCCGGCCAGCTCAATAACCAGAACGGCGTGCTGGTGGCCAAGACCGCCAGCGTCAATGCCAGCGACCTCGACAACAGCCTCAAGGGCCTGATCCAGGCCGACGGCGGCGCGCTCAACCTCACCGTCACCAACGCCTTCAACAACACCCAGGGCTTCGCCCAGGCCAGCACCGACCTCAACGTCACTGCCGGCACCCTCAGCAGCAACGCAGACGGCGTACTGAGCGCCGACACCGGCAAGCTGACCCTCACCGCCGCGCAACAGCTCCACAACGCCCAGGGCCGCTTACAGGCCGGGCAGGGCAATATCGAACTGCACGCCGCGAACCTGGATAACCAGAACGGCGTGATCGTCGGCAAACAACTGCTGCTCGACGTGGCTGGCGGCGATATCGACAACCGCGCCGGGCGCGTGTTGGGCGACCAACTCGACGTGCGCGCTTCCGGCCTCGACAACCGCAACGCCGGCCTGCTGGCCGGTGGCGCCCAGGGCGTAAGCCTGCTGCTCAAGGGCCCGGGCCAGTTGCTCAACGCCCAGGGCCGCATCCAGAGTGAAGGCCTGCTGCAACTGCGCGGCGAGCGCTTGGACAACAGCGCCGGCACCCTGCTCGGCCAAACCGTCGATGTGACGGCGCAAAGCTTCAACAACAGCAACAAAGGCGCGCTGGTCAGCGATGGCGGCGACGTGGTGCTCAACGTCAGCGACCTGCTGACCAACGTCGGCGGCCAGATCGACGCGGGCGAAAGCAGTGTGTTGGTCAAGCAACTCACCACCCTCAACAACAACGGCGGCACCCTGCGCGGCAAGCGCCTGGACATCACCGCCCAGCACCTGAATAACAACGACGACGGCCAACTGCTGGCCGGCGCCGGGGGCTTGAACTACAGCGGCCAGGATGTGAGCAACCGCAAGGGCCTGATCCTCAGCGGCGGCGCCCTCACCGAGTTGAATACCACCCGCCTGGATAACCAGGGCGGCACCGTGCAAGGCGACAGCCTGACCGTCACCGCTGCTAGCGTGAACAACGGCAGCGGCGGCTTGATGGCAAGCCTGGTCGGCAACCTGCAACTGACCGTCGAAGCCCTGGCCAACCGTGGCGGCAAACTGTTCGGCAAAGAACAAGTGACCGTCAGCGGCGCCACCCTCGATAACAGCGAGGGTGGCCAGATCAGCGGCAACCAGCTCAACCTGACCTCACGCGCCACCCTCACCAACCAGGGCGGCCTGATCGAAGCCAACCAGGGCCTGAGCCTCAACGGCGGCAGCCTGGATAACAGCGCAAGCGGCCAACTGCGCGCCCTCAGTGGCGCCACCAGCAGCCTCAACCTCAGCGGCGCGCTGAACAACCAGAACGGCACCCTCGAATTCGGCAGCCAGGCCTTCAACCTCGACGCCGCCAGCCTCAACAACCAGGCCGGCCAGATCCAACACGCCGGCACCGGCCTGTTCCGCCTCAACACCGCCAGCCTCTCCGGCAGCCAGGGCAACATCCAGGGCATGGGCACCGCCGACTGGGCGTTCGGCAAGGTCGACGGCCTGGGCCGCGTGCAACTCAACGAAGTCCTCACCTACAAGAGCGACCAGGGGCTGGCCCTCAAGGCCGGTGACCGCATGGCCAGCGCCAAGGGCTTGATCCTCAACGTGGCCAGCCTGGACAACGGCGGCGAACTGCTCAGCGACGGTGACATCAGCATCACCACCGGCGATATCACCAACAGCGGCCGCGTCTCGGCCCTGCAAACACTCACCGTCGCCGCCAACAACCTCAGCCAGAACGGCGGCCGCCTGGCCGCAACCAATGCCCGCCTGACCCTGGGCGGCACCCTGGACAACCTCGGCTTCCTCACCGCCCGCCAGCAACTGGACATCGCCGCCGCGCAAATCAACAACCGTGGCACCCTCGGTGCCCAGGGCGCGGTGAACCTCACCGCAGTCAACGGCATCACCAATGCCGCCAACACGCTGCTGTTCAGCGGCGGCGACATGACCTTGCGCAGCAATGGCTTCAGCAACAGCTATGGCGATGTCTACAGCAAAGGCAACCTGAGCTTCGCCGCCCGCGATGGCGGGCGTGCCGTGCTGTTCAGCAACCGCTCCGGCACCGTGGAAAGCGAAGGCTCCGTCGCTATCAATGCAGGCTTTATCGAAAACGCCAAAGACGAATTCGAACTCGGGCAAACGCTGACCACCGGCAGCTTGAGTTGGATCTGTGGCCAGCACTGCGGCGAGAGCGACAACTGGGAACGTGGCGAGATCACCATCTACGAGACGTACCTTGAAGCGGCGACCAAGGACTCGGTAGCGGCGCGCCTGGTGGCGGGCAAAAACATGCTGCTGCAAGGCGATAATGTGCAGAACCGCTACAGCCTGATGGCCGCCAATGGCGACCTGAGCATCACTGCCGGTGACCTGCTCAACCAGGGCGCCGCCACGCGCACGGGCCAGCGCAAGCTTGTCATCGGCACGCCAGGGCACGTTCCCGACGATTTGTTTGAACGCATGCGCTATGTCGACGTGCCCGCGTTCAATGCGGCCACGGCGGCTGGCAATTTCGACAAGGCGCGCTTCGAAGAACTGAAAAGCCGCTCACCCAATAGCCGGCCTTTCGCCTACGCAAGTGATGTCACCACCTGGACCAACAACGGCGGCCCCGGCTACGACGCCACCCTGCAAGCGGGCGGCACGGTCAACCTCAACGTCGCCCGCACCCTGCAAAACGGCACGTTGCACAACAACACCCTGGTGCAGTTGACCGGCACCCTCGGCGACGACCAGACCGGCATCCCCGTCGGCGGCATCAACATCAACCTGAGTAAACACGCCAACGACCCGAGTGCCCAGGCGCCAGGCAGCGTGTTGCCCGTCGTGGGCGTGGCCCCCGGCGGCGGCTTCGTGCCCGTGGACTACACCGGCACCGCCTTCGCCCCGGTCGATCCCACTACCTCGCCTACTTTCCAGTTGCCCAAGGGCGAGTACGGCCTGTTCGTCAAGAGCGCCGACCCCACCAGCCACTACCTGATCGAGACCAACCCCGAGTTCGCCTCCGTATCCGGCTTCCTCAGCTCCGACTACATGCTCGGCAAGCTCGGCTACACCTCCGACGACGCCTGGCGCCGCCTCGGTGACGGCCAGTACGAAACCCGCCTGATCCGCGACGCCGTACTCGCGCAGACCGGCCAGCGCTTCCTCGCCGGCGGCCTCTACAGCGACGCCGACCAGTTCCGCTACCTGATGGACAACGGCCTTGCCAGCAAAGACGCCCTGCGCCTGAGCCTCGGCGTATCCCTCACCGACCAGCAAGTCGGCGCCCTGACCCACGACATCGTGTGGATGGAAAACCGCGTCATCGACGGCCAGACCGTCCTTGTGCCGGTGCTCTACCTGGCCCAGGCCGACTCGCGCAACGTGCGCGGCAACAGCCTCATCCAGGGCCGCGACCTCAACCTGGTCACCGGCGGCGACCTGATCAACGTCGGCACCCTGCGCGCCAGCAACAACCTCTCCGCCATCAGCAGCGGCAGTATCTACACTGGCGGCTTGGTCGAAGCTGGCAACAACCTCAACCTGCTGGCCCAAGACAGCATCCGCAACGCCATGGCGGGAGAAATTCGCGGCAAGCAAGTCAGCCTCACAGCGCTTAAAGGCGACATCACCAACGACACCACCGCCATCCAGGTGCGTGACGGCGTCGGTATGCGCACCCTCACCGACACCAGCGCCGGCACCATCGTCGCCCGCGAAAACCTCGCCATCGACGCCGGCCGCGACCTCACCAATCGAGGCGCCCTGACCGCTGGCAACGACGCCAACTTAACCGCCGGCCGCGACCTCAACCTCATCGCCGCCAGCGACACCAGCGTCAAACACGAGACCCGCGACGGCGGCGAGAAATCCAGCATCACCACCGACGTCAAAAACCTCGCCGCCAGCGTCACGGCGGGCGGCAACCTCAACATGCAGGCCGGGCAAGACGTCAACATCATCGGCAGCACCGCCACCGCCGGCAAAGACCTCAACATCGCCGCCGGCCGCGACCTCAACGTCGCCTCGGTCAGCGACATGCACAACGTCGAGGGCAAGGAAAAGCACGGCAAAAAACGCATCAAGACCTCGGACGACCAGACTACTCAAGTGGCAAGCGTGCTGACGGCGGGTGGGGATTTTGTCAGCCAGGCGGGGCGTGATACCACGATTGTGGCGAGCAGGATCAGCGCGGGGAATGAGGCTTATCTGTATAGCGGGGATAAGTTGAGTTTGTTGGCGGCTGAGAACAGTACGCATACGTTGTATGACATGAAGGAGAAGGGAAGCTGGGGCGCTAAAAAGGCGCAGATGGATGAAGTGACCCGCACCACCCAGGTAGGGACCGAGATCAAGACAGGTGGCAACCTAGTCTTTAAAAGCGACGGCGACCAGCTGTATCAAGTTGCGAAGCTTAATAGCGGCAAGGACATCATCCTTGATAGCGGTGGTGCAATTGTCTTTGAAGGCGTCAAGGACCTGCACGATGAGAGCCACACTAAGAGCAAAAGCGACCTCTCGTGGTTCAGCGCTAAGGGCAAAGGTAATACAGACGAAACCTTGCGTCAGAGCGAGTTGGTTGCCCAAGGACAGCTTGTCATCAAGGCCGCCGAAGGCATTCGTATCGACGTCAAACAGGTCGATCAGCAGACTGTAAGCCAGACCGTTGATGCGATGGTCAAGGCTGATCCTAATTTGGCCTGGCTCAAGCAAGCTGAGGCACGTGGCGACATTGATTGGCGCCAGGTAAAGGAGATTCACGAGAGCTTCAAGTACGACAACTCAGGGTTGGGCGCCGGTGCCAAGATTGCGATTGCGATCATGATGGCGGCGATCATGGGGCCGGTAGGATTCGGGTTGCAGGGAGCCACCCTTGCGGTGAGCACCAGCCTGAGTACGACGGCAGTCACTAGCACCATCAACAACAAAGGCAATTTGGGTGCAGCGCTTAAGGAAACGGTCAGCGCCAATAGCCTGAAAAGCGCAGCAGTCGCCGGGTTCACGGCGGGGGCTCTTGAGTATGCCGACACCAATTGGTTCGCTGGTGCTGACGGTGCAGGTGCAGGTGCAGGCACAAGTACAAGCACAGTCCAAGGTGTTACCCCGAGTACGGGTTCAACCTTGGCGGTTACGAACTCCTCCAAAGATATTTTCACCTGGACGTCAGCAGGCGATATCGCGCTGCGTACCGGTGGCCGGGCGGTAATCTCTAGCGGAATATCGACGGCCATTCAAGGGGGAAGCTTCGGCGACAACTTCAATGCGGCCCTGTTGGGAGAGGCTGGCAACGTTGCAATGGCTACCGGTTTTAATTGGGTGGGTGACTACGTCACGTTCCCCAATGGCAGCCCTCAAAAGATTATTGCGCACGCTTTGATGGGGGGATTGCTGGCTGAAGCCACAGGTAGCGATTTCAAAACCGGGGCTGCCGCTGCCGGGCTGAATGAGGCACTCATCAATCAGTTGGTGTGGGCTGCTCAAGGCAATGACGACATCACGCTGATGCTTTCACAGCTGACAGGCTTGTTAGCAGCTGCGGCGGTCGATGGAGATTTGGAAAAAGGCTCTCAGATTGCTCAGAAGGCGACGACGTTCAACTATCTTTACCACGAAGAAGTCGAGGAAATGCTTCGGGAGGTAGATAGCAAGACTACGGAGCAAGAGAAGCGTGAGGTCAGGCAGCGCTATGCGGAACTTGATCAGCAGAGAAATGACGAGTTGGATGCGCTTTGCGCACGCGATCCGCAACGCTGCCGAGGTATTGCCACTTCCTTGGCGAACGATGATCAGAAACTCGTTGATCTGGTAGGTAGGTTGAGATCCCAAGGGCAGGGCGGTGCTGCTTCTGCGGTTGGTTTTGTGATAGGGAACAACCTAGACGCGTCCAGCCAAATTGCAGCAGATATCAGCTCTGCGGGCGGTGGGCCATTAGTTAAGCTCGGTGCGGAGGCAATTAAGGCCGGAGTTGGGATCACACTGCCTTCACGTTCAAGCTCTGGTAAGGGGAAAGGAAGCCAAGTCGGCGCGGGTTCCCTTGAAGAGGCGGCGGGTCCAAAGGCGACAGGCGAAGTAGTGCCTCCCGCGCCTATTGTGACTTCTGGTGCGACTAGGACAGGTGTTGTTCGTACAAATGCCGCAGATTGGAGAGCACTGCGTAATAATTGGGATGACCTTGGGTATGGTCAAATCTTAAGTACTGAAAATCGGGCCGCGATTGCTAAAGGACGGACTCCAAAAGTCGACGATGCATGGGTTAAGGTTTTTCCTGAAGATGCAGGGCTAAAGGGCGAGAGAATTCCTATGCACCATGTTCAGGGTTCGCCACTTACTGTGCCACTGCCTGATACACGGCATTTGGATGCGCATATGCCAGGAGGGTTTAGATATAATCCAGGCGGTCCAGGGTCGGCTCTCCCGGCATACCCTCCAAAAAAAGGAGCTGAATAATGCATTCCGTACCGCTAGAACATGAGAAGCAAAAGTTGATTTTCTACGTGGCTCAAGACTTAGATCAGTCTATTAGATCTAATGTGCAGCAGCTCGTGAATGAGCTCGCTGCGTCAAGAATATGGAGCATTGCCCCGCCAACCTTTATTGACGCGATAGACGAAGGGGGCGCGGAAGTGGTGGGTGGAATGTTGGAGATTTATTCAGCACTGCAACCGAATATACTGTCTGTTGATATGGATTCAAAAAATCTAGATGAAGTGGAAGAAATAGTCTGTGCCGTAAAAAAATTATCGGAAAAGGAAAATATTTCCTTTGAGTTTCAGTTGGATACAACTTTTGTCGGCGCCATTGATGATGGTGTTGTTGATCGAGTCTTGTTGGAGGGACTGCTCGTGCCGTGGCGAAATCATATAAATGGAAAAAGTTGAGTCGGTGCCAGAGCGGAGATGAATAAAAAAGTGAGAAAAGGGAAAGGCTTATTTAGAATTAGAGTTGAAAAACGTATTAAATAAATATGTCCCATTTTTCACATTTTCACGGAGAGAAAACGTGAAAAAAATTAACGTAATAATGGTAGTTGTATTTCTGATTGTGGGTTGCGCGCCGTCACGGTCTGCGTGGGTATCCAGTAAAGATGGATGGGTAGGTACCACCTTTTAATCTCACGAGAAAAGGGGACAGATTTATTTAAATTAGAGTTTAAAGGCGCATTAAATAAATCTGTCCCCTTTTGCAGTGATCCTCATGGTAAGCAGTACTTTAGCCCCGCGACTACTTTTGAAAAGAATTTTTCAGGTTATGTTGTTGTTCCAAAGGATGCTCTGAAATGAAATTAAGCATTAAGTTTCCCGAGAATTTGTTAACCCACAGCCTGCTCGAGCAAAGGCTGATTCCTTGCATTTGCAAAATTGCAACGGAGTTTGAAATTGAATTTTTGGACCCTTTGCCAGAAGCTGCAGGAACCGTTCTGGAGTGGGATCGTGCAGAACTTGAAAAAAGAGCGATAGGTGGGGTAGGTGGGCAATACTCTCACTATGCACACGGTCGGGTGTCGTTAAAAAAAGTTGATATTGATATCTACCAAATATTGGATCTTGAAATGTTTTATAGGCTTTTTGGATGGTGCAGCATCTTGGAAGATGGTAACTATGCGCCGCCGGGGCAGTTTTGGGATGATGAATAAGTTGAAGAAAAGGGGACTGAAGAAAAGGGACAAGAAAAGAGGGCAGATTTATCTAGACTAGAGTTTAAAGGCTGTCTAGTCCTGAAGCAGGTGTAAACCTATTTCAGGACTAGACAGTCCCCTTTTTTCGTTGATTCGTGACAAAAATATTGGAAGGGATTAAGTCAGAAGCAGTAATCGTGGGTAGTGAAGTTAATAAATGGCTTACGAGGGACTGAAATGAGATATTACTTAATGCGACAAGATGTAACTGTCTGCGATAGGTGGGTGCTCGGAGATGTACATCATGTAGATAACTGGCATTTCAGTGATCCTCCAGTTAATTTTATGGAGCCAGGCACATATACCCTCGATGTAAGGTTCGACGGTAAAGAAGTTGATTATTCCCTCGCTGGATACGCCAGTATTCCTGTTTTAAGCGAGAGGGCAAAAAATTCGCTCGCCGGTTTGCCAGAGACAGACGAACTTTATCAGCATGTCGTTTTTGAGCCGGTGAAGATAAACAATAAAGTGGTTTGCCAGAGCTATTTTTTGATGATTATTGAAACGCAAATTGATTGCGTGGATGAAAAGCGCTCTCGCTATAAAAAGTTTGAGGTAGATGATCCTGTTAGGCCAGATATGGCCGGCAACTATCGTGCTTTCTACAATTTAGTGGTTGACCCGGGCAGGGTCGGATCAAGTCATATATTTAGACTTAAAAAATATTTGGGTGCGGTCATAGTAAGTGAAGAAGTGAAACGGCGATTTATGGCGGCTGGTGTTGTCGGCGTACTGTTTGATTCTGTTAATGGCGATCAAGAAACCGTTGCCTAGTTAGTCAGGTAGTTGTGAGGGCGGCGAATTTACTTAATTCGTGGTGGTAGTACAAAGGCTATTGAGTAAATCTGTCCCCTTTTGTTGAATTAAGGTGGTGGGCTAATGGGTGGGTTTAGAGAAAGTATATATTTGTCTTATTCGCAATTTTGCGTGTTTTTAAGCTCGCTTGATCAGCCGTATAATGATTGGAGTGATCGTAGTTATGCGCAAGGATTTGCGTGGAGGTTAGGAAGTGCCTCTTTTAGAGCTTTGATCGACGAAGGGGATCATATAATTAGCGTTTTCATTAACGAGCAAGTGCCCGCTATTAGCGCAGACGTGGTTCGGGCTCTTAAAGTTCCCTTCACGGTGAAAGATAGAAATGTTGAGCTTGGTAGTATTTCGAGTACGGTTCCTCTAGAACTGCCTGAAGGAGATTATTCTCTTCAGGTCGAATTTATAAGACCCTCCTCAAGTGGAGCGTATGAAATAAATGTCCATTTGAATTTAGGGGGCTGCGATTTTGAGGTGTTGAGAGCAGACGCCGAAATTGACGAGCAAGGTGAGTTTGATATCGATGCGGTTCCAGCAGGATAAAAATTCGGAGAAATGGGTAGAAAAGGGACAGATTTATTTAAATTAGAATTGAGAGCCTATTAAGTAATTCTGTCCCCTTTTGTTGTATTTAATTACATAGGGGGCGATTTGTGTCGGACAAACAAGTATATGAGCTAACGATTGATGATCTTGATAGCTATAGCGTTTGGTTTTTTCCGATGGACGAAACAGTGGAGGATGAGTCAACTGTACGCCCCCTCGCCGAACAGGAAACGTGCTCAGATTTTCAGATTATTGTTCTAACTGATTTTCTTGGTGAAAGTGGCGCTGTGTATCGCGGTTATTTATATTGGGACTCCAATGCCGCAATTGAATACGTAAAGCCTGTTATATTGTCTGATAAGGGAGACGCAGTAAGTTTTTGGAGCGGTATAGTCACTCCAACGTGGGAAAGTTCGGAGTTTGCCTGTTCGATTAGAACCGAGCTGCCTATTTCTTATGCCTCAGAATCGGTTTTCGGTCTTCCTTCCATTTGCGGAAAGCTGGAGGGGCTTTATTATCTTTCGGATGATCAGGTTTGCTGCGTGAAATGACGAAAAAAGTGGACCGGTTTATTAAGTTGAATTGCTCACGCATAAAGCGGGCGACACTAAGGCCGCCCGATTTTCACTCAGGACGGATCGGCATTCAGCCTGCGACTGATGACATCCAGCAAGTCACACCCATCGCGCAGCGGAATGGCCAGCAAATGGGCGAAGTCTGAAAGCACGACGGCATCGCTGCTGAGTTGTTCGCGGAAGGCCAGGTTTTCCAGCAGTTGGGTGACGGCCCGAATGCGGTGCACGGCGGCGTCGTGAAGGACGTCGAGAGGTGCCTGGGTGTCGATGATCAGGGCTGGGACGGTGCAGTCGTGGCCGGTTAGGGGAATGTATCGATTCATCATTAAGCTCTCTGGATTATTGAGGGCTCGTTCTTCGGGTCGCCAAACCCGGTCGCTTTTTGAGCGACGGCCGGACTATAAGCCGCACCGCCAAGCCCGCGCAAGGCATCAAAATGCCGCTGCTTCGGAGCGTGCCCGCAGCGGCTAACATCTTGCTATCCATTGCCGACATACTGCCCACGAACAAACGCACTACGAATACGCAAATCCGAAGCCTCACCCCAAACATTAAAGGACCAATGTGAAAAACCTCCTCCTCATTCTCCTCACCACCCTCATCCTCGGCGGCTGCGTCAGCCACCCCCTCACCCCCGAAAACCGCGCGCAGATCAAGACCGTCAAAGTCCTGCCCGTGAAGTGGGAAAAGAACATGGTGTACTTCGGCCGCGAACAGGCCTGGGGCGCGGCCCTGGGTGCCGGGGTTGGCGCGGGTGTTGGCATGGCCAGCGGGGCGTCCAAGCTGGGTACTGCGGCGTTGAGCGGCGCCGGGTTTGCCGGCGGCATGAAGCTTGGGCAGTTGGCCGAGATGCCGACGCCGGTGGCTATTCTGACGGTAATGGAGGCGGAAAAACTCGATGTTGGCGTGTTGCTCAAGCAGGGCTTTGTCGATGAGTTGGATAAGACGTCGACGCTCAAGGTGGTCGGCGACGATGAGCCCGCTGATGCGCAGATTCAGCTGACTGTGTCCGAGTGGGGCTTTCGCCTGACCCAGGGTTTCAGCAGTGTGATTTACCCCACCCTTAACGTGTTAGCGCAGATGGATCGCGGCGATGAGATGATCTGGCGCACCTTTGAAGCGGTCACGCCGTTCAATGGTCAGAATGTCTATGGCTACACGCCGCTCACTTACCGCACCGACCCAGAAGCCTTGCGCCGGGCGTTGACCGGGATTACGCAGATCTCTGCGCAGTATCTGGTGAAGGAGCTCAAGTAGGGCTGTGCGAAGGCTTGCTGCTGTTGGCGGGCGGGCTGGGCTAATGCCAGTGAGTTAAGGATTTTTTTGTAGGAGCGAGCTTGCTCGCGAAAAACCTACAGGCGCCGCGTTCATTCAGAAAGCACGCGTTATCGTTAACGTTTTTCGCGAGCAAGCTCGCTCCTACAGTAGACGTGTGCTTATGAAGGCCGTGTGTTTGGTGCTGTACTGGCGCTTTCGCAGGCAAGCCAGCTCCCACACTTGAGCTTCGTTGCTTTGAGTATTGCGGTCGGCAGAAGGGTAAGCCCCACTTATGGCCGAAACAACTTGAGAACCGCTCTCAACCCCGTAAAATGCCGCAGCCGTTGCATCACCGTCTTTCAGGGAAGAATTCAGGCCAGCGCGTTTTCAGGCTGCCTATCTCCTTGGAAAACCCAGCAACGCTGTTTTCCTCACCCAAGGAGCACCCTGTGAAGACACTGTCCAAAATCCTGCTGTCGGGCCTCACCGCCGCGGCGCTCTTGACCGTGGCCGGTTGCGCCACCGAGAGCAACCGTGCGATGCCGGTGGAGCAAGTCGCCAGCGCCCACGTGGCCTATTCCGGCGTGCGTGTGCCGATTGCCGTGGGCAAGTTCGACAACCGCTCCAGCTACATGCGCGGCATCTTCTCCGATGGTGTCGACCGTCTCGGCGGCCAGGCCAAGACCATCCTCATCACCCACTTGCAGCAGACCAACCGCTTCAGCGTGCTGGACCGCGACAACATGGGCGAGATCTCCCAGGAAGCCAAAATCAAAGGCACCGTGCAGAAGCTCAAGGGCGCTGACTACGTGGTGACCGGCGATGTAACCGAGTTCGGCCGCAAAGAAACCGGCGACCGCCAGTTGTTCGGCATCCTCGGCCGTGGCAAGACCCAAGTGGCCTACGCCAAAGTCGCGTTGAACATCGTCAACATCAATACCTCCGAAGTGGTGTATTCCACCCAGGGCGCCGGTGAGTACGCGCTGTCCAACCGTGAAGTGATCGGCTTCGGCGGCACCGCCAGCTACGACTCCACCCTCAATGGCAAGGTCCTCGACCTGGCCATGCGCGAAGCGATCAACCGCCTGGTCGACGGCATCAACGCCGGCGCCTGGAACCCGCGTAACTGATCAGCCACACCACAAGGAGCAGTACACGGATGAGCAAGGCAGTGAAATTGGCGCTGACGTTGGCAGCAGTCGCGGCGGTCACCGGGTGCCAGACGGCGCCCCAGCCCCTGTATCAATGGGAAAGCTACCAGCCTCAGGTTTACGAGTACTTCAAGGGCGAACCCAAGGAAGCGCAGGTGGAAGCACTGGAGCGCGATCTGCAGAAGATCAACGCCAGTGGCCGCAAGGCGCCGCCGGGTTACCACGCGCACCTGGGCATGCTGTATATGAACATGGGCAAGGATGACCAGATGGTGCAGGAGTTTCGCACCGAGAAGGCGCTGTTCCCTGAGTCCGCTGCGTACATGGACTTTCTACTGAAAAACGCCAAAGCCGGAGTCGCCACCAAATGAGCCTGTTAAAACTCACCGGCGCCTTGCTGGCCCTGGCGTTGCTCGGCGGTTGCGCCGCACCCAAGACGGTTGATTATTCGGCGTACAAACAGGCGCGGCCCAAGTCGATCCTGGTATTGCCGCCGATCAATGAATCGCCGGAAGTGCAGGCGTCCTACAGCCTGGTGTCGCAAGTCACCTACCCACTGGCCGAAGCCGGCTACTACGTGTTGCCGATTGCCCTGGTGGACGAAACCTTCCGCCAGAACGGCCTCACCACCGCCAACGATATCCAGGCCGTACAGCCGGCCAAACTGCATGACATCTTTGGTGCGGACGCGGCGCTGTACATCACCATCAGCGAGTACGGCACCCAGTACATGCTGATCTCCAGCGACACCTCGGTGACGGCCTCGGCCAAACTGGTAGACCTGCGCACCGGCACCACCCTGTGGACCGGTTCTGCGCGGGCGTCGAGCGAGGAGGGCAACAACAACGGCGGCGGCCTGGTGGGCATGCTGATCACGGCGGCGGTCAAGCAGGTGATCAACAGCTCTACCGATGCGGCGCATCCGATTGCCGGTATCACCAGCGCACGCCTGCTGTCGGCAGGGCAACGCACCGGGCTTCTGTACGGCCCGCGTAACCCCAAGTACGGCACGGACTGATCAGCGGCAACCGGTAAACCGCGTCACCTCTGACGACGGTGCTGTTGGATCAAGTCGATGCGGGTGGCCGTGCCCATGGAGTCGCGCTGCCCGTTTACGCTGGTGCCGATGGAGCCGTTGTGCAAGGCAACGATCTCGCCCGTATCGACGCTGATCAGCGGTGAGCCGGAGGTGCCGGGTTTCTTGAAGGCGTCGTGGTAGACCGTGCCCTGATAACGGCTGTCCTGGTCGTATCCCTTGAGCGTGGTGGGTTGGCCCTTGGCATTTAGAAATGAAATGCCGAGGGCCTCTTGCCCATGGTTGGGCATAAAGACTTTCTGCCCAGGCGATGCTTGGGGGCCGGAGGCCAACTTGAGCGGCCGGAACTGCTCGGCCAAGGCTTTTTTCTCGCCGGCGGGCAAATCGACACGCAGCTCGGCGTAGTCCAACCGCGCGTCGCCACTGAGCGGCTTGGGGTCCAGCGGTACTTTGCGCTCTACCTTCATCCGCCCGCTACTGTCTTGTTCATAACCCAGCCAAAGCTCGAGCTTGCTGCCCTTGGCCAGCGCGTCGCGCACATGTTGGTTGGTCAGCACGCTGTTGCCATCGTTGATCAGCGAGCCGGTACCCAACGAACGGGTATGCACGCGTTCGTAGCCCCATGAGTCCCGTGTGACGCTCACTTCGCGAATATTGCCCACGGCCCTGGCCGCTGCATGCATCGGTGTGCCCTTAAGGGATGCATTGGCGTAGTTCTGCAAGGAGAACGGCGCCTGTTGCGGCGCGGCTGTTGGCGTGGGGTGGGGCTTGTACGGTGCGACATCCGCTGGCGACGGCGGTCGTGGGGTTGGCGGTTGAGGCGTAACCCGGGCGGGTGGGGTTGGCATAGGGTTCGGCTGGGAGGCTCGGCTGATCACGTCGTCTGGCTTGATTGGCCGTTGGCTCTTGATATACAGCCCGGCTTGGCCCGAGCCATCCAGGTCAATCGCCAGGCTGTGCTGGCGCGTGTTCGGGTCATAACCGAGCAACGCCTCGCCCGGCCGACCGCTGAAACGGCGCACAAACTGCAGGCCATTGATACCCGCGGCCTGCAGCGCTGCAGACACATCGATCTTGTCCTGCCCACTGGTGAAATCAGTGATCAGGTCGGGGCGCTGTTGGGTCGACTCGCTGGCGTTGTTATACACAAAGGTATCCTTGCCCAGCCCACCGGTAAGGGTGTCCTGGCCCAGCCCACCGGTCAGGCGGTTATCGGCGTGGTTGCCGATAAGTCGATCAGCGCCCGTGCCGCCGATGGCATTTTCCAGGGTCACGCCTTTGGCAATGGAGACGTTGCCTTTCATGCCGCCGACATCGGAGAAGTGTTCAGCCTTCAAGTTGATGGTCTGGTCCTGATGAAACCGCGAGAAATCCAGAGTGTCGTTGCCGCCCCCATCCCACACGCTGAACACGGGCGCGTCGTCCGCTGAGTTGAGGCTGAGGAAGTCACGCCCGGTATTGGAGTTGAAGCCGTACACCGTGTCGGTGTCGCGGGTTTTGTAATTGGCGCCGTAGAGCTTTTGGATGGCCGTGATGTCGTCCATCAGCGGCGCGCTGGCATAGTGGGTTTGGCCGTTCTTGTTATGGTCATGGCCCAGGTGACCAGCCCACCAGTAACTCATCAGGCTGTAGGCGCGATTGTCCTCGGCATAGCGGGCGTTTTCAGCGTAGCTGCCGCCATTGTTGTATTTGCCGGGGTGCATCAGCCCCAGGGTATGGCCGATCTCATGGGCCAGCAGATAACGGCTGAAACTGCCCTGGGTGAAGGGGCGATTCATGCCATCGGACGCGAACCAGGCCTGTGTGCCATCGCTGTAGATGCCTGGATAAGACGCACGGCCCGAATGGCCGGTCTGGTTCGGGTCATTGCCCAGTAACAGTTGCCCTTTGGCCTCTGGTGCATTCTCAGTGAAGGTGATATTGGCGACATCCGCCCAAGACTGCATGGCGCGCCTAGCCTGCTCTTTTTGCGACGGGGAGAACTCGTTAGCGCCGGTGGGCGTGCTGTAGGTGGCTTGCGCGGGTGTGAAAAAACGGTAGCCGATAGGTGTGATGCCGTCTTTGTCTCGCTCTTTCCAACGATAGCCCGTTCGGGTGATTTGCTCTGCCGCTTGCTCGGTGGTGTAGGAGGGCTTGCCTGAAACGGCCCCGGTATAGCTGGGCCGCTCAGCGAATGAGGGCGGCTGATAGCGGTGTGCGAGGGTGTTTACGGAGTTCATCGTGGTTTCTCTGAATTAAAAGCCTCCAAAGCACTCAAGAAACAGACGGTTCTGACAGGGAGGCGGACCCTCGATATGTGGTGGGTGGTGATGGCAGGTTCAGTTGGTTGTGTCTCGAAAGATGACGCAGCGAGCTGACGGCGCAATATCCGTGTTTAACCCGTAGGGAGGTTGGGCTACGTCTGATCGGTTGAACGGATCATTCATTCACGAGGTTCAGCCTATGTCCCGCTCTCTGCTTTTGCTGCGTCCCGCTGCCCAAGGCTTTGCCGTTACCCTGCTGGTGGCGCTGGCCGGGTGTGGGCTGTCGTCGTCCCCGGATGTCGCCAAGCCTGTTGAACCGGCGCCCGTCGCCGAGCTGCAAAGCGCGCCGGCCCAGGGCGCTATGGTCAAACGCATGGCGATGCCTGCACCGATGAGAGTGCGGGAAATGGCGACGATGGACTACCGCAGCGAACCTCGCGAGCAATACGCCAACCTGCCGGACAACCCGGTGCATCGCGTCGCCGAGACCCCGGTTTCCACTTTCAGCATCGACGTCGACACTGGCAGCTACGCCAACGTAAGGCGTTTCCTCAATCAAGGTCGCCTGCCGCCCGAAGGCGCTGTGCGATTGGAGGAAATGGTCAATTACTTCCCTTACACCTACGCGCTGCCCACCGATGGATCACCCTTTGGCGTCACCACCGAGCTCGCCGCCACGCCCTGGAACCCGCGCACAAAATTGTTGCGCATCGGCATCAAGGCCTCCGACCGCGACGTGGCGGACCTGGCGCCGGCCAACCTGGTGTTCCTGGTGGACGTGTCTGGCTCCATGGACCGTCGCGAAGGGTTGCCGTTGGTGAAAAGCACGTTGAAATTGCTGGTGGACCAACTGCGCGATCAGGACCGTGTGTCATTGGTGGTCTATGCCGGTGAATCCCGCGTGGTGCTCAAGCCCACCTCCGGGCGTAACAAAAACACGATCCGCAACGCCATCGACCAACTTACCGCCGGTGGCTCCACCGCAGGCGCCTCCGGCATCGAGCTGGCCTATCAGATGGCCCGCGAAGGTTTTATCGACAAGGGCATCAACCGCATCCTGCTGGCCACCGATGGCGACTTCAACGTGGGCATCAGCGACTTCGACAGCCTCAAGCAAATGGCGGTCGAGCAGCGTAAAAGCGGCGTGTCCCTGACCACCCTGGGCTTTGGTGTGGATAACTACAACGAACACCTGATGGAACAACTGGCCGATGCGGGCGATGGCAATTACGCCTATATCGACAACCTGCGTGAAGCGCGCAAGGTGCTGGTGGAGCAACTCAGCTCGACCCTGGCCATGGTCGCCCGGGATGTGAAGTTGCAGGTGGAATTCAACCCCGCCCAGGTCAGCGAATACCGCCTGTTGGGCTATGAAAACCGTGCCTTGAAGCGTGAGGATTTCAACAACGACAAGGTCGATGCCGGTGAAATCGGCGCAGGGCATACGCTGACTGCGCTGTACGAAATCGTCCCCAAGGGCGAGAAGGGCTGGTTGGAGCCTTCGCGCTATGCCGCCGCGCCTGCGATTGAAGGTAAATCCGACGAGCTGGCGATGCTACGGGTGCGCTATAAACCTGCTGCGGGAGGCAACAGTCAATTGATCGAGCACCCCATCGCCAACCAGCCCACCCCAGCCAGCGAAGACCTGCGCTTCTCAGCCGCCGTGGCCGCGTTCGCCCAACAGCTCAAGGGCGATGGCCGCTACACTGGCAACATGAGTTTGCAGGACACCGCCAAACTTGCCCGCTCGGCCCGCGGCGATGACCCGTTCGGCCTGCGCAACGAATTTGTGCAACTGGTGGAGTTGGCCCAAAGCCTCAAACCCTGATCCGGCCCGCAACAATGTGCAAATGGGGGAGGGTGCAAGCCCTAATGCCGAACTAAATGCTCAAAGCAGCGAAGATCAAATGTGGGAGGGGGCTTGCCCCCGATGGCGGTGTGTCAGCCAGACTATTTGATACTGACCCACCGCTATCGAGGGCAAGCCCTAATGCCAGTCAGTTAAGGCTTTTTTGTAGGAGCGAGCTTGCTCGCGAAAAACTTACAGGCGCCGCGCTCATTCAGCAAAGACGCGTTATCGTTGACGTTTTTCGCGAGCAAGCTCGCTCCTACAGAAGGCGATGACCGCTTAACTGACTGGCATTAGGGCAAGCCCCCTCCCACAGTTAGATCAGCTTCGACTGAAAGAAGGAGTTCACTATTAGATGGCCGTTCCAGACGATTCACCCAGCGACGAATCGCTGCTGGCCCGCTACCGAACCGGTGACGCTGGCGCATTCGAAGCCCTGTACACGCGCCACCGCCAGGGCCTGTACCGCTTTCTCATGTCCCTGTGCAACAAGGCCGAACTGGCCGAAGAAATCTACCAGGACACCTGGCTCAGCCTGATCCGCAGCAACACCCAGCCACAGGGCCGGGCGAGTTTTCGTACGTGGTTGTTCCAGATCGCCCGCAACCGCCTGATCGACCACTGGCGCAAGCATGGTGTCCACAACCCCTTGCACGACAGCTACGATGAGCAACTGCACGCCCAGCCCGACAGCAGCGCCGGCCCAGAGCAACAACTGAGCCTGAGCCGCGACCAGGCGCGCCTCGACGCTGCCCTGCAAGACCTGCCCGAAGACCAGCGCGAAGTCTTCCTGCTGCGCCTGCACGGCGAGCTCGAAGTACCGCAGATCGCCACCCTCACCGGCGCCCCGCTGGAAACCGTAAAAAGCCGCCTGCGCTACGCCCAGCAGAAACTGCGCCGCCTGCTGGCCGAGGAGATACCCGCATGAACGACTCCCGACACGACCCAGACACCGACGACGGGCTGATCCAGCACTTTCGTCAACACAGCAGCGGCGAGCCGCCGGCGTCACTGGACGCCTTCATATTGGCCACCGCCCACCGCGAGGCACCAAAACCATCGCCTAACCTTTGGCAGCGCTGGCTGCGCGTGTGCCAGCAACCGCGTTGGCAAATGGCATTCGCCAGCGTTGCCGGTGTGGCGTTGCTGGTGGGTGTGGTCACGCGCACCAGCGAGTTTGAGCACGTGCCGAACACGCGCCTGGCTGCCCCGGCTGCGTTCTCTGCGCCTGCACCTGCGCCTATGAGCGCGCCGCCACGCATCGAATCGTTCAGCGCCGAAATGAGCAGCGATGCCTTGCCCCAAGCCAACATGGCCAAGCGCGCTGTGCCGGAACCGCTTGAGCAGGGTTTGCAGGACGTGTTACGCCTGCGCCAGGCAGGTGATGATGCGGCGGCGACGGCAAAACTCGCCGAGCTGCAAAAACGCTTTCCTGCACAGAACCTCGAGGAACGACTCAAGGCATTGCAGCCTCACTGACCCCATGGCGATGGTACCCAGCGGTACCATCGCCGAACGTCTGAAATGCGTCATAAGCATATGAATTTATATTCAGTTGCTCAGGGAGTAATTGCTGCTAGTTTAATAGGCGAAAGACGTCATTGTTCCTGCTGGCCAACAGAGCGGGTCATGTTTCATTGGATGAAAAGTTGCATGCGGACTTCAAGGATTAAAGTCTTCTCAGCATTCGCTACATGGCCACTGGGAAATAGCTCTACCTGTTGGAAGTCCATTCAATTGGATTGATGAACGGTACCTGTATATGACGGCGACGCTGAATTACTCATTGGCACAGGCAGTGCCTGAACTACAACAACCCCTGGATATATTCGAGCTTAAAGAGTCCAACGTACGCTCTTATTGCCGAGACTTTACCGACACGTTCCATACCGCTGAGGGTTCAACGCTGACCAGTGAGCAAGGTCAGCTGTTTATCGACTTTTTCAGTGGTGCCGGTGCCTTGAACTACGGGCATAACAACCCGGTTCTAAAGGCCGCGCTGCTCGACTACATTGCGCAAAATGGCATCACCCACGGCCTGGATTTCAAGACGACCGCCAAGAAAGCGTTCCTCACCGCATTTGAAGAACAGGTCCTGGCGCCGCGCAACCTGCGTTACAAAGTGCAGTTCCCCGGCCCCACCGGCACCAATGCGGTAGAGGCGGCGATCAAGCTGGCGCGCAAGTACACCGGGCGCCAGAACATCGTAGCGTTTACCAATGCCTTCCATGGCATGTCCCTGGGCAGCCTGGCCCTGACCAGCAACCCGCGCAAGCGAGCCGGCGCCGGCGTGACCCTGAGCAATGTCACGTTCATGCCCTATGACGGCTACTTCGGCGACAGTGTGGACACTTCGCTGTACCTGGACAGGATGTTGCGCAGCGGCAGTGGCATCGACAAACCGGCGGCCATCGTGCTGGAAACCGTGCAGGGCGAGGGCGGTGTGAACAGTGCCTCGGCCGCCTGGGTACACACTGTGCAACGCATCGCCCAGGCCCATGACATCCTGCTGATCATCGATGATATCCAGGCCGGCTGCGGGCGTACGGGTGACTTTTTCAGTTTCGAAGCCCTGGGCGTTACCCCAGACATCGTGACGTTGTCCAAGTCGATCAGCGGTTATGGCTTGCCCATGTCGCTGGTCTTGCTGGCGCCCCATCTGGATGTGTGGGAGCCGGGCGAGCACAACGGCACGTTTCGCGGCAACAACCTGGCGTTCGTCACCGGCAAGGCAGTGATCGACCACTATTGGAGCGACGCGGGTTTCACTCAGGCGCTCAAGGCCAAGACGGGCGTGCTGCATGATGCGTTGCAGAGGCTGTCCGCAGGTTTCGCCGCCAAGGCGCCCAACCGCCTGAAAGGGCGCGGGTTCTTCAAGGGCATCGAGTTCGAGGACGCGAGCCTGGCGCAGAAAGTTGCTGCGCGCGCCTATGCACATGGCCTGATCATTGAAACCTCCGGCATCGATAACCAGGTCCTGAAGTTTCTTCCGGCCCTGACCATCACTGCTGCGCAGATCAACCAAGGCGTGCAGATTCTCGAGCAAGCGTTTGCCGAGGTAATCACTCCATGACCGATGCCATTATCACCCGGCACGCGTCCCTCGATGACGCCGGTGCCATCGCACCCTTGCTGGATAAATACCGCGAGTTCTATGGTGAAGCTTCCGACCTGGCTCGCTCCCTGGCATTTATTCAACAACGCTTCTTTTTAGGCGAGTCAATTATTATCGTCGCGCAAGTAAACAATGAAGTCATTGGGTTCACGCAACTCTTTCCGAGCTTTTCAAGCGTCACACTAGAGCGCCTGTGGATACTCAATGACTTATATGTTGAAGCCTCAAAACGAAGGGCGGGAGTTGGCCTGGCGTTATTGAATGCCGCCAAGGCATTCGCACAAACAACCGGCGCCAAGCAGTTATTCATCGAGGGCGCAGACGACAACCCAAAGGCACGAAACTTATACACGCGCTTTGGGTTTATCGAAAACACGGCGTATCACTATTACCATCTTCCATTGAAGCCAATCCAGGGATAGGAGCTTTTCCATGTCAGACACTGTTTTCGATATCGTGGGTATTGGTTTTGGCCCCTCCAACCTGGCGTTGGCTATTGGCCTTGAAGAATCCGCTTCTGCGCTGACCTATCGCTTCCTGGACGCCAAGCAAACGCCGGACTGGCAGGATGAAATGTTGCTCAGCGGTTCGGATATCCAGAACAACCCTTTGCGCGACCTGGTCACCCCGCGAAACCCGCGCAGCCACTATGGCTTCGTCAACTACCTGAAAGAAACCGGTCGCCTGTTCGACTACCTCAACCTGCCGCTGACGTATCCGCTGCGGCGTGAATATGCCGAGTACATCAAATGGGTCGCCGGGCATTTTCTGGGCAGTGTCGAGTCCTCTGCGTTCGCGCAAAGGGTCGAGCCGTTGCTATTCAAAGGCGAGCAGGTGTGGAAGGTCACCTATAACGATCAGCGCGTCATTTACGGGCGTAGCCTGGTGCTGGGCACCGGGCGTACGGCGAATATCCCGGCGGTTTTCGAGGGCCTGACTGGCCCTCAGGTGTTCCACCTCAATCACTACCTGGAGCGCCTCAACAAGCTGCCTCCCAGCGTGCAGCGCATCGGTGTAGTGGGCTCCAGCCAGAGTGCCGTGGAGATTGTGCTCGACCTGACCGCCAGGTTCCCGGACAAAGACATCTACTCGCTGCACCGCAGCTTCAGCTTCCGGCTCAAGGACACCAGCCCATTCAGCGACAAGGTGTATTTCCCGGAGTTTATCGACTACTACTTCAACCTGCCGCCCGAGGCCAAGGCGCGGGTGGACAAGCAACTGCGCGGCACCAATTACAGCTCGGCCGATGAAGATGTGATCAACGCCCTCTACGTACGCATTCATGAGGAAAAGTTGCAGGGCAAGCAGCGCATTCACATTCTCAACAACATCGCTATTGAGCAGGCGCAGATCAGTGCATCGGGGCAGGTGGAGCTGGGGCTCAAGGAGGTCAACCAACTGACCCACTCGACCCTGGCGCTGGACGCACTGGTGCTCGCCACCGGCTTCAAGGACATTGCCGCCAAGGAAAATGGCGAGCTCTATCCGCCGCTGCTGGCGCCTTATCACGCACGGTTTCATGCGGACGCCCACGGCGCACTGGTGGTCAACCGCGATTACAGCCTCACGTCTCTTGAGGACTTGCCCGCCGTGTTTCTCAACGGGTTATGCGAAAGCTCCCACGGCCTGGGAGACGCCGGTTCATTCAGCCTGATTTCGCTGCGGGTCGAACACATCCTGGCGTCCCTGGAGGAAAAACTCGCACAGGCCGAAGCCCCGCTGCACGCATTGGCCTGACCTGCCCTCGGCAGCAGCCTGCGCCGGCTGCTGCCTCATACAAGGAGTTCCCATGTTTACAGCAGCATTGATCTATATCCTGGCGGTGATAAGCCCGGGGCCCAACTTCATCATTGTCAGCCGATTTTCTTCGCTGGGGTCGGTCTCGACCGGTATCGGTGCGACCCTGGGCATTTGCACGGTCGGCGTGTTTTTCTCGACCATCTCATTGCTGGGCCTGGCGGCTCTGCTGCATCAGTACCCGGCGTTTTCCAAAGTCGCCACGTTATGCGGCTCGGCGTACCTGCTGTACATCGCCTACAGCATCATCAAAAGCGTACTGGCAAAGAACACCGGCACCGCCGACAGCACCGCCCCGGGCGCGACCAGCTTCGCCAAGGCTTACCGCGTGGGGGTCATCACCAACATCAGCAACATGAAAACCATCGCCTTCATGATCAGTATCTACGCCGGCTTTCTTTCATCGCCGCGTACGGACATCGAAAAAGTCCTGGTGGTGCTGCTGTGCTCGACGCTCGAAGTCATCTGGTACTCCGTGGTGGCCCTGCTCTTCGGTCAGGGCCCGATCAAAGCGCTGTTCCTCAAATACACCCGGCAGATCGACGTGGGCCTGGCCGTATTCCTCGTGGCGTTTTCACTGAACAACGCCATTCCTGTGCTGATAGCCAGTCGATGAGGCTTCGCCATGGAATGGAACGCGTTACTCAAGGATGTGGGAGGGCGCTTCAAGCATCGTAGTTGGTTGTTGATTGACCTGGCGCCGGAAGCGTTGGTGCTGAGCGATTTGTCGGGAGAGTTGGTAAGGGATTATCCGGGGGTGACGTTGATTCTGGATTGTCATCTTGAGGGGGTTTTTCGGGTGATTGATGGGTTTGGGCCGGGGGTTAGCTATGCGGCGTCGTTGCAGGCTGCTCGGGGGAAGGGTCACTACGTGACTGCTGTGTTGCCTGGGGAGGTGGCTTTCCAGGACTTTAAATGGGCGTGTTGAGCGCACACAAAAAAGCCCCAGGTCTTTTGGCCTGGGGCTTTTTCATGGTGCGCCAGGCATGGCGCGTTGCGCGAAGCGCAACCAGTTTGGCTGTGGTGGCCACGCTGGTGACTTGGAGGTGAAAGTCCTCTACACACCCGGCAAGGGGAAGTGTTAGCCAGAGGCAAGGGTGTCGCGGGTGACTGCGAATCTGAAGGAAGCCCGAGGCAAAATGCTGGCCTGACGAACAGGAAGCGGATTAGGCGGCGCAGCGGGGTAAGGTGGCCATGATCATTAAAGCCCAATACTTGCACGGAACGCTGTGACGTAGATCCGACAGGCATAAGCAGGAAGGTCGCGCGAATTACCCTGGGAGATCTGTAGGTTTGCCGTTGTGCTACCGACGTCGAGAGGCGACGGGATGAGCTTGCAGAAGTCAGCCGAGGCCGTAGTAAGTGACGAATAACCACGTTACCAAGGGCCGAACAGGTTATGCCGCCAGTAGGCGTCAAAGTCTCGTTGAATACCGAAATGCAGAAATTTCTCCCAGAGAAGACTGTCACTCCGAGTCCCGGACAGAATCCGAGGATGACGGCTGACAGCGCACAGGTATCAGCGGCGTCTGTGACGTGGACGAACGCGGAGCCGGACACGCTGATGGAGCGGGTGCTTGCGCCGGCCAACCTTAGGCGTGCGTATCAACGTGTGGTCAGCAACAAGGGCGCACCGGGTGCCGATGGCATGACGGTCGACGACTTGGCGGACTACGTGAAACAGTATTGGCCAACCCTCAAGGTGAGGTTGCTGGCCGGCGAGTATCACCCGCAGGGTGTACGCGCCGTTGACATCCCCAAGCCCAAAGGCGGAACACGGCAACTGGGTATTCCCAGCGTCGTGGATCGCTTGATCCAACAGGCACTGCTGCAACAGCTCACGCCAATCCTCGACCCGCTGTTCTCGGACTACAGCTACGGCTTCCGTCCGGGCAGAAGCGCTCATCAAGCTATCGAAACCGCCCGCGCCCATGTGGCGGCGGGCAACCGTTGGTGCGTGGAGCTCGACCTTGAGAAGTTCTTTGATCGAGTGAATCACGACGTGTTGATGGCCAAAGTTGAGCGTTATGTCGAAGATAAACGCGTGCTCAAACTGATCCGCCGTTACCTCGAAGCCGGAGCCATGTCGGGTGGAATCGTCAGCCGACGGCAGGAAGGGACGCCGCAAGGCGGCCCGCTCTCGCCATTGCTGTCAAACATCCTGCTCAATGAACTCGACCGCGAACTGGAACGGCGAGGCCATCGCTTCGTGCGTTATGCCGACGACGCGAACATTTATGTGCGCAGTCAGCGGGCTGGTGCACGGGTGATGGCCGGTGTTGAGCGCTTCTTGAACCAGCGCCTGAAACTGACGCTGAACCGGGAAAAGAGCCGAGTCGCCGGATCTTGGATGTGTGATTACTTGGGCTACGGGATGAGCTGGCACCAGCAGCCGAGGCTGAGAGTGGCAACGATGAGTCTGGGTCGCTTGCGCGACCGACTCAGAGACCTGCTGCGCAGAGGGCGGGGCCACAAGATGACGAATGTCATCGAATGGATAAATCCCGTGCTGCGCGGTTGGGCTGGCTATTTCAAGTTGACTCAGGGTAAGCGAGCGCTGGAGATACTTGATGGCTGGGTGCGACACAAACTTCGCTGCATCATCTGGCGCCAATGGAAGCACCCCTCTACGAGGGCGCGCAACCTGATGCGTTTGGGACTCGACGAAGGGCGCGCCTGCACATCAGCGTTCAATGGCCGAGGTCCATGGTGGAACTCGGGAGCGCCACATATGAATCAGGCGCTACCGAAGAAACTGTGGGATCGACTCGGGCTGGTCTCAATACTGGATACGATAAATCGGCTTAGCCGCATAACCTGAACCGCCGTATACGGAACCGTACGTACGGTGGTGTGAGAGGACGGCGGATGTAAATCCGCCTCCTACTCGATCGTAGGGGGCGCTTGTATTGTCTGGCTGGGTATATGTCAAAGTCTGCCAGGCACGCGCTTTACCCATCTGTGTGAAATAGAACATTTTTGGGCTGAAAAAAACACAGGGGCAAATACGCATATACTGTGCACGATGATGGTAATAGTTGTCTGATGTTGTTGCATGAGGTCTGTTGAGCGTCGATGAATAAAACTGATCTACTGAACTATTTGAAAGAGACCAGTTACGCGATGACCCAAAGTGATATGGACGAAGCTATTCTTCTCCACTTCGAGTTGGTAACGCAAAGCTATCGAAAAAAGCCGTTTTTCTACAAGACGTTGTTGAAATACGACAGGTACATAGTCGCGCTCTCTTTATTAAGCTTCAGTTATGAAGATAGTCGTGTTCCCTTGTCTAAAGTCAAGGCCTTCTGTCAGCAGCGAGGCTATCTTTCGCGCAATAGCCTGGACGCGTATTTTTCTTTTTTTTTCATCTCCGGGTATATGCATGTTCATCTGCATAACGAAGATGGAAGGCAGCGTATTTTCGTACCGACACAAACGGCATTGTGTGAAACCGCGAGTATGCTCAAGGCGTTTCTGTTGCCGTCGCAAATGATCGTGCCTTATTTGGGCCGCCAGGTGAACGCCTTGAATTCCGAAGATTTATTGCGCTATTTCTTCAGAGGCTTTTCCAAGTTGCTTGAAGCCGACTTGATGCTTGACAAGCTAATGCCCGAAACAATGTGGCTCGTCAATCGAGCCGGGGGGCATCTACCCATGCTCGCGCTTTATACAGATGCAATGAGGAACGGATCGTTACACTCTAATCAGAAAGTCTCATCCTATGTTGAGCTTTCGAAACGTTTGAGTGTTTCAAAGACGCATTTGATACGTATGGTTAAAGAAGGCGAGGTGAAAGGTTATTTTAAGTGTCACAAGCATTCGGTAGAGCTGCGCCCGGTGTTTCTGGAACTGGCGCGTAAGATCATGTCAGTGCATTTTTCTGTCGTGTGCATAAGCATTGAATTGGGCATGGATGTGAAAGCCGACAAATACGCATGCTAAGGATTTCGGCGTTCAGTGAACCGTCAGTCCTTTAGACGTTTCCAGATGACGGGTGACTGTGTCGGTGTAGTTGATGGGCGGCCTCAAAGATTGACGAGCATATTCGATGGTCTTGGGAAAGGAGTTTGTCAATGCCGGCGATTTTCAAGATTAGACCGAGAATGCGAACGCTGTTATCACCAGCAGTCATAAAAATTGAGTTGGTAGGTATATTGGCGTGGCTGGGGGCGCTTTTCATTGATTCGGTATCTGCACTGAATGTGATACACCTGTTGATCACGCTTTGCTTATTGAGCGTTTGGTATGTTCATCGTGTGATACGCAGTTTTTTAATGTGGAGGGTGATGGGCGGTCTTTACATTTTTGTTCTTTCAGTCGGGTTTGCCTACGTTATTCGCTCGCATATGGAGCTGCGAATATTTGCCTTGCCGTTGGCAGTGATCATTGTACTCAGCAGCGCTATCTTATTTATAACCGTTGGTGATTATTTGCTGTCCAGCGTGCAGGTCTGGCTATTGATGTGGACCCATATTGATATCGATATATACCGCGGTCAAGAGTTGTACTTACTGTTGTTTTGCGTCTCGTCTGTGTCGATCGGCTTTACCCTGAGCTTTACCTATTTGAGGAATTTGCGCTCGGTGTTGTTGGTGGAGAGTGAGATCAGGACGCTCGCCGAGACTGACTTTCTCACGTCTTTGCTGAATCGTCGCGCCTTTATGGAACTCTTTCAAAAGCTATTGGCGGAGGGGCGGTACGGCTATTTCATCATGTTAGATATCGACGGCTTTAAACTGAAGAATGATCAGTACGGTCATGATGTCGGCGACAAGATCCTGTGCGCCATGGCCAACTGCCTGAAAACAACACCGGGCAGTTACTGTGTCGGACGAATCGGCGGTGAAGAGTTCGGGGTCTTGGTGTTGGGCGGCGACGACTTGGTGGTTCAGGAATACGCGTTGCGTTTATTGGGTGCTATCCGGGCCAGTGTGGCGCCCCCGCATCATTACACCTGCAGTGCGGGAATAGCGCGATTCTCGGCAACCTCCGACATGTCGGCGGTGCTCAAGTGCGCCGATAACAATATGTACAGGGCCAAACATAACGGCAAGGATCGCGTGTTTCAGGATGGCGAACAGGTTGGCGCACTCATGCTTCCTCTTTTTGCGCAATAACCTTCAAACGTGGGTGTGATCATGAATATCGAGATTAACTATATTGAATCGCCGCCTTGCTACGTCTTGACGATGGGTGAACTGACTCTGATGTTTGAAACGCGTGACGAGGCGGAAGAGTTTGTCCGGTTCCTGCGCGGCAACGACGATGAAGAAGAAATCGTCAAGGATTAGATGGCTTCATCTGGGCGTGGAAATAGTTTAGCAACTGTTTTTTGTCGGGAGTGATCAGCGCTTTATTACTGAAGCCTCCTCGCCAATAGGTCGGTGCATCTTTTAAATAACCTGAGCACATGCAATGAAGTGGATAAAAAATGCGAAGCTTGCAACCAAGCTGTTGACGTCCTTCGTTTTGGTCGCGCTGATTACGTTGGTGGTCGGGGGCATTGGCTGGAGTGGCGTCAAGAAGTTGGGTTTTGCACTCAATCTTACCTTTTCAGACACCTTGGTTTCGGCTTCCAGCGTGTCCGAGGCGAAAGGCTTGATCATGACGCACAACCGCAATCTTTATCGTTTGTTGACGTTTGCGGCATCGGGAGCCGACAGAGCGGATGTGGAAGCGGTAGCGCGAGCATTGAATGACACCCAGCAACAGGTCGATAAGGTCTTCCACCACTATCGCTCAACCCCAATGGGCACTGAAGAGCGCCTGGCGGGTGAGGCATTCGAGAAACTCTGGGCGGCTTATCTGGTAAGCGCCAAACAGGTCATTGAGGCCATTAATCAAGCAAACTTTTCATCGGCCAGAAACCTGTTGAGCAATGAAAATGTACGCGCCATGAGTAACGCCCGCGAGCAGTTGGACGTTATCTTGGGCATCAACAGGGTTGAAGTAGACAAGCAAGCGCAAGCCGTTAACGCCACGATCAGCGAGTCGACGACTCAGTTGCTCGTGGGCGTATTGCTGTCCTTCATGATCGCCATTGCGTTGGGGGTGTGCATTACACGCAGTATCACCCGTCCGATCGCCTCGGCGGTCATCAGTGCCGAGCGGGTTGCTCGTGGCGATCTGACTGAAATGATCCGCACCGATCGTGAAGATGAGGTGGGGCAATTGCTTAACGCGCTGAACGCAATGCAACGGAGCCTGAAAAAGACGCTACAGGAAATCGCGAGTGCCTCGGATCAATTGGCAGCCGCTGCAGAAGAGCTGAGCGCCGTCACCGATGAAAGTACCCAAGGCTTGATTCGCCAGAACGACGAAATTCAGCAAGCGGCGACTGCGGTCAACCAGATGACCGTGGCTGTGGAAGAAGTGGCGCGCAATGCTATTTCCACATCGCAGGCTTCTGAAGAAACGCGCAATGACGCGGTAAAAGGCCACGCTCACGTGGATGATGCCGTGGTCGGGATCACGCGAATGGCCACTGAAATTGAAGGTTCGGCCGGTAAAGTCGAATCCCTCGCGGGGCAAGTTCGCGACATCGGCAAAGTGATTGACGTTATACGCAGCGTCGCAGAGCAGACTAATTTATTAGCATTGAACGCTGCGATCGAAGCGGCCAGGGCCGGAGAGCAGGGCAGGGGATTTGCCGTGGTGGCTGACGAAGTACGCGCTTTGGCCCATCGCACCCAGTCATCGACCGTTGAAATCGAAGGGATGATCAATGCCGTACAGCAATGTGCGGATGAGGCCGTTGCCGCAATGGGCGACAGTCGGTCCTTGGCTACGCAGACGCAGCGCTTGGCCGCACAGGCCGGGGAAGTGCTGCAAAGAATTTCGCTCGGCGTCGCGCAAATCAATGACCGCAATATCGTGATAGCCAGCGCCTCTGAAGAACAGGCCCAGGTAGCGCGTGAGGTTGATCGTAACTTGACGAACATCCAGGACTTGTCCGCGCAAACAGCCGCTGGTGCGAATCAGACCAATGCCTCCAGCCATGATCTTTCGCGACTGGCGCTGTCGTTTAATGATCTGGTGTCCAAGTTCAAGCTCTGAATGAAGGCCTGCTCCCGTCGGCAGGGGTGGGTTTTCAAGACTTTACATGGGCGTGCTGAAGGCCCGCACCAAAAAGCCCCAGGCCTTTCGACCTGGGGCTTTTTCCATTCATATCTGGTGCCCCGGCGTCGTTTGAACTGGGTTGTAAAGTGCCAGTATTTTCTGGGCTTTGTAGGTTCTGTATCGGTTAGGCATACACGTGGGATACACGAGGCTAACTGCTAGAGCCACAAAATGCGGTTTCTGTGAGAATTCATTGGTCGCCCACAACGGTGCGGCAGGACAGAAGTGGCATTCTGCTGCTATACATCACGTCAGCATATTCGATGCCTCGGCAAATAAAAGGAGTTAACGATGAAGGTTCTTGCAGGGCTGGTCGGCGGCTTAATATTAGCCATTCTTCTTTCGATGGTCGTAGCCATCGCCGGAGCGGCTTCGCCAGGGGCTGGCGGTGCGACAGGCGCGATTGTGTTCTTCGTCGCATGGATCATTGCACTAGTCGTAGCGATTTATGCTCCCACTCCTGGCAAAGCATGGCGTCGACTTCTAGTGACCTCGGGCATCGCTGCATTCATGCTTCCTTTGTCCGGTATTATTTTCACCGGTAGCCATATCGCTACCAATGTCAGTGGCGCTCACTCAGGTGCAGAAACGGCGGGAGCGGCCATCGGTGGCACTTTGGTGAGTGGCTTTCTAGGATTTGTTGGCTTCTTCCTCGGAGTGATCCTGCTCGTCATCGGCTTGTTGGTGGGTCGAGATAAGCAGATCGTCTACATTCAATCTCCACCAAATTCCTAAGCATATTCATCTAGATAGCGACCCCAAAGACTTTTCACTTCACCTGGTATCGATCTTTCGTAGCGATACCCGTCGGAGTTTCGTGGCCGATAAGCGCTGGGGACCCTGGTGATTTACTAGCAGTACGGGGCATGAAACCCGCGGGATCGAGTTAGTGGGAGGTGCCAGAAGTTACTGAAATTTCAATCGTTGAAATTGAAAGGATCTTGAAGAAATAGGGCCATCGTTACAGCTTCTGTAAAGGTGGCTGTATCTGTTGCTGATAGTGCACACCCGCAGGGCGTCAACCATGGTGATGGGTGTCAACCACGTCAACCTGTCAACCAACTTAAAAAATCCAGCCGCTAACACGAACGCGCGGGTTCTTTGCCCCGTGCCTATCCAAAATGCCCAGGGTCCCCAGCGGCTTTCCGATTCATAGGGCAAGTGCACTGGTGAACGGCAGTTCACCCGGTTCACTTGTTCACTAAGCTGGGCACCTTTCCGCTGACACGATCACGCGGGTTTCCGACCCCGTCTGGCCTGAATCCATTCAGGGACCCCGCCTTGTATGAGCATTTCCTCGCTGGTGGCATGGATGCTTATGGGGTGCGGGGGAGACTCGACTAAAATCGCGTGTTACAGGTGTTACGGGTGTAAAGAACTCAGTAACTTATTGAATATATTGAATTTATTAGGGTTGCACGGTTTTCAAAAAATCATAAGAGTAGGTGTTACGCAGGGGCGTTGTGTAACGGCTCTGGCGCGGGCAGGAGTAAAGGTTCGTCGGGCCGGTCTGTTTAGGCCTTGATGTCACCACAACGCTGTCTTAGGCCAAGATCGCATGTAACAAGGCTGGTGGATGTCGTACTCAAGCTCCTGACCAGAGTGCAAGCGACTGTCGAAACGTTTATCCTTGCTGAAAGCTAGCGCTCTTCATAAAAGAATTTTGCTGTGGCTATCACTAACGTGGTCAGCGCCTCAGTTCCCCAGATGTCACGGCTGCGCTTTCGGCAGCCTCCTGCAGTCGAGATACGCAGCGTTGCGTCGATGCTGGAAGTCATGGTGCTCACTCCTACTGGTGTGTGCACGATATTCTCAAGCCGCCACTAAACCGACGACAAAATAGCCCGCATGACTACTACGAACGCCGCAACGTCAGACATCGTCTCTAAGCTCTGGAACCTTTGCCACCTGTTGCGCGACGATGGTGTGACGTATCACGAGTACGTTAGCGAACTGACCTACCTGCTCTTTCTGAAAATGATGGAGGAGACTGATCAGGAGGACTGCTTAGTCCTCTTCAAGGCGCCTAAGAAAGGAGCGCCAAAGGAGCAGATAAACGGTAGTCGCTGGTCTGATTTAATGGACGCCAATGCCTCGGACCGGTTATCCCTGTACAAGCAACTGTTGCAAGAATACAGCCGCTATGGTCACGGTACGGTCCAGGAGATCTATGCAAATACCAGTACGGTGATTACCAAACCATCGACTCTATCAACGCTCGTGGAAGAAATTGATAAGCTCGCCTGGTACAGCGTACACCGCGAGGATCTGGGTGATCTGTATGAAGGATTGTTAGCTCGAAACGCGAATGAGAAGAAGAGCGGTGCTGGTCAGTACTTCACCCCACGTGTGTTGATTGATAGCATCGTTGCGGTAATGAAACCTACATTGGACGACGTGATTCAGGATCCCGCCGCCGGAACGGCTGGTTTTCTGATTGCTGCCAATCATTTTTTGCGCCACCAAAATGATTTCAAAGCACTGACTGATGCACAGCAGCTGAGGTACAAACATGGCACCTTCTACGGCATGGAGCTTGTGCAGGATGCACATCGGCTAGCACTTATGAACATGCTTCTGCATGGTGTGGAAGGTGGTGTCCAGTTTGGTGATACGCTCGGAGAGCAAGGAACTCGACTGCCAGCCGCAACCCTCATTCTGTCCAACCCCCCATTCGGTACTAAAAAAGGAGGAGGGCTGCCTTCGCGTAGTGATTTCATCTACCCGACGACAAACAAGCAGCTCTGTTTCTTGCAGCATATTTATCAAGGTCTTAAACCAGGTGGCCGTGCTGCCGTTGTGCTTCCAGATAACGTGCTTTTCGATAGTAACGTTGGCACCGAAATTCGTCGGGATCTGATGGATAAGTGCAATC
Organism: Pseudomonas khavaziana; assembly: GCF_036704165.1. Lineage (NCBI taxonomy): Bacteria > Pseudomonadati > Pseudomonadota > Gammaproteobacteria > Pseudomonadales > Pseudomonadaceae > Pseudomonas > Pseudomonas khavaziana. The sequence continues at coordinate 441,428 of NZ_CP129946.1, forward strand.
TTCATACTGTGCTGCGCTTGCCTACGGGAATTTTCTACGCGCAGGGCGTGAAAACTAACGTCTTATTCTTCACCCGTGGCTTATCAGACAAGGGGAGTACGGAGGAGGTATGGGTCTATGATCTCCGAGCAAACGTTCCGCAATTTGGCAAGCGCACACAGCTCACGCGGAAATATTTTGCTGATTTCGAGGCCGCGTTTGGCACAGACCCATCCGCCGGCCGAGATAGCCTAAACAAGCGTATGGAAACTGGTGAAACAGGCCGCTTCCGCAAATTTTCACGACAGTGGATCTCTGAGCGTGGAGAGAATCTGGATATTACCTGGCTGAAGGATGACAGCGCCGCAGCTAATGCCGTGCATTCTGAACCAACTGAGCTGGCACGCGAGGCGATGGTAGAGCTGGAGGGCGCGCTTGAAGATCTGCGTGGAATACTCGCGGAACTAGGCGAAGACATGGAAGAGTTCGAAGCGTGAAGGGCCTTCCTCCAGGTTGGGAACAAACAACCGTCGCAAATTTGATCGCAGAGAACGGTATCTTCTCGGACGGAGACTGGGTCGAGAGCAAGGACCAGGACCCTAACGGATCGATCCGGCTTCTACAACTGGCAGACATCGGTGATGGGGTATTCGTCAATAAATCAAACAGATTTATTAATGACATAAAGTTTGATCAGCTTCGATGCACTGAGGTGTTCGAAGGAGATGTGCTGATCGCAAGAATGCCGGAACCTCTTGGGCGAGCATGTCTTGCGCCGAAGTTAGCCCAGCGCTGTATTACAGTTGTTGACGTCGCAATCGTGCGCCCTGGTTCTTCGTCCGTAAGTTCTAAGTGGTTGATGCACTTTTTAAATGCGCCACCTGTAAGGCAGCTCATCGAGCTACAGTCATCAGGCACTACGCGTCGCAGGATCTCCCGAGGAAACCTCACAAAGCTAGAGTTGCCTGTTCCCCCTCTTGCTGAACAGAAACGCATCACCGACAAACTCGACTCACTGCTCGAGCGCTTAGCCACGTGTCGGGGGCGCCTCGACCAAATCAGCGACATACTCAAGAGATTTCGTCAGTCCGTGCTCACAGCTGCCACTAGCGGTGAACTCACTCGTGAGTGGCGGGAAGCACGCGGTGATGATGGTGAGAGTCAGTCGTTCCAGGAGGCGGATTCGGACTCATTTCGCGACTACGTTTTCCCTGCTTCTTGGGCTATACGGCGCCTAGCCGATATAGCAACGATTACTGGGGGGGTGACAAAAGACTCAAAGAAACAGGGGAGTGGATTTACAGAATTACCCTATCTCCGAGTGGCTAATGTTCAGCGGGGTTACCTTGATTTATCAGAGGTAAAAACCATTCGAGTGCCGCCCAACCGAGTTGCAGACCTACTATTGCGTGCCGGTGATATCTTGTTCAACGAGGGGGGGGACATCAACAAACTCGGGCGAGGCTGGATCTGGAGCGGCGAGCTGCCGGCTTGCATCTTTCAAAATCATGTGTTCAGAGCACGCCTCTCTGATCCGACCTTTGAGCCTCGTTATTTCTCATACTATGGTAATAGTCGCGGGTACGAGTATTTTTTAGCAAAAGGGAAGCAGACGACGAACCTCGCTTCTATCAACAAATCCGTACTGTCCTCGCTCCCAGTTGCTGTCCCACCTTCCGACGAGCAGTTGGAAATAGTGAAACGCGTGGATGAGCTTTTCCTTTTCGCTGATCGCTTGGAACGCAATTGCGCCAATGCCGCTGCGAAAGTTGCTGCACTAACGCCTGCAGCCCTCAACAAGGCTTTTATAGGCGAGTTGGTTCCTCAAGATCCAAATGATGAGCCAGCATCTACGCTTTTGGTCAATATAGAGGCCAGTAGGCATACCCCCCAGGCTGAGCCGCCACTGAAACAAGCCAGAACGCTGCCAAGAAGACCGACTATGAGTAATACCGAGAAGGATGCCGTCAAGGCAATAATTTCGAGCTCTGAGACCGATGGATTCTCATTTGAAGATCTGCGAGCGCTTATCCCCGGGAACTACGAGTCTATAAAAACCGCGATTTTTGAGTTGTTGTCGGAACCTAACCCGATAGTCCAGCAAATTTTCGATAAGAACAATAAAGAGATGCGCTTAGTGAGGGTCAAGCTTTGAAACTTACGCGTGTTAATATAATTAAAGCGGCGACTTGTGGCGGACTACTCGACGGGTTAGATATCAGTTTGAGAGGAACCCAGAGCAATTCAGCGCAGTTTGATCCACTATGCTTGGTCGGGGCAAACGGTGCGGGAAAGTCTCAATTTTTACAGGTCGTTGCTGAGGCATTTCAGACAGTGTTTCACGCGTGCGTTGGAGATGAAGAACGTGCCAAGGGCAATGAGGAACTCCAGTTCGAACTCGAATACTTAATTCGACCTGCACTTGCTAGTAACTCTGTCCTAGTCCGCCTCTCGCGCCGCAGTGAAGGAAAAAGACGTCCTGTACTAAAAATTGAGAAAAAAGATGGTTTCAACTGGGTCCAATGTGTTTTAGATGAGCCTTCAACTCGTGAGCTATTGCCGTCTCGAGTTATTGGTTACACATCAGGTGACAACGAAACTTTGAGCTTGCCATTTCTCATGAGTCGGAGCGGGTATGCCGACGCAGTAGGCAAACAGGCTTTGCAGAAAGATCCAGAGATTAATCGGAAGCCTATCCCTGACACTCGTCTAATGCTAGTTGATTATGGAACGCATTTGGAAGTGCTCGTTGCCAATCTTATCCTAGGTTCTGCAGACGAGCGTAATGCGTTATTGATGGATGCTAAGCTTAGCGAGCTGCATTCTTTTCGATGCGTGATCCAATTGGCGCATCGCGCCATCTCCAAGCTGGCAGCGCGCACCACCTCCGGACGGAAGCGCAAAGGTGTTCAACTGACGGACGAGTTAGAAAGTTACATCGATCATCTGAAGCGATGCTCGACATGTCACTCTTACGATGAAAAGACCGAGACGTATGTCTTCGACTTCTTGGTAACCGACGAAACTCGCGAGGCGTTTCGGAGTTTCTGGAAGACCCCGATTGATCTGTACTCATCCCTTCACAAACTTTCGATGCTTAACGACCTAGCTATCCCCAGAGCGGCGCGCGAACGCCTATTGCGCGATATCAAAACAAGACGTTTCGCTTCCCGACTGCCAGAGCCGCAGGATGAAGACCGGGTGTTTCGCTTTGAGCAGGTTCGTTTTATTCCTAAGACTGGTAAGGGTGTGGTCGATTACGTGTCACTATCAGACGGGGAGCATCAACTTGCACAAATCCTTGGGACTATGTGCATGGCGTCGCTTCCTAATGCACTGTTTTTGTTAGATGAGCCAGAGTCACACTTCAATCCGCAGTGGCGCGTTAAGTTCATATCTAGATTGATGGATTTGCCCACAGCTAATGGAAAACGCGGGCAGCATGGAAGTAAATCTGCGCAGCAAGACTGTTTGTTGACGACACATTCACCATTTGTTCCCTCGGACATGGCGAGAGATAAGGTGCTCATATTCGAGAAGGTTCAGGCGGGCGTGCAGGTACGCCGACCTGGTATCGAGACCTTCGGAACTACCTTCGACACTATTCTTGAAGAATGCTTTGGAGTGAGTCCTCCGATGTCGGAAGTTCCTCGGCGTGAGATTGCAGATCTTATGGAAAGCAATAATCGCGAAGAAGTGAAGGCGGGGATTGGTCGATTGGGTGACTCCGTCGAGAAAGTGTTCCTGATGGATCACCTTCGACAATTATCGCAAAAAGAGGACAAGTAACTGTGCTCTTTGGCTATCCCATTGCAGCGACACTGAACAACTGGCTGCATGACTGTCTCTGTGAAACAGTTCGAAACGTTCATGTTGCTGCTGACGCAAGGAAGCGATATCCAGGTTGGCCTCAGATCCTGCCAACTGCGCATCAAGTTACGCTGCAGCCAAGACATGGTTTGCGCGATCGTTTTAGAGCCTATGATAGAGCGATTCGTAAGCTTGATAAGGTCGATAGGGACTTGGTTCTAGAGGCGCTTGAAGCGACAAACCGCATCTCAGATCTTTTAGGCGGGGTGACCGACTGCGACACACTCGAGAGTTTGCCGGAGGTGGTGCGTGATCCTATCGACTCTTTATTCAGCTTTGCGTTCGCTTTGCTCACTGATTTTGAAGTTCGCGACCAGCATTATTCTGTCATCTATGCTACAGCCCCGGAGCATATGTGCCCTTTCTGTGGCACAGAATACTTCGATGCGCCGGGCGCAACTCGCGAGGCACTGGATCATTACCTTACGAAAAGCCGGTATCCTTTCGCTGCGGCAAATTTGAGGAATTTAGTCCCAATGGGACATAAGTGCAATTCCAACTATAAGCATGCAATCGATATTATAAGGCGGGCCGATGGGTCGCGACGTGTGGCATTTGATCCTTACAATCATGTAAAAATAGATGTTTTGTTAGACGATAGTGATCCATTCGATGGTGCGACAGAGCACACGCCGAAGTGGGTAATTAGGTTTGATCCGGAAACGGATGCTGTGCCAACTTGGGACGAGGTTTTCTCTGTCCGAGAACGCTACTGTCGAGATCATCTCGATCCGTCTTTTTCAAGCTGGCTCGGATTGTTTGGGAGCTGGGTAAGGCGGTCAGGACTTCAGGTTGACACTGATGAAAAGCTCGTGATGACTCTAAAACAATATGAAGAATTTTGGAGTGAAAGCGGGATACAGGATCGTGCGTTTCTTAAGGCTGCGGTATTTCGCATGCTTAGACGGCACTGTGAGTTGGGCCATCAACGTCTGATTTCGCAACTTCGAAGTTTAGTAAAACCACCCGCTAGGTTGCCTGTCGGTGCTTGATTCTACGCTCAATCGGTGTGCTTAAATGGTACTTTATGGTTGAAGTTTCCGAATAAAGTGGCTCGTCACTCAGTGAGTATTGCAGCAGCATACAACCTGATCTTTCAGATGGATTGCAGTTGTGCGCGTCAACTCTGAGAACCTTAAGAACCAGGTGAGCAGCCCGCAAGTGCGGGCTGCTTGAGAGTTATGCCGCGAGTAGATCTGCAAAAGAAATACCGTCAGCGACGGCTGCCAAATCGGCACGATCTAGTCTTGTATGGAAGGGACCAAAACGAGGTACTTCAAGTCTCGACAAACCATCTTCCATTCCACCATTTTGTCGGTTGACGGCAATTAACTGTGCCCCCACTACCGCTAGCTGCTTAGTTGCTGCGTTCCACTCCTCATCTAACGCAAAACCTATCGCATTCAAAACTGCTTTTTTTGCCTCCTCCCCACGCTGTCGAGCGTTCTGGAATAAGGGGACAGATTTATTTGCACGACAAAAAAGAGACGGAAATCCCGCGCATCTCAAACCAAAGCCCGGTCGAGTAACTTCCAACCCCAACCCCAACCCCAACCCCAACCCCAACCCCAACCCCTACAACCCCAACGCAACTCAACACCCCCCCAACCCCCCCCCAAAAAAAAGCCCCAGATCTCTCGACCTGAGGCTTTTTCATTTCATATCTGGTGCACCCGGCGGGATTCGAACCCACGACCCCTGCCTTCGGAGGGCAGTACTCTATCCAGCTGAGCTACGGATGCTTGTGCGGGCGACATCATACCCATGTCGACCTGATGCGTCCATTGCAGCATTTCAGCCGGTCACCGTCAGCCGTTTCCGACAAAAAATGGCTAATCGCCACCCTCATTCACAACTCCCCGCGCCGCGCGTCCCTTTGTTTGCTTTGCTCTTGTGGCTTTAAACCGCTTCCACGCCGCAATTCCCCAGGTGAACGCATGCATTCCAAAGGAACCGTGATGCTCGATCTCCCGCTGAGACAAACTCTGTTGGCTCGCTCCGATTTGTTTCGAGGTATGCCGGAGCACCTCTTGCGCTACGTTGCCACCCATATGGTGGAGCGCACGCTGGAGGATCGTGAGCTGTTGTATTTCAAGGACGACTCCCTCGCATTCATCGCATTGGTAGTCGAAGGCCGGATTTATTCGGTGGTGCATGGGCCGGATGGGCGCGAGCAGATTATCGGCAGTACCGGGGCCGGGCAGGTGGTGGGGGAGACGGCGTTGATCAAGGATCATGGGCGCGAGTCTTCTACCTTTGCCAGCGGGCCCACGCGTTTGTTGCAGTTGGGGAGCCGGCATTTTGCTGTGTTGTTTGAGGAGCCGGTGTTTCTGCGGCGTTTGTTGATGCTGATGATGCTGCGTTTGCTACACGCCATCGAGTTGTTGGAGTTGGTGTGCCTGCATCGGCTGGAGTCGCGGTTGGCGCGGTTTCTGTTGGCCAACCTGGGCGAGATCGATTTGGCGCTTGCCATGCCCTGTGTGTCTTTGCCCGCCAGCCAGGGGGTGTTGGCGTCGATGCTGAATACCAGCCGCCCCAAGCTGAATGTGCAGCTGCAAGTGTGGCGGCGCAGTGGGGTGATCAGCGGCGATCTGGAGCGCATGGTGATCAACGATGTCGAGCAGTTGCGGCGCAAGGCTTTTGCGCTGAATTAGTTGCCGTAGTGTTCCCCAGGTAACAGCGTACCCCCGTCGAGCCCTCGCAGACTGGCCCTTCATCAAGGATGCACAGGAGTGCTGGCGATGGGGATGACTGTTCAGTTCAAGGATCAATGGGCCGCCGATGACCGTTTGTTCGAAGCGAGTTGGCGCGCCGTGCAGGGTGAACTCAAGCGGCGTGCGTTGCGGCGCGCCAAGGGCAATCTGGATCAGGGTCAGGAGTGGTTGTCGGCCACGGCGATCAAGGCCCTGCTGTTTTTTCGGCGCTCGCCCGAGCGTATTCGCGACCCTGAGGGGTTTCTGTTTCTGGTACTCGACCATGTGTTTCTCGACAGCTTGCGGCGCAGCAAGCGCGAGGGGCGGCTGTTCGATGATTCGGTGGACCTTGAGCATGATCACCTGGCCGCGCTCGCCGCGCCCTGCGCGTCGGTGCTGGAGCGGGTGGAGTGCTACGAGCGCCTGGAGCGGGTCAAGGCGCAGGTGGCGCGGTTGCCGATGATGCAGCAGCGCTTGTTCGAGATGCGTTTTGTCGATGACTTGCCGTATCCGCAAATCGCCGCCGAGTTGCAGGTCAAGCTGCCGCTGGTACGCAAGCGTGTGCAACTGCTGCGCAGTGCCTTGCGCTGAGCTGGATTCACAGAACCCGGCGCGGGGCGTTCTAGTTGTATGAGCGCGTCCTGCCGCCACTATCCACGCCCAACCTTGGGCGAATGCCATCAAGGAGAGATGTATGACAGAGGTCAACAGCCAGATCACCGACGCGGTCACTCAAACCAACGTCAAGGTGGTGGCCGAGGCGCCGGCCCAGGCCATCGCGTCGCTGTATCAGGTCGCCAGCAGTGCGGCGGGCCTGTCGTTGCAGAACGCGGTCAACAGCCAGCAGGCGATGAACCAGATTTCCAATGCGGTGATCTCCAAGGCCGTGGCGCTGATCATGCAGATTGGCGAGAAGGGCTGAAGCCTGGGGAGATCCATCATGTCGTGGTTCAGCAGAAAGAAACCCGCCGCCTCCCAAGCAACGCCCGCCGCCGACCCACCTGCGCCGGCGCCCGCCCCACCGGCTTCGCGCTCGATCATGGCGCGCATGAACGAGCACCTGCTCAACCAGGTGAGCGCGCCGTCAACCGATAGCACGGCGGCGCTCAACAGCCAGATTGTGCAGGCGGTGCAGTTCACTAACGCACAGAACTTCGCCTATGCGCCGGCCCAGATCGCGGTGCCGGCCGACATGATGATCAGCCAGGCGGCCGGCCTGGTGGCGCAGGCGGCGGCGGGGTATTTCGACGGGGTCAGCAAGATCGCCCTGGCGGCCCAGGCCGTGCTGCTCCAGCAAATGACCGAGAACATCGTCAACAACAACCTGCCGGGCGCCGCCGAGGATGCACTGGGCGCGTTAGCCACCGACCTGCTGGTGGGCGCCGCTGCCGCTGTGGCCGCCGCCGCCGGGGCGATGGAAGCCGAAGCCGCGAGCGTTGCCATCGACAAGATCGACCAGAGCATCGCCAAGTACGCGAGCACCCTGGCCAACCGGGCCGCGCCAGCGGCCTGAACCGAGTACAGCGCTCCAGCGTTCGGCTGGGGCGGTGCGACAGCAACTTGAAAGCAACTTTTTTTGAATGAGGAGCGACATCATGAAGCTTGGCGATATTGTTTTTTCTGTGGCGCAAGTGGACGACAAGTTGTCCACCAGCATTCCTCGCGTATTCATTGTGGCGGGGCAGTGGATCAAAGCGAAAATCTTCGGAACGGGCGATCCGAATGTACCCGTGGTGCATGCGGCTATTGCGATCGACGCCACGCATGTCGTGGAGAGTGTCGGCAGTGGCATTCAGGTAACCGACCTGACAACTGAGGCCGTACCCCGTGGAGCCATGGTGTTCTCCTGTGAAGACACCAAGTTGGGATGGGCGGCCGCGTATGCCGCAGATCAATTTTATGGCGACGTCGCTAGCAAGGAAATTACGGGTCGATACAGTAAATGGAATGCGCTGTTATCGATTCTCAAGTCGTCTGGCTACGAGCCGGGTCTCATGCCGCGGATTAACGAATCGGTGTCTATCGGCAATGCCTCGTTCTGTTCGCAGTTCGTCGCAAACGCCTACGAGGTTGGCAACCTTTACATCAGCGGCAGTGAGATTCCACCGCCGATCTTCACTACGCGCTCCACGGTAATGACCCCCTGGGAGCTGGCCGCGAGTTGCGACAACGCCACAGACTTCTACTTCGCCGGTTTTTGGCAGGATAACGTCGAGGTGCGGCTTTAGCGGACCTTTTGCAGGCAACTTACTGCCCAAGGAGATCGACATGGCTCCCCCCTCCACACCCTCGGTCCTGTCCGCCGATGACCGTCAACGGCTGGAGGCGATGCTGCGTAACCCGCAGATTTTCGCCGGAACGCCCCAGGCCATCGTCGACGAAACCCTTAAGCGCGCTACCCAAGTGCTTGAGCAATCGAAAGCCAACGAGCAAGCGCTCAAGACCGCTGCCGAGCAACGTGAGGTGGCGTTACGCCAGGTATTGGACGGCGCAGCTCCCGACCAGGACGCGCAACGCAAGGAAGTGCAGGCACTGATCCAGGGGTTGATCACGCGGATTGAAGCGGCGTTGGGCCCCACTGCGAAACCTTGAACACTCTGTTTCACAGCGCCTGTTTCGCAACGTTCATTGATGAACACGGAATACACCGTGCACTAAATAAGGAAATTGATCATGCCATTAGTCAACGAGCAAATTACCGACGCGGTCACCCAGACCAACGTCAAAGTGGTGGCCGAATCGCCAGCGATGGCGATGAGCACCATCTATCAATCCATGGCGCAGGCCACGGCGATTCTGTTCCAGAACGCCGTATCGGCCCAACAGCAGCAAAACACCCTGGCCCAGGCGGCCACCAACCAGGGCGTGATGCAGATCTACAGCGTCGATACCACCGCCGGTGCGGCGGCCACCGAGAAAGTCGCCCAGGGCGGCGTGTCGGATAACCTCACCAGCCTGTTGACCGTGCTCAAGTCCTTCCAGCCTTAAGCACTGAGCAATAACGGAAGTTGTTCTTTCTCAACCCAGGAGTTTCAACCATGAGTACTGTCAGCCCGCAAATCACCGATGCCGTCACCCAGACCAACGTCAAGGTCGTTGCCGAATCGCCCGCGATGGCCATGAGCACGATCTACCAATCCATGGGACAGGCCACGGCGATCCTGTTCCAGAACTCGGTCTCGGCCCAACAGCAACAAAACACCCTGGCCCAGGCGGCCACCAACCAGGGCGTGATGCAGATCTACAGTGTCGACACCACCGCCGGCGCGTCGGCCACCGAAAAAGTCGCCCAAGGCGGCGTGGCCGACAACTTGACCAGCCTGTTGGCCGTGCTCAAATCGTTCCAACCTTAAGCAGCAAGACCCCAACAGCCCCGGCGCCCACAAGGCTCCGGGGCTGTTGTCGTTGATGCGCTTGATCTGAAAGATGAACCAGATGCGCCATATTCGTTCTTTTTTTCGAACATCCTATTGCCCTGTACCCCCATTGATCCTAGGATTCGTTTGAGATTTCAAACGCTCTGTCTCCCGTGCGCGCATAACCTATCTTTGCGCCCTGGACTGATTTCCCTGACGGCAGCCCCTGGCTGATGCCCTGTAGGAGCGAGCTTGCTCGCGAAAATCGTTAACGATGACGTCGCGTTTCTGGTTTTACGCGGCGCCTTTGAATTTTTCGCGAGCAAGCTCGCTCCTACAACGACATTGCCCACAAGGCGCCTTTCAACAACTCTAATTCGCTCCGCGTGCGCGCGGTGCTGTTAAGGAAAGCCGACATGCAGCTCAAAGATACCCAGTTGTTCCGCCAGCAAGCCTTTATCGATGGCGCTTGGGTCGATGCGGACAACGGTCAGACCATCAAGGTCAACAACCCGGCCACGGGTGAAATTCTCGGCAGCGTGCCGAAGATGGGCGCCGCGGAAACCCGCCGCGCCATCGAAGCCGCGGACAAGGCCCTGCCGGCCTGGCGTGCCCTCACCGCCAAGGAGCGTGCCAACAAGCTGCGCCGTTGGTTCGAACTGTTGATCGAAAACCAGGACGACCTCGGCCGCCTGATGACCCTCGAGCAAGGCAAGCCGCTGGCTGAAGCCAAGGGCGAAATCGTCTACGCCGCGTCCTTTATCGAGTGGTTTGCCGAAGAGGCCAAGCGCATCTACGGCGACGTGATCCCCGGCCACCAACCCGACAAGCGCCTGATCGTGATCAAGCAGCCGATTGGCGTTACCGCGGCGATCACTCCGTGGAACTTCCCGGCCGCCATGATCACCCGTAAAGCCGGCCCGGCCCTGGCTGCCGGCTGCACCATGGTGATCAAGCCAGCCTCGCAGACACCATTCTCGGCCTTGGCCCTGGTTGAGCTGGCGCACCGCGCCGGTATCCCGAAAGGCGTGCTCAGCGTGGTCACCGGCAGCGCCGGCGACATTGGCGGTGAGCTGACCAGCAACCCGATCGTGCGCAAATTGTCCTTCACCGGCTCGACCGAAATCGGTCGCCAGCTGATGGCCGAATGTGCCAAGGACATCAAGAAAGTCTCCCTGGAGCTGGGCGGTAACGCACCGTTCATTGTGTTCGACGACGCCGACCTGGATAAGGCCGTCGAAGGCGCGATCATCTCCAAGTACCGCAACAACGGCCAGACCTGCGTCTGCGCCAACCGCCTGTACATCCAGGATTCGGTGTACGACGCCTTCGCTGAAAAGCTCAAGGTGGCCGTGGCCAAATTGAAGATCGGTAACGGTCTTGAAGAAGGCACCACCACGGGCCCGCTGATCGACGAAAAAGCCGTGGCCAAGGTTCAGGAGCACATCGCTGATGCCCTGGGCAAAGGCGCCAAGCTGCTGGCCGGTGGCAAGGCGATGGAAGGCAATTTCTTCGAGCCGACCATTCTGGTCGATGTGCCGAAAGACGCCGCTGTCGCCAAGGAAGAAACCTTCGGCCCGCTGGCGCCGCTGTTCCGCTTCAAAGACGAAGCCGATGTGATCGCCATGGCCAACGACACCGAGTTCGGCCTGGCCTCGTACTTCTATGCCCGCGACCTGGGCCGGGTGTTCCGTGTGGCTGAGGCCCTGGAATACGGCATGGTCGGCGTCAACACTGGGTTGATCTCCAACGAAGTGGCGCCGTTCGGCGGCATCAAGGCCTCGGGCCTGGGCCGTGAAGGCTCCAAGTACGGGATCGAGGATTACCTGGAAATCAAATACCTCTGCCTGGGCATCTGACCGGCAAGAGCTTGCAGCAAACGTAGAGGGCACGAGAGCGCTGCCCCTTTGCGTGTTCCACATCGTTATTCGTAGTGGCCGGGAAAGCTGTGGCAGTCGATCATCGCATGCTGCCGTAGTTGCCTCCCCGCCACCTATGCCTTGGACCACGCCACCCGATGAGTGGCGAATGAGGACTTTATGAGCAAGACCAACGCTTCCCTGATGAAACGCCGCGAAGCCGCTGTACCCCGCGGTGTTGGCCAGATTCACCCGATCTTCGCCGAATCCGCGAAGAACGCCACGGTGACCGACGTAGAAGGTCGCGAGTTCATCGACTTCGCCGGCGGTATCGCCGTGTTGAACACGGGCCACGTGCACCCGAAAATCATCGCCGCCGTGACCGAGCAGCTCAACAAGCTGACGCACACCTGCTTCCAGGTGCTGGCCTACGAGCCCTACGTAGAGGTGTGTGAGAAAGTCGCCGCCAAGGTGCCAGGCGATTTCGCCAAGAAAACTTTGCTGGTCACCACCGGTTCCGAAGCCGTCGAGAACGCCGTGAAGATCGCCCGCGCCGCTACTGGCCGCGCAGGCGTGATTGCCTTCACCGGTGCCTACCACGGTCGCACCATGATGACCCTGGGCCTGACCGGTAAAGTCGTGCCGTACTCGGCCGGCATGGGCCTGATGCCCGGCGGCGTGTTCCGTGCGCTGTACCCGAACGAGCTGCACGGTGTGAGCGTCGACGACTCCATCGCCAGCATCGAACGTATCTTCAAGAACGATGCCGAGCCGCGTGATATCGCCGCCATCATCATCGAGCCGGTGCAGGGCGAGGGCGGTTTCTACGTCGCGCCGAAAGCCTTCATGAAGCGCCTGCGCGAACTGTGCGACCAGCACGGCATCCTGCTGATCGCCGATGAAGTGCAAACCGGTGCCGGCCGTACCGGTACCTTCTTCGCCATGGAACAGATGGGCGTGGCCGCCGACCTGACCACCTTCGCCAAATCCATCGCTGGCGGCTTCCCGCTGGCCGGTGTGTGTGGCAAGGCTGAATACATGGACGCCATCGCCCCGGGCGGCCTGGGCGGCACCTACGCCGGCAGCCCGATTGCCTGCGCCGCAGCCCTGGCCGTGATGCAAGTGTTCGAAGAAGAGCACCTGCTGGACCGCTGCAAGGCGGTCGGCGAGCGCCTGGTGACGGGCCTTAAGGCCATCCAGGCCAAGTACCCGGTGATCGGTGATGTGCGTGCCCTGGGCGCGATGATCGCAGTCGAGCTGTTTGAAGAGGGCGACAGCCACAAGCCTAACGCGGCGGCCGTTGCCGCGGTGGTGGCCAAGGCGCGTGACAAGGGCCTGATCCTGCTGTCGTGCGGCACCTACGGCAACGTGTTGCGCGTCCTGGTGCCGCTGACCTCGCCGGACGAGCAGCTGGACAAGGGTTTGGCGATTATCGAAGAGTGTTTCTCCGAACTCTGACACGCCCCGCCCCTGTAGGAGCGAGCTTGCTCGCGAAAAACGCCCAGGCACCGCGTTTCAAGGGCTGCCCGCGTTTTCGTTGACGACCTTCGCGAGCAAGCTCGCTCCTACGAAAAGCAAAAGAACCGCTTCGGCGGTTTTTTTGTGCCTGCTTCATTTTACGCACGCGGCGGCATTGTCTAAGGTGCAAGCATTGCCGATGGAGCGTGCTGGATGACTGCTGTTGATTTACCCGCTGTACCCCGAGTGCTGATTGCCGAAGCGGACCCTTGGTCGCGGGACCTGCTCAAGCAAGTGTTGTTGAATGTGCGCTGTGACGCACGGCTGGATGTGTGCGCCGATGGGCAGCAGGCCGCCACGCTGTTGCGGGAAAAAACCTATGACCTGATTCTTGCGGACTGGGAGCTACCGGGCGTCGATGGCCTGAGCCTGCTGCGCAGTGTGCGCGAGCAGCGCCGCTCTCCCGCACTGCCGTTCATCCTGCTGAGCAGCCGCAATGACAGCGCCAGCGTACGCGAAGCCTTGCCCCTGGCGCCGACTGCGTACCTGACCCATCCGCTGAACATGGAGAGCCTGACCCAGCGCCTGCAAGACCTGCTGCTTAACGAAGGCGAAAGCGTGTATTGCGAGATTCCGGCGCTGGCGCCAGGCATGACCTTGCCGGCATTCCTGGAGCGGCGCCGAGAGGTCAGCGATGGCGCGCCGTTGCGTGTGGATGTCAAAGCCGCGGTGCAACGCAGCCTGGGACCCGAGGGCCTGGACCTGCAGCAGCTCGAAGACCAGGTGCGTATCGACCCGCAAATCACCGCCGTGCTGATCGCCGCCGCCAACAGTGCCGGGTATCACGGCACGCCGGTGCAGACCCTGCACGCGGCCCTCAACAAGCTGGTCCCCGGGCAAAGCATGAACCTCATCCTGGGCCTGGCGCTCAAGCACAACGTGGTGCTGGGTGACCCTGGGCTGGTGGCCTACGCCGAGCGGCACTGGCAATTGTCCGAGGACAGCGCCGAGTACGCCCGACGCCTGGCGCGCATGTTGGAACTGGATCACCAGCGCTGCTATAGCGCCTGTATCCTGCATCGGTTGGGCGACCTGGCCTTGTTGCGCTGCCTGGAAGACTGGCGCCAGGCTGGCGGCGCCCTGGATGACGAAGCGATCGGCGAATCCCTCGACACTTTTGGCGCCGCCTACGGCTCGGCGTTGCGCACGCGCTGGCGCTTGCCGTTGGAGTTGCGCCAATTGATCGCGGCCACCTATTCACTGGAAGGCGGTGTGTATTCACGCGAAGCCTTGGTAGTGAACCTGGCGACACAGATGGCGCGCTTGACCGAGCATGAAGGGCTGCAAGAGCTTGCCGGCAGCAAGACCGCACGGCTGCTCAAAGTGGGCTTGTCCGAACTGACAAGAGTACGCAAACCCTGACAGCCAATAACGCCAAAATGTGGGAGGGGGCTTGCTCCCGATGCGGTGGGCCAGACAAGTATTGTTAACCTGATACACCGCCATCGGGAGCAAGCCCCCTCCCACATTTTGACCGAGTCTAGCCTGCAATAACGCGGTGCTTGCGCAGGCCCTTGGCCTCATACATCGCCGCATCCGCCTGGGCGAATAGGATTATGCAAAACCTGACAGCCAATGAGGCTCAAATGTGGGAGGGGGCTTGAACCCGATGCGGTGGGCCAGACAAGTATTGTTAACCTGATACACCGCCATCGGGAGCAAGCCCCCTCCCACATTTTGACCGAGTCTAGCCTGCGATAACGCGGTGCTTGCCCAGGCGCTTGGCCTTATACATCGCCGCATCCGCCTGGGCGAATAGGATTATGCAAAACCTGACAGCCAATGAGGCCCACATGTGGGAGGGGGCTTGCCCCCGATGCGGTGGGCCAGACAAGTATTGTTAACCTGATACACCGCCATCGGGAGCAAGCCCCCCCACATTTTGACCAAGTCTAGCCTGCGATAACACGGTTCTTGCCCAGGCGCTTGGCCTCATACATCGCCGCATCCGCCCGGGCGAACAGGCTGTCGAGGGTGGAGTCATCCTCCCGCAAGCTGGCCAGGCCCTGGCTGACGGTCACGTTGAACTCGCGGCCCTCATAGCTGAACAGCAACGCCTGGATTTCCTTGCCCAGCCGTTCGGCCACTTGCAGGGCCATCTCCGGTGCGCAACCGGGCAGTACGGCGGCGAATTCTTCGCCGCCAATGCGCCCGAACAAATCGCCACGGCGCAGTACCCCGCGACCGCTCTCGGCAATGCGCCGCAGCACCTGATCGCCTTCCAGGTGGCCGTAGGTGTCGTTGATGTCCTTGAAGTCATCGATGTCCAGCAACAGGAACGCCAGCGCCGTGCCCTGCACGCAGGCATTGTCGAACGCCTGGTTGGCGCATTCGAAGAAGTGCCGGCGGTTGCTGCTTTGGGTCAGCACGTCGGTGGTGGCGAGGCGGTGCAGTTCCAGCTCCAGCAGCTTCTTTTCGGTGATGTCTTCGGCCATGCCGACCACGATCAGCGGCTCGCCAGGCACCACCTGCTGGTTGATGTAGCACTTGTCGCACAGCCAGCGGATTTGCCCGTCGGCGGTGATGATGCGGTACTCGCGGTCTTCCACGGCGCCCTGTTCCAGCACGCGGGCCAGGCTGTGTTCGGCGTAGTCGAGGTCTTCGGGGTGAACACTGTTGCGCCATTCCCGGTGATCGGCCAGCAGCAAGCCGGCTGAACGGCCAAAGATGCGCTCGTAGGCCGGGCTCACATACAGCACGCGGCGCGTTTCCCAGTCGATGGCCCATAGCACCGCGTTCACGCTGACCAGCAGTGAACTGAGCAGTTGCTCACGCTCACTCAGTCGCTCGACTTCGCCCTGGGCATGCATCAACGCCAACAGGGTCGCCGCCGCGGCCGGGCGCGGCGGCTCGGCAGTGGGCACATCGGGCAGGCAGGGCTTTTCGTGAACCATCGGTACAACTCTCTCTGGGCGCGCCGCAGGATGGAACAGCGGTCACTACAAGGGGTCACCATGATGGCGAAGTGTTCTTTGAGAGAGGGGAATTGCGGTGAAGTTCCATGATCGTGACCGATTGGCGGTGCCCGTAAAATGGCGCCAAAAAGCCAGTGTGTGGGAGGGCAAGCCCTCCCACACCACACTCAGACTGCCGCAGGCCGCAGCGAATACGTCTTCAGTTGGTGGGCAAAATCGCGCAAGGATTGGATACCGCTGGCCTCGGCCTCATGCACCCATTCCTTGATCGCGGCCAGCATATCGTGGCCGTTGGAACTGGTCTTGAGCCAGATCTGCTGGAGCGCCAGGCGCTTTTCGTAGATCACCGTCAGCGCATGGCTGTGCTCCAGCATGCTCTGGATGCGCAGGTGGTGGCGGTCATCGAGCAAGCTGGTTTCCCGCGACAACAGGCGCTTGGCCCGGTGGAACTGGTGGCGTACCGAATGATCGACTTTCTCCAGCTCCTGCTTGACCAGCGGGCCAATCACCAATTTGCGGTATTGGGCCATGATCTGGAAGCGGTTGTTGAGGATCGCCATGGCGGTGTCCATGTCCAGGCTGCCCTTGCCTTCGACGCGGTGGGCAATGGGCGCCACGCGCTGCACCTTGGCCAGGCGCAGGAAGCTGAACACCTTGATCCAGGCCCATCCCAGGTCGAACTCCCACTTCTTCACCGACAGCTTGGCCGAGTTGGGGTAGGTGTGGTGGTTGTTATGCAGCTCTTCGCCGCCGACGATGATGCCCCACGGCACCAGGTTAGTGGCGGCGTCACGGCATTCGAAGTTGCGATAGCCCACGGCATGGCCCAGGCCGTTGATCACGCCGGCGGCCCAGAACGGAATCCACATCATCTGGATCGCCCAGATGGTGATGCCGATGGTGCCGAACAGCAGCACGTCGATTACGCCCATGATCGCCACGCCCAGCAGCGGGTAGGGCGTGTAGAGCTTGCGCTCGATCCAGTCGTCCGGGCAGTTCTTGCCGTAGATGCGCAGGGTCTCGGGGTTTTCCGCCTCGGCGCGGTACAGCTCGGCACCTTTGCGCAGCACGGTGGAAAGGCCCTTGATCACCGGGCTGTGCGGGTCATCGACGGTTTCGCATTTGGCGTGGTGCTTGCGGTGGATGGCGGTCCACTCGCGGGTGTTCTGCGCCGTGGTCAGCCACAGCCAGAAGCGGAAGAAGTGTTTAAGGCCCGCATTGAGCTCCAGGGAGCGATGGGCGGAATAGCGGTGTAGATAGACGGTGACCGCAATGATGGTCACGTGGGTCATCAACAGAGTGACTGCCACCAGTTGCCAGGCTGACAGATCAAGAAAACCGTTGTACCACATAGGCTGTATGGCCCTCAGATAAAGAAAAAAACAGCATCCGCATTATCACTCCCTTTTCGGATAAAACCAGTCGCCGTTTCAGATAAGACTTACAAGGTGTTTCCTCATCTATAATCCTGATCCTTTGTAGGGCGATTCTGGTTATTTAGTAAGGATTACTAAAGATATGCTGTTTTCATACCGAGGTGCCCTACGTGCGGGGCTGGTATACCTGTTGGTTTCCATCATTTGGCTCCAGCTCAGCAACTACGCATTGATCAACTTTATCGATGAGCCGTGGGAGCTGGGGCGCTGGCTGCAGGTGCGCGGTTATGTGTGGGTCAGCCTCAGCGCGTTGGTCATTTACTGGATCGGCCGGCGTTTTGCCCGTGCCCATGCATTGCAGCAACCCCTGAAAGAAAACCGCGAGCGCCTGCGCCAGGCCGCTGCGGTGTTCGATTGCACCCGCGAAGGGGTGCTGGTCACCGATACCCAAGGGCTGATCGTGCATGTCAACCGGGCGTTTATGGAAATCACCGGTTATCGCCGCGAAGACGTCATGGGCCAGCGACCAAGCCTGTTCAAATCCGGCCGCCATTCGTCGACGTTCTACCAGCAAATGTTCCAGACCCTGGAACGCACGGGCGAATGGAGCGGCGAAATCTGGAACCGACGCAAAAGCGGCGAAATTTACCCACAGTGGCAAACCATTCGCGTCATCCACGATGACCAGGGCAAGGTCAGCCACTACGTCGCGGTGTTCTCGGATATCAGTGCCATCAAGGACTCCGAACACGAACTGGCGCACCTGGCCCATCACGACCCGCTCACCGACTTGCCCAACCGCCTGCTGTTCACCGACCGTGCCGAGCAGGCCCTGGCCTCGGCGCAGGTGCACAAGCGTGGTTGTGCCTTGCTGCTGATGGACCTGGACCACTTCAAGATCATCAACGACAGCCTTGGCCATAACGTCGGCGACCAGTTGCTCAAGCTGGTCGCCGAACGCTTGCGCGGCTTGTTCGGGCCCGGTGTGACCCTGGCGCGCCTGGGCGGCGACGAGTTCGCCGTGCTCGCGGAAAGTTGTCCACAGGTGCTGCAGGCCGCGGCCTTGGCACAGCGCATGCTCAATGCCATGAAGGACCCCTTCATTTTTGACGGCAACCAGCTGTTTATCAGCGCCAGCATTGGCATCAGCCTGTTTCCCAGCGACGCCCTGAGCGCCGAGCAATTGCTGCGCAACGCCGACTCCGCCTTGTTCAAGGCCAAGAACGCCGGCCGCGAAGGCTACGCCCTGTACACCGAAGAACTCACCGCCCATGCACAGAACCGCGTGGAGATCGCCAGCGAGCTGCGTCGCGCCCTCGACCAGCAAGAGCTGCGCGTTTATTACCAGCCGGTGCACGACCTGCATGACAGCCGCCTGGTGGGCGTGGAAGCGCTGGTGCGCTGGGAACACCCGGAGCGCGGTCTGATCCCGCCGGGCGAGTTCATCCCCATCGCCGAACGCACCGGCCTGATTGCCGACATCGATGGGTGGGTGCTGGACCAGGCCTGTCGCCAGATGTGCCAGTGGCTAACCCACGGCGCGCCGCTGAGTTTCATTGCGGTGAATGTCTCCAGCCGCTTGTTCGCCCGGCGCGAGCTGTACGAGCAAGTTGCCCAGGTGCTGCACGCCACCGGCCTGGATCCGGCCTTCCTTGAGCTGGAAGTCACCGAAAGCGCGGTGATGGACGACCCGGAAGTCGCCCTGGAGCAACTGCACCGCCTGCGCGAACTGGGCCTGCGCCTGGCGATCGACGACTTTGGCACCGGCTACTCCTCGTTGCTGCGGCTCAAACGCCTGCCGGTGCAGAAACTCAAGATTGACCAAGGCTTTGTCGCGGGTTTGCCCTGGGATGAAGACGATGCTGCGATTGTGCGCGTGGTGATCGCCCTGGCGAAAAGCATGGGCATGCAGGTGCATGCCGAGGGTATCGAGCAGGTGGAGCAGGCGCGCTTCCTGCTGGACCAGCAGTGCGATATGGGCCAGGGCTACTGGTTTGGGCGACCGATGCCTGCCGACGCTATCGACTGGACCCGAGCCCCCCCAATCCAGCCTTGAAATGCAGTCAAAATGTGGGAGGGGGCTTGCTCCCGATGGCGGTGTATCAGGTTAGAAAAACTTGGCTGACCCACCGCTATCGGGGGCAAGCCCCCTCCCACATTTGGATCGCAACCACACGCAACTCCTCGTCCTGTCAGAAAATTATTTCTGGTTATATAAACATTCTTAAATAGTATTTTTAAGAATATCCGCGCTTATCTACTATCGCCCTCACGCCGCAAGCAGTGCCGCCACTGCCAGGCACTATTCATCTCAGGAGCGAGACCATGAGCGCATCTCTACGTAGCGTCGACGGCCAGGACGAAGCAACCATTTTGCGTGAGATCCAGAGCGCCCTGCGCGATCTGCGGTTCGGCGCAGTGGAAATCACCGTGCACAACGCTCAAGTGGTACAGATCGAACGCAAGGAAAAATTCCGCCTGCAGAGCCCGGGTAACAAACCCGCCTAAGAATAAGCCATCAGTAGGAGCGAGCTTGCTCGCGAAAAACGCCGACGATAACGCAGCGCATCAGGTTTAACGCAGTGCTGCTGGGTTTTTCGCGAGCAAGCTCGCTCCTACAGGATGCCGCCAACAAGAATTTCAGGAGCTTCTATGTCGTCGATTCGCCGTTACGCCCTGGCCGCGTTGGCCAGTGCCGTGTTTGCCGGTTCCGCCGTTGCCAAAGACTATGAGTTGCTCAACGTCTCGTACGACCCGACCCGTGAGCTGTACCAGGACTACAACGCCGAGTTCACCAACTTCTGGAAGCAGTCCCACCCCGGCGACAACGTCAAGATCCAGCAATCCCACGGCGGCTCCGGCAAGCAAGGCCGGGCGGTGATCGACGGCTTGCGCGCCGACGTGGTGACCCTGGCCCTGGCCGGCGACATCGATGAAATTGCCAAACTGGGCAAGACCCTGCCGGAAAACTGGCAGACCCGCCTGCCGGACGCCAGCACCCCGTACACGTCGACCATCGTGTTCCTGGTGCGCAAGGGCAACCCCAAGGGCATCAAGGACTGGGGCGACCTGATCAAGAAAGACGTGTCGGTGATCACGCCAAACCCGAAAACCTCCGGCGGTGCACGCTGGAACTTCCTTGCCGCCTGGGCCTACGGCCTCAAGACCGGTGGCAGTGAAGCCAAGGCCCAGGAATACGTGAAAGAGCTGTTCAAGCACGTCCCGGTACTGGACACCGGCGCCCGCGGATCTACCATTACCTTCGTCAACAACGGTCAGGGCGACGTATTGCTGGCCTGGGAAAACGAGGCGTTCCTGGCGCTGAAGGAAGACGGTGGCGCCGACAAGTTCGACATCGTCGTGCCGTCCCTGTCGATTCTCGCGGAGCCACCGGTGGCCGTAGTCGACAAGAACGCCGAGAAAAAGGGCAACACCGAGATCGCCACCGCGTACCTCAATCACCTGTACAGCCCGGCTGGCCAGGAGATTGCGGCGAAGAACTTCTACCGACCACGGGATGAGAAAGTTGCCGCCAAGTATGCCCAGCAGTTCCCGAAACTGGACCTGGTGACGATCGACAAGGACTTCGGCGGCTGGAAAACGGCCCAACCGAAATTCTTCAATGATGGTGGCGTGTTCGACCAGATCTACACGGCGCAGTAACTGATACCGACTATTGCGCACGGGGCTTGTCGTGGCGAGGGAGCTTGCTCCCGCTGGGCTGCGAAGCAACCCCAAAATCAGGTAACCACGATGTACCGTGGGTACCGGTTTTGGGAGCGCTTCGCACTCCAGCGGGAGCAAGCTCCCTCGCCACGGCGGGCCATACGCATATCCGTTCCGCTAACCAAGGACTCTTATGTCGCGTCGTATTTCCCCCGTCATACCCGGCTTCGGGCTGACGCTGGGCTACACCGTCGTGTACCTCAGCCTGATCGTACTTATCCCGCTGGCGGCGATGTTCGTACACGCCGCTCAACTCACCTGGGATCAGTTCTGGAGCATCATTTCCGCACCGCGCGTGCTGGCGGCGTTGAAGCTGAGCTTCAGCACCGCGCTGTACGCCGCGCTGATCAACGGCGTGATCGGTACACTGCTGGCCTGGGTGCTGGTGCGTTACACCTTCCCCGGTCGCAAGGTCATCGATGCGATGATCGACCTGCCGTTCGCCCTGCCCACGGCCGTGGCTGGTATCGCGCTGACCGCGCTGTACACGCCTAACGGTCTGGTCGGCCAGTTTGCCGCCGACCTGGGTTTCAAGATCGCCTACACCCCCCTGGGTATCACCCTGGCGCTGACCTTTGTCACCTTGCCATTCGTGGTGCGCACGGTGCAGCCGGTGCTGGCCGATATCCCCCGGGAGATCGAAGAGGCCGCGGCCTGCCTCGGCGCCAAGCCGCTGCAAGTGTTCCGCTACATCCTTGTGCCTGCGTTGCTGCCCGCGTGGCTGACCGGCTTCGCCCTGGCGTTTGCCCGGGGTGTGGGTGAGTACGGTTCGGTGATCTTCATCGCCGGCAACATGCCGATGAAGACCGAGATCCTGCCGCTGCTGATCATGGTCAAGCTCGACCAATACGACTACCGCGGCGCCACCTCCATCGGCGTGCTGATGCTGGTGGTTTCCTTTGTCCTGCTGCTGCTGATCAACTTGTTGCAGCGGCGCATCGAACGTCCATAAGGAGGCGCGGAACATGTCCCAATCGTCTATTTCCGCCGCGTCCTCGGCCAATGCCGCCCGGCGTGGCAGTGCTGTGTCGCGACGCATCCTGATCGGCCTAGGCTGGCTGGTGTTCGTACTGTTCCTGCTGTTGCCGCTGCTGATCGTGGTAACCCAGGGCTTGAAGAATGGCCTGGGTGCATTCTTCACTGCGATCCTGGAGCCCGACGCGCTGTCGGCGTTGAAGCTTACGGTGATTGCCGTGGCGATTTCAGTGCCGCTCAACCTGGTGTTCGGTGTCAGCGCCGCCTGGTGTGTGAGCAAGTATTCGTTCCGTGGCAAGAGCATCCTGGTGACGCTGATCGACCTGCCGTTCTCGGTCTCGCCGGTGATCGCGGGTTTGGTCTACGTGCTGATGTTCGGCGCCCAGGGCTTCTTCGGCCCATGGTTGCAGGACCATGACATCCAGATCGTGTTCGCCTTGCCCGGCATCGTGCTGGCGACCATCTTCGTCACCGTGCCGTTCGTGGCCCGGGAGCTGATCCCGCTGATGCAGGAGCAGGGCACCCAGGAGGAGGAGGCGGCGCGCCTGCTCGGTGCCAATGGCTGGCAGATGTTCTGGCATGTCACCGTGCCCAACATCAAATGGGGCTTGATCTATGGCGTGGTGCTGTGTACCGCGCGGGCCATGGGCGAGTTCGGCGCGGTGTCGGTGGTGTCCGGCCACATTCGTGGGGTGACCAATACCCTGCCGCTGCATGTCGAGATTCTCTACAACGAATATAACCATGTTGCCGCGTTTGCGGTGGCCAGCCTGTTGCTGATCCTGGCGCTCTTCATCCTGCTGCTCAAGCAGTGGAGCGAGAACCGAATTAACCGCCTGCGCAACAGCGCCGGTGAGGAATAAGTCATGTCGATCGAAGTCCGTAATGTCAGCAAGAACTTCAACGCCTTCAAGGCCCTGGACAGCATCAACCTGGATATCCAGAGTGGCGAGCTGGTGGCGTTGCTGGGCCCGTCCGGCTGCGGCAAGACCACCTTGCTGCGCATCATCGCCGGCCTGGAAACCCCGGACGCCGGCAGCATCGTGTTCCATGGCGAAGACGTCTCCGGCCACGATGTGCGTGATCGCAACGTCGGTTTTGTGTTCCAGCACTACGCTTTGTTCCGCCATATGACCGTGTTCGACAACGTCGCCTTCGGCCTGCGCATGAAACCGAAAAACCAGCGCCCGAGCGAAAGCCAGATCGCGGCCAAGGTTCACGAATTGCTGAACATGGTGCAGCTCGATTGGTTGTCCGACCGCTACCCGGAACAACTCTCCGGTGGCCAGCGCCAACGTATCGCCCTGGCCCGCGCCCTGGCGGTGGAGCCCAAAGTGCTGCTGCTGGACGAACCTTTCGGCGCCCTCGACGCCAAGGTACGCAAAGAACTGCGCCGCTGGCTGGCGCGGCTGCACGAAGACATCAACCTGACCTCGGTGTTCGTGACCCACGACCAGGAAGAGGCCATGGAAGTCGCCGACCGCATCGTGGTGATGAACAAGGGCGTGATTGAGCAGATCGGCTCGCCGGGGGATGTCTACGAAAACCCGGCCAGCGATTTTGTCTATCACTTCCTGGGTGATTCGAACCGCCTGCACCTGGGCGAGGACAAGCACCTGCTGTTCCGTCCCCATGAAGTGTCGCTGTCGCGGCATGAGCTGGAGGATCACCATGCGGCGCAAGTGCGGGATATCCGGCCGTTGGGCGCCACGACGCGGGTGACGCTCAAGGTCGAAGGCCAAAGCGAGTTGATCGAGGCCGAAGTGGTCAAAGACCATGACAGCCTCACCGGTTTAACCCGTGGCGAAACCCTGTTCTTCAAACCCAAGGTCTGGCAAAAAGCCTAAGCTCAATACAAAACCCAATGTGGGAGGGGGCTTGCTCCCGATAGCGGTGTGTCAGCCAAAAATTTCTAAGCTGATATACCGCTATCGGGAGCAAGTCGAATCGTCGCACCGCCCCTCCCACATTTAGACTTCACTTGGCTTGAGATCGCGGCGTCCCATCGGGCCTGAACGTTGTGCAATCTGCTTTTGCAGGTCCTGCCGCAACCCCAGCAGAAACGCCAACTCCGCGACCACAAACAACGGCCCCACGATCAACCCCGACACATCATCCACAAACGCCGGCTTTCTGCCTTCGTAGTAATGCCCGATAAACTGAATCACCCAACCCACCACAAACATACCCACGCCACTGCTCAGCCATACCATCGTGCTCTGCGCCGCCAATACATGCCCGGCCCACACCGACAGGCCCATCAGCAGCGTCATCAGCACGCCCAGGGCCAGTTCCAGGCGCAGGTAGAACCACGCCGAGAACAACGCCAGGATCACCGCTGGCGAGACCCACAGGCCACCCACCGCCCATTCGGGGCGTGACAACAACACGGCCACGGCAACCACGATCAGTGGGATGCCGATGAAGTGGCTGACAATATTGCGCGGGTCGCGGTGGTACGCGGCGTATTGACTGAGGTGGTCGACGAGGCTTTTCATTGTTGTTCCTCCTGTAGGATGTCTGATCATGCCCTGTCAGTCGGTGCCTAACTGTCAATTGGGCGACAATCTTCGGAGTTCCCATGGACACAGGCAAATGGCACGCGCACTTGGCCCGCGGCCATTGGTTCAAACACTTGCCGTCAGACTTGCAGCGTAGCCTGCTGGGCGCGGCACGCCTGCGCTCATTGACGGCGGGGCAGTTTCTGTTCAAGCGCGGCGACCCGCCCTGTGGGCTGTATGCGGTGCTGGAAGGGGCGGTGCGTATCAGCGCGGTCAGCGCCCAGGGCAAGGAGGCGGTGTTGAGCCTGGTGGAAACACCGCATTGGTTCGGCGAAATCTGCCTGTTCGACAACCTGCCACGTACCCACGACGCCCTGGCCACCGGCGCGTGCACGCTATTGCAGGTGCCGCAGGCGGTGATGCTCGGCATTCTCGAACAGCATCCAGCGTTCTGGCGCGATATGGCCCTGCTGATGAGCCATAAACTGCGCTTGTCATTGATCAATATCGAACAGATCAGCCTGATGCCCGCATCGGTGCGCCTGGCCCATCGGCTACTGATGATTGCCCAGGGCTACGGTGAAACAGAGCCGCCGCGTCGCGTGTTGCAGCTGCCCCAGGAAGATCTGGCGGCGATGCTGGGCCTGTCGCGCCAGACCATCAACAGTCTGCTCAAGGCACTGGAGCAACAGGGCATCATTGGCTTGAGTTACGGCGCCATCGAGATACTCGACCTCAACCGGCTGCGCCTGGCCGCGGGCCTATGAACCGCGATAGGTGGAGAAACCGTAAGGGCTGAGCAACAGCGGAATGTGGTAATGCTGGTCGGCCTGTTTGACTTGGAAAATCACCGGCACCTCGGGGAAGAACGTCTCGCGGTTGGCCTTCTTGTAGTAGTCACCCGTCTTGAATACCACGCGATATTCGCCCGGCGTCATGCTGCGGTCGGCAGGAAACAGTTCGGCGATGCGCCCCTGCTGGTTGGTGACGCCTTTGGACAGGGCCTGCCAGTGATCGCCCACTTGCTGTTCCAGGGTGACGCTGACACCGGCCGAAGGCAGGCCATTTTCCAGGTTGAGCACGTGTACGCTCAGCGGGTTGCCGGCGGCCAGGGCCAGGTTGCACAGGCCACTCAGGCTGAGGGCGACGAGGGTCATGCTGAAGGTTTTCATCGAAAAGTCCTTTTGATAGTGATCAAGTCAGGGGGTGATTTTCAAGCCCAGTTGCTCGGCAGCCTGGACTGCACAGGCGTCGTCCTGCGCGGCGCCACCGGCCCCGGCGATGCCCAGCGCGCCGACCAGTTCGGCGTCAGCGAACAGCGGTATGCCGCCGCCGAGCAACAGCAACTCGGGCAAGCTGTTAAGGTTGGCGGCCTCGGGATTGTTGCGTGCACGCTCGGCGAATAGCCGGGTCGGGGTTTTAGTCGACAACGCGGTGTACGCCTTGCGCTGGCTGGCGAGGCTGTTGTGCGGGCCGACACCGTCAGCCCGCAGGCCCAGCAACAGGTTGCCGCCGCGATCAAGTACCGTCAGTGCAGCCGTGCAGTGGGCCAGGCTGGCGTCGGCCAGTTGGCGTGCGGTGCGCAGATCCAGCTCGGCGTGGCGTGGCAGTTGGGGCATGGCCTGGGCCGCGGTGGTCACGGCGAGGCTGAGGAACAAAGCGGTGCGATACATGCGAAGGGCTCCAGAAGGCAGGCCATCACGGTAGCCAGTGGACGCCGACAAAAGCCGCACAATTGGATGACAGGTTTGTAATCAAACCCAGGGGTAAGACATGCAGGTGTTGTTAGTGGAAGACCAGCCGCAACTGGCCCAGCGCATGGCCCAGGGCCTGAGCGAGGCCGGCTTTTCAGTGGAAGTCGCGGCCAACGGCATGGCGGCGCAGCGGTTTGTGGAAGGCACCGAATACGACCTGGTGATCCTGGACGTGATGCTACCGGGCTTGAACGCCTGGACATTGCAGCAGGCGATCCGGCAAAAGGGCGACACGCCGGTGCTGTACCTGACCACGCCGGGCGGCATCGAGGACCGGTTGCGGGGGTTGGAACTTCACGAGGATGATTACTTGCTCAAGCCGTTTGACGCCAAGGTCTTGGTGGCTCGGGTGAGGAAAGTATTGCGTCGGGATCGTGGGCGCTGATTGCCTGAGCGACCGCTATCGGGGGCAAGCCCCCGCCCACATTTGACCGCGTTCACAGTTCAGCGTGGGAGGAGGCTTGCCCCCGATGAGGCCATCTCAACCACTGAAAATCTTCCTACCGCAACCCATCCCGAAACTGCCCCGGCGTCACCCCCGTCCAGCGCTTGAACGCCCGGTTGAAACTGCTGGTATCGGCAAACCCCAGCAAATGGCTGATCTCGGCCAACGAACACTGCGGATCCCTGAGGTGCAACAACGCCAGGTTCTGCCGGCACTCATTGAGCAGCGCGTCAAACCGACAGCCTTCATCCGCCAGGTGGCGCTGCAAGCTGCGCAAACTCAGGTGCAAGGCCTGTGCAACGCGTTCGGCACTCGGCTCGCCATCGGGCAATTGCGCCTCGATGACGGCGCGCACCTTGCGCTCCCAGGTCAACGGTTGCAGTTGGGCGAGGGTGCGCTTGAGCACGGTTTCGTTGTGTTCGGCCAACTCCGGGTTGGCATCGTCAAGATGACTGTCGAAATCGTGGGCGGCGAACTCCAGGCGATCTTCGTCGGCGGCAAAAAACACTGGCGAGCGAAACACCTTGTGCCATGGCTCGGGGTCGACAGGCTGCGGGCGTCGTAGATAAACGGCCAGCGGCGCATAGTCACGCCCAAGGCGGTTGCGGCAAGTGCGCACATAGATCGCCGCGAAGGCGTCGATGGCCTCCAGCGCCGGCGCGTGGCTGCCTTGGGGTTGGAGCAGGCGAAAGTGGTAGACGTCGCCGTGGCGGCTCAGCTCCAGGCTCAGGGCATCACTGACCACCTGGTGATAGCGCACGATACGCTCGAACACCTCGCGCAAGCTGCCGCTGGCCACCAGGGCATAACCCAGCGCATGAAATGTCGTGGGGCTGACAAAGCGCGACACCCGCAAGCCAATCGCCGGATCGCTGCTGGCCTGCACCGCCAGTTGCCACAGGCGCGTGGTCGCCGACAACGGATAGCGTGCGTTGGGGTCGTCCATCTGCTGCGGGTCGAGGCCGGCCTCGGCGCACAGCGCGGCGCTGTCCAGGCCCAGGGCGTCGAGCTGCTTGCGCAGGGCGCGGGTCCAACTGGCGAGGGAAGTGGGTTCGGTCATGGCGATTGGCGCTTGCGGTCAACAGGTTGGCGTCCGGGGCTAGCGTCCTGCCCGATCGCTTAGGGCAGGATAGACACATCAATGTACAAGAGGATGGAAGCATGGACGGTACTTCTGCAAGTCCCCAGCAGATGAACGCACAACAGCGTTGCGCGCATATCCGTGAGGTGGTGCTGGCCGAGGGCGCCCGATTGCGCCAGCGCCACCCCTGGCTGCTGCATCAGGACGCCCTGGGCGCCGGCATCCTGGCGTTTGCCTTGCTCGGCATGCTCGGCTCGGCGGCGCTCTATATCAGTGGTCATCTGGCCTGGTGGGCGTGCCTGCTGCTCAACGCGTTCTTCGCTTCACTGACCCACGAGCTGGAACACGACCTGATCCACAGCATGTACTTTCGCAAGCAGCGCCTGCCCCACAACCTGATGATGGGCCTGGTGTGGTTGGCACGGCCCAGCACGATCAACCCGTGGATACGCCGGCATCTGCACCTTAATCACCACAAGGTCTCCGGCACTGAGGCGGATATGGAAGAACGCGCCATTACCAACGGCGAGCCCTGGGGATTTGCGCGCTTGCTGATGGTGGGCGACAACATGATGTCGGCCTTGATCCGCATGCTGCGGGCCAAGACCTGGGCGCACAAACTCAGCATCCTCAAGCGCGTGGTGCTGGTGTACGCCCCGCTGGCGCTGCTGCATTGGGGCGCTTGGTACGTCTTCCTGGGCTTTCATGCCGCCAACGGCATCGCCAGCCTGTTGGGCGCGCCGATCACCTGGTCGGCCGGCACCTTGCAGATGATGCAAGTGATCGACATCGCTGCGGTGGTGATCATCGGCCCGAATGTGTTGCGCACGTTCTGCCTGCATTTTGTCAGCTCTAACATGCACTACTACGGCGATGTGGAACCGGGTAACGTGATCCAGCAGACCCAGGTCTTGAACCCCTGGTGGCTGTGGCCGTTGCAGGCGTTCTGCTTCAACTTCGGCAGCACCCATGGCATCCATCACTTTGTGGTGAAGGAGCCGTTCTACATCCGCCAGATGACCGTCAAGGTGGCGCATAAGGTCATGGCCGAGATGGGCGTGCGCTTCAATGATTTTGGCACCTTCGCCCGGGCCAATCGGTTTGAGCGCCAGGAACAGCCAGACGCCAGACTCGCTTTCAGCAAGCAATGAATGCCAGGGGCAGGTCGTGCGCACCTTAGGCGTGACTGGGCGTTACGACTTCTAGGTCGGTGCGATAGGTGGCCGGGCTGAACACCCGTGTCACCAGCAGCATCGCCAGCACCGTCACGGTCAACACCACCCAGGCGCTGATAAACGTTCCGGTGAGTTCGCGCAGCCAACCGGTCAGCCACGGCGAAATCGCATTGATCAAAAAGCCCACGCCCTGCACGAACGCCGCCAGTTGTCCGGCTTGGCGAGGGTCGCGATGGTGGTCGAGGGTCAGCAGCAGGCTCAGGGCGAAACACGCACCCAGGCCAAAGCCGATCAGCGCCACCCACAAATGCGGGAATTGCTGCGGCGCCATCAGCAGGCCGAGGTAGCCGACAGTTTGCGCCAGCAGGCTGATGCTCAGCAGTGGGCGCCGGTCGATGCCGCGTTGCGCCAGCACCGGCATCAGCAGTGCGGCAATCACTTGGAAGATGGTCATGAAGGCCAGCAACGAACCGCTTGGCAGCACACCCCAGCCCAGTTGCTGATAGTAGGCGGGCAGCCACGCAACCATGCTCATGTAGCCGCAGTTCACCAGGCCGAAATACAACGCCAGCAGCCAGGCGCGACGGTTGCGCAAGCTCTCGAACGCGGGAGCCTGCTGCAGATTTCTGGCGGCGCCCAGCGGCAGCCAGGCCCACAACAGCAACGCCCCCAGCGCCGGTAGGAGCCACACGCCAAGGCCTGCCTGCCATTGCTGGAAATGCGTGGCCACCACCGGGCTGAGCAGCGCCGCCAGCCCACCGCCGGCCATCAGCGAGGCCGAATACACGCCCATCGCCACCGGCACGCGGTGATGGAATTCGCGCTTGATCATGGCCGGCACCAACGCCTGGATCAGTGCCACCCCCGCGCCGCCGAGCAAGGCGGTGACCAGCAGCGCCGACGCCTGGCCCATCAGCCAGCGCGCCAGGCACGCCAGCAGAATCATCATCAAGCCCAGGGCGATGCCGCGACGTTCGCCTAAGCGGGCTTCCACGCGCACGCCCACCAATGCCACCAGGCCCATGCATATCACCGGCAGGCTGGTGAGCAAGGCGCTGCTCTGGAAGCTCAAGCCGGTGGCCTGGCGAATCTCGCCGAGCAAGGGGCTGATGGAACTGAGGATGGGGCGCAGGTTCAAGCCGAGTACCACCAGCAGGCCCCAGCCGGCGAGGGATTTATTCAGGGTCATGCAGGGTTTTCCACTGGTGATACAGCGCGCTCATGCTGGCGTCGGGCAGGTGCTGAATGGGCAGGTGCTGCGCCTCTATGGGCAGGCCGACCTGTTGGCTGATGGCCGCAGTGGACAGGCCGAACGGTTCGGCCATGGCGTTGCTGGCGGCAAACACCACGCGCTCCACGCCGCACAGGTACATGGCGCTCAGGCACATCGGGCAAGGCTGACCGCTGGCGTAGATCACGCAGCCGTCCAGGCGTGCGCCGAGTTGCCGGCTGGCGGTGCGGATCGCCAGCAGTTCGGCGTGGGCGGTGGGGTCTTGGGTCAGGTGGATCTCATTCACGGCTTCTACCAGCACCTTACCGTGGCGCGTGAGCACCGCGCCGAAGGGCCGGCCGCCTTGGGCAACGTTGGCGCGGGCCAGGGCAATGGCGCGTTGCAGGTGTGATTGATCGTTGGTCATGCAAGCCCCCGAATTTGATGAAAAGTGAAGTATGGTCAGCCGAAGGGGTATGCTGAAATTAAATATAAATATGCCAATCAGTGGCAAACGTAATGGTGACGCCCTTGTTCGATCCCGTGTTGTTGCGCAGCTTTGTTGCCGTGGTGGACTGCGGCAATTTCACCCGCGCCGCCGAGCGCCTGCATTTGACCCAGTCCACCGTCAGCCAGCAGATCCGCCGCCTCGAAGACGCGGTGGCGTGCCAGTTGCTGGACCGCGACCAGCGCCATGTGGTGGCCACCGCCGAGGGCGAGCGCCTGCTCGCGTATGCGCGCCGTATCCTGGCACTGCACGAAGAAGCTGCTGACGTGTTGATCAACCAGCAGAGCGACGGTGTGCTGCGCCTGGGTGTGCCGGAGGATTTCGCCGCCGAGCGCCTGATGCCGCTGCTCTCGGCGTTTGTCGTGGCCTATCCACGGGTGCGATTGGAGGTCACCAGTGGCCTCGGCCCGGAATTGCAGCGCCAATACCGGGGTGGGGAGTTCGATGTGTTGTTGGTCAAGCAGATGGGCGACAGCGACGACTGTGTGGCGTCGTGGCCGGAACCCCTTTATTGGGTCGACAGCCTGAACACCCCTGCGCTGGGTCGCGATCCATTGCCGTTGGTGGCCTTTCCCGTGGGCGGCCTGTACCGCAATGACATGCTCCACCATCTCGAGCGCTGCGGTTGGCGCTGGCGTATCGGCTACTCCAGCGCCAGTCTGGCCAGCGTGTGTTCGGCGGTGGCAGCAGGCCTGGGCATCAGCCTGTTGCCGGAGCGGGTGCTGCAACCCGGCCATCGCATACTCGGCGCCGAGAGTGGCTTGCCCGCCGTTCACGGTGTGCGGTTGGCGCTGTACGGCCGCAGTGGCCTGGGTGCAGCGGGGCAAACGTTGTTGGCTGAATTGCTGGCTTTATGTGCTGGAAACCCGCACTGAGCCATACCTTTGCTGAATATTTTTGCATGCCTTGAAAGCACTGGAACACAACGGCTTGGCGCCAGGCACCGATGACGACTGAATTACAGGGTTGAGTTTTTGGTTATTAATAAATAGCTTCTTATTCCTTAACGAATATATGCCCCGTCCCTATACTGACCAGCAACGTTAAACGCTGCAGGAGGGCACACCATGCACAGCGAGTCGATTCGTTACCTGATCGTGCCGGGCTGGCAAGGATCGCCAGAAGATCATTGGCAAACCCATTGGCAGCACAGCCTGCCCAACAGCGCCCGTGTGGAACAGGCCGATTGGCTGACACCGCGGCGCGAGGACTGGGTGGCTGCGCTCGCCGAGGCGATTGCCGCCGACAGCACACCGGTGATCCTGATCGCCCACAGCCTGGGTTGCATCACCGTGGCTCACTGGGCCGCTACTGCACCGGTACATTGCTTGCGTCAGGTACGCGGCGCGTTGCTGGTGGCCCCGGCGGATGTCGAGCGCCCTGCGTGTGCGCCCGCCCTGCGTAACTTTGCGCCGATCCCCAACAACCTGCTGCCGTTCCCCAGCCAAGTGGTCAGCTCCGACAATGACAGTGCTGTCAGCGCCCCCCGGGCCTTGGAGCTGGCGCGTCAGTGGGGCGCCGAGGCCGGCATTTTGTCCGGCGCCGGGCATATCAATGTGAAGTCCGGCCACCGTCGTTGGGAGCAGGGTTTCGCTTATCTCTATCGCCTGCAAAACCGCCTCGAGCATCATGCTCGGCGCAGTGCCTGACATTTTTCAACGCCCCGTCCCTGAGTGGATTGGGGGCGGGAGCCTGCCATGAGTCAAGAAGCCTTCGGCCAGCCGCTGCTGACCTTTCCCGACGCCGAAAAAAGCCCGCTGAGCATCCGCGCCAAGGCGCTGGTGTTTGTCGACCCACGCTCACGCCAACTGCGTGAAGAGTTGGAAAGCCTCGCTCCGAGTGCTTTGCCCGTGTTGATTCGCGGTGAAACCGGTAGCGGTAAGGAGCTGCTGGCGCGACACATCCACCGTGGCAGTGATCGCACCGGCTTGTTTGTCTCGGTCAATTGCGGCGCGATCAGCCCGACTTACGCCGACGCCGAATTGTTCGGCTACACCGCCGGTAGCTACAGTGGCGCCGCCAGCAGCCGCGCTGGCTGGTTCGGCTCGGCCAATGGCGGCACCTTGTATCTGGATGAGATTGGCGACTTGCCGCTGCCGATCCAGGTGAAATTGCTCTCGGCCCTGGAAAACCACGAAGTCACCCGCGTCGGCGCCCATCAGCCAAGCCCTGTGGATGTGCGTCTGGTGGCCGCCACCAGCATCGACCTGGCCCAGGCGGTGGCGGTGGGTAAATTTCATGAGCGCCTGTTTCATTACTTGAGCGAAGGCCAGCTGGAGCTGCCGGCGCTGCGTGACCGGGTGGGCGATATCTTGTCCCTCGCCGAGTATTTCCTCGGTATCTATAGCCAGCGCCTGGACCTGCCGGTGCCGCTGATCAGCGACGCTGCCCAACGTGTGCTGGAACACCACGCGTGGCCGGGCAACACCCGTGAGCTGGAAAACGTCATTCATTTTGCCTTGCTGGTGAGCAGCGGTGATGAAATCCTGCCCGAGCATTTGAACTTGCCGGTGACGGGTTCACCGCTGGAGCAGGTGCGGCGGATCTATGCCAGTGCCAGCCCGGCCGAGCAAGCATTACTGCGTAAATTCCTACATGAACAAAATGGAATATCAACGTGAATAAAAGATATTGTTCGGGAATAAAAAATCTAGGTATTGTCCCTCCCACGCCGCGATAGCACTTCGCTGGCACCTCACATAAAAACGGTCGTTATAAAAGGACACTGCATGAAAAAGGTTCTGTTGTTTACTGCACTGGCGGCTGCCCTGACTGCCGGCTTCGCCCAGGCCAACGAGAAACTGGTGGTGGCCGCCACGCCGATCCCCCATGCGGAGATCCTCGAGCTGATCAAGCCGACCCTGGCCAAAGAAGGCGTGGACCTGGAAATCAAAGTCTTTACCGACTACGTACAACCCAATACGCAGGTAGCCGAAAAGCGCCTGGATGCCAACTACTTCCAGACCCTGCCGTACCTGGAAAACTTCAACAAGGGCAAAGGCACAAACCTGGTCACCGTAGTCGGTGTGCACGTTGAACCCATCGGTGGTTACTCGAAAAAGATCAAGAAAATTGAAGATCTGAAAGACGGCGCCACCGTTGCCATCCCGAACGAAGGCTCCAACAGTGGCCGTGCCCTGCTGCTGCTGCAAAAGAACGGTCTGATTACGCTCAAAGACCCGACCAACGCCTTGTCCACACCAAAAGACATCAAGGAAAACCCCAAGCACCTGAAGTTCAAGGAGCTGGAATCGGCCTTGCTGCCACGGGTGCTCGACCAGGTTGACCTGGATGTGATCAACACCAACTACGCCCTGGAAGCGGGTCTGAACCCGGCCAAGGATGCGTTGATCATCGAAGACGCCAAGTCACCGTACGTGAACTTCCTGGTGGCGCGCCCGGACAACAAGGACAGCGATGCGATCCAGAAACTGTCCAAGGCCTTGACCAGCCCGGAAGTCAAAGCCTTCATCGAGAAGAAGTACAACGGCGCGGTAGTGCCGGCGTTCTGATGTAACTCAAAAAAACCCTTCAAGGTTTGAACGCCGACGGCTACTACAGCGTCGGCGTTTTTTATGTCTGAACCTTGGAATGCGTTTAAAGGTGGGGCTTGCTCCCGATAGCAGTGGTTCGGTCAGTGCATTTGTGACTGACATACCGCTATCGGGAGCAAGCCCCCTCCCACATTTGATCTCCATCTCATATTTGATCTTCAGTGTGTCAGAGCGTGCGGCTCTCAATCGCCCGGCGCAACGCCACCAACCACTTCACCAGCTCCTGCGGATCAATCGGTTTTGTTGCGTTCATCGTTCATTCCCTCGAAACACAGACGTCTCCAACCATAGCCCGCACCTGCTCAACCCGCGAACCCAGGGGATTATCTTTTTGGGAGATA
Source organism: Pseudomonas khavaziana (assembly GCF_036704165.1). Taxonomy (NCBI): domain Bacteria; kingdom Pseudomonadati; phylum Pseudomonadota; class Gammaproteobacteria; order Pseudomonadales; family Pseudomonadaceae; genus Pseudomonas; species Pseudomonas khavaziana. The sequence goes on from NZ_CP129946.1 coordinate 476,264, forward strand.
TCAATATGCTATTTAGGTATTTAAATTTTGATTTTTATACCTTTAAAGTTCTCATTACCCGACGTTACCCCTGTCGGAACGGACTGCGTTCGCTGCATTACCCCTGCGGCGTCATGGACTCACGATGACTTTCGATTTCGCTTTTATCCTCAGCACCCTGCCTGCCTTCCTGCAGGCCGTGGGCGTGACGCTGCAAGTGGGCCTGATCGCCATTGGAACCTCGTTGCTGGTAGCGCTGATCAACGCGGCGCTGCTGGTGTTTCGCACGCCGTACCTGTCGCGCCTGGTGGCGCTGTATGTGGAGCTGGCGCGTAATACGCCGCTGCTGATCCAGCTGTTCTTCGTGTACTTCGCGCTGCCGGCCCTGGGCTTGAATATCTCCGGGTTCTGGGCGGCGATCATCACCATGACCTTTCTCGGCGGCGCCTACCTCACCGAAGTGCTGCGCGCCGGGGTGGAAGCGGTGCCGCTGGCGCAGATCGAGTCGGGCAAGTCCATTGGCCTGTCCGATTGGCAGCTGCTGCGCCATGTGATCCTGCCCCAGGCCGGCATTCTCAGCCTGCCGGCGTTGTTCGCCAACTTCATCTTCCTGCTCAAGGAGACCACTGTAGTTTCCGCCGTGGCGGTGCCGGAGATTCTCTACACCACCAAGAGCTATATAGCCCTTTACTACAAGACCTACGAAATGCTCGCCGTGTTGACGTTGATCTGCGTGCTGCTGTTTTTGCCGCTGTCGCTGCTGCTCAGCCGCCTGGAAAGGAGGCTCCAGCATGGCCAGTTCGGGTCTTGAGTTGTTGTGGGTGTCGTTGCCGCAACTGGGCAAGGGCGCCGCGCAAACCCTGTCGATTTCGTTGCTGAGCATCGCGTTCAGTACGCTGGGCGGCGTGTTGTACGGCGTGCTGCGCACCTTGGGTAACCGCTTGATCAACCTGGTGCTGCGGGTTTACCTGGAGCTGTTCCGCGCGATTCCGGTGTTGGTGTGGTTGTACCTGATGTTTTTTGGCCTGCCGATCTTCTTTGGCCTGAGCATCCCGAGCTTCTGGTGTGCGGTGCTGGTGCTGTCGTTGTGGGGTGCCAGCGAGGTGGGCGAGGTGGTACGTGGCGCGTTGCATTCGCTGCCCCGTGGCCAGCGCGAGGCGGGCTTGTCGATTGGCCTGTCCGACCCGCAGTTGTATGGCTATGTGCTGCTGCCCCAGGCCCTCAAGCGCATGACCCCGCCGACCATCAACGTTTACACACGCATCATCAAGACCAGCTCCCTGGCGGTGCTGATCGGCGTGGTGGATGTGATCAAGGTCGGCCAGCAAATCATCGAGCGCACTTACGAGTCGATATTGATCTACGGCGCGCTGTTCCTGTTTTTCTTCTTTATCTGCTACCCGTTGTCGGCCGCCTCCAAGGTGCTGGAACGGCGCTGGGCCCAAGCATGAGCGCATTGATCGAGTTCCAGGGTTTCAACAAATTCTTCGGCGAACAGCAGGTGCTCAAGGGCATCGACCTGAGTGTACAAAGCGGCGAAGTGGTGGTGATCCTCGGCCCCAGCGGCTGTGGCAAAAGCACCTTGCTGCGTTGCCTCAACGGGCTGGAAGTCGCACACAGCGGCAGCCTGCGTTTCGCCGGCGACGAGCTTTTGCGCAAAAGCACCGACTGGCGCCAGGTCCGCCAGGACATCGGCATGGTGTTCCAGAGCTACCACCTGTTCCCGCACATGAGCGTGCTCGACAACATCCTGCTCGGCCCGCTGAAGGTGCAAAAGCGCGACCCCCGCGAGGCCCGTGCGCAGGCTGAAAAACTCCTCGAGCGCGTAGGCCTGGCCGACAAGCGCGACGCCTTCCCGCGCCAGCTCTCCGGCGGCCAGCAGCAGCGCATTGCCATCGTCCGCTCGTTATGCATGAACCCTAAGGTCATGCTGTTTGACGAAGTCACCGCCGCCCTCGACCCGGAGATGGTCAAGGAAGTGCTGGAGGTGATCCAGGGCCTGGCCCGCGATGGCATGACCCTGCTGATCGTCACCCATGAAATGGCCTTCGCCCGCGCTGTCGCCGACCGCGTGGTGTTCATGGAGGCCGGTCGTATCCTCGAACACAACACCCCCGAGGCATTCTTTACGAACCCGCAGACCGCACGCGCGCAGCAGTTCCTGGAGAAGTTCTCCTTTGTTTCAACACTGCCCAAGAAGATCAAGGAACTGGAGCTGATATGAAAAAGTTACTGCTGCCGCTGTTTGCCGTCGCCTTACTGGCCGGCTGCGATAAAAAGGCCGAAGAGCCTGCCAAACCTGTTGCTGCTGCGAGCTATATCGACAAGATCAAGGCACGGGACAAGCTGATCGTCGGCGTGTTTACCGACAAGCCACCGTTCGGTTTTGTCGATGAAGCCGGGCGCTATGTCGGCTTCGATACCGACATCGGCCGCCAATTCGCCAAGGACCTGCTGGGCGACGAAAACAAGGTTGAGTTCGTGGCCGTGGAACCGGCCAGCCGCATTCCGTTCCTGCAAAGCGACAAGGTCGACTTGATCCTCGCCAACATGACCGTGACGCCTGAACGCAAGGAAGCGGTGGACTTCACCAACCCCAACCTGAAAGTCGCCGTCCAGGCCCTGGTGCCCAACGACAGCGCAGTCAAAAACCTGGCGGACCTGGCAACCCGTACTACCATCGTCACCACCGGCACCACGGCTGATATCTGGCTGACCAAGAACCACCCGGACTGGAAACTGCTCAAGTTCGAGAAAAATTCCGAGTCGTTGCAGGCGCTGTCGGCGGGGCGTGGTGACGCCTATGCGCAAGATAACCTGGTGCTGTTCAGCTGGGCCAAGCAGAACCCGGGCTACCGTGTGCTGGAAGAAAAACTCGGTGATGAAGCGCCGATTGCCCCGGCGGTGAAGAAAGGCAATACCGAACTGCGCGACTGGGTGAATGCCGAGCTGGCGAAGTTGGGGGAGGAGAAGTTCCTGCTCAAGCTGTATGACCAATATGTACGTAAAGAGCTGAGCGATGACACCAAGCCTGAAAGCGTGATTGTGGAAGGCGGTAAGTGGCAGGGCTGACTCTCATCCTTGATCGTTCCCACGCTCCGCGTGGGAATGCAGCCTAAGACGCTCAGCGTCTGCTCTTCAACCCCGTTTACTGCGGCCAATGCCAAGCCGGCCCATCCAGAATCCCCTGCCCAACAATCCGCGTCTCCCCCATCACTTTCTCCAGCACAATCGAATTACACCCCTCATCCTGCTGCAACGCCGCAATCAAGCGGCTGGCATGGGACACCACCCACACCTGGCAATGAGCCGACGCCTGGACAATCAAGCGTGCCAACGCCGGCAGCAAATCCGGATGCAGGCTGGTCTCGGGTTCGTTCAGCACCATCATGGTCGGCGGGCGTGGCGTCAGCAGCGCGGCGATCAACAGCAGATAGCGCAAGGTGCCGTCCGACAGCTCCGCCGCCGACAAGGGACGCAGCAGGCCCTCCTGGTAAAACTCGATTGCAAACCGCCCGCCCTGCAAGGGTTGGATATTCAGGCGTGCGCCCGGGAAGGCATCGCCGACGGCGTGCTGCAATGCCTCGGCGTCGCCCACCTCGCGAATGGTCTGCAACGCCGCTGCCAGATCCCGACCGTCGTGATGCAACACCGGCGTGCGGGTGCCCAATTGCGGTTGGCGCACCGGCGCATCCATATCACTGCGAAAGTGATCATAAAAACGCCAGCCACGGATACTCTCGCGTAGCAGCAACACTTCCGGCGAGCCACGCAGGTTGCCTACCTGATCGAACAGGCTGTGATAGTTGGGTGTGTGCTGGGCCAGTACATCCCAGGCGCGGCCGTCACGCGCCCGCACCATTGGCCCGGAACGCTGGACCAGCAGGCTGGCCGGGCGGTAGAGGGGGCCGGCCCAGATGCATTCCTTTTTGATTTCCGGGTCCAGTTTGAATTCGCTGCCGGGAACCGGGATGGGCAGGCCAAGGGAGATGGCGTAGCTGAAATCCTCCCCGGCAAACCCCAGGCGCAGGCGTTTGGCCCCTTGGGCTGCGGTGGCCTCCACCGGCACTTCGCCGCTGTGCATACGCCGAGTGATGGTTTCCGGCCCGGCCCAGAAGGTCGAGTCCAGTCCACCCTCACGGGCCAGAGCGTTGATGACCCCGCCTTGGGCGGTTTCGGCCAGCAGGCGCAGGGCCCGATACAGGTTGGACTTGCCGCTGCCATTGGGCCCGGTCACCAAGTTCAGCCGGTCCAGCGGCACTACCAATTTGTTGATCGAGCGGTAATTGGCCACCGCGAGGGTTTTCAGCATGTGTATTTAGCCGGCATGGGAACCATTGGAGTATGGGATCCTCCATGCAGATAAGGAACCCTGATCTAAGCTCACAGTCGCATACACACTTGTACCTTGCGTCGCGCAAAAGGAGCCTGCATGGGCGGTCGTACTTCGACATTTATTTTCAGCCTTGGCCTCCTGGCGCTGCTGAGTGGCTGTGGCCAAGACAAAGCCGAGCCCAAGCAGCATTCCCGGGTGTTTGTGCAAACCGTACAGTCGGCGGATTTCGCCGCAGCGGTGACACTCACTGGGGATATCCAGGCGCGGGTACAGACCGACCTGTCCTTTCGGGTGGGCGGCAAAATCATCCAGCGCATGGTGGATGTGGGCGACCGGGTGAGCGCCAAGCAAGTGCTGGCCAAGCTCGACCCCAAGGACCTGCAGACCAACGTCGACTCCGCCCAGGCCCAGGTCGTGGCCGAACAGGCGCGGGTCAAGCAGACCGCCGCCGCTTTTGTGCGCCAGGAAAAACTCTTGCCCAAGGGCTACACCAGTCGCAGTGAATACGACGCCGCCCAGGCTGCGTTGCGCAGCAGCCAAAGCGCCCTGGCCGCTGCCCAGGCGCAATTGGCCAATGCCCGCGAACAGTTGGGCTACACCGCGTTGGTCGCCGACGCGCCGGGAATTATCACCGCGCGCCAGGCCGAAGTCGGCCAGGTAGTACAAGCCACCGTGCCGATCTTCAGCCTGGCCCGGGATGGTGAGCGCGATGCGGTGTTCAACGTCTATGAGTCGCTGCTGGTGGAGCCGCCGTCGGATGCGCCGATCACCGTCAGCCTGCTGGATAATCCAAGCATCAAGGCTGTAGGCAAGGTGCGTGAAGTGACCCCTGCCGTGGCCGCCAATACAGGCACCCTGCAAGTGAAGATTGCCCTGCAAAGCTTGCCCAAGGGTATGGAGCTGGGGTCGGTGGTGAGTGCCACGGCCAATGGCCCGGCCAAGGCCAGCATCGAGTTGCCTTGGGCCGCGCTGACCAAAGACCTCAGCGAACCCGCCGTGTGGCTGATCGACGGCGACGGCAAGGCGCAACTGCACAAGGTCACGGTGGCGCGTTACCTCACCGGCAAAGTGATCATTGGCGACGGCCTCAAGGGCGGGGAAAAAGTCGTGGTGGCCGGTGGTCAATTGCTGCACCCCGGCATGCAGGTCGAGATCGCCCAACCGGGAGCCCAGCCATGAAGCGCCTGACGCTTGTACTCACCGCCAGCCTGGTGCTGATCGCCTGCTCCAAGGAAGAAGCCCCACCCGAACCAGTGCGCCCGGTGCTGTCCATGGAAGTGAAGGCCGAAGACCAGGAACACCTCGGCCGCTTCGCCGGTACCATCCAGGCCCGCTACGAAAGCAACCTGGGGTTCCGTGTGTCGGGCCGCATCGCGCGCCGCGCTGTGGATGTGGGCGCCGAAGTGGAGAAGGGCGCCTTGCTCGCCGTCCTCGACCCCACCGACCAGCAAAACCAACTGCGCGCGGCCCAGGGCGACCTGGCACGCGTGCAGGCACAGTTCATCAACGCCCAGGCCAATGCGCGCCGCCAACAAGAGCTGTTCAATCGCGGCGTGGGGGCCCAGGCCCAACTGGACGTGGCCCAGACCGACCTGAAAACCACCCAGGCGACGCTTGACCAGGCCCGCGCCTCGGTCAACCAGGCCAAGGATCAACTCAACTACGCCGAGCTGCGTACCGACCACGCCGGCATCGTCACCGCCTGGAATGCCGAGGCCGGCCAGGTGGTCAGTGCCGGCCAGCAAGTGGTGACCCTGGCGCGCCCGGACATCAAGGAAGCGGTGATCGACCTTCCCGCCGGCCTGGCCGAGCGCCTGCCGGCAGATGTGGTGTTTCTGGTCGCCGGGCAACTGGACCCCAGCGTGCATACCACCGCCGTCGTGCGCGAGATCGAACCCCAGGCCCAGAGCGCCACGCGCACTCGCCGCGCACGCCTGAGCCTGGCCGAAACACCGCCCGCGTTCCGCCTCGGCACCGCGATCAGCGTGACCTTGAGCACCGCCATTGCCCCGCGTATCGAACTGCCCCTGAGCGCCCTGCAGGAAGGCGACGGCAAGACCCGCATCTGGCTGCTCGATACCCAGAGCCAGACTGTGCAGCCCCGCGAGGTCAGCGTCCTTAGCCGCAGCGCCAACAGTGTCTTGCTCAATGGCAGCGTCAAACCCGGCGAGCGCATTGTCACTGCCGGTGTGAACAGCCTGAAACCCGGGCAAAAAGTCAAAATCGACGAGGACAGCCCGCGATGAAAGGGAGCTTCAACTTATCCGACTGGGCCCTCAAGCATCAGTCCTTCGTCTGGTACCTGATGTTCGTCGCGCTACTGATGGGCGTGTTCTCTTACATGAACCTGGGCCGTGAGGAAGACCCCTCGTTCACCATCAAGACCATGGTCATCCAGACCCGCTGGCCGGGTGCGACCCAGGAAGAAACTCTCAAGCAAGTCACTGACCGCATCGAGAAAAAACTCGAAGAACTGGACTCCCTCGACTACGTGAAAAGCTACACCCGACCGGGCGAGTCCACGGTGTTCGTGTTCCTCAAGGACACCACCAGTGCCAAGGCCATTCCGGAAATCTGGTACCAGGTTCGCAAGAAGATCGATGACATTCGCGGGACCTTCCCCCAGGGCTTGCAGGGGCCATCGTTCAACGATGAGTTCGGTGACGTGTTCGGCTCGGTGTACGCCTTTACCGGCGATGGTCTGTCGATGCGCCAGCTGCGTGACTACGTGGAGCAGGTGCGCGCCGAAATCCGTTCGGTACCGGGGCTGGGCAAGGTCGAGATGATCGGCCAGCAAGACGAAGTGATCTACCTGAATTTCTCCACGCGCAAACTCGCGGCCCTGGGGATTGATCAGCGCCAGGTCGTGCAAAGCCTGCAGTCGCAAAACGCCGTGACCCCCGCCGGAGTGATCGAGGCCGGGCCGGAGCGCATATCCGTGCGCACCTCCGGGCAGTTCGCCTCGGAGAAGGACCTGGCCAACGTCAACCTGCGCCTCAATGACCGTTTCTATCGGCTGGCGGATATCGCCGACATCAGCCGTGGCTACGTCGACCCGGCACGGCCAATGTTCCGCTTCAATGGCAAGCCGGCGATTGGCTTGGCCATCGCCATGCAGAAGGGCGGCAATATCCAGTCGTTCGGCAAGGCCCTGCACGGGCGCATGGACGAGCTGACCGCCGACCTGCCGGTGGGCGTTGGTGTGCACAAGGTTTCTGATCAGGCCGAGGTGGTGGAAGAGGCCGTCGGCGGCTTCACCAGCGCATTGTTCGAGGCGGTGATCATCGTGCTGGTGGTTAGCTTTATCAGCCTGGGCATGCGCGCCGGGCTGGTGGTGGCGTGCTCGATTCCGCTGGTGCTGGCACTGGTATTCGTGTTCATGGAATACAGCGGCATCACCATGCAGCGTGTGTCGCTCGGTGCGTTGATCATCGCCCTCGGCCTGTTGGTGGACGACGCGATGATCACCGTGGAGATGATGATCACGCGCCTGGAAAAAGGCGAAACCAAGGAGCAGGCGGCGACCTACGCCTACACCTCCACCGCGTTCCCGATGCTCACCGGTACCCTGGTGACCGTGGCCGGTTTTGTGCCGATTGGCCTCAATGCCAGCTCGGCGGGTGAGTACACCTTCACGTTGTTCGCGGTGATTGCCGTGGCAATGCTGGTGTCGTGGGTGGTGGCAGTGCTGTTTGCGCCGGTGATCGGCGTGCACATCCTCAGCGCCAATGTGAAACCACACAATGCCGAGCCGGGCCGCATCGGCCGCGCCTTCAATGGCGGCATGCTGTGGGCGATGCGCAACCGTTGGTGGGCCATTGGCATCACCGTGGCGCTGTTCGTGGCCTCGGTGTTTTCCATGCAGTTTGTGCAAAACCAGTTCTTCCCATCATCGGATCGCCCGGAAATCCTCGTCGACCTGAACCTGCCGCAAAACGCCTCGATCAACGAGACGCGCAAGGCCGTCGACCGTCTCGAAGCGATCATCAAGAACGACCCGGACATTGCCCGCTGGAGCACCTATATCGGCCAGGGCGCGATCCGTTTCTACCTGCCGCTGGACCAGCAATTGGAAAACCCCTACTACGCGCAGTTGGTGATCGTCAGCAAGGGCCTGGAAGAGCGTGGTGCGTTGATCGCCCGTTTGCAACAGCGCCTGCGCGATGACTTTGTCGGCATCGGCAGCTATGTGCAGCCGCTGGAAATGGGTCCGCCGGTGGGGCGGCCGATCCAGTACCGCGTGTCTGGCAAAGACATCGACCAGGTGCGCAAGCACGCCATCGAACTGGCGACCTTGCTCGACCAGAACACCCACCTGGGCGAGATCATCTACGACTGGAACGAGCCGGGCAAAGTCCTGCGGGTGGATATCGCCCAGGACAAGGCGCGGCAATTGGGGCTGTCGTCGGAAGACGTTGCGCAGTTGATGAACAGTGTGGTCAGCGGTGCGTCGGTGACCCAGGTGCACGACGATATCTACCTGATCAACGTGGTCGGCCGCGCCGAAGACGCCGAGCGTGGCACGCCGGAAACCTTGCAGAACCTGCAGATCGTCACGCCCAACGGCACTTCGATTCCACTGCTGGCGTTCGCCACCGTACGTTACGAGCTGGAGCAACCGCTGGTATGGCGCCGCGACCGCAAGCCGACCATTACCATCAAGGCTGCGGTGCGCGATGAGATGCAGCCTACCGACTTGGTCAAGCAACTGGCGCCGACCATCGAGAAATTCGGCGCTGATCTGCCGGTAGGCTACAAAGTCGCCACCGGCGGCACCGTGGAAGAAAGCGGCAAGGCCCAGGGGCCTATCGCCAAGGTGGTGCCGTTGATGCTGTTCCTGATGGCCACGTTCTTGATGATCCAATTGCACAGCGTGCAGAAGATGTTCCTGGTGGCCAGCGTTGCACCGCTGGGGCTGATCGGCGTGGTGCTGGCGTTGATCCCCACGGGCACGCCCATGGGCTTCGTGGCGATCCTGGGCATTCTGGCGCTGATCGGCATCATCATCCGCAACTCGGTGATCCTGGTGACGCAGATCCACGAATATGAAGAGGCCGGCTACACGCCGTGGGATGCCGTGGTGGAAGCCACTGAACACAGGCGCCGGCCGATCCTGCTCACGGCCGCTGCGGCAAGCCTGGGCATGATTCCTATCGCCCGCGAAGTGTTCTGGGGGCCGATGGCCTACGCGATGATTGGCGGGATTATCATTGCTACCTTGCTGACGCTGCTGTTTTTGCCGGCGCTGTATGTGGCTTGGTACAAAATCCGCGAACCGAAACAGGAACAACGCAGCTAAAAATGTGGGAGGGGGCTTGCTCCCGATGGCGGTGGTTCAGTCAGTGCATCGGTGCCTGGCCCACCGCCATCGGGCGCAAGCCCCCTCCCACATTTTGATGTTCATAGCGCTTGAAAAACTGTGGGATGCTTCCGAAAAATCTACTTGTTGCCCCGTTCAAAGGCTGTATGTCTTACCCTCTCGACCTTGCCCTTCACCGAGGTCGACCCTTATGACCCGCCTGCGCTCCACTTTGCTGCTCTGCGTGCTTTTGCTGTCGCCGCCGACCTTCGCCGCCACCGTGCTCGAAAACACCCTCTGGCGCATCGAGCTTGACCCGTCCACCCTGGCCCTGCGCGTGACGCCATCGGGCCAGGCCCCGGTGCAGGTCTCCAGCGGCGTTGCGGCCCATGTCGTCAGCCAATTGCAGAGCGAACCCGATCAGGCCAGCTGGCAATGGGACAGCGGCGCCTATCGCCTGACCGTACGCCTTGAACAACGCGACCTGGCCTTGACCGTCAACGCCAGTCAGCCTGGCGAATTGCCGCTGCTGCGCCAGCCCGCCGAAGCCATAGGCCAAGGCGTGCTCTGGCCCTTGGCCGAAGGACATTATGTACCCGCCGGCAATGCAATATGGCGGGCTTTCCTGCTGGAGCAGGGCGCGCTCAATACCACACAAGACTTGAGCCTGCCTTTATGGGGCATGGATCATGGCGCCTTTACGCTTAACTGGCTGTTGACCAACCCCTACAACAACCGCCTCGAATGGCAGGCGGACGGCAATGGCCTGGCGCTGTCCCTGGCCCATGAGTTCACCACGCTGGATCCCAATACACCGATGACGCTACGCCTGCACCTGGGCGACGCCAACCCGTTGGCCGGAGCCAAGCGCTACCGCCAGTGGCTGGTAGAGCAGGGCAAATATGAGCCGTTGGCGGACAAGCTGCGCCAGACCCCCGAGGCCGAAAAACTGCTGGGTGCCAGCCATGCCTACCTGTGGGGCAATGACCTGCTGGCCCTGGAAGATGTGCGTGATTGGCCGAAGTTGGTCAAGCGGCTGCGCGATCATGCACTCGCCGCTTTGTTGGATAAAGAGGCCGCCAAGGTGCTGGCGCAGACCACGGCGTTGAATCGTTATGAGCAGACGGTGCTGCTGCGTGGCCTTAACGCCGCGATCAACAAGCAGGCGCGCCAGGCGTGGCAAGTCGAGGAACCAGACATGACGCGACTCGCCGCCCGCTATGGCGAGCTACGCCAGGAGCTGGCGGTAGCATTCACCGGGGCCTTGAGCGGCAGCCCTGAAACCTGGGGCAGCAAGACTATCCAAGGCCTGCGCGATGCCGGCCTGCCTCGCCTGCTGCTGACTCTGGGCGAAGGCTGGGAAGGCGGCCTCTGGCATCCCGAAGCGATTCGCGCCGGTGTCGACGCGGGCTTCCTGATCGCGCCCTACGATTCCTACGAAACCGCTTTGTCCGCGACCGAGAACCCGGACTGGACTACGGCCCACCAGGGCGACCAGGCTTACCGCAACTGCGCAATCATGCTCAAGGACGGCAAGCTGAAAGCCGGCTTCCAGCAGTCCGGCCACTACACCGACCCCCGCTGCGTGCGGCCGTTACTGGAGGCGCGGGTGCGGGCCGTGCAGGCCAAGGCCGGCTTCAACGCCTGGTTCCTCGACGCCTATGCCACCGGCATGCTGTTCGACAGCTACCGGGACGGCGCGTCCATGACCCAGGCGCAAAACGCCGCGGGCAATATCGATGCGTCCCGCTGGCTCGGCGACTCGCTCAAGTTGCCGGCCGGCTCCGAAGACGGCAACGCCACCACTGCCCAGGGCATCCTGTTTGCTCACGGTATGCAAACGCCGGTCATAGGCTGGGGAGATCGGCAGATGACCCAGGACAAGCAGTCGCCCCACTATCTGGGCAACTGGTTCCCGCCGGAACAACCGACAACGTTCTTCAAGCCGGTGCCGTTGAAAGAGCCGTTTCGCACGCTGTATTTCGAGCCGAGTATGCGCCTGCCGCTGTACCAGGCAGTGTTTCACGGTTCGGTGATCACCACCCATCACTGGATGTTCGATAACCTCAAGCTGAGCAATGTGCGGGTTCAGAACGAGTTGACCCAACTGCTCTATAACGTGCCGCCGTTGTATCACCTGAGTGCTGCAACGCTTAAGGAGCGCTTGCCGGTGATTCAACGCCAGGACCGGTTTTTCCGACCGCTGCATCAGCGCTTGGCGACCCAGGAAATGACTGGCTTCCGTTGGCTGACGGTGGACAAGCAGTTGCAGCAAACCACCTTCGCAGATCGGACGCGGCTGGTGGCGAATTTCTCGGCGGTGGAAAAAGAGGGATATGCCGGGCGCAGTGTCACGGTGCTGATGGAGGGCCAGGAGCCGGTGGTGTATCAGGTGAATCAGTAGCGTCTGTGAGGCCTTCGCGAGCAAGCCCGCTCCCATAGGGGAATGCGTTCCAAATGTGGGAGCGGGCTTGCTCGCGAAGGCGCCAGACCGAACAACAAAACATTAAAGTTTACGCCACACACTCGCCAACCAAGGCTGCTGTTCCCGAGGCAACCCGGCCGGCCGGTAGTAATGCTCCAGCTCTTCAAACCCCGCCTCAGTCAGCAGTGCCCGCCACGCCTCCAGGTCGTGATAAGACCCATATCGCGGCCCATTCCAGCCTTCCTGGTTTTCGCCCCTTGGGTTGGAGCTGAACAGCACGCCGCCGGGCTTCAATGTGTCATGCAACTGCTTGAGAACCCGTGGCAGTTCCTGCTTGGGGATATGAAACAACACCGCATTGGCAAACACGCCATCGAAGCGTTGGGCGGGCAGGTCCAGCTTGAGAAAGTCCTGCTGCAGCACTTCGCAGCCACTGTCGTCCCGCGCCATCTGCGCGAAACGCTCAGAGCCATCCAGCCCCACGGCGATATGCCCCATGCGCGTAAAAGTCTGCAAATCCCGCCCCGGCCCGCAGCCGAAATCCAGCACGGTAAATGGCGGCGTGCCCTGGATGTGCCGCAGCAGCGCGTCGATGTTCTGGCTCACATCGTGATCGCGGGTGCCTTCGCGGAAGTCTTCGGCCACCTTGTTGTAATGGCCGAGGGTGGTGGCGGTGATCTGGTTGAGGTCGTCGGGTTCGAGTTTCATAGGGCTGTTTCAAGTGAGAACACAGCAACTATATCCGATGCTTGGGCCGCTACCACAATCTAGGCTTAACTAATCTTCGTAAATATTGTGCCAATTAGGACCGTCCTTATCACAAGGAAATAGGTAGCAAAATTGCCCTACCACCTTCCGCGTTTCAGGTGGTGGTAAAGGCCAAGGTTCAATTTGAAAAGAGAAGGCGGTGGCGTCGTCTAGAACAAGTTTAGAAATTACCTCCCCTGTCAGCGACGGGGTGCCTGCCGCAGTACCGCTTATAGCGACCATAAATAACAATGCAACGGATGCAAGGCTGTTCGACGTCATGAGTTTTGACATGGTTTTTCCCTGAAGTTAGATGTCGTTGGCATGAAGTGGCGTTTGCTGCCTTATGTGTTGATGCACTCAGGGCAATCCCGCTGCTACTGCATCCATGTCCTGAGTGTTGTTGATGTTCACGCCACCTGCGTAGCCTCCGCTTTGAGAGAAGGTGTCTAGCCAATTTTTTTTGCCTCCACCTATCGAAGCGAGACAGTTGGTGGTCGCAGGGTTTCCACCGGTTGCGGGGTACCAGATACAGCCGGTGATGTACTGATCAACATCGCTGTTGAGCGCGACGGTGTTGTTATCGGCGATACCGAACGCTTGGGTCGACACCGCTCCCGTCGGAGGCTGAATCAGCTGAATGCCCGCCAACCCCGCTGGGGGAATCCACGTTAAGTCGCTCACTCTACCGGTGTCGTCCTGTCGTGATGCCAGCACAATTCCCGCGTTGTTGATTGCGCGTCCGGCATTTTTGGACTTGATAGAAAGGGTCAAGGTCAGAGGCGCTGTCGTCGGCGTCATCCAGGCTGCGGTTCGGACCGGGTTGGTGGCGGTATCGGGGTACTCGCAGTAACCCACCGATTGCAGTGCGTTATTGAGTCCTTTGACATAGCAACGATTGGCTCCAGTCGCTATGGGTAAAGAGCTTATGGTATAGGTCGTGACGTTAGCCTTAGCTACTTGGGGAATTGTGATGCCGTTGGTGCTGGGACAGTTCATGGCAATGCTGGGGTAGCCATTCGACAGGCTGTCACTGACCCCCACTGGAACGCATTTATCGTTGTAACCAAGCAGTCCAAGCAGCGAAGAAAATACCCGCTTAGGCGTGTCATCCCCTGCGAGCCATATGACGGTAGATAGCTCCTGATTACTGCTGATACTCCATCCAACCATATCCCCGCGTTGATTGGACGCCATGATGATTGTCTTTACGTCCGCGGCACGCAGCGGCAGCACTACCCCAGGAAGCGGCTTGAGAGCTGTCGGAATACTGTTTGGAGTGGTGGCGTTCCAGATCACGGCGGTGTTGACATTATTTTCATTCTTGCAAGCACCGCCGATCCACCCGGCGTTCGAGATATTGAGGGCGCGACAAGGCTGTCCAACAACCAATGGCTTGAGCGCTACTTGTGAGTTCTCTGTGTTCGTATCTGCTAACCAAGGGACGTTGTTGGCGCTGGCACTGGCCGGCGTGCAATTGCCAACAGCGATACCATTGTCGTTGATGCCGGAGGTTTTGCATTGGGCTCCCGCTTCATGCCCTAGGTTGGTGTAGGCGGCAGCGTTGACGGTCAAACTGACCGTGCTCAGTAAAATACAACCCGCAAACCCTAAAGAGTGCATTTTCATCATCAGCCCATCCTTGGTGAGAGATTCCGTCTGATTAGATACGCACAGAAAACAACCAACAACTGTCAGAGTTAACAGGTATAGGCGAGTGGATTCAGCGTTTGCTCCGGGCCTTTGCTGACCATCAGCTGGATCGTGGCGATTATGGTGGCAGTGCTGGCCTATGTCGGCATCATCATTCGTGCCCGGCCCGCCCATGTTGCCCTGGGTGAGCTGTCCGGCGAATTCTGGCTGGCCTGTGCTGGCGCCGGGGCTGCGGCGCCTGCCTGGTGGTGTGCATGCGCGATCACAAGAACCCGGTGGCGTTCGCATCACTGGCGGCCTTTGCGCTCATTGTTTCCTTGGACTGATCCCCGCGAGCGGGTCGAAATTGGGCGGCTTGCCGCTGCAAGGTTTCGCTTCGGGAGGGCGTGTATGTACGCTGATGAGTTGGTCGGACGGGGCCAAGGTCCCCGGCGTGCTGATAGACGCCGCCCACCCGCAGCGCAGCGTGAAACTGCGGGTGATGGCCGACTCGGACGGCAGTTATGTCGTGCGCCCCTGGCAGGCCAAGGAACAAACCGTCAGCTTCGTGCCCCATGCCAGCGTGGCCCAATTGGATGAGTGCCCCTGACCTCAGCGCTTGTTCAACACCCGCGCCAATCGATCACCACCCAACTGGATCACCGCCACCAGGACCACCAGCAGCACAATCACCGTGAGCATGATCTGCGTGTCAAAGCGCTGGTAGCCATAACGATAGGCAATGTCGCCCAAGCCACCGGCGCCAATTGCCCCGGCCATGGCCGATGAGTTGATCATGGTCACCAGGGTGATGGTGAAGCCGCCGACGATTCCCGGCAGCGCTTCGGGCAACAGCACGTGCCAGATGATGTGCCAGCGTCGGCAGCCCATGGCCTGCGCGGCTTCGATCAGGCCGTGGTCGACTTCGCGCAGGCTGACTTCGGCGATGCGTGCAAAGAACGGCGTGGCGGCGATGGTCAGCGGTACCACGGCCGCCCATACGCCATAGGTGGTGCCGACGATCAGGCGGGTAAAGGGGATCAGCGCCACCATCAGGATCAGGAACGGAATGGAGCGGAACAAGTTCACGAACGCCCCCAGCACGCGGTTCAGGGCCGGCGCCTGATAGATGCCGCCCTTGTCGCTGGTGACCAGGAACACTGCCAGGGGAATCCCTACCAGCAAGGCGATCAGCGATGACACGCCGACCATTAACAGAGTGTCGATGGCGCCCTGCACTAAACGATCAAACCACATAACCCAGCACCTCCACCTGTTGCGCCCAATTGCTGGCGCGGTTGCGCAGTTCTTCGGCGTTGTGCGGTGAGCCATTCACCGCCAGCAGCAATTGCCCCAGGGCGTGCCCCTGGATGCGTTCCACACCGCCCTGCAACAAGCGCACGCGCCCGCCGAGGGCGCTGAACAAGGCGGCGAGGTCCGGCTCATCGCTATCGCTGCCGGTGAATTGCAAGCGCAGCACCAGCGCCGCGCCCGCCAAGGATTGTGTGGGTTGCAGGCGGCTTTGCAATTCAGGCGGCAAGCCGTGTTGCAGCGGTGCGAGCAGGGTCTTGCTGACCTCATGCAGGGGGGTGCCGAACACTTGCCACACCGGGCCTTGCTCGACGATATGCCCATGTTCCAGCACCACCACGCGGTCGCAGATTTCACGGATCACGGCCATCTCATGGGTGATCAGCACGATGGTCAGGCCCAGGCGTTGGTTGATTTCGCGCAGCAGGCCGAGGATCGACTGAGTGGTTTCCGGGTCAAGGGCCGAGGTGGCTTCGTCGCACAGCAGAATCTCGGGGTCATGCACCAGCGCGCGGGCAATGCCAACACGCTGTTTCTGCCCGCCAGAGAGCTGCGCCGGATAGGCGGTGTGCTTGTCCTGCAAACCCACCAGTTCCAACAGCTCACGCACCTTTTGCTCACGTTGGGGCTTGGGTACGCCGGCAACCTTGAGCGGCAACTCGACGTTCTGCCACACGGTCTTGGCCGACATCAGGTTGAAGTGCTGGAAGATCATGCCGATGCGCCGCCGCAGCGCCACCAGGTGGTCTTCGTCGAAGCCGCCGATGTCGACTTGATCAATCAGCACCCGCCCACTGCTGGGTTGCTCCAGGCGGTTGATGGTGCGGATCAGCGATGACTTGCCGGCGCCGCTGCGGCCGATGATGCCGAACACTTCGCCACGCTGGATCGCCAGGTCGATGCCTTGCAGGGCGTGTACCGTGCCGTCGTAGGTCTTGCCCAGGTTGATAAAACGCACGTGGGCGCGGTTGAGGTCCGGGTGTAGTTCAGTCTGCTCGGCGTCGCTGGGCCCATGGCCCAGGTCGCGCAGTTGGGCGTTGGCGGCGGTCATTTCTTATCTTCCCAGCCGACTTGGTAGAGCTTGCCGAGGGATTTATCCAGCGCCGCACGCACCACTGGCGAGTGCTGGTAGATGTCGACGAACTTGATCACCCGAGGGTCGGTTTTGCTCTTGGGTTGGATGACGAACTGGATCACGTATTCCGGATGGTCGAGGCCGTCGAACAGCAGCGCTGACTCGGCATCGAAGGTCTTGGACAGGCGGATATAAGCCGGGTAGCCCTGCACCAGGTCGGCATCGTCATAGGCGCGCACCAGTTGCACGGCTTCCACTTGCAGGATCTTGATCTTTTTCGGGTTGCTGACGATATCTTCTTCGGTGGCCTTGTAGCCCACCCCCGGCTTGAGGGTGATCAATCCGGCCTTGGCCAGCAGTTGCAGGCCGCGCCCGCTGTTGATCGGGTCGTTGGCAATCGCCACGCTGGCACCTTCGGGCAGGTCGTTGAAGCTTTTGTACTTTTTCGAATACAGCCCGACGTTGTTGATGATGCCCGGGGCATAGGGCACCAGGTCAAAGCCGGCGGCGGCCTTGGCGTTTTCTAGGAAGGGGATGTGCTGGAAGTAGTTCACGTCAATATCGCCTGCTGCCAGGCTGACGTTGGGGGCGATCCAGTCGGTGAATTCCACCAGCTCGACTTTCAGGCCCTGTTTGCCGGCTTCTTCCACGGCCGCTTCCAGCGGGATGGCGAAGGCGGCGGTAGTGCCGATTTTCAACGGTGCATCGGCGGCGAATACTGCCGAGCTGAATAAGCCGAAGGCCAGGGCCAGTGCTTTGACTGGGTGGGTGAGCAGGGTCTTTTTCATAATCAATTTCCAGTCATAAGGTATTGGTAAGAGTCACGGGGTCAACTGTGGGAGGGGGCTTGCCCCCGATGGGGGAGTGTCAGTGCATACAGCTGTGTCTGACCCACTGCTATCGGGAGCAAGCCCCCTCCCACATGTTTGATCAGGGGCGGTAGGTGGAGCCGGTGTGTTGTTCGGGTAAGCGAGCGGTGCCGTGGAAGACTTTTTCCCGCAACGTGCCCTGCGCATACTCGGTCTTGTACGAGCCACGCCGCTGCAACTCCGGTATCACCATGTCGATGAAATCCACATAGCTCTCCGGCGTCACAATGCGCGTCAGGTTGAAACCATCCAGCCCGGTTGCGCTGATCCAGGATTCCAGTTCATCCGCCACCTGTTCAGGCGAGCCCACCAAGGTGATATAGCGCCCACCCAGGGCATGCTGGTCGAGCAATTTGCGCCGGGTCCAGTCGTTGTTTTGCAGGTTTTTGGTAGCCGATTGGATTGCGTTGCTCTTTACGTACTGGATGGGTTCGTCCAGTTCGTATTGGGAGAAATCAATCGCCGTCGAGGCCGAGAAATGCGCCACGCCGGCTTCCGCGCTGGCATAGCTGAGGTACTCGGCGTGCTTGCGCCAGGCCAACTCTTCGGTGGCGCCCACGATCACATTGAGGCCCATGAATACCTTGATGTCGTCCGGTTTGCGCCCCGCCTCCACCGCGCTGGCGCGCACCTTATCCACCTGGATTTTGGTTGAGGCCTTGTTCTGCCCGCTGATAAACACGCACTCGGCATGCCGCCCGGCGAACAACAAGCCACGCTCGGAACTGCCGGCCTGAAACAGCACCGGCGTACGCTGCGGCGACGGCTCGCAGAGGTGATAACCCTCTACCTGATAGAACTCGCCGTGGTGTTCGACTTTGTGCACCTTGCCCGGTTGCGCATACACCCGCGCCTGTGGATCGTTGAGCACTGCGTCGTCTTCCCAGCTGCCTTCCCAAAGCTTGTACAGCACTTCCAGATACTCATCGGCCTGGTCGTAGCGCCGGTCATGCTCGACCTGTTCGGAGAGGCCCATGGCCTTGGCCGCGCTGTCGAGGTAGCCGGTGACGATGTTCCAGCCGACTCGGCCACGGCTCAGGTGGTCCAGCGTGGACATGCGTCGGGCGAACAGATAAGGCGGCTCGTAGGTGAGGTTGGCGGTCAGGCCAAAACCCAGGTTACGGGTGACGGCGGCCATGGCCGAGACCAGCAGCAACGGGTCGTTGACCGGCAGTTGGATCGATTCCTTGAGCGGCACGTCAATCGAGTTCTGATACACGTCGTAGACACCGACGATGTCGGCGATAAACAAACCATCGAACAACCCGCGTTCGAGGATCTGCGCCAGTTCGGTCCAGTATTCGAGGGTCTTGTACTGGGTCGAGTTGTCCCGTGGGTGAGTCCACAGACCGTGGTTGATATGCCCGATGCAGTTCATGTTGAAGGCATTGAGCAGGATCTTCTTTTTGCTCATCAGATGGTCCCCCGCAGCGGCGGGTTTTCATCGTTGAGGTAGTAGTTGCCCACGGCGTGGTACTTCCAGCGCACCGGGTCGTGCAGGGTGTGCACCCGGGCGTTGCGCCAGTGGCGGTCCAGGCCATGCTCGGCGAGCGTCGCCTGGCTGCCGGCCAGTTCGAACAAGGTACTGCCGGCAGCCAGGGAAATCTCGGTGCTCAAGGCGCGCGCTTCGGCCACGGCGATGGATGCGGCGGCGACGGTCTGGGCATTGCTGTCAGCCTGGGCGCGGTCGAGGAATTCCCCGGAGCGCTCCAGCAAGGCCTCGGCAGCGTGCAGGCGAATGCTCAGGTGGCCGAAGCTTTTGAGGGTCAGCGGATCTTCGGTGGCTTTGTCGTTACCGGAATCGATCCAGGGACGGGTCTTGGTTCGCACAAAGTGCAAGGCATCTTCAAAGGCGGCGCGGGCGATGCCGGTGTCGATAGCCGCGTGAAGGATCTGCGCCAGCGGGCCGACGGTGGTCGGGCGTTCGAAGGCGCTCTGGAACGGGATCACGTCCTGTGCCGCAACCCACACATTGTCGAACACCACCGAACCGCTGCCGGTGGTGCGCTGGCCGAAGCCGCTCCAGTCGTCGATCACCGTCAGGCCCGCGCTGTCGCGTGGCACGAAGGCCAGCTGCTGGATGCCATTTTCATCCACCACCGAGGTGGGAATGCGTTGCGCATAGATAGCGCCAGTGGCGTAGAACTTGCGCCCGTTGATGCGAAAACCATCGCCGTCGCGGGTGAGGCTGGTCACGCGGTCATGGGCGGTCTTGGTACCCAGCTCCGCCAAGGCGTTGCCAAAGCGCTGGCCGGCCAGCACCTCGGCGTACAGGCGCTGCTGTTGTTCGGGGCTGCCGTTCACGCGCAACACTTCGAGGGCGTAGAAGTGGTTCTGCGGGATCTGGCCCAAGGAGCCATCGGCCTGGGCAATCAGCGCGATGACCTTGGCCAGGGTCACGTTGGACACGCCCGCGCCGCCGTGGGCCTTGGGCACGCTGATGCCCCATAGCCCGGAGCGGGAAAACACGTCCAGTTCGGGCAACGGCAGACGCCGTTCACGGTCGCGTTGGGCGCTGTCACGGCGCAAGTCTTCAGCGAGATCACTGGCGACAATAAGGGCATGTTCATCGCTGGTGATAACCGCGACGGGGTGAGAAAGGGTCATGAGTTTCTCCAGAAGCTCGTGGAAAAGTGTTCTGGTCGGTTAAATCCAGGAGTGGCGCGCCGGTAACATGCTGTTCAAGCGATAGGCGCCGATAGCGTGGTACTTCCAGCGCACCGGGTCGTGCAGGGTGTGCACCCGGGCGTTGCGCCAGTGACGGTCGAGGTTGAATTCGGCGAGGGTGGCGCGGCTGCCGGCCAGTTCGAAGAGCTTCTCGGTGACCAGCAACGACACTTCGGTGGTCAGCACCTTCGCCTCGGCCACCGCGATTGACGCGCGCGCGGCAGATTGCGCGGTGATTGGCGCGGCGCTGACGTCGTCGAGCACCTGGCCCGCCTTGCGCAGCAGCGCTTCGGCGGCGTGCAGTTCGATCTTCAACCTGCCGATATCGGCGATCACATACAGGTCGTCGCTGGCCCGTTCGACCTTGGCGTCGATCCAGGGGCGCGAACGCTCACGCACGAAGGCTATGGTGTCGTCCAGGGCACCACGGGCGATGCCGGCGTCGATGGCGGCCTGGATCAACTGCGACACGGCACCCTGGATGTTCGGGCTTTCGCCCAGGCGCCAGTTGTCGATAACCAGCTCCGGGTCGACCCGCACCCGGTCGAGCAAGACGGTGCCGCTGGCGGTGGTGCGTTGGCCAAAGCCCGACCAGTCATCGACGATGCGCAGCCCTTCGCTGCCGCGCCGAACGAAGGCCATGACTTGCTTGCCGTCATCGTTCAGCGCCTTGATCGCGACCCAGTGGGCAAACAGCGCGCCGGTGGAATAGAACTTCTGGCCGCTGACCACCAACCCGTCGCCTTCTGCCGTGAGGCGCGCCTTGAGTTCCAGGGTGTTTTTGGTGCCACGTTCCGGGCCACCGTTGCCGATGCGCCAGCCGTCGAGCACGCTCTGGAACAGCTGCTTTTTCTGGCGCTCGGTGGCGGTGTTCTGCAACACATGCAGGATGCCGAAGTGGTTCTGCGGAATCTGCCCGAGGGCCGGGTCGGCCGCGCTGATGATCGCGAACACTTCGGCCAGGGTCACGAACGACACCTGCGGGCCACCGTATTCGCGGGGAATTGAAATACTGCCCAAGCCGCTGCGGGTGAATTGTTCGAGCTGTGCCCACGGCAGCTTGCGTTGCTGGTCGCGCTTGGCGGCCTGCAAGCGTGCAGCCTGGGCCAGCTCGTGGGCGGCGCTCAACGCCTGGGCGTCGTCGCGCAAAACCGTGGCCGGCAACAGCAGGGGGGCTACGTCCAGATCACTCTGGGTGGGTGTTAGAGCCAAGTTAGACATCAGCGCCGCTCCTTGGCTGCACGCAATGCCCTGGCGTTATGCACCGGGGTAATTCTGACCATACCGACCTCGCATTCAATGAAATAAAAACTGAAAAATCAGGAATGTCCGGTGGTCCGGTGCATATACCCTAAGCGTGTTAATTCTTTAAATAAACTAACTTTTAGGAATATGCATAGAAGGGCTGTCACCCCGGTTCACAAGGTGAGCCGAAGCGACGTGGTTGATAGCCTGGCGCGGGCGAGGCAGGGCGGGTTGTTGCTGCTGACGCGCAGGCGGCGATGCGCAAAGTGCGGGCGGGCGCCCAACGGGAATTATTGCCGACGCGATCAAGAATGCAGTAGGTGACGTCCAACCGGCAGTCGTCGCCCGCTTCGATAATCACCTGGGAGGGCACCCACACCTGTACCGCCAGGCCTACGTTCCCGGCCTGGATTTTCGGCAGGTCCAGGCGTACGTCACCCCAGCGCAGAGTGATGGCGTCTCCGGTGCTCATGTTCAAGTAAGGCTCGATCGTCAGCGGGATGCCGCGGCGTACCTGGCAGCTGTTGACGCCATAGCGGCGGATGGTTTCAGGCAGGCCGACGGGGGCGAGGTTCTGGTTTTCATCACCCCTTTCGTGGTTCAGAAGAGACGAGGGCAGGCCGCCGGGGTAGTTGGTTTTGACCCGCACCAGGGTCGCAGCAGAGCGTATAGGCCCATGACCGATCTGCAGGACCTGGTAGTGGACGCGCGCGGGGCCGTCCTGCACAAAGCTTTCCGGTACCCACAGGTGGGTGAACGTGCCGATCTTGCCAGCGGTCACCTTGCGCGAAGCGGCGAAGCAGTTATTCCAGAACAGTTCGATCAGGTCGCCTTCTTCCATGCCAGGGTAGGGTGAAATGTCTACTTGCAAGTGCGTGGAGGCCAGGGCGCTGATGCCGCTTCCAATCGCCTGGGGCAATTTGGGGGCAGTGAGCGTGGCCGGGATTTGGGTGTGTGTCATCAGTAATCTCCTTGATGCAGCCAGCAGCAATCGTTCCGAGCTCCCGGCACACAGGCGCAAGGCGGTTCGAAAGGAACGATTCAGTCAGTAGCCGGGATAGGATCCAATCCTCAAGGCGCTAGATAAGAGGGTTGGCCGCGGAGCGTCAATGGAGGCAAAAGGCTAAACGGCGGCTTTGAAGATATTCAGAAGAGTCTGACGGGGAGGGGGACTTTAAGGTTGTTACGGCGGGGTATTTTAAGCGCTGGAGCGGTAACTCGTTGTAGGAGCGAGCTTGCTTGCGAAGAACGTCAACGATAACGCGGTGAATCAGATTGACCGAGTTGCCTGGGCGTTTTTCGCGAGCAAGCTCGCTCCTACAGAGGGTGGGTCAGTGGGCGAGGAATTTGCTCAGAAACTGCCTGGTTCGCTCTTCCCTGGGATTGGCGAACAACGCCTTGGCTTCGCCCTGTTCGACGATCACGCCCTTGTCGAAAAAAATCACCCGGTTGGCCACATCCCGGGCAAAGCTCATCTCGTGGGTAACGATGACCATGGTGCGGTTTTCTTCGGCCAGGCTGCGGATGGTCGCCAGCACTTCGCCCACCAGTTCCGGGTCAAGGGCCGAGGTGGGTTCGTCGAACAGGATCACCTCCGGCTCCATGGCCAGCGCCCGGGCAATCGCCACACGCTGTTGCTGGCCGCCGGACAACCGCCGTGGGTAGGACGCTTCCTTGCCCGCCAGGCCGACCCTGGCCAATAGCTTGCGCCCCAGTTCGGTCGCCGCTTCCCGCGGCATCTTCTTGACCACGATCGGCCCTTCGATGACGTTTTCCAGCGCGGTGCGGTGCGGGAATAGGTTGAAGTTCTGGAACACAAAGCCCACATGCTGGCGCAGGCGCCGCACCAGGCCCTGTTGCTGGTTGAGCGGCCTGCTGCTGTCGATCTCTATGTCACCGACCTTGATGCGGCCGCTGGTGGGCTCTTCGAGGAAATTCAGGCAGCGCAGGAAGGTGGTCTTGCCGGAGCCGCTGGGTCCGATGATGGCGACCACTTCGCCCGCCTTGACCTCCAGGTCGATGCCGTTGAGCACCACCTGGCCGTTGAATTGCTTGGTCAGTTTCTCAACCACGATCATGCTTCAAGACTCCAGGTCATGCCGGTTGACGCGGTCTTCCAGACGGTTTTGCAGATGCGCCAGAATACTCGCCAGGATCCAGTAGATCAGGGCCGCGGACAGATACATGGTGAAAATTTCGAAGGTACGCGCCGACACCAGTTGGGCCTGGCGGAACAGCTCTGGCACCTGGATGGTGGCGGCCAGCGCAGTGTCCTTGACCAGCGAGATAAAGCTGTTGCCCAGGGGCGGCAGGGCTGTACGCATGGCCTGCGGCAAAATGGCCCGGCGCAGGGTCTGCGCACGGGTCATGCCAATACTGGCGGCGGCTTCCCACTGGCCACGCTCGATGGAGGCGATGGCGGCCCGCAGGATTTCACAGGCGTAGGCGGCCATGTTCAGCGAAAAGCCGATCATGGCAGCCGGGATCGGGTCCAGCTCGATGCCCACTTGCGGCAAGCCGTAGTAGATCAGGAACAGTTGCACCAGCAACGGCGTGCCGCGAAAGAACGACACGTAGACCCTGGCCGTCCAGCTGAGCAACTTGAAGCGCGACAGGCGCATCAGCGCCAGGCCGAAGCCCAGCAGCAAGCCGAAAAACATCCCGCCAAGGCTGAGGATTACCGTGTAGTACGCGCCCTTGAGCAGAAAGGGCGCGGAGTCCAGCGCGAGTTGGAAACCTGCTTCCATTATTGAGTGACGTCAGCGTTGAAGTACTTCTCGGACAGCTTCTTCAAGGTGCCGTCGGCGCGCAGCTTGTCGAGGGCCGTGTTCACCGCGTCGAGCAGTTCAGGCTCGCCTTTGCGCAGGGCAATCCCGGATTCCTGGCGTGAGAAGGCGTTGCCGGCTGCGGCGGTGTCCTTGGCTTTCTTGGCGTACTCCAGGGCGGCCAGGCGGTCGATCAGGATCGCGTCGATACGGCCGATGCGCAGGTCCTGGAACTTGGTCGGGTCATCGTTATAGGTCTTGATAATGGCTTTAGGCTGGTTGTCCTTGAGCCATTGTTCGTAGTTGGTGCCCAGGCCTACGCCGACTTTCTTGCCGGCCAGGTCGTCGGCAGTCTTGATGGTGTCGACGTTCTTCGCCAGGGTCAGCGCCTGGATACCGGAAACGGTGTAGGGCTTGGAGAAGTCGTACTTTTTCTTGCGCTCTTCGGAGATGGTCACTTGGTTGACCACGGCGTCCAGGCGCTTGGATTCCAGGGCGGCGAGGATGCCGTCCCACGGGGTGGCCTGTAGCTTGACCTTGACGCCCAACTCCTTGGCCAGGGCTTCGGACAACTCCACCTCGAACCCGCTGAGCTTGCCGCTTTCATCGACGAAGCTGAAGGGTGGGTAGGTGCCTTCCAGGCCGATCTTGATCTCGCCGGCTTTCTTGATGTTGCCCAGCTGTTCGCCGGCAACCGCCTGGCCCAGCCAGCCAGCGCCAAGCGCCAGGCCCAATGTGCCAACCAGTAGCGTGCGACGCAATACAGAAATAGTCATGGAGAGCCCCTGTGTTTTTATGGTGAGCGAAGCAGGTGACGCGGTTGTCGTATCCTGCCTTAAAGCGCGGTGTGCGTCTTCTTCTGCGGCGCGATGATAAAGCGGGTTTTTAAGACTTGAAAATAATAAAAATGCCAATTTATATTCTTTTTTTGAATATGAATTAGGTCTAACGTGGGAGGGGGCTTGCTCCCGATAGCGGTGGGTCAGTGATACAGGCATAAACTGATACTCCCCTATCGGGAGCAAGCCCCTCCTACATTTTAATCCTGCTTAGTCAATTAAATACGCAGTCGTAGGCAAACAACGCCGGCGCCCCACCGGTATGCAGGAAAATAATCGGCCCGTCCTCAAATCGCTGACGCCCGATGCCGTCCAGCAAACCGGCCATGGCCTTGCCGGTATACACCGGGTCCAGCAGCAGACCTTCCTGGCTGGCCAAAAGTTTGATCGCAGATAGAGTGCCGGCATTTGGCTCGCCATACCGAGGGCCGAAATACTCGTCCCACAAGGTCACCTTGAAGGCTTCGGGCATATCCATACCGAGCAACTCGGCGGTGCGTTCGGCCAGGCCCTGTACTTTGGGAAACTGCGCTTCTTCGGTGCGCGACACCGTGATGCCGATCACCGGCAACTGCGGCAGCACTTCGCTCAAGGCCAAGGCCAGGCCGCTGTGGGTCCCGGCGCTGCCCGAGGCGAGCACTACGGCGGCGAATTCAATGCCGCTGTCTTCAATCTGTGCGGCCAACTCCAGCCCGGCACGCACATAGCCCAAAGCGCCGAGGGCATTGGAGCCGCCGATCGGCACCAGGTACGGTTTCTTGCCATTGCTGCGCAGGCGGTCGGCGAGGGCGTTGAGTTGGTCGTCGGCGTTGTCGAGGTTTTCCACCAATTCCACTTTGGCGTCGAACAGGTCCAGCAGCAGGCGGTTGCCATTGCCCAGGTAATTGATGTTATCGGTGCCGGTGGGGTTTTCCAGCAGGGCCACGCAACCCAGGCCCAGCTTGGCCGCCAGCGCGGCGGTCTGGCGTACGTGATTGGATTGGATGGCGCCGGCGGTGACCAGGGTGTCTGCGCCCTGGGCGATGGCGTCGGCTGCCAGGTATTCGAGTTTGCGCAGCTTGTTGCCGCCCATGGCCAACGGTGTGGTGTCATCGCGTTTGACGTAAATGTCCCTGCCCAGCCAGGCCGACAGCCGCTCGAGCTTTTCCAAAGCGGTAGCACCGCCCAGCAGTTCCAGACGGTTAAAACGGTCAAGCTGTTGTTTGATCATGGCTACGCACGGTGACTGAGTGATGTGGGGGACTATAGGCAGGCACTTTTCATCGGGCAACCGCCAATTGCTTATGAACAATAGTTCTTAGTCTCATACCATTGGTTCTTAAGCGCCGCCAGGTCCATACCGTAAAGTGATGGCCATTTCGTCAGGAGTGAATACCGTGAGTGAGCGTTCCAGTCATTGGCAATTGCAGACCATCGTCAGCCAGCTGCGCGGCGCCCGCGACCAGTGGCGAACGCGCAACGGGCGCTTGAGTGGCGAGCATGGTGGCCGCGAATTGCCGTCCCGCGAGGCAGTGGCGCAGATCCTTGAAGCCTTGTGTGGTGCGCTGTTCCCCATGCGCCTGGGCCCGGTGGACCTGCGCGAAGAAAGCGAAGATTTCTATGTAGGGCACACCCTCGATGTGGCGCTCAATGCCTTGCTTGCCCAGGCGCGCCTGGAGTTGCGCTACGCCGCACGTCAGGGCGGTGAGGATGCTGGTGAAGTCGATGCCCTGGCCATTCGCCTGATCCAGGATTTCGCCCTGGCGCTGCCGTCCCTGCGCAGCCTGTTGGACACCGACGTACTCGCCGCCTACCACGGCGACCCGGCTGCCCGCAGCGTGGATGAAGTGCTGCTGTGCTACCCGGGCATCCTGGCGGTTATCCACCATCGCCTGGCTCATCATCTATACCGGGCCGGTTTGCCGCTGCTGGCGCGGATCAGCGCGGAGATCGCCCACTCGGCCACCGGCATCGATATCCACCCCGGTGCGCAGATCGGCCCGAGCTTCTTTATCGACCACGGCACGGGCGTGGTGATTGGCGAGACCGCGATCATCGGCGAGCGGGTGCGTATCTACCAGGCCGTGACACTGGGCGCCAAGCGCTTCCCGGCGGACGAGGATGGGCAGTTGCAAAAAGGCCATCCGCGGCATCCGATCGTTGAGGATGACGTGGTGATTTATGCCGGGGCGACGATCCTGGGGCGGATTACCATCGGCAAGGGCTCGACCATTGGCGGTAATGTGTGGCTGACCCGCAGCGTACCGGCGGGGGCGAATATCACCCAGGCGAACTTGCAGCATGATGATGGGGCGCAGAAGTAACCGCGCACTCAGGCACTACACAAAACCAATGTGGGAGGGGGCTTGCTCCCGATAGCGGTGGGTCAGTCAGCTTATCTGTAGCTGACCCACCGTAATCGGGAGCAAGCCCCCTCCCACATTGTTTAATCGCATGTTCAAATTCACACGTTATCACTGAACGATTTGTCATTTAGATCCGTCATACCAATCCTTGAGCTAGTGTAGGAATCATCTACCACTCAGCCATGCGATTAGTCCCGGACCGCCTATTCATGTTTAACTTGAACGTTCGTTCAAGTTAAACCCGGTGGTTCGCTGCCCGCTCACAACAGGAGGCTTACCTTTGCTGAGTCCGTTATTTACAGCCACATCCCACACCCCAGGGGTGCATCGTTCATGAGTGCATCGTCCACCCCATCCAGCGGCCTGGTGCGCATGAATGCGCCCGTTTTCTACTTTGCCGCGACTTTTATCCTGCTGTTTGGCATTACCGTCATCGCTATACCGCAACAGGCCGGCGCCTGGCTGCTGGCGGCGCAAAACTGGGCGGCCAATACGGTCGGCTGGTACTACATGCTGGCGATGACCCTGTATCTGGTCTTCGTGGTGGTCACCGCGCTATCGGGCTACGGCAAGATAAAACTCGGTGCCGACCACGACGAGCCCGAATTCAGTTACCTGTCCTGGGCCGGCATGCTGTTCGCCGCCGGTATCAGCATCACGCTGTTTTTCTTCTGCGTCTCGGAGCCGTTGACGCACTTGGTGCAACCGCCCCAAGGCGAGGCAATGAACGCCGATGCGGCGCGCCAGGCCATGCAGGTGCTGTTCCTGCACTGGGGCCTGCATGGCTGGGGCGTGTTCGCCTTTGTCGGCATGGCCCTGGCGTATTTCGCCTACCGGCATAACCTGCCGCTGGCATTGCGTTCGGCGCTGTACCCGCTGATCGGTAAGCGTATCAATGGTCCTATCGGCTATGCGGTGGATGGCTTCGGCATCATCGCCACGGTGTTCGGCCTGGGCGCCGACATGGGCTTTGGCGTGCTGCACCTCAACTCCGGCCTGGACTACCTGTTTGGCATTGCCCACACCCAGTGGATCCAGGTGGGCCTGATCACCCTGATGATGGGCGCGGCGATCATCGTTGCCGTGGCCGGTGTCGACAAAGGTGTGCGGGTGATGTCCGACATCAACATGCTGCTGGCCTGTGCGCTGCTGCTGTTCGTGTTGTTTGCCGGGCCGACCCAGCACCTGCTCAATACCCTGATCCAGAACATCGGTGACTACCTGGGCGCATTGCCCACCAAGAGTTTCGATGTGTATGCCTACGACAAGCCGAGTGACTGGCTGGGTGGCTGGACGGTGTTCTATTGGGCCTGGTGGATCGCATGGTCGCCATTCGTTGGCCTGTTCATCGCACGTATTTCCCGTGGCCGCACCATCCGTGAATTCGTGTTCGGCGTGCTGCTGATCCCGCTGGGCTTTACCCTGGCGTGGATGTCGATTTTCGGTAACAGCGCCATCGATCAGGTGCTCAACCATGGCATGGTCGCATTGGGTCAGTCGGCTATCGATGATCCGTCGATGAGCCTCTACCTGCTGCTGGAAACCTACCCGTGGAGCAAGACCGTCATCGCGGTCACGGTGTTTATCAGCTTCGTGTTCTTCGTGACCTCGGCGGACTCCGGCACGGTGGTGCTGTCTACCCTGTCGTCCAAAGGCGGCAACGCCGATGAAGACGGGCCGAAGTGGCTGCGGGTGTTCTGGGGCGCGATGACCGCGCTGGTCACCAGTGCCTTGCTGTTTGCCGGCAGCATCGATTCGCTCAAGTCAGCGGTGGTACTGACCTCGCTGCCGTTCTCGCTGATTCTGCTGCTGATGATGTGGGGGCTGCACAAGGCGTTCTACCTCGAGTCGCAGAAGCAGATCGCCCAGTTGCATTCCCTGGCGCCGATTTCGGCTTCGCGCAAAGGCCGTGGCGGTTGGCGCCAGCGCCTGAGCCAGGCCGTGCACTTCCCGTCTCGCGATGAGGTGTATCGCTTCCTCGAATCGACGGTGCGCCCGGCCATCGAGGAAGTGACGGCGGTGTTTGTCGAGAAGGGCCTGAATGTGGTCACTCAGCCAGACCCCTCCAACGACAGCGTCAGCCTGGAAATCGGGCATGGCGAGGAGCATCCGTTTATCTACCAGGTGCAGATGCGTGGCTACTTCACGCCGTCGTTTGCCCGCGGTGGCATGGGCTCCAAAGAGATCAACAACCGCCGCTATTACCGGGCGGAAGTGCATTTGAGCGAGGGCAGCCAGGACTACGACCTGGTGGGCTACACCAAGGAACAGATCATCAATGACATCCTCGACCAGTACGAGCGGCACCTGCAGTTCCTGCATCTGGTGCGCTGAGTAATATGCGGTAAACCGTTCCTCTCAAGTAGGCCTTTGCTGTAAAAGGAAGAGGCAGACTTAAGCGATTCAGCTGCTTAAAAGGCCTGGGAATATTGATATTCCCAGGCCTTATTTGCCCAAGCTCAAGAGAGGATTCGATGACGTACATTGCTGCCGAAAACCGCTATGAATCTATTCCTTATCGCCGCGTAGGTCGCAGTGGATTGGTGTTGCCAGCACTGTCCCTGGGGCTGTGGCACAACTTTGGCGACAGCACCCCGATCGACACTCAGCGCGCCTTGCTGCGCACGGCGTTCGACCTGGGCATCAACCATTTCGACCTGGCCAACAACTACGGCCCGCCCTATGGCAGCGCCGAGATCAACTTTGGCCGCTTGCTGCGCGAAGACTTCAAGCACTATCGCGACGAACTGATCATCTCCAGCAAGGCCGGTTGGGACATGTGGCCCGGCCCGTACGGCCAGGGCGGTGGTTCGCGCAAATACATCCTGGCGAGCCTGGACCAGAGCCTGCAACGCCTGGGCCTCGACTACGTGGATATCTTCTACTCCCACCGTTTCGACCCCGACACACCCCTGGAAGAAACCGCCAGCGCCCTTGCCACCGCCGTGCAGCAGGGCAAGGCGTTGTATATCGGCATCTCCTCCTACTCCGGTGTGAAGACCCGCGAAATCGCAGCCTTGCTCAACGAGTGGAAAGTGCCGCTGCTGATCCATCAGCCTGCCTACAACCTGCTCAACCGCTGGGTGGAAAAAGACCTGCTCGACACCACCGAAGAACTCGGTGCCGGGGTGATCGCCTTCACGCCGCTGGCCCAGGGCTTGCTCACTGATAAATATCTCAACGGTGTACCGGCCGATGCACGAGTCAACCGCCCGGGTGGCGGCTCCCTACAAGCCCAGCACCTGTCCGAAGCCAACATCGCCCACGTGCGCGCACTGAATGAAATCGCCAAGCGCCGTGGTCAGAGCCTGGCTCAATTGGCCCTGGCGTGGACCTTACGGGATCCACGGGTGACCAGTGCGCTGATCGGTGCCAGCCGGCCGGAGCAGATCATCGAGAATGTCGGGGCGTTGCAGAACCTGAGCTTCAGTGCTGAGGAACTGGCGGAGATTGATCGGTTTGCGCAGGAAGGTGGGATCAACTTGTGGGAAAAGCCATCGACCGCTGAATAACTGACACAACTGGGTCAAAAATGTGGGAGGGGGCTTGCTCCCGATAGCGGTGAATCAGCCAGCACAGAGGTGACTGACAGGTTGCTATCGGGAGCAAGCCCCCTCCCACATTTGTACTTCGCCAGGCTCTAGAACGGCACATCCCCAAGAATCGTCGCCCGGTGCATCACCCGCCGCTGTGGCCGGTAGTCATCCACCGCGTAATGCTGGGTCACGCGGTTATCCCAGAACGCCACGTCATTTTCCTGCCAGCGCCAGCGGAGGGTGAACTCCGGGCGTGTCGCGTGAGCAAACAGGAATTTCAAGATTGCTTCACTCTCCGCCGGCTCAAGTTCATTGATCTTGGTGGTAAAACCATCACTCACAAACAGCGACTTACGCCCGCTCACCGGATGCGTGCGCACCACTGGGTGCGACAGCGGTGGGTTTTTCCGGCGGGTTTGTTCCCAGCGCGCCAGGTCTTCGGCGCTATTGCCGAAGCGCTCCAGCGGGAAGGACTTGGTGAAGTCGTGGGTGGCGGTCAACCCAGTCAGCAGTACTTTCAATGGCTCGGACAAGGCTTCGTACGCCGCAATACCACTGGCCCACAAGGTATCGCCCCCGAACGCCGGCAATAGCTTGGCGCTGAGCACCGCGCCCAGGGCCGGCGTCGGCAGGAAGGTCACGTCGGTGTGCCACACCGCGTTGTCGCGCACGTCGGTGACGGCGGTGTCGAGGATCAGCACTTCGGGCTGTTCCGGCACGTTGGGGTAGATCGGGTGGATATGCAGGTCGCCGAAGTGCGCTGCGAACCGCGCTTGTTGCTGCGGGGTGATCGCCTGGTCCCGGAAGAACAGCACCGAGTGGCTGAGCAGCGCCTGCTCGATGGCATCGCGATGTGCCTCGCTCAGCGGCTGGGTGATATCGACGCCACTGATCTGGGCGCCCAGGGCGGTGCTTAATGGGGTAACGGTCAGGCTGCTCAATTGAGTTCTCATCACTTAGTGTGCCTGGCCGTGCCATGGCACTAATTTACGCTGCAGGGCGCGCAGGCCCATTTCCATGGCAAAGGCGATCAGTGCGATGACCAGGATCCCCAGCACCACCACATCGGTGACCAAAAACTGCGCCGCCGACTGCACCATGAAACCCAGGCCGCTGGTGGCTGCAATCAGCTCGGCGGCGACCAGGGTCGACCACCCCACACCCAGGCCGATACGCACCCCGGTGAGGATGTCGGGCAAGGCGCTGGGCAGGATCACATGGCGAATCAGTTGTGCACGGGTGGCACCCAATGACTGCGCGGCACGTAGTTTGGCCGGGTCGACGGTGCGCACGCCGGTTGCAGTGGCGATGGCAATCGGGGCGAAGATCGCCAGGTAGATCAGCAGCACCTTGGACAGCTCGCCGATGCCGCACCAGATCACGATCAGCGGCAGATAGGCCAGGGGCGGAATCGGCCGGTAGAACTCGATCAGCGGATCGAGAATGCCACGGGCGATACGGTTGGCACCGATGGCAATCCCCACCGGTACGGCGGTCAGCACCGCAAAGCCCAGGCCCAGGCCGATACGGCTGAGGCTCGCGCCCAGGTGCTGCCACAAGGTGGAATCCATGTAGCCGGTGGTCGCCAGCAGCCAGCCTTTTTGCAACACGGCGGATGGTGGCGGCAGGAACAGAGGTTCGATCAAGCCCGTGGCGGTCACCGCCCACCAGAGGGCGAGCAGGGCGACCAGGGTCAGGACGCTGATCCAACGCGTGCTCAGGCTGCGGCGTACCGGGATAGTGGCGTGCGCCACCCGCTTGCTGGCCGTGGCGGGAAGTTCGTAGCTGCTCATGCGTACACCTGCCGTTGGGAGAACACCTTGCCCAATACGTGCTCGCGGGTTTCGATAAAGCGCGGGTCGGACTTGATCGCCCGCGCCGACTCCCCGGCGGCATAGCGTTGGCCGAAATCCAGCTGCAGGCGTTCGACGATCTGGCCGGGGTTGGGTGCCAGCAGGATCAAGTCCGTGGCGAGGAACACCGCTTCTTCAATGTCATGGGTAATCAGCAATACCGGCTTGGCGGTGCGCCGCCAGACTTGCAGCAGCAGCTCTTGCATCTGTTCGCGGGTGAAGGCATCCAGGGCGCCGAAGGGCTCGTCCATCAGCAATACCCGCGGGTCTGCCGCCAAGGCACGGGCCAGGCCGACGCGTTGCTTCTGGCCGCCGGAGAGTTGCCAGATGCGGCGGCTGTCGAAACCGGCCAGGTCCACCAGGGCGAGCATTTCGCGGGCGCGAACTTCGCGCTGCGCCTTGGGCACGCCGGCCAGTTCGAGGCCGAAAGCCACATTGGCGAGCACGTCTTGCCAGGGCAGCAAGGCATCGTCCTGGAACACCACGCCGCGTTCGGCGCTGGGGCCTTTGACCGGCACGCCGTCAAGGGTGATGCGCCCGGCAGACGGTTCGACGAAACCGGCGATCAGGTTCAGCAGTGAAGTCTTGCCACTGCCGGACGGGCCGAGGGCGACCAGCAGTTGCTGGGGCCCGAGGTCCAGGGATATGTCAGACAGTACCGGTTCCGGGGCGCCTGGGTACTGTGCGCTGATGCGCTCCAGTTGTAGCAAGGCCATCGCGATCAACTCCTGAATCAGTGGGTGATGAACTGGGCGCTGACGTAAGGGGCGTAGTCCGGCAGCACGGCGTCGACCTTGCCTTGTTCCTTGAGGAACGCAGCGGTGTCGGTGACGGCCTGGGTGGTCGGTGCGCCCAGCAGGGTGACCTGGTCAGCGGCCAGCGGGTAGACGTTGCCTTGCAGCAGCAAGGGGATATCGCTGGGCTTGGCGCCGGAGAGTTTCACCAGTTTGTCGACATTGCCTGTGTCGGCGAGCCAGGCTTGTGGGTCTTTGCGGTAGGCGGCGTAGGCATCCAGGGTGACCTTGGCGAAGGCGGTGACGATTTCCGGATGCTTCTCGGCGAAGTCTTTGCGCACAATCCAGGCATCGAAAGTCGGCGCGCCGAACTTGGCCAGCTCGCCGGAGGTGATCAGCACCTGGCCGTTTTCCTTGGCTACGCCCAGGGCGGGGTCCCACACGTAGGTGGCGTCGATATCACCGCGCTTCCAGGCGGCGATGATGGCCGGAGGGGCGAGGTTGAGGATGGTGACTTTGGCCGGGTCAATGTTCCAGTGCTTCAGTGCCGCCAGCAGGCTGTAGTGGCCGGTGGAAACGAAGGGCACGGCGATCTTTTTGCCGATCAGGTCCTGGGGGCTGTTGATCCCCGAACCGTTACGCGCCACCAGTGCTTCGGCGCCGCCGATCTGGGTGGCGACCAGGAAGGTTTGCACCGGCACCTTACGGGTTATCGCGGCGGTCAGCGGGCTGGAACCGAGATAGCCGATCTGCACGTCGCCGGAGGCGATGGCGGCAATGATGTCGGCGCCATTGTCGAATTTGCGCCAGTCGATCTTGGCGTGGGTGGCTTTTTCATAGGCACCGTCGGCTTGGGCGACTTTGGCCGGGTCGACGGTGGTCTGGTACGCAATGGTCACGTCTGCCGCCTGGGCAAACAGGCTGGCACCGGCCAGGGACAACGCGGCCAACAGGCGCAGAGGGGTCAGCAGTTTCAAGGGGAAGCTCCTCAATCAGGCGGCCGAGGGTCGGCGTGTGAGGAGACTAAATGATCTAAGAATTCTAAAATAAATAACTTTTTCGAATTAGCTTATGAAGCAAATTCTGCGCATGCGAGGGACCAATGTGGGAGGGGGCTTGCTCCCGATAGCGGAATGACAGTCACTGGATGATTGACTGAAAGACCGCCATCGGGAGCAAGCCCCCTCCCACACAAGCCATCAGTTGCTGATGGCGAGGATACTGGCCTGGTACGACCCGACAAACACATCGAAATCGCCCACTTCGTTCTGCTCCAGCTCCGCCTGCTGTGCCAGCGACGTGCGGGCCTGCTCTTCGAAGCGCGCTTGTTCCTCAGCCGCCAAAGGTTCTTTGCGGAAGTACTCGGCATGCACCTCGCTCTGATGCAGGGAGAATTGCGCAAAACTCTCCTTGCGCTCGGCCATCGCCGCCAGCACCTGGGCCGAGGGCGTCAGGGACGAATCCTTGACCTTGGCCAACTGGGCGTCCAGCGCCTCGCTGTGTTCGGTGATGCCGTGGCTCTCATCAAGCAAGGCCGCCAACGGGGCGATCTTCTCCAGCAACTCGGCAGCCCACTCCTTCATGTCCACCGCCTGGCCTTCACGCTGCAATTGCAGGCCCGGACGGCGACCTTCCTTGACCACGCTGAGGAAGTTGGACGTGGCATTACCGCACTCGTTATTGGCAAACAGCGGGCTGTCGTTCAGTGCGCAGTACAGCAGGAACGCGTCGAGGAAACGTGATTCCGGCAGGTCGATACCCATCGGCAGGAACGGGTTGATATCCAGGCAGCGTACTTCGATGTACTGGATACCACGGGCCATTAGCGCCTGGATCGGCCGCTCGCCGGTGTAGGTCACGCGCTTGGGACGGATGTTGGAGTAGTACTCGTTTTCGATCTGCAGGATGTTGGTGTTGAGCTGGACCCACTCACCATCCTTATGCGTGCCCACTTCAACATAGGGCGCGTAGGGCGTTGCCACCGCTTCGCGCAGGCTGTCGGTGTAGCTGGCCAAGTCGTTGTAGCAGGGCGTCAGGCCGGCCTGGGCATTGCTCTGGTAACCCAGGTCGCTCATGCGCAGGCTGGTGGCGTAGGGCAGGTACAGGGTATCGGCGTCGAGCACTTCCAGCTGGTGCGAACGCCCGCGCAGGAAGCCGGCGTCCAAGGCCGGTGATGCACCGAACAGGTACATCAGCAACCAGCTGTAGCGACGGAAATTACGAATCAGCGCGATATAGGCCGTGGATTGGTAGTCGCGGTCGGTGCCGATAAATCCTTCGCTTTCCTTGAGCAGCGGCCACAGCTGTTCGGGCAGGGAAAAGTTGTAGTGGATGCCGGCGATGCACTGCATGGTCTTGCCGTATCGCAGGGCCAGGCCCTTGCGGTACACGTACTTGAGCTGGCCGATATTGGAGGTGCCGTAGTAGGCAATCGGAATATCTTCCTCGGCCGGCAACGGGCACGGCATCGAGGGGCTCCACAGGTACTCGTTGCCCAGCTTGCTATAGGCAAAACGATGGATCTTGTCCAGGCTGCCCAAGGTGTCGGCCGGGTCGGGCAGGGCTGGGGTGATGAACTCCAGCAGCGATTCCGAGTAATCGGTGGTGATCTGTTCGTTGGTCAACGCAGCGCCCAGGGCTTCAGGGTGCGGCGTTTGCGCCAGGCGACCCTCGCTGGTGACACGCAGGCATTCACGCTCGATGCCGTGCAAGCACTGCTCTAGCAGGGAGAGGTGTTCGCGCTTGCCGAGCAGGGCCAGGCGGCGGTTGAGAAGTTCGCTCAAGTTGGATTCCTTCACGCGTCAGTCGCCCCAATATGGGGGTGGGCAGGACGGTCTACAAGGGTGAAGTTGAAACTGGCGTGATCGCCTGGTTCTGAGTCGATTTAACCCGCTCTGAATATGCCTACTTCACTCAATGAATTGGGCTACAGCGCAGCGAGAAAATTCCGACGCTATTATTGCAGCGCCGAAATTAACTCAAATCGAGGGTGGGGAGCTATAGGACAGCGAAGGTGCCCTGCGCTTTTGCGACAAGCCTTTCGCCTTGATACACGTCGGCTTCGACCACCAAGGTGCGCCGCCCGGCGTGGATCACCCGGCTGGTGCAGAGCACCTCACCGTCTTCCACGGCACGGATATAGTTGATCTTGCATTCGATGGTGGCGCTCTGCTGGTCGAACCCATGGGCGCTGGAACAGGCCAGGCCCATCGTAATGTCCACCAGGCTGAAAATCGCCCCGCCATGGAGCTTGCCTGCGCGGTTGCGCAGGTGTGGCTCCAGGGCCAGGGCCACCTCGGCAACGCCCTCATCCAGGCGCTGGAGGCGGCAGCCGATCAGTTCGCTGAACGCGCTCTGGGTCAAACCGGCCGGGATTTGCATCAGCGTTTCTTCAACTGTTTGGCGTTGGCGAACAGCGATGCCATGGCATTGTTGCTCGGTGCGGCCGTCGCGGTTTCCTTACGTGGCGCGTTGTTCTGCGACTGGCGCGGTGCCGAGCCCGGACGCGCGCCACGGGCGCCGTCGATTTTCTCGCCAGGGGTATCGCTCATGCGCATCGACAGGCCAACGCGCTTGCGCGGAATGTCGACTTCCATGACCTTGACCTTGACCACATCGCCGGCTTTCACCGCTTCGCGTGGGTCCTTGATGAATTTCTCCGAAAGCGCGGAGATGTGCACCAAGCCGTCCTGATGCACACCGATATCCACAAACGCGCCGAAGTTGGTCACGTTGGTCACCACGCCTTCGAGGATCATGCCTGGTTGCAGGTCCTTGAGGTCTTCGACACCGTCCTGGAACTCGGCGGTCTTGAACTCGGGACGCGGATCGCGGCCAGGTTTTTCCAGTTCTTGCAGGATGTCGGTGATGGTCGGCACGCCAAAGGTTTCGTCGGTGTACTTCTTTGGATCCAGGCGCTTGAGGAACGCGGCATCGCCGATCAGCGAACGGATATCGCGATCGGTCTCGGCGGCAATACGTTGCACCAATGGGTAGGCTTCCGGGTGAACCGCAGACGCGTCCAGCGGGTTGTCGCCGTTCATTACGCGTAGGAAACCAGCAGCCTGTTCAAAGGTTTTTTCACCCAGGCGTGCGACCTTTTTCAGCGCGGCGCGGGTTTTGAACGCGCCGTTTTCGTCGCGGTGACTGACGATATTCTGCGCCAGGGTTGCGTTGAGGCCGGAGATGCGCGCCAGCAGCGCCACGGAGGCGGTGTTCACGTCCACGCCGACGGCGTTTACACAGTCTTCCACCACCGCATCCAGGCCGCGTGCCAGTTTCAGCTGCGACACGTCGTGCTGGTACTGGCCGACACCGATGGATTTAGGGTCGATCTTCACCAGCTCGGCCAACGGGTCTTGCAGGCGACGGGCGATGGAAACAGCGCCACGGATCGACACGTCGAGGTCCGGGAACTCCTTGGAGGCCAGCTCCGACGCCGAGTACACCGAAGCGCCTGCCTCGGAGACCATGACCTTGGTCATCTTCATGGCTGGGTATTTTTTGATCAGTTCGGCGGCCAGCTTGTCGGTTTCACGGCTGGCGGTGCCGTTGCCGATGGCGATCAGGTCCACCGCGTGCTTGGCGCACAGGGCGGCAAGGATCGCCAGGGTCTGGTCCCATTTGTTATGTGGCACGTGGGGGTACACGGTGGCGTGGTCCAGCAACTTGCCGGTGGCGTCGACCACGGCGACCTTGCAACCGGTACGCAGGCCCGGGTCAAGGCCCAGGGTGGCACGCGGGCCGGCCGGTGCGGCCAGCAGCAGGTCGTGCAGGTTGTGGGCGAACACGTTGATCGCCTCGGTTTCGGCGCCGTCGCGCAGTTCGCCGAGCAGGTCGGTTTCCAGGTGAGTGTAGAGCTTGACCTTCCAGGTCCAGCGCACGACTTCGCCGAGCCACTTGTCCGCAGGACGGTTCTGATTCTGGATGCCGAATTGTTGCGCGATCATGCCTTCGCAGGGGTGCATTGCGCCCGGTAGCTCGTCGCCGACTTTCAGCGAGGAGCTGAGAATACCTTCGTTGCGGCCGCGGAAAATCGCCAGGGCGCGGTGGGACGGCATGCTTTTGAGCGGTTCGTCGTGCTCGAAGTAGTCGCGGAACTTGGCGCCTTCTTCCTCTTTGCCGGCGATGACGCGGGCGCTGAGGATGGCTTCCTGCTTCAGGTAGGTACGCAGTTTTTCCAGGAGGCTGGCATTTTCGGCGAAGCGCTCCATGAGGATGTACTTGGCGCCTTCCAGGGCGGCCTTGATGTCGGCGATGCCTTTTTCAGCGTCAATGAAGCGGGCGGCTTCGCTTTCCGGCGTCAGCGACGGATCGTTGAACAGGCCATCAGCCAGATCGCCCAGGCCGGCTTCGAGGGCTATCTGACCCTTTGTACGACGTTTCTGTTTATACGGCAGGTAAAGGTCTTCTAGGCGGGTCTTGGTGTCCGCCAGCTTGATGTCTCGTTCCAGTTGAGGGGTCAACTTGCCCTGTTCCTCGATGCTGGCGAGGATGCTGATACGCCGTTCGTCGAGTTCTCGCAGGTAGCGCAGGCGCTCTTCCAGGTGCCGCAGCTGGGTATCGTCGAGGCTGCCGGTCACTTCTTTTCGGTAACGGGCGATGAAAGGCACCGTGGAGCCCTCATCCAGTAGAGCGACGGCCGCCTCGACCTGTTGTGGGCGTACACCGAGTTCCTCGGCGATGCGGCTGTTGATGCTGTCCATAAAACCACCTGAAATTCTTAAAATCAGCTCGCCAGCCCGTAAAACAAGGCCCGGCAAGACTGGTTGAGCGGCCCGACTGGCGCCGCTGCCTGGGTCAAGAGGCTGTCTGTTGACCCTCGAAATCGAAAAATTCACGACAAGCGGGAAAAAAAAGCCCGGCAGCAAACGGTAACGTCCTGACGTTGCCCTGCACGGAGGCGCCGCATTATAACCAGCGTTCTGCCCTTGGGGGCTACTGCGCCGCAGGTGGTAGGGGCGTGGGTTCGCTGGCAGTAGATGAAAAATCTGCTAACAATGCACACGGTGCGTATAACGGCAGCTACGCCATAATGCGCGCCGAGATAAGAGGAGCATCCAATGAGCAGCACCGCACAAACTGCTGAAGGCGAAAAAATTCTCATCGTTGATGACGATCCGGGGCTGAGCAGCCTGCTGGAGCGGTTCTTCAACTCCAAGGGCTACCGTGCCCGCGCGGTGCCGAACACCGAGCAGATGGATCGCCTGCTGGGGCGTGAAGTGTTCAACCTGGTGGTACTCGACCTGATGTTGCCCGGCGAAGACGGCCTCACTGCGTGCAAGCGCCTGCGCGGTGCGAACAACCTGATTCCTATCATCATGCTCACCGCCAAGGGCGATGAGCTGAGTCGTATCAAGGGCCTTGAACTGGGCGCTGACGACTACCTGGCCAAGCCGTTCAACCCTGACGAGCTGATGGCGCGGGTCAAGGCTGTATTGCGTCGCCAGGCAGCACCTGTGCCGGGTGCGCCGGGCAGCGAAGACGAAAGTGTCACCTTTGGCGACTACGAGCTGTCCCTGGCCACCCGTGAGCTCAAGCGCGGCGAAGAAGTGCACATGCTCACCACCGGCGAATTCGCGGTGCTCAAGGCCTTGGTGATGAACGCTCGCCAGCCGCTGACTCGTGACAAGCTAATGAACCTGGCTCGTGGCCGGGAGTGGGACGCTCTGGAGCGCTCCATCGATGTGCAGATCTCCCGGCTGCGCCGGATGATCGAGCCGGACCCGTCCAAGCCGCGGTACATCCAGACGGTGTGGGGTGTGGGTTATGTGTTCGTGCCGGATGGCACCGCTACCAAGTGACCGATGTTTTGCAGGGGCGGGTATCCTGACGTTTGACTCCATGAGGGGCGACGGGATGCCCGGCGTCTGCAATTCTGCGAGCGCCGTTCGTTCCTGCAAGGTGTGCAGCTTTCATCTATGAAAACCCCGCTGTGGTTCCCGCAAAGTTTCTTTTCCCGCACCCTTTGGCTGGTGCTGATCGTCGTTCTGTTTTCCAAGGCGCTTACGCTGGTTTATCTGTTGATGAACGAAGACGTGCTGGTGGATCGGCAGTACAGCCATGGCGTCGCCCTGACGTTGCGTGGTTATTGGGCGGTAGACCCTGAGAACCGGGAAAAAGTGGCCAAGGCGTCGACCTTGACCCGGGTTGATGGGGCCGGCGTGCCGGAAGGCGAGCAACATTGGCCTTACAGCGAGATCTACCAGCGCCAGATGCAGGCCGAACTGGGAGCCGACACCGAGGTGCGCCTGCGTATGCATGTTTCGCCTGCACTGTGGGTACGAGCGCCGAGCCTCGGGGATGCCTGGATCAAGGTTCCGCTATACCCGCACCCGCTGCGCGGGCAGAAAATCTGGAACGTGCTGGGGTGGTTCCTGGCCATTGGCTTGCTTTCAACGGCGTCCGCGTGGATTTTCGTCCGTCAGCTCAACCAACCCCTCAAGCGCCTGGTATTTGCCGCCCGCCAATTAGGCCAGGGGCGCAGCGTGCGCCTGCCGGTCAGCGACACGCCCAGTGAAATGACCGAGGTGTACGGCGCCTTCAACCAGATGGCGGAAGATGTCGAACAGGCTGGGCGCGAGCGGGAGCTGATGCTGGCGGGGGTGTCCCATGACTTGCGTACGCCGTTGACGCGACTGCGCTTGTCCCTGGAGTTGATGGGCGACCATACCGACCTGACCGATGACATGGTCCGTGACATCGAGGACATGGACGCCATTCTCGACCAGTTCCTGGCGTTCATCCGCGATGGGCGTGATGAGGTGGTGGAAGAAGTCGACCTGACGGACCTGGTGCGTGAGGTGGTTGCGCCCTATAACCAGAACGGCGAGCAGGTGCGTATGCGTCTGGAGCCGATCCAGCCATTCGCATTGCGCCGGGTGTCGATGAAGCGCCTGCTGAACAACCTGATCGGCAATGCCTTGCATCATGCCGGTTCCGATGTGGAAGTGGCGGCGTATGTCTCTGGTGACAGTACTGCCCCTTACGTAGTGCTGAGTGTGATGGACCGGGGCGCGGGGATCGACCCTGCCGAGCTTGAGGGCATCTTCAACCCCTTCACTCGCGGCGACCGAGCCCGGGGCGGCAAGGGCACGGGCTTGGGCCTGGCGATTGTGCGGCGAATTGCCTCGATGCATGGCGGCAATGTTGAGTTGCGCAACCGGGAAGAGGGCGGGTTGGAGGCGCGGGTGCGCTTGCCGCTTGGGCTGATGTTGCCTAGAGATGCGGTCTGACTGGTGATATAAATCAAATGTGGGAGGGGGCAAGCCCCCTCTCACATTGGTTTTATGTCGGGCCTAAATAGGTTTTTAGCCTTTGCCCTTGGTCCGAGTCATATTCGGCCCGCCGTTCTTCTCCAGGTGCTGAATGATGATCCCTGCCACATCCTTGCCGGTGGTGGTCTCTATCCCTTCCAGGCCCGGCGATGAGTTCACCTCCATCACCAGCGGCCCATGGTTGGAACGCAGGATATCCACGCCCGCCACACTCAAACCCATCACCTTGGCTGCCCGCAGCGCAGTCATGCGTTCTTCCGGGGTGATCTTGATCAGGCTGGCGCTGCCGCCACGGTGCAGGTTGGAGCGGAACTCACCGGGCTTGGCCTGGCGCTTCATGGCTGCAATCACCTTGTCGCCCACCACGAAGCAGCGGATATCCGCACCGCCGGCTTCCTTGATGTATTCCTGCACCATGATGTTCTGCTTGAGGCCCATAAATGCCTCGATCACCGACTCCGCTGCCGTTGCGGTTTCACACAGCACCACACCAATGCCCTGGGTGCCCTCCAGCACCTTGATTACCAGTGGCGCGCCATTGACCATCTCGATGAGGTCGGGGATGTCATCCGGGGAGTGGGCAAACCCGGTCACCGGCAGGCCGATGCCCCGGCGCGACAGCAGTTGCAGCGAACGCAGCTTGTCCCGCGAGCGTGCAATGGCCACGGATTCATTCAGGGGGAACACCCCCATC
The DNA here is from genome assembly GCF_036704165.1 of Pseudomonas khavaziana. Taxonomy (NCBI): domain Bacteria; kingdom Pseudomonadati; phylum Pseudomonadota; class Gammaproteobacteria; order Pseudomonadales; family Pseudomonadaceae; genus Pseudomonas; species Pseudomonas khavaziana. Next base: position 518,891 of record NZ_CP129946.1, read on the forward strand.
ATTTCAAACTGGCGCAATACCGCGCAGCCATAAAACGTTACCGATGCGCCGATGCGCGGGATCACCGCATCGAAGCCTTCCAGCGGTTTGCCCCGGTAGTGGATCTGCGGTTTGTGGCTGGCAATGTTCATGTAGGCACGCAACGTGTCGATCACCACCATTTCATGGCCACGTTCGGTGCCGGCCTCGACCAGGCGGCGGGTGGAATACAGACGCGGGTTTCGCGACAGCACAGCAATCTTCATGCAGCACCTGGGGCAGAAATAGTGGAGACCGGGAACACCGGCTTGTCTTGAACGTACTTGACGCCGGGGCTGACCACCAATTGGCCGTCAATCAAGGCTTTGGAACCCAGCAGCAGGCGATAGCGCATGGCCTTGCGGCAGGCGAGGGTGAACTCCACCCGCCACACCCTATCGCCCAGCGCCAGGGTGGTACTGATCACATAGCGCACCTGCGCATGACCGTTGGAGCTCTTGATGGTTTTCATCGTCACCAGGGGCGCTTCGCAGCGGCGGTGACGCAACTGCACCACGCTGCCAAGGTGTGCGGTAAAGCGCACCCACTGTTCACCGTCGCGCTCGAAGGGCTCGATATCGGTGGCGTGCAGGCTTGAGGTGCTGGCACCGGTGTCGATCTTCGCGCGCAGGCCAGCCACTCCCAGGTCGGGTAGTGCCACCCACTCACGCAGACCCACAACGGTCAAATGGTCAAATGTCTTCAATATGGGTAACCGGTTAATTCGCCCATGCCTGAGGAGAGACCTCGGCCAGGGCTTTGAATGCGGGCCTGGCGAACCAGTAGCCCTGCATCAGAAATACTCCACAGTCGAACAGGAAGTCGCGCTCGCCGGCACTTTCGATACCTTCGGCGATGACAGTAACCCCCAACTGCTCACAGATTGTGACAATCCCCTGGATGATCACTTGGCGGACACGGTCCTGGTCGACATCGCGGATCAGCGCCATGTCGAGCTTGATCAAATCAGGTTGGAAATCGGCCAGCAGATTCAGCCCCGAATAGCCCGCGCCGAAATCGTCGATGGCGGTCATGAAGCCGAATTCGCGGTATTCACGCAGAATATTGGTCAAATGGCGATAGTTATCTACGTGCTCGTGTTCCAGGGTCTCGAAAATCAACCGGTCCAAAGGAAAGTTATGCGCCCGCGCCGCCTCCAGGGTGCTGCGAATGCACAGCTCAGGCCGGTACACGGCATTGGGCATGAAATTGATGGACAGGCGGGTTTGCATTCCCAGGGCCGAAGCCCCGGCAATAGCCTGGGTGCGGCAGCGCTGGTCGAAGCGATACCGGTTGCTTTTATTGACCCGCTCCAGCACCGACAGCGCGCCTTCGCCGTGTGTGCCCCGCACCAGGGCTTCATGGGCAAAAATAGAGTGATCCCGAAGGTCTACGATAGGCTGGTAGGCGAAAGCGAAATCAAAGCCCAGGGGCTCGCTTTGCTGGCAACCCACGCACCGCTGGTCAGGCGAGGTGAGTGAAGCGGGAAAGTCGGTCACAGCGGATCCTCGCGAAATCAGGGTACTACCTGGCGTATCTTAGGTGAGCCTTGGGGTTTATGCGTCGAAGGGTTTCAACGGTAAAGTTGCGACATTTTTCAGAGCGAGGAATTCAAGTGGCTCAAAAACAGGAAGAGGAAGAAAAGGTCCGGCTGGACAAGTGGTTGTGGGCGGCGCGCTTCTATAAAACTCGTGCCCTGGCCAAGGCCGCTATCGAGAGTGGCAAGGTGCACCATCGAGGTGAGCGCTGCAAGCCGGGCAAAGAGCCGCGTATCGGTGATGAGTTTCAGGTTCGTACAGGTTTTGATGAAAAGACTGTTGTGGTGCAGGCGCTTTCTGCCGTGCGCCGTGGTGCACCCGAAGCGCAGGCGCTGTACACCGAGACCGAAGCGAGTATCGCCAAGCGCGAAAACGCAGCGGCCATGCGCAAGGCTGGAGCGACTGGTATGACCACCGATGGCAAGCCAAGCAAGAAGCAGCGCCGCGATCTATTCAAGTTCCGCGGCAGTGGCAACGACGATTGATGACACAAGTCTCCAGCTTGAAGGAGATCAAAATGTGAGAGGGGGCTTGCTTCCGATAGCAGAGTGTCAGCCAATACACTTGCGACTGAGCCACTGCAAATCGGGAGCAAGCCCCCTCCCACATTTAACCCGCGCATTTAAGGAGCGGTGCGTATGACGCTCAATCGCCCGATCACCGGCAGTTTGCCCAGCAACCTGAACACCGGCGCAGTTACCCGTAACAGGAACCCCGACACCTTCGCGGCAAACGGCGTGTAATACCCCCACCCAAGCGCCAACAGCGCCAGCAGCACCCCACCGATATAATCGTCCTGGCCCCAATGCGCGCCAGCAACCAGTCGCGGCGTCATAAACAACAGCGCCAGGCCCCAGATCACCAGCACCTGGCTGACGCGCTTGGCAAACACCGTCATGAACATGCCCCAGATCAACAGCACCGAAGCGTGATCGCCGGGGAAGCTTTGGCTTGAGCGGTCCTTCAATTCCCAGGTTTTTTCCAGCCCAGGGAAAAAATCACTCATTTGAATCGCGCCGCTGATTACCATCGACGGGCTACTGTGCTGCCAGCCCATCTGGGCTGCGAGCTTGGAGAACAGCATGCGAATAAACAGCAACAGCAGCAGAATGCCTAGAAAACCAAAAAACGCCTGGCGCACCTGCACAGCCTTGAACACCCAATCGCCGCGAATCAGTAACGCCAGCAAAATCACGCCGACCACCGCATCAAATGGCCGCAGGCTGGCCACGGCCCACACATGCAGCCAGGTCGAGCTGGTCGCCAGCGGGTCATTGAGCAGATGAAACAGCCACTCGTCGAAAATTACACAGAGCATCTGGCCCGTGGGCCACAGCCAAAAACACAGCAGCCCGATAGCGAGTAGATTGCAAAGAGCCCATCGCCGGAGGTTCCAGTTGGCTTGGAACAAACCCGGATTGTTCATAAACTGTCCCTCATCGCTCTATTAAGCTCCTTGTTTTCAGGAGAAGTCGCACCAACATGGTGCTAAAGCGTTTAATTTTATAAACCTTGTAATCATTTTGTCATCACTTCAGATACCCAGACCTATGACCGATCTACCGGATACCGACTTCACCCAACGCTTTATCTTCGATGAGAGCGACGCCCGCGGCGAGATGGTCTCGTTGGAGCGCAGCTATGCCGAAGTCCTCGCTAAACATGCCTATCCGGAGCCGGTCGCGCAGTTGCTCGGCGAGCTGATGGCCGCTGCGGCGCTGCTGGTTGGCACGATGAAGTTCGACGGCCTGCTGATCTTGCAGGCTCGCTCCGAAGGGCCTATCCCCATGCTGATGATCGAGTGCTCCAGCGAGCGCGAAATCCGCGGCCTGGCCCGATATGACGCGGACCAGATCGCTGCGGACGCCACCCTGGCCGACCTGATGCCCAACGGCGTACTGGCCCTTACCGTCGACCCGACCGAAGGCCAGCGCTACCAGGGCATCGTCGACCTCGATGGCAAAACCCTGTCGGAATGCTTCACCAACTACTTCGTGATGTCCCAGCAAGTGGGCACCAAGTTCTGGCTTAACGCAGACGGCAAGCGCGCCCGTGGCTTGCTGGTGCAACAACTGCCGGCTGACCGCATCAAGGATGACGATGATCGCGCTGAAAGCTGGCGGCATATCATCGCCCTGGCCGACACATTGAAGGCCGAAGAGCTGCTGGGCCTGGACAACGAAACCATCCTGCACCGCCTGTATCACGAAGAGGCCGTGCGCCTGTTCGATGAACAGGGGCTGCGCTTCAATTGCAGTTGCTCGCGCGAGCGTTCGGCCAATGCCTTGGTCAGCCTTGGGCTGGAAGATGCGCAAAACCTGGTGGTGGAACACGGCGGCCATATCGAGATCGACTGCCAGTTCTGCAACGAGCGTTATTTGTTCGATGCCGCGGATGTAGCCCAATTATTCGCCGGAGCAGGTATCGACACCCCTTCCGACACCCGCCACTAAAACGTTTAAGCACAGGTAAATTACCTGTCGAATGCCGGATTAGAGGCGTTCTGACGGGAGGGCCCTACTCTTTTTGGGCTTTTCTGGCATAATCCGGCCCACTTTTTTCGCGGTAGTAGTGCGCAACTTTCTACTACAAAACGTTTGGAGCACTCGGCCATAGGCCGACGGGGAACCTCATGACGCAAGCCAATAACGCCGTATACACCGATCTGAGTGTTGACGATCTGGTCAAAGAAGCCCTGCAGCGCGGTGAAGGCGTGCTTGCCGATACTGGCGCGCTGGTCGTAGAAACCGGTCATCGTACCGGGCGTTCTCCGGTTGACCGTTTCATCGTTGAAGAGCCTTCCACCCAGGACGCCATTGCCTGGGGCCCGATCAACCGCAAGTTCCCGGCCGACAAGTTCGATGCCCTGTGGGCTCGCGTCGAGGCGTTCAACAACGCGCAAGAGCATTTTGTCTCCCACGTGCATGTAGGTGCTTCCGAAGACCACTACCTGGCCGTGAAAATGACCACCCAGACTGCCTGGCAGAACCTGTTCGGTCGTTGCCTGTTCATCAACCCGGCCCAGTACAACCCGGCCGGTCGTGAAGAGTGGCAAGTGCTCAACGTGGCCAACTTCGAATGCGTGCCAGAGCGTGACGGCACCAACTCCGACGGTTGTGTGATCCTCAACTTCGCCCAGAAAAAAGTGCTGATCGCCGGCATGCGTTACGCCGGTGAAATGAAAAAGGCCATGTTCTCGGTGCAGAACTTCCTGCTGCCGGCCTCCGACGTATTGCCGATGCACTGCGCCGCCAACATTGGCGAAGCAGGCGACGTGACCTTGTTCTTCGGCCTGTCCGGCACCGGCAAGACCACCCTGTCTGCCGACGAAAGCCGTTACCTGATCGGTGACGACGAACACGGCTGGGGCGAGGGCGTGGTGTTCAACATCGAAGGCGGTTGCTATGCCAAGTGCATCGACCTGTCCGAGAAGAACGAACCGGTTATCTGGAAAGCCATCAAGCACGGTGCCGTGCTGGAAAACGTGGTGATCGACGATGCCAAGCACGCCGACTACGCTGACGTCAGCCTGACCCAGAACAGCCGTGCCGCCTACCCGCTGGAGCACGTTGCCAAGCGTTCCGAGAAGAACCTGGGCGGCGAGCCAAACGCGGTGATTTTCCTGACCTGCGACCTGACCGGCGTACTGCCGCCAGTGTCGATCCTCAGCGAAGAACAAGCGGCCTACCACTTCCTGTCCGGCTACACCGCATTGGTGGGCTCGACTGAAATGGGTTCCGGCAGCGGTATCAAGTCGACCTTCTCCACCTGCTTCGGCGCGCCGTTCTTCCCACGCCCGGCTGGCGAATACGCAGAGCTATTGATCAAGCGTATCCGTGGTTTCGGCTCCAAGGTCTACCTGGTCAACACCGGCTGGACCGGCGGCGGCTACGGCGTTGGCAAACGCTTCAACATCCCGACCACTCGCGGCGTGATTGCAGCGATTCAGAGCGGCGCGTTGATCGGTGCGCAAACCGAACACCTCGACACCATTAACCTCGACGTGCCATTGGCCGTACCGGGCGTTGAAACCGGCCTGCTGAACCCACGTAACACCTGGGCTGACAAAGCCGCCTACGACGAAGCGGCGAAAGCGCTGGCTGGCCTGTTCATCGAGAACTTCAAAAAGTTTGAAGTGAGCGATGCGATCAAGGCTGCGGGTCCTAAGTTGTAAGACTTAGCTGTTGTGAAAAAGCCGCCTCCTGCAGGCGGCTTTTTTGTACGCGCAGGGTTAATGGGCGATGTGCAGCACCACCGCGCCGACCAGCACCAGCACAACCCCGAGCACCTGTACCGCCGACAAGCGCTCTTTGAAAAATACAAACCCCAGGATCGCCGCAATCCCGCCCGATAGCGTACTGATCACCGTCACCACCGATACCGACCCCGCCATCGCACCCCACGAAAACGCCGAGAACCCGCCGAGGTTCATCAGGCTCGCACCGGTCAACGTCGCGCAATTTTTCAGCGGCGGGATCTTCAGGCCGTCCTTGATCCTCAGCACCATCACCACCAGCACGCACAGGCCCACTAGGTACCCCAGCCATAGCATGGTGATCGGCCCCAGCGCCGGCAGTGTGTAGCGGCCTTGCAGCCAGAAACTGGTGCCATACAGCGTTGCTGCGAGCATGGCGTAGGCGATGGACAGGCGCGGGTTGTTGTGGGGCGTGCCGTTGTCCTTGTGGATGCTGGACAAGACCACGCCAAGCACGCACAGGGCGATGCAACCCAGTTGTATCAAGCTGATGTGCTCACCGCTGGCCCAGGACAGCAGGGTGGTCACTACACCATAGGAAGTGACCAATGGCGCGACGATGGCAGCCTTGCCCAAGGCAAACGCCTTGGACAGTGCGAGGGCGCCGGAAACGGTCAGCAGGGCGGCTGCGATGCCCAGGAGCCAGACGCTTAACGGCGCATCGAGGGATTTGAAAAGGTAGGTCGGGAATATGACCAGCAGCAACGTCATAATCAGAAAGCCGAGGGCTTGTCCGAAATACACCGCGCGCTTAACGCCAACGGCGCGGGCATTGAGGCCCACGAGAAAGTCCGTGCCACCCCAGAGCAGGGCGGCCAGCAGGCCCATTAGTACGTCCATGTAAGGTCCTTGTTATGTATACCGCTCGCCAGATTAGCGCAGAGCCAATGTGGGAGGGGGCTTGCCCCGGTTTCAGATGTAAACGATGTCTACGGTTCAACACCTCGATGGTGGTGAATCAGTCAGCTTATCTATAGCTGACCCACTGCAATCGAGGGCAAGCCCCCTCCCACATTTGGATCTGAGTGCTCTTGGGATCAGCTCAGGTTTTCCAAGGACTGCGTGTCCCATCTGTGGGTCTTGATCGCCAGGTAGAGCATGCCGATGGTCAGCGGTATTTTGTCGCCACGGCCTTTGGCGCGTCGCTTCAAGAATACGTCGAACATCGGCGGCTGAAAGTAACGATAAGCGTCGTAGTCGCTTAGGTCGACCCCGAAATCCTGTTCCAGCGCATCCATGAATTGCTTGGCCTCAACGCCATTGCAGGCAAGGTCGAAGTTGAGCGAGGTTTGCAGGCTAATGGTCTTGTGTTTCGGCAGACCGATTTCTTCATGCAGCAATTGCAGGAGCTGCTGCATGACCGGGTCTTCGGGGAAGTTGGGGGTCAGGTTCATGGTGGGGGTGCGTAGGAGTGGGTGAGCGGGCCTTTTACGTTGCAGGCGGTATTTGTTTCGCGTGATGAAGAGAGCCAAGCCTATCAAGAACAAGGCCAGGGGAAGAAGTTGAATGTTCAGGACAATGGCGATGTAGGGTAGCCAGAACAACAGGAGCAGTCCCGTTACGATGAAGGTAACGGCGAGACGCGTTCTTAACGTGCAGTCAGTGATTTTGTAATACAGCAACAGATGGAGAGCGAACAATAGCGCTGTTTGTAGGTAAAGCCATTGACTAAAGTTCATCTGGAGTACACATGCATTGAGACGCTTGAGCGCTGCGGGCCTATGCCACCGCTGACCTGAGCATCCAGGCCAATGACGATGTCTGCGCTGTGAAAGTTGTGGATCCTGCGAGAAATCAAATCGCTGATAGCGTTCTCGACTATCGATTCTGCTTTGCTGGATATGATCCCGACAGGGGCTGCAACTGCGCCAGAAATGATCTTTTTTATGAGGTTGTTCCGATTGTTCAAGCAATCTGCCTGCTCCCTGGTCAGTGGCTTTGAGACGGCGACTGTCATTACGCAGGGTAGATCTCGGGCAAGCATCTTTTCGTACAACTTCCGCAGCCGCAAGCGGACCTCTATCGCTGAAGCTTTTGCTTGCAGCAAGCAAAGTGTGGCTAGCTCTTGTCGATTGTTTGGCATCACGGTGAGTCGAATTACCGTGAAAGTGATGCCATAGTGGCCGATATATTGAGTCCTTTCGATGTTCACGGTTTTTTCCGAAACAGGTGATAGGAGGTTATGTTCAGTCGGCTACGCGTAACTGGTATAGAGGGTTGAGCGGGCATTTGAAGCAGTTTGGGAAACGGATGGCGTGACGTTTGGCTGTGTCTTACAAAAGCCTCCGGCATTTATGGCTTGCAACGATGTAATGGGCAAAGCTGATCAGTTGTAGGAGCGAGCGTGCTCGCGAAAAACTCAAAAGCGCCGCGTTTTTTCTGATTTACCGCGTCATCGTTGGCGATTTTCGCGAGCAAGCTCGCTCCTACACAGGTGTTGCTTAGACTTGCGCTTGTTCAGGTTGCAGCTGAACGTGTTGCGCGGCTTCCAGCAAATCACAGCCGTCCTGAACGAGCAGGTACAGCGCATTGATGATGTGGGAAATGTCTTTGAGGTCGGCGTGGTCGAAGGTCAGGCAGGAGAAGGTTTCCAATAAGTCGCTGGCGGCGCGGATACGCTGGTGGGCGGCTGATTGGATATCTTCAGCTTTGTCTTGAACTTACTCGGGTTGCTGTTAGGTAACCGACATCACCGTGGCCAAACGGTGGGTGGCGGACTGTGCGCGGGTTGGCCAGCCGGAAACAGCAATCCGACACGTCCGAAGACGTCCCACACACAGCCGCCATAGCAGTGCGTTACGAGACGATAGACGTTCGCAAGGCAAGTAATGGCACTTATGTGTGCTGTTTTCGAGTGACCAAACCCCGTCGCTGAATTGGCAGCGGCGAGCTGAACCTTAGAAGTGAGGTTGTTCTCGAGCAATAAACAGATGGTTTAGTCATTCGCGGTTCGATCAGGCATTGAGAGGCTTACTGATACACCGCCCAAAAATCGCCTCCAATCCCCGATAATCACACGCCACCGCATCAATATTCGCCGGTATCCATGCCGCGTGTTTCACCAGCCACCAATTCACCGAAAACCCCGCATTCACGATGATCTGTTCAAACAGGATCCGCTGTGCCCGTCCATTGCCTTCACGGAAGGGGTGGATAACATTCAGGTCGCCATAAGCTTCAGCGATTTGATGGACGAGATCGGCCTGGGACACGCCGACATACCAATTGGCGTCGTGCATATGCCGGATGATTTTCGCCGCTTCTGGCAGGATACGCTCCGGAGTGCAGAACAGCGTGTCACCTTTCTGGATGTTGACGCTGCGCAGTTCGCCGGCCCAATCGTAGACGTCACCGAACAGGATGCGGTGGATGTGTTGCAGACGATCAAGGTCGTAGGGCGGCGGAAATAGCGGAAGGTTGGCTACGGCAATTTCGGATAACTCTCGCTCGGCCTGGTGCAGGCGGTGTTCATCGAGCAAATCGAGGCGGTTGCGCAGGACGCTGCTATCCGGGTAGCAGTACGGGTCCTGGCCCACCCCGTATTTGTCGAGCATCAGCGTGAGGTATTGCGGTATTTGGCCAGGACGGCTTCGCGGGTCGGCAGGGGCTTGTCGACATCGGCCGGTTGGGTATCGAACCCTTCCAGGCGCAAGCTGGCCAGGTAATTGGAACGGCGGATTTTGTGATAGTGATCCTGTTTTTGCTCAAACGTCGGTTCGCTCATTGCAGCGTACTCCTGGTTAGCAAGGCTTTGATTGTAGCGCAATGCATCATCGTACAGGCAGGTTAAAAAACCACCAACCACCCGAACACGGGACGCGGGCAACGCTGCGCCCTACATTTGATTCTGCCGCTTCCTGCTATTTCCTAGGAAAAGTCCCACTTCGGCCCTGGGCCATCCCTCGCCCTGTGTATCATCCTGTCTCTTTTTTCCTTGCGACCTTTCTCGATTCGCTGAGATTCCCAGGCTATGTTTTTGAGCCAGCCCAGCGGTCAATGGAGTGACAGCCTCATGCACGACACCCTCCAGCAGGTCTTCGGTTATCCACAGTTTCGTCTCGGCCAGGAAGAGACGGTCAGCGCCGTCCTGGCCGGGCGCTCCGCGGCGGCCATTTTCCCTACGGGGTCGGGCAAGTCCCTGTGCTATCAGCTTTCGGCGGTGTTGCTGCCGCACCTGACGCTGGTGGTGTCGCCCTTGCTGGCACTGATGCAGGACCAGTTGGGTTTCCTGCAGCGTCACGGTATTTCGGCGGGCAGCATTGATTCGGCCCAGAGCCGCGATGACGCCAATGATGTCATGGCTCGTGCGCGTTCAGGCGAGCTGAAAATCCTGATGATTTCCGTGGAGCGCTTGAAGAACGAGCGCTTCCGTAACTTTTTGCAAAGCGTGCAGATCTCGCTGCTGGTGGTGGACGAGGCGCACTGCATCTCCGAGTGGGGCCACAACTTCCGCCCGGACTATTTGAAGCTGCCGGACTACCAGCGCCAGTTCAATATCCCACAGGCTTTGCTGCTGACCGCGACGGCCACCCCCAAGGTAATCGCCGACATGCAGGCCAAGTTCGCGATTGCCCCCGGAGATGTGGTGACTACCGGCTTCTATCGGCCCAACCTCAACCTGCTGGTGGAACCGGTCAGCGGCCAGCACAAGCGCCGCAGGTTGGTTGAATGGATGAAGGAACGAGCCAACCAACCGAGCATCGTCTATGTCACTTTGCAGAAAACCGCCGAGCAGATTGCCGAGCATCTGAACCGCCACGGCATTCAGGCCGAGGCTTATCACGCGGGCTTGCCCCACGATAAACGCGAGGGTATCCAGCAGCGTTTCATGGGTGGGCGTTCCAATTGCATTGTTGCAACCATCGCGTTTGGCATGGGCATCGATAAAAGTGATATCCGCAATGTGGTGCACTTCGACCTGCCCAAGTCCATCGAGAACTACAGCCAGGAAATCGGCCGTGCAGGGCGTGACGGGCAGCCGTCTGATTGCCTGGTGTTGGCCAATCGCGACAGCCTCAATGTGCTGGAAAATTTTGTCTATGGCGACACGCCGGAGCAAGAGGGCATTGGCCGTGTCCTCGAGGAGTTGCAGGCCGCACGCAGCGAAGGGCAGTGGGAGTTCCTGCTCAGGTCGCTGTCCGACCACAGCAACATCCGCGAGCTGCCACTCAAGACGCTGCTGGTGCAATTGGAGCTCAAGGGCGTGATCGCACCGCGCTATGCGTTTTATGCTGAATACCGTTTCAAGTACCTGGTCGAACCTGACGCCTTGCTCGCACGGTTTTCCGGTGAGCGGCAGCAGTTTGTCGCGGCGATCATCCAGGTGTGCAAGCGTGCGAAAACCTGGGCAACGGTGGATTTCGACACGCTTTATCAACAGCACAATGCCGAGCGCAGCCGGGTGGTAAAGGCGCTGGATTACTTCCAGGAGCAGGGCCTGATCGAGCTGGAAAGCAAACAGATGACGGAGGTCTACAGTTTGCTCGACACCGATTTCGATCCACGGGTGTTGAGCGCTGAGTTATACACAGGCTTCAAGCAGCACGAAGTGACAGAGGTAGCGCGGATTCATGCCATGCTCGACCTGTTCGCCACCGAATACTGCCTGGGGCAACGTCTGGCGCAGTACTTCGGTGATGAAAACGCTCCCCAGCGTTGTGGACATTGTTCGGTGTGCCACGGCCATGTCGCGCATCTGCCGCCACCGCCAAGCCTGCCGCCACTTGTGGATAAAAGCTTCATGGGGCTGTGCGGCGATTTTATCCACAGGCATCATGAGCACACTGGCGAGCTACCCGGTGCCGAGCGGCTGACGCGGTTTCTCGGCGGTATCAGCGTGCCGTTGTTTACCAAGTTGAAGGCGCGGGGCATTCCCGGGTTTGCCGCACTGGAAGACTACCCCTACGCCGAAGTGCGCGACTGGGCCCACGCCCAATTAGACCTACTCTGACGAGACTTGCCGATGCCTGACTCAACGCCCCTGCGTGCCGATTACCGCTACTTCCAGCCGATCACCACGCGCTGGCACGACAACGATGCCTACGGCCATGTGAACAACGTCACCTACTACAGCTTTTTCGATACGGCAGTGAATACCTACCTGATCGAACAGGGCGGGCTGGATATTCACGACGGTGAGGTGGTGGGATTCGTGGTGAGTTCGGCGTGCGATTACTTCGCTTCGATTGCCTTTCCCGAGCGCATTGAAATCGGCCTGCGGGTAGGCAAGCTGGGCAATAGTTCGGTGCAGTATGAGCTGGCGGTGTTCAAGGCCGGCGAAGAAGAGGCCTGCGCTGCGGGGCGCTTTGTGCATGTGTTTGTGGATCGGGCGTCGAACCAGCCCGTGCCGATACCGGGGATCTTGCGCGAGGCGTTGCAGCGACTGGTGGTTTGACCTTGCGGCACCCCATGTGGGAGGGGGCCTGCTCCCCCCACATTAGTACTTCGGTGCTCTTCAGAGCTTACCGATGACGGTAGTGATGCTTGTTCTTGCGATGCCCGTAGGCATGGCCGCGGCCTGGGTGGCCGTCGCGGTAGTAGCGACGGTCGTCACGGTCACGGTCGCGATAACGGCGGTCGTCGCGATCACTTTCGTTGCCCATGTAGTTGCCCAGCGCACCGCCCGCGCCACCGCCGGCCGCCGAGCCGATCAGTGCGCCAGTACTGCCGCCGACACTGCGGCCCACGACGTTGCCGCCGGCTGCGCCCAATGCGCCGCCAATGGCGGCTTCGCCTCGGCTGCGCTTGTCGGCACCGACCGCACTACCGCCCGCGCCGCCCAGGGCTGCGCCGATGGTCGAGCCGGTGTTGCCGCCCAACTGTTGGCCGACAACAGAACCTAGAACCCCGCCCAATGCGCCGCCTACACCGGCTTCGGTGGTGCCACCGGCCATGGCTGCGCCACTGACCAGGCCAAGGGACAACAAGAGAATCGAGGAGAACTTCATTCAGGGAAACCTCAAGGGGATGACGGCGCGATCCTGAGGTTGTATCGAGACGCTGACAATCGAAATCCGACCGGCGGCAGAGGTTGTATACAATTTGCTAAGTTACTGTTTTTTATCGGGAACTTAAGTTGTTTTTGCAGGTCTTTAGTTACTTCGGAACGGCCGCTTTTATGCAAAAGCGGCCTTTTTTGTGCCCGTGAAAGCGGTAGTTCAAACAACAGAGATCCCGGGTCAGGCCGAGCGCGCCATGATCAACCCAGTATCACTTGCCGCCTCAAGGCGAATCGCGACGAACTTCGACGTCGGCGTGTGGCTACCCTCGCCAGTGCTTTCCAGCGGCACCAACGGATTCACCTCCGGGTAGTACGCCGCTGCCTGCCCCGCCGGAATATCAAACGCCAGCAAGGTAAAGCCCTTCACACGGCGCTCACGGCCATCCTCCCACAACGACACGATGTCAGCCTTCTGCCCTGGCTTGAAGCCCAGGCGGATGATGTCGGCTTCGTTGACGAACAATACGTCACGCTGGCCCTTGACCCCGCGATAACGGTCATCCAGGCCATAGATGGTGGTGTTGTACTGATCGTGGGAGCGCATTGACTGCATGATCAGGTCCGGCACCCGGCCTGTGGCATGGGTACGTTCGTGGATCAGGTCCTTGGGCAGGATGTTGGGGCGGAAGTTGGCGCGGCCCGATGGTGTGTTCCAGCGGCGTGCACCGGCCGAGTTGCCAAGGTAGAAACCCCCTGGGTGCTTGATGCGCTGGTTGAAGTCCTTGAAGCCCGGGATGGTGTCGGCAATCAGGTCGCGAATGCGCCCGTAATCGGCCACCAGCCAATTCCAATCCACCGGTTTGCTGCCCAAGGTGGCGGCGGCAATCCCGGCCAGGATCGCCGGTTCGGACTTCATCTGCGCCGACAGCGGTTGCAGTTGGCCGTTGGAGCCATGGACCATGCTGAAGGAATCTTCCACTGTTACCGCTTGCGGGCCGTCGGCCTGGATGTCGATATCGGTACGTCCCAGGCATGGCAGGATCAGCGCGTCTTTACCGTGCATCAGGTGGCTACGGTTGAGCTTGGTGCTGATTTGCACGGTCAGGTCGCAATTGCGCAGCGCTTCGAAGGTGCGCAGGCTGTCCGGTGTGGCTTGGGCGAAGTTGCCACCCAGGCCGATAAACACTTTGGAGCGACCCTCAAGCATGGCGTGAATTGCTTCCACCACGTTGTGGCCATTGTCACGTGGCACTTGGAACTGGAAGCGACGCTCCAATGCGTCAAGGAAGGCTGCCGGTGGGCGCTCGTTGATGCCCATGGTGCGGTCGCCCTGCACGTTGCTGTGGCCGCGCACCGGGCACAGGCCGGCGCCTGGGCGGCCGATATTGCCGCGCAACAGCATCAGGTTGGCGATTTCCTGGATGGTCGGTACCGAGTGGCGGTGCTGGGTGATACCCATCGCCCAGCACATGATCACGTTCTTGCCTTTGGCGTACATGCGCGCCGCCTGTTCGATCTCAACCAAGGTCAGGCCGGATTGCTCGACGATTTCTTCCCATGAGGTGTCGTCAATCTGGCCCAGGTACTCCAGTACGTTGGTGGTGTGCTCGTTGAGGAAGTCATGGTCGAACACCGCTTCCTTACCTTCGGCCAGGGCCTGGCGTTCCCACAGCAGCAGGAACTTGGCCATGCCACGCAGGATAGCCATGTCGCCGCCGAGCGCGGGGCGGAAGTAGGCGGTATTGGTCGGTTTGTCGCCGTTGGTGAGCATTTCCAGCGGATGTTGCGGGTGCTGGAAGCGTTCCAGGCCGCGTTCCTTCAGCGGGTTTATACACACCACTTGGGCGCCGCGCTTAACCGCTTCACGTAGCGGTTCGAGCATGCGCGGGTGATTGGTGCCGGGGTTCTGGCCCCAGACGAAAATAGCGTCGGCATGTTCGAAATCGTCAAAGGTCACGGTGCCTTTACCCACGCCCACACTCTGGGCCAGGGCTACGCCGCTGGCCTCGTGGCACATGTTCGAGCAGTCCGGGAAATTGTTGGTGCCGTAGGTGCGTACAAACAACTGGTACAGGTAGGCGGCTTCGTTGCTGGCGCGGCCCGAGGTGTAGAACTCGGCCATGTTCGGGCTGGGCAGTGCGTTGAGGTGCTTGCCGATCAGGTCAAAGGCCGCTTCCCAACTGATGGGCATGTAGCGGTCGGTCGCAGCGTCATAGCGCATCGGCTCGGTCAGTCGGCCCTGATATTCCAGCCAGTAATCGCTTTGCTCAAGCAAGGCGGTGACGCTGTGCTTGGCGAAGAACGCCGCATCGACGCGGCGCTTGGTGGCTTCCCAGTTGACCGCCTTGGCGCCGTTTTCGCAGAACTTGACCATGCCGCTTTCCGGCGAGTCACCCCAGGCGCAGCCCGGGCAATCGAAACCACCGTTCTGGTTGGTCTTGAGCATCATGCGGATGTTTTTCAGCGCATTGTCACTGGTCAACCAGGCTTGCGCCACGCTGATCAGTGCGCCCCAGCCGCCGGCTGGGCCTTTATAGGGCTTGTAGCGTGGGGTTGGGGTCTGGTCGGCTTGGTGGTGAAGGCTCATGGCTGGTACTCCATCGCTGGGCTGTAGACCCGTGGCGCGCTTTTCTGCGGCAGGTGGATGAGATTGAGGTTGTGCCGACGCGCCCATTGCAGGGCCAGGCCGGTGGGCGACGACAGGCTGACCAGAGTCTGGATGCCGGCGCGCAGGACTTTCTGGATCAATTCGAGGCTGCAGCGACTGGTGACAATGGCCAGGCCGCCGTCGGTCGGAATGTTTTCGCGGAGCAACGCGCCGATCAATTTATCCAGGGCGTTATGCCGACCGATGTCTTCGCGGCCCATCAATAATTCACCCTGGTTGTTCATAAACACCGCCGCATGCACTGCGCCGCTGTACTGGCCCAGGGGTTGGAACGCGCTGATGCGCTGGCGCAGGCCGTCGAGCCATTCGGCTGGCGGCAAAGGCGCACCAGGCAGCACTTGCAGGTCGGGCAGGGCCTGTTCAACCGCTTCTACTCCGCACAGGCCGCAGCCGCTGGTGCCGGCCAATTGGCGGCGCTGCTGCTTGAGGTTCCAGAATGCACGGCTGGAAATCTGCACCTGGGCGTATTGGGCAGAGCCGGAGCCGCTGATCTTCAGGTCATAAATGTCGCTGACGTCGGTGATAATGCCGCTGCCAAGGCTGAAACCGACGATGAAGTCTTCCAGGTCAGTGGGCGTCACCAGCATCACCGCCTGGCTGATATCGTTATAGGCAATCGCCAACGCCACCTCTTCAGCCAGCGCAGTACTGGCGACTTCAGTGTGTTCAAGATTGCAATATTGATAGCTCTGGCTGGCGACGGGCGCGGTCGTTTCGAGTGCGGGCGCCGCGCAGGTTGGGCGCTTGGCGTTCATGGGGCAGTACCACCGGCGGATTGATCAGTGTTTAGACTAGGCGCGACAAAGGGTCGCGTCTAATTGTCAGTATTGATCTATTGATAGATGGCGTCGATCACGGCTGGTTCGTCGCTTCACTGCGCGCTTATTCCAAGGGCGGGTGATTTCAATACTTTTGAGTCTTTGGCCGATCTGGAACCCAAATCTGTAGGACTGGTCTAGTCTTGGGCATCTGGAAATTAAATCCCAAGGAGAGCGCACCATGAGTATTTTTAGCTTTATCAAAGAAGCCGGCGAAAAGATTGTCGACCTGTTGACGCCGGGTAATGCGAATGCGAGCGAGCAGTTGAAGGAGCATGTGAGCAAGGTGGGTCTGGGTAATCCAAACGTGCAGACCACGGTGGACGGCGACAAGGTCACGGTGACTGGTGAAGTGGCCACGCAGGAAGAGAAAGAGAAGATCCTGTTGGCGTTGGGCAACATTGCTGGTGTGGCAAGTGTGGATGATCAGATCACTGTATCCGGCCCTGCGGTTGCCGCTGCTCGCTTCGTCGTGGTGAAAAAGGGTGACACCCTCAGCGCGATTTCCCTGGCGGTGTACGGTAACGCCAACCAGTACAACAAGATCTTCGAGGCCAACAAACCACTGTTGTCGCACCCGGACAAGATCTACCCAGGCCAGACACTGCGCATTCCTGAGTAATACGCAGAACAAAATGTGGGAGGGGGCTTGCTCCCGATGGCGGTGGTTCAGTCACTTGATACTTGGCTGATACACCGCTATCGGGAGCAAGCCCCCTCCCACATGGGTTTAGAGCCCGGAAATGAGATCGCGGTAACCTTCTACTGCTGCAAACTCTGCCGTGTCCTTTGGCCCTTTCTTGCTATCGGGCTCTTTTACCGCCAGCAAATGCCCCACACCGAAATCCCGGGCGCTGCGCAGGATCGGCAAGGTGTCATCGATAAACAGGCTACGGGCCGGATCGAAGCGGATGTCGGCTTGCAAGGCTTCCCAGAATTGCGGGTTTTCCTTGGGGAAACCATAGTCGTGGGAGCTGATCAATCGCTCGAAATACGGCGCCAGTTCGATGCGCTCCAACTTCAATGAC
This sequence comes from Pseudomonas khavaziana, assembly GCF_036704165.1. NCBI lineage: Bacteria > Pseudomonadati > Pseudomonadota > Gammaproteobacteria > Pseudomonadales > Pseudomonadaceae > Pseudomonas > Pseudomonas khavaziana. Next base: position 536,156 of record NZ_CP129946.1, read on the forward strand.
AGCGAATCACGATGAGCATTGGTGATCAGGATCACGCGCTTGCCGGCCTGTTTGATCGCCGCCAGGAACGTATCGGCATCCGGTCGCAGGGCGATCAGGTGGGCGGTCTCCAGCTTGAGTTCGCGCACCGGGATCGCCAGCTCAGTGCTCCAGAAGTCCAGGCAGTACCATTGCAACTGTCCGGCGTTACGCTCGAACAGCGGTTGCAATTCCATCTCGGCCATGGCGCGGCTCACGCCGTGCAGTTCGGCGTAACGCTGGGGCAAGTGCTCCATCCAGAAATGGTTGTCGTAATGCAGGTCGAGCAAGGTGCCGTCCATGTCCAGCAGGACGGTGTCGATGGCGTGCCAGGGCAAAGAGGGCATGATGCGTTCTCATGTAAGTAAAGATATCCGACACAGACAATCGGAAAAGCCACGGTATAGTAACCCGATCACGCCAAGGAGCCGCTTATGCGCCAGAAACCCACTGTCCTCGCCCGCGAAATAGTCGCCAGTAGCCGTTTGTTCCGCGTGGAGGAAGTGCAATTGCGCTTTTCCAATGGCGTTGAACGGACCTACGAGCGTCTGGTGGGCCGGGGCACGGGCTACGGAGCGGTGATGATCGTGGCGATGATCGACGAAGATCATGCGTTGCTGGTGGAAGAGTACTGCGGTGGCACCGACGAGTATGAACTGTCCTTGCCCAAAGGTTTGATCGAGCCGGGCGAGGATGTGTTGGCGGCGGCGGATCGCGAGCTCAAGGAAGAAGCCGGCTACGGCGCACGGCAGCTGGAGCACATCACCGAACTGTCGTTGTCGCCTGGTTATATGAGCCAGAAAATCCAGGTGGTGCTGGCCACCGATCTGTACGAAGAGCGCCTTGAAGGCGATGAGCCTGAACCGATGCGCGTGGAGCGGGTCAACCTGCGTGAATTGTCGGCGCTTGCGCAAAACGAACAATTCAGCGAAGGCCGCGCCTTGGCTGCACTGTACTTGGTAAGAGACCTGTTGACCCAGCGTGGAGCGTTCAACGCATGAGCGAACTGTTTTTAGGCCACCCATTTATCGCCCCTGTCATTGAACTGGCGCGCCAAGCGGGTGAAGCCATCCTGCCGTACTGGCGCGCCGACGTCGCCGTGACTTCAAAAGCGGATGATTCGCCGGTAACGGCTGCCGATCTGGCGGCGCACCATTTGATTCTCGCTGGCCTTACTGCTCTGGATCCGAGCATTCCGGTACTGTCCGAAGAGGATGCCGATATCGATCAAAGCGTGCGAGCCGGATGGCAGCGTTGGTGGTTGGTGGATCCGTTGGATGGCACCAAGGAATTCATTTCCGGCAGCGAAGAATTCACCGTCAATATTGCCCTGATCGAACAGGGCCGCGTGGTATTCGGCGTGGTATCGATGCCTACCACTGGCCGTTGCTATTTCGGCGGCGCAGGCCTTGGGGCTTGGCGTTCGGATGTAAATGCCGCGCCCAAGCAGATTCAAGTACGCCAGACCCCGGCTGCGGGCGAGGCGTTTACCGTGGTGGCCAGCCGTCGCCATACCAGCGCGGAGCAAGAGCGCCTGCTGGATGGTTTGAGCGAAGGGTTGGGCGAGCTGAAACTGGCGAATATCGGCAGCTCGTTGAAGTTCTGCCTGTTGGCCGAAGGCAGCGCCGATTGCTATCCACGCCTGGCGCCGACGTCACAGTGGGATACTGCGGCGGCCCAGGGTGTGTTGGAAGGCGCGGGGGGCGAGGTGTTGGAGTTGAATGGCCAGCCGTTCAGCTACCCGGCACGGGAATCATTGTTGAACCCATTCTTTTTGGCGCTGCCCGCGAAGGCTGCATGGCGCGAACGCCTATTGACCCTGGCCAGATCTTAAGATCACAACAGGGCAAAGTGTGGGAGGGGGCTTGCTCCCGATGGCGATAATTCAGTCACCAGATACTTGGCTGATACACCGCTATCGATAGCAAGCCCCTCCCGCACTTTTTAGCGGTGCAGGACGTACTGGCCGGTAAAGGTTACTGCGCTCTCTGCGCTGCCTGCATTCACAATCCATGTCTCCAGCGCCAACCGCGCCCGCCCATGACGCTTGTACGTCGCCAAAAAACGTTTCCAGACCTTCTCATCCGGCGCTGCACAAATGGCCGTCGCATCCTGCGTCACTGGCAATGGATAACTGATCTGGCCTTCCTGAATCACGATATGCCCGTCTTCAATGCCTTCTTCGCGCAATTTCAGGTGCAGCCAACCCCAACCTGCGAGCACGGCGCCGCAATAGAGGCTGCCGCCAAACATGGTGCTCTTGTGGTTGATGTTGGCTTGCAAGGGTAAATGCAGATGCAGTTGGTCGTGCTGCCAGTCGAGCACCTTCAGACCCATTTCCCGGGTAAGGGGAATGTCGTGGTGCAGGATGGTTTCCAGATAACGGCTGTCGCGGCTCATGGTGGCCTCTTGGCGGGTGGACAGTGTCATTCGTCGTCGGCGCTGTGGCTGGCGCTGTCGGCGAAGTTCAGGCCGTGCTTGCGCAGTTTGTCGTGCAACGTCTTGCGCGGCACGCCCAGGGCTTCGGCGAGGCTGCGCAGGGAACTGTGGGGGCGGGTCAGTTCGGCGGCGATCAGGCTCTTCTCGAACTGCTCGACCTGCTCGCTCAGGCCGCCAGGGGTGGAGGTCAGCACGCCGGCTGCCGGGTTGTCCTGGGTGTTGTCCAGCGCCAACTCCAGGCCCAGGGCGAAACGCTCCGCAGCGTTTTGCAGTTCGCGGACATTGCCCGGCCAGCTGTGGCGCAGCAATAGCGCGCGCTGGCCCGGCTGCAGCTCATGCAGGGGCAGGCCATGGCGGCTGCTGGCCTCGTCGGCGAAATGCTGGAACAGCATCAATGCATCTTCGCCCCGCTCGCGCAGGGGTGGAATGCGCAGCGGCGCGACATTGAGGCGGTAATACAAGTCAGCCCGGAAACGGCCCTGGTCGGCGGCCTGGCGCAGGTCTTCCTTGGTGGCGGCGATAATGCGGATATCCAGCGGGATCAGCTGATTGCCCCCCAGGCGCTCCACTACACGTTCCTGCAACAGGCGCAGCAACTTGACCTGTACATCCAGGCTCATGCTTTCGATTTCATCGAGGAACAACGTGCCGCCATTGGCGAACTCGAACTTGCCGATGCGGCGTTTCTGCGCGCCGGTAAACGCGCCTGGTTCGTGGCCAAACAGCTCGCTTTCCACCACCGATTCGGCCAGCGCCCCGGCATTGATTGCCACAAACGGGCCGCTGCGGCGGCTCGACAGGTCATGCAATGCACGGGCGACGACCTCCTTGCCCGCCCCGGTTTCGCCCAGGATCAGTACATCGGCCTTGGTCGCAGCCAGCGCCCCAATTTGCTCACGCAGGCGCAACATCTGCGGCGAATGCCCTACCAGGCGTGTGCTCAGTTGCTGGCGATCACTGAGGGCCAGGCGCAGGCTGCGGTTGTCCAGTACCAGGCGACGCAAGGCCAGGGCGCGGCGCACGCTGTCGAGCAGGGCGTCACTGGCGAAGGGTTTTTCGAGGAAGTCATAGGCGCCGGCCCGCATGGCCTGCACCGCCAGCGGCACGTCGCCATGGCCGGTGATCAGCAGCACCGGCAGATCCGGGTCCTGGCCGTGCAGTTCGGCCAACAGTTCCAGGCCGTCCATACCGGGCATGCGGATATCGCTGACCACCACTCCCGGCCAGTCCCGCGACAGGCGGGCGGTGAGGCCGCTGGCTTCGCCCAGGGGCAAGACTTTCAGCCCGGCCAGGTCCAGGGTCTGGCAGAGGGCCTGACGCAGGTGGGGATCGTCGTCGATCAACACCACCTGAATCTGGTTATCGATACTCATACACTGCGGTCCTCGGACGGTTGCAGACTGACGCCCGGCGAGCCGGCACGCAATTTCAAGGTTAACAGCGCGCCGCCTTCCTTGTGGTTGGCGAACAGCAGTTCGCCGCCAAAGGCACGCATCAGGGTGTCGCAGATCGCCAGGCCCAAGCCCAGGCCCTGGGTGCGCGTCTTGGTGGTGTAGAACGGCTCGCTGGCGCGGCCCAGGGCTTCCATGCAAAAGCCCGGGCCATTGTCGCGAATGTACAGGTTGACGCCCTGTGCAGTGGTTTCGGCACTCAGCCAGAGTTTGCGCGGCGGGCCTTTTTCGGTAAGGGCGTCGAGGGCATTGGCCAACAGGTTGCCCAGCACTTGGCGCAAGCGGGTTTCACCAGCCTGCACCCATAGGGTTGCCTCCGGCAGGTCGCGGATCAGCTCCACTTCCATCGAGCGCCGCCGCTTGGCCAGCAACGCCAGGGCGTCGTCCAGCGCTGGCTGCAGGGCCACGCTTTCCGGGGCGTGGCGGTCGCGGCGGGCGAAGGCGCGCAGGTGGGCGATGATCGAGGCCATGCGCCCGGTCAACTCGCTGATCAACTTGAGGTTGCCGCGGGCATCGCTGGTGCGCTCGTGGTCGAGCAGGATTTCAGCGTTTTCGGCATAGCTGCGGATCGCTGCCAGCGGTTGGTTCAGTTCATGGCTGATGCTCGCCGACATGGTGCCCAGTGCCGAGAGTTTACCGGCCTGTACCAGGTCATCCTGGGCGCGCACCAATTCCTGCTGGGCGTGTTCACGTTCCAGCACTTCCTGTTTCAGGCGTCGATTCAGGCCCTCCAGGTCGCTGGTACGCTCTGCCACGCGCATTTCCAGTTCGCGTCGGGCCTTGGCTTCGAAGGCGATGCGTTCCAGGTAATGCCGGCGGCGCTGCATGATCAAGCCCAGCAACAGCATCAGCACCAACAGTGCGGCGCCCCCGACGGCCATCACTGTGCGCACCGGGCGGTTGATCAGCGAGCGTGGTGCGAGGATTTCCACATTCCAGCCGGTTTCGGCGATGGCCGTGGATTGGCGCAGCCAGGCGCTGCTGCTCAGACTCAGCGGCTGCGGGTCGCGGGTTGGGTAGGGTTGGATGGCAATGATGGCCTGGCGTTCTTCGGCAGTCAGTGGCCGCGTGGCGCGGAACCGCCATTGCGGGCGTGAGGTGAGGATCACCACGCCGTTGTGGTCGGTGACCAGCAGTTGTTCCGGGGTATTGCCCCATAGGCTTTCGGTGTGGTCCAAGTCGACCTTCACCACCAGCACACCGATGATAGTGTCGCCATCACGCACTGCGGCGGCAAAAAAGTAGCCGCGCTTGGCCGAGGTGGTGCCCAGGCCGAAAAAGCGCCCCAGGCGCCCGGCCATGGCCTCGCTGAAATAGGGGCGAAAGGAAAAATTGCGCCCGACAAAACTGTCTTGTTTGTCCCAGTTGGACGCGGCCAGAGTCTTGCCGGTGGTGTCCATCAGGTACATCACTTCCACGCCGGCCTGGGCGGCGACGTCCTTGAGCAGCAGGTTGGCGTTGGCCAGGTGGGTGCTGACCTGGGGCGCGTCCAGCGCAGTGCGCAGGGCCGGCAGGTCACCGAGGATCTGCGGCAGCACTTCGTAGCGGTGCAGGGTGCCCAGCAGGTTGGCGACGTAGAGGTCGAGGGTCTGACGATTCTGCCCGGCCAGTTCGCTGCGGTAATAGCGCTCGGCCAGGTGCTCCAGTGGCCACAACAGCGGTGCCAGGCATAATGCCAGCAGGGCAAGGCTGCGCCAGCGGGGTCTTCGCGCAAGGGGTGGAGTCATGGGGATCGCGCCTGTGGGTACAGGCGCATTATGCCTAGTGCGGCTGTGCAAGACACTCTTGCAATGCGTCCTGCCACTGCGGCTGGCTGACCTGCCATTGCTGCTGCAGCCGCGTGCAGTCCAGGCGCGAGTTGAGCGGGCGCTTGGCGGGGGTCGGGTAGGCGCTGGAAGGAATCGGCTCCAGTTCGGCACAGGCTCTGCCTTCGGCCCGCAGTTGCGCGCCAATGGCCTCGGCGAAGCCGAACCACGAGGTTTCGCCTTGGGCGGTCAGGTGATAGACACCCCATTCCCCGGCCTTGCCGGCTTGCCACTGTTCGATCAGCACACGGGTGCTGTTGGCGATGGTCCCGGCCCAGGTCGGCGCACCGATCTGGTCGGCCACGATGCGCATCTGCGGTTTTTCCTGCAGCAGGCGTTGCATGGTCAGCAGGAAATTCTTGCCGTGGCTGGAATACACCCAGCTGGTGCGCAGAATCAGGTACTGGCCACCCACTGCAGCAATCGCCTGCTCGCCTGCCAGCTTGCTCTGACCGTAGACACCCAATGGGTTTGGCGTGTCGTTTTCGGTGTACGGGGCAGGTTTGCTGCCGTCGAACACGTAGTCGGTCGAGTAGTGGATCAGCGGAATGCCCAATGCCTTGGCTTCCTCGGCGAGGATGCCGGGGGCGACAGCGTTGATGGCAAAGGCTGCGTCCGGTTCGCTCTCGGCCAGATCGACGGCGGTGTGCGCGGCCGCGTTGATGATCAGGCCGGGGCGATGGGCGCGTACCTGTTGGCGGATGCGGCCGGCGTCGGCGAGGTCAAGCTGGCCGCGGCCCAGGACGATGAGCTCGCCCAGGCCCTGGAGCCGCTGTTGCAGCTCTTGGGAGACTTGGCCGTGTTGGCCGGTGATGAGTATTTTCAGGGCAGCTGTCACGGGAACAGGTCCGCATCTTTCAGGCGTTTGCCGTTTTGATCCTTGGCGGACAAGGTCGGTGGACCATTGAGTTGCCAATCGATATTAAGGTCCGGGTCATCCCAACTAATGCAACGTTCAGCTGACGGTGTGTAGTAGTCCGTGGTCTTGTAAAGAAATTCTGCGTAGTCGCTGAGCACCACAAAGCCGTGGGCAAACCCCGGTGGAATCCACAGTTGGCGGTTATTTTCGGCAGACAGGCGCACGCTGGCCCATTTGCCGAAATGCGGGGAGCTGCGGCGGATATCCACCGCCACGTCCAAGACTTCACCGGCAGTCACACGCACCAGTTTTCCCTGAGCGTGCTCAACCTGATAATGCAGGCCACGCAGCACACCTTTTTGCGAGCGCGAGTGATTGTCCTGCACAAACTGCAGGTGCAGCCCGCTGGCCTTTTCAAACTCGCGGGCATTGAAGCTCTCATAGAAAAAGCCGCGCTCATCGCCAAAAACCTTCGGCTCGATGACCAGTACGCCGGGCAGCTCAGTGGCGCTCACATTCATTTAGGGTTCCCGGCAAGAGTGTACAAATACTGACCATAACCGGTTTTGCCAAAGTACTTGGCGCGCTCCAGCAGATAGTCACGGTCGATCCAGCCATTCTCGTAGGCGATCTCTTCCAGGCAGGCCACTTTCAAGCCCTGGCGGTGTTCGATAGTCTGTACGTAAGTCGAGGCTTCCAGCAGGCTGTCATGTGTGCCGGTGTCGAGCCAGGCAAATCCACGGCCGAATCGCTCGACGTGCAGGTCGCCTCGTTTGAGGTAAGCATTGTTGACGTCGGTGATCTCCAGCTCGCCACGCGGCGAAGGCTGGACCGCCTTGGCGATCTTGATCACGTCGTTGTCATAGAAATACAGGCCGGTGACGGCATAGCTGGATTTAGGCGCTGCCGGTTTTTCTTCGATGGACAGGGCGCGGCCTTCTTTATCGAAGTCGATCACGCCAAAACGCTCCGGGTCTTTGACCCAATATCCGAACACCGTAGCACCCGATGGACGTTGAGCGGCGTTGCGCAGTTGATCGCCGAAGTGCTGGCCGTGGAAGATGTTGTCCCCCAGGATCAAGCACACAGGATCATCGCCAATGAACTCTTCACCAATGATGAACGCCTGCGCCAAGCCATCCGGCGAAGGCTGCTCGGCATAGCTGAAGCGCACACCGAACTGGCTGCCGTCGCCCAGCAGGTTACGGTACTGCGGCAGATCCACCGGGGTAGAGATCACCAGGATGTCCTTGATCCCCGCCAGCATCAACACCGAGATCGGGTAGTAGATCATTGGCTTGTCATACACCGGCAACAGCTGCTTGGACACGCCCAGGGTAATGGGGTGCAAACGGGTGCCGGAACCGCCGGCCAATACAATGCCCTTCATCATGCGATCAAATCCTTTGCGTCAGTGTTGCCCAATCGTTCACCTTGATAACTGCCGTCCTGGACCCTGCGGCACCATTCCAGATTATCGAGGTACCACTGCACGGTTTTGCGCAGTCCGGTTTCAAAGGTTTCTTCAGGGACCCAGCCCAGTTCGCGCTCGATCTTGCTGGCATCGATGGCGTAGCGTTGGTCGTGGCCCGGGCGATCCTTGACGAAGGTGATCAGGTCGGTGAATTTTTCCACGCCGGCTGGGCGTTGTGGCGCCAGCTCTTCTAACAGGGCGCAGATGCCACGGACCACGTCGATGTTCTTCTGCTCGTTATGGCCGCCGATGTTGTAGGTCTCGCCCACAACCCCAGTGGTTACCACTTTGAGCAGCGCGCGGGCATGGTCCTCGACGAACAGCCAGTCACGCACCTGCAGGCCATCGCCGTACACCGGCAGCGGCTTGCCCGCGAGGGCGTTGAGGATGACCAGTGGGATCAACTTTTCGGGGAAGTGGAACGGCCCGTAGTTGTTCGAGCAGTTGGTCAGCAGCACGGGCAGGCCATAGGTGCGCTGCCAGGCGCGTACCAGGTGGTCTGAGGCCGCCTTGCTTGCCGAATACGGCGAGCTGGGGGCGTAAGGCGTGGTCTCGGTGAAGAGATCGTCCACGCCGTGCAGGTCGCCGTAGACCTCGTCAGTGGAGATGTGGTGGAAACGAAACGCGCTTTTCGCCGGTTCTGCCAGTTTCTGCCAGTAGGCCCGGGTGGCCTCCAACAGGCTATAGGTGCCAACGATGTTGGTCTGGATAAAATCCGACGGGCCGTCAATGGAACGGTCGACATGGGATTCAGCCGCCAAGTGCATGATGGCGTCAGGCTCGAAGCGCGTAAGTATGGCACTCACGGCGGCCTGGTCGATGATATCGGCCTGGACGAACTCATAGCGGCTGTTGGACGCGATACTGGCCAGCGACTCGAGGTTGCCGGCGTAGGTCAGCTTGTCCAGGTTGAGCACTTCATGCTCGGTGTGTTGAATCAAGTGCCGGATCAGGGCCGAGCCAATAAATCCGGCACCGCCGGTGATGAGAATGCGCATGTCGAGGGCCTTTTCCTTAGACGGACATTGGGCGAAAGAAGCATAGCTTGAGTTGTGAATCGGGCCGGCGCAAGCGCTGCGAGCATAAGGGGTTGATTAAAGCCCGTGAGCAATGGCGATATAGACGTCTGAAAAAACAAACGCCGTCACAATGTTGTTGTCCCTGTTGACCCATCGTGCCTGTTCAAGCGGCACTATAGACAGCACCTATGGCAGCTTTGTTCTGAAAACCTGCCGTGATGACCGATGGATTAGTTGCCGTTTGTCGATAGTTATCGATTAATTCATATAGTTATCAATGTTAATCATGATTAACAGCTTTTAAAGCCGATTTTTATCCGTTATAAAGTCGGCCTTCACCCCATTCGGAGTCCTGATCGCCATGACCACCCTGCACAGCACACCTCGCGCCGATGGCTTCCACATGCCTGCCGAATGGGCGCCACAGACCCAAATCTGGATGATCTGGCCCGAGCGCCCGGACAACTGGCGCATGGGCGGCAAGCCCGCGCAGGCAGCCCATGTGGCGGTGGCCAAGGCCATTGCCCGCTTTGAACCGGTGACCGTCGCAGTTTCCGCCGGCCAGTACGAGAACGCCCGTGCGCGCCTGGATGTGCCCAATATTCGCTTGGTGGAGATGTCCAGCGACGATGCCTGGGTGCGGGATACCGGCCCGACGTTCGTGATCAACGACAGCAGCGAAGTGCGTGGCGTGAACTGGGATTTCAATGCCTGGGGTGGCTTCGACGGCGGTCTGTATTCGCCGTGGAACCGCGATTCCCAGGTGGGTGGCAAGATCCTCGAGATCGAACGTGCGCCGCGCTACCGTACTGAAGGCTTTGTGCTCGAAGGCGGTTCGATCCATGTGGACGGCGAGGGCACCCTGATCACCACCGAAGAATGCCTGTTGAACCGCAATCGCAACCCGCACCTTGATCGAGCAGCGATCGAAGCAGTGCTTAGCGATCACCTGGCGGTGGATAAAATCATCTGGCTGCCGGACGGCCTGTTCAACGATGAAACCGACGGCCATGTGGATAACTTCTGCTGCTACGTGCGCCCGGGTGAAGTGTTGCTGGCCTGGACCGATGACCCACAAGATCCGAACTACGCACGCTGCCATGCGGCCATGGAAGTGCTGCAAAACAGCACCGATGCCCAAGGCCGCTCGTTCATCGTGCATAAAATGCCGATCCCGGGGCCGCTGTATGCCACTGAGGAGGAGTGCGCCGGTGTCGACCCGGTGGACGGTAGCCAGGAGCGTAATCCGACCGTGCGGCTGGCCGGTTCCTACGTCAACTTCCTGATCGTCAACGGCGGCATCATCGCGCCGAGTTTCGACGACCCGCTGGACAGCCAAGCCAAGCAGATCCTGCAGAACCTGTTCCCCCAGCACGAGGTGGTGATGGTGCCGGGGCGTGAACTGTTACTGGGCGGTGGCAATATCCATTGCCTGACTCAACAACAGCCAGCCCCGCAGAGAAATTGAGTGCAGTTGTAACAACGCCTTGATGGCAAGCGGGCACTGCGCGATTGCAGTGTTCCCGGCAAGCCCGCGGCCCAGCCAGGTCGCGGGCTTTTTTATACCTGAATACCAATGAACACTGGGAATTGGCATAGCTCTTGTATCGCTGTCGTGACAGTGGCCCAGGGTGATGACTGCACAGTTCTGTCACAAACCTTGAGTAAGTTAGCCGCTCACGCAGCAGGAGAGAGCGCTGAAATGAATGCCGATATCAACCCTATCTACACGCGCCCATTCCACCCGACGCGGGTCAACGGCGACGCGATCCATGCGCTGGCGCTCTGGTTGAAGGCAAACGGCTCGAGACAGATCAGGCAAGCGCCTGACTGGCGCAGCGTGATGCGTGAACGTTATCCGGTGGGGTTGTTCACCGAGGATGAAGTGCGGGAGCTGTGTGACCTGATGCGTAACTCTCAGGCGCGCTGAAACACTAGGTGGGAGGGGGCTTGCTCCCGATGCAGTGTGTCAGCAACACATCCGGTGACTGACACACTGCAATCGGGAGCAAGCCCCCTCCCACAGGTTGCATTTATTCGGCCTTAGAAACTGTAGGTACCGGTGACGACCAGGCTACGCGGCTCTCCCGGTTGAATCTGCGCCGCGCTGGTCGTCGAGGCGTAGTAGTTTTTGTCAGCGATATTGTTCAGTGCCGCCCTGACGTCCCATTCCTTCTGACGGAAACCGGCCAGTGCGTCCCAGCGCCCATAGCCCGGCAGCACCACGGTATTGAGGTTGTCGGCGTAACGATCACCTACCAAGGTCAAGCCGGTTTCCGCGTACCAACCCATTTCGGGCTTCCAGGTGATGAACAGGCTGGCATTACGCTTGGCTACGTCGCTGATCCGTTTGCCTTCAAAACCATTGTTGTCCTTCTCCACCTTAGCGTCCTGCAGCCCCACGCCGCCGCGTACGTACCAGTTGTCGACGATCTTGCCGGTGGCGGTCAGCTCCACGCCGCGTGAGCGTTGCAAGCCTGTGAGCAGGGTGATGGTGCGGTCCAGTGGGTCGCTGGTGCGGCGGTTGTAGAGTTCCAGTTCGTACACGGCCAGGGTGGTGCTCAGGCGGTCGTCGAGCCAGTCGCTTTTCACGCCGATTTCTTTTTGCTTGGTCAATTCGGGGCTCAGGTCATTGACGCCACCGGCCGCATTCGGCGTGATACCGATCAGACCGCCGCCTGCGGGTGTGAAGGTCTTGCTCCACGAGGCATAGAACGAATGGTGCTCCAGCGGCGTCCACACCAGGCCGACGCGTGGGCTGGTGCTGTGGCTCTTCACGTTTTGCTGGGTGTTGAGCAACTTGCTGGTGGTGTCCACTTCAAAACGGTCATAACGCAGTCCGCCCAAGAGTTGCCACTGATCATTCAGGCGCAGTTGGTCCTGCACGTACAGGGCGCGGCTTTCGACTTCGGTGTGGTTGTTGCTCGAAACGCTCATACGCCCGATGTGGCTCAGGTGGCGATTGGGCTGGTTGAGGTCCAGGCTCGGCACGGCCTGGCCGCCTCGATTGACGGCGGTAGCGGAGTACAGCTTCGGATCGCGGCGCTGGCTGCCCAGCTCAATACCGGTGAGCAGGCGGTGCTCCAGGCCGAAGGTGTCGAAACCACCTTCCAGCTCAAGGTTGTTGAACACATTGCGGGTGGTCAGGTCCTGCTGCCAGTGTTGGCGGGTGACGGTGTTGGTTTTCGGGTCGTAGCCGGTCTGGTAGGTGTTGTCGAAATCGCTGTCGAGCTTGAACACGCCGAGGGTGTGGCGCAGTTGCCAGTTGGCGTTGAGCTCATAGGCGAGCTTGGAACGCAGGGACTGGGATGTATCGTCGATGTAATCGCCGCTATCAAAATAGGTGGTGCTGCGGCTCACATCGGCCGGACGCCCGTTGACCCCGGGGATGCCGCGGTCCGGCGTGCGGTTGTAGCGGCTGTATTCGTATTGCACCAGCCAGTTCAGCTCAGGGGTGAGCTGCCAGCTCATCGATGGTGCGAACAACTGGCGGTTGCCACTGACCCCATCGCGAAAGCTTTTGTTGTCCTGGTTGCCCATGTTCAGGCGCAGGCTGATGGTGTCAGTCGGATCGGTGCTCAGGTCGGCGTACAGGCTGCGCAAATCATTGCTGCCGCCTTGGGCTTCGATGCTGGATTTCTGCCCCTGGGTAGGCAGTTTGCTGACGCGGTTGACGATCCCACCCTGGCCTCCGCGCCCGTACAGCACCGCAGCCGGGCCCTTGAGCACTTCGATGCGCTCGATGTTATGCAGGTCGCGCACGTACTGGCTGTCGTCGCGGATGCCGTCCAGATAGAAATCGTTGCTCGCGTCAAAACCGCGTATGCGCAAACTGTCGAAGCGCGTGTCGGCGCCGCTGCTGACGTTAGGGATGCCGCTTAATGCCTGGCCCAGGTCGTTGGTGCCGTAGGAGCGCAGGCTTTCGGTCTTCACGGAATCGATGGCCTGGGGCACGTAGCGCACGGACGTGGCGGTGCGAGTGGCGGTGCTGGTTTCCTTGACGCGTGGGTCATCTTCGTCAGCCTCGGCGTTAATCGAGGTTTCAGGCAATACCGTGGTCGCATTGGCAAAACCGACAGACAGCAAAAAAGAGAGCCCTAAGGAAATGGGCGTCAGGCGCGGGACAAGCATGGGGGGGAGTATCCAAATGGTCTGGCAGGGAAATAGTGTGCGAACGGTAATGCTTTGCATTTGCGCGTGTTATCTATTCCCTATGGTGCTGCCTGTTAGATTTGTTACTTAATGTGTTTTTGTCCGTGTGCAGCCACATTTGGTGACTTTCATTGCAGCGCTTTAGCTCGCTGCTTAGACGAATATCGCCTAAATACAGACGATTCACGAAATTGACACTTAGTTCAATGCCCGCATAGGATTGCGCCCAACGCCTGTGGCTAACCACCATGACTAAATCCAATAAAAAAGGCCCGCGGCAGTTCAGTCGTCCGCGGGCCTTCTTTTTGCGGGAAACAGTCGACACCAGAAAAAAGCAACACGGAGCCTGGTGTCACAGCGCGTACTCAACCCGTAATAAGGAATATAAGAACATGTTGAAGCAACGGATGAGTCTGATCGCTCTGGGGATTTTGAGCGCATCGACAGCAATGGCAAACGACCAGGAGCAATCCAAGGGTTTTGTTGAAGACAGCCACCTGAACATCGCCGCACGTAACGCCTACATCAGCCGTGACAAAAAAAATGGCGAGAAGGACAAAGCTGAATGGGGCCAAGGCTTCATCGGCAAGTTCGAGTCCGGCTTCACCCAAGGCACTGTGGGTGTGGGTGTGGACGTGATTGGCCAATACGCTATTCGCCTGGACGGTGGTAAAGGTCGCGCTGGCGCCGGCGGTATCGACTTCTTCAAGCAGGGCAACGGCACTGTTGATGAAAACGGCCAGCGAAACCCGGGCTCGGCACCACACGACCTGGCCAAAGGCGGCGCTGCGGTGAAGTTCCGCGTTTCCAACACCGTGCTCAAGTACGGTGATCAGTTCCCGGCTGTACCTGTGCTGCAGTACGACAACTCCCGCCTGTTGTCGGAAACCTACACCGGTACTTCGATCGTTTCCAAAGAGATCGCCGGTCTGCAACTGGACGCGGGTCACTTCACCAAAGAAGCGCGCAAGAGCATGGAAGGCACCGACAGCGGCCGCCTGAAAAGCATCGACTACATTGGTGGTAGCTACAAATTCACCGAAAGCCTGTCGGCTGCCCTGTACGCTTCCGACATGCAGGACGTGCTGAAGAAGCAATACGTCAACGTCAACTACGTGCTGGCCCTGCCAGAGAAGCAGTCGCTGACGTTTGACTTCAACGGCTACAAAACCAAGCTCGACCGCAGCTTCGCCCTGGAAAACCAAGGTGATGCGGATGCTCGCGACAACAAGATCTGGAGCCTGGGCGCCACGTGGGCTGTTGGCCCGCACAGCTTCACCCTCGCTCACCAGCGCAGCACCGGCGACACCGGTTACCTGTACGGTGGCTACCGCAATGCTGGCGGTATCGGCGACGGCGGCAATACCATCTTGCTGGCCAACTCCTACTGGTCTGACTTCAACGGCAAGGACGAGCGCTCCTGGCAAGCAGGTTACGGCATCGACTTCGCCACCTTCGGCGTACCGGGCCTGACCTACAACATCGCCTATGTGCGTGGTACCAACATCGACGACGGCAGCGGCCGTGGCGACGGTACCGAGCGTGAAATCTTCAACCAGTTCAAATACGTTGTTCAGAGCGGCCCAGCCAAAGACCTGAGCCTGCGTGCTCGCGCCTCGTGGTTGCGCGTTTCCGACAACGCCAGCAAATACAACACTGGTGGTAACGAAATCCGTCTGTTCGCCGACTACCCGATCAACGTTTTCTAATTGATCGAGCGTCGCGCCTGATTCCAGGCAATAAAAAACCCCGACTGGTTCGGGGTTTTTTATTGCCTGGCGGCGAGTGTTTTCGCCTGGGTGGAGTGTTCTGAATGTCAGGCTTTAACCGGCGCGAGCTTCTTGCAGTTTTCCTTGCGTGCGGGGTATTGCTCGCACTTGCGCAGCACGGTTTGTACCTGCTGCGTATTCTGCAGTTGCTGGTTGGCCAACAGCTTTTCAGTGATGAACAGCTCTTCCGAGCCCAGATTGCGTTCGGCCTTGTCGATCATCGCCAGCGCCGCTTGCCCATCACCCCGTTTGAGGTGGTAGCTGATCATCAAGTCATAGGTCGAAGGGCCGGCCAGAGACCAGTCCTTGATCGCCTGCAACTCTTTCAACGCTTCGCTGTTTTTACCCTGGGCCAGGCGCACGGTATAGGCGGTGCGCCGAATACTCGGCTGGTCCTTGACCGGCGAAGCCAGCGCCTTGCGGATAAACCTTTCGGCATCCGGCACTTTGTTTTTCTCCAGGGCATCGATAGCAAAATACGCATCTTTATAACCCTGCAAGGCCTTCGCCACTTGGGGCGTGTTTTTCATCTTCGACCAGCTTTGCGGGTTGACCCGGGCGCGGCGTTCCTGGCGATATTCGCGTTGCAAGTACTGGCGCAGCTCGGTGTCGCGGTCCATGGCCGACATATGCGAGCGGTTGAAGTACTGGGTGGTTGCGGTGATGCCGGTGGTCAGGCCGTCCTTGACCAGCACGTCCAGCTCTTTGGTGAACTGGTTGAGATTGAACTGCTGCAGCGAATCCTGCATGGCATTCTTGCGCGCCGTGAGAAAGCCCGTGAGCAACGGCTTCTGCTTGCCCTGGAAGTCATTGAGGCGCTCCAGGCTATGGGTGGCGGCGCGCGGGGCGTAACCGGCGCGGATCATCAAGTCGGTGCCGAGCAGGTCAGCCTGGTCTTCCTGGCTACGACCCCAGGCGGTGCTCCATACCTGATCGGAAAAGGTATTGGCCAGTGCGGTGTACAGCACCGTGTTACCGATGGTCTTTTGTGTGCCGGCCGGGTCCTTGCTGAACAGCTTCATCGTCCCGGAGCTGCGGTCGACGCCCGTATCGGCAGCCATGGTGGCCAAGGCGACCGTGGAGGCGACGGTGGTGAACATGTCTTTCTGCTGCTGGAAGGCGGCCATGCGGTCATGGTGATGCAGCAGCACATGGCTCATTTCATGGCCAAGCATTGCCGCGATTTCGTCTTCGCTGGCAACGTTGTCGAGCATGCCCAGCGGCACGAACAGGTTGCCGTAAGGGTCCGCCGACGGCCCGAACCCATAGCTGTCGGTGATCTTCACCTGTAGCGGCGGCAACTCCCCCGGCCAGCCCTTGGACAAGCGCGTGACAATGCCTTGCAAGTAACCTTGCAGCATCGGGATATCCACCAGGTTCTGCTGGCGCGCCTCGGCAGCCGGCACCGCCCGCCCGTCGTAGCTCAGACGCTGCTGGCTCTGGCGCTGTGGGTCGAGCTTGTAGTACTGGCGCACGTCGGTGTTGTCCACGTAGTGGCCCTGGACCCGGGATTGGGTCGAAGGCCCCACCAGGTTCAAAAACGCCTGGTCTGCGCCCTTCAAGGTCGCGCAACCACTGAGCACGGAACAAGCCAACAGGCTGGCTGCCACTCGATATCCCTTCACCGCAACGCTCCTTTTATTGATTGCAACCGGCACCAAAACCGATGGTGGAATTATTGCGGCTGTCCTTGGCCTGGCTTTTGGTCAGGCCCTGGCAAGGCAGGTCGACGACGTTCAGCGGCGGTTCGATACGCAGGTCCATGGTGTCCAGCCAGACCTTCTGGCCGGCCAGCTCTACCTGCACCAGGTCCAGCGCCTGGTTGTACTGCAACACCGGCACGGGCTGGGTGGGCGCATCCTTTTTCGCCAGCTCACGCTGTTGCTTGCCCTGTTCGTCGAGCACCGTCACCGGGTCGGCCAGGAACGCCTGGATACTGTGGGTTTCCGCCCAGGCGCCTGGGGTGAAGAGGGCGGCGAGCAAGACAATCAGACTTCTGTTCATCCTTGGGTTCCTTGAGTCAAAGGGCAAAGCGGCACACTCAGCGATCGCGGTCGAAGAAAGCTTCGATCCGCTCGCTG
The DNA here is from genome assembly GCF_036704165.1 of Pseudomonas khavaziana. Taxonomy (NCBI): domain Bacteria; kingdom Pseudomonadati; phylum Pseudomonadota; class Gammaproteobacteria; order Pseudomonadales; family Pseudomonadaceae; genus Pseudomonas; species Pseudomonas khavaziana. The sequence continues at coordinate 553,223 of NZ_CP129946.1, forward strand.
AACAACACCAACGACAGCAATACAATGCCCAGCACGTTGACCGGGGTGATGTCATTGAGGCTCAGCAGCACACTGACCGCCGCCAACATCGACATCACCAACAGCCACGACGGGCACGGCGAGGTAAAAAACCAGATTTCCTGGCGCCGCCAACGGCTCCAGGTGCGATGGCCCGCCAGGCGCCGTGCGTGCAGCGCCTTGAGCACGGCAATCAACGCCAGCAGCCCGAGCTCCAGCAGGTCCAGCCAATTGAAGGGCAGGGCGGGGAAATTGGCCGGTTCATGGTCGTAGGCCATGCCTGAATTGATCAGGTTATCCAGGGCCATGGCATGCAGGTAAACGCCGGGGAGCTGGCCGTGTACCGGCGACTCCACTAGGTCCCCGGTGGAGGCGATATTGGCGCCGACCAACACCAGACGGTCGCGAAGTAACTCGGCGATCAAGGCTTGGTCGTTGGGGTCGGTAACTTCCAGGTCACTGGCCGACAACGTCAGCGTATAAGGGCACCGCGCCTGGGCCGAGTCATCGAGCTTCCAGAACACGGCCTGGAACAACTGCGCCACCCCGTCCAGCAAGAAATGCCGCGCGGGCGCGCAGTGGCTGATATCCGCAATACGCGCCTGTTCCGGCGCCAGCTTCAGCCCCCACTGCACCGCAATCGGCTGGCGCTGCGCAGCGGTTTGCGCATCCACCGGGGGCGGCTTGCACTCGTGCGCGGCACAGAACACCCGGTACAGCGCCAAGGCGGGGGTTTCCATCAGCCCGGCCTGGGTGTGCTTGGCCAGTGGATACTTGTCATCCACCCCTTCCCACACCACCAGGGCGGGGCGGCTGACCTGCATAAAAGGCGCCAGCGTATTGGCCTGGCCCGCCTCTGCGCGCGTCAACCCGGTATTGGCCAACCACAGCGGGATGCCCTGGCGTTGATAACGCTCAAACACATTCGCCAGCAACTGACTGCCCCGCGCCGGGTCGCCCAACGAGTGGTCATGGCTGTACAGCAAATCCACAAACACCGCTTGAGGCTTGTAAGCCAGCAGGCGCTTGAACAACTTGCTCTGCTCGCCATAAGGCATGGGCCACGAACTGTTGTTGCGCATCAGGTAGGCATCATCGATCAACACCACCGCCACCCGCTGCTGCCCAAGGCTCGGGTAGTGACTGGCGAACATGCGATTGAGCCACTGCGCCGACGCCTTGTCGCTGGAACTGGCCAGGCCGAAAGGATCAAGAATAGCCAGCAACACGATGATGACCGCCAGCCAATAGCGGCGGTATTTGAACAGCGGTGGGTTCGACAACATCCATGTCTCGATTAAAGGCACAAGCAAGGCGGGGTTTTTAACCGGAGTGGGAGGGAGTGTCAAACGGAAAAGTGGCTAATTGCCATATCATTGCTGATATGCGAATCGCCATTCGCAAAAAAGCCCCGACCTATTCAGGCCAGGGCTTTCTCCTGTGAGCGCCGGGCCCGTCAGCCCAGACACCGCACGACTTCGTTACGCCTCAATATTCCCAGGCGACTCCAACACCTTCACCACATCATCAATCACCGCCTTGCTCATCTCCTGCAAAAAATGCGACGCCCAGGCGTAACGGTCCGTGTCCTGCGTCATCGCCGCATCTTCCGCGAGCAGCTTGGCGAGGTGGAGCAAGTCGGAAACGTGATGCAAGGCTTCATGCAGGGAAACACCGCTGTTGACGCGGAACAGAGGTTGGTCGGAGTGAAAGGAAAAGGGGGTGACGCCGAGGGTGGTTAACGCAGACGCATTTGTAACGGTCATCGGTAAAACTCCCGTATCAAGTGAGAGCTACCACGTTCGTTCTCAGGCGAATGGGTGGCAGCTGTGCGCAGGCTGAGAAACCGGAGATACAGGAACCCGGCAGACCCGAAGGTCTCCCACGCACAGCCGCCATTGCACGAATTGTGAGGCGAAAAAAAACGCCTGCAAATCGGGTTTGGGGGCGCTTGGTGCGCCTGCATCTTGCCGGGTTCTCAGGCCCGGTCGCTGAATTGGCAGCGACAGGAGGGAGGGTAGCGTGGTGGGGCGTGGGGAGCAATCGGGAAAGTGGATTAGTTGTGTCTGCTGGTTTTAGGGTAGGCATTGATCATAGGGTGGTTCTTGGTTTTATGGATCTTTCATAATTATGGTCTGTCTTTGATCTTGTATAAAAGCTCGGATAATCCGCAGGCACTGGGAGAGGTTTTCCTTGTTTTGAATACGTAAAAGAGTCAGACCATGATTTATGTTATTATCGAATGCTGTGGTTTTATCCTTGTTTGGTAAAAAATAATGCATAAGTTGTCTATAGAACCATTCTGATACTGGCACGTAGAGATGTGCTATATAAAGTTAGTTATTTTGCTGTTTTTGAAGTTATACAAAGTTAACGAAGTCCCTTCGCAAGCAGTAAGCAGTTATATCTGCATTTCCAAATTCATCTTTGAGTATTCCGAAAGAATAATCTGGATGGTACAAACGGGGTTGTGAGTAAGATATTTCGGCAGAGTCTCCCATAAATGGGAATGCTAGTCCCATTGCAAGCGCATGCGGTTTTGGCCCGATAGGTATCATATCAATATTTCCGCTGGTTCCCTGCTTAATGTCTTTAAGCCAGTCGAGAGCGGAAAACATGTCCATTGAATTAATTCGTTTGATTTCAGTTTGTAGATCCATTCCTTGAGATAGATCGTGAAGCAACCTCCAGCTTCTTCTGAAACCTGGTGATCCAGGTGGGAAAGGAAATAAAAATTTTGCAGTTCTTCCTCTCTGCTGCTCTAACAAGTCTCCTAGATTAAAGGCCATGTAGCCGACGCTAACTATTGTGGTTGGGTCGCCAATGTAGTTGGATATCCGAGAAAAACCCGGTATAGGCGAGGGAGGCAGGGCATCCTCTGTAAGTTGTCCCTCCTTATATCCTTCAGGCCTTGTATAACAGACCACTAAATCCTTCACATTTTTAGAGCTGAGAAATTGCTTTACCAAAAATAAAAATACTCTCTTCGGCATGCCACTTATATCGAGCATAAGAGAAAGATCAGGCGTGGCACCGACTAGGTGGGAAAAATTGTACCAAACACTTGGCTCTGAAAGTAGTTCAGCATTTATCAAATCAAGCCGTGCGCCAAATAAATTCTTTATTATTTTTTCATGATCGTTGGTTGAAGACAGGACTTGAGAAGTAAAACGGTTTTCTGGGTCGCTTATTTTTAAGCAGAACTGATTATTAGTGCTGTTTTTTGAAAGCCAGTCAGCCACGGCTAAGCATCTTGGCTCAAATGACGAGCACAATATTCCAGTCCAGTTTCGATGGCCTACGTTATTAGTTAGCCAATCAATTTTACCCCAAGGGTGTATCTGCGCCACGTCAGCCTCCTAAAATTTCAATTCCGTTTGCAGAGGATTATTATCGTCTTGATATTTTTTTTGAGAAGGATAGAGATTTTCGTTGTAAATATGTTCGAGTTCTCTAGTAGATGTATATATAGGCTCTTTTGTTCTGATATGTGGAATTCGAAAGTGAGGGCTTAGTAGAGGGTTTAAGTACCATTTGATTCTAGGTAAACCATCTGAGAGCTTCGTAGTGTGATCTGACTCTATAAGATCACCATGATCTCTACAGCTTCGAATTAAATTCGTAATTTCAGTTTTTTTCTCAAAGTCAGATATGTAGAGGGATATTCCATTATGTCCGGGGTTTGAAAGCGACTTGTCGCTGCGAATCTTATTTGAAAACCAAGATCCAATTGCATTAATGAACTTTAACCGGCGATCGCCGTCAGTTCCTTCCTTAAGCTTCTCAGACCAAATTCTGCTTGCCTCATTTATACCAATCGTTTGCTTGTCTATTTCAATTTTCGGAATGTAAGTTTTTTCAAGTTCATCGTCTGATGTGCTTCTGAGCCAAGCTGCCCAAATAGCTCTGCAAATAGTCATAAATGCTAGTATGTTATAGCCTGAAAGATCAACAATATGACGCTGGCCACTCCATATGAGCATTTCCTTCGCGTCACCTGCGATTTGTACTAGTGCCGCTTCGTTTCTTTCTTTTTTCCAATATGTACGGCGAGCCCAACCCATGATGGGTTTAATATCCGTCGCCTGGTATGTTTTTTCGGTTTGCTGTTTTCGCTGACGTAGCCATATTTCACCCAACTTTGCCTCTAAAGGATCAGTTTCCCAAAGTTTCTCGAGAGTGGCCCTCCATTCGTTAGACCAGCTTTCAGGTATCTGTAATGTAGAAGACTTTTTCTTAACATATTTTTTTGCTCTTTCTGATGGGGAGAGAGTTGCTCCAAAAACCTTAGTTAAAACACTTTTCTCTTTTTCATCAAGTTCGAAGCCATATGTACTAAGTCGACGCCTGAAAACGTCTTCTGCAAAAGTTCCAAAGTCAGCTATCTGAGAGTTCTGTTCTTTTCTTTTGAACATTTCATCAATATCTACTATTGAGTAGTCTCGCATTATTTCCAGATGTGCGCCGCTACCCCACACGGCAATATCTTCGCTCCAAGCATAATGGCGAGTCCCCACTCGATAAGCGACCCGTCCATCACGCATAGCTAAAGCTTGATTTATAACCTGTCTGAAAACATTTGAGTATCCAGACGATTTTTCTAGCTCATATAGCTCTTCATGCTGATCAATCCTAAGAAAGACTAATGAACTCTCAGGTATTATGCCAGAGTCTCGAAGCCCATCGGCTAAAACCGCCGCGGGCTCACCGACTCTTGTCTTTGTAGTCTCTATGGAGTCATCTAGAGAGTTTGTGTTGAAGTTAAAGTAGCGCCGATATTCTTTCAGCCGATTTGAAATTTTATCACTTATTTCGACGATGTTGGAACAGTTGTCTAGGTAGCCAAACCACGCATCTGAGGATTTTAGAAACTCAACAAGTTTTTGTTGGCTTTCTTCATTCCACTTAATGGGGAATTCGGCTTGTAAAACATTATCTTTTATTTGTTCGCTTGATAAGTATTTTATATTTGCGAGTAGATCCTCTACTAGGAGGTAATTTACATAATCTGCAAATGTCGTTGCTGCCCAATCTCGACGTCTATCTGATGGGATTTCCGATAACCGAGAGGCAACTATTCGTGCATTATCACGAATTAAATGTATTCCCGCTGCTATAAAATTTTTATACTTTTTAGGGGCGGGATAGGGTTCGCCAGCACGTGCGTATGCGATGCGAGTATTGGTGCTTAACAGCCCAAGAAGCATGCTTTTACCACTGCCTTGACGCCCTTTTACGACCACATTGCCCGTCCCAAAAAGCTCCTCAGAGTGTGTAACAACATAGGGGCTAAACATTTTTACAAAATCTGCAGGAGCAAGTATTTCCGTAACCCATAGATCGTGAAAAGGATTATCAAACCTATTCATGCTATCACCTTTAATTCTCGCTCAGAGCGTGGGAATAGAGGGTTCCATGTTGTCGTACGATGGTGAAATATTGGGGGGGTATTATTGGGGCAGTTACTATACATAACTACTAAGCTACCAATTTTTTTCCAGCCGAATTCCTCTCCATCGAGGTTAAAATTCATGGTCTTATATCCAGTTTTCATAATGTTTCTTAGGTCAGAAAAAAGCTTAGGTTCGCTAATATTCGGAACTTCAGAAACAAGGCATTCATCAGCAAGTACAGTGACAGGTTTATAATGGATATTTTTTCTTTTGAGGTCGCTTATAACCCCCTTTATCTTTCTATCGCCAGGAGCACACACAAGTAGTGGAATTAGGAGAATTGGCCCTTCAAATTCAGCGGCCGCAAACCTCAACGCTCTACTGACTTGACCTCCTGATCCGACGAAGTCTTCAATCAAAACTAAATATTTGATACCCTCTTTCACCTGATATAGTTTTATTTTTGCAGGGCAAGAAAATTGTCGCATACTCAGCCAGTCTGGCCGCAGGCTTTTACCAGAAAGACCGGTTAGGTGGAGGAATCCATTAATCCTTAGACTATCTGTTACAGGACAAGGCCAAACAGCTTCAAGTTCAATGTCCAACCTTTCACTCGCGTCAGGAGAGAAAATATCGATGCTGGCCATGTCTACCAGCCATGGTTTTATTATGTTGTCAAATGCACATCTATAAAGTTCTTCGAATTCTTGCTGGCCAGCAAAAAATAAATACTCAATGCTTCTAAAGGCAATCCACTGATCTTCATGATCTTCGTAATGCTCTAGCCAATCATTGAGTCGAACCATGAAGTCTCTGCTAACGCGTTGAGAAACCTTTTTTGTAGGTTCAAATTGTTGAAATAGTTGCGCAGCTAATGTTTCGTAAAAACTTCTTAATTTGCTTGCTCGAATTGAACGTTTTTCATCAATGGAGTTAACTTCAAGCTCCATTCTTTCAATTGTTCGCAGTTTATTACTCATGGTCTGATTCCGAAGCTAAAGCAGACTTAATCATCTCGCCTATTGCAAGCCCCATTAAAGGTGGCACAGCATTAGCAACTAGGCGAAATTGATCCTCTATTGAACCATGAAATATGTACTCGTCGGGAAAACCTTGAATACGGGCTGCTTCTCTAACGCTAAAACCCCGTTGCTCCGTAGGATGAAGAAAACACCGGGGGTCACCGAATCTAGAGTCCACAGTAAAAGATGCTCCGTCTGGTGATGCTCTTCTATATTTTCCGTTGAAGGTGTGTCTCAAGTCGATTTTTGAGTCGACTGGTTTTATGTAGTTCTTTTTTGCCAGTGAGTTGATATTTCTAAGCACTCGACGCCCAAGCTCAGTCTGTATGCATTCAATAGAAACCGGGTCGGCATCTCCGAAAGTTCTAGTTCTGTTGCGTCTACGAAGCTTCATAATTGTCGTAAGAACTTCTTTCTCTTCATCTGAAGTTTCGCCAAAGACTTCCGGAATCTCCCAAGTGTGTACGGACGTTTGTGCTCCCCTGACGTTGCATAGCTTTTGCCCTGCTCTGATACGGTACGATATTTTATAGTCAGCTGAGTCTGGAGTTAATCTCTTAGGTTCATGATTGGGCAGGCTAGATGATCCCATAATCACTTCTTGGAGGGTTGGGGGTTGCATCGTTATAATCTGAGGCTTCAACTCTATATTTTTTTTCCAGGCGACTAATATTACTCTTTTGCGAGTTTGCGGAACGCCAATTTCTCTAGAGTCGATAATCATCCCCGAAAAATTATATCCGGCGATTTCAATTGTCTTGCATGCTAAATCCCAATGCTTTTTATGACCGCCTTGCAGAATTCCAGGGACATTCTCAAATATCATCACTTTTGGGTTGGCATCAATCGCAATTTTTACAGCCGAGTGAAGAAGATTATTTCTCGGGTCGTCAAGAATTCGTTTTCCTACGGTCGAGAACCCTTGGCAGGGGGAGCCAGCGACCACAATGTCACACTGTCCTGTATAAGGGATTTTTGCATGAGAAAGATCTAATATTTGTATGTGTTGACCTAAATTTCGTTCGTAGTTTTCTACAGCTAACGGCCAAATATCATATGCGGCCTTCGGAACAAATCCGGCCTTTATAAAGCCCAAGTCTAGACCACCACATCCAGAAAATAAGCTAATAAAACTGGGCGAGCTGCGCAGTTTCTTTGTAGCATCCTTAATTGACATATTTTTTTTCTGAAAGGTTTAATTTTTTACAAAGAGCGAAATTTTCTGGATGAGAGCTCATAGATCTTGAACAGCGTTCTTGAGTCGATAAAAAATTACGATCCCGCACATTTTCAATCTCCATTCGGTGTTTGAGCCAAAAGCAGCTGAGCCGACCAGTTTTTCATGCTCCGAATACTCTCATATCTATGCGACGACCTCTCATCGTGTGCGTACCATTTGCCGAATTGGATGCTTGTCAACCTCTGAAAGGCTTCCATTCCACAGGTTTCGGTTCTCAGCTTCCGAGAATTAGAGCACGCCCCTCCAACCAAATCTCCTGAACAAACTGATCGGTAATCGCATAAATCCCATGCCCGCGCCGCATGATGATGTTCTCCGCCACCAGCGCAATCACCACCGGTTGAATCTCTTCAACCCGTACCTCGCGGCCGACCATTTTTGAATATTCTGCGGCCGCATCAATGGAAAATATCCCCCGGGCATCCCCTTCGGTTGCGGCGATTTTGTTGAAAATCGCCAGAGCCAGGCTACCCAGTTGCTCGACTTTTTCAAGCTCAATATTCGCTGCCGCCGAGCGTAAGGTGCTGGCAATGACGGGGAGGAAGAGGTCGGGATCACCTTCCTGTTGCAAGAGTTGGCGCAACGCCTTGAGCATTTCCTCAGGTCGATTCCCCAGGGTGTTGAATGCTTCGATGGCAGCTTCGATAGAGGGGAGCTTTTCTTTCTTTACCGTCATCGCAAGACGATTGAGCAGAAACTCGACGTAATCCCCTTTTAGCAGCGGATACGCTGCTGACGTGGCGCCGGAAAAGGCTTGATTGCGTTTGGCAGTCAGCTCACTCACTTGTGCTCGGTGGGAACCGGTGCCAATAAAAAGGAAATATCCTGGCGTATTCGGGCGCGGATTGATCGCATCACGCGCAGCTTTGAGGGCCAGGAGCAGCTGATTGCCGTCATCGGAGGAAATGGCGTGTTGAACTTCGTCGATGATCAGCACCAGATCAGTCTTCGCTTGGTCGACCACCTCTGTCAGCGCTTGAGCCAATGTCGGACCGTCTGCGTTACCGATGCTGTCGAGCTTGAAACCGAACTTGAATCCTCCTGCACCGAGATCGACGTTGCTGACGCGCTTGAGCATCTCCAGCGCCGATGAGCCTGGAGTTTGTAGTTCTTTCAGGGTTTTGTGGATGGCGCTGTGCACGAGTGTTGCCGGGTTGGCCAGCGTGTCACTCCAGAGGTCGACGTAGATCACCAGAGCACCTGCTGCTTCCAGGGCAGGGATAAGGTCGTTTCTCAAAAAAGTCGTTTTACCTGTGCGGCGCAGGCCAGACAGAAACAGCCCTGAGCGTAAGCCTTCATCAAGCACGCCTGGGTGAAGAAGCTGGTTTGCCATCGATTCAGCCAATTCAGGGCGCTGAAATATGCTGCTCATGCAATTATCTCTTTTTATGGATACGCCATAATTATTGCCATTTCATAATTTAGCATAAAGCTGTAGAGGGGGAGCAAGGGGCGCAGATCCGGCAGTTTCTACGGTTTTGCAGGCGAGATGGCCGAGGGAGGCGTCGATTACTAATGCCCCAGAAACAACAAAGCCCTCGCATTTCTGCGAGGGCTTCGTTTTGTATGGTGCCGGCACCAGGAGTCGAACCCGGGACCTACTGATTACAAGTCAGTTGCTCTACCAACTGAGCTATACCGGCGTGTTAGGGCGACGATTATAGCGATTGGAAAGCTTCTGTAAACCCCTGAATTCTGACTATTTTTGCAGAAGGAGAGGTTTTCTTCGAATGGCGGGTTTTCCTGCTCCCTCGAGCGTCAATTCCTATCCCCGCAATCCACGGTGAATTTCATCTATTCCATCACCCTGCGTCTGTTCTTTGGAGTCGATGTAGGCCATGTATGCGTGCATTCACCACGCCGCAGCCTGGCTGTCTCGCGCAGCTTTGCGGAGGCTGAAAGCCCAAAAAAACATCGCATAAATTACGCTTTATACGCTTACCCCAAATGCTTATGCACAATCGGCAGGTAGATAGCGTGATGAAGCAGCCATTTTGTGTCGGCGTTCTTTGCACCCCGCAACTGCCTGTTTTGCGTGCGTTTTATTTTGTGAACAAAAAATGACCAGAGTAGATTTTGGCCTGTAACGCAGATAGATACTGGCTCGGTAAAGATTTCATCAACAGAGTTATCCACAGGGGCGTGTAGGAAGTTTCGCCGCTTAATCGCGCTCGGCCAGCACCATCAAGTTGCGCGGCGTCAGCGCTGTTTCACAGAAGCTACCGACCTCGACGTTGTAGCCTTGCTCTTGCAGGAACAATGCTCGATCGAGCACCAGCCACATTTCCAGCGGGCGTCGAAACAGGCCTCTTACCAGCTCCAGGTTGCGCACCTCGGCCAGGCGGCGCCAGCCGTGTGCCTCCAGCGCCGCCCAGTCCTGTTCGCCTGTGGATAAACCCTTCAGGTTCGCCAGTTCTCGGCAGTAGTCGGCGAAAGGTTTATCCAGCCAGCTGGCGGGCAGGGAGGGCGTTGGCAGGTATTCGTCGCAACCGCGCAGCTGGCGTTGCAGTCGGTCAAAGCCCAGGCGTCGGGCCATGGACGTATCCCGTTGCTGGCGCACGCGGTTGCCGGCGGTGACGGTTTCGCTCAGGGGCAGGCCTAGATCTTCTATGGATAGGTGCAGTCGGGATGCGCGCCCGGCAGCGGACAATGCCTGGTAGCGGTCGGCGTTGATGCGGTTGTAGCAGCAAGGCGCCAGTGCCAGTTGTTTGCAGCCGGCGGCGCTGGCCAGTTGTAGCAGGCGCACGTGCAAATCGCCGCAGGCGTGCAGGGCGACTGGTGTGTGTTCGGGATCAATCGCCATATCCGCCATGACGTTCTGCAGGCGATGGGCTGCGGGCAGGTTATGGCGGTCACTCAGGGCTTGGCCGGATGCGACCAGGGCTGGGTCGTATTCCAGGCAGGTCAACTGTTGGTCGGGTTGCAGCAGGCGGCGGCCTAGATGGCCCTTGCCGGCGCACCAGTCCAGCCAATGGGTGGGCGTTTCGGCAAAGTTCAGCGCGGCGCCGAAGGCTTCGATCTGTTGCCACTTGCGTCCGGGTACGTCGACATTCAGGCGGTGGCGAGCAGGTTCAAGCGTATGCGTGGGTAGTTTATCCACAGCACTGAGGTGTAACGCTTGGGCGGCCAGCTGCGGAAAAGGTGCCGGCGCAGGCAGGTCGTGGGGGTGGTTGTGACTGGCTTCGGCTTCGGCCAGCGAGCGCTGGCGCAGCCATCGGGACAGCGTCGGGTGTTCGGTTTCCCAGGGCAAGCGCAGATGGGTAAAGGGCCGTGGTCTCCACAGCCCTTGGTGTTCGGTCAGGAATGCATCCAGTGCCTGGAAGCGTGCCTCAACGTCCTTGGCACGCATCGACGCGCAGCCATTTTTCCAGCAGTTTGAAGCCACGCACGAGGATGTAGGCCATCACCAGGTAGAACAGCCCGGCCGCGAAGAAGATCTCTACCGGCAGGTAGGTGCGGGCGATGATGGTCCGCGCCATGCCGGTCAGTTCCAGCAGGGTCACGGTACTGGCCAGGGCGCTGGCCTTGAGCATCAGGATCACTTCGTTGCTGTAGGCTGGCAGGCCGATGCGTGAGGCGCGGGGCAGGATAATGTAGAACAGCGTCTTGGGCTTGGACATGCCCAGGGCGCGCGCCGCTTCGATTTCACCTGGCGGAATGGCCTGGATAGCACCGCGCAGGATCTCGGCGATATAGGCGGCGGTGTGCAGGGTCATGGTGACGGTGGCGCACCAGAACGGATCGCGCAGGTACGGCCACATGAAGCTGTTGCGCACCGCATCGAACTGCGCGAGGCCGTAGTAGACCAGGAACAATTGCACCAGCAACGGCGTGCCACGGAAGAAGAAGATGTAGGCGTAGGGCAGGGCGCTCACGTACCAGCGGCGCGACGAGCGGGCGATGCCGAGCGGGATCGCCAGCAGCAGGCCGGCGATCACCGCGATGGCCACCAGCTCCAGGGTCAGGGTTGCGCCCTGGGCCAGTTTGGGCAGCCACTTGATGATCACGGCCCAGTTCAGGCCCAGGTCGAAGTGCGATAGCCAGCTGTAGTCGCCGCTCATTGGGTGCTCCTTGCAAAGCCGCGGGCGGCGCGTTTTTCCAGGAAGTGCATGCTGATCATCGCCAGCACGGTCAGGCCCAGGTACATGAACGCCGCGACCATGAAGAAGGTGAACGGTTGCTTGGTGACGGTCACGCCGATCTGCGCGTGGCGCATGATTTCTTCAAGGCCGATTACCGACACCAGTGCAGTGTCTTTCATCAGGATCATGAACAGGTTGCCCAGGCCTGGCAGGGCGATACGCCACATCTGCGGCATGATCAACCGGGTGAAAATCCGAAATTTCGACAGCCCCAATGCCACACCGGCTTCGCGGTGGCCCTTGGGAATGGCGAGGATCGCGCCGCGGAACACTTCCGTGGCGTAGGCGCCAAAGCACAGGCCCAGGGCGATCACCCCGGCGGCAAAGGCACTCAAGGACAGGTCGGGGTTACCGAAGAACTCCCCGAGGGCACGCATCAGGTTGACCGTGCCGAAGTAAATCAGCAGCACCCACAACAGCTCGGGAATACCGCGAACGATGGTCGAATAAGCACCGCCCAGCCATTGCAGCGGCTTGTAGGGCGAAGTCTTGGCCAAGGCGCCGGCAAGGCCGAGCACCAGCCCCAGACACAGGGCCGTGAGCGCCAGTTTGACGGTCATCAGCGCGCCAGCGGCGAGCGCCGGGCCGAATCCGTAGAGATCGAAATTCATGGTGTTTTCATATCGCGGCAGGCATTGCTGAAAGCCGGCGCGCTCAACCGAGCGCACCGGGCAGGCCGTTCAGGTCATTCGATGCTGAACGGGAAGTACTTGTCGTTGATTTTCTTGTAGGTGCCGTCTGCCTTGATCTCTGCCAGGGCTTTGTTCAGGCGCTCGCGCAGCGGGTCGCCCTTGCGTACGGCGATACCGATCTTGTCGCTTTCCACCACCGGGTCGCCTTTGAATTCATAGGCCGAACCGTCTTTGCTCTTGAGCCACTCGTACTGCACGTACTTGTCGGCGAGGATGCCGTCCAGGCGACCGGAGGTCAGGTCGAGGTAGGCGTTTTCCTGGGTGTCGTAGAGCTTGGCTTCGGTGTCCGGCAGCTTGTCTTCCAGGTAGGTACCGGCCAGCGTTGCACGCTGTGCACCAATGACTTTGCCCTTGAGGTAAGCGGCGTCTGTCTTGAAGTCCGCTGTGGCTTTTGGTGCGATGAATTGCAGCTTGTTGGAGTAGTACGGGTCGGTGAAGTCGACGGCCTGCTTGCGTTCATCGGTGATCGACAGCGAGGACACCAGGAAGTCGAACTTCTTGGCGTTCAGGGCCGGGATGATGCCGTCCCAGTCGGACACGTACACTTCGCACTTCTCGACTTTCATCTTGGCGCACAGGGCGTCGCCGATGTCTTTGTCAAAGCCCACGACATTGCCGCTGGCGTCTTTATTGTTGAACGGCGGGTAGGCCGCTTCGATCCCCATTTTCAAGGTTTCTGCCATGGCCGTGGCGCTGAACGCCATCGAGACGGCCGCGGCCAGAAGGAATTTTTTATAGTTCTGCATGCATGTTGCTCCGTTAGCGGTTGCTGGACATGAATTGTTTGCAGCGCGCCGAAAGCGGGTTTTCAAATACCTGCTGTGGCGATCCTTGCTCTTCTACCAGACCCTGGTGCAGGAACACCACTTCGCTGGACACCTGGCGGGCAAAGCCCATTTCATGGGTGACCAGCAGCATGGTGCGGCCTTCTTCGGCCAGTGCGCGGATCACATTAAGTACTTCCTGGACCATTTCCGGGTCAAGCGCCGAAGTGGGCTCATCGAACAGGATGACTTTAGGCTGCATGGCCAGGGTGCGTGCAATCGCCGCCCGCTGCTGCTGGCCGCCGGAGAGTTGGGCAGGGTAGGCGTGGCGCTTGTCGCCGATGCCGACCTTGGCCAGCAGGGCCTCGGCCACTTCTATCGCTTCGGCCTTGCTTTGGCCGAGCACGCGGCGTGGCGCCTCGATGATGTTGTCGAGGATGCTCATGTGCGGCCACAGGTTAAAGTTTTGAAACACAAAACCGATTTCGCTGCGCAGGCGGTTGATCTGCTTGCCGTCGGCGGCCATCAGCTCGCCGTTTTTCGCGGCCTTGAGCTTGAGCTCTTCACCGGCCACCAGGATCTGGCCCTGATGCGGGTTCTCCAGCAGGTTGATACAACGCAGGAAGGTAGACTTGCCGGAACCGGAAGAACCCAGGATCGAGATCACGTCGCCGTCGCGTGCGGTCAGCGAGATACCCTTGAGTACCTCCAGCTCACCATAGCGTTTATGCAAGTTGCGGATTTCAAGCGCGGGCGTGGCCTCGGCCATGTGCGGTCCTCATTGTGTTCGGTGCGTGCTTCGCTGTTGGGCCGCCTTCCTGGCGAGGCGCCAAGCTAGCATAGCGTTTGGATGACAGCCAACAGCGCTGCGGACGGTTAACCGGTGGTGTGCGGCAGGGTGTCGCATCGGCACAGTAGCGTGTCGCGCCATCAACAACCGAACAGCCGTTTGAACCGGAAAAGCCACAGGCTTCGCGTAAAAAAGGGCGCGATGGTGCCAGCTTTGGCCGGGTGTTGGAAGGGTTAACCGGGCAAACGGTCCATATCAGTCCTTATATGGAGCGTCACGCACTTTTTGTGTGTGTTTTTGGTGCGCCTGTTCATCTTGGATGTGGGTCACACGGTAACGCTATAGCGGAATGCCATTGTTCTCAAAGACTTGCGATGACTGTTGAATTGTCCTACAGGCCGCGTCAATCGCGGTTTCGTAACATTTTGGCGCAAATCTTGCGTAAAAAATAAAGAACGCCCTGTTGGTTTCTTTTCACGAGAGAGGCAGCAACTGGGCGAACCGTTTTCGCAATTCCTCGCAAAGGTGTGTCAATGAGTAGTACGCAAAGCTCCAATGACCTCGAACAGGGGCTCAAACCGCGTCACGTCACCATGCTGTCGATTGCCGGCGTGATCGGTGCCGGTTTGTTTGTCGGCTCCGGCCATGCGATTGCTGCCGCTGGCCCGGCTGTGCTGTTGGCCTATGCGGCTGCCGGTACGCTGGTGGTGTTAGTGATGCGGATGCTGGCCGAGATGGCCGTTGCGTCACCGGACACGGGTTCGTTCTCAACTTATGCCGACCGCGCAATCGGCCACTGGGCCGGTTTTACCATCGGTTGGTTGTACTGGTGGTTCTGGGTACTGGTGATTCCGTTGGAGGCCAACGCGGCGGCGACCATCCTGCATGCCTGGTTCCCCGATGTGGCAATCTGGGCCTTTACCCTGATCATTACGCTGCTGCTGACTGCGACCAATTTGTTCAGCGTAAAGAACTACGGTGAGTTCGAGTTCTGGTTTGCGTTGATCAAAGTCGTGGCGATCGTAGGCTTTGTGATCCTCGGCCTGGCGGCGATTTTCGGCTTCTTGCCCACCAGCCAGGTCAGCGGTGTGTCGCACCTGTTCGACACCCAGGGCTTTATGCCCAACGGCATGGGCGCGGTCTTGGCGGCGATCCTGACCACCATGTTCTCCTTCATGGGCACCGAGATCGTCACCATCGCCGCAGCGGAATCGAAGAACCCCGGCCAGCAGATCACCAAGGCCACCAACTCGGTGATCTGGCGGATTGGTTTGTTCTACCTGTTGTCGATCTTCATCGTGGTATCCCTGGTGCCATGGAACGATCCGACCCTGGCCGCCGTAGGTTCCTATCAGACCGTGCTGGAACGCATGGGCATCCCGAACGCCAAGCTGATCGTCGACCTGGTGGTGCTGGTTGCTGTAACCAGCTGCTTGAACTCGGCGCTGTATACCGCTTCGCGTATGCTGTTTTCCCTGGGGCGTCGCGGTGATGCGCCAGCGGTTGCCAAGCGCACCAACAAGAGCGGCACGCCTTACTGGGCGGTGTTGCTGTCCACCGGTGCGGCGTTCCTGGCGGTGTTTGCCAACTATGTGGCGCCGGCGGCCGTATTCGAGTTCCTGCTGGCCAGCTCCGGCGCCATTGCCTTGCTGGTTTACCTGGTGATTGCTGTGTCGCAACTGCGCATGCGCCAGAAGCGCGCGGCGGCGGGCGAGAAGATCGTGTTCAAGATGTGGCTGTTCCCTGGCCTGACCTACGCGGTGATGGTGTTTATCGTCGGTACGTTGACCATCATGCTGTTCCAGGAAGCGCACCGGGTCGAGATCATCGCGACGGGAGTGTTGAGCTTGCTGGTGGTGTTGGCGGGGTTGTTCGTGGCGAGCCGCCGCAAGGCCCAGAAATCAGGCGCAGCAGTGCTCAACTGACGGAATGTGATGCAAATGTGGGAGGGGGCTTGCTCCCGATGGCGGTGTGTCAGTCACTTGGATGTCGACTGAGACTCTGCCATCGGGAGCAAGCCCCCTCCCACATTTTGATATGGGTCAGTCTGTTGAGGCTGTCAGCGCTTGGGATGCTGCCACGTAGTCCGCCTGGAACTGCGGCGATTCGATCCATGCCAGCGCAGCGGCCTCGTCATCGCTGTCTGTCGCCCACTGCCGATATTCAATCAGCGCCGCCAGGATAAAGTCGGTCGCTTCCTCTTCGCCTTCCTGCTCCAGCACCAGCGCCAGCAGCGGGTGCGCCAGGAATACCGCGCACAGTGCCTGCTGGCTGATCTCGCCTGCGGTGCGCATCTCGACGAACAGTTCGGTCAAGTCCACCGACTCAAGATCGATGCGGCTGTCGTCGCCGGCGAACGCATCCGGCTTGGCCGCGACGGCACGCTGGGTGCGGTTTTGCTTGGCCTTGGTCTTTGCCCGCTGGGCGCGTTTTTGCTGCTTGTTCGGCGAGGCCATGGGCTCAACGTCCTTGGGTTCTGGATCTGGGTGGGGTATTGAAGCGCAGGTTGGGGTAAATCCCAAGGAAATCCGGGCGGATCTGGTCGTTCATCGCGCTCGACCGTCAGGCCATAGATCAATAGGCTACGGCTTTGTCATCCGCCAGAGCGTCCTCATGACCCGCGATGCCCTTGAGCATAACCAGATCCCCTTCTATTTTGTCGCCATTCTGCTGGCCGCTGCCTGTGGTGTGTTTGCGCCGGTACTGGCTCACGGTTTGAGCGTATTGATCACGCCTGCCATCGCGGTATTGATGTACGCGATGTTCCTGCAAATTCCTTTCCTCGATCTGCGCCAGGGTTTGGGCAATATCCGTTTTGTCTCGGCGCTGTTGCTGGCCAATTTTGTTCTGGTGCCGTTGCTGGTGTGGGCGCTGACCCGTGGTCTGTTGGAGCATCCCGCGCTGTTGGTGGGGGCATTACTGGTGTTGTTGACGCCCTGTATTGATTACGTGGTGGTGTTCACCCACATCGGCAAGGGCGACTCGCGGTCGATGCTGGCGGCCACGCCGTTGCTGTTGCTGTCGCAGTTGGCACTGCTGCCGGTGTACCTGGGCTTTATGCTGGGCGCGCACTCGGGAGTGGTGGTTCAGATCGGCCCGTTTATCGAGGCATTCCTGTGGTTGATCCTGGTGCCGATGCTGCTGGCCGTGCTGACGGCCTACCTGGCGCGGCGATCAACGCTTGTCGGCAAATGGAGCAATGCGTGGGCCTGGTTGCCGGTGCCGACGATGGCCCTGGTGCTGTTCGTGGTGATTGGGTCGCAGATCACATCAGTGATGCGCGACATCGACCTGCTGCTGCCGGTGCTTGCGATCTACCTGGGCTTTGTACTGCTGGCGCCGTTGATGGGGATCCTGGCTGCACGGCTGTTGGCACTGCCTGCGCCAAGTGCACGGGCGGTGACATTCAGTGCGTCAACGCGCAACTCGCTGGTGGTATTGCCGTTGGCGCTGGCCTTGCCGGAGGACGTGCGTGGGTTGGCTGCCGCGGCGGTGATCCTGCAAACCTTGGTCGAGTTGGTGGCCGAGTTGGTCTACGTTCGCCTGATCCCGGCAGTGGTGTGGTACCCAAGTCGGTAAAAACGTGAATGTTCAGGTTCGTTCAGGCGCTATTCAGGGCTGCGGTCGGCACCATACGCCAGCGCTTCCCACCTGACAGGCCACCCGATGGATCATCGCAACCGTATTCGCCTGGAGTCCCTGGGCCTCTTTCTGATTGCCCTGTTGTTGTTCACGTTGGGAATCTGGGATCAGCAGCCCCAGGGCTTTGATGGGCGCTGGGCGTTGTTCATGCAGGAAATGTTTCGCCACGGCGCAAGCTTTTTTCCCACCACCTACGGTCAGCCTTACGCGGACTACCCAGGCACTGCGACTTTCTTCAGTTTTGTATTCGCCCGCTGGTTTGATGCACCGAATCATTTGGCGAATGTATTGCCCACCGCGCTTGCGTCGGCCGGTGTGATCGCGCTGATGTACCGCTTGCTGGCGCCGTTCAGTCGTCCATGGGCGTTTTTGACGGTGTTGCTGACGCTACTCACCACCCAGTTGCTCGAAAAATCGCGCTCGGTCTGCCTCGACCAGATGATCGCGCTGTTGTGTGTCGGCAGTTTCTATCTGCTGCACAGTGGCGAGCGCCAGGGGGCGCGCCTGCGGCAACTGGCGGTGTTCCCGTTGTTCGTCCTGGCTTTTGCAATCCGTGGCCCGCTGGGGTTGATTGAGGTCTGTGGGGTGGTGTGCGTGTATTGGGCGCTGGGCAGGCCGGGCGAGCGCGTTCGGCAAGTGCTGATCCACGGCGTTATCGGCCTGGTGCTGCTCGCGGTGTGCTGGTGGCTGCTGATGAAGCTTGCGCGGTTCAGTGGCGGTGATGCCTTTGCTGATGAAGTGTTCAAGATGCAGGTTGGCGGGCGCCTGGATGAGTCCGGCGAGCCGTTCTATTTTTACTTTCAGCTGAGTTTGTACCGTTACTTCCCGGTGGTGCCGCTGGCGTTGGCCACCCTGGTCGCGCTGCGCCAACGCTGGCCTGAGCGCTGGGCCCATGAGGACCTGCAACTGCTGGTGCGTCTCGCAGCCTGTGGCTTGATGATTCTGCTCGGCTTGTCAGTGCCGCACTTCAAGCGCGCTTATTACATCTTGCCGATGGTGCCGATGTTTGCGGCTGTCGCGGCCTATGGGCTGCTCCAGGCGCAAGGTTGGCTGGTGGGCGTGCGCCGTTGTTACGAAGGGCTTGTCGCAGCGCTGCCGGCGCTGTGCGTGGTTGTGTTGTTTGTGTGTCGGCATGCTTGGCACAAGCAGGGCTATTGGCCGGATATTTCCTTGCCGCTGATGATTGGTGTGTTGGTGTTGCTGCAACTCGCAGCGTTGATTGCCTGGCGCCGGCCGTTGCGTTTGGTATGGCTCAGCGTGATAGCACTGGCGGCGCAATGGTCGTTGCTGGTAGCGGTGATAGAGCCGGCCAAGGACCTGCAATTCGACACCCGACGGTTTGTCAGCCAGGTGGAGGCACTACGTGAGTCGCAGCCTGGCCCTTTGGTATTTGTCGACCTGGCCCGAGACACCTGGGCGGTGCGCTACATGATGAACCTGGATCACGATGAGCAGCCACTGTTTGTCGAGCGTCACCAGCTTGAGCAACTGAGTGCGCTGCCCCGGCCATCCTGGGTGATTGTGCCGCGCAAGGAGACTGCGCTGTTGAAAGGCTCGCCAGTGGAGCAACTGTCGCCAAGCTTTGCGGGGCGGTTGAATGACAATCCGTTGATGGTGTTTTTGCTGAAGTGAGGGGGCAACTTGGCGGGCCCCCTCATGGATAAGGTTTGTCCAGCTGCTCAGGAATAAAGCCTTCTTCGCGCAGGGATTTGATAACCCCTCTGATCAAATAATTATTTGAGAACCCGATTGTGTACTGCCGAGCACCTGGACTGATGGGAAGCAGCATCCCTTGGTCGACCAGTTTTTTTATTTGATAGGTTCTTTGGGCGGCGGACAGTGTCGGTAGAGCGTCAGCGATATCGCCCGACTTGACCACCTTCAGTTGCATCGCCGTGCTCAGAATTTTCTCTTCAAGAGGCGTTATCCATGCGCGGTCTTTCGCCAATGCAATGGTGGGGGCGAGAATGTGTCTGGTCAGGTAGCCGTAGTCCGTCAGCCTGCTGACTTTCTCTAATTCATCTCTAATGCCTGCCAGCACATACGTACACCAAGCCTCAAGGCCTTCCTTGGTGCCTGTGTCAGCGGTGGAAAGCATCGCGTAATACTTTTCGCGGTCGATACAGAAGACTGCCGTCGGATTCAGGACTCGGCCGCCAGCGCTGACGTTGAAGCCGTACTTCATCAACATTGCGTACGTCAGAAGGCGCACGACGCGGCCATTGCCGTTGCCAAATGGGTGGATCCAGCCAAATCGGTGGTGGGCCAGCGCGACTTTCATCAGATCGTACTTGGGGGCATCCTGCTTATTCACAAAGGCGACGAGTTCTTGCATGTAGCCTGGCACCATCACCGCCTCGGGCGGGAGGTGATCGGACTGGGCAATGCTGACCCCGGACTCGCGGTAAGCACCTGGCGTACGATCACCTTCGCGTTGCAGTCCCTGGACGGTGATTGAGTGAAGCTCTCGAATCGCAAACTCCGTGAGATCAGCGCCGGTCTGCATGATGCTTTCGACGTAGTCCATGGCCTTTTCGATATTCGCAATTTCCCGCAACGGATCTGAAGCCTCGGCGGCCCCTTCGACTTTGCTTTCGATGTAGTCGGCCAGTGTCGTGTGGTTGCCCTCGATACGTGCAGAGCCCAGGCTTTCCAGCGTATGAAACAGGGCTTTCAACTGGAAAAAAACAGCAGGCGGTGTATCGCCACCCAGTTGCAGGCGGCGCAGGTGTTCCAGCTCGCTCAGAACATCAACCAGGCCCGAGTCGAACGAGGGGTTCAATAGCTCCAGATCGTGATGAGCAAACTCGGGCATATGGAAAGTATCTCCAATTGATATTTTGATTATCTCGAAATAAGGCTGATTTGATGCCCGTAGGGAAGGCGTTAGGGGCCTGATGAGGCCCTACACTATCTCAAAAAATCAGTTCGGATAAGTGAAAAATATCCCAAATGAAACTAGGTCGGGTCGGCTTTGGTCAGGGTGCCCAAGCTGTATCCGGACGGGAGCAAGCTATTTGCAGCGATACCCCTCAGGCATCGTCACCGTGTAATTTCGCTGCACGCGGTCCTGGAAGTTCAGGTTCTGCAGGCCCTGCTGCACCAGGAAAGCTTCGACCTTGGCCGCCTGGCAATCGTCGTTATAGGACGATACTCGCAGCACGTACACCGCACGCCTGCTCGCTTCATCCCGAGCGGTCGCGCGGAAGGTGGTGAGGGTGGTGTAGCCGGTGCGTTCCGATGTGCCCACCGGGCCATAGGAGGTGTTCGGGACGCTGGTGCAGGTCAGTTGGTCGGTCTTCTTCTTGTTCTTCTTGCACTGCGTGGTCGTGCTGTTTGCCACCGGGCCATAGTCGGTAGCGGTATAGCGGTAAGTGACCTGCTTGCTTTCGACATCAAGAGTGATGGTCATTTTGATCGGTGCATGGTTCTTGGGCAGTGTGGTGTCGGTAAAGACATTGCGAAAGCCCTGGTCCTTCATGGCGCTGACCATGTCGCGCAGGTAGTAGCGGGCATTGAGTGCGTTTTCGTCGCTGCCACCGACAGACGTCACCAATACGGTTGCCTGGCGGTCGAAGTGATAGTCCGGATCGGGTGTTGCGTTGATCGCTACGTCCATTTGCGTGGCGCATCCACTGAGTAGTGCCGTCAGCAGTAATAGCGAGCAGAGCAAGAGGCGTGTCATGGAAGAAACCTTACAACGGAGAATTTGGTAAAGGCTGAACGATTGAGCCCAGCGAAAAATAACCCTCAATCGTCCTGCTGCGACATTGTGTCCAGAAGTACTCAGGGCCCATTAAATCGCAGGCAATAAAAAACCCCAAGGAACACATTGTTCCTTGGGGTTTCTCGGTATTTTGGTGCCCAGAGACGGAATCGAACCGCCGACACGGGGATTTTCAATCCCCTGCTCTACCGACTGAGCTATCTGGGCAACGGGGCGCATTAAACGGGTTTTTCAGGGGGTCGTCAAGCAAGTTTTCAAAAAATATTTAATTATTACCGTCGCTTACGTGCAGACCCCGGTTTTTGATCAATTATTGAGCAGGCGGCACGTAGCCGTCAGCCTTGGCGTATTCCTCGCCGGAAAAGAACTTGTCCATTTCGCCCGCCAGGTATTTGCGGTCTTCGGCGTTCATCATGTTCAAGCGTTTTTCATTGATCAGCAGGGTCTGGTGTTTCAACCAGTCTTCCCAGGCTTTCTTGGAAACGTTGTCGTAAATGTCCTGGCCCTTGGCGCCCGGATAGGGAGGGCGTTCCAGTCCTTCCAGTTCTTCTTTGTACTTGCGGCACATAACGTTGCGGGTCATGACGAAACTCCTGCGTTCAATACGTCGGCCGCGCGCTTGAGCAACGTCTTTACCGGGGCGGCAAGGCCCAGGCGCGGCGGGGTGGCGAGGTTATACCAGAGCCAGTCGGCCTCGGCCACGTGATGGGCGGATTCCTCGACCTGGACCAGCCAGGGTTCGATGGCCAACTGGAAGTGGCTGAAGGTGTGGACCAGCCCGGGGAGCTCCTGATGCTTGCCCAGTTGCAGCGCGTGCTGGTTGGCCAAATGGTCAAGGTCTTCCAGGTCGTCCAGCTCCGGCAAGCTCCACAAACCGCCCCACAGGCCCGTGGAAGGGCGACGGTAAAGCAGGATCGCGCCCTCGGCGTTCGCCAGCATGGGCATCAGCGTGCGCTTCTGCGGGATGGTCTTGCGCGGCTTGGGGATCGGGTAGCGTGTCTCCAGGCCAAGCATGTGGGCCTCGCAGCCTTTTTCCAGCGGGCACAGCAGGCAGTTGGGTTTGCTGCGGGTGCAGAGCGTGGCGCCCATGTCCATCATCGCCTGGGTGTAGGCGTTGACACGGGTATGGGGCGTAAAGCGCTCTGCGGTGGCCCACAGCTGCTTGGCCACCTTGGGCTCGCCTGGGTAACCCTCTTGCGCGGTAAAGCGCGCCAGCACGCGCTTGACGTTGCCGTCGAGGATCGGCGCGCGCAGGCCCATGCTCAGGCTGGCGATTGCACCGGCGGTGGACAGGCCAATGCCTGGCAGCTCGGTGAGCTTTTCCACGTCGCGGGGAAACTCGCCGCCGTGCTCGTTCACCACGATCTTGGCGGTCTTCTGCAGGTTGCGCGCCCGGGTGTAGTAGCCCAGGCCGGTCCACAGGTGCAGCACTTCGTCTTCCGGCGCGGCCGCCAGGGCTTCGACCGTCGGCAGAGACGCCATGAACCGGTCGAAGTAATTGAGCACGGTGCTGACCTGGGTCTGTTGCAGCATGATCTCCGACACCCACACCCGGTAAGGTGTGATGCCCTGTTGCCAGGGCAGGTCATGGCGGCCGTGGCGGTCGTACCAGTCGAGTACCGCCGCTGAAAACTGCTCGTCTCTCATCGGTTGAACAGACCTTTCAAGGCGTCCTTGATTTTTGGATTGACCTTGTCGAGCTTCTCTTCCAGCTTCTCGTTAAGGCGATTGCCGGCAGCCTTGAGGGCGACCTGGCCCAGGCCATCCTTGTCCAGGCGGCAGGCCTTGGCGCCCAGCTCCAGCGGGCCGCGGCAGCGCAACGGCACTTCGATACCCTGGAAGTTGGTGCCGACCTGGCAGGCCGGATCTGGCACCTCCCGCTGGTCGCCTTCGACGATGATGCCGACGCGGTAGTCCATGCCCAGCACGCGCAAGTCGACATCGCCATTGCCATTGACCGTCAGCCCTGGGATACGCACTTTCAGGTCAGGGTTGCTGGCCACGCCGTTACGGAACGTCAGATTGCCGCGCAGTTCCTGAAAGGGGGTGTCCTTGCCCGGTGGTGTATTGCTCAAGGTCTTGCGGTTGAGCAGGGCGATACCGGTGCAGACCTGTTGCTCAATGTTGGCGTTGAGCAGCACGCCATTATTGATCACAAAGCTGGCGGTACCGTTGAGGCTGTCGATCAGCGCCTTCTGGCTGTTTCCACGCCCGGTCAGGTTGCTGTCCAGGGTGACCTGGCCTTTTACTGGCGGGTTTTTCCCCTGGGCTTGCAGGATCTTCTCCACCGGCACTTGCTTGATTTGGGTTCGCAGCGCCAGCAGTGGCAGGTCCTGGCGCACATCGAGTGTGCCGTTGGCCTGGAAGGTGCCGTTGTAGAGCCCGCCACTCAAGCTGTCGAGCTTGAGCTGGCCGTCGATACCCGAAGCTTTCAGCGCCGCGTTCTGGATCGGCAACTGGCTCAGGGTGAGCTGGCCGAACGCCAGGTCGGCGTTGATATCCAGGCTGCGCAGGCGGGTCAGTGGCAGCAGCTTGTCGGTGCTCCAGGCGCCTTTGGTTGGTGCGTCCGGCAATGGCGTGCTGCCCCCGGCTGCCATGGCGCCGGCTTCGCTGCTTTGCACTTCGGCCTGGCGTGCGGCGGTTGCGCCTTTGGCCGCTTCGGATTTGGCCGGCAGGTAATTGTCGGCGTTGAAGGTATCGGCCTTGAGTTGTAAACGCAGGGACTGCTTGGCGAAATCGTCCACAGCGACGCGGCCAGTGAAAGTGCTTTCGTCAAGTTTCAGGTTCAGGTTTTCCAGGGCCACGCTGGTGGGCGTGCCCCTCAGACGGCTGACCAGTTCGACCTTGCTCAGGCTGCCCGGGGCCATAGCCGGCAATGGGTGACCGACGCTGTCGAGAAACTTGGCCAGGTCAAACTGGGCGACAGACAGGGCGCCGCTGATTTGCGGGGTCTTGTCCAGGTCATTGACCTTCAATTCGCCCAAGGCGCGTAACTGGTTGGCAGAAAGTTTCAGGTTGGTCCATTCGGCGATATTGGCCGCCAGGTCCACCAGCAATTGGCCCTGGGTGGAGAAGCTCACGGTCTTGCCTTGCAACGGCTCGCCAGTGGCTTCGCCGCTAAAGCGCATGTCTTCGAACTGGTAGCGCTTGAGGGCACGCTGGATGCGCAAGTTGCCGTTCAGCTCGGTCTTGACACGCATCAGCGGCTGGTTGCTGCCCAGGAACGCGGTGAGTTTCAGTGGAATGCTGGCGCCTTCGTGGATCGCGCCGGCACTGAGCTGGATGCTTTCGGCACTGAATTGCTTGCCGGTCTGTTCATCGTTGTATTCGACGCGGGCGTTGTTGATGGTCAGGCTATCGATATCCAGGCGGATCGGTTGTGGCGGTTTCTCCGGCTTGGTTTCAGCCACCGGTTCCACTGGCGCAGGCGCGGCTGCGGGGGCCTCGGCAGTCGCATCGGGTACGTTCTTGCCGATGTCTTCCCAGTTGCCATGGCCTTGCTTGTCGCGGTTCAGGCGCAGGTTCAGGCCCTCGACGCGCACATCGCTCATTTGCACTTCACGGCGCAGCAGCGGCAGCACACGTACCGACAGGCCGAGCATCTGCAAATCGGCGAATGGTTGAGTCGGTGCGGTCAGGGTCGCGACGCTGGCCTCGTGCAATTCCAGGCCCAGCCAGGGAAACAGGCTCCAACCGATATCGCCATTGAGCGTCAGCTCGATGTGGGCCTTGTCGCGGGCTATCTGGCGAATTTCTTCTTTGTAGTCGTTGGGATCGAAGAGGTGGGTCAGGGCAAAGCCGAGCGCCACAATGATCAGCAACAGCCCGAGAAGTACCAGACCCAGGATTTTGCCGAACGCTTTCATGGGCGAGTCCTTGTATGTCGATTTCAAAATTTAGCCGCAGAGTATAACGCCCGGCGGCCTGCGTCAGTTCACGGATCGTTACATTGTATCCAGTGACGCGAAAATAGGATTTTGACGTCAGAAAAATGCAGATAATCCAAAAAAGGTAGTGGCAGTTTGATTTTTCTGTCATCCACTGGTGCTAATCTCTGCACGTTCGTCCGCCTTCTGCGACTTAACGTCGCGCCTAAAATGGAGCTTCACTCAACAAAACGGCCACGCTTTGCGTGCAAGGCCGAGGGAGAGAGCGCCTGACGGACGCATATTAATAAATGGGGGAAACACCAATGAGCACTAGCACTGTGGCCGGCGCCGTCGCCGCACAGCCCGCGTTCCTGTCCAAGGAACGCATCATCGCCAAGCCGGGGTTCAACCGCTGGCTGGTTCCACCGGCCGCCCTGGCCATCCACTTGTGTATCGGCATGGCCTACGGCTTCTCGGTATTCTGGCTGCCATTGTCCAAGGCGCTGGGGATCAGCGCACCGGTGGCTTGCGCGCCGGACATGAGCTTCATCGCCCAAGTCTTCTCGTCTCAATGCGACTGGCCCATCTCCATGCTGGGCTGGATCTACACCCTGTTCTTCATCTTCCTGGGCTGCTCGGCAGCGATCTGGGGCGGTTGGCTGGAACATGCCGGGCCGCGCAAGGCCGGGGTTGTCTCGGCACTGTGCTGGTGCGGTGGCTTGCTGATTTCTGCGCTGGGTATCTATACCCACCAGATCTGGCTGATGTGGATCGGCTCCGGGGTCATTGGTGGCATCGGCCTGGGCCTGGGCTATATCTCGCCCGTATCGACCCTGATCAAGTGGTTCCCGGACAAGCGCGGCATGGCGACCGGCATGGCGATCATGGGCTTCGGCGGTGGCGCGATGGTGGGCGCACCCCTGGCCGCAGCGCTGATGGGCCACTTCTCTTCACCGACCAGCGTGGGCGTGTGGCAGAGCTTCGTGGTCATGGCGGCGATTTACTTCGTGTTCATGATCGGTGGCGCATTGCTGTACCGCGTGCCGCCGACGGGCTGGAAGCCTGAGGGTTGGACCGCGCCGGCGAAAAAAGCCAGCAACGCGATGATCACTCACCGCCACGTGCATGTGAATGTCGCGTGGAAAACCCCGCAATTCCGCCTGGTATGGCTGGTGTTGTGCCTGAACGTATCGGCCGGTATCGGCATTCTCGGCATGGCCTCGCCACTGTTGCAGGAAGTGTTCGGCGGCAAGCTGCTGGGTGTTGATGTGCCATTTGGCCAGTTGGACGCCGGTCAGCTTGCCTCCATTGCGGCGATTGCCGCTGGCTTTACTGGCCTGCTGAGCCTGTTCAACATCGGGGGCCGGTTCTTCTGGGCGTCGTTCTCCGATTACCTGGGGCGTAAAAATACCTACTTCGTGTTCTTTGCACTGGGTTTTGCCCTGTACGCGCTGATCCCGAACCTGGGGCACCTGGGTAACGTCGCGCTGTTCGTGGCTGCGTTCTGCATCGTGCTGTCGATGTACGGCGGTGGTTTTGCCACCGTCCCGGCTTACCTGGCTGACCTGTTCGGTACTCAGATGGTGGGTGCCATCCACGGTCGCCTGCTGACCGCTTGGGCGGCTGCGGGCGTGTTGGGGCCGGTTCTGGTGAACTACCTGCGTGAATACCAGCTGAGCATCGGCGTTGAACGCGCTGCGGCCTACGACATCACCTTGTATATCCTCGCCGGTCTGCTGGTGCTGGGCTTTATCTGCAATATGCTGGTACGCCCGGTGGCCGACAAGTACTTCATGACTGACGCCGAACTGGCCGCCGAACAGGCGCTGGGGCATGACAAAGGTGCCGATGCGACCACCGTGCTGGAGTGGAAAGCGTCCGCCGGCAGCAAGCCGTTGGCGGTTGCCGCCTGGCTGGTGGTGGGTATTCCGTTGGCGTGGGGTGTGTGGGTGACCCTGCAGAAGACCGCGGTACTGTTCCACTAACACTGCAAAACCCTTGTGGGAGGGGGCTTGCTCCCGATGGCGGCGCATCAGTCAGTGCATTGTTGACTGATCTACCGCTATCGGGAGCAAGCCCCCTCCCACATTGGTTATGCATGTATGCACATGTCTATCCCCGACACTCCATCAGTCTTATCCCCTTCGATGTTTCTGTTTAGCGCCCACGCCCCTATAATGGCTGCCTTTTTCGCCCAATGATTTTGCGGAGCTGGTGATGGCCGAACGTAAGGCGTCTGTCGAGCGCGACACTCTGGAAACCCAGATCAAAGCCTCGATCAACCTGGATGGCACCGGAAAGGCCCGATTTGATATCGGTGTACCTTTTCTTGAGCACATGCTGGACCAGATCGCCCGTCATGGGCTGATCGACCTGGATATCGTCGGCAAGGGCGACCTGCACATCGACGACCACCACATGGTGGAAGACGTGGGCATCACCCTCGGCCAGGCCTTTGCCAAGGCTGTTGGCGACAAGAAAGGCATCCGTCGTTACGGTCATGCCTATGTCCCGCTGGACGAAGCGCTGTCGCGTGTGGTCATCGACTTCTCCGGCCGGCCAGGCCTGCAGATGCACGTGCCCTACACCCGCGCCAACGTTGGCCGCGGCTTTGACGTCGACCTGTTCCAGGAATTCTTCCAGGGCTTCGTCAACCACGCCCTCGTCAGCCTGCATATCGACAACCTGCGCGGCACCAACACTCACCACCAGATCGAAACCGTGTTCAAGGCTTTCGGCCGCGCACTGCGCATGGCCGTGGAAGTCGATGAGCGCATGGGCGGGCAAATGCCGTCGACCAAGGGCGTCTTGTAATGCAGACGGTCGCGGTTATCGATTACGGCATGGGTAACCTGCACTCGGTAGCCAAGGCTCTCGAGCACGTAGGCGCCGGCAAGGTGCTGATCACCAGCGATGCCAACGTGATTCGCGAAGCCGACCGCGTGGTGTTCCCCGGTGTGGGTGCGATTCGCGATTGCATGGCCGAGATCCGCCGCCTGGGCTTTGACAGCCTGGTGCGCGAGGTTAGCCAGGATCGGCCGTTCCTCGGTATCTGCGTGGGCATGCAAGCCTTGCTCGACAGCAGCGAAGAGAACGACGGCGTCGACTGCATCGGCCTGTTTCCAGGCCAGGTGAAGTTCTTCGGCAAGGGCCTGCATGAAGACGGCGAGCATTTGAAGGTCCCGCACATGGGCTGGAACGAGGTGCGCCGCACCGTCGACCACCCGCTGTGGCATGAGATCCCGGACATGGCACGTTTCTACTTCGTGCACAGCTACTACATCGCCGCCGGTGACCGGCGCCAGGTGGTGGGTGGCGGGCACTACGGTGTCGATTTCGCCGCAGCGCTGGCCGACGGTTCGCGCTTTGCCGTGCAGTTTCACCCGGAGAAGAGCCATACCCATGGCCTGCAATTGCTGCAGAACTTCGCCGCGTGGGATGGTCGCTGGTAAATGGCCAAGAAACCGAAACCGCCGATCTTGAACCTCACGCCCGAACAGGAGCGTGTGGCCACCGACAAGATCAAGCGGTTCATGGAGGACCGCTTCGAGCTCAAGCTGGGTTCGTTCGAGGTCGCCGAGATTCTTGAGTTGTTCACCACCGAAGTGGCGCCGCATTATTACAACAGGGCGATTTTCGATACGCAGACGCTCCTCAAAGAAAGGTTCGAAAGCATCGAAAGCGACTTGTGGTCGCTTGAGAAACCCTGATTTCCCAAGCATTGCTGAATATCGAATAAGGTTTGCCAGATGCTGATTATCCCCGCTATCGATCTCAAGGACGGCGCCTGTGTACGTCTGCGCCAGGGCCGCATGGAAGATTCCACGGTGTTCTCCGATGACCCGGTGAGCATGGCCGCCAAATGGGTGGAGGGTGGCTGCCGTCGTCTGCACCTGGTGGACTTGAACGGTGCCTTCGAAGGCCAGCCGGTCAATGGCGAGGTGGTCACCGCGATCGCCAAGCGCTACCCGAACCTGCCAATCCAGATCGGCGGCGGTATCCGTTCCCTGGAGACCATCGAGCACTACGTGAAAGCGGGCGTGAGCTACGTGATCATCGGCACCAAGGCCGTGAAAGACCCAGCCTTCGTCGCCGAAGCCTGCCGCGCATTCCCGGGCAAGGTGATCGTCGGCCTGGATGCGAAAGACGGTTTTGTCGCCACCGACGGCTGGGCTGAAATCAGCACCGTACAGGTGATCGACCTGGCCAAGCAGTTCGAAGCCGACGGCGTGTCCGCCATCGTTTATACCGATATCGCCAAAGACGGCATGATGCAGGGTTGCAACGTGCCGTTCACCGCTGCTCTGGCGGCGGCGACCAAAATTCCAGTGATCGCCTCCGGCGGCATTCACAACCTGGGCGACATCAAGTCGCTGCTGGACGCCAAGGCCCCCGGCATTATCGGCGCCATCACTGGCCGTGCGATTTACGAAGGCACCCTGGACGTCGCCGAAGCCCAGGCTTACTGCGATGCCTACAACGGCTGAGGACTGACCATGGCGCTGGCCAAACGCATCATCCCTTGCCTGGACGTCGACAACGGTCGCGTGGTCAAGGGCGTCAAGTTCGAGAACATCCGCGATGCCGGCGACCCGGTGGAAATCGCCCGTCGCTACGATGAGCAAGGTGCCGACGAGATTACCTTTCTCGACATTACCGCCAGCGTCGATGGCCGCGATACCACCTTGCATACCGTCGAGCGCATGGCCAGCCAGGTGTTTATCCCGCTGACCGTGGGCGGTGGCGTGCGCACCGTGCAAGACATCCGCAACCTGCTCAATGCTGGCGCGGACAAGGTCTCGATCAACACCGCCGCCGTGTTCAATCCCGAGTTCGTCGGCGAAGCCGCGCAGCATTTCGGCTCGCAATGCATCGTGGTCGCCATCGACGCCAAGAAGGTGTCCGGCCCGGGCGAAACCCCGCGTTGGGAGATCTTCACCCATGGCGGTCGCAAGCCGACCGGGTTGGACGCGGTGGAGTGGGCGATGAAGATGGAAGGCCTGGGCGCTGGTGAGATCCTGCTGACCAGCATGGACCAGGACGGTATGAAAAATGGCTTCGACCTGGGCGTCACCCGCGCCATCAGCGATGCCCTGGGCATCCCGGTAATCGCCTCCGGTGGTGTCGGCAACCTGCAGCACCTGGCCGATGGCGTGATCGAAGGCCACGCCAGCGCCGTGCTGGCGGCGAGTATTTTCCACTTTGGCGAATACACCGTACCCGAGGCCAAGGCCTATATGGCAGCACGCGGTATCGTCGTACGCTAAACGCTGCTGGACACCATGGCAGGCTCGCGGCACTCTCTGCGCTTGCCATGGATTTCGGTAGCCTTCATGTTCAAACACCTGCTGCTCGCCCTCGCCAGTTTCTCCATGCTCATGGTGGCTACGGCACACGCCGAAGAATCGTCTGACACCTCCCTGGTGCTGCTGACGGAAAATTTCCCGCCCTACAACATGGCGAAAAACGGCAAGAACTTCGCCCAGGACGAGAACATCGAAGGCATCGCCGTAGACATCGTGCGCGAAACCTTCAAGCGTGCCGGCATTTCCTACAACCTAACCCTGCGTTTTCCATGGGAGCGAATCTACAAACTCGCCCTGGAAAAACCCGGTTACGGCGTGTTTGTGATGGCGCGGTTGCCAGACCGTGAAGCCTTGTTCAAATGGGTGGGCCCCATCGGCCCGGATGATTGGGTGCTATTGGCCAAGGCCGACAGCAAGATCCAGCTGGAAAACCTTGAGCAGGCGCGCCGTTACAAGATCGGCGCCTACAAAGGCGATGCCATCGCCGAAAGCCTGGACAAGCAGGGGCTCAAGCCGATTGTTGCCTTGCGTGACCAGGACAATGCGCAAAAGCTCATGGAGGGCCAAATCGACCTGTGGGCCACTGGCGATCCTGCAGGACGTTACCTGGCGCGGCAGGTGGGGGTTAACGGGCTCAACACCGTATTGCGCTTCAACAGCGCGCAGCTTTACCTGGCGTTGAACAAGGACGTGCCGGATGAGCTGGTGGCCAAGCTTCAGGCCGCGATGGACCAGTTGCGTGAAGAAGGCCGTATCGACCAGATCATGGCCAGCTACCTGTAGGAGCGAGCTTGCTCGCGAAGGACGTCAACGCTGACGCGGGTATCCGGGGTGTACGCGGCGGTCTCAAGTTTTTCGCGAGCAAGCTCGCTCCTACAGGGGGGCGTCAGCGGTAAATGCCGTTTTTGCCGTGGGCACTCATGGCCTGGTTACTGCGCACACTGATCATCAACTTGATATCGATCCACTCCACGCCCTGGGCCTTGAGCTTGGGCAATTCGCGCTCCAGCACCGCCAGGGTTTGTGGGTAAGGGTGCCCGATCATCACCGCCGAACCCTGCTTATGCGCCAGCTTGATTGCGGTTTGCAGTTGGGTGGTAATCGCTGCTTCGGTGCGTTCGTCATCGAGGAACACATCCCGCGAAACATGCGCCAGGCCAATCTTCTGCGCCTCGGCGGCGGCGACGGTCTGCGCGCTGGTGCGGCTGTCTACGAAGAACTTGTGACGTCGCTGCAGCTCGGCCATCAACCACGCCATCGCCTGCGGCTGCGCGGTCATGCGGCTGCCCATATGGTTGTTGATCCCGGCGGTGTAGGGCACGGCTTCAAACGCCGCGTCCAGGCGCTTGCCGAGTTCTTCCACCGGCAGTTCGGGGTGCCAGGCGAAGGGGCCGGTGGCCGGGTCCATGGGCATGTGCAGGATCACGATCTTGCCGGCCTTGTGGGCCTCGCGGGCGAATTCGGCGGCGTGGGGCGTGTCCGGCATGATCGCGGTGGTTACCGGCCCAGGCAGGGCCAGCACACGACGATCCCGGGGCAGGTTTTGCCCGAGGTCGTCGATGATGAGGGTCAGGTAGGCTTTGTGTGGCTCGCTGGCCGAGGTCGCTTGAGCGACCCCGACCAGGCTGCACAGCACAGCGATGATCAGGAAAAAACGCATGATCAACGGCTGCGGGTGATGCTCAGGCCCTTGAGCAGGCTCAGCGCCTGGGCCAACTGATAGTCATCGTCCTGCGGCATCGGCTTGGCTTTGGCGCCGCTGCCGGTGGGCTGGTCGGCGCCGCCGTTGCCATTGCCCAGGTGACCTTGCAGGTCGGCCTCTTTGTAGTACTCGCTGTCGATCTCGTTGGTGATCTTGGCCTTGCGCACTTCGATGTCCGGCACGATGCCCTGGGCCTGGATCGAACGGCCGTTCGGCGTGTAGTACAGCGCCGTGGTGATCTTCAGCGCCCGTTCATTGTTGAGCGGCAACACGGTTTGCACCGAGCCCTTGCCGAAGGTGGTGGTGCCCATCAAGACGCCGCGCTTCTGGTCCTGCAAGGCGCCGGCAACGATTTCCGAGGCCGAGGCGCTGCCGCCGTTGATCAGTACTGCCAGCGGCACGTTCTCGCTCAGGTCGTTGCCGGTGGCCGAGAAGCGCAGTTCGGAGTTGGCGATTCGACCCTTGGTGTAGACAATCAGGCCCTTGGTAATGAAGTGGTCGACCACTTCCACCGCCGATTGCAACACGCCGCCTGGGTTGTTACGCAGGTCGAGCACGATGCCGTTGAGTTTCTTGCCGTTGTCCTTGCGCAGCTTGGCCAGGGCCTTGGCCACTTCGTCACCGGTCTTGACCTGGAACTGGGTGATGCGGATATAGCCGTAGCCAGACTCCAGCAACTGGCTCTTGACGCTCTTGACCGTGATGGTCGCACGGGCCAGGGTCACGTCAAACGGGTTGCCGCCGTCGCGTACCAGGGTCAGGGTGATTTTCTGGCCGAGCTTGCCGCGCATCTTGTCGACGGCCTCGGTCATGCTCTGGCCGCGGGTCGGCTGGCCGTTGATCTTAACGATCAGGTCGCCGGCCTGGATGCCGGCCTTGGACGCCGGTGTGTCGTCGATGGGCGAGACCACTTTGATCTGGCCGTCCTCGGAGCCCACTTCGATGCCCAGGCCGCCGAACTCACCGCTGGTGCTTTCCTGCAACTCGGCAAAATCTTCAGGGCCCAGGTAGGCAGAGTGCGGGTCGAGGTTGCTGAGCATGCCCTTGATAGCATTTTCCAGCAGGGCCTTGTCGTCTACGGGTTCGACATAGGCTGCCTTGATCCGGTCCATGACCTCGGCAAAGGTGCGCAGCTCGTCCAGCGGCAACGGTGCCTTGGTGGTCGCGGCCATGGCAGCGGGCGCAGCCGGTGCGGCCTGGTCGGCAAAAGCCAGAGGCGCGCCGATCACCAGGGCGATCGTCAGGGCCAGCGAAGTGAGGCGGGACAAATGCAGCATGTCGAACGAACTCCTAATGTAGATGCGACCCTATCCTTGGGATCTGCACCATTGTGCAGGATCGCTCGGGCGACCCTGCTGACGAATAGCGAAGTACAGCGCCGGGGTGTCCTGGCCGCCACTGGTACCGACAGTGGAGATGGATTCACCGGCTTTTACAACATCACCTGCCGACTTGAGTAATGTCTGATTGTGGCCGTAAAGGCTCAAATAGCCATTGCCGTGGTCGAGAATCACCAGCAAGCCGGCGCCCCGCAGCCAATCGGCAAACACCACGCGCCCACCGTGGACGGCATGGACCTGGCTGCCGGCCGAGGCGCTGATCATCACCCCATCCCACTTGGCACGGGTGTCATCGCCACGGGTTTCACCGAAGCGTGCCAGTAGTCGACCATCAACTGGCCATGGAAGTTTGCCCCGGGCAGATGCAAAAGGGCCGCCGAAGGACTCGCCGCTGCTGGAGACCAGCGGGCCAGGGGCTGCGCGTGCCGGTTTGCGCGGTGCTGGCGCGTCGCTGCTGGCGGCCAGTTCGGCCTCACGCTGGCGCTTTTTTTCCGCTTCCTGCTGGGCGATCAGCGCTTTTTGCCGCGCCTCTTCGGCCTCGCGGGCCTGGCGGGCCAGGGTTTCTTCGATGGTCTTGAGCACTTTGGCCAGGTCGGCCTGGTCCTGCTCGCGGGCCTGCAGCTTGGCGTCGCGGGCTTTCACGTCGTTGTTGAGCTTGGCCAGGGCTTGCTGGCGTTCCTTGCGTACCTTGTCCAACTGGTCGCGCTGGGTATCCAGGGCGCTTTTCTGGTCGAGCAGTTGTGACTGCTGGTCGGCAATTTCCTGTTCGACATTGGCCAACTGGCGCAGGGTCTCGTTGAAACCCTTCAATTGCGCCAGGCGCGCCTGGCTTAGGTAATCGTAATACGTGAGGGTGCGGGCGAATTTTTCCGGGTTCTGCTGGTTGAGCAACAGCTTGAGGTATTCCTGGCGGCCGCTCTGGTACGCGGCACGGGCCTGGATCGCGATCAGGCGTTGCTGTTCAACGCGTGCACTCTGGAGTTTTTTTTTCTCAGCGTCGAGTCGCTCCAGTTCCGACTCGCTCTTCTTTAATTCTTTTTGCAGCTCCTGGACCTGCTTCTCGAGCTTGCCCATTTCGGTTTCCGTGCCGCGCAGGTCTTTCTGCACGCCGGATTTTTCTTCCTGGAGCTTGCCCAGCAGCTTTTTCAGCTCGGCAATGTCCTGACGCGTAGCGTCCAGTTGTTGTTGGGTTTGTGCGCGCTCATCGGCAAAGGCCGGTTGGAGCAGGCAGACAAGAGCGAGGGTTATCAAGGCGCGAAGCATAGAGGCGGGCGACACCAGGGAAAGGGACGGCCTAGTATGCCCGCCAAGCGCTGCAAAAAAAACGCCCAATTGGGGCTCAAAGACAAGATAGGCGCCGAGCGGCGATGGTATGGCAAAAAGACATCTATCAAACACCACAAAACCAATGTGGGAGGGGGCTTGCTCCCGATTGCGGTGGGTCAGCTACCTATGAGCTGACTGATACACCGCTATCGGGAGCAAGCCCCCTCCCACATTTAGATCAGACCAGGATTGAGGTCCCGGTCATCTCCTTCGGCTTCTCCAGCCCCATCAGCATCAGCATGGTCGGCGCCACATCTGCCAGCACGCCACCTTCACGCACTTTCAGGTCACGTTTGCCGACATAGATGAACGGCACCGGCTCGGTCGTGTGGGCGGTATGCGCCTGGCCGGTGGATTCGTCGGACATCTGCTCGCAGTTGCCATGGTCGGCGGTAATCAACGCTTCGCCGCCGACTTTTTCCAGGGCGTCGACAATGCGGCCGACGCACAGGTCCAGGCATTCCACGGCCTTGACCGCCGCTTCCAGGTTGCCGCTATGGCCAACCATGTCGCCGTTGGCGTAGTTGACCACGATCACGTCATAACGCTGGTTATCAATGGCGTCGACGATCTTGTCGGTGACTTCCGGCGCGCTCATTTCCGGCTGCAGGTCGTAGGTGGCGACTTTTGGCGACGGGATCAGGATGCGCTCTTCGCCCGGGAACGGTTCTTCGCGGCCACCGGAGAAGAAAAAGGTCACGTGGGCGTATTTCTCGGTCTCGGCGATGCGCAGCTGGGTCTTACCGTTCTTCGCCAGGTAGTCGCCCAGCACGTTTTCCAGGCTGCCCGGGGCGAAAGCCGAAGGGGCCGGGATGTTGGCGGCGTATTGGGTGAGCATGACGAACTCGACTTTCGGCTGGCGCGCGCGCTCGAAGTCCTTGAAACCTTCATCGACAAACACATGGCTCAACTCGCGGGCACGGTCGGCACGGAAGTTCATGAACACCACGGCGTCGCCGTCTTCGACCTTCACCGGCTCGCCGATGGTGGTGGCCTTGACGAATTCATCGCTTTCGCCACGGGCGTAGGCCGCTTCCAGGCCTTCCTGGGCGGTGGCGGCATTGAATTCAGCCTGGCCGTCGACGATCAGGTTATAGGCCTGGGACACGCGGTCCCAGCGGTTGTCGCGGTCCATGGCAAAGTAACGGCCTACCAGGCTGGCGATACGGCCCTTGCCGAGGGCGGCGAAGGTGGTGTCTAGCAGTTCGATGGACGATTGCGCGCTTTTGGGCGGGGTGTCGCGGCCATCGAGGAAGGCGTGCAGGTAGATCTTGTCGGCGCCGCGTTTGAAGGCCAGTTCGGCCATGGCCACCAGGTGGTCCTGATGACTATGTACGCCGCCGTCCGACAGCAGACCCATGAAATGCACGGCCTTGCCGGCGGCCACGGCTTTATCGACCGCGGCGCAGATGGTCGGGTTCTCGAAGAACTCGCCATCGCGGATCGCTTTGGTGACACGGGTGAAGTCCTGGTATACCACTCGTCCGGCGCCGAGGTTCATGTGGCCGACTTCCGAGTTGCCCATCTGGCCGTCCGGCAGGCCCACGTCCATGCCGGAACCTGAGATCAAACCGTTGGGGACGGTGGCGGCCAGGCGATCCAGCACCGGCTTGTTGGCCGAGTACACGGCGTTGTCGTGGTGGCTTTCACTGTGTCCGAAGCCATCGAGAATTATCAGGACCAAAGGTTTAGGCGTAGTAGTCATAGATCCTCTCGCGGCGGTAATAAAGGAAGACAATTGAAAAGGGAGTGGCAGTTTAAAGCGAAGTTCCAACCACGTCACCGCTTTACGGGGGTTGGCCGCCCCTGGCGCCTGTGTATACTTACCGCCATTTTAACGCCCTGGAACCTCCTTGATGGTTGATCACCTGATTGCATTTGCCACTGCCCACTACCTGCTCGTGGGTGCCTTCGTCATCCTGCTGGCGCTGCTGATCGCTCATGAACTGAGCCGCGGTGGTCGCAGCCTGAGCACGTCGGAGCTGACCGCGCTGGTCAACAAGGATGAGGCCGTTGTCGTCGATATTCGCCCGGCCAAGGATTATGCCGCCGGTCATATCGTCGGTGCCCTTAACATCCCGCAGGACAAGCTGATCGCACGCTTGGCCGAGCTGGAAAAATACAAGGCCAAGACCATCATCCTGGTCGACGCCCAAGGCCAGCACTCCGGCACCCACGCCCGCGAGATGCTCAAGACCGGCTTTACCGCCGCCAAGCTGTCGGGTGGTATCAGCAGCTGGCGTGGCGATAACCTGCCGCTGGTGAAGTGATATGAGCCAGGTTGTCGTGTATTCCAGCGATTATTGCCCTTATTGCATTCGAGCCAAGCAGTTGCTCCAAAGCAAGCAGGTGGCCTTCGAAGAGATCAAGGTCGATGGCAAGCCCCAGGTGCGCGCCGAAATGGCCCAGAAGGCCGGCCGCACGTCGGTCCCGCAGATCTGGATCGGCGCCACGCACATCGGTGGTTGCGATGACCTGTTCGCCCTGGAGCGCGCCGGTAAACTCGACGCGCTGCTGCTCGTCTGACTTCTAACCCCTTAAAGACCCCAAGATAGAGAAGGATCTGCGATGACTGACCAACAGAACACCGAAGCAGCAGAAACCCAAGGCCCACAGTTTTCGCTGCAGCGCATCTACGTGCGTGACCTGTCGTTCGAAGCGCCGAAAAGCCCGGCCATCTTCCGCCAGGAGTGGACCCCAAGCGTTGCGCTGGACCTGAACACCCGTCAGAAAGCCCTGGAAGGCGACTTCCACGAAGTTGTGCTGACCCTGTCGGTTACCGTCAAGAACGGCGAAGAAGTAGCCTTTATCGCTGAAGTACAACAGGCGGGTATCTTCCTGATCCAGGGCCTGGACGAAGCGTCCATGAGCCACACCCTGGGTGCGTTCTGCCCGAATATCCTGTTCCCGTATGCTCGTGAGACTCTGGACAGCCTGGTCACCCGTGGCTCGTTCCCGGCGCTGATGCTGGCTCCGGTGAACTTCGATGCTTTGTACGCTCAAGAGCTGCAGCGCATGCAACAGGAAGGCGCGCCGACGGTTCAGTAATCTCGAACCTGACGCAGCACTCAATGTGGGAGGGGGCTTGCTCCCGATAGCGGTGGAACAGTCACTTAGATGTCGACTGACACTCCGCCATCGGGGCAAGCCACCTCCCACATTTGTTTTGTGTGTTATTTGAAACCGAGCTGGCGCCAGCCTTCGTAGACGGCGACGGCCACGGTGTTGGACAGGTTCAGGCTGCGGCAGCCCTCGCGCATCGGCAAGCGCAGGCGGTGGCCGTCGGGCAGGGCGTCGAGCACGTCGGCCGGCAGGCCACGGCTTTCCGGGCCGAACAGGAAGGCATCGCCTTCGGCAAAGCTGGCATCATGAAACGGCCGTGAGCCCTTGGTGGTGAACGCAAACAGCCGTGGATGGCCCAGGCTTTCCAGGCAGCTGGCCAGGTCGGCATGG
Organism: Pseudomonas khavaziana; assembly: GCF_036704165.1. Taxonomy (NCBI): domain Bacteria; kingdom Pseudomonadati; phylum Pseudomonadota; class Gammaproteobacteria; order Pseudomonadales; family Pseudomonadaceae; genus Pseudomonas; species Pseudomonas khavaziana. The sequence goes on from NZ_CP129946.1 coordinate 591,649, forward strand.
CGCTTGAGGGTGGCGTACTCGTGGTAGTCCAGCCCGGCGCGGCGCAGGCGCTTGTCGTCCATGTCGAACCCCAACGGCTCGATCAAATGCAGGTGGCAGCCACTGTTGGCGCACAGCCTGATAACGTTGCCGGTATTCGGCGGAATTTCTGGTTGAAAAAGGATGACGTGAAACATGCACGGCTCCGAAGGCAAAGATGCGCTGCATTCTACCCCTGAAGAAGACCCGAGGCCGAAGCTATTGCCGAGGGTTTTGGGGTCGTTGGCGATTGTCGGGTTAATGATCGGCTTGATGATTGGGCGCCTGACCACGCCGGACCCGGTCGAACTGCTGGAGGTACTGCCTGCGGTCGACGGTGTGGTGGTGTGGTTCAACAGTGAACCCAAGCTGCATGGCGAGCATATCGACGGCACTGTCGCGCTGTTGTTCGACGCGCTGGGCAAGCCTGCCAGTGGGCAACTGAAGGTTAATGACAAGGATGTTAACTGGCGTGTGCGCAAGACCGATGGTGGTTTGCTGCTGAACCTGGTGGCGGCGCGACCGTTGCGCGGGGAGTGGAAGGGCCAGGAGGTCGACGACCGCTGGCGGTTGGAGATCCATCTCCAAGAGCAATAAAAGAGGGAGTTCCCGGCCTGCCTGTACCAGGGCTCCCAAAACGGGTGAAGCCAAGGGCTTCGGTGTTAAAGAGGGGATTCTCGGCCTGCCTGTACCAAGGTCCCCGAAACTGGGTTGTACGAGGGGTATTGCAGGGCGCGTGCCAAAACTTGCAGTTGATGCCAGAAAAAGTTGCCGGGAATTGCAAAGCCCCGGAATACGGGGCTTTGGTGGTTAAGGCGCCTAAAAACTTCTCAGTAAAGGCGATCCTTCAGGTTTCCGATCCGTGCCCAATGCCGGTTCATGGTGCATTGAAGCGGTGCACAGTCGTGGAATTGCAGAGCTCCAAATGTGGGAGGGGGCTTGCTCCCGATAGCGCTGGGTCAGACACCGATGTGGTGACTGAACTACTGCTATCGGGAGCAAGCCCCCTCCCACATTAGACTTTCAGTGGATCTGGGAGGTGTGATCAGGCCTCATCACCCTCATCGTCATCCCCGCCGTCGACCTTCATCCCCAGCTCCTTGATCTTGCGCGTCAGGGTATTGCGCCCCCAACCCAGCAGCACTGCCGCATCGCGACGGCGGCCGGCAGTGTGCTTCAACGCGGTCTCGATCATGATCCGCTCGAATGCCGGCACGGCGCTGTCCAGCAGGTTCGACTGGCCGCGGGCCAGGGCCTGGTCGGCCCATTGGCGCAAGGCCTGTTCCCAGTTGGTCACCGGGGCCGAATCCTGGGGCAGGCTCAGCAGCTCAGGCGGCAGGTCGCTGATATGCACTTCGCGCCCGGACGCCATCACGGTAATCCAGCGGCAGGTGTTTTCCAGTTGGCGCACATTGCCGGGCCACGGCAGGTTCTTGAGGTATTCCTCGGTCTCGCTTTTCAGCAGCTTCGGCTCTACGGCCAGCTCCAGGGCGGCGCGGCTGAGGAAGTGGCGGGCGAGGGTGGGAATGTCTTCGCGGCGGTCCGACATGCGTGGGATATGGATACGGATCACATTGAGGCGATGGAACAAGTCCTCACGGAATTTGCCCGCGTGTACCAGGGTTTCCAGGTTCTGGTGGGTGGCCGCAATGATGCGCACATCGACCTTGACCGGCGTATGCCCGCCGACGCGATAGAACTCACCGTCTGCCAATACCCGCAGCAAGCGGGTTTGGGTATCGGCCGGCATATCGCCGATTTCATCGAGGAACAGCGTACCGCCGTCGGCCTGTTCAAAACGCCCACGCCGCAGGTTGGCGGCGCCGGTGAACGCACCTTTCTCATGACCGAACAGCTCTGACTCCATCAAGTCCTTCGGAATCGCCGCCATGTTCAGCGCGATAAACGGCGAGGCCGCCCGTGGGCTGTGGCGGTGCAGAGCATGAGCCACCAGCTCTTTGCCGGTACCTGACTCGCCGTTGATCAGCACGGTGATGTTGGAGTGGCTCAAGCGCCCGATGGCGCGAAAAACCTCCTGCATCGCCGGCGCTTCACCGATGATTTCCGGGGTGCGGGTCAGGGTGGGCGGGGCCTCCTGGTTCTGTTGTTCCTGGGCGTGCTGGTTGGCACGCTTGACCAGCGCTACGGCCTCATCCACGTCGAATGGCTTGGGCAGGTACTCAAAGGCGCCGCCCTGGTAGGACGCGACAGCGCTGTCCAGGTCCGAGTGAGCAGTCATGATGATCACTGGCAGGCGCGGGTGCTGCTCGCGGATGCGTGCGAGCAAGTCCAGGCCGCTGGCGCCGGGCATGCGGATGTCGGAGATGATCACGTCGGGCTGCTGGCGCGCCAGGCGGCTCATCACGCCGTCGGCGCTGTCGAAGCTCTGGGTGGTCATGCCTTCCTGTTGCAAGGCTTTCTCCAGGACCCAGCGGATAGAACGGTCGTCATCGACGATCCAGACAGTTTCACTACGGCTCATGTCGTGGGGGCTCCTTGTTCCAATGGCAGGAAGATCGAGAACGTGGTGTGGCCGGGATGGCTTTCACATTCGATCAGGCCCTGGTGCTGGCTGATGATGTTCTGGGTAATGGCCAGGCCCAGCCCGGTACCGTCCGGGCGGCCGCTGACCATGGGAAAGAAGATGGTTTCCTGCAATTCGGCCGGAATGCCCGGGCCGTTGTCGATGATCTCGACCTTGGTCACCAGGCGATGGCGCACATGGCCGATGGTGAATTGGCGCAGGGCGCGGGTGCGCAGGCTGATACGGCCCAGGCGCAGCTCGTTCTGGCTGCTGATGGCTTGCATGGCGTTGCGCACGATATTGAGCACCGCCTGGATCATCTGCTCGCGGTCGATCAATACGTCGGGAATGCTTGGGTCGTAGTCGCGTACCAGGGTGATGCAGCCTTGGCTCTCGGCCTCGACCAACTGGCTCACGCGCTCCAGCACCTCGTGCACGTTGGTCAACGCCAGGGACGGCAGCTTGTTGGAGCCGAGCATGCGGTCCACCAGGTTGCGCAGGCGGTCGGCCTCTTCGATTATGACGTTGGTGTAGTCCTTGAGGTGCTCCTCCGGCAGCTCGCGGGCCAGCAACTGCGCGGCGCCGCGAATGCCGCCCAGGGGGTTCTTGATCTCATGGGCCAGGCCACGCACCAGCATCTTGCTGGTCTCCTGCTTGGACAGTTGCGCCTCTTCCTTGGTGATGCGCAGCAATCGGTCGCGGGGATGTACTTCGAGCAGCAGCAGGGTGGCGCCGTTGCTCAGGATCGGGGTTACGGCGTAATCGACGGTCAGCGTCTGGCCGGTGAGAGCAGTGAGCATTGCTTCGCGCTTGGTGAACGGGTGCGCCTGCTCCACCGCCTGGCGCAACGAGCTCAAGGCCTCGGCCGACTCGGTAAACAACTCGCTGATGAACTGCCCATGGCTGCGCTGGCCGCTGATGGCCAGGAGCATCTCCGCCGCCGGGTTCATGTACTCAAGGCGCAGGTCGGCATTGAGCAGAATGGTCGCGGTGGTCAGGTTGTCGAGTAACAAACGGTGCAGTGCATCGCTGATGGTCATCGGGACCTCTTTTGGAGCAAGGCGCGGGCTTGAGGCACACGCTGATACGAGGAAAATGCAAAAACCAAACCAAGGCTCCGAAAAGAAGCGTTAAAGCCCTGAAATAGGCGTTTGTGGCGCGAAACTGTGGCGTTCTGCCAGCTCGTACGGGAAGTTTCGAACCAAAATGGGCTGGGCAGGTGGGAAGGGTGCAACCTATTGCACCAATATAGTGCGGTTTTGTGAAGGTTGTTCAGGAAGCTGCCAGAGATGGCCCTGAATGCATACAGCCCAAATGTGGGAGGGGGCTTGCTCCCGATAACGGTGGGTCAGTCAAACCAATGTCGACTGAAACACCGCTATCGGGAGCAAGCCCCCTCCCACATTTTTACCGGGTTTGCAGTCATTAACCTTTGTAGATGCAGAGTTCTGCAGTGGCGCGAATCATCGCCAGTTGGCGCAGCGGATCATTCAGCGGTTCGTGCACGGCCTCGGCCAGCCACTGCGGGCACTGCGGGTCAGTGCGCTGCGGGGTGAAAGCGGCCAACTGCTCAAGCAGGCGCTTTTGCAGTTCATCCAGCTGCGGGCGAATCTGCTTGATCAGGTCCGGGCGCGGATCATCGGGGGCCTTGCCCTGGAACTGCCAGTCGGACAGGTGGGTGTATTGCACCAGTTTGTTGGCTTCGATCTGCGCCGAGAAAAACTGCTCGGCGGCGGCAGGGTCAAGCTTGTAGCTCGGGGCTTGGGCGACGACGCTGGCGATCACTTCCTGCTCGCGTTTTTTGTCTTCGACGGGCTTGTGGCTGTCCCATTTGCTCAAGGCCACCTGATCGGCAATCTCCAGGCGTTCGGCGATGCTGTTGAGCAGTGGCTCCAAGGTAGGTGGGGCGGCGTAAACACCGGCGCTGACGAACAGCAGGGCGAACACGAATTTATGTTTCAACGCAGATCTCCTTGTGGGAGGGGGCTTGCTCCCGATGGCGGTGTGTCAGCAACACACATATTGCCTGACTCTCTGCCGTCGGGAGCAAGCCCCCTCCCACCTTTTTGATTGAGTTTGCAGATTTGAAGCTGCATAACTCCCAGGCAAAAAAAGACCTCCCGGAGGAGGTCTTTTTCATCACGCCACGTTAAGCAGCGCTACCGGATCAGCAGCTGTAGTACAGCTCGTATTCCAGTGGGTGTACGAAGGTGCGAACCTTGATTTCTTCTTCGCTTTTCAGCTCGATGTAAGCATCGATGAAGTCGTCGCTGAATACGCCGCCCTTGGTCAGGAACGCACGGCCCTTGTCCAGCTCTTCCAGGGCTTCTTTCAGGCTGCCGCACACTTGTGGGATCTCTTTGGCCTCTTCAGGCGGCAGGTCGTACAAGTTCTTGTCGGCAGCATCGCCTGGGTGGATCTTGTTCTGGATACCGTCCAGGCCGGCCATGACCAGTGCAGCGAAGGCCAGGTATGGGTTGGCCGCTGGATCCGGGAAGCGGGCTTCGATACGGCGAGCGCGAGGGCTGGACACGTAAGGAATACGGATCGAGGCGGAACGGTTGCGAGCCGAGTAGGCCAGCATCACCGGCGCTTCGAAACCTGGCACCAGACGCTTGTAGGAGTTGGTCGACGGGTTGGTGAAGCCGTTCAGGGCCTTACCGTGCTTGATGATACCGCCGATGAAGTACAGGGCGGTGTCGGACAGGCCGGCATAACCTTCGCCAGCGAAGGTGTTCTTGCCTTCTTTGGCGATGGACAAGTGAACGTGCATACCCGAACCGTTATCGCCGTACAGCGGCTTAGGCATGAAGGTCGCGGTACGGCCGTAGGCATCAGCCACGTTGTGTACGCAGTACTTCAGGGTTTGTACTTCGTCAGCCTTGGCGACCAGGGTGTTGAACTTCACACCGATTTCGTTTTGGCCGGCAGTGGCCACTTCGTGGTGGTGAACTTCGATAACCAGGCCCATTTCTTCCATGGCGTTGCACATGGAGGTACGGATTTCGTGGTCGTGGTCGAACGGCGGAACCGGGAAGTAGCCACCCTTGATACCTGGACGGTGACCCTTGTTGCCGCCTTCGATGTCTTGGTCGGACATCCACGAACCTTGCTCGGAGAAGATCTTGAACATGGAACCGGAGATATCGGACTTGAACTTGACCGAATCAAAGATGAAGAACTCTGGCTCAGGACCAACGAATACGGTGTCACCGATACCGGTGGACTTCAGGTATTCCTCGGCACGCTTGGCGATCGCACGTGGGTCGCGGTCGTAGCCTTGCATGGTCGAAGGCTCGATCACGTCGCAGACGATGATCAGGGTTGGGTCTTCGGTGAACGGGTCGAGCACGGCAGTGCTGTCGTCCGGCATCAGGATCATGTCGGAAGCTTCGATGCCTTTCCAGCCAGCAATGGAGGAGCCGTCGAACATTTTGCCTTCTTCGAAGAAAGCATCATCCAGCGCGTCGCGAGCCGGCATGGTCACGTGGTGCTGAGTGCCTTTGGTGTCCGTGAAGCGCAGATCAATCCATTTAACGTCATGATCTTTGATGAGTTGAACCGACTTCGACATGGTGTCCTCCGGGTGGCTTCGGGCTGGGTAGTGGAGTTAGCCCTTAGAATGTGGGTGATGCCGGCGCGGATACTCCGCCATGGCAACCTGCCTCACAAGAGAGCAAATTGCATGCCAGTGCGCCAACATGGCCGTTTTGCTTCAAAATGGCCCCTATAACGGTGCAATCGTTCAAAATGCGATAAATAGCGCACTGCAATGTAGCGTTTATTTGCGCAAATGACCCGTTTTGGTGCATTGCACAAGCGGTGCATATTAACTGGTTAAACCTTGAGCGATTTCCGCTATAATCCGCGCCCCCCTTTTTCAGCAGGCCCGGCGCGCGCTGTTTCCATGAAATTAATCGTTAAAGTCTTCCCCGAGATCACCATCAAGAGCCGACCGGTACGGACGCGTTTCATCCGTCAGTTGGCCAAGAACATCCGTGCCGTGCTCCGTGACCTGGACCCGGCTGTGGTGGTGAACGGCGTGTGGGACAATCTCGAGCTGGAAACCCGTATTACCGACGCCAAAGCCTTGAAAGACATGACCGAGCGCCTGAGCTGCATGCCGGGCATCGCGCATTTCCTGCAGGTGGACGAGTACCCGCTGGGCGACTTCGACGACATCACCGACAAGTGCAAGCAGCACTACGGCAGCTCGCTGGAAGGCAAGATCTTTTCGGTGCGCTGCAAGCGTGCCGGCAAGCACCCGTTCAGCTCCATGGATGTCGAAAAGTACGTCGGCAGCAAGCTGCGTCGCGAGTGCGGCGCCGCAGGAATTTCCCTCAAAGCGCCGCAAATTGAAGTGCGCATGGAAATTCGCGACCAACGGTTGTTTGTGATCCACAGCCAGCACAACAGTATCGGCGGCTACCCGTTGGGTGCCCTGGAACAGACCCTGGTCTTGATGTCCGGCGGCTTCGATTCCACGGTGGCGGCCTACCAGATCATGCGCCGCGGCCTGATGAGCCACTTCTGCTTCTTCAACCTGGGCGGGCGTGCACATGAATTGGGCGTGATGGAAGTCGCGCACTACATCTGGAAGAAGTACGGCAGCTCCCAGCGTGTGCTATTTGTGAGCGTGCCGTTCGAGGAAGTGCTGGGGGAAATTCTCGGCAAAGTCGATAACAGTCATATGGGCGTGGTATTGAAGCGTATGATGTTGCGCGCTGCCTCGCGAATTGCCGATCAACTGCAGATCGACGCGCTGGTGACCGGCGAAGCGATTTCCCAGGTATCCAGCCAGACGCTGCCGAACCTGTCGATTATCGACTGCGTTACCGAGAAGCTGGTGCTGCGCCCGCTGATCGCCAGCCACAAGCAGGACATCATCGACCTGGCAGAACAGATCGGCACCGCCGATTTTGCCAAGCACATGCCTGAGTACTGCGGGGTCATCTCGGTGAACCCCAAGACCCACGCCAAGCGGCATCGCGTGGAGCATGAAGAGAAAGAATTCGACATGGCGATTCTGGAGCGTGCGCTCGAGAACGCCAAGCTGGTGCCAATCGATCGCGTCATCGACGAGTTGGGCCAGGATGTGCAAATCGAAGAAGTCAGTGAGGCCCTGGCCGGCCAGATCGTCATCGACATCCGTCACCCGGATGCCGCTGAAGACGAGCCGCTGGAAATTACTGGCATCGACGTGCAAACGCTGCCGTTCTACGCACTGAACGCGCGTTTCAAGGAACTGGATAACAGCCGTCAGTACCTGCTGTATTGCGACAAAGGCGTGATGAGTCGCCTGCATGCCCACCATTTGCTCAGTGAGGGGCATGCCAATGTGCGCGTTTATCGACCGAGCTAAGAGCCCGGGGCTGTTTGCCTGTGGCCTGCGTCACCGGCCCCCCGACTCTGCCGTCAAGCTGTAACGGCAAGGCCTGACTCTACTGTTAATCGCTGCCACGACCTGTCAGCACACCGAATCCTCTGATCGAGATACACAAGTGATCGAAAATCTACGTAACATCGCCATCATTGCTCACGTTGACCATGGTAAAACCACCCTGGTAGACAAACTCCTGCGTCAATCCGGCACCCTGGAGCGCAACGAGCTCAACGACGAGCGCGTGATGGACTCCAACGACCAGGAAAAAGAGCGCGGTATTACCATCCTGGCAAAAAACACCGCTATCAACTGGAACGGCTACCACATCAACATCGTGGATACCCCGGGCCACGCCGACTTCGGCGGCGAAGTAGAACGCGTAATGTCGATGGTTGACTCCGTTCTGCTGCTGGTTGACGCTCAAGACGGCCCTATGCCGCAAACCCGTTTCGTGACTAAGAAGGCCTTCGAAGCCGGCCTGCGTCCGATCGTATGCATCAACAAGGTTGACCGTCCAGGCGCGCGTCCGGACTGGGTTCTGGACCAGATCTTCGATCTGTTCGACAACCTCGGCGCCACCGAAGAACAGCTCGATTTCCAGGTTATCTACGCCTCGGCCCTGAACGGTATTGCTGGTCTTGACCACAACGACATGGCTGAAGACATGACCCCGCTGTACCAGTCGATCGTCGACAACGTACCGCCGCCGAAAGTTGACCGTGAAGGCCCGTTCCAGATGCAAATCTCGGCACTGGACTACAACAGCTTCCTGGGTGTTATCGGCGTTGGCCGTATCGCTCGTGGCAGCGTCAAGCCGAACACCCCGGTTGTCGCTATCGGTGCCGACGGCAAGAAGCGTAACGGTCGTATCCTGAAGCTGATGGGTCACCACGGCCTGCACCGCATCGACGTTGAAGAAGCTTTCGCCGGCGACATCGTGTGCGTGAGCGGTATGGACTCGCTGTTCATCTCCGACACCCTGTGCCAGCCGGACAACGTCGAGGCGATGAAGCCTCTGACCGTTGACGAGCCAACCGTTTCCATGACCTTCCAGGTAAACGACTCGCCATTCTGCGGTAAAGAAGGCAAGTTCGTGACCTCCCGTAACATCAAGGAGCGTCTGGACAAAGAGCTGCTGTACAACGTTGCACTGCGCGTTGAAGAAGGCGACTCGGCTGACAAGTTCAAAGTATCCGGCCGTGGTGAGCTGCACCTCTCGGTACTGATCGAAACCATGCGTCGCGAAGGCTTCGAAATGGGTGTTGGTCGTCCGGAAGTGATCATCCGTACTGTTGACGGCGTGAAGCAGGAACCGTTCGAAAACGTTACCATCGACACCCCTGAAGAATCCCAGGGCAAGGTCATGGAAGAGATGGGCCTGCGTAAGGGCGATCTGACCAACATGGTGCCGGATGGCAAGGGCCGTGTACGTCTGGAATACAACATCCCTGCTCGCGGTCTGATCGGTTTCCGTAACCAGTTCCTGACCCTGACCAACGGTGCTGGCATCCTGACCTCGATCTTCGATCGTTACGACACCATGAAGTCCGGCGACATGTCCGGCCGTCAGAACGGTGTGCTGGTATCGGTAGAAACCGGCAAGGCGCTGACCTACTCCCTGGAAACCCTCCAGGCGCGTGGCAAGCTGTTCGTTGAGCACGGTCAAGAGATCTACAACGGCCAGATCGTTGGTCTGAACAGCCGTGACAACGACATGGGCGTCAACCCAACCAAAGGCAAGAAGCTCGACAACATGCGTGCTTCGGGCAAAGATGAAACCATCGCTCTGGTTCCACCTGTCCGCTTCACTCTGGAACAGGCCCTGGAATTCATCCAGGATGACGAGCTGTGCGAAGTCACGCCTAAGTCGATCCGCCTGCGTAAGAAGATCCTGGACGAAGGCGAGCGTACCCGCGCTGCCAAGAAAGCCAAGAACTGAGTTAACTCAGGCTGAATGAAAAACGCCCCCGGTCGAAAGACCGGGGGCGTTTTTTTATGCCTGCTGGTTTTATGGCGCCTGTACCGGCCTCATCGGGAGCAAGCCCCCTCCCACACTTGAATGTGTTCACAAATCAAAATGTGGGAGGGGGCTTGCTCCCGATGAGGCCCTTCAAAACACTACAAATCTTGGATCAGAACTTATCGAGGGTTTTGAAATTGGTCTCGCGCACCACTTCTTTCGGCTTATACGCGCAGTACCCCGGCCGCGGCCCGATTTTCGGGTGGTTGCGGCAAGTATCCGGGCGTTTGTCATAAATAGTGCAGAAGCGCGTCTTACGATCCAGGTACAGGCAGTCGTTGTTGCTCATGCGCTGCAGGGTAAAAATCTCGGATTTGTTGTTGTAGCGCTCGACGATGCCTTCTTTCTGCAAGCGCTTGGCGATGTTCTTCGGCGGGTCGCCGCGCTCGAACTCATCGACGATGCCAATGCGGATCAGGTCCTTGATCTTCACCTCCACCGGCAGGGTGCAGCAGCTGGATACGCAGCCGCCGCACATGTGGGCGGAATATTTCTGCCACGTTTCGAGGCGGTCGAGTTCCGCGGCGGCGATCAGTTGAGGCTTCATCAGGGTTCCAAGGTGGGGCGGTGTCCGGGCGCGCGATCATACCGGGATTGATGATTTTTTGAACAATATTTTCAGGTTTTTCATCTTCGGTGGCGTTCGGGCACGACCCCTGCATCTAATCCCTTTAACAGTGAATGAGTTAAAAAACTGACGAACCAGAGCCGGCGCCGTGTGTCAGAGCGTCTAGGCTCTAGCAACTCCTTCTATCTCGCCCGAGGTCGCAACTGATGTCTCAGGAACCACTTGCACGAGAAGCAGAGGTAGCCGCATTCCGCGATGCTGTCTTGACCAAACTCACCTACGCGGTGGGCAAGGACCCGGATCACGCCTTCGACCACGACTGGTTCGAAGCCATTGCCCTGGCCGCTCGCGACCAGATGGTCGATCACTGGATGGACCATACGCGGCGTATTTATCGCAAAGGCCAGAAGCGCGTTTACTACCTGTCCCTGGAATTCCTCATCGGCCGCTTGCTCTACGACAGCCTGAGCAACCTAGGCGTGCTGGAAATCGCCCGCGAAGCCTTGTCCGAACTGGGCGTCGACCTGGAACGCATTCGCCTGCTGGAGCCCGACGCGGCCCTCGGCAACGGTGGCCTGGGGCGCCTGGCCGCCTGCTTCATGGAAAGCATGTCGACCCTGGGCATTGCCGGCCACGGTTATGGCATCCGTTATGAGCACGGTCTGTTCCGCCAGGCCATCGTCGACGGCTGGCAGCAGGAACAAACCGAGCGCTGGCTGGATTTTGGCAACCCGTGGGAGTTTGAGCGCGCCGAGGTGATTTACCCGATCGGCTTTGGCGGCAGTGTCGAAACTATTGCGGACGCCTCCGGCAAGATGATCCAGGTGTGGTCGCCCAACGAGACCGTACGCGCAGTAGCCTATGACACACCGGTAGTCGGCTGGCGCGGCGCCAGCGTCAACACCCTGCGCCTGTGGCGTGCACGGGCCGTGGAAGACTTGCATCTGGAGCGCTTCAATGCCGGTGACCACTTGGGCGCCGTCGCCGAAGTGGCCCGCGCCGAAAGCATCTCCCGCGTGCTGTACCCGGCCGACAGCACCGAAGCCGGGCAGGAATTGCGCCTGCGCCAGGAATATTTCTTCGTTTCCGCTTCACTGCAGGATCTGCTGCGCCGCCACAAGAACATGCACGGCTCGGTGCTGAGCCTGGGCGAACACGCCGCCATCCAGCTCAACGATACCCACCCGTCCATCGCCGTGGCCGAATTGATGCGCCAGCTGGTCGACCTGCATGATATTCCGTGGGAAGCCGCGTGGGACGTCACCGTCGAAACGCTTTCCTACACCAACCACACCTTGCTACCCGAAGCACTGGAAACCTGGCCTGTAGGTTTGATGGAGCGCATGTTGCCCCGGCACATGCAGATCATCTACCTGATCAATGCCCAGCACATCGACTCGCTACGCGCCAAGGGCATCCACGACTTCGACGTACTGCGCGCCGTATCACTGATCGAAGAAGACAACGGCCGCCGCGTGCGCATGGGCAACCTGGCGTTCCTCGGCTCCCATAGCGTCAACGGCGTGTCCGGCTTGCATACCCAGCTGATGCGCAGCACGGTGTTCTCCGAACTGCACAAGCTTTACCCCGAACGGATCAACAACAAGACCAACGGCATCACCTTCCGCCGCTGGCTCTACCAGGCCAACCCCAAGTTGACCGAGATGCTGGTGCAGGCCCTGGGCCCGGACATTCTCGATAGCATGGAAACCCGCCTGACGGAGTTGGAAACCTTCGCCGAGAAACAGACCTTCCGCAAATCCTTCGCCGAACAGCGCTTGCACAGCAAGCGTGCACTGGCCGAGATCATCCATGAGCGCCTGGGCATCGCGGTCAACCCGGCGGCGATGTTCGACGTGCAGGTCAAGCGCATTCATGAATACAAGCGCCAACTGCTCAACCTGCTGCACACCGTGGCCCTGTACCAGGCGATTCGTGCCGAACCCGAGGTCGACTGGGTGCCAAGGGTGAAAATCTTCGCCGGCAAGGCTGCGGCCAGCTACCACCAGGCCAAGCTGATCATCAAGCTGACCAACGACATCGCCCGCACCGTCAACAACGACCCGACCGTGCGCGGTTTGCTCAAGGTGGTGTTCCTGCCCAACTACAACGTCAGCCTGGCGGAAAGCATCATCCCGGCGGCGGACTTGTCGGAGCAGATCTCCACGGCCGGTTTCGAGGCGTCAGGCACCAGCAACATGAAGTTCGGCCTCAATGGTGCGCTTACCATTGGCACCATGGACGGCGCCAATGTGGAGATGCACGAGCGTGTCGGCGCCGAGCACATGTTTATCTTCGGCCTCAGTGCCCAGCAGGTGGAAGCGCGCAAGCACGCCGGAGAATTCAACGCCGGGCCGGACATCGCCGTGTCCCATCGTTTGAGCGACGTGCTGCAAGCGATCCGCGGCGGGGTGTTCTCGCCGGATGATCCCGGGCGTTATGTCGGCCTGATCGACGGGCTGATCGACTACGACCGCTTCCTGGTGTGTGCCGACTTCGACTCCTACTGGGATGCCCAGGCACGGGTCGAGGCGCATTGGCATGATTCCAAGGAATGGTGGCGTTCGGCGGTGCTGAATACGGCAAGGATGGGCTGGTTCTCTTCGGACCGTACCATCCGCGAATACGCCACCGAGATCTGGAAAGCCCTCGACTGAACACCGCAACACAAAATGTGGGAGGGGGCTTGCCCTAATGCCCGTCAGTTAAGCGCAGGTCCCCTGTGGGAGGGGGCTTGCTCCCGATAGCGGTGGGTCAGCCAACATCAATGTTTGCTGGGCTGACGTCTTCGCGGGCAAGCCCCCTCCCACATTGCTTCTGCGTCGATATACTGGCCTTCGGTTCGCTCAGGGAATATCGACCATGCAATGGATTTTCATGCTGATTGGCCTGGTACTCGGCTGGGTGCTCGATGAGTCGTTCAGCGATGCGGGTATCGGTGCATTGTTTGGGTTGGGCATCGGCCAGGCGCTTCGCTTGTCGCAGTTGTCGGCCCAGGCGCAGCAGCAGGCCAGTCAGTTGGAAACCACGCAGAAGGCGCTGATAGCCTTGGGCGAGCGCCTGCGGCAGCTGGAAGTGCCCACGCCGACCAGCAACGTTGCAGCGCAAACCCCTTTACCTGAGCCGGCACCTGTCGCCAAACCGTCCGAACTGGTTTGGGAGCTGCCTGCTGAATTGACGCCTGTGGCCATGATTGCCGAGCCGAGCCGGCCGCTACCGGATGACGCCTGGGCGCCCAATGCCACGCCCCGCCCACCTGAACCACTACGCAGCCCCAACCTGATCGAACGCGCCATTACCGCTGCACGCAATTGGTTGTTCGGCGGCAACACCGTGCTGCGTGTCGGTTTGGTGCTGTTGTTCCTTGGCCTGGCGTTCCTGTTGCGCTACGCCACGGAAGGCATGGTGGTGCCGATCCAGCTGCGGTACGCCGGGGTAGCGGCGGCTGCCATCGGCCTGCTGGGCCTGGGTTGGTGGTTGCGGCGGCGTAACCGCAATTACGGCCTGATGCTGCAAGGCGCCGGGATTGCAGTACTTTACCTGACGGTATTCGCCGCGATGCGCTTGCACCCGTTGATCGACCCGGGCACGGCGTTTGGCCTGTTGGTGGTCGTCACCGTGTTTTCCGCGATTCTGGCGCTCACCCAAGATGCGCTGGGCCTGGCCTGCGCGGCCGCGCTGGGCGGTTTTGCTGCGCCGCTGCTGGCGTCTACCGGTGCCGGCAGCCATGTGACGTTGTTCAGCTACTTCGCCCTGCTCAATGCCGGCATCCTTGCCATCGCCTGGTTCAAGGCTTGGCGCCCACTCAACCTGATCGGCTTTGTCGGCACTTTCGGTATCGGCTTCGCCTGGGGTGTGCGTGCCTATACGCCGGACATGTTGTGGAGCACTGAGCCGTTCCTGATTGTATTTTTCCTGATGTACCTGGCCGTAGGCTTGTTGTTTGCCCGGCGCAAATTGCACGAGATGGCCGATGCGCCCGAGGATGACAGCCGTGGCGCATGGCTGCGTTGGTCGGCGGCCAAAGGCGATTATGTCGACGGCAGCCTGCTGTTCGGTCCGCCGTTGGTGGGCTTTGGGTTGCAGTTCGCATTGGTACAGCACCTGGAATTTGCCGCAGCGTTCAGTGCCTTGGCGCTGGGCATTCTTTACATGGCCCTGGCGCGCTGGCTGAGTGGCGGGCGTACCTTGTTGCTGGCGCAAACCTGCCTGGCCCTTGGGGTGATTTTCGCCAGCCTGGCGATTCCCCTGGGGCTCGATGCGCGTTGGACCACGGCGGCCTGGGCAGTGGAGGGTGCCGGAATCTTCTGGCTCGGCTTGCGCCAACAGCGACTATTGGCGCGGGGATTTGCCTTGTTGCTGCAGCTGGGCTCGGCATTGGCGTTTTTCAGCGAGTTGCGCCCCGGTACAGACACGCTGCTGGAGGGACCTGCACTGAGTGCGCTGTTGCTAGGCGCAGCGTTGCTGTTCACGTTCTATCAGGTCCACAAAGCCGCGCCTGAGCACGCCCGCGCCTGGGAACGTAAAGGCGCGCCGTGGCTTGCGGCGCTCGGCCTGGGCTGTGGATATCTGCTGGCGCCGTTGCTGTGGTCGACCCAGGGCAGCGTCATCGGCTGGTCGTTCGCCGGCCTGGTGACGGCGTGGGCAGGCCGGCGGCTCGGTTCGCAGGCTTGGGTGCGTTGTGCCGTGGCCGTGCAACTGCTCGGCGGCATCAGCTTTGCGCTCGACCCGGGCAGTCATTTCTACACTCCGATGATCATCGCCCTGGCCGCAATGGCCAGTGCCTGGAGTTTGCGGCAGCAGCAATCGACCCGCGGCTCCAAACTGCTGCTGGGCTGGGGCGTGGTGTGGTGGGGGCTGGCCGTGCTCGGCGAAGTGTGGCGCTCAGCCCCGACGGATTGGCACGCAACCTGGTTATATGCGGCAGCGGCGCTGAGCACGGGGATGTGGTGCTGGCTGGCGCTACGCCTGCGTTGGGTGGCGCTCGGGGTGGTGTGCACCTTGCTGATGCCGGTTGTCGGTATGGTGCTGCTCGGCACATGGAATGAGTACCACCACCCGGCGGCCAACCTCGCCGGGATGGCGTGGGCGGCGGTTTTCGCGCTGCACTTCGTTTCGCTGCGCCGCCTGGCGTCGCTGGTGCCGCAGCGAGCGCTGAGTGTTGCCCATGTGCTCGGCTGTTGGATGTTGATCGGCGTGCTGACGCTGGAGCTGCGCTACGGCCTGATGCTGCTGTCGAGCGAATACAGCGCCTGGCGCTGGCTGGGTTGGGCGCTCCTGCCGAGCCTGTATCTGGTGCTGGCGGCTGCGCCACGTGCCTGGCCGTGGCCGGTGTCGGCCTGCCCGCATGAGTACCGTGTGGTGGCCGCGCTGCCCCTGGCCGTGCTGATGCTGGGTTGGTTCTGGCTGGCAAATATATTCAGCGACGGCACGGCCAGGCCGCTGCCCTACGTGCCGCTGATCAGCCCGCTGGACCTGGGCCTGCTGTTTGCGTTGCTCGGGGTGTACCTGTGGTCGCACAGCGTGGCGGCGCAACGTGGTCTGCAAGTGACATTGATCGCCCAGGCGGTGGTGGGTGCCTCGTTGTTTGCTTTCTTTACCGCGCTGGTGATGCGCACCGCCCACCATTGGGGCGCTGTGCCATTTCAATTGGAGGCGCTGCTGGAGTCGATGCGGGTTCAGGCGGGCTTGTCGATTGTCTGGACCCTGATTGCCCTGAGCCTGATGATCGGTGGTCACCTGCGCCATCGTCGCGAAGTATGGCTGGTCGGTGCGGTGCTGATTGCGGTGGTGGTGGCCAAGCTGTTCTTTGTCGAGTTGAGTAACCGCGGCGGCCTGGCACGGATCGTGTCGTTCATCGGCGTGGGTGGGTTGTTGCTGGTGGTGGGGTATTTCGCACCGCTGCCGCCCAAGCGGGCCGAGCCTGCGGGCGAGCCGTGAACTCTATTGGAGTTAAATCCTCTGATTAGAGGAAATACACCTCGACTCGCGCTAAACTGCGCGGGTTTTCAGCCCCCTATTTTCCGGAGCCGTCCATGTCCCGCGTTACCCTGAGTCGCTATTTGATCGAGCAGACCCGCAGCAACAACACGCCTGCTGATCTGCGCTTCCTTATCGAAGTGGTGGCGCGTGCTTGCAAGGAAATCAGCCACGCCGTGTCCAAAGGCGCCCTGGGTGGCGTGCTGGGCAGCATGGGCACTGAGAACGTGCAGGGCGAAGTGCAGAAGAAACTCGACGTAATTTCCAACGAGATCCTGCTCGAAGCCAACGAATGGGGCGGTCACCTGGCTGGCATGGCGTCCGAAGAAATGGACAATGCCTACCAGATCCCGGGCAAATATCCGAAAGGCGCGTACCTGCTGGTATTCGACCCACTGGACGGCTCGTCCAACATCGACATCAACGCACCGGTCGGCACCATCTTCTCGGTACTGCGTTGCCCTAGCGAATACCTGAGCCAGAACGAAGCGCTGAACGAAAAGGCCTTCCTGCAGCCAGGCACTGAGCAGGTGGCTGCCGGCTACGCGATCTACGGCCCGCAGACCATGCTGGTGCTGACCCTGGGCGACGGCGTCAAGGGCTTCACCCTCGACCGCGAGATGGGCAGCTTTGTGCTGACCCACGAAGACATTTCGATTCCTGCCTCTACCCAGGAATTCGCGATCAACATGTCCAACCAGCGTCACTGGGAAGAGCCGGTGAAACGTTACGTCAACGAGCTGATGGAAGGCGAAGAAGGCCCGTTGAAGAAGAACTTCAACATGCGCTGGGTTGCTGCGATGGTGGCCGATGTGCACCGCATCCTGACCCGTGGCGGCCTGTTCATGTACCCACGTGACAGCCGCGAGCCTTCCAAACCGGGCAAACTGCGTTTGATGTACGAAGCCAACCCGATGTCGTTCCTGGTCGAGCAGGCGGGCGGTGCGTCCACCGATGGCCACCAGCGTATCCTCGATATCCAGCCCGAAGGCCTGCACCAGCGCGTGGCGGTGTTCCTGGGTTCGAAGGAAGAAGTTGAGCGAGTGACCGGCTACCACAAGAAGTAATACACGGCGATAAATTATCCGCCGTGTTGTGAGGCCGTTCACCCTTGAAGAAGCCCCGAAACGTTTCAGCGTTTGCGGGGCTTTTTTGTTTTCGCTCGTCGGGAACCAGACACCTCTTTTCCCTTCTAAGCTTCTGGCAGATACCCCAGCTGCTTTGTCTCTCCAGGAGCTTTTCCATGTCTTTACGCCGTCTCGCCCTGCTGGCTTTTTGCGTGCTCTTAGCCGCTTGCAGCAAGGTCACCCAAGAAAACTACCAAAAGCTCTCAGCCGGCATGGCCAAGGCCGAGGTGGAGTCGCTGCTGGGCAAGCCAACCGATTGTTCCGGCGCACTGGGCATGTCCAGCTGCACCTGGGGCGATAAAAACAGCTTTATCAGCGTGCAGTACGCCGGTGACAAAGTTCTGATGTTTTCCGGGCAAGGCCTGAAGTAAACCGGGGCGCGAGCCTGCGGGAGAAGAAGAATGATGCGTTTTGTTTTGTTCCTTTGCGCCAGCCTGTTTTTGGCGGGCTGTGCCAGCCATTCTGGCGATGATCTGCAACCCAAGACGGCAAGTAACGTCAACCTCAAGCGGTACCAGGGCACCTGGTATGAGTTGGCCCGATTGCCCATGTACTTCCAGCGCAACTGCGCGCAATCCGAAGCGCGCTATACCTTGCTGCCCGATGGCGACATGTCGGTGTTCAACCGCTGCCTGACACCTGAGTGGAAGTGGCAGGAAGCCAAAGGCACGGCCACACCGCAAGTGCCCGGCAAGACCGACAAGCTTTGGGTCGAATTCAATAACTGGTTCACGTCACTGCTGCCGGGCGTCGCCAAGGGCGATTACTGGGTGCTGTATGTGAGCGATGACTACAAGACCGCCATCGTCGGCAGCCCGAGCCGGCGCTATATGTGGATCCTGTCGCGCACGCCGACGGTGAGCGCCGATACCCGTGAAGACTTGCTCAGTAGGGCGCGGCAGCAGGGGTATGACACTACGCGGTTGATCTGGCGTACTTCAGATAAACAAATGGCCAAGAGTTCGCAGTAATTGAATGTGGGAGGGGGCTTGCTCCCGATGCAGTATGTCAGCCAGTACATCTGATACTGATACACCGCTATCGGGAGCAAGCCCCCTCCCACATTTGTTAGGTGTTGGCCGTTAGCCCAACAGAGCCTTCAAGACCTGGGTGAATGCCCGGCTGCTTTCCTCTTCACCGGCATGCCGCCCGTCCCGCACCACCCACTTGCCATTGACCAGCACATCGCGCACCTGCCGATCGCCACCGGCGAACAACCAGCGGTTGAGAATCCCATCCTCATTGGCGGTGGCCAGGTACGGATCGTTACCGTCCAGCACGATCCAATCCGCACGCTTACCCACTTCCAAACGACCAATCGGCTGGCCCAGCGCCTGTGCGCCACCGTCCAGCGCAGCATCGAACAGCGTGCGCCCAACCATCGGCTGATCACTGCGATACAGGCGATTACGCCGTTGATCGCGCAAGCGCTGGCCGTATTCCAGCCAACGCAATTCTTCCACCACGCTCAGTGACACATGGCTATCGGACCCGATACCCATGCGTCCACCCTGGGCGAGGAAATCCACCGCCGGAAAAATCCCATCGCCCAGGTTTGCCTCGGTGGTCAGGCACAAACCGGCAATCGCCCGGCTCTTGGCCATGCGTGTCACTTCATCGGGGTCGGCATGGGTGGCGTGCACCAGGCACCAGCGTTCATCCACCTCGACATTGTCATACAGCCACTGCAATGGACGCATGCCGCTCCAGGCCAGGCAGTCGTCGACTTCTTTTTGCTGCTCTGCGATGTGGATATGCACCGGGCAAGTCTTGTCACTGGCCGCCAGGACTTCATTGATTTGTTGCGGTGTAACGGCGCGCAGCGAGTGGAAACACAGGCCCAGTTGCTGCGCAGGTTGTGCCGCCAGAATTGGCTGCAAGCGTGCTTGCAGGTCCAGGTAACTCTCGGTGCTGTGGATAAAACGGCGCTGCCCTTCATTCGGCGCCTGGCCGCCGAATCCAGAGTGGGTGTAAAGCACCGGCACCAACGTCAGGCCGATCCCGCTGCTGGCGGCCGCCAGGCTGATCTGGCGCGACAGTTCGGTACGGTCGGCATAGGGCTCGCCGCTGACATCGTGGTGCACGTAATGAAACTCGGCCACCGAGGTGTAGCCGGCCTTGAGTATTTCGATATACAGCTGGCGGGCGATGACCTGCAATTGCTCGGGGTTGATCTGGCCGACCATGCGGTACATCAGGTCGCGCCAGGTCCAGAAACTGTCATTGGGGTTGCCGGCCACCTCGGCCAGGCCCGCCATGGCGCGCTGGAACGCATGGGAATGCAGGTTCGGCATGCCCGCCAATACCGGGCCCCTGAGCCGTTCGGCAGCGTCTGCACTGGCATTGGGCTCAACCTGGGTCAGCAGGCCATCGGCGCTGACTTCAAGACGTACATCGTTGGCCCATCCATTAGGCAGCAGCGCGCGTTCGGCAAAGAAGGCGGACATGATCAAGGCACCCCGGTCGTGTGTTTATTTGTATATACATATACAGACGTTTGCCTGCTCGGTAAACTCCGGCAATCTATGCATCTTTTCCCCCTGCAAGGATTCCCTGTGCCGACTCCGCCCGCCAAGTCTTCGCTGGCTGCCCACATGGACGAAAGTCCGGCGCCCTTGTATGCCCGCGTCAAACAGATGATCAGCCAGCAGATCCTCAACGGCAACTGGCCGCCCCACTACCGCGTGCCGTCGGAGAGCGAGCTGGTCAGCCAGTTGGGCTTCAGCCGAATGACCATCAACCGCGCGCTGCGCGAACTGACCGCCGAAGGGATGTTGGTGCGCATGCAAGGGGTCGGCACGTTCGTCGCCGAGCCGAAGAGCCAGTCCGCGCTGTTTGAAGTGCACAACATCGCCGATGAAATTGCCTCCCGCGGGCATCGGCACACGTGCCAGGTCATCACCCTGGGCGAAGAAGCCGCCGGTTCCGAGCGTGCCGTGGCCCTGGAGATGCGCGAAGGCGGGCGGGTGTTTCATTCGTTGATCGTGCATTACGAGAACGACATTCCTGTGCAAATCGAAGATCGTTTCGTCAACGCCCTGGTTGCGCCGGAATACTTGCAGCAGGACTTCACCCAGCAAACCCCCTATGCCTACCTGAATCAGGTCGCGCCATTGACCGAGGGCGAGCACGTGGTTGAGGCGATCCTTGCCGACGCCGCTGAGTGCAAGTTGTTGCAGATCGAGCCGAGCGAGCCGTGCCTGTTGATTCGTCGCCGCACCTGGTCGGGTCGCCAGCCGGTGACCGCTGCGCGGTTGATCCATCCTGGTTCCCGTCACAGCCTCGAAGGACGTTTCAGCAAATGAGTGAAGTCAAGATCTGGCGCGCCGCCGACTACGTGCGCATGCCGTGGAAAAACGGCGGCGGCAGTACCGAAGAGATCACCCGTGATGCGGGCACTGGCCTGGATGGATTTGGCTGGCGCCTGTCGATTGCCGATATTGCCGAATCGGGCGAATTCTCCACGTTCGCCGGTTACCAGCGCGTGATTACGGTGATCAAGGGTGCTGGCATGGTGCTGACCGTGGACGGTGAGGAGCAGCGCGGGTTGTTACCGTTGCAGCCGTTCGCGTTCGAGGGAGACAGTCAAGTGACGTGCCGCCTGATTACCGGGCCAATCCGCGATTTCAACCTGATCTATTCGCCTGAGCGTTATCACGCGCGCTTGCAGTGGGTGGATGGCGTGCAGCGGTTTTTCAGCACGGCGCAGACAGTGCTGGTGTTCAGCGTGGCGGATGAAGTGAAGGTGTTGGGCGAGAAGCTCGGCCATCACGATTGCCTGCAAGTAGACGGTAATGTTGGCCTGCTGGATATATCGGTCACCGGCCGTTGCTGCCTGATCGAACTGACCGCACGCGGTTAAAAAATGTGGGAGGGGGCTTGCTCCCGATAGCGGTGGTTCAGTCAATTGATAGGTGACTGATAAACCGCTATCGGGAGCAAGCCCCCTCCCACATTTTGTTTTGTGTGATCCATAGATCTGTTTCCAGCCTGCGCACCAATTTGTTACTTAATGCCCCAGCGTGACGCAAAGCTGCGCTGTCGTGACCAATCCTCGTAGCCGCAAAACCTTTCCGTAAGAAATTTCATCAAGCTTTGAAGCCTTTATTTTCAAGGCTTTTGCTCATCTTCGAAAAAAATCTGCAGGGCTCACTCAAAGAGTTGGCCGCTCGATTGCATATGCTTGTACATACAAGTAAAGATGTGTGCGTAAGACTCTCCTTCGCACCATCCATGTTCGCGCATCATGCCGAGGAGTCCAGCAGTGACCGATTTTTCGAAAGCTAGGCCTACAAAATACCGTGACGTCGAAATCCGCGCCGCCCGCGGTAACAAGCTCACCGCTAAAAGCTGGCTGACTGAAGCGCCGTTGCGCATGCTGATGAACAACCTCGACCCGCAAGTGGCCGAGAACCCGAAAGAACTGGTGGTGTACGGCGGTATTGGCCGTGCGGCGCGCAATTGGGAGTGCTACGACCAGATCGTCGAGAGCCTCACCAACCTGAACGACGACGAAACCCTCTTGGTTCAATCGGGTAAACCGGTCGGCGTGTTCAAGACCCACAGCAATGCGCCCCGTGTGCTGATCGCCAACTCCAACCTGGTGCCGCACTGGGCCAGCTGGGAACACTTCAACGAACTGGATGCCAAGGGCTTGGCCATGTACGGCCAGATGACCGCCGGCAGCTGGATCTACATCGGCAGCCAGGGCATCGTTCAGGGCACCTACGAAACCTTCGTCGAAGCTGGCCGCCAACATTACAACAGCGACCTCACCGGCCGCTGGGTGCTCACCGCCGGTCTCGGCGGCATGGGCGGTGCTCAGCCGCTGGCGGCAACCCTGGCTGGCGCCTGCTCGCTGAACATCGAATGCCAGCAGGTCAGCATCGATTTCCGCCTGAGCAGCCGTTATGTCGACGAGCAAGCTACCGACCTCGACGACGCCCTGGCGCGCATTGCCAAGTACACCAAGGAAGGCAAGGCTATCTCCATCGCCCTGCTGGGCAACGCCGCCGAAATCCTGCCGGAACTGGTCAAGCGTGGTGTACGCCCGGACATGGTCACCGACCAGACCAGCGCCCACGACCCGCTTAACGGCTACCTGCCGGCCGGCTGGACCTGGGACGAATACCGCGCCCGCGCCAAGACCGAGCCCGCCGCCGTGATCAAGGCCGCCAAGCAGTCGATGGCCGTGCACGTCAAAGCCATGCTGGAATTCCAGAAACAAGGCATCCCGACCTTCGACTACGGCAATAACATCCGCCAGATGGCTCAAGAAGAAGGCGTGGAAAACGCCTTCGACTTCCCGGGTTTCGTACCAGCCTATATCCGCCCGCTGTTCTGCCGTGGCATCGGCCCGTTCCGTTGGGCTGCACTGTCCGGCGACCCGCAGGACATCTACAAGACCGACGCCAAAGTCAAAGAACTGATCCCCGACGACGCCCACCTGCACAACTGGCTGGACATGGCTCGCGAGCGCATCAGCTTCCAGGGCCTGCCGGCACGCATCTGCTGGGTTGGCCTGGGCCAGCGCGCCAAGCTAGGCCTGGCCTTCAACGAAATGGTACGCAGCGGCGAGCTTTCTGCGCCGGTGGTGATCGGCCGTGACCACCTGGACTCCGGCTCGGTCGCCAGCCCGAACCGCGAAACCGAGGCCATGCAGGACGGCTCCGACGCCGTATCCGACTGGCCACTGCTCAACGCCTTGCTCAACACCGCCAGCGGCGCGACCTGGGTTTCGCTGCACCACGGCGGCGGCGTGGGCATGGGCTTCTCCCAGCATTCGGGCATGGTGATCGTGTGTGACGGTACCGACGAAGCAGCTGAGCGCATTGCGCGAGTGCTGCATAACGACCCGGCGACGGGGGTGATGCGTCATGCGGATGCGGGTTATCAGATCGCTATCGATTGCGCTAAAGAGCAGGGTCTGAACCTGCCGATGATCACTGGCTGACGCACCTATTGTAGGAGCGAGCTTGCTCGCGAAGGTATTCCAGGCGCCTCGCTGCGTTGAATGTACATTTTTCGCGAGCAAGCTCGCTCCTACAGAAAAGCATCGAACAATCCATCAGAGGTTGAACAACATGGCTGCGAATGACACCACCCCGTTGATCGAAAGGCGCTCGATCGACTACATCCCGGAAGCGGAAAGACACGGTCGTCTATTCAGCCAGTTCACCCTGTGGATGGGCGCCAACCTGCAAATCACCGCGATTGTCACCGGGGCCCTGGCTGTGGTGCTGGGCGGTGATGTGTTCTGGTCGTTGATTGGCCTGCTGGTCGGTCAACTGATTGGCGGCGGGGTCATGGCCTTGCATGCGGCCCAAGGCCCCAAGCTTGGCCTGCCGCAGATGATTTCCAGCCGGGTGCAGTTCGGCGTGTATGGCGCGGCCATCCCGATCGTGCTGGTGTGCTTGATGTACCTGGGTTTCACCGCAACTGGCACCGTGTTGTCGGGTCAGGCGCTGGGGCAGTTGTTTGGAGTCAGCGACAGTGTCGGCATCCTGATCTTCGCCAGTGTCATCGTGCTGGTCACCGTGTTGGGTTATCGGGTGATCCATTTCATCGGTCGTGTCGCCAGCGTCATTGGCGTGATTGCCTTTGTCTACTTGTTCAGTCGCCTGATGAGCCAGACCGATGTTGGCGCGCTTTTGCAGATCCGCCATTTCAGCTGGAGCAGTTTTCTGCTGGCCGTGTCGCTCGCGGCATCCTGGCAGATCGCCTTCGGCCCGTATGTGGCGGATTATTCGCGTTACCTGCCGAGCCAGACCTCATCGGTGAAAACCTTTCTCGCCGCTGGCGCGGGCTCGGTCATCGGTGCGCAGGTGGCGATGGTCCTCGGCGTGTTTGCCGCGGCCATGTCCAACGGGCAGTTCGCCGGTCATGAAGTGGCCTATATCGTGGGCCTGAGCGGCACGGGCGCCACCGCTGCATTGCTGTATTTCAGCATCGCGTTCGGCAAGGTCACCATCTCGACGCTGAACTCCTACGGCAGCTTCATGTGCATTGCGACCATCGTCAGCGGTTTCCGTGGTCGCCTGGAGGTCACGCGGCTGCAGCGCCTGATGTTCGTGTTGGCGATCGTTGGTGCGGCCACCCTGATTGCGTTGCTCGGCCAGCACTCGTTCCTCGGTGCGTTCAAGTCTTTCATCTTGTTCCTGCTGGCGTTCTTTACGCCCTGGAGTGCGATCAACCTGGTGGATTACTACTGCATCACCCGCGAGCGCTATGACGTGCCGGCACTGGCCGACCCGAACGGCCGCTATGGGCGTTGGAACCTGCTGGGTATCAGCGTCTATGTCTTCGGCGTGCTGGTGCAGCTGCCGTTCATCGCCACCAAGTTCTACACCGGCCCATTGGTGGCCGCTCTGGGGGGCGTGGATATTTCCTGGATCATCGGCCTGGTACTGCCGGCGGCCCTGTATTACGTGTGTGCGAAAAAATGGCACGGCACGGTACCTGATCACCTGATCCTGCCAAAAGAGCAGGGCGCTTTACCCACAACAAGCGGGCTGGCTGCACAAGCCTGATGGGACGTGGACAGGGCAGGACGCCTACTGACTGCCGTAATCCATTTCATGATTGGGAGCGTCACAACAATGACTATGAATAAGACCTTGCTGGCTACCTTGTTCTCAGTGGGCTTGCTGACAAGCGCCGGCGCCCAGGCGGCCGGCTGGTGCGAATCCGGCAAACCGGTGAAATTCGCCGGCCTGAACTGGGAAAGCGGCATGTTGCTCACCGACATCCTGCAAACCGTGCTGGAAAAAGGCTACGACTGCAAAACCGACAGCCTGCCGGGCAACTCCATCACCATGGAAAACGCCCTGGGCAGCAATGACATCCAGGTATTCGCCGAGGAGTGGGTAGGCCGCAGTGAAGTCTGGAACAAGGCCGAAAAGGCCGGCAAGGTCGTCGGCGTCGGTGCCCCGGTGGTCGGCGCGGTGGAAGGCTGGTACGTGCCGCGTTATGTGATCGAAGGCGACGCCAAGCGCAAGCTGGAAGCCAAGGCCCCGGACCTGAAAAACATCGCCGACCTGGCCAAGTACGCCTCGGTGTTCAAGGACCAGGAAGAACCCTCCAAGGGCCGTTTCTACAACTGCCCGGCCGGCTGGACCTGTGAGCTGGACAACAGCGAAATGCTCAAGAGCTACGGCCTGGAAAGCACTTACACCAACTTCCGCCCAGGCACCGGCCCGGCGCTGGATGCGGCGGTGCTGTCGAGCTACAAGCGCGGCGAGCCGATCCTCTTCTACTACTGGTCGCCGACGCCGCTGATGGGCCAGGTGGATTTGGTCAAGCTGGAAGAAAAGCCCGGCGTGGATAAGAGCGTGCACATCAAGGTCGGCCTGTCCAAGACCTTCCACGAGCAAGCCCCGGAACTGGTGGCCGTGTTGGAAAAGGTCAACCTGCCCATCGACCTGCTGAACCAGAACCTCGGGCGCATGGCCAAGGAGCGCATCGAGTCGCCAAAACTGGCGAAAATTTTCCTCAAGGAACATCCTGAAGTCTGGCACGCCTGGGTGAGCGACGACGCAGCCAAGAAAATCGACGCGGCCTTGTAGGTCAAGTATGCACGGCTACCCTCTGGGGTGGCCGGGCGGCTGGCCACAACCCACTGGATCGAGAGCACGATATGTTTCCTGAGAGTTTTACGTTTTCCATCGCCGACTGGGTCAACGGTTGGGTGGACGCGCTGGTTACCAACTACGGGGATGTGTTCCGGCATATCTCCGACACCCTGCTATGGGCCATCGTCAACCTGGAAGGGTTGCTGCGCATGGCACCCTGGTGGCTGATGCTGGCCATCGTCGGCGGCATTGCCTGGCACGCCACGCGCAAGCTGGTAACCACGGCGGTGATCGTCGGTTTGCTGTTCCTGGTGGGCGCCGTTGGCCTGTGGGACAAGCTGATGCAAACCCTGGCACTGATGATGGTCGCCACGGTGATCTCGGTGCTGATCGGCATTCCCCTGGGCATCCTGTCGGCGCGCAGCAATCGCCTGCGGTCGGTGCTGATGCCACTGCTCGACATCATGCAGACCATGCCCAGCTTCGTGTACCTGATCCCGGTGCTGATGCTGTTCGGCCTGGGCAAGGTCCCGGCGATCTTCGCCACGGTGATCTACGCCGCGCCGCCACTGATCCGCCTGACGGACCTGGGCATTCGCCAGGTCGATGGCGAAGTCATGGAAGCCATCAACGCCTTCGGCGCCAACCGCTGGCAGCAACTGTTCGGCGTGCAACTGCCGCTGGCGTTGCCGAGCATCATGGCCGGGATAAATCAGACCACCATGATGGCGCTGTCGATGGTGGTGATCGCCTCGATGATCGGCGCCCGTGGCTTGGGTGAGGATGTGCTTGTCGGCATCCAGACCCTCAACGTTGGCCGTGGCCTGGAAGCCGGGCTGGCGATCGTGATTCTCGCAGTGGTCATCGACCGCATCACCCAGGCCTATGGTCGTCCACGGCATGAGGCGAGCAAATGACTACTGTCAGCAAAATCGAAGTAAAGAACGTCTTCAAGATCTTCGGCGCGCGTTCCAAGGATGCCCTGGCCATGATCGGCCAAGGCAAGACCAAGGACCAGGTATTGGCCGAGACCGGCTGCGTGGTCGGCGTGAATGACTTGTCCCTGAGCATCGGCACGGGTGAGATCTTCGTGATCATGGGCCTGTCGGGTTCCGGCAAGTCCACCCTGGTACGCCACTTCAATCGCCTGATCGACCCCACCAGCGGCGCGATCCTGGTAGACGGCGAAGACATCCTGCAACTGGACATGGAAGCCCTGCGCCAATTCCGCCGACACAAGATCAGCATGGTGTTCCAGAGCTTCGGCCTGTTGCCCCACAAGAGCGTGCTCGACAACGTTGCCTACGGCCTGAAAGTACGTGGCGAAACCAAGCAGGTGTGTGCCGAGCGCGCCCTGCACTGGATCGAAACCGTGGGCCTCAAGGGCTATGAAAACAAATACCCGCACCAGCTTTCCGGCGGCATGCGCCAGCGTGTGGGCCTGGCCCGCGCCCTGGCGGCCGACACCGACATCATCCTGATGGACGAGGCCTTCAGCGCCCTCGATCCGCTGATCCGCGCCGAGATGCAGGACCAGCTGCTCGAGCTGCAAAAGACCCTGCACAAGACCATCGTGTTTATCACTCACGACCTCGACGAGGCCGTGCGCATCGGCAACCGCATTGCGATTCTCAAGGACGGCAAGCTGATCCAGGTCGGCACACCGCGGGAGATCCTGCATTCGCCGGCGGATGAGTATGTGGATCGGTTTGTTCAGCGGCGGGCGGCGGTGGTCTGAGCCGGGGTTTGTGGTGAGGCTGCTGGCCCCATCGGGAGCAAGCCCCCTCCCACATTTTGAACTGTGAACACCTTTAAAGGTGGGAGGGGGCTTGCCCCCGATTGGGCCGGTAAGGCTGCACAAGAATTAAAGAAGGTACGAAGATGCCCCAGGCAACAACAATTATCATCGCCGACGCGCCGATGCGCTGGCAGGACGTGGCCGCCGTGGCTCGCCATGGCGCCGTGCTCGAGCTCTCGGGCCAGGCCTGGGCGCGCATCGACAACGCCCAGGCCATCGTGCAACGCATCGTCGCCAGCGGCGAGCGCGCCTATGGCGTCAACACCGGCCTGGGCGCCTTGTGCAACGTGTCGCTCAAGGGCGAGCAATTGAGCCAGCTGTCGCGCAATACACTGTTGAGCCACGCCTGTGGCGTCGGCCCGGTGCTCAGCGACGAGCAGACCCGCGCGATCATCTGCGCGGCGATCGTCAACTACAGCCACGGCAAGTCCGGCCTGCACCCACAGGTGGTGCACTCGTTGCTGGCGCTGCTCAATCACGGCATCACCCCACAAGTGCCGTCCCAGGGCTCGGTGGGTTACCTGACCCACATGGCCCATGTCGGCGTGGCCTTGCTCGGCGTCGGCAACGTGAGCTATCGCGGCCGGATTGTGACGGCGCACGAAGCCTTGCAAGCAGAAGGTTTGCAACCTGTGGTGCTCGGCGCCAAGGACGGCCTGTGCTTGGTCAACGGCACGCCGTGCATGACCGGCCTGAGTTGTTTGGCCCTGGCCGATGCCCACCATTTGCTGCAATGGGCCGATGTGATCGGTGCCATGAGCTTCGAAGCCCAGCGCGGCCAGATCGACGCCTTTGACGCAGAAATCATCGCCCTCAAGCCGCACCCGGGCATGCAGCAGGTCGGCAGCAACCTGCGCGCCTTGCTCGACGGCAGCGAAGTCATCGCCAGCAGCAAAGGTATTCGCACCCAGGACGCCCTGAGCATTCGTTCGATCCCGCAGATCCACGGCGCGGCTCGCGATCAGCTTGAGCACGCCACTCGCCAGGTCGAGACTGAGCTCAACAGCGCCACGGACAACCCACTGCTGCTTGGCACCCCGGATAACTACCGCGTGGTATCCCAGGCCAACCCGCACGGCCAGTCCGTAGCGCTGGCGGCGGACATGCTGGCGATTGCCATGGCCGAAATCGGCTCGGTGGCCGAACGTCGCCTGGACCGCCTGATCAACCCGCACGTCAGCGGCTTGCCGGCGTTCCTGGTCAGCAACCCTGGGGTCAACTCCGGAATGATGATCGTGCAGTACGTCGCCGCATCCTTGTGCGGGCAGAACCGCCAACTGGCGCAACCGGCGGTGCTCGACAACTTCGTCACCTCGGGCCTGCAGGAGGACCACTTGAGCATGGGCACCAACGCCGCGCTCAAGCTGCACCAGGTGCTGGTCAACGTCACCCAGATCCTCGCCATCGAGTATTTGCTGGCCGCCCAGGCGTTCGAATTCCTCAAGGACCAGCGCTTCGGCGTGGGCACCGACCACGCCTGGCGCTTGTTGCGCGAAGTGGTCCCCGCTTACGAGCAGGACCGTTGGCTGGCGCCGGATATTGCCGCCGCTGCCCAGTTGCTTAAAGACACTGCGTTACCGAATTTGCACTGAACACCTAAGAATAATTCACAAGGAGAACGAATGTGACTGCGCTAAACCTGATTCCAGGCCAACTGACCCTCGCCCAACTGCGGGCCATCTACCAGCAGCCGGTAACCCTCAGCCTGGATGACAGCGCCTCGGCCCAGATTGAAGCCAGCGTCGCCTGTGTGGAGCAGATTCTCGCCGAGAACCGCACTGCCTACGGCATCAACACCGGTTTCGGCCTGCTCGCCTCTACCCGCATCGCCAGCGAAGACCTGGAAAACCTCCAGCGTTCCCTGGTGCTGTCCCACGCTGCAGGCGTCGGTGAGCCGATCAGCGATGCGCTGGTGCGGCTGGTCATGGTGCTCAAGGTCAACAGCCTCAGCCGCGGGTTCTCCGGGATCCGTCGCCAGGTGATCGACGCGCTGATCGCGCTGATCAACGCCGAGGTGTATCCGCACATTCCATTGAAAGGTTCGGTCGGCGCCTCTGGTGACCTGGCGCCATTGGCGCATATGTCCCTGGTGCTGCTGGGCGAAGGCAAGGCGCGCCACAAAGGCCAATGGCTGGAAGCCACCGAAGCGCTGAAAATTGCTGGCCTCACGCCGCTGACCCTGGCCGCCAAAGAAGGCCTGGCCTTGCTCAACGGCACCCAGGTATCCACCGCTTACGCATTGCGCGGCCTGTTCGAAGGTGAAGACCTGTTTGCTGGCGCGCTCACCTGCGGCGGCCTCACCGTGGAGGCTGTACTGGGTTCGCGCTCGCCGTTCGATGCGCGTATTCATGCGGCGCGTGGCCAGCGTGGGCAGATCGATGCGGCTGCGGCCTATCGTGACCTGTTGGGCGAAAGCAGCCAGGTGTCGCAGTCGCACCAGAACTGCGACAAGGTGCAAGACCCATACTCCCTGCGTTGCCAGCCACAGGTCATGGGCGCCTGCCTGACCCAGTTCCGCCAGGCTGCCGAAGTGCTGGTGGTCGAAGCCAACGCGGTGTCGGATAACCCACTGGTATTTGCCGCCGAAGGCGACGTGATTTCCGGCGGTAACTTCCACGCCGAACCGGTGGCCATGGCCGCCGACAACATGGCCTTGGCGATTGCCGAGATTGGCTCCCTGAGCGAGCGGCGCATCTCGCTGATGATGGACAAGCACATGTCGCAACTGCCGCCGTTCCTGGTAGGCAATGGTGGGGTGAACTCCGGTTTCATGATCGCCCAGGTCACTGCCGCTGCACTCGCCAGCGAGAACAAGGCACTGGCCCATCCCCATAGCGTCGACAGCCTGCCGACCTCGGCGAACCAGGAAGACCACGTCTCCATGGCCCCGGCTGCAGGCAAGCGCCTGTGGGAAATGGCCGAGAACACCCGTGGCATTCTCGCGGTGGAATGGCTTGCAGCCTGCCAGGGCCTGGATTTGCGCGACGGCCTGAAGACCTCGCCTGCACTTGAAAAAGCCCGCGGCATCCTGCGCGATAAGGTGGCGTTCTATGACAAGGATCGCTTCTTCGCCCCGGACATCAACGCCGCCAGCGAACTGCTCGCCACCCGTTGCCTGAATGAGCTGGTACCGGCCAAGTTGCTGCCGAGTCTCTGACCGATCCAGAGGACGACAGGCTCTGTGTGGCGAGGGAGCTTGCTCCCGCTCGAGTGCGAAGCGCTCGCAGAATTTTTGGGGCTGCTGCGCAGCCCAGCGCGAGCAAGCTCGCTCGCCACAAAAGACCGCCGTTCGCAGGCGTTCAATTTTCTCGGACAAGAATAATTAGGGAAGAGAAATGCACCAGCCAGAAAAAGGTTTGAAACGCGGGCTCAACGCCCGACATATTCGCTTCATGGCACTCGGTTCCGCGATCGGCACCGGGCTGTTCTATGGTTCGGCCTCAGCCATCCAGATGGCCGGCCCTGCCGTGCTGCTGGCCTACCTGATCGGCGGCGCCGCCGTGTTCATGGTGATGCGCGCCCTCGGTGAAATGGCTGTGCACAATCCGGTGTCCGGCTCCTTCGGCCAGTACGCCAGCACCTACCTGGGGCCAATGGCCGGGTTTATCCTCGGCTGGACCTATGCGTTTGAAATGATCATCGTCTGCCTGGCCGACGTCACCGCCTTCGGCATCTACATGGGCTTCTGGTTTCCCGAGGTCGCCCGTTGGGTCTGGGTGCTGGGCATCGTGTTTTTGATCGGCGGCCTGAACCTGTGCAACGTCAAGGTTTTTGGCGAGATGGAGTTCTGGCTGTCGTTGCTCAAGGTTGGCGCCATCGTGGCGATGATCCTTGGCGGGTTCGGCATCATGCTGTTCGGCATTCACTCGGCGGGTGAAACCCAGGCCAGTGGCTTGAGCAACCTGTGGGCCCACGGCGGCTTCATGCCCAACGGTATCGGCGGGCTGATTGCCTCGTTTGCGGTAGTGATGTTTGCCTTTGGCGGGATCGAAATCATCGGCATCACGGCCGGCGAAGCCAAGGACCCGCAGCGGGTGATCCCCAAGGCGATCAACGCGGTGCCGCTGCGTATCCTGTTGTTCTACGTGCTGACCCTGTTCGTGTTGATGGCGATCTACCCATGGCCGCAGATCGGCAGCCAGGGCAGCCCGTTCGTGCAGATATTCAGCAACCTTGGGATCGGCTCGGCGGCGACCATCCTCAATATTGTGGTGATCTCGGCGGCCGTGTCGGCGATCAACAGCGACATCTTCGGCGCGGGCCGCATGATGTACGGCCTGGCCCAGCAAGGGCAGGCGCCCAAGGGATTCGCGCAATTGTCCAAACAGGGCGTGCCGTGGATGACCGTGGTGGTGATGGGGGCCGCGTTGCTCGGCGGCGTGGTGCTCAACTACCTGATCCCGGAAAACGTGTTCCTGCTGATCGCTTCGATTGCCACCTTCGCCACTGTGTGGGTATGGCTGATGATCCTGTTTACCCAGGTCGCCATGCGTCGCTCCATGACCAAGGAGCAGGTCGCCGAACTGAAATTCCCGGTGCCGTTCTGGCCCTATGCGCCGGCAGCAGCCATTGTGTTCATGCTGTTTGTATTTGGTGTGCTCGGTTACTTCCCGGACACCCAGGCCGCCTTGATGGTCGGCGCTGTATGGATTGTGCTGCTGATCGTCGCGTACCTGCTGTGGGTCAAGCCCGCCGCCGGGCAAGGGGCCAAGGTCCATTACGAACAGGCTTTGTCTCATCGATAACTTAGGGAGGCGTTGATGAAAACCCTTTGGCAACACTGCCACGTCGCAACCATGGCTCAGGGCAGATACTCGATTATCGAGGATGCCGCCATGGTGACTGCGGGCTCGCTGATCGAGTGGATCGGCCCGCGCAGCCAGGCACCCACGGGCGATTACGCCCAGGTGCATGACCTGCAAGGCGCGTGGGTCACCCCCGGGCTGATCGACTGCCACACTCACACCGTGTTTGGCGGCAATCGCAGCGGCGAATTCGAGCAGCGCCTTGAGGGCGTCAGCTACGCCGACATCGCGGCCAAGGGCGGCGGTATCGCCAGCACCGTGCGTGCCACCCGCGCTGCCACGGAAGATGAACTGTTTGCCAGCGCTGAAAAGCGCCTGCGCAGTCTGTTGCGTGACGGCGTGACCACGGTGGAGATCAAATCCGGCTACGGCCTGGACTTGGCCAACGAACGCAAGATGCTGCGCGTGGCCCGGCGCCTGGGCGAAGCGCTGCCAGTCAGTGTGCGCGCCACGTGCCTGGCCGCTCATGCGCTGCCGCCGGAGTATAAAGACCGCGCCGATGATTACATTGAGCACATCTGCAAAGAGATGCTGCCGGCGCTGGCCGCAGAAGGCCTGGTGGATGCGGTGGATGCCTTCTGTGAATACCTGGCGTTCTCCCCCGAACAGGTCGAGCGCGTGTTCAAGGTTGCCCAACAGCTTGGCTTGCCGGTGAAGCTGCACGCTGAGCAGCTCTCATCGCTGCACGGTTCCAGCCTGGCGGCGCGCTATCACGCGCTGTCGGCCGACCACCTTGAGTTCATGACCGAAGACGACGCCATCGCCATGGCCGCTGCCGGCACCGTCGCCGTCTTGCTGCCGGGTGCATTTTACTTTCTGCGTGAAACCCAGTTGCCGCCGATGGAGGCCCTGCGCAAGCACGGCGTGAAGATCGCCATCGCCAGCGATCTCAACCCTGGCACCTCGCCGGCGTTGTCGGTGCGCCTGATGCTGAACATGGCCTGCACCCTGTTCCGCATGACCCCGGAAGAAGCCCTGGCTGGCGCCACGCAACACGCGGCTACCGCATTGGGCATGGGTGACACCCATGGTTCCCTGGAAGTGGGCAAAGTTGCGGATTTTGTCGCCTGGCAGATCGATCGCCCCGCCGACCTGGCCTACTGGCTGGGCGGCGAGCTGGATAAACGCGTCGTGCGCCATGGCGTCGATGTCACTGTTTAAGGAGAAGCGTTGTGGATAAGGTCCTGACATTCAAACAAGGCCGCGTACCGCTGCTGATCAGCATGCCCCACGCCGGCCTGCGCCTGACGCCTGCGGTCGAGGCCGGGTTGATCCCCGAGGCGCAAAGCCTGCCGGACACCGACTGGCATATACCTTTGCTGTATGACTTTGCCGAAGAACTGGGCGCCAGCACCCTGGCGGCAGAGTACTCGCGGTTTGTCATCGACTTGAACCGGCCCTCGGATAACAAGCCGCTTTATGCCGGCGCCACCACCGGCCTGTACCCGGAGACGCTGTTCGATGGCGTGCCGTTGTTTCGTGAAGGGCAGACGCCCTCCGAGGAAGAGCGTGCTAGCTACCTGCAGAAGATCTGGGGGCCTTATCACCGCCAGTTGCAAGAAGAACTGGCGCGCCTCAAGGCCGAGTTCGGCTATGCGCTGTTGTTCGATGCGCACTCGATCCGCTCGGTGATCCCGCACCTGTTCGACGGCAAGTTGCCGGACTTCAACCTCGGTACCTTCAACGGCGCCGCATGCGATCCGGAATTGGCCAGCCAGCTGGAAGCCATCTGTGCTCAGTATCCCCAATACACCCATGTGCTGAACGGGCGTTTCAAGGGCGGCCACATCACCCGGCACTACGGCGACCCGGCGCAGGATATCCATGCCGTGCAACTTGAGTTGTGCCAGAGCGCGTATATGGAGGAGTTTGAGCCGTTTCGCTATCGCCCCGACCTTGCGGAGCCGACCCAGGTGGTGTTGAAGCAGCTGCTGCAAGGATTTTTGTCTTGGGGGCAAAGCCGTTACCGATGATTCAGGGTGCCGCTCAAATAGCTATCGGGAGCAAGCCCCCTCCCACATTTTGACTGCATTCACACAGTCCAGATGTCGGAGGGGCTGGAGGGGCGACTGTAGGATTATCTGCGGAGCGAACTGCTGACACAGGTCTGAGTGCTCAAGGACATGCTCATTGCACAATTCGGGTTTATGATGCCAGACGGCAAAATAATAGACGTCCCCCCAGGGATGAACCCGACACCCTACGGAGCGCGCAATGCAGACTTGGTACCCGCAGATCAAACCCTACGCCCGGCATGATCTGGCAGTCGATGACACCCACACCCTGTATGTCGATGAAAGTGGCTCCCCCGAAGGCTTGCCCGTCGTGTTCATCCACGGTGGCCCAGGTGCCGGTTGCGACGCCCAGAGCCGCTGCTACTTCGACCCGAACCTGTACCATATTGTGACCTTCGACCAGCGTGGCTGTGGTCGCTCGACCCCGCGCGCCAACCTCGAAAACAACACCACCTGGGATCTGGTCGCCGACCTTGAGCGCATCCGCGAACACCTGGGCATCGACAAATGGGTGCTGTTCGGCGGCTCCTGGGGCTCGACCCTGGCCCTGGCCTACGCGCAAACCCATCCCGAGCGCGTGCTTGGCCTGATCGTGCGCGGCATCTTCCTGGCGCGCCCGCAGGACATCCATTGGTTCTACCAGGAGGGGGCGAGCCGCCTGTTCCCGGATTACTGGCAGGACTACCTGGCGCCGATCCCGGTGGAAGAGCGCCACGACATGATCGCCGCCTACCACAAGCGCCTGACCGGCAACGACCAGATCGCCCAGATGCACGCAGCCAAGGCCTGGTCCGGTTGGGAAGGGCGCATGCTGGGCCTGTGCCCGAGCCCGCAGCATGTCGAGCGCTTCTCCGAGCCGCAGCGCGCCTTGTCCATTGCCCGCATCGAATGCCATTACTTCACCAACAACTCCTTCCTGGAACCCAACCAGCTGATTCGCGATATGCACAAGATCGCCCATCTGCCCGGCGTCATCATCCATGGCCGCTACGATATGATCTGCCCGCTGGATAACGCCTGGGAGCTGCATCAGGCCTGGCCCAACAGCGAGCTGCAGGTGATACGCGAGGCCGGGCATGCCGCCTCCGAGCCGGGTATCACCGACGCTTTGGTGCGTGCGACCGGCGAAATGGCACGGCGCCTGCTTGATCTGCCCCCTGAAGAAGCATGAAGGGCCTGTTGCAGCGGGTGCGTGGCGCCCACGTCGAAGTTGCCGGGGAGGTCGTAGGGGCGATTGACCAGGGTTTGCTGGTGCTGGTCGCCGTCGAGCCTTCAGATACGCCCGAGAGCGCCGATAAACTGTTGCACAAGTTGCTTAACTATCGGGTGTTCAGTGACGACGAGGGCAAGATGAACCTGTCGCTCAAGGATATCGGCGGCGGTTTGCTGCTGGTGTCGCAGTTCACCCTGGCGGCGGACACAAAAAGCGGGCTGCGGCCCAGCTTCTCCACAGCGGCTCCACCGGCCCTGGGAGCGGCGCTTTTTGAGCACTTGTTGTTACAAGCGCAACAATTGCATGGCAAGGTGGCTTCAGGGCGTTTTGGCGCCGATATGCAGGTGCATTTGGTCAATGATGGCCCTGTGACCTTCCTCTTACAGACATGAATGTATTAAAAACGACTTTAATGCTGAAAAACGCAGGTTTTCGCTACAAATACTTCACTGCCCCTGATGCGTTGTCTCGCGGGCTACTAGATAATCGCGCGCTACGGGGATCAGCGTTGTTTGGTCCATTTTTGACTTAGGTAGAGACTTGTCCGATAGCCTTTGGGGAATCATTTGGCCCTAGGGGAGTCGGAACATTGCTCGCCAACCTGGCATATAGATAGCTGGCCGTTGGTTTTTTGATCTGTTTTCGGCGAGGGTTGCTCGTGATTGTTAGTCCCTGTAATGCACCAAAATTGTCTGCCAAACGGTTACGAAACGCACTGGTGACGGGCTCTGCCCTGTTTTGCCTGTTCGGCGCGGGTCAACTGTGGGCATTCAGTCTGGATGATGTGTCGGCCAAGGCAAAAGAGCTGGCCGGGCAGAAATACGAAGCTCCGCGCAGCAATCTGCCGAACGAATTCCGCGAAATGAAATTCGCTGACTACCAGAAGATTCGTTTCCGCAATGAAAAAGCCGAGTGGGCCGATCAGAACACCCCGTTCAAGCTGTCCTTCTATCACCAGGGCATGCATTTCGACACGCCGGTGAAAATCAACGAAGTCACTGCCGACAGCGTGCATGAAATTAAGTACGACCCGACGCGTTTCGACTTCGGCGACGTGAAATTCGATCCCAAGGCCACTGAACAGCTGGGCTATGCCGGTTTCCGTGTGCTTTTCCCGATCAACAAGGCCGATAAGCAAGACGAAATCATGACCATGCTCGGCGCCAGCTATTTCCGCGTCGTGGGCAAGGACCAGGTATATGGCCTGTCTGCCCGTGGGATGGCCATTGATACCGCACTGCCGTCCGGCGAAGAGTTCCCGCGTTTCACCGAGTTCTGGATCGAACGTCCAAAACCGGGTGACAAGCACCTGGTGATCTTCGCCCTGCTGGATTCGCCGCGCGCCACGGGCGCCTATCGCCTGATCCTGCGCCCTGGCACCGACACCGTAGTCGATGTGAAATCGCAGATGTACCTGCGCGACAAGGTCAGCAAGCTGGGTGTGGCCCCGTTGACCTCGATGTTCCTGTTCGGCGCCAACCAGCCGTCCAAGGTCCTCAACTACCGTCGCGAGCTGCACGACTCCAGCGGCCTGTCGATCCATGCCGGCAATGGCGAGTGGATCTGGCGCCCGTTGAACAACCCTAAACACCTGTCGGTCAGCAACTTCAGCGTCGAGAACCCGCGCGGGTTCGGCCTGCTGCAACGTGGCCGCAATTTCAGCCACTACGAAGACCTGGACGACAACTACGACAAGCGCCCAAGCGCCTGGATCGAGCCTGAGGGCGATTGGGGCAAGGGCACCGTCGATCTGGTAGAGATCCCGACGGCCGATGAAACCAATGACAACATCGTGGCGTTCTGGAGCCCGGCTGAACTGCCGGAAGTCGGCAAGCCGCTGGACGTGTCCTACCGCCTGCACTGGACCCTGGACGACGCCGCATTCCATTCGCCGGACAGTGCCTGGGTCAAGCAGACCCTGCGTTCCACCGGTGACGTGAAGCAATCCAACCTGATCCGTCAGCCCGATGGCAGCGTGGCCTACCTGGTGGACTTCGAAGGCCCGTCCCTGAAGAAGCTGCTGCCGGACGCCCCGGTGCGCAGCCAGGTGAGCGTCAGTGACAACGCCGAGCTGGTTGAAAACAGTGTGCGCTACAACGAGCACACCAAAGGCTGGCGCCTGACCCTGCGCATGAAGATCAAGGACGCGGGCAAGCCGACCGAGATGCGTGCGGCACTGGTGCAGGATATCGTGCAGCCAGAGCCTGAGCCGGTTTCCAACCATGTGTTGAAGGCCGACAAGGTCCTGGCCAAGCAGCACGAGAAACAGGCCAAGAAAGACGCGAAAGACAAGCAAGCCCAGCAGCCAGAAGCTGCCCCAGCCACTCCGGAGCCGATCAAGACTGAGCAAGTCCTGACCGAAACCTGGAGCTATCAGTTGCCTGCCGATGAGTAATTCCCAAATAACGCCTGAGACTCTGTCCGAGTACCTGGCGCATCTGCCCATGACGGCCGAGCAGCGCGCCGAGCTGGCGGGCTGCAGCTCGTTCAGCGAGTTGCATGAGCGCCTGTCGTCAAAAACCTTCGACGCACCGACCGACGCCGCCCAGGCCTCGGTCGGCCGTCGGTTGACCCTCAGCACTGCCGAAGAGCTGCAAGACGCCGAAATGCTGGCGCTCGACGCCAGCGGTCGCGTATGCCTCAAGGCCACGCCACCGATCCGCCGGACCAAAGTGGTGCCCGAGCCTTGGCGTACCAATATCCTGGTGCGTGGCTGGCGGCGGATCACCGGTCGCACCAACCCGCCCAAGCCACCGAAAGACGAGCGGGTGTTGCCGGCTGCGCGCTGGCGTACCGTGGGTTCGATCCGTCGCTATATCCTGCTGGTGCTGATGCTCGGCCAGACCATCGTGGCTGGCTGGTACATGAAAGGCATCATGCCGTACCAGGGCTGGTCGCTGGTCGACTTCGACGAAATCCGCAACCAGACCCTGCTGCAAACGGCAACCCAGGTACTGCCTTACGCCCTGCAAACCAGCATCCTGATCATGTTCGGGATTCTGTTCTGCTGGGTGTCGGCAGGTTTCTGGACCGCGTTGATGGGCTTCCTGGAGCTGCTGACCGGTCACGATAAATATCGCATCTCCGGTAAAAGTGCCGGCGACGAGCCGATTCCGAAGGATGCGCGCACCGCCCTGGTGATGCCGATCTGCAACGAAGACGTGCCGCGGGTATTCGCGGGTTTGCGTGCGACCTTCGAATCGGTGGCCGCCACCGGCGACCTGGATCGCTTTGACTTCTTCGTGCTCAGTGACAGTAACGACGCCGACATCTGCATCGCCGAGCAGCAAGCCTGGCTCGATGTGTGCCGCGAGGCCGGTGGCTTCGGCAAGATCTTCTATCGCCGCCGTCGCCGCCGCGTAAAGCGCAAGAGCGGCAACCTCGACGACTTCTGCCGTCGCTGGGGCGGTGACTACAAGTACATGGTAGTGCTCGACGCCGACAGCGTGATGAGCGGCGAATGCCTGACCAGCCTGGTGCGCCTGATGGAAGCCACGCCGGATGCGGGGATTATCCAGACCGCGCCACGGGCGTCGGGCATGGACACCCTGTATGCGCGCATGCAGCAGTTCGCCACCCGCGTGTACGGCCCGCTGTTTACCGCCGGCCTGCACTTCTGGCAGCTGGGTGAATCCCACTACTGGGGTCACAACGCGATCATCCGCATGAAGCCGTTTATCGAGCACTGCGCCCTGGCGCCGTTGCCCGGTAAAGGCGCGTTTGCCGGTGCGATCCTCTCCCACGACTTCGTTGAAGCTGCGCTGATGCGCCGTGCCGGCTGGGGCGTGTGGATCGCCTACGACCTGCCCGGCAGCTACGAAGAACTGCCACCGAACCTGCTGGACGAACTCAAGCGTGACCGTCGCTGGTGCCACGGTAACCTGATGAACTTCCGCCTGTTCCTGGTAAAAGGCATGCACCCGGTGCACCGTGCGGTGTTCCTGACCGGCGTGATGTCCTACCTGTCGGCGCCGTTGTGGTTCTTCTTCCTGGTGTTGTCCACCGCGCTGCTGGCGGTGAATACCTTGATGGAGCCGCAGTACTTCATGGCTCCGCGCCAGTTGTACCCGCTGTGGCCACAATGGCACCCGGACAAGGCGGTGGCGCTGTTCTCCACCACCATCGTGCTGCTGTTCCTGCCCAAACTGCTGAGCATCATCCTGATCTGGGCCAAGGGCGCGAAAGAGTTCGGCGGCAAGTTCAAGGTGACCTTGTCGATGCTGCTGGAGATGCTGTTCTCCATGCTGCTGGCGCCGGTGCGGATGATTTTCCACACCCGTTTCGTGCTTGCCGCGTTCCTCGGCTGGGCCGCCACCTGGAACTCGCCGCAGCGTGACGACGACTCCACGCCATGGAGCGAAGCGGTCAAGCGCCACGGGCCGCAAACCTTGCTGGGCTTCCTGTGGGCCCTGCTGGTGGTGTGGTTGAACCCAAGCTTCCTGTGGTGGCTGATCCCGATTGTCGGCTCGCTGATGCTGTCGATCCCGGTGTCGGTGATTTCCAGTCGGGTCAAGCTGGGTCTCAAGTCCCGCGACGAGAGCCTGTTCCTGATTCCTGAGGAATACAATCCGCCGCAAGCGTTGCTGTCGACCGAGCAATACACCCATGAAAATCGCTGGCACGCCCTCAATGACGGTTTTGTGCGTTCCGTGGTCGACCCGCAGCAGAACGCCCTGGCCTGCGCCTTGGCGACTTCGCGGCACCGTGAGGCCGAGCCGATCGAGTACCTGCGCATGGAGCGTGTTCGCCACGCGTTGAAAGTCGGCCCGGCCGGCCTCAACAACAGCGAACGCCTGGCCTTGCTCAGCGACCCGGTGGCTCTGGCACGCCTGCATGAGCAGGTCTGGAGCGAAGGCCACGCCGAGTGGCTCGGTGCCTGGCGTGCATCGATCAAGGCTGATCCGCATGCGCCGTTGCTGCCGTTGCTGCCGCTGCAACCGCAGTCGGCCCAGGCTCAACCAGCCTGATTCAGACGCCCTCGAGGGCTCACCTCGGGGGTGTTCCAGACGCTGGTCCTACAGCGTTTACAGTGCCTTCTTTGTATCCCTAACTCCTTGTTATTTTGAAACAAAAGACCTCTGTTCGAAGCGTATTGCCGTGCCGGCGACTGGGTTAGCATCGCCCCCCAAAATTTGACTTGCCACGGGGGCATTCATGATCAAGAAGTACTGTGCGGCATTGCTGATTAGCTGTTTCCTATTGGTGCACACAGGGCTGCTGAAGGCGGGTGCGCTGGACGATGCTGTTCGCCGTGGTGTATTGAAAGTTGGCACGACTCCCAACTACGTGCCGTTCGAAATGCTGGATAAACAGGGACGCATCATCGGCTTTGAAATCGACTTGCTCCATGCCATGAGCCGCGCACTGGGCGTAAAGCTTGAGCTGGTGGCGGTGCCCTATACGGAGTTGTTACCGGGGTTGATGGCGAAAAAGTTCGATCTGATTGGCAGCGGCATGACGGTCACCCAGGAGCGCAACCTCAAGCTCAACTTCAGCGACTCGTTTATCGTGGTGGGCCAGAGCGTGCTGCTGCATCCTCGCCTGGCGGGTTCGATTTTCAGCATTGAAGACTTGAACCAAGCCGGTTATCGCGTCGTCGCCATTGAAGGCACCACGGGAGAGGACGCAGCACGGCGCTTTCTTGGAGCGGCGCGCCTCAGCAGCGTGACGACCCCGGAAGAGGGGGTGCGCCAGGTTGTGGAGGGTACGGTCGACGCATTCGTGCATGACGCACCCTACAACCTGATCGCACTGAGCCGGCCGCAGAACAGCGCATTGCTGGCACTGGAACAACCCTTCACCTTCGAACCCCTGGCCTTCGGCGTGAAAAAAGGCGACTACGACAGCCTCAACTGGATCAATCACTTCCTCAACCAGATCGCCCAGGACGGCACCTACGATCGCCTGCATGACAAGTGGTTCACGGACACTGCCTGGGTGTCTGAGCTTGAGTGATCGTCATAACTACTTACACATCAATCAATTGCCCAACCGCTGCGCCGATGTGTCTACCTCTGCATTGAACCGCAACGCTGTCGGGGGGTTGCGACATACGCCGATATGATTTACCCGTGAAACCTTTGTGACGGGCAGCGAGTGGGTTAGGATCCCACCCCGAAATGGCGCAGCCCTCTTGCGCGCCAACCTTATAAGAATCGTTCAGGGGACTTGTTGATGAAAAAGTATCTTTCGATGCTGCTGCTCGGTGTCACTGCGCTGGTCGCTGCCACTGCGGCACAGGCCGGTGCCATCGACGATGCGGTCAAGCGCGGCACGCTGAAAGTCGGCATGGACCCGACCTACATGCCGTTTGAAATGACTGACAAGCGCGGTGAGATCATCGGTTTCGAAGTCGACATCCTCAAGGCCATGGCCAAGTCCATGGGAGTCAAGCTGGAGCTGGTTTCTACTGGCTATGACGGCATCATCCCGGCCTTCCTGACCGGCAAGTTCGACATGATCGGCAGCGGCATGACCCTGACCC
Source organism: Pseudomonas khavaziana (assembly GCF_036704165.1). NCBI lineage: Bacteria > Pseudomonadati > Pseudomonadota > Gammaproteobacteria > Pseudomonadales > Pseudomonadaceae > Pseudomonas > Pseudomonas khavaziana. The sequence continues at coordinate 634,153 of NZ_CP129946.1, forward strand.
AGGAGCGCAACCTGCGCCTGAACTTCAGCGAACCCTTCATCGTGGTCGGCCAGACCCTGCTGATCCGCAAGGAGCTGGAAGGCACGATCAAGTCCTACAAAGACCTGAACGACGAGAAATACCGCCTGACCTCCAAGCTCGGTACCACCGGTGAAATGGTGGCCAAGAAGCTGATCTCCAAGGCCAAGTACCACGGTTACGATAACGAGCAGGAGGGTGTGCTGGACGTGGTCAACGGCAAGGCCGATGCCTTCGTGTATGACGCGCCGTACAACGTGGTTGCCGAGAAGAAAGTCGGCAACGGCAAGCTGGTGTTCCTGGAAGAACCCTTCACCTTCGAGCCTCTGGCGTTCGGTTTGAAGAAGGGTGACTACGACAGCATCAACTTCATCAACAACTTCCTGCACCAGATCAAGAACGACGGCACCTACGATCGCATCCATGACAAGTGGTTCAAGAGCTCCGAGTGGCTCAAGGACATGGAATAAAAGCTTGATGGTGTAGGAGCGAGCTTGCTCGCGAAAATCGTCAATGGTAACGCGGCAATCCTGACACCCAACGGGTTCTCGGATTTTTCGCGAGCAAGCTCGCTCCTACAAAAGCACTGCATCCGGAAAATGAAATGAAACAGAAAAAAGCCCAATGGCCCTGGCACCTGCTCACCGTGGTTGTGCTGGTCGGCCTGGCTGGCGCCTTGTACTACGCCACCTCGCTGATGTCCTACGAGTGGCGCTGGAACCGCGTGCCGCAATACTTTGCCTATCAAGCCGAGACCTCCCAGCGCGCTGCGGATATGTCCACCGTGGTCGAGCTGGTGCGCAAAGGCGACATGGCCGAAGTCACCCTGCGCAATGACGCGGGGGGCGAGCAAAAGCTCACGGTTGCCGACAACAGCCTGCAAGTGGCGCGCGGCGACGATGTGGCTGAGGGTGACGTGGTCGGCGTGACTCGCCAGTGGGCGCTCGGGCCGTTGATGTGGGGCTTGTGGACCACGTTGTGGCTGTCTGTGGTGTCCGGCGTCCTCGGCTTGGCCATTGGCTTGGCGACCGGGTTGTGCCGGCTCTCCAAAAACCCGACCTTGCGCGACCTGTCGACGATCTACGTCGAACTGGTGCGCGGTACGCCGTTGCTGGTACAGATCTTCATTTTCTATTTCTTTATCGGCACGGTGCTCAACCTGTCCCGGGAGTTTGCCGGGATCGCCGCGCTGTCGTTGTTCACCGGCGCCTATGTGGCGGAAATCGTCCGCGCCGGGGTGCAGTCCATCACCCGTGGCCAGGACGAAGCGGCGCGCTCCCTGGGCTTGAGCGCCAGCCAGTCGATGCGCCATGTGGTGTTGCCGCAAGCCTTCAAGCGCGTGCTGCCGCCCCTGGCCGGGCAATTTATCAGCCTGGTAAAAGACACGTCGCTGGTGTCAGTGATCGCGATTACCGAGTTGCTCAAGAGTGGCCGCGAGGTGATCACCACCTCGTTCTCGCCGTTTGAGATCCTGTTCTGTGTGGCAGGCCTTTACCTGCTGATCAACCTGCCGCTGTCGAAAATGGCCAGCCGGCTTGAGCGGAGGCTCGCCCAAAGTGATTGAAGTGCGCGATCTGGTAAAAGTCTTCGACACCCGTGGGCACGTGGTGCGCGCGGTGGATCACGTCACCACCCAGGTCGCCAAGGGCGAAGTGCTGGTGGTGATCGGGCCGTCCGGCTCCGGCAAGTCTACCTTCCTGCGCTGCCTCAATGGCCTGGAAGAATTCGACTCGGGCTCGGTGAGCATCGACGGCCTGCAACTGGCCGACCCGAAGACCGACGTGAATGCCTATCGGCGTGAAGTTGGCATGGTGTTCCAGCATTTCAACCTGTTCCCGCACATGACCGTGCTGGAAAACCTGTGCCTGGCGCAAAAGGTCGTGCGCAAGCGCGGCAAGCAAGAGCGCGAGGCCAAGGCCCTGGCCCTGCTGGAAAAGGTCGGTATCGCACAGAAGGCCCATGAGTTTCCGTCACGCCTGTCTGGCGGCCAGCAGCAGCGGGTCGCGATTGCCCGGGCCCTGGCCATGGAGCCCAAGGTGATGCTGTTTGACGAGCCCACCTCGGCCCTCGACCCGGAAATGGTCGGTGAAGTGCTGGACGTGATGAAGACCCTGGCCCTGGAAGGCATGACCATGGTCTGCGTTACCCACGAGATGGGCTTTGCCCGGGAAGTGGCGGACCGGGTGCTGTTTTTCGACCACGGCAAACTGCTGGAAGATGCCGCACCCGCCGCCTTCTTCGCCGCTCCCCAGGACCCCCGGGCACAAGCCTTCCTGCGCCAGGTGCTGTAGCCGCTCAGACTTTGAAGCGGCCTACCGAACGTGCCAGCTCGGAGCCCAAGCGTGCCAGTTCAACACTGGCCGCCGCCGTCTGCTCACTGGCGGTCGAGGTTTGCTCCGACGCCTCCTTGACTTTTAGTACGCTGCGATTGATCTCCTCGGCCACTGCGCTTTGCTCCTCGGCTGCTGCGGCAATCTGCGGGTTCATCTCCTGGATCACCGAGACCGTGCGGGTGATGTTGGCCAGGGCCTGACCTGCGCGACGCGTCAGTTCCACGCTGTTGTCGGTCAGGCTGAGGCTGTTGTCCATGATGTCGGCAGTGTGTTGTGTGCCCCGCTGCAAACCCTCGATCAAGCCTTCGATTTCCTCGGCTGATTGTTGGGTACGCTGAGCCAGGGTGCGCACCTCGTCGGCGACCACGGCGAAACCGCGACCTGCCTCACCCGCGCGCGCCGCTTCGATAGCGGCGTTGAGGGCCAACAGGTTGGTCTGCTCGGATACCGACTTGATCACCTCCAGCACGCTGCCGATCTTCTGGCTTTCCTGCTGCAGGCCTTGCATCGCCTCGCTTGAGCGGTTCATTTGCTCAGCCAGGTGCTCGATATGGGTAATCGCCTCGGCCACCACCTGGTCGCCCACGCCCGCTTGTTGATCAGCCTCGATGGCGGCAATCGAGGCTTGCTCGGCATGGCGTGCGACCTCTTGGGAGGTGGCGAGCATTTCGTTCATGGCGGTGGCGACTTGTTCGGTCTCCAGTTTCTGGCCATTGACCCCGGCGCGGGTTTGCTCGGTGACGGCGGACAATTGCTCGGCGGCACTGGCGATCTGGCGGGCGCTGTCGTTGATGCCGCCGATCAGGGTGCGCAGGTTCAGGGTCATCTGGCCGATGCTGCGCTGCAATTGGCCCAGTTCGTCGCGTCGCGTTGTAGTGATGTCATGGCTCAGGTCACCCTCGGCGATGCGGTTGGCGGTTTGCAGCGCCTGGCGCAGCGGCCTGACGATCTGGCCGGCGATCAGCCAGGCGGCGAGGACGCCGAGCAGCAACGCCGCGCCGGTTACATAGAGCATCAGCAGGCGCGCCAGGCCGGCTTCCTTGTCGCGTTGCTGGGTCTGTTCCTCGCTCAACCGGTCGCTTTGCGACAGCAGTTGGTCCAGCCATTGTTCCAGTTGGTTCTGGGTGGTTTCAACGGTGACCTGCGCCTCCTTGAGGCGATTGAGTTGGGCGCGATAATCGAGCAATGCACTGTTGAGCGCGCTGCTGTCTACCGGCAGAGCCGTCACGGCAGACTGGGCGCTGTCGAGGGTTTTGAGCGCAGCATCCACCGCTTGCGTGTAGATTTGCAGTGTGTCGGCGGCCCAGGCCGGGGACTTGGTGCGGTCTTCGGCTGCCTCCATGGCCTGGCGCAGGTTTTCTACGCTGTCCAAGGCTTTCTCGTCATTCTGGTCTGGCAAGTCGCTGGACAGTTGTCCCAGGGTGTCACTGGCGGTCACGGCGCTGCTGGTGAGTCGTTTCTGCGCTTGCTCGCGTTGTTCGATCAGGTTGGGCAGCCCGTTCAGTGCGGTTTTGAAGCGTGCGCTGAGACGACTGGAGTCTTGGACCTGCTGCAGGTGGGCAGGAATTTTCAGGCGCTCGGCCAACTCGGCCAGGTAAGCGTCGATTTTCTCCATGTGCCGGCCGAGCTTGTCAAAGCTTGCCGGGTCATTCACGGTGCGATACACAATCCGGTCGGCACGCAATTCTTCGCCGGTCACGGCCAGTCGGGAAAGCGTGGTGAGGGTTTGTGCGCGAAACAGTGAGGCGTTCAGGGCCTGCCAACCGGTCAGGGCGACAGCCATGCACAACGCCAGTACCAGGCCGAAGCCAAGGATGAGTTTGAGGGTGACGCTGGTGTTGCCTAATACGCGGGTCAGTGGTCGAAACATGATGCACCTCCATCAGAAAAGAGAGCGTTTCGCACCCCGGCTGACGCAGGTCAGGAGGAGTGAGAACGCTAAATCTTTTCGGCATAGGGCGCGTAAGAATTGACCTGAAAGACGTGTAGGAAATTTCACAAGTTGCAGGCGGCCCAGAACGGGCCGCCACTTAGGTGGGATCAGCTCAGACCCGGAAGCGGCCGACCAATGCTTGCAGATGGGTGCCCAGGCGCGCCAGTTCGGTACTCGAGGCGGCGGTCTCTTCGCTGGCTGCCGCCGTTTGCTCGGAGATATCGCGCACATTCAGCACGCTGCGGTTGATCTCTTCGGCTACGGCACTTTGTTGCTCGGCGGCGGTGGCGATCTGTGAGTTCATCGCCTGAATGGTCGAGACGGTGCGGGTGATATTGCCCAGCGCGTTACCGGCCCGGCGCGTCAGTTCCACACTGCTTTCGGTCAGACCACGACTGTTGTCCATGATGGCCGCCACCTGCTGTGTGCCGCTTTGCAGGCCGACGATCAACTCTTCGATCTCCTCAGTGGACTTCTGCGTGCGCTGGGCCAGGCTGCGCACCTCATCGGCCACCACGGCAAAGCCGCGCCCGGCCTCACCGGCACGCGCCGCTTCAATGGCTGCGTTGAGGGCCAGCAGGTTGGTCTGCTGGGCCACGGACTTGATCACGTCGAGCACGCTGCCGATCTTATCGCTCTCGCGCTTCAGGTCGCCCATGGCGACCGTGGAGTTGCCGACCTCGGTCGCCAGGCGCTCGATCTGGGCGATGGCTTCACCGACCACCTGGTCGCCTTCACGGGCCTGCTGGTCGGCGGCCACGGCGGCTTCGGACGCTTCCTCGGCATTGCGCGCCACTTCCTGCACAGTGGCGGCCATTTCGTTCATGGCGGTAGCCACCTGGTCGGTCTCGACTTTCTGGCTATTGACCCCGGCGCTGGTCTGCTCGGTGACCGCGGACAACTGCTCGGCCGCGCTGGCGATCTGGGTGACACCATCGCTGATACCGCCGATCAACTCGCGCAGGCCCACGGTCATGCTTTGCATGGCGCGTTGCAGCTGGCCCAGTTCGTCCTGACGGGTGGAATCCAGATTGTGGCTCAGATCGCCGGAGGCCACGCGCTCGGCGACTTTGAGAGTCTGGTTCAGGGGGATGACGATCTGGCGAGTAATGGCCCAGGCGGCGAGCACGCCGAAGATCAGCGCCAGTACGGTGGCGAGCAATAGCCAATATTTGGCCTGCGCGGCATCATGATCGCGCACGGCGGTTTGCGATGTGGTGAGTTTGTCACTGTGGCCCAACAGGATATCGCCTTGGGCGGTCATGGTTTTCAACGCCGCCGCACTGGCCACCTGGGCGTCACGATACTGGCTGACTGCAGCACGGTAGGCTTGCAGTGAAACACCGGCTTCTTGCAGGTTGGCCTGATACTGCGCCGGCAATTGGCCTTCGAGCTCGGTGCCTTTCTTCAAGGCGTTGTCGATGGCATCCAGGGCCGGTTGCTCGGCTTCGACCTTACCGCTGTAGGTGTAGCCGCGTACCTGGAAGCGCGCTTGCTGGATCAGCTTGCTCAGTTCGACGATGCTATTGAATTGGGTGACGCTGTCGCCTTGCAGCAGGGCCTTCTCAACCTCGTTGATCCTGGCCACGGCATTGTCGGCAGTATCGCCGAGCTTGCTGCGCGCGCCCTCACGCTTGAGGCCCGCCTGGACCATGGCGGCGAAGGCTTTTTTATACTGGTTCAAGGCTTCCAGTTGTTGTTCGACCAAGGCTTTATCGTCGGGTTGCTCAATCAGCTCGGCGGCGGTTTTCAAGCCGCTGTCCAATTGGGCGAGCAGCCCATTGACCGCGTCGGTGCCTTGTTCGCCGCGGCGCATGTCGAAGTCCAGGCGCGCCAGGCGCAGGTCCTTGGTCAGGCCGTTGAGGCTGGAGATGAAGCCCAGTTTATCGCCGCGGCTGATCACGTCACCCAGACCGGTCCAGCCGGTAAAGGTGATCAACAGCGTCAGGATCAACACCAGGCCAAAGCCGACGCTCAGCTTGCGGTTGACGCTGACATTCCCCAGTTTTTCGGCTAACCAACGATACATGCTGCGAACTCCCCTGGAACAAGGCTTGGACTTATTCAGAGGCTATCGGCATATGCATAGGATTCTGTAGCGCCAGAGATCCAATGTGGGAGGGGGCTTGCTCCCGATGGCAGAGTGTCAGTCACCATATTCAGTGATTGATACACCGCTATCGGGGGCAAGCCCCCTCCCACATTTAGGCTGTGGTGTTTTTGGATTGGATATCAGAACAGTCGAGCGAGCAGTGCGGTGACGGCGGTTTCCACCCGCAGGATGCGTGCACCTAGCTGCACCGGTTGCAAACCGGCTTTAGCCAACAGCTCCACCTCATAGGGGATCCAACCACCTTCCGGGCCGATCGCCAGGGTGACAGGCTCATCCAGACCACGGGGACACGCAGGGTAATCACCGGGATGGCCGATCAGGCCCAGGGTGCCTTCAAGCATGGCTGGCAGGCGATCTTCGACAAACGGCTTGAAGCGCTTCTCGATAATGATCTCGGGCAGTACCGTGTCCCGCGCCTGTTCCAGGCCGAGGATCAGTTGCTCGCGGACCGCTTCAGGCTCCAGGAATGGCGTCTGCCAGAAGCTTTTTTCCACACGGTAGCTGTTGACCAGCACCACCTTCGGCACGCCCATGGCTGCCACCGTTTGCAGCACCCGGCGCAGCATTTTCGGGCGGGGCAGGGCCAGCAGCAAGGTCAGGGGCAGTTTGGACGGCGGCGGTTGATCGAAACTGACTTGCAGCTCGGCTTCAGCAGCGTCCAGGCGCAGCAGCTGGGCATTGCCCATCAGCCCGCCAAGGCGGCCCACACGCAGGTTGTCACCCACTACAGCGCGGTGGACTTCCTGCATATGTACCAGGCGCCGATCACGCAGCACCACCCGGTCCGCCGCGATAAAGTCGGCATCGAAAAGCAGCAGCAGGTTCACGGCTGGGTCGCTGGCGGCTGATCGTCGTCGGCAGCCTGGTCATCCGGGTGTTCGCCACGCTTGCTGATCAAGCCGCTGAACAGGATGCCCACTTCGAACAGCATCCACATCGGCACGGCCAGCAGGGTCTGGGAGAAAATATCCGGCGGCGTGAGGATCATGCCGACCACGAAGCAGCCGATGATCACGTACGGGCGGATCTTCTTCAGGTACTTGACGTCGACTACGCCGATCCATACCAGCAACACCACGGCCACCGGGATTTCGAAGGCGACGCCGAAGGCGAAGAACAGCGTCATCACGAAGTCGAGGTAGCTGGTGATGTCGGTCATCATTTCCACGCCCGCCGGGGTGGCGGCGGCGAAGAATTTGAAGATCAACGGGAACACCAGGAAGTACGCGAAGGCCATGCCGGTGTAGAACAGCAGGATGCTCGACACCAGCAATGGCACGGCAATGCGTTTTTCATGCTTGTACAGGCCCGGGGCGATAAAGCCCCAGATCTGATGCAGGATCACCGGTATCGCCAGGAACAGCGAGACCATCATGGTCAACTTCAACGGCGTCAGGAACGGCGACGACACATCGGTGGCGATCATCGTCGCGCCGACGGGCAGGTACTGGCGCAACGGCGTGGAAACGAAGGTGTAGATCTGCTGGGTAAAGGCGAACAACCCGGCAAAAATGATGAAGATGGCCGCTACGCAACGCAGCAGGCGGGTACGCAGCTCGGAGAGGTGCGAGACCAGCGGCATGTGCTGGTCGTTTTCCGGTTTATCAGCGCTCATGGGGCTCGCGGCGGCAATGTAGGGTCATGGGGCGCGGGCGACGCAACGGGCGTCGGCGCGGGCTCTGTCGGAGCGGGCTCGGCAGCGGGGGCGGGCGCGATACTGTGGTCGGCCACCGGTGGTGTAACCGGCTTGGCCGGTTCTTGCACCGGGGAGAGAATCTTGCGTGCCTCCTGCTCCAACGACAGGATATGTTCGTTGTGCAATTGCCGGCGGATCTCGTCGGCACCGATTTCCCGTTCAACTTCCTGTTTGATCGCGTTGAAACTGCGTTTCAGGCGCCCGATCCACAGGCCGGCGGTACGTGCGGCGCCGGGCAGGCGTTCCGGCCCCAGTACCAGCAGGGCCACCAGGCCGACGAGCAGCAGTTCAGAGAAGCTGATACCAAACATTAGTCAGTGCTCACGAGTCTTTGCGGGTCGGCTCTTGGACTTTCTCAGCCTGCACGTCGAAGGTGCGACGTTCAGTGATCGGCTGGGTGGCCTGAGGGTGCACAGGCTGGGCCGGGGGCACCGGGTTTACCGTTGGCTCGGCTGGTTTTTCGTCGTCGTTCATGGCTTTACGAAAGCCCTTGATGGACTCACCGACGTCGGTGCCGAGGTTTTTCAGTTTCTTGGTGCCGAACACCAGAACAACCACCACCAGAATGACGATCCAGTGTTTCCAGTCAAAAATGCCCATGCTGCAAATCCTCAAGTCTTAGTTATTCAGGCGGACGGGCGCGAGGCCTTCTCGGCGTGCCCGGACAGGCCGAAGCGACGGTCCAGTTCATCCAGCACGGCCTGTGGATGCTGCCCCAGTTGGGCGAGCATGACCAGGCTATGGAACCACAAGTCGGCGGTCTCATAGATTACATCGCTGCAATCACCGCTGATTTGCGCGTCCTTGGCCGCAATGATGGTCTCGACGGATTCCTCGCCGAGTTTTTCCAGAATCTTGTTCAGACCCTTGTGGTACAGGCTGGCGACATAGGAGCTGTCGGCATCCGCGCCTTTGCGGTCTTCCAGCACCTGGGCCACACGGTTCAGGGTATCGCTCATGTTCAGTGTCCTGCGGAATAAATGGCGTGCGGGTCTTTGAGCACCGGTTCCACAACCTTCCATTCGCCGTTCTCGAACACGCGATAAAAGCAGCTGTGGCGCCCGGTATGGCAAGCGATACCACCGATCTGGTCGACCATCAGGATCACCACGTCGGCGTCGCAATCCAGGCGGATTTCATGCAGGACCTGCACGTGCCCGGACTCTTCGCCCTTGCGCCACAGTTTGCCACGCGAACGTGACCAATAGATGGCGCGCTGCTCAGTGGCAGTGAGGCTCAGGGCCTCGCGGTTCATCCAGGCCATCATCAGCACGCGCCCGGTCTTGTAGTCCTGGGCAATGGCCGGCACCAGGCCGTCACTGTCCCACTTGATCTCGTCCAGCCAGTCTTTCATGTTCGGCTCCGGCAATTTGCGACAGTGTATAACCGGATTGGCTATCGACGCACGATCAGATAAACGCCCACGGCTACCATGATCCCGGCCGGCCAATGGCCCAGCTGGTTCAATGGGCCGCCAACCGCCAGCATCACGCCGCCCACCAGGTGCGCGGCGCCCAGCAGGCGCAGGAACCAGTCGTCCTTGCGCTTTTTCCACGGCGGTGCGGGATCCTTGGCGTGCGGCTGGGACATGCGCTCCAGCAGATCGCGGGTCATATTCGCCAAATGGGGCAGTTGTTCCATCTGGCTGTGCAGGTTGCCCAGCATGGTTTTCGGGCTCATCCGCTCGCGCATCCAGCGTTCCAGGAACGGTTGGGCGGTGTTCCACAGGTCGAGGTCCGGGTACAACTGGCGGCCCAGGCCCTCGATGTTCAGCAAGGTCTTCTGCAACAGCACCAGCTGCGGCTGCACTTCCATATTGAAGCGCCGCGCGGTCTGGAACAGACGCATCAGTACCTGGCCGAAGGAAATATCTTTTAACGGTTTTTCAAAGATCGGCTCGCACACCGTGCGGATCGCCGCTTCGAATTCATTGAGCTTGGTTTCCGCCGGCACCCAGCCCGAATCAATGTGCAACTGCGCCACGCGGCGGTAGTCGCGCTTGAAGAAGGCAAACAGGTTGCGGGCCAGGTAGTCCTGGTCTTCCGGGGTCAGGCTGCCGACGATGCCGCAGTCGATGGCGATGTACTGCGGGCTCCACGGGTTGACGGTGCTGACGAAGATGTTGCCCGGGTGCATATCGGCGTGGAAGAAACTGTCGCGGAACACCTGGGTGAAGAAAATCTCCACACCGCGCTCGGCAAGCATCTTCATGTCGGTGCGCTGGTCGGCCAGGGTAGCGAGGTCGGTAACCTGCACGCCGTAGATGCGCTCCATCACCAGCACTTTCGGCCGGCACCAGTCCCAATACACTTGCGGCACGTACAGCAGTTGCGAGCCTTCGAAGTTGCGTCGCAATTGGCTGGCGTTGGCCGCTTCGCGCAGCAGGTCGAGTTCGTCGTAGATGGTTTTTTCGTAGTCGGCGACCACATCCACCGGGTGCAGCAAACGCGCATCGGCGGAGAAGCGTTCGGCGGCGCGGGCGAGGATAAACAGCCACGCCAGGTCCTGGCCGATGATCGGCTTGAGGCCTGGGCGAATGACCTTCACCACCACTTCTTCGCCGGTCTTGAGCTGCGCGGCGTGCACTTGTGCCACCGACGCCGAGGCCAGTGGCTCGACGTCGAAGCGGCTGAACACCTCGCTGATCTTCCTGCCCAGTTGTGCTTCGATCAGCGCCATGGACTGCTGCGAGTCGAACGGCGGCACGCGGTCCTGCAGCAGCATCAGCTCGTCGGCGATGTCTTCGGGCAGCAGGTCGCGGCGGGTCGAGAGGATCTGCCCGAACTTGATAAAGATCGGCCCCAGGTCCTGCAGCGCCAGGCGCAGACGCGCTCCACGGCTCAGCTCCAGCTGCTTGCGCGGCAACCAGCGCCACGGCAGTACGAAACGCACCGCCAGCAAAAACCACGGCAGGGGCAGGGCAAACAGCAGGTCATCGAGGCGGTAGCGGATTACGACGCGCTGGATACGAAACAAACGGCGGACGGCGAGCAGCTTCATGCGTTATCGCTTGGATCAAGGGAACGGCTCAGGCGCTCGAAGCGGGCCTCGAGGCGTTCCAGGTCGATTTTGGCCTTGTCGAGCTCGCGAAAGCGCGCTTGCGCTTCCCGTTGCCCGACCAGGGTGCGCGATTCTTCGCTCAGGTATTCGGCGAGGTTCTGGTTGAGGCTGGCGAACCCCTGCTGATACCAGCGCGTGCGGCTGCGCAGGTGCCCGCTGATCAACTGGGTGGCGACGGGGCCTATCCAGCGCGACAGTTCGTATTCCCAGTCCAGCTCCAGGTCTTGCAGCACGGCGGCCAGGTCCATCAGCACCGCGCTGTCGCCTTCCAGCTCCACCTCGGGGCCGTGGAGGATGGCGGTTTTGTTGCGGCTCAGCGCCAGGTGCAACAGGCTGGAGGCCGGTGCACGCAGGGTGCAGTCAGCTTCGGCGGCCCATTGGGTGGCGAGCAGCAGGCCTTCATCGCTGGGCAGGATAAACAGCTGCACGGCGGGGCTGCGGCAGTCGACGGCAATGACTTTGCCGTTCAAGTGCGCGAGCCGCGCCAGGGCGGTGCTGTCCAGGCGCAGTACACGGTTGAGGCCGTGTTCGACGCTGGCGAGAAGACCTTGCAGCAGCATCAGGGCTTGATGCCGCGGTGCAGGGCGACGATGCCGGAGGTCATGTTGTGGTAGGTCACGCGGTCGAAACCGGCTTCAACCATCATCGACTTCAGGGTCTCCTGGTCTGGGTGCATGCGGATCGATTCGGCCAGGTAGCGGTAACTCTCGGCGTCGTTGGTGATCAACTTGCCCATCAGCGGCATGAAGGCGAACGAGTAGGTGTCGTAGACCTTGGACATCAGCGCGTTGGTCGGCTTGGAGAATTCCAGTACCAACAGGCGGCCACCCGGCTTGAGGACGCGCAGCATCGAGCGGATCGCGTCTTCCTTATGGGTGACGTTGCGCAGGCCGAAGGCGATGGTCACGCAGTCGAAATGATTGTCGGGGAACGGCAGCTTCTCGGCATCGGCCTGGACGAATTCGATATTGCCGGCCACGCCTTTGTCGAGCAGGCGGTCGCGGCCAACCTTGAGCATCGAACCGTTGATATCGGCCAATACCACCTGGCCGGTCGGGCCAACCAGCTTGGAGAACTTCGCCGCCAGGTCACCCGTGCCACCGGCGATGTCCAGCACGCGGTTGCCGGTGCGTACGCCCGACAGCTCGATGGTGAAGCGCTTCCACAGGCGGTGCATGCCACCGGAGAGCACGTCGTTCATCAGGTCGTACTTGGCCGCCACGGAGTGGAACACCTCAGCGACTTTTTCCGCTTTCTGGCTTTCCGGGACGTTCTTGAAGCCGAAGTGAGTGGTGGGTTCGGCATCGCTGCCTTTGCGCTGATCAGTCATATCGCTGTCACCAAAAGAGAATGCGGGACATGATAATCCCCAGGGCCTACTTTGTCTTGGCAAGGCTGCAGGTAAGATAGACCCTCACCGAGACCTTTTGCCGCATGGCGGGTGTTCCGAGTCGTTATAAAGAGGAGTCATTGCAATGGCCCGTATTACCGTTGAGCGTGAACACACCCTGGGAAAAGAACAGGCGCGGGCAAAGGCCGAGCAATTGGCGCGCAAGCTCGAGGATAAATATGGCGTGGAGTCCTCATGGTCTGGCGATACCCTCAAGCTCAAGCGTTCAGGGATCAAAGGCACGGTGGCAGTGGCCGATGACTCACTGCGTATCGACGTGGAACTGGGCCTGTTGATGTCGGCCATGAGCGGCACGATCAAGTCCGAAATCGAAAAAGCCCTGGATAAAGCGCTGGCCTGAGCTTGATGTTCTTAGGGTGCCGATTCTAATTTTTAACCCTACTTTGTGCCCAAGCCCTCAACTCCTGCGGGCCGTCCGCCACCCTATTTTGTGTGAGGTGCACCATGGCCAAAGTTATGTTGAAGAAAAAAATCGACGTTCAGACCACTACCCTGAGTGAGGTTAAAAGCTATGCCCGCAAGATCTGGCTGGCAGGCCTTGGTGCCTATGCCAAGGTCGGCAGCGAGGGCGGCGATTACTTCAAAGAGCTGGTTAAGAGTGGTCAACGTGTTGAAAGCAAAGGCAAAAAAGTTGTAGTTGAACAACTTGATGCTGCTAACAGTCAGATTGACCAAGTAAGGAGTAACGTCTCCAGCGTCAAAGGCCTGGTTGAAGTTCAACTGGATAAAGTTGAAAAAGCTTTTGATACTCGTGTCGGCAGTGCCTTGAATCGGATCGGCATTGCGTCTAAACATGACGTGGAGACACTCTCTGCTAAGCTCGAAGAGCTGACGGCATTGCTCGAACGTGTCGCGCGTAAACACTAAGGAGACATCGGGATGGCTGTTAAAAAGACTACTCAGAAAGAAGGCAGCTCGTGGGTCGGGAAAGTTGAAGAATATTCCCGCAAAATCTGGCTCGCTGGTTTAGGCGTGTACTCGAAGATCGACAGTGACGGCAGCAAACTCTTCGAGACCCTGGTTAAAGACGGCGAGAAGGCCGAGAAGTTGACCAAGAGCACGGTTGGTAAAAAAGTAGACGCTGCCAAGGCCAGTGCGGGTTCGGCCAAATCGAGCATTTCGGATACATGGGGCAAGTTGGAAGAGACATTCGACAAACGCCTCAACAGTGCTATTTCGCGACTGGGCGTGCCAAGCAAGGCTGAGCTGAAAACCCTGCACAGCAAGGTCGATACCCTGACCAAGCAAATCGAAAAACTCACCGGCGCCAAAGCGGCTCCCGCCAAGACCGCCGCAGCCAAGCCTGCAGCAAAACCGGCGGCCAAACCAGCAGCTAAAACCGCCGCCGCAAAACCCGCCGCCAAAACTGCCGCCAAGCCTCTGGTTAAAGCCGCCGCCAAGCCGGCTGCAAAACCCGCAGCAAAAGCGCCAGCCAAAGCTGCTGCAAAACCTGCGGCCAAGCCAGCGGCTAAAACCGCTGCCGCCAAACCGGCTACCAAGCCTGCCGCTAAGCCAGTGGCCGCTAAAACCGCCGCCAAACCAGCGGCGAAACCGGCTGCCAAACCTGCGGCTAAAACCGCTGCCGCTAAACCGGCTGCCAAGCCCGCCGCTGCGAAACCAGCGGCAAAACCTGCAGCGGCCAAAAAGCCTGCGGTAGCGAAAAAACCGGCAGCCGCAAAGCCCGCCGCAACGGCCAAGCCAGCCACGGCGCCAGCACCGGCCGCTTCTTCCGCCAATTCGGTGTCCGCACCCACGCAAGCGGCAGCTACCCCGACTGCAACGCCGGCCACCCCGACGCCATCCAGTCAGTCCTGATTTCTACGGGACACAAAAAACGCCCGGTCTGCGAAGATCGGGCGTTTTTTATGCAAACCTGAAAAACGCCGCATGGCCCAATTTTGTAGGAGCGAGCTTGCTCGCGAAAAACTCAAAGACGCCGCGTTTATTCAGGAAGCCCCCGTTATCGTTGACGTTTTTCGCGAGCTAGCTCGCTCCTACATGTTTAATCCGCGTCATCCAGGTACTTCAAGGCGAACCGCTCAGTCGCCTGCCGCGCCGTCGGCAGCAGATGGGGTGCCACCAGCATCATGATCTGGTACACCACCACCCGTATCTCACCTTCACGGTCCAGAATCCGTTGGTAATCCAGGGAAAACAGCAGGGTCAGGGTGATCTGCTCCACCAGTTGCCCCAACGCCTGGGTATCACTGACCAGTTGCCCTGCCGTCTTCAAACGCGCGAGCAAGGACGCCAATGTTCGTTTGAGCGCCGTGAGCAGGAGGCGAATCCCCTTGGCCAGCTTCGGCAAGCGCCCGGCCAGGTTCGACAGGTCCTGGAACAGAAACCGGTAATGAGCCATGCGCTCGACAATCAGGTGCAGGAACAGCCAGTAATCCTCGGCCTCCAGTTGCGCGTCGGCGGGAGGGTCGAGCAAGGGCGCCAATTCGCATTGGAAGCGCTCGAACAGCCCGAGCACCAGCGGCTCCTTGCCGTGGAAGTGGTAGTAGAGGTTGCCGGGGCTGATCCCCATTTCATTGGCCACCTCCATGGTCGACACGTTCGGCTCACCCTTCTGGTTGAACAGCTGCAGGGCACATTCAAGGATACGGTCGCGGGTCTTCATCCAGTCTTCTTAATCTGATCGTTGAGCTCAGCGCACCCGCACGTAAGTGCCTGGCGCCGCTTCCATCGGTGGGTAGTTCTGGTTGCCCAGGGCGGTGAGGGTCTGGCGTTGTACACCGGAGCGCTGCTGCACCCACGCCAGCCACTGCGGCCACCAACTGCCTTCGACGTGCTGGGCGTCGTAGTACCAGGCGCGAGGGTCGCTGCTCAGCTTGAGGTTTTCGACGTAGTTGGCCTTGGAGTTGCCCGGCGGGTTGAGGATGCTCTGGATATGCCCGCTGTTGGACAGTACAAAGCGCCGCTCGCCGCCCAGCAACTGGGTTGAGCGATACACCGCGTCCCAGGGCGTGATGTGGTCGTTGATCCCGGCCACGCTGAAACTGTCCACCGTGACTTTGCGTAGGTCGATGGGGGTGCCACACACTTCCAGCCCGCCGGGATGGCTCAGCGGGTTGTGCTTGAAGAAGTCCAGCAGGTCGCCGTGCAAGGCGGCAGGCAGGCGTGTGTTGTCGTTGTTCCAGTACAGGATGTCGAAGGCCGGTGGCTCCTTGCCCAACAGGTAATTGTTGATCCAGTAGCTCCAGATCAGGTCGTTGGGGCGCATCCATGCAAACACCTTGGCCATGTCGCGGCCGTCCAGCACGCCTTGCTGATAGGAGCGGCGCTTGGCAGCTTCCAGGGTCTGCTCATCGGCAAACAAGGTCGCGGGGCTGTCGATCTGGCTGTCCAGCAGGCTCACCAGGTAGCTGGCGCTGGAGATACGCCGCAACTGGCGCTTGGCTTGCAGGTGGCCTTGCAGGGCAGCGATGGTCAGGCCACCGGCGCAGGCGCCCATCAGGTTGACCTCGCGTGCGCCGCTGATCGCCCGGCAGACGTTGAGCGCTTCTTCAAGCGCGGCCACGTAGGTGGACAGGCCCCATTCGCGATGACGCACATCCGGGTTGCGCCAACTGACCATGAACGTCTGCAGCCCGTTTTTCAGGGCGTATTGCACAAAACTGTTGGCCGGGCTCAGGTCGAAGATGTAGTACTTGTTGATTTGCGGCGGCACCACCAGCAGCGGCTTGGCGTACTGTTTTTCGCTCATGGGCTTGTACTGGATCAACTCCAGCAACTCGTTGCGAAACACTACCGAGCCGGGCGTGGTCGCTACTGTCTTGCCCACTTCGAAGGCGTGCTTGCTGACCTGGCGCGGCAGGCCATCGTTGTGCAGCAGGTCTTCGAAGAGGTTGCTCACACCGCGCACTACACTGCTTCCACCGGAGTTGAGCAGTTCCTTGATCGCCAGTGGGTTGAGCAGGGTGTTGGAAGGGGAAACGGCATCGTTGAGCAGGGCGAAGGCGAACTGTGCGCGGGTGCGATCATCGTCACTGAGGTTGCTGTCATCGATCCAGTGCAGCGTCTGCTTCTGCCAGCTCAGATACGCTTGCAAGCTGCGTCGGTACAGCGGGTTGAGTTTCCAGGTGGGGTCACTGAAGCGATTGTCCTTGGGGTTGGGCTCGTGCACGGTTTCACCCAGCAGCACGCGGCCCAGTTGGCCGCCCAAGGCTAGGGCGTGGCGGGCGGTGTGGATCGGGTTGCGCAGGCCGTGCGCCGCGACGGTGCGCAGGGTCGATAGTAGATCGCGCCCCCTGAGGCCGGTGATCGCATTTTGCGCGTTGATGAACGCAGCAGGGGTGGGCGCCGGGTTCGTCACGGGTCTTTCTCGCATGAGCCAACACTCCTTCGTCAAGACATCAAGCAGGCACGCCAATCCAGAACCTTAGTCGGTTTCTGGCAAGTTGCGCGTTGGTGTGATCCTTCACACCGCCGGTCGCGGATGTATCACAGCGCGCAGGCGCTCCTCCTCGAGAAACTTCATGATGATCGGCGCCACGGCTTCGGCCCGGGTGATCAGGAACAGGTGGCCGTCATCGATGATGTGCAACTGCGCATTCGGGATGCGCCAGGCCAGCATGCGCATGTTGATCAGCGGGATCAGCGGGTCATCGTCACCGGCCAGCACCAGGGTGGGCTGGCGGATCTTGTGCAGCCAATGAATGCTGGTCCAGCCAAGCCCGGCGAACAATTGCCAGTAGTAACCCAGCTTGCCGGCCGAGCGTACTTTGCTCGCGTGTTCGGCGGCCAGGTTCGAATCGCGGCGGAACGAGCCGCCATAAATCATCGGAGCAATGCGCACCACATGGGAGGGTTGGATATAACGCCGAGGGCTGGCCATCAGCCACAGAACCTTGGGCTTGCCGGGGACCATAAAGGCCCCGGCCGCCGTGGCCGCCAGGATCAGCTTCTTGCAGCGTTCCGGGTAGTCATAGGCGAACTGCTGCGCCAGCGCGCCGCCCCAGGACACACCCACGGCGTTCACCTGGCCGTAGTCGAGGTAATCGAGCATACGCGCGGTGAGTTTGGCCAGGCCGGGGAAGCGATAGGGCCGGTTTGGCGTCGAGGAACCGCCAACGCCGGGTACATCGAACGCAATCACTTCCAGGTCCGGGTCCAGGGCCTGGACGAACGGGAACACCAGCTCAAGGTTGGCGCCGATGCCGTTGAAGACCAGCAGCGGCGTCAAGTGGGGCTTGCCCGGGCGCACCGCGGTACGGATGGTCTGGCCATCCAGGTCGATGGTACGGAAGATGAACGGTTGCGGCATGCTCAAGCCCTGTGAAGTGTTACAGGAGGAATACGGTCAAAATGTGGGAGGGGGCTTGCTCCCGATGGCGGTGTGTCATTGAGCACACCTGACACTGATCCATCCCTATCGGGAAGCCCCCTCCCACATTTGGATCTCATTCCAATCTACCGTTCATGTACATAGGTACCTGGCGCCGCTTCGGCGGCGGCATAGGTTTTACTGCCCAATGTCGCCGGGGCTTTCTTCAATTTGCCCGCCCGCTCTGCCTGCCACACCTGCCAATGCAGCCACCACGAATCGGTGTGCTTGGTGGCGTTCTCCTGCCACTCCAGTGCGCTGCCCGCCAAGCCCTCGCTGGTCTGGTAGCGCGCCTTGGGGTTGCCCGGCGGGTTGAGGATGCTCTGGATATGCCCGCTGCTGGACAACACAAACTCGACCTTGCCGCCAAACAACTGCGCCGACTTGTAGCAGGACTGCCACGGCGTGATGTGATCGTTGGTGCCGGCCAGGGCGTAGACATCGGCGGTGACCTGCTTGAGGTCGATGGGCGTGCCGCACACTTCAAGGGCGTTGGCGCGTACCAGTGGGTTGTTCTTGAACAGTTCGATCAGGTCGCCATGGAAAGCGGCCGGCAAGCGGGTGGTGTCGTTGTTCCAGAACAGGATGTCGAACACCGGCGGCTCGTTGCCCAATAGGTAGTTATTGACCCAATAGTTCCAGATCAGGTCGTTGGGGCGCATCCAGGCGAACACCTTGGCCATGTCGCGGCCTTCCAGCACGCCGGCCTGGTAGGAATGGCGCTTGGCCGCCTCCAGAGTCTGCTCGTCGACAAACAGCGCCACCTGGGTGTCCAGGGTAGTGTCCAGCACGCTCACCAGCAGGGTCAGGGCATTGACCTTCTTTTCCCCCAGCGCCGCGTAGTGGCCCAGCAGCGCGGTGCAGGTGATGCCCCCGGAGCAGGCGCCGAGCATATTCACGTCCTTGCTGCCGGTAATCGCCGTGACCACATCGACCGCTTCCTTGAGCGCCTCGATATAAGTCGACAGACCCCACTCGCGCTGGGCCTTGGTGGGGTTGCGCCAGCTGACGATAAACGTCTGCTGCCCATTGCGCAGGCAGAAGCGCGCCAGGCTCTTATCCGGGCACAGGTCGAATATGTAGAATTTGTTGATCTGCGGCGGCACCACCAGCAGTGGGCGCTCGTGTACTTGCTCGGTGGTGGGCTTGTATTGGATCAGCTCCAGCACATCGTTGCGAAACACCACCGCGCCTTCGCTGGTGCCCAACGTCTTGCCGACTTCAAAGGCGCCCATGTTGACCTGGCTCGGCATGCCGCCGTTATGCACCATGTCCTTGGCCAGGTGGGACAAGCCGTCGAGCAGGCTTTTACCGCCGGTTTCAAAGAAGCGCTTGACCGCCGCCGGGTTGGCCGCGCTATTGGTGGGGGCCATGGCTTCGGTCATCAGGTTGATCACGAAATGGCCGCGGCTGATGTCCTGTGCCGACAGGCTGCTGTCGTCGATCCAGTCGTGGAGTTCCTTGCGCCACGCCAGGTAAGTCTGCAGGTAGCGTTTGTAGAGCGGGTTCTGGCTCCAGGCCGGGTCGTTGAAGCGACGGTCGTCGCCCTCGGGTACCAGTGGGGATTTGCCGAACATCACATTCTTCAATTCGACGCCAAAGTGGGCGACGTGCTTGACGCTGTGCAACGGTTGCTTGATGGCTTGGGTCAGCACCATCCTGGCCGAGGCCAATAAATCCTTTTTGCGTAACGCGATGATCGGGTTCAGCCCCAAGGTGTTTTCCGACGCCTGGCGTTTCAAGTCATCGTTATTCTTGTTACTCATCTACGACGCTCCATTGTCCGAAAGACGAGTACCGGCGATTGCTGCGCACCCAATTTCGATACACGACACCAGCCTGGTACTGCGACCCGGGTGACCGTTGATACCGCATCGTCAAATGCAGGGAACTTGCCAGTTCCATTGGTTACCCGAGTTTATTTTTTTTCGCAAGCAGGCCGATCATTGGCCTCGCGACAGGGCATTCAAGCAGATGAAATTAGAAAATGCCCTCTAAAGAGCAAGACGCCTGGGCTAGAGCATCAGCCGCACGACCGACTGGTTCGGGTCGCGGGTTTTTCCGGCCGCTTTGAGCTCGGCCAGGTAATCGCTCCACAGTGCGTCCTGACGTACGGCCAGTTGGTAGAGGTAGTCCCAGGTGAACAGTCCACTGTCATGGCCGTCGTCGAAGGTCAATTTCAGTGCGTACTGGCCGGCCGGTTCGACCTTGTTCAACCTGACGTTGAGCTTGCCGAATTGCAGGATGGGTTTGCCGTGGCCCTGGACCTCGGCGGAAGGCGAGTGCACCCGCAGGAATTCGGCGGGCAGTTGGTAGGTTTCATCCGGACCGTAAGTCAGGCCAAGGGTATTGGAGGTTTTATGCAGGTTTACTGCGCTAGGAAACTTGGCCATATGGGATGCTCCTGAATAAACCGGCTTAAATGTGGGAGGGGGCTTGCTCCCGATGGCGGTGTGTCAGTCAGCTCATCTGATACTGATACACCGCCATCGGGAGCAAGCCCCCTCTCACATTTGAAGCAAAGCAGTTCGGTGTGAGTTTTACAGAATATACCGCGACAGATCTTCGTTCTGCGCCAATTCGCCCAGGTGGCTGTTGACGTAGTCAGCATCGATCTGGATCGCTTCGCCATTCTGCGCACCGGCCATGTCACCAGCACTGAACGACACTTCCTCAAGCAGGCGCTCAAGCAGGGTATGCAGGCGACGGGCACCAATGTTCTCGGTCTTCTCGTTGACCTGCCAGGCGATTTCCGCCAAACGCTTGATGCCGTCGGCCTGGAACTCGATACCCAGGCCCTCGGTTTTCAGCAGCTCACGGTATTGCTCGGTGAGCGATGCGTGGGGTTCGCTGAGGATGCGCTCGAAGTCGCCCGGGGTCAGCGCCTTGAGTTCCACGCGAATCGGCAGGCGGCCTTGCAGCTCGGGCACCAGGTCGCTTGGCTTGCTCAGGTGGAAGGCGCCGGAGGCAATAAACAGGATGTGGTCGGTCTTGACCATGCCCAGCTTGGTGTTGACTGTGCATCCCTCGATCAGCGGCAGCAGGTCGCGCTGCACGCCTTCACGGGAGACATCGACGCCGCCGGAGTTGCCGCGCTTGGCCACCTTATCGATCTCATCGATAAACACGATGCCATGCTGCTCAACGGCTTCCAGTGCCTTGGCCTTGAGTTCTTCCTCATTGACCAGGCGCCCGGCTTCTTCGTCGCGCACCAGCTTGAGCGCTTCCTTGACCTTGAGCTTGCGGCTCTTCTTCTTGCCCTTGCCCATGTTGGCGAACAGGTTCTGCAACTGGCTGGTCATTTCTTCCATGCCCGGCGGAGCGGAAATATCCACACCGGACACTTCGGCCACTTCGATCTCGATTTCCTTGTCATCCAGCTGGCCTTCACGCAGACGCTTGCGGAACAGTTGGCGGGTGTTGGAATCCGAGGACGATGCGGCGTCTTCGTTGAAACCCATGCGTGCCGGTGGCAGCAGGGCATCGAGGATGCGTTCTTCAGCGGCATCTTCGGCGCGGTGGCTGACCTTGGTCACTTCCTGTTCGCGCAGCATCTTCAGGGCAGCATCGGCCAGGTCACGAATGATCGACTCGACGTCGCGGCCCACATAGCCGACTTCGGTGAATTTGGTCGCTTCCACCTTGATGAACGGGGCATTGGCCAACTTGGCCAGACGTCGGGCGATTTCGGTTTTACCGACACCGGTCGGGCCGATCATCAGGATGTTCTTGGGCGTTACTTCAACGCGCAGTTCTTCCGGCAGTTGCATCCGGCGCCAGCGGTTACGCAGGGCGATGGCAACGGCGCGCTTGGCATCGTCCTGGCCGATGATATGGCGATTGAGTTCATGGACGATTTCGCGGGGAGTCATGGACATAGTTGTTTGGCGGCCTCAAGCGAGAATAAGCCTAAGGCTTACTCGGCGAGGTCCTGCTCCTCAATGGTCTGGTTGTGGTTGGTGAACACGCAGATATCGCCGGCGATGCCCAGGGCGGTCTCGACGATTTCCCGGGCCGACAGGTCGGTTTTCTTCAGCAACGCACTGGCCGCAGCCTGGGCGTAGCCACCGCCGGAACCCATGGCGATCAAGCCGTGCTCAGGTTCTACCACGTCGCCATTGCCGGTGATGATCAGGGAAGCGTCTTTGTTGGCGACGGCAAGCATGGCTTCAAGGCGGCTGAGGGAGCGGTCGGTGCGCCATTCCTTGGCCAGTTCGACAGCGGCGCGCACCAGGTGGCCCTGATGTTTCTCAAGCTGGCCTTCGAAGCGTTCGAAGAGGGTAAAGGCGTCGGCGGTAGCGCCTGCGAAACCGGCAAGTACCTGGCCGTGGTACAGGCGACGCACTTTTTTCGCGTTGCCTTTCATCACGGTGTTGCCCAGGGAAACCTGGCCGTCGCCGCCCATGACAACTTTGCCGTGGCGACGTACTGAAACGATGGTGGTCAAGGGGAGAGTCTCCACGCAGCGGGGCGAAAATGCCCTGATGGAAACTCATATGGGGGTGGCGGTGGGGATTTCAACCGTAGGACCGGTGTGCGGACGAGCGGTGTTATTGATCCGACACCTATCCAAGAACACCGCAAAACCAAATGTGGGAGGGGGCTTGCTCCCGATGGCGGTGTATCAGTCGCCGGATATGCTGACTGGTCCACCGCCATTGGAAGCAAGCCCCCTCCCACATTAGTCCTGCTATGCCTTCGGAATCAGCGACTCTGGCGCTGTTGTAACAACAGGTTGCTGAACCCGGCGCCAGCCAATTGTTTCTGCGCCACGGTTAATTGCTCACGGTTGCTGAACGGCCCTACCAATACGCGATACCAGGTCGCTTCCTTCACCGTGCCGGATTCCACCGTCACCGACTGGCCCAACAGGATGATCTGCGCACGCACGCGATCGGCATCCGCCTGTTTCGGGAACGAGCCCGCCTGCAGGAAGAACTTGGTCACCGGCGCGGCCTTGGTGGCAGCGACCGGCGGTGGTGGTGGCGGCGTGATCCCGGCCAGTGCAGCCTGGGCCCGGGCCGTGTCGATTTTCGCGGCTTCCGCAGGTGTCACCGGCGTGGTTGGCACTTGCGGCGTCGGCAGGGTTTTCTCCGGCACGGCCTCGGGTGGCACGATCACTTCCGATTCCGGCAGCAGGGTGTAGAAGTCGTACTTTGGCTTCACCGGTGCAGTCGGGCTCGGCGCGGTCTTGTTGGCCTCGGCGATTTTTGTGGCTTTCTGCTGCTCCTGTTTGACGCGCTTGACGTCATCGCCCTGACCGGGTTCAAGCTTCATCAAAAATACGATGAATGCACCGACCGTGAGGCCGATAGCCATCCACAGCCAGCCCGGAATCGGCTGTTTCGCCGGGGCCTGGTAGCGGCTGGCGCCGCGCTTGGGTGCAGGTTTTTTCTTGGCAGCCAACTTACATACGCTCCAGAGTTTCCAGGCCCAAGAGTTCCAGGCCTTGCTTGAGGGTGCGTCCAGCCAGGGCGGCGAGGCGCAGGCGACTTTGTTTCTGGGCTTCGTCGTCGGCGGTCAGGATCGGGCAGTTCTCGTAGAAACTGGAGAACAACCCGGCCACTTCGTACAAATAGGTGCACAGGATATGCGGTGTGCCTTTCTCGCCGACGCTGTTGAGCACTTCGCCGAACTGCGCCAGCTTGGCGGCCAGTTCCTGTTCATGGGCGGCATCCAGCACGATCTGGCCTTCGACTTCGCTGAAGTCCTTGCCCAGCTTGCGGAACACACCCGCCACGCGGGTGTAGGCGTACAGCAGGTACGGCGCGGTGTTGCCTTCGAAATTGAGCATCAGGTCGAAGTTGAAGCTGTAGTCGCTGGTGCGGTGTTTGGACAGGTCGGCATATTTCACCGCGCCAATGCCTACCACGCGGGCGATGTTGCGCAGGTCGGCCTCGGCCAATTCCGGGTTCTTTTCCTTCACCAGGTTGTAGGCACGTTCCTGGGCCTCGGTGAGCAGGTCGATCAGCTTCACGGTGCCGCCGTCGCGGGTCTTGAACGGGCGGCCATCGGCGCCGTTCATGGTGCCGAAACCCATGTGTTCCATATGCATCGGGTGGGTGACGAAACCGGCACGGCGGGCCACTTCGAACACTTGCTGGAAGTGCAGGGCCTGGCGCTGGTCAACGAAGTACAGCGCACGGTCGGCCTTGAGCACGCCGCTGCGATAGCGCACGGCGGCCAGGTCGGTGGTGGCGTAGAGGTAGCCGCCATCGGCCTTGACGATGATCACCGGCAGCGGTTCGCCGTCGGCGGTCTTGAATTCTTCAAGGAACACGCACTGCGCGCCGTTGCTCTCCACCAGCAGGCCCCTGGCCTTGAGGTCGTTGACTACGTTGATCAGGTCGTCGTTGTAGGCGCTTTCGCCCATCACGTCGGCCATGGTCAGTTTCACGTTGAGCAGCTCGTAGATTTCCTGGCAGTGGGACAGGGAGATTTCCCGGAAGCGGTTCCACAGCGCCAGGCACTCCTCATCGCCCGCTTGCAGCTTGACCACCAGGCCACGGGCGCGGTCGGCGAACTCTTCGGATTCGTCGAAACGCTTCTTGGCGGCGCGGTAGAAGTTTTCCAGGTCGGCCAACTCGTTGCTGGTGATCGGGTTTTCCTGCAGGTAGGCCATCAGCATGCCGAACTGGGTGCCCCAGTCGCCCACATGGTTCTGGCGGATCACCGTATCGCCGAGGAACTCCAGGACCCGGGCCACGCCGTCACCGATGATGGTGGAGCGCAG
This sequence comes from Pseudomonas khavaziana, assembly GCF_036704165.1. Taxonomy (NCBI): domain Bacteria; kingdom Pseudomonadati; phylum Pseudomonadota; class Gammaproteobacteria; order Pseudomonadales; family Pseudomonadaceae; genus Pseudomonas; species Pseudomonas khavaziana. The sequence continues at coordinate 658,779 of NZ_CP129946.1, forward strand.
GTGGCCAACGTGCATTTCCTTGGCCAGGTTCGGCGCCGACAGGTCGATGACCACGCGCTGGGCAGCACCAGCCTTGTGCGCGCCGATGTTGGCGTCGGCCAGGGCAGCGTCCAGGCGCGACGCCAGGGCCTGGGTGTTCTGGAAGAAATTGATAAAGCCCGGGCCGGCGATTTCGGCCTTGGTGACACTGGCGTCAGCCGGCAGCGCGGCAATGATTTTTTCCGCCAGGTCGCGGGGTTTCATACCGGCCGGCTTGGACAGCATCATCGCGATATTGCTGGCGAAGTCGCCGTGGGTCTTGTCGCGGGTGTTCTCCACCTGGATCGCCGGCGACAGGCCTTCAGGCAACACACCTTCGTTGACGAGTTGGGTGAGGGCTTGTTGGATCAGCTGGCGAATGGTGTCTTTCATGGTGTTCTCTTTCGACCGCAAGCGGCGGCGCGCGATGCGCAGGTGGAAAAACTCGGCATTATCCGTGGCGAGGGCGGGCTTGCCAACCGTTCCGGACCTGTGGAGCAGTTTGTAGGAGCGAGCTTGCTCGCGAAAATCGTCAACGATAACGCGGGCTTCCTGATTTAACGCGGTGTTCTTGAGTTTTTCGCGAGCAAGCTCGCTCCTACAGTGTTGGGTGGATCAGTACAAATCTACAGGGTCTACATCCAGTGACCATCGCACTTGTCGGCCGCTGGGCATTTGCTCCAGCTCAAGCATCCAGCGACTTAATAACCGATGCAGCGGCGCACGGGAGGTTGCCTGCAAGAGTAGCTGAGCGCGATAACGTCCGGCGCGACGCTCCATGGGCGCGGGTACCGGCCCGAGCAATTCGATGCCGCTCAGACTCAATTCACCCAGCAAACGTTCGGCGGTACTGCAAGCTTCATCCAGGAAACCTTCGGCTTGTCCCGGCTTATGCGCCTCGGCACGCAACAACGCCAGGTGTGCAAAGGGCGGCAGGCCAGCGGCGCGGCGTTCACTCAAGGCCTGCTCGGCGAAGGCGAAGTAGCCTTGTTCCGTCAGCTGAATCAGTAATGGATGGTCGGCCAGGTGCGTCTGGATAATCACCTTGCCCGGCTCTTCGGCCCGTCCGGCGCGCCCTGCCACCTGCACGATCAACTGCGCCATGCGTTCGCTGGCGCGGAAATCCCCAGAGAACAACCCGCCGTCGGCATCCAGGATCGACACCAGGGTCACCCGTGGGAAGTGATGCCCTTTGGCAAGCATCTGCGTGCCCACCAGGATGCACGGCTGACCTTTCTGGATGGTGGCGAACAACTGGTTCATCGCGTCTTTGCGCGAGGTGCTGTCGCGGTCGACCCGCAGCACCGGGTAATCCGGAAACAGAATGCCCAGGCGCTCCTCGGCGCGCTCGGTGCCAGCCCCTACCGGGCGCAGATCCACCTTGCCGCACTGCGGACAATGGCGCGGCACCCGTTCCACATGGCCGCAGTGGTGGCAACGCAGTTCGCCATAGCGCTGGTGCACGGTCATGCGTGCATCGCAGCGTTCGCATCCGGACATCCAGCCGCAGTCATGGCACAGCAGTGTGGGGGCAAAGCCGCGGCGATTGAGAAACACCAACACCTGCTGGCCGGCGGCAAGGGTCTGGCCGATGGCCTGTTGCATCGGACCGGAGATACCACTGTCCAGCGGGCGGCTCTTTACGTCCAGGCGCAGGAAGCGTGGTTGCTTGGCGCCGCCGGCGCGCTCGTTCAGGCGTAGCAGGCCGTAACGGCCGGTGTAGGCGTTGTGCAGGCTTTCCAGGGATGGTGTGGCCGAACCCAGCACAATCGGGATGTCTTCCTGGCGTGCGCGCACCAGTGCCAGGTCGCGGGCGTGGTAGCGCAGGCCTTCCTGCTGTTTATAGGAACCGTCGTGCTCCTCGTCGATGATGATCAGCCCGGGGTTCTTCATCGGGGTGAACAGCGCCGAACGGGTGCCGATAATAATGTCGGCCTCACCGTCCCGCGCCGCCAGCCACGACTCCAGGCGCTCACGGTCATTGACCGCCGAGTGCACCAGGGCAATGCGGGCGTTGAAGCGCTGTTCGAAACGCGCCAGGGTCTGTGGGCCCAGGTTGATCTCGGGGATCAGCACCAGCGCCTGCTTGCCGGCCTGCAGGGTTTCGCGGATCAGTTGCAGATACACTTCGGTCTTGCCACTGCCGGTGACGCCGGCCAGCAGGAACGCATGGAAGCTGTCGAACCCTGCGCGAATTGCCTCGTACGCGGCGCGTTGCTCGGGGTTCAGCGGCAATTCCGGTTGGGCCAGCCAGTGTTCGTGGCGCGGGTCCGGAGCGTGCTTGCGGATTTCCACCTGCACCAGGCCCTTGGCCAACAGCAGGTCGAGGCTGTCTTTGCTCAGCATCAGCTTGCTTAACAGCTGATGGGCGACGCCATGGGGATGCTGGGCCAAGGTGGCCAGGGCTTCACGCTGGCGCGGGGCGCGGGCGATGCGTGGGTCGTCCAGGCGCGCGCCAGGCGTCATCGACCAGAAGCGCTCCTGGCGTGCTTCTGCCAGTTCGCCCTGGCGCAGCAGCACCGGCAGCGCCCAACTCAAGGTGTCGCCCAGGCTGTGCTGGTAATACTGAGCGGTCCACAGGCACAGCTTGAACAGCTCGGGCGGCAGCGGTGGCGTGGCGTCGAGGATGGCCAGCGCCGGCTTGAGTTTCTCCGCCGGGACTTCGCTGTGATCGGTGACCTCCACCAGAATGCCGATCATCTCACGCCGCCCAAACGGCACGCGCACGCGCATGCCTGGCCGCAACTGCGCCCGCAGCACGCCGGCCGGAGCCCGGTAATCGAACAGGCGGCGCAGGGGCGAGGGCAGGGCTAGGCGCAAAATGGCGTCGGGCACGCGAGGGGTCTCATATAAAGGCAGGCGGTGGTGCAGGGACGCGAGCCTAGCAGAGAGGGAAGGGCTTGGGTATGCCACGGTTTTCTGATGAAAGGCGCTTTTATCTTTACAAGCAAATAGTGTTGCCGCTTGCGCGTTTAGAAAGGTCTGGTAGAATCCGCGGCCTAATTACGTGCGGTATTCGACAATAGTGTCGAGTGGCGGCACGCTAGCCCGAGGAAGTGCCATGAAAGCCGATATCCATCCAGCGTACGAAACCATCGAAGTCACCTGCAGCTGCGGCAACAAGTTCGAAACCCGTTCGAACCTGTGCAAGCCACTGGGTACTGACGTATGCAACGAGTGCCACCCGTTCTACACCGGTAAGCAGAAAACTCTGGACACCGGCGGCCGTGTACAGCGCTTCGCAGATCGCTTTGGTGCTTTCGGCAAGAAGCCTGCTGCTGCTACTCCAGCAGAGTAAGGTTCAAGAGCCTTATGGGCTTTTGCCAGCTGTTGAAAAAGGCGCCCCTTGTGGGCGCCTTTTTTGTGCCAGGGATTTGGCTGGCGACCGCCCGGGCCGAAGCGTTCTGCCCCGCACCGGCCGCTGTGGTGCGTGTCGAGGTGCAGCGAGTGGTGGACGGCGACACCGTGCGCCTCAAGGATGGCCGCAGCGTGCGCATGATTGGCCTCAATGCGCCGGAAACCGCCAAGAAGGGGCGCACCGACGAACCATTTGCCGTCGCCGCCCGCCAGCGTCTACAGGCGCTGGTGCGGGCCAGTGATGGGCGTGTCGGTCTGGTGCCGGGGCGCGAGGGCAAGGATCACTACGGTCGTACCCTGGCCCACCTTTACGGCGCCAACGGTGAGAACCTGGAGGCGCAATTGTTGGGCGAGGGCCTGGGTTTCCAGGTGGGCGTGGTGCCGAATGTGGACTTGGTCGCCTGCCAGCAGGCCGCCGAAAACAGCGCCCGCCAAGCGCGACTCGGCCTATGGCGCCAATCGCCGGTGCAGTCCGTGGCGCAACTCAAGCAGTCCGGGTTTGCCCTGGTCACTGGCCGGGTTACCACGATCGAGCGCAATCGCGGCGGAATCTGGATTGAATTGCAGGGTTCGCTGGTATTACGTATTGCACCCAATCTGATCAGTCGTTTCGACGCGGCCCTGCTCAAAGGTCTGCAAGGCCGCACCCTCGAGGCGCGCGGCTGGGTGCAGGATCGCTCGCGAAGCGGCGGTCTGAAAAAGGGCCAGTCACGCTGGCTGCTGCCATTGACCGACCCCAGCATGCTGAAATCAGCACCTTGAATAAAAAATTGTAGACATTTTTTATTTCGATTGTGAACAGTTGAGCCCTTGTATCCCGCGGCTCTTGGCCAAAAGTCGTAGCCCAGGGCGCTTGACACCTGTGACTGCCCAGTCTTGTAGGTAAATTGCTACGCGCGTATCCTCGGCGGTCCGTCGACCAACAGTAAAAGCGGAATGCCGATATGTCTGATTTGAAAACTGCCGCTCTCGAATATCATGCCCATCCTCGTCCAGGAAAGCTGAGTGTAGAGCTCACCAAAGCCACTGCCACTGCTCGCGACCTGTCGCTGGCCTACAGCCCTGGTGTTGCCGAGCCCGTACGTGAAATCGCCCGTGACCCAGAACTGGCGTACAAGTACACCGGCAAAGGCAACCTGGTTGCAGTGATTTCCGATGGCACCGCGATCCTTGGCCTGGGTAACCTCGGCCCATTGGCATCCAAGCCAGTCATGGAAGGTAAAGGCGTGCTGTTCAAGCGCTTTGCCGGCATTGACGTTTTCGACATCGAAGTTGACTCCGAAAGCCCGCAGGCGTTCATCGACACGGTCAAGCGCATTTCCATCACGTTCGGTGGCATCAACCTGGAAGACATCAAGGCACCTGAGTGCTTCGAGATCGAAAAGGCCCTGATCGAACAGTGCGACATTCCGGTATTCCACGATGACCAGCACGGCACTGCGATCGTTACCGCAGCCGGCATGATCAACGCCCTGGAAATCGCTGGCAAAACCCTGGGCGAGGCGAAGATTGTCTGCCTGGGCGCCGGTGCAGCAGCCATTTCCTGCATGAAACTGATCATCAGCATGGGTGCCAAGCTGGAAAACATCTACATGGTCGACAGCAAGGGCGTGATCCAGTCCGAGCGTACCGACCTGAACCAGTACAAGGCGATGTTTGCCCATCCGTCCTCCAAGCGCACCCTGGCTGACGCCCTCGACGGCGCCGACGTGTTCGTCGGCCTGTCCGGCCCGAACCTGCTGAGCGCCGAAGGCCTGAAGTCCATGGCACCGAACCCGATCGTGTTCGCCTGCTCCAACCCGGATCCGGAAATCTCGCCAGAGCTGGCCCACGCCACCCGCAGCGACGTGATCATGGCCACCGGTCGTTCGGACTACCCGAACCAGGTCAACAACGTCCTGGGCTTCCCGTTCATCTTCCGTGGTGCCCTGGACGTACGCGCCAAGCGCATCAACGAAGAAATGAAAGTGGCCGCCGCCAACGCCCTGCGTGAACTGGCCAAGCTGCCAGTGCCTCAGGACGTCTGCGACGCCTACGGTGGTGCCAAGCTGGAATTCGGTCGTGAGTACATCATCCCGAAACCAATGGATAAGCGCCTGATCACCCTGATCTCCGATGCCGTGGCCAAGGCCGCCATCGAGACCGGCGTGGCGACCCTGCCGTATCCTAAGAACTACCCGCTGCAAAGCGTGGATGATGTGTTCAACGGCTAAGCTGTTGTAGCGCACCAACAAAAAGCCCCGGCTCGAATGAGTCGGGGCTTTTTTATGGCAATTCTCTTGAAGCCGATAGAGGTCAAATGTGGGAGGGGGCTTACTCCCGATGGCGGTGTATCAGTCGCCATATTCATTGACTGACAGTCCGCCATCGGGAGCAAGCCCCCTCCCACATTTGGATCTATGTTGCGTCTTGGATCGGGTCAGAACAAATCGATCGGCGCACCTTCATCCGCCGGCAGCGGGCTGCCTGGTACAACCCCGTTGCCCAGCTCGTTGACCGATGGTGGCGTGTCTTCACTCTTGAACAGCTCGAAGTACGCATTCGGCGTACTCGGCGAAGCCGCACGGCCACTGATCGGATCAATGCGCAGGCTGAGGATGCCTTCCGGCTCCGGCTGGGTGTGCAAAGGCTTATCCTTCAAGGCCGCGCCCATGTAGCTCATCCAGATCGGCAGCGCGACGGTGCCGCCAAACTCACGGCGGCCCAGGCTTTCAGGCTGGTCGTAGCCGGTCCATACGGTGGTCACGTAGTCGCCGTTATAACCGGAGAACCAGGCGTCCTTGGATTCGTTGGTGGTACCCGTCTTGCCGGCGATGTCCGCACGGCCTAGGGCCAGGGCACGGCGGCCAGTGCCCTTCTTGATCACGTCTTGCAGGATGCTGTTAAGAATATAGGTGGTACGGCCATCCACGATGCGCTCGGCAACGGCCGGGGCTTGCGGTTCGGCGGTCGCGGGGGCGGTTGCCGCAGGCGTGGTGCCTGGCGCCGGCTCGATGGTGATGCCGCCATTGCCTGGTGCCGCGAGACCATCGGTCGCTGCCACCCCATTGACCACGTCGCCCGGCACTCGCGGTGGGTTGGCAGTGAACAGCGTGTCGCCGTTGCGGCTCTCGATCTTGTCGATCAGGTAGGGTGTGATTTTGTAGCCGCCGTTGGCAAAGGTGCTCCAGCCGGTGGCAATCTCCATTGGTGTGAGGGTCGCGGTGCCCAGGGCCAGGGACAGGTTCGGCGGCAGGTCGGACTTGGCGAAGCCAAAGCGCGTCATGTAGTCGATGGTCTTGCCCACGCCCATTGCCTGCAACAGTCGGATCGACACCAGGTTGCGCGACTTGTACAGGGCCTCGCGGATACGGATCGGGCCGAGGAAGGTGTTGGTGTCGTTCTTCGGGCGCCAGACCTTGTCCAGGTATTCATCGACAAACACGATCGGCGCGTCGTTGACCAGGCTGGCGGCGGTGTAGCCGTTGTCCAGCGCGGCGCTGTAGACGAATGGCTTGAAGCTCGAACCCGGCTGGCGCTTGGCCTGGGTGGCGCGGTTGTAGTTGCTCTGCTCGAAGGCAAAGCCGCCGACCAATGCACGGATCGCACCGTTCTGCGGGTCCAGGGACACCAGGGCGCCCTGGGCGACCGGGACCTGGCTGAACTTGAGGCTGTCATCCGTCTGGCGTTGCACACGGATCAAATCGCCCACCTGGGCCACGTCGGACGGCTGCTTGGGCATTGGCCCCATGCTGTTGGTATTCAGGAATGGGCGCGCCCATTTCATGCTGTCCCAAGCCACATGGGCCTCGCCGGTGCGGGTCAGCACCTGTATGCCGTCTTTCATTACTTGGATGACAATGGCCGGTTCCAGACCGCTGATCGAGCGCTGCTTGCCCAGCTCGGTGGTCCAGGCACTCAGGGTCTTGCCGGGCTGGCGCGATTCGGGACCGCGGTAGCCGTGACGCTGGTCGTAGGTGATCAGGCCTTCGTGCACCGAGTGGTTGGCGATTTCCTGCAAATTGCTCGGAACCGTCGTGGTCACCCGGAAGCCTTCAGTGTAGGCGTCGCTGCCATAGCGGCCGACCATCTCGGCGCGGGCCATTTCGGCGATATACGGCGCATTCACTTCCGGCGTCGGCACGTGATAACTGGCGTTCAGCGGCTCGGCTACAGCGCTTTCGTAGGCGGCCTGGTCGATCTTGCCCAGCTTGTACATGCGCCCCAGGATCCAGTCGCGCCGCTCTTTACTGCGCGCCGGGTTGGCCAGCGGGTTAAAGCGCGACGGGGCCTTGGGCAGGCCGGCAATCATGGCCATCTGCGCCAGGCTGGCGTCGCGGATCGACTTGCCATAGTAAACCTGGGAGGCGGCCTCGATGCCGTAGGCGCGGTTGCCCAGGTAGATCTTGTTGACGTACAGCTCAAGGATTTCGTCCTTGGTCAGCTGACGTTCGATCTGCAACGCCAGCAGGATCTCGGTGGCCTTGCGGGAAAAACTGCGCTCGCTGGTGAGGAAGAAGTTCTTCGCCACCTGCATGGTGATGGTGCTGCCGCCGGATTGAATGTGTCCGCTTTTTACCAGCTGTGTGGCCGCACGCACCAGGCTGCTGGGATCGACGCCGTAGTGGTTGGCGAAATTGTCGTCTTCAGCCGACAGCAAGGCGCTGATGAAATTGGGCGGAATATCGGCGAAACGGATCGGTGTTCGGCGCATTTCGCCAAACTCCGCGATCAGTTTTTCATCGCTGCTGTAGACCCGCAAAGGAATCTGCAACTGGATACTTCTGAGGGCCTCTACGGAAGGCAAACCCGGACTAAGGTAGAGGTAGGCCCCGCTGAGTACGAGCAGCAGCCCGCAGACGATGGCGACAATGGAGTACCCGAAAAACTTCAGCAGACGAATCAAGGCTTTTGGATTTCCAGAGAAAAGAATGAGTTACGCGTCGGGTCATGCATGGCAACCAATGGTTCGACCCGGGCAGCAGATAAAAGCGGAAAAAAACGCTGGGCATTAAAGCATTTTTCGGCTTCGGGCGTCATTCACGTGCCTCGAACAAGCCGACCGAATGCAGGGCGCCTGGCAGCAATCAGGCGATATGGCAGCCGGTATGACAGGGAAAGTTTTAGGGAGTTTTATGGGAAAGGGATTTTTCAGGCAAAAAGTCGACACCGTCCTGGGCGTCGATATCAACGACAGCAGCATCAGGCTGATCGAGCTGGGCCGCTCAGCGGGCGGTTTCAGCGTCCAGGGCTACGTGACCCAGGCGCTGCCGGCCCATTCGGTGGTCGACGGTACCCTATTGGACCTTGAAGGCGTGGGGCGGGCATTGCAGCAGGCCTTATCGCGCTTGCGGCCTTCGGCCCGATGCGCCGCCGTGGCGGTTACGGGCCCTTCGGTGATCACGCGGTTGATCGAAATGGACGCAGGCCTCAGCGACGAGGAAATGGCCTGGAAGATCCAGATGGACGCCGACCAGTTCATTCCCTACCCACTGGATGAGGTGGCCATCGACTTTCAGGTCCAGGGGCCGTCGGCCCAGGGGGCACAATGGGTCCAAGTGATGTTGGTGGCATGCCTGCGCGAGCAGGTCGAGGCGCGTGAAGCGGTTTTGTCCCTGGCGGGGCTGGTGCTGCGGGTGGTAGATGTGGAAGAGTTTGCATTGGAGCGCGCTTGCCGTCAGGATTTTGCCAGCTTCGCGCCGGGTCATCGAGTCGATGGCGCACAATGGGCCGTGGATGCCCAAGGGATGGGAGTGGCTTGCGGGTTGGCCCTGAGGAGTTTCGCTGGATGATACGAATCAATCTTTTGCCTTGGCGCCAGGCGCTGGCGGAACGCAGACGCAGATATTTCCTGATGCTGATGCTGGCGTTTGTCTGTGTGGCGCTGGCCGCAGTTTGGTTGGCTGATCAGGTGATCGACCAGGCGATAGACCGACAGGTAAGCCGCAACAATCGCCTGGGTGAGGACATTGCCGTACAAGATTCACGGATCAGGACCATCGACGACCTGCAGGAGCGCAGCCAGCAATTGGCCGAACGCATGAAGGTCGTGCAGGATCTGCACGATGCCCGCTCTTCCGGTGCCCGGCTGTTCGATCAGTTAGCTCGCGCAGTGCCCGAGGGCGTACATCTGCATGAGGTGGTGGCGAACGGCGATACCATCAGTATCCGCGGCAGTGCTGAAAGCCACCAGGATATCGCCCAGTTGATGCGTCGGCTCGAGGCCACGCAAGGGGCTCATGCGACTCGTCTGCAGCGCGTGCAGGCCGAAGGCGAGCGCGGCGAAAGTGAGTTTCAGCTGATGGTGCGCCAGGGGGAAACCGTCGAGGCGCAACCATGAGCCTGCCCAGGCTCGACGTTTCCACGCTCTCCCATAACGCTGCCAAATGGCCATTGCCCTACCGGGTCCTGCTCGGCTGCTTGCTGGTCGGCCTGGTGCTGCTGGTGGGTGAGGTTTTGTACCTGAGCCCGTCGCGGGAACGCTTGCAGGGGGGCGAGGCGCGGGGACATGCACTGCAACAGCAGCTTGCAGAAAAAACACAGTTGGCTACCAGCCTTGAGGCGCGTACCGAACATTTGCGCGCAATGGAGGATAAGTTCGTGGGCCTTCTGCGGCAGTTGCCCGCAGAGTCCGAAGTGCCTGGCTTGCTCGAAGATGTTGCCCGACTGGCGGTTGCCAATGGTGTATGGGTCGAGGGCATCACGCTGCTGGAAGAAGAGCCCCGTCAACTCTACACCGAGCAACCTGTGCAGATGGGCGCGACCGGGGCCTACCACGACCTGGCGGCGTTCGTCAGTGCCTTGGCTGGGCTGCGGCGGGTCGTCACCGTACAGGATGTCACGCTTCGGCCTGAGGGTGCCTTGCTGCGTCTGGAAATGGTGGCCAAGACTTATCGGGGCGCCATTCCAAGCGGCCAGGCCCTCCAGGCCCTTGAGCCAGGCCCGCGATTTGTCTATGACCCTTCAACCCTGCGCGATCCGTTCCGGTCGCCCACCTTGCAGGCCGCCCGCGTGCCCGGTCGGCCGGCGCTTTCGCCGGATCTCACCCGATCACGGGGGCTGCTGGAGGGCATGAGCATCGATCAGTTCGAAATGGTCGGCACACTGTCCAATGGCGTGCAGGCTTTCGCCTTGCTGCGTGCGGGATCATTGGTGCATCGCCTGGCGGTCGGTGATTACCTTGGGCCGGACCACGGCCAGGTCACGGCCATTCAAGACGGTTATATCGAATTGGTCGAGCTGTTCCCCGATGACCAGGGCGCATGGCTGGAGCGCCCGCGAACCCTGGTGCTGAACGTCAACTCATAATGGAATCAAACAATGAAAAGGACTTTCTCGTCCTTCGGTGTGGCGCTATGGATAGCGTTTACGGCACCGATGGCTGCCGCTGTGCCCAATCGCCCGGACCTGATCCACCTGCCGCCGCCTGACCGTGCCTTGCCGGCCAGCTATACGGGCGAAAAATTGACCCTCAATTTCCAGGACATCGACCTGCGCGCGGTATTGCAGCAAATCGCCGATGTCGCCGGGCTCAACCTGGTGACCAGCGACGAGGTACAGGGTTCGATCACCCTGCGGCTCAAAAATGTGCCCTGGGATCAGGCGCTGGACCTGGTGCTGCAAACCAAGGGCCTGGACAAACGGGTGCAGGCCGGCGTGTTGCTGGTGGCGCCCGCCGATGAATTGGCCGCTCGCGAACTGCTGGTGCTGGAGTCGCGCAAGCAGATGGCCGAGCTGGCACCGTTGCGTCGAGAGTTATTGCAGGTCAATTACGCCAAGGCTGCGGACCTGGCCAAGCTATTCCAGTCGATGACCGGATTTGAGGGTGCCACGGATGAGCGCGGCTCGGTGGCCGTGGATGACCGCACCAACAACATCATCGCCTACCAGACCGGCGAGCGCCTCGAAGAGCTGCGGCGCATCGTGGCGCAACTGGATATCCCGGTACGCCAGGTGATGATCGAGGCGCGAATCGTTGAGGCCAATGTCGACTACGACAAAAGCCTGGGCGTGCGCTGGGGTGGGCGGCTCAGCCGCGGCAACTGGGGTGCGGGGGGTATTTCAAAACCCCTGGCGGACGGCGCCGAGCCCCCGGCAAACCCGCCCAGTTCACCCTTCGTCGACCTGGGTTCGCTGACCGGTACGTCGGGGCTGGGCATCGCCTACATTACCGACAACCTGTTGCTGGATCTTGAGCTGACGGCGATGGAGAAAAGCGGCAATGGCGAAATCGTTTCGCAGCCCAAGGTGGTCACGTCCGATAAAGAGACCGCACGCATCCTCAAGGGCACCGAGATTCCCTATCAGGAGTCCACCTCCCAGGGCGCTACCTCGGTGTCGTTCAAGGAAGCGTCCCTTTCACTGGAGGTCACGCCGCAGATCACCCCCGATGACCACGTGATCATGGCGGTCAAGGTCACCAAGGACGAGCCCGACTACCTGAACCGGCTCAATGATGTGCCGCCGATCAAGAAAAACGAAGTCAATGCCAAGGTACTGGTCCGGGATGGCGAGACCATCGTCATTGGTGGGGTTTTCTCCAATACCCAAAGCAAAGTGGTAGATAAAGTGCCATTTTTGGGCGATGTGCCGTATCTTGGCCGCCTTTTCCGGCGCGATGTGCTGGCGGAGAAAAAATCCGAGCTGCTGGTATTCCTGACTCCGCGTATTATGAATAACCAGGCGATTGCTGTGAGTCGTTGATTCTGTGCGAAATTTGATTCTTGTAGGACCGATGGGGGCTGGAAAGAGCACCATCGGCCGTTTGCTGGCCAAAGAGCTGCGCCTGCCATTCAAAGACTCCGATAAGGAAATTGAATTGCGCACGGGTGCCAATATCCCATGGATCTTCGATAAGGAAGGCGAACTGGGCTTTCGCGACCGTGAGCAGGCGATGATTGCTGAGCTGTGCGGCTGCGATGGCGTTGTGTTGGCAACCGGTGGTGGCGCGGTGATGCGCGATGAAAACCGTCGGGCGCTGCATGCCGGTGGTCGGGTGGTGTATTTACACGCGTCGGTCGAACAGCAGGTGGGCCGCACTGCCCGCGATCGCAATCGCCCGTTGCTGCGCACTGCCGACCCGGCGAAAACCTTGCGGGACCTGCTGGCACTGCGCGATCCGCTGTATCGGGAAATCGCCGATCTGGTGGTGGAAACCGATGAACGGCCGCCGCGAATGGTGGTGCTCGACATTCTTGAGCGCCTGCAAAGGTTGCCGCCCCGTTAAAGCCTGGCCCGAAATGCGCTATTCTCGGCGGCGCGCCATAACCTTGTGAGGTATGGCGTAGAGCTATCAGGCGGTGTCGGATCACGGCGTTGCCGGTCGTCAATATATCTTCAACGCGGGGACACATGCAGACACTTAAGGTCGATTTAGGCGAGCGCAGCTACCCGATCCACATTGGCGAAGGCCTGTTGGACAAGTCCGAGTTGCTTGCGCCGCATATTGCCGGTCGGCAGGTGGCGATCATCTCCAACGAAACGGTCGCGCCGTTGTATCTTGAGCGTCTGAGCCGCAGCCTTGCGGCGTATTCGGTGATCTCCGTGGTGTTGCCTGACGGCGAAGCGCACAAGAACTGGGAAACCCTGCAACTGATTTTTGATGGCCTGCTGACTGCGCGCCATGACCGTCGAACCACCGTAGTCGCGTTGGGCGGCGGTGTGATCGGCGACATGGCCGGTTTTGCCGCGGCCTGCTACCAACGTGGCGTGGATTTTATCCAGGTGCCGACCACCCTGTTGTCCCAGGTCGATTCGTCGGTAGGCGGCAAGACCGGTATCAACCATCCGCTGGGCAAGAACATGGTCGGTGCGTTCTACCAGCCCCAAGCCGTACTGATCGATACCGCGACCCTCAACACTCTGCCGCCGCGCGAGCTGTCGGCGGGCCTGGCGGAAGTCATCAAGTACGGGTTGATCTGCGACGAGCCCTTCCTGACCTGGCTCGAAGAACACGTAGATGCCCTGCGCGCACTTGACCAGGTGGCCCTGACCGAAGCGATTTCCCGCTCCTGCGCCGCCAAGGCGCTGGTGGTAAATGCCGACGAACGGGAGTCTGGCGTACGCGCCACCCTGAACCTGGGCCACACCTTCGGCCATGCGATCGAAACGCACATGGGCTATGGTGTGTGGTTGCATGGGGAAGCCGTGGCGGCTGGCACTGTGATGGCATTGGAAATGTCGCAGCGCCTGGGCTGGATCAGCGCCCAGGAGCGCGATCGTGGCATCCGCCTGTTCCAGCGCGCCGGTTTGCCGGTCATCCCGCCGACGGAGATGACAGAGGCCGATTTCCTCGAACATATGGCAATAGACAAGAAAGTGATCGACGGTCGACTGCGACTGGTGCTGTTGCGCCACATGGGCGAAGCCGTGGTGACCGACGATTATCCGAAAGAGATTTTACAGGCCACGCTGGGAGCGGATTACCGCGCCCTGGCCCAGCTTAAAGGTTAATAAGATCCCGATGACTAGTTTGCATGCCGACGAGGCGTTCCTCGGCCATTATCACTTGAGCCATGACCCCTTCGCTCCACGGGTGCCGGGTTTCAAATTCTTCCCCGCCCAGCGCAAGCCGGTACTTGGGCAGTTGCATCACCTCGCGCGCTACAGCCAGTTGCTGCTGGTGGTCACCGGCCCGTTGGGCAGCGGCAAGACCTTGCTGCGCCAGGCGCTGGTGGCCAGCACTAACAAGCAATCGGTGCAGAGTGTGGTGGTCTCGGCCCGTGGCGCCGGCGATGCTGCAGGTGTGCTGCGCCAGGTGGCCCAGGCGCTGGACGTAGCCAATGCCGAGCCGAGCGCGATTCTAAAGCAGGTGGTGCAACTGGGCCTGACCGGCCAGGAAGTCTACCTGCTGGTGGACGACGCCGAGCAGCTTGACGAATCTGCCCTCGAAGCGTTGCTGGCGCTTGCTGCGGGCACGCCGGAAGGCCGCCCCCATGTGTTCCTGTTTGGCGAGTCGTCGTTGATCGCCGATCTGGAGCAGATCAGCGGTGATCAGGAACTGTTCCACGTCATTGAGCTGCAGCCCTACGAAGAGGAAGAAACCCGCGAATACCTGGCGCAACGCCTTGAAGGCGCCGGGGCGGGTATCGAACTTTTCACCGCTGCGCAGATCTCTGATATTCACGAAAGCTCCGATGGCTGGCCTGGCAACATCAACCAGGTTGCCCGCGATGCAATGATCGAAGCCATGATTGCCAGCCGCTCAGCGGTCAAGCGTCCAAAGATGGGGTTCACTATGCCTAAGAAGCACGTATTGGCTATTTCCGCCGTTGTCGTGGTCGCTGTTGCCGCCGCCTGGTTGATCCCGGGTCGCAATAAAGCACCGACAACGACCGGCGCGCCAACTGAGCAGGCGCAGTTGCCACTGGGCAAGCCCACGCCGAACGTCGAGTTCGCCAACTCCGGCCAACCGACCAACCTGCCGATGGTTGGTCAGCCTGTAATGCGTGGCCCGCTCGCCGAAGAAGCCGGTGGCATCTCCGAAGGCGACGACGGCGTGCCGGTGGAAGGCTCCAGCGCCACGCCGCCGACCGTGACCACCACCGCGCCGCCAGCCGGCGTACCGGCTGGCACGCCAGCAACCCCGGTAGCGCCTGCCGCACCGGTAGCGCCAGTTGCCAAGCCGACCCCGGCGCCGACAGTTGCGACAGCCAAGCCCGCAGCGCCAGTGGCCAAGCCGGCACCCGCACCTGCGGCCAAGCCTGCTGAAAAACCCGCCGCCACCGTGGCCAAGGCCGGCGCCGCCGGCAGCAGCTGGTACAGCAGCCAGCCTACCGGCAACTTCGTGGTGCAAATCCTCGGCACCAGCTCCGAGGCCAACGCCCAGGCGTTCGTCAAAGAGCAGGGCGGCCAGTACCGTTATTTCAAGAAAGTGCTCAACGGCAAGCCTCTCTACGTCATCACCTATGGCAGCTTCCCAAGCCGCGCCGCAGCTGATTCGGCCATCAAAGCCTTGCCAGCGAAGGTCCAGGCTGGTAAACCTTGGCCTCGCACTGTTGCCAGCGTTCAACAAGAACTGGCAACAACTCGCTGAAGATCCGGCGGCCTTACCCAGGCCGCCCTCCCGGCACCTCAAAAAACAATCGCAAGGCGTGCAGTCCCCCGCAAGGACCGCGCGCTTTGTGGTGTCTGCGCCACAGTAGCTTTTGAGTCGTAGCGGTCAGAATTAAAAAAGTTTTGACTAGCACAGCATATCGCTTTAAACCTTTCATAAATGCGACATAGATTTGCGACATTTCGTCGCTAAATTTGTGAGCGTCTGTGTCGGTGTGTACAATGACCTCCCTTTTGCCCCCGCTAAGCCGGCGTACGTTCGGCGTGGAAGGTAACCGGTTGAATTGAAAAGAAATTTGCCTCGAAATAAGAGGCAGCCTGGTGAGAAAGTGTCTATGAAAGCAGGTCTGTACCAACCCGATGAATTCAAGGATAACTGCGGTTTCGGCCTGATAGCCCATATGCAGGGCGAGCCCAGCCATACCCTTTTGCAAACGGCCATCGAGGCCCTGACCTGCATGACCCACCGCGGTGGGATCAACGCCGACGGCAAGACCGGTGACGGTTGTGGCTTGCTGATTCAAAAACCCGACCAATTCCTGCGTGCTGTCGCCAAAGAGCATTTTGCCGCCGACCTGCCCAAGCAGTACGCCGTGGGCATGGTGTTTTTCAACCAGGACCCGGTCAAAGCCGAAGCCGCTCGCGAGAACATGAACCGCGAGATCGCCGCCGCCGGCCTGCAACTGGTCGGCTGGCGCAAAGTGCCAATCGACACCAGCGTGCTCGGCCGCCTGGCCCTGGAGCGTCTGCCACAGATCGAACAAGTGTTCATCGCAGGCGATGGCCTGAGCGATCAGGACATGGCGATCAAGCTGTTCACCTCGCGTCGCCGTTCGTCGGTGCTCAATGCTGCCGATACCGATCACTACATCTGCAGCTTTTCCCACAAGACCATCATTTACAAAGGCCTGATGATGCCGGCGGATCTCACCGCCTTTTATCCGGACCTGAGCGATGAGCGCCTGCAAACTGCGATCTGCGTGTTCCACCAGCGCTTCTCCACCAACACCCTGCCGAAATGGCCGTTGGCCCAGCCGTTCCGCTTCCTCGCCCACAACGGCGAGATCAACACCATCACCGGCAACCGCAACTGGGCCGTGGCCCGTCGCACCAAGTTCGCCAACGATCTGATGGACCTGGAAGAGCTTGGCCCGCTGGTCAACCGCGTGGGCTCCGACTCCTCCAGCATGGACAACATGCTCGAACTGATGGTCACCGGTGGTATCGACCTGTTCCGTGGCGTGCGTATGATCATTCCGCCTGCGTGGCAGAACGTCGAGACCATGGACCCGGACCTGCGGGCGTTCTACGAATACAACTCGATGCATATGGAGCCCTGGGACGGCCCGGCCGGCGTGGTCATGACTGATGGCCGCTATGCAGTGTGCCTGCTCGACCGTAACGGCCTGCGCCCGGCACGTTGGGTTACCACCACCAACGGCTTCATCACCCTGGCGTCGGAAATCGGCGTGTGGAACTACAAGCCCGAAGATGTGATTGCCAAAGGCCGCGTTGGCCCGGGCCAGATCCTGGCCGTGGACACCGAGACCGGGCAGATCCTCGACACCGACGCCATCGACAACCGCTTGAAGTCTCGTCACCCGTACAAGCAATGGCTGCGCAAGAACGCCCTGCGCATCCAGGCGACCATGGAAGACAACGACCACGGTTCGGCTTTCTACGACATCGACCAGCTCAAGCAGTACATGAAGATGTACCAGGTCACGTTCGAAGAGCGCGACCAGGTGCTGCGCCCGCTTGGCGAACAAGGCTACGAGGCCGTCGGCTCCATGGGCGACGACACGCCGATGGCCGTGCTGTCCCAGCGCGTGCGCACCCCGTACGACTATTTCCGCCAGCAATTCGCCCAGGTCACCAACCCGCCGATCGATCCGCTGCGCGAAGCCATCGTGATGTCCCTGGAAGTGTGCCTCGGTGCCGAGCGCAACATCTTCCAGGAGTCGCCTGAGCACGCTTCCCGCGTGATCCTCAGCTCGCCGGTTATCTCCCCGGCCAAATGGCGCTCGCTGATGACCCTGGAGCGTCCAGGTTTCGACCGCCAGATCATCGACCTGAACTACGACGAGAGCCTCGGTCTTGAAGCCGCTGTGCGTAACGTCGCCGACCAGGCCGAAGAAGCCGTGCGCGCCGGGCGTACCCAGATCGTGCTGACCGACCGCCATATCGCGCCAGGCAAGCTGCCGATCCACGCTTCGCTCGCCACCGGCGCGGTGCACCACCGTTTGACCGAAAAGGGCCTGCGTTGCGACTCCAACATCCTCGTTGAAACCGCTACTGCCCGTGACCCGCATCACTTTGCAGTGCTGATCGGTTTCGGCGCGTCGGCGGTGTATCCGTTCCTGGCGTACGAAGTGCTCGGCGACCTGATCCGTACCGGTGAAGTTTTGGGCGACCTCTATGAGGTGTTCAAGAACTACCGTAAAGGCATTACCAAGGGCTTGTTGAAGATCCTGTCGAAGATGGGCATCTCCACGG
The DNA here is from genome assembly GCF_036704165.1 of Pseudomonas khavaziana. Classification (NCBI taxonomy): domain Bacteria; kingdom Pseudomonadati; phylum Pseudomonadota; class Gammaproteobacteria; order Pseudomonadales; family Pseudomonadaceae; genus Pseudomonas; species Pseudomonas khavaziana. The sequence continues at coordinate 676,683 of NZ_CP129946.1, forward strand.
TCACCTCGTATCGAGGTGCGCAACTGTTCGAAGCCATTGGCCTGTCGGAAGAAGTCTGCGAGCTGAGCTTCCGTGGTGTGCCGAGCCGCATCAAGGGCGCACGTTTCGTCGACATCGAAGCCGAGCAGAAAGCCTTGGCGTTGGAGGCCTGGAGTGCGCGCAAGCCGATCCAGCAAGGCGGCCTGCTCAAGTTCGTGCACGGTGGTGAATACCACGCCTACAACCCGGACGTGGTCAGCACCCTGCAAGCCGCCGTGCAGCAGGGCGACTACGCCAAGTTCAAGGAATACACGAGCCTGGTGGATAATCGCCCGGTGTCGATGATCCGCGACCTGTTCAAGGTGAAGACTTTGGACACGCCGATGGACATCAGCGAAGTCGAGCCGCTGGAATCGATCCTCAAGCGCTTCGATTCTGCTGGTATCTCTCTGGGCGCCTTGTCGCCCGAGGCCCACGAAGCCCTGGCCGAAGCCATGAACCGCCTGGGCGCGCGTTCCAACTCCGGTGAAGGCGGCGAAGACCCGGCGCGCTACGGCACCATCAAGAGCTCGAAAATCAAGCAGGTCGCCACTGGCCGTTTCGGCGTAACCCCGGAATACCTGGTCAACGCCGAAGTGCTGCAGATCAAGGTGGCCCAGGGCGCCAAGCCTGGTGAAGGCGGCCAGTTGCCAGGCGGCAAGGTCAACGGCCTGATCGCCAAGCTGCGTTATGCGGTGCCGGGCGTGACGCTGATCTCGCCACCGCCGCACCACGACATCTATTCAATCGAAGACTTGTCGCAGCTGATTTTCGACTTGAAACAAGTCAACCCGCAGGCCCTGGTCTCGGTGAAGCTGGTGGCGGAAGCCGGCGTCGGCACCATTGCTGCCGGCGTGGCCAAGGCCTATGCCGACCTGATCACCATCTCCGGCTACGACGGCGGTACCGGCGCTTCGCCGCTGACCTCTATCAAGTACGCCGGCGCGCCATGGGAACTCGGCCTGGCCGAAACCCACCAGACCCTGCGCGGCAACGACCTGCGCGGCAAAGTGCGGGTACAGACCGACGGCGGCCTTAAAACTGGCCTCGACGTGATCAAGGCGGCGATCCTCGGCGCCGAAAGCTTCGGCTTCGGCACCGCGCCAATGATCGCCCTGGGCTGCAAGTATCTGCGCATCTGCCACCTGAATAACTGCGCCACCGGCGTAGCGACCCAGAACGAGAAGCTGCGCAAGGATCACTACATCGGTACCGTCGACATGGTGGTGAATTTCTTCACCTACGTCGCCGAAGAGACCCGTGAGTGGCTGGCCAAGCTGGGCGTGCGTTCCCTCGAAGAGCTGATCGGGCGTACCGACCTGCTGGATATCCTCGAAGGCCAGACCGCCAAGCAACAGCACCTGGACCTGACGCCGCTGTTGGGCAGCGATCACATCCCGGCAGACAAGCCACAATTCTGCCAGGTGGACCGCAACCCGCCGTTCGACAAGGGCCTGTTGGCCGAGAAGATGGTCGACATGGCAGGCAGTGCGATCAATGACGCCAGTGGTGGCGAATTTGCCCTGGATATCTGCAACTGCGACCGGTCCATCGGCGCACGCATCTCCGGCGAAATCGCGCGCAAGCACGGCAACCAGGGCATGGCGAAAGCGCCGATCACCTTCCGCTTCAAGGGCACGGCGGGCCAGAGCTTCGGCGTGTGGAACGCCGGCGGCCTGCACATGTACCTGGAAGGCGACGCCAACGACTACGTGGGCAAGGGCATGACCGGTGGCAAGCTGGTGATCGTTCCGCCTAAAGGCAGCGTCTACAAGACCCAGGACAGTGCCATTATCGGCAACACCTGCTTGTACGGCGCCACCGGAGGCAAGTTGTTCGCCGCCGGCACCGCCGGTGAGCGCTTCGCCGTGCGTAACTCCGGTGCCCACACCGTGGTGGAAGGCACCGGCGATCACTGCTGCGAGTACATGACCGGCGGCTTTGTCGCGGTACTGGGCAAGACCGGTTACAACTTCGGTTCGGGCATGACCGGCGGTTTCGCCTACGTGCTCGACCAGGACAACACCTTCGTCGACAAGGTCAACCACGAGTTGGTCGAGATCCAGCGGATCAGCGGCGAAGCCATGGAATCCTACCGGAACCACTTGCAGCACGTGCTGGATGAGTACGTCGATGAGACCGGCAGCGAATGGGGTCGTGAACTCGCCGAGAACCTCGATGATTACCTGCGTCGTTTCTGGCTGGTCAAGCCCAAGGCTGCCAACCTGAAATCGTTGCTCTCCAGCATCCGTGCCAACCCGCAGTGATATGCGCCTGAACAGTTTGATGAGGTTTTAACATGGCTGAACGTCTGAATAACGACTTCCAGTTCATCGATGTCGGGCGCAAGGATCCGAAGAAGAAACTGTTGCGTCAACGCAAGAAAGAGTTCGTGGAAATCTACGAACCGTTCAAACCCCAGCACTCGGCCGACCAGGCCCACCGCTGCCTGGGGTGCGGTAACCCGTATTGCGAGTGGAAGTGCCCGGTGCACAACTTCATTCCCAACTGGCTCAAGCTGGTGGCCGAGGGCAACATCCTCGCTGCCGCCGAGCTGTCGCACCAGACCAATACCCTGCCGGAAGTCTGCGGCCGTGTGTGCCCGCAGGACCGTCTGTGTGAAGGCGCCTGCACCCTCAACGACGGCTTCGGCGCGGTGACCATCGGTTCGGTGGAGAAGTACATCACCGATACTGCGTTCGCCATGGGCTGGCGCCCGGACATGTCCAAGGTCAAGCCGACCGGCAAGCGCGTCGCGATCATCGGTGCGGGCCCGGCGGGCCTTGGGTGCGCCGACGTGTTGGTGCGTGGCGGCGTGACCCCGGTGGTGTTCGACAAGAACCCGGAAATCGGTGGCCTGCTGACCTTCGGCATCCCCGAGTTCAAGCTGGAAAAAACCGTACTGAGCCACCGTCGTGAAGTGTTCACCGGCATGGGGATCGAGTTCCGGCTGAATACCGAAATCGGCAAAGACATCACCATGGAGCAACTGCTCGCCGAATACGATGCGGTGTTCATGGGCATGGGTACCTACACCTACATGAAGGGCGGCTTTGCCGGTGAAGACCTGCCGGGCGTATATGACGCGCTCGACTTCCTGATTGCCAACGTCAACCGCAACCTGGGTTTTGAAAAGTCGCCGGAAGACTTCGTCGACATGAAAGGCAAGAAGGTCGTGGTGCTTGGCGGTGGCGACACCGCGATGGACTGCAACCGTACGTCGATCCGCCAGGGCGCCAAGTCGGTGACCTGTGCCTATCGCCGTGACGAAGCCAACATGCCCGGCTCGCGCAAAGAGGTGAAGAACGCCAAGGAAGAAGGCGTGAAATTCCTCTACAACCGCCAGCCGATTGCGATCGTCGGTGAAGACCGCGTCGAAGGCGTGAAGGTGGTCGAGACCCGTCTCGGCGAGCCGGACGCCCGAGGCCGTCGCAGCCCCGAGCCGATCCCGGGTTCCGAAGAAATCATCCCGGCTGACGCCGTGGTCATCGCCTTCGGTTTCCGCCCGAGCCCGGCGCCGTGGTTCGAGCAGTTCGAGATCCAGACCGACAGCCAGGGCCGCGTCGTTGCCCCGGAGCAAGGCCAGTACAAGCACCAGACCAGCAACCCGAAAATCTTCGCGGGTGGCGATATGGTGCGCGGGTCTGACCTGGTAGTGACGGCGATCTTCGAAGGCCGCAATGCCGCCGAAGGCATCCTGGACTACCTGCAAGTCTGACCCCGATCCCAGCCTGAAACGGGATCAAAATGTGGGAGGGGGCTTGCTCCCGATAGCGGTACATCAGCAACAATTTAGTTGCCTTACACACCGCCATCGGGAGCAAGCCCCCTCCCACATTTGTTTTGCGCTGCGTTCAAGCTACCGCGACAAATTGACCCGATAGACAAAAGGCACGGCGCATTCCGTGCCTTTTGCGTCGCGCTCTGAGAAAATGCCCGCACTTTTTTTGCGGATGCCGACATGACTGCCCTCAAGAACGACCGTTTCCTTCGTGCCCTGCTCAAGCAACCTGTGGACGTCACCCCCGTGTGGATGATGCGTCAAGCCGGTCGCTACCTGCCGGAATACCGCGCCAGTCGCGCCCACGCCGGCGACTTCATGAGCCTGTGCATGAATCCTGCGTTCGCCTGTGAAGTCACGATGCAGCCGCTGGACCGCTACCCACAACTGGACGCGGCCATCCTCTTTTCCGACATCCTCACCATTCCCGATGCCATGGGCCAGGGCCTGTATTTCGAAACCGGCGAAGGCCCGCGCTTCAGGAAGGTGGTCAGCACTCTGGCCGATATCGAAGCCCTGCCGATTCCTGATCCGCACAAAGACCTCGGCTATGTGATGGATGCGGTCAGCACCATCCGCAGCGAGCTGAACGGCCGCGTGCCGCTGATCGGCTTCTCGGGCAGCCCCTGGACCCTGGCCACCTACATGGTCGAAGGCGGCTCGTCGAAAGACTTCCGCAAGACCAAGGCCATGCTCTATGACAACCCGCAAGCCATGCACCTGCTGCTGGACAAGCTCGCGCAGTCGGTCACCTCGTACCTCAACGGCCAGATCATGGCCGGCGCCCAAGCGGTGCAGATTTTCGATACCTGGGGCGGCAACCTGTCGGCGGCGGCGTACCAGGAATTCTCCCTGGCCTACATGCGCAAGATCGTCAGCGGCCTGATCCGCGAGCACGAAGGCCGCAAGGTGCCGGTGATCATGTTCACCAAGGGCGGCGGCCTGTGGCTGGAAAGCATCGCCGACGCCGGGGCCGATGCCCTGGGCCTGGACTGGACCTGCGATATCGGCGAAGCCCGCCGTCGTGTTGGCAACCAGGTCGCGCTGCAAGGCAACATGGACCCGACTGTGCTCTACGCTAAGCCTGATGCAATTCGCGCCGAAGTCGGCCGCATCCTGGCCAGCTATGGCAAGGGCACCGGTCACGTGTTCAACCTCGGCCATGGCATTACGCCGGAAGTGAACCCGGAGCATGCGGGTGCGTTCTTGCGCGCCGTGCACGAACTGTCCGCGCAGTACCACGAGTAAAACACAGAGCAAAAATGTGGGAGGGGGCTTGCTCCCGATGGCGGTGGCTCAGTTAAGGATACTGAGACTGACACACCGCCATCGGGAGCAAGCCCCCTCCCACATTAAAAGCCCGAAACCTTCAGGCCTGCCCCAGCGGCGGCAACCTCGCCAGTTTCAACGCCACCAGCAACGCGCCGATCAGTAGCGCGATAATGAATCCGCCAATCCCGTTCCACCCGGCAAAATGCCAGAAGAACCCTCCCGCGGTCCCGGCAATACTCGAACCCACGTAGTAACAGAACAGATACAGCGACGACGCCTGCCCCTTGGCTTTCACCGCCCGACGTCCTATCCAACTGCTGGCCACCGAATGCGCGCCGAAGAAGCCGAAGGTGAACACCAGCATACCCGGCACTACCAGCCACAGCGGCGTGAACAGCGTTAGCAACATCCCTGAAAGCATCAACACGATGGTGCCCCACAGCACGCGGCGGCGACCAAGGCGGTCGGCCAGGGAGCCGATCTTGGCCGAGCTGTAGATACCCGAGAGGTACACCAGCGACAGCAGGCCCACCAACGCCTGGCTCAGCTCGTAGGGCGAAGTCAGCAAGCGATAACCGATGTAGTTGAACATCGTCACGAAGGCGCCCATCAGCAGGAAGGCTTCAAGGAAAAGCCATGGCAGGCCCGCATCCTTGAAGTGCATGACAAAGCCATCCACAAGGCTGCGTGGCTTGAGACTGCTGGCGCGGAAGTTGCGCGATTCGGGGAGGATCTTCCAGAACACCGTGGCAGCGATAAGTGCCAGGGCTCCGATGATCAGCATTGCGGTGTGCCAGCTGACGAAGTCGATCAACACGCCGATGATCAGGCGCCCGCTCATGCCGCCAATCGCGTTGCCGCCGATGTACAAACCCATAGCCAGGCCGATGTGCTGCGGGTGGATCTCTTCGCTGAGGTAGGTCATCGCCACGGCAGCCAGGCCGCTCAGGGACAGGCCCACCAGCGCCCGCATCAGCAGAATCCCCTCCCAGGTTGGCATCAGGCCGCTGGCGATGGTGGCCAGCGCCGCGCAGAACAACGCGGCGACCATCACCGGCTTGCGCCCCAGCCTGTCGGAAATCGGCCCGGTGACCAGCAGGCCGCAGGCAAGCATCGCGGTTGCCACCGATAGAATCAGGCTGCTTTGCGCCGCATTGATGGAAAACTCGTGGGACAGCGCCGGCATCATCGGCTGTACGCAATACAACAGGGCAAAGGTGGCAAACCCGCCGGAGAACAGTGCCAGCACCGTGCGCATGAACATCGGCGTGCCTTTTTCGATGTACTCGTCATTGAGCTGCGCCACCACTTCATCGAGGGCGGAGGGAGGGGTTTGTTGGGTGAGTGGAGCAACAGCAGAATTCACGGGGACCTCGGGGAGGAAAGGCTGCCAGGACCGACAATGCAAAAAGAATATAGCTGCCTAATTATTCTTTCCAATATATTGTTCGACCTGTTTGATAGGTTTTACGACCTAATGAGGGGTGTATGGAATTACGTCATTTGCGGTACTTCATCGCCGTCGCCGAAGAACTGCATTTTGGCCGCGCCGCGCAGGTGCTGGGTATCTCGCAACCGCCCCTGAGCCAGCAGATCCAGGCGCTGGAACAAGAGGTGGGGGCGCGGCTATTTGAGCGCACCAATCGTCGGGTCGAGCTGAGCGAGGCAGGGCGGCTGTTCCTGCAAGAGGCGCGGCTTGTTCTGGCCCAGGTCGACAAGGCAGCGGATGTGGCGCGCAGGGCACAGTTGGGTGAACTCGGCGAACTGAAGATCGGCTTCACGTCTTCCGCGCCATTCAATTCCAGTATTCCCCAGGCGATCTTTGCGTTTCGACAGGCCTTCCCGGCAGTGCACCTCAACCTGCAAGAGATGAGCAGCACCCAGGTAGCCGAGTCGCTGGTGGATGAGTCGATTCAGGTCGGGCTGATGCGGCCTTTGCCGCTGCCCGACTCGTTGAGCGTGGTCGAATTGATGCGTGAGCCGTTGGTCGCCGTATTGAGCGCCGGCCATCCTTTGGTGGAGGGCAGCGAGCGCGGCTTGCACCTCGCGCAATTGGCGCAGGAACCCTTTGTATTTTTCCCGCGTACCTACGGCAGCGGTTTATATGCCCAATTGCTCAGCCTGGCCCGCGATGCCGGTTTCAGCCCACACTTTGCCCAGGAAGCGGGGGAGGCGATGACCATCATTGGCCTGGTGGCGGCGGGGTTGGGCGTGTCGGTATTACCGGCGTCTTACCAGCGCATCCGCATCGATGGCGTGGTCTATCGCACCTTGCTGGACCCGGAGGCGATGACAGCGGTGTGGCTGGTGCAGCGCAAGGGCGTGCAAACGCCGATGGCGAAGGGGTTTGTGGAGTTGTTGACGCGTCAGGTATTGGTGTAGGCGGGGTCACATATCAGGTAACGCAACCGGCTTAGTTATTCGCCAGAAACTTGCGCAAAATCACTCTTTTTCAAGCGAGTGGATATGGATGGCACTTCTCTATCAGCCCAAGGAGGGCAGCGTGTTGATTTGTGATTTTCGTGGCTATGAGGTTCCGGAAATCATCAAGATTCGACCTGTTATTGTGATACGCAAACACCGGAGGAATAAGCTGCTCGTAACGGTGGTACCTCTGAGTACTACCGCTCCACAGCAGGTGTTGGAACACCATTTGCGGCTTGATAGCCACCTTCAGGGAGCGAGCCCGGTCTGCTGGGCTAAATGCGACATCGTCGCGACAGTCAGCTTGGGTCGACTGGACCGAATCAAAAGTAAAGATCGTCATGGCAAACGAACTTACAAAATCGCCGAACTCACCAATGATCAATTTTTGGCGATAAAAACAGCGGTACGCAGTGCGCTTGGGTTGCGATAAAGTGGGATATAGATGGACGGCGTTTTGCCACCGATTGCAGGTAACCTGCTTTCAGGCATACTGGCCGAGTTCCCGAAAGGGGCTTGTGAGACTCTGAGGATCCTGGGCAACCAGCCATCGCAGAGCCAGGCAGGAAGCGGCGATGACAAGCCAACCTGTTTGTGAAGAGGGCGCCGAAAGGCGCCCTTTGTCGTTTCTGGCCTTACTGCATCCCGGCCGAGCGTAACCCCGCCAGAATGTCCCTATCCAGCATGCTTATCCAACGGTTGTAGTTGCGATGGATCTTGCCGTCCTTGTAGCCTAGGTCGCGGCTGTCGCGGTAGGTGATGGCATAGCTGTTGCGGCTGTAGCGGATATCGATGGCGGCATAGAACTGGCCGCGCACGGTGATCTCGGCCTGCACCAGCTGCGGGCTCAGGCGTTGCACGGTCCACTCACGTTTCTGCAGGGCGGCGACGATGGCCTGTTTCATCTTTTCTTCGCTGACCTGGCTGGTGGCCGGCAACTCATGCTGGGTGTTGAGCACCGGCTTGCTGGTGCAGCCGGCGGTGGTCAGCAGGGCCAGGGTGATCAGGGTGGCGCGTAGCAGGGAAGACATTCCGTTTTCTCCAATCGATTAAAAAGTCAGGACCAGCGGCGGAAGATCAACGAGGTGTTGACGCCGCCGAAAGCGAAGTTGTTGTTCATCACATAGTCGTTGTGCATCTGGCGAAAGCCCCCTTGCAGGTAATCGAGCTCGCCGCATTGCGGGTCGATCGAATCCAGGTTGAAGGTGTGCACATACTCGTCACGGTTCATCATTTCGATGCTGAACCACGACTCCAGCGCGCCGCAGGCACCCAGGGTGTGGCCGAGGAAACTCTTCTGCGAGCTGATCGGCATGCGACTGCCGAACAGGCTGCTGGTGGCCAGGGTTTCGGCGATGTCGCCCTGGTCGGTGGCGGTGCCATGGCCGTTCACGTAGCCAATGGCGGACGGTTCAAGCCCGGCATCTTCCAGGGCCAGTTCCATGGCGCGGCGCATGGTTCTCTGCTCCGGGCGGGTGGTGTGCTGGCCGTCGGCGTTGCTGCCAAAACCGACCAGCTCGGCGTGGATGTGCGCACCCCGCGCCAACGCATGTTCCAGCTCCTCGAGCACCAGCATGCCGCCGCCTTCGCCGATCACCAGGCCATCGCGGCCGCTGTCGTAGGGGCGTGGGCTGGTTTGCGGTGCATCGTTCTTCAGGCTGGTGGCGTAGAGCGCATCGAATACCATGGCTTCGGTGGGGCAGAGTTCTTCGGCGCCGCCGGCAAGCATCAACGGCAGGCGCCCGAACTTGATCGCTTCGTAGGCATAACCGATGCCCTGGCTGCCGCTGGTGCAGGCGCTCGATGTGGGGATCAGGCGCCCGGTGAGGCCAAAGAAGATGCTGATATTCGCCGCCGTGGTGTGGGGCATCATGCGCACATAGGAATTGGCGTTGAGCCCTTCGGCCACCGAGTTGAGCAGCATATTGCCGAAGGCCTTGATCTCATCGGTGCTGCCGGTGGACGAGCCACAGGCCACGCCCATGCGCCCGTCCTTGATTGACGCGTCGCCGAGCAGACCGGCGTCCTGCAACGCCTGTTCCGCCGCCCACACTGCCAGGCGCGAGACGCGGCCCATGCTGCGCAGCTGCTTGCGGGTCCAGTGGGCGGGCACGACGAAATCATCGATGGGCCCGGCCAGGCGCGTGTTCAATTCGGTAAAGCGGTCCCACTCATCCATGCGCCGGATGCCACTGCGGTTGGCGCGAAAGTTGGCGGCAATGGTCTCCCAGTCGCTACCCAGGGAGGTCATGCCGGCCATGCCTGTGACGACGACGCGCTTCATCAGCACAGGCCCCCGTTCACGGCCAGCACTTGGCGTGTGATATAGCCGGCTTCGGCCGACATCAGGAAATTCACCGCACCGGCGACTTCTTCCGGGGTGCCCATACGTTGCGCCGGAATCATTTTCAGCAACTCTTCCACAGGTACGTTTTCATCCAGCATCGCCGTGTCGATCAAGCCGGGCGCCACGCAGTTGACGGTGATTTTGCGCTTGCCCAGCTCGATGGCCAGTGCCTTGGCCGCGCCGATCAAGCCGGCCTTGGAGGCGCTGTAATTGACCTGGCCGCGGTTGCCGATCAACCCGGAAACCGAAGTGATGCACACGATCCGCCCGGCGGCGCGGCGCCGAATCATCGGCATCATCACCGGGTGCAGCACGTTATAGAAACCATCGAGGTTGGTGCGCATCACCACGTCCCAGTCGTCTTCCGACAGGGCTGGAAAGGCGCCGTCGCGGGTCAGGCCGGCATTGAGTACCACGCCGTAGTAGGCGCCATGTTGCTCCACATCGGCTTCAAGGATGGCCTTGCAACTGGCGCGGTCGGACACGTCGAATTGCAGCACTCGCGCCATGCGCCCCAGGGCCTCGATCTCGACCTGCACGGCGTCGGCTTCGGCGCGACCACTGCGGCAATGCAGCACGATGTCATGGCCGGCCTGGGCCAGGCGCAGGGCAATGGCGCGGCCGATGCCGCGGCTGGAGCCGGTGACCAGTACGGATTCAGTCATGGCGTTTGGTCCTTCGATTCATCTAGGTAGTTGGCCGCCTGGGGCGGTCGAAATACGTTAAGGCGCGCGCTGGCGTGGATACCGTCGCCGGTGAGGTGGCATTCGAACACACCCATGCCGTTGTCGTCTTCCAGGGAGCGCAGGCCGTGGATATCCAGCTCGGCGCCGGCGGGAAAGTGTTCCACGTTGCACTCGTATTTACGCGTGCCCAACAGGAAACCCAGCTCCACCGCCTGGCCTTGCTGGCGCGCGCGGCAACCGGCATAAGCGGCGACGCTTTGCGCCATCAACTCAAGGCCGACCCAGGCCGGCAGGCTGCCGTCAGGGCGGTTGAACAGGCCACCGGGCTTGACGGTGACGCGGGTGCGGACCTGCTCTTCATCGAACGACAGCACCTGGTCGATCAGGATCATGTCGCCCGCATGGGGCAGTAGTTCGGCAAGTGGCCAATCGATCATGGGGCCTCTGCGATTATCAGGCTGACGTTATTACCGCCGAAGGCAAACGAGTTGCTCATCAGGCAGGGTTTTTTCAAGCTGTCGCCGCTGCGTGCCCATTGCAAGGCGGGCAGCGCCGGGTCGGCTTGGCCGTCCCATACGTGGGGTGGCAGCAAGCCGTGGCTCAGGCTCAGCCAACAGAACGCCGCTTCCAGCGCTCCGGCGGCACCGAGGGTGTGGCCGGTCATGGGCTTGGTCGACGAGCAGGCTACGCCGTCGGGGAACAGGCTGGCGACCGCCAGGCTTTCCATGGCGTCGTTGTGTTGGGTGGCGGTGCCGTGCAGGTTCAGGTAGCCGATCTGCTCGGGAGCCAGCTTCGCGTTGGCCAGGGCCTTGCGCATCGCTTGCAGCGCGCCCCTGCCGCCGGGTTCCGGCGCAGAGATATGATGGGCATCGCAACTGGCGCCGCTGCCCAGCAAGGCGATCGGGGCTGGCTCGCGGCTCATCAGGAACAGCACCGCCGCTTCACCGATATTGATGCCGTTGCGGTTCACCGAGAACGGATTGCAGCGCTCGCTGGAGACCGCCTCCAATGCGGTAAAACCGTTCAGCGTCAGCTTGCACAGGCTGTCCACACCGCCGCAGATCACCGCATCGCAGATGCCGAGATCCAGCAGGCGCTGGGCACTCATCAGTGCACGGGCGCTGGAGGTGCAGGCGGTAGAAATCACATAGGTCGGGCCGCTCACTTGCAGCCAGTCGGCAAGGAAATTCGCCGGGGCGCTGAGTTCCTGTTGCTGGTAGTCGTAGTCGGTGGGGAATTGCTGGTCGCGCAAGTAGTGGGCAATGCCGCGGCTGGCTTCGTCGATGCCTGAGGTGCTGGTGCCCAGCACAATGCCGACCCGCGAAGGCCCGTAGGTTTGGATCGCCAGGCGCAGCTGAGCTTCGATCTGCAACGCCGCTTCCAACAGCAACTGGTTATTGCGGCTGCTCTGTTGGCTCAGCGTCACCGGCAGGGGCGCCAGCTCGCCGTGCACGGCCGCCACCGGCACCACGCGCTCCGGCACCCAACCGCTTTCGGCGCGCATGCCCGAGCAGTCGCCGACAAACAGCTTGCGGCTGACTTCGGCCTGGCCGCGGCCGAGGGCGCAGATCACGCCGAGGGCATTGAGGTAAGCGATCATCGGCGCAGGCCCAGCGGAGTGATGCGATAACGCAACGGCTGGTCGACCATGTTCACGCTGAACACCTCGGAGGACTGGTAGACGATCTGCCAATGGCCCGGCAGCGTACGCGTCAAGTCCATTGCCTGGGCGTGCGGATACAGCGCCGGCACTTCACCGGCCGAGGTCAGGGCAAACAGCAGCGCGGCGAACAACTCCCGGGCCTGGGGATTGGGTGGCAGCAAGCCGTCGGCCTGCCATTGCCCATCGACCAGCTTTTGCCGGGCCAGGGGAATACCCAGCGGGTCCATCATCGACCAGCGAATCGCGCTGCCTTCGTGTTGGATCACCAGCAACCAATCCTGGCTCTGGCCGTCCGCCAGACGCTGCACGTGCAATTGCATCGGCAAGGCCAGGGTTGGGATTTTTTCCGGCAGCGGTGCCTGGCTGGCACAGGCGCTCAGCAGCAACACGCAACCGATCAACAGCAGGCGCATCATGGGGCAGCATTCTCCAAAGGTTTACGCGCTACGCAGTTGACCAGGGTTTCCTCGCGCTGGCCTACCGGCGGCGCCTTGCGCAGGCCCCAGCGCTCCAGCAGGCCGAAGTCGCTGGAGCGGCTCCACCACAGGTAGGGGTACGAGACATTCTGCGGGGCGAATTCAAAGCCCTGCTCGTGGAGCATCTCCAGGTATTGCTCGGCGCTTTTCTGCACATGCATCGGGTGGCGGAACAGCCAGCGAATCACCCAGGTGTCGATATAGGCTTCGGTGGATTCGGCAAACAGCAGATAACCGCCCGGCTTGAGCACCCGATAAAACTCCTTGAGTGCGCGATGTTGTTCCACCAGGTGATGGAAGGTCTGGTGGCAGAACAGGATATCGACGCTGGCGTCCGGTACCTTTAGGGTGGCGCAGTCGCTGCCGATCAACTCGACAGCCATGCCCTGGCGCTCGGCTTCTTCGCGGCTCAGTTCGAGGCTGTGGGGGTCAGCATCCAGGCCGATCAGGCGTGAGGGCGCAAACACCTCCTGCAGCAACCGGAAGGATTTTCCCTGGCCGCAACCGGCGTCGAGCAATACCGGCGCCACCGGCAGCGGATCGCTGAACAGGCTGCGCAGATCGTTGATCGCCACCCGCAAGACGTGATGCTGCCACGTATGGCTGCGCAGGAACCAGAAGCCGAACCTGGTTTCTTCGACGTAATTCTTGCTCAGGTAGTTTTTTCCAACGGCAGGACTGCTCATACCGCTTCACTCGCACAGATATCCGACAACATCCGCAACCGCCGTTTTGGCTCGCTGACAAACGGGTTGCGCTCATCCCAGGCGTAGCCGGCCAGGATCGCGCTGATCATGCGGCGAATTTCCGGCGAGCTGCCAGGATGGAAAATCACGTCCTGGAACGTGCCGGCATACCAGCCTTCGACGTAGCAACGGAAAGTGTCGACCCCACGTTTCAAGGGCTCGGCGAATTCGCTTTGCCAATCCACGGTTTCGCCGGTGAGCTGACGGTGCAGCACAGCCGCGGCCATGCTCGCCGAACGCATGGCGATGGTCACGCCCGAAGAGAACACCGGGTCGAGGAATTCCGCTGCATTGCCCAGCAGCGCAAAGCCCGGGCCGTGCAGGGTTTTGACGTTGGCCGAGTAACCGCCGATGCTGCGCGCCGGGGTGTCCCATACGGCATTGCTGAGCACGCCGGACAGGCTTGGCGTCTCGTCGATGAAGCTGCGCAGGCAGGCGTCGAGGTCGCTGTCGCGGCCATCGAAATGCGCCTTGGCCGCAACCACGCCCACTGAGCAGCGGCCATTGCTGAACGGGATGGTCCAGAACCAGATATCGCGCTGGGTCGGATGGGTGGTGACGAGGATCTTGGTGCGATCAAAACCTGGGTGTTCGATATGGTCTTCGACATGGGTGAACACGGCCTGGCGCAGCGGGAAGTTCGACGGTGCTTCAAGGTCCAGCAGACGCGGCAGCACGCGGCCATAGCCGCTGGCATCGAGTACGAACTTGGCCTTGATGTGGTACTCGCTGCCGTTCTGTCGGCGCACATGCAGGTAGCGGCACTCGCCGGAGAAGTCCACGCCGACAATGGTATGGCCATAGCGGATTTCGACGCCTTGCAACGCCGCCTGATCGGCCAGCAATTTGTCGAACTCGCCGCGTTGCACTTGGTAGGTGGTGGGCTTGCCGTTGCTGAACGTGTCGCCAAAATCAAATGCACTGTAGCGCTCGCCCCAGGCGAAGGCAGCACCGGTTTTCACCTGGAAGCCCGCCGCTTGCACGGCGTCGAGCATGCCCGCTTCTTCGATAAAATCGATGCAGTGCGAGAGCAGGCTTTCGCCAATCGAGAAGCGCGGGAAGTGCTCGCGCTCGATGATCAACACATCATGCCCTTTGCGCTTTAGCAGCGCGGCCGCGATGGCCCCGGACGGTCCGGCACCGATCACCACCACCTGGCGACGTTCCATTTCAACTATGGGCACGAGGGCTCCTTGCCGCATGGGCGATAATCGCATTCATAAGGTGTGTTTCTGCTGTCCGGCCCAGGGCGCCAGCATAAAGCTGAACGCCAGGCCCAGGCTGACCGACAGGCCGAAATTACTGACCGCCGGTGTACTTGAGACCGCCAGCAGGCCGAACGACAACCAGGTCGTCAGCGCTGCCAGCAGCGTACCCAACAGGCTGACGGCCGGGCCGCCGATCTGCTCGCGCATCAAAATCGCATAGTCAACGCTGATGGCTGTCACCAGCAACAGGCCGAACAGGCTGAACAGGGTCAGCGGCTGGCCCAGCCAACCGAGGCTGGCCAGGCTGCACAGCGCGGCCAGCAGCGGCAGGGCGACGATACGCAAGGCACCGCCGAAACCGAAGGGGGCAATCAGCAACAGCACAATCAGCACGCAAGACATCAACTTCAACTCGGCGGCGCTGATTTGCGT
Organism: Pseudomonas khavaziana; assembly: GCF_036704165.1. Lineage (NCBI taxonomy): Bacteria > Pseudomonadati > Pseudomonadota > Gammaproteobacteria > Pseudomonadales > Pseudomonadaceae > Pseudomonas > Pseudomonas khavaziana. The sequence continues at coordinate 691,736 of NZ_CP129946.1, forward strand.
GTCGGCAAACACCCGGTTCAAGTCGCCCAGGCGATCAACCAGTTGCACGCCGGGCAAGTCCAGCACCTGCACCCGCAGCAGCGCCGGGTTGTTCAAACCTTGCAGGCTCACCATGGCCGCCACGCCGCCGTCGACCGGGCCGAGCCACAACGTACGCCAGGGTTCGGCCAGCGGCCCTTGCAATGCTGCGTCGATGTCGGTGATGGGCAGCGCCTGCAACTGCGCGATTTCAGCTTGCAGGGCGCTGGCGGGCACGCCCAGGTCCAGCAGCGGCTGCCAGTGTTGCGGCAGTTTGTTCAGCGCATCCCGCAGTTGTTGCTGTTCGTCCGCCAGGCTCACCAGCTGATTGAGCGCCAGGTAACCCTCGAGCTTGTCCATATTCACTAACTGATCCAGGCGTTTGCCCAGGGCGGCTTGGCGTTCCAGCAACTGCTGCTGATTGTCGGCCCGCACCAGGAAAAACTGGCTGGTGGGCTGGAACCCGGTGATGCGCGCTACGGCCTGGGCTTCCTGGAGCAATTGCGGCGGCGCGCCGATCCATTGGCGGATATCGTTCTTGCTATTCAGTTGCCACAGGCCCCCGACGCAGAACAACAGTACCCACACCAGCAGCACCGAACTGGGCACGTGCTTGATCAGCGCTGTACGCATCTGCCACAGACTGTCGGCGATGCGCAGCGGCCATTGCGCCGGGCGCAGTTCCACACCCTTGAGCAACGCCGGCAACAGGCACACGGCGCACAAATAAGCACCGACCAGCCCGGCGGCGGAGAACACCGCGATTTGCGTCAGCGCCGGGAACGGCGTCCAGGCCAGCGCCAGGTAGCCGATGCAACTGGTCGCCAGGCTCAGGCTCAGCCCCGGCAGGGTCAGGCGCAACGCCGGCCAACTGCGCCAGGGTTGCAGGCTCCAGCTTTTGGACAGGTAGTGCAGCGGGTAATCCACCGCCACGCCGATCAGGCTGGAACCCAGCACCAGGGTCATCACATGCATATGTCCGAAGAGCGCCACGCAGGCCACCGCGCCAAACAGCATACCCACCAGCACCGGCACAAACGCCAGCAATACGCGCCAGCGTCGGAATGCCAGCAGCAGCAACAGCAGGATGCCGACGGTCGCACCGCCGCCGACCCAGGTGATTTCCCGGGTGGCCTGCCGTTGCCCGTTGGCGGCATAGAGCAAGCCGCTGGCGGCCAGCAGCTGCGCGCCTTGCTCGCCGGCTTGTGCGCGACTGGCCTGGAGCAGGTCCGCCACTTGCAGCGGCAAGTGCATATCGAAGGCATTGCCGGTAGTGCGCGCCCGCAGCAGTACCCAGCTTTTGCCGTCGGCGTCGGCGATCAAGGCGCCGCTGCCGATATCCAGTTGCACCGAGCCGTGTTGCGGCTGGCTGTTCTGGATGCGACCGGTCAGGCCTAGCCAGTCGTCCTGGCTCGGCACCAGGCTGAAGCTGGTGAACGGGTCGAACAGCGCTTGCACCCGTTGCTGGATGAAGGCGTCGGGTTGCTCGATCAGTTGCTCGCGGTCCTTGGCCGAGAGCATCGACAAGCGTGCGCGCAGCAGTTGCTCGCGCAGTGCTGGCAGGTCGGCTTGCAGGTTCCACTGCACTTTTTCAAACAAGCCGCTGGCCTGCCAGCGCTCGCCCAATTGTTGCGCCACGGCCAGTGCTTGCTGGCGGTCGGCATGCCCCACCAGCACCAGCATTTCGCGGTTGAGCGGCTCCTGCATGCGCTGTTCGGCTTGCTGTTCAAGGGCGTCCGGCGTGCTGCCGGGCACCAGCTCCATCAGGTTGGCCGACAGCGGCGCGCCATGACGCCACTGCCAGCCGGCCAGGGCCAGCACGGCCACCAGCAGGATCAGGAACAGGCGCGGCAGCAAACGCTCACTGGGCAAAGTCGTGTTGCTCCGCTGCGCTCAAGGGCTGGCTGGCCGTGCTGTCCTGCATGCGCAGCACGGTGCTGTCGCCCTGGGTTTCCAGCAGTTCGATGGTGTGCACCAGCTCGCCGCCGTCGATGTTGATCCGGGTGAACACTTGCTTGAGCAGCAGCGAACGCGGAGTCAGCGTGAGCTTCCATTGCTGGGCCTGGCCCTGCAGTTGCAGTTCGAAATCACGTTGCAAGCCGCTGCTGTCGCCCTGCAGCACCGCGAGGAACAAGCGATTCTGCTCGGCACCGGCGCTCTTGTTCGGCAGCGGTTGCCAGCCGTTGGCGTCACGCCGGGCAATGCCTTGGGCGTTGATGCGGTAGTCCTGTTGCAGTGGGGTTTTGAGCAGCCACAGCAGGCCATGGTCCTTGGCGAGCACGAAGGTGCCTTTGCTGACGAGCGGCTGGGGCAGGGCGCGCAGGTGTTTTTCCTGGGTAAAGCTGCCGTGGATGACGGAGGGTTTGGCGAGCTGATCGCTCAACTGCTGCAGGTCAAAAGCATGGGCGCTTAAGCTCAGCAACAACGCCGCCACTGTAGGAGCGAGCTTGCTCGCGAAAAACCTGAGGGCGCCACGGGGTGTCAGGTGGCCCGCGTTTTTATGGGCGATCTTCGCGAGCAAGCTCGCTCCTACAGGGGATTTCATTTCAGGGCCCTTTCGACGGCGTCGGTGAAGACTTTGGGCGATGCCAACTGCATCTCGCGGCTGGCGATTTCTACCGCCACCTGCACGGTGCTGGCGCGGGTCAAACGCTCGCCGCTGGCCAGGTCAGTGATCAGGTAATTGACCTTCAAACGGTTCTCCCACTCCACCAGGCTGGCGCGCACATTGAGGGTTTGGCCGAAAGTGGCGCCACGTACATAGCGTAGCTGCATGTCGATTACCGGCCAGGCGTAGCCGGACTCCAGCATGGCCGTGTAGTTATGGCCCAGCTTGTCCAGCAACGCACAGCGCGCCACTTCCAGGTACTTCACGTAATGCCCGTGCCACACCACGTGCATGGTGTCGATATCGAAAAACGGCACGAGGATTTCAGTGTCGCTGTGCAATACACCCTGACTACGCATGCAGCCCCCAGTGTTGCTCGGCGATGCGTTGCAGGCACAGGCGCAGTTCGCTTTCCAGGGCGCGGTCTTCGATGACCGGCGGGAAATCCTGGGCCAGTTCTGCGCGCATCGCGGCCAATGCCGGTGGCAGCGGCCGAGCATCCTCGGCCTGGGCGCGCAGCCACACGCCCTGGTTGGCAGCGAGCAGGGTAGCGGCGGCGACCTGTTCGGTCAGCTCCAGCACACGGATGGCATCGCGGGCGGCGATGGTGCCCATGCTGACCTTGTCCTGGTTGTGGCACTCGGTAGAGCGCGAAAACACGCTGGCCGGCATAGTGTTTTTCAACGCTTCGGCGGTCCAGGCGCTGGTGCCGATCTGCACGGCCTTGAAGCCGTGGTTGATCATCGCGCGGTCAGCCGGGGCGCCTGACAGGTTGCTCGGCAGGCCGTGGTTGTAGCGCACGTCCACCAGCAGCGCGAGTTGGCGGTCAAGCAGGTCGGCGACGTTGGCCACCAGGGTCTTGAGGCTGTCCATGGCAAAGGCGATATGCCCGCCGTAGAAGTGCCCACCGTGCAGCACGCGCTCTGCGTCGGCGTCGATGATCGGGTTGTCGTTGGCGCTGTTGAGCTCGATCTCGATAAATGAGCGCAGCCAGTTCAGGCTGTCGGCCAGCACACCGAGCACGTGGGGGGCGCAGCGCAAGGAGTAGCGATCCTGCAAGCGATGCAGCGGCGCCGTTGGCGCATCAATCGCCAGGTCGTTGCGCAGCCAAGCGGCGACCTGCATTTGCCCCGGGTGCGGCTTGGCGGCGAACAGGCGCTCGTCGAAGTGCTCCGGGTTGCCTTGCAGCGCCACCACATTGAGCGCGGTGATGCGCGTGGCCAGGTGCAGCAGGTAGTCGGCGCGGGCAAAGGCCAGGCAGGCCAGGCCGGTCATCACGGCGGTGCCGTTCATCAAGGCCAAGGCTTCCTTGGGGCGCAATACCAGCGGTTCCCAGCCCAGTTCGCGGTGCACATCGGCCGCCTGGCGGCGTTCGCCACGAAACAGCACTTCGCGTTCGCCGGACAAGGTCGCGGCCACGTAGGACAACGGGGTCAAGTCGCCGCTGGCACCCACCGAACCCTCTTCCGGGATCAGCGGCAGTACGTCGTGTTCGAGGAAGGCGTGCAGGCGCTCCAGCAGTTCCACGCGCACCCCGGACACCCCGTGGCACAGCGACTGCAAACGCGCCGCCAGTACGGCGCGAGTAGCCTGGGCATCAAGCAATTTGCCCAGGCCGCATCCGTGAAAAGTGTACAGATGACGCGGCAAGGCTTCGACGTGTTCCAGCGGCACCGCCACCACGCAGGAGTCGCCGTAGCCGGTGGTCACGCCGTAGATCACACCTTCCTTGTCCAGCAGCGAGTCGAGGAACTGCGCGCCTTTGGCAATGCGCTGGCGATAGGCAGCATCACCCTGCAATTGCGTGGGCACCTGACGGTTGGCCAGGGCCAGCACGTCTTCGATGCGCAAGGGGCGTTCGCCAAAGGTTACCGGCTCAAGATGCGTCGTCATCGGTCTTCCAGAAAGGGTAAAAGTTGAACCATTGTTGGGGCGCTTGCAGGCAGAACTGGCCCAGGCGTGCGGCGTAGCGGGCAGTCCACTCGGCAATCACTTGCTCGCGGGTGCTGCGCTTCCATTCGATCAACGGCGCGAAAGGCTCGATGGTCAGGCGATAGCGGCCTTGGTGTTTGAGGCACATCAGCAGGTTTACCGGGCATTTGAGCAGGCCGGCCAGCAGCCACGGGCCTTGGGGGAAAGCGGCGGCATGGCCGAGGAAGTCCACGCGCACCGTGCGCCCGCCGTGCAGCGGTATGCGGTCGCCGGCAATCGCCAGCCACTCGCCGTCGTCCAGGCGCTGGCTGAGCAGCAGCATGGTGGCCGGGTCCAGCTCGCTGACCTGGATCAGGCGCAAATGGGTGGCGCCGGCTTCGCCCAACAGGCGGTTGAAACGCTCGGCGTGCTTGGTGTGCACCAGCACGTTCATGGTCACCTGTTCACCGATTTCCGCCAGGGCGCGGCACACTTCCAGGTTGCCCAAGTGCGCCCCCACCAGCATCTGCCCGCGTTCGCCGCGCAGTTGCCCGCGCAATTGCGCCGGGTCGTCGATGTCGATCTGCTCCAGGCGCAGCTTGCCGTTCCACACATCGAGCTTGTCCAGCAGCGAGTCGGCGAAGGCCATGAACTGGCCGAAGACTTTCCTGTGGGTGGGGCGCAGCTCATTGCGCCCACTCCATTCGGCCAGGCGTTGCTGGTATTGCCAGGCGCTGCGGCGGGCGGTGCGGCCGAACACGAAGAAGTAAAAAACGACGCTGTACAGCAACGGGCTCAACAGTCGACGGCCGAGGATTTTTGCCGCGACCGCGGTGAATTTCATCAGCCAGAAGCTGCCACGCTCCTCGCGGTCGGCCCAGTGCTTGGTGCTGTCGCTCATGCCTGCCACCGTCGCCACAGGATCATCGGCGCACGCACCAACATGCCGAAAAACAGCCGCGTGTGCATGGCGCTGATGCGAACGTTGTCGCGGAACAAGCGAAAGTGCGACAAGCCGTCGGCCGGGTAGTGCACCCGGGTCGGCAGCCAGCGCATCGGTTGGTTGCGCCAGGCCAGACGCACCAGGATGTCCGAGTCGAAATCCATGTGCGTGCCGATGTAGGCCGAGTCCATCAAGGCCAGGGTCGGCGCCAGCGGGTACACGCGAAAGCCGCACATCGAGTCGCGAATCTCAAGCGACAGGGTGTTGATCCACACCCATACGTGGGTCAGGTAGCGCGCATACAAGCGGCCTTTGGGCACGCTGTCGTCGTATTCGGGGTAGCCGCAGATGACCGCGTTGGGGTGCCGGCGGGAGGTGTCGATAAAGGTCTCGACTTCACGCAAGTCGTGCTGGCCGTCGGCATCCACTTGCAGGGCGTGGGTATAGCCCAGGCGCGCCGCTTCGCGGAAACCGGCCATGACCGCGCCGCCTTTGCCCTGGTTGCTGGGCAGGGTCAGCAGGGTGACGCTGTCCAGGGTCGCCAGTTGCGCCAGTACCGCTGCGCAGGCCGGGCTGCTGCCGTCGTCGACCAGCAGGCAGGGCAGGCCGCTGTCGAGCAGGCTGCGGACCACTGTGGGCACGGCGGCTTCGTGGTTGTAGACCGGGATCAGGGCACATGGGTTATGCATGTGCAGCCTCCAGCACTATCCGTCCGCTGGAACAGGCGGCGACACCGTTGCGGTAGGCGAAGTACAGTTTTCGGCGTTCCCGGTCATAGCGCAGGTGCAGTTCGATACAGTCGCCTGGGCGCACCAGCTGCTGGAACTTGAGCACTTCCATCCCGGCGAATGTGCCCGGCAAATCCAGCAGTTGCTGGCCCAGGTTGAACGCCCATTCCACCTGCACCACGCCTGGCAACACGGGCGTTACCGGGAAGTGCCCGCTGAAATAGACCAGGTCCGGCGGAACGCTCAACTGCACGGTCCATTCACCGTCGGCTTCGACCTGCTCCAGCACTTCAGGGGCTTTTGGCCGGGGAGCCAGCAGAAGTGTTTCGATATCGGCCTGGGGCAGCTTGCCCTGGCTGTTCAGGGGCAATTGGCGCAGCAATCGCCAGCGCCGGGGCAGGGCCAGGGCTTCGCAGTGTTGGCCCAGGTGCTGGCGCAGGGTTTGGGTAAGCGTGCGCCGGCCCTGATTGCGCAGGGCATGCAGGCCTGCCGCGCTGAGTACCACCAGGGCACCGAGGGAGGCGCGGTTTTCCTGCACCACGCCCAGGCGGGTTTCGGCAACCCAGGGGTGGGTCATCAGCGCTTGTTCCAGCATCGGCAAGGAGATGCGTTTTTCTTCCAGCTTGACGATGCGGTCCAGGCGGCCCAGCAATTCGAAACGGCCATCGGCATGGATGCGTGCGGCGTCGGCGGTTTGCTCCACATGCCCTTCGGGCAGGTATTTTGATGCGATGCGCAGCGCGCCGGCGGCATCCTGGCTCAGTTGCACATCGGCAAACGGCTGCCAGGGTTGCGCGCCCTGACGCCAGGCGATGCCGCCGGTTTCCGAGCTGCCGAGAATTTCCGTCGGCCATTGCTGCAAGCGGTCGTATAGGCTGCCGGCGGCTTCAACCGGCAACGCACCGCCGGAGGAAAACACCCGCGCTACTCGGCTCAGCGCCGGCCAGTCGAGGTTGTCGCCCATGCGCTTGAGCAGCCCCGGGCTGGCAACCCAGGCAAATCGGGGGTATTCGCGGCTGGCGCGTTGCATGTCTTCGGGGAATGCCAGTTGTTTGCGCACAAAGAGGCGACCTGCGCACAGCGGCCACAACACGCGAAACAGCAAGCCGTAGATGTGCTGGGTCGCGACGCTGCCGATGATGCAGGCGTCTTTGAGGTCCGCGCCCCACAGGGCTTCCAGCGCCTGGACTTCATTGGCCAGTTGGCGCAGGGATTTGTCGATGCGCTTGGGCTCGCCGCTGGAGCCGGAGGTGCACAGGCTCAGTTGGCAACTGTCCAGATCAAGCACCGCGGGGCTCAGTGGCATCTGGTACAGCGCCTCAAGGTCAGCGGCTTCGGTCAGCCAGGCGTCGACGGCAGGCGCCCAGCGTTGGCGGGTCTGGGGTTGCAGGTCGGCGGGCAGCAGGACGCTGGCACCGGCGCGCCAGGCGCCCAGCAAGGCAATCGCCAGGACGCCCGCGTCTTCGAGGTACACGGCCAGGCGCCGGATGCCTCGCGCCTGCAGGCCGGCCGCCAGGCGCAGGGACGCCTCCAACAGCTGGGCGTGATTCATGTCAGGCTCGGTGGTGACCCGGCGCTGTTGCAGCGGCTCAAGCAACAAGTGCTCAAGTTTCAACCCATTCATACGCAGCCCCGAACCCTTTGTCGTATCAGCCATTCCACGGCAAACAACAGCGCCATCAGCCCGTAGGCGATCAAGCCGTTGTACAACGTCCACCAGCTCAGCGGCGCCCACAGCGTGAGCGCGGCAGCGAGCAAGCCATTACACAGAAAAAATGCACTCCACACCACGGTGACCTGGCGGGTATACACAATTGCCTTCGGCGGCAGCTGCGGGTCAGTCATGCGTGCCAGGCGTTCGACCATCGGCGGGCCGTATTTCAGGCTCAGGCCGAACAGCGCCAACATGAACGCGCTGACCAGGCTGGGGTACCAACGCAGCCACTGCGGGTTATCAAACCAGGCCAGCAGCAGGCAGAACAGGATCACCGTCGCGGCCATCGCCCGGCTGCCTGGGCGCCGCGCAGCCGTCAGGGCGCGCAGCAGCCACAAGCTGCCCAGCAACAAGCCGAACTGCCACGGCGCAAAGTGCTCGGTGCCGTAATACACAGCGAAGGGGTACAGCAGCCCCGCCAACAACAGGCCAAGGCCGATCAGCCGGCTCATGCGGCGGGCTGGACCAGACGGTACACCGCCTCAACCACGTCGTTCACAGTGCGTACGGCCTTGAACTCTTCGGCGGCGATCTTCTTGCCGGTCTGACGCTTGATGTGGTCGATCAGGTCCACGGCGTCGATGCTGTCGATTTCCAGGTCCTGGTACAGGTTGGCGTCAAGCGTGACGCGTTCAGGTTCCAGCTCAAACAGTTCCACCAAGGCGTCGCGCAGGGTGTTGAAAATATCGTCACGAGTTTGCATGGTACGGTCTCAAGCTGCCTGTCGGGCCGTGACGAACGCCGCAAGGCTGGCCACGTTGGTGAAATGATTGCGGGTGTCCTTGGCGTCGGCATCGATCTTGATGCCGTAGGTTTTCTGGATCGCCAGGCCCAATTCCAGGGCGTCGACCGAGTCCAGGCCCAGGCCTTCGCCGAACAGGGTCTGATCGCTGCCAATATCGTCGGCGCTGATGTCTTCCAGGCCCAGGGCCTCGATGATCAGCTCTTTTATCTCGTGCTCAAGGCGGTGTTGGTCGCTCATCTTCGGCGAGCTCCTTAATGAAATAGTGATGCAGGTAATCGTTGAGCTTGCGTGAAGCCTGGGGCGCGGGGCCGAGCGCGGCAAACGCTTGTGGCTCTATATCGGCCCCCACGCGCAAACTGAAGTGAAATCGACGTTTAGGGATGCGATACCAGGGTTCGGCCTTGGTCAGGGTGGTGGGGCTGACCTTGATCACCACCGGGGTGATGATTGTCGCACCGCGCAGGGCAATGGCTGCGCCACCGCGATGAAAGGCAGGCGCCGCGCCCGGCGTGGTGCGGGTGCCTTCGGGAAAGATGATCAGGGTCTGGCCGGCGCGCAGGGCGTCGGCAGCCGCGTCGAGCATGTCGGCGCTGCCGTCGTTGCTGATATAGCCGGCATCGCGCACCGGGCCGCGGGTGAACGGGTTCTGGAACAGGCTCTGCTTGACCACGCAGTTGGTCTGGCGCATCAGACCGATCAGGAACACCACGTCGATCAGCGACGGGTGGTTGGCGACGATCATTTGCCCGGGGCGCCCAAGCTTGTCGGCGCCCTCGACGCTGAACGTGAGGATGCCCAGGGATTTCATCAAGCGGATAAAGAACCAGAACAGGCAACTGATGGTGTGGCGTGCGCGCCGCTGGTGCTGCGTGGCGTCGCCCGGCAGACAACTGAGCAGCGGAAACACCAGCAAACGCAGGCACAGCCCGCCCACGCCGAACACAAAAAAACTCGCGGCGGTGGCGAACAGGCGCCAGTAGTAGGCGTCCCGGGGCTTGTCGGTCAGGGCTTGCGTTGCCAGTTCCATACGCGGTTCTTCCAGGCATGTTGGCAGGCGCCCTGTTCGGTCAACAGGGTGCGCAGCAGGTTCAGGGCGTGGGGCCACTGGGCGATGGTGGAGGGTTGGACAGTGCCGGTGGTGAGTTCCAACTGCCACTCGTCGCCCGGGGTCAGCAACAGGCCGAGGGCATAAGGGAATGGCACGTCATCGATCCAACCGGCGTAGGCTTCGGGCGGCTGTTCTTCGGTGATCACCAGCAGCACCGCCGGGGCCCCTTCATTGAGCAGTGCGGCGGCTTCGAGCAGGCCATGCTCCAGGCCATCGCCTGCGGCGGCGAGGGCGGTCATTTCAGTGGTTTCATTGCGCAGGATCGACCACAGGCCGATCACTGCGTTGTGCACCGACAGGCTGAACTGGGTCGGCGACAGCGGCTGGTCGTTGGCCAGGTCGGTCAGAATATCGAAAGTGCGCGGGGTTTCGCCGTGCCGGGAGATAAACACCAGGGGCAAATCCTGCAAGCCCTCGGCCAGTGGCCAGCCCACACTGAAGGCCATGCGCGCCAGGCGGCTGAGGCGGCGGCGTTGCATCGCTGGCAAAAATGACACATCCGGCGAGGCTTCACTGACAGGCAGCAACACCGGGGCCCGGCACCAGGCGTGCCAGTCGTCCGCAGTCTCCAGGCCAGGAGCCCAGGCGCGCCATTGGGCGATGTTGAAGTTGATCACTGAGAAGTTATCCCGCCCCTGCGGGCTTCCATGTGCGGCCGGTAGCCCCGAATACCGGGACAGGCAGCGATGGCCGAATGGCGCGCATTATCCCGGTGCCGTGGGGTTCTAGCAAATATTGGTGAAAATTTGTTCACTGTTGATCACAAATAAGTTGGAAGAATTTACAGATTGTCGGTGATCCATGAACGAGCGGGATTGTCGGAGCCTTCCTATTCATTTGTGAGACAGATGCCGCGCTCGTGGTGTTATGCAGCTACACATGGATGAAGGAGGTAGCTAACAGGCGCTTTTGCGCTCTACACTCGGGCATTCATTGATACACGGAGGTTTTTCCATGCGGCGTGTGGTGTTCAATCAGAAGGGCGGCGTTGGCAAGTCCAGCATCGCCTGCAACCTGGCGGCCGTCAGCGCCAGCGAAGGTTACCGGACCCTGTTGGTGGACCTCGATGCGCAAGCCAACTCGACCCAGTATCTCACCGGCTTGACCGGCGACGATATTCCCATGGGAATCGCCGACTTTTTCAAGCAAACCCTGTCTTCCGGGCCGTTTTCGAAGAAGAACAAGGTGGATATCTACGAAACGCCGTTCGACAACCTGCACGTGATCACCGCCACCGCCGAGCTGGCAGACCTGCAGCCCAAGCTCGAAGCCAAGCACAAGATCAACAAGTTGCGAAAGCTGCTGGATGAGTTGAGCGAGGATTACGACCGGATTTATCTCGATACCCCACCCGCGCTGAATTTCTATGCGGTTTCGGCGCTGATTGCCGCTGATCGTGTGTTGATTCCCTTCGATTGCGACAGCTTTTCGCGCCAGGCCCTGTATGGCCTGCTGGCGGAAATCGAAGAGCTCAAGGACGACCATAACGAGGGCCTGGAAGTGGAAGGTATTGTGGTCAACCAGTTTCAGGCCCGGGCGAGCCTGCCGCAGCAGATTCTGGATGAACTGATTGCCGAAGGGTTACCGGTGCTGCCGGTGTACCTGGCCAGTTCGGTGCGTATGCGTGAGTCGCACCAGGAGAGCAAGCCGCTGATCCACCTCGATCCACGGCACAAGCTGACCCAGCAGTTTGTGCAATTGCACAACCTCTTGGAAAACGCCTGATCTCAAGTGCCACACAGATCCAATGTGGGAGGGGGCTTGCTCCCGATGGCAGTAGGTCAGTCAGTAGATATTTGGCTGATACATCGCTATCGGGAGCAAGCCCCCTCCCACATTTTGATTGCATTTCAGTCGGGGATTGGATTTGTCCCACATAGGCTGTAGGACCAGTCTGGCATTGGGACTTGTGCCTTGTAACCTTGCCTACAGCTACGCCAGAATCCGCCGGCTTGTGCGTCTGGATGGGCGTCTCTAAGGTTTGCCGGTCGCTGAATGTTCAGTGATCGGGTTTAGTAGCCCGACCGACCAAAGCATTTGTACCGCTCCAAAAGCATGGCGTTTATCGCCTATCTGATGGTGGCTGTATGCAGGGCACCCTCGGGTGCGCCGGTCTTTGCTTTGTTCCCCGGTCTACTAACCTGCGTACAGCTGCCACCCTTCGTTTAGTAGCGAAACGGTAGTGGCCCTATCAGGGAACAAATGCATGTCTATCAGCCTTTTCAATGTGTCGCCCAACCTGCCCACCGAAGCTCTAGTTCTGAACAGCTACGAAACCTTCTCTTCCGTGCGCACGCTATTACTCAACTTGTCCAACGATCTCACAGGCGAACACCGCGATGTGGCCCTGGCTATCCACCAGTTAAGCGAACTGGGCGTCATGCTGGTCGCCCAGATGATGGACCGCGAAGCCCCACTCCCCCAAAGCTGAAACGCGGTCAAAAATGTGGGAGGGGGCTTGCTCCCGATGGCGGTGTGTCAGTCACCTGATAAGCTGACTGGTCCACTGCTATATCGGGAGCAAGCGCCCTCCCACACTGTCCAGCGGTGTTCTGAAGGGGTGGTTATACGCCCTGACTACGCAACCAGCTCATCAGCTGCGGCAACGGAAAGGCCCCACTCTGGCGCGCTACTTCGCGGCCGTTCTTGAACAGAATCAAACTGGGAATCGAACGAATCCCCAACTGCGCCGACAGCTGCTGATTAGCCTCACTGTCCAGCTTCGCCAACCGGCACTTGCCTTCAAGCTGTCCGGCGGCCTGTTCGAATACCGGCGCAAACGACTTGCACGGCCCGCACCAGTCGGCCCACACATCGACCAAGAGCGGCAGGTCGCCCTTGATCTGGCTGGTGTAGTCGCCTTGTTTCAATTCAAAGGGCTTGTTCAACAACACCGGCTGCTTGCAACGCCCGCACTTGGGCGCATCACCCAGGCGTTCGCCTGGGATGCGGTTGAGGCCGTTGCAATGAGGGCAGGGGATTACAAGTGGTTCGGACATCGGAGGCTCCTGGAGTCTGGCCAATAGATGTATTTGGTGCCGGGAGTGGGGTTTATCAAGGTTAGATACAGCGACTTATTCGCTCACATTTTCGCCCGCTGCGGGATGATTCGCGTGGCTAGGCTTTTTGTTGTGCGCCACCGGTCTGTTTGCGGCTATAGCAAATTGCGATAGTTCGAATTCAGGCTTAACCTTCATAGCAAGATGCGATAAGGACGTTGCATGCGAGTCATCAGTGAAAGCAGGATCTGGGAAGCAAAGGGAAAATGGCCGCGCTCGGCAACCGCCCTGGATCAGTGGTATCGCGTGATCAAGCGCAACGCCCCCAAGGACTTCGCTGCGATGAAAGCCATGTTTCCCGCCACGGACAAGGTAGGTGAATTTCATGTGTTTGATATTGGCGGTAACAAGCTGAGGTTGATTGCGTCGGTGCAGTATCGAATGCAGCGCGTTTACATCAAGCACCTGCTTGACCATCGCGATTATGAGAAGGACAAATGGAAGGAAAAAATCAGATGAGCGCACTTATGCGAGTGGCGGCAGAGCACTGGCAATTCGTTTCACCTGTGCTGCGCAAGCCGGAAAACGAGGCAGACTACGACGCACTGGTGTGCGGTTTGGATGAGTTGTTGAGCATGGTGGGTGAAGACGAGGACAGCCCACTGATGAGCCTGGTCGATATTCTGAGCGACTGGATCGAAGCTTATGATCGCGAGCATCGCCCAATGCCTGTCGCCAGCGGGGTCGATGTGCTGCGCTACATGATGCGCGAGCACAACCTCACCCAGAGCGACCTTCCGGGGGTCGGGGCGCAATCAGTCGTCTCTGAGGTATTGAGCGGAAAACGCCAGCTCAACGTGCGCCAGATTCGTTGGCTGGCCGAGCGTTTTGGGGTGTCTGTGGAGACCTTTATCTAAGGGGTCAAGACGAACAACTGATCTCCAAATGCTTGCCCCAATCCGGCGGCCGCTGCGCGTACTGCTCCATTCCCGCTTGTTCCTCAAACGGTTTGCAAAGCACCTCATGCAGCCGTCGCACTTCGCTGTAGTCCCCCGCCTCGGCGGCGGCAATGGCGTTTTGTGCCAGGTAGTTGCGCAGGATATAGAGCGGGTTCACCGCATGCATGCGCTCACGGCGCTGTTCCTGGCTGTCATCCCCATCTCGCGCAACACGAGCTTTGTATAGCTCGGCCCAGGCATCAAACCCGGCCAGGTCGACAAAGTCATCGCGCAACCGCTTCACTGCAAGCTCGGCGGACTCATCGCCCAGGCGCCGGAAGAACAACGTGTAGTCCACGCCACTGTTCTGCATCAGCTTGAGCAAGCCCTCCACCAGCTTCTGGTCATCGTCTTCGGCGGTGATCAGGCCCAACCGGCGGCGCATCAGGTCCAGGTAGTGGGCCTGGTAGAACGGCAAGTACAGGCCAAGCGCTTCTTTCAAGGCGTCAACGCTGATAAACGGCGTAAGCGCCTGGGCCAGCGCGCTGAGGTTCCACTGCCCGATCGGCACTTGGTTACTGAATGAGTAACGCCCCTCATGATCGGAATGGTTGCAGATGAAGTGCGCATCAAAGTCGTCAAGGAACGCAAACGGCCCGAAGTCGAAGGTGATGCCCAGGATCGACATGTTGTCGGTGTTCATCACGCCATGGCAAAAACCATACGCCTGCCATTTGGCGATCATCTCGGCATTGCGCTCGACGATTTCGCGGAACATCGCCAGGTACGGCTCAGGCTGCTCGCGGCATTCGGGGTAGTGCAGGTTCAGCACGTGCTCGGCCAGCTCGGCGTGCTGTTCGGGTTTCTTGGTGTAGTAGAAGTATTCGAAATGCCCGAAGCGGATATGGCTCTGGGCCAGACGCAGAACCATGGCGCCGCGTTCCTGTTTTTCACGCCATACCGGGGTGCTCGAGCCGATCACGCACAGGGCGCGGCTGCTGGGGATGCCCAGCGCATGCAGGGCTTCGGAGGCGAGGAATTCACGAATCGAAGAGCGCAACACCGCACGCCCGTCGCCCATGCGTGAATAAGGCGTCATCCCGGCGCCCTTGAGGTGCAGGTCCCAATGCTCGCCGGCCTGGTTGTACACCTCGCCCAGCAGTAGCCCACGGCCATCACCCAGTTGCGGCGTGTAGCCGCCGAACTGATGCCCGGAATAGACCATCGCCCGAGGTTCTGCCTCGGCCCACAGCTTGTGGCCGCCAAACAGTTCGGCAAATACCGATGTTTCGGCCACGACCGGGTCGAGGTCCAGCAGGGCCATGGCGGCCTTGCTTGCTACCACCAGGCGCGGTTCGTCCAGGGGCTCTGGCAATACGTGGGTAGAGAACGCGTCGCCCAGACGTGCGAAGCGGTTGTCGAAGGTCAGTTCGTCGAGGGCTTTCACCGGCCATCTCCAGCAGAATGTCCGAGCATTCTGCTGGGGATAGGGCGTTTAGTCGAGTTTGCTCGGTGGCGGCTCCGGCGCATCCACCACTTTGCCCGCGGGTGGCTCCGGTGCGTCGGGCTTATCGAGGGGCTCGGCAATGGTCTTGCGCTCATCGTCGGCCGGCACCAGTTTGTACTCCTGGCCGTGGAGGTTTTTCAGGTAGATCTCCATCTGCCGGAACGAGATGTTGATGTGCTGTTTCTTGAACTCACGGTTGATAAAGCGGTTGACCTCATCCAGCACCGGGTTGCGATCGCCGAGGTCGCGTACGTGCATGCGCAGCTCGTGGTCCAGGGTGCTTTCGCCGAAGTTGAGGAAGTACACATGGGGTTCGGGCTCTTTCAGTACCCGTGGGTTTTCCCGTGCGGCCTTCAGTAACAATTCCTTCACCAGGTCCAGGTCTGAGCCGTAGTCCACCCCGAGTTTGAGGGTCACCCGAGTGATGGTGTCTGTCAGCGACCAGTTGATCAGTTGCCCGGTAATGAAGGTCTTGTTCGGGACAATGATGTCCTTGTTGTCGAAGTCGGTGATGGTGGTGGCGCGAATGCGGATCTTGCTCACCGTCCCCGACAGGTTGCCGATGGTGATGGTGTCACCAATGCGTACCGGGCGTTCGAACAGGATCATGATGCCGGAGATGAAGTTGGCGAAGATCTCCTGCATGCCGAAACCGAGGCCCACCGACAGCGCGGCCACCAGCCATTGCAACTTGTCCCAGCTCACACCGAGGGTAGAGAGCGTGGTCACAAAGCCCACGCCGGCAATGATGTAGGACAGCAAGGTGGTGGTGGCGTAGGCGCTGCCCTGGGCCAGGTCCAGCTTGGACAGCACCAGTACTTCCAGCAGGCCGGGCAGGTTGCGCGCCAGGGCGAAGGTGATGCCGATGATGATCGACGCGCCGAGCAGGTCACCGATGCTGATAGGCACCATGCTGATATTCGCACCGGTACCGCTGGTGTATTCGTACAGGGTGACGTTATCCAGGTAGGAAAATACCGAGATCAGGTCCGACCACACCCAGTACAACGCCGCGATAAAGCCGCCGAGCAGGGCCAGGCGGATCAGGCGCAAGGATTGTTCATTGACCTTTTCGATGTCCAGTATTGGCTCTTCCACCACGGCCTCGCCTTCACCGGCGTCCTTGGCGGCCTGGCGTTTGGCCAGCGCCCGGGCGTAGGCCAGGCGCCGGGCGGCGACGCTTAGCCAACGTACAAAGGTGGCCTCGATCACCAGCCAGAGCATCAGCAAGTACAGAGTGTTGATCAGCCGGTCGCTGAGTTTCAGTGCGGTGTAGTAGTAGCCAAAGCACACGGCAATAAACAGCGCCACCGGCAGGGCGGTGAACAGCAGCCCGATGGCCTTGCGAAACAGCGAGGCTTTTTCGTGGGTTGGGCTGTTGAGCAGCAGGCGGCTCAGCAACCATGCCATCAGCGCATAGCAGGTGAGCACCACGGCGATGCCCAGCACGTCTTCGGCCAGTGCCGCCGGCTGGTGCTCGGCAATCGCAACCACGGCCACCAAGGCCAATACCACCAGGCCGAGCTTGCGCACCCAGCCTTGCAGGAACTCGACCTGGGGCTTTTCCCAGCGAAAGTGCAGTTCGGCTACACCGCCCGGCGCCAGGATCCGGTAGGCGGTGTAGAACACCAGCCACGCCTGGGCGATCTGCAGCAGGGCCGAGCCCAGGTTGGCGTTTTGCCCGCGGGCGTCAATCTGCAGCGCATAGCCGCACAGCGCCAGGCCCAGGGCCACCGGCATGGCCAGCAGGACATTGATCAGGATGGCCTGGGGCGTGTGCCACTGGCTGTCGCGCTTGAAGTGGCCGATGTCCAGGTGCACCTTTTTCAGGCGCACATACAGCGCACTGCGTCGCCACAACAGCGCGCCGATCAACAGCAGCAGCGGCAGGAACAGCAACGGGCGCTGGGTCAGGCCGTCATACAGTTCGCTGACACTGGACGCCCAGGGCAGGGTGGCGACTTGCTTGCTCAGGTGCGCCGGCACGGTTTCCAGCCATTCGGTGTCCAGCGGCTTGTTGCTCGGGATCCAGAACATTTGCTCATCAAGCGTGGCGCGCAGGGTCGTGGCGGTGCTGAGCAGTTGTTTCTGGTTCAGTTGCAGGGTGATGGATTCGTTAAGCAGTGCACTCAGCTCGCGGCCCAGACGTTCGAGCAAGTCACTGCGGGTAATGGCCAGCTCCAGCAAGGTGCGACGCAGTTGTGGGGTGACCTCGTCCGGCGGCTGGTCGGCCAGCAGCTTATCCACATAGGCGCTGGGGGAGCTGATCAATTCGCGCTGCTGATTGACCTCGAACTGGTACAGGCGAATGTTGGCGATATCGTCGGCCAGGTCGCGGTCCACGGTAAGGCGTGGCAGGGCCTGTTTCTGTTTATACAGAATCTTGGACAGCAGCAGGCTGCCCTTGAGCACGTTGATCTGCTCATCCAGGGCCGAATCGCTTTGGTTGACCGTGTCCAGTTGCTGCTTGGTCTGCAGGTTCTTCTGGGTCAGATCATTGAGACGGTCAGTGCTCTTGAGCAGGTAGTCGGACAGCTTCAGGTTATCTGCGCTTTCCTTGGCAAGGATGCTGCTGCCGCCGGCTTTCTGCGCTTCGATGGACTGTTGGGTCACGGTTTGCTGGGACTGGGCCAGGCGTTTCTGGTTGATCAGGGTTTGCAGGTCCTGGATTTCCTGCTCCAGGCGCGCGGTTTTTTCCTGGATCAGGTCATGCTGGCTGTTGCCCAGGTCTTGCAGCTGGCTGTTGCCGGCCAATTCCTGGCGGCGCAGTGGGATCAGTGCATTCAGGGCCGCCAGCTCGGCGTTCAACTGGTTGCGCTGGTCGCCACTGAGGGCCTTGCCGTTGTCTTTGCCGAGCTTGAGCGTGGCGTTGATCTGCTGGATGCGCGTCTGGCTGCTGCTGATTTCGGTCTGGGCGCGCTCGGGGCGGGTCTGGGCAGCGATGGTCAGGCTGTTGGCCTCGGCCAGCTCTTTTTGCAGATCGCCTTGCTGGGTGGTGCGCTGCACCAGCAATTGTTCGAGTTGCGGCACCGGTAGGGTGGCGTAGCGTTGGGCAACCGGGATGACCTTGGTGGCCTTGAGCCGGGTCAGCTCACGCTGGTTCTCGGTGGTCTGGCGCGGTGCCTCTTCCAGCTGGCGCTTGAGGTCGGCCAGGCGCTGTTCGTAATCCTGCTTGTTGCCCAGGTAGGTCAGGGTCTGCTGCAGGATCGCCTGCAATGCCTTCATGTCGGCGTCGGGCAGCTTGCGATCGGGCAGTTTATCCAGGTTTTGCTGGATGGCGTCGGCGCTGGGCGGGTCGGCGGCGTGTACGTTGCCGACACAAAGGGTCAGGCCCAGCAGGGCAGTGGCGAGAAAAGTGCGCAGGGTTGGCATAGAGACCGGTCTTGCAAGGTGAAGAATCGGGGCGTTATTGCCCCGCAGTTTAGAGGAAGAGTCCGGGGCCCGGGCGACTTCCTTCGGGGAATCTGACGCCGACTTTGCCTATCTTGTTCCCGTCCATGACCGCGACGGTCCAGATGGTGTTGTTCCATTCCACCTGGTCGCCTACCACCGGTGCGCCGCCGACCTTCTGGGTAATGAAGCGGCTCAATGGCATGTCTGGGTCGATACCCTCCAGCTTGAGCCCGTACAGGGCTGAAACCGCGCCCAGCTGGGCGTCGCCTTCGAGCACGAAGTCGCCGAAGAAGCGCAGATCGAGGCCGCGCTGCGGTGCCTGGCTGAACAGTTTGCCCAGGGCCGGCAGGTTGTGTTCATGGCCGATTACACAGAGCAGATCGTCGACTTCAAGCACCGTACTACCCGACGGATGGAGCAGTTGCTGGCCCCGGAACAGCGCGGCGATGCGCGTGCCTTCGGGCATTTTCAGCTCGCGCAGGGCTGCACCGATGCACCACTTCTCCGCGCCCAGGCGGTACACGAACAGCTCCCACTCGCTGGTGACGTGCACTTCCAAGGCTGCGCGAGAAATCGGCGCCGGGTCCGGCGGTACGGTGACTTTGAGCAACTTGGCCACCCACGGCAGGCTGGTGCCCTGCACCAGCAGCGAGACCAATACGATAAAGAACGCCAGGTTGAAGTACAGCTGTGCATGGGGCAGGCCGGCCATCAGCGGGAACACCGCGAGAATGATCGGCACCGCGCCGCGCAGGCCGACCCAGGCGATAAAGGCTTTTTCGCGACCGTGGAAGGCCTTGAACGGTAACAGGCCGACCATCACCGACAACGGCCGCGCAAACAGGATCATCCACAGCGCCAGGCCCAGGGCCGGCAAGGCGATGGGCAGCAGGTCATGGGGCGTGACCAAAAGGCCCAGCACCAGGAACATGCCGATCTGCGCCAGCCAGGCCATGCCATCGAGCATGTGCAAAATGCCATGGCGGCTGCGCACCGGGCGGTTGCCGATCACCAGCCCGCACAGGTACACGGCCAGGAAGCCGCTGCCGTGCAAGGCGTTGGTCAGGGCGAAGACAAACAGGCCGCCGGCAATCACGAGGATCGGGTAGAGGCCGTTGGCCAGGTTGATACGGTTGACCAGCTGCAGCATCAGCCAGCCGCCGCCCAGGCCCACCAGGCCACCGATGCCGAACTCACGGATAAGGTGCGTGAGCAGGCTCCAGTGCAGGCCGGTCTGGCCGCTGGCGAGCATGTCGATCAGAGTGACGGTGAGAAACACCGCCATCGGGTCGTTGCTGCCGGATTCGATTTCCAGGCTGGCGCTGACCCGTTCGTTGAGACCCTTGCCGCCTAGCAGCGAGAACACCGCTGCGGCGTCCGTGGAACCGACGATGGCGCCAATCAGCAAGCCCTGGATGATATTGAGGTCGAACAGCCAGGCCGCGGCCATGCCCGTGAGGCCGGTGGTAATCAACACCCCCACCGTGGCCAGGGACAAGGCCGGCCACAGCGCCACACGGAAGCTCGCCACCCGTGTACGCAACCCGCCGTCGAGCAGAATCACGGCCAGGGCGAGGTTGCCTACCAGGTAGGCGGTCGGGTAGTTATCGAAAATGATGCCGCCGCCATCGACACCAGCGGTCATGCCCACGGCCAGGATGATCACCAGGATCGGGATACCCAGGCGGGACGAAAGGGAGCTCACCAGAATGCTCGCACTCACCAGCAACGCGCCGATCAAGAACAGGCTGTTGATGGTCGTCGCATTCAAAGGCAATACTCCAGAGCAGGGAAGACGGGGGCGCAAACTGACCATGCAGTCTGCGTGCCAGGGATTCTAACCTGTTGAATTGCTGCACTGTCAAAAAGCTTTTTCTGAATTTTCGCGGAAGCAAATGTGGGAGGGGGCTTGCCCCCGATGACGGTGGGTCAGCTACAGATAAGTTGACTGATATACCGCAATCGGGGGCAAGCCCCCTCCCACATTTTCAAGTGCAGTCAGTTAGAGACGGAAGCGGCCTACCATCCCGTTCAGGTCCACTGCCAGGCGCGACAATTCACTGCTCGCGGCGCTGGTCTGGCTGGCGCCCGTAGCGGATTGCACCGACAGATCGCGAATATTCACCAGGTTGCGATCTACTTCCCGCGCCACCTGGGCCTGTTCTTCCGCCGCGCTGGCGATGACGAGGTTGCGCTCGTTGATCTCGACAATCGCGGTGTTGATGGTATCCAACGACATGCCCGCGCCTTTGGCGATGTTCAGCGTCGATTCGGCCCGCTCGGTGCTATTGCGCATCGAATCCACCGCATGCTCGGTACCCGTCTGGATGCTGCCGATCATGCGCTCGATCTCGCTGGTGGACTGCTGGGTGCGGTGGGCCAGGGCCCGCACTTCATCGGCCACTACGGCGAAACCGCGCCCGGCTTCCCCGGCCCGTGCGGCTTCAATTGCCGCGTTCAGGGCCAGCAGGTTGGTCTGGTCGGCCAGGCCGCGAATCACGTCCAGCACCTTGCCGATATCCCGCGATTCATTGGCCAGGTCGCCGATCAAGGAGGCGGTGGCTTGTACATCGGCGCTCATGCGTTCGATGGCACTGACGGTTTCCTGCACCAGGTCACGACCGTCACCGGCGGAGGTGGTGGCGTTGCGCGAGGCCTCGGACGTGCTGACCGCATTGCGGGCAACTTCTTCCACGGCGCTGGTCATCTCGTTGACGGCGGTGGCGGCTTGTTCGATTTCATTGTTTTGCTGGGTCAGGCCGCGGGCGCTTTCGTCGGTGACGGCGTTCAGCTCCTCGGCAGCAGAGGCCAGTTGCGTGGCGGAGCCGGCGATGCGCTGCAGGGTATCGCGCAGCTTGTTTTGCATCTTGGCCATGGCGGCCAGCAGGCGGCCGGCTTCGTCGTTACCGTCCACGGTAATCGGACGCGTCAGGTTGCCTTCGGCGACTTCTTCCGCCGCTTCAAGGGCGCGGGCGATGGGCAGGGTGATGCTGCGGGTCAGCAACCAGGCAAACAGTACTGTCAGCGCCGTGGCAACCACCAGCAGGCCCACTACCAGGTTAAAAGCCAGGTCGTATTGGTCCTTGGCTTGCTGGTTGGTGTCATTGGCCATCGTATTGTTGATTTCCAGCAAGCGGTTGAGCACCGCGTTGACTTGCTCGGAGTTGTTCAGCAGCTCGGTGTTAAGCAGGGTGCGCAACTCGTCAGTCTGGTTGGCGCGCGACAGGCTCTTCATGCGCTCTTCAATCTGGTGGTACTGGCCCAGCAGGCGCACGTACTCATTGTAGGTAGAACGCTCTTCGCTGCTTTCGATCAGTTTCTCGTAGACGCCCTGGGCGGTATGGATCTGCTGGTTGCGCACATCGAAGGCTTCCAGGGTTTTTTGCTGAACATCAGGCTCGCGGTTGGTCAGCAAACGGTACGACAACACGCGCAAGCGCAGGGTCAGTTGGGTGAACTCGTCGAGGGCACGAATGCTGGGCACGCTGGCCGAGGTGATGTCTTCGGTAGCTGCACGGATCTTGCTCATCTGGTTGAGCGCGAACACACCGAGCAACAACATCAGGGCGCCAATAAACGCAAAGCCGAGGAAGGCCCTCGGAGCGATATTCATATTACGAAGTGACATGCTGGAATCCTGGGGGAAAGCGCGATCCATGCGGCCGTGAGACGAGGTGTGCATCCGCTATCGGCCATGCGACTAAAGTCTTAAAGGGCTGCGCGCTTTTGTCGCACCTGACGAGGGGTTGGACGGATTCAGGAACCAGATCGGGTAAATGCAGTCACTAAGGCTCGAAAGTGCGGCTCGCCCCCTGAATAATCGGGCTGCACGCCGGGGATAGCCCTGGCATCCGAGGTGAATTTTCTTTATCGTCACCGCCCTTTTTAAATGCCCGAGAAATCAAAATGTTAGAAGCATCCCTCAGTCAATTGGAACAACTGGTCAGCGACCTCGTACAACAGAATCAAGAGCTGCTGGGCAGCAACGAATCCCTCAAGGCCGAACTGGCCCGTGCCAAGGATGAAAACGACAGCCTGCAACTGAACCTGATGGAGCAGGAAGAAAAGCACGGCGCCACTGCTGCTCGCATCCAGGCACTGGTTGAGCGTGTGAGTGCAGGGCCTGTCAGCGCATGAATGAGGGGATAAAGGTCGTTTCGATTCTCGGTGAGGATTACTCGATCAAGGCACCGGCCGGCGAAGATCAGACCCTGATGCATGCCGTGACCATGCTCAAGGCTTCCCTGGCGGTTACCAAGAAAAAGTACCCGACCCTGATCGGTGACAAATTATTGGTATTGGCCGCGCTGAACCTGTGTGCCGAGCAGATCGAAATGCAGCAGGCGCACCAGCAGGAACTCGACCGTTACCAAGAGCAAGTCAGCGCCACGGTCGATGTGATTTCCAAGGTGATCGGGCAGCCCTAGAACCAGTCATCTTGCATTCCCAGGCACGTATCGTCGCGTGCCTCCAGAATCGCCAGTTCATGATGGCAGCCTGGTACTTCCCAAGTCAGGAAGTACCGGGCGGCCTGGAGCTTGCCCTTATAGAAGGCCGCATCGGCCGCATTGCCTTTGGCCAGCCCTTCTTCGGCGCGGATCGCCTGTTCCAGCCAGCGCCAGCCGACCACCGTATGCCCAAACACTTTCAAGTACAGTGCCGAGTTCGCCAGGCTGCTGGTGACCTTGCCCAGGGCGAGATCGGTCAGCAGGCCAATGGTGACGCTTTGCAGTCGATTAACCAGTTGCTCTAATGGCTCCCGTAGTGCAGTAAGTGACGGGTACTGCTGCGCCCGTGTACCGGTCTCGGCGATCAAGCGGATCAATTGTTTCAAACCGGCTCCCCCGTTCTGCGCCAATTTGCGCCCGAGCAAGTCCAGGGACTGGATACCGTGGGTGCCTTCGTGGATCGGGTTCAAGCGGTTGTCGCGGTAGTACTGCTCCACCGGGTATTCGCGGGTGTAGCCATGGCCACCGAGGATCTGGATTGCCAGTTCGTTGGCCTTGAGGCAAAACTCCGAGGGCCAGGATTTGACGATAGGCGTGAGCAGGTCGAGCAGTTCGTGGGCTTGCTTGCGCTCGGCGTCGGCGGGCAGGGTGGTGGTGTCGTCGAATAGCCGCGCCGCGTACAGGCCGAGGTCGAAGGCGCCTTCCACATAGGCTTTCTGGGTCAGCAGCATACGCTTGATGTCGGCATGCTGGATGATCGACACCGGCGCGGTGCTCGGGTCCTTGCTGTCCGGCAGGCGGCCTTGGGGGCGTTCGCGAGCATAGTCCAGGGAGTAGAGGTAGCCGGCGTAACCGAGCATCACCGCACCCATGCCCACGCCAATGCGCGCCTCGTTCATCATCTGGAACATATAGCTCAGGCCCTGGTGCGGCTTGCCCACCAGATAGCCGACACAATTGCCGTGATCGCCGAAGTTAAGCGCGGTGGACGTGGTGCCGCGCCAGCCCATCTTGTGGAACAGCCCGGCCAGCAGCACATCGTTGCGAGCGCCCAGGCTGCCGTCATCGTTGACCAGGAACTTAGGCACGATAAACAGCGAAATACCTTTCACGCCAGCAGGGGCGTCGGGCAGCTTGGCCAACACCATATGCACGATGTTTTCCGACAGCGAGTGGTCGCCGCCGGAAATGAAAATCTTGTTGCCCTTGAGCCGATAACTGCCGTCAGCCGCAGGTTCTGCACGGGTACGAATATCCGACAGGGATGAACCAGCATGGGGCTCGGTCAGGGCCATGGTGCCGAAGAAACGCCCGTCGATCATCGGTTGCAGGAAGCGTTGTTTCTGCTCTTCGGTGCCAAAGCTTTCGATCAGGTTGGCGGCGCCCATGGTCAGGAATGGGTAGGACGTTGACGCGGCGTTGGCTGATTGAAAGTGGGCAAAGCAGGCTTGGGACAGCAAGGTCGGCAACTGCATGCCGCCAGCCTCGAAACTGCGGGCTGCGTTAAGGAAGCCGGCTTCCAGGAAAGCGTCCACGGCGGGTTTGACGTCCGGAATCAGGATCGCCTGGCCGTTTTCATAGCGTGGCTCGTTTTCGTCGTTCTTGCGGTTGTGAGGGGCGAAGTACTTTTCTGCGATGTTGCGCGCCGTGCTGATGGCAGCATCGAAGGTTTCGCGGTTATGTTCGGCAAACCGCTCGCGCTGGGTCAGGCCCTCGGCATCGAGAACTTCGTACAGCTCGAAAGCCAGGTTGCGGGAACTGAGCAGCGATTCGGACATGGCGGCTTACCTTTGGAGGAATTGGCCTGAGTCTAAGCGCGTGAATATAGGCTGGATAGCAAGATTGATCTGGGTGATGGAAGGGCAAAACGCAGGCAGGTAATTGAAGTGCAGTCAATGTGGGAGCCCCCACCACATCTTCGATGTGACGCTGTCGCGCAGCAAACTAGGGAGCTTGCTCCCGTGGCGGCCTGACAGCCGAGCAGGATGTTGGTTTTCGTCCTGGGTACATATCCGTTATTTGGGCAACGGCCACTTATGGTTCCGCTTTTACAGCCAGCCCTTTCAAGGTCTTTGGAAAAAGCCCCAAAACATGATCGTTTTTTGACCAAAAGAGATGCTGGCTGAGCCAAATTCAACTCGTTTATTTCTTAATTTCAGCCTGGAATTGGCGTAGGACGCGATTTAGGCAAAGACCTTGAAAGGGCTGGCTTTTACAGCGGCTCACTTTTGAAAAGCGCAAAAGTAAGCAAAACGCTCTTGCCCCACCACTCGGCACCTCGCTTAGGCTCGGTGTGCCCGTAATCCGACAGGGATTTGGGGGGCCGCCGCCACGCGCCATCCATGGCGCGGGGCGGCTAAACCGGCATCCCTGCCGGTTTACCCCCCAAATCCCTGTCGAATTCCGGCCAGCGTGGTTTAACGGGGCGCCTTAGATCAAAAACACAGCGAGGCGGCCTTATAGCCGACCTGATCGTTGAAGTGTGCGCGTACCCCTGTGGGAGCGGGCTTGCCCGCGAAGGTCGTTAACGATGACGCGGGAAACCAGAAAGAACGCGGCGTTCTCAGGTTTTTCGCGAGCAAGCTCGCTCCTACAGTAAAGCAGACGCGCCGCCAGCGTATCTGCGATGCGCAGCGAGTCGCTCTTGATCTTGCTTTTGATCTTAGGCGCCCCGTTAAACCACGCTGGCCGAACGCAGGCTTGAATCCGTGGGTAACCCGGCAGGACGCCGGGTTAGCCGTCCTGGGCCAGGGATGGCCCATGACGGCGGCCCACGGATTCAAGCCTTCGTTCGGGCACACCGAGCCTAGGCGAGGTGCCGAGTGGTGGCCCCCGGTGTCAGGATAGTTGTCGCCTCTCCTGATTTACCCCCAAAAAAGCATACCGAGGGCGGAAAGAGACAGGTTGTGACGTACTATTCACCCGAACGTAAAGCCACATTGCTTAAGATGTTGCTTCCCCCGCTGAACCTGACGGTAGCCGAAGTTTGTCGCCGTGAAGGGGTCAGCGATGTATCGCTGTATACCTGGCGCAAGATGGCCAGTGTCCAAGGAAGCAAAGTGCCAGAAGATATATCGCTTTCTGATAAATGGTCTGCTGAGGCCCGGTTGACCGCTGTCATTGAAACAGCCAGCCTGACGCAACTTGAATTAGGTGAGTACTGCCGTCGAAACGGCCTTTACCCCGAGCAGATCAATGCTTGGCGTCAAGCCTGTATTAGCGGTCAAGAGGCGGTGCAGATCCAAAAAATGGCTGACCATGAGCAGACGCGTAAAGACAAAAAACGCATCCTGGAGCTGGAGCGCGATCTGCGCCGTAAAGACGCTGCATTGGCCGAAACCGCAGCGTTGTTAGTGCTGCGAAAAAAGCTCAACGATTACTGGGGGACCGACGGCGAGGACAACTGACTTCTTTGCCGGAACGGCAGTTGTTGGTGGGTTGGTTGATTGAAGCCATCGTCGCAGGCGCCCGAAAATTACGCGCTTGCCAAGAGGTTGGACTGTCGCTGCGAACCTTGCAGCGCTGGACTCAGGCGCCAGAGTTACAGGCCGATGCGCGCACCACCACCTTGCGGCCCAAGCCGCGTAATGCGCTGAGTGAAATTGAAAGACAAGCCATCGTAACCCTGTGCAACAGCCCGCTATACGCCCATTTACCTCCCAGCCAGATCGTTCCGCGCCTGGCAGACGAAGCACGGTATCTGGCGTCGGAAGCTACGTTTTATCGCATCTTGCGAGCAGCCGGCCAACAACACCACAGAGGTCGTAGTCGACGACCTCGGCGCGTAGTAATGCCGACAACGCACGCAGCTCAGAGGCCTAATCAGGTGTGGTCGTGGGACATCACGTATCTTCCTTCGCCCATACGCGGTAAGTATTTTTACCTGTATTTGATCGAAGATATTTACAGCCGCAAGGCGGTAGGTTGGGAAGTTTATGATGAAGAA
The DNA here is from genome assembly GCF_036704165.1 of Pseudomonas khavaziana. Classification (NCBI taxonomy): domain Bacteria; kingdom Pseudomonadati; phylum Pseudomonadota; class Gammaproteobacteria; order Pseudomonadales; family Pseudomonadaceae; genus Pseudomonas; species Pseudomonas khavaziana. Next base: position 718,742 of record NZ_CP129946.1, read on the forward strand.
AGTGGTGAAAAAGCTGCTGCGCTGTTGCAACGTAGCGTGATCAATGAGAAGTGCCTGCGTGAGCCCTTGGTATTGCACTCTGATAACGGAGCGCCAATGAAATCGGTGACGCTGTTAAGCAAAATGTATGAGCTGGGTATCACGCCTTCTCGCGGTCGTCCACGTGTAAGCAATGACAACCCGTATTCGGAATCACTGTTTAGAACATTGAAATACTGCCCGCAATGGCCCTTGGAAGGCTTCGCCAGCTTAGACGCTGCACGGACTTGGGTGAGGGATTTTATGCGGTGGTACAACAGCGAACACAGGCACAGCCGGATCCGCTTCGTCACCCCATCAGAGCGCCATGGAGGGAAAGATCATCAGATACTGGCGCTGCGTCATGAGCTGTATGAGCGGGAGCGCCGGAAAAGACCTGAACGGTGGTCAGGACAAACACGTAACTGGGAACCAGTAGGAACGGTGCTGCTGAATCCGGATAGGGAACAGCAGACCGAACAAAAAGCGGCATAGCAGACGGTTGACGCGACAACTACCTTGAAAAACGCCGGTGGGGCAAGAGCGTTTTGCTTACTTTGCCGCTTTTGCAAAGTGAGCCGCCGTAAGGGCGGAACCTATAGTGGCCGTTACCTAAGCAACGGATATGTACTCGCCCCAACAACCCAACAACCCGGTCACATCGTCGACGTAGCGCCGTCGCGCAGCAACCCGGGCCGCCTCCAAAATATCCGGTGTTAAGACTAAATTTTAACTCTTTAAAATCAGTAGATTATTTGAAGTTTGATAAGAGGGGGCTTGCTCCCGATAGCGGTGTGTCCGTGTCCAATGTGCTGACTGACACTCCGCTATCGGGAGCAAGCCCCCTCCCACAGTGTTTAACCGATAGTCATCAGGCTGGCGTTACCGCCTGCCGCTGCGGTGTTGACGCTCAACGCCCGCTCGATCACCAAACGCTCCAGGGCAATGGCCGTCTCACCCTGAGACATGCCATGTACCCCGACAATCGCCCCACCACGCTGCGCCACTTGCTGGCACACCGCACGCAATTGGTCGGAATCACCGTGGTGCAGAACGGCGTCGAACACCACGTCGTCCTTGGTCCAGTCGGCCACGCGCTTGATCTTCGCCTGAATATCCTTCGGCAGGCGTGCGAACAACGCTTTGGTCAGCTCGGTTTCCGGCCATACCGCCGAACCGCCTACCGCCAACACCGCCGCCAGTTGAGTGAGCAAGTCGCCTTCCACTTCAGCCAGGCACAGCACGTGCTCGCGCGGCAGGATGGCATAGCTGTTGCGCTCGCCTGTCGGGCCGGCCAGTTGGCGGGTGATACCGCTCTGGGACTGTGCGGCGAACTGAGTGCACAGCGCGCTCAGCTCACTGAACTTGTTGCTGTCGGCCCAGGATTTCAGGGAGGTCAGCGCTTGGCTCATGGCATCGCGCAGGCGCACATCGGGTGCAGCCAGCTTGTCGCCGCGTACGAAGGACTGCTCGATCGCATCGGTAGGGCGAGTCGACAGCAGGCGGTACAGGTAAAGCGGACCACCGGCTTTCGGGCCAGTGCCCGACAGGCCTTCGCCACCGAACGGCTGCACGCCGACCACGGCACCCACAATGTTGCGGTTGACGTAGACGTTACCGGCATTGACGTTGTCGATCACCTTGGCGATGGTTTCGTCGATGCGGGTGTGCACGCCCAGGGTCAGGCCGTAGCCCGACGCGTTGATCTGACCGATCAGCTGGTCGATCTCTTTGCGCTTGTAGCGCACCACGTGCAGCACCGGGCCGAAGATTTCCCGTTGCAGCTCGTCGAAGCTTTCCAGCTCGATCAGGGTGGGCGTCACGAAGGTGCCGCGCTTGATCTCTTCGCCGTCGGCAATCGCCACCTGGTACACAGTGCGGCCTTTGTCACGCATGGCCTGGATGTGTTTCTCGATGCCGGCCTTGGCTTCGGCGTCGATCACCGGGCCGATGTCCACCGACAGGCGCTCAGGGTTGCCCAGGCGGCATTCAGCCATGGCGCCCTTGAGCATTTCGATCACACGGTCTGCCGAATCTTCCTGCAGGCACAACACGCGCAGGGCCGAGCAACGTTGGCCGGCGCTGTCGAAAGCCGAGGACACCACGTCGATCACCACCTGTTCAGTGAGTGCCGACGAGTCAACGATCATTGCGTTCTGGCCACCGGTTTCGGCGATCAGTGGGATCGGGCGACCCTGGGCGTCCAGGCGCCCGGCGACATTGCGTTGCAGCAAGCGCGCAACCTCGGTGGAACCGGTGAACATCACGCCTTTGACGCGATCATCACCCACCAGGCGGGCACCGACGCTTTCGCCCTGGCCCGGCAGCAGTTGCAGCACGCCTTCCGGAATACCGGCTTCGAGCAGGATGCGCACGGCTTGGGCGGCAACCAGCGGGGTCTGTTCGGCGGGCTTGGCCAAGACCGGGTTACCGGCGGCCAATGCTGCGGCAACCTGGCCGCTGAAGATCGCCAGCGGGAAGTTCCACGGGCTGATGCATACCACCGGGCCCAGTGGGCGATGGGCATCATTGGTGAAATCGTTGCGCGCCTGCACCGCGTAGTAACGCAGGAAGTCCACGGCTTCACGCACTTCGGCGATGGCATTGGCGAAGGTCTTGCCGGCTTCGCGGGCCAGCAGGCCCATCAGCGGCTGGATCTCGCCTTCCATCAGGTCGGCGGCACGCTCCAGGATCGCGGCGCGTTCGGCGGGCGGGGTGGCCTGCCAGATCGGCGCGGCGCTGATGGCGCACTGGATCGCGTTGTCGACGTCTTCGACGGTGGCTTCCTGTACATGGCCGACCACATCACGCAGGTCGGAGGGGTTCAGCACTGGCTGTGCCGCTTCCTGGCTGGAGGCGCAACCGAGCATCGGCGCGGCTTTCCAGTTGTTGTGGGCGGTAGCCAGCAGGGCGCAGGACAGCGACGCCAGGCGGTGTTCGTTGGCCAAATCGATACCGGCCGAGTTGGCGCGGTCGCTGCCATACAGGTCACGCGGCAGCGGGATACGCGGGTGCGGCAAGCCGAAGCCGCCTTCCAGCGTGGCCATCTGCTCGATGCTGGCCACTGGATCGGCCACCAGCTCCTGGATCGAGATGGATTGGTCAGCGATACGGTTGACGAACGAGGTATTGGCGCCATTTTCCAGCAGGCGGCGTACCAGGTAGGCCAGCAGCGTTTCGTGGGTGCCGACCGGTGCGTACACACGGCACGGACGGTTCAGCTTGCCTTCGGAGATCTTGCCTACCACTTGCTCGTACAACGGTTCACCCATGCCGTGCAGGCATTGGAACTCGTACTGGCCGGGGTAATAGTTCTGGCCGGCGATATGGTAGATGGCCGACAGGGTGTGGGCGTTGTGCGTGGCGAACTGCGGGTAGATGGCTTCCGGCACCGACAGCAGTTTGCGTGCACAGGCAATGTAGGAAACGTCGGTGTAAACCTTGCGGGTGTACACCGGGTAGCCTTCCAGGCCCTCGACCTGGGCGCGCTTGATTTCGCTGTCCCAGTACGCGCCTTTTACCAGGCGGATCATCAGGCGGTGGCGGCTGCGACGGGCCAGGTCGATGACGTAGTCGATCACATACGGGCAACGCTTCTGGTAAGCCTGGATCACAAAACCGATACCGTTCCAGCCGGTCAGTTGCGGCTCGAAGCACAGGCGCTCGAGCAGGTCCAGGGACAGCTCCAGGCGGTCGGCTTCTTCGGCGTCGATGTTCAGGCCGATGTCGTATTGCTTGGCCAGCAGGGTCAGCGACAGCAGGCGTGGGTACAGCTCGTCCATCACACGCTCGTACTGTGCACGGCTGTAGCGCGGGTGCAGGGCGGAAAGCTTGATGGAGATGCCCGGGCCCTCATAGATCCCACGGCCATGGGAGGCTTTGCCGATGGAGTGAATGGCTTGTTCATACGAGGCCAGGTACTTCTGGGCATCGTGTTCGGTGAGCGCGGCTTCACCGAGCATATCGTAGGAATAACGGAAGCCTTTGGCTTCGAACTTGCTCGCGTTGGCCAGGGCTTCGGCGATGGTTTCGCCGGTGACGAACTGCTCGCCCATCAGGCGCATGGCCATGTCGACGCCCTTGCGGATCATCGGCTCGCCGCTTTTGCCGATGATGCGGCTCAGGGACGAGGTCAAGCCTGCCTCGTTATGGGTGGCGACCAGTTTGCCGGTCAGCAGCAGGCCCCAGGTAGCGGCGTTGACGAACAGCGACGGGCTGTTGCCCAAATGTGGGTGCCAGTTGCCGGTGCTGATCTTGTCGCGGATCAGCGCATCACGGGTGCCTTTGTCCGGGATGCGCAACAACGCTTCGGCCAGGCACATCAGCGCCACGCCTTCCTGGGACGACAGGGAGAATTCCTGCAGCAGGCCCTGGACAATACCGGCACGGCCACCGGCGCTCTTCTGATTGCGCAGTTTTTCAGCGATCGAGGCGGCCAGCTTGTTGGTGGCTTCGGCCATTTCGACCGGCAGGCGCGCCTGCTCGATCAGCATCGGCACCACTTCCGGCTCCGGGCGGCGGTACGCGGCGGTGATCGAGGCACGCAGTACCGATTGCGGCAGGATGCTTTCGGCGAACTCCAGGAAGCATTGATGGGCGTGGTCCGCCTGGATTTCGCCAGCGTCTTCGGCGTCTTTGCTACCCGAGCCATTGAGCTCGGACAGGGTTGCACCACCCTCGAGTTTCTCCAGGTAATTGAAAATCGCCTGTTTGATCAGCCAGTGCGGCGTGCGATCAATGGAGGTCGCGGCGGCCTTAAGGCGTTCGCGGGTCGGGTCGTCGAGTTTGACCCCAAGGGTGGTCGTTGCCATCTTTTTATCCTCATGGGTGCCACTACCGAGTGGCATCTGCTGGCGGCAAGATTAGCTTTGCCCATGCGCAGGTGCAACCGGGTGCAACCCTTTTGTTCAGGAAATTTTCGACGGTTGATCGGAAAAAAATGAGGCAACGGCGGAATCGGCTTTGTCTTGGTGCTTTTGCTTCTGAGATCGGCTGTTCTTGCTCCGAAAAGGAGCAAAAACAGGGCGTTTGTCCAGAAACACACTTGGGTGCAACTTATTAGAAAGAAACTGGTTGCACCTTATTTGCTTTGTTGAATAGCATTCGCGCACCAAGGTGCAACCATCTCTAGGGGTGGTTCATCGGCTGGCGGCTTTCCTGGGGAAACGCCAGTCATAAATGCGCGGCACGCAGGCTCGTCTATCCGGTTACTGACCGATGGTCGTCCGACTGACCGTCGCTACATAAAAACAAAGCCAGGGCGTCACTCCTATGAGCGTTAGCAATCCAACCCTGATCACGTTCGTGATCTACATTGCAGCAATGGTGCTGATCGGCCTGATGGCCTATCGCTCCACCAACAACCTTTCCGATTACATCCTCGGCGGTCGCAGCCTCGGTAGCGTGGTGACAGCCTTGTCAGCCGGTGCTTCCGACATGAGCGGCTGGTTGTTGATGGGCTTGCCGGGCGCGATCTACATGTCCGGTCTGTCGGAAAGCTGGATTGCCATCGGCCTGATCGTCGGTGCCTACCTCAACTGGTTGTTCGTGGCCGGCCGCCTGCGGGTGCAGACCGAACACAACGGCGACGCCCTGACCTTGCCGGATTACTTCTCCAGCCGCTTTGAAGATAAAAGCGGCCTGCTGCGGATCATCTCCGCCGTGGTGATCCTGGTGTTCTTCACCATCTACTGCGCTTCCGGCATCGTCGCCGGTGCCCGCCTGTTCGAAAGCACCTTCGGCATGTCCTATGAGACTGCGCTGTGGGCCGGTGCTGCGGCGACCATTGCCTACACCTTTATCGGTGGTTTCCTGGCGGTCAGCTGGACCGACACCGTACAAGCCACGCTGATGATTTTTGCGCTGATCCTGACGCCAATCATCGTGCTGCTGGCAACTGGCGGTGTCGACACCACCTTCCTGGCCATCGAAGCCAAGGACCCGACCAACTTCGACATGCTGAAAAACACCACCTTCATCGGCATCATCTCGCTGATGGGCTGGGGCCTGGGTTACTTCGGCCAGCCGCACATTCTTGCGCGTTTCATGGCGGCGGATTCGGTGAAGTCGATCGCCAAGGCGCGTCGCATCTCCATGACCTGGATGATCCTGTGCCTGGGCGGCACCGTGGCAGTGGGTTTCTTCGGTATCGCCTACTTCTCGGCGCATCCGGAAGTGGCAGGCCCGGTAACTGAAAACCCTGAGCGAGTGTTTATCGAGCTGGCCAAGATCCTGTTCAACCCATGGGTTGCCGGTGTCCTGCTGTCGGCCATCCTCGCTGCCGTCATGAGCACCCTGAGCTGCCAGTTGCTGGTGTGCTCCAGCGCCCTGACCGAAGACTTCTACAAGGCGTTCCTGCGTAAAGGTGCTTCCCAGCTCGAGCTGGTATGGGTCGGTCGCATCATGGTGCTGGTGGTGGCCTTGATCGCCATTGCCATGGCCGCCAACCCGGAAAACCGCGTACTGGGCCTGGTCAGCTACGCCTGGGCTGGCTTTGGCGCGGCGTTCGGCCCGGTGGTGCTGATCTCGGTTATCTGGAAACACATGACCCGTAACGGCGCACTGGCGGGCATCCTGGTCGGCGCGATTACCGTGATCGTGTGGAAGCACTTCGAGCTGCTGGGCCTGTACGAAATCATCCCAGGCTTCATCTTCGCCAGCCTGGCGATCTACTTCGTGAGCAAAATGGGCGCACCGACTGCGGGTATGGTCGAGCGTTTTGATGCTGCGGAGAAAGACTACAACCTCAACAAGTAATTCCTTGGGCGTTTAACGCCTGTTGAGCGAGTGAAAAAGGCCCGCGTCCTGAGGATGCCGGGCCTTTTTTTGTGTGAGCCCTCGGCAGCTGCTGAATGAAGCCAAGGGTAGGACCTTACTGATTTGCCTGCGATGAGTCCTGGCTGGCGACAAGCTGGTGCAGAATCGGCCGACCACCCTTCGCAGAGAAACACCGGATGTTCGCTCCTGCCAATCAAAGTGCATTTACCCTGGCCCTTGATGGGGTGCCCAGCGACTTAAAGGTGTTCAAGTTCAGCGGCACGGAGGCCATCAGCCAGCCGTACCGGTTTGAGCTTGAGCTGGTCAGCGAGCAACCGGATCTTGATTTGGAGGGCTTGCTGCATCGCCAGGCGTATTTGGGGTTCAATGAGCAGGGCCATGGTGTTCACGGCTTGGTTTATCGGGTCGCCCGGGGCGATTCCGGGCGACGCCTGACGCGTTATCAGCTCAGCCTCGTGCCCCATTTGGCGTACCTGGTGCACAGCAGCCAGCAACGTATTTTCCAACATAAGACGGTGCCGCAGATTGTTGCGCAGGTGTTGGTAGGGCAAGGGATTCAAAGCGATCGCTTCGAGTTCCGGCTCAGCGGCGATTACCCTGAGCGCGAGTACTGCGTGCAGTTCGGCGAGACTGATCTGGCGTTCATCCAGCGCCTATGTGCCGAACTTGGCATTCACTATCACTTCCAGCATGCTCCCGAAGGACATTTGCTGGTGTTTGGCGATGACCAGACGGTGTTTGCCCAGGCAGATCAACCTACACCTTACCGACCCGGTTCAGGAATGGTTGCCGATACCCCCGCGATCAAGCGCTTTACGCTGCAGCTGGCAACCCGTACCACGGCGGTCAATCTGCGCGATTATGATTTTCGCCAACCACGCTTCGAGCTGGAAAACACGGCCGGCGACGAACAGCCCCCAACGCTTGAAATGCAGCAATTCCCCGGCCATTTTTCCGACCGGGCCCATGGGAAGTATCTCGCCCAGCGTGGCTTGGAGCGGCACCGTAGTGACTATCGGGTTGCCTATGGCCAAGGTGACGAGCCGGCCTTGGCCAGCGGTCGGTTTCTGCAACTGCGGGACCACCCGTGCGAGGGCTGGAACGACTTGTGGCTGGTCACGCAAGTGACCCACGAAGGCAAGCAGCCCCAGGTACTGGAGGAAGCGGTCACCGAGGTGGCTGGGGGAGAATTTCGCCAGGGATATCGCAATACATTTGCCGCCGCACCCTGGGATGCAGTCTTTCGCCCGCCCTTGCCTGAGCAGCCGCGCCCGAGCGTACCGGGTTATCAAAGCGCCGTGGTCACTGGCCCGGTGGGCAGTGAAATCCATTGCGACGAATACGGTCGGGTCAAGGTGCAACTGGCCTGGGACCGCGTAGGTGAGCACGACGAGCATTCCAGTTGCTGGTTGCGGGTCGCCAGCGGCTGGGCCCATGACCGCTATGGTGCGGTGCTGATCCCCAGGGTCGGCATGGAAGTGCTGGTGGGCTTCGTCAATGGCGACCTGGATATGCCGCTGGTGGTGGGCTGTTTGCCAAATGCCGCCACGCCGATGCCTCTCGACCTACCGGCGGACAAAACCCGTAGCATATGGCGTAGCCAGAGCAGCCCGGGTGGGGAAGGCTACAACGAATTACGTATCGAAGACCGCAAGGGCGCCGAGGAGATCTACCTGCGCGCCCAGCGCGACTGGACCCAGCATGTGCTGAATGACCAGCAGCTACGGGTCGATAACCAGCGTCGTGTGCGGGTGGGCGGTGAGTCGTGCCATGAGTTGCAGGGCGAAGAGCAGCGCATCACCCATGGCAATCGCCTGACTGAACTCAAGCAGGATGATCATCTGGTGGTCGGTGGTTCGCAGCATATGCGTGCCGGGCAGACCATTCAGCTGGGGGCTGGGCAAAGCATCGTCATTGACGCGGGTGCCAGCGTGACCATTCAAGCAGGAGGGCAGTCGATCACGCTGTCGGCTGCCGGGATCTTCAGCAGTGCGCCGATTCAGCTCGGCGGGTCGCCTGCCCCAGCGGTAGCGCCATTGGTGCCTGGGTTGAAGGAGACGTTGCTGGCAGTTATTCCGGTACCGTTAAGCCGCGTGCAAGTGGCCAGCCTGAAACGCAGCGCGCCGTTTTGCGAAGAGTGTGAACGCTGCAAGAACGGGCAATGCGATATCAGCGCTCATGCACGGAGTTTGCCCTGATGGCAGCGCCTTTGACGCCCAGCGCCTGGCTGGCGAAGTACCCACTGCAACCGGATGAACGGATGTACGCCGTGCTGGGCAGTGCCAGCGATGCCCAGCCGTTTGCCGCCTGGCAAGCCATGGCGGTCGGGAAGCCACCACAACCGGTCTGGGCGGGCACGGCCTACGCCGATTGGAAGGACGTGATGCCTTACGTGGCTGTCGTCGAACCGGGCAGTGCCTTCCTCGATTGGGTCGTCGCCGCCCAGGCGTTGGATTGGGGCTGGCTGGCAGTCGCGTCCTGCCCGTTGGACGTTGTGATCGAGCATCTGAAGGGCTTGACCCAGGTGTACCTGCCCGAAAACCAGCCGGTATTTTTGCGCTTCTGGGACGGCGCGCAGTTTCTGCCGATCTTGCAGCACTTGGGTGACAAGGCCGGGCATGTGTTACCGGTGTTCCAGCGTTATCTGATCAACGGCCAGCCGCTGTCAGTGACGTCGCGCCCGGTCGCGCCGGCCAGGGCCAGCCCCTGGTGGCAAGTGCCGGCGCCATTACTGGCGCACCTGGCGCAGCAGTCACCGCAGGTACTGGTCGACAACCTGCTGCAATGGCTCCAGGAGCAGTGCCCTGACCTGTATACCGCGTTTACACCAGCCACCTTGCAGCACAAGGTCGCCTACTTCGCACGCGGGCCGGATATCAGCCCTGCTGCATTGGCGGATTACATCGCCGTGCAATTGAGTTGAGCGGACGGCTATAGCGTGTCATCCGTACCGCCCGCCTTGCGGCCCTGCACCTTTGCGCCGGTTGAAGGTAAACTTCGCCCCCTGCGCAGGAGCAACCATGAATTATCGTCACGCCTTTCACGCCGGCAACCACGCCGATGTCTTCAAACACCTGACCTTGACCCGACTCATCGCCCTGATGTCGCGCAAGGAGCAGCCGTTCGCCTACCTCGATACCCACGCCGGCATTGGCCTGTATGACCTGCAGGGCGACCAGGCTAACCGTACCGGTGAATACCTTGAAGGCATCGCCCGCCTGTGGGGTGCCAGCGACCTGCCGCCGCTCACCGCTGACTACATGCGCGTGCTGCACGAGATGAACCCGGATGGCCAGTTGCGCTATTACCCGGGCTCGCCGGAGCTGGCCCGACGCCTCACGCGGCCACAGGACCGCGTGATGCTCAACGAAAAGCACCCGGAAGACGGCGTGCTGCTCAAGGACAATATGAAGGGTGATCGCCGCGTCAAAGTGCACCTGGGCGAAGGCTGGCATGTGCCACGGGCCTTGCTGCCGGTGCCGGAAAAACGCGCGCTGATGCTGATCGACCCGCCCTTTGAACAGCTCGATGAAATGCAGCGTTGCGCGGCGTCCCTCAAGGAAGCGGTTGGCCGTATGCGCCAGACGGTCGCGGCGATCTGGTACCCGGTGAAGGACCAGCGCATGTTGCGCCGCTTCTACCAGGACCTGGCCGGCACCGGTGCGCCGAAGTTGCTGCGTGTGGAGCTGCTGGTGCATCCCCTGAACACCCCCAACACCCTGACCGGCTCGGGCCTGGCGATTGCCAACCCGCCGTGGGGTTTGGAAGAGGAGTTGCGTGAGCTACTGCCGTGGCTGTCCAAGAAGCTTGGCCAGACCCAGGGTGGGTGGCAGATGGATTGGCTCATCGCCGAATAATCAACTGTAGGAGCGAGCTTGCTCGCGAAAATCGTTAACGATAACGCGGGAAACCTGACGCCCTGCGGCGCTCTCAGGTTTTTCGCGAGCAAGCTCGCTCCTACAGAGATCGGCGTCAGATCGGGCAGGTCACGCCGGTGCCGCCTATCCCGCAGTAGCCCTGCGGGTTCTTCGCCAGGTACTGCTGGTGGTAGGCTTCAGCGAAGTACACCGTCGGTGCTTCGTCGATTTCAGTGGTAATAGTACCCACGCCGGCTTTGGTCAATTCAGCTTGATAAGCCTCGGCACTGGCTTTGGCTGCCGCCAGCTGTTCAGGCGTGGTTGCATAGATCACCGAACGGTACTGGCTGCCAATGTCATTGCCTTGGCGCATGCCCTGGGTAGGGTTATGCAGTTCCCAGAACATCTTCAACAGGTCTTCATACTTGACCTTGGCCTGGTCATACACCACCAGCACCACTTCGCTGTGGCCGGTCAGGCCTGAGCAGACTTCTTCGTAAGTCGGGTTCGGCGTAAAGCCGCCGGCATAGCCGACCACCGTGCTGACCACGCCGTCGCGCTCCCAGAATTTACGTTCCGCGCCCCAGAAACACCCCAGGCCGAAGATCGCAAAGCCGACGTCATCAATGAACGGGCCCAGCAGCGGGTTGCCGTTGACGAAGTGGGTCTCTGGCAGCGCCATCGGGGTTTCACGGCCAGGCAGAGCTTGTTCTTGAGTAGGCAGCACGTTTTTGTTCACCAGAATTTCCGAGCGCAAGACCATGATCAGTCCTCTCGTCAGGTTGAGTAGCAGTAAATTGTCAGACAGCCAGTGTGCCCGAGTGTTACAGCGCTGTCAGGCGATTGGGCCACGTGGATAGCGTTTGAGCTTTTCCAGCAGCTCTGTACCGGGGATCGGCCGGTCGAACAGGTAGCCCTGGCCGACATCGCAGCGATGCCGGCGCAGGAACGCCAATTGCTCGGCAGTCTCGATGCCTTCAGCCACCACCTTGAGCTTGAGGTTGTGGGCCATGGCGATCACCGCCGAGGTGATTTCCATGTCGTCCTGGTTGTCCGGGATTTCGTGGATAAAGCTACGATCAATCTTAATGATGTCGATGGGGAATTTTTTCAAGTAGCTCAACGACGAGTAACCGGTGCCAAAGTCATCCATGGCCAGGGTCAGGCCGAAGCTCTTGAGCTGGTCCAGTTGCAGGCGCGTGTCTTCGGTGGCCTCCAGCAGTAAACCTTCGGTCAGCTCCAGCTCCAGCAGATTGGCCGGCAGTTGTTCTTCCTTGAGGATCGTGGCGATCGAGGCCACCAGGTCCGGGTCGGAAAACTGCTTGGGCGACAGATTGATCGCCACCTGCAGATTGCCCATGCCTGCGGCGCTCAACTGTCGGCTCATGCGACAGGCCTGGCGGGCTATCCATTTGCCGATAGGGATGATCAGCCCAGTCTCTTCGGCCACGCTGATGAACTGGTCGGGGCGGATCATGCCCTTTTCCGGGTGATTCCAGCGCAGCAGCGCTTCCATGCCTAGCAAACGGCCGCTGCGCAGGCACAGCTTGGGCTGGTAGAACACGTCCAGTTCGTTCTGGGTCAGGGCGCGGCGCAGGTTGTTTTCCACGAACAGCTTGTAGCTGGCCTCGGCGTTCAAGGCTTCGGTAAATACCTGCACCTGGTGCTTGCCGTTGGCCTTGGCCTTGTGCAGGGCCAGCCCGGCGTTGCGCATCAGGGTCTGTGGGTCACGACCATGCAGTGGCGCGCAGGCCAGTCCTACGGAGCCGGTGACGCTGATCAGCTGGTTGTCGACGAACATCGGTTTGTCGAGGGTGGCCAGCAATTGGCAGGCGACCTGTTGTCCGGTCTCTAGGTCGGCGTCGTCCAACAGTACCGCAAACTCGTTACTGGCAAAGCGCGCAAGGCTGCCGCCGCTGCTCAAGCTGTTACGCAGACGGCGGGCCAGGCTGATCAACAACTTGTCGCCGGTCTGGTGGCCGAGGCTGTCGTTGATGCGCTTGAAGTTGTCGATGTCCACCAGCAGCAGGCTGATCGGGCTGTCGCTGTCGCGGGCAAAGCGTTCGTCGAGGTTGCGGATAAACGCCGGTCGGTTGCCCAGGTTGGTCAGGTTGTCGGTGTAGGCCAGGCGTTCGATGCGCTGCTGCGCCAGCTTGGTCTGGGTGATGTCCTCGTAGATGCCGATGTAGTGGGTCAGCTCGCGGTTGTCGCCGTACACCTTGGAAATCGACAGCTGGCCCCAGTAGGGTTCCAGGTTCTTGCGCCGGCTTTTGAACTCACCCTGCCAGCTGTTGCTTTTGGCCAGGGCCGAGGGGGCGTCGAACAGCAATTCGCTGAGATTTTCAAGGGCCGGCAGTTGGGCCAGGCGATGGCCGTGGACTTCTTCGGCGCTGTACTGGGTGATCGCAGTGAAACTGGGGTTGACGTACTCCACCACGCCGTCGCAGTTGACCAGCAGAAAGGCGTTGGCGCTTTGTTCCACTGCACGCTGGAACAGATGCAGGGCGCTGGTGGCGGTGCGGCGGTTATGGTTGTTGATGACCTGGGCGAACTGGTCCGCCAACTCGCCGGCAAACGCGATCTCATCGGACTGCCACGCCCGCGAGCTGCCGCATTGTTCCAGGCACAGCACGCCGACCACCTGGCCGTCGACCCGAATGCTGGCGTCGAGCATTGCGTGAATATCTTTGGCACGCAGGCTTTCGGCCATTTCCCGGGTGCGCGGGTCGCGCAGGGCATGGGTGGCATCAATGGCGCGGCTGGAGTGCAGGGCTTCCAGGTAATCCGGGAAACCACTGGCGTCGATGGCGTCGGGCAGGCGGTACTGTTGGTCGGCGCGGTGGTACGCCGAGATCGGCACCAGGCGCTGACCCTCCAGGTTCCAGATGCTGGCGCAATCGATCTGGTAGATGTCGCAGGCGCTGCGGGTAATCAGCTCGGCGGCTTCGCGCAGAGAATTGGGCGTGGTGTAGCGTTGGCGCGCCAGCAGCAGGATCAACTCCTGCTGGGCGCGTACTCGCTCCAGGTGTTGCAGCTGTTCTTGCTGGGCGCGCTGGTTGAGTTCCAGGGCGATCTGCAGGCGGCTGTTCTGGTTTTCCAGGTCGGCGGTCGGGGCGGGCGCGGTGTTATCGCTGAACAGCCCGTCGACCACCATCAGGTAGCCGCGCAGCAGATGGCGGTTGTGTTGTTTGTAGGCCTCGCCCATTTCCAGCAGGCTCATCGGGCCGTCATGGGTGTGCAGGGTGTAGCGCACCAGGTAATGGGGGCTGTGGGTCAGCTGCTGCTGGATCGCGTCGTGCAGCTGATAGCGCGCCTGGGGCTCCATGAGGCTGGCGTAGGGCGTGCCGATCAGGGCACAGAGTTCCACCGCTGGCAGGCCGAATTGGCGCTCGCAATTGGGATCGAGGTACAGCAGGGCCCAGCTTGCCTCATTAAGCCGCTCGAAACGCAGCATACCGAGGCGCGAAGGCACCGGTAATTGCGTCACTACCTCGGTCGCCATACGGGCGACATCGGGTTGGCTTTTCATGGGGAAACTCGCTTGGGAAAATGCGCGTGGCGCCCGGCTCACGCCCTCTTTACTGTCGCCTGCGGCAAGGTTGCATCATGCGGCACGCACTGACAAGAGAGGATGAAGGCTAAGTGCTATAAGGCAGTTATCGGCCGCGCGAAGGATTTCTGCAATCGAAGTGACAGAAGGTGTACAAACCTGTCCTGTGCGTACACCGAGCGCGCAAAAAAAGCCCCGCCAAGCGGCGGGGTTGAGGTACGAGCGTGGCGCTCGGAAATCGGTGCGGCAAGGGCCTTCCCAGTGAAAGGAAGGCCCTGCGGCTTACAGCAGGATGGTGCGGATGTCGTTCAGCAACTGGCTCAGGCGCTGGGTGAAGCGTGCCGCCGCGGCGCCGTTGATCACACGGTGATCGTAGGACAGCGACAGTGGCAGCATCAGCTTCGGCTGGAACGCTTTGCCGTCCCACACAGGCTGAATGGTGGCCTTGGAAACACCCAAAATCGCCACTTCCGGCGCGTTGACGATTGGCGTGAAGCCAGTGCCGCCAATGTGACCGAGGCTGGAGATGGTGAAGCAGGCGCCCTGCATGTCGTCCGGGGTGAGCTTCTTGTCGCGGGCCTTGGCAGCCAGTGCAGCGGCTTCGCCAGCGAGTTGCAGCAGGCTCTTCTGGTCAACGTTCTTGATGACCGGCACCAGCAGGCCATCCGGGGTGTCGACCGCGAAACCGATGTGCACGTACTTCTTGCGGATGATCGCCTTGCCACTTGGCGCCAGCGAGGCGTTGAAGTCCGGCAGTTCCTTGAGCAGATGCGCGCACGCCTTGAGCAGCAGTGGCAGCACGGTCAGTTTAACGCCAGCCTTTTCGGCCACGGCTTTCTGCGCAACGCGGAAAGCTTCCAGGTCGGTGATGTCGGCCTGGTCGAACTGGGTCACGTGCGGGATGTTCAGCCAGCTCGCGTGCAGGCCGGCCGCGCCGATTTGCATCAGGCGGGTCATCGGCACTTCTTCGATTTCGCCGAAGCGGCTGAAGTCCACGGTACGGATCGGCGGAATGCCCGAACCACCGGTAGCGCCACCGGCAGCTGGCGCTTCCTTGGCTTTTTGCATCATGGCCTTGACGTAGACCTGCACGTCTTCCTTCAGCACGCGACCGTGAGGGCCAGTGGCCGACACAGCATTGAGCTCAACGCCGAACTCACGGGCCAGTTGACGCACCGCAGGGCCGGCATGCACCTTGGCACCGCTTGGCGCAGGTGCGGCAGCCGCAGGGGCTGGCGCAGCTTCGGCTTTTGCGGCAGGTGCAGGGGCAGCAGCGGCAGGTGCCGCTTCAGCCTTGGCAGCCGGAGCAGCAGCCGGTGCTGGTGCGGCGGCTGGCGCAGCACCTTGTACTTTCAGCTTGAGGATGAAGTCACCAGTGCCGACTTCGTCTTCCAGCTTGACCGCGATGCTTTCCACCACGCCGGCAGCCGGCGAAGGGATTTCCATGGAAGCCTTGTCGGACTCCAGGGTGATCAGCGACTGGTCAGCTTCGACGGTGTCGCCGACCTTGACCAGCAGCTCGATGATCTTGGCCTTGCCCGACGAACCGATGTCCGGGACGTGGATGTCCTGGACGGTGGCGGCGGCGGGTTCAGCAGCCGCAGCGGCAGGTGCTTCGGCTGGCTTTTCAGCGGGTGCTGGCGCAGCAGCGGCAGCAGGGGCCGCGGCCGCAGGGGCTGCATCAGCAGCACCTTCGATTTCCAGCTCCAGCAGTTCGTCACCTTCTTTCAGGCGGTCGCCCAGCTTCACTTTCAGGCTCTTGACCACGCCGGCCTTGGGAGCAGGGATTTCCATGCTCGCCTTGTCCGATTCCAGGGTCAGGATGCTCTGGTCGGCTTCGACGGTGTCGCCGACCTTCACAAACAGCTCGATTACTTCACCTTCACCGCTGCCGATGTCAGGTACGCGAATGAGTTCGCTCACAAAAAGTCTCCTCAGCAGTCCAGTGGGTTGCGTTTTTCCGGGTTGATCCCGAACTTGACGATGGCGTCAGCCACCACCTTGGGTTCGATCTCACCACGGTCAGCCAAGGCTTCCAGGGCTGCCAACACCACGAAGTGACGGTCGACTTCGAAGAAGTGACGCAGCTTCTTGCGGCTGTCACTGCGGCCGAAACCGTCGGTGCCCAGGACTTTGAATTCCTTGGACGGGACCCACTGGCGAATTTGTTCAGCAAACAGCTTCATGTAGTCGGTAGAGGCAATGACTGGACCCTTACGGCCGGCCAGGCACTCTTCGACGTAGCTCTTTGCAGGTTTCTGGCCAGGGTGCAGGCGGTTGCTGCGCTCTACGGCCAGGCCGTCGCGACGCAGTTCGTTGAAGCTGGTCACGCTCCACACATCGGCGCCGACGTTGAACTCGTCACGCAGGATCTTAGCCGCTTCACGCACTTCGCGCAGGATGGTGCCGGAGCCCATCAGTTGCACGTGGTGCGCCGCTTCCTTGGTGTCTTCTTCGAGCAGGTACATGCCCTTGATGATGCCTTCTTCCACGCCGGCCGGCATGGCAGGCTGCTGGTAGGACTCGTTCATCACGGTGATGTAGTAGAAAACGTCCTGCTGCTCTTCGGTCATCTTCTTCATGCCGTCCTGGATGATCACCGCCAGCTCGTAGCCGTAGGTTGGATCAAAGGTGCGGCAGTTCGGGATGGTGGCAGCCAGGATGTGGCTGTGACCGTCTTCGTGTTGCAGGCCTTCGCCGTTCAGCGTGGTGCGGCCGGCGGTACCGCCGATCAGGAAACCACGGGTACGGCTGTCGCCTGCTGCCCAGGCCAGGTCGCCGATACGCTGGAAGCCGAACATCGAGTAGAAGATGTAGAACGGCAGCATCGGCTGGTTGTGGCTGGAGTACGAAGTACCGGCAGCGATGAAGGAGCTCATGGCGCCCGCTTCGTTGATGCCTTCTTCGAGGATCTGGCCCTTTTTGTCTTCCTTGTAGAACATCACCTGGTCTTTATCGACTGGCTCGTAGAGCTGGCCGACGGAAGAGTAGATGCCCAACTGGCGGAACATGCCTTCCATGCCGAAGGTACGGGCTTCGTCCGGGATGATCGGGACGATGCGCGGGCCGATTTCCTTGTCCTTGACCAGTTGCGCAAGGATGCGCACGAAGGCCATGGTGGTGGAGATTTCACGGTCGCCCGAGCCGTCAAGGATGGCCTTGAGGGTGCTCAGGTCCGGTGTCGGTACGCTGAAGCTGTTGGCGCGGCGCTGTGGCACGAAACCGCCCAATGCGCTGCGACGCTCGCTCAGGTAGCGGGCTTCGGCGCTGTTTGGCTCAGGCTTGAAGAACGGCAGGTTCTCCAGCTCTTCGTCCTTGACCGGGATGTCGAAGCGGTCGCGGAACAACTTCAGGCTGTCGACATCGACTTTCTTGGTGTTGTGCGCGGTGTTCTTCGCTTCGCCGGCACCGGTGCCATAACCCTTGATGGTCTTGGCCAGGATGACGGTGGGTTGTTCCTTGTGGTTGACCGCCTGGTGATACGCCGCGTAGACCTTGTACGGGTCGTGGCCGCCACGGTTGAGCTTCCAGATCTCGTCGTCGGA
Source organism: Pseudomonas khavaziana (assembly GCF_036704165.1). Taxonomy (NCBI): domain Bacteria; kingdom Pseudomonadati; phylum Pseudomonadota; class Gammaproteobacteria; order Pseudomonadales; family Pseudomonadaceae; genus Pseudomonas; species Pseudomonas khavaziana. Next base: position 736,489 of record NZ_CP129946.1, read on the forward strand.
CAGGTCGGCAACCATCGCCTTGAGTTCAGGCGTGTTGAAGAAGTGCTCGCGAACGAACGCACCGTCTTTAGCCTTGTAGTTCTGGTATTCGCCGTCGATGACTTCGTCCATGCGACGTTGCAGGATGCCGTCGACGTCCTTGGCCAGCAGCGGGTCCCAGAAGCGGCCCCAGATGACCTTGGTCACGTTCCAGTGGGCGCCACGGAACACGCCTTCAAGTTCCTGGATGATCTTGCCGTTGCCGCGAACCGGGCCGTCGAGGCGCTGCAGGTTGCAGTTGATGACGAAAATCAGGTTGTCGAGCTTCTCGCGGCCGGCCAGGGAGATGGCACCCAGGGATTCCGGTTCGTCGCACTCGCCGTCACCCAGGAAGCACCAGACTTTCTGCTTGCCTTCGGGGATGAAGCCGCGGGCTTCCAGGTACTTCATGAAACGTGCCTGGTAGATCGCCTGGATCGGGCCCAGACCCATGGAAACGGTCGGGAACTGCCAGAAATCAGGCATCAGCCAAGGGTGCGGGTAGGACGACAGGCCCTGACCGTCGACTTCCTGGCGGAAGTTGTTCATTTGTTCTTCGCTGATGCGACCTTCCATGAACGCACGGGCGTAGACGCCTGGCGAGGTGTGGCCCTGGAAGTAGATCAGGTCGCCGCCGTGTTCGTCGGTCGGGGCCTGGAAGAAGTAGTTGAAGCCGATGTCATACAGGGTTGCGCTGGAAGCGAAGCTGGAGATGTGACCGCCCAGGTCAGAATCTTTCAAGTTCGTGCGCATTACCATCGCCATGGCGTTCCAACGTACCAGCGAGCGAATGCGGCGTTCCATGAACAGGTCGCCAGGCATGCGTGCTTCGTGGGTAACGGGGATGGTGTTGCGGTATGGCGTGGTGATGGCGTAAGGCAATTGCGAGCCGCTGCGGGTCGCGAGTTCGCCCATACGGGTCATCAGGTAGTGAGCACGGTCTTCGCCTTCTTTGTCGAGAACCGATTCCAGGGCGTCCAGCCATTCCTGGGTTTCGACGGGATCGAGGTCTTGCATGGCTTGCTCCAGGGCGGAAAGGCTACCAGAATCGGTTGCCTGAAGTTTGCGACTGGCCTTGTGGGCAGACGACATAAATTCTTGGATGGCCGAAGGTTGCTTCGGCGTCCTGTAGTTTTACTACAAATCGTCGGCCATTTCAGCCTTTCGAATGTATATACGAGTAGTAAAACTACACAAGACTGAGCGTATGGCTCGGTCTGGCTGGTGAGCATAATCGTTATTGTTGATCTTTTGCGAACAAGAAAAGGTGAAAGTTTAATGCTGTCTGCCAAGATTGATTTAATTTCAGCTATTTATAACCTTTGTTCGACAGTCCATCACCGAGGGTGGTTCTTGCGTTCACAGCTACAGGCCATTTACGCGCCGATCAAGGATAGACCATGAGCCTTCCCACGCTGGCCGAGCTGCCGGCCATTCTCCTGCCTTACGCCAGCCGGGCCGAGCAGTCATTTCGTGACGCAGTGGCCGCGCTGGATGACGATCATGGCCTTTCTGCGTGGACGCCGCAACGGTGGGCCGACTTCGCCCGCGTGTGCGCAGCCAGTGATTTCGTCATTGAACAGAGTGTTCGTGACCCTTTGATGTTGCTCGAATTGGTGGCCTGGGGTGAGCTGGACCGCGGCTTTGCGCCCGGTGAGCTGTGCAGCCAGATTGCCGGAGCAGTGCAACAAGCCGAAACAGAAGATGAGTTGGGCCGGGTATTGCGCCGCCAGCGCACGCGCCAGCAAGTGCGCATCATCTGGCGCGACCTGACGCGTCAGGCCGACCTGGTGCAAACCTGTCGCGATCTCTCTGACATGGCCGACGCCAGCATCGACCAGGCCTACCAATGGTTGTACCAGCGCCATTGCGCCCAGTTCGGCACGCCCACCGGGCGACGCAGTGGTGAAGCCCAGCACATGGTTATCCTCGGCATGGGCAAGCTCGGTGCGGTGGAATTGAACCTGTCCTCGGATATCGACCTGATCTTTGCCTACCCTGAAGGCGGCGAAACGGTGGGTGTGAAGCGCTCCCTGGATAATCAGGAGTTTTTCATCCGCCTTGGTCAGAAATTGATCAAGGCCCTCGACCCGATGACCGTCGACGGCTTCGTCTTCCGGGTCGACATGCGTCTGCGTCCCTACGGCTCGTCCGGCGCCTTGGTGCTTAGCTTCAATGCGCTGGAGCAGTACTACCAGGATCAGGGCCGGGACTGGGAACGCTACGCGATGATCAAGGCGCGGGTGGTGGCCGGCGATCAGGTGGCGGGCGCGCAGTTGCTGGATATGCTGCGGCCGTTCGTCTACCGCCGCTACCTGGATTTCTCCGCCATCGAAGCGCTGCGCACCATGAAGCAGTTGATCCAGCAGGAAGTGCGGCGCAAGGGCATGGCCGACAATATCAAGCTGGGTGCAGGCGGGATCCGCGAGGTGGAGTTTATCGCCCAGGCGTTCCAGTTGATCCACGGTGGCCGCGACCTCAGCCTGCAACAGCGTCCGTTGCTGAACGTGCTGGGCACCCTGGAAGGCCAGGGTTACCTGCCGCCGGCGGTGATCACCGAGTTGCGCAATGGCTACGAATTCCTGCGCTACACCGAACACGCGATCCAGGCGATCGCCGATCGCCAGACGCAAATGCTCCCCGATAGCCCCGAAGACCAGGCGCGTATCGCCTTTATGCTGGGCTTCAGCGATTGGGCCGCGTTCCACGAGCGCCTGATGTACTGGCGTGGCCGCGTGGACTGGCACTTCCGCCAAGTGATTGCCGACCCGGATGAAGAGGAAGGCGAAGAAAGCGAACTGGTCGTCGGTGGCGAGTGGTTGCCACTGTGGGAGGAATCCCAGGATGAAGACGCCGCGTGCCGCCAACTGGCCGAAGGCGGTTTCACCGACGCCCCTAAGGCGCTCAAGGCCTTGGCTGGCCTGCGCGGTAGCCCGCAATTGCGTGCCATGCAGCGCTTGGGCCGTGAACGCTTGGACGCGTTTATCCCGCGCCTGCTGGCCCAGGCCGTCGAGCACGCCAACCCGGACCTGGTGCTTGAGCGTGTGTTGCCGCTGGTGGAGGCGGTCGCCCGGCGTTCGGCTTATCTGGTGCTGCTCACGGAAAACCCCGACGCCCTGCGTCGCCTGCTGACCCTGTGCGCCGCCAGCCCGTGGATCGCCGAGCAGATCACCCGTTTCCCGTTGTTGCTGGATGAGTTGCTCAACGAAGGCCGCCTGTTCAAGCCGCCGCTGGCGCCGGAACTGGCCGCCGAGTTGCGCGAACGCCTTACGCGCATTCCCGAAGATGACCTTGAGCAGCAGATGGAAGCCCTGCGGCATTTCAAGCTGGCGCACCGCTTGCGGGTGGCCGCCTCGGAAATCGCCGGCAGCCTGCCGTTGATGAAAGTCAGCGACTATCTCACCTGGCTGGCTGAGGCGATTCTTGAGCAAGTGCTGGCCCTGGCCTGGCGCCAGACTGTCGCCCGCCACGGCGCGCCGCAGCGCCTGGACGGTACGCTGTGCGATCCTGGGTTCATCATTGTCGGGTATGGGAAAGTCGGCGGTATCGAACTGGGACATGGTTCGGACCTGGACCTGGTGTTTATCCACGATGGTGACCCCCAGGCCGAGACCGATGGCGCCAAGCCGATTGACGGCGCGCAGTTCTTTACGCGCCTGGGTCAGCGGATCATTCACCTGCTGACCACCCAGACCAACTCCGGCCAGCTCTATGAAGTGGACATGCGCCTGCGACCTTCCGGCGCATCCGGCCTGCTGGTGAGTTCCCTGGGCGCATTCGACCGCTATCAGCAAAATGAAGCCTGGACCTGGGAGCATCAAGCCCTGATACGCGCGCGGGTGCTGGTCGGCAGCCAGGATGTGGGCCAGGCATTCGAGCAGGTACGCGCTGAAGTGTTGGGACGTGAACGGGACTTGGCCAAGCTGCGCCAGGAGGTCAGTGAGATGCGTGCCAAGATGCGCGATAACCTAGGCACCCGGGCCACGACGGCCGGCAGGGGCGCCAATGCCTTCGAGGCTACGGCGGTGTTCGATCTCAAGCAGGACGCCGGAGGTATCGTCGATATTGAATTTATGGTGCAATACGCGGCTTTGGCGTGGTCTGCGCAACATCCATCGTTGCTGCGCTACACCGACAATATCCGCATTCTGGAGGGCCTGGAGCAGGTCGGGCTGATGCCCGCCGCCGATGCCCATTTGCTGCGTGAGGTGTACAAGGCCTACCGCTCAGCCGCGCACCGCCAGGCTTTGCAGAACGAGGCCGGCACGGTCGCCGGAGACCAGTTCGCCGACGAGCGGCGACAGGTAATGCGAATCTGGCAGGCGCTGGGCTTGAGCTGAAACACTATTAGGGCGGGGAGGCATAAGCCTCCCCGCATCGTTTGTGGAAACTACATGAATATTCTGATCGTTGGGCCCAGTTGGGTCGGTGACATGGTGATGGCACAGACACTGTTCCAGTGCCTGCGGCAGCGCTATCCAGACTGCCAGATCGACGTGCTCGCCCCTGAGTGGAGCCGGCCGATCCTCGAGCGCATGCCCGAAGTGCGCAAGGCCTTGAGCTTTCCGCTCGGCCACGGCGCCCTGGAACTGGCGACCCGTCGGCGCATCGGCAAGTCCATGGCCGGCCAGTACGACCAGGCGATCCTGTTGCCCAACTCGCTCAAGTCGGCGCTGGTGCCGTATTTCGCCGGCATCCCCAAGCGCACCGGCTGGCGCGGCGAGTTTCGCTATGTGCTGCTCAATGATGTGCGCACGCTGGATAAAGCTCGCTACCCGCTGATGATTGAGCGTTTCATGGCCCTGGCCTACGAGCCTGGCGCGCAATTGCCCAAGCCGTACCCGCGCCCCAGCTTGCAGATCGACCCGGTGACCCGCGACGCGGCACTGGCCAAGTTCGGCCTCACCCTTGATCGGCCGGTATTGGCCTTGTGCCCAGGCGCCGAGTTTGGCGAGTCCAAGCGCTGGCCGTCGGAGCATTACGCCAAGGTTGCCGAGACCAAGATCCGCGAAGGCTGGCAGGTGTGGCTGTTCGGTTCGAAGAACGATCATTCGGTCGGTGAAGATATTCGCCAGCGCCTGATCCCGGGCCTGCGGGAGGAAGCGACGAACCTCAGTGGCGACACATCCCTGGCCGAGGCCATCGACTTGCTGTCCTGCGCTGACTCGGTGGTGTCCAACGACTCCGGCCTGATGCATGTCGCGGCAGCGCTGAACCGCCCGCTGGTGGCGGTGTACGGCTCTACCTCCCCAGGGTTTACCCCACCCCTGGCCGACAAGGTCGAAGTGGTGCGCCTGGGCCTGGATTGCAGCCCGTGCTTTGACCGTACCTGCCGTTTCGGCCACTACAATTGCCTGCGCCAATTATTGCCGCAGCCGGTAACCGATGCCTTGCAGCGGTTGCAGGGCGACGTGGTCGAGGTTCGCTGAGTTGCGGGTACTGGTAGTCAAGACCTCATCCCTGGGCGATGTGATCCACGCCTTGCCAGCATTGACCGATGCAGCGCGGGCGATCCCCGGCATTCGCTTTGATTGGGTGGTGGAAGAAGGCTTTGCCGAAATCCCTGCCTGGCACCCGGCGGTGGACCAGGTGATCCCGGTAGCGATCCGCCGTTGGCGCAAGAATCTCTGGCAAACCTTCAAGAGCGGCGAGTGGCGGCGCTTCAAGCAGCGTGTGCAGTCGACCAAATATGACTTGGTGATCGACGCCCAGGGCCTGTTGAAAAGCGCCTGGCTGACCCGTTATGTGCGGGCACCCGTGGCCGGGTTTGACAAGCACTCGGCCCGCGAACCGATCGCGGCACACTTCTACTCGCGGCGCCTGGCCGTGGCCCGTGGGCAACACGCGGTAGAGCGCCTGCGCCAGTTGTTCGCGGTGGCCTTGGGCTACGATCTGCCCAAAGGCCTGGGCGACTATGGCCTGAGCACCGAAAAGCTGCTGGGGCTACCGCCAAAGAAACCTTTTGTATTGCTGTTGCACGGCACCACCTGGGACACCAAGCACTGGCCCGAAGCCTATTGGCGCGAGCTGGCCGAACGCATGGGCCGCCTGGGGGTGGACGTGAAACTGCCCTGGGGCAACGCCGCCGAAAAGGCCCGGGCCGAGCGCCTGGCCCAAGGGCTGCCCAACGCCGAAGTGTTGCCCAAGCTCAACCTGGCGGGTGTGGCCGGTGTATTGGCCAGCGCCCGGGCCTGTGTGGCCGTGGACACCGGGCTCGGCCACCTGGCCGCTGCGCTGGATGTGCCGACCATTTCCCTGTTCGGTCCCACCAACCCCGGCCTGACCGGTGCTTATGGCAAGGGCCAGGTTCACCTGGCCAGCGATTGGCCGTGTGCGCCATGCCTGCAAAAAAACTGCACCTATCAACCAACGGCCGACGACCTGCGTCGGTTCGACATCCAGCGTGAGTCGCCCCTGTGTTTCACACGCTTGAATCCTGAGCGTGTAGCAAGCCGGCTGAGCACGTTGTTACTGGCTGAGGAGCAGCACTGATGCAACTGGCTTTTGTTCTGTACAAGTATTTCCCCTTCGGCGGCCTGCAGCGCGACTTCATGCGCATCGCCCTGGAGTGCCAGCAGCGTGGCCACCAGATTCGTGTGTACACCTTGATCTGGGAGGGTGATATCCCGCCAGGTTTTGAGGTGCTGGTGGCACCGGTCAAGGCGCTGGTCAACCACCGTCGCAACGAAAAACTGTATGCCTGGATCCAGGCTGACCTGGCCAAGCGCCCGGTGGACCGCGTGGTGGGATTCAACAAAATGCCCGGGCTGGATGTGTACTTCGCCGCCGACGGGGTGTTCGAGGACAAGGCACAAAACCTGCGCAACCCCATGTACCGCTGGTTCGGGCGCTACAGGCACTTCGCCGAATACGAGCGTGCGGTGTTCGACAAAAACGCCAAGACCCGGATCATGGTGTTGTCCGAACATCAGCAGCAGCTCTTCACCCAGTATTACGGAACCCAGGCCGAGCGTTTCCATCTGCTGCCGCCCGGCATCGCCCGCGACCGACGCGCCCCGCCGAACGCCGCCGAAATTCGCGCCGAGTTTCGCGGTGAATTTGGCCTGGCCGAGGATAACCTGTTGCTGGTGCAGATCGGTTCGGGCTTCAAGACCAAGGGCGTCGACCGCAGCCTTAAGGCTTTGGCCGCATTGCCTTCGAAGCTGAAGAAACGCACCCGGCTGTTTGTAATCGGCCAGGACGACCCCAAGGTATTCCAATTGCAGAGTGCCGCATTGGGCCTGGGTGATCAGGTGCAGTTCTTCAAGGGCCGCAGTGATATCCCGCGCTTCCTGCTGGGTGCAGACCTGCTGATCCACCCTGCTTATAACGAGGCGGCCGGCATGGTGCTGGTCGAAGCGGTGGTCGCCGGCCTCCCGGTACTGGTGAGCCGGGTGTGTGGCTACGCGTTCTACATCGACAAGGCCCAGAGCGGTCGGGTGTTGGACGAGCCGTTCGAGCAAGCCCAGCTCAACCAGTACCTGGTGGATATGCTCGACGATCCACACGCACGCGCGACCTGGAGTCGCAATGGTCTGGCCTTCGCCGAGACGGCCGACCTCTATAGCATGCCGCAGTACGCTGCGGACCTGATTCTGGCGGAGCCAAACCGATGAAGTTGATTCTAGCCGAACCCTTCAAGACTCTTTGGGCCGGGCGCGATGCGTTCGCCGAGGTCGAGAAGCTGGAAGGCCAGGTGTTCCGCGAGCTGGCCGCTCGCCGTACGTTGCGTACGGTGGTCGAAGGCCAGCCTTATTTTGTGAAGATCCACCGTGGTATCGGCTGGGGCGAAATCCTCAAGAACCTGGTTACGGCCAAGTTGCCGGTATTGGGCGCGGGCCAGGAGTGGCTGGCGATCCAGCGTTTGCAGGAACTCGGCGTGCCGACCATGACCGCCGTGGCGTTTGGCGAAAAAGGCAGCAACCCGGCGGACCAGCATTCGTTTATCGTCACCCGGGAACTGACCCCGATTATCAGTCTGGAAGACTTGACCCTCGACTGGGTCAAGCAACCGCCCGTGCCAGCCATCAAGCATGCCTTGACCCTTGAACTGGCACGTACCGTCGGCGCGATGCACCGCGGCGGGGTCAATCATCGCGATTGCTACCTCTGCCATTTCCTGTTGCACACCGACCAGCCCATCAGCGTCGACAACCTCAAGCTGTCGGTGATCGACCTGCACCGTGCCCAGGTGCGTGCGACGATACCTATGCGTTGGCGCAACAAAGACCTGGCCGGCCTGTATTACTCCGCCCTGGAGATCGGCTTGACCCAGCGCGACAAACTGCGCTTTCTCAAGGCTTACTTCCAACAGCCGCTGCGCCAGATCCTGGCCGAGCAAACCGCGCTGTTGGCCGAATTGGAACGCATGGCCGCGAAGCTTTATGCGCGCAAGCAACGATACGGGGATGCGCTCTGATGGCGGGTTGGAACCTGGAGCCTGCCTACGCCGCCCTGGCGGATGACTTCGGGAGCCTGGAAGCGGTCTTCGCCCTGCAAGGCGAGCGGCTGACCCGCGACCCGCTGTCGGAAGTGATCCGGGTGGAGCGGGGTGGGGTCAATTATTACGTCAAGCGCTATGTGGGCGCCGGTAAAGGCTTACGCCGCTATTTGGGCCGGCCGCGGGTCAAATCCGAATGGCAGAACCTCAAGCGTTTCGCCAAATGGGGCATCCCTACGGCCGACGTAGTTGCCTGGGGCCTGGATCGCAAGGGCCTGGCCTACAACCGCGGCGCCATGATCACTCGTGAATTGCCCAGGACCGAAGACCTGTCGGTGCTGGCCGAGCGTAATGACGAACGCCTGAAGGACCCCCGCTGGGTCGATGGCATCAGCCGTCAGCTCGCTGAGTACACGCGGACCATGCACGACCACCGCTTCACCCATAACGACTTGAAGTGGCGCAACCTGCTGGTGGACGACCAGCGCACCCTGTACCTGATCGACTGCCCCAACGGCGATTTCTGGCGCGGTTTCTGGCTCAAGTATCGCATCACCAAGGACTTGGCCTGCCTGGACAAAGTCGCCAAGTATCACTTGTCGGCCACCCAGCGCCTGCGCTTCTACCTGCAATATCGCCAACGCTCGCACCTGACGGCGTCGGACAAACAGCGAATTCGCCATGTGGTGAAGTTTTTCGAGGGACGCGAATGAGTGACTTCCTGGCGGCCGAAGACCGCGCTTTGCTTGAGCGCAACGGCCTCGCGACGTTCGACGCCCTGTGGGCCAAGCAACTGGACGCGGTGGATGAGCCCAATACCAGCCAAGGCGGCTGGAGCAGCGTGTATCGCCTGGAACTTGAGGGTCAGGGTTATTACCTCAAGCGCCAGAGCAACTACCTGACCCGCACCTTGCACCGGCCGTTGGGCGAACCCAGTTTTGCCCGTGAGTTTCGTAACATCAGCCTGTATCAAAAGCTGGGTATCCCGGCGTTGCAGGCGGCTTTCTTCGGCGAGCGCAAGGTCGCAGGCGAACGCCGGGCGATGTTGCTTACCCGCGCCCTGGACGGTTGGAACGACCTGGATTCGTTGCTGGAACAATGGCCGCAACTGAGCGATACCCAGCAGTGCGCAATTCTGCTGGCGTGCGGCAAGCTGGCGCGGCACCTGCACGGTGTGGGTCAGGTGCACGGCTGTTTTTACCCCAAGCATATTTTCCTGCAGGCCACCGTGCAGGGTTACGCCGCGCAGTTGATTGACCTGGAGAAAACCCGCCCGCTGTTGTTCGGCTGGCGGGACCGGGTCAAGGACCTGGAACCGCTGCTGCGCCGTGCGCCGCAATGGTCCGATGCGCAAGTGCGCCAACTGTTGGCAGCGTACCTTGAACAGCCCGAGGACAGTGCCTTGGTATCCACTTGGCTTCAACGCTTGACCGCACGCCGCAGCCACAAGGAGAACCGCTGATGCGTTTATCCGAGCTGAAAAATGTTGGCCGTTCCCCCAGCCTGCCGTTGACTATCGACTTGGCAGATGCCGCAGGCCCGGGGCAGTTGCAACTGCTGAGCCTGTTGCGGGTGTTGCCGGGGCAGCGCTACGTGGGCGCGGCTGTTTGGCGCGGTCGCCCGGTGTTGGCCAAGCTACTGGTAGGCAGCAAGGCGGCGCGGCATTTTCAGCGCGAGCTCAAGGGCGTGCGTTTGTTGGCCGAGCAGGGCCTGACCACGCCGCTGTTGCTGGCCGATGGCTTGCAGGATGGCGAGGGCGGCTGGCTGCTGTTTGAGTTTATCGAGGGCGCCCAAAGCCTGGCCGACGCCTGGCTCGCCGTCGAGAGCCTGCCGCCGCTTGCGGACGAACAAACCGCCGTGCTCGCCGAAGCGCTGGGTGCGATTGCCCAGATGCACGCCAAAGGCCTGTGGCAGGAAGACCTGCACCTGGACAATCTGCTGCGCCAGGATGGCAAGTTGTATTTGATCGATGGCGCCGGTATTCGTGTCGAGGAGCCGGGCAAGCCGCTGTCGCGCAATCGAGTGCTGGAAAACCTCGGCGTATTTTTTGCCCAACTGCCGAAAAACCTCGAACCCTTTACCGAAGAATTGCTGGTGTATTACCTGCTCGGCAATGGCGAGCATGCCTTGCCCCTGGAAGCCCTGGAAAAGCAGGTACGCAAAGTCAGCGCCTGGCGCTTGAAAGATTTCCTCGACAAGACCGGTCGCGAGTGCACGCTGTTCAGCGTAGTACGTGGCGCCTTTGCCCTGCGTGCGATCCGTCGCGAAGAAGAGGCGGCCATGCTGCCGGTGCTGGAGCAGGCGGATGCGTTGCTCGATCAGGGCCACCTGTACAAGACCGGCGGCGCGGCCAGCGTGGGCAAGGTCGAGGTGGCCGGTCGGCCGCTGGTGATCAAGCGCTACAACATCAAGGGCTTTGCCCACTGGCTCAAGCGCTTCTGGCGGCCGAGCCGCGCCTGGCATTCCTGGCGAGAAGGCAATCGCCTGGCGTTCCTCGGTATCGCCACGCCCAAGCCGCTGGCGGTATTGGAGAAGCGCTTTTTCTGGTTGCGCAGCCGTGCTTACCTGATCACGGAGTTCCTGCCTGGGCCGGACATCATCGAGCGCTTCGCGCCCTATGTCGAACGCGGGGATGCGCCTGAAAGCGAGCTGCTGGCGCTGGACCATCTGTTTGCCGAGTTGATTCGCGAGCGCATCAGCCACGGCGACTTCAAGGGGCATAACCTGTTTTGGAACGACGGCCGCTGGGCGATGATCGACCTGGACGCCATGTGTCAGCACAGCTCCATTGCCAGCTTCGCTGCGGCGTATGCCAAGGATCGTGCACGGTTTATGCGCAATTGGCCGCAGGGCAGTGCGTTGTATCAGGTGATTGATCAGCGGTTGCCTGAAGAGACAGATGTTTTGGCGGGCCTGGTTTAAGAGCACGCTTGAAGTCCAAATGTGGGAGGGGGCTTGCCCCCGATGCGGGGCGTCAGTGAATGTTTCTGTAGCTGATCCACCGCTATCGGGAGCAAGCCCCCTCCCACATTAGAGTTGATGTTCAGCCCCCAACCCCCCCGCGTACCACGATCGCCCCGCCGGCGTTGCTGACATACCGGCAGGTCGAGCGTCGGGCTGGCGCTGCGCGAGCCGGTGATCACGCTGGGGTCGAGGGTCAGCGTTGCGTCGCCGGCCAGGGCTGTGGTGCACGAGCCCAGTGCAAGCAGGGCGGCGGGATCGGACGGTTCCTACACAAAATTGCGCCCAGCAGAGCCTGTGGATAACGGTTCGGAGTGTTAGCTTTCAGCCCCTCAACTGGAGAAGCAAGCATGAAGACTGGAATGGCGAGGCGGTCGGCGCTGGTAGGCAGCCTGTTGCTGCTGGCCGGCTGCGGTACCGTGACAACGGTGTTGCGTGACGATGGGGTCGCAATCCGGGAGCTCAAGGCGAAAAAAACCTACTGCCAGACCGTCCCGCGTGTCTACAGCGGCGTGGCTTATGACCTGTGCGTATTGCATGCACCGCCGAATTCCGCAGGTGGCCTCGCGCTGGACGGTATTCCCTGGGCCTTTATCGATGTGCCGATCTCCGCCGTGCTGGATACCCTTGCCTTGCCTTACACCCTCTACCGGCAAAACGCCGACGGTAGCCTCGAACTGCAGTAGCCCTCCGAGCCTGGCGCGCGCCGCTAACAGCTTCCCCCTGCTTTTAAGCTATAATCCCGCCCTTTAGCTGTTTCTCGCCCAGGCGAGAGGCACACTTTTTTCAGGCGCGACCCGCCTGCATGCAGACTAAAAGAGGCTAGACCCCTGTGGCATTGACGATTCTTGGCCTGTCCGGCGCCCTTAGCCATGATCCTTCCGCAGCCCTGTATATCGACGGCAAGCTGATTGCGGCCGCCGAAGAAGAGCGCTTCGTACGCGACAAACATGCAAAGAACCGCATGCCCTACGAGTCGGCGAAGTTCTGCCTGGAACAGGCCGGCATCAAGCCTTCCGACGTTGACGTAGTGGCGATCCCGTTCGCCCCGATCAGCCTGTTCGGCGAGGCGCGCTGGCACTACGCCAAGCGCTACTGGTACGCCCCGGACCGTGCCCTCGACGCGATCCTGATGGGCAACCGTCGCTACAAGCGCTATCGCAACAAGATCGTCTGGTGCCTGGAGCAATTGGGTTTCGACCCGAAGAAAATCAAGATAGAACCGGTTGAACACCACCTGGCCCACGCTTCCAGTGCCTACCACTGCTCGGGCTTCCAGGAAAAAACCGCGATCCTGGGCATCGACGGCAAGGGTGAATACGCCACTACCTTCTTCGGCTACGGCGAAAACGGCAAGATCCACAAGATCAAGGAATTCTACGATCCGGACTCCCTCGGCGGCCTGTACGGCGCAATCACCGAGTTTCTCGGTTTCGAGATGCTCGACGGTGAGTTCAAGGTCATGGGCATGGCGCCCTATGGTGATGCCAGCAAGTACGACTTCTCGCGCCTGGCCTCGTTTGAAAGCGGCGAACTGGTGATCAACACCGACTACGCCAACGTCATCGGCCTGCGCCGTTATAAAGAGAAGGGCAAGGGTTTCTACTTCTCGCCGAAACTGATCGAGTGGCTTGGCCCCAAGCGCGAAGGCGACATCGCCGACGAGCCGTACATCCACTACGCGGCCAGCATGCAGGCGCTGTTCGAAAAGCTGGCCCTGCAGATGATCGATTACTACCTGGGTGACATCCTCAAGGACACCGGCAAGCTGGCCTTCGCCGGTGGCTGTGCGCTGAACGTCAAGCTGAACCAGAAGATCATCGCCCGTGACGACGTGACAGAGCTGTTCGTACAGCCCGCTTCCGGCGATGCCGGTACAGCAGTCGGTGCGGCGGCCTACGTGTCCCACGCCCGTGGTGTTCCAGTTGAGAAGATGGAGCACGTCTACCTCGGCCCGTCCTACAGCAATGAAGACGTGATCGCCGCCTGCGCCAAGCACGCGAGCAAGCCGAACTGGCGCAAGATCGAAAACATGCCGCAGCGCATCGCCAGGATCATGGTCGACGGCAACCCCGTGGCCTGGTTCCAGGGACGCATGGAGTTCGGCCCGCGCGCCCTGGGCGGCCGTTCGATCATCGGTTGCCCGAGTGCGACCGGCGTGGCTGACCGCATCAACCACCAGATCAAGTTCCGCGAGCGCTGGAGGCCCTTCTGCCCGTCGATGCTCGACACCGTGGCCCCGCAGATGATCAAGGTCGATCACCCGGCGCCGTTCATGACCTTCACCTTTGAAGTCGCCGAAGAGTGGAAGACCCGCGTGCCGGAAGTGGTGCATGAAGATGGTACGTCCCGCGCCCAGGTGCTCAAGCGCGAATACAACCCGCGCTACTACGACATGATGAAAGAGCTGGAAGTGCTGACCGGTAACGGTGTGTCGCTGAACACCTCGCTCAATCGTCGTGGCGAAGCGATGATCTGCTCGCCGACCGATGCGTTGAATATGTTCTTCGGCTCCGACCTGCAGTACCTGATCATGGAAGACATCCTCGTGGTCAAGGACGGCGTGGACCCTTATGACGCCGTGGTTTAAATGCTGAACCGCTTCCAGGGCTGGCGTGAACGTGGCTGGGCGCCTGTCGAGGCCGAGGTTTACGCCCAGGCCTGGCAGCGTTATGGCGGCAGCCTGGCGACTCATCCGCAGGTGATCGAGCGGTTGGCTGACCTGGCGCAGATTCCGGTGCGCTATCTGGGTTGGGAACAAGGTGGCGAACTCAAGGGGGCGATCGCCACCTGGGGACGCGACCTTGCTCTCTCCAAAGAAGTGCTCAAGCGCAGCGGCAAGAAGGGCCTGTTTGACCTGGGCAACGCTGAGATCATCCTGCCGATTGCCGCCGATGCGCAGGTGCCGTTGCGGCATCGTGCGCGCTACCTGTCGGCGCTGAACGAGGGGCGCGTCAGCACCCTCAAGCCCCAGGCAGAGCAATTGGCCATGGCGCGCACGCCCGAAGAACTGTCGAAGAAGTTTCGCTACAACCAGCGCCGCGAATTGCGTTTGCTGGAAGAAGCGGGCGGCGTAGTGCGGGCGGTCAGTGAGTTTTCCAGCGTGGAGTTGGCGGCGATTTATTGCGACCTGTTCCAGCGCCGCTGGGGCTTTCCGGCAGCAGGCGCGGTGCGTCTGGCCGAGGTGCTGGAGTTGCTCCAGGAGTTTCTGTTCGGTTCGGTGCTGTTTCTCAATGATGCCCCGATAGCGGTGCAGTTGGTATATCAGGTGCAGTCCAATGAGTGGTTCAGCGCCGAGTACGTCAACGGTGGCGTCGACCCGGAAACCCGCGCATTCAGCCCCGGCAGCGTGCTGAGTTTCCTCAATACCCAAAGCGCGTGGGAACAGGCGCGGGCGTCGAACAAGTCGCTGCGTTTCTCCTTCGGGCGTTCCGACCGTGAGTACAAGGAGCGCTGGTGCAACCCGGTGCCGGTGTTCAGCGTATGAGTCGCAAGCAGCAGCTGCTCAAGCGCCATCGGCGCAACAAGCGTATCGCGCTGTTGATCGGCTTGCTGGTGTTGGTGGCAGCCGGCGTCCTGGTGGCTTGGTGGTTGCCGCTGCTGCTGGCGGTGCTGCTGTGGGCGGCCCATGAAGCCTGGTTTGCCGATCACCTGTTTTACTCGCCCAAAGACAGCTACGGCTACGCGTTCCCGGTCGGCAGCGAACAGTCCGGCCTGCGCCTGGAGGCGGGGCGGCTGCTGTTGGACACGCCTCTGGCGGCCGATGAAACCCTGATCGTGGGTGTCGATTTGAAAAGCACCTGGTTTGGGCGGTTCCTCGACCCTGCGGTGGACGTTTTGGGCCTGGAGATGCCGGATCGACAAGTCTTCGAGCGCGGCGTCGCCGGGCGGCGTTACCTGAACCTGACAGGCGCCGCCGAAGCCTTGGCGGCGGGCAATATCAGGTTGCGCGGGCGTTTCTGCCGGATCAAGGGCCAGCCGATACTCTGGCGCTTTCGCCAGCCGGACTATCGCCAGCAACGGGTGATGGTGATCGCGCCTCACGCCGACGATGCCGAGCTGGCGGCGTTCAGCCTCTACAGTCAGGCGCGTGAAAGCTGGATCGTGACCCTGACCGCCGGTGAAATTGAAGCCGAACATTACCAGCACATGGGGCTTCCCAGAGCTGAAGCCGCCCGCCTCAAGGGCCGCCTGCGTGCCTGGGACAGCATCGCCGTGCCGCGTTGGGCTGGCGTGCCCGAGACGCAGTGTGTGCAATTGGGCTACTTCTGCATGCAGTTGCAGGCCATGCAGGCAGCGGCGGATCAGCCCATGGCTTCGCGCGAAGCTGACTTAAGCGATACGCGGTTGTTTCGTCAGTTCAACGGCTTTGCATTGCCGGGGGATATGGACGGCGCGCCGACCTGGCACAACTTGATCGCTGACCTGCGGGCACTGCTGCTAAAGGCGCGGCCCCAGGTGATCGTGTTGCCCACGCCATTGCTTGACCCCCACGCGGACCACATCAGTGCCCATGCGGCGATCCTGGAAGCCCTGCAAGGCCTGGAGTGGCAGCCCGACACATTGCTCGGCTACGCCAATCACCTGCATGATAACGACCGCTGGCCCATGGGTGATTCGGGGGCTGGCGTAGCGCTGCCGCCGCGTTTTGAGAGTGCGGTCGAGATGGAGCCTTGCAGCTTTGCGCTCAGTTTGAGTCTGCAGCAGGACAAGGCCATGGCATTGGGCATGATGCATGACCTGCAACCGCCCGCGCCGTTCAAGCGCCGGGTGCGCAGGTGGTTGCAGCAACTGCTGGCGGGCCGCAAGCCGTCGCCCTACGGCGAGAACGAATTCTTTCGCAAGGCCGTGCGCCGTCACGAGCTGTTGTGGGTCCTGAAGAGGGACTGAGAGCCTATTGAAGGCAGGCCGGTATTTGCCTGTCGCCCTTTTTTACCGGGCTGCGTGCCCGTAGCCAGATCGCTGCATGGAGAGTTATGAAGCCGCGTTTCAAGGTTTTGCAGTTACAGCCGGACTACAACGTCAAGACCAATGATTTCGCCGACCTGGGTGAGCAAATCGTCAAGTCCTTGCCGCCTGAGCGTTTCGAGGTGACATCCGGATTTCTCAGCGGCCGCCCGCTGCCCGGCCAGCCCCTGAGCGTGGCTGAACACTCTCATTATTTCGAGCTGCCGGAGAAGTCCCTCAAGGGCATTCGCTTCGGTGCCATGTGGCAGATCTACAAGTATTGCCGCGAGCAGAAATTCGATGTGGTCATCTGTAACCGCTTCAAGTCGGTGAACATGATGCTCTCGCTCAATCGCTGGCTGAAAATCCCGCTGTGCATCGGTATCTCCCACGGTTTTGGCGAATATGCCCGTGGTTATCGTCGGCGCCAGACCCAGCGCTGGGTCAGCCCGGCATGGCGGTTTGTCGGGGTGTCGGAGGCGGTGAAGGACTACCTGGTGAACCTCAACTGCGGCTTTACCCGCGACAACACCACCTATGTCACCAACGCCATCGACATTCCCCAGGCCGAAGCCCTGCAACTGACCCGCGAGGACGCCCGCAAGGCCCTGGGCCTGCCAATGGATGCACGGATGATCGGCGCCCTGGGCCGCCTGGTACCGATCAAGGGCCACACCCATCTGTTGCAAGCTTTCGCGACCCTCAAGGACAAATACCCCGAGGCCCAGGTGGGCATCATCGGTTCCGGTCGCGCCGAAGCCGATCTGCGTGCGGATATCGAGCGTCTGGGCCTGACTGGTCGCGCACACTTACTGGGCTTTCGCGAAGACGGCATGAAGTACGTGCGCGGCTTCGATATCTGGACCATGCCGTCGCTGTTCGAGGGCCTGGGCCTGGCCCTGCTGGAAGGCATGAGCGGCCACTTGCCGGTGATCGCTTCCAATGGCCCGGCGATGCTGCCGCTGGTGCAGGGCGCGGGCGGCCTGTCCCATGACCCGGGTAATGTCGAGCAACTGGCCGCGGCCCTGGATACCTATCTGGCGCTGAGCGATGAACAATTACGCGCCAAGGGTGAAGAGGTGTTCCGCTACCTGCAGGCCAATCACACTCTTGAAGAGTTCAAGCACAAGTACCTGACCCTGATTGAAACCGGTTTGCGTGAAGTAGGTAGAGCATGAATCAGCCACAACCCCTGGTCTCGGTGATTATCGCTTCCTATAACCACGGCCAGTACATCGAACAGAGCATCCTCAGCGTGTTGGGGCAGACCTACCCCAATATCGAATTGCTGGTGGTGGATGACGGCTCCAAGGATGATAGCGTCGAACGTATCCTGCGCTTGCAGGCCGAGCACGGCTTTGACTTCCAGGTCCAGCAGAACCAAGGCCTCAGCGCCACCCTCAACGGTGCGATCGCGCGCGCCAAGGGCAGCCTGATCGCACCGTTCGGCTCGGATGACATCATGCTGCCGGACCGTATTGCCACCCAGGTCGCGTATATGGACGGTAAGCCTAAGGTGGGCATGTGTGCCGGCAACATCGAGCTGATCGATGCTGACGGCAACCTGCATCCGGAGAAAAAACAACGCCGCGACGTGCCGTTTCGCAGCCTCGACTTCGATGATATTTTCATGGACCGCAAGCCGTTCCCACCGGCACCGACCATGCTGATTCGTCGGGAAGTGCTGGAGCAAGTCGGTGGCTTCGACCCGCAGATTCCGCTGGAGGACCTGCTGATCCAGTTGAAGATCACGGCGGCGGGCTACACGATCGACGCCCTTGGCGTGGTGATGGCCAAGTATCGCCAGCACGCGAGCAACACGTACAAGAACCACCGCTACATGATCCAGAACATTCTCAAGACCTATGCCAAGTTCAGCGATCACCCGGCTTATGACGCGGTGCGCTACAACTTCCTGAACTCGATGTTCCTCAAGACCGCCGACCGCGATCGCCCACTGGCGCGGGAGATTCTCAAGCAGATCCCGTTGAAGTTCTGGGGGCGCAAGACGTTGCGCGGTTTGGTGCGCTTGTATCTGGCGCCGCTCAAAAACTGAAACTGCGCCTCACCCTGTAGGAGCGAGCTTGCTCGCGAAAAAACGGAGAACACCGCGGGCAACTTGAATGCCCGCGTCATCGTTCACGATTTTCGCGAGCAAGCTCGCTCCTACATGTTTAAAGGCTCTGTACTTGCTCGCGGATTTTCGCGGTAGCCGCTGGGCTTGCCACCGAGGCGTAGCCTTTGACCAGTTGCTCGAAGTGCGTTTCGAACAGCCAGTTGCGATCCTGTGGATAGCGCTGCATGTGGCGCAGATTACGTTGGCGCAGTGCATAACGCAGTGACGACGGATAGATGCGCAGGTCAGCCACGTCGATCAGGCCGAATTCACCGTCGTCCATCAACAACACGTTACCCAGGTGCAGCGAGCGGAAGTAAACACCGCGCTCGTGCAACTGCGCCATGAACCGGCCAAAACGCTCCACCAGCGATTCGCGCAAGCTGCTGTCCAGGCTTTGCAGCGCTTGGCGCAAGGTCAGGCCGGGCAGTGGTGTGTAGGCCACGGCGCTGCTGGCGTCACTCAGGCGATAGAGCCCGAGGATGTCCGGGGCGGGAATGCCAAGGGTGCGCAATTGCTCGCTGTTGCTGGCAAAACGCTCCGAATACGGGTTGAAGCTGCCGGAGGTGTACCAGCGGCGTGGGCGGAATAGCTTGAGGAAGCTGCCGTCTTCCAGGCGTAGGACTTTAGGTCCGAGGCCATCGGCTTCAATGACGTGGGCGTTGTTGCACATCTGCTCGAAGGCGGCGGTCTTCAGGTTTTGCACCGGCATACGCAACAGGCTGCGATGGCGCTGGGCGATGCTCAGGCCGGTGATAATCGCCAGGGGAATCCACAGCAGGAACCAGTGTTCCTTGGGGCGCGACAGAATGCCGCCGCCCTCGGTCAGGCCTGCGCCGATGCCGTAGGCCAGCAGTGACGAAGCCAGGATGAACAACGGCTGTGCGCGTTGCTGCAGGCCTTTATACAGGCCCCAGCCGAGCATAAAGGCCCAGGGGATAAAACCAATGATGCCGACGTAATAGAGCACGCCGAGGGCAAAGCTGTGGGGTTCGCGCAGTTGGTATCCATCGGACACCGTTAGGTAAAGCTCGGAATCGTAGCTATGCCCGATCCAGGGATGCTCGGCGATAAGCTGCAGTGAAATACTCCACAGCTCGAGACGGAACGAAGTGCCTCGCTCGGTGATTAACTCGGGGTAAAACAGGAGTAGTGCGACTGTGCCTAGGATCATTCCACTGATCAGCAATGCCGAGCGACGATTTCGGCTCACAAAGCTCATCCACAGGATAGCCAGCCCCAGCGCCACCAGCGGCGTGCGTGAGCCGGTCGCCAGCACGGCCATGGTCATGATCGCCAGGGCCGGTACGCTGAACCACAACACTTTCATGCGCTGGGTGGTCATGCAGACATACAGCCAGTACACGGTGAAAAACCCAAAAAGGTGCGAACTCAACAGTGGGTTATCAAGAGCACCAAGACCGCCGATCATGCGCAAACCGGGCGAGTAGCCCTTGGCGAACTCCACCAGGTTACCCAGGCTGACCACCAGCGCAATCACCGCAGCGCTGAAGAAGATCGGCTTGAACAATTCATTGCGGTAATGCAGCAACAGCCCGCATCCGCCAAAGAGCATGAAGGTGTTCAGCGGGCGCTTGAACAGGTCAGTGTCGGTGCTGTGTTCCGGGCTCCACAGCAGGCTGGTCAACGCCCAGGCGGAAAAGGCCAGGAAGGCGATCGCCAGCGGCTCGCGCAACAGATCCTTGAATTCCCTGGGGCGCATGCACAACAGAAACAAAGTCGGTACGCTGAACAGGATGTAGAAAATCCGGTGCAGTACATTACGATTGCCGACGAAGAACAGTGCACTCAGGAGCAGCAATAAGCCAACAGGCAAAATCCACAGGACCAGGAAGTCGAAAACGCGATTTGAGCCATAGTTAAGGCGCTTGGAGTGCATACAGTAGAGCCATTCCAGAAAGAGAAAGCCAACCATCTTAAGCTAGTGGCCATGTAATGTCGCCGGTCGGATCCAACCGGGCCGCGGGTTACACCGGGTGCAAGTACAACAGAGAAGCTGTGCTAAAGTCAGCCTCCTTTTTCAAAACGCCGCGTGATATGACCGACTCCAGTCCGAGCGCAAGCCCTTCGAGCTTGAAAATATACTTCCGTCTGCTCAGTTACGTTAAGCCCTATATGGGCTTGTTCGCATTGAGTATCCTCGGATTTCTGATTTTCGCGTCGACCCAGCCGATGCTGGGTTACATCCTCAAGTACTTTGTCGACGGCCTCTCCAACCCGGAAGCCGTGCTGTTCCCGACCGTGCCATTCCTGCGCGACCTGCAGTTGCTGCAGGCCGTACCGCTGCTGATCATCCTGATCGCGGCCTGGCAGGGCTTGGGTTCGTTCCTGGGCAACTATCTGCTGGCCAAGGTTTCCCTGGGCCTGGTCCACGACCTGCGGGTGCAGTTGTTCAACAACTTGCTGACGCTGCCCAACCGTTATTTTGATAACCACAACTCCGGGCACCTGATTTCCCGTATCACCTTCAACGTAACCATGGTTACGGGGGCGGCGACCGATGCCATCAAGGTGGTGATCCGCGAAGGCATGACGGTGATCTTCCTGTTCGCCTCCCTGCTGTACATGAACTGGCGCCTGACGCTGGTCATGATCGCGATCCTGCCGCTGATTGCCGTGATGGTCAGCACCGCCAGCAAGAAATTCCGCAAGCAGAGCAAGAAGATCCAGGTGGCCATGGGCGACGTCACCCATGTGGCCTCGGAGACCATCCAGGGCTACCGCGTGGTGCGCAGCTTCGGTGGTGAAGTCTACGAAGAGAAGCGCTTCCTCAAGGCCAGCCAGAGCAACACCAACAAGCAACTGCGCATGACCCGCACCGGGGCGATCTACACCCCGGCGCTGCAGTTGGTGATCTACTCCGCCATGGCGGTGCTGATGTTCCTGGTCCTGTACCTGCGCGGCGATGCCTCTGCCGGTGACATGGTGGCCTACATCACCCTGGCCGGTTTATTGCCCAAGCCGATCCGCCAACTGTCGGAGGTCAGTTCGACTATCCAGAAAGGTGTGGCGGGCGCCGAAAGTATTTTCGAACAACTGGACGAAGACGTTGAGGTCGACCACGGTACCATCGAGCGTGACAAGGTCAGCGGTCGCCTGGAAGTGCGCAACCTGAACTTCACCTACCCTGGCACCGAACGCCATGTGCTCAAGGACATCAGCTTCACCGCCGAGCCTGGGCAGATGATCGCCCTGGTGGGCCGTTCGGGCAGCGGCAAGTCAACCCTGGCCAGCCTGATCCCGCGCTTCTACCACCATGAAAGCGGCGAGATCCTGCTCGACGGCGTAGAGATCGAAGACTACAAGCTGCTCAACCTGCGCAAGCACATTGCCCAAGTCACCCAGCACGTCACCCTGTTCAGCGACACCGTGACCAATAACATCGCCTACGGCGACCTGGCCGGTGCGCCTCGCGCCGACGTTGAAGCGGCCGCCGCCGATGCCAACGCCAAGGACTTCATCGACCAGTTGCCCAAGGGCTTCGATACCCAGGTCGGCGAGAACGGCGTGTTGTTGTCCGGCGGCCAACGCCAGCGCCTGGCCATTGCCCGGGCATTGCTCAAGAATGCGCCGTTGTTGATTCTCGACGAGGCCACCTCGGCCCTCGACACCGAGTCCGAGCGGCATATCCAGGCGGCACTGGACAAGGTCATGCAAGGCCGCACGACCTTGGTGATCGCACACCGCTTGTCGACCATCGAGAAGGCTGACCTGATCCTGGTGATGGACGATGGTCGGATCGTCGAGCGCGGCACCCACGGCGAGTTGCTTGCGCAGAACGGTTATTACGCCCGCCTGCATGCCATGGGCCTGGATGCGCCGGTAGCGGCTGACATCACCTGATCAACAGGCGTCACGGCTCGAATGTGGGAGGGGCTTGTCCGAAGGTTTTTTTGTAGGAGCGAGCTTGCTCGCGAAAAACGTCAACGATTACGCGTGCTTCCTGAATAAACGCGGCGCCTGTGAGTTTTTCGCGAGCAAGCTCGCTCCTACAGAGGGTAGCCCCCTCCCACATTTGGCCAGCAGTGGGCGCAAGCGACCGCAAACCCTGTGCTAATATCGCGCCCCTGTTCATTTTGTATGTGGGTTGCTCCATGAAGTTGTCCATGCCGCGATTCAATCAAGCCGCTGTCTTGGTGGTCGGCGATGTCATGCTCGACCGTTACTGGCATGGCGGTACCTCACGGATTTCCCCTGAGGCGCCGGTGCCGGTAGTCAAGGTCGAGCAAATCGAAGACCGCCCAGGTGGCGCTGCCAACGTCGCCCTCAATATTGCCGCCCTCGGCGCCCCGGCCTCCCTGGTAGGGGTGACTGGCGACGACGAAGCTGCCGACAGCCTGGCCAACAGCTTGCAGGGGGCCGGCGTGCGTGCGCTGTTCCAGCGCATCGCCCATCAGCCGACGATCGTCAAGTTGCGGGTCATGAGCCGTCACCAGCAATTGCTGCGTATCGATTTCGAAGAACCCTTCGCCACCAATGCCCTGGCCCTCAGCGACCAGGTCGATGCGTGGCTCGAAGGTGTAAAGGTGCTGGTGTTGTCTGACTACGGCAAAGGCGCCTTGCAGAACCACCAGGTGTTGATCCAGGCCGCCAAGGCTCGCAACATTCCGGTGCTGGCCGATCCCAAGGGCAAGGACTTCTCGATTTATCGAGGCGCCAGCCTGCTGACGCCAAACCTCAGTGAGTTCGAAACTATCGTCGGCGGTTGCGTCGATGAGCACGATCTGGTGAGCAAGGGCGCCACACTGATGGCCGATCTCGACCTGGGCGCCTTGCTGGTGACCCGTGGCGAGCACGGTATGACCCTGCTGCGACCTGACCATCCGGCCATGCACCTGCCGGCACGTGCACGTGAAGTGTTTGACGTTACCGGTGCGGGTGACACCGTGATTTCCACCCTGGCGGCGTCCATCGCGGCCGGTGAAGAATTGCCCCACGCCGTGGCCTTGGCCAACCTGGCGGCAGGCATTGTGGTGGGCAAGCTGGGTACCGCGGCCATCAGTGCCCCGGAATTGCGCCGTGCGATCCAACGCTCCGAAGGCTCGGAACGCGGCGTGCTGGGCCTGGAGCAATTGCTGCTGGCGATTGACGATGCCCGCGCCCACAACGAGAGCATAGTCTTCACCAACGGCTGCTTTGACATCCTGCACGCCGGTCATGTGACTTACCTGGAGCAGGCGAGTGCCCAGGGCGATCGCCTGATCGTCGCGGTCAACGATGATGCGTCGGTGAGCCGTTTGAAAGGCCCAGGCCGTCCGATCAACAGTGTTGACCGGCGTATGGCGGTGCTGGCGGGACTGGGTGCGGTGGACTGGGTGATCAGCTTCTCCGAAGATACCCCGGAGAACCTGCTGGCCCAGGTCAAGCCTGACGTGCTGGTCAAGGGCGGGGACTATACCGTCGACAAGGTGGTCGGTGCGGATATCGTCAGTGCCTATGGCGGTACGGTCAAGGTGTTGGGGCTGGTTGAAAACAGCTCTACCACTGCTATCGTCGAAAAGATCCGCAACAACGAGTAACACCCCGTGACGCCCGGGGCGAGCCTGCTCGCCCCTAGCTCTTCTTCGGTACGATCTTGCGCAGCATCTGCCGCGCCTTGCCGGTCAGGCGCTTGAGCTTGGAGTCCTTTTCCGGCTCTGCCAAACCCTGCTGCCTTAGCCAATCTTTCCAGCGAATCCGCTCATCGCGCACCAGCCAGCCTTCCTGCCGGGCGAAGCTTTCCGCCAGGTACAAGCCGCGTGTGCTGGCCGGGTACAGCTGGTCTTTCTTTACGGTGTACAGCTCAGCGAGCGGCTCGCCGTCTTTCAATGGCATCAGGTACAGGTCCGGGCGCTGGCGGTCCAGGCGCGCCACCAGTTGGTCGCCTTCGAGGCGCTCATCCACATGGAACAAGCTGAGGGACTTGGCCTCCTTCGGCACTTCCAGGCGCAGGTCATAAATCAACTGCAGTGACGCCGTCGGCAGGTGCACGTAGGCTCGCGGGCGTTCGATCAGTTGGGTGGTGGCGCAGCGTACCGGGCGAGCGGCGCCGGACAAGGGGCTCAGGCGGAACGGCAGGGCTTCGCGGTAATGCAGGGCGGCGGAGTAGGGCGCCGGCAGCCAGGTGTCGTTGAAACGTCCGCCGAGCCAGCCTTCCGGAGTTTCGAGCAGGCATTCCTCGGCAATTTCCTGGATGGCAGTGTGCAGTGGCAGGTTCAGTTCATGGGCCGGGACGTAGCCGGAGATCAGCTTGAGCACCACATCGCCACGGTCCTGGCGGCGTTGGCGCACCAGTACCCAATAATCCTTGTTCTGCCAATGCAGGGTCAGGCGTACCGAAACGCCGAGGTTCGCCAGTTCCAGGGCGAAGCGTTCGGCGTCCGGCACCTCGACTGGCTTGCGTCGTTGCAGGGTCTGGGCAAAGTTGAGCGGCATGCCGACGCTCTGGTAGCTCAGGCCTTCGGGGGTGGCTTCTACGTGCAGCGGCAGTGTCTTGAAGTTACTGGGGTTCTTTCTTATGAGCGTACGCGGCATGTCGGCTCCTTTGTGCGACGGGGTCGGCCGCGTGGGCGGCATCAGAGTTGACGGATGACCCGGGCAGCGGTCGCCGCGTTATGGGCCAGGTGCAGCGGATTAATGGTCCCGACAATAGCACTGGCGACGCCCGTTTGCGCAAACAACAGCTTGAAACTGGCATCAATTGGATCCATTCCTGGCTCCAGGCACACGTGGCCGCTGGCCAGGGCTTTTTTCACCAGGATGCCTTTGCCATGGGCTGCTGCATAATCGATCACGGCTTTTTCGGCCTGCTCGTTGAGGTTGTAGGTGACCATCGCGCAATCACCCTGTTCCAACGCTTTTACACCGCCTTCGACGGTCTTGCCGGAAAAACCGAAAGCGCGAATCTTGCCGTCTTTTTTCAGCTCCGCCAGGGTCTGGTAAACCTCGCAATCGTTGAGGATATGCAAGTCGTTGCCATCGGAATGCACCAGCACCAGGTCGATAAAATCCGTTTCAAGGCGTTTCAGGCTGCGTTCAATCGACATCCGCGTATGGTCCGCGCTGAAATCGTGCCGGGACAGGCCATTGGCAAATTCTTCGCCGACCTTGCTGACAATTACCCAGTTCTTGCGTTGCCCGCGCAATAACGGGCCCAGGCGCTCTTCGCTCATGCCGTAGGCCGGTGCGGTGTCGATCAGGTTGATGCCCAGCGAGCGGGCCAGGAGCAGTAGCCTGCGTGCCGCTTCGTCGCTGGGGATCTGGAAACCGCTGGGGTATTTCACCCCTTGGTCGCGGCCCAGCTTGACGGTGCCCAGGCCCAATGGCGACACCCGCAGACCGGTGTTGCCCAAGGGGCGATGAAAGTCGTGAAGGGTTAGCAGGCTCATGGCAACAGTTGCTCCCAGGCAGGTTGGCCGATAGTCGGTTTTGGCAGGTCGGGCAGCGGCGCGCTGGCGCCAGGGCGGATGCCGTCGCGTTCCAGGGCGTGCAGGACTCGATCGGCGAAGTCCGGCGCCAGGGCCAGCTTGGTCGGCCAACCGACCAACAGGCGGCCGTCGTCGGCGAGGAAGGCGTTATCGGGGCGGGTCAGCCCCGATTGCAGCGGTTCGGCGCGGTCCACCCGCAGGGTTGCCCACCGGGTCTGGCTCATGTCGATCCAGGGCAGCAGTTGCGCCAGCTCTTTCTGTGCGGTGGCGATCTGTTCTTCTGGTGTGCGTGCCACGCCGTCAGCCTCGGCAATATCGCCGCCGAGGTACCACACCCAGTTGCCGTCGGCCGCCGGGTGTGTCGTCACAGTGATGCGCGGCTTGGTGCCGCCGCCCAGGCAATGGGCATACAGGGGTTTGAGGCCCGGGCCCTTGGCGATAATCATATGCAGAGGACGTTTTTGCATGGCTGGCTGGCTCAGGCCCAGGGTCGCGAGCACATCGGCGGTACCGCCGCCGGCACTCAACACGATGCGCTGGGCACGGATCTCGCGGCCGTCGACTTTCAAGCCCGCCAGAGTGCCGTCCTCAAACAGGGGTTCAATGTGCTGACCGGCAAGCAAGCCGTCACCCGCCAGTTGCGCCAGGCGTTCAATCAGGCTCGGTACGTCCACCACCAATTCCGCCAGGCGATAAACCTTGCCCTTGAAACGACGGTCTTGCAGGGCCGCGGGCAACTCGTCGCCCTTGACCTGATCGACGCGGCCGCGCACGGCCTTGCTGGCGAAGAAGCTGGTGAGGTTGCCGGCGAGGGTGCCGGGGGACCACAGGTAATGGGCTTGGGACAGTACGCGTACGCCGGACAGGTCCAGCTCACCGGTACCCGCCAGGGCTTCCCGCCAGCGGCGCGGCATATCGGCGATGGCTTCGGAGGCGCCGGTGAGGGCGCCGTGCAGGGCGTATTTCGCGCCGCCGTGGATGATCCCCTGGGATTTCACGCTTTGCCCGCCACCCAGGGTGGCGCTTTCCACCACTAACGTAGAGAACCCCTGGCTGCGCAGGCGTGCGTTGAGCCAGAGGCCGGCAACCCCGGCGCCGACAATCAGAACGTCGGTGGAAATAACGGATGGCATCGGCGACCTCAGTGTTCAAGACAAGAGGCGCAGTATACAGGCTGTTGAGTGGCGGTCAGTGCCCCACGGTTTTCGAGAACAGCTGAATCACCACCACGCCCAGCACAATCAGGCCCATGCCCAGCATCGCCGGGACATCCAGCTTCTGCCCATAGATGAACAACGCTGCGACGCTGACCATCACAATCCCCAGCCCTGCCCAGACCGCATAGGCTATCCCCACCGGCACGGTGCGCACCACCAGGGTGAGCATCCAGAACGCGACGCCATAACCCACAATCATCAACAACAGCGGGATCGGTGTGCTCAAGCCCTTGACGGCTTTCATGGAGACGGTCGCAACCACTTCCGAGCAAATGGCAATGGCCAGGTAAACGTAGGCGGCATTCATGGGAAAGTCCTCGGTAGTTTCAAAATCTGTAGGAGCGAGCTTGCTCGCGAAAAGCGTTAACGAAAACGCAGGGATTGCAGTTAGACGCGTTGCCTGTGCGTTTTTCGCGAGCAAGCTCGCTCCTACAGTGGTCGGCATTCTAGTTGTTTGCCAGATGCGGTAAAGTCATTACCTATCTGGATTGGAGATGGGTTGAGCCATGAGCGTGCAGTGGAACCTGGAACAGATGCGCCTGTTTGTCAGCGTCGCCGAGCGGCGTTCGTTCTCGGCCGTCGCCCGTGATCAGCGCAAGGCGCAATCGGCGATCAGCAATGGCATCGCGTTGCTGGAAGCGGACCTGGGCGTGAGCCTGTTCGAGCGTAGCAGTGGCCGCCAGCCTAGCTTGACCGAGGCCGGTAGCGTGTTGCTGGAGGAGGCGCGTGAAGTGCTGCGCCAGTGTGAGCGCCTCAATGGCCGGGCGCTGTCCTTGACCCGCGGTGAGGAAGCCTGCCTGCGCCTGGCCCAGGATGAGGCGATGTTGTTCCAGCCGGTGCTCGATAGCCTCGAGGCACTGGCGGTGCACTACCCGCTGCTGGAAGTGCAGCTGTCCAGCGCCGCCCAGGGCGACGTGGCGCGCAAGTTGGTGGAGCGCAAGGCGGACCTGGGGCTGTTGTTCTATCACGATCAGATCCCCGAGGCCCTGGAACGACGGGTGGTGGGCAGTGTGGAAATGGTCACGGTGTGCGGGGTGAATCACCCGCTGGCCCAGGAACAGTACGTGACGTGCCAGCATCTGGCGCAGTTTCGGCAGTTGCTGATGTCGACCCAGACCAGCGTTTACCCCGGCAGCGAGGCGGCCAGCCCGCTGGTGTGGCGCGCCGACAGTTTCTACGTACTCGCCGAATGGCTGATGAGCGGCCTGGGCTGGGCCTGGTTGCCTCGGCATATCGTGCAATACCCGACCTATCAACAACAGATGGTCGAGTTGGCCAGCGAATGGACGCCGCCGGCGCTGGTGGTGGAGCTGGTGTGGCGCCGCGATGAACACCTTGGGCCCGCGGCCCGCTTCCTGGCCAAACGTTTTGCCGAGTGCTTGCAGGCGATCGACTGAAAAAGCCGATAAACTCCGCCGCCATGAATAGAACTCTCTATAGCTGTCTGTTTTACCTGGCGCTGCCGTTGGTGGCCTTACGTTTATGGTTGCGTGCGCGCAAGGCGCCGGCCTATGCCAAGCGTGTGGGCGAACGGTTTTCCTATGGCTTGCCGGTGATGCGTCCCGGCGGGATCTGGGTGCATGCCGTGTCGGTGGGCGAAAGCATTGCCGCCGCGCCGATGGTTCGTGGTTTGCTGGCGCGTTATCCACAGCTGCCGATCACCGTCACCTGCATGACGCCCACCGGTTCTGAGCGGATCCAGGCACTGTTCGCCAACGAGCCGCGCATCCAGCACTGCTACTTGCCTTACGACTTGCCTTGCGCCGCCAAGCGATTTCTTGATCACGTGCAGCCCAAGCTGGCAGTGATCATGGAGACGGAACTCTGGCCCAACCATATTCATGCCTGTGCCCAGCGCGGTATCCCGGTGGCGCTGGCCAATGCGCGATTGTCGGCGCGTTCGGCCAAGGGGTATGCGCGTTTCGCCAAGCTGACTGAGCCGATGCTCTCGCAAATGAGCCTGTTCGCTGTGCAGACTGAAACCGAAGCCGAACGATTTCGCAGTCTTGGTGCGCGTCCTGAAACGGTGGAGGTTACCGGCTCGATCAAATTCGACCTGAGCATCGATCCGCAATTGCCGGAACGCTCCGCCGCGTTGCGTGAACAATGGGGCGCCAGTGAGCGGCCAGTGTGGATCGCAGCCAGTACCCACGAAGGCGAAGATGAAGTGGTGCTTGCAGCCCATCGACAATTGCTCGCCAGCTACCCCAACGCATTGCTGATTCTGGTTCCGCGTCATCAGGAGCGCTTTGGCCCAACATTTGAGCGTTGCGTGCAGCAGGGCTTTGCCACGGTGCGCCGCTCCAGTGGCGAGGCGGTCAACGCGCAAACCTCGATTTTGCTTGGCGACACCATGGGTGAATTACTGTTCCTCTACGGCTTGGCCGACAGCGCCTTTGTCGGCGGTAGCCTGGTGCCGACGGGGGGGCACAATCCGCTGGAGCCGGCGGCGTTGGGTAAGCCGGTGATCATGGGACCCCACGTATTCAACTTCCTCGACATCACCGCGATGATGCGTGACGCGGGGGCGTTGCGCGAGGTGGATGACGCAGAAGGTCTGGCCGAAGCGGTGAGGCAGCTGTTCGAGCTGCCGCAGGATGCGCGCAGGATGGCGCAGGCGGGGTTGAAAGTGATGCAGGCCAATCAGGGTGCGTTAAAACGCCTTTTGGACGGTTTGGAAAGATTGATCGCTCACTGACCCACCACCCATCAAATGTGGGAGGGGGCCTGCTCCCGATGGCAGTGGGTCAGCCAACCTGTTGGGCGACTGACACAGCGCTATCGGGAGCAAGCCCCCTCCCACATTGGTTTTTGCAGTGTGATTAATAACCCGGGCGGGCCTTGAGCTGCTCGGCGGCGGCCTTGGCCAAATCCGGTGGCAGGAAGTCCTTGTCCGGGTTGTAGTCTGCCTTGAGGTAGCGCGCCAGGTCTTGCAAGTCCCCTGGGTTCAGGGTGCCCGCCGCCTGCTTCAAGCGCAGGTTGTCGAGGATGTAGTCATAGCGGCTGTTGTTGTAGTTGCGCACCGAGGAGTAAAGCTGGCGCTGTGCATCCAGCACGTCAACGATGTTGCGCGTGCCCACCTGATAGCCGATCTCCGTGGCTTCCACCGCGCTCTGGTTGGAGATGATCGACTGGCGGCGTGCCTGGACCTGTTCCACATCGGTATTCACCGCACGGTGCAGGTTACGGGTGTTTTCCACCACCTGGCGGCGCAGGCCTTCGCGTTGTTGCTCGCTCTGGTCCAGGCGTGAATAGGATTCACGCACTTGCGAACTGGTAAGCCCGCCGCTGTAGATCGGGATGTTCAGGCGCAGGCCGATGGTGCGTTGCGACACATCACCGCCGTACGGGATGGGCAACTGATTCGGGTTGCTGAAACCCAGGGCGTCGTTGTCACCTTTTTCGTATTGCGCGACGGCGTCGAGGGTCGGCAGGTGCCCGGCCTTGCGCTGGCGCAGGGTTTCTTCGGCGGCGGTCACCGCGTAGTTGCTGGCCAGCAGGTTGAGGTTCTGGCGACCGGCCGTTTCGACCCAGGCCTTGGCGTCGTTCGGTGCCGGCGGTAGCACTGGCAGCGTGTGGACGATGCCCTGGATCGAGTTGTATTGGCGATTGGTCAGGGTGATCAACGCTTCGAAGGCGTCATCTACCTGGCGCTGGGCAACGATACGGTTGGCCCGGGCCGTGTCATAGCTGGCCTGGGATTGCAGTACGTCGGTCTTGTCCGACAGGCCCACGTCAAAACGTTCGTTGGACTGGTCGAGCTGGCGCTTGAAGGCATTTTCTTCGGCCTTGGTCGAGGCCAGGTTGTCCTGGGCACGCAGCACGGCGAAGTAGCTCTCGGCGCTTTGCAGGATCAGGTTCTGTTCAGTGGCCGACAATTGCAGCGACGCTTGCTCGTTGACGGCTTCAGCCGCCTGCAGCTGGAACCAGCGATCGGCGCGGAACAGCGGCTGGCTCAGCGTGGCGCGCCAGGAGTGGGCGTCGCGGTTGGCCGTGGCGGCCGGCTGGTCGATCTGGGTGCGCACGTTATTGCTATCGGCACCGGCCGACAGGTTTGGCAGCAAGCCGGCACGAGCCTGGGGCACTACTTCTTTTTGCGCGCCGTATTGGGCGCGGGCAGCGGCCAGGTCGGCGTTGTTGTGCGCCGCTTCCTGATAGACGCTGACCAGGTCGGTGTTGGTGGACAAGGGCGCTTCTGCTGCCCAGACCATTCCATTGGTCGCACAAGACACGGCAAGAGCCAGTGAGAGTTTGCGCAGCATGAGGCGATCCCTAGTTTAAATATTACGGCGATAATTTAGCGCTCAAGGCTAAGGCTGGCCATTCCTGGCGTCAAGCCTTGAGGCAGTGCCCGAGTGTAGTGGCCGGATCACGGCACAACAATCCCACGATCACGCCATTCATCACG
The DNA here is from genome assembly GCF_036704165.1 of Pseudomonas khavaziana. Lineage (NCBI taxonomy): Bacteria > Pseudomonadati > Pseudomonadota > Gammaproteobacteria > Pseudomonadales > Pseudomonadaceae > Pseudomonas > Pseudomonas khavaziana. The sequence continues at coordinate 768,023 of NZ_CP129946.1, forward strand.
CTGAATGCACCGCTATTGGCAATTTGCCCATGCCATGGTCTAGACTGGCCGAGTTCTTGTCGGGGTGCCTTGTTGGAAGGCTGAGATCGGTAAATACCGGATCCCGTTGAACCTGATCAGGTTAACGCCTGCGTAGGGAACAAGATTTCTCGTCACCCGGCGAGTCCTCTTGTGCTTCGTCCGGGATGTTGTTCGACCATCGAACAGCCCTCGAGTACCGAGCACAGCACTGGTTCCAGTGCGTCCATCCGTCACAGGTTCGCTCCGACAAAAATCCACCGCCTGGATAAGTTGGAGAGCCCGTGATGACGACAAAACTAAAAAATACCGTGCACCTGAGTGAATCGGCCAAGGTCGACTCCGGCTCCGTGCAGCCGTTTACCCGCTCGCAAAAAATCTACGTACAAGGCACTCGCCCGGATATCCGCGTGCCGATGCGCGAAATCAGCCTGGATGTGACCCCCACCGATTTCGGCGGTGAAATCAACGCCCCCGTGGTCGTCTACGACACCTCCGGCCCTTATACCGACCCCAACGTCATCATCGACGTGCGCAAGGGCCTGGGGGATGTGCGCTCGCCGTGGATCGAGGCTCGTGGTGACACCGAGCGCCTGTCGGGCCTGAGTTCGCACTTTGGCCAGCAACGCTTGAGCGATGCCGAACTGACTGCCTTGCGCTTCGCCCACGTGAAGAACCCGCGTCGCGCCAAGGCCGGCGCCAACGTCACGCAGATGCACTACGCGCGCAAGGGCATCATCACCGCCGAGATGGAATACGTCGCCATCCGCGAAAACATGAAGTTGGAAGAAGCCCGCGCCAGCGGCCTGTTGGATCAGCAGCACGCCGGTCACAGCTTCGGCGCCAGCGTGCCGAAAATCATTACCCCGGAATTTGTGCGCGAGGAGATCGCCCGCGGCCGCGCGATCATTCCGGCCAACATCAACCACACCGAACTGGAACCCATGATCATCGGGCGTAACTTCCTGGTGAAGATCAACGGCAATATTGGTAACAGCGCCCTGGGTTCGTCCATCGAGGAAGAAGTGGCGAAACTGACTTGGGGTATTCGCTGGGGTTCGGACACCGTGATGGACCTGTCGACCGGCAAGCATATCCATGAAACCCGCGAGTGGATCATCCGTAACTCGCCGGTGCCGATCGGTACGGTGCCGATCTATCAGGCCCTGGAAAAAGTCGGTGGCGCCGCCGAAGACCTGACCTGGGAGCTGTTCCGCGACACCCTGATCGAACAGGCCGAGCAGGGCGTCGACTATTTCACCATCCACGCCGGCGTGCTGCTGCGCTATGTGCCGCTGACCGCCAAGCGTGTGACCGGCATTGTGTCCCGTGGCGGCTCGATCATGGCCAAGTGGTGCCTGGCGCACCACAAAGAGAACTTCACTTACACGCATTTCGACGAAATCTGCGAAATCATGAAGGCCTACGACGTCAGTTTCTCCCTGGGTGACGGCCTGCGCCCGGGGTCGATTGCCGACGCCAACGATGCCGCACAGTTCGGCGAGCTGGAGACCCTGGGCGAGCTGACCAAAATCGCCTGGAAGCACGACGTACAAACCATGATCGAAGGCCCTGGCCACGTGCCGATGCAACTGATCAAGGAGAACATGGACAAGCAACTGGAGTGCTGCGACGAGGCGCCGTTCTACACCCTCGGCCCGCTGACCACCGACATCGCACCGGGCTATGACCACATCACTTCGGGTATCGGTGCGGCGATGATCGGCTGGTTCGGTTGCGCCATGCTTTGCTACGTCACGCCCAAGGAACACCTGGGTTTGCCGAACAAGGATGATGTAAAGACGGGGATCATCACCTACAAGATCGCCGCGCACGCCGCCGATCTTGCGAAAGGCCACCCAGGCGCGCAAATCCGTGATAACGCGCTGAGCAAGGCGCGCTTCGAGTTCCGTTGGGAGGACCAGTTCAACCTAGGCCTGGACCCGGACACTGCACGTTCCTACCACGATGAAACCCTGCCTAAGGATTCGGCCAAGGTCGCGCATTTTTGCTCCATGTGCGGGCCGAAGTTCTGCTCGATGAAAATCACCCAGGAAGTACGCGAATACGCCGCCAACCAGCGCATTGAGGCGGTGGATGTGGATGTGGCCAAGGGCTTGGCGGAGCAGGCGCAACGGTTCAAGCAGGAAGGTAGCCAGCTGTACAAGAAGGTCTGATCCGGATTCAGATACCTTGTAAGAGGCTTATCGGGGGCTTGCCCCCCGATAGCCATTTCCCAAGCAACACATGCCTCTTGCAGGTCACCCCTCCCTTGAACATTCAACCCAGCACTTATTCGCCGGACATCGCGAATTCATCCTGGGACGAGCGTTCAGCGGCGCGCGGGTACCAGTTCAGGCCTGAGGATGCCTTCCAGGCGCGAGTAAGGAATCTGCAACTCGACGTGGCCCAGGGCATAGGGGGCGATGGTGGCGGTGGGGTACTTGAGGGTCACGGCACTGGAAGTCAACGCCACGTTCGGGGTTTTCTGGAACGGGTAGCTTTTCACGAATTCCGGCTCCAGGCTCAGGCGCGTGCTGATCTGCCAGCTGTTGTGGCTGACCTGGGCAGCTTTCCAGAACGCGTCTTCCTTGCCCGGCAACAGCATATCGGTAAGTGTCAGGGCCTTGTGCTGCTGGCGCGAATAGTTGATGAACCCGCGGCCTGGTTCGCCATGGGTGGCGCCCTGGTCCAGGTAGCTGGACAGTTCGATGATCACCAAGCCGTCATGCTGCTCGCGTACCTTGGCCTGCAAATACATGCTGTTGTGGGGCGCCGCGGTTTGCAGGAACTGCTCGCGGTAGGCTTCCAGGCTCGACGGCAGCGGGTCGCTCGCATTGGTGCGGGTCATCTCCAGCAGGCGCTGTTCGATCAAGGCGTCTAGCTTGGGCTCCTTGGCAAAGTGCACGGTGTCGATATTGACCAGTGGGCAATCGGCGCTGGCGCAACCCGGCTTGCTTTGCTCGGTGGCGTCACGGACGCCTTCCAGCGGCGTGCGATAACTGGGTTGGAACAGGCTCTGGCAGGCGCCGAGAGTCAATGCGATACAAGCCACGGAGGCGATTTTTAAAAGCGACATGTATGTTCTTCGTCCATCGATAAGAGCGAAATTCGTGGATCTTCGACTACCGGCGCGGCAGTCAGTTCGCCACTAAGCTTGATCGTGTGAGTTTGACGTCCGCCGCCTGTCCCGGCAACTGGAAAGGGGCTGCATCAACGGGCATCGGCGCGTTAGGATGGCGGCAATTGCATCAGCATAACGAGGAAAACATGACGGACATCGCGAAGTCCGCGCCGAACAAGATCGAGATCGTTCAGCGCGACAATGCCTACCAGGGCTTCTACAAGCTCGATCGCGTGCAGTTGCGCCACGAGAAGTTCGATGGCGGCATGAGCCGGGTGATCAACCGCGAAGTCTTCGTGCGTCATGATGCTGTGTGCGTGCTGCCCTACGACCCGCAACGTGATGAGGTGGTGCTGATCGAACAGTTCCGCGTCGGTGCCATGGGGCGCGCCGGTAATCCGTGGCTGGTGGAGATGGTCGCCGGCCTGATTGACAAGGACGAGCAACCGGAGGAAGTTGCACACCGCGAGGCCGAGGAGGAAGCTGGGCTGACATTCTCCGCGCTTTGGCCGATCACCAAGTATTTCCCGTCGCCCGGCGGCAGTACCGAATTTGTCCATCTGTACCTGGGCCGTTGCGACAGCTCGGGCGCTGGCGGCGTCCATGGACTGGAAGAAGAAGCAGAAGATATCCGCGTTACCGCCTGGGCGTTCGAAGATGCCTTGCAAGCGGTGCGCGACGGTAAGATTTCCAATGCAGCCAGCATTATCGCCCTGCAGTGGCTTGCGCTTAATCGCGCGGAAGTGAGGGGGTTATGGCAGTAAAGGCACGGGAGCGTTACCGAGTTGACCTGATCGGGCTGCAAGCCGCCTGCGAAGCCAACTATGCGCGGCTGATGCGCCTGCTCCCGGACATGCGCCACACCCCCGAGGCGCGGCGCATTGCTGTGACCCACGGCGACCAGATGCTCGGCGTGCTGGCGCTGGAGGTCATCCTCACCTGTCCCTACACCACTACGCTGCGCGTGCGCCAGGAGCACAGTCTGCCTTGGCTGCCGGTGCCGCAACTGGAAGTGCAGGTATACCACGATGCGCGTATGGCCGAAGTGATCAGCGCCGAGCATGCGCGACGCTTTCGCAGCATCTATCCTTACCCGAATGTGTTCATGCACCAACCCGACGAGAAAGCACAGCTCAATGTGTTCCTCGGGGAATGGCTGAGCCACTGCCTGGCGTTGGGTCATGAGGTTGAGGTCGTGCGGTAGATGTGAACTGCGTCTGCTTACCCAGCTTTCCTCTTTGTGTCCTGCCCTAGCATAATCGCGCCACCTATCCATTCCAGTGATTGCCTTGGGAGAGCGCCTTGCCGAGCGTATCCAACGTGAACCCCGACGCCAGCGTGTTGTTGGTGCAGCTGTCCGACAGCCATTTGTTCGCCGAGGAAGGCACAGCCCTGCTGGGCATGAATACCCGCGCCAGCTTGCAGCGGGTGATCGAGTTGGTGCGCGAGCAACAGCCGCGGATCGATCTGGTGCTGGCCACCGGTGACCTGTCCCAGGACGGCACGCTTGAGTCCTACCAGCAATTTCGCGACATGACCCGGGCGATTGGCGCGCCGGCGCGCTGGATCCCGGGCAATCACGACGAGCCGCAGATCATGGCCCTGGCGGCCGTGCACAGTGATTTGCTCGAGCCTGTGGTGGATATCGGCAACTGGCGCATTACCCTGTTGGACTCGGCCGTACCCGGCTCGGTGCCGGGCTACCTGCAGGACCAGCAACTGCAGCTGCTTGCCCAGGCCCTGAGCGAAGCGCCGAACCGCCATCATCTGGTGTGCCTGCACCATCATCCAGTGTCTATCGGTTGTGCCTGGATGGAGCCTATCGGCCTGCGCAATCCCGAGGCGCTGTTTGCCGTACTGGACCGCTTCCCGCAAGCGCGGGCGCTGCTCTGGGGGCACGTGCACCAAGAGATCGACCGCGAGCGCAACGGGTTGCGGTTGCTGGCCTCGCCTTCCACCTGTATCCAGTTCGCGCCGGGCAGCGAGGACTTCCAGGTCAGCGAGCAAGCGCCGGGGTATCGCTGGCTGCGCTTGCATGCCGACGGACGGTTGGAGACTGGGGTGGAGCGGCTTCGGGACTTCGCGTTTACCGTCGACTACGGCAGCAACGGCTATTAAGACCTGCAAACACTGAGCAAATGTGGGAGGGGGCTTGCTCCCGATGGCGGTGGGTCAGCCACAGCTATTGGGGCCGACACACCGCCATCGGGAGCAAGCCCCCTCCCACATGGGTTCTGCGGTGTCTGGAAGATCGGGTGCTCACACCTCACTCCGATCCCTGTAAACTGCGCCTCTTTGGCCCACGCACGGAGAGCCCGGCATGTCCGCTTCGATCCTGTATATCCACGGTTTCAACAGTGCCCCGGCCTCCAACAAGGCCAGTCAGCTGATCACCGTGATGGGCGCCCTCGGCCTGGCCGAGCAACTGCGTGTGCCGGCCCTGCATCACCACCCGCGTCAGGCTATTCCGCAATTGGAGCAGGCGATTGACCAACTGGGGCGGCCGCTGCTGGTCGGCAGCTCACTCGGCGGCTACTATGCAACCCATCTCGCCGAACGCCATGGTCTCAAGGCGTTGCTGGTCAACCCGGCGGTCAGCCCCCATCGGATGTTCGACGGTTACCTGGGCACCCAGAAGAACCTCTACACCGATGAGACCTGGGAGTTGACCCACGATCACGTTGCGGCATTGGCCGAACTTGAAGTACCGGCACCCCAGGATGCGGCGCGTTATCAGGTGTGGTTGCAGACCGGGGATGAAACCCTGGATTATCGCCTCGCCCAACAGTATTACCGGGCCTGTGCCTTGCGCATCCAGGCCGGTGGCGACCATGGTTACCAGGGGTTCGCCGAGCAATTGCCGGCATTGTTGAGCTTTGCCGGTATTGGCGCAGATCAGTATCAATCCTTCGATTTTTCGTCACTGTAGAATCGCAGGTCACTTTTTAATTGAACGACTCACGACGAGACCCCATGGCCACTCCCAGCGCTAGCTCTTATAACGCCGACGCCATCGAAGTCCTCTCGGGCCTCGACCCGGTGCGTAAACGTCCCGGTATGTACACCGACACCAGTCGGCCGAACCACCTTGCCCAGGAAGTCATCGACAACAGCGTCGACGAAGCCCTGGCCGGGCACGCCAAGTCGGTACAGGTCATCCTCCATGCCGACCATTCCCTGGAAGTGTCCGACGATGGTCGCGGCATGCCGGTGGACATTCACCCTGAAGAGGGTGTATCGGGTGTCGAGCTGATCCTGACCAAGCTGCACGCTGGTGGCAAGTTCTCCAACAAGAATTACCAGTTTTCCGGTGGCTTGCACGGTGTGGGTATCTCCGTGGTCAACGCGCTGTCGACCCAGGTGCGGGTCAAGGTCAAGCGCGACGGCAACGAGTACCAGATGACCTTCGCCGATGGCTATAAAGCCACCGACCTGGAAGTGGTCGGCACTGTTGGCAAGCGCAACACCGGCACCAGCGTGTACTTCGCCCCGGACCCGAAATACTTCGATTCGCCGAAATTCTCCATCAGCCGCCTCAAGCATGTGCTCAAGGCCAAGGCCGTGCTGTGTCCAGGGCTGCTGGTCAGCTTTGAAGACAAAGGCACCGGCGAGAAGGTCGAGTGGCACTACGAAGACGGCCTGCGCTCGTATCTCGAAGACTCTGTCAGCGAGTTCGAACGCCTGCCCAACGAGCCGTTCTGTGGCAGCCTGGCGGGTAATAAGGAAGCCGTCGACTGGGCGCTGCTGTGGTTGCCCGAAGGTGGCGACAGCGTGCAGGAAAGCTACGTCAACCTGATCCCCACCGCCCAGGGCGGCACCCACGTCAACGGTTTGCGCCAGGGTTTGCTGGACGCCATGCGCGAATTCTGTGAATACCGCAGCCTGTTGCCGCGTGGCGTCAAGCTGGCGCCGGAAGACGTGTGGGAGCGCATCGCGTTCGTGCTGTCGATGAAGATGCAGGAGCCGCAATTTTCCGGCCAGACCAAGGAGCGTCTGTCGTCCCGTGAAGCGGCAGCGTTTGTCTCCGGTGTGGTCAAGGACGCTTTCAGCCTGTGGCTCAACGAACACCCGGAATTGGGCCTGGCCCTGGCTGAGCTGGCGATCAACAACGCCGGCCGGCGCTTGAAGGCCAGCAAGAAGGTCGAGCGCAAGCGCATTACCCAGGGCCCGGCATTGCCGGGCAAGCTGGCCGATTGCGCCGGGCAGGACCCGATGCGCTCCGAGCTGTTCCTGGTCGAAGGTGATTCAGCCGGTGGTTCCGCCAAGCAAGCGCGGGACAAGGAATTCCAGGCGATCCTGCCGCTGCGCGGCAAGATCCTCAATACCTGGGAAGTCGACGGCAGCGAAGTGCTGGCCAGCCAGGAAGTGCATAACATCGCCGTGGCCATCGGGGTCGACCCGGGCGCAGCGGACATGAGCCAACTGCGCTACGGCAAGATCTGCATCCTCGCCGACGCCGACTCCGACGGCCTGCACATCGCCACCTTGCTGTGCGCGTTGTTCGTCCAGCATTTCCGTCCGTTGGTGGATGCCGGTCACGTCTACGTCGCCATGCCGCCGCTGTATCGCATCGACCTGGGCAAGGAAATTTTCTACGCCCTGGACGAAGCCGAGCGCGATGGCATCCTTGATCGCCTGGTGGCCGAGAAGAAACGCGGTAAGCCTCAGGTCACGCGATTCAAGGGCCTGGGTGAGATGAACCCGCCGCAGCTGCGCGAAACCACCATGGACCCGAACACCCGGCGCCTGGTGCAGTTGACCCTGGAAGATTTCGCCGGCACGTCGGAAATGATGGACATGCTGCTGGCGAAGAAGCGTGCACCGGATCGCAAGGCCTGGCTGGAGTCCAAAGGCAACCTGGCTGAGGTTCTGGGCTGATGCGCACAGGCTTCGCCCTGGCGATCCTGATGTTGAGCGGGCTGGCGGCCACCCAGGTGGTTGCCGCGTCCGTGGCGGAACTCAAGCTGGTGTCCGAGCACCCCGTGGACGGCATGCGCGGCGGCAACCTGTCGGGCCTGGCGTTGTGCGGCAAGGAACTGTGGACGGTTTCTGACCGGGATGACGACCAGATCTACCGGCTGGATACCGGCGCGCCGACCTGGAACGCCCAAGCGGTGCAGATCGACGTGCCACCCGTGCCCGAGTCCGGTCTGCCTTGGGGCTTGCGTTCGCGCACCAAGGCCGCTTCGTTCATTCGCGGCGGTGACCTGGATTTTGAAGGTATCAGCTGTGATGCCTTGGGGAATCGCTACATTGTCAGCGAAGCCCATGCGGCGGTGTTGCAGGTCCCGGCGACTGGCGCGCCCGAATGGTTGAAAATTGCCCCTGGCATGGTGCGCGAAGCACGGGCCAGTGGCATGTTGCTGCACTTCAATGCCTTGTTCGAAGGCCTGGCGGTGAACCCCGAAGGCAATCAGGTCTGGCTGGCCGCCGAGCGTGAACGCCGCGGCTTGATTTCGATCAAGCGTGGCCAGAGCGTATGGGATTGCGACGGTGCCTGCGTGTTGTTGAGCGAGGCCGGCCAAGAAGTGCAACCGGCGCAATTCACCAACGCCAAGGCGGTGTCCAAGGACTTTGCCGACCTGGCGCTGTTCAACGGCAAGCTGTTTACCCTGGAGCGCAATGCGTTCCAGATTTGCCGGCGCGATACGCTCACGGCCAAAGTCGAGCTGTGCTGGTCGTTTGTCGACGAGATGCTCACGCCGCCGCGACGTTATGCACAACCTTATGGGCTGGCCGAAGCCCTGGTGGTGGATGCCGACGGCGCGTGGATCGGTATCGACAATAATTTCGGCCCTCGCGCCGATGGTGAAAAACGCCCTATGGTCTATCGTTTCGCCGCGCCTGACGGTGGCTGGAGCGCCCAGCCATGAGCCCTGCTTTTTTTGCATTGACCCGGCGCAGCGGCAGTTCCGCTGCGCGTTACCCTACAATGATGAGGCCCGCATGAGTGACATCCTCGCAGACAGCTTAGATGGCGTAGAACGCCGGTCGCTGGCTGACTTCACCGAAAATGCCTACCTCAACTACTCCATGTACGTGATCATGGACCGTGCCTTGCCGCATATCGGCGACGGCCTGAAGCCCGTGCAACGGCGCATCATCTATGCCATGAGTGAGTTGGGCCTGGACGCCGATTCCAAGCACAAGAAGTCGGCGCGTACTGTCGGTGACGTGCTGGGTAAGTTCCACCCCCACGGCGATTCGGCGTGCTATGAAGCCATGGTGTTGATGGCCCAGCCGTTCAGCTACCGCTACACCCTGGTGGACGGCCAGGGCAACTGGGGGGCGCCGGACGATCCCAAGTCCTTCGCTGCCATGCGTTACACCGAGGCGCGGTTGTCGCGTTACTCCGAAGTGCTGCTCAGCGAATTGGGCCAAGGCACTGCAAACTGGGGGCCGAACTTTGACGGAACCCTCGACGAGCCTTTGGTATTGCCGGCACGTTTGCCGAATATCCTGCTCAATGGCACCACCGGTATCGCGGTCGGCATGGCCACCGACGTACCGCCGCACAACCTGCGTGAAGTCGCCACCGCCTGCGTGCGCTTGCTGGATGAGCCCAAGGCCACGGTCGAGCAGCTTTGCGAGCATATCCAGGGCCCGGATTACCCGACCGAAGCGGAAATCATCACGCCCCGCGCCGACCTGTTGAAGATGTACGAAACCGGCAAGGGCTCGGTGCGTATGCGCGCCGTGTACCACATCGAAGACGGCGACATCATTGTCACCGCGCTGCCGCACCAGGTGTCCGGTGCCAAGGTGCTGGAGCAGATCGCCGCGTTGATGCAGGCCAAGCCATCGAAACTGCCGCAAGTGGCCGACCTGCGTGACGAGTCCGACCATGAGAACCCGTGCCGCATCGTGATTATCCCGACCAATAGCCGGGTGGATCATGAAGTGCTGATGCAGCATTTGTTTGCCAGCACCGACCTGGAGTCCAGCTATCGGGTCAACGTCAATATCATCGGCCTGGACGGCAAGCCGCAGTTGAAGAACCTGCGCAATCTGCTGGTGGAATGGTTGGAGTTCCGCGTACAAACCGTGCGCCGCCGCCTGCAATTTCGCCTCGACAAGGTCGAGCGCCGCCTGCACCTGTTGGACGGTTTGCTGATTGCCTACCTCAACCTGGATGAAGTGATCCATATCATCCGTACCGCCGAGCACCCGAAGGCCGAGTTGATCGCGCGTTTCGAGCTGAGCGAAATCCAGGCTGACTACATCCTCGACACCCGCTTGCGCCAGTTGGCACGCCTGGAAGAAATGAAGCTGCGCGACGAGCAAGATGCGCTGCTCAAGGAGCAAGCCAAGTTGCAGGCGCTGCTGGGCAGCGAAGCCAAGCTCAAGAAGCTGGTGCGCAGTGAACTGATCAAAGACGCGGAAACCTACGGCGATGACCGCCGTTCGCCTATCGTCGAGCGTGCTGAAGCGAAGGCGCTGACAGAAACCGAGCTGTTGCCTAACGAGAAAATTACCGTCGTTTTGTCGGAAAAGGGTTGGGTTCGTTCCGCCAAAGGGCATGATATTGACGCCACCGGCCTTTCCTACAAAGCCGGTGATGGCTTCAAGACCGCTGCGGCCGGGCGTTCCAACCAGTTTGCGGTGTTTATTGATTCGACCGGGCGCAGTTATTCAGTGCCGGCCCATACCTTGCCGTCTGCACGGGGGCAGGGTGAACCGTTGACCGGGCGCCTTACGCCGCCACCGGGGGCCAGCTTCGAGTGCGTGCTGTTGCCGGACGATGATTCGCTGTACGTCATCGCCTCCGACGCCGGCTACGGTTTCGTGGTCAAGGGTGAAGACCTGCAGGCCAAGAACAAGGCGGGCAAGGCGCTGTTGAGCCTGCCGAACAACGCCAAGGTGATCCTGCCAAGGCCGGTGGATGATCGTGAGAGCAACTGGCTGGCTTCGGTGACCACCGAAGGGCGTTTGCTGGTGTTCAAGATCAGCGATTTGCCGCAGCTAGGCAAAGGCAAGGGCAACAAGATTATCGGCATTCCCGGCGACCGGGTGGCCAGTCGTGAAGAGTTCGTGACCGACATCGCGGTGGTCCCGGAAGGCTCTACCCTGGTGCTCCAGGCCGGCAAGCGCACGTTGTCATTGCGCCCTGACGACCTGGAACACTACAAGGGCGAACGTGGTCGGCGTGGTAATAAACTGCCTCGCGGCTTCCAGCGAGTGGACGCCTTGCTGGTGGAAACGCCGGTTTAAGCTGTACTAGAGGCCTCGATCTACGATTTAACGCGTAGATCGACGCTTTCGCGCTGGAGTCATGGCGCATATTCACGGATGATATGGCCTTTCCAGCGCCGGCGTGGCCGAGCGTGTCAGGTTATTTTTAGTATTACATTGTGGTTCGCCTTGTGGCAGCCACCTGGATGGGATGATGACTGCTCCACGCCTTCCACTATTTTTGATGCTCGCTGGCCTTTTAGGGCTTGCGGGTTGCAGCACGCACCAACCGGTTTCGCTGTACCAGCTGGACAGCGGAAGTCCGGCTCAGCCAGCCCAGACAGCGGGCATGGCGGTATTGCTTGGCCCGGTAGTCGTTGCCGATTACCTGCAGCGCGAAACCCTGCTACAACGTCAGAACGATGGCAGCCTGCAAGGTTCCACCGATGGTCGTTGGGCAGGCAGCCTGTCGTCCGATATCAATCAACTGATGTTGCGCCAGGTGGCCGGCCAACTGGACAGCCAGCGCGTAGTGCTGGCACCAGGGCCATCCGGGTTTACTCCGGATGTGCAGGTGCTGTTGACGATCACGCGGCTTGACTCCGGCAAGTCGCAACCTGCAATCCTGGATGCACAGTGGCGTCTGATAGACCGTCGTGGACAGGTGCGGGATAACCGCATCGTACATTTGCAGGAAGAGCACGCCGGCACCACCGCGTCCCAGGTCCAGGCCCAGGGTGTGCTGTTGCAGCATTTGGCACAGCAGTTGTCGGTGGCGCTCAAGCCACTGGCCAACCAGCCGCCGGTTGCTGCCGAGACACCTCGCAAACAGGCTTCCCAGCCCAAGCCGGCAGCTCCGGAAAAGCCGAAGATGCCGATGGCAACGCCGATTCGCACGGACTTGGAAGTGTTCAGGTTCTGATCTGAATGGCGCACAAACAAAAGGCCCGCTGAATAAGCGGGCCTTTTTATTGGGCTGTTCTGTAGGAGCGAGCTTGCTCGCGAAAAGCGTCAACGATAACGCGTGTTTTCTGAATAAACGCGGCGTCTGTGAGTTTTTCGCGAGCAAGCTCGCTCCTACAAAAGCCTTAGCCTCAGGGTTTGCGGGTCTCATGCATGCGCGCCAACTGGCGCTCGAGCATCGACGGATACGGCTCCATCAACCGCTCCACACAGCTGGCCCCTTCAGGGCTGGCAATCGGGCGGATGCGGGCGCGTTGGCGGATCAGCGTGTCTTCACTGATCTTGCGTTCCACCAACAGCAGGTTGCGGCTGTGTTGGGACAAGGCCAGGGCATCCTGGGCGATTTCGGTCAGCAGCAGGTCGATCTGGCTCATGCCAAACAGGTCATCGCCCACCGTCAAGCCAAGCTGCAGTTGCAGGGTGATGCCGCTATCGGCCACTTCGATCTGCAGGGCGTGGCCCAGGGCGCGCAACAGCTCGCCGCAGCAGATTGCATTGGTCAGGTAGTCTTCGCCGCTGTCTTCGCTGTGGAACAGCATCAGCGTGCTGCCATCGTTAAGGGTGTGCAGTTCGCTCTGGTACAGCGAGGCGGCCTGGTCGAGGCAGTCGCGGTAGCGTTCGAGCAACTCGGTCAGGCGCGCACGCGGCAGGCGGCGCAGTTGCTCCTGGGCTCCCAGTTGCACGGCGAGTACGGCGCTGTGTTGCGGCTCGGTGTTCCTTTCCACCGCAACCGGCTTCGGCGCAGCAGCTGGGGCCACGGCCGAGGTATCGCGCAGGTCGGCGAACGGGTCTTCGTCGTCCAGCTCGTCTTCTTCGGCCTTGATCACATGGCGCGGCGCTGGCTTCAGGCCGGCTACCGGCGCGCTTTCGTCGAAGCCCGGGTCGCGCAGGTTGCGTACTTCAAACTCAGGCTCGTCGTTGTAGTCGTCGGTGTCGTCGTACTCTGGCTCAGGTTCGACTTCCGGGACTTTAGGTTCCGGTGCAAAGCTGGCGTGAAGCTGGCGTGCGAGGTCGCCGATTTCGTCCTGGCGATCAGTGGCCGGGGTGTGTTCGTCGATATCCCGCAGCCAGATGCGCAGTTGCATCAACGGCGTGGAGATATGCCGCCCCAGGCGCAGGCTCAAGGCCAGGGCCAGGGCCAGCAGGATCGCGCTCAAGATGCCCATGCTCTGCAGGCTGATGGTCATCGGCTGCTGGAACTGCTGCATATCAAGGCTGATACGCAGTTGGCCGGCCTTCACATCCTGAAAGGTGATATTGCTCTGGTACAGGCCCTCGGCTTCACCCAACAGGCCGTTCTTCGGGCGTTGCCCGGCCTCGGCCATGATCCGGTTATCCACGCTATAGATGGCGGCATGGGCCACCAGCGGGTTCTTGGTCAGGTTGTTGAGCAGTACGTTGAGGCTGAGGATGTCGTTGGACACCAGCAACTCAGTCGCCGACGTGGCGGTCTGGGTCGTCAGGCTCTCGCCCAGGGCATCTGCCTGCTCATGCATGGCCTGCTTGAACTGCAAACCCATCACGCAGGCGTAGATCACCAGGGCCAAAGCGACCAGGATCACGTTATGGCTGGCGATGCGTAATGCGATCGGTACACGGCGGTGGCGCAGTGCCCGGAAGATCAGCAGGAAGAAGTTATCGGTTTTTACTGGCGTGGGCCGGTTCACTTGCGCTCGGCTCTTGGTCCGTGAAGTTGACGCGCAGTATAGCGACAGGCCCATGGCCGGCAAAGCGCTGGCTGTGCCCGATGGTCACTGAAAGTGGGTAGAATGCGGTTTTTTTCCAGCCTGGGGGTGCGCTTTGCGCGAAATTGTCCTGATCAACATCACAGGTCTTGACCGACCGGGTCTCACCGCGGCCATCACCGGCGTCCTGGCTCAGGGTGGTGTGACCATTCTCGACATCGGCCAGGCGGTGATCCATGACACCCTGTCGTTCGGCATCCTGGTGGAAATCCCCAGCACCGAGCAGGCCTCGGCGGTACTCAAGGACATCCTGTTCACGGCCTATAAGCTGGATCAACAGGTGCGTTTCACTCCGGTATCCGAAGCGGACTACCAGCACTGGGTGCAAGGCCAGGGCAAAAAACGCCATATCGTCACCCTGTTGACCCGCAAGGTCACGGCCGAGCAGTTGCAACGCGTCAGCTCCATTACCGCGCAGTATGGTTTGAATATCGACCATATCGACCGTCTGTCGGGTCGCATGCCATTGGATACCCCTGCTGATAAGGGCAAGGGCTGCATCGAGTTCTCCGTGCGCGGCGAACCCGCCGATGCGCAAGCGCTACGTGCCGAATTCCTCAGTGTTGCCCAGGAGCTGAATGTCGATATCGCCTTCCAGGAAGACTCGCTGTTCCGTCGCAACCGTCGCCTGGCGGTGTTCGACATGGACTCCACCCTGATCGAAGCCGAAGTCATCGACGAGCTGGCCAAGGCGGCCGGTGTGGGCGAGCAAGTGTCCGCGATTACCGAGCGGGCGATGGCCGGTGAGCTGGATTTTCGGGCCAGCTTCAAGGAGCGTCTGGCGTTGCTCAAGGGCCTGGACGTGAGTGTGCTGGATTCCATCGGCGCGTCACTGCGCCTGACCGAGGGTGCCGAGGTTCTGTTCGCCGAACTCAAGCGCCTGGGCTACAAGACCGCCATCCTGTCGGGCGGCTTCACCTACTTCGCCAAGCAGTTGCAGGCGAAGTTGGGCATTGACTATGTATTCGCCAACGAGCTGGAAGTGGTGGATGGCAAGGTGACCGGAGTGGCCGTCGAGCCGATTGTCGATGCGCAGCGCAAGGCGGATCTGCTCAAGGAACTGGCCCACAAGGAAGGCTTGCGGCTGGAGCAGACCATTGCGGTCGGCGATGGCGCCAATGACCTGCCGATGCTGGCGATTGCCGGGCTGGGTGTGGCGTTTCGCGCCAAGCCGTTGGTCAAGCAATCGGCCAAGCAAGCGATCTCGACCTTGGGTCTGGATGGCGTGCTGTATCTGCTGGGCTTGCGCGACCGCGACGGTCAGGTCTAATTGACGAAATGCGGTCAAAAATGTGGGAGGGGGCTTGCTCCCGATGGCGGTATTCCAGTCAGAGATGTATAGACTATTCCACCGCCATCGGGAGCGAGCCCCCTCCCACATTTGATCTTTGCAGTTTTCAGATCAGGCTTTAGGCAGTGCGATAGCCTGGCCCATCTGCACTGGCGCACCCGCCAGCAACGCTTCGGTCCACTTCACCTGGTCCGGACCGAACAGCACGATGGCGGTCGAGCCCAGCTTGAAGCGACCCATCTCTGCACCCTTTTCCAAATGAATCGGCGCGCGGGCAGCTTCGTCATAGCGGAAGGTTTTCAGCTCGCGCTTGGGTGGCGTGACCAGGCCGGCCCACACGGTTTCAATCGACGCCACGATCATAGCGCCCACCAACACCACCGCCATCGGGCCGCGTTCGGTGTCGAACAGGCAGACCGCCCGCTCGTTACGCGCAAACAGCTCCGGCACGTTTTCAGCGGTGGTCTGGTTGACCGAGAAAATCCGCCCTGGCACGTACACCATCTCGCGCAAGGTACCGGCCAGTGGCATGTGCACGCGGTGGTAGTCCTTCGGCGACAGATAAATAGTGGCGAAGTCGCCACCCATGAATGGAGCAGCCAGCGCCGCGTCACCGCCGAGCAATTCCAGCACACTGAAGCTGTGGCCCTTGGCCTGGAAGATGCGGCCATGCTCGATCGGGCCTACCTGGCTGACGGCGCCGTCGGCCGGGCTGAGTACCGCGCCTGGGGTCGGGTCCAGCGGGCGGGCGTCGTCTTTCAAGGCGCGGGTGAAGAAGGCGTTGAAGTGCTCGTAGGCGGTCAGGTCTTCCACCAGGGCCTGGGACATGTCCACCTGATAGCGCTTGGCGAACCAGGCGGTGAAGGCGTTCTTGAACCAGCGCACGCGGCACTCGGCAACGCAGCCGGCCAAGCGCGAGAGCAAGTGGTGTGGGAGCAAATACTGGCTGAGGATAAACAACTGCTTTTTCATAACTGTCCTTAAACCTTAAATCTCAACGGGGGTGTCGGGGTGGTTGCCCCATTCGCCCCAGGAACCGGCATAACCTTTGACTCGCGGATAACCGAGCGCCTTGGCCACCAGGTAGGTGAAGCCAGAGCGGTGGTGAGTCTGGCAATGGGTGATGATTTCTTTGTCGCGGGTCAGCCCGAGGTCTTCGAGGACCTGCGGCATGTCACGGCGGATACGCAGGTTGCGCGCCTTGTCCATGCCGGCGGTCCATTCGAAATTCACTGCACCGGGGATGTGACCGCCCTTGGCCGCGAGCACTTTCTCGCCGGAATATTCCAGCGGGCCACGGGCGTCCCAGATACCCAGGTCGGTGGCACCGAGACGGCTTTGCAGGTATTCGCGGGTTGCGGTGGGGCCATCGTGCAGCGTGAGGCTGACCGGGCCGCCGACCGGTGCGGGTACATCGGTGGAGAGCGGTAGTTTTTCCTCCAGCCACGCCAGCAGGCCGCCGTCCAGGTAGTGATATTTCGGATGGCCGATCACGTCGAGCATCCAGATAAAGCGCCCGGCCCAGCCGCCGCCTTCGTCGTCATAGACCACGTAGGTCGCGTCCGGGGTGTGGCCCAGTTCGCCGAACAGTTTTTCCAGGTCGGCTTGGCTGGGCAGCAGGCCGGGTGCCGGTGGCTGGCCCAGTTGGGTGCGTTTGGGGTCAACGAAATGCGCGCCGGGGATATGCCCTGCGGCGTAGCGGGCGGCACTGGTGAGGTCCACCACAATCAGGTGTTTGGCATCAAGGCGGCCAAGCAGGTCGCTGGATTCGATCACCAGCGGCAAGCCAGAGAAGTCAGGCATGTGAGGTCTCCTGGGCACAAATGTTGGCGATTAAAGACCGCGATTGTAGCGCAAGCATCAGGCGCTGCGGTTGGTAAAGCTGTGCAGGGCCTTTTCGATGCATTGGGCGGTTTTGCCGAACGCCTGCACGGTGGTTTCCGAGAATGGCCCGCCGCCCTGGTCCGCGACGATCAGCATTACCACGCGGCCGTTGCAGCTCAAAGAGCGCAGCAGCAAGTGCTCGCCGGTAAACAAGCGGCGCAGGACCGGCGGCAGCAGGGCTGAGAACTGCGCATGGTTGTCGGGGCTGAGCCGCACCTGGGCGGATTTTTCCAGCAGGCGTTGCAGCAATGTGCTGTTGACCACATCCAGGCTCAGGTGTGCGGCGTCCTTGGGCAGCCCATCGGCCTGGTGCACGCGCAAGGTACTCAGGGCGCGGTCGGCCATGAACAGCAAAACCCGCTGCATACCGCTGGCTACCAAGGCGCTCTTGGCGCAGGTGGTCAGGTGCATGGCATTGGCGAAACGATTTGGCTCGACCAGCAGTTCCGTACAGTGTTTGCGCCACACCGCAAGGGACTCGGCGGTGGGCGGCGGCGCTGGCAGCAGGCCGCGATGGACCTTCTGCACATGCCACGGCCAGATCAGCGACAGCGCCGGGTGCCAGAGGTCGGGCATCAAGGTGGTGCGTGCGCTGGTCACAGCTTGCTGGTGCACCTGCTGTTGCACGTCACTCAATGGCACCTGCAGGTACAAGGCGGTCAGGTATTGCCAACGCTCGGTGTGCGGGCAAGTCCAGGATTCCTGGGCCGACATCGCCAGGCCGTTGGCCAGCAGCACGGTGTTGGCCGGCTGGTTCAGCCAGCGGCGCAGGTTGGGCTCGGCATCGAGCAGTTGCTGGTGGCGCAGGGCATCGTCTTCGCGGGCAATGTGCAGCGCCTTGACCAGCAAACGCTGCTCCTCTAACAACAGCTTGTAGCCCTGTGACACCCAGATCGGCAGGTGCCAGGCTTCGGTCAGGCCCAGGCACAGATCGAGCAAGCGCACGCCGAACAGCTCCTGCTCGACATGGCGCGCCGACTGGCCTTTATGGATAACCCGCAGTTCCCATTCCTCCAACAGCTTGGGGAAGGCGACGGCCATCGGCCACAGCGGCGACAGAAACAGCAGGCTGCCCCAGTGGATGTCCTGCCACAACCGCGCCAAGCGGCTGCCGAACAAACCGTTGGCTTGCTGGGACGCATGCTGGCTCACCAATAGCAATTGGCGCAACGCAACAGGGATTTCCTGGGCTGGCACTGAGGGCAGGCGCGCCAGCAGTTCCTCTGCACGCTCGAGGCCGAGGCGATTAAGCGCGACTTCGAGGTTTTCCGCAGGTTCGGCCAGGCTGCCATGGGTTTGACTGTTGGCTTCGCGCATCACGCTGAGCACCAGGGCCGGGCTGTTCTGCATCAGTTCGGCAATATCTCGCAATGAACTGCGACTATCGCGAATGGCCTTGCATACGCGTTCATGGCTGGCCTGGGGCACTGGCAGCAAAACATCGTCCAGGCGCTTGATCCAAGCGGCGAGGGTGGTGGGTTTTGCATTGGATACGGTCGTTTCGTTTGCCATGATTGGGGCGCGATCATCACTTGCGTTTAACACGCCCGGAACGGGCTGAATTGGCTTTTCGCCTTAACGGGCTATAGTCTGGCGCAGTTTTGCCGATAAGTAGAACAAGAGTTTTCCGCAACACCCAATATGTCCATGAACCCGACGGCGCAAGTACCCATCTCCTATGGCTAAAATTATCGGCATCATTGTCGTCATCGCAAGTGTGCTCGGAGGGTACGTCCTCTCCCACGGTAAAATCGCCGCGTTGATTCAACCTTTCGAAGTGCTGATTATCGGCGGCGCGGCGTTTGGCGCATTCTTGCAGGCCAACCCCGGCTACATGACCATGCATGTGATCAAGAAGTCGCTGGGGATGTTCAGTTCGCGCTTTTCCCACACCTTCTATCTGGAGGTGCTGGGGCTGGTCTACGAGATCCTCAACAAGAGCCGCCGTGAAGGCATGATGGCGATCGAGGGCGATATCGAAGACGCCGCCGCCAGCCCGATTTTCGCCAAATACCCGGCGGTGCTCAAAGACGAGCGCATGACTGCGTATATCTGTGATTATTTGCGCATCATGTCGTCCGGCAATATGGCGCCCCACGAGCTGGAAGGCCTGTTCGACATGGAACTGTTCAGCCTCAAGGAAGAGCTGGAGCATCCGTCCCACGCCGTGACCGGCATCGCCGACGGCATGCCGGGCTTTGGTATTGTCGCCGCGGTACTGGGTATCGTGGTGACCATGGCCTCCCTTGGCGAGGGCGACCAGGCGGCCATCGGCATGCACGTCGGCGCGGCGCTGGTGGGGACCTTCTTCGGTATCCTCGCGGCCTATGGTTTCTTTGGGCCCCTCGCCACATCCCTGGCCCATGATGCCAAGGAAGAGGTCAATCTCTATGAAGCGATCAAGGCGTGCCTGGTAGCGTCCGCGTCGGGCATGCCGCCGTCGCTGGCCGTGGAGTTCGGGCGCAAGGTGCTGTACCCCAAGCATCGCCCAAGTTTCTCCGAGCTGGAACAAGCGGTTCGCGGTCGCTAAGCCATGGAAAACAACCAGCCAATCATTATCAAGCGCGTCAAGCGCTTCGCTGCGGGGCACCATGGTGGTGCCTGGAAAATCGCCTTCGCCGACTTTGCCACGGCAATGATGGCGTTCTTCCTGGTGCTGTGGCTGATGTCTACCGCCACGCCGGAACAGAAGATCGCCATCGCCGGTTACTTCAAAGACCCGATTGGCTTTTCGGAAAGCGGCACGCCCTTCGTGATCGACCTGGGCGGCTCGCCACAGTTGGCACCTGAGCGCACCATCAACCCGGAGGTGCAGACCGAGTCGCCCCAGGAAAAAATCCCGATCGAGCGCGATACGGTTGAAACCATGGCCGAGCAGGTCGAGCAGGAGCGCCTGGAGCTGTTGCTGCAAGAATTGCAGAATAAGGTTGAAGAAAACCCGCAGTTGCTGAAATTCAAGGACCAGATTTCCTTCGAGATCACCCCCGAGGGGCTGCGCATCCAGATTACCGACGCCGCCAACCGGCCGATGTTCGACTCCGGCAGCGCGCGCTTGAAACCGTACTTTGAAGACATCCTGCTGGCCATGGCCGACACCATCAAGGCGGTGCCGAACAAGATCAGCATCAGCGGCCACACCGATGCCAAGCCTTACGCGGGCCAGGGCGATTTTGGCAACTGGGAACTCTCGGCCAACCGCGCCAACGCCGCCCGCCGTGCACTGGTGGCCGGTAGCTATCCAGACCCGCAAGTGGCGCGAGTGGTAGGTTTTGCTTCTTCGCAGTTGTTTGATCCCAAGGACCCGTTCAATCCGGTCAACCGCCGTATCGATATCGTGGTACTCACCAAAAAGGCCCAGCGTGCGATTGAGGGCGACCAGCCGCCGCCACCGACACCGACCCAGGGTGACGGCGCACCAGGCGAAGTGCCGGTTGATCCGAATGCGCTACCGCCGGAACAGCAGCCGCTGCCGGCCCATGAACTGCGGCAGAAGTTGAACCTGTTTGATGATGGCGGGGTGAAGGATCCTACGGTGCCTGCGCCGGCCTCCTAAGCTCCAGATACAACAAGGCCGCGATGATCGCGGCCTTGTTGTATTTGCTGTTTCACTGTAGGAGCGAGCTTGCTCGCGAAAAACGTCAACGATAACGCGTGTATCCAGGATGCCCGCGTTGCTCTTGGGGTCTTCGCGAGCAAGCTCGCTCCTACAGAGGCTGGCGGCTTAGTAATTGCTTTCAGGCAAACTCGCAATAATCGACCGATAGCTGTTCATTCGCTGCTGTTGCACTCGGCCATCTTCCAAGGCCTTGAGCAACGCACAGCCAGGCTCGCGGTCGTGCTTGCAGTCGCGGAAGCGGCAGGTGCCGATCAGGTCGTTGAACTCGATAAAGCCTGCCTCCACATCGCTGCGGCTGACGTGGCCCAAGCCGAATTCACGGATGCCCGGGGAGTCGATCAATTCGCCGCCGCCGGGGAAGTGGAACAGCCGCGCGGTGGTGGTGGTGTGAGTGCCCTGGCCGGACAGTTCCGACAGTGGGCCAACTCGGGTGTCGACTTCCGGCAACAGGCTGTTGACCAGCGAGGACTTGCCCACGCCGGACTGGCCGACAAACACGCTGATGCGCCCGTCCAACTGCTGTTGCAGTTGTTCCATGCCGTTGCCGTGATGGGCTGACACTTCCAGCACCGGGTAGCCCAGGGTGCGGTAGACCGCCAGCAAGGCATTGAGCGCCGGGGCGTTCTGCTCGTCGATCAGGTCGAATTTGTTCAGCAGCAGCAGCGGGCGAATACCGGCATGCTCGGCCGCGACCAGGTAGCGATCGATCAGGTTGGCATGGGGTTCGGGCAGCGGCGCGAACACGATCACGATCATGTCGACGTTGGCGGCTACCGGCTTGAGCTGGCCACGGCTGTCGGGGCGGCGCAGTTCGGTGCTGCGTGGCAATTGGGCGACGATCACGCCGATGCCCTGGTTACCGGCACGCCACACGACTTTGTCGCCGGTGACCAGCGCAGGCAGGTTGGCGCGCAGGTGGCAACGGGATACTGAGCCTGCGAGCTCGCCTTCCAGCGCCTCGACCTCGACCTGCACACCGAAGTGCGCGATCACCAGGCCGGTTTGTTCTGGGCCCAGGTCGCCGCCCTCGAGTGCTTCCACGGCGGAGGATTCACGTTTGGCGGCGCGTGCGGCGCGTTCACCTTGAATCTTTTCGATGCGCCAGTTTTGGCGACGATTGAGCTGGCGTTTGGCCATTGGTGTTCCGTGTCGATAATGCAAAGGTTAGGTAAAACGGTCGCGAGTCTAGCACGCCCCCGCCTGCTAAACTGCCTGGCTACGCCAAGGTGCCAAGAGAATCAAGCCATGCAAAACCCACAGAACCTGATTTGGATCGATCTGGAAATGACCGGTCTGAACCCCGACACCGACGTCATTATCGAGATGGCGACCATTGTCACCGACAGCAACCTCAACACCTTGGCCGAAGGTCCGGTGATCGCCATCCACCATAGTGACGCCGTGCTCGCCACCATGGATGAGTGGAACACCCGCACCCACGGTAACTCCGGCCTGACCCAACGCGTGCGCGACAGCCGCATCAGCATGGCCGAAGCCGAAGCTGAAACCATCGCCTTCCTGGAAAAGTGGGTACCCAAGGGCAAGTCGCCGATCTGCGGCAACAGCATCTGCCAGGACCGACGCTTCCTCTATACGCATATGAAGGCGCTGGAGAGCTACTTCCACTATCGCAACCTCGACGTGTCGACGCTCAAAGAGCTGGCTGCGCGTTGGGCGCCGGAGGTCAAGGACAGCTTCCATAAAGGCAGCACGCACCTGGCGCTGGATGATATTCGCGAGTCGATTGCCGAGTTGCAGCATTACCGCAAGCATTTCATCAAGGCTTGAAAACGGGGCGACTGCTGAACATGTGGGAGGGGGCTTGCTCCCGATGGCGTTGTGTCAGCCCCAGATGCATCGACTGACACTCCCTCATCGGGAGCAAGCCCCCTCCCACGTTTGAATGGATTTGCAAATCCAAAGGTGGAAGGGCACTTGCCCTGATGGCGGGCGACTGGGTTTATCTCCGAGCGCCCCCTTTTGGTGCCATCAGCAAATGATTAGACTGCCGGCCTCTCTGCAAGGATCGCCATCATGTTGCTGATGCTCTACCTCATCGCCATCACGGCCGAAGCCATGACTGGCGCCTTGTCCGCCGGTCGGCGTGGCATGGATTGGTTTGGCGTGGTGCTGATCGCCTGTGTGACGGCCCTGGGCGGTGGTTCGGTGCGCGATGTATTGCTCGGCCATTACCCGCTGACGTGGGTCAAGCACCCGGAATACCTGGTGCTCACCTCCGTCGCGGCGTTGGTGACGATCTTTATCGCACCGCTGATGCGCCGCCTTCGCTCGCTGTTTTTGGCGTTGGACGCCTTGGGCTTGGTGGCATTTACCCTGATCGGCTGCATGACCGCTCTGGAAATGGGCCACGGCATGCTAGTGGCATCGGTCAGCGGGGTGATCACTGGGGTGTTCGGCGGCATCCTGCGGGATATCTTCTGTAACGACATTCCGCTGATCTTCCGCCGGGAGCTGTACGCCAGCGTGTCATTCCTGGCCGCGTGGTTCTATCTGCTGTGCCTGTATCTGGAGCTGCCCAGCGAACAAGCGATTCTGCTGACGCTATTCAGCGGCTTTTTATTGCGCCTGCTGGCGATCCGTTTTCACTGGGAAATGCCCAAGTTCGTCTACAACGACGACGTACACTAGCGGGCCGCGTGCTGGTTCAGCGCCCATTCCACATGCTCGCGCACTAACTCCGACGGATAATTCCGCCGCGCCTTCAAGGCTTCCAGCACCGGTATGCTCGACGGCGCATTACCCAGGCCTACCGCCAGGTTGCGCAGCCAGCGCTCGTAGCCGGCACGGCGCAAGGGTGAGCCTTCGGTGCTGCTGAGGAATTTATCCTCGTCCCACATGAACAGTTCGGCAAGTTCCGCGTTATCCAGATTGTGCCGTGGCTTGAAATCGCTTTCAGCGGTGGGTCGGGCGAAACGATTCCACGGGCAAACGATCTGACAGTCATCGCAGCCAAATACGCGGTTGCCGATCAACGAGCGCAGGTCCTCGGGGATGGCGCTCTTGAGTTCGATGGTCAGGTAGGAAATGCAGCGCCGGGCGTCCAGCACATAAGGGCCGACGAAGGCATTGGTGGGGCAGATGTCCAGGCAGGCGGTGCAGCGGCCACAGTGTTCGGTGGCGTGGGGTGGGTCCACCGGCAGCGGCAGATCCACAAACAGTTCGCTCAGGAAGAAATAGCTGCCGGCCTTCCGATTGAGTACCAGGGTGTTTTTACCGATCCAGCCCAGGCCGGCTTGTTCGGCGATGGCTTTTTCCAATACGGGGGCGCTGTCGACAAAGGCCCGAAAGCCGAAGGGGCCGATCTGTGCCTGGATGCGATCGGCCAATTGCTGCACGCGTTTGCGGATCAGCTTGTGGTAGTCGCGGCCCAGGGCGTAGCGCGAGATGTAGGCTTTTTCCGGCTTGGCCAGCAGTTGCGCCATCTGGGTATCGCCGGGCAGGTAGTCCATGCGCAGCGATACCACGCGCAAGGTGCCGGGCACCAGTTGGTCGGGGTGCGAACGCTTGCTGCCGTGGGCGCCCATGTAGTCCATCTCGCCGTGGTAGCCCGCGTCGAGCCAGCGTTGCAGGTGCTGTTCATGCTCAGCCAGGTCGAGGCCGCTGATGCCGACTTGCTGAAAGCCCAGCTCGCGGCCCCAGTCTTTGATCGATTGGGCGAGGGCGGGCAGATCGGAGGTAATAGCAGGCATGAGACACGGGAAACCACAGGTTAGATGCGTATAATTCTGCCAGACATCGGAGCTTGAAGACGCATGCCTCAGACAAAACACGAAATAACCGACGTGCAGCCCCTGTTGCCTGGCCATTTGCCGCAACTGGCTGCGCGTTCCCCGAACGCCCATAAGGGCCTGTACGGGCATCTATTGGTCATCGGCGGCGATCGCGGCTTTGGCGGTGCGGCGTTGCTCAGTGGCGAAAGTGCCTTGCGCAGCGGTGCCGGTATGGTGTCCCTGGCGACCCGCCCTGAGCATGTGCCGGCGGCGCTGGCACGGCTGCCGGAAGTGATGACGGTGGGCGTCAGCTCTGCCAACCAGTTGATGAGCCTGCTTGAAAAAATCTCGGTCATCGTGATTGGCCCGGGCTTGGGCGCTGCGGCGTGGGGCAAAAGCCTGCTGTCCGTGGCGGCCAATGCCCAGCAGCCGCAGGTCTGGGATGCTGACGCCTTGAATCAGCTGGCCACAGGCAGCGTCAGCCTTCCTGCCAATAGCGTGATCACCCCGCATCCAGGTGAAGCAGCGCGGTTGTTGGGCATTTCGACAGCCGAGGTTCAGGCGGACCGCCTTAAGGTGGCGCGCGCGTTGAGCGAGAAATTCAATGCCGTGGCTATCCTCAAGGGGGCTGGCAGTTTGATTGCCAGCCCTGACGGGCGGGTTGCCCGCTGTGATCAAGGCCACCCGGCCATGGCGACGGCGGGGCTCGGTGATGTCCTGGCGGGCCTGGTCGGTGCCTTGTTGGCCCAGGGTATGCCCGCGTATGACGCAAGCTGCCTGGCCGTGTGGTTGCATGCCACTGCGGGGGATCGCCAAGGCAGTTTTGGTCGCGGGCTGGCGGCCAGCGACCTGATACCTGCCATTCGTCAATTGCTGGAGGAGCAGTCGCCGTGCCTGAATTAGTGCTTTTCCTGGCGAATGAAGACGCCATGGTTGCGTTCGGTCAACGCATCTCGCAGGTCACCGCCGGGGCCGGATTGATTTTTCTCGAGGGTGACCTTGGGGCCGGCAAGACCACGCTGTCGCGAGGAATTATTCGCGGTCTGGGCCATACGGGCGCGGTGAAAAGCCCGACGTTCACTTTGGTAGAGCCCTACGAGATCGGTGACGTGCGTGCCTTCCACTTCGACCTCTACCGTCTGGTAGATCCCGAAGAGCTGGAGTTCATGGGCATCCGTGATTATTTCGACGAAGATGCGCTATGCCTGATCGAATGGCCAGATAAAGGCACAGGCTTTTTGCCAAAGCCAGACATGACCATTACCATTACGCCGCATGAGCACGGACGTCAGCTGAAGTTGTTGCCCCAGAGCGAGCGCGCTAAAGCGTGGTGCGCCACTCTGGCATTGGAATTCAAATAAAATTGGTGGGGTTAGGTATGCGCTTTCGCGCGTTGGTTGCTGTCGTGGGGGTGTTGCTTGCGGCAATGACTGTCAATGCTCTGGCTGCTTCACAGGTAAAGAGCGTTCGCCTGTGGCGAGCTCCGGATAACACGCGACTGGTGTTCGACCTGTCTGGCCCGGTCCAGCACAGCGTCTTTACCCTGACGGCGCCTGATCGCCTGGTGATAGACATCAACGGTGCCAGCCTGGCCGCGCCGCTGAAAGTTTCTACCGCCAACACGCCTATTACCGCCATGCGCTCGGCCCAGCGTACGCCGACCGACCTGCGCGTGGTCATCGACCTGAAAAAGGCCGTGACCCCCAAAAGCTTTTCCCTGGCGCCCAACGCCCAATACGGCAACCGCCTGGTGGTCGACCTGTTCGACAACCCTGCCGACGCCGCACCGCCGCCTGCGCCGACGCCGAGCGTGGCGACGGTGCCCGCAGTACCGGTCAACCCCTCGCAACCCCAGGTCAAGCTGCCACCGCCGCCGCCCGCACCGGCCGGCAAGCGCGACATCATCGTGGTGATCGACGCCGGCCACGGTGGCGAAGACCCTGGTGCCTCCGGCTCCCGCGGCCAGCATGAGAAGGACGTGGTACTGGCGATTGCCCGCGAGCTGCAGCGCCAGGTCAATGGCATGAAAGGCTACCGCGCCGAGTTGACCCGTACCGGTGACTACTTCATTCCGTTGCGTGGCCGTACCGAAATTGCCCGTAAGAAGGGCGCGGACCTGTTCGTGTCGATCCACGCCGACGCCGCGCCGTCCACCGCCGCCTTTGGTGCTTCGGTGTTTGCCTTGTCGGATCGCGGCGCCACCTCCGAGACCGCACGCTGGCTGGCCGACAGCGAAAACCGTTCCGACTTGATTGGCGGGGCCGGCAACGTGTCCCTCGATGATAAGGACAAGATGCTCGCCGGCGTACTGCTCGACCTGTCGATGACCGCCTCGCTGACCTCCAGCCTGAACGTCGGCCAGAAAGTCCTGAGCAACATCGGTCGCGTGACCTCGCTGCACAAACAGCGCGTGGAGCAGGCCGGGTTCATGGTGTTGAAGTCGCCGGACATCCCGTCGATCCTGGTGGAAACCGGGTTTATCTCCAACGCCAACGAAGCCTCGAAGCTGGCCAGCGCCAGCCATCAGCAGGCGTTGGCACGCTCGATCAGCGCCGGCGTGCGCCAGTTCTTCCAGCAGAACCCGCCGCCGGGCACCTATATCGCCTGGCTGCGCGACTCCGGCAAGATCGCCCAGGGCCCGCGTGACCATCGCGTGCAGCCCGGTGACACCGTGGCCATGCTGGCAGTACGTTTCCAGGTCACGCCTGCGGCCTTGCGCAGTGCCAATAACCTTAAAACCGATGAGTTGAAGATCGGCCAGGTGTTGACCATCCCCGGCACTGAACTGGCGGCACAGTAATGAGCGAAACCATCTTGAACAGCGGCTCGCGCATTGAATTGCTCAGCCCGCGTCTTGCCAACCAGATCGCCGCCGGTGAGGTGGTTGAGCGCCCGGCTTCGGTGATCAAGGAGTTGCTGGAAAACAGCATCGACTCCGGCGCCAAGCGCATCGATGTCGACGTGGAGCAGGGCGGCGTCAAGCTGCTGCGGGTACGTGATGACGGCAGCGGCATCTCCGCCGACGACCTGCCGCTGGCCCTGGCCCGTCACGCCACCAGCAAGATCCGCGACCTGGAAGACTTGGAGCGGGTCATGAGCCTGGGCTTTCGCGGTGAGGCACTGGCCTCCATCAGCTCCGTGGCCCGCCTGACCTTGACCTCACGCACCCGCAGTGCCGAGCAAGCCTGGCAAGTGGAAACCGAAGGCCGCGACATGGCGCCTCGGGTTCAGCCGGCGGCGCACCCGGTGGGCACTTCGGTGGAAGTACGCGACCTGTTCTTCAACACCCCGGCACGGCGCAAATTCCTCAAGGCCGAGAAAACCGAATTCGACCACCTGCAGGAAGTCATCAAGCGCCTGGCCCTGGCGCGCTTCGATGTGGCGTTTCATCTGCGCCACAACGGCAAGACCATCCTCAGCCTGCACGAAGCCCACGACGACGCCGCACGCGCTCGCCGGGTGGCGGCAGTGTGCGGTGGCGGGTTCCTGGAGCAGGCACTGCCGATTGAGATCGAACGCAATGGCCTGAGGCTGTGGGGCTGGGTCGGTTTGCCGACGTTTTCCCGTAGCCAGGCCGACTTGCAGTATTTCTTTGTGAACGGCCGTGCGGTACGCGACAAGCTGGTGGCCCACGCGGTGCGCCAGGCCTACCGCGATGTGCTGTTCAACGGGCGGCATCCGACGTTTGTGCTGTTCTTTGAGGTCGACCCGTCGGTGGTCGACGTCAACGTGCACCCGACCAAGCACGAAGTACGCTTCCGCGACGGGCGCATGGTGCATGACTTCCTGTATGGCACGCTGCACCGCGCCCTGGGCGATGTGCGTCCGGACGACCAACTGTCAGCGCCGATTGTCACGGCCGTGGTACGGCCAACTGGCCCGGAAGCCGGAGAGTTTGGCCCCCAGGGTGAAATGAGCCTGGCCGCCAATCTGTTGCAATCGCCGCAGTCGCAACCGACCTACACGGCGCCGAACTCGGGGGCCGGTGCGGGCTATCAGTATCAATACACGCCGCGCCCGCAATCGACGGTGCCTGTGGCCGAGGCCCAGGCGGCGTACCGTGAGTTTTTTGCGCCGCTGCCGGGCGCCGAGCCGGGTATTGCTCCTTCATTGCCGGAAGGCGGCGGCGATATCCCGCCATTGGGTTACGCCCTGGCGCAGCTCAAGGGCATCTATATCCTCGCTGAAAACGCTCATGGCCTGGTGCTGGTGGATATGCACGCCGCCCACGAACGAATAATGTACGAGCGCTTGAAAATCGCCATGGCCAGCGAAGGCCTCAGCGGCCAGCCGCTGTTGGTGCCGGAATCCCTGGCGGTGAGCCAGCGCGAGGCCGATTGCGCTGAAGAGCATCACAGTGTGTTCCAGAAACTTGGCTTCGAATTGCAGCGTCTGGGTCCGGAAACCCTGGCGATCCGGCAGATTCCCGCGTTGCTCAAACAGGCTGAGGCCAACCGCCTGGTGGCCGACGTGCTGGCAGACCTGATGGAATACGGCACCAGTGACCGTATCCAGGCACATATCAATGAGCTGCTCGGCACCATGGCTTGCCACGGCGCCATCCGCGCCAATCGTCGCCTGGCCCTGCCGGAAATGAACGGCCTGCTGCGTGACATGGAAAACACCGAGCGCAGCGGCCAATGCAACCATGGCCGACCGACCTGGACCCAGATGGGCCTGGACGATCTGGACAAACTCTTCCTGCGCGGCCGTTGATGAGTGCCTTGCCCCCCGCAATCTTCCTGATGGGCCCCACGGCCGCCGGCAAGACCGACCTGGCCATCGAGCTGACCAAGGTGTTGCCCTGCGAGCTGATCAGCGTTGACTCTGCCCTGGTTTACCGGGACATGGACATTGGTACGGCCAAGCCGTCGAAAGCGTTGTTGGCCCAGTATCCGCACCGTTTGATCGACATCATCGACCCGGCCGAGAGCTATTCGGCCGCGGATTTTCGTACCGATGCCCTGGCGGCCATGGCCGAGATCACCGCGCGGGGCAATATTCCGCTGCTGGTGGGCGGTACGATGCTCTACTACAAGGCTTTGCAGGAAGGCCTGGCCGATATGCCGCCCGCCGATGCCCAAGTGCGCGCCGAACTCGAAGAAGAGGCTGCACGCCTCGGCTGGCAAGCCCTGCACGAGCAATTGGCGGCCGTGGATCCGGTGTCCGCAGCGCGTATTCACCCCAATGACCCCCAGCGTCTCACCCGTGCCTTGGAAGTCTGGCGTGTGAGTGGCCGGACCATGACTGAACACAGGCTGAAACAAAGTGCGCAAAGTGCTGATGCAGGCGCATCTGGACAACCACAATTGCCCTATACTGTGGCGAACCTGGCCATCGCTCCGGCAAATCGCCAGGTGCTGCATGAACGAATTGCACAAAGATTCACAATTATGTTGGAACAGGGGTTTGTGGAGGAGGTCGTAGCACTGCGTTCAAGAGGTGACCTGCATCCCGGGCTGCCTTCGATACGTGCTGTAGGCTACCGCCAAGTCTGGGATCATCTGGATGGCAAGCTGACGTCAGCCGAAATGCAGGAGCGCGGCATCATTGCCACGCGCCAATTGGCGAAGCGCCAGTTCACCTGGCTGCGCAGCTGGAGCGATTTGCACTGGTTGGACAGCCTGGACAGCGACAATCTGTCACGCGCCTTGAAATACTTGGGAACGGTCTCCATATTGAGCTGAGTCCTTGCAATTGCCGTCTATCCTTGGGGGTGTGGCGGCCATAAGCTATCTATTTTCCGATTTTTTATTATTGATCCTTAAAGGAGTGCGGCACATGTCAAAAGGGCATTCGCTACAAGACCCTTACTTGAATACTTTACGTAAAGAGAAAGTGGGGGTTTCCATCTATCTGGTCAACGGTATCAAGCTGCAAGGTACGATCGAGTCGTTCGACCAGTTCGTGATCCTGCTGAAAAACACCGTCAGCCAGATGGTCTACAAGCACGCTATCTCGACAGTCGTTCCAGTTCGTCCAATCCGTCTGCCTAGCGCAGCAGGTGACGAACAGGGTGACGCTGAGCCAGGTAACGCCTGATAGGAGTCTCCTTTGTTCTTTGAGCGCCACGGTGGTGGTGAGCGAGTAATCCTCGTTCACTTGGATGGACAGGACCCTGAGGCGCGCGAAGATCCGCAGGAGTTTCAGGAGTTGGCAAATTCGGCCGGCGCCGAGACCGTTGCGTTTTTTAACGTGCCGCGTCATCGGCCAACCGCCAAATACCTGATAGGCAGCGGCAAGGTCGAGGAACTGCGCGACCTGGTCCACGCCGAAGAAGCCGATCTGGTGATCTTCAATCACATTCTCACGCCCAGTCAGGAACGTAACCTCGAACGTGTCTTCGAGTGTCGCGTGATTGACCGTACCGGCCTGATCCTCGATATTTTTGCCCAGCGCGCCCGTACCCATGAAGGCAAGCTCCAGGTCGAACTGGCCCAGCTTGACCACATGAGCACCCGCCTGGTTCGCGGCTGGACGCACCTTGAGCGTCAAGGTGGCGGTATCGGCATGCGTGGTCCCGGTGAAACCCAGTTGGAAACCGACCGGCGTCTGCTGCGGGTTCGCCTGCGCCAGATCAAGGGCCGCCTGGAGAAAGTGCGCAGCCAGCGCGAGCAATCGCGACGTGGCCGTACCCGCGCGGATATCCCTACCGTTTCCTTGGTGGGTTATACCAACGCCGGCAAATCCACGCTGTTCAACAACGTGACGAAATCGGACGTGTACGCGGCCGACCAGCTGTTCGCAACCCTCGACCCGACCCTGCGCCGCCTGGATATCGACGACCTGGGGCCGATTGTCCTGGCCGACACCGTGGGTTTCATTCGTCACTTGCCGCACAAGCTGGTCGAGGCATTTCGGTCTACGCTCGAAGAGTCGAGCAATTCCGACCTGCTCTTGCACGTGATCGATGCGGCCGAACCGGATCGCATGCTGCAAATTGAACAGGTCATGGTGGTGCTGGGCGAGATTGGTGCCCAGGACTTGCCGATCCTCGAGGTCTATAACAAACTCGATTTGCTTGAAGGCGTTGAGCCACAGATCCAGCGCGACGAAAACGGCAAGCCCCAACGGGTCTGGTTGTCGGCGCGTGATGGCAGTGGTCTGGAGCTGCTTGAACAAGCCATTGCCGAATTGCTCGGCAGCGATTTGTTCGTCGGCACCTTGCGCTTGCCTCAGCGTTTTGCTCGACTGCGTGCACAGTTTTTCGAGTTGGGCGCGGTACAGAAAGAAGAACACGACGAAGAAGGTGTCAGCTTGCTGGCCGTTCGATTGCCGCGCTCGGAGCTCAATCGGCTGGTCAGTCGCGAGGGTGTTGTACCGGCAGAGTTCATCGAACAACACACTTTGCAATAAAAGCCTCCTAAAGCGGTTGTGCCGCGGTAGCAGGCATTCTGTAGCATTGGTCGGCGCGCCGTGGGTGCGTCTTTGCTTTATCAGATGGAGAGCGCTATGGCTTGGAATGAGCCGGGTGGCAACTCGAATAATCAGGATCCTTGGGGTGGTAAGCGCCGCAATAATGGCGACCGCAAGGGGCCACCGGATCTCGACGAGGCCTTCCGAAAGCTGCAGGAAAGCCTGAATGGGTTGTTCGGTGGTGGAAAAAAACGTGGTGGTGACGACGGCGGTCGCACAAGCAAGGGCGGTGGCTATGGCCTGTTGGGCCTGGGTCTTGTCGTGCTGGCGGCCGTATGGCTCTACAGTGCGGTATACGTCGTGGACGAGCAGGAGCAGGCCGTGGTGCTGCGCTTCGGCAAGTACTACGAGACCGTCGGCCCGGGCCTGAATATCTATTTCCCGCCGATCGACAAGAAGTACATGGAGAACGTCACGCGTGAGCGGGCGTACACCAAGCAGGGCCAGATGCTGACCGAAGACGAGAACATCGTCGAAGTGCCGCTGACCGTGCAGTACAAGATCAGCAACCTGCAGGACTTCGTTCTGAACGTCGACCAGCCGGAAATCAGCCTGCAACACGCAACCGAAAGTGCCCTGCGCCACGTGGTGGGTTCCACCGCCATGGACCAGGTGCTCACCGAAGGTCGTGAATTGATGGCCAGTGAAATCAAGGAGCGGCTGCAACGCTTCCTCGATACCTATCGCACCGGTATCACCGTCACCCAGGTAAACGTACAGAGCGCAGCGGCACCGCGTGAAGTGCAGGAAGCCTTTGACGACGTGATCCGCGCCCGTGAAGACGAGCAGCGTTCGCGCAACCAGGCTGAAACCTACGCCAACGGCGTCGTGCCGGAAGCCCGTGGTCAGGCCCAGCGCATCATCGAGGATGCCAATGGCTACCGCGATGAAGTGGTCTCCCGCGCCAAGGGTGAGGCGGATCGCTTTACCAAGCTGGTGGCCGAGTACCGCAAGGCGCCGGAAGTCACCCGCGAGCGTCTGTACCTGGACACCATGCAGGAAGTCTTCAGTAACACCAGCAAGGTTCTCGTGACTGGCAGCAAGGGTGGGCAGAACAACCTGCTGTACCTGCCGCTGGACAAGATGATCGAAGGTGGTCGTAGTGGCACCAGCGCACCGTCTACCGGTTCCAATGCCGCTGCCAACGAAGCGAGCGCCCGTGCGGCCGCTGACTTGCTGCAACAGCAAACACGTACCAGGGAGAGTCGTTGATGAGCAATAAATCGCTGACCGCCCTGATTGTGGGCGTCGTCGTGGTCATCGCTGCCTGGAACTGCTTCTACATCGTGGCTCAGACCGAGCGTGCGGTGCTGCTGCAATTCGGTCGCGTGGTCCAGGCGGATGTCCAGCCGGGCCTGCATGTGAAGGTCCCCTACGTCAACCAGGTGCGCAAGTTCGACGCCCGCCTGATGACCCTGGATGCACCGACACAGCGCTTCCTGACCCTGGAAAAGAAAGCCGTGATGGTTGACGCCTACGCCAAGTGGCGCGTCAAGGATGCCGAGCGCTTCTACACCGCGACCTCCGGCCTCAAGCAGATTGCTGACGAGCGTCTCTCGCGTCGTCTGGAATCGGGCCTGCGTGACCAGTTTGGTAAACGCACCCTGCACGAGGTGGTATCCGGTGAGCGGGATGCGCTGATGGCTGACATCACGCGTTCGTTGAACACCATGGCGGAAAAAGAGCTGGGTATCGAAGTGGTCGATGTCCGGGTCAAGGCCATTGACCTGCCCAAGGAAGTCAACCGCAGCGTGTTCGAGCGCATGAGCACCGAGCGTGAGCGCGAGGCCCGTGAGCACCGCGCCAAGGGTAACGAGCTGGCAGAGGGTATCCGTGCGGATGCCGACCGTCAGCGCCGTGTCCTGCTGGCAGAAGCCTATCGCGAGTCTGAAGAGGCCCGTGGTGATGGTGATGCCCAAGCCGCGGCGATCTACGCCAAGGCCTACGGCCAGGACCAGGAGTTCTACGCGTTCTACCGTAGCCTGCGCGCCTACCGTGAAAGCTTCGCGAATAAAACCGACGTCATGGTGCTGGACCCAAGCAGCGACTTCTTCCGCTACCTGGAAAAGTCCAAGTAACCAGCCTTTGATTCTGTAGGACGCACTCCGTCGGGCGGCTAAAATGCCTGGCGGGGTGCTCCTTTCAGAAAACGGGTGTATGATGCGGCAGCCGGGAAATTCCCGGCTTTTTTGCGTCTGCATGTTTGATTCGGCAGGCGTGACAGGTTTTTCGAGGAAAGTGCCCGACGAGGCCGGTTACAGGCCATTCGTCACGTCGCTCTTGCGCGTGGTTTATGCAGGGGGCGGGTATTTTCTGCTTCACTCAAGGTTCGGCCGAGGGCTGGCCGCCCGGATCATAGGGGAATGGCGTAATGGCAACGGTAGACCGCTGGCTGCTGCCAGATGGCATCGAAGAAGTACTGCCACCAGAAGCTGCGCGCATTGAAATAGCGCGTCGCCAGGTGTTGGATCTGTTCCAGAGCTGGGGTTACGAGTTTGTCGTGACTCCCCATATCGAGTACCTGGAATCCCTGCTGACCGGCGCGGGCCAGGACCTGGATTTGCGTACCTTCAAGGTCATCGATCCGCAATCGGGCCGGCAGATGGGGTTCCGTGCCGACATCACGCCGCAAGTGGCGCGCATCGATGCGCACACTCTGCGCCGCGAAGGTCCAACCCGCCTGTGCTACGCCGGCAGCGTGCTACATGCCCAGCCGCGTGCCTTGTCGTCTTCCCGTAGCCCGATCCAGTTGGGCGCCGAGTTGTACGGCGATGCCAGCCCGAGCAGCGACGTTGAAGTGATCAGCCTGATGCTGGCCATGCTGCAACTGGCTGACGTGCCGGCTGTGCACATGGACCTGGGGCACGTCGGTATCTACCGCGGCCTGGCCCGTGCGGCCGGGTTGTCCGGCGAAGTAGAGCAGCAGTTGTTCGATGCCCTGCAACGCAAGGCCATCGATGAAGTGGTCGCCCTCACCGAGGGTGTACCTGCGGATCTGGCCGGCATGCTGCGTGCGCTGGTGGATCTGTGCGGTGGCCGTGAAGTGCTGTCGGCTGCACGTGAGCGCCTGGCCAAGGCGCCAGCGCCGGTATTGGCCGCGCTGGATGACGTGCTGGCAATCGCCGAGCGCCTGTCGGCGCGGTTCCCGCAGCTGCCGCTGTATTTTGATCTGGGTGAGTTGCGCGGCTACCACTACCACACCGGTGTGGTGTTCGCGGTATTTGTCCCGGGTGTTGGCCAAGCCATCGCCCAGGGTGGTCGTTATGACGATATCGGCGCTGACTTCGGTCGTGCGCGTCCGGCCACTGGTTTTTCCACCGATTTGAAAACCCTGGTGACCCTGGGGCGTGCTGAGGTCGAGCTGCCGTCTGGTGGCATCTGGATGCCCGACAGTACGGACGCAGCGCTCTGGCAGCAGGTTTGCCAGTTACGCAGTGAGGGTCAGCGTGTAGTCCAGGCCTTGCCTGGGCAGCCATTGGCCGCCGCCCGTGAAGCGGACTGCGACCGGCAATTGATTCAGCAGAACGGGC
This sequence comes from Pseudomonas khavaziana, assembly GCF_036704165.1. NCBI lineage: Bacteria > Pseudomonadati > Pseudomonadota > Gammaproteobacteria > Pseudomonadales > Pseudomonadaceae > Pseudomonas > Pseudomonas khavaziana. The sequence continues at coordinate 803,513 of NZ_CP129946.1, forward strand.
TTTGGCAAGTAACGCCACTGGCTTCTTGAGTTTTCCTGCCGGCCATCGCCGGCACCAAGTTTGCGCGAATGAGGACAAGTGTTATGGGTAAGAATGTCGTAGTCCTGGGCACCCAATGGGGTGATGAGGGCAAAGGCAAGATCGTTGATCTGCTGACCGAACATGCTGCCGCCGTAGTGCGCTACCAAGGTGGCCACAACGCTGGCCACACCCTGGTCATCGATGGCGAAAAAACCGTCTTGCACCTGATCCCCTCGGGCGTACTGCGCGAAGGTGTGCAGTGCCTGATCGGCAACGGCGTGGTGGTCGCACCTGATGCCCTGCTACGCGAGATCATCAAGCTGGAAGAGAAAGGCGTGCCGGTGCGTGAGCGCCTGCGTATCAGCCCGTCCTGCCCGCTGATCCTGTCCTTCCACGTTGCGCTGGACCAGGCCCGTGAAAAGGCCCGTGGCGAGCTGAAGATCGGTACTACCGGTCGCGGTATCGGCCCGGCCTACGAAGACAAGGTAGCCCGTCGTGGCCTGCGTGTAGGCGACCTGCTCAACATGCCGCGCTTTGAAGACAAGCTGCGTGAACTGGTGGATTACCACAACTTCATGCTGGTGGGTTACTACAAAGAGCCGGCCATCGAGTTCGAGAAGACCCTGGCCGAGTGCAAGGAATACGCTGAACTGCTCAAGCCGCTGATGCTGGACGTGACCGCCGAGCTGCATGACCTGCGTCGCGCCGGCAAAGACATCATGTTCGAAGGCGCCCAGGGTTCGCTGCTGGACATCGACCACGGTACCTACCCGTACGTCACCAGCTCTAACACCACCGCTGGCGGCGTCGCCACAGGTTCAGGCGTTGGCCCGATGTTCCTGGACTACATCCTGGGCATCACCAAGGCCTACACCACCCGTGTCGGTTCGGGTCCATTCCCGACTGAGCTGTTCGACGACGTCGGTGCACACCTGGCCAAGCAAGGTCACGAGTTCGGCGCAACCACCGGCCGTGCTCGCCGTTGTGGCTGGTTCGACGCCGTTATCCTGCGTCGCGCTATCGATGTGAACAGCATCTCGGGCATCTGCCTGACCAAGCTGGACGTCCTCGACGGTCTGGAAACCATCAACATCTGCATCGGTTACAAAGATGCAGAAGGCAACGATGTCGCTCCGACCGACGCCGACAGCTACGTAGGCCTGCAGCCTGTGTACGAAGAAGTGCCAGGCTGGACCGAATCGACCGTGGGTGCCAAGACCCTGGAAGAACTGCCAGCCAACGCCCGTGCCTACATCAAGCGTGTTGAAGCGTTGATCGGCGCACCGATCGACATTATTTCGACGGGCCCGGACCGCAACGAAACCATCGTGCTGCGTCACCCGTTCGCTTAATAAGCTGTTGATGTAAAAAGCAAAGGGCTCCTTCGGGAGCCCTTTGTCGTTTCTGTCTGGCAAGCGGCACGACCCTTGCTGTGTTTCTCTCTTTCGCGGTGCTATCAATTTAATGGCACCCGTGGTGGAGGGATTCCCGATGTCTGCCGTTCTCTCATTGTTACAAAGCCGGCTGTTGCGGCCGGTCTTCGTTACCCTTGGTATCGCTCTTTTGGTGCAAGTGCTGGTCGCCGTCGCTCTGACGCGGAGCACGGTCACTGCACTGGAGGCCGATTTGAGCAATCGCCTGGGTATCGACAGCCAGAAGCTGTCTGGCGAATTGGCCCAGGCGGGCAAGGAAGTCACCTCCAGCCTGGACAGCCTGTCGACCAGTACCCGCCAGCGTCTGACGGCGGGGCTTTCCACGCGCTTGCAGGAAGAACAGAAACAGCTGCGTGCGACCCTGGAAAAAGACCTGCAGGACTCCGCCAATGATATGGCGCAATTGTTGGCTTCAGTGGCCCCTCGCGCCATGTGGGACAGTGATGTGCCGACGTTGTCGGAGTTCGCCCGGCGTGCCCAGCGTAACCCCAATGTGTTGTTCGTAGTGTATGACGACGCAGCAGGCGAGCACTTGACCCGTTACCTGAATCGCGAAAACCCGATCAACCAGGCCCTGCTGGCGAAGGGAGCGGGCGAGCGTGCCCTGGATAAAGTGCTGGACGCGGCCAGGACTGACCCTTCCGTGTATTACGTAGAAGCCTCTATCAGCCCCAACGGCGTGGAAATCGGCAAGGTGCGCATGGGCGTATCCACTGCGGCGGTTGAAGCCGATCTGCAAGCATTGGATAAGCGCTTTGCCGCGCTGATTGCCAGCGGTGACCAGCTGGTGGGCGATAGTCTCAAGGGGGCTGCTGCTGACAGTGCCGCCGCCATGGGCGCCAGGTTGCAATCGGCGCAGGCCACAGCTACCCAAATGACCGCCAATACCGCCAGTGCCGTGCAGGAAGCTGCGAGCACCCTGCGCTGGCGCATCGGCATGGGCCTGGCATTGGTGGGCCTTGGCGTGCTGCTGCTGATCGCCATCGTACTCGGTCGGCGCGTGGTCAATCGCTTGAAGCTGCTGATCGCGGCCATGGATGACCTGGCGGCAGGCGAGGGTGATCTTACCAAGCGCGTGCAGATCAACAGCAAGGACGAAATTGGTGACATGGCCTCTGCGGTCAATCGCTTTGTGGATAAATTGCAACCCATCGTGCGCGAAGCAGGCGACGTGGCCCAGCGCACCGGTGTGGAAATCGGCGCCATGACGTTGCGCAATGCCGGCGCCGATGCTGCTGCTGGCTTGCAGCGTGATGAAGTGGCGCAGAGTTTGCGCGCACTCTCGCAAATGGCCGACGAGGCCCAGGCCGAAAGCCATGCCATGCAGGCAGCCTTGCAACAAGTGGTGGATATTCGCCAGGCCACGGATGAAAATTCGCGCACGTCGGCCGAAGTCGGCAGCTTGATCGAGGCGTTGGCAGGGCAGGTCCAGGCCGGCTCCCAGGTTATCGAGCGCCTGGCCCAGCAAAGCGAGCAGATCGAGGTGGTGTTGACCGTGATCCATGGCATCGCCGAGCAAACCAACCTACTCGCCCTCAACGCAGCCATCGAAGCAGCCCGCGCCGGTGAGACCGGTCGTGGGTTCGCAGTGGTGGCGGACGAAGTGCGTGCATTGGCCAGTAAGACCCAAAGCTCCACTGGCGATATCCAGGCGCATATCGTGGCATTGCAGCAGGGCGCGCGTGAGGCGGTGGAAACCATTGGTAAGGCTGGGCGCCAGGCCAATGAAGGATTGCTGGTGCTGCGCGACAGCGTGCGCTTGCAACAGACGGTCCAGGCATCGGTGGAGCAGGTGCACGCGGCCATCGGCCTGGCGACTCGTGCAGCCGAGCATCAGGCCCAGGGCGCCCATGCAGTGCGCGGGCGGGTGGAGGTAATCCATGCCCAGGCCGAGCGTGCGGCGCAGGCGGTAATAGAGACGACGGCCAGTGGCAAGGTGCTCGATGGGTTGGCGGCGCAGTTGAAGGCGAGCCTGGGGCAGTTCAGGGCTTAGTGTTGCCTGTGCCGGCCTCATCGGGAGCAAGCCCCCTCCCACACTTGGAATGCGTTCCGATGTGGGAGGGGGCTTGCTCCCGATAGCGATCTCAGCGACTCAGATACATCCGAGTCGTGAGCAAATACACCGGCAACCCCGACACCAATATCAACAACGCTGCATAAGGCGCCGCCGCCGCAAACTCCACATTCGAGGTATGTGCCCAAACGGCAGTCGCCAAGGTATTCAGCCCGGTTGGGCTCAACAGCAACGTCGCCGTCAATTCCTTCATCGCATCCAGAAACACCAGTGCAAATGCCGCCCCCAACGCCGGGAAGATAATCGGCAACGTCACTCGGCAAAACGCACTGAACGACGAAGCGCCCAACGTGCGTGCTGCCTCTTCCAATTGCGGTGCGGCCTTGTTCAGCGCGGTGCGAATCGGCGCCTGGGCCAAGGGCAAGAACAGCAGCGCATAAGCGATCAGCAGCAACGCCGAGGTCTGGTACAGCACCGGCACGTAGTGCAGGGCGAAATACACCAGGGTCAGCGCGATCACCAGGCCGGGCAGGGCGTGCAGCAAGTAAGGCAGGCGCTCGGCCCAGATCGCCAGTTGACCTTTGTAGCGCACCACCAGCAATCCCACCGGCACCGCCAGCGCCAGGCACAGAGCTGCGCCGCCCAGGGATAGTGCCAGGGAGGACAGCAGCGCCTCACCTATCTCTGCCATCGGAAACGCCGCAGATGAGCCTACCGCCAGCCAGTAACCGAGCATCCCCAATGGAATGCCACTGCCGATGATTGCCAGCGCCAGGCAATACACCTGACCCAATAACGCCCACTTGCCCAGTTGGACCTGTCCGGCATGTCGCGCCGCACCCTGGCCGATGCGCACATGCCGGCCTTTGCCGCGCACGCGCAACTCCAGCCACAGTAGGGTCAGGCACATCACCAGCAGCACCGCCGAAAGCATCGCGGCATTGGCATTGCTGAATTCCAGTTCGAATTGCTGGTAGATCGCTGTGGTGAAGGTCTGCAGGCCGATGATCGACAGCGCGCCGAACTCCACCAGCATATGCAGGGCGATCAACAACGCCCCGGCCAGCAACGACGGCCACAGCAGCGGCAAGGTGATGCGAAAGAACACGCCCCAGCGATTCAGCCCCAATGTGCGGGCGGATTCTTCCAGGGACGGGTCGAGGTTGCGTAAGGTTGCCGCCACCGGCAAAAACACCAGCGGGTATTTGGACAGGCTCATCACCAGGATTGCGCCGCCGAGCCCCTCGAAGTTGGCGCTCAACGACACCCAGGTAAAGCTGCTGACAAATGCCGGCACCGCAAACGGCAGGCACAGGATCACGCCCCAGAGGCGCCGCCCTGGCAGGCTGCTGCGCTCCAGCAGCCAGGCCAGGGACAGGCCGATCACGCCACAGGCCACCGTCACGCCGACCATCAGCGCGAGGGTGTTGCGCAGCAGGCCAAAGACATACGGCCGCCACAACAGATGCACCGCCTCTGCCCAGCCGGCCTGCCAAGCCTTGAGCCCGACATATGCCAGTGGCAGCAGGCTCAGGCCAACCAGCAATAGCACCGGCAGCAACAGCCAGATCGAAGGGCGTTTGCGCCGGGGGCTGAATGCGCCGGTCGTCAGCGACGGGTTCATCAGTTCAAGCCAACATCACGTTCCAGCTCCAGTGCTTCCTCAGCATTGCCAAGGTCGGCCGGAGTGACTTTCGGCGGTTGCAGCTCGCTGAAGGGCTTGAGGCCACGGTTGGATTCCATGCCCTTGCGCAGCGGGTACTCGGCCGAGGTGTTGGTGATCACGCGCTGGCCTTCTTCGCTGGCCATGAATGCCAGCAATTGCTGAGCTTCCTTGGGATGCTTGCTGGATTTCAGTGCGGCAGCGGAGGACACGGTGATCAGGCCGCCGGCATCGCCATCAGTGAAATAGTGCAGTTGGGAATCCAGGTTGGTTTTTTCCTTCTTCAGGGCAAACCAGTAATAGTTATTCACCAGCACGGTGGCCACTTCGCCATTTTCCACGGCCTTGAGGGCGACCATATTGTTGCTGTACACCTTGCCGAAGGCGCGCAGGCCGGTCAGCCACTCTTCGGCAGCTTCGCGACCGTGCAGCTTGATGATCGCCACCGCTTGCTCCTGGAAGGCGCCGCTGGTGGGTACGAAGCCGACCTTGCCTTGCCACTCGGGGCCGGCGAAGTCCAATACCGACTTGGGCAGGTCTTTTTCAGCAATCAGTTTTGGGTTGAAAGCCACGACGCGGGTGCGGGCGGTCACGCCCATCCAATCGCCGTTACGGCCGACGTAATCTTTGGGCAGTACATCCAGGGTGCTGGCATCGATCTTCGCCAGCAAGCCTTGCTCGCCGAGTTTGTTCAGTGGCGGCGACTCTTCGGTATAGATCACGTCGGCAGGGGAACGGTCACCTTCTTCGACGACCTGGCTGGCCAACTGATTGCTGCTGCCTTTACGCACGTTAACGTGAATGCCAGTCTTGGCTTCAAAGGCTTTGGCGAGTTCATCGCCGACTTCCTTATGTTGGCCGTTGTACAAGGTCAGGGCGATCTTGTCGGCGGAGTAGGCGGCGGGCGAGAGCAGTGTCAGGCCGAGCAGGGTGAGGCTCAGGCCGCGCAGAAGGGATGTTGTGAGACGGTTATCGCGGATCATCATCCGAAGTGTTCCTCGCTATATGCAACAAATCATTGCAAGGATAAACGATAAAACTTCTCATGTGCGGATGAGCGGGCAAATCACTGGGGAGTTTTTCAAGCGTCAGAAACGAAAAAACCCGCTTTCGCGGGTTTGATCTGAATTTGGTGCCCAGGAGAAGACTCGAACTTCCACGACCTTGCGATCACCAGCACCTGAAGCTGGCGTGTCTACCAATTTCACCACCTGGGCATTATCTAACAACGTTGCCGCTGTCGATGGGGCGAACTATACGGCGGCCTTTTTGATCTGTAAACCCCTGATTCGAAAAATATAAATCAATTTTTCCGTTAAAAATCAAAGGCCTGAAACGAAAAAACCCGCTTTCGCGGGTTTGATCTGAATTTGGTGCCCAGGAGAAGACTCGAACTTCCACGACCTTGCGATCACCAGCACCTGAAGCTGGCGTGTCTACCAATTTCACCACCTGGGCATTATCTGACAACGTTGCCGTCGTCGATGGCGCGCACTATACGGAGCGATATTTGCGCTGTAAACCCCTGCCATCAAAAAAGCCTGGAAAATTTCGCCAATGGTCGTGCAAGGTGCGCGCCGGGGGTCGCAAAAGGCTTTTAAACGCTTGTTGATACCTGAAATTTCCCGTTTCAATACGCGTATGCCAAACTAACCCACATATAGACAAGGTGAAAACTCTCTAATGGCCGATTGGCAGTCCCTCGATCCCGAGGCCGCTCGTGAAGCGGAAAAATATGAAAACCCTATTCCTAGCCGCGAACTGATCCTGGCGCACCTCGCCGATCGTGGTTCGCCTGCTAGCCGCGAGCAGTTGGTCGAAGAATTCGGTCTGACCACCGAAGACCAGCTCGAAGCCCTGCGCCGCCGCCTGCGCGCCATGGAGCGCGACGCGCAACTGATCTACACCCGCCGCGGCACCTACGCACCGGTAGACAAGCTCGACCTGATCCTGGGCCGCATCGCCGGCCACCGTGACGGCTTTGGTTTCCTGATCCCGGACGACGGCAGCGACGATCTGTTCATGAGCCCTGCGCAAATGCGCCTGGTGTTCGATGGCGACCGTGCCCTGGCGCGCGTTTCCGGCCTCGACCGTCGCGGTCGCCGTGAAGGCGTGATCGTCGAAGTGGTGTCCCGTGCCCACGAGTCCATCGTCGGCCGTTACTTCGAAGAAGGCGGCATCGGCTTTGTGGTGCCGGATAACCCGAAGGTCCAGCAGGAAGTGCTGATCACGCCGGGCCGCAATGGCGCCGCCAAGGTGGGCCAGTTCGTCGAGGTGAAGATCACCCATTGGCCGACTGCGCGTTTCCAGCCCCAGGGCGATATCGTTGAAGTGGTCGGCAACTACATGGCGCCGGGCATGGAAATCGACGTTGCGCTGCGCACCTACGATATTCCTCACGTCTGGCCTGAGGCGGTACTCAAGGAAGCCGCCAAGCTCAAGCCGGAAGTCGAAGACAAAGACAAAGAAAAACGCATCGACCTGCGTCACCTGCCGTTCGTCACCATCGACGGCGAAGATGCCCGCGACTTCGACGATGCGGTCTACTGCGAAGCCAAGCCCGGCAAACTGCGCCTGTTCTCCGGCGGCTGGAAGCTGTTCGTCGCGATTGCCGACGTGTCCAGCTACGTGAAGATCGGTTCGGCCCTGGATAACGAAGCCCAGGTTCGCGGCAACTCCGTGTACTTCCCTGAGCGCGTCATCCCGATGCTGCCTGAGCAGCTGTCCAACGGCCTGTGCTCCCTGAACCCGAAAGTCGACCGCTTGGCCATGGTGTGCGAGATGACCATCTCGAAAACCGGCGAGATGACCGACTACCAGTTCTACGAAGCGGTGATCCACTCCCAGGCACGCCTGACCTACAACAAGGTCAGCACCATCCTGGAAACACCGAAGACCAGCGAAGCCAAGGCCCTGCGCAGCGAATACGCTGGCGTGGTTCCACACCTCAAGCAGCTCTACGCGCTGTACAAGGTGTTGCTGGGTGCCCGTCATACCCGTGGCGCGATCGACTTTGAAACCCAGGAAACCCGGATTGTCTTCGGTTCCGAGCGCAAGATCGCCGCTATCACGCCGACCACCCGTAATGACGCGCACAAGCTGATCGAGGAATGCATGCTGGCGGCCAACGTGGCCACCGCCGAATTCCTGAAAAAGCACGAAATTCCAGCGTTGTACCGGGTGCACGACGGCCCGCCGCCGGAGCGCCTGGAAAAGCTGCGCGCGTTCCTCGGTGAGCTTGGCCTGTCCCTGCACAAAGGCAAGGACGGCCCGACGCCGAAGGATTACCAGGCCCTGCTGGCCAGCATCAAGGATCGTCCGGATTACCACGTGATCCAGACCGTGATGCTGCGCTCGCTGAGCCAGGCGGTATACAGCGCCGACAACCAGGGCCACTTCGGCTTGAATTACGAGGCGTATACCCACTTCACCTCGCCGATTCGTCGCTACCCGGATTTGCTCACGCACCGGGCGATCCGCAGCGTGATCCACTCCAAGCAGAACACCCCGCACGTCAAGCGCGCCGGTGCCATGACCATTCCGAAGGCACGGATCTATCCGTACGACGAGGCGGCCCTGGAACAGCTGGGCGAGCAGTGCTCCATGAGCGAGCGCCGCGCCGACGAAGCCACCCGTGACGTAGTGAACTGGCTCAAGTGCGAGTTCATGAAGGATCGCGTGGGCGAGACGTTCCCGGGTGTGATCACCGCCGTGACCGGCTTTGGCCTGTTCGTCGAGCTGACCGACATCTACGTCGAGGGCCTGGTGCACGTCACCGCCTTGCCGGGTGACTACTACCACTTCGACCCTGTGCATCACCGCCTGGCGGGCGAGCGCACCGGGCGCAGCTTCCGCCTGGGCGATACCGTGGAAGTGCAGGTCATGCGCGTCGACCTCGACGAGCGCAAGATCGACTTCGGCATGCCTGACAAGCCCGCAGAACCGGCTGGCCGTAAAAAGCGTGGCAGTGAAACCGCAGCCCCGGCGACCAAGGGCAAAGGGGCACCTGCGAAAGCGGCAGTCGCCGAGCCTGCACCGGCCAAGTCCGGTCGTCGCTCTTCTGCCAAGGACAAGGCCCCTGAAGCCTACCGCCCAAGTGATGCCGCGGCGAAAAACGCCGAGCTGCGCAAGAGCCGCGAGTTGAAGCAGCAGTTGCTCAACGAAGCCAAAAGCGGTGGTAAAGCGGCGTCTGGGGGAAAGTCCCAAGGGGCGGAAAAACCGTCGAGCAAGCCGAGTAAACACCGTAAAGGCCCGCCGAAAGCGGGTTCGGCCCCCGCCAAAAGCAGCGGGTCGCGCAAACCTAAGGCCAAGTCATGAGTCTGGAAAAAATCTACGGCGTACACGCCGTAGAAGCACTACTGCGTCACCATCCCAAGCGCGTCAAGCAGGTGTGGTTGGCCGAAGGCCGCAGCGAGCCGCGTGTACAGGCGCTGGTCGAGCTGGCCACGCAAAACAAGGTGGCCATCGGCCAGGCCGAGCGTCGTGAAATGGACGTCTGGGTCGAAGGCGTGCACCAGGGCGTGGTGGCGGACGTCAGCCCAAGCCAGGTCTGGGGCGAAGCGATGCTCGACGAGCTGCTCGACCGCACCGAAGGCGCGCCGTTGCTGCTGGTGCTGGACGGCGTGACCGACCCGCACAACCTCGGCGCCTGCCTGCGTTCGGCGGACGCCGCCGGCGCGCTGGCGGTGATCGTCCCCAAGGACAAGTCAGCGACCCTGACACCCGTAGTGCGTAAAGTCGCCTGCGGTGCGGCGGAAGTGATTCCATTGGTGGCCGTGACCAACCTGGCGCGCACCCTGGAGAAGCTCCAGCAGCGTGGCTTGTGGGTCGTGGGTACGGCAGGCGAGGCCGAGGTCAGCATCTATGACCAGGACCTCACCGGCCCGACCATCCTGATCATGGGCGCCGAAGGCAAAGGCATGCGTCGCCTGACCCGTGAGCATTGCGATTACCTGGTGCACTTGCCGATGGCCGGTAGTGTCAGCAGTCTGAACGTGTCGGTTGCAACGGGTGTATGTCTGTTTGAGGCCCAGCGTCAGCGCGGTGCCAAGGTCAAGGCCAAGAAGTAATCCCGAGCCTGGCACAGAACCAAAATGTGGGAGGGGGCTTGCTCCCGATTGCTGGAGTTCAGTCACATCACCTGTAACTGACCCACCGCTATCGGGAGCAAGCCCCCTCCCACATTTAGTTTTGTGGTGTTTGGGAGATTGTTCAAATAATCACCAATCACCTTGCGCCGCTTCTCCCCCTTCTCTACAATTGCGCCCCTTGCCTTCCTGGCAGGCACGCATGTGCCTCCCCTGCGGCAAGATCCATAAGTGTCATTCACTCCTTGTCTGACCGTTTTTGAGCGGCAGGCTACAACCCGTAAGGAGCATTCATGCGTCATTACGAAATCATCTTTTTGGTCCACCCGGATCAAAGCGAGCAAGTCGGCGGCATGGTTGAGCGTTACACCAAGCTGATCGAAGAAGACGGCGGCAAAATCCACCGTCTGGAAGATTGGGGCCGTCGTCAACTGGCCTACGCAATCAACAATGTTCACAAGGCTCACTACGTGATGCTGAACGTTGAGTGCACTGGCAAGGCCCTGGCCGAGCTGGAAGACAACTTCCGCTACAACGATGCAGTGATCCGTAACCTGGTCATCCGTCGCGAAGAAGCCGTTACCGGCCAATCCGAGATGCTCAAGGCTGAAGAAAACCGCAGTGAGCGCCGTGAGCGTCGCGACCGTCCTGAAGAAGGCGCTGATGATAGCGCTGATGACAGTGACAACAGCGATAACGCTGACGAGTAATCCACGGACCTTTTAAGGAGCCTATCAAATGGCACGTTTCTTCCGTCGTCGTAAATTCTGCCGTTTCACCGCTGAAGACGTGAAAGAGATCGATTACAAAGATCTCAACACTCTGAAAGCCTACGTATCCGAGACCGGCAAAATCGTTCCAAGCCGTATCACCGGTACCAAAGCACGTTATCAGCGTCAGCTGGCCACCGCTATCAAGCGCGCCCGCTTCCTGGCCCTGCTGGCCTACACCGACAGCCACGGCCGCTGAGACCGGGCAGTCGACAAGTAGTAAGGGATTGAATGCATGCGCGCCTTAGCTGAGTTCATCATGCGCGGTCGCGTGCAGGCCACTCTGGTAGTGGCTGGCTGTGCGGCATTGCCGTTGCTTTATTGGTTGGGTGCTGCCGCAGGTTGCCTTGTGCTGCTGCGGCGCGGTTTGAAGGACGCCCTTGGCGTTCTTGCCCTGGGTTTGTTGCCGGCCTTGATCTGGTGGCTGCAAATGGGTGATCCACGGGTACTTCTGGTACTGCTGGGGTCATCGAGCCTTGCGTTGGTTCTGCGCGCAAGTGAGTCCTGGGTCCGCACGCTGCTGGTCAGCGTGGCATTGGGGTTGGTGTACTCAGTGATGCTTGGCGCGGCTTTCCGCCCGCAAATCGAGGCGCTGTCGCAGGAGATCGTCAAGATCCTGCCGTTGGCCCTCGGGGATCTCTACCAGCAGTTGTCGGTAGATGAGCGAGCGCGGTTTGCGTCACTGATTGCCCCGGTCCTGACCGGCCTGATTGCGGCATTGTTGCAGGTCGTCAGCGTGCTGAGCCTGATTCTTGGGCGTTACTGGCAGGCGTTGTTGTACAACCCGGGTGGTTTTGGTCGCGAGTTTCGCAGTATCAGAATCCCGGCGGGGCCGGCGATGTTGCTGCTGGCGTGCATGGTTGTCGGGCCGAACTTCGGCCCACAGATGGCCTTGCTGGCGCCGATTTGCAGCGTACCGCTGGTGTTTGCCGGGCTGGCCCTGATCCATGGGCTGGTTGCGCGCAAGCGCCTGGCCAGGTTTTGGCTGGTGGGGTTGTACGTCACGCTGTTGCTGTTCATGCAGCTGATCTATCCGTTACTCGTGGTCTTGGCCATTGTCGACGGCCTGATTGATTTTCGCGGTCGTCTGGCGTCGAAAGACGCCGATAACGCGAACGGTGAAGGTTAAAAGTTAGAGGATTTTCACATGCAACTGATCCTTCTGGAAAAAGTCGCCAACCTGGGCAACCTGGGCGACAAAGTGAACGTTAAGGCCGGCTACGGTCGTAACTACCTGCTGCCATACGGCAAAGCCACCGCTGCAACCGCTGCCAACCTGGCTGCGTTTGAAGAGCGTCGTGCTGAGCTGGAAAAAGCCGCAGCAGACAAAAAAGCTTCGGCCGAAACTCGCGCTGCCCAACTGGCTGAGCTGGAAGTGACTATCACTGCCACCGCCGGTGACGAAGGCAAGCTGTTCGGTTCGATCGGCACCCACGACATCGCCGATGCACTGACCGCCTCCGGCGTTGAAGTGCAGAAGAGCGAAGTTCGTCTGCCGAACGGCACCATCCGCAACGTAGGCGAATTCGACGTAGCCGTGCACCTGCACGCCGAAGTTGAAGCCACCGTACGCGTTGTCGTGGTAGCAGCTTAAGCCGCACCTAACTGACTGGCACCTCGCGTGCCAGGCGGTTAACATCGGGCACGATCCTGTTTACAGGTCGTGCCTTTTGTTTTTCTACACACCCTTAAATTCCAAGTGGCCATGAACGAAATCTCCGCTCCTGAGCAATACGATCTGCAAACCGCTGCCCTGAAGGTGCCGCCGCATTCCATCGAGGCCGAACAGGCCGTGCTCGGTGGTTTGATGCTGGACAACAACGCCTGGGAACGCGTGCTGGATCAAGTCTCGGACGGTGACTTCTATCGCCATGACCACCGCCTGATCTTCCGCGCCATCGCCAAGCTGGCTGACCAGAACTCACCGATCGACGTGGTGACCCTGGCCGAACAGCTGGACAAGGAAGGCCAGACCTCCCAGGTCGGTGGCCTGGGCTACCTCGGTGAGTTGGCGAAAAACACGCCGTCCGTCGCCAACATCAAGGCCTATGCGCAGATCGTCCGCGAGCGCGCCACCTTGCGCCAGTTGATCGGCATCAGCACCGAGATCGCCGACAGTGCCTTCAACCCCGAAGGCCGTACCGCCGCCGAGATCCTCGACGAAGCCGAGCGCCAGATCTTCCAGATCGCCGAAGCGCGGCCCAAGACCGGTGGCCCGGTCAGCGTCAACGACCTGCTGACCAAGGCCATCGACCGTATCGACACCTTGTTCAACACCGATGCGGCCATCACCGGTATTTCCACCGGCTACACCGACCTCGACGAAAAGACCAGCGGCCTTCAGCCGTCCGACTTGATCATCGTCGCCGGCCGTCCATCCATGGGTAAGACCACCTTTGCGATGAACCTGGTGGAAAACGCCGTACTGCGCAGCGACAAGGCGGTGCTGGTGTATTCCCTCGAGATGCCAGGCGAATCGCTGATCATGCGTATGCTCTCGTCCCTGGGGCGTATCGACCAGACCAAAGTGCGTTCCGGCCAACTGGAAGACGACGACTGGCCGCGCCTGACCTCGGCGGTCAACCTGCTCAACGACCGCAAGCTGTTCATCGACGACACCGCCGGTATCAGCCCGTCCGAAATGCGTGCGCGTACCCGCCGCCTGGTGCGCGAGCACGGCGACATCGCGCTGATCATGATCGACTACCTGCAGTTGATGCAGATCCCGGGTTCCAGCGGTGACAACCGTACCAACGAGATTTCTGAAATCTCCCGGTCCCTGAAAGCCCTGGCCAAGGAATTCAACTGCCCGGTGGTGGCCCTGTCCCAGCTCAACCGTTCCCTGGAACAACGGCCCAACAAGCGCCCGGTGAACTCCGACTTGCGTGAATCCGGAGCGATCGAGCAGGATGCCGACGTCATCATGTTTGTGTACCGCGACGAGGTGTACCACCCCGAGACCGAGCACAAGGGCATCGCCGAGATCATCATCGGCAAGCAGCGGAACGGCCCCATCGGCTTTATCCGCCTGGCGTTCATCGGTAAGTACACGCGCTTCGAAAACCTGGCGCCGGGCAGCTACAACTTCGACGACGACGAATAGCCAAGCGTCAATCGGCCTTGCTGAACAGCTGCTTGATCATCTTTTCGTCGTAACCATAGTCCCAGCGCAACTCCGTGCCGGCCGCCATCTCCTCGGTGGCAAAGAAAGCGCTCAGGCGCAGGCGCATCCGCGACTCGTCAGCGGTCAGCACATCGACCACAAAGCCGGCATCTTCGACGTTATAGCCGGTGCTGGCTTGCCTGGCGGGTATGCCGTTGTTGTACTCGAATATCGTATTGATCCTCGACAGTAGGTTGTCGCCCGAGAAACTCAGGAAAGCACTGACCATTTTCGGCGTCGGCGTGCTGCCTTTTTGTGCGCCCGGTTGCACCCACGTGTGCACATCAAGCAGATAGGGATCGCGACGCTGCTGGGCAATTCGCGAGGGCACCAGCTCGCCGCCGTACACCCCCAGTGTTTCGCCCTTGGCAATAGCTCTGGTGGTCACCACTGTGGATTGGCCGAGCAGGCTGGCCTCTTCGGGAAACTTCTGATGTGCTGCGGTGAAGGGCACTACCTTCAACTTTTCGTCGTACAGCGCCGCCACTTTCTCAAAACCTTCCCACTCGATGAACGGCATGATCAACGCCTTGCCATAGGGCGTGCCCCTTCTTGAGCGTCCGGTGGCCTGGATTGATTTGATTCGCAGCGGCCGTCCTTCGGTATCGCGCAAAGGGTAGCGGCCATTGTTGGCGCGATCGAATACGCCGAGGTGATTGACGCTGTGCTGGTAGCTGGCCGACGAGCGCATGTGCTGCAGTTCGTCCGCCGTATACACGATGGCGCCTTCGTCGGCCGACTCATAATCCGTGGCGGGTTCGGCAGATGCGAAGGTTTCGCTGGAGTCGCCTGGCGTCGTGCCTTCGAAATCAGGCATCGGTACGCCACCGAACGGCGTGGCGACGGTGCCGTCCAGCTCCCAACCACCCTCGCTGCGCTTGCGCACATAAGGCTGGTAGGCCCTGAACTGGCTGCGTGCGTCGATCAGGCGCCAACCACTGTCATCGGGCTGTACCCGGTAGTATCTGGCGTTATCCAGCAGGTAATAGCGATAGCTGCCGTCGGGCAGGACAGGCGCCTGATAGATGCCATCCGCCCTCAGCGTGAGCCCCGCTGGCGGTGCGGGCTCGGCAAATGCGGGTTCGATCCGGTGCCGCATGGGAAACGAATCGCTGCGTTTGAATGATGCACGCTTGGCAACCAAACCCTCGGCCATGCTCTTCTGGCTGGCTTTACGCATGGCCTGCTTGAGAGTGCTTGCCTGGGCCTGGTGCAGTACGTCGTTGAGTTCGGCGGGCGGCAACGTGCGGCTGATGGCAGTGGGCAGGTCACTGGGTTCGGCCAGCGCCCGGCCCTGGCTATCTTGTGGGCGATAGTGCTGGCCTTCGCGGATGATCAGCAAGCGCTGGCTGGCGTCGCCCGTGCCGCTGCTGCATAGCAGCGGGCCACTGGTGCCGATGTCGCGTACCTCCAGGCGGCGCGAGACGGGCCAGCCGGGCAATTGTTCCAGGGCTGCGAGCATCAGTTCCGGCGTTTGCGGCGTGGCCATTGAGTCCAGGTGCAGGCTGGCGAGCAGCCGGCTGGCCTCGGCCTGTTGCAGGTACTGGTCGGCTTCCCAGTGTTGTTGTCGGGTCAGGCTTTTCTCGAGTAGCAATTTGCGTCGCTGTTCGGGGCTGAGTACCGAGGCCATTTCTTCGACCTGGCTGGTCGGCAAGTCCGGGA
Organism: Pseudomonas khavaziana; assembly: GCF_036704165.1. Classification (NCBI taxonomy): domain Bacteria; kingdom Pseudomonadati; phylum Pseudomonadota; class Gammaproteobacteria; order Pseudomonadales; family Pseudomonadaceae; genus Pseudomonas; species Pseudomonas khavaziana. The sequence continues at coordinate 819,326 of NZ_CP129946.1, forward strand.
CCAGCTTGCCGATCTCCTGCTCAACGCTGTTGCCGGGTTGCTTCAGCGTCTTTTCCAGCCAGGTCAACAGGCGGTGTGAATGCTCAGGCACCGCTTGGCTCAAGCGCTGGGCCAGGTTCTCGATGTTGGTCCGTTGCTCAGCGGGTTCGGCGGGCAGCAGCTCGTTGAATTCAGCCGTGGGTAGGGCGTCCTTCAGGCAATACAATAATTCGCCCTTCCTGAAGCGCGCCAGCGGCACCTTGATGGCTCGCGTGCCACCGCCAAGACTGATCAGGTTCTTGCCCTGGTCATCGACGATATTCACCACTCGGTCGCGGGGCCATTCGGGGAGGAAGCAGACCTCATGGAGTTGGATATAAGGTGTGCAGGGCGTGAGTGTCGAACCCTCGGCGCGATCTGCGTCGAAGTTGTTGATCTCCTCTTGCAGGTTGAACTGTTTGAGCGTTTCGCGCAGCTGCGGTGGTGGGCGCAGCGACTCCTGGTGAGTCCGGCGCAGGGTGCTGCTGTTGGCGCCGCCGACCAACAGCAGTGGCTCGACCTGGCCCTGGGTGATGTTGGTGGCGTCTGGTCCGAGGCGTTTGATCAGCTTGAGATCATCCCAGTCCCGCGGCGTCTCGTGGGCATGCCGCCAGCCACCGCTGCCGTTGCTGTGCAGAGGCGGGGTGTAGGCGTCGGGATCGCTGGGGTGCTGCAGTTGCCATTGCTGGCTGCCAGCGTCGCGCTGGATGGCATGCAGGTGGTCGTCGAGCTTCACATAGGCCTGCCCTGCGTGTGCGTACACGCCGTCGGCATCGGCGGGTAAGCCTCCGGGCAAGGTGCTTTCCAGATGGCGGTAGGGTGCAAGGTCCGGGTTCCACAGGCGTTCACGCCCACCGCGCAGCCTGACCTTGACCAACCCGGCGGAAAAACCCACCGCCTTGACCGCGCCAGCGGTGATGGCGGTGGTAGTGGCCGCGTCCACCACATCCATCAAATCGTCGAGGGCTTCGTCGCTGTCGCCCCGGCTCCAGGCGGCAAAACCGTTGTAGACGGTGCCGAGCAATTGCGCCGCACTGACTGCCAATAAGACCTCGCCGACGATCGGCACAAATGAGGCGGCGAAGAACAGCACCGACTTTCCCAGCTCCAGATAGGACTGCAAGCGCTTTTGCCGGCTGGCCAGGTCTGCGTCCGCAGTGGGCACTACCAATGCGCGCGCGTCCTGTTTGATTTGCTCGATGCGGTGGCGGGTGATGGCCAGGAACACATGGCCGCGGATGGCGGTATATGTCATGGGTTTGGCCAGGCTGGCCGGTATCAGTTTGCCGGTAGCCCCGACGGAGAACCAGTCTCTCCAGGCGGGTCGTACCTCGAGCAGGGTATCGCGATGATGCAGGGGCACCAGGCGCTTGAAAAACGCCAGGTAGCCGGGTGTGTTGCTCAGTCGGTCCGCCAACTGCTGGTTCAAGTCTTCCTCGGACGAGTGCAAGCGCAAGGGGGCCGCTGGATCCTCCGGCACGTAGAGCAACTGTTGCGGGTTGTCGCTGCCCCATTCGAACACCAGCACGTTGGGCAGCACGACCGTGTCGAGGGTAAGGTGGCTGCAGCGCAACTGTGGGTGGCTGCCGTCGCGCGCCAGTGCAAGCAACTGATCATAGCGTTCTTGGACCAGCACATTGTTCAGTCGCGCCAAATGCAGCGACACCGCGAGGCTGTGCTTTTCTTTTTCGACAAACAGCATGCGCACGTGCGAGGTCATGGTCAGGGTATGGGTGGTGCCCAGTACCTGTTCAACGTGATACTGGTAATACCGGCCGATATCCAGATCGCGGCACAGTTTGGCCATTTGCTGCGGTGTCACGGGGCTGAGCTGGCGGCCACCTCCGGCCTGGGTGTAGATGCCCGAGCCGGCCTCGATACCCTTGCCTTCGGCTTCGTCCGCTTCGAAGTTTTGTAGCGCTACCTCCAACAGGCTCTGCTCCGTAGTGCCTGCGGCCGTCTTGACCAGGCCCAGCAAGTGTTGGTGCTTCCATTTGCGCACCAGGAGCGCGGACTCATCGATCCGCTGGCCGGGAAACTTGCGTTGCAGGGCTTGCCTGAGCATGGGCCGCGCATAGGCTTCCGGGCTTTTGAGGCTGTGCAGATAGGCCTTGAGATCATGCCTGGCCTTATTGCTCTTGCGCAGGCTTTCACGCAACGCTTTGCGCAACTCCTTGGGCGCAAGCGTCAGCCAGGCCGGCAGTTGGGTGCGAATAAAGGCTGCGTGAGTCGAAAACGCAGGCGTGGGGTTGCTGGTCATCAGGGGCTCCAAATGGATAGTCATTTGGGGCCAGCCTATCCAGGGTTTTCGTCGCTGAAGGTTATCTACTTGTTACCCGCACGCCCGCAAAAGCTGGGCGCCCGGCGCGGAGGGAGACGGCCAGGATTAAAGCCGACCATTGCCGTCGGAATTGGTCAAAATTTGTGCTATATTCCGCGCCCGCGATTTTTCATCTCAACACCGGTCACCGTCATGCAAACAGCCAAGCCGTTATTTGACTATCCCAAGTACTGGGCCGAATGTTTCGGTCCTGCGCCATTCCTGCCGATGAGCAGGGAGGAGATGGATCAGCTTGGCTGGGATTCCTGCGACATCATCATCGTCACCGGTGATGCCTACGTTGACCATCCATCGTTCGGCATGGCGATCATCGGCCGGCTGCTGGAGGCCCAGGGCTTCCGCGTCGGGATCATTGCCCAGCCGAATTGGCAGTCCAAAGACGATTTCATGAAGCTCGGCGAGCCGAACCTGTTCTTCGGTGTCGCGGCCGGCAACATGGACTCGATGATCAACCGCTACACCGCCGACAAGAAAATCCGTTCCGACGACGCCTACACCCCAGGCGGCATGGCCGGCAAACGCCCGGATCGCGCCAGCCTGGTGTACAGCCAGCGTTGCAAGGAAGCCTACAAGAACGTGCCGATCGTGCTGGGCGGCATCGAAGCCTCCCTGCGCCGCATCGCCCACTACGACTACTGGCAGGACCGTGTGCGCAACTCGATCCTGATCGACGCCACCGCCGATATCCTGCTGTACGGCAACGCCGAGCGCGCCATCGTCGAAGTCGCCCAGCGCCTGTCGTGGGGCCACAAGATCGAAGACATCACCGATGTGCGCGGCACCGCGTTCATTCGCCGTGACACGCCGGCAGGCTGGTACGAAGTGGACTCCACGCGTATCGACCGCCCGGGCAAGGTCGACAAGATCATCAACCCCTATGTAAACACCCAGGACACCCAAGCCTGCGCCATCGAGCAGGAAAAGGGGCCGGTGGACGATCCGGAAGAAGCCAAGGTCGTACAGATCCTGGCCAGCCCGCGCATGACCCGCGACAAGACCGTTATCCGCCTGCCCTCGGTGGAAAAAGTTCGCGGCGACGCGGTGCTCTACGCCCACGCCAACCGCGTGCTGCACCTGGAAACCAACCCAGGCAACGCCCGCGCCCTGGTGCAGAAGCATGGTGAAGTGGATGTGTGGTTCAACCCGCCGCCCATTCCGATGACCACCGAAGAAATGGACTACGTGTTTGGCATGCCTTACGCCCGCGTACCGCACCCGGCGTACGGCAAGGAGAAAATCCCGGCCTACGACATGATCCGCTTCTCGGTGAACATCATGCGTGGCTGCTTTGGCGGCTGCACCTTCTGCTCGATCACCGAGCACGAAGGCCGCATCATCCAGAACCGTTCCGAAGAGTCGATCATCCGCGAGATCGAAGAGATCCGCGACAAGGTCCCGGGTTTCACCGGTGTGATTTCCGACCTCGGTGGTCCGACCGCGAACATGTACCGCATCGCCTGCAAGAGCCCGGAAATCGAATCCGCGTGCCGCAAGCCATCCTGCGTGTTCCCTGGCATCTGCCCGAACCTGAACACCGACCACTCGTCGTTGATCCAGCTGTATCGCAGTGCCCGAGCGTTGCCGGGCGTGAAGAAGATCCTGATCGCTTCCGGCCTGCGCTATGACCTGGCCGTCGAGTCGCCAGAATATGTCAAAGAGCTGGTGACCCACCACGTGGGGGGCTACTTGAAGATCGCCCCGGAACACACCGAGGAAGGTCCGCTCAACCAGATGATGAAGCCGGGCATTGGCAGCTATGACAAGTTCAAGCGCATGTTCGAGAAGTACACCAAGGAAGCGGGCAAGGAGCAGTACCTGATCCCGTACTTCATCGCCGCCCACCCGGGCACCACCGATGAAGACATGATGAACCTGGCCCTGTGGCTCAAGGGCAACGGCTTCCGTGCCGACCAGGTGCAGGCGTTCTACCCCTCGCCAATGGCCACCGCCACCGCGATGTACCACTCGGGCAAGAACCCATTGCGCAAGGTCACCTACAAGAGCGACGCGGTGACCATCGTCAAGAGCGAAGAGCAACGCCGTCTGCACAAGGCGTTCCTGCGCTACCACGACCCGAAGGGCTGGCCGATGCTGCGTGAAGCACTGACCCGCATGGGCCGTGCCGATCTGATCGGGCCTGGGAAAGACCAGCTGATCCCGCTGCACCAGCCGTCCACCGACAGCTACCAGAGCGCCCGGCGCAAGAACTCGACGCCGGCCGGCAGCCACAAGGTCGCCAAGGAAACCACGACCAAAATCCTCACCCAGCACACCGGCCTGCCACCCCGTGGCAGCGACGGCAGCAACCCGTGGGACAAGCGTGAGCAAGCCAAAGCGGCGGCCCAGGCGCGTAACAAGCAAGCGGCAAAGGAACGCACCGATGCGGCCAAGGGCAAGGGCGGCAAGCCTGCGCGCAAGCCGGTGGTGCCGCGTTGATCGTCGCTTGAATATGCAGAACGCCAGCCTCGTGCTGGCGTTTTGCTTTCTAGGCGGTTGGGAGCCTGTTTGTTAAGGTGGTGGCCATTAAAGCGCTATCGGGAGCAAGCCCCCTCCCACATTTTGAATGTATTCACACATTAAAGTGTGGGAGGGGGCTTGCTCCCGATAGCGTCAGTCCAGTCTCCACCCTTTCAAGGAAGAACACCCCATGGGCAACCCCCTGGCCGGCATCGGCATGGACTCCAACCGCTCCCAGTTCATGGCGCGCCAGCGCATCGAAAGCCAGATCAACCTGCCGCGGCTGTTTGCAGCCATTGATGCCGATCCAGGTATCGTTGGCGCAGGCGTCGTATACATCGACGCCGACTTCAACGTCATTACCCTGCGCGAATTCAAGCCCATCTGCAGCATCAAGCCCAAGCGCGTCATTTTGCGCGAGGCGCAGAAGTACATCTCGCCGGCGCAGTTTGTCGAGCAGGTGAAGACCGACCCCCGTGAAGGGCGCCTCCAGAAGGAGGCCTTTGATATGGGGCTTTCCTGTGGGGCGGCGGTGATCGGCTGGATCGTGGTGTTCAGTGGCAGCGTCGCCGTACCCTTCACCGCCGGTGCCAGTGCTTTTGTGGTGGGTATTGGTGTCACGGCGGCGCTGGCCAGCAGTGCTCAGTGCGGGTTTGGCGTGGCCCGTACCTATAACGAAATCCTTGACCCGGATGCCAACGACCGCATGGACGACGCCCAGTGGTATGGCGCGGTGTCACCGATTCTCGATGCCGCATCGTTGGTCGGGATCGGAACGGGAGCCTTCACCACCTTAAGGCTGCTCAAGGCCAAAAAGGCCGCTGCCTTGGGCAAGAGTTGGTATGAGCTGCTCAAGGGCTTGAATCGCCAGGAGCGCAAGAAGTTGACCCAGGAATTGCTCAGCCTCAAAGACCCGAGCCTGACCCCCAAGTTGCTCAAGTTGCAGCAGCGCGCCGGCACGTTGCCCAAGCGCTACAGCTCCACGGAAATTCGTCATGCCACGCTCACCCAGCTCAAGGACGCCTTGGGCGGCATGTTGGGTATCTGGGGCAGCTATCGAACCGGTCACGTCGGCTCGGCATCGACGCTTGCCATTGGCCTGTATGAGGAACTGACGGAATGAAGGGGTTTCCCGATAGGCGCAGTTTCCTTGCGCGTTATTTTCCGGTGTTCATGGGCACCATCTTCATGGCGATTTTCTCTGGTTCGGTGGCTGTCTCCACGGCGGGCGTGACCTATTTGCGCGGTGTTGAGCCGGCGCTCAAGGCCAACTACTCCGCAGCTGCAATCCTGGTGCTGGTAGCGGTGCTGGTGTTTGGCAATGTGATGATTGCACGCGGGTTCCCCTGGGCGACTCGGCTGGTGGCGGGCTACCTGGTGTGCTGCCTGCTGTTCGTGTTGCCGATGATTCAATACGGCCTCAATACCCTGGTGTACGGCTCGGCGGTGCTGTTTCCGCTGCTGGGTTTGTTGTTGCTCAACAGCAAGCGCCATCGTGAAATGCGCCAGCGGCTGCTCGAAATCCGCCATTTGCGCCAAGCGGCCATTGCGCAACGCAAAGCCCGTTGATTGGGTAGACTCACCAGCTGTCGCTGCGCCTTCGCCAGAAAATCAGTCCAGTCTCCACCGCTTCAAGGAAGAACACCCCATGGGCAACCCCCTGGCCGGCATCGGCATGGACTTCAACCGCTCCCAGTTCATGGCGCGCCAGCGCATCGAAAGCCAGATCAACCTGCCGCGGCTGTTTGCAGCCATTGATGCCGACCCCGCCATTGTCGGTGCAGGTGTGGTGTATATCGATGCCGATTTCAACGTTGTCACCCTGCGCGAATTTCAGCCCATCTGCAGCATCGCACCCAAGCGTGTGATCCTGCGTGAGGCGCAGAAGTACATCGCGCCAACGCAATTCGCCCAGCAGGTGCAAGACAATCCGCGTGAGTCCCGGTTGGTGGGTGAAGCGGTCAATACCACACTATCGTGTGCCGGCGCGGTCATCGGTTGGATTGTGGTGCTCAGTGGTTCCGTCGCGGTCCCGTTTTCGGCGGGGGCCAGTTCGGTGGTCGTGGCGCTCGGCTACACGGCTGCGGCAGCCAGTTCTGTGCAGTGTTTTGCCAGCGGCTATCGCACGGTCAATGAGATCCGCAATCCTGCGCGCAATGATCAGCTCGACAGTGAGGAATGGTACCAATACACCATGATTGCCCTGGATGCAGCGTCGTTGATTGGGGTGGGTTCATCGGCATTGGCAACGGTCAAGCTGGTGCGGCTGAATAGGGCCTCTACCGGGAAAAGTGTGAGAGAGGTGCTCAGGGGCCTGAATCGACAGGAGCGCGCCAAGTTGACCAAAGAGCTGCTGAGCATCAACGACCCACGCTTGACGTCCAAGATGATCAAGTTGAAGCAGTTGTCGGGCGAATTGCCTAAGCGGTTCACGCCCACCGAGGTCAAGCATGCAACGGTCACGCAGATCAAGGACGCGTTGGGCGCGGCCATCGGTTTTACCGGCAGTGCGGTGTCAGGAAACGTGCGCACAATTGCCATAGGGCTGTATGAGGAGGCCGAGCAATGAACGAGCTGCCTAGCATTCGCAGTTTTCTGTCGACGTATTTCCCAGTCTTTATGGGGGCGATATTTGCCTGCATTTTCACGCTCGTGTTTGCGGTTCCGGTGTTCTTCGACAGCTATATGCCAAGCCTGTCCATGGCAGATAACGCCAAGTACTCCTTCCTGGTGGGTATCGCACTCACGCTAGTCATTGTGCATTGCAATTTCATGATTGCACGCGGGCGTCCCCAATGGATGTGGCCGTTAGTGATGCTGCTGGGGGTATGCTTTCTGGGTGTATTGCCAACACTCAATGATCAACCGAATGGGGTGGTATATGCCTTGAGCCTGTTGTTTCCATTGCTTGGGTTATTGCTGTTCAACAGCAAACGCCACCGTGAAATGCGCCAGAAACTGGTCGAAGTCCGCTGCCAGCGCCAAGTCATGATTGCCCGACACAGACATCGTTGACCGGGTAGGTTCACCGCCCACTCTCATGCCCGCGCCACAAATATGTGCGTCACTTGTACCACGGCACCCACGTTGGCGCTGTTTTGGTGCTGTACTGCACCGGGCCCCACGATGAAGCGCAATGACTGCCGCACTGGCATAAGTCTTGCGCACATTGTGCCTATGCCCTGGCTCGCAGGAGGCCGCCGTGTCGATTCATGTCGCGTTGCACCACGTTACGCACTACCGCTACGATCGCGCTGTCGAACTCGGCCCACAGATTGTGCGTTTGCGCCCGGCAGCCCATAGCCGTACGCGGATCTTGTCCTACGCGTTGAAAGTGCTGCCCGAGCAGCATTTCATCAATTGGCAGCAAGACCCCCAGGGTAATTACCTGGCGCGCCTGGTGTTCCCGGAAAAGACGGACGAACTGCGTATCGAAGTCGACCTGGTTGCCGAGATGGCGGTGTTTAACCCATTCGATTTTTTCCTTGAGCCGTATGCCGAAAAAATCCCGTTCAACTACGCCGCCGATGAGCAACGCGAACTGGCGCCGTACCTGGAAACTTTGCCGCTGACGCCAAGATTCGCCGCGTACCTGGCCGGTATCGACCGTACGCCATTACCTGCGGTGGATTTCCTGGTTGGGCTGAACCAGCGCCTGGCCGCCGATATCGGCTATCTGATCCGCATGGAGCCGGGCGTGCAAACCCCGGAATTCACCCTGGAAAATGCCTCCGGCTCCTGCCGCGACTCGGCCTGGCTGCTGGTGCAAGTGCTGCGCAACCTGGGGCTGGCGGCGCGGTTTGTCTCGGGTTACCTGATCCAGCTCACCGCTGACGTCAAAGCCCTCGACGGCCCCTCCGGCACCGAAGTCGATTTCACCGACCTGCATGCCTGGTGCGAAGTGTATTTGCCCGGCGCTGGCTGGATCGGCCTTGACGCGACTTCCGGGCTGTTCGCCGGTGAAGGGCATATCCCGTTGGCCTGCAGCCCCGATCCATCATCTGCCGCGCCGATCAGCGGGTTGGTGGAGCCGTGCGAGTGTGAATTTACCCACGAGATGTCGGTGGAGCGTATCTGGGAAGCGCCACGGGTGACCCAGCCCTACACCGAAGAGCAATGGCTGGCGATCCAGGCCCTGGGCCGGCAGATCGACGCTGACCTGCTCAAGCACGACGTGCGCCTGACCATGGGCGGCGAGCCGACCTTCGTCTCTATCGACGACCCTGACGGCGCCGAATGGAGCACCGCCGCCCTGGGGCCGGACAAGCGTCGCCTGTCCGCCGAGCTGTTCCAACGCCTGCGCCGGCACTATGCGCCCAAGGGCCTGGTGCATTTCGGCCAGGGCAAGTGGTACCCCGGCGAGCAACTGCCGCGTTGGTCGCTCAACTGCTATTGGCGCCGCGATGGGGTGCCGATCTGGCACAACAGCGCGCTGATCGCCGATGAACAAGAGGATTATGGCGCTGACGACGCGATGGCCGGGCGCTTCCTGGCGAGCATCGCCGAGCGCTTGAAGCTTGCGACGCACTTTGTGTTCCAGGCCTTTGAAGACAACTTCTACTACCTGTGGCGTGAGGGCGCGTTGCCGCACAACGTCAGCGCCCAGGACCCGCGCTTGAGCGACGAACTGGAGCGCGAACGCCTGCGCAAAGTCTTCGCTCAGGGCCTGGATAAAGTCATCGGCCACGTGCTGCCCCTGGCGCGCACCGCGGCCAATGACTGCTGGCAGAGTGGTCGCTGGTACCTGCGCGATAATCACTGCCGCCTGGTGCCGGGCGATTCGCCGCTGGGCTATCGCCTGCCTTTGTCGTCCCAGCCCTGGGTGACGGCGGCGGAGTATCCGTTCGTGCACCCCACCGACCCGAATCAGGATCAGCCTGACCTGCCGACCACCGAACAATTGCGTAGCCACGGCGAGCCGGCCACGAGCGATGAGCGTGTGCCGAAGGTCGATGAATCCGCTGACTGGCTTACCCGTACCGCACTGTGCGCCGAAGCGCGGGAAGGGCGCCTGTACCTGTTTATGCCGCCGCTGGAACGCGTCGAGGATTACCTGGAACTGGTGGCCGCCATCGAGGCCACCGCCGAAGAGTTGCATTGCCCGGTGCTGTTGGAAGGCTACGAGCCGCCCGCGGATACGCGCTTGAGCAACTTCCGGGTCACGCCGGACCCCGGTGTCATCGAGGTCAACGTACAGCCGTCCGCCACCTGGGACGAGTTGGTAGAACGCACCGAGTTCCTCTATGAAGAAGCCCGGCAAACCCGCCTGACCACCGAGAAATTCATGATCGACGGGCGCCACACCGGTACCGGTGGCGGCAACCATTTTGTGCTGGGCGGCGCGACGCCCAAGGACTCACCGTTCCTGCGCCGTCCTGACCTGCTGCGCAGCCTGATCAGTTATTGGCATAACCACCCGTCGCTGTCCTACTTGTTCTCCGGTCTGTTTATCGGTCCGACCTCCCAGGCGCCAAGGGTGGACGAGGCACGCAACGATGCGTTGTACGAACTGGAGATCGCCTTCGCGCAGATGCCCGCACCGGGCGAGGAATGCCCGCCATGGCTGGTGGATCGCCTGCTGCGCAACTTGCTGATCGATGTAACCGGCAACACCCATCGCGCCGAATTCTGTATCGACAAACTCTACTCCCCCGACGGCGCTACCGGCCGCCTGGGCCTGCTCGAATTGCGCGCCTTTGAAATGCCGCCCCATGCACGCATGAGCCTGACCCAGCAGTTGCTACTGCGCGCACTGGTGGCACGGTTTTGGCGTGAGCCTTACGCGCCGCCGAAACTGGCGCGCTGGGGCACCGAGTTACATGACCGTTTCCTGTTGCCGCATTTTATCGAGCAGGACTTTGCCGACGTGATCGTCGAACTGAATGCGGCCGGCTACCCGCTGCGCGCCGAATGGTTCGCGGCGCACTTGGAGTTCCGCTTTCCCAAGGTGGGCGACTACGCCGTCAGCGGTATCGAACTGGAACTGCGTCAGGCCTTGGAGCCTTGGCATGTGCTGGGCGAAGAGGGCGCGGTGGGCGGTACGGTACGCTATGTGGATTCGTCCCTGGAGCGCCTGCAAGTGAAGTTGACTGGCCTGCCAGCGCAACGCTACCTGCTGACTTGCAATGGCATCCCGGTGCCGCTGCAGCCGACCGGCCGCGTCGGCGAGTTTGTCGCCGGCGTGCGCTACCGCGCCTGGCAACCGGCCAACTGTCTGCAACCGACCATCGCAGTGCATGCGCCCTTGGTATTCGACCTGCTCGACACCTGGATGCAGCGCTCGCTGGGCGGCTGCCAATACCATGTGGCGCATCCGGGTGGACGCAATTACGACAGCTTGCCGGTGAATGCCAATGAGGCAGAGAGCCGGCGGATGGCGCGGTTTTTCCGCTTGGGGCATAGCCCGGGCAAGCTCTCTGTGCCGGGTGTAGTGGTGAACGATGAATTGCCTATGACCCTCGATTTACGCCGTTTTCCAACAAATAAGGAATGAATGCGAGCCAACTGTGGGAGGGGGCTTGCTCCCGATAGCAGAGTGTCAGTCCGCACACCCGTCACTGATACACCGCTATCGGGAGCAAGCCCCCTCCCACATTGGACCGTAGTGAATTTGAGTTAACCTGACTTCCCTTGCCCCTGCCGAGCGTTCCATGTCCGATTTGCTCGACCGTTACCCGCTCACCGCGGGCACCTACCACGAACTGCTGGACGCCAGCGGCGCGGTGCGTGCCCATTGGCAGCGCTTGCTCGATCACCTGCAACGCAGCACGCCCGCGCAACTGGCCCAGCGCCAGGCGCTGCTGACCCGGCAAATCCAGGAAAACGGCGTGACCTACAACGTCTATGCCGACCCCAAGGGTGCTGATCGCCCCTGGGAGCTGGACCTGCTGCCCCATGTGCTGGCCGCCGATGAGTGGCGGCAGCTGTCGGCCGGCATCGCCCAGCGGGCGCGCTTGCTCAATGCAGTGCTGGCCGACCTGTATGGCCCGCAGCGCCTGATCAAGCAAGGCTTGCTGCCCGCCGAACTGGTGTTCGGGCATAACAACTTCCTGTGGCCATGCCAGGGCATCCAGCCGCCCGACGGTGCATTCCTGCACTTGTACGCCGTGGACCTGGCGCGCACTCCGGATGGCCGCTGGTGGGTCACCGCTGACCGTACCCAAGCCCCGTCGGGCGCCGGCTACGCTTTGGAAAACCGCACCATCGTGTCCCGCGCCTTCCCGGACTTGTACCGTGATTTGCAGGTGCAGCACCTCACCGGATTCTTTCGTACGCTCCAGGAAACCCTGGCTCGCCAGGCGCCGGGCGACGACCAGCCACCGCTGATCGTGCTGCTCACGCCTGGGCGTTTCAACGAAAGCTATTTCGAACACCTGTACCTGGCGCGCCAACTCGGTTACCCGTTGGTAGAAGGCGGCGACCTCACCGTGCGCGACAGCACTGTGTTCCTGAAAACCCTCAGCGGCCTGCGTCGGGTCCACGCGATCATGCGCCGCCTCGACGACGATTTCTGCGACCCGCTGGAGCTGCGTACCGACTCGGCCCTCGGCGTGCCTGGACTGCTCGACGCCGTGCGCCAAGGCAATGTGCTGGTGGCCAATGCCCTGGGCAGCGGTGTGTTGGAGTCCCCAGGCTTGTTGGGTTTCCTGCCAAAGATCAACGAATTCCTGTTCGGTGAAGCGCTGATCCTGCCGTCCATTGCCACCTGGTGGTGCGGCGAGGCACCGGTACTGGCCGAGGCGCTGGAGAAGCTCCCGGAGCTGTTAATCAAACCGGCGTTTTCTTCGCAAAGTTTCGCCCCGGTTTTTGGCCGTGACTTGAACGATGAGCAACGCCAGGCCCTGGCCGAACGCATGCGCGCACGGCCTTACGCCTACGTTGCCCAAGAGCTGGCGCAGTTGTCCCAGGCGCCGGTATGGCATACCGAGGAAGACCATCTGCAACACCGCGCCATCGGCATGCGCGTGTACGCGGTGGCCAGTGATGAGGGGTATCGCGTGCTGCCCGGTGGCCTGACCCGTGTGGCTGCCGAGGCCGATGCTGAGGTGGTATCGATGCAGCGCGGCGGTGCCAGCAAGGACACCTGGGTGTTGGGTGAACGTGCCAGCGTCGGCGAACAGTGGCGTGCCCAGCGCGCGATTGGCGCCCACGATCTGGTACGCCGCGATCCTTATTTGCCGTCGCGGGTGGTGGAAAACCTGTTCTGGTTTGGCCGCTATTGTGAACGCTGCGATGACAGTGCGCGTTGGCTGCGTATCGTGCTGGCGCGTTATGTAGATGGCGATGATCCGTTGGCGTTGCGGGCAGCGATCGAACTGGGGGAAAACCTGCGTCTGTTACCAGAGGAGGGCGAGCTGCCCGAGCGCCTGCTCGCCGCCTTGCTCGGCGATGATTGGCATTCGAGCCTGCGCGCTAACTTGCAGCGCTTGCAGTGGGCGGCGTCCCAGGTACGCGGCAAGCTGTCCCGGGAAAACTGGCAGGCCCTGGTGGAGTTGCAACGCGAAGCCATGGAGCTGGAAAGCCAAGCCCCTGATTTTGGCGAGCTGCTGGATTTCCTCAACCGTCTGGTGATGTCCCTGGCGGCGCTGTCCGGATTTGCCCTGGACGACATGACCCGTGATGAAGGCTGGCGCTTCTTGATGATGGGCCGGCGTATCGAGCGCCTGCAGTTTCTCAGCAGCAGCCTGGCAGCGTTCCTGCGTGGTGTGGCGGTGTTCGATCAGGCCGGGTTGGAGTGGTTGCTGGAACTGGGCAACAGCAGCATCACCTATCGCTCGCGCTACCTGGCGGTGCCGCAGTTGATCCCGGTGCTCGACCTGTTGTTGCTCGATGAGCAGAACCCCCATGCGGTGCTGTTCCAGTTGAAACTGGTGAGCCGTACCCTGCGTCGCCTCAATGATGATTTCGGTGTGCCTCGGGAAACCGGCCTGGCGCCGTTGGTGGAGCGCCTGGCGCGCTTTGACCTGGGCTGCCTGGAGAACCCGTTGTTCGGCGAGGCCAGCGTGCGTGCCGCGCTGGACGGCCTGGCCGACCTGTTGCAAACGGTCGCCGATGAAAGTGGGCAAGTGTCCGATCGCTTGGCGCTGCGTCATTTTGCCCATGTGGACGATGTCAGCCAGCAGACGGTGTCGGTGTGATGAGCGCGCGTTATCAGATTTTCCACGATACCCATTACCACTACGACAGCCCGGTGTCCCTGGCGCAGCAATTGGCGCATTTATGGCCACGGCAGTGTGCCTGGCAACGTTGTACCTGGCAGCAGCTGGAAATCAGCCCGCAGCCGTCTTCGCGTCGCGATGAGCTGGATGTGTTCGGCAACCCGATCACCCGCCTCGCGTTCGAGCGGCCCCATGATGAATTACTGGTGAACGCGGCGCTGACCGTGGAAGTGCTGGCGCGGCCTGCGCTGGATTTCCAGCAGTCGCCGGCCTGGGACCGGACTCGCGACAGCTTGACCTACAGCAGCCAGCCCATGGCAGTGGAGTTGATCGAAGCTTGTCGTTATCGCTTCGAATCGCCCTACGTGCATTTGAAGAAAACCTTCGTCGAGTTTTCCGAAAGCTGCTTCCCGCCCGGCAAGCCCTTGCTGCTGGGCACGCAGGCGTTGATGCAGAAGATTTTCAGCGAGTTCACCTTCGATGCCGAAGCCACCCAGGTCGCCACGCCGCTGGTGGAGGTGCTGGAGCGGCGGCGCGGGGTGTGCCAGGACTTCGCTCACTTGATGCTCGCCTGCCTGCGCTCGCGTGGGCTGGCGGCGCGCTATATCAGCGGTTACCTGCTGACCCAGCCACCGCCCGGCCAGCCACGGTTGATCGGCGCCGACGCGTCCCATGCCTGGGTCTCGGTGTTTTGCCCGGAGTCGGGTTGGGTGGATTTTGATCCGACGAATAATGTGCAGCCGGCACTGGAGCACATCACCCTGGCCTGGGGCCGGGATTTCTCTGATGTGTCGCCGTTGCGGGGGGTGATTCTGGGGGGCGGTAGCCATGACCCGGAGGTGCGGGTGACGGTGATGCCGTTGTAGGAGCGAGCTTGCTCGCGAAGAACCTGAGGGCGCCGCGGTGAATCAGGCACCCCGCGTTATCGTTAACGCCTTTCGCGAGCAAGCTCGCTCCTACAGTAATGCTTATTCCGCCGGGTCTTTCGGGGTTTCGGTCTCGTCAGTCGCCACTTCACCATCCGCATCCGGGTTCAGTGCGCCTGCTTCTTCGTCTGCAGCGGCTTTCTTGCGTTGCAGTTTTTCCTCTTTCTTCTGTTCCTTGGCCAAGTCTCTCTGACGTTTGGCGAAGGAGTAATTAGGTTTGGCCATGGGCGATCCTCTAGGGTCGAAGGTGAGGGTGGGCGGCGCGCAGCTGCCTTGGGTCGTCATGGTAGCAGCTTCAAGGTGCCTTTCGCCTTCACTTACCGCAGGCGTAGGCGGCCAGCAGGCCGTTGAACAGGTGATTAAGGTGCATGGCGCGGACTCCAGTGGGCAATGGCGCGATCATAGACAGCCTGCGGCACTTTGGCTGGTTGATTGTGTTGATCAAGCTGATAGCCTAAAGTTGTATACAATCTGTTGACGCAGATCATAAGAACTTAAGCCTGCTTGAGGCACCCTTGTCGCAATACGCGTTTTCTAACCCTGCCTTGGAGATTCACATGTTTGCCAAACTCGTTGCTGTTTCCCTGCTGACTCTGGCGAGCGGCCAGTTGCTTGCCGCAGAGTGCAAGGTCACCGTCGACTCTACCGACCAGATGTCCTTCAACACCAAAGAAATCACCATCGATAAGAGCTGCAAGCAGTTCACCGTTGAGTTGACTCACTCGGGTAACCTGCCCAAGAACGTGATGGGGCATAACTGGGTGCTGACCACTGAAGCCAACATGCAGCCTGTGGCTACCGACGGTATGGCTGCTGGTATCGATAAGGATTATCTGAAGGCCGGTGATGACCGCATCATCGCCCACACCAAGATCATTGGCGCTGGCGAGAAAGACTCGGTGACCTTCGACGTCTCCAAGCTGAAAGCCGATGAGAAGTACAGCTTCTTCTGCTCGTTCCCTGGCCACATCTCGATGATGAAAGGTGCCGTGGTCCTGAAGTAAAGCCGCGTCATCGTTCATCGGGGGCAAGCCCCCTCCCACATTTTGAATGTATTCACAATCAAAGTGTGGGAGGGGGCTTGCCCCCGATGGCATTCTGGCAATCACTGCAAAACCAGCTGGCTCACTTCAAGGCGCAAACGGCATCACCCGCTTGTGCTCAGTCTTGCGATAGGTCTCGCAGATAATCCTGAACGCCTCTTCACGCACCGGCTCACCGTGCAGGAACGCATCGATTTCGGCATAGGTCACCCCGTGTGACGCTTCGTCCGGCTTACCCGGCGACAGGTCCTCCAGGTCGGCGGTCGGGACTTTCTCCACCAACGATTCCGGCGCACCAAAGTGCCGCGCAATCGCACGCACCTGGTTTTTCACCAATCCGCTCAACGGCGCCAGATCGCAGGCGCCATCGCCGAACTTGGTGAAAAAGCCCATCACCGCTTCCGCCGCGTGATCAGTGCCGATCACCAAGCCGCCGGCCGCGCCAGCGATGGTGTACTGCGCCACCATGCGCATACGCGCCTTGGTGTTGCCCAGTACGAAGTCGCGGGACACCGCTGCCTTGCCTTCAAACGCCGCCACTTCATTGGCCAGGGCTTTGACTGCCGGGCCGATATTCACGGTGTGGCGTTCGTCCGGCTCGATAAACTCCACCGCGGCCTGGGCGTCATGTTCGTCGAACTGGGTGTCGTAGGGCAGGCGCACGGCGATAAAACGATAGGCCTCGTCGCCACTGCTGGCGCGCAGTTCCTGCACCGCCCGTTGGGCCAGCAGGCCGGCGGTCAGGGAGTCGACGCCGCCGCTGATGCCCAGCACCAGGGCCTTGAGCCCGGAATTGCGCAGGCAGTCCTGGATAAAGGCCACGCGCCTGGCGATCTCGGCTTCAAGGCTGGCCTGGTTATTGAACGGCGCTTGGACCTTGAGCTGCTGCGCAATCTCACGCTGTACGGCTTGCATGATTCACTCCTTGCTGGAAAGGGCAGGTACTTTGAAAACGTGACGCAAATAGGCGACAAAATTCGGGTCGGTGCAATGGGTCTTGCCCGCTTCATCGGAGATCTTGGCGACGGGCTGGCCATTGCAGGCGGTCATTTTAAGCACGATGCTCATCGGTTCCACCCCTGGAATATCGCAGGTCAGGTTGGTGCCGATACCAAAGCTGACATTAATGCGACCGCGCAATGCGCGGAAAATCTCCAGGGCCTTGGGCAGCGTCAGGCTGTCGGAGAACACCAGGGTCTTGCTCATCGGTTCGATGCCGAGCTTGTGGTAGTGGGCGATGGCTTTTTCCGCCCACTGGATGGGATCGCCGGAGTCGTGGCGCAGGCCGTCGAACAGCTTGGCAAAGTACAAGTCGAAGTCGCCGAGGAAGGCGTCAGTGGTGATGCAGTCGGTCAGGGCAATACCCAGCAGGCCACGGTATTCACGCACCCAGCAATCGAGGGCGGCGATCTGGCTGTCGATCAGGCGCGGGCCGAGTTGCTGGTGCGCCATGATCCATTCGTGGGCCATGGTGCCCAGGGGCTTCATATCGAACTCGCGGGCCAGGTGTACGTTGCTGGTGCCGACAAAGCGCCCGGGGAAGTCGTGCTTGAGCACGCTGACCACTTCCTCCTGCACACGGTAAGAGAAGCGCCGGCGCGTACCGAAGTCCGCCACTTGCAGTTCCGAGAGCTCGTCGCTGCTGGCATTCGCCGTCAGCCAATCGAACTTGCGGTACAGCTGCTCGCGGGCCTGTTCAAGGATCACCGTCTGGTAGCGGTAGCGGTTACGCACTTCGCTGACGATGGCCAGCATCGGCACTTCAAACAGGATCACATGCAGCCACGGCCCGCGCAGGCGGATAAACAACTCGCCGTTCTCGATACCGGTCTGTACGTAGCGCAGGTTGAAGCGGAACAGCCCGAGAAAACGCAGGAAGTCCGGCTTCATGAAGCTGATACGTTCAAGGAAACCCAACTGGTCGGGGCTCAGGCTCAGCTCTGCGAGGCGCTCGATCTGGTAGCGGATCTCCGCCAGGTACGGGCGCAGGTCTTCGCTGTTGCGGCAACGGAACTCCCATTCAACTTCCACATTCGGGTAGTTGTGCAGCACCGCCTGCATCATGGTCAGCTTGTAGAAGTCGGTGTCGAGCAAGTTCTGCACGATGCGATCGGCAAACACACTCTCGCTCATAACGGGAATCTCCAGACGGGTCGGCGATGGGCGCCGGCCTTTACGCACAATTAAGTAAGGGGGCTAGTGGCGCATAGACGTGGGTCGGTTTGCCAGTGATTTTTTTGCCAAGGCCACCGGCGCTATCGTGAGCAAGCCCCCTCCCACAGATTGAAATGCGTTTCAAATGTGGGAGGGGGCTTGCCCCCGATGGCGGTATTCCAGGCACTAAATAACCTGCTCAAGCATCCATTTCACAAATTCCCTGACCTTCGGCACCTCCGCCGAATGCTCAGGATAAGCCAGGTAATAGGCATCCTGGCTCGGCATCGCATGCTGCCAGGGAATCACCAGCTTGCCCTCGGCCAGTTCCTCCTCCACCAGAAAGCGCGGCAGCAACGCCACGCCACAACCCACCTGCGCGGCGCGGATGCACATATAGAAGGTGTCGAAACGCGGCCCGTGGTAGCTGTGCTCGGTATGCATGCCCTGGCTGGCAAACCAGTCATGCCAACCCTGGGGCCGCGAGGCGTTTTGCAGCAGCACCAGATCGCTCAGTTGCGTGGGGTCGGTGAAGGGGAGGGCGGGCAGGCTGTCGGGCGCACAGACAGGCACCAGCTCTTCGCTGAACAGCTTCAAACTCTCGGTGCCGGGACGCGAACCCTGGCCGAAGTAGAACGCCATATCGGCCTTGCCTTGCAGCAGTTCGTCCGGCTCCTGCTCGTTGCACAGGTCCAGGTGAATCTGCGGATGGCGCAGGCGCCAACCCTTGAGGCGTGGCACCAGCCAGCGTGCGCCGAAGGTGTAGGGCGTGGACACCCGCAGCACTTCGGTCTCGCCGCCATAGGAGCGCAGGTAATGGGTGGACATCTCCACCTGGGTAAGGATCTTGCGCACTTCCACCAGGTACAGATCGCCCGCCGGCGTCATCTGCAAACGGCGGCGTACCCGGCGAAACAGCAGGTGTTGCAGCAGCTCCTCCAGCTGTGCCACCTGTTTGCTCACCGCGCTTTGCGTGAGATTGAGCTCCTCGGCGGCGCGGGTGAAGCTCAGGTGGCGGGTGGCGGCTTCGAAACATTGCAGGGCGGTGATCGAGGGCAAATATCTTTTGTTCAGCACGGCATGCCTCTTTTTATTCTTTGCATGAATAAACGGAATGATATCTCGCCTAATCGTCGTTTGTTGGCAAGTCTTGGGCCAGCTACAAATAAGCTCTGGATCGCCGTGTCTTTGGCGGCGCGAATTTTCTGTTTGAGATTGAAGGAGTGACCCATGGTTGCTGCATTGCTTGATCGTCTCGGGGTAAACCCGGCGCTGTACCAATCGGGCAAGCAGCCCGTGCATTCGCCGATCGATGGTAGCCAGATCGGCATTGTGCACTGGGAAGGCGCCGCCGAGGTGGAGCAACAGGTCAGTCGCGCCGAGCATGCATTCGAGGCCTGGCGCAAGGTGCCGGCACCGCGACGCGGCGAGCTGGTACGCCAGTTTGGCGACGTGCTGCGCCAATACAAGGCCGACCTCGGCGAACTGGTGTCATGGGAAGCCGGCAAGATCACCCAGGAAGGCTTGGGCGAAGTGCAGGAGATGATCGACATCTGCGACTTCGCCGTCGGCCTCTCGCGTCAACTGTATGGCTTGACCATCGCCTCCGAGCGCCCTGGTCACCATATGCGTGAAACCTGGCATCCGCTGGGCGTGGTCGGCGTGATCAGCGCCTTCAACTTTCCGGTGGCCGTGTGGGCGTGGAATACCACCCTGGCCCTGGTGTGCGGTAACGCGGTGATCTGGAAACCCTCGGAAAAAACCCCGCTCACCGCGCTGGCCTGCCAGGCACTGTTCGAGCGCGTGCTGAAAAAATTCGACGGTGCCCCCGAGTACCTCAGCCAGGTGATCATTGGCGGCCGCGACGCCGGCGCCGCGCTGGTGGATGACCCGCGCGTCGCCCTGATCAGTGCCACCGGCAGCACGCGCATGGGCCGCGAAGTGGCGCCGAAAGTCGCTGCGCGTTTTGCCCGCAGCATCCTCGAACTGGGTGGCAACAACGCCATGATCCTCGGCCCGAGCGCCGACCTGGACATGGCCGTGCGCGCCATCCTGTTCAGCGCCGTCGGCACTGCCGGCCAGCGTTGCACCACCCTGCGCCGCCTGATTGCCCATGAGTCGGTCAAGGACGAAATTGTCACGCGCCTCAAGGCCGCCTACTCCAAAGTGCGCATCGGCCACCCGCTGGAAGGCAACCTGATCGGCCCGCTGATCGACAAGCAGGGCTTCGACAACATGCAGGATGCCCTTGAGCAAGCCTTGAGCGAAGGCGGCAAGGTGTTCGGCGGCAAGCGCCAGCTGCAAGACCAATTCCCCAACGCCTATTACGTGTCACCGGCCATCGTGGAAATGCCCGAGCAGAGCGACGTGGTGTGTACCGAGACGTTTGCGCCGATTCTCTACGTGGTCGGCTACACCGATTTCGCCGAAGCCTTGCGCTTGAACAACGCCGTGCCTCAGGGCTTGTCGTCATGCATCTTCACCACCGATGTGCGCGAAGCCGAGCAGTTCATGTCGGCCGTGGGCAGCGATTGCGGGATTGCCAACGTCAACATCGGCCCGAGCGGCGCGGAGATTGGGGGCGCGTTTGGCGGTGAGAAAGAGACCGGCGGCGGGCGTGAATCGGGGTCGGATGCATGGCGCGGGTATATGCGCCGGCAGACCAATACCGTGAACTATTCGCTGGAATTGCCGTTGGCGCAGGGCATCACGTTCGACTGAGTCCTCAAGTCCAAGTGAGGTCAAAATGTGGGAGGGGGCTTGCTCCCGATTGCGGTGGATCAGTTGTACATCTGCTGACTGACACGCCGCCATCGGGAGCAAGCCCCCTCCCACAGTTGATCTCATTTACACATCAAGATTGTTGTCTGTTAGGTCTCATCGGAGTCTGGCAATGGCACTACGCGAAGCATGTTTATGGGAACAACTCACCCCTGGCCGGCCGGATCGTGCCGCGCTCAAGGGCGCGGTCAAGGTGGATGTATGCGTGATCGGAGCCGGCATCACCGGTTTGTCGGCGGCGATTCATTTACTCGAACAGGGTAAAAGCGTTGCCGTGCTGGAGGCCCATCGCAGCGGCCATGGCGGTTCGGGGCGTAACGTCGGGTTGGTCAATGCCGGCATGTGGATCCCGCCGGACGAGATCGAAGCCGGGTTCGGCACGGCGGTGGGCAGCCAGCTCAATCGCATGTTGGGCGCGGCGCCGTCCCTGGTGTTCAGCCTGATCGACAAATACCGCATCGATTGCCAATTGCGCCGCGAGGGCACTTTGCACATGGCCCACAATGCCCGTGGCGAGGCGGATTTACGCAGCCGTGAAGAACAATGGAAACGCCGTGGTGCGCCGGTTGAGTTACTCACCGGGCAAGCATGCGAGCAAGCCACGGGGACCAAGAAAATCGCTGCCGCGTTGCTGGATCGGCGCGCCGGCACCTTGAACCCCATGGCTTACACGGCGGGCTTGGCGAATGCCGCCGTGGGGCTTGGCGGGCAGCTGTTCGACCATTCCCCGGTCACCCAACTGGAGCGCCAAGGTGCCGATTGGTCTGTGCAGACCGACGAGGGCGCGGTGCAGGCCGCACAGGTGGTGATCGCCTCCAATGCCTATACCGAAGGCGAATGGACCGAGCTGCGGCGCAACTTCTTTCCCGGTTATTACTACCAAGTCGCGTCGGCGCCGCTGACCGAGGAGGCCGCCCGGCAGATCCTCCCCGGCGGCCAGGGCTCATGGGATACGCGCCAGGTGTTGAGCAGCATCCGCCGTGATGCCGACGGGCGCCTGTTGCTTGGCAGCCTGGGCAACGGCAACCAAAAACCGGCCTGGTTTCTCAAAGCGTGGGCCGATCGGGTGCAACAGCACTACTTCCCCTACCTCAAAGCGGTGCAATGGGAGTGCACCTGGACCGGCTGCATCGCCTTCACCCCCGACCACCTGATGCGTCTATTCGAACCGGCCCCCGGCCTGGTCGCTGTCACCGGCTATAACGGTCGTGGCGTAACCACCGGCAGCGTGGTGGGCAAGGCGTTTGCCGACTATCTGTGTCACCAGGATCCCCAGGCCCTGCCGATCCCGTTTGCGCCCATGCAACCCTTGGCCGGGGCAAGCCTGCGCAGCTGCTTGTATGAAGCTGGATTCTCGCTGTATCACGCCGGGCAATGTCTTAGGATCGTGATCTGATCAGCGAAATACCTGTCAGAAGCCTGCATTTTCTTAGCAGGCTACCCATCTGTATTGGTGCAAGGCGTAGCAATCTCGCACTGTAAATGTGCAGTTCCGTTACGCACGTTGTTACAGGTGTAGGAACTGTCGTTTATCCCTCTGGTTGCAGGTGCGACCTGTCGAGGTTGTACTTTTTTGGTTCGTTGGTTGCACCTATAGAGGCTAGACGGTTGCACGTCCTGGCAGAAGGCGTCGAAACGCCTGTAATAACAATGACACCGTGTCTTTTTGAAGAATAAAAACGTAATGGCACGCGGCTTGCTCTGAGCTTTCGGTGAAAGGTTTGAATGCAAGTTGTCGTGCCAAAAATCAAAAATATCGGAGCACCACTCATGTCCCAGACGTTTTACAAGAAAGGTTTTCTGGCCCTCGCCGTTGCAGCGGCGCTGGGTGTTTCTACGTTTGTTCAAGCTGATGTGAAGATTGGTGTGGCGGGCCCGATGACGGGCGCCAACGCCGCTTTCGGTGAGCAGTACATGAAGGGTGCCCAGGCGGCAGCCGACGTTATCAACAAGGCCGGCGGCATCAACGGCGAGCAGATCAAGCTGGTCGCCGGCGACGACGCCTGCGAACCTAAACAAGCAGTCGCCGTGGCCAACCGCCTGGCGGATCAGGACAAAGTCATCGGCGTGGTCGGGCACTTCTGCTCCTCGAACACTATTCCGGCATCCGAGGTCTACGACGAAGCCGGCATCATTGCCATCACCCCGGGTTCCACCAACCCCCAAGTCACCGAGCGCGGCCTGAGCGCCATGTTCCGCATGTGCGGGCGTGACGACCAGCAGGGCATCGTCGCCGGCGACTACATCGTCGACGTGCTCAAGGGCAAGAAAGTCGCGGTGATCAACGACAAGGACACCTACGGCAAGGGCCTGGCCGACGCTACCGCTGCGCAGTTGACCAAGCGCGGCGTCAAGCCGGTGCTGGAAGAGGGGCTGACCCGTGGCGAGAAGGACTTCAGCGCCCTGGTCACCAAGATCCGCTCCCTGGGCGCCGACGTGGTGTACTTCGGCGGCTTGCATCCCGAAGCCGGCCCGTTGGTGCGCCAGATCCGTGAAGCCGGTTTGAAAGACGTCAAGTTCATGTCCGATGACGGCGTGGTGACCGACGAACTGGTGGCGACTGCCGGTGGTGCCCAGTATGTCGATGGCGTGTACATGACCTTCGGCGCCGACCCGCGCCTGCTGCCGGACAGCAAGACCGTGGTGGAAGAGTTCCGCAAAAACGGCACCGAGCCGGAAGGCTACACCCTGTACGCCTACGCCTCGATCCAGGCCCTGGCCGCCGGCTTCAACGGTGCCAAGTCCAACAAGGGTGAAGACGCTGCCAAGTGGCTGAAAGCCAACCCGGTCCAGACGGTGATGGGCAAGAAGGAATGGGACGGTAAGGGCGACCTGAAAGTCTCTGACTACGTGGTTTACCAGTGGGACAAAGACGGCAAATACCATCAGCTGGAAAAGCAGAAGTAAGCCATGTGGGAGGGGGCTTGCCCCCGATGCGGTGTATCAGTCAACAGATGTGTAGCTGACCCACCGCAATCGGGAGCAAGCCCCCTCCCACATTGAACAGTATGGTTATTGAGATCTGTTTTTTCCTCCAGAAGCGCCGCACACCCACTGGTGTGCAGGTGCTCACCGCGTGAGATTGCGTTATGGATGGTATTTTCCTGCAGCAACTGGTCAACGGCCTGACCCTCGGGTCGGTCTATGGCCTGATCGCCATCGGCTACACAATGGTCTATGGCATCATTGGCATGATCAACTTCGCCCACGGCGAGGTTTATATGATTTCCGCTTACCTCGCGGCGATCAGTCTGGCACTGCTGGCTTACTTCGGCATCGAATCCTTCCCGCTGCTCATTCTCGGCACCTTGATCTTCACCGTAGTCGTCACCGGCGTGTACGGTTGGGTCATTGAGCGTGTCGCCTATAAACCGTTGCGTAACTCCACCCGACTGGCTCCGCTGATCAGCGCCATCGGTATCTCACTGATCCTGCAGAACTACGCCCAGATCGCCCAGGGCGCCAAGCAACAAGGCATCCCGACCCTGCTGGCCGGCGCCTGGCGTGTCGATATCGGCACTGGCTTCGTGCAACTGACCTATACCAAAGTGTTCATCCTCGTGGCGGCGTTTGCCGGCATGGCGTTGCTCACCTACATCATCAAATACACCAAGCTGGGCCGCATGTGCCGCGCCACCCAGCAAGACCGCAAGATGGCCTCGATTCTGGGTATCAACACCGACCGCGTGATCTCCTACGTGTTTGTCATCGGTGCTGCCATGGCCGCCCTGGCTGGCGTGCTCATCACCCTCAACTACGGCACCTTCGACTTCTATGCCGGCTTCATTATCGGTATCAAGGCATTTACCGCAGCGGTACTCGGCGGCATCGGCTCCCTGCCTGGAGCGATGCTCGGCGGGATCATCCTCGGTATCTCCGAGTCGCTGTTCGCAGGGTTGATCAACTCTGACTACAAAGACGTGTTCAGTTTCTCCCTGCTGGTGGTGATTCTGATTTTCCGTCCCCAGGGCCTGCTTGGTCGCCCACTTGTGGCGAAGGTGTAAACATGTCTGCTGCCAAATCGATTGATATCAAGAAAAGTGTGGTCGATACGGTCCTCGCCGGGCTGATTTCGCTGATCGTGTTCGGCCCCATCGTCGGTGTGGTGCTCGACGGCTACAGCTTCAACCTGGAGCCGGTGCGCGTTGCCACGTTGGTCGCCATTGTGATGGCTGGGCGCTTTGCCCTCAGCCTGTTCCTGCAAACCCCCAAAGGCGTGAAGATCCTGCAGGGTTTCGAAAGCAGCGGCTCGGGCGTGCACGTGCTGCCACCGGACTACAAGTCGCGGCTGCGCTGGATTATTCCGGCGCTGATCGTGATCGCCATCGTGTTTCCGATTTTCGCCAACAAATACCTGCTCACCGTGGTCATCCTCGGGTTGATCTACGTCTTGCTCGGCCTGGGCCTGAACATTGTCGTCGGCCTGGCCGGCCTGCTTGACCTGGGTTACGTGGCGTTTTATGCCATTGGTGCCTACGGCCTGGCGCTGGGCTACCAATACCTCGGCCTGGGTTTCTGGACGGTGCTGCCGCTGGCGGCCATCGCAGCGGCGCTAGCCGGATGCATACTTGGCTTTCCAGTGCTGCGAATGCACGGTGACTACCTGGCCATCGTGACCCTGGGCTTTGGTGAAATCATTCGCCTGGTGCTCAATAACTGGCTGTCGTTCACCGGCGGTCCCAACGGTATGCCAGTGCCTTCGCCGACCTTCCTGGGCCTGGAGTTCGGCAAGCGGGCGAAGGATGGCGGCATCCCGTTCCACGAGTTCTTTGGCATCGATTACAACCCCAACGTCAAGTTCATGTTCATCTATATCGTGCTGTTCCTGGTGGTGCTGGCGGTGCTGTACATCAAGCACAGGCTCACGCGCATGCCGGTGGGCCGCGCATGGGAAGCCTTGCGCGAGGATGAGATAGCCTGCCGTTCCATGGGCCTGAACCACGTGCTGGTCAAGCTCTCGGCATTCACCATTGGCGCGTCCACCGCCGGGTTGGCCGGGGTGTTCTTTGCCAGTTACCAGGGCTTCGTCAATCCGTCGTCGTTTACCTTCTTCGAGTCGGCGTTGATCCTCGCCATTGTGGTGCTCGGAGGCATGGGCTCGACGGTGGGCGTGGTGATCGCGGCATTCGTACTGACCGTGGCGCCCGAACTGCTGCGCAGCTTCTCCGAGTACCGCGTCCTGCTGTTTGGGGTGCTGATGGTGGTGATGATGATCTGGCGACCGCGTGGCTTGATTCGGATCAGCCGTACCGGTGTGACGCCACGTAAGGGGGTAGCACCATGAGCAAGGAAGTTGTGCTGTCCGTGGAACACCTGATGATGCATTTCGGTGGCATCAAGGCCTTGAGCGATGTGAGCCTCAAGGTCGAACGCAACTCGATCTTCGCCCTGATCGGCCCCAACGGCGCCGGCAAGACCACGGTGTTCAACTGCCTCACCGGCTTTTACAAAGCCAGCGGCGGCAAGATCGAACTCAACGTGCGAGGCCAGCAGACCAACGTGATCCAACTGCTCGGCGAGCGCTTCAAGGCGGTGGACTTCGTGTCGCCGAAAAACTTTCTCAGCCGCGTGTACTACAAGATGTTCGGCGGCACTCACTTGGTGAACCGCGCCGGCCTGGCGCGGACCTTCCAGAACATCCGCCTGTTCAAGGAAATGTCGGTGCTGGAAAACCTGCTGGTGGCCCAGCATATGTGGGTCAACCGCAACCTGCTGGCCGGCATCCTCAACACCAAAGGCTACCGTAAGGCCGAAAGCGACGCCCTCGACCATGCCTTTTACTGGCTGGAAGTGGTCGACCTGGTGGACTGTGCCAACCGCCTGGCCGGCGAGCTCTCCTACGGGCAGCAGCGCCGCCTGGAAATCGCCCGCGCCATGTGCACGCGGCCGCAGATCATCTGCCTGGACGAGCCCGCTGCGGGCCTCAACCCCCAGGAAACCGAAGCCCTCAGCGCGATGATTCGCCTGCTGCGCGACGAACACGACCTCACGGTGGTGCTGATCGAGCACGACATGGGCATGGTGATGAGTATTTCCGACCACATCGTGGTGCTGGACCACGGCAACGTGATCGCAGAAGGCGGCCCGGAGGCGATCCGCAACGACCCGAAAGTGATAGCGGCCTACCTGGGCGCAGACGAAGAGGAACTGGTATGAGCGCGCCTATCCTCGAAATGAAGGACCTGGACGTGTATTACGGCCCGATCCAGGCCCTGAAAAAAGTCTCGCTGTACATCAACGAAGGCGAAACCGTCAGCCTGATCGGCTCCAACGGCGCGGGTAAATCCACGTTGCTGATGTCGATCTTCGGCCAGCCTCGGGCCGAGTCGGGGCAGATTCTGTACAACGGCGTCGACATTACCCACAAGTCGTCCCACTACATCGCCTCCAACGGCATTGCGCAGTCGCCGGAAGGGCGGCGGGTATTCCCCGACATGACCGTCGAGGAAAACCTGCTGATGGGCACCATCCCCATCGGCGACAAGTTCGCCGGCGAGGATATGCAACGCATGTTCGAGCTATTCCCACGGCTCAAGGAGCGGCGCAACCAGCGGGCCATGACCATGTCCGGTGGCGAACAGCAA
The DNA here is from genome assembly GCF_036704165.1 of Pseudomonas khavaziana. Lineage (NCBI taxonomy): Bacteria > Pseudomonadati > Pseudomonadota > Gammaproteobacteria > Pseudomonadales > Pseudomonadaceae > Pseudomonas > Pseudomonas khavaziana. The sequence continues at coordinate 846,788 of NZ_CP129946.1, forward strand.
ATGCTTGCCATCGCCCGTGCATTGATGAGTAGGCCCAGGCTGTTGCTGCTGGATGAGCCGAGCCTGGGATTGGCGCCTATTGTGGTGAAGCAGATCTTCTCAACCCTGCGTGAGCTGGCCTCCACCGGGATGACCATCTTCCTGGTGGAGCAGAATGCCAACCATGCGCTGCGTTTGTCGGATCGGGCGTATGTGATGGTCAATGGCGAGATTCGCCTGACGGGGACTGGCAAGGAATTGCTGGTGAACGAGGAAGTGCGCAACGCCTACCTCGGCGGTCACTAAAACCCTGTAGGAGCGAGCTTGCTCGCGAAAAGCGTCAACGATAACGTGCACATCCTGGATGGACGCGGTGTCCTTGAGTTCTTCGCGAGCAAGCTCGCTCCTACAGTTGTTCTGGGATGTCCACAAGCCTTTCTCCAAATTGTGGAAAACAAATCCAGCCACCCTCTAAAGCGCGACATATAGCCGCCGCAAATCCCTGTTTTGTCACAGTTTTGACTTGTCCCCATCCACTGTGGAACCGGCTGTGGGTAACGTGGGAGTAGCTGGCTGAAAGCCTTTAAACACGTGGCTTACAGCCTTGTGGTTGTTTTTTGATCAGCCGCTTTTTCGCGGCTGTCCGAGGGTTTTGTCAACCTGTTTAAAGACACAGGTATATGACCAAAATATGTCCGTCCAGGCTGTGGATAAGTCTGTGACTAAACTCTGGAAAGACCCCCGCAGGGGCCGGAATGACTGGCCTGGAGCCATCGTTATGGTTTTCCGCATATGTCAGCGGCTACATACGACCTCGTCCAGGTCAAGCAAAAAACTTTCCAGACCCGCCTGAAAGCCTTGTACACAGCGGCTTCGAGCAGTTTGCACTTGCCCCCAAAGACTGTGGGCGCAGTTGTGGATAACCTGCGCGCATATGGCTGCAAGCCACGGTTTATAAGGCTCTGCTCGAAGTGGTTAAAAAATGATCAATCATGCCTCAAGATGTGTGCATAGCGGTTGCCGCAGGGGCGGTGTAAGGGCATTCTGCTGGCTGCTTTTTTCCCGATACCCGCAAGGAGAACACCATGTCCGACACGTTATTTATCACTGGCGCCACTTCAGGTTTCGGCGAAGCCTGTGCCCGTCGTTTTGCCGAAGCCGGCTGGAAACTGGTGCTTACCGGTCGCCGTGCCGAGCGCTTGAATGCGCTGGTTGAAGAGCTTTCCAAGCAGACCGAAGTGCATGGCCTGGTGGTGGATGTGCGTGATCGCAAGGGCATGGAAGACGCCATTGCCAACCTGCCGCCATCGTTCGCCAAGCTGCGTGGCTTGATCAACAATGCCGGCCTGGCCGTGGGCACCGACCCTGCGCCCAAGTGCAACCTCGACGATTGGGAAACCATGGTCGACACCAACATCAAGGGGCTGCTGACCACCACCAGTCTGTTGCTGCCGCGCCTGATCGCCCATGGTCGCGGCGCCGGGATCATCAACCTGGGTTCCATCGCCGGTAACTACCCGTACCCGGGCAGCCATGTGTATGGCGGCTCCAAGGCATTCGTAAAGCAGTTCTCGTTGAACCTGCGCTGCGACCTGCAAGGCACCGGCGTACGTGTGACCAACATCGAGCCGGGCCTGTGTGAGAGCGAGTTTTCGCTGGTGCGGTTTGGTGGAGACCAGGCACGTTATGACGCCACCTATGCAGGTGCCGAGCCGATCCAGCCGCAGGACATCGCCGACACGATCTTCTGGGTGATGAACACCCCGGCGCACGTGAATATCAACAGGTTGGAGCTGATGCCGGTGAGCCAGACCTGGGCTGGGTTTGCGATTGAGCGTGGGGCCAAGGCTTAAGTACCTGCGCAATACATTGTAGGAGCGAGCTTGCTCGCGAAAAACGTTAACGATGACGCGGGCATCCTGAATGCACGCGGCGCGCTCGGGTTTTTCGCGAGCAAGCTCGCTCCTACAATAAATGGCGTCAAATCGGCCAAAACAGGACATAAGGTACACTCCGCTCCTGAAAACCCTCCGCACTGTGCGGTTTAAAGGTTTTGACAGGAGGAAATGTGAGTAACCGAGGTGAGCAGGCACTGCTCAAACAATCGACGATCCTGATGTTCGCTGTGGCGATCGCCGGGATTGTCACGGGCGTGATATCCGGCGCCCAATCCATTCTGTTCGACGGTTTTTTCTCGCTGATCGCCACCGCCATCAAGGTGCTGATGCTGATCACGGCCAAGCTGATCGCCAAGAAAAGCAACGAGCGCTTCCAGTTCGGTTACTGGCACCTGGAGCCGATGGTGCTGTTGATCGAAGGCAGCTTCCTGCTGCTGATCGCCATCTACGCGTTCCTCAATGGTGTGTTCGGCATTATCAATGGCGGGCGCGAGATCGAGTTGGGGTTGGTGATCATTTATGCGGCAGTGTTTACCGTCGTGGAGTTCGCCTATTTCTTCTATGTGCGCTACCGCAACCGCAGCCTCAAATCATCGCTGATCCAGTTCGACAACATCAGTTGGCTGGTGGACGCGATGCTCTCGGTGGGCTTGCTGATCAGCTTCCTTGCCGCGCTGTTGCTCAAGTCCCAGGGCTATGGCGAGTGGGCGGTGTATGTCGACCCGTTGATCCTGATTCTGCTGGCCCTGAGCATGCTGGCGCCGGCGTTCAAGATCCTGCGCCCGGCGTTGCGCGAGGTATTGGGAATTGCCCCGGACCACTTGGACGACAAAGTGCGCGAAGTAATGGACGCGGCGCAGGCCAAGCACGGTTTCGACGATTACGTGTCCTATGTGCAGAAGCACGGGCGCGCGCGGTTTATTGAGATTCATGTGGTATTGCCCGCGGATTACCCGGTGGATAAGGTGGCGACGCTGGATGGGCTGCGTGAAGAGATATCCACAGGGCTGGGCACGCCGGATGCGGCGCGTTGGCTGACGATCAGCTTTACCGGGGATCGCAAGTGGATTGCGTGATGGGCCGTTAGACCGAGGTGAGGCTATCGGGAGCAAGCCCCCTCCCACATTGGAAAGGGTTCACAGATCTTGATTTGTTAACCCATTCAAGTTTGGGAGGGGGCTTGCCCCCGATGAGGCCCTGAAGATCACCCAAACTGCTTGATCAAACCCTGGTAGCAGGTCGCCAAGTGATACGGCGTAGTCGACGGCATATCCCGTCGGCTCACGGCGCCCTGGGCATCCAGGCATTCATGCCAGCCCTTGGCATGCAGAAAATGCTCTTGCAGCGCCAGCAACTGGCGCTGCAGCACCGCTTCACTGCCTGGCCGTAACGTCAGTGCCCGCACGTACTCGGCCTGAGCCCAGATACGTTGGGTGCCGTCGCGCACCGCGCCATCCAGCGCAAGCATGCCACTGACCGCACCGCTCGATTTATCCACACCCATTTCTTCGGCATAGGCAAACGCCCGTGTCAGTGACGCATGCAGCGGTGTGCCGCGCAGCACCTCTGACGATTCCAGCAAAAAGAACCATTCGAACTGGTGCCCCGGCTCAAACCAGTTATCCACAGCTCCCAGCGGTTTTTCCATCATCACGCCATGCTCGCGGTCGATGAAGCGTTGCTGCATGGCCGTCGCCAACGCCAGCAGGGCCGCCTGTACTTCGGCATCCTCACGCACTGCGAGGGTCGCAAGGAAGCCTTCGGCCAGGTGCATCAATGGGTTCTGCAATGGCCCTGAGCCCAGCGAGGCCCAGTTGCGCTCCAGCACGGCCTCATACAAGCCATCGTTCGTGGCAAAGCGCTGGGCGACCACTTCCAGGGCGGCATTTAGTACCGATTCCACCAACGGTTCACGCACCTTGGCCCAGTAATGGGCGCAGGCAAAGATGATGAAGGCGTGGGTATAGAGGTCTTTGCGTTTGTCCAGCGGTTGGCCGGCCGGGTCGATGCTGTAGAACCAGCCACCGTGCTCGGCATCATGGAAGTGCCGTTGCAGGGAACGGAACAGCGCCGCCGCGCGTTCTTCGGCAAAGCCCGCCCCGGGCTCGCCGATCAGGCTGGCGAACACATACAACTGACGGGCGCAGGCCATGGCGCGGTAGCGTTGCGGGGGCAGCGGCTGGTGATCGGCGTCCAGCGCCTCGAAGGGCAGTGCCAGGTCGGCATTCCAGCCTGGGCCTTGCCATAGGGGGACGATCAGGTCGTGGAAGTGCGTGAGCACGGTGTTCAAGGAAGGGGGGGAAGCGCTGGGCATTGGCTGGCGTCGTCACGGCAGGGGTGTAGGCGCGCATGGTAGCAGGCTTGGCAACTGTGGTGTCTGCGCTACCGCCATCGGGAGCAAGCCCCCTCCCACATTTTGATTTGTGAATACAGTCAAGTGTGGGAGGGGGCTTGCCCCCGATGGCGCCTTCAGCAGCGCCGCAAATCACCCCGCCAACAACCAAACCCCAGTCGCCGCCGAAGCCGCCCCGGCCACTCGCACCAAGGGCGCCGCCGCAACCGGCAGAAAGCGCACAACGGCATAGCCCAAGGCATGCAACACCGCAGTCGCTCCCACAAACCCAGCGGCATACGCCCAAGGGCTGGTCATGTCCGGCAATTCCAGACCATGGGCAACACCATGGAACAACGCAAACAACGCCGTAGCACCCACGGCTACGAAAAGCGGCGGCCGTACTGCCAATGCCACCGCCAGGCCCAACGCCAGCACCGACGCCGCAATCCCGCTTTCCAGTGCCGGCAATTGCAGCCCTTCAAAGCCCAGCACCCCGCCAATCAACATGGTGCCAACGAAGGCACAAGGCAGCGCCCAACGTGCATTGCCTTGTTGCTGCGCCGCCCATAGACCGACCGCCACCATGGCCAGCAAATGATCAAGGCCGCCCAGCGGGTGGCTAATACCGGCCACCAGGCCGTTGTCGCCGTGGCCCGGGTGGGCGAAGGCAAGGGCAGGGACGAGCAGCAGCGTGGCCGCGGCGAGGAATTTGTTGAGGCTCATGAACAGGTTCCTTATAGGTTGATCAGGCAGCGGTCAGCAGGCCCTGGCGTTCGATAAAGGCGACGATCTCCTCCAGGCCGACCCCGGTTTTCTGGTTGCTGAACACAAAGGGTTTACCGTTGCGCATGCGCTGAGTGTCGCTGTTCATCAGTTCCAGCGAGGCACCCACCAGCGGAGCCAGGTCGATCTTGTTGATCACCAGCAAGTCGGATTTGCAAATACCGGGCCCGCCCTTGCGTGGCAGCTTGTCGCCAGCGGACACATCGATCACATAGATGGTCAGGTCCGACAGTTCCGGGCTGAAAGTGGCCGACAGGTTGTCGCCGCCGGATTCCACCAGAATCAGGTCAAGGCCCGGAAAGCGGCGGTTGAGCTGGTCCACGGCTTCCAGGTTGATCGAGGCGTCTTCGCGAATCGCGGTGTGCGGGCAACCGCCGGTTTCCACGCCGATGATGCGCTCGGGCGCCAGGGCCTGGTTGCGTACCAGAAAATCGGCGTCTTCGCGGGTGTAGATGTCGTTGGTGACCACCGCCAGGTTATAGCGATCACGCAGCGCCAGGCACAGGGCCAGGGTCAAGGCGGTCTTGCCGGAGCCCACCGGGCCACCGATACCGACGCGCAGGGGTTGGGTGTTCATATCTGGTTCTCCAAAAAAATCCTAGGATCGGAACAGGCGGCTGTATTGGCGCTCGTGGGCCATGCACGCCAGGGACAGGCCAAAGGCGGCGCTGCCCAAATGCTTGGGGTCGACGCGTTCGGCGTCTTGCTGGGCTTGTTGCAGCAGCGGCAACAGTTCGCTGGTCAGACGTTGTGCGGCTTGCTGGCCGAGGGGCAGGGTTTTCATCAACACCGCCAACTGATTTTCCAGCCAGCTCCACAGCCAGGCGGCGAGGGCGTCCTCAGGGCTGATACGCCAGGCGCGGGCGGCCAGGGCCCAGCCGAGGGCCAGGTGCGGTTCGCCGCGTTGTGCAAGGAACTCACGGGCGGCACTGTCCAGTTCCGGCAAGCCAGTGAGCAGTTGTTGCAGGGAATAGCCCATCTGCCGGCTCTCCTGATACAGCTCGCGGGTCTCGCGGCTGGCACGATGTTCTTCGCACAACTGCGCCAGTGCGGCCCAGTCCAGTGCAGCGGCAGCACGGCAATGGGCGAGCAACAGGGGTGCTTCGAAGCGCGCCAGATTGAGCAGCAACTGATCGCTGATCCAGCGCCGTGCATTCGCGGCATCCTGTACGTGACCATTGTCCACGGCCATTTCCAAACCCTGGGAATAGCTGTAGCCGCCAATCGGCAATTGTGGACTGGCCAGGCGCAACAGCGCCCAGGCTGGGTTCATAGACGTACGCCGAACTGGTGCAGTTTGGGCGGGTAGTTGAAGTCTTCGTCGCCATGGCGCGAGTGATGATGGCCGCCGCCGTAGGCGCCATGCTCAGGCTGGAATGGCGCCTCGATGGTCTGGGTGTCGGCACCCAACTGTTCCAGCATCGCCTTGAGCACGTAGTCGTCAAGCAGACGCAGCCAGCCGTCGCCGACTTGCAGGGCCACATGGCGGTTACCCAGATGGTAGGCAGCGCGGGTCAGTTCAAACGCGTTGCGGCAAGTGACGTGCAGCAGCTGTTCAGGTCTGGCGCGAACGCGTACGACACGTCCGTCTTCGGCTTGTAGGAATTCGCCGTCGTGCAGCGGTGGCTGACCACGCTCCAGAAACAGGCCGACGTCTTCACCGTCGGCACTGAAACAGCGCAGGCGGCTTTTGCTGCGGGCTTCGAAGTTCAGCAGCAACTCAGCGGCCCAGAGGGCTTGGGAGGCGATTCGGCGGTGGATCACCAGCATCAGTAGGCTTCCAGCTATGAGCAATAGCAGTGCTAGAGCAAGGGGCTTGCCAACCCGCTATAGCCGTAGGAATTGCCTGTCGGTACGGGTTGTGGAGCCTGGATGGGGCATACACGGGTTGTATGGTTGTTTCAATTTGGTGCGTATGTTTGGTTATAGCACTGGAAAAGGGCGCTTTTCCTGAAAGAGGCCTTGGATTGTATGAAGCTTCTTTCATCCAATTATCCATTGCATTTTTAGGGAATTATCCTACACAGATGCAAGAATCCGCCTTCATGGGCTTACGTGATGGTTCTTTAAGATTCGCGCCGTGTTTAATTCACCGCGATATTCATCATGTTCAAGTCATTTATCTGTTCAGTCATTGTCGGCCTGTCGTGTTTCATCTCGTCAGCTTCGGCCAATCTTCAACAGTCGCCTACCTTTGCTTCAACCCATGCCAAATCTTCGGTGGACGATGTGATCGACCGAGCCCATCAATTGCTCGGCACCCCCTACAAGTGGGGCGGTACGTCTGCCGAGCAGGGATTTGATTGCAGCAGTTTCCTGGTCTATCTGTTCAAGACCCAAGCCAATATTCAGCTGCCACGCACGACGGCAGCGATGCACCGCTCCACTGCCGCGACCATAAAGCGCACAGCGTTAAAACCGGGCGATGCGGTATTTTTCAAGGGCAACGGGCGAGGGCAGGTGAGTCATGTCGGGCTGTATATCGGCGAAGGCAAGTTCATTCATTCACCGCGAACCGGCAAACATGTGCGTATAGATTCGTTGAGCAATAAGTACTGGAGCAAGAACTACACCACGGCCAAGCGTTTTCATAAGGCCGGCTGAGGGCTTACTCGGTACTGCCCAGCCCCTGCCAATGCTTGAGGCCGATAAAGATAAAGCGCAGTTGCTGGGTGATTTTTGCCTGGGGCGTGAGGTGAGCCGGCAGGGCATGGGCCGGTGGGTCGATGATGTCGGGAAGGGTGGCGAACACACTTTTGACGATCAGGTCGGCCATTACATGCAAACCCTCTGGGTCCAGGTGCTGCAACTTGGGCATCAGCGTCAGGTCGGCCGCCAGGTCGCGGGTGATGTCTTCGCGCAGGGCCGCGATGGCCTGGCGTACCGCCAGGCAACCGCCGTACTGTTCACGGGCCAGGAACAGGAATTGTGAACGGTTGGCCGAGACCACATCGAGAAAGATCCGTACGGAGGCATCGATAATTCCGCCCATCACGAACTCGTTGTGGCGCACCAGGCGAATCGTGGCGCGGAAGGTCTGGCCGACTTCGCTGACCAAGACCAAACCAAGCTGATCCATGTCGGCAAAGTGGCGATAAAAACCGGTGGGCACAATACCGGCCGTCTTGGCCACTTCGCGCAGGCTCAGGCTGCCAAACCCACGGCCACACTCCATCAGATGGCGGGCTGCGTCCATCAAGGCGAGGCGGGTCTGTTGCTTCTGTTCGGCACGGGGCAGCATGAGCGAATGGGCTTTGTCGGCAAGTACAGCGACGCACTCTAGCAAAAGCGCTTTGCCGGCGTCGAACTTGGCAGGGGCGGGGCGTGATGCGGTCTATATAAAAGCAAAAGCCCGATCGGCAGATCGGGCTTTTTTCTGGGCCACCACAGGCTTAGCTCTGTGCTTGATGCAGTTCTTGCAGACGGTCGGCACCGCCTTCAGCAACGCCTTCGGTGTAGGCGCGTTTGTTGGCTTGTTCAGCACCGCCTTCGACCAGACCTTTCTCTTGCAGGCGGTTGTAGCCATTTTCAGCCACGGCGCCTTTGGCGTAATCACGGTTTTCGTCTTCTTGCGAACCGCTGCGAGCCACGGTCTGGCTGGTTTGCATGGCCTGGGCTTTATTCTGTGGGGTGGCCTGTTCGGCGGCCGGCAGGGCAAAAGCGCTGGAAGCCAGGACAGATAACAGGACGGTAGCGAGTAATTGACGTTTCATGATGGTTGCTCCTTGGGAGGGCGATAAAGTGGGTACAGGGCTAATGCTACTCTTGATAAGTCGATATAAAAGTTCATAAACACAATGGTAATAATCAACAGAATTGATTGTTCCCTGCAAAGGCTCTAGATCGAGCCTCTCAAGCACGCGGTTTTGCACCGGGGTGGGTATTTTCGACACGAACTTGGGTAACAATGGTGCGCCGGTGATGATCGGAATCTGTCCGTTCGATCAGGAAAGTGGCTTTTTGCGACTAAATCAGCCATCGGGTTAAACCCCCGGGCGGTTTGCCAGTCGTAGTCTTATAGGCTGCTCTAGAGGGGTAGCTCAGCCAGTCGTATTCAGGAGTCCTGTGCAATGACGCGCACTCGTAAAATCGTCGCTTGGAGCTGCGCCAGCTTCGTTCTGTTAATTGCCATGGTGGTCTTGATCCTGGTGTTCTTCGACTGGAATCGCATCAAACCGCCACTTAATGCCAAGGTTTCCGAGGAGCTGCATCGCCCGTTCGCCATCAACGGCAACCTTGCGGTGGTGTGGCAGCGTGAGCCTGATGAAGGCGGCTGGCGCGCCTGGGTGCCGTGGCCCCATGTGATCGCCGAAGACCTGACCCTGGGCAACCCCGACTGGTCCAAGCAACCGCAGATGGTTACGCTCAAGAAGGTCGAGCTGCGTATTTCGCCCCTGGCCTTGCTGGTGCAGCGCGTAGTGATCCCGCGTATCGACCTTACCGAACCCAGTGCGCAGTTGCAGCGCCTGGCCGATGGCCGCGCCAACTGGACCTTCAAGTTCGATCCGAAGGATCCCGACGCCGAGCCCTCCAACTGGGTGGTGGACATTGGTGCCATCGGCTTCGACAAGGGCTATGTGACCCTTGACGATCAAACCCTCAAAACCCAGCTCGATGTGATCATCGACCCGTTGGGCAAACCGATCCCATTCGGCGAGATCGTCGGCGACGCCGATGCCAAGAAGGCTTTGGAAAAAGGCTCGGCGCCCCAGGACTATGCGTTCGGCCTGAAGGTCAAAGGCCAATATCACGGCCAGAAACTCGCCGCTACCGGCAAGATCGGCGGCCTGCTGGCATTGCAGGACGCGGCCAAGCCGTTCCCACTGCAAGCCCAGGTCAAAGTCGCCGACACCAGCATCGCCCTGGCCGGCACCCTGACTGACCCGCTGAACCTCGGCGCCCTGGACCTGCGCCTGAAACTCTCGGGCAGCAGCCTGGGCAACCTGTACCCCCTGACCGGCGTCACCCTGCCGGACTCGCCGGCCTATTCCACCGATGGCCGCCTGATCGCCAAGCTGCATGAAGCCAGCGGCGCCTCTTTCCGCTACGAAAAATTCAACGGCAAGATCGGCAACAGCGATATCCACGGCGACCTGGCCTATGTCGCCAGCCAGCCGCGGCCCAAGCTCAGCGGCGCGCTGGTGTCCAACCAGTTGCTCATGGATGACCTGGCGCCCTTGGTCGGCGCTGATTCCAATGCCAAGCAAAAGGCTCGAGGCGGGGAGAGCAAGCAACCGGCGACCAAGGTGCTGCCGGTGGAAGAGTTCCGCACCGAGCGCTGGAGTGTCATGGATGCCGACGTGGAGTTCACCGGCAAGCGCATCGTGCACAGTGCCGACCTGCCCTTCACCGACCTCTATACGCACCTGGTGCTCAACGATGGCCAACTGAGCCTGGAACCGCTGCGTTTCGGCGTGGCCGGTGGCAAGCTCGACGCGCAGATTCGTTTGAACGGGCGCACCACGCCGATGGAAGGCCGCGCCAAGTTGACGGCGCGTAACTTCAAACTCAAGCAGTTGTTCCCCAGCTTTGAACCGATGAAAACCAGCTTCGGTGAACTCAACGGCGACGCCGATATATCCGGACGTGGTAATTCCGTGGCGGCGCTGCTGGGCACCTCCAACGGTGACCTGAAGATGTTGATCAACGACGGCGCCATCAGCCGAGGCCTGATGGAAATCGCCGGGCTCAATGTGGGCAACTACGTGGTGGGCCGCCTGTTCGGCGACAAGGAAGTGAAGATCAACTGCGCGGCGGCGGACTTCGGCATCAAGACGGGCTTGGCGACCACGCGGTTGTTTGTGTTCGATACCGAGAACGCCATCATCTACATCGATGGCACCGCGAACATGGCAACGGAGCAGTTGGACCTGACCATCACACCGGAGTCCAAGGGCTTTCGCTTGTTTTCGCTGCGCTCGCCGCTGTACGTCAACGGGCCATTCATTAAGCCCAATGCTGGCGTGAAAGCCATTCCCCTGGCCCTGCGCGGCGCCGGCATGGTGGCCTTGGGCGTTATTGCCGGCCCGGCTGCCGGGTTGCTGGCGCTGGTGGCACCGAGCGGCGATGAGCCGAATCAGTGCGCGCCTTTGCTGCAACAGATGAAGGAAGGCAAGGCGCCGAAAACCGTGAAATAGCTGACTACACCTGAAACCAAATGTGGGAGGGGGCTTGCCCCCGATAGCAGTGGTTCAGTCAATATCTAATTCGACTGACACTCCGCTATCGGGAGCAAGCCCCCTCCCACAGGGGGACTGCTGTGTTGCTGATTACAGGTCCTGCAGAATATCCGCCATGTCATCGGCGTGTTCTTCTTCCTGAGCCAGGATGTCTTCGAAGATACGGCGGGTAGTTGGATCCTTATCACCGATGTACTGGATGATTTCACGGTAGCTGTCCACCGCGATACGCTCGGCCACCAGATCCTCGTAGACCATCTCTTTGAGCGAGTTGCCTGCCACGTATTGGGCGTGGGAGTTCTTCGACAGCAGGTCGGGGTTGAACTCCGGTTCGCCGCCCAGTTGCACGATGCGCTCGGCCAGTTTGTCGGCGTGCTCGGCTTCCTGGGTGGCATGTTCCAGGAACTCATCGGCGGCAACGCTGGCTTTCAGGCCGTTGGCCATGAAGTAGTGACGCTTGTAGCGCAACACGCAGACCAGTTCGGTGGCCAGCGACTCGTTGAGCAGGCGGATGATCTCCTGACGGTCGGCGTCGTAGCCTTCGGTCACGGCACCGTTTTCGACATTCTGGCGGGCGCGGCTGCGCAGGGTCGCAATGTCAGTCAAGTGTGCTTCAGTCATTTCAATCTCCTGGGGCTAATCCGGTTGTACGCCACGCTCTGCCGGCGTGATCGCTATAGGTTGTGAGTCCCGGGCCAGGCGAAAAGTTTTATCGGATTTAACAGGATGTGTCATGAGTGGCTGTGACCGGCGTGGTCCAGCGCTCCGACAGGATCACCCCACCCAAGGTCAGCAAGCCGCCCACCAAGTGATACAGCGCCAACTCTTCCTTGAGCACCACCGCTGCAATCAGCGCGGTAATCAACGGCAGTAGGTTGAAGAACAGCGTGGTACGGCTCGGCCCAAGCGTCTTCACCGAGTGCATCCACGCCAGCGGCGCCAGCATCGAAGCCAGCAGGCAGGCGTACAGCACCAGCGGAATATTCGCCCAGCCCAGGCCCGCCTTGGCCGAGAACAGATACAGCGGGAACAGCACCACCACCGCCACCAGCACCTGTAAATACAAGAGCACCAACGGCGGCAGGCGCAGTTGCCATTTTTTCAGCAGGGTGCTGTAGATGGCATAGGCCAGCGTGGCGATGAGCATCATGCCGTCGCCCAGGTTGACCCCGTGTTGCAGCAGTGCACCGAGGCTGCCGGACGACACCACCACCACTACGCCGGCGAATGACAGCACTGCACCGGTCAGTGCGCCATAGGTCAGGCGTTGGCCCAGGCTGATGATGGCGGCGGTCAGGGCCATCAGCGGCATCAGTGAAAGGATGATGCCCATATTGGTGGCGCTGGTCAGCGTGGCCGCGTAATAGGCCAGGCTTTGATACACCGCCATGCCCAAAACGCCGAGGATGAAGATCTTGCCCAGGTTCGGGCGGATGAGCGCCCAGTTGGCAACGACCGGTTTGAACATGAACGGAGTGAACAGCAGTGCAGCGAACAGCCAGCGGTAAAAGCCGATTTCAGCCGGGAAGATTGAGCCTACGGCCAATTTGTTGACCACGGTATTGCCGGCCCAGATAAAGATGGCCAGCAGCGGATACGCGTATTGCATTGAAAGAATCCAGTGTATTGACGAGGCGCGATTATCCTCTGTCTGTATCGAAGCCTATACTGCGAACCAGACAACCGACCTCTGAATCCAGACAACATGCCCAGACATACCGTACGTCTCGCGGATTTCCCCAGCTTGCCCAGCCCAGTGTACTTCCGCTACTCCGAGTTCGCTCCGGATACCGAGTGCACCCCGCACCGGCATGGCTGGGGCTCGCTGGACTATTCGGCCAATGGCGTTATGCGCATGGAGGTCGCCGGCAACCGCTTTATGTCGCCGCCGCAGTACGCGGTATGGATTCCGCCGGATACCGAGCACAGCTCCTACAACGCCCAGGCGATCGTGTATCGCTCGGTGGGCTTGGCGCCGGCGCTCTGTGAGCAACTGCCGCAAACCCCATGCACCCTGGCGATCAGCGACATTCTCAAGGCCATCCTCAGTGATTTCGCCCAGCGTGACGTGAATATCCCGCAGGCCGACGCCGATATTCGCCTGGCCCAGGTGCTGGTGGACCAGCTCAAACAGGCGCCGATTCACGACGGTTTCTTGCCCTACGCCCGCCACCCTGGGCTGCTCGGTGTCTTGGAAGGCATGCAAGCGCAACCGGGAGACAATCGCCCGCTGGTGCAATGGGCCGAGCAGGTGCATGTCAGCGAGCGCACCCTGGCGCGCCAGTTTGTGCGCGAACTGGGTATGAGCTTTGGCGAATGGCGCCAGCGCCTGCGCTACCTGGCGGCCATCGAAGCGCTGGACAGTGAGCGCAGCGTGCAACATGTGGCGTTTGACTTGGGCTACAGCACCGCCTCGGCCTTTATCGCCATGTTCCAGCGTCACGCCGGCTGCACGCCGGAGCAGTACCGGCGTTCGAATATACGTGGTCGCTGAAGTTGTAACAGGTTTTGACTACACTGCCAGGTAGGCCGTGCCCGTCGGCACGGTAACAGGGAGAAAACTCCATGAAGATGCTGCGTATTCCGTTGTTGATGATGGGCCTGCTGCTGTGCTCCCAGGGTTTTGCCGCTACCGCCCAGCAGAACAAAATGACCACCTGCAATGCCGAGGCCACAACCAAGACCCTTAAAGGCGATGACCGCAAGGCCTTCATGAAGACCTGCCTGTCGGCGCCAGCGGCCAACGATGCCAAGACCCTGACGCCGCAGCAGCAGAAGATGAAAGACTGCAATGCGTCGGCTAAAACCAAAGCGTTGACCGGCGATGCGCGTAAAACATTCATGAGCACCTGCCTGAAGAAATAATAGCCCCGGGCCATAGAAGGCTGCGACACTCGCACACAGCCCCTTTGTAGGAGCGAGCTTGCTCGCGAAAAACGTGAACGATCACGCGGGCACCCAGACTAAACGAGGCGCCCTTTCGTTTTTCGCGAGCAAGCTCGCTCCTACAACATCCTTTTACGCCGTTCGTTTTGAGGCTGTATGCCAACGTTTTCTCAGCGTCATGTGTTGTTGCTGTCCAGCTACATCATCATTTTCGGCGGGTTGCTGCTGGTGCTGCCGCTCAAATTGCTGCCCAGCCTGCTGGCCGGCCTGTTGGTCTATGAACTGGTCAACATGCTCACCCCGCAACTGCAACGCCTGATCGAAGGCCGGCGCGCACGCTGGCTGGCGGTGGCCTTGCTGGGCACCCTGATCGTCAGCGTGCTGACCCTGATATTCGCCGGCGCCATCAGCTTCCTGCTCCACGAAGCGGAAAATCCCGGGGCGTCCCTCGACAAATTCATGGGCGTGGTCGACCGCGCACGCGGCCAATTGCCGCCGTTTATCGATGCCTACCTGCCCGCCAGTGCCGCCGAGTTTCGCGTGGCTATCGGCGATTGGCTGAGCAAGCACCTGAGCGAACTGCAATTGGTGGGCAAAGACGCAGCCCACATGTTCGTTACCTTGCTGATCGGCATGGTGCTCGGCGCTATCATCGCGCTGCAGCGCGTGCCCGACCTGACCAAGCGCAAACCTTTGGCCGCCGCGTTGTTCGATCGCCTGCACCTGCTGGTCCAGGCGTTTCGCAACATCGTCTTCGCCCAGATCAAAATCGCTGCGCTCAATACCGCCTTCACCGCGGTGTTCCTCGCGGTGGTGCTGCCGTTGTGCGGCATCCACCTGCCGCTGACAAAAACCCTGATCGTGCTGACCTTCCTGCTCGGCCTGTTGCCGGTGATTGGCAACCTGATGTCCAACACCCTGATCACCATCGTCGCGCTGTCGCTGTCGATCTGGGTGGCGGTGGCGGCGCTGGGATATCTGATTGTGATCCACAAGGTCGAGTACTTCCTCAACGCACGCATCGTTGGCGGGCAGATCAGTGCCAAGTCGTGGGAGTTGTTGTTGGCGATGCTGGTGTTCGAAGCGGCGTTTGGTTTGCCGGGGGTGGTGGCGGGGCCGATTTACTATGCCTACCTCAAGAGCGAATTGAAGCTTGGCGGCATGGTTTGAGGCCGGGCACTCGGGCAAATAGCCGATTGCGATAAACGTTATGCCGAAGATGTCTTGAAACTGTAAGTTCTCACAGTGGTGCTTTGCACCTGCTTGGATGAGGCTAACTCCCCGAGGGAGGTTGTCTGAACCAGGGAGGGGACGCGTGAGCAAGCACATTGTAATTGTCGGTGGCGGCGTTGGCGGCACGATGCTCGCCAACCAGTTGGTCACCAAGCTTTATTCGGAAATCCTGCGCGGCGCGGTATGCATTACCTTGCTGTCGAACTCGCCCGATCATTTCTATAAGCCTGCATTCATGTACGTGGCCTTCAATCAGTTCTTCGACGAAGAGTTGAAGCGCCCCGAACGCTCATTGCTGCGCCCGGAAATCGACTTCCGGGTTGATGAGGTCACGCGCTTCGACTTTGCCGGCCAGCACCTGCATACCCGCAGTGGCAAGCGCTACGGCTACGATTTCCTGGTGATCGCCACCGGTTGCGTGCCTGCACCCGAACGTATCGAGGGCCTCAAGGAGGCGGGTGATCATTTCTACGATTACGCGGCAGCCCGGCGGTTGGCCGAGCGCCTGAATACGATTGAGCGGGGGCGGATTTTCATCAGCGTTTCTTTTCCAAAGACGCCAAACGTACCTCACCAATGCGGCATCGCCCCGGTGGAAACTACCCTGATGCTGGACGACTTGTTGCGGCGTCGAGGTGTGCGCGACAAAGTTGAAATCATTTACACCTACCCCAGCGTCGCCCAGCTTTTGCGCAACTGCCTGTTCATGCAGCGTCCGGTAGGGGAGGCCCTGCCGGGTATTTTCGAGCAGAGGAATATCCGTTTCCAGCGCGACTTCACCTTGGGCAGGGTCGACGCCGAGCGCCGTATTGCCTACTCCGAAGAGGGTGAGGAGCAGCCTTTCGATATCCTGATGGCGACCCCGCCGATTCGTGCCGTGGATGTGGTGCTCGAAAGCGGCGTCTCCCAGGCTGAAAATGACGAAGGCTGGCTGCCGACTAATCATGAAACGCTGCAGGTCTATGGGTTGCAAGGGGTGTACGTCATCGGCGACACGGTCGACTTGCCCATCAGCAAGGCCGGAGGCGCCTGTCATAACCAGGCGCCGGTGATCGCCAATAACATCACCGCCGAGATTCGGCTGGGCGCTCCCAACTCGGTATACGAAGGGCGCGTGCAGGCGGTGGCGCAGATGGGGCTGAATGCCGGAATGCCGCTGTGGTACGACTACGCCCATGACGTTCTGCCAACTCCGCCGAGCAAGCTCGGCGGCCTGCTGCGCACCGGTTTCAATCGTGGCCTGTACTGGGCCGTGGCGCGCGGAATGCTTTGATCTGACACACGGAGGTTCTAAACGTCATGGATGTTGCTGATACGTTGCCCGGGCATAACGCCGGGCTTGAGGCGTTGCTTACCAAGCTACAACCGCTGCTGGACAGTGGCCGTATGGACAATGTTGTCGATGTGCTGGCGTTGGTGTCCGATCTGGTGGACATGCTCGATGGCGCCATGGTGGAGAAACTGGCGCTGCTGTTTGAACAGGCCACGGCTGTGTCTTGGAACGTCGGCAACGCGGCGCGCATGGCCACGGCGCAGACTCAGGCTGAAGAGACTCCGCCCAGCCTCTATGGCTTGCTGTCGTTGCTGCGTGAGCCGGACACCCGGCGCGGCGTGGCGCTGGCACTCAGGACGTTGAACGTCCTCGGGCGACAATTGTGAGCTGATGCAGGCTAACTTGCCTGCCTGAGCCTTACGCCCTAACTGACCTAATGGATTAAGTCATGATCAACAAACCCAAGCCGTCAACGGCAGGGCCTGCTACAACTCGGTGGGATCCACAGGCCTATCTTCAATTCGCCCGCCTGCGCGAGCGCCCGGTGCTGGAACTGTTGGACCGCATGACCTCCCAGCAGCCCCGGCGCATCTATGACCTGGGATGCGGGACCGGCATCGCCACCCAACTGTTGGCCAAGCGTTGGCCCGAGGCAGAGTTGATCGGCATCGATAGCTCCTCGCAAATGCTCAGCGAGGCCAGCTACCTGCCGATCAAGGCGCTCTGGTACAGGTGCGATGTGCAGCATTGGCAGGCCGAGCAGCCTGCGGACCTGTTGTTCGCTGCCGCCGTGCTGCACTTTATCAACGGGCATGAAACCTTGTTGCCACGCTTGTTGGCACAACTGCGCCCCGGCGGTTGCCTGGCGGCTCACATGCCTGATTGGCGGGACGCGCCCTGGTACGCGTTGATGCTCGAGACCCTTGAACACGGTGGTCTGGATAACGCACCACTGGGTACACCGCAGCTTCGGCAGTGCATGGCCGAGCGCCCGGTGCTGTCGCTGGAGCGCTATTACCGTTTGCTGGCGCCGTTGACCACTGGCCTGGATATCTGGGAGACCGAGCATCTACAGGTCGTCGAGGGCCAGTCGCCGATTTTTGACTGGGTCAAAGTCTCGGCACTGCGGCCTGTGCTGCTGGCATTGAATGAGCAGGAGCGACGACGATTCCTGGAGCAATACCTGGCGCGAGTGCACCAGCGTTACCCGCCGGAGAGGGATGGGCATACGCTGTTTCCGTTCAAACGGATCTTCATTCTTGCGACGGCATAGACAACCCACACTTCGAAGGTGGGGAAGGGATCGTACGTCCTCAATGCCCGCATAGCTGGGCGGGACGGTTTAGCGAATGGCGTTATAAAAATGATCGCCAAACCGTCTAAGAAACTGTCAGCTTTCACAGGTTGCAGGCAGGACAGGAGCTTTTATCTTTTCTTGAGTGCCAATGAGAAGTAAGGAAAATCATGGGGTTTTCCTGCTTTTCAATTAATTGAAAAGGAAAAGGTAAACCTATGAGCAATCCACGAGTTTATTTCGACGTGAGTATCGACGGCGTTCCGGCTGGGCGAGTTGTCATGAATCTCTTCGCTGACGTTGTTCCGAAAACCGCTGAGAATTTCCGAGCCTTGTGCACGGGGGAGCACGGGTTTGGGTACGCGGGGTCGAAGTTCCACCGGGTAATCCCAAATTTCATGCTTCAAGGTGGGGACTTTACCCGAGGCGATGGGTTCGGAGGAAAGTCGATCTACGGTGAGAAATTCGCAGATGAAAATTTTACGTTGAACCACGACGGGCCAGGCCTGTTGTCCATGGCCAACAATGGCCCGAATACCAACCGTAGTCAGTTTTTTATCACCACCGTTGCGACTCCTCAACTTAACGGCAAGCATGTGGTGTTTGGCAAGGTCGTTGAAGGTATGGATGTGGTTAAGAAGATTGAGTCATACGGTTCCCCTTCAGGGCGCACTAGCAGTGCCGTTGAAATCTCCTTTTGCGGTCAACTATGACAAGCAGGATTAGGCCGCTTGCGGACTCAACCAGCGTCCATTACGTCCATCGAAGCTACCCTGCGTTTTTTCGGATGTACGCAGGCCAAAATGTGGGAGGGGCGGTGCCCCTCCCACATTTGATCGCAGTGTTGGCGAGATCGGAGCAGGTCAGTTGCCGTAGCGCTTGCTGGCCTCGATCGCCAAACCGCTGCCGATACTGCCGAAGATATTGCCTTCCACATGCCGCGCATTCGGCAGCATTGCCGAGATGCTGTGGCGCAGTGCCGGGATGCCGCTGGAACCGCCGGTAAAGAACACCGTATCCACCTGGGCCACGTCTATCGAGGCATCGGTGAGCAACTGGGTCACGCTGTTGCGCACGCGTTCGAGCAGGCCGTCGATGGCGGATTCGAACAAGGTGCGACTCAGGTCCACGCTCAACCCCGGCTCGACCCGATCCAGCAGCACATGGCGGCTGTCTTCGTGGGTCAGTTGGATCTTGGTTTCTTCAACTTCCATCGCCAGCCAGTGCCCGGCGCGCTGTTCGATCAGCTTGAACAGGCGGTCGATGCCGCCGGTGTCTTCGATGTCGTAGCGCATGCTGCCCAGGGCCAGCTGGGATTTCTGTGAGTACACCGAGTTGATGGTGTGCCAGGTAGCCAGGTTCATGTGGTGGCTGGTGGGCATGTAGGCGCCGCTTTTCATGCGGCTGCCATAGCCGAACAGCGGCATCATGCCGGCCAGGGACAGTTGCTTGTCGAAGTCGGTACCGCCGATGTGCACGCCGCCGGTGGCGAGGATGTCGCTCTGGCGGTTGTCGTTGTGTCGGCGGTCCGGGGACAGGCGCACCAGGGAGAAGTCTGACGTACCGCCGCCGATGTCGACGATCAACACCAGCTCTTCTTTCTCGATGGTGGACTCGTAGTCGAACGCCGCCGCAATCGGTTCGTACTGGAAGGAAATGTCCTTGAAACCGATCTTGCGCGCCACGTCCACCAGGGTGTTCTCGGCTTCCTGGTCGGCCATGGGGTCGTCATCGACGAAAAACACCGGGCGGCCCAGTACCACTTCCTCGAACTCACGACCGGCAGTAGCCTCGGCACGGCTCTTGAGCTGGCCGATAAACAGCGCCAGCAGGTCGGTAAACGGCATGGCCGTACCCAATACGCTGGTGTCGTGCTTGATCAGCTTGGAACCCAGCAGGCTCTTGAGCGAGCGCATCAGCCGGCCTTCGTAATTTTCCAGGTATTCGTGCAGGGCCAGGCGGCCATACACCGGGCGACGCTCCTCGAAGTTGAAGAACACCACCGACGGCAAGGTGATCTTGTCGTCCTCCAGCGCAATAAGCGTCTCCTCGCCGGGGCGGATCCAGCCGACGGTGGAGTTGGACGTGCCGAAGTCGATACCGCAGGCACGGGCTGGGGATGGGTTTTTCATGTCTATCGGGTTCCGGTTGAAAAACGGCCGCGCAGTGTATGTCAGTCGCAGGCGCTTGCGTAGGCCGACTATCCGTTAAATCACGCTTGAAAGTGCGGGATTTGCCCCCACATCTGGTGCATACGGCTGATGCCGATAACACTTTGACGTACCCCCAGGCCACCACCCTCCACAGGTGCAAACCAGCGCACGTGGTGCCCCGGGCAGTGCGATCTCGATAAAGGATGGTGAACCGCCGATGGATTTCAAAGATTACTACAAGATTCTGGGTGTAGAGCCGACGGCCGATGATAAGGAAATCAAGGCGGCCTATCGCAAGCTCGCACGCAAATATCACCCCGATGTCAGCAAGGAAAAAGACGCCGAATCGAAATTCAAGGACGCGTCCGAAGCCTATGAGGCGCTTAAAAGTGCCGACAAGCGCGCCGAGTACGATGAGCTGCGCAAATACGGCCAGCATGGCCAACCGTTCCAGGGGCCACCGGGCTGGCAGAGCCGTGGTGGGTTCGGCGGTGGCGGCGCGGGTACCGAGGACTTTTCCGACTTCTTCAGCTCGATCTTCGGTGGTCGTGGCGACGCTTTCGGTGGCGGCCAGCGCCGTCCTGCGGGGCGCAAGGGCCAGGACGTGGAGATGCAACTGACGGTGCACCTTGAGGAAACGCTGTCCACCGAGTCCAAGCAGATCAACTTCCAGGTGCCGCAATACGACGCCTCGGGCCGTCACGTCAGCAACACCACCAAGAGCCTGAACGTGAAGATCCCCGCCGGCGTAGCCGACGGCGAGCGCATCCGCCTCAAAGGGCAGGGCGCACCGGGCATCGGTGGCGGCGCCAACGGCGACCTGTACCTGATTATCAAGCTTGCGCCGCACCCCAGGTTTGAAGTGGATGGCGAAAACCTGATCATTAATTTGCCCCTGGCACCCTGGGAGTTAGCGCTCGGTGCGGAAGTGGCGGTGCCGACCCTGACCGGCAAGATCAACCTCAAGGTGCCCGCCGGCAGCCAGAACGGCCAGCGCATGCGCGCCAAGGGCCACGGCTTGTCAAACAAGGCCGGGCAGCGCGGTTACCTGTTCGTGCAGCTCAAGGCGGTCATGCCCAAGACCAGCGACGAAGAGGTCAAGGCGTTGTGGCAAGCGCTGGCGCAAAAGGCCGCGTTCAACCCGCGCGAGCATTTTTGAGCGGCGATAAATAGCTAGGGCTTGCCTGGCCGGGCGATTCGATAGGTTGGTGTTTTCACAACCCGTCATGGATGGCCCGCTATGTCAGAGCAACCCGTTACTCCCACCCCCGAAGGCACGTTCAACGTTGACCTTCGGGGCGTGCACTACGACTTCCTTAAAGACCGTGTGCCCGCCTGGTTCAATCAGGCTATCGCCCTGCGCCAGCAAGAACTCGCCAACCACGAACTGGAACTGCCCAGCTGGTACCTGAGTGCCACGGCCCAGCAAAAGGCCGACCTGGCCGACAGCCATAACCGTTACCGTGAAACTTTGAACCAGGTTGACGAGCACCTGGGCCAGATCGAGGACGTATTGGCCTTTGCCGAGCAGCCGCTCAAGGACGCGATCAAGACCCGCTTCAAGTTGGAGCTGGATGTCCGGAACGTCTATTTCGCACGCAAGTACGGGTTCAAAAGTCGCGATGACTTGTACGGTGCCTTTGTTTTCGATCAACAAGGCGACCCGGCGCAGCGCTATGAATACCGCGGCGTTTCCCTGCTCGAGGCGGCCCTGGCCAACTTCGCGCCCGACGAAGAACAGGTCAGGGCCTGCGCCGATTGCCAGGTGATCACCACCTGGGGCGGCTTCGACAGCGACATCATCCCGACTCCCAGTGTGATCCAGGCGCATGCGCTGGCCATTCCTGCCCATGAGTTTGCCCAACTGTGCCGCAGCCTGGACCTGGGCAAACGGTATCAGCAACATATCCAAGACATCGTGCAACCCGCTGACGATACCCAGCGCAACGCGCTTGAACGCCAGCTTGAAGAACATCAGCGCCAGCAATTGGCGTTGAGTGCCGAGGTGGCGGTGCAAACGCCGGAGTGGGGCGTCAGTGCCGATGCCTATCGCATGCTCAAGCAGGTCATTACCGACCCCGGCAGCGCCAGGCTTGACGGTAAACCGGTGACGTTTGCGGCGCTGAAGATCTTCGGCAGTGTGTTGGTCGGGCCCGTGCTGATCGGCCCTGAACGCAAAGACAGCGATCGGGTCGAGCGCCTGGTGGTGTTCATCCCCAACGACCCCCAGCAGCCGCTCAAGGAATATGCCTCCAGCGGCGAGTTCATGGCCGACCTCCGGACCCGCTTGCACAGCCTGTCCTACCGGCGTTTTTTCAGCCGTTTCGTGCCTCAGCGCGAACAGGGCGTGTTCTTTCAACAGTTCAGTCGGCTGTACAAACCCGCCAACGGCAATGGCGCGGCCGGTGACTACCCATTGGCCGCCAAGCCGGCGCGTTTACCCCTGGATGAGCAGCTGATCGACACCCGCCTGTGGCAACCGTTGCGCGAAGCCCAGGTGCGCAAGATCCTTGCCGACGCCCGCGCCGTAGCCGTGCCCACCGGTGACGAGGATCGCCAGGCCCGCCTCGACCGGCTGGCCAGTTACTTCGATGCGGTGATCAGCGCATTCAACCTCGCGGCGTTCGTGGTGCCGGGGCTGGGGCCGATCATGCTGGCGGTGGCGGTGCTGCAGATGTGCGCCGAGGCGTTTGAAGGGGTCGAGGCTTTCGAGCAAGGCGACCTGAAGACCATGTGGGCGCACTTAGCCAGTATCGCCCTTAATGCAACCTTGCTTAAGACCGGTGCCAAGGTCGTGCCCGAAATCAAGCTGGCGAGCGTGGTGGATAAACTCAAGCCAGTCACCCTCCCCGACGGTAAAGAGCGGCTGTGGAACCCTGACTTGACGCCCTACAAGGTACAGGTCGACTTACCCGCAGACACCAAGCCGGACGCCCTGGGCCTCTATGCCCATAAAGGACAGACGCTGTTGCCCCATGAAGGTGACTACTATCAAGTGCGCCAGGAACCCAAGACCGGGCGATACCGCATCCAGCATCCCAGCCGCCCTGGTGCTTATGAACCGCTGCTGGAGCATAACCATGCCGGCGCCTGGAGCCATGAAGTCGAGGAGCCCCTGACCTGGGACCAGCCGACCTTGATCCGGCGTCTGGGCCTGGTGCAGCGCGGGCTCGACGCGACGGCCCTGGAGCAGGCGCGCATGGCCAGCGGCATCGAGGACGACACCCTGCGCCAGGCCTATGTCGAACACGGCCCGGTGCCTTTGTTGCTTGAAGACACCGTCCAGCACTTCAAGGCTCACCAGGACCTGACCACCTTTGTCGAGCAGATGCGCAGCAGCGACCCGGCGCTTCACGCCCAGGCAGACCCGACACTGCAACTGCAGTTCATGCGGCGCAGTGGCATGTTGCCGGCCAATACCGTGCTGCGCGTGGTGAGCGACAGCGGTCGCGTGTTGTGGGAAGAACAAGCCTTTACCACCGCTTCCCGGCACGTGGTGGTGGTCACTGAAAGCCAGTTGGCCCGTGGTGATTTGCTCGAGGAGGTGCTGCACAGCTTGCAAGGCCTCGACCCGAAGCTGATGACGATCCCCGGCACTGCCGAAGAGTCGTTGACGATGCGGGCCGCCAAGGTGCGCGAGTCGGTCGCCACTATCGTCGAGACGTTCAAGGGCTCGTTGGTCGAGGAACGCTACAAGGCGTTGAGCGCCAGCGATGACCCTGACGTAGGACTGGTCCAGGGCACTTACCCCAAGCTGCCGGCGTCGATTGCCGCCGAGTTACTTGCCGGCCTGAACGATGAACAATTGCAGGCGTTTCGCAACAGCGGGATTCTGCCCGAAACGCAGCGCGAGCAGGCGCGTTGGTTCGAGCAGGAAACCCGTGTTTCGCGCGCCTATGAAGGCCTGCACCTGGACACCTTGACCGGCCTCGACAGCCAGCGCCTGGCCCTGCGTACCCTCGAAACCTTGCCCGGCTGGCGGCGCGGCACACGGGTCGAGCTGCGTCGATCCTCGGCCGAGGGCACCCTGCTCGATGCCATCGGTTCCCCGGACTCGAGCATTCGCAAGACCCTGGTGCTCAAGATCAACGGCGCCTTCGATGCACCCATGCCCAGGGACTTCTACACCGCCGCTTGGGAGCAGTTGTCCAGTGTGGAGCGCCAGAACCTGGGCTTCACTGATGCCTTGCAAATGAAGGCCGCCATCGGGCAAGCGCCCCTGCCGCGACAACCGCTGCGCACGGTGTTGCTGGAGCACCCGGTGCGCAAGCCGAGTGTTGAACCGGGGCTGCGCCTGTTGGGTGGCGGGCGTGGCTTCCGGCGGCTGCTGGACCGCGTGGTGGGGCCGTCGCCGGAGGCGCTAAAGGCCCGGGTACGCACGCTGTACCCGACCTTGAGCGACGATGAAGTGACGAATTTCATCCAGTCACTGGGTGGCGACGTCAGGCGAGGGCTGGCCCGCCGGGAAGCGGAATTCAAGACCCTGGCCGCCGATCTCGACGCCTGGGTCCAGGCCACGACGCCATTGGACGCATCGGGCGTGCGGGATATCGACGCCCCGGCGCCGCGTATGGCCAATGAGATCATGGGGCACTGGCGTCGTACGCGTAGCCGCACCCTGCGGTTGATGATGCCACGCAAGTTGGAGCTGCCGACACTGAGCGCCGACTTCGGGCATGTCCAGAGCCTTGAAATCTATGGGGCCAAATGGTCAGCCAAGGGCGACGCCTTCCTCAAGCAATTCAGCGGGCTCGAGGATTTGAGCATTCGCCGCTGCGGGCTTACCGAATTACCCGCAGCCATCGGTGACATGCACAACCTTACCTCGCTGGACCTGAGCTCCAACCGCATTCGCCTCAATTCCCAAAGCGCCCGGATGCTCAGTGGCCTGGGCGATCTTGAGACGCTGCGGTTCACCGGCAACCGCTTGGGCATTACCCCGGATTTCAGTGGGATGCCGCACTTGAGGCAACTGAACCTGAGGGGCGCGCAACTGGAACAGTGGCCGACGGGCCTGCTTGCGTGCCCCGATCTGGAAGTCGTCGATTTGAGCCATAACCTGTTGCGCGAGGTGCCGGCGCAATACCTCAACCCGGCTCCAGAGCAGTTCGAAGAAACCGCCCGGGTCAACGGTGTCACCTTGCTTGAGGGCAACCCGTTCCCGGCTGATTACTGGCAGCAGTTCGAGAGCTATTGGGAACGCCTGGCGGAGGCCCGGTCGCCGGTGGTTTCAAGCGCTCGTGACGGCGCGTTTGACAGTGGCAACCCCAGGCTTGCAAAGATACGGCGTATGTACCCGAACAAGCGCACGTACGAAGCGAGGGCGTGGGTTTCGCTGATGGGCGAGCAAGCCGATGGGACGTTGGCCAGGCTCGAAGCGGAATTTACCACCCTGGAGCGACAGTTGAATGCCTGGACGTTTTCGGGGGGCGGAGAACGCCAGCGCTATGTGCGGACAGGCGAACGGCAAGCCAACGCCGACAATCTGAACGACCGTCTCCAGGCCCAGCAACGGATCCTCGCCGCCTGGCGCCGTGAGACCCCGCAAAAGCTCAGCAGTGATGGACAACCGATTGGCCTGGAGCTGGATTTGAGTGGGCTGAACCTGCCGAACTTGCCGGACCTGGATGTGGATTTCGGCCATGTAGGTTCGCTGAAACTGAGCAACACACAACTCAGTGCTTCGCCGGAAGGGTTCCTTGCGCGATTCCGGCATCTGCGCTGGCTGGATATGTCGGACAACCAGTTGCGCGAGCTGCCGTTGGCCCTCGGACAAATGCCCGGCCTGACCCGCTTGTTCTTGCAGAACAACCGGATCCGCCTGACCCGCGAGACTGCGCGGATCCTGTCGGAACGGGTCACGTTGCGCGTGCTATGGCTGCAACACAACACCCTCGGCCTTGCGCCGGACTTCACGCGCATTACCAACATGCGTTGGCTCAGTATGAACAACACCAATATTGACAGCTGGCCCGTGGGCTTGGCCGAGCAACCGAATCTGGATCAGATAGACCTGCGCAATAATCACATCACGACCCTGCCAGACTCGGTCATTGCACCGCCCGGCGAGCAGTTGGCGCGCTCGGCACAAGTCAATGACGTGACGTACGTATCCGGTAATCCGCTGACCCCGCAAACCCTGCAACAGGTCAGGGCTTACGACCAGCGCCTCGTACAGGCCGGCCTGGCGCCGACCAACACGAACCAGCTGGTGAGAACCGCGCTGAACATCCCCATCACGGCTCAGCGCGGCTTGACCGGGCCTTCTGTGGCCGAACCGCAACCGTTGCAACGCTGGACCCAGGGAATGTCCGAGGGGCAACTGGCCGCGAGGCGCGCTCAGTGGTCGCAACTGCGCAGCCAGCCGGGCGCCGAGCCATTCTTCCGGCTACTCAATAACCTGATGCCGGCCGGCCCAGTGCATGCCGATTTGCAGCGTCGCGTGTGGGAGGTGCTCGACAGCATCAGCGAAAACACCGAGCCATCGGAGAACCACCGCAAGGACCTGTTCAACCAGGCCGGCGAGCCCGGTTGCTGCGATCTTGCCGCATACTCCTTCGCCAATCTGGAGGTCAGGACCCTGATCTACAGGGCGCGGGCGCAAGCCACCGCACAGGCGCCGGGGGCGCAGTTGGCGACCCTGTCCAAGGGCTTGTTCCGCCTGGACGAGGTCGACAAATTTGCGCGTGCCGATATCCAGCGCAGCAAGGACATTATCAGCGACCCCGCTGTGCCGCCGGCCGATAAGTCCCGGCACATCGACCGCCTGCGAGAAGAGGTGGAGATCGGCCTGGCGTATCGCTTCGGCCTCAAGGATCGGCTGCAATTGCCAGGGCAGCCCGAGCGGGTGCGCTTTACCCGTCTGGGCCAAGTGACGCAGCAAATGCTGGATGACGCCTACACGCACATCATTGGCCAGGACAACTCTGCCGAGGAGTTTCACGCCCTGTTGGCCCGGGATTTCTGGCAGGACTATGTGACGCATAAATACCGCGCGCAGTTTGATCGGCTCAGCGAGCCCTACCAGCAGCAGTTGGCCGCCCTGCATGACCAGCGAGCGGCCGAGCAATTGTCCGCCGCGCTCTATGAGGCCAGGGCCGATGAGTTGCAGGCGCGGTTGGCGATCGAGGAAGGAGCACTGATCGAGAGCCTGAGCCGCCAGGAAATCGCCGAGGTACTGCTACCCCATGAACCTCTCGAAGTGCTGGTCGAACCGGGCGTGGGCCCGACCTCCGGCCTGCAGCTCAGCCAGGCGCGCGCCATCGAGCTGGATGGCAAGCGCTACTTTGTCGCGAGCATGCCCGATGCCCGGGATGGCGAGTATTACGTGTTGTGGGTGCAGGCGTCGGAGAATCCATTTGCCCTGGTCAGCAGCGGTATCGTCGCCAAGCCCGATATCGGCGGCGCATGGATACGCAGGGGCTCGGCGGGCGGCATGCGGTCCGGCAGTTCCAGCGATGAACTTGAAGATGCATCCGAGTCCATGCCGGTGGATCACTACACTGCAACCGAGCTGAGCGCCATGAAGCGCGAGGTGCATTTCACCCAGCTGCGCAATGTGCCGGGCAGTTATGACCGGGTTAACAACGGCAGGTACCCGCTGCGGGATCTGCAAGGCAAACCCATGCGTATCCGGAAACTGCAGAGAGAAGTCGTGACCGAAGCGGGCGTCAAGTACAGCTCTGAGCAGATCAAGCCTTATCTCCAGTTTGAAGGCTACGAAAAGGTGGCGGCGCGTTATGACGAGAAGCTGCAGCGGCGCGTGTTCACTGCCCAGGACATGCAGGTACCTGAAGAAAAAGTTCTGATCGGGCAGTCCATGGTGGTGGCCAACCGGCGTATTGCCAAAGGTGAAATCCTCGGCGTCTACGGCGGCACCGTGCTGCCCTCTCAAGTCGGCAGCCCCGGAGGGCAGACCTACGTGATCGTGGCGGGTGCCAGGCCGACCCCAGGAAAACTCGGCATGGAGCCCATCGAAATCTCGGGGGACAACATCCTTTCCAGGATCAATACCCACTTTGAGTATGACGCCAACGGCAAGCCCATACGCCAGGCCGCCGGCGGCTACAATGTAGAAGGGGTTGGGTTCGACGTTGAAGTGGAGGAGGGGCAGGGTGCCAAGAGCACCAGGAGCACTATGATCCTGACGGCGATATTTGCCCTTGAAGATATCCCGGCGGGTGTCGAGTTGCGCATGGATTACCAATACAGCGAAGGCATGATTGCGACGTTGTTTGCGTAGTCTCCGTTTCCTGTGGACGCGAGCTTGCCCGCGCCTGCAGGGGCGGGTTCAGAACAGGAAGTAACGCTGGGCCATCGGTAGTACATCCGCCGGCTCGCACCACAGCAACTGGCCGTCGGCCTTGACCTGGTAGGTCTGTGGATCTACCTCGATTTCGGGCAGGTAGTCGTTGTGGATCAAGTCGGTTTTCTGCACATCGCGACAGCCCTTGACCACCGCAATCTGCTTCTTCAGGCCCAGGGCCTCGGGCAACCCGGCGTCCTGGGCGGCTTGGCTGATAAAGGTCAGGCTGGTGGCGTGCAACGCGCTGCCGAAGCTGGCGAACATCGGGCGGTAATGCACCGGTTGCGGCGTGGGAATCGAGGCGTTGGCGTCGCCCATCAGGCTTGAGGCAATCGCGCCGCCCTTGAGGATCAACGTCGGCTTGATACCGAAGAACGCCGGGCGCCACAGCACCAGGTCGGCCCACTTGCCCACTTCGATGGATCCGACGATATGGCTGATGCCATGGGTGATTGCCGGGTTGATGGTGTACTTGGCGATGTAGCGCTTGGCGCGGAAATTGTCGTTGCCGGGGCCGTCGCCGGGCAGGGCGCCGCGCTGTTTTTTCATCTTGTCGGCGGTCTGCCAGGTGCGCGTGATCACTTCACCGACGCGGCCCATGGCCTGGCTGTCGGAGCTGATCATCGAGAACGCCCCGAGGTCGTGCAGGATGTCTTCGGCGGCGATGGTCTCGCGGCGGATGCGGCTTTCGGCGAAGGCTACGTCTTCGGCAATGCTCGGGTCCAGGTGATGGCAGACCATCAGCATGTCCAGATGTTCGTCGATGGTGTTGCGGGTGAACGGCCGCGTCGGGTTGGTAGAACTGGGCAGCACGTTGGGGTAACCGCAGGCCTTGATGATGTCCGGCGCGTGACCGCCGCCGGCGCCTTCGGTGTGGTAGGTGTG
Source organism: Pseudomonas khavaziana (assembly GCF_036704165.1). NCBI lineage: Bacteria > Pseudomonadati > Pseudomonadota > Gammaproteobacteria > Pseudomonadales > Pseudomonadaceae > Pseudomonas > Pseudomonas khavaziana. The sequence continues at coordinate 875,991 of NZ_CP129946.1, forward strand.
GATGGTGCGGCCCTTGAGGGCGGCGAGGGTGGTTTCGACAAAACCGGACTCGTTGAGGGTGTCGCTGTGGATCGCCACCTGCACATCGTATTGGTCGGCCACGCTCAGGCAGTTATCAATACTTGCCGGCGTCGTGCCCCAGTCTTCATGCAGCTTCAAACCGATGGCGCCGGCCTTTACCTGCTCGATCAGCGGCTCGGGCAAACTGGCGTTGCCCTTGCCAGTGAAACCGATGTTCATCGGGAACGAATCGCTGGCCTGCAGCATGCGCGCCAGATGCCAGGGGCCGGAGGTGCAAGTGGTGGCATTGGTACCGGTGGCCGGCCCGGTGCCGCCGCCGATCATGGTGGTGACGCCGCTGGTCAGCGCCTCTTCGATCTGTTGCGGGCAGATGAAGTGCACATGGGAGTCGATGCCGCCGGCGGTGAGGATCATGCCTTCGCCGGCAATCACCTCGGTGCTGGCGCCGATGGCCATGGTCACGCCGGGCTGGACATCCGGGTTGCCGGCCTTGCCGATTGCGTGGATGCGACCGTTCTTGAGGCCAACGTCAGCCTTGACGATGCCCCAGTGGTCGATGATCAGTGCGTTGGTGATCAGGGTGTCCACCACTTCATGGGCGAGCAACTGGCTCTGGCCCTGGCCGTCGCGGATCACCTTGCCGCCGCCGAACTTGACTTCTTCGCCGTAGACGGTGAAGTCCTGTTCCACTTCGATGAACAGCTCGGTGTCGGCCAGGCGAACCTTGTCACCGACGGTTGGGCCGTACATGTCGGCGTAGGCTTGGCGGCTGATTTTCATGTGTGGTTGCCCTGATAAAGATGTGTTGAATGTGAAAGCGCTATCGGGAGCAAGCCCCCTCCCACACTTGGAATGCATTCCCTTGTGGGAGGGGGCTTGCTCCCGATGAGGCCCTAAAGATCACCCATAATTCGCCCGGCAAACCCGAACACCCGCCTGCCACCGCTCAAATCCACCAACTCCACCTCCCGCCGTTGCCCCGGCTCAAACCGCACTGCCGTGCCCGCCGGAATATTCAGGCGCATGCCACGACTTGCTGCACGATCAAACTCCAGAGCGTCATTGGTCTCGAAAAAATGGTAGTGCGAACCCACCTGGATCGGCCGGTCACCGCTGTTGGCCACGTCGAGGGTGAGGGTGCGACGGCCGACATTGAGTTCGATGTCGCCCGGCTGGATCTGATATTCGCCAGGAATCATGCAGGTTGCCCCAGGGTCTTGAAGTAGATGGCGGTCGGGCTGTAGCGCCCGTCCGGGCTTTGGCAATAGTCGGGCAGCTCACCGACCTTGGTATAACGCAGCGACTGGTAGAACGCTTCGGCAGCGGAGCCGGCCTCGGTGTCCAGGTACAGCAGGCCGCGCTTGTGCTGGCGCGCGGCGAGTTCCAGGGTGTTCATTAATTGATGGCCCAGGCCGTGGCGGCGGGCGCTGCTGTGCACCAGCAGCTTTTGTACTTCGGCGCGGTTGAGGCCATTGGCTTTTTGGCACAGCGCCAACTGCACGCTGGCGATGACCTGCTCGTCACGCACCACCACCCACAGCAGCAGGCTTGCGTCTTCGATGCTGGATTGCACGCCGCTCAAATAGGCGCGGGCCTGGGCTTCGTCGAAGTCGTCCATAAAACCCACCGAAGCGCCATGCTGCACCGCGTCCAGCAACAGCTCGATCAAGCCCAGGCGGTAATGGGCAAAACTTTCAGCATTGACTCGACGCAGTTGTGCAGCGTTCATCGATCTCACTCCTTGGGCGGTTCGGCGCCCGGGTTCAAGGTCAGTTGCATAAAGGTCAGGTCCAGCCAGCGGCCGAACTTGATGCCCACTTGCGGCATGTGCCCTGTGGTGATGAAACCCAGGCGTTCATGCAGATGGATGGACGCCTGGTTGCCGCTTTCGATGGCCGCGACCATCACGTGCTTGCCGCCGCTGCGCGCACGCTCCACCAGCGCTTGCATCAGGCGTGGGCCAAGGCCTTTGCCGCGTTGATCGTTGCGCACGTACACCGAGTGTTCGACGCTATAGCGAAAGCCTTCGAAAGGCCGCCAGTCGCCGAAGGAGGCGTAGCCGATGACTTCGTCGTGTTCCACCGCCACCAGGATCGGATACTGCTGGGCCTGGCGCGCACTGAACCAGGCTTGGCGGTTGGCCAGGTCCACCGGTTGCTCGTTCCAGATTGCCGTGGTGTTCAGCACGGCGTCGTTGTAGATGTCGCGGATCGCCGGTAGGTCGTGTTCGGTTGCATCACGAATCATCGCAGTGCCTCACGCAATGGGCTGGTGGACGGTGACCAGCTTGGTGCCGTCGGGAAAGGTGGCTTCCACCTGGATATCCGGGATCATCTCCGGGATGCCTTCCATCACCTGTTCGCGGCTGAGCAGTGTGGTGCCGTAGTGCATCAGATCGGCCACGGTGCGGCCATCGCGGGCGCCCTCCATCAGGGCGGCGGAAATGTAGGCGATGGTTTCCGGGTAGTTGAGCTTCACCCCGCGTGCCAGGCGGCGCTCGGCGACGAGGCCTGCGGTGAAGATCAGCAGTTTGTCTTTTTCCCGTGGGGTCAGGTCCATGGTTCAAGGTCCTTCAAAGAATGCATTCTTGAATTTGACAGAGATCAAGTGTGGGAGGGGGCTTGCTCCCGATGGCGGGGTGTCAGGCATACATCTGTGACTGGCCCACCGCCATCGGGAGCAAGCCCCCTCCCACATTTTGATCTTCATGTGCTCCAGATTCTTGGTGATATTGCTTCTCTGCCGAGTATGGCCGGGCGCAGCAATCGCCATAGATCAATCAACCATCCTCGCGCCAGCAGTGCTTCACTGGCCAGGCAGCGGGCGACCAGCAAGCCCGGCAATTGGGTCAGATCGCCGCGCACAGCGTGGGGCAGCGAGCGGCAACGCTCAAGCAATTCAGGCTCGATCTCACCCGTCACCAGCAACGTGGCAAACACCGGCTGCCCATCCAGCCCGATGGGCGAATCCAGCAACCCATCGGCGCCTACAATGCGCTGGCGCTCATGCCAGAGCAACTGCCCGTCGCGGCGGATATCCAGGTGCGATTGAAAGTGGCCGAGGTCGAACCGCTCGCCACTGGCCGGGCGTCCAAGAGCGACCACATCCCAGTAGAACAACCGCGCGTCGCCTTGCAGCTCAACACGTGTTGTCAGTTCAGCCTGGGCGGCGCTGAACACGATGGTTTCCTGGGGCAGCCATTCCAGGGTCGCGCCGGCCTCGACGGTCAACTCGACTTGTTGAAACGCCGGGCCGCTGGCGCGGTACCACTTGGCGGCGCCGGGGCTGGTCAACTGCGCCCAGGCCCCCGCGCCGACATGGGCGCTGATGTCCAGGCGATCACCGCCGGCAATTCCGCCGGGCGGGTGCACGATGATGTGCTGGCACACCCCGGGGCCTTCGGCGTACAGGTGCTTTTGCACCCGCAGCGGGCCAAGGTGGCGGCGCAATACCGGGCGCGTGGTGTCGCCGAAACGCGCGTAGCCGAGTTCCAGCTCGGCGTGCCAGCTGGGGGTGAACAGGGCAGGGGATATGGGCAGGTTCATGGCCGGGTGCTTATCGTCAAGAGGCTACAGATTAGATGGTTACCAGTCCGCGCACACCTTCGCTTTCCATATTTTCACCGCGGCCTTGCTGCACGATTTCACCCCGGGACATCACCAGGTACTGGTCCGCCAACTCGGCGGCGAAGTCGTAGAACTGCTCCACCAGCAGGATTGCCATATCGCCGCGTTCCGCGAGCTTCTTGATCACCGCGCCGATCTCCTTGATCACCGACGGTTGGATGCCTTCGGTGGGCTCATCGAGGATCAGCAGGCGCGGGCGGCTGGCCAGGGCGCGACCAATCGCCAATTGCTGTTGCTGGCCGCCGGACAGATCGCCGCCACGGCGATGCTTCATTTGCAGCAACACCGGGAACAGCTCGTAGATGAAGGCGGGCACTGCCTTGGCTTCGGCGCCGGGAAAGCGCGACAGGCCCATCAGCAGGTTTTCTTCCACCGTCAGCCGGGCAAAAATCTCCCGTCCCTGGGGCACATAAGCGATGCCAGCATGCACACGCTGGTGCGGCTTGAAGCCGGTGATGGCCTTGCCTTCCCAATTCACCGCGCCTTCCTTGGCCGGCAGCAAACCCATCAGGCACTTGAGCAGGGTGGTCTTGCCCACGCCGTTACGCCCGAGCAGGCAGGTGACTTCGCCGATCTTCACCTCGAAGGACAGCCCGCGCAGGATGTGGCTACCGCCGTAGTACTGGTGCAGCTTGTCGACTTGCAGCATTCTCAAAACCTCCTCAATCCCCTGTAGGAGCGAGCTTGCTCGCGAAAAACCTGAGGGCGCCGCGTACATTCAGGATGCCCGCGTTATCGTTAACGATCTCGCGAGCAAGCTCGCTCCTACAGGAAAACCACCTTAGCGACCGAGGTAGACCTCGATCACTCGCTCATTTTCCTGCACCTGTTCCAGCGACCCTTCGGCCAATACGCTGCCCTGGTGCAACACGGTGACGTGGTCGGCAATCGAACCGACAAAGCCCATGTCATGCTCCACTACCATCAACGAATGCTTGCCCGCCAGGCGCTTGAACAACTCGGCGGTGAACTCGGTTTCGGCGTCGGTCATGCCCGCCACCGGTTCGTCCAGCAGCAATAGTTGCGGGTCTTGCATCAGCAGCATGCCGATTTCCAGGAACTGCTTCTGGCCGTGGGACAGCAAGCCGGCGGGCCGCTGCACCGAGGTGGTGAGGCGGATGGTCTCGAGCACTTCATCGATACGGTCTTTCTGCTCGCCATTGAGGCGTGCGCGCAGGCTGGCCCAGACCGACTTGTCGGCCTTCTGCGCCAGCTCGAGGTTTTCGAACACACTGAGGGCTTCGAACACCGTGGGTTTCTGGAACTTGCGGCCGATACCGGCCTGGGCGATCTGCACTTCGCTCATGCTGGTCAGGTCCAGGGTTTCGCCGAACCAGGCCTTGCCGTGGCTGGGCCGGGTCTTGCCGGTGATCACGTCCATCAGCGTGGTCTTGCCCGCGCCGTTGGGGCCGATGATGCAGCGCAATTCACCGACGCCGATGTAGAGATTCAGGTCATTGAGGGCCTTGAAACCGTCGAAGCTGACGCTGATATCTTCCAGGGTCAGGATGGTGCCATGGCGGGTATTGAGCCCTTTGCCTGCGGCCTGGCCGATACCGATCGCATCGCGGCCGCTGCCCGCATCGAAAATAGGTTCAAGCATGACGTTCCTCATTTTTTCAGCAGGCCGATAACGCCCTTGGGCAGGTACAGGGTGACGATGATGAACAGCGCGCCGAGGAAGAACAGCCAGTATTCCGGGAAAGCCACGGTGAACCAGCTCTTCATGCCATTGACCACGCCGGCGCCGAGCAATGGCCCGATCAGCGTGCCGCGCCCGCCCAGGGCCACCCACACGGCGGCCTCAATGGAGTTGGTCGGCGACATTTCGCTGGGGTTGATGATGCCCACCTGCGGCACATACAGCGCCCCGGCAAGCCCGCACAACACCGCACTCAATACCCATACGAACAGCTTGAAGCCACGTGGGTCGTAACCACAGAACATCAGGCGGTTCTCGGCATCGCGCAGTGCAGTCAGCACCCGGCCGAACTTGCTCTGCGCCAGGCGCCAGCCGATGTACAGGCTGGCCACCAGCAACAGCACTGTCGCCACGAACAACACCGCCCGCGTGCCCGGTTCGGTGATGCCAAAGCCGAGGATGCTGCGGAAATTGGTGAAGCCGTTATTGCCGCCAAACCCGGTCTCGTTGCGAAAGAACAACAGCATCCCGGCAAAGGTCAGGGCCTGGGTCATGATCGAGAAATACACGCCCTTGATCCTTGAGCGGAAGGCGAAGAAGCCGAACACCAGCGCCAGTAAGCCCGGGGCCAGCACCACCAGGCACAGCGCCCAGAGGAAATGGTCTGTGCCGGCCCAGTACCAGGGCAACTCGTTCCAGGATAAGAAGGTCATGAACGCCGGCAATTGATCCCCTGACGCCTGGCGCATCAGGTACATGCCCATGGCATAGCCGCCCAGGGCGAAGAACAGACCGTGGCCCAGGGACAGCATCCCGGCGTAGCCCCACACCAGGTCCAGTGCCAGGGCGACGATGGCATAGCAGAGGATCTTGCCCACCAGCGTCAGGGTGTAGGCGGAAACATGAAAGGTGCTCTGCGCCGGCAGCAGCGACAGCAGCGGCAACGCCAGCAGCACGGCGAGAATCACCACGCCGACGGCAATCGTCACCTTGGGGCCGGCCTTTTGCGTGGCTGTAAGCATCAATGGCTGGTTCATCAGTCGATCACCCGTCCTTTCAGTGCGAAGAGTCCTTGCGGGCGTTTCTGGATAAACAGAATGATCAGCGCGAGGATCAGGATCTTGCCAAGTACGGCGCCGATCTGCGGTTCGAGAATTTTGTTGGCGATACCCAGGCCGAACGCCGCCATGACGCTGCCGGCCAACTGGCCGACACCGCCGAGCACCACCACCAGGAACGAATCGATGATGTAGCTTTGGCCCAGGTCCGGGCCGACGTTGCCGATCTGGCTCAGCGCCACGCCGCCAAGGCCTGCGATGCCGGACCCGAGGCCAAAGGCGAGCATGTCCACGCGCCCGGTGGGCACGCCGCAGCAGGCGGCCATGTTGCGGTTCTGGGTGACGGCGCGCACGTTCAGGCCCAGGCGTGTCTTGTTCAGCAGCAGCCAGGTGAGCACCACCACGAACAGCGCGAAGGCAATGATCACGATGCGGTTGTAAGGCAGCACCAGGTTGGGCAGTACCTGGATGCCCCCAGACAACCAGGCGGGGTTGGACACTTCGACGTTCTGTGCGCCGAACACCAGGCGCACCAGTTGGATCAGCATCAGGCTGATGCCCCAGGTGGCGAGCAACGTTTCCAATGGCCGGCCATACAGGTGGCGGATCACTGTGCGCTCCAGGGCCATGCCGATGGCCGCGGTGACGAAGAACGCCACCGGCAGCGCGATCAACGGGTAGAACTCGATAGCAGCAGGCACATAGCGCTGCATCATCAACTGCACCACATAGGTCGAATAGGCGCCGAGCATCAGCATCTCGCCATGGGCCATATTGATCACGCCGAGCAGACCGAAGGTGATCGCCAAGCCCAGCGCCGCCAGCAACAGGATCGACCCCAGGGACATGCCGCTGAACGCCTGGCCGAGGATCTCGCCCATCATCAGTTTGCGCTTGACCTGGGCCAGGCTGGTTTCGGCCGCGGTGTGCACGGCGGCATCGGTTTCCACGCCCGGCGCGAGCAGCGCTTCGAGACGCGTGCGCGCCAGCGGGTCACCGGTGCTGCCGAGCAAGCGCACGGCAGCCAGGCGCACCACCGGATCGCTGTCCACCAGTTGCAGGTTGGCCAGGGCCAGGCTGAGGGCGGTGTGCACGTCCTCATCGGTCTCGGCGGCGACCTGCTGGTCGAGGAATTTCAACTGCGCAGGTACCGCGCTTTTTTGCAGGATGCGCGCGGCTGCCAGGCGCACCTTGGGGTCGGCGGCGAGTAACTGCTGGCTGGCCTGGACGTTATTGATCAAGCCGCGCAGGCGATTGTTCAGGCGTATGGTTTTGGTTTCGCCGTTGAGCGTGAGCTGGCCTTGTTGCAGGGCGTCCACCAGCTCGATGCGCGCCGGGTCGGGCTGGGCGGCCCAGTCCTGGAGGAGCTTGGCTTGTTGCGTCGGGTTGGCGGCGAGGAAGTCTTCGGCGTCGCTGGCGTGTGCGCCAAACGGCAACAACAATAGCAGTGCCAACAGGCAATGTTGGAGGGCAGTAGGCATAACACAATGTCCTAGTCATGCGCGGTCAACACTGTGGGAGGGGGCTTGCTCCCGATGGCGGTGTGCCAGGCAATGCATGTATCACTGACCCGCCGCAATCGGGAGCAAGCCCCCTCCCACATTTTTGACCTGTGGTGGGCTTTAGTTGCTCTTCACTGCATAGTCCGGCTTCTTGTCATTGCCCGGAATGTAGGGGCTCCACGGCTGCGCCCGAATCGGCTCCTGGGTCTGCCACACCACCGAGAACTGCCCATCGGCCTGGATCTCACCGATCATCACCGGCTTGTGCAGGTGGTGGTTGGTCTTGTCCATGGTCAGGGTGAAGCCCGACGGTGCAGCAAAGGTCTGGCCGCCCAGGGCTTCACGCACTTTGTCGACGTCGGTGGACTTGGCTTTCTCCGCCGCCTGGGCCCACATATGGATGCCCACGTAGGTGGCCTCCATCGGATCGTTGGTCACGGCTTTGTCCGCACCCGGCAGGTTGTGTTTCTTGGCGTAGGCTTTCCAGTCGGCGACGAATTTCTGGTTCACTGGGTTTTCCACCGACTGGAAGTAGTTCCACGCTGCGAGGTTGCCCACCAGCGGCTTGGTATCGATGCCGCGCAGTTCTTCTTCACCCACCGAGAACGCTACCACCGGTACGTCGGTGGCTTTCAAGCCCTGGTTGGCCAGCTCCTTGTAGAACGGCACGTTGGAGTCGCCATTGACAGTGGAGACCACCGCGGTCTTGCCGCCAGCGGAGAACTTCTTGATGTTGGCAACGATGGTCTGGTAATCGGCGTGGCCGAACGGGGTGTAGACCTCTTCGATGTCCTTGTCGGCCACGCCTTTGGCATGCAGGAACGCGCGCAGGATCTTGTTGGTGGTGCGCGGGTACACGTAGTCGGTGCCGAGCAGGAAGAAGCGCTTGGCGCCGCCGCCTTCTTCGCTCATCAGGTACTCAACCGCCGGGATCGCCTGCTGGTTCGGCGCCGCGCCGGTGTAGAACACGTTCGGCGACATCTCTTCGCCTTCGTACTGCACCGGGTAGAACAGCAAACCGTTAAGTTCTTCAAACACCGGCAATACCGATTTACGCGACACCGAAGTCCAGCAGCCGAACACCACGGCCACCTTGTCCTGGGTCAGCAGTTGCCGGCCTTTCTCGGCGAACAGCGGCCAGTTGGAGGCAGGGTCCACTACCACCGGTTCGAGCATCTTGCCGTTCACACCGCCTTTGGCGTTGATCTCGTCGATGGTCATCAGCGCCATGTCTTTAAGCGAAGTCTCGGAGATCGCCATGGTCCCGGACAGCGAGTGCAGGATCCCGACCTTGATGGTCTCGGCAGCCTGCACGGTCCAGGTCAAACCCATCGCGACAATGGATGCCGACAAAGTAAAAGCCTTGATCAAGCTACGACGCTGCATGGTGCGATCTCCGTAAACCGATATTTTTATGGGGGCAGATACACCGGACTTTGCAAAGGCTGTGCCTGCGGCGCAAACCACCGTCGCCCTTGAGTGATTGCTGCGGGTGTTGGCAAGGGCGTGCACTAGCTTGGCGCCGCAATGGCGGCAAAGTGCATGCGAGGCGCTAAAACGGGGCATGAAGATAGATATGCGCCGCAAGCACCGTGCAGGGATGTTCCAGCATGAGGGTTCAGGTAAGGCGCACGCGATGCGCCTTCGCTCCTTCTTGCGCGAGAGCTTTTATGGAAAAGATCCCCAGTACTGCAGCCCACCCGTCAAACCAGGCCGTTCATTTGCCGCTTTTGAGCCCGCCTTTTATCAGTGCCGATGACGCCGCGTATTGGGCGCATGAGCAAATAGGCGATCAGCGCGACAGAGAGTACGGCGGTGTGATTCTCAAGCGCGAGAACCGTTATGCCGCGACAACACCACAGCCGGGTAAGACCTCGTCATTTACCCTGAACGAAGTCTTCGCTACGGCGGATGACGGCACGCTTATCTTGCCGTCGGGTTATACGTGCGCGGCGATCTATCATTCCCATCCGCTTGATTACGCCGCATATGAGGGCACGCACTTTACCGCCGATGAGCGCACCCTCCTGCTCGGGTTTTTTTCGCCTCCCGACATGCAAGTCATGATTCGTTTTCGTCATATTGCCGGCACCCATTACTTGTCCGGGCCCGAAGGCTCGCTGCTCAAGTACGTGGCCAGCGGTTCGCCCAAGGAACTGGCGTTTTTAAAGCGCTTGGACGATGGCGACCCCGGGGATATGGATCTGCACGAAGACGTCATCCCGCAGTTGGCCGAAGCGGGCGAGTTTTCGGTGCTGGTAGCCAACGCCGTCTGGGGCGGCGTACGCGGGCGTGTCGACAAAGACTGGCGCATGGGGGAGCGATTGGCCGGAGGGCAGGCACTGCAGCCATTGTTTACGTCGGTATTCCCAGGTCGGGATCTGGAAAAGCTACTGCCGATGAATATCACGGCGTCGGCCCGGCCCGTCTTCGGGTATGTACTCAAGGCAATCGGCAAGGACGAGTACATCGCTCCCGTTTCTGCCTGGGAGCAGCAACGCCTCGTACCCCCCGAGGGGCTGTTTATGAAACGCGCCGAGGGCCGCGCACGCCTGCCGTCCAACTTTCGGATTGATAGGGTTTATTGCCGGGTGCAGCCGAAAGAAGTGTGGCAGCACAAGTATTTTTTCACCCCCTCACTGTTGGCTGCCGCGCTTGCCCAGTGGCGTGCCGACCCTGCGTTGTACGACCCTCATCGGCGTCTGACGCTGATGTTGCGAAGTGCCGATGGTGCGCTATTGTCCTACACCTTTTCCGGCTCGGAGGCAGAAGCCCAGTTCCTTTCCGATGATGGAAGCGTGGTGGAAAAACAAATGAAAGAGGCCACGCTTACCCCTGCCCAGTTTGTCGAGAAAATGGCCAGGTTGGGGGAGTTGAATGTGGTGCAGGTCGGGACAGCATGGCAACGGGCAGGACGATTCGCTGCTGATCCCCCAGCGCTTGAAAAACCGTCACCACGCTTGAGCCCAGCCTTTATCAGTGCCGACGACGCCGCGTGCTGGGCACATGCCGCCATCGGCGAGCGCCGTGATGTCGAGTATGGCGGTGTCATTCTCAAGCGCGCAGGCCGCTACTACGCTACCCATCCTGTACCGGACCAACGCAACAGCTTTGATCATGGGCTGGTGTTGGCCAAGGACAGCCAAGGCCACTTCATCGCCCCTGGCGATTATGTCGCCGAGGCCTTCTACCATTCCCATCCTGCCGATGCCGCGCAAATCCAGGGCATGTTTCCCAGCTTTACGGCCGACCAGGTGCTGCTGTTCAACAACTACTATTCGGTGGCCGACCAACTCTTCAGCTTCAGGCAGCGGGCGTTCGCCAAGACCCACTATTTTTCCGGGCCCGATAACGTGTTGCTCAAATACGTCAGCAGCGGTTCGACGACGGAAAAAAAACTGGAGCAGCAGTTGCGTGACGGGACGCTTGAGCCCAGCAGTGATTTCGAACATCTGATCTGGAAACTGGCCGAGGCCGGCGAGCTCTGGGTGATCATCGCGCATCCGGTGTGGGGCGGCGTGCGCGGCCGTATCACCCACGGCTGGCGGATCAGGACGCCGGCGACAGTCGTGCAACAACTGCCATTTTTCACGGCGGTGTTTCCAACCCCGGAAACGGCCGTGTTGCGTGCACTATTGTTGGCCGGTGCGTCCGACCAGGGCGCCAAGGTCGGGTTTGTACTCAAGCACAGCCGTGAGGACGCCTACGTTGCAACCTTGGCGACGCCCAAGCGTCAACCGCTGTTCTCGCTCAACGAGGTGTTTCCCAAACGCCCCAACGGTAAGCTTCGGTTGCCTTCCCGCTACCGGCTGGAGGCCATCTACTTCACCAGTTTTTACCAGACCCACGAAGTCGCGGCGCGGGAAAAATGGCTGGCCAGTACCTTCTTTACACCGGCACAAATAGTGGCGGCGACTCGGCAGGCGCGAGGCACTCTGGAAATCCAAAACCCGGGGCGTGGTTTGTCCCTGTATATGCAAGCCTCGGACGGTGCCCTGCTGGCGTTCAAGGTGCCCGAGGCCACGTCCACCAGTGAGCTGGTGCGGCAGGGCAGCGAGGGCGAGCTGAACGACAACGGTGCACAGGCCGCCCTGCTCAGCGGCACCTTGAGCCCGCGAGACTATGTGCGCAGGGTCATTGCGGCAACCGAGCTGGCGGTGGTGCAGGCCGGTGGCTTGTGGCGCAAGGTGGGCAGTGTGGATAACCGCTCCGACCTGTTGACGTCGTTCTACAAGGCAACCTTGAGCCGTTCGTTTCTCTCTGCACGGGATGCGGCGGTGTATGCCCATGAGCAAATCGGCAACTGGCGCGACCGCTACTACGGTGGTTATGTGCTCAAGGGCGAAGATGGTCGTTTTGTCATTACCGAGCCCATTGCCAGCGCCGCCAACCCCTTTGCCTTTACGTTGTTTTTCCCTCTGGGCCACGCCGGACCTTTGATCCCGCCGGAACCCTATGTGCTGCATGGGCGCTATGGTTCGCACCTGGCCCTGTCGATGGCCGATCCGGTGGCGGTGGCACAGCGCGGCTGGACCCGCGACGAGGCGCAGATCAACCAGCAGGTGTTCAGCACCGCCGAAATCTACTCGATCATCCCGGCTGGCCGGCCGGCGTATCTGTCGGGGGCGCAGGACTGCCTGTTGGAGTTCACCCCGAACAACTCATCCCAGGAAAGCCTGCTGTTGGCCAACCTCGGCCCCCAGGCCGGTGACAATAGCCTCGGCAAACGCCTCGACAGCGGGCGGATCAGACCTGCCGATTGGGTCTGGCGCCTGGCTGAGGCAGCAGACTTGAGGGTTATAGAAGGCAATGCGCTGTGGGGCCCGCGTTCGGTGGTCTACAACGACTGGACGCCCAACTACACCTACGCCCCGCGATCCGGCCCACCTGACTATGTCACCTACGGCGCCGTGTTTCCCAGCGCCGATGAAGCTGCCAACAACTTGCATGGGCGAGTGCACGGGCGCAATTACGCTGATTCGGCCTGCTTCGCCTTCATTCTCAAACACAAGGAGCAGGAGCAGTACATTGCGAGTCAGATTGTGGGCGTCACTGCTCAGGACACGCTGTTCAATCTCAACCGTTTGTTTGAGCGCAAGGATGGCGGCGGCTATCGGCTGCCCGATGGGTTTGAAGTGCATGGACTGTTTCGCTCGCAGCAATGGTCGCCTGCGGGGTTGAATACTTCGAACGCTTGGCTGACGTTGTTTTTTGTCACGCCGGATGTGCTGTATACCGCGATCTTTGCGGCTGATCGAGCAGGCGTGAAAAAGCCGACGTTGTATTTTTCGACCCTCGATGGTGCGCTGTTGCGGTATGTGCCCGCACCCCTTGATGTGAGCAGTGGCGGCCCGGCAGATACGTTATTGACCCAGGCGCAGGAACAGTTGAACTCCGGTCAGAAGCCACCCTTGGACTTCCTCAGGGAGTGGGTGCTCAAAGGCATGCTCACTGTCGTACGTACCAGCCAGTATTGGGATAAAAAAGGCGTGGTCGCCGCTACATGGGGCGGTTACGAAACCCTGATGCCGCGTCGGTTGAGCCCTTCCTTTGCGAGTGCCGATGATGCGGCCCGCCACGCAGCGGCGCGGCTGAACAACGGCTATCGTCGGGCCTATGGCGGCGTAGTGCTCAGACTGGTCAACGGGCTGTTCGTGGCGACGGAGCCCCTGGCGCTGCCGCCCCAAGGGTTTGCGCTGAATTGGATCTACCCTGAGCAGACGGTTGCGGCGGGGCTGTATCCGGGAGGTAGTACGATTGTGGCGCGGTATCGGTCCCTGGTGGACCAGGAGGTACCGATGCTGCTGTCCGCGACTGAAAAAGCCATCTACCAAACCATGATACCGAGCGCGGTACTGGGATCATTCTTGCACCGTGAGCGCTACCTCAATCGGGAGTACGTGTTCGGTGCAAGGGGCTCGATCCTCAGTTACCAGTTGTCCAGCGCCGCCGAGGAGTCGTTGCTCATGCAGCGTGTGGCGCCGCTGAACCCGGTGAGGGCGGACTACGGCGATAACCTCATCGAGCAGCAAATACACAGCGGGGCACTTTCGCCTGCGGACTTCGTGACGCAGGTGGCGAAGGCCGGTGAATTACGTGTGGTGGAGGGCGACCGGGTATGGGGACCGCCGAGGACGGTGAAGGTGAGTTTTCTGGCCAATCAACCTCAAACCGACGCCAGAGCGATTCGCGCCGTATTCCTTGACCCGCCCTGCGGGCCCCTGTTCACCCAGGCGTATGATGCCGTCCGTCACGCCCAGCGCTTGTACAAGCCGCAAGCCGAAGTGGCATTCGGTTACGTACTCAAATCGGTGAACAAACCGTTGTACATGACAACCCTGGCGTTGGTTCGAGAAGATCTCGCCGATCTCACCCAAGTATTTGTCGGCGGTCAGTTGCCTCAGGGTTATGTGCTTGATGGCCTGTACCTGTGTGCCTCCACCGTTGCCATTGCGTCTGCCGATGATGAAATGGCGCACAGTTTCTTTGCGCCCCCTGCCATCGTCAAGGCGCTGAGCTTCCTCACCTACGCGCGCAACGGGGAAAGCCTGCCGCTGTACCTGGTGTGCGCTGACGGTGCGTTGCTCAAGTACGTACTTCCCCGAAGCACGCCACTGCACAGGGTAACGGGCGAGGCCCATCTGGACCGTACTCGATTGCTTGAAGGCACCCTCAAGGTGCGCGACTACGTGCGTCGCCTGGCGAGTGCCGGTGAGCTGCACGTACGGGTGAACAGTGAAATATGGGGCAGGAAAGAGCGGGTCACTGCCAATTGGGTGCCAAAAAAAACGCCCCATGCATTGGTGGATGATCCGTTTTTTCACTCGTTCTGCGGCCCGTTGTTTTTTTACCCCGATGATGCTGCCCATTATGCCCAGGGGCTGGTGGCCCCGTTCCAGTCCAGGCAATACCTGGGTGCGGTCCTGGAGCCAGAGCCAGGGCAGGGGTACGTGGCGATCGAACCGGTGGAGGATCAGGGGCTGATAAACGGCATGTCCACGCTGGCAAGGTTTTTCTGGATTGGCCACGCCGGATTTGACGTACCGGCGGGCCATGTACTGGGCACCCATAAAATTGTCGCGGTCCACCGGTTTTACAAGGCGATTGCGTCGACGTCCAGCCATGAGCAGATAGACAAAGACCTGCTGGAGAATTTCGTCTCCAAGGATGACTTGCGCGATAGCCTGGTGGTGATCAAGAACAATGCCCCCCGGGCTGAGAGTTGTTACCTGTCTTGCCGCGGCGGGGCCCTGCTCAAATACGTGCCCGCGCTTTCACTCACTGAAAGCCGCCTGCTCAGCTCAGGGCCTGCGCCGGCCCCTCACGTGCTGGTGAACCAGCTCAGGGTACTGGGCAAACTGTCGGTGTTGATGACCGATGCGTTCTGGACACGTATCGGCCCGCTGGACCGGGAGTGGAGCAGCAACGGGGTGCGGGCAGAACCGCCAACCGATGAGTTCTGGTATGCCCGCACAAAAGATGAGCTATGAACTCAGCGCTTGCGCATCAGGCCAATAAAAAACAGCCCGCCAATCGCTGCCGTCGCCACACCAATCGGCAGGTCTTCGGGGGCGATCAGGGTGCGTGCCGCGACGTCGACCCACACCAGGAACACACTGCCCAGCAGTACGCACACGGGTAGCAAGCGCCGATGCTCGGCACCCACCAGGCGCCGGGCGATGTGCGGCACCATCAGACCGACAAAGCCGATGGAGCCGCTGATCGACACCAGCACGCCGGTCATCAGCGATGCGATCAGGAACACTTTGAGCCGCACGTTGCGTGCGTTCAGGCCCAGGGTCACGGCGGTCTGTTCGCCAGCCATCAAGGCATTGAGCGGGCGCGCCATGCCCAGCAGCAGGGCCAGCCCCAAGACCACCGTGATGGCGGGAATCGACAGCAGTTCCCAGCGCGCCAGACCCAGACCGCCCAGCATCCAGAACATCACCGCCGAGGCGGCGCGGTGGTCGCCCATGAACAGCAACAGGTTGGCCATCGCCATCATCACAAACGACACCGCTACACCGCACAACAGCAGGCGATCACTGTCCAGGCGGCCATTGCGACTGGCCACCGCCAGCACCACCAGCATGCTCAGCAACGCACCGACGAACGCGGCCATGGGCAAGGTCAACAGACCGATGATCTCACCCACATGCAGCACCACGATTACTGCGCCGAGGGTGGCGCCGGAGGTTACGCCGAGCAGGTGTGGGTCGGCCAGCGGGTTGCGCGTGACCGCCTGCAACACCGCGCCGATCAACGCCAGCCCGGCGCCCACCAACGCCCCCAGCAGCATGCGCGGCACCCGGATCAGCCAGACGATATGTTCCTGGCCCATGCTCCAGTCCACCGCACCAAGACCGAATGCCTTGTTCAGCAGAATCCGTCCTACCACGTCCACCGGCACCCGCGCCGGGCCGAGCCCCAGGGAGGTCACGCAGGAGACCAGCAACAACGCACCAAGGGCGCCCAATAACAGCAGGTAGCGACGGGTGATCATTCGCCGTGGAACCCCTTCGCCAGGGTTTCAACCGCCAGCACATTGTCGATACCTGGCGTGGCCTGCACATAGGGGATTACGATAAAGCGCTGGTGCCTGATCGCGTCCACCGCTTGCAGGGCCGGGTTGTTCAGCAGGAAGTGCTTTTTCTGCTCGGCAGTGATTTCGCTGTAGTCGACGATCACGATGACCTGCGGGTTGCGCTCCACCACGGTTTCCCAGTTGACCCGGGTCCAGCTGGCGTCGATGTCTTCGAGGATGTTGCGCCCGCCGGCGGCGTCGATCAGCGCCTGGGGCATGCCCAGGCGGCCCGAGGTCATGGCGCGGTCTTCGCCGCTGTCATACAGGAACACCCGTGGCTTATCGGGGGGCAGGTGTTTTTGCACCTCGGCCACCTGTGCCTGCATCTGCGCGATCAAGGCATTGGTGCGCTCCTGCACGTCGAAGATCCTGCCCAGGTTGCGCAGGTCGTTATAGGTATCGTCCAGACTCGCAGCCGGGCGCTTCATCACGAAAGCGCATGACTCGGTCAGCTCATACACATTGATGCCCAAGGGTTGCAGGGTGTGCGGCGTGAGGTCGCCACCCACGCGCATGCCGTAGTCCCAGCCGGCGAAGAAGAAATCCACATTGGCGTTGAGCAGGGTTTCCACCGACGGGTATTTGCTCGCCAGTTCCGGCAGGCCATCGAGAGTCGTGGCCATGTCCGCCGGCACTGACTTCCAGCCGCTCACGCCGCTGTAGCCGGCCATGTGCGGTTTGAGCCCCAGTGCGAGCATCATCTGGGTCATGTTGATGTCGTGACTGACCGCATGTTGCGGGGCCTGTTGGAAGGTCACGTCGCGGTTGCAGCTCTGGATGGTCAGCGGGTAACGGGTGGCTTCGGCGAAGGCGTGGGCCGGGCCGAACAACAGGGCGAGCGACAGCAAGGCACGCAGGATCATGGTTGGGTTATCCAGGTGATTCGGGGGTAGCCGGCCAAAGGGTGGGGGTCGATCAACGCTTCGACGCCAAATACCTCGCGCAGCAATGCGGTGGTCAGCACGTCGTGAGGTTTGCCGCTGGCGACGATGCGCCCGTGGTTGATCACGTACAGACGATCACAGAAGGCCGCCGCCAGGTTCAGGTCGTGGATGCTCGCCAGGGTGCCGATGTCCAGGCGCTTGACGAGTTTTAACAGCTCCAGCTGGTAGCGTGGGTCGAGGTGGTTGGTGGGTTCATCCAGGATCAACAGTTGGGGTTGCTGGGCCAGGGCGCGGGCGAGGATGACGCGCTGTTTTTCGCCGCCCGAGAGGGTGACGAAGGCATGGTCTGCGAAATCCTGCATGCCGACCGATTCCAGCGCGTGCCGGATCAATTGCCCGTCGTGCAACGTGTCGCTGTCGAACAGACCCTTGTGGGGCGTGCGCCCCATGGCGACCACCTCATCCACTCGCAAGCCGAAGGCGTCAGGGAACTCCTGCAGTACCACGGCGATACGTTGTGCACACCACTTTGCGCTTTGCTTCCAGACGTTCTGGTGTTCAAGCGACACATCGCCATGCTCCGGCCGGGTGAACCGGTAGGCGCAGCGCAACAGGCTGGTCTTGCCACTGCCGTTGGGCCCGATCAGCCCGACAAACTCCCCGGCAGCGACTTGCAGGCTGGCTTCACGCAGTTGGAACTGGTGATGGCAATGGTCGTGGCCGGGAGGGGTCCAGCCAAGTTCGCTGAGGGTGAGTGAGGTCATCAGTATTCTCAAGTCCCACATGGGGTTTGTGTTTTATTCAGTTAGAAGGTGTAGTCAGCAGTGACGAAGAACGAGCGCGGTTCACCCAGGATCCACTGCTGCCCATCGTTGTACTGGCTGACCGCATAGGTGCGATCAAACAGATTATTCAGTTGCAGCCCCAAGGTGGTATTGCGCATCGCCTTCCACGACAGCGTGGCATCCACCACGGTGTAGCTCGGCAGCTCGTTCTGGTTGGCCATGTCGGCATAACGGGCGTCGACGTAACGTACACCGGCACCGGCCCGCACGTTGTCGGTCACGGCCTTGCTCAGCCACAGGTTGGCGGTGCGGCGCGGCACGTCCACCGGGCGATTGCCATCGCGGGAAACCTGCACACCGCCGACGTCCTGCTTGAAGTCGTCATACTGCGCCCGCACGATGGCGGCGTTGGCTTGTAACTGCCAGGCGTTTGGCAGTTGCAGGTCGAGGCTGGCTTCCAGGCCGTTGGAGGATTGTTGGCCGACTTGCTGCTTGAGGTCCGGGTCGCCCGGCACGTCAGTCAGCAGTTTCTTCTTGACGATGTGGTAAGCCGCCAGGGTCCATTCACCGCGTGCGTCCCAGAACGCTTGTTTGATACCGACCTCAGTCTGCTTGGCGGTGGACAGGTCAAACTGCTGCTGGCTCGGGCTCAGGGAAATCAACCCGCCGACGCCATCGGTGCTGGTGGCGTACTGGCCGTAGACCGAGGTGTCCGGGGTGATCGCATAGACCAGGCCGGCTTTCCAGTTATTACCGGTGAGGGTCTTGTCGGATTGGCTGCCGGTACGCAGGTCGTCGCGGTCGATGTGTGCGTAGTCGCGGCGGATGCCGGTGATCAGCGCGAGTTTATCCGTGAGCTGCAGGCGATTTTCCGCGAAGCCGGCGACCGTTTTGGTGGTGGTGGCGAACACCGGTTTGAACGGGTCCTGGCTGGCAAACGGCGCGGGTTGCGGGTGATGCAGGTCGATGGGCTGGCCGTTGTTCAACACGTCATTGAACGGCGTATTGCTCGCCAGGCGGAAGCGGATGCGGTTGTATTCCACGCCCGCCACGGTCTGGCTGTCGAGGCCGAACAGACTGTGCTTGAAGGTGAAGGTCTGGCGGTCGCCGACCTGTTCCTGATTGTGCTTGATGCCGAAATTGCCGCTGCGGGTCAGGTGGCCGTTGGTGAAGTTGTAGTTCTCCGCGTTTTGCCAACGGCGTTGGTTTTTCAGGTAGTAAAGCTCGTTGGTCGCGCTGAGGTTATCGCTCAGTTGCCACTCGCTGGTCAGGCGCGTCCACTGATCGTTGTAGTGCTGGGTGTCGTTGCTGACGTTGTAGTTCTTGTCGCGCAGGCCCTTGTGCAACTGGCCATTGACCAGTGGCGTGCCGAAGTAGTTTTGCGGGCGCTGGTCGCCGTAGTCGCTGGCCAGGGTGAAGCTCAGGTTGTCGGCTGGCTGCCAGCGCAGGGCGCCGCTGATGAAGTCACTGCTGGAGTCGCCTCGGTCGATAAAACCGTTGCTGCGCAGACGGTTGAGGTTCAGGCGATAGCTCAGGGTATCGGACAGCGAACCGCCGCTATCGAGTGCCTGCTGCTGGCGGTCGTAGGAACCGTAGCCGAGGCGGATGTGGTTTTCGATCTGCCCCGTAAAGGGCTTTTTCGAAATCGTATTGACCACTGCGCCGGTAGCGCCTTCGCCGTACAACACCGAGGCCGGGCCGCGCAGTACGTCCACCCGTTCCACGGCCCAGGTGTCCACCGGGAAGGTCGAGGTGCCCATGCCGGTGTACATGCGGTTGCCGTCGTAGAGCTGCATCACCGAGCTTTGGCCGGTAAAGCCACGGGCCTGCAGCGAGGTGCCGCCATCCCCTGGCGTGCCGGTGCGGCTGATGCCGGTGGCGCGAGAGATGGCGTCCTGCACGCTGGCATCGCCCCGTTCGCGGATCTGCGCGCCGGTCTGGCTTTCTATGCTGCCTGGGGTTTGCAGCGCTGTCAGGTTCAGGCGCGAACCGGCGGTGGTTGGCGTGTTCAGATCGACGCGTTCGTCATCCACTGCCGGCGCGGTGATGGGGCTGGCGGGCAGGGTCAGGGCTTGGGCATTGGTATGCAGGGCGAGCAGGCACAGGCCGCTCGCAAGGTAGTTGTTCATCGGTCGATCAATCGCTTCTTGGCAGGTACTCGCCGCAGGGCGCGGCGAGTAACGATAGCGCAGAAAGTGTTATAAGTTAACACTTATCGGCTGCGGGGCAAAAGTCCGCATAAGGCTACAGAGGCCCTCTGGCAAGGGCATCTCGCCTGTTTCATACTGAACCTGAGGCAGATTCACCTTGGCCAAAAAAGCGTGACAGCACCAGGCGATCCAAGACCCACACCAGGATCAACGACGCCCCCACCAGCGGGAAAATGATCGCCAGCCCGAGCATGATCACCATCGCGGTTTTCCACTTCGGCAAGTCATGGCGCAGCGGCGGCACACCCAGCCCGCCCTGTGGCCGGCGCTTCCACCAGATCACCACGCCGCTGATCGCACTGAGCAGGATCATCAGGCAGATCAGCAGCACGATCAGTTGGTTGACCCAGCCGAACATCTTGCCTTCATGCAGCATTACCCCGGTCTCGGTGGCGCGAGCGACGAGGTTGTAGTGTTGCCAGCGCACATCGGCGAGGACCTTGCCGGTGTATTGGTCGATATGCAGGGTGGCGTCATTGCGCGGGTCGTTGGCAAACACGGCGACGGTGAACACACCGGTGGCGGTGGTCGGGAAGGTGATGCTGTAGCCGGGCTCGACCTTGCGTATGGTTGCCAGGTCGACCACCTGTTGCAGGCGTATGGTGGGGGCGGCAGGGCCCGAATGCATGGCGTCATGGTTCATGTGTTCGGCGTGGCCGCCGGACATCGGCATCGGCGTGTTTTCCATGGCCCAGGGCACGGTCTGTTGGCTGGCGCTGTTGAGCATGCGCGCCTGCTGATCCGATTGCGGCACGTCTGTCCACATCGCCGCCGGAAAGGTGTTCCACAGCTGGGCATATTGCTTGCCCCAGAAGCCGGTCCAGGTCATGCCGCTGAGCAGCATCACCAATAAGAAAGCCGCGCCCCAGAAACCGACCACAGCGTGCAGGTCACGCCAGAACAGTCGGCCCCGACTTTGCAAACGAGGCCACAGCACACCGGCCGATGACTTGCCGCGTGGCCACCACAGATACAGGCCGGACACCACCAGCATCACGCCCCAGCCGGCGGCGAGTTCGATCAGGCGATCACCGAGGGTGCCGACCATCAGCTCGCCATGCAGGGCGCGGGCGATGGCTTGCAGGTTGTATTTAGCGTCCTGTTCGCCGAGCACGATGCCGCGATAGGGGTCGATGAACAGGGTGACTTCGCTCCCATCTTTTTGCATGACGAACTGCGCGCTGCTGGTGGCGTCGACGGGAGGCAGGTACTTGCTGATCGCGGCCTGGGGGTAGGCGGTCTTGGCCCGTTGCAGCAGCTCGTCGGCACTCAGCGCGTGTTCGGCGGCGGTCACGTTGAGCAGGTCGGCGTACATCAGCGGGTCGAGCTGGGGTTTGAACAGATAGATGATGCCGGTCAGGGCCAGCAGCACCATGAAGGGGGCGACGAAGAGGCCGGCGTAGAAGTGCCAGCGCCAGGCCAGGTTGTAGAAGGAGAGCTTTTGTGTGGTCATCAGGGGCTCCGCAAGGCTTTGGTTTTTTTGTGTCAGTTACACCGCCATCGGGGGGCAAGTCGAATCGTCGCACCGCCCCTCCCACATTTGACTGTATTCACAAATCAGAGGGTGGGAGGGGGCTTGCCCCCGATGTTTTTAGAAGCTCATATCCACCTTGGTCCAAAGCGTACGCCCCGGCTCCTTGATGGCCTGCGGGTCGTTGGCCGGGTAGCCGAAGCCGGCATTACCGGCCAGGTTCAAATGCTCGGCGTAGGCTTTGCCGAACAGGTTGTCGACACCGGTGCTGACCTTGAAGTTTTTATTGATGCGGTATGCGGCGTTCAGCGAGAACACACCGAAGCCGCCGCTCTTGTCGTAGTCTTTGCCGACCACGTTGCCCTTGTTCTGGTCAATGCGGGTTTGTGCCGCCACCACGCGCCACAAGGCGCCGGCACTCCAATCGTCTTCGCTGTATGTCAGGCCGAAACGGGCATCCAGCGGCGGCATCTGCGGCAGTGGCTTGCCATCGCTGCTGTTCTTGCCCCAGGCGTAGGCGAGACTGGCGTCGGCTTTCCAGTGAGTGGTCAGCTTGTAGGCCGCGCCCAATTCGCCGCCCATGATGCGCGCGTCGACATTGCGCGCCTGGGAGGTGGTGCCCATCATGCCGGGCCGGTAATCGAACAGAATGAAGTCGCGTACCTGGCCGACATAACCCGAGGCCCAGGCTTCGAGATCGGCGGTTTTGTACTGCGCGCCGAAATCCAGCTGAGTGGTTTTCTCGGGTTTCACGCCGTCGAAGGCATTCACCGAACCGACCGCGCCGGTATTGGGAGAAAACAGTTCCCAGTAATCCGGGAAGCGTTCGGCATGGCCCAGGCCGGCATAGACCGTGGTGGGCGTGTCCTCCAGGTCATGTTCGTAGCGCACGAAGCCCGATGGCAGGGTGTCGGCGCGGGTGTCGTCGGCGGTCGGATTGGGTCGCGACATCATCCCCGAGCCGGTACGTTGACGAAAATCCTTGGCCGAGGCGCGGTCCAGGCGCGCGCCGGTGATCAGGCGGTCATTGTCGGCGGCGTACCAGGTCAGTTCGCCAAACACGCCGTAGTTGTGGAAGTTGGCGTCCTTGTTGCGCGGCAGGTCCTTGTAGGTGTCGATGCCCATGCTGCTGCGTGCACGGTGTTCATTGGTCTGTGCATCCAGGCCGCCGATCAGTTGCACATCGGCCCAGCGCCAGGTTGCCTTGATGCGCGCGCCGAGGGTGCGGCGGTCGACGTTGGAAGCCATGGGACCTGCCATCATGCCGGTGCCCGAGGGGACGCGCAGGCTGTAGTTGTCCATCACATGGTCGGCATAGTTGTAGTAGACCTGGGCCTCGACCTTATCCAGCACCTCGCCGATATTGGACTTCTCGAAACGCAGCCCGAGGCTTTCGCGCAGGAACTGCGAGCCATCCATGCCGCGCCCGGCGTAGCGTGCTTCACCATCGCCGCGGCCGGCAGTGAGTTCAAGCAAGGTGTCAGCGTCGGGGGTGAAGCCCACTGCCACATCGCCATTCCACTTGTCATAACGCGATGCGACGGTGTCGTTATTGCCGTCCTTGTAGTCGTCGGCATGGGCCTGGTTGCCGATCACCCGCACGTAGCCCAGTGGCCCACCGGCAGCGGCATCGATAACCTTGTCGAAGCGCCCGTTGGAGCCCGCCAGCACACTGGCGTTGACCCGCGTGCCCAGCTCGCCGAATTGCTCCGGCTTGCGGTCGAACAGGATGGTGCCGGCTGACGCACCCGGGCCCCAGAGCACGGTTTGCGGGCCTTTGATCACGGTCAGTTGGTCGTAGGTTTCCGGCGAGATGTACGAGGTGGGCGCATCCATCCGCCCCGGGCAGGCGCCGAGCATCATGCTGCCGTTGGTAAGGATATTCAGGCGCGAGCCGAACATGCCGCGCAGCACCGGGTCGCCGTTGGTGCCGCCGTTGCGTACCAGGGCGAAGCCGGGGATGGTCTTGAGGTAATCGCCGCCATCGCTGGCAGGCACCGGTTGGCGTGGGTCTTTGGGGTTGGTGACAACAGTGAGTGGCGAGCTGGGGGCGATCGCAGTGATTACCGTGGGGCTCAACTCGTGTTCGTGCGCATGGGCGCAGGGGGTAAGCAGTGCGCCGCACAGAACGGCGAAAACAGGGGCAGCGCCCAAACGGGTGTCAGCAGAAAACCTGGACATGACAAATTCCATCAATCAATCGTAAACAACACGGCCAGCAGCCTGCGGCTGTCTGTCTAGAGTCGGCCGGGGTGAAGTAACGCGGTGAAGGGCTTACGCAGTGATGGGCGGCGCGCGGCTGCGGGCGCCGGGGAAGATGCTCTGCCGAGCATGGCCCAGTCGCGGGGCGGGGATGAGTGCGTTGGCTGGCGGCGGGGTGCTGAGCGTTACGTAGGAGACACTGCCGGGCAGGGCCGGGCAACTGAACAGCAGGCTGCAATAGCCGCATTTTTCCCAGAGGACATGATGTTCGTCGGGGGCTTTGGCGGGCTTGGGCTCGCCGTGGCACGCCGGCATGTCCATGGACATACCGGCGTGATGATCCATCGGCATCGCTTGGGAAATCAGCGGACCGATAAAGATCATCAGCATGGCGAACAGGCTGATCCAACTGCCGCGCATCAGGCGGCGGTGCGGAGACAACCTGGCGCGAGGGGCGCCCATCGGGTTGGTCTAGTGAGTGTGCTTATGCTCGTGCGTGGCCAACGGCGGGACCTTCTGCACCGACACCTCCACCTCGACCTTGCCGGCTTTCTCGAAGGTCAGGGTCAGTGGGAATTGCTTGCCATCGGTCAACAGGCTGCGGTCTTTGAGGCCCAGCAGCATGACGTGATAGGCCATTGGCGCGAAGGTCAGCTCACCCTTGGCGGGTACGGCCACGCTGGGCACTTGCTGCATCTTCATCAGGTCGCCTTGCATCACATGCTCATGCAGTTCGGCCTTGTCCGCCACCGGCGTCTCGACACTCAGCAAGCGATCCGGGGCAGCCCCGGTGTTATGAATTACAAAGTACGCCGCCACAGTCGGCGCATTGGGTGGTAATTCCTGGGACCAGGGTTCGCTCACCAGCAGGTCGCCGACCTTGTAGTCTTCGGCATTGGCAGCACTGAACACCGGCAGCAGCAACGCAGCCAGAAGCAGGGAAGATTTGAGCATGGCAGTTCTCCAGAACGGTTCTAAACGCAGTTCACTTGCGAAGAAGATCAGGCTGTTGGAGACGCTCGGGGATTAAGACTTGGCCATTGCTGGCGCGGAGTGGGATTTTGCAGGGATGGTGGCGGCAGGCTTTGCACCGCTTCAAACCGCGTCACATACAACTGCGGCACGTGCCCCGGCAGCGCTACCAACGGCGCCGAGCCCGAGCAACACCAGCAATGCTGCATGGCGGAGTGATCATCCGGCGGTGTTGGAATCTCCAGCTTGCCCAAGGCAATCGTTTTCAGGCTGGCGCCATTGGACGAGCAGAAACTGCCCCACATCAGGCGCTTGACCGGGTCATCGGTCTGCTGCATCGCACTGGCCAACGGCATGGCAAACGCATTGAACAGCACTGCAAGGCAGGCGATCCAGGCAATTGCAAAGCGTTGTCGGGCCATGGCGGATAATCCGTAGGGTTAAACGATCAGGGGTATTTAGCCTGATCGGGGGGGATAAGTAAAAAAGGGCGGTGTGGTTTGGTGTCGCAGGGTTTGAGGATAGACGGGGAATCGGGTGGATGCCGATCTTCAAGGCAACACATGCCAAATGTGGGAGGGGGCTTGCTCCCGATAGCGGTGTGTCAGCTACTCAATTGCTGGCTGAACCACTGCCATCGGGGGCAAGCCCCCTCCCACATTAGGTCCGTGTTGCTCAAAGGGTGTGTATTGCCTGTAGCGACGCAGCTACGGTGGTGAACTCTCGATCTACGGCAGGCAACACCGGCCGCTTCAACACCAGCACCGGCACCCCACGCTCACGCGCTACTTCCAGCTTCGGCTCGGTGGCGGTGCTGCCGCTGTTCTTGCTGATCAGCACATCAATTGCGCGCCGTTCAAACAGCGCGCGCTCGTCCTCGATCAGAAACGGCCCGCGTGCGCCGATCACTTCACACCGGTCATTGCCCGGATACACATCCAGCGCTCGCAGCGTCCAGAATTGCTCGGCGGGAATCTCATCGAGATGCTGCAACGGTTCGCGCCCCAGGGTGAACAATGGCCGTTTGAAGGGTTTCAACGCCTCGATCAGCCCGGCCCAGTCGGAAACTTCCCGCCAGTCATCCCCCACTTGCGGCTGCCATGCCGGACGCCGCAACGCCCAGCAAGGCACACCGCACAACTGTGCCGCCTGGACAGCGTTGCGGCTGATCTGCGCCGCGTACGGATGGGTGGCGTCGAGGATCAGGCTGATGCGCTCATCGCGAACAAACTGCGCTAACCCCTCATGACCGCCGTAGCCGCCGACACGCACCTGGCAGGTGAGGTCGGTCGGCACACGGCCGACACCGGCCAAGCTGTAGATATGCTCCGGCCCCAAGGTACGGGCAATGGCCAGCGCTTCTGTCACACCACCGAGCAGCAGAATGCGTTTCATAGCGGCTTGACCACTTCCAGCAGGGTGATCGGCAGCGCCTGGCGCCAGGTATCGAACTCGCCCAATGGCTGCGCCTGGGCCACATGGACGCGCGTCAGTTCGCCGCCATGCTCGGCGCGCCAGTTCATCAAGGTCATTTCGCTTTGCAGGGTCACGGCATTGGCAACCAGTCGACCACCGGGACGCAGGTGCTGCCAGCAGGTGTCGAGCACGCCTTCACGGGTGACGCCGCCACCGATGAAGATGGCGTCCGGGGGTTCCAGGCCAAGCAACGCATCCGGGGCCTTGCCGCGAATCAGTTGCAGGCCGGGCACGCCGAGGACGTCGCGGTTGTGTTCGATCAGACCTTGGCGGCCTGCGTCGGCTTCAATCGCCAAGGCGCGGCAGCTGGGGTGGACGCGCATCCATTCGATGCCGATGGAGCCGCTGCCCGCACCCACATCCCAGAGCAGCTCGCCGGGCATCGGTGCGAGGCGGGCGAGGGTCATGGCGCGCACATCGCGCTTTGTCAGTTGGCCATCGTGTTTGAAGGCCGAGTCGGGCAGGCCAGCCAGACGCGACAGACGTGGTGTGTTGGCATCCGCCAGGCAGTCGATGGCGACCAGGTTCAAGTCGGCCACTGAAGTCTGCTCCCACGACTGCGCCAACCCGTCGATACGCCGTTCGTGCTCGCCAC
This sequence comes from Pseudomonas khavaziana, assembly GCF_036704165.1. Taxonomy (NCBI): domain Bacteria; kingdom Pseudomonadati; phylum Pseudomonadota; class Gammaproteobacteria; order Pseudomonadales; family Pseudomonadaceae; genus Pseudomonas; species Pseudomonas khavaziana. The sequence continues at coordinate 903,019 of NZ_CP129946.1, forward strand.
CCAGATGTTCAAACACGCTCAATCGGCTGGGTCCAAACCCGGACTCGACCAATAGCGATGCAATCGAAGCCGGGCTGCTGCCGTCATTGCTCAATACCAACAAGCGCATACCACTGGCCAGATGCGCATTCAGCGCCGCTACCGGCCGGGCCACCACTGATAACGTCACCACCTCCTGCAATGGCCAGCCCAAACGCGCCGCCGCCAGCGACACCGAAGACGGCGCGGGCAAGATCAACAGTTCCTGCGCCGCCACCTGCCGCGCCAGGCTGGCGCCCACGCCATAGAACATCGGGTCGCCGCTGGCCAGCACGCACACAGGCTCGCCACGCCGCGACAGCACCGGTTCCAGGGAAAACGGGCTAGGCCACAGTTGGCGCTCGCCACGGATACACACCGGCAACAGGTCCAATTGACGCTGCCCGCCTATAATCCGCGAGGCGCGCAACAGCGCATGCCGGGCATTCCTGCCCAGGCCCTTGAAGCCGTCTTCACCAATGCCTACAACCGTCAGCCAGGGCGACATATCAATTCCTTGAACGACATCCGACGGGCAGGCTTTTCATGCCGCCGGACAAAGCAGGCATAATACCGCGCCTTTACCCGTCAACCGGTAGCCCCGTGAATCCAACACCCGCTGTAAATACCTTGCGCCCCTCGGCCTGTCCGGGGTTGCTGCGTATTGTCCAGGCGTTGGATGGCGGCATTTGCCGGATCAAATTGGCCGGTGGTTCGATCAGTGCCGCCCAGGCCCATGCCGTGGCGGACGCAGCCCAGGCCTATGCGGGCGGAGTGATCGAGGCGACCAACCGCGCCAACCTGCAGATCCGCGGCATCGGCCCCGAACAGCAAGCCCTGATCGCCATGCTGCTGGCGGCCGACCTTGGGCCGAGCAACGCCGCCGGCGACGACGTGCGCAACCTGATGCTCAGTCCCAGCGCCGGTATCGACCCGCAGATGCTGTTCGATACCCGCCCGTTGGCCGCGCAGATCCTCGCCACCCTGCAAACCCATCCACGCTTTCATCAACTGTCGGCCAAGTTCGCCGTACAGCTCGATGGTGGCGAAGCCCTGGCGATGCTTGAACATCACCATGACCTGTGGCTGTCGGCGTTTGTGCGCGATGGCCAGACGCTGTTGGCGTTCGGTCTGGCTGGCTGCCCGGGGCTGGATGCGCCCGTGGCGGCGGTGCCGTTGGACCAGGGCCATGCCTTGGTTGTGGCGGTGCTGGAAGCCTTTCTCGACCTGGCGACGCCCGAGCAAACGCGCATGCGCCATCTGGCTGTGGATAACGTAGTGAGCCGCCTGGGCCTGCCACTGCTGTCGGTGGAAGGCTTCCAGCGCCCGGTCAGTGGCGCGTTGCTGCACCTGGGAAGTTATCCACAGGCGCAGAAAAACCAGTTCTACGTCGCGGCCGTCGCGCCATTGGGCCGCCTGGATCCGCTGATGCTCAAGGGCGTCGCGCAGCTGGCCAGCGAGTATGGCGACGCAACGTTGCGTTTCACGCCCTGGCAAGGGGTGTTGCTACCCAATATCGAACGCCCTGTCGCGGTGACCGAACGCTTGGCGCAGTTGGGCTTTCTCTGCTCGATCGACCAACCCCTGGCCCGCCTGATCGCCTGTACCGGTTCCAGCGGCTGCGGCAAAGGCCTGGCCGATACCAAGGTCGATGCGGTGCAACTGGCGGCCCTGCAACCCGGCGTCGAGGTGCACCTGTCCGGCTGCCCGCGCTCCTGCGCCGCAGCGCACACCGCATCGGCCACCTTGCTGGCGGTGAGCCCGGGCCACTACGACCTCTATTTTCGCGACGCAGCCCAACCCGGTTTCGGCCGGCTGCACGCGCGCACTCTTTCCATTGAAGCGGCGGGCGCCTTGCTGCGCGCTCGCCCACGGAGCAACACCAATGATTGATTACATCCGCGACGGTCAGGAGATCTATCGCAACTCCTTCGCCATTATTCGCGCGGAAGCCAAGTTGGACCGGATTCCGGCTGACTTGGAAAAACTCGCGGTGCGGGTGATTCATGCGTGCGGCATGGTCGAGGCGATCGATGGCCTGCAATTCTCCGCAGGCGCCGGCAAGGCCGGGCGCGATGCATTGGCCGCTGGCGCACCGATTCTGTGTGATGCGCGCATGGTTTCCGAAGGCGTGACCCGTGCGCGCCTGCCGGCCAATAACGAAGTGATCTGCACCTTGCGCGACGAGAGCGTACCCGGGCTGGCGCGAGATCTGGGCAATACTCGCTCCGCTGCTGCCCTGGAACTGTGGCGACCGCATCTGGAGGGTAGCGTGGTAGTGATCGGCAATGCGCCGACCGCGTTGTTCTACCTGCTGGAAATGCTGGATGCCGGTGCGCCGAAGCCTGCATTGATCCTGGGTTTTCCCGTGGGTTTCGTCGGAGCCGCCGAATCCAAGGCGATGCTGGCGGCGGACAGCCGTGGCGTCCCGTTCGTGATCATGCAGGGTCGCTTGGGCGGCAGTGCCATGGCCGCCGCGGCAGTCAATGCGCTCGCCACGGAGGTCGAATAATGCAGGCACGCGGACGTTTGATCGGCCTGGGGGTAGGCCCCGGCGACCCGGAACTGATTACCCTCAAGGCCCTGCGCCTGCTGCGTGAATCGCCAGTGGTGGCGTACTTCGTGGCCAAGGGCAAGAAGGGCAACGCCTTCGGCATCATCGAAGATCACCTGGTCGCGCAGCAAACCCTGATGCCGCTGGTGTACCCGGTGACCACCGAAGTGCTGCCGGCGCCGCTGTCCTATGAACAAGTGATCAGCGACTTCTACGACAATGCCAGCCTTGATGTGGCGGCGCACCTGGATGCGGGCCGCGATGTGGCGGTGATCTGCGAAGGCGACCCGTTCTTCTATGGCTCCTACATGTATCTGCACGATCGCCTCGCCGAACGCTACGAAGCCCAGGTGATTCCGGGCGTGTGTTCGATGCTCGGGGGCGCCTCGGTACTTGGCGCGCCGCTGGTGTATCGCAACCAGAGCTTGTCGGTGCTCTCGGGGGTATTGCCCCATGACGACCTCAAGCGCCGCCTGGCGGATGCCGACGCCGCGGTGATCATGAAACTGGGGCGCAACTTCCCGAAGGTGCGCCAGGTGTTGGAAGACCTGGGCCTGGCCGGGCGTGCGCTGTATGTGGAGCGCGCCACCATGGTCAACCAGAAGATCGTGCCGCTGGATCAGGTCGATCCGGCGTCCTCGCCGTATTTCTCGCTGATCATCGTGCCCGGTGAAAGGTGGCAAGGTTGATGACTCCGGCGATTGTGATTTTGGGCCAAGGCAGCTTGGCCACCGCACGCAAGATCCAACAGGTTTACCCAGGCGCGTTGATCTACGGTCTGGCTGGACGGGTGGACGGTGCAGACCAGGTTTACAGCGAGTTCGGCGCGACGTTGCGCCAGCTCTACCAGCAAGGCACGCCACTGATTGCCCTGTGCGCCGCCGGCATTGTGATCCGCACCCTGGCGCCGCTGCTGCTGGAAAAGGGCGAGGAACCCGCCGTGCTGGCCGTGGCTGAAGATGGCAGCGCCGTTGTGCCGCTGCTCGGTGGCTTGGGCGGCGTGAATGTGATGGCGCGGGATATCGCTGCGGCATTGGGCGTATCCGCCGCCATCACCACCAGCGGCGAGCTGCGTTTCGGCACCTGCCTGCTCAACCCGCCGGCCGGTTATCAACTGGCCGACATTGAGTTGGGCAAGCGTTTTGTCTCGGACTTGCTGGCCGGCGAAAGCGTGCGCATCGAAGGTGCGGCGCCATGGTTGGACCAGGCCAATCTGCCACAGGACCAACAGGCGCGCCTGGCGATCCATGTGGGTAATGCCGAGCGCACCCCGGCGGCCAATGAGCTGCTGATTTACCCACGGAACGTCTACGTCACTTGCAAGCCCGGCAAGCAGTTGGCCGAGCGTGTGCGCACGGCGTTGCGTGAAGCGGGGATCGCCGTGCAGGCCCTGGCCTGCCTGTTGGCCAGTGACCTGCAGATGGCCGATGCCTCATTGCATGAGGCCGCGTTGGCGTTGGGGGTGCCGCTGCGCTTTGCCCAGGTGACGCCCATTGCGGATATCAGCATCACCGTTGCCGAGCAGCCCGTGGATCTGCCACAAGTGGGACGCCCCCGTGGTCGCCTCGCAGTGATCGGCCTGGGCCCTGGCGCCGCCGAGCTGATGGTGCCGGCGGTCAAGGCCGAACTGGCGCGTTGCACTGACGTGCTGGGTTATGAAACCTATGTGCGCATGGCCGGGCCGTTCCGTGATGATCAAGTGCAACATTGCACCGACAACCGCGAAGAAATGCAGCGCGCGCGCCACGCCTTCGAGCTGGCCGCCCAGGGACGTTCGGTGGTGGTGGTGTCGTCCGGCGACCCGGGTGTATTCGCCATGGCTGCTGCGGTGATCGAGGCGTTGCACGACTGCGACGATCCAGCCTGGCATCAGGTCGACCTGGAAATCCTGCCGGGGGTTTCCGCCTCCCTGGCCACCGCCGCCCAGGCCGGCGCTCCGCTGGGCCACGACTTTTGCGTGATGTCGCTGTCGGACAACCTCAAGCCCTGGTCGATCATTGAAAAGCGCCTGGACCTCGCCTCCCTGGCTGACCTGGCCCTGGCGTTCTACAACCCGATCTCCCGCGCGCGTCCCTGGCAACTGGGGCGTGCCCTGGAGATTGTCGCACTGCACCGCACGCCTGAAACGCCAGTGGTGCTGGGCCGCGACATCGGTCGCCCGGGCCAGACGCTGCGTGTCACCACCTTGGGGCAGCTCACGCCCGAGCAGGTAGACATGCGCACCATGGTGTTGATCGGCTCATCCACCACCTGCACATTCCCGCGTGCCGGTGGTGGTGAGTGGGTGTATACACCGCGCTGGTATGGCGAAAAACCCGCCAGCTGAAAACGGCCCATTGGCCGCCGGAAAGCTCCGAATGACTCAGGGATTTACCTGGCGTTGTCCGGGGCTTTTTCTTTTTCATGCGATGAAAACCGCAAGTCCCGCGCCCGCGCCCTGTCATTGCTGGGGGACGGTTTTTGGTGGGTGTGGCCAAGGAATGTTTGTCCCATGGAAAACCCTCCCTGCACTGGACTAGGGTGCAAGTAAGCCCCATGTGGGGTGCTTGTGGAGAACTGGAAATGGAGCGACGTCACAGAAGGATCAACAGTAAAAAAAGGCGCAAATTGATCGCTGCCTATAAGCTGCCGGGAGCCCCTGGCAAGCAGCTCGCTTCAAGGTTGGATCGCGAGGACGACTGCAATGCGGCAGTGGTCAACAACAGCGTGATTTCCTTCGCCGAGGGACTGTCTGTGCTGAACCGCGAGTACATTCGCAAAAGCTACCTGCTGGCCAGCAGTTATGTGAGCGATGTGTTGAAGGTCCAACGGGGGACCGAGGCGTGGTACGACGAATTTATCAAGGTCATGGTCAGCCTGGGTTGGCTGCCGGTGCGCAGTCGCTTTGAGCGGGTCTCGCGTGCGGGCAAGGGCCTGACGGTGCAACTGGCGGCCCTGAATATCATCGCTGCGATGCTGGCGTCGACGTCGCTGTCGGGGCCATTGGTCAGCGCCTTGCCGAAGTTGGCTGCGGATGCACTGGAAGCGTTGAAGCAGCGGCCGGCGTGTTTCGATCTGTTCAAGCGCAACACGACGGTGCAGGAGGGCGGCGATTTTGGCCTGGCTTCTTGTACCGAAAACAACGGTGAACTGATGATGGTGCTGGTGACCTACAGCACCCACGGCGTGGATAAACACCTGGGCGTGCCCTTCCTGGAGTGGGACAGCTCGTCGTTCGAGGCATTCAGCGGGCAGACCTGTCTGGTACTGAATACTTCGGTGGTCAATGAAAAAACCATCCAACTGATGCGTGAAAGCGCTGGCGATAAGGTGCAGTTGGCCATTGCCAAGTACCGGATCTAAGGCACCAGGTAGCCGCGTACACCGGTAAAGATGATTTGCGCGGCCAGGGCGCAGACGAACAAGCCCATCAAGCGGCTGACAATCTGCAGGCCCTGGTCGCCAAGAATGCGTTCGATGCGGTTGGACAGGTACAGCACCACGCCCACCGTGAGGCTGGCCAGGGCAATGCTGAGGATAGCGGTGAGTTTGTCGTCCCAATGCGGTTGGCTGACGCCCATCACCAGTAATGCGCCGATGGTGCCGGGGCCGACGGTGAGGGGGATGGTCAGCGGCACAATGGTCACATCCTGCTGCACGTTGTCGGTCTGCACCGCCGACTTGCCTTGGGCCATGCCCAGGGCGGAAATGAACAACACGCTGCCGGCGCCGATCCGGAATGCGTCCACGGTAATGCCGAACACACTGAAAATCACCCGGCCGAACAGGTAGAGCAGCACGCTCGATACCAGGGTCGCCAGGGCCACCTTCCAGGCCAGGCGCCGGCGTTCCTTGCTGGAGTAACCACGGGTCAGGCTGATAAAGCAGGACAGCACAAAGAACGGGCTGTAGAGCACCAGCATCTTCAGGTAAACGCTGAATAACACATGGAGCATGGGGCTGGCTCGCGGGCGGTGGAAGTGTGGGCAGTCTATCAGGCGGCAGAGATCAAATGTGGGAGGGGGCTTGCTCCCGATAGCGGTGTGTCAGTAACAAATATGCTGACTGACCCACTGCTATCGGGAGCAAGCCCCCGTCCCACCTTTGATCGCATTTCAAATTATGACGAAGCATGTTCCGGGCGCTGTTGGCGCTGCGCTACCCAATAGTCCACCAGCTCACGCAACTGCGACAGCTCCACCGGCTTGGCCATATGCCCGTCCATGCCGGCCTGGCGTGCACGCTCTTTGTGTTCCGAGAGGATATGCGCGGTGAGCGCTACCACCGGCGTACGCACGCGTTGGTGGCTGACCTCCCACGCCCGCAGTTGCTGCGTGGCAGAGAAACCATCGAGGATCGGCATCTCACAGTCCATCAACACCAGGTCGTAACGCCGGGCTTTCATTGCCTCAAGCGCCTCTTCGCCATTGCTGGCGGTGTCCGGGTTGAGGTTGAGCTTGCCAAGCATGCCGCGTATCACTTTGGTGGAGATGCTGTTGTCTTCGGCCACCAGGATGCGGAAATCGCCGGGCACGCTCACGGCTGCCGGTACGCTGGGTGCCGGGCGTGGAAAAGCCGCGCCTTTGCTGCGCTGGGTCAGTTCGTCTGCCAGGGTGGTCTTGAGGGTGTAACCGGCCACCGGCTTGGCGAGGATGCGCTTGATCCCGCAGTTACGCGCAATGATCTTGCTCGGCGCGTTACTGATGCCGGTGAGCATGATCAGCAGGATGTCGTGGTTCAGGCTCGGGTCTTCCTTGATCTTCGCCGCCAGTTGCATGCCGGTCATGCCGGGCATGTTCTGGTCGAGCAGCACCACGTCGAAGTAATCACGCAGGTGCGCCTTGGTGCGCAACAGGGCCAGGGCCTCCTTGCCGGAAGGCACGGCGCTGACGTTCAGGCCCCAGGCGGTACATTGCTGCACCAGCACTTTGCGGCAGGTGTCGTTGTCGTCCACCACCAGCACGCGCGCGTCCTTGAGTGGGCCGTCGAGGTCGGAGGTCGGGTGTTCCAGGCGTTCCGGGTCCAGGGGCAGGGTCAGCCACAAGGTGCTGCCCTGGTGACTGCCGCTCTTGATACCGAACTCGCCGTTCATCAACAGGATCAGTTGGCGGGCGATAACCAGGCCCAGGTGGCCGCTCAAGCGCGTCGCCGAAAGGAAGTTCTTGCTGTGCAGTTCACTGTGCAGCAGGGCGTCGCGCTCGGCGGCTTCCATGGGCAGGCCGCTGTCCTGCACAGCAATACGCAAGCGTGGCTTGGCGCTGCGCTCGTCCAGGGCCACGACGATCAGCACTTCGCCTTCATCGGTCTTGTGCAGGGCGTTTTCCAGCAGGCTCAACAACGCCTGGCGCAGGCGCGTCGGGTCACCGCTGATCACCCGCGGCACCTGGGGCTGGATAAAGCTGATCAGCTCGACATTCTGCTGCTCGGCCTTGGCGCGGAAGATACTCAGGCAGTCGTCGATCAGCGCATTGAGGTCGAACTGCACATCGTCCAGTTCGATCTGGCCGGACTCGAGCTTGGAAATATCCAGGATCTCGTTGATCAGGGTAAGCAATTCGTTGCCGGCGCTGTGAATGGTCTGCACGTAGTCGCGTTGCTTCACCGATAAAGGCGTGCCCAGCAGCAGTTCGGTCATGCCCAACACGCCGTTCATGGGCGTACGGATCTCGTGGCTGATCTTCGCCAGGAACTCGGCCTTGGCGGCGATTTCGGCGTTGCTGGCTGCCAGGTCACGGCTGACGCTGAAGCGGGTTTCGACAATTGCGCGCTGGCGCTCGCCGAGGGCCAGGCTCATCAGCAGGCCGCTGATGCAGATAAAGCCCAGCAGGGTGACGATCAAGCCTTGCGGCGCCACCAGTGTGAGGCCGAGCAGGGCGGGCAGGATGATCAGCGTGCCGATGTTGAACACCACCATCGCCGCCACGAACAAGCGCGCCGGGCGGTAGCCTTTCTGCCAGTGGTAGGCCGAGACAAACAGCATGCTCAGGCCGGCCAGCGCCACCAGCGCATAGGTGATGATGTTCAGTGGCAGGGTATTGACGAACAACAGCAACAAGCCGCATAGCACGATCAGCAGGATGTCGGCCATCAACAGCTTGTTCAGCGGGTGCGGGCCCAGGGGCATGAAGAAACGATAGGCAAACATCAAGCCGCAGGGGGCGGTCAGCAGCAGGGCAAGGTATGCGCCGGGGGTCTGGATCGCATGCCAGTTCGGCAGCCATGGCCCTACCAGATTGAGGAGCAGCGCCAGGCTTAGCATCAACAGAAATTCACAGGCGGCCAACCACAGGCTGCTGCGCGAGCGATGGTAGGCGAAGCGCGTGAGGTTGTGCAGGATCAGCATGAGCAGCACGCCGAACAGCAGGCCGTAGATCAGTGTCTGGTTCTGGTTGGCGGCGGCCAGTACGGCCGGTTCCAAGGTGATGTAGGGGCGCAACTCGTGTTCCGAGACCAGCCGCAGGTACACCTCAAGGGGGCGCGGACTTTGGGGCATCGGCAGCATGAAGTCGCTGCTGGGCAACGGGCGTTCAGACTGGGGCTGGCGTGTGCCTGTGGTTTGCTGCTCTACCAGGGTGTCGCCGTCCAGCACATACAGGCCCAGGCTGGACAGGTCCGGCGCAAAGACCCGCAGCACTTGCTCGTGCTCGCCCGGTTGCAGCCTGAAGCGCACCCACAGCGCGCCGTCCGGCTGCGCGGCAGTGATGCGGTCCAGTTCGATGGGGCTGAATTGATTGGTGTAGCGGGCAGAACGGATGTCGCTCAGTTGCAGGTCGGCCTGTTCGTCAAGCAATACTGCCCAACCACTGCCTTGCGTGGCGGCCTGGGCCGGGAGCAAGCAGAGCAGGGTCAGCAGACTGACTGTGAAGCCTATGGCGATCCTGAGCCAGCGCACGGCGAAATCCCTTCGTAGGTTGATTGCACGGGTTAACTATGCGCGGGGCGACATGTGTACGGCAAGGGCCAGAGGCCCTTACCTAACCGAACGGATAGCTACGAGATGTTCTCACCACGTTCACGGGCAATGGCGCGGTAGCCAATGTCAGTGCGGTAGAAGCAACCTTTCCAGTCGATTTTCGCGGCCAGCTTGTACGCCTGCTGTTGCGCGGCATCGACACTGGCACCCATCGCGGTGGCGCACAACACTCTGCCACCTGCGGTTACAACTTTGCCGTCCTTGAGCGCGGTGCCTGCATGGAACACCTTGCCTTCCAATCCAGCGGCCGCGTCCAGGCCTTCGATCACATCGCCCTTGGCATAATCGGCAGGGTAGCCGCCGGCAGCCAGCACAATGCCGACGCTGGGACGCGGGTCCCATTGCGCTTCGACCTTGTCCAGCGCCTGGGCCAGTGCCGCCTCCACCAGCAGCACCAGGCTCGATTGCAGGCGCAGCATCACTGGTTGGGTTTCCGGATCGCCGAAGCGGCAGTTGAACTCGATGACTTTCGGATTACCGGCTTTATCGATCATCAGGCCGGCGTAGAGGAAACCGGTGTAGACGTTACCTTCGTCGGCCATGCCACGCACGGTCGGCCAGATCACCAGGTCCATGACGCGCTGGTGCACTTGGCTGGTCACTACCGGCGCCGGGGAGTAAGCACCCATGCCGCCGGTGTTCGGGCCGCTGTCGCCGTTACCGACACGCTTGTGGTCCTGGCTGGTGGCCATTGGCAGCACGTTCTTGCCGTCGACCATCACGATGAAACTGGCTTCTTCGCCGTCGAGGAATTCCTCGATGACCACACGGGAACCGGCGTCACCAAAGGCATTCCCGGCGAGCATGTCGCGCACGGCGTCTTCGGCTTCCTGCAAGGTCATGGCGACGATCACGCCTTTACCGGCAGCCAGGCCATCAGCCTTGATCACGATCGGCGCGCCTTTTTCACGCAGGTAGGCCAGGGCCGGCTCGATCTCGGTGAAGTTCTGGTAGTCGGCGGTCGGGATCTTGTGGCGTGCCAGGAAGTCCTTGGTAAAGGCTTTCGAGCCTTCCAGCTGGGCGGCACCGGCGGTGGGGCCGAAGCAATCCAGCCCACGGCTGCGGAACAGGTCGACGACGCCGGCCACCAATGGCACTTCCGGGCCGACGATGGTCAGGGCGACGTTTTTCTCGGCGAAATCTGCCAGTTGTTCCAGGGCCAGGACGTCAATGGCGACGTTTTCGCACTTGGCTTCAATGGCGGTGCCGGCGTTGCCGGGGGCGACGAAGACTTTCTGGACCCGGGGGTCCTGGGCAACTTTCCAGGCCAGGGCGTGTTCACGGCCACCGCTGCCAATGATCAAAACATTCATTTTAAAAACCTCAAATTCTGTAGGCGCTGCAGGAGCGCTTTTGAATGTGAGAGCGGGCTTGCTGTGGCGAGGGAGCTTGCTCCCGTTCGACTGCGAAGCAGTCGCCAGCTTTTGGGGGCGCTTCGCACCCCAGCGGGAGCAAGCTCCCTCGCCACACAACCCCCTCCCACATTTCCATCGAGTTGGATCAGTGGCGGAAGTGGCGCATGCCGGTGAAGACCATGGCGATGCCCGCTTCATCAGCGGCGGCGATGACTTCAGCATCACGCATCGAGCCACCCGGTTGGATCACGGCGGTCACGCCGGCTTTTGCGGCGTTGTCCAAACCATCGCGGAAAGGGAAGAACGCATCGGATGCCATGACCGATCCCGCCACCTGCAAACCGGCGTGTTCAGCCTTGATCGCGGCGATACGCGCCGAGTTCACGCGGCTCATCTGGCCGGCGCCGACACCGATGGTCTGGCGGTTCTTGGCGTAGACGATGGCGTTGGACTTGACGTACTTGGCCACTTTCCAGGCGAAGATCAGGTCGTTGATCTCTTGCTCGGTCGGCGCACGCTGGGTGACCACTTTCAGGTCCTGGCTGCCGATCATGCCGATGTCGCGGCTCTGTACCAGCAGGCCGCCGTTGACGCGCTTGTAGTCCCAGGCAGCGGCACGCTCGGCCGTCCATTCGCCACAGGCCAGCAGGCGCACATTGGCCTTGGCGGCGACGATGGCGCGGGCTTCTTCACTGACACTTGGGGCGATGATCACTTCGACGAACTGGCGCTCGACGATGGCCTTGGCGGTCTCGGCGTCCAGCTCGCGGTTGAAGGCGATGATGCCGCCGAACGCGGATTCGGTGTCGGTGGCGTAGGCCAGTTCGTAGGCCTGGCGGATACCGCCCTCAGCGTCCGGGCTGACGGCCACGCCGCACGGGTTGGCATGCTTGACGATCACGCAGGCCGGCTTGACGAAGCTCTTCACGCATTCCAGCGCGGCGTCGGTATCGGCCACGTTGTTGTAGGAAAGTTCTTTGCCTTGCAGCTGGGTCGCGGTGGCGATGCCCACTTCGGCAGGCTTGGCTTCCACGTAGAACGCCGCGCTCTGGTGCGGGTTCTCGCCGTAGCGCATTTCCTGGGCCTTGATGAACTGGCTGTTAAAGGTGCGCGGGAACTGGCTGCGGCCTTCTGTGCTCAGGGTTTCGGCGGCCTGGTTCACGGTGCCCATGTAGTTGGCGATCATGCCGTCGTAGGCGGCAGTGTGTTCGAATGCCTTGAGCATCAGGTCGAAGCGCTGGGCGTAGGTCAGGCCACCGGCCTTGAGGCCTTCCAAAACCTGGGCGTAGTCGCCGGCGTTGACCACGATGGCCACGTCTTTATGGTTTTTGGCGGCCGAGCGGACCATGGTTGGGCCACCGATATCGATGTTTTCGATGGCGGTCGGCAGGTCGCAGCCTGGCTTGTTGATAGTGGCTTCGAACGGGTAGAGGTTAACGGCCACCAGGTCGATCGGCTTGATGCCGTGCTCGTTCATGATGGCGTCGTCGATGCCGCGACGGCCGAGGATACCGCCGTGGATTTTCGGGTGCAGGGTCTTGACGCGACCGTCCATCATTTCTGCGAAACCGGTGTAGTCCGCCACTTCCACTGCGGCCACGCCGTTGTCCTGCAGCAGTTTGAAGGTCCCGCCTGTGGAGAGGATTTCCACACCCAGGGCTTCCAGCTCCCGGGCAAATTCAAGGATCCCGGTCTTGTCGGATACACTGATCAAGGCGCGGCGGATCGGCAGGCGGGTAGTCTGGTCGGTCATTTCAATTTCCATCAAAAGCAAAGGAGTCAGCAAAAAAGGCGACCGGTTTTACGCGGGCGCCTTTCTGGTTTGATTGAATGCTTACAGCAAATCGTACTGCTTGAGCTTTTTGCGCAAGGTGCCACGGTTGAGGCCCAGCAGCTCACTGGCTTTGGTCTGGTTGCCCTTGACGTAGTTCATCACGCTTTCGAGCAAGGGCGCCTCGACTTCGGAGAGCACCAGGTTGTACACGTCCGTGACGGAAGCGCCCTCAAGGTGGGCGAAATAATTGTGCAGCGCCTTCTCGACACTCCCGCGAAGGGTCTGGCCTTCTTCGCTGGGCGTGTTGAGGTGCTGTTTCAAATTGACGTTGTCGCTCACGGGTGTTGTTCCACTCACTAAAGTCTCGGTCATCGTCGTCATGCGGCCACCCCTTCTCCATCCCCTGTTCCCAGGCTCTTGTCACGTTCGGCAAAGAACTCACGAACGGTGGCGACCTGTGCCTGCGTTTCATCCAAACGATTGAACTGGGCGCGGAACTCCTTGGCGCCCGGCAAGGTGGCGAGATACCAGCCGACATGCTTTCGAGCAATGCGCACCCCCATCACATCTCCATAGAAGGCGTGCAGGGCGGCCAGATGCTCTAGCAGAATACGTTCCACCTCGTTCAGTTCCGGTGCCGGCAAGGCTTCGCCGGTACGCAGGAAGTGCTCGATCTCACGAAAAATCCACGGCCGCCCCTGGGCGGCCCGGCCAATCAACAAACCATCGGCACCGGTGGCGTGCAGCACGCGCCGGGCTTTCTCGGCTGAGTCGATGTCGCCATTGGCAAACACCGGCATCGACACGGCCTGCTTGATCGCGGCAATGGTGTCGTACTCGGCTTCACCGGTGTAAAGGTCGGCGCGGGTGCGGCCATGCACCGCCAGCGCTGTAATACCTGCCTGTTCAGCGATCTTCGCCACCGTCAGGCCATTCCTGTTGTCCCGGTCCCAACCGGTACGGATCTTCAGGGTCACCGGCACATCCACTGCGGCGACAACGGCCTGCAGGATCTCGGCGACCAACTGCTCATCCTTCAACAAGGCGGAGCCGGCGGCCTTGTTGCAGACCTTCTTGGCCGGGCAGCCCATGTTGATATCAATGATCTGCGCACCCAGCTCCACATTGGCCCGGGCCGCGTCCGCCAGCATCTGTGCGTCACCTCCGGCGATCTGCACCGAGCGTGGCTCGGGATCACCTTTGTGGATCATGCGCATCCGCGACTTGCGGGTGTTCCACAGACTCATGTCGCTGGTAACCATTTCAGAGACTACTAGGCCCGCGCCCAAACGTTTGCACAGCTGACGAAAGGGCTGGTCGGTGACTCCCGCCATCGGGGCGAGGATCAAGCCGTTCTGCAATGTGTATGGGCCGATGCGTACCGCCGACATAGGACTTCCCTGTTGTGGGGCCGGATCATTAGAGTTCGAAAAAGGGTTGGCATGATACCCGCTCTCGATGACTGGTTAAAGGCTGAATTGGATAAAATCTGAACAGTTACTTTTTTATCGCCATCGGTTTGGTCGATGGCGACAAAGTCAATCATCCGCCGTCAAACTTCGGGATGTGCACAGGTTCACTCGGGCGAATGGAAGCTCAGGCTGTAATTCACGGCCCTGTTGCCTGGATCAAGGATATCCAGGGATATGTGGATCGGCGTCTGCGAAGGCATTTCGCTGACGCCGGCCAACTCGCCGCTCAGGTATTCGGCGGGTTTGAAGCGGCGACTGGCAATCAGGCTGCCGTTCAAGTCCGCAAAGCGCAGTTCCAGCAGCGGGAAGGGCTGGGAGAAGGTCGCACGGTTATAGATGATCGCATCCACCACCAGCGCCCCGGCGAAGTCCGGATGGCTGCGTACCACCAGGTTGCTGCTCTTGATGTGGGCAATATCGACCCGCGATGGCACGGTACAGCCCAGTTTCGGGCACAGTTGCTGGAACCACGGGCGGTAGGCGTCCTGGCGGGCCAGGTCGTCGAATTGGTAGGCGATGTACTGGCCTGCCAGGCCTGCGGCGGCGAGCACTACCAGCAGTATCCAGATCAAACGGCGGCCCCAGCCTGACGGGCGTTTCTGCGCATACAGGTGCAGCGGATCGTCTTCCAGGTCCTGGAGCAGGTCGTCGTGTACGGCGGCTTCCGGGCGCGAGCGTTTGCGGCGTGACGGCAGACGATCGTCGGGTTCAGACTCACCTCCCGCGTCGGTAACAGGCGTCAGCGGCGGGTCGGGGTTGTCATCGCCAGGGGAGGCGTCGTCGTTGAAATCGTCGGAATGGATCGACATGGACGGTTCGGTGCGCTGGTTGGCCGCCTGCGCCCTGGCCGGCTCTGGCAGGTCTTCAGGTGCCAGGGTGCGCTCCTCGGGTGGCTCACTGAACAGGCTGGCGGCCCATTTTTCTTCTTCGGCCTTCACCGTATCGCGACTGGCGCTGAAAGACTCTTCCTTTTGCCGACGCTCGGCGCCTGGTTGGCGACGTTCTGCATCCAGTGGCTGGGTGTGCAGGGGCTCGCGACGTTCCAGCTTGGCCAGTTCCTTGTCCAGGTTATCCAGGTCCAGCTCTTCGGCCGTCCATTGTTTTTGGCTGATTGCCCGCGGTGGCTCGGGTGTCGCTTCGACAGTCGATCTATCGGCTGGCTCGGCGCCAGCCGGTAGCTCCGGTTGGGCTGCAGGCGCATGAGCGCGTTGCTCCAGCAACTGGCGAGCGGCGTTGAACACTTGCAGGCACGAGCCGCAGCGCACCACGCCACGGGCCGCGCTCAACTGCGCATGGTTGACGCGGAAACGGGCTTGGCAGTGCGGGCACTGGGTGACGAAGCTGTCGGTCATGCGGTCATCCGATTCAGGCAAGCGCTCATTCTAGCGCCGACGACCACTGATGCGTACCCAGCCATCACGGTTGGCGATCGGGTCCAATTCGAAATCCTGGGCGTAGGCTGCGGCGACGTCTTCACCTTGTTCGGCGAGGATACCCGACAGCGCCAGGCGCCCGCCGGGCTTGACCAGGCTGGACAATTGCGGCGCCAGGGCAACCAATGGCCCGGCGAGGATATTGGCAACCAGCACATCGGCCTGTACCTGCGGCAGATCCTCCGGCAGGTAGAGTGGGAATTTGCCTTCGGCGATGTGGTTGCGCCCGGCGTTGTCGCGGGAGGCTTCCAGGGCCTGCACATCGATGTCGGTGCCCACGGCCTCCTTGGCGCCCAGCAGCAGGGCGGCAATCGCCAGGATCCCGGAGCCGCAGCCGAAGTCCAGCACGTTACAGTCGGTCAGGTCCTGGCCGTCCAGCCATTCCAGGCACAGTGCGGTGGTGGGGTGGGTGCCGGTGCCGAACGCCAGGCCCGGATCCAGCAGCAGGTTGACGGCGCCAGGCTCCGGGGCGGCGTGCCAGCTCGGTACGATCCACAGGCGCTGGCCGAAGCGCATGGGCTGGAAATTATCCATCCAGCTGCGTTCCCAGTCCTGGTCTTCGATTACTTCGCTGTGATGCTCGGGCAGCGGCGCGCCGGTGAGCAACTCCATATGGGCCAGGACGCTGGCGGCCTCGGTGCCGTCTTCGAACAGGGCCAGCAAATGGGTGTGCGACCACAGCGGCGTGGTGTTGAGTTCAGGTTCGAAGATCGGCTGGTCTTCGGCGTCCATGAAGGTCACCGACACGGCGCCCACTTCGAGGAACGCGTCTTCATAGGTTTCGGCTTGTTCTGGGCTGATGGCGAGACGGACTTGCAGCCAAGGCATGGCGGGCACCTTTGAAAAAATGAATGTGCAGCGAGTAGGCCGCGAAAGCGCGCAAGTTTACGCGAGCGGACGGCAGAAGACGACATTACTGAATGAGCGCGGACCAAATGTGGGAGGGGGCTTGCTCCCGATAGCGGTGGATCAGTTACAGATACTGAGGCTGACACACTGCATCGGGAGCAAGCCCCCTCCCACATTTGGACAGTGTCCATCCTGGAAAACAGGTGTGCAGAAACAACAAAGCCGCCCGAAGGCGGCTTTGTTGGGTGGAGCACTTACTGGTTGGCCAGCTTGTGTTCCAGGTAGTGAATGTTCACACCACCTTCGCAGAAGCCTTCATCACGAACCAGGTCCCGATGCAGCGGGATGTTGGTCTTGATGCCGTCGACCACGATTTCGTCCAGGGCGTTGCGCATACGGGCCATGGCCTCGTCGCGGGTGGCGCCCCAGGTGATCAGCTTGCCGATCAGCGAGTCGTAGTTGGACGGAACCTTGTAGCCGCTGTACAGGTGCGAGTCCACACGTACGCCGTTGCCGCCGGGCGCGTGGAAATGCTTGACCAGGCCAGGGCTTGGGATGAAGGTTTTCGGGTCTTCGGCGTTGATCCGGCACTCCAGGGAGTGGCCGTGCATCTTCACGTCGTCCTGGGTGAAGGACAGCACGTTGCCGGCGGCGATGCTCAGCATCTCCTTGACGATGTCGATACCGGTGACCATCTCCGATACCGGGTGCTCTACCTGCACACGAGTGTTCATCTCGATGAAGTAGAAACGACCGTTCTCGTAGAGGAACTCGAAGGTACCTGCACCACGGTAGTTGATGTCGATGCACGCCTTGACGCAGCGTGCCAGGACTTCCTGACGGGCTTTCTCGTCGAGGCCCGGTGCCGGGGCTTCTTCCAATACCTTTTGGTGGCGACGTTGCAGCGAGCAATCGCGGTCGCCCAGGTGGATGGCGTGGCCCTGGCCGTCGGACAGTACCTGGACTTCCACGTGACGTGGGTTGGTCAGGTATTTTTCCAGGTAGACCATTGGGTTGCCGAACCAGGCACCCGCTTCGGAGCGGGTCTGCTTGGCGGCTTCGATCAGGTCTTCTTCCTTGTGCACCACGCGCATGCCGCGACCACCGCCGCCACCGGCGGCCTTGATGATCACCGGGTAACCGACTTCGCGACCAATGCGCAGGGCGGTTTCCTCGTCTTCCGGCAGCGGGCCG
Source organism: Pseudomonas khavaziana (assembly GCF_036704165.1). Classification (NCBI taxonomy): domain Bacteria; kingdom Pseudomonadati; phylum Pseudomonadota; class Gammaproteobacteria; order Pseudomonadales; family Pseudomonadaceae; genus Pseudomonas; species Pseudomonas khavaziana. Next base: position 920,620 of record NZ_CP129946.1, read on the forward strand.
TCAGAACCTGGAACGGTTGGCACGCCGGCAGCGATCATGGCGTCCTTGGCCGACACCTTGTCGCCCATCAGGCGAATGGTTTCGGCTTTCGGGCCGATGAAGGCAAACCCGGATTTTTCCACCTGTTCGGCGAAATCGGCGTTTTCCGCGAGGAAGCCGTAGCCCGGGTGGATACCATCAGCGCCGGTCACTTCGGCCGCGGCGATGATGTTCGAGACCTTCAGGTACGAGTTCGCAGCCAGTGGCGGGCCGATGCAGATGCTTTCGTCCGCCAGTTTCACGTGCATCAGTTCGGTATCGGCCGTCGAGTAAACAGCGACGGTCTTGATGCCCTCTTCCTTACAGGCGCGCAGGATACGCAGCGCGATCTCGCCGCGGTTGGCGATCAGGACTTTTTGCAGTTTCTTCGCAGGTTTCAACATCGAAGGTGCTCCGCGGTTCAAACGATGGTGAACAGCGGCTGGTCGTACTCAACCGGCTGACCGTTTTCCACCAGGATGGATTCGATGACGCCGGCTTTTTCGGCCGTGATGTGGTTCATCATCTTCATCGCCTCGACGATGCAGATGGTGTCGCCCACTTTCACGGTCTTGCCCACTTCAACGAAGGCTGGCGAGGTCGGTGCCGGGGTGCGGTAGAACGTACCGACCATGGGCGACTTGACCACGAAACCGTTCAACGCGGGTGCGGCTGGGGCAGCAGGGGCTGCGGCAACTGCTGGAGCGGCGGCAGGCGCGGCAGCGGCAGGAGCCGGTGCTTGCATCTGCGGTGCGTAGAACTGTTGGGCCGGGGTCTTGCTGTGACGGCTGATCCGTACGGATTCTTCGCCTTCCTTGATTTCCAGCTCGTCGATACCGGATTCTTCCAGCAGTTCGATCAGTTTCTTAACTTTACGGATATCCATGAATCATCAACTCCCAAGGGTCGGTCAGGGGCGCTTGGCCTGTTCTTCAAGCTGTTCCAGGGCGGCCTCCAGGGCCAGTCGGTAACCGCTGGCGCCAAGGCCGCAGATCACTCCTACCGCTACATCGGAGAAGTAAGAGTGATGGCGGAAAGGTTCGCGTTTGTACACGTTGGACAAATGCACTTCGATGAATGGGATGCTCACCGCCAGCAACGCGTCACGTAATGCAACGCTTGTGTGTGTAAAAGCGGCGGGATTGATCAGAATAAAGTCCACACCTTCGCCACGCGCGGCATGGATGCGATCAATCAATTCGTACTCGGCATTGCTTTGCAGATAGAGCAGATGGTGGCCGGCAACACGGGCCCGTTTTTCCAGGTCAAGGTTGATCTGGTCGAGGGTCACTGCCCCGTAGACGCCCGGTTCGCGGGTGCCGAGCAGGTTCAGGTTGGGTCCGTGAAGAACCAGTAAGGTCGCCATCGGCTGTTCCTTGTTATGGGTATGGGTGCGGCAGAACCCGGCGACTATGCCGCAAAGCCTTTGTGACTGTCCAGTTCTATGCAGTAGGCAGCACGATTAGCGAGGATTGCGCAAAATTTGTGACTGTGGCCCAAGATCCAGTCATGCCTGACACGGTCTTGAATCCACTGAAGATCAAATGTGGGAGGGGGCTTGCTCCCGATACATTGGGTCAGTCTCAATACCTGTAGCTGATCCACCGCGATCGGGAGCAAGCCCCCTCCCACATTCGATCTACCACAGGGCGGGACATCGGGTCAGACGCGGAAGGCTTGTACGGCAGTGTTGAGCTGCCCACCCAGCACCAGCAGGTGTTCGCCCTGGCTACGCCCCTGACCGATACGCAGCAGGTTGTCCTCACCCAACTGGTGAATCCGCTCGCTGTTATCGCGAATCTCACTCACGGCCCCACTCTGCTGCGCGGTCACATCGGCGATGCGCACCGCAGTTTCGGAAATCGTCTGGATCGCCCCGACGATTTCATCCAGCGCGCCATCTGCGGCCTGGGCTTGCTGGGCGGTGGCTTCGGCGTGTTCGACCTGGGCGCGCATGCCTTGCACCGATTGGTGGGCGGCGGTTTGCAGGCCGGCGATCAGGCCCTGGATTTCGGCGGTGGCGCCTGCGGTACGTTGGGCCAGCGAGCGAACTTCGTCGGCCACCACGGCGAAACCACGCCCGGCTTCACCGGCACGGGCGGCTTCGATGGCGGCGTTGAGGGCCAGCAGGTTGGTCTGGTCGGCAATCGAGCGAATCACCGTAAGCACACCGCCGATGGTGGCGGATTCTTCTGCGAGTTTCTCGATCATCTGCGCATTTTGCTGCACTTCACCCACCAGGGCATGCAGCCCGGTCAGGCTCAGGCCGATCACCCGCTGGCCTTGCTCCACCGCCTGGCCGGCGTTGCGACTGGCGCCGGCGGCCTGGCTGGCATCACCGGCTACCTGCTGGATGGTGGCTTCCAGTTCGCCCAGGGAATCACGAATCTGCGCGGTATCGCCGGCCTGGCGTTCGGCGCCGTCGTGCAGGCCGCTGCTCAGTTCGGCCAGGGCGCGGCTGCTGCCGGCGACTTCTTCGGCGTTGCCACGAATGGTGCCCACCAGGTCCACCAGGTAGGCGCGCAAACGGTTGAGGGAGGCTTCGATAGCGTGCAGTTCACGGTTGGTCCTGCCCAAGGCAATGGGCTGGCTGAAGTCGCCTTCGGCCCAGGTGGACAAGGCCGGTGCCAGGTTGGTCAGTACCCGTGCCAGGCGGCGTTGCAGGGTGTCGATCAGCAGCGCGATCAGCAGGATCAGGCCAATCATCACGCCTTGGATGACGCGTACTTCGCCCTGGATCCTGGCGTGTTGCGCGCGCACCACTGGCTCCAGTCCGGCGATGGCTTGCTGCACGCTGGCGATCTTCAACTGGGTGCCGGCGGCGAGGTCGGCGCGTTGCTGGATCTGCTCCCGGGTGCGCTTGAGTTCGGCGGGGTAACGGGTCAGCAGGCTATTGAGTTCGCGCTTGAGATCGACGCCAGTATCTTGGGCTTCGGTTTTTTCGGTGTTTTCCAGGCCCATCAGTGCAGAGAAATCATCGGTGTTGGATTCGGCGCTGGCCTTGACCCCAAGCAACGGCAATTGTCCCAGCAGGTCGGCTTGGATACGGATATTGGCGATCTCTCGCTCCACCTCATCAGCCAGCTCGGCGCGGCCACTGCTCACCAGCTTGTCCCGCGCCAGGGACAGCTTGCCCAGGTGTTGCGAGGCGGCGAGCAGCGCTGGCAGGTAGCGGGCTGCATCGGCGGAATTGACGCCGCTGGCGTATTGGCTCAGTTGCTCCAGGTTTGCCCCCAGTTCGCGTTCGGCCTGCAACAGCAGCGCTTGCGGGTCGCCGGCCAGTTTGCCGGCGGCCAGCAGGTCTGTCTTGCTGAAGGTTTCCAGGTCCGCCAGGCTGGGGCGCAGGGTTTGCGCCAGCTCGGCCGGGAGCTCGGCGAGTTGCTGCAACAGGCTTTCCAGGCTCTGGCTGGCAGCGCTCAGGCGCAGGGCATCGCCGCTGGCCAGGTAGTCGTCGATATTACGTGCAGCCTGGTTTTGAAACACCTGGGACAGGCCCAGGTAACGCTCCATCAATAAATACGGACGCTCCAGCGCCCGTTGCGACCACCAAAGCGTCGCGCCGAGGGCCAGGCAAACGGCCACCAGCAGAAGGGTATTGAGATTGGTCAGCAGCTTGAGGCGCATGCGGGGTTTCAACCGACGGCAAAAGATAAGTGCCTGAAGTTATTGCGCCTGCGTTACAGAGTTATGACCGATTCGGTGGATTCTGGTGAAAAGATGGCACTTTGCTTTGATGTGCGGGCCGCTTGTACCCGGTTACGCCCGGCGCCCTTGGCGCGGTACAGCGCTTCATCGGCCTGGGCGGCCATCATCAGGCTGTCGGAGTCGTCGCACAGCTCCACCAGGCCGGCGCTGAAGGTGCACCACAAATCCTGGGGTTGGGCGGGGTAGTGGATTTCTGCAAAGCGCCCGCGAATCTCGTCCAGCACCTTGCAGGCCGATTCCAGGTCGGTGTCGGGCATGACGATGGCGAATTCTTCACCGCCATAACGGCCAATATAGTCGGTCTTGCGCAAACGTTGCTTGAGAAACAGCGCCAGGCTCTTGATCACGCGATCGCCCATGGGGTGGCCGTGACTGTCATTGACCCGCTTGAAGTGGTCGATATCCAGCATGGCAAAGCTCAACGGCTTGTTCTCGCGGCGGGCGCGGAAGCTGCAGTCTTCGAGCAATTGCAGGATATGGGTATGGTTGTATAGCCCGGTCAGGCTGTCGCGCACCATCCGCGCCTTCAAGTTGCGCGCCCGCGCTGCGCGGTTGCGCACGGTGGTGATCAGGTGGCGCGGCTTGATCGGCTTGGTGAGGAAGTCGTCGCCACCTTCACTCATCGCGTCCAGTTGTTTATCCAGGTCGTCTTCGGCCGACAGGTAGATGATCGGCACGCTGACATAGCGGTCGTTATGGCGGATCACCTTAGCCAGTTCGGTACCGGTACAGGCAGGCATATACATGTCGAGGATGATCAGGTCGGGCTGGAAATCCGCCAGCTCGGCCATGGCCTGGATCGGTTCGATCAGGGTGCGGGTGACAATGCCGGCGCTGTTGAGCAGGCGTTCTGTATGCAACGCCTGGGCCCGCGAGTCGTCAATGATCAGCACCTTGTACGGCTCGTACTGGGCAATGCAGGTGAGCACTTCGATCTTTTCCAGCAGGCTGGAGGCTTCCAGGGTGCCGGTGAGGAACTCCTCGCCGCCAGCGCGCACGGCAGCCAGGAGCGTCGGGGTGTCGGTTTCGTGCAGGCTGAAAAACAGCAGCGGCAGCTTTTGCTCCAGGCCCTCCTGGGCTTCGGCAGCGAGCTTGAGGCCCAGGCCTGTGCCGCAGAAGTCCACATCCATCACAATCGCCGACGGCAGGCGCTCGGCCATGGCCGCGCGAAAGGCCGCGACACTGTCCAGGGACTGGGCGCTCATGCCAAAGAATTCCAGCTGCTTGGCCAGACGCTCGGCGCGATCATGGTCAGCGAGCATCACGTAGATGGGCTTGCGCATCGGCGGCAGGAAGGTTTGCTCAAGCTGGTCGCCCTGGCGCAGGCCGGTGCGCGACAGGCGTTGCATCAGGCGGTTGAGCTCGGTAATCAACTGGCTGCTCAGGCGGCCGCGGTTTTCGTCCACTGCCTGCAGGGATTCACCGATATGCCGGGCCAGCTGGCTGTGTTCCGGCTGTTCGAAACGCTCGGCAAAGCGCAGCAGGCGCAGGTTGGCTTCGCTGAGTTCGGAGAAATCGGCATTCGACCATTCGCTGCGCTGCAGGCGCTGCCAGATCTCGAGAATTTGACGTGCCTGATGAATTACCCGCTGGGCAAAATGCTGCTTGAGACGCTCGCGGCTGGGGTCTTCTGGCTCGGTCATATCCTGACTACTGTGAGGGTGCATGCTGAGGTCGACTGATGGCTCTATGCTAGCACCTCTTTTCTATTGCATGAGTGTCATACGTCAATTAAGTCCGCGTGCGTGACATTCAGTTATCGACCCACTGGTCGCGCAGCGTAAAAGACGTGCATCCTTTATAGTCCAATTGCCGTTGCGCGCCACTTTCGCGCAAAAGCCCCGCACCGATGGGCACGATGGGGTAGGGTTGTGGTCGGAGTGTCTGAACGCACCCGGACAATTGACGTGCATGAACTCAAGTGATTGAAAGGATATCGCCATGCTGGACTGGAAAAACCGTGCAGGCAGTGCCAAAGGCCCCGCCCCTGAGCCTAAGTCGGCCAACCGCAGCTATTTTCGCAACCTGCTGATGAGCCGAGCCTTGCTCAGCGTGATCTGCTTGTACCTGCTGGTCACCGGTGGCCTGGGTTGGTACTGGAGCCAGGAGCCGGCGCTGTTTCCGGTCCAGCAAAACGCCCAGCTTGCCGCCGAGAAGGAAGGCAAGCAGATGGTGGTGGGCTATACCACCGTCGAGACCCTCAAGTCCGTGGTCGGCACCTTGCTGAACAAGCCAGGCGGCTACATTTCCAATGATCGTTTCCCGCCTGGGCTGTGGATGGACAACATGCCGAGCTGGGAATATGGCGTGCTGGTGCAGGTACGCGACCTGACCCGCGCCCTGCGTAAAGATTTCGCCCGCTCACAGTCGCAGTCGGCTGAAGACGCCGATCTGGCCAAGGCTGAGCCGCGCTTCAACTTCGATAACAAGAGCTGGGTGCTGCCGTCCAGTGAGTCGGAATACCAGGAAGGCATCAACTCCCTGAGCCGCTACGAAGCGCGCCTGTCTGACCCTAACCAGCGCGGCGCGCTGTTTTATGCGCGTGCCGACAACCTGAACAACTGGTTGGGCGATGTCGCCACCCGTTTGGGCTCGTTGTCCCAGCGCCTGTCGGCCAGCGTGGGTCGAGTCAAGCTGAACACCGCGCTGAAAACCGAGGCGCTGGCGCCGGGCGAAGTGCCGCAGGTCGATGAGGAAGTGGTGGAAACTCCATGGATGCAGATCGACAACGTGTTCTACGAAGCGCGCGGCCAAGCGTGGGCCCTGTCCCATCTGCTGCGTGCCATCGAAGTCGACTTTGCCGACGTGCTGGCCAAGAAAAACGCCACCGTCAGCGTGCGCCAGATCATTCGTGAGCTGGAGGCCTCGCAGGAACCGGTTTGGAGTCCTATGATTCTCAATGGCAGTGGCTTCGGTGTACTGGCGAACCATTCGCTGGTGATGGCCAACTACATTTCCCGGGCAAACGCTGCAGTGATCGATTTGCGTCAGCTCCTCAACCAGGGTTGATGATGGACGCTTCATCCAGAGAGGCCGCACACCGTGCGGCTTCCGATGCCGAACTGATCTGCTGGGTCGACGAGCAGGACAACCTGCTCGGCCACCGCGTCAGGTCTGACCTTCGTAAGCTCGGCCTGATCGGCCGTTGCACCTTTATCTTCCTGTTCAATTCCCAAGGCGAGCTGTGCGTGCATCGGCGCACCTTGAGCAAGGCGTTGTATCCCGGGTTCTGGGATACGGCGGCGGGCGGCATGGTAGCGGCCGGTGAGTCTTACGCGTTGTCGGCAGCCCGCGAGCTGGAAGAAGAGTTGGGTGTCAGCGGTGTGCCATTGATCGAGCATGACCACTTCTATTTCGAAGAGGGTGACAGCCGGCTTTGGTGCAAGTCTTACTCCGCAGTGTGGGACGGGCCCCTGCGGCTGCAGCCCGAAGAGGTGATGGAAGCACGGTTTTTAACCATCGAAACCATCCAGCAGGAGGCCGCACAAAAGCCCTACTGCCCGGACGCCCAAGAAGGTCTGCGGCGCTATCTGGCCCTGCGTCGCTAAAGTTGCAAAAAATGGCGCCATTTGGCTCTTAGCAAGTCGGCTTTTTGCCGTTACACTGCGCGCCTTTTCACCCGAACCACTATTGTTTCACCCTGTAGGAGCGAGCTTGCTCGCGAAAAACGCCAAGACACCGCGTGCTGCCTGAACGCCCGCGTTATCGTTGACGACCTTCGCGAGCAAGCTCGCTCCTACCGTGGATGTTACCTTGACGGTTCGGTAGCGCTGCCCCTGCCAGAGTGGGGCTTCGCGGTCGGTCTCGCCCGTTGGTGCTGGCCGATCAGTCTTCATCCTCCGAAGAGGATTGCCGGTGGCCAAAAAAGCCGCATCCTTCGCTGCCCTGGGTGGCCTGGTATTTTCCACCGACGCAGGTCGACACTGCCCGGACTGTCGCCAGCCCGTGGACGCCTGCATCTGCAAACAGACCCTGATCCCCGAAGGCGACGGTATTGCCCGCGTACGCCGCGAGAGCAAAGGCCGTGGCGGCAAGACGGTGACCACCATCACCGGCGTGCCCCTGGCTGAAGATGCGCTCAAGGAGCTGGCCACCACGCTGAAAAAGCGCTGTGGCACCGGTGGCGCATTGAAAGACGGGGTCATCGAGATCCAGGGTGACCACGTCGAACTGCTGTTGGCCGAGCTGATCAAGCTCGGGTACAAGGCCAAGAAGTCCGGCGGCTGAAAGCCTCTTCCCAACCTGTATCTAAACTCTGTCCGGGGAGTGGGGTCTACCCTGCTCACAGGCAAATCGTCATTTTCATTCTTTAGACTGCGCCAGCCTCCGTGAGAGGTGGCGCCTTCGCCTTCATTTATAGGGGACTTCGATGTCCGTACGACGCACACGCAAAGACGATGGCAGCCAATGGACAGTTGCGGACAGCCGCAGTGTTTACGGGATTCGCCATTGGGGGGCCGGGTATTTTGCGATCAATGAAGCCGGTCGCGTAGAAGTCCGTCCGAACGGCCCGAACAGCACGCCCGTCGACCTCTACGAGCAAGTCGATGAGCTGCGCAAGAGCGGCCTGTCATTGCCGCTGCTGGTGCGCTTCCCCGATATCCTGCAAGACCGCGTGCGCCAGTTGACCGGCGCCTTCGATGCCAACATCGAACGCTTGGAATACCAGAGCAAGTACACCGCGCTGTACCCGATCAAGGTGAACCAGCAGGAAGCGGTGATCGAGAACATCATCGCGACCCAGAACGTCTCCATCGGCCTGGAAGCCGGCTCCAAGCCTGAGCTGCTGGCGGTGCTGGCCCTGGCGCCGAAGGGCGGCACCATCGTCTGCAACGGTTATAAAGACCGTGAATTCATCCGCCTGGCGCTGATGGGCCAGAAGCTTGGCCACAATGTATTTATCGTGATCGAGAAGGAATCCGAAGTTGAGCTGGTGATCGAAGAGGCGGCGAGCCTCAAGGTCAAGCCTCAGGTCGGCCTGCGCGTGCGCTTGTCGTCCCTGGCGTCGAGCAAATGGGCGGACACCGGTGGCGAGAAATCCAAGTTCGGCCTGTCGGCGGCACAGCTGCTGTCGGTGGTCGAGCGCTTCCGCGCCGCCGGCCTGGACCAGGGCATCCGCCTGCTGCACTTCCACATGGGCTCGCAGATTGCCAACCTCGCCGACTACCAGCACGGGTTCAAGGAAGCCATCCGTTACTACGGCGAACTGCGCAACCTCGGCTTGCCGGTGGATCATATCGACGTCGGCGGCGGCCTGGGTGTGGACTACGACGGTACCCACTCGCGTAACGCCAGCTCGATCAACTACGACATGGACGACTACGCCGGCGTGGTCGTGGGCATGCTCAAGGAATTCTGCGATGCGCAGAGCCTGCCTCACCCGAACATCTTCTCCGAAAGCGGCCGCTCCCTGACCGCTCACCACGCCATGCTGGTGGTGCAGGTGACGGACGTCGAGAAACACAACGACGAAATCCCGCTTATCGAAAACAAGGAAAGCCTGCCGGAAACCGTGCAATGGCTGGTGGACCTGCTGGGCCCGACCGACATCGAGATGGTCACCGAAACTTACTGGCGCGCCACCCACTACATGAGCGACGTGGCCACCCAGTACGCCGACGGCAAGCTGACCCTGGCGGAAAAAGCCCTGGCCGAACAGTGCTACTTCGCCGTGTGCCGCCGCCTGCACAACTCGCTGAAAGCCCGCCAGCGCTCGCACCGCCAGGTGCTGGACGAACTCAACGACAAGCTGGCGGATAAGTACATCTGCAACTTCTCGGTGTTCCAGAGCCTGCCGGACACCTGGGCCATCGGCCAGGTCCTGCCGATCCTGCCGCTGCATCGCCTCGACGAAGAGCCGCTGCGCCGTGCGGTATTGCAGGACTTGACCTGCGACTCCGACGGCAAGATCAAGCAATACGTCGACGAGCAGAGCATCGAGACCAGCTTGCCGGTGCACGCCTTGAACGAAGGCGAGGACTACCTGCTGGGCATCTTCCTGGTGGGCGCTTACCAGGAAATCCTCGGTGACATGCACAACCTGTTCGGTGACACCGACTCGGTGAACATCTACCAGCGTGAAGATGGTTCGGTGTACAGCGCCGGGATCGAGACCCATGACACCATCGAAGACATGCTGCGCTATGTGCACTTGTCGCCGGAAGAGTTGATGACCCATTACCGTGACAAGTGTGCGAGTGCGAAGATCTCGGCGTCTGAGCGCACCCAGTTCCTGGATGCGTTGCGCCTTGGGCTGACGCGTTCTTCCTACCTGTCCTCGTAATATATGTGGGAGGGGGCTTGCTCCCGATAGCGGTGGATCAGTCAATGAATCTGTTGACTGACACTCAGCTATCGGGAGCAAGCCCCCTCCCACATTTGGATTTGCATTCCTTCAGTTTGCTCCCAGCCACAGCCCTTGCCGATTCAAGCGCCAGGCTATCGCCCAGAGTGTCAGGCTGCGCACCGCCATGAACAGCAGGAAGGTTACCCACAACCCGTGGTTACCCAACCCCTGCAACGCCCAGGCAACCGGCAGCACCAACACCACCGTCAGCAACATCCCATTGCGCATCTCGCGCGCCCGCGTTGCGCCGATAAACAGGCCATCGAGCAAGTAACTCCACACCGCAATCAACGGCAGTACCGCGAGGTAAGGCAGGTAGATGTCGGCCGTTTCGCGCACGCTGGGAATGTCTGTTTGCATGGCGATAAACAGATGGCCGCCGAAGGTGAACAGCAGGGCGAAGCCGACGCTGGCGATCAGTGACCAGCCGCAGGCAACCACCAGCGAGCGGCGCAATGCCTGTCGGTCATGGGCGCCGATGGCGTGGCCGCACAGGGCTTCGACGGCGTGAGCCAGGCCATCCAGCGCATGGGCCGTCAGCAACAGGCCATTGAGCAGCAAGGCATTGGCGGCGACCGTGGCATCCCCCAGCCGTGCGCCTTGCACCGTAATCATGAAGAACACCGACTGCAGGGCCAGGCTGCGGATAAAAATGTCGCGGTTGACCGCCAGCAACGGCCGCCAGCTTTGCCAGCGTTTGAGCGCGACCCAGGCGATATGACCGGGGTAGGCGCGCAGGGCTTTTTGCGTGAGGGCCAGGCCGAGCAGGGCGCCGGTCCACTCGGCGATCACCGAGGCGCGCGCGGAGCCGACCACGCCCCAGTCCAGGCCAAGTACGAACCACAGGTTAAGCGCAATGTTCACAAGGTTGGTGGTCAGCAGAATCGCCAACGGCGCCCGCGCATTCTGCGTGCCGAGGAACCAGCCAACCAGCGCATAGCTGGCGAGGGCGGCGGGCAGGCCGAACAGACGGGCGTGGAAGAATTCGCGGGTCAGTTGGTTCAGTTCAGGGGAGGGCTGCATCCATTCCAAAGCCAGATGGCTCAGGGGAATACCTACCGTACCCAGCAACGTCGCCAACCCCAGCGCCAGCAGCAAGCCTTGCAACAGGATTTGCCGCAGCGCCGCCCCATCGTTGCGCCCGGCGGCCTGGGCGGCGAACCCGGTGGAACCCATGCGCAGGAAACCCATGGCCCAGGCCAGGAAGGTATATAGGCTGGCGCCGACGGCCACGGCGCCCAGTTGATGGGCGTGGGGCAAGTGGCCGATGACCATGCTGTCGACCAGGGCCACCAGCGGCACGGAGATATTCGACAGGATCATCGGCGCGGCCAGAGCCCAAACGCGGCGATGGGTGGGGCGGTGGTGCCAGTCGGAGAGCAGGGTGGACATGGAGGCTCCTTGGTGGAGCGGCATTGTACCTGCCTACCAGACTCAATGTGGGAGGGGGCTTGCTCCCGATAGCGGTGTGTCAGTCACTAATATTCTGACTGATCCACTGCCATCGGGAGCAAGCCCCCTCCCACATTTTGATCTCCAGTGGCTGTGGGATTTGGCTTAGTCTGGAGAGCACCCAGAACCAACCCTCCCTCCGTCGGTCAATGTGATCAGCGCCACAGCGGCCCGGCCGGCGCTGATATATAGTTCACCCCTCGGTTCCCTCTGACTACGAGTGCCCCATGCTTAACAAAGGACTGTTCCTCGCTTGCGCGCTGGCCCTGCTGAGCGCCTGTGATTCTTCCGATAAACCCGCTGCACCGTCGGCTCCCCCCGCCCCAAGCGTGGCGCCTGCACCTGCCAAGGCGGCGGTGGACGTGGCGGCGTTGAAGCAGCGCTATGCCGGGCGCGAGTTAAGCGTGGTGGACGTGTCCGAAGTGCAGTTGGAAGGGGCGAGCACCTTATCGGTGAGCTTTTCCATTCCCCTGGACCCTGAGCAGAAATTTGCCGATAAATTGCACTTGGTGGACAGCAAGTCCGGCAAGGTCGATGGCGCCTGGGAGCTTTCCGACAACTTGATGGAGCTGCGCCTGCGTCACCTGGAGCCGCAGCGCAAGCTGGTGCTGACAGTGGACGCCGGGGTGAAGGCGGTCAACGACAACCAGCTCGCCGCCGAATACACCGCCCGCCTGGAAACCCGCGACCTGCAAGCCACCGTCGGCTTCGCCAGCCGCGGTACGCTGCTGCCGACGCGCCTGGCCGAGGGCCTGCCGGTGATCGCGCTGAATGTCGACAAGATCGACGTCGAATTCTTCCGTATCAAGCCTGAATCCCTGCCGTCGTTCCTGGCGCAGTGGGGGCGCAATACCAGCCTGCAAAGCTATGAGTCCCGGGAACTGCTGCCCATGGCCTACCTGGTCTACGGCGGGCGCTTCGACTTGAACCCGGCGCGCAATACCCGCGAAACCCTGTTGCTGCCGATCGCCGGTCTCAAGCAGTTGCAGCAGCCGGGCGTGTACCTGGCGGTAATGCGTGCTTCGGGCACCTACAACTATTCGCAACCGGCCACGCTGTTTACCTTGAGCGATATTGGCCTGTCGGTGCACCGCTATGCCAATCGCCTGGATGTGTTTACCCAGGCGTTGGAAGGCGGCAAGGCGCTGAACGGCGTCGAGCTGGAAATCCTCGATGCCGAAGGCCGCGCGCTAGGCCAGGGCAAGACCGAAGACGGTGGACACGCTGAGCTGGCGCTGCCGAAAAAAGCCCAGGTGCTGCTGGCCAAGCAGGGTGAACAGACCAGCCTGTTACGCCTGGACAGCGCCGCGCTGGACCTTGCCGAGTTCGATATCGGTGGGCAACCGTCCCACCCGTTGCAATTCTTTGTGTTCGGCCCGCGTGACCTGTATCGCCCCGGCGAAACCGTGCTGCTCAATGCGTTGTTGCGCGACAAGGATGGCAACGCGGTCAAGCCGCAGCCGGTGAGTGTCGAAGTCCGCCGACCGGATGAACAGGTAAGCCGCAAATTTGTATGGGAGGCCGATGCCTCCGGCCTCTATCAATACCCGCTGCAACTGGCCGCTGAAGCACCGACCGGGCGCTGGCAGCTGGTGTTCGACCTGGGCGATGGCAAGCCGCAGCTGTATGAGTTCCTCGTCGAAGACTTCCTGCCCGAGCGCCTGGCTCTGGAACTCAAGGGCAGTGACACGGCGCTGAGCCCGGCGGATAAGCCGGTTATCCAGGTCAACGGCCGTTATCTGTATGGCGCGCCGGCATCCGGCAATCGGGTCAGCGGCCAAGTCTATGTGCGCCCGCTGCGTGAAGCGGTCAAATCCCTGCCTGGCTATCAGTTCGGCTCCGTCACCGAAGAAGAGCTGAGCCAGGATTTCGAGTTGGACGAAAGCGTACTCGACGCCAACGGCGAGGGGGCGCTGACCCTGGAAAGCAAATGGGCCGAGGCCAAGTCGCCGCTGCAATTGATTGTGCAAGCCAGCCTGCAAGAGTCGGGCGGGCGGCCGATCACGCGGCGCCTGGTGCAGCCGATCTGGCCGGCCGAGCAATTGCCGGGCCTGCGCGGGCTGTTTGATGGCAAGGAAACCAATGGCGATGGCCCGGTGGAATTTGAAGTGCTGGTGGCCAACCAGAACGGGCAGAAACTCGCCGCCCAAGGCCTTAAAGTGCGCCTGGTGCGCGAGCGCCGTGACTACTACTGGAACTACTCCGACAACGATGGCTGGAGCTACCACTACAACGAGAAATTCCTCAACCTCGACGAGCAGACCCTGGACATCAAGGCTGGCGACACCGCCAAGGTCAGCTTCCAGGTGGAGTGGGGCCCTTACCGCGTAGAGGTTGAAGACCCGCAGACCGGCCTGGTCAGCAGCGTGCGCTTCTGGGCCGGCTACCAGGCCCAGGACAACACCGAAGGTGGCGCCGTGCGCCCCGACCAGGTCAAGCTGGCACTGGATAAACCCGCTTATGGCGACGGCGATACCGCTAACGTCACCGTCACCCCGCCGGCTGCCGGTAAGGGCTACCTGCTGGTGGAATCTGCCGAAGGCCCGCTGTGGTGGCAGGAAATCGACGTGCCGGCCGAAGGCAAGAGCTTTGCGGTCAAGCTCGACCCGAAATGGTCGCGCCATGATCTGTATGTGAGCGCCCTGGTGATCCGTCCCGGCGAGCGCAAAGCCAATATCACCCCCAAGCGCGCCGTGGGGCTGTTGCACCTGCCGCTGGACCGCACCCAGCGCAAGCTCGGCCTGACCCTCACCGCGCCGGAAAAAATGCGCCCCAAACAACCGCTGACGGTGAAAATCGCCGCCAGGAATGCCGATGGCAGCGTACCGAAACAGGTGCATGTGCTGCTGGCGGCGGTGGACGTGGGCATTCTCAATATCACCGAATACCCCACGCCCGATCCCTACTCCAGCCTGTTCGGCCGCAAAGCCTATGGTGTCGATCAGTTCGACATCTACGGCCAACTGATCGAAGCCGGCCAGGGGCGCCTGGCCAGCCTGGCGTTTGGTGGTGACGCGGCATTGGCCAAGGGCGGCAAGCGCCCGGACACCAGCGTGACCATCGTCGCCCTGCAAAGCGCGCCGGTGACACTGAACGACAAAGGCGAAGGTGAAGTCAGCGTCAACATTCCCGACTTCAACGGTGAACTGCGCCTGATGGCCCAGGCCTGGAGCGATGATCGCTACGGCATGGCCGAAGGCAAGACGGTGATCGCCGCGCCGCTGATCGCCGAATTGTCGGCGCCGCGTTTCCTCGCGGGAGGCGACCAGACCACTTTGGCCCTGGACCTCTCCAACCTGTCGGGCAAGGCGCAGAAGCTCGATGTGCAATTGACCGCCGAAGGGCAGTTGGAGCTGGTCAACAGCGGCGCGCAATCGGTTGACCTCAAGCAAGGCCAGCGCACCACCCTGCGCATCCCGGTGAAGGCCTGGGGCGGTCTGGGCCAGGGCAAGATCAAGGTCAGCGTGAATGGCCTGGACCTGCCGGGGGAAAACCTGCCGCCGTTCAGCCGCGAATGGACCTTGGGTGTACGCCCGGCGTATCCGGCGTTGCTCAAGCACTACCGTGCAGTACTTAAGGATCAGCCATGGAGCCTGCCTGCCGGTACGCTGGACCAGTTCGATGCCTCCGGGCGCGAAGCGCTGTTGAGCCTGTCGAGCCGGCCACCGTTGAACCTGGGTGCACAGATCAGCGCACTCAAGGCCTACCCTTATGGGTGCCTGGAACAAACCGCCAGCGGCCTGTACCCATCGTTGTATGCCGATGACGCGCTGCTCAAGCGCCTGAGCATCAAGGGCGAGCCGGATGCCGAGCGCAAGCGCAAGATCGAGTTGGGCATCGAGCGCCTGCTGGGCATGCAACGCTACAACGGCAGCTTCGGTTTGTGGGGCGCCGACGGCGAGGAGGAATATTGGCTGACGGCGTACGTGACCGACTTCCTGCTGCGCGCCCGCGACCAGGGCTTTGCCGTACCGCCTGAAGCCTTGAAGAAGGCCAGCGAGCGCCTGCTGCGGTATGTGCAGGAGCGTAACCTGATCGAAGTCGACTACAGCGACAACGCCGAGCACACGCGGTTTGCCGTGCAGGCTTACGCCGGCATGGTGCTGGCGCGCAGTCAGCAGGCGCCGTTGGGAGCGTTGCGCAGCCTGTTTGAACGGCGCAGCGATGCGCGCTCCGGGTTGCCGCTGGTGCAGTTGGCCATCGCCTTGCAGAAAATGGGCGATCAACCACGTGCGGATCAGGCGCTGTTGGCCGGGTTGGCGGCACAGCGCAGTAGCAAAGAATGGCTGGCCGACTATGGCAGCCCGTTGCGTGACCAGGCGATGATCCTGGCATTGCTGGAAGAAAATGACTTGGCCAAGGGCCAACGCGAAGAGCGTTTGTTCACCCTGTCGGACCAGTTGGCCGCCAGCCCGTATCTATCGACCCAGGAGCGTAATTCACTGTTCCTCGCCGGGCGTCTCGGGTTTGCCAGACCGGAAGCCAACTGGCAGGTGTTGCTCACCGGCAGCGGCGGGGCGCATGAGTTGAATAACCAGCAATCGACCCTGGCGTTGGAGGGCAAGGTGTTGTCCAGCGACCTGGCCTTGAGTAATCAGGGTGAAGCGCCGGTGTATCAGCAATTGACGATCTCGGGTTATCCACAGGTGCCGCCGGCCGCCGGTGGTGAAAACCTGAGCATCCGCCGCGAATACCTGGGCATGGACGGGCAGCCGCTCAACCTGCGCGGCCTCGCCAGCGGCGATCTGGTGCTGGTGCACCTGGCCGTCAGCGCCAAGCAGCGTGTGCCGGATGCCCTGGTGGTGGACCTGCTGCCCGCCGGCCTGGAACTGGAAAACCAGAACCTGGCCCAAAGCGCCGCCAGCCTGGAAAACGCCAGCAGCCAGGTGAAGCAATGGCGCGAGTCGATGCAGAATGCCTCGCTCAAGCATCAGGAGTTCAGGGATGACCGCTATGTGGCGGCGATGAACCTGGATGGCTATGGCACCACGCACTTGTTGTACCTGGCGCGTGCGGTGACACCGGGAACCTACCGCGTGCCGCCGCCGCAGGTAGAGTCGATGTATCGGCCGAACTGGCAGGCGGTGGGTGAGACGCCCGTGGATATGGTGATCAAGGGCCGCTGATCGCTGAATGTGAAATGGGACTACTGTGGGAGGGGGCTTGCTCCCGATAGCGGTGGATCAGTCAAAACATTATTGGCTGACACTCAGCTATCGGGAGCAAGCCCCCTCCCACAGAGGACTGGGGCTGTCAGATAAATCAGTGCACAACCCAACTGAGCAGCCACAGGCCCAGCAGCAGCCAGATGATGCCCATGATGATCGAGGCCCGCATGAAGGCGCGTACCGCCGAGTACAGCAAGAGCAGGCCGACGATCAGGGTGATGATGCTGATGATCGAGGTGTCCATGCCCAAGGTGCGCGACAGGCCATCGATAAAGTTGCCGCCGGCGTGGGTCAAGGCCCCGAACAACCCGCTCAGACCGTCGACGATGAACCGGATGACGGAGCCGAGCGCCTGGCCCAACCATTCGAAAAAGCTTTCTACCTGCATGTGCGTGTCCTGAATAAGAAGGTGGGCGTGACTGTGCCTTTGGTCGTTATTGCCACAGGCTAGTTCCCTACAAGCATAGAGGTTTGCCCGCTTGAATTTGCGTTTTGTTGCCCGCTGGACCCTGGCGAGCCTGCTGTTGGTGATTGCCTTGCTGTGGCTGGCTGATCGGATCTGGCCATTGCCCTTGCCCCAGGACGACTTGGCCCGGGTGGTGCTGGCCGAGGATGGCACACCACTGTGGCGGTTTGCCGATGCCAATGGGGTGTGGCGCTATCCGGTGCATACCAGCGAAGTGTCGCCGTATTATCTCGATGCATTGCTCACTTACGAAGACCGCTGGTTCTACCAGCACCCCGGGGTCAACCCGTTGGCGCTGGTACGGGCGACGTGGCAAAACCTCACAGGTGCACGGGTGGTCTCCGGCGGCAGCACCTTGTCGATGCAAGTCGCACGTTTGCTCGACCCGCATTCGCGCACCCTGCACGGCAAGTTGCGTCAGCTGTGGCGCACTGCGCAGTTGGAATGGCACCTGTCCAAGGACGAAATCCTCAACCTGTACCTGAACCGTGCGCCCTTCGGCGGTACGTTGCAGGGTGTGGCCGCGGCGAGTTGGGCGTACCTGGGCAAGTCGCCGTCCCAACTGACCCACGCCGAAGCCGCGTTGCTCGCAGTATTGCCCCAGGCGCCGAGTCGCTTGCGCCCGGATCGGCACCCGCAGCGCGCCCAGGAGGCCCGCGACAAGGTGCTGCGTCGCCTCGCCGAGTTCAAGGTATGGCCGCAATCGGCGGTCGATGAAGCCCTGGAAGAACCGCTGCTGCTCGCCCCGCGCCTGGAACCGAGCCTGGCGCCATTACTCGCACGCCGCCTCAACCGTCCGGACAGCCCGCCGCTGATCCGCACCACCCTGGATGCCACCTTGCAACGGCGTCTCGAAGACTTGCTGCTGGGCTGGCGCGCACGGCTGCCGGAGCACACCTCGGCAGCGATTTTGGTGGTCGAGGAAGAAAGCATGGCGGTGCGCGCCTACCTGGGCTCGGTGGATATCAACGACACCAAGCGCTTCGGCCATGTGGACATGATCAGCGCGCTGCGCTCGCCCGGCTCCACGTTGAAACCCTTCCTGTATGGCATGGCCCTGGACGATGGTCTGATCCACTCCGAGTCGCTGTTGCAGGACGTGCCCAGGCGTTATGGCGATTACCGGCCGGGAAATTTTTCCATGGGCTTTACCGGGGCCGTGCCGGCGAGCACGGCGCTGTCCAGCTCGTTGAACCTGCCGGCGGTGCAATTGTTGGAAGCCTACGGGCCCAAGCGTTTTGCCGCACAGATGCGCATCGGCGGCATGCCGTTGGCGCTGCCGGCGCTGGCCGAGCCGAACCTGGCGCTGATCCTCGGTGGCGCGGGCAGTCGCCTCGAAGACCTGGTGAGCGGCTACAGCGCCTTGGCCCGTGACGGCAAGAGCGCCACCCTGCGACTGCAGCCGGACGATACGCTCAGGGAGCGGCCATTGCTTTCACCCGGGGCGGCCTGGATTGTGCGGCGCATCCTCAGCGGCCAGGCACGGCCCGACCGCGACCCGCGAGCGGAGCTGGTGCAACGCCCGGTGCTGGCGTGGAAAACCGGCACCAGCTATGGCTTTCGCGATGCCTGGGCAATTGGCGTGGGCCCGCGTTATTTGATCGGTGTATGGATTGGCCGTCCGGACGGCACACCGGTTCCGGGCCAGTTCGGCCTCGCATCGGCAGCGCCGTTGATGTTGCAGGTCCATGACGTACTGACCAATCGTGACAGCCAGCGCGGCATCAGTGCGCCGGTCAAACCGGTGCCGGCGAATATCGGCGTGGCAGCGATCTGTTGGCCCATGGGCCAGCCCATGGCCCGCAGCGACCCCAATTGCCGGCGTCAGCGGTTTGCCTGGACCCTGGACAACACCACGCCGCCAACCTTGCAGGCACTGGACCAACCCTTGAGCGTAGGCTTGATGGAAAGCATCTGGGTCAACGCCAAGGGCTTGCGGGTCGACGCCCATTGCCCTGGCGCACAGGTCAAAAACATTGCCCTGTGGCCGGCGCCGCTGGAGCCCTGGTTGCCAAGGGTCGAACGCCGTGAAGCACGCATCCCGGCCCCTGACCCGGACTGCCCGCCACCGGCGCTGGCCGCGTCGTCGCCGTTGTCCATCGTCGGCGTACGCGAAGGCGACCAACTGCGCTTGCCGGCTGCCAGCCAACAAACCCTGCGCCTGAAAATCTCCGCCCTGGGCGGCAGTGGTCGGCGTTGGTGGTTCCTCAATGGCGCGCCGTTGGGTGATAGCGCCAATCAGGATAATATCAATGCCAGTTTCGAGCGGTTGGGCCGCTATCAGCTAAGCGTTCTGGATGAGGCTGGGCAAACCGCCAGGCTTGAGTTCAGCGTTGTTGATTAGGGCCTCATCGGGGTGTAAGCCCCCTCCCACATTTTGAAAGTATGCACAAATCAAAGTGTGGGAGGGGGCTTGCCCCCGATGGCGGCCTTGAGCACACCACCGCTATTCACTTGCCTTCATTCCCCATCCCCCTGAAGCTATACCCATTC
The DNA here is from genome assembly GCF_036704165.1 of Pseudomonas khavaziana. NCBI lineage: Bacteria > Pseudomonadati > Pseudomonadota > Gammaproteobacteria > Pseudomonadales > Pseudomonadaceae > Pseudomonas > Pseudomonas khavaziana. Next base: position 940,268 of record NZ_CP129946.1, read on the forward strand.
AGGAGTCCCCCAATGAACCTCGAACACCTCACCGAACGCCTGCACCGTATCCGCGATACCAACGACTGGAAGCAATTCCACAGCCCGAAAAACCTGGCCATGGCCGCCAGCGTGGAAATGGCCGAGCTGGTGGAAATCTTCCAATGGCTTACCGAAGACCAGTCCCGCCAGCTTCCCGCCGACAAACTCGCCCACGCGGGCCAGGAAGTCGGCGATATCGTGTTGTACCTGCTGTTGCTGTGCAGTGAACTGGGCCTGGATATGAACGAAGTCGTGCGCGCCAAGCTGGCCGACAGCGAACGGCGGTTTGCCCATGAGTGATCGTCATTTCGACCAGTTGGCCACGCGTTTCGCGGAAAAAATCTACGGCGGCGCCAAGGGCGCGATTCGCCTGGCGGTGCTCCAGGCCGACCTGGCCGAAGCCTTGCCACAGCGCCCGTTGCGCGTGCTGGATATCGGCGCGGGCCTGGGGCATATGTCACTGGGGCTGGCCGAGCGTGGCCATCAGGTAACCTTGGCCGAGCCCGCCGCGCCGATGCTTGAAGGCGCGCGCCAGCGCTTTGCCGACGCCGGCCAGACCGCGACGTTTATCCATGCGCCCTGGCAAGACTTGCCCGGCCAGCTCACCGAGCCTTACGATCTGGTGCTGTGCCATGCCGTGCTGGAATGGCTGGCCGAACCCCACGCCATATTGCCGGTGCTGCACCAATTGACGCTGCCCGGCGGCTGGTTGTCCCTGGCGTTCTACAACCGTGATGCGTTGATCTACCGCAACCTGCTCAAAGGCCACTTCCGCAAAATGCGCAAGAACGACATGGCCGGTGAAAAGCAGAGCCTTACGCCGCAACAGCCCCTCGACCCACGGGAGCTGGCGGCGCAACTCGAAGGGATGTGGCAGGTCGAAAGCCAAAGTGGCGTGCGGGTGTTTCACGACTATATGCCGATGGAGTTCCAGGCCCGCGCCGATTTGCAGGATTTATTGGAGATGGAGCTCGCTCACCGTCGTCACCCAAGCTTTGCCGGACTTGGGCGTTATTTGCACTGGGTCTGCCGTCCGGTTTAAGCGGCCCAGCCTGCGGAGGTCGAAATGCGTCGTCTCTGTTTGATCCTGTTATCGCTCGGTCTGGGGGCTTGCTCCAGCCCCAACCCCTATGTCGCCACGTCGGCACAGATGCCGCCGGCTCCGGCCCAGGCGGCCACTACTTTTGATGCCAGTGCCTACCCGGCGCCCGCGCGCGACTATGGCGCCTACCGCAGCTGGGGCTGGCTCAACGGCCAATTGCCCGCGGGCACGGCCTGGGCCGATTCGGCGCAAATTGCCGAAGCGGTCAGCGGCGCCCTCGACCAGCGCGGCCTGCGCCCCTTGCATGACAAGCGTGCACCCGACTTGTTGGTGAGCGCCGATGTACGCCTGGAGAAACGCCTGCGCCAGGTGCAGGACGACTATGGCTACGGTTACGGCGGCTATAACCGCTACGGCAACGGCTATGGCATGTACAACAGCGTGCCCGTGGTGCGCACCTATGAAGTGACGGTGGCAGTGGCGCGTATCAGCCTGTTCGACGCCCGCACCCGCCAGCCGGTGTGGAGCACCAGCGCGGAAACCACCAGCCAGGGCAGCCTGAGCGAACGCGCCGACAGCTTGCGCAAGGCGATGCAGAAAGCAATGGCTGCCTATCCGCCCAGTTAGCAGCTATTCTCATTTCAGGCTCACGTTGTTTTTGGAGAAGTGCCATGTTTCGTCGTATCGCTGCACTTGCTGTCGTTGTGTTGCTGGGCGGTTGCCAGAGCAACCAGGTCAATCACGATTTCGACGCCAGCCGAGACTTCGGCGCCTACCGCAATTGGGCCTGGAAAGACCCGGCATTGCAGTACCGCCCGGATGATCCGCGAATCAAGAGCGACCTTACCGAGCAACGCATCCGCCAAGCCGTGGGCGAACAGCTTGACCAGCGCGGCCTGCGCCCCGCAGCGGCCGGCACCAAGGCGGACCTGAATGTGCAGGCCTACCTGATCGTCGAAGACCGCCAGCAACAAGTCACCACCAACTATGGCGGCGCCTGGGGCGGACCCTGGAATGGCTACTGGGGCGCACCGATGTACAACGAAACACGCAACATCACCTACAAAGTGGCAACCATCCAGATCGACCTGCTCGACGGCAAGGACGGCAAGTTGGTTTGGCGCGGCAGCGACGAGCAAATGATGGCCAGCACGCCTAATCCAGAGGACCGCAGCAAGGCTATCCGCAGCACTGTGACCAAGATCCTCTCCAACTACCCACCGCACTGATTACCCCCTGTAGGAGCAAGCTTGCTCGCGAAAAACGTCAACGATAACGCGTGCTTCCTGAATCAACGTGGCGCCTGTGAGTTTTTCGCGAGCAAGCTCGCTCCTACAGCATTAGGGCATCTCCGCCAGTCGCCAATGTGGCGAGTTGCCAGCAACCTGCCTGTCCCTTGTCTACACTCCAATGCAACCCCGGTGAGTTAGCGCAGGAGTGCTTCGATGTCTCCCCGATTCGGTTCCAGGCAGCGTGGGGCAATTGGCTTGATGACGGCAGGCACCTTGGCGCTGGCCCTGGTGTTTACGTTGCTGGCGGTCGACAGCGGGCGTTTGTACCTGGAAAAACGCAAGCTGCAGTCGGTTGCCGATACGTCGGCGCTGGAAGCGGCTGGCCTCGGTGGCCAATGCGGCACCAACACTACGGCCAACGCTTATGCCGCGCAAAATGCCTCGCGTAACGGTTTCGTGGTCGGCAATGGCCGCACCCTGGCCGTGACGTGCGGCACCCTGGCGACCAATGCCGCCAACACCCGCGTGTTTACCGCAGATGCTACCAAGAGCGACGCGATTCGCGTGGTGGTCTCCCACACCGTGATGACCAGCATCGCCAACGGCTTGTGGAACCTGTTCAGTGGTGCGCCGCTCACGCCGCAACTCAACCTGAGCGCTACTGCCGTAGCGGCTACACCGCCGCCGGTAGCGCAACTGACAATCCGCAGCAGCCTGGCCAGCGTCGACTCAAGTAAATCCCCCCTGCTTAATCTGGTCATGGGTAACCTGCTCGGCGGCAGCCTGTCGCTCACGGCGGCGAGTTGGAACGGCTTGCTGCAGACCAACGTCAACCTGCTCGGTTACCTCGACCAGTTGGCGATCGACCTGAACGTGAAGGCCGGCGATTACGATGCGCTACTCAGCACGGCCGTCTCCGCCACCCAGTTGATCGACGCCGCGGTGAAGGTCTTGCAGAAAAATGGCGCGGCGGTCACCGCGGTTATCAACGACGTGATTTCGATAGAAGCCATTGCGCCAAACACCAAGCTGTTGACGGTGGGCGACCTGATTGATATCGCCACCGGCACCCCGACGGCGGCGCTGAATTCCAATGTGCAACTGTTTCAGTTGCTCGAAGCAGTGGCGCAGTTATCCAGCAGCAAGAACGCCGTGAGTGCGGCGGCGCAGCTCGCTATTCCGCTGGTGGGCAATGTGTCGATCCAGACCAAAGTCATTGAGCCGCCGCAGTTGTCGGCCATTGGCAACCCGGCGCTGGCAAAGAAGGGCTTGTCGAATAACCCGCCGACCGATCAGATCTTTGTGCGCACCGCACAAGTGCGTACGTTGGTGTCTATTCAGCTGCCTGTGTTGAATGGCATTAATGGGCTGACGTCTGCGGTTTCCGCCATCACCACGCCGGTGACAGGTGTCGTGAATAACCTGTTGCATTTGAATTTGATGAGCTTGCTGGATCCAGTGTTGTGCCTGATTTTGAAGCCTTGTGATCACACCGATGTTCAGTTGTTGAGCGGCCTGGATATCAATATCGAGGTGGCCAGCGCGAGAAGCCATGTTACGGATTTCAATTGTGCGAGCAATGCGGCGAAATCACTGACTGTTCAGGTTGAGACTGCGCTTGCGGATGTTTCTGTAGGAAAAGTGGATGCAGCGCAGGCCTTTTCCTCCGCAGTAAAATCCCAAGTGAATCCTGTAGCCCTCGTGGATATTGGCGTACAGACCTGCAAGGGGATATTTGGCTGTGGTCCACGCAAGGCAGGCGTAGGCGGTAGCTTATCCCTATCCGTCGTCCATGCGACCGTGGGAGGGACGAGTCAAAGTCTGCTGTTTTCTCCGGTCAACGACATGAATCTGGCGCCCACCTACAAGTCTGTTCCTCCCTCGACAGAGGTGGTCAAAGGGCTGGTCAATACCTTGGGGGCGATCCAGGTAAATTATGTTGCCCCAACCGGCAGTGCCCCTGGCGGCATCCTACCGGCGGTGTCGGGCTTACTCGCGACCATTACCAATACGCTGGTAACCGCGATCAAGAACATTTTGTCGCCAGTGCTCGACCCGATTGTGGATGGCCTGTTAAGTGCACTGGGCATCAACCTCGGCAACGCCGAAGTCGGTGCCAACCTTACCTGCCACATGGGTCGGGCTTACCTGGTGATTTGATCCGGTACGATGGGCAATTCCACGCAAAATTTCGCGCCTGCCTCGCCATTGCTGACGCTCAGGCGTCCGCCCATGTTTTCCACGATCCCATAGCTCACCGAGAGCCCCAGCCCGGTGCCGACACCAATTGGCTTGGTGGTGAAGAACGGTTCGAAAATCCGCTCCAGCAAGCGCGGGTCAATCCCGCCGGCATTGTCTTCGACCCAGATGCGTACGTGGCGGCCGTCATGTTCGCTGTGCAGCGCAATCCAGGGGCGCAGTCCGGGGGGCTTTTCGCGTTGGCTGAGCAGCGCGTCGCGGGCGTTGACCATCAGGTTGATCAGCACCTGTTCCAATTGATCGACATGGCCTTTGACCTGCACCGAGAAGTCCGCAGGGCTGATGCGTACTTCCACGCCTTTGCCGCGCAGGCCCTCACTGAGCAGGGCCAAGGTGCCCTCCAGCGCCTGCGCCGGGTCGAAGGGTTGCTGTTCGATTTCCGAGCGGCGGCCGAAGACGCGCATATGGTCGACCACCCGTGCCGCGCGTTGCACCTGGGCGTCGATGCGCTGGAGTTTTTCCGTGAGGTAATCCACTTGTACATCGCCATTGCCCAGGCGCTTGAGCACGTTGACGACGGCCATGTGCATCACGTTCAGCGGCTGGTTGATCTCATGGGCCAGGCCGGTGGCCATTTCGCCGAGGGTGGCCATTTTTGCGCTTTGGGTCAGTTGTTGCTGGGAGCGACGCACTTCGGTGTTGTCGCGGCCTACGGCCTGCACTTCCAATAAGGTGCCGTGTTGATCAAACACGCCACGGTCCGACCACACCCACCAGGCATGTTCACGCCCGGGCAGTTGCAGGCTGATTTCAGCCGTGCTCACCGGGAATTCCGGGGTCAGCCGCGCAATGCGCTGCACAAAGGCGGCGCGCTGTTCATCCGACAGCCATTGGCCCAGGTCGACGCCGGGCAGTTGGGCGGGCAGGCATTCCAGGTAGTTGGCCAACGGGGTGTTGCCGAAGGTCAGGATCAGGTCGGGGCGGTAGCGGCAGATCATTGCCGGCGAGTCTTCCACGAGGATGCGATAGCGCTCCTCACTCTGACGCACCTGTTCAGCGGCCAGGGTCGCCTCGGTCACGTCCAGCCACAAGCCTACGGCCTCCACCGGCAACCCGAGGTCGTCGCGCAACAGTTTGGCTTCGTCGAGCAGCCAGTGGTAGTGGCCTTGTTTGTCACGCAGCCGATAGCGGCTGCGCACGTTGCCTTCGCGCAGCAATTGGCGAGTGCGTTCAAAGTAGAGTTCGCGGTCATCGGGGTGGATCAGCGCCGCCAGGGTGTCGAGGTTGCAGTCGGCCAGGGTCCAGCCCAGCAGTGGTAGCAGGCTGTCGCTGAAAAACGCCGGATGCAGCGCGCCGTTGACGTAGCGCTGCACATAGATCACCGCCGGTGAGCTGGCGATCAGGTTGTCCAGGCGCGCATGGGCAGCGGCGGCTTGCAGTTGCTGATTTTTGATGTCGCTGATGTCGAGCATGAAACCGATCCAGCGCCGCTCATTCCCGACTCCCAGCACTTGCCCCTGTATGCGGTACCAGAGGGGCGCCTGCTCGGCCTCCGTACGCTGCAGACGCACGCTGGTCAGCAAGGGTTTGCCCAAGGCTTGCAGGTCTTGCAGGCGGCTGTTGAGGGCTTGGCGGTCGGCCGGGTGGATCAGTTCGAGCCAGGTGGCGAGAGCCTGGCGGGTGGGGCCTTGCTCCAGGCTCAGGCTGCGCAGCAACTGTGGCGCCAGCTGGATTTCCTGGGTGGCGGGCAACAATTCCCACCAGCCGGTACCGAGCAGGCCTTGCAGGGCTTCCAGCCGTTCCAGTTGCTGGTGATGACGCTGTTCACGCAGGCGACTGAGCAGCGGGGCGGCGAGGGCCGCACACAAGTTGAGCCAATCGCGCTCGCGGGTGTGTTGCGCCTGGCCACTGTAGAAGCCACACAGCAACCACGCCGCGACGCCCTGGCTGTCGCGGTAAGGCACCAGGAAGCCATCGGCATTGCCAAACACGCTGCGCAGGCGCGGGTTGTCACTGCGGCCCTGGGCAATGTCGAGGCTCAGCGGCGTGTTGCCGTTGATGCTGTCCAGGCTGGTGCCCAAGTGTTGCCCGGTTTGCCACAGGGCCGGCGCATCATGGGCGGCATATTGACTGTAGATGCGCCAGCCTTGGTCCTCCTCGTCGAGCAGCGCCATGGCCACGCACGGCATGCGCCAGCGCTGAGCGACGGTGCGCAGGTGCTCGTTGAATACCTGGGGCAGGCGGTTGAGGCTGCACACGCGCAATTGTTCGTTCATCAGGCCGGCGATCTGATGGTTCTGTTCGCGCTGCTGTTCCAATGCCCGGTCGGCCAGCAGGTCAGTAATATCCAGCAAGTGCAGGGCCCAGCCGTCGCCCTCGGGCTCCATCCAGCCGCGGGTATGCAGGACCTGGCCGCCGGCACCCTGAAAGTCCAGGTCCAGGCCGTGGCGTTGCCATTGCTGCGGTGTGCCCTCGACACTCAATGCGCTGTTGGCGCACAGCAAGGCGTGCAGCGGCGGGGTGTTTGTGTGGGTGAAGTGCTGGGTGAGCAAGGGTTGCAAGGTGCCAGCGATGCTCAGCACCTGGCCCAGGTTGTCCAGTTGCAGGTGCAGGCCCAGCGCGATCATGGCCGGCGCGCTGTGGCGCCCGCGCAGGCGCGCGAACAATTTATCCCCTGCCGTCAAAACTGCAGGCTCGAGGTGGCGGTTAGGTTGGCGGGCAGGTTCGGTACGCTGCCAACCCCGGGCAATACCAAGGCCGGTAGCACCGCTTTGATATTGGCCGAGGGGTAGGTAATTTTTACCGTCAGCAAATTATTGGTGTAGGTGGCGGTGATGTAGCCGGGCAAGAACTTCAACGAGCCGGGGATCCAGTTCAATTGAGCCTGCGCCGCATCCTTGGCGCGCTGTACCACCAGTGCCGAATAGCCTGCGGTACTTGGATCCAGGGACACACTGCGGCGCACACCCTCCGCGGCCGCCTGATGAAAGGACTGCATCAACAGCAGCGGCAAGCTGTAGCTGAGCATGCCGTAGAACACCGCAAAGAAGATCACGAAGACCAAGGCAAACTCGATGGCCGCCGCACCTTTTTGCTTTCTCGGGAAGCCTGATTTCATGACTGCGTCTACCCTGAGGCGAGTACCTGATATCAGCATAGAATCATTCGGCAAAAAGGGATGTTTTTTACGTGATCCACTATGTAGTGATTCTGCTGTGGTTGGGCCTGTGTGCAGTGCAGGATATTCGCCAGCGCCAGATTGCCAATACGCTGACCTTGGGGGCTGGTTTGCTGGCGTTGATCTACCTGCTGTGGGCAGGGTCGACCTGGGTCGGTGCGCCCCGCAGCGAAGGAGGCCTGGCGTTGGTTCTGGCGCTGATACTGACCCTGCCCGGTTATGCGTTGGGCCGCTTCGGCGCGGGGGATGTGAAGCTGCTCGCCGCCCTGGGCCTGGCGTCCAATACCGACATTCTGTTGGGGTCGCTGATCGGCGCCGCGGTCGCCATGCTGGCCTGGATATTTGTGCATCAAGGGCTTAGCTCGAGCCAGGTTGGGCGGGCAGAAAAAGTGTCAAAAAAACAGCCTTTTGCGCCTTTCGTGTTGACAGGTTTTGTCGGGTGTTGGCTTTGGATCCATTAAGCGCGCGAGTTGATTAATGCTATGTACATAGTTGGAAAGTACGTCTACGTTTAATGAGTGGTTGTATAGGATTTTTCGTCAAAAAGGATGGGTCCTCTTTGGCTTGCCAGGCATGGAGTAGCGCGTGAACAAGCTCACATCTGCGGTAAAAGTGCTCGTGGTCGACGATCAACCCCTGATCGTGGAGGAGCTCTGTGAATTTCTCGAAAGCAGCGGGTACCGTTGTGTCCCATGCGAGTCCAGCCAACAGGCTATCCAACGCTTCGACGACGACCCCCTGATAGGCCTGGTGCTGTGTGACCTGCATATGCCGGGCATGGACGGCATCGAGCTGGTGCAGGCCCTGCAACAGGTCGCTGGCAAACATCGTGCGTTCGAAGCGATCATGCTCACCGGGCGTGCCGACAAGCAGGATGTGATCAAGGCCCTGCGCGCGGGGATCGCTGATTACTACCAGAAGCCGATCAATCTCGACGAGCTGCTTGAAGGCTTGAAGCGCCAGGAAGCGGCCTTGGAGGAACGGCAAAAAGACTTGCAACTGGGCACGCTTAACCAAAAGCTGCAGTATTTGTCCGAATCCATCAACGACTTGTATATGGACCTGGACAAGGCGCGTCGCAACCCATCCAAGGACACTGATGGCGAGCCGCTGGCCGATGACGCCGGGCCATTGGAAATCCCGGCAATCTTCAACCAATTGTCACCGCGCCAGCTGGATGTGGCACGCCTGGTGGGCAAGGGCCAGACCAACTACCAGATTGCCTGTGACCTGGGGATCACCGAGAACACGGTCAAGTTGTATGTGTCCCAGGTATTGCGCCTGACCCATATGCACAACCGCACCCAGTTGGCGCTGGCGTTGTCACCCAGCAACTCGGCGATACGCCAGCGGGTGACAGCGCACTGAAGGTCCAGCGCCTGCGCCAATAATGTAGGAGCGAGCTTGCTCGCGAAAAACGTCAACGATAACGCGTGAATCCTGCATAAACGCGGTGTCGTGGAGGTCTTCGCGAGCAAGCTCGCTCCTACAGTGGGATATGGGCTTGGTTATTTGCTCCCACCCTGTGCAGACCCACCCACCTTCTGATCAAAGAACTCCGGGATCGGGTGCTTGTTACTGTCCAGCCAGCGCTTGAGAGCCTGCTCCCGTTCTGCCGGCGTGGCCTTCTGCGGATTGGCCGAGGCCGCGCGGCCGCTCAGTTGCAGCGCCATCCAGTTTTCCGTTTCCGCCTGCCGTGGAGAAGACGGCCCGGCTTCGATGGCCGATGCCATGAGCGGCAGTGCCAACACTGCGAGGCCGGCGAGGTAATGGATTTTCATCATCGACTCCCTATTTCACAGGTGCCGGCAGCGTGTCGCTGACCGTCGCTACCTGGTCTTTGGCTGAGCGCACCGGTGCCGTGCGTGAACCCTTGAGTTGTTGTGCACGCGCCTGGGCTTCGGTGACCTGCTCGGGGCTCAGCCCGAGCTGGCCGACCACTTTTGCGGCCTGCCCCCAGTTGTCCTGATAGATCAGCAAGGTCACCAGGTTCACCGCTGCCAATTGATCGCTCTGCTTGAGTTCGATGGCGGTCATGAATTCGAAACGGGCGTCTTCCAGCCGCAACTGATCGAGGTACACCACGCCCAGGTCATTGCGGATTTTCTCGTCGGTGGGCGCCAGTTTTGCAGCACGTTGCAGGTGGGCCATGGCCTGGCCGTTGTCGCCCTTGGCCGAGGCCAATTGCCCCAGGCCGTGCTCGCCATCGGCAGCCAGGCATGTGCCCAACAGGCTGCGGTACAGCGGCTCGGCTTCGGTGCGGCCCAGCAAGCGGTAGGCCCGGGCCTGGCGCTGGCGAACCTGGGGCAGGGCATTGGGCAGGCCCTGCAGGTTGGCCAGGCTGGCGTGCAGCTTGCCCTCGTTGGCCATGTCATCGGCCAGGTTCAATGAAAGCTCCTGGTCCGAGCTGGGCTTGGGGCAACTGCCGGGCTGCAGCAATCCGGCCCATGGGACCTGGCCATTGCTGACACAGCCGCCCAGCATCAGCAGGCTCAAGGCGACAAACAGTGGCTTCATGGCAAGCTCCTCAGAAGTTATTCAAGGCCCGGGCGATGGCGATAAAGGCCGGCCCCCCAAGCACAGTCAGCAGGGCGGGAAACAGGAACACCATCATCACCACGGACATCTTCGCCGACATCTTCGAGATGTATTCCTGCAAGCGGGTCAGGCGGCGGTCATCGAGCAACTGCTTGAGCGCCAGCAGCGACTTCATGGCGCCGCCACCTTGCTGGATCAATTGCTGGAGAATGATGCAGGTGTCGGTGAACTCGTCTACGGCCAGCAGGCGCGCGGTCTTGCCCAGTTCCTCCGACAACTCCAGACCCGAGTCGACCCGTGCCAGGATCAGGCGCAGTTCATGGGTGAGGTCCGGAAGCAGGCGCTGGGCGTCGATACTCAATACCCGCAGCGACTGTTCAACCGCCATGCCGGATTCGAACAGGATGCGCAGCAACGGAATGAATGTGGAAATCTCCCGTGCGATGCGCTCCTGGCGGTATTTCGCACTGAGGACCAACACACGCTTGGGCAACAGGTAACCGACCCCCAACGCAATGGCCGGCGCGATCCATGGCGAGCCCGCATGGGCAAACAGCAGCTGTTGGCCGAGCACAGTCAGGCCCAGCAGCACGATGGGCACGCCGACCTGGCAGGCGGCGAACATGGAGCGCTGGTTGGGCTTACGCCAGCCGACGCGGTTGAGCAGGGTTTGTGTTTCGTTGTCCAGGCTGACCGAGCGTTGCGCGACCGCGCTGGCGCCCAGTTGGCGCATCAGGCTGCCAAGTTTGTCTTCGCGGGCCAGTTGGCCTTGCAGGCGTTGGTTGACCGTGCGCTGGCGGCGGCGTTTTTCCAGAAGGCTGCCGGCGATCAACACGACGGCGGCGAGTAACAGTAGGAGGCTGATCAGGATGGCCATCTCAAATACTCCGCAACATGCGCCACATTACGAAGGTGCCCGTGATGTCGAGCGCTACCGCACCGAGCAGCAGATAGCGCCCGGTTCCGTCATTCCACATGCTCATCAGGTAGCCCGGGTTGACCATCAGGAAGTAGCCGACCATGGCGATGGGCAACCCTGCCAATACATACGCGGTCATGCGTGTTTCACCGGTCATGGCCTTGAGTTGGCGCGCACCCTGCTCGCGCTCGCGGATCATCTTGATCAGGTTTTCCAGCAACTCGCTGGCATTGCCGCCGTAGCGGTGGTTGACCTTCAGGCCCAGGGCAAACAGGCGAAACTCATCGCGCTCGTAGAACTCGGCAAAATCGCTGGCGGACTCCGGCAGGCTCACGCCCATTTGCACATTGCGCTGGATGCGGCTCATCGCTTGCTTGAGGGGCGCCTCGGTGCTTTCAATTGCACCCAGCACGGCATCGGCCAGGGTGCGCCCGGACTTGAGGCTGCGCACGCTGTGGTCGAGCAATTGCGGTAGTTGTTCGATCATGCGTTGCACACGCCGCTGATAGCGCCAGGCGATGTACAGGCGCAACAGCAACGGCGGCACCAGCAGCATGGCAAGCAGGCCCAGCCAGTCGGCCAGCAGGTAGCCCAGCACCATGGCAGCCGCCCAGCCGCTTAACCACAGCCCAAGGCGGTCAGTGGGCTTGCCCAGGCCGGCGCGCTGGAACATCCGCTCCATGGCGACCCAGTTGCTGTTCGATTCCTGAGGCACGGGCTGGCCATCGGCAAGGCGCTCCAGCACGCGGTCGGTGCCGGCCTGGCGCAGGCCGCGCTGGAACAGCCAGATGGACAGGCTGACCAGCAGAACGCAGATGAGCAGCAAGATGGGTCCGGTCATGACGCCCCCCCTATAACGGCAATGGCGTTTCGCGCCGCAGCTTGTCGCCGGCCGGGTGCAACGCTTCGCGCAGGAAGCCAAAGCCGGCGCGGCGGTCGAAGCGGAACAGGGTATTGGTGACATACACGTCGTCGCGCACACCGACCACTTCCACCACCTCGCTGACGCAGCGGCGCCCATCGGGCAGGCGCGTCAGCTGGATCACCACATCCAGTGCGGCACAGATCATTTGGCGCAGGGTTTTTTCCGCCACCACACGCCCAGTCAGGCCCACCAGGGTTTCCAGGCGCAGCAGCGCGTCCTGGGCGTTGTTGGCGTGCACGGTGCTCATGGAGCCGTCATGGCCGGTGTTCATGGCGGTCATCACGTCGAGCACTTCGACGCCGCGAATCTCGCCGAGGATGATGCGGTCCGGGCGCATTCGCAGGGCGTTGCGAATCAGGTCGCTGGCCTTGACCTCGCCATGCCCTTCGGCATTGGGCGGGCGGGTTTCCAGGCGCACCACGTGGGGGTGGCCCAGTTGCAGTTCGGCCACATCTTCGATGGTGACCAGGCGCTCGTGGGGGTTGATCAATTGGCTGAGAATATTCAGCAGCGTGGTCTTGCCGGTCCCGGTACCACCGCTGATGAGGATATTGCAGCGCTTGCCCACGGCCTCCTGGAAAAACTCGAAGATGCTCTGGTCGATGGTTTGCATCGCCACCAGGTCGCTGCTCTTGAGCATGTCCTTGCGAAATTTACGGATCGACAGGCAGGGGCCGTCCAAGGCGATCGGCGGGATGATCGCATTGACCCGGCTGCCGTCGGGCAGGCGCGCATCGACCATCGGCGACGACTCATCCAGGCGCCGCCCGAGGGGCGCGAGGATACGCTGCATCACCCGCTCCACATGGTGCGCATCGATAAAGCGCAGGTCGCTCTGGTACAGCACGCCGTCACGTTCGATAAATACCCGGTGCGGGCCGTTGACCAGGATCTCGGTGACCGACGCATCGCGCAGCAGCACTTCCAGCGGACCAAAACCGGTCAGTTCATCGACGATTTCTTCGGCCAGGCGCTCCATCTCATAACGCGAGATCGCCAGGTGCATGCGTGTGATGTACTCGGCCACTTTGTCGATGACAAATTGCGCCAGGGATTGACGCGAGCCTTCCAGCAGGTTCTGCCCGGTCTCTTCGATGGCATCGATGATGTAACGATGCAGCACCATTTTCAGGCTGTCATGGTCGTTGCGCCCGGCGGCTCCGCGAGTGGGGGCGCCGAAGAGTTTTTCACCGTTCATCGACCTGACCCCAGTAGACGTTCGAACCAGCGCGTTGACGGTTTTTCCATGCCCTCGGAACGTTTTGCCAGGCGCTCGCCCAACTGACGCAAGGTGTGGGTCAACGCTTCGCGCGGGGCCAGGGTGAACAGGCTTTGCCCTTGGTTCTTGGCATTCAGGCGCACTTCAGGGCTAAGCGGCAGCACCGCAATGCACTCCAGGCCGAAGCTTTTTTCCAGGGTTTCGGTGTCGGGTGCGCAGCCTTTGATGTAGCGGTCGACGAGCAGCTTGGCATGATCGAGCTTCATGCCTTTTTCGCGCCACAGGTTCAGCACCGCGAGGTTGCGCCGGCAGTCGAGCACGCCTTGGTCGGTGCACCACAGCAGCTTGTCGCAGTGGCTGACAAAGGTGCGCAACGCTTCGCTGTCGGCTTGCCCGGTCAGGTTCACGACGATGTGCTGGAAGTGCTGGCGCAAAGCGCTGAGCAACATGTACAGCTCGGCGGCGCTGGTCACTTCCAGGGGCTCGTCGCTGGCGGCATAAGCGAGGATGCGCAGGCCTTCATCGGTGCTGGTGAAGGCGCTGTTGATCAGTGTGGTGTCAAGGCGGCGCAGGTGGCGCAAGGCGTCACCGAAATTGAAGGTACTTTCCAGGCCCAGCAGCGCCAGGCTGTCGCCCCGCGGCAGGCCGAGGTCGAGCAGCAGTGTCTGCTGGCCACTCTTTTGCACCACCATCGCCAGGTGGCTGGCGATCAGGGCACCATCGGTATTGCCTTGGGCTCCGTACAGCACAGTCAGGCCGCCAAGGTGGGCGTTCGGCGCAGTGGGCGGCAGGCGCCTGCTCAAGCGGCGCACCAACCCGGCCACTTCGCTGGAGCGTGAGCCATAGGCGACAAAATCCCGGGCGCCGGCGCGCATCGCGTTGAGTACCAACTGGTTGTCCATGCCGTCGCCGAGGGCGACCACCGCCAGCATTGGCTTGGCTTCCAGGGCGCCTTCGATCAGGGCGCTCTGCGCCACCAGGTGCTCGCGGTCCAGGCCCACGAACACCAGGTTGGCGAAGGTCACGTCCACCAATGCGAGCAATTCATCCAGGCTGCCGCCGCCGACGCTGATCACTTGTCCAAGCGGGGCCAGCGCGCCCTGCAGCCACTCCAGGTCGGTACTGTTGCGGGTGATTGCCAGGAAGGTCTGGCCAAGGCTATCGCTCATTGGGAAAGTCCACTGCGACGGTCGAAGTTGCCGTTTTCAAGAAAGAACAGGCGGAACCAGTTCGGGTCATAGTTGCGCAGTTTTTCGCCGGGCAACGACGGCAACTGTGCGTTGGCCGCCAATGGCCGGACCAGGTGCGGGGTGACAATCATCAGCAGCTCTTTTTCCTCGCTGCGAATATTGGAGTCGCGGAAAAACGCGCCAATGATCGGGATATCACCCAGGCCCGGGAGCTTGGCGATGGTGGAGCGGTTGGTGCTGCTGATCAGGCCACTGATCACAAAGCTTTCGCCGTCTGCCAGTGACACGCTGGTGTCGGTGCGCCGTACGGTCAGGGCGGGCACCTGGATGCCCTCGATCTGGATCGCGTTGTTGTAATCCAGCTCGCTGACTTCCGGTGCGACTTTCAGGGCGATGCGGTTGTGATCGATCACCGTGGGCGTCAGGGTCAGGCGGATGCCGAACTCCTTGTACTCGATGGAGATGGTATCGCTGCCGGCACTGGGTACCGGGATCGGCACCTCGCCACCGGCCAGGAAGGTCGCGCTCTGGCCGCTCATGGCCACCAGGCTAGGGCGGGCCAAGGTGTAGGCAAAGCCACTGCTTTCCAGGGCGTTGATCAACGCCTTGACCCGGCCACCGCCAAACCCGATGTTGAAACTGTCAGCGCTCACCGGCAGCTTGAACACGCTCTCCGCTGGGGAGAGCAGGTCGGGGCTGCCGAGGAAGAAATTCTTGCCCATGCCGAGGATCTTGGTGCTGGCCTCTTTGAGCTTGGTGCGGCTGACCTCGACGAAGCGGATATCGGTCTGTACCTGGCTGGGCAGCGTCGGGTCTTCCGAGGGCGACAGCGATTGGCTGGTCAGTGCCGAGGTGGCCTTGCCCTTGACGAACACCATGCTCTGGCGCGGCGCGGTCGAGCAGCCCGTCCATACCATCAGGCTGGTGGCGCCACTGCCCACACCGGTCAACAGGAAGTTACGCTCGCCATTGACCCGCACATCGGCGATCTTCGGGTCACCAATAGCCAGGCGCGTGATTGCGACCGGCGATTGCAGCTCGGTTTGCAAGCCTTCGCCCACCTCGACCACGGCGGGCAACTGGCCCAAGGTGCTGCAATTGCCCGGCGCTGCCATCGCCATGCCCACGGGCAGGCACGGTAGCATCAAGGCCAAGGCCAATTGAGCGTAGCGTGGGCTCATTCAAGGCATCCTTGTTCAATCAGGGGTTTGTTGGGCTGCGGAAGCGCCACGGATCACTTCGACGCCCCGACGCTGGCCGGTGTCGGCAACCGTGGCGGCGATTTTTTTCGGCGGGCCGGTGAGGGCCAGTTGGGTGAATTGGTAGAGGTCGCGGTTGGCGCTTTGCACTTTGTCCGGCGTGTCGCTTTCGCCGGCCCAATAGCGGCTGAGTAATTGTTCGTCGGCACTGCGCACGGCCAGGCGCAGCGTGCCGGCCTGGGAGGCGAGCATCAGCCGGCTCAGCAACGGTTCGGGCACCGCCAGCACGACACTGCGCGCAGCGGTACGCCGTTGTGCAGCCTGGGCGCGCTCTTCGGCGCTGGCCGGTGGCGGCACTGCCGGTGTGCCGTCGTTGGCCAGCCCCAATTGGTCGCCGACGCTGAGCAGGCGTATCGCAG
Organism: Pseudomonas khavaziana; assembly: GCF_036704165.1. Classification (NCBI taxonomy): domain Bacteria; kingdom Pseudomonadati; phylum Pseudomonadota; class Gammaproteobacteria; order Pseudomonadales; family Pseudomonadaceae; genus Pseudomonas; species Pseudomonas khavaziana. The sequence goes on from NZ_CP129946.1 coordinate 956,349, forward strand.
GGATGATCACCTGCGCCGATTGCTCGGCATTGGCGTTGTCCTGGCGCAGGAACAGCAAGACATCGACGTAATCGCCGGGGCTCAGTTGGCCACCGGCACCGATGACCTCATCGACGGCGACCGCCAGCGCGCGTTCATTCGCACGGATCATGCGGGCCAGCGGCCCACCGGCGGTGAAGCTTTCATCGTTTAGCCAGGTGCCGGCACCCAGGGCGCGCAAGGGCGTGCGGCCGATTGCCTGGTCGAGGCTGGTCAGGCTGCCGGCGGGAACGGTGCGCAATTTTTCCACGGTCACATCGGCAGCGGTAAGAGGGGCAAAAGCGGGCACCGCGTGTACCAGTACCACCACGGGTTGGCGGGTTTGGTCTTCGACAGCAGTTACGGTTTTTTCAACAGAAATGACAGGTTCTGGAGAGGGCGCAACCACTGGTGCGGTTGGACGACTCAACACCAGGCCCCAATAACCCGCAATCAATGCTCCGACAAGCAGCAAGCCAGCCAGGACCATGCTGATGCGACTGTTCATGACGGCTCTCCCTATCCTGTTGCACTGCTTATGCCCGTTAATCCAAACGAGTTAATTTCGCAACTTGGCTGTGATGAACAACTAACGATTTGGCTATTTGAAGGTAGCTCAGCTAGGACGAAATGCCATTACTGCACAAGAAATTTATCTGAAGGCTAAATCCGACGCCCTAAAGGCCGGACAAGGAGTGGCAGCGCGGCGACTAATACTTTGTGATTAATTCATTCTTACAGTTGTGAGTGTCAATTTTGTTGACAATGCTCTAGTGGCACACAGCAATCATTGTGCGAGCCAGCAGTAACGGCGCTTTGTGGCGCATGAAGGAGAAGTCTTATGATCCTTGACCTGTTCTTGAAGTTTTACATTCACGCTCAGTTGTTCTTGCGTCGCAGAGACGGGGCATCGGCCATTGAATATGTGATTATCGTGGCGATAGTTGCGTTGGTAATCATTGGGTTCGGTACTGGGCTTGGCGATAAAATAAAAGGTGTCTTCGAGCAGGTGTCCGATGCACTGCCGGCAGCGACATAACCGTAAGTACTGCAGGTTGTCGTTACGATGATCTTTTTTATCAGGTACTGCCCATGAGCCACCCGTCGTCACCCCGCCAACAAATCCTATTGGTGGACGACGAGGAGGATGCGCTGGTCGAGTTAGCCGAATCCCTCGAAAACGAGGGGTTCGTTTGTTTTACTTCCACCTCCGTTACTTTCGCCCTGCAAGAATTGACACTTCACCCTGATATAGCGTTGGTCATCACTGACCTGCGCATGCCCGAGGAAAGCGGGATTTCGTTGATCAAGCGCCTGCGCGAACACACCTCGCGCTCGCATTTGCCTGTGATCGTGATGTCCGGTCATGCCGAGATGGATGATGTCAGTGACATGCTGCGCCTGCAGGTGCTGGATCTGTTTCGCAAACCGATCTATCTGGTGCGCTTGATCGATACCCTCAACAGCCTGTTTCCACTTCGGTAGTTGCCGTGCGCAGTTCCAAAAATGTGGGAGGGGGCTTGCTCCCGATGGCGGCCTGACAGCCGACCAGGATGTTGGATCAGACCGTGTACATATCCATTCCTGCGGTAACGGCCACTATTGGTTGCGCTTTTACAGCGGGTCACTTTGAAAAGCGCAAAGTAACCAAACGCTCTTGCCCCACCCCTCGGCACCTCGCTCAGGCTCGGTGTGCCCGTAATCCGACAGGGATTTGGGGGGCCGCCGCCACGCGCCATCCATGGCGCGGGGCGGCTAAACCGGCATCTCTGCCGGTTTACCCCCCAAATCCCTGTCGAATTCCGGCCAGCGTGGTTTAACGGGGCGCCTGAGATCAAGAGCAGATCAAGATCAAGAGCGGCTCGCTTCGCATCGTGGTTACTGGCGGTCGCTACGTCAGCGCTGTGTAGATACCCGTGCTCATCGGGGGCAAGCCCTAATGCAAGTCAGTTAAGGCTTTTTTGTAGGAGCGAGCTTGCTCGCGAAAAACTTACAGGCGCCGCGTTCATTCAGCAAACACGCGTTATCGTTGACGTTTTTCGCGAGCAAGCTCGCTCCTACAGGAGGCGATGACCGCTTAACTGACTGGCATTAGGGCAAGCCCTCTCCCACATTTATAGTTAAGGCATCGGCTGGGTCAGAGCTGATAACTGAAACTCAACGTATACCGCGGCCGCCGGTTGTAACTGTCCAGGGCGATGTCCGACATCGGTTTGGCCGCTTCCAGGGCGATGTTGTAGTACTTGTTGTCGCCAAAGCGCAGGCCCACGGCCGCCGATGACATATCGCTGGCCTTGACCGGCAGTTCATTGAACCAGGTCCTGGCGCGGTCGAGCACGACATAGGGTTGCAGGACTTTCACCCAGTCACCGGCGCGGTTATAGCTGTAGTTGACCTCGTAGGCCGCGCCCCAGCCCTTGTCGCCCGAACCTTGGTCATCGGGGTAGCCGCGGCCGAAATTCTGCCCGCCGAAAGTGGCGCGCTCGCTGTCGGGCAATGTGTCGTTACTCCAGTAGAACGCGCCTGAAAGCACGCCTTGCCAGTTATCGAAGAACTTGTTGCTTTGCACCCCGGACAGGCGCAATCGAAAAAAGTCGAGGTCGGGCTTTGCCACGTCCAGGTCACTGCGGGCTTTGGCGCCCAGGCCGTCGATACCCCGGTACAGGCCGCCGCTGATAATGCGCAATTGCCGCGCATCAGCCTTGCGCCAATCTCCCTCGAACGCCAGGGCACGCAGGTTCGATTCGATATCAAAACGCAGCGGGTAGCCCACCAGTTTGTATCGGGTGGTCTGGTCCACGGCATACAGGCGCGTGCCCAGGGTCAACGATTCGGTGGGCGAGGCAATCAGCGGGTGGCTCAGGCCAATGGAGTAGCGGTCCACGGACTGGTGCGGCTTAAGTTGGAAGCCGCCGTCCAGTTGCACATTGGCATTGGGGTCGGCGCGGTAACGTTCGGCGGCCAGTGCGAACTGGCTGCCTTCGGCATTGATGAACTGGTTGTAGTCCACGCGGTAGTAATGCTCTTTATCCTCACCCGGCGGGAACAGGCCGCTGACGGTGAGCTGCTCGCCCAGGAAGGTTTGCGAATTGCTGGTGGCACTGAGCAACGCCTGGGTGCCGCCACGGCTTTTCTGCACCAGGCTCATGCTGGTGGTGAAGGGCTTGCGGCTGGCCTGGATCTGCATGTGCGTGGCGCCATCGGTGGTGCCCGGCGGCGGTACCTGGGCTTGTACGGTCAGGCCGGGAATGCGGCTCATCAGCGTGGTGTAGCGTTCGAAGGTCTTGCGCGTCAGCGGGCGTTCGGCCAACAACTTTTGCGCCAGTTTATCGACGTAGGCCGACACCGAGCCGATGTCGCCGGTTTGCTGGTAGTCCTTGATGTAACCCTCCACCAGGACGACGCGGACCAGACCGTTTTCGAAATTTTGCTGCGGCAGGAACGCATAGGACAGCAGGTAACCGTCCTCCTGGTAGCGACGGGTTATGCCACGGGTCGCTTCGATCAACTGTGCGAGGTTGGTCTCGCGACCAATCAGCGGTGCGTAGACTTGAGCCGTCTCGGTAAGCGGGTAAATGGTGCCGCCTTCGATCTGCAGCTTGCGGATGGTGACCTTGGTGTCCATCAATAAGGGTTGGCCGGCAGTCGGCGGCGTTTCAGGCACTTGGGTTTTCGGCGTGACCGGTCGATAGGCGTCGGCGGGCAGGTTGGGGACCGGCAGGGTACGGATCGTGTCGTTACTGTTCAAAAAGCTGGGAAGGGGCTCGGCCTGGACGTAAGCACTGAGGGTTAGCAATAACAACGGCGTCAATACGCGCATAGGACACTCCATGGTCAACTGCAGCAGCGCTTCGGGCCCGCCGGGTTCTGGGACGCGGTTCGGGAGGGTGGCGATTCATCACCTATGTCGCCGCCCATAAAAAAGACGAGAGACTTATTCAGGGTCTCTCGTCTCAACCAAGCGTAGGCGCTGTAGGGGAGGCCGTCTAATCGGCCAGGTGCAATTCTATTTTCCGGTCAGGCCGTTCAACAAACCGCCAAGACCGCCCGTTGCTGTGGTGCCTCCGGTTGTTGTCGTTGCAGTACCGGTGGTTGTGGTGCTGGCGCCGATGTTCAGGCCGCCAAGCAGGCCACCGCTGGTGCCGCCAGTGCCGCCGGTGACCAGGCCACCCACCGAGCTCACGGTGTTGCCGACCGCCGTAACGGTGGTGCCGAGAGTATTGGTGACCGGGTTGGCATTGGTGGTGGTGAGGTTAGTGCCCAGGCTGCTCACAGCGCCGCCGACTTGCGTCACCAGGCCGTTGACCGGAGCACCAACGCCAGTGGTGTTACCAATGTTTTGCGTCAGCGCAGTGACGCCGGAGGTCACGGGGTTCAGGGCTGCGCCGACATTGGTTGCGACCGCTGCGACCGGTGCCGTGGCGCCGGTGTTGGCGACGCCCGTACCACCCAGCACGGTGCCTACGGAGGCGATGGTGTTGCCCAGCGCGCCACCGGTTACACCGGCTGCACTGACGGTGCCGTTGCTGTTGCCCACATTCAAGCCAGTACCCACGTTACTCACAAGGCCACCCACCAGTTCCGGTATGCCGGGGGCAGCAGTGCCACCCGTTGGTGCGACATAACCGCCGGACTTATCGAGTGTGCCACCGACGCCGGTCAGCACACTGCCGACCACGCTGGTGACCGGGTTGCCGGTGCCGCCGGTGCTGGCGACTTGGGTACCCAGGCTGGTGACCGTCGAGCCGACTTTATCCAGCAGGCCATTGACGGGAGTGCCCAGGCCGGTTGCGGTGCCCAGATTGCCGGTGGTGTTTTCCACCAGCGACACCACAGGCACCACTACTTTGCCACCCAGGGTGTTGGTCAGCGAACCCAGCGGGCCAGTGGTGCTGGCGGTGCTGAGAGTATCGCCGAGCATGGTCACCGTGGTGCCGACTTTATCGACTACGCCGCCGACCGCACCGCCTACACCGCCGGTCAAGCCACCGACCACAGGGACACCGCTGAGGGTGGTCGACAGCGATTGGCCGGTGGTCGAGAGGCCGCCACCCAGGTCGGCGACGCCATTACCTACGCCTGCCACGGTAATGCCCAGGGAGTTGCTATTGGTGCCCAGCGAGCCCAGGCCGGAGGTCACGCCGGTACCGATGCTGGTGACAGCGGTGCCTGCCGAGGTCACCAGGCCGCCAGCGGTAACGCCAACGATGGGCACACCGTTCAAGGTAGAGCCAAGATCACCCACGGCTGCGCCGACATTGCCCACGGTGGTGCCGAGGGTGCCGGCGATCTGGCCGGTGATCAGTGGGGTGGTTGTCGAGCCTGTTCCGCCGCCAGTACCACCACCCGTTCCGCCGGTGCCGCCACCTGTGCCGCCGGTGCCGCCACCTGTGCCGCCAGTGCCTCCGCCAGTGCCTCCGCCGGTCCCACCCGTGCCTCCGTCAGTGCCGCCGGTGCCGCCGCCGGTCCCACCGGTGCCTCCGTCAGTACCGCCAGTGCCGCCGCCGGTCCCACCCGTGCCTCCGTCAGTACCGCCAGTGCCGCCGCCGGTCCCACCCGTGCCTCCGTCAGTGCCGCCGGTGCCGCCGCCGGTTCCACCCGTGCCTCCGTCAGTGCCACCGCCAGTTCCGCCAGTGCCACCACCTGTGCCGCCGTCACCGCCACCTGTGCCCGCACCTGCTCCGGCATCCGGTGAGGAGGCTGCCACGCTGGATTTATGCCCGCCACCACCGCTGCTGCAGCCGCCGAGGCTCATCGCCATGATCAGGGCCAGAGCGGTACTTGCTTTCCAAAACACTACTTGAGTTTTCATGATTGAGTTCCTTGCACCTGGTACAACCTTGGTTGTTTCAAACCCTCGCTACTTCTTGGGTAGCGATAGGTTTGTCCGTGTGGTCATCACAGACCCAGGCACTATTTCGTGCAACGCTCAACTTGGTATTAACGATTTATATACATAAGGTCTTAGTCGGCTTAACGACTAATACGAAGGGTGTAATGGAGAATAGGTTGATAAAGCCTTAAATGTTTTAAATCAGTGAGTTGAATAAAAAAACGGACCTCGTGAGGTCCGCTATAACTTTGGGTGTATATATACAATTACGCAGTATGTTTCAGGCGATCGGCTGCCACTTGCCGAGCATATGCTGAATGTCTCCCGCGCCTTTGAGTGCCAACTCGCCACTGGAACCGGCCGCGCTGCTCATCAATATCACTTCACTGGGCAGGCGCACGGGCTTCTTGAATTCGACTTCGATCTCAATATTGGCAGCCGGCAGATGCTCTCCCAGCGCTGCCAGCGTGCGCGCCTTATTCCACAGCCCATGGGCAATGGCCTGGGGAAAGCCGAATAACTTGGCCGTCGGCGCACTGAGGTGGATCGGGTTGTAATCGCCAGAGACGCGGGCATAGCGGCGGCCGATATCGGCAGGCGCTTTCCAGCGTGTCAGCTCGCTGGTCGGGCCATGGGCCTGGGAGGTTTTATCCACTGCATCGCCTTCAAGCTTCACGCCGCGACACAGCATTTGGCTTTCGGCCTCCCAGAGCAGCCCCAGGGCATCTTCGACGACGGTCACAATGTCAAAGGTCGCGCCTTTGGCATGGGGCTGAAGGTTGTGGGCATAGACGCCGATGCCCAGGTCGCCCACGCCACCCAAGGGGCGATGAATGCGGATGCGATTGCTCAGGTGAACCAGCCCCAGCAAGGGGAACGGAAACGCCTTGTCAGTCAGCAACTGCATCTGCAGGCCGAACGCCAGGATGTGCGGATAGGTCGCCGGTAGCATCGGGCCATCGGCAAACCCGCAGACCTTTCGGTAAGCCGCGACGGCCTTGGGGTTGACGCTGACCCGGCAACGCAAGCCGTGTTCGGGCAAGGTGCTGCCGGTGATCTTGCGCTTGAGCGCCGCTCGCCAATACAACGGCAGTAAAGAGGGCGAACTGTCCAAGGTGTGCCATTGCATATTTACGCTCCCAGAAGACTTTGCCCACATACCCGCAGCGCTTGGCCGCTGACCGCACCGGAACCTGGCTGACCGAGCCAGGCCACCGCTTCGGCCACATCCTGGGGCAAGCCACCCTGGCCCAATGAACTCATGCGACGCCCCGCTTCACGCAGCGCGAACGGGATATGCGCGGTCATCTGGGTTTCGATAAAGCCTGGCGCCACGGCATTGATGCTGATTCCGCGTTCCTTCAACAGGGGCGCCCAGGCCTGGGCCAGGCCAATCAAGCCGGCCTTGCTCGCGGCATAGTTGGTTTGCCCGCGATTACCGGCAATACCGCTGATCGAGGCCAGCAGCACTACGCGTGCGTTGTCATGCAGGGTGCCGCTGTCGAGCAGGGCCTTGGTCAGCACCTGCGGGGCATTGAGGTTGACGGCCAGCACGGCGTCCCAGTATTCCGGGGTCATATTGGCCAGGGTCTTATCGCGGGTGATGCCGGCGTTGTGTACCAGGATATCGAGGCCGTCGGGCAGGTGTTCGACCAGTTGGCTGGCGGCGTCTTCGGCGCAGATATCCAGCACCACTGTACGCGCATTCAAGCGCGCAGCCAGGGCTTCGAGATCGGCCTTGGCCTGGGGCACGTCGAGCAGAATCACCTCGGCACCGTCGCGGGCCAGGGTTTCAGCAATGGACGCACCGATGCCACGGGCGGCGCCAGTGACCAGGGCTTTGCGCCCCGCCAGCGGACGCGTCCAGTCCTCGACCGGGGTGTCGCAGGCCGCCAGGCGGATGACCTGGCCCGAGATATAAGCGCTTTTCGGCGACAGGAAAAACCGCAGCGCACCTTCCAGCTGGTCCTCGGCGCCGTCGCTCACATACAGCAATTGCAATACGCCGCCGCTGCGCAACTCCTTGGCCAGGGAGCGGCTGAATCCTTCCAGGGCACGCTGGGCGCTGGCGGCAAACGGATCGCTGAGGCTTTCCGGCGCGCGGCCGAGGATCACCAGGTGTGCGCTGTGATCGAGGTTTTTCAGCAGAGGCTGGAAGAACTCGCGCAGTTGCTTGAGCTGGTCGGTGTGCTGCAAGTGACTGGCGTCGAACACCACCGCCTTGAGCTTGGGGCCGTGCCCGGGAATCCACGCGGTTGCCGTCGAGGCTTCGGCGCCGTAGCTGTAAACCGCGTCGGTGAGTCGATTGGCAAACGCCAGCACCTGGGTCGTCAACGAGCCCCCGCCGAGCAGCAGCGCACCTTCGACCGGGCGCAGGCGCCCAGCTTGCCAGCGTTCCAGGCGTACCGGCGACGGCAGGCCAATGGCGGCGACCAGGCGATGGCCGAGGCTTGAGTTGGCGAAGTCGATATAACGGTCAGACATGGAACGCTCTCCGAAGGCTGGGGTTCAAAGGGTTGACCACCCTGGGGTGGCAGTCGTTCGATTGAGCCTAGGCTAGGCTTGATGATTACACCCACCTTCACAAGGGAGCTTTCCATGACTCAATTGCGCCGTGTAGCGATCATTGGCGGTAATCGCATTCCTTTCGCCCGCTCCAATGGCCCGTACGCCACGGCGAGCAACCAGGCGATGCTGACCGCCGCGCTGGAGGGCCTGATCGAGCGATACAACCTGCACGGCTTGCGCATGGGCGAGGTAGCCGCCGGCGCGGTACTCAAGCACTCCCGAGACTTCAACCTGACCCGCGAATGCGTGCTCGGCTCGCGCCTGTCGCCGCAAACCCCTGCATACGATATCCAGCAAGCCTGCGGCACCGGGCTGGAGGCGGCGTTGCTGGTGGCCAATAAAATTGCTCTGGGCCAGATCGAATGTGGGATTGCCGGCGGCGTAGACACCACCTCCGATGCCCCGATCGGGGTGAACGAAGGCTTGCGCAAGCTTTTGCTGCAAGCCAATCGCGGTAAATCCATGGGGGATAAACTAAAAACCTTGTTACAACTTCGTCCCCAGCACCTCAAGCCGGAACTGCCGCGCAATGGCGAACCACGCACCGGCTTGTCCATGGGTCAGCATTGCGAACTGATGGCGCAGACCTGGCAGATTCCCCGCGCCGAACAGGACCAGCTTGCGCTTGAGAGTCATCAGAAAATGGCCGCGTCCTACGCCGAAGGCTGGCACAACGACTTGCTCACGCCCTTTCTTGGCCTCACCCGCGACAACAACCTGCGGCCCGACCTGACACTGGAAAAACTTGCCAGCCTCAAGCCAGCCTTCGAGCGCAGCGCAAAGGGCACGCTCACCGCCGGCAACTCCACGCCGCTCACCGATGGCGCCTCCCTGGTGCTGCTGGGCAGTGAAGCCTGGGCCAAGGAGCGCGGCTTGCCGATCCTGGCGTACCTGCGTGATGGCGAAGCGGCGGCGGTGGATTTCGTCAACGGCGCCGAGGGCCTGTTGATGGCGCCGGTGTATGCGGTGCCGCGCTTGCTGGCCCGCAACGGCTTGACCCTGCAGGACTTTGATTACTACGAGATTCACGAAGCCTTCGCCGCCCAGGTGTTGTGCACGCTCAAGGCGTGGGAAGATGCGGACTATTGCAAGACCCGCCTGGGGCTGGATGCGCCGCTGGGGTCCATCGACCGCAGTCGGCTCAACGTCAAGGGCAGTTCCCTGGCGGCGGGCCATCCGTTTGCCGCCACCGGCGGGCGTATCGTCGCCAACCTCGCCAAACTGTTGGACGCGGCGGGCAAAGGCCGCGGGCTGATTTCGATTTGCGCTGCGGGCGGCCAAGGGGTGACGGCGATTATCGAACGCTGATTAACGACAAAATTGGCCCATTGCATGCATTCTTGAGTGGTCAGAGGTCGGTAGCCTCTCCCACCGGCGAGCCGATTGCCGTATAACGAGTGCCACACGCGTGTTTGGTAATACAGGACCCACAATAAAAGCTGATGAAGACTCCTAAACGCATTGAACCCCTGATCGAAGACGGTCTGGTCGACGAAGTGCTGCGCCCACTCATGAGTGGTAAAGAAGCAGCTGTTTATGTGGTGCGCTGCGGCAACGAATTGCGTTGCGCCAAGGTTTACAAGGAGGCGAACAAACGAAGTTTTCGTCAGGCGGCCGAATACCAGGAAGGCCGTAAGGTCCGTAACAGCCGCCAGGCCCGGGCCATGGCCAAGGGCTCCAAGTTCGGCAAGAAAGAAACCGAGGACGCCTGGCAGAACGCCGAAGTTGCGGCGCTGTTCCGCTTGGCCGGTGCCGGCGTTCGCGTGCCCAAGCCGTATGACTTTCTTGAAGGCGTGCTGCTGATGGAACTGGTTGCCGACGAGTACGGCGACGCGGCGCCGCGCCTGAACGACGTGGTGCTGGAGCCGGACCAGGCGCGTGAATACCACGCCTTCCTGATCTCCCAGATCGTGCTGATGCTATGCACCGGCCTGGTGCACGGTGACCTTTCGGAATTCAACGTACTGCTCACGCCAACGGGCCCGGTGATCATCGACCTGCCCCAGGCGGTGGATGCGGCGGGCAACAACCATGCATTCAGCATGTTGGAGCGCGACGTTGGCAACATGGCTTCCTACTTCGGGCGTTTTGCCCCGGAGTTGAAGAAGACCAAGTACGCCAAGGAAATGTGGGCGCTGTACGAAGCCGGTACCTTGCACCCGGCCAGTGTATTGACCGGTGAGTTCGACGAACCGGAAGAACTGGCGGATGTGGGCGGTGTGATCCGCGAGATCGAAGCGGCGCGGCTGGATGAAGAGCGTCGCCAGGCGATTCGTGCGGCGGATGATGCGCCACCGAGCAAAGTGCCGGACGAACCACCGCCGCCGCCTTGGATGCAGTGATCTTCGGGTAGATGAAGATCAAAATGTGGGAGCCCCCACCACATCTTCGATGTGACGCTGTCGCGCAGCAAACTAGGGAGCTTGCTCCCGTGGCAGCCTGACAGCCGAGCAGGATGTTGGTTTTCGGCCTGGGTACATATCCGTTGTTTAGGTAACGGCCACTTATGGTTCCGCTTTTACAGCGGGTCACTTTCGAAAAGCGCGAAAGTAACCAAAGCGCTTTTGCCCCACCACTCGGCACCTCGCCCAGGCTCGGTGTGCCCTCACTCCGGCTTGAATCCGTGGGCCGCCGTCATGGGCCATCCCTGGCCCAGGACGGCTAACCCGGCGTCCTGCCGGGTTACCCACGGCTTCAAGCCTGCGTTCGGCCAGCGTGGTTTAACGGGGCGCCTAAGATCAAAAGCAAGATCAAGAGCGACTCGCTGCGCATCGCAGATACGCTGGCGGCGCGTCTGCTTTACTGTAGGAGCGAGCTTGCTCGCGAAAAACCTGAGAACGCCGCGTTCTGTCTGGTTTCCCGCGTCATCGTTAACGACCTTCGCGGGCAAGCCCGCTCCCACAGGGGTACGCGCACGCTTCAACGATCAGGTCGGCTATAAGGCCGCCTCGCTGTGTTTTTGATCTCAGGCGCCCCGTTAAACCACGCTGGCCGGAATTCGACGGGGATTTGGGGGGTAAACCGGCAGGGATGCCGGTTTAGCCGCCCCGCGCCATGGATGGCGCGTGGCGGCGGCCCACCAAATCCCTGTCGGATTACGGGCACACCGAGCCTAAGCGAGGTGCCGAGTGGTGGGGCCCCCGGTGTCAGGATAGTTGTCGCCTCTCCTGATTTACCCCCAAAAAAGCATACCGAGGGCGGAAAGAGACAGGTTGTGACGTACTATTCACCCGAACGTAAAGCCACATTGCTTAAGATGTTGCTTCCCCCGCTGAACCTGACGGTAGCCGAAGTTTGTCGCCGTGAAGGGGTCAGCGATGTATCGCTGTATACCTGGCGCAAGATGGCCAGTGTCCAAGGAAGCAAAGTGCCAGAAGATATATCGCTTTCTGATAAATGGTCTGCTGAGGCCCGGTTGACCGCTGTCATTGAAACAGCCAGCCTGACGCAACTTGAATTAGGTGAGTACTGCCGTCGAAACGGCCTTTACCCCGAGCAGATCAATGCTTGGCGTCAAGCCTGTATTAGCGGTCAAGAGGCGGTGCAGATCCAAAAAATGGCTGACCATGAGCAGACGCGTAAAGACAAAAAACGCATCCTGGAGCTGGAGCGCGATCTGCGCCGTAAAGACGCTGCATTGGCCGAAACCGCAGCGTTGTTAGTGCTGCGAAAAAAGCTCAACGATTACTGGGGGACCGACGGCGAGGACAACTGACTTCTTTGCCGGAACGGCAGTTGTTGGTGGGTTGGTTGATTGAAGCCATCGTCGCAGGCGCCCGAAAATTACGCGCTTGCCAAGAGGTTGGACTGTCGCTGCGAACCTTGCAGCGCTGGACTCAGGCGCCAGAGTTACAGGCCGATGCGCGCACCACCACCTTGCGGCCCAAGCCGCGTAATGCGCTGAGTGAAATTGAAAGACAAGCCATCGTAACCCTGTGCAACAGCCCGCTATACGCCCATTTACCTCCCAGCCAGATCGTTCCGCGCCTGGCAGACGAAGCACGGTATCTGGCGTCGGAAGCTACGTTTTATCGCATCTTGCGAGCAGCCGGCCAACAACACCACAGAGGTCGTAGTCGACGACCTCGGCGCGTAGTAATGCCGACAACGCACGCAGCTCAGAGGCCTAATCAGGTGTGGTCGTGGGACATCACGTATCTTCCTTCGCCCATACGCGGTAAGTATTTTTACCTGTATTTGATCGAAGATATTTACAGCCGCAAGGCGGTAGGTTGGGAAGTTTATGATGAAGAAAGTGGTGAAAAAGCTGCTGCGCTGTTGCAACGTAGCGTGATCAATGAGAAGTGCCTGCGTGAGCCCTTGGTATTGCACTCTGATAACGGAGCGCCAATGAAATCGGTGACGCTGTTAAGCAAAATGTATGAGCTGGGTATCACGCCTTCTCGCGGTCGTCCACGTGTAAGCAATGACAACCCGTATTCGGAATCACTGTTTAGAACATTGAAATACTGCCCGCAATGGCCCTTGGAAGGCTTCGCCAGCTTAGACGCTGCACGGACTTGGGTGAGGGATTTTATGCGGTGGTACAACAGCGAACACAGGCACAGCCGGATCCGCTTCGTCACCCCATCAGAGCGCCATGGAGGGAAAGATCATCAGATACTGGCGCTGCGTCATGAGCTGTATGAGCGGGAGCGCCGGAAAAGACCTGAACGGTGGTCAGGACAAACACGTAACTGGGAACCAGTAGGAACGGTGCTGCTGAATCCGGATAGGGAACAGCAGACCGAACAAAAAGCGGCATAGCAGACGGTTGACGCGACAACTACCTTGAAAAACGCCGGGGGCAAGAGCGTTTTGCTTACTTTGCCGCTTTTGCAAAGTGAGCCGCCGTAAGGGCGGAACCTATAGTGGCCGTTACCTAAGCAACGGATATGTACTCGTCCCAACAACCCGGTCACATCGTCGACGTGGCGCCGTCGCGCAGCAACCTGGACCGCCTCCAAAATATCCGGCGTTAGGACTAAATTTTAACTCTATAAAATCAGTAGTTTACTTGTAGTTTGATAAGAGGGGGCTTGCTCCCGATGGCGGTGTGTCAGCGACAGATGTGTTGACTGACACTCCCTCATCGGGAGCAAGCCCCCTCCCACATTCGGATTTGCGTGTAGCCAGTTAGAGCATCAGGCGCAGCAGTTGCCCGCTGCCAACTCCTTGAGTATCGGGCAGTCCGGTCGATGATCGCCCTGGCAGTGCTCCATCAGGTCCTGCAAGGTGTCGCGCAGTTGCCCCAATTCGCGAATCTTGTGATTCAGCTCGTCGATGTGCTGGCGCGCCAAGGCTTTTACGTCGGCGCTGGCCCGTTGGCGGTCTTCCCACAGGGTCAGCAGCTTGCCGACTTCTTCCAGTGAAAACCCCAGGTCCCGCGAGCGCTTGATAAACGTCAGGGTGTGCAGGTCGTCATGACCGTACACGCGATAGCCGCTGTCAGTGCGATGGGGCGTCTTCAGCAGGCCGATGGATTCGTAGTAACGAATCATCTTTGCGCTCAGCCCGCTGGTGCGGGCGGCTTGGCCGATGTTCATGGGTGTTGATCCTCCAAGTCCTTGGGTTTCCAGGTTTTCAACAACAGGGCATTACTCACCACGCTGACGCTGGACAAGGCCATCGCCGCACCGGCCAGCACCGGATTGAGCAAGCCGAAGGCGGCCAGGGGAATGCCGATCAAGTTATACACAAAGGCCCAGAACAAGTTCTGGCGAATTTTCGCGTAGGTCTTGCGGCTGATCTCCAGGGCCGCCGGCACCAGGCGTGGGTCGCCACGCATCAAGGTGATGCCGGCCGCGTGCATGGCCACGTCGGTGCCGCCGCCCATGGCGATGCCGATATCGGCCGCAGCCAAGGCTGGGGCGTCGTTGATGCCGTCGCCGACCATCGCTACCACGCCGGTTTTTTTCAGCTCGGCAACGGCAGCCGCTTTGTAGGCGGGCAGTACCTCGGCGTGCACGTCGTCGATACCCAAGGCCTCGGCGACGACCCGAGCGCTACCGTGGTTATCGCCGGTGATCAGGTGGCTGCTGATGTGTTGCGCCTTGAGTTGTTGCACGGCCTCCAGTGCGCCGGGCTTGAGGGTGTCACCAAACGCGAACAGGCCCAACACGCGAGGCTGCGCGCCTTGCTCGATCAGCCAGGACAAGGTGCGGCCTTCGGCTTCCCAATCCTTGGCGCGCTGAGCCAATTCGCCCGCCTCCAAGCCCGTCTCTTCCAGCAAGCGTCGATTACCCAGCGCCAGTGGCCGACCGTCCAGCGTGCCGGCAATGCCGCGCCCGGTCAGGGACTGGCTGGCGCTCACATCGGCCACGTCCAGACCTTTCTCCTGGCACGCATCCAGCACGGCCTTGGCCAATGGGTGTTCACTGCCGCGTTGCAACGCGCCGGCCTGTTGCAACAAGAGTGCTTCGTTACCATCCACGGCCGCCAGGTGCGCAATTTTCGGCGCGCCGGAGGTGAGGGTGCCGGTCTTGTCGAAAACCACGGCGCTCACCGCATGGGCGCGCTCCAATGCTTCGGCATCCTTGATCAGAATGCCGTGGCGCGCGGCGACGCCGGTGCCGGCCATGATCGCGGTCGGTGTGGCCAGGCCCAGGGCGCAAGGGCAAGCGATCACCAGCACGGCAACCGCATTGATGATTGCGGTTTCCAAGGATGCGCCGTACCACCACCAGCCCACTACGGTAATCAACGCCAAGACCAATACCGCTGGTACAAATACCTGGCTGACTTTATCCACCAGTTTCTGGATCGGCGCCTTGGCGGCCTGGGCGTCTTCGACCAGGCGAATGATGCGCGCCAGCACGCTCTCGGCCCCCAGGGCCAGGGTGCGCACCAATAAACGGCCTTCACCGTTGATGGCGCCACCGGTGACCGGGTCGCCTGGCTGTTTAGGCACCGGCAGGCTTTCACCGCTGATCAGCGCCTCATCGGCATGGCTTTGGCCCTCCACCACTTCACCGTCCACCGGGAAGCGTTCGCCGGGTTTGACCAGCACCAGGTCACCGTGCTTCAACGCATTGATCGCGACGTCTTCTTCGCGGCCATCCTGCACGCGGATCGCCCGTTCCGGGCGCAAGGCTTCCAGGGCGCGGATCGCGCTGGCGGTCTGGCGTTTGGCGCGGCTTTCCAGGTATTTGCCCAGCAGCACCAGGGCGATGACCACCGCTGAGGCTTCGAAGTACAGGTGCGGCGTCACGCCGGGGGCGGCGGTGAGCCATTCATAGATGCTCAGGCCGTAGCCGGCGCTGGTGCCGATCGCCACCAGCAGGTCCATATTGCCAGCGCCGGCGCGTACGGCTTTCCATGCCGCGACATAGAAGCGCGCACCGAGGATGAATTGCACCGGCGTGGCCAGGGCAAACTGTATCCAGGCGGGGAGCATCCAGTGCAGGCCGAAGGGTTCCACCAGCATTGGCAGCACTAAGGGCAACGCCAGCAGGATCCCTGCCACCAACGCCCAGCGCTCACGGCGCAGGCGTCGGGCCTGGTCGGCTTCGGTGGCGGTTTCGCTTTGGGGCAGGGTGGCGGTGTAGCCGGCCTTGTCGACTGCGGCGATCAGTACGCTGGCGTCCATCTGGCCGAGCACTTCGATATGCGCGCGTTCGTTGGCCAGGTTGACGCTGACACGCTGTACCCCCGGCACCTTGCCCAGCGCGCGTTCGACGCGGCCGGCACAGCTGGCGCAGGTCATGCCGCCGATGGGCAAGTCAAATGTGGTGGATCCATTCATGGGACAGTCCTCCAGGAGAAGTTGCCCTTAGGATCAACCTTAACCTGTGGGGAAGGTCAAGCGTCTTCAGTATTCCAATGCCGCAGGCTTGAGGTACATGCCGTCCGGGCCTTGAGCGATACGCAATTTGCGTACATCGCCAGCCTTCAAGGTAATGTTCTGCGCCGGTGGCGCCAGCAGGCTGGGCAGGCAGCCTCCGGACTGACCCGGTAACAGCTTGAGGCGCAGCGATACATCGCCCGCAGGCAGATTGAACGAGGTGGCCTGTTCCTGGAACAGGCGCCCGGCCAACTGGTCCTGGATATACAGGCCGATCTCGCAGTTGGTCGGCACCTCCAGGCGCTCGCGGGAAATGATCAGCACCGCATAATCTTCAGCGGCAAGGGCTTGGGGCGCAGCAGCAGACAGGCTCATCAGGCCGGCAAGGGCAAAAAACGACCAGCGCATGGCGAATGCTCCGTGGTTCACAGCAAGGAAAGTTGAAGCTTGGCCGACGTTGCCTGCGAATACCAGCCCGGCCGATTTTTTTGAAACTTGACCTTGCCATCGTGGCAAGCTCCAAACTGTGCCCAACCTCATCAAAGGAGTCATGTCATGCAAATATTCAGTGTTGAAGGAATGACCTGCGGCCATTGCGTTCGATCGGTGACCCAGGCGGTACAGAGCCAGGATCCGGCAGCGAGTGTCGAAGTCGATTTGGGCGCCAAAGAAGTGCGCGTGGCAAGCAGTCTGCCCTCGGATAAGGTCATCCAACTGATCACCGAGGAGGGCTACACCGCCAAGCTGGCGTGATTTTTTCTGATCGTTAGCGACCTAACGTAATGTTCATGGCACCCAAGCGCGGCTAGACTGTCGGGCTGCCGACTCACTTGGGTGTCTGATGAACCTCCGCATAATCCTGATTTTGGGCGCCTTGAGCGCCTTTGCGCCGTTGGCGATCGATTTTTACCTGCCGGGCTTTCCGGCAATGGCCACGGCCTTTGCCACCGATGAAAAACATATCCAGTTGACCCTGGCGGTGTACTTCGCCGGCCTGGCCATTGGCCAATTGATCTACGGTCCATTGGCCGACCGCTTTGGTCGGCGTGTGCCGCTGCTCAGTGGCGTCACCCTGTTTACCCTCGCGTCCTTCGCCTGTGCCTACGCACCGTCCCTGGAATGGCTGATCGGTGCGCGCTTCGTGCAGGCCCTTGGCGGTTGCGCGGGCATGGTGATTTCCCGGGCGGTGGTCAGTGACAAGTGCGATGCGGTGGGCTCGGCCAAGGTGTATTCGCAACTGATGCTGGTCACCGGCCTGGCGCCGATCCTTGCACCTTTGGCGGGTGGGTTGATGGTCGGGGTGTGGGGCTGGCAATCGATCTTCCTGGCACTGTCGCTGTTCAGCGTAATGGCGGCAATTGCCGTGGCAGTCGGGTTGCCGGAAACCTTCCCGGCCGATCAGCCGCGCCAGCCTTTGTCTGGTTCGTTGCGTCGCTACGGCTCGCTGTTGTCGGACCGCGTATACCTCGGCTATGCCTTGACCGGCGGCATCTCGATTGCCGGGATGTTTGCCTACATCGCCGGCTCTCCTTTTGTATTTATCAAACTCTACGGCGTACCTGCCGAGCATTACGGCTGGCTGTTCGGTTCCAACGCCGCCGGCTTTATCCTGGTAGCGCAGTTGAATGCGCGGTTGCTGGCCAAGCGCGGCCCGGCGTTTTTGTTGTCGCGCACGGTGTGGGTGTATGTGGTGGCGGCGTTGACGCTACTGGGTATCGCCGCGCTGCGCACCGAGGCCTTGTGGCCTTTGCTGGTGCCGCTGTTTATCTGTATCGCCAGCCTGGGCTGCATTTTGCCCAATACCTCGGCGTGCGCCATGAGCGGGCAGGGCGCCCGGGCCGGCAGTGCGTCGGCGTTGCTCGGTTGCATTCAGTTCGGTGTGGCGGCAGGGGCTGCGTCGTTGGTCGGCGTGTTGCACGACGGCACGGCGATGCCGATGGCCATGGTTATCAGCTTGTGTGGTGTGCTGGCGGTGACGATTGCGATGTCGACCCAGCGCCTGCAACGGGCAAGGGCCGAACAGGCGCAGGTCTGAAATGCGGCTCAGCCAGCGGCGGAGCGTTGCTGGCCGAGGGGAAAGCGGTGGGGCGCCTGGATACGGGCTTGCAGGGTATCGGCAAAGGCGCGGGCCTCGGCTTCACTGCGAAAGGTGATGGCTTCGCCGTCGAGACGAACCTGCCATTGGCTGCCTGGGGATTTTGCTAACGCTTTTATCAGGATCTTCATTGCTGACTTCCTCGCGTAAAAGACTCGTGGCAAAGGCGGCCAATATAAACCCGAATCCCCGCAAAAATATGACAAGGATCAACTCTCGGACTAATGGTGTCGTCCATTACTTACATGAATAACGGACGACACTGACAGTCGTTTTTTCAGAACCCTTCCAGCACGATCTTGCCCTTGGCCTTGCCACTCTCCAGCAGCGCATGGGCACGTCGCAGGTTGGCCGCGTTGATCACACCGAAGTGCTCGCCCACCGTGGTTTCCAGGATGCCGGCGTCGATCAGTTCGGCCACGCGGTTGAGCAAGTTGTGCTGCTCGATCATGTCCGGCGTTTCGAACATCGAGCGGGTGTACATGAACTCCCAGTGCAGCGACAGGCTCTTGCGCTTGAGCTTGCTCACATCCAGCGCCTTGGGGTCATCGATCAGCGCCAGCTTGCCTTGGGGTTGCAGCGCCTCCACCAGTTGATCCAGGTGATGCTCGGTCTGGGTCAGGCTGGCAACGTGGGTCACTTGCGGGTGGCCGGCCTGTTTCAGCGCTTCGCTCAACGGCTGGCTGTGGTCGATCACCAAGTCGGCACCCAGGGCCTTGGCCCAGGCCTGGGTTTCGGGACGCGAGGCGGTGCCGATGACTTTCAGCGCGGTGAGCTGGTTGGCCAGTTGCGTCAGGATCGACCCCACACCGCCAGCAGCACCGACGATCAGCAGGCTCTGGCCTTGATCTTCCTTGCCTTCAATGATCTGCAAGCGTTCGAACAGCAGCTCCCAGGCGGTGATGGCGGTCAGCGGCAGTGCAGCGGCCTCGGCAAACCCCAGGCTCTTGGGCATATGGCCGACGATGCGCTCATCTACCGTGTGCAGTTCGCTGTTGCCGCCTGGGCGTACCAGGGAACCGGCGTAGAACACCTTGTCGCCAGCCTTGAACAGCGTCACGTCGCTGCCAACGGCCTTGACCACACCGGCCACATCCCAGCCCAGCACCTTGGCGGCGCCGTTTTCGGGGGCGACATTCTGGCGCACCTTTGTGTCCACTGGGTTGACCGAGATGGCTTTGACTTCCACCAGCAGGTCACGCGGGCCGGCCACGGGCTCCGGCAGTTCGATGTCTTGCAGGGATTTTGGGTCGTTGATCGGCAGTGAAGCGTAGTAGGCAATGGCTTTCATGGTGGCTCCGGTAAAGGGGGCGTGATGCGGACTTGATGGGGGGATCAGGCAAGGAATTTCAGGCGCTTGAGTTCGAAATGTTCGAGCACGTCAGCGGCTTTGGCGCGAAAGCTCTGGATATGCGCGCTCCGGTCATGGCCGGCCAGTGCTGCCTCATCGCTCCAACGTTCGAGCATGTAGAAGGTCTCGGGGTGTTGCAGGTCCTGATGCAGGTCGTACTGCTCGCAACCGGCTTCCAGGCGGGTCGGTTCCAGCAGGGCACGCAGCAAGGGTTCCAGGGTGGCTTGTTGGCCGGGTTTGGCGATCAGCGTGGCGATGACGTTAAAGGCGGTGGACATATTCAACTCCTGGCACGTGATGACGGAATGCGCAGATGATTGGCTATTTCCCATGCAGATAAAAGCGGCTAAAACAGCAGTCTGTTTCAACCAAATTTTGATAATGGATGGGAATGCATGCTGCGTTTTGATGATTTGCAGTTGTTTGTGCGCGCTGCGGACCTGGGTAGCCTGTCGGCGGCGGCGCGGGTCATGGACCTGTCGCCCGCGGTGGCCAGCGCTGCGCTCAAGCGTATCGAGCAGCAACTGGGCACGCGCTTGCTGGCGCGCTCAACCCGCAGCCTGCGCCTGACCGCCGAAGGCGAGGGCTTCCTGGAGTACGCGCGTGCGTCACTGGGTGCGCTGGACGAAGGGCGACGACTGTTGGCCAGTGGTCAAGATCATGTCAGCGGCGTGCTGCAATTGTCGGCGCCATCGGATTTTGGGCGTAACCAGCTGGTGCCGTGGCTGGACGAGTTCCAGCAGCAACACCCGCAATTGAATGTGCGCCTGTTGCTGGGTGATCGCATTGCCGACCTGTTCCGCCAGCCGGTGGACATCGCCTTGCGCTATGGCGAACCCGAAGACTCCAGCCTGATTGCGCTGCCCATCGCCCCGGACAATATTCGAGTGCTGTGTGCCGCCCCCAGTTACCTCGCCCGCCATGGTGAGCCGCGCCATCTGGAACAACTGGCCCAACACAATTGCCTGCTCTACATGCTCGGTAGCCGGGTGCATGACCACTGGGGTTTTTACGACGGCAAGCGTCATGTAAGCCTGACGGTCAGCGGTGACCGCTTCAGTGATGATGCCGATGTCGTGCGCCGCTGGGCGGTGGCGGGGATGGGGATTGCCTACAAGTCCTGGCTGGATATAAGCACCGACGTGCTGGCCGGACGCTTGCGCTTGATCCTGCCGGAGTTGCAGGGCGAGCGCACGCCGCTCAACTTGTTGTGTGCCCATCGTGCGCAATTGAGCAAACCGATCAATCTGCTGCGGGACATGCTCGTGGCACGCTGTGCGACATTGACCGCGCAGCGACTGGGGCGAATGGCTGCTAGGCAATAGCCTGCGTCACGGTCGGAAGTTTCACTCATACCCTGTCCTGATCTGCGCTGTCAGACGCCGCGGAACCGCTGGTCTGCGCACCTATACTTTGGCCTCAACCGCAGCAGAAAAATGGTTTAACAGGGAGTGAATACATGGAAGCAGCACCTTGCATCAGTCAGATCGCCAGCTTGCTCGCCGAGCCCAAACGCACGGCCATGCTCTGGGCCTTGATGGACGGCTCGGCGAAGTCTTCAGAAGAGCTGGCGAGCCTGGCCGGACTGTCGTCGGCATCGGCCAATGCACATTTGGCGCGCCTGGCCGGTAGCGGTCTGCTACGAACCGAGGCTCGACGGGGCAAGCGGTTGTTTCGCGTGGCGGCTGCGGATGTCAGTGTCGCCATTGATGCGCTGGCCAGTACCACCATGGCCAGCGCGGCGCGCAGCACGCCGAATGCTTTGCCGCTGGCACTGATGGCGCCACCGCTGCTGCGGCGCGCCCGCCTGTGTCACGGCCATCTTGGCGGCGAGCTGGCGGCGGGGCTGTACCAGCGGATGTTGGAGGCAGGCTGGATCGAGCGCCATGAGCAGCGTACCGAGGTCACGGTCAAGGGCGCGCAGTATTTGGCAGGCCTGGGCATTTTTACCCAGGCATTGGCGGCGCCGTTGGCCTGCGATTGCTTCGACTGGAGCCAGCAGCAACCGCATCTGGGCGGTGCGCTGGGCGCGGGATTGTTGCAGCTGTTTCTGCAGTCGGGCTGGATCGGTGTGGTCAACGAGTCGCGGGCCTTGCAGGTTTCCGATATCGGGCTCGTGGAAATCAACCGGCTGGCGGCAGTGTAGGCGCCTCGTCAGCGGTTTGCGTCGTTCAGGGTTTCAGTCAGGTCGCATCCAGCAATAGCCAGGGATAACGATGTCGCACACTCGCCGAGGGGATTTTTCACAAGGGGGGTGTGGCATGGGTATGCAAGGCTATAGCGCAGCGGAGCGGTTGGAACGGCTGCCGATCAGTGGTTACCACCGAATCATTTTCATCATCATCGCCTTGGCGTTTTTCTTTGACTCCATGGACTTGGCGATGATGACCTTCCTGTTGGGCTCGATCAAAACCGAGTTTGGCTTGAGCACCGCCCAGGCGGGATTACTGGCCAGTTCGAGCTTTTTCGGCATGGTGATCGGCGCTTCGCTGTCCGGCATGCTTGCCGATCGCTTCGGGCGCAAGCCGGTGTTCCAGTGGAGCATCGTGTTGTGGGGTGTTGCCAGTTACTTGTGTTCCACGGCGCAGACGGTGGAGATGCTGACGTTGTTTCGTATCCTGCTGGGCATTGGCATGGGCATGGAGTTTCCCATCGCTCAGTCGATGCTGTCGGAGCTGATTCCGGCCAAGGGGCGCGGGCGCTACATCGCGTTGATGGATGGTTTCTGGCCGTTGGGCTTCGTAGCTGCGGGCGTGCTGTCTTACTTCCTGTTGCCGGTGATTGGCTGGCGCGACATTTTCCTGGTGCTGGCGGTGCCGGCGGTGTTTGTGTTGGCCATCCGGTTCTTTATCCCGGAATCACCGCGCTGGCTGGAACAGGCCGGAAAGCATGACGCGGCGGATAAGGTGTTGCTGGGCATTGAGCAGAAGGTACGCGAGTCCCTGGGCCGCGCTGATTTACCCGAGCCGGTTGCCCTGCCACGGGTCGAGACTGTGCCGGGGACTTTCTTCTCCGCGTTCCAGCAGCTGTGGTCGGCGCAGTATCGCCAACGCACAATGATGATCTGGAGCGTGTGGTTTTTTGCCTTGCTCGGCTTTTACGGGCTGACGTCGTGGTTGAGTGCGTTGTTGCAGCAGTCGGGTTTTGCCGTGACCCAGTCGGTGTATTACACCGTGATTATCTCCCTGGGTGGGATCCCGGGCTTCCTGATGGCGGCGTGGCTGGTCGAACGCTGGGGGCGTAAGCCGGTGTGCGTCGTGACGCTGCTGGGCGGCGGGGTGATGGCGTTTTTGTATGGGCAAAGTGCGGTGTTTGGCGGCAACGTCGGCCTGCTGATTACTTCGGGGCTGCTGATGCAGTTCTTCCTGTTTGGCATGTGGGCCGTGCTGTACACCTATACGCCGGAGTTGTATCCCACCTCGGCGCGGGCGACAGGCTCCGGGTTTGCTTCGGCGATTGGCCGGGTCGGCTCGCTGCTGGGGCCGTTGGTGACCGGGCTGGTATTCCCGATAACCGGGCAGGGCGGGGTGTTCGCCCTGGGCGCGCTGTGCTTTGCAGTCGCGGCGCTGGTGGTGTGGGTGTTTGGGATGGAGACCAAAGGCAAGACGCTGGAAGAGCTCACCCAAATCTAAGGTCAACACAAAACCAGGTGGGAGGGGGCTTGCTCCCGATAGCGGTGTGTCAGGCACTTATGTGTCACTGATCCACTGCTATCGGGAGCAAGCCCCCTCCCACATGTTGAGCAGCGCTTGTTCGGTTATGGTTTGACCAAACGCGCATCCAGGCTGTTTTGCGCCAGGCGTTTGGCCTGGTCCTGGGTCATGCCCAGGGAGGTGTACAGCGCGTGGAAGTTCTCGGTGACATAGCCGCCGAAGTACGCCGGGTCATCCGAGTTCACAGTCACCTTCACGCCACGCTCGAGCATGTCGAGAATGTTGTGCTGGGCCATGTCGTCGAACACGCAGAGCTTGGTATTGGACAGCGGGCACACGGTCAACGGGATCTGTTCGTCGATGATGCGCTGCATCAGACGCTCATCTTCGATGGCACGCACGCCATGGTCGATACGCTGGATCTTCAGCAGGTCGATGGCTTCCCAGATGTACTCGGGCGGGCCTTCTTCACCGGCGTGGGCCACGGTCAGGAAGCCTTCGTGACGGGCACGGTCGAACACGCGCTGGAACTTGCTCGGCGGGTGGCCCATTTCCGAGCTGTCCAGGCCCACGGCCACGAACGCGTCACGGAACGGCAGGGCCTGGTCGAGGGTTTTCTCGGCTTCAGCTTCGCTCAGGTGGCGCAGGAAGCTGAGGATCAAGCCGCTGGTGATACCCAGTTGCTGCTCGCCATCCTTAAGTGCCGCGGCGATGCCGTTGAGCACCACTTCGAACGGCACGCCACGGTCGGTGTGGGTCTGCGGGTCGAAGAAGGGTTCGGTATGAATCACGTTCTGGGCCTTGCAGCGAAGCAGGTAGGCCCAGGTCAGGTCGTAGAAATCCTGGGACGTGCGCAGCACATCGGCGCCTTTGTAATACAGGTCGAGAAACTCTTGCAGATTATTGAAGGCATAGGCCTTGCGCAGGGTTTCGACATCGTTCCACGGCAGCGCAATCTTGTTGCGCTCGGCCAGGGCGAACAGCAACTCAGGCTCCAGCGAACCCTCCAGGTGCAGGTGCAATTCAGCCTTGGGCAGGGCGTTGAGCCAATCGTACATTTTTAAAATCTCATCAGGTGCAATGGCGACATTCTACAGGCCATGGCTGAAATAATCGGCAAAACCTGACCAGCAGGAGAGTATTTGTCTCACCCTCGCAAGGTTGATGTGAACTAAGGTGTAACGAAACGTTAGCGGCTTGGCGCAGTCTGTACCCCATCAATGACTGATTCGCTGTATGAAAAGGCCCGGAATGCTCACATCCCTCAAGCAAGAAAAATTCATGTTGCTGGCGCTGATTGCCGCCATTGCCGCCTACCCGCTGGAGCACTGGATGCTCCACAGCGGGCAACTGGTGGCGCTGCTGGCAGGCATGGCGCTGATCGCCTTTATCGTGATGGCTTCGATGCGCGTCGCGCACCATGCCGAGCAACTGGCGGAAAAGGTAGGTGACCCCTACGGCACCATGATCCTGACCCTCGCCGCGGTATTGGTGGAAGTGGTGATCCTGGCGATCATGATGAGCAACGAGCCATCGCCCACGCTGGTGCGTGACACCATTTACTCAGCGGTGATGCTCGATATCAACGGCATCCTCGGCCTGGCCGCGCTGATGGGGGGTATCAAGCATGGCGAACAGTCCTACAACGATGATTCAGCACGCACCTACAGCGTAATGATCCTTACGGCCATGGGCGTGTCGATGGTGGTGCCGGAGTTTATCCCCGAAGCGGATTGGAAAATCTACTCGGCCTTCACCATCGGCGCGATGGTGGTGCTGTACACCTTGTTCCTGCGCATGCAGGTGGGGCCGCACAGCTACTTCTTCAGCTACAGCTACCCGGAAAAACGCCGCAAGAAAACCCCGGAAGAGGAGCAGTCGCCCCCCGTCAACCTGGCGTTCTCGATCGGCACCCTGGTGTTTGGGGTGATCGTGATCGGCGCATTGGCCGAAGTGATGTCCAAAACCCTCGACCTGGGCCTGGAAGGCACGGGCGCCCCGCCGGTGATCACGGCGATTGTGGTGGCGGCGATCTCTGCCGCGCCGGAAATCCTGACGGCACTGCGTGCTGCGTTGGCTAACCGCATGCAGTCGGTGGTGAATATCGCGTTGGGGGCATCGTTGTCTACGGTGATCCTGACGGTGCCGGTGATGGAGGCCATGGCCCTGTATTCCGGCCAGCCGTTCCAGATGGCGATGACGCCGGTGCAGACGGTGATGGTGTTTATCACGCTGATTGTCAGCGCGATCAACCTTAATGATGGTGAAACTAACGCCATCGAAGGGATGACTCATTTTGTGTTGTTTGCGACCTTTATCATGTTGTCGCTGTTGGGGTTGTGACTGATTCTTCAAGCCACCAATGAGTCCAATGTGGGAGGGGGCTTGCTCCCGATGGCAGTGGTTCAGTCATATATAGGTTGGCTGACCCACCGCTATCGGGAGCAAGCCCCCTCCCACATTTTGAACCTCGTTTGGCTTAGGTTCCGGCGATTAACTGCCGCGCCGCCTGGGTGTGATCGGCGATCAAACCTTTCAGGTCCAGACCTTCGACCTGCCCGTCGATGACTCGCCACTGGCCGCCAATCATCACCCGATCCGCTCGATCCGCACCGCACAAGAGCAGCGCTGAAATCGGATCGTGGCTGCCGGAGAACCGCAGCTCATCAAGCTTGAATAGCGCCAGGTCAGCTTGCTTGCCTACCGCCAATTCACCGATATCCGTACGTCCCAGCAACTGCGCCGAGCCTTTGGTGGCCCAACCCAGCACGCCTTCGGGAGTGATTTTTTCCGCGCCGTAACGCAGGCGCTGGATATACAGGGCCTGGCGCGCTTCGAGGATCATGTTCGACGCGTCGTTGGATGCGGAACCGTCCACGCCCAGGCCGATGGGCGCGCCGGCGGCGAGCAGATCCAGGGTCGGGCAGATGCCGGAGGCCAGGCGCATGTTCGAGCTTGGGCAGTGGCAGATGCCAGTACCGGCGGCGCCCAGGCGTGCGATTTCATCCGGGTTGAAGTGAATACCATGGGCCAGCCAGGTGCGTGGGCCGAGCCAGCCGACGCTGTCGAGGTAGTCCACGGTACGCAGGCCGAAACGTTGCAGGCAGAAGTCTTCCTCGTCGAGGGTTTCTGCCAAATGGGTGTGCAGGCGCACATCCAGGCGGTTGGCCAGCTCGGCGCTGGCTTGCATGATCTCGGGGGTGACCGAGAACGGCGAGCACGGCGCCAGGGCTATCTGGATCTGTGCACCGTCGCCACGCTGGTGGTATTCGCGGATCAGGCGCTGGCTGTCGTCGAGGATCACCTGGCCTTGTTGTACGGTCTGCTGCGGCGGCAGGCCGCCATCGGCTTCGCCCAGACTCATGGAGCCGCGGGTGAGCATGGCGCGCATGCCCAGTTCGCGCACGCTTTCTACCTGCACATCAATGGCGTTTTCCAGGCCATCGGGGAACAGGTAGTGGTGGTCGGCTGCGGTGGTGCAGCCTGAGAGCAGCAATTCAGCCAAGGCGACTTTGCTGGCCAGGGCAAGTTTTTCCGGGGTGAGCCGTGCCCATACCGGGTACAAGGTTTTCAACCAGGGAAACAACGGCTGGTTGACCACTGGGCCCCAGGCGCGGGTCAGGGTTTGATAGAAGTGGTGGTGGGTGTTGATCAGCCCGGGCAGGACCACATGCTCGCGAGCGTCGAACACCTGTGCACAGGGTTGTGCCGGTTCTTGGCCTTGGGCCAGCACTTCGGTGATCACACCGTCTTGCAGCACCAGGCCGCCGCGGGCATCAAGGCCATTGGCAGTGAAAATCGCGAGAGGGTTTTTTAACCAGATACGGGTCGCAGGCATTGGCCGGCTCCTCTGAATGATGGGTTCAGGTTTGCCAGCTCAGTGTTGCCCTGTCTGCTGATCCAGGGTCGCCGGGGAGGGCGAGGTGGGCAGTTTACCTCTGTAGGAGCGAGCTTGCTCGCGAAAATCGTCAACGATGACGCGGGCAGTCTGGCTTTAAGCAGTGCCTGGGCGTTCTTCGCGAGCAAGCTCGCTCCTACAGTTGGGGGGCTACCAGGCGATGGTGTCGCCCTTGTAGTCCACGAAGTGGTGGCCGCCCTTGCCGGTGTAGGCATTTACCTGATCCACCAGGCCGCGCACGCTGGTGTCGACGTCGATATGCGCATTTTCGCCGCCCATGTCGGTCTTCACCCAGCCCGGATGCATCGAAAGCACGGTCAGCTTGTGATCGCCCAGTTGGGTGATAAAGCTGTTGGTCATCGAATTGAGTGCAGCCTTGCTGGCCTTGTACAGCGCCAGGTCCGAACCGTCGGCAATGGTCACGCTGCCCAGTACCGAGCTCATGAAGGCCAGCACACCGGTGTCTTTGCGGATCTGCCCGACAAAGCGCTGGGCCAGGTTAATCGGTGCCACTGCGTTGGTGAAGAACAACTGGCCGACTTCCGCCAGGGTGGCGTGGCCGGGCTCCTGGTTCGCCGGGCCCTTGACGCCAGCGTTGACGAACAGCAGGTCGAAGGTGCGGTCTTTCAGGCGTTGGGCCAGGGCGATCACGGCTTGCTGGTCGTCCATGTCCAACTTCTCGACCTGCACCGGCCCCACGGCTTTCAGCGCATCGGCTTTGCTCGGATCGCGCACGGTGGCGGTCACGTCCCAGCCATCCTGGAGCAATTGCTTGACCAGGCCAAGGCCCAGCCCGCGTGAGGCGCCGATGATCAGTGCAGTTTTTGGCGTAGACATGAAAGGCTTCCTTTGAAATCGCGGTTCAGGGAGTTCAGCACGTAACAGTAGCAGTTTCAGCGTTGCAGCAGGATGCGCCCACGGCTCAGGTCGGCGAGCTGGGCTTGTAGGGTGTCGATGTGTGCCTCCCCCAGTGCAAGCTGCAGCTCCACGCCGTTGGCGGTGAAGGTTTCTTCCAGCACCAGGCCTGCGAGTTCAGCGACACGCAGCTTCACCAGGTTCAGCTCGGAAAACCCACAGGCGCAGCTCAGTGGCACGCGGCTGATCAGTTCGATGCGCTCGGCATTTTGCAGGCATTTGTTTGCACCGCCTCCATAAGCACGGGCGAGGCCGCCGGTACCCAGCTGGATGCCGCCGTACCAGCGGATTACCAGCACCGCGACCTGATCAAAGCCCTGTGCCTCGATAGCCGCAAGAATCGGGCGCCCGGCGGTGCCGCCAGGTTCGCCGTCATCGTTGCTGCGGTATTGGTCGGCCAGCTTCCAGGCCCAGCAGTTATGCGTGGCGTTCAGGTCGCTGTGTTGCTCGAAAAAAGCCTGGGCGTCCTGCGGGCTGGTGATGGGTGCCGCCAGGGTGATAAAGCGGCTTTTGCGGATTTCTTCACGAAATTCGCAAAGGCCTGTCAGCGTAAAAGACATAACTCGCTTCGTTTATTGGGCTGGCTTGATGCCGCAGCCTTTGAGGATGATCTGGATCAGATTGGTGCCAGCGTCTTCCATGTCCTGCTTGGTCAGCTTGGTGCGACCGGTGACGCGGCAGATCTGGGTGGCGAAGTCGGCGTAGTGCTGGGTGCTGCCCCACAGCAGGAAGATCAAATGCACCGGGTCGACGGGGTCCATCTTGCCGGCGTCGATCCAGGCCTGGAACACCGCCGCCCGGCCACTGAACCAGGCGCGATAGTCCTGGCTGAAATATTCGGTGAGGCATTCGCCGCCGCTGATGATTTCCATGGCGAAGATCCGCGAGGCTTGTGGCTGGCGTCGCGAAAATTCCATTTTGGTGCGGATATAGCGCGTGAGCGCCACGGCTGGGTCGTCCTCGGCAGTCAGCGCGTTGAAGGTGCTGTCCCACAGTTCGAGAATATTGCTGAGTACCGCGATGTACAGGCCCAGCTTGTTGGTGAAATAGTAGTGCAAGTTAGCCTTGGGCAACCCGGCACTGGCAGCAATGGTATTCATGCTGGTGCCTTTGTAGCCATGACGGGCGAACTCATCTTCAGCAGCTTGGAGAATCGCTTGTTCGTTCTTTTGCCGAATGCGGCTGGCGGGTTTACCGGCGTGGTTGCTGTGGGCAGGAACTTCGAGGCTCATGGAGGTTTCCGTGCTGATCGATAGAGACGACGTGTGCACAGATAACCCACCCTCAAGCCTCAGACAAGTCCCGATGCAATAAAACCGTCAAAGCGGTTCCAGGCTGTCGCGTTCTGGAGTGTGGTTTGCGGCAGTGGCGCTCGCCTTGGCTTCCGGCAGTAGCAGGCACAAGAGGATGGCGGTGAGGCCGCCGCTGGTGATGGCGGAGTCGAACAGGTTCTGCACCAATGTTGGCATCAGGTGCAGCAGGTTGGGCTGGGCGGCGATACCCAGGCCGACGCCAAACGAGGTGGCGATGATCAACATGCTGCGTCGGTCCAGCGGCGCCTGGGCAAGAATACGCACGCCGGCAGCGGCCACACTGCCGAACATCACCAGGGTCGCGCCGCCCAGCACTGGCTTGGGAATTTGCTGCAGCACGGCGCCGATCAGGGGAAACAGACCGAGACAGAACAGCAACGCGCCGATATATAAGCCGACGTAACGGCTGGCCACGCCGGTGAGTTGGATCACGCCATTGTTCTGGGCGAAGGTGGTATTGGGGAAGGCGCTGAAGGTGGCGGCGATCATGCAGCTCATGCCATCGCCCAGCACGCCGCCCTTGAGTCGGTTTATATAAGAGGGGCCGTTGATCGGTTGGCGGGCAATCATGCAATTGGCAGTGAGGTCGCCGACGGTTTCGATACTGCTGATCAGATAAATCAGCGCTACCGGCAGGAAGGCGCTCCAGTCGAAGTTGAAACCGAAGCGGAACGGCGTAGGCAGGCTGATCAGGGGCAGGTCAGGCAGGGCCTGGGGAGTGAGTTTGCCGCTGAACCAGGCGGCCAGGCTCCCCAGGGCCAGGCCGATGATGATCGCCGAGAGGCGCACCCATGGGGTATTGGAGCGGTTGAGCAGAATGATCGTCAGCACCACGAACAAGCCGAGCGCCAGGTTGGCGGGGGCGCCAAAGTCCGGTGCATTGAAACCGCCGCCGAGGTCGGTGATGCCTACTTTGATCAGGCTGATGCCGATCAGCGTAATCACAATCCCTGTAACCAGGGGCGTGATGACTCGGCGCAGTTGGCCGATAAAGCGGCTCAGCACGATCTGTACCGCCGCGCCGAAGAAGCACACGCCGAAGATCATCGCCAGAATATCTTCCGGGCTACCGCCGCGTTGCTTCACCAGAAAGCCTGCTGACAACACCGCGCCGAGAAACGCAAAGCTGGTGCCTTGCAGACAGATCATTCCGGCGCCGATACCAAACGGCCTGCGTGCCTGGATGAAAGTACCTACGCCCGAGACCATCAGCGCCATGCTGATCAGGTAGGGCAGGTGGGCGGTGAGGCCGAGGGTAGAGCCGATGATCAGCGGTGGGGTGATGATGCCGACGAACGCCGCCAGTACATGTTGCAGCGCTGCCAACAGTGCGGGCAGTGGTTTCGGGCGGTCGTTGAGGCCGTAGATCAGGTCGCTGGAGCTGGAGGATTGTGGGGGCATGGCGGGTTAACTCGAGGCGAACGGTTCAAGGTCCCTGTGCCTTGCAAAAAGCTGTCCACCTGCTCAACTTTTACTTCGAGGCCCGTTTTAGCGGGTTGCGGCCAGGCTTTCCAGGAAGCTTTCCAGCACCAAATGAGGGCGGCGGCCCTTGCGTGTGACCGATGCCAGGCTCAAATCGTAAAAACGTGTAGCCGGTTTCAGCGCGCGCAGTCGGCCTTGTTGCACCCACAGGCTGGCGTAGTGGTCGGGCAAGTAGCCGATGTAGCGGCCGGTAAGGATCAGGAACGCCATGCCTTCACGGTCCGAAGCGCTGGCGGTGCAGTTTAGCGCCTGGTAGTGGGCCTGGATCTGCGCGGGCAGGCGGAAGGTGGGAGCGATGGCGTCCTGGTCGTCGATGCGTTCGTCTTCCAGCTGTTTGTTATCGGCATAAAACAATGGGTGGCCGACTGCGCAGTAGAGTAGCGAGCGTTCGCTGTACAGCGGTTGGTATTCCAGGCCAGACAGCGCGCTGGCCTGGGGCACCACGCCGACGTGCAGGCGTCCGTCGAGCACACCTTGCTCCACTTCATTGGGGGCGATCATGCGGATCTGGATCTGCACATCCGGGCCTCGCTCCTTCAATTGCGCCAGTGCATGGGTGATGCGCATATGGGGCAGGGTGACGAGGTTGTCGGTAAGGCCGATGATCAATTCACCGCGCAGGTGCTGGTGCAGGCCGTTGACTTCAGTGCGAAAGCTCTCCAGGGCACTCAATAACTGCAGGGCTGACTGATAAACCTCGCGACCTTCCTCGGTCAGGGAAAACCCGGCGCGGCCGCGTTGGCAGAGCCTTAGCCCGAGGCGCTGCTCAAGGTCGCTCATCTGTTGGCTGATGGCCGAGCGGCCAATACCGAGTACGGCTTCTGCCGCCGAGAAGCCGCCGCACTCCACCACGCTGCGAAAAATGCGCAACAAGCGAATATCAAAATCGCTGACTTGCGCCAGAGGGTCGGGACGACGGCTGCTCATAGTTTAGTGAAGTCCTGACTGAAGGTTAGAAGAGTTGGATTTCATCGACTTTATCCCCGTGGCAATTTAGCTGCAACCACGCTTTTCCGATCCCGACGCTGCCTTTTGCCTTGCGAGGTTTTGCTGATGAACATGCCCGAAAACGCCCCATCGTCCCTGGCCAGCCAACTTAAGCTGGATGCGCACTGGATGCCCTACACCGCCAACCGTAACTTCCAGCGCGACCCGCGCCTGATCGTGGCCGCCGAAGGCAGTTGGTTGACCGATGACAAGGGGCGCAAGATCTACGATTCGTTGTCGGGGCTGTGGACCTGTGGCGCCGGGCATACGCGCAAGGAAATCCAGGAAGCCGTGGCCAAGCAATTGGGCACCTTGGACTACTCTCCAGGCTTCCAATACGGTCATCCGTTGTCTTTCCAGCTGGCGGAAAAGATTACCGACTTGACCCCAGGCAACCTGAATCACGTGTTCTTCACCGACTCCGGCTCCGAGTGTGCCGATACCGCAGTGAAGATGGTGCGCGCCTACTGGCGCCTGAAAGGCCAGGCCACCAAGACCAAGATGATCGGGCGCGCCCGCGGCTACCACGGTGTGAATATCGCCGGTACCAGCCTGGGCGGCGTCAACGGTAACCGTAAGTTGTTTGGCCAGGCGATGATGGATGTCGACCATCTGCCTCACACCTTGCTGGCGAGCAATGCGTTCTCCCGGGGGATGCCGGAGCAGGGCGGTATTGCGCTGGCCGATGAATTGCTCAAGTTGATCGAGCTGCATGACGCGTCGAACATCGCGGCAGTGTTTGTCGAGCCGATGGCCGGTTCCGCTGGCGTGCTGGTGCCGCCACAGGGTTACCTCAAGCGTCTGCGTGAGATTTGCGATCAGCACAATATCCTGTTGGTGTTCGACGAAGTGATCACTGGTTTCGGCCGTACCGGCTCGATGTTCGGTGCCGACAGCTTCGGCGTGACCCCGGACCTGATGTGCGTCGCCAAGCAAGTCACCAATGGCGCGATCCCGATGGGCGCGGTGATTGCGAGCAGCGAGATCTATCAGACCTTCATGAACCAGGCGACGCCGGAGTACGCCGTGGAATTCCCCCACGGTTACACCTACTCGGCGCACCCGGTGGCTTGCGCGGCTGGCCTGGCGGCATTGGACCTGTTGCAGAAGGAAAACCTGGTGCAGCGCGTAGCCGAAGTCGCACCGCACTTTGAGAATGCACTGCACGGTCTGAAGGGCAGCAAGAATGTGATCGACATCCGTAACTACGGTCTGGCCGGTGCGATCCAGATTGCCCCGCGTGACGGGGATGCCATCGTGCGGCCATTCGAGGCTGGCATGGCCTTGTGGAAAGCCGGTTTCTACGTGCGCTTTGGCGGTGACACCCTGCAGTTCGGGCCAACGTTCAACAGCAAGCCGCAGGAGCTGGATCGTCTGTTTGACGCGGTCGGCGAAGTGCTGAACAAGATCGACTGATTTCTCCTTCTATATAGAACAATTTTTCAGGAGCCCTGCATGAGCCTTATCCAGCATTTGATCAACGGCCAGTTGGTCAGCGACAGCGTTCGTACCGCCGATGTGTACAACCCATCTACTGGCCAGGTGATTCACCAGGTGCCGTTGGCCAGTCGCGAAACCATTCAAAGTGCGATCGACTCGGCCAAGGCGGCATTTCCGGCCTGGCGTAATACGCCGCCGGCCAAGCGTGCGCAGGTGATGTTCCGTTTCAAGCAATTGCTGGAGCAGAACGAAGCGCGTATCTCGCAGTTGATCAGCGAAGAACACGGCAAGACTTTGGAAGACGCAGCGGGCGAGCTCAAGCGCGGGATTGAGAACGTGGAGTACGCGTGCTCGGCACCGGAGATTCTCAAGGGTGAGTACAGCCGCAACGTTGGGCCGAACATTGATGCGTGGTCGGACTTCCAGCCGTTGGGCGTAGTGGCAGGGATTACGCCATTCAACTTCCCGGCCATGGTGCCGTTGTGGATGTACCCGCTGGCGATTGTGTGCGGTAACTGTTTCATCCTGAAGCCGTCCGAGCGTGATCCGAGTTCGACGCTGCTCATCGCGCAGCTGTTGCAGGAAGCTGGCTTGCCTAAAGGTGTACTGAGTGTGGTGCACGGCGACAAGGGCGCGGTTGATGCATTGATCGAAGCGCCGGAAGTAAAAGCCTTGAGCTTTGTAGGCTCTACGCCGATTGCCGAGTACATCTATTCCGAAGCGACCAAGCGTGGCAAGCGCGTACAAGCGTTGGGCGGAGCAAAGAACCACGCCGTGCTGATGCCGGACGCGGATCTGGATAATGCCGTGAGTGCCTTGATGGGCGCGGCCTATGGTTCCTGTGGCGAGCGTTGCATGGCGATCTCGGTGGCGGTATGCGTGGGTGACCAGGTGGCGGACGCGTTGATCGCCAAGTTAGTGCCGCAGGTCAAGGCGTTGAAAATTGGTGCGGGGACCTCTTGTGGCCTGGATATGGGGCCATTGGTGACGGGCCAGGCGCGGGATAAGGTCAGTGGCTACATAGAAGAAGGTGTGGCTGCGGGTGCGGAGTTGGTGGTTGATGGTCGCGGTTTGAGCATCGCTGGGCATGAACAAGGGTTCTTTCTCGGCGGCAGCCTGTTCGATCGCGTGACCCCTGAGATGCGCATCTATAAAGATGAAATCTTCGGGCCGGTGCTGTGTGTGGTGCGAGTCGACAGCCTGGAAGCTGCAATGCAACTGATCAATGATCACGAATATGGCAATGGCACCTGCATCTTCACCCGTGATGGTGAGGCGGCGCGGCTGTTCTGTGACGAGATTGAAGTGGGCATGGTGGGGGTCAATGTGCCGCTGCCGGTTCCGGTTGCCTATCACAGCTTTGGTGGTTGGAAGCGCTCGCTGTTTGGCGATCTGCATGCCTATGGGCCGGACGGGGTGCGTTTCTACACCCGTCGCAAGGCGATTACCCAGCGTTGGCCGCAACGGGCTAGCCATGAAGCGTCGCAGTTCGCCTTTCCTAGCCTGTAAGGCTCGGTAAGTGGAAAGCCGGCTCCTGGGGCCGGCTTTCGCGTTTTCGGGGCTTTTTTGACCCATATGACAGAAATGTGAAAAAGAAGGTTGACGGCAGATTCTGGAAGCCTATAATTCGCCCCACTTCCGGCGCAGTCGAAACGGAAAACTCCTTGGTAAACAACGAGTTATGAAGTTTTCGGCAGCAAGTTGCTTCAGTTCATCGAAGCCAGAAGGAAGTTGAAAAAGAGGTGTTGACAGCAGCGTGTAACGCTGTAGAATTCGCCTCCCGCTTCGGAGAGATCTTAAGCGCAAGTGGTTGAAGTTGTTGAAGAAATCTTCGAAAGCTTTTGAAAATAATCACTTGACAGCAAATGAGGCTGCTGTAGAATGCGCGCCTCGGTTGAGACGAAAGCTCTTAACCAACCGCTCTTTAACAACTGAATCAAGCAATTCGTGTGGGTGCTTGTGGAGTCAGACTGATAGTCAACAAGATTATCAGCATCACAAGTTACTCCGCGAGAAATCAAAGATGTAACCAACGATTGCTGAGCCAAGTTTAGGGTTTCTTAAAAACCCAAAGATGTTTGAACTGAAGAGTTTGATCATGGCTCAGATTGAACGCTGGCGGCAGGCCTAACACATGCAAGTCGAGCGGTAGAGAGAAGCTTGCTTCTCTTGAGAGCGGCGGACGGGTGAGTAATGCCTAGGAATCTGCCTGGTAGTGGGGGATAACGTTCGGAAACGGACGCTAATACCGCATACGTCCTACGGGAGAAAGCAGGGGACCTTCGGGCCTTGCGCTATCAGATGAGCCTAGGTCGGATTAGCTAGTTGGTGGGGTAATGGCTCACCAAGGCGACGATCCGTAACTGGTCTGAGAGGATGATCAGTCACACTGGAACTGAGACACGGTCCAGACTCCTACGGGAGGCAGCAGTGGGGAATATTGGACAATGGGCGAAAGCCTGATCCAGCCATGCCGCGTGTGTGAAGAAGGTCTTCGGATTGTAAAGCACTTTAAGTTGGGAGGAAGGGTTGTAGATTAATACTCTGCAATTTTGACGTTACCGACAGAATAAGCACCGGCTAACTCTGTGCCAGCAGCCGCGGTAATACAGAGGGTGCAAGCGTTAATCGGAATTACTGGGCGTAAAGCGCGCGTAGGTGGTTTGTTAAGTTGGATGTGAAATCCCCGGGCTCAACCTGGGAACTGCATTCAAAACTGACTGACTAGAGTATGGTAGAGGGTGGTGGAATTTCCTGTGTAGCGGTGAAATGCGTAGATATAGGAAGGAACACCAGTGGCGAAGGCGACCACCTGG
>NZ_CP129946.1:995000-4967500 GCF_036704165.1 Pseudomonas khavaziana
TCTGTAAGCCTGTGAAGGTGAGTTGAGAAGCTTGCTGGAGGTATCAGAAGTGCGAATGCTGACATGAGTAACGACAATGGGTGTGAAAAACACCCACGCCGAAAGACCAAGGTTTCCTGCGCAACGTTAATCGACGCAGGGTTAGTCGGTCCCTAAGGCGAGGCTGAAAAGCGTAGTCGATGGAAAACAGGTTAATATTCCTGTACTTCTGGTTATTGCGATGGAGGGACGGAGAAGGCTAGGCCAGCTTGGCGTTGGTTGTCCAAGTTTAAGGTGGTAGGCTGGAATCTTAGGTAAATCCGGGATTCTAAGGCCGAGAGCTGATGACGAGTCATCTTTTAGATGACGAAGTGGTTGATGCCATGCTTCCAAGAAAAGCTTCTAAGCTTCAGGTAACCAGGAACCGTACCCCAAACCGACACAGGTGGTTGGGTAGAGAATACCAAGGCGCTTGAGAGAACTCGGGTGAAGGAACTAGGCAAAATGGCACCGTAACTTCGGGAGAAGGTGCGCCGGTGAGGGTGAAGGACTTGCTCCGTAAGCTCATGCCGGTCGAAGATACCAGGCCGCTGCGACTGTTTATTAAAAACACAGCACTCTGCAAACACGAAAGTGGACGTATAGGGTGTGACGCCTGCCCGGTGCCGGAAGGTTAATTGATGGGGTTAGCTAACGCGAAGCTCTTGATCGAAGCCCCGGTAAACGGCGGCCGTAACTATAACGGTCCTAAGGTAGCGAAATTCCTTGTCGGGTAAGTTCCGACCTGCACGAATGGCGTAACGATGGCGGCGCTGTCTCCACCCGAGACTCAGTGAAATTGAAATCGCTGTGAAGATGCAGTGTATCCGCGGCTAGACGGAAAGACCCCGTGAACCTTTACTATAGCTTTGCACTGGACTTTGAATTTGCTTGTGTAGGATAGGTGGGAGGCTTTGAAGCGTGGACGCCAGTCTGCGTGGAGCCAACCTTGAAATACCACCCTGGCAACTTTGAGGTTCTAACTCAGGTCCGTTATCCGGATCGAGGACAGTGTATGGTGGGTAGTTTGACTGGGGCGGTCTCCTCCTAAAGAGTAACGGAGGAGTACGAAGGTGCGCTCAGACCGGTCGGAAATCGGTCGTAGAGTATAAAGGCAAAAGCGCGCTTGACTGCGAGACAGACACGTCGAGCAGGTACGAAAGTAGGTCTTAGTGATCCGGTGGTTCTGTATGGAAGGGCCATCGCTCAACGGATAAAAGGTACTCCGGGGATAACAGGCTGATACCGCCCAAGAGTTCATATCGACGGCGGTGTTTGGCACCTCGATGTCGGCTCATCACATCCTGGGGCTGAAGCCGGTCCCAAGGGTATGGCTGTTCGCCATTTAAAGTGGTACGCGAGCTGGGTTTAGAACGTCGTGAGACAGTTCGGTCCCTATCTGCCGTGGACGTTTGAGATTTGAGAGGGGCTGCTCCTAGTACGAGAGGACCGGAGTGGACGAACCTCTGGTGTTCCGGTTGTCACGCCAGTGGCATTGCCGGGTAGCTATGTTCGGAATAGATAACCGCTGAAAGCATCTAAGCGGGAAACTAGCCTCAAGATGAGATCTCACTGGGACCTTGAGTCCCCTGAAGGGCCGTCGAAGACTACGACGTTGATAGGTTGGGTGTGTAAGCGCTGTGAGGCGTTGAGCTAACCAATACTAATTGCCCGTGAGGCTTGACCATATAACACCCAAGCAATTTGACTACTCTAACGAGCATCAGATTGCGGTGTGTGAAGACGCAATGAACCGAAAGTTCGACGCTCACAAAACACCGACAGCTGTCACATACCCAATTTGCTGAAGCGAGGCCAACTGGTCACGACTCAGTACCCGAATTTCTTGACGACCATAGAGCATTGGAACCACCTGATCCCATCCCGAACTCAGTAGTGAAACGATGCATCGCCGATGGTAGTGTGGGGTTTCCCCATGTGAGAGTAGGTCATCGTCAAGATTAAATTCCGAAACCCCAATTGCGAAAGCAGTTGGGGTTTTGTTTTGGGCGCTCGGAAAGTGTCCACGATGTCTGCGCACGCCTGACATTCCCTCCCACCCAGCCCCGACAAAATTGCACAGTTATTTCTGAACCAGACCACTAGAATAGCCACCTAACCATTTTTAGAGTCAGAGCCCTATCTATGCCCGATCCGGTTGATGCCATTGAGGCGTCAGACTTACCACTGGACGACCTGGTGGCATGCCATGAGTGCGACTTGCTGATGCGCAAGCCAACGCTCGCCCGCGGCGAAAAAGCCCAATGCCCGCGTTGTGGTTACGAGCTGTACGCTCATCGCCACAATGTCGTCGAGCGAAGCCTGGCCTTGGTGCTCGCAGCCCTACTGCTGTACGTCCCTGCGAACTTTTTGCCCATCATGCAGCTCAATCTGCTCGGACAGACCTCAGAGGACACTGTATGGAGCGGCGTCGTCGGCCTGTTCGATTCCGGCATGCAAAGCGTTGCCGTAGTGGTGTTCCTGTGCAGCATGGGCATTCCCTTGCTCAAGCTGCTCTGCCAATTAGCCGTGCTGCTCAGCATTCGCTGGAGGACCGGCCGCAGCTATGGGCTGCTGCTGTACCGCATCTACCACCACATGAAGGATTGGGGGATGTTGGAGGTCTACTTGATGGGCGTGCTCGTGGCAATCGTAAAACTTGCCGACATGGCTTCTATTACGGTGGGCCTGGGCCTGGCCTGTTTCATCAGTCTATTAATGGTTCAAGTACTGCTGGAGGTGGTGATGTCGCCCCACCAGGTCTGGCGAGCACTCTCAGGAGAGGATGATCATGCGGGCGATTGATGCAGGCATTCTGGTGTGTACCGAATGCCATGAATTGAACAAACAAGAAGCGGATGCCGACGAGCAACTCTGCACCCGTTGCGGTGCGTTGATCCATGCGCGGCGTCCCAACAGCCTTACACGTACTTGGGCATTACTGGTAACCGCGGCGATTCTATATATCCCCGCCAACTTGTTACCAATCATGACCGTGAACTCCCTCGGCCAAGGCGATCCCAGTACCATCATGGCCGGTGTGATCCAGCTGGTGCAGCACGGGATGTTTCCCATCGCCGCCGTGGTATTCATCGCCAGTATCCTGGTGCCGACGTTCAAGTTGGTAGGCATCGGCCTGCTACTGTTCTCGGTGCAGCGTCACCAACCGCTGTCCGCGCAACAACGCATTGTGATGTACCGCTTTATCGAATTCATTGGCCGCTGGTCCATGCTGGATATCTTCGTGATCGCCATCCTGGTGGCGGTCGTTAACTTTGGGCGACTTGCCAGTGTCGAGGCCAATCTCGGTGCTGCAGCATTCGCCAGTGTGGTGATCTTGACGATGCTTGCCGCAGTAACTTTCGATCCCCGACTGATTTGGGATAACACGGAGTCGGACGACGACCATGAGTGAATTGCCTAAAGCTAAAACCCGCCCAGCCTCCAATTGGTCGGCCATTTGGGTGTTGCCCCTGATTGCCCTGATCATCGGCGGCTGGCTGGGATGGCGTGCCTATTCCCAGCAAGGCATCGAGATCCAGGTTCGCTTCGAGAGCGGCGAAGGTATCCAGGTCAACAAAACCGAAGTGGTCTACAAAGGCATGACCGTAGGCAAGGTCAAAGCCTTGGCCCTGGATGACGAGGGCAGCAATCGCGGGGTGATTGCTACCATCGAGATGAATAAGGATGTCGAGCAATACCTCAAGACCAACACCCGCTTCTGGCTGGTCAAGCCCAGCGTCAGCCTGGCCGGCATCACTGGCCTGGAGACCCTTGTCTCGGGTAACTACATCGCAGCCAGCCCAGGCGATGGCGAGCCCACGCGCAAATTCAAGGCACTCTCCGAAGAACCGCCGTTATCCGATGCCAAGCCCGGCTTGCACCTGACCCTCAAGGCCGACCGCCTGGGCTCGCTGAACCGCGGCAGCCCGGTGTTCTACAAGCAGATCCAGGTCGGCCAGGTCAAAAGCTACCTGCTGTCTGAAGACCAGAGCACTGTTGAGATCAAGGTCTACATCGAACCGACCTACGCCAATCTCGTGCGCAAACACACGCGCTTCTGGAACGCCAGCGGCATCAGCATCGACGCCAACCTCTCCGGGGTGAAAGTGCGCAGCGAATCGCTGTCCAGCATTGTCGCCGGCGGTATCGCCTTCGCCACGCCGGAGAATCGCAAAGACAGCCCGCCCACCGACCCGAGCCTGCCGTTCCGCCTATACGAAGATTTCGATGCTGCCGCAGCGGGTATCAAGGTCAAGGTCAAGCTCACCGACTTCGAAGGCCTGCAAGCCGGCCGGACTCCGGTCATGTACAAGGGCATTCAGGTCGGCAGCCTGAAAACCTTGAAGATCGACCCGGACCTGTCCAGCGCCAGCGCCGAGTTGACCCTCGACCCACTGGCCGAAGACTACCTGGTTCAGGACACGCAATTCTGGGTGGTCAAGCCGTCCATCTCCCTGGCTGGTATCACTGGCCTGGAGGCACTGGTCAAAGGCAACTACATCGCCATCCGTCCGGGTGACAAAGGTACGCCGCCCCAGCGGGAATACGTGGCTCGTGCCAAGGCGCCGCCGTTGGACCTGCGCTCCCCAGGTCTGCATATGGTGTTGCTTACCGACAGCCTGGGCTCGCTGGATGTCGGCAGCCCGATCCTGTACAAACAGGTCAAGGTCGGCTCGGTGCAGAGCTACCAGTTTTCACGCAAGAAGAAGCAACTGGTGATCGGTGTTCATATCGAGAAAGAATATGAAAACCTGGTCAACGGCTCCACACGTTTCTGGAATGCCAGCGGCGTTACCCTCACCGGCGGGCTGACCGGCGGCATCCAGGTCAAGAGTGAGTCCCTGGCCAGCCTGATGGCGGGTGGTATTGCCTTCGAAACGCCGGAACCGAATGTGCCGCTCAAACGCCGCATCCCGCGCTTCCGTCTGTTTGCTGACCGTGAGGCCGCCAACCA
This sequence comes from Pseudomonas khavaziana, assembly GCF_036704165.1. NCBI lineage: Bacteria > Pseudomonadati > Pseudomonadota > Gammaproteobacteria > Pseudomonadales > Pseudomonadaceae > Pseudomonas > Pseudomonas khavaziana. The sequence continues at coordinate 999,976 of NZ_CP129946.1, forward strand.
GCACGGGACCCTGGTGACCATCAAGGTCGACCGCGCCGACGGCCTGAGCCCAGGCACGCCGGTACGCTTCAAGGGCCTGGATGTGGGCAAGATCGAGAGCGTCGATCTCAGTGCGGACATGCAATCGGTGCTGCTCAAAGCGCGTATCACCCAGGTAGCGGATCGCATCGCTCGTTCTGGTAGCCAGTTCTGGGTGGTCAAGCCTGAACTGGGGCTGATGAAGACGGCCAACCTGGAAACCCTGGTCACCGGCCAATACATCGAGGTGCAACCGGCGACGAAAAATGCCGGCCCGCAGAAGAGTTTTGTCGCCCTGGCCCAGCCACCTGAAGCAGTGCATCAGGCAGCGGGCCTGAGCCTGACACTCAGCGCCGCTCGCCGTGGTTCGTTGAAGGAAGGCGTGCCGGTCACCTACCGTGAAGTCACCGTGGGCAAAGTTACCGGCTATGAGTTGGGCCAAACCGCCGACCGTGTGCTGGTGCACATCCTGATCGAACCCAAATACGCGCCACTGGTACGCAGTGGCAGCCGCTTCTGGAACACCAGCGGCTTCGGGCTCGACTTCGGCCTGTTCAAAGGTGCGACGGTGCGCACCGAGTCCTTGGAGACGTTGGTGGCCGGCGGGATCGCCTTTGCCACGCCTGATGGCGAGCGCATGGGCAACCCCGCACGGCCGCAGCAGACGTTCCCACTGTTCGACAAGTTTGAAGATGAGTGGCTGACGTGGGCGCCTAAGATCCCGCTGGGCAAATAGACCGAGGCGCGGCCATCGGGGGCAAGCCCCCTCCCACATTTTGCCTGTATTCACAAATCAGAGTGTGAGAGGGGGCTTGCCCCCGATGAGGCCCTCAAAATCACTGCAAAGCTAAAAAAGGCCGCGATCCATAAGATCGCGGCCTTTTTGCATTTCAGCGCAACACGTCAGACCTCATCCAGCTCCGGCTCGTCCGCCTGCACATTCACCGTCGCCTTCACCACATCATGGCGACGGATGTACTTCCAGTCCGCCTCATCGATGTAGATTCCGTTCGGCCCGCTGCCGCCTTCGAGGTCGATCGCCACCTGGGCGGACACCTGCGGCTTCACACTCGCCAGGATCGGCACGAAGCCCAGTTGCAGGCTGGTTTCCAGCAATGCCGCCTGGTTCTTCTCATCGATGTCCGCCGCTTCGTCGAGGTAGTACGGCAAACGCACGCGGCCGGCCTGGTCGCGGTCCATCAGGTGCAACAACAAGTACATGTTGGTCAGCGCCTTGATGGTCATGGTGGTGCCGTTGGAAGCCGCACCGTCGATGTCGGTATGAATTACCGGCTGGCCATGCACCTTGGTGATCTCGAACGCCAGCTCGAACAGGTCCTTGAGGCCCAACTGGTTATGATTGGCAGCCACCAGGCGTGCCAGGTATTCCTTGGCCTCTTCGTTCTTGTTGTCCTGCTCGGCGCTCTGGCTGAGGTCGAACACCGACAGCGTCTCGCCTTCTTCATACTGGCCGGCACTGTGAATGATCTGGTCGATATGCTTGAGGGCTTCCTTATTCGGTGCCAGCACGATGCGGAAGCTTTGCAGGTTGGAGACCTGGCGCTTGTTGATCTCGCGGTTGAACAGCGCCAGCTGGTGTTCCAGGCTGTCGTAGTCGCTGCGGATGTTGCGCAGGGTCCGAGCAATATCGGTGACCGCCGCACGCCGTGCCTTGCCGAGGGTCAGCGCCTCGTCGGTACGGTGCGCATAGGCGTTGATCAGCAGTTGCAGGCGACGTTCGACGTCATCCTCACTGTCGAACTTGGCCACCCCCTTGAGGCGTACCTGGGCATACAGCGCTTCGATCTGGCCATCGGCGCGCAGCAAGCCCTGCCAGCTGTCCTGATAGTCATTGAGTAGCGGCAGCAGGTTGTCCATGGAATCGTCGACAGGGTCCATGAACGGTGTGCCGAACGGCAGGTCTGCCGGCAACAGCTGACGACGACGCAGCGCGTCATCCAGCGTACGTTGCTTGGCTTCCATGTCGCCGATCTGGCGGCCGACCAATTGCAGCTTGGCCGACAGTTGCTGCACGCGCTCGGTAAACGCATCGCTGGAGCGCTTCAACTCGTCCTGGGCGGCTTCCATCTGCGCCAGTTGTTCGAGTTTCTCGCCTTCCTCGGCACTCAGGGTCTGGGTGCGGCGGAAGTCTTCCAGGGCCTTCTGCGCGTCCAGCACCTGCTGGTACAGCGCTTCGGTCTGGGTCTTGCTCGCGGCGCGGTCGGACGCCACGGCCTGCTGGGTTTTCAGTTGCTTGAGTTCTTTTTCCAGGCGTTCTTTCTGGTCACGCAACGCGGCGCGATCCGCCAGGGCCTGCAAGGCCGGAGGCTCGATGTGCGAGATATCGATGGACAGCCCCGGCACTTCAAAGCGCTCGCCCTTGAAACCATCGAGGATCTGTTCCAGGGATTTGACCCACTGGCCGTCCTCGTCCAGCGTGATGCCATGTTCACCCAGCGGCAGGCTGAACAACGAACTGTTGAACAGGCGCATCAGGCGCTCGACATCCTGCTGCGAGAATTCTTCGCGCAGCTTGGCGTAGCTGTTGTTGTCGGCGTGATCAAGCTGCTGCTTGACGGACTTCAAGCGTTTTTCCAGGTCGCGCAGACGTTCGTCCAGATCCTCGGCGCTGAACTGCCGCGACTGCGCCAAGGCGCCCGCCAGTTCATCGTGGGCATCCTTAGCGGCCAGCAATTGCTGCTCCAGCACCTTGACGTCATTCACCAGCGCGAAGCGATGCTTGAGCACCGACAATTCGCCCAACCAGCGCTGGATGCCACTGATTTCCCGTTCCAGGCGCATCAGTTCCTGGGTGCCGCCGCGCTGGTCGTTCTGCAGCGCATCCTGTTCGTTGCGGTAGTGTTCGGCCTGGATGGTCAGCTCTTCCTTGCGCGCACTGGCGTAGTCCGACCAGGTGCCCAGCAATGAATCCAGCAGCGGCGACAGGCGATGCAGTTTGCCGCGCAAGGCGTCGCGTTGTTTCACGCCATTGGCCAAGGCTTCAACCAACGGCCCGGCAGCCACCAGCGAGTTGTAGTCCTGCTCCATGCGTCGCACATCGCGGAAGGCTTCTTCGCACGCTGCGATGTAGTCGACACTGCCGGAACGCAGGCTGTGCTCGAAGGCATCAAGGAACAGTTGCTTGAGCTTGGCCGCCGTGATTTCGCGCATGTGCAACAGGTTGATAAACAGCGCACGGAAGGTCTTCAGGCTCTGTTCGCTGGTGGAGCGCAGCGGGATCAGGGTCAGGTCCAACGGGATCGACGTATGGCCGCCCACCAGCAAGCGCCGCAGTTCATCAGGCTTGAGTTCGTAGGCTTTGAGCCCTTCGCGCTCAAGGTTGGTGAACAGTTCTTTCTGACGCAGGCAGGTGTCGTTTTTCTGGTAATGGGCCAGGTCCAGCTTGCCGGCATAGGCAAAGAACTGGTGACCGAAACCGCCGCCTGGCCCACGCCCGACCACGCCGATGACGTGCGGGCCGTGGGGCAGGGAGACCTCCACCAGGATGTAGCTGGTGTCGGTGGCAAAGTAGAAGCGCCGCGATTGTTCCAGGGTGTATTTGCCAAAACTCATGTCCGACATGCGCGCCAGGATCGGGAACTGCAAGGCATTGATCGAGGCGGATTTACCCAGGTTGTTGGCGCCATACACCGACAGCGGCTCTTCCAGCGGGAACAAGCCCAGGCTGTAACCGGCGGTGTTCAATAGGGCGAAGCGGCGGATGCCGTAGCGTTCCTTACTCATGCGTCGGTCTCCTGTTCTTCGGCAATGGCACGGGCCAGGGTGTCTTCTTCGCTTTCTTCAGTGAAGGCGCTCAGGTCCAGCGGGTCATCGGTCTTCAGCAGTTTCTCATCGCTGTCTTCGTCGATAATCACCGGTGCCGGCAGCGGCAATACGCTGTGTACGCTGGCAGCGAGATCGCGGTCTTGCTGCACGGAGAGGCACACGTCGAGGAAACGGTGCATCGGCGGCAGGAAGCGGTAAATGCCATTGTCTTCGCTGGCAAAACCCAGTTGGGTCATGCGGCGCATGATTTTTTCTTCGAGCTCTTCCTGGGTCTGCACCTCGGCCTGGATAAACAGGTCGCGGTATTTCTCCAGCAGTGAAGGCAATTCATCGCGGCCCAGGCTGCCGCCGTCGAGCACGGCAATCGGGTCGCGGCCCTGGTCGGCAAGATGCTCGACGAGGATGAAGGTAAACAAAGCCAGGCGCTGGGCAGTCTTGTTGACCTGCGCGCTGGCAATGGCGGAGTCCGGCACGAAGTAATAGAAACCGCGGGTATCGCAGACCAGCTCGAAGCCCAGGGCCTTGAATAGCGTGCGGTACTGGTCCTGGAAGTTCGACAGTTGCGCGTACAGCTCCGGATCACGGCGGCTGACGTGGTAACCCTTGAACAGCTCGCGAAAGATCGGCGCCAGCTGGGACAGTTCGGATAGATCAAGATGCATAAGGCGTGCTCGCAGAATTCTCGGTGGCGTCGCTGCCGGCCGGGAGCAGGGCGAAGGAGCGCAGGCTGACCTGGTGCTCGTGGGTGTGATAATCGCGGCGTTCCAGGCGTTCGCGCTTGAAGCGTTTTTCCCGGGACAGGCGCGAAAACCAGTACAGCAATTCGTCGGTGGCGCCGTCCGGTTCCTGCTCCAGCAGCCAGGTCATCAGGTCGGGCATCGGCAGTGCGTCTTCGCAGCGCTCGAGCATTTCCTTGACCGTACGCGGCGCGCGTTGGGCTTCGCCCTTGTGGGATTTGTGCGCCTTGGGGAAACGCGCCGGTTTCGGTTCGAAATTCGCCAAGGCATACACATAAGCCTCGACCTGGCTGGCACTGCCCAGGAAGGTGCTTTGTGGCCGGGTAAACATCGGCATCGCAGCCTGCGGCACCGCGTCCAGGCCTTTGCGGCGAATCGCCGACAGGGCCAGTGCCGCGCCACGGGTCACGGCGTTGTGCCGGCGTGCTTCTTCGCGCAGCGGCAACAGCAGCTCCCGTGCATGACGCAAGGTCAACTGGGCGCTGGTCTGCATTTCGAGGATGCGCGCGTGGGTGCGCAGCAGCATGTCGTCGTCCACCAGGTGGCCGAGACGCTGTTGCTCGGTAAGCATGCGCAGCAGCACGTTCTCGACCTTGCGCACACCTTGCTCGAAGGCGCCGTCGGCATTCACCAGCTGGATCATCGGCTCGACGTATTCGTCCCAGGTCGCCAAGACCTCTGCGTACCGCTGGCGCAATGGAATCTGGCGGTCGCTGGTCTTGGCGCGGTCGGCCACGGCGGCGAGGGCCTGTTCGTCGTTGGCGAGTTTTTTCAGCACATCGCGTACGCGCATGTCCAGCAGGCGCAGTTGCCGTGCCAGGTCGTGGCCGTCGCGGATGTCGAAGGCGTCCTGGATATAACCGGCCAGACGCTCGAGGTGGCGCAGGTAGGCTTCGATTTCCAGGCACAGGCCAAGCCGGTGCTCCTTGCGCAGATAAGCCAGGAAATCGTGGATCTGCGCGTTGAGCTCGAAACGGTTCGGGCTCTTGGCCACAGGCACCAGGATATCCAGGCGAATCCACACGTCCAGCAGGCTGGTGATGTCCTGGGGCGTGCTGTCCAGTTGTTGGGCGGCCAATTGTGCGCGCAGCTCGGCAAGGCTCAGTGTGCCTTGGTCGAAGTGTTCGCACAGAGGCTCGAGTAAGGCCCAGTGTTCGGCGAGGGCGCGCAGGACGCGCTTGGGTTCGATCATGGGAATGGCCGGCTGGTTGGCGATTAAAAGTCGCGATTGTACTGCATCAGGCGCGGGATTTATCCACAGCCGGTCAGTGCGCAGTGGGCGATTGTGACCGAACAGCGGTAGAATCCCGTTCTTTACTTATCCACAAGTGGCCGAGCTGTGCTTATCGAGTCCCGACGTCGCGCTTACTTGACCGCCATGCAGGTGGTCAACTGGCTGCCCCGCACCGAACTGCCGTTTGCCGCGCCGTCGCGGCCCGAGTTGTTGCAGGCGCTCGAACCCTATGAGGTGTTCGAGACTTCGGGAGAGGAAGCGGCCGCGCCCGTGGCAGTGGTCAAACCGGCCCCCGAGACGCGCCCTGCAGTCGAACGGGCCAAGATCGAAGTGCCACGCCCTTCGCCGGTGACCAAGGCGGTCAAGGTCGCCGAAGAGGCAGCGCCGATAGTCAAGGCGCCGATAGTGCCGCCGCCACGCTTTGCCTTGCAATTGCTGCGGGCCGGGCGTTGCCTCTTGCTGGTGGAACTGCCCACCGGCGAGCGTTTCCAGTCACGCGACCCGGCCTACCTTCTGCTCAAGGACATGCTGCGCGCAGCCGGCCTGCCCGACAGCCCGCAAATCATCGGTGAGCCGGTGCGCTGGCCGCTGCTGGTGCGCGGCACTATGGACCAGGGCCCAGAGGCTGCACGGGATTTCGTCCAGGGTTTTGTCTCGGCGCGCCTGGAAGACGAACCCTGCGTGTGCCTATGGCTGATCGGCCTGCCCGCCGTGCGGTTTGCCGGCGAGGCCAATGCCGAGGCCTGGTACCGCGAACTGCAGGTCGACAGCCTGGGCTCGGTGTGGGCCCTGCCGGGCCTGGAATTATTAATGGAAGAGCCACAGCGTAAGGCTGATGTCTGGCAAGCCATGCGCCGGCTGATGGCGCGCTGGAAAACAACTGATGAGTGAGGCTTTATCCTTCCGCCCGATGACCGAGGCCGACCTCGACGCCGTGCTGAAAATCGAATATGCGGCGTTCAGCCACCCCTGGACCCGGGGGATCTTTCTCGACGGGCTGGGCAAGTACCAGATCTGGCTGATGTTCGAAGGCGAGCAGCAGGTGGGACATGGGGTGGTGCAGATCATTCTCGATGAAGCGCACCTGCTGAACATCACCGTTAAACCGGAAAACCAGGGGCGCGGATTGGGTTTGGCGCTGCTGGAACACCTGATGTCCCGTGCCTATGCCGCCAACGCCCGGGAGTGTTTCCTGGAAGTGCGTGATAGCAATACTGGAGCGTTCCAGTTGTATGAACGCTATGGCTTCAACGAGATCGGTCGCCGCCGGGATTATTACCCGGCTGTCGGTGGCCGCGAGGATGCTGTCGTCATGGCCTGCACCCTCGTCGACTGAACAAACAGACCAATGTGGGAGGGGGCTTGCTCCCGATAGCAGTGGGGCAGAGACTTATTAAGTGCCTGACACACCGCCATCGGGAGCAAGCCCCCTCCCACATGTTGAACCGCGTTTTTTCAGCGGTTACCGTCTACAGGGTCAATATCGGCCAGCTCGGCCTCATCCAGGCCATTGCCTCCGCCTATTTCATCCTCGTCGACGATACTCAGGTCAAAATCCGCCGGGTCATCTTCACCTGCTTCTCGGGCATCCCGCGCGCCATCTTCATGGATCAGGGTCTCCGGACTCATATCATCATCGGTCGATTCATGATCATCCGTCGAAGCCCCGGTCAGCCCGGCTTCGCGCACCCGTTCATCGGGCATTAAAAGATCGCGCTCACGGCGTGGCAACTCGTCGCCGATTTCTGCGGTCTGGTCTTGCTGGTCAAAATCCAGCTCGCGCATCTCACCCATGCGGTCTTCGTTGTCGTCAATAGGTTCCGGCTGCGTTGCGCCGTAGGGACGTCGTGATTCAGTCATGGCCAATCCTCATACTGTGGGGCTTATAGTGTGTGGACAGGCGTGGCTCCCTAAAGATTCAAGCTAATTAACACTCGGCGTGACCTGGACGAGGGGTTGTCAGTCACAAAACTGCGCATCATTCCTGAGGCTTTCCCTGATGAACGAACTACAAGACCTGCTTGATAACAACGAACGCTGGGCGGATGCGATCAAACAGGAAGATCCCGAATTCTTCGCCAAGCTCGCCCGCCAGCAGACCCCGGAATACTTGTGGATCGGCTGTTCCGATGCCCGTGTACCGGCCAACGAGATCGTCGGCATGTTGCCAGGTGACCTGTTCGTGCACCGCAACGTCGCCAACGTGGTGCTGCATACCGACCTCAATTGCCTGTCGGTGATCCAGTACGCCGTCGACGTGCTCAAGGTCAAGCACATCCTCGTTACCGGCCACTATGGCTGTGGCGGCGTGCGTGCATCGATGCAGGACCGCCAGTTCGGCCTGATCGACGGCTGGCTGCGCACTATTCGCGATCTCTACTATGAGAATCGCGACTTGATCGCTCAGTTGCCGACGGAAGAAGAACGTGTTGACCGTATGTGCGAACTCAATGTGATCCAGCAGGTGGCCAATGTCGGCCACACCAGCATTGTGCAAAATGCCTGGCACCGTGGGCAGAGCCTGTCGATCCATGGCTGCATCTATGGCATCAAGGATGGCCGCTGGAAGAGCTTGAACACCACCATCAGTGGTTTCGAGCAGCTCCCGCCGCAGTACCGCCTGCGTCCGCTGGGCGAAGCCTAAGGCCGCTTGTGTTCGCGCCACCAGGCCATGAAAACCTGGCCTTCGGCGTTCAGTGCCTCCTTGCTGCCGGTGATCCAACCCCGGCAGTTCAGCTCGCCGCAATGGCAAGCGAACTGTCGGGCCAGCGCGTCTTCGGTCATGGCGTAGTCCAGGGTCAGCAGGCTGCCGGCGGGGATGGCTTGCACCGTCCATAGCTCCAGGTACGTGGTGTCCAGGAACACGTTCGGGTTGCAGGAGTGCTGCAGCAGGCCGCAGAACCAACAATCGTACAAATGAATACGCGGCGATAGCTGCAGCGTATGCGTGCGTCGGTCGCTGACGGCGTAGCCTGAAACCTGTGCAATTCGCACGCGGCTGTCAAAGGCAATGCGCGCCATGACACCGGCCGTCTTCCCATGGGCGCCTCGCTTGATCTGGAAGTGCTCGGTGGAGGGGTATCCTTGCTCCACGAGCAGCGTCTTGAAGGGATACAGGCAGCTGCTCACCGCGGTTTTAGCCTTATCCATGGCTTGAGTTTTCATCACTTTCCTGAACGGGCTGCATGGACCTGCGGGTGTTACCTGAATGCCAGTCTTGCAGCAAATGGGCGCGGCCCAAGATTCGCCGAAGTTGGACCCGATATCTACTGTCAATCTTGACAGTAGAGACGGTTTGTTCGCGTTAAAGCACAGGCGCCATGATAGTGGGCACTGGGGCGACATTTTTCAGCTGTTTCAACTGCGCTTTGATAGACGGTGTAGCGCACTTGGCATTGGCCTGCTCCGGCGTCAGGTGGCGCACCGAGGTGTAGAACAACTCACAGGTCTGCTCCTTGCGTGTGACTTGCCAGGTGTTCATGCACGCCTTGAGCAACACGTTCGCATCGCTGGCGGGTTTCTGGCCCATGCCGGCCTGCCAGCAGGCTGCGCTCAAATCCTGGCCCATCACTTTCAACCCGGCGTCGTCGGCCTTTTGTTCATCGCCGTCATAGCTTGCCGGGTCCGCCGCATACCAGATGTAGCTGGGGTGGTTGGCGCCCAGCACGGATACGTTTTTGCCGGCTGCCGGGCTGATTTGTGCCAGTTCCAGCACGCCCACATTCTGGCCGTATTGTTGCTTGATCCAGCTGCGCACCGGCGCGCCGAATGCCACCATCGGCAGCGAGCCGTTGGCGCGCAGGCTCAGTTCCTTGACCATGCGAGTCTGGTAATCGGTGAAATAGCTATAGACTTTTTCCAGGTCTTTACCTGCATTGGACGGCGCCGCGATGGGGGCGATATCGATGATGGTCTGGTAGGCCGGCGTTTCGCTGGCCGGGATACCGTTGTCGGTGAGCAGCGCCGCCCAGCGGTCAGTGGTGGCCGACTCCAGGTAGTCCTGGGCCTGGGTAAGCGAGTAATCCGGTGGGAAGTGCAGAAGTTCAATGCTCTTGCGGTTCTCCAGGGCCATGCCCAGCGGCAGGAACAAATACCAGTTATAAGCCCACTTGCCGTCGCTATTGAGTTGGCTGGCGCCTTGATAAGCCAGGTCCGCAGTGTTGAGCAAGGAGGTCAAGGATTGGCCGTAGGTATCCGGTACGCCGCTGAAGGTCGCCGCGACCTGGCCATCGTGAGTTTTCACGCTGACCTTGGCCCGGCTGTAACCGTCACGCTGCAGGCTCTGGTTTAGATAGTGCTCGGCGGTCTGTTCCAGCGTCCACGGCCGAAAGCAGATCACATTGCAATTATTGGGGAACGCAAACAGCTGGGTGACACGCTGCGTACTGCCCAGTGGCACCTCGATGTCGGCCTGTACGACCGCACTCGCCAGCAGCGCGGCCAGGGTGAAGGACAGCCTGGTCGGTTTAAACATAGTTGGTTCCTTGTCAGCGAAGCCCGTCTGCGCGGGATGAAAGCCCACTTGCACACAGTAGCGGCTGATCAGGAAATGCGCGTGTTAAATCGCCAGGCATGTCGTTATTGGATAAGCCCCTACGGATGAAATTGCAAAGCGTTGGTCAGGTCGCCCATGGGTTGCTGGCCGCGAGCGATCATCGCTTCGTCACGCTGCTTGAGGCCGTCCAGGGTCTCCAATTGGAACACCCGGGTGATCAGGCGCAGGATGGATGCCGTGTCATACACCGTATGGTCCACCGTGCCTTTGCGCGCAAACGGCGACACCACCAGGGCCGGCACCCGCGTGCCCGGGCCCCAGCGGTCACCCTTGGGCGGCGCCACATGGTCCCACCAGCCACCGTTTTCATCGACGGTGACCACCACTACCATGTTTTTCCACTGCGGGCTTTCTTGCAGCACCTTCAAGGCGCGGGCGATATGGCGGTCGCCGGAGGCGATATCGGCATAACCGGCGTGCATGTTCAGATTGCCCTGGGGCTTGTAGAAACTCACGGCAGGCAGCTTGCCGGCCTGGGCATCGGCGAAGAACTTGTTGGTCGTCGACTCATCGCCCAAGCCACCGTCACGCAGGCGCTTGTCACGTTCAGCGCGGTTTTGCGGACCTTGCTGCTTGAAGTAGTTGAACGGCTGGTGGTGATACTGGAAGTTCGGAATCTTGGGGATGCCGCCGGAATCCTTGAACTGCTCCAAAGTGGCTTGCCACGCGCCGGCGTACCAGGCCCAGTCGACGTTCTTTTTCGACAGCTTGTCGCCAATGTGCTCGTGGGTTTGCGGCACCAGTACGTTGGGCAGGTCTGGTTTGGAATAGTCCGGATTTTCCGGGTCGCGAATCCAAGTGGGCCAATACGGAGGGGCCAGGGTGTTCACCCCGTAACCATCCGGTGTCAGCGCACTGGGGCCGAATTGCGGCGGGCCGGTCATGGCACTGGCCGGGGACTTGTCCAAAGGCTTGAGGCGCGTGTTGGTGGGGTCATCGCTTTGCAGCGTGGCGATCTGTGCCTTGGCCACCGACTGTGCGGCATCAGGATAGAACGGCGCCGTGGCGCTGATCAGGTATTGATGATTCAGGAACGAGCCACCAAATGCGCCCTGGAAGAAGTTATCGCAGAGTACAAACTCCTTGGCCACGTCCCACAGGCGCAAGGAATAACGGCTCTGGGCATAATGGCCCATGACCAGGCCACCGGAATCGCCCCAGGCGACAAAACCGTCGTTTTTGCCGCCGTTGATCTGCATCTGGTTCTGATAGAACACATGCCACAAGTCGCGGGTCACCAGGCTCAATGGCAGGTCTTCGGCGCTAGGACCCTTGAGAGCGAACGGCGCGTTGGGCAGGTTTTGCTGGAATTGCACTTCGCTGGGATAGGTCACCCCATCCACGGTTTGCGGGCCGACTTGCAACACACCGCCCCACGTGGGGGGCAGGGTGGTCAGTACACTGCCATCGCGGTCACGCTGCTGGAAGTCCGTGGCGGATAACGCTGAAAGCGGTTTCTCCAATCCTGGGAAATCGGCAAACAAGTTGTTGAAGCTGCGGTTCTCGGCATAGACCACCACCACGGTCTTCACCTGGTCGTGCAACGCCTTGTCCAACTCTTGAGGCGTAAGTGGTCGAGGTACCGGCGTACTGGGTGCTTCGCTGGTATTGCCGCAGGCACTCAAGGTCGCACCGACCCCCAACACCGCCGCACCGCCAAGGAAGCGCCGGCGGCTGGTGTCTACCGGCGGTGGAGTGGCTGAATCGGGGGAGGGGCGGTCTTCGTGCTCGTCACTCATTGCGGGGGAGTCCTTGGCGAGATGTTGCAAGATATTTCGCAGGACGGTAGCAATGGAATGTGACGGAACGAAGACACACAAGTGATGGGTGGGGCGTGTCTACACAGAGTAAGCGCTGCTAGACTGAGTTTCTAATGCACATCACCGAGGTGAGTCGTGAAACCTTCAACTGCACTTGATCTACAACGAGCAGCTGTCAGAGAGGTGATTGGACGGTTCCAAATATCAAACCCGAGAATATTTGGGTCTGTATTAGCGGGTACCGACCAAGAAGGCAGTGATCTTGATTTGCTGGTTGATGCGCCGCCGGGAACAACTCTTTTTGATCTTGGTGGGTTGCAGGTCGAGCTTGAGGACTTGTTAGGCGTCAATGTCGACCTGTTGACGCCTGGCGACTTGCCTTTGAAGTTTCGCGCTAAGGTGTTGGCTGAGGCCCGTCCTATATGACAGAAAATCGCTTAGGGGATTATCTCGAGCACATAGGGCAAGCGGCCACTGACGCTATGACGTTTGTCGAGGGGTTGAGTAAAGACGATTTTTTGGAGGACAGACGAACACAACAAGCCGTGATCATGAGTCTGATCATAATTGGTGAAGCGTCGACTAAAATCATGGACCAGTATCCGGACTTCGCTGCGGGCCATTCACACATTCCTTGGCGCAATATGCGGGCGATGCGCAACCGTATCGCTCACGGTTACTTCGATATCAACCTTGATGTTGTCTGGGACACGATACAGAGCGCATTGCCTGATCTATTAGCGCGTCTTCCTACAAAACCATGACCACACCTACTGTAACAGCAGGCGCGGTCCCCCGTGACTTATGGCATGACCGGCGGCAAATACTTTAACGTCGTCCCCAACGCCCACAACAAAAACAGCACCAACGGTGTGTGCACCAGCAACTGCACAAACGAAAACCCGATCAAATCCCGTGCCTTCAACCCCAATACCCCCAAGAGCGGCAGCATATAGAACGGGTTGATCAAGTTCGGCAGCGCCTCGGCCGCGTTGTAGATCTGCACTGCCCAGCCCAGGTGGTATTGCAGGTCATTGGCCACCTGCATCACATAAGGCGCTTCGATGATCCACTTGCCGCCGCCCGATGGGATGAAGAAACCCAGCACCGCCGAGTACACGCCCATCAGCAGCGCATAGGTGTCGTGGGAGGCGATGGAGGTGAAGAACGTCGAGATATGGTGGGCCAGGGTCTGGCCGTCGCCGCCCTTGACCACGGTCATCAGCGCGGCAATCGAGCCATACAGTGGGAACTGGATCAGCACGCCGGTGGTGGTCGGTACCGCACGGGCCACGGCATCGAGGAAGCTGCGCGGGCGCCAGTGCAGCAGCGCGCCGACCATGATGAACAGGAAGTTGTAAGTGTTGAGCCCCGAAATGGCGCTGATCGCCGGCTTGGTCGAGAATTCATGGAACAGCCAGCCGGCCGCCAGCAAGGCCAGCAGAATGGTCAGCAACGGGCTGTGTTCCAGCCATTCGCCCGGGCGCGTCGGAGCCTGTGGCTTGGGCAGGTTGAAGGCCGGGTCGACACCGCAGGCCTTGGCATCGCGGGCGCTGCTGGGGCCAGGCGCGGTGGCGTAGGCGATGATCAGCGACACCACGATCAGTGCCAGCAACAGTACGCCGGATTGCCATAGGAAGATGGTTTCGGTGAACGGGATCATCCCCGTGATCGACAGGATCGACGGCGGCAAGCTGGCCGGGTTGGCCTGTAATTGCGCGGCCGACGACGACAGCCCCAACGCCCACACGGCTCCCAGGCCCAGGTACGCCGCAGCCCCGGCGGCGCGGTAGTCCATGCGCAAATCCGTACGCCGGGCCAAGGCCCGCACCAGCAAACCGCCGAACACCAGGGACAGCCCCCAGTTGAGCAGGGAGGCCACCATGGAAATCAATGCAACCCAGGCCACCGCCGAGCGGCCGTTCTTGGGGATGCGCGCCAGGCGGTCGATCAACTTCACCGCTGGCGGTGAACTGGCGACCACATAACCGCCGATCACTACAAAGGCCATCTGCATGGTGAACGGGATCAGGCTCCAGAACCCGTCGCCGAACGCCTTGGCCGCTTCGGCCGGGGCGGCGCCCATGCCCAGGGTCGCCACGGCGACGATGATCACGGCGAGGGCGGCAAACACCCAGGAGTCCGGGAACCAGCGCTCTGCAAAGTTGGAGCAGCGCAGGGCAAATCGGGCATAGCGGCTGTCTTCGATAGCATCGGCCACGAGTCTTTCCTCTTGTAGTTATTATGGGGTTTGGCAGTTTTACGGCATGTTCCTCTACACCCATTGATTTGGGAATGTAGTTATCTTCAACGATCGATGAGTAAAACAAATATATCCGTCGCGATTGCCATCAATGGGCTCAGCTCATAACCTGCACGCCATTTTGTTTGTCTGCCGAGCCTGCACATGACTGCCACCATTTCCCCACGGGCGCAGCGTTTTTCCCGCTCCGACTACAAAACCCTGGGTTTGGCCGCCCTCGGCGGCGCCCTGGAAATCTACGACTTCATTATCTTCGTGTTCTTTGCGCTGACCCTCAGCCAGCTGTTCTTCCCTCCGGAAATGCCCGAATGGCTGCGCCTGCTGCAAAGCTTCGGCATCTTCGTCACGGGCTACCTGGCCCGCCCGCTGGGCGGCATCCTGATGGCGCACTTTGCCGACCACCTGGGGCGCAAGCGCGTGTTCAGCCTGAGCATCCTGATGATGGCCTTGCCCTGCCTGCTGATCGGCATCATGCCGACCTACGCGCAAATCGGCTATTTCGCCCCGCTGATCCTGCTGGCGTTGCGCGTGCTGCAAGGCGCAGCGGTGGGCGGTGAAGTGCCCAGCGCCTGGACTTTCGTTGCCGAGCACGCCCCGCGTCACCACCGCGGCTATGCCCTGGGCTTTTTGCAAGCCGGCCTGACCTTCGGCTACCTGCTCGGCGCATTGACCGCCACCTTGTTGGCACAAGTCTTTACCCCCGCCGAAATCCTCGACTACGCCTGGCGCTTGCCTTTCCTGCTCGGCGGCGTATTCGGTGTGATCGGCGTATGGCTGCGCCGCTGGCTCAGCGAAACCCCGGTATTCCTGGAAATGCAGGCACGCCGCCAAGCGGCCGCCGAACTGCCGCTGCGTACCGTGCTGCGCGACCATCGCGCCGTACTGTTGCCGGCGATGATCCTCACCTGCGTGCTGACATCTGCCGTGGTGGTGCTGGTGGTCATCACTCCGACCATGATGCAGAAAACCTTCGGCATGAGCCCCAGCCACACCTTCGCCCTAAGCGCGCTGGGCATCGTCTTCCTGAATATCGGTTGCGTCCTCGCCGGGCTGCTGGTCGACCGCATCGGCGCCTGGCGCGCGGTGCTGGTCTACAGTCTGCTGTTGCCGGTGGGGATTTTTATCCTGTATGCCAGCCTGATCAGCGGTGGCGTATGGCTGGGCGCGGCGTACGCGGTGGCAGGTTTGAGCTGTGGCGTGGTGGGCGCTGTGCCGTCGGTGATGGTCGGGCTGTTTCCGGCGCAGGTGCGGGTGTCGGGAATTTCCTTTACCTACAACATCGCCTATGCGCTGTGGGCGAGTACCACGCCTTTGCTGTTGATCGCGCTGATGCCGACCAGTCCGTGGATCTGCGTGGGGTATTGTGTGGTGATGGGGGCGGTGGGGGTGGCGAGTGTGGCGTTGTTTGGCAAGCGCCACACCTTGACCGCCTGAAGATCAGGTCAGGAAGTGCCAGGGCACCGAGGTGCCCACCAGCCCGACCACCGAGACAATCGTCTCATGGGCAATTTGGTGCGCTTGAAAGTAACGACGCACTGGCGCGCGGATGACAATTTTGCAAACCATGCCAGTGGATCTGGCCTATAGCTCTATGATCCGCCGCACCCCAACCCTCGAGGACATTTCATGAGCGCAGGACACAGCCACGCCCAAGTACGCGCCGGCCACGAACGCAAGTTATGGATGGCCCTGGGGCTGACCGGCAGCTTCATGATTGCCGAAGTCATCGGTGCCTTTTTCACCGGCAGCCTGGCGCTGTTGTCTGACGCCGCGCACATGATGACCGACGCCCTGGCCCTTGGCATTTCCCTGGTGGCGATCCAGGTCGCCAAGCGTCCGGCCGATCGCAAGCGTACCTTCGGTTATGCGCGGTTCGAGATCCTGGCGGCGGCCTTCAATGCACTGCTGCTGTTCGGCGTGGGGTTCTACATCTTGTACGAGGCTTACCAGCGCTTGCAGGCGCCCGCCGAGATCCAGTCCACCGGCATGTTGGTGATTGCGCTGCTGGGGCTGGTCGTCAACCTGGTCGCCATGCGCCTGCTCAGCGCGGCCAGCGGCGAGAGTCTCAACGTCAAGGGCGCCTACCTGGAAGTCTGGAGCGACATGCTCGGCTCCATCGGCGTGATTATTGCGGCGTTGGTTATCATGTTCACCGGCTGGGGCTGGGTCGATTCGGTGGTCGCGGCCGCCATCGGTTTCTGGGTGGTGCCGCGCACTTGGGCGCTGCTCAAGGCGAGCATGAACATATTGCTGCAAGGGGTGCCGGAGGGCATTGATATCGAGCAGGTGGAGCAGGGCATCCGCAGTGTGCCCGGGGTCAAGGACGTGCACGACCTGCACATATGGGCTCTCACCAGCGGCAAGAACGTGCTGAGTACGCATTTGGTCGCGGATGCCTCCCAGGGCAGCGAGCAAGAGATCCTCAGTCGAGTGACGGAGTTGCTGCACGAACAATTCGATATTGCCCACGCCACCATCCAGGTCGAAGGCGAGGGTTTCCAGCATGACGAACACGAAGAAGTGCATGCCTGAGCCTGGCTAACGGATTTGTAATCTTCCCCCCACGGCCCTGATAAGTACCGACAGCTACATTGCCCCCGCTGGGAAACCTCAGCGACTTCATGGGCGTGGAACTCTCGTTATGGCAATCTCCGTTAGAACACTGTTGGGGGCGGCGTTGTGGGTAGCTGCACACGCCGCCCAGGCACAGACCCTCACCCTCGATGCAGCCTTGCAAACCGCCTTCGCCAACAACCCGGACCTGGCGGCCGCACTATGGGAAATCGACATTGCCCAAGGCGGCCGTCAGCAGGCCGGCTTGATTCCCAATCCGGTGGTCTCCTGGGACGCCGAAGACACCCGCCGTAACAGCCGCACCACCAGCATCAAACTCAGCCAGACCCTGGAACTGGGCGGCAAGCGCGGTGCGCGAATCGACGTGGCCGCCCGCGCCCAGGATGCCGCCGCATTGACCTTGGAGCAGCGTCGCAATGTGCTGCGCGCCGAGGTGATCGAGAGTTATTACGGCGCCCTGCGCGCCCAGGAACGCCTCGACCTGGCGCAACGCTCAATGGCCCTGGCCGAGCGCGGCCTGGTGGTTGCCAATGGGCGTGTCACCGCCGGCAAGTCATCACCGGTGGAAGCCACCCGCGCCCAGGTGCAGGTGTCGGAAATCCGCCTGGAGTTGAATCGCGCCCGGATTGGCCTGGCCGACGCCTACCGGCGCCTGGCCGCCCGCACCGGCAGTGCCGCCATCGACTTCGAAGCGGTCGCCACACAAAACACCTCCGCACCGGCGTTACCTGGTGCCGCACAATTGCTGGCGCGCCTTGAGCAGACCGCCGAGCTGCGCCTGGCCGAACTGAGCATTGTGCAAAACGAAGCCAGCGTAAGCCTGGAAAAAGCCCAGCGCATTCCGGACCTGGATGTGTCCATCGGCAGCCAATACGACGCCAGCGTGCGCGAGCGGGTCAACCTGGTGGGCGTGTCGATGCCGATCCCGTTATTCAACCGCAACCAGGGCAACATCCTCGCTGCCAGCCGCCGCACCGACCAGGCCCGCGACCTGCGCAACGCCACCGAGCTGCGCCTGCGCACCGAGACCCGCCAGGCCCTGGACCTGTGGCAAACGGCGGATACCGAAGTGCGTGCATTCAACCAGCAGATCCTGCCCGCCGCACAAAGCGCGGTCGACAGCGCCACCCGTGGTTTCGAGATGGGCAAGTTCAACTTCCTCGACGTGCTCGACGCCCAGCGCACCTTGATCGCGGCCCGCACCCAATACCTCACCGCGACTGCCCAGGCCACCGACGCCTGGGTACGCATCGAACGCATTTACGGCGACCTCGCCCGGTTTTGATTTTTTCCTGGAGTCTGCTGATGAACAAAAAACATGGCATGGCGCTCGCCGTCGCCCTGGGCCTGCTGCTATCGGGCTTCGCACAGGCCGAGGAAGAAGGAGTGCTC
Organism: Pseudomonas khavaziana; assembly: GCF_036704165.1. Taxonomy (NCBI): domain Bacteria; kingdom Pseudomonadati; phylum Pseudomonadota; class Gammaproteobacteria; order Pseudomonadales; family Pseudomonadaceae; genus Pseudomonas; species Pseudomonas khavaziana. Next base: position 1,018,295 of record NZ_CP129946.1, read on the forward strand.
GAACTCACCGAGCAGCAGATCCAGGCCGCCGGCATTCAACTGGCCCAGGCTCAACCGCGCTCGATCAGTACCCTGCTGACGCTCCCGGGCGAGGTGCGCTTCAATGAAGACCGCACCTCCCACATCGTGCCCCGCGCAGCGGGTGTGGTGGAGGCAGTGAAGGTCAATCTTGGCCAGTCAGTAAAAAAGGGCGAACTGCTGGCAGTGATCGCCAGCCAGCAGATTTCCGACCAGCGCAGCGAGTTGGCGGCCAGCCAGCGCCGGGTCGAACTGGCGCGCACCACCTTCCAGCGCGAGCGCCAATTGTGGCAGGACAAAATCTCCGCCGAGCAGGATTACCTGCTGGCGCGGCAAACCCTGCAAGAAGCCGAAATCGCCCTGAACAATGCCCGGCAAAAAATGACCGCCCTCAGCGGCAGCGCAGTCTTGGCCGGTGGCAATCGCTATGAACTGCGTGCGCCGTTCGCCGGGGTGGTGGTGGAAAAACACCTGGGCGTGGGCGAGGTGGTCAGTGAAACCAGCAACGCATTCACGCTCTCGGATTTGTCCCAGGTGTGGGTCACCTTCGGGGTATTTCCCAAAGACTTGAACAAGGTTCGCGTGGGCAAGCCGGTGAAAGTCAGCTCCACGGAAATGGGCACCGAAGTGCTCGGCACCGTGGCCTATGTCGGTAATTTGCTCGGTGAGCAGACGCGCACCGCCACCGTCCGCGTGACGGTGCCCAACCCCGACGACGCCTGGCGCCCAGGCTTGTTCGTGGCCGTGGAGCTCGCCACCGATACCTACCAGGCCAAGGTCACCGTGCCGCAAGCCGCGATCCAGACCGTCGAGGACAAACCCTCGGTGTTCGTACGCACCGCAGACGGTTTTATCACCCGCCATCTTGAATTGGGCGTCAGTGAAAACGGCTACGTCGAAGTACGCCAGGGCCTGGAGGCCGGCGCGCAGGTGGCGACGGTTGGCAGCTTCATCCTCAAGTCCGAACTGGGCAAAGGCTCGGCCGAACACGCCCATTGATCTGCGAGTGATTCCCCATGTTTGAGCGCCTTATCCAATTTGCCATTGAGCAGCGCATCATCGTGCTGCTGGCGGTGCTGTTGATGGCCGGTGTCGGCATCGCCAGCTATCAGAAACTGCCCATCGACGCGGTGCCTGATATCACCAACGTGCAGGTGCAGATCAACTCGGCGGCGGCCGGGTTTTCACCGCTGGAAACCGAACAGCGCATCACCTTTCCCATCGAAACCGCCATGGCCGGTCTGCCCGGCCTGCAGCAGACGCGTTCGCTGTCGCGTTCGGGCTTGTCCCAGGTCACCGTGATTTTCAAGGACGGCACCGACCTGTTCTTCGCCCGCCAACTGGTCAACGAGCGCCTGCAAGTGGCGCGTGGGCAATTGCCCGATGGCATTGATACTGCGATGGGGCCGATTTCCACCGGGCTCGGGGAAATTTTCCTATGGACCGTGGAGGCTGAGGACGGTGCGCGCAAGGATGACGGTACGCCGTACACACCCACCGACTTACGGGTGATCCAGGACTGGATCATCAAGCCGCAACTGCGCAACGTACCGGGCGTGGCCGAGATCAATACGATCGGCGGTTTCGCCAAGGAATACCAGATTGCGCCAGACCCCAAGCGCCTGGCCGCCTACAACCTGACGCTCAATGACCTGGTCACGGCGCTGGAGCGCAACAACGCCAACGTCGGTGCCGGTTATATCGAACGCAGCGGCGAGCAGTTGCTGATCCGCGCACCGGGGCAAGTGGGGTCCATCGACGACATCGCCAACATCGTCATCACCACCTCGGATGGCACGCCGATCCGCGTGCGCAATGTGGCTCAGGTGGATATAGGCCGCGAACTGCGCACCGGCGCGGCCACGGAAAATGGCCGTGAAGTGGTGCTGGGCACGGTGTTCATGTTGATCGGCGAGAACAGCCGCAGCGTGTCCCAGGCGGTGGCGAAAAAACTCGAGGAGATCAACCGCTCGCTGCCCGAAGGGGTGGTGGCGGTCACTGTGTATGAACGCACCAACCTGGTAGAAAAAGCCATCGCCACCGTGAAGAAAAACCTTTTCGAAGGTGCGTTGCTGGTGGTCGCGGTATTGTTCCTGTTCCTCGGCAATATCCGTGCGGCGCTGATCACGGCAATGGTGATTCCGCTGGCGATGCTGTTCACCTTTACCGGCATGTTCACCAACAAAGTCAGCGCCAACTTGATGAGCCTGGGCGCGCTGGACTTCGGCATTATCGTTGACGGCGCGGTGGTGATCGTCGAGAACGCCATCCGCCGCCTGGCTCATGCGCAACACCGTCATGGCCGGTTGCTGACCCGCAGTGAACGCCTGCACGAAGTGTTCGCCGCGGCCAAGGAGGCGCGACGCGCGCTGATCTTCGGACAGTTGATCATCATGGTGGTGTACCTGCCGATCTTCGCCCTCACGGGCGTGGCCGGGAAGATGTTCCACCCCATGGCCTTCACGGTGGTGATTGCCTTGCTCGGCGCGATGATTTTGTCGGTGACCTTCGTACCGGCGGCGATTGCGTTGTTTGTCACCGGCAAGGTCAAGGAAGAAGAAAACTTCATCATGCGCAGTGCGCGCCGGGTGTATGACCCGGTGCTCAACTGGGTGATGGTGCGTCGGCCCCTGGTGTTCGGTCTGGCCGCACTGACCATCGTCGTCTCGGGCCTGGTCGCCAGCCGCATGGGCAGCGAATTCATCCCCAGCCTCAGCGAGGGCGACTTTGCCCAGCAGGCGTTGCGTGTACCCGGCACCAGCCTGACGCAATCGGTGCAGATGCAGCAGCAATTGGAAAAAACCTTGCTGGCCGAAGTGCCGGAAATCGAGCGGGTATTTGCGCGTACCGGTACCGCGGAAATCGCTTCCGACCCGATGCCGCCGAATATTTCCGACAGCTACCTGATGCTCAAACCCAAAGCCCAATGGCCCGATCCGAACAAGTCCCGCGAGGCGATCATTGCTGACATCCAAAGGGCCAGTGCGATTGTGCCGGGCAGCGCGTACGAGTTGTCGCAACCGATCCAGCTGCGCTTCAATGAATTGATCTCCGGCGTGCGCAGCGATGTGGCGGTGAAGGTGTTCGGCGATGACATGGCGGTACTCAACAGCACCGCCGGGGAAATCGCCGAGACCTTGCAGAAGCTCAATGGCGCCTCGGAAGTGAAGGTGGAACAGACCTCCGGCCTGCCGGTGCTGACCATCAATATCGACCGCGACAAGGCCGCGCGCTTTGGCCTGAATGTGGGTGATGTGCAGGACACCATCGCCGTCGCCGTCGGCGGGCGACAGGCCGGTACGTTGTACGAAGGGGATCGGCGCTTTGACATGGTGGTGCGTTTGTCCGACGCGTTGCGCACGGATATCGAAGGCTTGTCACGCCTGTTGATTCCGGTGCCGGCGCTGGCCGGTAATACGTCGGGGCAACTGGGTTTTATCGCCTTGTCCCAGGTCGCCAGCCTCGACCTGGTGCTCGGCCCCAACCAGATCAGCCGCGAGAACGGCAAGCGCCTGGTGATCGTCAGCGCCAACGTGCGCGGGCGTGATATCGGCTCGTTTGTCGAGGAAGCCCAAGCCGCCCTCATGGCCCAGGTGAAAGTGCCCGTCGGTTACTGGACCACCTGGGGCGGGCAATTCGAGCAGTTGAAAGAAGCCTCCGAGCGCCTGCGCATCGTGGTGCCGGTGGCGTTGCTGCTGGTGTTCGGCTTGCTGTTCATGATGTTCAACAACCTCAAGGATGGCTTGCTGGTGTTCACCGGGATTCCGTTCGCGCTGACCGGTGGGATCATGGCGCTGTGGCTGCGCGATATTCCGCTGTCGATTTCGGCGGGGGTGGGCTTTATTGCGTTGTCGGGTGTGGCGGTGCTCAACGGCCTGGTGATGATCGCTTTTATCCGCAACCTGCGCGAAGAAGGCCGCTCGTTAGCGGTGGCGATCCATGAGGGCGCGCTGACCCGCCTGCGCCCGGTGCTGATGACTGCGCTGGTGGCGTCCCTTGGGTTTATCCCCATGGCACTCGCCACCGGCACCGGCGCGGAAGTGCAGCGCCCGTTGGCGACGGTGGTGATTGGCGGGATTATTTCTTCGACCTTACTGACGCTGCTGGTGTTGCCGGCGCTTTACCAGTGGGCCCATCGCCGCGAAGAAGAGGCTGCCTAAACCTTGAACTCACCACAAAGACCAATGTGGGAGGGGGCTTGCTCCCGATAGCGGGGGTCAGTTGATAGATGTGTTGACTGACACGCCGCCATCGGGAGCAAGCCCCCTCCCACACTGGACCTGTGTGGTTTTCAGGGTCAGGGGAAACACCAGGCTGAACCGCGTAAAGCGCCCCGGCTGGCTGGTGACATGGGCATGCCCCCCATGAAAATGCATGATCGACTTGACGATCGCCAACCCCAACCCGTTGCCGCCTTCAGCGCGGGTACGGCTGCTGTCGGCGCGGTAGAAACGTTCGAACAAGTGCGGCAGGTGGTGCGCGTCGATGCCTCGACCCGGGTTGCCCACCGACAGCGACACGCTCTGTTCATAGGCTTCCACCAACAACAAGATGCTCGAACCTTCAGGCGTGTGGCGAATGGCATTGGAGAGCAAATTGGATATGGCCCGCTGGATCATCAACCGATCACCCGTCACCAGGGCATCGCCGCGCAGGCTCAGGGTGACCTGCTTGTCTTCGGCACTCAGGGCAAACAGCTCCATCACTCGCTCGGCCTCTTGCCCCAGGGATACGTCGGTGAATGACGCCCGCGCTGCCGGATGGCTGACCTGGGCCAGGAACAGCATATCGCTGACGATACGCGCCAGGCGTTCAAGCTCTTCGGTGTTGGATTCCAACACCGCCTTGTATTCCTCGGGCGGTCGCTGGCGCGACAGGGTCAGTTGGGCCTTGCCCATCAGGTTGGTCAGCGGCGCGCGTAGTTCGTGGGCCAGGTCATCGGAGAATTGCGAGAGTTGCTGCACCCCGGCGTCCAGGCGGTCGAGCATCACGTTGAAGCCTTGGGCCAGTTCACCCAGTTCGTGGGGCAAGTTGTCCACGGACAAACGGTGGGTCAGGTCTTGGGTGGTGACTTTCGCCGCCACCTGGCTGAACTGCTTCAACGGTGCCAGGCCGCGTTGCACCAGCCACCAGGCGCCCATGCCGATCAGGATCAACAGCAACGGCAATGCAATCAGCGTGGCGCGCAGGTAGGCGCTGAGCAGCGCCTGGTCGTCCATACGGTCCAGGGACAGCAGCACCCGCACACGTTCGCCGCTGGCCAGGCGCATCAGGCTGGAGGCGCTGAGCACCTGGCTGCCATAGTTGTCGGTCCAGTTCAGGTAACCGAGGGTTTCCCGAGGCTTGAAGTCCGTGAGCAAGGGCTCCTGGGGCTTGGCACCGATGTTGAGTAACACGCTGTTATCGGGGGCGGTGCCGACGATCGTCAGGTAGAAATTGTCATGGCCGATGACCAGGTCCAACAGCGAATGGGGGCGGGCACGGATGGCCTGGGCATCGAGTCCCAGGGCCAGGCTGTGCTGGATCTGTTCCATCTTGCTTTCCAGATTCTTGCGCGCCAGTTTTTCCAACTCATGGGTGAGGGCCAGGTAGGCCAGGGTGGCCAGCAGCAACACCAGGCCGGCGCCCATCAGGCTGACGGTCAGGCCCAGGCGCATCGACAGGCTGCCGGTCTTCATGGACGCGCTTCCAGCACATAGCCCACGCCACGGATGGTGTGGATCAGCTTGACCTCGCTCTGGTCATCCACCTTGGCCCGCAAGCGGCTGATGGACACTTCCACCACGTTGGTGTCGCAGTCGAAATTCATGTCCCACACCAGGGAAATAATCTGCGTGCGGGTCAGCACTTCGCCGCTCTGGCGCATCAGTACGTGGAGCAGGGTGAACTCCTTGGTGGTCAGGTCGATACGCCGAGTGCCGCGATAGGCGCGATGGCGGCGCGGGTCCAGTTCCAGGTCCGACACGCGGAACACTTCCGGCTGCGGAATGTGTTCGCTGCGCCGCAACAAGGTGCGTACACGGGCCAGCAGTTCGGGAAACTCGAAGGGCTTGACCAGGTAGTCGTCGGCGCCCATGTCCAGGCCCTTGATCTTGTCAGCCAGCCGCCCCCGGGCGGTCAGCATCATCACCCGCTGGGTGCTATTGCGCCGCAGCTCTTGCAGAACTTGCCAGCCGTCCTTGCCGGGCAGGTTGACGTCGAGAATCACCAGCTCATACGCATGCTGCCCGGCCAGGTGCAGGCCGTCGATGCCATTGGCGGCGCAGTCGACCACATAGCCGCTTTCGTTCAAGCCTTGCTGCAGGTAGTCGGCGGTCTTTTGCTCGTCCTCAACCACAAGGATACGCATGGGGGTGTTACCTCTAATGTCTGGAGAGAGAAAGCGCCCATTTCCGTTTGGCGGCTGTTTTCAGGGGAGTAGGAAAAGTCTGAACGCTGAAGTAGCTTCAGGGTCAACTGCGACCCTCGGTCGCACAGTGCTACGGGCAAAAAAAACGCCCCAAGCGGGGCGTTAAAAACTCATCTCTTTCCAAAGGAGCTACACAAAAGCTTCAGAGATGAATGTGCTCGGTGAATAAGTTGAAGCCAGTATAGAAATTTCAACTTAACGAGAAGCTGGAGCCAATATTACAATTTTGATAGACGGCTATTTGTGAACAGATGTTAGTTAATCGCGAGCGAATGTAAGCTCACAGCGCGAACAATGGATATTCGGTAGTCATTTGCTGCAGATGCTGTGCGGTAACACGCTGATGAAGGTTACGATTCTGCAAACTGGCGGCCGTCTAACAAATAAGTAATGTTCTGGTGAACATGCCGTCAGGGTTCGCTGGTTAATCTCGACACTGAACTTTTCAGTCGAGGAACCCGTTATGAACTTTTATAAAGTGGCCTTAGGTGTTTTAACCGCCGTCTTATCCTTGGGTGCACTGGCCGAAGGCGGAGGTGACCGTACCTTTGCCCTGATGATGGAGCGCAACGAGAAAGCCATGGCCGCCTACGCGATCAAAAACGGCAAGCCAGTGCCTGAGGTGCAGGCCTATCGCTATGGCATGGAGCTGGACATTGCCAAGGTGGTCAACGTGACGCCGCCGGTCCGCTCGTGCAATGCCGTGCCGTCGCGCATGACCTATGAGGATTCCAGCGGCAAGCTCAATACCCTGGAGTATCAGGTGATGGGTGTTTGCCGAAACACGGGCGGTTGAAGGATCAAAAAATATAGTGAGGCCGTGGGCTAAAGCGCTATTCAGAAAATGCCGGCAGCGCCGATGCAGCAGTAATCGTCCCGCCCATTTGCCCATCGGTGCCCTATGTTCAATACCCGCTTGAAACAGGAGCTGGCCGCTCTTCGCGAAGAATTGTCGAGCTTGTTGCAGGTCAAGGAGAGCCTGGAGAACGAAATGCTGTGCCTGACGCTGGATGCCGAGGGGCGGGTAGAGTGGGCGAATGCCAACTTCCTGCAGGAGCTGGTTTATCCGCTGAGTGAGATTGTAGGGCGGGCGATTGAAGATTTGGTGCCGGCTCATGTGCGCCAGGACGAGTTCCAATTGCGCTTCAAGCACGCGTTGGCTCGCGGCGAACATTTTGCCGGTGCCGTGCGTCTGATGCGTGGCAATGGCAAGGAGGCGTGGCTGCGCTCGATCGTACAGCCGGTGCGCAGTTCGCAGGGGCGCCTCAAGCATTTTTCCATGTTCTCCAGCGACCTCACCCGCACCATCGAGAGTTCGCGAGAACATGAAAACCTGATCACCGCGCTGATGCGCTCCACGGCATTGATCGAGTTCGACCTGGACGGGCACGTGCTCACCGCCAATGACCGCTTCCTCAGCAGCATGGGTTACAGCCTGGCGCAGATCCAGGGCAAACATCACCGTATGTTCTGTGAGCCACAGGAATACAACAGCCCCGAGTACCAGCAGTTCTGGAAACGCCTGAACGCCGGTGAGTTCGTCGCTGCACGTTTCAAACGCGTGGACAGCCATGGCCGCCTGGTGTGGTTGGAAGCCACCTACAACCCAGTGCTGGACGCCAACGAGCGACTGTACAAAGTGGTCAAGTTCGCCACGGTGATCACCGACCAGGTCAACCGTGAGCAGGCGGTGGCCGACGCTGCAAACATTGCCTACAGCACCTCTTTGCAAACCGACGACAGCGCCCAGCGCGGCACCACGGTGGTGACCCAGGCGGTGGACGTGATGCGTGATTTGGCCCAGCACATGCAACAGGCCGGCGAAGGCATCGAGGCGCTGAACGCCCAGTCCCAAGTGATCGGCAGCATCGTCAAGACCATCAGCGGCATCGCCGAACAGACCAACTTGCTGGCGCTCAACGCAGCCATCGAAGCGGCGCGTGCCGGTGAACAAGGGCGTGGCTTTGCGGTGGTGGCTGATGAGGTGCGGCAACTGGCTTCGCGCACCAGCAAAGCCACTGAAGAAATTGTCGGCGTGGTGCGCCAGAACCAGGACATGGCCCGTGATGCGGTTGCGCTGATGGCCGACGGTCGCCTGCAAGCCGAACAAGGCCTGGCCCTGGCGGCGGAGGCCGGCACGGTGATTGTGGAAATCCAGGACGGTGCGCAAAAAGTGGTGAGTGCGGTTGGGCAGTTTGCCAATCAGCTGTCGAGTTAACTGGTTAGCTCAAGAGCATGTTCCAACGCTGAACTCGGTTTTGAATACAACAGAACTCAATGTGGGAGGGGGCTTGCTCCCGATGGCGGTGTGTCAGTCAAAGATGTATGGCTGACACACTGCCATCGGGAGCAAGCCCCCTCCCACATTGTTTTGTGGTGTTTTCAGGTGCGTGGCATGCAGTCGATGGTGCGGTTTACTACGGTCTTGGCCATTTCCAGCAAGTGCCACGCGGCATGGATTCGGGCGCGGTCGTGGGGTTGCAGTTGATCGCAACAGTCCCACACCGTGGCTGAGGCGCTGTGGATCAAGTGGGAGATATAGAGTTGTGCGTCTTCGAAGCTGAGGTCTTCGTTGACGACGAGGCAGTCCATCGGTGGGTCGGGAAGTGCTTTGGTCATGGTGTAACTCCTATTAACTCAAAGGAGCCGACCCCGTCGCGACTAAACGTTGGGTGGCGGCTGTACGCAGGTTAGTCGACCGGCAAATAGGCAAAGTCCGGCGCACCCGAGGGCGCCCTGCGCACAGCCACCATAAAACCTCATGGAGGACCATACGCCTATTAAATCCGAGCGACTAAACCCGATCACTGAAAAGGCAGTGACGGACCGAAGACTAGCCATCGATTCCAACAGGCACAAGGCGGCAGGGATTGTCTCGGAAACGTCCTGCAATTTAAAGGGACACAGCTTGCTGGCCCTTTACAAACCATGACCAAATGCCAGCAATACCACCGTCCAAATGTGGGAGGGGGCTTGCTCCCGATGGCGGAGTGTCAGCCAGCAGATGCATTAGCTGAACCGCCGCCATCGGGAGCAAGCCCCCTCCCACATTTGAATGCATTCCAAGCCTTGGGTCAGCGGCCGAGCATCTTTACCCAGCGCGATGGAGGCATGCCGTAGGTGCTGCGAAATTGACGGGTCATGTGGCTTTGGTCGGTGAAGCCGGCGGTCATCGCCGCATCCACCAACGATTGGCCCTGGGCCAGCAAGTGACGCACCAGATCCAACCGACGCATGGTCAGGTAACGGTAGGGGCTGGTGCCGAACAATAAACGAAAATCCCGCGATAACGCCCAGCGGTCGCGGCCGGCGTGGTCGGCTATTTCATCCAGGGTGATGCTGCGGCCCAGGGCGCTGTGGATAAATTCACGGGCGCGTTCGGCAGCGATGTAGTCGAAGGATTTGCGGCTGACGATGGCGCCGGACGCCATGCTCAGCGCCTGGGCCAGGTCGTACATGGCATCCTGTTCTTGCATCGGGTCAATCGAGCATTCCAGGTTCTGCAGCAACACTTCGCTGGCACGGTGCAGCCGCGGATCGGTGGACAAGCCGCCGGGGATGAACGGCAATGGTTTGCCGCCGAGAATCTGCTGGATCAGCGCCGGCTCCACATAAATCATCCGGTACTTGAAGCCTTCATCGCTGCCCGCGCGGCCGTCATGGGTTTCATCCGGGTGAATCACCATGGTGGTACCAGGCAGGCTGTGGGTCATGCCACCGCGGTAATGAAAACTCTGCACGCCGAACAAGGTGCGCCCGATGGCGTAGGTGTCATGGCGATGGGGGTCGAATGCGAAGCCGGCAAAGTACGCCTCGATACGGTCCAGGCCACTGGCGTGCGGGGCGCGGTGCAGCCAATCGAGGGTGTGGGTGGGGTTGCCCATGGTGACTTGTCACAAAAGGAGGTGGAAACACGTTAACCGAGTCTGCCGCGCTTGTCTGCCTGGGGTCTTGTACGATTGTGCAGGCGTCGGCTGGGGCCTATGATCGCGGTTCGTCTACTGCACTGGTGGAGCCTTCCATGGATTTTTTCAACCCTGCCTATGTGGCGCCCTTGGTGGCGCTCGCGCTGCTGTGGACGGTGGCCGTGGTGACGCCCGGCCCCAACTTCTTCAATACGGCGCAGTTGGCCGCCAGCTGTTCGCGACGTCACGGCGTGGTGGCATCGGCGGGCGTGGCGACCGGCACGATTATCTGGGGGCTCGCGGGTGGCCTTGGTATCAAGTCGCTGTTTACCGCCGTACCGATGTTGTACCTGGCGTTCAAGATCATCGGCGGCTGCTACCTGATCTACCTTGGGCTGAAACTTTTCAAGCGCTCGGCGCCGGCATCGGTGCAGTTGCCCGACGAGCCACGACGCTCATTGTTTTCCGCCTGGCGCTTCGGCTTGCTGGGCAATTTGTCCAACCCCAAGGCTGCGCTGTTCGTCGCTACGGCTTTTGCTTCGACCATGCCGCCTATGCCATCGCCTGCGCTGCTGACTCTTGCGGTCATCACCATGGCGACCTTGTCGTTCAGTTGGTACACCAGCGTCGCCCTGGTGTTTTCCAGCGAGCGCATGGCCAACCTCTACAGCCGTTCGCGCAAGTGGCTCGACCGCTTTGCCGGCAGTTGTTACCTGTTGTTCGGTGCACATCTGGTAGCGAATCGCTGACCGCCCGTGGTAAGAAGCCTTACTTTCAACAGTGAGGCCGGGTCATGAGCAAGGTGCGGGTAGGGATTATTTTTGGTGGTCGTTCGGCCGAGCATGAGGTGTCGCTGCAATCGGCGCGCAACATCGTCGATGCCCTCGACCGTTCACGCTTCGAGCCCATCCTGATCGGGATCGACAAGGCCGGCCACTGGCACCTCAACGACACCTCGAACTTCCTGATCAACCAGGAAAACCCGGCGCTGATCGCCCTCAACCAATCCAACCGTGAGTTGGCGGTGGTGCCCGGCAAGGCCAGCCAGCAAGTGGTGGAAACCTCCGGCCAGGGCCTGCTGGAACACATCGATGTGATCTTCCCCATTGTCCACGGCACCCTCGGCGAAGACGGTTGCCTGCAAGGTTTGCTGCGTATGGCTGACTTGCCCTTTGTCGGCTCCGACGTGCTTGGCTCGGCCGTGTGCATGGACAAAGACATCAGCAAACGCCTGCTGCGTGACGCGGGTATTGCCGTCACACCGTTCATCACCCTTACACGTCGCAACGCGGCGCGCACCTCCTTTGAAACGGCGGTGAACAAGCTTGGTTTGCCGATGTTCGTCAAACCCGCTAACCAGGGTTCATCTGTGGGCGTGAGCAAAGTCGGCAACCAAGCCGAGTACCACGCCGCAGTTGAACTGGCGCTGGGTTTTGATGAAAAAGTGCTGGTGGAGTCTGCCGTCCAGGGCCGTGAAATCGAATGCGCTGTATTGGGTAATGATCACCCGATCGCCAGCGGTTGCGGCGAGATTGTGGTGAGCGGCGGCTTCTATTCCTACGACAGCAAATACATCGACGCCCAGGCTGCACAGGTTGTGGTACCGGCGGATATCAGTCATGAAGCCAGCGAGCGTATTCGCCGCCTGGCCATCGAAGCGTTTGAGGTGTTGGGCTGCGCAGGGCTGGCGCGGGTGGATGTGTTCCTGACCGATGACGGCGAAGTCCTGATCAACGAGGTCAACTCACTGCCCGGTTTTACCCGCATCAGCATGTACCCCAAGCTGTGGCAGGCGGCGGGCATGAGCTACAGCGAACTGGTGAGCCGCTTGATTGAACTGGCGCTGGAGCGGCATGCGGGGCGCAAGGGGCTGAAGATTAGCCGCTGATAGGCTCGGGTCATTTCCTTTGCGATTTTGTACAGGGCATGTGCCGGAATACTCTCAGTGGCGCTCTTGCCGTAAATCAGGAGTGCTACTATTGGCCTGTACGAACAATCCACGAATAGATCAATGTCTTCGGCTCCTCCGTGTGATGTGTCCTCCTGCGATAGCTGGCAAACATCGGCGAGGTGCAGTAGGTGCACACGTCACTCACCTCGATATGCTCGCCCTTTACCCCCGCCGCTTGCAGCAACAGCAGCCCATACCCGCTCAAATCAAACCAGGCACTTCCTGTTTGCCTGGCATGGGGCGGTGTAATGTGCGGGGCTTGTAGCGGTGTCGGTTGCTCAACGCTCCAGGGCGCCTGGCCGTGCTGCCAAACGTGGCCTTGATCGGCTTGGAACTCGGCAATAAACGCCGCGCTCACCTCATAGCAGCACGGTTTGATCGACGGCCCAATCGCTACTCGCAGTTGGTCTGCGGTAATGCCTTTATCTATGAAGCGCTGCACGGCATTGTCGATGATTCCGCGCTGCAAGCCCTTCCAGCCGCCATGGATGGCCGCTACCCACTCACCGCCTGCGATCAGAATGGGCAAGCAATCGGCCGTGATGACCGCAATCGGCTGGCGGCTGTGTGTGAGCACCCCGTCGGCCTCAATCGTGTTGGCCAACTGACCCGGTTGCCACTCGATCACCGACGCGCTGTGCACTTGTTTGCAAATGAACATGTCATCGGGTCGCAGGGGATCATCAATCGAGCAAAAACCGTGATCGACGCCGGGGAGGGCATTGAGGCTATGGGCTTTGTGCACCGTGCATTCTCCTTTGATCAAAACACCCTAGTCGCCCAGCGCCTCGCCTTCGCGCCGAGGGTCGGCGCCGCCGCTCAGCGACACCTTGCCCTGGCCATCCCTTGTGCGCACGATGGCCTGCACGCCGCTGGTCATCTCGATTTCGCTGAGGGCATGACCTTTGTCCTTGAGTGCCTGTTTCAGCGCGGGGCTGAACAGACCAGTTTCCAACTCCGTGGCCCCGTTGCGGCTGCCGAAATTTGGCAGGCTGATGGCTGCTTGGGGATCAAGTTTCCAGTCGAGCATGGCTACCAGGGATTTGCTCACGTATTCGATGATCTGCGAACCGCCTGGTGAACCGACGGTAGCGAGCAGCTCACCCGTCTGGCGGTCGAACACCAAGGTCGGCGCCATGGCTGAGCGCGGGCGCTTGCCGGGTTGCACGCGGTTGGCTACAGGCTGGCCGTTTTCTTCGGGAATGAACGAGAAGTCGGTCATCTGGTTGTTGAGCAAAAAGCCCTGCACCATCACATGGGAACCGAACGCCGCTTCCACCGTGGTGGTCATCGACACCGCTCCGCCCTGATCGTCCACCGCCACCACTTGCGAGGTGGAGATGCGCAGCGGCGAGCGGTCTGGCGCATAGGCCACCTGCACGCCAGCGGGTTGGCCGGGCTTGGCCACGCCCATGCTGCGTTCACCGATCAGCGCGGCGCGCTGGGCCAGGTAATTGGGCGCGACGAGACCGGCAACCGGTACGGGGGTAAAGTCCGCATCGGCCACGTACAGCGCACGATCGGCAAAGGCCAGGCGCCCGGCCTCGGCAATCAAATGTATCGCTTCGGGTGTCGGCTCAAGCCCGGCTGGCGAGGCACTCTTGATCGGTGTCATCGGTGCGATAGCCAAGCGAGGGTCGCGGGTTTCCAGTGCCTGCAAAGTCCCAAGGATCTGCGCCACGGCAATCCCGCCCGAGGAAGGCGGCGGCATGCCGCAGACCTTCCACTGTTTGTAGTCGGTACACAACGGTGCGCGTTCCTTGGCGCTGTAGCTCTTGAGGTCGGCCACGGACAAGCTGCCGGCATTGCGATTGCCCTGCACCTTGCGTGCAATCTCATCGGCAATCGGCCCATGGTACAGCGCGTCCGGCCCTTCCTTGGCGATGCGCTTGAACACCGCGGCCAGCGCTGGATTTTTCAGCAGCGTGCCGGTGGCTTTTGGCGAGCCGTCGGCATTCAGGAAGTACGCCGCCATTTCCGGCGATTGTGCGATAAAGCGGTCAGCCGCGATCAAGCTGTGCAAGCGCGGGGAGATGGCGAAGCCTTGCTCCGACAGGCGGATCGCCGGCTCGAACAGCTTGGCCCATTGCAGGTGGCCGCTCTTTTTGTGCGCCATCTCAAGCGCGCGCAATACCCCCGGCGTGCCCACCGAGCGCCCGCCAATCTGTGCATCGGTGAAGGCCATCTGCGTGCCGTCGGCGTTCAGGAACAGGCGCTCGGTCGCACCCGCCGGCGCGGTTTCGCGGCCGTCGTAGGCATGTACCTTTTGCCCATCCCACAGCATGATGAACGCACCGCCACCGATGCCGGAAGACTGCGGTTCCACCAGGGTCAGCACCGCCTGCATGGCAATCGCCGCATCGATGGCCGAGCCGCCCTGGCGCAACATCTCACGCCCGGCTTCGGCGGCCAGCGGGTTGGCGGCGGCGGCCATGTGGCGTTCGGCGTGGCGGGTGCTCAGGTCGGTGCGATAGCCCGACCCCAGCTCCGGAGCCGGTGGTAGTTCGGTGACGGCAGTGTGGCAGGCCGCAAGGGCCAGGGCTGTCGCGATGACCGTCAGGTGGCGGCGGGAAATCAAAAACACGCGCTGAACTCCGTTCATTTTGAGAAGGGTCTGTTGTCCTTGGGGAACTGCTTTTTACAGATAAATCGTGCCTTGCATATACAGCACGGCCTTACCGGAAATAATCACGCGCTCACCCTTAAGTTCACAACGCAACTGGCCCTTGCGCTGGCCGCCTTGCTCGGCGGTCAACTGAGATTTACCCAGGCGCTCGGCCCAGAACGGTGCCAACGAGGTGTGCGCCGAGCCGGTGACCGGGTCTTCATTGACCCCCACGTTCGGCCCGAACCAGCGCGAGACAAAGTCAAACCGAGTGCTTTTGGCGGTAACTGTAATCCCTCGTTTCGGCAGGCCCTTGAGACGCGCGAAATCCGGCGTGAGCGCCGCCACCTGCGCTTCATCTTCCACCAGCACGATGTAGTCATCGGTGCCAAACACCTCGGCATTTTCAATTCCCAACGCACTTAACATCCCGCTCGGCGGCTCGCAGCGCTCAGGCTGTTTGGCCGGGAAATCCATCGCCAATTCATCGCCATTGCGTGTCACCCGTAACTCGCCGCTGCGGGTGGCAAAACGAAGCACTTCGGGTGCATCGGCCAGCTTATGGATCAATACCCATGCCGCCGCCAACGTGGCATGGCCGCACAGGTCCACCTCGACTTCGGGAGTGAGCCAGCGCAACTCATAGAAGTCGCCACGGGGTACGAAGAATGCGGTTTCGGAGAGGTTATTTTCCGCAGCGATATTCTGCAGTTGCTCGTCGGGCAGCCATTCGGTGAGCGGGCACACCGCCGCTGGGTTGCCGCCGAAGGGGTGTTGGCTGAAGGCGTCGACCTGGTAGATATCCAGTTTCACCGTGAGGCACTCCGTGTGTGAAGAGAGGCTGGACACTAACAGTGGGGTGGGGGAGCGTCAAAATACAGTTGGGGAGTTTTTTTGCACGCATAAAAAAACGGCCTACCTTTCGGTAAGCCGTTTTTAGTACTTGGTGGCTACACAGGGACTTGAACCCCGGACCCCAGCATTATGAATGCTATGCTCTAACCAACTGAGCTATGTAGCCAAGTGGCGCGCATTATTCGCCTGGAACGGCAATGCGTCAAGCCTTTTTGTCGAAATTTTTTCTACGCTTTCAACTGTTTATCGGAAAGTGCTGCTTTGGGCGACGGGCGGCAGGGGGATGTACGCCTCTCATGCGTCAACCCGATCCTTTCTAGATGCAGGCTTGATCATCAGAGTGTGGGGCGGGGAGTAGAGCGTGATCGCCGCGACAAGAGCGGATGGTTTTGGATCGGGCGGCACTTGCGAACGATTTCCATCGTGCCACGCCAAAAGATGTTGGGCAGATATCCCTGTCGCCCAACGCTTGACCGGTTAAATCAGATTACTGATGCATTGTATTGTGAGTGACCCGCTTGAGTTGCTCACGTGCCCGAGACAGGCGCGAGCGAACGGTGCCGATAGGTATATCCAAAACATCGGCAGTGTCTTGATAGCTGCCGTCGGTCTCCAGCGAGGCGTATAAGGTTTTACGCATCTCTGCTGGTAAGTGATCAATAGCGCTGAGGGTGTTTTCCAGGCGCCGGTTGATCTCAAATTCCCAGTCCAGGCTGTTGTGTTCTTCCTGCCCGTGCCACAGCGACTCATCGAACTCGCAATGCGCGGGCTTGGCATACAGGCGTCGAAAGTGATTGCGGATCAGGTTCTGTGCAATGCCGCACATCCAGGTGCTGAGCGTTGCGGTGCCACTGAAACGCTCGCGATTGCGCCAGGCTTCCAGGTAGGTCAATTGTAGAAGGTCATCCGCATCCTCCGGGTTGAGCACGCGTTTGTGAATGAAGCGACGGAGTTTTTTCTGTTGGTCGTCTGTCAGGTGAAGCATGAATTGAGGCGAGCTGCCAACGAGGTGCACTAAAGCTTCAATAGGGCTATTCATGATTATTTCCTTGGAGTAGACGCTGTCGAAAAGGTGTATCGACGGCAACCCCTATTGCACTGGCTATGCCAAGGAGGTCAGCTCTATAAAGCACTGATTTATATAAATAAATATCTAGAAACGCTGTCATGTTGTGCCGTGATTGGCAATGAGCAGTGAAAGGCTGCGCAAATCCTTTCAAATTCGTTGTGGGATCCAAAGGGATGGAACTGTTTGAGCTGCCCTTGCCACCTAGGGAAACACTCTTTCTGTTCAGGTTTGTCCATGATCGAACCCTCTTCCGGTGCGCAAAAGGTCCAACAACAGGACCCACCTGCTATCACCCAGCCCCCTAAACAAGAGCCCGTCAGTGGCGTGGATGTACTCGCTCACCTGTTCAACGAGGAAGTGGCGAACAACAGTCAAGCACTGAGTCAGCGCAAGTTGAGCGTACGCGTGGCTCCGATCGAACAGATGACGGAGCTGTATCGTCAGTTGGGGCACCCCGCCAAGAGGGGCCTGGCAATCATGTGTTTGCTGACCAGGGAGGCGTTGCGCCAGGGTGCTGACGTTAATGAGTTGTTGGCGCTTTCCGAGGGCGACCCCGCGCGCGCGTTCGTGGTGCTCGAGTATGTGGCGGCCCAGGCTGATAAGGAGGCTCGCCCCTCCGAAGCGACCTTGGCACGTGATGCTATTGCCAAGCTGCAGGTCAGTTTCAAAGGGGAGATTCAGGCCGGCCTGAACATCGCCCTGGCAATGCAAGCGGCCAGTACCGACCCGCAAGAGCGCCAGGCGCTGCGTACGCTCTACTACGCCAGTGTGGTTACGCGACAATCCTTGGCAACAATGATGCAGGCGTTGCTGGGTGTATACGGTGGCGAACGGTTTGCCGACGGGCTCAAGGTGATGCGAAAAGCCTTGGCAGACGACATCGCGGCCACAGTGTCGTCAATGCCGACACCTCTATTGCGCAGCTTGTTACTGGGCTTGCAGAGCTGCGGGCAGTTGGGCGGGGTGCTGGCGGGTTGTCAAGCGCTGGTCCAGCGCCTGGGTATCAGTCTCGACGCGACGAGCCTGCTGCAGCGCCTATTGAATTTCGCCGGCATCGGCATCACGGCGGCTGAAATTCTGCAGGTCGGCGATGAACTGGCCGGTGGTACTGACGCCCGGAAGCTGGTGTCGCTCAATGCGCTTTATCCCTTGGTCCAGCAAATGCCATTGGCGGTATGGACCGATAAACGAGTACGTGAGGAGGCCCTGCGTATTTTCCTGGCGGTGATGGGAGAGCTGGATCGGGTTACACGTGGACCTGCAGGTTTGCCGATTGAGCTGAGGGCGCTGCCGTGACAGCGCTTTCGGTCATCAACCGCGTTTTGCTCAAGGTGGCGCAGCGCGCCGAAGTATTGGGCGCCGTGGTGGTGATGGCCATTGTTTTCATCTTTATCGTGCCGCTGCCCACCTGGCTGGTAGATATTCTGATCGCGCTTAATATCTGCATCTCGTGCCTGCTGATCGTGTTGGCGCTTTACCTGCCGGGGCCGCTGGCATTCTCGTCGTTCCCGTCGATTTTGCTGTTGACCACTATGTTTCGTCTGGCGCTATCGATTGCGACCACGCGCTTGATCCTGCTGGAGCAGGACGCCGGTGACATCGTCGAGGCGTTCGGTAATTTTGTGGTCGGCGGCAATCTGGCCGTGGGTATGGTGATCTTTCTGATCCTGACCCTGGTCAACTTCCTGGTGATCACCAAGGGTTCCGAGCGGGTGGCCGAAGTGGCGGCGCGTTTCAGCCTGGATGCGATGCCCGGCAAGCAGATGTCCATCGACAGCGATCTGCGTGCGGGCCTGATTGATGGCGTACAGGCGCGGGACAAGCGCGAGCAGTTGTCCCGTGAGAGTCAATTGTTTGGAGCCATGGACGGTGCCATGAAGTTCGTCAAGGGTGATGCCATCGCCGGACTGATTATCGTCGTGGTCAACCTGTTGGGAGGCTTCTCTACGGGCATGTTCCAGCACGGCTTGAGCGCTGCCGATTCAATGGCGCTGTATTCGGTACTGACCATCGGCGATGGCCTGATTGCGCAGATTCCGGCACTGCTGATTTCCCTCACCGCCGGCATGATCATCACCCGTGTGGCACCGGACGGGCGCAAGGGCATCAGCAACATGGGCGCCGAAATTGCCCGGCAAATGACCAGCGAGCCCAAGAGCTGGGTGATCGCCTCGGTGGGGATGCTTGCATTTGCCGCGGTACCCGGCATGCCTACAGGGGTGTTTATTCTCATAGCCTTGATAACCGGCAGCTTGGGGTACTACCTGATTCGCCAGCGTCAACGGCAGGAGCAACCCAAAGCTGAAGTCGCCGAAGCGGTGCGTCCCGAAGAAAACGGCCGTGAGGATCTGCGCGGGTTCGACCCGTCGAGGCCGTACTTGCTGCAGTTTTCTCCGGTCCTGCGGGGCACCCCCGAAGTGACGGATCTTATTCATTCGATTCGCCAGGCCCGCAATGCGATGGTCGCCAACATTGGCCTGACACTTCCACCGTTCGAGGTTGAGCTCGATGACTCTCTGGCCGATGACGAAATGCGCTTTTGCGTACATGAGGTGCCGATGGTCAAGGCGTCGGTTGTCAACCATGTAGCGGTTGAGCGCAAAGCGCTGACGGTTGAGCCGGAGCACGGCATCCCTGGGCTTGCGGAGCGCGATGAGCAGGATTGGATCTGGCTGGCACCGGATGACCCGCTGCTCGATGACCCGCAATTGGAGCGCTTCACCGCAGCGAGTCTGATCGTTGAGCGCATGAAGCAGGCCATGATGTTCAGCGGGCCGCAGTTTTTGGGGGTTCAGGAAAGCAAGTCGATCCTCAGCTGGCTGGAGCACAACCAGCCGGAGTTGGTGCAGGAGCTGCAGCGGATCATGCCACTGTCACGCTTTTCGGCGGTGCTGCAACGCCTGGCCAGCGAAGGCGTACCGTTGCGGGCGGTGCGGCTGATTGTCGAGTCGCTGATCGAGTACGGTCAGCATGAACGTGAGCCGGACGCGCTGGCCGACTACGCGCGCATTGCGCTTAAAGCACAGATCTACCACCAGTACAGCGAAGCCGACGGTCTGCATGCCTGGTTGCTGTCGCCGCAGACCGAAAACATCCTGCGTGAAGCGCTACGCCAAACCCAGACCGGGGTGTTCTTCGCCCTCGATGAAAACCATAGCGCAGCGTTGGTCGGGCTGCTCAATCAAGCCTTTTCCGTGCGCCCGAAAGTCAAGAGCGTCATGCTGGTGGCGCAGGATTTGCGCAGCCCTCTGCGTACTTTGTTGGTGGAAGAATTCAACCACGTGCCGGTGCTGTCCTTTAGCGAGCTGAGCAGCGTTTCCAAGGTCAAGGTGCTGGGACGCTTCGACCTTGGCCAGGACGAACTGGTGCGTGGTGCGGCGGCATGAGGGATTGGTCATGTCCGGAACGGAGGGTTAGATGATGTTCGAGCTGCGGGTGCTTGATGGGCACCATCAGGGCGCTGCGCTGCCCTTGTTTGGCGAGCAATGGAGCATCGGCGCCAGCGCCGATGCTGACTTGGTGCTGACCGATCCAGGCATCGCAGAGCAGCATGCGCGGCTGCGGCTCATCGAATCGAACTGGTCGGTGCAGGCCGAGGCGGGATTGTTGCAGGATGGCAGTGGCCAGACGTTGGCACAGATTGCACACCTGGCACTGAATGTCACGTTTTCGGTGGGGCCCGTGCGGCTGTGTGTCACCTCGGCCGATGAACCCTGGCCCCAGCCCACAGATCCTGCCCCTTCGATGTCACCACAGGTCAACGAGACGGCGCGGGAGCTTAAGTTATCGACCATCACGCAATCGCAGCAGAAGCGCCTGATCAGCCTGGTGCTGGTGATCACGATCATCTTCATCGTAGTAGGCATGGCGTCCACTGGGGAGCCAGAAGCCCAGGCTTCCTTGATGCCGCCCGTGGTGCAAAAACCTGAGCTGGCCTCACCGTTCGAGGTTCGCCAGCAGTTGTTGAAGATGCTCAACGAACGGGAGTTGAGCCAGCGGGTCAGCTTGGAATTGATCAATGGGCAAGTCGCGCTCAGCGGGGATGTGTCACAGGATGACGTGGATCTGGTTGCGCGCATGCTCAGCCGTTTTGGCGAGCAGTTCGACAGCGAGGTGCCGGTGATCAGCCGTGTGCGCGCGCGTGATGGAACCCTGCCGTTCAAGATTGTGCAGATCGTGGGCGGGCCCAATGGCCACGTGGTGCTGGAGGAGGGCAGCAGGCTTTTTGTCGGGGATGAAGTGGAAGGCTTGCGCCTGGTGCTGATCGACAACAGCAAAGTGGTTTTCGATGGCAAACAGCGTTATGAGGTGCGCTGGTGAACACCGAACTGCAAGCGCGTCTCGACGTTTGGCAGCAGCGCCAGGCCCAGTCATTGGCCACCTTCGCGCCCGTGACGATGCGGGGCCGAATCCAGCGCGTGAATGGCATGTTGCTGCAGTGTCGACTACCTCAGGCGCGCATCGGTGATTTGTGCCAGGTCGAGAAAAAGCCGGGCGACTACATGCTGGCCGAGATCATCGGTTTCGACCAACAGGATGCGGTGCTCAGTGCCCTGGGCAACCTGGAGGGCGTGCGGGTGGGCGCCGGCGTGGAGCGCCTGGGGGTGTCGCATCGGGTGCAGGTCAGCGAGGCATTGCTGGGCCAGGTGCTGGATGGTTTTGGGCGGCCGATTACGGGAGATGGCCCTAGTGCGTTTGTCGAGGCTGACCTGCCGGACACCAGCGCGGTTTTGTGTGAAGCGCCGTTGCCCACTGAGCGCCCCAGGATCAACCGCGCCCTGCCCACTGGCGTGCGTTCCATCGATGGCCTGATGACGCTCGGAGAAGGCCAGCGCGTGGGGCTGTTCGCTGGTGCGGGGTGCGGCAAGACCACGTTGTTGGCCGAGATCGCCCGTAACGTGGACTGCGATGTCATCGTGTTCGGCCTGATCGGCGAGCGGGGCCGGGAGTTGCGTGAGTTTCTCGATCATGAGCTCGACGAGCAACTGCGCGCCAAGGCGGTACTGGTGTGCGCCACCTCCGACCGCTCCAGCATGGAGCGGGCACGTGCAGCCTTTACGGCCACCGCATTGGCTGAAGGCTTTCGGCGCAAGGGAAAACGGGTATTGCTGCTGATTGATTCCCTGACCCGTTTCGCCCGTGCCCAACGCGAAATCGGCCTGGCCGCAGGCGAACCTCTAGGCCGCGGTGGCCTGCCGCCTTCGGTGTACAGCCTGTTGCCGCGGCTTGTAGAGCGCGCTGGTTTGACCCGTGAGGGTGTGATCACTGCAATCTATACCGTACTGATCGAGCAAGACTCCATGAACGACCCGGTGGCCGATGAAGTTCGCTCGCTGCTCGACGGCCATATCGTGCTGTCTCGCAAGTTGGCGGAGCGTGGGCACTACCCGGCGGTGGATGTGCTGGCGAGCTTGTCGAGGATCCTGAGCAACGTCGCCGAACCTGCGGATATCCAGGCGGGTACGGCATTGCGACGCCTGTTGTCGGCCTATCAGCAGATCGAATTGATGCTCAAGCTGGGGGAATACCAGCCGGGCAGCGATGCCTTGACTGACCTGGCCGTTGATAGTCGCCAGGCGGTCGATAACTTCCTGCGCCAGGACTTACGCGAGCCCTCGCCGATGATGGCGACGCTGGACCAACTCAAGGAGCTGACCACCCATGTCCCTTTCTGATGGCCTGCTCGGTGAAGTCGAGACGCTGCGACGCCTGCGCCGGCACCGGGCGGATCGAGCCGAGCGTGCCTTGCGTGAGGCGAAGCGGGCCCAGCAGGCCCTGCTTGAACATATCCGGCAGGCCCAGGATGCCCTGGAGCAAACGCGGCAGGAAGAGGCCCTGCAAAGTGCCCGGTTGCTTAGCCAGCATCAGGGCCAGGTCCTGACCCTGCAGGCGCTGAAATCCTGGGGAACACAGGAGCGTTCGTTGTCTGCCAGCACTCGACGCGAAATGAAGCAGTTGGAGGCGTTGAAGGGGCGGCAGGAAGAAAAGCAGACCCGCATCGGCAGCGCCCAGAAACAGGTTACCGAATGCCTACGGCAGGTGGAAAAGCTTCAGGAGTTATCCCTTTTACTAGCGCAGGAGCCGACATGAAACAGGTTTCCGATAGGCCCGCTGAGCGTCCACGCCTGCGTGAAGCACGAGAGGACCTTGAGTGGGGAAAAGCTGGCGTGGTGCCCGCGGAATTGACGAGGTTATTCGCCCAGTTGTGGTCTGATGACGGTGACGGCTCAGGTGCGAACGCATCGCTGTCTGGAACAAAGGGGTTGGACAGTGTTGCCATGATCCAGGTGCTCGCCGAACAGTTGGCGCCTCGTATTCAAGCTGTCTCACAGTGGCCGCTTCAGGCAGTGTTGTACCTGCCTCGCCTGGGGCGGATCAACGCCCGCGTTTGCCGCGAGCAGGGCGCCTGGAGCATTGGCCTGGAAGCGCAAGAGGAGGCGACGGCGCGCTGGCTCAGCGACGTGCGGCAACCTTGTGAGGACCGGCTCGCAGTGCAGCTGGGTCAGCCGGTCAGCCTGCACCTGTCCACTGTCGGCCACGCATGATTATGCCGCTGCTGAGCTTGCCTTCGATCAAGAGCGACACGGTTGCCGCGCGTCACCGGCTGGGGCGTGGCCTTTGCCTGCCGTTTCAGGTGGCCCAGCAGCGTGGAGAGTTACGGCTTGAACCCGGCCATACTCCGACGACGGGCAATGCGGTGTGCTTTGAAACCGCGTGCGGCGTGCTTGCGTTTGCCGATGCGGCACCGTTGCTCAGCCTGTTGGGTGAGTGCCCGGTGACGTTGGCTCCTGCCGGTAACGATCCGGACTCCTGGTTCTGGGCGCTGTTCCAGCATCACCTGAGCCCTCAGGTGAAAGCGCTGCTGGGCTACGTGCGGTTGCTTGAGGCCCCACGACCCAAATCGTTTGGTTGTCGACTCACCGTGGCCCTGGAGGCGTCCCGGGTCGAGGGTTATATGTGGCTGACCCCCGAGAGCTTCCTGGCATTGTGCGACGCCGGGCCATGGCGTGCCACGGCCGGGCCGCTGCCAGCGTCTTTTCCACTGGCCATTGCGGTAGTCCTTGGGCGCGTGCAGTTACCGATCGAGCAAGCTCGTAGCCTGCGGCCCGGTGATGTGCTGGTGCTTGAGCAGACTTTCTTTTGCGCCCAAGGCAATGGCTTCCTGCAGGTGGGCACCCGACGACTGCACGGGTGCATTGACGATGACAGCGGGCCGTTGTGCCTGACCCTTACTTCAATCGAGGACGCGTCTGTGGACGAAACATTTATAGCCCCCCATTACTCTGGGGATGAGGAGGACGAGCCCGTGGTGGATGTATTCGGTCACGAGCCGTTCGATGAGCTGAGCATGGCGCTGAACGTGCGCTGCGGTACGCTGAACCTGAGCCTGGGCGAGTTGCGCAACCTGGTGCCCGGTGCGGTGTTGGGCATTGCCGGTTATGCCCCGGGCATGGCCGGGCTTTATTACGGCGACCGGCCGATCGGCCAGGGGCAGTTGGTGGAAGTCGACGGGCGTCTGGGCTTGCAGTTGTCCCGTGTGATGTTCGGACGATGATACTCCAAGGGTTGGACCCCTTGGTCCTGGCGGTATTTCTGGCGGCATTATCGTTGATGCCGATGCTGTTGATCGTCTGCACTGCGTTCCTCAAAATCGTGATTGTGCTGATGATCACCCGTAACGCCATCGGCGTGCAGCAGGTGCCGCCGGGTATGGCCGTCAATGGCATCGCTTTGGCAGCCACGCTGTTTATCATGGCCCCAGTGGGGTATGAGATCGCCGAGAACGTCAAAGCCTCGCCTCTGGACTTGAGCAATGTGCAAACGCTCCTGGATACAGGCAATGAGGCGATCAAACCGTTGCGTGCCTTCATGGTGCGCAATATCGATCCGGATGTGCTTACGCACCTGCTGGAAAACACCGCGCGTCTGTGGCCGGCGAAAATGGCGCAGGAGGTGCAGCGCGAAGACCTGATCCTGCTGATCCCTGCATTTGTGCTGTCGCAACTGCAGGCGGGATTCGAGATCGGCTTTCTGATCTACATTCCCTTTATCGTCATCGATCTTATCGTCTCCAACCTGCTGTTGGCGCTGGGAATGCAAATGGTCTCGCCGATGACGATCTCGCTGCCGCTCAAACTGCTGTTGTTCGTGATGGTGTCCGGCTGGTCGCGTCTGCTCGACAGCTTGTTCCTTTCCTATCTCTGAGAGGCTTATGGAACCCATCGTGTTATTCAAGCAGGGCATGTTGCTGGTGGTCGTATTGTCGGCGCCGCCGTTGATCGTTGCGGTGGTGGTCGGCGTGCTGACGTCTTTGGTGCAGGCATTGATGCAGGTGCAGGACCAAACGCTGCCCTTTGGCATCAAGCTGGTGGCGGTGGGGGTCACGCTGATCATGACTGGCCGTTGGATTGGCGTTGAGTTGATCCAGTTGATTAACCTGACTTTCGACATGATCGGCCGTTCGGCCCTGAATTGAGGCGCTGCCGTGCTGCTTTATCTCGAATATCTACCTAGCCTGATTATCGGCATGGCGCGCATCTACCCCTGTGGCATCCTGGTGGCGGCTTTCTGTTTTCAGCACATACGGGGCATGCTGCGACATACCCTGGTGATGGTCCTGGCGCTCATGCCGGCGCCGGGTATCCATGCCGCGTTGGCAGGTCAGGACTATTCAGTAATGATGTTGGGTGCGCTGATGTTCAAGGAGGTGGCCCTCGGCATTTTACTGGGGGTGCTGCTGGCAATGCCGTTCTGGATGTTCGAGTCGGTGGGCGCGCTGCTGGACAACCAACGCGGCGCCTTGGCGGGGGGCCAGCTCAACCCATCGCTGGGGCCGGATGCGACGCCAATCGGGCACTTGTTCAAGCAACTGGCGATCTTCCTGCTGATGGTCAGTCTTGGGTTGGGGACGCTGACCCAGGTCATCTGGGACAGTTATCATATCTGGCCACCTACTGTGTGGTTTCCACTGCCCGCAGCCAATGGCATGCATGTGTTTGTCGGCGTGCTTGGCGATACCTTCACACACATGCTGCTCTATGCCGCACCCTTTATCGCGGTGTTGCTGTTGTTGGAGTTCGGTATCGCGCTGCTCGGGGTTTATAGCCAGCAGTTACAAGTCAGTACCCTGGCGCCACCGGTCAAATGTCTAGCGGGCCTGGGTATTCTGCTGCTGTACTTTGAGCTGCTGCAGAACCTTGTCGTCGGACGCCTGGGGCTGCTGGGCGACCTCAAACATTCACTGGGGCTGTTGATCACGGTCGCTAATCCATGAGTGATTCCGGCGAAAAAAAGCATCCGGCTTCCGCCAAGAAACTGCGAGACCAACGCAAGAAAGGTCAGGTCGCGCAAAGTCAGGATGTCGCAAAACTAATGGGGCTCACGGCCATCAGCGAGATTGCCTTGGCCACTGCCGAAACCAGCTTGCAGCGCTTCCAGCAATTGATGCTGATGCCGATATCGCGCCTGGACCAGCCTTTTATGCAAGCGTTGCAGGAGGTGCTGTTTGAAGGGGTGGTGGTGTTTTTCTTATTCGCTTTGCTGATGGCCGGGGTAGCGATAGCCGCCAAGCTGATCAGCAGTTGGATGCAGTTCGGGATGCTGTTTGCACCAGAGATGCTGAAGCTGGATTTCAATCGTCTCAACCCGATCAGCCAAATCAAGCAAATGTTCTCGGCCCAGCAGTTGATGAACCTGCTGATGAGCGTGCTGAAAGCCTGCCTGATCGCGTTGATTTTGTATGTGGTGATCCAACCCTCATTGGGCACGCTGATCACTCTGGCCACCAGTGATCTGCAAAGTTACATTCTTGCGCTGATCGCGCTGTTCCGCCACCTGCTGCATGTGTGTCTAGGCATGCTGCTGGTACTGGCACTCATCGACTTGGCCATGGTGAAGCACTTTTTCGCCAAGCGCATGCGCATGACCCAAGTAGAGGTCGTCAAAGAGTACAAGGACATGGAAGGCGACCCCCATGTCAAAGGCCAGCGGCGCTCCTTGGCCTACCAACTGGCGCAGGAAGAACCGAAGGTCAAGCTGCCCAAGCTGGAGGAGTCCGACATGCTGGTTGTCAACCCGACACACTTTGCCGTGGCCCTGTATTACCGCCCTGGCAAGACGCCGCTGCCAATGCTGGTGAGCAAAGGCACGGACGACGAAGCGCGCAAATTGATCCACCGCGCCAAGGTGGCCGATGTGCCGGTGATCCAGTGTGTATGGCTGGCCCGCACGCTCTACACGAAAAAACTGGGGGCCAGCATCCCTCGTGAAACTTTGCAGGCTGTGGCTCTGATCTACCGTACCCTGCGTGAGCTGGATGACGACGCCAAGCGCGAAACCCTGGAGTTGCCAGAGCTTGAGCAGCGTTGATCAGCGGCTTGGAGGCGAGTCCAGGGCTTGCAGACCGGCCAGCGACAGCATCCGGCTGAGGATTCTGTCGAGTTCACTGTTGTTTGCCGGCATGGCGTGCCAGATCACCAGAGCGCTCTGGGCATTGAGGTAGACAAAACAGCCGTCAAATACCAACGCCTGCTCGAAGCGTCGTTCCAATATGCGCCGCAGCTGCCCGGCCTGCACGGCTTCGCGAGTCACTTGCAGGGCCACTCCCGGCCGGTTTCCCGCCTGCAATGCGCAGATCTTGATCCCGGGCGCGAGGGACAGCTGAGCGGCAAAGCCGCTCGCCAGGTTGTCCAGAAATGCCTGTCGTGTATCGTCGGGCATAGGTTGATGCCTCACCGTTCCAGCGATACTGTCTGGTAGTCCGCCCGCTCGCCGGCAGGGCCGGGCTCGACGCGCATCTGCGGCGGCCACCAGATCACCATCTTGTCTTTGCTCGATTGCGGGCGTGAGCACGAGTCGCCTTTGCAGGTGGGCGTGCACCCGGTGATGAGCACCGCTGCGCCGATCAGGGTCATGCACAAGAGTTTGAGTTTCATGGCTTAGCCTTTTTATCAGAAGTGATCAACGACGGACGTGGCACACTGAGGTGTTCATCTTTCACCACGGGACGCATGGCGATAAATACCTCGGCCTCTTCACCCGGCTTGAGCCAGGAGCGCGGCCACACGGTGACTGCCAGAGTCTGTGAGTTGCTGCATTCCTTTTCATCAATTCGCACATTTCGGTTGAACTGGTTGCGCAGCACCACGACTGCCACGTTGTACTCCGGGCCGGCGAACCACTGGCTGCGTTCGGTATTCAATGCCAGCAAGTCACGGGTGCTGCACAAGGTGTTGAGCCCCAGCGGCATCGGCGCCGCTTTGAAGGCCTTGGGCACTTCCCCGGTGACGAGGCGTGCCAGAGTGCCGATTATCTCGCTGCGCTTGATCACCGGCGCGTGAGGGTCATAGCGCCTGGCCAGTGGCGTGAGCGCAGCTTGCAATTCAGCCTGGTCGGCTTGCGGCAAATAGCGCGACGGGTCGTCCTGGTCGCCGATGACCCGTGGCGTGAGAATGAATAAGCGTTCACGCCTATTGTTCTGGCGTTCGGTCGAAGAAAACAGCGCTTTGCCCAACAGCGGAATATTCCCCAGCAGAGGAATCTTGCTTTGCTTGTCGGTATTGGTCGTGACATGGAAACCGCCGACGACCAGCGAACGCTTTTCTTGCATCACGGCTTGGGTGCTGACCTTGCCCCGCCGTACATCAAGGTGGTTCGGATCGGGGTTGCTCTCGTCGAAATTACCGTCTTCTATATCCACCGCCAGATGGATTTGGTGGACGCCGCGGCTGGTGGTGACCCTGGGCACGACTTGAAAGCTGGTGCCCACGGTGACCGGCAGGATGGTGGCGTATTCGCTGCCGGGCGTCAGGTACTGGGTGCGATTGAAGTCGATCACCG
The DNA here is from genome assembly GCF_036704165.1 of Pseudomonas khavaziana. Lineage (NCBI taxonomy): Bacteria > Pseudomonadati > Pseudomonadota > Gammaproteobacteria > Pseudomonadales > Pseudomonadaceae > Pseudomonas > Pseudomonas khavaziana. The sequence continues at coordinate 1,046,945 of NZ_CP129946.1, forward strand.
CTGGTTGGTTTTCCAGGGTCAGCACCGAAGGGTTTGAGACCATGGTCGCCAGCCCCTTGGCTTCCAGCGCACGGATATCGGCGCTGAAACGGTCACGGTCTCGAATCGACACCTGTGACGAGGTGCCGGGTGCCATGTTGACGCCACCCCGGAAGCGACTGTTCTGAAAGCCCCACCTCACCCCGAATTCGTGCAGTTGCGTGCGCTCGATATCGAGAATGATCGCATCGATTTCGATCAGTTTGCGCGCGACGTCAAGTTGGGTAATCAACTCACGGTACATGGCTTGGCGTTCCGGCAGGTCATAGATCAGCACCGCGTTATTACGCACATCGGCTTCGACGCGTATCCGGCTGCGGGATACCGGGGCACGTGAAGTCAGCGTCGGGCCTGTGTCCAATTGTCCTGGATTGCCATTGGCTCCGAGCATTTGGCCCAGCAGCGGATTACCCAACCGGGGTACGTTTGGCATGAGTGGAGCCGGTTGGGCGGCAGGGCGTTGGTTCAGTGCAGAGAGCGAGGAAGTGGAGCGCGGTTCCAGCAGCTGCTGCAGAATGGTGGCGACGCCGGGGACGGTGAGCTTCTCGCCGCGATAATCCATATGGCGGTCCGCCGCATTGGCAAATCTCAACGGATAGCTCAGCACGCTCTGTTTTTCATCCGGCGAGCGGCGTTGGCTGCTGAACAGCTTGATCTGTTCGATATAGCGCTTGGGGCCGGAGACCAGTACAACACCGTCTTCCGGCAACTCGCCCCAGCCGAAACGGCTGTCGAGCAGGCCAATGTCGGTGAGGGCCTTTTTGAGGTCGGCGATTGTCTCCGACGAGACTTCCAGGCGCGCGGACTCCTGCTGGTCCAGCGTGCTGATGAACAGGGTGTTGTTGTAGAGGTACCACTGAAAACGGTGCTCAACGCCCAGCCTGTCCAGCATGGATTGCGGAGTATTCGCGCGGATCTTGCCATTGACGTCGCCTTCCAGCAGGCCCTCGATTTGCAGTTGCGTGCCAAAGGTCTGGGCGAAGTCTTCGAGTACGTCACGTAAAGGTTTATGTTCGGCTTCATAGGCGTAGGCGGTGTTTTTCCACTCGGGGGGGATTGCGGCTTGGGCGTATCCTCCGGCGATCAGCAACCAGGAAAGCAAGATCAAACCGTACAAGTGGCATCGTTTGTTTGAAAGGCCAGGCGAGGTGAGGCGCAAGCTGTTGAGCCTGTGGGTCTTGTTATACATTGAGCGTTCTCTGGTCAATACGGGATCGTACGCAACGACGTGGGAGTGAAATTTTTTGAAGCCGACAGGCGAGAAATCACGGCTCGCCAAGTATCACGTTGGTTAAGCAGCGCTTCCAGACAATGTTCCAACGGCACTTGCTCCAGCTTTTTGTGAAGGCATTGAATCAGCCAGAGAGTGCCGTGTGTATCCATGGAAAGTGTACCTTCGAAGTAAGTCAGGCTTGATCCTCCCAGCCGCATCCACATTTGAAGTTGTGAGGACGAAGGTGACGGGTGGAGTTGGACCTTCACCAGCAGGCAGTGGTTATGACGCTGCAGAACAATGTTGTCGTGGTTTTCAGACAAGGTGACTTTTTCGTCACCGCTGCGCAACCATTTAGTCAGTATTTGCCGCACTTAAGGCACACTTTCGATAGTTGCTTTTATCATAAGGTGGTTAATGCGAAGAGATTCATTGAGCGCCATTTTGGCGTAAAATATGTCTCCCGTAATTTGCTTGAAGAATCGCGCATCCTCAAATGTCCCTTCAAGATTTTTTTTGCCGTGTGTGTAGTTTTTTTTAACTCTTTCAACATTACTGAAAAGCGGGTCAGATAAGTCGGTGAAAAAATACATAATGGTCTCCTGTTGTGTATTTTTTTGTGGCTTTTTGTTGCAAAATGGTTCCATTGATACGAGCAATTTAAAGAGCAGCACGCGCTGTCTTCATGGCGTTTTAGTTCTATTAAAAAAATTATCAAGCATTGAATTCCAGCTAATGACAAAATCGCCCTCATCGGTTTTCAAAACCAGCGTTTGGAGCGTGATCATTTCGTCCGGCTGCAGCTTCCACACAGTGGATGTACTTTTGGAGAGATATTGCTCAATTTCGTCAATTTCAAATGGGTGACAGAAGAGGGTTGCCTTAACTTCATGGACTTGGCTTACGAGCAATTGTTTGATCAGTGCTGCGAGACGTTTCGGGTGAGGCGTTTCTTCGAGCAGGCTACGAAGCACCTCGTTCGTAACGGACGTCGCGTAGTGTTCAATACTTTGGCACATTACCAAACGGTCACGCTCCCAACGTCCGAGTTGGGCATCGGCGCGTTTCCACACCTCAAGCGCTGCCTGCTCCAGCAACGCTTCACTCTTCATTTTTGCTTGATGTAACAGCTCTTTTGACCGTGTGTTTGCGCGATTCACTAAGTCTTGCGCTTGAGTGAAGTCTGAAAGCGTTTCTCGTGGAATTAGAGTTTGCGCTACGCCAGGTGCGCTTTTGTGTAACTCGATTCTATGCTTGCACAGCACTGTCATTTCTCCATGCTTCTTGACCAGGGCCCGCGTTATCGCTTGCAATGGTTCGCCATACAGCGGCTTGGCAGAGGGTGTCCAATTGACTGTGCCGGCTCTCGGCATTAATCGCTTTTTCTTCTATTTCCCATACTTGCTCGCAGGGAAAGCGCAACCGGAGGCGTTGCCACGTTAGAGGTTCCACCCATGAACGTACTGATCGCAGCGGATTATCTTCAGGCACTCGTACTCCTTGGAACAATGTTCGGGCTAAGCGCATACACCACGAGTAATCGCTTTGACTCAATTGAACTGCCCTGGCAGGGTTGAGGACGCTATGAATCAGTGCGAGCATCAGATTGAGATGCTCGGTAGAAGCAAGGGCAATTTGAAGCACGGTAGAGTGGGGTCGCGGAGGCAGGCATGGTGTAATGCCGTTAATAGAGGCTGCTGCCAGACCTTTTGTGCGATAAAGTGCATTGATCACAGGGTCGGACCTCCAATCGGCATGCGAATATTTCCAGGGGTATGCCCACCATCGGACCCATGCCAGTTGCTCACTCGTCGAATGCGCGGGATTAGGCAACATGGGACGGGGTGATTGAGTGTTCATCGGTAGACAGTTTCTGCATTTGCTGTTTTTGCCGGATGAGCAACAATACGGCGGCCACCACCGATAGCACTAAACCGATCACTGAAAATGTGAGGCTTGCACGCCAAAAGCCAAGGTCGTCGCCGGGGATGAGAAATGGGCCGAAATACACCAAGTTCTGTCTTTCTTGATAGGCCGCGGCAGGTACGAATATAACCGTAAGCTTTTGCGGATTATCAGTCACCGTAGTCATGCCAGGAATACTGCTGGACACCATTCTGCGAACACGTGAGAGGATGTTGTCAGGGTCAAGTCGAGGGTCGTGCTTTATGAATACTGAAGCCGAAGCGGGTTGGACTGGCTCTCCTGGCGCGATGCGCTCGGGTAGCACTACGTGAACCCGGGCAATAATGACCCCGTCAATATTCGACAGGGTTGCTTCCAGTTCCTGGGACAATGCGTAGATATATCGGGCACGCTCTTCGAGCGGCGTTGAAATGACCCCTTCTTTTCGAAAGGTATCTCCCATAGTGGTGCGGGATACCTTGGGAAGGCCGGCAGCCTCTAAGGTGCGTACCGCGCGACCAATGTCGGTGGCATTGAGCACAATCACCACGCCGTCTTTCGCGGGAACTTTTTGCGCGCGAATATGTTTGTCGGCAAGCTCCGCGATAACTTCATTGGCCTCTTGCTCGGATAGTTGACGGTGTAATTCAACACGGTCGCTGCACCCGACTAATATAACGCTCAGAGATAAAGCAAAAGCGATAGAGAGGAGATGGCTCATATTTATCTACTGAAGATTGCAAATTTTATCAATGCATTGAGCGGTCTTGCCAAGGCTCTTGACCAAGACATGGGATGTCAATAGCGTGTTTGAGAGTTGAGCCGTGTATTTGTGTACGGCGTCGATGCTATTATTTTTACCGAGCGCCTTCAGGTTTTTGGATAGTTCATCGGTCGATTTGTTGAGGTGTTCTGATGCCTGCGCCAGCATGCTGGTGGCGGTTGCTCCACGAGACGTATCAGCCGAGAAGGCCGGTCTATCTAGTAGGAAGGAAAAAAAATTGATATCGGCGGTAGGTGCTGATTCAGGCCGCGAGTCATGAAATGACCGTGAGCGTTTTTGCTCGGAGGGGAGTATTTCTTCCAGCAACATGTGAGGTTTCCAGAGACTATGAGTAGTGAGAAAAATGGCCAAGTATTTTTCAAAAAACCTCCCTGATCAATGGATCAGGGAGGTTTTTTTTAGTTGTAGGAGTTTATGACAGCTTTGTCCCACGATGCCATTTTACCCTCTAACGTTTCTACCATGCTTTCCGTATGCTCTGCTTCAGTCTTTTGTTTGATATGCTCCCGTAACATTTCGTAATGTCCACTAAAAGGATTTTGTGAAGTTGCCGAAGTAGGGCCAGCCATATTAGTTCTCCAGTTAAATTTTGTAAATGTCACTTGGGTGGCTAGTGCTTTGATATCACTTCCATTTTGGAAGTATTCGGTTTTAAAAAAAGCCCCAACCGCCATATGTGTGGTCGCCGAGGCGGAATGGTTCATTTGTTGCAGGGGGTGAGTGTTTCAAAGTATGTCAATTGTGTGATTGAATACTTGTTTTCGCTGTAGCTTAAGTTGTTTCATTCTGTAATAAAGCGTGCGTCGGCCGATGTTCAAGTCGACCGCTACGCGATCAATGTTATGGTTATGGCGCGATAGTGACTCTTCAATCAGTGCTTTCTCAATTTGCTGCAAGCGTGCTTTCAAATTCGTCTGGCTATCAATCTGGTTTCCTGGGGGAGTTGAAAGCGGCGTCAAACCCAATACGAACCGTTTGGCCGTCGAACGCAACTCGCGAACATTGCCCCGCCAAGAGTGGCATAACAGTTGTTGCAGCAATTCGTCAGACGGCAGCGGCGCAGCGCAGTTGAACTGGTCAGCTTCCTCACGGACCATTATCAGGAACAATGGAATGATTAGTTCGCGTCGGTTCCGTAGTGCCTGAAGCTGGATGTTGACAACATTCAGGCGAAAGTACAGGTCGCGCCTGAAGGTGCCTTGTTCCACCATCTCATACAACGACTGCTGGGCCGATGCTATGACGCGCATGTCCACCGGGATAAAGCGGGTCGAACCCAGGCGCTCCACGCCGCGTGATTCCAGAACGCGCAGCAATTTGGCTTGAAGGCTCAGCGGCATGCTGTCGATCTCGTCCAAATACAGCGTGCCCAGGTGCGCGGCCTCTACAAAACCGGCCCGCGATTGCATCGCGCCGGTATAAGCGCCGCTGTTGACGCCGAACAGCTGGCTTTCCGCGAGGCTCTCCGGGATAGCCGCACAGTTTACGGCGACAAAGTTACCCCGTCGGCCGGAGAGATGATGAATGCGCTGCGCCAAGGTATCCTTGCCAGTGCCGGTTTCCCCCAACAACAGGATGTCGATATTGAGCGTAGCAGTGCTGCTCAACATGCTCTCAATAGCTGGATCGTCAATCAGGGAGGTCTGCGCCTCATTTTCCATGTTGTCGAACGCCGACATCGAATGATTACTCCATAATCAACATTGGGATACGGTTTGCAGGCTTGCTCCAGTGAATCGAATTTTATAAGTATTTTCACTTGCCGTTGTTGTCGTTGTTTGTCCAGACTGCGTAGGATAAGTTGGATTGTTAGTTGGTATTTGCGCTGGATAAATAATTGGATAGGAATGATCTGAAGTCGCTCGAGTTTTAGCTGAGGTTGAGTTTGAAAATTGATAAACAGTCACCCACAAAAAAGCCGATGCACTGCATCGGCTTTTATTTACGGTATAAACTGCAGATAAAACTTACACGTTAAAGCGGAAGTGCATCACGTCGCCATCTTTCACGATGTATTCCTTACCTTCCAAGCGCCACTTACCCGCTTCCTTGGTCCCGGCCTCACCCTTGTACTGAATGAAATCGTTATAAGCGATCACCTCAGCACGGATAAAGCCTTTCTCAAAGTCTGTGTGAATCACGCCGGCGGCTTGTGGTGCAGTAGCACCCACCTTGACGGTCCAGGCGCGGACTTCTTCGACACCGGCGGTGAAGTAAGTCTGCAGGTTGAGCATCTCGTAGCCGGCACGGATCACGCGGTTCAGGCCAGGCTCTTCCAGGCCCAGGGCCTCGAGGAACATGTCCTTTTCTTCGCCGTCATCGAGCTCGGCGATTTCCGCTTCGATCTTGTTGCACACCGGAACGACGATGGCACCTTCTTCCTCGGCGATGGCCTTGACCACGTCGAGCAGCGGGTTGTTCTCGAAGCCGTCTTCGGCGACGTTGGCGATGTACATCACCGGCTTGGTGGTCAGCAGGTGGAAGCCCTTGATCACAGCTTTCTCGTCAGTGCCCATGGTCTTCATCAGGCTGCGTGCCGGCTTGCCTTCGGTGAAGTGAGCGATCAACTGCTCAAGCAAGCCCTTCTGGACCACGGCGTCCTTGTCACCACCCTTGGCGTTGCGTGCGACTTTCTGCAGTTGCTTCTCGCAGCTGTCGAGGTCGGCGAAGATCAGTTCCAGATCGATGATCTCGATGTCGCGTTTCGGGTCGACGCTGTTGGAGACGTGGATCACGTTCTCGTCTTCAAAGCAGCGGACCACGTGGGCGATGGCGTCGGTTTCACGGATGTTGGCCAGGAACTTGTTGCCCAGACCTTCGCCTTTCGAGGCACCGGCGACCAGGCCAGCGATGTCGACGAATTCCATGGTGGTCGGCAGGATGCGCTTGGGGTTGACGATTGCCGCCAAAGCTTCCAGGCGTGGGTCCGGCATCGGCACGATACCGCTGTTGGGTTCGATGGTGCAGAAGGGGAAGTTCTCTGCCGCAATACCGGACTTGGTCAGGGCGTTGAACAGGGTGGATTTGCCGACGTTGGGCAGGCCGACGATGCCGCAATTGAATCCCATGGTGTTTCCCCTCGGGTAAGAGTCAGGCCTTCTGGCTGTGCAGGTTTTTCATCGCGCGGTTCCATTCACCGGCGAAGATATCCGGCAGCACGCCGAGGGCAAAATCGATGCTGGCATCGAGTTTTTCCTGTTCGGCGCGTGGCGCACGACCCAGGACGAAATTTGAAACCATACTGGCAACGCCTGGGTGGCCAATGCCGAGCCGCAGACGGTAAAAAGTATTCTGATTGCCCAACTGCGCGATGATGTCGCGCAGGCCATTGTGCCCGCCATGCCCGCCGCCTTGCTTGAGCTTTGCAACCCCGGGTGGCAGGTCCAGTTCGTCATGGGCCACCAGGATTTCTTCGGGTTTGATCCGGAAGAAGCCCGCAAGCGCCGCGACAGCCTGGCCGCTGCGGTTCATGTAGGTGGTGGGAATCAGTAGACGAACATCCTGACCCTGATGCGAGAAGCGCCCGGTCAGGCCGAAATATTTGCGATCGGCCACAAGATTGACACCTTGGGCGTGGGCGATGCGCTCAACAAAAAGGGCCCCTGCGTTATGCCGGGTCTGTTCGTATTCGGCGCCTGGATTTCCCAGGCCAACGATCAGTTTGATGGCAGTCACGACAGGGGCCCTTCCTTTGGAGTTGTGGATAACATCGCTACACCAGCGTGCGGCGAAAGTGGACGACAGGAGCTCACTTATCCAGAGATAAACTTCGCGTTATCGCCCGCTTTCTCGCTACGTTTCGGTCCGCGATGTTCCCTCAAGCTCCTTCGTTGCAGAGTCTATTACTCAGCAGCGGTTTCGCCGGCTTCATCTTCTGCTACAACACGTGGCGCGTGGACGCTGGCAACAGCCTTGTCGTCGTTGTGAGCCAGTGCAACGAACTCAACGCCTTTAGGGGCCTTGAGGTCGGACAGGTGGATGATGGTGCCGATTTCAGCAGCCGACAGGTCGACTTCGATGAATTCAGGCAGGTCTTTCGGCAGGCAGCTTACTTCCAGCTCGGTAGCAGTGTGGGAAACAACGCCACCTTTCTTGACCGGAGTTTCTTCACCAACAAAGTGTACAGGCACGATAGCGGTCAGTTTCTGACCGGCTACAACGCGTACAAAGTCAGCGTGCAGTACGTGGCCCTTGGAAGGGTGGCGCTGCAGGGCCTTGATGATAACGTTCTGCTTCTTGCCGCCAACGTTCAGTTCGATAACGTGGCTGTAGGCAGCATCGTTTTCGAGCAGTTTGGCAACTTCTTTGGCCAGCATGCTGATGGACTCAGGGGCTTTGTCGCCACCGTAGACTACAGCTGGAACCAGGCTTGCGAGACGACGCAGGCGGCGGCTCGCACCTTTCCCCAGGTCGGAACGCACTTCAGCATTCAGGGTAAAATCGTTCATGTTGTATCTCCAAAATAACCACATTCGCCCCAGCGTTTGCGACCAGCGCTAAAGGCGATATGGGCAAAAAAGCCCCGCCCCAACAGAATGTTGGGGCGGGGCGCTTTTCGTCAGTGAGGTGCTCCGAAGGTTTGACCCTTAGCGGAACATCGCGCTGATCGATTCTTCGTTGCTGATGCGGCGAACCGCCTCGGCAACTACCGGTGCGATATCCAGTTGACGGATACGCGAACAGGCTTGAGCAGCAGCGGACAACGGGATGGTGTTAGTCACCACCAGTTCGTCCAGCATGGAGTTCTCGATGTTCTCGATCGCTCGGCCCGACAGCACAGGGTGCGTGCAGTAGGCGAAGACTTTTGCCGCACCGTGCTCTTTCAAGGCTTTGGCCGCGTGGCACAGGGTGCCGGCGGTGTCGACCATGTCATCAACCAGAATACAGGTACGCCCTTCGACATCACCGATGATATGCATCACTTCAGAGTGATTGGCTTTTTCACGGCGTTTGTCGATGATCCCGAGGTCCACGCCCAGGGATTTGGCAACAGCCCGTGCACGCACGACGCCGCCAATGTCCGGGGACACGATCATCAGGTTTTCAAAGCGCTGGTCTTCGATGTCATCCACCAGGACGGGGGAGCCGTAGATGTTATCTACCGGAATATCGAAGAACCCCTGGATTTGGTCAGCGTGCAGGTCAACCGTGAGAACACGGTCGATACCCACCACGGTCAGCATGTCAGCAACGACTTTCGCGCTGATAGCCACACGTGCGGAGCGCGGACGGCGATCCTGACGGGCATAACCAAAGTAAGGGATTACAGCTGTGATTCGAGTCGCTGAGGAGCGGCGGAAGGCATCAGCCATCACGACGAGTTCCATCAGGTTATCGTTGGTCGGAGCGCAGGTCGGCTGAATAATGAAGACGTCTTTACCGCGGACATTTTCATTGATCTCGGCTGTAATTTCGCCGTCGGAGAACTTACCGACAGAGATGTCACCGAGAGGGATATGCAGCTGACGTACGACACGTCGAGCCAGATCGGGGTTGGCATTCCCCGTAAAGACCATCATCTTGGACACGCGCAGTACCTAGAGGCTGAGGGTAACCTGGATGAGTATTAGAAAATGGCAGGGGCGGCTGGATTCGAACCAACGCATGGCAGGATCAAAACCTGCTGCCTTACCGCTTGGCGACGCCCCTGTATCTGTTGCAACGAGTGCCCAGCACTCGATTCCTTTTAGAGCAGACTTTGCAGCTTACGATGCAACATCGAAACGTTGCTTCCCTTTGCTACAAACCCTGTAAGGGTCTCTGTAAGAAGGGCCGAGACTTTATCAGCTTCAGCTTTGCTTGGGAAGCCCCCAAACACACAACTTCCAGTTCCGGTTAATTTTGCTTCGGTAAATTTACCTAACAAATTCAAAGCGTTACGTACTTCTGGATAACGCCTTGCTACAACCGGTAAGCAGTCATTTCGACTGTTTCCCTTGGGAACGGGGCGCACTTTAATGGGAGAAGAGTTACGTGTCAACAACGGATCTGAAAAAATTTCTGCTGTACTTACAGATACTTGCGGCACAAGCACAACGTACCAAGGTTCTTCGGGCTCTACAGGGGTGAGTTTCTCCCCCACGCCTTCGGCAAACGCGGCGTGCCCACGCACGAAAACCGGGACGTCGGCGCCCAGTGTGAGGCCCAGTGCAGCCAGGCGGTCGTGATCCCAGCCCAGTTGCCACAGGTGGTTGAGGCCCAGCAATGTGGTCGCGGCATTTGAGCTGCCACCGCCGATGCCACCGCCCATGGGCAGGATCTTGTTGATCCAGATATCGATGCCGAGCGAGGTGCCAGATTGTTGCTGAAGTTTTTTCGCTGCCTTCACAATCAGATTGCTGTCGTGGGGCACACCTTCGAATTCGGTATGCAACTGGATCACACCATCGTCGCGTACGGCGAAAGTCAGCTCATCGCCGTAGTCGAGGAATTGAAACAGCGTCTGCAACTCGTGGTAGCCGTCTTCACGGCGTCCGAGGATGTGCAGCATCAGATTGAGTTTGGCTGGCGAGGGCAGGGTCAGGCGTTCAGTCACGTTATTGCCCCAGCTTGCGCGGTTGCCAGTCCTTGATCACCAGCGTGACGTCAAGGTCGGTGCCGTGCAGCTTGATGCGTTCGGGCAGCCAATAACCGCTTTGTTCAACGTAGCTCAAGTACTCCACCTGCCAACCATCCTGCTCCAGCGTGGCCAGGCGGCTATCGCCGTTGAGGCTCAGGCGACTCTTGCTATCGGGCGCCGGCAAGCCGCGTACCCACCAGACCAGATGCGAGACAGGCAGCTTCCAGCCGATCTGCTGCTCCAGCAATTCTTCCGGGGAGGTCGCTTCGTAGCGGCCCTGGTTGGCCACTTCCAGGCTCACTTGCCCCGGTCGGCCGGTCAGGCGCGCCGCGCCCCGGCCCAGCGGGCCCGAGAGACGAATATCGTAGTAGTCCTGGCGTTGCAGCCAGAACAGGGTACCGCTGCCAGAGTCTTTCGGCGCACGAACGCCGACTTTGCCCTCGATCTGCCAGCCATCGATGCTGCTGAGCTGATCCTTGTGTTGTTTCCATTGCGCCGGGCTGCCCTGGCCTTCAACGGATTCGCGGCTGCCTATGCCCGCGCAACCGGCGAGCAAGGCGATGAAGCTGAGAACGATAATGTGGCGCAAGAACATAAGCTTAAAGGGTCTCGGATCCGGTCAGGCGCTTGATGGTGCTGCGCAGGATGGGGCTTTCGGGTTGTTCCTTGAGGAACTTTTCCCAGATTTGTCGCGCTTCGCGTTGCTTGCCTTTAGCCCAGAGCACTTCGCCCAGGTGTGCGGCAACTTCTTGATCGGGAAAACGCTCCAGTGCCTGGCGCAGCAAACGCTCGGCCTCGTCGAGGTTGCCCAGGCGATAATTCACCCAGCCCAGGCTGTCGAGTACGGCCGGGTCTTCCGGGTTGAGCTGGTGGGCTTGTTCGATCAATACCTTGGCTTCGGCGTAGCGCGTGGTGCGGTCGGACAAGGTGTAGCCCAGGGCATTGAGTGCCATGGCGTTGTCCGGGTCGCGCTTGATGATCAGGCGCAGGTCTTTTTCCAATTGGGCCAGGTCATTGCGTTTTTCCGCCTGCATGGCGCGGGTATACAGCAGGTTCAAATCGTCAGGGTATTGCAGCAAGGCTTGTTGCAGCAGCTTCCAGGCGCGCTCGCCCTGTTTGTTGGCCGACAAGGTCTCGGCCTGGATCAGGTACAGCTGGATAGCGTAGTCCGGCTCGGCATCGCGGGCCGCGGCCAGGCGTTTTTCTGCCTCGTCGGTGCGGCCGTTGCTCATCAGGATGTCGGCCTGGCGCAGTTGGGCGGGCAGGTAGTCGTTGCCGGGGCCGACCTGGGCGTATTCCAGCAGAGCCGCCTGCGGGTCGTTGCGCTCTTCGGCGATGCGGCCGAGGTTCAGGTGTGCCGAGTCTACGTGGCTATCGCGTTCAATCAGTTCTTCCAGGTAGCCCTTGGCCTCGTCCCAGGCCTTGGCTTCCAGGCACACCAGTGCCAGGGAATAACGCAGTTCGTCGTCGTCCGGGTATTGCTGGACCAGATTGGCGAACTGCACTTTGGCGTCCTCCATGCGGTCCTGCTCCACCAGCATGCGTGCGTAAGTCAGGCGCAGGCGCTTATCGTCCGGGTATTTCTTGATGCTTTTTTCCAGCAGCGGAATCGCTTCCTTGCCGCGGTTGAGGTTTTGCAGCAGGCGTGCGCGCAGCAGGATCGGCGCAATCTCGCCGTCTTCCGGTGGGTTCTGCTCCAGTAACTTAAGCGCGGCGTCGGCTTCGTCGTCCTGTTGCAACAGCAGGGCCTTGCCGAACACCAACTGGCTGTTCTTCGGGTGTTTTTGCAGCAGGCGGTCGAAACTTTTCATCAGGCCATTGCGCGTGTCCTGATCGGTGTCGGCGGCCGACAGCGCGAGGAAGTCGAAATGCGTGTCGCCCTTGCCCTGCAGGACTTTCTCCATATAGACCATGGAGTCGTCATAGCGTCCTGCACGCGCCAGTTGCACGGCAGCCGCACGTTGGGCTTCCAGGTCATCCGGGGCGTTTTTCGCCCAGATCAGCGAAGTGTCCAGCGCAGCCTGGTCGGCGCCCAGGTATTCGGCGATGCGAAAGGCTCGTTCGGAGATGCCCGGGTCCTGGGTGTTGATGGCCTGGGTTACATAATTATCCAGCGCAATATCAAAACGATTGCGCTGGCCGGCCAATTCAGCGGTCAGCAGGCTGTATATCGTTTCTTCACTGAACGAGGAATAAACCTTGGGCTTTTCAGGGGCGGGGGTGCTGTCTTCCGCCGGCGGCGCAGCGTCCGGCGAAACGGGTGCCATGGCCTGGCAGCCGCTGAGGAAGACAAAAGCAAGGAGCAACGCGGAAGATCTATTCATATAGGAAGAGGACGACTAACCTGCGGTCGGATCATCATGACACAAGCCTTCGGCCAAACATAACCGGGGCACTCGGAATACCACTTTTGCGGCCTTTTGCCTTTGTAGGAGCGAGCTTGCTCGCGAAGATCGTCAACGATAGCGCGGGAAGCCTGGCATTCAGGGGTGTTCCTACGTTTTTCGCGAGCAAGCTTGCTCCTGCAGGGGGCATTTATAGGCATAAGGTATAGGGACAATAGACGACGGTGGTTGTTCTGGATCTTTCGAAGTAGGACAATTGTCGGCTTCCCGACATCATCAGCGATATTGAATGGCCTTCCTCGCACTCGGTATTAACCACAAGACTGCCTCCGTAGACGTGCGCGAGCGCGTGGCGTTTACGCCAGAGCAGTTGGTTGAGGCCCTGCAGCAGCTCTGCCGGCTCACCGACAGCCGCGAAGCTGCGATCCTTTCGACCTGCAATCGCAGCGAGCTTTATATAGAGCAGGAACATCTTTGCGCGGATGTCGTACTGCGCTGGCTGGCCGATTATCACCATTTGAGCCTCGATGACCTGCGTGCCAGTGCTTATGTGCATGAAGAGGATGCGGCAGTTCGTCACATGATGCGTGTGGCGGCCGGCCTCGATTCGCTGGTGTTGGGCGAGCCGCAGATTCTTGGCCAGATGAAATCCGCCTATGCCGTGGCGCGCGAGGCCGGCACTGTCGGGCCATTGTTGGGCAGGCTGTTCCAGGCCACGTTCAATTCCGCCAAGCAGGTGCGCACCGACACGGCCATCGGCGAAAACCCGGTGTCGGTGGCGTTTGCCGCCGTGAGCCTGGCCAAGCAGATTTTCAGCGACTTGCAGCGCAGCCAGGCCTTGCTGATTGGCGCCGGGGAAACCATCACCCTGGTGGCCCGTCATCTGCATGACCTGGGCGTGAAACGCATTGTGGTCGCCAACCGTACCCTTGAACGAGCGAGCATCCTTGCCGAGCAGTTCGGTGCCCACGCCGTGCTGCTGTCGGATATCCCGGCTGAATTGGTACGCAGTGATATCGTCATCAGTTCCACCGCCAGCCAGTTGCCGATTCTTGGCAAGGGCGCGGTCGAAAGCGCATTGAAGCTGCGCAAGCACAAGCCGATTTTTATGGTGGATATCGCCGTTCCACGGGATATCGAGCCTGAAGTCGGCGAGTTGGACGACGTTTACCTCTATAGCGTCGACGATCTGCATGAGGTGGTTGCCGAGAACCTCAAGAGCCGCCAGGGCGCTGCCCAGGCCGCCGAGGAAATGGTCAGCACCGGTGCCGAAGATTTCATGGTGCGCCTGCGTGAACTGGCGGCGGTCGATGTGCTCAAGGCGTATCGTCAGCAGGGTGAACGCCTGCGTGATGAAGAGCTGCTCAAGGCCCAGCGGATGCTGGCCAACGGCAGCGGCGCCGAAGAGGTGCTGATGCAGTTGGCCCGTGGCCTGACCAACAAGCTGCTCCACGCTCCCAGCGTCCAGTTGAAAAAGCTTACTGCCGAAGGCCGCCTCGATGCGCTGGCCATGGCCCAGGAACTCTTTGCCCTCGGTGAGGGCGCGTCAGACAGCTCTTCGGATAAAAAACCGCAATGAAAGCGTCACTGCTCAATAAACTGGATGTGCTCCAGGACCGTTTCGAAGAACTGACCGCCTTGCTCGGCGATGGCGAGGTCATTTCCGATCAGGCCAAGTTCCGCGCCTATTCCAAGGAATACGCGGAAGTTGAGCCCATTGTCGCTACCTACAAAAGCCTCACCAAAGTGCAGGCCGACCTCGAAGGCGCCCAGGCGCTGCTCAAGGACAGCGACCCGGACATGCGCGAAATGGCCGTGGAAGAAGTCCGCGAAGCCAAGGAAAAACTCGCCGAGCTGGAAGGCGACCTGCAGCGCATGCTGTTGCCCAAGGACCCCAACGACGGGCGCAACGTGTACCTCGAAATCCGCGCCGGCACCGGTGGCGACGAGGCCGCGATTTTCTCCGGCGATCTGTTCCGCATGTACTCGCGTTATGCCGAACGCCGCGGCTGGCGGGTCGAGATCCTGTCCGAGAACGAAGGTGAACACGGCGGCTATAAAGAGGTCATTGCCCGGGTCGAGGGTGACAACGTCTACGGCAAGCTGAAGTTTGAATCCGGGGCCCACCGCGTACAACGTGTGCCTGCGACAGAATCCCAGGGCCGTATCCACACTTCGGCGTGTACCGTGGCAGTGTTGCCTGAACCGGACGAACAGGAAGCGATTGAGATCAACCCGGCGGATTTGCGCGTGGATACCTACCGCTCATCCGGTGCGGGTGGCCAGCACGTCAACAAGACCGATTCGGCAATCCGTATCACCCACTTGCCATCGGGCATCGTGGTGGAGTGCCAGGAAGAACGCTCCCAGCACAAGAACCGTGCGCGGGCCATGTCCTGGCTGTCGGCCAAGCTGAACGACCAGCAGACCAGCGCCGCGGCCAACGCGATTGCCAGCGAGCGCAAGTTGCTGGTGGGCTCGGGCGACCGCTCCGAGCGTATCCGTACATACAACTTTGCCCAGGGCCGGGTCACCGACCATCGGGTCAATCTGACCCTATACTCCCTGGACGAGATTCTCGCCGGTGGCGTGGATGCGGTGATCGAGCCGTTGCTCGCCGAATACCAGGCCGATCAACTGGCGGCGATAGGTGAATAAATGACCATCATTGCCAGCCTGCTGCGTGCCGCCGACCTGCCCGACTCACCGACTGCGCGCCTGGACGTGGAGCTGCTGCTGGCCGCTGCCCTGGGCAAGTCGCGCAGCTACTTGCATACCTGGCCGGAAAAGATCGTCAGCAGCGAAGATGCCCTGACCTTTGCCGGCTACCTGCAGCGCCGCCGCAGCGGCGAGCCGGTGGCGTATATCCTCGGCCAGCAGGGCTTCTGGAAGCTCGACCTGGAGGTCGCGCCGCACACGCTGATCCCGCGTCCGGAAACCGAACTGTTGGTGGAGGCCGCCCTGGAGTTGCTGCCCGCCACGCGCGCCAACGTCCTCGACCTGGGCACTGGCAGTGGCGCCATCGCCTTGGCCTTGGCCAGCGAGCGCCCGGCCTGGCAGGTCACGGCCGTCGACCGCGTGCTGGAAGCCGTGGCCCTGGCCGAGCGCAATCGCCAGCGCCTGCATCTCAACAACGCCACGGTGCTGAACAGCCATTGGTTCAGCGCTTTGCAAGGCCACAGTTTTGACCTGATCATCAGCAACCCACCCTACATAGCCGACAATGACCCGCACCTGGTGGCTGGCGACGTGCGCTTCGAGCCGGCCAGCGCGCTGGTGGCGGGGCATGATGGCATGGACGATCTGCGCCTGATCATCAAGCAAGCCCCGGCTCATCTGAATGCCGGTGGCTGGTTGCTGCTCGAGCATGGTTACGACCAGGCTGCGACCGTGCGTGACTTGCTGCTGGACCAGGGGTTCGAAAACCTCCACAGCCGCATTGACCTTGGCGGTCACGAACGCATCAGCCTGGGACGCCGCCCGTGCTGACCGACCAGGAGCTGTTGCGCTACAGCCGGCAGATTCTGTTGCAGCATGTCGACGTTGAAGGCCAGTTGCGCCTGAAACACAGTCGCGCGCTGATCGTCGGCCTGGGTGGCCTGGGCGCACCGGTTGCGCTGTATCTCGCCGCCGCCGGCGTGGGCGAGTTGCACCTGGCCGATTTTGACACCGTCGACCTGACCAACCTGCAACGCCAGATCATCCATGACACCGACAGCGTAGGGCAGACCAAGGTCGATTCGGCCCAGCGTCGCCTAAGCGCGATCAACCCTGAAATCAGCTTGGTCGCCCATCGCACCGCGCTGGATGCCGACTCGCTGGCCGCCGCCGTCGCCGCAGTGGACGTGGTGCTTGATTGCAGCGACAACTTCTCCACCCGCGAAGCGGTCAACGCTGCCTGTGTCGCCGCCGGCAAGCCGTTGATCAGTGGCGCCGCGATTCGCCTGGAGGGGCAATTGTCGGTGTTCGATCCACGGCGCGTCGACAGCCCGTGCTACCACTGTTTATATGGGCACGGCAGCGACACCGAGCTGACCTGCAGCGAAGCCGGGGTAGTCGGGCCGTTAGTGGGGCTGGTCGGTAGCTTGCAAGCGCTGGAAGCTTTGAAACTGCTGGCACGTTTTGGCGAGCCACTGGTGGGCCGGCTGTTGCTGATCGATGCCCTGACCACGCGCTTTCGCGAGCTGCGCGTCAAGCGTGACCCTGGCTGCAGCGTTTGCGGGCCCCGGCATGGTTAAGGGCGCGCCCATCGGTGTGTTCGACTCCGGTATCGGCGGCCTGACGGTGCTGGAGGAAATCCAGCAGTTATTGCCCCATGAGTCACTATTGTACGTGGCCGATTGTGGGCATATCCCCTATGGTGAGAAAACCCCGGCGTTCATTCTTGAGCGTTCCCGGTCTGTCGCCGAGTTTTTTCGCGAGCAGGGCGCCAAGGCATTTGTGATTGCCTGTAATACGGCCACCGTCGCCGCCGTTGCCGATTTGCGCCAGGACTACCCTGATTGGCCGCTGGTCGGCATGGAGCCTGCGGTCAAACCGGCCGCTGCTGCCACGCGCAGTGGCGTCGTCGGTGTACTTGCCACCACCGGCACCCTGCAAAGCACCAAATTTGCCGCGTTGCTCGACCGCTTCGCCACCGATGTGCGGGTGATTACCCAGCCGTGTCCGGGCCTGGTGGAGTTGATCGAAACCGGCGACCTGGACAGTCCTGTGTTGCACAGGCTGTTGCTGGGCTATGTCGAACCCCTGATCAGTGCCGGTTGCGACACCATCATCCTGGGTTGTACCCACTATCCCTTCCTCAAGCCACTTCTGGCGCAGATGCTCCCCCCCAGCATCATCCTCATTGATACCGGCGCCGCCGTGGCGCGCCAGCTCAAGCGCTTATTGGGTGAGTGCGACCTGCTGGCCGCTGGCGATCCTGAACCTGCACAGTTCTGGACCAGCGGTGACCTGTTTCACTTAAGAAATATCCTACCGACACTATGGAAACATCCCGGAATTGTGCGAAGCTTTGCTTCGTGAAAATTTCGTGAAATGCGCTGAAAAAAGCTGAACTTCCGTCTATGTCTCAGCTTCTATAGCCAGTTAGCCTGTTTAAAACCATATAACTTCGTTCGGAAAGGATGTTTCTTATGAAGCGCTTGTTCTGTTTGGCTGCGATTGCGGCCGCTGTGTTGGGACACTCTGTTTCAGCCCAGGCCGCTGGCCTGGAGTTCGGGTTGGGGAGCACCAGTGATTCGACGTTGACCTATCGACTGGGCCTGACCTCGGACTGGGATAAGAGCTGGATGCAAAGCAACGTTGGCCGTCTGACCGGCTACTGGAGCGGCGCTTATACGTATTGGGAAGGTGATGACCGTGCAGGGGCAAGCAGCCTGTCGTTCTCGCCGGTGTTTGTGTATGAGTTTGCCGGCGAGTCGGTCAAGCCCTACATCGAAGCCGGTATCGGCGTGGCGCTGTTCTCCCGCACCCGTCTGGAAGACAACAACATCGGCCAATCTTTTCAGTTCGAAGACCGCCTGGGTTTCGGCCTGCGCTTCAACGGCGGGCATGAAGTTGGCATTCGGGCCACGCACTATTCCAATGCCGGTATCAGCAGCAATAACGATGGGGTAGAGAGCTACTCGCTGCACTACACCATGCCGCTGTAATGCACTGTAGGAGCGAGCTTGCTCGCGAAGAACCTCAACGATAACGCAGCGAATCGGGTTTAACGCGGCGCTCTCAGGTTTTTCGCGAGCAAGCTCGCTCCTACAACATCAGCGGTAGGCCGTGGTAATCCCTTCGCGTTCTTCAAGGCATTCCGGCGCCCCCATCTCGAACTCCCGGCAAATCAGCGGCCGCAGCTCATAGATCGTGCACATCATCGTGTCGCGGTCCAACGCTGCGCACCAGCCGTCGTCCAAGCGCAGCATCACTTCACCCCCCCAATCGTCGGTATCGATAAAACGTTGCGGCACGCCAGTGTCGGTGATCAGCATGACTTCCAGCTGGCAGCAACAGGCCGCGCACGTCGAGCAGGTGACGGGTTCGGTGATTTGAATGTGAGGGATGTTGGTCATAGGCGCGCAGTGTAAGGCAAGTGCGTCAGATGCGTATGAATGCTCGGACGGGCGTCAATGCTTCAGCCTCTGCGCAATCCTGTGCAACAGCGGAAAGAGCATGGCCCATAACAGCGCCAGGCCGATCAGCGTCGTTGCCGTGCCGTAGGTAAAGCTCACGCCTGCCAATTGACTGCCGGCGTAATAAGACAACGGCCCGCCCACTGCGCCCAGCAGGCTGGCCAGCCACCAGGGCTGTGCGCTCCAGGCCAGGCAATGCCGCAAGGTGGTGGCCAGCAAGGCCCATAACAGTATCAGCCACAGCGGAATCAGCGGCCCCGGCGTATTGAACTCAAACACGCCAAGCCCACGCAATGCCGTATCGATCAGTGTGCCCAGCACCGTCACGGCCAGAATCACTTGCCCCTCCCTGGCCCAGGAACTTATCCACAGCAGGTGCGCGCCCAGCGCCGCGATGCCGATCAGCAGCCAGCGGCTGTCGCCGCCGAGCACACAGGCAAACCAGCCGCACTGGAACAGCACGGCATTGGCCAAGGGTTTAAGCACTGAAGCGCCCGAGCAGCGGCGGGTTGATCGCCGCCGGTTTGGCCAGCAGCAATTGCGCCGTACCAATGGTGCGTTCCATGAAGCCGCCCTCGCAGTAGCACAGGTAGAACTCCCACAGGCGCAGGAAGTATTCGTCGTAGCCAAGCTCGGTGAGACGGCCATGGGCGCGGCGAAAGTTCTCATGCCACAGGCGCAGGGTGCGGGCGTAGTGCAGGCCGAAGTCTTCCATGTGCAACAGGTTCATGTCGGTGTCGCGGCTGACGATCTGCAGCATGTTCTGTACACAGGGCAGGGCGCCGCCGGGAAAGATATAGCGTTGGATAAAGTCGACGCTGCGCTTGGCCTGTTCGAAGCGTTGTTCGCGGATGGTGATGGCTTGCAGCAACATCAGGCCGTCGGGCTTGAGCAAATGGGCACATTGCTTGAAATAGGTGGGCAGGAAGCGATGGCCCACCGCTTCGATCATTTCGATCGACACCAGCTTATCGTACGTACCGGTGAGGTCACGGTAATCGCTTAGCAGCAAGGTCACTTGATTTTGCAGGCCCAGTGCCTGGATGCGTTGCGCGGTATAGGTGAACTGCTCCCTGGACAAGGTCGTAGTGGTGACCTTGCAACCGTAGTGCTGCGCCGCATACAGCGCCATGCTGCCCCAGCCGGTGCCGATTTCCAGCAGATGGTCGCTGGGCTTGAGCGCCAGCTTCTGGCAAATGCGCGCCAACTTGTTCAGTTGCGCCTGTTCCAAGGTGTCGTCGGGGGTCAGGAACTGCGCCGCCGAGTACATCATGGTGGGGTCGAGGAACTCTTCGAACAGGTCGTTGCCCAGGTCGTAATGGGCGGCAATGTTTTTCTGCGCGCCCTTGCGCGTGTTGCGGTTCAGCCAGTGCAGGCCCTGGGTGAATGGCCGGGCCAGGCGTGCCAGGCCGCCCTCCATGGCGTCGAGTACGTCCAGGTTGCTGACCATCACCCGGACCACGGCGGTAAGGTCCGGGCTGGTCCAGTAACCGTGGATAAACGCTTCTCCGGCACCGATTGAACCATTGGCCGCCACCAGGCCCCAGGCCGCCGAGTCGAGAATCTGGATTTCCCCCAGCAGGTGCGCCTCCCGGGCGCCGAAGACTTGTCGCTCGCCGTCCTCGATGATCACCAACTGACCATGGCGCAATTGGCTGAACTGGCGCAGCACGCCCTTGCGCAACAAGGCGGCGGTCACACCGTTGACGTTCAGCCGGTTGGCCTTGACCGATAAGCTAGGGGTTTTCATGGCGGCGATCCTTGGTGTACCCGACTGCGGTGCGAGAGGCGCCATCGGCGGCCCGATGGGGAAAAATCGGTGTGCGCTTGAGCAGCAGGCGCAGGGCTTGCCAGTAGATCGCCAGGCAGGTCTTGGCGGTCATCCACGGAAAGCGCCATAAATAACCATGCAGGCTGGCGCGGCCCAGAGGTTGGCGTTCCAGGCTCAACGTAGCGTCAAAGAGTTTCTGCGTGCCCTGCCAATCGGCCATGTGTACGCCGAGCCTGGCGGCGGGCGGGCTGAAACTCATGCGATATTCCAGGTCGCGGGGTAAAAAAGGCGACACATGAAAAGCCTTGGCTACGGCGAAATGCTGGTGCTCATCGGCGCCGAGGGCCTGGGCCGGCAGCACGTAGTGATAGCGTTCGCGCCAAGGTGTGTTGGTCACTTCACACAGGATCGCAGCCAATCGTCCGTCGGCCTCGAAGCAGTAGAAGAAACTCACAGGATTAAAAGCCAGGCCCCAACTGCGGGCCTGAGTCAGTAGGCAGATAACGCCCTGGGGTGTATGCCCCAGTGCCTTGCCGACTTCGTGGCGCACGGCATCGCTCAAGCTCATGCCGTGGCGGGTGAATTCACGCAGGTAGTCCTGCTGGCGGAAACCGAAGGGCGCCAAGCGACTTCGGCCGGCCATGGGCGACAGGCCAAGCACTTCATCCTCTTCGCTGAGGTCCAGGTACAGCAGGCCGATGCGGTAGCGAAAGGCGTGGGCCCTGGGCGCAAACCGGCGATGGGCGATCCAGCCGCTGTACAGGGCACTGTTCACAGGGTTTCCCCGAAGGCTTGGGCCACGCGCAGAGCGCTGACCACACCGTCTTCATGGAAGCCGTTGGCCCAGTAGGCACCGCAGTAGAAGGTGTTGCGCGCACCGTGCAGTTCCTCCCAGCGGGCTTGAGCGGCCACGGCGGCCAGGCTGTACTGCGGATGGGCATAGGTGTAGCGCGCGAGGATCTTCAACGGGTTGATCATCTGCGTCTGGTTGAGGCTGACGCAAAAGGTGGTGGCGCTGTCGATGCCTTGCAGGATGTTCATGTCGTAGGTCACGGCGGCCTGGGGTTGCTGGTTGCCAGTCAGCCGGTAATTCCAGCTGGCCCAGGCCAATTTACGGTCGGGCAGCAGGCGCGTGTCGGTGTGCAGCACCACGTCGTTGTTGGCGTAGGGCAGGGCGCCGAGGATCTCCTGTTCGGCCTGGCTGGGGTCGGCGAGCAAGGCCAGGGCCTGATCGCTGTGGCAGGCGAACACCACACGGTCGAAGGTTTCGCTGCCGGCAGGGCTGTGGATAACCACGCCATCGTCTGTGCGTTGCACGTTATGCACAGGGCAATTGAGTCGTATCTGTTCGATAAAGCTGCGGGTCAGCGGTTCGATATAGCGGCTGGAGCCGCCTTCGATCACGCACCATTGCGGGCGGTTGCTCACCGAGAGCAAGCCGTGGTTCTTGAAGAAGCGCACAAAGAACTGCAGCGGAAAGTTGAGCATGTCGGCCAGGGACATCGACCAGATCGCCGCGCCCATCGGCACGATGTAGTGCCGGATAAACCTGGGGCCATAGCCGCCGGCTGCGAGGTAGTCGCCGAGGGTCATCTCGGCGCTGATGCGCTGCGCTTGCAGGTCCAGGGGGGCCTGGCGGTTGAAACGCAGAATATCGCGCAACATGCCCCAGAAACCCGGCGACAGAAGATTGCGGCGCTGGGCAAACAGGCTGTTGAGGTTGTTGCCGTTGTACTCGAAGCCGGTGCTCTGGTCGCACACCGAAAAACTCATCTCGGTGGGTTTGAATTTGACGCCAATCTGGCCCAGCAGGCGGATGAAATTAGGGTAGGTCCAGTCATTGAACACAATGAAGCCTGTGTCCACTGCATAGCTTTTGCCCTCAACTGTCACGTTGGCCGTATGGGTATGCCCGCCGATGCAGTCACCCGCTTCGAACAAGGTAATGTCGTGGCGGCGGCTGAGCAGGTAGGCGCTGGTCAGCCCGGCGATACCGCCGCCGATGATGGCAATCTTCACAGATCGTCCTTGTGCGGCGGCGGGCTGCGCAGCATGCGCTTGCCGATGATCAATTGCGCGCGGTTGGGCAGCTTGGACAACGGCCACAGGGTGGCGATGAACATCGCCGGAAAGGCGATCTCCAGCGGGCGTTTTTCCAGTTTTGCAAAGATATGCCGTGCCGCCTTGTTGGCGGACCAGCTCAAGGGCATCGGGAAATCATTGCGCTCGGTCAGCGGCGTGTCCACAAAGCCAGGGCTGATCACCGTGACGTCGATGTTTTCCGGCGACAGGCTGATGCGCAGGGATTCGAACAGGTAGCGCAGCCCGGCCTTTGACGCGCCATAGGCTTCCGCGCGGGGCATTGGCAGGTAAGTCACGGCGCTGGCTACGCCCACCAGGTGCGGGGTAAGCCCGGCACGTAACAGCGGCAGCGCGGCCTCGATGCAATAACTGCTGGCAAGCAGGTTGGTGCGCACCACGTGCTCGATGATCGAGGAGTCAAACTGCCGGGCGTCGACATATTCACAGGTACCGGCATTAAGGATCACCGTGTCCAGGGCACCCCAGACCTCGCCGATACGTTCACCGATCTCGCGCACGGTCTGGCTGTTGGTCAAGTCGCCGGCCACCACCAGCACTTGCCCCGGATAGCGATGGGCGAGCGCTTCCAGCGGGCCTTTGGTGCGGGAGCTGAGCGCCACGTGGGCGCCGCTGTTGAGCAACTCCACGGCCAGCGCGGCACCGATGCCACTGCTGGCGCCGGTCAGCCAATAACGTCGGGGTGCAAGGCTCATCCCATTCTCCTTTTCAACCAACTGACGATACGTCCGAGTACTGGTACGTGTTCATAGAGCAGGGCACCGGCGTCGAAATAGTCACGATGACGATAGACCTTGTCGTGCCACATCAAATGGGAACAGCCCTGCACTTGAATCACCTTGCCGCCCGAGAGGCGCGGGTGGCGAAAATTCATGGTCCAGCGCAGATAGCCTTCGCCTTCGGCCACGGCATCGAAACCGTGGAAGTCGAACTGCAGTTGGCTGACGTTGCTGTACAACTCGGCGAAGTAGCGCCGCAGCGCAGGCAGGCCATGGACTTCATGCAGTGGGTCGGTAAATGCGATGTCCTCGCTGTACAGGCTGTCGAGCAGTTGCAGGTTGTGCTTGTCCAGCGTGGCGAAGCTGTGGGCGAAGCGGCGCAGGAAGTCACTCATGATCGGCCATCTCCTGGCGTGAAGGCAGGCTGCGAAAGGCGGCCAAGGCACGCTCCCGGGACTGCTTCAGGTCGACGATGGCGCGCGGGTAATCCGCGACGCCGAACAAACCGCCAGCGGCGGGGTTGTGCACCTCTTTTTTATTCAACGCGGCCAGTTCCGGCAGCCAGCGCTTGATGAAGATCCCGTCGCCGTCGAATTTTTCCGATTGGCTCAGCGGGCTGAAAATTCGGAAGTAGGGGGCCGAGTCGGTGCCGGTCGATGAACTCCACTGCCAGCCGCCGTTGTTGGCAGCCAAGTCGCCGTCGATCAGGTGCTGCATAAAAAAGCGCTCGCCTTCGCGCCAGTCGATCAACAGGTTCTTGGTCAGGAACATCGCCACCACCATGCGCAGGCGGTTGTGCATCCAGCCGGTATCCAGCAGTTGACGCATGGCCGCATCGATGATCGGCAGGCCGGTACGCGCCTGTTGCCAGGCGGCCAGGTCCGCGGGTGCATCGCGCCAGGCCAGCGCTTCGGTTTCCGGGCGAAAGGCGCGGTGCCGGGATACCCGCGGGTAGCCCACCAGGATATGTTTGTAGAACTCACGCCACAGCAGCTCGTTGATCCAGGTGATGGCGCCGATGTCGCCGCTCTCGAACTCGCCCTGGTTGGTTTGCAACGCAGCGTGCAAGCACTGGCGGGGCGACACCACCCCGGCGGCGAGGTAGGCGGACAACTGGCTGGTGCCGGGCTTGGCCGGGAAGTCGCGTTCGTCCTTGTAATAGCTGATCTGCTGGTCGGCGAAGGCGTCGAGGCGGCGAAGCGCTTCGTCTTCACCGGCGGGCCAGAGCGCGCGCAAGCTGTCGCTGGGCGGCTCGAAACCTGCCACCGTTGCCGGCACCGGATCGCTTTGCAACTCAAGCCTGGCTTGCGCCTTGGGCGTTGCCACCAGGCAAGGCAAGGCACTGTGCAGGCGGTTGTAGCAGACCTTGCGAAACTGGCTGAACACCTGGAAGTAGGTGCCGGTCTTGGTCAGCACGCTGCCCGGCTGGAACAACAGCTGGTCCAGATAGCTGTGAAAGGTCACCCCGCGCGCTTCCAGCGCCTTGGCCACGGCCGCATCGCGCTGGCTTTCGTGTATGCCGTATTCCTCGTTGACGTGCACCGATTCCACCGAAAGTTCCTGGCACACTTCGCTCAGCACCTTCGGCGCCTGGTTCCAGGTCGCCGCGTGGCGGATCAGCAGCGGGATGTTCAGTTTGCCCAGCGCCTGGCTCAACTGCCCCAGGTTGCGCAGCCAGAAGTCGACTTTGCACGGCGCATCATCATGGGCCAGCCACTGCTCGGGCGTGATCAGGTAAATGGCCGCAACCGGGCCGCGCTGGCTCGCGGCAGCCAGGGCTGTATTGTCGTGCAGGCGCAGGTCGGTGCGCAGCCAGATCAAATGCATTTAGACAATTCCACGCAGGATCAGTAACTGGTGGGCCGACAGTGGGTCTTCGGCCACGGACAATTCAGGGATCTCATGGGTTAATGCAGCCAACTCGGCGTGATGGATGCATACCGTTGGGCCTGCAACCAATATTGGGCAACTGATGCCGCCCAATAGTTTTGAGAGTGCCGACAAATGGAGGGCCTTGCTTGAGTACAACAGCACGGCACGCGGTTGCAGATGCTCTACCGCCAGTGCCAATTCGCCGGCCGGCAGCGGCCAGTCAAACACTTCCACCGGGCAATCGGCACTGCTGGCCAGCCAGGCGCTGAGCCACAAGTGCGGTTCCAGTGGTAAGTCGGAATGGTTGACCAGCAGCAGCGGTGCGCCGTGGAGTTGGCGGTTGTTGTGATAAATCCGTGCGCCGAACTTGCTGCGCAACCAGGAAAGGAAAAACACCCGTTCCATCTGTGCGCCGAACTGGCCCTGCCAGCGCTGTTCCAACTCTCTGAGCAGCGGCAGCATCAGTTGCTCGCACAAAGTACGCGGCGGGTAGAGCGCCATGGCTTGATTGAAGGCATCGTCCACCCGGCGTTCGGCCAGTTCGCTGATGGCACTGAGCAGATGCTTGCGCAGGCTGTGCCACTCGTTTTCCATCGGCTCGGCATTGGGTTGGGCCGAATCGATCAAATCCTTGACTTGGCTGACCGGCACGCCGCGATTGAGCCATGTGAGGATGGTATGGATGCGTTGCACGTGTCCGGCGTTGAACAGCCGATGCCCCTTGGGCGTGCGTTGGGGCACGATCAGGCCGTAGCGGCGTTCCCAGGCGCGCAGGGTCACAGCGTTGACGCCGGTCTGGCGCGCCACTTCGCGGATCGGCAACCAGCCGTTTTCCAGGGCCAGGGCAATGTCTTCGCCGGGTTCGTCGAGCAGGGCAGGTTTCATGGGTTAGATCGCATTACGCAGGCTGAGGTTTTCCGGGTGCGGTTGCAGGTAGGCCTGCTGCGCAATATAGCGGTCCGGATGTTGGCGAAAGTGATGCTTGAGCAGGGTCAGCGGCACCACCAGCGGCACGATGCCGTGGCGGTATTGGCCGATGACGGTCTGCATTTCCTGTTTGTCATCGTCGCTGATGGCCTGCTTGAGGTAGCCACTGATGTGTTGCAGCACGTTGGTGTGAGTACCGCGGGTAGCGCACTTTTTCAGGCCCGTCATCAGCTCGCTGAAATAGCCGTGGGCCAGTGCCTGGAGATCGACGTCCTTGCCCATGCTGCCGAGCAAATGGCCCAGGCTTTTGTAGTGCGCCGGGCTGTGGGCCATCAGCAGGTATTTGTAACGCGAGTGGAACGTCAGCAGGCGGTGACGGGTGAGGCCCTCGGCCAGCAATTGCTGCCAACTGGCGTACACGAAAACTCGGGTCAGGAAGTTTTCGCGCAGTACCGGGTCATTCAGGCGGCCGTCTTCTTCCACCGGCAGGTTGGGGTGGCGGGCGCAGAATGCCCGGGCGTAGATACCGCGCCCGCCGCCGTCGACGGGCGTGCCGTTGTCGCGGTATATCTTGACCCGTTCAAGGCCGCAGGACGGCGACTTCTGCATGAAAATGTAGCCGCACAGGTCGGTGTGTTCCCGCGCCATTCGCTGGCCGTAGTCGTCCAGAGGCTGCGTGACGTTGAGTTCACGGTTTACCGTACCAACGGCTTGCGGCGCGGCGGGATCGCCCACCAGGCGGATCGGCTCCCGAGGGATACCCAGGCCGATGGCGACTTCCGGGCACAGCGGCACAAAATCGAAATAGTCGCTGAGGGTCTGGGTGCACAGCAGGGATTGTTTATGCCCACCGTTGAAGCGCACGTTTTCACCCAGGAGGCAGGCACTGATGGCGATCTTCGGTTTTGCATTGCTGGACATAAGCAAACCTCTGCAAGAATCCTGTACAAATCAATTAATCTGTACAACTACACCTCATCATAGATTCGATGTTGTACAAGTCAATTAGTTTGTATAGGTTTTTTGCAGGCGAGCTATTTCCAGCCCATACGCCAGGCCTCAGGGTCTTTCAACGTTTGCCAGGGCAAGCGCTCAGCGCGTCGGGTCAGGATGGCTTGCAATTCGATCTCCAGCACAGTGCCTTCTTCGTCACGAAATATTTCAGTGACCAGAAAGTGTTTTTCCTTGTGGCGGGGCTGTGCTGCCGTCCATTTCGACAGCAGCAGTTTGGCGGGATTGATGCGATTCATTGCAGATGCTCGATCAAGCGTCGCGCCGCTTCCTGGCCGCTGAGCCAGGCGCCCTCCACACGGCCGGAGAGGCACCAGTCACCGCAGACGAACAAGCCCAGGTCAGCATCGGCCAGCACTCCGAACTCATGGCTGCTGGACGGCCGGGCATAGAGCCAGCGGTGCGCCAGGCTGAACGACGGCGCGGGCATGGCGCTGTGCAGCAACTCTGCGAATGCGCCGTGCAGGTGTTCGATCACCGCTTCCTTGGGCAGGTCCAGGTGGGCCTTGCTCCAGGCGCTGGTGGCGTGCAGCACCCAGGTGTCGAGAGTGGCGTCACGTCCGGGTTTGCTGCGGTTGCGTGCCAGCCAATCCAAGGGGCTGTCTTGTATGAAGCAGCCCTCCATCGGGGTATCCAGGGGCTTGTCGAATGCCAGGGCGATGGCCCAGGTCGGGTCCATCTTTACGCCGGCCGCAGCACTCGCCAGTTTGGGCGCGGCGGCCAGCAACGTGGTGGCTTGGGGCGCCGGCGTGGCGACGATCACATGGCTGAAGGGACCATGGTTGCCGCCGTCCGCGTCGAGCAAATTCCAGTGCTGCGTACCTTGGAATACCTCGGTGATACGGCAACCGAATTCCACCGGCAGGTCATCGAGCAGCGCGCGTGTAATGGCGCTCATGCGCGGCGTGCCGACCCAGCGGATCTGTTCATCGGGGGAGGGCGTCAGTTGGCCGGACTTGAAGTTGTACAGCTGGGGCTTCCATTGCTCTGCCCAGCCATTGCTTTGCCAGCGCTGCACTTCGTTGACGAAGCGCCGGTCACGGGCGGTGAAGTATTGCGCGCCCATGTCCAGCGCACCGGCGTCACTGCGCTTGCTGGACATGCGGCCACCGCTGCCGCGGCTTTTATCGAAGAGTTGTACGGCGTGCCCGGCGTCTTGTAACGCTCGGGCAGCGGAGAGACCGGCGATGCCGGCACCAATGATCGCGATGGGAACAGTCATGGGAGGCCTCGTTTTACCGTTGGGTACAGACTACGCCGACACCAATAGCTGTACAATATTGTTTTTTGGTATAAGTTTTGGCGTGCCTGAATGTGTGGCGTGACCTATGGTTAAAGCTAAGGCTTAAACACCCGTCACGCTCGATTATCAAATTGATCCCTGCTTATAAAATAGACCAGTGAGCGGCGGCGAACGTTACATGAGGAGAGTCCCATGCATATTTTGCTGACCGGCGGTACCGGCCTGATTGGCCGTCAACTCTGCAAGCACTGGCTCGCCCAGGGCCATCGCCTGACGGTGTTGAGTCGGCAACCGGAAACGGTCGCCCAGGTGTGCGGTGATAAGGTGCTTGGGGTCGCTCGTCTGCAAGAGGTGATTGGCACGGTGGACGCGGTGGTCAACCTGGCGGGCGCGCCCATTGCCGATCGGCCCTGGACCCACAAGCGCAAGGCGTTGCTGTGGAGCAGTCGCATCAGCCTCACGGAATCCCTGCTGGCGTGGATGGAGGGGCTGGAGCAAAAGCCGGCGGTACTGATCTCCGGTTCCGCCGTGGGTTGGTATGGTGACGGCGGCGAGCGCGAATTGACTGAGGCCAGCGGCCCGGTACTGGATGATTTCCCCAGCCAGCTGTGCATTGCCTGGGAAGAAACCGCCCAGCGTGCCGAAGCCCTGGGCATACGTGTAGTGCTGGTACGCACTGGCCTGGTGCTGGCGGCCGAGGGCGGCTTTTTGTCGCGCCTGTTGCTGCCGTTCAAACTGGCGCTGGGCGGGCCGATCGGCAAGGGTAGGCAGTGGATGCCCTGGGTGCATATCAAGGATCAAATCGCCCTGATTGATTTTCTTCTGCACAAGGAGGACGCCAGCGGTCCTTATAATGCCTGCGCGCCTCACCCGGTGCGTAACCGCGAGTTTGCCAAGACCCTGGGCCAGGTGTTGCACCGCCCGGCGTTCATGCCGATGCCGGCCTTCGCGTTGAAGGTTGGTCTGGGAGAGTTGTCCGGCCTGTTGCTGGGCGGGCAAAAGGCACTGCCCGAGCGGCTGTTGGCGGCGGGTTTCACTTTCCAGTTCACTGAATTGCGTGCGGCTCTGGACGACTTGTCCAGCCGCCTCTAGAGATAGGATGTTGCATGACGGATCACGCGTTGTTACTGGTCAACCTGGGCTCGCCAAAGTCCACTTCGGTGGCCGATGTGCGCAGCTACCTCAATCAGTTCCTGATGGATCCCTACGTGATCGACTTGCCTTGGCCGGTAAGGCGCTTGCTGGTGTCGCTGATCCTGATCAAGCGTCCCGAGCAGTCGGCCCATGCCTACGCATCGATCTGGTGGGACGAGGGTTCGCCGCTGGTGGTGCTGAGCCGCCGCCTGCAACAGCAGATGACCGCGCAGTGGACCCATGGTCCGGTGGAGCTGGCAATGCGGTATGGCGAGCCGTCCCTGGAAACCACCCTGACGCGCCTGGCTGCCCAAGGCATCCAGAACGTCACGCTGGCGCCATTGTATCCGCAGTTTGCCGACAGCACCGTGACCACGGTGGTGGAGGAGGCCAAGCGTGTGGTGCGCGACAAGAAGCTGAATATCCAGTTTTCGATCCTGCAACCTTTCTATGATCAGCCGGAATATCTGGATGCCCTGGTGACCAGCACCCAGGCTCACCTGGCGCAGGATTACGATCATTTGTTGCTGAGTTTCCATGGCTTGCCCGAGCGGCATCTGAAAAAGCTCGACCCTACCGGCGGGCATTGCTTCAAGGATGCCGACTGCTGCAAGAATGCATCACCTGAAGTGCTCGCCACGTGCTATCGCGCGCAATGCTTCAGCGTTGCCCGGGATTTTGCCGAGCGTGCCAGCTTGCCCGATGGCAAATGGTCGGTCGCGTTTCAATCGCGTCTGGGTCGGGCGAAGTGGATCGAGCCCTATACCGAGGCACGCCTGGAAGCGCTGGCCCAGCAAGGTGTGAAAAAGTTGCTGGTGATGTGCCCGGCGTTTGTCGCCGACTGCATCGAGACGCTGGAAGAAATTGGCGATCGCGGTCGCGAGCAGTTTCGCGCGGCGGGGGGCGAGGAGTTGGTGCTGGTGCCGTGCCTGAATGATGATCCGCAGTGGGCGGCGGCACTCAATACTCTGTGCGAACGAGCTCCCGTTGCCTTGTAGTCAAGCCTTGCGGTGACTCAAATTTGGGAGGGGGCTTGCTCCCGATAGCTGTGGATCAGTGACAGATATACTGCCTGACACACTGCGATCGGGGCCAAGCCCCTTCCCACATTTAGTCCAATGTTCGTCAGAGATTGAGGGTCAGGCTGATTGTAAGGTTGCGCGGTTCACCGGGGTTGGTCCAGAAGCGGCTGTATGACCGCTCGTAGTACTTCTCATCGAACAGATTGTTAAGGTTCAACCCCACGGTGACATTCTCTGTCGCCTTGTAATGGGCGAGCAAATCCACGGTGTGGTAGGCCGGCAGCTCAAAACCTGTACCCGCTTCACCAGAACGATCACCCACGTAGGTGAACGCCGCACCCAGGTCCGAACCGCGCAACGCGCCATCCTGGAATTCATACACCCCCAACAGACTGCCGCTGCGTTTGGCCACGCCGAGAATGCGGCTGCCCGTGGGTATGTCTTTGTCGCCCTTGGTCACTTCGGCGTCGATATACGCGAAGGCGCCGATCACGCGTATGGCGTCGGTCACTTGCCCGGTCACCTGCAGGTCAAAGCCCTGGCTGCGGGCCTTGCCCATGGCGCGGTTGGTGTCGGTCGCCGGGTCCAGGGCCAAAACGTTTTCCTTTTCGATATGGAAGGCGGCCAGGGTGGCGCTGAGGCGCTCGTCAAACAGTTCGCTCTTGATCCCCACCTCATAGCCCACGCCTTCTTCTGGCTTGAAGGATTTGCCACCGGCATCCAGGCCGCTGTTTGGCTTGAACGAGGTGGACGCGTTGGCAAATACCCCGACTTGTGGCGTGAGTTGGTAGAGCAGCCCGGCGCGCTGGGTAAAGGCGTCGTGGGTCTGGCGACTTTTGACGTGGTTGCGGGCGAAGTCGTCGGTGCTTTGTTCGAAATGCTCGAAGCGTGCGCCGATCATGCCGCGCAGGCGGTCAGTGAAGATGATCTGGTCTTGCAGGTTGAGCGCTTGGCTTTTTACTTGCTCGAAGACATCGGTGCCGGAGCGCTCTCCGTTGGGTTTGGCCTGGCCGTAAATCGGGTTGTGGATATCGATGGTATAGCGGCTGCCACCGATGGTGGTGACGCGCTCTTTCTTGCGGTAGTCCTCGTATTCGGCACCCACCAGCAGTTCATGTTGCCAGCTGCCAATGTCGAACTTACCGTGCAGCTCCAGCTGGGTGATGCTGTCGTGCCAACCGTTGGAGCGCTCACGATAGCGGCGGTCGACGGTATGGCCGTCGGCATTCAGGGCGCGGCTTTCCGACGCGTCACCCCACAGGCTGCCTTGCTTGTAGTGGCTGGCCAGGCGCAGCTTCCAGGCATCGTTGAGGTAGTGTTCCAACGCGGCCTGGATGCGATTGTTGTGGTTATCAATATTGCCGTCGTTGGGCTCGCCGAGGAAGGTTGAATGGGACATGCCGGTATTGGCGACGATGCCGCGGTCGAAGGTGGAGCTGTGGCGCACGAATTCGCTTTCTACGAGCAGATGGGTGTCGGGGTCGAGTTGCCAACTGAATGAAGGCGCGACGAACACCCGTTTGCTGTCGACGTGATCGCGAAAGCTGTGGTTGTCTTCCACCGCCAGGTTGACCCGGGACAATACGCGCCCTTCGCTGTCCAGCGGTGTATTCACGTCCAAAGCGGTGCGGTAGCGGTCCCAACTACCGGCGCTGGTCTGCAGGGTGGTGAAGGTGTCGGGCTGGGGTTTCTTGGTGACGATATTCACCGTACCACCAGGGTCGCCACGCCCATACAGGCTGGCGGCGGGGCCCTTGAGCACTTCAATGCGTTCGATATTGGCGGTATCGGGTGTGCTCGGGTAACCGCGGTTGGCGCTGAAACCATCCTGGTAGAACTCGGATGTGGTGAAGCCGCGCACGCTGTATTCGTAGAGGGTCAGGCCGCCGAAGTTGTTCTGCTTGGACACGCCGCCGGCAAATTCCAGGGCGCGTTCCACATTGGTGCTGCCCAGGTCCTTGAGCACTGTGGCCGGAATCACGCTGATCGACTGTGGGATATCGCGCAGCGCGGTGTCGGTCTTGGTGGCACTGGCCGAGCGTGTGGCGCGGTAGCCCGTGACTGGCCCGGTAGCGGATTCATAGGCCTCGGAGGTCACGCTGATGGTGTCCAGTTCCAGGGTGTTTTCTTCGGCGTAGGCAGGGTCGAGCAGCAAACCCAGGGCCAGGCCGGCCGAGGGCACAAACTTGCGAGGCGGCATGATAGAACGTTCCAATGACGATATTGAAACAATATAACATGACTAATGAGAGTGAATGCTGTGAAACGTGTCCATCAAGCGCCCTCGAACGGGCGCCTGATGTGCGTAGGCTATTGTTCTTCTTTCACCGGTGCCGTTGCCGGCGGTGGGCGCAGGCCGATTTCCGCTGACAGCTTGATCTCCTTGCCGTTGCGCATGACCTGGATCGCCACCTTGTCGGTCGGCTTGATCCGTGCCACCTGGTTCATCGACTTGCGGCCATCACCGGCCGGGGCTCCGTCGATACTGAGGATCACATCGCCCAGTTGCAGGCCGGCTTTCTGCGCCGGGCCGTCGCGGAAGATCCCGGCAACCACGATGCCCGGGCGGCCGGTCAAGCCGAACGACTCGGCCAGTTCCTTGGTCAGTGGCTGCACTTCAATGCCCAGCCAGCCACGAATCACCTGGCCGTGTTCGATGATCGACTTCATC
The DNA here is from genome assembly GCF_036704165.1 of Pseudomonas khavaziana. Classification (NCBI taxonomy): domain Bacteria; kingdom Pseudomonadati; phylum Pseudomonadota; class Gammaproteobacteria; order Pseudomonadales; family Pseudomonadaceae; genus Pseudomonas; species Pseudomonas khavaziana. The sequence continues at coordinate 1,080,385 of NZ_CP129946.1, forward strand.
ACTTCCATCGCCAGCTTCACCGGGATCGCGAAACCAATGCCCTGTGAGCCGCCGGACTTGGAGAAAATCGCGGTATTGATACCGGTCAGGTTGCCATTGGCATCCACCAGCGCGCCGCCGGAATTGCCCGGGTTGATGGCCGCGTCGGTCTGGATGAAGTCTTCATAGCTGTTTAGGCCCAACTGGTTACGCCCGGTGGCGCTGATGATGCCCATGGTGACCGTCTGGCCAACGCCGAACGGGTTGCCGATAGCCAGCGCCACATCACCCACGCGCAAACCGTCGGAACGGCCGAGGGTGATGGACGGCAGATTCTTCAAATCGATCTTCAGTACCGCAAGGTCGGTTTCCGGGTCACTGCCCACCACGCGGGCCAAGGTCTCGCGACCGTCACGCAGGGCCACCACGATCTGGTCGGCGCCGCTGGTCACGTGGTTATTGGTGAGGATGTAGCCTTCGGGGCTCATGATCACCCCGGAACCCAGGCTGGACTCCATGCGCCGTTGCTTGGGACCGTTGTCACCGAAATAGCGGCGGAACTGCGGGTCTTCGAACAATGGATGCGCGGGTTTGTTGATGACCTTGGTGGTGTACAGGTTAACCACCGCAGGTGCTGCAATGGTGACCGCATCGGCATAGGTCACCGGGCCTTGCACCACCGTGCTGGTCTGCGGCGCCTGTTGCAGGTTCACATCCAGGGTGGGCAGGCCCACCCACTGGGGATAACGCTGAATAATCAGCATCGCGATCAGCACGCCAGCCAACAATGGCCATCCAAAAAAACGCAGTGCCTTGAGCATCAAGTAAGTCCTGACAGGTTGCAGGGGGCGGGAGAGCGCCCATAATGTCGCGCATTATACGAGGCTGCGAGGCCTGCGAACCGGATATTTAGGAGTCTTTTATGGCCGTCCCCCTTACCACCCTCGTCGAGGAAGCGGACCGCTACCTCGGCAGTGCAAAAATTGCTGATTATTGCCCCAACGGCCTGCAGGTCGAGGGGCGTCCGCAGGTGATGCGCATCGTCAGTGGCGTGACCGCCAGCCAAGCATTGCTGGACGCCGCCGTCGAAGCCAAGGCCGATCTGGTGCTGGTGCACCATGGCTATTTCTGGAAGGGCGAAAACCCCTGCATCACCGGCATGAAGCAGCGCCGCCTGAAGACCCTGCTCAAGCACGACATCAGCCTGTTGGCCTACCACTTGCCTTTGGACCTGCACGCCGATGTCGGCAACAACGTGCAACTGGCGCGTCACCTGGACATCACCGTCGAAGGCCCGCTGGACCCGAGCAACCCCAAGATCGTCGGCCTGGTTGGGTCCCTGGCTGAGCCTCTATCGCCCCGGGACTTCGCTCGCCGCGTGCAGGACGTGATGGGCCGCGAGCCACTGCTGATCGAAGGTAGCCAGATGATCCGTCGCGTCGGTTGGTGCACCGGGGGTGGCCAGGGTTATATCGACCAGGCAATTGCCGCCGGTGTCGACCTCTACCTGAGCGGTGAGGCCTCCGAACAAACCTTCCACAGCGCCCGCGAAAACGACATCAGCTTCATCGCCGCCGGCCATCACGCCACCGAGCGCTACGGCGTTCAGGCATTGGGCGACTACCTGGCGCGACGCTTTGCCCTGGAGCATCTGTTCATCGATTGCCCGAACCCGATCTGAATGTGGGAGGGAGCTAGCCCCTCCCACTCTTGACCCCATTTCAGGCCAAACTCGACGGCATATTCATATACCGTTTCGATCTAGTTGGTGCCCTGAATAGAAGCAGGTGCTGTGCTAGCATGCCTCGCTCGAACACGGCCCGCTGGCCGTCCATAAGATCGTTTTTCCGTGAGTAACCATGGTCGACAAACTGACGCATCTGAAACAGCTGGAGGCGGAAAGCATCCACATCATCCGCGAGGTCGCCGCCGAGTTCGACAACCCGGTGATGCTCTACTCGATCGGTAAAGACTCCGCCGTGATGCTGCACCTGGCACGCAAGGCCTTCTTCCCAGGCAAGCTGCCGTTCCCGGTGATGCACGTCGACACCCGCTGGAAATTCCAGGAGATGTACAAGTTCCGCGACCGCATGGTTGAAGAGCTGGGCCTGGACCTGATTACCCACGTCAACCCCGATGGCGTGGCGCAGGGCATCAATCCGTTCACCCACGGCAGTGCCAAGCACACCGATATCATGAAGACCGAGGGCCTCAAGCAGGCCCTGGACAAGCATGGTTTCGACGCAGCGTTCGGCGGCGCCCGTCGCGATGAAGAGAAATCCCGTGCCAAAGAGCGCGTGTACTCGTTCCGCGACAGCAAACACCGCTGGGACCCGAAGAACCAGCGCCCGGAGCTGTGGAACGTCTACAACGGCAACGTCAACAAGGGCGAGTCGATCCGTGTGTTCCCGCTGTCTAACTGGACCGAGCTGGACATCTGGCAGTACATCTACCTGGAAGGCATCCCGATCGTGCCGCTGTACTTCGCCGCCGAGCGCGACGTGATCGAGAAGAACGGCACGTTGATCATGATCGACGACGACCGCATCCTCGAGCACCTGTCCGACGAAGACAAAGCCCGCATCGTCAAAAAGAAAGTACGTTTCCGCACCCTTGGCTGCTACCCGTTGACGGGTGCGGTGGAGTCCGAAGCCGAGACGCTGACGGACATCATTCAGGAAATGCTCCTGACGCGAACTTCCGAGCGCCAGGGCCGGGTCATCGATCACGATGGCGCCGGCTCCATGGAAGACAAAAAACGTCAGGGTTATTTCTAAGGGGTTGTCATGTCGCACGTATCTGATTTGATCAGCGAGGACATCCTCGCCTACCTGGCCCAGCACGAGCGCAAGGAAATGTTGCGCTTCCTGACCTGCGGCAACGTCGATGACGGTAAGAGCACCCTGATCGGGCGCCTGCTGCACGACTCCAAGATGATCTACGAAGATCACCTGGAAGCCATCACCCGCGATTCGAAGAAATCCGGCACCACGGGCGACGATATCGACCTGGCCTTGCTGGTCGACGGCCTGCAGGCCGAGCGTGAGCAGGGCATCACCATCGATGTCGCCTACCGCTACTTCTCTACCGCCAAGCGCAAATTCATCATCGCCGACACCCCCGGCCATGAGCAGTACACCCGCAACATGGCCACGGGTGCGTCTACCTGTGACCTGGCGATCATCCTGATCGACGCCCGCTATGGGGTTCAGACCCAGACCCGGCGTCACAGCTTTATCGCTTCGTTGCTGGGGATCAAGCACATCGTGGTGGCCGTCAACAAGATGGACATCAATGGCTTTGACCAGAGCGTCTTCGAGTCGATCAAGGCCGATTACCTGAAGTTCGCCGAAGGTATCGCGTTCAAGCCGAGCACCTTGGCCTTTGTACCGATGTCGGCGCTCAAGGGCGACAACGTGGTGAACAAGAGCGAGCGTTCGCCCTGGTACACCGGCCAGTCGCTGATGGAGATCCTCGAGACCGTCGAGATCGCCAATGACCGCAACTACACCGACCTGCGTTTCCCGGTGCAGTACGTCAACCGTCCGAACCTGAATTTCCGTGGTTTCGCCGGCACCCTGGCCAGCGGCATCGTGCACAAGGGCGATGAAGTGGTGGTGCTGCCGTCGGGCAAGAGCAGCCGGGTCAAATCCATTGTCACCTTCGAAGGTGAGCTGGAAAACGCCGGCCCAGGCCAGGCCGTGACCTTGACCATGGAAGACGAGATCGATATCTCCCGTGGCGACCTGCTGGTGCATGCCGACAACGTGCCACAAGTGACCGACGCCTTCGACGCCATGCTGGTGTGGATGGCCGAAGAACCGATGTTGCCGGGCAAGAAATACGATATCAAGCGCGCCACCAGCTACGTGCCGGGCTCCATCACCAGCATCGTGCACCGCGTGGATGTGAACACCCTGGCCGAAGGCCCGGCGAGTTCGCTGCAACTCAACGAAATCGGCCGGGTCAAGGTCAGTCTCGACGCCGCCATTGCGTTGGATGGCTATGACAGTAACCGCACCACCGGCGCCTTTATCGTTATCGACCGTTTGACCAACGGCACTGTGGCTGCGGGCATGATCATCGCGCCGCCGGTCAATCATGGCGGTTCTGCGCAGCACGGCAGTCTCGCGCATGTCGCCACCGAAGAACGCGCCCTGCGCTTCGGCCAGCAGCCGGCTACGGTGTTGTTCAGCGGCCTGTCCGGCGCTGGCAAGAGTACCTTGGCCTACGCGGTTGAGCGCAAGCTGTTTGACATGGGGCGTGCGGTGTTTGTACTGGACGGCCAGAACCTGCGTCACGACCTGAACAAGGGCTTGCCTCAGGACCGTGCCGGGCGTACCGAAAACTGGCGCCGTGCGGCTCACGTCGCGCGTCAGTTCAACGAGGCTGGCTTGCTGACCCTGGCCGCATTCGTTGCGCCGGATGCCGAAGGCCGTGAGCAGGCCAAGGCGCTGATCGGCGCTGACCGTTTGCTGACGGTCTATGTGCAGGCCTCGCCGCTGGTTTGCGCCGAGCGTGATCCGCAAGGTTTGTACGCGGCGGGTGGGGATAACATCCCGGGTGAGTCTTTCCCGTATGATGTGCCGTTGAATGCCGATCTGGTGCTCGATACCCAGGCCTTGTCGCTGGAAGACAGTGTCAAGCAAGTGCTGGAGTTGTTGCGCCAGCGCGGCGCGATCTAAGGTTTGACGCTACAAAAAAGCCCGCCACCGATGACTCGGTGGCGGGCTTTTTTACATCTTCAAGATCGAGCGCGGTCAAATGTGGGAGGGGGCTTGCTCCCGATAGCGGTGGGTCAGCTACGGCTGCGTCAACTGATACTCCCTCATCGGGGGCAAGCCCCCTCCCACAGGTTGATCATCGCTTGCTTGGGAATTCGGTGTGAAGCTGATCCAGCAACGCATCCTTGGCTTCCCACAGTTGGTTAATCCACCCCTGGAACGCCAACCGATACTCCCCGTCCTGCTCATAATTCTTGCCGATAAACTCGGCCGGAATCTGCACCTCTTCAAACCGCACCACCACGTCCTGCACATTCCCGCACAGCAAATCCCAATACCCAGGGCGTCCGCCAGGATAGTGAATGGTCACATTCACCAGTGACTTCAATTGTTCCCCCATGGCATCCAGCACAAACGCAATGCCGCCGGCCTTGGGCTTGAGCAAATAGCGAAATGGGGAGTTTTGTTGCGCATGCTTGCCCGGTGTAAACCGTGTGCCTTCGGCGAAGTTGAAAATGCCCACCGGGTTGTCGCGAAACTTCGCGCAGGTCTTGCGGGTGGTCGCCAGATCCTTGCCTTTCTTTTCCGGGTGCTTCTCCAGGTAAGCCTTGCTGTAGCGCTTCATAAAGGGAAAGCCCAGTGCCCACCACGCCAGGCCAATCACCGGCACCCAGATCAATTCCTGCTTGAGGAAGAACTTCAACGGGCGAATACGCCGATTGAGCACGTATTGCAGCACCATGATGTCGACCCAGCTCTGGTGGTTGCTGGTCACCAGGTAGGAGTGCTGGTAGTCCAAGCCCTCGAGGCCAGTCAGGTGCCAGCGGGTGCGCCGTACCAGGTTCATCCAGCCCTTGTTGTTGGTCACCCAGGCTTCGTGGGTGTGGTTCATCAGCCATTCGCTGAAGCGCTTGGCGAAGGGCAGCGCCTTGAACAGTGCGACGATAAACAGGAACGAGCACAGCAGGATCGTGTTCAGCGCCAGCAGCAGCGAAGCGATTACTCCGCGTACGGCGGCAGGTAGAAAATCCAGCATTTAGATATCCATAGGTCGGTTGGCGGCTTGGATCGCCGTCAGGGCGATGGTGTACACGATGTCGTCTACCTGGGCGCCGCGCGGCAGGTCGTTCACTGGCTTGCGCAGGCCCTGGAGCATCGGCCCCAGGCTTACGCAATCGGCGCTGCGTTGTACGGCTTTGTAAGTAGTGTTGCCGGTATTCAGGTCGGGGAACACGAACACCGTGGCCTTGCCCGCGACCTGGCTATTGGGGGCCAGTTGCCGGGCGACGTTTTCGTTGGCGGCGGCGTCGTATTGCAGCGGGCCGTCGATCAGCAGCGAGCTTTGCTGCTCATGGGCGAGCAGGGTGGCTTCGCGGACTTTTTCCACTTCTTCGCCACTGGCCGAATCACCGCTGGAATAGCTGATCATCGCCACCCGTGGCGTGATGCCGAATGCGGCGGCGGAATCGGCGCTTTGCAGGGCGATTTCCGCCAGTTCCGCGGCGCTTGGGTGTGGGTTCATCACACAGTCGCCATACACCAGCACCTGCTCGGGGAACAGCATGAAGAACACCGACGATACCAGGGTGCATCCGGGCGCGGTCTTGATCAGCTGCAGGGCAGGGCGAATGGTATTGGCAGTGGAATGAACAACCCCGGAGACCAGGCCGTCCACTTCGTCCAGGGCGAGCATCATGGTGGCGATCACCACAGTATCTTCCAGCTGTTGCTCGGCCATGGGTGCGTTGAGGCTCTTGGACTTGCGCAAGGCGACCATTGGCTCGACGTAGCGTTGGCGTATCAGGTCCGGATCGAGAATCTCCAGGCCCTCGGGCAGTTCGATGCCCTGGGCGCGGGCGACCGCCTCCACATCCGCCGGCTTGGCCAGCAGCACGCAACGGGCAATGCCCCGGGCCTGACAGATGGCGGCGGCTTGGACGGTCAGCGGCTCGCTGCCTTCGGGCAACACGATGCGCTTGTTGGCGGCCTGGGCGCGCTGGATCAACTGGTAGCGGAACACGGCCGGCGACAGGCGCATTTCCCGTGGCGTACCGCAACGCTGGTGCAGCCAGCGCGCATCGAGATGGCTGGCGACGAAGTCAGTGATGATCTCCGCACGCTCGCGGTCATCAATGGGAATTTCCTTGTTGAGGCTATTGAGCTGGTTGGCGGTGTCATAGGAGCCGGTGCTCACCGACAGCACTGGCAACCCGGCCTGGAAGGCGCCACGGCACAAGTCCATGATGCGTGGGTCGGGCAGGGTGTCGCTGGTCAGCAGCAGGCCGGCCAGCGGCACGCCGTTGATCGCGGCCAGGCTGACGGCGAGGATGATGTCGTCGCGATCCCCTGGGGTTACCACCAGCACGCCGGGCTTGAGCAACTCCACGGTGTTGCGCATGGTGCGCGCGCAGATGATGATCTTGGTCATGCGCCGGCTTTCGTAGTCGCCGGCGTTGAGGATCTGCGCACCCATCAGGTCAGCCACGTCACGGGTGCGCGGGGCGTTGAGTTCGGGTTGGTAGGGGATGCAGCCGAGCAGGCGGAAATCACCGCTGCGCAACAACGGCGAGTGTTCTTTCAGGCGCGCCGAGAAGGCCTCCATGCTTTCATCGGTGCGCACCTTGTTGAGGATCACGCCCAGCACTTTCGGGTCTTTCGGGCCGCCGAACAATTGCGCCTGCAATTCCACCCGGCCGGAAAGCTCGGTGAGCACTTCGTTTTCCGGGGCCGAGACCAGGATTACCTCCGCATCCAGGCTCTTGGCCAGGTGCAGGTTGACCCGTGCGGCGTAGCTGGCGCTGCGGGTCGGCACCATGCCTTCAACGATCAGCACGTCCTTGCCCACGGCGGCCTGCTGGTAGAGGGTGATGATTTCTTCCAGCAGCTCATCGAGCTGGCCGTCGCCGAGCATGCGCTCTACGTGGGCCAGGCCCAGGGGTTGGGGCGGTTTGAGCCCGTGGGTGCGTGCCACCAGTTCAGTGGAGCGTTCCGGGCCGGTATCGCCCGGGTGAGGCTGGGCAATCGGTTTGAAAAAGCCGACCTTAAGTCCGGCCCGTTCCAGGGTGCGCACCAGCCCAAGGCTGATGGAGGTCAGGCCCACACCAAAATCGGTGGGCGCGATAAAAAAAGTCTGCATGCGAATTCTCTGGAGGTGCATGGCTTGGGTGGCGCTCTATGCTTGAGTGCCTACCGCGGATCAGGCGCCAAGGTTAGCGTTATTCTTGCGCTTGCGCACACCAGCCGCACGCAAAGGGTTGGCCTATTTTTTCAAGGCGTTGTGCGGGGTCCAGTACCCAGGCGCGTGACTGCCATGGCGGCTGGTGGCGCAAGTGCTGGGTGTGCCCGCAGGACAGTTCGGCGACCCAATGCCGGTCGTCGTCCTGATGGAAACCGGTGATGCAGGATGCCGTTGATCGGCCCCGTCCGTCCGGGTTCTGTTCGCTTTCGGGCAAATCCTTGTTTAGACTTGTCCGTTCTTCATTCTTATGCAAAAGGTCTCGCCCCATGACGATCGCCGCTAACAAGGCTGTCTCCATCGACTATACCCTGACCAACGACGCTGGTGAGGTCATCGACAGCTCAGCCGGCGGCGCGCCGCTGGTCTACCTGCAAGGCGCAGGCAACATCATCCCGGGCCTGGAAAAGGCCCTGGAAGGCAAAGACGTCGGTGATGAACTGACCGTCGCCGTAGAGCCTGAAGATGCTTACGGCGAATATTCCGCCGAGCTGGTCAGCACCCTGAGCCGCAGCATGTTCGAAGGCGTTGACGAGCTGGAAGTGGGCATGCAGTTCCACGCTTCCGCGCCGGACGGCCAAATGCAGATCGTCACCATCCGTGACCTGGACGGCGACGACGTGACCGTCGACGGTAACCACCCTCTGGCAGGCCAGCGCCTGAACTTCCAAGTGAAGATCGTTGCCATTCGCGACGCTTCCCAGGAAGAAGTGGCTCACGGCCACGTCCACGGTGAAGGCGGTCATCACCATTGATTGTGGTTTGATCAATAGATAGCAAAAAACGCCCCGACTGGTTCGGGGCGTTTTTTTTGGTTTGGAAATATTCACCTGGCTTCCCGAACTCCCACATCGATCGTTCCCACGCTCCGCGTGGTAATGCATCCCGTGACGCTCTGCGTCACCTGCACGCATTGGGGACGCGGAGCATCCCAGGCGGCATTCCCACGCGGAGCGTGGGAACGATCAGCACTCCTGCGTATTTTCAGGCACATACAAAAATGCCCCGGACCTTTCGGTACGGGGCATTTCTTAACTGTTCCGCAACCTGGGCTGCGTTGCAGTTGTTACCACTTAGGCTGCAGCAGGAACGCTCAGAGCCTTGATATGGCCATTCAGGCGGCTCTTATGACGAGCGGCCTTGTTCTTGTGGATGATGCCTTTATCGGCCATACGGTCGATAACTGGCACGGCCAGAACGTAAGCAGCTTGGGCTTTTTCAGCGTCTTTGGTGTCGATGGCTTTAACTACATTCTTGATGTAGGTACGAACCATGGAACGCAGGCTGGCGTTGTGGCTGCGACGCTTCTCAGCCTGTTTTGCACGTTTTTTGGCGGAAGGTGTGTTGGCCACCGTCGAGCTCCTCGAAAGACTTTTTAGGAAATAGCAAACAAAATAGGCCGCGAATCATGCCGATGACTTGATGGGTTGTCAAGGGCGGCTGATGCGAACTGCTGAGTGGTCGATCTGAAGAGGCGGGTGATTTATTTCCGGCGCTTGACCTGTAAACTCGCGAGCTTTGGCTCTGTGCTGTTGCAGGCGCGCAGTATCGCATAAGTGGGCGCTTTGTTCGCCTGCTCTTTATCTATAGGCGCAAACTCTTTCAATGAATCTGCTCAAATCGTTGGCTGCCGTCAGCTCTATCACGATGATCTCCCGAGTTTTGGGGTTTGTGCGTGACACCCTGCTGGCGCGCATCTTTGGCGCCAGCATGGCCACGGATGCCTTCTTTATTGCCTTTAAACTCCCCAACCTGTTGCGGCGGATCTTCGCCGAGGGCGCGTTTTCCCAGGCCTTCGTGCCGATCCTGGCCGAATACAAGACCCAGCAGGGCGAGGAGGCGACCCGCACCTTTATTGCCTACGTCTCGGGCCTGCTGACCCTGGTGTTGATGCTGGTGACCCTGGTCGGCATGCTCGCCGCACCCTGGGTGATCTGGGCCACCGCCCCGGGCTTTGCCAATACTCCGGAAAAATTCGCACTGACCACTGATCTGCTGCGAGTGACCTTTCCTTATATATTGCTGATTTCCCTGTCGTCCCTGGCCGGGGCGATCCTCAATACGTGGAACCGTTTCTCGGTGCCTGCTTTCGTGCCGACTCTGCTCAACGTCAGCATGATTATTTTTGCGCTGTTCCTCACGCCGTATTTCGATCCGCCGGTCATGGCCCTGGGCTGGGCGGTCCTGGCCGGTGGCCTGGCGCAATTGCTGTACCAGCTGCCGCACTTGAAGAGAATCGGCATGCTCGTGCTGCCGCGCCTGAATCTCAAGGACACCGGTGTCTGGCGCGTGATGCGCAATATGCTGCCGGCAATCCTCGGGGTGTCGGTGAGCCAGATCTCCCTGATCATCAACACCGCATTTGCCTCGCTGCTGGTCTCGGGGTCGGTGTCGTGGATGTACTACGCCGATCGCCTGATGGAGTTGCCGTCCGGCGTGCTTGGCGTGGCGTTGGGCACGATCCTGCTGCCGACCCTGGCGCGCACCTACGCCAGCAAGGACCGCCAGGAGTATTCGCGTATCCTCGATTGGGGCCTGCGCCTGTGCTTCCTGCTGGTATTGCCATGCGCCCTGGCCCTGGGGATCCTCGCCGAACCGCTCACGGTCTCACTGTTTCAATACGGAGAATTCGATGCGCATGACGCCTTGATGACCCAGCACGCGCTGGTTGCCTACTCCGTCGGCCTTCTCGGCATTATTGTGATCAAGGTGCTCGCACCTGGTTTTTACGCGCAGCAAAACATCCGCACGCCGGTGAAAATCGCAATTTTCACGCTGATCGTCACGCAACTGCTCAACCTGGTATTCATCGGGCCTTTGGCCCATGCCGGGCTGGCGTTGGCGATCAGTGCAGGCGCCTGTATCAATGCCGGTCTGCTGTTTTACCAACTGCGCAAACAGCAGATGTACCAGCCACAGCCGGGTTGGGGAATGTTCGCCCTCAAGTTGCTCGTGGCAGTCGCCGCGATGTCCGCCGTGCTCGTTGGTCTGATGCACGTAATGCCGGCCTGGGGTCATGGCGATATGCTGGAGCGCTTCATGCGCCTGGGTGTATTGGTGGTCGCGGGCGCGGCGGTGTACTTCGGCATGTTGCTGTTGCAGGGTTTCCGCCTGCGGCATTTCAATCGCAAGTCGCTGGGATAGAGAGTTTGCCGCGATAAAACGGGTGTTTTATCGAATCGACCCATTTGGCCTGCGCTGTTGCCTGTCGTCCGGGGCTGGGTGTGGTTATAATCGACCACTTTATGAGCAAGAAGCGCGTTATGCAGCTGGTTCGAGGTCTTCACAACCTGCGCCCCGAGCATCGGGGCTGCGTCGCCACTATTGGCAACTTTGACGGTGTTCACCGTGGCCACCAGGCTATCCTGGCCCGGCTACGCGAGCGTGCGGTCGAGTTGGGCGTGCCCAGCTGCGTGGTGATTTTCGAGCCACAACCGCGGGAGTTCTTTACCCCGGAAACGGCGCCGGCCCGCCTGGCGCGCTTGCGCGACAAGCTGCAACTGCTGGCCGAAGAGGGTGTGGACCGCGTCCTCTGCCTGGCTTTCAACCAGCGCTTGCGTAGCCTCAGCGCCACCGAGTTCGTTGACCGTATCCTGGTGGAGGGCCTGGGGGTGCAACACCTGGAAGTCGGCGACGACTTCCGTTTCGGGTGTGACCGGGTCGGCGATTTCGATTTCCTGCAACATGCCGGCGCCAGCCAAGGGTTTACCGTCGAAGCCGCGCAAACCGTCGAACTGGACGGTCTGCGCGTGAGCAGCACCCAGGTGCGTAACGCGCTGGCTGCTGCCGACTTCGGCTTGGCCGAGCGTTTGCTCGGTCGCCCGTTCCGCATTGCCGGGCGGGTATTGCACGGCCAGAAGCTGGCGCGCCAATTGGGCACGCCAACTGCCAACGTGCAACTCAAGCGCCGTCGTGTACCCTTGACCGGGGTTTACCTGGTGAGCGTCGATATCGACGGCCAATCGTGGCCGGGAGTCGCCAATATAGGCGTCAGGCCCACGGTTGCAGGTGATGGCAAGGCCCACCTGGAAGTTCACCTTTTGGATTTTGCCGGTGATTTATACGACCGGCGTTTGACGGTGGTTTTCCACCAGAAGCTGCGTGAAGAGCAGCGTTTCGCCTCCCTGGAGGCGTTGAAAACGGCGATCAATGCGGATGTCGCCGCCGCCCGTGCACTAGCCGCACCTAGCGCCCATCGCTAACCGAAGAGCCTTAAATGACCGACTATAAAGCCACGCTAAACCTTCCGGACACCGCCTTCCCAATGAAGGCCGGCCTGCCACAGCGCGAACCGCAGATCCTGCAGCGCTGGGACAGTATTGGCCTGTACGGAAAGTTGCGCGAAATTGGCAAGGATCGTCCGAAATTCGTCCTGCACGACGGCCCTCCTTACGCCAACGGCACGATTCACATCGGTCATGCGCTGAACAAGATTCTCAAGGACATGATCATCCGCTCGAAGACCCTTTCGGGCTTCGACGCGCCGTATGTCCCGGGCTGGGATTGCCACGGCCTGCCGATCGAACACAAAGTCGAAGTGACCTACGGCAAGAACCTGGGCGCGGATAAGACCCGCGAACTGTGCCGTGCCTACGCCACCGAGCAGATCGAAGGGCAGAAGTCCGAATTCATCCGTCTGGGCGTGCTGGGCGAGTGGGACAACCCCTACAAGACCATGAATTTCAAGAACGAGGCCGGTGAAATCCGTGCCTTGGCCGAAATCGTCAAGGGCGGTTTCGTGTTCAAGGGCCTCAAGCCCGTGAACTGGTGCTTCGATTGCGGTTCGGCCCTGGCCGAAGCGGAAGTCGAGTACGAAGACAAGAAGTCCTCGACCATCGACGTGGCGTTCCCGATCGCCGACGACGCCAAGCTCGCCGAGGCCTTTGGCCTGGCGAGCCTGAGCAAACCGGCCGCCATCGTGATCTGGACCACCACCCCGTGGACCATCCCGGCCAACCAGGCGCTGAACGTGCACCCGGAATTCACCTACGCCCTGGTGGACGTCGGTGATCGCCTGCTGGTGCTGGCCGAGGAAATGGTCGAGTCGTGCCTGGCGCGTTACGAGCTGCAAGGCTCGGTGATCGCCACCACCACCGGTTCTGCGCTGGAGCTGATCAACTTCCGTCATCCGTTCTATGACCGTCTGTCGCCGGTGTACCTGGCGGACTACGTGGAACTGGGCGCCGGCACCGGCATCGTTCACTCCGCACCGGCCTATGGCGTAGACGACTTCGTGACCTGCAAAGCCTATGGCATGGTCAACGACGACATCTTGAACCCGGTGCAGAGCAATGGCGTCTACGTGCCGTCCCTGGAGTTCTTCGGCGGCCAGTTCATCTTCAAGGCCAACCAGCCGATCATCGACAAGCTGTCGGAAGTTGGTGCGCTGCTGCACACCGAAACCATCAAGCACAGCTACATGCACTGCTGGCGCCACAAGACCCCGCTGATCTACCGCGCCACCGCGCAGTGGTTTATCGGTATGGATAAGGAGCCGGTCCAGGGCCAGACCCTGCGCAATCGTGCGGTCAAGGCCATCGAAGACACCCAGTTCGTCCCGGCCTGGGGCCAGGCGCGCCTGCACTCGATGATCGCCAACCGTCCGGACTGGTGCATCTCCCGCCAGCGCAACTGGGGCGTGCCGATCCCGTTCTTCCTGAACAAGGAAAGCGGCGAGTTGCACCCGCGTACTGTCGAACTGATGGAAGTCGTAGCCCAGCGTGTCGAACAGGAAGGCATCGAAGCCTGGTTCAAGCTGGACGCCGCCGAACTGTTGGGCGACGAAGCGCCGCTGTATGACAAGATCAGCGACACCCTCGACGTGTGGTTCGATTCGGGTACCACCCACTGGCACGTACTGCGCGGTTCGCATCCGATGGGCCACGAGACCGGCCCGCGTGCCGACCTGTACCTGGAAGGCTCGGACCAGCATCGCGGCTGGTTCCACTCGTCGTTGCTGACCGGATGCGCCATCGACGACCATGCCCCGTACCGCGAGCTGCTGACCCATGGTTTCACCGTCGACGAAAACGGCCGCAAGATGTCCAAGTCCCTGGGCAACGTGATCGCGCCGCAAAAGGTCAACGACACTCTGGGTGCCGATATCATGCGCCTGTGGGTGGCCTCGACCGACTATTCAGGCGAGATGGCCGTTTCGGAGCAGATCCTGCAGCGTAGCGCCGATGCCTACCGTCGCATCCGCAATACCGCGCGCTTCATGCTGTCGAACCTGACCGGCTTCAACCCGGCCACCGACCTGCTGCCGGCCGAGGACATGCTCGCCCTGGACCGTTGGGCCGTGGACCGTACCCTGTTGCTGCAGCGTGAGCTGCAGGAGCATTACGGTGAGTACCGCTTCTGGAACGTCTACTCCAAGATCCACAACTTCTGCGTGCAGGAGCTGGGCGGTTTCTACCTCGACATCATCAAGGACCGCCAGTACACCACCGGCGCCAACAGCAAGGCGCGCCGTTCGGCGCAGACTGCGCTGTACCACATCAGCGAAGCGCTGGTGCGCTGGATCGCACCGATCCTGGCATTCACCGCCGATGAACTGTGGGAATACCTGCCGGGCGAGCGTAACGAGTCGGTCATGCTCAACACCTGGTACGAAGGCCTGACCGAACTGCCGGCCGACTTCGAACTGGGTCGCGAGTATTGGGAAGGCGTCATGGCGGTCAAGGTTGCGGTGAACAAGGAGCTGGAAGTCCAGCGTGCGGCCAAGGCCGTGGGCGGCAACCTGCAAGCCGAAGTCACCTTGTTTGCCGAGGACGGCCTGACTGCCGACCTGGCCAAGCTGAGCAACGAACTGCGCTTCGTGCTGATCACCTCCACCGCGAGCCTGGCACCTTTCGCCCAGGCCCCGGCGGATGCCGTAGCGACCGAAGTACCGGGCCTCAAGCTCAAAGTGGTCAAGTCGGCCTTCCCCAAGTGCGCCCGTTGCTGGCACTGCCGTGAAGACGTCGGCGTGAACCCTGAGCACCCGGAAATCTGCGGCCGTTGTGTAGACAACATCAGCGGTGCTGGCGAGGTTCGCCACTATGCCTAACTCAGCCAGTCGTTTTGGACGTCTGGGCTGGCTCGTATTGAGTTTGCTGGTCCTGGTCATTGACCAGGTCAGCAAGGCTCACTTCGAGGGCTCCCTGGAGATGTTCCAGCAAATCGTGGTGATCCCGGATTACTTCAGCTGGACCCTGGCCTACAACACCGGCGCCGCCTTCAGCTTCCTGGCTGACGGCGGTGGCTGGCAGCGCTGGTTGTTTGCCCTGATCGCCGTGGTGGTCAGTGCAGTGCTGGTGATCTGGCTCAAGCGCCTGGGTCGCGACGACACCTGGCTGGCTATCGCCCTGGCCCTGGTGCTGGGCGGCGCGCTGGGCAACCTGTATGACCGCATTGCCCTGGGGCATGTGATCGACTTCATCCTGGTGCATTGGCAGAACCGCCATTACTTCCCGGCGTTCAACTTTGCTGACAGCGCCATCACCGTCGGTGCAATCATGCTGGCGCTGGATATGTTCAAGAGCAAGAAAACCGGAGAGACCGTCAATGACTGATCAGGTATTGGCTGAGCAACGCATCGGCCAGAACACGGAAGTCACTTTGCATTTCGCATTGCGCCTGGAGAATGGCGACACGGTCGACAGCACCTTCGACAAAGCTCCGGCGACTTTCAAGGTGGGCGACGGTAACCTGTTGCCGGGTTTTGAAGCGGCGCTGTTCGGCTTCAAGGCTGGCGACAAGCGTAACCTGCAGATCCTGCCGGAAAACGCCTTCGGCCAGCCCAACCCGCAAAACGTGCAGATCATCCCGCGCTCGCAGTTCGAAGGCATGGACCTGTCGGAAGGCTTGCTGGTGATTTTCAATGATGCGGCGAATACCGAACTGCCTGGCGTGGTGAAAGCTTTCGATGACGCGCAAGTGACCATCGACTTCAACCATCCGTTGGCCGGCAAAACGCTGACCTTTGACGTCGAGATCATCAACGTCAAAGCGCTGTAACTGACCGTACACGGTCTAAAATGTGGGAGGGGCTTGCTCCCGATAGCGGTGTATCAGCTAAGTATGTGCAGATTGATATACCGTTATCGGGAGCAAGCCCCTCCCACCTTTGATCTCCATTGTCGGTTGAGTCAGCGTTAAATTCGACTCAACGTGGCTGCAAGACACGAGGCACAGCATGCAAATCAAACTCGCCAACCCCCGTGGCTTCTGCGCCGGCGTGGACCGGGCGATCGAAATCGTCAACCGCGCCCTGGAAGTCTTCGGGCCGCCGATTTATGTGCGCCATGAAGTCGTCCATAACAAATTCGTGGTCGAAGACCTGCGCGCACGCGGCGCGATCTTTGTCGAAGAGCTCGACCAGGTGCCCGACGATGTTATCGTCATCTTCAGTGCCCACGGTGTATCCCAGGCGGTACGTACCGAAGCGGCTGGCCGTGGCCTTAAAGTATTCGATGCCACTTGCCCGCTGGTGACCAAGGTGCACATCGAGGTGGCGCGCTACAGCCGTGACGGCCGCGAATGCATCCTCATCGGCCATGCCGGTCACCCCGAAGTCGAAGGCACCATGGGTCAGTACGACGCCAGTAACGGCGGCGCCATCTACCTGGTTGAAGACGAAAAAGACGTCGCCAACTTGCAGGTGCACAACCCGGATCGCCTGGCATTCGTGACCCAGACCACCTTGTCCATGGACGATACCAGCCGCGTAATCGATGCCCTGCGCACGCGTTTCCCCTCCATTGGCGGCCCCCGCAAGGACGACATCTGCTACGCCACGCAAAACCGCCAGGATGCGGTCAAGCAACTGGCGGATGAGTGCGATGTGGTGCTGGTGGTCGGCAGCCCCAACAGCTCCAACTCCAATCGCTTGCGTGAGCTGGCCGAACGCATGGCCACACCGGCATACCTGATCGATGGCGCCGAAGACATGCAGCGTAGTTGGTTCGAGGGTGTCGAGCGGATTGGCATCACCGCGGGCGCCTCGGCCCCGGAAGTGCTGGTGCGCGGCGTGATCCAGCAGTTGCAGGCCTGGGGAGCCACGGGTGCTGATGAGCTGGCTGGCCGTGAAGAGAACATCACGTTCTCCATGCCCAAGGAACTGCGGGTCCGCTCGCTGCTCTGACGCCCGACGTGCTGGTATAGCCTCGGCATAATGCCTGCTCGGTTTTCACACTGCGCAGGCTGATGCGTCCGCTGGGCGCCAGCACTACCTGGTACAGGCTCTGTGCCTGGCTTGTGTCGCAGACATGCACGGTGCCGGCACGGAAGCCCCCGCCGGCAAAGACCGGCTCCCCCAAACCACTGAAACGCACTTGGTTCGTGACCGGGCCATTGCCCGCGATAAGCACATGCCCGCTGTCCTGTCGTTCCAGCAATACCGGGTTATCTTCGTCCAGGTGACCACGCCCACTGACGTCCAGTATCACCCGCCACCCCAGGCTCCAGTCCTCGTCCCGCGCGTGAATGACCACCGCCTGATTGCGCGCGATGGCCTCGGTGCGTGCGTAGCGCAGGCCAGCAGCGAGTGATTGGGCCACGCTTTGTCGCTGCTGTGATTCAAGTAACCCTTTGAAGCCTGGTACGGCCAGTTGTGCGAGAAAGCTGGTCACGATCAGCCCGAGCAGCATTTCGATCAGGGTGAATCCTCGTTGTTTCATGTGCGTTCCCTCCGTGGACGCCATTGGGTTTTCAAGTTGCAGGTCTAGGTATAGCCCTGCGTCCTTGCCGGTGAATGATGGCCTTTATGTCCAAAGTATTTCCCTTTGTTCCTGGAGCAGCGCCGCTCGAAAACCGACGCTAGTCTTGGGTCGCACAGCAGGTTTTGCCTGCTTTTTCGGCCTTCGACATGGATGACGACGGTAATGCCCGCCTGCCCGAATCGATTTTTCCTGCGCGCTTTCCAGCGGCGCCAATCCGGCATGACCTTGATCGAGGTGCTGGTAGCGCTGCTGATCCTGGCCATTGGTCTGATGGGCGCTGCAGTGCTCCAGCTCAATGCGCTCAAGTACACCGACAGCGCCAGGATGACCAGCCAAGCCAGTTTTATCGCCTACGACATGCTTGACCGCATTCGCGCCAATGCCGGTGCAGATTACTCGTGGGGCAGCGCCGAGCCCGCGCCGCGCAGCACTTCGACTGCCAGTGTGCGTGACCTGGACCTGCACGATTTCGAGGCCAATATCATTGGTTTTGCTGGCGAAGACGCTAAAGGGTCAGTGGCTTTGAGTGGGCACGAGGTCACCATCAGCATCAGCTGGCAGGACGCTCGGGCGGCAAACAGGCCTGGAGCCCGGGAAACCTTCACCCTCACCAGTCGTATCGCCAGTGATCAGGGAGCGTTGCAATGAATCGTCTTGCTCGAGGTTTCAGCCTGGTGGAATTGTTGCTGGCACTCGCCGTAGGGCTGGTGCTGGTGCTGGGTGCGGGCCAGGTGTTGATCAGCTCGCGACTGACCCATGCCAGCCAGCAGGCCGCAATGGTGATGCAGGATGACGCGCGGTTTGTCCTGAGCAAGATTACCCAGGACATACGCCAGACAGGCATGCTGGGGTGCCTGGCCACGGCCGTCATCGACGATGCGCCAGCCGCTTTTGACCGACCGATAAGTTGGGAGGCTTCGGCGAGTGCACAGTCACTCACATTGGTTACGGCGAGCGTCGGTGAGGGTGTTGGCAAGCCCGATTGGACGGTGCTGTCCGACTGCAAGGAGGTGGCCCAGGCTTATGCCGGGGCACCGCCTGCCGCCGCACCTGGCCAGATCCGCTTTGGCATACGCCAGCTCACCTACACCTACGAAACAGGCCAGTTGAAGATCAGTACGCCGGCAACGCCTGCGAAAACCGTACTGATGGATAACGTGCGGGCATTCGACATCAGCTTTGGCATGGCGACCCAGCCGGCATCAACGGTGGTGGTGCGTTACGACAGCCACCCCGTTGACCCATCGTTGATACGCAGCGTGCGCATCAGTATGACGTTGCAAGACCCCTCAGGACGGGTGAAGGATCAGAGCTACAGCGTCGTGGCCGCGCTGCGAAATCGGCTGGGTTAGGCGTGTTGATCATGCTTGGCGGACTTCATCTGCGGCAGGCCGGGATGGTGTTGTTGATCTGTCTGGTATTCCTGCTGCTGTTGTCGCTGGTGGGGTTGTCATCCATGCAGGGGGCGGTATCCCAGCAAAAAGTGGCGAATAGCCTGTGGCATCGCAATCAATCATTTCAACATGCCGAAAGCGGCTTGAGGTTGGGCGAATGGGGGGTACAGAGGGAAGGTGGGGCGTTGCCCACCTGCCACTCGGTCATCACCTGTGCGCCGCCCGTTGAAGCTTTTTCGTTGGTGCGCGCCGGCCCCAACCCTGTATCTGCAGTCTCTTGGGTTGCGCTGAAGGGTGGATTCTATGGCGTTCAAGCGCTGGGTATGGGGGCCGGTGTGGTCCATCTACCGGCTCATGCTCCGGCGGCACTGTTCCGGGTAACCGCTGTCGGGCTTGCAGGTCAATCACGCACGGTGCTGGAGACGGTCTATGCACGGGTGGAGGAGGGAGGCAGCGTCAGGTTTCGACGGGTCTTATGGCGGCAACTTCAATAGGGAGCAACAGAATGGGCATGGATAGCCGGGGCTTTAGCCTGATCGAGTTACTGATCGTGGTGGCGATCATCGCGTTGCTGGCTGGGGTTACCTATCCTGGGTATACCGGCCAGGTTAAAAAGGTTTATCGAGCGCAAATCGTCGCGTTGTTGAGCGAGCAAGCCCAGCACTTGGAGCGTTTTCATACGAGAAATGGCACTTTTATTGATGCAAACGGCGTCAGTGCGGGCAATGATCACTATAGAATCAGTGTTGTTTTAAACCCTCAGGATTTTGACCTGCTCGCTACGCCTGTTGTGGATTCGTTGATGGCGGGTGATGCGTGTGCAGCCTTCAGCTTGACCAGCACCGGTATGCGAAGTAATCCGGGAGCGGCGCCTGATATGTCGCGCAAGCTCTGCTGGGGGCAATGATGAGCGTGCTTGAAGAGTGGGCGCCGGGCGCGTCTTTCCCTGTTTATCGGCTGGATCGAATAATGGCTAAGCAACAGCAAGTGGTGATTGTCGGCGGCGGAGTAATCGGGCTGTTGACCGCGTACAACCTCGCCAGGGAAGGGTTGGCGGTAATACTGCTGGAGCGTGCGGGGCTTGGGCAGGAGTCTTCCTGGGCAGGTGGCGGGATTGTTTCGCCGTTGTATCCCTGGCGCTACAGCCCGGCGGTCACCGCCTTGGCCCATTGGTCCCAGGATTTTTACCCGCAACTGGCGCAGCGCTTGTTTGCCGCTACCGGCGTGGATCCCGAGGTGCATACCACGGGCCTGTACTGGCTTGACCTGGATGATGAAGGTCAAGCATTGGCCTGGGCTGCACGTGAAGGACGGCCATTAAGCAAGGTGGATGTGTCGGCGGCCCATGATGCAGTGCCGGTATTGGGAGGCGGCTATTCCCGGGCGATCTACATGGCTGACGTGGCCAATGTACGCAACCCACGCCTGGTCAAATCCCTGAGGGCTGCGCTGCTGGCGTTGCCGGGTGTGACAATACAGGAGCATTGCGAAGTACAAGGATTTGTCCGCGAGGGCGACAGCGTGGTGGGCGTCAATACCGCTGCAGGGCAGGTTCCAGGTGATCAGGTGGTGCTCGCTGCCGGTGCCTGGAGTGGGCAATTGCTGGGCACGCTGGGCTTGGCGTTACCCGTAGAGCCGGTCAAAGGCCAGATGATTCTGTACAAATGTGCGTCTGACTTTTTATCCAGCATGGTCTTGGCCAAGGGGCGGTATGCGATCCCGCGACGTGATGGGCACATCCTGATCGGAAGCACATTGGAGCATGAGGGGTTCAACAAGACACCGACCGAAACCGCGCTGGAAAGCCTCAAGGCGTCTGCGGTGGAGCTGATTCCGGCTTTGGCGGCCGCCGAGGTGGCCGGGCATTGGGCAGGGTTGCGGCCTGGCTCGCCGGAGGGTATTCCGTATATCGGTGAGGTTCCTGGGTTCAACGGGTTGTGGCTCAATTGCGGGCATTACCGCAATGGCCTGGTGCTAGCGCCGGCCTCCTGCCAGTTATTCGCCGACTTGCTGTTGGCGCGGGCCCCGATCATCGATCCCGCGCCTTACTCGCCCGCCGGTCGCCTCAACGCTGGATAGACTTCGGCCCTTGTTCCAGGTGTGCCTGGGTGCAATACCACGCCTGGCTTGAACTCAGTGCGCGATCCTGCGGCAGATGCACGCCGCAGTGGGCGCAACGCACCATCAGCGCCGCATTCGGCTCAGCAGGCCGCTGCTGGCGAGCTGTAGGGTTTTTGAATTTGCGCCAGAACCATACCGCGGCAGCAATGACGGCAATCCAGAACAGTAGACGAAGCATAATGGGCAGTTTCTCGGCAAGGAATGCGTCAGTTTAGCCAAGGTGGCCACGGGCGCACAGCGCAATAAATACTCGCTCATAAAAAAGGGAGCTCCTCAGAGCTCCCTTTTGCGTTGCGTCGAACAATCAGTCGAACACACCGAAGGTCATGTAGCTGAACCATGAACGGTCTTCGTTGTTGCCAAGGGCCTGCGGCTCCTCTTCTTCGATAACGTCGCCGTTCTCGTCGTGAGGCTTGAGGTCCGAAGGAATGGCGTCCTTGGCATCCTGGTATTGCTTGATCACGTCCTGGTTGGCGCGGGTTTCGCCCGGCGGCAGCGGTGGGCGGGATTCGATCAGACCCAGGGTGTACTTGCTCAGCCACGAGCGGTTGTCCGCTTCGGCCACCTGAGGCACGAACTGCCCGTCTTTCAGGCTTGGGTGGTCAGGGTAGTTGAGTTTCAAGGTTTCCAGGCTGGTGGTTGCCAGGGTATCGAGGTGCAGACGCTGGTAAGCCTCGGTCATGACTGCCAGGCCGTCGCCCACGGATGGGGTTTCCTGGAAGTTCTCCACTACATAGCGGCCACGGTTGGCGGCCGCGACGTACGCCTGGCGGGTCAAGTAGTAGTGGGCTACGTGAATCTCGTAGGACGCCAGCAGGTTGCGCAGGTAGATCATGCGCTGCTTGGCGTCCGGCGCGTAGCGGCTGTTCGGGTAGCGGCTGGTCAGCTGGGCGAACTCGTTGTAGGAGTCGCGGGCAGCACCCGGGTCACGCTTGGTCATGTCCAGCGGCAGGAAGCGCGCCAGCAGGCCAACGTCCTGGTCGAACGAGGTCAGGCCCTTCATGTAGTAGGCGTAGTCCACGTTCGGGTGCTGTGGGTGCAGGCGGATAAAACGCTCGGCCGCGGACTTGGCAGCTTCCGGCTCGGCGTTCTTGTAGTTGGCGTAGATCAGCTCAAGCTGGGCCTGGTCGGCATAGCGCCCGAACGGGTAACGCGACTCCAAGGCCTTCAGCTTCGCTGTGGCGCTGGTGTAGCTATTATTGTCCAGGTCTGTCTGAGCTTGCTGGTACAGCTCGACTTCGCTCAGGTTTTCGTCGACGACGTCCTTTGTTGACGAGCAAGCAGCAGTCATGGCGAGGATGGCGATCAGCAGCAGGTGTTTCACTTGCATGGCGGCTTGCGTCCCTATGACGGCCGCTGTCTTGGGCGGGGCCGTCCTGTTATGATGAGCGCCCCGTTGAAAGCCTCGGGGCAAAAGACGCCGTATTTAACCACAAGCGCGCAGCCGAAACCAAAGGCTGTGCCACGCCTAGTCTGAGCATGTCCGATAAAATTGAACTTCGCGCAGAGGTGCCGTCCGAATTGGGCGGCCAACGCCTCGATCAAGTCGCCGCACAATTATTCGCTGAGCACTCGCGCTCGCGCCTTTCCGCCTGGATCAAAGACGGCCGCCTGACTGTGGATGGAGCGGTTATCCGCCCGCGAGACATAGTCCATGGCGGTGCGATTCTTGAGCTGACTGCCGAGCAGGAAGCCCAGGGAGAATGGGTCGCCCAGGACATCGAGCTGGATATCGTCTATGAAGACGACGACATCCTGGTCATCAACAAACCCGCAGGCCTGGTGGTTCACCCGGCCGCCGGGCACGCTGATGGCACCTTGCTCAATGCCCTGTTGCACCACGTGCCGGACATTATCAATGTCCCGCGCTGCGGCATCGTGCACCGCCTGGACAAGGACACCACCGGCCTGATGGTGGTGGCCAAGACCATTCAGGCGCAGACGCAGCTTGTTACTCAATTGCAGAGCCGCAGCGTCAGTCGTATCTACGAGTGCATCGTGATCGGCGTGGTGGTGGCCGGGGGCAAGATCAACGCACCCATTGGTCGCCACGGCCAGCAGCGCCAGCGTATGGCGGTGATGGAAGGCGGCAAGCAGGCCGTAAGTCACTACCGTGTGCTGGAGCGTTTCCGTTCCCACACCCATGTGCGGGTCAAGCTGGAAACCGGGCGCACCCACCAGATTCGCGTGCACATGGCGCACATCAACTTCCCGTTGGTCGGAGATCCTGCCTACGGCGGTCGCTTCCGTATTCCGCCGGCGGCGAGCCAAACCATGGTTGAATCGCTGAAATCCTTCCCGCGCCAGGCACTGCATGCCCGTTTCCTGGAGCTGGATCATCCGACGAGCGGTAAGCGAATGAGCTGGGAATCGCCGCTGCCAGACGATCTGGTCTGGTTGTTGTCGCTGCTCAAGCAGGATCGCGAGGCGTTTGTCGGATGAATGACTGGCTGATTCCTGACTGGCCCGCGCCGGCCGGGGTGAAAGCCTGCGTCACCACCCGAGCGGGCGGCGTCAGTCTGGCGCCGTTCGACAGCCTCAACCTGGGCGATCACGTCGAGGACAGCCTGGAGGCCGTCCTTGAAAATCGCCGCCGTCTGACCGACGCGTTCAATATTCAGCCAGCCTGGTTGCGCCAGGTCCACGGTACTCACGTGGTTGAGGCTGATCCGTGCCGTATTGTCGAGGCAGATGGCAGTTGGACCAGCACCCCTGGCATCGCCTGCACCTCCATGACAGCCGATTGCCTGCCTGCGCTGTTCTGTAATCGGGCGGGCACCCGGGTTGCCGCAGCCCATGCCGGTTGGCGTGGCTTGGCGGCTGGTGTGCTGGAGGCCGCGTTCGAAAGCTTGGATACTGCACCCGAAGACGTCTTGGTCTGGCTCGGTCCTGCCATTGGTCCGCAAGCCTTTGAGGTCGGCCTGGAAGTGCGTGAGGCGTTCATGCAGCAACTGCCGGCCACCGCTGAAGCCTTTGTTCCCAGCCACAATCCCGGCAGGGTCATGGCTGACATCTACCAGCTGGCGCGCCTGCGTCTGGCAATACGCGGCGTCACCGCTGTATATGGTGGCGGTTTGTGCACCGTGACCGACCCGCGCTTCTTTTCTTATCGCCGCAGCCCGCGTACGGGCCGATTCGCCTCCCTTATCTGGCTTGAACGCTAGACTGTCCTGACCTGTATCAAACATTCGCCGCTTGAAACCCCCAGAATCCACCCCATCTATAAGGGTATCTGGCAGGTTTCTTCATTCAGGATGTGTTTGTTCATAGCTCCGGCCTGCTCAAAAGGAAGGTGACTAATGCGTATTGATCGTTTAACCAGCAAATTGCAGTTGGCCTTATCGGACTCCCAATCCCTGGCGGTCGGCCTCGACCATCCGGCGATTGAGCCTGCGCACCTGATGCAGGCGCTCCTGGAGCAGCAAGGTGGTTCTATCAAGCCCTTGCTGATGCAGGTGGGCTTTGACGTCAACAGCCTGCGCAAGGAGTTGAGCAAAGAGCTCGACCAACTGCCGAAAATCCAGAACCCTACCGGCGACGTGAACATGTCCCAGGATCTGGCGCGCCTGCTCAACCAGGCCGACCGCCTGGCCCAGCAGAAAGGTGACCAGTTCATCTCCAGCGAGCTGGTGTTGCTCGCCGCCATGGACGACAACAGTAAGCTCGGCAAATTGTTGCTGGGCCAGGGCGTGAGCAAGAAAGCCCTGGAAAACGCCATCAACAACCTGCGTGGGGGCGAGGCGGTGAACGACCCCAACCATGAGGAGTCGCGCCAGGCCCTGGACAAATACACCGTCGACCTGACCAAGCGCGCCGAAGAAGGCAAGCTCGACCCGGTGATCGGTCGTGACGACGAAATCCGTCGCACCATCCAGGTCCTGCAACGTCGTACCAAGAACAACCCGGTGCTGATCGGTGAACCTGGTGTGGGTAAAACCGCGATTGCCGAGGGTCTGGCCCAGCGCATCATTAATGGTGAAGTGCCGGACGGCCTGAAAGGCAAGCGCCTGTTGTCCCTGGACATGGGCTCGCTGATCGCCGGCGCCAAGTTCCGTGGTGAGTTCGAAGAGCGCCTGAAATCGTTGCTCAATGAATTGTCGAAGCAGGAAGGCCAGATCATTCTGTTTATCGACGAACTGCACACCATGGTCGGCGCCGGTAAAGGCGAAGGTTCCATGGACGCCGGCAACATGCTCAAGCCAGCCTTGGCGCGGGGCGAACTGCACTGCGTCGGTGCGACTACGCTCAACGAATACCGCCAGTACATCGAAAAGGACGCAGCGCTGGAGCGTCGCTTCCAGAAAGTCCTGGTGGAAGAGCCAAGCGAAGAAGACACCATCGCGATCCTGCGTGGCCTGAAAGAACGCTATGAGGTCCACCATAAGGTGGCGATCACCGACGGCGCGATTATTGCGGCGGCCAAGTTGAGCCATCGCTACATCACTGATCGCCAGTTGCCGGACAAGGCCATCGACCTGATCGACGAGGCAGCCAGCCGTATCCGCATGGAGATCGACTCGAAGCCGGAAGTGCTCGACCGCCTGGATCGGCGCCTGATTCAACTGAAGGTCGAATCCCAGGCGTTGAAAAAAGAAGAGGATGAGGCGGCGAAGAAGCGCCTGGAAAAACTCCAGGAAGAAATCGTCCGCCTGGAACGTGAGTATTCGGACCTCGAAGAAATCTGGACCTCGGAAAAAGCCGAAGTACAGGGTTCGGCGCAGATCCAGCAAAAGATCGAGCAGTCCCGCCAGGAACTGGAAGCGGCGCGCCGCAAAGGCGACCTGAACCGCATGGCCGAGTTGCAATACGGGGTAATCCCTGATCTGGAACGCAGCCTGCAGATGGTTGACCAGCATGGCAAGCCTGAGAACCAGTTGCTGCGCAGCAAGGTGACCGAGGAGGAAATTGCCGAAGTAGTCTCCAAGTGGACCGGTATTCCGGTGTCGAAGATGCTCGAAGGCGAGCGCGACAAGCTACTGAAGATGGAAAGCCTGCTGCATCAGCGCGTCATTGGCCAGGAAGAGGCCGTGGTGGCGGTATCCAATGCGGTGCGGCGTTCGCGGGCCGGCTTGTCCGATCCGAATCGCCCGAGCGGCTCGTTCATGTTCCTCGGCCCGACCGGCGTGGGTAAGACCGAGTTGTGCAAGGCGCTGGCCGAGTTCCTCTTTGATACTGAAGAGGCCATGGTACGGATCGATATGTCCGAATTCATGGAGAAGCATTCGGTGGCCCGCCTGATCGGCGCACCACCAGGCTACGTGGGCTACGAGGAAGGCGGTTACCTGACCGAAGCCGTGCGGCGTAAGCCCTACTCGGTGATCCTGCTGGACGAGGTCGAGAAGGCTCACCCGGATGTGTTCAACATCTTGCTGCAGGTGCTGGAGGATGGTCGCCTGACTGACAGTCACGGGCGCACCGTGGACTTCCGTAATACGGTGATCGTGATGACCTCCAACCTGGGCTCGACGCAGATCCAGGAACTGGTGGGCGACCGTGAAGCCCAGCGTGCTGCGGTCATGGATGCGCTGACCTCGCACTTCCGTCCGGAGTTTATCAACCGGGTGGATGAGGTGGTGATCTTCGAGCCTTTGGCACGGGATCAGATCGCGGGTATCACTGAGATCCAACTGGGCCGCCTGCGCAGCCGCCTGGCTGAACGCGAGCTGGACCTGGAGCTGAGCAGCGAGGCATTGGATAAGCTGATCGCGGTGGGGTACGACCCGGTGTATGGCGCACGGCCTCTGAAGCGTGCGATCCAGCGCTGGATCGAGAACCCGCTGGCGCAACTGATCCTGTCGGGCAGCTTTATGCCTGGCACCCGCGTCACGGCAACGGTGAAAGACGACGAAATCGTCTTCCACTGAGCCCGGCGCCCGGTGTTATAAGAAGAGGCTCCGCATTGCGGAGCCTTTTTTTTCGATAGGGCGTTGAACTGTAAGGCAAAGGCTTGTAAAGTGCGCCCCGCAGCAACGTCAGCCCACGGGTTTCTTCTCCCCAAGAAGAAATCAGAAACAAGCGCAAATCATTGTCTTAAAAGCAATTTAAAGGGTTGACAGGGGTTTTTAAGATTGTAGAATAGCGCGCCTCAGACACATGAACGTAGCGATACGGACAAGTCGAAGAGAAGGTTACACAGCAGTAAATTTGAAATATGTAGTTCCGTGATAGCTCAGTCGGTAGAGCAAATGACTGTTAATCATTGGGTCCCAGGTTCGAGTCCTGGTCACGGAGCCAATTTCAAACCGGGGTATAGCGCAGTCCGGTAGCGCGCCTGCTTTGGGAGCAGGATGTCGGGAGTTCGAATCCCCCTACCCCGACCATATTTGGGTCGTTAGCTCAGTTGGTAGAGCAGTTGGCTTTTAACCAATTGGTCGTAGGTTCGAATCCCACACGACCCACCATTTTTGAGACCAGTTCAGGCTGGAATCGAATCTTAAGATCAGATGCCAAAAGCGCTGATCGAAAAAGGCGACTGAAAGGTCGCCTTTTTTTTACCGGGGTATAGCGCAGTCCGGTAGCGCGCCTGCTTTGGGAGCAGGATGTCAGGAGTTCGAATCCCCTTACCCCGACCATATTAAAAATCCTCGTATCGAAAGATACGGGGATTTTTTTTGCGCGCGCGAATCCTGAGTTCACCGCAAATCAAATGTGGGAGGGGCTTGCTCCCTCCCACAGGTATTATGCGTTGTTAGTGGAGTTTGAGGCGCGGTTCGGTGCCTCGGCCAATCTTGCTCCCCAACATCAGCATTGCCGTACGGAAGAACCCATACAGCGCCATCTGGTGCATGCGGTACAGCGACACATAAAACATCCGCGCCAGCCAACCTTCCAGCATCACACTGCCGGTCAGGTTGCCCATCAGGTTGCCTACCGCCGAGAAGCGCGACAGCGAAATGAGTGAACCGTAGTCGGTGTACTTATACGTCGGCAGATCCTTGCCTTCGATGCGCAACTTCAGCGATTTAGCCAACAGCGATGCCTGCTGATGCGCAGCCTGGGCTCGTGGCGGCACATTGCGGTCGGTGCCCGGTTGCGGGCAGGCGGCGCAATCACCAAAGGCGAAGATGTTTTCGTCGCGGGTGGTTTGCAGGGTTTGCAGCACCTGCAGCTGATTGATGCGGTTGGTTTCCAGGCCATCGATGTCCTTGAGGAAACCCGGGGCGCGAATCCCGGCCGCCCATACCTTGAGGCTGGCGGGAATCACTTGACCGCTGCTGGTGATCAGGGCGTCGGCAGTCACTTCACTGACCGCCGAGTTGGTCAGCACGGTCACGCCGAGTTTCTCCAGGGTTTTATGCACCGGCCCGCCGATGCGCTCCGGCAGTGCAGGCAATACTCGCGGGCCGGCTTCGATCAGGGTGATGTGCATGTTCTCTGGCTTGATACGGTCCAGGCCATAGGCAGCCAGCTCGTGGGCGGCGTTATGCAGCTCGGCGGCCAGCTCGACGCCGGTGGCGCCAGCGCCAACGATGGCAACGCTGATTTGTTCAATGGCATCGGTCTGCCCGGCATGGGCGCGCAGGTAGTGGTTGAGCAGTTGCTGGTGAAAACGCTCGGCCTGCTTGCGGGTATCGAGAAACAGGCAATGTTGCGCCGCGCCTTCGGTGCCGAAGTCGTTGGTGGTGCTGCCCACGGCGATTACCAGGCTGTCGTAGCCCAGTACGCGCGCAGGTACCAGTTCGCGCCCTTCTTCGTCGAGGGTGGCGGCCAGCTGGATTTTCTTCTGTTCGCGATCAAGCCCGCTCATGCGTCCCAGCTGGAACTCGAAGTGGTTCCATTTCGCTTGGGCAACATAGTTGAGTTCATCTTCAGAAGAGTTCAGCGAGCCGGCAGCCACTTCGTGCAGCAGGGGCTTCCAGATGTGGGTCAGGTTGGCGTCCACCAGCGTGATGCTGGCCTTGCCGCGCTTGCCCAGGGTCTTACCCAGGCGGGTAGCCAACTCCAGGCCGCCGGCGCCGCCGCCGACGATAATAATACGATGGGTCATGGGGATATCTCGCAAGGCTAAAAGAAATCGGAGCAGTTACCCTCGCGAGCGCCAGGCAGCTCATAGCGTCAGGTAACTCAATAGGCGGCTCAGCACACCGAGCCCGATCACCACTACCAGCACCACGCAGAGGAGCAGCCACGGCCGGAAAGGCTTGCGCTCGACTCTGTTTTGGGAGAGTTGCAGGTACTCTTGGACATGCTGTTGGTCATCGGGGTTCAGGCGGCTGGTCATAAAGGCCTCGTCAGGTAGACGTTGCAAAAGGGCGCCACGTTACAGACAGGGTTGGCGCTATCGCCATAAGCGTAGCCGGTGCCTGTGTCACAGGCTGATGCCAACGTCGAATACTATGCTGCGCCCCAGGTTGTTGCGCAAGAAATCCGGTGCATCCGGGTGGGCGAACAGCACCCGGGCGAAGGTTGGGCCCACCAACGACAGCGAGCGCCAGCCCTGGCGCAAATACTCGGTGGGGGGCGGGAAGTGGCTGTTGAGGTCCAGCACTTCGCGTTTGAGGCTGGCAAAGGCGATGAGATCCAACTCTCCCAGGTCCATGCCGCGTTCTTTGTAGTTGTGGGCTTTTTTACGCAGTGTCGGCGCCAGGCGCAGCAGGAACTCATGGGCCGGGATGCGCCGTGGCTTGGCTTCGCGCCGCACCAGCTGGCTCAAGGAGAACGCGCTGCGCCTGCGCAGCAACTCGTCGCGCCATTCGTCGTTCAGGCGGCGGCCTTCGTCCAGCACGAAAAAAACCTCGAAGCTGGCGTCGCGAAACAACACATCCGGCGGCTCCTGGCCTGCGGCGTGAAATTCTTCGACGCGGTAGGGCACATTCAAGCCTTGCAACAGTCGCTGGCAGACCCAACGCTCACGCTCCCATTTGCGGGCATTGGACAGAAACGCATTGGCTTGTTCGGCTGCTACGGTGAGCAGGCGCAAATAATCTGAGTCATCCATATGCGCAGCTTAGCGTTCAAATGATGACCACAGGAAGTCTTGGTTGTGCCGAGTTGCTGCTGAAGCAGCGGGGTCTCTCTGCCAGTGAGATCCAAATGTGGGGCTTGCTCCCGATCGCAGAGTGCCAGCCAGCACATGTATCGGCTGCTAGACCGCATCGAGAGCAAGCCACCTCCCACATTTGAATCTCGCTCCGACCCAGACCAATATTAAAACCCAGGTGTAGACTGCTCACTCGGCAGCAAGCTTTTTGTAGAGGAAGTGCATCCGTGATCAGTGCAGCTGTTCTGGCGCCATCGACCCTCGGCATCGGTTGGCTGTTGTATGCGCCCGTGGTGGTATGGGCGGTGCTGCGCTCGCCGTGGGTCGAGTTGTTCGCCGACCGACGGCGCCAGCACTTACTGTTCGGCACGGTGTTCGCGCTGTTCATGCTGTGGCTGGTGCGACGGGATTTCGATACCGGGGTCTCTTACCACTTTATCGGCATGACCGCCGTCACCTTGCTGCTGGATTGGCCGCTGGCAATCGTCGGTGGGTTTGCCGCTCAGCTCGGCCTCATGCTGTTGGGGCGCCAGGACCTGGCAGCGCTCGGAGTCAATGGCCTGCTCCTGATCGGGTTGCCGGTGCTGGTCACCGAAGGCTGTGCGCTGCTGGTCGAGCGGGCACAACCGCGAAACCCCTTTGTGTATATCTTCTGTTCCGGTTTTTTTGCCGCAGCGCTGTCGGCCTTGCTGTGCCTGTTGGCCGGGCTGGGTTTGTTGTGGTTTGACGGCCGCTTTGCGATGCCGCAATGGCTGGAAGATTTTGTGGGCTACCTGTGGCTGATCATCTTTCCCGAAGCGTTTATCAACGGCATGGTCATCAGCGCATTAGTGGTGTTCTGCCCGGAATGGCTGGAAACCTTCAACCGTACCCGCTACCTCTCGGCGCCTTGGAAGGACGACGATTCACGGCGTTGATCCAGGTCAAATGCCGGGCAACGGCGCAGGTCCATGCTCTGCAAAATTTTCAGGAGCACGGATCATGAGTGTGTATGAGTGGGCACGGCAGGAGTTGCGCAGAAGCCAGGATGCGGCGCAGGAAATCGGTTTTGACCCAGGCTTGACCTTGCGCGCCATGCTCAGCGCGGTGGTGCAGCAAAGCAAGGGCGTACGCAGTTTTGAAGACCTGGCCGACGAGCTGCAATACCTCGCAGAAAACCTCGACGACCAGCAGGAATATGCCTTTATGCGGCCTTAGTGGCGCGGTGGCAGGTCTTCGGAAAACAGCTCGTCTTCGGCATCCGGGGCCACGGGGATCTTGTGTTCCTCGGCGGCCCAGGCGCCCAGGTCGATGAGTTTGCAACGGTCCGAGCAGAACGGCCGGTTGAGGTTTTCCGTTTTCCATTCCACGGGGGCGCCGCAGGTTGGGCAATCGACGGTCAAGGGTTGGCTCATGATCGGCCTCCACGCAAAGTAAGGTAAAAATGGTGCAGTCGTTCGACCTCGCCATGCAGCCAGGCAAGGTCCTGGTCATTGACCAGTACATCATCGGCATGGTTCAGGCGGTCTTCGCGGCTGGACTGGGCCTTGAGAATCGCCTGCACCTGTCGTTCGCTGATGCCATCGCGCTGCAGGGTACGCTGAATCTGCAGCGATTGCGGCACGTCGATCACCAGGATGCGCTGGGTCATGCTGTATTGGCCTGACTCGATCAGCAGCGGTGACACCAGGATCGCGTAAGGCGAACGGGCGCGCGCCAAGTGACTGCGAATTTCCTCGGCGATCAACGGGTGAAGCAGGGCTTCCAGCCACAGGCGTTCTTCGGGGACCTCAAAGATCAGTTTCCGCAGCGCGGCGCGGTCCAGCTGGCCGTCAGGATGCAGCACGCCGCTGCCGAAATGCTCGGCGATGCGTGCCAGTGCCGGTCGGCCAGGCTCCACAACCCAGCGGGCAGCATGATCGGCATCCACCAGGTCGATGCCCAGCTTGATAAAGTGCTCGGCCGCAGCGCTTTTGCCGCTGCCAATGCCGCCCGTGAGGCCAAGAATCCAGGGTGTTGCGACAGAAGTGGTCATCTGAAACCGACAGACTGCAAATAGAAGTCGGTTATTTGACCACCCCAGAGCAATGCAATCCAGCCGGCAATTGCCAGGCAGGGACCAAATGGCATCGGTGCTGACACCGGGGCCTTGCGCAAACGCAATAGAATCAGCCCGGCAATCAAGCCCAACAGTGAGGCCATCAGCAATGTCATTGGCAGTATCTGCCACCCACCCCAGGCCCCCAGTAATGCCAATAACTTGAAGTCGCCATGGCCCATGCCATCTTTACCGGTGACCAGCTTGAACAGCCAGAACACGCTCCACAGGCTCATGTAGCCAATGACCGCACCCCACAGCGCATCGGGCAAGGTCGCCAGCAGGTCGGCGCTGTTGAGGATGAGTCCCAGCCATAGCAGCGGCAGCACCAGCGCATCCGGTAACAATTGATGGTCGAGATCAATCAGGCTCAGGCCCAGTAAGCCCCAGCTCAACAACAGCACCGCGCCGGCCTGCCAGCCAAAACCGAAGTGCCAGGCAACAGTGGCCGAGATCAACGCACAGGTCAGCTCGGTTAAGGGATAACGAAGGCTGATAGGCTCACGGCAATGGGCACAACGCCCCCTGAGCAACAGGTAGCTGAGCAGTGGAATATTTTCCCAGGGCCGAATCGGCTGTTCGCAACGGGTGCAGCAGGAATTCGGGCGCATCAGGTTATAGGCCGGCCCGGCGGATGCGGCAGGCAAACCGAGGATCTCATGGGCCTGGGCACGCCATTCGCGCTCGAGCATTTTTGGCAGCCGCCACACCAGCACATTGAGGAAACTGCCGACGATCAGGCCCAGCACCAGTGCCATGGCGACGAAAAACCAGGATTGTTCAGTCAGCAGCAGGATCAAAATGCCGTACCCAGTTGAAAGACCGGCAGGTACATGGCGATCACCAGTGCCCCGACAATGCCCCCCAGTACCACCATGATCAGCGGTTCCATCAGGCTGGTGAGGTTATCGACCAAGGTGTCCACGTCCGCCTCGTAGTGGTTCGCGACTTTTTCCAACATCCGGTCCAGCGTCCCGGATTCTTCACCGATGGCCGTCATCTGGATCGCCATGCCTGGAAACAGGCCGCTGCCGGCCATGGAGTGGTTCAATTGCATGCCTGTGGATACATCGTGGCGCATACGTTCAATTGCCTGTTTGAATGGTCCATTGCCGACGGCGCCGGCCACCGAGCCCAATGCCTGCACGAGGGGCACGCCCGCTGCAAAGGTGGTTGAAAGCGTGCGGGCGTAACGAGCGACCGCAGAGTTGTGCAGCAGTTTGCCTGCCAGGGGTATTTTCAACAAACCCGCTTGCAGCCGATGGCGAAAGCCTGGGTAAGCTCGGTAAGCCTGGCGCAGCCCTGCCAGCGACGCACCCAAGCCCAGCGCCAGCACCCACCACGCCTGTTGCAGGAATTCGGACAGGGCAATGACCGCCAAGGTAAACCCGGGCAATTGGCTGTCGACGCCGGCGAACAGGTTCTGGAATTGTGGCACTACGTGTATCAACAGCACCGCGCTGACCAGTGTGGCAACCACCAGTACCGCGACAGGGTAGGTCATGGCCTTTTTGATCCTGGCTTTGAGCCGTTGGCTTTTTTCCAGGTGAATCGCCACGCGCTCCAGTAGGGTTTCCAGGGCACCTGCCTGTTCCCCGGCGGCGACCAGGTTGCAGTACAGATCGTCGAAATAACGTGGATGTTGGCGCAGCGCATCGGCCAAGCTGTTGCCGCTGGCGATCTGCTGTTTCAAAGTATTGACAAGATCACGCACCTGCCGGTTCTCGACGCCCTCGCTGATGATGTCGAAGGCTTGTAGCAACGGGATGCTGGCCTTGAGCAACGTGGCCAACTGGCGGGTGAGCAGGGCGATATCCGCAGGCAATATGCGTGGGGCGAAGATCGGCCGTGATGCGGGCTTCTTGCGCACACGCTCGGGGCAGATCCCTTGCTGGCGCAATTGTGCCTTGATCAGCGCAAGGTCATGACCAGCAATTTGCCCGCACACCCTGCGTCCTTTGCGGTTGATGCCTTCCCAGGCGTAGATCGTTGACGTGTCATTCATGTCGGGTTTGCGCACGCTGCTAATGAGGAATTTAAAGCTTAGTCAGCTAGGGGGGCGGGCAGGCTGGCGTTCAGGAATAAAATGTCAGAATGTGCGTCCTGTACGCGATTGGCCGCGCGGGCATGAGTACACTGACGCCGTTGCACACTACGGGGCGCAGGAAGTGCCTTGTCATGGTTCTATTCTGGAGAGTGAAAGAGATGCGTCAAAAAGGCTTTACCTTGATCGAGTTGTTAATCGTTGTGGCAATCATCGGCATTTTGGCCACCATCGGTTTGCCCATGTATACCAAGCACCAGGCCAAGGCCAAGTTCACGGCGGGTCTGGCTGAAATCAGCGCGTTGAAGGCTGGCTACGAAGACACCATCAACCAGGGCACCGTGCCGACCCTTGCCCTGATCGGCGGTACCAGTCCCACCGCCAACTGCAAGATCGAGGTGGCAGGCGATGTGGCCTCGGGCGCCGGCTCCATCCGTTGTGAAATTCTCGATGCGCCGGCGCCCGTGCTGGGCAAGACCATTACTCTGACCCGCAGCGCCACCACCGGCTGGACCTGCGACACCACGGTTGAGGCGCAGTACGCTGCCAAAGGCTGTGGCGCCAACGGCGCGTAACGCCTCCGGGCGGTAAGCGAGCCAGTTGCTGCATGCCCGATGCAGTGCTAGCTTTAGCCCACCGCCCGTGTAGCTCAGCCGGTAGAGCAGCGCACTCGTAACGCGAAGGTCGCAGGTTCGATTCCTGTCTCGGGCACCAAGGCACCACCGCTTCAAAGGCAATGTTTTCAGATGATCCCAGAATGGTTCTGAAGGCCAGACGAGCCGGCATTCGTGCCCGCTCTTTTGTATCTGCGCAACCTTGATGACCCAGATGCATCCCCATTCCTCGATCTAAGAGAACGACATGACCACGACTGAGATGACCCAGGAAGTTCGGCACCAAGCAGCTCTCGAAAAATATCTCGAGGAGTCGCCGCAGCTTAAAGAAGAGATCAAGGAACTGAGCGCTGACGACCAGCGTGACCAGATCCAGTGGGCATTCGAAGATGAGGCCGAGAGCCAGGGCTACCAGCCTTGGGAACTGACCCTCAAGTACACCTCGACGCCTGAGGAGTTTGAAGCCGCACGGCTGGCCTTGCACAAAGAGGCGGCCGAAGTGCTGGGTGTCGATTGGGACGAGTACTGCGAGATGAATAACCTAGTAGTTTAAAAGCAGCCTGTAGGAGCGAGCTTGCTCGCGAAAAACTCAAGGGCACCGCGGGCGATCAAAGTCCACGCGTTATCGTTAACGTTTTTCGCGAGCAAGCTCGCTCCTACAATCAAGGCACTTTAGATACTCAGACGCATCGACAGATCCACCGCCTTCACATCCTTGGTCATCGCGCCAATGGAGATGTAGTCCACGCCGGTTTCAGCGATAGGCAGCAGCGTGGTTTCGTTGATCCCGCCGCTGGCTTCCAGCTTGGCCTTGCCGGCGGTCAGGCGCACGGCTTCGCGCATGTCGTCCAGGCTCAGTTCGTCCAGCATGATGATATCGGCACCTGCCTCCAGGGCTTCGCGCAATTCTTCCAGGCTTTCCACTTCGATTTCCACCGGCTTGCCCGGGGCGATCTTGTGGGCGGCCGCGATGGCCTGGGTAATACCTCCACAGGCGGCGATGTGGTTTTCCTTGATCAGGAACGCGTCATACAGCCCGATGCGGTGATTATGGCAACCGCCGCAGGTGACTGCGTACTTCTGGGCCAGGCGCAGGCCCGGCAATGTCTTGCGGGTGTCCAGCAGCTTGACCTGGGTACTGCCAACAAAGTCCGCCAGGAACTGCGCACGAGTGGCGACGCCTGACAGCATCTGCAGGAAATTCAGCGCACAGCGTTCACCGCTGAGCAGCGAGCGTGCCGGGCCTTCAAGGTGGAACAACGCCTGGTTGGGGTTGACCCGTTCACCGTCGGCCACCTGCCAATGCACGGCTACCCGAGGGTCCAGTTGGCGGAACACCGCATCCACCCACGCCGTACCGGCGATAACGGCCGCCTCGCGGGTAATGATCGTCGCCTTGGCCAGCCGTTCGACCGGGATCAACTGCGCGGTGATGTCGCCGCTGCCGATGTCTTCCAGGAGCGCGCGGCGCACGTTGGCTTCAATTTCAGCGGTGAGGTCGGCAAGACGGAGGTTCGGCATAACAGGCTCCACAAACAAAGTGCCTCGATTATAGGGGCTGCGTGCGTTTGAACCCAGGCTCGCCACTCAATTACCGCGCAAAGGCATAGTTTGCTGGCGCAACTACCCTCATTTGCAAGATAATCTCGCGCCTTGCGATTGGCGTCATAGCTTTGACGTCCTGGTGGTAGCCGGGTGTTTGCAGTGCCTCCCGGGCCTGCCCCCGTTCTTTCCCCCTCTCAACACCGCCGTTTCAGGAGGCCAGGATGCACAATGACGGAAAGGTGGTGCCTTTCAACAGGGCACAGGCCACGCCATCGCCGCTCGCGCGCCTGCCGGTGGTGGTGTTGCAGGTGCGTGACAAGGCCGCGCAACAGTTGCAACAGGGTTTGCAGGAGTTGTTCGATAACGCCGACGACACCCTGTTCGAAATGGCTGACAAGGCCCGTAGCACCGTCGACCATCACATTTTCTTCGAGGCCATGCGCGACCTGCGCCTCAAGCGCAAGAACTTCGAGCGCGTATTCATGGAGCAGTTGTTCGTCGCCTTTGCTGATCTGGGCCTGGCCGGGCGCGGCGACATGCACCTGGTGCCGGTGGTGTCTTACGAAGGTGCGTCCGGTACAAGCGCGGATGAAGCGGAAAAAGCCGTGGCCCTGGAAGCGATGCTCAGTCGAGTACGGCATCGCGATGGGCTGGCACTGGGGCAACTGAGCGCGCGGTTCAGTGAATTGCTTGGCCGGCGCCTGGATGACCACGAGAACCCACTGGGGCCGGCCTTGCTTTGCGAGTTCTTCCTGCAGGCCGGACGCAGCCTGGGGGTGGAGATCCGGGTCAAGCTGATCATGCTCAAGCTATTTGAAAAATATGTGCTCAGCGACGCTGACCTGCTGTACGCCGAAGCCAATCAGTTGCTGGTCGCCACTGGGGTATTGCCCGAAATCAAGGCCGTTCCGTCCCGTCGTTCCGGCGGGCCTGCGACCCGTGAGCAGCACCACGCGAACCAGTCGATCACCGAGCCGCCGTTCGAGCCAAGCGGACAAGAGGCCTTCAGTGCCTTGCAAAAATGGCTGGTGGCCGTGCGTGGCAGCGTAGCGCCGACCCTCGAAGCCAGTACCGAGCCGCAACCCATCGCCACCCGCGACCTGCTGCGCCTGCTGTCGCATTTGCAACAGTACGTCCCGGAGCCCGACGCCGAGGACGATTTCGACCTGCGCAATCAGCTTGAGCAGCTACTGACTCGGGTCAGTGTCAAGAGTGGCAGGTCGCGGGTGCTGGAAGAGGCTGACGAAGATGTAATCAACCTGGTCGCCTTGCTGTTTGAGTTCATTCGCGATGACCCCAGCGTGCCGGATGCTTTCAAGGGTTTGATTGCCCGCTTGCAGATTCCGATGCTGAAAGTCGCGGTGTTGGACAAAAGCCTGTTCAGCTGCGCGAACCATCCGGTGCGACGCTTGCTCAATGAAATCGCGAACGCCGCCATGGGATGGAGCCCGCCGGGGGATAACCCGCACGATTACCTCTACCTGCGTATCGAACAGGTCGTACAGCGGTTGCTGAATGAGTTTGTCGAAGACACGGCAATTTTTTCCCAGCTACTGGCGCAGTTCAGCGTGTTTACCGCCGATGAGCGCAGGCGTAGTGAGTTGCTGGAGCGGCACACCCATGAAACCGAGCAAGAGCGCCTGCGTACCGAGGCTGCTCGCCAGCGTGTGGCGCAAGTGATCAATCGACGGACTATGGGTAAAATCTTGCCGCAGTTTTTGCTGCACTTCCTGCAGCAGGCCTGGAGCCAGGTGCTGTTGTTGACCACGCTCAAGCACGGTGAACAGTCCCTGCCATGGCAAACGGCACTGCGCACCATGGATGAGTTGATCTGGAGTGCTGGCCTGCAGGAAGACACCGAGGCAGGTCGGCGTTTGCTCGAGCAGTTACCTGGGTTGCTCAAGGCATTGCGCGACGGTCTGGCCAGCGCGGCGTTCGATTCGTTCAGCACCCGTGAGTTTTTCCTGCAGTTGCAGGCTATGCATGTGCAGCCGTCAGGGGGCGTCGATGTAATGGTCGAAGTCCGCGAGCCTTTCGTCTTCAACTCGGACCTGTCGACCTCCCTCGAGCCTCTGGCTCATGATGATCCCGACCTGCTCACGGCCCAGCAGTTGCGGATTGGCACCTGGATTGAGCTGCAGCAAAACGACGCCCCCATCCTGCGCTGCAAGTTGACGGCAATCATGGCGCCTGCCAATACCTATGTGTTTGTCAGTCGCATGGGGCTCAAGGTTCTGGAGCAAACCGCCGGGCAATTGGCCCTGGCCCTCAAGCGTGGCACGCTACGCACGCTGGATGATGGCTTGCTGTTCGAACGTGCGCTGGCTGCGGTGGTGGGTAACCTGCGTCAACTCAATCGCGGCAAGTGATCGCAACCGCAGGGCGGAACGCGGCATACTGGTAACACTTAGTCTCATTCAAGGAGCCTGTATGCAGTTGGACCCCGCCAGCGGCTGGTGCCAGGGCATTCGTCACTGCCCTTCGCCCAACTTCAACGAGCGCCCGGAAGGCGAAATCTCGCTGTTGGTGGTGCACAACATCAGCTTGCCGCCGGCTCAGTTCGCCACTGGCAAGGTGCAGGAGTTTTTCCAGAATCGCCTGAATATCTCGGAACATCCCTACTTTGAGGGGATTGCACACCTACGTGTATCTGCGCATTTTCTGATTGAGCGTGACGGCATTGTGACGCAATTTGTTTCTTGTCGGGAACGAGCCTGGCATGCAGGTGTTTCCAGCTTCGAGGGCCGCGAAGTGTGCAACGATTTCTCCCTGGGGATCGAGCTGGAGGGCACTGACGAACTACCATTTACCGATGTCCAGTACAGGTCGCTGATCGACCTGACACGCCAGCTGCTGGCGGCCTACCCGAAGATTACCCAACAACGTATTTGTGGTCACAGCGACATCGCTCCGGGACGCAAGACCGACCCGGGCCCCGCTTTTGATTGGACGCGCTTTCTTAGCGCCCTGCAGGATGGAGGACACGAACAATGAGTTTCCTGGTGTTGGTGCTGGCGGTCTGGATCGAGAAATTCTCGGCCTTGCGCCTGCGGCTGCAGCGCGATGGCGGTTGGCTGCGTGAGCTGGCCAGGCTGGAGTCGAGCTCGCGCATGGGCAAGCGTCCCTGGCTGATCCTGCTGGTCATGGTGCTGCTGCCCGTGGCGTTGCTGGCGCTGTTGCTGCTGGTGCTGGAGCCGGTGGCCTATGGCCTGCTGGCATTGCCGGTGCACTTGTTGGTGGTGATCTATAGCCTGGGCCGTGGTGATCTGTTGGCAGGGCTGGGTCCGTTTCGTGACGCCTGGCGGCGCGGTGACCTGCAGGCTGCCGAACACGTGGCCGAGCGCGATCTGAAGCTGGGCGCCGACAGTGGCGAGCAATTGCTGGAGCGCGTCCAAGGCTACTTGCTGTGGCAGGCGTATCAGAGTTTTTTTGCGGTGATTTTCTGGTATTTCCTGCTCGGCCCGGTGGCCGCTTTGGCCTATCGCCTGTTGGCGCTGGCCAGCGAACATAGCCAGAACCCCTTGGTGGCCGAGCGCGCCACGCAATTGCGTCACGCGTTTGACTGGTTGCCGGTACGCCTATTGGCGGCGAGTTTTGCCTTGGTGGGCAATTTCGTCGGGGTCAGCCGTGTGATGCTCCACGAACTGCTGAGCTGGGACATCAGCGCTGCACAACTGATGGAAAAAGTCGGGCTGGCCGCTGCCGAAATTCCGCCGCCGGTGGTGGGTGCTGATGGCATCAACAGCCTGGATCGCCTGTGGGAGCTGCTGCTGCGTGCGGCGGTGCTGTGGTATGCCGGCTTTGCCATCTGGACCGTGTTGCCCTAAACATTGCGGGAGGGAGGCTTGCTCCCGATCTAACTGATGCGCCGCGATCAAAATGTGGGAGGGGCGGTGCGACGATTCGACTTGCCCCCGATGGCGGCCTGACAGCCGACCAGGATGTTGGATCAGACCGTGTACATATCCATTGCTGCGGTAACGGCGGCTATTGGTTCCGCTTTTACAGCGGGTCACTTTTGAAAAGCGCAAAAGTAACCAAAACGCTCATGCCCCACCACTCGGCACCTCGCCCAGGCTCGGTGTGCCCGTAATCCGCCATGGATTTGGGGGGCCGCCGCCACGCGCCATCCATGGCGCGGGGCGGCTAAACCGGCATCCCTGCCGGTTTACCCCCCAAATCCCTGTCGAATTCCGGCCAGCGTGGTTTAACGGGGCGCCTAAGATCAAAGGCAGATCAAGATCAAGAGCGGCTCGCTTCGCATCGTGGTTACTGGCGGTCGCTATGTCAGGGTTGTGTAGATATCCGTGGCTATCAGGGGCAAGCCCCTCCCACATTGGGTCTCCGGACATGCCGTTAACCTTACGTTACAAAACTCCCTCTCAAATTGAGCTATACAG
Organism: Pseudomonas khavaziana; assembly: GCF_036704165.1. Lineage (NCBI taxonomy): Bacteria > Pseudomonadati > Pseudomonadota > Gammaproteobacteria > Pseudomonadales > Pseudomonadaceae > Pseudomonas > Pseudomonas khavaziana. The sequence continues at coordinate 1,121,199 of NZ_CP129946.1, forward strand.
ACAGAGCGCCAAATAGTGGCTATCTGCCGCCGCCCTGCGCCTCAATAAAAATAAAAGAAGGGGAGGTCACCTGTGAAGAGCTTGCTCTATCCCGCCGTCGCGCTGATGAACCGCCTGAGCTTCGGCATGAAGTTCAGCCTGATCAGTGTGCTATTCCTGCTGCCGATGCTGGCGACCAACTACTACCTGGTGCGTGATTCCTGGCGCGAATTCCAAGGCACTCGCATCGAACTCCAGAGCCTTGACCTGCTTGGCAGCAGCCTGGTGTTGCGTCGCGACCTGGAAACCCTCAACAACCAGGTGCAGATCAACGCCACGCTTGGCCAGTCCGGCAAGGCCGCCGACCTTGAGGCGAGAATCAGCGCCCTGGAGCAGAGTGTGCTGGACCGCTTGCAAGCCTTCAGCGCCGTAGCGACCCAGCCCGAGCACGTCAGCGTTTTTGAAAGCAAGCGCGACGAGTTGATCGCCGCGTTCAAGGCGCAGCAACAGGAAAGTTCGTTGCTCAATAAAACGGCGCTGATCGGCAAATTACTTAACCAGGCTCAGATGCTCAGCCAGATTATTGCCAGTCAAGCCGGCTTGAGTCGTGACGCGCAAAGTGATCTACGCCAGCTCTCCGATCTGGTCACCACCGTCACCCCACAAGTCACCCAGGCCCTAGGGGAGGGGCGTGCGATGGGCGCGTACTCCCTGGGCCAAGGCTTTATCAATTCTGCTTCCAGCACACGCTTTGACGAACTGCTGCAGCAGTTGGAAAAACTCCAGGGCGAATATGGCTTGAAACTGCAGGATGCACTGGGCGCCAGCCATGCCGCACACGCGACCCTCGACACCTTGGCACAAGCCAGCCGGGCCAGCCTCAAGCAAGGCAGCGAATTGTTCGAAGAACAGGTGGTGATGGCCGAGACTCTCGACGCAGCGTGGCAAGGCTTTTATGACAGCGTCAGCCAATTGATGGCCAAGACGTATCAACTGGATGACGCCACCTTGGCATTCATCGGGCAGCAACTGGAGCAACGCCTGGCACAAAACCGACTGCACATGGTGCTGCTGGTCGCGGCCCTGGCGGCGGTATTTGCGCTGATTTTCTACTTATATGCAGGCTTCTTCGTTTCCACTCGGACCACCTTGCGTCGCCTGGGGGCAATGATGGACAAAGTGGCGGCAGGTGACATGACGGTCACCTTCGTAGCCCAAAGCCGCGATGAGCTCGGGGACTTGGGCCAGGTGTTCAATGGCACCGTAGCCAAGATCCACGACTTGATCGAGCGCGTCGGGCATACGGTCAGCCAGGTCGAGCTGCAGGCCGGACAGGTTCAGGCGGTTTCGGCACAGAGTAACCAGGCGGTGTCCGGCCAGCGCAGCCAGATCGAACAAGTGGCGACGGCGATGAACCAAATGTCGGCGACTGCCCAGGAGGTGGCGCATAGCGCGGCGGCGGCAGTCAGCAGCGCCCAGAGCGTCAATGATGAAACCGTCAGTGGGCGGGCGCTGGTGCAATCACAGCAAGGCGGCATCGCACGCCTGGCTTCGGAGCTTGATGAGTCGGTGCGGGTGATCAACCAGTTGGCCGCCGACAGCCAGGACATCAGCAGGGTCTTGGAGGTGATCAAGAGCATTGCCGAGCAGACTAACCTGTTGGCGCTCAACGCAGCCATCGAAGCCGCCCGCGCCGGTGAACAGGGCCGAGGTTTTGCCGTGGTGGCCGACGAGGTACGCACCCTGGCCCGGCGCACCCAGCAATCCACCGAAGAAATCGAACAAATGATCAGCCGCTTGCACAGTGGCGTCGGCGCGGCGGTGAAGGCCATGGGCAGCAGCCATGAAATGGCAAGTGGCACGGTGGGGCAGTCGGAAAAAGTCCAGCAAGCCCTGGAGAATATCCTCGGCGCCGTAGGGATGATCGTTGACCAGAACCAGCAGATTGCCGCTGCCGTAGAGCAGCAAACGGCGGTCGCCCAAGACATCGACCAGAATATTGTCGAAATCAATCGCGCTGGCGAGCATGCCGCGCAAGGCGCCCAACAGACCGAAGCGGCCAGCCGGCAATTGTCGGCGCAGGTCATTGAGTTGAAGCAATTGATCGGGGCGTTTCGAGTGTAGGAATTTTCTGTGGGATTGAGCTTCGGATTGCGTGGCGCATATCCTGATTTGTCGGACTGTGTTTTATCGCGGCGTGGTTAGGTGAGAATTTATTTCATCCGTCACGGTCACGAGGAGACATGACGATGGCCGCTGCAATCGGTATCAAGGGGCATTGCGCCCAGTGCGACATGACGTTTGAACTCAAGCCTTGGCAATTGAATGCCATTGCCGTTGATATACCTTTTGACTGTACGTATTGCCACTGCGGCTTGCAGCTGTGTTGCCACAAGCAGTTGCGTCAGTTTCGCGCCCTCGACCAGTGGGCGTTGGTGCGCCCGAGCATGATCATGCTGACGTGCGCGACCTTGGTGGTGGCCCTGGTTGCAGAGTGGTTGGGGCTGCTTAGCATGATTGCGCAGTTCAACCTTTCACTGGCTACGGTGTTGATTCATTTCCTGGTGGTGCGCTACGCCCGTCATCGACAGCGGATGACCTTGGAGTTGCAGGTCATCAGCCCGCTACCAGTTGAACAACTCGCACGCATTGCGTGTGCTCGTCTCAGCCAGCAATGAAGGGCTGATTGCCATGCGCTGCGCCAGGGCTACGCAGATGTCCGGCAGGTGCTGCGGGCTGTTGCGCTGGTTGGGATGCATGGCCGGGGCCATATCCGGCGAATCGGTTTCCAGCACAACAGCGTCAAGGGGCAACTGGGCAAGTACCTTGTGCATGCGCAGGGCTTGGGGCCAGGTGGCGGCGCCGCCCAGGCCAAGTTTGAAACCGAGCTTGATGTACTCGCGGGCCTCCTCGAGGCTGCCGGCGAACGCATGGATGATCCCGCCCCGCGGCAGGCGGATGCGCTTGAGGGTGGCAATCACGGCGGCGTGGCTGCGGCGTACGTGCAGCAAGGCCGGCAGTTGGAAATCCAGCGCCAGTTTCAGTTGCGCTTCGAACAGGCTCTGCTGGCGCTCGCGGTCCAGGTGCTCAAGAAAGTAATCCAGGCCGATTTCGCCCACGGCGCATAATTGCCGGTGGCCGCGCAGGCGCGTCAACCAGTCACCCAACTCCAGCAGGTCGGCAGGGCGATGTTCATCGAGATATACCGGGTGCAAGCCGAAGGCCGCGAACAAGGCGTCGTCCTCCTGCACCAAATCCCACAGCCGCTGCCAGTTTTTCTGGTATACGCCCAACACCACCATGCGCTGTATGCCGAGTTGACGGCTATGGGCGAGGACTTGCGGGCGATCGTGGTCGAAGTCCGCGAAGTCCAGGTGGGTGTGGGTGTCGATCAGCTCCATGCTCAGGCCTCGTGAATACGCTGCTTGAAGGTCCGGCCAATGGCGTGCACGCCCGGTTGGTACTGTTCTTCCTCAATGGCGGCCAGAGCCAGGCGCAAGGCGGTCTCGGCGATCAACTGGTGTTGCTGGGCCATGGCGTTGACCGGCAATGGCAGGAAATCCAGCAGTTGGGTATCGCCGAAAGTGCCCAGGCGCAGGGGGCGCGACCTGAGGGGGAAGTCATGCAGCGCGTCGAACACGCCTTGCAGCAGCACGTAGGATGTCGTCACCAGCGCGTCGGGCAAATGCCCCAGGCGTTGCAGCAGCTGTTCCATCAACTGTCGGCCGCAGTCACGGCTGAAGGCTTCGCCCTGTTCGATGATCACTTCGCCGTTGAAGCCTTGCAGCGCTTCACGGAAACCGGCGGTACGCTCCTGGCTGATGCTCAATTCGGGGTGTGCGCCGATCAGCGCGATCTGCTTGGGCAGCGGTTGCAGCAGGCTGCTGGTGAGTTGCTGGCAGGCCTGGCGGTCATCGCTGACCACCGAGCAGAATTGGCCAGGCTCCATGACTCGGTCGATGGCGATCACCGGCAACCCCTTGGCTTGCAGCTCGCGATAGCTGTCATCAGTGGCTGGCAGGCAACTGGCGACGAACAGCGCATCGCAACGCCGCGCACGGAACAGTTGCAGCAGTTGGCGTTCGCTGGCGGCTTCGTCATCAGAACTGGCAATCAGCAACTGGTAGCCCCGCGCTCGTGCACCTTGTTCCAACAGCTTGGCGATGCGTGCGTAACTGGGGTTTTCCAGGTCGGGCAGGATGAACCCCAAGGTGCGCGTGTGCCGGCTGCGCAGCCCGGCGGCTTGGGGGTTGGGCGTAAAGCCATGGGCCTGGACCACGGCGCGCACGCGCTCAACAGTTGCGTTGCTGATGCGTTGCTGTTCGGCCTTGCCATTGATGACATAGCTGGCGGTGGTCACCGACACACCGGCCAGACGTGCGATATCACTGAGTTTCAAACCGGGATTTCCTTGTTTTTTAGAGCGTGCCCCGACATTTTGTCCAATCGTAACCGATTCCAGCCTACGACCAATGTCCCAGAGCAAGCGCCGAGTGGCCCTTCTAGCTTGCGCAATTAACGCGTAATCTGCCATAAATTCTAGATTAAACGTTTCAGCAGGCGTATTTTTACGATGTTCGCCACTGAGTGACCACTGCCAATTGACCACTCAGTCAGTTATTTGTGAACGTCTCGCGCTGATTAATTCAAAACAATACCTAGTGCGCACATCGCACTAACTAGGAGAACGGCATGCTTGAGCTCACTGTAGAGCAGATATCCATGGGCCAGGTGGCTGTGGATAAGTCTGCTGCCTTGCACCTGCTCGCTGGCAAATTGGTGGCCGATGGCCTGGTTGCCGAGGGTTATCTCAGTGGCTTGCAAGCCCGTGAAGCCCAAGGTTCGACTTTTCTCGGCCAGGGCATCGCCATTCCCCACGGCACGCCAGAAACCCGCGACCAGGTGTTTTCCACAGGTGTGCGCCTGCTGCAGTTCCCCGAAGGGGTGGACTGGGGCGACGGCCAGGTGGTCTACCTGGCGATTGGCATCGCGGCTAAATCCGATGAACACCTGCGCCTGCTGCAACTGCTGACCCGCGCCCTCGGTGAAACCGACTTGGGCCAGGCACTGCGTCGGGCCGGCAGCGCCGAAGCCTTGTTGAAGCTGTTGCAAGGCGCCCCCCAGGAGCTGGCGCTGGATGCGCAGATGATCAGCCTGGGGGTATCTGCCGATGATTTTGAAGAGTTGGTATGGCGCGGCGCAAGGCTGCTGCGCCAGGCCGACTGCGTAAGCAATGGTTTTGCGGCGGTGTTGCAACAGGTTGATGCGCTGCCCCTGGGCGATGGCCTGTGGTGGTTGCACAGCGAGCAGACGGTCAAGCGTCCGGGCCTGGCGTTTGTCACACCGGACAAACCCATGCGCTACCTCGGCCAGCCCCTGCACGGCTTGTTCTGCCTGGCGAGCCTCGGTGAAGCCCATCAAGCCCTGCTTGAACGCCTGTGTGCCTTGTTGATTGAAGGGCGCGGCCAGGAACTGGGGCGTGCCACCAGCCGCCGTGCGGTGCTGGAAGTGCTGGGCGGCGAACTGCCTGCGGACTGGCCCAGCGCCCGCATCACCCTGGCCAATGCCCATGGCCTGCATGCGCGCCCGGCCAAGATCCTCGCGCAATTGGCGAAGAGTTTCGATGGCGATATACGTGTGCGTATCATCGATGGCCCGGTGGGCGCCGTGTCGGTCAAAAGCCTGAGCAAGTTGCTTAGCCTCGGTGCGCGTCGCGGCCAGGTACTGGAATTCGTTGCCGAGCCGACGATTGCCGGCGACGCATTGCCCGCGTTGTTGGCCGCGATCGAAGAGGGCCTTGGTGAAGAGGTCGAGCCGTTGCCAAGCGTGAGCGCCGAACCTGCCCAAGTCGATGTCGAACCGGTACTCAGCGCGCCACTGAGTGGTAGCCAGCTCCAGGCCATCGCCGCCGCGCCGGGTATCGCCATCGGCCCGGCCCATATCCAGATTCCACAGCTGTTTGATTACCCCCTGCGCGGTGAGTCTGCCGCGATTGAGCGCCAGCGCCTGCACGCGGCCTTGAGCGAGGTGCGCCAGGATATCCAGGGCCTGATCGAACGCAGCCTGGCCAAGGCCATCCGTGAGATTTTCATCACCCACCAGGAAATGCTCGACGACCCGGAACTGACCGACGAAGTCGACACCCGCCTCAAGCAGGGCGAAAGCGCCGAAGCCGCCTGGATGAGCGTGATCGAGGCCGCCGCCAAGCAGCAGGAAGCGTTGCAGGACGCCTTGCTGGCCGAGCGCGCCGCCGATCTGCGCGATATCGGCCGTCGAGTGCTGGCGCAACTGTGCGGTGTCGAAACCATTCAGGAGCCCAGCGAGCCCTATATCCTGGTGATGGATGAAGTCGGCCCTTCTGACGTGGCGCGCCTGGACCCGGCCCGCGTCGCCGGTATCCTTACCGCTCGCGGCGGTGCCACCGCCCACAGCGCCATCGTCGCTCGCGCCTTGGGCATTCCTGCCTTGGTCGGCGCAGGCGCTGCGGTGTTGCTGCTGAACGCCGGCATACCGCTGTTGCTCGACGGTCAGCGCGGTCGCCTGCATGTCGACCCGGACGCCGCTACTCTGCAACGGGCCGTGGTCGAGCGCGATACCCGCGAACAACGCTTGCAGGCGGCGTCGGCCCAACGCCACGAACCGGCGCTGACCCGTGACGGGCACGCCGTGGAAGTATTCGCCAATATCGGCGAAAGCGCCGGGGTGGCCAGTGCAGTGGAGCAGGGCGCCGAAGGCATTGGCCTGCTGCGCACCGAACTGATTTTCATGGCCCACCCCCAGGCGCCGGACGAAGCCACCCAGGAGGCCGAATACCGTCGCGTGCTCGACGGCCTCGACGGGCGCCCGCTGGTGGTACGCACCCTCGATGTGGGCGGCGATAAACCTTTGCCGTATTGGCCTATCGCCGAAGAAGAAAACCCCTTTCTTGGCGTACGCGGCATTCGCCTGACCTTGCAGCGCCCCAAGATCATGGAAGCGCAACTGCGTGCGCTGCTGCGTTCGGCGGATAACCGACCGTTGCGCATCATGTTCCCCATGGTCGGCAGCGTGGATGAGTGGCGCGCAGCCCGGGACATGACCGAGCGCCTGCGCCTGGAAATCCCGGTGGCTGATTTGCAGTTGGGCATCATGATTGAAGTGCCGTCAGCCGCCTTGCTGGCGCCGGTACTGGCCAAGGAAGTGGACTTCTTCAGCGTCGGCACCAATGACCTGACCCAGTACACCCTGGCCATCGATCGTGGTCACCCGACCCTGTCGGCCCAGGCAGACGGCCTGCACCCGGCGGTGTTGCAACTGATTGACATCACTGTGCGTGCCGCCCATGCCCACGGCAAATGGGTCGGCGTCTGCGGCGAGTTGGCGGCGGATCCATTGGCCGTGCCGGTGCTGGTCGGCCTGGGGGTGGATGAGTTGAGCGTGTCGGCCCGCAGCATTCCCGAAGTGAAGGCGCGGGTGCGTGAATTCAGTCTGAGCGAGGCCCGGGGCCTGGCACAACAAGCACTGGTGGTTGGTTCGCCTGCGCAAGTGCGTGCCCTTGTGGAGGCCGTGTAAATGGCGAAGATTCTGACCCTGACGCTGAACCCGGCGTTGGACCTCACGGTGCGCCTGGCGCGCCTGGAACCGGGTGCAGTCAATCGCAGTGAAGCGATGCTCACTCACGCAGCGGGCAAGGGCGTGAACGTGGCGCAAGTGTTGGCGGACCTGGGCCATGACGTCAGCGTCGGCGGGTTTCTCGGTGAGGCGAACCCCCAGGCTTTCGATGCGCTGATCAGCCGCCGTGGGTTTGGCGATGCGTTCGTTCGCGTGCCCGGCGAAACCCGCAGCAATATCAAGATTGCCGAACAGGATGGGCGGGTCACCGACATCAATGCGCCGGGGCCGCTGGTGAGTGAAGAGGCGCAGCACGCACTGCTCGATAAGGTCGCAATGATCGGCGCGCAATTCGACGCGGTGGTGGTGGCCGGCAGCTTGCCGCGAGGCGTTAGCCCGCAGTGGTTTCAGGGGCTGTTGCAGCAGTTGAAAGGCCTCGGTTTGAAAGTCGCCCTGGACACCAGTGGAGAAGCGTTGCGCACCGGTTTGCAGGCCGGCCCGTGGCTGGTCAAGCCCAATACCGAAGAGCTGGCCGAAGCCTTGGATAATGCCACCGATGCCATCGGCCAACTGCATCAGCAGGGCGTCGAACATGTGGTGGTCTCCGACGGTGCTGCGGGTGTGACCTGGTACCGCCCGGGTGCAGCGCTGCACGCCACGCCGCCCAAGGTGACGGTGGCCAGCACCGTGGGCGCCGGCGACTCGCTGTTGGCCGGCATGCTTCATGGTTTGCTCAGCGGCGAAGCAGCCGAACAGACCCTGCGCCGCGCCACGGCAATTGCCGCGATGGCCGTGACGCAGATCGGCTTTGGCATCAGCGATGACGCGCAGTTGGCGCACCTTGAAAGCGGCGTCGATGTACGCACGCTGACAGAACAATAAGAGGGTTTGTGATGAAGTTAGCCATTGTTACCGCCTGCCCCAACGGCATGGTCACCAGTGTGCTGTGCGCCCGCTTGTTAGGCGCCGCCGCCCAGCGCATGGGCTTGCACACCAGTGTCGAAGTCGTCGACGTGCAGCGCCCGGAGCGCCAGCTGTCCCAGGCCACCCTTGATGACGCTGAATGGGTGTTGTTGGTCAGCAGCACGCCGGTGGACATGCAGCGTTTTGTCGGCAAGCGCGTGTTCCAGACCACCCCGGCCCAGGCGCTGGCGGATGTCGAGGCCGTATTGCGCCGCGGCGCCGAAGACGCCCAGGTGTATGTCGCCAACGACGTCCCGCTGGCCGCGAAGCATGCGCCGCGTATCGTCGCAATTACAGCCTGCCCGACGGGCGTGGCCCACACCTTCATGGCCGCCGAAGCCTTGCAACAGGCCGCCAAGCGCCTGGACTACGACTTGCAGGTCGAGACCCAGGGCTCGGTGGGCGCCCGCACGCCATTGAGCCCGGAGGCCATCGCCAATGCCGACGTGGTGTTGCTGGCGGCTGATATCGAAGTCGCCACCGAGCGTTTTGCCGGCAAGAAAATCTACCGCTGTGGCACTGGTATTGCCCTCAAACAATCCGAAGCCATTCTCAACAAGGCCCTGGCCGAAGGCGCCGTGGAAAGCGCAGCCAGCGGCGCGCCGGCCAAATCGGAAAAAACCGGCGTCTACAAACACTTGCTTACCGGCGTGTCGTACATGTTGCCGATGGTGGTGGCGGGGGGCTTGCTGATCGCCTTGTCATTCGTGTTCGGCATCCATGCCTTCGAACAACCAGGCACTTTGGCGGCAGCGCTGAAAAGCGTCGGTGACCAGGCATTCCTGCTGATGGTGCCGCTGCTGGCGGGCTACATCGCCTATTCGATCGCCGACCGCCCTGGCCTGGCGCCCGGCATGATCGGCGGGTTGCTGGCTGGGACGCTGGGCGCGGGCTTTATCGGCGGCATCCTGGCGGGTTTCGTCGCGGGCTACTGCGTCAAGTTGATCAGCCGTGCGGTGCGACTGCCCCAGAGCCTGGAGGCGCTCAAGCCGATCCTGATCATCCCGTTGCTGGCGAGCTTGTTCACCGGTCTGGTGATGATCTACCTGGTTGGCCCGCCGGTCGCCCGGTTGTTGTCCGGCCTGACCGATTTTCTCAGCACCATGGGCACCACCAACGCGGTGCTGCTGGGTATTTTGCTCGGCGGCATGATGTGCGTGGACTTGGGTGGGCCGATCAACAAGGCGGCGTATGCGTTTTCCGTCGGCCTGCTGGCGGCGTCGAGTGGTGCGCCGATGGCCGCGACCATGGCTGCCGGCATGGTGCCGCCGATCGGTATGGGCATCGCCACCTTGCTGGCCCGGCGCAAGTTCGCCCAGACCGAACGCGAAGCCGGCAAGGCCGCGATGGTCCTGGGCCTGTGCTTTATTTCCGAAGGCGCGATCCCGTTCGCGGCCAAAGACCCGCTGCGGGTAATCCCGGCCAGCATTGCCGGTGGCGCCTTGACCGGTGCGCTGTCGATGTACTTTGGCTGCAAACTCGCCGCGCCCCACGGCGGCTTGTTTGTGCTGGTGATCCCGAATGCGATGAACCATGCATTGTTGTATTTGCTGGCGATTGTGGCGGGCAGCGTGTTGACGGGGTTGGTGTATGCGCTGCTTAAGCGACCGGAAGCTGTGGAACTGACGGTCACTGCTGCCAAGGGCTGATGGGATTCAAAATGTGGGAGGGGGCTTGCCCCCGATAGCGGTATATCAGTCAGCCTATTTTTAGCTGACACACTGCTATCGGGAGCAAGCCCCCTCCCACATTTGGATTTTCATTGGCTGTAAGGGTGGTGTCATCTCTGCTTCATCCCTACGTGCTTAAGTGGCCCTTTTGATACTCAAGAGGGCACCTGCATGAGCCACTTCGATCTCAGCCGCCGCCGTGTGATGCAAGCTGTGGGCGCCGGCTTGTTATTGCCGGGCCTGGCCCCGGCGGTGATCGCTTCGGTAAAAGACCGGCCGCAACTCACTGACGGGGTGCAATCCGGTGACCTGCTCGGTGATCGCGCGATGATCTGGAGCCGCAGCGACCGCCCGGCGAAGATGGTGGTGGAGTGGGACACCCGCAGTGTGTTCAGCAACCCGCGCAAGTTCATCTCGCCCCTGGCCGACAGCCGCACCGACTTTACCGCCCGTGTGGAGCTCAGCGGTTTGCCGGTGGACCAGGCGATTTTCTATCGTGTGCATTTCGAAGATGCCCAGACCGGTGTCGCCAGCGAACCCTGGTTTGGCCACTTGCGCAGCGTGCCGCAACAGCGCCGCGACATCCGTTTTGTGTGGAGCGGCGACACCGTCGGCCAAGGCTTCGGTATCAACCCGGACATCGGTGGTATGCGCATCTACGAAGCCATGCGCCTGCGCCTTCCGGACTTCTTTATCCACAGCGGCGACACCATCTACGCCGACGGCCCGGTGCCTGCACAATTGGTCACCGAAGGCGGGCGCATCTGGCGCAACATCACCACCGAAGCCAAGAGCAAAGTCGCCGAGACGCTGGATGAGTATCGCGGCAATTACCGCTACAACCTGCTGGATGAGAACGTGCGCCGCTTCAATGCCGAAGTACCGCAGATCTGGCAGTGGGACGATCACGAGGTGATCAATAACTGGTCGCCCAGCAAGCAGTTGGACGAGCGTTACCAGACCCGCGATATCAACACCCTCGTCGGTCGCGCTCGCCAGGCCTGGCTGGAGTATTCACCCATGCGTCGGCAGAGCGCAGACGGTGGCGGGCGTATTTATCGCAAGCTCAGTTATGGGCCGCTGCTGGATGTATTCGTGCTGGATATGCGCAGCTACCGTGGGCCGAATGACGACAACCTGGGCGGTGAAAAACCCTTTCTCGGTCGCGAACAGCTGGATTGGCTCAAGCGTGAACTCAAGGCGTCGCAAGCGCAGTGGAAGGTGATTGCCGCCGATATGCCCATCGGCCTGGGCGTGCCTGACGGTGAGGTAAGCCCTGGCGTGCCGCGTTGGGAAGCCATCGCCAACGGCGACTCCGGCCCGGCGCAAGGACGCGAGTTGGAGATTGCCGAACTGCTTGGTTTTCTGCATGCGCAACAAGTGCGAAACCATGTTTGGCTGACCGCTGATGTGCACTATTGCGCGGCGCATCACTACCATCCGGACCGGGCGGCGTTCCAGGATTTCGAGCCGTTCTGGGAGTTTGTCGCGGGTCCCTTGAATGCCGGGAGTTTCGGGCCTAATCCGCTGGATAAAACCTTTGGCCCGCAAGTGGTGTTCCAGAAGGCGCCGCCTGCGCAAAACACATCGCCGTTCGCTGGCTTTCAGTTTTTTGGCGAGGTGCAGATTGACGGGCAGACGGCGGAGTTGACCGTTATTTTGCGCGACTTGGACGGGCTGTCAGTGTTCGAGCAAAAGCTGCAACCTGCCTGACCTGGAATGCAGTCAAAAAATGTGGGGGGGCTTGCTCCCGATAGCGGTGGATCAGCCTACTGATGAAGTGACTGTTATACCGCTATCGGGAGCAAGCCCCCTCCCACATGGGTTCTGCAGTGTCTGAAAATCTCAGTAGACATCCCGGCGATAACGGCCCTGTTCAATCAATCGCTCCACCGCCTCACTGCCCAGGATATCCACCAACGCCTGATCCACCCCCGTCGCCATCCCTTGCAGACTGCCGCACACATAAATCGCCGCGCCGTCGGCCAGCCATTTACGCAGTACATCCGCCGATTCGCGCAGGCGATCCTGTACGTAGATCTTTTCTTCCTGATCCCGGGAGAACGCCAGGTCGAGCAGCGCCAGGTCGCCATTGGCGAGCCAGCCTTGCAGTTCGTCCTGGCACAGGTAGTCATGGGCGATCTGGCGTTCGCCAAATAGCAGCCAGTTGCGCTGCTGGCCAGCGGCGATGCGTGCCTTGATCAAGCTGCGCAGGCCCGCCAGGCCGGTGCCGTTGCCCAGCAGGATCAGCGGCACCGGCGCATCCGGCAGGTGGAAGCCGCTGTTGCGGCGCAGGCGCAGACTGATGCCCGAACCGATGGACGCGTGTTCCGTCAGCCAGCCTGAGCCAAGGCCCAGGCTGCCGTCGGGGTGGCGTTCCTGGCGCACGATCAGCTCCAGCACGCCATCGCTGGCGATCGAGGCGATGGAGTATTCGCGCATACCCAGGGGTACCAGTGCGTTCACCAGGGCTTGGGCATGCAGGCCGACCAGGTGCGCGCGGTTGTCCGGCAATTGGCGGGTGGCCAGGGCTTGGTCGAGGGTGTGCGCCAAGCCGTCGATCAACACGCCGTCGCTGCCGGCCAGGCCCAGGCCGTGGAGGAAGTGATCAATGGCCCACGGGCAGTTTCGCGGCAGGATTTCCACCAGGTCACCGGCCTGCCAGCTTTGCGCCGAGGGCGGCGTGAGGCCCAGCAGATAGACGTCGGCGCCGACGCTGCCTGGGTTGAGCAGGGTGCGTTGGCTCAGTGTCCAGGTTTCATATTGTGCGGGTTGCCAAGCCGCCGCTGGCGCGTGACCGGTGAGTTGGCCGAGTTGCTGTTGCCAGGTCAGCAAGGCCTCAGTGTCGCCGTTGTCGACTTCCACCGGGGCGAACAGTGCATTGCCGCCCTGGTTGGTCAGCCAGAAATGCAGGCGCCGGGCAAAGCCGCAGAAGTGTTCGTATTGGCGATCACCTAGGGCCAGTACCGAATAGTTCAAGCCTTTGAGCGGTAAGTCCTGACCGAGCACGCTGCGCTCAAAACCCCGAGCATTATCCGGAGTTTCGCCGTCGCCGAAGGTGCTGACGACGAACAACGCATGTTCCGACTGGCTCAGGTCGTCCCGGCTGACGCTGCCCAGGGGCTGCACCTTCACCGGCAGGCCCGCCGCCTGCAATTGACCAGCCGTTTGCCATGCAAGTTGTTCGGCAAAACCGCTCTGGCTGGCAAAGCCAATCAGCCAGGCCGGCGCATCGCTGTGATTGGTCGTCAGGCCCTGACGGGCATCGCGCACCTGGCGCTTCTTGCGGCGGCGGTCGAGGTACAGCAGCCAGCCGGTGATAAAGAACAATGGCATGAGCAGCGAGCTGACGGTGAGCACGAGGCGTCCGATCAGGCCGAAATAGCTGCCGGTGTGCAGCGCATAGACACTGGTCAGTAATTGCGATTTGAGGCTCTTGCTGGCGTAGCGCTCGTGGGATTTGACCTCGCCGGTGGCCGGGTCCAGGTTGATCTGGTTCAGGGCACGGTCATGGGGCGAGTCTTTGAGCAGGTAATACACGGTGGCCGGTTGCCCGGCGACGGCCGGCATGCGGATGTTGTAGGCACTCAGGTCGGGGCCGGCGTTGCTGTAGATACTGCTCCAGATCGCGTCGTAGTTGGCTACCGGAGCAGGGCCGGCAGGTGGCGGGCCGCGCTTGCGCATGCGCTCGTTTTGCGGCGCGTCGGAGAGCAGTTTGGTCACGCCCTGGTTGTACCAGTCGTAGGACCAATACAGTCCGGTCAGTGCCGCCAACAGATAAAACAACAGGCACCAGGTGCCGAATACCGAATGCAGATCCCAGTTGAAGCTGCGACCCTTTTTGCGCCAGTCCAGGGTCAGCCATGCGCGCCAGCTTTTTACCTGGCGCGGCCAGCGCAGATACAAACCGGAAAGGCAGAAAAACACCAGGATCAGGGTGCAGGCGCCGGTGATGTTGCGCCCGGTTTCGCCGACGGCGAGGAAGCGGTGCAGTTGCAGGATAAAACCAAACACATCCTGGCCGACGGCGTCGCCCAGGTAGTCGCCGGTATAGGGATCGAAGTAGCGCATCTGACCCCGACGCTCCCCCGGCGGCGGGGTGAAGGACACCCGGGCGGCGTTGCCGCTGTCGCTTTCCACCCACAGCATCGCAACGCTCTTGCCTTCGGCGGCCTCCAGCTTGCGCACCAGTTCGGCAGGCGGCAGCACACCGGCCTCGCGCTTCTGTACGCTCAATACGGTGGGGTTGAGTGCCCGCAGGATTTCATCCTGGAACGAGTACGCCGCCCCGGTGACCCCCATCAAGGCCAGCACCAGCCCGGCAGTGATGCCGAAAAACCAGTGCAACTGGAACAGGGTTTTCTTCAACACGTCGGGCCGCCTCGCTCATCTGGATATCTATTTCACGGCGCGCATTATGCCGTGGCTTAACGAGAAAAATTCTGTTTTACACACAAAAGCCCCACGCATCCGATGCGTGGGGCTTTGGGTCGGGACATTGACCGCTTTTAGAAGTGGAAGCTGGTGGTCAACAGCGCGGTGCGACCGGCCGCCTGGTTGGCGAAGTGCGCCGAATAGGCCTTGTCGTAGTAGGTCTTGTCGGTGAGGTTCTGCACGTTCAGTTGCAGGTCGACGTTCTTGGTCAGCTTGTAGCTGGCCATGGCGTCATAGCGGGTGTAGGACGGCACGTATACGGTGTTGCCGGCATCGCCGTAAACCTCATCGACGTAGAACGCGCCGCCGCCGACGGTCAGCTTGGGCGTGATGTCGTAGGTGGTCCACAGGCTGAAGGAGTTCTTCGGCGTGTTGGGCATTTGGTTGCCTTTGTTGGAGCCGGCGCTCACCACACCGTTACGCCCGTTGAGTCCGGATTTGACCAGTTCGCTGTCCAGGTAGGTGTAGCCGGCGAACACTTGCCAGTGGTCGGTGAGCTTGCCGCTGGCCGACAATTCCACGCCATCGACCTGGGACTCGCCCCCGTTCTCGTACGTGAGGGTATCGACCAGGATGCGGGTGTTTTTCTTCTCGGTGCGGAACACGGCAGCGGTCAGGGACAAACGATCATGGAACAGGTCCCACTTGGTGCCCAGTTCATAGTTGACGGTTTCTTCAGGCTGCAAGTCGCTTGTGGCGGCACCTGCAGACAGTGGGTTGCCGTCGGCGCCTTCACCTACCAGGCCACCCGCTGGTGAGGCCGAGGTGGCATAGGAGGCGTAGATGCTGCCGTTGTCCAAAGGCTTCCACACCAGGCCTGCCTGCCAGTTGAAGAACTGGCTGTCATCCTTGATCTTGGTGCGTCCGGTAGTGGCGTTGGTGTTGGCTTCGGTATCGAAGGTGTCGTAACGCAGGCCGACGTTCAGCAGCCATTTCGGATCCAGCTCGATGGTGTCGAACACATAGGCGGCGCGGCTGGTAGCCTTGGTGTTGGTGCCGTTGTAGTTGCGCGCGACACTGCCGCTCCAGGCGTCGTCTGGATTCGGGTTGCCGAGCGAGGTGCACTGGCCGCCCACGCCGCCCTTGGCCGGGTTGCACACCGGGTTGGCATTGGGGCTGACGGTATAGCCGCTGACGCGGGTTTCTTCACCGGTGAATTCCAGGCCGGTGGAGTAGCTGTGCTTGAAGCCCAGGGCCTGGAAGCTGCCGAACAGGTCGGTCTGGTTGGTGGTCGTGGTGGTCGTGGACACGCGGCTGTTAGCGCGGCGCCATACGGTGCCGAACTTGTTGACGTTGAGTTTGCTGTCATCCGGTTGGGTCAGCACATAGTCCTGGCCGGTGCTGCCGTGACGCAGGGTGTTTTTCAAGGTCATGTTGTCGTTCAGGTCGTGCTCGATGGAGAACGTACTGATATCAGCGCGAGTCTTACGGAAGTCGCGGCTTTTCAAACCGTAGAAATTGTTGCTGTCGCCGCCATCGGTGGGTTTGTCGTGCACGTGGGCAGTGGCAGTCGACGAAGCATAGCCATAGGGAATCCCCGAATCCGGCAGGTCATCGCTTTCCATATGGTAGTAGCTGAGGTTGACGCGGGTCGGCGTGCCCAGGCCAAACGTCAGCGACGGGGCCACGCCCCAACGGTCGTAGTTCACCGCATCGCGGCCGGCAACGTTTTGTTCGTGGCTCATCAGGTTCAAGCGGAAGGCGGCGCTGTCGTCGAGGAACTGGCGGTTGACGTCGAGCACGTAGCGGCGGGTCTGGTCGGAGCCGTAGGTGAAGCCGCCGTTGGTGAAGTCCCGCGCTTGTGGGGTCTTGCTCACCAGGTTGAGGCTGCCGCCGGCCGAGCCACGGCCGCCGAACGAAGAGTTCGGGCCTTTGCTGACCTCGATCGACTCGATGTCGAAGATCTCGCGGCTCTGGCCGCCGGTGTCGCGTACGCCATCCAGGTAAGTGTCGCCCTGGGCGTCAAATCCGCGGATGAACGGACGGTCGCCCTGGGGGTTGCCGCCTTCACCGGCGCCGAAGGTAATGCCCGGTACGGTGCGCAAGGCATCCTGCAGCGAGGTAGCGGCGGTGTCCTTGAGCACTTGTTGCGGCACCACTGTGACCGAACGCGGCGTGTCCACCAGCGGCGCGGTGTATTTTTGCGATGAGGCTTTTTCTACCTGGTAGGAGGTGTTGTCCTGGTCCTGGCCGGTAATGTTGGTGGCGCCGAGGGAGATAGGGTTGCGTTCGCCTTTTTGCTCGGTGTTTTCTGCCGCCTGCGCCAGGTGGGCGGCAGAGCTGGCACTCAAGGCTACACCGATGGCCGAGGCCAGCATGCGTGGTGAACTGGCTGGTGTTTTTATAAGAATGCGCGACATGACGTGTCCCTTCCCCAAGGATGTGAGGCCGCGGAATATAGGGCCAACAAGACTTTGTATCAATTGCGAGATATTGCTATTCGCATTGAATTTACATTCTTTACACTTTTTCATTACGGATTTTGCGTTCTCGTTCGTCCCCGGGTTTTACAGAGCGGATAAGAATCAATACCATTGGCGCCTCTCTGATCGCAGGTATTGCCCCATGTTGCTGCACATTCCCGGCCTGTTCTCTCGCGAGGAGGTGCTGCGCATACGCCAGGCCCTGGAAGAGACCGAATGGGCCGACGGCAAAATCACTGCCGGGCATCAGTCCGCCAAGGCCAAGCACAACCTGCAATTGCCCGAAGGCCACCCCCTGGCCAAGGAAATCGGCGCGGCCATGCTGGAACGGTTGTGGAGCAACCCGCTGTTCATGTCGGCGGCGCTGCCGCACAAAGTCTTCCCGCCGCTGCTCAACTGCTACACCGCTGGCGGCAGTTTCGACTTTCATATCGACAACGCCGTACGCCAACCCACAGGCAGCCCTGAACGTGTGCGTACCGATCTGTCGTCCACGCTGTTCTTCAGCGACCCGGACGAATACGACGGCGGCGAACTGGAAATCCAGGACACCTTCGGCCTGCAGCGGGTCAAGCTGCCCGCCGGCGACATGGTGCTGTACCCCGGCTCCAGCCTGCACAAGGTCAACGCCGTGACCCGTGGCGCCCGCTATGCTTCGTTCTTCTGGACCCAAAGCCTGGTGCGCGAAGACAGCCAGCGCACCCTGCTGTTCGAAATGGACGGCGCGATCCAGCAACTGACCCGCGACGTTCCTGACCACCCGGCACTGATCCAGCTCACCGGCACCTACCACAACCTGCTGCGCCGCTGGGTCGAGGTTTGAGATGGGCTTTTTATTGCGTCGCCAGGAAGTGCTCAACGTCGAGCAATTGCAGTCCATGCTCGACGATTCCCCGGTGCGCGCCGCCCAGGCGATCCTGATCGCGGCCAGGGAAGGCGTGGTCGACGCCCAGGCTTTGCTGGGGCAGATCCTGCTGGAAGGGCGCGGCATTGCACGCGATGAAGCGCTGGCGCTGCGCTGGTTCCAGATTGCGGCGCAGGGCGGGCATCTGATGGCGCGCAATATGGCCGGGCGTTGCCTGGAGCATGGTTGGGGTTGCGCCGTCGATGAAGCGGCGGCTGCGCGGCAATACCGGCTGGCAGCAGAGGCCGGCCTGGATTGGGGTCAGTACAACTACGCCAACCTGCTGGCGACCGGCCGGGGCCTTGCGCAAGACCAGGCCCAGGCGCTGGCGCTTTATCGCCAGGCGGCAGAGCAGGGCCACGCCAAGTCGATGAATCTGCTGGGGCGTTATCTGGAAGATGGGCAGTATTGCCCCGAGGATCCTGAGGCCGCTGTGCAGTGGTATCGACGCTCTGCCGAAGCCGGGGATTTTCGTGGGCAGTTCAGCTATGCGGCGGTGCTGGCTGGTAGCGGCCAGATCGACGCGGCAGTGGGGTGGTTGCACAAGGCGCTGGAAGGAGGGAATCTCAAATTTCTGCGAACGGCGTACAAGGCGTTGGCGTCTGCGAAGGATTCACAAGTTTTAGCGATGGCGCAGGTTTACCGCGAACACGCGGATCATTTGGAAAAGACTCTGTAGGCGATGACTCCTATGAGATTCGTGTTCCGGTTAGTCGATGAACGGCAAGTGCTTGAGGTTGAAGCTTCTGCTTAAATCACTATGATTAATGTTTAATCACACTCAATCAAATGCGTGTCAGATATCCGCGAAGAGAGTTTCCATGGGTGCCGAAACCAAAGTAATGACAGCTCATATCCCCACCGCCCTTGCTCAGAAAGTCGACAAGATGGCCGCGCGAATGGATCGCTCACGCGGATGGGTGGTGAAACAAGCCCTTGCCGATTGGGTCGATCAAGAAGAAGAACGTAGCCGTTTGACGCTTGAGGCGATGGCAGATGTGGATGCGGGACGTGTGATTGATCACCAGGCAGTGCAAGCCTGGGCCGACAGCCTGAGTACGGATTCGCCGCTACCGGTACCGCGCTGATGGAGCTGAGGTGGACGAGTAAAGCATTGTCCGATTTGTCTCGATTGTATGACTTCCTCTCTGTTGTTAACCGCCAAGCTGCCGCCCGCACCGTTCAGTCACTATCCAAGGCGCCTGACACATTGCTCAGTAATCCGCGTATCGGGGAGAGAATTGAAGAGTTTTCGCCGCGAGACGTAAGAAGACTTCTGGTAGGCCATTACGAAATGCGCTACGAAATTCAACAGTCGACACTCTATGTTTTACGGTTATGGCACGTTCGCGAGGATCGCTGAGATTGTGTAGCACACACTAAAAAGCCCATGAAACGTCATGGGCTTTTTAGTTATAGCGTTCTTACACGTAGAACGATTTCAACGGCGGAAACCCGTTGAACTCAACCGCGCTGTAGCTGGTGGTGTAGGCACCGGTCGACAACCAGTACAGACGATCACCAATCGCCAGGTTCAATGGCAAACCGTACTTGTAGTTCTCGTACATGATATCGGCGCTGTCGCAGGTGGGGCCGGCGATCACCACTTCTTCCATCTCGCCTTTCTTCTCGGTCCAGATCGGGAACTTGATGGCTTCGTCCATGGTTTCGATCAGGCCGGAGAACTTGCCCACATCGGTATACACCCAACGCTCGACGGCGGTGCGCGATTTACGTGCAACCAGCACCACTTCACTGACCAGGATGCCGGCGTTGGCGATCAGCGAGCGGCCTGGCTCCAGGATGATTTCCGGCAGGTCGTCGCCGAAATCTTCCTTGAGGAAACGGATGATTTCTTCGGCATAGGTTTCCAGGCTGTTGGTGCGGGTGATGTAGTTGGCCGGGAAGCCGCCGCCCATGTTGATCAGCTTCAGTTCAATGCCGTCTTCTTCCTTCAGACGCTCGAAGATCACCTTGACCTTGGCGATGGCCGCGTCCCAAACGCTGATGTCGCGCTGTTGCGAGCCGACGTGGAACGAGATGCCGTACGGCACCAGGCCCAGGTCACGGGCGAGGATCAGCAGGTCCATGGCCATGTCGGTCTGGCAGCCGAATTTGCGCGACAAAGGCCAGTCGGCCGTGGTCGAGCCTTCGGTGAGGATGCGCACATACACTTTCGAACCCGGCGCGGCCTTGGCGATGTTGCGCAGGTCGGCTTCGGAGTCGGTGGAGAACAGGCGCACGCCCTTCTCATAGAAGTAGCGGATGTCCTTGGATTTCTTGATGGTGTTGCCGTAGCTGATACGGTCGGCGCTGACGCCGCGGTCCATGACCTTGTCCAGCTCGTAGATCGAGGCGATGTCGAAGCTCGAACCCTTGTCTTTCAACAGGTCGATGATCTCGACGGCCGGGTTGGCCTTGACCGCGTAATACACCTTGGCGAATTCGAAACCGGCGCGCAGGTCATCGTAGGCCTGGCTGATCATCGCGGTGTCGATCACCACGAACGGGGTTTCTTGCTTGTCGGCGAACGCCTTCATTTTGTCAAAGGTGGCGCGCGCGAAATAATCTTCGACGTTGATCGACATGCTGGGGACTCCTAGGGGCAAACTGAAATTAGCAATGGGTGCAAATGAACGTCCTCCGTATCCCCACTTTGGTTCGCCTACTTCCCAAGGCATGTCGCCGAAAGCAAAAAGGCCATGGGATAAGCTTCCCTTGGCCTTGCTGTCTCGTCGTCAGTACTTGAGCCGGATGGATCGTTTCCAGCATGGACGTTCGGCGCGAACTTTAGGGCTTGATGGGCGTGGGATCAACTAAAAATGTCGCGTTTTTGCACGCGTTCGTCGTACGGTCGCGTGCAGCTACTTATGTAACCGACCGGTGTGACGGATTGATGTTCCCCGCTGAATGGGAATTGAGGACATTTCCCTGACTCACCGAGGGACAAATGTGGGAGGGGGCTTGCTCCCGATAGCGGTGTGTCAGTCACTTACTCAGCCACTGATCCACCGCTATCGGGAGCAAGCCCCCTCTCACATTTTTATCCCTGTTGTGTCAGTTCATGCCAATGCAGTCTCGGCAGGCGAGACAATACTGGTCTTGCCCCCACGGGACTTACCAGAGCTCAAGTACTCGGCAATCGACTCCTGGGTCACTTCACCCAGGAACACCCGCTCTGCATCCATCACCGGCAACCACGAGCGGTTGAACTCATACATGCGCGACAGCAGGATGCGCAAATGCTCGTCGTACACGGCGGTAGCGTTGAACTCGCGCAGGTACTGGCCGCACGTGCCGGTCTGACGGTGCAAGTCGCGACGGCGTACATAACCCAGCGCCTTGTTCTCGGCACAGGTGACCACCACGTAGCGACGGTCATGCTCGTCCATCAGCTCCAGGGCATCGGCCACCGGGGTTTCCGGGCTGACCGACGGGGCGTTGTCTGCCGCGTCTTCGGCCTTCACCAACAACAGGCGCTTGAGGGTGCTGTCCTGGCCCACGAAGTTGCTGACGAACTCGTCGGCCGGGTGCGCCAGCAGCGTATCCGGGTGGTCGATCTGCAACAGCTTGCCGGCGCGGAAGATGGCGATCTTGTCACCCAGCTTGATCGCTTCGTCGATGTCGTGGCTGACCATGATCACGGTCTTGTTCAGCGCGCGCTGCATCTCGAAGAACTCGTTCTGGATCATTTCGCGGTTGATCGGGTCGACCGCGCCGAATGGCTCATCCATCAGCAGCAGCGGCGCGTCGGCCGCCAGGGCACGGATCACGCCGATGCGCTGTTGCTGGCCGCCGGACAGCTCACGCGGGTAGCGATGCAGGTATTGCTTGGGCTCCAGCTTGATCATGCTCATCAACTCGCGGGCGCGGTCGTGGCATTTCTGCTTGTCCCAACCCAGCAACTTGGGCACCACCACGATGTTCTCTTCGATGGTCATGTTGGGGAACAGGCCGATCTGCTGGATCACATAGCCGATGTTGCGGCGCAGGGTCACTTCGTCCAGGTCGGTGGTGTCTTCGCCATTGATCAGGATCTTGCCCGAGCTGGGCTTGATCAGGCGGTTGATCATTTTTAACGTGGTGCTCTTGCCGCAGCCCGAGGGCCCCAGGAATACACAAATCTCGCCTTCGTTGACGGTCAGGCTTACATCGTTGACGGCGGTAATGGTCTTGCCGTTGCTTTGAAAAGTCTTGGACAGGTTTTGAAGTTCGATCATTTGAGTAATCCTTTTGGAGTCAGCGAGCGTTGCAGCCATTGCAGGAGCAGGTCGGCGAAGATGGCCAGGAGACTGACCAGCACGGCGCCGACAATCAGCATCGACATATCGCTGCGGCTGATGGAAGCCAGAATAAGTACACCCAGGCCACCGGCACCGATGGTGGCGGCGATGGTCATCACGCCGATGTTCATCACCACGGCGGTGCGCACCCCGGCGAGGATCACCGGCACGGCGATGGGCAGCTCGACCATGCGCAGGCGCTGGCCGAAGGTCATGCCGATGCCGCGTGCGGCTTCGCGAATACCCGGTTCCACCCCGGTCAGTGCGAGGTAGGTGTTACGCATGATCGGCAGCAGGGAGTAGAGGAACACTGCGGTAATCGCCGGCATCGGCCCCAGGCCCTGGCCGAACTTGGAGTAGAAGGGCAGCAGCAGGCCGAACAGGGCGATTGAAGGCACGGTCAGCAGTACCGTGGCGCTGGCTTGCAAAGGGCCGGCCAGGGTCGGGAAGCGGGTCATCAGCACGCCCAGGGGCACGCCGACGACGATCGCCAGGATCACTGCGATGCCGACCAGGGTGATGTGCTGCCAGGTCAGATGCAGGACTTGGGCCCAATCAAGATGGGAAAAGGCGTTCAGGAATTCCATGTCTTCTCCTTCTTAGTTGATCGGATGTTGGCGCAGGAAATCGGCGGCGACAGCGGACGGGCTTTCATGGGCGACGTCGACCCGCGCATTCAGCTCGCGCATGGTTGCGTCGTCGAACAGCTCGGCCAAGGGCTTGAGCTCTGCGGCCAATTGCGGATGCTGGTCGAGATATTGCTGACGGATCACCGGGGCTGCGGTGTAGTCCGGGAAGTAATGCTTGTCGTCGGCCAGCAGCTTCAATTTGAACGCGTTCAGGCGGCCATCGGTGGTGTAGACCAAACCGGCAAACACCTGGCCATTACGCAGGGCTGTGTAGACCAGGCCAGCGTCCATCTGCCGAGTGTTTTTGCGCGTGAGGTTCATGTCATACAACTTGACCATGCCGCCCATGCCGTCGGAACGATTGGCGAACTCGGTGTCGAGGGCCACCAGGCGGTTTTCCTTGGTGTCCTCGGCCAGTGCCTTGGTCAGGTCGCTGATGCTATTGATCTGCGGAAATTCCTTGGCCACGTTTTCCGGCAGTGCCAGCGCGTAGGTGTTGCTGAATTTCGACGGCGAGAGCCAGACCAAGCCTTTTTTCGCGTCGAGTTCTTTCACCCGGGCGTAGGACTGTTCGCTGTCGAGTTTCTCGTCCACGTGGTTGTAGGCCACCAGAGAGACACCGGTGTACTCCCAGAGCAGGTCCAGTTGCCCGCTTTCCTGGGCACTGCGCGCCAGGTTGCTGCCCAGGCCGCCAGTTACCCGGGCGTCATAGCCCTTAGTACGCAGGTACTGGGAAGTGATTTCGGCCAGCAGGGTCTGCTCGGTGAAGACCCGTGCGCCGATGCGGATTACCGGTTTTTCTGCGGCTTGCGCGATACCTGCGAACAGCAGGACGCAGCCTAATATCAAGCTTAGTTTTTTCATGTGAATTCCTTTGCCAAGCCTTAAGACGGACGTAACCCGCGTTCCAGCCAGAGACGGCTGGCCATGGTCACCAGGCCATCAAGCAGCAATGCGAGCAGCGCGGTGCATGCAGCGCCGAGCAGCAGTTGCGGCTGGTTGTTCAGGGCAATGCCGGGGAAGATCAGGCTGCCCAGGCTATTGGCGCCAATCAGGAACGCCAGCGGTGCGGTACCGACGTTGATCGCCAGGGCCACACGTACACCGCCGATGATGATCGGCACGGCGTTGGGCAGTTCCACACGAAACAGCACCTGGCGCGGGGTCATGCCGATGCCGGTGGCAGCTTCCTTCAGGGAACCCTGAACATTCTTCAGGCCTTCGTAGGTGTTGCGCACGATGGGCAGCAAGGAGGCGAGGAACAACGCGAAGATGGCCGGGCCGCTGCCGATGCCGAGGACGCCGAGGGCGATGGCCAGTACGGCCAGGGGAGGGACGGTGTTGCCGATGTTGAAGATCTGCATGAAGCGTTCTGCGCGTCCGACCATGTTCGGTCGACTGAGCAGGATACCGGCGGGGATGCCCACAATCAGGGCTGCCAGCATGGAGACTAGGACGAGAATCAGATGAGCTTGCAGGTAAAACAACAAATCGTCGCGGTACAGTTCGATCGTGTTGATGCCGATCCAGTGGACCAGCAGGGCCAGGAGCGCGACGACAACCGCTGCTCCTATAAGCCCTTTGCCATAGCGAATAGCCACAGGCGGACTCCTTTTTTTCTTCTGTCGACGAACACATTCCCGCGTGGCATGCCATTGCTGGCTGTCAGCGAAATGTGATCGCGAAATGCAGCTCGCCAACGCCGTCAAAAGCGGCATGAGTTCGAGCCATAAGCGCAGCCTCGTCAGGCTAACTTGCTGATTTTTCAGCCCCTGTTCCGAGTGCGATAGCAGGGGAGTGGACGTCTCTACCTTTTAAAAGGTTCCACACTTGGGCGTATTTAGCCACCCCCAATAGGCTCAATGGTGGTCTGTACCCTCGGGTTTGCGCTATACTCGCCGCCCTTTTTTGACTCACCTGCCAGGCGATTTCCCATGACCCACCAGGCCGCCGAAGTCGCGAAACGCCGCACTTTCGCCATTATTTCCCACCCCGATGCCGGTAAAACCACCATCACCGAAAAGCTGTTGCTGATGGGCAAGGCAATCGCAGTGGCCGGCACGGTGAAATCGCGCAAATCCGACCGCCATGCGACCTCCGACTGGATGGAAATGGAAAAGCAACGGGGTATTTCCATTACCACGTCGGTCATGCAGTTCCCGTATCGCGATCACATGGTCAACCTGCTCGACACCCCGGGTCACGAAGACTTCTCCGAAGATACCTACCGCACCCTCACTGCTGTTGACTCGGCGCTGATGGTCCTCGACGGCGGTAAAGGCGTTGAGCCACGGACCATCGCGCTGATGGACGTTTGCCGGCTGCGTGACACACCCATCGTCAGCTTTATCAACAAACTCGACCGCGATATCCGCGACCCGATCGAGTTGCTCGATGAGATTGAAGCCGTCCTCAAGATCAAGGCCGCGCCGATCACCTGGCCAATTGGTTGCTACCGCGACTTCAAGGGCGTGTACCACCTGGCCGACGACTACATCATTGTCTACACCGCCGGCCACGGTCATGAACGCACCGAAACCAAAATCATCGAAAAGCTCGATTCGGACGAAGCCCGTGCTCACCTGGGCGACGAGTACGACCGTTTCGTCGACCAGCTGGAGCTGGTGCAGGGCGCCTGCCATGAGTTCAACCAGCAGGAGTTCCTCGACGGCCAGCTGACCCCGGTGTTCTTCGGAACGGCCTTGGGCAACTTCGGCGTCGACCATGTGCTTGACGCTGTTGTGAACTGGGCGCCGAAACCCCTGGCTCGGGTCGCCAACGAGCGCACCGTGGAACCGGTCGAAGAGAAATTCACCGGCTTCGTGTTCAAGATCCAGGCGAACATGGACCCCAAGCACCGCGACCGTATCGCCTTCATGCGTATCTGCTCCGGCCGCTACGAAAAAGGCATGAAGATGCGTCACGTGCGCACCGGCAAGGACGTGCGCATCGGCGACGCGCTGACGTTCTTCTCCTCCGAGCGTGAACAGCTCGAAGAAGCCTACGCCGGCGACATCATCGGCCTGCACAACCACGGCACCATCCAGATCGGCGACACCTTCACCGAAGGCGAAGCCCTGGGCTTCACCGGCATCCCGCACTTCGCTCCGGAACTGTTCCGCCGCGTACGCCTGCGCGACCCGCTGAAATCCAAGCAACTGCGTCAAGGCCTGCAGCAATTGGCCGAAGAAGGCGCCACCCAGGTGTTCTTCCCCGAGCGCAGCAACGACATTATTCTCGGCGCCGTCGGTGTGCTGCAGTTCGACGTGGTCGCCAGCCGCTTGAAAGAGGAATACAAGGTGGAGTGCTCCTACGAGCCGATCACCGTGTACTCCGCGCGCTGGATCGAGTGCAGCGATAAGAAGAAGTTGGAAGAGTTCTCCAACAAGGCCGTGGAAAACCTGGCGATCGACGGCGGTGGTCACCTGACCTACCTGGCTCCGACCCGGGTCAACCTGGCGCTGATGGAAGAGCGCTGGCCGGATGTGAAGTTCCGCGCGACCCGCGAGCACCACTAAGGTCTGAGCGGTTGAGAGAAGGGCGAAGCTGTGATGGCTTCGCCTTTTTTATTGACTTGAAATGCAATCAAATGTGGGGGGGGCTTGCCCCCGATAGCGGTGGGTCAGCCAACATCAATGTTTGCTGGGCCGACGTCTTCGCGGGCCCCCTCCCACATTCTGATCTCTATAAGGCTGGAAATTGACGCAAACCCTGGATCAGAACGACGTGGTCACCGACGCAAAGTAAGCCCGGCCTGGCTCGTTGTAGGTCTGGGCACCGGCATCCTCGGCGTTGCCTTTGCGCGACAGGCGCTTGTCCAGCAGGTTGTTGATACCGACGCGTACGCTGAGGTTTTTGCTGAACTCATAACCGCTGCTCAGGCCCATCAAGCCGTACGGGTCGACATCCTGCTGGGCGCTGCGATCATAGCTGTTGGCGCTGCGTGAGTTGAGCGTCGGCGCTTCCTGCTTGCCATAGTAGGTGCCGCTGACCTGGAAAGACAGCTTATCAGTGGCTTGCCAGTCCAGCGTGGTGTTGACGGTGTACTTGGGGATGATGCTCAAGGGCTCGCCGGTGTCCTTGTCCTTGGAGTCGATCATGTAGGTCAGGTTGGTGTTCCAGTCCAAGTCGTCGCGCAGGCTCACGAACAGGTTGCCTTCAACCCCCTGGACCAACGCCGGTCCGCTGTTTTCCCACTCCAGTACACGGCGACCATTGCCCAGGCGGAATGCCGCCTCGTTGCTGGCATTGATCTTGTTCTTATAGTCATTACGAAAGTACGTCGCGCTGGTGCGCCAGCTGCCCCTGTCGAACGCCAGGCCGATTTCCTTGTTGACGCTGATTTCCGGCCTGAGGTCGCGATTGCCCACCAGGTAGCAACCGCCCATGTTGGCTTCGCTGGCGTTGCAACCGTTGCCACGGCTGTAGAGCAAATAGTTGGGGTTGGACTGATACAGGTTCGGGGTCTTGTAGGCCCGGGCAATACCGCCCTTGAGGCTCAGCTCATCAGTCAACTGATGGGAGGCGTTGAGGCTGGGGCTCCAGTTGCCGCCGTATTCTTCATGATCGTCGTAGCGCAAGCCTGGAGTGATGATGGTCTTGCTGCCCAGTTCGATGTTGTCCTCGGCAAACAAGGCGTAGCTTGATGCGGTGGTCTTGGTGCTGTTGCGGCTGACCCCAGGTATGGCGGGTACGCCGCCGGTGCCCGGGTCATAGCTTTGCGGGCGCAACGAGCCGGGATCGTTCATCGATTCGTAGAGGTATTCGCTGCCCAGGGTCAGCACCTGTTCGGTGCCGAAGCTCAGCGGCAGATTGACCTCTGCAGTGGCCCGGGTATTGCGCAGGCGTGATTCAAAACGGCCTGCGCTGGCCGAAGGTGCACCCTCGCCGGAACCGGCCAGGCCTTCGTTGAGGCGTTCGTTGCGGGTCAGGTCGTGGGTCAACGAGGCCAGGGTCGAGCCCCAGTCAAATTCCCCGCGGTGCGTGGCAGAGAAGCTGCTGCGTTGAATCACACTGGTTTCCTTGCCCACCAGGCTTTCCACGAATGCACCACCGCCGTTGAGCATAGTATCGCCGGCGAAAATATTGCCCTGGCGGCTGTAGCTGGCTTCCAGGTCGAGGGTTTGTTCCGGGGTGAATTGCCAACTCAGCAGGCCATTGACGTCTTTATTGCGCACGCCCTCGCGGCCGGCCACCAGCGAATCCGGGGTCGCTTGGGCTGCGCGGTTGATGTCGGCGTCATCGGCGTCGGTCTTGTTCAGCCCGCCATAGACGCGGAATGCGAGACTGTCGGTCAGCGGGCCGCTGAGATTGAAGTTGGTACGTTTGCTCGCGCCTTCGGCGTCATTTTCGGGGAAGGCGGTGTAGGCGGTCAGCGAACCGTGCAACTGGTCGGTCGGGCGCTTGGTGATAATGTTGATCACCCCACCCATGGCTCCGGAGCCGTAACGGGCGGCGGCCGGGCCGCGCAGGATTTCAATGCGTTCGACTTCTTCGGCCGGCACCCAGTTGGTCTCGCCACGGGTGTCACGGTCACCGCTCCAGCCATAACGTACTGCGTTGCGGGAGGTCGACGGTTTGCCATCAATCAGGATCAGGGTGTTTTCCGGGCCCATGCCGCGCAGGTCGATCTGGCGGTTATTGCCACGGCTGCCGCTGGAGCTGTTGCCGGTCAGGTTGACGCCTGGCTCGCGGCGGATGATCTCCGACAGGTCATTGGTGGGCGGGCGCTTCTTGATGTCCTCGGCGGTGATGATCGATACGCCAGGGGCTTGCTTGAGTTCTTCGGCGGCAGTGCCCAGCACTCGCGTCTCTTCCAGCACCAAGGCCTGGGGTGTGCCGTCTACAGGCAGGTCTGTCGCTTCGATCGGCACTTTGTCGCGCTGTTTTTCCACACTCTGCGCCAACAGCGCGGGGGACGAAAGGGTAGCGATAAACGCCAGCGATAGATGGCTGAGCCTGAATTGAGACGACATGTCCACAAAGTCCTTTAAGGGGGGGGGGGGCGATAGAACGAGAGGCGTCTGAATTTTTTCGCGCATCCAGCGCTCTCCATGCGCCGTAATGATATTGATTCTCAAACAGAAGTAAATTGCATTTACAATCTATACACTTTTCGTCAGGCCCTGGCTCAATGTTTTCAAGGTGCTTGGCATTGGTTCAAACGGTATTTTTTGTTACAGGCGCGCAAAAAAAAGCCCCTCCGGCCAGACTGATGCGCAATCTGGCGGGAAGGGCGATGGAACTCATTGAAACCGCAGCCTCTGTAGGAGCGAGCTTGCTCGCGAAGAATCCATGGACACCGCGTTAAACCAGACTACCCGCGTTATCGTTGACGTCTTTCGCGAGCAAGCTCGCTCCTACAGAGAAGAATTGTGTTGCTTCAGGCCACGAACTGCTCCGCGTAGTGGCACGCCACCTGCCGATTATCCAACGGCCGCAACAACGGCTCCTCGCTGCTGCAGCGCTCGGTCGCATACGGGCAACGCTTGTGGAACGCGCAGCCAGGCGGCGGGTTCAGCGGGTTGGGCAGTTCGCCGACGATCTTGATCTTCGGCTTGTCCGGGTCAGGATGAATCGTGGGGGTGGCCGACAGCAGCGCCTGGGTGTAAGGGTGCAGCGGGCGTGCGTAAATGTCTTCCTTGGGACCCACTTCCACCGGGCGGCCGAGGTACATCACCATCACATCGTCGGCAACGTGCTGCACCACCGCCAGGTTGTGGGAGATGAACACATAGGCAGTGTTGAACTCCTGCTGCAAGTCCATGAACAGGTTGAGCACCTGGGCCTGGATCGACACGTCCAGCGCCGAGGTCGGCTCATCCGCCACCAGCACTTTGGGTTGCAGCATCATTGCCCGGGCCAGGGCGATACGCTGGCGCTGGCCGCCGGAGAACATGTGCGGGTAGCGCTGATAATGCTCGGGGCGCAGGCCCACTTGCTTCATCATCGCCTGCACTTTTTCGCGGCGCTCGGCAGCGGACAGGTTGGTGTTGATCAGCAACGGCTCACCGAGTTGATCACCGACTTTCTGCCGTGGGTTGAGCGAGGCATACGGGCTCTGGAACACCATCTGCACGTCTTTGCGCAATTGCTTGCGCTGGGCCTTGTCGGCACCGGCGACTTCCTGGCCAGCGATTTTCAGGGAACCTGAAGACGGCTCTTCGATCAGCGTCAGCGCACGGGCCAGGGTGGACTTGCCGCAACCCGACTCGCCCACCACGGCGAGGGTCTTGCCGGCTTCCAGCTCAAAGGACACACCATTGAGGGCCCGCACCGTGGCGTGGCCCTTGAACAGGCCACGGGACACTTCGTAGTGACGGGTGAGGTCGCGGGCGGTAAGAACGACGGCCATTACGCCACCTCCTGGTTCAAGGGGTAGAAGCAGCGCGCAAGGCTGTTGGTTTTCGGATCAAGGCTCGGGCGCTGGGTGCGGCAGTTTTCCTGCACGTACGGGCAGCGCGGCGACAGCAGGCAACCCTGCGGGCGGTCATAGCGGCCCGGCACAATACCCGGCAGCGTGGCCAGGCGCGTGGCGCCGAGGCTGTGCTCGGGAATCGCCTTGAGCAACGCTTCGCTGTAGGGGTGTGCCGGGATATCGAACAACTGCGGCACCTGGCCGACTTCCACGGCCTGGCCGGCATACATCACGCACACGCGCTGGGCAGTTTCGGCCACCACCGCGAGGTCGTGGGTGATCAGCACCAGGCCCATGTTCTGCTCTTTCTGCAGGGCCAGCAGCAGCTCCATGATCTGCGCCTGGATGGTCACGTCCAGTGCGGTGGTCGGTTCATCGGCGATCAGTAGTTTCGGCTCGCCGGCAATCGCCATGGCGATCGCAACACGCTGGCTCATACCGCCGGACAGTTGGTGCGGGTAGGCATCCATCCGGCTGGCAGCGCCTGGGATTTCAACCTTTTCCAGCAGTTCGATCGCGCGTTTGCGTGCTTGTTTGCCGGACATTTTCAAGTGCAGGCGCAGCACTTCTTCAATCTGGAAACCCACGGTGTAGCTGGGGTTCAGCGCGGTCATCGGGTCCTGGAACACCATCGCCAGGTCTTTGCCGACGATCTGGCGGCGCTGGCGGTTGCTCAGCTTGAGCATGTCCTTGCCGTCGAAGTTCAGGGCGTCGGCGGTGACGATGCCGGGGTGCTCGATCAGGCCCATCAGCGCCATCATGGTCACGGATTTACCCGAACCCGACTCGCCAACGATCGCCAGTACTTCGCCTTTGTCGACGGAAATGTCGAGGCCATCGACCACCGGCACGGCGGTCTTGTCGCCGAAGCGGACGTTGAGATTCTTGATTTCTAACAGTGACATGGGAATCTCCTCAGGCGGCGTTCTTGAGTTTCGGGTCCAGCGCATCGCGCAGGCCGTCACCCATCAAGTTGATTGCCAGCACGCTGAGCAAAATGGTCAAGCCAGGCAGGCTCACGACCCACCAGGCGCGTTCGATGTAGTCTCGGGCCGAAGCCAGCATGGTGCCCCACTCCGGGGTTGGCGGTTGTACGCCAAGGCCGAGGAAGCCCAGAGCCGCGGCATCGAGAATCGCCGAGGAAAAGCTCAAGGTCGCTTGTACGATCAGCGGCGCCATGCAGTTAGGCAGCACGGTGATGAACATCAGGCGTGGCAGGCCGGCGCCGGCGAGGCGGGCGGCAGTCACGTAGTCGCGGTTCAGTTCGCCCATTACCGCAGCGCGGGTCAGACGGACATAAGACGGCAACGACACGATGGCGATGGCGATCACGGTGTTGATCAGGCCAGGGCCGAGGATGGCGACAATCGCCACGGCCAGCAGCAGCGACGGCAGGGCCAGCATGATGTCCATCAGGCGCATGATGGTTGGGCCGAGCAAGCGCGGGAAGAACCCGGCGAACAGACCCAGCAGGATACCCGGGATCAGCGACATCACCACCGACGACAAACCGATCAGCAACGACAGGCGCGAGCCCTGGATCAGGCGCGAGAGCAAGTCACGGCCCAGTTCGTCGGTGCCGAGCAGGAACTGCATCTGCCCACCTTCCAGCCACGCTGGCGGGGTCAGCAGGAAGTCGCGGTATTGCTCGCTTGGGTTATGCGGTGCAACCCACGGGGCGAAGATCGCGCAGAACACGATCAGCAGCATGAACAGCAGGCCGGCAACCGCGCCTTTGTTCTTGGAGAAGGCTTGCCAGAATTCTTTGTACGGGGATGGGTACAGCAGGCTCTGATCGACTGCTGACACTTGAGTAGGTGTGGTCATGGTCATGATCTCAGCGCTGGTGACGGATGCGTGGGTTGGCGAAGCCGTAGAGGATGTCCACTACGAAGTTCACCAGGATCACCAGGCAGGCGATCAGCAGAATGCCGTTCTGCACCACCGGGTAGTCCCGCGCGCCAATGGCTTCGATCAGCCATTTGCCGATGCCGGGCCACGAGAAGATGGTTTCGGTCAGTACCGCACCGGCCAGCAGGGTGCCGACTTGCAGGCCGACCACAGTAAGCACCGGAATCAGCGCGTTGCGCAGGCCATGCACGAACACCACGCGCGCTGGCGACAGGCCCTTGGCCTTGGCGGTACGGATGTAGTCTTCACGCAGTACTTCGAGCATCGACGAACGGGTCATCCGCGCGATCACCGCCAGCGGGATGGTGCCCAGCACGATGGCCGGCAGGATCAGGTGGTGCAGGGCGTCCCAGAACGCGTCCGGCTCGTCGGCCAGCAGGGTGTCGATCAGCATGAAGCCGGTGCGCGGCTCGATGTCGTAGAGCAGGTCGATACGCCCGGAAACCGGGGTCCAGCCCAGGCTTACCGAGAAGAACATGATCAGGATCAGGCCCCACCAGAAGATCGGCATCGAATACCCCGCCAGGGAGATGCCCATTACCCCATGGTCGAACAGGGATCCTCGTTTCAAGGCCGCGATTACCCCGGCCAACAGGCCTAGGATACCGGCGAACAACAGCGCGGCCATGGACAGCTCCAAGGTCGCGGGGAAGAGGGCGGTGAATTCGGTCCACACGCTGGTGCGGGTGCGCAGTGATTCGCCAAGGTCACCCTGGGCGAGCTTGCCGACATAGTCCAGGTATTGCGCATACAGCGGCTTGTTAAGGCCAAGGCGCTCCATTGCCTGTGCGTGCATTTCGGGGTCAACCCGTCGCTCGCCCATCATGACTTCTACGGGGTCGCCTGGAATCATGCGAATCAACGCAAAGGTCAGCAACGTGATGCCGAAGAACGTGGGGATCAATAACCCCAGTCGGCGGGCAATAAAACTAAACATCTTGGTGTGTACCTCAATCAGCCGGTTAGGCAGGTCCGGCACCGTCAGTGTCGACGGTGCCGAGCGTTTTTCTTATTACTTCACCTGGGTGGTGGCGAAGTTATTGGTGGTCAAAGGGCTTTGGGTATAACCCTCGACGTTCTTGCGCATGGCGGTAAACATTTTCGGGTAGGCCATGGGGATCCAGGGTTGGTCCTTCTCGAAAACGGCCAAAGCTTGTTCATAGAGTGCAGCGCGCTCGGCGGGTTCAGCGTCGGCGCGGGCCTTGTCGATCAAGTCTTGAAACTCTTTGTTACACCAGCGGGCGTAGTTTTCGCCGTTTTTCGCTGCATCGCAACTCAGGTTAGGGGTGAGGAAGTTATCCGGGTCGCCGTTATCCCCGGCCCAGCCGGCGGAAACCATGTCGTGCTCGCCTGCCTTGGCGCGCTTGAGCATCTCGCCCCATTCCATGACCTTGATGTTGACCTTCAGGCCGATCTGGGCCAGGTCTGCCTGCATGCGCTGGGCGCCGAGCATTGGGTTGGGGTTGGTCGGGCCGCCGCCGTTACGGGTGAACAGGGTGAACTCGGTGCCCTCCGGTACGCCGGCTTCCTTGAGCAGGGCACGGGCCTTGTCCAGGTCGCGAGGTGGGTTCTTGAGCTTGTCATTGAAGCCCAGCAAGGTCGGTGGATACGGGCCGGTGCCCACCACCGCGTTGCCTTTGCCGTACAGGGCTTCGGTGTAGCCGGCCTTGTCGAACGCAATGTTGATCGCGTGGCGTACCCGTGCATCGCTCATGTACTTGTGGGTCGTGTTCAGGGCGGTGTAGCTGGTGGTCATGGCCGCCAGCTCATCGACTTTCAGGTTCGGGTCGGCCTTGACGCTCGGCACGTCATCGGGCTTGGGATACAGCGCGATCTGGCACTCGTTGGCCTTGAGCTTCTGCAGGCGCACGTTGTTGTCGGTGGTGATCGCCAGGATCAGCGGGTCGGCCGGTGGCTTGCCACGGAAATAGTCCGGGTTTGCCTTGAAACGCACCTGGGCGTCCTTGGCATAGCGCGTGAAGATAAACGGCCCGGTGCCGATCGGTTTGGCGTTCAGGTCATCGGTCTTGCCGGATTTGAGCAACTGGTCCGCGTATTCGGCGGAGTGAATCGAGGAAAACGCCATGGCTAGGTCGGCCAAGAACGGTGCTTCGGGACGGGTCAGGGTAAAGACGACGGTGTGGTCATCGATCTTCTCTACGCTTTTGAGCAGTTCCTTGAAGCCCATGCTTTCAAAATACGGGTAGCCCACGTTCGATTTCTTGTGCCACGGGTGATTCGGGTCCAGCTGGCGCTGGAAGCTCCAAAGCACGTCGTCGGCATTCATGTTGCGCGTGGGTTTGAAATAGTCGGTGGTGTGGAACTTGATGTCGTCACGCAGGTGGAAGGTGTAGGTCAAGCCATCGGCGCTGATTTCCGGCAGTTCTTTGGCCAGCGCGGGAACCACTTCGGTGGTGCCAGGCTTGAAATCCACCAGACGGTTAAACATGGTTTCAGCAGCGGCATCAGCGGTCACGGCGGTGGTGTACAGGACCGGGTCGAAACCTTCCGGGCTGGCTTCGGTGCACACCACCAGCGGTTTGGCCGAAACGCCGATTGCCACGCTCAACAGCGCGGCAGCCATGGCGGCTTGTAGCGGGAGCATTTTCATTCAGAGCCCTCTGCAATCGATGGAGCCAGAAAAGCGTAGACGGCGGGCTCGTCCTGAGCCCGCCGTCTGCCTGGCGCTAATTAAAGGATGTTGAATGGGATGGTGGTGACCAGACGGAATTCCTTGATGCTGCCATCGGACTGGAACTCGCTGCCACGGTGTTCAACGTAGGTGGCACGAATCGCGGTGGCCTTGAGCGGGCCACTCTGCACCGCGTAGGAAGCGCCTACACCGTATTCCTGGTGCTTCTCGCCGTCCTGGGACTGGATGCCGTCGTAGGCGAACTTGGCGCGGCCATTGTTGCCGGTGTAGTGGGTACCGTCGATGCCCCAGCCGCGGGCCGAGTAGGCATTGAACTTCAGGCCTGGCACGCCGTATTCAGCCATGTTGATGGCATAGGCGATCTGGAAGGATTTCTCGTTCGGGCCGTTGAAGTCCGAAGTCAGGGAGTTGGCCAGGTAGATGCCGTTGGTTTCGTGCAGGTAGTCGAAGTACTCGTTACCGTTCACTTGCTGGTAACCGAAGGTCAGGCTGTGTGCCTGGTGAGTCAGGCCCAGGGACAGGGAGAAGGTATCGTTGTCGATTTCCCCCATCTCTTTTTTGCCTTCATCGACAGTCTTGTAGTAGTTGAAGCCGGTGGTCAGGCCCAGTTGCTGAGCGTCGCCCAATTCGTGGGTAGCGCCGAAGTAGTACTGGTTCCAGAAGTCCTTCACGTTGGCGGCGAAGAAGCTGGTCTTCAGGCTTTTCAGCGGCTGGTAGTTCACGCCCAGGGTGGACACTTTGTCGGTTTCTGCGCCATTGCCGTATTCGGTACGGAATTTCGACAGGCTCTGCTCGCTACGTGGCGAAACGCGGTCAAACACGCCGCCCTGGAACGACAGGTTGCTGAACTCTTCACTGTTGAAGCTCACACCCTGGAAGCTTGAAGGCAGGGCACGGTTGCCAATGGTGTCGACGATGCCGCTGCTGAAGTTCTGGCGACCGGCGGTCAAGGTGGTGTTGGACACGCGGAACTGCACGTTGGCCAGGCCCAGTTTGCTCCACTGGTCGACGGCGTCGCCGTTGGAGTCCGCCAGGGTACGGTTGGAGCCACCCTTGATGTCACGCTTGCTACGGTCCAGTACCAAGGCGTTGTAGACCGCTACTTCGGTCTTCACCCCAACGGTGCCCTGGGTGAAACCCGAGCTGGCGTTGAGGATGGTGCCCTGCACCCAGTTGGTACGGTTGCGATCAGTAAGGGTCTGGCCGTGTTTCTGGTAGGCGAAGGTGCCCCCACGGTATTTGCTTTCATGGGAGTACCAGTTACGTGTGGTGCCGCCCAGGCTGAAATCTTCAATGAAGCCCTTGGCCTCGCCTTGGGCGCTGGTGGCGGCCAACGTGGTAGGAACGAAGTCCTGGCTTTGCGTTTCAGCGTAGGCGGTTGCCGTGATGCTGCTGATGGCCAGGGCCAGAAGCGCTTTGCTGCTCAGTTTCATGGGTGAAGCTCCTTTGGTTCTCTTTTTTAATGCCGGTCTTTTTAGGTGAACCGGCTATTGGGTGTGTAACTCGTTCAAGCTATTGCAAACGTTTGGCGTAGGAAAAATCCCAACAAAAGGCTGCACGTTTACCGGAGAGTCAGCAGCACTCTCCGCAATCCGGTTATTTTCTTATGGGGTAATGCTGACGCCCGAGAACACGTTGCGGCCGAAGGGGCTCACCTTGAAACCTTCGACTTTGGCGCTTAACGGCTGGTTGACCGTCGAGTGGGCGATGGGCGTGATCGGCACCTGCTGCTTGAGCAGTTGCTGCGCCTGTTTGTACAGAACAGTCCTTTGTTCGCGGTCGGTCACGACCTTGGCTTGCTTGATCAGCTTGTCGTACGCCGGGTCACACCACATGGAGTAGTTGTTCCCGCCGATGGCGTCGCAGCTGTAGAGGGTGCCGAGCCAGTTGTCCGGGTCACCGTTGTCGCCGGTCCAGCCGATCAGGCTGACATCGTGCTCACCGTTCTTGGTGCGCTTGATGTATTCGCCCCACTCATAGCTGACGATCTTGACCTTGAGGCCAATCTTGGCCCAGTCGTTCTGCAGCATCTCGGCCATCAGCTTGGCGTTGGGGTTGTAGGGGCGCTGCACCGGCATGGCCCACAGGGTGATCTCGGTGCCTTCCTTGACGCCGGCAGCCTTGAGCAATTCCTTGGCTTTTTCCGGGTTGTAGGCGGCGTCCTTGATGCTGTCGTCGTAGGACCATTGCGTCGGCGGCA
Source organism: Pseudomonas khavaziana (assembly GCF_036704165.1). NCBI lineage: Bacteria > Pseudomonadati > Pseudomonadota > Gammaproteobacteria > Pseudomonadales > Pseudomonadaceae > Pseudomonas > Pseudomonas khavaziana. Next base: position 1,158,255 of record NZ_CP129946.1, read on the forward strand.
TGGCGTTGACCGCCAGTTGCCCGGCGCCCTGGTACACGGCGTTGAGGATGCTCTGCTTGTTCACCGCCATGTCCAGCGCCTGGCGGACCTCAAGTTGGTCGAAGGGCTTATGGCGCACGTTGTAGGAGATATAGCCGAGGTTGAAACCGGGCTTGGTCAGCAGTTGCAGCTTCGGGTCAGTCTTGAGGGCTTCGACATCGGCGGGGCGGGGATGCAGGGTGACCTGGCATTCCCCGGCCTTGAGCTTCTGCACCCGCACCGAGGCATCGGTGTTGATGGCGAAGATCAGTTGATCCAGCTTGACTCGGCTCGGGTCCCAGTACTGTTTGTTGCCCACATAACGGATCTGCGAGTCTTTCTGGTAGCGCTGGAACACGAAAGGACCAGTGCCGATCGGCTTCTGGTTGATGTCGCTGGGCCGGCCTTGCTTGAGCAATTGTTCGGCGTATTCGGCCGAGAGGATTGCGGCAAAACTCATGGCGATGTTCTGCACGAACGCGGCGTCGACCGTGTTCAAGGTCATCACCACGGTGTAGGGGCCGGTTTTCTCGACCTTGGCGATATTCTTGTTCAGGCTCATCCCGTTGAAGTACGGAAACTCGGTAGGGTAGGCCTTGCGGAACGGGTGGTCGGGGTCAAGCATGCGGTTGAAGGTAAACAGCACGTCGTCGGCGTTGAAGTCCCGCGTCGGCTTGAATTCCTTGTTGCTGTGGAACTTCACCCCTTCACGCAGATGAAACGTATAGGTCAGCCCGTCTTCAGAGATATCCCACTTGGTTGCCAGCCCTGGCACCACGTCGGTGGCGCCTTTTTCGAACTCGACCAGGCGGTTGTACAACGGCTCTGCGGCATCGTTGTCAGTGGCGGTGGTGTATTGCGCAGTATCGAAACCTGCCGGGCTGCCTTCGGAGCAGAACACCAGGCTCTTCTTTTCGGCGGCTTGTCCCATGGTGGCCACGGCCAGCAGGCTGGTGGCAAACATCGCGGATAGAACGGTGGTATGGCGCATGACAATCCCGATCCTTGTTTGTAGTTATCAACAGCGAACCACCTCTCTGGCGTACGGCCAGGGAGACATCACTGATCCCACACACAGCAAGTGCCTTTTCTCAGAATGATGCCTCTGCTGTCCTACGACGTTATGGGGCGCGGACATTGCAGTAAATGCGTCAATTCTGACTGGCCTTGTAGGTAACGGAGACACGGGTCGCAGTTCGTTGCTGTAGGACACAACGCTTTCAATCGTGGTCTGTTTCCTATGGCCTGGGCAGATGGAATAACGGCGACGTTATGAAACGTCGCCGTTATTGATCCTTACTTGCCGCTGACGCTAACGCCGTAGAAGGAATTCAAGCCAAACGGGCTGATCTTGAAGTCTTGTACGGTATTACGCATGGGTTGATACACCGTCGAGTGCGCGATAGGTGTCATCGGGACTGCATCTTTGAGGATATGTTGCGCCTGCTTGTACAGCTCGGTGCGTTTGGCGACATCCGACGTGGCCTTGGCTTCTTTCACGATGCCGTCGAATTTTTTGTCGCACCACTTGGAGAAGTTGTTACCCGACAGCGAGTCGCAGCCGAACAGTACGTTCAGCCAGTTGTCCGGGTCACCATTGTCGCCGCTCCAGCCAATGATCATGGCCTGGTTCTCGCCGCCTTTGGAGCGCTTGATGTACTCGCCCCACTCGTAGCTGGTGATCTTGACCTTCAGGCCGATCTTGGACCAGTCGTTCTGCAGCATCTCAGCCATCAGCTTGGCGTTCGGGTTGTACGGACGCTGAACCGGCATGGCCCACAGGACGATTTCGGTGCCTTCCTTGACGCCGGCTTCCTTGAGCAGCGCCTTGGCTTTTTCAGGGTCGTACTTGGTGTCCTTGATGCTGGTGTCGTAGGACCATTGGGTCGGCGGCATGGCGTTGACGGCCAGTTGACCGGCGCCCTGGTACACCGAGTCAATGATCTGCTGCTTGTTCACCGCCATGTCCAGCGCCTGGCGTACGCGCAGGTCAGCCAGCGGATTTGGCTGATCGCTGCCCTTGATCTTGTCCATGACGTTGTAGGCAACATAGCCCAGGTTGAAACCCGCCTGGTGCGGCAGTTTCAGGCTTTTGTCTTCGCCCAGGGCCTTGAGGTCGGCTGGACGCGGGAACAGGGTGATCTGGCATTCGTTTTTCTTGAGCTTCTGGATACGCACCGACGGGTCAGTGGTGATAGCGAAGATCAGGTTGTCGATCTTCACATCTTCAGGTTTCCAGTAGTCCTTGTTGCCGGTGTAGCGAATGTTCGAATCTTTCTGGTAGCTCTTGAACACGAACGGGCCAGTGCCGACCGGCTTCTGGTTGATGTCGGCGGGCTTGCCTTCCTTGAGCAACTGCGCGGCATATTCAGCGGACTGGATCGACGCGAAGCTCATGGCCAGGTTCTGGATGAAAGCCGCATCCACGGTGCCAAGGGTGAACTTGACGGTGTGGTCATCGACTTTCTCGATGTTCTTGATATTGGTGTCCATTCCCATGTCCGTGAAATACGGGAACTCGGTAGGGTAGGCCTTACGGAAGGGGTCGTCTTTATTGATCATGCGGTTGAAGGTGAACAGCACGTCGTCTGCCGAGAATTCACGAGTCGGCTTGAAGTACGAGGTGGTGTGGAACTTGACGCCTTCGCGCAGGTGGAAGGTATACGTCAGGCCATCCGGGGACACGTCCCAACTGGTGGCCAGGCCAGGAACCACGGCGGTGCCGCCACGTTCGAACTGGCTCAGACGGTTGAACATGGTTTCGGCCGAGGCATCGAAGTCTGTTCCGGTGGTGTACTGGCCTGGATCGAAACCGGCCGGGCTCCCTTCGGAGCAGAACACCAGGTTAGTTGCCGCAAGGGCTGCAGGGGCGGCGGCCATAAGGCCCGCGCTCACTAATAACGGAAGGACTGCGTGTTTAAGCATGTTGGCCTCATGATTTGTTGTCATTTTTGGTGGTGAGGGCGACCTCGTGAGTCGGCCTGCGGATACTTATGCAGGCGCCATACCCAATGCAAGATGCAGAGCGGCCAGGAGCGGCAAACTGTGGTACGAACGTACAGGAATGTCGCAATTATGAAAGTTTCGACACAAATATGCCTGTTTGAAGGTTTTTTTCGGTGCAGTGAGCGCACCAAAAAAGCCCAGCCGAGGCGTCTAGCGCACTCGGTTGGGGCGCTGCTGTTACTTATCTAGACCCACACCATAGAACGGGGTGAGCCCGAAGGGGCTGATCTTGAAGTCGCGTACTTCTTTGCGCAAAGGCTGGAAAACCGTCGAGTTCGCAATAGGCGTTATAGGTACTTGTTCCTTAAGGATTTGTTGTGCCTTTTGATACCACTTGATGCGTTGCTCGCGGTCGTTGCTGACCTTGGCTTGCTGCACCAGCGTGTCGTAGGCCGGGTTACACCATTTGGCGTAGTTGCTGCCCTTGACTGCGGCACAACTGTAGAGCACGCCGAGCCAGTTATCCGGGTCGCCGTTATCACCGGTCCAGCCGTAAATCATTGCATCGTGCTCGCCATTCTTGGCGCGCTTTATGTATTCGCCCCACTCATAGCTGACGATGTTGGCCTTGATGCCGACCTTGGCCCAATCCTGTTGGATCATTTGCGCAGACATTCGCGCATTCGGGTTGGAGGCGCGCTGCACGGTCATCGCCCACAGATTGATGGTGGTACCTGGTGCAACCCCTGCTTCTTTTAGTAGCAACCGCGCCTTGGTCGGATCGTGGGGCGCGTCTTGGATTTTCGCGTCATAAGACCACTGCGCCGGTGGCAATGCGTTCTGCGCCAATTGTCCGGCGCTCTGGTACACAGCCTTGATAATCGCGGGCTTGTCGATGGCCATGTCCAGCGCCTGGCGCACCTTGAGCTGGTCCAGCGGCGGGTGGGTCACGTTGTAGGCCAGGAAGCCCAGGTTGAAACCGGCTTGCTGCAGGACGCGCAGGTTGGGATCTTGCTTCATCACTTCGATATCGGCGGGGCGCGGGTAACCGCTGACCTGGCATTCTCCGGCCTTGAGTTTCTGCAGGCGCGCGGCGGCGTCCGGGGTGATGGCGAACACCAGGTTGTCGAGCTTCACGTCCTCGGGTTTCCAATACTGTTTATTGGCCGCATAGCGAATCTGCGCGTCTTTCTGGTAACGCTTGAACACAAATGGCCCGGTGCCGACCGGTTTTTGATTGATCTGCTCGGGCTTGCCTTCTTTCAGGAGCTGCGCGGCATATTCAGCCGATTGCACCGAGGCGAAACTCATGGCCAGGTTCTGTACAAATGCAGCATCGACATTATTCAGGTTGAAACGCACGGTGTGCTCGTCGAGCTTGTCGATGCTCTTGATCGTGGTGTTCAAGCCCATGTCGGTGAAGTAGGGCGACTCGGACGGGTATGCCTTGCGGAAGGGGCTGTCGGCGTCCAGCAGCCGGTTGAAGGTGAACAGCACATCATCGGCGTTGAAGTCGCGGGTCGGGGTGAAAAAATCGGTGGTGTGGAACTTGACGCCATCGCGCAGGTGGAAGGTGTAGGTCAGGCCGTCTTTGGATATGTCCCAACTGGTTGCCAGGCCGGGTTCGACTTCGGTGCCGCCGCGCTTGAACTGGGTCAGACGGTTGAACACGGTTTCGGCGGATGCATCGAAATCGGTGCCACTGGTGTACTGGCTGGGATCGAAGCCGGCGGGGCTGGCTTCGGAGCAATAGACCAGGGTCGTGGAGGCTTGGACCATCGGCATAAAGGCCAGGAGGCTGGCGGCGAGGAGCAGTGGCTTGACGGCGATTCTTTCCATGGAGACCCCTGAAATGGCAGGCATATAAAAGCTGCCCAAACGAAAACGGCGGTCACCGAGGTTACCGCCGTTCAAGCGGGTTAGGTAGGGGAGACTTCTATGCGGGTAGGCGCAGATTTATCGATTGTAACGGGCGGTCCATCCACTGCATTACTCTCACGGAGGGTGAACGTCCGGCTGGCTGTGATGCTCAAGTCTGAAGCGGGAATGGGCTCATCTGCGCCTGCATAAACGAGTTTCCATTGCGAGGTCACTGTGACTTTGGTCTCATTTTCCAAAGGCGAATAGTCGATGAAAAAGTGTCGGTCGCCAGCGCTGCTCAGGTAGTCGTCTTTTACTCGCGGGGGCTGCAACTCAAGCCACGCCGGAGCGGCAGAGCCTTGATGCGCTACCTCTGAAATCGCCGCCCGCATGTCGGGGTCGGGGACCGCATTTTCAAAGGTTTCGATTCCGTCCTGGATAAAACCATCGACGACTGACTGCTCTATATTATTGCCCGGAATATTAAGTTCTTCTATCTGCCGGGGTATGTTGATTTCAACGTCCTGCAGGCCCGGTCGCCTAATGGTGTAAGGGTTCCTGTTGATATCTGTGGTGAATTGGCCAGCGTAGTTGCTGGTGCCGAACGTTGAAGGGGATGCCGCTTCCGAAGCGGAGACCGTGAAGTTTCTATCGTCTACTTCCCATGAAAGGACAGGGCGACTTTTAACCGTACCGTTTTCCTCATCAACGCTGACCCCAAATCTATACTGCGTTTGCTCCTCAAAGTTGAGGTATTTGTCGAGTGTGTCGGCGCCTTCCATTTTTGATCCGTCTAGCTCAATAAAGTTGTCCGAAAAGCGGGAGGATGACTTTAAGTCGTTACTCGGGGTCGGCGAAATCGAACGTTGCCACGGCCACTTAATCCCGCCATCGCCCGGTGCGCGGGCCCACTCTTTCTCGCGCCCAGGTGTGATAACCATCAGTCCGTCACCGTCGGAATTGATGATTCTGGCAAAGGTGTCGCCTGTCCTGTAGCGACCTGATATTTCAAATATCCTGCTTGTTTCAGTTTCGTCGGTAAGGCGTACGAATTGACGCAGCGCCCCCTCGCTGTCGGTTATTCGATAGACACCCAGCGCGTCGCGGTGCGCATTCTTTATTAATTGCTCACCCTCATCGACGGCATAAGGTGCCATTGGCAGGAGTGATTGGGACTTTGGTAGGGCAGCCCCAGGTGCGTCGACAATGGGCATGCCGCTGGAGGGGCCAGGTGTTGGTTCGCCGATGTCATGGATTTCTGGTGTAGCAAGTGGATCTACAGTCGGCAGCTCTTTCTCAGGCGGTAGCGCAAAAGGATCCTCCGGGACTGCGCTTGCCCCGGCTGAGAACAGCGTATTCAGCAAACCATCGAATGCCTTGGACACCCCATCGCTGCGCTCGGCCTCGGTGTCGCCGGATGCTGCTTTTTCCGCGCCCAACCCCAGCTCTGTCAACCCTGCAAGCGCCGCCGCACCCGCAACCGGTGCTGCGATGGGCGCAAGCTTGGCCAGTAATCCCGCGGCCACGGTTATGTCGTTCAGCCAGGTATCGCGGGTCACTTCGCTGTTGGATTTGATGACCACATCGGTATCGCTGGTCATGCGTTGTTTAGCGGCGGTCGTCAATGTGGAAAATACGTCTCCCTCGATTTTGGCGTGGCTGTCATTGAGCACCGGGGTTTTCAGATCACCGGCAGCCATTTTTTTGAACAGGGCGTCCAGGCCATCTTGCGTGTCGCCTATTCCCGTGAAGTTCAAGCCAGGTATAAAGCCGATTCCCAGTTGCGGCAGAATGCCGGGCTTATGGTCCTGGCGATCAACCAATGAAAAATGCGCCAGCAGCGCCTGGCTTTTTTTCGGATCCTGGCTTTGCTCAATCACCCACTGATTGAGTTTTTCCAGGGAGTCGAAGCGCAGGAATGCCGGCTTTGCTCCCGGTATATAAAGTACCTGGCGACCTCCATCGTCAGCGCTGAACCGCACAATGTCGCTGGACTTAAAACCGTGGATGCTAAGGGCATGCACTTGAGTGTCGCCGCTTACCGGCGCTTGTGCATTGAGCTGCTCCATGCTCAACGCAGCGTTCTCGTCGAGCGGGAGGTTGCTGGCAGCCGCCATCACCAAGCGGTAGTCGCCTCGAGTGAATCGATGCTCGGGTGCTTGCAAGGCTCGCTCAGCGGGTGATCGGGCTTCGGCCGTCTTCAATTGTTCGCGGGCCTGGAAGACGAACTCACCTTTGATCGCGGTCTGGTAGCCATCGGCATGCGTGTTCCAGAAGTTGTCGATTTTCTGGGTCATCTGGGCCTGGAAGTCGGTCTTCCAGCTTTCGTGCATCACTTGCGACGGCTTAAGATCGATTTGATTGTGCTTGCCGTAGCCGCCTTTTTCGCTTTGCCCCGTGGATTGGGTATACAGACCCGCGTCGAGATCCAGGTTTCCGGGTACCCAATCGTGCTCGGAGAAATTCTTCAGCAAGGCATCGGGCAGGCGCAGCGAAGACCAGGGCTCCTGGAACTTGTGCTCCCAGCCGGTCACTGTATCCGCGCTTTCGCCGCCCTTGAAGCGGTTCAAATAAACGGTATCTGAGTCGATCGGTTTGCCCGTGAGCTTGAGCAGCAGGTCGTCCGCCCATTTCTTGGCTTCTGCCCGTGTGTCGGGCAGGTTGGTGGCAACTTCGACCGCCAAGCGCTTGTAGGCCAACGCCTGCGGCGCGGTGCTGTAGTACTTGGCCGCATTTTGTCTTTGCACTTGCAGCGCATTTGCCGAGCGGCTGCTAGCAGGACGCAAGTGATCATCGGCGGAAATAGGATCGAAGGTGTCTTTATGCTCCAGGTGCCTTATTTGTGCTCGGGCCTGGGACAACGTTGGGGGAAGTGCCACCCCTTCAAAGTTTGCTACGACTTTTGCGCTGACTTGTATGGCATTTTCACCCAGCCTCACGCGCAAATCACCATTATTGCCTGGGGCGATGATCCTGGCGGCCGCTAACAGAGGCCCCGAAATTTGTCCCCAACCCGATGTGTCCGTGAGGCGGAAGGTTTTCGTTTCGCCCCTCACCTCGGCGGACAACGTACCCGTAGACGGGTTGATTGAGAGGAGAGTGTTCGGTTCGATCTGCTGTTCGCGCAGCCAACCCTGCACAACAGGCTGTTCCAAATGTTCACGATACAGTCCAAGCCATTGACCCAAGTTGCTCTGGGGCGGGACCGTGATAAGCCCGGCATTGTTATGCAATACCTTGCGTTGGACAGCCTCAAGGTAAGCCTTGAGCAGTTCCTTCTCGGCGGGCTGGGCCGGGTTGCCAATGGACGGTTGAGGCGCTTGTGAGGTTTGTGCTTCAGTTGTCGGCCTTGGGGCACCGAGTACCGACGGCAGCGATAGGGGCGATGTTGCATTGACTGATAGGGACATAAGTTTGGCTCTCACTGTGTGAATAAATGCCAGCACAGCCCTCCCTGGTAGCTATGGCAGTATTGAGTCGTGAGGACCTTGAACGTAATTCCAGCGAGATATGCTGCCGGATATGACGTGGCGGCAGCGAACGCAAAAAAGCGCAAGCCCGTGGGTTTGAGCCTTTGTCTTGTCTAAAAAAGTTACTGTAAAACTTCGATCACGCCATCGGCACTGACCTCGCGGGCCTGGCTCATGGCCTGGTTCATGGTGGTGAGGATTCGCCAGCGAGCTTGGCCGGGTCGGCATTTTGGGACTCGGTGTAGAAGAGCACGATTCTCTTGTCGCGAGCCACTTCCTGGCTGCCGTCAGCGCGCAGGGATACCTGATTGTAATATCAGTGCATCGGTGGCCATGGCGGGGTGGCTGGCCACTGCGCTGGCGCTGAGGGCGATTTGACGACTACTCTTTCGATGGAGAGCATATTCTCGGTGTTACGGTTTTGGGAAGGTCTCGGGTTTATAGGTAAAGGCCCACCATTTCAACGGATTCCAATACGGATTTTTCTTCGCCGCTCTGAAGTTTGTTTTTTGCGCCAGTTCCTTTGCGACGTATTTTTCAGCTTCGGACCTAGCCAATGCCCTATCGGCGCCAGTCAGGGGGGTGTTCTGATTTTTTTGCAGGGCTTCCAGATAGACATTTTCAACTTTTACAACCGCTGCATTTACATTTTCCGGCGCGAGGTTAGCGGTGAGGGTGCCACTATAGCCTTTGACAGGGCGCCCTATGAGCTTCTGAAATTCAGCTGCGAAGGAGGCATCTCCACCACTTGCAGAGTCGCATGACAGCAGTCTTACATTGTCAAACGTTTCTGGGTAAATACCTTCGTTGTGAAGTGTCTGAAGTAACTCTTGTGGCGTATTGAGTTTTCCATTATATGAAACTTTCGCGATGCCAGTATCAGGATCGACGCTTCCGTGTACCAGTATGTTGAGTCGTTCTTGAGTGCCTTTCTTGTTGAAGTCGGTAAATGTGCAGAGTTTTTCGTTAACGGTGTTTAGCTCATTGAGCTCTCCACTCAGTATTACGTTTTTTTCAGGAGTGGAAAAAAGAGCTTCGCCGGTTGGTAAGTTTTCTATAGAATTTAGAAATGCACCTTTACTATTGGGTGGTTCAATCGTCGGATGGGCACCTTCCGTTTCACTGGCGTGTGGCGTACTTGGTTCATTTGACGCGGTATTGGCGACGGAGGTTATATCGCTATCGTTGGAGGCGTTCAGTTTTTTCGCGAAATCAAAATGGTTAGTCTGCTCATTGTATCTCCAGCCGTAATGTTGGCTGCCGGTGGTGTTGAAATTCAAGGGCGGTTCGCCCAGGCCTGCTTCTACCCCAGCCGGTATGACTTCGTGCGCCAGCAGCAGGCCTGATATTACTTCGCCGGTCCTGCCTCCAACGCGATCACTGGCCGTCATGCCATGGTCGGCGTCATGCTTGCCGAAAACAATATTGCCAGCATTGCCAAGGACGGGGACGTAGCCAAAGGTATTGCCCCATACTTCTCTTGCGGCCTTCCAGTCTTGCTCCACGGCACCAAAAACCTTGGTTTGATCGTCCCATAGTGCATTCTTGGCGTTCACTTCGCGATAATGCGAGGCAATACCTTTGTTCAGATTGCCAAATTTCAGTTCATAATCCCCGCCTCGCGATTGGGTATAATTAAACAATTCCCGAACAGGTACGGACTTATCGGTTACCAAACTGTCCCGCCCTAGGTAGTGGGATGTGTTATCTCGGATCAGACTGTCTAGTACCGTCGCGGCCGGTGGCCAATGCGCGTCCTGTCCCCCTTGCAGGTCACTGGCATTGAAACGACTTATCAGTTGGTTACGATTGTCTTTGGCCCACGTCGCAAAGTCGTCATCGCCCTTTATCTCGCGGACAGCGCCACTCCTCAAATCAAACATGACACCCTGATTGGGCCTGTTGTTGTCATTGCCATCATAGGGCCTGTAGGGAATAAACGCGTAGCCACTCAGGGGGTAACCGTAGATATTGGGAATAATCACCTGCCCATTTTTATCCAGCGTGCGACTAATCGCTTTTTGACCGGAAGAGCTTAACTTTTCAAAGGCCTCCTTATCGCTACGAAGACTCTGCAAAGCGCCCCGCGCTACATAGGCGTCTGCTTTGCCCGAGCGTTCAGGTATTACGGTTGATATTGTGGGTGTGTACGGGATATGGGGTACGAAAGGCAGGGCTTGCATAACTTCAATAAAGGTGTTCGTCTTAGCGCTGCCACGCATTGGCGTGGCTATATCCCGTTCCCAGTGTTTTTGAAGCTGTTTGCCAAACGATTGCAGATCATTAATCTTGCTCCGGTCTTTTGGGTCAATGACCATTCCATGGAAATTGACAATCCCGCCCCGTGCGGGTGTGTCGTGATCAAGCACACCCGCTGCAATTTCCCATGCGGAATAGGTACGGGTGCCGGTGTCGGACAGGTTTGTTGCTGTCCCCATGCCAACGTAAGTGTCGAACGTTACGGTGAATTTTTCATGGGGATCGAACCCGGCCGCTAATAGACCCCCACTGAAGTAACCAGAGGGATCCATGAATAGGCGCACGTTCTGGAACTTAACGTTTCTCTCGCCTTCACTGCCACTTTCGATATTTTTTTTCTGCAAATTTACACGCGTGGCGTAGGCATCAATGCGCTCCTCGCGCTCTTTTAACGTATACCTGCCTCCGGGCGCTTGAGCAGGGACTGATCCATAAATGGTTGCCTTGTAGACATCGGATTGGTGCTGGACAGTAGAGATAGTGTTGTCCACTTTAGAGGCTTCGTTATTGTTTAACTGTGTATCCTGTTTCTGTTCTTGCGTCAGCGTGCGTTCATTTTGGGTAGATTCGGAAGTTGGTGGCAGATAACGGATAATATTAAGCTGAGTTGAATTTTCCACTTTTGATTACCTAGTTAGGATAATGGAGTGTTCTTGTGCAATATATGTGGTTGCTTACACAGGAAGGTTCCAAATCGTAATCAGGAAGTGTGGTTTGGGAATTTGGTTCAATATGCTTCAGGTATACGGCGCCTGTTGCGATGTTGCCAGACGACTGAAGTTGTAGTGATGCTGAAACAGCGTGCAAAAAAATAGCGCAGCCTGTTAAGGCTGCACCATTGTCTTATTTTCAATAATTATTGCTGTACTTCAATTACGCCGTCGGCAGTCATGTTGACCTGGCTGGTACCGGCTTCCACTTCAGGTGTTGGCGCCGAATCAGCCATGGCCGCTTTCATCATCATCCCGCCACGGGCATAAGGCATTGGATAGCCGTTGGTGTTGAAGTTCAGATTGACGATCTTGTAACCCTTGCCACCCAATGCTTCAGTCGCCAGCTGGGCACGAGCTTTGAAGGCTGCAACTGCATCCTTGAGCAGCGCATCTTCGCTGGCCTTGCGCGTAGCGTCGGCGATGGCGAAGTCCATGTTCTCCATTTTCAGTGTGTTCAGCAGTTCGCCGGTAAGCTTGGACAGCGCTGGGAAGTCCGCGCTTTCCAGGCGCAGTTCGGCACGTTCACGCCAGCCGGTGATCTTCTGGTTCTTGTTGTCGTAGATCGGGTAGCTGTTGCGGCTGCCTTGGCGCAGCGTCACGCCTTTGACTTCGCGGGCCTGGCCCAGGGCCTGGTTCATGGTGGTGGTAACTTCGGCAGCGAGCTTGGCTGGGTCGGCATTCTGCGACTCGGTGTAGAGAGTGACGATCATTTTGTCGCGAGCCACTTCCTGGCTGACTTCGGCACGCAGGGAAATCTGGTTGTAATGCAGTTCATCGGCAGCCATGGCCTGGAGGCTGGCCAGGGCGCTGGCGCTGAGGGCAAGGACGGCGGCACTGCGAGTGAAACGAGACATGGAAGCTCCTTGAGATAGTCGTGTTCGGTATGACTGTAGACGCTGGCATCGGGTTCTTCGGGTTTACACAATAGCTACAAGTTATGGTGGGCCCGACGAACGGTCGTTTTTCCCGCCCTGCGTCAAAGAGCCACATACGCCGTGCCAGCCGGCCTGCTTCGTTTATACTCGTGCCGATCCGCCTGCAGCGCTCACCGGGAGAGCTCATGCTCGCCGCCGTAAAACTGACTTCCGCCACCCGCCAGAACCTCTGGCGCCTGACGTTCATTCGCACCCTGGTATTGGCCGCACAGGCCGGTTCCGTCGGGCTTGCCTATTGGTTCGACCTGCTGCCGCTGCCGTGGCTGCAACTGGGCGTGACCCTGGCTTTTTCCACCGTGTTGTGCGCGTTCACCGCTATCCGGTTGCGCACCACGTGGCCGGTGACCGAGCTGGAGTACGCGCTTCAGTTGGCGTGCGACCTGTTTATCCACAGTGTGTTGCTGTATTTCTCCGGTGGTTCGACCAACCCCTTCGTTTCGTATTACCTGGTGCCACTGACCATCGCCGCCGTCACGTTGCCGTGGCGCTACTCGGTGGTGCTGTCGGGCATTGCCCTGACGCTCTATACGTTGCTGCTGGCGCAGTTCTATCCGCTGCAAACCTTTCCGATTGCCCGGGAAAACCTGCAGATCTACGGAATGTGGCTGAGTTTTGCCCTCTCGGCTGCGGTCATTACCTTCTTCGCCGCACGCATGGCCGAAGAGCTGCGCCGCCAGGAAGAACTGCGCGCCATTCGCCGCGAAGAGGGCCTGCGTGATCAGCAACTGCTGGCCGTCGCCACCCAGGCAGCCGGCGCCGCCCATGAACTGGGCACGCCGCTGGCGACCATGAGCGTATTGCTCAAGGAAATGACCCAGGACCATCACGACCCGGCCTTGCAGGAGGACCTCAGCGTGCTGCAGGAACAGGTCAAGCAGTGCAAGCTGACGCTGCAGCAACTGGTGCGTGCCGCCGAAGCCAATCGCCGCCTGGCGGTCGAAATGCAGGATGTCACCCACTGGCTCGACGAAGCCTTGAACCGTTGGCACTTGATGCGTCCCGAGGCCAGTTACCGTTTCAATCTGCTGGGCCAAGGCAGCGTGCCGCGCATGGCGCCACCGCCGGACCTGACCCAGGCGCTGCTCAATCTTTTGAACAACGCCGCCGACGCTTGCCCCGAAGGATTGGGCGTGCAGTTGGACTGGGACGCAGAAAACATCACCATCAGCATTCGTGACCACGGCGCGGGCGTGCCGCTGGCCATTGCCGAGCAGATCGGCAAACCCTTCTTTACCACCAAGGGCAAAGGCTTCGGCCTGGGCCTGTTTTTGAGCAAGGCCAGCGTGACCCGCGCGGGCGGCTCAGTGAAACTCTATAGTCATGAGGATGGCGGCACGCTCACCGAGCTGCGCCTGCCCCGTGTCGCACGAGGAGATATCGATGAGTGACGAGATCCAAGTCGAAGGCGAAGAACTGCCGCACCTGCTGCTGGTAGATGACGATGCGACCTTTACCCGCGTGATGGCGCGTGCCATGAGCCGGCGCGGTTTTCGCGTCAGCACCGCAGGCTCCGCCGAAGAGGGCTTGACCATCGCCCAGGCCGATCTGCCGGACTATGCCGCCCTCGACCTGAAAATGGACGGCGACTCCGGCCTGGTGTTGCTGCCGAGGCTGCTGGAACTCGACCCGGAAATGCGCGTGGTGATCCTCACCGGTTATTCCAGCATCGCCACCGCCGTCGAGGCGATCAAGCGCGGCGCCTGCAACTACCTGTGCAAGCCAGCGGATGCCGATGACGTGCTGGCCGCCTTGCTGTCCGAGCATGCCGACCTCGACACCTTGGTACCGGAAAACCCGATGTCGGTGGACCGCCTGCAGTGGGAGCACATCCAGCGCGTGCTCACCGAACACGAAGGCAACATCTCCGCCACGGCCCGCGCCCTGGGCATGCACCGTCGCACCTTGCAGCGCAAGCTGCAGAAGCGCCCGGTACGGCGTTGAACACCGCAGAACCAACCGAACGGGTGTGACCTGCGCATAGTGAGGGCTTCAGAGGCTGGCCGCACCTGCGTGTCCCAAACGGATCTTCGGGGCGACCAGCATGGGAGCGTCACAGTGGGGCGTCAAAAAACTCTTCAGGGTCAACGCCTTGAGCTCCCATTATTAAGTCCGCGTCGCTGAACTCACTTCTCTTATATTCGGGGATATTGGGGTCCTTACCATCATATGTCCTGTGGAATTGTATTGTTGGAGTGCCTTCGCCACTCAGTAGGTTGTCCAAGCCTTCCTTCAATGCTTCGCTCGTGGGGAATCTAGCCATTCCAAAATTAGGATCATAAATAAAGAAGGTTTTTTTACCATCTCTTATAATGACGCCTACAAGGATGCCGTGGTCCATACTGCTGACGCGTAACATCTTGGTCTCCGTTGCGCTGCTCAACTCAGGAACAATTTCTGTATAAGGACCTTGTCTGACAGGCTGTCGGCCATGGAAGTGCTCTTCAGTATTGGCCTGAAGGGTTTTCATGTTTTTTCTGAATTTGAGGATGGCGGGATCTTTAGAGGGAACAGTCGCCTTGAACAAGTTTTCGATAAAAATATCTTCTTTGTTATGTTCAATGGCCAGGGCCATGGTGTTGACTAATCCAGCGCATTCGCCATCATTAAAGGGACTGACGTTCTGGAGGTAAAAGGTTTGTGGTATTCCAACTGCCGACCCGCCGGCAGCCTCCACTTTGGCTTTGAAAACTTCAAAATTTTTAAGACTAGACGTCACCCCTCGCTTCACAAGCACTCCCATCAAAGTACCTATTTCTTCTGGCGTACGTTTAGGCTCCATCATCAACGCGTGAATTTGGTCAGTTTGCAAGTCTTTTTCGTAGTATTTGATTTTTGTCGGATCTCCGCTGGCCAGACCTTTTTCATAGGCATGACGAAGTGATGGTTTATTTAATATGCCTTTAAGTTTTCTTTTCAATGCAACCTGGTCGATCTTTTCCCTGAAATCACCATTTTTTAGAACGCGTACTAGCGGCGCATTCTCGGAAACCTGCTCTCCAGGCTTAACCAGTTCAAAATCCTTCTGGCTGTTCACACGCACCTTATATAATACGGTGCCATTGCTTCCATCATCTTTGATAGGGATATAGTCCTCACCTTTGATTCGGTAAAATCCCTGAGCGTCAGGTTGAAACTCTCCCGTCGTTTTGTACTGGCTTGCGAACGGCTCGAACTTCTCTCGAAGACTTTTTTTCGAGCGGATGGCGCCTTTGATATCGCCAAATGTGCTTTTGATTGGGGTGTTTTCAATCGGGGCATTCTCTATTTCCAGCGGTGCCGGTTCCTCTATGTGTGGCGTTGGTCCTGGGCTGGTTGTCGGCTCAGGGGTTCGCGCCAGCTCAAATTCGCTGGTCTGCGCGTTGTATTGCCAATTGTAATGATCGATGCCGGAGGCGTTAAAGTTCAAGGTCGACTCACCCAGCCCTGCCTCTATCCCAACTGGTGTGACTTCGTGCGCCAACAAGAGGCCTGATATCACTGCGCCGGTCGTACCTCCAACGCGATCACTGGCCGTCATGCCATGGTCGGCGTCATGTTTGCCGAAAACAATATTGCCAGCATTACCAAGGAAGGGGACGTAGCCAAAGGTATTGCCCCATACTTCTCTTGCGGCCTTCCAGCCTTGCTCCACGGCACCAAAAACCTTGGTTTGATCGGCCCAGAGTGCATTCTTGGCGTTTACTTCCTGGTAATGCGAGGCAATACCCTTGTACAGATCGCCAAATTTCAGTTCATAATCACTGTCTCGCGACTGGGTGTAATTAAACAGTTCCCGAACGGGTATGGATTTATCGGACAGCAAGTTTTTTCTCCCTTGATAGTGGGAGTTATTATCTCGGATCAGACTGTTGAGTACATTCGCGGCTGGTGGCCAATGCGCGTCCTTTCCGCCTTGCAGGTCACGGGCATTGAAACGACTTATCAGTTGGTTACGATTGTCTTTAGCCCACGCCGCAAAGTCGTCATCGCCCTTTATCTCGCGGACAGCGCCACTCCTCAAATCAAACATGACACCCTGATTGGGCCTGTTGCTTTCACTGCCATCATAGGGCGTGTAGGGAATAAACGCGTAGCCACTCAGGGGGTAACCGTAGATATTGGGAATAATCACCTGCCCATTTTTATCCAGCGTGCGACTAATCGCTTCTTGACCGGAAGAGCTTAACTTTTCAAAGGCCTCCTTATCACTACGAAGGCTCTGCAAAGCGCCCCGCGCTACATAGGCGTCTGCTTTGCCCGAGCGTTCAGGTATTACGGTTGATATTTTGGGGGGGACGTATGGCATGTGGAGTGGTAAAGGCAAGTATTGCGTAATCTCCATAAGGGTGTTGATCTTAGCGCTGCCACGCATTGGCGTGGCTATATCCTGCTCCCAGTGTTTTTGAAGTCGCTTGCCAAACGATTGCAGATCATTAATCTTGCTGCGGTCTTTTGGGTCAATGACCATTCCATGGAAATTGACAATCCCGCTCCTTCCTGGTGTATCGTGATCAAGCATCCCCGCTGCAATTTCCCATGCGAAATAGGTGCGGGTGCTTGTATCGGACAGGTTTTTTGCTGCCCCCATACCGACGTAAGTGTCGAACGTTACTGTGAATTTCTCATGTGGATCGAACCCTGCCGCTAATAGACCCCCGCTGAAGTAACCGGAGGGTTCCATGAATAGGCGCACGTTCTGGAACTTAACGTTTCTTTCGCCTTCACTGCCACTTTCGATATTATTGATCTGCGTATTTACACGCGCGGAGTAGGCATCAATACGCTCCTCACGCTCTTTTAACGTATATCTGCCTCCGGGCGCTTGAACAGGGTCTGTTCCATAAATGGTTGTCTTATAGACATCGGATTGGCGCTGGGTAGTAGAGGCAGTGTTATCCGTTTTATAAATTTCGTTATTGTTCAACTGCGTGGGCGTTTTCTGTTCCTGCGTCAGGGTGTATTCTTCTTGAGTAGCCCCAGGCGTTGGCGCTGAATAGCGGACAATATTAAACTGAGTTGAATTTGTCACTTTTGATACCTAGATAGGATTGTTCGTATGATTTGGTGCGAAATGGGTGGCCGTTTACGCAGGAAAAGTTCCATGTCTAATTAAAAAAGTGCAGATGTCCTACTTTGTTTCTATGAGTTTCTGGCGTGCGGTGTATTACGAATCTTCCAAGCTTGCAACGCAAATTGCAGAAGCGCCCGGTACGACGCTGAACGAAGACTGAACAACCTGCTTCAGGCTGCACGGATGCGCGAACCGATCACCTATGATCGGTTCAAACGCCTGTGATGTTTTCCTACCGAGCCTGAACAATGAACCAGAACGCTGAGTACTCCGCGATCAACGACGCAGTGCGCGGGCAATTCTTCCGCCGAACCTGGGCCATGATCACGCCCTATTGGCGTAGCGAAGAGAAGGGCAGGGCGTGGTTGCTGCTGGTGGCCGTGATTGGCTTGTCGCTGTTCAGCGTGGCGATCTCGGTGTGGATCAACCATTGGTACAAGGACTTCTACAACGCCCTGGAGAAGAAGGACACCGCGGCCTTCTGGCAACTGATCGGCTATTTCGGTGGCATTGCGGCGGTAGCGATTCTCGGTGCGGTCTACCGTCTCTACCTGACCCAGATGCTGACGATCCGTTGGCGTGCCTGGCTTACCGAACAACACTTCACCCGTTGGCTGGCCCACAAGAACTACTACCAGCTGGAGCAGGGCGGCTATACCGACAACCCGGACCAGCGGATTTCCGAAGACCTCAATAACTTCACCTCCGGCACCTTGAGCCTTGGCCTCGGATTGCTGCGTAATGTGGTCAGCCTGGTGTCGTTCTCGATCATCCTCTGGGGCGTGTCGGGCAGCATCGAAGTATTTGGCATCACCATACCTGGGTACATGTTCTGGTGTGCGCTGCTGTACGCCGCCGTGGGCAGTTGGTTGACGCACTTGATCGGTCGTCGCTTGATCGGCCTGAGCAACCAGCAGCAGCGCTTCGAAGCGGACTTGCGTTTCTCCATGGTGCGGGTACGTGAGAATGCCGAGAGCATTGCCCTGTACAACGGCGAACCGAATGAAAGACAGCGCCTGAGCACACGTTTCGGCAAGGTCTGGCACAACTTCTGGGACATCATGAAGGTGTCCAAGCGCCTGACCTTTTTCACTGCCGGCTACAGCCAGATCGCCATCATCTTTCCGTTTATCGTCGCTGCGCCACGCTACTTCGCTGGCAAGATCGAACTGGGCGAGCTGATGCAAATCAACTCGGCGTTCGGCAACGTGCAGGACAACTTCAGCTGGTTCATCAACGCCTATTCGGAGCTGGCGACATGGCGTGCCACCAGTGACCGTCTGCTGAGCTTCCAGCAGGCCATGAGCGACAATGAGCAACGTGCCCCGGCCATCGATGTGCGCCCTGAAGGCGAGCGCCTGGTGATAAAGGATCTTGGAATGGACTTGGCTGACGGTCGTCATTTGCTCAGCGACGCCGACATGACGGTGGAACCTGGTCAGCGCGTAATGCTCAGCGGGCGTTCCGGCAGTGGCAAGAGTACCTTGCTGCGAGCGATGGGCCATCTGTGGCCGGCCGGTCATGGCAGCATTCGCCTGCCGGCGACGCGCTACCTGTTCCTGCCGCAGAAGCCTTACCTGCCGATTGGCACGCTCAAGGCCGTGTTGAGTTATCCACAAGACGACGGAGTCTATTCGCCAGAACGTTATGCACAGGTCCTGAAAACCTGTCGCCTGCCCCATCTGGTCGCACGGCTGGATGAAGCCAACCACTGGCAACGCATGCTCTCACCGGGTGAGCAGCAGCGCCTGGCCTTTGCCCGTGCATTGTTGTTCGCGCCGCAATGGCTGTACATGGATGAAGCAACCTCGGCGATGGATGAAGAGGATGAGGCAACCTTGTACCAGGCGTTGATCGATGAGCTGCCGGGGTTGAGCATCGTCAGCGTCGGCCATCGCAGCAGCCTCAAGCGCTTCCATGGGCGGCATGTGCGGATCGAGGGTGGGCGGTTGCAGGAGCAACAACTTACTTAAGCTCATGCTCGGTAGTGTGGGAGGGGGCTTGCTCCCGATGGCGACCTGTCAGTAACAGATGCATTGGTTGACCCACCGCTATCGGGAGCAAGCCCCCTCCCACATTGATCTGCATTGTTCTTGAATTGGCGCCAAAAAAGCCCGGCTGATCGATGATCAGCCGGGCTTTTTGTTGCTTGAGGATGACTTACTTCTTCAAGCCGTAATGCTCATCCAGCATGCCTGGGGCGTTCGGCGTCTTTGGCGCGTAGTCCCGTGGTGGCTCCTGGTTTTCCCGCGGCGGGGTCAGGCGTTCCCGTGGGGTTTGCGGTGCATCGGAATGCAGCGCGGCCAGCAGGCGCTGGCGGGTAATGTCGTCGAGGGCCAGGCGATTAGCGCCATCGGCGAGGTGATCCTGTACTTCCTGGTAGCTCTGGGTGAGCTTCTTGACCAGGGTCGCGGTGCTGTTGAAGTGGGTAACAACCTCGTTCTGATAACTGTCAAAACGTTCCTGGATGTCATCCAGCTGACGCTGCGTGCGGTTAGGCGCGGCATTCGGCAGCAAGCGAGCAACCAGGAATCCAATGGCGACACCGGCAACCAGGGCAAGAGTCGGCAACAACCAAACTAAGAGCGAGTGTTCCACGAGTCCTTCCTCTATAAACGGCTTTGCTTTACGTTAACGGCTCGGACCTGCGCTGTATACCGCGATTAAGCTCGCAATGATGCCATGCACAGACTTTTAGCTAGACGAGTCGACCCCTTGAGAGGTCACGGAGTTCATCCTTGCTCATGCGTGAAACCCCCGTTTTGATCGACGGCCCGGTGGGCCAATTGGAAGCCTTGTACCTGGATCACCCCGAGCCACGTGGCCTGGCGCTGGTCTGCCACCCTAACCCGGTGCAGGGTGGGACCATGCTCAATAAAGTTGTATCGACCCTGCAACGCACCGCCCGCGATGCCGGTTTGATTACATTGCGTTTCAACTATCGTGGTGTCGGCGCCAGTGCCGGCACCCACGATATGGCCGCCGGTGAAGTGGACGATGCCGAAGCAGCCGCCACCTGGCTGCGTGAAAAGCACCCGGACCTGCCGATCACCTTGCTGGGGTTTTCCTTCGGCGGCTACGTCGCGGCCAGTCTTGGTGGCCGCCTGGAAGCCAAGGGCGAGAAACTCGCGCACCTGTTCATGGTTGCCCCCGCTGTGATGCGCCTGGGCGATGCGGATGTGCTGCCTCAAGACTGCCCATTGACCCTGATTCAGCCGGAAAGCGACGAAGTGGTGGATCCGCAGTTGGTCTACGACTGGTCTGCCGCCCTGAAACGCCCCCACGAGCTTCTGAAAGTGGCAGAATGCGGACACTTTTTTCACGGCAAGCTGACCGATCTCAAGGATCTGGTGCTGCCACGCCTTTCGAATTGATGACAAGCGATCCCCCATGACGACCCGTACCCGTATCCTCACCGGCATCACCACCACCGGCACGCCGCACCTGGGCAACTACGCCGGTGCGATTCGCCCGGCGATCCTTGCCAGCGAAGATGCCAATGCCGATTCCTTTTACTTCCTGGCCGACTACCATGCCCTGATCAAATGCGATGACCCGCAGCGCATCCAGCGCTCGCGCATGGAAATCGCCGCGACCTGGCTGGCCGGTGGCCTGGATGTGAACCGGGTGACCTTCTACCGCCAGTCCGACATCCCGGAAATCCCCGAGCTGACCTGGCTGCTGACCTGCGTCGCCGCCAAGGGCCTGCTCAACCGCGCCCACGCCTACAAGGCCTCGGTGGACAAGAACGTGGAAAGCGGCGAAGACCCGGATGCGGGCATCAGCATGGGCCTGTACAGCTACCCGGTGCTGATGGCGGCAGACATCCTGATGTTCAACGCGCACAAGGTGCCGGTCGGCCGTGACCAGATCCAGCACGTGGAGATGGCCCGCGACATTGGCCAGCGCTTCAACCACCTGTTTGGCAATGGTAAGGAATTCTTCACCATGCCCGAGGCGCTGATCGAAGAAAGCGTCGCCACTTTGCCGGGCCTGGATGGCCGCAAGATGTCCAAGAGCTACGACAACACCATCCCGTTGTTCACCAGCGCCAAGGACATGAAAGACGCGATCTCGCGGATCGTCACTGATTCGCGCGCCCCAGGCGAAGCCAAGGACCCGGACAATTCGCACCTGTTCACCCTGTACCAGGCGTTTGCCACCAAGGCCCAGGAACAGGAGTTTCGTGGCGAGCTGCTGCAAGGCCTGGGTTGGGGCGAGGCGAAGAACCGTCTGTTCCAGTTGCTGGACGGCCAACTCGGTGAAGCTCGCGAGCGCTATCACCAACTGATGTCGCGCCCGTCGGACATGGAAGACCTGCTGCTGATAGGCGCCAAGAAGGCGCGCGCAGTGGCAGCACCGTTCCTGGCCGAGCTGCGCGAAGCGGTGGGCTTGCGTTCGTTCGTCAACCAGGCTGCGGCGCCGGTCAGCGCTAAAAAGAAAGCCGCGAAAGCCGCACGCTTTGTAAGCTTTCGCGAAGAGGACGGCAGTTTCCGCTTCCGCCTGTTGGCGGCTGACGGCGAGCAACTGCTGCTGTCGCGCAACTTTGCCGACGGCAAGGCCGCAGGTGCGGTGACCAAGCAATTGCAAAGCGGCGACGCGCTGGATGTACGCACTGAGGCCCAGGGCTTCAGCGTTTGGCTGGACGGTGCAGCAGTGGCCGATAGCGCAGCGTTCGCCGATGCCGCCTCCCGCGATGCCGCCATCGCCGCCTTGCGCGTGGCCTTGACCCCAACCGAGGATTAACCCGACCAAGGGTTGATTGCCATTATCCAGGGCCGTCGTTACAGTGACGGCCCGTTTTTGTTGCCTTGCTAACGAAATTATGACGCCCCTAGAACGATATCAAGCTGATCTGAAACGCCCTGAATTCTTCCATGACGCGGCCCAGGAAAATGCCGTGCGTCATTTGCAGCGCCTGTACGACGACCTCGTCGCGGCCTCGCAGAGCAAGCCAGGGATGTTCAGCAAACTGTTTGGCAAGAAAGACCACACACCGGTCAAGGGCCTGTATTTCTGGGGTGGCGTCGGCCGGGGCAAGACTTACCTGGTGGATACCTTCTTCGAAGCGCTGCCATTCAAGGAAAAGGTCCGTACCCACTTCCACCGCTTCATGAAGCGCGTGCACGAAGAGATGAAGACCCTGCCGGGCGAGAAAAACCCGCTGACCATCATCGCCAAGCGCTTCTCCCAGGAAGCACGGGTGATCTGCTTCGATGAGTTCTTCGTCTCCGACATCACCGACGCCATGATCCTCGGCACCTTGATGGAAGAGTTGTTCAAGAACGGCGTGACCCTGGTCGCCACCTCGAACATCGTGCCCGACGGCCTGTACAAGGACGGCCTGCAGCGTGCGCGCTTCCTGCCGGCCATCGCGCTGATCAAGCAGAACACCGATATCGTCAACGTCGACAGCGGTGTCGACTACCGCCTGCGTCACCTGGAGCAAGCCGAGCTGTTCCACTTCCCGCTGAACGACGCAGCGCACGAAAGCCTGAAAAAGAGCTTCCGCGCCCTGACCCCGGAATGCACCCAGGCGGTGGAAAACGACAAGCTGATGATCGAGAACCGCGAAATCATCGCGTTGCGCACCTGCGATGACGTGGCCTGGTTCGAGTTCCGCCAACTGTGCGACGGCCCGCGTAGCCAGAACGACTACATCGAGCTGGGCAAGATCTTCCACGCGGTGATCTTGAGCGGCGTCGAGCAGATGGGCGTTGCCACGGACGATATCGCCCGACGGTTTATCAACATGGTCGATGAGTTCTACGACCGTAACGTCAAGTTGATCATCTCGGCGGAGGTGGAGCTCAAGGACCTGTATACCGGTGGTCGCTTGAACTTCGAGTTCCAGCGCACCTTGAGCCGCCTGCTCGAAATGCAGTCCCACGAATTCCTGTCGCGCGGACACAAACCCTAAAAGACCTCCAGAACAATGGAGATCCAATGTGGGAGGGGGCAAGCCCCCTCCCACATTTGCCCTGTGTCTGACTGGAGTTATGCGGCTTGCTGGAACTGCTGCCGATACTGGTTCGGCGACAGCTCCGTGTGCTGCCTGAACAAGCGCGCAAAGAAACTCGCATCGTCGTAACCCACCTCATAACTGATGGTCTTGATGCTCTTGCGGCTGCCCGAGAGCAGGCCTTTTGCCGTCTCGATACGCAGCCGTTGCAGGTAATGCAGCGGCTTGTCGCCGGTAGCGGTCTGGAAGCGCCGCATGAAGTTGCGGATGCTCATGCCGTGCTCCCGGGCGACATCTTCGAAGCGGAACTTGTCGGCAAAATGTTCTTCGAGCCAGTGCTGGATCTGCAGGATGATCACGTCCTGGTGCAGCTTCTGCCCACCAAAACCGATCCGTCCCGGTGAATAGCTGCGCTGCACCTCATAGAGGATGTCGCGGGCCACGGCCTGGGCGATGCTGGCGCCGCAGAAACGTTCGATCAGATAGATGTAGAGGTCGCAGGCCGAAGTGGTGCCGCCGGCGCAATACAGGTTATCGGCATCGGTGAGGTGCTTGTCCTGATTGAGCTGGACCTTGGGGAAGCGCTCGCTGAAGGCAGTGAAGAACCGCCAGTAGGTGGTTGCCTCCTTGCCATCGAGCAGCCCGGCTTCTGCCAGCCAGAACACGCCGGTGGCTTCGCCGCAGAGCACGGCGCCGCGGGCATGTTGTTCGCGTAGCCACGGCAGCACTTGCGGGTAGCGGGTGCACAGGGCGTCGAAGTCGTCCCAGAACGCCGGCAATACGATGATGTCGGCGTCTTCCAGGCCGCCGTCCACTGGCATTATCACATCACTGAAGCTGCGCACTGATTGCCCGTCGGGGCTGACCAGGCGCGTATCGAACCCTGGGGTCAGGCCCAGGCCCTGCTGTTTGCCGTAACGCAGGCTGGCGAGATGGAAGAAATCCTTGGCTTGCATCAGGGTTGAAGCGAATACCCGATCAATGGCCAAAATGCTGACGCGCCGCAAGGGCGTGGAGATTTGGTTAGACATAATTTCATTTATTCTTATAGGGGAAAGTGGTCACCAGACGGCTGGATCGTCTTATTTTTTGTCGCATGTGTCCAGTGTCCCGTGACGCCATCGCGGCATAGGCTCTGTGGGCTCATCCTTGTCCGACAATCCATGCAGGTGACCCATGATCCCCAGAACCTTGTTCAGCCAGGAGCACGAACTCTTCCGCGAGAGCGTGCGCACCTTCCTCGAAAAACTCGCCGCGCCCTTTCATGGGCAATGGGAAAAGCAGGGCTATATCGACCGTAGCCTGTGGAGCAAGGCGGGAGAGGCGGGCATGCTGTGCTCCCACCTGCCGGAGGAGTATGGCGGCCTGGGCGCGGACTTTCTCTACAGCGCGGTGGTGATCGAAGAGATCAGTCGTCTTGGTTTGACCGGCATCGGCTTTTCCCTGCATTCGGATATCGTTGCGCCCTATATCTTGCATTACGGCAGTGAAGCACTGAAACAGAAGTACCTGCCCAAGCTGATTTCCGGGGAGATGGTCACGGCGATTGCCATGACCGAGCCGGGCGCCGGCTCCGACCTGCAAGGAGTCAAGACCACGGCAGTGCTGGACGGCGATGAGTACGTCATCAATGGCTCCAAGACCTTTATCACCAACGGCTACCTGGCTGACCTAGTGATCGTAGTCGCCAAGACCGATCCCAAGGCCGGCGCCAAGGGCACCAGCCTGTTTCTGGTGGAGGCTGGCACGCCCGGTTTCGACAAGGGCAAGCGCCTGGAGAAAGTCGGCATGAAGGCTCAGGACACCTCGGAGTTGTTTTTCCAGGACGTGCGAGTGCCCAAGGAAAACCTGCTGGGCCAGGCCGGTATGGGCTTCGCATACCTGATGCAGGAACTGCCTCAAGAGCGTTTGACCGTAGCGATAGGCGCGCTGTCTTCAGCCGAAGCGGCATTGCAATGGACCCTGGATTACACCCGCGAGCGCAAGGCGTTCGGCAAGGCGATTGCCGACTTCCAGAACACCCGATTCAAGCTGGCCGAGATGGCTACCGAGATTCAGATCGGCCGCGTGTTTGTGGATAAGTGCATGGCGTTGCACCTGGAAGGCAAGCTGGATGTGCCTACCGCAGCGATGGCCAAGTATTGGGCCACGGACCTGCAATGCAAGGTACTCGATGAGTGCGTGCAGTTGCACGGCGGTTACGGCTTCATGTGGGAATACCCGATTGCCCGTGCCTGGGCGGATGCGCGGGTGCAGCGCATTTATGCGGGGACCAATGAGATCATGAAAGAGATCATTGCGCGGGCGCTTTGATTCTGGGCTTGATCGTTCCCACGCTCCGCGTGGAAACGCCTCATGTGACGCTCCGCGTCACGACTCTGAAAGCGGACGCAGAGCGTCCAAGGCGGCATTCCCACGCAGAGCGTTGGAACGATCAGTAGCAGCCAAAAGATCAATCAAGGCGCAGGATTCGGATGATCCTTCTGAATCGCCTCAATCCCCTCCAACACCTCTTTCGACAGTTTCAGCTCGGCACTGGCAATGTTGCTATCCAACTGCTCCAGCGTGGTGGCCCCAATAATATTGCTGGTCACAAACGGCTGCTGCGTCACAAACGCCAGCGCCATCTGCGCCGGGTCCAGGCCATGTTCCCGCGCCAATGCCACATAGCGGCTGCACGCCGCTTCCGACTGCGAGTTGAAATAGCGGCTGAAGCGGCTGTACTCGGTCAGGCGCGCCTTGGCCGGCCGTGCGCCGCCTTCGTACTTGCCGCTGAGCATGCCGAACGCCAGTGGGGAATACGCCAGCAAGCCGCACTGCTCACGAATGGCGATTTCCGCCAGGCCCACCTCGAAGCTGCGGTTGAGCAGGTTATAGGGGTTCTGGATCGACACCGCACGGGGCCAGCCGCGGGCTTCGGCCAGGGCGAGGAACTTCATGGTGCCCCACGGGGTTTCGTTGGACAGGCCGATGTGGCGGATCTTGCCGGCCTTGACCTGCTCATCCAGGGCCTCGAGGGTTTCCTCCAGGGGGGTGAGGTCGTCTTCGTCCTTGTGCTTGTAGCTCAACTGGCCGAAGAAGTTGGTGCTGCGCTCCGGCCAGTGCAGTTGGTAGAGGTCGATCCAGTCGGTTTGCAGGCGCTTGAGGCTGGCGTCCAGGGCTTGGGTAATGTGCTTGCGGTTGTGGCGCAGGTAGCCATCGCGGATGTAGTCGATGGTGTTGCCGGGACCGGCGATCTTGCTGGCGAGGACCCAGTCGGCGCGGTCGCCACGGCTTTTGAAGTAATTGCCGATGTAGCGCTCGGTGGTGGCGTAGGTGTCGGCCTTGGGCGGTACCGGGTACATTTCCGCAGTATCGAGAAAGTTGATCCCTGCGGCCTTGGCCCGTTCGATCTGCGCGAAGGCCTCTGCCTCGCTGTTCTGCTCGCCCCAGGTCATGGTGCCCAAGGCAATCGCGCTGACGTTCAGATCGGTGCGGCCCAGCTGTCGGTAATCCATCGGATACTCCTTCGGGGGAAAACAATCATAAAAGCAGGTTGAATTTTTTTTCGCAATCTGCATAATTGCCCACCTCTTTCTGCAGTGGAAGTGATGCGCCGTCTGCCGAAGAATCTTGCCGTTGAACGGACGCGCCGACCCGAGCCCCCGATAGCGTCTGTATCCGGCTGCCTTTGACTTGTCAAAGTAAGCACTATTCAGTAAGATCCGCCGTCTAATTTACAGGGCGGCCCCTGAGGCTATTAAAGAATGACAACTTTTACTGCAAAACCGGAAACAGTTCAGCGCGACTGGTTTGTCGTCGACGCCGCTGGTCAGACCCTGGGTCGTCTGGCCACTGAAGTCGCCAGCCGTCTGCGTGGCAAGCACAAGCCTGAGTACACCCCTCACGTTGACACCGGTGACTACATCGTGATCATCAACGCTGAGCAGGTACGTGTTACCGGCAACAAAGCGCAAGACAAAATGTACTACCGTCACTCCGGTTTCCCAGGTGGTATCAAGTCTTCCAACTTTGAAGGCCTGATCTCCAAGAAGCCTGAAGCCCCGATCGAAATCGCGGTCAAAGGCATGCTGCCGAAGGGCCCACTGGGTCGCGATATGTTTCGCAAGCTGAAAGTCTATGCGGGCGCTGTACACCCTCATGCTGCTCAGCAGCCCCAAGAACTGAAGTTTTAACGGAATAGTTCATTATGTCGGCGACTCAAAATTACGGCACTGGCCGTCGCAAAACCGCAACCGCACGCGTTTTCCTGCGTCCGGGCACTGGTAACATCTCGATCAACAACCGCTCCCTGGACAACTTCTTCGGTCGCGAAACTGCCCGCATGGTAGTTCGTCAGCCGCTGGAATTGACCGAGACCGTTGAAAAGTTCGACATCTACGTCACCGTTATCGGTGGCGGTGTAAGTGGTCAAGCTGGCGCAATCCGCCACGGCATCACTCGCGCTCTGATGCAGTACGACGAAACCCTGCGTGGCGCTCTGCGCAAAGCTGGCTTCGTGACTCGCGATGCTCGTGAAGTTGAACGTAAGAAAGTCGGTCTGCGTAAAGCGCGTAAGCGTCCGCAGTACTCGAAGCGTTAATTCGCTTTACGTTCCACAAAAACGCCCAGCCTCCTCGCGGAGCTGGGCGTTTTTTATTGCCTGCGATTTATACATAAATTTGTGCGTGACAACTTGCCACATCCGTAGACCCCCTATACTACAAGGCCTGGGGGCGGAGGCCCGGGCAATTCCCTTGTCATACGTGGGGCTTTTCATTACCATCCGTCAAAATTTTTATAAGTAAAGTTTCAACACTTAGTAGACGCCTGATTTAACAGGCCAAAAAAGCTGATGGGAGAGGACTGAATGAGCAATGACGGCGTGAATGCAGGCCGGCGTCGCTTCTTGGTAGCAGCCACATCCGTGGTGGGTGCTGCAGGAGCGGTGGGGGCTGCGGTCCCGTTCGTGGGGTCATGGTTTCCCAGTGCCAAGGCGAAAGCCGCAGGTGCACCGGTGAAGGTGAATGTCAGCAAGATCGAGCCAGGCCAGCAGATGATTGCTGAGTGGCGCGGCCAACCGGTATTCATCGTTCGTCGTACCGAGGAAATCCTGGGGAATCTGAAGAAGATCGAGGGCCAGTTGTCTGACCCGCAATCCGAAAATTCCGACCAGCCCGCCTACGCCAAGAACGAAGTACGTTCGATCAAGCCAGAGATTCTGCTGCTGGTCGGTCTGTGTACCCACCTGGGTTGCTCGCCTACCTTCCGCCCGGAAGTGGCCCCTGTCGATCTGGGCAAGGACTGGGTCGGCGGTTATTTCTGCCCGTGCCACGGTTCCCACTACGACCTCGCCGGCCGCGTCTACAAGTCCCAGCCCGCGCCCTTGAACCTGCCCGTGCCTCCGCATACCTACGAAACTGACGACCTCATAGTCATTGGCCTCGACAAGGAGAACGCGTGATGAGCAAGTTCATGGATTGGGTGGATGCGCGCTTCCCCGCCACTAAAATGTGGGAAGACCATCTCAGCAAGTATTACGCGCCAAAGAACTTCAACTTCTTCTACTTCTTCGGCTCCCTGGCCCTGTTGGTGCTGGTCAACCAGATCGTCACCGGCGTGTGGCTGACGATGAGCTACACCCCGTCGGCGGAGGAGGCGTTCGCTTCCGTTGAATACATCATGCGTGACGTCGAGTACGGCTCGATCCTGCGCCTGCTGCACTCCACTGGCGCGTCAGCGTTCTTTATCGTCGTCTACCTGCACATGTTCCGGGGCCTGCTCTACGGGTCGTACCAGAAGCCTCGCGAGCTGGTGTGGGTGTTCGGCATGCTGATCTACCTGGCGCTGATGGCCGAAGCCTTCATGGGTTACCTGCTGCCGTGGGGCCAGATGTCGTACTGGGGCGCCCAGGTGATCATCTCGCTGTTCGGTGCGATCCCGGTGATCGGCAACGACCTGACCCAGTGGATCCGCGGTGACTACCTGATCTCGGGCATTACCCTGAACCGCTTCTTCGCCCTGCACGTGGTGGCCTTGCCGATCGTGATCCTCGGCCTGGTGGTGCTGCACATCCTGGCGCTGCACGAAGTGGGCTCCAACAACCCAGATGGCGTGGACATCAAGAAGCACAAGGACGAGAACGGTATCCCGCTGGATGGCATTCCGTTTCACCCTTACTACACCGTCAAAGACATTGTCGGCGTGGTGGTGTTCCTGTTCGTGTTCTGCTCGATCGTGTTCTTTTTCCCGGAGATGGGCGGTTACTTCCTCGAGAAGCCTAACTTCGAGCAGGCCAACGCCTTCAAGACTCCCGAGCACATTGCGCCGGTGTGGTACTTCACGCCGTTCTACGCGATCCTGCGCGCCATCCCTGACAAGCTGATGGGCGTGATCGCCATGGGCGCAGCCATCGCGGTGCTGTTTGTGCTGCCATGGCTGGACCGTAGCCCGGTCAAGTCGATGCGCTACAAAGGCTGGCTGAGCAAGATTTGGCTGTGGGTGTTCTGCATCTCGTTCGTGATCCTGGGCGTACTCGGCGTATTGGCGCCAACCCCTGAGCGTACGTTGCTGTCGCAGGTCTGCACCTTCCTGTACTTCGCCTACTTCATTCTGATGCCGTTCTATACCCGGCTCGAGAAGACCAAACCGGTTCCGGAAAGGGTGACTGGCTGATGAAAAAGTTATTCGTTGCATTCGTGCTTGCGGCCCTGCCGCTACTGTCCTTCGCCGCCGAGCATGGCGCGCAGCTGGAAAAAGTCGATATCGATGTGTCTGACAAAGCCGCCATGCAGGATGGGCTGCGGACCTTCACCAACTACTGCATGGGGTGCCACAGCGCCAAGTTCCAACGTTACGAGCGTGTCGCCGATGACCTGGGCATCCCCCATGAAGTGATGCTCAGCCACGCGGTGTTCACCGGTGCGAAGATCGGCGACCACATGAACATCGGCATGCAACCGGCCGACGCCAAGACCTGGTTCGGCGCCGCACCGCCCGACCTCACCCTGGTGGCCCGCGTGCGTGGCACCGACTGGCTCTACGGCTACCTGAAATCCTTCTATGAAGACCCCGCGCGCCCCTACGGCGTAAACAACAAAGTCTTCCCGAATGTCGGCATGCCGAACGTTCTGGTCGGCTTGCAGGGGCGCCAGGTGGTAGGATGCAAGCAGGTTCAGGTCGTTGAAGACGGCAAGAAGCAATATGATCCGTTGACCGGCACGCCTCTGACCCATGAAGCGTGTGATCAACTGACCATCGTGCCCAAGACCGGTACGCTGAACGAAGAGCAGTTCGACGAGAAGGTCAAGAACCTGGTGACCTTCCTGGCCTACTCGGCCAATCCGGTCAAACTGCAGCACCAGCGCATTGGTACGTACGTCTTGCTGTACCTGGCTTTCTTCTTCGTATTCGCTTATCTGCTCAAGCGCGAATACTGGAAGGATGTGCATTGATCCAACCGTAAGCAATTGCTGTTAATCTTGCGCGCCCAGCGGCATCTCTGAACACGTAGCGACCGGTTGAACCGGACGTTACAGGGATGCTCTCTGGGCGCGCTCGTTTTTGAGCTTTCGATAATTTCAACAAGCGAGGAGGACCGCCATGGGCGTGACCAATCGGTTGGCCTGTTACTCCGACCCCGCCGACCACTATTCCCACCGAGTACGCATCGTGCTCGCAGAGAAGGGTGTCAGCGCCGAGATCATCAGTGTGGAGGCGGGCCGTCATCCGCCGAAACTGATCGAAGTGAACCCTTACGGCAGCTTGCCCACCCTGGTCGATCGTGACCTGGCGTTGTGGGAGTCAACCGTGGTGATGGAATACTTGGATGAGCGTTACCCTCATCCGCCTTTGCTGCCGGTGTACCCGGTGGCGCGTGCCAACAGCCGTCTGCTGATCCATCGGATCCAGCGCGACTGGTGCGGGCTGGTGGATGTGATTCTCGATTCGCGTTCCAAAGAAGCCGCTCGGGTGCAGGCGCGCAAGGAACTGCGCGAGAGCCTGACCGGCGTTTCGCCGTTGTTCGCCGACAAACCTTTTTTCCTCAGTGAGGAACAAAGCTTGGTGGATTGCTGCCTATTACCCATACTCTGGCGCTTGCCGATTCTGGGCATTGAACTGCCACGGCCGGCCAAGCCGTTGCTTGATTACATGGAGCGCCAGTTTGCGCGTGAGGCTTTCCAGGCGAGTCTGTCTGGTGTCGAACGCGATATGCGCTAAGGCTTAAGGAGCCGTTGATGAACTCCAGTCGACCTTACCTGGTCCGCGCGCTCTATGAGTGGATTGTGGACAACGATTGCACCCCGCACATGCTGGTCAATTCCGAATTTCCTGCGGTTCAGGTACCGCAGGGTTTTGCCAGTGACGGACAAATCGTGCTGAACGTGTCGCCCAGTGCCGTTCGCCACCTGCACATGGACAACGAAGCGGTGAGCTTCGAAGGGCGTTTCGGCGGTGTGCCCCATACGCTGTTCGTGCCAATTGGTGCCATCCTCGGGATCTATGCCCGGGAAAATGGCCAAGGCATGGTGTTCGATCTGGAGTCGCCTTTCGAGGACGCCGAAACGATCGAAGGTGAAGGCGGTGATGATGTGCCGCCACCGGACACCGAGCCGCCGCGCCCTAGCGGTCGGCCGAGCTTGAAAGTGGTGAAGTAGGCGGATTACGCCTCCAGGCCCATGTGAAAAATGCCTCGACTGCTGTCGGGGCATTTTTTTTGCGCGAAGGATATGGATGAAAGTCGCGCCGGAACGGTGATCGTACAACCACCATGGGCTATGATGCGGTCTTTAGTTCGCCGAGAAAGATGGTTCATCATGGAAAACTCCAGCGCCGCTCCACGTCTTCCCCGCAAGCGTCGCAGCCTTGCCCAGGAATTGGTCACGGTGTTGTCCGAGCAGATCCGCGACGGCCAGCTCAAACGAGGCGACAAGCTGCCCACCGAGTCGGCAATCATGGACGCCCATGGCGTCAGCCGCACTGTGGTGCGCGAAGCCATCTCGCGTCTGCAAGCGGCGGGGCAGGTAGAAACCCGTCACGGTATCGGCACCTTTGTGCTGGACACGCCAAGCCCCAGCGGTTTCCGCATTGACCCGGCCACCGTGGTGACCTTGCGTGATGTGCTGGCGATCCTGGAGCTGCGTATCAGCCTTGAAGTGGAGTCTGCGGGCCTAGCAGCCTTGCGTCGCAGTGATGCACAGCTGGCGGCCATGCGTGCGGCCCTCGATGCCCTGAACGAAAGCGCGGCCCATGCCGGCGATGCGGTGGCTTCGGACTTTGCCTTCCATCTGGAAATTGCGTTGTCTACCGGCAACCGTTACTTCACCGACATCATGACCCACCTGGGCACCAGCATCATTCCACGCACGCGCCTGAACTCAGCGCGCCTGGCCCATGATGATCAACAGCACTACATGAGCCGCCTGAGTCGCGAACACGAAGAAATCTATGAGGCGATTGCCCGCCAGGATTCGGATGCGGCACGGGCGGCCATGCGTCTGCATTTGACCAATAGCCGCGAACGGCTGCGCCATGCCCATGAAGAGGCCGAGGCGCAGCGAGGTTGAAGGCTGGTTCGCCGCGATCCAAATGTGGGAGGGGCGGTGCGACGATTCGACTTGCCCGCGAAGACGTCGGCCCAGCAAACATTGATGTCGGTTGACCCGCCGCTATCGGGAGCAAGCCCCCTCCCACAGTTGATCTCCATTGCCTGGAGTATTGCGGCGACTTAGCTGGTGGGTTGATTTGGCTTGTAGTCCTTGAGCAACAAATATGTACTCCAACCCCACCAATCATTGGTCCAGTGCTTGTCATTCAGATCATTGACGTCCTTGCGCCGCAGCACCTTGTCTCCCTCCATCTTGAACAGTGGCGAGAAGTTATTCGCCGGGTTTTGTGCCGCGTTCAAGTCGGGCACATACAGCGGTGCCTTGAAGCTGGCCGGGGAGGGCGCGACGCCGCTGATGAACGTCTCGAAGATCTCATCAGCCGAAGCCTGTACTGCGCGTTTGACCTGCATGCGGTTGTCCGCGTCGATGTCATCGAAGTAGCGCTTGTCGCCGTAGGCGTGCCATTGATCGCCCATGGCATTGCGCACCTTGAGCCCGAACTTGCTGTCTTCATCGTGCATGAAGCGGCTGATCAGCGAGCCGAGTTCACCCGGCGTCACTACCGCTGCCAGTTGCTTGCGCGGTACGCGCAGGTGGCCGGCGGAAAACAGGTCAGTCAAGAAATGATCAGCAAAGCTGTTCATTGCATAAGCCAGCTCAAGGGCCTGGTCGGTGCCGGTTTGATGAGCCAGGATGGCCTGTTGCAGCGCCGCCGTGTGGCCGGCCAGGTACGCCGACAGGGCCCACTCGCCGAAGTGGTCGGCATTGTCCGCCGCCAGTTTCAGGTAGCGACCCAGTGGGAATAGGGCTGAAACAGCGCTGCCGCCGCCGGTGATGCGATTCCACTCCTCGGACAACGTATCACCCAAGGCGTCATAGGCTTCGTGGGGCTGCTTGCCGTCCTTGATCGCTTGCTTGACTGCGGCGATCTCCGTTTGCATCACCGCCAGGATCTTGTGGGCTTCCTCCCGGGAGGCGGGTAGCACTGCCAGAGAGTTGAAGGCGGCAGTGAAATGTTGCACGCGCTCGGCAGGGGAGGCGCCATCGCTGATCGCCTGATCCGGAATGCCATAGAAATCGCCGCCCAGGGCAATCATTTGGCCGTAGGTCAGCGCGAGTCCGTTGGGCAGGTGCAGCTCGACTTGGTACGCAGGAGTTGCCGGCGCGTCCTTGGCGAAGCGAAGCAGGGTTTCATCGCCGATGGCGGTGTGTTCACCCCCTTCGAAACGTAAGGACGGCAACTGATTTTCTGGTGCAGCGAGTTCTAGACCTGACATGTTAGCTCCTTGCTATGTCGTAGGAATCTTCCTTGATGGCTGTATATGCATACAGCTTTCCTGAGCATAAAGGAGAAATTTCCTACGTCAAGAAGCATTGTTAGGCGTGCCGGCTTTGCGATGAGCAGCGATGAATTGCAGTTGACGAATCTTTTTATAGTTGTACGATGACGTACGACATTCAAAACCAACAACAACCTTTCGTTAGAAAGTCTTCGCCCAGGGTGTTCGAATAATGAATCCACAAGAACTGAAGTCCATCCTCTCCCACGGTCTGCTGTCTTTCCCGGTGACCGATTTCACTGCCCAGGGTGACTTCCACCAGGCGGGCTATATCAAGCGCCTGGAATGGCTGGCCCCTTATGGCGCCACCGCCTTGTTCGCAGCGGGTGGCACCGGTGAGTTTTTCTCCCTCGCCGCCAGTGAATACTCCCAGGTGGTAAAAACCGCTGTTGATACCTGCGCCACCAGCGTGCCGATCTTGGCCGGTGTAGGCGGTGCGACCCGTCAGGCCATCGAGTACGCCCAAGAGGCCGAACGCCTCGGTGCCAAAGGCTTGCTGCTGCTGCCGCACTACCTCACCGAAGCCAGCCAGGACGGGGTCGCCGCCCATGTTGAAGCGGTGTGCAAGTCGGTCAAGATCGGTGTTGTGGTCTACAACCGCAATGTCTGCCGCCTGACCGCGCCGCTGCTGGAACGCCTGGCCGAGCGCTGCCCGAACCTGATCGGCTACAAGGATGGCTTGGGTGATATCGAGTTGATGGTGTCTATCCGTCGCCGCCTCGGCGACCGTTTCAGCTACCTCGGCGGCCTGCCGACTGCAGAGGTTTACGCCGCGGCCTACAAGGCTCTGGGGGTTCCGGTGTACTCCTCGGCAGTGTTCAACTTCATCCCCAAGACTGCGATGGATTTCTACCACGCCATTGCCCGCGAAGATCACGCCACCGTTGGCAAGATCATCGATGACTTCTTCCTGCCGTACCTGGATATCCGTAACCGCAAGGCCGGTTACGCGGTGAGCATCGTCAAGGCCGGTGCGAAAATCGTCGGTTATGACGCCGGGCCGGTGCGCACGCCGCTCACCGACCTGCTGCCCGAAGAGTATGAAGCCCTGGCCGCGCTGATCGACAAGCAAGGCCCGCAGTAAATTATCCACAAGGCCGCTGAGCAATCAGCGGCCTTTTGCGTCAGGAGAAGATTCGTGTCCCAAGCACAGCGTTTTGAGAACTACATCAACGGCGAATGGGTGACCGGCGCCGATTACTGCGTCAATATCAACCCGTCGGATGTGTCCGATGTCATTGGCGACTATGCCAAGGCGGATGTGGCCCAAGTCAACGCGGCGATCGACGCCGCCCGCGCCGCGTTCCCGGGCTGGTCTACTTCCGGCATCCAGGCGCGCCACGATGCCCTGGACAAAGTCGGCAGCGAAATCCTCGCTCGTCGTGAAGAACTCGGCACCCTGCTGGCCCGTGAAGAAGGCAAGACCCTGCCCGAGGCCATCGGCGAAGTGACCCGCGCCGGCAATATCTTCAAGTTCTTCGCCGGTGAATGCCTGCGCCTGTCGGGTGATTACGTGCCGTCGGTACGCCCGGGCGTCAACGTTGAAGTCACTCGTGAAGCCCTTGGTGTGGTCGGCCTGATCACCCCGTGGAACTTTCCGATTGCCATTCCCGCGTGGAAGATCGCCCCGGCCCTGGCCTACGGCAATTGCGTGGTGATCAAGCCCGCCGAACTGGTGCCGGGTTGTGCCTGGGCCCTGGCGGAAATCATCTCCCGAGCCGGTTTCCCGGCCGGCGTGTTCAACCTGGTAATGGGCAGCGGCCGTGTGGTTGGCGATGTGTTGGTCAACAGCCCGAAGGTCGATGGCATCAGTTTCACCGGCTCCGTTGGCGTGGGCCGTCAGATCGCCGTCAGCTGTGTATCGCGCCAGGCCAAGGTGCAATTGGAAATGGGCGGCAAGAACCCGCAGATTATCCTCGATGACGCCGACCTCAAGCAGGCTGTCGAGCTGTCGGTACAGAGCGCGTTTTACTCCACTGGCCAGCGTTGCACCGCGTCGAGCCGCTTTATTGTCACTGCGGGTATTCACGACCAGTTTGTTGCGGCCATGGCCGAGCGCATGCGGTCGATCAAGGTCGGCCACGCGCTGCAAAGCGGCACCGACATCGGCCCGGTGGTTTCCCAGGCCCAGTTGGACCAGGACCTGAAATACATCGACATTGGCCAAAGCGAAGGTGCGCGGCTGGTGAGCGGCGGTGGCCTGGTGACCTGCGACACCGAAGGCTATTACCTGGCGCCGACATTGTTTGCCGACAGCGAAGCCGCCATGCGTATCAGCCGCGAAGAAATCTTCGGCCCGGTGGCCAACGTGGTACGCGTGGCGGACTACGAAGCGGCACTGGCCATGGCCAACGACACCGAGTTCGGCCTGTCGGCGGGGATCGCCACCACCTCGTTGAAGTACGCCAACCACTTCAAGCGCCACTCCCAGGCCGGGATGGTGATGGTCAACCTGCCGACTGCGGGTGTGGATTATCACGTTCCGTTTGGCGGCCGTAAGGGCTCATCCTACGGTTCGCGTGAACAAGGTCGCTATGCGCAAGAGTTCTACACCGTGGTGAAAACCAGCTACATCGGTTCGTAATACCGGTTTCACTGTAGGAGCGGGCTTGCTCGCGAAGAACGTCAACGATTACGCGCGCATTCAGGATGTACGCGGAGCCTGCGAGTTTTTCGCGAGCAAGCTCGCTCCTACAGGGGACGGTACCCAGCAATACATAACTATTACCCGCAAAAAAAATAATTAGTGGGAGTACTTCTACATGCAAGCGACCAAGCCGACCCATGTCCGCTATTTGATCCTGCTCATGCTGTTTTTGGTGACCACGATCAACTACGCCGACCGGGCCACCATCGCCATCGCCGGTTCCAGCCTGCAAAAAGACCTCGGCATCGACGCGGTCACCCTCGGTTATATCTTTTCCGCTTTCGGTTGGGCCTACGTTGCCGGGCAAATCCCCGGCGGCTGGCTGCTCGATCGCTTCGGCTCGAAAAAAGTCTATGCCCTGAGCATTTTCACTTGGTCCTTGTTTACCGTGCTGCAAGGCTATGTCGGTGAATTTGGCGTTTCCACCGCCGTGGTCGCGCTGTTTATGCTGCGCTTTATGGTGGGCCTGGCCGAAGCGCCATCCTTCCCAGGTAACGCACGGATTGTGGCGGCCTGGTTCCCCACGGCCGAACGCGGTACGGCGTCGGCGATCTTCAACTCGGCGCAGTATTTCGCCACAGTGTTGTTCGCACCGCTGATGGGCTGGATCGTCTATCGCTTCGGTTGGCAGCACGTGTTTATCGTGATGGGGGTGATTGGCATCGTGTTCTCCCTGATCTGGCTGAAGGTTATCCACAGCCCGCGCCAGCATCCGATGATCAACGAAGCTGAGTTCAATCACATCGCGGCCAATGGCGCGATGGTTGATATGGACCAGGACAAGGGCAAGGGTAAGAAAACCGACGGGCCGAAGTGGGATTACATCCGGCAATTGCTGACTAATCGCATGATGCTCGGCGTTTATCTGGGCCAGTACTGCATCAACGGCATCACTTACTTCTTCCTGACGTGGTTCCCCGTGTACCTGGTGCAAGACCGTGGCATGACCATCCTCAAGGCTGGTTTCATCGCCTCGTTGCCGGCGATCTGCGGCTTTATCGGCGGCGTGCTGGGCGGGGTGATTTCCGATTACCTGCTGCGCAAGGGCCACTCGCTGACTTTTGCCCGCAAGGCGCCGATCATTGCGGGCCTGCTGGTGTCCAGCAGCATCATTGCGTGTAACTACGTCGATGTTGAATGGATGGTCGTGGGCTTCATGGCGCTGGCCTTCTTCGGTAAAGGCGTTGGCGCGCTGGGTTGGGCGGTGGTGTCCGACACCTCGCCGAAACAGATCGCCGGCCTCAGTGGCGGCTTGTTCAACACCTTCGGTAACCTGGCTTCGATCACCACGCCGATCGTGATCGGCTACATCATCAGCACCACTGGCTCGTTCAAATGGGCGCTGGTGTTTGTAGGTGCCAACGCCCTGGTGGCAGTGTTCAGCTACCTGGTGATTGTCGGCCCGATCAAGCGCGTGGTGCTCAAGGAGCCACCCACCAAAGGCCCGGAGTTGACCAACCTTTCCCAAGCGCATTCCTGAGGTTCGTGTGATGCAGTTGATTGAACATGCCGACTCGCCGCGCTCGATCCGTTTGCACGAGCGCGACAACGTAGTGATCGTGGTGAACGACCAGGGCGTGCCGGCGGGCACTGAATTTCCCGACGGCCTGGTCACCGTGGACTTTATTCCCCAGAGCCACAAGGTGACCCTGGAAGATATACCCGAGGGCGGCCGGATCATTCGCTACGGCCAGACCATCGGTTATGCCTTGGCGCCAATACCCCGTGGCAGTTGGGTGCAGGAGGATCAGCTGCGCATGCCCACCGCGCCGCCCCTGGACAGCCTTCCGCTGTCCACCGAAGTACCGGAAACCCAGGCACCGCTGGAGGGGTTTACCTTCGAGGGCTATCGCAATGCCGATGGCACGGTGGGCACGCGCAATATCCTCGGCATCACCACCACCGTGCAGTGCGTTACCGGTGTGCTGGACCATGCAGTCAAGCGCATCAAGGAGGAGTTGCTGCCCAAATACCCGCATGTCGATGATGTAGTGGCACTGACTCACAGCTACGGCTGCGGCGTGGCGATCACGGCGACGGATGCCTATATCCCGATCCGTACCGTACGTAACCTGGCACGTAACCCGAACCTGGGCGGCGAAGCCTTGGTGATCAGCCTGGGCTGCGAGAAACTGCAGGCCGGGCAGGTGATGCACGACAACGACAGCTCCGTGGACCTGAGCGAGCCATGGCTGTACCGCTTGCAGGACTCCAGCCACGGTTTCACCGAAATGATCAAACAGATCATGGAACTGGCCGAAGTGCGTTTGAAAAAACTCGACCTGCGCCGCCGGGAAACCGTGCCGGCCTCGGAGCTGATCCTGGGCATGCAGTGCGGCGGCAGTGATGCGTTTTCCGGCATCACCGCCAACCCGGCGCTGGGGTATGCCTCTGACCTGTTGCTGCGGGCTGGGGCGACGGTGATGTTTTCCGAAGTGACGGAAGTGCGCGACGCGATTTACCTGCTGACGTCACGCGCGCAGAACGAGGACGTCGCCCGTGAGCTGGTCAGGGAAATGGATTGGTATGATCGTTACCTGGCCAAGGGCGAAGCGGACCGCAGCGCCAATACCACCCCGGGGAACAAGAAGGGTGGGCTGTCGAATATCGTCGAGAAATCCTTGGGCTCCATCGTCAAGTCCGGTAGCAGCGCGATCAATGGCGTGCTTGGCCCGGGTGAGCGGTTCAAGGGCAAAGGGCTGATCTTCTGCGCTACACCGGCCAGTGATTTCGTGTGCGGCACTTTGCAACTGGCGGCCGGGATGAACCTGCATGTGTTCACAACCGGGCGCGGCACGCCCTATGGGTTGGCGATGGCGCCGGTGGTGAAGGTGTCGACCCGCACTGAGCTGGCCCAGCGCTGGCCGGACCTGATCGATATCGACGCCGGGCGCATTGCTACCGGGCGCGCGAGCATTGAAGAGTTGGGCTGGGAGTTATTCCACTTCTACCTGGACGTGGCCAGTGGCAGGAAGCAGACGTGGGCGGAGCATCACAAGTTGCATAACGACATCACGCTGTTCAACCCGGCGCCGATTACCTGAGACCGAGTCGCCTGCATCGGGAGCAAGCCCCCTCCCACATTTGACCGTATTCATTCTGTTGGAATGCGTTCAAATGTGAGAGGGGGCTTGCTCCCGATAGCGGTAGACCAGACGACACGGGCTGCATGGCTTATCATTAGCCAACTAACGACGCCCACCAAGGTCCTCCCCGGCATGCTGGCAATTTTCCTCACCACCCTCACCATCACCGCGCCGGTGTTCGCCATGCTGTTCCTCGGTGTGCTGCTCAAGCGCATCCAATGGATCAACGACAACTTTATCCACACCGCTTCGTCGCTGGTGTTCAACGTCACCATGCCGGCGCTGTTGTTCCTGGGCATCCTGCATGCCGACCTGCACGCGGCGCTCAAGCCGGGTTTGCTCATCTACTTCTCAATCGCCACGCTGCTGAGCTTCGCCCTGGCCTGGGGCTGGGCGATCTTTCGCTGCAAGCGTGAAGACCGTGGGATCTATACCCAAGGCGCGTTTCGTGGCAACAACGGCGTGATCGGCCTGGCGTTGGCGGCCAGCATGTACGGCGACTACGGCATCTCCCTCGGCGCGATCCTCGCGGCGCTGGTGATCCTGTTCTACAACACGCTGTCGACCATTGTGTTGGCGGTGTACAGCCCGGTGATCAAGTCCGACCCATGGAGCATCTTCAAGAGCGTGGTGGCCAACCCGCTGATCATCAGCGTGATCGTCGCCGCGCCCTTCGCTTACTTCCAGATCGGCCTGCCCGGTTGGTTGGAAAAATCCCTGCAGTACCTATCGGATACCACGCTTCCGTTGGCGTTGATCTGCATCGGCGGCACCTTGTCCCTGGCGGCACTGCGCAAAAGCGGCAACATGGCGCTGAGCGCAAGCTTGATGAAGATGGTCTGGCTTCCGGTAATCGCGACCCTGGGCGCCTGGCTATTGGGGTTCCGCGGGCCGGAGCTGGGCATTCTGTTCCTGTATTTCGGCGCGCCGACCGCCGCCGCGAGCTTCGTGATGGCCAGGGCGGCGCAAGGTAATCACGAGCTGGCGGCAGCGATCATTGTGATCACCACGCTGATGGCGGCGGTGACCACCAATATCGGGATCTTCGTGTTGCAGGCCGGTGGCTGGATCTAGGCGTCTTGCTGATAGCTGTCGATCACTTCCTGCGCGGCCCGAAATGCGTCAATCGCCGCCGGCACCCCTGCATACACCGCGCAATGCAGCAACGCTTCGCGTATCTCTTCGACTGTGCAGCCATTGTTCAAGGCACCACGGACGTGGCCCTTGAGTTCCTGCGGGCACTTGAGGGCGGTCAGGGCCGCGAGGGTAATAAGGCTACGGGTTTTGAGCGGCAAGCCTTCGCGGTTCCACACGCTGCCCCACGCGTGCTCGTTGACGAAGTCCTGCAGCGGCTGGGTGAACGCCGTGGCATTGCCCAGGGCGCGGTCGACGAACACATCGCCCATGACTTGGCGGCGCACTTCAACCCCAGGCTTTTTCTGATCGGTCATTGCGATTCCCTCTTGTGTTGGCGATGCCAGGCGCGCAGCGAGGTCAACAACAGCAAAACCACCAGCGCCGGCAGGACGTAATGCAACATCAGTTGTTCAAGCTTGTTGGCCAGGGGCATGCCGGTGGTGAAGGCCATCACATGCAGGCCGTACGCCAGATATAGCCCCAGCAGCACCAGCCCTTCGATACGCGTTACCCGATAACCGGTATAGAACACCGGCAGGCACAGGATGATGGCGCCGAGCATGACCGGCAAATCAAAATCCAGGGCATTGGGAGATACCGACAGCGGCGACGGCGCCACCAGCGCGGTAAAGCCCAGCACCCCTAGCAGGTTGAACAGGTTGCTGCCGATCACGTTGCCCACCGCAATTTCCCGTTCGCCCCGCAAGGCGGCGATCAGTGATGTGGCGAGGCAGGGCAGCGAGGTGCCCACGCCGATCAGCGTCAGGCCGATGACCCGCTCCGACAAGCCCAGGTCGCCCGCCACGTCCACCGCTGCGCCAAGCAGCAGATGCCCGGCCAATACCAATATCAGCAGCCCGCCGAGCATCAGCAACACACTGCTCAGCCAGGGTGCCTTGGTGACGGTGTCCAGGCTTCGTGGGCGGCGCGAATGGCGTGTCTGGTAATGCAGCACGCCCAGGTAGGCCAACAGCGCCACCAGTAATACACCGCCATCCAATGGCGTGAGTATTTCGTTGGCCGCCAGGATAAACACCAGCAGGCCGGCGAAGATCATCACCGGAATATCCACGCGCACCAGTTGCCGCGATACGCGCAAGGGAATGATCAGCGCCGACAGGCCCAGGGTGACGAGGATATTGAAGATACTGCTGCCAATCACACTGCCTACGGCAATGTCGGTATTGCCGGCCAATGTGGCCTGCAGGCTGACGGTCATCTGCGGTGCGCTGCTGCCGAAGGCGACGATACTCAAGCCAATGATCAGCGGCCTTACCTTGAGGCTGGCTGCCAGGCGCACGGCGGCGCGTACCAGGATCTCGGCGCCGACGATCAGCAGCAGCAAGCCGCCGACCAGTTCGAGCAGGCTCCAGGGCGAAAGGGCGTTCAATCCAAAAATACTCAAGGTGGCCTCGATCAGTTGTTCAGGGCTTGCACGCGCACCCGCGCGGTGCCGCTGCCCAGCATCCGCAGTTGCTCGGCAGCCTTGCGGGAAACGTCGATCAGGCGCCCACGGGTGTGCGGGCCGCGATCATTGATGCGTACTACGACCGACCGGTCGTTGTTCAGATTGGTCACTTTGACCCGGGTACCAAAGGGCAGGCGTCGATGCGCAGCCGTCAAGGCGTTTTGGTTGAAGGGTTCACCACTGGCGGTTCGCTTGCCATGGTGCTTGGCGCCGTAATAGGAGGCGGTGCCGGTTTCATCGTAGCCTTTGGGGTCGATGAGGCCGCTGGCGCAACCGGCCAGCAGGGAGGACAGGGCCAGGAGGCCGAGTAGACTCTTCATTGTCAGGACATCCCCAATGAAAAATGTGGAGAGGGGGCATATGTGGGAGGGGGCTTGCTCCCGATAGCGGTGAAGCAGTCAATACATGTGTTGACTGAAACACCCTCATCGGGAGCAAGCCCCCTCCCACACAGGTGGAGCCAGACCTTGAAGTCTGCTCCAACCATTCACCGCAATCAGCCTTCGAGCTTGCTTTTGAGCAGTTCGTTCACCTGTTGCGGGTTGGCTTTGCCCTTGGAGGCTTTCATCGCCTGGCCGACAAAGAAACCGAACATCTTGCCGCGCTTGGCTTCGTCTGCCGCGCGGTATTGCTCGACCTGTTCGGCATTCGCCGCGAGCATCTCATCGAGCACGGCCGAGATGGCGCCGCTGTCGGTGACTTGCTTGAGGCCGCGCTTGTCGATGATCTCATCGGCGCTGCCTTCACCTGCGGCCATGGCTTCGAACACCGTCTTGGCGATCTTGCCGGAGATGGTGTTGTCCTTGATGCGCAGCAGCATGCCGCCCAGTTGTTCGGCCGTGACCGGCGCTTCGTCGATTTCCAGGCCCTGTTTGTTCAACAGGCTGCCCAGCTCAACCATCACCCAGTTGGCCGCCAGCTTGGCGTCGCCGGCAATGCCTACGACTTTCTCGAAGTAGTTGGCTTGCTCACGGCTGGAAGCCAATACGCTGGCATCGTAGATCGACAATCCGAACTGTTCCTGGAAACGCTCGCGTTTCTGCTGTGGCAGTTCCGGCAGGGTGGCGCGGATGTCATTGAGGAACGAGTCCTCGAGCACCACCGGCAACAGGTCCGGATCGGGGAAGTAACGGTAGTCGTTGGCTTCCTCTTTGCTGCGCATGGCGCGGGTTTCGTCTTTGTTCGGATCGTACA
The DNA here is from genome assembly GCF_036704165.1 of Pseudomonas khavaziana. NCBI lineage: Bacteria > Pseudomonadati > Pseudomonadota > Gammaproteobacteria > Pseudomonadales > Pseudomonadaceae > Pseudomonas > Pseudomonas khavaziana. The sequence continues at coordinate 1,201,927 of NZ_CP129946.1, forward strand.
GGCGAGTTTGCTGGATCACCTTGCCGCCGTCCTCGATCAGTTCGATCTGGCGACGCACTTCGCTGTTGATCGCCTTCTCGATGAAACGGAACGAGTTGACGTTCTTGATCTCGCAGCGGGTGCCGAACTCGACCTGGCCCTTTGGCCGGATCGACACGTTGCAGTCGCAGCGCAGCGAGCCTTCAGCCATGTTGCCGTCGCAGATGCCCAGGTAGCGCACCAGCGCGTGGATGGTCTTGACGTAGGCCACGGCTTCCTTGGCGCTGCGCATGTCCGGCTCGGAGACGATCTCCAGCAACGGCGTGCCGGCGCGGTTCAGGTCGATACCGGTGGCGCCCGGGAATTCTTCGTGCAGGCTCTTGCCGGCGTCTTCTTCCAGGTGGGCACGGGTTACGCCGACACGCTTGATGGTGCCGTCTTCCAGTGCGATGTCCAGGTGGCCCTTGCCGACAATCGGCAACTCCATCTGGCTGATCTGGTAGCCCTTGGGCAGGTCCGGGTAGAAGTAGTTCTTGCGCGCGAACACGTTGTGCTGGCCGATCTCGGCGTCAATCGCCAAGCCGAACATCACGGCCATGCGCACCGCTTCCTGGTTCAGCACCGGCAGCACGCCGGGCATGCCCAGGTCGACCAGGCTGGCCTGGGTGTTGGGCTCGGACCCGAACGTGGTGGCGCTACCGGAGAAAATCTTCGATTGGGTGGCGAGCTGGGTATGAATCTCCAGCCCGATCACAACTTCCCATTGCATAGTGTTCTCCTCAGAAGCCGGTAGGGGTGCGGGTGTGCCAGTCGGTGTGCAACTGGTACTGGTGCGCCACATTGAGCAGGCGGCCTTCCTGGAAATACGGGGCGAGCAATTGCACGCCGACCGGCAGGCCATCGACGAAACCGGCGGGCATGGACAAGCCCGGCAAGCCCGCGAGGTTGGCGGTGATGGTGTAGAGGTCTTCCAGGTACTCGGCAATCGGGTCGCCGGTCTTGGCGCCGATCTTCCAGGCCGGGTTTGGCGTGGTTGGGCCGAGGATCACATCGACTTCTTCGAAGGCAGCCATGAAATCGTTCTTGATCAGGCGACGGATCTTTTGCGCCTTGAGGTAGTACGCGTCGTAGTAGCCGGCCGACAGGGCGTAGGCACCGACCATGATCCGGCGCTGGACTTCACTGCCGAAGCCTTCGCCGCGGGAGCGTTTGTACAGGTCGGTGAGGTCCTTGGGGTTTTCGCAGCGATAGCCGAAGCGCACGCCGTCGAAGCGCGACAGGTTGGAGGAAGCTTCTGCCGGCGCGATCACATAGTAAGCGGGAATCGCGTGCTGGTTGTTCGGCAGGCTGATTTCCTTGATCACCGCGCCGAGCTTTTCCAGCTCCTTGATGCTGTTTTGCACCAGGTCGGCGATACGCGGGTCGAGGCCGGCACTGAAATACTCTTTCGGCACGCCAATGCGCAGGCCCTTGATCGAGGTGTTCAGGCTGGCGCTGTAGTCCGGCACGGGCTCATCGATGCTGGTGGAGTCCTGTTTATCGAACCCTGCCATGCCTTGTAACAATATCGCGCAGTCTTCGGCAGTGCGTGCCAACGGGCCGCCCTGATCCAGGCTGGAAGCGTAGGCGATCATGCCCCAGCGGGAAACGCGACCGTAGGTCGGTTTCAGGCCGGTGAGGTTGGTGAAGGCTGCCGGCTGGCGGATCGAGCCACCGGTGTCAGTCGCGGTGGCAGCCGGGAGGAAACGCGCGGCAACGGCCGCGGCCGAACCACCGGACGAGCCACCGGGCACGTGCGCAAGATTCCACGGGTTTTTCACCGCGCCGTAGTAGCTCGACTCGTTGGCCGAACCCATGGCGAACTCGTCCATGTTGGTCTTGCCCAGGGTCACGGCCCCGGCAGCGGCCAGCTTGGCGACCACGGTGGCGTCGTAGGGCGCCTTGAAGTTGTCGAGCATCTTCGAGCCGCAACTGGTGCGAATGCCCTGGGTGCAGAACAGGTCTTTGTGGGCGATCGGAGCGCCCAGCAGAGCGCCATTTTCACCGTTGGCGCGACGGGCGTCGGCGGCCTTGGCCTGGCTCAATGCCAGCTCCTGGGTGAGGCTGATGAAGCTGTTGACCTTGGGATCGTGCTCGGCGATACGCGCCAGCAGGGTCTGGGTCAGCTCTTCGGAAGAAAACTTTTTGTCGGCGAGACCGCGGGCGATCTCGGCCAGAGTCATGTGATGCATGAAAGGCTCTTTCCCTTTAGTCGATGACTTTCGGAACCAGGTACAGGCCGTTTTCGACCGCTGGCGCGATGGACTGGTAGGCCTCGCGATTGTTTCGCTCGGTCACAACGTCTGCGCGCAGGCGCTGGCTGGCTTCCAGCGGGTGAGCCAGGGGCTCGATACCGTCGGTATTCACGGCCTGCATTTGGTCAACCAGCCCGAGAATGCTGTTCAGGGCTGCGGTGGTCTGTGGAAGATCGGCATCATTCAGGCCAAGCGAGGCCAGATGTGCGATTTTTTCCACGTCGGAGCGTTCAAGCGCCATGGGATTCTCCAGTGGAAAACAGAACGGAGGGCGTCCGTGTGTTAGATTGTCGGAACACTACCGCATTTCTACGGTCATATGGCCGCGATTGTGGGGGTTGGTGCACAGAAAGTCGGCCAATTTAGCACATTGGCGCCTTGCCCAAAATCCCTGTCGTTGTTAGAGTTTGCCGCACTTTTTTACCCACGCGTTGCCTAGGGTCCCTTTCCCATGTTCAAGAAACTGCGTGGCATGTTTTCCAGCGATCTTTCCATTGACCTGGGCACTGCCAACACCCTTATTTACGTGCGCGAGCGCGGTATCGTCCTGAATGAGCCATCGGTTGTGGCCATTCGGACCCATGGTAATCAGAAAAGTGTCGTTGCCGTTGGCACCGAGGCCAAGCGCATGCTCGGCCGTACACCAGGCAATATTGCTGCCATTCGTCCGATGAAGGATGGCGTGATCGCCGATTTCAGCGTCTGCGAGAAGATGCTGCAGTACTTCATCAACAAGGTTCACGAAAACAGTTTCCTGCAGCCCAGCCCTCGTGTGCTGATCTGCGTTCCGTGCAAGTCCACCCAGGTGGAGCGTCGTGCCATCCGTGAATCGGCCCTTGGTGCCGGTGCCCGCGAAGTGTTCCTGATCGAAGAGCCGATGGCGGCTGCGATCGGTGCCGGTCTGCCGGTTGAAGAAGCCCGCGGCTCGATGGTGGTGGATATCGGTGGTGGTACGACCGAAATCGCCCTGATTTCCCTGAACGGTGTGGTGTATGCCGAATCCGTACGCGTAGGCGGCGACCGCTTCGACGAAGCGATCATCACCTATGTGCGTCGCAACTACGGCAGCCTGATCGGCGAATCCACCGCCGAGCGCATCAAGCAGGAAATCGGCACCGCTTACCCGGGCGGCGAAGTTCGCGAAGTCGATGTTCGCGGTCGCAACCTGGCCGAAGGCGTTCCACGTGCCTTCACCCTGAACTCCAACGAAGTGCTGGAGGCTCTGCAGGAGTCCCTGGCCACCATCGTTCAGGCTGTGAAGAGCGCCCTGGAGCAATCGCCGCCGGAGCTGGCTTCGGATATCGCCGAGCGTGGCCTGGTGCTGACCGGTGGTGGCGCCTTGCTGCGCGATCTCGACAAGTTGCTGGCCCAGGAAACCGGCCTGCCGGTGATCGTCGCCGAAGATCCGCTGACCTGCGTTGCCCGTGGCGGTGGTCGTGCACTGGAAATGATGGATAAACACACCATGGACCTGCTTTCCAGCGAATAAGATCGCCTGGATGGTTCGTGCTTGGTCGGCAGGCAGCACTTTGCAGTGCTGCCTGTTGGCGTTTATCTTCTTCAATCTGCATCCAGGCCGGTTTGATGCCGTATGAATAAAGAGAACATTTGCCTGGGAGGAGCGGCCTATTAAACCGCTTTTCGCCAAAGGCCCCTCATTGGGCATGCGCTTATTGGTGCTGGTCGTGCTTTCGGTCGCGCTGATGGTGGTCGATGCCCGCTTTGCACTGCTCAAGCCTGTGCGTAGCCAGATGTCGCTGGTGTTGATGCAGACCTACTGGATCACCGACCTGCCGCAACGTCTCTACCAGGGCGTGGCCAGCCAATTCGGCAGCCGCACCGAGTTGGTCGCCGAGAACGAAAAACTCAAGACGGAAAACCTCCTGCTGCAGGGGCGCATGCAAAAGCTGGCGGCCCTCACCGAGCAGAACGTTCGGCTGCGCGAGTTGCTCAACTCTTCGGCACTGGTCAACGAAAAGGTCGAAGTGGCCGAGTTGATCGGCATGGACCCCAACCCCTTTACCCATCGCATCATCATCAACAAGGGTGAGCGTGACGGCGTGGTCCTTGGCCAGCCGGTGCTCGACGCCCGCGGCCTGATGGGCCAGGTGGTGGAGCTGATGCCCTATACCTCGCGGGTGTTACTGCTGACTGACACGACCCACAGCATTCCGGTGCAGGTCAACCGCAACGGTTTGCGTGCGATTGCCAGCGGCACCGGTAACCCGGAACGCCTGGAATTGCGCCATGTGGCCGACACCGCGGATATCAAGGAAGGCGATTTGCTGGTCAGCTCCGGCCTGGGCCAGCGTTTTCCGGCAGGCTACCCGGTGGCGACGGTCAAGGAAGTGATCCACGATTCCGGCCAGCCGTTCGCTATTGTGCGGGCTGTACCGACTGCCGCCCTCAATCGCAGCCGCTACCTGCTGCTGGTGTTCAGCGACAATCGCACCCCGGAAGAGCGTGCCAACGACGCTGCCCAAGCCCAGGAAGCGCAAGACAAGCAGAACGGCACTGCGCCGGTCGTGCCGGCCACGGTGCCGAAACCAGCCTTCGTCGGCCCGCCAGCCCCTGCAGTCGCACCCGCTCCCGCAGCAGTGGCGCCTGTGGCAACGCCGGCCAAACCGCCGGCGCATAACGCCCGCCCAGCCAAGCCGGCTGCGGCCAAACCAGCGGCCACGACGCCAACCGCCGCTCCGGCCCCCACGCGGCAGAGGGAGGAATAATGGCCAGTACTCATTCGCGTAATGGCTGGATTGTCTGGCTGACCTTCGCCATTGGTCTGTTGCTGAGCGTTTCGCCATTGCCGCAATTCATGGAAATCCTGCGCCCGCTTTGGCTGGCCTTGCTGTTGGCGTTCTGGTCATTGAACCTGCCGCACAAGGTGGGCATGGTCACGGCGATGTGCCTGGGCTTGGCGGAAGATGTGCTCTATGGCACCTTGCTGGGCCAGAACGCATTGATCCTGACCCTGATTACCTTCCTGGTGCTGTCGTTGCAGCAGCGCTTGCGCATGTTCCCGATGTGGCAGCAGTGCCTGGTGATCCTGGTGATCTTTGGCCTGGCGCAGCTTGTCCAGTTATGGCTCAGCGCCTTGACCGGCAATCGCCAGCCCACCCTGGCGTTGGTCTTGCCGGCCCTGGTCAGTGCCTTGCTGTGGCCTTGGATCAGTTTTGGCCTGCGTGGGCTGCGTCGTCGCTATAAAATCAATTGAATGGTTGCGAGGCTCTGCCTGGTTATCGAACCCCACAGGGAGAGGCAGCAATGAATTCGCTTTATCTGGCTTCGGGCTCCCCGCGGCGACGTGAGCTGTTGACCCAGATCGGTGTGCCTTTCACCGTGGTCAGCGCCGCTATTGATGAAACACCTCTTAACCACGAACCTGCCGTTGCCTACGTCGAGCGCCTTGCGCGCGGCAAGGCCACGGCGGGTTTTGTTGCACTTGGCCAAACCGCCGGCGTCTGCGTATTGGGTGCCGATACAGCTGTGATTATTGACGGCCGGATCCTGGGCAAACCGGTGGACCAGGCCGACGCGCTGGCAATGCTGATGGCCCTTTCCGGCCGCGAGCATGAAGTGCTCACCGCGATTGCCCTCACCGACGGCCAGCGCTGCGAAACTCGATATGTAAGAAGTCTTGTACGTTTTCGCCAGGTTTCTGTCGAAGAGGCTACAACCTACTGGCACAGCGGCGAACCCCAGGACAAGGCCGGCGGCTACGCTATCCAGGGCCTGGGTTCGGTGTTCGTTGCCGGCCTCAATGGCAGTTATTCTGCGGTGGTTGGCCTGCCCATGTGCGAAACCGCGCAACTGCTCGCCCAATTCGGCATACCCTGTTGGCAAAACCTTACCGTGCGCTGAACGCCGTATTCCAGCGCCAAGCCTTGAGCGACCGGTCACTATTGTGAAAACGCCTGAACGAGACCCAGCCATGAGTGAAGAGATTCTGATCAATATCACGCCGATGGAATCGCGCGTGGCGGTGGTAGAGAACGGTGTTCTGCAAGAAGTACATGTTGAGCGCACCCAGAAGCGCGGGATCGTCGGCAATATCTATAAAGGCAAGGTGGTGCGCGTATTGCCGGGCATGCAGGCGGCTTTCGTCGATATCGGCCTGGACCGTGCAGCATTCATCCATGCGTCGGAAATTTCCCTGCGTGAAGGCCCTGCGGTGGAAAGCATCAGCGCCCTTGTACACGAAGGTCAGAGCCTGGTGGTGCAAGTCACCAAGGACCCCATCGGCTCCAAGGGCGCACGTTTGACCACTCAGCTGTCGATCCCGTCGCGCTACCTGGTGTATATGCCGCGCACCGCGCATGTGGGCATTTCCCTGAAGATCGAAGACGAAGCCGAGCGCGAGCGACTCAAAAAGGTGGTCAGCGATTGCGTCGCCGCTGAGGGCATTAAGGAAGCGGGCGGTTTTATCCTGCGTACCGCCGCCGAGGGCGCCGGAGCTGATGAAATTCTTATGGATATCCGCTACCTGCGGCGCCTGTGGGACCAGATCGACGCCCAGATCAAGACCATCGGCGCGCCCAGCGTGATTTATGAAGACCTCGGCCTGGCGCTGCGCACGCTGCGTGACCTGGTCAGCCCGAAGATTGAGAAAATCCGCATCGACTCGCGGGAAACCTTCCAGCGCACTACGCAATTCGTTGCCGAGCTGATGCCGGAAATTGCCGATCGCCTGGAGCACTACCCCGGCGAGCGGCCGATCTTCGATCTGTATGGCGTAGAAGACGAAATCCAGAAAGCCCTGGAGCGCAAAGTGCCACTTAAGTCCGGCGGCTACCTGGTGGTGGACCCGGCCGAGGCCATGACCACCATCGACGTCAACACCGGCGCATTCGTAGGCCATCGCAACCTCGAAGAGACCATCTTCAAGACCAATCTCGAAGCCGCCACAGCTATCGCTCGCCAGCTGCGCCTGCGCAACCTCGGCGGCATCATCATCATCGACTTCATCGACATGGAAGATGAAGAGCACCGCCGCCAGGTGCTGCGTACCCTCGAGAAGCAGTTGGAGCGCGATCACGCCAAGACCAACATCATCGGCATCACCGAGCTGGGCCTGGTGCAGATGACCCGCAAGCGCACCCGAGAAAGTCTGGAGCAGGTGCTGTGCGAGCCATGCAGCAGTTGCCAGGGCCGGGGTAAATTGAAGACGCCGGAAACCGTTTGCTACGAGATTTTCCGCGAAATCCTGCGCGAAGCACGCGCCTACCAGGCCGAAGGTTATAGAGTCCTTGCCAATCAGAAAGTGGTCGATCGCCTGCTGGACGAAGAGTCCGGCAACGTCGCCGAGCTGGAAAGTTTTATCGGTCGCACGATTCGCTTCCAGGTTGAAACCATGTATTCCCAGGAACAATACGACGTGGTGCTGCTCTGATCCCCAATTGCGTGCCTTATCCGAGACCGGCAGACCTTGATCTGCCGTCCGCCAACTGTTTTTTGAGGGTCGCCTGACATGGAGCGTCTGATACGCTTTTTTGCCGCTTTGACCCGCTGGGGCCTGGGCTTGTGCGCGTTGCTGCTGGTATTGGCGGCGGTGTACGTGAGCCTGGGACGTGAATTGACCCCTCTGGTGGCTGAATACCGCGCCGAAATCGAAGCCAAGGCTCAGGCTGCCGTGGAGACGCCTTTGCATATCGGCAGCCTTGAAGGCCGCTGGAGCGGGTTTGCCCCGGTATTGCTGGCCCACGACGTCATGGTCGGCGAGGGCAGCAGTGCCTTGCGCCTGGACCAGGTGGAAGTGGTGCCGGATATGTGGGCCAGCCTGGTGGCGCGCCAAGTGCGTATCGCCCATCTGGAAGTCAGTGGCCTGCAACTGAGCGTCAAGGAAGACAAGGATGGGCGTTGGACGCTGCAAGGCTTGCCGGTGCAGGACGACCAGCCGCTGGATCCGCAACAGTTGCTGACGCGCATGCAAATGGTCAAGCGCGTCTCCGTGCTCGACAGCCAGGTCACCTTGCAACCCTTTAACCAGACGCCGGTGACCGTGACGTACGTGGGCTTGAGCCTGCATACCGGCACGAGCCACCAGCGCCTGGATGCACGCCTGACCCTGCCCGACGGTCAACCTCTGGCCGTCAGCCTGCATAGCCGCATCCGCGCAAGCCAATGGAAAGACGCTGAGGTCGACGCCTACCTGAGCCTGCCGCAAAGTGACTGGGCCAAGTGGATACCCGCTAAACTGACCCAGCAGTGGAAACTCACCCAGTTCAAGGCTGGTGGCGAGTTTTGGCTCAGTTGGGCCAAAGGCACCGTGCAAAGCGCTGCGGTGCGCCTCAATTCCCCGCAAGTTAAGGGCAGCTACGCCGACCGCAAGCCCGTGCACCTGGAAAACCTGGCGCTGACCGCCTACCTGCAACGCAGTGAAAGCGGGCTCAAGGTGCTGTTTGATTCACTGGCGATGAATATCGGTGAGACTCGCTGGGAGTCGCGCCTGCAATTACAGCAGAGCCTGGCGACCGATAAAGCTCAGGAAGTTTGGAACCTGCAGGCCGATCGTCTCGACCTGACACCCATCACCCCACTGCTCAATGCCTTGGCGCCGTTGCCGGAAGGCTTTGCCAAGACCGTCGAGCATTTGAAGGCCACGGGCCTGCTGCGCAATGTGCTGGTGGACTTCAGGCCCCAGGACACCACCGACCAGAAAGTCAGTTTTGCCGCCAACCTTGAGCGTGTCGGCTTCGACGCCTATTTCGGCGCGCCGGCTGCGCGCAATGTGTCCGGCAGCATCAGTGGCGACCTGGGCCATGGCGAGCTGCGCATGGACAGCAAAGACTTTTCCCTGCACCTGGACCCGATCTTCGCCAAGCCCTGGCAGTACATCCAGGCCAATGCACGCCTGACCTGGAAACTGGATAAGCAGGGTTTCACCTTGATTGCCCCCTATATCAAGGTGCTGGGGGAGGAGGGCAAGGTTGCTGCAGACTTCCTGATCCGCCTGCACTTCGACCATAGCCAGGAAGACTACATGGACCTGCGGGTCGGCCTGGTCGATGGTGATGGCCGTTTTACGCCCAAGTATTTGCCGGCGGTATTGAGTCCGGCGTTGGATGAATGGCTGCGCACTGCAATTCTCAAGGGCGCGGTGGATCAGGGTTTCTTCCAGTACCAGGGATCGTTGAACCACAACGCATTACCGGCGTCGCGCAATATCAGCCTGTTCTTCAAGGTGCATGATGCCGAGCTGGCCTTCCAGCCGGGTTGGCCCCATGTGAACAAGGTCAACGGTGAAGTGTTCGTCGAGGAAAGCGGTGTGCGCATCCTGGCAAGCAAGGGCCAATTGCTCGATACCCAGGTCAAGGACGTCTACGTCAACATTCCCCACGCGCCGGCCGGCCAGGACAGCCATCTGCTGCTCACCGGCGGTTTCTCCGGCGGCTTGGGCGATGGCCTGAAAATCCTCCAAGAGGCGCCCATCGGCACCGCGTCCACGTTCGCGGGCTGGAAAGGCGAGGGCGGCCTGCAGGGCAGCCTGGATCTGGACGTGCCTCTGGCAAAGGGCACCGAACCCAAGATCGTGGTGGACTTCAAGACCGACAAGGCACGCCTGCAATTGGCCGAGCCACCTCTGGACCTGACCCAGCTCAAGGGCAATTTCCGTTTTGACAGCGCCAAGGGCCTCAGCGGGCAGAACATCTCGGCCCAGGCCTTCGACCGACCTATCACTGCGCAGATTTTTGCCGAAGGCAAGCCGGGCGATATCAGCACCCGCGTGACCGCCAACGGCCAGGTGACGGTCAAGCGCCTCACGGATTGGTTGAACGTCAGCCAGCCACTGCCGGTGTCAGGGGATATTCCCTACCAGTTACAAGTCATCCTGGACGGCGCAGATAGCCAGTTGATGGTCAACTCCAATCTCAAGGGCGTCGCCGTGGACTTGCCGGCACCGTTCGGCATGCCGGCCAGCCAGGGGCGCGACAGCACCTTCCGCATGACCTTGCAGGGGGCTGAGCGCCGTTACTGGTTTGATTACGGCGAGCTGGGGAACTTCACCTTTGCTGCGCCGCCAGACAAATTCAATGATGGCCGCGGCGAATTGTTCCTTGGCGATGGCGATGCGGTGCTGCCCGGCGCGAAGGGCCTGCGCATTCGTGGTGTGTTGTCGGAACTGGATATCGACCCTTGGAAAAAACTCGTAGACCGCTACGCGGGGAATGACCCGGGCGGCAATGCCAAGCAGCTGCTCAGTGGCGCCGATTTCAAAGTGGGCAAGCTGACGGGGTTCGGCACCCAGTTTGACAAGGTCAGCTTGCAGCTGGATCGCAAACCCGCTGCCTGGGGCCTGCGGTTCGATAGCCAGCAGGCCAAGGGCACTGTGAATCTGCCGGACGCCAAGGGTGCGCCGATTGCGTTCAATCTCAACTATGTAAAATTGCCAGCAGTGGACCCGACGGTACAGGCGGACGAAAATGCGCCCGATCCGCTGGCCGATATCGACCCCAAGAGCATTCCGGCACTGGATATCGCCATCGACCAGCTCTTCCAGGGGCCTGACCTGGTGGGGGCGTGGTCATTGAAGATCCGCCCGACCGCCAAGGGCATGGCATTCAATAACCTCGACCTGGGCCTCAAGGGCATGCAACTCAAGGGCGCCGGTGGCTGGGAAGGGGCGCCGGGCGCCAGTAGCAGTTGGTACAAGGGCCGCCTGGACGGCAAGAACATTGCCGATGTGCTCAAAGGCTGGGGTTTTGCCCCGACGGTGACCAGCGAAGATTTCCATCTGGACGTGGATGGCCGTTGGCCGGGTTCGCCGGCCTGGGTTGGGCCCAAGCGTTTCTCCGGCAGCCTGGATGCGGCATTCCGTAAAGGCCAGTTCGTTGAAGTGGAGGGGGGCGCGCAGGCGTTGCGAGTGTTTGGCTTGCTCAACTTCAATTCCATTGGCCGGCGTTTGCGTCTGGACTTTTCCGACCTGCTTGGCAAAGGCTTGAGTTACGATCGGGTCAAGGGCTTGCTGGCCGCCAGTAATGGCGTGTTCGTGACCCGTGAGCCCATCACCATGACCGGGCCTTCTACCAATCTGGAGCTCAACGGTACCCTGGACCTGGTGGCTGATCGCGTCGACGCCAAGTTGCTGGTGACCTTGCCGGTGACCAACAACCTGCCCATCGCGGCGCTGATTGTCGGTGCACCAGCTATTGGTGGCGCGTTGTTCCTGATCGACAAACTGATCGGTGATCGGGTTTCGCGCTTTGCCAGTGTGCAATACAAGGTACAAGGCCCCTGGAAGGATCCAAAAATCACCTTCGACAAGCCATTTGAAAAGCCAAACTGAGAGCCTGTGGAGTAGCATGGCCCCATGCCCTGTATGGAGTGTCTGCCCATGTCCTTTGCAGTAATTCAGATGGTCAGCCAGAGCGACGTGCTGGCGAACCTCACCCAGGCGCGCCGGCTGCTGGAGCAAGCGGCGGCGGATGGCGCGAAACTCGCGGTACTGCCGGAGAACTTCGCTGCAATGGGGCGCCGTGACATGGCCGAGATCGGTCGCGCCGAGGCCCTGGGTGAAGGCCCGATCCTGCCATGGTTGAAACAGGCCGCCCGCGACCTCACCTTATGGATAGTGGCCGGCACGTTGCCGTTGCCGCCCAAGGACCAGCCCCACGCCAAGTCCAACGCTTGCTCGCTGCTGATCGATGATCAGGGTGAAGTGGTCGCTCGTTACGACAAGCTGCACCTGTTTGATGTGGATGTCGTGGACGCTCGTGGTCGCTATCGCGAATCTGACGACTATGCTTTCGGAAGCAATGTGGTGGTGGCGGATACGCCAGTGGGGCGTTTGGGGCTGACAGTGTGCTACGACTTGCGCTTCCCCGAGCTGTACAGCGAATTACGCGCCGCGGGGGCTGAATTGATTACCGCGCCCTCGGCCTTTACGGCGGTAACCGGGGCTGCCCATTGGGATGTGCTGATTCGCGCGCGGGCCATCGAAACCCAGTGCTACCTGCTGGCTGCCGCTCAAGGTGGCGTGCACCCAGGCCCACGGGAAACCCATGGCCACGCGGCGATTGTCGACCCTTGGGGACGGGTGCTGAGTCAACAGGATCAAGGCGAGGCGGTGTTGCTGGCCGAACGCGATAGCAGTGAACAGGCGTCGATACGGGCGCGCATGCCGGTGGCCAGCCATCGGCGCTTTTTCTCGCAGGGCGCGCAGCGGCCTGCTTCAGAACGATGAATTTAAGGCCAAACCTATGAGCGAGTTGTTGTCCTCAGTCAGTGAACACCTCCTGGCCCCCGGTGGCGTGACCATCGAAAGTCTACAAGCCGTGCTGGGCGATCTGGCCGGGCCGGGCATCGATGCGGCCGACCTGTATTTCCAGGGGCAGATTTCCGAATCCTGGTCGCTGGAAGACGGCATCGTCAAGGAAGGCAGTTTCAACCTTGACCAGGGCGTCGGTGTGCGTGCGCAATCCGGTGAAAAAACCGGCTTTGCCTACAGCAATGCGATCACCCTGGAAGCCCTGGGCCTGGCGGCGCGTGCGGCACGTTCGATTTCCCGTGCCGGCCAGAACGGTACGGTGCAGGCGTTCAGCACCCAGGACGTGGCCCAGTTATACGCGCCGGATAACCCGTTGGAAGTGATCAGCCGTGCCGAAAAGGTTGAGCTGCTCAAGCGTGTCGACGCGGCCACCCGCGCCCTGGACCCGCGTATCCAGCAGGTGACCGTGAGCATGGCCGGCGTGTGGGAACGCATCCTCGTCGCCTCCACCGATGGCGGCTTGGCGGCGGATGTGCGGCCGCTGGTGCGTTTCAATGTGAGTGTGATCGTTGAGCAGAACGGCCGCCGCGAACGCGGTGGCCATGGCGGCGGCGGGCGCACCGACTACCGCTACTTCCTCGCTGACGACCGTGCCATGGGCTACGCCCGTGAGGCGCTGCGCCAAGCCTTGGTTAATCTGGAAGCAATCCCGGCACCGGCTGGTACGCTGCCGGTGGTGCTGGGCCCGGGCTGGTCCGGGGTGTTGCTCCACGAAGCGGTGGGCCACGGCCTGGAAGGCGACTTCAATCGTAAGGGCAGCTCCGCCTACAGTGGGCGCATGGGCGAGATGGTTGCGTCCAAACTGTGCACCATTGTCGATGACGGCACTTTGGCCGGTCGCCGGGGTTCGTTGAGCGTCGATGACGAAGGCACGCCGACCGAATGCACCACCCTGATCGAAAACGGTGTGCTCAAGGGCTATATGCAAGACAAGCTCAACGCCCGCCTGATGGGCGTGGCGCGTACCGGCAACGGCCGCCGCGAATCCTACGCGCACCTGCCGATGCCACGCATGACCAACACCTACATGCTCGGCGGCCAAAGCGATCCGGCGGAAATCATCGCCTCGGTGAAACGAGGCATCTACTGCGCCAACCTCGGCGGTGGCCAGGTGGACATCACCAGCGGCAAGTTTGTGTTCTCCACCAGCGAAGCGTACCTGATCGAAGACGGCAAGATTACCGCACCGGTCAAAGGGGCGACGCTCATTGGTAACGGGCCGGAAGCCATGAGCAAGGTATCGATGGTCGGTAACGACCTGTCGCTGGACAGCGGCGTGGGCATGTGCGGCAAGGATGGGCAGTCAGTGCCGGTAGGCGTAGGCCAGCCAACCCTGAAAATTGATGCGATCACCGTGGGTGGCACGGGGGCGTAAGGATGGAGCTTCGGGTGGCGAAGACCGCCACCCGGGGAAGAGGATCAGCGCAGACCGCGTTGAGTCTCGTCCAGCTCACGGATGTACTTGAAAATTTTACGGCTGGTGGCCGGCGCTTTGTTATGCGCCAGTTCGTGCTGGGCCTGACGAATCAGGGAGCGCAGTTGCTGGCGGTCCGCATCCGGGTAGTCCAGCACGAATTTTTCCAGCACAGCGTCGTCGCCTGCGATCAGGCGGTCTCGCCAACGTTCCAGGTTATGGAAGCGTTCGTTGTACTGGCGCGAGGAGGCATCGGTTTGATCAAGCAAGGCCAGAATGGCGTCAATGTCCTGATCGCGCATCAGCTTGCCAATAAACATGATGTGCCGTTTACGCGCGATATTCGCGCTGTGCTTGGGCGCATCCGCCAAGGCCCGGCGCATTTCGTCGGTCAGTGGCAGTTTGGCAATCAACTCTTTTTTGAGCGTTGTGAGGCGCTCGCCAAGGTCAACCAGCGCATGCAGCTCGCGCTTGACCTGGGTTTTGCTTTTCTCCCCATCGAGGGAGTCGTCGTAAGAATCAACCATGGTGGCAGTCCGCAAAGAAACGCCGCCATGATAACCAGTCGGGGGCCGCTTGTCCGGCCCGGTCGCTCGATGGCCTTAACCGAAAGCAGAATTTGAGTGGAGAAAACCATGAGTGCAGCCCAAAGCGTCGGTCCGCAAGCGTTACCGGCACTGCAGGAACAAGTCGAGCAGATCCTTGCCGAGGCCAAGCGCCAGGGGGCCAGCGCCTGTGAAGTAGCGGTGTCGCTGGAGCAGGGGTTGTCGACGTCGGTGCGCCAGCGAGAAGTGGAAACCGTCGAGTTCAATCGCGACCAGGGGTTTGGTATCACCTTGTACGCAGGCCAGCGCAAAGGCTCGGCCAGCACCTCGGCCAGTGGCCCGGAGGCCATTCGCGAGACCGTTGCCGCCGCACTGGCAATTGCCAGGCACACGTCCGAAGATGAAAGCTCGGGGCTGGCCGACAAGGCGCTGATGGCCAGGGACGTACAGGATTTCGACCTGTTCCACGCCTGGGACATCACCCCCGAGCAAGCCATCGAGCAAGCGCTGATCTGCGAAGCGGCGGCATTCGATACCGATGCCCGGATCAAGAATGCTGATGGCACTACGCTGAGCACCCACCAGGGCTGCCGCGTTTACGGCAACAGCCATGGCTTTATCGGTGGTTATGCTTCGACGCGACATAGCCTCAGCTGCGTGATGATCGCCGAAGCCAATGGCCAGATGCAGCGTGATTACTGGTACGACGTAAATCGCCAGGGCGATTTGTTGGCAGACCCGGTCAGCATTGGCCAGCGTGCCGCGCAACGTGCCGCCAGCCGTCTCGGTGCGCGCCCGGTGCCGACGTGCGAAGTGCCGGTGCTGTTTTCCGCAGAGCTGGCCGGTGGTTTGTTCAGTAGCTTCCTCGGCGCGATTTCCGGAAGCAACCTGTATCGCAAGTCTTCGTTCCTTGAAGGCGCCATCGGTCAGAAGCTGTTTCCAGAGTGGCTGACCATCGACGAGCGCCCGCACCTGATGGGAGCCATGGGCAGTTCGTCGTTCGACGGTGATGGCCTGGCGACCTATGCCAAGCCATTTGTCGAGAAGGGCGAGTTGGTCTCCTATGTATTGGGCACTTATGCCGGTCGCAAGCTTGGCCTGCCAAGCACCGCGAACTCCGGCGGGGTGCATAACCTGTTCGTCACCCATGGTGATGAAGACCAGGCTGCGTTGTTGCGGCGCATGGGGCGTGGGTTGTTGGTCACCGAATTGATGGGCCACGGCCTGAATATGGTCACCGGTGATTACTCTCGCGGTGCGGCGGGGTTCTGGGTGGAAAATGGCGAGATTCAGTTCGCTGTCCAGGAAGTGACAATTGCCGGCAATATGCGCGATATGTTCAAGCAGATCGTTGCCGTGGGGAATGATCTGGAGCTGCGCAGCAATATTCGTACGGGTTCGGTGCTTATCGAGCGGATGACTGTCGCAGGCAGCTGAGCCCCTCAAACCCTCAATCAAAGGCGCGCCATCCGTGGGATGGCGCGCTTTTTTTATGGCTTGGTGACGGGATGATTAATTTCGAGCTCTTGTTTTGATTCTCAATATCATTTAATAATAAATATCATTACCGAATGAGTGTGGATCATGAGTTCTGTCCTGCATGAGGATCCTTACCTGGAAAGCTGGCGTTGGATGAGTCGCCAGATTCGCTGCGGCCTCGATCCCGATGAACCACGCCTGATCGAGCATTATCTCAATGAAGGTCGATATCTGGCGTGTTGCACCGCGACCCATCCGTGGACGATCGCCGAAACCTCATTCCGTTTGCTGATCGACACCGCCAGTGATATCGCGCTCCCCTGGCATTGGCGTTCCATGTGCCTGGACCAGGCATGGCGCCCGCTACGCGACCTGGAAAAGCTCTCCCATTGCCCATGCCGACTCAAGCGCTGGCAGACCTTCGCCTGGCAATTGGCGACCTGCCAATTGAGTCCTTCCATTTCTGTGTCTGACCTTGTGCAAGGATCCTCCGATGAGTAATACCCGTATCGAACGCGACAGCATGGGCGAGTTGAAGGTCCCCGCAGAGGCTTTGTATGGCGCCCAGACCCAGCGTGCGGTGAACAACTTTCCCATCAGCCATCAACGCATGCCGGCGCAATTCATTCGTGCGCTGATCCTGGCCAAGACCGCCGCGGCCAAGGTCAACGTTGACCTCAAGCAAATCAGCGAAGGGCAGGGCAAGGCCATTGTCGATGCCGCCCAAGGCTTGCTGGAAGGCGACTACATGCAGCACTTCCCAGTGGATATCTTCCAGACTGGGTCGGGCACCAGCTCCAACATGAATGCCAACGAAGTGATTGCCACCCTTGCCAGCCGGTTGCTCGGCGAGACGGTCAACCCCAACGACCACGTCAACTGCGGCCAGAGCAGCAACGACATCATCCCCACCACCATTCACGTCAGCGCTGCGTTGGTCCTGCATGAACAAACGCTGCCGGCCCTGCTGCACCTGGTGCAGGTGATCGAGCAAAAGGCCGAAGAGGTTCACTCGTTCATCAAGACCGGCCGTACACATCTCATGGACGCCATGCCAGTACGTATGAGCCAGGTGCTCAATGGCTGGGCGCAGCAGCTCAAGGCCAATATCGGTCACTTGCAGGACCTGCTTCCAGCCTTGCAAGCACTGGCTCAGGGCGGCACCGCCGTGGGTACCGGGATCAACGCGCACCCCGAGTTTGCCGGGCGTTTCAGCCAGCAACTGAGCCGCTTGACCGGGGTGAAGTTCACTCCAGGAACAAACCTGTTTGCGCTGATCGGCTCCCAGGACACTGCTGTCGCTGTCTCCGGCCAGTTGAAAGCCACGGCCGTCTCGCTGATGAAGATCGCCAACGACCTGCGCTGGATGAACTCGGGCCCACTCGCCGGCCTCGGTGAAATTGAACTGGAAGGCTTGCAGCCGGGCTCGTCGATCATGCCGGGCAAAGTCAACCCGGTGATACCGGAGGCCACGGCGATGGTGGCCGCCCAGGTCATCGGCAATGACACGGTGATCACCGTGGCCGGTCAATCGGGCAACTTCGAGCTGAACGTGATGCTGCCGATCATCGCCCAGAACCTGCTCAGCAGCCTTGAATTGCTCGCCAATTCCAGCCGTTTACTGGCGGACAAGGCCATTGCCAGTTTCAAGGTCAACGAGGCCAAGCTCAAGGAGGCGCTGTCGCGCAATCCTATTCTGGTCACTGCGCTCAACCCGATCATTGGTTACCAAAAAGCCGCTGAAATCGCCAAGAAGGCTTATCAGCAAGGCCGCCCGGTGATCGATGTCGCCCTCGAATACACCGACCTGCCGCGTAGCCAACTGGAGGTCCTGCTGGACCCGGAAAAGCTCACGGCCGGCGGCGTGTAATCAACGACCTGCTTTGGAGGCTCACCATGGAGCACTGGAAACGCACGATCGAACGGGCCAATCGCTGTTTTATGGCGGGTGAGCTGGTTGACGCCCGCGAGGCCTATCTGCAAGCCCTGGCCCTGGCCCAAGTGCTGTTCGAGCGCTGGGCGGATGCCGACGAAGCAGTGGCGGCTTGCGTCATTTCCCATCACAACCTGGCGGACCTGCATCTTCGCCTGAACCAGCCTGAGGAAAGCGCAGAGTACCTCTGCGCCATTCACCAGCGCCTGTTGCAGACCATGCAGGACCCGCGCCTCAGCCCGCAATTGCGCGAGGCGGCGTTGCGCCAGAGCAGCAAGACTTATGTCGAGCTGCTGAACTTCATCAGCGATCACGGCGAGTACCCGCGCACGCATCGCTTGTTGGGCGTTGCTGCGCCGCAATCGACTATGTCTCACTATGGAGCACATTGATATGACTTACACCTTGCCGGCCCTGCCTTACGCCTACGATGCCCTCGAGCCGCATATCGACGCGCAAACCATGGAGATTCACTACACCAAGCACCACCAGACCTATATCAACAACCTCAACGCTGCGGTCGAGGGCACTGAGTTCGCCGGTTGGCCGGTGGAGAAACTGGTGTCCAGCGTTCATCAATTGCCGGAAACGCTGCGGGCCGCCGTGATCAATCAAGGCGGCGGGCATGCCAACCATTCACTGTTCTGGGCCGTCATGTCGCCCACCGGCGGCGGTAAGCCAGAGGGTGCGCTCGGTCATGCTATCGACGAACAACTGGGCGGCTATGATCGTTTCAAGGAAGCCTTTACCAAGGCTGCCTTGACCCGCTTCGGCAGTGGCTGGGCCTGGCTCAGCGTCACCCCGCAAAAAAAACTGGTGGTGGAAAGCAGCGGCAACCAGGACAGCCCACTGATGGCTGGCAATACGCCGATCCTGGGCCTGGATGTGTGGGAGCACGCTTACTACCTGCGCTACCAGAACCGTCGCCCGGAATACATCAATGCCTTCTACAGTGTTATCAACTGGCCCGAAGTCGCCGCCCGCTACCAGGCTGCCTTGGCCTGATACTCACCGTATAACAAGATCTAAGGCCGACTATGGGCACTGAAACACTGGCGATCAGTAGCGTGCGAATGTTTCGTTATGCGTTTGGCTCGCTGTTGCTATTGGCTGGTACCGCGTTGCTGGTGGCCCATGGGCTGGCCTGGCTGAACCTGGAGCCCCGCATCCTGCGCGCTTTGCAGGGAGGCGCGATTTGCGCGCTCGGCACGGCGTTGGGCGCGGTCCCAGTGCTGGTGATTCGGCGCATGCCGATAGCGCTGAGCGATACTCTGCTGGGGTTCGGTGCTGGTGTGATGCTGGCGGCGACCGCTTTTTCCCTTGTCGTGCCGGGTATTGCCGCGGCTGAGAGTCTGGGGCTTTCGCCTTGGGAGGCGGGTGGGCTGATCAGCTTCGGCATTATGCTGGGGGCTTTCGGTCTGTACCTGGTCGATCGCAAGGTCTCCGGTGCCAGCCCGGAAATGCTGGTGGGCACACCGGATAAACCGGTGATCCCGCCGCGTATCTGGCTATTTGTGTTTGCCATCATTGCTCACAATATTCCAGAGGGTATGGCTGTGGGTGTCTCGGCGGGTGGTGGCATGCCGGATGCCGATAGTCTGGCCATGGGCATTGCCTTGCAGGACGTACCGGAGGGCCTGGTGATTGCGCTGGTGCTGGCTGGGGCGGGGATGTCGCGGGTCAAAGCTTTTTTGATTGGCGCCGCATCAGGTTTGGTTGAGCCGGTATTTGCGGTGCTTTGCGCCTGGCTGGTGAGCCTGGCCGAGGTGTTATTGCCCTTGGGCCTGGCGCTGGCCGCCGGTGCGATGCTCTTGGTGGTGACCCACGAAGTGATACCCGAATCGCGCCGAAATGGTCACGAAAAGCTCGCCAGCCTCGGGCTGTGCATCGGGTTCTGCCTGATGATGGTGATGGATACGGCGTTGGGCTAAAGCCTGCTCCTGCATCGGCGACTACTCACCTTCATCGAATTTGTTATTGATCAGCTCAACCAAAGCGTCCATCGCTTCCTGCTCCTGCTCGCCTTCGGTCTTCAGGTGAATCTTGGTGCCCTTGCCGGCCGCCAGCATCATCATCGCCATGATGCTCTTGCCATCGACCATGGATTCCGGCGTACGACCAGCGCGGATCTGACAAGGATACTTCCCGGCCACGCCGACGAATTTGGCCGAGGCCCGGGCGTGCAGGCCTAACTTGTTGATGATTTCAATTTCCCGAGCCGGCATCGCAGTGGTGTTCCTTTCAGCTAAGGTCGCGGTGGCGGACCTGGACGTTCTTGAGGGTTTGTTGCAATACCTGGCCCAGCCGTTCAGTCAGATAGACGGAGCGGTGGTGGCCGCCGGTGCAACCAATGGCAATGGTGACGTAGGCGCGATTGCTCGCGGCAAAGCGTGGCAACCATTTGAGCAGGTAGCTGGAGATATCCTGGAACATCTCTTCCACATCCGGTTGCGCAGCCAGGTAGTCTGCCACAGGCTGGTCCAGCCCGGACTGATCGCGCAATTCTGGCTTCCAATAGGGGTTGGGCAGGCAGCGCACATCGAACACCAGGTCGGCATCCACCGGCATGCCACGTTTGAAGCCGAATGATTCGACCAGGAATGCAGTGCCGGGCTCGGGCTGGTTCAGCAGGCGCAGCTTGATCGCATCGCGCAACTGATACAGATTCAGGTTGGTGGTGTTGATCTTGAGGTCGGCCAGATCAATGATCGGCCCGAGCAGCTTGGTCTCGTCCTCGATGGCTTCAGCCAGGGAGCGGTTGGCGCTGCTGAGCGGGTGGCGGCGACGAGTTTCTGAGAAGCGTTTGAGCAATGTTTCTTCGTCGGCATCCAGGTACAGCACATCGCAATGAATATGCTTGGCGCGCACCTCTTCCAGCAGTTCCGGGAACCGCGATAGGTGGCTGGGCAGGTTGCGGGCATCGATAGACACAGCGACCAGAGGTTGCGCCAATTCAGTATGGATCAGTGCGCGTTCTGCCAGCTCCGGCAGCAGGCCGGCGGGCAAATTGTCGATGCAATAGAAACCGTTGTCCTCAAGGACATTGAGGGCGGTGCTTTTACCTGAGCCGGAACGGCCGCTGACGATGATCAAACGCATGATTACTGCCCGTTTTGTTCATCCAAGACGACCTGATAGAGCGCCTCATTGCTGCTGGCACTGCGCAGTTTGTCACGTACTTCCTTGCGGTCGAGCATGCTGGCGATCTGTCGGAGCAGCTCCAGGTGCGCATCGGTGGCAGCTTCCGGGACCAGCAGCACGAACAGCAGGTCGACCGGGGCGCCATCGATGGCGTCGAAATCGATGGGTTTTTCCAAATGCAGCAGCGCACTGACAGGCGTGTCGCAGCCTTTAAGGCGGCAATGGGGAATCGCAATGCCGTTGCCAAAACCGGTCGAACCGAGTTTTTCACGGGCAATCAGGGCCTCGAAGACATCTTGCATCTCCAGTTCAGGCACTTGGCTACTGATCAGGTTGGCAATTTGCTCGAGGGCTTTCTTCTTGCTGCCGCCCGGCGCGTTCACAAGGGAACGGCCGGGGGTCAGGATGGTTTCAAGTCGGATCATGGGGGGAGAGTTAACGACCTGTACCTTGCATCAGGTGCAGATTCTTTTCCTTATGCTTTATGAGTTGGCGGTCGAGCTTGTCGTAGAGCGAGTCAATCGCCGCGTACATGTCTTCATGTTCTGCATTGGCAACGAGCTTCGCATTCGGTACGTGGAGGGTTGCCTCGATTTTCTGCTTGAGCTTATCGACCTCCATGATGACCTGCACGTTGGTGATCTTGTCAAAATGCCCCGCAAGCTTGTTCAGCTTGCTCTCGGTGTACTCACGCAGGGGCTTGGTGACTTCAAGTTGGTGTCCACTGATGTTGACTTGCATACAGCTTCTCCTTCGTTGCCAGTGCATAAAGCGGCAGGCAAAACGCCTGCCACTGGAACGCTGTGGCCTGCCCGTCACATCAAACGCTTACGCTCGCTGGAAGGCGCGATCCCAAGGGACTCGCGGTACTTGGCGACGGTTCGACGGGCGACCTGAATGCCTTGTGCCTCCAGTAAACCAGCGATCTTGCTGTCACTCAACGGCTTTTTCTGATTTTCCGCGGCAACCAGTTTTTTGATGATCGCGCGGATCGCCGTGGAGGAGCATTCACCGCCCTCGGAGGTGCTGACGTGGCTGGAGAAAAAGTATTTCAGCTCATAAATACCCCGTGGGGTATGCATGAATTTCTGCGTGGTTACCCGGGAAATCGTCGATTCATGCATGCCGACCGCTTCGGCGATATCGTGCAGGACCAGAGGCTTCATGGCTTCGTCGCCGTATTCCAGGAAACCGCGTTGGTGCTCGACGATCTGGGTCGCGACCTTCATCAAGGTCTCGTTGCGGCTTTGCAGGCTCTTGATGAACCAGCGCGCTTCCTGCAGCTGGTTGCGCATGAAGGTATTGTCGGCGCTGGTATCGGCGCGGCGCACAAAACCGGCGTATTGCGGGTTGACCCGCAGACGGGGTACCGATTCCTGGTTCAACTCGACCAGCCAGCGTTCGTTGTCCTTGCGCACGATCACATCCGGGACGACATATTCGGCCTCGCTGGATTCGATCTGCGAGCCGGGGCGCGGGTTGAGGCTCTGCACCAGCTCGATGACCTGGCGCAACTCGTCTTCCTTGAGCTTCATGCGGCGCATCAGCTGGCTGTAGTCGCGACTGCCCAGCAGATCGATGTAGTCCGACACCAGGCGTTTGGCTTCGGCCAACCAAGGCGTTTTGGCCGGCAGTTGGCGCAGTTGCAGCAGCAGGCACTCGCTGAGGGTGCGGGCGCCAATGCCTGCGGGCTCGAATTGCTGGATGCGATGCAGGACGGCTTCGATTTCGTCCAGCTCGATGTCCAGCTCAGGGTCAAAGGCCTCTAGGATTTCGTCGAGGGTTTCGTCCAGGTAGCCCTGGTTGTTGATGCAGTCAATCAGGGTGACTGCGATCAGGCGATCGGTGTCGGACATCGGTGCCAGGTTGAGCTGCCACAGCAGGTGGCTCTGCAGGCTTTCGCCGACAGAGGTGCGGGTGGTGAAGTCCCACTCGTCATCATCATTGCTCGGCAGGCTGCTGGCGCTGGTCTGGTACACGTCCTCCCATGCAGTATCCACGGGAAGCTCGTTGGGAATGCGTTCGTTCCATTCGCCGTCCTCGAGGTTATCCACCGTAGGGGCGGTTTCCTGATAGGAGGGTTCCTGCACATCGGGGTTGGGTTTTTGCTCGATGTTATCGGCCAGCGGGTCGGCATTGTCGAAGTCGTCGCCTTCTTCCTGGCGTTCGAGCATCGGATTGGACTCCAGGGCCTCCTGGATTTCCTGTTGCAGGTCCAGGGTCGACAATTGGAGCAGGCGGATGGCCTGTTGCAGCTGCGGTGTCATCGTCAGCTGCTGGCCCATTCTCAGGACTAGCGATGGTTTCATGGCAGGGGCTTAACACCTTATTCGCCGGCGCAATGCGCCATCCACGACAGGGCGCGTGAGCGCCAAACATAAGCAAATTATATGCCTGATCTCGGGGCCTTTGCCTAGAGCGCGGTAACAATAAAAAAACTAAGGTTTCTATTGACTCCTGCGCGCTCCCGGGAAAGGCGCGAAACCACTGCGCCTACAGGCGGAACTCGTGACCCAGATACACTTCCTTGACCAGCTCGTTGGCCAGGATAGTCTCGGCATCGCCTTCGGCAATCAGCTGGCCATCGTTGACGATATAGGCAGTTTCGCAGATATCGAGGGTTTCACGCACGTTGTGGTCGGTGATCAGTACACCAATGCCCTTGGCCTTGAGGTGGTGGATGATCTGCTTGATATCGCCCACCGAGATCGGGTCGACACCGGCAAACGGTTCATCCAGCAGGATGAACTTCGGTGCGGTCGCCAGGGCGCGGGCGATTTCCACGCGACGACGCTCGCCACCGGACAGGCTCATGCCGAGGTTGTCGCGAATGTGGTTGATGTGGAATTCCTGCAGCAGGCTTTCCAGCTCTTTGCGGCGGCCATCGCGATCGAGTTCCTTGCGGGTCTCCAGGATCGCCATGATGTTGTCGGCCACCGACAGTTTACGGAAGATCGACGCTTCTTGCGGAAGATAGCCGATACCTGCCCGCGCACGACCATGCATTGGCTGGTGGCTGACATCCAGATCGTCTATCAATACCCGACCCTGGTCGGCTTGGACCAGCCCGACGATCATATAGAAACAGGTGGTCTTGCCGGCACCATTGGGGCCGAGCAAGCCGACGATCTGGCCGCTGTCGATCGACAGGCTGACGTCACGTACAACCTGGCGGCTTTTATAGGCCTTGGCCAGGTGCTGGGCTTTCAGGGTCGCCATTACTCGGCCTTCTTCTTCGGCTGGATAACCATGTCGATACGCGGACGAGGTGCGGTGACCTTGTTGCCATTGGCGCGACCGGCCTGGGCGACCTGGGTCTGGGTGTTGTAGACGATTTTCTCGCCTTCGGTCGAGTTGCCGTCGGCGCTCAGCACCTTGGCCTGGTCGATCAATACAATGCGATTTTGCTGGGCATGGTATTGAATGGTCTTGCCGTAGCCCTTCATCGGGCCTGGATCTTCTGCCTTCTGCTTCTGTTCGAAGTAAGCGAGGTTGCCCACTGAGGTCACGACATCGATATCGCCGGCCTGGGTACGCGTCAGGGTCACCGTATTACCGGTGATCTTCATCGAGCCCTGGGTGATGATCACGCCGCCGGTGTAGGTGGCAACACCTTGTTTGTCATCCAGCTGAGCATCGTCAGCCGAGATGTGGATCGGTTGCTGGCTATCGTTCGGCAGAGCCCAGGCGCTCACGCTTCCCAGTGCTGCGCCCAGACCGAGCAAAATAGGGAGGGTTTTAACGAGCCTCATACTGTCCTCTTACGTTCGATAGCAGGTGTATCCTGCTTTCTTTCAAATACGCTTTCATTCCCTTGCCAGTCGATACACCGCCAGCGCCGTCGATTCTAACGTCTTGCTCGGTCTGCGCATATTGCTTCTGTGGGAATACCGTCATGCGACTGCTGGTAATGATGGTGTCGCGGTTCTGCGCGTCTGTACGTGCGACGCGCACCGAGTCGATCAGTTCAACTTCGGTGCCGTCCGGGTTGACCTCGCCACGCTTGCTGGTGACGTGCCATGGAAATTCGGTGCCGCGATACAGGTTCAGGTCCGGATTGGTCAGCAGGCTGACTTCCGAGGCCTTCAGGTGTTCGACCTTGTCCGACGTCATTTCATACTGCACCTTCCCATCGGGCAGGTACTGGATGCTGTAGGCGTTCGTGGCGTAATAGTCGATAACGCCTTCGTCAACCTGCGCAACAGGCTTGTCGAGAAAGCGCCCCGGGCTGATATTCCAGTAGCCCACCGCCAGGAGCAGCGCGGCGATGACCCCGAATAGCAGGAAGTTGCGGATCTTTTTACTCAGCATATAACGCTCTATAGGTAGGCGGCGTGGGCCGCTTCAAGACTGTCCTGGGCACGCAGGATCAACTCGCAGAACTCGCGGGCGGCACCCTCGCCGCCACGGGCGGTGGTGATGCCATGGGCGTGTTCGCGTACAAACGCCGCGGCATTCGCGACGGCCATGCCCAGGCCCACCCGGCGAATCACCGGCAGGTCGGGCAGGTCGTCACCCAAATAGGCGACCTGTTCATAGCTTAGGTTGAGTTGGCCAAGAAGCTCGTCCAGCACCACCAGTTTATCCTCACGGCCCTGATACAGGTGAGCAATCCCCAGGTTTTGTGCGCGGCGTTCCACAACCGGTGTCTTTCGACCGCTGATAATCGCCGTTTGCACACCGGCCGCCATGAGCATCTTGATGCCCTGGCCATCGAGGGTGTTGAACGTCTTGAATTCGCTGCCATCTTCGAGGAAGTACAGGCGGCCATCAGTCAGCACGCCGTCAACGTCGAAAATCGCCAGCTTGATGTTTTTACCGCGTTGCAACAGGTCGCTGTTCATCTACATCACTCCTGCGCGCAGCAAGTCGCCAAGGTTAAGGGCCCCGACCGGGCGATCATCGTTGTCGACGACGATGAGTGCGCCGATCCGGTGGTCTTCCATGATTTTCAGGGCTTCCGCCGCGAGCATTTCAGCGCGGGCGGTCTTGCCGTGAGGTGTCATGACGGCGTCGATGGTTGCAGTGTGGATATCAATAGTGCGGTCCAGGGTTCGACGCAGGTCGCCGTCGGTGAATATCCCGGCCAGGCGCCCATCGGGTTCGAGGATCGCCGTCATGCCCAGGCCCTTGCGGGTCATTTCCATCAGCGCATCCCTGAGCAGGGTGCCGCGTGGAACGCTTGGCAGTTCGGCGCCCGAATGCATGACATTATCCACTTTCAGCAGCAGGCGACGGCCGAGCGCGCCGCCGGGGTGGGAAAATGCGAAGTCTTCGGCGGTGAAGCCGCGGGCCTCCAGGAGCGCCACGGCCAGCGCATCGCCCATGACCAGCGCCGCGGTGGTGGAGGAGGTGGGAGCCAGGTTCAGCGGGCAGGCCTCGTGGGTCACATGCACGTTCAGGTTGACGTCGGCAGCCTTGGCCAGCGTCGATTCCGGGTTGCCGGTGAGGCTGATCATCTGGATGCCCAGGCGCTTGATCAGGGGTAACAGGGTCACGATTTCGTTGGTGGTGCCGGAGTTGGACAGCGCCAGGATCACGTCATCCTTGGTGATCATTCCCATGTCGCCATGGCTTGCTTCGGCCGGGTGCACGAAAAACGCGGTGGTCCCGGTACTTGCCAAGGTGGCGGCGATCTTGTTGCCGACGTGGCCGGACTTGCCCATGCCGACCACGACAACGCGGCCCTTGCTGGCCAGAATCATCTCGCAGGCGCGTACGAAATCTGCGTCGATATGGGCCAGCAAACCTTCTACGGCTTCAAGCTCGAGGCGGATAGTACGTTGTGCAGATTGAATAAGCTCGCTGGATTGGCTCATGTCTTAATCGTATAGCCTGACGAAAAGTCGGCGATTATAGCTGTAATGATCAATTCGCTCACGTAAGTTCGTCAGGGTTTGTGCGCGAAGTACATGAAAATCATCGTCGGTAACATAGGAGGCAACGTTTTTTCCCTGTCCCAAATCTGAACGAGCGCTGTTCCGGCCTTGGGCGCTCTGTACCAGCAGTGATATAGTTCGCCGCCAGTTCGGTCCACCCAACCCATGTACCTAACTATTGCGCATCCTTTGCAAACCAAAGTCGCACACATGGTGTCTGAGTGAAAGGCTGCATCCCAAGGAGATTAGATGAGTGCCGATAACGCCTACGCGGTCGAGCTGAAGGGTCTTTCCTTCAAGCGCGGGACGCGCAGCATCTTCAATAACGTCGATATTCGCATTCCTCGCGGCAAGGTCACGGGCATCATGGGGCCTTCCGGTTGCGGCAAGACCACCCTGTTGCGCCTGATGGGCATGCAACTGCGGCCCAGTGCGGGCGAAGTGTGGGTCAATGGCCAGAATCTGCCGACCCTGTCGCGCAGCGACCTGTTCGATGCGCGCAAGCATATGGGCGTGCTGTTCCAGAGCGGCGCGCTGTTCACCGACCTCGATGTTTTCGAAAACGTAGCCTTCCCGCTGCGGGTGCACACCCAGCTGTCCGATGAAATGATTCGTGACATCGTGTTGCTGAAACTGCAGGCCGTGGGCCTTCGTGGTGCCATCGACCTGATGCCCGACGAATTGTCCGGCGGCATGAAGCGCCGTGTCGCCCTGGCGCGAGCCATCGCCCTCGACCCACAGATCCTCATGTACGACGAGCCATTCGTTGGCCAGGACCCGATCGCCATGGGCGTGCTGGTGCGCCTGATCCGTCTGCTCAACGATGCGCTGGGGATCACCAGTATCGTGGTGTCTCACGATTTGGCCGAAACCGCGAGCATCGCCGACTACCTCTATGTAGTGGGTGATGGCCAAGTGCTGGGGCAGGGTACGCCTGAAGAGTTGATGAACGCCGATAACCCGCGCATTCGCCAATTCATGACCGGCGATCCCGATGGCCCGGTGCCTTTTCACTTTCCGGCAGCGGACTACCGCTCAGATCTTCTGGGGAAGCGCTGATGCGCAAGACATCTCTCATCGAGAAGGTTCGCCTTTTCGGTCGCTCGGGTATCGACATCGTCGAAGTCCTGGGGCGTTCGACCATTTTCCTGTTCCACGCCCTGCTGGGCCGCGGCGGCATCGGCGGCGGCTTTGGCCTGCTGCTCAAGCAGTTGCATGCAGTCGGCGTGATGTCCCTGGTGATCATCGTGGTCTCCGGGGTGTTCATCGGCATGGTGCTGGCGCTGCAGGGCTTCAACATCCTGTCCAGCTACGGTTCGGAGCAGGCGGTAGGCCAGATGGTGGCCCTGACCCTGCTGCGTGAGCTTGGCCCGGTGGTCACCGCCTTGTTGTTCGCGGGGCGTGCAGGTTCGGCGTTGACCGCCGAAATCGGCAACATGAAGTCCACCGAGCAGCTGTCCAGCCTGGAAATGATCGGCGTGGACCCGCTCAAGTACATTGTTGCCCCGCGCCTGTGGGCCGGCTTCATTTCCCTGCCATTGCTGGCGATGATTTTCAGCGTGGTGGGTATCTGGGGTGGTTCGTGGGTGGCGGTTGACTGGTTGGGCGTCTATGACGGCTCCTACTGGGCCAACATGCAAAACAGCGTGACCTTCACCGGTGACGTGCTCAACGGCATCATAAAGAGCATTGTCTTTGCCTTTGTGGTGACCTGGATCGCCGTATTCCAAGGCTATGACTGCGAGCCCACCTCAGAAGGGATCAGTCGCGCCACCACCAAGACCGTTGTGTACGCCTCGTTGGCGGTACTGGGCCTTGACTTCATTTTGACCGCCTTGATGTTTGGAGATTTCTGATGCAAAACCGCACTGTGGAAATCGGTGTCGGCCTTTTCTTGCTGGCTGGCATCCTGGCTTTACTGTTGTTGGCCCTGCGAGTCAGCGGCCTTTCGGCCAGCCCCACCGCCGATACATATAAACTTTACGCGTACTTCGACAATATCGCCGGTTTGACGGTCAGAGCTAAAGTGACCATGGCCGGCGTTACCATCGGCAAGGTCACGGCAATCGATCTGGATCGCGACAGCTTCACCGGGCGGGTGACCATGCAGTTGGACAAGAAGGTAGATAATCTGCCGACTGACTCCACGGCATCTATCCTCACTGCGGGTCTGCTGGGCGAGAAATACATCGGTGTCAGCGTGGGCGGGGAAACAGCCCTGCTCAAGGATGGTTCGACCATCCACGACACGCAGTCGTCGCTGGTGCTTGAAGACCTGATCGGTAAATTCCTGCTCAATACGGTCAATAAAGACGCTAAATGAGGAATCTGTTCATGATCTCTACCTTGCGACGTGGCCTGCTGGTACTGCTTGCAGCGTTGCCGCTGATGGCCAACGCGGCAGGTTCTGCGCACGATTTGGTGCAGGACACGACCAGCCGGATGCTGGCCGACCTGAAGGCTAACAAAGAGCAGTACAAACAAGACCCTTCCCGGTTCTACCAAGCACTCAACACCATTGTTGGCCCGGTGGTCGATGCCGAAGGCATTTCCAAAAGCATCATGACGGTCAAGTATTCGCGCAAGGCAACCCCGGCGCAGATGCAGACGTTCCAGGAAAACTTCAAGCGTGGCCTGTTCCAGTTCTACGGCAACGCTCTGCTGGAATACAACAACCAGGGCATCGTCGTTGACCCTGCCAAGGAGGAGTCGGGCGACCGTGCCGAGGTCGGCATGAAGGTCTCGGGCAGCAATGGCGCGATCTATCCGGTGTCCTACACCCTGACGAAAATCAACGGTGAGTGGAAGCTACGCAACGTGGTCATCAACGGCATCAACATCGGCAAGCTGTTCCGTGACCAGTTCGCCGATGCGATGCAGCGCAATGGCAATGACCTGGACAAGACCATCAATGGTTGGGCCGGTGAAGTGGCCAAGGCCAAGGAAGAAACCGACAAAGCTGCCGGGAAGCCTGCGCAATGACCGAGTCGGCTGTTCGTATCGGCGACGCCGGCGAGCTGTTCCTCAGCGGCGTGCTGGATTACCGTACCGGGCCTGACCTGCGTAAGCAGGGCCAGGCGCTGATCAAGGCCAGCAAGGCGCCCGAAGTGGTGCTCGATTGCTCGGCGGTGACTAAATCCAGCAGTGTCGGCCTGTCGTTGTTGCTGTGCTTCATGCGCGATGCCGAGGCGGCCAGAAAGCCGGTCAGCATCCGCGCATTGCCCGAAGACATGCGTGAGATCGCCCAGGTTTCTGGTCTGACCGAGCTGCTGGCGCATCCTTAAGACACACTTTCAGGAAAGCCCCCCGTCAGAGTCCTGCTATGCGGGGTTCGCAGGCGCGGGGCTTTTTTGTATGATGTGCGACCCGTGCGCACTGGGCGCCGATAGAGGTTGAGCATGCAGGCCCTAGAAGTTAAAAGCTTCCTTGAAGGAAAGCTGCCGGATACGAACGTAGAAGTTGAAGGCGAAGGCTGCAACTTCCAGCTGAATGTGATTAGCGATGAACTGGCGAAAATGAGCCCGGTCAAGCGTCAACAGCAGATCTATGCCCATTTGAACCCGTGGATCACCGATGGCAGCATCCACGCGGTCACTATGAAATTTTTCAGCCGCGCGGCCTGGGCCGAGCGCACCTGAGCCCCCAAGGCGTCGAGATTCTTATGGATAAATTGATTATTACCGGCGGTGCCCGCCTCGATGGCGAGATCCGCATTTCCGGTGCGAAAAACTCCGCCTTGCCGATCCTGGCAGCAACCCTGTTGTGCGACGGCCCGGTGACGGTGGCCAACCTGCCGCACCTGCACGACATCACCACCATGATTGAGCTGTTCGGTCGCATGGGCATTGAGCCTGTGATCGACGAGAAACTGTCAGTCGAAATCGACCCGCGAACCATCAAGACTTTGATCGCTCCGTACGAATTGGTGAAAACCATGCGTGCGTCGATCCTGGTACTCGGCCCGATGGTTGCCCGTTTCGGTGAAGCCGAAGTGGCCCTGCCTGGCGGTTGCGCCATTGGTTCGCGTCCGGTCGACCTGCACATCCGTGGCCTGGAAGCCATGGGCGCAGTCATCGACGTCGAAGGCGGCTATATCAAGGCCAAGGCGCCGGAAGGCGGCCTGCGTGGTGCGAACTTCTTCTTTGATACCGTCAGCGTAACCGGTACCGAGAACATCATGATGGCCGCTGCCCTGGCCAAAGGCCGCAGCGTGCTGCAAAACGCCGCACGTGAGCCGGAAGTGGTCGACCTGGCCAACTTCCTCAACGCCATGGGTGCGAAAGTTTCCGGTGCTGGCACCGACACCATCACCATTGATGGTGTAGAGCGTCTGCACACTGCCACCTATAAAGTCATGCCGGACCGTATCGAGACCGGTACCTACCTGGTCGCCGCTGCCGTCACCGGTGGTCGTGTGAAGGTCAAGGACACCGATCCGACCATCCTTGAAGCCGTCCTGGAAAAACTCAAGGAAGCCGGCGCAGAAATCACCACCGGTGAAGACTGGATCGAGCTCAACATGCACGGTAAGCGGCCAAAGGCCGTCAACGTGCGTACCGCTCCATACCCGGCCTTCCCGACCGACATGCAGGCGCAGTTCATCTCCCTGAACGCGATTGCCGAAGGCACCGGTGCCGTGATCGAGACCATCTTCGAAAACCGCTTCATGCATGTGTATGAACTGCACCGCATGGGCGCCAAGATCCAGGTCGAAGGCAATACCGCCATCGTCACCGGCATCGACAAGCTCAAGGGCGCGCCAGTGATGGCTACCGACCTGCGTGCCTCGGCCAGCCTGGTGATCTCGGCACTGTGTGCCGAAGGCGACACCCTGATCGACCGCATCTACCACATAGACCGTGGCTACGAGTGCATCGAGGAAAAACTGCAGATGCTCGGCGCAAAAATCCGCCGCGTACCGGGCTAGTCCCTGTTTGTGGCGAGGGAGCTTGCTCCCGCTGGACTGCATAGCAGTCCCGCTCTTCGAGGGCCGCTTCGCGTCCCAGCGGGAGCAAGCTCCCTCGCCACAGTTTGTTGTTAACTG
The DNA here is from genome assembly GCF_036704165.1 of Pseudomonas khavaziana. NCBI lineage: Bacteria > Pseudomonadati > Pseudomonadota > Gammaproteobacteria > Pseudomonadales > Pseudomonadaceae > Pseudomonas > Pseudomonas khavaziana. The sequence goes on from NZ_CP129946.1 coordinate 1,233,899, forward strand.
GTTTGTTTCAAATCGAGGCTGTCATGGCCTCGATCTGTGTCCGGCGCCATTTGCGACCGGGCCGCAATAGCCTGATGAAGGACTGACGTTCCCATGTTGACCATCGCACTGTCCAAGGGCCGCATCCTTGACGACACGTTGCCGCTTCTGGCTGAAGCGGGCATCGTGCCGACCGAGAATCCGGACAAGAGCCGCAAGCTGATCATCCCCACGACCCAGGACGACGTGCGTCTGCTGATCGTGCGGGCTACCGACGTGCCGACCTACGTTGAACATGGTGCCGCCGACCTGGGTGTGGCCGGCAAGGACGTACTGATGGAATACGGTGGCCAGGGCCTCTACGAGCCATTGGACCTGCGTATTGCCCTGTGCAAGCTGATGACCGCCGGCCGTGTCGGCGATGTCGAGCCCAAGGGCCGCCTGCGGGTCGCCACCAAATTCGTCAACGTCGCCAAGCGCTACTACGCCGAACAAGGCCGCCAGGTCGATATCATCAAGCTCTACGGCTCGATGGAGCTGGCACCGCTGATTGGCCTGGCCGACAAGATCATCGACGTGGTCGACACCGGCAACACCCTGCGCGCCAACGGTTTGGAACCGCAGGATTTCATTGCCGACATCAGCTCCCGCCTGATCGTCAACAAAGCGTCGATGAAGATGCAACACGCCCGTATCCAGGCGTTGATCGACACCCTGCGCAAGGCAGTGGAGTCTCGACACCGCGGTTGACTCACCCGCGTAGCCTAAAGGCTGCGCCCGTCTATCCGCCTCATAGCCAGAATTCTCAGGTGCCCAAGCGGAGCGAACGGTAGTTTAGGGCGCCTGAGTTTTTGCCAATCCTATGAGGCCCTCGCTATGACCACGTCCACTGCAATTGCCCGACTCAACGCTGCCGACCCGGATTTCGCCCATCATCTGGATCATCTGCTGAGCTGGGAAAGCGTGTCCGACGATTCGGTCAACCAGCGCGTGCTCGATATTATCAAGGCCGTGCGCGAGCGCGGTGACGCTGCGCTGGTGGACTTCACCCGTCAGTTCGACGGCCTGGACGTCAAGTCCATGGCTGACCTGATCCTGCCTCGCGAACGCCTGGAGCTGGCGCTGACACGCATCACCATCGCCCAGCGCGAAGCCTTGGAAGTGGCAGCGACTCGGGTACGCAGCTACCACGAAAAACAGAAGCAGGACTCCTGGAGCTACACCGAGGCCGATGGCACCGTGCTGGGCCAGAAGGTCACGCCGCTGGACCGGGCTGGCCTGTATGTACCGGGCGGCAAGGCTTCTTATCCGTCGTCGGTGCTGATGAATGCAATTCCGGCCAAGGTCGCGGGCGTAACCGAAGTGGTCATGGTGGTACCGACCCCGCGTGGCGAGATCAACGAGCTGGTGCTGGCCGCCGCCTGCATCGCCGGCGTCGACCGCGTATTCACCATCGGTGGCGCCCAAGCCGTCGCGGCGCTGGCCTATGGCACCGAAAGCGTGCCGAAGGTCGACAAGGTGGTCGGCCCCGGCAATATCTATGTCGCCACGGCCAAGCGCCATGTTTTCGGCCAGGTCGGCATCGACATGATCGCCGGCCCCTCGGAAATCCTCGTGGTGTGTGACGGCCAGACCGACCCGGACTGGATCGCCATGGACCTGTTCTCCCAGGCCGAGCACGACGAAGACGCCCAGGCGATCCTGGTCAGCCCCGACGCCGAGTTCCTCGACAAGGTTGCCGCCAGCATTGATAAGCTGCTGCCGACCATGGAGCGTGCCGAAATCATCGAGAAGTCGATCAATGGCCGCGGTGCGCTGATCCTGGTACGTGACATGGAGCAGGCCATCGAGGTGGCCAACCGCATCGCGCCGGAGCACCTTGAGCTGTCCGTAGCGGACCCACAGGCCTGGCTGCCGTCGATTCGTCACGCTGGGGCGATCTTCATGGGGCGCCACACCAGCGAAGCCCTGGGTGACTACTGTGCCGGGCCTAACCACGTGCTGCCGACCTCGGGCACCGCGCGCTTCTCATCGCCACTGGGGGTGTACGACTTCCAGAAGCGCTCGTCGATCATCTTCTGTTCACCCCAAGGCGCTTCCGAACTGGGCAAGACCGCTTCGGTGCTGGCCCGTGGTGAATCCTTGAGTGCCCACGCACGCAGCGCTGAATATCGCATTCTTGACGAGAAGGGGAACTGAGGCATGAGCAAATTCTGGAGCCCTTTCGTCAAGGACCTCGTGCCTTACGTACCCGGTGAGCAACCGAAGCTGACCAAGCTGGTCAAGCTCAACACCAATGAAAACCCTTATGGCCCATCGCCCAAGGCGCTGGCGGCCATGCAGGCCGAGCTGAACGACAACCTGCGCTTGTACCCGGACCCCAACAGCGACCTGCTCAAGCAGGCCGTGGCCAAGTATTACGCAATCGATGCCGACAAGGTGTTCCTCGGTAACGGTTCCGATGAAGTCCTGGCGCACATCTTTCATGGTCTGTTCCAGCACGATCTGCCACTGCTGTTCCCGGATATCAGCTACAGCTTTTACCCGGTGTACTGCGGCTTGTACGGCATCCAGTTCGACGCCGTGCCGTTGGATGAACAGTTCCAGATCCGCGTGGCGGACTACGCCAAGCCCAACGGCGGGATCATCATCCCCAACCCGAACGCGCCGACCGGCTGCGTACTGGCGCTGGATGCGGTGGAGCAGCTCCTCAAGGCCAGCCCGGACTCGGTCGTCGTGATCGATGAGGCCTACATCGACTTCGGCGGCGAGACCGCCATCAGCCTGGTAGACCGTTACCCGAACCTGCTGGTGACCCAGACCCTGTCCAAATCGCGCTCACTGGCCGGTTTGCGTGTGGGCCTGGCCGTGGGCCACCCAGACCTGATCGAGGCGCTGGAGCGGGTCAAGAACAGCTTTAACTCCTACCCGCTGGATCGCCTGGCGGTTGTCGGTGCGGCGGCGGCGTTCGATGACCGTGAGTATTTCGCGAAGACCTGCCAGTTGGTGATCGACAGTCGCGAGAAGCTCGTTGCGCAGTTGCAGGCTAAAGGCTTTGACGTGTTGCCATCAGCGGCCAACTTCATCTTCGCTCGCCACCCGCAACACGACGCAGCCGGCCTGGCGGCCAGGTTGCGTGAGCAAGGGGTGATTGTGCGGCACTTCAAGCAGGAGCGGATCGCCCAGTTCCTGCGGATCAGCATCGGTACGCCGGAGCAGAACCAGGCGCTGATCGACGGGCTCGGCGAGCTCTGACAGACGCTGAAAATCAAATGTGGGAGGGGGCTTGCTCCCGATTGCGGTGTATCAGTCACTATCTCTGTTGACTGACACTCCGCTATCGGGAGCAAGCCCCCTCCCACATTGGGTTCTACAGTGTCGGTTAGATCAGCGGCTCATCCGGCTTCTTGTTCTTCCAGCCATCATTGCCCGGCAGCAGCAGGTTCAGACCAATCGCTACCACCGCACACAGGGCAATGCCCTTGAGGCCGAAATCATCCGGGCCGGTGCCGGTGCCGACCAACACACCGCCAATCCCGAACACCAGGGTCACCGACACAATCACCAGATTGCGTGCTTCACCCAGGTCGATTCTGTGGCGAATCAGCGTGTTCATCCCCACTGCGGCAATCGAACCGAACAGCAGGCATAGAATCCCGCCCATCACCGGTACAGGGATGCTCTGCAGCAGTGCGCCGAACTTGCCGATAAACGCCAGGCTGATGGCAAACACCGCCGCCCAGGTCATGATCTTCGGGTTGTAGTTCTTGGTCAGCATCACTGCGCCGGTCACTTCGGCGTAGGTGGTATTCGGCGGGCCGCCAAACATTCCCGCTGCCGTGGTGGCAATGCCGTCACCCAGCAACGTGCGGTGCAGGCCAGGCTTTTTCAGGTAATCACGGCCGGTCACGCTGCCTACTGCAATCACACCGCCGATATGCTCGATCGCCGGGGCCAGGGCCACTGGGACGATGAACAGGATCGCCTGCCAGTTGAACTCCGGCGCGGTGAAGTGGGGCAGGGCGAACCAGGGCGCAGCGGCGATCTTTGCGGTGTCGACCACGCCAAAGTAGAACGACATGGCAAACCCTACCAGCACCCCGGAAATGATCGGCACCAGGCGGAAAATGCCTTTGCCGAACACCGCGACGATCAAGGTGGTGAGCAGCGCTGGCATCGAAATCAGCATCGCCGTCTGGTAATGGATCAACTCGGCACCGTCGCCGGACTTGCCCATGGCCATATTGGCGGCAATCGGTGCCATGGCCAGGCCGATGGAAATAATCACCGGGCCGATCACCACGGGTGGCAACAGCCGGTCGATAAACCCGGTGCCCTTGACCTTCACGGCCAAGCCCAGGAACGTGTAGACAAAACCTGCCGCCATCACCCCACCCATGGTCGCCGCCAGGCCGAACTGGCCCTTGGCGAGAATGATCGGGGTGATAAAGGCGAAGCTCGATGCCAGGAAGACCGGCACCTGCCGCCCTGTCACCACCTGGAACAGCAACGTGCCCAGGCCTGCGGTGAACAGTGCGACGTTTGGATCAAGACCTGTGATCAGCGGCATCAACACCAGCGCGCCAAATGCTACGAAGAGCATCTGTGCGCCAGACAGGATCTGGCGCCAAAGCGGGTCGTTGAATTCATCCTGCATGCTCACGCGTCCTTCTGCTTGGTGCCGAAGATCTTGTCACCGGCATCGCCCAGGCCTGGGATAATGTAGCCGTGCTCGTTCAGGCGCTCATCGATGGACGCAGTGTAGATCTGCACATCAGGGTGAGCCTTCTCGACGGCGGCGATACCTTCGGGCGCGGCCACCAGCACCATGGCGCGAATGTCTCGGCAGCCGGCTTTTTTCAGCAGGTCGATGGTTGCGACCATGGAACTGCCGGTGGCGAGCATCGGGTCGATGATCATGGCCAGGCGTTCGTTGATTTCCGGGACGAGTTTTTCCAGGTAGGTGTGGGCCTGCAGGGTTTCTTCATTGCGGGCTACGCCCACGGCGCTGACCTTGGCGCCCGGGATCAGGCTGAGGACGCCTTCGAGCATGCCGATACCGGCGCGCAGGATCGGCACGACGGTAATTTTCTTACCGGCGATTTTCTCCACTTGTACGGGACCGGCCCAACCGGGGATCTCGTAGGTCTCCAGGGGTAAATCCTTGGTGGCTTCGTAAGTGAGCAGCGCTCCGACTTCCTGAGCAAGCTCACGGAAATTCTTCGTGCTAATGTCGGCACGGCGCATAAGGCCGAGTTTGTGTCGGATCAGCGGGTGGCGGATCTCGCGAGTGGGCATGGGAAAGGCTCCGGCGGCGGGCAAAAAAACCGGCCTAGATTAATCTATCCGAGGGTGTTGTCCTATAGACATCAAGTACGTTAGTCCATAAAGGCTTGATTGGAGCGCACGAGAAGCGTACCTTCGCCCGCTTTTCTTGCCACAGCACCCCTTGGAGAGCGCCATGTCTGCTGATCTCGAGCATATCCGTCAAATCATGCACGAGGCTGACTGCCTGTACACCGAAGCGCAAGTCGAAGCAGCGATCGCCAAGGTTGGCGCGCACATCACCCGCGAAATGGCCGACACCAACCCGGTGGTCTTCTGCGTGATGAACGGTGGCCTGATCTTCGCCGGCAAATTGCTCACACACCTGCAATTCCCGTTGGAAGCTTCCTACCTGCACGCTACCCGCTATCGCAATGAAACCAGCGGCGGCGATCTGTTCTGGAAGGCCAAGCCGGAAGTCTCGTTTATCGATCGCGATGTGCTGATCATCGATGACATTCTCGATGAAGGCCACACCCTGGGTGCGATCATCGACTTTTGCAAACACGCCGGCGCGCGTAAAGTGCATACCGCCGTACTGATCGACAAAGACCACGACCGCAAGGCCCGTCCTGAGCTGAAAGCCGACTTCGTCGGGTTGCCGTGCATCGACCGCTATATCTTCGGTTATGGCATGGACTACAAGGGTTACTGGCGTAACGCCAATGGCATTTTTGCCGTTAAAGGAATGTAAATGATGGCCCGCTTTCTTGATCAGACCCTGTTTGCTGAGTTGGCCGAGAAAGCGGCCGCTAATCCCCGTGGCCGTCAGAACGTCAACTTTCATCAGATGCAAGAGCCTTGTCATCGCATGGCAGTTGGCTTGCAGCCCAACACTTATGTGCAGCCTCATCGCCACCTGACCGCTGATAAAGCTGAAACCCTGCTGGTGCTCAAAGGCCGCTTGGGCATCCTGATTTTCAGCGAAACGGGCGAGGTGTTGAGCAAGCGTGTGCTTCAGGCTGGAGGCGAGTGCCAGGGCGTCGACCTGTCGCCAGGAGTGTTTCACGGCCTGGTGGTGCTGGAGCCGGACAGCGTGATGTTTGAATGCAAGGCGGGCCCTTACCGTCCGGTTGGCGAAGGCGAGCTGGCCAGTTGGGCACCCCGTGAAGGCGAGGCGGGTATGGCTGAGTATCACCGCTGGATGCTTGCCCAGTTCGATTAAGCCCCTCCCACATACTGCATCGCGCAGGTAGACTTCAAATCCCGTGTAAATGTCTGCAGGCTGGAGTCGGTAATGCGTAAAGATAAGAAACAGGTGATTGGCGACGAGATCGGTGACGACCAAATCAAGTTGTTCCTGGACTTCGAGCCGGTTGATGCGACTTCGCCGTCCCTGCACAAACTGATCAAGGCCTATCGCGGCCTGCGTATCGACGATTTCGAGCGTTTCCTGGGCTTTTTCAAAGAAGCAGGCCTGGACCTGGATGGCCAGGATGAGCATGGCCAGACCTTCGTCGACCTGATCAAGGACCAGCGCAACGCCGCTGAATACATCGAGTTGATCGACAAAGCCCGCGGCTGATTATCCGAGCCACAAAAAAACGCCCCGGCCTCATAAGAGTCCGGGGCGTTTCGCTTTCAACTGTAGGAGCGAGCTTGCTCGCGAAGAACCTGAGAGCGCCGCGTCAAACCAGATGAGCTGCGCTATCGTTATCGTTTTTCGCGAGCGAGCTCGCTGCTACAGGTTCCACCAGTTCCAGGCTGATGTTGTTCTGCGTGTTGATCTTGCGATACAGCTCTGCATCGGTCTCCAGGACCTTTTCCCGTGCCGGGAAGATCTCGTGCAGCTTGGTCGCCCATTCACCGGCCGCTTTCTGCGGGAAGCAGCGCTCAATCAGTTCGAGCATGATCGACACGGTAACGGAGGCACCCGGGGACGCGCCCAACAGCGCCGCCAGTGAACCATCCTTGGCTGCCACCAGCTCGGTGCCGAATTGCAGCACGCCGCCTTTCTTCGGGTCTTTCTTGATGATCTGCACCCGCTGGCCGGCCACTTCCAGGCGCCAGTCCTCGGCTTTCGCCTCGGGGTAGAAGCGGCGCAGGGATTCCAGGCGCTGTTCCATGGACTGGCGTACTTCGCTGACCAGGTACTTGGTCAGGTCCATGTTGTCGCGGGCCACGGCCAGCATCGGGCCGATGTTGCCGGCGCGAATCGACATCGGCAGGTCAAGGAACGAGCCGTGCTTGAGGAACTTGGTGGTGAAGCCGGCATAAGGCCCGAACAGCAGGGATTTCTTGCCATCCACCACGCGGGTGTCCAGGTGTGGCACCGACATGGGCGGCGAGCCCACGGCTGCCTGGCTATACACCTTGGCCTGATGTTGCTTGACCACTTCCGGGTTATCACAACGCAGCCACTGGCCGCTGACCGGGAAGCCGCCGAAGCCCTTGCTTTCCTCGATGCCCGAGGCTTGCAGCAGCGGCAGCGCCGCACCGCCGGCGCCGAGGAATACAAATTTGGCGTCGACATCACGGCTGTTGCCGCTGTTGACGTCCTTGATGCTCACGGTCCAGCCGGCACCGTTGCGCTTGAGGCCGGTGACGCGCTTGCAGTATTTGACCTGGGCGTCCGGTGAACTGGTCAGGTGGCCAAGCAGCTGATTGGTCAGTGCGCCAAAGTTGACATCAGTGCCGTTCATCACGCGAGTGGCGGCGATTTTTTCGTCGAGCGGGCGGCCCGGCATCATCAGCGGCATCCACTCGGCCATTTCGCTGCGGTCTTCGGTGTAGTGCATATCCGAAAACGCGTGGTGCTGGCTGAGGGTCTCAAAGCGCTTCTTGAGGAAGGACACGCCTTTGTCGCCCTGCACGAAACTCAGGTGCGGAACCGGGCTGATGAACGACTTGGAAGAGCCAAAAGTGCCCTTCTTGGTCAGGTACGCCCAGAATTGCTTCGACACCTCGAACTGGGTGTTGATGTGTACGGCTTTCTTGATATCGATGGAGCCATCGGCGGCCTGCGGCGTGTAGTTCAGCTCACACAGCCCGGCGTGGCCGGTGCCTGCGTTGTTCCACGGGTTGGAACTCTCCGCGGCACCCGAATCCATCAGCTCAACGACTTCCAGCTTGAGGCCAGGGTCGAGCTCCTTGAGCAGTACGGCCAGGGTGGCACTCATGATGCCGGCCCCTACCAGTACTACGTCGACTGCTTCGTTATGCGCCATTTAACGCGTCTCCAAAATCTGCAGCACCAAATTGACGGCATGGCTGCCAGGAGTGACGGGGCGGTTCACGTGTTGCCCCAGGTTACCCATGGCCAGGATCGCCATGTCCGTTTCGCAATTCTTTGCAACTTCAGCACACGCTTCCTGCCGGGCTAATCTGCCTATGAACGCATTCATGGGCGCCTGTGGCAATTCGACTTATGGTCAAAGCGTGCGATTCGTGCAACCAATCCGTAGCGGACAGGCTCAAGCTCCGGTTTTTGAAGAAGGCTCGATCCTGTGTAATTGGGCTGCCCCAGACGCTGATGGTGCTTGTACAAACGCCAAACTATTCATTTGCTCGCCACACTCTTGTGAAGTTGTGAAAACCCGTTTTTTCACGCTCTTTTGAAGACGTGAACCTCAAAAAAGGGCTGCCCAGCCTGGCACCTGGCCCGCAAACCTCTGCCGACATGCGGCAAAACGGGCAAACAACTCAAGTGGCCGAGCGCAATGGCAGCTCTGGCAGATTCGACAAAGACGGGTGGTTTGCAAAGGAAACAGCAAGCACGCCAGCTTCACTCGATCTGTGTGGGCGGCTCTCTGTGGGCGATTTTGGGGGCTAATGCCTGGGCATTAACGATGCTGCGAGGCCCGATCAGGAGACGTCCTTATAATCGGGGGGAGATTGTAGCGAAGAACGCCAAGGAAATGGGCGTGTTTTATGACTTTTATTAGCGCCTCGGTCAGGAGGCCAACACTTGCCGGTGCCGTGGGCGAAAAACCTGTGGGCTGACCCGGGCGCTGGCCGGCAGTGGGCGGTGCATCCAGCCCAGGTGAGTCTCTGTCACTTCGACCCAGCCTTCACCGACCGGCGGCAGGCTGCACTGCTTGAATGCCTGGCAATGGCCTTGGGCATCGAGCAGGGCGAAGTGGCGGTGACGGGTGTGTGTCATAAACAGGGTCTTGAGAAGGCGCATGGCTGTGTACCTATTGCGTTACATGCTTGAAGGTTGCCAGTGTGGCATGACACTGGGGTGACGAATTTATGCGAATTTGTAATTTGCCCCCTGCCTTCAGCCGCCGTTCAGGATCGCTGGTGAGTGGCGCGCGTGCACCGTTATACTGGCGGCCTGTCTGCACCCAGTCCTGGAGAAATGAGTATGTTGCAACGCCTGTTGTTCGGTTTGATCACTGTGACCAGTTTGACCCTGGTTGGCTGCGCCAACAGCCCGCAACAACTCAGCCCGCAGCCTAAAGTCACTGCGCCATTGGCCGCGGTAGGCCATGGCCAGCCGGTGTCGGTGCGGGTGGTAGACGGTCGCCCGTCGCCGACCCTGGGTTCGCGTGGCGGCCTGTACCCTGAGACGGCGCTGATTTCGGTGACCGGCCAGGACGTGCTGCCCAAGTTGCAGGCCCAGGCTGAAGCCGCCGTGCGCTTGCTGGGCTTTACCCCGACCAACTCCCCAGGCGTGCCGCAACTGACTGTGACCCTGGCCGAGCTGAAATATCAGTCGCCCAAGGAAGGCCTGTATGTGACCGAAGCGTCCATCGGTGCGACCTTCAAGTCCGACGTCAGCGCCGGTACCCGCCGCTACAGCGGCCGCTACGCCGCCTCGCTCAACCAGCGCTTCGGGATGTCGCCCAACCAGGAAACCAACACCAAGTTGGTCAGCGACGTGCTCAGTGATGCCTTGACCCGCCTGTTCAAGGACCCAAGCATCGGCCAATTGCTCAGCGCGCAATAAGCTGTCCGCAAAAAAACCGGGCTCAGCGATGAGCCCGGTTTTTTTATGCCTGCGGTTTGGTCAGGCCGCCGTATCGACATAAAAGTCCAGCACACTCACGCCGGTAAGCAAATCCAGCTCCGGCAGGTCGGCATGCTGGTGCCCGCCGAGGGCGCAATACACCAGCCAGTGGCGGTCCTGGACGTTGAACGCGAGGCTGCCGATCAGCGCCTCTTGCTCATCGCTTTGGGCGATCAGATACAGTCGATCCTGGTTTTGCGCATGCAACATGACAAGCTCCTCAAGCGTCGAAGGGCAACAGGGTGGCTTGTTAAGGTGACGTTCAGGTGACGCTGTAAATTACTGGATACATTAGTCGTCCACGGGAAGGGAGTATCAAAGACGCAGGAGGCGACTATCGTTCAGCTTTGTATCTGGACTGATACCCGAACACTGATCCGCTGAGGTTTGCGATGGCGCTGCCTGCACTGTTCATCAATGCTGTTGCCCTGCTGGTTGCCTGCTCGGGCGCCCTGGTGCTGTTCATCACCCGCCTGCACGCGCAACGCGCAATGGCCGACCTGGCCATGCGCAGCGAAGAGCGTGCGATTGACCAGCCGATGCTCTTTTTGGACACCCGCACCGAACGGGCGCATCGCCAGTCTTACCGGGTTGGGTTCGCCTGCCTTGGCCTGGCCCTGGCCGCCTCCTGGCTCAGCACCCACTTGTAGGAGCGAGCTTGCTCGTGAAAAACTCAAAGGCGCCGCGTTTATTCAGAAAGCACGCGTTATCGTTGACGTTTTTCGCGAGCGAGCTCGCTCCTACAGGTATTAGGGCTGCCCCCCTCTCCCACATTTGGATGAGTGTTTACAGGGGAATTCCGGCCTTGACCCGATACTGATTACGCACCGGCGTCGCATACTGCACCACCAGATAAGGCCGGTGCTCCGCCGGGCATTCGTTCAGGCGTCGTTCCCATTCCGCCTTGGCCTTGGCCAGCTCATCGGCCGGGAATACATCGGCGGCCTTGGGCACCTGCAACTGCGGGTCGGCTTCACTCCATTGCGCGTACGCCAGGTAATGCACCGGGAACAGCCGGTAACCGCCGAGGATCTGCCGATCCATTTCCACTGCCAGCAGCTTGGTATCTTCGAAGCGCTCGGTGATCGGCGGCGCAAAATTCACATGCACCCGGCCCTTGTAGCCGGTGATGCCCAATGCAATGCTCACATCGTCCTCACCCGGTGCCTTGGCGTAGGTGCCGGTGGTGGCGCGGATATACAGCTCGCGGGCCTTGGCGGCGTCGCAAGGGTCGTACTCGTAGCTGATGGACACCGGCGTCAGGTTCAACGACTGGATGACCTCGGCAAACGGCTCGTCCTTGCGGCTGACATGGAACATTTTGAGGATTGCCGATTCAGTGCGGTCATCGCCATCCTTGGCCCGGCCTTCGGCCTGGGCAATCCAGATCGACTGGCAGTCGTTGCGGATCGAATGGTTGATATAGGCCGACAGCAGGTTATAGGCCGCCATCTTCTCCTTTCGCCCGGTAATCGAACGGTGCACGATAAAGCTCTTGTTCAAGCGCATAAGGTCGCTGACAAACGGCTTTTGCAGCAGGTTGTCGCCGATGGCGATGCGTGGCGTCGGCAGGCCGGCGTGGTACACGGCATAGTTGACGAAGGCCGGGTCCATCACGATGTCGCGGTGGTTGGCCAAAAACAGATAGGCGGTGCCGGATTTGAGCTGTTCGACGCCGGTGTAGGTCACGCCGTCGGTCGCCCGGTCAATGGTGTGGTCGACGTAATACTCGACTTTGTCCTGCAGCGTGGCCACGGTGGTGACGCCGGCAAACTCGCGGCGCAATTTGCGTGCGATCATCGGCTTGAGCAACCAGCCCAGGGCGCCGGCAAATCGCGGGAAGCGGAAATGAGTCAGGATGTCCAGAAAGGCCTTGTCACTGAACAGGCGCGCCAGCACTGCCGGGACTTCGCTGTCGTTGTAAGGTCGGATGGTATCGAATTCGCCCATCATGCTCTCTTGTTAGAAACGGCTAGGGTAAGTAAAGGAAATAGCAGGAGCGGCGTGAGTAAACTGGCTCAGCCGGAAATAGCCCTGTAAATAGACCGGCGATTATACGCACAAGTCACCTTGGAGACTGCGATGCTGGAAACTGCGCTGTACGATTGTCCTTATTGTGGCGAAACGGTCGAGACAACGGTGGATTTGTCTGGTGGTGACCAGTCCTATATAGAAGACTGCCAAGTGTGTTGCCGGCCGATCACGTTCGACCTGCAAGTCCATGGTGACGAGTGGATGCTTGAAACCCGCAGTGAAAATGAATGACAGGTACGCCCATGCAGCGAATCTATGAACCGGAAAACCTGATGGAAGCCGAGCTGCTGCAACAGATGCTTGCCAGCGAAGGAATCGAGGCGCACTTGGTGGGCCGCCATTTGCTCGGTGGCACCGGCGAACTGCCGATCTTTGGCTTGCTTGGGCTTGAAGTCGACAATGACCAGGCCGCCTGTGCCCGCGAGCTGATCACTGCCTATATCGGTGCGCAACCGCTGCCCGGTGATGAACCCGACAGCTTCCCCGACGTATTGGTCTGTTAGGCTGTCGGTCGGTTTACCCCAAGAGTCGTGTTGCCCCATGTGTGGACGTTATGCCCTGTTTCGCTGGAACCCCGCCTTTGCTGCCTTGCCCGGCTTCCCTGCCGACCAGCAGGCCCAGTGGAATATCTCTCCCAATGATTCGGTGCTGATCCAGCGCCTGAACGAGGGGCAGCTCACCCTGGCCCGTGCCCGTTGGGGCCTTACGCCGCCCTGGCTCACCGACCTTTCCCGCACCCCGGCCCATGCCCGCGCCGAAACCCTGGCCGAGCAACCGATGTTCCGCGAAGCCTTTCGCCAGCGTCGCTGCCTGCTGCCGGCCAACGGTTTCTACGAGTGGCGCGGCACCCAGCGCAAGCGCCCGTATTGGCTGACACCGGGGGAGGGTTCCACACTGTTTTTTGCCGCGATCTGGGAAGCATATCCGGTGCAGGAACAGGTGTGGCTGAGTACGGCGGTGATCACCCAGGCGGCGCAGAGCCAGCGACGCCCATTGATCCTGGATGCGGCAGGGCAGGCGGCGTGGCTCGATCCCGAGACGCCGCTGCATGTGTTGCAGGGCTTGCTGGTCGGTGAGCCCGCCGCATTACGCGAGCGCGTGCTGGCCAATATGGTCAATGATCCGAAGCTCAACGGGCCGGAGTGCCTGACCCCGGCTTGAGCCGATGCCTGCCAGGTCATCTGCACTGTGGGATGTGTCCGAAATTCAGCAGTTAAATGTCTGATGTATCTGGCGCGGATACAAACGACCGCCTACGATACGCGCCATGTGTTCAGGGAGCGTGTTCATGAAGAAGTCATTGGTGGTAAGTGGTTTGGTTGCAGCGATGCTGCTGGCGGGTTGTCAGTCGGTTAATACCACCAGCGGCGGCGCCGTTGGGGTAGAGCGCAAGCAGTACATGTTCAGCATGCTGTCGAGCCAGGAAGTCGACCAGATGTATGCCCAGTCCTACCAGCAGACCCTGGGTGAAGCCAGCGGCAAAGGGGTTTTGGACAAGACCAGCGCCAACGCCAAGCGCGTGCAGGCCATTGCCAAGCGTCTGATTGCCCAGGCACCCACCTTCCGCCCGGATGCGGCGCAATGGAACTGGGAAGTGAACCTGATCAAGAGCGACGAGATGAACGCCAACTGCGGGCCGGGCGGCAAGATCCTGGTGTACAGCGCGTTGATCGACAACCTCAAGCTCACCGATGACGAGTTGGCGGCGGTGATGGGCCATGAAATCGCCCACGCCTTGCGCGAACACGGGCGTGAAGCCATGTCCAAGGCGTACGGCATCGAGATGGCCAAGCAGGGCGCCGGGGCGATATTCGGTCTTGGCCAGGACAGCCTGGCATTGGCAGATACCGTGGCCAACTATGGCATGACCTTGCCCAACAGCCGCAGTAATGAGAACGAAGCGGACCTGATTGGCCTGGAACTCTCGGCCCGCGCCGGCTACAACCCGAATGCGGCGATCACCTTGTGGAACAAGATGGCCAAGGCTTCCGAAGGTGCCCCGCCGGAGTTCATGAGCACTCACCCGGCTTCCGACAGCCGCATCGCTTCGTTGCAGGCGGCGATTCCGAAGGTGATGCCGCTGTACCAACAGGCCAAGAAATCCTGATGGACGCCGTGTAGGAGCGAGCTTGCTCGCGAAAAACTCACCGGCACCGCGTTTATTCAGGCAGCACGCGTTATCGTTGACGTTTTTCGCGAGCAAGCTCGCTCCTACAGGCATCAGGGCCAACCATCCCTCGTGTTCGGTTTAGATCCAGCCACTGCTTTGCATGGCCTTGTACACCGCCACAATCGCCAGTACAAAGAACGCCGTAGCCGCCAATCGGCGAATCAAGGTCAACGGCAGTTTCTCCGCGGCAAAATTCCCCGCCAGAACCACCGGTACGTTGGCAATCAGCATGCCCAGGGTGGTGCCGATAATCACCAGCCACAACTCCGGGTATTGCGCTGCCAGCATCACCGTGGCGATCTGGGTCTTGTCACCGATTTCGGCGAGGAAGAACGCAATCAATGTGGTCAGGAACGGCCCGAACTTGCGGGTGGTACTGGCTTCGTCATCATCGAGTTTGTCTGGCACCAGGGTCCACAGCGCCGTGGCGCAGAAGCTCGCGGCGAGGATCCAGTGCAGCACTGCGTCCGAGAAGAAACTCCCGAACCAGGCCCCCACGGCACCGGCCGCCGCATGGTTGGCCAGGGTCGCGGCGACAATACCGGCGATGATCGGCCAGGGTTTGCGAAAGCGTGCGGCAAGGATAAGCGCGAGCAGTTGCGTCTTGTCGCCGATTTCGGCCAAGGCAACGATTGCGGTAGGAACGAGCAGTGAATCCAGCATCAGGTAGCTTCCAGGGGCGGGTCGACACGGCTATGACACGTACAGCCTTCCCGCCCCGGGTAAGGTGTGCGTGTCATAGGTCTTGTCAAACCCCGGTCCGTCTGTGCGGACTCCTGGGTCGCATACGCCATGGTCTGCTGACCAAGTATGTTGACGTATGCCGGACGAGCATGGTGCTCGTGGGAGACTACTCCCCTAGGACGCTGCGGATTCTGCCTAGGCAAAACCCATTCGGCAAGCCTTCTTTTTCAAACCCCCGTCACGGACGCTTGGCACGGTAGATGCGAAAACCATTGCCCTCGGCCTTGATCGCGCAAATGCCCAGATGCTCTTCGATCAACGGCTGATACTTGAGAAAACTGTTGGCAACCAATCGAAGTTCGCCGCCTTTTGCCAGATGTTTGGCCGCTTTTCGCAGCAGGTTTTCCGTGGCGAAGTAATCCGTGTGCACCCCGACATGGAACGGCGGGTTGCTCAAGATTGCGTTCAAACCCATGGGCGCCGCGTCGATGCCGTCACCGGTCAACACCTCGGCTTCCAGCCCGTTTGCGGCCAGGGTCAGGCGGCTGCTGGCGGCGGCGAAGGCATCCACATCCAGCATCGTCACCGTGTTATGCGGGTAGCGACGCTTGACCGCCGCGCCGAGTACACCGGCACCGCAACCGAAATCGAGCAAATGCCCGCTGGGCAGTTTATCCAGATGCTCCAGCAACAGCTGGGTGCCGCGGTCCAGGCGCCCGTGGCTGAACACACCCGGCAAGCTCACCACCTTTAACGGACCTTCGGCCAGCGGCACATCGAAGACCTGCGCCAGGCTCTCCAACTCCACGGCTTGCGGAGCATTGGCCACGGTGACCTGCCACAACTGGCAATGCCGCGCGTTATCCAGCTTGCGCGGCTTGCCGAAGGGCAGCATCTGTTTGGCGGCACTTTCGATACCGCCTTTTTTCTCCCCCACCAGAAACAGCTCGGCACCCGGCAGGCGCGCGGCCACGGCGTTGAGCAGGTAGTCGGTGAGATCCTTGGACTTGGGCAGGAAGATCACCGCCGCATCAAACGTACGCTCGGGCGCATTCACGCCGAACTGGCTGCGCTCGGGGAAGCGCGCCTCCAGTGCCGCCTGGTCGCCGGCATGCCAGCACCAGCCGTGGGCGTTGGGCAGGCGCCCGAGCAAATCGTCGGCGGGCAAACCTACCAGCAGCAGGTTGCCTTGAAAAAGTTCGGCCTGGCGAAGCAGTACTTCACTGCGCGGATCCATGGTCTGCTCCTTGAAAAGGGGCGCAGTTTATCAAGTGACGACGCGCAGCGGGGTGCCGCTGAAAAAGCCCCGGGCGTTTTCCGTCAGTTGCCCGACGATACGTTGCCGCGCTTCACGACTGCCCCAGGCGTTGTGAGGCGTGACGATCAAGCGTGGGATGTCATCGGCCAGCAGCGGATTGCCATTGACCGGCGGCTCGACACTCAGCACGTCGGTTGCGGCGCCGCCCAGATGCCCGCTGCGCAGTGCATCGGCCAGGGCCTGTTCATTGATCAAGCCACCGCGTGCGGTGTTGACGACAAACGCACCGGGCTTGAGCAGGGCCAATTCACGGGCGCCGATAAAGTCGCGGGTGTGTTCGTTGAGTGGGCAGTGCAGGGTCAGCGCATCGACCTGGGCGAGCAGCTCATCCAGCGGCACGCGGTCGACGCGGGCAGGGCGCCCGGGTATTGCGCCGAGCAGCACGCGCATACCGAAGGCTTCGGCCAGGCGCGCCACGGCGCCGCCTAACTCGCCATGGCCGAGCAGGCCGAGGGTTTTACCTTCCAGTTCGACAATCGGATGGTCCAGTAGGCAGAACTGTTTGGCCTGCTGCCATTTGCCGGCGGCCACATCCTGTTGATAGTCCTTCAAGCGCGTCGCCAGGTTGAGCAACAGCATGATCGTGTGCTGCGCCACCGACGGCGTGCCATAACCCTGGCAGTTGCTCACGCTGATGCCGTGGGCGCGTGCGGCTTCGAGATCGACGTTGTTAGTGCCGGTGGCCGATACCAGGATCAGTTTGAGCTCAGGGCACGCCGCCAGGGTTTGCGCTGTGAGCGGAATTTTGTTGCTGATCGCGACTTGAGCGCCCTGCAGGCGTTCCACCACGTTCTGCGGCGTGGTCTGCTCAAACAGCTGCAACTCGCTGAAGCAGTCACGCAAACCGCTCAGATCAAGGTCGCCCAAGTCCAGGGAGGGGTGATCGAGGAAGACGGCGCGGCGATTGTTCATGATCAACTGTACCTTTTGCGGCGAGGTTCGAAGGCGTAATCTGCCGAGCCTATCAGATGAAATAATCAGTTACTTAATGGAGTGAGCATGTACGTCGCCGAGTTTTTGACCGTAGCCTTGATTCACTTGCTGGCGGTGGCCAGCCCCGGCCCGGATTTCGCCGTGGTGGTCCGTGAAAGCGTGACCCACGGGCGCCGCGCCGGAACCTGGACGGCCCTAGGCGTCGGCACAGCGATTTTCGTGCATGTAGGTTATTCGTTGCTGGGCATTGGCTTGATCGTGTCCCAGTCCATCGTGTTGTTCAACGCATTGAAATGGGCGGCGGCGGCGTACCTGCTGTATATCGGCTTCAAGGCTTTGCGCGCCCAGCCGGCCAAGCCTGCCGCCGAGGGTGAGTTGCACCGAGAAGCGGGCGAGCGCACCCCGCGGGGTGCGTTTACCGCAGGCTTTGTGACCAACGGCCTGAACCCCAAGGCTACATTGTTCTTCCTCTCGCTGTTCACCGTGGTGATCAACCCCCATACGCCCCTGGCGGTACAGGCTGGTTATGGCGTGTACCTGGCGGTGGCGACGGCGTTGTGGTTTTGCCTGGTGGCCATGCTGTTCAGCCAGCAGCGCGTACGCGCCGGGTTTGCGCGCATGGGGCATTGGTTTGATCGGACCATGGGCGCGGTGCTGATTGCGATTGGGGTGAAGTTGGCGTTTACCAGCATGAAGTAACGCTTCCAACTTAAGCGGGCACGGTCAAATGTGGGAGGGGGCTTGCTCCCGATAGCAGAGTGTCAGTCAGTCTATGTATGGCTGACACGCCGCCATCGGGAGCAAGCCCCCTCCCACATCTGGCATTTGCTCAGGTCTGCAAATCATTCCTTTGGCTGATTTGGCTGAAACATAAGCCCTCTACAGTGCAAGTCTTCAAGCCAAGACCGTGCAGTCATTAAAGGGATTCGTATGTTGCAGACCCGAGTTATCCCGCCCGCCGAAGGCGCGTACCAATACCCGCTGTTGATCAAACGCCTGCTGATGTCCGGGACGCGCTACGAGAAGACCCGCGAAATCATCTACCGCGACAAGCTGCGCTATACCTACCCAACGCTGATCGAGCGCGTTGCGCGCCTGGCCAATGTGTTGACCGAAGCGGGGGTCAAGGCCGGTGACACCGTGGCTGTAATGGACTGGGACAGCCACCGTTACCTGGAATGCATGTTCGCCATCCCGATGATCGGCGCGGTGATCCACACCATCAACGTGCGCCTGTCGCCGGAACAGATTCTCTACACCATGAACCACGCCGAAGACCGCTTCGTGCTGGTCAACAGTGAGTTTGCGGGGCTCTACCAGGCCATCGCCGGGCAGTTGACCACGGTCGACAAGACCTTGTTGATTACCGATGGTGACACCAAGACCTGCGAGCTACCCAATCTGGTGGGTGAGTACGAAACCCTGTTGGCCGCTGCCAGCCCCAAGTACGACTTCGAGGATTTCGACGAAAATTCCGTCGCCACCACCTTCTACACCACCGGCACCACCGGTAACCCAAAGGGTGTGTACTTCACCCATCGCCAATTGGTGCTGCACACCATCGGTGTGGCGACGATCATGGGCAGTGTCGACAGCGTGCGCCTGTTGGGCACCAACGACGTGTATATGCCGATCACGCCAATGTTTCACGTACACGCGTGGGGCCTGCCCTATGTGGCGACCATGCTTGGCTTGAAGCAGGTCTACCCCGGGCGCTACGACCCTGAATACCTGGTGGAGCTGTGGCGCAAGGAGAAGGTCACGTTTTCCCACTGCGTGCCGACCATTCTGCAAATGGTGCTCAACGCCAAGGCCGCCCAGGGTGTGGATTTTGGCGGTTGGAAAATCGTTATCGGCGGTAGTGCCCTTAACCGCTCGTTGTACGAAGCGGCCAAGGCCCGAGGCATTCAACTGACCGCCGCGTACGGCATGTCCGAGACCGGGCCGCTGGTGTCCTGCGCCCACCTCAATGCCGAACTGATGGCTGGCAGCGAAGACGAGCGCACCACGTATCGCATCAAGGCCGGCGTGCCCGGACCGTTGGTGGAGGCGGCGATCATGGATACGAACGGCAACTTCCTGCCTGCCGACGGCGAAACCCAGGGCGAGCTGGTACTGCGTGCGCCCTGGCTCACCGAGGGCTATTACAACGAGCCTCAAAAGGGTGCCGAGCTATGGGCCGGCGGCTGGATGCACACCGGCGACGTCGCCACGCTGGATGCGTTCGGCGTGATCGATATCCGCGACCGCATCAAGGATGTGATCAAGACCGGTGGCGAATGGATCTCGTCCCTGGCTCTCGAAGACTTGGTCAGCCGCCACCCGGCGGTTCGCGAAGTCGCAGTGGTGGGCATTGCCGACCCGCAATGGGGCGAACGCCCATTCGCCTTGTTGGTGGTGCATGAGGGCCATGTGATTGGTGCACGAGAGCTCAAGGAGCATCTCAAGCCTTTCGTCGAACTGGGGCATTTGAGCAAGTGGGCGATCCCGAGCCAGATCGCCGTTGTTACTGAAATTCCCAAGACCAGCGTAGGAAAGCTCGACAAAAAACGTATCCGTATCGACATCATCGAATGGCAGGCCAACAACAGCACATTCCTGTCTACACTCTAATGCTCCTCGCCGCGCCCGTTCGGGCGCGGCAACGCTCTATCTTGCGGCTTTACTTGTGATTTACCGAATTTCAGCCATCCTTCTCGCGCCGGCCTTCGCCGGCGTGGCGAAAGGGTTGTGGCAGACGGCTTGGTGATGCAAATCACACTTTAGAGGGATCAAGCGATACCTACCGCTGGCTATAGTCCCTTTCAGAGTTTTTCAAGGATGTTGTGCTTCGGGCCATGGGGGCCCGGTTGTCGTGCGGCATTGGAATCGTTGTATTCCGGCCGTTACATGCATCCAGCCGCAGAACTCACTGCCATAACAATAAAATGCACATGGAGTAGCGTCGATGACCTCAGTAAACCAGTTCTGGCGCCGGGCAAGACTGCCCCTGGCCGTCAGTCTCGCTTCTACGCTCGCCGGGCCCGCATTCGGCGTCAGTTTCAACATTGGTGAAATCGAAGGGAGTTTTGATTCGTCGCTTTCCGTCGGGGCAAGCTGGTCCACGGCCAAGCCCAACCGCGACCTGATCGGTGCCAACAACGGTGGCAAGGGCTTGTCCCAGACCTCCGATGACGGTCACTTGAACTTCAAGCGCGGCGAGACGTTCTCGAAGATCTTCAAGGGTATCCACGACCTGGAACTGAAGTACGGCGACACCGGTGTGTTTGTGCGTGGCAAGTACTGGTACGACTTTGAACTCAAGGACGAAAGCCGTCAGTTCAAGGACATCAGCGACAACAACCGCAAGGAAGGCGCCAAGTCTTCGGGCGGGCAGATCCTCGATGCGTTCGTCTACCACAACTACTCGATTGCCGATGCGCCGGGTTCGGTGCGTTTTGGCAAGCAAGTGGTGAGCTGGGGCGAAAGTACCTTCATCGGCGGTGGCATCAACTCCATCAACCCGATCGACGTGTCGGCGTTCCGTCGTCCGGGCGCCGAGATCAAGGAAGGCTTGATCCCGGTCAACATGTTCTATGTGTCCCAGACGCTCACTGACAACCTGTCGGCCGAGGCGTTCTACCAGCTGGAGTGGGACCAGACCGTCACCGATAACTGCGGCACTTTCTTCTCGCAGCCGGACGTGATCTCCGATGGTTGCAGCAATAACCTGCGGGTACTGAACAAGCGCTCGACCATACCGGCCGCAGCCTTGCCGACCTTGGGTGCCCTGGGTGTGGACGTCAACAGCGAGGGCGTGCTGGTGCGCCGTGGGCCGGACCGTGACGCACGGGACAGCGGCCAGTTCGGCGTGGCCATGCACTACAACTTCGAGCCGCTGGACACCGAGTTCGGCGCCTACTTCATGAACTACCACAGCCGTGCGCCGATCTTCAGTGCACAGGGTGCGCCATCGGCGGCCTATACCCGTCCTTTGGGCCCGCTGGGTGCATTGCGTCCGCTGATCGTGGCCGGCAGTTCGAACTACTTCGTCGAGTATCCTGAAGATATCCGCCTGTATGGCTTGAGCTTCTCCACCACGCTGCCTACAGGCACCGCCTGGAGCGGTGAGTTGAGCTACCGCCCCAATGCGCCGGTGCAATTGAGCACCACTGACATTCTGTTTGCCGGTGTCACGCCGATTCCGGGCTTTGGCAATGCTTCCGTGCTCAAGGGTTCGCCCGGCCAGGATCTGCATGGCTACAACCGCAAGGAAGTCACCCAGTTCCAGACCACCTTTACGCACTTCTTCGACCAGGTCATGGGCGCCAGCCGCCTGACCACGGTTGGTGAAATCGGCGTGACCCATGTTGGCGGCCTGGAAAGCAAATCCCAGGCGCGTTATGGCCGCGATCCAGTGTTCGGCCCAGGCACCTTGCCGGGTGGCTTCTGTGCCGCGCTTAACAACTCCACCGCCAACGGCGCCGGTCTGCCCAA
Source organism: Pseudomonas khavaziana (assembly GCF_036704165.1). Classification (NCBI taxonomy): domain Bacteria; kingdom Pseudomonadati; phylum Pseudomonadota; class Gammaproteobacteria; order Pseudomonadales; family Pseudomonadaceae; genus Pseudomonas; species Pseudomonas khavaziana. Next base: position 1,255,772 of record NZ_CP129946.1, read on the forward strand.
CGCTGCCGGCCTGAACACCAACTGCAACAACGACGGCTACACCACCGCAACCTCCTGGGGCTACCGCGCCCGTGCCATCTGGGAATACCCGGACGTGTTCGCCGGCGTCAACCTCAAGCCCAACGTGGCCTGGTCCCATGACGTCAAGGGTTACTCGCCAGGTCCTGGCGGTAACTTCGAAGAAGGTCGCAAGGCGGTCAGCCTGGGCCTGGATGCCGAATACCAGAACACCTACACCGCGAGCCTGGCCTACACCAACTTCTTTGGTGGCAAGTTCAGCACTGTGGATGACCGCGACTTCGTCGCCTTGAGTTTCGGCGCCAACTTCTAAGCACACTCTTTTCAAGTGGCATGTATTCAGGAAGACCAGAGTATGAAAATAACTAAAAGTCTGTTGCACGTGGGTGTGCTTGGGCTGTCGATCCTGGCGAGCAACGTCATGGCCGCAGTCTCGGCGGATGAAGCCGCCAAGCTCGGCACGACCCTGACCCCGATGGGCGCCGAGATGGCGGGCAACGCGGCTGGCACCATTCCTAAATGGTCACCACTGCCCACCAATGCCGGCGCCGTGGATGCCAAGGGGTTCCTGGCCAACCCATACGCCAGTGAACAACCGCAGTTCACCATCACCGCGCAGAACGTCGAGCAGTACAAGGACAAGCTGGCCCCCGGGCAGTACGCAATGTTCAAGCGTTACCCGGACAGCTTCAAGATGCCGGTGTACCCGACCCATCGCGGTGCCACCGTGCCGGCTGATGTATTTGCCTCGATCAAGAAGAACGCTACCACCACCAACCTGGTGTCCGGCGGCAACGGCCTGGAAAACTTCGAGACCGCCGTACCCTTCCCGATTCCAAAAAGTGGCGTCGAAGTCATCTGGAACCACATCACCCGTTATCGCGGCGGCAGCGTGACCCGTCTGGTCACCCAAGCCACCCCGCAAACCAACGGTTCCTACAGCCTGGTGTACTTCCGCGACCAGTTCGTGTTCCGCGACAAAATGAAGGACTTCGACCCGAAAAACCCGGGCAACGTGCTGTTCTACTTCAAGCAGCAAGTCACCGCGCCGGCCCGCCTGGCCGGTGGTGTACTGCTGGTGCACGAAACCCTGGACCAGGTGAAGGAGCCGCGTTCGGCGTGGGTTTACAACGCCGGCCAGCGCCGCGTGCGCCGGGCGCCACAAGTGTCCTACGACGGGCCGGGTACTGCCGCTGACGGCCTGCGTACGTCCGACAACCTCGACATGTACAACGGTGCGCCGGATCGCTACGACTGGAAGCTGGAAGGCAAGAAAGAAATCTACATCGCCTCCAACAGCTACAAGATCGACGATCCCAAGCTCAAGTACGCCGACATCATCAAGGCCGGCCACATCAACCAGGACCTGACCCGCTATGAGCTGCGCCGTGTCTGGCACGTGGTCGCCACCTTGAAGGAAGGCCAGCGCCACATCTACGCCAAGCGTGACTTCTTCATCGACGAAGACACCTGGCAAGCGGCGGTGATCGACCACTACGACGGTCGCGGCCAACTGTGGCGCGTCGCCGAAGCCCATGCCGAGAACTATTACGACAAGCAAGTGCCGTGGTACGCCCTGGAAACCCTCTACGACCTGCAGTCCGGCCGTTACCTGGCCCTGGGCATGAAGAACGAAGAGAAGCAGGCCTATGACTTCGGCTTCACCGCCACCACCAGCGACTTCACCCCGGCAGCCCTGCGCCAGGATGGTGTTCGCTAACCTGTAGGAGCGAGCTTGCTCGCGAAGGTCGTCAACGATAACGCGCCCATCCTGGATGGGCGCGTTGTTTTTGAGTGCTTCGCGAGCAAGCTCGCTCCTACTTCTTCCCAGGAGTCTGGGCGAGATATTTTTTGTCGCAGTTCTTTTTCAGCCAATTGTTGCAAAGATCTACAATCCCGCCGCTTTTACCGCTAGTCTGCGGACATCTGCAATGCCGACAACAGCCTTCTACAAGAGCCCGGCGATGACTGATCTGTCCCGAATCCAAGGGCCTGCCAGCGTGGTGATGCCGACCCTGGAAGGCCGTTTCTATAGGCCCCCGCTACCTGACGGCTACGTGCTGCGCCCGCGCCTGTGCGAACGCCTGAATGCCGGCCTGGACGGGCGACTGTTGCTGGTCTGCGCCCCTGCGGGGTTCGGCAAGAGTTCGTTGGCGGTGGAGTTCTGCCAGGGCCTGCCGGCCCATTGGCAAAGCCTGTGGCTGGGCCTAAGCCCACGTGACAACGACCCCGGCCGCTTCCTTGAGCGACTGCTGGATGGCTTGCAGCAATATTTTCCACAACTGGGTGCCCAGTCCCTGGGTTTGCTGAAAATGCGCCAGCGCCATCAACCCTTTGCCTTTGAAGAGTGGCTCGATGGCCTGCTCGACGAGCTGGCGGTGCACCTGTCCATGCGTTCGCCTTTACTGCTGGTGCTGGATGACTACCACCTGGCCCAGGGCCCGGTGCTGGATCGCTGCCTGCAGTTTTTCCTCAATCATTTGCCCGATGGCCTGGTGGTACTGGTTACCAGTCGGCAGCGCCCCGACTGGCACCTGGCGCGCCTGCGCCTGTCGCGGCACTTGCTGGAACTGCATGAGCAAGACCTGCGCCTGACCCATGACGAATCCCTGGCCGTGCTGGATGGGCACAGCAGTGCACTGCGCGGCGAGGCGTTGGAAAACCTGATCCGCCGTAGCGAGGGTTGGGTCGCCGGGCTGCGCTTCTGGCTGCTGGCGGCCTCCGAAGCTGGCAGTGACGGCGCCTTGCCCCAGAGCCTGCACGGTGGCGAAGGGCTTATTCGCGATTATTTGCTCGAAGAAGTCATCGATTGCCTGCCCGTGGAGGTGCAAGGGTTCTTGTACGACACGGCCTCCCAGGAGCGCTTTTGCAGCGAGTTGTGCGACGCGGTGCGTGAAGCCCATGACAGCGCAGAAATCCTGCGTTATCTGCAGGCTCACCAGGTATTTCTGGTGCCGCTGGATGAGCAAGGCCATTGGTACCGTTATCACCATCTGTTTTCCGACCTGCTGCGTACCCGCCGCGAGAAGAGCGCGACCTTGCCGCCGGCCAGCTTGCACTTGCGCGCCTGCCGTTGGTTCAACGCCCAAGGCTTGATCGACGAAGCGGTGGAGCAGGCGCTGCGGGCCGGTCACCTGGATGTGGCGGCGAACCTGGTGCAGAACCTGTCCGAAGAGCAGCTGCTGGCGGAGCAGAATGTCGGCATGCTGCTGCGCTGGAAGATGGACTTGCCCGACAGCCTGCTGATCAGCACACCGCGCTTGATCGTGCTGTATAGCTGGGCACTGGGGCTGGCGTGCCAATTGGATGCGGCGCAGGAGCTGTCCAGCTACCTCAGCCGCTTCCTGCCGGCGCCATCGGCCACCGCGCAGAAATCCATGCTGGCCCAATGGCTGGCACTGAGCGGGATCATTGCCCGTGGGCGCGGGGACCGCGAGCTGACCCAGCGCTATTGCAACGAGGCCTTGGAAAGCCTGCCGCAAAAGCGCTACGGCCAGCGCCTGATGTGCCTGTCGACCCTTTCCAACCTGGCCATAGTCGATGCCGACCTGTGGCGCGCCCGGGGCCTGAACCGCGAATCCCTGGAACTGGCGCAGCGCGTCGGTAACCCACTGTTTGAAGCCTTGGCCCATTACGACCGGGCCCGGGTGTTGCAGGCGCGGGGCGAGATCCTGCGCTCCCTGGACGAAGTACGCCAGGGCCTGGAGCGCCTGCACGGCCTGGCGCCCCAACGGCTGTACGCCGTGCGCGCGCGGTTATCGCTTTACGAAGGCTACCTGCTGCTGGCGCGTTACCAACCCGAAGCCGGCCTTGTGCGCTTGCGCGCCGGCCTGGCCGAAGCCCGCGCCTGCCGAGACATCAGCGTGCTGATCGGGCATTGCGTGATCGCCAACTTCGAAGGCCGGCGCGGCGATTTTTCCAATGCCTTTGCCGAGCTGGCCGAGGCCGAGCGCTTGATGCATATCTGGGACGTGCCGCCGATCTATTACCTGGCGATGATCACCCTGATCAAATGCGAATTGTGGCTGGCCCAGGGGCGCACTGACTTGGCCGATGCCTGGCTGGCCCGGCTCGGGCAGACCTACAACGGCGAGCACGCCGCAGCCGCTCCGGAGTTTCATCCGCATTTGCCGCAGCATATCGAGCTGCAACAAGCTGCCCTGGATGCCACGCGCCATCAGCCAGACATTGCACTGCAACGCCTCGAACGACTGGCGCAACAGGCCCATGACAGTGGGCGCCAGATGATTGCCCTGATGGCCCTGACCCAGCAGGTGCAGCTCCTGCTGGAGTGTGGCCAGGAGGCCAAGGCCAGGACGGTATTGGCTCGCGCACTTGAAGCTGGCGCGGGCGGCGCGCTACAGCCGTTTCAGCGGTTGCTGGAGGGTCACCCGGACTGGATGCGCGAGCAGTTGGGCAAGGAGGCCCAGGGCCTGCTGAACCAGAGCTTGCTGGCGCTGCTGCCTCAAGCTCGAGTGGTCGAAACCTCGCCTCATCAAGAAACCCTGAGCACGCGGGAACTGGCGGTGTTGCAACTGATTGCCCAAGGCTGTTCGAACCAGGAAATCAGCAACCAGCTGTTTATCTCCCTGCACACGGTGAAGACCCACGCCAGCCATATCAACAGCAAGCTCGGCGTGGAGCGCCGAACCCAGGCGGTGGCGCGAGCCAAGTCCATGGGCCTGCTGGCCTGAGTGCATCGCCCGTTTATTGCACGGCGGGGCAGCCTTTGAGTGACGTGTCGACCGTCTGATTGATCAACGCCGCGAAACGCTTGAGGTTGTTCTGGTGCGCCAACACCAGCTCGTCGATGCTCGGCCCTGCAGGTGACTGCAAGGTGCTGCGACAAGTCAGGGCCGGGTGATCGCCGTTGACCTGCCGCAGGCGCCAGCGCACGTCGAGCAACGCGTACTGCCCGGGGACCGAGTCAAAACGCTGTACTTCAACGCGCAAAGCCACAGCCTGCTGCGGATTGCTGTTGGCCAACTGATCCACCAACGCGCTCCTCAGTTCGTCGGCGAGGCTGGCAGCCCACCACTGGGTTTCAAGAATCGCCAACCCACTGTCGCCCTGGCGCACCACTATCTGCGCGCGGTCAACCTGGGGCGGCACACTGATGCTGTCAATGCGCACGCCGCCGGCATCCGCTCGTGAGCTGTTGCTCCAGTGCGCCGGGGTCAGGGTGTGGAAGGCAATGGGTTCACTGCGACACGCTGCGAGCAGCAGCAGGGAGGTCAGCAACGTGATCTTCAACGGCAGCGTCATGGCGGCTCCAATGGTCATTTGCGCGGTGGTCCTTGCAGGTCGGTCGGCGCGGCGTTATCGGGACGACCGCGAATCAGCGACTCTGGATGCCGGCCAAGGTAATCCGAGAGTTCTCGCAAGGAGCGCGACATGCGCGCCAATTCATCCAGGGTCTGGGTCAGTTGTTCACGCTGCGGCGAGTCTTCGGCCAGGGTAGAACTGGCTGATTGGAGGGTCTTGCTCACGTCGGCCAGTGTCGTTTGAACACCCGGCAGCGTCTTGGCGTTGAATTGCGCCAGCCCCTTGCGCAGTTCGACCAGGCTGGCGTCGAGGTTGCCGGCGATGCGCTCGACAGGCAGTTGGCTAAGCTTGTTGACGATGCCTTCGAGCTTCTCCTGCAACTGTTCCAGGTTGCCGGGGATCGTGGGAATGCCAACCGGACGTTGGTTGGGGTCAAAGGCGACTTTCTCGGCTTTGGGGTAGAAGTCCAGGGCAATGTACAACTGGCCGGTCAGCAAGTTACCGCTGCGAGCCTGGGCGCGCAGGCCGTTTTCGATGAAGCTGCCGATCAGGCGCACGCCAGCCGCCTCATCGTCAGGGTTATTGTTCATGGCCTTGAGCAGTTTGGTGTGGGCTTCGCCGAGCAGTTGCGGATAGATCACGATGCCGACATTGACCGGGAAGCTGCGTTTCTTCGTATCGAAATCCAGGTTGATCGACACCACTTTACCGAACTCGACGCCGAGGAACTCCACCGGCGCGCCGACTTTCAACCCGCGCAGAGCCTGGTCAAAGCGCAGGACCATGTATTGCCCCTTGCCATTGGGCGGGGCGAGGGCGCTTTGCTGGTCTTCGAACAATTCAAAACCGCGGTTTTCCTCGGCTGGCTTATCGTTGGGGTTGTAGGGTGGGGCCTGGAAGGAGATTCCGCCCATCAACATGGACGACACGGATTCGGTCTTCAACGCAAAGCCATTGGCGCCGACGCTCAAATCGATACCGCTGGCATTCCAGAAGCGGGTGTTCTCGGTGACATACAGGTCATTGGGCGCATGCACGAAAATTTCGATATTCACGCCCTTGCCTTCGCTGTCCAGCTCATAGGCCACCACCTGGCCCACGGGGATTTTGCGGTAATAGACCGGGGAGCCGATATCCAGCGACCCCAGGCCCTGGGTATGCAGGGTAAAGCGCTTGCCTGGCTCGCCGTAGGTGATGGGCGGCGGATTTTCCAGGCCTGTGAACTGTTTGGCGCGGGTTTCGGATTGGCCGATGTCTGCGCCGATGTAGTCACCGGAAAGCAGGGTGTCGATACCGGATACGCCGCCTGCGCCGATACGTGGGCGCACCACCCAGTACTTGGAATCTTCGCGGGTGAAACTTTCCGCCTGCCTGGACAACTCGACGGTGGCGTTGACGCTTTTCTGGTCATCGCTCAATGCGACGCCTGTGACTTGGCCAATCACCACGTTGCGGTATTTGACTTCGGTCTTGTTGGCGACCAGACCACTGCCGGTCTTGAAGTTGAGGGTGATGGTCGGGCCTTGTTGCATGACGCTGTGGATTACCAGCGAGATGCCCACCAGCACAGCGACAATCGGCACGATCCACACCAGTGAAACGCTGAAGCGACGCGTTTTGATCGCAGGTTTGCCTGCCGGGGTGTCAACGTCGTGTGGCGTCATCCGAACGCTCCTCATAGTGTGGGTTTCCCCAGATAAGCCGTGGGTCGAAACTCATGGCCGCGAGCATGGTAAACACCACCACCAAACCAAAAAACAGAATGCCCAGGCGCGGCTCGATCGTGCCCAGGGCCTGGAACTTCACCAGCGCGGCCACCAGTGCGACCACGATCACATCGAGCATCGACCAGTAGCCGATCAGCTCGATAAACCGAAACAGCTTGGAGCGCTCCTTGCGCGCCCACAGGCTGTTGCGCTGCACGGTGACCAGCAACAGTGCCAGTGACACGAACTTGATGCCCGGCACCGCGATGCTGGCGATGAAAATGATCAGGGCAATGTCCCAGGCGCCATGCTGCCAGAACTCCAGCACGCCGCTCATAATGGTGCTGTCTGCCCCCGAGCCGAGCATGGTGGTGTTCATCACCGGCAGTAAATTGGCCGGTACATAAAAGGCGAGGGCGGTGAGCATATAGGCCCAGGTTCGGGTCAGGGACTGAACCTTGCGCCGGTGCAAGGGCGCGCCGCAGCGGTCGCACTCGGTGGGCTCTTGAAGCATGTCGCAGGCCTGGCCGCAGGTGTGGCACAGGCACAGGTTGAGCTCGCGGGCGGTGGGCGGTGAGTTCATACGGTGTCCCACAGGTCGCGCACATCGCGCCCGGCAATGCGGATCAGCAACAGGCTGAGGGCGGCCAGGGCAAACAGGCCGGTGCCGGGAATCACATCCAGCATACCGGCCAGCTTGAACACCGCGACCATCGCACCCAGCAGGCAGACTTCCAGCATGCTCCAGGGCCTGAGGGCTTCCAGCCAGCGCATGCACAGCTTGAACGCCGGCGAGCGCCGGCCGGCCAGGGCGAAGCTCAATACCCAGATCAGCAACAGCAGTTGAAACACCGGCGCGATGATGATGGAAATCGCCGCCACCAACGCAATAAACGTGATGGGCCCCAGGCTCAACGCCACCACCGAATCCCAGAGCGTCGCGCTGTTTTTCAAGCCCTGCAGACTGATGCTCATCACCGGGTAAAAGTTGGCGAAGGTCCACAACACCGCTGCGGTTACCGTCAGGGCCAGGCGTTGTTGCACCGTCAGGCCGTTATGGCGCTGCAGTACGCCCGCGCAGCGTACGCACAGGGCGGTTTGATGTTTGGCGAGCGTGACTTTTTCGTACACGCAGTCGCAGTGTTCGCAGATGACCTGTTGTTGATTCGCCATACGTCTTGCTCCAAACGCGACACGCTGCGGTCCTGGCTGTTGCTGGGTTCGATGGCGCTTGAGTAGCTTAGCATCTGATGCAACGCAAATTCGATGCCTTCCAGATCTGGGGCAAGGTCAACCATACTGTGTCTGGAATGCCATAGAGCTTGCAGGAACACCCCCATGCACAACCAGAAAAGCCCGTTGATGCGCGAAACTTTCCCCGTCGGCCCGTTGCAGTGTAACTGCACCATCATCGGTGACCCGATCAGCAAAAAAGCCATTGTGGTCGACCCGGGCGGCAACCCTGAGTTGATCCTGGCGCGTCTAGATGCCCTGGGCCTCCAGGTGGTGAGCATTATCCACACCCATGCCCATCTGGATCACTTCCTGGCCTCCGGGCAGTTGAAGGAGAAGACCGGCGCGACGCTGCACCTGCATAAAGAAGATCAATTCCTCTGGGATAACCTGGAAATGCAGTGCCAGATGTTTCGCGTGCCCTATGTCCCGGTGCCGTCGCCGGACCGCTGGCTGGAAGATGACGAGGAACTGGCCTGCGGTTGTGGCGTGGCTTTGCACACACCAGGGCACACGCCGGGTTCGATGAGTTTCTGGTTTGCCGATGCCAAGTTGCTGATTGCCGGTGACACCTTGTTCCGGCGCGGCGTGGGGCGCACCGATTTATGGGGCGGCGACCAGGCGACAATCGTGCGTTCGATCAAGCAGCGCCTGTATACGCTGGACGAAGGCGCGACGGTGGTCACCGGTCATGGGCCGGACACCCGCCTGGGCGACGAGATGCGGGAAAATCCCTTCGTGCGCGCTTGATGGTCGATGAGTCTGACAAGCGCTGCAGTAAAAACCCAGGTCGTTTTCTGCCTGCGTCTGCTACGGTTCCTGTAGCGGTGACATTGGCTAACCTTTTGTTACAGCATGGGCGGCGACCACGGAATTTTTACCGCTGGTCGTGTTCCAAACTCGGCACAGGTCCATTGCCAATGTCCTCTGCATCTCAGAATGCAAAAGTAGGAGCTTCCCTTCATGTTTACTCCGCGTCGTCTGCTTGTTGTCGCTACCGCCGTAGCCCTGTTGTCTGGCTGCGCTTCACCTAATCCATATGACGGCAGCCAGGGACAGGCCAGCAATGGTTCCGAAAGCGGTATGAGCAAGACCGCCAAGTACGGCGGCCTGGGTGCGCTGGCCGGCGCGTTGGCTGGTGCGGCCATCGACCATAACAACCGTGGCAAGGGCGCGCTGATTGGCGCAGTCGTCGCGGGTGCCGGCGCCGCTGGTTATGGTTACTACGCCGACCAGCAAGAGAAAAAACTGCGCGAAAGCATGGCCAACACCGGGGTCGAAGTGCAGCGCCAGGGCGACCAGATCAAGCTGATCATGCCGGGCAACATTACCTTCGCCACCAACTCGGACGCTATCTCCAGCAGCTTCTACCAGCCGCTGAACAACCTGGCCAACTCCCTCAAGCAGTTCAACCAGAACACCATCCAGATCGTCGGCTACACCGACAGTACCGGCAGCCGCCAGTTGAACATGGACCTGTCCCAACGTCGTGCCCAGAGCGTGGCCAACTACCTGACTTCCCAGGGCGTCAGCGCTGCCAACCTGAGCGCCCGCGGTGCCGGCCCGGATAACCCGATTGCCAGCAACGCCGACGTGAATGGACGTGCCCAGAACCGTCGCGTAGAGGTCAACCTCGGCCCTATCCCCGGCCAGCAGTACGGTCAGCCGGGCCAGCAACAGCAGGTGCCACAGCAGAACAACCAGTTCCAGGGCAATCCATACCAGCAGTACCAATAAACCCTGCTCACTAAAAAGGGCGCCGTGCAGTCAATGCACGGCGCCCTTTTTTGTGGCCCCCTACATCAATCGATGTATTCGAACACCTTGACGATCTTCTGCACACCGGACACACCCTGCACCAGGTTGGCGGCACGGGTGGCTTCGGCCTGGGTCAGCAGGCCCATCATGTAGACGATGCCGTTATCGGTGACGATCTTGATCCGCGAGCCCGGCACTGCGCTGTCGGTGAGCATCTGCGCCTTGATCTTGGTGGTCAGCAAGGCATCGTTGCTGATGGCCAGCAGGGTGATAGGGTCCATGACCTGCAACTCGTTGTGGACCTTCTTGACCCGCTGCACCCCCGCGGCGGCTTGCTCGGCCTGGGCCTTGAGGTCGGCGCGGGGTGTTTGCCCTGCCAGCAGGACGACACCGTTGAAACTGGTCACCACGATGCGCGATGCACCGTTGCCCAGGTCGGTGGCGGCCTTGGCGACGTTGACCTTGACCTTGGTTTCGATCAGCGAATCATCGATGGTGCTGCCGAATGTGCGCGTGCCCCTGTCGTCCTGGATGGGGGTGTCCCGTGTGGCGGTGATTGCCGAGCTGCAGCCGCTGATGGCTAGGCACAGCGTAATGGCCATAAGGCTGAGGCGGTTAACGGTCATTCTTCACTCCCGAACAGTTGGCTGTCGATCAGATCGCACAGGCAGTGGATCGCCAGCAGGTGGACTTCCTGGATGCGTGCAGTGACATTGGCCGGGACGCGAATCTCCACGTCCTCGGGCAACAGCAGCGAAGCCATGCCGCCGCCGTCGCGTCCGGTCAAGGCTACGACAATCATTTCGCGATCATGTGCGGCCTGGATCGCTTGAATAATATTCGCCGAGTTGCCGCTGGTGGAAATCGCCAACAACACATCGCCCGGTTGGCCGAGGGCGCGGATCTGCTTGGAGAAGATTTCGTTGTAGCTGTAGTCGTTGGCGATCGAGGTGATCGTCGACGAATCGGTGGTCAAGGCAATGGCCGGCAGGCTCGGGCGCTCACGCTCAAAGCGATTGAGCAGCTCGGAAGAAAAATGCTGGGCATCGCCAGCCGAACCACCGTTGCCGCACGAAAGCATTTTGCCTTCGTTGAGCAGGGCGTTGACCATGACCTGACTGGCTTGCTCGATGTGCGGTGCAAGTACGTCCATCGCCTGTTGCTTGGTGTCGATGCTGGCCTGGAAAAGCTGGCGAATTCGGGATTGCATGTCCATCTGTGTGACCTTAAGTAGCGCGGCTGTTTAGCACAGGTAATGTGCAGCCCGCAAAGCAAAGAGCAAAAGTGTGGGGTGAAGGTGCCGGGTGGGTCAGCTGTCGAAGGCATTCTTGAGCCAGTTCAAATCAGCGGGACCCGACGGTGTGCTTTCCATGGCTACCACATCGAAACGGCAGGGGCTGTCAGCCCAGCGATGCTCTTTTTGCAGGAAGAACTGCGCAGCGAGTATCAGCTTCTGACGCTTGCGCCCATCGATACTGGCGAGCGCGCCACCCCATTGTGCGTGTTTTCTATAGCGGACTTCGACAAATACTACTGTATCGCCGTCAAGCATGACCAGATCAAGCTCGCCGCGTTTACACAACCAGTTCTGCGCCAAAAGGCGCAGACCCTGTTGTTGCAGGTATTTCAGTGCCTGGCGTTCGGCATCCTTGCCGCTTTGTGCGCTGGACCGCTCGGGCATCAGCGCGGGGTATCTGGAAGGCGCTGGATGTCGCCGCCGACGAATTTCGCCCATGGCATCTGACGATCAACGCGCTGGTTGGCGCTGATGCCCAGGTTGCCCGAGAGGCCGTCGACACGGGTGTCCGGCAGCGCCTTGAGCTGGCCCAGGCGTGGCGCCAGGCGGTAGGCATCGACGCCCATCGCGTACAGGCGACCCAGGCTGCCATTGGCCTGTGGCCATTGCGCGGCCACCTGGTTGCGCAGCGGGTCGGTGGTATTAAGCAGCCAAGGGGTTTCGCAGAACATCACGTTGGTCATGTCCAGGTACTGGTTGCGGTCACCGCTGGCGCTGAATACGTGGGAGGTCGCGTATACCGGCACATCACCGGCGTACTGGAAGTTCAGGGTCGGCTTGATCTGCTGGGCCAGTTGCGGGGTGACGGCCAGGAAGATGAACTCGATGTCCTGGCGACGCGAAGGCTGGGCGGCAACGTCGGTGCCGACAGTGCTTTGCAGGCTCTTGGCACGGCCTTCACTTTTGCGCAGCTGAAACAGATCGGCGATCTGCTGGGCCAGTGCCACGGGCTGATCGACATATTCGACACCCATGACGGTGCCGCCATTGGCTTCCCAATCCTGGCGGAAGGCCTTGTAGACACGCTCGCCCCATTCGCCACGGGGCACCATGGCGGCGGCGCGATGCAGGCCATCGGCGCGGGCACGACGCGACACTTCACGGGCTTCGTCTTCAGCGGCCAGGCCGAACTGGAACAGTTGGGCCGGGCCTTGATCGGTCTCGCTGTAGTTCAGCGCCAGGGTAGTGATCGGCAATTGCGGGCGTGCACTGAGCTGCTTGACCAGTGGTTTTTCCAGCGGGCCAACCACCAATTGCACGCCGGCGGCCTGGGCCTTGGCGTAGAAGTCGTCGAGGGAGGTCATGCGCGAGCTGTCGTAGAACTCAATGACCGGCGCCTTCTGCCCGGCCTGCTCGGCCTGATAGTGAGCGGCCATGAAGCCTTCGCGCAGCGCCTTGCCGACCGAAGCCAACGGGCCCTCCTGTGGTAGCAGCACGGCAATCTTGTTCAAGGGCTGGCTGGCCAGTTCCTTGAGTTTGGTCAGCGGCGTGGGCAGTTGCACCGCGGCCGGGTGGCCGGGGTTCTGTGTGCGCCAGGTATCGATGGCCGTCTGCTGTTGCTCCAGGGTGCCGGCGCCCTTGACCGCCTGGGCCAGGGTAATCCAGCCGTCCAGCGTCGGGTTGCCGGTGGCTTGCAGTTGGTCGGCCGGCAGCGCGGCAATCAATGCCCAGATGGCTTCGTGGTTGCTTGCAGCGGCATCCCCGGTGAGCAGCGGCGCCATGGCCACCCGCTCGCGAGCAGCGGCGAGGGTCTGGCCATCGGCTTCATAGGCGCGGGCATGCACGGTGCCGGTGCGGACCTGCTGGTCTGCCGGCAGCTCCTTCAGGCTTTGCAGGCTGGGGTGGTTCAGCGCCGCCAATGCCGCCTTGGGCTGGTTGCGCGTCATTGCCATTTCGGCGGCCAGGGTGCTGGCGAATACTTGAGCGGCCGGCTTCAGGACATCCAGGGGCACCTGCGCAAGAATCTGCGACGAGCGTGCAGGGTTGTTCTGCTGGTAGGCCAGGTCAGCCGCACTCAGGCGCAGCATGGCGGCCTTTTCTGGCGTCTTGGCGTTCGTTGCCTGTTCGAGCAGTTGCTCGATACTGGCATCCGGAGTCCGTGGAAGGTCGCCAAGGCTGGACGAGGGCGAGCTGGCGCAAGCGGCCAGCAAGGCAGCGAGGCAGAGGGCGGAGAGCAGCCGCAGGCAAGCGATCATGTAAGTGTTCCTGATACCGATCAAATTAGCGTGGAAGTGTACCCAAGCACTGGCCCAGGCGCGACGTTAGTGGCGTGAAACAATCGATTTAGGTCGTGCAAATGTTGCGATCAACTAATGGTGGCTGAATCGACATCCACCGTGATGGCATATTTTCAAGGCGTCTACGCGCTACAATATTGCTTTTGCCAACCATCGAGGTGTGCGTTTTGACTGCTCCAGGTCCATTGAATTCCACTGCAGGCTCGCTTTTTGTCGTGGCGACGCCCATTGGCAACCTGGACGACATCAGTGCGCGGGCGCTGAAAGTGTTGCGCGAGGTTAAATTGGTCGCGGCCGAAGACACGCGGCACTCCCAGCGGTTGATGCAGCATTTTGGAATCAGCACGCCATTAGCGGCATGCCACGAGCACAACGAGCGTGAAGAAGGCAGCCGTTTCATCACGCGCCTGCTGGCCGGCGATGACGTGGCATTGATCTCCGATGCGGGTACGCCCTTGATTTCCGATCCGGGTTATCACTTGGTTCGCCAGGCACGCGCCGCTGGTATCAATGTAGTGCCTGTTCCGGGAGCGTGCGCGCTGATCGCTGCATTATCTGCCGCTGGGCTGCCATCGGACCGCTTTATCTTTGAAGGCTTCTTGCCGGCCAAGGCGGTGGGGCGTCGTGCACGCCTGCAAGCGTTGAAGGAAGAGCCGCGCACTCTTATCTTCTACGAAGCCCCGCACCGTATCCTGGAATGCCTGCAGGACATGGAGCTGGTGTTTGGCGGTGAGCGCCTGGCGCTGTTGGCCCGGGAGCTGACCAAGACCTTTGAGACCCTCAAGGGCTTACCGCTGGAAGAGCTTCGCGCATTTGTCGAAGGCGACAGCAATCAGCAGCGCGGTGAGTGCGTGGTGCTGGTGGCGGGGTGGACGGCGCCGGAAAATGAAGATGCGGTGGGGAGCGAGGCGATGCGCATCCTCGATTTGCTGCTCAAGGAAATGCCGCTCAAGCGTGCCGCGGCCTTGGCGGCGGAAATTACCGGGGTGCGCAAAAATGTGTTGTACCAGGTGGCGCTGGATAAGCAGAAAGCCGAATAGTTCCGGGGGCGAACCTGTATTGCGTCTGAACGTGATGGCACCGCGGTACTTTTAATACTTGTCCTGAGGCCGCCGTGCCGTTAACCTGCGCGGCGGAGAGTCGATTGGACAGTCGCTGCCCTCTATGAAAATTAGGGGGGGGAGGAAAGTCCGGGCTCCATAGGGCGAAGTGCCAGGTAATGCCTGGGAGGCGTGAGCCTACGGAAAGTGCCACAGAAAATAACCGCCTAAGCACTTCGGTGCCGGTAAGGGTGAAAAGGTGCGGTAAGAGCGCACCGCACGACTGGCAACAGTTCGTGGCTAGGTAAACCCCACTTGGAGCAAGACCAAATAGGGTCCCAAGGCGTGGCCCGCGCTGGGACCGGGTAGGTTGCTAAAGATGTCCAGTGATGGCCATCGTAGACGAATGACTGTTCAAGACAGAACCCGGCTTACAGATCGACTCTCCACCTTTTTTCCCTGCGTTCGAATCTCGTGCGCAAACCCGGTAGTAACGCAAGAATCCCTCCCTGCCAAATCATTGGCAGATGCATCTTCGTAATACCAAAAAAATCTTACTCTTAATAAATTACTTTAACTTTAGGTCGTAGCTCTATGAGCTATTTGGCGTTGTTGAGTCAAAAACATCGTCAAACTCTCGTTTCTCCTCCTTTTACCTTCCTAAATCTCCGTTCTGTAAGGCTTTTCCTTGAATACGCGCCTTGACGGTGTGGTAGGCGCATTCCTATAGTGTGCGCAAGTGGCGGAAAGTGGCACAAAGTGGGTTTTTTGAACGTAAAACGCTAAAATTTGGAGAAACGCATCTGTGTTTCGCGGAGCTAACGCTATCAGTCTCGATGCAAAAGGCCGTCTCGCCATGCCGAGCCGGTATCGTGACGAGCTCATTTCGCGAAGTTCAGGCCAGTTGATCATCACGATTGACGCCGTTGATCCTTGTTTGTGTGTTTACCCCCTCGATGAGTGGGAGTTGATTGAAACCAAGTTGCGCGCACTGCCTTCATTGCGTGAAGAAAACCGCCGCCTCCAGCGTTTGCTGATCGGTAATGCCGTCGACCTTGAACTCGATGGCAGCGGTCGTTTCCTGGTGCCACCGCGTCTGCGCGAGTACGCCAAGCTCGACAAGCGCGCAATGCTGGTGGGCCAACTGAACAAGTTCCAATTGTGGGACGAAGATGCCTGGGATGCTGTTTCTGCAGCAGACCTGGCTGCTATTCAACAACCGGGCGCCATGCCTGATGAACTGCGTGATTTGATCCTGTGACTATTGATAGCGGCTTTAACCACATCACCGTACTGCTTGACGAAGCCGTCGAGGCTCTCGCCGTACGCGCGGATGGCTGCTATTTGGACGGCACCTTTGGCAGGGGCGGGCACAGCCGGTTGATACTCAGCCAGCTCGGGCCCGACGGTAAGCTCCTCGGGTTCGACAAAGACCCTCAAGCGATTGCCACCGGGCAAGCGCTAGCGGCCGAAGACGGCCGCTTTGTCGTTGTGCAACGCAGCTTTGCCGAGTTGGGTGCCGAAGTCGCCGAGCGCGGGATGGCGGGCAAGGTGGCCGGGGTTTTGCTCGACCTGGGCGTGTCTTCGCCCCAGCTCGACGACCCGGAGCGCGGCTTCAGCTTCATGAACGACGGCCCCCTAGACATGCGCATGGACCCCACTCGTGGGGTCAGTGCCGCACAGTTCATTGCCACCGCGCCGGTGGAAGAAATCGCCCGCGTATTCAAGGAATACGGTGAAGAACGCTTCGCCGGCCGCATGGCTCGTGCCGTGGTCGAGCGTCGCGAGATCCAGCCGTTCGAACGCACCGCTGACCTTGCCGAAGTGCTCAAGGTTGCCAACCCGGCCTGGGAGAAGGGCAAGAACCCGGCAACCCGTGCGTTCCAAGGCTTGCGCATTCACGTCAACAATGAACTGGGTGATCTGGAAGCCGGTCTCGAAGCCGCACTGGAGGCTCTGGAAGTGGGCGGTCGCCTGGTGGTGATCAGCTTCCACTCCCTGGAAGACCGCATCGTCAAACTGTTCATGCGCCGTCTGGTCAAGGGCGAGTCCGACAACCTGCCGCGCAACCTGCCGGTGCGTTTCGAAGCCTTTGTGCCGAAAATCAAAATCCATGGCAAAGCGCAGTTCGCTTCCGAAGCGGAGCTCAAGGCCAACCCACGTTCCCGTAGCGCCGTCATGCGCGTCGCGGAGAAGCTGCGGTGAGCAAGCTTTTCGCCAAGCCCCTCCCGGGCGGCAGCTTCTTTATGTTGCTGCTGTTTGTCGGCGTGCTGGTGTCCGCGATTGCGGTGTCCTACAGCGCCCATTGGAACCGCCAGTTGCTCAATACCCTGTACGGGGAATTGAGCGTGCGTGATAAAGCGCAGGCGGAGTGGGGCCGGTTGATCCTCGAGCAAAGCACCTGGACGGCCCACAGCCGTATCGAAGTGCTGGCCACCGAACAGTTGAAGATGCACATCCCTGGCGCGGCCGAAGTCCGCATGGTGGCGCCATGATGAAACTCGAAGGCGCACTCTACCCATGGCGCTTCCGCCTGATGCTCGGTTTGCTGGCATTGATGGTAGGCGCGATCGTCTGGCGTATCTTCGACCTGCAGGTGGTCGATCGTGACTTCCTGATCGGCCAGGGTGATGCTCGAAGCCTGCGACATATCCCGATTCCCGCGCACCGTGGCCTGATCACCGACCGTAACGGCGAGCCCCTGGCCGTCAGTACTCCGGTGACCACCCTGTGGGCCAATGCCAAGGAACTGCAGGTCGCCAAGGACAAGTGGCCTGAACTGGCCGCTGCCCTGGGGCAAGACCGCAAGGCTCTGACCGAGCGCCTGGAAGCCCAGGCCAATAAAGAATTCATCTACCTGGTTCGTGGCCTCACCCCCGAACAAGGCCAGCAAGTGCTCGATCTCAAAATCCCCGGTGTCTATGGCATCGAGGAGTTTCGTCGTTTCTACCCCGCGGGTGAAACCACGGCGCATATGGTTGGTTTTACCGATATCGATGACCATGGTCGCGAGGGCGTAGAACTGGCCTATGACGAATGGCTGGCTGGTGTGCCCGGCAAGCGCCAGGTCATCAAGGATCGGCGCGGCAGATTGATCAAGGATGTCCAGGTCACCAAGAACGCCAAGGCCGGCAAGCCCTTGGCGTTGTCGATTGACCTGCGCCTGCAATACCTGGCCAACCGTGAACTGCGTAACGCGATCATGGAGAACGGCGCCAAGGCCGGCAGCCTGGTGATCATGGATGTGAAGACCGGCGAGATCCTCGCCATGGTCAACCAGCCCACCTACAACCCGAACAACCGTCGCAACCTGCAGCCGGCGATGATGCGTAACCGCGCAATGATCGACGTATTCGAGCCGGGTTCGACCATGAAAGCCATCTCCATGAGCGCCGCCCTGGAAACCGGGCGCTGGAAACCCAGTGACAAGGTCGAGGTGTATCCAGGCACGCTGCAATTGGGCAAGTACACCATTCGTGACGTGTCCCGCAGCGAAGGCCCGATCCTGGATTTGACCGGTATCCTGATCAACTCCAGTAACGTCGGCATGAGCAAGGTTGCCTTCGATATCGGCGGCGAGGCCATCTATCGCCTGGCGCAAAAAATCGGCCTGGGGCAACCCACCGGCCTCAACTTCCCGGGTGAACGCGTCGGCAACCTGCCGAACTACCGCGAATGGAGAAAGGCCGAGACGGCCACGCTTTCCTACGGCTACGGCTTGTCGGTGACTGCGATCCAACTGGCCCACGCGTTCTCGGTATTGGCCAATAACGGCCGCATGGTCCCGCTGAGCCTGATCCATGTCGACGAACCGCCGCAAGCCACCCAGGTCATGCCCGAGAACGTCGCCAAGACCATCCAGGGCATGCTGCAACAAGTGATCGAAGCACCGCGTGGCGTATTCCGTGCCCAGGTGCCGGCCTATCACGTGGCAGGCAAGTCCGGTACTGCACGCAAGACCTCGGTGGGTACCAAAGGCTACGCCGAAAACTCCTATCGCTCGCTGTTCGCCGGCTTTGGCCCGATGAGCGATCCGCGCTACGCCATCGTCGTCGTGATCGACGAGCCAAGTAAAGCCGGCTACTTCGGTGGCCTGGTCTCGGCGCCGGTGTTCAGCAAAGTGATGTCCGGCACCCTGCGCCTGATGAACATCACGCCGGATAACTTGCCGCCGACCCAACAAGCCAATGCCGGGCCACCGGCCGCTGCCGTAAAAGCCAATGGAGGGCGCGGCTGATGTCTCTGAGCCTGAACAAGATTTTTGCCCATGCCGGCCGCGATCTGCTGATTCGCGAGTTGAGCCTGGACAGCCGTAATGTACGCGCCGGTGACCTGTTCCTGGCGGTGCCCGGCGGCAAGCTCGACGGTCGTGCGCACATTGCCGATGCCCTGCAACGCGGTGCGGCTGCCGTGGCCTATGAAGTGGAAGGCGCCACCGTGCTGCCGATCACCGACGTGCCGTTGATCCCGGTCAAGGGCCTCGCTGCGCAGTTGTCCGATATCGCCGGGCGTTTCTACGGTGACCCGAGCCGCCAGCTCAACCTGGTGGGGGTGACCGGCACCAATGGCAAGACCAGCGTGACCCAATTGGTCGCCCAGGCCCTTGATCTGTTGGGCCAGCACTGCGGCATTATCGGCACCCTGGGCACGGGCTTTTATGGTGCGCTGCAAAGCGGCCTGCACACCACACCGAATCCGATTGCCGTGCAAGCAACTCTGGCTGACCTGAAAAAGGCGGGTGCCAAGGCGGTTGCCATGGAAGTCTCATCCCACGGCCTGGAGCAGGGGCGAGTTACCGCCCTGGCCTTTGACGTGGCGGTGATGACCAACCTGTCCCGCGACCACCTCGACTACCATGGCACCATGGAGGCGTACGCCGCCGCCAAGGCCAAGTTGTTTGCCTGGAATGACTTGCAATGTCGGGTGGTCAACCTCGACGACGCATTCGGTCGCCAACTGGCTGGCGAAGACAGCGAAGCGCGCCTGATCAGCTATAGCCTGCAGGACCCCAGCGCGTACCTGTTCTGCCGTGAAGCC
The DNA here is from genome assembly GCF_036704165.1 of Pseudomonas khavaziana. Taxonomy (NCBI): domain Bacteria; kingdom Pseudomonadati; phylum Pseudomonadota; class Gammaproteobacteria; order Pseudomonadales; family Pseudomonadaceae; genus Pseudomonas; species Pseudomonas khavaziana. The sequence goes on from NZ_CP129946.1 coordinate 1,275,363, forward strand.
CAGTTCAATGACGAAGGCGTGCGCGCCACCTTGGTCACGCCCCAGGGCGAGCACCATTTGCGCAGCACCCTGCTCGGGCGTTTCAACCTGAGCAACCTGCTCGCCGCCATCGGCGCGTTGCTGGGCCTGGATTACGCCCTGGATGAAATCCTGCGCGTGCTGCCGAAGCTGGAAGGCCCGGCTGGCCGCATGCAGCGCCTGGGTGGCGGCACGCAGCCATTGGTGGTGGTCGATTACGCCCACACCCCGGATGCCTTGGAAAAAGTCCTCGAAGCCTTGCGCCCGCACGCCAAGGGCAAATTGCTCTGCCTGTTCGGCTGCGGTGGTGACCGTGATCGCGGCAAGCGTCCGTTGATGGCCGAGATCGTCGAGCGTCTGGCCGATGGCGTAGTCGTCACCGACGATAACCCACGCAGCGAAGACCCGAGCCAGATTTTTGACGACATCCGTGTCGGCTTCAAAGATGCCGCCAAGGCCACTTTCGTTGCCGGCCGCGGCGCCGCCATTGCCCAGTTGATTGCCAGCGCCGGCGTTGACGACGTGGTGGTCCTGGCGGGCAAAGGCCACGAGGACTATCAGGAAATCAACGGCGAACGCCATGCCTTCTCCGATCTGGCCGAGGCCGACCGCGCCCTGACCGCCTGGGAGGCTGCCCATGCTTAAGGCGATGAAATTCAGCGAACTGGCCCAGGCCCTGTCGGCCCGTGTACTGTCGAACGACTGCACGTTCACCGGCGTCAGTATCGACAGCCGCAATATCCAGCCGGAGCAATTGTTTGTCGCGCTGGCAGGCCCGCGTTTTGATGGTCACGACTACCTCAACGAAGTCGCCGCCAAGGGTGCCGTCGGCGCCTTGGTGCAGCGCGAAGTGGCAGACTCCACGTTGCCGCAACTGCTGGTTGCCGATACCCGCTTGGCCTTGGGCCAATTGGGTGCGCTCAACCGTGCCGCCTTCGATAAACCGGTAGCGGCCATCACCGGCTCCAGCGGCAAGACCACGGTCAAGGAATTGCTCGCCGGTGTCCTGCGCACGCGCGGGCCGGTACTCGCCACCCGTGGCAACCTGAACAATGACTTCGGTGCACCGCTGACCCTGCTTGAACTGGCCCCGGAACATACGGCGGCCGTGATCGAGCTGGGCGCTTCGCGTATCGGCGAAATCGCCTACACCGTGGCGCTGACCAAGCCCCACGTTGCAATCATCAACAACGCCGGTACCGCCCATGTCGGCGAATTCGGCGGCCCGGAAAAAATTGTCGAAGCCAAGGGCGAAATCCTTGAAGGCCTCGACGCCGCGGGCACTGCCGTACTGAACCTGGACGACAAGGCTTTCGAGACCTGGCGTGTCCGCGCCGCCGGTCGCAAGGTGCTGACGTTTGCAGTGCTGAACGCAGCCGCCGATTTCCATGCTTCCGACATTCGTGTCGACGCTCGTGGTTGCCCGTCCTTTACCTTGCACACCCCGCAAGGTGACACGCAGGTGCAGTTGAACCTGCTGGGCAACCATAACGTCGCCAACGCCCTGGCCGCCGCCGCCGCAGCCCACGCGCTGGGCGTGTCGCTGTTCGGTATTGCCACCGGCCTGGGCGCGGTGCAGCCGGTCAGGGGTCGTACCGTGGCGCAACTGGCCAGCAACGGCATGCGCGTGATCGATGACACCTACAACGCCAACCAGTCTTCCGTTTGCGCCGCCATCGACCTGCTCAAGGGCTTCGACGGTCGTAAGGTGCTGGTGTTGGGAGATATCGCCGAGCTGGGCGACTGGGCCGAGCAGTCCCACCGCGAAGTCGGCACCTACGCCGCCGCCAAGGTCGACGCGCTCTACGCAGTCGGCCCGAACATGGCTCACGCCGTTAGCGCCTTCGGTCCCGGTGCGCGACATTTTGCGACGCAGGCTGAGTTGATCCAGGCGCTGACTGCGACTGAACACGACAAACACACAACCATTTTGATCAAGGGATCGCGCAGCGCGGTGATGGAAAACGTCGTCGCAGCCTTGTGTGGCTCAAGTACGGAGAAACATTAATGCTGCTGCTGCTGGCTGAGTATCTGCAACAGTTCCACAAAGGCTTCGCGGTCTTTCAGTACCTGACCCTGCGCGGGATCCTGGGTGTGCTGACTGCGTTGTGTTTGTCGCTGTTCCTGGGGCCGTGGATGATCCGCACCCTGCAGAACCTGCAAATTGGTCAATCGGTTCGCAATGACGGCCCGCAGTCGCACCTGTCCAAGTCCGGCACCCCGACCATGGGCGGTGCGTTGATCCTGTCATCCATCGGCATCAGCACCTTGCTCTGGGCTGACCTGCACAACCGCTACGTGTGGGTGGTGCTGCTGGTGACCCTGTTGTTCGGCGCCATTGGCTGGGTCGATGACTACCGCAAGGTGATCGAGAAAAACTCCAAGGGGCTGCCAAGCCGCTGGAAGTATTTCTGGCAATCGGTGTTCGGTCTGGCCGCGGCGATTTTCCTCTACACCACCGCCCCGAGTGCAGTCGAGACCACCCTGATCATCCCGATGCTCAAGGACGCCAGCATTCCCCTGGGCATCGGTTTCGTGGTGCTGACCTACTTCGTGATCGTCGGCTCCAGCAATGCGGTCAACCTGACTGACGGCCTCGACGGCCTGGCGATCATGCCGACGGTGATGGTCGGCGGCGCGCTTGGCATCTTCTGCTACCTGTCGGGTAACGTGAAATTCGCTGAATACCTGCTGATCCCTTATGTACCGGGCGCGGGTGAGTTGATCGTGTTCTGCGGCGCGCTGATCGGCGCCGGCCTGGGGTTCCTGTGGTTCAACACCTACCCCGCACAAGTCTTCATGGGCGACGTCGGCGCACTGGCGCTGGGCGCAGCCCTGGGCACCATCGCGGTGATCGTCCGCCAGGAAATCGTGCTGTTCATCATGGGCGGTGTGTTCGTGATGGAAACCCTGTCGGTGGTCATCCAGGTGGCGTCCTTCAAATTGACCGGGCGTCGTGTGTTCCGCATGGCGCCGATCCACCACCACTTTGAACTCAAGGGCTGGCCCGAGCCACGCGTGATTGTCCGCTTCTGGATCATCACTGTGATTCTGGTACTGGTTGGCCTTGCCACCCTGAAACTGAGGTAGAAACGAGTGACCCTGATCGCTTCAGACCACTTCCGCATCGTTGTCGGCCTCGGCAAGAGCGGCATGTCCCTGGTTCGCTTCCTGGCGAACCGGGGCACGTCGTTTGCCGTGGCTGACACGCGGGAAAATCCACCGGAGCTGGTCACGCTGCGCCGTGACTACCCGCACGTGGAAGTGCGTTGTGGCGAGTTGGATGTCGAGTTTCTGTGCCGTGCCGATGAGCTCTACGTGAGCCCCGGCCTGGCCCTGGCGACACCGGCCCTGCAAGCCGCTGCGGCCCGTGGCGTTAAGCTGTCCGGCGATATCGACCTGTTCGCGCGTAACGCGAAGGCGCCGATCGTGGCCATCAGTGGCTCCAACGCGAAAAGCACCGTGACCACCCTGGTTGGCGAGATGGCGGCTGCGGCCGGCAAACGTGTGGCCGTGGGCGGCAATCTCGGCGTGCCAGCGCTGGACCTGCTCAGCGACGACGTCGAGCTTTACGTGATGGAGCTCTCGAGCTTCCAGTTGGAAACCACCCACGACCTCGGCGCCGAAGTGGCTACCGTGCTGAACGTCAGCGAAGACCACATGGACCGCTACAGTGGCCTGCCGGCTTATCACCTGGCCAAGCACCGGATCTTCCGTGGCGCCCGTCAAGTGGTGGTCAACCGTCAGGATGCCTTGAGCCGTCCGCTGATGGGCGAGGGCTTGCCATGCTGGACCTTCGGCCTGGGCAAGCCTGATTTCAAAGGCTTCGGCATTCGCGAGGAGAACGGCGAGAAATACCTGGCCTTCGAATTCCAGAATCTGATGCCGGTGCGCGAGCTGAAAATCCGCGGCGCCCATAACCAGTCCAATGCCTTGGCGGCCTTGGCGCTCGGGCATGCCGTCGGCTTGCCGTTCGACGCCATGCTCGCCAGCCTGCGCACGTTTGCCGGGCTCGAGCATCGCTGCCAGTGGGTACGCGACCTCAATGGCGTGAGCTATTACAACGATTCCAAAGCTACCAACGTCGGTGCCGCCCTGGCGGCCATCGAGGGGCTGGGGGCGGATATAGACGGCAAGCTGGTGTTGATCGCAGGTGGCGATGGCAAGGGCGCCGACTTCAAGGATCTTAAAGGCCCGGTGGCTGCACATTGCCGTGCCGTGGTGCTGATGGGCCGTGATTCGGATTTGATCGGCGCCGCCCTCGGCGATGGCGTGCCGCAAGTACGCGCGACCTCCCTGGACGACGCCATTGCCCAGTGCCAGGCGTTGGCCCAGCCGGGTGACGCCGTGTTGCTGTCGCCGGCCTGTGCCAGTTTCGACATGTTCAAGAACTACGAAGAGCGCGGCCAGCTGTTCGCTCGCGCCGTGGAGGCCTTGGCATGAACATCAACTTGCGCAACATTATCAAGCCGTACCCGTCGCCGATCATCACCGGGCGCGGTGTCGACCTTGATTTCCCGATGCTCGCCGGTTGCCTGGCGCTGCTTGGCCTGGGCCTGGTGATGATCACTTCGGCATCCTCCGAAGTGGCCGCCGTGCAGTCGGGCAATACCCTGTACATGATGATCCGTCACCTGGTCTACCTGGTGATCGGCCTCGGCGCATGCATCGTCACTATGATGATCCCCATCGCCACCTGGCAGCGCCTGGGTTGGCTGATGCTGATCGGTGCATTTGGCTTGCTGGTGATGGTGATCGTGCCCGGTATCGGTCGCGAGGTGAACGGCTCGATGCGCTGGATCGGCTTCGGCGCGTTCAACGTGCAGCCCTCGGAAATCGCCAAGGTGTTCGTGGTGATCTACCTCGCCGGCTATCTGGTGCGACGCCAGAAAGAAGTACGCGAAAGCTGGATGGGCTTCTTCAAGCCTTTCATCGTGCTGCTGCCCATGGCCGGCCTGTTGCTGATGGAACCGGACTTCGGCGCCACCGTGGTGATGATGGGAGCGGCGGCGGCGATGCTGTTCCTCGGCGGCGTCGGCCTGTTCCGTTTCACCTTGATGGTGGTGCTGGCGGTGGCTGCGGTGACGATTCTGGTACAGGCACAACCCTACCGGATGGCGCGCTTGATCACCTTTACCGATCCCTGGTCCGACCAGTTCGGTTCCGGCTACCAACTGACCCAGGCGCTGATCGCCTTCGGTCGCGGCGAGTGGCTGGGCGTGGGCCTGGGCAACAGTGTGCAGAAGCAGTTCTACCTACCGGAAGCGCACACCGACTTTGTGTTCTCGGTATTGGCCGAAGAGCTTGGCGTGGTCGGTTCGCTGTGCACCGTGGCGCTGTTCGTGTTTGTGTGTGTGCGCGGCATGTACATCGGCTTGTGGGCCGAGCGGGCCAAACAGTATTTCGCCGCCTATGTGGCCTATGGCTTGTCGTTCCTGTGGATCGGCCAGTTCCTGATCAACATCGGCGTGAACGTCGGCCTGCTGCCGACCAAGGGCCTGACGTTGCCGTTCCTCAGTTACGGCGGCAGTTCGTTGGTGATCTGCTGCGCCTGTCTTGGCTTGTTGCTGCGTATCGAGTGGGAGAGTCGGACCCACCTGGGCAGCGAAGAGATGGAGTTCAGCGAAAGCGACTTTGCCGAGGAGCCGACCCATGGGCGCTAACGTGCTGATCATGGCGGGCGGCACCGGGGGCCACGTGTTCCCGGCCCTGGCCTGTGCGCGTGAATTCCAAAGCCGCGGCTACACCGTGCACTGGCTGGGTACGCCCCGTGGCATCGAGAACGAGTTGGTGCCGAGTGCCGGCTTGCCCCTGCATTTGATCAACGTCACCGGTCTGCGCGGCAAGGGCAAGCTGTCCCTGCTCAAGGCACCGTTCGTATTGCTCAAAGCTGTGTGGCAGGCACGCAAGGTCATTCGTGAATTGAAGCCTGTGTGTGTGCTTGGCTTTGGTGGCTACGTGACCGGCCCGGGCGGCGTCGCCGCGAAGCTCGCCGGTGTACCGGTGATCGTGCACGAACAGAACGCGGTCGCCGGGACCGCCAACCGCCTGCTGGTGCCATTGGCCTCGCGGGTGTGTGAAGCCTTCCCGAAAACCTTCGCCGCCTCGGACAAGCTGCGTACCACCGGCAATCCGGTGCGTACCGAGCTGTTCATGGCCATTGCGCGTGATGCGCTGGCCGGGCGCAAGGCGCACCTGCTGATCCTGGGCGGAAGCCTGGGCGCCGAACCGTTGAACAAACTGTTGCCCGAAGCAGTGGCGCAGTTGCCTGTGGAGTTGCGCCCGGAGATCTTCCATCAGGCGGGCAAGCATCACGATGAAGTCACCGCGACGCGTTATCGCGAGGCCGGTGTGGAAGCGAATGTGCAGCCCTTCATCAAAGACATGGCCCAAGCCTATGGCTGGGCCGACCTGGTGGTCTGCCGCGCTGGTGCGCTGACCGTCAGTGAACTGGCCGCCGCCGGTCTGCCGTCCTTGCTGGTGCCTTTGCCCCACGCCATCGACGATCACCAGACCCGCAACGCCGAATATTTGGCCGGGGAGGGCGCTGCCTTCCTGCTGCCGCAAAGAACGACCGGCGCCGCCGATTTGGCCGCACGCCTGACCGAGGTTTTGATGCAACCGGAACGACTCAACAGCATGGCGAGCACCGCAAGCCGCCTGGCCAAACCTGACGCAACCCGCACGGTGGTGGATATCTGCCTGGAGGTGGCCCATGGTTGAGAATCAGAAAGCCATGCCGCAACCCGAGATGCGCCGCATTCGCCGTATCCACTTCGTCGGTATCGGCGGCGTGGGCATGTGCGGGATTGCCGAAGTGTTGCTGAACCTGGGCTACCAGGTGTCCGGCTCGGACTTGAAAGAGTCGCCGGTCACCGATCGTCTTAAGTCCTTTGGCGCGCAGATCTTTATCGGTCACCGTGCCGAGAACGCAGCCGAGGCCGATGTATTGGTGGTTTCCAGCGCCGTGAACACCTCCAACCCGGAAGTGGCCACTGCCCTTGAGCGCCGTATTCCAGTGGTGCCGCGTGCCGAGATGCTCGCCGAGCTGATGCGTTACCGCCACGGCATCGCCGTCGCCGGTACTCATGGCAAAACCACCACCACCAGCCTGATCGCCTCGGTGTTCGCCGCCGGCGGCCTGGACCCGACCTTCGTCATCGGTGGCCGCCTGAATGCAGCTGGCACCAATGCCCAGCTCGGCACCAGCCGCTACCTGATCGCCGAAGCCGATGAAAGTGACGCGAGCTTCCTGCACCTGCAACCGCTGGTCGCCGTCGTCACCAACATCGACGCCGACCATATGGCGACCTACGACGGCGACTTCAACAAGTTGAAGAAAACGTTCGTCGAATTCCTGCACAACCTGCCGTTCTACGGTTTGGCGGTGGTGTGCCTGGACGACCCGGTGGTGCGTGAAATCCTGCCGTTGGTCAAGCGTCCGACCGTGACCTATGGCTTCAGCGAAGATGCCGACGTGCGTGCGATCAATGTACGCCAGGAAGGCATGCAGACCTTTTTCACCGTGCTGCGTCCAGACCGTGAGCCGCTGGACGTGTCCGTCAACATGCCGGGCAACCACAACGTGTTGAACTCCCTGGCGACCATCTGCATCGCTTCCGACGAAGGCGTCAGCGATGAAGCCATCGTCGAGGGCCTGTCGCGCTTTGCCGGTGTGGGACGACGCTTCCAGGTCTATGGCCAGTTGCCGGTTGAAGGCGGCGATGTGATGCTGGTGGACGACTATGGTCATCACCCGACCGAAGTCGCGGCTGTGATCAAGGCCGTGCGCGGTGGCTGGCCGGAGCGCCGCCTGGTGATGGTCTACCAGCCGCACCGCTACAGCCGCACCCGCGACCTGTACGACGATTTCGTCAATGTACTGGCCGATGCCAACGTGCTGCTGTTGATGGAAGTCTACCCGGCCGGTGAAGAACCGATCCCGGGCGCCGACAGCCGCAAGTTGTGCAACAGCATCCGCCAGCGTGGCCAGTTGGACCCTATCTACATCGAGCGTGGCGTGGACCTGGCGCCTATCGTCAAGCCGCTGTTGCGTGCCGGCGACATCCTGCTGTGCCAGGGTGCCGGCGATATTGGCGGCCTTGCGCCCAAATTGCTGGCGAGTCCGTTGTTTGCCGCGGCAAAGGGGAAGTCGAAATGACCACTGACTACGGCTCCCTGTTTTCCACTATCGCGCCTGCCGACTTCGGCCGCGTGGCGGTATTGTTCGGCGGCAAGAGCGCTGAGCGCGAAGTGTCGCTCAAGTCCGGCAATGCCGTGCTCGACGCGCTGCAAAGTGCGGGTGTGAACGCTTTCGGTATCGACGTGGGCGATGACTTCCTCGCCCGCCTGCAGGCCGAAAAAATCGACCGCGCCTTCATCATTCTTCATGGCCGTGGTGGTGAAGACGGCAGCATGCAGGGCTTGCTGGAATGTGCCGGCATCCCTTACACCGGCAGCGGCATCCTGGCTTCGGCTCTGGCCATGGACAAGTTGCGCACCAAGCAGGTGTGGCACAGCCTGGGTATTCCGACGCCACGTCACGCCGTACTGTGCAGCGAAGACGATTGTATTTCTGCGGCCAAGGAACTGGGCCTGCCTTTGATCGTCAAACCAGCCCATGAAGGCTCCAGTATCGGCATGGCTAAAGTGAACTCGGCCGCCGAATTGATCAACGCATGGAAAGCGGCAAGTACCTACGATTCGCAAGTGTTGGTGGAACAGTGGATTTCCGGTCCCGAGTACACCATCGCCACCCTGCGTGGCCAGGTATTGCCGCCTATCGCATTGGGCACGCCCCACACCTTTTATGACTACGACGCCAAGTACCTGGCTTCCGATACCCAGTACCGGATCCCGTGTGGCCTCGATGCAAGCAAGGAACAGCAATTGATGGACCTCACGGCGAAAGCCTGTGAGGCGCTGGGTATCGCCGGTTGGGCGCGGGCAGACGTGATGCAGGATGACCAGGGGAATTTCTGGTTCCTTGAAGTCAACACTGCACCGGGCATGACCGACCACAGCCTGGTTCCCATGGCAGCCCGTGCCGCCGGCCTGGACTTCCAGCAGTTGGTGCTGGCGATCCTGGCCGACAGCATTGAGCCAAGAGGCTGAACACATGAAAGGCGCATCGCTTCGTCATCAGCCCCCACAAGCACCGAGCCGCAAGCCGGTGCCGCGGGGCGCCAGCCGAATGGTGGCTAAAGAGCCGATGTCGGCGCGCCTGCCAAAAGCCAACTTTGGTTTTATCAAGGCGCTGTTCTGGCCGGTATTGCTGGTGGTATTGGGCTTTGGTACCTACGAAGGCGCGCAGCGGCTGTTGCCGTATGCCGACCGGCCAATCACCAAGATCAGCGTGCAGGGCGACTTGAGCTACATCAGCCAGCAGGCGGTACAGCAGCGCATCGGCCCGTACCTGGCGGCGAGCTTTTTCACCATCGATCTGGCCGGTATGCGCCGGGAGCTGGAACAGATGCCGTGGATCGCCCACGCCGAAGTCCGCCGTGTCTGGCCGGACCAGGTGACGATCCGCCTGGAAGAACAACTGCCCGTGGCCCGTTGGGGCGATGAAGCGCTGTTGAACAACCAGGGCCAGGCGTTCACCCCGCGTGAGCTGGCCAACTACGAGCACCTGCCGCAGCTGTTCGGACCGCAGCGGGCGCAGCAGCAAGTGATGCAGCAGTACCAGGCCCTGAGCCAGATGCTGCGGCCACTGGGCTTCTCCATTGCACGCCTGGAATTGCGTGAGCGGGGCAGCTGGTTTTTGACGACCGGGGCAGGCAGTTCCGGCCCGGGCATCGAGTTGTTGCTGGGACGCGACCGCTTGGTGGAAAAGATGCGCCGCTTTATTGCCATCTATGAAAAAACCTTGAAAGAACAGATTACGAACATTGCGAGCGTCGACCTGCGTTACGCCAACGGCCTGGCCGTCGGCTGGCGTGCACCGGTTGCGCCCACGGCAGCACAACCCGCTGTCGCGAAGAATTAAGAAGAGGCAGGACCCATGGCAAACGTGCAAAGCGGCAAAATGATCGTCGGTCTCGATATCGGCACCTCCAAGGTGGTGGCGCTGGTGGGCGAGGTCGGGGAAGACGGCGCGATCGAAATCGTCGGTATTGGCACGCATCCGTCCCGGGGCCTGAAGAAGGGCGTGGTGGTGAACATCGAGTCCACCGTGCAATCGATCCAGCGCGCCATCGAAGAAGCGCAGCTGATGGCCGGTTGCCGGATCCACTCGGCGTTCGTCGGCGTGGCGGGCAACCATATCCGCAGCCTGAACTCCCACGGCATCGTGGCGATCCGCGACCGCGAAGTCAGCTCGGCCGACCTTGAGCGCGTCCTCGACGCCGCCCAGGCCGTGGCGATCCCGGCTGACCAGCGCGTGCTGCACACCCTGCCGCAGGACTACGTGATCGATAACCAGGAAGGCGTGCGCGAGCCCCTGGGCATGTCGGGCGTGCGTCTGGAAGCCAAGGTCCACGTCGTGACCTGTGCGGTCAACGCCGCGCAGAACATTGAAAAATGCGTGCGCCGCTGCGGCCTGGAAATCGACGACATCATTCTCGAGCAGTTGGCTTCGGCGTACTCGGTGCTGACCGACGACGAAAAAGAACTGGGCGTGTGCCTGGTGGACATCGGCGGCGGTACCACCGACATCGCGATCTTCACCGAGGGTGCGATCCGTCACACCGCCGTGATCCCGATTGCCGGCGACCAGGTCACCAACGACATCGCCATGGCGCTGCGCACACCGACCCAGTACGCCGAAGAAATCAAGATCCGCTACGCCTGCGCCCTGGCCAAGCTGGCCGGCGCCGGCGAGACCATCAAGGTGCCAAGTGTTGGCGACCGTCCACCCCGTGAGCTGTCGCGCCAGGCCCTGGCCGAAGTGGTCGAGCCACGCTACGACGAGCTGTTCACCCTGATCCAGGCTGAACTGCGCCGCAGCGGCTACGAAGATTTGATCCCGGCCGGCATCGTGCTGACCGGTGGCACCTCGAAGATGGAAGGCGCGGTCGAACTGGCCGAGGAAATCTTCCACATGCCTGTCCGCCTGGGCGTGCCCCACGGTGTGAAAGGCCTGGGCGACGTCGTGCGCAACCCGATTTATTCCACCGGTGTGGGCTTGCTGTTGTACGGGCTGCAAAAGCAGACCGACGGCATTTCCCTGTCGGGCCCGAGTATCCGCGACAGCTACCGCAGCGACGACGAAGTGAAAGCACCGTTGTTCGAGCGGCTGCAGGCTTGGGTCAAAGGCAATTTCTAAAGATTTACCGCGACACCGCAGCACCCGTAGTAAGCAGTAGGCGAAAAAACTAGAGAAAATGAAAGGAGAGGGAACATGTTCGAACTCGTAGACAACATCCCCGCAAGCCCGGTTATCAAAGTAATCGGTGTTGGCGGTGGCGGCGGCAACGCTGTCAATCACATGGTCAAGAGCAACATTGAAGGCGTTGAATTCATCTGCGCCAACACTGATGCCCAGGCGCTGAAAAGCATCGGCGCGCGGACCATCCTGCAATTGGGCACAGCCGTGACCAAGGGCCTCGGCGCTGGTGCCAATCCGGAAGTCGGCCGTCAAGCCGCCCTGGAAGACCGCGAGCGTATTGCCGAAGTGCTGCAGGGCACCAACATGGTGTTCATCACTACCGGCATGGGCGGCGGTACCGGTACCGGTGCTGCACCGATCATTGCCGAAGTGGCCAAGGAAATGGGGATCCTGACGGTTGCCGTCGTGACCCGTCCGTTCCCGTTCGAAGGCCGCAAGCGCATGCAGATCGCCGACGAAGGTATCCGTCTGCTGTCTGAAAGCGTCGACTCGTTGATCACCATCCCCAACGAGAAACTGCTGACCATCCTGGGCAAGGACGCCAGCCTGCTGTCCGCGTTCGCCAAGGCTGACGATGTACTGGCCGGTGCCGTCCGCGGTATCTCCGACATCATCAAGCGCCCGGGCATGATCAACGTCGACTTTGCCGACGTACGTACCGTGATGAGCGAAATGGGTATGGCGATGATGGGCACTGGCTGCGCCAGCGGTCCGAACCGTGCACGCGAAGCCACCGAAGCGGCCATTCGCAACCCGTTGCTCGAAGACGTGAACCTGCAAGGCGCACGCGGCATCCTGGTGAACATCACTGCCGGCCCTGACCTGTCCCTGGGTGAGTACTCCGACGTGGGTAGCATCATCGAAGCCTTTGCTTCCGAGCACGCCATGGTCAAGGTCGGTACCGTTATCGATCCGGACATGCGCGATGAGCTGCACGTAACCGTGGTTGCCACCGGCCTGGGTGCAAAAATCGAGAAGCCTGTGAAGGTCATCGACAACACCTTGCATAACAGCCAAGCCAGCCAGGCAGCTGCCGCTCCAGCCCCTGCTCGCCAGGAACTGCCGTCGGTCAACTACCGTGACCTGGACCGTCCGACCGTGATGCGCAACCAGGCCCAGGCCGGTGCTGCTGCGTCCCGTAGCCCGAATCCGCAAGATGACCTGGACTACCTGGACATCCCGGCATTCTTGCGTCGTCAGGCCGATTAATGGAATGTATCAGGGCTATGAAGGTGATTGGTGTTCAGCAAAGGTCTGGTCTGCTATTATCGCCAGCCTTTGTTGATACCAGTTCGCAATTTGCGCTGAAGCGGTCCAAGCCATGATTAAACAACGCACCCTGAAGAATATTATTCGTGCCACAGGTGTAGGTCTGCACTCCGGGGAAAAGGTCTACCTGACCCTCAAGCCTGCACCTGTCGACACCGGCATCGTGTTTGTGCGTGCCGACCTGGACCCTGTGGTGCAGATACCTGCTCGCGCGGAAAACGTTGGCGAAACCACTATGTCGACCACATTGGTCAACGGTGACGTCAAAGTGGACACGGTGGAGCACTTGCTCTCGGCCATGGCCGGTTTGGGCATCGATAACGCCTACGTCGAGCTCTCCGCGTCCGAAGTCCCGATCATGGATGGCAGCGCTGGACCCTTCGTATTCCTGATTCAATCTGCCGGCCTGGAAGAACAGGACGCAGCCAAGAAGTTCATACGCATTCTGCGGGAAGTGACAGTAGAAGACGGCGACAAGCGCGCCACCTTCGTCCCGTTCGAAGGCTTTAAAGTGAGCTTTGAGATCGATTTCGATCACCCGGTATTCCGTGACCGCACCCAAAGTGCAAGCGTGGATTTTTCCAGCACTTCGTTCGTAAAAGAAGTCAGCCGCGCCCGTACCTTCGGTTTCATGAGTGACATCGAGTACCTGCGCAAGCACAACCTCGCACTCGGCGGCAGCGTTGAAAACGCCATTGTGGTCGACGCGGATGGTGTACTGAACGAAGACGGCCTTCGCTATGAAGACGAATTCGTGAAGCACAAGATCCTCGATGCAATCGGTGACCTCTACCTGCTGGGCAATAGCCTGATAGGCGAGTTCAAAGGCTTCAAGTCGGGCCACGCCCTTAACAACCAGCTGCTGCGCAAGTTGATTGAGCAGACAGACGCTTGGGAAGTCGTGACCTTCGAAGATGCCAGCACCGCACCGATCTCTTACATGCGTCCCGTTGCGGCGGTGTAAGTAACAACTCTCTTTCTTTAGTTTTAAAGGCTGCCTTCGGGTGGCCTTTTTTTATGCCTGACTGTAGGAGCAAGCTTGCTCGCGAAGGTCGTCAACGGTAACGCGGGCATCCTGATTGAACGCAGTGCCCATGAGTTTTTCGCGAGCAAGCTCGCTCCTACACGGGCAGGGTCGCGGCATCGACAATCCGATTGCGTCCACTGTGCTTTGCCTCATACAACGCCTGGTCGGCCTTTAGCAGCAAGTCCTCAAGGGTATTGCGGCTGTGTTTGTGCCAGGTACTCAAGCCGATGCTCACGGTAACCGGCTGTCTACCCCCAGCCACCCGTGGCAAACGCTCGACGCTGATGCGGATGCGCTCGGCGATCACCCAGGCGCCCTTGGCGTCGGTATGGGGCAGCACCACGGCAAACTCTTCACCGCCATAGCGTGCTGACAGGTCGGCCGGACGGCGGATATTGCTGTCGATCACCTGCGCGACCGCGCGCAACGCATCATCGCCACCCTGGTGACCGTGGCGGTCGTTGAAGGCCTTGAAGTGGTCCACATCGATCATCAGCATGGTCAAGGGCTCGGTCGAGCGCTGTGCCCGGTCCCATTCCAGGCGCAGGCGCTCGTCCAGGGTGCGACGGTTGGCCAGGCCGGTGAGGGCATCGGTGGCTGCCAGTTCTGACAGCACCTGTTCAGCGCGATGACGACGGCGCAGCTCCATGCACAGCGCCCAGGTCAGCCACAACAGGCCTACGCACAGCACGCCTGTGGCGATGCTCACCAGCCACGCCGCACGCCGCCATGGCGCAAATATCTCGTTGCTGGACAGGGCCACCGCGACAATCAGCGGCAGGTTGCCCACACTGGAGAAACTGTAGAGCCGCGCCTGGTGATCGATACTGGAGATACTCTGGAAGCTGCCATCGCGCTCGCGCAGCATGCGTGCCACATTGGGGCGCTGGCTGAGATCCTTGTCGATCATCCCTGCTTCCAGCAAAGGTTCTTGGGCCAACAGGATGCCTTGGTGGTTGAGCAGGTTGATGGTGCTGTTGCGGCCGATATTCAGGCTGCTGAACAACTGGTGGAAATACGACAAGCGCATGGAGGCCGCGGCCACTCCCAGGAAACGCCCGTCCGGTGACGAAACACGACGGCTGAATGCGATGCGCCATGGGTCATCGCACACACAGCGGGCCATGAATGGACGGCTGATATATAACCCCGCGTCCGGATTCTCGCGGTGCACCTGAAAATAATCCCGATCAGAGAAGTTACCCAGCTTGGGTGTAAGCAGGGACGAATCGGCAATCACCTCGCCGTTCGGGTCCAGCAGCAGGATATCGCCTTTGTACGGCGCCGCCGCCGAGCGGTCGAACAGCACCAGATGACGGATGCTCGCTGAAACGTCTTGCAGGTCAGTGCGCTCGGCTGCCGTAATCAGGCCTTTGAGGGCCATGTCGTAGAGCTCCACGTTGCGCAGCACGTCGGCATCGATCAATTGAGTGATGGTGTTGGCGGTGCGCTTGGCCGTCTGCAAGGTATTGGCCTGTTCCCGAATCAGCAGCGCGGTGACGATCCCCACGATCAGCAACACTGTCAGCGTACTGCCCAGGATCAGCAAGCGCTCCGGGCGGCGGTCAGGACGGGTAAGGCTTGGGCTCATCGGACGCACTTCTGCTTTGGGGATGCCCATAGCTTAGTAGTAACTCTGAAATAGGTCCCAGAACCAAAATGTGGGAGCAAGCCCCCACATCAGGAACGCTGTCAGAAGACGTTGATGGGGTAGTCCACAATCACGCGGTACTCATCCACGTCCCGATCCACTGCCGAATAGCCATTGCTGCCTCGATTGGTCGCCCATTGCAGGCGCACCGACAGGTCCTTGGCCTTGCCGGCTTGCACTACATATTTCAAATCGATATCCCGTTCCCAGTGCTTGGCATCTTTGCCATCGGCGCTGTACCAGCTGCTGTAGCCGCGGCTGTTGGGGTCGACCTTGGTCAGGTCGGTCTTGCCGCTGATGTAGGACACAGCGGACGTCAGGCCAGGCACACCGAGGCCGGCGAAGTCGTAGGCATACTTGAGCTTCCATGAGCGCTCGTTGGGGCCGTTGAAGTCCGAGTACTGCTGGGAGTTGTCCAGGTAAATGCTGTCGCCCTGGGTGATGTAGTCGAACGGCGTGTTGCCGTTGACCCGCTGGTAGGTGGCCGTGACGCTGTGGTTGCCCACGCCGACGGTGAAATGCAGGCTGTAGGTGTTGTTGTCGATATCCCCCAGCATCGATTGGCCGGTGTCCTGGGTGTGGTAGTAGTGCAGGCCTGGGGTCAGGCTGACCAGGTCGTTGAGAGCATAGGTGTATTCCAGGTCGTAGTAGTACTGATGCCATACGTCCTTGAGTTCGGAGGCGTACAGGTTGCTGGTCAGTCCGGTGATACCGCTGAACGATACGCCGGCCCAGTCCAGGTGCTGGCTGTCGGCGTTGGCGGGTAAGGCGCCATAACTGGTGCCGATGCGCCGGTGGCCGCTCTGGTTGTAGAGCTTGGTGAAGCTGGCCTGGCCGCCCTCGATCATCCAACCGTCGAAGCTGTGGTTGGTCAGGCTCACACCACGGAAGGTCTGGGGCAGCATGCGCGTCATGCCGCCAGCGATCACCGGGTTGTTGAGGTACAGGTCGCCGGCTTTCAGTTCGGTATCGAAGGCACGCATTTTCAAGGTGCCGCCGGCGGTAGAGAACGATCCGGGTGCCTTGCCGTTGCCACTGCCGTAGGGAAGGATGCTGGAGCCATCGGTGCCGCCACCACCGTCGAGCTTGAGGCCGAGCATCGCATTGAGGTCCAGGCCGAAGCCGACGGTACCTTGGGTGTAGCCGGACTCGAAGGTGCCGATAAAACCCTGGCCCCATTCCTTGCTGTCATCGGTATGAATGTCGCGACGGTCGCGGTTCATGTAGTAGTTGCGCGTATTGATCGTGAGGTGGGAGCCTTCGACGAAACCGTCGGTGGGGGTGGTGTCTGCCGCCTGGGCGAGGGGAGTGATCGTTGCTGTAATTGCGAGGAATAACGGGGTGAACGTCAGCGAGTTCTTCACCGGTGGAGCTCCTTTGGTCAATCAAGAACGGCCAGTGTCGTGGGGGTGTGCCTGGCCTTTTTTTACGGCAAAAAAAAGCCGCTGAAGTCAGCGGCTTTAAGACAGATTCCCAGTGTAGAGCCCTGGAAAAAAGTCGAGGGAAATTCGGGTAAGCGGGTCAGCTGCCTTTGCCGTCGCGCTCATCGATGCGTCAAAGTAACGCAGGGGAGCGGTGCGATACAGAGTGTAACAAGATAATGACTGTTGCCAAAACTACAACAGTGAGGCTCGAACGTGGGGCGTTCAGGCTTTTTCAAGCTGTCGATCGATTTATCTGGAGTTGAACGGCTTTCTTTGAGTAGTGCAGAAATGTCCGACAGCTCGTCGTAGTTGCATGGGTAAGACGCCTCTCGATTTCCTCCACACCATTGAAGTGCCAGATCACAGCTTCCTAGGATTGCGTCCGTCTCAGGCGTATTACAAGGATGCCCTCATGCCCCGTCAAAGCGACCTTCGTTACACCTTCCAACCGCTGCGGGGCGATCCCTTCGAAGTGGTCTCATTCACCCTCGAAGAAGGCCTGTCCCAGCCGTTCAAACTCGAACTGGAGCTGGTCAGTCACCACCCGGCCATCGACTTCTACCGCATGCTCGACCTGGCCGCCGTCTTCACCATCTGGCGCGACGACACCCCGGTGCGCTACGTCCACGGGTTGGTCAGCCTGTTCCAACAAGGCGACACCGGCTTTCGCCGCACCCGCTACACCGCCGTAGTCGAGCCGACCCTGGCGCGTTTCAACCTACGTTCCAACTGGCGCATCTTCCAGGCCCAGACCGTGCCCGACATCATCACCAGCATGCTGGCCGAGCAGAAACTGACCGACATCCGCAGCGAAATCTGCTTCGAGCACCAACCCCGCGAATACTGCGTGCAGGCCGGCGAAACCGACCTCGACTTCATCGCCCGCCTCGCCGCCGAAGAAGGCCTGCTCTACACCTTCGAACACCGCGCCGACGGCCACACCCTCGTCCTCACCGACCGCGTCGGCGGCCTGGGCACCATCGGCACCCACACCAACTGCCCGGTGATCTACCAGCCCATGGGTGGTGGCGACTCCAAGGAGCCGGCGTTGACCCGCTTCCACTACACCGAACAAGTGCGCACCGCACGCCAGGTGCAGCGCGACTACACCTTCACCCACCCGCGCTACAACCAGCAGCACACCGCCACCGGCGACCAGGACCTGAACAACCAGCACAAGGACTACGAACGCTACGACTATCCCGGGCGCTACAAACGCGATATAGCGGGTAAGCCCTTCACCAAGACCCGCCTGGCCGCCCTGCGCAACGACGCCAAACTGGCCCATGTGGAAGGCGACGATGAGCGTCTGCAACCGGGGCTGGCCTTCGACCTCAACGATCATCCCCGTGAGGACTTCAATGATCGCTGGCGCACCATCGCCATCAAGCACGAAGGCAAACAGCACACCAGCTTGCAGGAAGAGTCGTTTGGTAGCGGCCTCGGTACCTCTTATACGTTGAAAGCCAGCGCCATCCGCTGGACCTCGGATTGGAAAGCGCCGTTGCCTGCCAAACCCTGCATCGACGGCCCGCAGATCGCCACCGTCGTCGGCCCGCCAGGGGAAGAGATTTATTGCGATGAATGGGGCCGGGTCAAGGTGCAGTTTCCGTGGGATCGCGCGGATAAAAACAACGACCACAGCTCCTGCTGGATCCGCGTCACCCAAGGCTGGGCCGGGGCGACCTGGGGCTCGATAGCCATCCCGCGTGTGGGTCAGGAGTTAGTGATCAGCCACCTGGACGGAGATCCTGACCAGCCGATCGCCACGGGGGCCGCCTACAGGCAGACCAACCTGCCGCCCTACGAGCTGCCCAAACACAAGACGCGGATGACCATCAAAAGCCGCACCCATAAGGGCGAAGGTTTCAATGAGCTGCGCTTTGAAGATGAGCTGGGCCTGGAGGAGGTGTTTATCCATGCCCAGAAAGATCAGAACACGGTGGTGAAGAACAACCAGAGCCAATCCATTGGCGCTGACCGGAGCAGCCAAGTAGGCCAAGACGAGACCATCACCGTCGGCCGCACCCGCATGCGGGTGGTTAAGGCTAATGACACGCTAAAAGTAGGCGGCAGCAAAAGTGACTCAATCGCCGACGAATACACCGTCGAAGTGGGCAGCGCTTTACGCCTGAAATGCGGCAAGACGGTGATTGAGTTACATGCCAACGGCACGCTGAACATCACCTGCGAGAACTTCAATATCACCGGTTTGCAGTCCGGCCAGATCAACACCCCCGACGGCATGTTGGATCTCAACGTGGAAGGCGGCACTGCTGCCGTTTCCGCTGGTGGGCGAGATGCCAGCGCGCTCCAAGACGAAGCCAATAGCCATTTTCAGCACGACTGAGACCGTTGATGGCTGACCTGTACTTCCCAAAATAAGGAACACCTGAATGCCCAGATACCTGACTCAGGATCTCAACGTCGACCTCGGCGATGAGATGCCCGAAGACACAACACTGAACATGCTCCAGTTTCGCGAGCGACAAACCACCTTGGTCATCGCTCGTAGCGCGCTACCAGAACACCAGAGCCTCGATGAGGCCTACACGTTTCAACTGGACTTGCTGCACAAACGGCTCACCGCGTTGACCTGCACTGACCCCGTGACCGTTTTTATTGGGAAAGACAAGCAAATCGAAGGTCGTGAAGCAGCACTCCAGTTCACTCACGGAAATCAGCCTATGTACCAGCTTCAGTTGGCCTGCCAACTGCCTGGGCAACAACGCCTGCTGGTCCTGAACTACAGCAAACACAGCGCGCTTACCGAAGCCGATATCAGCCATTGGCGGGCGATCAAAGACAGCCTGCATTTTACCTGATCAGTTCACTCCCCCATTTGCATACACGCCAGTTCAGCAAGGAGCACACACCAATGGCGCAGAACGTCCATGCCGCCAGGGAAGGAGACGCGATCCTTCACCCCCCCCTGGCTGCCGAGCTGATGAGCGCATTAGCAGAAGCGGTTGTCTACGCCGCAGCTACCGCTCTTGTTGCGGCGGCTATCGCCGGCACTGTTGTCGCGGTTGTGGGCACGGGCGGTGCGGCGGCAGTGCTGGTCCCTGTGATTGCCGGAGCACTGGTAGGCGGTGCCAGCATGATTCCCATAGGCGACAAGAGCATTGGTGAAGCCATCACCGACGGGTGTGATTCTCTCGCCAACAGCGTGTTCCCGGCAGAGCCATTCGGCAAGATTGAAAGCGGCTCGCAAAATACCAACATCAACGGAAAGCCCGCAGCTCGGGCTGCAGGGCGCAGCTCCGGAGGTGGCGGCGCGGATGCTGCCGAAGAGGAGTCAGAACCGTCATTTCTGGACAATGTAGGCGCAATGGCGATGTCCGCCGCGCCCATGCTCTTGCCTGTGCTCGGGCTGGGCATGGCGATCTACGACATCTTCAATCCGCCGGTCACGACACCAGCAGCCCCGGGAACGGAGCCAGCAGACCAGGATAAGGTCACTTGCGAACGTCATCCTCCCATGCCCGATACCTACATCGCGCAAGGGTCCAGCAAGGTGTTCATCAACGGGCAGCCTGCCGCCCGAGCCGGCGACAAAACCACGTGCGATGCAACCATCGACAGCGATGCCAATGTGTCTCCCAACGTTCGCATAGGTGGCGAGCCACTGACCGTGCGGGATATCCGCAATGGCAAAAGCAAGATTGCGCAATTCACCGGCATGGTGGCCGGGATGTTGATCTCGCGCAAAATCAAGCTCAGGCCGCGACCGAAGGGTAGCCCCAAACCGCAGCCGCGCATCCGTCCGTGCAAAGGCAGCCCGGTGATTGTTTCAGCCGGAAGCAAGGTGTTGGGTGGGCAGGAGGATCACGACTTCACTTTACCGGGCCTGCTCCCCATCGAATGGGCCAGGGGTTACGACAGCAACGACTTGCGCCGAGACGGCCTGTTCGGAATGGGTTGGAGTGTCCCCTACGAGGTGGAAATCCTGCGCGTGCCTCATCCCGAGGGCGGCGAGTTGTGGATCTATGTCGACGAAGAAGGCACCCGCCTGGAACTGGGTCGGCTAAAAGCAGGTGATGCCTTTGTCAGCGTGCTCGACGGGTTGGCGTTCTTTCAACTGGAGGATGGACAGACCGTGGTTGAGGACATCTACACCGGTCTCTACCAAGTCTTCCAGACCGACCCGCACAACCCGAAACGTTCACGCCTGATCAAGCTGGGTGATCGCAACCTGAATACGCTGGGGCTTCTCTACGATCAGACAGGGCGACTGCACTACGTGTGCGACGGTTCGAGCCGAACCACCGTTCGGTTGAGCTATGAAACGCAACACCCGAAGCGAGTCAGCCAAGTGGAGCGGCTCTACATCAAGCTTGGCGATAACCCGCAGATCGAACACACCGAACTCCTTGCCAGCTATCGCTACACCCAAAGAGGTCAGCTGCAGGAAGTGCTCGATGCCACCGGCCAGGTCTTGCGTAGTTTCACCTATACGGCGCAAGGCTACCTTGATAGCCACACCCTACCCAGCGGCGCGACTCGTCAGTATCAATGGCAACGCTTCGACACGCCCCTGCAACGCCCGCAATCCTTGCGCGCAGATGGCAGGTCCTGCAACTTCCCCCCGTTGCTCGAACCTCAGCCTGACCATGAATGGCGCGTCATCCGCCATTGGGGCAGCGATGGCGAAGACTACCGCTTCGAGTACGACCTGGAAAAAGGCGAGACACGAGTCACCGACAGCCTCGGTCGCCAGGACCATTACTACTGGGGGCCCTTCTACGAGATCTACAAACACATCGACCCTATGGGCCACTGCTGGCAGGAAGATGTGCTGGGCGGCCAACTGCTCAAGAGCATCGACCCGCAAGGCGGCGAATGGCAGTACGGCTACGACGAACTCGGCCGCCTGATCGAGACTCGCGACCCACTGGGCCGCTGCGAACGGACCCGCTACACCCGCCACTGGGCGTTGCCACTGAGCATCACCGATGGCGCCGGGCGCACCCAACGCTTCGGCTACGACGGCCAGGGTAACCTGCTGTGGGAACAAGATCCTCTCGGCCGAAAGACCCAGTACCGTTACGACAGCCAAGGCCAAGTCCAATGCGTCACCGACCCGTTGGACAAGCACAAATACCTGCGCTGGAACACTCACGGGCAATTGCTCAACTACCGCGACTGCTCCAACAACGAGACCCACTACCGCTATGATCGGCGCGGCCTGCTCAGCGAAACCATCAACGCCCGCGGCGAGCACACCCTCTATCGGTATGACGCCCGCGGCTACCTGATCGAAAGCCAGCGCCCCGACGGGCGCATCGATCGCTACGACATCGACGCCGCCGGTCAGCTCGTCGCCTACATCGACCCGGCCCAGCGTATCACCCGCCTGCGTTATGACCGTAGTGGCCGGCTGATCCAGCGGGTTGACGCCCTCGGCCACAGCGTCGAATTTGGCTACGACGCCTATGACCGCTTGCGGCACCTGAGCAATGAAAACCGCGAACGCTACCGCTTCGAGTGGGACGTGCTGGACCGCCTGCTGGCCCAGCAGGATCTGGATGGCAGCGGGCGCATTTACCAGTACGACCCGCTGGGCGAGGTCACCGGCATCCACCATATCCCCGCGTCGAATGCCGAGCCCGAGCTGGACGGTAAGGACACCACCGAATCACTTGCCCCGTTGCAACACCACTTCGAGCGCGATGCTCTCGGCCGTCTGATCCGCAAACGCACCGACGATGGCATCACCGATTATGCCTATGACAATGCCGACAACCTGCTGGTGATCAGTTTTACCGATAACCAAGGCGACCGACAGCAACTCGACTACACCTACGATGCTCTCGGCCAACTACTCAGCGAGACCAACAGCGCCGGTCTGCTGCAGTATGACTACGATGAACTGGGCAACCTACAAACCCTGACCCTGCCCGACCAACGCCAGCTCAACCACCTGTACTACGGCAGCGGCCACCTGCATCAAATCAACCTGGGCGGCCGGGTGATCAGCGACTTCGAACGCGACCAACTGCATGACGAGGTCTTGCGCACCCAGGGCAGTCTGCTGACCCGCACGCGCTACGACCGCAATGGCCGACTGAGCCAGAAGGCGTTGCACTACCAGCAGGTCGCCCGCGAAGTGTTGCCGTTGTTGCAGAAGGACTACCAGTACGACGCCAGCGACAACCTGGTGGCAGAGATACTGACCCAGACCCAGCGACCAGGCGCTAATCGCCCGGCTACGGCGGCCAATGACGACAGCCTGATGGGTCGCTTCCAGAACCAATCATCGACCGGCAAGAGCTACCAAGGTAGCGCCCAATACGGCTACAACCCCGTCGAGCAAATCCAGAGCATGCACCGCAGCAGCCCTGGGGTGCAGGGCCAGTACATCGAGAGCCTCAACTACGATCCGGCAGGCAACCTGTTCGATGGCTACCGGGTCAACGGCCTGATCAAGCACAACCGGGTGCATGTGTATCAGGACAAACGTTATCGCTATGACTGCTTTGGGCGACTGAGCGAAAAACGCAGTGGCATCAGCCGCATTCAACGCTTCGAGTACGACGCCGAACACAGGCTGATCGGTGTGCATCAACAGAACGGCGCCCTGCGCCAACGGGTGGTGTTCAGCTACGACCCGCTGGGCCGGCGCATCAGCAAGCAGGTGTACAACGACAACGCCAGCGAGCCGAGCAACCGCACCCTGTTCCATTGGCAAGGCTTGCGACTGCTCGAGGAGGTGCAGAGCGGCAGGCCCAGCCTGTACGTGTATGCCGATCCGGACAGCTATGAACCGCTGGCACGGGTCGACGGCAAACCGGGCAGCGAGGCGATCTTCTACTTCCACACCAACCTGGCCGGGCTGCCGGAACAGCTGACCGACACTGACGGCCACACGGTGTGGCACAGCGAGTACCTGGCCTGGGGCAGGACGCGGGACGAGTGGCATGATCAGCAGCCGGGGCGTGAGCAGAACCTACGTTTTCAGGGCCAGTACCTTGACCGCGAAACCGGGCTGCACTACAACACCTTCAGGTTTTATGATCCGGATGTGGGGCGGTTTACCCAGCCGGATCCGATTGGGTTGGCGGGAGGGTTGAACCTCTATCAGTATTCGCCCAACCCTACTGGATGGCTTGATCCGCTAGGACTAAGCGCGTGCTCCGAAGCAAGCCAAAAACCAACTAGAGGTGATAATCCATATCAGACTAGGATTGACCCTCGGACACCCGGGCGACCAGATCCAAAATTTTCAATAGACACACGAACATTCACTAGTGGGACGAAAACCTCAAATGGTGGGATCAGAAATAATAGGGAGTTTTGGCAACAATGGAAAAATCTCCAACCAAACTCTCTAAGCAAAAGCAATCAATACCGAATAAATGAACTTGGCATAGCCCCTAAAATAGATAACACTTGGATAAAGGCATTTCCTGAACATGCCAAATACAAAGGTGACAATCTAGTCCATCACCACGTCAACTTTGGACAATATGCTATACCTGTACCATCAAAAACCCATGTGGGCAGCGGCGGCCCTTGGCACGCAAAGTGAGAAATACAATGTTACTTACCATAGATCAAATTGAATTTCAGCTTGAAGCAAAGTTTATGTCTTTCGGAAGTGACATGAGCGATCTTATGCTTAAACGTCGCACATCACCTCCTACAAATATTAATATGCTGGAAAGATCAATCAATACGAGATTGCCGAGCGAATTTAGGATTTTCATCGAAAAATACAATATGGACAATTTTACTTTAGGAGCAATATCATTCGGCACAAACGACGATTACATTGAGCAACTTATAGAAATGAATTCTGATGATGATTTTAGTCGCTGGTGGACCGGAAGCTTGAGGCCATCTAATACCATCGCCATAGCCACCTCCGACCCCTACACAATACTGCTAAACACAGAAAATGGAAAAATTTCCGCTATCACCAGCGAATCAAAAATGACAAACCTAGAAACTATCGCTTGTAATTTTTCGATGTTTGCAAGAGGGGTCGGAACTATATTTCTAAAACAAGGTAATCCGTCAGAAGTAGAAATTGCGGTACGCGCGGAGAATGGTGAGTTCTGGCGAGAGCTTTCTATATAAAGCAGTAACCTTCCATGATGGCACTAAGAGATCTGCAACAAACCGATCCCCTGATGATCTCCCGGCCATTTGGCGCGCATTCAGCCGCAAGTGTGGAACATCTGATCATCAGGGATGATCTGAATGTGGTGCTCGATATCTACGATAGGTCCTGCGTCGCTTCACTTAAACGGCGCAAGGCTGCCTCGATAGCCACGCCCTACCCAGCGGTGCGACTCGGCAGTATCAATGGCAACGTTTCGAAGTTCCCGAACAACGTCCTCAATCAGTGCGCGCAGACGGGAGCCTCTGCAAATTCCCGCCCCTGCTCGAACCTCAACCCGACCATGAGTGGCGCGTCATCCGCCATTGGGGCAGCGATGGCGAAGAATACCGCTTCGAGTACAACCTGGAAAAAGGCGAAACCCACGTCACCGACAGCCTCGGTCGCCAGGACCATTACTACTGGGGGCCCTTCTATGAGATCTACAAACACATCGACCCCATGGGCCATTGTTGGCAGGAAGACGTACTCAGCGGCCAACTGCTCAAGAGCATCGACCCGCAAGGCGGCGTATGGCAATACGGCTACGACGAACTCGGCCGCCTGATCGAGACCCGCGACCCGCTGGGCCGCTGCGAACGGATCCGCTACACCCGCCACTGGGCCTTGCCACTGAGCATCACCGATGGCGCCGGGCGCACCCAACGCTTCGGTTATGACGGCCAGGGTAATCTGCTGTGGGAGCAAGATCCTCTCGGTCGAAAGACCCAGTATCGGTACGACAGTCAGGGTCAGGTCCAATGCATCACCGACCCGTTGGACAAGCATAAATACCTGCGCTGGAACGCCCACGGGCAATTGCTCAACTACCGCGATTGCTCCAACAACGAGACCCACTACCGCTATGATCGGCGCGGCCTGCTCAGCGAAACCATCAACGCCCGCGGCGAGCATACCCACTATCGGTATGACGCCCGCGGCTACCTGATCGAAAGCCAGCGCCCCGACGGGCGCATCGATCGCTACGACATCGACGCCGCCGGTCAGCTCGTCGCCTACATCGACCCGGCCCAGCGTATCACCCGCCTGCGTTATGACCGTAGTGGCCGGCTGATCCAGCGGGTTGACGCCCTCGGCCACAGCGTCGAATTTGGCTACGACGCCTATGACCGCTTGCGGCACCTGAGCAATGAAAACCGCGAACGCTACCGCTTCGAGTGGGACGTGCTGGACCGCCTGCTGGCCCAGCAGGATCTGGATGGCAGCGGGCGCATCTACCAGTACGACCCGCTGGGCGAGGTCACCGGCATCCACCATATCCCCGCGTCGAATGCCGAGCCCGAGCTGGACGGTAAGGACACCACCGAATCACTTGCCCCGTTGCAACACCACTTCGAGCGCGATGCTCTCGGCCGTCTGATCCGCAAACGCACCGACGATGGCATCACCGATTATGCCTATGACAATGCCGACAACCTGCTGGTGATCAGTTTTACCGATAACCAAGGCGACCGACAGCAACTCGACTACACCTACGATGCTCTCGGCCAACTGCTCAGCGAGACCAACAGCGCCGGCCTTCTGCAGTACGACTACGACGAGCTAGGCAATCCGCAAACCCTGACCCTGCCCGACCAATGCCAGCTCAACCACCTGTACTACGGCAGCGGCCACCTGCACCAGCTCAACCTAAACGGCCGGGTAATCAGCGACTTCGAGGGCGACGCACTGCACGACGTAGTGCTGCGCACCCGCACGAGCTATAGCAAAGGTCGACTGTTCAGCGAACGCAGCTATACCGGGAGGGTGATACCGAAAGTATTCCCGCCGCCTTCACTACGCACAAACACATCCCCCCCATGCATCAACGCAATCGCCTTGACGATCGCCAGCCCCAGCCCGTGATTGGCCCCGCTGTTGCTGCGCGAGGCATCCACCCGATAGAAGCGTTCGAACAGGCGTGGCAAGTGTTCGCTGGCAATGGCCTCGCCGGGGTTGGTCACGCCAATCGTCACCTGGTGTGTCTGCATTTCAATGCACACGTCGATCACCTGCCCCGGCGCGGTGTGCTGCACCGCATTACTCAGCAGGTTGATCAGTGCCCGGCGCAGGTGGGCCTTTTCGATCTGCACCCGAGCATCGCCGTGCACACGCACCTGCACCTGGGCATCTTCGAGGATGAAATCCAGGTAGTCGAGGGTGGTTGCCACCTCATCGGCCAGGGCGCTTTCGATCAGCTTGGTGGCCTTGCTGCCTTGGTCGGCGCTGGCGAGGAATAGCATGTCGTTGATGATCGAGCGTAGCCGTTCCAGCTCTTCGAGGTTTGATTGCAGCACCTCGAAATATTGCTCTGCTGAACGACCACGGGTGAGGGCGACCTGGGTCTGGCCGATCAGGTTGGTCAGCGGCGAGCGCAGTTCGTGGGCCACGTCGGCGTTGAAGGATTCCAGGCGCGAGTAGGCCTGTTCGACGCGGTCGAGGGTGGCGTTGAACGAATTGACGAACTGGCTCAGTTCCGGCGGCAGCGGTGACAGATGCAAGCGCCCGGAAAGTTTGGGCGGCGCAAGTTTCTGTGCCTCGTCCGAGAGCTTGCCCAGGGGCTTGAGGCCGATACGCGCGACCCAGAACCCCAACAGCGCCGCCAGCACCACACCGACCAGCGCCAGGCTGACCAGCGCCACCAGCAAGTGGTGCTGGGTGGCGCGGAAGTTTTCGGTGTCGATGGCGATCATGAAGCGCAGCGCCGGACGTTGCTCCTTGGCCGCAAACTGGCTGACCAGCACCTTGAACGGATAATCGTGGCCGGGCAGGCGCAGGTCGTGCTTGCCGGTCGGGCCTTGGGCAAAGGCGCGAATCTGGGCGTCCGGCTCGCCGTATTCGTAGTTCGAGTCGCTGCTGACCACCCAGAAACGTATACGCTTGTCTTCTTCGCCCAGCAACTTGAGCTTGGCCTTGATCTTGACCCAATGCTCCGGTGTGCCGAAGCGATTGATCGACGATTCCAGTACGCTATAGCGCGCATCCAGCTCGGCCTCGGGCAACAAGCCCAGGCCGCGATCCACTTGCTGATACAGCGCGCCGCCGATCAGCACGAAGATCAGCAACGCCACCAAGGTGAACATGCTGCTCAGGCGCAGGGCAATGGAATTAGCCGACACTACGGTTCTCCAGCACATAACCCATGCCGCGAATGGTATGCAGCAGCTTGTGTTCGAACGGCCCGTCAAGCTTGGCGCGCAGGCGCTTGATCGCCACTTCCACCACATTGGCGTCGCTGTCGAAATTGATGTCCCAGACCATCTCGGCAATGGCAGTCTTGGACAGGATTTCACCCTGGCGCCGCGCCAATACGCTGAGCAGCGAGAACTCCTTGGCGGTCAGGTCCAGGCGTTGGCCGTTGCGGCTGGCCTTGCGGCTGATCAAGTCGATCCATAAGTCGGCGACCGTAACCTGCACCGGTTCGTGACCACCGCTGCGGCGGGTCAGGGCTTGCAGGCGCGCTACCAGTTCCAG
This sequence comes from Pseudomonas khavaziana, assembly GCF_036704165.1. NCBI lineage: Bacteria > Pseudomonadati > Pseudomonadota > Gammaproteobacteria > Pseudomonadales > Pseudomonadaceae > Pseudomonas > Pseudomonas khavaziana. Next base: position 1,303,659 of record NZ_CP129946.1, read on the forward strand.
AAACGAAAACGGTTTGCCCAGGTAATCGTCGGCGCCTTCGCGCAGGCCGCGGATGCGGTCTTCCACGCGCTCGCGGGCGGTGAGCATGATCACCGGCGTCTGCTTGCGGGCGCGCAACGCACGCAACACACCAAAGCCGTCCAGGCCCGGCAGCATCACATCGAGCACGATCACCGCGTAATCGTTTTCCAGCGCCAGGTGCAGACCCTCGACGCCGTCACGCGCCACGTCGACGGTGTAGCCTTGCTCCGTAAGGCCGCGGTGCAGGTAGTCCGCGGTTTTCTCTTCATCTTCAATAATCAGGACGCGCATGACCGCCTCAGTGTGTGGTCGCCAGCGCCAGCGCTGGTTTGGGCCTGTGGAAAAACCGTTCAAGGTACAAGTATATGACCGGCGTAGTGAACAGCGTCAGCGCCTGGCTCACCAGCAAGCCACCGACTACCGCGATGCCCAACGGCTGGCGCAGTTCCGCACCCGGCCCCGAGCCCAGCATCAACGGCACTGCGCCGAGCAAGGCGGCGAGGGTGGTCATGATGATTGGCCGGAACCGCGTGACGCAGGCTTCGTAAATCGCATCCTGCGGCGGCAACCCACGTACGCGTTGGGCTTCCAGGGCAAAGTCGATCATCAGGATGCCGTTCTTCTTCACAATGCCGATCAGCAATACCAGGCCGATCAAGGCCATGATTGAAAAATCCTGGCCCAGCAGCCACAGCATGACCAGCGCACCGAGGCCCGCCGAGGGGAGGGTGGAGATGATCGTCAGCGGGTGCACGAAACTCTCGTACAACACACCCAGGATAATGTAGACCGCCACCAGCGCCGCAAGGATCAACCACGGCTGGCTGGCCAGCGAACTCTGGAACGCCTGGGCCGCGCCCTGGAAGTTGCCGATCAGGGTACTCGGCATGCCGATGTCGTTCTTGGCCTGGTCGAGCATGATCACGGCATCGCCCAGGGCCACGCCGGGGGCGAGGTTGAACGACAGGTTGGCGGCGGGGAACATGCCGTCATGGCTGATGGATAGCGGCCCCACGCTCGGAGGGTCGACCTTGGCCAGCGCCGACAACGGCACCATCTCGTTGGTCAGCGGCGAGCGCAGGTAGAAGTAATTGAGGCTTTCGGCCTTGCCGCGCTGTTGGCTGTCCAGTTCGAGTATCACTTGGTATTGGTTGATCTCGGTCTGGAACTCGTTGATCTGGCGCTGGCCGAAGGCGTCGTACAGCGCCTGGTCGACATCGGTGGCGGTCAGGCCGAAGCGGGCAGCGGCCTGGCGGTCGATACTGATGTGGGTGATGCTGCCGCCCAGTTGCAGGTCATTGGACAGGTCGCGAAACGCCGGGTTGGCGCGCAGTTTTTCGGTGAGGCGTTGGGTCCAGGTGTTCAGCGTCGGGCCGTCATTGCTCTTGAGCACATACTGGTACTGGGCGCGGCTGGGGCCGGAGCTCAGGTTGATGTCCTGGCCAGCACGCAGGTACAGCACGATACCCGGCACCTTGGCCAATTGCGGGCGCAGGCGATCGATGAACTGGCTGGCGGATACGTCACGCTCACCGCGGTCTTTCAAGGCAATCCAGAAGCGCCCGTTGGCGATGGTCTGGTTGCTGCCGGTGACGCCCACTGAGTGGGAGAAGGCTTGCACTGCCGGGTCGGCCTTGACGATCTCGGCCAGTGCCTTGTGCTTGGCGACCATGTCCGGGTATGACACATCGGCCGCCGCCTCGCTGGTGCCGAGCACAAAACCGGTGTCCTGGACCGGGAAGAAACCCTTGGGGATAAACACGTAGCCGACCACGGCCAGGGCCAGGGTCACCGCGAAGATCGCGGCCATGCTGCGTTGGTGGGCCAGCGCACGGCGCAGGTTGCGTGCATAGCCGGCCAGCAGGCGTTCGCTGAAGGTGGGCTTGGCGTGGGCGTGATGGGTGGGTGCACGCATGAACAGGGCCGCCAATGTCGGTGCCAGGGTCAGCGAAACCACCACCGAAATCAGGATGGTCGCGGTGGCTGTCAGCGCGAACTCCTTGAACAGCCGCCCGACCACGCCGCCCATGAAGAGCAGCGGAATAAACGCCGCCACCAGCGAGAAGCTGATGGACACCACGGTAAAGCCAATCTCGCCGGAACCCTTGATCGCGGCTTCGCGCTTGCCCAGGCCCGCCTCCAGGTGCCGGTGAATGTTCTCCACCACCACAATCGCATCGTCGACCACAAAGCCCACGGCAATCACGATGGCCACCAAGGTCAGGTTATTCAGGCTGAACCCCATCAGGTACATCAGGGCGAAACTGGCCACCAGCGATACGCCAAGCACAGCCGACACAATCAGCGTCGCCGACAGCTGGCGCAGGAACAGCGCCATGACCGCCACCACCAGCAGGATAGCGATCAGCAGGGTCATTTCCACTTCATGCAATGAGGCGCGGATGGTTTTGGTGCGGTCGGTCAATACACTCACCTGCACCGAGGCCGGCAACATGCCTTGCAGGCGCGGCAGTTCGGCTTGAATGCGGTCGACGGTCTCGACGATGTTGGCGCCGGGCTGGCGTGAAATCACCAGGTTCACGCCCGGGGTATCGCCGGACCAGGCTTGCACGTAGGCGTTTTCTGAACCATTGACGACTTTGGCGATATCACGCAGTTGCACCGGCGCGCCGTCCTTGTAGGAAACGATCAGCTGACCGTATTCCTCCGGGTGAAACAGTTGGTCGTTGGTCGACAGTGTCGACACGCTGTCCTCGCCATAGATCGCGCCCTTGGCCAGGTTCAGGCTCGATTGCTGGATGGCCAGGCGGATATCGGCGAGGGTCAGGCCGATGGCCGCCAGCTTATCAGGGGAAGCCTGCACACGAATCGCCGGACGCTGCTGGCCGGTGATGTTGATCTGGCCGACGCCGTCGATCTGGCTGATCTGGCGCGCCAGCAGGGTTTCCACGTAGTCGCTCAGCTCAGTGCTGGGCATGCTGGCTGAGCTGACGCTGAGGATCAGCACCGGGCTGTCCGCCGGGTTGACCTTTCTCCAGGTCGGCAAACTCGGCATATCGCTGGGCAGCTTGCCCGATGCGGTGTTGATCGCGGCCTGGACTTCCTGGGCGGCGGTGTCGATGCTTTTTTCCAGGGTGAATTGCAGGGTCAGCTGGCTGGACCCCAGGGCGCTGCTGGAGGTCATCTGGGTTATGCCGGGGATGGCACTGAATTGCACCTCCAGGGGCGTGGCCACCGATGAGGCCATGGTATCCGGGCTGGCGCCGGGCAGTTGCGCGGTAACCTGGATCGTCGGGAATTCCGCTTCCGGCAGTGGCGCGACGGACAGGCGCGGGAAGGCAATGATCCCCAACAAGACCAAGGCGAAGGTCAGCAGCAGGGTAGCGACCGGGTGATCGACACACCAGGCCGAGGGCGAACGGCTGCCGTTCATGGTTGCACCTTGGCGTCAGCGGTCTGGATTACTTGCGGCGGCTCCTTGAGCACCTCCACCCGGGCACCGGCCTTGAGCCGCGACTGACCGTCGCTGACCAGCACATCCCCGGCCTGCACGCCCTTGATGATGTTGATCTCGCTGTCCTGGTAGGCGACGTGCACCGGCACCACTTCCACGGTGTCATCGCTTACCCGGTACACGAAGTGCGAGTCCAGGCCACGCTGCACCACGGTGGGCGGCACCACCAGAGCGTTCTTGTCGAGGGCGGTCTGGATCTTGATGGTCACCAGTTGCCCAGGCCACAGCTTTTGCGCGAGGTTATTGAACTCGGCCTTGGCCCGCAGGGTGCCGGTGGTGGAACTGATCTGGTTGTCGATCAGGCTCAGGTGGCCTTCGCCGAGCAGGTCGCCGGTCTGGCCGTCGGTGTCGGCGCCCAGGTAGGCATCGACACTTGCCCGGGTCGGCGCGGCAATCAGGCGCTGCAAGGTCGGCAGCATTTGCTGGGGCAGGGAGAATGTCACGGCTATCGGGTCGATCTGGGTGACTGAAAACAGTCCCTGGGTGTCGCTCATGCGCAGAAAGTTACCTTCGTCCACGCTGCGAATACCCACGCGACCGCTGACCGGGGAGCGAATCTGGGTGTAGGAAAGTTGTACCTGAGCCGCATCTATCGCGGCCTGGTTGCCCTGGGCCGTGGCCTTGAGCTGGTTGACCAGCGCCTGTTGCTGATCATAGGTCTGCTTTGACACGCCGTCGTCAATGCTCAGCTCCTTATAGCGCTTGAGGTTGACCAGTGCCACTTGCAGTTGCGCCTGGCTTTCGCCCAATTGCGCCTTGGCCTGGTCGAGGCTCGCCCGGATGGCGCGGTCGTCGATGCTTGCCAGCAAGTCACCGGCTTTCACCAGTTGGCCTTCCTTGACCAGCAGTTTGGTGAGGATGCCGTCAATCTGCGGACGAATCACCACACTGTGCAACGACAACACCGAGCCGATGCCGGTGACGAACCGCGGAACATCCTGTTGCACCACGCTCACCACCCGAACAGGAACTGCGCTGGGCGCTGCCAGCCGGGTCTTGGCCGGGCGGGTCAACGCCCAGGCTGCAACGGCCAGTATCAGGAGTACGCCCACCATCAGGGCCGTGTTTCGTTTTATGTGCATGGAAGGACGCCAGCGGCGCAGTTGCAAGTTTCAAGCTGCAAGCTGCAAGTTGAAGTTTGAATAAGTGCTTTATAGCGCTGTCATGCGGTCAGCACAGTGACGGCAAACTGACAGCGTTGACAGCTGGGGGCTTTGACTTACGGTTGAAGCTTACCGCTGGCAGCTCCAGCCCCGTATACTCGCGCTTTTACGCCTACAGCTGCGCGGAGCCCTTATGTCTTCCCCCACCCAACCCCCTGTCGAAGCGGCCGAACTCGTCGATCTGGACACCGCCGACGGCGTTGAAAAAGCCGAGATCCCGGCGTTCAAGTTTCCTTTCAAACCGGGCGAGCTGGCCGGGGCCAAGCATGCCGGCCAGCCCTGGTACAAAGGCGGCGCCAAGAATGGCCATGCCAAGACGCCGGGTATGGCGCCACCGGGCACTCGTCGTTCGATGGGTAAACGTTAGGATCAAAGTTTGTTGCGCTGTATCGGCTCTTGCCTACGGCGTATGTAGATATTTCTGATTGTAGGTCCGCGCCCATTTCTTGAAAGCTGGCACAGCATTTTACTCCGCCCCAATGACGCTCATCGGGGGCGGTGAGCCAGTTTTTCCCGGAAAAGGACGTTCCTGTGGCCCTGATACACATTTGTGCAGTGTTTGCTCTCTTGCTGTCGACGACTGTTGCTGCCGCCAGCGATCAACCACGGCACGAAATCCGTTTCGCCGTCGCCGCGCACTTCCCGCCGTTCCAACACCGCAACTCGCAAGGGCAACTGGTGGGGCTGAATATCGAACTGGGCAACGCCCTGTGCGAGCAACTCAACGTGCGCTGTACCTGGGTCGACCAGGTGGTCATGGAAAACTTCCCGGCCCTTGAAGGCCGAATGTTCGACGCGATCATGGGCATGGCGCCGACGTCGAATCGGCGACAACGGGTGAGCTTTACCCATGCGCTCTACCCCATCACTACTCGCTTGGTGGCCCGGAAAACAGCTGGCCTGACTCCCGATCGGCGGTCGCTCAAGGGCAAGCGTGTCGGGGTCTTGGTCAGAAGCAATCGTGAAGCCTTTGCCCTGTCGCAGTGGGCGCCGGCAGGCGTGATCATCAAGAGTTTCTGGCTCAACGATCAACTGATCAACAGCCTCCTCGCAGGCGATATCGATGCGACCCTGCAAGGTGCGGTAGAGATACGCGAGGCCCTGCTGGACACGGCCCAGGGCCTGGATTTCGATTTTCTCGGACCCGTTGTCTCGTCTGAGCTGTTGGGCGACAGCGTGGCGATCGCAGTGCGCAAGCTCGATACCTCGTTGCGCAATGAACTCAACCATGCGCTTGAACAGCTGATGCAAAACGGCGAATACCAGCGCATCGTCGAGCCCTATCGGCTCAATGTATTGCCCTCCAATCCGTGATGGCTGGGGGCAAGCCCCATCGACATGAGGAGCACCCGCCAAATTCCCATCAGCGATCAGGCCGCCCGCAGCGAAATAAACGCATAGTTGGCCGGCACCTCGGTGGCAATCTGAGCCCCGGCGTCCAGCAGTTGTTCGGCGATATCCATCCCGGACACATGGAATACCCATTCAGTAGCCATGGCTGGCTGCTCAGTCGCCTGCTCAATGGCGTGGGCGAATGCCTGCATATCTGGCAGGTATGCGGTAAAGCCATCGCCTTTGAGCGCAGTTGTCCGAATGCCGAGCATGGCGCACACCGCCTCCTTGGCCTGCACATCATCACGGTCGGCCTGGCGCGAACGACTGATCAGTTCAGCCAGCTCCAGGTCCATCAATTCGCCACCGACGATCAGCGCCGGGCCCTGTTCCCAGGATTGCGGCGGGCAATCCTTGGCGCCCGGGTTCAGCGGGATATGCGGGTTGATCTCCATCGGATAGATTCGGCACACCAAAGGGCGTCGCTCATAGATGCGGCAGCGGTTGTCTTCGTCAAGATTCCGGCAGGGGCCGGCGTTGTAGGCGGCAAAGGTGATTGCCACGAACGCCTCGGTATTGCCGCTGGGCACGACCACCGAGCGGCGCTCGGCGTGCTCGCGTTGTTGCAGGGGCAAGCCGAGGCCGTTACGCAGGAAGCCTTCGACCAGAACGATGACATTACCGCCGTCCGCCGCCCATTGCCGGGCCTCTTCAAGGGTCAGGGGCACGTGATGGTCGTTGCAGCATTTGCCACAACCTACGCAGGAAAAATGAGTGTTCATGACGGATCTGTCACCAGGCAAGTTCAGAGGAGACGCTTGAGGGGTGACGGGTTTTTACCTCTATTCACCGCTCGGGCTCTCTGGAAGCAAGTTATGCGCCAGTGGTTATCAGTCCTTGGGCAATACGTCCCGTAGGACAAATTTCATACCTGCACTTTCATACAGCTGCCGGGCGCGCAGGTTGCTCTCCAGCACCTTAAGGTCCACATAAGGTTCGCCGCGCTGCTTGAACATCTGGAAGGCCTGCAGCAACAAGGCACGGCCCAGTCCCTGGCCCTGGGCGCAAGGGTGTACGCAGAGGTTCTTGATAAAGGCGCTGGTCCAGCATTGCGCCACCCCAAGGATGCCGTCGGCGTTACTGGCTACCAGGCACAGCGCCGGGTCGAACTCGGCATTGATGACGAATTGCCGGCGCCATTCATCCAGCCTGGCGACACGGCCGCCGCCCTGGTCCTGGGTCATGCGCAGCACGGCATGGATCGCCGGGGCCAGTTCATCCCGGTAATGATCCAGCCGCGTATCTGTTGGCCACTGCGGGGCGGGCAGGCTGCCTGTGAGGTCGCGACGCAGTAGCTGGAAATAATCGGCCAACGCCTACAGGCCCTTTTGCGCCACGGCTTTGGCGGCCACGACCAGGCACTTGGTCAGTTCCGGCGACGAGAACTTGGTCAGCACCGCATCGGCGCCGGCCAGGCGGGCTTTTTCGCTGTTCATCGCGCTGTCCAGGGAAGTGTGCAACAGCACGTAGAGGTCCTGGAAGTCCGGGGTTTCGCGCAGGGTACGGGTCAAGGCATAGCCGTCCATCTCGGACATTTCGATGTCCGACACCACCACGTTGATTTGCTCGCCGGTGCCTTGCAGCTCCAGCAATACGTCGATGGCCTCCTTGGCGCTGCGGGCGGTGTGGCAGGTCAGGCCGAGGTTGCGCAGGGTGTGTACCGATTGCTGCAGCGCCACCTGGCTGTCGTCTACCACCAGGATGCGCGCATTGCCCAGTACTTCGGCTTCTTCCATGGTCAGGTCGGTCGGCGCCGCTTCAATCGGTGCCGGGGCGATACCGTGGATGACTTTCTCGATATCCAGCACCTGCACCAGGCCACCTTCCACCTGGGTCACCCCGGTGATAAACGCCCGATTGCCGCCAGAACCGTAGGGGGGCGGGCGGATGTCAGTGGTCAGGCAATGCACGATCTTGCTTACTGCCTGCACATGCAGGCCCTGCTTGGAACGGCTGACATCAGTGACGATCAGGCAGCCGCCGTCCGGGTCTTGCAGGGGCATTTCGCCCAGGGCGCGGCTCAAGTCGATCACCGAGAGTGAAGCGCCGCGCAAGGTGGCGATACCTTTGACGTGGGGATGCGACTCCGGCAGTTTGGTCAACGGCGGGCAGGGGATGATTTCACTGACTTTCAACAGGTTGATAGCCATCAGCTTGCCGCTGCGCAAGGTAAAGAGCAGAAGCGAGAGTGAGTCTGCGCGGGCTTTGGTGGTGGACATAAAAACCTTCTGTGGATCAGGGATGACGATCATCTATGGAAGGTTATCGACTCGGCTGGCCTGGGCTTTAACCGGATTTTGTGTCGGGCACTGCTAATGTGGGAAGGGCTTGCTCCCGATAGCGGCGTGTCAGTCAGCAGATGTACAACTGATCCACCGCCATCGGGAGCAAGCCCCTTCCCACATTGGGTTATGTATCAGCCTTTCCAGGCCTGCGGGTTCACCAGATCCTGCGGACGCTGGCCCAGCAGGGCGCTGCACAGGTTGGCCACGGCGCGGTTGGCCATGGCTTCGCGGGTTTCATCGGTGGCCGAGCCGATATGCGGCAAGGTCACGGCATTGCTCAACTGGAACAGCGGCGATTCGGCCAGCGGTTCCTTCTCATATACATCCAGCCCGGCCCCGCGAATACGTTGGGTTTGCAGGGCTTCGACCAGTGCCGGTTCATCCACCACAGGTCCGCGGGAAATATTGATCAGGATCGCGCTGGACTTCATCAGGCCCAATTCGCGGGTGCTGATCAAGTGACGGGTCTTGTCGCTCAATGGCACCACCAGGCAGACAAAATCCGCCTCGGCCAGCAACTGGTCCAGGCTCCGGAACTGCGCGCCGAGCTCTTGTTCCAGCGCGGTCTTGCGGCTGTTGCCGCTGTACAGGATCGGCATGTTGAACCCCAGGCGTCCACGCCGGGCAACGGCTGCGCCGATATTGCCCATGCCGACGATGCCCAGGGTCTTGCCGTGCACATCGCAGCCAAACAATGGTGCGCCCACGCTGGCTTTCCAGTGGCCGGCCTTGGTCCAGGCGTCCAGCTCGGCCACCCGGCGTGCGCTGCTCATCAGCAGGGCAAAGGCCAGGTCGGCGGTGCTTTCGGTGAGCACATCGGGGGTGTTGGTGAGCATGATCCCGCGCTCATTGAAGTACGGCACGTCGTAGTTGTCGTAACCCACCGACACACTGGACACCACCTCCAGCTTGCTCGCGCCTTCGAGTTGCTCGCGGCCGAGCTTGCGGCCCACACCGATCAAGCCGTGGGCGTGGGGCAGGGCTTCGTTGAACTGTGCGTTGACATCCCCTTGCTTGGGGTTGGGCACGATCACCTCGAAATCCTGTTGCAGGCGTTCGATCATGGGCGCGGTGATGCGGCTGAAGGCCAGGACAGTCTTTTTCATTGCAGGCGGGCTCATCGACTACGGAAGAATGCCAAGCACGCTAACATTCCCACCGTTGATTGTCAGGACGCCGTAGCTCTAAAAAAGGGGGGGCAGGCTCTGAATGTGGGAGGGGGCTTGCTCCCGATAGCTATGGTTCAGTCAAAACATTTAGTGACTGACACCCTGCTGTCGGGAGCAAGCCCCCTCCCACAGTTGTTCTGTGTTGTCAGGCAGAAATCAGGTCGCCATCCGCACGCCACCCAGACCACCACTCAACTCGTACGCCACCAGCTCAGCCTGGTGCGCCGCCAGGATCTCCGGCAACGAACCGCGCAGGTATTCCACCCAGGTCTTGATCTTTGCATCCAGGTATTGGCGCGAAGGGTAGATGGCGTACAGGTTCAATTCCTGGGAGCGGTAGGTCGGCATCACCCGCACCAGTGTGCCGTTGCGCAGCCCTTCGATGGCGGCATATACCGGCAGCAGGCCGACGCCCATGCCGCTGGTGATTGCGGTTTTCATCGCGTCGGCCGAGTTGACCAGGAACGGCGAGCTGTTGATCGCCACGCTTTCTTGGCCTTCGGGGCCGTTGAAGGTCCATTTGTCCAGCTGGATCACCGGGCTGACCAGGCGCAGGCACGCATGGTTGAGCAGGTCCTGGGGCCGCTGTGCGCAGCCCTTGGCCTTGACGTATTCCGGTGAGGCGCAGGCGATGCTGTAGGTGATGCCCAGGCGCTGGGACACGAACCCCGAATCCGGCAGTTCGCTGGCCAGCACGATGGATACGTCATAGCCCTCGTCGAGCAGGTCCGGCACGCGGTTGGCCAGGGTCAGGTCGAAGGTCACGTCGGGATGGGTGCGGCGGTAGCGGGCAATCGCGTCGATGACGAAGTGCTGGCCGATGCCGGTCATGGTGTGCACTTTGAGCTGCCCGGCGGGACGGGCGTGGGCGTCGCTGGCTTCGGCTTCGGCTTCCTCCACATAGGCGAGGATCTGCTCGCAGCGCAGCAAATAGCGCTTGCCGGCCTCGGTCAGCGCGATACGCCGGGTGGTGCGGTTGAGCAAGCGGGTTTGCAGGTGGGCCTCAAGGTTGGAGACCGCGCGCGAGACATTGGCCGTAGTGGTGTCCAGTTGCACGGCGGCAGCAGTGAAGCTGCCGGCTTCGGCCACGCAACTGAAAGCGCGCATGTTTTGCAAAGTGTCCATGGAGTGTTCTCAAGGGAGATAGCAAATTGTGACAGAAAGTTACGCCGTCCAGTGATCCCTACCAACGGATTATCGCCTGAACGGTAACAAAGATTCACAGGAATGCCAGCTTATCGTCCTCCATGGCGCCGCCTAGAATTGCGCCACCTCTTGCGCAACACCCTCTCAGGAATTCGCTTGCCGTGCCGCGTCACATCAGCAGAGAGCTGAAGACTCTCAGTGTTTGGGCCTTATCGTTAGCCATCAGCGGTTGCATCGGTACCGGAGGAATCGCCCCCCAGGGTCAGGCCCTCAACGCCAATACCCTGGCCACCGACGAAGCCATTGAAGCCGCCGCCCAGGACGCCCATTGGCCCACCATTCAATGGTGGCAAGCCTACGGTGATCCGCAGCTCAACCGCTGGGTCGAGCTCGCCACCCAGAACAGTCCCAGCCTCGCCATGGCCGCTGCACGGGTGCGGCAAGCGCGGGCGCTGGCCGGGATAGCGGAGTCGGCCGAGTCGTTGCAGATCAACAGCGACACCACCCTCAAGCGTCACAACTGGCCGAAAGATCAGTTCTACGGCCCCGGCGAACTGAGCGGCGCCAACACCTGGGACAATAATTCGTCCCTGGGCCTGAGTTATGCCCTCGACCTGTGGGGCCGGGAAAGCAATAACACCGAGCGCGCCGTCGACCTCGCCCATATGAGCGCCGCCGAAGCGCGCCAGGCCCAGCTCGAACTGCAGAGCAACGTGGTGCGCGCCTATATCCAGCTGTCGTTGCACTACGCCAACCGCGATATCGTCGCTGCCACCCTGGCCCAGCAACAGCAGATTCTCGACTTGGCCCACAAACGCCTGGACGCCGGGATCGGCACGCATTTCGACGTCAGCCAGGCCGAAAGCCCGCTGCCGGAAACCCATCGCCAACTGGATGCTCTTGACGAAGAAATCGCCTTGAGCCGTAACCAACTGGCAGCGCTGGCGGGCAAAGGCCCAGGCGAGGGCGCGCAGTTGCAGCGCCCGTGCCTGACTCTCGCTGCACCGTTGAAACTGCCCTCAAGCCTGCCGGCGCAGTTGCTCGGGCAGCGCCCGGATGTGGTCGCCAGCCGCTGGCAGGTGGCGGCCCAGGCCCGTGGCATCGATGTGGCCCACGCCGGTTTCTACCCCAACGTCGACTTGGTCGGCAGCCTCGGCTACATGGCCACTGGTGGCGGCATGCTGGAATTTCTGGCGGGGAAGAAATTCAACTACAACGTCGGCCCGGCGATCACCTTGCCAGTTTTTGACGGCGGCCGCCTGCGCGCCCAACTGGGCGAAGCCAGTGCCGGTTATGACATTGCCGTCGCCCAATACAACCAGACCCTGGTCAACGCGCTTAAGGGTGTCAGCGACCAGTTGATCCGCCGCGAGTCCATGGACAAGCAGTCGGCCTTCGCCGCGCAGTCGGTGGCCTCGGCGCAGAAAACCTACGACATCGCCATGATCGCCTACCAACGTGGCCTGACCGATTACCTCAATGTGCTCAACGCCCAGACCCTGCTGTTCCGTCAGCAACAGGTCGAGCAACAGGTGCAGGCGGCGCGCCTGGGTGTCCATGCGCAATTGGTGACCGCCCTGGGCGGCGGCCTTGGTGCCGGCAACGATGTGCCCCAGGATGCCAGGATCCTTCCGAGCAAGACTCCGGCGGCGCTTGCCGTGTTTGATCACTGAGTAGGATTTGATGACTCCCTTGCCTGCACCGCTGCGCTGGCTGCATTCCCTTGAGTGGCGCCGTGGCTTTTTCGACTGGGCACGCAGCGACGGCGTGACCTGGGTGTATATCTTCAAGGTGCTGGTCGCTGCGTTTCTCACGCTGTGGCTGGCCATGCGCCTGGAACTGCCGCAACCGCGCACGGCGATGATCACCGTATTTATCGTAATGCAGCCCCAGAGCGGCCAGGTGTTCGCCAAGAGTTTCTACCGCTTCCTTGGCACTTTGGCGGGGTCGGCGGTGATGGTGCTGCTGATCGCCTTGTTTGCGCAGAACACCGAACTGTTCCTCGGCGCGCTGGCGATCTGGGTGGGCATTTGTACCGCTGGCGCCACACGTAACCGCAACTTCCGCGCCTATGGCTTTGTGCTCGCCGGCTACACCGCGGCGATGGTCGGCCTGCCGGCCCTGGCCCACCCGGACGGCGCCTTTATGGCGGCCGTATGGCGGGTGCTGGAAATCTCCCTGGGGATTCTTTGCTCGACGCTGGTCAGCGCGGCGATTCTGCCGCAGACCTCCAGCGCGGCCATGCGCAACGCGTTGTACCAGCGTTTCGGCGTGTTCGCGTTGTTCGTTACCGACGGCCTGCGTGGGCGCAGCCAGCGCGAGCATTTCGAGGCCAGCAACGTGCGCTTTATCGCCGAAGCGGTAGGCCTGGAAGGCTTGCGCAGCGTCACCGTGTTTGAAGACCCACACATGCGTCGGCGCAACGGGCGGCTCAGTCGCCTCAACAGCGAATTCATGAGCATCACCACGCGCTTCAACGCCCTGCACCAGTTGCTTGAACGCTTGCGTGCCGATGAGGCCGATCATGTGGTCGCAGCGATCAAACCCGGCCTGCAAGACCTCGCCGAAGTGCTCGACAGCTTCTCCGGCCGTGCCCTCACCAGCCCGGATGCCGCACGCCTGGTCAACCAACTGAGTACCTACAAGGACGGCCTGCCCGCCAAGGTGCGCAGCCTGCGGGCGAGTTTCCAGGACGATAACCCTACCGAAGCCGAGCAACTGGATTTTCATACTGCCTACGAGCTGCTGTACCGCTTCGTCGACGACCTGCACAACTACGCGCAAACCCACGCGTCCCTGGCCGACCACCACCATGCGCGGGAAGACTGGCACGAGTCCTACACGCCAAAAACCAACTGGCTGGCCTGTGCTGCCGCCGGACTGCGGGCCCCGTTTATCCTCATCGTGCTGGGCAGCTACTGGGTGGCAACCGCCTGGCCCAGTGGCGCGACCATGACCTTGATCGCGGCAGCCACGGTGGGCCTCTCCGCCGCCACGCCCAACCCCAAGCGCATGGCGTTCCAGATGGCCTGCGGCACCTTGATCGGCGCCTTGGTCGGCTTTGTCGAAATGTTCTTCGTGTTCCCCAGGATCGACGGCTTCGCGCTGCTGTGCGTGATGCTCGCACCGGTGATCATCTTTGGCGCCTTTCTTTCTTCCCGGCCCCGGTACGCGGGTGTCGGCGTGGGCTTGTTGATCTTCTTCAGCACCGGCTCGGTGCCGGACAACCTCACGGTCTACAACCCCTACACCTTTATCAATGACTACATCGCCATGGTCATCGGCATGCTGGTGTGCGCGGCAGCGGGGGCGATCATCCTGCCGCCCAACAGCCGTTGGCTATGGCGTCGCTTGGAACAGGACCTGCGTGAGCAGGTGGTGTACGCAATCAGCGGCAAGCTCAAGGGGCTGGCGTCGAGTTTCGAAAGCCGTACCCGCGACCTGCTGCACCAGGCCTACGGCCTCGCGGTCGGCCAGCCGCAGGTGCAGCGCGACCTGCTGCGCTGGATGTTCGTGGTATTGGAAGTCGGCCACGCGATCATCGAGTTGCGCAAGGAGCAAGCGATCCTGCCGGTGCACCCGGCGTATGCCGAGTCCCAGCCGTGGCGCCAGGCAATCCGTGTGATGGGCCGTTCGCTGGTGCGCTTGTTCCTGCAACCCAGCGCCAGCAACCTGGAGCGCGGCTTGATCGCCGTCGACCATGCGATCAGTCGCGTACAGGCCACCGACGAGCCTTTCGCCCCGCACTTCGACACCTCTGCCCTGCGCCGGGTGAAGAGCTACCTGCACTTTATCCGCACCTCGCTGCTCGACCCGCAATCGCCACTGGCGGCCCTCAAAGGCGCCACGCAAGGAGCCATGAATGCCCCGTGAAATCGCATTCCACGGCATCTATATGCCGACCATGACCCTGATGTTCCTGATCGCCGCGGGGCTGGCCTGGGCGGTTGACCGCTTCCTCGCCGGGTTCGACCTGTACCGGTTTTTCTGGCACCCGGCGTTGCTGCGCCTGAGCCTGTTCGCTTGCCTGTTCGGCGCCCTGGCGCTGAGCGTCTACCGTTGAGAATGCCCCGATGAAAAAGTTTTTCAGCCTGCTCGCAACCTTGCTGGTACTGGCGTTGGCGATCTGGATTGGCCGCACGTTGTGGGTGCACTACATGCAAACACCATGGACCCGCGATGGCCGGGTGCGTGCCGACATTATTAACGTCGCGGCGGACGTGACCGGCGAGGTGGTGGAGGTGCCGGTACGCGATAACCAGTTGGTGAAAAAAGGTGACCTGCTGATGCAGATCGACCCCGAGCACTACCGCATCGCGGTCAAGCAGGCGCAATCGCTGGTGGCGTCACGCAAGGCCACCTGGGAGATGCGCAAGCTCAACGCCCACCGCCGCGCCGACCTCGACGCCCTGGTGATCTCCAGGGAAAACCGCGACGACGCCAGTAACATCGCCGACTCGGCCCTGGCCGATTACCAACATGCCCTGGCGCAACTGGAAGCCGCTGAGCTCAACCTGAAACGCACCCGCGTGCTGGCGGCGGTGGATGGCTACGTCACCAACCTCAATGTGCATCGCGGCGACTATGCGCGTATTGGCGAGGCGAAGATGGCCGTGGTGGATATGAATTCGTTCTGGGTCTATGGCTTTTTCGAGGAGACCAAGCTGCCCCACGTCAAAGTCGGTGACAAAGCCGACATGCAGCTGATGAGCGGCGAGACCCTAAAGGGCCATGTGGAAAGCATCTCCCGTGGCATCTATGACCGCGACAACCCCGAGAGCCGCGAGTTGATTGCGGATGTGAACCCGACGTTCAACTGGGTGAGGTTGGCGCAGCGTGTGCCGGTGCGGATTCATATCGATGAAGTGCCGGAAGGCGTGTTGTTGGCGGCTGGCATCACCTGCACGGTGATCGTCAACCCAACACAAAACTAAAATGTGGGAGATTCAAATGTGGGAGGGGGCTTGCTCCCGATAGCGGTGTGTCAGTGTCAGATGTACCGACTGACACACTGCTATCGGGAGCAAGCCCCCTCCCACATTTAGACCCGTGTTATGCCTTGATGAAGGTTTCATGCAAGTGCCGCCAAAGCAGCGCGCCACTGGCCTGCTTTTCGAACACCACCGTGGCGCGGCGATCCGTCTGGGTGCCACTGTCATCCACCTGGTGCTCACGGTAAGTCACCGTAGCCCCCCGCGCATGACGATCAATGCCGGTCATTTCACTCAAGGTGATTTTCAACCCCGGGCGCATTCCGCCCAGGCGCGTGAACAGCGCATTGACCCCGGCTCTATTGACGCGCGTACCGGTGGCGGGCGCGATCATGCTGAACTCGGGTGAGAAGCGCGCCAGCAGGTTTTGCAGGGTGCCCTCAGGCGCAACGCCGGCAAACCATTGCTCGATCTCGACGTGGGTCTGGATCACTTCTTCAAAAAAATCGCTGTAGTCAATCATGCTTGGGCTCGCTGGAAGGGTGAAGCAGGCTGCGTACCCTGGATGCATCCAGGCGCAACACTGCGAAAAGCGGCAACAGGGTCAAGGCTGCCGCCATCGTGAAGGTTATGGCGAAGGAATCCAAGGCCGACAGCACGGCACTGAGCACGGCGGCGCCCACGCAGAAACTCACTTGGCGGTTGATATTCCACAAGGCGCTGGCGTGGCCCATGCGCTCGGCGGGGATATCCAGGAAAGCCAGGGTCTGCGCGGTGCTGCTGCACAGGCTGCCGCCCAGGCCCATCAACGCGTAAGCCGCAATGATCAAGGTCGGCTCGTTGAGCAACAGGATGCCGCCGCATTGCAGTGCCATGCCCGCCACCAACAAGGGTTTCGGGCCACAACGATTGAAGAGTTGCTTGCTCAGGTAGATCGCCATGGCCGAGGCCAGGGCCCAGGGCAACATGAGTGCGCCGGCCTGGGTGGCGTCATACCCCAGGCCGCGCACATAGAGGATGGCGATCAGGCTCGTGCCGATAAATACCCCGGGAATGCACAGGTAGACCAGCATCGCCACGCGCAGCATCGGGCTGGCGGCCTGTTTGAAAATACTGCCCAGGTCCAGGGGCGGGCGCACGCTTGTGGGCACATCGGGTTTTATCCACAGGAGTGTCAGCAACAGGGTGATCAAGGCCAGTGGCACGTTGGCGTAGAAGATCCAACGCCAGGACAGGCTGTCGACAATCAGCCCGCCCAACGCCGGGGACAGCGCTGGCACCAGCAATGCCACCGACATTACCCGCGCTGTCAGGTGGCTGCGCTCAGCCGCTGGAAAGTGCCGGTAAGCCATGGCTTGCCCCACCGGAATCAACAAGCCGCCACCGAGTCCCTGCAAAGCGCGCCAGCCAATCAACGCGTCGATGGAACCGGCCTGGCCCACCATCACAGAGGCTCCTGCGAACAGCAGCAGGCTGGTGGCGATCAGTGTGCGCTCGCCCATAATTGCCGCCAGCCACACACTCAAGGGAATAATCACCGTCAACCCGAGCATGTAGGCATTGCTGATCCACGCCAGTTGCGTGACCGAGGCTTGCAATTCGCGGGCGATATCCGGGTAGGCGACGGTGGCGACAAACATGTTCACCAGGTCCAAGGCAAAGCCCAGTAAAAAGATCCAGGCGACTTTCGAGCGGTAGGTCATGAACGCGATCCTGCGAATGAAGCCGGCAGGGTAGGCCGCACGCAGGGTTTGGGATACGCCGGTTTGCCTGCTAGTTTGTCAAAAATATTTTGACAAAGGAGGGCGTGGCCCATGGTCAGCCTGGACCGATTCGACACCTTCAAGGCCGTGGTCGAGGCCGGCTCACTCACCGCCGCCGCTGATCTACTCGGCCAGACCCGCGCCGTGGTCAGCTTCAACCTCAAGCGCCTGGAAGCGGAACTCGGCGTCACCCTGCTGACCCGCAACACCCGCCAACTGGCACTGACCGACGCGGGTGAGCGCTTCTACCTGCGCTGCACGCGCATGCTTGAAGAGGCCCGCCTGGCGGTAGAAGAAGCCCGCAGCGAACACGCCCAGCTCAAAGGCACCCTGCGCATCACCACCACTGTCGAATATGCCCTGGCCGTAGTTGCTCCGGCGGTAGAAGCCTTTCGACGCCTGCACCCGGACCTGAATATCCACTTATCCACATCCTCCACCCACGCCGATCTGATCTCCGAACGATTTGACGTGGCGATTCGGCTGGGGCGCTTGCTGGACTCCAATCACCGCGCCGTGCAGTTGTCCACATTCGAGGTGTTCGCCGTCGCGGCGCCGCAGTTTGCCGGAGTTCAAACCCTGGCTGAGTTGGAGCAACTGCCCAGGCTGGGCCATGGCCGCTTGAGCGAACTGAGCGTCACCGATCCGGCAGGTCTCCAACACCCTTATCGCGCCGGCCCGTCAGCCTTGGGGGCCGACAGCGCGGCGGTCCTCCAGGCGTTTGCGGTGCGGGGCCACGGTGTGGCGGTTTTGCCGCAATGGTTGGTGCAGGGGGATGTCGACGCGGGACGCTTGGTGCGCCTATTGGCGGACCACCGCTTTGCCCCGCAAGGGGTTTACGCGATGTATCCGGACACGCGGCATTTACCGCTGAAGGTGCGGGCGTTTATTGATTTCATGAAGCCTTAGAGCCTACCGCCCAAGCCAAAGCGCTTCTTCAGCACCTTCTCCAACAGCCCCTTGGGCAAAAGCGCCGCCATCAACGGCAACGCGCGGCTGCCGTTGCCCGAACGCAACAGGCGCGGCGGTTGCGCTTGCTGCACCGCCTTGAGCACGTCTGCGGCAAACTCACTGGCTGGAGTGGGTTTGTCCTGGGACGCCTGGCTGCGTGCACGAATGCCCTCGCGCAACGGCCACCATGGCGACTGTTCGTGGATCAGCAATTCGGCCTGAGCGCCGGCATTCTTTGCAAAGCTTGTATCGATCGCACCAGGCTGCACTTCCATCACTCGCACACCAAACGGTGCCAGCTCCATGCGCAGGGCGTCGCTCAACGCATGCACAGCGGCTTTGGACGCGCAGTAGGCACCGGCGAACGGCGTCACCAAGACGCCGGAAACGCTGCCGATATTCACCACCAGGCCCTTGCTGCGACGCAACGCGGGAAACAGCGCCTGGGTCACGCCGACGATGGAAAACACATTGGTTTCGAATTGGCGCTGCATCGCCTCGGTGCCGCCGTCGAGCAATGGGCCCATGGCGCCGTAGCCGGCGTTGTTGACCAGCACATCCAGCTCGCCCCACTGCTCGGACAAGCGTTGCAGGGCGGCGCTGTCGTTGACGTCCAGTTGTACGGCATTAAAGCCTGCGGCGGTAAGCGCGGCGACGTCATCGGGTTTGCGAGCGCTGGCCCATACCTCAAAGCCTGCGGCTTTGAATGCATCGGCGAGGGCGCGGCCAATGCCGCTGGAGCAACCGGTGATCAGTACATTGGGCATGGGTCCATCCTTTGTCAGTCCGAGAAACTGCCTTGCAGATGCTCGGCGCGAAATTCCAGGGTTTGTGGGCGATAACCAGGGCGCAGCGGCGGGGTGGGCAGGCAATCGTCCCAAGTCGCACCGGCCTGCAATTCGCCGGGTCCACGATAGCGCGGCGCGGCGTAGACGTTGTCGGCCAGGTTGACGGTATCCCCCGGCGCATAAGCCGCGACGCGCCAGCGCAGTTCGGTCAGTGGGACGTCGTTGCCGTTGTTCAGGGTCAGTTTTAAAGGACGGTCGGCCGGGCATTCCTGCGGGGCGTAAGTAATGCGCAGCTCAAGGCGAGCCAATTGCGCGGCCTCGCGGTTATCCAGCCAGATGACCCAGACGGCGACGAAACCCAGGCCGACGGCAGCGGCCAGCGATACCGGCAGCGCCTTGGCCGGATAGCGCAGCAGCAGAACCAGCCAGGTGATGATCAGGAGAACGCCGAAGAACATGGAGGCCACCTCGAATAGGGAATGAGCATCCTAACTTAAGCGTAGGTGGGATTGGTTACCTTGAGCATTGTGTTGGTCGCACGGACGCCATCGCAGGCAAGCCAGCTCCCACAGGTTGAGCGTATTCCAGGGATGTGCCCGGTCAACTGTGAGAGTGGACTTGCCCGCGATGACTTACTTACTGAGTAGAAGCATCGGCCTGCAGGCCATCAATGCAAGCCTCCACTAAAGCCAAGCCAGTTTCTGCCAACTGCAGGCTCGCCCAATTCAGGTAGCTCTGGTGTTCGGTGCATAAATCTTGAGCGGCCAGAGTGAGCACGCGCGCAGTACCTAGAACACAGCTGGCATGTTCCAGCGCATGTTCAATGGGGATGCCGGGCTGTACGGAAAACAGGGGGGCCTCATTCCGGTCGCAGACGCCGAAAGGGGTGGGGCGGGTGGTTTGTTTGGACATTGTCTTGCTCCTTGAGAAAAAGAAGCTGCCTCTGATCGCCGTCAAACGATTGGGTGGCAACTGTGCGCAGGTTGACGGACCGGTCTCAAGAACCCGGCGCACCCGAAGGTGCCCCACGCACAGTCGCCATAGTGCTATGCTGCGGGCACATGAGTGCACGAGCAAAGTAAAGGGACTATGCATCTTGAGAACAGCGAGGCCGTCAAACCTCATCACGAATGAGTCGTGACAGGCGCGAGGATAGGCAGGATGGGGGCAGGGGTCAATGATGGCGATTGTTCTCACGAGCCTCATCGGGAGCAAGCCCCCTCCCACATTTGGACCGGTTACAGCCTTGGAATACGGTCAAACTGTGGGAGGGGGCTTGCTCCCGATGGCGCCCTCACAGCCAGCGCAGATCCCAAACAAAAAGCCCCCACCCAACCCACTGCGGATAGGGGACGCAATGGGCTGGGCGAGGGCTTCTTGTACGACTGTTTTACTGCGCGATAGTTTTCACCGACACGCCACGTTCAACCGGTGTCGAGCGACCGTAGATATCTTCGAAGCGCTCGATATCGTCTTCGCCCAGGTAACTGCCCGATTGAACTTCGATGATTTCCAACGGGATCTTGCCCGGATTGCGCAGGCGGTGCACCGAGGCGATCGGGATGTAGGTGGACTGGTTCTCGCAGAGCAGGAACACGTTCTCATCACAGGTGACTTCGGCGGTGCCGCTGACCACGATCCAGTGTTCGGCGCGATGGTGGTGCATCTGCAGCGACAGGCAGGCGCCCGGCTTGACCGAGATGTGCTTGACCTGGAAGCGTCCGCCCATGTCCACCGAGTCGTAGGAGCCCCATGGGCGATAGACCTCGCAGTGGTTCTGGGTTTCGCTGCGGCCTTGCTCGTTGAGCGTATTGACCATCTGCTTGACGCCCTGGACCTTGTCCTTGTGGGCAATCATCATCGCGTCCTTGGTTTCCACCACCACGATGTTGTCCAGACCGATCACCGACACCAGTTTGCCGTTGCCATGCACCATGCAGTTGCGGCTGTCCTGGATTACCACGTCGCCTTTGCTGACGTTGCCGTTGGCGTCTTTGTCATTGACCGCCCACAGCGAGGCCCAGCAACCCACGTCGCTCCAGCCGGCGCTCAATGGCACCACGCAGGCGCGCTGGGTTTTTTCCATCACCGCGTAGTCGATGGAATTGTCCGGGCAGCAGGCGAAGGTGGCATCGTCGAAGGTCACGGTGTCGTGGGTCTGCTCGCTGCGCTCCAGGGTCAGCACGCAGGTGTCATAGATGTCCGGATCGTGCTTTTTCAGCTCTTCAAGGAAGCGGCTGGCACGGAACAGGAACATGCCGCTGTTCCAGAAGTAACCACCGCTTTTGACGAACTCGATGGCACGTTTTTCATCGGGTTTTTCCACGAATTGCTGCACACGGCTCACACCTTCGGGCAGCAGCGAGTCGTTGGTGGACTTGATGTAGCCGTAGCCGGTTTCCGGACGGGTCGCCGGTACGCCGAACAGCACCATCTCGCCACGCTCGGCCGCCACGGTGGCCAGGGCCAGGGCACGTTGCAGGGCTTTCTGGTCGTCGATCACGTGGTCGGCGGGCAGTACCAACATCAGATCGTCACGACCTTCGTTGACCAGCATCATCGCGGTCAGGGCCACGGCCGGTGCGGTGTTGCGGCCAAAGGGCTCCATCAGGATGCGCTGGCATTCGAGCTTACGTGCGCTCAGTTGCTCATTGACGATGAAGCGGTGGTCCTTGTTGCAGACCACGATAGGGGCGTCCATACCTTCGAACACCAGGCGCTCCAGGGTTTGCTGGAACAGCGTGTGTTCGCCGGTCAGGGCCAGGAATTGCTTGGGGAACTGTTTACGCGAAAGCGGCCAAAGACGTGAGCCGCTACCACCGGAAAGGATTACTGGGATCATGGGTGTTTCTCCTTGAATCAGTTTGGGTCAGAGCTACGAAGGTTTGTCGTTTCACTCTTGTTTTTGTCTCGGTCCGAACTGACAGCCTTGCCCCCTGTAGGAGCGAGCTTGCTCGCGAAGCACTTCCAGGCAACGCGGTCATCCAGAATGCCCGCGTCATCGTCGGCGATTTTCGCGAGCAGGCTCGCTCCTACAGTGGGTTGCGTTCAGTCCGGGAAATCGTTAGCGGGTCGACACTGGGCGTTTGACCCAGACTGGCGACAGGCTCGAACCGGAACCGGTGACGTACAGCACCGCTGCCTCACCACGCTCCAGGGCCACCGGCTTCACATCGCCGACCTTCTTGTCGCCGTCATACAGCGCCAGGCTCACCTTCACCGGGTTGATCTCGCGCTCGCCACGGCCCTTGGCGGCCACCGACTTGACCACATCGGTCTTGCCGTCGGCAGTTTTCAGGCTCAGGGCCTTGTCGCTGAGGTTCTGCACGCGTACCAGGGATTTCTGCTTGTTCTTGAACGGCGGCTCTTCGATCAGCTGAGGCTGGCCGCTGCTGTTGTTGACCAGGGTGTAGTAGTGATCGGCAGCGAGTTTGACCGGCACGGTCTGGCTGCCGACCTTGGCGCTGTAGTCACCGCCCGGCATGAAGCTGAAGTCGCTGCTGGCCAATGGCGCCACGTCGCTGAGGTTGGTGCTGCCGACGGTGGCGCTGACTTCCTGGTTGCTGGCGTTGTAGATGCGCACGAAGCTCGAGCCCTTTGGCGCGGTTGGGCCGTACAGGGCGGCGTCACCACCGGCGAAGGCGGACATGGATACGAAGCTCAGGCCGGCAGCGATAGCCAGGGTCTTGGCGAGACGACGAGGAGTAGTAGTGAAAGTCATGTGAGTTACCTCTCTTTCAGTTTTGCGCCCGGTCGGGCGTCTCGGGTTTCTGATTTTTAAAAGCAGGTGTGTTGCTTGCCATGTTCTGTTGGCGCGAACCGGCTTGTTTAAGCTGCGCAACCCACGATGGGTCGGCATCACCGATTTCGTTATTCACGGGCAGATAGCGTTCGGGGAATTCCCAGATCAGCACCTGCGGCGGGTTGTTCTTGAAGTCGTCGCTCTTCAGATAGCTGAGCATCGGTAGGATCGGGCCGTGGCCGTCTTCGGCGTAGCTGACCACGTCGCTGCCCAGGGCTTGCTTGAGGGCGCCGACGAAGTTCCAGTTGGGGTTGGCGCTGTAGCTGGTGCCCACCAGGGCCACCGGGGTTTCGCTGTCGCTGAACAGCGCGTCGTCGCCTTGGGTTTCGGCCAGGTGCGTGACGCGTTTTTCCAGCGGCTCTTTAGGCGGCATCAGGTTTTCGAACAGCGGGTCCAGGGGCAGGAACAAACGCAGGTCGCCTTTGTGTGGCTCGATCTTCTCGGCCTCGGTGACAAAGCGTTGCGGCTCGCCGCTCAGCGGGGTCTTGTCGGCAATGGTTTTTGCCAGTTGCTTGGCGGCGATTTCCGCGCCATCCGGCGTCCAGTGGGTGTCGGTGCGCAGGAACACCTGCTTACCGCCCAGCTTGGCCTGTTGCAGCGGGCCGAGCAGGTCCGGGGCGATGATCTGGTCGGCGGCGACCCGGGCGTGGAAGTCCTGGTACAGGTTGGCGTGAATGCTCGCCGGTTTCACTTCACCCAGATGTTCCGGGTACAGGCGCACCTTGGCCGGCACGATCGCCATCACCAGTTGAATGCCTTGGGCCTTGAGCTTCTGGCGCACGCCTTCGACCAGCGCGTAGTTGCCTTGCAGGTTCTGGTCCTCGTTGACGGCGGGGTTGAATTCCTCGTCGCTGTACAGCCAGTGATCGCGACCCAGCACCACGCCAGGGC
Source organism: Pseudomonas khavaziana (assembly GCF_036704165.1). Taxonomy (NCBI): domain Bacteria; kingdom Pseudomonadati; phylum Pseudomonadota; class Gammaproteobacteria; order Pseudomonadales; family Pseudomonadaceae; genus Pseudomonas; species Pseudomonas khavaziana. The sequence goes on from NZ_CP129946.1 coordinate 1,327,436, forward strand.
GACCTTCATTGAACAGCTTGTAGTCCAGCGCTGCCCATAGGTTGGTGCCGATGCGCTTGATCGGGAACTCGTCGTCGTAGTGGGTCTCGACGGCCTTGGTCCAGCGCCCGTTAAGCACGGTGGCGTCAGCATTGGTGCTGAAGCCCAGGAAACTGCGTAGCGACCAGGCGCCCAGGGCCAGCAACAGCACCATGAACAGGCTGATGTAGAGGACGCGTAATGAACGGGTCATGATCGGCTCCCTCAGAATTGGAAGTAAAGGAACGGTGAGAAACTCTGCGCCGACAGTTTCAGGATCGACGCCACGAACAGCAGCAGTACCGCGGCGCGCATGGCGTAGCGTGGCCAGTCAGCGGTCCAGTAGGCCGGTTGCACGGCAGCGTCACGGCCCACGCTGAAACCAGGCTCGTGGATGCTGCCAGGGTTGTCGCCAGGCACCGCCTTGATCAGGCTCGGGTCAGCAGGCTTGGTCTTCTCGGCAGGGCGATTGGTGTAGAAGTCGCGCAGGCCGAAGAACGCCAGGGTTGCGTAGGCCACCACCAGGGTCGCCACTTGCAGGCCGGTGAGGTTGGCGCGGTTGAGTTCCGACAACGACCACTCGCCAAAGCTGAACATCGCACCGTACATACGCCCGGCAACGTGCAGGTTTTCAGCGCGGAAGATCACCCAGCCCATCACCACCAGCAGGAAGGTGAAGGCCCAGCGCAGCACATTGAAGCTGCGCGGCGCGGTGTTCAGGCCGATGGCTTTTTCAATTGCCAGCCACATGCCGTGCCAGGCGCCCCAGACGATGTAGGTGATGTTGGCACCGTGCCACAGGCCACCGAGCAGCATGGTCAGGAACAGGTTGCGATAGGTGGTCAGCGTGCCTTTGCGGTTGCCGCCCAGGGTGATGTACAGGTAATCACGCAGCCAGGTAGAGAGGCTGATGTGCCAGCGCCGCCAGAACTCGGTGATCGACTGGCTGATGTACGGCTGCTTGAAGTTTTCCATGAAGCGAAAACCCATCATCAAGCCCAGGCCGATGGCCATGTCGCTGTAGCCGGAGAAGTCGAAGTACAGCTGCGCGGTGTAGGCCAGTGCACCCAGCCAGGCGTCGCCGGTGGTGGGGTTTTGCAGGGCGAAGCAATGGTCGGCCACCACCGCCAGGGTGTCGGCAATAAAGACTTTCTTGATGAAACCCTGCATGAACCGCGTGCAACCCTCGGAGAACTTGTCGAGGGTGTGGGTGCGGTTGTTGAACTGGTCGGCCAGGTCACGGAAACGCAACACCGGGCCGGCAATCAAGTGCGGGAAGATCGCCACGAACGCCGCGAAGTCGATCAGGTTGCGGGTCGCCGGGGTGTCGCCACGGTACACGTCGATGATGTAGCTGATGGACTCGAAGATGTAGAACGAGATCCCGATCGGCAACAGCACATGGGTAAGGATAAACGGCTCCAGACCCGCCGACTTCATCATCACATTGATGCTGTCGACGCCGAAGTTGGCGTACTTGAAGTAGCCCAGGATGCACAGGTCGACGGCCACGCCGAGCAGCAGCCAGCGCTGCGCCGGCTTGGCGCGCACGCCGGCGGCACCGACCTTGAGGCCGATCCAGTAGTTCCACAGCGTGACGGCGGCGAACAGCGCCAGGAAGTCCACTCGCCACCAGGCGTAGAACACGTAGCTGGCAATCAGCAGCAGCAGATTGCGATAGCGTTGCCCGCTCAAGTAGTACAAGCCGAGAAAGATCGGCAAGAACAGAAACAGGAACACATTGGACGAGAAAACCATCCCGATCTCTCCATGTTAACCAACAGTCAAGGGCCAGAGCCCCCCCAAACCCCCCCACGATTTCGGGGGAGGTTGTATTGCATTTCTACTGACGAAACCGGCTTCAAATGTGGGAGGGGGCTTGCTCCCGATAGCGGTGTTTCATTGAACACAGACGGCGACTGTTACACCGCCATCGGGAGCAAGCCCCCTCCCACATTTTTTACCGAGTTCACTCAGGAACCTTTGTTGCCTTTTTCATGCGCCGGGTCGTAGACCTTGGTCAGGTCGCCACCCAGGCGGAACGTCTTGAACGGCTGCATCTCATGCTTGCGCTTGATCACATCCGGGGCGCAGGTGTAGAGCGCGCAGAAGGGCTCAAGCCAGGCAAATTTCATGTCTTGCTTGAGGTCCTTCATGTCCTGCTCCTTGCCGTTCTTCTGCTCGAAGATGTCCGGGTCTTTCACCCCGGCCAGCACCTTGTCGCCCAGACGCTTGAGCGCGCTGTTGTTTTCCTGGCGCAGGTCCACGCCATTGACCAGGGCAAAGCTGGCGATCATCGACAGCGGTGGCAGGGCGTAGTTGTGATACGACAAAGCCCGTTGCTGACGCTTCAATTCGTTGGGCAGGAAGCCCTGGTCGTCGACCTGGTTCACGCCGACCTTGTATTCCTTCACCGCCCAATCAAACAGGTCGCGGCGGTTGGTGGCGATGGAAGTTGCCATCACCGACCAGGCGGCCCAGTAGGAGTGGTTGTTGGTTTTTTCCAGCGGCAGGTTGTCCCAGTCGCTCACCACCTGGTCGGCCAGTTTGTTGAACCAGGCTTCGATCTGCTGGGCTTCCTGCGGGTGCTTGGCCAGCGGTTGCGATTCGGAGAACTTCAGGCGTACGTAGGCCGAAGCCATGCTGCCCAGTGCCCATTTGCGCATGGACTTGCCGGTGTGGTTGAAGTCCTTGGACATCAGCGCGTCGGCCTTGGCCCACGACACCAGCCAGTTCAGCGTGCATTCGAGCTGCTGGGGGCGGCCGTCACGCATGAACTGCATCACGCGTTTGCTGGTGTCTTTCTCCAGTTTGGTGATGTCGGCAGTGCTGTCGCGAAAGGCTTTTTCGGATTGCACATTCAGGGTCGAGCGCGCCTTGTCCGAACCTTCGTACTTACTGCGAAACTGCAACGGCCCGGTGTAGGGCGTCGGCATGGTGTCGCAGTTTTCCTTGAAGTCGCCGGTCTTGAACGCTTCGATCGGTGCGAAATAGCCCTGGGGCGGACGTAGTGGCGCAGCGGCGTTGGCGGCCCCGGCGAAGATCGCCAGGCCCAGCAACGATGGAATCAATAACTTTTGCATAAGTAACCTCACTTCCCGAGCTGAGCGGTCTGTTGACCACCGCTTGGGAATACGTTGCGTGTGCAAATTTTCGCTTCGACCTTCTGCGCGGCAGCACCCTGTTCCGGGCCCTGCACTTCCACGGCCAGCAAGTTCTGCGAGGCCCAGTCTTCATCGGTGCGCAGTTCAAAGGCGAAACGCCCGTCTGTATCGGATGTCTCGGGTTTCTCGATCTTGATGTCCTCGTGGCGACCGTTCATGTACCAGAGGGTGGCTTGCAAGGTTTTCACCGACGGATCGGCGAAGCGGATATCGACCTGATGGTTGGCGTTGCGCAGGTCTTTGTTGGCACTGTTGACCATCAGCTCGTTCTTGCCGGGCTTGAGGGTGGTGCTGGCGGACATCTGCGCAGTCTTGCCTTCGCACCCGTTGTCCAGCAGCGCCATCATCTGGCGATAGATGGTTTCCTGGTCGAGGCGGTACAGCGGCGAGAATTCCCAGATCAGGATCTTCGGCGGAGTCTTCTGGAATTCGTCGCTGCCCAGGTACTGGATCATCGACCCTTCCAGGCCACCGCCGGGGAAGGCGACGTTGAGGATGTCGGCACCGATTTCCTCCTGGAGGAAGCCGGCGAAGTTATAGTTCTTGCCGCTGTGGCTGGTGCCCACCAGGGTAATCTGCGGGTTGCCCGAATCGCTGAACAGGTCGCCGTCACCGGCTTCGCCCTTGGGCTCGGTGGTGAACTGGTCCATGTACTGGATCGCATAGCTGGTGCCGCACAGTTGCCCGGCCATGTTGTGCAGGGTGCCGGTCTTGCCCATGCGGCCCGAGCGCTTGGTCTCGAATTCGCGCTTGGGAATCTCGGCGTATTCAGGCATCTGCTTGACCTTGGCCGCGACGATTTTCGCCGTGCGCTGGGCGCCGTACGGAGTCCAGTGCTGGTCGCCGCGGAAGTAGAAATCGTGGGCCGGCAATTCGTCCGGCAATTGCTCGTTGGTCAGCGGCGACAGGTCCGGTACCACGTAGCCCATCTTGGCGAAACGGCCAAGCATGGTCTTGTAGTTGGTCAGGGCCTTGTCGAAGTCGAATTTGGCTTTTTCTTCAGGGTTGAGCTTGTTGCGGTTCACCAGGCCACGGGTCGGCTGGTAGACCACCACCAGCTCCACGCCCTTGGCCTTGAACGCATCGTGCAACTGCTGCATGCGTTTGTAGCCGGCCGGTGTGGTGTCGAATTCGGTGCGCAGGTCTTCCTGGGTACGGAACAGCCAGTCGCCCTGGGCTTGGACCAGGGTGGTGAAGTTCTGCTGGTAGCGCGTCGTGTAGTTCTTGGCGTCATGGGCGGCCGGGCACAGGCTGCAGCATGGCTCGGCGGTGAAGGTCGGCGCCTTGGCTTCGTCGGCGCGCACGCCCTGGCTGGCCGCAAGCAGGCCGAGGGTCAGACCCGAGAGGCTCAGCAGTTTGATCATGTGTGGGTGCATAAGGGTCATCCTCAGTCCTGCAGTTCGGTCTGGCGTTCGACGGGGTCGATCAGCACGGCTTTCTGCTGGCGCACCAGCAAGTCGAGAATTTCTTCCTGGCGCTCGCCAAGAATGCCGTTGAAGCTGATGCCACTGGATTTGGTCGGCGCCAGCATCGACACGCGGTACAGCTCGACACTCAACGGCGAATCGATGGACAGCGGCCCGCTGCCGTTGCCCGCCAGTTCACCGCCAACCACGATCAGCGAGACCTTGGCGTCGAATGGGTCGAGGGCAATGTCGCGGTCGGTGTCGGTCAAGTCCTTGATGTGGCCGTAGAGCCCCGTCAGGCCGTTGGCCATCGAGGTGTTTTCGTAGAGCTTGATGTTCACGCTGTTACGCACACGAATGCCGTGGCGACGATTGGCGATGACCTTGTTGCCCCACAACAGGTTGTCGCCACTCTCATAGAGGGTGATGCCGTCGGTGTGGTTGCGGTAGATCTCGTTGTCGGCGATCAGGTTGTTCACGCTGTTACGGTCGATCACCAGGCCCGAGAGCTTGTTGTCGTAGCTGCGGTTGTTGAAGATGAAGCTGTCGTTCACTTCCCGGGAAATGATGATGCCGTGCTTCTTCTTGGTGCCGTACACCGTGTTGTCGGCGATGATCAGGCCGTGGGAACGGTCATGGGGGTCAATGCCGTAGACGATGTTGTCTTTGTAGGTATTGCCCTTGATCACAAAGCCCGTGGTCTCGTAGCAGTAGAAGCCGTACCACATGTCCGAGAACTCGGAGTCGATGATCCAGCCGGTCGGCTCAGGACGCTTGAGCACCTTGGCCATGTTCGGCGTGTACTGGGAAATACTCACCCCGTAGGACTTACTGTTGGCGTAGCCGAAGCTGGCCATCTTGGTCTTGGAGATATAGGTCTCGGTGCCACCCCACGCCAGCAGGAACGGGCGGAATTCCTTGGCCGACTTGAACAGCGCCGGGCCGTTGGCTTTTTCATCCCAGCCGGTGACCTTGGTATCGCGCACAAACAGCTGGCCGTCGTTGATCAAAAACGCGCCGGCTTGCTGGGACAGGCGCAATTCCTGGGTATTTTTGTCGATATCGAGGATGCCCTTGCGCCCGACCACGATCGGCAGCTTGGCCAAAAACACACCCGGCGACGTTTCGCTGAAGTACTGCTTGGGCACCTTGCCCAGCAGGTCCTTGAGGTTCATGTAGCCATCGTCGACAAAGATCGCCTGGGGAATGCCGTGCTGGCGCACTACCCATTCGGCCATCTTGTTATCGCCACCGATAAAGTCCTTGAGCGCGTCTTCCTGCATCATGCGGCGCACGCTGATCTTGCCCGGCTTGGTCTTGACGATCTTCTTTTCCATGGCTGCGGCGGTGTAGCCCGACAGGTCCGGCAGGGCAGGCTTGGCCATTTCCAGCGGCGCGGTGGGCGGGCTGGAAATGGTGTAGGTCTTGGCCTGTTGCAGTTCCTTGGCGATGATCGGCGCCTTGGCCGTCGTATCGGCGAACGCTGTGGCGCTGGCCAACAGCATTGCCGCGACGAGTAGGCTTTGAGCATTCATGGCGCAGGCTCCCATCAGAATTTCCAGACCACGTCGACAAACGCGCGGTGCATGTAGGAGTCGACCTGGCTGCCATAGGCGTCGCCTGGCTTGAACACACCGGCACGCAAGCGCACCAGGGCCGACGGCTCGTCGATCGACTGGCTGAGCGCGGCGGGCAACAAGCCTTTCTTGAAGTACTTGGTGACCACCAGGTCCATCTCCTGGCCGAGGTCTTTCTTACCGTCTTCCAGGGGCAGGGAAGTGCTGGAGAGGATCGCGCCGGTAACGTCATCGGTGTTGTTCTGCACTGCATCGATACCGTTGCTGCCCACCGGCTTGTTGCCGTCCACGCGCCAGAACTTGTGGTACACCAGGCTGGCGTCGTAGTCCTCGCGCAACTGCCACGAACCGAACAGGCTCATGGACTGCATGTTGTTCATCTCGCCGCGATACGCTTCGCCGAAGCGGTGTACGCGGGATTGGGTGCCGGTCCAGTTCGAACGGTTGCTTTGCAGGCCGTTCTGCTCGTACTCGGCACTGGCGCGGGAGTAGGCCGCGCCCACTTGCCATTGCGGGTCCAGACGCAGGCGCACGCCGAGGTCGGTGGCCCAGCCGCTCACGTTATCGCTGCGCTTGGCATTGGTCGGGCGAGTGCCGTCAGCGTTCAAGGCGTTGACCGTGTCGCGGTCGCCGCGCATGCCGGTGATGCTGGCCCAGTAGTTGACGGTGTTGGTATTGCGCCAGTTGTAGGCGTCGCTGTTGGCTTCGATACCGAGCCAGGTCAGGTCGCCGTTTTCGCGCTTGTCCAACGGGTCTGTGGCCACGCCCGGTTCGGCGTAGTCGAGCTTGCCGTCGTCATGGGTATGGTGACCGCGCAGGCCGATCCACTGCCCCGGCGTCCACTGGTAGGCGGCGTCGGCGTAGAAGTGCTGGCGGTCCTTGTCGACTGGCGACAGTTCCTTGAGGTCGGTGCGGTACTCGCTGAAACGTTCGGCGGCGCCGACATTAGCCTTGAGCAAGGTGGTGTCGAAGGTCCAGTTCAGCGCTTCGATGTTGGTGTCGCGCCATTGGCCGTCGTCATTGCGCAGGCGCTGGCGACCGAACTTGAGGATCTCTCCGGGGTAGGGCGTGAAGCCGCTGTAGCCGACCCAGAACTCGCGCAGGGCCAGGTAGTTTTTCTTGGCCTTGCGGTCGTCGTTGCTCGACTGTTCGGTGGTGTCATCGGCCGACTGTTGCAGGGTGTCGGTCTCGATGATGTCGCTGGACACCACCGCCTGGCCCATGGCGTAGGCACTCCACGCGCCGCTTTCGCCGTAGATCCAGGGGCGCAGGTCGAGGCCGATGCCGTTGACGTCGCCGCCTTTCTGGGTGCCGAGGTCGCGGTCATCTTCGGACTGCGCGGTGGCTTTGACCTCCAGGCCGAAGTTCTTGGCTTCGGTCAGCGCGGCCAGGGTCGGGCACGACCACAGCAGGGCGAAGGTCAGGCCGATGCCGGCCTTGACGAATGGGTTGAGCTTCATAGGGATTCCTCGCCGTCTTCTTCTTGCAGGGCGTGCAGTTGCAGCGTGCTTTGGGCCAGGGTGCCGCGGGCGGCCAGTTCCTGTTGCACCAGGCGTTGGCCTTCGGCGCGTTGCTCAGGCGTCAGCGGCGCTTCGAGCTGGGTGGCCAGGTCATTGGCCTCAGGCGTGTCCTGGGCCTTGGCCAGTTGGCTGAAGACATAGGCGTTCAATGGGTCGGGCTTGGTGCCCTTGCCTTGGGAAAACAGTTGGGCGATGGCAAAGTCGGCGCTGTTCTGGCCGTTGCGCGCAGCGGTCAGCAGGTGGTCCAGGGCTTTTTGCGGGTAGACCTTGCCCAGGTAGCCACGGCGGTAGATCTGGCCGAGGTAGTAATCGGCGGCCACTTCACGGCCCACGGCTTTTTCGAAGTGGGCTTCGGCGGCCTTGGCGTCGGCCGGCACCCACTTGCCTTCGTAGTAGAGCTTGCCCAGCAGCAATTCGGCGCGTGGCTGATCGGCGGCGCGGCCGTTGTCGAGGTACTTCATCATCTGGTCGACGTCGCCCATTTCGGGGAAGTCGTAGAGCAGTTGCGCCAGGCTGACCCAGGAGGCCGGGTAGGCAGGGGCGATTTTTTCCAGCAAAGCCTGGGCGGTTTTTTCGTCCGGCGTGCCGAGGCTGGCATCGCCGAGTACGCGGGCCACGCTGTCGACGCGCTGGGCGGTGACGCTGCCTCGGCTGTAGCCGGCTTCCATTTGCTTGAGCAGTTCGGCCTGTTGTTCCGGCTGGGCTTTTTTCTGGTAGACCGTGGCCAACTCGACATAGCAGATATCGGTGGTATTCAACGCGGCCTTGCAGATGCGCTCTACATCATCCAGGTGCTGGTCGTAAGTGTCCTGGGTGCGATACAGCAGCACCTGGGCCAGGCCGGCTTCCGGGTAACCGGCCGCTTGCCATTTGCTGATCTGCTGCTGGGCATTCACGTTGGGGAAGCTGTGGGGATATTGCAGGTACAGCATCGCCAGCGGGATCAGGGTGTTGCCTTCGCCATTGGCAAAGGCTTTTTTCAGCAGGCTCTCGGCTTCATGGTGTTCAGCTTCGGTGGCGCCGGGCTTGGCCACCAGCAGGCGGCCGAGGCGTGCCTGGGCGCGAGGCGAAGTGTCCGCCGCCGCACGGTAAGTGGCTTCGGCCTGTTTGATCTGCGCCGGATCGCGGGTGCCTACCTGGATATCGGCCAGTCCTACCTGAGCCTCGCTGTAGCCCAGGTCTGCCAGTTGCTGGTAATTCTGCTGGGCGGTGACAGTATCGCCGCGTTTCAAGGCTTCGTTGGCTAAACGCTGATCTGGCAAACCGGCACAGCCGGCCAGGCTCACCGCAACAGCCAGCAACGCCACCGAAGTCATGTGGGATAGGCTTTTGTGGCGAGGGAGCTTGCTCCCGCTGGGCCGGGCTGGCGCTCCAGTGCGTAGCGCTCCCGAAAAAGCCGGCTCCAGCTGCGCTGTCGAGCGGGAGCAAGCTCCCTCGCCACAGCAAGCTCGCTCCCACAGGGATTGTGTTGTTCTTGAAATAGGGTTCACAGGCATGTCCTCGCTTACAGACCGTGAGCCATGGCTTTATCGATCAGCCAGTTCAGGGACGGGCCACGGTCGCTGGTGACTTCCACCGGGCGGCCGGCGTAGGTGCTGTCCAATGGTGCATCCGGCTTGATCTGCACGCGGATGTCAGAGGACAAGTCGGCGCTGTTCAGGCTGGTGCTGCTGACGATGGTGCCGGTGCGAACCTGTTCTTCGTCGGCCACCTGGAAGCTCACCGGCGTACCTGGGCGCACATCACCGAACTGGCGGTAAGTGAAGCGTGCTTCCACATTGGCCTGGCTGCCGCGTGGCACCAGTTGGAAGATCACATCACCCTTGCTGGCGTACTGGCCGTCGGCGACCAGTTGCTGGGCCACCACGCAATCGCACGGCGAGGTCAGGGTGCCGGTCATTTGCTTGCCGAACAGCTCTTCGACCTTGGCTGGTTGCAGTTGGTCTTCGTCCAGGTGGCCCTTGAGGACGTCGAGCATGCTGGTGCTGAAAGTCGCCAATGGCGCGCCTTTGGCCGCAACCGAGTCACCTTTGAGCAGGCTCTGCACGGTGCCGTCACGCGGCATGGTTACGTTCATCCCCGGTACGCTGACCAGGCCCGCCTGGGCGTGGCTGACGAAGTACATGCCGTAGAGGGACTTGAAGACAAACCCGAACGCGGCCAGGCCCACCAGGAAAATCGCCAGGCTGAACGTCACGGCGCGCAGGCGACCGAATGCGGTCATGCCGCTGCCGCTGTCCTTGACCTTGCGTGCCTTGGTGAAGTTGTCGCGTTGCAGGGTTGCCAGCACGTCGCCCATGGTCACGATGTCGCCGGACAGGTGCGAAGTGATCAGGTGGCGCAGGGTGGAAATATCCTGCGCGTCGAGGTTCTGGAACTGGCAGCCGGTGCGGCCGGTCTGGCGGTCGTAGGAGCGAATCTGCAGCTCCACATCCATGGCCAGGCCGAGGTTATCGATGACGAATTGCAGGCGACCCTTGTGCACCTGGCCGACGGTGAGCGGCTGGGTTGCGGTAAAGGCCAGGCCGCCGGCGGACAGGTCGATGACCCGCGCTTCGGTCGGCGTACGGTCGCTGTTGAAGAAGCGCAGCTTGGCCGGGATTTTGACCCGGGCGTGCTGGCGCTGGGCTTCGGATTCGTGGACAACGTTGGCGTTTACTTGGCTGTTCATAATGTTCTAGTTCCTAGTTAATTCAGGCTTGGCAGGGTCAGACCATCATCAGCAACACGGCAACGAAGATGCTGCCGGCGGAGAAGGTCATGGTCCGAGACGACCAGGTGTTGAACCAACGTTGAAAGCTGGCCAAATCGCGGGTCAGTTTGGTGTCCTGGCGGGTCCAGGACTGTTGATCAAGGCGGAAGAACACGTAGATCTTCACCAACGCGCCCATGATCTGGTTGTAATAGAGAATCATCGGGTAAGCCGGGCCGATCTTGTGGCCCGAGCACGACAGCAGCAGGGTCAGGATCAGGCGGGTAAGGCCGATCCACAGCAGGTAGACCAGGATGAACGCGCCGCCGTACTTGAAGGTGGCGATCATCGCCACGGTCAGGCCGAGCAGCGACGTCCACATCGACACGCGCTGGTCGAACAGCACTACGCTGGTGAACAGGCCGAGGCGACGTACACCCAGGCCGAGGGCACGGGAGTTCTGGCGCAGGTTGTTGCCGTACCAGCGGAACATCAGTTTACGGCTGGCCTTGATAAAGCTCTTTTCCGGCGGGTGTTCCACGGTGTTGATCGCGGCGTCCGGCACGTAGAAGGTGTCGTAGCCCAGGCGCATCAGGCTGAACCAGCTGGACTTGTCATCACCGGTCAGGAACTTGAAGCGCCCCAGGCGCCAGTGTTGCAGCGAGTCGCTTTCCACGTCGGCGATAAAGCCCGGGTCAGTGACCACGCTGGCACGGAATACCGACATGCGCCCGGTCATGGTCAGCACGCGCTTGGACAGGGCCATGGAGCACATGTTGATGTGGCGCTGGGCGAAGCGCAGCTTGTGCCACTCGCTCATGATGTAGCCGCCGCGCACTTCGCAGAATTCGTTGGTGGTCAGGCCGCCGACATTGCCGAACAACTGGAACCAAGGCACGGTCTTGCGCACCACGCCTTCAGCGAGCACGGTGTCGCCATCGATTACGGCTACCACGGCGCGGTCATCCGGCAGATGGCGAGAGATGGCGCGGAAGCCGAAGGCCAGGCCGTCACGCTTGCCGGTACCAGCGATGCGCACGAAGTCGAGCTTGACGTGGGCCGGCGGGTTCATTTTTTCCCAGAGGCTCTTGACCAGCAGCTCATCGGACATTTCCACCAGCGAGCAGACCACGGTAGTAGGGAAGCCGCATTCGATGGCTTCACGGATCACCGAGCTGTAGACCTGGGCGGTGGTCAGCGCGTCGATGCGAAAGCTGGTGACCATCAGGAACACATGGGACGGGTCGGCGGCCTTGCCCAGCTTGCGCACTTTGCGGCGCAGGTGCGGGTAGACCACGTACAGGAACAGCATGCCGCGAAAGAAATGCGTCGCGCCCATGGAGTAGCGCCAGATACCCACGGCACCAATCAGGAAAATAAAATTCTTCGATTGCGAGTCGAAGGTGCTCGCCGGCAACAGCAGGGCGAGACCCATCAGCAGGCTGAGGAAGAACAACCAGCCGGCCGCTTGCAGAAATACATGTTTTAACTTGGACATAAGCGTCATCCGCAGGGGGAGGAGGCTTCAGGCTGCAAGCGCTGGGGATAAAGACACTTGCAGCCTGAAACTTGCCGTTGCTGTTACCAGCAAATACCTTCGGTACGGCCGCTCACGCTGGTGGCCTTGGACATGAAGCCCACCAGATCGACCACTTGTTTGCCATGCGGGGCGTTCTGCGCCAGGGCACGGAACTTCTCATCACGGTTGCCCAGGATGATCACGTCGGAGTTGTTGATCACGTCGTCGAAGTTCGAGTTGAGCAGGGACGACACGTGGGGGATCTTGCCTTCGATGTAGTCCTTGTTCGCACCGTGCACACGGGCGTACTCGACGTTACTGTCGTAGATGCTCAGGTCGTAGCCCTTGCCGATCAGCATTTCCGCCAGTTCCACCAGTGGGCTTTCACGCAGGTCGTCGGTACCGGCCTTGAAGCTCAGGCCCAGCAGCGCGACTTTGCGTTTGTCGTGGCTGGAAACGATGTCGAAGGCGTTCTGTACCTGGGACTCGTTGCTGCGCATCAGCGAGTTGAGCAACGGCGCTTCCACGTCCAGGGAACCGGCGCGGTAGGTCAGGGCACGCACGTCTTTTGGCAGGCACGAACCGCCGAAGGCGAAGCCTGGACGCATGTAGTACTGGGACAGGTTGAGGGTCTTGTCCTGGCACACCACTTCCATCACTTCGCGACCATCGACGCCGACGGCCTTGGCGATGTTGCCGATCTCGTTGGCGAAGGTGACCTTGGTGGCATGCCACACGTTGCAGGTGTACTTGATCATCTCGGCAACGGCGATGTCCTTGCGGATGATCGGGGCGTCGAGTTCTTCGTACAGCGACTGCAGGACATCTCCGGAGGCTTTGTCGAACTCGCCGATGACGGTCATCGGTGGCAGGTCGTAGTCAGCGATAGCGGTGGATTCACGCAGGAATTCCGGGTTGACCGCAACGCCGAAGTCGACGCCGGCTTTCTTGCCGGAGCAGTCTTCGAGAATCGGGATCACCACGTTGGCCACGGTGCCTGGCAATACGGTGCTGCGCACCACGATGGTGTGGCGGGTGGTCTTGTCACGCAGCACAAAACCGATCTCGCGGCACACCGATTCGATGTAGTTGAGCTCCAGGTCGCCGTTTTTCTTGCTTGGCGTACCGACGCAGATCATCGACAGGTCAGTGTCACGAATAGCTTCGGCGAAGTTGGTGGTGCCGCGCAGCCGGCCAGTCTCGATACCCTGGCTCAACAGTTCGCCCAGACCCGGTTCAACGATTGGCGATTTACCCGCGTTGATCAGGTCGATCTTTTCCTTGGAGATGTCTACGCCAACCACTTCGTGGCCACGGGCAGACAGGCAACCGGCACAGACTGCACCAACGTAACCCAAACCAAATATGCTGATACGCATCGCATTTACCTCTTTGTCACTGAAGACGTTCTTAATCATGCCAATAGATGGCCGGAGTTCATGTTTGCAAGCGTCACTGATGCCGCGAAAGTTAGACGAATAGACGCCGACTTGCCGCGTGCAGGCATGTTGAATAGTGAGTGACTAACTATTGCACTCAAGTTGTGCGCAACTTGGCCTTTTTATTGGGGCTTGCCCTGAAATGCAGCCGGGCTTCCTTGGCGGAGGGCTCCGGCGCCAGTGCCGCAGGGCTTTGATACAGGCCATAAGCCTTTTGATATCAATGCCTTGGGTCTTCACCACTGGCTCATTTAGGTCAGCGCTGCCTTGGCCTTCAGGGGTTGGCAATAAGTGCTTATCGCTACCCTCAACTCAAACAGTTGATGTTATGACCATAGAGTCAAAGTGTTTTATGACAACTTGACTACTTCCGTTGGTCGCTGTGTAAGTCATCTCTTACGTAAACAGAGAATTTCGTTACCGGTGGTATGAGCGGCGCTTCAGGATGAAGTTCCTGGCCGCTCATCCTGTTTCCGGAAATTTCTTGAAATATTAGAAAAGATGGCACTGGTACTATAGTGATAGCACTTGCTATTTAGGCCAGTAGTTGTGGGGAGTTGGTGCGCGGGGATAGTTTTGTGCCACTACTGATTAAAAAAAGTGGTGCCACTACGAAAAAAACCGACGAGTGTCGAGTGAAGAAATCGTTAGGGTTGTATCTGGATGTTTTTCTGGCGCCAAATAAATGACGATTCTGGATTTGGAATACAAACAAAATGTGGGAGGGGGCTTGCTCCCGATAGCGGTGCGTCAGTCACTGAAATGTTGACTGAAATACCGCAATCGGGGGCAAGCCCCCTCCCACATTTGGATCTCATTGTCTGAAAGAGGGGGGGCAAAGCCTTATTCCGGTGCGTGATCGCGCAAGAACACCAGGTTATCCGGCTTGGACTGCTCCGCATTGAAGCGATAGCCCTGTACATCGAACTGCTTGAGTTGGGCCGGGTCGTTGATGCGCTCTTCGATCACAAAGCGGCTCATCATGCCCCGGGCCTTTTTCGCGTAGAAGCTGATGATCTTGTACTGGCCGTTCTTCAGGTCCTTGAACTCGGTGTTGATGATCCGCGCCTTCAAGGCCGTGCGCTTGACCGCCGAAAAATACTCATTGGACGCCAGGTTGAGCAGCACATCGTCGCCTTGCTCGGCCAGTGCTTCATTCAACCACTCGCTGATGCGCGTGCCCCAGAAGGCATAGAGGTCTTTGCCACGGGCATTGGCCAGCTTGGTACCCATCTCCAGGCGATACGGCATCATCAGGTCCAGGGGGCGCAGCAGCCCATAGAGGCCCGAGAGCATGCGCAGATGGTCCTGGGCGTAGCTGAAATCGGCATCGCTGAAGGTCTCGGCATTGAGACCGGTGTAGACATCGCCCTTGAATGCCAACAGGGCCTGCTTTGCATTGGCCTGGGTGAAGGCGGGCGTCCAGCTGCCGAAGCGCGCGGCGTTGAGGCCACCGATCTTGTCGGAGACGTGCATCAACTCGCTGATCTGTGCCGGGCTCAGTTCGCGTAGCTGTTCGATCAGTTCCTGGGAATGGTCCAGGTATAGCGGCTGGGTGAAGCGCGCAGTGACCGGCTTTGACTCGAAGTCGAGGGTTTTGGCGGGGGAAATCACCATCAGCATGAAGTTGGCTCCTTTAATCGTGGGCGAGATTCTAGGGGGTGGGGCGTTTTGACTCCACCTATGATGGTGATAGGTGCGATCCGCTATGATGGCCGGTAACTCTGGAAAGGAAGACCCCGTGTGCGATTAGCGCTTTTTTTGTCGGCTTGTTTGCTGTGCGTCACCGCCCAGGCCGCGCCGGTTGACGTAGCCAGCCTCGACCGCAGCACCTGGCCGGAAAAACTCAGCAGCCCGGCGCTGTTCGATGTGGCTTCGCGGGCCGAAATCCTGATGTTTGCCCACGGCCTGTTGGCCAGTGAGGCCCTGGACGACAGCGGGCTCAGGCAGCGCCTGGGCTTGAAGATCATCAACCTGGCGGCTATTGACGACCTGCGTCGCCAGTTGTGGCAACGGCTGTTGGAGAACTACAGTCTCGCCCAGCAGAGCTGCGAAGAAGATGCCTCGTTTTGCTTCCTGGTGGACAACATGGACGACCTGCGTGAGCAGGCTGGCAAGTTCGAGGTCAGCGACAATTCTTTCTATATAGGCTGGGCCGCCCCCAGCCGGCACTTCCACGAGCGCTATCTCGACGAACTGCTGCGCAAGGCCGCGCTGTTTCCGCAGATCAGCAGTGAAGTGGCGCGCTTTGGCGACCATGAGCGCAATGGCGACGAGCTCAATGACCGCATGTTCCTGCTGACCTTCGATGGCGGCCCGGCACCGGTTGGCGGCAATACCGACTGGCTCACCGACTACCTGCGCAAGCAGAAGATGAACGCCACCTTCTTCACCCTTGGCAGCAGCTTGCAAACCCGGGTAGAGCGTAGTTCTGCCGCCGATGTGCAGGCGCTGTACCAGGGGCAGTGCGTAGGTATCCAGGGGTGGGAGTACCGTTCCCACAGCCATTGGGTCGACTGGCAAAGCTCCATCACCCGCAGTGCCGCGCTGGTGCAGAACCTGATGCCGGAAAACTATCTGCCGCTGTTCCGCCCACCCTATGGGCAGCGCCGTGCGGATAGTCAGGGTTTTTTCCAGCAGCAGGGTTTGCAGGTGGCGTTGTGGGATATCGATTCCCAAGACGAGCCGGGCAAGCTCAAGGCCGATGAGTCGGCACAGCGGGTGCTGACGCTGATGCTGCTGTGGCGCAAAGGTGTGATTGCCTTTCACGACACCCAGGACAAGGCGCGGGTGGCAATACCGATGTTGTTGCAGGCAACGGCGCAGAGTGGCTTGGGTTGGCAGGAGTGCCGCGAGGCATTTCGCTGAGAATGCCCGGCCCTGTTAGGGATGAGGGATTTTCGGGGTAATTTGCTGCGACATTTCGATGCAGGCGGACTTCCGACTTTAACGGGGCAGCTGGCACTCGGCTAGTGCTATTCGTCATCCTGAAAAATAAATTTCAAAAAAGCGTCAAAGTGCTTTTTCCTGTCATGGGTTTTGCGGTATTACGAAGTCAGACCGCCGAACCCTGCAACACAGGTGGCGTCTTCCAAGACTCCTCATGTGGGCACTGCACTTGACGTCACTCAGGTGTGGTCGGTGGTCGAATCGAGGCGCAGCACCGCCCAGGTATTGCGTCGACTGGCTCCCACAAAGGTGACCGAGTATGGATGATCATGGACGCACCCCTTCTTCCGACCAGCCAATCCTTTATGTGCTTGATACCAACGTATTGATCCACGATCCAAACGCACTGCTTAACTTCGAAGAACACCACGTCGCCATTCCGATGATCGTGCTTGAGGAGCTCGACAAACTCAAAAGCGGCCACCACAGCGTTGCCGCCGAATGCCGCCAGGCCATCCGCCTGATCGACAAGACGTTGGGCGAAGCCTCGCCCGAGGATGTTGAGGTCGGCGTGCCGATCCAGCGTGGCAAGAGCGGGCCCAAGGGCTTGCTGTCGATCCTGATGAGCAAGCGCAGCGAGCCCAACAGCCTGCTGCCGGAAAACCTCAACGACAACAAGATCATCAACCAATTGATCGACCTGCACGCCCGCGACAAGGACCTGCGCGTGGTGCTGGTGACCAAAGACATCAATATGCGCCTCAAGGCACGAGCGTGTGGGATCGCTGCCGAGGACTACAGCACCGACCAACTGGTCGACGACGTGTCGATGCTCTCCCGTGGTTATCACATGATGACCGGCTCGTTCTGGGACCGTGTCAGCAAGGTCGAGACCCGCCAGGACCACGGCCGCACCTGGCACCAGGTGCAGCTGATCGACAACCTGCCGGCCGTGCATATCAATGAATTCATCGTCGACGAACAGGGCTTCGTGGGCTGGATCAAAGAGATCCAGGTCGACAAGCTGCTGATCCTCGACCTGCATCAGGAACCCCTGTTGCACCAGGAAGCCTGGGGCCTGAAACCGCGTGATATCTACCAGAGCCTGGCGCTGTATGCGCTGCTCGACCCGGACATCCACCTGGTCAACCTTACTGGCGCTGCCGGCTCGGGGAAAACCATCCTGGCCCTGGCGGCCGCCATCGAACAGACCATGGTGACCAAGCGCTATCGCCGCATCATCGCCACCCGCAGCGTGCAGGGCCTGGACCAGGAAATCGGCTTCCTGCCCGGCACCGAAGCGGAAAAAATGGAGCCGTGGCTGGGAGCGATCACCGACAACCTCGAAGCCTTGCACATGGATGACGAAAACACCCATGGCAGCGTCGATTACATCCTCAGCAAAGTGCCGTTGCAGTTCAAATCCCTCAACTACATCCGCGGGCGCAGCTTCCAGCAGAGCCTGATCCTGATCGATGAGTGCCAGAACCTTACCCCGCACCAGATGAAAACCATCATCACCCGTGCCGGCGCCGGTTCCAAAGTGGTGTGCCTGGGCAACCTGGCACAGATCGACACCCCTTACCTGTCCGCGACCAGCTCCGGGCTGACCTACCTGACGGAACGCTTCAAAGACTTCCCCAACGGCGTGCATATCGCGCTGCAAGGGGTACCTCGTTCGATCCTGGCCGAATACGCCGAATCCCACCTGTAAGCAATAAGTGGCTAAATGCCACGAACCACCCCGGATTTTTCACGAAATCCGGGGTTTTTGTTGTGGGCGACATTTGCCTGCGATAACGCGCCCTGGGTGCTTGTGGTTTTTGTAATTATTTTGTTACATTTTTTCTCGCGGTAAAAACAATAAGAACACTCCACGACCCCGTCGGAACGCCGCTTCCTTGATTCGACGTACGTTTTGAAGACCTATCCAGGGTTTTCACCGTGACCCTGCCTATTACAAAAGCCCGATACATCGCTCATTGACGACGCACATATCCAAAGGGAAAGGAAAATGGACGTAGCAGGTAATGGCTTCACTGTGTCGCAACACAAGCACGCCACTCGTTTCAAGCAGATACCCCTGACACCCATTGCGCTCGGCCTGGCCCTCTGGCTGGGCCAGGGTTCCATGGCCTGGGCCGAAGACAATCCCTACACCTCCCAGGTGCTGGAATCGGCGTTTCGCAAAGCTGTCGCCTCCTTCGGCCCCGGCACTGACGTGTACAAGAACCTGCGGTTTGCCTACGCAGATATCGTCGACCTGGCGGCCAAGGACTTCGCTGCCCAGTCCGGCAAGTTCGACTCGGCCCTCAAGCAGAACTACGAACTGCAACCTGAAAACCTCACCATCGGCGCCATGCTCGGCGATACCCGGCGACCGCTGGACTACACCTCGCGCCTGGATTACTACCGCAGCCGGCTGTTCAGCAACAATGGTCGCTACACCAGCAATATTCTCGATCTCTCCAAGGCGATCATCGCCAACCTGCCGACCGCCAAGCCCTATACCTACGTAGAGCCGGGCGTGAGCAGCAATCTCAATGGGCAACTGAACGCCGGGCAATCCTGGGCTGGCGCAACCCGTGACTGGAGCGCCAACGCGCAAACCTGGAAGACCCCGGAAGCCCAGGTCAACTCTGGACTGGACCGCACCAACGCGTACTACGCCTATGCCCTGGGCATCACCGGCAAGGGGGTGAATGTCGGCGTGCTCGACTCGGGCATCCTTACCAGGCACTTCGAGTTTCAGGGCAAGAACGCCCAGGGCCAGGACCGCGTGCAGGCGGTGACCTCCACCGGCGAGTACTACGCCACCCATCCGCGCTACCGTCTTGAAGTGCCCAGCGGCGAGTTCAAGCAGGGTGAGCATTTCAGTATTCCCGGGGAATACGACCCGGCGTTCAACGATGGTCACGGTACGGAAATGTCCGGTGTGCTCGGGGCCAGCCGCAACGGCACCGGTATGCACGGCATTGCCTTCGATGCGAATATCTTTGTCGCCAACACCGGCGGCAGCGACAACGATCGGTACCAGGGCTCCAACGACCTCGACTACAACGCGTTCATGGCCAGCTACAACGCCCTGGCAGCGAAGAACGTGTCGATCGTCAACCAGAGCTGGGGGCAAAGCTCGCGCGATGACGTGGAGAACCACTTCGGTAATGTCGGCGACAGCGCCGCGCAAAACCTGCGCGACATGACCGCGGCCTATCGCCCGTTCTGGGACAAGGCCCACGCCGGTCACAAGACCTGGATGGACGCCATGGCCGACACCGCACGGCAAAACAGCTTCATCCAGATCATCTCGGCGGGCAACGACAGCCATGGTGCCAACCCGGATACCAACGCCAACCTGCCGTTTTTCAAGCCGGACATCGAAGGCAAATTCCTCACGATCACCGGTTATGACGAGACCAGCGCCCAAGTCTACAACCGTTGCGGCACCTCGAAGTGGTGGTGCGTGATGGGGGTGTCGGGCATCCCGTCCGCAGGGCCGGAGGGTGAAATCATCCCCAACGCCAACGGCACCTCTGCCGCCGCGCCGAGCGTTTCCGGCGCCTTGGCCTTGGTGCTCCAGCGCTTTCCCTACATGACCGCCAGCCAGGCTCGGGACGTATTGCTCACCACCTCCAGCCTGCAGGCGCCGGATGGTCCGGACACGCCTGTCGGTGCGCTGACAGGTGGCCGCACCTACGACAACCTGCAGCCGGTGCACGATGCCGCGCCGGGAACGCCGCAAGTGCCGGGAGTGGTCAGCGGCTGGGGCTTGCCCAACCTGCAAAAAGCCATGCAAGGGCCGGGGCAGATCCTTGGTTCAATGGCGGTGGCCTTGCCCACGGGCACCCGCGATATCTGGGCCAACCCAATATCCGATGAAGCCATTCGCGCCCGGCGCGTGGAAGACGCTGCAGAGCAGGCGACCTGGGCGGCCACCAAGCAACAGAAGGGCTGGCTCAATGGCCTGCCCACCAATGCGTCGGCCGATGATCAGTTCGAATACGAGATCGGTCATGCCCGCGAGCAGGCGACGCTCACCCGTGGTCAGGACCTGCTCACCGGCGCCACCTACGTTGGCAGCCTGGTCAAATCGGGGGACGGTGAACTGGTGCTGGAGGGCCAGAACACCTATTCAGGCAGCACCTGGCTGCGCGGTGGCAAACTGTCGGTGGACGGCACCTTGACCTCTGCCGTGACGGTGGATGGCAGCGCCGTGGGTACGCGCAATACGGATAACGGCGTGCTGACCACCATGGGCGGCACCCTGGCCGGCAACGGCACGGTAGGGGCTTTGAGCGTCAACAACGGCGGACGTGTGGCGCCGGGGCATTCGATTGGCACGTTGCACACCGGCGATGTGACCTTCAATCCGGGCTCGGTGTATGCCGTCGAAGTGGGTGCCAATGGCCGCAGCGACCAGATCCAGAGCAGCGGTGTGGCGACCCTCAATGGCGGCGTGGTGAGCGTGTCCCTGGAGAACAGCCCCAACCTGCTGTCCGCCAGTGAGGCGCGCAGCTTGCTGGGCCAGCAGTTCAGCATCCTCAGCGCCAGCCAGGGCATCAATGGCCAGTTTGCGGCGTTCGCGCCCAACTACTTGTTCATTGCCACGCAGCTCAACTACCAACCCAACCAGCTGACCCTGGCGATAGCGCGCAATCAGAACAGCTTCGCCAGCGTCGCACAAACCCGCAACGAACGGGCGGTGGCGACGGCGGCCGAGACGCTGGGTGTCGGCAGCCCGGTCTACGAAAGCCTGTTGGCTTCGGATTCTGCCGACCAGGCACGGGACGCGTTCAAGCAACTGTCGGGGCAACTGCACTCGGATGTGGCGGCGGCGCAAATGGCCGACAGCCGCTACCTGCGCGAAGCGGTCAATGGGCGCCTGCAGCAGGCCCAGGCGTTGGATTCCAGCGCGCAGATTCAGGCCAGCGACAACGGCGGCTGGGTGCAACTGCTGGGCGGGCGTAATAACGTCAGCGGTGACAACAACGCCAGTGGCTACTCGTCGTCCACCAGCGGCGTGCTGCTGGGTTTGGACACCGAGGTGAGTGATGGCTGGCGGGTGGGGGCGGCGACCGGTTATACCCAGAGCCACCTCAATGGCCAGTCGGCTTCGGCGGACAGCGACAACTATCACCTGTCGGTATATGGCGGCAAACGCTTCGAAGCCATTGCCCTGCGCCTGGGTGGCGCCACCACCTGGCACCGTCTGGACACCTCGCGGCGAGTCGCTTATGCCAATCAGTCGGACTATGCCAAGGCCGACTACAGCGCACGCACCGACCAAGTGTTCGCCGAGATCGGCTACACCCAATGGAGCCAATTCGAACCCTTCGCCAACCTTACGTACCTGAACTATCAAAGCGACTCGTTCAAGGAGAAAGGCGGCGCCGCTGCTTTGCACGCCAGTCAGCAAAGCCAGGACGCGACGCTGTCGACCCTGGGCCTGCGTGCACATACGCAGTTGCCGATCAGCTCCACCTCGGCGGTGACCTTGCGCGGTGAGTTGGGTTGGGAGCATCAGTTCGGTGACACCGAACGCGAAGCCTCGCTGAAGTTTGCCGGCAGCGACAGCGCCTTTGCCGTCAACAGCGTGCCCGTGGCCCGGGATGGCGCGGTGATCAAGGCCAGTGCGGAAATGGCCTTGACCAAAGACACCCTGGTGTCGTTGAACTACAGCGGCTTGTTGTCCAACCGTGGTAACAACAACGGGATTACTGCCGGGTTTACCTTTCGTTTCTAACCTTGGATGTTGTGATTAAAGGGGGGCACTGCACCCCTTTATTTATGCAATAAACAGCCCTGCGCAAATTTGACCCACGGGTTTACAATTGCCGCTTCTGATCAGGAGTACCCCTGTGCTGACTCATCTCGATTCCCAAGGTCGCGCCCATATGGTCGACGTCACCGACAAAACCGTGACGTTCCGTGAGGCGGTGGCCGAAGCGCGGGTGCGCATGTTGCCCGAAACCCTGACAATGATTGTCGACGGCGCCCACCCCAAGGGCGACGTATTCGCCGTGGCCCGCATCGCCGGGATCCAGGCGGCAAAAAAAACCAGTGACTTGATCCCCCTGTGCCACCCGCTGATGCTTACCGGCGTCAAGGTCGAGCTACGCGCCGATGGCGTGGATGCCGTGCATATCCTGGCGCGCTGCAAACTCTCCGGCCAGACCGGCGTGGAAATGGAAGCCCTGACTGCCGCCAGCGTTGCGGCGTTGACCATCTACGACATGTGCAAGGCCGTGGACCGTGGCATGACCATCGAAAGCATTCGCCTGCTGGAAAAGCTGGGCGGTAAAAGCGGGCACTTCAAGGCGGACCAGGCATGAGCATCAACGTATTGTTTTTTGCGCGTTACAGCGAAGCGATTGGCCTGGATTCGCTGGAGATGGAAGGTGAGTTCGCCACCGTCGACGCCGTGCGCCAAGCATTGGCGGTCGATTCGGGCTTCGAAGTGCTCAACGAGACCAGCCTGATGTGCGCCCGCAACCAGGAGCTATGTGGTCTCGACGAGCCACTGCAAGCCGGTGATGAAGTCGCGTTTTTCCCACCCGTGACCGGAGGCTGACCATGGCTATTCGTGTGCAGGTCGAAGCCTTTGATCCCGGCGCTGAAGTCAACGCCATGCACGCCGCCAATGTCGGCGTGGGCGCGGTGGTGAGTTTTGTCGGCTATGTGCGCGACTTCAATGACGGGCGCGATGTGTCGGGGATGTTTCTGGAACACTACCCCGGCATGACCGAAAAGGCTTTGACCAAGATTACCTTGGAGGCTGAACAGCGCTGGCCGTTGCTCAAGCTGGAGGTGCTGCATCGTATCGGCGCGCTGGAGCCGGGCGAGCCGATTGTGTTTGTTGCAGTGGCCAGTGCGCATCGCCAGGCGGCGTTTGAGGCGTGTGCGTTTGTGATGGATTACTTGAAGACGCGGGCGCCGTTTTGGAAGAAGGAAGTTACTGCGCAAGGGCCGCTTTGGGTAGAGGGGCGGGAAAGCGATCAAGTGTCGGCGGAGAGGTGGGAAGAATAGGAAAACGGTTTTCCTATTAAAAGTGGGCACGCCAATTCTTTTATGATCTAAACAACTGTCAATTCTGACAGTTGTTTCTTCCCTTTATTCCAGTCTTAATCATTACCAGTCTTGGATATTGATAGGCCTCATATTTTGTATGCGGCACTGGATGTTTACGAGTGGGAGAACGTGATGGTTATTAAGACGGATAGTGTCAGATTATCTCACTTGGAGATTCGCTTGCCCGATGGATTAAATTCAACGTCCGCGCTGTACGCCAATAACCGACATCAGTGCCTGGTGATCATCGACATTGTCAAAGAGATGAGAGGCGATGACGGTGTCTGGCACCCTGTTGCCTTGACTGCACATGAGCGCACTAATATAAATGTCGTGGCTTATTCGTCTGACCCTGATGCAGATTTGCCTCCGGGTTGGAACTGCGATGCCAGAAAAAACAAATTTACTTTAGGGCTGGTATCTCAGAAAGACTCAATCAAAACGACAAAAAAACAGCCAGAGATAAAAGCACTTGATTCTAGCGTGGAATCTATCAAACGCTATATCCGTGTTGATTCAGCTATCGCACTCGCACCAGTTACTTTAATGGCCAGGGTTACCCTTGCTGGGCAAGTTTTTACCACTCATGGTTTTGGCAGGGAGGGCGATTCATCAGTGGTCATAGAGCCCACGGCCCCTTTGCGTTTGGGCGCTGCAGATCTTGAACTTAAGGTGACGCCTGGTGCGTTTCAGCAAGGGCTAGTCAAAATAAATCTCTATGAGTGGAAACCCCGAAATACAGGGATCTACTTTATAGAGAATCAGGGGTTAGAGGCACCTATTAAATTAACGGATGAGGGTGATTACTTTGAGACCTCGTTAGTTAGTGGTGTGCCGATGTTTCCGACAATTTCACGTAAAGTTGGAGTGGGAACAAAAGCGCCGAACTCGCCCCTGTATATGAATGATATTCATAAAGGGCTTGAATTAAGTGAGCCCAACCCGTGGTTGCCCTTCACAACCTCCATAATGAATGCGATGATTGTGTCGGGTGAGTTCAGATCCACTCCATCAGACACGAACAGTGTCTGGCGCCTACTGGATAATGTTGGTAACGAGCATTCCTATTATCTCTCAATGTCTGATACGGGAACTTTGGTTCTAAGAGATGCTGCAGGGCCAAAGTTGCGTAGAGTCTCACTCTTTGAAATTAAACTGGCCGCTGGGAATTCGTCCACCCAAGCGCTCTATTCCAGTGGCCACAATCAATGCAAGGTATTTATAGAGGTCATTGTACTAGAACGTCAGGATGACGGATTTTGGCAACGTGTGAATTTATCCTTCGATGAATCTCGGAGTGCGACCGTCACTTTTTTCTCCAATGATCCTAATCAATCGTTGTCCAAGGGTTGGTTCTGTGATGTTCTCAAAAATCGCTACAATACTGGTATATCGACAAGCCCGCAAAACAGCAGCGAACATGCGCCGGATGCGACCCGTTTCGACACTATCGAGCGCTATATGCGGGTTAGCCCAGGTACTATCGAGACTCAACGGTTCATGGCACGCATCACGGTGGGAGGTAAGGTCTACACTACCAACTCTGTAGATGGCAGTCTGATCTTCAATTCATGCATTGCCATACGGCCCACACGCCCCTATGCGCTTCGTCAATACGATCTGCTTGAGCATATTGACACTAATGCATATCGAGATGGAAATTCTGTGCGGGTTTCTGTTCATTACTATACGGCTCCGTCATCGACTCAAATAATTGAAACGGTTGGGTTGAGTCGCCCGGTCCCTATCTCGAGTGAGGGGGTTCATTTCAAAACTGCAGGGGTGTTTAGAATACCGGGTGGGAATGGTGTAAAAATTGGCATTGTGGTGAACCACGACCTAGCAGGATCCGTTCTGTATATGAATAGCGTTCAACGCGGGGTTTACTCCGGTTCAAATCCAAGTATCAAGATCAATGAACGACAAACGATAATGCGTGCTTTTAGTTTTTATTGGGCGGGTTGGTATCCGAGTGAGGCGCTCCCCCCCAATTACGTGACGTTCAGAGACTCTAACGGATGTGATCATCGATTTCGGCTGTCATTTATGGCTGCATATGTATCGACCGGCGCGCGGTTGACGGGCTGAAAACTGCTTTGAGGAGGCTACCATGAATAGTAGAAATGTGCGTTTGGAGGAATTTGCAATAGAGTCGGATCTCGGTGCTGTTTATACAAGCGAGTTATATGCAAACGGCCGGCATCAATGCAAGTTATACATAAGGCTTATCAAAAAGCTGGAAAATGCATTAGGGGGATGGGACGTTGTCCCGCTAACGTCTGCTGAAAAGGCCAGTGCCACTGTCCAATCGTTTTCGCCCAATCCCGCCATCGGATTACCAGCAGGTTGGAGTTGTGATGTAGAGAAAAATCAGTTTGATTGCGGGTTATGGCCTCAAAGCGGTCAGACAGAGGCAGAGGTACAAGAAATTGCTATAAATCCGCCCAGTGGTGCACCGCTGGAGCTGTTGGAGCGCTATGTGCGCGTGGCGCAAAACGCAATTACCGATACTAAGCGATTTATGGCAAGTATCGTGATTGACGGAAAGGTCTATACGACTTACTACAATGACGATAATGTTTTGTCTAATTCCTTCGTCGATATCACCCCCGTGAAGCCTTATGTACTCAGGGTAGCGCAACTGCAACGATTCACCGACATTGTCGATCTTTCGCACGTGCAAGAGAAATTGCGCGCTCAGATTTGTTATTGGCAACCGCCAGCCTCTCTTTATTTTGTTGAAAGTTTAGGTCTTACAGCGCCTTTAGATGTACCTGATGAGGGAGCAAGCTTTCAGACGGCGTTTGTGTTTTGGGCGGGGAGGGGCGGCGTGGCACGCGATAAAAATGTGCTAGGCACGCCGTTGTTTCTTTCTGACGTCAAACGGATCATTGCACCGGGTAAAGATACCGAGATTGAGTTCAATCTTCAACCCACAGCGATGCGAGCGGTCGTTTTATTTACTGATTATTTCGACCATAGGGAAAGCGCGGGAACATGGCGAGTGGTCGATAATTTTGGCTGTGAACACAGTTACCGAATGGTGTTTGGCACCTTTGGCGACCCGGTAAAACTCACGGATTAAATAGCTGTGCGTTGTTGCGTATTACCTTGAGCGGATAGATTGTATTCCTGGAGTTTCGTTATGGATGTTTACTCTAATGCCTTTAACTACCGCTCCTATATCGCAGGTTCGGTGGATGTGCGTACCGGTCAGTTTGGTTGCCAGATCAAGTTGGCAGCCTTATCCCCCCAAGGGCCTTTAGAGGTGAGCCGGGAGGTCATCCTCGGGTTTTCAATGCTGGGGGATGTCGGCGGCCTCTATGGTTTGAATTGGCATCTGAGTAATACCCAGTTTGATAGCGCAAAGTCCCGGCTGACATTACTCACGGGCGAGCGGTATCAAACCCAGGGTCTGCCTTCGGTAGGTGCAAGACTGGTGATTAAGGATCGCAAGCTCGAGGATCTGGTTGTCAAGCGCGTGGATACCAACACGCTGCATGTCATCTACAAAGATGGCACTGTCGAAATCCTGCGCCGTACCAGCAGTACGACACCTTATCGAATCGTTGCCCTCCTATTTGAAAACGGCGAGCGCTTTTCCTGGCACTACGATACGGGTGATGCCCTTGAGCGAATTCTCAACCACAACCAGGAGGAACTGTTGGTGTTGACGTATTCGGGTGGCCGCCTGGCGATGGCCGATACCCGCGTCGACGGCAATCGTTATGCGCGTACTCGCTTTACTTATACCAATGGCCGGCTGACCAGTGTCACGGTGCCCTATGACCGTACTGAACCGCCTGGCACTCAGAGTTATACCTTTGGCTACACCCTGCCATTTCGTAATGGTCTGGTTGCCATCAATCGCGTGGGCACGCCCATGGGCGGCGTTGAGTCAATCAGCTATGTCGAAATGGGGCATCAGTATGGTAATGGCCAGTACCTTCCAAGGGTTGCGAGCTGGATACAGACCGCCGCCGCAGGTCAGCCTGATATAGCGCGAACTTACAGCTACAGCCCGGATCGGAATTTTACCGGTTACCCCTTTAGGGGGGGCTTCACCGAAGGCGTCGATAACCTTTACCTGGTGCCCTCGCCCTACGCCTACTGGACAGAAGAGAGCACCATCGATAACACCGCTACCGTTGCTGCGCTGAGTATGACCCGCACCACCTACAACAACTTTCATTTATTAACCGAAGAGCAGGTCCGGCGAGAAGGCACACTGGTCACGACGACTATTGCCTATAATACCCGCCCCGGCTTTTTCCCCGAACAGCCCGCCAACCTGCAGATTCCCAAAACCATCACCAAAAGTTTTGAACAGGGGAGCGGAGGGGCTCCGAGAGAGGAAGTCCAACATATCGAGACCGACGACTACGGCAATGAGCTGAGCCGCACCGAGGCTTCCGGTGTTCGCACTGAATACAGCTATTACCCGATCACTGGCCAGCCAGATAAATGCCCTGCCGACCCCCACGGTCTATTCCAGCGCTATGTGAAGCAGGAACGACTTATTCCCGCAGGAGGCACGTCTGTGCCACCACCCACCGAGTACACCTACACAAGCATACAACGGGCCGGTACTGGTTATTTTGTCATGCAGGAATCGAGTACCCAGGCCACTGTATACAGCACTCGGAACACCTATTACCAAACCCCTGTCGAGCTGGCGGGCCGGTTGAAGAGTATTTCCAGCACCATTGACGGACTCACGTCAGTCAGCGAAATCAGCTACGCCATTACCGGTGACAACCTGATTGAAACCCGGCGTCTCAACGGACGCGAGGGGCAGTGGCTTGAGTCAGTGCGCATACTCTCGTTGGTCAACCGTCGCCTGTTGTCTATGACCCGTGATGGCGGCAGCACGCTGACCATGGCGTTCGACGTCAATGGCCGAATGACAGCGGAAACGGTGTCAGCCGGTAAACCAGAACAGGCCGGGCGCCGTTACGCTTACCATTTTGCGACGCCCACCCAACGGGCGCATTTGATCACCACCGATGCCCAGGGCACCCAGGTCATCACCTACTACGACGGTCTCGGGCGCCAAATATCCGAAGCTCACTTGCTGGGCGGGCAGGAGCGTGTCATCGGGACATGGCGGTATGACGCCCTTGGGCAACGTGTTGAAGAGGTGCGTACCGACTACCTGAATGACGGGCCTCGAAAGCTCAAGACGACCTACACCTATAATCGCTGGGGCAACCTCAGCCGTGTGGGGCGTTCTGATGGCAGTGTGTTGATCGATGAGTACGATCCCCTGCTGAACCTCAAGATCGAGGGGGTGGAAGGTGGCGAACGCCTGAAGACCTGGTTCAATGAGCATAACAAGCCGGCGAAGGTCGATCGCCTCGACGTTAATGACAACAGTGTCGAAATTGAGTCGCGCACCTACGATGGGCTGGGCCGATGCCTTTCGGTGCTGGATATGGGCAAAACTCTCACCGAGTTCACCTACGATGCGTTCAATCGGCAGGTGACCATTTTGCAAAAACCAGCCGATGGCACCGCGCAGCGCCTGCGTAAAATCGAATACGCACGCGGCATCAGCAGCGAATCAGCCACTGCAATGACGGTCGATGGCAAACTCATGGGCGCCCGCACCTATGACAGCCTGGGCCGCATGACCAGCCAGGGACATGGCGCCTGGCAGCCCATGACCTGGACATACGGGTCCGGGGGCATGAGGCCGGTCACCCTGGTTTCACCTCGGAACGTTATCCAGACCCTGACGTATGACAAAGAGTTGGATGTGCTGCGCAAGGTTGAAGTGCCAGGACGTCCGGAGACGACCTATGCATACGATCCCATCGCCGGAACACTGGTGAGCTCGACCAATGGATTGGTTCACGAGATCAACCGGGATGTAAATGGTCATCCCGAGAAGGAAGTGGAAACTGCCGATGGCAGGACATTGACGACAGTATATGGCTATTCCCCCGGCGGGCGCCTGCTTCATCAAATCGCTGCCGATGGTCAACGCAGCACCTTCGATTACGACGTCCGTGGACGCTTTTACCGGATGATCACGGGCCGGATGGTGATTGAACAGAGCTATGACGGCCTGGGGCGGGTGCATCGGTTGACGTCTACCTATGAAAGCGCACAAGTGGTTACGCAGTTGTCTTATGACGCACTGGGACGGGAAGCCGAACGTCGCTTCGAACAGAACGGTTCGCTGCTACAAGTCATGACCAGCACCTATCACGCCAATGGCATGCTGGCGACTCGCGTGCTGCGTGATGCGGGTTCGCGCGTGGTGATCGGTGAGACATTCACCTATGACGCCTACCTGCGGCTCAAGACCTACCGCTGCGAAGGGCAGGAACGCCCCGAGGATCATCTGGGCCGTGGCATCGTCGGGCAGGATTTCAGCTTTGACGGCCTCAATAACATCACACGGGTTGTCACCAGGTTTGCCGACGGCACGCACGACACTTGTGAGCGCTACTTCACCGGCGTCGACCCCTCCCAGTTGACACGCCTGACCCATACTCTGCCGGCACAGGACGTCACCCTGACCTATGATGCGGCGGGCAATTTGCAGGCCGGCCCTGAGGGTCAGGTATATACCTATAACGAACTGGATCAGTTGACCGGGGTGCGGCTCGGTACGCATGAGTACCGCTACGAGTACGATGCCGACTCACGCCAGGTGCTGGCTGGCCGTGACGCTGAACCGAAAGTGATGCTGGGATATGCGAACGACCGTCTCGAAATCCTGGATGAAGGTCAGAAACAGATCCGCTATTTCGAGGACGAGGACAAAGTGTTTGCGCGCACGGGTGGGGTGGAGGGGCCGCAACTGTACGCCAACGATGCCTCCGGCAGCGTGCGTGGGGTATCGGCCTCGGGCCAGGCGCATACACGCCGACACTACACACCCTATGGCCACGCACGAGTCATTGAGGATGATGGCAAGCCCCGGACCTTGGCGGACCTGCAGCAGCCGGCGCTCAATGGCCAGCGGCTCGATGCTGCGACCGGGCTCTACTTTATAGGGAGCGGCCTGCGTGCGTATTGCCCGGACCTGATGATATTCCTGCAGCGTGACTCACTGAGCCCATTCGATGAGGGTGGTATTAATGGCTATGCATACTGTGCGGGGAACCCGATCAACATGGCGGATCCCACCGGGTTATGGCCGAGTTGGTTGAGTTGGGTATTGACAGCGGTGATGCTGGCGCTTTCGGCGGTGACGCTTGGTTTTGCGGCGCCTGCGGCGGCAGCCGCGGTCGCCGCCAAGGCTGCGACCGCGGTGTTGATCAGCAAGTCGATTGCGTTGGCCGCCTCGACAGCTGGTTTTGTCAGCAATGTATTGGGCGCGGCAGGGCAAGTGGTTGCCGAGGTTGATAAAAACATGGGCTGGGACCGCTCACATCATGTCCAAAACCTTGGAACAGCGTCTTTCATATTCGGTAGTGCCGCGTGGGTAGGTGGTGGGGTTGGTACTATTCGGGCGGCAGGCGCAGCCTACAGCTCGGCTGTGAAGGTTGGTGCCAGCACTCTTTCTGCGGCTGGCAGCGGTCTGAAAGGGGGCGCCAAGGCCTTTACCGGCTTTGGTTATAGCTTCGGAAAGGATCCCAGCAATTTCAGCAGAGCTTTCGGAGTTACTCGTTTTGCACTGGGGGCAACCGGTTTTGGTCAGGCGATCGCGTCCAGAATCAACGCGGCACCGCCGAGCGCTTTTACTGAGATCGCCCAACCCGGGGTTTCTGGGACTGATTCCAGCGCTCCTGCTTCGGCTCAACCTCAACCTCAACCCCAATCGATTGGCAGCCGCTTTACCGATATGGCTGGCAGCAGCGCCGATTACTACCAGGCATTCAGGGACGAGGCCTGGCGTATTCGCCAACCTATTCTGAGTGAGCTGATACAGGGGGGAGGTGACGCTTGATGCAAGCGAATGTAGGAGGGGAAGACCCTAATGCCAGTCAGTTAAGGCTTTTTGTAGGAGCGAGCTTGCTCGCGAAAAACTCACAGGCACCGCGCGCATTCAGGAAGCACGCGTTATCGTTGACGTATTTCGCGAGCAAGCTCGCTCCTACAGAGGACGATGTACGCTTAACTGACAGGCATTGGGGCTTGCCCCTCCCACATTTTGAGCGTATTTCAGCTTAAGAGCGCTTGCGCTCCACTGCCCGCAATAGGTGCGTCGGCGGCGTCTCGCAACTGATCTTGCGCCCCAGCAGGGCTTCGATCGACGGCAACTGATACGAATCATCTTCCCCGGCAAAGCTGATCGACACACCCGCAGCCCCGGCACGCCCGGTACGGCCGATGCGGTGCACGTAGTCGTCCGGCACTTCCGGCAGGGTGAAGTTGATCACGTGGCTGATGCCATCGATATGAATGCCGCGCCCCGCCACGTCGGTGGCCACCAGCACGCGGATCTTGCCTTCACGAAAGCCTTCCAATGTCTTGATGCGCTTGTGCTGCGGCACATCGCCGGACAGTTGCGCGGCGTTGACGCCGTCGCGCACCAGGCGTTCTTCGATGCGGCGCACTTCGTCCTTGCGGTTGGCGAAGACCATCACGCGCTCCCAGCCGTTGTCGTTGACCAGGTTGTAGAGCAGCTTGTACTTATCGGCACCGGCTACGGCGTAGATGTGTTGCTCGACGTTTTCGCTGGCGACGTTCAGTGCCTCGATCTCGACGATGGACGGGTCGGTGGTCCACTGTTTGGCGAGGTTCATCACGTCTTCGGTGAAGGTCGCGGAGAACAGCAGGGTCTGGCGCTCGGCTTTGGGCGGGGTCTGGCGGATGATCTGCCGTACTTGCGGGATAAAGCCCATGTCGAGCATGCGGTCGGCTTCGTCCAGCACCATCACTTCGACCATGTCCAGATGCACGTCGCCGCGCTGGTTGAAGTCCAGCAGGCGGCCCGGGGTGGCGACCAGAATGTCGCAGTGGCGGGCTTCGAGGTGCTTGAGCTGTTTGTCGAAGTCCATGCCGCCGACGAAGGTCATTACGTTGAGGCCGGTGTACTTGGTCAGGTCGGCGGCGTCCTTGGCGATCTGCACCACCAGCTCCCGGGTCGGTGCGATGATCAGGGCGCGCGGCTCACCCATGTAGCGCTCTTTCGGCGGTGGCGTCTGCAGCAGCTGGGTGATGATCGAGATCAGGAATGCGGCGGTCTTGCCGGTACCGGTCTGGGCGCGGCCGATGGCGTCTTTGCCTGCCAGGGTGAAGCCCAGCACCTGCGCCTGGATCGGTGTGCAGTACGGGAAGCCCAGGTCCTGGATGGCGTGCATCAGTTCCGGGGCCAGCTTGAAGTCGTGGAAGCGGGTCTTGCCTTCCTGGGGCTCGACGACGAAGTCTTCGAGTTTCCACGGGGTCACCGGCGGCTTGGGCGCGCGTTCGCGACGTGGTTTGGCCGCGGGCGCCGCAGCGACCTCGGCAGGCTGGGCCTGTTCAGGCGGCGTCACCGAGGGTTGTTTCGGTGCGGCGGCGGGCGCGGTCCGGCCAGGCTGTTGACCGTCATTGCGGTTGCCGGGCTTGGGGGCAGGAGCACTGGGAACAGGCGCGAGCGGCTCAGCCGCGCTTTTGCCGAACATCTTCTTGAGTGCTTTGAGCACGGTCATCTCATTAATTGGTTAAGGAATATACGCCGGCCAGTGTAATGCAAGAATCGGGCGCGGCGTAGTGCGTCTGTCATACGGCTACATAAATGCAGGTTTCAGCGCAGGCGTTCAGCCAGCCAGGTGCCGATGTCGCGTATCTCTTCGGGTAACACTTCGTGGCCCATTGGGTATTCCTGCCATGTCACGGTGACACCACGGCCCTTCAAATGCTCATAGGCGCTGCGGCCCATGGCGTTCTGCACTACATCGTCGTACTGGCCATGCAGGCACAGCGTCGGAATGCGCTGCTGGCTGGCGGATAATTCCAGCTCATTATCAAAGGTTGGCGCGTAGGTGGAGAGGGCGATAACGCCACCCAGTGGCCCCTCCCAATTTAAGAATGCGGTGTGGAAAACCACCGCGCCACCTTGGGAAAAACCCGCGAGGAAAATTCGCGAGGCGTCTATCCCGGTTCTCTTCTGAGCCTCGATCAAATCCGTGAGCATTTTCGCCGAGACTTCCAGTTCTTCCAGGCTGATCGAACGCGCCGGGCTCATGGCCTTGATGTCGTACCAGCTCGGCATCTCATAGCCGCCGTTGATGGTCACCGGGCGTGTCGGCGCCTGGGGCAAAACGAAGCGCGTGGTCAGCAGGCTTTCCTGCAGCGCCTCGGCCACCGGCAGGAAGTCGTAGCGATCGGCACCCAGGCCATGCAACCAGATAACGCAGGCGTCTGCGGGCTTGGCGGGCTGAAGAATCAAGGGTTCGGTCATGTCTGCTCCATATATGTGCGTGCGCTCCGATAGGGGGCGTCGGAACGGTGCGCGACAGGTTGATCTGTTAAGAGAATGTCGCAAGGGTGAATCTTTTGCCATTAACCCAGGGTTGCAACCCCTTGGCCGGCACTCTGGTACGCGCCTTGCTATGTGTAGGTCGATGTCAGAACTCTCCCGGGACGGTAACACTATCAGTGACCGCCGTTCAGGGGATAGCCGCTGGAATGATCGCGAAAACCTCATGCCGCTTGACCCCAAAAAAAGCCAACACGGGTCGATATCGCCTCATAAGGGTGCGCTGGGGTTGGAGCTTGGACACAACAAGAGCAACTGGAGGTTTGAATGAAGGTATTGAAATCCACCCTGGCCATCGTCACCGCGGCGGCTGTATTGGGTGTCAGCGGGTTTGCCCAGGCGGGCGCCACCCTGGATGCCGTGCAGAAGAAAGGCTTTGTGCAATGCGGCGTAAGTGATGGCCTGCCGGGCTTCTCGGTGCCGGATGCCAGCGGCAAGATCCTCGGTATCGACGCCGACTACTGCCGCGCCGTGGCCGCTGCGGTTTTCGGTGACGCCACCAAGGTCAAGTTCAGCCAGTTGAATGCCAAGGAGCGTTTCACCGCGCTGCAATCGGGCGAAGTCGACATCCTGTCGCGCAACACCACCATGACCAGCTCTCGCGATGCGGGCATGGGCCTGAAATTCCCAGGCTTCATTACCTACTACGACGGCATCGGCTTTTTGGTCAACAACAAGCTGGGAGTCAAAAGCGCCAAGGAACTGGACGGTGCAACCATCTGCATCCAGGCCGGTACCACCACGGAGCTGAACGTTTCCGACTACTTTCGCGCCAACAACCTCAAGTACACCCCAATCACCTTCGACACCTCCGATGAAAGCGCCAAGTCGCTGGAATCCGGGCGTTGCGACGTGCTGACGTCCGACAAGTCGCAACTGTTTGCCCAGCGCAGCAAGCTGGCCGCGCCGAAAGACTACGTGGTGCTGCCGGAAACCATTTCCAAGGAACCACTGGGCCCGGTCGTGCGTAACGGCGACGATGAATGGCTGGCCATCGTGCGCTGGGTGGGCTACGCCATGCTCAACGCTGAAGAAGCCGGTGTGACCTCGAAAAACGTTGAAGCCGAAGCCAAATCCACCAAGAACCCCGACGTCGCGCGTTTGCTCGGTGCCGACGGCGAATACGGCAAAGACCTGAAAGTGAAGAAGGATTGGGTCGTACAGATCGTCAAGCAAGTGGGCAACTACGGCGAAATGTTCGAGCGCAACCTGGGCAAGAGCACGCCACTGGAAATCGACCGTGGCCTGAACGCGCTGTGGAACAACGGCGGCATCCAATACGCACCCCCTGTGCGCTGATCGCTGATGGTTCTATCACCCGGTGGGCCAACCGCCGGGTGATGTTCTGTTCCATTCTTTGCGGGGCACTTCATGCAAAATCAAATCGGCGCACCCAAGCAGAAGCTCAGCTTCAGCGATCCCAAAGTGCGCGCGTGGCTATTCCAGATCATCACAATCGTGGCGGTGGTCTCACTGGGCTGGTACCTGTTCCATAACACCCAGACCAACCTGCAACACCGGGGTATTACCTCGGGTTTCGACTTTCTTGAACGCAGTGCCGGCTTTGGCATCGCGCAGCATTTGATCGACTACACCGAATCGGACAGCTATGCCCGGGTGTTTGTGATCGGCTTGCTCAATACCTTGCTGGTGACCGTGATCGGCGTGGTGCTGGCAACCATGCTGGGCTTTATCATCGGCGTGGCGCGGCTGTCGCCCAACTGGATGATCAGCAAGCTGGCGACGGTCTACGTAGAAGTCTTTCGCAATATCCCGCCGTTGCTGCAAATCCTGTTCTGGTATTTCGCGGTGTTCCTGACCATGCCAGGGCCGCGCAACAGCCATAACTTCGGTGACACCTTCTTCGTCAGCAGTCGTGGCCTGAACATGCCGGCGGCCCTGGCGGCCGACGGGTTCTGGCCATTTGTCGCCAGCCTGGTGATCGCCATTGTCGCCATCGTGCTGATGACCCGCTGGGCCAACAAGCGTTTTGAAGCCACTGGCATACCTTTCCATAAATTCTGGGCCGGCCTGGCGCTGCTCATCGTGATTCCGGCGTTGTGTGCGTTGATCTTCGGCGCGCCGTTGCACTGGGAGATGCCCCGGCTTGCAGGCTTCAACTTCGTCGGTGGCTGGGTATTAATCCCTGAACTGCTGGCGTTGACCCTGGCGCTGACGGTGTACACAGCGGCGTTTATCGCCGAGATCGTGCGGTCGGGGATCAAGTCCGTGAGCCACGGCCAGACCGAAGCCGCGCGTTCTCTGGGCTTGCGCCCTGGGCCAACGCTGCGCAAGGTCATCATCCCGCAGGCGCTGCGCGTGATCATCCCGCCGCTGACCAGCCAATACCTGAACCTGGCGAAAAACTCGTCCCTGGCCGCCGGTATCGGTTACCCGGAAATGGTTTCGCTGTTTGCCGGCACGGTGCTTAACCAGACCGGGCAGGCCATCGAGGTCATTGCCATCACCATGAGCGTATACCTGGCGATCAGCATAAGCATTTCGCTGCTGATGAACTGGTACAACAAGCGCATTGCGCTGATCGAGCGGTGAGGAAACGCCCATGACGACGCATACGTTCAAACCTGATATGCCACCGCCGAGCAAAGTCTTCGGGCCGGTGGCGTGGATGCGCGCCAACTTGTTCTCAAGCTGGCTCAACACCCTGCTGACCCTGCTGGCGATCTACCTGGTGTACCTGGTGGTGCCGCCGATCCTGCATTGGGCCATTCTCGACGCCAACTGGGTTGGCACTACCCGCGCCGATTGTACGAAAGAGGGCGCTTGCTGGGTGTTCATCCAGCAACGCTTCGGACAATTCATGTACGGCTACTATCCTGGCGAACTGCGCTGGCGCGTGGACCTGACGGTGTGGCTGGCCATTGTCGGCGTGGCACCGTTGTTCATCTCGCGTTTCCAACGCAAGGCGATCTACGGCCTGGGCTTCCTGGTGCTGTACCCGATCATCGCCTACTTCCTGCTGCACGGCGGCGTCTTCGGCCTGACCAACGTGGCGACCAGCCAATGGGGCGGCCTGATGCTGACCCTGGTGATCGCCACGGTCGGCATCGCTGGCGCCTTGCCACTGGGCATTGTGCTGGCGTTGGGCCGGCGCTCGAACATGCCGGCGATCCGTGTGGTCTGCGTGACCTTCATTGAGTTCTGGCGCGGCGTGCCGTTGATCACCGTGTTGTTCATGTCCTCGGTGATGTTGCCGTTGTTCCTGCCCGAAGGCATGAACTTCGACAAACTGCTGCGGGCGCTGATCGGTGTGATCCTGTTCCAGTCGGCCTATGTGGCCGAAGTGGTGCGTGGTGGCTTGCAGGCGATTCCCAAGGGGCAGTACGAAGCCGCCGCAGCGATGGGCCTGGGTTATTGGCGCAGCATGGGCCTGGTGATTCTGCCGCAAGCCCTGAAGATGGTGATCCCGGGGATCGTCAATACCTTCATCGCACTGTTCAAGGACACCAGCCTTGTGATCATCATCGGCCTGTTCGACCTGCTCAACAGCGTCAAGCAAGCCGCCGCCGACCCCAAATGGCTGGGCATGGCCACCGAAGGCTACGTGTTCGCCGCCCTGGTGTTCTGGATTTTCTGTTTTGGCATGTCGCGCTATTCCATGCACCTGGAACGCAAGCTCGACACCGGCCACAAGCGTTAGGAGTGGTTTTTATGAGCGAAGCAATCAAGCAGCCTGTGAGCCCTGAGGGCATTATCCAGATGCAGGGCGTCAACAAGTGGTACGGCCAGTTCCACGTGTTGAAAGACATCAACCTCAACGTCAAGCAAGGCGAGCGCATCGTGCTGTGTGGGCCGTCGGGTTCGGGCAAGTCCACCACCATCCGCTGCCTCAACCGTTTGGAAGAGCACCAGCAGGGCCGCATCGTGGTCGATGGCGTGGAACTGACCAATGACCTCAAGCAGATTGAAGCGATCCGCCGCGAAGTCGGCATGGTGTTCCAGCACTTCAACCTGTTCCCGCATCTGACCATCCTGCAGAACTGCACGTTGGCGCCGATGTGGGTGCGCAAGATGCCCAAGCGCAAGGCCGAGGAAATCGCCATGCATTACCTGGAGCGCGTGCGCATCCCGGAACAGGCGCACAAGTTTCCGGGGCAACTGTCCGGCGGCCAGCAGCAGCGTGTGGCGATTGCCCGTGCTTTGTGCATGAAACCGAAAATCATGCTGTTCGATGAACCGACTTCGGCGCTGGACCCGGAAATGGTCAAGGAGGTATTGGACACCATGATCGGCCTGGCCGAAGACGGCATGACCATGTTGTGCGTGACCCACGAAATGGGTTTTGCGCGTACCGTGGCCAACCGTGTGATCTTCATGGACAAGGGCGAGATCGTGGAGCAGGCGGCGCCGAATGACTTCTTTGACAACCCGCAGAATGATCGGACCAAGTTGTTCTTGA
Organism: Pseudomonas khavaziana; assembly: GCF_036704165.1. NCBI lineage: Bacteria > Pseudomonadati > Pseudomonadota > Gammaproteobacteria > Pseudomonadales > Pseudomonadaceae > Pseudomonas > Pseudomonas khavaziana. Next base: position 1,365,568 of record NZ_CP129946.1, read on the forward strand.
GCCAGATTTTGCATTGATCGGTGTTTGAACAAATAAACCCGGCCTTGGTGCCGGGTTTATTTTTTGAACTAGGACGCTTTGAGTGTTTCAGTATCGTTATTCACCGTATAGCTGAAGGCACCGCGCATATCTGCGCCTTCTGCCAAGGCTTTTGCGTCCGCAAGCAAATGCGGATGACGATCCAGTAACCGCATCAGTATTACCAAGGACCTGGGAGCAAGCAGTTCGCCGCGTTCATAGCGAGAGAACGCGTTGTGCCCGGCACCTGACAGCAAATCCACCGCCTCTTTTTGCGTAAGGTGCAGTTTGCGCCGCGTGCGTTTTATTTCGGCGCCGATCATTTTACGGGCAGCGAGGGTCAGTTCATTTTTTGCCGCGTCGTAGCGGTCGGTGCTGTCGTTGTCCGGGTCCCAGAAACCGTCGCCGCAGACCTTGCATTCCCAGCCGGAAAGATTGTCGACCCGGCGCTCCATGCCTTTGATGCGAATGGTTTCGCTGCGGCCTTCGAAGTAACTCAATGCGTCTGGAGCGCCGCAAATATAGCAAAGCTCGGTTTTTTTCATGATTGCCTCTCCTTGAAGGAGATTACCGGCGGTCTACCGTTGGGGCGGTAAGTGACCTTGATGTAAATCTCCATGTTTTTTGCGTGCGTGTAATACACGTCTTGCCAGATTCGATGATCCCCATAGGTCGTCATCGACTTGTACAGCATCCTGTTCTGTAGTTCGTATATTACGATCTGCATATCTTCCATACTAAAGCCGAGGTCCTCACCAGAGTCCTTTGCTGTCCTCGTAAACGCCTTGCTTCCAAGCCGCCTGACGTCTGCTTTGATCCCCGCCAAATCGTAATGAGGTGTGTACTTTTCCATAAGACACCTGAGTCCAATAATTACCCTCTAAGGGTAATTTTACCAATCGAAAATACTGCTCCTTTTCCTGCCTAAGAACCCTAGTGCGTTGCCTTTGTAGGCAACTCCGAATAGCCTGTAGGAAAATTCATCCTATGATTGGACGAAAGTGCAAAATCCATGACAGATATCGCTCCACTGATCAAACGTTCCCTGGTCGACCAGGCCTTGGAGCAACTGCGCCTACGTATTGCCCAAGGCGTGTGGGCCATCGGCGAACGCCTGCCTACCGAGCCGGAGCTGTCTGCCGAGCTGGGCATCAGCCGCAATACCGTGCGCGAGGCCATGCGTGTATTGGCGTTCTCTGGCCTGATCGAAATCCGCCAGGGTGACGGCAGCTATTTGCGCTCGATGACCGATCCGTTGGGCACAATGCGTGCGCTGTCCCATTGCTCCCTGGAGCAGGCGCAGGAGACGCGGCAGATCCTGGAGGTGGAGGCTATCGGCCTCGCCGCAGTACGGCGCACCGATGAAGACCTCGACGCGTTGCGCCAGGCGCTCCAGGCCAGCGCCGAGCTGTATCACGGTGACTTGGAGGCTTACATCAACGCCGATCTGATGTTCCACCGTCGGTTGGTAGACGCCGCACATAACCCGGCGTTGAGCGAGCTGTACCACTACTTTTCCGCCATCGTCGGCGCGCAGTTGCGCCAGACCTTGAACATTTCACCACGTCGTCAGGCCGTGTTCGACCTGCACAGCGCCTTGCTCGACGCGGTGGAACAGCAAGACCCCGAACGCGCCAAATCCCTCTGCCGGCAGTTGATCAATGAACCCTGAAACCCAACGCAAGACTGAAGTCGAAGAGCTGTTGATCGACGCCGAAGCCGATGACGAGGTGGTGCAACGCACATCCCCGCTCGTCACCCGCCCGTGGCTGTTGCTGCTGGGCCTTATCCTGGTGGCGCTGAACCTGCGCCCGGCGCTGTCGAGCATGGCGCCGCTGCTCAGCGAGGTGTCCGCGAGCCTGGGGTTGTCGGCGGCCAAGGCCGGGCTGCTGACCACCTTGCCGGTGCTGTGCCTGGGCCTGTTCGCGCCGTTGGCGCCGGTGCTGGCGCGGCGCTTTGGTGCTGAGCGCGTGGTGCTGGGCATTCTGCTGACACTGGCCGCCGGCATCATTCTGCGCAGCGCGCTGGGAGAGGTTGGCCTGTTCGCCGGCAGCCTGATCGCCGGCGCGAGTATCGGCATCATCGGCGTGTTGTTGCCAGGGATCGTCAAGCGCGACTTTGCCAGGCACGCCGGCACCATGACCGGCGTCTACACCATGGCCCTGTGCCTGGGCGCCGCGTTGGCGGCGGGAGCTACGGTGCCGTTGAGCCATTACTTCGACGACAGCTGGAACATCGGCCTGGGCTTCTGGATCCTGCCGGCGCTGCTGGCGGCGTTGTTCTGGTGGCCGCAGGTCGGGTCGAAACACGGTGCGCATCAGGTTGCTTATCGGGTCAAAGGACTGCTGCGCGACCCGCTGGCCTGGCAGGTCACCTTGTACATGGGCCTGCAATCCTCCCTGGCCTACATCGTGTTTGGCTGGCTGCCATCGATCCTGATCGGGCGCGGCTTGAGTGCTACTGAGGCCGGGTTGGCGCTGTCCGGCTCGATCATCGTGCAGTTGTTCAGTTCGCTCGCCGCGCCCTGGCTGGCCACCCGTGGCCAAGACCAGCGCCTGGCCATCGTGGTGGTGATGCTGCTGACCCTGGCTGGCCTGTTCGGTTGTCTCTATGCGCCCTTGGATGGCCTGTGGGGCTGGGCGATTCTGCTTGGCCTGGGGCAGGGCGGCACCTTCAGCCTGGCGCTGACCTTGATCGTGCTGCGTTCGCGCGATTCCCACGTCGCGGCCAACCTGTCGAGCATGGCCCAGGGCTTCGGTTACACCCTGGCCTCCATGGGCCCATTCGCGGTCGGCCTGGTGCATGACTGGACCGGGGGCTGGGGCGCCACCGGCTGGATCTTCGCCGTGATCGGCCTGGGCGCGATCACGGCGGGCCTGGGTGCCGGGCGGGCGCGCTATGTGCAGGTCATCAGCGAGAAGGTCTAGAGGTAAACCACTTCCAGTGTGGCCGAGCCATCCAGGGGGGTGTCGACGCTCAGGTCCAGGTTGCGCCTGGCATTGATCACCGTGTGCACACTCACGATGCCGGTCAGCGTGCCAATCGCCGAGGGGCCGGCGACGCTGCCTTCGATGTCGGTAAAGCCCAGGTAACTATTGGCGCCGATGTCGATCGGGTTGAGGTTGGCGGTGCGCCAGGCTACGCCGCCAGTGGTTGACTCGGTGCCGTAGATCGACGCGCTGGTGTCCGCCTGGGTTTGTCGTGGGTCGAAGCTCATGGAGTAAAGGCCGAGACGGTTGCCGCTGTGGTCGAAACCCAGCCCGTAGTAAATCTCACTGTTGACCGTGGCCGAGCCGTCGCGATTGTCGCGCATGCGCAGGGCATAGCGGCTGGGCGCATTGCAGTCGATGCTGATTTGCAGGGTCTTGATGGGCAGGCGCGTACCTTGCTCCAGGTTCAGGTCCTGGTGGGAGATCTTGCCGTAGTCGACTACTCCGCCTGCGGACAGCAGTGGCGTGCAGGCCGTAGGAATGATGCGGCCCAGCACGCTCAGGTCGATGCTGGAGGTGGCTTGGGCCGGCGCCCCGGCCAGTGCAAGCAGCAGAGCGGGCAGCGCGGTGCCGAGGATATTCATCAGGCGTACTCCTTATAAGTAGATGATTTCGATGGTGCCGGAGCCGTTGATACGCACCACTTCACGCAGGTCCAGCGATTGCGTGGGGGCCAGGTAGGTCTTGATGCGCACGGTGCCGCTCAGGTTCTGGATGGCGACCGGCCCCTCGGTGCTGCCGAGCTTGTCGGTGAACCCCAGGATACTGTTGGCGGCCATGGGGATCTGGCGCTGGCTGGAGCTGCTCCAGGCTATTCCGTTGCTGGTGGAGTCAGTCCGATACAGCGACGTGAAGGCATCGGCGGTGAATTCCGCCGGGTCGACCGTGACGAAATACACGCCGATTTTATTGCGACTGGCATCCAGGTCCAGGCCGTAGGCAGTCTCGTCGAGGCCGCCAGTGGCCGAGCCTTCGCGGTTGTCAAGCATGCGCAGGGCGAATGGAGTCGGCGCATCGCAACTGACGGCAAAGCCCAGGGTGCGCAGGGGCATCGGGGTTTCGGTGGTGGCGTTCAGGCTTTTTGCCGGCAGGATGCCGTAATCCACCACGCCATGGTCAGACAGCGACGGTTGGCAGGCAGCCGGGGCAAAGTGTGCGCGCAAGGTCAGTTCGCGATAGCGCCCCTGCAAGGGTGAGTAAAATGTCCCGGACACTTCCCAGGTGGTGGCGTCTCGCACCCGGGTGGCGGCGCTGTCGGCCCAGGCGCGCAACGTCAGTTGCAGAGACAGGGTGCTGCCGCTGACCACACTGCCCTGCAAAGTCGGTGCGATGCCATGACCAGCGCGCCAGTCCTGCACGCTGGCGTTGCTCAGCGGTGGTTGTCCAGGGGCGGCGAGCAGGCCCAGTTCCACCGCCTTGCCATCGACCACGCCGTTGCTGGCTTCAATCTGGTAGTGCCCATGCTCGGTAAAGCGCAGTTGCTGCGCATCGGCGGCCAGGGCGCGATAGAACAGGCTCAGGTCTTGGGGCTGGGGGCAATTGAAAGTCAGGCTCAGGCGCCGTTCTCCGAGCAGGCGTTGTGGCGCACTGTCGTTCTGGGCGATACGGCTCATCAAGCCGAAATCGAGCAGCGATTCGCTGAGCGTGAGTTGGCATTCATCCGCAGCCACGGCGTTGCCGGCCAGGCCTAGCAGTAGCCACAGGCTGATAGGGCGCAGGAAATTCATACGGGACATCACGGTGATCCTCAAGGTGTTTGGCATCGGGCAGGGGCAGTTTCGAAATACACCGAAGGGTCGGCTTTCTCCGGCAACTCGAAGCGCAACACACAGCGGCTGCCGCCCGGCAAAGTGACCCACAGCGTCGGCTGCTCCAGCACATTGGGCAGGAACACTTGGCTGGAGTCCTGCACCAGGGTGACGAATTCACCCTCTGCGGTGCTGACCGAGGCGCCCCTTGGCAAGGGCGCGCCCCCATCGGTGCTGACGGTGAGCAATGCGCGACGCGTCAGGCCTACGCCGAATTCGACCCGCTCCACCGCGCCGCGACCTGCGGCGATCACCGCCAGGCCGTTGCTGATATCGGCGTTGCGCGGCAGCGAACGGGTCTGGACCTCCACCGGGCTACGTCCATAGGCGGCGACCTGAGGCACTACGGCCTGGCCTTGCCAATCGGTCCACACCGGCCCGCTGGGGGTGCTGACCTTGATCCCGCTCATATCGCCTACCGAGAGCAGGGCGAAGGTGTCGCGCACCGGGTAGGGCGAGAATGTCACTCCGTCGCCATGCAGCACCACGCCGCCGCGTGCGCCGCCCTGGTAGCTGGAACGCTGTGCATCGGAGCGGCTGTAGCTTAAGTCGAGCTGTGTGTAGCGCGGCAGGGCGGAGAGGCCCAGGGTGGTTTCCACTTGGTTATCGCGGGTGTCGTGCTCGGCGCTGACGCGATAGCTCAATTGGTCGTCGAGCTGGTCGTTCATGCCGACACCGGTGCGATGTTCGCCACCGGAATTACGTGCCCAGGCGCGCATCCGGCGATTGTCGCCCAGGGGCAGGCTGATATTCAGGTACACGGCATTGTCCTGTTGATCCTGCCCGCCCATCTGCCATTCGGCGCTGGCAGACAGCGAGACGCCGCCTACGCTGGTGCCCCAGGACGCCAAAGCGCGGCTGCTGCTGCGTCCGTCGAAGCTGGCCGAGCGGGACACCCCGGCACTGAAGGCGCCGAGCCAGGGATGGGACCAGCCCAGGGTGGCGCTTTGCTGGTCGCGGTAACGCGAACTGCTGTGCTCGCTGGTGACCTGGCGATAGGTGCTTTCTTCCAGCTCGCGATAACCCGGGCTGCGCCAGGAGTTGGCGGCACTGAACGACCATCGCTCATTCAGGCGCTGTGACCAGGACAGATCGGTTTGCACGCCAGACGCCTGTTCCCAGCCGCTGGCGTCCGAGACTTGGCTGGTCAGTTGCACTTGGCTGTCCAGCCACGGCAACCAGCTCAGGCTGACGCCGCTGGCACGATAGTCGTCGGCCACCGTCACACCGCCGCCGACGCTCAGTTGCGGGTGCACAGGGCCGGTCCAGCCGGCGCTGACCACCCAGGGATCGGTGCCCTGCGCATCGCCGATATTGCGTACGCGGCCTGCCGCCAGGGAATAGCCCGGCGCAGGCAAACCGAGGCCCAGCATCGCCGCTGGCACGGTGAAGCGGCGTTCACCACCGACGCTTTCCTTGACCGTGACCTCCACATCCGAACGGGTGTTGAGGCGACGCACATCGCTCAGGGCAAACGGCCCGGCCGGCACTACCGTGGAATGGATCAACGCACCGTTCTGGCGCACTTCGACTTGCGCCGGGCTGTTGGCGATTCCTTCGATCACTGCGCCCTGGCCTTGCTCCTGCAGCGCTTGCTCGGTGAGCACCTGCACCCCGTTGATCTGCGCGCCAGCCAGCACCGGGTTATAGAGGTTGATCTGCCCGGCCTGCAGCACCGCCTGGTGGCTGGCGAAGGTCCGCTGGGCATAAGCTTCCAGATGGGTGCTGCGCGACAGACCATCCTGCCAGGTCTGAACCTGGCGGCTGCGCACGATCCAGTCGCCGGCATTGAACCCGATTTCAGTATTGGCCGAGCCGAACCGGCTGGCGTCATCGCCGTACCGGTTATAGAAACCACTGAGGTCGTAGTTGAGCAGGCCGGCGAAACCACCGGTTTCATACCCCGAGACATCTTGGGGCGTCGGGCGCAAGGCTTCGGTGGGCACCACCAGGGCTACCGAGAGTGTGGCTGGATCCGGCTCCACCAGGCTTTGCGGGTACTGCCCGAGAAAGTCGTGGCACGGGCCGCTGTCGTTGGGCATCAACAGGTGGGCAGCGTCCAGCAGGGCGCGATCGAAACACAGCCGGCCCTGTTGATCGAAAGCCGCTTCCAGGCGGCCGCGACGCTGGCCGTTGACCCGCAGGGTGACCGTATGCCGGCCGGCAGTGAAGCGCGGCGCGTCCAACAGCAGGCTCGCCAGTTGTGGGTCGATGCCACGCTGGTGCAGGGTCTGGGCGTCGAAGCCAGGCCGTGGCGCAACCTCGGACCACGCCTTGGCCGGCACCAGTGCGCACAGCAATACCAGGGTCGCCAACGGTTGACGGACAGATGCAGCGGGCACGGCTTCGCCGTCACGGTAACTCAGGACTGTTTTCACGAAAGGCACTCAATCTGGTGGACGCCCTGTGCCGGCCCTGGCTACGTTGGCGGCGTCCTGGTAACGGTCGATGAGCCGTTACTCGTTATGCAGGCGCCTGCCTGGCGCCTGTGGGTTTCAAAGGGTTATGGGCGCGTCGTAGGCGGCGACCGCAAAGCCATACACCGTGGCCGGCTGCAACCGCACCTGCGTGGCAGGCCCGCCAGTAGCCGGCACGCTCAGGGTTTCGCCGGGCAGCACATAGGTGCGCGGCAGGGTCGCCTGGCCATCACCGGGCAGCAGGCGCAGCTCCTGGGCCAGGCGCACGACATACGGCGTATCGTTGCGCACCTGCAATGTGCCGTTGCGCAGGGTCCAGGTCAGGTCGGTCCAGGGCGTGCGATTGATCGCCAGGCCCTTGGGATGCACGATCACCGGCAGGTTCTGGCGCACGGTTACGCCAACCCGGGCATGTCCGGCTTCGGTGGCTGCCCGGCCCTGGGGCATGCCTTCGAAGATCACGCGTTTGAGGCGCTGGGCGCGCAGCGGTGCCTGGTTCTGCAGGATGAAGCGCACCAGTTGCGACTTGCCGCTTTCCACCCGGGACAACGGTGGCGTCACCACCAGCAGCGGCTCGGTGTCCTCGGGAATGTCTTGCAAGGTTACGTGCAGCAAGGCCAGGTTGCTGTCGGTGTTGGTGACCGAGACAGCCGCCTCGCCATCGGCTTCATGGATGATCACCACGGAGGTGTCGGGCACCATGCCGTCAGCCTGGGCATTGAAGCTCAACAGTAAGGCCAGGGTCGCGAGTGTGAGGCGTGTCGACGTCATGACAAAGTTTCCATTGGGTAAGTGAGTGGGTCAGAGGTAGCGCAAGTCCAGGACGACGGACCCGTCGAGGGGCACTTCCTGATCCAGGGTCAGGTACTGCGAAAAGTTGATCGAGGTGTCGACCCGCAGTTGGACGTTCAACTGGCGGATGAAGTCCGGTTGACGGTCGCCGGGCAGGGCAAACCCCATGTAGGACTTGGGATAGGCATTGGGCTCCGTCGCCCAGGTTTCGCCGCTGTCGTATGAGGCCAATACCTGCATGGTCTGTGCGTCGCCCACCGGGTTACGCAAGGACAGCGCTACGGAGCCAAGGCGCTCCTGCGGGGCATGGATATTTCGGCCCAGGCCGTAGAAATAGTCCGGTGCAAGGGATGAATCGGCACGGTTGTCGATGCCTACCAGGGCAAACAGCATTGGCCGGTTGCAGCGCACCGTCAGCTCCAGCAACCGGGCCGGCAGCACGCTGAATTCGTCGCTGCTGAGGGTGTGGGCGGGGATGCGGCCATGATCGATGGAGCCGTTGTCGGACAGTTCCACATTGCAGGCGTCCGGGGTCACCCGGCCGGTCACCGTGAGGTCAACAAACGAGGCCGCGAGCGCCGGGGCGGTCAGTGTCAGTGTGAGTACGACAGCAAAAAGGCGAGGGCGCGTATTCATCGGTGCAGGGTCACTGGTTCGAATGAGGGTGGCCGATACGAAAAAAAGCCCATGACGGCCGGTTTCCAGGCGGGCATGGGCGTTCAGCGGGTCAGAGATAAATCACAGTCAGGGTGGCGGAACCGTCGATCTGTACTTCGTTGCTCAGGTCCAGGCCGTCCGTACGGTTGATACTGGTATCCACCTGCAGGTCCAGCAGCAGTTCCTGCACCGGCACCGGCTGGGCAGGGTCACTCATGTCGGCTACCGACATGTACAGGGTGGGGTCCCAGAATCGCTCAAGGTACCAATTGTCTTGGCCGTTTTGAGATGCAATGGACTGTACCGGGACGCCGTCGGCAATCGGATTGGCGATCCTGAGGTGATAGTGGCCGAGTTTCTCGGTGCCATTGATCAGGCCCAGGCCGTAGTCACTATTACTGATTGAAGAACCCTTGCGGTTGTCCTCCGATTGCAGCGCAATTAGGGTCTGGCCTTCGCAGAGCACCGTCATCGTCAGGGTGTGATTACCAATCACCGTCGGGTTGTCGGTGTTCAGATCCTTGGCGGAAATCTTGCCGTGGTCGATCACCCCACCACTGGACAGGCTCGGCGTGCAGGCGCTGGGGACGATCAGGCCCGTGACCGTCAGGTCCACGGTGGAGGCGGCGAAAGTGGTAGTGCTGGCGAGCAGCAGCGTTGCGCTGGTCAGTGCGCCAACGAATAGTTTGTTCATGGGACGTGTTCCTTCGATAGGGGCTGTGTACGGCAATTACAGGTACATGAGTTGTACGGTGGCGTGTCCGTCAACCGGCACTTCGTCGAGCAGCGTCAGGCTGCCGCTGGGCGCGATATGGGTGTTGAGCCGGAGGTTGGCCTGAAACTGGCGCACCGCTACCGGCACCGGCACGTTGTTGATCGCCACCGCCGTCAATACGGTGGGGTTGAGCTGGGTGCCCAACTGCCAGGTCGTGCCGCCATCGCTCGAATTGATGGTCTGGGCGGGTAGGTTGTCAGCCAGCGGGTTATGCAGGTTGAAGCCGGCGCCGCCAATCTTCTCGCCTTCTGAAGTCATGCCCAGGCCGTGCCAATGTGGGTGATTGGCGCTGGAGCCTGGCCGGTTATCGATGGTGTTCAGGGTGAACAGCGTCGGCCCTTCGCAGTTCACGCTCAATTGCACGGTTTGCCGAGGCAGAGGCGTGTACTGCTCGGCGTTGAGTTCCCTGGCCGACATTTTTCCGAAATCGACCACGCCGCCGCCGGTAATCAGGGTGTCGCAGGCACTGGGGGTAATCACCCCCCTGACGGTGAGGTCTTGGGAGCTGGCCGCGACGACGGGCGGCGCACAGGTGATCAACAGGACGCTGCCAAGGGCAACCAAATGCTTGTTCATAGAATGTGTTGTTCCGGTGTGTGGCCAACAGGCGAAAACAGACCCATGGCGACCCACTGCAGCAAGGCAAGTGCTGTCAGGTCTGGTTTATAGCCGCCCTGATAAATGTGGCGGATCGTTACCCTCTGGCGGGGTGCACACAATTTAGTGATCGCCGGTATGCGCGGACATACAACTTTTACGACATTGGCCCAGAGGCGAGTAGAGCGATGGGGTGGCGAGGTTATTTAGGCTAGAAAGTTGTTTTTCGTAGTTGTTGTATCGTCAGCTGTGTGGTCAAAAGGATATTTTGACAGTGCGATTACAGTTATTTGAATGGCTTTAAGCGCTGCGCCATGCAGTGCCTTGAATGGTTGTTCCTGACTGTTACGTCAGTGCTGCCCGAACCTAAGTAGTACTGCAAAGGAGCACCTGATGAGGTAAGCGGGCGTGCTTTCGAGCAATGTCGCTGCGCAGAACAACTGATGCGTCAGGTTACGACACCGGCACATTGGCGGCATCATCGTGTGTTAGTGGTGGAGGATCATTCCGCCTACCGGGCAATGATGGGCTGGCAGTTAGACAAGCTCGGGCTGAGCCACCAATTGGTCGAAAATGGCAGCAGTGCCATGGCGGCCATTGCGTGCCGGCGTTTTGACCTGGTGATCAGCGATTGCCAGATGCCGGTCATGGATGGTTACAGCCTGGCGCGTGCCATACGCCAGCGCGAGCAGGACCTGGGGTGTGAGCGGGTGCCGATCATCGCGCTGACCGGCAACCTGGTGCACGACGACCCGCAACGTTGCCGCGACGCCGGCATGGATGCCTGGTTGCTCAAGCCGCTGGCCCTGGAGTCGTTGCGTGACATGCTGATGCACTGGCTGCCGGGCGCGCCCGCAGCGCTTTGCAACCAGCCGCCGGGCGTTGCTGCGCTGGATTGGCCGACCCGTGACAGTCTGGTCGAGTTGTTTGGCAGCCCGCGGGTCGTGGATCAGATGCTGCGCAGCCTGCTCACGGAAGCGCAGCGAGACACCCAGGCGCTGAGGCATGCGCTGAATGCCCAGGATGCCAGCTTGACCGCCGAGCGCTTGCATCGCCTCGTGGGCAGCCTGGCCTTTTTGGGGGGCGCGGGGCTGGAGTCCAGAGGCAGCGCCTTGATCAGCGAGGTACGTGCCCATGGCGTAGCAGTCAACCAGCGGAAGTTGGAGCTTTTCCAGAGCGACCTGGCGGCTTATCTCGACTACTTGCGTGGTTTATGACGAATTGTTGAAATTGAACGGTTTTGTAGTGACTTTGGCGTGTAAGAATTTTCCTTTTGTTTTGTAAGTTCAAAACTACCCCCTTCAAAACATGGGGTGCAGCTGAACTTCACTTGCTGTTACCGGTTGTTACCAATCGCCAGCAGGGTTATTTTGCGTGCATTCAATTTGCCATCATCCGTGGGTATCTATGCTTCGTGTAATTATTGCTGACGATCATCCCATCGTACGTATTGGGCAGAGAGTGGTGATTGAGGCGGGCGGCAGGTGCAAAGTGGTTGCGGAGGCCAACGGTCCCGATGAGCTGCTCAACTTGCTGGCCGAGGTGCCTTGCGATGTGCTCGTCACTGACTTTGCGATGCCTGGGGGCCAGCAGGCCGACGGTTACGGCCTGCTGAGCCTGTTGCATCGCCAATACCCGGGGCTGCCGGTGATCCTGGTGACCATGTTCGCCAACGTCGCCACCTTGCGTGCCTCGTTTGCCCATGGCGCACGCGCCATCGTTGCCAAGAGCGCTTCGGCCAAGGAGTTACCCCTGGCAATCAGGGCGGTGTGCGCCGGCCAGAACTTCGCCAGCGAGTCCCTGCGCGAGCAGTTGTTAGAGGCGGGGCCGGGTGATCAATCGCAACAGCCGCAGCTGTCGGGCAAGGAGCGCGAGGTGGTGCGCATGCTCGCCAGCGGCATGACCGTCAGCCAGATTGCGGCGCGAGTCAATCGCAGTATTTCCACTATCAGCAAACAGAAAAGCACCGCCATGCACCGATTGTGCATATCCACTGACGTGGACTTGTTCGCTTATGCGCGTGCGGCGGGAATGGTGCCGTAGAAAGTTGCAGTTTTATGACAGGGATGAATTAACTAGTGTGAGTTTTGATTCGTATTAGTTGTATTCAGATTAAAGTCGGCCTGCTCTAAGTTGTCACGGTCTTCTCGTCGTTATTGCGATGAAGTCTGACATTCCTAGTCTAATTAGTTGAGCCGAACTGCAGGTTGGCAAAACGCCGGAGTGCGTTGTTCGACCCTTTGGTAATCGGCCGAAAGTGAGCATTGATATGCAACCGTCTCGTGCACTTATGACCGCCGCCTTGTTGTGGGCGGGTGTTTCCAATGTAATGGCCGCGTCCAGTGTGGACCTCAGTGTGGTCGGCAAGATCACCCCGGCAGCCTGTACGCCCACCCTGTCCAATGGCGGCGTGGTAGACCATGGCAAGATCTCCGCTCAGGACCTGCACTCCTCGCTGGAGACCGATCTTCCCAATGCCTCTTTGCAGGTGTCGGTGATCTGCGATGCGCCGACGTTGATGGCGATCAAGAGCGCCGATAACCGTCCCGGTACTGCGACAGACCCCGGCTATGAGTCGGCCTCAGTGTTCGGTCTTGGCCTGGCCAGTAACAATGCAAAAATCGGCAGGTACTTCCTGAGGATGGCTGAAGTGAGCGCTGACGACGTACCGGGAATCCCGATTGAGTCGGCCAATGGCGGCACGTGGCTCGATGCTTCAGGGGACACAGCCTGGCAGCCGGGCTTTATGCGTACCATCAAGGACCCAGGTAACTCCATCCCGACGCCGCTGGCGATGACCACCTTCAAGGGGGTGCTGGAGGTGGTCGGCAAGCTTAACCACAAGAGAAATCTGCCGATTACCGAAGAGATCCAGATCGACGGCAGCGCTACTCTGGATGTGATCTACCTCTGACGCGGTCGGGCATCACTTATCGACGTGGTGAATAGCCATGGCTTTCCCACGCCGTGCGGACTATCGTTCAGTCCTTCCTGAACCACGTGCGAAACCTGCCCATGAGTGATGCCCATAACGCCCTGATCACCCAGTTCTACCAGGCCTTCCAGCGTCTGGACGCCGAAGCCATGGCCGCCTGCTACACCGATGACGTGGTATTCAGCGACCCGGCCTTCGGTGAATTGCGCGGGCGCGATGCCGGCGACATGTGGCGCATGCTCACCACCCGCGCCAAGGACTTTTCCCTGACGTTCGACCAGGTGCGCAGTGATGCAACCACCGGCAGCGCGCACTGGGTGGCGACGTACCTGTTCAGCGCCACCGGCAATACTGTGGTCAACGATATCGGCGCCAGGTTTGTGTTTCGCGACGGCAAGATCTGCGAACACCATGACCACTTCGACCTGTGGCGTTGGTCGCGCCAGGCGTTGGGCCTCAAGGGCCTGTTGCTCGGCTGGTCGCCAGCGCTGAAAAACGCCGTGCGTGCCCAGGCACGCAAAGGCTTGAAGGCATTCCAGGCCGGTCGTTGATAAGATTGGCCTCCCTGCGGTTTGCCGAAACGACTTGTGACTGATCCTTCTGAATCCAAACCCTGGTTTGTCTACCTGGTGCGCGCCGCCAATGGCTCGCTGTATTGCGGCATCAGCAATGATCCGGTGCGCCGCTTTGCTTCCCATCAAAGCGGCAAAGGCGCGCGATTCTTCCTGTCCAGCCCGGCGGTGGCGTTGGTGTACACCGAGCAATGTGCGAGCAAGGGCGAAGCGCTGCGCCAGGAACGGCTGATCAAGAAGCTGAAGAAGAGCGCCAAGGAGTGTCTGGCGGCGAGTGGCGCTCAATGATCAAAATTATTTGCGGATTCAGGTGAGGTAAAACACCGGCCCATCCGTGTAGTGCATGAAACTGCGATCTATTCGCGTTAACAGCGTTTTCTACACGGGTTCTCACAGCATGAAGTCAGCGGCGGGCGGTTGGGTAAAACAGTGGCTGGGAGCCTCGGTAATGGCAATGTCGGGGCTGGCATTGCTGCCGCTTGGCATCGCCCAGGCGCAGGAGCAGCAAAGCGCCCAATTCAGGTTTGCCCTGGCCGCCAAACCGTTGCCCCAGGCCCTGAGCGATTTCAGCCGGGTCACCGGGCTCAGCGTGATCTACACCGATGAAGCGCCCTACGGTCTCTATGCCCCGGCGGTCAGCGGACAGATGAGCGCGACCCAGGCCCTGCAACGTCTGCTGAGCCAGTCAGGCTTCACCTTCCGCCAGATCGACCCCCGCACCCTGGCCCTGGAGCCGGTGCCTAGCGAGGGGGCGTTGAACCTCGGTGCCACCACTATCAGCGCCGCCAACCCGACCCAGGACAGCACCAGCTACCAGCCGCCGCCCACCAGCTCGGTGATGCGTTCCCACGGCCTGCTGCTGGAAACCCCGCAAACCGTCAACGTGGTGCCGGCCCAGGTGCTACGCGACCAGCAGCCGCGCAACCTGGATGACGCCCTGGGTAATATCAGCGGCATCACCCAGTCCAACACCCTCGGCAGCACCCAGGACGCGGTGATGTTGCGCGGTTTCGGCGACAACCGTAACGGCTCGATCATGAAGGACGGCATGCCGGTGGTGCAGGGCCGTGCCATGAACGCGACCGCCGAGCGTGTCGAAGTGCTCAAGGGCCCGTCGTCGCTGTTGTACGGCATCCAGGACCCGGGCGGCGTGGTCAATATCGTCAGCAAGAAGCCCGAGCTGGTGCAGTCCACTTCCCTGACCGCCCGTGGCTCGAGCTTCGGCAGCGGCAAGCACGGCAGCGGTGGCAACCTGGACACCACCGGCCCGCTCGGTGACAGCGGCCTGGCCTATCGACTGATCGTCGATCATGAAGATGAAGACTACTGGCGCAACTACGGCACCCATCGTGAGACGCTGGTGGCGCCGTCCCTGGCTTGGTATGGCGACACCACCCAAGTGGCAGTGGCCTATGAGCACCGCGAATTTCTCGCGCCGTTCGACCGTGGCACCGCCATCGACCCCAAGACCAACCACCCGTTGAACATTCCCGCCACCCGTCGCCTGGATGAGCCATTCAACAATATGGAAGGCCGCTCGGATTTGTACCGCCTCACCGTCGACCACGACCTGAACGACGACTGGAAGGCCCACTTTGGCTACAGCTGGAACCGCGAGACCTACGATGCCAGCCAGGTGCGCGTGGTCAAGGTCAACACCAACGGCACCCTGACCCGTAGCATGGATGGCACCCAGGGCGCACTGACCACCGACCGCTTCGCCACCGCCAGCCTTGAAGGCAAGGTGAACGTGGCCGGCATGCAACATGACCTGGTGTTCGGCCTGGACGACGAGTACCGCAAGATCTACCGCGCCGACCTGATCCGCCAGGCACCACGTGGCACGTTCGACTATAACAACCCGGTGTACGGCAACGAAGTGGCGGGGTCCAGGGTCAGCGCCCCGGACAGCAACCAGACCGACCTGCTGCGTAGCGACTCGCTGTTCTTGCAGGATGCGATCCACCTCACTGATCAGTGGATCCTGGTCGGCGGCGCGCGCTACCAGATGTACGACCAATACGCGGGCAAAGGCGTGCCGTTCACCGCCAACACTGACGGTAACGGCCAGAAATGGGTGCCGCGTGCCGGGCTGGTGTATCGCTACACCGATGAACTGTCGTTCTACGGCAGCTATACCGAGTCGTTCAAGCCCAACTCCACCATCGCGCCACTGGCGAATAAAACCGTGCTGGACGGCAGCCTGCAACCGGAGGAGTCCAAGGCCTGGGAGCTGGGCACCAAGTTCGATATGCCGGGACGTATCACGGCGAGTGCGGCACTGTTCACCATCGACAAGCGCAATGTGCTGGTGCAGGTCGGTGAAGGCTTGACCTCGGTCTACAGCGTGGCAGGCAAGGTGCGTTCCCGTGGCCTGGAGCTGGATGCCAGCGGCCAGTTGACCGACAACTGGAGCCTGATCGGCAGCTATGCCTACACCGATGCCGAGGTCACCGAAGACCCGACGCTTAAAGGCAACCGCCTGCAGAACGTGGCTAAAAATACCGGCTCGCTGTCGGCGGTGTATGACTTCGGCAGCATCTTCGGCGGTGATCAATTGCGGCTCGGTGCGGGCGCCCGCTATGTGGGCAAGCGCGCCGGGGACGCGGCCAATAGCTTCGAACTGCCGAGTTACACCGTGGCCGATGTGTTCGCCAGCTATGACACCAAGATCGAGGCGCAGAAGGTCAAGTTCCAGCTCAATGTGAAGAACCTGTTTGACCGTACTTACTACACCTCGTCGGTGAATACGCAGTTTGTGTCCATAGGCGATGCGCGGCAGGTGTCGGTATCCAGCACACTTACCTTCTAACGCCATCCCTTTGTAGGAGCGAGCTTGCTCGCGAAAAACGTCAACGCTCACGCGGGCTGCCTGGTTTAACGCGTTGCCTGTGCGTTCTTCGCGAGCAAGCTCGCTCCTACAGTGTTAGCGTTGCCGTTATTGTTGATTTTGCGGGAACGGCACACTGATGCACTTTGCAAAATGGTTTCACACCAGCGCCCTGCTGGTCGGTTTGAGCTTGTTGCTGGGCGGCTGCGCCAGCGTTTCGCAGATGTCCACGCCTGCCGCCCTGGACAAACTGTTAAGCGACCCGGCGCTGCACGGCGCCACGGTGTCGCTGATGGTGCGCGATGCCCGCACGGGTAGCACGCTCTACCAGCACAACCCGCGCACCCGGCTGGTGCCGGCTTCAAACCTCAAGCTGCTGACCACTGCGGCCGCGATGGATGTGCTGGGGCCGCAGTACCGTTTCTCTACCCAGTTGCTCAGCAATGGCATACGCCAGGGCGACCGCCTGACCGGCAACCTTTATCTGCGTGGCCTCGGCGACCCGAGCATCCAGTTCGCCGACTATCAGGCCCTTGCCGCGCAGTTGGCCAGCCAGGGCGTGCGCCAGGTGCAGGGCGACCTGGTGTTCGACGACACTTGGTTCGATGCCGAGCGGCTGGGTGTCGACTGGTCCCACGACGATGAAACCACCTACTACGGCGCGCAGATTTCAGCGCTGACCGTGTCACCCAATACGGATTTCGATGCGGGCAGCGTGCTGGTCACGGCCAAGGCGCCGTTGCGGGCCGGCTCGCCAGTGAGTGTCGATATCTTCCCGTCCACTGATTACCTGCAACTGAGCAACCGTGCCGTGAGCGGGCCGGGCAACAGCTATGGGATCAACCGTCGCCATGGCACCAACCTGCTGCAACTCAGTGGCGCAGTGGCACCGGGTCGGCAGAGCCAGCAACTGGTCAGCGTCTGGGAACCGACGCAACTGGTGGCCAATCTGTTTGAGCAGGCGTTGGCGCAGCAGGGGATTATGGTATTGGGGCGCCGGGTGATGGGCGGGGCGAGTCCGGCAGCAGTGACGGTCCTGGCCGAGCACCAATCGGCGCCATTGCAGGAGCTGATCGTGCCGCTGCTCAAGCTCTCTAACAACAACATGTCCGAAGCCTTGCTCAAGGCCATGGGGCGCCAGACCGCCAATCGCGGCACGGCGGCGGCGGGCGTGGTGGCAGTGGGCGGGTTCCTCAAGCGCCAGGGAATGGACACGGCCGCACTCAATCAAGTGGATGGCTCCGGCCTGTCGCGACGTAACCTGGTGTCTTCGCAAGCCCTCACCGACCTGTTGCTGGCGGCGAGCAAGCAACCGTGGTTCAACGCCTGGTACAACGCGCTGCCGATTGCCGGCAACACTGACCGCATGACCGGCGGTAGCCTGGGGCATCGCTTGCGCGCCACCCCAGCGCAAAACAACCTGCATGCCAAGACCGGCTCCATGGGCGGCGTGTCGTCATTGAGCGGCTATATCACCGACGCCCAAGGGCGCAAGCTGGTGTTCTCGATGCTGACCAACAACTATGTGGTGGCCGGCGCGCAGGTCAAGGCGCTGGAGGATCGCGTGGCCGTGTCCCTGTCACGCAGCGAGGATTGATTCAGGGCTGATAGCCCATGCGCCAACTCACGGCCCGGGTCGCTGCCAGTAGATGCTGCGCCGCCGGGCCATCTTCATCGGCGTGAAACAGTGATGTCGGGCCGACTACGGTCATCACCGCCGCCACGTGCCCGACCGCATTGAACACCGGCGCCGACAACGCATCCACGCCGGGCATCAGCAAGCCATGCACAAAATGCAGGCCACGGCTGCGGATCTGCTCGCACACCGTGGCGTAGGCCTGATCGTCCGCCAGTGAGTGGGCGGTGCCGGCTTGAATCTCGCGTTCGCGCAATTCCACGGTTTCCCGCGATGGCAGGTAGGCGCTGAACACCAGCCCGGTGGACGAACTGAGCAATGGCAATACCGATCCCAACTGCGTCACCACCGTGACGGCACGCACCGCCGGCTCGATCTGCACCACCGTCGCGCCCTGGTTGCCCCACACCGCCAGAAAGCAGGTTTCATTCAATTCATCGCGCAGCTCCGCCAGGGGCATCGCCCCGACTTTCAACACATCCATGCTGCTCAGCGCCGCCAGGCCCACGCGCAACGCTTCGCGGCCCAGGCCGTAATGGTTGGTGGCGGCGTTCTGTTCGGCAAAACCCGAGGCGATCAACGCCTGTAAATAGCGGTGGACCTTGCTCGCCGGCATCTGCACATGTTCGGCCAGGCGTGACAACGAGGTGGAGGGAGACAGTTCGGCCAGGGCCTTGAGGATATCGGTGCCAACTTCCGCCGAGCGGACTTTCTGTTTACCGGTGTCGCGGGGCTTTTCCATGGGAAGGGCGAGAATCCGAGAGATGAATGGGCGTCTTTATAGCTTGACGCTCGAAAGCGATCAAATTACGTTATGCGTAACTGAATTACGATAAAAATAACGTGTGTACAGAGGAAGATCCATGGACCTCGAATACCTGTCGGGCTTCGGCAATGAATTCGCCAGCGAAGCCTTGCCTGGCGCGCTGCCCGTCGGGCAGAACTCGCCGCAAAAAGCCCCCTACGGGCTCTACACCGAACTGTTTTCCGGCACCGCTTTCACCATGGCTCGCAGCGAAGCGCGGCGCACCTGGTTGTACCGCATCCAGCCGTCGGCCAACCACCCGGCGTTCATCAAGCTGGAACGGCAATTGGCGGGTGGCCCGTTGGGCGCGGTGACGCCCAATCGCTTGCGTTGGAACCCGTTGGACATTCCGAGTGAACCGACGGACTTTATCGACGGTTTGGTCGGCATGGTGGCCAACTCGGGGTCGGAAAAACCTTCGGGCATCAGCATCTACCACTACCGCGCCAATCGCTCGATGGAGCGCGTGTTCTTTAATGCTGACGGCGAACTGTTGATCGTCCCCGAGCAAGGCCGCTTGCGTATCGCCACCGAACTCGGCGTGCTGGATGTCGAGCCGCTGGAAATCGTCGTGCTGCCCCGTGGCTTGAAATTCCGTATCGAGCTGCTGGATGCGCAAGCACGCGGCTACGTCGCGGAAAACCACGGTGCGCCGCTGCGCCTGCCGGATCTGGGGCCTATCGGCAGCAACGGCCTGGCCAACGCTCGCGACTTCCTTACACCCGTTGCCCACTATGAAGATCTCAAGCAACCTACAACGCTGGTGCAGAAATTCCTCGGTGAACTGTGGGCCTGCGAGCTCGATCATTCGCCACTCAACGTGGTCGCCTGGCACGGCAACAACGTGCCGTACAAATACGACCTGCGGCGTTTCAACACGATCGGCACGGTGAGTTTCGATCACCCTGACCCGTCGATCTTCACCGTATTGACCTCGCCCACCAGCGTGCATGGCCTGGCCAACCTCGACTTCGTGATCTTCCCGCCGCGCTGGATGGTGGCCGAGAACACCTTCCGTCCACCGTGGTTCCACCGCAACCTGATGAACGAATACATGGGCTTGATCCAGGGCGCCTACGATGCCAAGGCCGAAGGCTTCCTGCCCGGCGGCGCGTCGCTGCACAGTTGCATGAGCGCCCACGGCCCGGACGGCGAGACCTGCACCAAAGCCATCAATGCAGACCTGGCGCCGCACAAGATCGATAACACCATGGCCTTCATGTTCGAGACCAGCCAAGTGCTGCGCCCGACCCAGTTCGCCCTGGAGTGCCCGCAACTGCAACCTGCTTACGACGCGTGCTGGGCCTCGTTGCCCGCCACCTTCAACCCGAATCGGAGATAACTCATGACGCAACCGACGCTTACCCGTAGCTGGGTGGCCTCCGCCAACGGCCACGCAGATTTCCCCCTGCAAAACCTGCCCCTGGGCATATTCAGCATCAATGGCTCGGCACCGCGCAGTGGCGTGGCGATTGGAGACGCGATCCTCGACCTGCACGCAGCGCTGGACGAGTTTGACGGTGAAGCCCGACGTGCCGTCGAAGCCACGGCGGGTGGGCAACTGAACGCCTTCTTCGAACTCGGCCGGGGCCCACGGGTGGCGTTGCGCGAGCGTCTGTTGGAGCTGCTGGCCGAAGGCAGCAAGCTGCAAACCCGCGAGGCGCAGGTGCTGCACCGTGCTATCGATTGCCAGATGCACTTGCCGGCCAGGATCAATGACTACACCGACTTCTACGTCGGCATCGAGCACGCGCAGAATGTTGGCAAATTGTTCCGCCCGGATAATCCACTGCTGCCGAACTACAAGTACGTGCCGATTGGCTACCATGGCCGTGCCTCGACCATTCGCCCTTCAGGTACGGATGTACGGCGCCCTAAAGGCCAGACCCTGCCGGCCGGCCAAACCGAGCCGACATTTGGTCCTTGTGCGCGCCTGGACTATGAGTTGGAACTGGGCATCTGGATCGGCCACGGCAATGCCATGGGCGACGCGATTGCCATCGGCGATGCCGCCGAGCATATCGCCGGCTTCTGCTTGCTCAACGACTGGTCGGCGCGGGATATCCAGGCTTGGGAATACCAGCCGCTGGGGCCGTTCCTGTCCAAAAGCTTTATCACCAGCATCTCGCCATGGGTAGTGACGGCCGAAGCGCTGGAGCCATTCCGTAAAGCACAACCGGCGCGGCCCGAGGGTGATCCACAACCCTTGTCGTATCTCTTGGATAAGCGCGATCAGAACGCGGGTGCCTTTGATATCGAACTGGAGGTGCTGTTGACCACGGCTTCGATGCGTGAGCAGAACCTGCCCGCTCATCGCTTGACCTTGAGTAACACCGAGCACATGTACTGGACCGTGGCGCAAATGGTTGCGCATCACAGCGTCAACGGCTGCCAGTTGCAGGCCGGTGACCTGTTCGGTTCGGGCACCTTGTCCGGTCCGCAACCTGGGCAGTTTGGCAGCCTGTTGGAAATCACCGAAGGCGGTAAGAAGCCAATCGAATTGCCCAGCGGGGAGGTGCGTAAATTCCTCGAGGACGGCGACGAAATCATCTTGCGTGGCCGTTGCATCCGCGAAGGGTTTGCCAGCATTGGCTTTGGTGAATGCCGCGGCACCGTGGTCGCGGCGCGTTGAGAGGGCAGGGCAATGGAACTCTATACCTACTACCGTTCCACCGCCTCGTATCGGGTACGGATTGCCCTGGCGCTCAAGGGCCTGGACTTCACCGCGTTGCCGGTCAACCTGCTGGTGCCGGCAGGCGGCGCCAATCACCAGCCTGAGTACCTGGCGATCAACCCGCAAGGGCGCGTGCCGGCGTTGCGCACTGATGAAGGCGCGCTGCTGATTCAGTCACAGGCGATCGTTGAGTACCTGGAGGAATGTTATCCACAGGTACCGCTGCTTCCGAAAGATCCCGCGTCCCGTGCCCACCAGCGCGCAGTGGCGTCGATCATCGCCTGCGATATCCACCCGTTGCATAACTCCAGCACTCAAAACCTGTTGCGTAAGTGGGGGCATGATGAAACGCAACTGCTCGAGTGGATCGCCCATTGGGTCAGCCAGGGCTTGGGTGCGGTGGAACAGTTGATTGGCGATGATGGGTTTTGCTTCGGCGCGCAGCCGGGCATGGCGGATGCGTTTCTGATACCGCAGCTGTATGCGGCCGAGCGCTTCAAGGTGCCGTTGGGCGCGTACCCGCGTATCGGCCGAGTAGCGGCGTTGGCGGCGCAGCATCCAGCGTTTGTGCAGGCTCATCCTGCCAACCAACCTGACACCCCTTAGTTTTCAGAAACTGCCTAAATCCAAATGTGGGAGGGGGCTTGCTCCCGATTGCTGTGTATCAGCAATAAGTTTGTCAACTGACACACCGCTATCGGGAGCAAGCCCCCTCCCACATTTGATCGTGCCAACATAAAAAAAATAAAGGTCCCTTGCGATGCACAATCAGATTGCCAGCTTTCGCGCGGCACTCGACGCCCGCCCGGTGTCGCGCTATCAATGGTTGATTCTCTTGCTGCTGGCGCTGCTGCTGGTCACCGATGGCTATGACGCCCAGGTACTGGGCTACGTGGTGCCGACCCTGGCCCAGGATTGGGGTCTTGAAAAATCCGCGTTCGGCCCCGTATTCAGCGCCAACCTGCTGGGCCTGACCCTGGGTTCGCTGCTGGTGACGCCGCTGGCAGATCGGTTTGGCGTACGGCGTATCCTGCTGGCCTGTGTGCTGATCTACGCCAGCCTCACAGTGCTGATGGTGTTTGCCAATTCCCTGACCACCCTGATGGCGGCACGGTTTATCTGCGGTATCGGCATGGGCGGCGCGATGCCCAGTGCCATGGCGTTGATGTCCGAATATTCGCCGCCACGCCTGCGCACCTTGATGGTGACCCTGGCAGCGTGTGGCTTCTCATTCGGCGGTGCGGCGGGCGGGTTTGTCGCCGCCGGGTTTATCGACGGCTTTGGTTGGCAGGCGGTGTTCCTGGCCGGCGGGGTGACGCCGTTGCTGCTGTTCCCATTCCTGGTGTGGCTGTTGCCCGAATCGCTGCCGCGTTTGCTGCGCGATGCACCGCCGTATCTGCGTTTGCGCAAGGTCACGGCGCGCATGCTGCCCGACTGGCAGCCGCCGTCTGCGAGCGAAGCCGAAAACCGCCAGGAGCAGGGCAGCAAACTGACGGTGCTGGAGCTGTTCCGCCACGGCTACGCCCGCCCGACGTTGTTGATCTGGGCGACCTTTTTCGTCAGCCTGATTCTGCTGTATTTCATGATCAGCTGGTTGCCTTCGCTGCTGCTTGAAAGCGGCCTGGCACTGAATGAAGCCAATTTGGTCACCTCCATGTTCCTGTTCGCCGGCACCTTGGGCGCGATCCTCATGGCCTGGTTTGCCGACCGCCTGAAAAGCAAAGTACGACTGCTCTCCGGCGTACTGGCGGCAGCGGCGTTGTGCACCGTCCTGCTGGGCTTGAACCACGACAACCCACGCTACCTGGTGGCCTGCGTGTTTGCCGCCGGGTTCTGCATCATCGGTGGGCAACTGACCCTCAACGCGTTTGCCAGCAATTTCTACCCGGCGCAGGTGCGCGCCACCGGCACGGGCTGGGCATTGGGGGTGGGGCGGTTCGGTTCAATTCTGGGGCCGTTGTTCGGCAGCCTGTTGTTGGCGATGCACATACCGGTGCAGCAGATTTTCTTCTTCTGCGCGGTTCCGGCGGTAATTGCAGCGTTGCTGATTATTCAAGTTCGGGCGCCGGGGCCTACTACGCCTCAAGGGCCGCTGCACAACGACATTCTCAAACCTTCACTGTAGGAGCGAGCTTGCTCGCGAAGGCCGCAAGGACACCGCGTTAAACCAGGATGCCCGCGTTATCGTTGACGTTTTTCGCGAGCAAGCTCGCTCCTACAGGGGGGCTCAGTGCACCACTGAATTGGGCGGCAGGTGCCCCAGCCGCTCGGTCAGGCGCAGGCGCTGGATCGGGTCATCGCAGAGCAGCAGGGCATGTTCCAGGTCAAAGCGTTCGGCACTCGGGCAGTCCAGGCGCTGATACAGGCTGGCCCGCGCCAGGTAGTCGGCGGCGTTGGCACTGCCCAGTTCCAGCACGCGCTCGGCGTCCACCAGGGCAGCAAGTGGTTCGTCGTTGGAAAGATGCAGTTGGCGCAGGTTGCGCGACAGCCGTTGCAGGATCGCCCGAGGTTCGGCCGTGTGCAGGTGGTCGGCCTGTAACTTGAGTTTCGGCCCGTATTGACGGTGCAGAAGGTCGCGACAGTCGTTGGGGTACAGGCGGCGGCCGCCGCACGGGTCCAACAGGTGATCGGCACCGGGCACCCGCAGCAGGAAGTGACCGGGGAAGTTCACGCCGACCATAGGGATCTCCAGGCGCCGCGCCATTTCCAATGCGATCAGGCCCATGGCCAAGGGCTGCCCGCGTTTGCGTTGCAGCACTTTGTCGAGCAATGCGGCGGCGGGACGCAACGGGGTGTGGTCATCCTGGGCAAACCCCAGGTCATTCATGCGCCGCAGCAGGGGTTGGCCCAGCTCGTCCGCCGGCAACATGGGCATGCCCAGGCTGACCTGTTGTTGCAACGCGGTGAGATCCTGCAGGATCAACAGTGGCTGCACGCTGGCGTCGTGTTCGGCAGCAATCCACAGCGCCGCTTCGAACAGCGCAGGGGGTGAACGGTCCAGGCAGGCAAAAAAGGCGGTGCGGGGATTCATTGCGTTCTCCGGCGGATGCCCCTGTTTTAGCCTTGCTGGGAATTTTCGTCCAGCATCTTGAGAAATATCCCACTTTCTTATGTCTTGGAGCCCACGAAACCGAGCCGCTTATTCCAGTGCGATCCAGCAGTTTTCTGACGTAAGCCTATAATTGGGCCAACACTAAAAGTGATTCGGGAGCTCGAAGATGTTTGCGCTCATGCACAGCACCCGCCTTGAATCGCTGCACCTGAGCGTCGATCCGGTAACGGGGCTGAAGGCGATCATTGCCATTCACAACAGTCGTCGCGGGCCTGCCTTGGGCGGTTGTCGCTACCTCGCTTACCCCGATGATGAAAGTGCCGTGGCCGATGCTGCGCGGCTGGCCCAAGGCATGAGCTATAAGGCTGCGTTGGCTGGGCTGCCGGTGGGCGGCGCTACTGCGGTAATCATGCGTCCTGCGCACGTGGAAAGTCGTGCGGCGCTGTTCGAAGCATTTGGCCGCTGTATCGAAAACCTCGACGGCCGCTACATCACTGCCATCGACAGCGGCACCTCAGTCGCCGATATGGACTGCATTGCCCAGCACACCCGCTTCGTCACCAGCACCACGGCCGCCGGCGATCCTGCGCCACACGCTGCCATGGGCGTCTTCGCCGGTATCCGTACCACCGCCATGGCGCGCCTGGGCAGCGACAACCTCGAGGGCCTGCGCGTCGCGGTGCAGGGCCTGGGCAACGTCGGTTATGCCCTGGCCGAGCAATTGCACGCCGCCGGAGCCGAACTGCTGGTCAGCGACATTGACCACGGCAAGGTGCAACTGGCCATGGAGCAACTGGGCGCCCACCCGATCGCCAACGACGCCTTGCTCAGCACCCCCTGCGACATCCTCGCGCCCTGCGGCGTGGGTGCCGTCTTCAACCGCAGCAGCGTTGGCCAGCTGCGTTGCGCTGCGGTGGCCGGTTCGGCCAGCGCCCAACTGACCAACCTGGACATCGCCGACCAGTTGGAAGGCCGTGGCATCCTCTACGCCCCGGACTACGTGATCAACTCCGGTGGCCTGATCTACGTCGCCCTCAAACACGCCGGCACGGACCTGCCCGGCATCACCGCGCACCTGTCGAACATCGGCACGCGCCTGACCGAAATCTTCGCCCACGCCCAAGCCGAAAAACGCTCCCCGGCACGGGTGGCCGACGAGTTGGCCGAGCGCCTGCTGTACAAATAGCCCAGGCATTAAAAAGGCCCTGAATCCATGATTCAGGGCCTGTTCAATTCGGGCTTTACTCTGCCGCCGGGTTCAGCAACTCGGACAGTGCGTCCGGTTGGCTCTTGAACGCCTTGGCAAATACATCGCGGTTCTTCGCCATGTAGATCCCGGCTTCCTCCACCTGCTGCTCGCTCAACGACGGCACGGCTTTTTGCAACACCTCTGCCAGCAACTCAGCGAGTTCAAGCATCTTGTCATGACGGTCAGCTTCGGCTTTATCCATGAACAAACGCTCCAGATCTCGGCTGCTGCGGTATACCACTTCGACGGCCATTCACCACCTCACATGCCTTCACGATAGTTGTCTTTTGCGACTACTGTATTTATATACAGCGAAAAGGATAAGCCAAACGTTGGGGTTTGGATAGTAGGTTTTTAATGTAGTTGGGAAATGGGGGTTTGCTACACCGGAAATTTCTGACAACTTGCCGGGGTTGCGCTGGAATTGTCCGGTGGCTTACCTTCCTCGGGCGCTGCATTTGCGGCGAGTGGGCTTGGCGGCCCAACAAGGAAGCGCAACGACCCCCCCTGTAAGAATGTTGGATTTTTGCATTAGCATTCTTCTGCCATGGCGGGTTGCGCATGGACCCTTCGGGGTGCCGGGGTGTTCCTTGCCGGTCCGCCAACCTTGTGCAATCCGTCACCCAATCTGCTTGGCGGCAGCCGGTGATGGTTTCTTAACTAAGGAACTAGGCCATGAAAAAACATACACCCAACCCCCCGCCTACTGAGTCGGTGCTATTCAGTGTCACACCTGAGGCAGACACAGAGACCTTACTCGCAAACGCCAGCGAAACCCTGAGCAGTGCCTGTGAGATGGCCAATAAGCTGGCATTCGACCTTGAAGGTCCGCAGCGAAGCCTGGTCCTGGCAATTCATCAGTTGATTGAAATAGGCGGTCTGCTGGTCGAGCGCGCGCTGGAGCAAGTCGCACCAACTTGATGCTAAGGCCCGATCGTTCTCACACTCGTGGGAACGATCCGAGCACAATTAAGTGCCTCGTGTCACTCGGCCACCATCTCACTATCCTGCCTATGGCCTTGTTTCTGCATAAAGAACAACCGTCACGTCCAACCCGCATTATCCGGTCGAGCCGACCTAAGGAAACACCATCGTGAAAATCAACTGGGCCGAAAGGCTGCGCCAGCAAGTCCATGGGCTGGCCGAGTCCCTGGGCAATCTGTTTGTAGAGTCGTTCCACTACCTGGCGCTATTTGCCATCGGAGCGGTGACCGCCTGGGCAGCGGTGATGGAATTTCTGGGGATGCTGGAGAACGGGCACATCAAGATCGATGACATCCTGCTGTTGTTCATCTACCTGGAATTGGGCGCGATGGTGGGGATTTACTTCAAGACCAACCACATGCCGGTGCGCTTCCTGATCTACGTGGCGATCACCGCGCTGACGCGCCTGCTGATCTCCAACGTGTCACACCACAATCCGCCGGACATCGGCATCATCTACCTGTGCGGTGGCATCCTGCTGCTGGCGTTTGCCATCCTGGTGGTGCGCTATGCGTCGTCCGCTTTCCCTTCGGTGAAGGTTGACGGCCCGCGTCGCAAGGGCGAGGCGAGCCTGG
The DNA here is from genome assembly GCF_036704165.1 of Pseudomonas khavaziana. Classification (NCBI taxonomy): domain Bacteria; kingdom Pseudomonadati; phylum Pseudomonadota; class Gammaproteobacteria; order Pseudomonadales; family Pseudomonadaceae; genus Pseudomonas; species Pseudomonas khavaziana. The sequence continues at coordinate 1,392,934 of NZ_CP129946.1, forward strand.
AAACCGAGAAGGGTGAGCTTTAAAGCCCGACGCTGAACGGCAGGGTACGGGCGGGCGGTTGCTGCAGGAGTTTGTGGCTGTCGCCGTCCGTCATCAGTTCGAGGATTTCCACGGCGCTATGGCCCTGTTCGATGGCGATGCCGAACTGGATGCTCTGCACCAGGCGCTTGAGGCGTTGTGGGTCGTTGCGTTGTTCGGCGCTGATCATGCGCTTGGCCACCACGCCGGTGTCATCCGAGAGGGTGAGCATGATGCTGCCGTCCAGCCGCTGGATGCTCAGGTTGACGCGGTATTGGGGGCTGAAGGTATCGGTGATGATCTGAAAAGGATTGTCCATGGTGCGTTACCGCCTGATAAGAACATGCAGTCATTGACGGCCGGTGTCTGGATTAGTTCGCATCGCCTGACTATCGGCCAAAGTCCGTTTTCCTCGTAAGTTCTACAGCAAGCTTCGTGCCGTACAGGCGCTGAAGTTTTAATGTGGGAGGGGGCTTGCCCCCTCCCACATTGGTTCTGTGCGGCTATTGGGGCCGGTGACCTGTTTCAGGGCAACGCTGAGAAAACGATCGCAGACAGCGCAATCAGGATGCTCGGGTAGCAGTGCTCCATTCAGCACTCCACCCAGCTGACCGCCAGGCCGCCCCGTGACGTTTCTTTGTATTTGTCATGCATGTCGGCGCCGGTATCGCGCATGGTGCGGATCACCCGGTCGAGGGAAATGAAGTGCTTGCCGTCACCGCGCAGGGCCATTTGCGTGGCGTTGATCGCCTTGACCGCGGCGATGGCGTTGCGCTCGATGCACGGCACTTGCACCAGGCCGCCAACCGGGTCGCAGGTCAGGCCGAGGTTATGTTCCAGGCCGATTTCGGCGGCGTTTTCCAGTTGCTCCGGAGTGGCGCCGAGGATATCGGCCAGCCCGGCGGCGGCCATGGCGCAGGCCGAACCGACTTCACCCTGGCAACCGACTTCGGCGCCGGAGATCGAGGCGTTTTTCTTGCACAGGATGCCGACGGCGGCGGCGGCCAGGAAGAAATTCACTACGTCGTCATCGGACGCGTCAGGGTTGAACTTCATGTAGTAATGCAGCACCGCCGGGATGATCCCAGCAGCGCCGTTGGTCGGCGCGGTGACCATGCGCCCACCGGCGGCGTTTTCTTCGTTGACGGCGAGGGCGAACAGGTTGACCCATTCCATCGCAGACAAAGTCGAGGTGATGACGTTGGGCTTGCCGATTTCCAACAGGCTGCGGTGCAATTTCGCCGCCCTTCGTGGCACATCCAGGCCACCGGGCAGGATGCCTTCGTCGCGCAGGCCCTGTTCCACGCATTCGCGCATCACCGACCAGATGTGCAGCAGGCCACTGCGGATTTGTTCGTCGCTGCGCCACGCACGTTCGTTGGCCATCATCAGTTCGGAAACCCGCAGGCCGTGCTTGTTGCACAGGGCCAGCAGTTCCACCGCGCTGGAAAAATCGTAGGGCAATTTCACATCGCTGGTCGGGGCAATGCCCGAGGCGGCTTCGGCAGCGTCGATGATGAAACCACCGCCCACGGAGTAATAGGTTTGTTCGCTCAACAGGCCGTTGTCGCCATAGGCGTGCAAAGACATGGCGTTGGGGTGGTAAGGCAGGCTTTCGTCCAATAGCAGGAGGTCGTTTTGCCAGTTGAAGGCAATTTCCTGGGAACCCGCGAGCAGCAATTGGCCGGACTCGCGCAGTTGCTGGATGCGTGCATTGATCGAGGTGGGGTCGACCTTATCCGGCCATTCCCCCATCAGGCCCATGACACAGGCGCGGTCGGTGGCGTGGCCGATGCCCGTGGCGGACAGCGAGCCGTACAGGCGTATCTCGACGCGGCGGGTCTGGCTGAGCAAATGCTGGTCGACCAGCGCCTGGGCGAAGGTTGCCGCAGCGCGCATCGGGCCGACGGTGTGGGAGCTGGAGGGGCCAATGCCCACTTTGAATAGATCGAAAACACTGATAGCCATGCTAAACCCTTACAAGCAATGGAGTAGAAATCGCTGCCATGTTTTGTAGGACGAGCGCAATTAGGGCGATACTGAGCCTATGGATTGATACTGACCAACGAATTGTTCTAAGACACCCTTTAGCAGGACTAAACTCTATGACTCGCCCCCTCAATGGCCAGACCTATGTCTGGTTGCATGTTTTCTCCTGCGCTGCACGGCACCTGTCGTTCACCCGCTGCGCCGAAGAACTGCACATCACACCCGGTGCGGTGAGCCAGCAGATTCGCCAGTTGGAGGAGCGCCTGGGGTTTCGGTTGTTTCATCGGCGTGCGCGCGGGGTGGAGCTCAGCGCCGAGGGGCAGCGCCTGGCGGCCGTGGTGGGGGAGGCCTATGGCAGCATTGATGCGGAATTGCGGCGCCTGGACGCGGGAATGATCAGCGGCACCTTACGCTTGCGTTCGATCCCATCGTTTCTCGGTAAGTGGCTGACCCCGCGCCTGCCGCGTTTGCAGCAACGTTTTCCGGATATTCAGTTGCGGCTGGTCGCCGAAGACAGCAGCATCGCCTTGCATGAAGGTGATTTCGACCTTGCTATCGACCTGAACGATGGCAGCTACCCCGGCCTGTTATCCACAGCCCTGCTGGACGAGCAGATATTCCCGGTATGCGCTCCCAGCTTGTTGCGTGGTCGGCCACCATTGCACGGCCCGGCTGACCTTGCACATTTCCCGCTGCTGCACGACATCACCGCCTGGCGTGGGAGTTATGAATATGCCGAGTGGGAGTTCTACCTGAATGCCATCGGCTACCATGGCGCGGATGTGCGGCGCGGGCATACCTTCAATCGCAATCACCTGACCATCGAAGCCGCCATTGCCGGCATGGGCGTGGCGATTGCGCGACGCACCTTGCTCAATGATGAACTGGAGCGCGGCACCCTGATCGTGCCATTCGGCCTGGCCGTGCCCAACCATAAACGCTACGTGCTGCTGTATGCGCCGGGTGCGTTGAACCATCCGGGCGTGCGTGCGGTGCATGATTGGCTGGTGGAGGAAGCAGGGGTTTTTCGCGTTTTGCACCCCTTGGCAGAGGCGCAATTATGAGGTTGGCAGGTCGTAAGAAGATGTAACTAACTCCCCACCCTACCAGCGTTTTTGCCCGTCGTCAGGGTTAATTTGTAATGTAGGATTTATCTTTGCAAAGGGGTTGAATTGTTTCAGCAGGTGCTCAATTGTGTAATCAGGAGGTCATGGTTTCACCACCCTGGTGTTGCAGTTTGTGACCTCTGGCGAGCTAGCTGAAATAAGGGAAGAACTATGCAAATCCAAGTCAATAGCGATAACCATATTGAAAGCAGCATCCGACTGGAGGAGTGGGTACGTACTACCATTGAGAGCACGCTCGAACGTTACGAAGAGGACCTGACCCGCGTTGAGGTCTACCTGCGGGATGAGAACGGCGACAAGCCCGGTCCCCACGATTTAAGTTGCCGCCTGGAAGCACGGCCAAAGGGCCATCAACCGGTTTCCGTGTGCCATAAAGCCGATACGCTGGAACAAGCGATCGATGGCGCCGCCACCAAGTTGGACCATGCGTTGGAACACCTGTTTGGCAAACTGCAAGGCAAGCCCCGCGCTGCCGCGAAAACCCAGCCAATCAACAAAGTGAATGAAGATGCGCTTGAAGAGGAATTCCTGGAAAACGAAAACGCTGCAATCAACGGCTGACCGTTTTTTAAAACCCCACTGAAGACGGGCCTGTGTAGCGACTTTACCCTAGAGGACCATAGTTAATGCCAGGCGGCTTGTAAGCACCGCTGTCAGCGTCTTACAAGCCGCTTTCAAAAGTATGCATAAGTACATCGCTGTTCAACGAATTATTCGTTCTGCCGCTCTCTGCGCAATCGCATGAACTTGACCACACATTCGCATCGCCAATGGCCTGTCATTGCATGCCAGACCATCCGTATGCATCGACTTACCCAGCGCACGCCTCGGTGACGTGGGGGCCGGGTAATAAAGTCCGAGTAAACAAGATTCCGGGGCCGACCTATGCCTTCATTCGGGAGACTGATGTGGGCGCTGATGCGATTCTGACCCACACTGCCGAGAATCATTGTCCCATTCGAATACTCAGTAGGCAGCGGCTCGGTGCAGTATTTAAGCTGCTAGCCTTGGGGCAGATAAAATCAGCAACCGGGGTCAAAATTGCATCAGCGCGGACATTACGTTCTCACCCCACTCGCCGAGAGAGGAAAAAAAATGACGGATAACCTGTTTTTTCCGTATCAAAGCCTGGCCACCGATCTGCTGAAGTATCTTCCTGAGGACAGTGGAGATGGCTCGCACGATCTTTCGCATATCCATCGTGTTTGGGTTAACGCCAGCGTTATTCAGACCGTGGAAGGAGGGGATCTCGAGATTCTTTTGGCGGCGACCATTCTGCATGACTGCGTTGCTGTCGAGAAGAACTCGTCACTGCGAGCGAAGGCTTCAACACTCTCATCGGAAAAAGCGTCGACTATTTTATCCGGCTTGGGGTGGTCAGAGTCGAAGGTCATGGCAGTGGCGCACGCGATAGAAAGCCACAGCTTTAGCGCAGGGTTGGAACCGCTCACACTCGAAGCCAAAATACTCCAGGACAGTGACAGGCTTGATGCAATTGGCATGGTGGGGGTCGCCAGGTGTTTCTATACAGCGGGTCGCATGGGGGCGGCTTTATATGATGTGACCAACCCAACGGCATCTGGAAGGGAATACCAAGACAAGCAGTTCGCTATCGAACACTTCCAAACCAAGCTGCTCAAACTGGCCTCCGGGTTTAGAACAAATGAAGGTGAGCGCATGGCGGCCAAAAGACATCAACGTCTTGATCACTTTCTAAGCGCATTCATGGCGGAGGTCAGCGCGTTGGAGTACTGATGCCCAGTCTAAGCGAGACACTCCGAGCCTGCGACATCCTGTACCGGCAATACAGGGCAACAGATGTATGCACCATCAATCGTTTACTGCGCGTGCAAGGCACCTTTGGGAACACCAAACTTCAGCAAGTTGAGCCGCTCGCGTGCTGTAAGCAGCAAGAGGCAAACCAAAAACGTGATTGCGTAGGTAAAAAGTAAATACGACAAGGGCCTGTTATCCAGAAAGCCGGAGAAAACGGTCGAGACATAGACACCATATACGGACAGATTAATTATGATTTGTGGTGCGACGCTCTGTCCGTAGGCTCTAAGGTGAGCCGTGACCAACATCAATGAGGCGGTTGACAGCAACATTGCCAAAATCCCCAAACTGATCCATGGATCCTGGCCCAATAAGTCCGCTCTCAAACCGTATAAGGGCAGAATCAGGTTGTCGAAGCATGTAATGAGTATTGCCGAGGGAAGTGCACTGGCCAACAACAACAGAATAGGGTATGCATGAAGAGGCTCAGTTCTATTTCGAGTGACATGGATACTATGGATTTGCGTAAATGCTGAAACGGGAATAGCCAGTAGAGAAACTATACTGATAGCGACAGAAAACACTGAAACAAAATCTTTATCGATAAGCAATAAACGCTTATTTACCATGAAAAATGCCAGCCGTTGTAGCGCCAAGCCAAAGCCTTGGGGGGCCCCTATTGCAATGAGCGTGCGCATCGTTTCGAGATTGACGTGTAAGGAGAATAATCGATTTTTTCTGCTGATGTAGAGGTAGTAGATTAATTCAAAGAAACCACAGGTGGTCATTAGTACAACCACGGAGTAAGAGTAGTTTAATGGGTTGTGTATGAAAAATCCGATAATGGCAAGGGTGATGAGTGGTACAAACCCGATCATTCTTCCGATATTACTGCTGCGATCTTTGAACCAGGCCTCGTAATAGCAGTTGAAAAAGCTGGTAAGGACGTAAATGAAGATATAGATAATGTACCAGACAGCCAGCTCTTTAGCCTTGTAATCAGTAGGGTAGGCGGAAATTTCGGTGAAGGAGAAGAGCAGAATAACACTGCAGGCCGATGCAACCAAACTGGCGAAAACCAACGCCAAAAAAAAGATGGAGTTAAAGATGTCCCTGTTTTTAGGGTCTTTAGGCGAGGGGGTTAAATTTCCGATTGCGTAAAAAGTAAAGGTGGCTATGGTTGCGGGGAATATAAAAGCTGAAGAGATGTAGCTAAAAAAAGAAAATTCTTCGAAATTTTTATTGGCAACCAATATGCCTACCAACGAAATGCCCAGGTACGGAAAAAAACGGTTGGCGGAGAATTTTAAAATATTGGATATATAAAACTTGATATAGTTGGATGCATGGGTATACATAGATGTTATATCCCAAAGTCCGACAAAGACTCCATGACCTCGTGCGCTATGAAATCAATGGATTTATGGTCTGCTTTGATTATCATCCAACCGTTTTGCGCGGCGAGATCCAGATAAATCTCTCTGAGTGTATTTTGATAGGCAATGAAATCGCTTTTGCTTGAGCCTTTCAAGCCATCCATTCCTCCGCTCTCGGAAAAGCCGTAGGAGGTCTTTCTCTCTGCGGCAATTTTAGGGTCTACATCTATATATATAACCGGGCTGGGGCGTGTGAGGCTGTAGAAGGCGGTCAGCATGGCTTCATACATATAGTCAGCTTTTAATCGATAGCGCACCAAGTATTTATAACACCAGCTTTCCATTATGACACTGTGGCCCTCAACCAGAGCGGGCTTGATTTGCGTGTTGTCTATGACATGAAACCAGGCTGCCAGCAAATACAGCCAGTGCATATCGCCAAGCTCGTCCATCGGCGCACCCTTCGGGTACTCCCAAAGGATGCTGCGGATAGTAGCGATATGATTGTCGGTGTAGGAAGAAAAAGCAGGCGGGTATTTTTTATCAACAAGGACAAGTTTGTTCTTGATTCGATTTTTTAACAAGGGACCAAGCGCCTCAAACACAGTCGACTTGCCGGCACCATCCAAGCCCTCAAACGCAACGAAAAACTGCTTATCAGTCATGGTCAGACCTTATAGTGTTCGAAATTGAATTTATCAACAGCCAGCACATCGACTGAGCTGAAAGCTTTGAGGTATTCGGAGAAGGTCTGGGGAGCTAATTTCAATACGTCTTCAGCCTTTTTTTGTAGCGTGGTGATAGATGACGTATTGTCAATCAATGCCCACAGATTGGCAGCCGTCGCAGGTAGCTCAAGTAAGGGAGTGGAGGAAACCACCAGGTAGAATTTGCCCTGTATCTCAATAACGCGACTTAACGCAGACTTGCGCAATATCATATTTTCGGTGTCATTCGACTTGTGCAGGAACCTGGCATTCCAGTCAAAATCGCCCAACTCATCGGCCTCAAAGCGAACGTAGTCGCCCACTACTTGCTGAAAGCGGAATGCCCGCTCTATATAAATATTGCCTGTGATCTCATTTTCATAGGGCACCACTGACATCAGCTGGATAAATTCTTTATAGGCTGGGTGCTGCAGCCCCAAATATTTTTCAGCGTAAGCCAGTTGCCACTTTTCCAGCAGCGATGTCGCACCGAAGACTGCCAGTAAGCGGTTGAATGTTTGCCTGACGGCATGGTGAGCGTTGAGCAGCGCTGAGGCATGATCATTAACCAGGAGGTTCCCGGCGCAGACCTTTAGCGAGCGCTCCGCATACAGGAAACACAGCTCAGACAGTCGCTGCGCGAACGTTTGCGCATCCAGAAGGTTTTTCAGTGTCTGGAAGGCTGCCTGACCGGTCAAGCCGATACCTGAATGTACGCGATGACAGAGCAACAGCTCATAGGGCGAAATGTTCGCCAAATCCTTACCGGCGTGAACAAACTCAAATATACCGACCAGCTTTGACAGTTTTATGGAGGTGACTTCAATCGGGCGTTCAAAGTCGGTCAGCAGGATTTCAGCTTCTTCGCATTCATCGTAAACAGCATAAATGTCGTAATCGGATTTAGGTGTTGATAGACCTTCCGCGATTGAGCCTGACAAAAAAGTAAACAGAGGTTGTTGATTGTTGAAATAATTTTTATCCAGGAAGGCTTTAAGTGCGGATATATCGGCAGAAGACAGCACTTTGGTATCTTGTATGTGGGCGTGGGTCATCGATAAGTCTCTCACAGGAATTGTGATTCAGGCCGCCAGCTATAACACTGCAGAGATATACGGGTTAGCACTGAGCATGGTTCAGTGCGCGCAACAGTTGGAGAGAAGTGATTTACGAAAGGGAGGCGTCGTAACTTATTAACCGCTGACGGCGGGATTGTGGGTACGAAAATTTTTTGCGGCATCTGGAGCATCCTTGTTCCGTGCTGATTTCCGTTTCAAGCAACTTCCTTTTCACAGTACACACGCCGAACAAAAGCTGTCAACTCCGGCAGGAAGGTTTTGAATTTTTGAATAGTGTCGAAAATACTCGCAAAAAAAGAATGCCTGTGATACCGAAAAATGATGGCAAGAAGCCACGCGCCGGAGCAGGTAGTTAGTTGAGCACGAATAGCCTTTAGGGATCTTTAGGGGTGGTTGCTGCTGTTTCGACTGAAGTATTTAAATCACCAAGGCGGATTGACAGTTGACTAGTGGGTCATGGATCACACTTAGCCCGTATATGTTGGGGGCGCAGCGGATGTGACGTAGATAGCGGGGATGTTAGTGTCCGAAAGAAAATTTTTTTCGAGAAAAAATATTGACAAAAAATAATGCGCTGCTAATTTTTGTCCTGCGAAGAGCAATACCGCACTTCGGATCTACAAATCTAAGAAGGATTTTTTATGACTAGTATCCGCGTTCTGAACACGCAAGAGCAAAGTGCTGTAAGTGCTAAGACCACGTTCACCGCTAGCGGTGGTGGTGGTGGCGGTGGCGTAGCTGCAAAAGCCTAAATAGCACGTCAATAATGGACTGAATAGAGCACATGGATGTGCCACTAAAGGACTGATGCGCATTTTTTCATGGAATGAAAAAGGATTTGCTCGTGTTTCTCAACCCCAGGCAAATAAGCATCAACCCTGTCTTCCCTGCTGACCACTCCATGGGAAGTCGAAATTTTTTAAGATACATTCGGTCGAAAATAACCAGTGAACAGTTTGCGTTACTATCGATTGCCGTGTGCAATGATTTTCGAATCGAATGCCATTCTTTTTTCTTTGAAGATCTTGAAGATTTTCTTGTTGTCAGAAAGCTGAAAATGCTCAATGTACTTCAGCCCATGCCATTCAGCTACAAGAAAATAGCTAATAATAAGAGACCTTCTTGGCTGTTGGTAGAAAATGAGGAAGGAGAAACTCTATTAACTATTAGTGTTTCCCCCACTAAGGAATACCTTCTCCAATATGCCTCCATCGTTCAAAGCGCAGTGCTTTTTTTGTGCCCGAGAGGACAACGTTCAGCCAGCTATACTAAAGCTGCCCATGCAGCTGAGGCAATGAAGGCTTTTTATTATCCTGAAATTGCAGAACATTACTCGGATCGATTAGGGCTGACTGCCTATCTTGAGCACACCAAAGGACCAGATGATGTTTATGTCATTGGTGAGGGTGACAAAGCATTTGCTCAAGTCATAAGTGATGGATTGTTTGTCGAAAACGTGCATGATTCAACATCGTTCAGCGTGATCGATCTCGCCCTTCCGGATGCCATTTTCAGAATCAGGATCATAGCGATCAAGCATTCGTTCTGGGGCAGCGCCGCCGGTAATGTAGCAAAGGTATGCGCAGAGCTTGGCTCTACCAAGGGTATTGTTTACATCGCCAAGTTGGGCGCGATCTCACAAAAGCTTGATCTGTTCGATATGGTTTCGCCGTGTAAGTTTCTTCTGTGGGAAGCTAATAAGGTTACGCATATTCAGGCGCCGCCGGCGTTTTTTGATGAGGCCGTACTCTCGGAAATGGGAGTGGTCCAAACGGTACATGTTTCATTGCCAACGTTGGTCGAGGAAACGAATTTTTTATTAAATCACTTCAATGTCAATGGCGCAGAAACGATCGATAATGAAATTTCGTTTATCGCCGCAAGCATCGCATTGGTTAACAGGAGAGTTTCCACGCCGGTGCCGTTTTCCTGCTTGCACATAGTGACTGACAAACCCTCGTCGAGTATTTTTGAAAAGCTTAACGATGGCGTAGAAACTTCAGATATCAATCACTTGCTGAGCAAGGACAATTTGCAGTATCGGCGGCAGAAAAATCATCATCATAGGCATTTTTTAGAGATTTTCAATCGGACGATAATCTATGAGCGACCTGACATTGGTAGAGCAATTGCCTGAAAAGTTTTTTGATCAGGCGTCGGCCAGTTATTTATCCACTTTAGAATGTGCTTTTCACGACAAGCGGTTATCAGGGACTTCTCCGTCAGTTTCAAGCTATGAAGAAAAACTGAAAGTTTGGTTTGGTACCGAGTATGCACTGCCCGTAGCATCAGGGTCTGCCGCGATTCTTTTGGCGCTTTACGCTTGTGGCGTACAAAGGGGCGATAAGGTCGTCGTCAGCGCATTGGCCCCGATCCCTTCACTTCTCCCCATTTTGCAACTGGGGGCGGAGCCTTTGTTTGTTGATGTTGAGGTGGGTAGCTTCAGGTTCGACGCAGAGGATCTAAAGAAAGCGATCGAGCTCAAGCCAAAGGCTTTACTGGCTGTAGCGCTGTGGGGATACCCAGTCTTAACGCACGAATTGATCGATGTATTGGCTGATAATGTAATACCGTTGATTGAGGATTCTGCGCACGCGCACGGTTCCATTGAGTTGGGCAAGTTTTCTGGAACGGTAGGGAGCATCGGCTGTTTCAGTACCCACGATAATAAATTGCTCTCCACAGGGGAGGGTGGGTTTGTATTAACAAACAGCGCTGAGCTGCATGAAAGGATGAAAACCTATAGTCATCTTGGCTACTGTCGGGGCGACGTGATGGGCTTCAATTTCAAGCTGGGAGCGCCACAGGCCTTGCTTGGGCAGGACCGATTGACGCGGCTTGAGAGTCAGATAGCCGCTCGCAAAACAGTTGCAAGCGCTTTGCTTGCTCAACTGTCGCTCCCGGCCATCGTCGCACCGATAGAGTTTGAGGCTACCTCGCATCCGAATTTTTACAATCTGGGCTTTTTTATCAAGGCTGAGAGAGCGTGCGCGGCCAGCTTGATTAGTTATTGCCATGAGCGTGGCGTGCCCAGCAATGCGATCAAATATAATATTAAACCAAGCTATAGGTACCCGCTGCTGAGCCCTTATTTTCGACTCTGCAAAAATGCAGAGTTCATGGCGTATAACATTACGTCGATTCCGTGCTTGCCAGAATTAACAGAATCGCAGATTTCTGCGGTGAGTGAATTATTTAATAAAGCGGTAAGCCAGTTTCTATGAGATATATTTTTTCTGGATTGAGTTATACCACCGAGGGTGGGCAGTTTATCTTGGACAACGTTGGCGCCCACGGGAGGCGTACGGTGGCATTTCTGAACTGCCCCATCACTTTGCGCCGGATGAGTGCAAGGTTCTGCAGCGGTTGGTATGATCTTTCTAGCTTTACGCCGCATCCATGCCCTACCTCAAACCAGTTGACTGCCAATGGCAATTCCTGTGAGGCCTGCGTAAAAAAGACCGGATACAGCCCGTTTTTTTACAATGTCCCTGCTACACAAATTTCGCAGCAACAGCGGCATTACAATGCATCGCCGCATTCCGTGTACCTGGCGTCCTTTGGGCCTGATTTGATCAAGGTCGGTATCTCTAATTCGGGACGGCTTAATGATCGATGGTTGGATCAGGGAGCGATATACGCTCGAGAAATCTTCAACTGCGCCGACGCTGTTTCGGCTAGGGAGCTGGAGGCTTTTGTGTCCTCAAGCGCCTCGATTGTGGAACAGGTTTCGGTCGCTCTAAAGGTGAGGTCACTCGTCAGGTATGGCGTTGCATACGATCCTGAGCCGAGTTTTGAAAGAGTCTTGAAGCTGATTTCCGAGTCCCCTGGCCTGGGCGATCGGGCTGGTCTTACGGTGGATCTGACTACCTATTACAAGCCTGAGCGGATACCGTTTTCTACCTTGATCGATGTGTCGAGGGAGTCACCGCTCGAGGTATCCGGGAGGATCTGCTTCAGTGTCGGGAGCATTTGTATATTCGAGACCGATGGGCTTTATTATCTTTGTGATATGAGCAGGTTCAAGTCACACGTGGTCCATTTCGACTCGGTTATACGACCCCGGCAAAATCTGACGTTATTTTAATAAAGACCATCCAACTCGCCCGGCGCCAAGCCTGCTCCCGGTTGCAGCAGTCCAAAGCCTCGAAGATCATATGGACGTCCGCTAACGTACCGACAGCTATCAGCTGCATACAATCGCCATAGGGTGCCTCAAGTGAGGGGTATTGATTTAGCTAGACCATGGAAAGGCCTTAACTATGTATTCCGAGGTGGGGGAATAACACATGCAGGCCCGTCTTCGTTCAGCCACGGAGCCTGAAGAAATACCGGCTCAGCGCGGCTAATCCGCAAGCCCCCAAGCCCGCAAAGAGCATGGCCCAACCGGCGCCGGTGCGCAGTGCCGTCTGCGCATCAATGGCGGTCAGCCCCGGCGCGTTTAACTTGCCTGCCGCTATATGCTGGCTGAGCGTTGCCCACTCCAATGCCGTGTTGTCAGGCAGCACGTTGGCCAGGTGGTGGCTGATCCCCAGCAACAGCACCAGGCCCATCAACGCAATGTTGAGTGCCAGGGTGATCAGTCGTGCGCTGAAGTCGATGCCCGACGCCATGCCCGCACGGTCAGCCGAGACGGCGCCGGTGGTGGTGTTGGTGGTGGGCGAATTGGTCAACGCCAGGCCAATGCCGGCGATCACGCAACTGAGCAACACCAATGCGGTGCTTGGCTGTGCGGCGGCATTGACGGCGGCCATGGCCAGGAACCCCGCGCCCATCGTAGCCAGGCCCAGGGGAATGATGCGTTCGGCGCCGAAACGCAGGGCCAGGCGTTCGGCCAGCGGCGGCACCAGCAGGGTAGGCAAGGTGTAGGCAAGCAGGGCGGCGCCAGTGGTCAGCGTGTCGTAGCCCAGCCCCGCCTGGAAGTACAGCGGCAGGTAGATCATGAACGGCCAGAAGCTGAAGTTCATGCCGATCGAGCCCATCAACGCACCGTTGAAGCGCTGGATACGGAACACCGAGAAATCGAACATCGGGTGTGGGCTGCGCCGTTCGATCAAAATGAACAGCAACATGCCTATCAAGGACAGGCCGGCCCAGCCGAGCATCGCCGGGGTGCCAAAACCATACTCGCTGCCCTGGGTGATGAAGTACACCAGCGCGAACACCGTCAACGTCAAGGTCAGCATACCGGCGATGTCCAGGCGATGACTGGCCGGGTCACGGGATTCCTGCACGCTGGCATGCAGCAGCACCAGGGTGAACAGGGTCAGCGGTACGTGCACCAGGAACACCCAGCGCCAGTCCGCCACTGCCAGGATCAATGCCCCGACCATCGGCCCGAAACCCAGGCCCACGCCGGCAATCACTCCCCATATCGCGAATGCCCGCGCTCGCGCCGCCGGATCGCGGAACTGATGGGACAGGATGGCGAACTGGCAAATCATCATTGCGCCGGCACCAATGCCTTGGATGAACCGCGCCACGATCAGCGTCGAGGCGCTATCGGCCAACCCACAGGCCAGCGACGCCAATCCGAACAGCCACAGGCACAGCACCAACATGCGTCGCCGACCGAAGCGGTCGGCCAAGGTGCCCGCCGCCATCAGTACACTGGTACAGGCCAGGGTGTAGGCATTCATGATCCACTGGGCGTCCTGGAAACCGGTACCCAGTTGCTGTTCAAGGGTTGGCAGGATGACCGGCACGCTGGAGATTTCCAGGCCGAACATCAGGGCCACCAGGCAGACGGCGGTGAGGGCCAGGCCATTTCTGGCGGTGCTCGGCGATTGGAGGGCCGATACAGCAGCGGCGGGCGGCATGACAGGTTCCTTTCAAATAAGAGAAAGTTTATTCTCGCGGGAATCTGATTCGTTATTCGTGATAAGTTTTCCAGCAATCAGGGAATTAAGGGCGACAATCGGTCCATGGCTACCCCACGTTTTGATGGCGTTGAGCTGTTTCTGCAAATCGTCGAGAGCGGCAACCTCACCGAAGCCGCCGAGCGCCTGAACCTTACGCGCTCGGCCGTCGGTAAAGGCTTGGCGCGCCTGGAGACGCGGCTTGGCACGTGCCTCTTGCAGCGTTCCACGCGCCGCCAGCGATTGACCGAGGACGGGCAGGCGTACTACGAGCATTGCCTGCGCGCCTTGGCCGAACTGGAAGCCGCCGAATCGGTGCTCGAAAGTGGTCGGCAACAACCACGCGGGCGGTTGCGGGCAAGCGTGCCGTTGGCTTTCGGGCACCACTATGCGGCTCCGGCGTTGTGGGGCTTGATGGAGCGTTACCCTGAACTGGAAATCGAGATTTGCTTCTCCGACCGTATGATTGATCTGGCCCAGGAGGGCTTCGATATAGCCGTGCGGATCGGCACGTTGCCGGATACCGACCGCCTGAGTGCACGTCGCCTGGGGCAGCAGGTCATGGGGCTGGCGGCGTCACCGGCGTATCTGCAGCGCAGGGGGAGCATTGAAAGTATCGAAGACCTGGCCGTTCATCGCGGCATTGCGTATCGCAGCAACACAACGCATCGCTCGCGCCTGGCCTCGCCTTTGGTGCTGGATGATCTCCAAGCGGTAGCCGATGCGGTCATCGCGGGCGTGGGACTGGCCTGGTTACCGAGTTGGTTGATCGCCCACTATGCGTTGCGTGGGCAATTGCAGGCAGTATTGCCTAGCTACCGCGAGCAACCCGCGCCGATCCATGTGGTCTGGCCGACGGCGGTGCATATGCCGGCCAAGACGCGGTGTGCCATCGATGCGTTGGTGGCGGGTACGCCCAGTTGCCTGGCGGGTAGCTGAAGTCGGTTAGGTCCAATGTGGGAGGGGGCTTGCTCCCGATGGCGGTGTATCAGTGGCAAATGTACCGACTGACACACCGCTATCGGGAGCAAGCCCCCTCCCACAGTAGGTTCTGTGTTGTTCTGCAGATTTGGATCAGAACGCGATAGAGGTTTGCACATACACCGTACGCGGCTCACCCACGTACTTGCCCTTGTTGTTATCGTCAAACGAGCGGGTGTAGTACTGCTTGTTGAAGATGTTCTTCACCCCCACCGCCACATTCAAATCCGACAGTTGCGGGCCGAAGTCATAGGCCGCTCGGCTGCTGAACAGCATATAGCCGGGGATGCGCCCATTGGCACCGTCGGCGCTTTCGGCCTGGGTGTTGGCATTGTCGGCGAACTGGCTGCTCTGGTAGCTGCTGTCCACATTCAGCTTCCACGGGCCGTCGGTGTAACCTACGCCGAGAGTGCCTTTGTGCTTGGACGAGAAGGGCACGCGGTTGCCTTTGTTCGGGCCGTCTTCGCGGATGGTCGCGTCAACATAGGCATAAGTGGCATACACATCGAAACCTGCCAGCGCCGGGCTCAGGCCGTCGAGGGCGTAGTTGATGCTCGACTCGATGCCTTGGTGGCGCGTCTCCCCACGGGCGATCACCGTGTCGTTGGTCTGGTTGCTGTCGTACTGGTTGTCGAAGTTGATCAGGAAGGCGCCGATTTCCGCACGCAGCGTGCCGTTGTCATAGCGCGTGCCGAGCTCCCAGGTGCGGGCTTTTTCCGGTTTGACTTCGCCGCTGTTCACGCGGTTGGGCATCTGGCTGTACTGCACGCTGCCGAACGAGCCTTCGGTGTTGGCGTAGAGGTTCCAGTCGTCGGTGAGGTGGTAAAGCACATTCAGCGCCGGCAGTGCGGTGTTGTAGTCGCCCTTGTACTTGACGTTGCTCAGGTTGTTGGTCTGCTGGGACTCGATCATCTCGTAGCGAATGCCCGGGGTGATGGTCCATTTGCCGATATCGATGCGGTCGTCGATGAAGAACGCATTGGCTTCGGTGCCACCGCGCGTGTCGCGGTCGTTGCGGCTGTCAGTGCTGGGGATTTGCTGATTGGCGGCGATTGGTGTGCGGTAGCGCAGTTCGTGGCCGGCTTCATTGACGTAGCGGTAGCCGACGCCCACCTCATGGCTTGTGAGGCCGAGGTCGAAGCCCTGGGCGAAGCGGGTCTCGAGGCCGCGTACCCAATATTCGCGTGGCGACAGCGACAGGAAGCTGCCCTGGTCCAGGTAGCCGCTGCGCAGGGTCTTGGTGAAGAAGCTGTTGACCGTGAATTCGCGACGGTCCTGCTCGTAGCGGTAGCCGACGTTGAACAGGGTACGGCGGCCCCAGAACTTGTCGTAGGGGCGGGTGGACTGGTACGGATCGGCCTTGTAGTCCTTGACGTTCAAACCGCCGGGCATATCGGCCTGGCCTTCGTAGTACTGCGCCATGGCGTTGAAGCTGTTGGCGTCGTCCAGTTGGTATTTGCCCTTGAGGATCAGGTCGTCGATGCGCGTGTTGCTGTTTTCGCGCCAGTCGCCGCCGCGGGTGCCGGAGTACAGCAGCGCGCCGCCCAGGCCATTGTCGGCAGTGCCGCCGGCGAGCAGGTTGCCGGTGGTCTTAAAGCCATCGTGGCTGGAAGACGGGCTGGTCTCGGTCTGCAAGCCGCCCTTGACCGTGGGCGCATCCGGGATAGCGCGGGTCACGAAGTTGACGATGCCGCCGACGTTCTGCGGGCCATAGCGCACCGCGCCGCCGCCACGAACCACGTCTACCGCGTCCATGTTGCCCATGCTGATCGGCGCAAAGGACAACTGGGGCTGACCATAGGGCGCGAACGGCACCGGGATGCCATCCATCAGCACCGTTGAGCGCGACGCCAGGCGCGGGTTGAGCCCGCGAATGCCGAAGTTCAACGCCATGTCGTGGCTGCCGGTGCCGTTGTTTTCCGGAGCATTGACGCCGGGAATGCGGTTGAGCACATCGCGGGCCTGGGTTGCGCCTTGGCGTTCAAACTCTTCACGGCGGATAACGTCACGGGCGCCGGGGTGTTCGAACACGTTGGTTTGCGCCGCGTCACCGAGCCAGTCGCCGACCACGTTGGAGGTTTGCAATTGAAGGGGGGCGGTGACGCCGGTCGGTTGCAGGCTGTAGGCATTGTCACCTTCGGCCCGGGCTTGCAGGCCGGTGCCTTCCAGTAGTTTCTGCAGGCCGTCGGCCGCGCTGTAATTGCCCGACAGGCCACGGCTTTGCATGCCGGCCGTCACTTCGGAACCGAAGGACACCAGCACACCGGCTTCGCGACCAAATTGATTCAGGGCCGCTTCCAGGGTGGTCGGCGCGATGTGGTAGGCCTTGGCGTCGGTTGCCATCGCAGGAGGCAGCACGGTCAGGCTGAGGCTGGCGCCCAATAGGAGTTGGCGCAAGGTGCGGGCAATAAGCGTCGGTTGCTGGGGCATGAAGGCGGTCCTGAGAAGGAAGGATCAAGGTGGCTTTCCTTCTCTGTCACGCCAGGTGCGGAAAACGGCTCACATTTATAAAAAAATATTTACTGTAGGAGCGAGCTTGCTCGCGAAAATCGTCAACGGTAACGCCGGTTGCCTGGTTTACCGCGGTGTGCTGGCGTTTTTCGCGAGCAAGCTCGCTCCTACAAATGCATCAGGTACGTGCCTGCACGGTCACCCAATAGCGGGTAAAGCGCCGCACTTTCACTGGCAGGCTGACTTCCAGCAGGTCGAGGATGCGTTCGCTGTCATCCAGCGGGTAGCTGCCGGACAGCAGCAGGTTCGCCACTTGCGGGTCGCAATGCAGCTGGCCGCGGCGATAACGCCCCAGTTCGCCGAGGAAGTCTTCCAGGCGCATATGCGCGGCCACCAGCATGCCGTCGGCCCAGGCGCCGCTGTTGGCGTCGGTCGAGCGCGGGGTGTCCCAGCCCTTGCGGGTGAAATTCACTTGGTGCGCGGCCGCTACGGTCAGTGGCAGGCCACTGTAGTTATTGGGCGTGACCTCGACCTGGCCGGCCAGCACTGCGAGTTGGGTATGGTCGTTGAACTGGCGCACATTCAGGCGCGCCGTCTGGCTGCTGAGCAGGCCCTGGCCGGTCAGCACGCGCAACGGCGTATCGCCTGCACGGGAGGTCAACAGAATTTCGCCTTCGAGCAGGCGGATCAGCCGTTGCTGCCCATCGATATGCACATCCACTGCGCTGCCTGTGTTGAGTTTCAACTGGCTGCCGTCGGCCAGTTGCACGCTGCGACGCTGGCCTATCGGGCTGCGATAGTCGGCGCTCAGCGGCGGCAGGATATGTTGCTGGCGCAGGCTCCAAACTGCTGCCGAACCGGCGCCCAGGATCAGCAGCAACTTCAGCGCCTGGCGCCGGCTGCGCAAGGTGGGGGCATTCAACGCCGCGTGGGCCAGGGGCGAGGGCATGCCGCGCAGGCGTTGGTTGACCTGCTGGATCTGTTCCCAGGCGCGCTGGTGCTCGCTGTGGGCATTCAGCCATTGTTGCCAGGCAGCTTGCTGGCGTGGGTTGAGCGCGCCTTGCTGCATCTCCAGCAACCAGTGCACGGCCTGCTCGGCGACCTGGCTGGAGACGTTCATAACGCGAAGTAGCAGCGCATGGCCGCCTTGGTCAGGTGGCGCTTGACGGTGGCGATGGAGATGCCCAGTTCGGCACTGATCTGCGCGTAGGTCAGGCCATCGAGCTGGGCGAGCAGGAAGGCCCGCTTGGCCAGCCGGGGCAAGCCATCGAGCAGTTGGTCCAGTTCCAGCAGAGTTTGCAGGATGATTGCGCGGTCTTCTTCCGACGGTGCGACGTGCTCGGGCATTTGCGCCAAGGCATCGAGGTAGGCGCGCTCCAGGTCCTGGCGGCGATAGAAGTTGAACAATACGCGCTTGGCCACGGTGGTGAGGAAGGCACGGGGTTCAATCAGCGTCGGGGGGTCCCGTGCGCTGAGCACGCGGATGAAGGTGTCCTGCGCCAGGTCGGCGGCGTTTTCCGGGCAGCCGAGTTTGCGTCGCAACCAGCCGGTGAGCCAGTGGTGATGGTCGTTGTACAAAACTTCGACAGTATTGGACGGCTGCAACGCGATCACTCCGTAAGCATCGCCATGCTTTAGAGAACAAGAATTGTTCGCATTGTAGGGGCGGCGACGAGGTTCGGCAATCCGTCACGGCAGGTGATTCATCCGTTCTCTTTTGCTTATGAGAATATTTATCATTAATATTGCGCGCTGATCAGCTTGGCGTCTGCCGCATGAAAAGCAAAACCTCATTGCCCGTTTCCTACCGCCTCGCCGTCACCTCGCGTGTGCTGGCGGCTGTTATCGGCGGCTACCTGATGGCGTCCCTGGCCGCCATCTGCCTGGCGTTGTGGATGCCCACATCGCGTGCCGACGCAGTGGTCACCGGCATGATGAGCTCGTTTGTGTTCTACCTGCTGGCGGTGCTGTGGTGCTTTGCCTGCCGCACTGCGTGGCGTGCCTGGGCGGGGGTGATGCTGCCAAGCGCGCTGTTTGCCACCCTGGCCGGCGTAGGTTTGTGGATGGTGCGCACATGAAAGAGGGTTTTCGCCAAGCCATGGCCTGGCTGCATACCTGGGCCGGGTTGATCTTCGGCTGGCTGCTGTTCGCGATTTTCCTGACCGGCACCCTGGCCTATTTCAAAGACGAAATCACCCACTGGATGCAGCCCGAAGTGCAGGCCCATCCCCTGGATGACGGGCGCAGCCTTGCCGTGGCCCAGAATTACCTGCAACAACAGGCGCCCACGGCCGCACGCTGGTTCATTACCCTGCCGACCCAGCGCGATCCTGGTCTGTCGGTTATGTGGCAAGACAAGGTCGAGCCCGGCAAGCGCGGCACCTTCATCCAGAAAGTCCTCGACCCGGTCAGCGGCCAACCGGTGCAGGCCCGCGACAGCAAGGGCGGCGAGTTCTTCTATCGCTTCCACTTCCAGCTGCAAATGCCTTACCCGTGGGGCCGCTGGCTGTCGACCATCGCCGCCATGGTGATGTTTGTCGCGCTGATCACCGGCATCATTACCCACAAGAAAATCTTCAAGGATTTCTTCACCTTCCGCCCGCGCAAAGGCCAGCGTTCCTGGCTGGACGGGCATAACGCGGTGGGTGTGCTGGTGCTGCCGTTTCATCTGATGATCACCTACAGCAGCCTGGTGATTTTCATGAGCATGGTCATGCCAGCGCCCATCATGGCGTCCTACGGCGACGACAGCAGGGCGTTCTTCAAGGAGCTGTTCCCCAACACTGACAACGCGCCGGCCCTCGGCCAATCGGGCCAGTTGCTGCCGTTATTGCCGATGTACCAGCAGGCGCGCGAGCAGTGGGCTGGCGGTCATGTGGGACGGGTGGCGGTCAACAACCCTGGGGATGTGAACGCGTCGGTCAATGTGTTCCGCGCCAGCTCCGATAGCGTGGTGCACGATTTCGGCAGCACCGTTTCATTCAACGGCACCACGGGCGAGTTGCTGCGAGTCAGTGGTGAACCGTCCTTGCCGTCGGCCATCGGTGGCAGTTTCTACGGCCTGCACATGGGCCATTTCGCCGGCCCGGTGCTGCGCTGGCTGTACTTTATCTGCGGGTTGGCGGGCACGGCGATGATCGGCACAGGACTGGTGATCTGGCTTGGCAAGCGTCAGCTCAAACACGTCAAGAGCGCAGCGATGCCGTTTGAATTGCGCCTGGTCGAGGTGCTGAATATCGCCAGCATGGCTGGCTTGATGATCGCCATCGCCGCGTTTTTCTGGGCCAACCGCCTGTTGCCGGTAAGTTTCGCCGCGCGCTCCGACTGGGAGGTGCAAGCCTTTTTTGTCGCCTGGGGCCTGAGCTTGTTACACGCGATGCTGCGTCGCGGTCGCCGAGGCTGGGTCGAACAACTGAGCATCGGCGCGCTGCTGTTTGTGGCGATCCCGCTGCTTAACGCAATGACCACCCCGCAGCATTTGGGCGTCTCGCTGATGAACGGCGACTGGGCCATGGCCGGCTTCGACCTGACCTGCCTGGCCAGCGGTGTGTTCCTTGCCTGGGCGGCGTGGAAGATGCAACGCCGTACCGCGCCGCAACCCAAAGCCGAACGTGCGCGTGGGTTGACGCTCAAGCAGGAGGCTGGCTGATGCTCCTCGCGCTGCTGATGTGCTACGCCGGGTTTACCGCGCTGTGCCTGTCCACCGACCGTCATCACGGCGAGCTGCTGCACAGCAAACTCACGTCGAAGCGGCGCTTGGGGCTGCGGCTGGGTGGCTGGTTGCTGCTGATTGCCGCGATCTGGCCGGCGGTGCTGGCCGCAGGCTGGAGCCAGGGCCTGGTCGAGTGGTGCGCAGTGTTGATGCTCAGCGCCTTGTTGCTGGTACTGCTGTTGCCATATCGGCCAAGGCTGGCGCTGATTCTGGCAGGCCTCAGCCTGCTGGCCAGCCCTGTTGCAGCATTCGCACTGTCCTGAGCCTGCCATGATAATCAGCCCACCGCCGGAGCCCCAGGACAGCCCGCACACCGATGCGCCCGGTGGGCGTGCGCATTTCCTGCAGGTGTTTTTGTCCCAGCGTTCGCAGATGGAAGCGCTGGTCAGCCGCCGCGTCGGGTGCCGCGCCACGGCAGCCGACCTGGTGCAGGATTTGTTCCTGCGCTTCTGGCGTCGCCCCTTGGTGCAGGTTGAAGAACTCAGCACCTATCTGCTGCGCTGCGCCAGCAATATCGCCATCGATCACCTGCGTAGCGAAGGTGCACGAGTACGCAGCAGCGAAGGCTGGTTGCCCGAGCAATCAGATCACCAAGTCTGCGAACCCCAGGCCGCACTGGAGGCAGGCCACGATCTGCGACACGTGGAAACCGCCCTGCGCAGTTTGCCAGAGCGTACCCGCCAGATTTTCCTGCTTAACCGTATCCACGGGCGCAAGTATGCAGAAATTGCCAAGGCCATGGGGTTGTCCCAAAGTGCCGTGGAAAAACATATGATGCGCGCCCTCCAAGCCTGCAAGGCCAGCCTTCGTGAACCATCGTCACCACGCACGCCAGGGAAAGCACCGTGAACATCCCGCCGACACCCGCCCAGGAACAGGCCGCCCTTGACTGGCTGGGCCTGCTGCATGACCAGCCCAGCAGCGGCGACCAGGCCACGTTCAGCCGCTGGCTGCGCGCCGATCCCGCGCATGCCGAGGCGTACGCCAAGGCTCAGGTACTGTGGGAGTTGAGCGAAGAGCCGGCGCGCAAGCTGGCCGATGAAGACGCGCTGGCCTTGCAGGCCTACCTCAATAAGATGAATTCCTCCAGGCGCTCCCGTGCACTGCGCTGGCCCGGCGCCCTGGCCCTGGCCGCCTGCCTGCTGGTGATGGTGTCGATGGGCGCCGGTTGGCAGCCGTCGCGCTGGGTCGATGAGTTGGGTGCTGACTACGTGACGGCGCCGGGGGAGGTGAAGGCCTTCACCCTGGCCGATCGATCTGTGGTCACCCTTGACGCCGACAGCGCCATTGCCGTGGATTTCAGCCATGGTCAACGGCATATCCAGCTGCGGCGTGGCGCGGGATTTTTCAGCGTGGCACACACCGGCCAGTCCTTTGTGGTGGAGGCGGGCGGTGGTCAAGCGCAGGTGCTGGGCACCCAGTTTGAAGTGCGCCTGCAACCGGCTGGAGCCGAGGTCACCGTATTGTCCGGCCGGGTGGGCGTGACACCATCGGAACAGGGCCGGCAGCAGGTTTTGACAGCAGGCCAGCAAGTGGCCTACGCCGATGGCGTTGCCGATGCCATGCAAGCTGTCGACAGCGAATCCCGCCTGGCCTGGCGCGATGGCTGGCTCAACTACTACCAGGCACCGCTGGCCGACGTGGTCCGGGACTTGGGTCGTTATTACCCTGGCCGCTTGCTTCTGCTCAATGAAGAGATGGGCGCCAAACGCGTCAGCGGCAGTTTCCCGAGCAAGGACCCGTTGGCGGTATTGAACGCCTTGCAAGCGGTGCTGGGCTTTGAACAACACAGGCTGCTGGGTCGCATCATCGTGTTGCGCTAGTCGCAGCGCCGTTCACCGAACCTTCATCGCAATCGCCAAAACCTGTCACCAAACGGTTACACGTGCCGTGGATCATCCCTGGGTTCCTGAGCAAGTGGTCAGGAAGAGCACTTCTGCCCCATACAACACAACAATGTCAGTAAGGGATCTACACGTGAACTACAACTCTCTTTATGCCTTGCTTCTGGCATCGGGCCTGGGCGGCTTTGCACCGCTGGTGATGGCCGATGACACCCAGGACGTAGGTTCGGTGAACGTTGCCGGCAAGCAGACCCTGGGCAACGGCCACATGATTCGCGAAGAAAGTGCCAAGGCGCGCTCGACGGTGACCAAGGAGGCCATGGACGAAATGTCGGCCACCGCCAACGCCATCGACAAGCTCAAATACACCCCGGGCATCAACGTTTCCAGCGATGACGCCAGCGGAACCAGCGGCACCAACTTCACTATGCGCGGCATGAGTTCGGACCAGGTCGGGGTGTCGGTGGACGGCGTGCCGATCAACGATTCTGGCAACTACAGCGTGTATTCCAACCAGCTGGGCGACCCGGAAAACCTCGCCGAAGTGTTCGCCACCCAGGGCTCCTCCGAGGCCGACGGCCCGCACATCGGTTCCAGCGGCGGCAACATCGGCATGATTACGCTGCGGCCAACCAAGGAGGCGGGGTTTTTTGCCAAGCAGACTATGGGGACCAATAACCTGCGCAAAACTTTCGTGCGGGCTAATACCGGTGATTTCGGTGGCCTCAAGACCTGGGTCTCGGCATCGCACCTGGAAGGTGACAAGTGGCGCGGCAAGGGCACCCTGCGCAGCGATAAAATCGAGTGGAGCAGCCTGTTCGAAGGTGACAACGGCAATTCCACGTTGGCCACGGTCAAGTACAACAAGCAGGAAAACTACAATTACAACAGCCTTAGCAAGTCGCAATTCGACAATGAAGGACGGCGCAAGGACTACGCTGAAAGCCCAGTGTACAAAGCCGGTTTGTTATCTGCGTCCTACAAGCTCAATCGCAACCCCTTTGAAAGCGTCAACGCCACGCTGACCCAGCGCTGGCAGCTTCAAGACAATCTGTCGCTGACGGTCACGCCGTATTACTACTGGTCCAACGGTGGCAGCTTCAGCGGCCAGACGGCCTCCAACCTGGGGCCGAGATCCGACAAAGCCGGCAATTACGACCTCGGCAACCTGCAATCGGCCAACTACTATCGCCCTTCGTGGACCGAGACCTGGCGCCCCGGCGTCACGGCCAAAATGAAGTGGGACATCAACGAAGAACACAGCCTGGACTACGGCTACTGGTATGAACGCGCACGCCAGCGCCAGACCCAGCCGTTTATCGGCATTAACGGCGAGGGCGCGCCGGATGATGTGTGGGGCGACTACAACAGCGGCGGCCAGGTGGTCGACAAGAACGGTGCGACGGTACAAGGTCGTCATTACTACACCGTCACCCCATCGCAGAAGCTCTGGGTACAGGACAGTTGGCAAGCCACGCCGGACCTGAGTTTTGTCGGCGGCGTGGCCTACCAATACGTCGAACGTGACGGCAACAACCTCGGCAGCCTGTACGACAAGCCGGAAAAACGTAACACCCGTTACCACCAATTCCTGCCCAACTTCAGCGCCAAGTACCAGGTCGACGAGAGCAACCAGGCGTTCTATAACGTCACCCGCAACATGCGCACGCCTCCCAACTACGTGCTGTACAACAAGGGCGATTCCGTCAGCCTCAAGTCCGAGTTGAGCTGGAACCAGGAGCTGGGCTGGCGCTACACCGAAGACGACATGGCCTTGAGCGCGACCCTGTTCTACATCAGCTTCAAGGATCGTCAGGTGTCGACCACCGATGCCAGCGGCGACTACATGGTGCTCAACGTAGGCAGCGTCGCTAACAAAGGCCTGGAATTGGAATGGAGTGGTTTGTTGCCCCACAACTTCAACTACTACGCCTCGTACACCTACACCCAGTCCGAGCAGAAGGACGACCTGCTCAGCAAGAATGTGCTGTTGCCCACCTCTGGCAAGCAACTGGCCAACGTACCGGAAAATATGTTCAACCTGGTGTTTGGCTATGACGACTCGCGGTTCTACGGCAACGTGGCGGGCAAGTATGTCGGCAGCTTCTACGGTGATTTGACCAACAAGGAGAAGATCGAAGGCCGTACGGTGTTTGACCTCAATGCCGGTATCTATTTGCCGGTGGACAAGAAGGTCATCAAGTCGGCGACCCTGCGCTTGTCGATGCTCAACGTCTTCGACAAGGAATACCTCAGCTCGGCCCGCACCGTGGCGTTCAACTCGACACCGGTCAACGGCCTGGCGCCGAGCACGGCGTATTACAACGTAGGGGAGGAGCGCACGGCGATGGTGTCTCTAGAGGCCAACTTCTAAGACCACCACAAAACCAAATGTGGGAGGGAGCAAGTCGAATCGTCGCACCGCCCCTCCCACATTTGATCCACGGTGTTTCAGGAACTGGGTTATTTCAGCGCCGCCATGATCGCATCCGGGTTGTAGTCGCGGATCAACGTGCCATTGACGTCCACAAATGGAATTCCGCCACCACCCAACGCCTCATACGCCTTGCGCGCCTGAGCGTCTTTCTCGATATCCAGCGCCTGGTAAGGAATGCCTTTCTGGTCCAGAAAACGCCGGATCTGTTTGCAGTATCCACACCAGTCAGTGGAATAAAGCACCACACGCGCCGAGCTGCGTACCTGTTCCGAAACCACCTGGGACGGGTTGAATAGCCGCTCGACCTTGCCCCAGTTCTGGATCACCACCACCACCAGCAATACCAGCAGGACTTTCTTGAAGACCCCGCCCAGCATCAATTACGGCGCTTGAGCTGGTCGGTCAGTTGGGTCGGCAGGCCCTTGATGATCAAGGTGCCGGCAGCTTCGTCGTACTCGATCTTGTCGCCCAGCAGGTGTGCTTCAAAGCTGATGGACAAGCCCTCGGCGCGCCCGGTGAAACGGCGGAACTGGTTGAGGGTGCGTTTGTCCGCCGGGATTTCCGGCGACAGGCCGTAGTCCTTGTTGCGGATATGGTCGTAGAACGCTTTTGGCCGATCTTCATCGATCAGGCCGGAAAGTTCTTCCAGGCCCATGGGCTCGCCGAGCTTGGCCTGGCTGCTGGCGTAGTCCACCAGGGTCTTGGTCTTTTCGCGGGCGGATTCGTCAGGCAGGTCTTCGCTTTCGACGAAGTCGCTGAATGCCTTGAGCAGGGTGCGGGTTTCGCCCGGGCCGTCGACGCCCTCCTGGCAGCCGATAAAGTCGCGGAAGTATTCCGAGACCTTCTTGCCGTTCTTGCCTTTGATAAAGGAGATGTATTGCTTGGACTGCTTGTTGTTCTGCCACTCGGAGACGTTGATGCGTGCTGCCAGGTGCAACTGGCCCAGGTCCAGGTGGCGCGAGGGGGTCACGTCCAGCTCGTCGGTCACCGCCACGCCTTCGCTGTGGTGCAGCAGGGCGATCGCCAGGTAGTCGGTCATGCCTTGCTGGTAGTGGGCAAATAGCACATGGCCGCCGGTGGAGAGGTTGGATTCCTCCATCAGCTTCTGCAGGTGCTCCACGGCGGTACGGCTGAAAGTGGTGAAATCCTGGCCACCGTCAAAGTATTCCTTCAACCAGCCGCTGAACGGGTGCGCGCCGGACTCGGCATGGAAGAAACCCCAGGCCTTGCCTTGTTTGGCGTTGTAGCTCTCGTTGAGGTCGGCAAGCATGTTCTCGATGGCGGCCGACTCGGACAGCTCGGAGTCGCGGGCGTGGAGAACTGCGGGTGTGCCGTCGGGTTTTTTGTCGATCAGGTGGACGATGCAATGACGGATCGGCATAGGCTTCTCGGCTGGTTGAAGGGGGAGCGGTTGGCCTCCCCGAAAAGTCGCCCAGTGTACCGCACCCATTGGTCAAGACGTGCCTCGAAGGGCGTTTTGGACGACGTCCGACCGGCCATATGCCTTTTTTTCACGGTTTAGAGCGATAAAGCTGACCAAATGGGTATGTTGAGGCGGATATTTCCCCGTCTCTGTGCTAGTTTTGCCCGGTCTTACGCCAAGTCTCGGCGTTAAGCGTGCATTCAGCATTTGTCAGGTCGAACCAATCCCCGTTTCAAGCATCTATAACCCCGATCTCCGTGGTTATGGCCGGGGATGCCAGGCCATGACGGCCAGGCTCGACGGCTGACACTGCACTCTGCAATCCATATGAATTTGATAGGGAAGGAACACCACAATGGCTTTGACTAAAGACCAACTGATCGCTGATATCGCTGAAGCTATCGACGCGCCAAAAACCACCGCGCGTGCTGCTCTGGACCAACTGGGCCAGATCGTTGCTGATCAGCTGGAAAACGGCGGCGAAATCACTCTGCCAGGCATTGGCAAGCTGAAAGTGACCGAGCGTCCTGCCCGTACTGGCCGTAACCCTTCGACTGGCGCTGCCATCGAAATCGCTGCCAAGAAAGTTATCAAGCTGGTTGTGGCTAAAGGCCTGACCGACGCTGTTAACAAGTAAGACGCAGTAAAAAAAAACCGTGCTTCGGAGTGATCCGGGCACGGTTTTTTGTTGCCTGATGGAAAGTGCAAGCAGGGATATTCAACCGGATGAGTCGGGGTAACAGCTATTTGGATGGTTCACCACTGTCAAGGTTCACAGTAGACGCGTGCCGATCAAAAGCAGTTAATCAAGTCGCGACCGGTGCTTTTAAGTCCTATGGATCAATGCCCTGCTTGAAGATGAGCGGGGCTGACAACCGCTTATTTGAGAGGCGAACATGTCCAACGAACAGCTTCCTGTACCCGAAATTTTGCATCTGAGTGAAAGCGGCTTTATTTCCTGTGCCACCATTAGAAAAGAAGATGCTGCTTTCGGTATCTTGGTTCAGGTGCCCGGCATCGAGCACGAGGTGGCATTCCATTGGAAGGCCACCGCAGACTCAGCGTCAGGAGGGACGAACGTCAACAGCGACATTCCTGCAAAGCCAGACGCTAATAATCAGATATTCCTGGGGCCTTATAGCGAGATACTTGCCCCGGTGCGGCGTGGTGAGTTGAAGTTAAGTTATTCGTATGCCGACGCGAGCGGTAATGTCGCTCATTCGCCTGTTAAAACGGTGCGTCTTGACCTGACTTTGTCTAGCGGTGGAATTTGCGAATTCTCCTAACTGGCCTCCAGCGCCCTTACCGGTCTATCGTGTGATCGAGTAAGGGCGCGTTTAATCGATTTGCTGGCACTTTGGGCGTTTCAACTGAACGCCATACTCAATGTTCTACCTGACCCACCGAGATGCTCGCCAGATCTGCTGCTCATTCTTGGTCTGGAACGTCCACGCCACAAACCGGCTTTGCTTCTGCCCCTGGGACATCTCCACCACCTGGCTTTCCAGCACGCCGACTTTTTTCAGTGCGGTCTGGATCGCGGGCAGGTTTGACGCTTTTGACACCAGGGTGCTGAACCACAACACCTTGTGGGCAAAATGCGCACTTTCGGCGATCAGCTGCGTCACAAAGCGCGCTTCGCCGCCTTCACACCACAGCTCGGCCGATTGGCCACCGAAGTTGAGCACTGGCAACTTGCGTTTCGGATCGGCCTTGCCCAGGGCACGCCACTTGCGCTCGCTGCCTTTGGTGGCCTCGTCCATGGACGCATGGAAGGGCGGGTTGCACATGGTCAGGTCATAGCGCTCGCCCGGCTCCAGCAAGCCCAGCAGGATCTGCTTGGGGTTGGGCTGTTGGCGCAGTTGGATGACCTTGCCCAGGTCATTGGACTGCACAATGGCCTTGGCGGCGGCCACGGCGATGGGGTCGACTTCCGAGCCCAGGAAGTTCCAGCGGTACTCCATATACCCAATCAGCGGGTAGACGCAGTTGGCGCCCATGCCGATGTCCAGCACCTTGACGATGGAGCCGCGCGGGATCTTGCCGTCGTTGACGCTGGCCAGCAGGTCGGCGAGAAAATGCACATAGTCGGCACGCCCCGGCACCGGCGGGCACAGGTAATCGGCCGGGATGTCCCAATGCTCGATGCCATAGAACGACTTGAGCAAGGCCCGGTTGAACACGCGCACTGCATCCGGGCTGGCAAAGTCGATGCTCTCCTTGCCATAGGGATTGATGATCACGAATTGCGCCAGCTCTGGCGTGGTCTTGATCAACGCCGGGAAGTCGTAACGGCCCGTGTGGCGGTTGCGCGGGTGCAGGGTAGCCTCTTTGCGCGGAGCCACGGGCTTGGCCGGGGTAGCGGATTTGGGCTTCTTGCGCGGAGGTTTAGGCGTAGTGGGGGCGGTCATGTTGATTCTGGTGTTGGCTCAAAGTGGCGGCCATTGTCACACATCCTGAGCTCAACCCGGTCAAATGTGGGAGGGGGCGTGCTCCCGATAGCGGTGTGACAGTCAAGAATATTGAGACTGATCCAGCGCTATCGGGAGCAAGCCCCCTCCCGCATAGGCAAAAAAAAGAGACCCGGAGGTCTCTTTTTTCACGCGAGTCAAACCTTACAGGCTGGAGATCCGCGCATGTTGCTCGGCCAACTTGCCCAAAGCCTGTTCAGCTTCGGCCAACTTGGCGCGTTCCTTGTCGATCACTTCGGCCGGTGCCTTGTCGACGAACGCCGCGTTGGACAGCTTGCCGCCCACGCGCTGTACTTCGCCTTGCAAGCGAGCAATTTCCTTGTCGAGACGGGCCAGTTCCGCGTCCTTGTCGATCAGCCCGGCCATCGGCACCAGCACTTCCATATCGCCGACCAACGCGGTGGCAGACAACGGTGCTTCGGCATCGGCAGCCAATACGGTGATCGACTCCAGCTTCGCCAACTTCTTGAGCAGCGCGTCGTTCTCGCTGAGGCGACGCTGATCTTCAGCGCTGGCGTTTTTGACGAACACCGCCAATGGCTTACCCGGGCCGATGTTCATCTCGGCGCGGATGTTGCGCGTGCCGAGCATCAGGGTCTTGAGCCACTCGATATCGCTTTCGGCGGCCGCATCGATGCGTGCTTCATTGGCCACCGGCCAAGGTTGCAGCATGATGGTCTTGCCTTCGATACCGGCCAGCGGCGCCAGGCGCTGCCAGATTTCTTCGGTGATGAACGGCATGAACGGGTGCGCCAGGCGCAACGCGACTTCCAGCACGCGCACCAGGGTACGACGGGTGCCGCGCTGGCGTTCGACCGGTGCGTTTTCATCCCACAGCACGGGCTTGGACAGTTCCAGGTACCAGTCGCAATACTGGTTCCAGATGAACTCGTACAGCGCCTGTGCGGCCAGGTCGAAACGGAACTGGTCGAGCTGGCGGGTCACTTCGGCTTCAGTGCGTTGCAGCTGCGAGATGATCCAGCGGTCGGCCAGGCTCAGCTCATAGGCTTCGCCGTTCTGACCGCAGTCTTCGCCTTTGTCCAGCACGTAGCGTGCAGCGTTCCAGATCTTGTTGCAGAAGTTGCGATAGCCTTCGACGCGGCCCATGTCGAACTTGATGTCGCGACCGGTAGAGGCCAGGGAGCAGAAGGTGAAGCGCAGGGCGTCGGTGCCGTAGCTGGCGATGCCATCTGCGAACTCATCGCGGGTCTGCTTCTCGATCTTTTTCGCCAGCTTCGGCTGCATCAGGCCCGAAGTGCGTTTCTGCACCAGGGTTTCCAGGTCGATGCCGTCGATGATGTCCAGCGGGTCCAGGACGTTGCCCTTGGACTTGGACATCTTCTGGCCCTGGCCGTCGCGTACCAGGCCGTGCACGTACACGGTCTTGAACGGTACCTGCGGGGTGCCGTCTTCGTTCTTCACCAAATGCATGGTGAGCATGATCATCCGGGCAACCCAGAAGAAAATGATATCGAAGCCGGTAACCAGCACGTCGGTGGAGTGGAATTTCTTCAGGAACTCGGTCTGCTGCGGCCAGCCCAGGGTGGAGAAAGTCCACAGGCCCGAGCTGAACCAGGTGTCGAGTACGTCGTTGTCCTGTTGCAGTGCAATGTCCGGGCCCAGGTTGTGCTTGGCACGTACTTCGGCTTCGTCGCGGCCAACGTAGACCTTGCCCGACTCGTCGTACCAGGCCGGGATGCGGTGGCCCCACCACAGCTGGCGGCTGATGCACCAATCCTGGATGTCGCGCATCCACGAGAAGTACATGTTTTCGTACTGCTTGGGCACGAACTGGATACGGCCATCTTCCACGGCGGCAATCGCAGGCTCGGCCAGCGGCTTGGTGGATACGTACCACTGGTCGGTCAGCCACGGCTCGATCACGGTGCCGGAGCGGTCGCCCTTCGGCACTTTCAGGCCGTGGTCGTCAACGCTGACCAGCAACCCGGCAGCGTCGAACGCGGCAACGATCTGCTTGCGCGCTTCGAAGCGGTCGAGACCGGCGTATTCGGCCGGGATCTTGCCGTCGACGCTGTCGTTCAGCGTACCGTCCAGGTTAAATACCTGGCAGGCCGGCAACACGGCGGCGTTCTTGTCGAAGATGTTCAGCAGCGGCAGGTTGTGGCGCTTACCGACTTCGTAGTCGTTGAAATCGTGGGCCGGGGTGATTTTCACGCAGCCGGTGCCGAATTCAGGGTCGCAGTAGTCGTCGGCGATAATCGGGATGCGACGCCCAACCAGCGGCAGTTCGACGAACTTGCCGATCAGCGCCTGGTAGCGCTCGTCGTTTGGGTTAACCGCGACGGCGGCGTCGCCCAGCATGGTTTCCGGACGCGTGGTGGCGACGATCAGGTAGTCGTTGCCTTCGGCGGTCTTGGCGCCGTCAGCCAGCGGGTACTTGAGGTTCCACAGGAAGCCTTTTTCGTCGTGGTTTTCCACTTCGAGGTCGGAAATGGCCGTGTGCAACTTAGTGTCCCAGTTGACCAGGCGCTTGCCGCGGTAGATCAGGCCGTCTTCATGCAGGCGCACGAAAGCTTCCTTAACGGCTTCCGACAGGCCATCGTCCATGGTGAAGCGCTCGCGGCTCCAGTCTACGGACGAACCCAGGCGACGGATCTGACGGCTGATATTGCCGCCGGACTGGTCTTTCCATTCCCAGATTTTTTCCAGGAATTTCTCGCGCCCCAGGTCGTGGCGGCTCTGGCCGGTGGCTTCGAGTTGACGTTCCACCAGCATCTGGGTGGCGATACCGGCGTGGTCGGTGCCCGGTTGCCACAGGGTGTTGCGGCCCTGCATGCGGCGGAAACGGATCAAAGCATCCATGATCGCATTGTTGAAGCCATGGCCCATGTGCAGGCTGCCAGTGACGTTCGGTGGCGGAATCATGATGGTGTAGGAATCGCCGGCACCTTGTGGGGCGAAATAGTTCTCGGACTCCCAGGTGTTGTACCAGGAAGTTTCGATAGCGTGGGGCTGATAGGTCTTATCCATGCGCGGCGGGACCCTAGTTGGCATTTATTCAGGAAAGCCGGCAAGTATAACGGGGCAGGACGAGGAGGGCGAGTTGAAGACGGACTTAAGGCTGATGCAAAACTAATGTGGGAGGGGGCTTGCTCCCGATTGCTGAGTGTCAGCCACCGAATCATCGGCTGATACACCGCTATCGGGAGCAAACCCCCTCCCACAGGAAATATCAGTGTGGCTCAGGACTGGTATTGGCTGAGCAACCGTTCCATGCGCGCATCCATCCGCCGCTTGATCTCGGTTTCGATATGCGGCGCAAAATCATCGATCACGTCCTGCATGATCAATTGGGCGGCAGCGCGCAGTTCGTTGTCCAGGTGCAGCAGCAGGGCGTCGGGTGCTTTTTCAGCTGCTGGCGCGGGCTCGGCGACAGGCTCCGGCGCGGCGGGCTTGCCGCTGACCATATCGAACAACAGCGGAATCTGTACCTCGCCGTCCACCGTGTCGGTCAGCAGCGGCGGCTGCAAGTTGTCATCACCCAGCAACTGGCGGATCGACTCAAGGTCGTCCAGCAGGTGGTCGTCTTTTTTCAGCGGGTTGGGAGTGTCCATCGTGTACTCAGAGTCGTTGTAGCCGGTGATCCTGCAAAGAATAGCCCTGTTCACGGTAGAAACGGAAACTCTCCCGCGCGGCCTGACGAATAGCCGGGTCTTCCACCACCACTTCCGCCACGCGGGCAAACGCCTTGGCAAAGGCCGGTACTTTCAGGTCAAGGTTGACCAGCAGGTCCTGGTGATCGCCGCAACTGTCCCCCAAACCCAGGACAATCGGGCTTTCGGGTTCGGATTCGGCGGGGCCGTGGGGCACGAAGCTTTCGCCCTTGAAGCGCCACAGGCGGGCATCCAGTTCGTCACGTTGGGTTGCATCGCTGCAATGCAGGTAGATGCGGTGGCCCATGCGCCAGGCTTTTTCGGTGAGCTTGCAGGCAAAGTCCAGGCGCGCGAGGGGATCGGCGCTGGGCAATATATAGAAGTCGACTTGGGTCATTGCAGTTCCTGGTGCTGGCCCGCCAGTCCTGTAGGAGCGAGCGTGCTCGCGAAAAACCAGAGACACCGCGTTCATCCGGGATGGGCGCGTTATCGTTGGCGATCTTCGCGAGCAAGCTCGCTCCTACAGATGGGCCGGTGGCGCTTAGGCTTTGGCGCGGTCCAGCAGGTACTGGGTCAGCAGCGGCACTGGGCGGCCAGTGGCGCCCTTGTCCTTGCCGCCGCTGGTCCAGGCCGTGCCGGCGATGTCCAGGTGCGCCCAGTTGAAGTTCTTGGCAAAACGCGACAGGAAGCAGGCCGCCGTGATGGTGCCGGCTTTCGGGCCACCAATGTTGGCGATGTCGGCGAACGGGCTGTCCAGCTGTTCCTGATACTCATCGAACAGCGGCAGTTGCCAGGCGCGATCATCGGCGGCCTTGCCCGCGCTGAGCAGTTGCTCGATCAGTTCGTCGTTGTTGCCCAGCAGGCCCGAGGTGTGGGAGCCCAGGGCAACGATGCAGGCACCGGTCAGGGTCGCGATGTCGATCACTGCTTGTGGCTTGAAGCGTTCGGCATAGGTCAGGGCATCGCACAGCACCAGGCGGCCTTCAGCGTCGGTGTTGAGGATTTCCACGGTCTGGCCGCTCATGGTCGTGACGATATCGCCAGGGCGGGCCGCGCCGCCGCTCGGCATGTTCTCGGCGCACGCCAGGATGCACACCAGGTTGACCGGCAGCTTGAGTTCCAGCACCGCACGTAGGGTGCCGAATACGCTGGCGGCGCCGCCCATGTCGTACTTCATCTCGTCCATGCCGGCGCCCGGCTTGAGGCTGATGCCGCCGGTGTCGAAGGTAATGCCTTTACCCACCAGGGCATAAGGCTTTTCGGACTTCTTGGCGCCGTTGTATTGCATCACGATCAGGCGTGGCGGCTGATCGCTGCCCTGGCCCACGGCATAGAACGAACCCATGCCCAGTTCCTTGATCTTCTTCTCGTCGAGCACTTCGACTTTCAGGCCCTTGAACTCCTTGCCCAGCGCCTTGGCCTGTTCGCCGAGGAAAGTCGGGTGGCAGATGTTCGGCGGCAGGTTGCCCAGGTCGCGGGTGAACGACATGCCCTTGGCGATGGCCTGGGCGTGGGTCACGGCGCGCTCGACTTCAGCCTGGGCCGCCTTGATGGTCAGCAGGGTGATCTTCTTCAGCGCACGGGGTTCGGCCTTCTGGCTCTTGAACTGGTCGAAGGTATAGCCGCCGTCCACCAGGCTTTCGGCCAACAGGCGGGTCTTGCCGTAGCTGTCACGGCCCTTGACGATGATTTCGTCAAGTGCCAGTGCCGCATCGGTGCCGCCCAGGCCCTTGAGGGTGCTGAGGATGCCGCTGACGATCTTGCGGAATGGACGGTCGCCCAGTTCGGCGTCCTTGCCCACGCCCACCAGCAAAACGCGATCAGCCTTGAGGTTCGGCAGGCTCTGCAACAGCAGGCTCTGGCCGACCTTGCCGGCCAGGTCGCCGCGCTTGAGCACGGCGCTGATCGCGCCACCGCTGAGTTCGTCCAGTTGCTTGGCGGCGACGCCGAGTTTGCGGCCTTCGCCGACAGCGACCACGAGGGTGGCGGTTTTCAACGTTTCGGGGCTAACGCTTTTTACAACCAATTCCATTTTCGGGTCCCTTATAAGGTCGGTGAGCCTGGCGTTTGTACCCAGGCTTTAAAGCTTGGCGGCGTTGTAAGCCGCCCGCGACAAAGGCCGCAGTTTGAACCTCGCCAGCGGAGCCTGACAACCCTTGGCGCACGCTTTGTGCGTGCGCATGAGTAAGCTCCGTGACAGGCGCGAACAATCACAGGATAATGCCCCATCTTTTTAGCCGGCCCGCGCAAACGGGCTGACTCGGTATGCTTGCTTGTTTGGCCGCCTTAGCCTGACAACCCTGGAGTGTCTGGTTTGATCGTCTTCCGTTATCTGTCCCGCGAAGTCCTGTTGACCCTGAGTGCCGTGAGTGCGGTATTGCTGGTCATCATCATGAGTGGTCGTTTCGTCAAGTTCCTGGCCCAGGCCGCCGCTGGCGCCCTGGATCCAGGTTCACTGTTCCTGATCATGGGCTACCGGATGCCCGGCATGCTGCAGCTGATCCTGCCGCTCGGGCTGTTTCTCGGCATATTGCTGGCCTATGGCCGGCTGTACCTCGAGAGTGAAATGACCGTGCTGTCGGCCACCGGCATGAGCCAGCAGCGCCTGCTGGCCATGACCATGGTGCCGGCCGCCGGCGTTGCCCTGGTGGTCGCCTGGTTGAGCATGAGCCTGGCGCCCCAGGGGGCCATGCAATTCCAGTTGCTGCTGAACAAGCAGGATGCGATGACTGAGTTCGACACCCTCGAGCCCGGCCGCTTCCAGGCGCTCAACGATGGCACGCGGGTGACCTATACCGAAACCATGACCGATGACCGTTCCAACCTCGGCGGCGTGTTCATCTCCCAGAAGAACCTCGGCCAGAATCAGAAGGACCGTGGCATTTCGATCCTGGTGGCCGACAGCGGGCGCCAGGAAATCCGCCCCGATGGCAACCGCTACCTGATCCTGGAAAATGGCTACCGCTACGACGGCAGCCCTGGCCTGGCGGATTATCGGGCGATCAAGTACGACACCTACGGCGTCATGCTGCCCAAGGCCGAGATCAGTGACGAGGTCACCGACCGCGACGCGCTGCCCACCTCATCGCTGTTCGGCAGCCCGGAATTGCGCTCCATCGCCGAGTTGCAATGGCGCCTGTCTCTGCCGCTGCTGGTGTTTATCGTGACCCTGATGGCCGTGCCGCTGTCGCGCGTCAATCCGCGCCAGGGGCGTTTCCTCAAGTTGCTGCCGGCGATCCTGCTGTACATGGCCTACCTGACCATCCTGATTTCTGCCCGTGGTTCCCTGGAGAAGGGCAAGTTGCCGCCGGCCCTGGGCCTGTGGTGGGTACACGGGGTTTTCCTGATGATCGGCCTGGGGCTGCTCTACTGGGAACCTATCCGTTTGAAAATGAAGAGCCGTCGTGGCCTGAAGGAGTTGGCTCGTGGCTAAGCTTGATCGCTACATTGGTAGCAGCGTACTGATCGCCATCCTGGCGGTATTGGGCATCATCCTCGGCCTGGCCTTGCTGTTCGCCTTCATTGATGAAGTGGGCAACGTCACCGACACCTACACGGTCTCGGATGTACTGAGCTACGTGGCACTGACTGCGCCGCGTCGCCTCTACGACATGATGCCGATGGCCGCGCTGATTGGCTGTCTGATCGGCCTGGGCACCCTGGCCAGCAACAGCGAACTGACCATCATGCGCGCCGCTGGCGTTTCCATTGGTCGTATCGTCTGGGCGGTGATGAAGCCGATGCTGCTGCTGATGGCGTGCAGTGTGCTGATCGGCGAATACGTCGCGCCTCCGGCGGAAGCCACCGCCCAGGCCAATCGCGCCCTGGCCCAGGGGTCGGGCGATGCGCAAAGCGCCAAGCACGGC
This sequence comes from Pseudomonas khavaziana, assembly GCF_036704165.1. Taxonomy (NCBI): domain Bacteria; kingdom Pseudomonadati; phylum Pseudomonadota; class Gammaproteobacteria; order Pseudomonadales; family Pseudomonadaceae; genus Pseudomonas; species Pseudomonas khavaziana. Next base: position 1,429,663 of record NZ_CP129946.1, read on the forward strand.
CTGTGGCACCGCCAGGGTGACGAGTTCATCCACATCAACGCCGTGCAGCCAGGCGGCCTGCTGATCGGGGTGACCCGCTACACGTTCGATAAAGAGCGGCACATGCTGTCCTCCAGCTTTGCCAAGCGCGCGCAATACAGCGCCGAGCAATGGCAGTTGAGCGATGTCACCACCACTTATTTCCGTAATGTGGGCCAGGGCACCAAGTCCAGCACCGAAGTGATCAACGTGCCGACCGAGCAATGGGATATCGCCCTGAAGCCGGAATTGCTCAATACGGTGGTCATGGTTCCGGAAGCCCTGCCGATCTCTGGTTTGTGGAGCTATATCCATTACCTCAAGGACCAGGGCCTGAACAACGGCCGCTACTGGCTGGCGTTCTGGGTCAAGGTGCTGCAGCCGGTGGTTACCGCCGCGCTGGTGTTGATGGCGATCTCCTTTATCTTCGGGCCGTTGCGCTCCGTGACCCTGGGCCAGCGGGTATTCACCGGCGTGCTGGTGGGCTTTACCTTCCGCATCGCCCAGGATTTGCTCGGGCCCTCGAGCCTGGTGTTCGGTTTCTCGCCGCTGTTTGCGGTGCTGGTGCCGACGGCCATCTGTACCCTGGCCGGGTTCTGGCTGCTGCGCCGGGCCGGTTGAAAGCCGAGCTCTCGAGATGCCACTGACTGTAGGAGCGAGCTTGCTCGCGAAAGTCTGCGAAACGCCGCGTTTATCCAGAATAAGCGCGTTATCGTTGGCGATTTTCGCGAGCAAGCTCGCTCCTACAGTCTTAAGCCCCATTAAAGTGGGGCTTTTTTGTATCGGTCACCAAAGATGACGCCTGGCCCGAGCATCAGGTACAATTCCCGGCTATTTTTCAGCGGGCAATCTGCCTGCAGCCTTTTTGAGTGTTGATCCGTGAGTGATTTGAGTCATATCCGCAATTTCTCCATCATCGCCCACATTGACCATGGCAAGTCGACGCTGGCCGATCGGTTTATCCAGATGTGCGGCGGCCTTGCCGAGCGTGAAATGGAAGCCCAGGTCCTGGACTCCATGGATCTTGAGCGCGAGCGCGGCATCACCATCAAGGCCCACAGCGTGACGCTGTACTACACCGCCAAAGACGGTATCAAGTACCAGCTGAACTTCATTGACACCCCAGGCCACGTCGACTTCACCTATGAAGTCAGCCGCTCCCTGGCAGCCTGCGAAGGTGCATTACTGGTAGTTGACGCGGGTCAGGGCGTTGAAGCCCAGTCCGTGGCCAACTGCTACACAGCCATCGAGCAGGGCCTGGAGGTCATGCCAGTACTGAACAAGATCGACCTGCCTCAGGCCGATCCTGACCGCGTCAAGGAAGAAATCGAGAAAATCATCGGTATTGACGCCACCGACGCCGTCGAGTGCAGCGCCAAGACCGGCCTGGGCGTCGACGAAGTGCTCGAGCGCCTGGTCAAGACCATTCCCGCGCCAACCGGCAACTACGAAGATCCGCTGCAAGCGTTGATCATCGATTCCTGGTTCGACAATTACCTGGGGGTTGTTTCCCTGGTACGCGTGCGTCATGGCCGGGTGAAGAAGGGCGACAAGATCCTGGTCAAGTCCACCGGCAAGATCCACCTGGTGGACAGCGTCGGTGTATTCAACCCAAAGCACACCGCCACCACTGATCTGAAAGCCGGTGAAGTAGGCTTCATCATCGCGGGTATCAAGGACATCCACGGTGCGCCGGTAGGTGACACCCTGACTTTGAGCTCTACCCCCGACGTCGCCATGCTGCCGGGCTTCAAGCGTATCCAGCCGCAGGTCTACGCCGGCCTGTTCCCGGTCAGCTCCGACGACTTCGAAGACTTCCGTGAAGCCCTGCAGAAGCTGACCCTCAACGACTCGTCGTTGCAGTACACCCCGGAAAGCTCCGATGCCCTGGGCTTCGGCTTCCGCTGCGGGTTCCTGGGCATGCTGCACATGGAAATCATCCAGGAGCGCCTCGAGCGCGAATACGACCTGGACCTGATCACCACGGCACCGACCGTTATTTTTGAGCTGGCGCTGAAAACCGGTGAAACGATTTACGTCGACAACCCGTCCAAACTCCCAGACCTGTCTTCCATCGAAGACATGCGCGAACCGATCGTGCGCGCCAATATTCTTGTGCCACAGGAACACCTGGGCAACGTGATTACCTTGTGTATCGAAAAGCGTGGCGTACAGCACGACATGCTGTTCCTCGGTACCCAGGTGCAAGTGACCTACGACTTGCCGATGAACGAAGTGGTCCTGGACTTCTTCGACCGACTCAAATCCACCAGTCGCGGCTATGCTTCGCTGGATTACCATTTCGACCGTTACCAATCGGCTAATCTGGTGAAACTGGATGTGTTGATCAACGGCGACAAGGTCGATGCCCTGGCACTGATCGTGCACAAGGACAACGCGCACTACAAAGGTCGCCAGTTGACCGAGAAGATGAAAGAACTGATTCCGCGCCAGATGTTCGACGTCGCGATCCAGGCCGCCATTGGCGGGCAGATCATTGCGCGGACTTCCGTCAAGGCTCTCAGAAAGAACGTACTGGCCAAATGCTACGGCGGTGACGTTAGCCGTAAGCGCAAGCTGCTTGAGAAGCAAAAGGCCGGTAAAAAACGCATGAAGCAAGTGGGCAACGTGGAAATTCCACAAGAAGCCTTCCTTGCGGTGCTCAGGTTGGATAGTTAGGTCCTATGTCACTAAATTTCCCGCTGTTGCTGGTCATCGCCGTTGCCGTCTGTGGTTTCCTGGCGTTGCTCGATCTGGTGTTCTTCGCCCCGCGTCGGCGGGCAGCCATCGCTTCCTATCAGGGCAGCGTCAGCCAGCCCGATGCGGTGGTGGTCGAGAAACTCAACAAAGAGCCCTTGCTGGTTGAATACGGCAAGTCGTTCTTCCCGGTGTTGTTCATCGTGCTGGTGCTGCGCTCGTTTCTTGTGGAGCCGTTCCAGATCCCTTCGGGGTCGATGAAACCGACCCTGGACGTGGGTGACTTCATCCTGGTGAACAAGTTTTCCTACGGGATTCGCCTGCCGGTGATCGACAAGAAAGTCATCCCGGTCGGTGACCCGCAGCGCGGCGATGTGATGGTGTTCCGCTACCCAAGCGACCCGAACGTCAACTACATCAAGCGTGTCGTCGGCTTGCCGGGCGACGTGGTGCGCTACACCAGCGACAAGCGCCTGTTGATCAACGGTGAACCGGTGGCCGAGAAGCTGCTGGGCGCCGAGCCCAACACCCTGGGCAGCGCCGAGCTGTACCAGGAAAAACTCGGTACGGTAGAGCATGAAATCCGCAAGGAAATGAGCCGCTACCGCGCGATGCCTGATGGCGAGTGGAAAGTGCCTGCCGGGCACTACTTCATGATGGGCGACAACCGCGACAACTCCAACGACAGCCGTTACTGGGACGATCCCAATATTCCCAAGGACCTGCTGGGCATGGTGCCCGACGAGAATATCGTCGGCAAAGCCTTCGCGGTCTGGATGAGTTGGCCGGAACCCAAGCTCAGCCACCTGCCGAACTTCTCGCGGGTCGGGCTGATCAAGTAATACAGGCGGCGCTGTGAACACAGCGCCGAATGCTTTTCTGGGGCTTGGACAATTAACCGTCCGGCCTCATGCAGCACCAATCAGGATGTGAATTTGAACATTGCGTCAATCGTCGATGGCCGCCGGTGCCACCAACTAGATATGGGTAAACCGTGACCGTTTCTCTAAGCCGTCTCGAGCGCCAGCTCGGCTATACCTTCAAGGACCAGGAATTGATGGTCCTTGCCCTCACACACCGCAGCTTTGCAGGGCGCAATAACGAGCGCCTGGAATTCCTCGGTGATGCCATCCTCAATTTCGCCGCCGGTGAGGCGCTGTTCGAGCGTTTTCCGCAAGCACGTGAAGGCCAGCTTTCGCGCCTGCGGGCTCGCCTTGTGAAAGGCGAGACCCTGGCCGTGCTGGCCCGGGGGTTCGGCCTGGGCGAGTACCTGCGGCTGGGCTCCGGTGAGTTGAAAAGCGGCGGTTTTCGTCGCGAGTCGATTCTGGCCGATGCCCTGGAAGCATTGATCGGTGCGATCTACCTTGATGCAGGCATGGAGACGGCCAAGGAGCGCGTGGTTGCCTGGCTGGCTTCGGAAATCGAAAGCCTGACACTGGTCGACACCAACAAAGATCCCAAGACCCGCCTGCAGGAATACCTGCAGTCCCGCGGTTGCGAACTGCCACGCTACGAAGTGGTGGATATCCAGGGTGAGCCTCATTGCCGCGTGTTCTTCGTGGAATGTGAAGTCACCTTATTGAACGAAAAAAGCCGAGGTCAGGGTGTGAGCCGTCGTATTGCCGAACAGGTAGCGGCCGCTGCAGCACTGATTGCCCTGGGCGTGGAGAATGGCCATGACTGATTCAACCGCAACACGCTGTGGCTATGTTGCCATCGTCGGCCGCCCGAACGTGGGCAAGTCCACGCTGCTCAACCACATCCTCGGCCAGAAGCTCGCGATCACCTCGCGTAAGCCCCAGACCACCCGCCACAACATGCTGGGCATCAAGACCGAAGGCAACGTGCAAGCGGTCTACGTCGACACCCCGGGCATGCACAAAGGCGGCGAGAAAGCCCTGAACCGCTACATGAACAAGACCGCTTCGGCGGCGTTGAAAGACGTCGACGTGGTGATCTTCGTGGTCGACCGCACCAAGTGGACCGACGAAGACCAGATGGTCCTCGAACGCGTGCAGTACGTCACCGGCCCGTTGATCGTCGCGTTGAACAAGACCGACCGTATCGAAGACAAAGCCGAGCTGATGCCGCACCTGAGCTGGCTGCAGGAACAACTGCCGAACGCCCAGATCATGCCGATCTCGGCCCAGCACGGCCACAACCTCGAAGCCCTGGAGCGTGTGATCGCCGGTTACCTGCCGGAGAACGAGCATTTCTTCCCGGAAGACCAGATCACCGACCGCAGCAGCCGCTTCCTTGCCGCCGAACTGGTGCGCGAGAAAATCATGCGCCAGATGGGCGCCGAGCTGCCGTACCAGATCACCGTGGAAATCGAAGAGTTCAAGCAGCAGGGCAAGACCCTGCATATCCATGCGCTGATCCTCGTCGAACGTGACGGCCAGAAGAAAATCATCATTGGCGACAAGGGCGAGCGCATCAAGCGCATCGGCACCGAAGCGCGCAAGGATATGGAATTGCTGTTCGACTCCAAGATCATGCTTAACCTGTGGGTGAAGGTTAAGGGCGGCTGGTCCGATGACGAGCGTGCACTGCGCTCCCTGGGCTATGGCGACCTGTAAGGTCTCGAATGCACCACAGGGCTGAAAATGTGGGAGGGGGCTTGCTCCCGATAGCGGTGGGTCAGTTAACCATTAAGTGACTGACACACTGCAATCGGGGACAAGCCCCCTCCCACATTGGGTTTGTGTCGTTTTCAAAAATGCATTCCAACAGTGAGCATCCATGTCTCAATCCCCGCCTCCCAGCCAACTCGCCTACGTGCTGCACAGCCGCGCCTATCGTGAGACCAGCGCTTTGGTGGACTTCCTCACGCCCCAGGGCCGCCTGCGTGCGGTGTTGCGCAGTGCGCGAGGCAAGGCGGGGACGTTGGCGCGGCCATTCGTGGCCCTGGATGTGGAGTTTCGTGGCAAAGGCGAGCTGAAAAACGTCGGCCGCCTGGAAAGCGTCGGCACCTCTGCCTGGCTCAACGGCGATGCACTGTTCAGTGGCCTTTACCTCAATGAACTGCTGATCCGCCTGTTGCCCGCCGAAGACCCGCACCCGGCGGTCTTCGATCACTACGCCGCCACGTTGCTGGCCCTGGCCGAAGGCCGGCCCCTGGAGCCGTTGCTGCGCGCCTTCGAATGGCGCTTGCTCGACGACCTTGGCTACGGCTTTGAGTTGAGCAATGACATGCACGGCGAGCCCATCGCCGCCGATGGCATGTACCGCCTGCAAGTGGACGCTGGCCTGGAGCGCGTGTTCCTGCTGCAACCGGGCCTGTTCCAGGGCTGCGAGCTGCTGGCCATGAGCGAAGCGGATTGGACCGCGCCGGGTGCCTTGTCCGCCGCCAAGCGTTTGATGCGCCAGGCCCTGGCCGTGCATCTGGGCGGGCGGCCGCTGGTCAGTCGCGAGTTGTTTCGAAAGCCCTGACATCCCCGTGTATGCTGTGCACCGATTCTTTCCCTTTTCAGGAGCGCTTCCGTGACCACCAGCAATCGCATTCTTCTTGGCGTCAACATCGACCACGTCGCCACCCTGCGCCAGGCCCGGGGCACCCGTTACCCTGACCCGGTCAAAGCTGCGCTGGACGCCGAAGAAGCGGGTGCTGACGGCATCACCGTGCACCTGCGCGAAGATCGTCGCCACATCCAGGAGCGCGATGTGTTGCTGCTCAAGGACGTGCTGCAAACGCGCATGAATTTCGAAATGGGCGTTACCGAAGAAATGATGGCGTTTGCCGAACGCATCCGCCCGGCGCATATCTGCCTGGTGCCGGAAACCCGCCAGGAACTGACGACCGAGGGCGGCCTTGATGTCGCAGGTCAAGAAGCACGGATCAAGGCCGCGGTGGAGCGGCTGTCGAAGATCGGCAGCGAAGTATCCTTGTTTATCGACGCCGACGAACGCCAGATCCAAGCCTCGCGCCGTGTCGGTGCCCCGGCCATCGAACTGCACACCGGCCGTTACGCCGATGCCACCACCCCGACCGAAGTGGCTGATGAGCTGCAGCGCATCATCGACGGCGTGAACTGCGGGCTCAACGAAGGCCTGATCGTCAATGCCGGTCATGGCCTGCACTATCACAACGTCGAAGCGGTGGCCGCGATCAAGGGCATCAACGAACTGAACATCGGCCATGCGCTGGTGGCGCATGCGTTGTTCGTTGGTTTCAAAGGTGCGGTTGCTGAGATGAAGGCGCTGATCCTGGCGGCTGCCAGAACCTAAGCAAACACAATATAAGCCACAATGAAGTTCACAATGTGGGAGGGGGCTTGCTCCCGATAGCAGTGTGTCAGTCAGCATGTTTTTAGCTGACCCACCGCCATCGGGAGCAAGCCCCCTCTCACATGTTGATCTTTATCGACATCCACAATTGCGCTGTGCGGCAATGCGAACCCTTACTGTTTAGCCCCCGCAGGTGTATCGTATCTGCCCTTTGCAGGCCCCGTGCCTGCGGCAAATACGTGAGGTTGTTGTGTCCCAATCGTTTTCCCGTCGACAGATCCTCGGTGGCCTTGCCGGCCTGGCAGTAGTCGGTGTGGGTGCTGGTGGCGCCTACCGCTACTGGCTGGGCAAGGTTGCCGATGCCAACGCAGGAAGCGATTACCAACTGATTGCCGCGCCCCTGGATGTGGAGCTGGTGCCGGGCCATAAGACCGAGGCTTGGGCATTCGGCCCTTCGGCGCCTGGCACCGAGCTGCGTGTGCGCCAAGGCGAATGGCTGCGGGTACGCTTCATCAACCACCTGCCGGTTGCCACCACCATTCACTGGCATGGCATCCGCCTGCCGCTGGAAATGGACGGCGTGCCCTACGTCTCGCAGTTGCCGGTATTGCCAGGCGAATACTTCGACTACCAATTCCGTGTGCCCGACGCCGGTAGCTACTGGTATCACCCCCATGTGAACAGCAGCGAAGAACTCGGCCGTGGCCTGGTCGGCCCGCTGATCATCGAAGAGCGCGAGCCCACCGGTTTCAACTACGAGCGCACCCTCAGCCTGAAAAGCTGGCATGTGGACGAAGAGGGCGCCTTCGTCGCCTTCAGCATCCCCCGTGAAGCAGCGCGTGGCGGTACGGCGGGGCGCTTGTCGACAATCAACGGGGTGTCCCAGGCGGTCGTCGATCTCCCCGCCGGGCAGATTACCCGGGTGCGCCTGCTCAACCTCGACAACACCCTGACCTATCGTCTTAACATCCCCGGCGTCGAAGCGCAGATCTACGCGCTGGATGGCAACCCCATCGAGCCGCGCCCGTTGGGCAAGGAATACTGGCTGGGCCCGGGCATGCGTATCTGCCTGGCGATTAAGGCACCGCCGGCGGGTGAAGAATTGTCGATCCGCAACGGCCCGGTGCGCCTTGGCACCTTCCGTTCGGTCGCCAATACCGACGCGCCCACCCAATGGCCTCCGGCATTACCGGCTAATCCGATTGCCGAGCCGGACCTGGCCAATGCGGAGAAACTCAACTTCAATTTCGAATGGGTCGGTTCGGTGTCGGTCAACGTCGACAACGGCAAGCCGCCAAGCCTGTGGCAGATCAACGGCCAGGCCTGGGACATCACCGACAAGACCTGCGCCGACCGCCCGATTGCCAAGCTTGAGAAGGGCAAGAGCTACATCTTCGAATTGAAGAACATGACTCAGTACCAGCACCCGATCCACTTGCACGGCATGAGCTTCAAGGTGATCGCTTCGAACCGCCACAAGGTGATTCCGTATTTCACCGACACCTACCTGCTGGGCAAGAACGAACGCGCCCGTGTGGCGTTGGTGGCGGATAACCCGGGGGTGTGGATGTTCCATTGCCATGTGATCGACCATATGGAAACCGGCCTGATGGCCGCCATCGAGGTGGTGTGATGCGCCAGATTCGCCCCGCGGCGATTATCGATCGCAGCCGCGACCAGGATTTCATGCGCGAAGCCCTTGCCCTTGCTGCCCAAGGAGCGGCGTTGGGCGAAGTGCCGGTAGGTGCGGTGCTGGTGCAGGACGGTGAAATCATCGGGCGCGGCTTCAATTGCCCGATCAGCGGCAACGACCCCAGCGCCCATGCCGAAATGGTCGCGATCCGCGCTGCCGCCCAGGCGATCAGTAACTATCGCCTGGTGGGCAGCACGCTGTATGTGACCCTGGAGCCGTGCAGCATGTGCGCCGGGTTGATCGTGCATTCGCGCATCGCAAGGGTGGTGTACGGCGCACTGGAGCCCAAGGCCGGGATCGTGCAGAGTCAGGGGCAGTTTTTTACCCAGGGCTTTCTCAACCATAAAGTGCTGTTTGAAGGCGGCGTGCTGGCCGAGGAGTGCGGCATGGTGTTGAGTGAGTTCTTCAAGGCTCGCCGGGCCAAGCCACCACTCTAAAGAACACTGAGGACAAAAATGTGGGAGGGGGCTTGCTCCCGATAGCGGTGTATCAGCCATAAATGTGGTGGCTGACACTCTGCTATCGGGAGCAAGCCCCCTCCCACATTTGGATCTTCATCTATTCAGTGATTACTTCTTGGCGATGATCACCGCCCGCATCGGCGCCGGCAGCCCCTCGATGGTCTTGCTGTGATCCTCTGGATCGAGGAAGTCACTCAGGGACTGGTACTTCATCCACTCCGTCCCACGCTGTTCCTCAACCGTGGTCACGCTCACATCTACGCACCTCACCTCACTGAATCCGGCACGGCGCAGCCACAGCATCAACGCCGGCACCGAGGGCAGGAACCACACGTTACGCATCTGTGCGTAGCGATCTTCCGGCACCAGTACCTGCTGCTGATCGCCTTCCACCACCAGGGTTTCCAGAACCAGTTCGCCGCCCTTGACCAAGGTGTCTTTCAACGCCAGCAAATGCTCGATGGGCGAGCGGCGGTGGTAGAACACGCCCATGGAAAACACCGTATCAAAGCCTTCCAGGTTCGCCGGCAAATCTTCGAACGGGAATGGCAGGTGCCAGGCCCGGGGCTCGGACAGGTAACGCTGCACCGCCTGGAACTGGCAGAAGAACAACCAGTTCGGGTCTACGCCAATCACGCTGTCGGCCCCGGCGCCGAGCATGCGCCACATGTAGTACCCGTTGCCGCAACCGACATCGAGGATGCGCTTGCCGTTCAGGTCCAGGTGCGGCGCGACCCGCGACCACTTCCAGTCCGAACGCCATTCGGTATCAACATGCACGCCGAACAGGTGGAATGGGCCTTTGCGCCAGGGGCTCAGGCCCATCAGGGCGGTGTGCATTTGCGCACGGGTGGCGTCGTCGCAGTCGGTATCCAGCACCAGGCCATGGAGCAGGTCGACTTCGCTGGGCTGGATCTGCGGCAGCGCATCCAGCGCGCTCTGCCATCGTTCCAGATCGCCGTGGCCCTTTTCCATCTTGCTATCGAGCTGCGCTTGCAGACCTTGGGCCCACACGGCCAAGGGAGTGCCGACCAGGTGGCGGGCGAGGGGGGACAAATCAATCATGGCAAGGCAATCAACGAGGCAAAGTTAAGACACTGGAACCACGGCACGACTTTCGAGAACCCCGCCGCCAGCAGGCGTTCGCGGTGTTCTTCGAGGCTGTCGGGCTTCATGACGTTTTCGATGGCGCTGCGCTTCTGGGCGATTTCCAGTTCGCTGTAGCCGTTGGCGCGTTTGAACGCGATATGCAGGTCGGTCAGCAGTGCGTGTTCTTCGACATCGTTGAAGCGCAGCTTTTCCGAAAGAATCAACGCCCCGCCCGGCAGCAACGATTGGCGGATACGCCCTAGCAACGCCAGGCGTTCGTCAGGGACGACAAATTGCAGGGTGAAGTTCAGCGCCACCACCGAGGCGGGCTGGAACTGCAGGGCGAGAATATCGCCCTCGATCACCTCGACCGGCAGCAGCTCCTGGAACATCGAGTCCTGGCCATTGAGGTATTCCCGGCAGCGCTCGACCATCGCCGCCGAGTTATCCACAGCGATGACCCGGCAGCCATCGGTGCGTACATGGCGACGCAGGGCCTGAGTGACGGCACCCAGGGATGAACCCAGGTCATACAACACACTGTTGGGTTGGGCAAATTGCGCGGCCAGCACGCCGAGGTTCTCGACGATGGTCGGGTAACCCGGCACCGAGCGCTTGATCATGTCCGGGAACACCCGCACCACATCCTCGTTAAAGGCGAAGTCCGGCACCTGGGGCAGGGGCTGGGCGAATAGGCGATCGGGTTCTTTGCTCACGGCTGTTCCGGCGACGATGGGGGAAAGGCCGGCATTTTAGCCAAGTTGGTCTTCGGATGCGCGGGTTGTCTGATGGAAAGCAGAGGCGGTGATGCCCCATTGCCCGAGCCAATAGGTGGTGATCAGCAGATAGGGGGCCGCATCGAACGCCAGTACAAACCGATTGATACCGATCAACGTGTCGGAAAACACAAACGACACTGCACCCGCCGCCGCCAGCAGTGCCGAGCGTTTCGGCACAGCGCTGCCCAAGCGCGCCAATGCACGCCAGAGCATGGCGCTGATCACCAGCGCGTAAACCACTACCGGTACCAACAGGTCGCCCAGGCCATGGGCAATCAGAACACTCAACAGGATCGTCCCGACGCCGAGGGCCAGCATCAGCGCCAGCACCGCCAGGCGCCGGCAATCACTGAGATAGGCTTTGAGATAGGCCAGGTGCGCGCACAGGAATGCGCCCAGGCCGAAGATGAACAGGTCCCCCGGCCAGGCGAGCAGTACATCGCCCACCAGGGAAAAAATCAGCCCCAGGCTGATCCAGCGCCGATAGTCAGTGGGCGGTGCGTCATGCAGCCAACCCAGCAACGCCAGTACCGGCAGCGGCTTGACCAGCAGGCACAGCAGCGTCGCATGGGTCGCCAGGCCGTAGATGAAGGTGCCGGCGCCCATCAAGGCAAGGATCAGCCATGGCATATCAGTTCACCGTAATGGCGCAGTCAAAGGTTTCGACGGGCTCGGCTTCCGGCTCCCAAGGTTGCTGGGAGGTCAGTCGCAAACGGCCCTTGCCCGCGGCAAACGCCTGGAAGCGCCAGGTGGACTGCCCGCCACCGCCGATCACACCGGATTCGCTGCTGCTGTAGACCTCGGGGCTCAAGGCACGCAGTACACCGCCAGCGGAATCCTGGATGGCCCAGCGATAACCGGTGGTGGGGTTGCTTGGCAGGGTGAGAATCAGGTTTTGTCCGGTTTTAAGCAGGATTGGGCAACTGCTCTGGTTTTCCACGCTGATGTTTTGCTTGGGAGCACTGGCGCAAGCGGCCAGCAGGGCAAGGCTCAAGGGGAGAAGCAGGCGGGCAGCGGTCATGGGGGCTCCGTTTATACACGACGAAGGGCGAGCATAACCGAAGATGAGACAGGGTGTGACAAGCAGGATATGTGTTGCGGCCACTGACGCCATCGGGGGCAAGCCCCCTCCCACATTTGACCGCGTTGTCATTCACGACGCGGGTCCCCTGTGGGAGGGGGCTTGCCCCCGATGAGGCCGGTTCAGGCGCTAGAGCTCTATCAGAACAGCACCTTCGCCACATCCGCAAAGCGCTTGGCGAAGTGCACCGTCATGCCCTCCTTCAGATAATCGGGCAATTCTTCAAAGCTGCCACGGTTCGGCTCCGGCAAGATCAACTCGTGAATTTTCTGGCGCCGCGCCGCAATCACCTTCTCGCGCACCCCGCCAATCGGCAGCACATGCCCGGTCAGCGTCAGTTCACCGGTCATCGCCACGCCTTTCTTCGGCGGTTGGTTGCGCGCCAGGGAGAGCAATGCACTGGCCATGGTCACGCCCGCGCTCGGGCCGTCTTTCGGCGTGGCGCCTTCCGGTACGTGCAAGTGCACGAAGGCTTCGTCGAAGAACTTCGGATCACCGCCAAATGACTTCAGGTTCGAGCTGATGTAGCTGTAGGCGATTTCGGCGGACTCCTTCATCACCTCACCCAACTGTCCGGTGAGCTTGAAGCCGCGATTGAGCGTGTGGATCCGCGTCGCCTCAATCGGCAACGTAGCGCCGCCCATGCTGGTCCAGGCCAGGCCGGTAATCACGCCGGTGCCGGACAAGACTTGCTCGTTACGGAACACCGGCATGCCCAGGGAGCTTTCCAGGTCCTTGTTGCCGATCTTGATCACGCGGTCGGGCTCATCCAGCAGCTTGACCACCGCCTTGCGCACCAGTTTGCCCAGTTGTTTTTCCAACTGGCGCACGCCGGCTTCCCGCGCATAACCGTCGATCAACGCACGCAAGGCGCCGTCGCTGATGGTCAGGCTGTTTTTGGCCACGCCGGCTTTTTCCAACTGTTTGGGCCACAGGTGGCGCTTGGCGATGGCGACTTTTTCTTCGGTGATATAGCCCGACAGGCGAATCACTTCCATACGGTCGAGCAACGGGCCTGGGATCGAATCGAGGGTGTTGGCGGTACACACGAACAGCACTTTGGACAGGTCCAGGCGCAGGTCCAGGTAGTGGTCGAGGAATTCGACGTTCTGCTCAGGGTCCAGGGTTTCCAGCAGCGCCGACGCCGGGTCGCCCTGGAAGCTCTGGCCCATCTTGTCGATCTCATCGAGCATGATCACCGGGTTCATGACTTCCACGTCTTTCAACGCCTGCACCAGCTTGCCGGGCAGTGCGCCTATGTAGGTGCGGCGGTGGCCCTTGATCTCGGCCTCGTCGCGCATGCCGCCGACGCTGAAACGGTAGAACGGTCGGCCCAGGGATTCGGCGATGGATTTACCCACGCTGGTCTTGCCCACGCCCGGCGGGCCCACCAGCAGCACAATGGAGCCGGCGACTTCGCCTTTATAGGCGCCGACGGCGAGGAATTCGAGGATGCGGCTCTTGATGTCGTCCAGTCCTGCGTGGTGCTTGTCCAGCACCTTGCGCGCATGCTTGAGGTCGAGCTTGTCCGCGCCGTACACGCCCCACGGTACCGAGGTGGCCCAGTCCAGGTAGTTGCGCGTCACTGCGTATTCCGGCGAACCGGTCTCGAGAATCGATAGCTTGTTCAGTTCTTCATCGATGCGCTTTTTCGCCTGGGCCGGCAGCACCTTGCCTTCCAGGCGCTGCTCGAACTGCTCGACGTCGGCGCTGCGGTCGTCCTTGGTCAGGCCCAGCTCCTGCTGGATGACCTTGAGTTGTTCCTTGAGGAAGAACTCGCGCTGGTGCTCGCCGATCTTGCGGTTCACTTCGGCGGAGAGTTCTTTTTGCAGGCGCGCAACTTCGACTTCCTTGCGCAGCATCGGCAAGACTTTTTCCATGCGCTTGAGCATGGGCACGCAGTCCAGCACCTCCTGCAACTCGTTGCCGGTCGCCGAGGTCAGCGCGGCGGCGAAATCGGTAAGCGGCGATGGGTCATTGGGGCTGAAGCGGTTGAGGTAGTTCTTCAACTCTTCGCTGTACAGCGGGTTGAGGGGCAGCAGTTCCTTGATCGCATTGATCAGCGCCATGCCATAGGCCTTGACCTCGTCGGTCGGCTCGCTGGGCTGGTGCGGGTATTCGACTTCCACCAGGTAGGGTGGACGATGATGCTTGAGCCAGGTCTTGATGCGCACGCGGGTCAGGCCCTGGGCCACGAATTGCAGCTTGCCGTTCTCGCGGCTGGCGTGGTGCACCTTGACCAGGGTGCCGTACAGCGGCAGGGCCGAGGTGTCGAAATGCCGTGGGTCTTCGGGCGGCGTGTCCATGAAAAACAGGGCAAGAGAGTGATGGTCGGATTTGCTCACCAGCTCCAGGGTCTCGGCCCAGGGCTCTTCATTAACGATCACCGGCAACACTTGTGCCGGGAAAAACGGCCGATTGTGGATCGGGATGATGTAGACCTTGTCCGGCAGGTTTTGCCCTGGCAGGGCCAGGCCGGTGTTGGACGAGGCGGTTTCAGCGTTTTCGGGATCGGCGTAGTCGTTGAGGTCGTAATCAGGGACGTCTTGCTGGTCGCTCATGGGGCACCTGCATAAGGAAGTATGCAGGTTAGATGGGGCGGGGTTGCGGTGGTTTCAATGGTGCGGGTGCATTAGCAACATATTGCATGAAATGTCCGGAATGGCGCCTGCGATATTCTGAACTGCGCGTGCCTGGCAGTGTGCGAGCCCAATGGCTGGAGTGTCAATAATATGGCGGCGCGCGCCCAGTGTTTATTGGTTTTACTTATCCATAGTCCCAGCTAATCTGCTTTAGCAAAGTACTGCATGAGAATGGACGTTTTTTTGACGCCAGCCTAGCGGTCGGCAGGGACGCGTATGACAAAAGTCAGGTACAGCACAGAGCGACGAATGCTGCCCGCGGGCGCGGCGATGCAGTGGCGCCACACCTTTCAAACCCGCATCGCGGGGGTGCTTGCATTGTTGCTGCTGGGGGTCGTGTGCGGCACCTATTTTGCCGTCAAGGCCGCCACCACCCGCGCGGTGGAGAACCAGGCCGAGGTGCAGTTGGACACTGGGCGGCAAGTATTCGAGCGCCTGCTGGACCTGCGCGGGCGCCGCTTGCAATACGGGTTGGATTGGCTGACCACCGATGGCCCGTTCAAGCGGGCTGTGGCTGCTGGCGCAACTGTACCGATCCTGAAGGCCCTGGGACGACATAGTAACGGTGTCAGTTCCAGCGAAGTGTTTGTGCTGGGCCTGGATGACAAAGTCACGGTCAGTACCTTGCCGGTACTGAGTCAAGGCCAATCCTTCCCCTATGCCGATGCCTTGCGCAAGGCGCGGCGCAGCGGCCAGCAGATGTTGATAGTTGCCATGGCCGGGCGTCCCTATTTGCTGGTGCAAAAAGAGGTGCTCGGCCCTGCACCTGTCGCCCGGGTGATCATGGGCTTTCCCATGGACACGCAATTTGCCTATGAACTGCGCTCCATGAGCAACCTTGAGGTGTCGTTCCTCAGCGTGCAGGACGGCCTTGTGGGGCAACTTTTCAGCACCCAGCCGGGCATTTTCCAGCCGAGTATCATCGGCCTCCTGCATGGTCCATCCACCAATCCCGACGGGCACATCCACCCTTTCCATGGCCAGCGCGTGCTCAGCCAGGTGTTATCCCTGGCCAACAGCGGTGAGGGCGACGAGGTGCGGGTGCTGCTGCAACGCCCCCTGGACCATGCCCTGGAATCCTTTGCGCCGCTGGACCGACAATTCCTCGGGATCGCCCTGGCGGTACTGCTGGTCTCGCTGGCGGCGGCGTTGTTCCTTGCACGGCGTGTCTCACGCCCGCTCAATGCATTGGTGCAGGCCGCTGAACGCATCGGTGCCGGTGACTACCGCACGCCGGTACGGGTACGCAGTCACGATGAATTCGGTTTGCTGGCCCGGGCCTTCAATGCCATGCAAAGCGGCATCGCCATGCGCGAACGGCAGTTGGCCCATAATGCCTTGCATGACCCGCTCACCGGCCTGCCCAATCGTGCCCTGGCCATGGAGCGCCTGGGCAGTGCGATCAGCGCACGCAGGCCAGTGGTGTTACTGTACCTGGGGATTGAAAACTATCGGGTCATCAATGAAGGCTTCGGCCCCCAAGGCGTCGAGGATATGTTGTGCGAAGCCAGTCGTTGCTTGTCCATGAGCCTGCTGGCCAGCGACACTGCGGCACGCATCGCCGGTAGTGAGTTTTTGCTGTTGCTGGAGAACACCGGGGTCGACTGCGCCGTGTCCCGCGCCGATCGTCTCTATGGGCTACTGACCGAGCCCCAGCGCATCGGCAACGACGAAGTGCGCCATGAAGTGAGCATCGGCATTGCCGCCTACCCCGCACACGGGCAGCAGGTGGAAGAGCTGATCAGTCGCGCGGCCATCGCCCGGCATGACGCGGCCAACCTGCCGGGACATTTGCAGATCTACCAGCCTGATCGCGACCTTGCTCACCAGCGCCAGATCACCCTGATCCGCGATCTGCGCCGTGCGGTGGTGGAGGGCGAACTGTTCCTGTGCTACCAGCCCAAACTCGACCTCACGCACGGCCATGTCGACCAGGCCGAAGCCTTGCTGCGTTGGCAACATCCGACCCTTGGGCAGGTGTTACCCAATGAGTTCATTCCTCTGGCCGAACGCACTGGCAGCATGGGCGGGCTGACGTTGTGGGTGATCGAAGAGGCTATCCGCCAGATCGCCGAATGGGCGCAGCGTGGACTGGTTATCCAGCTGTCGGTGAATATTTCCGTAAACGACTTGGCCGATGACGACTTGGCCATTCGCGTCACTGCGCTATTGGCTCAATACCGCGTGGCGGCCGAGCACTTGATTTTCGAGATTACCGAAAGCGCGATCATGCACAACCCACAGCAAGCTCTCAGCGTACTGGAGCAACTGCGCGACTGCGGGATCAGCCTGTCGGTGGATGATTTCGGCACCGGTTACTCATCCCTCGCCCAATTGCAGCGCCTGCCAGTGCAGGAGTTGAAGATAGACCAGTCTTTTGTGCGCAACCTCGACAGCACCAGCGGCGATGGGGTGATCGTGCGTTCCACCATCGAGATGAGCCATAACCTGGGCCTCAAGGTGGTGGCCGAAGGCGTGGAATTCGAGCACAGCCTCACCCTGCTCAAACGCTGGAAATGCGACACAGCCCAGGGCTACCTGATCAGCCGGCCCTTGAATGCCATGGCGTTTGAGATGTGGATGAGGCGTGAACGGATGCCTACTTAGCAGGCATCTCAGTCACCAGGGACTGCAATAGCGCCCATAACCCTTCGACATGCTGGCGTTCGGTGCCCAGCGCGCCGATGGATACGCGCACCATCCAGCGGTCATCGAGGATCGCAGGGGTGACGTAGGCACGGCCTGACTGGTTGAGCTCTTCTGCCCAGGCGCGGGTGTGCTTATCCAGCGCTTCGCCGTTCAACCCTGGCGGTTCATGGCGAATGCACAGGGTTTGCAGTGCCGGTGCGGCCACCAGTTTCCAATGCGCACTGCCTTCAATCTGCTCGGCCAGCCAACGTGCATTGGCCAGGTCTCGCCGCAGCCGCGCTTGCAGGCCGCTGACGCCTTGCTCGCGGATCAGGAACCACAGCTTCAGGGCGCGGAAGCGGCTGCCCAGGGAAATTCGCCAATCGCGGTAGTTTCTAACCTGGCCGTCGGCGTTGGACTGCAGGTAACTCGGGTTGGTGGTCATGATGCGAATCAGATGCTCGGGGTCGCGAACGTAGTACACCGAGCAATCGAAGGCCGCGCCCAGCCATTTATGCGGGTTGAGGACCATGGAGTCGGCGTTTTCGATACCACGCCACAGCGCCCGGCATTCCGGCAGGATCATCGCAGCGCCGGCCATGGCCGAGTCGACATGCAGCCACAAGCCATGGCGTTGGGTCAGTTCGCCAATCGCATCCAGGGGGTCGATCGCCATGGCGGCCGTGGTCCCGGTGGTGGCAATCACCACGCAGGGGCGGTTGCCGGCGGCCAGGTCCTGCTCGATGGCTTGCGCTAATGCCTGGGGCGACATGGCGTTGCGTTCGTCAGTGGCGACCGTGCGGATATTGTTCTGGCCGAATCCGGCGAGAATAGCCGCCTTGTTCACTGAACTATGGGCGTGGGCTGAGGTGTAGACGATCAGGGGCGCGCCGCGGTCTTGCAGGCCGTCATGCATCAGCGCGTACTGGGAGCTGCGTTCCCTGGCGCTGATGAGTGCCACTAAGGTGGAGATGGATGCGGAATCCTGGATCACGCCGCTCCATTCGCGGCTCAGGCCGATCATGTCACGCAGCCAATCGGTGGTCACTTCTTCAATTTCGGTAAGCGCCGGGCTGGATTGCCAAGACAATCCCACCACACCCAAGCCGGTGCTCAGGCAATCGCCCAGTACCGAAGACAGTTCCACGTTGGAGGGGAAGAATCCGAAAAAACTCGGATGTTGCCAGTGCAGCAGCCCGGGCATGATCAGTTTTTCCACATCACCCATGATCTGTTCAAAGGGTTCGGCGCTTTCAGGCGGGCTCACCGGCAGAGCGGCTTTGATTTCGCCAGGAACAGTCGTGGGCTGCACGCCGCGTTGCTCGATGTTTTGTCGATAGTCTGCGATCAGATCGATCATGGCGTAGCCATGGCGACGGAATTCTTCGGGAGTCATAAAAAAATATCCATTTGCAAGCGGGTTAAAAGTATCAGCACCAGAAATAAAACGGTTCGCCAGCGGTATAGCCGATAAACGACTGCATGCTGATACGTTTCCCCGACTCGAATCCGCAAATGGCGTGGGGCCGGCGGGTATTGATGATCACCAATTCGTTGTTGCGCGGTTGGATACGCAACGGCTTCTGCAAACGGTCCTCGGGCAGTTGGGCTCCTTCGAAACGCTTGACCTCGTCATAGGCAAAGGCTTCGGTATCCCAGATGATCAACTCTCCGCCTGACGGCGGCGTTTCCAGATAAATATTGGCGCTGAATTGGTGTTCCAGTTCCGCGATCGACAGGGGGAGGCAATCAACATGGGGAACCGTTTCCGAGAGGTGCGCGGTCTCGGGAAACATGGCGCGGATAATTCCGCTGAACATCGGTTGGCCTTGAAAAGCCGCAGCGACTGCGCCTTGCGGCCAGATCTCCTGGAGCTGGTCCATCAGGTGTTGAATGGGCGGTTTTTCAGGGGCGCAGATGCTGTCGATCACCCTGCGCATATGGGCCGCGTCAGCATAATATTTGGCTTGGGCATCGCTGCCGGCAGCCTTGCCGTAGGTGGAGTTGAACGGGGTGCCCCAGCGATGCACGCCATAGAAGTGTTGTACGACGTGGCCATCCTCGTAGGTTTCATGGCTGTATTGTTCCAGCGTGTCGGCCTCACCGATGATTTGATTTAACCGCTCGCTGGTTTTGGCGTTCGCAAACTCAGGTATTCGGATGGCAAGTACTTCTCCACTGATCAGTTGTTTCAGACTTAAAGTGTCGAGGTATTCAAGTTCTATAATTTTTGCTGATTTGGACGTGGTTGGTTTTGTCGCAGCATGGTCCATCATGTTCAAAAGCTCCCTTTAAAGTTTTATCAGTGTGCGTATAGGGTACGCAGGGCGTGTGCACTAAATTAGTTTTAAGGGCGCAGGGGACCGATAGGACTTTTCTTGAACCGCCGGTTTTTTAGCCGGCTGATGAATCGCGCTTTAACGATCGTTAATTTTTGTCAGACGAAAAAAAAGCGGCTACCCATCAGGTAGCCGCCTTTGTTTTACCGCCGGTTCCACTTAATCCGGCAGTTTGAACGCCATCACATAGTCACCCTGTTTGGTACCCAGGGAACCATGACCGCCAGCCATGACCAGCACGTATTGCTTGCCGTCCTTGCCGGTGTAGGTCATCGGTGTGGTTTGCGCGCCTGCAGGCAGGCGGCCTTCCCACAGTTGCTTGCCGTTTTTCACGTCATAGGCACGCAGGTACTGGTCGAGGGTGCCGCTGAGGAACGCGACGCCACCGGCGGTGGTGAACGTACCGCCCAGGCTCGGCACACCCATGGTCAGCGGGATCGGAACCGGCGAGCTGTCACGCACGGTGCCGTTCTTGTGCATCCAGATGGTCTGGTGGTTGGTCAGGTCGACCGCTGCCACGTAGCCCCACGCTGGTGCCTGGCACGGCAGACCCATCGGTGACAGCAGCGCTTCGAGGATCACGCCGTACGGCGCGCCTTTGTTCGGCTGTACGCCTTCGGTTTCGCTGACGCGTGGGCCTTGCTTGGCGATGTCGGCAGCCGGGATCAGCTTCGATTTGAACGCCATGTAGCTCGGGTTCACGAAGGCGATCTGGCGGACCGGATCCACCGAGATGCCGCCCCAGTCGAACACACCGAAGTTACCCGGGTAAACGATCGAGCCTTGCAGCGATGGCGGGGTGAACGGGCCGTCGTAGCGCATCGACTTGAAGTCGATCCGGCAGATCAGTTGGTCGAACGGCGTAACGCCCCACATGTCGCGTTCTTTCAACGGCGGCGGCATGAAGTTCAGGTCGGACTTGGGCTGGGTAGGGGAGGTACGGTCGCCCGCCACTGCGCCTTGGGGTACGGCAACTTCGTGGATTGGCACCACCGGCTGGCCGGTAGCGCGGTCCAGCACGTAGATGCTGCCTTGCTTGGTCGACGCCATCACGGCCTGCTTGACGCCGGCTTCGGTCTTGATGTCGATCAGCGAAGGCTGGCCGCCGACGTCCATGTCCCACAGGTCGTGGTGGGTGAACTGGAAGGTCCACTTCACGTGGCCGGTGTCGATGTCCAGGGCGGTCAGGCCAGCGGCGTATTTTTCCGAATCGTCGGTACGGTCGCCGCCGTACTGGTCGGGCATCTGGTTGCCCATCGGCAGGTAGAGCATGCCGAGTTTTTCATCCACGGCGAACATGGACCACATGTTCGGCGAGTTGCGGGTGTAAGTCTTGCCCTCGGCCAACGGGGTGGTGTCGTCCGGGTTGCCGCTGTCCCAGTTCCACACCAGTTTGCCGGTGTGCACGTCGAACGCACGGATCACGCCGCTTGGTTCGTCGATGGAAACGTTGTCGGTCACATGACCGCCGATCACCACCAGGTTCTTGGTCACGGCCGGTGGCGAGGTGGAGTAGTAACCGCCCGGGGCGAAGCTGCCGATGTTGGCACGCAGGTCGACCTGGCCTTTGTCACCGAAGTCTTCGCACATCTTGCCGGTGTCGGCGTTCAGGGCGATCAGGCGAGTGTCAGCAGTAGGGACGAAGATGCGTTTTGGGCAGGCATTCGGCGCGGCAGCCGGGCTGGCGCTGCCGGTGGGGCTCTGCTCGGAAGCGTAGGCAGCGTCATCGTGGTACGACACGCCACGGCAAGTCATGTGCGCCCAACCCTTGAAGCTTTCAGCACCCTGGGTGGTGATCTTCGGGTCGAAACGCCAGATTTCCTTGCCGGTGTCCGGGTCCAGGGCAATCACTTGGCTGTGCGGTGTGCACACGTAAAGCATGCCGTTGACTTTCAGCGGGGTGTTTTCCGCGGTGGTTTCACCGGGATCGCCTGGGCCAGGGATGTCGCCGGTACGGAAGGTCCACGCGGGTACCAGCTTATGCGCATTTTCCGGGGTGATCTGCGCCAGTGGCGAATAACGATCACCGTGGGCGGAACGGCCATAGGAATTCCAGTCGCCATCAGCCTGGGCCGGTGCAGCGCTGGCCATGCCCGGCACCGCGTCGCGGTCCAATTGGCCGGTCTTGACCATTTCACCTGGGTTGGTGAACTGGCTGGCCAGGGCGGTAGCACCGGCCAGCACCACGGCTACGCTCAGCGCGCCAGTGCCCAGCGGCGCGGCTTGGCCACGCAACAACGGACGGCGAAACCACGGCAGCAACATGACGATGCCCAGGGCGAACAGCAGCGCCAGGCGCGGCACCAGTTGCCACCAGTCCAGGCCGACTTCCCACAGTGCCCACACGGTGCTGGCGAACAACACCAGTGCGTACAGGCCCAGGGCGGCGCGGCGGGTGGCGAGCAGCAACACGCCGGTCAAGGCGATGCCGATACCGGCCAGCAGGTAGTACAGCGACCCGCCGAGCATGCTCAGCTTGACGCCACCGGCCAGCAAGGCCAGACCCATGATCAGCAGCAAGATCCCCAGCAGCCTGGGCAGCAGGCGGCTTGGGCTTGAAGCACCATCAGTGCTCATAGTGTGTTTCTCCGTGACGTTGGAATAATTATGTAACCCCGTGCTTCACTCACTGTAGATGACGATTCAGCTCGGGCTTGGTTCATCGTTATTTTTGGTTTTTTCTGTGGATAACTGAGTTATCCACAGGCGGGCAATAACCCCTCCAGCGCTGGTCGAGGTAAGACAGCGCTGTCTTTGCGTATAGGTAAAATTGGCAAAGGGGATTGACCAGGAGGTGAAGCGTTTCAGATTGTTGCAAAGGATAATGCGGCGGGACGTTTTGAGAAAGGGTGAATCGCAAGATGCATCATTTCAGTTTTTGTAACAGTGACTGAGTGTCGCTGCAAAATCGAAGGGGGAGGGGCTTGCTCCCGATAGCGGTCAGTCGATCTATTTATGTCTGACCCACCGCCATCGGGGGCAAGCCCCCTCCCACAGAGGATTTGCTGTATTGGTCAGGACTGCACACTATGCCCCGGTGCAGGCGCGATGTCGCGCAGGATCAAACTGGCATAATTGAAGTCATACCCCGCGCTGCTGCAAGTGGTGTCGGTGCCGCCGCAGCGCAACTCCCCGGCGCCGAGGCTGCCTTTTTCTTGCTGGCTATTATTAAATGCCATGCTTCCACCTGTACGCCTCGTCGGCTAAGGTGCGCGGCTGTGTTTCCTCTATTTGCAAAAGGCCCGGCATGACCGCGACAAGCAACGACCCGCTTCACGGTGTGACCCTGCAACACGTGCTCACTACCCTGGTGGAGCATTATGAGTGGAGCGGCCTGGCCGAGCGCATTGATATCCGTTGCTTCAAGAGCGACCCGAGCATCAAGTCGAGCCTGACCTTCCTGCGTAAGACCCCGTGGGCGCGGGAGAAAGTCGAAAGCCTTTACGTCAAGCTGATGCGTACCAAACGCCCGCTGGATTGAGGCCATGAAGCGCTTTGTGGCGGCAGCGGCGCTGGCCGGTTGGGTGGGGCTGGCGATCCAGCAATACCTGATCTTCTATTCACGCTGGATTATCGATGCCAGCCTGCTGGGCGGGCTGATCAGCTTTTTCAGTTTCTTTACGGTGCTGACCAACACCCTGGCGGTGGTGGTGCTCAGTTATGCAGGGGTCAAGCGCGACTCAGCGATGAAACGCTTTTTCCTGGCGCCGGTGGTCAGCAGCGCAATCGCCGTGAGCATCATTGTGGTGAGCCTGGCGTACAACCTGCTGTTGCGGCATTTGTGGAGCCCCGAAGGCTTTCAATTTATTGCGGATGAATTGCTGCATGACGTGATGCCGTTGCTGTTTGTGATTTATTGGTGGCAGTGCGTGCCCAAGGGGCAGCTGCGTTTCAGGCATATTGGCGCCTGGGTGATCTACCCATTGGTGTACTTCGGTTATGCACTGCTGCGCGGGGATTTACTCGGGCAGTATCAGTACCCGTTCATTGATGTGCTGACTCTGGGTTACCCACAGGTGTTTGTGAATGCCGGGGGACTATTGGCGGGGTTTGTGCTGGTGGCGTTGGTGGTGGTAGGGCTGGATAAACGCCTGGGCCGGGCGCACTCCAACTGATATAGCTGATTCGACTTGCCCCCGATGGCGGTGGGTCAGCCTTGGATGTATTTACTGATACTTCCTCATCGGGGCATAGGTATCTACACAACTTCTGGTATGGCGCTGTACCTGTGGGAGGGGGCTTGCTCCCGATGGCGGCCTCAGGGCCGACCAGTATGTTGGATCAGAGCGAGTACATATCCATTGCTGCGGTAACGGCCACTTAGGGTTCCGCTTTTACAGCGGCTCACTTTTGAAAAGCGCAAAAGTAAGCAAAACGCATGCCCCACCACTCGGCACCTCGCCCAGGCTCGGTGTGCCCGTAATCCGACACGGATTTGGGCCAGCGTGGTTTAACGGGGCGCCTAAGATCAAGATCAAAAGCAGATCAAGAGCGACTCGCTTCGCATCGTGGTTACTGATGGTCGCTACGGCGCAGTTGTATAGATACCCATGCTCATCGGGGGCAAGCCCCATCCCACAGGTCCAGGGCCTACCCAATGTTGTAGATATCCATGGCTATTTATTCTTCTTCGCTACCCTCGGCCCGCCAGTAGCCCACAGCCTTCAAGAATTCCTCGTTGACCTTGTGCGTATCCAGCAGCACGCGCCGTATCTGGCGTGACAGCTTGGTTTCGGTTGCGACGAAGCTGTACAGCGTGCCGCCAGGCGGCGTCAGATTGCGTACTACATCGAGCAGGTCTTCCTGGCCGCGCACCACCCAAATAGTCTCAACATCCGCAGCGCTCTCCAGCACTTGCTGTTCCGCCGCGTCGGCGATTTCTATCACCGCCAGCACCTTGCGACCCGCCGGCAGTTCTTCCAGGCGCCGCGCGATGGCCGGGATGGCGGTTTCATCGCCAATCAACAGGTAGCTGTCGAAGATATCCGGCACGATCATCGAGCCCCGCGGCCCGCCGATATACAGGTGCTGGCCGACCTGCGCCTGCTCGGCCCAGGTGGACGCGGGGCCGTCGCCGTGCAGCACGAAGTCGATATCCAGTTCACCGATGCTCAAATCGTAACGTCGTGGCGTGTAATCGCGCATGGCCGGTTGCGGGCCGTCGCCTTTGATCGTGAACGTCGGGCTTTCCAGTGCGGCTTGTTCGGCGGCGTTCTGCGGGAACAACAGCTTGATGTGGTCGTCGCTGCCCAGGCTGACAAAGCCGGCCAACTCAGGACCGCCCAAGGTGATGCGACGCATGCGCGGCGTGAGGTCGACCACCCGCAGGACTTGCAGGCGGCGGCGTTTGATTTCGTGGGTAACGCGATGGATGGCTTGAGTGTTCATTGGTCTTTCCCGTCGACAATGGCTTGGGCGGTGCCGTTAAGCAGCGCCGCGACACGAACGATTTCTTCCGGGCTCCAGCGCCCATGGTGCGAATGCAGGGCGTGACGCAGGTTGTGCACCGCCTCGTGGATTTCCGGCGGGCGGTCGTGGCCACGCAGTGAGCGCTTGCTGACTTCCATGCGCATGCGAATGCCTTGGAGGGCAACCGCCTGTTCGCTTAAGAAGAGACGACCGGTGTCGGTGATTGTGTAGTGTTTTTTTCCGCCTTCGGCGTCACCGCTGATCAATTCGCTTTCTTCAAGGAAGGTCAGGGTCGGGTAGATCACGCCCGGGCTTGGGGTATAGGCGCCATCGAACAGGCTTTCGATTCGGCGAATCAAGTCGTAGCCATGGCAAGGCTGCTCGGCGATCAGCGCCGGCAGCAGCAGTTTCAAGTCGCCCGGTGCGAATACGCGTGGACCGCGGCCGGGGCGTTTATCGAAGCCGTCACGGCCATCGTGAGGAAGGTGTTCTCTCATCTTTTAAGTTCTCCGTCTTGGTTAAGATAGAACTTAAGATATATCTTTAATCTTGGCAAGCTTGAGCGACTGATAGTCGCTCAAGTGGCAGGAGGGCGGGTGGAGGATCAGTTGCTGGCGTGATCGCGGAAGCCGGGCACGTCCATTATCTTCGATGCACAGAGGCCCGCTTGATCACCGGTGACACAGCGCCTCTCCCGACGTTTCCAGATACGGCACCAGCATCGGCGCCATGCCCTTGAGCACTTGCACCGGCAATGCCGAGGTAAAGGTGAAGCCTTGGGCCGAGCTGCCGGGTACGAACGCAGTGAGGGTGCCGAAATGGCGGTCGCCGATAAAGAACACAAAGGTGGCGGTGCGGTTGATCGCCTTGGAGCTGAGTATCCGCCCGCCGGCACCGATGGCTTCGATGCGGTTGTCGCCGGTGCCGGTCTTGCCGCCCATGGCCAGGGGCGTGCCATCGGCCAGTTTGAAACTGCCGGCTACGCGCTTGGCTGTGCCGGCGTCTACCACCTGGGACAGGGCACCGCGCAGGGCCTGGGCCACTTCCAACGGCATCACGCGCTTGCTGCGGTTGGGGTCGTTGACCAGGCGGGTGTCATAGGGCGTGCCGGCGCCGAAGTGCAGGCTGTCGATGCGCAGTATCGGTAGACGCACGCCGTCGTTGAGGATGATCCCCATCAATTCGGCCAGGGCCGCCGGACGGTCGCCGGAACTGCCGATGGCGCTGGCCAGGGACGGCACCAGATGGTCGAAGGGGTAGCCGACGGCCTGCCAGCGCTGGTGGATCTCCAGGAAGGCTTCGACCTCAAGCATGGTGCGGATCCGGCTGTCACGGGCGCTCTGATGGCGGCTCTTGAACAACCAGCTATAAACCTCCTGGCGTTCGAACTGGCTGGCCTTGACCACCTCACTGAACGTCGCTTCGGGATGGTTGAGCAGGTAGCCCACCAGCCACAGATCCAGCGGGTGAACCTTGGCGATATAGCCTTGGTCCGGCAGGTCATAGGCCCCGGGGCCATAATCTCGATAGAGTTTTTGCAGGCGTTCGTCACTGAGTTTTTCATTCGTCTTGGTTCCGGTCAGGTGCGCACGCACGAACCGGTTGAAGCTGTCTTGGCTGGCGTCGGGCAACAGGTAGCGGTGCACGGCGGCCAGGCGCATGGGGGTGGGGCGCAGGCCGTCGAGAAAGGTGTCGAGGCGCGCCTGGGTATCTTTCTTCTGGTACTTCTTCCAGAACTTGCGCAGGTAGGTCGTACCTTCACGGTCAGCAAAACCGGCGAGGTATTCCTGACGGCGCGGGTCGCTGTCGTCCTTGAGCAGTGCGGCGCTGTTGTTGGCCCCAGAGTAGGTGGTGAAGCGCACCAGGTCGCGCATCAGGCGGATGAAGGGCAGGTTGATCGACTCGCGCAGGGCGTCACGCAAGGTCGGGTTGCGGTGGTTGTCTTCATTGCGAAAATTACGGAAGTGATGCAGGCCGCCGCCGGTGAAAAAACCTTCGTAGGGGCTGGCCGAGTAGGTTCGGTCGAGGGCGGCATCGAGCATTTTTGCCAGGGGTTTATCTGGTGTCTGGATCAGGTAATCGACGGCCCAGCGGCTGATACGGTCCTGCTCGGCGATGTCGAGTTTCTTCAGGGCGGCCGGGGCCAGTGCGGCGTACTTCTCGTGCAGCTCGGCGATGATCTGCAGGTAGGTGGTGAGCACCCGCAGCTTGGCGGTGGAACCCAGTTCGAGCTTGCTGCCCTCGTTGATATCGAAAGGCTGGTCGGTGTTGTCGGTCTGCACCCGCACCCGCGCACCGTCTGTGGTGCGCTCGAACAGGGTAAAACTGTAGCGCACCTGCGCAGTGCTGGCGGGGCTGAGCAAGCGTTCACCGAGCAGGCCGAGCTTGGCGGCGTTGGCCGGGTCGGCGAGTTGCTTGAGGTAGTCGGTGAGCTGGTTCTGCAAGGGGCCTTGCAAGGTACTGGTGGCGGCCAGGTCAAGGCGATCCAGATCGTACAGCGGGCGGTTGAGCAGGCCGGCCAATTGGCTGCGCGCCACGCTGATGCCTTTGTTGCTGTCGACCCGTTGCAACGTCGGTTGCTGTTGCCAGTCACGGAAACTGACCTGTGCTGCCAGCGCCGCCTTGAGCAGGGCCGCGTCAATGATCTGATGATGAGCCAGCAATCGAAGGTGGCTGTCGGTCAGCTGGGCCAGCTCGTCGCGGCCCTTGATCAGGTAATGGGAAGGCCGGCGCTGGGCAATCATCAACGACAGTACCTGGCGCAAGGCCAAGCCCCGTGCGGCGAGGCTGGCCGCAGACTGGCCAGTGTCCGCCAGCGCCCGGTTGACCTGGGCAAAATCGGCGCCGTACCACACCCGCAGCCCTTCGGCCATGCCATGTACTTCGCCATGGCCGGGCACCGCCGACAGCGGCACGCTGTTGAGGTAGTCGCGCACCACGTTCTGCCGGGCGACCAGGGTGTCGGGGCCATGCTGGTAGGCGCGCACGCTGGCGGACAGCATCTGGCGGATTTTCTCGCTGCCCGATAGGGTCAGGCCCTCGGGTGAGTGACGGTACTTTTCCAGCTGGGTCGCCAGGGTACTGCCGCCGGCCGCCTGCCCGGGCAAGTGCAACTGGCGGGCGACTTGCGACCAGGCCGCCTTGGCAAAGCGTGGCCAGTCCACGGCCGGGTTGGCTTGGGCCGGGTCGGGGTCCAGCAGTTCGCGGTTTTCGATGAATAACAGGCTGTGCACCAGCAGCGGCGGCACGTCGGTGAAGCGTACATATAACTGCGGCGGGTAGCTGAACTGATACAGCGGCATGGCGCGGCAATCGTTGATTGCCAACCCGGCCTGGAGTTTCTCGGCGTAGGGAATAAATAGCCCATGGCGGCTGTAATTCATCAGCGCCTCGGAGAAGCGCGCCTGGGATGCGATCACGTAGTTGCGCTTGAGCAGGCGCGGCAGGAACTCGTCCAGGGCGCTGTAGCCCAGGCGCTGGTCAAAGGGCCCGGCGCCGGCATACACCATGGCGTCGCTGGCGCCGGGGCCGACGCTGTAGGTCAGATCGCTCGCCCACTGGCTGAACAAGCGGGCTTGCCAGTGGGCGCTACGCATTTCCCTAAGTGCGGCATAACCGGCGGCGACCACGACCATCAACACAATCAGCCAGCCCAACCGCCGCCAGAGGCGGGGCGGCGGTTTGTTTTTCGACAAAGGCGCGGTGGACGGGCTGTCGTTGTTGACTTCAGCCTTGCTCGGATCGGTTTGCCACAGAGCGCCCATAGTCGATTGATCCATGCGTGCAGATTGATCGGACCTGTCTCAAGCGTAGACGTAGATTGGCGGTTCAGACGGGCTCTGTGGAAGGCCCCGGCAGCGGCTCGGATACCTCGGCTACCGGGATGTTCAAGCGTTTGAGCCGCCGCACCAGGAACGCGTCTTCCTTGAAGCTGCCATCAAAGCGTACGTATCGGTACCAGGAGGCCAGATGAATATCGTTTTCGATGGCGAATCGCTCGAGGGCGATTCTGTTGCGATTGGCCGGGTCGCGGGATTTCTCGTACCAGGCTTTCAAATGCTGGTCAGTGATACGGCGGTTGGCTTTTCCGGTGATGCGCGTATTGAGTATTTTTGATTGCCTGGCCAGGCCCCGGATGGTCAGTGCACCATCGGGCTGCACGTACGCTTCCCATACTGAAAGCTTCACGCTGTTTTCCTGCCTGAACAACTGTGCGCTCTGTGGCGTCTTGTTGGGTGCATCCACCCATCGCATGAAGGTCGCATCGTTGAAAGGCTTGGCTTCGAATGTGAGCCGCTCGATACCCCGCGCCGTGAGTTCTCCGCTCTGCCTTACGTGTTGGCTCCACGTGCTGAACGGGATACCGCGTTCGGCAAAAAACACCGCAGGCGTCAGGGCCGGTGCTTGCCCCGGGGCCTGGGCCAGAGTGGTAGCGACGTACACTTGCCACTGTCTGAGCGCTTCATCCACCTCCTGGCTGGTCTTGGGGGCACCGCCGGGCAGGCGCTCCAGGGTGTCCAACGCCCAGCGCTGCGTCCCCGCCATTCGGCGCAGGCGAAACGGCGTACTGGCACCCGAGGGAGTCAGCACCCGTGCGACTACGCCATCGGGATCGTAAAGGTTGAACGAGTCCTGGATGCGCAGTACGACCTCATCACCCGAGGCATGAGTGCCGCGCACCAGCAAGGTGGAGGGCGAGCCCGCGGTCCGATAAATGGCACTGCCTTCGGCCAGTGAGGCGCTGGTGGGAATGCCTCCGGGCACTGCCAGGCTGGCGCTCTGGCGTTGGAACTCACGCTGATAGCCCGGCAGGATGGCCTGGCTCATCGACCTTGTACCGCGTGGGCTCGAACCGAGCACCAGTGGCAATGGCCGCAGGCTGATACCGGCACTGCGCGCCGCGCCGGCAACGGGGGCGCCAGCATTCGCCATTTCGACCATCACCCGCCCGGCAAAGCCATGCCGCACAATCAGCCCGGGGATGTTGCGCCCCAGTTTGCGCAGGGTTTGCAGCGTCAGGCCGCCCACTCGGGCCAGCCATTTGACCGTCGATGCTGCGTAGTGACCCCCCCCTGGAAATGCGCCCAATGCGGTCAGGGCGAACTCGAGGCCGTACATTACCTTGTTGAAGGTGGACTGGCTCTCAAGTTCCTCATTGCTCAGTGTCTGCTCGTCGGCCCGGTAGGTCAGGTGCTGCTGGTGCTGGCGATACAGCCCGGCGAGGAAATCACCGGTATGGGGGGCGAATCGCGGATTCAGCAGGCGCGCATCGGTCGGTAGCCGGGCCTTGAGGTAGGTCTGCCAGGCCGGGGCCTGGGTCAGCCTCGCCAGTTCGGCCTCGTTCTGGACCTCCCTGAGCAACTGCCCGTCCGGAGCGTCCGGGGTATACATCACGACCGGCTCATCGACCGCAGTGCCGATCAGCAGCACCCCGTTCACCGTTTGCCCGCCGCGTCCTTCGGGGGCATCACTGGCGGGGTTGAACATCAGGGCGGCGGCGATCACGCTTTGGCCGTCTACGGGTTGGCGGTTTTGCGCAGCGGGGGCAGCCAGTACCGCGGCAACCCAGGCGGCGCCTTTCTTTTGCGCGTTGTCGCTGGCCAGCGGCGTGCTGTAGGCATCCGGGTTCAGCTCGGCCAATAGCGCGGCGTAACTCAAGGTAGCTTGCTGGGCGGCCATCCACGTGTCTTTCAATGCTTGGGCCTGGCGCGTCATGGGCTGCGGATAGAGGTGTTGCTGGAGTACGTTTTCAATGTAGCGCGGCCCGATATTCAGCTCCTTGAGCCATTGCTCCAGCACGTCCTTCGCCAGGGTGATGGGTTTGCCGCGACCATCGCGCAGCCATCGGCCCGCGGTGTTGGTGAGCGTGGTTTCGAGCTTGTCGTCGGCACTCCAGGTGAGGCTTTTTTCCCAGGGCTTGGTGTTTCTCAGGAGTAACTGCGTCAGGCTCATGCGCTCGACGTCGCCGACGCTTTCATGGCCCGAACCAAAGCCACTGCCGGCGCTGATGCGCACCCGTTCGGTACGGGTGACCATTGTCAGGTCCGGGTCTGCCTCAGGCACCGGGCATCCGGCCTTGAGGCTGGCGGCCAACGCTTTCATGGCCGGTAGCGCATTGATCTTGGCCATCACCTGTTGCTTGGCGTATTCGCTCAGGGCAGGTACGACTTTCCACTGTTGCGCCAGCACCTGCTGCTTCTCCAGGGCCGCTTGGGCGTGGCTGTGCAGGCGGGCTTTGTTGGTCGGGCTGAGGCGTTTTTCCCAGTCTGGCCGGTGTTCATCCAGCAGCAGCTGATTGCGCGCCATGAACGCGCTGGCGGTGTCCAGCAGTTCCGCCAGTTCGGCACGGCCATTGTGTTCGACGCTGCCGGGGCCACACCCAGGCTTGAAGTCGGCCTCCTGCCAGTGTTCGGCCTGGCCCAGGAGGGTCTGGATATCATCGAGCTGTTTGTCCAGCAGGCTTTGCACGGCGTCGGCGATGAAGTCGCCCTCAATCGGCCTGAACACCTTGCTCAGGTGCATCCCCCAAAGCCCCTCGAGCGATTGGGCCTGGGCGATCGGCAGGGTGCAGGCGAGCAGTCTGCCCGCTTCCTCGCCGGCGTCGAGGCGGGCGGTCAGCCCATCGTGCAACGCCTGCAAGGTCGCGAACTCTTCAAGCCCCTGGACCGGGGAGAACAGTACCACCGGCCCATGCACCGTACTGCCGGCGGTGCCTTGGGTACTCAGGTTCTTGTGCCCATTGGGCCAGTGGGGCAGGGTTGCCAGGCTGGCGTCGCTGGGGGTCACTACGAAGCACCCGGCCAGGCGTTGGCCCTGAGCACTGCCGTTATCGACCGTGAGTTGATACACCCCGGGGCGTTGGCCGTGGCTGAAGCGCGTCTCGCGCCGGGCCTGGTTGGTATGGCCCAGTACGCGCTCGATCAGCAGCTTGGCGGCGGGGCTTAGGGTGGTGTCGATAAAACGCAGGCGCGCTTGCACGTCCAGGCATTGACGGTAAAGGTCGTTGAGCTTGATTTGCGGGCAGCTCAAGCCTGGCCCCAAGGGACTGTGCCAATACGCGGTGACCTGCGCCGGCAAGCGCCTGCGCAGGGTTTCGGCCAGTTCTTGCAGGGTACCGTTCCAGGCCACTTGCTCGGTCTCGGCCACCCTACTGGGGCTGGGGAACACAGCTTGGGCGAGCGTCGCATCCGCGGTGTCGTCCTGCACGGTGTCCGTGGGCAGGTGTCTCAATAGCGCTTCGCGCAGAGTCTGGGAGAGCTCCAATCGGCGGGTGCCTGCACTGTCAATGCGGTAGCGGTTGACATACAAGGCGTCCAGGCGGGCGTCGGTGGGCAATTGGGTGAAGGTTTCCTCAAGCAGAGTCGATAGCACGCCTTCCAACGCTGGGTGTTTGTCCTTTTCCAGCAGGTAGCCGATTTGTACGTTGAGGGAGTCCCAGAGGCGGATCAGGTGCTTTTGCTGCTCACTGTCGGGCGCGGTGTGGGGAGTGATGATTTGCGCCACCGGGTCGCGTGCTGCGGGCAGGTGCTCCAGCAGCGCCTGGTTGCCTGACAGCGGCAGCGCCAAGTGGGTGTGCAATCGGGTGGCCAGTGCCTCGAACGTGGCGTGAGTGGTGCCAAAGGCGTGGGCGATATCCGCCTGTTGCTGGTCGCGCTGGGCGTGCAGGCAGTGGCTGAACACCGGCCCGTTGATTGGGGTAAAGCGCAGGTTTTGTCCGCTTTTCAAGACTTCGCTGGCGCGCTCGCGTTCGCTGCCTGGCACGTTGGCCAACAGCAGACTTTTGCTCGTGCCGCTGACCAGGCGCCTGCTCAAAGTGTTTTGCAGGGTAAAAAAGTCCTTGAAGGTTTCACCACCATATTGCGGGGTGTACAGCACTGCCGGCAGCGTCGAATGCAATTGTTCACTGAGGATGAACACCCCGTTAAGCGGCACCGACCACGTGGGGGTCTGTGGGTCATGCAGGGTGAGGCTGACCGCCCGCGGCGGGGTCGCGGCGCCCAAGGTTTCATGCAATATCAGGTTCTCGATCAATTGCCGACCTTCGGTCAACAGCATCAGGTCCGGGTGCTTGGCCTGGCGCGCGCTGAGCAGTTTCAGGTCTGCTTCAATACGCAGCAAGTCGCGCAGCTGTTGACTTACGGCATCCTGGACACTGAGCCCGCCAGTGAGAGGGTGCAGCCCCGACCAGAAATCCTGGAGCCTGCGTTGATAAGCCAGCAGGCTGTTCTGGCGCAGGTCATCGACCAGCGCATTCAGGGCCGCTACTTCAAGGGTGGCAAACTCGCCGTCTTTGCCTGCGCTCAACGCGTCGTGGTAGAAGCCCATGGCCGGGCCGTCGGGCGCGGCTGGCGTCGCCTTGGCGAGCAGGGTGGGTGCGGCGCCGGTGACAACGGCCGCTTGCACGACCTGGGTCAGGTTGCGCGAACGCGTGATACGCGGCACCTGCGAAGGGCTGTCGTAGGTGTATTCATTCAAGTACAGCGCATCAGGGTTCAGAGGCTGGTCGGGCGACAGTTCGCCCAGTTCCTGGCGCAAGGCGGCGCTCAGTTGCGTGGCGAACAGGGGCTGGCAATCAAGCAAGCTCTGCAAGCTGCTGGTGCACAGGCTGAGTTGGCGCAGCAGCTCTTCATGGGTAGGGGGCGGGAGTGCGGGCATATCCAGGGTTTTCCGTAGTGTGGGTGATCCGTGCAGGCCGTTGCACAGTTGTCGAAGAAAACGACCGGCCCACACTACGGAGCGCCATGCCTGGCCGGAGGGTAATTAACTACCTCAGCGGGCCAGTCGCAGCGCGGCATCGACGGCGGTAATTGTCTACGGCAATGGGCCGCAGGGCAGGGCGTAGGGTTGCGGGTTTGACCGTATGGAGAGCGCTCATCATGACTACCCTCGGCCCCGTCCCGGCATCGTCACGCCAGGCGGCTATCGAACAAATTCACACCTTGCTGCACCCGCCGCCGTCGTTGCGTACGGTCGCGCAGCAAAGTGCCCAGGCTGACCTGGACCAACACTTCGGGGCAGCAACCTGGCAAGCCGAGCGGCTCTATATCGGCACACCGGGTGAGAGCGATGGCGCCCTGGCCTATCAGGCCCTGGTCGATTGTTTACTGCAGCGCCTGGCCGCGGCCAAGCCACTGCTGCTGGTGCCGGGTTATCAGGTGGTTGTGCAGCGCCAGCGCGAGGTGTTCGTGCCCGGTGGCCCGCCCCTGGCACAGCTGGAAGTCCTGATCAATCGCTGCGCAACGCTGCTACTGGGGGCCTATGCCCAACACCTGCAAGCCTGGTGGCGAGAAGCCTTGCCGGTGAACATGACGCGTTGGGGCTATGTGTCGGATGACTTGCTGGCGTTGTTGTACGAGTCCCCGCCGCCACCCGGATTCACTGCGCAACGTTTTGCCAGCGTATTCCCCAGGCGCTTGCTGCGCCCCGATCGACCCGATCCGCAGTGGAACCTGCACGGTGATGCGGTGCGTGTACAGGCCCTGTACCTGTCCGGCGAACCAGAGACGAACGATGGGGCGCAGATGCTGCCATTGCTGGTCCTCAGCCATGGGGCGCAGCATGTGCTGTTCAGCCCGGCCAATGGGCTGCACCCCTTGACCCGCCTGGAGGATGTCGCCAAGTGGCTGGCGGCCTATGCGCCGACGCCTGGCGCGCCGACCCACTGGTTTGCCGCCGATGTCGAGGGCGATCCGTTCGATGCCTTGGCGGCGAGTTACCTGGCGCAGCAACTGCGTGACATCGACCGCATCGACCGCAGCATTGCCCTGGCACCCGGGCAACATCAGGCGCTGCTCGACTACATCACCGATGCCCGCCGCTGGTTTGTCCCCCGCCCCAGCGCGTTGCAGCGCAGCCTGCGCAACGTCATGCCACTGTGGCTGACCCAGGCCGGCGACGCCGACAGCACTGCCTATGCGCGGTTGCTCCAGGCCTGGGTGCTGGCGCGCCAGGACAGTGCCGGCGCGCATTTTCTCGAGGGTATCGGCTCGATCCAGCAGTTTGCCGACAACGCCCTGCAAGCGTGCTTGAGGCGTGAGTCCAGTGCCCAGGAAGTACGCCCCGGCAATATCCGCCTGACGTTCAATCGCGTAGTCGCCGCCGCAGTGCCGGTGCAGGGGGGCTTCATCGCAGGGGAGGTTGACCCTGTGACCGTTACCCTCACCGAATTGGCCCTGGAGAACCTGGCCGGATTCCCCTCCACCCCCTCCTTGATCACCCTCGACAATGCGAAGGCCCCGGTATGGTTGACATACAACCTGCTCAAGAGCTGTGTCGCCCGCGCCAATGTCGGCCAGGCCTACCCGGATCTGCTCAAACAGAAACTGGTGGATGACCCGCAGGAGACCGCCCGCCGTTTGCAGTTGTTCAGGCGCCAACTACGCGTGCAACTGCCGATGCTGGCGCTGGAATTGAAGATCAAGGGCGAGCACGGCCTGACCCAGCAAGGCTTCAGGCGTGTACATGCCGTGTTGCAAGCCAAGACCGCGGACCGCCAGGTAGACGGCCAAGCGATGGCGTTGTGGCCGCTGGCATTCAAGGCCACGGCAGATGCTGCCGCGGATGTGATTGCCAACCACTTCATCATCGGACCGCGACGGCTGCAGACCGGCGTGCACCTGCTATACCGGCCATTGCTGGAACCGATGTTGCTGGAGTTTGCCTCGATAGATGCTTTGTTCGCTGCGATCAAGGCCCCAGGCCCGTTGCAGGACAGCGTACTGACCTGGATCGCCCCTCGGCGCCGGGCGGTCTACGCCCAAGGCGGGTTTGAAGAACCGCATGTCCGCCGCTTTCTGGCGGGCGATGAATTCACCCGGTATGAAAAACCCGCGCCAGCGCAGCTCGCCAAACAGATCAGTGCCGAGGGGCCGACCAGCCAGGTGTTCAACGCGACCGCCAAGGCCCTGGTGGCCCTGGCCGATCGGCAGTCGGTGTCCAATACCGAGCAACGCTGGGCCAGTTTGAAACAGGCCGGGTGGTTGCTGTTCGGCGCCGTGCTGCCGTTTGCACGGGGGCCATGGATGCTGGGCGGGTGGCTGCTGCAACTGATGGACAGCCTGCAACAGGATGTCCAGGGGCTGGGCAGCGGCGATAAGCAGGTGCAGAGCGCGGCGATCATGGATGTATTGATGAACCTGACGCTGATTCTCGCCCATCAGGGCGCCCCTCACGATCCACGACAGCAGGTTGCACTGGAACATCCACTGTTCGCCCCCTTGGCGCAACCCGAAGTGATTCCAGGGCAGCCAGTGCCGACGCAGATCCCGACGCCCGCGACCTTCCGCGCAGCCGCCGGCTGGGCCAATGCCCGCGCGACCTTGACCGATTCCCAGCAGGCGCGGCTGCGCACCCTGAGCCTCAAGGTGTTCGCCGAGCCGTGGCCCGAGTTCCTGCCCAACGCAGAACAAAGCGGTCGCTGGAGGGGCCTACTGCGTGATACCGCGCACATGCCGGCCCAGTGGCAGGCCCTGGTGCGCGGGCACTTGTACCGGGTCCAGGCTGAACAAGGCCGCGTGCGGGTGATCAGTGCCGATGGCGCAACCCTCGGTCCCCGGCTCGAAGCACTGGGCGGGGGGCGCTGGGATTTTGATTTGCGCCTCTATCTGGATGGCGGCAATGCCGATAGCGTGATTCAAGCCGCGCAACAGACGGCGCTGGCTTCACTGCCCATGCTTGAGCGCGAGTACCTTGACGCAAGCCAGGCACGCATACGCTCCCAGGCAGCCATGGAAGTCGCAGGGAGGCTGATGCGTCAGGCCACTCACCTCAGTGATGAACAACTGGCCCAGGTCCGCGAGCGCTACCGCACGGAAGTCCAGAACAAGGTGCGCCTGTCCCAGCACGAGCTGCAACTGCTGATGCGCCTGCGGGAGATCAAGCCGCGGCCCCACTACGAAGAGGATCTTTGCGAAGTGCTGGAATCGCTGATCCTGGCCCTGCAACTTCTGGACGCCCACGCCCGTGAGCACATGCTGCGGATCAATGCGCAGGTCAGGCCGTTGTTGACGCTGTTGGAGAGCGAGAGTGCGGAGGAGGCGGAGTCCGATATCAACCATCAGGCCCACACCCGACTCCAGGCGCGCATGGGCGAATTGGTGGTGGTACAGGAGTCGGCGATTGAGTGGCGTACCCTGGAAATCAACGCCATGCACCAACTGCGCAATGTGCCGCGCCTGGGGCGTGATAAAGCCGCCGCGCTGGTGGCGCAGTTGCCCGCGCGACCGTCGAATGTAGACCTCAAGACCTTGCAGATGACTTCCCTGTGGGGCCTGAGCATCGACGCCGGCGGCCCGCCGCTGGAAGATGAGTTCTATCAGGGCTTGAACCAGGTGATGAACCGGGCCCGGTGTGCCAGCCGCTCCCTGGCGGATCTGGAACAACTGGCCGTGACCCGCGAGGAACGGATCGAATTGCTCAAAAGCTTCAGTCAGGTGTACGCCTTCACTGACGATCGCATTGAGTTCTGGCGCGCCATGACACCGGAGAGCTTTGACTTGCCCTACCTGCAAAAACTCCAGGCGCTGCTGCGCGGTCTGCGCCAGCAGGTGGAGGAAGAACTGGCCGGGCTGCTGGCAGCGGATGCGCCAAGCACCAGCGCCCCGGTGGCGACCGGCGCACGGCAGAAAAAGATCATTCGTACGCGCAATCGTGATGTGTATGTGGCGCGTTTCAAGGCTCGTGCCCAGGGCGGTGGTGCCGAGACGGCAGAACTGGTGGACGCCAAGGACAATGTGATCGCCACCTTCACCGAGGCGGCAGACGGTATCTGGGAACCTGTGGAACCACCGGCCCGGGGCCCCGCCGCAGATCCGCAATTGGGCGCGTTGATGAACAAAGGTCAGCGCCTGCTGCGAGATGTCGACAAGGCAATTCTCAAGGTACAAGCACTGGCCGCGACCTGTACCCCATCTTCCCTGCAAGCGTTGCTGGACGAGCAGGCGACCAGCCGACGCTGGGTGGCCGACAGTATCGCCGGCAAACTGCGAGACCTGGACCTTTCCCGCTTGTCGGTCGTACAGCAAGGCAATGCCAGGACTCGGGAAGGTGAGTTGCGGGCAGCGGCGTTGCGCCTTGAGGCTGCCGGGGTGCAGGCACGGGTCCGGGCCAGCAAACTCAAGCTGGACAGCGTAGAGGACGTGGCCTTTCTGAAACAACTCGACGAGGTGAACATTCTTCGCCAGGGAGCTCGCGTGCCGCTTCAGGGCAAAGCCCAGGATTTCCTGCAGGTGTACACAGTGGTGGATGCCCATTCCAAACACCCCTTGTGCTATGCCCACTTTCACTATGAACGCAGTCAGGGGCCGGACGACCACTACACCGCCGCGCACCTCAAGAGCCCCGAGCAGGAGCGCCTGGGGCGCCAGGCCCAGGCTGAGGTCGAGGCCCAAGCTTTTGCGCGTATCCGTACCGGTCAGGCCGGACGTGTGCGCCAGACCCTGGAGATTGACCGGGCAAGCATTTCGCGGGCGCTGGCCAGGCGCTTGTTTTTCAGTGTGGATTAGCCCTGGCGACTGATGGCAGCTGGCTCGCCAACGGCGCGGACACATGCCCCCGG
This sequence comes from Pseudomonas khavaziana, assembly GCF_036704165.1. NCBI lineage: Bacteria > Pseudomonadati > Pseudomonadota > Gammaproteobacteria > Pseudomonadales > Pseudomonadaceae > Pseudomonas > Pseudomonas khavaziana. The sequence continues at coordinate 1,468,281 of NZ_CP129946.1, forward strand.
ATGCAGACAAGTTATGTAATAATTCCCGCCGTTTTGCGCCGTGAAGGCCGATCTAGACGCTTGCAGCTGCCGCCGTCGAAAGCGGTTTTTACGGGGCTTATCGCCAAATTTTGCTGTTTATAGAGTGAAAAGCCCTGTCGGTAGCTTTTTATACTGCACGCCCGCTGACCTGCCCGGTTCCTACGGCCAGGCGGGTCTGTCCACAAGGCAGGCCCGGTCCAGCCGGTGTATCAGGCCATCCGCCGATACGCTTGAGGCTCAGTGGCTAATCCAATAACAAAATGAGGTTGTACCCTTATGCCAGTCGGCAACCCACTGCCCCATGGCGAGACCGCTCAAGGCGGCCCGCTCAAACGTGAACTCGGTGAACGGCATATTCGCCTGATGGCCCTTGGCGCCTGCATCGGTGTCGGCCTGTTCCTCGGCTCGGCCAAGGCCATCGAAATGGCCGGCCCGGCGATCATGCTCTCCTACATCATTGGCGGCCTGGCGATCCTGGTGATCATGCGCGCCCTCGGCGAAATGGCGGTGCACAACCCCGTCGCCGGCTCGTTCAGCCGTTATGCCCAGGACTACCTCGGCCCGTTGGCGGGCTTTCTCACCGGTTGGAACTACTGGTTCCTGTGGCTGGTGACCTGCGTCGCGGAAATCACCGCCGTCGCCGTGTACATGGGCGTGTGGTTCCCCGATACACCGCGCTGGATCTGGGCCCTGGCAGCACTGATCAGCATGGGTACGATCAACCTGATCGCGGTCAAGGCTTTCGGTGAGTTCGAGTTCTGGTTCGCGTTGATCAAGATCGTCACCATCATTGCCATGGTGATCGGCGGCGTCGGCATCATCGCCTTCGGCTTCGGCAATGACGGCGTGGCACTGGGTATTTCCAACCTTTGGGCCCACGGCGGTTTCCTGCCCAATGGCGTGCAGGGCGTGCTGATGTCCCTGCAAATGGTGATGTTCGCCTACCTGGGCGTGGAGATGATCGGCCTCACCGCCGGTGAAGCGAAGAACCCGCAGAAGACCATCCCGAATGCCATCGGCTCGGTGTTCTGGCGCATCCTGCTGTTCTATGTGGGCGCTTTGTTCGTGATCCTGTCGATCTACCCGTGGAACGAAATCGGCACCCAGGGCAGCCCCTTCGTGATGACCTTCGAGCGCCTGGGCATCAAGACCGCCGCCGGCATCATCAACTTCGTGGTGATCACCGCCGCGCTGTCCTCCTGCAACGGTGGCATCTTCAGCACCGGGCGCATGCTCTACAGCCTGGCGCAGAACGGCCAGGCGCCGGCGACCTTCGGCACCACCTCCAGTAACGGCGTACCGCGCAAGGCCTTGCTGCTGTCGATCTTTGCCTTGCTGCTGGGGGTACTGCTCAACTACCTGGTGCCGGAAAAAGTCTTTGTCTGGGTGACCTCGATCGCCACCTTCGGCGCGATCTGGACCTGGGTGATGATCCTGCTGGCCCAGCTCAAGTTCCGTAAGGGCCTGAGCCCGGCCGAGCAGAAAGCCCTGAAATACCGCATGTGGCTTTACCCGGTCAGTTCCTACCTGGCCCTGGCGTTCCTGGTGCTGGTGGTGGGCCTGATGGCGTACTTCCCGGACACCCGCATTGCGCTGTACGTGGGCCCGGTGTTCCTGGTGCTGCTGACGGTGTTGTTCTACGTGTTCAGGTTGCAGCCGACCAACGCTGGTGATGGAGCGGCGCTCAAGCAGCCATGAGCCACTGAGCGCGCCTGTGCACGCAAATGTGGCGCCTTAGGGGCGTCACATTTGCGTGTCGGTGCGCCTACCTATCTATTCCTCCCTGCGGTTATTCACTCTTTAGGCTGGCTGTTCCGACTGCCATTTTTCAAAGAGTGACCCCATGCCCGACACTAATCCCCTGCTGCTGCCCTATGATTGGCCGCCGTTTTCAGCGATCCAGGCGCACCACCTGGTGCCCGCCATTCAACAGATCATCAGCGAGTGCCGCAGTGTCACCGCTTCGATTATTGCCAGTCAGGCAGCCTTTCCCACCTGGGATGACCTGGTGCTGGCCGTGGATGAACTGGAAGCGCGCCTGGATGGTTTTGTGCACGTCCTCACGCTGCTTGACTCCGTCCCCCAAGGTTTGGCCTGGCAGCAGGCATCAACGCGTAGTCAAGCGATGGCAACACAGTACAAAGCCGAGCTGGCAGGCAATGGCGACCTGTATCGGCTTCACCGACAACTGGCCGCCAGCCCTATAGCCGCGCTGTTCAGTGAGCAACGCCAAAGCGCGCTGCAAAAAAAACTGCGCAAGTACCGCGTGGCCGGCCTTGAGCTGTCACCGGAAAAGCAGCTGCAGCTCAGTGCGTTGAACCAAGACATCGACGTCTTCAGCCAGGCATTCCTGGACCGCGTGAAAAACGCAAACGATGCATGGCGCAAGCATATCCTGGACGCGTCAGTGTTGAGCGGATTGCCTGATTCAGCTCAAGCACGCATGGCGAGCGCGGCTACGGCGGCCGGTCTGCAAGGCTGGTTATTGACCCTGTCGGAGCAGTCCTTTCGCGAGGTGATGACTTACGCCGATCATCGAGGCTTGCGTAAGGAAATCATGCTCGCGTACTACAGCCGTGCAGTGAACAGCGACCCGGAGGCGATCGCCGATGACAATGAACAGGTGCTGACAGCGCTGCTCTATAGTCGTCACCAGAAAGCGCAACTGCTGGGTTATGCCAATTTCGCTCAACTGGCACTGGTGGAGCAGATGGCAGGCACGACGGAGCAGGTCAGCGTATTTATTCACCAACAGATCGACCTGGCACGCACAACGTTTACCCACGAGGCACAGCAACTGCAAAACTATGCCGCGCAACGCGGTATCGATGTGCTGGAGCCCTGGGATCACGACTATTTCGCGGAAAAAATCCGTCAGGATCTGGCGGGCATCTCCCAGCAAACCGTGGGCAACTACTTCCCGTTTGAGTGGGTACTGCAAAGGCTATGCGCGTTCGCCAAGACCCTGTTCGGCGTCGATTTGATCGAACAGGCCACGGTCGATATCTGGCACCCGGATGTGCGGGTATTTGAGCTCAGAGAGTACGCAGTACCGATCGGGTATTTGTTCATTGACCCTTATCGCCGCAGTGAGGCGGCGGGGTTTGGCTTCACATCCAGTCTACGAAGCCATCGAATGACAGCTGAAGGACGACCAAAACTGCCCATGGCGGTGCTGCGTACCCAAATGCCGGCCCCGACCACGACCCATCCTTGCTTGATGGATCATTTACAGCTGCGGGTCTTGCTACACGAGTTCGGCCACTGCCTGCAGCACCTGTTGACCTCGGCGCCTTATCGGACGATCTCCAGTATTGATCAACTAAGCCGGGATGCGTCGGAGTTCGTCAGCCAGGTCTTGGAGCAGTTCTGCTTTACACCCTCGTTCCTGATCTGGCTCTCGAGCCATTTCCAGACGGGAGAACCGTTGCCTGACGACATGGCCACCAGAATCAGCCGGTTGATTCACACCCAGACCAGTCAGGAAACCGCCAGGGTCTTGCTCACAGGCCTTGTCGACTTCGAACTGCACCTTACCTTTGGTGACGGGCGTACGCCCCATGAGGTTTTCAGCCAATGCAACGCGCAAGTCGGGCATTTGCAATGGCCGGCTGACGCTCGTCCACTCAATAGCTTTGAACAGCTTATCGACTATGGAGCCAACGCCTACTCCTACAGGTGGTCGGGTGTCCTGGCCAGGCAGGCATTTGAGCGGTTCGAGCGTGACGGGCTGTTCAACCCCGAGACCGGGAAAGCCTTTCGTGAAGCGTTCATCACTCAAGGGGACACCGGCACATTGTTAAAGTCACTGGCGCTTTTTCGGGGTGAAGGCGACTCCTGCGCCGAGCACTCCGAGGCATGACGCTTCGTTGTATATATAGCGCATCGGCGCAAGCCTGAACTGCCAGAGTGATCCTCCCGGATCACTCTGGCAGTTCATCCAGCAGCCAGGCCTGCATGGAGCGCACTTGATGGCTAGCGATAACCTTCCGTATTTTTTCCGCGAAACCCAAACCGACCGTACACAACTGACCGAGCGCCAAAGCACGCGCCACTTCACGCTCCAGGACCTCGACTGGCTCGACACTGTCTATCTGGCCACTGATGCCTTGCGCCAGGCACAGAAAGCGCCCATGCATGTGCACACCCTGCACCTGAGCGTGCCCGATAAACAGCCGATTGAACTGGCGGGCGCGTTTGTCATGAGCCCCGCCCCAGGCGCAGGGGTATTTCTCTACACCCCTGCTCGAGGCCTGGAAAAGCTGGAAAGCCATCGGGCACTCAAAACCCAATTGGCAACCTGGCTGAAGGATCCCGTGCAGCGCCAACCGTTGCTTGATTACCTGTCCATTACCCAGCAAGCGCAGCTGGCGTCGCAGACGAGTCTGAGTATTTCCACCCAAACCGTGGCTGGGGCTGTCTTCGAAGCACAGCAAGCGACCCTTGCCAACAACCGGCTTGAAAATGCCTGCCTGATGCGCAAGGAACTGCTCAAGCTGCCCAGTTTCACGTCTTTGCTGGATGAATACATCGCCGCACAAATGGCCCAGTCCTTCGCAGGTATCGACCAGCGCCAGACTCAAGTGCAGAGCACCCTCGTCGATACTTCCAGCTCCTCGGGTGGCACCGCTACGCCAGCGTCCCGACACACCACCATGCGTTCCCTGCATGAAACCGTGTTGATGTATTTCGTCGCCAACGGCTGGCCAAGGGGAGAAACCCGCCATTACTCCAACCCCCAGCGATTGACTCAGGACGCCGATGATCAGTTGCGTTGGGAAACCTCAATCCAAGGGCTGGCCCGGGGGCTCAGCGCATACATGCTGCAGCAGCCCAAGTTGTTCTGGCAGCAACCGGCTTCGACCGGAATGACGCGACAGCAGTTGTTTATCCAAGCGATGTTTCATGGGTTTCTCACCGTCCTGCTGGACCAGCAACAGCAAGGCATCATCTCGCCTGAGCAGCGTCTGCAACTGCAGGCGCTGCCGCTCAAGGCCGACCCTGGCGCGATCATCATCGCCCCCGCCCTGGCGGTCGATAAAGCTCTGCTGGAGGGGCCGCGACAGCCCTCGACCGAGCTGGCCAGCACTTTGATTATCCGCGATGACAAAAGCGGCGAGGCATCGCTCTGGCTGCTCTATAGTCCCCACATGGGCTTACAGACGTTTACCGAGCTGGACTCACTCAAAGCTCACCTTCTCGGTCACCTGAACCCCCAGCAGCATCCCACCGCCTGGAGAAACTATCTGTCCAGGCTGGAGCGCGCCAGCGAAGTCGACCTGCAAACCAGCGACATCGCCCACGCGCCCATCACCGGGTGCATTTTCCAAAGCCTTCTGGAAGGCATCATTCAAAAGCAAGGACGCAACCTTGGATATGCGCTGGACCAGTATCGCCTGAGCCAGGGCACCCTGGACCTCGACGCGCTGGTCGACCATGTGCTGGATGTGCGCGGCATGGTTGATCCAGCACTATTGACCCTCGAACCCATGGGGCGCTGGAGTACACAGTTGGCGGCCAGCTGGACGGCGAGTGCGCTGCAACCGAGGATTCCACCAACGCTTCTGGCGATGCGCACCACGGTGTATTTGCTCGAAAACGTCGCTGCCGAAATCGAGCAGCAACGATCGTCGCGGCCCTCGCTGGAACGCTCGGCCATAACTTATCTTAATACCAGACTGCACAGCCTCAAGCTTGCGCAGCTGCAGGCCGCGTGCCTGTCGGTGCGGTATTACAGCCGCCCCTCGAGTGCCACCGGACAACCTCAGCTATTGTCATCGAGCAGCATGGTCGAGCATTTCCTGGCGCGCTTATGTGGCGAGGCGGGCCCACTCACCGACTCGCCGGACACCCAGTTCTATTCGACCGCGCCAGACAAAACCGCCAGCAAGATCCCAGGCCTGGAGGTCAAGACCTTCAATCATCTGATCGAAACGGCCATGGGCGGTTTTACCCAGTATCTGCGTCGGACCCACAGCCTTTACCCCAATATGGAGCCGGTGCTGAAAAAAGCCATGGAGATGGGCCTGATCGCAGAAATGCAACTCAGGCTCTGGAACAACGCTGTGTTACCTATCGACTACGAAGTGCTCTCGAGCGTGCTGGGTATCTACGCCAGGGACCTGCGCCTGAGTGTCAACGGGTTCCGTCCTGATGCGTTTTACTTGAAGGTAGCGATCATCGGGCAAGCGACCTCGCACGCCCTCAAGAACTGTTTCGTGTTGACCGAGCGTGGTGGGCTGGACCCTCAATATTCGGGGCGCATGCTGCTATGGACGCCCGCATTGGGGCTGGAAGGTTTCGGTTCACTAAGTCAGTTCAAAGCTTCAGTGGATCAACGCCTGGCAGATCCGGTCGAACGCCAGGTTTTCCTGGAAAACCTGGCTCGACCGGACTGGCAGACCTACCCGACCTATGCGCTCAGTACCCTTGAACTGATCGAAGACAACCTTGTTGAGCACGTGCAACGAACCCATGCCCAACAAAAAGACCTTGAACTGGCACACATCCTGTCGATGCAGCTGTCGGTCCAGCAGTTGCACAAGCTATGGCAGGTTCAAGTCACGCAAAGCCTGGCGCCCACCAATGTGCAGCGGGCCATGGAGATGGCCCAGTCCATGATCGTGCAACAGGGCCTGCAGTGGTTGGGCCACGCCAGTGCTGTCGATCAACAGCTCTATGCCGAACTGCTGGAGCAGTATCGAAACAATGTCAACGACAACCAGGATTACCTGCATGGGATCGACTCGCTGGCTCAGTTCACGCGCAAGAAGCTCAGTGCTTTGCTGACAACGCTGTACGACCGCAGCAGCGTCACCCCTGATGAAATCGAAGTGGGTCTGCCGGCCCAGGGCGACACGCCAGCCCGCAATCAGTCGCTGCTGGGGTATGCACTGAGTCATCAATCGTATTGGAAGGATGAGGTGCCGTTCTTCGCCGGTACCGGAACAACGCCGTTGCCCGACACCCTGGATGCGCGCACATTGAAGACTCGGATTCAGGCGCTGAAGATCAACGCAGCTTATCAGGCTTACATCGAGTCCTGCCTGGGCTCTGCCAGTGCGGATTTTGCGCAACGCTCAACGCGGTTCGCCAAGCAGTTGCCTTGGCAATTGATGCAATACGCTCACAGCCTGACGTTGCAAGGCCAGCTTTCACCGACGGCCTTCGGGCTTATCCAGCAGGTCATGGATATGCCGGATGCAACCGCCCGGGCGACCGTGGCAGGTGCCGACGCCATGATCTGTCCCCTGCAGTTGCTGATCGATGCCGGCACGAAAACCCTCAAGGTGCCTGGAGTCTACTTGATCGGTCGTACCGGTGCCGGCAAGACGCCTCAAGTGCTCTATGCGCCTTACAGCCTCGGTCATACCCTCAAGGAATACCGGCATGAGGCCGGACTGGTTGCTGAACTGACGTCACCAGGCGCCTTGAATAGCTGGGTTTTGCAGGTGGCCCAGGCAGTCGACCAGGACGCGCTGGCAGCCGCCCTGAAAGGAAAATCGGTGAGACTGGCTTACAACGCCATCCACATGCCGCTGTTCAAGCAGCTGTTCATCGATAATACCGAGCTGCTGGTACGCTTGCTCGGCTGTCAGAACAAAGCCGACGCGCAGACCGCCTGGGATAAGGTCAAGGCTGTGTTTGCAGAGGGCGTGCAGGCTGCCAGCGTGTTCCTGCCCGCAAAGCTGGCGTATCCCTTGATCGTCTGGCAGAGCTATAAACTGTTCAAAGCCAGCGCCGATGAGCTGCAAAGCCAGAACTGGCATGAGGCACTTGGGCAGTTCATCGCGGGGGTTGCCCTGATCGCGGGCCTGCGGCGCTCCAGCCCCTGGGTGCCTGAGAGCGGCAGCCCGCCGACGCCCGCGCCCAGACCGGCGTTTGCAACCCCGGCAACGGCTGTGGCGTCCTGGCCGGCGCTGGATATAACCGCCGCGCGCCGCACCCGGCTACAAGGTTTTGAAGTCCTTGAGCCAACCTTGGCCAGCCTGGTCAAAGACACCGCGCTCAACCTGTACCGGTCCGCTTCCAATCACGACTACGCCGCCGTGGCAGGGAAAGTCTACCGGATTATCAAGCTCGGCCTGGACTGGCACATAACCGGTGACGCCGAAGTCGGCCCCTTGGTGCACAGCAACACACGACAACAGTGGATGCTCAGTAGCAGCGACCCGTTGCTGACCGGCCGCAGAGCGGTTGCGCGACTGACCAATCGCTTTTACTCAGAGCCATTTGCCCGGCCAAGTATGAATATATTGGCCATCGGCATGCGCGATATTCGCGCGCTTTACGCTCAAGAATCACTGATGATCACTGAGGCGCTGGCAATGGCGACGTTCTATGCGAAGAACGCCGAGGAGAACCTGCGCCTGCTCCAGCAAACGCCCCTTGCGGTGCCTGACGTGGCCGAACAGATCAAAATGTTCTTTGGCTTGCAGACCCTCGAAGCCCGGTATCTGGAAAAAATCCGCGAGGTTGTCGACAAGGTGTGCAATGCGTTGATCGAGCCGTCGCTGACCTCACCGTCTTCGAAGCGATTTGTCATTGGCCGCTCGAGAATGCCCACGCTCACAGGAGCCTACAAGGTGCTGGCCTTCACGATTGTCCCCGATCCCCTCCAATTGCTGTACTTGACCGAGGCGTTTTTCACCCCGGGCTTAAAATACAGTCATCTGTTGATAAAACCCTTCTATATCAATGTTCACGCGCGTGCCACTACCCTCATTCATGAGGTCTCTCATCATGTGTGCGGCACCCTGGACCTGGCTTATGTGCATTCCACCCATCCCTTCCATGACTTGATCGACCCTCAGGTGCCTGACGGCAATAGCACTAAAACGGTGTTGGAAAACCGCCAGTTGTCACGACTGTCGCTCAAGACTCCGATCCATGAATTGTTCCAGGTTGTGGATATCGCCACCGGCCTCAAAACTGATCCGGCCCAGGGCACGTCAACGGCGCCGGTGCTCAATCGACTGCTCGCCGCGACGGGTACGCAAACCCTGAGCGATGCTCGACGTGTTTTCCGGACCGATGCGCTCAAACGCGTCGTCACCGTGCTTAACAACGCCGACTCCGTAGCCTATTTGATTGCACTGGTGGGACGTCGAAAAGCCATACCCATCGGCCCAAGCAATTCGCCCTGAGTCGTAATCCTTATTAGCGGTGCACCGAGCGAGTCTGGCGTGGCTAAACCTGTGGCGAGGAAGCAAACCACCTCGCCACAGGTCGCATGTAGTTGGCTCTAACGTCGATCAGGCATGTTGCAAGGCAGCCTGTGTGGCGAGGGTCAGTTGCCGCACCAGGCGGTTGAGTTCCGCCTGCTCCAGGTCGACCAGTGACTGACGCCGCTCCAGATAGTCTTCCGAACGTTTGTCTGTCAGCTCCTTATCCAACTGTCGCACTTTGTGCTTGATACTGTCCTTGACGGTAGAAAAGGGCTCCGGATGACTCCTGGCCAGGTACTCGATCCAGAATCCTTCCATCAGCAACCATTCCTGCAAGGCCGAGCTTGCTCCGAGCCGACGCAGCTCGGTGCGAGCATCATCGAGCACCGTGTCGGTCACGTAGGTGTCAACGGTGTAGAGCAACTCCAATGGATGAAAGGGCAGGTCGAATTCATCGGCCAACTGGGCGCGCATATAAATAGTCACCTCGGCCGGGTCGACTTCAAGTGCGGCCATTTCCCGAAGCTCAATGAACCTGGCGGAAAACTCATCCAGTTGGTTCAAGTAAAAACGCCCGGTGGCCAATTTCAGCAAGTCCCTGTCGCTCTCGTAGGTACGAGTCTTTGCCTTGGCCTGGTGTATGCGAAGTTCAAGCTCCATCTTGGTGAATGCAAGCAGGACGCTGTCTCCGCAGTCACCGGCGCCGTAGGTATTGAGGCAGACGTTGTTGCGCAGTTCAGTGGAGTCGGCCATCGCCAGCAATAAGGTCCAGACTCTTGTGGTCAGTGCTTGCCTGGACTCGCTGGAGGCGCTGTAGGCATAGGTATTGGGCAGGTCTCGAAGCACTTCGAACACATCATCTGCGTGTACCGATTCATTGGCGCGCAGCTGCTCCCATAGCTGCTTGCGCTTGGGATGTTCGGTCGCTGGCACACCGGCCAGCCACTGGTCTATCTCGTGCGGCGCAGCCGGCGCATGTTGTGGCCCCCGCGCAGCACCGCCCAAGCGGATGCCGGTACTTTGTCTGTATTCGTCGAGCCTGAGCCATGTGTCCGGGCTCAAGTCGTTGCCATGCAGGTAAGTGTTGCGGTTGGTGAGGTGCATGCGTGCGTCGGTATACAGCACAGGGGGCACATGGGTGATGAAGTTATCCTGCAATAGCAGTGCATTCATATTGGGGCGCCGCTCGGCGCCAATCGGCCACTGGGTGATGCCGGTGCCGCGCAGGCTCAAGATCCGCAGGCGGGTCATGGTGCTGACATCCGGCGTCAGCACCAGTGAGTTGCCGTCCAGGTGTAACTCTTCCAGGCGCGTGAGAGACCTGAGGCGCTCGCGGGCCTCGACTGTCAGCCGGATGTCGTTGGAGCTCAGGTCCAGGTGCTCGAGCTGGGTCATATCGGTGATGCTGGTCGGCAGTTCAGTGAGCTGGCAATCGACCTGCAGGTATTTGAGGTTCACGAACTTGCTCAAGAACGCGTTGCCGGTGGCGGGAAACTCATCGGCCATCAGGCGTAGCGATTCAATGTGTTCGAAACCTCGGGTGCCAAGGATGAAGTCGGGGTCGGGCAGGTCGTTGCCGTCCAGTTGCACCACCAGATGGTGGGCGTCGAACAGGCCGTTCTGATACGGAGCGCCGGTTTCGCGACGCCAGGCACGGCGGATCTGCTGGGCGACAAAGCGTCGCCTGCCCAGGTTCAAGCCCAGGGGGTCATCGGCGTCGTTGGCATGGGGGGCATCGGCCCAGCGCGTCAGGCCATGGTCCAGCGCCTGGTATTCGACTTTGCGCCGTTGCAGTTCGATCAACGCGGCCGGGTCGCTCATGCCCAGGTCGTCGATCAGGTCGTGGGCGGCAGCCCGATTGAGGCTGGGGTAGAGTTCGAGCACCTTGCTCACCAGGTCAACCGGTTGCTGGCTGTTAAATGGCCACAGATTGCTCAGCGAGAAGGGGTAGGCGGTGAATGAGGTGTCCAGCGCCATGGGCGGCTGCAACCAGTGGGGGATGTGGGGGATGTCCAGCAGGGCCTTGATGGCGATGCGCTGGTTAAGTGCCGCGTCGGCGATGCTGTTTTGCAGGGGCGCCAGTTCGACACCGCCCAGCACCAGGCTGAGTGCCCCGAGCAGATCCTCTGCCGTGTCGCCGAGCAGTTGCCCCTGCTGGTCATATGCCAGGTAGCGCCCATCGACATTGGCCAGCACCTTGCGCGCGCTGCCGTCCAAGTGCCCGGCGCTGTTGAGCAATGCACCATTGGCATCGACTAAATGGATGTCCAGCCGTGTGTTGGCTGGCCAGCCTGCCGCCGACTTGAGCAGGTGCAGGATGATCGTTTCGCTGTCGGGATTGCGCAGGGTGCGTAGGTACAGGCCTTCAAAGGCCCGGTTGAGGCGCACATCGTTGGCGCTCAGGCGCGCCTGCTCGGCCAGGCGCAGTCCGACCTCGTCGTGTTCATGCAATTGCTTGAGTTCTCGGGGGCTGGCCTGTTCGAGCATTGCGTCGAGGGCACTGCCGGGCAGGTTGGGGTAGTGCTGCCGCAAACGACGTTGCAGGGCCGTGGTGCCATTGCTTTCACTTTGGGCGTAGAGGGTGTCGAACAACTGTGTGCGCTCACGGTGAGCATACTCGGCGATTTTTTTGCCGAGTTTGAACAGACGTTCTTCGAGACTTTCGGGGAGCTCATCCAGCAGAGCGCGGGCCACAGTGTCGTTCCTGACAATGGCGCTCAGCGGTTCGGCGCCGCGACTCTGTTCAAAGCTCATGCGGATGATATTCGGGGCTCTGGCGTTAGCGGCCGGGAAGCTGCGAATGATCTGCCCATCGCTGTCGACCACATGCAGTACATGGCTCGCCGGCCACGTGGGCAGCGCACACGCCAGCAACAATTGCAGGGCGGGCCGGGCATTGCCCTTGGCTGAATAGGTGGTCATGGCCTGGATGAAGGACTCGATCTCACGCTCGATGCGAAAGCGTTTGCTGGTATCGGCCAGCAGCGGCGGTGGCGGCAGGTTGGCGCTGTGCACCTGGCGCAGAGCACTGGGCGGGGTGCCTGTGATACGCAGGATGCGCGCGGCGGTGGGCTGGTCGACGTTGTAGTCCTGGGGGCCCAGGCGATAGAACAAGCGATGGTCGTCCCAGGTCATCGGATTTTCGCTGGACAAGCGCCACGCGCCCAAGCCGTTGTGCTCCAAACGCGGGGTCTGGACCCCGACTTTTTGCGGGTGCTTGAGGCGCCATTTGAGCAGGGTATTGTCGAAGACGACCGGGTACAGCGAGCCGTACAGCGGCACCAGTTGCTGGCCCTGGTATTCGTACAAGCCTTGGGCGTTGGGCAGCAGGTCGGTGGGTAGCACGATGGGCTGTTCGTACTGGGCCAGGGAGTTGTCCAACAAGCTGACATAGCCATCGGGGCTGCGCTGTGTGCTCATCAGGTCGCCGAGAGTCTGGCGCAGGCCCTGGGCGTCGGCGGCCGAGCGCATGCCCAATTGCGTACGCTCATGGGGTTGCAGCACGGAGCCGATGGCCAGGTAGAAACTGTCCGCTGGCGGTGAGACCGGGATGGGCCCGCCGTTGCGCATATCGTAGGCTTGGTAGCGGCCTTCACCGTAATGCAGCAGTTCTACTGTGGTGTCGTTCGGCCCGCTGGAGACGTAGCGGTCGGCAGGTGCACCGTTGTTCATTTCGGTGACCACGAAGTGACGGCCCAGGGTTTTGCGCACCAGGCTGGAGGCGAATTCCCGCGCCCACTGATCGGTGTCCTGGTGGTAGGCCCGAGGGTGGTAGAGGCCATCTATCACCGCGTCGATGCGCAGGGCAGTGCGCTGATGTTCCAGGTGTCGCTGCACGCTGGCGGGTAACTGACCATGGCTGAGAAACTGGCTTTGCTGCGCCGCGGTGAGTGGCGTTTGCACTAACAGCTGTTGCAGGTTGGCCGGAGTCAGGGGTGGGTACAGGTCATGCAGCTTTTGCAGCAGCGGGGTCACTTCCACGAGGGGCGACGCGACTTTGATCGGCACCAGCTCGCTGGCACCATCGGTGGCCGGGACCTGCTCGCGTGCCTTGCCGGCGTGGCGGGTCATGGCGCTGAATAACTCAATTTGCCGGGCCTTGGCCAGGGCACTGATTTGCACGCGCACGCGCGCAATGCGCTGGGCGAGGGTCAGGTGCGCGCTGCCTTCCTTGCCCAGGGTGGAATCAGCGGGTTGCCCGGCCATGATCAGTTCGAACAGTTGTTCCTGGCGCGCTACGCCCTGGGTGTTGTCGCCGAAGGCCAGGTAGGTGCCGTCATCGCGTCGGGTCAGGTCGATGAACTGGACTGCCGGTGGTAGCTGGCGGCTACCGGCATAGGTCTCCATAGGGGTGCCCGCCTGGTCGTGAATGCGGATGGCGCAGTCCCGGGGCCAAGTCTCCAGTTGGGTCAGCAGGCACAGCACGCTGCTATCGGCATAAGGCGGCATATGGCCGCGACGGTGGAAGTCGTGGATCAACTGCTTGATGACCTGGTCGACTTGCAAGCGGCGCACACTTTCGATCAGGTTAACCGGCGCGGGTTCTCCGGCCCAGATCCGGTCTAGGGTGGCGCGGGTGGTGGAGGTGCTGCGCAGCATGCGCTCCATGGCAGTAGAAGGCACGGCGCTTGAGCCGTTGGGTAGCATGCGCTCGGCCAATTGCACATCAGACAAGGTGTGGGCGCCTTGCAGGTCCAGGGTCCAGGCTTGTTGTGCCGGGTTGAAGATAATCGGTGGCGCGAAGCTGGCGCCATTGTGTTGTTTGAGGACAAAACGCTGGGACTGCGGGTCGAGTTGCACTTGCACCACTTGGCGCTGCTGGTCCTGTATCAGCCACACATATTGATTGCCGTTGACCTGATAAACGCCCTGGGGGTTAGCGACCTGACCGTTGAGCAGGTGCTGGTCGAGGGTGGCGAAGGGGCTGATATCGGGTTTCCACAGTTCGAATTCACCGTCGGCGCGCTGCACTTTGCGCGGGTTGCCCAGGCGTTGCAGCAGCCCTTCCATACGCAGGCGATGCACGCGGCCGGCTGTAGAGATCAGCAGGCCATTGACCGCCAGGTCGGCGACATCGGTCAGGGCGGCGGCGAAGTTGCTGGCTTCGCCCTGGGCTGCCTGGGTGATCCCGGCGACCAGGCTATAGCTGAGGCTGCCAAATACCACGGCCTGCATGATCCGGTTCAGGCCGGTAACGCCACCTGGTATGGGCGTGAGCAGCAGTTGCAGGACTTCATCGGCCACCGCGGCGGCGCCGTCAATTACCGCTTGCAAGTCGCGCTCGGAGCGGGTGGTGGCCAGGGTCGACAGATTGGCTTGGTAACGCTGTACCTGGCGCGCTGCGAAAGCCTGCACCAGGGTCTTGCCCGGCCCGGATTGCGGGTCGTTGGTAAACCGAAGTTGATCGACGGTGCGCTCCGGGAACCAGTGATGGAAGGTGTCATACAGAAACCCTGCCGCCGGGCTGAGGCCCGTAGGGCGGGACTCGTCGCTCAACAGTTGCTTGAAGGCGTGCATCTGCGACATGGGCAACTGTCGGGAGAACCAACCCAAGTCGCGGTTGCGCTGGCCAAGCTTGAGGTCGGCCAGAAACTGCGCGCCGGCGGCCTTGGCGTCGGTGTGAAAATGCAGGGCGCCACCGGGGCGAAACGGAAAGTAGGATAGTACGCCGAGGCTGGCTACCCGGATCAACAGCAGGGGGAGCGGCACCGCAGTTTCATAGGGTCCGGTTTGCATACTCAGGGTGTCGAAGCCCAAGGCCGGACCACTGCCGTCGATGGCCTGTACCAGTTGCTCGTGGAGTGCCCAGGTGACACCGGTACTGGCGCGGTTGCGATAGGCTTCCAGGGCTTCGAAGCGCAGGCATGCACGGGCACTGGCCTGAATCAGTGCCTGGAGGGTCCCGCCCGGGCCCAGGACGGTCTCCAGGCGGTTTTTCAACTGGCCGCCCAGGTCCAGTTCGCGGCTGATGGCGATAAAACGCTGCACATTCAGTTGCTGCTTATCCACCCCGGTGAGGTAAGTGGAGTCGACGAAACTATGCCCCGTTTTGTGTTTCACCTCGGTGGCAAAATCGAAGTTCAGGCAGGCAGCGTCCCATAGCGACATCGTGGATATATGGGCGCGGTACATCCATTCATCAAAGGCGCGCCGAAAGCGCTGTCCGGCGAGCGGCAAGATGTCGCTGGTGCGCGGCTCCCATGGCTGGGGCGCACCGACGTCTTCCAGGTAGCGGGTGTGCAGGAAAATCGCCTCGGGGTCCAGCCCACCGAGTTTGCTGCGCAATTGCACCAGCCCGTCGGTCTTGAAGGCATCAATCAGCTCAGTGTTGGCCTTGTCCACTGCGTTGAGGGCATGGAGGGCTTCACGTTGCAGCCGGACATAGTCCTGCTGTTGGCTGGGGGTGAGGCTGGCGAGGGTGCGCGTGAACGTCTGGCGGATAAATTCCAGGGCCTGCTGCCGGGCCCAGGATTCATTGGACTGCAGGTTACCCGACAGTCCGTTGAGCAGTAGATGGGTAGCCAAGTGCTGTTCCTTTCACAGTGAAGTGGAAGGCAGATAGAAGCACTCGGCATGTGTCGACGGGGATTACCTATTTAGCGCCGTTTCGCGAGCCGCCTGATGGAGGCGTCTGTTGAAATCCAGCCAGGCAGCGAGGGCCGACATCAGCACCACACCGACCAAGGCAGTGAGCAGTTGCATGGTCACGGCGTCATCCGCCAGGGCATTGAGCATATCCGCCAGCGGTGCCAGCACTACACCCAGGCAAAACACCTCGAGTGAATAGCGGCCCATCTGGCAGACGCGCTCGGCCAGCGGGTTTTGCGTCCAGCTCCGGCCAGGCAGCAGTTTGGCGGTGACATAGGCCAGGGCAAGGAAATGCACCAGGCGCACCGGCGACAGGTCGGTCTTGCTGATGGGGTACAGCAGGTTGCTGAGCGTGGCCGGCATCACTGCGTCATGCACTTCAGGCCAGAGCCACGACAGCGTGATCACACCGGCCACCACCACATAGAATGCTGCCGCGACGAACAGCGGCTGACGATACAAGGAACGTGTCTCGGGCACGCGGGGCCGCTGGCTGTAGATCGCCGCGGCGCCCCCCAGCACAAACAGCAACTGCCAGGTGACCGGGTTGAAATACCACACGCCGTCGGCGATCGCCCGCAGATTCCAGCCCATCCACGGTGCCATCAGGTATATCACCAGCGAAACGCCTACCACCGCCCAGGTGGCGCGCACCATCAATGGCAACACCACGGACAAGCCGGCAAGCAAGATGATGTACAGCGGCAACGGGTCCATCAGGTTGGGCTTGAAGCGCAGCAGCAGTTCATCGGTCAGCGCCTGTTGCGGGTGGGTGATGAAGTGCGTCAGCCCCATTTCCGCCACCAGGTCTCGGGTTTCCACGTGGCTGTTGGCGAAGAACACGATGCCCATTAACAGGGCCAGCAGGAAGATATGCACCACGTACAGCACCCAGGTGCGTCGCAGGATCTTCAGGCAGGCCATCCAGTAGCCCTCGCGTTGCAGGACCTTGCCGTATGCCAGCACCGAGGCGAAGCCGGCGAGAAATACGAAGACTTCTGCGGCGTCGCTGAAACCGAAGTTACGCAAGGTGATCAAGCCGAGGGGGTTGTGGGGCACGTGATCCCAGAAAATGAAGATCAACGCCAGGCCCCGAAAAAAATCGATGCGCGGGTCGCGTCCGTTCAGCATGGCAGCGGGCTCTTGAACAAGTTGTTGAATGACGATAGGTGAGTGCGCGGGTTGTCGTACGCCGCACATCGGGCGGGCGCAGGTTGGCGGTATTTGTAAGCAAATGCAAAGGGTGGATATTACTGGATGTCTCAGCCTTAGAAGGGTGGGAACCTGTCAACTTTGACAGTAGACGCAAAAGGAGCGCCATGGCTTGCTAAGACGTAACCGCAAAGGACGACGGTATGGCCCGGCTATGGAAAGGTTTCACCCTTTACACAGTGATTGGTATCGCCAACACGGTGATCCATTGGCAGCTGTTTTTTATGTTGCGAGCAGGATTTGAGCTCAGCCAGGCGTCGAGTAATTTTTTGGCCTTCTGTGTGGCGGCATCCTTCTCGTTCTACGTGAATGCCCTGTTTACGTTTGCCATGCCGGTTTCCTTGGGCCGCTACCTGCTGTTCATGACCTGCATGGGGGCCTTGAGCCTGTTGGCGGGTTGGCTGGGTGATCATCTGCACCTGCCCGGGCTTGTCACTGTGCTGGTGTTTTCCCTGGTCAGTCTGTTGTGCGGGTTTCTGCTGTCGCGGTGGGTGGTGTTTCGCGAGGGTAGCCAATGAGGGTCTCACTGGTAGTGCCTCTGTTCAATGAGGAACAGACGGTGGGCGCGTTTTACCGTGCGGTTCGGCAAGACTCGTTATTGCAGGCCTGTACTGTGGAAATTGTGTTCATCAACGATGGCAGCACTGACCGCACGGCCGAGCTCGCCGAGGCGCTGGCGCTGGCTGATCGCGACGTGATGCTGATCAACTTCTCACGCAATTTCGGTAAGGAAGCCGCGTTGTTTGCCGGGCTGGAATACGCCACGGGCGACGCGGTCGTGCCCATGGACGTGGATTTGCAGGACCCGATCGACGTTGTCCCTCGGCTGATCGCTGCGTGGCAGCAGGGCGCCGACGTGGTGCTGGCCAAACGGCACGACCGCTCCAGCGACGGCTATCTCAAGCGTCACAGTGCATCGTTGTTCTACCGCTTGCTCAACCTGATCGCCTACACCCATATCGAAGAAAACGTCGGAGACTTCCGGCTGATGGACCGCAAAGTCGTCGACGTGATCAAGTCACTGCCGGAACAGCAACTGTTCATGAAAGGCGTGCTGTCGTGGGCAGGGTTCACGGTTGCCATCGTTGAATACGACCGTGCCCCACGAACGGCGGGGCAAAGCAAATTCAATGGCTGGAAACTGTGGAACCTGGCGTTGGATGGGATTACCTCGTTCAGCACTTTGCCGTTGCGGTTGTGGAGTTATATCGGCGGGGGGGTTTCGCTGTTGGCGTTGGTGTATGCCGGGTTTTTGATTGTGGACAAGGTGTTGTTTGGCAATGACGTGCCGGGGTATCCGTCGTTGATGACCGCGATTTTGTTTTTGGGCGGGGTACAACTGATTGGGATCGGGATATTGGGGGAGTATGTGGGGCGGATTTATATGGAAGCGAAGCATCGGCCGAGGTATGTAGTGAAAGATATAGTTTGTGCGCTCAGGAGAGAAGGAGTCAAGGATGAATGATTTCGCTCGCGATAAAATCGGCTGTTATGCTGTATGGCTGTTGATTATAGTAATGGCTGCCGCAGTTCGTTTCTATGCAATCACTGAACCCTATGTCTGGCACGACGAAGCGTTCAGTGTATGGATCAGTTCGCTATCACCCGAAGCCATCTGGTTTCATACTGGCAGAGATGTCCATCCACCCCTTTACTATCTCGTACTTCACGGATGGATAGAGCTGTTCGGAAAGACAGCTTTTTCAATTCGAACACCAAGTGCAATAGCGGGCGTGGCGACGGTCGCACTCTGTATTGTGATGGTTCGAAAATGGGTAAGTTATCGTGCTTCTATAATGGCGGGTGTCTTGCTGGCGTTGTTTCCGATGTTAGTTAGATTCAGCCAGGAGGCCAGGATGTATGCGCTGGAAACACTGTTTATAACCGGAGCCACATTCGCGTTGGCATGTTGGGTAGAGCGATCGGAACGTTATCGTTATGGAGTGCTGTATGCAGTACTCATGATTGCCGCGTTGTACACTCATTATTACGCAATTTTGGCGGCGCTCGCCCATTGGCTTTATCTCGTGATTCTGCGTCTGCATCCTTCTATTCGGGCTGGTTATGTGACCAGTCTGCCGTGGTGGTGTTTCAATCTAATGATCGTTGTCGCTTATGTACCTTGGCTATTTAGCTTGGTTGATTTGCTGGTTAATTATTCTAAACTAAAGGCCACGGGCGCTACCACGTGGATGTATATGGGTAATACCTACACATTGCCAGACACGGTATGGCGATTTTTTATGCTTAAGTCGGATGTGGCTGTTTTTACCCCCGTCTATTGGGTGCTGCCTATTACATTGGTCTTAATCGCCGGTTGTCTGCTGGTAGTAGACAGAACTCAATATAAGCTCGCTACGTTGCTTGTCTTGTTTTCTTTTGTTCCTATGTTTGTCTTGTTTGTTGTTTCGTTAATTATGCCAGCTTTTTATGAGCGCTATGTAATGTTCTCCGCTGTAGGGCTGCCGCTTATATTGGCAATAGGGTTGGTGGGCATGCACAGGGAATATCGCGTCGTAAGCGCTGTGCTATTTGTTGCGGTGGTGTGTGTTGAGTTATTCGGGTTGAAGTTGAATTATAGTCAAAAAGGTCAAGTTGGTTATTCCGAAAGCATTCATGAATTCCGATTTCCTGAAGTGTTTGACTATATTTCACGTCATCGTCAAGAAGGGGATATCGTTGTGGTGGGGGCTGGGCACTACTATTTTAGTGGTGTTTTTTATAATGGTGGAGATAGTGGCTTGTACCTGTACTGGCCTAGTTTGAATAAGAATGGCTCGACGCGGCCCAGTGGCTATGGTGCAGGCACATTGATGTATGACACTTGGGATGACCATACCATCTCTGATTTGGATTCCATGCCATCTAGCGTGAAGCGCGTTTGGTGGTTGTCGGTGGCTCCGTCTGAGATTCATCGAATTCAATATAGTGGGCAGTGGCGAGAGGTTGAAGCCCGCCCCGCTGGCAAACTTGATTTACGGTTGTACCAGGCACCTTGAGCGCATCACGCCGCCATCTCCTGCGATTCAAAACTATCCGCCCGCGCCATCTGCGACATGCGTATAGAACTCGCCGTTAATTGGACAGGCTCATACGGTTTCCTTGGGGCAGGTGTCTTCGAGTCGATTCGCCATTTTTCGCCCGTAAGGAAACAATCTATAGGCATTTAGTCTAGCACCGCCACTGGGACAGACTGGCCCGGAATAGGCAACTGACGCTTATCGCTCACCTCGAAATGCGCCTGGTTGGTGGTGGTTGAATCAGGCCCGACGAAGACGGTAAAACTGCCGGCTTCGACCTTCGGCGAAAAATGCTCGTCGAGCAAGGCAAAGTCCCGTTGGTCCAGGGAAAAGCTGACGCTGCGACTTTCGCCCGGTGCCAAATAAATTTTGCGAAAACCCCGTAGTCGGCGCACTGGGCGGGTCACGCTGGCAACGTCATCGCGCAGGTATAACTGGACGATTTCATCGCCTGCCCGTTTGCCGGTGTTGGTGACGGTGACCTCAACCCCCAGCGTTTGTGTGGACGCCAGTCGAGTGTGACTAAGGCGAGGGGAGGAGTAACTGAACGAGGTGTAGCTCAAGCCGAAGCCAAATGGATAGAGCGGTGTCCAGGGCACATCGATATAGGCGGATGCGTAACTGCCATCACCGCTGGGTGGGCGACCTGTATTTTTATGGGCGTAGTAAATTGGTATCTGCCCCACATGGCGAGGGAAGGTCATTGGCAGCTTGCCGCTGGGGTTGACGTCACCAAACAGCACATCGGCCACGGCATTTCCGGTTTCGCTGCCCAAAAACCAGGTTTCGAGCAATGCATGGGCTTGTTGCACTGAAGCATCGAGCACTAGGGGGCGGCCGTTCATGAGGACGATGACCAGCGGCTTTCCTGTTTTCAGTAATGAGCCTAGCAACGCGATTTGCCCACCCGGTAGACCGAGATCGGCGCGGCTATGGGATTCGCCGCTCTGTTCTGCAGTTTCTCCGAGTACGGCGATTATCAGATCGCTGTCACGCGCGACTTTTTCAACCAGCGTGATGTCCTGGAGGTGCTGGCTGATGGGCGAGGCGCCGGGCAGGTAAGTAATCTGGGTGCCAGGGGCTAATGCATTGCGCAGGCCTTGCAGGACCGTGACGGAGTCTTCGGGGTGGGCGGCCCCGGCCCATGGGCCGATGGTGGCGCTGGCGTCCGAAGCGAGGCTGCCGACCACCAGGACCTTACCCGGTTGTTTGGAGAGCGGCAGCAGCGCGTCGTTGTTTTTTAGTAAGACGATAGATTTCTGCGCCGCTTCTCGCGCCAGGGCACGGTGCTGCGGCGTGAGCTGGCTGGCCCGCTCGCGGGCTTCGTCGCTGTACCGGTAGGGATCATCGAACAGTCCCAGGCGCTGCTTGGCTTTGAGGACGCGACGCACAGCGTCATCCAGGTTTTTGCGCGATACCTGGCCGTTGCGCACCAGTGTCGGCAGGTGCTGGCGATAGGATTGACTGGCCATCTCGATATCCACCCCGGCATTGAATGCTAGCCGTGCGGTGTCGGCTGGCGTGGCGGCGATACCTTGTGGCCCCAGTTCCCAGACGGCATTGAAATCACTGACCAGCAAGCCGGCGAACCCCCACTGCTTGCGCAACAGACCGGTCAGCAGGGCGGTATGGCTGTTCATGGGAACGCCGGCCAGCTCGTTGAAGGCCGGCATGATTGCATCGACGCCGGCCGCGACGGCTGCCTGGAAGGGAGGCAAGTAAACCTCTCTCAAGGTCCGCTCCGACAGATCGGCGACGTTGTAGTCTCGACCGCCTTCGGCAGCCCCGTAGGCGACAAAGTGTTTTGCCGTAGCGAGCATGGATGAGATGTCAGGTGCACCTGAGCCCTTGAACCCGTGAACAAGTGCGGCGGCCAATGCAGAGCCAAGGAACGGATCTTCGCCAGCGCCTTCCACCACGCGGCCCCAGCGCGGGTCACGGCTAATATCGACCATTGGCGCAAAGGTCCAATGCACGCCACTGGCGGTGGCCTCAATGGCCGCCACGCGAGCGGTCCGTTGGGCCAAGTCCGGGTCCCAGGCTGAGGCTAGCGCCAGGGGGACCGGGAACACTGTACGAAAACCGTGCACCACGTCATAAGCGAATAACAAGGGGATACGCAGTCGGGAGCCGTTGATTACCTGTTCCTGCAACTGACGGGTCGCTTGCGCGCTGCTGGCCCCCAGTACCGAGCCCACCAGAGTCACTGGCATCTGCGTCGGTTCGCCTTGATCAATGACGGGGCCGGTAAGGGTGTTCTGGATACTGAGTTGGCTGAGCTGGCCGATTTTTTCTTCAAGGCTCATTTTCGCTAGCAGGTCTTCGACCGGATCATTCTGGGCTAAGGCCACTAGCGGAAGGGAGGCGAGGACTAATGAGGCAAGACGTAAAGGCATGGTTGCGCCGTCCATGGGCAAGGTACATGCCTTCAAGTATTTTGCATCCGAGCACAATCATCTACTGTCAGAGTTGACAGTGCGGGGCTGTTTTCAGACAGCGTCCATCAGCAAGAACCTGCACGGCTCGGCCTGATAGGCGTTGATCTGCGGCACCAACCGTTTGAAGTGCTCGGTCTGGCAGTGAGCATCCAGCGCCGCCTGATCGGGCCATTGTTCGATAAAGATAAAATGTCCCGGGTCTTTCTGGTCCACAAATAGATCGTAGGCGATGCACAGCGGCTCCTGACGGGTTTTCTCCACCAGTTCGGCGTACCACGGGCGCACAGTCTCCAGGTATTCAGGCCGGATGAAATCCTCGGCGATGACTTTCAACACGGCGGGCGTCCTCAGGCAGCGGCGACTTCATGGGGTTCAAAACTATCCGCTCGTGCCATTTGCCACATGCGTGAATAGAACTCACCGTTCACTTCGCCGGTGAGCAATTCGCCGGGTTTCAAGAACACATGCAATTGCGAGAACAGCTTGATTTCGGTCGCCGACATGCGCCGTACCAGATGCTTGGCCGACAACTGCGAGGGATGATCCAGGCCGGCAGCGGCGAGCATTTCCGCCAAGGCGTGCAGGGTGTTGCGGTGGAAGTTGAACACGCGCTGGGCTTTGTCTGGCACCACCAGGGCGCGTTGGCGCAGTGGGTCCTGGGTGGCGACGCCGGTCGGACATTTGTTGGTGTGGCAGCTTTGCGACTGGATGCAGCCGATGGCGAACATGAAGCCGCGCGCCGAGTTGGCCCAATCGGCGCCGATGGCCAGGACGCTGGCGATATCGAAGGCGCTGACGATCTTGCCGCTGGCACCAAGCTTGATCTTGTCGCGTAGGTTCAGCCCCACCAAGGTGTTGTGCACAAACAGCAGGCCCTCACGCAGCGGCACGCCGATATGGTCGGTGAACTCCACCGGCGCGGCGCCGGTGCCGCCTTCCTTGCCATCGACCACGATAAAGTCCGGGAGGATGCCGGTTTCGAGCATGGCCTTGGCGATGCCCATGAATTCCCACGGGTGGCCCAGGCAAAACTTGAAGCCTACTGGCTTACCGCCGGACAGTTCACGCAACTGGGCGATGAACTGCATCAGCTCGATTGGCGTGGAAAACGCACTGTGCCGCGATGGCGAGATGCAGTCTTCGCCCATCATGATGCCGCGGGTGTCAGCGATTTCCTGGGTGACCTTGTGCTTGGGCAGAATCCCGCCATGGCCGGGCTTGGCGCCCTGGCTCATCTTGATTTCAATCATGCGTACCTGCGGATTCTGCGCCTGCACGGCGAAGCGTTCCGGGTCAAAACGACCGTCGCTGGTGCGGCAGCCGAAGTAGCCGCTGCCCAGTTCCCAGGTCAGGTCGCCGCCGTTTTCGCGATGGTAGGGACTGATGCTGCCTTCGCCGGTGTCATGGGCAAAATTGCCGAGCTTGGCGCCCTGGTTGAGGGCGCGAATCGCGTTGGCGCTCAACGAGCCAAAGCTCATCGCCGAGATATTGAACACCGACGCGGAGTACGGCTGCGTGCATTGTGGGCCGCCGACCATCACGCGAAAGGCACTGGGGTCACTCAACGGCGCCGGGCGCATGGAGTGGCCGATAAATTCGAAGCCCGACTGGTACACGTCAATCAAGGTGCCGAAGGGTTTGTCTGCCGTTTCATTCTTGGCGCGTGAGTACACCAGTGAACGCTGGGCCCGGGAGAAGGGCAACGCGTCGCTGTCGGACTCCAGCAGGTACTGGCGGATTTCCGGACGGATACCTTCCACCAGGTAACGGATATTGCCCAGGATCGGATAGTTGCGGCGCACCGCGTGGGGGCTTTGCAGCAGGTCGAAAATACCGATCAGGCTGAGGATGCCGGTGACCAGGGTGATGGGCCACAGCCATTCATGTTCGATAAAAGGGAGGCTGGCGAGGGTGAAAATGACGCACACGGCAAAGAAGGCGTAACGGCTTAACAAAGACAGGCTCATACGGTTTTCCTTGGTTTCAACTCTGAAGGTCGATTGCCCATTCTGCGCCTGTCGATAAAGCACGGACAAGGATTGATCTTCCGGTCGCGTATTTGTGCGTGCGAATCTTTGTACAAATATCTATCAACGTCGTAGAGGAACCGATGACTGCAGCGTTACCACTCTTTAGGCACCTGGTTCGGCATCTGGGTGTGACCAGATCGCGCTGGTAGGCCAAGGACGCATTTTTCAAGACGGAGTTTATAACGACTAGAACAAGTGATTTTTGTATGACTACATTGAGCAATGTTGGTGCTAGTGGAAGTATCTTTAACGCTTCAGATTACTTAGCCGATGATCATGAGGAAATGGCAGCTGCGTATATCGCCCAAGAGTGCAAACTGATGGAAGGTATCGAGAAGCCCGAACAGGATGTGCGGCGAAAACCGAGTTTCTCCACGGGCCGCCCTCCGGGTGATAACCGTTCCGCGGAACAGATCATCGCCGACAATCCGATCCTCAAGAACCTTGGTCATCAGAAAGATATCAATCGTGAATGGGCCTACCGACGTTTGGGGGACTGGACGATTAACAACAAAGACCCGGAGGCACGAGCCGATGCCGCATTCAACGCCGCGCGGGTGCTCAATTACATTGATACATCCTTATCGGCTAACGGTGAACATCGTGGCAAAGCTCACGATAATGGCGTGCTTGAAGGCATTACCAGCAGCGGCGATGCCAGGCGTGGTACGCCGGCAGGCATGTGGAAGGACTTTACGGAGCAGGGTTATTCCGCACTGCGCGATGACCACCGCCTGGATTCGACCAGAGACAGCTATGTCAAGGCGGACGGTACGGTCAAAAGTGACCTGCAGTGGTTCGCGGGTGAGGTTGGAAAGAAAACCTGGTTCATCCCGGGGCTCAGCAATATTTTCAATGGGATCAGCAATTCGGAGCCGGGGATAGGCGGGGCCATCGAGGGGGCCAAGGCCGGTTTTGATAAAACCCGGGCTGATGGCTTCGATAAGGCCCTTGCCAGCGCTGTGATTGGCGACATCAAGGGTATCGCCCAAGGCTATGCAGATGCGGTGCGCAACAATGAGTCCACGCCGCAGGTGGTCAAGTCAGCATTGAATGCTGTGGGCATTTAAGGCCCTTGGGTCAAGCGGCTAGGCCTTCTACGAAATCAGCTTGGATCCCGGCGGTTGCCGAGCAGAAACTGGCCTGCGGGTTTCGTGGGTAACAGTTTCCAGGGAGCCCATAGAGCTTTGTGGTCTACCAATATTGCAATCGGTTCTCGTTTGTGAAGTGATTTTGTGTTACTGTATAACACTTAAATTGCACCCAAACGCCCAGGAGGCCTTATGAAAGCTGGTATCCACCCTGACTATCGCACCGTGCTGTTCCACGATACTGCCGCCGACGTGTTCTTCCTGATCGGCTCCACCGCCGACAGCGACCGCACCCACAAACACAGCGATGGCAACACCTATCCCTACATCCCGTTGGACGTGTCCAGCGCGTCGCACCCGATTTACACCGGCCAGCAGCGCAAGACCCAGGCCGAAGGCCGGATTGCCGGGTTCAACAAGCGCTTTGCATCCTTTGGTTCGAGCCCGAAAAAGGCTGACGCTTGAGCATGATTCGGCGGCGTGCCTTACGCCGCCGTCTGCCGAATCGGCAGGCACCCGAAACAAGGATTGACACATGTTGGCCTGTTTGTGCGACTCAGGCCGAATCGCTTGTTAGGCGAAGGTATATATGTGCGTAGGCAAGGGAACTGAATGCACGGCTCCCAGCACTACTTGATTACCGATGCCATCTGTCGTGTAAGGACAGGTACGCGTGCATCATGTCTACAGCGATAATGAAGAGGAGTTCGCGCATGACTACATCGACGGGTTCGACTGGTGTCTTTGGTCTTGCACCTCCTATGCCTTACTGGAATAGGAGTCTTCTGACAGGCCGGTTTCAAGAGCAAGTCGACCAAGCGCATAAACGCATGGAAGGTATTAATAAGCCCGAGCAAGATGTGAGGCGAAAGCCGGATTTCTCTACTGGCCGTCCACCAGGTGATAAGCGCACCGCTGAAGAAATTATCAAAGACAATCCGATCCTCGCCAACCTGAAACGTGTGAAAGATGCCAATTTTTCATTAGCTTTCGAACTGGTGGGTGATTGGACGGAGGACAATAAAGACCCGGACGCGCGAGCTGACGCCGCTTTCAACGCCGCGCGGGTGCTCAACTATATCGATACTTCCCTATCGGCCGAGGGGAAATACCGTGGCGATGTCCACGGCAATGGTGTGCTTGAAGGCTTTACCAGCAGCGGCGATGCCAGGCGAGGCACTCCTGCGGGCATGTGGAAGGACTTTACTGAACAAGGGTATACCGCCCTACGCGATGACCATCGACTCGACTCCACCCAGGACGGCCATGTGCTCAGGGACGGTAGCAACTTCGAGGGCATCTTGAGAAAGTTACATCTGAGTGCGCCGCCCATCAATCGCACCTATGGCAAGGACCCGCGCGCAGGTTCCTAGAATTGCCAGGGCTCAGATGAACAAGGTTTCCACGTTACTGCCCGCAGAGGTGTTCTTCCTGATCGGCTTCGCTTTGCATCCTTTGGTTCGAGCCCGAAAAAGGCTGACGCTTGAGTATGATTCGCCGGCGTGCCTTACGCCGCCGTCTGCCGAATCGGCAGGACCACCCGAAATGTGGTGCCCTTGCCCGGTTCGCTGCTGACTGATATGTCGCCGTGGTGTTTCTTGACGATGCCGTAGGACAGTGACAATCCCAGCCCCGTACCTTCACCCACTGGCTTGGTGGTAAAAAACGGGTCGAAGATCTTCTGCATGGCCTGCGGGGCAATCCCGCAACCGTTATCGGCCACTTCCAGCCAGATGTTCTCGCCTTCCACGCCATTGCTGATGGTGATGGTACCGCGCTCGGGGCCCATGGCCTGGGCAGCGTTGATCACCAGGTTCATCACTACCTGGTTGAGCTGCGAGGCCAGGCATTCGATGTCCGGCAGCGGCGCGTAGTGCTTGACTACGTCAGCCTTGTACTTGAGTTCGCTGGCGACAATGTTCAGGGTCGAATCAATGCCGTGCTGCAGGTTGGCGAACTGCCAGGTCTGGTCGTTATCCACCCGTGAGAAGTTCTTCAGGTCCTTGACGATCTGTACCACGCGGCCAATGCCATCCTTGGATTCGCGGATCAGGATCGGAATATCTTCCTGGAGAAAGTCCAGCTCCAAGCTCGTGCGCAGTGCCTGGAGTTGATCACGCTGATCCTGTGCCGCAATGAACGCTTCACTGTGCTGGTAGGCCTCGAGCATCTGCTGCAGTTGGTTGAAGTAGCTATCAAGGGTACTGAGGTTGGATGAAATGAAGCCTACCGGGTTGTTGATCTCGTGGGCAACACCGGCCGCGAGTTGCCCCAGTGAGGCGAGTTTCTCCGATTGCACCAGTTGGCTTTCCAGATGCTTGCGCTCGTCGATTTCCAGTTGCAGCGCCTGGGTGCGCTGTTCCACCAGTTGCTCCAGCTGTTCGGTTTGCAGGGAGGCGCGGCGAGCCATGTCCCATTTGTTGGCCAAGGTGTTGGCCATTTGCTGGACTTCAATGTTATCGAAGGGTTTTTTCAGGATCAGCAAGCGCTCGTGGGCATGCAGGCGAAACAGCAGGTCTTCCCAGGAATAATCCGAGTACGCGGTACACACCACCACTTGCAGGTCAGGGGCGACTTTCCATAATTCTTCAATTGTCCGGGCACCGTCCCAGCCCTGGGGCATGCGCATGTCGACAAAAGCCAGGGCATAGGGGCGTTTTTCGGTCATGGCCGTGGTCAGCAAGCCCAGGCCTTCTTCACCGCCATAGGCCGAGTGCAGCTCGAACACCTGGGCCTGAGGTTTGGCGGTTTCACCAAACAGGGCTGATTCCATCGCGTCCAACGCCTGGTTGGATTCCACGGCGGGCATCAGGATTTTGCGAAAATCATCATGGATGGACGGCGTGTCATCAATCAGCAGGACGCGCCGGTTGGGTGGTTTGTTCATGGCGTTGTTCCGGCGTGGGTGAGAGGGATAGTCAAGGTAAATACCGCACCACGGCCCGGCCCGTCGCTGTGGGCGCTGAGCTGGCCATTCATTTCCACGGCGGCCAGGGCGCAGCTGTGCAGGCCGAAGCCATGGCCTTCCTTGCGCGTGGTAAAGCCGTGGCTGAAGATTCGGATCATATTTTCGGGCGGTATCCCTTCGCCGTCATCCTTCACGCTGATCTTCAAGGTGTCGTCAGCCCCCGGCAGCACCGTCAGGGTCATCTGTCGTGGCCGGTCGCTGAGGCCGGTCATGGCGTACTTGGCGTTGCTGATCAGGTTGACCATGATCAGCAGCAGCCGGTGTTTGTCGCCGAGAATCTGCGGCACCTGCGCGTACTCCTTGACCACAGTGACGTGATGACGGCTCAGGGCGCCGGCGTTCATGCGCAGGGCGTCGTCCATCAGGGCGCCGATGTCGACGGGTTCGAGCAGTGATGAGGCACCGGCGTAGGACTGTTGGGTCGAGACGATGTCCTTGATGTGGTCGACGCTCTTGCTCAATTGCGTCAGCTCATCGGCCATGCCTTGCTGCTCAAGCGCAATCGCGTCCACCAACTGGTTCAAGTAGCCCGGCAGCAGTTTGCCTTTGGCATCTTCGGTCAGGAAGGTGCCCAGGTCGCCGGGGTGCTCGTTGAGCAATTGCATGGCCTTGCCCAGCCCCTGGGCCTTGCTGTTGCGCAACGTGCGGGCGACCAGGTCGGCGGAGATATTCACGCTGTTGAGCACGTTGCCGACGTTGTGCAGCACATTGGTGGCGATCTCGGCCATGCCGGCCTGGCGGGCGCTGTCCATCAGTTCGCTCTGGGCATCCTTGAGCTGTTGGGTGCGGCGTTCCACTCGTTGCTCCAGGGTTTCGTTGGCCGCCTGCAGGGCGCGGTTGACCCGGTTGATCTCGGCGAAGCTGCGCAGCAGGCGCACCGCCAGGTAGAGCAGCAACACCACCAGTAAGGTCGAGAACACCAGCAGGTAGCGATGGTATTGATGATCAACCAGATCGGCCATTTGCTGGTCCTGGTTGAGGTGGGTGGTCAGCTCGTCCAGGCGTTCTGCTACCGGAACCGCGGCAATCCGCTCAAGCAGGCTGTTGACCAGCGGTTGCTCACGCAGGATCAGCGAGATGTGATTGCTGAGCAGCTCCACCGGCGCCTGGAAGTCGCTGGGCAGGCTCTCCTTGTTGATCGCCAGCTTGCCCAGGCCTACCAGGATATCGGCGGCGCGCTCGTCGCTGGTAACCTGGGCAAACTCCAGGCTGCTGAGCAGCAGGTCGTAGGTGTCGGTGGCCACGCCTTGCAGGCGCAGCCGGCCTTCATCGTCAATTTCATTGAATTGGGCCTGGATATCGTCTTCGGCCGTCGGCAGAAAAGCCAGCGAGTTGCGCAATACCGCGTTGTGGGATTTGAACTGGTCCACCAATCGCGCCTTTTCCTGGATGGCGGCCTGATAGGTTTCCTGGCTGGTGCGCCAACGCGGCAGGTCGACCGGGTTGTGATAAGTGTCGCGGCTCTGCAGGTCAGCCCAGAGCCGCGTCATTTCCGCCAGCGGCGTGACCAGAGGATCGTAGTTGTGGGTAATCGCAATCCGCGCCTTGAGCACTTCACTGTCCCACTGGGCATTGAGCTGCTGGAGCTGGCGGATCAGGTCCCGTGATTGGGTATAACTGGCCGTCTGGTCGCGGGAGGACTTGAGGTACAGAAACACCAGCGTCGAGACCAGCAGCAGGGTTATCACACCCAGGAGGAGCTGGCTGATGCGGCGCCGTGACATGCGTGACGAGCGGCTCATAGGGGCTTACCCGCCCATTCGCCGGTCAAGGTCTTGAGAAACTGGATGATCAGGTCCTTGTCTTCCTGGCTCGGCGTGCGTCCCAGCTGGTACTTGAACATCACGTCGACGGCCTCCTCCAGGGTCTTGGCCGAGGCGTCGTGGAAGTACGGCGCGGTGACCGCTACATTGCGCAGGCTGGGTACCTTGAACACGTGACGGTCTTCTTCATCCTGGGTCAACAGGTAGCGGCCCAGGTCTGATTCCAGCGGGTTGCCGCGGGCCTTGAAGTAGTCACCCATCACGCCGAACTTCTGAAACATGTTGCCGCCAATATTCACCCCCTGGTGGCAGGCGATGCAGCCGTAGTCCTTGAAGCGTTGATAGCCGTACTTTTCCTGGATTGTCAGGATTTCGGTATTACCCAACAGGTACTGGTCAAACCGCGAGTTGGGGGTCAGCAGCGTACGCTCATAGGTGGCCAGGGCGTCTTGCACATTGGCGGCGGTGACGCCGTCGGTGTACGTCTGCTTGAACGCGTTCTGGTAAGCGGGCAGGGCGGACAGGTTCTGCACCACGGTTTTCCAGTCACTGCCCATTTCCAGCGGGCTGATCACCACGTGTTCGACCTGCGCCTGCAGGGTATCGACCCGGCCGTCCCAGAATTGCTTGAAGTTCAGGCTGGCGTTGAACACGGTGGGCGTATTGAGGGGCACCGGCTTGCCATCAAAGCCCAGGGAGAAGGCTTTGTCATCGGCACCACTGGTTTCCAGGTGGTGACAGCTGGCGCAGGACAGCGTGTTGTTGACCGACAGCCGTGGTTCATTGAACAGTTGGCGGCCCAGTTCGACTTTGGCCGGGTCGAGTACCGCAATGGCCGGCAGGGGCTTGAGCGCTTCGTCCAGCGGTGCGGCGATCAACGGCATCGCCAGGCCCGAACTCAGCAATAGCACGAGGCCGAGACGGTAAATCGAGACATCGCTCAAGCGAGCACTCCTTGCAGGCAATGGGTTATTGATCGGGTATCAGTGTTGCACCACCGACTTGCAGCAACTGGGCGAAATCCTCGGCCGGCAAGGCCTTGCTGAAGAGAAAACCCTGGCCTTCCTCGCACTGCTGGGCTTGGAGGAATTTCAACTGTTCAAGGGTTTCCACGCCCTCGGCGATGATGTTCAGCTCCAGGCTCTTGCCCATGCCGATGATAGCGCTGATCAGCTGTGCGTCCTGGCTATTTACACTCAGGCCACGCACGAAGGACTGGTCGATTTTCAGCACGTCGATGGGAAAGCGCCGCAGGTAGCTGAGGCTGGAGTACCCGGTGCCGAAATCATCCAGGGCCAGGCGTACGCCCATGGCTTTGATCCTGTGCAACCTGTCCACGGTGGCGTCGACGTTTTGCATCAGTACGCTTTCGGTGATCTCCAGTTCCAGCAGGGTGGGTGGCAGGCCGGTGCGCTGGAGGATGGCGGCCAGGTTGTCAACAAAGTCGCGCTGGCGAAAATCGATGGCCGAGATATTTACCGAAATGGGCAAGGATGGCAGGCCCATGGCGCGCCAGGCCTGGGCTTGTTCGCAGGCCTGGCGCAACACCCATTGGGTCAGGCGCACGATCAGCCCACTGTCTTCGGCCACGGGAATGAAGTCCGTCGGGCTGATCCAGCCTGCGCGCGGCTGGAACCAGCGGGCCAGCGCTTCGGCACCCACGATGCGCCCGGTTTTCAACTCCAGCTTGGGCTGGTAGTGCAGGGTGAATTCATTGCGCTCCAGTGCCTGGCGCAGCGCGCTTTCCAGGTGTTGCTGGTGCTGGGCGCCCCGGTTCATGGCTTCGGTATAGAAGCTGAAGTCGTCCGGGCCACGCTCCTTGCTGGTGTGCATGGCGGTTTCCGCATGCTTGATCAACGCCACTGCTTGGGCGCTGTCATTGGGGTAGATACTGATGCCCAGGCTGGCGGTGATGCTCAGGTCATGCCCCGCCACGTGGCGGGTAACGCTGACGGCCTGGAGCACCTTCTGCGCAATATGCTGGGTCTGCTGGGGATGCTGGATGTCGTTGAGCAGGATCACGAACTCATCGGAGCCATAGCGAAACACCGAGTCCGAGGCGCGCACTGTTGCCACCA
Source organism: Pseudomonas khavaziana (assembly GCF_036704165.1). Taxonomy (NCBI): domain Bacteria; kingdom Pseudomonadati; phylum Pseudomonadota; class Gammaproteobacteria; order Pseudomonadales; family Pseudomonadaceae; genus Pseudomonas; species Pseudomonas khavaziana. The sequence continues at coordinate 1,500,657 of NZ_CP129946.1, forward strand.
GGCTTTGACTGACCTGCAGCAGCAACTCGTCGCCCACCGGGTAACCCAGGGCGTTGTTGATGCGCTTGAAGCGGTCGAGCCCAAGAAACATCACCGCCAGTTGCGTATCGTGCCGCCGGCCCAAGGCGATCGCCTGGGTCAGCCGGTCGCCCAGCAAGGTGCTGTTGGGCAGTGCCGTAAGCGCGTCGTATTGCAACAAATGCGAGACCTTGAGCAGCTCCTGTACGCGTTCCTCAATGGTGCGCTCCAGGGCGATCACCTTGAGGGCTACGTCCTGGGCCAGTTGCCATTTCCAGGTCAGAGCGCTGGCCATCTGGCGGATTTCCAGGGGGTCGAAGGGCTTTTTCAGGATCAGCAACTGGTCGTCATATTTCAACCGCGCTTCGATGGCTTCGAAGGAATAGTCGGAATAGGCGGTGCACAGGGCGATTTGCAGGTTGGGGTCGGCATTCCACAACTGCTCGATGGTTTGCAGGCCATCCCAGCCTGGGGGCATGCGCATATCGATAAATACCATGGCGTAGGGGGCATTGGCGGCCAGGGCTGTGTTGACCAGTGCCAGTGCTTCCTCGCCCTGGTAGGCGGAGTCAAGCTCGAAGCCCTGGCGCACCGGCGCAGTCGTGCCGAAGAGGGAGGACTCCAAACTGTCCAGGGTTTGCTCGCCCTGCTCATCGACACACAGGATCTTGCGAAAGTCCTGATGGATCGAGGCGGTGTCATCCACGATCAGAATGCGGCGGTTGGCCCGCGCAGCCTTGGCGTTCATGATGCGCTCGGTAATGGCAAACGGCTTGATAGCATAGCGGTTCCTTCCCTGACCCTCGCTCGAACGGGGCGCTGACTGACTGTGACAGCATAGTCGAGCTCCCTTGATATCGACGGCCAGTTGGCGTCAAATCAACAGCGATTGCGGTATGAGGCCCGTCAGCGACGGAGCACGGCACGATACAACGGCTCAATGTAGCCCAACTTGGTTTTATTAAGGCAGAGTTACCATGGATGAACCACTCGCTATCAAGCCGGCTGTGCTGCTTGTGGACGATGAAGAGTCGATTCTCAACAGCCTGCGCCGCTTGCTGCGCAGCCAGCCCTACGACGTGGTGCTGGCGACCAGCGGCGCCCAGGCGCTTGAGATCATGGCCGGTAGGCCCATTGACCTGGTGATGAGCGATGCACGCATGCCCGGCATGGATGGGGCAACGCTGCTGGCCGAGGTGCATCGCCTGTATCCCGCCACCGGTCGTATCCTGCTGACCGGCCACGCTGACCTGACCACTATCATCAAGGCAATCAACGACGGGCAGATCCACCGCTACATCAGCAAGCCCTGGAATGACGAGGAGCTGCCGCTGGTATTGCAGCAGGTCCTCGAGCATCAGCGCCTGCAACGCCTGGCCCACGGGCAGAACGAGCAACTCAAGGTACTCAACGCTACGCTGGAAAAACGCGTGGCGGCGCGTACCGCTGAATTGCAACAGACCGCCGACATGCTCGACCTGGCCTACGACGAGCTCAAGCGCAGCTACGTGACCGGCACCGAAGTGTTCTCGTTGCTGGCCAACCTGCGGCTACCCAAGGACAAGCAGACCAACCGCGCCCTGATCGAGCTGATCCGCGTGTACTGCGCCAGCCAGGCCATGGACGAGGCCAGCACCCGCGACCTGACCATGGCCGCGGCGTTGTACAACATCGGCAAATTGAGCTGGACCGACAGCATGATGATCGCCCCATCGGACAGGCTGCACAGTACCGACCGCGGGCTGTACCGCGAGTACCCGACGCAGAGCGAATCGCTGTTGATGACCCTGGAGCCGATGAAGGATGCCGCACGGATCATTCGCCACCACCAGGAGCGCTGGGACGGCAGCGGCTTTCCCGATCACCTCAAGGGCGAGGCGATTCCCGCCGGTTCGCGCCTGCTGAAACTGGCGGTGGACTTTATCGAGCTGCAAAAAGGCCTGATCCTCGAGCGGCACTTGAACAGCGACGAAGCGCTGCTGTATATCCGCAAGTACGCCGGACGCCTTTATGACCCGCAGTTGGTCGAGGCCTTTGTGCTGGCCTGTGCCACTTTCCTCAGCGACGTGACCCTGGGCGACCCCAACGTCAAGGTCATGGGCACCCGCGAACTGGCCGAGGGCATGGTCCTGGCGCGCAACCTCAATGCCGACAACGGCATGTTGTTGCTTAATGCCGGCAAGGTGCTCAACCTGCCGCTGGTGGACAAGCTGATCGCATTCGAAGCCATGGAGGGCGCCAAGTACAGTGTGTTTATCCGGGTGCCCGATGAAGTGCCGCCGCTGCCGTAGCGGTTTTGTGGCTACACGCCCCAGGCCACATGCCTGCTGCCGTGATAGTCGAAGATGCCGCGGATGATATAGACATCCTTGCCGCCTTCCTTGCCGTTTTGCTCGATCGCCACGCGCCACAGGCCACGCCCCGAGCCGGCCTGTACCTGGGGTAGATCAACATAGGTGTAGTTGTTGATCCGCTTGCGGCTCAGGCGTCCGGCCTGGATATCCTGGGTTATCTGCTCGAGCTTGGCCATGGCGCTGTCGGGCAGGAGCTTTTTCTGGGTGTGTGCCAGGTCATCAAGCTTCACGATATTAATGTCCAGATCACGGGTGGGGATGGCTTCTGTGACCGTCGGCGGGGCCGGCCTTGGTCGTTGGGTCCGGTGGGTCTGCACGCGCGGGACTTCAAATTCCAGGGGCGTGGAGAATTTGGGCAGCTCCCGTTCGAATTGCGTGACGGTTCGGCTGTCGACCATGGTGATGCCAGCGTCTGCGTCCTGTTTGCCCCGTGACATGGCGATATAGGGAATGCCGGACTTTTTGAAGTCTTCTGAATAGGAGTTGACCTGCAGCCGGGCAAGTTTGGCCTTGAAGGTGTCCTTCATGAAGTCATCCAGGGTTTTCTTCACATCTGGCCGCAACAAGAACTGATGCGCCGCTTGTTCGAGGGAGATGTTGGTGTCGGCGGCCAGCTCCAGGATCAGCGCGCGACGTGCCGGTTCGTTGGCGAACTCATTCAGCGCAGCCTGTTGCCAGGTATACAACTCATATTTGCGCGCAAACCGCTCCATCGCATTCTGATGTTTTTGCGTGATGGCGTAGCCGACGAATTGCGCCTCGGTATCAGGGTCGATGATGGCGATCGAGGTGCGGATCTCCTTGGCGAAATTGTCGTTCTTGCCGATCAGCCGTTTGACTTGCTTGAACAGCTCATCCTTGTCTGCGGCGGACAACGGCGGCGTCAGGCTGCGGGTCGACTTATGAATGTGTTCGAATGCGGCCAGATCGAAGCGCAGCGTCAGCACGGACGTACGTAGCTTTTGTTGATTGGCTGTGCTCAAACTGTAGGGTCTGGACAACCAGCGGCGAAACTCAGCCTCATCCACCTGGGCGCCGAGCTGCTGGCGTGCGCGGGTGATGAAGTTGAGTTTTTGTGCGGCACTGGTTTGCCTGATGACCTCTTCGAACACTCGCATTTCCGCTTCCGTGGCGTAGAGCTGCATGGCCGCGATCAGGTCCGCATCCACTTGCTGTTCCGGGCTTAGCGGGCGCAGGGCGCCGAGGATGGAACCGCCGCCCTGGGCATTGCGTTCGAACCTTGGTTTCCAGCCCTTGGCGTCCCCTGGCACGACCATGAAATTGACCCGGGTGCCTGCCGGGTCGCTGACATAGCGTGCGCCCTCCTCGACATAGGATTGATACAGGTGATAGCGGCCCGCTTGATCGCGCATCGCGATCCGCTGGTGATTGTGCTTATCAAGAAAATACGGTGCGCTGCCGGTCTGGCGCGACAACGTGTAGCGGTTGGCCTGGGCAAACCCGGCGACATTGAAGAACGGCTCGATCTGCTGCGGTAACCGATAAGGTGCTGCATCGAGCCAGGCAGGTTCCAGCGGGCGCACGGAGGCCGCGGTGAGTGTGAGGCGGGTTTTGTGGCCGGCGCCGATTGTCTTCGTCAGCCCCGGGATGCGCCGCCCCAACTGCCTGGCCAGGCCCAACCCGCGTTGGATACCGCGGCGCAGCAGCGTCAAGGTGGCTTTGCCGGGGACCAGGCCGAGCAGGGTGTCGGCAACCTCCGCGCCCAGCATAAAGGCATTCACCGCTGACTCACGGGAGACCTCAGCGTTACTGCGTGAGCGGAAATCGGCGTGGGCCAGTTGAAACCCCAGCTGCGCCGAGTACAGGTAGGCGTGGATATTCCCGTTGATGGGCGTCAAGGCATACCGATGCACACCGCGGGTATCGTTGAAGATCCGCGTGATCTCTTCGGCATCCCGGGTCGCCATGCGTGGCCTGAAATAGGCCTGCCACTCAGCCCTGGCCTTGAGCGTGTCGAGTTCCGCCAGGCCCTTGGCCAGTTCACGCAAGGGCATGCCATCCGGGGCGTCCGGCGTATACAGCAGACTGACGCCGTCAGGCCTGGTGCCCTTGCGATGAATCACCAGCACGCGATTGATCACCTGCCCACCCTGGCCCCTGGCCTGTGCGCCGCCCATGACCAGCAGGTTGACCTCTATCTGGTGGCCGCTGACCGGGGGGCGAGTGTTCGAGTCGGGGTGTTCGGCAACGGCCTTTATCCAGTCGCGCCCACTGCCGGGGGTATGAAAGGTAAACAGTGCGTCGGCATCAGGGTTGAGCCGGCTCTCCAGGGCATCCTTGTGCAGTTGCGCCTCGCAGGCCGCCTGCCAGGCTGCCGCAAAGGTGTTTCCCGCGCCATCCGCTGCGAACGCGTTGCGCAGGTAGGTGGCGTAGCCCTGGCCAATGTCGGCCCCTTGGGCGAGCGCGCGCAAATCTTCATCGCCGAGCTTGCCTCGATGCATTCCGGCGGTGTCGACAATATCGGCGCTGGCGCTGATTCTCGTGAGCAAGCTTGCCACGGAGAACGGCTCGACATTACGGCGGGCATAACTGGCCAGTGTGCGCAGGTCGACGAGGGTCGAGGTGCGCCAGGTGCCCCACCCTATTTGCTTGCCTTGCAGGTACTGCGGGATGTTGATCCTGGGGTCTTCGCTGACGTAGACAATGCCACTGGCCGCATCGCGATAACCGCGCACTTCGGCCGTCCTCGACCCCTGCTCAGCGGACGCACGCAGATGCACCAGGCTTCTGTAAGGATCGATCTCTACGTCGGCATAAATGGGTTTTTGTCGTTTCAACACCTTGTCGGTCTGCGCGTCGGAGAACGCTTGCAGGCTCGAGATCGCTTCCAGCAGCGGGAACAGCGCCAGGTTGCTGTCGAGCAACGCCTTGTTCAATTGCCGGTACCGCGCTTGATCCTGCGCGCTGGCGGTTTTCAACCAGGCGGGTTCGGCGTCTAGCAGGCGAAGGTTGCGTGCAGCAAAAGCGCTGGCCACATCCAATTGCGGAGCCAGGTCGGCAACCACGTCGAGCTCGCCTGCCTGGGGCAAGACCTCGCTGCGCATCGCCTGGCGGACCGCATACTGTTGGCGTACACGAAGAGCGTGGACGCTGTCGGCAATCACGTCAGCGCTTATTCGCGCCGGTTGTGTCGCCATTGCCGGCAGGCCGCTCAGGCGCAAGCGGGCAGCTGCGGGCAGGCTGGCAACCAGCAGGTGTGCTGTCGGTCCGTCTTCTTGGATTCGCGCTGCAACGGTTTCATTCAAGCGCTGCAGGTTGTCAAACTCCTCGTATTCCTCGCTCGCGCTGTACAACAAAACGCTGCCAGCCGGCGGTGTGTCTTGGGTTGGGCTGAGGATAAATGCGCCGGCGAACTCACTGCCGTCCGCCAACGCCAGCCGGTAGACCGCTGGTCTGTTGCCGACAGGTAGTGCCAGTTTCCGCGCTGCGTCACTGGGGTGCTTGAGCACCGTTTCCGCCAGCGCTTGCGCGCTGGCCGACAACGTGCCGTCAAGCACGCGCAAGGCCAGTTGGTGGGCCAGCACCCGCCGGCGCAAATCGACCAGTTGCGCTTGCGGGTTGGCTTGGGGCGGCTGGTCACTGCCCCAGAATGTATTCAGGCTCAAGGTGATGGCGACTTCCAGCCGGCCGGGCAGGGTGGCTGTCTCTGTTGTGGGGCGCAGGCGTAGGTCTTCGTCCAGTGTGTCGGGTTCGCGGTAGAAAGCGCCGGTTTGCGCGTTCAGGTAGGTCTCTGCTTCAGGTGTACGCAACCTGTTCAGCAACGTGCCCAGAGGCTCGCAGGACAGCAATTGTTTTTGTCCGTCCTTATCTCGGTAGCGACTGTAAAAGATCCGGTTGGGATCAATGGGCCGATGCAGCTCGGGGAATATCTCGGCCAATGTCTGCTGGTACACACCGCCCATACTGGGTTGTTGCTGCAACAGTTGCTGGGTCTGGGTATTGAGCGTGTCGAGGGTGCGGATGAGGTGGGCCTGCTGTGCGTCTGTGGACAGCGAAGGCGGCGGTACCACGGGCAGCGTCACTGGCTGTGCGGTCGCTGCAGGTGCGCGGGAAGCCTGAGGGTCGTCAGCTGAAGGTTCCAGGGGAGGCGGCAATGAAATAGGCATGGGCAAACTCGTCAAAAGGGGTACGGCGCGCCATCGGTGCGGCACGCCTGGCGCTATAGGAGTATGCGAGTCTAGGGTGGCCGGCGGTGGGGCCGGCGGTGCATGTATGTCGGCCATACCCGGGCACAAGGTTGTGTGGGCAGCATGCCCATGGGATCCTTGGCGACTTTCAGAACCTGGGGTGTTTCATGTCCAAGACTATCCGCATTGCCGCAGCCATCCTGATCGGCAGCGACGGTAAAACCCTGCTGGTGCGTAAACGCGGCACCCAAGCCTTCATGCAACCTGGCGGCAAGATCGATGCGGGCGAGCTGCCGGTGCAAGCCCTGGTGCGTGAGCTGCGCGAAGAACTGGACTTGCATATCGACCCAAGTGAAGCGGTATACATCGGTACATTCTCGGGACCTGCCGCCAACGAGCCTGGGTATACCGTAGAGGCCGAGATGTTCCAGCTGCGGATCGACGTGGCAGTGACCCCCGCCGCGGAGATCGAAGAAGTGCGCTGGATCGACCCGGCCGGCGACGGCGGCTTGCAGCTGGCGCCGTTGAGCCGTGAGCAGATCCTGCCGTTTTATCGCGCTTCACTGACTGCGCTGGCCTGAAGCGAACAATTGGGTCGACATGGGGGCGGGTTGCATGTGGCGAGGAACCAGCTGATGCACCTCTATCCACATGTGGCAGCTGGCTTGCAATGCGCATGGGTATCTACACAACTCTGACGTAGCGACCGTCAGTAACCACGATGCGAAGCGAGCTGCTCTTGATCTTGATCTGCTTTTGATCTTGATCTTAGGCGCCCCGTTAAACCACGCTGGCCGGAATTCGACAGGGATTTGGGGGGTAAACCGGCAGGGATGCCGGTTTAGCCGCCCCGCGCCATGGATGGCGCGTGGCGGCGGCCCCCTAAATCCCTGTCGGATTACGGGCACACCGAGCCTGGGCGAGGTGCCGAGTGGTGGGGCAAGAGCGCTTTGATTACTTTCGCGCTTTTCGAAAGTGACCCGCTGTAAAAGCGGAACCAATAGTGGCCGTTACCGCAGGAATGGATATGTACACGGTCTGATCCAACATCCTGGTCGGCTGTCAGGCCGCCATCGGGAGCAAGTCGAATCGTCGCAACGCCCCTCCCACATTTGGATAGCGGGGCGCCGTGAGCCCGTCATGGGGGCAAGCACTTGCTTAACGCACCGCACTGACCCCATCCAACGTGGAGAACGAAGTGTCCTTGGCCGTCAGCAGGAAGTCGCGCATATAAGGCGCATCGAGCATGTCCGCGCGGATCCCGGCATACAGCGTTGCAAACAAGCCTTTTTCGCCCAGGCGCTTGGCCTTCACGTAGCCGCGTGAACTGTATTCATGCAGGGCCCAATGGGGCATGCCGCACACGCCGCGGCCGCTGGCCACCAGTTGCATCATCATCACCGTGAGTTCCGAGGTGCGCACCTGGGCCGGCTCGACGTCGGCGGGTTCCAGGAAGCGCGTGAAGATATCCAGGCGGTCGCGCTCCACCGGGTAGGTGATCAGGGTTTCGGTGAGCAGGTCTTCGGGCACGATGTAGGGTTTGTTCGCCAGCGGATGCTGGTTGGCCACGGCCAGCATGGCTTCATAGGTGAACAGCGGCACGTAGGTGATACCGGCCAATTCCAGCGGGTCGGAGGTCACCACCAGGTCCAGGTCGCCGCGGGCCAGGGCGGGCAGTGGGGCGAAGGCAAAGCCGGAGGCCAGGTCCAACTCGACTTCCGGCCAGGCATCGCGGAACTGGTCGATGGTCGGCATCAGCCACTGGAAGCAGCTGTGGCATTCGATAGCCATGTGAAGTCGCCCGGCGGTGCCGCCGGCCAAACGCGCGATATCACGCTCGGCGCCGCGCAGCAACGGCAGGGTGGCGTCGGCCAGTTGCAGCAGGCGCAGGCCGGCGCTGGTAAAGCGCAGCGGCTTGGTCTTGCGCACGAACAGGGGCATGCCCAGGCGCTCTTCCAGTTCCTTGAATTGGTGGGACAGGGCGGACTGGGTCAAGTGCAGGCGTTCGGCGGCTTCCACCAGGCTGTCGGCTTCGCGCAAGGCGTGCAGGGTCTTGAGATGACGGATTTCCAGCACGATGGCCTCCATGAGCAGAATTTGTGATCAATGTTAACCCATTGAGTTCTGTTCATGTTTGTACGCCGTCTACCCTGCGGCTATTGGATTGCGCTGAAATGTTTGTTGGCGATCGGTTTATCAATGTTGCCCCGCCAGATTTTCAGGTCGGCAAACGTCACCCCACGCCCTTCGGCAGCGATCTGCCAATGCAGGCCTTGCAGGCGCTGGTCGGGGATCTTCAAGTGGGCCTTGGTAAAGGACTCGAACCCTGAGTCGGCGCTCAGGTAATGAAAATGCGCATACCAAAGGGGCTTGTCCGCTGTTTGCTGGCGGTCATGCACGGCGTACTCCTGCAAGTGATCGGTGGTGCCATCGGGGCGCTTGAGTTTGAGCTCGCGACGAGCTCCGAGCTTGCGAATTTCAACGCGGTTCTGGTCCATCAGGTAGTCCAGATAGCCCTCGGTGGGGGTCTTGCTGGCCAGCGTACGTTCAATCCGCAAGGCCTGCCCGGCCGCCTTGAGGGGAGCGGCGCGGCTGCGCAGTTGGGCAATCAGCGGATGGTTGGCATCCAGGCGTTGCACCTGGCTCGCTCGTGATTCCAATGCCTGGGCTTCACTGACGAGCAGATGCTCAAGATTGATCGGTTCCAGGTTTTTGTAAGCGCGCACCTTGTGTTCAAAGGCATCCACCGCAGCGAGGCGAGCGCCGGCCTCGCTGACGACCTCGGTGAGGTTGCCAGGCACGGCAGGCGCCGCTGCTGCCGGCTGGCTCAAGGTGGTATTGAGGCGGTAGCGTTGGCTGTCGGAGACCTGGTCCCAGACCTCGACGGTTTTTCCCGCCTCGTTCGTGACGATGAACTGCCTCGGCGATTGTTGGCGCGCAGGTTGCTCCGTGCCCATCAACAGTTGCCCATCCTCGGTCTCGAAAGGCACTCTGCCGGCGCTCGTCTGCGGTCGGGTATGGGCCTGTTTGATCCCGCGTCGGGCGGTATCCATCAGTTGTGACAGGTGATCCAGCAGAGGCTGCACATAGAGCGGGTCAAAGTGGCTCGGCGACACGAGATGCCAGGTGCTCAGGTCGCGATGGAACTGCCCGTACACCTCGATGATGTTCTGCAGCATTTGGTTGCGCTGAGCCTTGCTGAGGCTGGCAGTGGGCAGTTGCAGGTGGGTGACCAGGGTGCGATCAAGTCGCTGCATGGCGTCTTGCAGCACCACTTCCTGATAGGCCCAGCTGATGTTCGAGGGTTGGCGCTGACCATGCAGGCATTGCAGCAGATGCCCGGTTTTAAGCAGCAACTGGGCGCGCTCGGTATAGGTAGTCTGCAGCTTGGTGACATTTGGGACGACCTTGGTTTTCATGGACGGCACGGTGATGCGTGGCAGCCAGGTATCCAGCTCCCTGAGAAGGTCGCCCATGCTGTTCATGTCATCGATCCATTCAATCCGAATGCGTTTGAGCGCGTCTTGCGCGGCGAGGTCTTCTGGACCGTAACTGCGCATTTTCTGCCTGCGTTGGGAGAGATCGACGATTTGATCCTGCAGGCCGAGCAGCCGCCGATTGGCATTGATACCTTGGCGCATCAGGCGGTCGCCCACCACCAGGGCAGTGCGGCTTTGGTTAAAGGTGATGTCCTGGCGCAAGGTGTGGCCGTCGAAACCGGCGGCTCTCTGAGTGGCCGTGTACACCTGCTTGGCGCTTTCGATGTCCCTGGCCATCAACGCGTCCAGCGTTTTGGTGGTTTTGAGCCGTTGGGCGGTGTCTGCTGGCGTGACGGGGAGGGCAAATTGCTGTTCGAAGGCGGTCAACTCGCGTTGGGACACCAATATCTGTGCGTCGAATTCATCGCTGAGCCTGCCTATCTCCAGCAGCGTCGCCCGGCGTTGCTGGTTGACTTGTGAAACCGCCGCGGGTGTCTGGCGTTCCACCGCAGCGGGTACGCTGGCGCCCGGGCGACGTGACCCGCGCCCAGGGCGACGGCTACCGCCTGAGTAGCCGGTGAGGTGTCCGCCGTGCAATACCGAGTACGTGTCCCAGTGCAGGGCGTGGTCCAGAGCAATGATCGGTGAATAGTACTTGCCGCTGGCGACCAGGCGCATTTCGTGGGTGGTGGCCTCGTACCTGACTTTAAAATGCCGCCCTTCACTGAGAATAAAATGTTCGCCGGAAGTGTGGCGCAGGGTGTGCCGGTAGGGCCCGCTGTGCACCGGTCTCAGTGAGCCAGGCTCAAGGGGCTCAGGGTGTTCATAGCCGGCGAAGCGCTGGCGGGTGGTGGTGCCCTGACGCGATTTCAACGAGCGCCAGAAGCTTGCGCGGGCGGCGGGCTGCAGTTGGCGAGCGCGGGCTAACTGGCTGGCCTTGCTGGCGCGCGTGCCGGGCGCGGCGGCAAGGGTCAGGGCATCCAGTGCGGCATACACCAGGCAGTCGAATACCGAGGCCAATTGATCGATGCCGTGGGCGGTTTCGCCACGCTGGAAGGCCGCTACCGCTTGATACAGGCTGGTGGTCGCGTCGGCGAGGGACAGGGCGGTGCCGATAAAGGGCACGAAATTCAGGGCTATCTTGATGCCATTGAATAACTGGCCACTTTTGAGTGCGTATTTTTCATGGGCCAGGTCTGCGTTGGAACGGGCGTCATTGCGATGGGCTTCAATCAGCCGGCCCATATAGGCATTCAACTGGTGGGCGGCCAACGAGGTGGTGGCCGGCCAAGGGAAGCCAGCCTGGATAATTGCGTCGTAGCCTTTGACGGTGGCCTGGTCGATACGCCCGATGTGTGCCCGCACGTTGCCCTTGATCGCACGGCCCGCCACATATTCCACCATGCTGTCGAGGCGGCACAGTTCAAACAGGGCAATGCGCGCCTGGTTGAGGCTGGCGTAGCTGCGCAGGCAACGCTGGTCGGGTGCCTCAGGCAGGTAGAGCAACGTCTTGCCGGAGATCTTTTCCTCGATGAAAGTGATGCCGGACAGTGTGATCGGGCTTTGTTCCTGGGTGTCCTTGCCGCCTGCACTCAGGGTTGCCGGCAGCAGGCTGATGTGTTTTGCGTCGATATTCCAGGCCGCATGCGTGTCGGCATCAATCGCGATGTTCAGCAGGCGCAGTTCGTCAGCGTTGATGTGGTTTTGCATGCGCGCCAGCAGGCCCTGAGCCTTGAGCGTCAAGCGCCAGGGCTCGATCAGGCATTCGCGGCGGTAGTTTTTCTGATGTGCGGACTCTCGCGTGACGCCCCTGAATGTCTCAAGGATCAGGTCTTCATAGCGCTTGGCCAGGTTAAGATCAGGCACCATGCCCGTCAGGTAGACTGCGGTGACGCCAGTCTGGAGGGTGGCCCGTTCAGCGGGGTCGTCGGCCGTCACCTCGGTACTCATGAAGCCCAGGCGCAGGTTGATGTCGCTGCCGATGTTGCGCAGGGCCAGTTCCTCCAGCGATATCTTGCTGCGCTTGGCGCTGGGTATATCAATGGTCTTTACCGGCGTACCCGGCGCGGCACCGGCAATGATGTCGCGCTTTTGCGTGACCGAATCGGGTAACTCCAGTTGTACGGTGAAGCCTTTGTCGAGGGCGAAATCCTTGCGCAGCCGCGCATCGATTTGCTGGCGCACAAACACGTCGCGGGGCAGCAGCGAGCGATCCTGCAGCGCCTGGGCGTGCTTCAGGGCGTGGATGTAGGCGTCGAGCAGCGTCTTGAGCGCCGCTTGGTCTTGCGGGGGTTGATTGAGTAACCAAGGCGGCAGTTGTTCCGTCAGCCAGCGGCTGTTGTACTGCTCCACCAGTTGTAGAAACGCCGCTTCACGGGCCGAGTGATCGGGTATCAACAGGGTCGGTAGGGTCTGTTCGTAGAGGTTTTCCAGTTCGCCGGTCAGCCGTGCCGCGTGCTCAGGGGCGGACCAGGTCTGGCGCAACTGCGCGGCCTGCTCTTCAAAGGCGCTTTGCTGGGCACGCAGGCTGTAGTCGAACGGGTCTTCGGCCAGTGTGACGAAGTGCAGGGCCAGCACCTCATCCTCGGGCTGGATCCTGAACAGGCCTTCTTCCAGGGCTTGCCTCGAGGCAAAGCGCTGCAAGGCGCCGTCGCTGCCGGGCCAGTAGATGAAATGCGTGCCGTCGCGGCGCGTAGGTGCCTGCGGGCCTGATGGCGGCAGGATGACCAGCGGGCCTTTGAGTTCAGTATTTTTGGAGGTGCCGGACTGGGTGATGGAGAGCGCCAATGCCACGATGTTCGGTTCGGGTGTGTCCAAGGCGCTTTCGATTTGTTGCAGGTCTTCAGCGCTGATCTGTTCAAGGTTTCGTTGAATCCGGGCTTCGATCCGTATTCCCTGCAGGCGTGCCTGGTACAGCGCGGTGTATTGGATGTTGAGCGTAGTGAGGTCCAGCGGGCGCCGTTTCAACATGGCACGGGCCGCTTGCTCTGCGGCCTGTTGCTGCACCTTCAAGGCGTCCAGTTGTTGCTTGAACGATTGCCAACGGGTGCCGTTTGGGCCGCTGGACATTTCGTCGGCAAACAGGCTTTCGAGGGCGTTGCGATGGTGCAGCACCAGGGCCATGCGCTGGCCGGCGTCCACCGCGTTATGCAACTGGCCGAATTGGGGGAAATCCTGCTGCGCAAGTTTGCTGGCATCCGACTCTGGTAGCGGTGGTGCCACGCAAAACGGTGGAGGGCGCTGGGCATCGAGCTGGTCGATATGCAGGCGTGCCAGGAAGGCATTGTCGATCGTGACGTCGGCCAAGGGCCTGATCGCGTTCTGGTACTGCTCCTTGGTCAGTTGGGTGAGCCAGAGGCTGATGCCCGCCTCGAGCGGCTTGGTGTTGAGCTTGTACTCAATAGTCGCCAGGGGATCGCTTGCGCGGGTGGAGAACAATTCTTGTTGCCGGTCGAGCAACCAGCGTTCCATGTCCGTGCGTTGGGTGAAGGGGTGCCAGAGCGGTGCGTGGGTCGGCAGGTACAACAGTTGGTTGACCGGCTGCTCGTTGTCCACGGTCAGTACCCAGGCGCCGGGCAGAGTAATGGCGCGGCTGTCGGCGGGCTTGAGCAGCACCTGTTCGACATAGAGGGCCGGTGCTGCGGCCCCAACCGGGTGAAGCAGCGAGAACAGCGGTGCGAGGACTTCGGCATTGATCTTGCCCTCGGCCAGCAATCGTTCAGCGCTGGCCTCGAAGTGAGCCCGGTACAGTTCGAATGCACGCTTGAGGCACGTCACCGGCGCATAGGGCGCGCGCTCCGTGCGCCAATACCGCAGCCAGTTATCATCGATGGCCTGTTCCAGGTCCAGGCCTTTCAATTCATCCAGCCATTGGGCGACGCTGTACTGTGCCAGTGTGTGCTGTGCCGGCAAATAAAGGAGTTTGCCCTGGGGCACCTGGGCGGTATCCATGCCTGGGTGTTGCTGCATGTACAGGCAGGCTTCGGTCAAGGAGATACGGCTGCGGCCACGCTGCTCTGTGGCGGCAAACTCCAGTACCACCTGCTCACCGTCCAGTTGCAGTTGGTCCCTGAGCAATCGATTGATGGAGTTGCGCACGCTCGGGATACCCGCCATCAGCGCGAGCATCTCGCGGTGGCAATCCTGCCAACGTTGTGTGGCATCCCACAGCAGGGTTTCGTCGATATTGCGCTGCAGCAGCGGTCGCGCCTGCGGGGCGAATGTGGGGTCGGTCATGGTGCTGGTTCGCTCTATGGTTTCAATGCCCCCATTAAAGGGCGGCATCGCGGGCGGCCGGCGGCATATAGCTATCGACACGACCGTTGAGCGATCTTCATTAAACTGTCATGCAACTGTGGCAGCGCGCTCGAACAAACTTCATCAGACTCGCGCTCTACTGGGGTTCTGCGTTTCGGTGTTTTTCATGCGCGTGTTGTGTTTACTGGCCGCTCTGTTGTTCGGCCTGCCGTCTTATGCGGCGTCTCGATGTGATGTCAACGTCCCGACCCAAACGGTCGACCTGGAAAAGGTGAGCATCGCCTACCAGAGCATCGGCCGTGCCTCCGACCCGGCCTTGCTGCTGGTGATGGGGCTGGGCGGGCAATTGATCCACTGGCCGGATGAAGTGGTCGTGGCCCTGTGCGAACAGGGGTTTCGGGTTATCCGCTATGACAATCGTGACGTGGGCCTGTCCACTTGGCGCCAGGCCCCGGCCAGCGCCAACCTGACCTTCGAAGTGTTGCGCTACAAGCTTGGCCTGCCGGTGGCGGCGCCCTACACGCTGACGGATATGGCCGACGATGCCCTGGGCTTGATGGATGCGTTGCAGGTTCGCCAATTCCATGTACTGGGCGCGAGCATGGGCGGCATGATCGCCCAGCATCTGGCAGCCATGGCGCCGCAGCGGGTGGAAAGCCTCACGCTGATCATGACCAGTTCCGGTGCCGAGGGCCTGCCGGCGCCGAACGCGGCGCTGGTGCAATTGCTGTCACGGCGCAGTGCGCCCAATCGTGAGGTGGCGCTGGAACAACAGGCGGATTTGCTCGCTGCCCTCGGCAGCCCGCAGGTGCAGGATGATCGCCAAGCACTGTTGCAGCAGGCGGCGCTGTCCTACGACCGCGCCTTCAACCCCGAGGGCGTCAAACGCCAGATCATGGCGATCCTCGCCGAGCCCAGCCGTGTGCCGTTGCTCAATCAACTGAGGGTGCCGACCCTGGTGGTCCATGGCACCGCTGACCCGTTGTTGCCGGTGATGCATGGCGTTCATCTGGCCGCGCATATCCGGGGCAGCCAGTTGAAATTGATTCCAGGCTTGGCCCACCGTTTTCAGGAGGCATTCAAGGCGCCGTTACTGGCGGCGGTGCTGCCTTACCTGCAAGCCCATCGCGAAGATGCCGCGCACTGGGCGCAGATTGACCAGGGCGAGCCTTCGAAGCTGCTGTAAAGGTGGTGTATCGTGTGGCTTTTGCGGCGCATTAATGCCAGCGAGGTTGCCTACCATGAGTACTCCCCTGAAAATCGATTTCGTCAGTGACGTGTCCTGCCCCTGGTGCATCATCGGCTTGCGTGGCCTGACCGAAGCCCTTGACCAGTTGGGCAGCGAGGTGCAGGCCGAGATTCATTTCCAGCCGTTCGAACTGAACCCGGACATGCCCGCCATCGGTCAAAACATCGTCGAACACATCACTGAGAAATACGGCTCCACGCCTGAACAATCCCAGGCCAACCGCGAGCGTATCCGTGACATGGGCGCGGCGTTGGGCTTTGCTTTCCGTACCGATGGCCAGAGCCGCATCTACAATACCTTCGACGCGCACCGCCTGCTGCATTGGGCCGGGCTGGAGGGCTTGCAATACAACCTCAAGGAAGCGCTGTTCAAGGCTTATTTCACCGATGGCCGCGACCCTTCAGACCACGCAACCCTGGCACTCATTGCCGAAAGCGTCGGTCTGGACCTCAAGCGCGCCGCTGAGATTCTTGCCTCTGATGAATATGCCGCCGAAGTTCGCGAACAGGAGCAACTGTGGGTCTCCCGTGGGGTGACCTCGGTGCCGACCATTGTGTTCAACGACCAATATGCCGTCAGCGGCGGGCAGCCAGCCGAAGCCTTCGTTGGTGCGATTCGCCAGATCATCGAAGAAGCCAAAAACTAAAGCCAAAGCCGAGCACAGATCAAAATGTGGGAGGGGGCTTGCCCCTTCCCACATTTTGATCTGTGCAGGTCTCATAGCCCTGGCCCGGCCCTTGCATTAACCCCCTAAAGCCCAGCCGGCCTGCGGTTGGGCGCTGCCATTAGGGGTGAAACATTACCTTGAATATCCTTGACCTCGACCACAGCCTCACCGGCCAGGCCCCCATCGCCCGTCGGTTGGCCAGCGGCCGGGCCACGCGCCTTGATCTGCTGGACCTGGGCCCGAAACTGCGTTTGTGGGCCACCGAAAAAACCTGGAAGCGCTTTGTCGCACGCCTGGCCCAACGGCCAAGGCCCCTGGATGCGCGTCCGGAGATCCTGTTTGTCGGCTCCGGCGACTATCACCATCTCACGCCGGCCTTTTTGGCCGACCTGAAAGAACCCATCAGCCTGATCCACTTTGACAACCACCCCGACTGGGTGCGCTTTGCGCCCAAGCGCCACTGTGGTTCGTGGGTCAACCGTGCGCTGAAGATGCCTGCGATCAAACGCATCGTTACCCTCGGCCCGTGCAGTGATGACCTGCACAATCCGCAACTGCGCGGCGGCAACCTCGGCGCCCTCAAGCGCGGGCACTTGCAGTTGTTTCCCTGGCAGCACCCACCGTCGAAAGTCTGGGGCCGGGTCGGCGACGGTGCCGGCCACCAGCAACAGGAAAACCACCTGCACTGGCGCAACCTCGCGGACCTGGATTGGGCAGCCTTCCTCGACCAGATGATCGCCAGCCTGCCCACCGAAGCGGTCTGGATCACCATCGACAAAGATGTGCTGGCCAGTGAAGACGCTGCCACCAACTGGGACCAGGGCGGCATGCGCCTGACCCACTTGCTCCAGGCCCTGCGGGCGTTGGCGGCGCATAAACGCATCATTGGTATCGACGTGTGCGGTGAGTTCGCTGTGCCGGCATTCAGCAACGCGTTCAAGCGCTGGGAAGCCAAGTCCGACCAGCCCCCACCGGAGCGCTGGAGTGCGCAGGATCTGCAGCGCAATGCCGCGACCAATGAAGCTTTGATCGACCTGTTTGAGGAGCTGTTCCCATGACCCTGACCGTGGTGCTGTTGCTGGCCTTTTCCATCGTCCTCGATGTGATTGGTCAATTGTGTTTCAAACTGGGCGTGGACCGTTTGCCGCAACTCGATGGCGGCTTTCGGCTGCGCGCGTTCTGGGGCCAGGTGTTCAATGCACCGCTGCTTTGGGCCGGCGTCGGGGCTTATGTCATCGAGTTTTTTGTCTGGCTCGAGGCCTTGTCCCGTGCGCCATTGAGCCTGTTGTTTCCATTGGCGGCATTGGCGTATTGCCTGGTGGTACTGGCGGGCAGGGTGGTGCTCAAGGAAACCGTCAGCCCTCGTCGTTGGGTGGGCACGCTGGTGATTACCTTGGGCGTAATGTTGGTAGCGATTGCGGGGAGCCAGGCATGACGACGCAAACAGTCGACACCGGTTGGTTACATGGGCGTCTGGGCACCCTGATGCTATGGGCGCTGTTGATCGCGACCGAAAGCGCCGGTCAATTATTTACCAAGGTGGCCGGTAATCAATTGGGCCAGATGGACTTCACCTGGCAATGGCTGGCTGACGTGGCGCGCAATCCGGGGATCCTGGCGGCGATTGCCAGTTATCTCGGCGCGTTTTTTGTGTGGATGCTGATCCTGCGGCGCAGCAGTTTGTCCTTGGCATTTCCCTTGAGTTCGCTGGTGTTCGTGGCAGTGTTGCTCGGCTCGTGGCTGGGGTTGGGGGAGCACATCAGCCTGTTGCATTGGGTGGGTGTGGTGGTGATTGTTGCGGGGATTGTGTTGTTGGCGGAGGGGGAGGAGAGCTGAGTGGGCTGGTATGTCGGACTCAGTTCAAAATGTGGGAGGGGGCTTGCCCCCGATGCCAGGGTGTCAGTCAACTGATTGATTGACTGACCCACCGCTATCGGGAGCCAGCCCCCTCTTATCAAACTTCAAATAAGCTACTGATTTTAAAGAGTTAAAATTTAGTCTTAACGCCGGATATTTTGGCGGCGGCCCGGGATGCTGCGCGACGGCGCCACGTCGACGATGTGACCGGGTTGTTGGGTTGTTGGAGCGAGTACATATCCGTTGCTTAGGTAACGGCCACTATAGGTTCCGCCCTTACGGCGGCTCACTTTGCAAAAGCGGCAAAGTAAGCAAAACGCTCTTGCCCCACCACTCGGCACCTCGCCCGGGCTCGGTGTGCCCTCACTCCGGCTTGAATCCGTGGGCCGCCGTCATGGGCCATCCTTGGCCCAGGACGGCTAACCCGGCGTCCTGCCGGGTTACCCACGGATTCAAGCCTGCGTTCGGCCAGCGTGGTTTAACGGGGCGCCTGAGATCAAAAGCGACTCGCTGCGCATCGCAGATACGCTGGCGGCGCTTCTGCTTCTCTCGTAGGAGCGAGCTTGCTCGCGAAAAACTTGAGAACGCCGCGTTCTGTCTGGTTTCCCGCGTCATCGTTAACGACCTTCGCGGGCAAGCCCGCTCCCACAGGGGTACGCGCACGCTTCAACGATCAGGTCGGCTATAAGGCCGCCTCGCTGTGTTTTTGATCTCAGGCGCCCCGTTAAACCACGCTGGCCGGAATTCGACGGGGATTTGGGGGGTAAACCGGCAGGGATGCCGGTTTAGCCGCCCCGCGCCATGGATGGCGCGTGGCGGCGGCCCACCAAATCCCTGTCGGATTACGGGCACACCGAGCCCGGGCGAGGTGCCGAGTGGTGGGGCAAGAGCGTTTTGCTTACTTTTGCCTGGGCCGGCATTCCGGCTTTTCAAAAGTGAGCCGCTGTAAAAGCGGAACCATAAGTGGCCGTTGCCCAAATAACGGATATGTACCCAGGACGAAAACCAACATCCTGCTCGGCTGTCAGGCCGCCACGGGAGCAAGCTCCCTAGTTTGCTGCGCGACAGCGTCACATCGAAGATGTGGTGGGGACTCCCACATTTTGTTTTTCTTACATCGGGCTGATCTATACCTGCTTTTTGCTCTGGCTTTAATCGAAGGTGTAGCTGATCGCCGTCTGCACCTGGCCCTGGCTCACGTCGCCAGCCTGCTTGACGATGCTGCTCTTGGCCGCCGAACCCACCAGGTGTACCCAGCTGGCGCTGGTCAGCAGGGACCAATGGGGCGCCAGGGGGAAAGCGAAGCTTTGGCTCAGTGTCACGTTCTGGAAACCGCCGCTGGCGTTGTAGGGCCGAAAGCCGGTGGCGGCGGCTTCGTTGCTGTCGACGCCGAAGAACGTATTGGCCTGGCGCGCATCGGCAAAATGCGCAACCAGGCCACTGCTGCCGATGATCCCGCCACCCAGCGGGTAGCCCAGTTCACCGCCAATTTTACCCAGGGCACCGCTCTGGGAATGCCCACCGCCCACGGCCTGGCCCAGTTGCGCGTAGACGCGCCAGAAATTGGCCGGGGCGTATTGGATAAAACCGCCGACCTCGGCCATGTCCGACACGTTGCGCAAACCCTGTAACTCGCCGTTGGAAGTACGCCCCGCCAGGTAGTTGATATAGGGGCCGGCCGTGAGGCCGTGGCTGTTCAGCGCGCTCCAGGTCAGGCCGTCATCGGTACTCAGGCTGACGTCTCCCCAGTCCAGATCCAGGTAGGGCACGGGCCGGGTTTCGTAGCGGCTGCCGCTGGGGTCATGGGGCTGATAGCTCAGGCCCGCGCCCACGTCGCCGCTGATGCCGTCCGCCCACGCGGTACTGGAAGCGCTGCACAGCCCAAGTAGACCGGTGAATACAGCAGATGTGAGCTTGGACATGGTGCGTTTTCCTAAGGTGGACAGGCGCGCATGAACGCGCAAACCCTCGCCTCTGCGCAAGCACTCATCTTGTTTGTAGCAAGCTACAAAAATTGTAGCTCCCAAGACACATTTTCCTCTGAAAATCCTGCAAAGCCCCCAGCCCCGCTGGGCTTTGGTCAGTTGGCACAGTCCCTGCTCTATCCCTTGGCAAGCGCATACAGCGCACTCTCCAAGGCCCTTTACCTAAAGGAAAGGCAGATGATCCACTGGCATATCGTGTGTGACTTCGATGGGACCATTACCCCCACGGATGTCATCGACAACGTCCTCCAACGCTTCGCCGGCCCCGAGTGGGAAACCATCGAACAGCAATGGCTGGATGGGCACATCGGTTCACGCGAATGCCTGAGCCGCCAACTGGCACTGATCAAGGCGAGCCCGGCCGAGCTGTTGGCATATTTCGACAGCGTCGAGATCGATCCGGACTTTCCGGATTTCGTCGATCACGTCATGGACTTGGGTGCGTCTATCGAAGTAGTCAGCGACGGCATTGAGCAGGGCATCGCCCGCATCCTGTCGCGCCACTACGTGACCCTGTTGCCGATCCTGGCCAACCGCCTGCGCCAGGTCGACCACAACAGCTGGCGCATCGACTTCCCCTATGCCAGCGATGCCTGCCGCGCCGCGTCAGGCAACTGCAAGTGCAAATCCACCCCGCGCAACAGGCGCGTGCTGGTGATCGGCGACGGCAAGTCGGACATGTGCGTGGCCTCCACCGCCGACTTCGTGTTCGCCAAAGGCAGCCTCGCCGATTATTGCGTCGCCAACCAGATTCCTCACGCGCGCTTCGACACCTTCGCCGAAGTGCCTGCATTGCTGGCCAAGCTGCCACAAGGCATCGCCGCCAACGCCACCACCTTCAATACCTCTGCTGACAATCAGGAACTCTTCCATCATGTCTGACATCCGTATCGCTACCGCCGAAGACCAGGTTCTGCTGGATAAAGAAGCCAAGTACTGCTCCTACGGCGACACCGTTCACTACATCGAGCCGCCGCGCATTTTCAGCCGCTGCGAAGGCTCCTATGTGTGGGACACCGAAGACCAGGCCTACCTCGACCTGCAAATGTGGTACTCGGCGGTCAACTTCGGCTACGCCAACCCGCGCTTGAATAATGCGCTGAAAAAGCAGATCGACACCCTGCCGCAAATCGCCAGCCAGTACCTGCACAAAGGCAAGATCGAGCTGTCGGAAATGATCGCGGTCGACGCCAAGAACAAGTTCGGCCTCGACGGTCGCGTGCACTTCAACGTCGGCGGTTCGCAGTCCATCGAAGACTCCCTGAAAGTGGTACGTAACGCCACCAACGGCAAGAGCCTGATGTTCGCCTTCGAAGGCGGCTACCACGGGCGTACCCTCGGTGCGTCGTCGATCACCTCCAGCTACCGCTACCGTCGTCGCTACGGCCACTTCGGCGAGCGTGCGCAATTCATCCCCTTCCCTTATCACTTCCGTGGCCCGAAAGGCATGACCAAGGAAGAGTACGGCAGCCACTGCGTGCAGCAATTCGCCCGTCTGTTCGAGACCGAATACAACGGCGTGTGGGACCCGAAAGTCGGCCAGAGCGAATACGCTGCGTTCTACGTCGAGCCGATCCAGGGCACCGGCGGCTACGTGATTCCGCCGATGAACTTCTACCGCGAACTCAAGCACGTGCTGGACCAGCATGGCATCCTGATGGTGTCCGACGAAATCCAGATGGGCTTCTATCGCACCGGCAAGCTGTGGTCGATCGAACACTTCGACGTACAACCGGACGTGATCGTGTTCGGCAAGGCATTGACCAATGGCCTCAATCCACTGGGCGGCATCTGGGCCCGTGAAGAGTTGATCAACCCGAAGATCTTCCCGCCAGGTTCAACCCACTCCACCTTCGCCTCCAACCCGTTGGGTACGGCGGTGGGCCTGGAGATGTTCAAGATGACCAGCGAAGTCGACTACGGCGCCATGGTCATGGCCAAGGGCAAATACTTCCTGGAAGGCTTGCAAGACCTGCAGAAACGCTTCCCGATCATCGGCGACGTCGATGGCCTGGGCCTGGCGCTGCGCTGCGAAATCTGCGGACCGGACGGCTTCACTCCGGACAAGGCGACCCTGGACTACATGGTCGAAGAAGGCATGAAAGGCGACATGGTCGTAGACGGCCAGAAACTCGGGTTGATCCTCGACGTAGGCGGTTACTACAAGAACGTAATCACCCTGGCCCCGTCCCTGGAAATCAGCTACCCGGAAATCGACCTGGGCCTCAAGCTGCTCGAGCAACTGCTGGTGCGAGCGACCCAGCGGTGAGCGCGCACGGTATTGACCTCGGGGAAGGCGATGCCGGTTTCGTTCTCGGTGACGGTCCGGTCGGGATCCTGTTGATCCACGGCCTGACCGGCACCCCGACGGAATTGCGCCAGGTCGCCAAGGGCCTGGCCAAGGCGGGTAACTGCACGGTGTACGTGCCGACGTTGGCCGGGCACTGCGGCGACAACAGCGACCTGCAAGCCACCGGTTGGCTGGACTGGTACGAAGGGGTGCGCAAGACCTTCGTACAGGTCAGGCAACGCCACGAGCAGGTGTTTGTCGGCGGCTTGTCCATGGGCGCGGTGATGTCGATGTATGTGGCGTCCGAACACCCAGGGCAAGTCGCCGGGCTGCTGATGTATTCCACCACCTTGAAGTACGACGGCTGGAGCATTAACAAGCTGGCGTTCCTCACGCCGTTGCTGATGAAGATTCCGTTCGGCGTGCACATCTGTCGCTTTGAGGAAAAGCCGCCCTATGGCATCAAGAACGAGCGCCTGCGGGCCATCGTCGAGCGGCAGATGAAGGAAGGGGAGAGCAGCGAGGCAGGGTTGCTGACCATGGAAGGCATCACCGTGCGCGAGTTGCACCGTATGAACGCCGTGGTCAAGAAACGCATGCCCCAGCTCAAGGTGCCGGCGCTGGTGCTGCACTCCATCGAGGATGACATCACCAGCCGCTGGAACGCCGACTACGTGGAGCGCCACCTTGGCGGCCCGGTGACCAAGATCCTGCTGGATAACTGCTACCACATGATCACCGTCGACCTGCAATACCGGCGGGTGATCGAGTTGAGTGCCGAGTTTATCGGGCAGCACGCGGTGCAACTCAATCGTGTGGCGTGATTAGTTACTTGTAGGAGCGAGCTTGCTCGCGAAGGTCGTTAACGATAACGCGTACTGCCAGTTTGAACGCGGTGTCTGTTCGGTTTTCGCGAGCAAGCTCGCTCCTACAGTAGAGCGGTGTTGATAAGGAAAAACTGTGCTAACCACCCAAGCCTTCCCGACCATCCGCGCCATCCAGCGCGATGCCTGGAACGACTGTTTTCCCGGTGCCCTGGAGGATTGGGACTATTACCTGGCCGTGGAAAATGCCGCGATCGATGACTTTCAGTGGCGTTACCTGGCGGTCTACGACGATCAGACGCTGGTGGCTGTGGCTGCCGCGTTCATCACCCATTATCGCCTCGACACCACAGTGTCGGGGGCCGGCAAGCGCTTGACCGAGTGCCTGGAGCGGCTGTGGCCGGGTGTTTTGCAACTGGCGTTATACGCCATCGGTTCGCCCGTGGCTGAACGTTGTGATGCGGGTGTCGCAAGCGATGTGCCCGAGGCACGGCGCCCGTTGTTGCTGCAACAGTTGCTGGCGGCTGCGCGTGCCGACGCCGATCAATTCGGTATCGGGCTGGTGGCGGTCAAGGACGCGCCGACCAACGACCCGCATTGGGCTGAAAGCTGCCGGGCCGCAGGTTTTCAAAACATGCCGAGCTTGCCTACGGGTGTGTTACCGCTGCCCTACGGTTCGGTAGACGCTTACTTGGGTTCGCTGGGCAAATCCACTCGCAAGGACCTGCGCCGCAAACTGCGCGCACCGGGGCCGCGGGTCGAGTGGCGTCACAATATCGATGATGTGCTGCCCGAGGTCATGCGCCTGTATGAAGCGACGCTTGCGCGCGCGGACTTGCAGTTCGAACGCCTGCCCGCCGGTTACTTCACGCAAGTGCTCGAACACCTTCACGAGCGGGCGGTCTGTGTTCTTTACTGGGTGGGCGAACACTTGGTGGCGTTCAACCTGATCCTGCTGGACGAGCATCGGCTGGTGGACAAGTTCTTTGGCCACGACATCGAATTCAGTCGTGAATACAACCTGTACTTTCGCAGTTGGTTGACCAATGTCGACTACTGTATTGAGCATGATATACCGGTGTACGAGTGCGGCCAGGCCGGGTATGCCAGTAAACTGCGCCTGGGGTGCGAGTTCCAGGGCAACAGCCTGTTCTTCCGTCACCGCAACCGGCTGGTCAACGGCCTGCTCAAGCTTGTAAAACTGTTTATTCGACCGGATCGTTCCGACCCTGCCATGGCTGCTGCGATAAGCGAAACCTGATGATCACCAAGACCCGCCAGAAAGCCCGCCCCTTTGCCATTTCGCGTTGGAGCGTCCAGCGCAAGCTGGTGCTGGCGTTCTGGCTGGTCAGCGTTATTCCGACCATGATCGCGGCCGAGCTGGCCGCGACCACGCTGTCGCAGATTTTCGACAGCAACGTACGCATCTGGCTGCAAGAGTCGACCAAGATCGTCAAGGACGAGATCGGCGACATCCTTCATGACAACGCGCGCATGGCCAAGCTGTTCCTGCGTTACACCAGCCCGCCCTCGTCCAAACAAGCCGCCAAGCATGACCGGCTCACCGCCGATATCGCCGATGCCACCGATATCGACGTGGTGGCGCTGATTCGCACCAGTGACCATAAAGTGGTGTTCAGCACGGCCGCCGATGACATCGTCAGGCAGATCAGCCTGACCAGCAATGCGGTGCTGCAGACCGTGCAAGTCGGCGGGGTGAGCACAGGGCTGGTGGTGTCGACCTTCGAAACCAGCCGTGACGGCGTTGACTACCTGCTGCTGGTGGCTACCTACCTCGATAGCAGTTTCCTGACCAGTGTGGCCGATGTGCACTCCCTCGACCTGCGTCTTTACCTCGCCAACCCGGCAGGCTTTTCCGAAATATTTTCCACCCAGCGCTTCGAGAATCACCCCTCGCGCATCCCGAAAAACGTCGAGGCTGCACTGCGCAGTACCAAGCAGCCCAGCGAGCAATTCACCAACCAGTACAGCGGTTTGTATTGGCCGATCTTCAACGATGCCGGCGAGCTGCAAGGGGTGATCTTCAGTGGTCTGCTGCGTCACACCAGCCTGGTGGGGCTGGTGAACCAGAGCAACCTGTTCGTGCTGATCTTCCTGCTCAGCTCGGCCCTGTCGCTGGCGGCCGGGTTGCTGGTGTCGCGGCGGCTGACCAAGCCGCTGCGGGACTTGTCCCAGGGCGTGGATGCAGTGATTTCTGGCAGTTACGCCCACCGTGTGGTGGTCAGCGGTGGCGACGAACTGGCGCAATTGAGCAGCACCTTTAACCACATGACCGAGCGCCTGGGTGAATTGCATCACCTCGAGGCCCAACTGCGTCGACGTGATCGCCTGCATGCCCTGGGTGAAGTCGCCATGGGCCTGGCCCACGAAATCCGCAACCCGCTGGGCATCATCAAGACCGCCACCCAACTGCTGCACCGGCGTGCTGACCTGGCGGACACCGACAAGCGCCATCTGGAATATGTGATCAGCGAGGTCAGCCGCATCAACGACCTGATCACCGAGTTCCTCGACTTTGCCAAGCCCAACCCGCCGATCCGCGTGTTGCAGCCGGCCCGCGCCTTGGTGGAAGAGATCCTCGGTTTCTGCAGCCCCGAGCTGAGCAGCCACAACATCGATGCCCAGATTGACGACCAGGCACCCGAGGCCACCATCTACGCCGACGCCAAGCAGCTCAAGCAGGCCTGCCTCAACCTGATTCTCAATGCTATCGATGCGATGCCCGAAGGCGGGCGCCTGACTCTGGGGATCCGCAGCGTCGGCGACAACACAGTGATCAGCATCGCCGACACCGGCCAGGGCATTGCCGCGGATATGGTCGAGCGCATCTTCACGCCATTCGTCACCACCAAGGCGTCTGGCACCGGGCTGGGCCTGGCCAAAGTCTATTCGATCATGGAAAGTCATGACGGCAGCATCGAATGCGCCAGCGAGAAAGATGCCGGCGCCACGTTCAGCCTGTACATTCCCGCTAACGGCGAAGACGACGGCGAAGATGAGGATGGGCATGACGCATAACGTATTAGTGGTGGATGACGAGCCCAAGCTGTGTGACCTGTTGTCGTCCGCCCTGAGCCAGAACGGCATCCAGGTGTTCAGCGCGGGCAATGGCCTGCATGCCCTCAAGGTGCTGGGGGACGAGGACATCGACCTGGTCATCAGCGACTGGCGCATGCCGGGCATGGACGGGCCGGCGCTGCTTGCCGAGATCAAGCTGCGCTACCCCCAGGTGCCGGTGATCGTGATGACCGCCTACAGCACGGTGAAAAATGCCGTGCAGTCGATGCGCAACGGCGCCTATGACTACATCGCCAAGCCGTTCGATATCGACGAGCTGGACATCACCGTGGCCAAGGCCCTGCAATTTCGCGACATCATGCGCGATAACGCACGCATGCGCGCCGAGCTGGACGAGCATGCACAGTTTGACAGCCTGGTCGGCGACAGCCCGGCGTTTCGCAAGGTATTGCAGGCCGTGGATTCGGTGCGTGACAGCAGCGCGACCATCCTGCTGACCGGCGAAAGCGGCACCGGCAAGGAAATGGTCGCCCGCGCCATCCACAAGCATGGCAGCCGCGCCGACAAGCCCTTTGTTGCGGTCAACTGCGCGGCGATTCCCGAAGGCTTGCTGGAAAGCGAGATGTTCGGGCATCGCAAAGGCGCCTTCACCGGCGCCGTGGCCGACCGTGTCGGGCGCTTCATGCAGGCGGACAAAGGCACGCTGTTTCTCGACGAAGTCGGGGATATGCCCCTGGCGTTGCAGGCCAAAATCCTGCGTGCCTTGCAAGAGCGGGTCATTGAGCCGGTGGGCGACCCTCGGGAGCGCAAGGTCGACGTGC
Source organism: Pseudomonas khavaziana (assembly GCF_036704165.1). Taxonomy (NCBI): domain Bacteria; kingdom Pseudomonadati; phylum Pseudomonadota; class Gammaproteobacteria; order Pseudomonadales; family Pseudomonadaceae; genus Pseudomonas; species Pseudomonas khavaziana. Next base: position 1,527,645 of record NZ_CP129946.1, read on the forward strand.
GGGTGATCGCGGCCACCAACAAGAACCTGCTGGACGCTGTGGCAAACAAAGAGTTTCGCGAAGACCTGTATTACCGCCTCAATGTGTTCCCGATCCCGTTGCCGGCCCTGCGCGAGCGCGTGGAAGATATCGCGCCCCTGGCCCGGCACTTTGCCCAGACATTGAGCGCTACTGCCGGCAAACGCATCACCGGATTCAGCCCCGAGGCATTGCAGGCCATGGCGGCGTATCACTGGCCGGGTAATATTCGCGAGCTGCAGAACTGCGTCGAGCGCGCGACCATCGTGGCGGCGTCGCCGGTGATCGAAGATATTGATTTGCCCGGGTATCTGTTTGCTTCCAAGCCGAGCGAGGACGGGGTGACAGCTATCCTCAGCGACGGGCCGGGCGTGCCGCGGGACCTGGATGCGGCGTTGGCGGAGGTGGAGAAGGCCTACATCCTCGCGGCGTTGCAGGAGAGTAATGGCGTTCAGGCCGCAGCGGCACAGCGCATCGGGATTTCCGAGAGGAGCTTCTGGTATCGCCTGAAAAAGCTCGGCATCCAAGTCGACAAGATCGTTCGCTGACACACTGTGGTCCAAAAATGTGGGAGGGGGCTTGCCCCCGATGGCAGTGGGTCAGTTGAAGACTAGGTGACTGACACACCGCTATCGGGGGCAAGCCCCCTCCCACATTTTTGACCGAGTTGAGTCAGGTATGGAGGCGTACCCACACGCTGACCAGCACCGTCGCCGCTATCAACCACGCTACGGCCGCCACAGCGAGTGACGCTTCCAGCCGCATCCGATCCACCATCACATACAAGGTCGCCAAATACACAAAATACGGAATGATCGACCACATTCCAAACACGATGGTGGTCTTCAAATCTTCCACCGAACGGCCCTTGCCGACGATGTAATGGGCAATCAACGCAAAGGTCGGAAACAGCGGCACCAGCCCCGCGATGTAATAGTTCCTGGTCTTGGCCAGCGCCGCCAGGATCAATACCACCGCCGCGCCAAGGGCGGCCTTCAAAAACAGGTCCATCAGTGGCTCAACCCGTATTTCTTGACCTTGTCGAACAACGTGGTCTTGGCCATTCCCAGTTCCTGGCTGGCCTGGGTCAGGTTGCCGCCGCTGCGTTGCAGGGCGTCGCTGAGCAGGTTGCGCTCAAAGGCTTCCACTGCCTCGGTAAAGGCCAGGCCCTGGTTACCGCTGCCGGCGCCGCTTTTCTTAAAGGCGGGCAGGCCGAGGGCGAAGCGTTCGGCGACGTTGCGTAGTTCCCGCACGTTGCCCGGCCAGTCGTGGCTCATCAGGCTGGACAGTGTCTGGTTGTCGAGGTCCGGGACGCTGCGGTCGAAGCGCAGTGACGATTGCTGCAGGAAGTGTTCGAACAGCTGCAGGATGTCTTCGCGCCGCTCGCGCAGGGGCGGCAGTTCCAGGGTCACCACATTGAGGCGGTAGTACAGGTCGCTGCGAAATTGACTGGCACGGCTCAGCTCGTCGAGGTCGGACTTGGTGGCGGCGATCACCCGGCAATCCACCGCCACGCTCTGGTTCGAACCCAGGCGTTCCAGGGTGCGTTCCTGCAAGACACGCAGCAGTTTGATCTGCAGGTTGATCGGCATGCTTTCCACTTCATCGAGGAAGAGAGTGCCTTGGTGGGCGTGCTCGATCTTGCCAATGCGGCGCTTGCCGGCGCCGGTAAAGGCGTTGGCTTCGTGGCCGAAAATTTCGCTTTCGAACAGGTTCTCCGGCAAGCCCCCGCAGTTCAAGGCGACGAACTGGTGGGAATGGCGCCGGCTGAAATCATGCAGGCAGCGCGCGACCAACTCCTTGCCGGTGCCGGTCTCGCCTTCGATCAGCACGTTGGCCGAGGTGTCGGCGACGTTGGCGATCAGTTCGCGCAGGTTTTGCATCGCCGGCGAGCGACCGATAATGCGGCCTTCCAACGAGTCGCGCTCGGCCAGTTGGCGACGCAACGACCAGACTTCCCGTGCCAGCCCGCGCTGCTCCAGGGCGCGGCGGGCGACTTCCACCAGGCGTTCGGGGGAGAAGGGCTTTTCCATGAAGTCGTAGGCGCCATTGCGCATGGCACCCACCGCCATGGAGATGTCGCCGTGCCCGGTGATCAATACCACCGGCAGGCTTTTATCCAGGGCCTTGAGGCGGGTCAGCAGTTCCAGGCCGTCGATGCCCGGCAGGCGGATATCGCTGATGACGATGCCGGCGAAGTTTTCGCCAATGCGATGCAGCGCCTCTTCGGCACTGCCGACGCCGATGCTGGGAATGTCTTCAAGCGCCAGGGCTTGCTGGCAGCCGAGCAGCACATGGGGGTCGTCCTCGACGATCAGCACGGTGAGGTCGTCGGTCGCAGTTGTAGTGTCTGTATTCATGTCGACTCGGCTTGTTGAGCGCCCACCAGCGGCAGGCTCAGGACAAAGGCAGTACCACCACCGGCCGGATGCTCCACGGCGAGGTTGCCGCCGGTAGCCGCCGCGAGGCTGGCCGAGAGCGTCAGCCCCAGGCCCAGGCCCTGCTCGCCAGGCTTGGTGGTGAAGAACGGTTCGAACAAATGCTTGCGCGTTTCTGGGTCGATACCATGGCCGTTGTCACGCACCCGCAGGCGGAACTTGCCATCGATGACCTGACCTTCCAGCCACAGTTGCGGTGCCGGTTGCACCTGCATCGCATCAAGGGCGTTACCGATCAGGTTGACCAGGATCTGCTCCAGGCGCGTCTGGTCGATCTGCAATTGGGCGTTGCTGAAGTCTCGGTGCAAGGTCAACGGCAGGCCATCGAGTCGCGGGCCAAGTACCTGGAACGCGGCGTCCACGGCCTTGCCGAGGTTGGCTTCGCCCTGGTCGTCACCGCGTCGGGCAAAGGAGCGCAGGCTGGCGGTGATGCGACCCATGCGGTCGATCAATTCGTTGATGGTCTTGAGGTTGGTACTGGCGGTGTCCAGGGCGCCGCGCTCGAGGAAACGCACGGTATTGCCGGACAGCGTGCGCAGGGCCGCCAGCGGCTGGTTCAATTCGTGAGCGATGCTGGTGGACATCTGGCCGATAGCCGCGAGTTTGCCGGCCTGCACCAGTTCGTCCTGGGCGTGGCGAAGGGTTTCTTCGGCCTGGCGCCGTTCGCGGATCTGCCCCTTGAGCCGTTCGTTGCTGGCGCGCAGGTCGGCGGTGCGTTCGGCAATCCGCCGTTCCAGTTGGCTGTTGGCTTCCTGCAGGGCTTCCCGGGCGGCGAGGCGGGTGGCAATGACTTTGCGCCGTTCATTCCAGGCAATCAGCAAGAAGGCCACCAGGCCAAAGGCCACGGCTACCAGAATGCCCTGGTTGATCGCGGCGCGGCGCAGGTCGTTGAGCGGGGTGAGCAGGGTGAAATGCCACGGTGTGTCGTTGAGCGGGCGGGTTTGCGCCAGGTAGCTGACGGCGTGTTCGTCGTTGACGACTTCGCTGTTGGCCGGGAAGGTCAGTTTCTCGGTGCCTTCGTTCAGGCGTTCACGGGCCAGGGGCTGCAGTTCGTTGAGTGTTGCCCAGTAATATTGCAGGCTGTGGGCCAGGCGTTCCTTAATGTCTTCGCTCAACGGGCGTACGGCCTTGAGGCGGCGGGCCGGGTCGCTGGAGAGGATGATGATGCCGTTCTCGTCGCTTACGAAGGCTTCGAGGCGGGCGCGCTGCCAGCGCTCTTCCAGGGCTTCGAGGCGGACCTTGACCACCGCGACGCCGATGATCTTGCCATGCTCTTCCAGGCCATGGGCCAGGTAATAGCCGGGTTCGCCGTTGGTGCTGCCGATGCCATAGAAACGGCCTGGCTGGCCGCGTACGGCATTCTGGAAATAGGCGCGGAAGGACAGGTCTTCGCCCTGGTAACTGTCGGCATCGCGCCAGTTACTGGTGGCCAGCACGCGGCCGGTGGTGTCCATCACGTAGATGGCCCGGCTGCGACTGCGGCGGTTCAGACCCTCGAGGTAAGCATTGACCGTGGTGCGGGTTTCCTGGTTCGGGTCGGCCAGCAACCGCGAAACGCTAGACTCCAGCTCCAGCAGGCTGGGCAGGTAGGTGTATTTGCTCAGTTCGCTTTCGACGGTGCGGGCGTGCAGCTCCAACTGGCGTTCGCCGTTGTCGCTGAGGGTGCGGATGCCATAGTACTCACTGACCCAGAAGCCGATATAACCCAGGCCGACCATCAGGGCGATGATCAACGGCGGCAGGAACAGTTGGCGTATCAGACGAGGCTTCACGGCAAGTGATGGCGGCGCGGCGCGATATTGATTGGGGTCGCATTTCATCACAGATGCCTTGGGTCAACCAGAGCTGCCAGCCTGTGTGGTCCAGTGTGGGAGGGGGCTTGCCCCCGATAGCAGTGTGTCAGTCGGTATACCTTTCACTGATCCACCGCTATCGGGGGCAAGTCCCCTCCCACATTGGCCCGGTTTCTACAGTAGGAGCTGTGTACTTAGCTAAGTAGTACTTAATGCTGCAGGATTTTCTCAAGGAAGTGCTGCGCGCGTTCAGAGCGGGCGCTGATGTCGCCGAAGAACTCTTCCTTCGGGCAGTCCTCGATGATCTTGCCGGCGTCCATGAAGATCACGCGGTCGGCCACTTTGCGCGCAAAGCCCATTTCGTGGGTCACGCACATCATGGTCATGCCCTCGTGGGCCAGTTGCACCATCACGTCGAGTACTTCGTTGACCATTTCCGGGTCCAGCGCCGAGGTTGGTTCGTCGAACAGCATGACGATCGGGTCCATGGCCAGGGCGCGGGCAATTGCCACACGTTGCTGCTGGCCACCGGAGAGCTGGCCTGGGTGTTTGTGGGCGTGTGCCGACAAGCCCACGCGATCGAGCAGTTGCAGGCCTTTCTTGGTCGCCTCTTCCTTGCTGCGGCCCAGCACCTTGATCTGCGCGATGGTCAGGTTTTCGGTGATGGTCAGGTGCGGGAACAGCTCGAAGTGCTGGAACACCATGCCCACCCGCGAACGCAGTTTCGGCAGGTTGGTCTTCGGGTCTGCAATGGAGGTGCCATCGACCACTACGTCGCCTTTCTGGAACGGTTCCAAAGCGTTAACGCACTTGATCAGGGTGGATTTGCCCGAGCCGGACGGCCCGCACACCACGATCACTTCGCCTTTTTTAACCTCGGTGCTGCAATCGGTCAGCACCTGGAAGTCGCCATACCACTTGTTGATGTTCTTGATAGAGATCATACGGCAAACCTTTTTTGCAGACGCTTGACCAGCAGCGAGGCGGAAAAGCTGATGATGAAGTAGACGACACCGGCAAAGATCAGGAACTCATTGGAGCGGCCGATGATGTCGCCGTTGGAGCGGGCGGAGTTGAGGAAGTCCACCAGGCCCACGGTGTAGACCAGCGAAGTGTCCTGGAACAGGATGATCGACTGTTGCAGCAGCAATGGCGTCATCTTGCGGAACGCCTGGGGCAGGATGATCAGGCGCATGGTCTGCCCGTAGGTCATGCCCATGGCTTGTGCCGCGGCCATCTGGCCCTTGGGAATCGACTGCACGCCGGCTCGCACGATTTCGCAGAAATACGCGGCCTCGAACATCATGAACGCTACGACGCAGGAGGTGAACGCACCGATGGGTGTGTCTTCGCCGGTGATCCAGCGCAGCACGAACGGCACCGCCAGGTAGAACCAGGTGATCACCAGCAGCAGCGGGATCGAGCGGAAGTAGTTCACATAGGCGCCAGCCAGACGCGACAGCAGTTTGCTGGACGACAGGCGCATCAGCGCGAGGATCGTACCCAGGATGATGCCGCCGACCACGCCCATGACCATCAACTGCAGGGTCATGACCATGCCGTTCCACAAGCCCGGAATGGCGGGGATGATGCCGCTGAAATCGAATTCCATTATTTACCCCCCACGGAGATCAGGCCGGGCACCGCGACTTTCTTCTCTACCATGCGCATCAGCAACATCAGGCTCATGTTCAGGGTGAAATAGATCAGCGTGGCCAAGGTGAAGGCTTCGAACAGGTTGGCCGAGAACTCGGCGGTCTGCTTGGTTTGCGCCAGCAGTTCCATCAAGCCGATCAAGGACGCCACTGAGGAGTTCTTGAACACGTTGAGGAATTCCGAGGTAAGCGGTGGAATGATGATGCGATAGGCCTGGGGCAGCAGCACGTTCCAGTAGATCTGCGGCAGCTTGAAGCCCATGGCGCGTGCCGCGGACTCCTGGCCACGTGGCAGCGCCTGGATGCCGGTGCGCACTTGTTCACACACACGGGCGGCGGTGAACAGGCCCAGGCACACGACAACGCTCAGGTAGGCCGAGGTGGTCGGGTTCAGGTCTTGCTTGTACCAGTCCTGCAGGTTCTGCGGCAGCAGGTCGGGCACCAGGAAGTACCAGATAAACAGCTGAACCAGCAGCGGCACGTTACGAAACAGTTCCACGTAGCAGGTCGCAATGCCCGATACGAGGCGGTTTGGCACGGTGCGCATGACCCCCAGAATGGAGCCCAGCAGCAAGGCGATGATCCATGCCACGACAGCGATGGCGATGGTCCAGCCCAGGCCGGCGATGTACCAGTCGAGATACGTCTCGCTGCCAACGCCAGTGGACTTGAAGAACACGCCCCAGTCCCAGTTGTAATTCATTAGGGTCTCCCCTCGAGATCGATCAATGTACAAGCACCCGCTTGGGGAAGATCCTTTCCCGCCTGGCAATGAACGCCAGGCACACACGATCGGCTCGGAAACCGCCAGGTCGAGTGTTCCAAATTAAAGCCAGCAGGTAGTAACAGATGCCTGGGGGGAGTGAGCCCCCCAGGCGATAAGGTTAGTCAGGTTTTCAGATCTTTACTTCCGGTGCCGGCTTGTCGGTCGGATTCGCGATCAGTTCCTTGACCTTTTCGCTCATCGGGAAGTTGAGGTTCAAGCCTTTTGGTGGAATCGGGCTCTCGAACCATTTGGCGTAGATCTTGTTGATTTCGCCGGATTTGAACAGGCCGACGATGGCGTCATCCACGGCTTTCTTGAAGGCCGGGTCGCCTTTGCGCACCATGCAGGCATAGGCTTCAAAAGACTGCGGAGTACCGGTGATGACCCAGTCGTCCGGCTTCTTGGCCTTGGCTTCTTCACCGGCGAGCAGGGCGTCATCCATCATGAACGCAACGGCACGGCCGCTTTCGAGCATCTGGAAGGATTCGCCGTGGTCTTTGGCGGAGATGACGTTCATGCCCATCTGCTTGTCAGCGTTCATCGCCTTGATGATGCGCTCGGACGTAGTGCCAGCGGTGGTCACGACGTTCTTGCCCTTGAGGTCGGCAAAGTCAGAGTAGGACGGCTTGCCTTCCTTGTCTTTCTTGACCAGCAGGCGGGTGCCGATTTCGAAGATGTTGGTCGAGAAATCGACTTGCTGGGCGCGTTCGGCGTTGTTGGTGGTGGAGCCGCATTCGAGGTCCGCGGTGCCGTTCTGGATCAGCGGAATACGGGTTTGCGAAGTCACCAGGTTGTACTTGACCTTCAGGTCGGGCTTGTTCAGGTCTTTTTTCAGGGCTTCAACGACGGCCAGCTGAATGTCGTGGGAATAGCCCACTGGTTTGCCCGAACCATCCGCGATGTAGGAAAACGGAATAGAGCTGTCGCGGTGAGCGAGAGTGATGGTGCCGGAGTCGTTGATTTTCTTCAGTGTGCCGGTGAGTTCGGCGGCGAAAACTGGAGTGCTGATCAGAGCTGCAGCAATAGCTGCGCCCAGGATATGGGGAACGATGCGCATCAATACTTCCTCGACATTTGTTTTTTTTATGAAGCCAGCTAAACGGCTCTTTTGTACAGCGAATGCCCGTGACGGCTCCTAAGGCGCCTCAGGTAATCGTCAAAGAGTGTAGAGCATGAGTCGTGCCATACCGAATATAAAAGGTTAACTGCATGATTTATATCGAGATTAACTTTATGTTGCGACGCGGTTTTCGCTGCCGGGTCCGGCAAACCGAATAGGGCGGCAAGTTGCGTTCGGAAAACCGAATGCGCCCAAGTGACCTGTAGGAGCGAGCTTGCTCGCGAAAAACGCAAAAGCGCCGCGTTTATTCTGAATAAACGCGGCGCTCTCAGGTTTCTCGCGAGCAAGCTCGCTCCTGCAGTTTAAGGATGGTTATCAGGCCGCTTCGATCTTGCTACGGCTCTGTTCGACCTTTGCCAGGTAGCGTTGCACGTTTTCCTGCTCCTGCGGCGTGGTGAACAGGCCAAGCTTGGTACGGCGCCACAGTACGTCCTGCGGTTGCGTCACCCATTCTTCGGCGCACAGGTAATCAACTTCGCGGGTGTACAGGCCGCCGCCCAGGTGGTCACCCAGGTCGGCCAGCGATTGCACGCCCTCCAGCAGGCGCCAGGTGCGGCTGCCGTAGGTGGTGGACCAGCGACGGGCGATTTCGCTCGGGATCCAGTCGAACTTGGCGCGGATCGCATCGGCCAGGGCTTCGGGCGTGGTCATGTTTTCACCGCCTGGCAGGCTGGCCGTGGCGGTCCAGCTCGGGCGCATCTGGGTGAAGTACGGCGCCAGTTGCCCCATGGCCGACTCTGCCAGCTTGCGATAGGTGGTGAGCTTGCCGCCGAACACCGACAGGATCGGCGCTTCGCCGTTGCTGCCGGACAGCGCCAGGGTGTAGTCGCGGGTGATGGCCGACGGGTTGTCCGACTCGTCGTTGCACAGTGGGCGCACGCCGGAGTAGGTGTGGACGATATCGTCACGGCTCAGTTGTTTCTTGAAGTGCGCGTTGACCACCTTGAGCATGTAGTCGGTTTCACCTTCGGTAATCGCAACTGCAGCCGGGTCGCCGGTGTATTCGCGATCAGTGGTGCCAATGATGGTCAGGTGGTTCAGGTACGGAATAGTGAAGACAATGCGTTGGTCTTCGTTCTGCAGGATGTGCGCGTGGGCGCCTTCGTACAGTCTTGGCACGATCAGGTGGCTGCCCTGGATCAGGCGGATGCCGTAAGGCGAATCCAGCTTGAGGTCGTCCCGGATGAACTTCGCGACCCACGGGCCGGCAGCATTCACCAGCGCGCGGGCGCGGATCGAAAACAGGCTGCCGTCGGCACGCTCCATGTTCATTTCCCACATGCCGTTGCTGCGGTGGGCGCTGATGCAACGGGTCTGGGTATGGATGTGCGCGCCTTTTTCACGGGCGGCCATGGCGTTGAGTACCACCAGGCGGGCGTCATCGACCCAACAGTCGGAGTATTCGAAACCCTTGGTGATTTCGCTTTTCAACGGGCTGTCGGCGCCGAACTTAAGGCTCTTGGAGCCTGCCAGTTTCTCACGTTTGCCTAGATGGTCATAAAGGAACAGGCCGGCACGAATCATCCACGCCGGGCGCAAATGCGGGCGGTGAGGCAGTACGAAGCGCATCTGCTTGACGATGTGCGGCGCTTTGGCCAGCAGCACTTCACGTTCGGCGAGGGCTTCGCGCACCAGACGGAATTCGTAATGTTCCAGATAACGCAAGCCGCCGTGGATCAGCTTGCTGCTGGCCGATGAGGTGTGGCTGGCCAGGTCGTCCTTTTCGCAAAGGAATACCGACAAACCGCGACCGGCTGCGTCTGCTGCGATGCCGACGCCATTGATCCCGCCACCGATTACGGCAACGTCATAGACTTCGGCAAGCGGTGGGGCAGGCAAGGTGGAAGGGTTCATCGGCTGGCCTCGCGATCTTTTTGTCTTGGAATTCGAACATAAATGTTCATTTGCGAAAATGGTAGCTGATAAATGCACGCACAGCCACCCGACTTCGATTAAAAAAACTCATCGAAGGGCGGGAAAAGGAAAATTTGTGAACATGAGCCTGGGGAAGACTCAACAGGTTCAGTGCTGGATAGATCGCCATCGGGAGCAAGCCCCCTCCCACATTGGTGTGTGTTCACAGCTCAAAATGTGGGAGGGGGCTTGCTCCCGATGGCGGCAGTGCAGGCGCTACACGACTTCCAGTCGCACCTTGTGCTCATTCAACACTTGCACCAACGCCGGCACTGGCTGCTGATCAGTCACCAGGCAGTCCACCAGACTGATCGGCCCCAGGCGAATCATGGCATTGCGCCCGAACTTGCTGGAGTCCGCTGCCAGGATCACCTGGCGTGCATTGGCAATGATTGCCTGGGAAACCCGCACTTCCTGGTAATCGAAGTCGAGCAGGCTGCCGTCCTCGTCGATGCCGCTGATGCCCACCAGGGCAAAATCGACCTTGAACTGGTTGATGAAATCGACACTGGCCTGGCCGACCACACCGCCATCACGGCGCACGTTGCCACCGGTGAGCAACACATCGAAGTCGTCCTTGGCACTGAGCATGGTGGCGACGTTGAGGTTGTTGGTGATGATTTTCAGGTGGTTGTGATTGAGCAGCGCACGGGCGATGGATTCAGTGGTGGTGCCGATATTGATGAACAGCGAGGCGTGATCGGGAATTTGCGCGGCGATGGCTTCGCCGATGCGCTGTTTCTCGTCGCGCATCTGGTCGGCACGCATGGCGTACGCGGTGTTCTCGACACTCGAATCATAGGCTGCACCGCCGTGGTAGCGACGCAACAGATTGGCGTCCGCCAGCTGGTTGATATCGCGGCGGATGGTTTGCGGGGTGACAACGAACAGCTGCGCCATTTCCTCGATACTGACATAGCCGCGTTCGCGGACCAGTTCGAGGATTTGTTGTTGGCGGGGAGGCAGATTCATGGGGCGTCCTTTGGGCTGCCATACAAAAGTGGCCCATGATGACGCAGGAATCCGCTCCCTGCCAGTTACAACCCTATATGGATCCGGCGCTTGGCTTATTCAGCGCCTTCGTGCGGTTCCCAGTCGCGGGTGCGGCTCACCGCTTTTTGCCAGCCGGCGTAGAGCTTTTCTTTGGTGGCTTCGTCCAACTGGGGTTCGAATTCGCGCTCGATCACCGCTTTGCCGCGCAGTTCGTCCAGGCTGCCCCAGAAGCCACACGCCAGGCCGGCCAGGTAGGCGGCGCCGAGGGCGGTGGTTTCACGCATTTGCGGGCGCTCGACCTGGGTGCCGAGGATATCGGCCTGGAATTGCATCAGGAAGTTGTTGGCAACCGCACCACCATCTACACGCAGGGCCTTGAGGCGCTCACCGGAGTCTTGTTGCATGGCGTCGAGTACATCGCGGGTCTGGAAGGCAATCGACTCCAGGGCTGCGCGAATAATGTGGTCCACGCGTACGCCGCGGGTCAGGCCGAACAGCGCGCCACGGGCATACGGGTCCCAGTAGGGCGCGCCCAGGCCGGTGAAGGCCGGGACCAGGTACACGCCGTTGCTGTCCTTGACCTTGCCGGCAAAGTATTCGGTGTCGTGGGCGTCATTGATGATTTTCAGCTCGTCACGCAGCCACTGCACGGTGGAACCGCCGTTGAAGACTGCGCCCTCCAGAGCATAGGCCACTTCGCCGCGGGGGCCGCAAGCGATAGTTGTAAGCATGCCGTGCTTGGATTTCACTGCCTTGTCGCCGGTGTTCATCAGCAGGAAGCAGCCGGTGCCGTAGGTGTTCTTGGCCTGGCCGGCTTCCACGCACATTTGGCCGAACAGCGCCGCTTGTTGGTCACCGGCGATGCCGCCGATGGCGATGCCGCTCTTGGTGCGGCCATAGATTTCGGAGGAAGACTTCACTTGCGGCAGCATTTCCCGCGGCACATCCAGAATCTCCAGCATCTTCGCATCCCACTCCAGGGTGTGGATGTTGAAGAGCATGGTGCGCGAGGCGTTGGTGTAGTCGGTGACGTGGGTCTTGCCGCCGGTAAACTTCCAGATCAGCCAGCTATCGATGGTGCCGAACAGCAGTTCGCCATTGCGTGCACGCTCGCGGCTGCCTTCGACGTTATCGAGGATCCACTTGAGTTTGGTACCTGAAAAGTAGGGGTCAGTGACCAGCCCGGTGGTGTCGTTGATGTACTGCTCGTGGCCATCGCGCTTGAGCTGCTGGCAGATTTCGGTGCTGCGGCGGCACTGCCAGACGATCGCGTTGTAGATCGGGCGGCCGGTGATCTTGTCCCAGACCACGGTGGTCTCGCGCTGGTTGGTGATGCCAATGGCGGCGACCTGGTCATGGTGCAGGCCGGCTTGCGCCAGCGCTTCGACCATCACCGCGCTCTGGGTGGCAAAGATTTCCATTGGGTCATGTTCGACCCAGCCGGCTTGCGGGTAATGCTGGGTGAATTCACGCTGGGCGGTGCACACCACGTTGGCGTCACGATCGAAGATGATCGCCCGGGAACTGGTAGTGCCCTGGTCAAGGGCAATGATGTAGTTCTTATTCTGAATGTCGGTCATGTCAGGTGCCTTACGAAATAAGGAAGTCAGAAATCAGCCTGGGCCGCGAAGGGCAGGGGGCCAGGCTGGCGCTTTCAGGAAATACGGGTCTTGCCGTTGACAGCCGTGTCAGGTGTTTCAGCTATAACAGGTGCGGCGCTTGGCAGGTGGCGGGCAATCAGCCCGCGATAGGCTGCGGCGCCGAGGCATGCGCCGACAATCGGGGCGAAAATCGGCACCAGGAAATAAGGAATGTCGCGGCCACCAGTAAAGGCCATTTCACCCCAACCGGCGAAGAAGGTCATCAGCTTGGGTCCGAAATCCCGTGCCGGATTCATCGCAAAGCCGGTCAGCGGGCCCATGGCGCTACCGATTACGGCGATCAGCAAGCCGATCAGCAGAGGGGCCAGCGGGCCGCGTGGCAGGCCATTGTTGTCATCGGTAAGGGCCATGATCACGCCCATCAGGATCGCGGTGATGACCATTTCCACCAGGAATGCCTGGGCCGTGCTCAGCAGTGCATGGGGATAGGTGGAGAACACGGATGCCAGTTCCAGGCTGGCCTGGGAGCCGCGGACCATATGGTGGGTTTGTTCGTAATCGAAAAACAGGTTGCTGTAGAGCGTATATACCAAGGCGGCGGAGCAGAAGGCGCCGGCGACCTGAGCCAGAATATAGAAGGGCAGTTTGCGTTTTTCAAAATCGGCAAAAATGCACAGGGCGATACTGACCGCCGGGTTGAGGTGAGCTCCGGAAATGCCGGCGCTCAGGTAGATCGCCATGCTCACGCCGATCCCCCAGATAATACTGATTTCCCAGAGGCCGAAGCTCGCACCCGCGACCTTGAGCGCGGCGACACATCCTGTACCGAAGAAGATCAGCAGCGCGGTCCCCAGGAATTCGGCCATGCATTGGCTCGAAAGTGAAGGCTGTTGAAGAGCAGTTGTCATGGAAAACCTCGATTGTTGTTCTTGTCTGGCGCACTGCCTCAGCGGGCGGTTGCGCGATTTTCACCGTGACAAGGATCCCCATCCTGGGTCGCGGCTTACTGCTGGAGTACTGAGGAGTATTCCTACAGCATTCGGAAACGAAAAAATATAGACAAGAATGACCGCTGTCAAAGGTCGAAAGTGAACCGTCAGTCACTTTCTAACTATTGGTCTGGTGAATGATCATGCAGGCCTAGCTTTACCCATGCGCCAGCGGCGCTCGAACTAGAGCGTTTTGTTCACGCTTGGCCTAGAATTGGCCATCTGTTTTCCCTGCCCGGAGACTCCATGACGCCCGCACTGGATTTGTTGAAAAAAGTTCGCGCCGAACATCGCATCCATAGTTATGAACATGACCCGAAGACAGCTTCGTATGGCCTGGAGGCCGCGGAAAAATTGGGCCTCGACCCCGCGCAGGTGTTCAAGACGCTGCTGGCGAGCAGTGAGAAAGGCGAATTGTTGGTAGCGGTGGTGCCGGTCGTCGGAAGTCTTGATTTGAAAGCGCTGGCTCATGCGGCGGGCGTGAAAAAAGTCGAAATGGCCGATCCGGCGAAGGCTCAGCGTTCCACCGGTTACCTATTGGGCGGCATCAGCCCGCTGGGGCAAAAGAAGCGCTTGCGTACGTTTATCGACGAAACGGCGCAACCCTTTGCGACGATTTTTGTGAGTGCAGGCAGAAGGGGGCTGGAGGTGGAGTTATCTGCAGCAGTGCTGGCTGAACATACCCAGGCTAAATTCGCGCCGATTGGCCGGGCCTGATTTTCAACGATCCAAATGTGGGAGGGGGCAAGCCACCTCCCACATTTTTGCCCGGTTTCGTCAGATAACTGCTTGCGCCTGGAACAACACCAGGTGCTCGGCAGCCACTCGAATGCCTACATACGCACCAACGGAATGATCGGCATGGCTGGGGAAAATCGACTCCAATTGCGCTCCCGTAGGCAGCTGCAGGCGATACAGGGTCGATGCCCCCAGGAATGTCTTGCCGACGATCCGGGCTTTCAATGCACTGTCCGGTGCATAAACGATGTCATCCGGGCGTAGCAATACGTCCACCGCGCCGCCAGGGGGCCAGGTATAAGCGCGGTTGCCGCGTAGGTCACCCAGTTCAGTGCTCACCGATTCCGGCGAGTTCAAGCGGCCACGAATGAAGTAACCCTGGCCGATAAAGCTTGCGACGTAAGGCGTCTGTGGTTCGTGATAAAGGTTGTAGGGCGTATCCCACTGTTCAAGGCGACCTTCCTTGAACACGCCGACATGGTCACTGACGGCGAACGCTTCTTCCTGGTCATGGGTAACGAGGATCGCACTGGTGCCCCGCGCCTTGAGGATATCGCGCACTTCGTGGCTGAGCTTGCGGCGCAGTTCGCCATCCAGGTTGGAAAACGGTTCGTCCAGCAGCAACAATTGTGGCTCCGGCGCCAAGGCGCGGGCGAGGGCGACACGTTGTTGCTGGCCGCCTGACAGCTCGTGGGGGAAGCGCTTGCCCAAATCCTTCAGATTCACCAGTTCCAGCAACTCGGCGACTACGCGATCCTTTTGCGGATGTTTGCGAATACCGAAGCCGATGTTATCGGCCACGCTCAGGTGCGGGAACAGAGCGTAGTCCTGGAACACCATGCCGATACGACGTTTCTCGGGTGCCAGGGTGAAACCGGCGCTGGAGATGACTTCACCCGCCAGGCTGATTTCGCCTTCGTGTATCGGCTCAAAGCCGGCAATGGCGCGCAAGGTGGTGGTCTTGCCGCACCCCGAGGAACCGAGCAGGCAACCGATGTCGCCGGCATTAAGGTGCAGGTTGAGGTTCTGCACCACCCGTTGATCTTGATAGCCGCATGCCAGATTGCGCAGGTTCAGCAGGAGTGGCTGGCTCATGCGTGGTGGTACGAAGGTGGGACGAGAAATTCCAGCAGGGCTTTTTGCGCATGCAGGCGGTTTTCGGCCTGGTCCCAAGCCACCGAACGTGGATCGTCAAGCAGGTCGAGGCTGATTTCTTCGCCGCGGTGAGCAGGCAGGCAGTGCATGAACAGCACGTCGTGCGCGGCAGTATCGAGCAGGGCACGGGTCACCTGGAATGGTGCGAACAAGGCCAGGCGCTTGGCCGTTTCATCTTCCTGGCCCATGGAGGTCCAGACGTCGGTGCTGACCAGGTGGGCGCCTACTACTGCATCTTTTGGATCGCGCAGCAGTTGCACACGGCCATCGGCCTTGGCCATGAACTCGGCGCTCGGCTCGTAGCCTTCAGGGCAGGCGATACGCAGGTGGAAGTCGAACTGGATCGCCGCTTCTATATAGCTGTTGCACATGTTGTTGCCGTCGCCGACCCAGGCTACGGTCTTGCCCTGGATCGAGCCTCGATGTTCGAGGAAGGTTTGCATGTCGGCCAACAACTGGCAGGGGTGCAGGTCATCGGACAGGCCATTGATCACTGGCACGCGGGAGTTGGCGGCAAATTCAGTCAGGTTGCTGTGGGCGAAGGTACGGATCATCACCGCGTCGAGCATGCGTGACATGACCCTGGCGCAATCGCTGATCGGCTCACCACGGCCCAGTTGGGTATCACGCGGTGACAGGAAAATCGCCTGGCCGCCCAGCTGGATCATGCCGGCTTCGAACGACAGGCGTGTACGCGTCGAGGATTTCTCGAAAATCATCCCGAGTACGCGGTTTTTCAAAGGCTCAAACAGTACGCCGCGGTTACGCAGGTCTTTAAGCTCAATGCCGCGACGGATCACGCTGACTAGCTCTTCGGGCGTGCAATCCATCAGGGAGAGAAAGTGCCTTGCGCTCATCATTAACTACCTTTTTGCAACAGACCGCAGATACTCAAAGCCTTGTTTATTGTGACAACGGGCGAGACCTGCGGCGGAAGCCGCACGGGGCGACGAAATAGGGGAAGGCGCGATATTGACATTAAATGTCGCGTCTTACCAATAGGGCTACGGTTTTTAGGGGTGTTCAAGCAGGGCGCTGACGCGCGTTTGAAGACGATTTCCTGACAGCAGCGGGTCATTTGTACACTGGCGCCGAGACCTTTTGCAATGCGCCGAGGCGGGCCCAAGCCAGGTAGCGTCGGTTTTAGCCACTCGGTGGAGGATTTCTGAAACATTTACTCATGCTTAGCCATGCCTTGGCCTATGCCCACCGATTCACAGCACGAAGGTTGCTGGCGCGCTCGCAGCTCGCCGCCCATAGTTAAGCCAAAGCCCCCTATAAAAGAGACTGGCCATGACCAAGACTCTCCATCACCGTGCCTGCCACCTGTGCGAAGCCATCTGCGGCCTGACCCTGGAAACCACCCAGGCTGACGATGGCAGCCTGGCTATCTCCTCGATCAAGGGCGACCCCCTGGACAGTTTCAGTCGCGGGTACATCTGCCCCAAGGCCGTGGCCCTGCAGGATATCCAGAATGACCCGGACCGCCTGCAGCAGCCGATGCTGCGGGTCGGCAGCGAATGGCAGCCGATCGAATGGGATGAAGCGTTTGCCATCGTGGCCGAACGGCTGGCAAGCATCCAGGCCCGGCACGGGCAGAACGCGGTGGCGGTGTATCAGGGCAACCCCAGCGTGCACAACTATGGGTTGATGACCCACAGCAACTACTTTCTCGGGCTGTTGAAGACGCGCAATCGCTTTTCCGCGACCTCGGTCGACCAACTGCCCCATCACCTCACCAGCCACCTCATGTACGGCCATGGCCTGTTGCTGCCCATTCCGGACATCGACCATACCGATTTCATGTTGATTCTCGGCGGCAACCCGCTGGCCTCCAACGGCAGCATCATGACCGTGCCGGACGTGGAAAAACGCCTCAAGGCCATCCAGGCGCGTGGCGGCAAAGTGGTGGTGGTCGACCCTCGGCGCAGCGAGACAGCCGCCATCGCCGACCAGCATTTTTTTGTGCGTCCCGGTGGGGATGCAGCGCTGCTATTCGGAGTGCTCAACACCTTGTTCGCTGAGGGGCTGACCCGCGAAAGCCATTTGCCAGTTGAAGGGTTGGAAGACGTGCGCCGAGCAATTGCCGGATTCAGCGCCGAGGCCATGAGTCGCCAGTGTGCAGTGCCTGCCGAGCAGATTCGGCAGTTGGCCCGCGATTTCGCTGGCGCTGACAAAGCCGTTTGCTACGGCCGAATGGGCGTCTCGACCCAGGCGTTCGGCACCCTGTGTCACTGGTTGGTGCAGTTGATCAACCTGGTAACTGGCAATCTCGACCGCGTGGGCGGTGCGCTGTGCACCAGCCCGGCGGTCGATCTGGTGGCCTCGACTGGTGGCGGCCATTTCAATCGCTGGCAGAGCCGTGTGTCCGGGCGCCCGGAATACGGCGGAGAGTTGCCGGTGTCGGCCCTGGCCGAAGAAATGCTCACCGAAGGCGAAGGACAGATCCGCGCGCTGGTGACAGTGGCCGGCAATCCGGTGCTGTCGACGCCCAACGGTCGCCAGTTGGAGCAGGCGCTGGATGGATTGGAGTTCATGGTCAGCGTCGATCTCTATATCAACGAGACCACGCGTTATGCCGACCTGATCCTGCCATCCACCTCTGCATTGGAAAACGATCACTACGACACCACCTTCAATATGTTCGCGGTGCGCAATGTCACCCGCTTCAACCGTGCGATCCTGCCCAAGCCCGAGGGTGCGCTGCATGACTGGGAGATCTTTGTCGGCCTGGCCAAGGCATTCGCGGCGCAGACCGGCGTAGCGCTCAAGCCAACCCTGCCGCCGGCGCAGATGATCGATTTCGGTTTGCGCGCAGGCGCCTACGGTGATGCATCCAGTTATAAACTATCGGTGGCGAGATTGGCCGATCATCCCCATGGTGTGGACCTGGGGCCGCTCAAGGCCAATCTCGCAACGCGTTTGAAGACTGCCGATGGCAAGGTCCAGGCGGCACCGGCTGTGATCCTCGCTGACTTGGCGCGCTTCAAGTCGCAGCCGGTGCCGGTGGCTGACGAACTGCTATTGATTGGCCGTCGCCATGTGCGCAGCAATAATTCCTGGATGCATAATTACCATCGGTTGGTGAAGGGCAAGCCACGCCATCAATTGCTGATGCATCCTGACGACCTCGCCAGGCGACAGTTGAAGGATGGTCAACGGGTGCGGGTAAGTTCGCGCATCGGCATGATCGAAGTGGACGTGTTGGCCAGCATGGACATGATGCCGGGCGTGGTCAGCCTGCCTCATGGCTGGGGGCATGGCCGCCCTGGCGTACAAATGAGCATTGCCAGTGCTCAGCCAGGGGCGAGCGCCAATGACTTGACCGACGAGCGGCAGTTGGACGAGTTGTCGGGTAACGCCGCGCTCAATGGCGTGCCGGTGCAAGTGGCAGCGGCGTGAGGTGCCCGAGCACCGCGCTGGGATTTTGCGTTACAATGCGCCACCGTGCCGACCTGTGAGTCGCAAAGTTCCAGCCGAGGTGTTCCATGGATATCATCGAAACGATCAAAGACCAGATTGCCAACAACACCATTCTGCTCTACATGAAGGGCGCGCCTAACGCTCCTCAGTGCGGTTTTTCCGCAAAAGCCTCCCAGGCCATCATGGCGTGTGGCGAGAAGTTCGCCTACGTGGATATCCTGCAGAATCCGGAAATTCGCGCCAACTTGCCTAAATACGCCAATTGGCCGACTTTTCCGCAACTGTGGGTAGCCGGTGAGCTGGTTGGCGGCAGCGACATCATCACTGAAATGGCAGCCGATGGTTCGCTGCAAGCGCTGATCAAAGACGCAGCGGAAAAAGCGGCAGCCAAAACTGAAGCTTGATTGACCTGCAATAAAAAGCCCCGCTTCTCAATACGAGAGCGGGGCTTTTTTGTACCTAGGGGTTATTCACTCATCTGCGATTGCAGGTAGTTCTCCAGGCTGACCTTGTCGATCAGGCCCAGCTGGGTTTCCAGCCAATCGATATGCTCTTCCTGGTCTTCCAGGATGTCTTCCAGCAGTTCACGGCTGCCGAAGTCGCCCTTGGTTTCGCAATGGGCGATGGCGGCCTTGAGGTCGCTATGGCTCTTGCGCTCAAAGCCCAGGTCGCTGCTGAGCATTTCCTGGGTATGCTCGCCGATGTTCAGCTTGCCCAGGTCCTGCACGTTCGGCAGGCCTTCCAGGAACAGGATGCGCTTGATCAGCGCGTCGGCGTCCTTCATGGCCTTGATCGATTCTTTGTATTCACGCTTGCCAAGCTTTTCCAGGCCCCAATCGTCGTACATGCGTGCATGCAGAAAGTACTGATTGATCGCGACCAGTTCATTGGCAAGGATTTTGTTGAGTTGCTGGATGACTGAGATGTCGCCTTTCATGACTGGGGTCCTGCCCTGTAATAGCTGTGTATAGGGCAGAGTCTGAGCGGTGGAAATCCTAGTGTCAAACCTAAGTTATTGAATAATAAATGAAAATTAATCGGAATAAGAATGTTTGTGTTCCGCGTCTTGGCGCTAACTGATTGAATTACAGACATAAAAAAACCGAACACTAGGTCCGGTTCTTTAAAACAGCCATTTCAGGCGTGTGTAAATTCTGTCGAGTAGGGGAGCGCGGCCTGGGCTGTTTGCAGCTGCGTCAGGGTTTCCCGTACCACTTGCTTGGCGAGGCACGCACATTTACCACACTGGCTGGCAACGCCGGTGGTTTCACGCACTTCTTTGTAGCTGCAGCAACCTTCGTAGATTGCTTCGCGGATTTGTCCGTCGGTGACGCCAGTGCAGAGGCAGACATACATAAGGGAGAACCGTCGCGGGTTTAAGGCTTAAGTGCGATGGATCTTAATGTTAACGAGAATGATTGTCAAAATACTTTCATCGACAATCCGCAGAGCATTGCCCATGCGCTGACGAACGGTTTTTTCAGTGTATGATGGTCGGTCTTCACGAAGCGTGATTGGGTCATGTTTCTGTCAGATTCCACGGGCAGACTCGACCGGTCCTTTTGCTTCAATCGTCATCCCTACATCAGGAGATATCCAATGAGCGTACTCGTCGGTAAACAAGCCCCGGATTTCGACGTCCCCGCCGTCCTCGGCAATGGCGAAATCGTTGACAGCTTCAAACTGTCTGAAGCCATCAAAGGCAAATACGGCCTGGTGTTCTTCTACCCGCTGGACTTCACCTTCGTCTGCCCTTCAGAGCTGATCGCCCTGGATCACCGCATGGACGATTTCAAGGCGCGCAACGTTGAAGTGGTGGCTGTTTCCATCGACTCCCACTTCACTCACAACGCCTGGCGCAACACTGCCATCAATGATGGTGGCATTGGCAAAGTCAAATACACCATGGCTGCCGATATGAAGCACGACATCGCCAAGGCCTACGACGTTGAGTCCGAAGGCGGCGTAGCCTTCCGTGGCGCGTTCCTGATTGACGACAAGGGCGTAGTGCGCTCGCAGATCATCAACGATCTGCCGCTGGGTCGTAACATGGAAGAGCTGATTCGTTTGGTCGACGCCCTGCAATTCCACGAAGAGCACGGCGAAGTCTGCCCAGCCAACTGGAAAAAAGGCGACAAGGGCATGAACGCCTCGCCAGAAGGTGTTGCTGCTTACCTGACCGAGAACGCCGGCAAGCTGTAAGCGCCAGTTTCACGGTACAAAAAAACCGGCCTGAGAGGGCCGGTTTTTTTATGTGCAGGGTTCAACTTCAATCGTTGAAGTCTTCCCAGCCGCCCATCTGCTTCCAGCGATTGACGATGCCGCAGAACAGCTCGGCAGTCTTCTCGGTATCGTAGCGGGCCGAGTGAGCCTCACGGCCGTCGAAGTCGATACCGGCGGCCTGACAGGCTTTGGCCAACACGGTCTGGCCATACGCCAGACCGGCAAGGGTGGCGGTGTCGAAGCTGGAGAACGGGTGAAAAGGATTGCGCTTCATGTCCAGTCGCGCCACGGCAGCATTCAGAAAGCCCAGGTCGAAGCTGCTGTTGTGGCCCACCAGGATCGCGCGTTTGCAGCCATTGGCCTTCAACGCTTTGCGCACACCACGGAAGATATCAGTCAACGCCGCTTCTTCGCTCACCGCCATGCGCAGCGGGTGGTCGAGCTTGATGCCGGTAAACTCCAGGGCTGCCGCTTCGATATTGGCGCCTTCGAATGGCTCGACGCGGAAGAAGTGGGTATGTTCCGGGAACACAAAACCGTGTTCATCCATGCCGATAGTGGTAGCGGCGATTTCCAACAAGGCGTCGGTCGCGCAATTGAAACCACCGGTTTCTACGTCGATGACAACTGGCAGATAGCCGCGAAACCGCTCGGCCATCGGGTGACGGGAACCCCCGCCACTGTGCTCTTGTTCGTCGTCGTAATGGTCTTCACTCACTTGCTTTCCTCCAGCAGGCGCCAGCGCAGTGTTTCACCGGCGCGCAGCGGGATAACGGTCAGCTCGCCGAATGGCAGGCTGGCAGGGGCGGTCCAGTCTTCACGAACCAGGGTGATGCGGTCGGTATTTGCCGGCAGGCCGTAGAAACGCGGGCCATTGAGGCTGGCGAAACCTTCGAGCTTATCCAAGGCATTACGTTGTTCGAACGCCTCGGCATACAACTCGATGGCGGCAAACGCGGTGTAGCAACCGGCGCACCCGCACGCGGCTTCCTTGGCGTGCTGTGCGTGGGGAGCGGAGTCGGTGCCGAGGAAGAACTTGGGGCTGCCGCTGGTGGCGGCATCCAGCAAAGCCACTTGGTGGGTATTGCGCTTGAGAATCGGCAGGCAATAGAAATGCGGCCGGATCCCGCCCACCAGCATGTGGTTGCGGTTGTAGAGCAGGTGATGGGCAGTGATGGTCGCGCCAACGTTGGCCGAGGCCTCGGTGACGAACTGCACGGCGTCGGCGGTGGTGATGTGTTCGAACACTACCTTGAGCGTCGGGAAAAGCTCGACCAGACGACGCATATGCTCGTCGATGAAGATTTTCTCGCGATCGAACACATCCACATCGCCACGGGTGACTTCCCCGTGGATCAACAATGGCATGCCGACGTCGGCCATGGCTTCAATGGCTGGCATGATCTTGTCGATGCTGGTCACGCCGGAATCGGAGTTGGTAGTCGCGCCGGCCGGGTACAGCTTGGCGGCGTGTACGAAGCCGCTGGCCTTGGCCTGACGAATTTCGTCAGGCTGGGTGCGGTCGGTCAGGTAGAGCACCATCAACGGTTCAAAGCGGCTGCCGGCCGGTCGTGCAGCGAGGATGCGCTGGCGATAGGCGTCGGCTTCTGCGGCATTGCGGACCGGAGGTACCAAGTTAGGCATGATGATGGCACGGCCAAACGTGCGCGCCACATCGGCCACGGTTTGGGGTAACGCAGCACCATCGCGAAGATGAATATGCCAGTCGTCGGGACGCAGCAGGGTCAGGCGGTCGGACATTGGGGATTCCAGGCGGGTCAATCTGGTGGGAATGCTACCGGAAAAGACTCTTGCAGGCACTCGCTATCAAGTTTTGCCGGATGCGACCGATATCCCCGGGTATGCCTTAACGATGTATGACGCTTTGAAGTGTTGTAGAAACCAGTGGAGCCTCCCGTGCGCCAGCATTACCTAGCCCTGCTCAGTGTGTTCGCCAGCCTGCCTGCAATGGCCCTCACGTTCCAGACCCGCCTGGAGAATATTGAGTGGAAGGTAGAGGGTGACCAGTTCGAGTGCCGCCTGACCCAGCCGATCACTGATTTCGGCTCCGGCGAATTCGTGCGCCGCGCCGGTGAACAGGCGACGTTTCGCTTGAAGGCCTATAACGGTTCGTTCGGCGCAGGCTCGGCGACTTTGTTGGCTGCTGCTGCGCCCTGGCAGCCGGGTCGAGGGGATATCAATCTCGGCGCCGTACGTGTCGGCAGTGGTGACGTATTGTTCAACAGCTCCCAGGCCCAGGCCGGGCGTCTGTTCACCGGGCTGCTCGAAGGGCGTAGCCCGACCGTACGGCATTACGGGCGTGAGGACGGTTATTCGGAAATTCGCCTGCTGCCGGTGAAGTTCAACAAGGCCTACAACGACTATCAGTTGTGCACCACCAAGCTGCTGCCAATGAATTATGACCAGGTCAAACAGACTGAAATCGGCTTTCCTGGTGGCGGCATCGAACTGGACGCGGCTGCCAAGAAGAAGCTGTCGGTGATTCTTGCATTCATGAAAGCCGACCCTACGGTCAATCACGTCGAGTTGAACGGCCATTCGGATAACAGTGGCAACCGACTGACCAATCGCGATGTCTCGCGCCGGCGCGCCTTGGCGGTGATGGACTATTTCAAGGCCAACGGCATCGCAGAATCGCAGATAACCCTGCGGTTCCATGGCGAAAGCTATCCTTTGGCGCCCAACACCAATGCGGCCAACCGCGCCCGCAACCGTCGTGTGAATATCCAGCTCGAGCGGGTAGCGGCCCCCGAGAAACCGGCATCCCAGGCCACTGCGCCGAGCAATCCTGCAGCCACATCATAAGGTGCGACTATCGGTCGCCTACTCAACATAATCTGTCGCTTTATCTTCATTTGCTGTCGCGCCCCTGTAATTTCACGGTTTTGATCGGTAGAATCGTCGCCTTTCCGTACAACCCCGTGGAGTGATGGCATGGCCGACGTAAACAAGGTCGTTCTCGCGTATTCCGGCGGCCTGGACACTTCGGTGATCCTCAAGTGGCTGCAGGATACTTATAACTGTGAAGTGGTGACCTTCACCGCTGACCTGGGTCAGGGCGAAGAGGTCGAACCTGCACGTGCCAAGGCGCAAGCCATGGGCGTGAAAGAGATCTACATTGACGACCTGCGCGAAGAGTTCGTCCGCGATTTCGTCTTCCCGATGTTTCGCGCCAACACTGTCTATGAAGGCGAGTACCTGCTGGGTACCTCCATCGCACGTCCGCTGATCGCCAAGCGTCTGATCGAGATCGCCAACGAAACCGGCGCCGACGCCATTTCCCATGGCGCCACCGGCAAGGGCAACGACCAGGTCCGTTTCGAACTGGGTGCCTACGCACTCAAACCAGGGGTCAAAGTGATTGCGCCGTGGCGGGAATGGGACCTGCTGTCCCGTGAAAAGCTGATGGACTACGCTGAAAAGCACGGCATTCCGATCGAACGCCATGGCAAGAAGAAGTCGCCGTACTCGATGGATGCCAACCTGCTGCACATTTCTTATGAAGGCGGTGTGCTGGAAGACACCTGGACCGAGCATGAAGAAGATATGTGGAAATGGACCGTCTCCCCGGAGAACGCTCCTGACAAGCCGCAATACCTGGAACTGACCTACCGTAACGGCGATATCGTGGCGCTGGACGGCGTTGAAATGACCCCGGCCACCGTACTGGCAACCTTGAACCGGATCGGCGGCCAGCACGGCATCGGGCGCCTGGACATCGTCGAGAACCGCTACGTCGGCATGAAGTCCCGTGGCTGCTACGAAACCCCAGGCGGCACCATCATGCTGCGCGCCCACCGCGCTATCGAGTCCATCACCCTGGACCGTGAAGTGGCCCACCTCAAAGACGAGCTGATGCCTAAATACGCCAGCCTGATCTACACCGGCTACTGGTGGAGCCCTGAGCGCTTGATGCTGCAACAGATGATCGACGCTTCCCAGGCTCACGTGAATGGCGTCGTACGCCTGAAGCTGTACAAGGGCAATGTGATTGTTACGGGCCGCAAGTCCGATGAGTCGCTGTTCGACTCCAACATCGCCACCTTCGAAGAAGACGGCGGGGCCTACAACCAGGCGGATGCGGCCGGCTTTATCAAGTTGAACGCACTGCGCATGCGTATTGCTGCCAACAAGGGCCGCTCGTTGTTCTGATTGTTAGACGTGTTGTGAAAGTGGCCCCTTGTTCAAGGGGCCATTTTTTTTGCCTGGATATTGGTAGGCAAGCGTTAAAGTGGGTGTTGATGTTTATTGGCGTTTAGCCTTTGTAAGTTTTTCCGCAACTTGCAAGGATGATTTCGGTTGTTGTCTTTTTATTTTTTGGGGTGAATCATTTTTTACATCTGAAGAGGAACTATTTCTGACAGAAAATTCACTCATATAAGTGCTGATGGTATGTGGATTGTTGAATTTTCTGTAGGAATTTTGAGTGTATGTAAATATGTTAAATGGAACTAGCGTAAATGGAGTGTGCGCGTCACTTTGCATGCGCCTTCGTGAGAAACAAGGGGCGTTTCCTGAAAGTCATGTGCGGTGCGTTTACCTTTTGTGGTTTGTGGCAAGGATATTTCACTCAAAATATGTATGTGCCGAGAAAGTTCTGAAAGGAAGCATAAAACCACACACCTCTAAGCTGGCGATTTTTTGTAGGCTAATTCCTATCTTCTTGTGGGTTGGGTCTCTGCCTACTGTTGCTCGGGGGTGAATGCTATGCCAACTAGTAATCGACTAGGCTATTGTGCTTGCTCTAAATAATTCGAACAGCGAAATTGGACTTTCTCATGAATAAAGTGCTGATCGTGGATGATCATCCCGTCATTCGTCTTGCTGTGCGCATGCTAATGGAGCGTCATGGTTATGAGGTCGTTGCCGAGACTGATAACGGTGTCGATGCATTGCAACTTGCACGGGAACATATGCCGGACATTGTCATACTGGATATAGGAATTCCCAAGCTCGATGGCCTGGAAGTAATTTGCCGGCTGGCTTCAACCAAGCAGGCTGTATCGTTCAAGGTGCTGGTGCTGACGTCACAGGCTCCCGGCCATTTTTCCATGCGCTGCATGCAGGCGGGGGCGGCGGGCTATGTGTGCAAGCAGCAGGATCTGACAGAGCTGTTGAGTGCCATCAAGGCGGTGCTTTCCGGCTACAGCTACTTCCCGAACCAGGCGCTGAACTCGGTGCGCTCAACCATGGGCAACGCCAGTGAAGCCGATATGGTCGAACGCCTGTCAGGTCGAGAGATGATGGTGCTGCAACAATTGGCCCGTGGCAAAACGAACAAGGAAATTGCCGACGGCATGTTCCTCAGCAATAAAACCGTCAGTACCTACAAGACTCGCCTACTACTCAAGCTCAATGCCCGCTCCCTGGTGGACCTGATCGAACTGGCCCAGCGCAACGGACTGGTCTAGGAGGGCATTGCACCGCTCATACACCCGTGTAACCGGCAGAAAAAAGCCTCCGTCAGGGAGGCTTCCGGTCGTTGACGCCTCGATCAGAAATCGAAGTCGTAATCGGCCAGCTGTTTTTGCAAGCGTCGCTCTTCCAGAAGATTGTCGATAGTGCGGCGTTTGCTCAAATTGGTCTTGGCCACCTCTGCCACAGGTGCCTCTCCCACGTCGTCGTCCGACTCAACGAGGTCGTCGTCCACTTCCAGTTGTTCTTTGCCAGTGCTCATAAGGTTAACTCCAGGCTAAGACTGCCGTTGGGGCTCCTTATAGCGATAATCCGCGGGTGGGTAAAAAAGATTTTTTCAATCGACTGATCAAGAAACCTAATGATTGCTCAATCGTCGGACGTCTTGTCCTTGTATTCACACAGGTCTTCGATACGACAGCTGCCGCAGCGTGGCTTGCGCGCCTGGCAAACGTAGCGCCCGTGCAGGATAAGCCAGTGGTGGGAGTCGAGTAGATACGGCTTGGGTACGAACTTCATCAGTTGTTTTTCCACCTCGACCACATTCTTCCCGCGTGCAATACCGGTTCGGTTACTGACGCGGAAAATGTGCGTGTCCACCGCCATGGTCAGTTGCCGGAATGCCGTATTGAGCACGACATTAGCCGTCTTACGCCCTACGCCCGGCAAGGCCTCAAGGGCTTCCCGCGTTTGGGGTACCTCGCCACCGTGCAACTCCAACAGCAGGCGGCATGTTTCGATCACGTTCTTGGCTTTGCTGTTGTACAGGCCAATGGTCTTGATATATTCGGACAAGCCTTCCACGCCGAGGGCATAGATCGCTGCGGGGGTATTCGCCACCGGGTACAACTTGGCCGTCGCCTTGTTGACGCCAACGTCGGTGGATTGGGCCGACAGGATCACCGCAATCAGTAATTCGAACGGCGAGGAGTAGGCCAGCTCGGTTTTGGGTTCCGGATTTTCTTCGTGAAACCTGCGGAAAATTTCCAGGCGTTTTGCGGCGTTCATGGGCAGAGCGATTCCTTGCGGGTGGTCTACGTCATTTAAAAAGCCCAGGCCTAAACCTGGCAGGTATCAATGTGATGGCGGCCATGTCGACTAGCAACCGCCCCTGACTCATTCTGAGCCTGGTCTATGGGCTTGCAGCTGCCGCTCTGCCTCGTCCAGCCTACGCCGTGCGGCGTTCAATTCATCTACAGATAGGGCCGGTTGGCGTTGTAACCTGCTGACATCTGCGCGAGCGTAGGCCAACGCGGTTTTCAACCGGCGCAGTTGGCTGTCGATAGGGCGTTTTTCTATACGCTGCAAAGACGGTCGCGGTTGCTCGGAGGCGGCTTCGGCTTCATGCAGGCTGTGCTCGGCGGCGGTCAGCGCGGCACTCAATATGGCCAGTTGCAGAGTGTCAGCACGTTGTTCCTGCGCCTTTTTCAATTCAGCGCGACGCGTGGCCAGTTGGATCTTGGCACGCTTGAGCGCTGGATCCTTGGATATTGCTATCGCTGGCGGGCTGTCAACCTCAAGCACAGCCAGTGCCTGCTCCGCGGCTTCGAAGTGCCGTTGCAGGACGATCAGTTGCGACTGCTGCTCAAAAGTCGGTGGATGGCCAAACGCCTTTAAGGATTTGTACAGCTGGGCGCGGCTCATCGCGACGGTGATCTTGGCTTTCTTGATTGCCGCATCCTGAACAACCTGACGGTCATCTACAGGTATCGCGTCCATCGGCGCCGAGCGCTTGGCCCGTGCCAGGCGTTCAGCGAGCTTGTGTTCTTCTTCCCGGTGCAGGCGCGCTTTGCGTTGTTCATAGCGCCTGCGTGCCCGATCACGCTTGAGGTCACGTTCATGGCGCTCGAGATCGTTGGCCGCCAGGCCACCCACTATTGGCATGACGCCGACCCCTGGGCGCATTTCAATACAGTCGACAGGGCAGGGTGCAACGCACAGGTCGCAACCGGTGCACTCGTCGATTATCACTGTATGCATCAATTTGGCGGCGCCAACGATCGCGTCTACCGGGCAAGCCTGGATGCACTTGGTGCAACCGATGCATTCGGCTTCGCGGATATAGGCGATCTGGGCCGGGGCTTCCCCGCGGCTGGTATCCAGGTCCAGCACCGGCACGCGTAGCAAGTGGGCGAGGCCGGCGATGGTCTCGTGCCCACCCGGCGGGCACTTGTTGATTGCCTCGCCTTCAGCGATGCCCTCGGCGTAAGGCTTGCACCCCGGGTGCCCGCACTTGCCGCATTGAGTCTGCGGTAGCAGCGCGTCGATACGTTGAATGAGGTTCATGCGTTGATCATAGCGTTGACGCCCGGCCCTGTGAGGTGGGCAAGCTGAAAAGCCCCGTCGCTGAAACGGCGGGGCATTTTACAGGATTTACTTGATACGTTGACCCGGCTTGGCGCCGCTGTCCGGGCTCAGCAGGTAGATTTCCTCGCCGCCGGGGCCGGCCGCCATCACCATGCCTTCGGAAATGCCAAACTTCATTTTCCGTGGCTTGAGGTTGGCGATCATCATGGTCAGGCGACCATCGAGCTTGGACGGGTCCGGATAAGCGCTCTTGATCCCGGAGAACACGTTGCGCTGTTCGTCACCGATGTCCAGCGTCAGGCGCAGCAACTTGTCGGCACCTTCCACGGCTTCGGCCTTGATAATCAACGCTACGCGCAGGTCCACGGCGGCAAAGGCGTCGAAATCGATTTCCGGGGAAATCGGGTCCTTGGCCAGCTCGCCATTGCCCGCAGGTGAGGATTGCCCGGTATCGGTCTGGCTGGCAATCAGGTCTTCTTTCGAAGCGTCGGTCATGGCTTGGACTTTCACCGGGTCGATACGGGTCATCAGCGGCTTGAACGCGTTCAACTGATGGTTGCTGAGCAACGTGGCATGGTCGGCCCAGGTCAAGGGAGCCACATTGAGGAACGCCTCGGCGTCGGCGGCCAATAATGGCAGCACCGGCTTGAGGAAGATCACCAGCTGGCGGAACAGGTTGACGCCAGTGGCGCAGATCGCCTGGACTTCAGCTTCCTTGCCTTCCTGCTTGTTCAGCGACCAGGGCGCTTTGTCGGCGATCCAGGCGTTGGCACGGTCGGCCAGGCCCATGATCTCGCGCATGGCGCGGGCAAAGTCACGGGCTTCATAGGCCTCGGCAATGCTTGGTGCGGCCGCCAGGAAGGCTTCAGTCAGTTCCGGCGCGGCGTTTTCCGCCACCATTACTCCGGCGTTGCCCTTGTGGATAAACCCGGCGCAACGGCTGGCAATGTTGACGACTTTGCCGACCAGGTCCGAGTTGACCTTCTGTACGAAATCTTCCAGGTTCAGGTCCAGGTCGTCGACACCACGGCCCAGCTTGGAGGCGTAGTAATAGCGCAGGTATTCCGGCGACAGGTGATCCAGGTAGGTGCGCGCCTTGATGAAGGTGCCGCGAGACTTGGACATCTTCTGGCCGTTGACCGTGAGGTAGCCGTGCACTGCGATGCCGGTTGGCTTGCGGTAGCCCGAGCCTTCGAGCATCGCCGGCCAGAACAGCGCGTGGAAGTTGACGATGTCCTTGCCGATGAAGTGGTACAGCTCGGCGGTGGAGTCCTTGGCCCAGAACGCGTCGAAGTCCAGCTCCGGCGTGCGGTCGCACAGGTTCTTGAAGCTGGCCATGTAGCCGATCGGCGCATCCAGCCACACATAGAAGTATTTGCCCGGCTCGTCCGGGATCTCGAAACCGAAGTAAGGCGCATCGCGGGAGATGTCCCACTGTTGCAGGCCAGCATCCAGCCACTCGGCGATCTTGTTGGCCACCGCGTCCTGCAGGGTGCCGCTGCGGGTCCAGGTTTGCAGCATCTGCTGGAAATCCGGGAGCTTGAAGAAGAAGTGCTGGGAATCCTTGAGCACCGGGGTGGCACCTGAAATGGCCGATTTCGGATTCTTCAGGTCAGTCGGCGCGTAGGTGGCACCGCACTTCTCGCAGTTGTCGCCATACTGATCTTCGGTGCCGCATTTCGGGCAGGTGCCCTTGATGAAACGGTCGGCCAGGAACATTTTCTTGTCCGGGTCGAAATACTGGGTGATCGAGCGCGTGGCAATGTGCCCGGCGTCACGCAAGCGCTTGTAGATCTGGCTCGACAGCTCGCGGTTTTCTTCGGAATGGGTCGAGTGGAAGTTGTCGAAGTCCACCAGGAACTCGGCAAAGTCGGCGCTGTGTTCAGCCTGCACGTTGGCGATCAGTTGTTCCGGGGTGATGCCTTCCTTTTCGGCGCGCAACATGATGGCCGAACCGTGGGCGTCGTCCGCGCAGACATAAATGCATTGATTGCCGCGATGCTTCTGGAAGCGCACCCACATATCGGTCTGGATGTACTCAAGCATATGGCCAAGATGGATGGAACCATTGGCATAGGGCAGGGCGCTGGTGACGAGGATCTTGCGTGGCTCGGACATGGGGCTCGGCTACTTGATGAAACGGAGGTCGGCCACTATAAAGCGCCGGGAAATTTATTTCACCCCGTGAGGCTGTTTCAGAATTTTCGGCCGCTTAGAAAGCATGCCGTTCGGCGGCCGGAACGGTTAGGATAGCCGCCTGTTTCAGTCAGTCTTTTTTCGGGAGTAGCCCATGAGCGCCGTCAATCGCGCAGCGGTGGAAGCCGTTCTTCGCCAGTACACCGACCCTTATTTGAACCAGGACCCGGTCAGTGCCGGTTGCGTACGTGCCATCGAGGTCCAGGGTGACCAGGTGTCGGTCCAACTGGAGCTGGGCTATGCCGCCGGCCTGTTCAAAAGCGGTTGGGCGCAGATGCTGCAAATGGGTATCGAGGGCCTGGACGGCGTGAGTTCGGCCAAGGTCGACATCCGGTGTGTAATCGCGCCGCACAAGGCTCAGGCGCAGATCCCAGGCTTGGCCAATGTCAAGAACGTGGTGGCGGTGGCCTCCGGCAAGGGCGGCGTGGGTAAATCCACCACCGCGGCCAACCTGGCCCTGGCCCTGGCCCGGGAAGGTGCACGGGTGGGCATTCTCGATGCCGATATCTATGGGCCGAGCCAAGGCGTGATGTTCGGTATCGCCGAAGGCACGCGGCCTAAGGTCAAGGACCAGAAATGGTTCGTGCCCATCGAGTCGCTGGGCGTGGAAGTGATGTCCATGGCCTTTCTTACCGATGACAACACACCGATGGTCTGGCGGGGGCCGATGGTCTCCGGTGCGTTGCTGCAACTGGTCACGCAGACGGCCTGGGGCGACCTCGACTACCTGGTGATCGACATGCCGCCAGGCACTGGTGACATCCAGCTCACCCTGGCGCAGAAAGTCCCGGTGGCGGGGGCGGTGATCGTTACCACGCCTCAGGACCTGGCGCTGCTGGACGCCAGGAAAGGCGTGGAGATGTTCCGCAAGGTCAATATTCCGGTGCTGGGCGTTGTGGAAAACATGGCGGTACACATCTGCTCCAACTGTGGTCATGCCGAGCATCTGTTTGGTGAGGGCGGTGGCGAGAAGCTTGCGACTCAATACGGTGTCGAACTGCTCGCCTCGTTGCCGCTGTCGATGGATATCCGCGAACAGGCCGATGGCGGCAAACCCACTGTAGCGGCCGAGCCCGATGGGCAGGTCGCGATGATCTATCAGGAACTGGCTCGTCATGTGGGCGCGCGCATTGTCCTACAAGAAGCGGCTGCCCCTGCGATGCCAACCATTACGGTCAGCGACGACTGATCCAGTCGACGGACAAAAGCCTCGACATTGTCGGTAATGCTGTTCAGTTAAGGCATTTTGTAGGAGCGAGCTTGCTCGCGAAAAACTCATAGGCGCCGCGTTCATTCAGGAAGCACGCGTTATCGTTGACGTTTTTCGCGAGCAAGCTCGCTCCTACAGAGGGCGGTATACGCTTAACTGAACGGCATTGCGACATTGTCGGGGCTTTTTTTCGCCCGCTCACAGGTCAAGGACGCTACTTCGCGCATTACCCAATTGGGCGTGTAAGCATTTGCTTACTTTCTCGTAAGTGTTTGGTTTTTTTGCTGGGTATGTACGTCTCAAATACGTGCGAGTTTTTTCTATCTAATTGAAATATAACAATTATTTATATTAATTTTGCTGTAAGCGCGTGTCAGTTCGCACGTTGGATCACGTTGAACTTCTCATTGAACCCTCTAAGATCAGTCCTGTGTCCACGGATTGACACGGCCATCAAGGAACGATGGTTTGAAGGAACGTCGCAGGATGCGATTCATCAGGATGATGAAAAGGAATAAAGGGACTAGGGAAAAATGTGGGCGGGTCATACCGCCCCTTTTTTCGTCTGCAGAAAAGTAAAACGCGTCCTTCAGAAACGCAAAAAGGCCCGCAAGGGGCCTTTTAGAGGGCGACGACGCTATCAGCGCTCGAGGTCTGCAATCTTACCTTTCTTGCCATCCCACTCCGCGGCATCGGGCAGCGGATCTTTCTTCTCAGTGATATTCGGCCAGATTCCCGCCAGCTCCACGTTCAACTGAATAAACTCCTGCATCTCCGCCGGGACTTCGTCCTCGGAGAAAATCGCGACGGCCGGGCATTCCGGCTCACACAGGGCGCAGTCAATGCACTCATCCGGGTGGATAACCAGGAAGTTCGGGCCTTCGTAGAAGCAGTCCACCGGACACACTTCTACGCAGTCGGTGTACTTGCACTTGATGCAGTTGTCGGTGACGACGAAGGTCATTTCTAATTTTCTCCTCAGGCGGCGGCAGCGAAACCCCTTCCGGCGGGGCTCGCGAGGTTTGGGAGCGATAGTCTGCAGGCCAGGCTAAAAGCCCACAGCATCCCAAACCGCGCGAGAGTCTACCAGCTTGCAAGCGTCTGCGTTATATCCGAGTCTTCAGTGCATATAACATTTCGAGCGCTTTACGCGGTGTCAAGTCATCCAGGTCAAGCTTGGACAACTCATCCAGTACCGGATGGGGCAGGCTGGCGAACAGATCGCTCTGGTGCGGCGCGGCGGGTTTCTTGCTGGCCTTGGCCGGGCTGGCGACCACCGTTTCATGGGGCAGGGCCGTGGTTTCCAGGCGGCTGAGGTGCTCACGGGCGCGGATGATCACGTCGTTCGGCACACCGGCCAGCTGCGCCACGGCCAGGCCGTAACTCTGGCTGGCTGGCCCTGGAAGCACGTGGTGCAGGAACACGATGCGCTCATTGTGCTCAGTGGCATTGAGGTGCACGTTGGCCACCAACGGTTCGCTTTCCGGCAACACCGTCAGTTCGAAGTAGTGGGTGGCAAACAGCGTATAGGCGCGCAAATGCGCCAGGCGCTCGGCCGCCGCCCAGGCCAGGGACAGGCCGTCGAAGGTGCTGGTGCCGCGGCCCACTTCATCCATCAGCACCAGGCTACGTTCGGTTGCGTTGTGCAGGATGTTGGCGGTCTCGCTCATTTCCACCATGAAGGTCGAACGGCCGCCGGCCAGGTCATCGCTGGAACCGATCCGCGTGAAGATGCGGTCTACCAGGGACAGCTCGCAGCTGGCTGCCGGCACAAAGCTGCCGATATGCGCCAACAGCACAATCAAGGCGGTCTGACGCATGTAGGTGGATTTACCGCCCATGTTCGGACCGGTGATCACCAACATGCGGGTATCGTCGTCCAGCGACAGGTCGTTGGCGACGAACGGCGTGGTCAATACCTGCTCCACCACTGGGTGTCGGCCCTGCACAATGCGCATGCAGGGCTCGCTGACAAATCGTGGACAGTTCAGGTCAAGGTTCAGCGCTCGTTCGGCGAGGTTGCTCAGTACATCCAGCTCCGCCAGGGCGGCGGCAGTGTCCTGCAATGGCGCCAGGCGGCTGATCAGGTCCTCGAGCAAGGCTTCGTAGAGCATCTTTTCCCGGGCCAGGGCGCGGCTCTTGGCCGACAGCGCCTTGTCCTCGAACTCTTTGAGCTCAGGGGTAATAAAACGCTCGGCGCCCTTGAGGGTCTGGCGGCGTTGATAGTCGATAGGCGCCGACTCGGCTTGCTTGCTCGGCAGCTCGATGAAGTAGCCGTGCACCCGGTTATAACCGACCTTAAGGTTCGCCAGGCCGGTGCGCGCTTTTTCGCGGGCTTCCAGATCAATAAGGAACTGCCCGGCGTTTTCGCTCAGGGATTGCAGCTCATCCAGCTCACTGTCGTAGCCGGTTTTCAACACGCCGCCATCACGGATGATCGCGGGCGGGTTGTCGATGATGGCTTTTTCCAGCAGTGCTGCGAGGTCCGGGTAAGTGCCGGCAGTCACCGCCAGCTGTTGCAGGTGCGGCGTGTCCAGTTCGGTCATCGCCACTTGCAACTGCGGCAGGGCACTCAAGGCATCACGCAGGCGCGCCAAGTCGCGGGGCCTCGCATTGCGCAGGCCGATCCGCGCCAGGATACGTTCGATATCGCCGATTTCTTTCAGTTGTGGCTGCAGCTTTTCAAAGCGATAGCCGTCCAGCAGGCAGGTAATAGACGTCTGACGCGCTTGCAGCACGGTCAAGTCCCGTAGCGGACGGTTCAGCCAACGGGTCAGCAAGCGGCTGCCCATGGCGGTCTGGCAACGGTCGACCACCGATTGCAGGGTGTTATCGCGCCCGCCGGCCAGGTTGGTGTCCAATTCCAGGTTGCGACGGCTGGCGCCATCGAGCACCACGGTATCGTCCAGACGCTCATGACGCAGGCTGCGCAAGTGCGGCAGGGCGGTGCGCTGGGTTTCCTTGGCGTAGCTGAGCAGGCAACCGGCGGCGCCGATGGCCAATGTCAGGGTTTCGCAGCCAAAGCCTTTAAGGTCTTGCACCGAGAACTGCTGGCACAGACTCTTCAGCGCCGAATCACGCTCGAAATCCCACGGCGCACGACGCTTGGTCCCACGACGCTTTTCGGCTGGCAAGTCCTTGGGCCAATCATCCGGGATCAACAACTCCACCGGATTGATACGTTCAAGTTCCGCGAGCAGGTTCTCCCAGCCCTTGATCTCCAGCACGCTGAAATTGCCGCTGGTGATATCCAGCACCGAGAGGCCGAACAGCCGTTCATCACCCAATACCGCAGCGATCAGGTTGTCGCGACGCTCATCCAGCAACGCCTCATCACTCACCGTGCCCGGGGTAATAATGCGCACCACCTGGCGTTCCACCGGCCCTTTGCTGGTGGCCGGGTCACCGATCTGTTCACAGATCACCACCGACTCGCCGAGCTTGACCAGCTTGACCAGGTAGCCTTCCAAGGAGTGATAAGGTATCCCACACATCGGAATCGACTGCCCCGCCGACTGCCCGCGCGCGGTCAGGGTGATGTCCAGCAGCTTGGCGGCCTTCTTCGCGTCTTCATAGAAGATCTCGTAGAAGTCGCCCATGCGATAGAACATCAACTGATCAGGGTGCTGGTTTTTCAGGCGCCAGTACTGCTGCATCATCGGGGTGTGGGAGGACAGGTCTGAAGTGTTTTTACTCATTGGGTAGTAGGCAAATTCGTTGAAAGTGATGGGGCAAAGGGGCGCTTGGCCCAGCATTTTTTGCGATGGCGGCAAGGTTAACACGCGAGGTCGGGGGGACGCAGGTCGCAAACGGGTAGGTAAAAAGCAAAAGCGGTGCCGCCCCGATATCATTCACTAAAGGGGCGGCGGCGCCAGAGGTTAGCGGTTACCCGCCTTTTCTATTTTCGCGGCTTACTGAGTATTAACCGGCGAATCCAACACCTTCACCACATCATCAACTACCGCCTTGACTATTTCCTGCAAGTAATGCGAAGCCCAGGCATAACGGTCCGTCTCCTTGGTCATCGGGTCAGAGTGAGCGTTGTCGACGATAACGAAAGAACTACGCCAGTATTGAACCGTCCGTCGCAACAGGTGCAGGCAGTTGTGGTTGCCGTGCCTGCACGCGCAAGTTCACTCTTACAGCGTCGTAGCTCCAGTAGCGGCGATCTTAATAGACGATAAGCAGACGAAAGGTGGGTTTCCTTATGTCAACGTATTAAATGTTGAAGTTTGTTATCCATATATACCCATCGATTGGCATCTGGATGTGCAGGTTTGTTTCTGGTGATTTTGGGCCAGTCCCTAGCTAATTCCGCATTGAGTTTTTTGAAATTTTCCATTCCAAGAGGTAGTGCGTCTTCGCGGAAAATAGCACCCGCTGCGCATTCTTGTACGCACGCAGCGCACTCAATGCATTCATCAGGATCTATTACTATAAAATTTTGACCCTCGTGAAAGCAATTTACCGGGCATACCATAACGCAGTCGGTATATTTGCAGTTTATACAGTTGTCAGTCACTACATAGGTCATCTTAAATCTCCTCACATATTGCGGAATTTTTTATTGGTGGTTTTTGTTGTGAGTGTTAGTTGGCATGATTTGTATAGAATCTGTAACTGTCGGAAATGACAGTTTTTTATGATTCTTAGCACTCTTTGTTATTCCCCCGGATTATTAGAAGCATTGTTCAACTCCCTTCACGCCAGAGCACCTCGAAGCCATTGAGCTCCATCGCACGCGCTGAAAAGACCGTGCTCTACAGCGACCGCACATTGGAATACCGCTCTACCGACGAATTGCTCAAGGCCCGCAACGAGATTCGTATGTCGCTTACAAACGCAGCCGGGCCGCGACCATGCGAGGTTCGGCTGATCAAGGATTGATCGCCTTACGGGCCTGTCAGGATTACGTAAAAGAAGTTTCTACATCGAAGTAAAAGGAGCGGCCGGGCAGGATGCGTCAACACCCAACCCGGCACCTTCCCCGCAGATCATTAAGGGAAATATCTGTCTAACACCACGCCATTTTTGCGCGGATTCTTGAGCCCTCAAGCATCCTATTCGATGCCTTGGTTTTAAACAGAAAATTGGCGTGGCCCTTGCGTTTCTTGGTCTGAGACCACTTCCAGCCCTTACTGCTGCATCGTCGGGGGTGTGAGAGGACGCAGTGTTTTCTCTCAGCGGGTAATAGGCAAATTTGTTGAAAGTGATGTGGCAAACGGGGCGCTTGGCTCAGCATTTTTTGCGATGACGGCAAGGCTGACACGCGAGGTCGGGGTGGGGGGCTCATGTCGCGCTAACCGTTCAGACAGCAACACCCCCAAGTCAGCGGTTTATAGCGCTGATCGGGGCCTCAGCGTTGTTTTTGCAGCCCGTCACTTGTGGATAAGGCAGGCAAACCAGCGTCATTTCATGCTTGGGTTCAAAGCCATGATCAATCATGCAGCGTTGCGCCTTGGCTGTGCGCCCGATGCTGGCGACGGCCAGGTTTGACCCCAGCGGTTTCGGGTATCCGCAGGCGTACATGACCGGCAGCGCTTCCTTATCGTTAGCCAGTTGCACCGAGAAGTGCGGTGATGCACCTATTTTTCGCCAGGTGATCTGCATACTCTCGTACCGGCCAGAGTCAGGTTTTATTGGATAAAAACCTTCATCATCGCCAAACGGCAGCGCTTCAAGCTCGGACAGACTCAGTGGACGACCTATTCTTTCTTCTACACAGGCCGGAACGTCCTTCATGATTTCACAGAATTTGAAATCGTCTTTACGGGTAAAACCGAGGCGCTGCATACACTGAAAATGGATCACTTCTTCGTTTATGGGGTAGCGAGTCAGTGAACCGCCTACAGGGTCGCCACATTCCGCCATCGCAGCCTTTACGCCATCGACTGTTGTGGACGTGCGCTGCCACTGTGTGAATTCGGCTGGCGGTGGACAACCAGTGAGCAAAAATATCGTTCCGAGCAGTGCAGGGATGGTGATGATCTGACTTTTGCGCAGCATATCTAATCCTTATTAAATTGGGATGGCTGCGCAGCCCAACGCAAGCTGGTCAAGAGTAGATGGTTGTATCGGGGAAGGAACAGATTATTTGGATTTACGCCCACTGGCCGGAAACAACCCTCTGATCACCCCAAGGAACGCCGCAAACAAATTGATTGAAGTCGCCGTAGTGATGGCAATCAATACATTGTCCGAGAACGGCGCTTTACCCGAGTAATACGTCGACCACCCATTCCACACCAGCAAGACCGCCCAGAAGATCACCCCGCAGGCAGCGAACCAAAACGCACGCCCCGCATATTTCTTGCGCAGTTGCCTTTCGGCCTTCTGGTCTTTGAGGTTCTGGCTTCTTTCATCGTCGGTGCCTATGGCTTGCTCGCCACCGGCTTGGGTGTCCTGGTCAGGCCCTGCTGCGGGGGGCAGGGTGAGTTCCAGGTTGTCGAGTTCTTCACTCACGGATGCGGCTCTTTGGGTGAATGAGTGTTGCCATGTCTTCCCAGTCGATGGCGGAACCGTCTGCGCCCTTGAGGGCCCAGGCTGTGCCCTCCTCGTGGGAAAGGTTGGACAGTTGGGTGCCGGACCATTTGCCGTATTTGTTAATGATCCGGTCAATCAAGCGGTGGGTGTAGGTATCGCTCTCAGGAACCCTCGGTGTCACGAAGACAATGTCTTCGGCGTCGGGCTTCAGGTTGCTGAGCAGCGATGTCACCGGGCGATTACCGTAGGATTTCAACTCATGGTAAAGCGACGGGATGACCGGGCCATATTGCCAGCGGGCGAAGTGGTCATCCATAAGGGGCTGGTCCCGTTCGCGCAAGTGCCAGGACTGCGTATAGAACAGCAGTTTCTGCAGCTTCATCGGGGTCAGGCCCGAAACCTTGCCTTCCTTCGCGCGTTCAATGAAGGCGTTAGCAACAGCTAGCGCTGAATAAGCCATGAGCACCTCCGTCGTTGCTGGCTAGGTGATTGACGAGTTTTATACATAGCCCCTGAATTGTCGATAAGCAAGGGACGCTGATATCCGTGGCATCTCGACATCAGCCCGCCCGCAAGAGTAGTGGGTAATTGACTGTTTGCATATACAGTATTTTGTTTCATGGTAAACAGAATTGGCTGTTTAATGCATAAATATGCAAATTAGCATTTGCCAACTCCGAAAACTCCCGTCACTATCCGCGTTATGCAAAAACGCAACGTTTCTATCGTCTTAAGAGAGCTGCTGGATCGCGACCGAATCTCCCCTACGGAGCTTCATCGGCGCACTGGCGTGCCTCAATCCACCCTGTCCCGGATCCTCAGCGGCAAGATCGTTGATCCGTCGGATAAACACATCTCGCGCATCGCCGAGTATTTTCGCGTGAGCACCGACCAACTGCGCGGGCGCGCTGCGGTGGGTGGGTTGCGCGATGACGGGCGCGACCCGATGCATTCGGAACTCAAGGATATAAGCCTGTGGGACGATGACACTCCCGTCAATGATGACGAGGTGTCGATCCCCTTTCTGCGCGAGGTTGAATTGGCTGCTGGATCAGGAAGATTCGTCATCGAGGAAAGCGAGAAGGCCAGCCTGCGGTTCGGCAAGCGCAGCCTGCGGCATAACGGCGTGCAGTTCGACCAGGCCAAGTGCGTGACGGTGCGCGGCAACAGCATGTTGCCGGTACTGCGCGACGGCGCCACGGTTGGGGTGAATGCCGGTAAGAGCGGTATCGGCGATATCGTCGATGGTGATCTGTATGCCATCAACCACAACGGCCAACTTCGGGTCAAACAGCTCTACCGCCTGCCTTCGGGAATCCGCCTGCGCAGTTTCAACCGTGATGAGCATCCGGATGAGGACTACAGTTTCCAGGATATCCAGGATGAGCAGATCAGCATCCTCGGGCATGTTTTCTGGTGGGGCATGTACGCCCGTTAACCTCCTCGCGTAAGACGAAACCCGCCCATGAGCGGGTTTTTTTTCGCCCGCAGAAAACCGCCAAACCCCAAGCCCGCAAGGCTTCGAATGCATCCGTGCATTTCCATAGCAAAAATAAATGCATTTGTGCATTGACTGCATATGCATACATGCATATTCTTCACCTCAAGCCAGCCAACAAGGCCTGGTGGAGGCGGCAAGGATGCTGCCAAGGAAGACAAGGAAGGCACGCAACATCGGCAAGGACGCTATCGAAGCGATGGCAGGGATGCCAGGCAACACCGGCAAGGATGCCGACGCTCTTTAGTTTCAACGCTTCAAAAACAGGCAGCGATGAACCGGCCTTGACGGTTCAGAGGGTTGGCAACTGACCCGGGTGTGCAGCGTAAAGCACCAGAAGCAGTTATCCGGCAGACAGGGATCGTGGTCGGAAAAACATTGAGGAAAGGACCGTACCGCGCCAGTAGCGCCGAAAGTTCGAGGACAGCATTACTGAAAAGCCCGGGCAACCGGGCTTTTTGGAATGCCTACCTATCGACGCATGTGTAAATGAAATATGGATTATTAATTGCTCAGCCAGGAGGCGTGACATGACAAATGAACAGCAAGCGTTAGCGGAAATGCCTATCTGGCTGGTGATCGTCTTGGCCGTGATCGGCGGGGTGTCGGGAGAAATGTGGCGCGCCGACAAAGAAGGCGCCCGTGGTTGGTCGTTGATCCGTCGTCTGGCGCTGCGCTCCGGGGCCTGCATGGTCTGCGGGGTTTCGGCGCTGATGCTGTGCTACGCGGCCGGCATGTCGATCTGGACCGCCGGCGCCATTGGTTGCCTCACCGCTATGGCCGGTGCTGATGTGGCCATCGGCCTTTATGAGCGGTGGGCGGCCAAGCGCATCGGGATCAACCAAGGCTCCGGCCAGGACCCGCAGTAATTGTTGCAAGGACGCTACTCAAAATGACGCTTATCGAAAAGCCATCCCAACTGCCCCAGGCCGTGGGCGCTGCGCTTCATGCAGCCTTCCCGGACCTCAAGGTCGGCAGCCATCAGGACTTCCAGGGCGACGCTGAAAAAACCGGTGTGCAGGTCACCGTCGAAGGCAATGGCCCGGGCATTCGCTCTCGCGAAGGGCGCAAGGCTCACGTGCTGAGCATTTCACTCAGGGCCATGGTCGCCCCC
Organism: Pseudomonas khavaziana; assembly: GCF_036704165.1. Lineage (NCBI taxonomy): Bacteria > Pseudomonadati > Pseudomonadota > Gammaproteobacteria > Pseudomonadales > Pseudomonadaceae > Pseudomonas > Pseudomonas khavaziana. Next base: position 1,568,715 of record NZ_CP129946.1, read on the forward strand.
GGTGCATTGCCGTTCGATGCCTGCGACCTGGCCAGCCAACTCATGGACCTTGTGCTGGATAACCGTTGGAACCTGCCCCAGGCACAGTGCGATTTGCCCGCAAATATTGTTGCCGCTCCGGCTGTGCGCAGCACCCTTGATGCGGACTACGACACCTGGACGGTCTCCTTCACCCAAACCCTCTATCTGGGGCCGCCGTTGCTTGAAGATCCTACAGGCCAGCCGCTGTTTGCCTGCACCTGGGACGTCTCCAATATCGACGACCCGGCCCAATACAAACCACTGGCGGAGTAGCCCATGTTCGACGCGCTGTTACGCATGCAATTGGGACCGATCGTCGAACGCCTGGCGGAAATGGAAACCCAACTCGAAGACCTTTACCGCCGCGCTGAAAGCTTCTGCCGGATTGGCGTTTGCCAGCAGGTCGATGCTGCCAGCAATACCTGCAAGGTCAGCCACGGTGATTTGCTTACCCCGGCGATCCGCTTTTTCAACCCCAGTGCCGGTGCACAAACCGAAACCCGCATCCCTACGGTGGGTGAACAATGCCTGTTGCTTAACTACGGTGGCGGGGAGGGCGGCTTGCAGTCAGTGGCTCTGTTCGGCCTCAACAGTGATCGCTTTCCGCCGGTCTCCAGCGTTGCGACGCTGACCAGGCGTCGCCATCAAGACGGCACCCAAAGCGACTACGACGACGCCAGCCATACCTTTAACTGGGTCAACGGCCCCACCACGTTCAGCGGTTCGCGCGAACAGGTCGACGTCAAGATCGGTGCCACCCACCTGACCCTTAACGCCCAAGGCATCGTCTTGCAGGTCGGCGGCACCAGCCTGTTGCTGGATGCCGGCGGCGCGCACTTCAGCGGCCCGGTGGTAGACCATCAAGGACGACTCATCAGCCCCCGATAAGGACATCCCATGCTCGGAATCGAGAGGAACACCGGGGCAGCCGTCGATGACTGGCTGCAATTTGTGCAGCGCGCCACCCGAGCGCTGACCACCCCCGTGGGCACTCGGCAAAAGCGTCCGTTGTACGGCTCGCTGATCCCGCAGTTGCTAGGGCAAAACCTCGGTGATGACCTGCTGATCCTCGCCCAAAGCCACGCCGCCCAGGCGTTCTACAACACCCACAACGGCATCGACGATTTTGACCCCCAGGTCATTGTCGCCACCCGCCAAGGCGCCGGCCTGCTGCTGCGGTTTGCCGGCACCTGGAAAAACCGCCAACAATCCTTCGAGGTCGTGACATGAGCATGCTGATCCCCGGCCAGAACCAACTGGCGGAACCGGCCATCATCAAGGTGGATGAGTTCGAACCGTTGCTGGCTGAGTTCAAGGCGTTCGTCATCGACTACGTTGCCAGCCGTGCGCCGCAAAGCGCGGCCAAACTCAAGGTCAGCCTCGACAACGAAAGCGAACTGCTGACCCTGGCCCTGGAAGCGTTTTGCGTACGTCTGCAAACCCATGAGCGCAAATACAACGCCCGTATCAAGCAGATGCTCGCGTGGTGGGCCACCGGCAGCAACCTGGATGCGCGCCTGGCCGATATGGGCCTGGAACGCCAAGTGCTCGACCCTGGCGACTCGGCAGCTTTCCCGCCGGTGCCGCCCACCCTGGAAAGCGACGACGACGCTCGCCTGCGTTACTACCTGGCGCCCCATGCTCCGGCGGCCGGCTCGCGGATGCAGTATCGCCGCGAAGTCTTCACCCTTGGCGAGCGTCCGGCGGTGAAAGTGCAGAGCGCGACGCCGGGAGTGGTGAGCGTCACCTACACCTTCGATCCGGATGGTTATGCGGCCCAGGTCAAGGACGGCAACGCTCGGCGCACCGCACCGGGCGAAGTCATGGTTACGGTGCTTTCCAGGGACGGTGACGGCACTGCATCTGCCGATTTGCTTGACGGAGTACGTCGACATTTCGCACGGCCGGATGTCCGGCCGGAAACCGACCTTGTCACCGTTCAAGGTGCGCAGATTCAACCTTATAAAATTCGCGTTGTGGCCAAGATCAACGCCGGCCCGGACTCCGGGTTGACCCAAGTGGCCGCGCAGAAACTGTTGCAAGACTACGCAGAGTCCTGCCATCGCCTGGAAGGGCGGGTTGACCCCAGCTGGATCGACTACGCCATCCACAGCGCTGGCGCTGCGCAACTGCACATCCTGGAACCGTTGGTGCCGATTGTCAGCACCGCGTTCCAGGCCCCGTATTGCACGGGTGTCGAGGTGGAGGTGCGCACGCTATGAGTGAACCTAAAGCGAGTCTGTTGCCGGCCAACAGTTCACCGCTGGAAAAGGCTTTGGACCTGGGCTTCGGCACATTGCTTGAACGGGTCACACCGCCATTTCCGGCGCTGATGAATCCACTTCAAACTCCAAGCGAATTCCTCCCTTACCTGGCCGCCGACCGTGGCGTCAGCGAATGGGATGCCGAGGCCAGCGAGGCGGAAAAGCGCCTGACCGTGGCGTTGTCCTGGCAGATCCAACGCCAGGCCGGTACGCCCAAGGCGCTGAGCCATGCGGTGGAGTCATTGGGCTTTACCCCCAACATCAGCGCCTGGTACCAGCAACGTCCGCTCGGCGTGCCTTACACCTTCGACGTGCAGGCGATCATCGGGCGCAGTTGGTCCAGCGGCGATCACAACCGGCTGATCCGGCGTATCAACGCGGCGAAAAGTGAGCGCGATCAGGCGACGATTACCATCGTGCATGAGACCGAAGGCAAGCTCGCGCTCACGCAAGTGCTCGACGCGCCTTTAAGCGACGGCGAGTTCTATCTGAACGGCGCGTTGCCGGAATTGGCGCTGGTGGCTCGGTTAAACAGTGCCGGGGTTGCCCAGCACTACACCATTAACGACTACGACCTCAGGGCGCAGCCATGACAGATGAAATCACGCGCCTGGTGCGCTTCACCTCCAAGGGTTTGGATGAAGTGCTGCAGGCAAAGAACCAGGGCCTCAAAGGCGAAATCACCCACATCGGCGCCGGCACTGGCCGCTACAACCCTGACGGCAGCGAAGACGCCTTGCGTGACGAGCGCCAACGTGTGGCCATCGTCGATTACGAAGACCTGGGCGAGCGCCAGCTCAGGATGGCCGCGCTGTTTGATGGCGACGGTGAGTATGAGATTGGTGAGTTTGGGTTTTACCTCGCCAGTGGCACCTTGCTGGCGGTGTATTCCGTGGCGGGGAAGTTGCTGACGTATAAAGCGGCGGCGGCGCGGGTGCTGCAGAAGTTTACGCTGGATGTTTCGCCGTTGCCGGCGGATAGCGTGACGATTGTGGTGGGGAGTGAGAACTTGAATCTGTTGTTGGCAGAGGAAATCGCGATTATGGCGGCGGCTTCGGTTGGCAATATGTCCCGCCACGTTGATTTGATGTTTCGGGTTATGCATCTCGAAGCGAAGTAGTAGCACTGACAAAAGTGCTGGAAAGATTAACTGACAGGGAGTTGATGATGGGAATTGAAACGACTATCACGAAAGTTGTGGATGCATGTAACAGGCTTACGGAGACGGTTACCAGCCAAATTGGGAAGATTGACGCGCGGGTAGAGGCCGCTTCGAATCAGTTTACTTCTTGGCGTAATAGTGTGCAGGCTAAGGATATTAATGGCCGTGCCTCTTATACACAAACAATTGATCTTACAGGACTTTCTACCAATATTTTTTATCCGGTCTGGTGGCGTATGCCAGGTAACGAGAGAGGTATGTCGGAGATCATAATTTCCAGAAACTATGGCTTGGACGCAGGTCTCAATCCATTCAACAACAATTTTGAGCCACATGTCGCCGGTCTAAATCTGCAAATGGAGGGCTGTGGGATCCCATGGAATGGGGACGCTAATTTTTTGACTATCAAGCGCATCTCTCAAACCTACCGAGAGACCGTCCGTCGTGCTCAATTCGGGATGTGGTCGTACGTCCGTCCGGTCACTGGCTTGAAGCCCATCTGGCTTAACCAGATACCTGGCACATTGGTCTCGTCCCCGCAGGAATCTGGCTGCTATTTGCGTGGCGGGCTGACGTATATCGTCACCAAGAGTTTTGAGGAGCCTGTGAAGTACAGTCGCTCAGATGCTGAAGTGGAATTGAGTCAAGCGGTGACCCCTGAATATGAAATTTGCTGGAAGGTGAAACCGTTTGCGATAACCGCGACCGAACTTGGAGAAACTTATCCGGAAAGCCGGTTGGCTTATACGTTGGATAACGATCTGCGCTACACAGCAAAAGGGGTATGAAGATGGCTGGATATATCAAAAAACTACTGCTGCCCTCGGGTGAGACGCTGATCAATGTTCCTGCGGACCGCCCAACCCTGATGGCATTGGGATTTGACGAGGTTCGCGCAGATGAACTGGTCATGCAGACGGAAAGCAGTGCCAAGTTGGAAAGTGTTATCTCTGCGCGTCGTACGTTGTACGTAGCTGAAGCTGACCCTTTGTTTCTGGAATGGCAATACGACGAAACTCCAGAAAAAGAAAAGGCCTGGCGTGACAAAGTCGCAGAAATCAAGGCGCTCTACCCCTTGCCTGATCGCAACTGATCCCCACCGCGAAAACGGTTTTTTTCGCCTCCCCAAAGCCCCTCCCCGTAGGGGCTTTTTGCATTTTCCACCCGGAGATTTCCACCCATGCCCACCCGCCAAACCTACACCGTTCTCATCCCATTCCCCATCGGTAACGGCCACTGGTCCACCGCCGGCGAGGAACTGGAACTGCTCGACGTCGAAGCATCCGCCCTACGCACCGCTGGCCGCCTGGAACTGACCAGCGTCCTCAACTCCACCCCCAAGAAGGCTGAATAACCATGGCAGAAGTCCTGAACTTCGAGCACAACGGCATCACTGTAAATGCCACTGAATCCCCCGAGGCCATGGGTGGCCTTGGCGATAACGTGATCGGCCTGGTCGGCACGGCGCCGAATGCCCACGCATCGATCCCGAAAAACGCGCCGTTCCGTATCAACAGCTTCACGACCCAGGCATTGCTGGACCCTACCGGCACCGAGTCGGGCACCTTGTTCCAGGCGGTGTACCAGATCCTCAAAGTGGTCAAGGTGCCCGTCTATGTGGTCATCGTCGAAGAAGGCGCCACCCCGGCCGATACGGTCAACAACGTGATCGGCGGCAACGACCCGGTCACCGGCCGCAAGCTGGGCCTGGCGGCCCTGAGCAGTGTCCCGGAAGACCTGACCATCATCGGCGCTCCAGGCTTTACCGGCACCAAGGCCGTGGCCGGTGAGTTCGCCTCCTTCGGCAAGCGCATCAAGGCGCGTGTGGTACTGGATGGCAAGGACGCTTCGGTGGCCGATCAAGTTGCCTATAGCGGCGAGTTGGGCGGTGCCGACCTGGGCTTCGACCGTTGCCTGCTGGTGCACAACATGCCGTCGGTGTATTCCAAGGCCGCGAAGAAAAACGTGTTCCTGTCGCCATCCTCGTTGGCCATCGCCGCACTGGCCAAGGTCAAGCAGTGGGAAAGCCCAGGCAACCAGGTGACCTTCGCCGAGGACGTCTCCCGCGTGGTCGAGTACAACATCCTCGACACCTCCACCGAAGGCGACCTGCTCAACCGCTACGGCGTGAGTTACTACGCCCGCACCATCCTCGGCGGTTTCTCGCTGCTGGGTAACCGCTCCATTACCGGCAAGTTCATCAGCTACGTCGGCCTGGAAGATGCCATCAGCCGCAAGCTGGTCAAGGCCGGCCAGAAAGCCATGGCCAAGAACCTCACCAAGTCCTTCATGGACCAGGAGGTCAAGCGCATCAACGACTGGTTGCAAACCCTGGTGGCCGACGAAACCATCCCTGGCGGCAGCGTATACCTGCACCCGGAACTGAACAGCGTCGAGAAGTACAAGAACGGTACCTGGTTCATCGTTATCGACTACGGCCGCTACGCGCCGAACGAACACATGGTTTATCAACTCAACGCCCGCGATGAAATCATCGAGCAGTTCCTGGAGGACGTTCTCTAATGTTTACCAACCGAGTCAGACAGGCCATTGCGGCCACCCTTCAAGGCCTGCCGTTGTCCGCAACCGTGGAAGAGTTCACCCCGCCAAAGATCGAGTTCGACATGGAAGCCATGTCCGGCGGGCGTTTCATCGCCGAAGAAATGGCCAAGAGCGGCAAGGTGCTCAATGCCACCCTGGCCCTCCAAGGTGCCGGCCCGGAAATCATGCTGGCCCTGGGCGTGCGCATGGGTGACGACATCCTGCTGAACGTGCGGGAAGCCGGCCAGGACCAGGACGGCAAGACCTACTTCACCTACCACACCGTCGGCGGCAAGCTCAAATCCCTGGAGGAGGCGAAGCTGAAGATGGGCGACAAGGCACTCACCACGCTGGAACTGTCCTGCCGTACCTACAACCGCCTGGAAAATGGCATTTCGGTGATCGACATCGACGTGCGCACCCAGAAGTTCGTACTCAACGGCGTCGATATTCTTGGCGATGCGCGCCGTGCTGTGCTGATGCCGTAAAACCTCGGGGGCGGGCGTGCTCGCCCCCAAACTTCTCAAAGGAATTGCCCCATGGCCTGGATGCCACCGTTGCATATCCTGCTGGCCCCGATCACTGCCGATACCGGCGCGATGATCCAGCAGGTTCAACTCAAACCGTTGTTCTACGCCGCGCAAAAAGACGCGCTGGCCCGGGCCGGTGATGACGAGGACGACCAGTTCTTTGAACTGGCGAAACTCGCCACCGGCCTGTCGGAAAAAGAGCTCGATCAGCTCAAACGCCCGGACTACGTGAGCATTGCCCAGTACGTACATGAGATGTCGACGCGCCCTGCGTCGTTCTTCCTGGGCGCACAGGATGCGACACCCCACGACCAACCCGTCCCGTTGCTTTTGCCCCTGGACGCAGCCGGCCGAACCCTGACCGAACTTTCCCTGGAAATGCCCGCCCTGCGCGCCACCAAAGTGATGAAAAAGCTTGCCACCAATAAAGAGCGCGCCGAGTTCATCACCGCCCATTGCACCGGGCTGATGATCCCTGACCTGGCCGGTTTGACCGTGCCCGACTGGACGGAACTGCAGGAGCGCATCGACGATTTTTTAAATCAACCGGCGGACTTCTTTCGCAGCGCGACATCGACGTAATCCTCGATGTGGTGCCGCTGATCTACTCGGTCAATGAGGCGGAGATCCTCGACTGGGACGCCGGAAAAGCATTGCGCCGCTACGACATTGCGATCACTCGCCTTGGCGTTAAACAGGAGTAAGCGGGATGCAGGACAAGTATTCGCTCGCATATGCCATGGTCAAGGATGGCCAGGGTGTATTCAGCAACGCAGGCGGCGCGAAGGGTGCCGATAGTGTTAACCCGGGCCCGTTGGCATCTGAAAGTCATGCAGAGGCGGCGCCATTGTCCTCGATGGGCCTGGCGCTGACCAATGCCGGCTTGCAACTCCAGGGTCTTTCGCTGTCCATGGGGTTACTGCGCGATAGTGTGGACGCGCTGCAAGCCTCCTTGCCGCAGCTTAAGGCGATGGGCATTGAACCGTCCAAAACCGAAAAACGCAGCGATCAGACGACAACCACCGAAGTTACGTCGAGCACATCGCAAGAGCTGCGGCTGATCCGTGACGCCATGACGCTGGGCGAGGTAAAGAGCCTCGATCCGGTCGCGGCCTTTCAACAATCGTTTGCTGCGCCAGCCATCAAGGAAAAAACCATAGCGCAGTTGCGCGAGGCGTCCTCAAAGAGCGAGGAGCAGCTCTCCACGACGCTCAAGCCAGCACCGGTACTTTGGGAAGACGTGTGGCTTCAAAAAAAGACCGACTTGATGGACGGCGCCAACGCCTGGGCCAGCACATCGCCGGCAGCCGCTACCACTGTGAAAACCGCTGAGGCGGTGATTCTGCCGGTGTTTTCACCGGTGGTCACCGGTTTTTTCTCGGGTTTGGGAGACACGATCAAAAGTCGGGTGACGAGCAATGTGGTCGACGTGACGCTGGGCAAACTGCCTGGAGTGGTTGGCAAACTGTTCAAGAGCGACGGCTTTAAAAAGGATCAGCCATGCTGCTGCGCCACTGCAACCCAAGCCTCACTGAGCAGTCGCCGCTCCAGTCGCAGAGGCTCTTCTGCCAGGAAAAAGGGTAGCAATAGGCCCAAGTCGCAGAAAAACCAGAAGGCGCGGAACGCGCAGAAGAAACAGCAAGCGCAGAAGAAACAGGCGTCTGTGGCGAGGCCGGCGTTTACAAAGCAGGCACCTGTGAAAAACGCTGGGGTGATGTCGACGCTGCGCAGTCTGTCTGAGCGCTTGATCAACCCCTTGTTCCCGGCGCAGTCCAATGGTTTCCATGCCGGAGCACCCGTGCAAGGTTTGCAGCCGCGTGGCGCCCAGGTCAATAACCGAACGACTCACACTGATCTGCGTCATTCGATCCCAGGTAGAACCCCGGGGCTGATTGAAGCCTTGGAAGGCAGGGGCTTGCCTCTGCCTTCCGAAGCTCGCGCAATCAGCCAGCCACACGCACAGACCGTCAGTCGTGAGCGTTCAGCCATGCCTGCGGTGACTCATTCGTCAAAAATGCCGGCCTCCGGGCTGTTGGGCGTGATGAGTAAGCTGGAGACTGCCGGCGTCCGCCGTCTTGGCCCGCTGAAATATGTCGACACCGCCGTTGACGTGGTCCAGGGCGTACGCAATGGCGACGCCAAGGCCGTCGGTGCTGGCCTTAGCACCGCTGGCGGCGCCTGGGCGGGAGCATCCGCCGGCGCCGCGCTCGGCACCCTGGTTTTCCCTGGTATCGGCACCGCAGTCGGCGGCGCCATCGGTGGCTTGCTGGGCAGCGAAGCAGGCAGTTGGCTCGGTGACAAACTGTTCAGCTCGAATGATCGCCTGCCCGCGCCCAATGCACTGAGCAAGGAGCTCAACAGTGCCCGCACCGATAACGTCCAGGTCACGATTGCACCGAGTATCCAGATCACCGGCGTCAACCCTGCCGATGCCCAGCAGGTCGTCAACCAGGTGATCCAGGCCCTGCAGTTCCAATGCATGCCCATGGTCACCGACTCCCTTGGCATCCGGCGCAACGCGGCACTGGCCGATCCTTCAGGAGGTGATTGATGCGACAACAAATGGTACTCGGCGACTTTATCTTTGGCTTGTCCCGGGGTTTTGCCTATTCGTCGTTGATCCGCAACAGCGACGGCGGCTGGAGTGACCTGGCGATTATTGCCAGCAAACCCCAGTCGCGGCAGAACGGCCAGAAGCTGGAAAAGCTCACGTTCAGCGGCACGGCCATGTACGCCGTCGGCATGCAGCGCCTGGACGAATTGCGCGCACTGCAAGATGCGCGTGCGCCGTTGCCGCTGGTCGATGGCATCGGTCGTAACTGGGGCCTGTGGCGCATCAACTCGGTGGTGGAAACCCAAAGCAACGTGATCGATGACGGCACCGCCATGGTCATGACCTGGACCCTGGAACTGGAGGAATTCGTCAATGCGTAGAGTGCGAAGTATCGCCGGTGATTCGGTCAACCTGTTGCTCTACCGCGAGCTGGGACGTTGCGATGACACGGCGGAAGAAACCCTCTGGCGCTTGAATCCCGAACTGGCTGAATACGGTCCGCTATTGCCGGCCGGCGTATGGGTGATCGTGCCTGAGATGCAAGCCAGGCCGGCGGCCGTGCGTCCCGTGCTGGCGTGGGATTAAGGAGGCTGCATGGCACAGGGATTTACCCCGATCGTAGAGTTCTACGGCGCCAACGCGGCGCTGCTCAATCAACGCCTGATGCATTGGAGCCACACCGACGCTGGCGGTATCCAGACTGACCGCCTGGAATTGACCCTCAATATCGAAGGGCTGGAGGGGTTGCCCAGCCTGAGTGGCAAGATCGGCCTGCGCGTCGGTTACCAGGAAACCGGCTTGGTGGAAAAAGGCGAGTTTGTCGTCACCCAACGGACCCCAGTGTTGTTTCCGATGCGCCTGATGATCGTGGCCACGGCCGCGCCCTTCAGTGAGGTGGATAAGAGCGGGTACCGCCAGCGCCGCTCCGCCAGCCATGGGCCGACGACATTGGGGGCATTGTTTCGGCAACTGGTCAGCCGCCATGGTTTTTCACCGCGAGTGGCACCGACGCTGGACGGCATTGCGATTGCGCACATCGACCAGTCCAATGAAAGCGACATGGCCTTCATCACTCGCCTGGCCAAGCGCTACAACGCGGTCACCAAGCCGTTCAATGAACTCTATGTACTGGCCGAAGCGGGGCAGGCCAAGTCACTCTCCGGCCAGCTACTGCCGCCAGTGAAATTATCGGTGACCGGGGACAACCGGCCCGGTGAGCACGCCTTCATTACCGCCAAGCTTGATGAGAAAGCTCGCTCAAAATACATGGGCAGCCGCGTCAGCTGGTGGGACGCCGCCGCCGGCAAACAGCGCGTGGTCCAGATCGGGATTGCCCCGTTCAAGACCTTGCGTCAGCGCTGCCAGAACGAAGCCGAAGCCCGCGCCGTGGCCGAAGGCGAACTGCGGCGGGTGGGCCGTGAAGGTTTGAAGCTGCAGATCGATTGCCCAGGTAACCCGTTGCTCGCTGCCGAAGGCTTGCTGGTGCTGGATGAAACCTGGCCTTCGTACATGCAGGGGCGCTGGTCGATTACTCAAGTGACCCACGTTGGCGACCCGGCGACGGGGTATCGCAGTTCGATCATGGCCAGTGGATTGGCGTCTTGATCGTCACCGCTGCGCATTGTTGACGCTCCCCACCCCTGCCTACCTGACGTGATACAGGAACCAAGATGCCTATGAACGACGAAGAATTGGCCGCGATCAACCGCTTGATCGCCGCCCTGCAAACCCAGACTGATGGCCAACTGGCGCTCAACGCGGCCATTCGACTCTTGGCCCAGAGCAACCAGGCATTGGTCGACCTGATCAAGAGCCGAGAACCGGACCCGAATGCACCGCCTTACCTGGATGGTAAACCGGCGCCCTGATCGCGGCTCGACCTGCCTAGTACCCAGCAACACAGCCGTTGCACCCCATAGCCCGCCTTCGCGGGTTTTTTATTGTTCATGGAGAACACTCGATGTCGATTCTTACCCAAGGTACCCAGATTTTTGCCCTCGTCCCGCCGGCCTCCGGCACCGGGCCCTACACCGTGCTGGAAATCGAGCACGCCACTTCATTCGAACCGGGCGGCGCGCCGGCCGAGCAGATTGAAGACACCAGCCTCAATGCCGAAGAGCGCAGCTACAAGAAAGGTTTGCGCACTCCAGGCACTGCGAGCTTGGGCCTGAATGCCGACCCGACCAACGCCAGCCATATCCGGCTGCACCAGCTGTCTGAAGCCAAGGGCGATACAGGTGTGAAGTGGGCGGTGGGCTGGTCCGACGGCAAGGACGTGCTGCCTACCCTGAACGCCAAGGGCGATGGCTTTGAACTGCCGGCAACCCGTACCTGGTTCACTTTCGACGGCTACGTGTCGGACTTCCCGTTCAACTTTGCACTGAACGCCGTCGTAACCACCACCGTCACTATCCAACGCACCGGCGCCAGCGCCTGGATCAAGAAAGCCTGAGAGACGCCATGAACCTCAAACAACTGAAAGCCAAGGGCGGCATCGTCGATGGCCAGCCGGTGAAGAAAGAGATCAGCTGGACGCATCTGGACAGCAAAACCGGCAAGGAAGTCACCGACACCTTCACGTTGCACATCCGCCGCCAGTCGTTCGGCGTGATCGAGCGTCTGTTCAGCCAGGGGGAGTCGACACAGAGCCGCAATGCAAGCTACCTCGCGGCCTCAGTGTCGCTGGGTACCGAGGGCGATGAAGCCCTGAGTTACGACGATGCGTTCGGGCTTGAGCCGTCATTGGGGTTTGTGATCCTCAATGCAGTCAATGAGGTCAATGGCACTCAAGGTGGCGGCGCAAAGAGCTGACGGTCGCCGATGAGTTCTGGCACGAACTGGTGCTGAACGGAGTGGGTGGCCGCACGATCGCCGAAGCCAAAGAGCGCATGACCTACCACGAAGCCCTGGCCTGGGGACGCTATATCGACCGATACGGTTCCCTGCACGCCGGTAGGCGGCTGGAGGCGGGCAGCGCGTTGGTGGCGCTGCAGACCCACCGGCTGGGCGGCGGCACGGCCGAGCTGATTGATTTCATGCCCCATGAGTTGCGCCGGGGTGTGTCACTCGAGCGTGCGATGAACGAGTGGCGTTAAGGACGACGCCACTTTCCTTGAAACCCGTTTCGGCGGGTTTTATCCATGACCCGGAGAAACCTATGGCAACTGCTTCCCAGGGTAATCTGACGCTCAACCTCGGCAGCCTGGAGCAGGCCCTGGCGAAGGCGTCACGGATTACCGAAAACAGCATGCGCGAGATGCAGCATAAGATTGAGGATGCCAGTAAAAAGGTCAGCGCCTCTGCCGCAGCGGCGCTACAGGTCACGTCCGGCCAGTTCAAGGCCTTTCAAAGGGCCTATGACCCGGCCACGGATGCGGCGGAAAATTTTATTCAGAAAAATGCGCAACTGGTGCAAGTGCTCAAGCAGAGCCAGGGGGCGCAGAATGATTTTGTGGGGGCGCTGGAGGCGCAGTCCAGTTACACCGAGCGGGCGGGGCTGAAGTTTCCAACGGGTGGGCCGTATGGGGATGCAGCTTCATCGGATCAGGAGGGGATGGCTCTTCTGAGTGAAGAAAAAACTGGGCAGGTTAAAAGTAATTTCGCCGATATGACCCAGCTGCTCGATGATTGGCGCGAAGGCGCCAGTGCCGCGTTCAAAGAGTATTCTACTAGCGCAGGTACGGCAGCCGAGCAATCGAAGGCGGTGTTCGCCAGTGCTTTTGAAAAGATGGATGCCGCGGTCCTGACGTTTGCGACTACGGGGAAGTTCAACTTCTCTGACTTTGCCACCTCGGTACTTAAAGACATGGCGGCGATGGCTGCCAAAACGGCGGCCTCTAGTGCCCTGAAGTCGTTGTTCAGTTTGGCCGGCTCGGCCATCACCAGTTGGTTGAGCCCTTCTGTTCCCGCAGGTTCAGTGCTGGGGCCAAGCGGGTATCAAAATGAACTCAATGTCTCCGGCATTAAGTATGCCAATGGGGGGGTATTCACCAACTCCATTGCGACCAGCCCAACCCTGGCCCCTATGGCCCTCTTCGGCGAAGCCGGCCCCGAAGCCATCATGCCTCTGAGCCGAGGTTCCGACGGCTCCCTCGGCGTACGCGCTTTAGGCGGCGGCCCGTCGGGCACTACCAGCAGCAACCAGGTGGTAATCCAGCAAACCATCAACGTCGCCGACGGCCAGGGCTCAGGCACCGACACCAACGCCCAGAACGTCGCCCGCGCCTATGCCGGCTCAGCCCGCCAGGGTGCTGCCGAGCAGATCGCCCGCGACCTCAAGCCGGGCGGGCAAATCTGGTCGGCGATCAACGGCCGCTGACTATCAACGGCTTACGCCTGGAGAAAACATGAGCACAGAAATATTCACTTGGGTGCCCAAGGTGGAACCCGTCGGCAGCGTCGAGTTTCGCCTTAAGTCGGCCAAGTTCGGCGACGGCTACCAGCAAACGGCTGCGGATGGGATCAACAACAAGACCCAGTCCTGGCCACTGACGTTCGTGGGTGACGAAGCGCGGATCAAAGCGATCGTCGCTTTCCTCGACCGCCATGCCGGTGCCAAGGCGTTCAGCTGGACCGCACCCCTGGCAGAGCCTGCGTTGTATCGCTGCAAGGGTTACCAGCCTACGCCCATGGGCGCCGGGCTCTACTCCCTGACCGCGACGTTCGAGCAAGCCTTCCACCCCTAGCGCCACCTGTGGCGCCTACACCCCGCCACAGTGCGTAATGCCGTTCAGTTAAGCGTATATCGCCTCTCAGTAGGAGCGAGCTTGCTCGCGAAAAACGTTAACGATAACGCGTGTTTCCTGATTGAACGCGGCGCCTGTGAGTTTTTCGCGAGCAAGCTCGCTCCTACAAAAGCCTTAACTGAACGGCATTACGCCACAGTGCGGGGTTTTCTTTGCCCGGAGAATCATATGTCCATCACTGCAGATATCCAGACCCTGGAGCCCGGGGCCTGGGTGGAGCTTTTCGAGCTCGATGCCGCCACCCTGGGTGCCGAGTTGTACCGGTTTCACGGTTACCCCCAGGAGTCATCGATCTTCTGGCAGGGCCACGAGTATTCACCTTGGCCGATCCAGGCCGAGGGCTTTGAAATGTCGGGGCAGGGCACCCAACCGACGCCAACGCTGGCCGTAGGTAACGTCGGTGGTTTCATCACGGCGTTGGTGTTGTATTTCGAGGACCTGGTCGGCGCTCGGCTGATCCGTCACCGTACCTTGGCCAAGTACCTCGACGGCCAGCCCGAAGCGGACCCGGAAGAGGAACTGCCGCCGGACATCTGGTATGTCGAGCGCAAAGTCGCGGAAAGCAGCGAGACGGTGAAGTTCGAACTGGCCAGCGCGCTGGATTTCAATGGCGTGCAACTGCCCCGTCGGCAGATCGTCGCCAATGTGTGTTGGTGGCTCAGCTGCGGCGGTTACCGCGGCCCCTATTGCGGCTACAACGGCGGCCCGGTGGCGGATGCCAATGACGTGATCGTCACGGATGCGGCCAAGGATAAATGCGGTGGGCGACTGACAAGCTGCAAGCTGCGTTTCGGCGAGAACAACCCACTGCCCTACGGTTCATTTCCGGCTGCGGGCCTGTTGCGGAGCTGAATATGAACAAGACCAACCTGGCGGCGATTGCCCGGCACGCCGTGGCCGACTACCCCCATGAGTGCTGCGGCCTGATGATTCGCGAAGGGCGTAAGCGTGTGTATGTGCCGTGTCGCAATACGGCGAGCACGCCCAGCGAACACTTTCGCCTGGCACCCGAGGACTATGCCGCCGCCGAAGAGCGTGGCGAAATACTCGCGGTGGTGCACAGCCATCCCGATTGCCCGGCGACGCCCAGTGAAGCGGACCGCGTGGCGTGCGAAGCCTCAGGGTTGCCTTGGCACATTGTGGAAGTACGCAAGGGGGACGACGGGCAGGTGTGTACCGGTGAATGGGCCAGTTGCACGCCGAATGGCTACCAGGCGCCCCTGATCGGTCGCGCTTTCGCCCACGGCGTGCATGACTGCCTGAGCATCATCCTCGACTACTACCGCCGCGAGTTGGGCATCGAGCTCGGCGACTATCAACGCGAAGACGGCTGGTGGGACAAGGGCGGCAATCTCTACCTGGACAACCTGCCGGCCGCCGGCTTCGTGCAGGTCAGCCAACTGCAACAGGGCGATATCGTGCTGATGCAGATCCGTGCGCCAGTGCCCAACCATGCCGCGATTTACCTGGCAGATGGGGTGCTGCAAAGCGAACCCGAACATTACCCCGCGCCCGGCTCGATCCTGCACCACCTGTATGGCCGCGATAGCAAACGCGACACCTACGGCGGCTACTGGGGCGAGGTGACGGTGAGCTATTGGCGACATGGCCTGCGGGCCAAACACTAACCACATCGGCGGTTCATTCGCCTGGAGGATGCCATGCATCATGAAAAAGTCCGGACGGTGCGCCTTTACGGCAGCCTGGGCGCCAGCTTTGGCCGAGTGCATCGGCTGGCGGTGAGGAACGCCTCGGAAGCGATTCACGCGTTGTGCATCCTGGTGCCCGGGTTCGAGCGTTTCCTGATGGAGTCCAAGGACCGCGGCGTGACCTACTCGATTTTCCTGGGCCGCGACAATATCGGCCAGGACCGGCTCAACGCACCTTCCGGAACCTCGGACATCCGCATCGCCCCGGTGCTGATGGGCAGCAAGCGCGCAGGGTCAATGCAAACCATTATCGGGGTCGCACTGATTGTCGCGGCGTCGTATTTCTCTGGTGGCCTCGCCGCTTCCAGTGGTTCTTCGACCTTGATCGGCGCTTCATCCACCACCGGCTGGACCTTCGCCGCGAGCATGGGGATCTCCATGGCCATGGGCGGGGTCATGCAGTTGATGTCGCCGATGCCCAAGGGGCTGAGCACCATGGACCGCCCGGATAACCGCTCCAGCTACAGCTTCAACGGCCCGGTCAACACCAGCATCCAGGGCGGCCCGGTGGGCTTGCTGTATGGCGAGCTGACGGTGGGCAGTGCGGTGGTCAGTGCGGGTATCTATGCGCAGGATCAGCTCTAGCCAACGTTTCGAAGATGATCAGGAGAGTGCTCATGGGATTGGCAGTCGAACAACATACGATGCGAACGGTGCTGCTATCAGGCTCGCTCGCCAGGCTTTTCGGTCGAGAACATCGCGTGACCACCGCGGGTGGTTTCAAGGATGTAATGGGCTACTTCAAACAGTTTCCTGGCTTTGAGCGCTACATGCTGCAGAGCGCTGATAAAGGTTTGCGCTTTGCCGTATTCAACGGCAAGCGCAACATCGCCGAAGACGATATTCAAAAGCCCCTTGGCAAGGACGTGATCCGCATCGCGCCGGTATTGACCGGCTCCAAGCGCGCAGGCGGGTTGCAGACCATTATCGGTGCGGTATTGATCGCGGTGGCGTATTACAACCCGTTTGGTTTCCTGACGGGGCCGGCTGCCAGCATGATGTTGATGGCGGGTGCGTCCATGGCGATGGGCGGTGTCATGCAGATGTTGTCACCGCCCCCCAAAGGGCTTGGTGCCCAGGACAGTCCTAATAACCGCCCGAGCTACAGCTTCAACGGCCCGGTCAACACCAACGCCCAGGGCAATCCGGTCGGCTTGCTCTACGGCGAGTTGGTCGTCGGCAGTGCTGTGATCAGTGCCGGCATCTACGCCCAGGACCAACTCTAACCGTCCTCCTTTTCACCCAGCCCGCCGAGTGCGGGCTTTATTTCGCCTGAAGGAAAGCCATGACTGACCTCACTCTCGCTGGCAGCAAAGGCGGCGCGTCCAAGCCCCGCCCCTCCGTGGAGGCGCCAGACAGCCTGCAAAGTACGGCCTATGCCCGTATCCTCGATCTCGTCAGCGAAGGCGAGATTGTCGGTTTGAAAAACGATAAGCGCTCGGTGTTTCTCGACGAGACTCCGCTGGCCAACGCCGATGGCAGCCTCAATTTCAGTGGCGTGACCCTCGATACACGCAACGGCAGCCAGGATCAGACGCACATCCCAGGCTTCCCTGCCGTGGAAAACGAAAGCCCGGTGTCCGTCGAGCTGCGTAGCGATCAGCCTTGGACCAAGTCCTATTCCAACCTGCAACTGTCGGCGGTGCGGGTTCGCCTGGCTGTCACGCGGTTGTCGCAGACCAACACCAGCAACGGCGACACCAACGGCTACACGGTGCAATACGCTATTGATCTATCCACCGATGGCGGCGCCTTCGTGCAGGTACTGGCGGCAGCCTTCAGCGGTAAAACCACCACCAAGTACGAACGTTCCCACCGTGTTGACTTGCCTCCTGCGAAGGTGAGTTGGACCCTGCGTGTACGCCGGATCACACCGAACTCCACCAGTGGCGCGATCGCCGATACCACCACCGTGGAGTCGTCCACCGAGGTGATCGACGCCAAGCTGCGCTACCCGGGCTCGGCGCTGATCGGCCTGCAATTCGATGCCGCGCAATTCCAATCGATTCCCTCGCGTTCCTTCGAGCTGCGCGGGCGGATCATCAAGGTGCCGAGCAACTACGACGAGCAAAACCGCACCTACAGCGGCGTGTGGGACGGCACGTTCAAATCCGCCTGGACCGACAACCCGGCCTGGATCTACTACGACCTGCTGTTGCACCAACGCTACGGCCTCGGCCACCTGCTCAACGCCGGCCAAGTGGATAAGTGGGAGCTGTACCGCATCGGCCAGTATTGCGACCAGCCAGTGTCCGATGGCAAGGGCGGTACCGAACCGCGTTTCACCTGCAACCTGTACCTCTCGGTGCGTGCCGATGCCCTGAAGGTGCTGCAGGACCTGGCGACCACCTTCCGCGGCATGGCCTATTGGGGCGCGGGTTCGGTGATGGCGGTGGCGGATATGCCGGAAGACCCGGTCTACACCTACTCCAACGCCAACGTGATCGGTGGCCAGTTCATCTACGGCGGGTCGGCGAAAAAGACCCGCTACACCGTCGCCCTGGTCAGCTGGAATGATCCGACGGATTTCTATCGCCAGAAGGTGCAGTACGTCGATGACGCTGAAGGCATCGCGCGCTACGGCATCCAGCAGACCGAAATCAGTGCCACCGGTTGCACGTCCCAGGCGCAGGCCCAACGCATCGGCAAATGGGCCTTGCTGACCAACCGCCTGGAAACCGAAAGCGTGACCTTCGCGGTCGGCCTCGACGGCACCCTGGCGCGCCCCGGCCAGATCATCCGCGTAGCCGACAACGACCGAGCCGGCCGGCGCATTGGCGGGCGACTGCGTAATGCTACCCTCGACACCCTGACACTGGATGCCGAAGTCACCGCCACGGCGGGCGACACCATCACCCTGGTGATGCCCAACGGCAAGGCGGTGTCCAGGGAGGTCAAATCCGTCAGCGCCGCAGGTGCGGACGGGCAGTTGGTTGTGTTGCAAACCAAGCTCGACGAACTGCCGCCGGTCCAATCGATCTGGGCCATCGACTCCGCGACCCTGGCTTTGCAACAGTTCCGCGTACTGTCGATCTCCGAAGATTTTTCGGATGACGAAATCAAATACAGCCTCAGTGCGGTCAAGCACGTACCGAGCAAATTTGCCGCTATCGACAACGGCGCGAAAATCGACAGCCCACCGATCACCGTGATCCCGCCGAGCGTGCAAGCGGCGCCGACCGGCGTGACGGTCAGCAATGATCATTTCGTCGAGCAAGGCAGTGCGGTCAATGTCATGACCATCGACTGGCAACGCCCGGCGCATGCGATTGCCTTCGAGGTCTACTGGCGTAAAAACGACGGCGAGTGGATCTACGCCGGGCGTACCGGCGGGACTTCGATTGAAGTTTCCGGGATCTACGCTGGACGCTACGTAGCCAAGGTGCGGGCGATCAACGCCTTGGATATTGGCTCGTTGTATAGCGAGTCGGTTGAGACCGTGCTCAACGGCAAGACCACCTTGCCGCCGACGGTGGCTGCGCTGACGACAGAGTCGTTGGTGTTTGCGATCAAGCTGAAATGGCAGATTCCGCAGGGGGTGAGCACGGCGGATTTGCAGCGTACGGAGGTTTGGTATGGGAAGACTGCCGACCTGGCGTTGGCGACTAAGCTGGGGGATTACGCCTATCCGCAGACCGATTTGACCATGATGGGGCTGGCGGCGGGGACGTCGTTGTTTTTCTGGGCGCGCTTGGTGGATCGCACGGGCAATATCGGGCCGTGGTTTCCAAGCGGGTCGGGCGTCAACGGGCAAGCGAGTTCGGATGCTTCGCCGATTTTGGATCTGATCGCAGGGCAAATCAGCGAGACGGAACTGGGCAAGCACTTGCTCGACCGTATCGAGTTGATTGATGGATCTGGCGCGGGTTCGGTCAACGACCGATTGGACAATACCCGTAAAGAACTGCAAGCACTGGTTGATCAAGTGACGGATGCGTTGCTGTATGACGCGGCCAGGGCATATGCCAGTGGCGAGTTTGTGCGGTTGGGCAATCACCTTTACCAGGCTGTTGCTTCGGTGCCTGCTGGAAATGCACCACCCAATGCAACGTATTGGGTGGATATCGGCACGCTTGTGCAAACCACTGCGGCACTGGCTACACAAATACAGCAGAACTCGGCGGCGATTGCTCAGCATGGCAGCGACATTAACGCTCAGGCCCAGCAACTGAATGCTGTGAAGGTCACGGTTGATGATCCGGTCAGCGGCGTAAGCGCTACAGCGAATGGGTTGAGCACCTTGAAGGCTACCGTGACCACGCTGGATGGCAAGGTCACTACCACGGCAGAACGGGTTGATGGCATCTCCTTGCAGGTTAACCCTTCTATGCAGGGTGACGAAGCTGGGTGGCAGGGTTCCGAGCAGCAGAGCGTCGGCGTCTGGTCGATTCAATCGGCGATTATCGAGGGCGACCTGATCCAGGGGCAGCGCACGGACGTACTGGAAGTAAAACATGCTGCGAACTCGGCAGCTGTTCAGTCTGAACAGACTGCACGTATTAGTGCCGACGGGGTATTGGGTAGCAGGATCGACAGCGTCATGGCGCAAGCCGATGCCAACAAGGCGGCTGTTCAGTCCGAGCAGACGGCTCGTATCAATGCTGATGGAGCGCTGGGTAGCAGGATTGATACTGTCACGGCTCAGAGTTTGAAAAATGCCGCTGCCGTTCAGAGCGAAATAACAGCAAGATCGAATGAAGACCAAGCCTTGGGGCGACGAATCGACACTGTTCAGTCAACTGTGAACGGGAACACCCTGGCGATTCAGACTAACAGTACGGCTATTCAAACAGTCGACGGCAAGATCACTGCGAACTGGTCAGTGCGGATGCAGTACGAAACGGCCACCGGGCTTTATAAGTACGCCGGTATCGGCCTTGGCTTGGAGAACGGTCCAGGGGGGGTGCAGTCGCAGTTCGTCATCGATGCCGATAGATTCGCCATCGGCCAGGCTGGCACGGTGCCGTTCGCCGTTCAGGACGGGCAGACTTTCGTAAAGTCTGCATTCATTCAGGACGGCACGATCACAAACGCCAAGATTGGGGCCTTTATTCAATCGGATGACTACGTGGCGGGCCAAACTGGTTGGCGTCTTAGCAAAGGTGGCGGAGTGGAATTTAACGGGCCTGTTGCAGGCGGGGGGAGGCTTTCAATCAATAACCGGCTACTTGAGGTTTTCGATGGCGCCGGTACGCGCCGTGTAAGGCTTGGTATTTGGGGATAAAAATGCCGCAGGGATTACAGATTTTTAAGGTTGACGGCAGCATTAGGCTCGATACAAGTACCCAGCTGGGAAGGGTGATTGGAAGCATTCAAGTTGCTGCGGGTCAGAAAGACGGAACAATATCTAGCGAGCAGTTTAGTCAGGGACAAGCGTTCATCGTAGGGATGTTTAGTCTTGGCGCATTCACGGGGTCAGTTCTTACCGGGCCCGCATTTAGCCAGGTCTCATATACAAGGTCTGGAAATTCCCTGATTTGGACCAGAGTCACAAATCAGTATGAGACGAATCTTCCGTCCGGGATCATGTATTACGGAGTTTTTTAATGATTGCGGGATTTGAAGCTATAAACGATAAGGGCAGCTACCAAGTCGATAGTGGTTTTCCAGTACTCACCTTGGTAAGGTCTGGTCAGTTATTAAGTCAGAAATACACAAACGGAGAAACTACAAATACCAGCCCCACACGGGTGGCGGTAACAGTGAATGATGGAGAAATTCTTGCTGTTTCTTCAGGTGTGTTCAGTTCCCTTGGGTCCACCGTTGGAAATGTCGCATATATTTATACTGATGGCCCAGCTGGCCAGCTAGTTAATTATTATATTTTTAGGCCGGGCGACATTCCTGTGTCCACCGTTGGTCTGCAGCTCTTTAATGATTTGGGTCGGCTTACTTTCGATTCAGGGTGGGATCTTTTTGATGTCAGGGCGATAATGACAGGTTATGACACATTGTCCCTTACGCCTGGAAGGAAATACGCTTTTGTCCATAACCAGATAGCAACAAGGGTTAAATACATTAAAGTTGTGAATGGAATGTCTCCAAATTATATGACTTCGTATATCAGAACCACGGAGTTTTCTTCCTACAAAATAAATTCAAATGTCATAGAAGCAAGATTGAGTACGATTGATATTGCTGGTACTAGGCCAAAGGCGTCTGGATCTTCATCCGGGTTTACCAGTACACAGCAAAATGGAGTTGTCGCCTCAGCGTTAATAATTGACGTTACAGGTATGTGATAAAAATTATCACAAGTTGATGAGCAGCACTCCGCGCCAGATTAACGTCACCCGCCTTGAGCGGGTTTTTTGACTGGAGAGAATTATGGCAAGACAAGAAATAAACCTAGGTACTACGCCGACAGGTATTGGTGGGGATACCACGCGAAGCACAGGCATTAAGATAAACGCTATGACCCAAGAACTTTACAGTCGTGTTGATGCACTGGGTACTGCGGCAACGGGTACATTGACAACCAACCCAGATGACCATACACCGGGGCGCGTTGTACGGGTTGGGGATTTTGGTGTAGGCGCATATAACCCCCTTGCGCAAGCGGATATAGATACCATTCGCAAACCGGGCACCTACTATTCAATATCCGGCTTGCATACCCCCACAGGCCAAAACGGTTGGTTGACCGTCAATGAGGCCGGGGCCGGTTACACCATGCAAGAGTACTTCGTCGTCAACGACGCTTCTAAGTGGATCCGCGTGGAGGTCGTGGGCGTTTGGCAACCCTGGCAAAAAGTCCTCACCGACGGCCCGGGCCTGGCCTCCACCCAGCAGCGGCTGGGCCTCAAGTCACGTGCCTTCCAGGCCGATGGTGAGCGGCTATTGGGGCAGAACACTACGGAGGCGGGGAAGGCCAATGGCTCGCTGGTTTCCTCGCTCACAATCCATACCGCCATCCGCTATACCGAGAGCGAATCGCCGTTGATTCGGTGTGTGGGCTGCATAAACGGCTACACGTCGCCGTTTACGCTCGACTTGTCTTGGTACTACTACCAGGGCTCGTTCAGTTCCGGCGTTGCACTGTTGAATGCGGCATCCCCGGCCATTGGCAACTTGCAAGGCGGACCCTCGTTGAAAGTCCGCGTGTACCGTCGTCCAGAGACCGGCCTGATGTCCATCTACATCGGTTTTCCCGGAGTGGTCTATCTGCCCCGATTTGCGATGTACTCAATTCAAACTGGCGCCCTTGAAGTGCCAGCAGCCTTCGCATCGAACTGGCTCACGGAAGTGGACATCGCGCCGCCTACGTCGGACATGAACGTGGGCGTGTTGAATGTCATCACCACTCTGAACACGGCCAACTGCGCAAGGCAGGCTGATGGCTCTATAAAGGCGATTTGAAAATGAGAGCAGTCATTGAACTAAGCGGGGCCGAGGGCGCCTGCACGGTTGTGCCGTTCAGCAATCAAAAAGTCACCTCCAAGCGAAAGGCTCAAGGTGTCTATGAAGTGCGCGGTACGTTGGGTCTTATCCCGCTGGCGCCTGAAGGAAGTGGTTGGGGCTACAGCATGGGCGTGGGTGAGAAAGACGTGTCGGCAGTTATCACGTATTCCAGAAAAGTCATGACCGTTAAGTTGCTAAAAGACGCGCAACCCTACGAACTGGTTGGGGCTATTTCTCTGCATTGTGAAATCGCGGATTCGGCTCCGGTGGTGGTGCCGGTTTTTTGAGTGGGTGACTGACGTTTTTCCTGTCCGCCGTCGTGCGGATTTTTTTGCTTTTTTTGGGGAGCTTCAAATGGCACGACAAGAAATTGATTTGGGTACGCGCCCCAGCGGCGTGGGTGGTGATACTCCGCGCAGTGCGATGATAAAGCTCAATGCAATGACCGCAGAGTTATACCAGGGCGATGCTTTGGCCAAAGCCAGCGGCTGGGGAGCAAGCGCTCCTATCTCTATGAATCCTACAGATAGCGCCGACGCCCTACCGCCTATCAATGGTTTGTTCATGTTCGGCAATGGCGGGGTTTCGCTTCCGTCGAGCTATGTTTTCATCATTCAAACTGTAAGTGGCGCCGGTGGAGGACATGTACGACAGATTGCTTTTGACTTGCTCAGTGAGCGCGAATGGAGCCGGCAGTATGCCCAAGGAACAGTCGCTAAGCCTTGGCAAAGTGGCATATATGGCGAGTTGGATATTGACGCCGCACTCATGGTGCGCCGACGTCTTAAGATCTTTAATCCCTATACCTACGTTGCCAATATTGATGACGTTTCTACTGCTCAAGTTCAAGGGTATGGGTACGTCTCGCTGAATACCGCAGGCACCCTGCCCTCTGGATATGCCTATGGAGTCGTCAACACGGTCCTGAATCCTGGCGACCAGGTGTTTCAGGATTTCGTAGGTTTGACTGGTCTTGCAGGCGCTACCCAGAACGCCTATAGGCGTACGGGTTATGGCACCACTGAAACGCGCTGGGGCCCTTGGCAATTGGTCATGGACAGTGCTAGTGCACTGCAACCGGTGAATGATGGTGAGCGCAGCGGGTTGATGGACTTGACCATGATGAATGGTAATGCTGCCGTATGGCGCTACAAGAACGGGAAAGTCGTCATGCATATCTGGACCGGCACAAGTGTGATGCTGCAGCCGGGGGACATCATCACCCAAGTCGTTGCGCTACCTGTCAAAGTTGTCGATCCACGTTTCGCCGTATGTGAGGTCAATTTTCAGCCGACCATTAGTTATGACCATTACGGAATCAACACTAAATGGGTAAACGCAGACGGTAGTTCAGTAGGATTTAGTTGCCGCAACGGTGCAACGGCGCAGCAATTCACAAACTTAAAGGTACAGGTAGTGGGGGCTTGGAAATGATCATTATCAAACTGTTTGCCGTTCTGATGGATGGCGAGTTGACGGCTAGCCTTAAGGGGGAGCGATTGACCGTTGGCGAAGATGTGTTGGATCTGTCCTTGATTCCCGATGGTTATCAAGTGAAGTCCAGCGACGTTGAATGTAAATGGTTGGCACCTATGTCGGTGATTGAACGTAGCAACGGTGTGTTGAGCTTGACCCTCAATCTACCGGTGAGCGCTGATTCGCCTGAGTTTATGCGCAACCCGGAACCGTTGGCTGTGATGCGCGAGGGGCCTGTTTCTATTCCAAGAGCGCCGGTTATTGCTGCACCGGTTATCAAACCCATCGAGGTTAATGTATGAGCCTGATAAAACTTAACGCCCTTGAGAAAATTGGCAGTGTCGCTGAGGACGGCGAGCTGCTCAGGACGAAGGCAGTCGCTTATCTGCAATCAACCGACTGGCAGGTGATCGCCAAGTATGAGCGTGCCCGACCCATTCCTGATGACGTGATGCAAAAACGCAAGGCAGCGTTGGATATCGTCAGCGGTGTATCCAATGTCGAAACTTGACTGCTTGTCGCGCGTTTTTATCACCTGGAGATCTTAATGATGATGACGCCGCAGCAGTTACTACAGATCCTCCCCGACGCCGGCCGCCAAGCCGGCGTTTTTGTTCCTGCCTTAAACATCGCAATGCATGCGTATGACGTTATTACCCCGTCGAGGATGGCTGCCTTTATTGCCCAGGTTGGGCATGAGTCTGGACAGTTGCGCTGGTTGAAAGAGCTTTGGGGGCCGACCGCTCAGCAGGCGAGGTATGAGGGGCGCACTGATCTGGGCAATTCGGTGGTGGGGGATGGTTTCAAATTTCGCGGCCGAGGCCTGATACAGGTCACGGGGCGGGCTAATTATGCTGCCTGTGGCGAGGCTCTGGGCCTGGATTTACTTGGTCATCCGCAGTTGCTGGAACAACCTCGATGGGCCTGCGAATCCGCCGCCTGGTTCTGGCAAAGCAACGGGCTCAACGAGCTGGCTGACAAAAACCAGTTCACCACCATCACCCGGCGTATCAACGGTGGACTCAACGGCCTGGAGGACCGTTTGCAGTTGTGGGCGCGGGCGAAGGCGGTGCTATGCGTTTCCTAGGAGTGGTGCGATGGATCGGCATATGCCTGCTCATGGCGCTGGTGTGGCAGTTGCAGGCCTGGCGGTATGGTGCGCAGCTGGAGCGTCAGGCCGCTGCCCATCTGCAAGTGTTGAACCAGCAAAACCAGGCGGCGCTGAGCCGGCAGAGGACGGAACAGGAAAAGCGCCTGGCCCTTGAGCAACAGCTCAACGCCAGCGACCGCCAACACATCCAGGAGTTGAACGATGCCCAACGCAACCAAGCTGCTCTGCGTGACCGCCTGGCCACTGCTGATGTGCGGTTGTCAGTCCTTCTCGACGCCGCCGATGCCGCCAGTGGCTGTGCAGTGCCTGCCACCACCGGCTCCGGCAGCGTGGTTCATGCAGCCCCGCGAGCCCGACTTGACCCGGCGCATGCTCAGCGAATTATCCGCATCACCGACGACGGCGACAACGCCCTGATCGCCTTGCGTGCTTGCCAGGCTTATGTGCGGGCCGTCGCACGTTAGCCTCTTGATGCACTCCGTATCTTGCATGGTCGATAAGCTCCTGTAGGGTAGGCGAACCCCTCGCTCATTCCTGGAGAAGACCGTGAAGGAAATCACTCAACTGGCCGCCGACCTTGGTCGCCGTTTGCAGGTGCTCAATGCTCACGTCACCACTGCCGAGTCCTGCACCGGCGGCGGGATTGCCGAGGCCATTACGCGGATACCGGGCAGTTCGGCCTGGTTCGAGGCGGGCTATGTCACCTATTCCAACCGGCAGAAGACCCGGCAGTTGAACGTGCCGGAAAAACTCTTCTCAAAAGTAGGCGCTGTCAGCCAGGAAGTGGTGGAGGCAATGGCCCGTGGCGCGCAGGAAAAAAGCCTGGCGCGATTTGCCGTCGCGGTCAGCGGTATCGCCGGCCCGGATGGCGGTTCGCCGGACAAGCCGGTCGGTACTGTCTGGCTGGCCTTTGCGGTGGGCGAGGAGGTAACGGCCGAGCTTGCGCACTTCCCCGGTAGCCGCGACGACGTCCGCCGACAAACGGTAAAAGCCGCACTGGAGGGCTTGTTGCGACGAGCTGCAGCAGAAATAGAAAAACAGGGGTAGGCGATCCCGGTTCTTTGTGGAACAATACTGTCTACTTATACAGGTGTTGGCCGTCAGGCCTTATTGATTACGTGAGGACTTTAATGGACGACAACAAGAAGAAAGCCTTGGCTGCGGCCCTGGGTCAGATCGAACGTCAATTCGGCAAGGGTGCCGTAATGCGTATGGGCGATCACGACCGTCAGGCGATCCCGGCTATTTCCACTGGCTCTCTGGGTCTGGACATCGCGCTCGGCATTGGCGGACTGCCAAAAGGCCGTATCGTTGAAATCTACGGTCCTGAATCTTCCGGTAAAACCACCCTGACCCTGTCGGTGATCGCCCAGGCGCAAAAGATGGGCGCCACCTGCGCATTCGTCGACGCCGAGCACGCCCTGGACCCTGAATACGCCGGCAAGCTGGGTGTCAACGTCGACGACCTGCTGGTTTCCCAGCCGGACACCGGCGAACAGGCTTTGGAAATCACCGACATGCTGGTGCGCTCCAACGCCATCGACGTGATCGTCGTCGACTCCGTGGCCGCATTGGTACCCAAGGCTGAAATCGAAGGCGAAATGGGCGACATGCACGTGGGCCTGCAAGCCCGCCTGATGTCCCAGGCGCTGCGTAAAATCACCGGTAACATCAAGAACGCCAACTGCCTGGTGATCTTCATCAACCAGATCCGTATGAAGATCGGCGTGATGTTCGGCAGCCCGGAAACCACCACCGGTGGTAACGCGCTGAAGTTCTACGCGTCGGTCCGTCTGGATATCCGCCGTACTGGCGCGGTGAAGGAAGGCGACGAGGTTGTCGGTAGCGAAACCCGCGTCAAGGTTGTGAAGAACAAGGTGGCTCCGCCATTCCGTCAGGCTGAGTTCCAGATTCTCTACGGCAAGGGTATCTACCTGAACGGCGAGATGATCGACTTGGGCGTGCTGCACGGTTTCGTCGAGAAATCCGGTGCCTGGTATGCCTACAACGGCAGCAAGATCGGTCAGGGCAAGGCCAACTCGGCCAAGTTCCTGGCAGACAACCCAGATATCGCCGCCACGCTTGAGAAGCAGATTCGCGATAAGCTGCTGACCCCAGCGCCGGACGTGAAAGCTGCCGCCAACCGCGAGCCGGTTGACGAAATGGAAGAAGCCGACACGGACATCTGAAGCAAACGATGACTGTGGTACTGGATACACTCGTCGCCGTTCGGCGCACCGCGATGGACCTGCTCGCTCGCCGCGAGCATGGTCGAGTCGAGCTGACGCGTAAATTGCGTCAGCGCGGCGCAGAACCTGAGATGATCGAAACAGCTCTTGACCGGTTGACGGAAGAGGGGCTGTTGTCGGAAGCCCGTTACCTTGAAAGCTTTGTGTCTTACCGCGCGCGCTCTGGCTATGGCCCAGCACGAATTCGCGAAGAACTGAGCCAGCGTGGCCTGCAACGTGCCGATATCGACCTCGCGCTACGTGAATGCGGTATCAGTTGGCAGGCGCAGTTGGAAGACACTTGGCGACGCAAGTTTGCCGGTCATCTTCCGATTGATGCCAGGGAACGTGCGAAGCAAGGTCGCTTCCTGAGTTATCGCGGGTTTTCCATGGACATGATCAGTCGTTTGTTAAGCGGTCGGGATATGGACGATTGAACGCTACAAAAAAGGCCCACTATGAAAATAGTGGGCCTTTTTTTTCGCCTGCGAAAAAGTCACGCGGGTTCTGGCGTTACCCGTTGCTGCGTCTTGCCCTGAGCCTGCGCCCAGTTCTCCGGGAGGTTGATGTAATCCACCAACTCTCGCAACCGCCCCTGATCGCGGCCATTGAAGTTAAACACCAAACGGGTCAAATGACTGAATCGCGGTTCGTCGTGGTCTTCGCCCGTATAGGCAAGTTGCTGGAATTCACCACTGAGCCGCAGGCTGGCAAATTCTTCCTGCAGATGGGCCAAGGCACGGTCGCTGAGAGGATGGTGCATGCGCACCACAAACTCACGCTTCAACCAACGGGTGGAGTGAAAGTTGGCGTAAAACTGGTTGATTTCGTCCACCGCTTCCTCAGCGCTGTAGACCAGGCGGATCAGCTTGAGGTCGGTGGGCAGGATGTAGCGATTGGCTTCCAACTGGCTGCGGATAAAATCCAGGGCGCCTTGCCAGAACCCACCACCCGGTGCATCCAGCAATACCACCGGTACCAGTGGGCTTTTGCCGGTCTGGATCAGCGTCAACACTTCAAGTGCCTCATCCAGGGTGCCGAAACCACCCGGGCATAGCACCAGCGCATCGGCTTCCTTGACGAAGAACAGCTTGCGGGTAAAGAAGAAGTGGAAGGACAGCAGGTTTTCGGTGCCATCAATGGTCGGATTGGCGTGCTGTTCAAACGGCAGGGTGATGTTGAACCCCAGGCTGTGCTCCAGGCCCGCGCCCTCGTGGGCTGCGGCCATGATACCGCCGCCGCCACCGGTGATGACCATCAGGTCGGAGCGCGCCAACGCAGCGCCCACTTCTCGGGCTAACGCATACAGTGGGCTTTCCACAGGTGTGCGTGCCGAGCCGAATACTGTCACCTTGCGCCGACCCTTGAACTGTTCGAGTACACGAAAGGCGTGGTCCAGTTCGCGGATGGCGCGCAGGGTGATCTTGGCGTTCCAGCGGTCGCGGTCGTCCTGGGCCATGCGCAGTACGGTGAGGATCATGTCGCGATAAAGGGGAATATTCGGACTGTTAGGGGCGATCAGCTGGATTTGTGCGTCGACCTGCTGCGTGAGGTCGGTCCCGTTTTCTTCAAAATGACGAAGCAACTGCTCATTCGATTCATAAGGCATTCAACTTCTCCTTCTTTGCAGGGCCTGGGTAGTCGACGAGAGCGTCGTCGGGGCCACGACACTGCATGTGTCGCGACATGCCGCAGGAGGGCAGGCCTTTCTTGCCCTGAAAGTACTACAGAACAGCATTGAAACTGCTGTGGATGGGCGTATGGGATGGGATGATCATGGGCCGAAAAACCCTTGGCTGGCAACCGCTTATTGGTCACCCATCACGAAGTTCGGTTGTTGGCAGGAAACGCAGCGGGGCTTACGCGCTACCGGACAGTAGCGCGTGAGGAGTCAGCAATGGTTACTTTTTCTTCTTTGCCGGTGCCGGGCAATCGGCCTCTACAAACTTGACCGACGCCACGGGCCGGTTGGTCTTGTTCTCGGTGATTTCGTAGCGCATCACCGCGCCCTTGGCCATCAGCTCGCGATAGCCCGGGTTGGTGCACACACTGCGGCCCAGCTGGAAGTACACAGCCTTGGGGTTGGCGCGCATCTGTTCGGCGCGATCAGGTAGCACGCTGAGGTGATCAATCAGCTGCATGCCTTCGACGGTGTAGGCCACTTCCA
Source organism: Pseudomonas khavaziana (assembly GCF_036704165.1). Classification (NCBI taxonomy): domain Bacteria; kingdom Pseudomonadati; phylum Pseudomonadota; class Gammaproteobacteria; order Pseudomonadales; family Pseudomonadaceae; genus Pseudomonas; species Pseudomonas khavaziana. Next base: position 1,598,624 of record NZ_CP129946.1, read on the forward strand.
GGGTTTTTTCATCGATTTCCCGGGGCAGGTCCTTGTTGCTTTCGGCTGCGACGCTTTGCAGCTTCCTGTTCATCTGAGCCTCCAGCAGCGAGGCCGCATGGGCGCCCATGGGCAAGGCCAACGCAAGGGCGACGGATGGGGCAACAAGGCGCAGCATGGAACGCAGCATTAAACTCTCCTGATTCGGTTACTGGTGCATAGACCAGCCACTGCGCTGTGCGTTCAGTGGCGCGCAATTATAGGTGAGCCCTTGCCACTACAGCCAGGCGTATCGCTGGTAAACTGCGGGCACTTCTGTTTTTCATGAGTTTGTTCCGTGTCGATTTCCTTTTCTTCGCCGCGTGCCCGATGAGCCACGCCGTTTCCCGCTTGCGCGCCCAGCGCCTGACGCGTGCCGTCAGGCCGTTTCTCAATCGGGGGTCGCGGGCTGAGCGCTGCCCCGGCTGTCGGGTGATTCCTGAGTATTGCATGTGTGCCTGGCGACCCAAAGTCGCGGCCAAGTCAGCCATGTGCCTGCTGATGCACGACGTTGAACCGATGAAACCGAGCAACACGGGCTGGCTGATTGCCGATGTAATCGGCGACACCACGGCATTTGCCTGGTCACGTACCGAGGTGGATCCTGATTTGGTGACGTTGTTGGCTGACCCGCAGTGGCAGCCATACATCGTATTTCCCGGCGAGTTCGTGGCGCCCCAACGGGTGGTCAGTCAAGTCCGCGTGGAGGAGGGCAAGCGTCCGCTGTTTATCCTGCTGGACGGCACTTGGAGCGAAGCGCGCAAGATGTTTCGCAAAAGTCCTTACCTTGAGCATTTGCCGGTCCTGAGCCTGGCCCCTGAGCAGTTATCGCGCTACAAGCTGCGGCGTTCCAAGCGTGATGACCATTTCTGTACTGCCGAGGTGGCAGCGCTGTGCCTGGAGCTGGCCGAAGATGTAGCTGCCAGCGAAGTATTGGATGCTTATCTTGATGTATTCAGCACCCATTACCTGGCAGCCAAGTTCCAAATGCCCTTGGACCCGATGGACGCTGTCCATACGCGCCTTGCACCCTATATACCGCCAGTCTAGCCAGACGACGTTTGCATGATGGCACCCTGAACCCGCCACCCGCTAGAATGCCCACGGGCGTAGTGCTTGACCCTCCAGGCTGCGCTGGGCATGCTGGGCGCCGATTGGGGCGCAACCGTGAATGCTCGACGTCGTTTCATGTACTTTTGGCGTTGGGCGAGCCCTGTGGCGATGGCTGCCTGGCCGTCGCCTCGTGTATTGGTGAACCCTGAACCCATCAGGGCTCCCATAAAAAACAGGATCATTTAACCAATGGCCACATACGAAATCCTGATAGCCGATGACCACCCGCTGTTTCGCAGCGCACTGCATCAGGCGGTAACCCTGGGCCTTGGTCCTGATGTACGCCTGGTCGAAGTGGCCAGCATTGCCGAACTGGAAGCCCGCCTCACCGAAAAATCCGACTGGGACTTGGTATTGCTCGACCTGAATATGCCGGGCGCCTACGGTTTCTCGGGGCTGGTGCTGTTACGCGGGCAATACCCGCAGATCCCCGTGGTGATGGTCTCTGCCCAGGAAGAAGCCGACGTGGTGGTGCGCTCCAAGGAGTTTGGCGCCAGCGGTTTCATTCCCAAGTCCAGCGCGATGGAAGATATCCAGAAAGCCGTGCGCGCTGTACTGGACGGCGACGTGTCGTGGCCGCCCCAGGCGTTTGAAGAAATCAATGTGTCCGACGAAGCCAAGGCCGCCCGCGATGGCCTGGCCAGCTTGACGCCCCAGCAATTCCGGGTGTTGACCATGGTTTGCGAAGGTTTGTTGAACAAGCAGATTGCCTACGAGTTGAGTGTGTCGGAAGCGACCATCAAGGCCCACGTTACGGCGATTTTTCGTAAGTTGGGCGTGCGTACTCGAACCCAGGCGGCACTGCTGTTGCAACAACTTGAGTCAATTTCGCAGCATTAAGTTACAACCACTTCACGCTTTTTTGACTTTGCGTGATCTAGCTTCCCCACTTCTTTGGTTCAGTTGCCTACATTCTATGTCGCCTTTCAAGGGTCAAACCGGTATCAAACGTATCTTCAACGCAGGGGGCTATTCCCTGGATGGCCTGCGCGCGGCCTTCACTGGCGAGGCGGCTTTCCGTCAGTTGGTGTTGCTGAACGTGATCCTGATCCCAGTAAGCTTTTTCCTGCAGGTCAGCCGGGTCGAGCGGGCGCTGCTGATTGCGGTGTGCCTGCTGGCATTGATTGTCGAGTTGCTCAACTCTGCGGTAGAAGCAGCCATTGACCGCATTTCCCTGGACCGCCACCCCTTGTCCAAAAACGCCAAGGACATGGGCAGCGCCGCGCAATTCGTGGCGCTGACCATGATCACCCTGGTGTGGGCCGTAATCCTCATCTGAGCATCAAGCGATACTCGGCAGCACGATCTCGTCGCTGCGCTGCACCCCAGCGGTAAAGGCGCGGCACAGTTCGAGAAACTCGCGCATGGCTGAGGTCTGGTACTTCTGCTTATGCCAGATGAAGTAGAACTGCCGGGCCAAGTCCAGGTCGGGGGTTTCCACCGGCACCAGACTGCCACGGCGGAACGCATCGCGTAGCGCCAGCCGCGAAATGCAGCCAATCCCCAGGCCTGACTCCACTGCTCGCTTGATCGCCTCGGTGTGTTCCAGCTCCAGGCGGATATTCAGCGCGCTGCGGTGATGACGCATGGCCTGGTCGAAGGTCAGGCGCGTGCCCGAGCCTTGTTCCCGCAGGATCCAGGCTTCGTGGGTCAACTCGTCCATGCTCGCCACGCCACGTTTGGCCAGGTGATGCTGCGGCGCACAAAACACCACCAGTTCGTCCTCGACCCAGGTTTGCACCTCAATATCGGGGTGGCTGCAGTCGCCTTCGATTAGACCCAGGTCAATTTCGTAGTGGGCAACCTGATGCACGATATGGGCAGTGTTCTGCACATGCAGCTTTACCTGGCTCTCGGGGTGTTGCTGCATAAAGCTGCCAATCAGCAGCGTCGCCAGGTAATTGCCGATGGTGAGCGTGGCGCCAACCGCCAGGGAACCGAAGCCGGACTTGCCATTGAGCAGGTCCTCAATCTCCTTGGCCTGGTCCAGCAGCGCCACAGCCTGGGGCAACAGTTGATGGCCGAGGGCGTTGAGGCTCAGGCGTTTACCGGCGCGGTCGAATAATTGGCAGCTGGATTGGCGCTCCAGCTCGGTAATCGAGGTGCTGGCGGCGGATTGAGATAAGGCCAGAAGGCCAGCAGCGCGGGAGACGCTTTCTTGCTGGGCGACGGCGACGAAAACTTGCAGTTGACGGAGAGTAAATCGCATATCGATATAACCGATAACCCTTATCTTAATAATCCAGTTAACAGATATTGTCGCCGCCATTAGAATGCTGTGCAATTGCGCATCTGTATCTTTGGCGCAGACCCATTTCCAGGAGTTCCCCGTACATGAGCAACATGAACCACGAGCGTGTCCTCAGTGTTCATCACTGGAACGACACTCTGTTCAGCTTCAAGTGCACCCGCGATCCGGGCTTGCGCTTCGAGAACGGTCAGTTCGTGATGATCGGCCTGCAACAGCCCAACGGCCGCCCGCTCATGCGTGCTTACTCGATTGCCAGCCCTAACTGGGAAGAGCATCTGGAGTTCTTCAGCATCAAGGTGCCCGATGGCCCGCTGACTTCCCAATTGCAGCACTTGAAGGAAGGCGACGAGATCATCATCAGCAAAAAACCGACAGGCACCCTGGTGCTTGACGATTTGAAGCCAGGCAAGCACCTGTACCTGCTCAGCACCGGTACTGGCCTCGCGCCCTTCATGAGCGTGATCCAGGATCCGGAAACCTACGAGCGTTTCGAAAAAGTGATCCTGTGCCATGGCGTGCGTTACGTCAACGAAGTCGCCTATCGCGAATTCATCACCGAGCATCTGCCGCAGAACGAATTCTTCGGCGAGGCCCTGCGTGAAAAGTTGATCTACTACCCGACCGTGACCCGCGAGCCGTTCGAAAACGAAGGCCGCCTGACCGACCTGATGCGCAGCGGCAAGCTGTTCAGCGACATCGGCCTGCCGCCGATCAACCCCGAGGACGACCGCGCCATGCTGTGCGGCAGCCCAAGCATGTTGGACGAGACCAGCGAAGTGTTGAACAGCTTCGGCCTGAAAGTTTCGCCACGGATGCGAGAGCCGGGCGATTACTTGATCGAGCGTGCGTTCGTCGAGAAGTGACTTCGGGTCACTGGTAGGAGCGAGCTTGCTCGCGAAGGACGTCAACGATAACGCTGGCAGCCTGAATTAACGCGGTGATTGTAGTTTTTTCGCGAGCAAGCTCGCTCCTACAGTTGAATGCGTTTGCAAAGAAAAGCCCGCGTTGCCTGTGAAGGCAACGCCGGCTTTTGCGTTTTTGCGGTTTACTGCGCCGGCACCACTTCCAGCACACAAATCATCCCCGGTTCCGGATAGTGCCAGCGCACATCCACATCCCAGAGTTGCGCGCCGTATTCCCGTTCTGACGTCGGGACCTGATACGCCGGTCGTGGATCCTGCGCCAGACACTGCTCAATCAGTTCCGCCAAAGGCTCGCCGAGGCGCTGGGCGTGGCCTTGCGCCTGTTGCAGCGCGGTCTTGAGCCACTGCACAGCAATCAACTGCGGCGCACTGCTGGCGATGCCGTTTGTGGCGTCGTCGATCATGTCGGCGTACGGCACATACGGCTTGATATCCAGTACCGGTGTGCCATCGAGCAGGTCTATTCCCGAGATCCACAGCCGCCCCGGCTCCACCTTGTCCAGCTTGACCACCGACTGGCCAATGCCATTAGGCCGATGAGTGGCGCGGGTGGCAAACACGCCCATGGACGTATTGCCACCCAAACGTGGCGGGCGCACTTTCAGGCGCGGCTTGTCTTCCAGGGCTTGGTGGAACATGAACAGCAGCCACACATGGCTGACCTGCTCCAACCCCTGCACCGCTTCACCCTGGTCGAACGGCGCCACCAACTCCAGTACGCCGCGAGCGGCCGGCGCCAGTTGCGGTTGGCGCGGGATGGCGAACTTCTCCTTGAAGCAGGAGCGTACGAAGCCTACGGGCGAGACCTGGTAACTCATGGCTTAAGCGCGAACCCGCAGGGTCAGGCCCTTGAGGAAATTACGCAGCAACTGGTCGCCGCACGGGCGGTAGTTGGTGTGACCGAACTTGCGAAACAACGCGCTCAGTTCAGGCTTGGACACCGGGAATTCGGCTGCCTTGAGGATCGCATGCATGTCGTCTTCTTTCAGCTCGAAGGCCACGCGCAACTTTTTCAGGATAATGTTGTTGGTCACCGGGGTTTCAATTGGCTGCGGCGGACGGCTTTCGTCCTTGCCGCGCTTGAAGATCACCAAACCATCGAGGAAGTGGGCCATGACTTCATCCGGGCAGAACACGAAGCCTTCTTCTTCATCTTTCTTGAGGTAGGTCAGCAGGTCTTCCTTGGTCACGTCCATGCCGCCGAGCTTGATGATCTCGACCATCTTGTTGTCGCTGATGTCGAGCATGTAGCGCACGCTGCGCAGTACGTCGTTGTGAATCATGGTGGGCAATCCTGTTTTTCAACGGTGGACACTGCCCAATCGGGCGGTGTCGGGAAAGGGCGAACGACTTAGAACTTTTCTTTACCGGACAAGTAGCGCCATTGGCCAACTGGCACCTTGCCGATGGATACGCCGCCGATGCGGATACGGCGGATGGCGATGACTTTCAGGCCAACCGCTTCGCAGAACAACGCAATCACACCGGGCTGCGGATTTTTCATCGCAAAGCGCAGGCGGTTTTCGTTCTGCCAACTGGCTTTGACGGCCGGCAACTCCTTGCCTTTGTAGGTCAGGCCATGGTTCAGGCGATTGAGGCCGTGGGCAACCATGTCGCCTTCGACTTCTACCACGTACTCTTGCTCGATCTTGGCGGCATCGGCAGTCAACTTGCGCAAAATCTTCCAGTCCTGGGTGAACACCAGCAGGCCGCTGGCCTTGGCTTGCAGGTCGGCGCTGGCGGTCAGGCGCAGGAAATGCCCTTTGAGCGGGCGCTTGCTGAAGCGGTGTTCTTCGGACAGGGTCTCGGCGCTGATCAAGGCCATGGCGGTTTCAGCATCCATGCCCGCCGGTGCATGCAGCAGGATGGTGACTGGCTCTGGCGCGGTGGCTTTAGCCTGCGGGTCCAGTTCAACTTTCTCGGTCGTGACCTTGAACTGCGGCTCATCGATCACTTCGCCGTCCACCGAGACCCAGCCGCCTTCGATAAACAGCTCAGCCTCCCGACGGGAGCAACAGACCAGTTCGATAAGGCGTTTGGAGAGGCGTATGGGGTCAGTCATGACAAGGGCCGTAACAAAAGGGGGTGGCTATTGTACCTGCCTGGCGTCGGTTAATCCCGAGCCCATTTTATTTAGCCCTGGCGCGCCTGTTGTCGCGCCTGGCGTAAACGCATATGCAGCAACGGGTAGGGCTGGCCAAGGCCGTCATGCTCCGTGCGTCCGATCACCTCGAAGCCTTGCTTGAGGTAAAAGCCCAGGGCCTGGGGATTCTGCTCGTTGACGTCCAGTTCCTCGGCATTCAGGTGTTTGATCGCATACGCGAGCAATTGCGTGCCCAAGCCTTGTCCCCGGTATTGCGGGTCGATAAACAGCATCTCTACCTTGCCCGCCGCTATCCCGGCGAAGCCGGTTATGTGCTGGCGCGAGTCTTTAGTGCAGACCAGCATCACCGCGTCCAGGTAGCGGGTCAGTACCAGATTTTTCAGCAAGTCAATATAGCTGCCTGGCAGGAAGTCATGGGTGGCACGTACCGAGTCTTCCCAGATCTGTGTCAGGCGTTCGTAGTCGCTGTTTTTAGGTGTGTGGATAACCGAATGCTGCCGCATGCCTGCTGCCCCTTGCCGTAATTGGCGTTGATGGGCAAAACGATAGCCCGAAAAAAGCCCCGCATCTTGTCAGAGGCGGGGCTTTTTCAAAAATATTACGCCTTGATCATCATTGTCGACGCCGGCTGGCGGGACGCTGAGGCATTCCCACGCAGAACGTGGGAACGATCAATTACGCAAATGCTATCAGTCGCGTTTTTCAGCCCACAAGTCGTACTCGTCGGCGTCGGTCACGGTGCACCAGACCTTGTCGCCCGGTTTCAAACCGCTGGCATCGTCGATAAATACGTTACCGTCAATTTCGGGGGCGTCGAAGAAGCAACGACCCACCGCGCCTTGCTCGTCGACTTCATCGATCAACACTTCGATTTCCTTGCCGATGCGCAGTTGCAGGCGTGCAGAACTGATCGCCTGCTGGTGCGCCATGAAACGCTCCCAACGGTCCTGCTTGACGTCGTCCGGCACCACGGCCAGGTCCAGCAGGTTGGCCGGAGCGCCTTCCACCGGCGAGTACTGGAAGCAGCCGACGCGGTCCAGCTGAGCTTCGGTCAGCCAGTCGAGCAGGTACTGGAAGTCTTCTTCGGTCTCGCCGGGGAAGCCGACGATGAAGGTGGAACGGATGATCAATTCCGGGCAGATCTCGCGCCAGTTCTTGATCCGCGCCAGGGTCTTGTCCTCGAAGGCCGGGCGTTTCATGGCCTTGAGCACTTTCGGGCTGGCGTGCTGGAACGGGATGTCCAGGTACGGCAGGATCTTGCCGGCGGCCATCAGCGGGATCAGCTCGTCCACGTGCGGGTACGGGTAAACGTAGTGCAGGCGCACCCACACACCCAGGCTGCTCAAGGCTTCGCAGAGTTCGGTCATGCGGGTTTTCACCGGCGCGCCGTTCCAGAAGCCGGTGCGGTATTTCACGTCGACGCCGTAGGCGCTGGTGTCCTGGGAGATCACCAGCAGTTCCTTGACGCCGGACTTGACCAGGCGTTGGGCTTCGTCGAGCACGTCACCGACCGGGCGGCTCACCAGTTTGCCGCGCATCGACGGGATGATGCAGAAGCTGCAGCTGTGATTGCAGCCTTCGGAAATCTTCAGGTACGCGTAGTGGCGAGGGGTCAGCTTGATGCCTTGGGGCGGCACCAGGTCGATCAACGGGTTGTGGTCCTGGCGTGGCGGCACCACGTCGTGCACGGCGTTGACCACCTGCTCGTACTGCTGCGGGCCGGTCACGGCCAGCACGCTTGGGTGCACGTTGCGGATATTGCCTTCTTCCACACCCATGCAGCCGGTCACGATGACCTTGCCGTTTTCCTTGATGGCTTCGCCAATCACTTCCAACGACTCGGCTTTGGCCGAGTCGATGAAGCCGCAGGTGTTGACCACCACCACGTCGGCGTCCTGGTACGTGGACACGACGTCATAGCCTTCCATCCGCAATTGCGTGAGGATGCGCTCGGAGTCGACCAGAGCCTTCGGGCAACCCAGGGAAACAAAGCCAACCTTGGGGTTGGCTTTTGCGATGGTGGTGGACATGTCTAACCTCGGTATTGAATGACGCTGCCGGTCGTGCACGACAAGGCAGCGGAAGGGCGCTTGGTGCGCCTCTGATCAAAAAGTGCGCAATTCTAGCGACGGGCAACGCACTTGACCAGCTTTATGCAGGGAAATGCGACGAGTGCTGCGCTATGCTTCGCGCCGTTGCACACGGGTAATGCCCTTGGGTCAATAAAACGTCTGTTACAAGAAGTAAAACAGCGCATGCTAGGGTCAGCTTAGTCGTGCTGTTTATAAAAGACCTCAGGTCAAAGGGCAGGAGTGGTTGATGGGTCAGGCAAGTAGTCAGGCAGCAGGTGCCGAGCATTCAAACGCCAAGCCGATTGGCATGCTGGTGGCGGCAGTCGGGGTGGTTTATGGCGATATCGGGACCAGCCCGCTCTACACCCTTAAAGAGGTGTTCAACGGTGGTTATGGGGTGCAGGTCAACCATGACGGCGTCTTGGGGATCCTGGCGCTGATCTTCTGGTCGCTGATCTGGGTGGTGTCGATCAAGTACATGCTGTTTGTGCTGCGCGCCGACAACCAGGGCGAGGGCGGCATCATGGCGCTCACTGCATTAGCGCGGCGAGCCGCCGGGGAGCGTGCAAAACTGCGTAGTTTCCTGGTGGTGTGCGGCCTGTGTGGTGCGGCGCTGTTCTATGGCGACAGCATGATCACCCCGGCCATTTCCGTGTTGTCGGCCATCGAAGGCCTGGAGCTGGCGTTCGACGGCCTGGAAAAATGGGTGGTGCCGATTGCGTTGATTGTGCTGGTGGCGCTGTTCCTGATCCAGAAACACGGCACCGATCGCATCGGCAAGCTGTTCGGTCCAGTGATGGTCACCTGGTTCCTGGTGCTGGGAGGGCTGGGTGTGTACGGCATCCTGCAGCAGCCTGAAGTGCTGAATGCACTGAACCCGGCATGGGGCGTGCGCTTCTTTATGGTGCACCCCGGTATCGGCGTGGCGATCCTCGGCGCGGTGGTGCTGGCCTTGACCGGCGCCGAAGCGCTGTACGCCGACATGGGCCACTTCGGCCGCAAACCCATTGCCCGTGCCTGGTTCATCCTGGTGCTGCCGGCGCTGGTGCTCAACTATTTTGGCCAAGGCGCCATGCTGCTGGGCGATCCGGAAGCCGCACGCAACCCGTTCTATCTGCTGGCGCCGAGCTGGGCACTGATTCCATTGGTGGGCTTGTCCACACTGGCGACGGTGATTGCTTCCCAGGCGGTGATCTCCGGGGCGTTCTCGTTGACCCGCCAGGCGATCCAACTTGGCTACATTCCGCGCATGCATATCCAGCACACCTCCAGTGCCGAGCAGGGCCAGATCTACATTGGCGCGGTGAACTGGTCGCTGATGGTGGGTGTGATCCTCCTGGTGCTGGGCTTCGAGTCCTCCGGTGCCCTGGCTTCGGCCTACGGCGTAGCGGTGACGGGCACCATGTTGATGACCACTATCCTGGTGTCGGCGGTCATGCTGCTGCTGTGGAAATGGCCCCCGGTTCTGGCTGTGCCGGTGTTGCTCTGCTGCCTGTTGGTGGACGGCCTGTTCTTCGCGGCCAACGTGCCCAAGGTGATCCAGGGCGGCGCCTTTCCGGTGTTGGCGGGCATCGTCTTGTTTGTGTTGATGACTACTTGGAAGCGCGGCAAGCAATTGCTGGTCGAGCGCCTCGACGAAGGCGGTTTGCCGTTGCCGATTTTTATCAACAGCATCCGCGTGCAGCCGCCCCATCGCGTGCAGGGGACTGCGGTGTTCCTCACTGCGCGTCCGGATGCAGTGCCCCATGCACTGTTGCACAACCTGCTGCATAACCAGGTGTTGCATGAGCAAGTGGTGTTGCTGACGGTGGTCTACGAAGACATTCCGAGGGTACCTGCCGCACGGCGCTTCGAGGTGGATTCCTACGGCGAAGGCTTCTTCCGCGTGATCCTGCACTTCGGTTTTACCGACGAGCCGGATGTGCCCGAAGCACTGAAACTGTGCCATCTGGATGAGCTGGATTTCAGCCCGATGCGCACCACCTATTTCCTCAGCCGCGAAACAGTGATCGCCTCGCGTATCAAGGGCATGGCGCGCTGGCGCGAGACCCTGTTCGCCTTCATGTTAAAGAACGCCAATGGCAACCTGCGCTTCTTCAAGTTGCCGGTAAACCGCGTGATTGAGCTGGGCACCCAGGTCGAAATGTAAGGCGCTGCACCACGGGAGCCGGCAATCGGCTCCCGCTTTCCTTATCTGAACCCTGTGCAATCGATGGTTGTCGACTAGGCTGGTAGGAGCGAGCTTGCTCGCGAAAAACGTCAACAATAACGCGTTAATCCTGGATAAACGCAGCGCCTATGAGGCCTTCGCGAGCAAGCTCGCTCCTACAGAAATGTCTAGAAACCCAGAAGAGGTGCGCCATGAGTCAGCTGCTCGAACCCTATACCCTGCGCCAATTGACCCTGCTTAACCGCATCGCGGTCTCGCCGATGTGCCAATACTCAAGCGACGATGGCCTGGCCAACGACTGGCACCTGGTGCATCTCGGCAGCCGCGCCGTGGGGGGCGCCGGGCTGATTTTCACCGAAGCCACCGCCGTGACGGCCGACGGGCGCATCACCGCCCAGGACCTGGGCCTGTGGAACGATGCCCAGATCGAACCGCTGCGGCGCATCACGCGCTTTATCGCGGCCCAGGGGGCGGTGGCGGGTATTCAGCTGGCCCATGCCGGACGCAAGGCCAGTACCCATCGGCCCTGGATCGGCAAGCATGGCAGTGTTAAGCCGGAGGAGGGCGGCTGGGTGCCAGTGGGTCCATCACCGATTGCCTTCGACCCGAATCACACCCAGCCCAAGCAATTGGACGAAGGGCAGATCCAGCAGGTGATTGCCGATTTTGTCGCTGCCGCCAAGCGCGCCTTGACCGCCGGCTTTGAAGTCGTGGAAATCCATGCTGCCCATGGCTACCTACTGCACCAGTTTCTGTCGCCGATCAGCAACCAGCGTCAGGACCACTACGGTGGGTCGTTCGAAAACCGCATTCGCCTGGTGCTTGAGGTAACTCAGGCCGTGCGCGCCGCATGGCCCCAGGAGTTGCCACTGTTTGTGCGGGTATCGGCCACCGATTGGGTAGAAGACGGCTGGAACCCGGATGAAACCGTGGAGCTGGCGCGCCGCCTCAAAGACTTGGGTGTCGACCTGATCGACGTGTCCTCCGGGGGTACCGCCGCCAATGCCGAGATCCCCACCGGCCCCGGCTACCAGACGCGCTTCGCCGAGCGGGTGCGCAAAGAGTCGGGCATCGCCACCGGCACGGTCGGCATGATCACCGAACCGGCCCAGGCCGAGCACATCCTGCGCACTTGCCAGGCTGACATTATCTTCCTGGCCCGCGAACTGCTGCGCGATCCTTATTGGCCGCTGCATGCCGACGATGACCTGGGTGGGCGCAAGGCCATCTGGCCGGCCCAATACCAGCGGGCGACCCATCGCGACCAGCCGATCCATGAGTCGGATCTGCGCGACTGATCTTGCACACGGCCCCGTCAGACCCACTCTTACACGGTGGGTTTTTTCTTGCCGGCGTTTAAAGGAAGGCTGATCCTTGGTGGTCGTGAAGCAGGAGACCCCTATGCTGGTGGAACGCGCGTTAACCGAAAACGATATCCCCTTGCTGGCCACCATCGACCGTACGGAGTTGATCCAGGCGTGCTATCGCATGGAGCGTGGTGAACTGGTGTTGTATACCGCGCACCATGACATGCGCGGCTGGCCCGAAGGCGAGGCCGAGCAGGATGCCGTGGCCCTGCGTGCCTGTCTCCAGCGTGGCGGGTGGCTGTGGGGCGTTTTTGACGGCCCCGCGCTGGTCGCCGCAGCGGTGGTGGACAACCGGCCCTTGCGCCATCAGGGCCTGCTGATGCGGCAGTTGAAATTCCTGCACGTCAGTCATGCGGCCCGTGGTTCGGGCCTAGGTGGCCGGTTGTTGGCGCTGGCCTGCGAGCACGGCTGGCAGGTGGGGGCACAGGCGTTGTATATCTCGGCCACGTCGTCGCGTAACACCGTGGACTTTTACCTGCGCCATGGTTGCCGACTGCTGCAGCAACCCCATGCTGAGCTGTATGCACAAGAGCCTCTGGACATTCACCTGTATCGGCCACTGTGTGAGTAACGGCTGTAGGGTTTTATTACCCAGCCTATTTTTTTAAGTGAATACTCTAAAAAAATCCCACGTGCGACGAGATAGTTTCTAAGATTAGGGTAAGTCTGGTTCCTGGCCCAGGGAGGCAGGCTGCTTGTCCACGGAAGCGTTGCGCTTCGGGGAGTTGGGAAGTGGGCACCAGGAGTATTTGACTGATATCAGGAGTAACAGTCCATGGCCAAGTCCTATGGCGTAGCGGGTGCGGTGGCGTCTTTCCTCAGCCGCCGGATGTCCTTGCGGGATCGAAGGTTGAGTTCGGATGAAATGGAGCTGCTGGCCCAGTATCGGGCGCTGACCGAAAGTGATCAGGTGGCGATGCGGTACTTGATTGGTGCGATGAAAAGCGTATCGCGCTTCTGAGCTATATACGATCACTCCCACGTTCTCGCGTGGGAATGATCGCGAAGCTCACCTCAGGTGTACTTGCGCTGCTCCGGCGCAGGTGGGAAGTACTGGTAGAGCCAGGTTTCGCTCAAGGTTCGGTCCTGGGTGCGAATAAACAGGCGCAGCTCCACCGGCTCCACACTGTCGCTGGTGGGGTACCAGTCGAACAGGATGCGATAGCCCTTGATGTTGTCCAGCACCAGCACGCTGAAATCCTTCACCTCACCATGGGAGCAGGTCACTACCGGCTCGATACCGGTGCCTGCTGGCAGGCGATCCAGGCCGCCGCCCTTGAAGTCGACGGCGAAACGCCGTGCCCACACCTTCGGGTAATGCTCGCCGGGCGCCCAACCCTCGGTAAATCCACCCATGCCCGAACGAGTCGCGTCGACCTGGGCCAGCGGCGTGCTCACCGGCGGTAGTGCGCTCCAGTACAGCTTGTAGCCATAATTGAGCGAATCACCAGCGGCCACAGGCTTTTTCGGAGTCCAGAAGGCCACGATATTGTCCAGAGTTTCGCCGGTGGTGGGGATTTCCAGCAAATCGATCGAGCCTTCACCCCATGCAGTGGTAGGTTCAACCCACAGGCTTGGACGCTTGCTGTACCAGTCGACGGTGTCCTGGTAGCTGGCGAACTCATGATCGGTCTGCACCAGGCCGAAGCCTTTGGGGTTGGTGTCGGCAAATGCGTTGAATTGCAGTTTGGCCGGGTTGTTCAGCGGGCGGCAGATCCACTCGCCGTTGCCGCGCCACATGGCCAAGCGGTCCGAATCGTGGATCTGCGGGTGGATGGTGTCGCACATGCGCCGCTCGTGGGTACCGCAGCTGAACATGCTGGTCATTGGCGCGATGCCCAGTTGTTCGATGGCGGTGCGCGCATTGATATGCGCATCGATCGCCATCACCACCTGGTTGGCCTGGCAGTCGATATCGAAGCGGTAGGCGCCGGTGGCGCTCGGTGAGTCGAGCAGGGCATAGACCACAAAACGGGTGGCGTTCTTGTCCGGGGTTTCGAACCAGAACTGCGTGAAATCGGGGAATTCCTCGCGTTTTTTCGCGTAGGTATCAATTGCCAGGCCACGGGCCGAGAGGCCGTATTGGCCGGTGGAGTCCACTGCGCGGAAGTAGCTGGCGCCGAGAAACGACAGCACGTCATGGCGGTCCAGTTCCGGCGCCTTGAACAGCTTGAAACCGGAGAAACCCAGGTCGCCGGTCAGTTGCTGGGTGTCCACCGTGGTTTTTTCATAGTTGAACAGCGAAGGGCGGAAATGCACTTCGCGGGCCTCGCGGGTCTTGGGATCGACACTGTGCATGCGCACTGGCGTCTTGAAGCCCATGCCGACGTGGAAGAACTGCACGTCGAGTTGGCCATTCAATTCTTTCCATAACGAATGGTTGCCGTCATAGCCGATGGCGTTGAAATTCTGCGGGGTCATGGTGGCCAGGGTCGGCGGCAGTACCTGTTTAGTGTCCTGATAGCCACGGGTGGCCAATTGCTTGGCTTGCGCCTTGAGCGATTCGAAATCGAACGCCACGGCCTTGCCATCGGCGGCCCGGTTCCCGGCCCAAGCCTGCGCGGCCAGCAGGCCGCTGGCCGACAAACCGGTGTAAGCCGCAATGGCCATGGACGCTTTGAGCAAATTCCTGCGGTGCATAGAGACAACCTGTCGTGAGCAAATCCCGCGCCGTTCCTGGCACGTAATGGATCAGAAATAACGGTTCGGACATGCCTTCGGCCAAACGCAACGGACATTAAACAGACGCCGGATAGCTTAAGCGGTTCGATGTATAAGGAAAATTGATTGATGGCGTGATGATAGCGCTGCATATGCAACAAGACATTTCCAGGATGGCAGTCAAACGTTACATCTGGAAGCACTCTAGATCGTGGCTCTTTGGCACTTAGTTTTACGCTGAGGGCCTACTGTCCCTACGAACTCAAGTGTCTGGAGGCTACAAATGAATACCCGTGGATTGCTCGATCAGTTGCTCAAGTCTGGCCAGGACATGTTGCAAAACAAGGCTGGTGGCCAGGGTAAGTCCAATGACAGAGGCGCCTTGGGCGGTTTGCTTGGCGGCGGCGGGCTCGGCAGCCTGCTCGGCGGTGCTGGCGGCGGCGCCCTGGCGGCCGGGGCCATGGGCTTGCTGTTGGGTAACAAGAAGGCGCGCAAATTCGGCGGCAAGGCCCTGACCTACGGTGGTTTGGCGGCATTGGGTGTGATTGCCTACAAAGCCTACGGCAACTGGCAGGCCCAGCAGGCCAGCGCTCCCCAGGGCGAGCCACAAACCATCGACCGCCTGCCACCGGCCCAGGTCGAGCAACACAGCCAGGGCATCCTCAAGGCCCTGGTGGCGGCGGCTAAGGCTGACGGGCATGTAGATGAGCGCGAACGTGCGTTGATCGAAGGGGAATTCACCAAGCTGGACAACGACCAGGAGCTGCAGCACTGGCTGCATGCCGAGCTCAACAAGCCCCTGGACCCTGCCGACGTCGCCCGTGCCGCCAGCACCCCGGAGATGGCTGCCGAGATGTACATCGCCAGCGTGATGCTGGTGGACGAGGAGAACTTCATGGAGAAGTCCTATCTGGACGAATTGGCTCGCCAACTGAAGCTTGAGCCCGGTTTGAAGCTGGAGTTGGAAAAGCAGGTGCGGCTTAACGCATAAGTAAGGCTACCGGCACAGCTCTGCCCCGCTAACCACGAAGCGAAGCGAGCTGCTCTTGATCTTGATCTGCTTTTGATCTTAGGCGGCCCCCCAAATCCCTGTCGGATTACGGGCACACCGAGCCTGGGCGAGGTGCCGAGTGGTGGGGCAAGAGCCTTTTGGTTACTTTTGGGCTCTTCAAAAGTGACCCGCTGTTAAAGCCAGCCCTTTCAAGGTCTTTGCCTAAATCGCGTCCTACGCCAATTCCAGGCTGAAATTAAGAAATAAACGAGTTGAATTTGGCTCAGCCAGCATCTCTTTTGGTCAAAAAACGATCATGTTTTGGGGCTTTTTCCAAAGACCTTGAAAGGGCTGGCTGTTAAAGCGCAACCAATAGAAGCCATTACCGCAGGAATGGATATGTACTCGGTCTGATCCGGCATCCTGGTCGGCCCTGAGGCCGCCATCGGGAGCAAGCCCCCTCCCACATTTGAACCGCGCCCGTCAGTTGGATCGTCCTCGGCACACGTGCCACCCATCCCACGTACGCATTCTGTGTACGCGCCCTCAAAAGCGTTGATAAACGCAGGCATCCGCTCAGCTATACTCCCCTCCATTTGAATGGCCCTGCGAGGAATTACTGTGAAGAACTGGACCCTGCGCCAAAGGATTTTGGCGAGCTTTGCGGTAATCATCGCGATCATGCTGCTGATGGTGGTGCTCTCGTATTCGCGTCTGCTGAAGATCGAAGCCAGCGAAAACTCTGTCCGCGACGATGCCGTGCCCGGGGTGTTTTTCAGTTCGATGATTCGCAGTGCCTGGGTCGACAGCTACCTGCAGACCCAGGAGTTGGTCGGAATCCACGAAAACCAGGGCATTTCCGAGGAAGACAAGCAGGACTACAAGTCGTTCGAGGCGCGACTCGAGCAGCACATGGCGAGCTACGCGGGGACGATCAATATCACCCAGGATCGCACGCAATTCGATGCCTTCGAAAAACTGCACCAGAACTACAATGCAATGCTTGCCCAGGTTCTGGCGGCCCATCAGAGCAACAACCCGGCCGAGGCACTGAGGCTGTTCAACGAGAAGCTGACCCCCGCCTGGATCGCAGGCCGCCTGAAACTCAACGACATCATCAATGAGAACAAACAGGTCGCCGACAATGCCACGGCCGCCATCGATGATGCCGTCGCGGCCGCGAAGGTCAGCATGGGAGTTTCACTGCTGCTGGCGGTTCTCGCTGCAGCGTTGTGCGGCCTGTTGCTGATGCGCGCGATCATGGCGCCGATGCAGCGCATCGTCGAAATCCTCGAAGTCATGCGCACCGGCGACCTGAGCAAGCGTTTGAATCTGGAGCGCAAGGACGAATTCAACGTTGTCGAAACCGGCTTCAACGACATGATGACCGAACTGACCGCCCTGGTCTCCCAGGCACAGCGTTCGTCGGTGCAGGTCACAACCTCGGTCACCGAGATTGCCGCGACCTCCAAGCAGCAACAGGCCACCGCCACGGAAACCGCGGCCACCACCACCGAAATCGGCGCCACGTCCCGCGAGATCGCTGCCACCTCCAAGGATTTGGTCCGCACCATGACCGAAGTGTCCACCGCCGCCGACCAGGCCTCGGTCGCCGCCGGTTCAGGCCAGCAGGGCCTGGCGCGTATGGAAGAAACCATGCACTCGGTGATGGGCGCGGCCGACCTGGTCAACGCCAAGCTGGCGATCCTCAACGAGAAGGCCGGCAATATCAACCAGGTGGTGGTGACCATCGTCAAGGTGGCTGACCAGACCAACCTGTTGTCCCTCAACGCCGCCATCGAGGCGGAGAAAGCCGGCGAATACGGTCGCGGTTTTGCCGTGGTGGCTACCGAAGTGCGTCGCCTGGCCGACCAGACCGCCGTGGCCACCTACGACATCGAGCAGATGGTGCGTGAGATCCAGTCGGCGGTGTCGGCGGGAGTGATGGGCATGGACAAGTTCTCCGAGGAAGTTCGCCGGGGCATGTTCGAAGTGCAGCAAGTCGGCGAGCAGTTGTCGCAGATCATCCATCAGGTCCAGGCCCTGGCGCCGCGGGTGTTGATGGTCAACGAAGGCATGCAAGCCCAGGCCACCGGCGCCGAACAGATCAACCACGCGCTGGTGCAATTGGGCGATGCCAGCAGCCAGACCGTCGAATCCCTGCGCCAGGCAAGCTTCGCCATTGATGAACTGAGCCAGGTTGCGGTCGGTCTGCGCAGCGGCGTGTCGCGTTTCAAAGTCTGATGAGCGATCTCGCGGCTAAGCGCGGCGCCGTCCCGGCAGCGAAAAAAGCGTTGTTCCTGGTGTTCCACATCGGCAACGAACGCTTTGCCCTCAAGGCTACCGAAGTGGCGGAGGTGCTGCCGCGCCTGCCACTTAAACCCATCGCCCATGCGCCATTGTGGGTGGCGGGTATCTTCGCCCATCGCGGGGCGCTGGTGCCGGTGATTGACTTGAGCGCCCTGACCTTCGGCACCTCGGCCCAGGCTCGCACCAGCACACGGCTGGTGTTGGTCAATTACCAACCGCAGTCCTGGAGCCAGGCGCGCTGGTTGGGGCTGATCCTGGAACAGGCCACCGATACACTGCGTTGCGACCCCGCCGAGTTCCAGCCCTATGGCTTGGACAACCAGCAGGCGCCGTACCTGGGGCCGGTGCGCGAGGATGCCCAGGGCTTGATGCAGTGGATTGGCGTCGCCGAGCTGCTGACCGCTGAAGTGCGTGCCTTGTTGTTTTCTGCCGAGTTGAGTTTATGAGCAGCGACCCGCGTTTTTCGGCGTTCTTGAAAGAGCGCATCGGCCTGGATGTTGCCTCGGTGGGCGAGGCGATCATCGAGCGTGCCGTGCGCCAGCGTTGCCAGTCATCCCAGGCGCAGTCGGCGGAGGCTTACTGGCAGCACCTGCAAAATTCCCACGACGAGCAGCAGGCGCTGATCGAAGCGGTGATCGTGCCCGAGACCTGGTTTTTTCGCTATCCCGAATCCTTTGCAACCCTGGCTCGCCTGGCCCAGGTACGCCTGGCCGAAATCAAGCAGATGCGTGCGCTGCGTATTCTCAGCCTGCCGTGTTCTACCGGCGAAGAGCCCTATTCGATTGCCATGGCCTTGCTCGACGCGGGCTTGGCGCCGCATCAGTTCAAGGTGCAGGGAATGGATGTCAGCCCCCTGTCGGTGGAGCGTGCGCGGCGCGGTGTGTACGGCAAGAATTCGTTTCGCGGCGCCGATCTTGAGTTTCGCGACCGTCACTTCACCGAAGAGGCGGGCGGTTACCGCATCGCCGACCGGGTGCGCGAACAAGTGCGCCTGCAAGTCGGCAACTTGCTCGACCCGGCACTGCTGGCCAACGAGCCCACCTATGACTTTGTGTTTTGCCGCAACCTGCTGATCTATTTCGACCAGCCGACCCAGAAGCAGGTATTTGACGTGCTCAAGGAGCTGACCCACGTGGACGGCGTGCTGTTTATCGGCCCGGCCGAGGGCAGCCTGCTGGGGCGCCACGGCATGCGTTCGATTGGCGTGCCGCAATCCTTTGCCTTTAGCCGGCATGTGGAACAGGCTCCGCCGGTTCCGGTTTTTGTACCGATGCCCGCGCCAACGCCGCAGCGCAGCGCGGCACCGATACCGCTCAAGCCGCGTCCGTTCAGCAAGCCCTGCCCGCCAGTGCCTCCAGCCAAAGTGGCACCCGCCGATGCCGGCGAGCTGCTCAGCCAGATCGCGACCCTGGCCAATGAAGGCAAGAGTGCCGAGGCTCGTGCCGCCTGCGAGCGTTATTTGAGCAGCCATCCACCGGCCGCCCAGGTGTTCTACTGGCTGGGGCTGCTCAGTGATGTGGCCGGCAGCGCCCTGGAGGCCCAAGGGTATTACCGCAAAGCCTTGTACCTGGAACCGCAGCATCCACAGGCCTTGATGCATCTGGCCGCGTTGCTCGAGTCCCAGGGCGACAGTGCGGGGGCGCGCCGTCTACAGGCGCGCGCCGCCCGTAGCGAGCGAGCCGAGAGTGAGTCCAAACGATGAGTAGCCCTGACGCGCTCGACACCGCAGGCCTGGACCTGACGCTGACCGATACCCAAGCCATCGACGACTGCTGGAACCGCATCGGCATTCATGGTGACAAGTCCTGCCCATTACTGGTTGAGCACATTCACTGCCGCAACTGCTCGGTGTATTCCGCCGCCGCCACGCGCCTGCTGGACCGCTATGCACTGCAGCAGGACGATCATCGCCCGCAGGCCGCCGTCGAAGCGGATAAAGAGGTAGTCACCCGTTCCCTGTTGATGTTCCGCCTGGGCGAGGAATGGCTCGGTATCGCCACCCGTTGCCTGGTGGAAGTGGCGCCATTGCAGCCGATCCACTCCCTGCCGCACCAGCGTTCCCGGGCGCTGCTGGGCGTGGCCAATGTGCGCGGCGCGTTGGTGGCGTGCCTGTCACTGGTAGAACTGCTGGGCCTGGACAGCACCATTGCTGGTGCCGGCGGCGCGCGCATCATGCCGCGCATGTTAATCATCGCGGCTCAGGACGGCCCGGTGGTCGTGCCGGTGGACGAAGTGGATGGCATCCATGCCATCGATGAGCGCACCCTGAAGGCGGCGTCGGCCTCCGGTACCCAGGCCAGCGCACGCTACACTCAGGGCGTGTTGCAGTGGAAAGGCCGCAGCCTGCGCTGGCTGGACGAAGCGCAATTGTTGTCCGCCGTGACTCGGAGCCTCGCATGACCCCCGACCAGATGCGCGATGCCTCGCTGTTGGAACTGTTCAGCCTGGAGGCCGATGCGCAGACACAGGTATTGAGCGCGGGCCTTTTGGCCCTGGAGCGCAACCCAACCCAGGCCGACCAGCTCGAGGCCTGCATGCGCGCCGCGCACTCGCTCAAGGGCGCAGCGCGGATTGTCGGCGTGGATGCCGGGGTCAGCGTGGCCCACGTCATGGAAGATTGCCTGGTCAGCGCCCAGGAAGGCCGCCTGTATCTGCAACCCGAACATATCGACGCGTTGCTGCAAGGCACCGACCTGCTGATGCGTGTCGCCACGCCGGGCAATGATGTGGGGGCGGCGGATATCGAGGTGTATGTGGCGCTGATGGAGCGTTTGCTCGATCCGACACAGCCCACCGCCATGGGTGCGCCAAAGCCCGAGCCTGCGCCCCTCGTTGAAGAAGTGCCGCAGGAGCCGGAGCCAGCACCGCCGGTCAGCAGTGAAGCGCCGCGCCAGAACAAACGTATGACCGAAGGCGGCGAGCGCGTACTGCGGGTGACGGCCGAGCGCTTGAACAGCTTGTTGGACCTGTCCAGCAAGTCCCTGGTGGAAACCCAGCGGCTCAAGCCGTACCTGGCGAGCATGCAGCGCCTCAAGCGTATTCAAGGCAACGGCTTGCGCGCCCTGGATACGTTGGACGGCCAGCTCAAGGCCCTGGACTTGAATCTTGAAGCCCTGGAGGCCCTGGCCGATACCCGTCGCCTGTTGAGCGAAGCCCAGGCGCTGCTGGCGGAAAAACACGCCGAGCTGGATGAATTCGGCTGGCAGGCCGGGCAGCGTGCCCAGGTGCTCTACGACACCGCGTTGGCCTGCCGCATGCGCCCGTTTGCCGACGTGCTCGCCGGGCAAGTGCGCATGGTGCGTGACCTGGGCCGCAGCCTGGGCAAACAAGTGCGCCTGGAGATCGAGGGCGAGAAGACACAGGTCGACCGCGACGTACTGGAAAAACTCGAAGCGCCGCTCACTCATTTACTACGCAATGCCGTCGACCACGGCATCGAAACGCCCGAACAGCGCATGCTGGCAGGCAAGCCCGCGGAAGGCCTGATCCGACTGCGCGCGTCTCACCAGGCCGGGCTGCTGGTGCTCGAGTTGAGCGATGACGGCAACGGTGTCGACCTTGAGCGCCTGCGCGGCGCCATCGTCGACCGACACTTGTCGCCGGTGGAAACCGCTCTGCGCTTGAGCGAAGAGGAACTGCTGACGTTCCTGTTCCTGCCCGGTTTCAGCCTGCGCGACAAGGTTACCGAAGTGTCCGGGCGCGGCGTCGGCCTGGACGCGGTGCAGCATATGGTCCGCCAACTGCGCGGCGCCGTGGTGCTGGAGCAGACGGCGGGGCAGGGCAGCCGCTTCCACCTGGAAGTACCGTTGACCTTGTCGGTGGTGCGCAGCCTGGTGGTGGAAGTGGGCGAAGAAGCCTATGCCTTTCCGCTGGCTCATATCGAACGTATGTGCGACCTGGCGCCCGACGACATCGTGCAATTGGAGGGTCGCCAGCACTTTTGGCATGAGGGCCGGCACGTCGGCCTGGTAGCCGCCAGCCAGTTGTTGCAGCGCCCGCCGGGGCAAACCCCATCAGATACCTTGAAAGTGGTGGTGATTCGCGAGCGTGACGCCGTGTACGGGATTGCCGTGGAGCGCTTTATCGGTGAACGTACCCTGGTGGTGTTGCCCCTGGATGATCGCCTGGGCAAGGTTCAGGACATCTCCGCCGGGGCCCTGCTCGATGACGGCTCGGTGGTGTTGATCGTCGACGTCGAAGACATGCTGCGTTCGGTGGACAAGCTGCTCAACACCGGCCGCCTGGAACGCATCGCCCGGCGCAGCCAGCAGGCCAGCGAAGCACCGCGCAAGCGCGTGCTGGTGGTAGACGATTCGCTGACCGTACGCGAGCTGCAGCGCAAATTATTACTCAATCGTGGTTATGAAGTGGCTGTTGCGGTCGATGGCATGGATGGCTGGAACGCATTGCGCTCCGAGGACTTCGACCTGCTTATCACTGACATTGATATGCCTCGCATGGACGGTATTGAATTGGTCACACTCTTGCGTCGTGACAGTCGCCTGCAATCGTTGCCGGTGATGGTGGTTTCCTACAAGGATCGTGAAGAAGACCGGCGCCGTGGGCTCGACGCCGGTGCCGACTATTATCTAGCCAAAGCCAGTTTCCATGACGATGCCTTGCTCGACGCCGTGGTTGAACTGATTGGAGGCGCTCGGGCATGAGGATTGCGATCGTCAACGACATGCCCCTGGCCGTAGAGGCATTGCGTCGTGCCTTGAGTTTCGAACCCGCCCATGAGGTGGTGTGGGTGGCCAGCAATGGCCTGGAAGCGGTGCAGCGTTGCGCCGAACTGACTCCGGACCTGATCCTGATGGACCTGATCATGCCGGTCATGGATGGGGTAGAGGCTACCCGCCAGATCATGGCCGACACGCCCTGCCCGATCGTGATTGTCACGGTCGACCGTCAGGCCAACGTCAGTCGCGTATTTGAGGCCATGGGCCATGGCGCGCTGGACGTGGTGGACACGCCCGCGCTGGGCGTGGGCAACCCCAAGGACGCGGCCGCGCCGTTGTTGCGCAAGATCCTCAACATCGGCTGGCTGGTCGGCCAGCGCGGCAGTCGTGTGCGTGCCGAAACGCCGACGCAGCGTGTCACTGGCAAGCGTCAACGGCTGGTGGCCATTGGTTCTTCGGCCGGTGGGCCGGCGGCGCTGGAGGTCCTGCTCAAGGGCCTGCCGCGCAATTTCCCCGCCGCCATCGTGCTGGTGCAACACGTGGACCAGGTGTTCGCCGCGGGCATGGCCGAATGGTTGAGCGGCGCCTCCGGCCTGCCGGTACGCCTGGCCTGTGAAGGCGAGCCGCCGCAAACCGGGGTGGTATTGCTGGCCGGTACCAACCACCATATTCGCTTGTTGAAAAATGGCACGCTAGCCTATACGGCAGAGCCGGTGAACGAGATCTACCGGCCCTCCATCGACGTATTTTTCGAAAGCGTCGCCAGCCATTGGAACGGCGATGCCGTCGGTGTCTTGCTGACCGGCATGGGGCGCGATGGCGCCCAGGGCCTCAAGTTGATGCGGGAACAAGGATATTTGACCATCGCCCAGGACCAGCAGAGTTCGGCGGTGTATGGCATGCCCAAAGCGGCAGCGGCGATCGACGCCGCTGTTGAAATTCGCCCACTGGATAGAATTGCGCCCCGATTGCTGGAGGTCTTTGCGAAATGAACAAAAATCTCCCGCCGTGCTGGCTTGCAGGTAGTAATTCAGGTGATTGCACATGAATGATTTACAGCTCGACGACTTCAAGACCGACGAAAACGCCGCCATGGTGTTGTTGGTCGACGACCAGGCCATGATCGGCGAAGCCGTGCGGCGTGGCCTGGCCAATGAAGAAAACATCGACTTCCACTTTTGCGCCGACCCGCACCAGGCGATTGCCCAGGCGATCCGCATCAAGCCGACGGTGATCCTGCAAGATCTGGTAATGCCGGGCCTCGACGGCCTCACCCTGGTGCGCGAATACCGCAACCACCCGGCCACCGCGAATATCCCGATCATCGTGCTGTCTACCAAGGAAGACCCGCTGATCAAGAGCGCGGCCTTTGCCGCCGGAGCCAATGATTACCTGGTCAAGCTGCCGGACAACATCGAACTGGTGGCCCGCATCCGCTACCACTCGCGTTCCTACATGACCTTGTTGCAGCGCGATGCTGCCTACCGCGCACTGCGGGTCAGCCAGCAACAGCTGCTGGACACCAACCTGGTGCTGCAACGCCTGATGCACTCCGACGGCCTGACCGGGTTGTCTAACCGCCGCCACTTTGACGAGTACCTTGAACTGGAATGGCGCCGTGCCATGCGCGATCAGACCCAACTGTCGCTGTTGATGATTGACGTGGACTTCTTCAAGACCTTCAACGACAGCTTCGGTCACGTCGAAGGCGACGAAGCCCTGCGCAAAGTCGCCGAAGCCATCCGCGATGCCAGCAGCCGCCCTTCGGACTTGCCGGCGCGCTACGGCGGTGAAGAATTCGCCCTGGTGCTGCCTAACACCTCGCCGGGCGGTGCGCGGCTGGTGGCGGAAAAACTGCGCATGGCCGTGGCCGCGTTGAAAATCCCGCACAATGCGCCGGTGGAAGGTTCGAGCCTGACCATCAGTATCGGCCTGTCGACCTTGACACCGGTACAGGGCACGGATTGCCGGCAGTTGATCATGGCGGCGGACAAGGGGTTGTATACGGCCAAGCATAATGGGCGAAATCAGGTCGGCATCGAGTAGCCACACGCGCCACCCACCCCCTGAGGGAGCTGGCTTGCCTGCGATAGCCATGGGTATCTACACAACTGTTTGCTCTTGCGCTGTTGCTGTTGCTCTGGCTTTTGATCTTGATCTCAGGCGCCCCGCCAAACACGCTGGCCGAACGCAGGCTTGAAGCCGTGGGTAACCCGGCAGGACGCCGGGTTAGCCGCCCCGCGCCATGGATGGCGCGTGGCGGCGGCCCACGGATTCAAGCCTGCGTTCGGGCACACTGAGCCTAAGCGAGGTGCCGAGTGTTGGGGCGAAGGCCTTTTGGTTACTTTTGTGCCTTTACAAAAGTGACACGCCGTAAGGGCGTAACCCTAAGTGGCCGTTACCGCAGCAACGGATATGTACTCGGTCTGATCCAACATCCTGGTTGGCTGTCAGGCCGCCATCGGGAGCAAGTCGAATCGTCGCACCGCCCCTCCCACATTTACGTCGCGGGGGTGTCAGGTAGATAGTCGCCAGATGCCGAACCGTCACGGGAGCAAGCTCCCTCGCCACAGGTTCAGGGCCACGCCAAAGTTATGTAGATACCTATGCTGCGATAGCGGTGTGTCCGTCACAGAAGTATCGACTGATACACCGTTATCGCAGGCAAGTCAGCTCCCACATTTGATTTGTATTCTGCTGCGGTTCCTGTACAAACCTCCGCCTTTTCGGCCAGGCGGACTGCCGTTTCCAGCCGTTTGCCGTTATACTCGCCGGCTTTCAAAAGTTCGCCAACGAGTGCTGCCCGCCATGGAAATCAACCCGATCCTTAACACCATCAAGGACCTGTCCGAGCGCTCCGAAACTATTCGGGGGTATCTTTGACTACGATCAAAAGCATGAGCGTCTGACCGAGGTCAATCGCGAGCTTGAAGATCCGAGCGTCTGGAACAAACCTGAATACGCCCAGGAGCTGGGGCGCGAGCGCTCTGCGCTGGCGCAGATCGTCGATACCCTCGACGAACTGAACACCGGCCTGGACGATTGCCGTGACCTGCTGGACATGGCCGTCGAAGAAAACGACGAAGGCGCAGTGGGCGATGTCGTCGCCGAGCTGGCCCGTCTTGAGGAAAACCTCGCCAAGCTTGAATTCCGCCGCATGTTCAGCCACGAAATGGACCCGAACAACGCCTACCTGGACATCCAGGCCGGTTCCGGCGGCACCGAGGCCCAGGACTGGGCCAACATCCTGCTGCGCATGTACCTGCGCTGGGCCGACAAGCGCGGTTTCGACGCGACCATCATGGAACTGTCCGCCGGTGAAGTCGCCGGTATCAAGGGCGCGACCGTGCACATCAAGGGTGAATACGCCTTTGGCTGGCTGCGTACCGAGATCGGTGTACACCGCCTGGTGCGCAAGAGCCCGTTCGACTCCGGCAACCGTCGTCACACCTCATTTTCCGCAGTGTTCGTCTCGCCCGAGATCGACGACAAGGTGGAAATCGAGATCAACCCGGCCGACCTGCGCATCGATACCTACCGTTCCTCCGGTGCCGGTGGCCAGCACGTAAACACCACTGACTCGGCCGTACGTATCACCCACGTACCGACCAACACCGTGGTCAGCTGCCAGAACGAGCGTTCCCAGCACGCCAACAAGGACACCGCCATGAAAATGCTGCGGGCCAAGTTGTACGAGCAGGAAATGCAGAAGCGCAACGCCGCGTCCCAGGCGCTGGAAGACACCAAGTCGGATATCGGCTGGGGTCACCAGATCCGTTCGTACGTGCTCGATGCGTCGCGGATCAAGGATCTGCGCACCAACATCGAACGCAGCGACTGTGACAAGGTACTCGACGGCGATATCGACGAATACCTGGAAGCCAGCCTGAAATCCGGCCTGTAACACCCTATGTGGGAGCGGGCTTGCCCGCGATCCCCAGGCCGCAGGCCTGGGGGCAACGAACCTGTGATGGAAAATTTAAAGACATGAGCGACCAACAACTCGACCCGCAAGCCCTGCAACAGGAAGAAAACTCCCTGATCGCCCTGCGCAAGGAAAAGCTTGCTGCCGAGCGCGCCAAGGGTAATGCCTTCCCCAATGACTTCCGCCGCGACAACTACTGCGATGCCTTGCAAAAGCAGTACGCGGACAAGACCAAGGAAGAGCTGGCAGAGGCTGCGATCCCGGTCAAGGTGGCAGGTCGCATCATGCTCAACCGTGGCTCGTTCATGGTGATCCAGGACATGACCGGGCGTATCCAGGTCTACGTCAACCGCAAGACCTTGTCCGAAGACACCTTGGCCGCGGTGAAAACCTGGGACATGGGCGACATCATCGCCGCCGAGGGCACCCTGGCCCGTTCCGGCAAGGGCGACCTGTACGTCGAGATGACCAGCGTGCGCCTGCTGACCAAGTCCCTGCGCCCGCTGCCGGACAAGCATCACGGCCTGACCGACACCGAGCAGCGTTACCGCCAGCGCTATGTCGACCTGATCGTCAACGAAGACGTGCGCCACACCTTCCGCGTGCGTTCGCAAGTCATTGCGCATATCCGCAGCTTCCTGATGCAGCGTGACTTCCTCGAAGTCGAAACGCCGATGCTGCAGACCATCCCCGGTGGCGCAGCAGCCAAGCCATTCGAAACCCACCACAACGCCCTGGACATGGAAATGTTCCTGCGCATTGCGCCTGAGCTGTACCTCAAGCGCCTGGTTGTCGGCGGTTTCGAGAAAGTATTCGAGATCAATCGCAACTTCCGTAACGAAGGCGTCTCGACCCGTCACAACCCTGAATTCACCATGTTGGAGTTCTACCAGGCCTACGCGGACTACGAAGACAACATGGACCTCACCGAAGAACTGTTCCGCGAGCTGGCACAGCTGGTACTGGGCAGCACCGACGTGCCATACGGCGACAAGGTGTTCCATTTCGGCGAGCCGTTTGTGCGTCTGTCGGTGTTCGACTCGATCCTCAAGTACAACCCTGAACTGACGGCTGACGACCTGAATGACATCGACAAGGCCCGCGCCATCGCCAAGAAAGCCGGGGCCAAGGTGCTGGGTTTCGAAGGCCTGGGCAAGTTGCAGGTGATGATTTTCGAAGAACTGGTGGAGCACAAGCTGGAACAGCCACACTTCATTACCCAGTACCCGTTCGAAGTGTCGCCGCTGGCCCGTCGCAACGACGAGAACCCCAACGTCACCGACCGTTTCGAGCTGTTCATTGGTGGCCGTGAAATCGCCAACGCCTACTCCGAGCTTAACGACGCGGAAGATCAGGCCGAGCGCTTCATGGCCCAGGTGGCAGACAAGGACGCCGGCGATGACGAAGCCATGCACTACGACGCCGACTTCGTGCGGGCCCTGGAATACGGCATGCCGCCCACCGCCGGTGAGGGCATCGGCATCGACCGGCTGGTGATGTTGTTGACCGACTCGCCGTCGATCCGCGACGTGATCCTGTTCCCGCACATGCGGCCACAAGCGTAACCGTAGCGAAAACCGAAGCCGCCTTTTATAAGGCGGCTTTTTTATGTGGCGTAAGTTCGCGTCAAACAAACAGCGCCAGGTTTTGTTGATCGGTTGATCGTTCCCATGCTCTGCGTGGGAATGCATCCTGTGATGCTCCGCGTCACACTCAAAGAGGAAAAGTGGTGAACCGCGTAATGGCTCAAGAAGGTGCCGCCGGCATAGCTGCTGCAGTGGCTGAAAGCGTTCAATATCAAGGCCGCAAGGCCAGCCGCCGGGGCAGTGAGCAACGCAGGCAAGATATTCTCGATGCGGCCATGCGCATCGTGGTGCGCGATGGCGTACGTGCCGTGCGCCATCGGGCCGTGGCTGCAGAGGCCGGCGTGCCGCTGTCGGCCACTACCTACTATTTCAAGGATATCGATGACCTGCTCACCGATACCTTCGCCCAATACGTCGAACGCAGCGCGGCTTTCATGGGCAAGTTGTGGGTGCGCAACGAAGGCCTGCTGCGCGAAATGGTTGCCTATGGCGATGGCAGTCCGCAGTCGCGCTCGCAGCTGGCCGATGACATCGCTCGGCTGACCGCCGACTACGTGCTGCGCCAACTGACCAATCGTCGCGACTATCTGATGGCCGAGCAGGCCTTTCGCCAGGAAGCCTTGCTGAACCCGCGCCTGGCCGAGCTGGTGCGTTCCCACCAGCAGATCCTGTTGCAGGGCACCGGGCAGTTTTTCCAGGTATTGGGCTCCCGTGAGCCGCAACAGGATGCCAAAGTGTTGACGGCTATTATCAGTCGGATGGAATATCAGGGCCTGCTCGGCGGCGCAGAGCCGCTGACTGGCGAAGAGATGCTTGAAATCCTCAAGCGTTACATGCATTTGGTGCTGGCTTCGGTCTGACACCGGGGGATGTCCAATGAAAGCCTGGCGTGTCGCGGTAATCGCCTTGTTGGCCCTGTTGCTCAGCGGTTGCCTGGTGACTTTCAAGGAACCATTGCCGACGGCTGAGGCCGCGCCAGAGGCTTTGCTAGGCAAGTGGGCCAGCAGGAATGCCTGGGGCGAGCCGCTCAACCTGCAGATCACCCGTGCCGGCGAGCATCGTTATAAAGCGGTGAGCTACCCTAAAGCCAGGCCGGGCCAGCGCGATGAGTATCTGTTCAGCGTCTCGCGCCATGGCAGCCGCTGGTATCTGTCGGCGCCGCTGCCTGCAAGACTGGGCGGGCATTTCATCCTGGCGGGCTTTGAGTTTGATGAAAAGCACGAACTTGTGGTCTACAACCTCGACCTTGAGCAGATCCACCAAGCCATTGGCCAGCAGGCCTTGCACGGCAGCACTGTAGACACCGTCGAAGGCGCCGGCGTGCTGGTGGATAGCCCCATGGAACAGGTGTTTGCCTACCTGGATGACCCGGCCAATGCCGATGTGTTCGTTGAAGCCGTGCGCTACCGGCGCGTGGGTAAATAACGTTTAAAGAGGAAGCACCGGGTGGACGAATACCAGCAGACGATACGCACCTTGTCCGATCGCATTGTGCTGGCGCAAACACCGATCCGCGTCCTCGACGCGGTGAAATGGGACGAGAATATTCGCCAGGGATTTCTCAAGGCCAAGGGCAAGGCCATGCCTGCCGTGGACCGCGATTACTACCTGAACCGGCCGCTGTCGTTCGACTCCAGTGCGGTCAAGCTGGAGTTCCAGAACATTGAGCGCGACATCACCCGTCGCCTGGGGCAGTTCAGCCCGGTGGGGCAGATCATGCGTCGCATGTGCCGTGAATACCGCATGGTAGTGCGCATGCTCGAAGCACGCGGCACCGAGGATTTCGGCCTGATCTCCCAGGAGCTGTATGGCGCCGCTTCGGATGCCTTCCACGCCGGTGACCCGACCCTGGCCGACCTGGGCCTGATGCTGTCTGACTACCTGAACAATATTGATGGCCGTGGCGACCTCAAGGACGAAGCCAAGACCCTCACCGCCAAGGATGCGGTCAGCCTGCTGCAAACGCGCTTGAACAAGGTGTTTGGTGAAGCGGAGGAAACCATTCGGGTGTTCGAGTCTGACGGGATCGTCGCCGACGCGGCAGCCGGCGCCGACTACATCAAGATCCGCGCCGACGCGATGTTCAACGACCGCGACGTGCGCGCCCTGGAAGTGCATGAAGGGCTGGTGCATGTGGGCACCACCCTCAATGGCCAGAACCAGCCGATCTGCACGTTCCTTTCCAAGGGGCCGCCGTCATCCACCGTGACCCAGGAAGGCCTGGCGATCCTGATGGAAATCATCACGTTTGCTTCCTACCCCAGCCGTCTGCGCAAGTTGACCAACCGTACCCGCGCCATCCACATGGTGGAGGAGGGTGCCGACTTCCTGCAGGTGTTCGAGTTCTTCCGCGAGCAAGGCTTTGAAATGGCCGAGAGCTATGGCAACGCCAGCCGGGTATTCCGTGGATCGGTGCCGACCGGCCTGCCGTTTACCAAGGATTTGTCCTACCTCAAGGGCTTTATCATGGTCTACAACTACATCCAGCTTGCTGTGCGTAAAGGCAAGCTGGAACAAGTGCCGCTGCTGTTCTGCGGCAAGACCACCCTGGAAGACATGCGTACCCTGCGCCAATTGGTCGACGAAGGCCTGGTGGTACCGCCCAAGTACCTGCCGGATCAGTTTCGTGACATGAACGCGCTGGCGGCGTGGATGTGTTTCTCCAACTTCCTCAACCACCTGAGCCTGGACCGCATCGAGGCGGATTACTCCAATATCCTTTAGGGGTCTCCAAGGGACTTCATATTTGTTAGCGAGGTTTCAACGGATGAGAATCCTCGGCATTCTATGCCTGCTACTTATACTCAATGGCTGCAGCTCCTTGCTGTTCTACCCCGAACCCGGCCTGCCGTTTACGCCGGAAAAAGCCCGCCTGCAATACCGCGACGTCACCATCACCACCGCCGACGGCATCAAGCTCCACGCCTGGTGGCTACCGGCCAAACCCGGTGTGCCGCTCAAGGGCACGGTGCTGCACCTGCACGGCAACGGCGGCAACCTGTCCTGGCACCTGGGTGGCAGTTGGTGGTTGCCCGAGCAAGGCTATCAAGTGCTGTTGCTGGACTATCGCGGCTATGGACTCTCGCAAGGCAAGCCGTCGTTGCCGGCGATCTACCAGGATATCGATGCCGCGTTCAGCTGGATCGACAAGGCGCCTCAGACCCAGGGTCAACCGCTGATTGTGTTGGGCCAAAGCCTGGGCGGCGCACTGGCGGTGCATTACCTGGCAGCCCATCCGGAGCGTCAAAGCCAACTCAAAGCCCTGGTGCTGGACGGTGTGCCGGCCAGTTATCGTGACGTAGGACAATTCGCCCTGAGCACTTCATGGTTAACCTGGCCGTTCCAGGTGCCCTTGTCCTGGTTGGTGCCCGATGCCGACAGTGCGATCAAAGCCATGCCCCAGTTGACCGGCGTGCCAAAACTGCTGTTTCACAGCCTGGATGACCCGATCGTGCCGGTGTCCAATGGGCTGCGCCTGTATCAAGCGGCCCCACCGCCAAGGGTGCTGCAACTGACCCGTGGCGGCCATGTGCAGACGTTTGCCGACAAGACCTGGCAGACGGTGATGTTGCGTTACCTGGAAGATCCACAGCATTTCAATGGCCTGCGTCGCCTGGGCGAAATCCCGAATTATCCAACCTCTAAAGTTGATCCATCAGAGAGCCCGCAATGAGTGAAGAACGCAACATGATCCCGCTGATCCTCACCGGTATCGGCACCATCATCGGCACCGTCGGCTGCCTGTGGTACTACGGTTACCTGCATTTCGCCAAGCCGGAGGATGCATTGCTGCTCAGCGACTTCACCATGCTCAAGACCTTGCCGGGTGAGGATTACAAAATATCCCTGACGCCCGCCGCGCAAGTGGCGCAGTGCGTGGACGGTGTGTTGGTGATGTTTGATACCGAACAGAAAGGCTTGAGCGGCGTACTGGTGAACAACAAGAAGCAGGCTGTTCGTTGCATGGGGCAGGAAACCCCACAGTTGCAACAATGAAGCGCCGCACTGCTGTTGTGGGAAAACTCCGTTATACAGGCCGATTAGTCATTTAAGGCTGCTGCGTTCCGCTACAGGCTGGAACCACTTTGGCGCGCTTGCCACAGATTGTGGACTGATTGGCTTGGCCGATCAGTTCCGCGTATTCATTAATCTGGAGCATGAAATTATGGGTGGTGTCAGTGGCGTACAGAGCGCAGGCAATCTGGGCAATCTGGGCAATCTGGGCAATCTGGGCAATTCGAGCTTAGACGTAAATCTTAAGCAACTCTCCGACGCGCAACTTGGAGATCTTGGGAGACAACTTGAATCCCAGCTTTCTCAAGCCAACCAAGGCGGACAGGGTGGAGGCGGTAGCCAGGGGTCTGGAGGTTCCCAGGGGGCTGCGGGCGGTGGCAGCGATGCGCTACTCGAACTACTGAGGCGAGTGGCTGAGGAGCTCAGTCAACGCGGTCTGGGTGGTGCGCAACGTGAAGATCAGATTCCGGCGGGCGGGGCCGGAAACCAGGGCCGAATCGACTACTGATCGACGGTTATCCGACAACCTGCCTGGTGATGGGCGGGTTGTCGTGCGTGCAGGGGGACGAAGCGTGTCGATAAGTCACTACTCCCTGGAGGCCAAGTCTGACGAAATTATCTGGAACCGTTTTGCGCGGATAGCCACAGAGGGCATATAACTTTTACGCGAAGCGGGGCCGGGAAGCAGTGATAGACATTCGTGCGATACGCAAAATGCTGGCCATGGTCAGGGCACATCAGGCATTGGAGCGGCAAAACGCGCAAGAGCAGGCGCGTAATAATTTGGGGGACAGTTTGACCGATACCTCCCGTAGCGGAGCAATGATAACGCCGTCAGATGAAGATACCGATCGCACGAGCAGATATTCCTGATCAAAAAAAACCCACCGTCAGGTGGGTTTTTCTATCCAGCATCAATCAGTAGGCAACGGAAGACCGTGGCTTGACCGGCTGGTTATCGTTGGAAATGGTGACTTCAACGCGACGGTTCATGGCACGGCCAGATACGCTGCCGTTAT
Organism: Pseudomonas khavaziana; assembly: GCF_036704165.1. Classification (NCBI taxonomy): domain Bacteria; kingdom Pseudomonadati; phylum Pseudomonadota; class Gammaproteobacteria; order Pseudomonadales; family Pseudomonadaceae; genus Pseudomonas; species Pseudomonas khavaziana. The sequence continues at coordinate 1,631,827 of NZ_CP129946.1, forward strand.
CTGCAACCGGGTATTCCTTGCCATAGCCCTGGGTCACGATGCGCGAGATGTCCACGCCTTGTTGAGCCAGTGCACGCTGCACGGAAGCAGCACGGCGCTCGGACAGGCTCTGGTTGTACGAGTCGGAACCTGTGCTGTCGGTGTAGCCTTCAACGATGACTTTACGGTCCGGGTTATCGCGCAGGAACTGCGCCAGCTTGGTGATGTTCACCAGGCCGCTGGATTTCAGGTCGGACTTGTTGGTAGCGAACAGCACGTCACCGAAAGTCACCAGGGTGCCACGGTCGGTCTGCTTGGCATTCAAGCTGTTTTGCAGTTGCTTGATCTGCGCATCGCGGGCGTCCAGCAGGGCGCGGGCGCGTTCGTCGCCGGCGTTTTTCAGCTTGGCTTCGTTCTCGCGCAGGGAGATGGTGTCCTTGGCGACTTCAACGCGCTGGTTGGTCAGGTAGGCGAGTTGGTCGACCTTCTTCTCGTCTTCCTTGTCGCGGTACGCCTTGTCAGCCTTGTCCAGCCATTCGCTGGCGTCTTTGGTTTCCAGGGCTGCCAGCTTGGTGGCTTGCGGGTTGGTTTGCAGGGCCGAGAAGTTGGTCCGTGCATTTTCCAGGTTCGCGTTCGGCGGGGTGGAGCACGCCGCCAAGGCAACGCTCATCGCCAGCAGGGCAGGGATCATCAGTTGTTTACGCATAGTCGTGTCGTCCTTTCAATTCGATATCAGGTGCGATGCAGTCAAGGGTCTGCGGCTTACTTCTGCTGGATAGCAGCCGGGCGCATGCCTTCCTTACGCAGCTCTTCAACAGCCTTCTGGGAATCCTTCACAGCCTGTTCAGCCTTGGCAGCCTGGGCTTTACGCTCAGCGACGCGAGCGTCCCACTCGGCCTGCTCAGCCAACATACGAGCCTTGTCGTAGTTCTTGTCGTGCATGGCCAGTTCAGCTTCCTTGAGCTTGTCCTGGGCCGCCTTCATTTCCACGGCAGCATACTCGGTGCCGCCGGCGCTCACGGCGCTGTTGACAGCCGATTGAGTCACGGCGTACTGCTCGGTTGGAGGATTGCCGGCGCAGCCCGCGAGAACGAAGCTGGTGCCGATTGCCAGCGCGGCCAATTTGAGCCCGCGCAGGTGGTTAAACGAGGATTTGGCAGTGCTGGTGTTCATCGTCTTCAACTCCATTGGATAACTCCTGAAAAACATCAAAATCCATCGTGGCGTATCGATTGCGGGCCCGGCGATAAAGCACATGACGCCAGTTTCAAACGACCGTTCCAAGTGATGGCTTACTGGCTGTGACCGGCGGCTTTTTTCAAAAGTTCAGAGAAGATGGCGATTTGCCTAAAAAAATATCTGACTGATCGGTCAGCGTTTAAACATGGAACTTTCAGTGCTCGCAGAGGTAGGCCGAGCCTCTAAGAGGCCCGGAATACTTAATTCAGATAGGCATTGCAGATGTTTATCAGTGCTTTTGTTCGTCGGCACTGGCTGACAGATCGTGCAGATAACGGCGCGACAGGGTCAGAAAACGCGGGGTAGGCCCGACGTCTTCATACAAAGGGTCGCCTTCCTCGTCGGTGGCAATCACCTGCTGACCCTTGATATAGGGGAAGCTGGCTTCCAGCTCTTCCAGGGCGGCACCGATCAGCTCGCCGAGCAATTCCTCGGTATGGCGCTTGGGGTACATCTCGGCAAGGGCAGCCAAGCGTGCAGCGGATTCCACATCCAGATGAATCGCGTATTCAGTCTGGGTCAGGCGACCCTTGGCGGTTTCTTCCCAGTGCTGGGGCAGTTCTCGAATCTTCATGGCAACCTCAATGAGCCTGCAATGGCAGGCGGTGATGAGTGACCAGCCGCCTGCGTGGATAACGTGGCGGCTCACTCTTGAGACTCGCTGTCAGCCACAAGGTTTAAAGTCGTTTGCGTTCGGCCTTGTCAGATACCGACGCGGGCGGCACTCTGGAACACCTGCGCGTCCCGGATTTCTGGCTGGAGATTGGCTGATGAGTGATATCGATGCACGCTTGCGTGAGGATGTTCACCTGCTGGGTGAGCTGTTGGGCAATACCATTCGAGAGCAGTACGGCGATGGTTTCCTCGATAAGATCGAGCAGATCCGCAAAGGCGCCAAGGCCGACCGCCGCGGCGCCGGCGACGAGTTGAGCACCCGTCTCAACCAGCTGCAGGAAGACGAACTGCTGCCCGTGGCCAGGGCCTTCAACCAGTTCCTCAACCTGGCCAACATTGCCGAGCAGTATCAGTTGATTCATCGACGCGACGAGTCGCAACCGGCGCCGTTCGAATCCCGGGTCTTGCCGGAGTTGCTGGCGCGCCTTAAAAGCGAAGGCCACAGTGATGAGTCCCTGGCCCGTCAGTTGGCGCGGTTGGAGATCGAGCTGGTACTGACCGCCCACCCCACCGAAGTGGCCCGCCGCACCCTGATCCAGAAATACGATGCAATCGCCGCGCAATTGGCCTTGCAGGATCACCGTGACCTTACCAGTGCCGAGCGCGAGCAGATCCGCACACGCCTGCAACGACTGATCGCTGAAGCCTGGCATACCGAAGAAATCCGTCGCATCCGGCCCACCCCCGTAGACGAAGCCAAATGGGGCTTTGCGGTCATCGAGCATTCGCTTTGGCACGCCATTCCCAATTACCTGCGCAAGGCTGACCAGGCCCTGTTTGCCGCTACCGGGCTGCGCCTGCCACTGGAGGCAGCGCCGATTCGCTTTGCGTCGTGGATGGGCGGTGACCGTGACGGCAACCCGAATGTCACCGCGCCGGTCACCCGTGAAGTGCTGTTGTTGGCACGCTGGATGGCGGCGGATCTGTATTTGCGTGACGTCGATCACCTGGCCTCCGAGTTGTCGATGCAGCAAGCCAGCCCGGCGTTGCAGGCCAAGGTTGGTGATAGCGTCGAGCCCTATCGCGCGTTGCTCAAGCAACTGCGTGAACGCCTGCGTGCCACCCGGCAGTGGGCCCACGCGTCGTTGACCGCCAGTACGCCGGCGCCTGCCGAAGTGTTGCAGGACAACCGTGACCTGCTGGACCCGCTGGAGTTGTGCTACCAGTCGCTGCATGAATGCGGCATGGGCGTGATTGCCGATGGCCCGCTGCTCGACTGCCTGCGACGCGCCGTGACCTTCGGCCTGTTCCTGGTGCGCCTGGATGTGCGCCAGGATTCCAGCCGCCACTCGGCGGCCATGACCGAGATCACTGACTACCTGGGCCTGGGGCGTTATGAGGACTGGGACGAAGATGCGCGCATCAGCTTCCTCACCCAGGAGCTGGCCAATCGTCGGCCGTTGTTGCCAGGCTATTTCAAACCGTCGGCGGACACCGCCGAAGTCTTGAATACCTGCAAGGAAATCGCAGCGGCTCCGGCGGCATCATTGGGTTCATACGTTATCTCCATGGCGGGCGCCGCGTCGGATGTGCTGGCGGTGCAGTTGCTGCTCAAAGAATCGGGCGTACAACGGCCGATGCGCGTGGTACCGCTGTTCGAAACCCTGGCCGACCTGGATAACGCCGGGCCCGTGATGGAGCGGCTGTTGCAACTGCCGGGCTATCGCGCACGGTTGCAGGGCCCGCAGGAAGTGATGATCGGCTACTCGGACTCGGCCAAGGACGCCGGCACTACCGCTGCGGCCTGGGCACAATATCGAGCGCAGGAGCGCCTGGTGGATATTTGCCGTGAGCAGCAAGTTGAGTTGCTGCTGTTCCACGGACGTGGCGGCACGGTCGGCCGTGGCGGCGGTCCGGCTCACGCGGCGATCCTGTCGCAGCCACCGGGCTCGGTGGCGGGGCGGTTCCGTACCACGGAACAAGGCGAGATGATTCGCTTCAAGTTCGGCCTGCCGGATATTGCCGAACAAAACCTCAATCTCTATCTGGCCGCCGTGCTGGAAGCGACCCTGTTGCCGCCGCCACCACCGCAGCCGGCCTGGCGTCATTTGATGGATGAACTGGCGGCCGACGGTGTCAGCGCTTACCGTGCCGTGGTACGGGAAAATCCGCAGTTCGTTGAATACTTCCGCCAGTCCACCCCAGAGCAGGAGCTGGGTCGTTTGCCCCTGGGCAGTCGTCCGGCCAAGCGCCGGGCCGGTGGTATTGAAAGCCTGCGTGCCATTCCGTGGATCTTCGGCTGGACCCAGACGCGCCTTATGCTGCCTGCCTGGCTCGGTTGGGAAGCAGCATTGAGCAAGGCGCTGGAACGGGGTGAAGGCCCGTTGCTGGAGCAGATGCGTGAGCAGTGGCCGTTCTTCCGAACGCGCATCGACATGCTGGAAATGGTGCTGGCCAAGGCGGATGCCGATATTGCCCGTCTTTATGACGAACGCTTGGTGCAGCCGGACTTGCTGCCATTGGGTGCGCACTTACGCGACCTATTGTCGCAGGCGTGTGGCGTGGTGCTTGGCCTGACCGGCCAGTCGCAGCTGCTGGCCCATAGCCCCGACACACTGGAGTTCATACGTCTGCGCAACACCTACCTTGACCCCTTGCACTTGTTACAGGCCGAGTTGCTGGCACGTTCGCGTCAACAGGAGGCGGCGCAAGACAGCCCTCTGGAACAGGCGCTGCTGGTGTCCGTCGCCGGTATTGCCGCCGGTTTGCGCAACACCGGTTGAGGTTTCTCGCGTGTTCTCAACGGCTTGCGGATAAACCCCGATGACCGCCCTGAAAAGGGCGGTCATCGTTTGAAGGAGCGGGTTGCGCTCAGGCACACCCCGTCGCTGACGCATGCCGGGCGCGGGTTTCTCCTACTTTTGGCGGCTTGTATGGTAAGGGCCTGCTGTGTATCTTGATCAGCCTTTGGCCGTTTGATCGGCCTGGAACCACATTTTTACGAGATTGGCCCCACGCGGCGAATCCGAGCGTCATCTCTATAAAAAATTGAGGAGCACATCGATGCGCGTCATTCTGCTGGGAGCTCCCGGGGCCGGTAAAGGTACTCAGGCAAAGTTCATCACTGAAAAATTCGGCATTCCACAAATCTCCACCGGCGACATGCTCCGTGCGGCCGTCAAGGCTGGCACCGAGCTGGGCCTGATCGCCAAGAGCGTGATGGACAGCGGTGGCCTGGTCTCCGATGACCTGATCATCAACCTGGTCAAGGAGCGCATCAGCCAGGACGATTGCAAGAACGGTTTCCTGTTCGACGGCTTCCCACGCACCATTCCCCAGGCTGAAGCGCTGGTGAAGGCGGGTGTTGAATTGGACGCCGTGGTCGAAATCGCGGTTGAAGATGAAGAAATCGTCCAGCGTATTGCCGGCCGCCGTGTCCACGAAGGCTCGGGCCGCGTTTACCACATCGTCTACAACCCGCCGAAAGTGGAAGGCAAGGACGATGTCACCGGCGAAGACCTGGTGCAGCGCAAAGACGATACCGAAGAAACCGTGCGTCATCGCCTGTCGGTCTACCACTCCCAGACCAAACCGCTGGTGGATTTCTACCAGAAGCTGTCCGCTGCCCAGGGCAAGCCGAAGTACAGCCATATCCCTGGCGTAGGTTCGGTAGAAGCCATCACCGCCAAGGTGTTGCAAGCGCTGAGCTGATTCAGCTATCCGCGTGTGTACAACGGCCCGCTTGCGGGCCGTTGTTGTTTATACTGGCGCACTTTTTTCCGACTTGGACACCTACACCGATGAGCACCCTGCTGGCCCTGGACACCGCGACTGAAGCTTGCTCCGTCGCCTTGCTGCACGATGGCAAGGTAACGAGCCACTACGAGGTGATCCCGCGCCTGCATGCGCAGAAGCTGTTGCCGATGATCAAGCAGTTACTTGAAGACGCCGGCACCACCCTGGCGTCTGTGGATGCCATCGCCTTCGGTCGTGGCCCCGGTGCCTTTACCGGTGTGCGTATTGCCATCGGCGTGGTGCAGGGCCTGGCCTTTGCATTGGAGCGTCCGGTATTGCCGGTGTCCAACCTCGCCGTGCTGGCCCAGCGCGCATTGCGTGAGCACGGCGCCACGCAAGTGGCGGCGGCGATTGATGCGCGCATGGATGAGGTCTATTGGGGTTGCTACCGCGAGACCGCCGGTGAAATGCGTCTGGTGGGTGTGGAAGCGGTACAGGCGCCGCAAGCGGTGACATTACCGAGTGATGCCAGTGGAGATTGGTTCGGTGCCGGCACGGGCTGGGGCTATGGCGAACGTATCAATGTGCAGTTGGCAGGACAGGATGCTGCAATGTTGCCCCATGCCGAAGATTTGCTGGCATTGGCACGGTTCGCATTCGAGCGCGGCGAGGCCATTGCGGCAGATCAGGCCGCACCGGTTTACCTGCGCGATAAAGTGGCGCAGACCAAGGCCGAACGCGGAATTATTTGACGTCAAGAATGTAGGCATTCGGTGGCAAATGTCGCCAATCGTCAGAATTTGCCGCAGTTTTTAAACCTTTTACGAATTATGTGTTCTAGTTATCACCAGAGCATTTGCGCACCACGGAAAGTGCCGCTAAATTGCCATCATTGATACCGAGTCTGCATGTATGCGTATAGACGGCTTTTCCTCACAGTCCTACCCACTCAAGCGTAAGCCGCGCAAGGCGAACGTGACGGTAGATGATTCGGTCGAGGATTCGCCGGACTTCATCGAAGTCCACTCTGAGTCACCCTCCCGCGCCCAAAGTGCTGCAGGTGTCCGTACCAGCGGCGTTCCCGCCCGTCAGCAAGACATGGTCTTCCCCCGCTCCATGAGCAAAAGCGTTGCCACCGCCTTGGCCAGTTACCTGACCACTGCCGGCTTTGTCGAATGGGATATGGAAGTGCTGGGTCTCGATATCCATATCTGATGGGGTTGCCTTACTACATCGGCTGCCCGTCCTGGAGTGAAAACGCCTGGCGCGAATACCTGTATCCCTTGGATGCTCGTTCCAGCGATTATCTCGGCCTGTACTCCCAAGTCTTCAACGCCGTTGAAGGCAATACCACATTTTATGCTCGCCCCTCGGCCGCCACTGTGCAGCGCTGGGCTGACATCATGCCCGATGACTTCCGCTTCACCGCCAAATTTCCCGGGGATATCAGCCATGCCGGCGACTTGCGTGAGCAATTGCCGGCGGCGATAAGTTTTGTCGGGCTAATGAGCCCTCTGGGGGCGCGCGTTTCGCCGCTGTGGCTGCAACTTTCCAAGGGTTTTACACCGCAACGCCTCGCTGAGCTGGCCGGGTTCCTTGATGGTATTGATCGTCCGCTGGCCGTGGAAGTCAGGCATGAGCAGTTCTTCGCCAAAGGCGACGCCGAACGCATGCTCAACCGCCTTTTACGTGACCGTGGCGTCGAGCGCATTTGCCTGGATCCCCGTGCCCTGTTCAGCTGCACCTCCACGTCGGCGGCGGTGCTGCATGCACAAGCAAAAAAGCCCAGGGTGCCACCGCGCCCGGCGGCGCTGACCCAGTTTCCCCAGGTGCGTTTTATCGGCCATCCGCAGCTTGAGGCCAACGATCCGTTCCTGATCCCATGGGTGGAAAAGATCGCCAGTTGGATCGAAGAGGGGCGTACGCCCTACATGTTCCTGCACACTTCGGATAATCGCCTCGCCGCGCAACTTGCCCTGCGCTTTCACGCCAAGCTGATGGCGCGCCTGCCCGGCTTGCCGCCGCTGCCCACCTTGCATCGAGCGCCCGAAGCGGAGCAACTGGGGTTACTCTAAGGCTCCTTTTCTCGCCAGGAGTCAGTCATGGATGCCCAAGCCCTACGCGCCGAAACCTTCAAGGCCCTGCATGAGCGTGACCGCGCGTTTGTGATGCCCAACCCCTGGGATGCCGGCTCCGCGATCATGCTCGCCAGCCTGGGCTTCGAGGCGCTGGCCACCACCAGCGCGGGTTATGCATTCAGCCTGGGGCGGCCGGATGCGGAGGGCGCCCTGACCCTCGAGGACACTCTGCTCAATGCTGCGATGATCGCCAACGCCACCACGCTGCCGGTCGCGGCGGACTTGGAAAACGGCTTCAGTGATACCCCCGAAGGCTGCGCCCAGACCATCCTGCGGGCGGCGGCCAGCGGGATTGTCGGTGGCTCCATCGAAGATGCCACGGGCATTGCCGTAGACCCGATCTATCCCTTTGATCTGGCTGTTGAGCGTGTGGAGGCCGCCGTCGCCGCCGCCCGCAGTTTGCCATTCCCCTTCACCCTGACCGCCCGCGCAGAAAATCTCCTGCATGGCCGCCTCGATCTGCCCGACACCCTTCGGCGCCTGCAGGCCTTTGCCGAAGCCGGCGCCGACGTGCTTTATGCCCCGGGCTTGCGCAGTGCCGAAGAGGTGCTGGCGGTGGTCAAGGCTGTGGCACCTAAACCCGTGAATGTGTTGATGTCCGGTGGCCTTAAGCTCAGCGTGGCACAGTTGAGCGCGATGGGCGTCAAGCGCATCAGCATCGGCTCGGCCATGGCGTTGGCGGCGTATGGCGAATTCTATCGCGCTGCGCGGGAAGTCCATGAACAGGGCACATTCACCTTTACCGAGCGTTCGATGTCTTATGCCCAGGCCACTCAATTTTTCAAGGGCTGAGCCGTGAGCTGGATAAAAGTGTCGGGTGCGTTGCTATTGCTGGCGTGCGCGTTCGCGCTGGGAGTTTGGCGTGGCTGGGTGCCGATGCCGGCTGAATGGAATCCCTGGGCGCCTTTGGATGTGCGCGCCAGCCCGAACCTGCTGACGCGCTACAAGCTTAGCCGTTTGCAGGATGACCCGGCGCTGTGTGATCAGGTGTTGAAAACCTCCGGCCTGCGGGTGAGTCGCCAGGCGGATACCGCGACCGATGCGGCGTGCCCCTTGCGCAATATCTTGCGGGTGCAGGGCGCTGACGTGGCCTTGAGCAGCAGCTTTCTCGCCAGTTGCCCGCTGGCCGTGGCGTTTGCCTTGTTCGAGCGTCACAGTCTGCAACCGGCGGCCCAGGCGATTTTTAGCCAGAGGGTGAGTCGCGTCGAGCATTTGGGCAGCTTTGCCTGTCGCAATGTCTACAACCGAGCCGAAGGGCGAATCAGTCAGCACGCTTCGGCCAATGCCCTGGACATCGCCGGTTTTCGCCTGGCGGATGGGCGCAGCATCAGCGTGCTCAAGGATTGGCCGGGGGAGGGTGACGGTGCGCGGTTCCTGCGCCAGGTACGCGATGGCGCTTGCGGCGATTTCAACGTGGTATTGAGCCCTGACTACAACGCGGCGCATCGCAACCACTTTCATCTGGATATGGGGCGGTGGTGGGTGTGTCGCTGAGGTTTAAGCGGCCAGGCGCAGGTTTTGGGTGACCAGCGGGCGTGCCCAGTAGTAGTCGAAATCCAAGGCCTTTTGCTGTTCCATGAGCTCTTCTTCAGGGTAAGGCGCAGCAGCCGGTGGCAACAGGTCCAGTTCGAACTCGGCAATCGGCAGGTGCAGGGGGCGTGGCTGCGGCGCCGGGCCTGGCGCTGGCAGCGGTTGGCCGGCGTTCAGGACAATCGGCCGTACCCAGCCACTGTCGAAATCCTGCAGGCGCTGTTGGGCGATGATTTCGTCTTCCGGGAACGGTGTCGCGGCCGGTGGCAGCAGTTCGGTTTCGAATTCGGCTATCGGCAGGAACAGCGGCTCGGGCGGCGCGATCTCGGTGTCTTTCACCTCGCACTCACGTTGGGTGAGGATCTGCGACAACAAGTCGGCGCCTTCACTGGGCTCAACCGCTGGGTCCAGCGGTGCTGGCGCCTTGGCGGCCAGCGCCTGCGGTGTTTCACCGAGCTGCTCGGCCAATGCCCGGGCGAAGAAGTCCTGCCACACATGACTCACCCCGGCCAGCGCTTGGGTATTGCGTAGGCCGTAATGGTTGTGGGTCGGCAGTACACCGATGGTTAGAGGAAGAATGTCTGACATTTTTCTCGGTCGTCGCTCAGCTCTGGCAAAATACCTGACTGTTGTTTTTATCGGCCGTTTTTGGCCGATCCTTAATATTTTCGAGCGTAGCGATTGATGAGCGAACAACCAGCGGCCAGCCGCATCCAGGTCGAGGCGTTGGCCGACAGTTTCCAGGCCCGCGCCGAGCAGTGGGCTACGCTGTTGGGTTTGCCCCTGCAGGTGGCGGATGCGGATTTTTCCCTGCAAGTCGGGGAGCAGGGCCTGCAACTGCAACAGCTTGGGCCTGATGCGCCGGGGCCCGTGCGGGTCGACTTTGTCGAGGGCGGGGCGGCGCACCGGCGTCTATATGGCGGTGGCAGCGGGCAGATGATCGCCAAGGCCGTGGGCATCGCCCAAGGCGTGCGGCCCCGGGTGCTGGACGCCACGGCTGGCTTGGGCAAGGACGCGTTCGTACTCGCCAGCCTGGGGTGCGAGATGAGCCTGATCGAGCGCCAGCCGTTGATCGGCGCCTTGCTCGAAGACGGCCTGGCACGGGCTGCGCAAGATGTTGAAGTGGCACCGATTGTGGCGCGCATGCAGCTGCTCAAGGGCAACTCCATCGACGTGATGCTTAATTGGGAAGGTGAGCCGCCGCAGGTGATCTACCTTGATCCGATGTTTCCGCACCGTGAGAAAACTGCCCTGGTGAAGAAGGAAATGCGCCTGTTCCGGCCGCTGGTAGGCGATGATCCGGATGCACCGGCGTTGCTCGCGGCTGCCCTGGCGCTGGCCAGCCACCGCGTGGTGGTCAAGCGCCCGCGCAAGGCGCCTTGCATTGACGGGCCGAAGCCGAGCCATGCATTGGACGGTAAATCCAGCCGTTATGACATCTATGCTAAAAAAGCCTTGAAACCCTGAAGCTGGCCGTTCCCACGCAGGCGCGTGGGGACGATGGGTTCAGGGCCTGAACGCGCGCATAAACAACCTCACGACCTCCTGCACATGTTCCTCGGCCTCTACGGCGCTCAGTTGCCCGCCGCAGCCATACAACAAGCGAAAATTCGCCGTGCCCTTGAGCAGGCAAAAGAAGTGTTCGGCTGCCTTGAATGGTTTATCGATGCGCAGGGCACCGCTCTGGTCAATCTTGCCGAGCAGGCGCTCCATGCCTTGCAGCATGCGCATGGGGCCGGCTTCAAAGAAGATCTTTGAGAGTTTCACGTCCTGATTGCCGCTGGTCATCATCAGGCGATGCAGGTTCACCGACTCCTCGCTGTTGATCAGCCGATGGAAGCCCCGTGCGATGTTCAGCAGCACCGTCTCGACGGGCATGCCTGCGGGCAACTCGAAGTACATCACCGGCAACTGCTCTTCACACTTGGCCACCACCGCGGCGGTGAACAGCGTCTCCTTGTCGGTGAAGTGGCTGTAGACGGTGAGTTTCGATACGCCGGCCGCCAGTGCGACCGCATCCATACTGGTGCTTGCGTAACCCTTGCTCAAGAACAGAGATTTTGCCGCTTCGAGGATTGCCTGGCGTTTTGCCATGTCCTTGGGACGCCCGGGGCTGGCGGTGTTCACAGGATTGTCGGACATTTTCACCTTTAATACTGGACTGGCGAGTTTGGTATTAATAACATACCGGCCAGTATAATTATTCCTAGCACTATTTGCGAAAGGTCCTTCAGCATGCGCAGCGCCGTCCTGCCCCTTGCTTTGCCTGTCAGCCTGGTCTTCCTGTTGGCCGCCTGCGGCCATGAAGAAGCGACCCCAACCAGCGTCCGCCCAGCCATGGTGGTACAACCGCAACCCTCCGCGCAGGCGATGGACAGTTACCCCGGCGAGGTGCGTGCCCGTTATGAGCCGGACCTGGCCTTTCGCATCGGTGGCAAAGTCAGCAAGCGCCTGGTGGAGGAGGGGGAGCGGGTCAAGGCCAACCAGCCGCTTGCCGAACTCGACCCCCAGGACGTGCGCCTGCAATTGGAAGCTACCCGTGCCCAAGTGGCTGCCGCCGAGGCCAACCTGAGCCTGGTGCGCGCAGAGCGTGATCGCTACAAGACCCTGATGGATCGTCAGATGGTCAGCCGCTCGCAGTACGACAATTCTGAAAACCTCTACCGGGCGGGTGAAGCACGCCTCAGACAGATCAAGGCCGAGCACGAGGTCTCGAGCAACCAGGCCGGCTACGCCGTACTGCGTGCGCCCCAGGAAGGGGTGATAGCAAAGCGTGCAGTGGAAGTGGGCCAAGTGGTCTCCGCTGGCCAGACTGTGTTCACCCTAGCCACCGATGGCGAGCGTGAGGTGTTGATCAGCCTGCCCGAACATGGCTTTGGCCGTTTCAAGATTGACCAAGCGGTGTCGGTGGAATTGTGGAGCCAGCCGGATCAACGCTTCGCCGGGCGCATTCGAGAGCTGTCACCTGCCGCCGACCCGAAATCACGCACCTTCGCCGCTCGCGTGGCCTTCACGGGTGGCAAAGTACCCGCCGAGCTGGGCCAAAGTGCCCGTGTGTTCATACAAGCTGACGGTGTCATTCCACTGTCGGTGCCGCTGTCTGCCCTCAGCGCCGAGAATGGCGCGTCTTATGTCTGGCGCGTACAACCGGACAACACGCTTGAGCGCACCCCGGTGCGCATTGGCGCCTTTGGCGAAAAAACCGTGCCGGTACTGGAAGGCTTGACCCCCACCGACTGGGTGGTTGCCGCAGGCGTGCATGTGCTCCATGAGGGCCAGCAAGTGCGCCCGGTGGATCGCTCCAACCGTGTGGTGAATCTGGCGGCCAAGGAGTAGTCCCATGGGTTTCAATCTCTCCGAATGGGCGTTGCGTAATCGCCAGATCGTGCTGTTCCTGATGATCCTGCTGGCGGTGATCGGCACCTTGTCCTACACCAAGCTGGGGCAAAGCGAAGACCCGCCCTTTACCTTCAAGGCCATGGTGATCAAGACCAACTGGCCCGGCGCCACGGCCCAGGAAGTGTCACGCCAGGTCACCGAGCGCATCGAGAAAAAACTGATGGAGACCGGTGAGTACGAGCGCATCGTGTCCTTCTCGCGCCCCGGTGAATCACAGGTGACCTTCATGGCTCGCGATTCGATGCCTTCGGTACGGATCCCTGAGCTGTGGTACCAAGTGCGCAAGAAAATCAGCGACATCCGCCAGACCTTGCCGCCGGATATCCAGGGACCGTTTTTCAACGATGAATTCGGCACCACTTTCGGCAACATCTATGCGCTGACCGGCGATGGCTTTGACTATGCCGTGCTCAAGGACTACGCCGACCGCATCCAGATTCAACTGCAGCGGGTTCCGGACGTAGGTAAGGTCGAGCTGCTTGGCCTGCAGGACGAGAAAATCTGGATCGAACTGTCCAACCTCAAGCTCGCCACCCTCGGGTTGCCATTGGCCGCGGTACAGCAGGCCTTGCAGGAACAAAATGCGGTCTCGACCGCCGGTTTCTTTGAAACCCCGAGCGAGCGCGTGCAGTTGCGGGTATCGGGCAATTTCAAAACCGTGGAGGAAATCCGCAACTTCCCGATCCGTGTGGGGGATCGCACCTTCCGCATCGGTGATGTGGCCGACATCCACCGTGGCTTCAATGACCCTCCGGCACCGCGCATGCGTTATATGGGCGCAGACGCCATCGGCCTGGCCGTGGCCATGCGTGACGGTGGGGATATTCTGGTGCTGGGTAAAGCCCTTGAAGGTGAATTCGCACGCTTGCAGAAGAACCTTCCTGCAGGCATGGAGCTGCGCAAGGTGTCGGACCAACCGGCAGCGGTGAAGACCAGTGTCGGCGAATTCGTTCAAGTACTCGCCGAAGCATTGGCGATTGTATTGCTGGTGAGTTTTTTCTCCCTCGGTGTGCGTACCGGCATGGTGGTTGCCCTGGCGATTCCGCTGGTACTGGCGATGACCTTTGCCACTATGTATTACCTCGGCATCGGCCTGCACAAGATTTCCCTCGGCGCCTTGGTCCTGGCCCTGGGCTTGCTGGTGGATGACGCGATCATCGCCGTGGAAATGATGGCGATCAAAATGGAGCAGGGCTACGACCGCCTCAAGGCTGCCAGCTTCGCCTGGACCAGCACCGCGTTCCCCATGCTCACCGGTACGTTGATCACGGCGGCGGGCTTCCTGCCGATTGCCACCGCGCAATCGAGCACTGGCGAATACACCCGTTCGATCTTCCAGGTAGTGACCATCGCCTTGCTGGCGTCCTGGGTAGCCGCCGTGGTGTTTGTACCCTACCTGGGGGAAAAGCTCCTGCCGGACCTTGCGAAGATTCATGCAGCCAAGCATGGCGCCGATGGTCCTGATCCCTACGGCACGCCTTTTTACCAGCGCGTAAGACGTTTGGTGGAGTGGTGCGTACGTCGGCGTAAGACGGTCATCGTCCTTACCTTGCTGTTGTTCATTGGCTCGGTTGCGTTGTTCCGCTTCGTGCCGCAACAGTTCTTCCCGGCGTCCGGGCGCCTGGAGCTGATGGTCGATCTGAAACTGGCCGAAGGTGCCTCCCTGAGCAACACCGCCGACCAGGTCAAGCGCCTGGAGACGTTGCTCAAGGAACACGCCGGCATCAACAATTACGTGGCCTATGTGGGCACCGGCTCGCCGCGCTTTTACCTGCCTTTGGACCAGCAATTGCCGGCCGCCAGCTTTGCGCAGTTTGTGGTGCTGGCTAACACCATTGAGGAACGTGAAAGCCTGCGCACCTGGCTGATCGGAACGCTCAACGAGCAATTCCCCGACCTGCGCTCGCGGGTCACCCGCCTGGAGAATGGCCCGCCCGTGGGTTACCCGGTGCAGTTTCGTGTGACTGGCGAGCACATTGAAGAAGTCCGCGCACTGGCCCGCAAAGTGGCGGCCAAGGTTCGCGAAAACGCCCATGTGGTCAACGTACACCTGGATTGGGAAGAACCGAGCAAAATCGTCTACCTGAACATCGACCAGGACCGCGCGCGTGCCCTCGGCGTGAGCACCGCCAACCTGTCGAAGTTCCTGCAGAGTTCCTTGACCGGTTCCAGTGTCAGCCAATACCGGGAGGACAATGAATTGATCGAGATCCTCCTGCGCGGCACTGTCCATGAACGTACCGAGTTGTCGCGGCTGCCAAGCCTGGCGGTGCCGACTAACAACGGTAAAAGCGTGGCGCTGTCGCAGATCGCCACCCTCGAATATGGTTTTGAAGAGGGCATAATCTGGCACCGCAATCGCCTGCCGACAGTGACCGTGCGCGCCGATATCTACGGCAAGGAACAACCGGCGACATTGGTCCAGCAGATCCTGCCGACCCTTGCACAGGTGCGTGCCGAACTGCCGGACGGCTACCTGCTGGACGTGGGCGGCACGGTTGAGGACTCCGCTCGTGGGCAGAACTCGGTGAAGGCGGGTGTGCCGCTGTTCATTGTGGTGGTACTGACGTTACTGATGCTGCAATTGCGCAGCTTCTCACGCACCGCGATGGTATTCCTTACCGCGCCACTGGGGTTGATCGGCGTCACCCTGTTTCTGCTGGTATTCCGCCAACCCTTCGGTTTCGTTGCCATGCTCGGCACCATCGCCTTGTCGGGGATGATCATGCGCAACTCAGTGATCCTGGTGGACCAGATCGAGCAGGACATCAAGGCCGGCCTGGCACCCTGGCAGGCGATTATCGAAGCCACCGTCCGACGCTTCCGACCCATCGTGCTGACGGCCCTGGCGGCCGTACTGGCGATGATTCCGCTGTCGCGTAGCGTGTTCTTCGGGCCGATGGCCGTGGCGATCATGGGCGGATTGATTGTGGCGACAGCGTTGACGCTGCTGTTCCTGCCAGCCCTGTACGCCGCATGGTTTCGAGTGAGGAAGGGCGTCGCGTAATCGTGTTGCCTACGTTCAGACAACGCCTCTTGTTACTTACATGAAGATGCAAAGGCCGTGCGCCGCGGCAGGAACGAATTACGTTGGAACTCCACTTACCTGTGCCTGCCCAGCAGGCACATGGGAAGGGCTCACCCAATCGGTGGTCCGTTTGAAGCAAGTTTTCAGGGAGTTCTTATGTTTCTGTTGTCTGCAATTGCAAGTTTCAAGGGCGCGTTCCTAGGGTCTCTACTCAGCAATTTCCTAACGAGCCAGAAGGAGGATCGCCCCTCCGTTGATAGTTCCGAGCACCACCGGCCAGCTTCAGGTCACCAACATCCTGTTCGCCCGAGTTTTTCGCAGACCCGAGCAGGCGTTCATGGTCATCAATATCCTCATCACACCTACGCTAATCACGATCTACCGCATGTTTATCGTGGGCAGACACCACTCACGTCGTTCTACAGATAGGGCGCAGGTTGCCCGCTGAATATAAAGGCCTACTAGATTTGCGTCGCGTTTCGTACACGGGGTAGGAACCTTTTTTATCAAAATACCACACAAGGATTACTCGGCCTCAGGCTGCTGGCGTATGGAGCACGGTGAGCCGGGTTTTGGTGTGAATCAAATTCTTAAGGAGTGTGTATGCTTTTAAATTTAGTGACGCTACCGACACAGTTTGCCGGCCTCGTGATGGGATCAACGATGGGATCAATGATGGGATTAATGATGGGGTACGGTTCTAGACATGGTGGCGGCGGCTGCAACCAGCCCGTCAATGTCAATATCAACAACGACAACAATAACCTCAACAGCAATGCGAGTTCGTCCGTTGCTCATAACAGCAACATTTTGTCGAACCGGCCCATTCTCTATTGAGCATATTTGTCAAAGCGAAAGGTAGTGAGTACTTGTCGTAAGAGCCCGGTACTTAGGCTTTGCAAAAAACGCCCTGAAAGAGTCAGGGCGTTCTCAATTTTCAACGTTGCGCTTACCCACAAGGGTTATAGGGTGCCAAATACTTTCTTGGCCAGGCTCGTAGCCGCAGCTGCGGGATTCTTGCGAATGGTCTCTTCCTGTTGCGCAATCATCTTGAACAACCCGTCCAGTGCTTGCTCGGTCACATAGTTTTCGACGTTGGCGCTCTTGGCATCCACCGCACCGAAAGCTGCGGCCTTGCCGGCCAGGGCGTTGTACTGCTGGGCCACGCCGACCTTGTCGGTGGCGGCCTTGACGATGGGCAGGAACTTGGCGCGGATTTCCTCTCGGCTGCTTTTGTCCAGGTATTGAGTGGCGGAGTCCTGACCACCACTGAGAATGCCCTTGGCGTCGGTCACACTCATCTTCTTCACGGCGTTGACCAGAATCGGCTGGGCCTGGGTCACGGCGGTTTCAGCCGCCGCGTTCATGCTGGTTTCCAGCTGTGTGACCTGGTCACCCATGCCAAACATTTTCAGCTTGTCGGCGACTTTGCCGAGTTTGCCCGGCAGGCCGATTTTCACTTCCGGGTTGTCGCTGAAACCACCAGGCTTACCCAATTGCTTCACGGCGATCTGCGCACCTTGGGTCAAGGCATCCTTGAGGCCGCCGCTGGCGTCGCCCTGGGACAGGCTACCGAGATCCAGGGCCATGGCATTGGCGCCGAACATCAGCCCGGCGCACAGGGCAGTAAGGCGAAGAGTTTTACGGAGCATTGGCGCTTCCTTATGACGTTGGAATGATCAGTGTGCGACCGCATCGACCCGCAGGCGCAGCGGTTGGGGATCCTGGCCGTTGAGCTGCACGACGTGCCGCTCGGTGGTGATAAACAGTAGCTTGCCGTCCAACTCGATGCGAGCGCTCACCGAGTAGGTGTGACCGGGCTTGACCTGGGCCGGGTCATAGCTCAGGTGAAATGGCAGCGGCACCTGGCCTTTGACCGGGCCTTTCTGTTCGGCGAGGGTCACGGCCGCAGTGTCCATCAGGGACACGTCTTGCAGGCTGACGCTCAGTGTGGCGGCAGGCGGCAAGGCGATGCGTTGCAGGTAGAACACTTCGCCGTCGAGGCTGGCCTTCGGAGTAGGGGTTATCGAGTGGCAAGCTCCGAGCAGGGCAGTCAGGCCCAGGAGGATGATCTTTTTCATGGTACAGCTCCTTTTCAACGGCGCCGGAATCCGCCCGGCGCCTCAGTCAATCTAGCGGCTTTGTTCAGGTGTGACGGCATTTGCTTCGGCCGGTGTCTCGGCGGCACCATCCACGCGGTGCAAGGCGACCTGGCGGATTGACAGGCGGATATCGGCCGGCAGCACGCGTTTGGCCGCGCCTTCGGCCAGCTCGCCAAGCAGGTCGTGATAGCTCAGTTTGCCGGCTTCATCGCGGCGCAGCACATCTTGCTCCAACAACGTCTGGATGAAATGTCGGAAAAGACTCTTGTCGAAGAACTCCGGGGCGTTGAGGCCGTGCAGGATCGACAGGCGCTGGGCCATGATCGTGCACAGGTCTTCCAACTCCTCGGCGCTGATGCTGTTCTGGCCACTGTTGAGCAGCAGCGAGATCGCCATGTAGAAGCGCTGCAGGGTCTGGGCGATGCTTTTGGACAGCAGCGTCAGCAGCACAAACTGCCGCGAGCTCGGTGCCGGGCGCAGGTACACGTTGTTTTCGAAGCGCAACAGGCCTTGTTCGACGAACGCGTCCAGCCATTGGTCGACCACGGTGTCCAACTCCTCCAGCGACCAGCGGATGAACAGCTCCGATTGCAGGTACGGGTAGAGCGCGCGGGTGTAGCGCAGGATCTGTTCGCGGCTCATCCGCGAGCTGCTTTGGAAGAAGCTCGCGAGCAACGCCGGCAGGGCAAAAATGTGCAGCACGTTGTTGCGGTAGTAGGTCATCAGGACGGCGTTCTGTTCGTCCAGGTAGACGATCTTGCCCAGGGCGTCGCTCTGTTCCGACAGCAGTTTCATGTCCTTGACGTGCTTGATCAGCGCCAGGCCATCGCCTTCCGGCAGGGTGGTATGGGGCGAGTAGGGCACTCGGCGCAACAGCGCCAGATACAGGTCCAACTGGCGCGCCATGGCTTGCTCATCCAGGGCCAGGCGCGTGGTCGACAGCAGTGCCAGGGCCACCAGGTTCACTGGGTTGATCGCTGCAGCTTCGTTTAAGTGCCGCGCCACCTGCTCGCCGAGTCGGTTGGTGGTTTCGTTAAGCCAGGCCGGCTTGTAGTTCGGGCCCAGTTCCTGGGCGCGCCAATCCGGTTGTTCGGCGTCGAGGAATTCGGCCAGCTTGATCGGTTCACCGAAGTTGACGGCGACTTGGCCAAAGCGCTGCTTGAGGGCGCCGACCACTTTGAAAATATCGAAGATCGATTCTTTCTTCTTGCTCGCGCCACGCAGTTCCCCCAGGTAGGTGCGGCCTTCGAGCACACGCTCATAGCCGATATATACCGGCACGAACACGATCGGCATGCGCGAGGAGCGCAGGAAGCTGCGCAGGGTAATCGCCAGCATCCCGGTTTTCGGTTGCAGCATGCGTCCGGTGCGCGAACGGCCGCCTTCCACGAAATACTCCACCGGGAAACCCTTGGTGAACAGGGTATGCAGGTATTCATTGAACACTGAGGTGTACAGCGGGTTGCCCTTGAAGGTGCGGCGCATGAAAAACGCCCCGCCACGGCGCAGCAGACTGCCGATCACCGGCATGTTGAGGTTGATGCCGGCGGCGATGTGCGGTGGGGTCAGGCCATTCTTGAACAGCAGGTAAGACAGCAGCAGGTAGTCGATATGACTGCGGTGGCAAGGCACGTAGATCACCTCGTAGCCTTGGGCCACCTTCTGCACGCCTTCGATGTTGTTGACCTTGATGCCGTCGTAGATCTTGTTCCAGAACCAGCTCAGCACCACTTCCAGGAAGCGGATCGCGGTGTAGGTGTAGTCCGAAGCGATCTCGTTGCCATAGCGCAGGGCCAGGGCCTTGGCTTTTTCCGGAGAGATCTTTTCGCGTTCGGCCTCATCCAGGATGGCCTGGCGGACCAGCGGCATATTGACCAGGCCCTTCACCAGATTACGGCGGTGGGACAGGTCGGGACCGATCACCGCCGTCTTCAGGTTACGAAAGTGCACACGCAGGATGCGCTGGGCCATGCGCACGGTGCGTTCGTGGCCTTTATTGTGCTCGATCAATTCACGCAGGTTGATGGGCGCGGAGAATTGCACGCGGGTCTTGCGCCCCAGGATCAGGATGCTCAACAACCGGCGTAGGCGCCCGGTGACCGCCCAGCTATCGGCGAATAACAGCTTCCACGGGCTGGACTCGCTTTCGGGGGATTGGCCCCAGAACACGCTGACCGGAATGATTTGTGCATTCTCTTCGGCGTGTTCGGTGAGGGTATTGACCAGGCGCGCCAGGGTGGGCGGCGTACCGCGCTTGTCCTGGCGGCCGAGCCAATCCGGATCCGGCGTGAGGTAGAAGAACGCCGCGGGCTCCATCAACGGCCCCACCGATACCGGCAGCACCGGGCGCGGCAGGCCGGCCTTGGTGCACTCGGCATCGACCACGGCCAACTCGGTGAGGGAGGGGGATTGCAGGACGTAGAAAACCGGCCGGCTGCGGTCCAGGTTAAGGGTCAGGGACGACTGGTTGATCGTCTCGGAACGAACCCAGAGGTACAACAGTCGGCGCAAGGTGCCAAACACCAGACGGCGGAACGGGGAGCGGGTCATAGGCGAACTGCTTCAAGTGGAAAAAACCGAGCAGGCGCTCGGGCGGGTAGTGTGCCGTATTCGCCGAAAATCGGCAAAAAAGCAGCGATGTAAACTTGAGTTGATGGTTTTTGAGCCTGTCTTATACTCGGCGGTTCAATGCAACCGACTCAACAATAAAAACTAAGTGGGAGTGAACTGATGGCAACGCGAGAAACGGGCAGTGTGAAGTGGTTCAACGATGCAAAGGGCTACGGCTTTATTCAGCGTGAGGATGGCAAGGATGTGTTTGTGCACTACCGCGCCATTCGAGGTGAAGGCCACCGTTCGTTGGCCGAGGGCCAGCAGGTGGAATACGCTGTGGTGACGGGGGAGAAGGGCTTGCAGGCCGAGGATGTGGTCGGTTTGTAAGTTCACTACTGAACCAATGTGGGAGGGGGCTTGCTCCCGATAGCGGTGGGTCAGTCTCTATATTTAGTGACTGACACTCTGCATCGGGAGCAAGCCCCCTCCCACATTTTGATTGGGTCTGCAGCTCGGGATCAGGTGGTCTTCCAGGTGATCTGTTCTTCACCGTCTATGCTGATGCGAATCCAGGTGTCGGCACTTTCCTCTCCTTCTTCCTCGACCCACGTCCCCGGTGCGCAGCGCACTTCGACATTCAGCGCGGCAAATGCGGCACGGGCGCAGGCGATGTCGTCGTCCCACGGGGTCTGGTCGCTTTCCAGGTACAGGCTGTTCCATTTGCCAACAGCCTTGGGCAGCCAGGTGACCGGCACGCTGCCGGCCTTGCACTTGTAGGTCTGGCCTTTCTGGACCCACTCGGTGCACGGCCCCAGGGCGGCGCCGAGCCAGGCGGCGATGGCCTTGTGATCGACGTCGGCGTCTTTCAGGTAAATCTCAATATCGGGTTGGCGCATGGATGTTCCTCGTTGCGGGATTCGAAAATCCATTCGCGGATGCTTGAAAGGCGGTTATTGAAGCACGAAATAATCGTAGCGCATCGACACAGTGACCAGCAGTGGCTCAGCCGCCTCGATCACCTCGCTGCGACGCTCGGCGCTGGCACGCCAGCCGTGGGGCGTCATCGCCAACAGGTTGGCGCGGTCTTTGGGGGCGGCCAGGCTCAGGGTGAATTCCAGGGTTTCACTGTGCGCAAGGCTCATGCCGTCCGGCACCAGGGCCAGGTGTTTGTCGTCGGTGTATTCGCGCACTTCGTCGTATAGGCGCTCGCGCAGTTCCATCAAGTGGCCGCTGGTCGGGCCGACCTTCATCAAGCCGCCGCCGGGGCTGAGCAGGCGCTTGGCTTCTTGCCAATCCAGCGGGCTGAACACGCTGGCGAGGAACTGGCAGCTGGCATCGGCCAATGGCACACGGGCCATACTGGCGATCAACCAGGTTAGGTCAGGGTTACGTTTACACGCGCGCTTGACCGCTTCCTTGGAGATATCCAGGGCATAGCCATCGGCATGGGGCAGGGCCTCGGCGATCTGCGCGGTGTAGTAACCCTCGCCACAGCCGATGTCGACCCAGCGCCGCGGCGCGCGCTCGGCGGCCAGCTCGGCCAGGCGCTTGGCCACCGGGGCGTAGTGCCCGGCGTTGAGGAAGTCACGGCGTGCCTCGACCATGGCCAGGTTGTCGCCCGGGTCGCGGCTGTTCTTGTGCTGCACCGGCAACAGGTTCAGGTAACCCTGGCGCGCGCGGTCGAAACGGTGCCCGGCCGCGCAGGCCACGCCATTGTCCACCGCGTTGAGCGGTGCGCTGCAAATGGGGCAGGCAAGCATCAGGCGAGCAACTTGATCAGGGTCTGGTAATAGATCTCGGTCAGTACATCGAGGTCGCTGGCCAGGATGCGTTCATTGACCTGGTGGATAGTCGCGTTGACCGGGCCCAGTTCGACCACTTGGGTACCCAGGGTGGCAATAAAGCGCCCATCGGAGGTACCGCCGCTGGTGGACGCCTTGGTCTCACGTCCGGTGATCGCCTTGATGCTGGCGGATACCGCATCCAGCAGAGCCCCCGGCTCGGTGAGGAACGGCAGGCCCGACAGTGCCCACTCCACGTGCCAGTCCAGGCCGTGTTTATCCAGGATCGCCGCGACCCGTTGTTGCAGGCCCTCGACGGTGGATTCGGTGGAGAAGCGGAAGTTGAACACCGCCGTCAGGTCACCGGGGATCACGTTGGTGGCGCCGGTGCCGGAGTTGAGGTTGGAAATCTGGAAGCTGGTCGGCGGGAAGAAGGTGTTGCCGTCATCCCAGTGCTCGGCAGACAGTTCCGCCAGGGCCGGCGCGGCGAGGTGGATCGGGTTCTTCGCCAGGTGCGGGTAGGCCACGTGGCCCTGTACACCGCGTACGGTCAGGGTGGCGCCGAGGGAGCCGCGACGGCCATTTTTGACCACATCGCCCACCAGGGTGGTACTCGACGGTTCGCCGACGATGCACCAGTCCAGGCGCTCCTTGCGTGCCGCCAGGCGTTCGATCACGGCCTTGGTGCCGTGGTGCGCCGGGCCTTCTTCGTCGCTGGTGATCAGGAACGCTACCGACCCCTTGTGGTCCGGGTAGTCGCTGACGAAGCGTTCAGCCGCCACCAGCATCGCCGCCAGGCTGCCTTTCATGTCCGCCGCGCCACGCCCGCAGAGCATGCCATTTTCATCGATCAACGCATCGAACGGGTCGTTCTGCCAGGCCTGCACCGGGCCGGTCGGTACTACGTCGGTGTGACCGGCGAAGCACAACACCGGGCCCTCATGCTTGCCGTGGGTGGCCCAGAAGTTGTCCACGTCGAAGATGCGCATCGGTTCAAGCGCAAAACCGGCGTCGCCCAGGCGCTGCATCATCAGCTTCTGGCAATCGGCATCGATCGGCGTGACCGAGGGGCGACGGATCAGGTCGATGGCAAGTTGAAGGGTCGGCGAAAGGTCGGCATGGGCCGTCATGGGGAAACTCCGGAAATCGAGGCGGCGACGTTCTAACTGTAGGAGCGAGCTTGCTCGCGAAAAACTCAAGGGCACCGCGTGCATTCAGGATGCCCACGTCATCGTTAACGATTTTCGCGAGCAAGCTCGCTCCTACAGTGATGGGTGTAAGGCACACAAAAGGGCCGTTATCTTATAGCAAAACGGCGGCCAGAGGCCGCCGTTTAGTGCTTTGCGCAAGTTTTTACACCGCAGGCACAGGCTCTGCCTTCGGTGCGGGCTTGGGCAGCGACGACAGAAACGCCATGATCAGCGCCGCTACGTACGGCAGCGATTGCACCAGCAGCATCACTACCCAGAAGCGTATGTCGTTGCTGGGCAGGCCCTGTACCAGGTAGATCCCCAGCGCGGCGCCCCACAGCAGCAGCATGATGAACATTTCTTCGCGGGCTTCGGAGATCGCCACCCAGAAGCCGTGGTTATCCGCGTTTTTCGGCGTACGAAAGAACGGAATGCTGGTGGTGAAGAAGCCATACAGCACCGCCTTGGCGATGGTGTGGGACAGCGCCAACCCGGCCAGCGCGGCGCAGAACGCATCTTTCAAGTTCACGCCTACCGCACGACGGTAGAGGAAGATGATTTTGCCGACCTTGAACACAAACAACGCCAATGGCGGGATAGCGAAAATCAGCAACGGTGGGTCGACCCGGGTCGGCACGATGATCATTGCCGCCGACCACAACAGCGCGCCGACGGTAAAGAAGATGTTCATGCCATCGGCCACCCACGGCAGCCAGCCAGCGAGGAAGTGGTAACGCTGGCCACGGGTCAGCTCGGTGTCCTTGCCGCGCAACAGGCTGGCGGTGTGGCGCTTGATGATCTGGATCGCACCATAGGCCCAGCGGAAACGCTGTTTCTTGAAGTCGATAAAGGTGTCCGGCATCAGGCCCTTGCCGTAGCTGTCGTGGTAATAGGCCGCCGACAGGCCTTTCTCGAACACGCGCAGGCCCAGCTCGGCGTCTTCACAGATGCACCAGTCGGCCCAGCCCAACTCTTCAAGCACTGAGCGCCGGGTCATGGTCATGGTGCCATGCTGGATGATCGCGTCGCGGTCGTTGCGGGTGACCATGCCGATATGGAAGAAGCCCTTGTATTCGGCATAGCAGAGCTTCTTGAAGGTGCTTTCGTTCTGGTCGCGGTAATCCTGGGGCGACTGCACCACAGCGATTTTCGGGTCGGCGAAGTGCGGCACCATGTGCTTGAGCCAGTTGGGCGACACGCAGTAGTCCGAGTCGATCACCGCGATCACTTCAGCATCCTTGGCGGTGTGCGGGATCAAGTAGTTCAGCGCGCCACCCTTGAAACCAGCCAGAGGGGCGACGTGGAAGAACTTGAAGCGCGGGCCCAGGGTTTCGCAGTAGTCACGCACCGGTTCCCACACCGCAGGGTCCTTGGTGTTGTTGTCGATGATCAGGACTTCGTAGTCCGGGTAATCGAGGGCGGCCAGGGCGTCGAGGGTCTGTTTGACCATCTCCGGCGGCTCGTTGTAGCACGGCACATGGATGGACACTTTCGGGCGGTAGTGCGAATCCCCGATCACCGGCAGGAATTCACGCCGACGCTTGTGGGTCCACACCGCTTCTGCCAGTTCGTGGGCTTCGGTCAGCAACACGATAAACACACCGAGGGCGCCCAGGGCGAGGAGGATGCCCACGGTGACGCTGAACCAGGTGCTGTATTGCTGGCTGTAGTCGTAGCCGATCCAGACCAGCACTGACCCACACAGGAACGCGACAAAGGTCAGGAAAGTACGACCGCGTTGACGCAGGGCCGAGCCGTCGATCATCAGCAGGGTCAGTGACAGCAGTGCAAGCACCACCGAGCCGATGGCCAGTACGCGCCATTGCGGGATCGCCACCACCGGGCCTTCAAAATTGAATTTCTGCTGGCGTGCGGCGTTGAACACGCCCCAATACGCGCCCGCCGAGCCTTCGTCGCTGACCTTCCAAGGCTGGTCAAAGGCCTCGATCACGAAGTAGTTATAACCCTGGCGATTGAGCTTGTTCACCAGCGTGCGCAGGTAAATCGCCTGGTCGGCTGGGGACGACTCATTGCCACCGCGCATACGGCCGTTGCTCGGCCAGCCAACTTCCGACAGCAGCAGCGGTTTTTTCGGGAAGGCTTTCTTCAGGTCTTTGGCGCGGTCGATCACGTATTGGCCGGCCTTGTCCATCGGGATGTATTCCCAGAATGGCAGGATGTGCGCGGCAATCAGGTCAACGTGCTTGGCCAGTTGCGGGTTCTTTTCCCAGATGTGCCATTGCTCGGAGGTGGTCACCGGTACTTTTACCGCGGCGCGCACCCGGTCCAGCAGCACGATCAGGGCTTCTGGGGTGATTTCTTTTCGGAACAACGCCTCGTTGCCGACCACCACGCGCACAACACTGCGCGAGGTGTTGGCGATTTCGATGGCGCGCTGGATTTCACGCTCGTTGCGTTCCAGGTCCGGGCTGATCCAGATCCCCAGGGTCACGCGCAGGCCGAACTCTTCGGCCAGCTTGGGGATGTCGCCCAGGGTGCCGTCGACCGAGTAGGTACGGATGTTATCCGTCAACTTGCTCATGATTGCCAGGTCTTGACGCATCTGTTCATCAGTGGGGAACTGGTTTTTCTGCGGGTACTGGCCCTGCTGGAACGGCGAGTAGGAAAACCCGGAGATCTGTTCAGGCCAGTTGGGAGTGGTGACCGGGCGGTTGATCAGCGCCCAGAAGCCGGTGAACAGCGCGGCAATTGCCAGCACTACCACCAGGTTGAGTCCAAATTTACGCGATGACATGGCGATTTCGGGTTCCAAAAGGTGTGGAACGAAAAGAGGTGTCGGCCTACGCCGAACGGCGCGCATCCTACACCGGCCCCTTCCTGAGCGTATAGCAGACAAGGAAAAGCCGGACATTAGTCTGCGAAAGTTCACCTAAGTTCTTTACTTGTAGCTGGAAGCTTCGAACTTGTCGCTCTGTAGTCCATAATGCGCGCCGGTTTTTGGGGTAATGATCATGAGTACAGAAGATCCGCGGTTTGCAGGCGTCGCCCGCTTGTACGGCATTGAGGGCCTGGAACGCTTGAAAGCGGCCCATGTGGCAATTGTCGGCGTCGGCGGCGTAGGCTCCTGGGCGGCGGAAGCGATTGCCCGTTGCGGGGTGGGCGAGATTTCACTGTTTGATCTGGACGATGTCTGCGTCAGCAATAGCAACCGGCAGTTGCATGCCCTGGATAGCACCGTGGGCAAGCCCAAGGTCGAGGTAATGGCCGAGCGTCTGCGAGGCATCAATCCGGATTGCACCGTGCATGCGGTGGCGGATTTCGTCACTCGCGACACCATGGCCGAGTACATCACCCCGAACATCGACTGCGTGATCGACTGCATCGACGCCGTCAACGCCAAGGCGGCGCTGATCGCCTGGTGCAAGCGCCGCAAGATCCAGATCATCACCACCGGCGGCGCCGGCGGGCAGATTGATCCCACGTTGATCCAAGTGTGCGACCTGAACCGTACCTTTAATGACCCCCTGGCCTCGAAAGTGCGCTCCACCCTGCGCCGCGACTATGGTTTCTCCCGCACTGTGACCCGCCATTACAGCGTGCCCTGCGTGTTTTCCACTGAGCAGCTGCGCTATCCCAAGCCGGACGGCAGCATCTGTTTACAGAAGAGTTTTGTCGGGGATGGGGTCAAGCTGGACTGCGCCGGAGGGTTTGGCGCGGTGATGATGGTGACCGCTTCGTTCGGCATGGTCGCGGCGACCAAAGCGGTAGATAAGATTGTGGCTGGTGTGCGCAGACCTTCGGAGCGGGTCAAGCCCCTCTGAGTCTCAGAGCTTTACACCGTTCAAAATGTGGGAGGGGGCTTGCTCCCGATGGCGGCCTCAGGGCCGACCAGGATGTTGGATCAGACTGAGTACATATCCGTTATTTGGGTAACGGCCGCTATGGGTTCCGCCCTTACGGCGGCTCACTTTTGAACAAACAGCGCAAAAGTAAGCAAAACGCTCTTGCCCCACCACTCGGCACCTCGCTCAGGCTCGGTGTGCCCGTAATCCGCCATGGATTTGGGGGGGCCGCCGCCACGCGCCATCCATGGCGCGGGGCGGCTAAACCGGCATCCCTGCCGGTTTACCCCCCAAATCCCTGTCGAATTCCGACCAGCGTGGTTTAACGGGGCGCCTGAGATCAAAAGCAGATCAAGGTCAAGAGCGGCTCGCTTCGCATCGTGGTTACCGTCGGTTGCTATCAAGTTGGAGTGTCAGATTGATAGATCTGGTGGCTGATACGCCGCCATCGGGAGCAAGCCCCCTCCCACATTCAGTTGTGTGTATGGCTTAGTTCGCGCATACGTTGCAGGACTGCATTCAAGCCGTTGGTGCGCGATGGTGACAGCTGCCGGGACAGGCCTAGTTGTGCAAACCAACCCGGCAAATCCACCGCTTGCAGTTCATCAGCCGACACCCCATTGACCCGCGCCAGCAACAGCGCCACCAACCCGCGAATCATCCTTGCCTCGCTGCTGGCAGCAAACTGCCAATGGCCGTCCTGCAAATGCCCCACCAACCACACCAGGCTTTCACAGCCTTGCACCAGGTTGGCGTCGACCTTTTCATCATCCGCCAACGCGGGCAGTCGCTCGCCCCATTGCATCAGCATCCGCGCGCGCTGCTCCCAACCGCCGACAGCCTGGAATGCCTGCAGCGCAGCCATCGCGTCCACTGGCAAGCTCATCGCAACATATCCAGCGCCTGGTCCAACGCTTCAAAGAAGCGCTCCAAGTCATCGGAGTCGTTGTACAGCGCCAGGGACACTCGAATGGCGCCGGATAAGTGCATGGCCTTGAGCAGCGGCATTGCACAATGATGCCCGGCGCGCACGGCGATGCCTTGCTCGGTCAACAGGTGAGCCAGGTCGGCGTTATGCACACCGTCCACCACAAAGCTCACCAGCGCTGCTTGCGGTGATCCCAGTACGCGCACGCCATTGCGTGCTTTCAGCCCGCGCAGCAAATAGTCGTGCAGTGCCGCTTCATGGGCGGTCACGGCGTGCTGATCCAGTGAGCTCAGGTAATCCAGGGTGGCACCCAGGCCGATCACGCCGGCAATGGGCGGCGTGCCGGCTTCGAACCCCAGTGGGGCAGGGCGGAAGCTGGCGCCTTGATAATCTGCCTGCTGCACCATCTCGCCGCCAAACTGCCAGTGGCGCAGGTGATGCAGGGCAGCGTTGCGACCGAACAGCACGCCGACGCCGTCCGGGCCGTAGAGCTTGTGGCTGGAAAATACGTAGAAATCGCAGCCCAGGGCCTGTACGTCGTGGCGACCATGCACGATGCCTTGGGCGCCATCCACAACAGTCAGGGCACCGTTTGCCTGGGCCAGCGTCAGTAGCGCTTCCAGCGGCTGCCAGGTGCCCAGCACGTTGGACAACTGGCTCACCGCCAGCAGGCGCGTGCGCGGGCCGATCAATGATGCGGCGGCTTGCAGGTCGATCACGCCGTCATCGTCCAGGGGCAATACCACCAGCGTCAGCGCACGCCGTTTGGCCAATTGCTGCCAGGGCAACAGGTTGGCGTGGTGTTCCAGGGCGCTGATGGCTATCTCATCGCCCGCATTGAATAGGTGCTCAAGGCCATAGGCCAGGAGGTTCAGCGCAGAAGTCGCGCCGTGTGTGAACACGATCTGCCCGCTGTCACCTGCGTTCAACCACTGTGCGGCCTTGCTGCGACTGTCTTCAAAGGCCTGGGTCGCATGGGCGCCGGGCAAATGTTGGGCGCGGTGCACATTGGCCGCACCATTGGCGTAGTAATGGCTGATCGCATCCAGCAGGGCTTGGGGTTTTTGCGTGGTGGCGGCGTTGTCCAGATAGGTCTGGTCTTGCCGTTGCAGGGTGGCGATGGCCGGGAAATCGGCGCGCCAGGGGGAGGGCACAAGCATGGTGGTCAAAACTCGTATAAGCGGGCCGCCCCGAAGGTGCGACCCGCTAGTGGCATCGAGTGGCTGCTTAGTTGTGAGCGTGCAGCGCTTCGTTCAGTTCGATGGCCGATTTGTGGGTTTTGCATTCCACGGCACCGGTCTCGGAGTTACGACGGAACAGCAGGTCTGGTTGGCCAGCCAGCTCGCGCGCCTTGACCACCTTGACCAGCTGGTTTTGCTCGTCGAGCAGGGCAACCTTGGTGCCGGCGGTGATGTACAGGCCCGACTCCACGGTGTTGCGATCGCCCAATGGGATACCGGTACCGGCATTGGCGCCGATCAGGCAGCCTTCGCCCACCTTGATCACGATATTGCCGCCGCCCGACAGGGTGCCCATGGTGGAGCAACCGCCGCCCAGGTCCGAGCCTTTGCCAACGAATACGCCTGCCGATACGCGGCCTTCGATCATGCCCGGGCCTTCGGTGCCGGCGTTGAAGTTGACGAAACCTTCGTGCATCACGGTAGTGCCTTCGCCCACGTAGGCGCCCAGGCGGATACGCGCAGCATCGGCGATACGCACACCGGCCGGTACCACGTAGTCAGTCATTTTCGGGAACTTGTCCACCGAGAACACCTCCAGCAGATCGCCACGCAGGCGCGCTTCGAGTTGGCGTTCGGCAAGCTCGTTGATATCGATGGCGCCCTGGCTGGTCCAGGCCACGTTCGGCAGCTGCGGGAACACGCCGGCCAGGTTCAGGCCGTGGGGCTTGACCAGGCGATGGGACAGCAGGTGCAGCTTGAGGTAGGCCTCAGGCGTGGAGGTCAGCGCGGCGTCTTCGGCCAGTAAGGTAGCGACCAGCGGCGTATGGCTTTCTGCCAGGCGATTTAGCAGCGCGGCTTGGGTGGCGTCGACGTTCTTGAGTGCATCGGCCAGTTGCAGCGCTTGGCTGATGGTGAACGTGATCGCCTGGTTGCCCTCGGTGTAACCCAGGATCGGCGCAATGGCGGCAACGATCTCGGCCGACGGGTTGAGCAACGGTTGTGCGTAAAACACTTCCAGCCAAGCACCTTGGCGGTTCTGAGTGCCGACGCCGAAGCCCAGGCTGAACAGGGAATTGGACATGCTGTTACCTCTACAAAAATGGAAGGCTGGCCTACTTGAGGGCCGCCGAATAACTATCTGGCTTGAAGCCAATCAGGGTTCTGTCACCGAGATCGAGCACCGGGCGCTTGATCATCGAGGGTTGTGCGAGCATCAATTCAATGGCTTTCGACTGATCGAGATCGGCTTTGCGTTCGTCTTCGAGTTTGCGAAAGGTGGTGCCCGCACGGTTCAAAACCACCTGCCAACCGTGCTCGTTGCACCATTGGGTCAAGTGTTCGCGGTCGATACCGACCGTTTTGTAGTCATGGAACTCATAGCTCACCGCGTGCTCATCGAGCCAGGTGCGCGCCTTTTTCATGGTATCGCAGGCTTTGATGCCGAAAAGGTGCAAGGTTTTGCTTGAAGCGGTCAAGGAATTGCCCCCCTTTGGACGTACGAAAATGAAAGGTCACGGATTATGCCACGACCAGCAAGTTTCGGCGCCGCTCGTCAACACTCTGCGACTTTTGTGCAAAAGCCTGCGCGTAGCATGAACGGGTAACATAGCCGGGTAATATGGCACTTCAACGGCCAGTTGTTGCCTCACGAGTGTCGTTGCAAGTCGATTGCCCGGGAAACCCGCGTTATGCAAACCGCTTATACCGTTCTTATCCTGCTGATGCTGGTCAGCGTTTCGCGCCTGGTCGGGCGTGTCATTCCTCTGCCCTTGCCGCTGGTGCAGATTGCCGCCGGAGCCTTGTTGGCCTGGCCAACGCTGGGGCTGCATGTGGCCCTGGACCCGGAGCTGTTCCTGTTTCTGTTTCTGCCACCATTGCTGTTTTCGGATGGCTGGCGCATGCCCAAGCGCGAATTGTGGCGTCTGCGCGGGCCGATCCTGACGCTGGCGGTAGGGTTGGTGTTATTCACCGTGGTCGGCGCCGGCTACTTCATCCACTGGATATTGCCGACGATTCCGCTGCCTGTGGCCTTCGCCCTGGCGGCAGTTTTATCACCAACGGATGCCGTGGCGGTGTCGGCCATTTCCCAGAACCGTTTACCCAAGCCGCTGATGCATATGCTTCAGGGCGAGGCGTTGATGAATGACGCGTCGGGCCTGGTCACCTTCAAGTTCGCCCTGGCAGCGGCGTTGACCGGGGTGTTTTCCCTGGCGGATGCCAGCCTGACATTTGTGTTGGTCGCCGTGGGCGGCCTGGCGGTCGGCGTGGCGTTGAGCTGGCTGGTTGGCCGCCTGCGCGCCTGGATGATCGCGCGGGGCTGGGATGACCCGGCGACCCATGTGGTGTTCATGCTGTTGCTGCCCTTTGCTGCCTACGTGTTGGCCGAGCGGCTGGGCGCTTCGGGCATTTTGTCGGCGGTAGCGGCGGGCATGATGCAGAGCTGGCTTGACCTGCTGCCACGCCAGACCAGTACGCGCTTGCTCAATCGCAGTGTCTGGTCGTTGCTGGAATTCGCCTTCAACGGCCTGATCTTCCTGCTGCTCGGCTTGCAATTGCCGGACATCATCAAGGCGGTGGTGAGTCACGAAACCACGCTGTGGCCCACCCTGTTGTATCGCTGCCTGGATGTGGTGGCGATCTTCCTGGTGCTGGTGGTATTACGTTTTATCTGGGTGCAAAGCATCTGGCGCCTGTCGGGCTTGCTTCGCAGGCTGCGTGGGAAAAGTGCGCTTACCCTGGTGCCGACCGCCCGTTCCTGCTGGTTGTTGACCGTCGGTGGTGTCCGCGGGGCTGTGACCTTGGCCGGTGTCATGTCGGTGCCGCTGCTGTTGGCACCGGGGCTGAATTTCCCTGAGCGTGACCTGCTGATCTTCATTGCGGCCGGGGTGATTTTGTTGTCGCTGGTTGCTGCCTGTATCGCGCTGCCGTTGTTACTGCGTGGCGTCGAAAAGAGCCCGGATGAAAAGCGCCATAACGAGGTGCGCGAGGCGTGGAAAAAGACTGCGGTGGCGGCCATTCATGCGCTCGAGGCCGAGGAGCCCGCAGAGGCCGAACCGTCGGATGCGGCCCAGGCTGCACTGGCTACGGAGTTGAAGGCCCGGCTGATGTCGGAATACCGCCACCAACTGGAGGTCTTCAATGACTCGGCCGAAGCCCAGGCGCTGGCGCAACAGATGGATCAGCTGGAGCGCAAACTGCGGCTCAAGGCCCTGCGTGCACAACGCCTGGAGCTTTATAGCTTGAGCCGCCATCACCAGATTGGCGATGACGTTTTGAGGGAAGTGCTGGCGGAATTGGATATGAGTGAGGCGAATCTGGGTCACATGAAGTGACCCATGGGCCTTATCGGCGCCGTTGGATAAAGTCTCGAATCCGCTCGGCCGCTTCCACGCATTCAGCTAGCGGTGCCACCAGCGCCATGCGCACGCGCCCGGCGCCTGGGTTGACGCCATCCACTTCCCGTGACAGGTAAGAGCCCGGCACCACGGTCACGTGTTCTTCTACGAACAAATCACGGCAGAAAGCAGCATCGTCGCCATTCACGTTCGGCCACAAATAAAAACCACCGTCCGGGCTCTGCACATCCAGCACTGGTTTAAGGATCGCCAGCACCGCGTCGAACTTCTCGCGATACAGGTCACGGTTGGCCTGTACGTGGGCTTCGTCCTGCCAGGCGGCAATGCTTGCCAGTTGGGTTTGCACCGGCATCGCGCAGCCGTGGTAGGTGCGGTACAGCAGGAAGCTCTTGAGGATGTCGGCATCGCCGGCCACAAAGCCCGAGCGCAGGCCTGGCAGGTTGGAACGCTTGGATAGACTGTGGAACACCACGCAACGCTTGAAGTCCTGGCGGCCCAGTTCGACGCAGGCACTGAGCAGGCCCGGCGGCGGGGTTTGTTCGTCGAAGTACAGCTCGCTGTAGCACTCGTCGGCGGCGATTACGAAGTCATGTTCGTCGGCCAGGGCGATGAGTTTTTTCAGAGTGCCCACCGGGATCAGCGCGCCGGTCGGGTTGCCTGGCGAGCACAGGAACAGGATCTGGCAGCGTTTCCAGATATCCGGCGAAACCGCCTCGAAATCCGGGTTGAAGCCGTTGGCATCCAGGCACGGCAGGTAGTGCGGCTTGGCGCCGGCCAGGAACGCGGCGCCTTCGTAGATTTGGTAGAACGGGTTCGGGCTGACCACCAGTGCATCGTCGCCGCGGTTGACCACGGTCTGGGTAAAGGCGAACAGCGCTTCACGGGTGCCGTTGACCGGCAGGATGTTACGCGCCGGGTCCAGCCAGCCCTTGGGCACGTTGAAGCGGCGTTCGCACCAGGCGCCGATGGCTTCGCGCAGTGCAGGGATGCCCAAGGTGGTGGGGTACACCGCCATCTGGTCGAGATTGTTGCTCAGTGCCTCGGCAACGAATGCTGGCGACGTGTGCTTGGGCTCGCCGATAGACAGCGCGATAGGGCGTTTGTCCGGGTTTGGCGTGACACTGCCGAGCAGAGCGCGCAATTTCTCGAAGGGGTAGGGCTGCAACTGGTTAAGGGCGTTGTTCATCGAAGATCTCGTTAATTCAGTTGTAATGCGATGTGCCGGACAAAGCAGAGCTAAAGGTGGGAGGGGGCTTGCTCCCGATAGCGGCCTGTCAGTTGATCTCTTTGTTGCTGACCCACCGCTATCGGGAGCAAGCCCCCTCCCACAATAAGCCGGGTGTTCAAATAGTCAGGCGCGTCAGCTCAACGCCAGGCTCCTGGGTCACGCTCAATTGCTGCACGATGGCGTCCTGCAAGCGTCGGCACAGTTCCGGGTCGGACAGCGGCTGGTTGTCGGCATCGGTAATGAAGAACACGTCCTCTACCCGCTCGCCGAGGGTCGCAATCTTGGCGTTCTGCAATGACAGGTCGAATTCAAGGAAAATTCCGCCGATGCGTGCCAGCAGCCCCGGACGGTCCGGTGCGCTGAGTTCCAGCACTGTCACCGGGCGCTGTGCATCGTTGGAAATAGTCACCTGGGGCGCAAAGGCAAAATGCTTGAGCTGGCGTGGCACTCGGCGTTGGATAATGGTCGGGTAATCATCCGGGTTGCGCAGTGCTTCCGTCAGGCCCTCGCGGATCTTTTTCACCCGCACCGGGTTGTCGCCAATCGAGTCGCCGTCGGTGTCGAGCACGATGTAGGTGTCGAGGGTGAACTGGCTGCTGGAGGTGATGACCCGGGCGTCGTGGATATTCAGGTTGAGCTGGTCCATGGCGGCCACGGTCACGGCAAAAAAGTCGTGCTGGTCTGGCGCATAGATGAAGATCTGCGTGCCGCCTTCAAATTCGCGCTGGGTGGTTTCCTTGATCAGCACCAGGGGGCCGCCATCAGCCGGTTGCTGCAGGATCGCGTCGCTGTGCCAGGCCACGTCGCCTGCGGTGTGGCGCAGGAAATAATCATCACCCAGTTGCGACCAGAGTTGCTCGACGTCGTCCGGGTCATTGCCACCGCGCACCAGGATATCCAGGGCCGCGCTCTGGGTGCGGCGGATCTGCTCTTCGCGATCCACCGGGTTCTCCAGGCCGCGGCGCAGGGCGCGCTTGGTCTCCGTGTAGAGCTGGCGCAACAGGCTGGCACGCCAGGAGTTCCACAGCGTGGGGTTGGTGGCGTTGATGTCGGAGACCGTCAGCACGTACAGGTAGTCGAGGCGGGTTTCATCGCCGACGATTCCGGCGAAGTCGTGGATTACCTGCGGGTCGGACAAGTCCTTGCGCTGGGCTGTGGTCGACATCACCAGGTGGTTTTGCACCAGCCAGACAATCAGGCGGCTGTCCCACAGGGGCAACTGGTGGCGCTGGCAGAAGGCTTCGGCGTCCACTGCGCCAATTTCCGAGTGGTCGCCATGCCGGCCCTTGCCGATGTCGTGGTACAGCCCGGCCAGGTAGATCAGCTCGGGCTTGGGCAGCTTGGCCATCAACTTGCTGGCCAGCGGGAATTTCTCTGACACCTGGGTGTACTGCAACTTACGCAGATGCTTGATGAGGTTCAGGGTGTGGGCGTCGACGGTATAGATGTGGAACAGATCATGTTGCATCTGCCCGACGATAAAGCCGAACTCCGGCAGGTAGCGCCCGAGGATGCCGTAGCGGTTCATGCGCCGCAGGTTGCGGTGGATGCCGATGCGGCACTTGAACAGCTCGATGAACAGGCTGGTGTTGCGGATGTCGTTGCGAAATTCGTCGTCGATCAGGTGGCGGTTTTCCCGCAGCAGGCGAATGGTGTCGGCGCGCACGCCTTTGATTTCCGGCTGCTGGGCCATCAGCACGAAGATTTCCAGCATGGCGAACGGGGTGCGGCGGAACACGTTGTCGTTGCGTGCTTCGATATAGCCATCGTGCAGCTGGAAGCGCGCATTGATCGGCTGTGGCGGCGCTTCGTCTTCGGGGGCCAGGATCACCTCTTCGAAGTGCTGGATGATCAGGTCACTGAGCTGGGCGATGCTCATGACCACACGGTAATACTGCTGCATGAAGCTTTCGATGCTGGTCTTCGCGTCTTCGCCTTCAAAGCCCAGCAGGGTGGCAATGGAGCGCTGGTGATCGAACAGCAGGCGGTCTTCGGATCGCCCGGCGAGCATGTGCAGGGCGTAGCGCACCTTCCACAGAAACTCCTGGGACGAGGCCAGCAGGGTGTTTTCGCTTTCCACCAGGAAGCCTTCGCCGGCCAGGGCGCGCAAGTTCAGCGTGCCATATTGGCGGCGCGCCACCCATAGAATCGTCTGAATATCCCGCAGCCCACCCGGGGAGCCTTTGACGTTGGGTTCCAGGTTGTATTCGGTGTCGTTGTACTTGTGATGCCGCGCCTTCTGTTCGGCGCGCTTGGCCAGGAAGAAATCCTTGCTCGGCCACATGTGTGCAGTGCTGGTGACCTCGAGCATACGTTGGCGCAGGCGCTCGGGGCCGGCGATGGTGCGGCTTTCCATCAGGTTGGTGATCACCGTCAGGTCGGCGCGGGCTTCTTCGGCGCATTCGGCCACCGAGCGCACGCTCTGGCCGACCTCCAGTCCAATATCCCACAGCAATGTCAGAAAACGCTCGATGGAATCGCGAAAGATCTCGTGGTCGGCGCTGTCCAGCAGGATGAGCAGGTCGATGTCGGAGTAGGGGTGCAGCTCGCCGCGACCGTAGCCGCCGACCGCCACCAGGGCGATATCGGCGTTTGCGCTCCAGCTGAACTGTTCCCAGGCTTTTTGCAGGATGTTATCGACGAACCAGGCACGATCCTCGATCAGGCGACGGATGTCCCGACCGCTGCGAAAGCGTGCGTCGAGCACTTCGCGGGCTTGGCGGATGGCCTTCTTGAAGGCGGCGATGGGGCTCGCCTTCAGTGCCAGTTCGGCCTGGAACTGGCCGCGGTCGAAGAGTTCGGGATCCACCTGGGGCATCGATCGGCTTTCCTTTCTATCTAATAGTCAGTCACAGCACAGCCTGGGAAAACCAGCACAGCCTTTTACGCAGAGACGCGAGGGATTGTGTCGTCGGCGCGCAGGGTGAAGATCTCGTAGCCGGTGTCGGTGACCAGCAGTGTGTGTTCCCACTGGGCCGAGAGCTTGCGGTCCTTGGTGATGGCGGTCCAACCGTCGCCCAGTACCTTGGTGTCGGACTTGCCCTGGTTGATCATCGGCTCGATGGTGAAGGTCATGCCGGCCTTGAGTTCCATGCCGGTGCCGGCCTTGCCGTAGTGCAGGATCTGCGGTTCTTCGTGGAACACCTTGCCGATGCCGTGGCCGCAGAATTCGCGCACGACCGAGAAGCCGTTCTTTTCCGCGTGCTTCTGGATCACTTCGCCGATGTCACCCAGGCGGCAGCCAGGCTTGACGATCTCGATGGCCTTGTACATGCATTCCTGGGTGACCTGGGACAGGCGCTCGGCCCACACCGGCACGTTGCCGACGTGGAACATGCGGCTGGTGTCGCCGTGGTAGCCATCCTTGATCACGGTGACGTCGATGTTCAGGGTGTCGCCGTCCTTCAGCGGCTTGTCACCGGGAATCCCATGGCAGACCACGTGGTTGATCGAGGTGCAGATCGATTTGGGGAAGCCTTTGTAGTTCAGCGGGGCAGGGATGGCCTTTTGCACGTTGACTATATAGTCGTGGCAGATACGGTCCAGCGCTTCGGTGGTGACACCGGGCTTGACGTGTTCGGCAATCATTTCCAGCACGTCGGCAGCCAGTTTGCCGGCAACGCGCATGCCTGCGATGTCTTCGGCGGTTTTCAAGGTAACGGTCATACAGGCTCTCTCTAGCGCGACGCGCTGAAATCAATACGGTTCACGGGGGCGCGACAAAGGGTTGAAGTATTCGCGCAAGTCCCAAAAAACGCGATTCTAACAGACGATGGTGTCAAATCATGAGCGTCTGGTGATCGCTTCTCTCTATAAGGTGGCGGCAGGTTGGCTCTATTCAAGGGGTTGGGTAAAGGTCGCGGGGGGCAAATGTGATTGCGGGTTTCGTTTTTGTCGATGCTGTGGTATAAAATGCGCCGCTTTCCGGGGATACCCCGCAAAGCTTAAATCCACACACGTGTCGACACGATGACCTGGGTGCCGGAGGCCTTGAAGCCGCTGGTTGGTCATTGGGATACGTGGAGGCCAAACCCGACTTATTAAGGAACTATCATGTCCCAAGTCAACATGCGCGATATGCTGAAGGCCGGTGTGCACTTCGGTCACCAGACCCGTTACTGGAACCCGAAAATGGGTAAGTACATTTTCGGCGCGCGTAACAAGATCCACATTATCAACCTTGAAAAAACCCTGCCAATGTTCAACGAAGCGCTGACTTTCGTAGAGCGCCTGGCCCAGGGCAAAAACAAGATCCTGTTCGTCGGCACCAAGCGTTCCGCTGGCAAGATCGTTGCTGAAGAAGCAGCACGTTGCGGTTCGCCGTACGTCGATCACCGCTGGTTGGGCGGCATGCTGACCAACTTCAAAACCATCCGTGCTTCCATCAAGCGTCTGCGTGACCTTGAAGTGCAAGCCGAAGACGGTACTTTCGCCAAGCTGACCAAGAAAGAAGCGCTGATGCGCACTCGTGACCTGGAAAAGCTCGATCGTTCCCTGGGTGGTATCAAGGACATGGGCGGTCTGCCTGACGCACTGTTCGTTATCGACGTTGATCACGAGCGCATCGCGATCACCGAAGCCAACAAGCTGGGCATCCCGGTTATCGGCGTAGTCGATACCAACAGCAGCCCGGAAGGCGTTGACTACATCATCCCAGGCAACGATGACGCAATCCGCGCTATCCAGCTGTACATGGGTTCGATGGCTGACGCTGTAATCCGTGGCCGCAACCACGTTGCTGGTGGTACCGAGCAGTTCGTTGAAGAAGCTCCGGTAGCTGCCGCTGAGTAACTGACGCCCTGGCGTTGACTCAGTAAGCAAAAAGGGGGCTTGGCCCCCTTTTTGCCACCTCGAAAACCATTTGTCGGCAGCGCAGCTACATTATTTGTAACGTGCAGCGGCCTACAACGGAGATTCGGGAAGAATTGATCGCCCGTTTGATCGGGTGGAATGGTTGAAAACCTATCCAAGAGGATTTTGAAATGGCAGAGATTACTGCAGCGTTGGTTAAAGAACTGCGTGAGCGTACCGGCGAAGGCATGATGGATTGCAAAAAGGCCTTGACCAAGGCTGGCGGCGACATCGAAAAAGCCATTGATGACATGCGTGCTTCCGGCGCCATCAAGGCTGCCAAGAAAGCAGGCAACGTCGCTGCTGAAGGCGCCATCGCCCTGAAGGAAGACGGTAAA
Source organism: Pseudomonas khavaziana (assembly GCF_036704165.1). NCBI lineage: Bacteria > Pseudomonadati > Pseudomonadota > Gammaproteobacteria > Pseudomonadales > Pseudomonadaceae > Pseudomonas > Pseudomonas khavaziana. Next base: position 1,670,801 of record NZ_CP129946.1, read on the forward strand.
TCCGCCGTTCTGCTGGAAGTGAACTCGCAGACCGACTTCCTGGCCCTGCAGGATGACTTCAAGGCATTCGTTGCTGCCAGCGTTGAGAAAGCCTTCGCTGACAAGCTGACCACCGTTGAGCCTCTGATCGAAGCTCAAGAAGCTGATCGCCTGGTACTGGTCGGCAAGGTTGGCGAAAACGTCAACATCCGTCGCCTGGTTCGCGTTGAAGGTGATGTTGTTGGTGGCTACCTGCACGGCAACAAAATCGGTGTAGCGGTTGTTCTGAAAGGCGGCGATGTTGAGCTGGCCAAAGACATCGCCATGCACGTTGCTGCAAGCAACCCTGAGTTCCTGCTGCCTTCGGAAGTGTCTGCCGACGCAATCGAACGTGAAAAAGCTGTGTTCCTGAGCCTCAACGCCGACAAGATCGCCGGCAAGCCAGAGAACATCGTTGAAAACATGATCAAAGGCCGTATCAGCAAGTTCCTGGCTGAAGCAAGCCTGGTTGAGCAGGCGTTCGTCAAGAACCCTGAAATCAAGGTTGGCGAACTGGCTAAGAAAGCCGGTGCTGAAATCGTTTCCTTCACTTACTTCAAAGTAGGCGAAGGCATCGATAAGCCGGTCGACAACTTCGCTGAAGAAGTTGCTGCCCAGCTGGCTGCCGCCAAGCAATAAGACAGTTCCAGACTGTCGCCGAAAGAGGCTGCCCGCTCACGCGCGCAGCCTCTTTTCAAATGGGAAGGCCAATTTTATTTGGTTTCCTCTCGGAACTGGCTTACAAAGCCGTGTTCCGATGGCGCTGTGATAGCGTCCAGCTAGAGTGAACGCAAGCCGTAAACGGCTCGCCAAGAATTTTTTAAAAAATACGCCGCAGGAGAGATTCGCAATGGCTCAGCAGGGCAGTGGTTATCAGGCTCGCTATAAACGCATTCTACTCAAGCTCAGCGGCGAGGCCCTGATGGGCTCGGAAGAGTTCGGGATCGACCCCAAGGTGCTTGACCGCATGGCGCTGGAAGTCGGCCAACTGGTCGGTATCGGCGTGCAGGTCGGCTTGGTGATTGGCGGTGGCAACCTGTTCCGCGGTGCGGCACTGAGTGCGGCAGGCATGGACCGTGTCACCGGCGATCACATGGGCATGCTGGCCACTGTGATGAATGCCCTGGCCATGCGCGACGCCTTGGAGCGCGCCAACATCTCGGCCATCGTGATGTCGGCTATTTCCATGGTTGGCGTGACCGATCACTATGATCGCCGCAAAGCCATGCGCCACCTGAACGCCAAGGAAGTGGTGATTTTTGCTGCCGGCACTGGTAACCCATTCTTCACCACCGACTCGGCTGCGTGCCTGCGCGCTATCGAAATCGATGCTGACGTGGTGCTGAAGGCGACCAAGGTGGATGGTGTATACACTGCAGACCCATTCAAAGACCCGCATGCCGAGAAGTTCGATCATCTGACCTACGATGAAGTGCTGGATCGCAAGCTGGGTGTGATGGACCTGACGGCTATCTGTCTGTGCCGCGACCACAAGATGCCGTTGCGCGTATTTAACATGAACAAGCCCGGCGCCCTGCTGAACATCGTACACGGCGGCGCAGAAGGGACTCTGATCGAGGAAGGCCAACAATGATCAATGAAATCAAGAAAGACGCCCAGGCGCGTATGCAAAAATCCCTGGAATCCCTGAGCCACGCATTTGGCCAGATCCGTACCGGCAAGGCGCACCCGAGCATCCTGGGCAGCGTGATGGTGCCTTACTACGGCGCTGACACTCCTCTGAGTAGCGTAGCCAACGTCACCGTAAAGGACTCGCGCACCCTGCAAGTCGTGGCCTTCGAGCGCAACATGCTTGCTGCTGTGGACAAAGCGATCCAGAGCGCCGGCCTGAACCTCAACCCGACCAACCTGGGCGAGTTGCTGCTGATCTCCATGCCTGCCCTGACTGAAGAAACCCGTAAAGGCTTCACCAAGCAGGCACGCAGTGCCGCTGAAGATGCGCGCGTTGCCGTGCGCAACATCCGCCGTGATGCATTGGGTGACCTGAAGAAGCTGGTCAAGGACAAGGAAATCAGCGAAGACGAAGAGCGTCGTGCCGTCGCTGATATCGACAAGCTGACCAAGGACGCCGAAGCGCAGATCACCAAGGCGACCGAAGAAAAAGAAAAGGACCTGATGGCCGTATAAGGGGTCAGGACGCCTTCATGGAAAAGACCAAGCAGACTGTGCCCTCCGTGGTGCCGCGCCATGTCGCGATCATCATGGATGGGAATAATCGCTGGGCGAAAAAACGCTTTATGCCGGGTGTTGCCGGGCATAAAGCGGGTGTTGACGCGGTAAGGGCGGTGATTGAGGTGTGCGCTGAGGCCAAGGTCGAAGTGTTGACCTTGTTCGCCTTCTCCAGTGAAAACTGGCAGCGGCCCGCCGATGAAGTCAGCGCCTTGATGGACCTGTTCTTCAAGGCGCTGCGTCGAGAGGCCAAGCGCCTCAATGACAACAACATCAGTCTGCGCATCATTGGTGATCGCTCGCGGTTCCACCCGGAACTGCAAGCCGCCATGCGCGAAGCCGAGGCCATTACCGCAGGCAGTAATCGTTTTGTGCTGCAGATCGCAGCCAACTACGGTGGCCAGTGGGATATCGCCCAGGCAGCGCAGCGGTTGGCCCGCGAAGTGCAGGCCGGTCACCTGCGGCCGGACGACATCACGCCTGAACTGTTGCAAACCTGCCTGGTGACTGGCGACCTGCCGTTGCCGGACTTGTGCATTCGTACCGGTGGCGAGCATCGCATCAGCAATTTCCTGCTGTGGCAGATGGCATACACCGAGTTGTACTTCTCCGACCTGTTCTGGCCGGACTTCAAACACGATGCCATGCGTAATGCGCTGGCTGATTTCGCTTCCCGTCAGCGTCGCTTCGGTAAAACGAGCGAGCAGATCGAAGCTGGAGCCCGGGTTTAAATGTTAAAACAACGAATCATCACGGCGCTGATCCTGCTGCCGATTGCCTTGTGTGGTTTTTTCCTGCTTGAAGGTTCCGGCTTTGCGCTGTTTATCGGCCTGGTCGTGACGCTGGGAGCCTGGGAGTGGGCGCGCCTGGCGGGTTTCAGCAACCAATTGCCGCGTATGGCGTATGCGGCAGTGGTCGCAGTTCTGTTGTTCCTGATGTACATCCTGCCTGACATTGCGCCTTGGGTACTGGGTGCGGCAGTGCTGTGGTGGGCGTTGGCGACATTCCTGGTGCTGACTTACCCGCGCACCAGTGGTCAGTGGTCGAGCGTGGCCTGCAAGCTGGTGATTGGCCTGCTGATTCTGCTGCCGGCCTGGCAAGGGTTGGTGGAAATCAAGCGTTATCCCCTCGGTAACGAGTTGATCCTGGCGGTGATGGTGCTGGTGTGGGGCGCAGATATTGGCGCCTACTTCTCCGGCCGTGCCTTCGGCAAGCGCAAGTTGGCTCCGGCCGTCAGCCCCGGCAAAAGCTGGGAAGGCGTATACGGCGGCTTGGGATTGACGCTGCTGATCACGCTGGTAGTCGGTATGGTGCGGGGCTGGTCGGTGAAGGAGATTTTCCTGGCCTTGCTGGGCACGGCTATCGTCGTGTTCATCTCGGTGGTGGGTGACCTCACTGAAAGCATGTTCAAGCGCCAGGCCGGGGTAAAGGACAGCAGTAACCTGCTGCCAGGGCATGGTGGTGTGCTGGATCGTATCGACAGCCTGACTGCCGCGCTGCCGATCTTCGCCGTGCTGCTGTGGATGATCGCTTCGTGAGCCGCCTGCAACAGGTCACCGTACTGGGTGCGACCGGCTCGGTCGGGCTGAGTACCCTGGACGTCATTGCACGTCATCCTGATCGCTATCAGGTTTTCGCCCTGACCGGCTTCACGCGCTTGAGCGAGTTGCTGGCCTTGTGTGTGCGCCATGCGCCGCGCTTTGCCGTAGTGCCCGAGGCCGCGGCAGCCCGGAGTCTGCAGGATGACCTGCGGACTGCCGGGCTGGCCACGCAAGTCCTGGTGGGTGAGGCGGGACTGTGCCAAGTGTCGGCCGATACGCAGGTGGATACCGTTGTGGCGGCGATTGTCGGCGCGGCGGGTTTGCGCCCGACCCTCGCTGCAGTCGATGCCGGCAAGAAGATTCTGCTGGCCAATAAAGAAGCCCTGGTCATGTCCGGCGCCCTCTTTATGCAAGCGGTGCGCAAGAGCGGTGCGGTGCTGTTGCCCCTCGACAGCGAGCACAACGCAATTTTCCAATGCATGCCAGGGGATTTTGCCCGTGGCTTGAGCCAGGTCGGCGTGCGCCGGATTCTGCTGACGGCGTCTGGTGGGCCGTTCCGGCAGACTCCGTTGGCCGAGTTGGAACATGTGTCTCCCGACCAGGCCTGCGCTCATCCGAACTGGTCCATGGGGCGCAAAATCTCCGTGGATTCGGCGAGCATGATGAACAAGGGCCTGGAATTGATTGAGGCGTGCTGGTTGTTCGATGCGCGGCCCGACCAGGTTGAGGTGGTGATTCACCCGCAAAGCGTAATCCACTCCCTGGTCGATTACGTAGACGGTTCGGTGTTGGCGCAGTTGGGTAATCCGGATATGCGTACACCGATCGCCAACGCCCTGGCTTGGCCGCAGCGCATTGATTCCGGCGTTGCGCCATTGGATCTGTTTGCGGTTGCGCGCCTGGACTTCGAAGCGCCGGACGAACAGCGCTTTCCCTGCCTGCGCCTGGCGCGGCAGGCGGCCGAGGCGGGTGGCACCGCGCCGGCGATGCTGAATGCGGCCAATGAAGTGGCTGTGGCGGCGTTTCTCGAACGGCGCATCCGCTTTCCACAGATCGCGAGTATCATCGAAGACGTCCTGGGCCTTGAGTCTGTCGTGGCGGTGAATGACCTGGGGGCCGTGTTCGAGGCGGATACCAAGGCGCGAGCCCTGGCCGGACAATGGCTGGGCCGCAATACGCGTTAGGCTGTGGGTGGGTTCGAGCCTTCAGGCATTGGATTGAAATGCGGAGAAATTAGATGAGTGCGCTCTACATGATTGTCGGCACCCTGGTTGCTCTGGGTGTGCTGGTTACCTTCCACGAATTCGGCCACTTCTGGGTGGCGCGTCGTTGCGGCGTCAAGGTATTGCGCTTTTCCGTCGGTTTCGGCATGCCTTTGTTGCGCTGGCATGATCGTCGTGGCACCGAGTTTGTGATCGCCGCTATCCCGCTGGGTGGCTACGTCAAGATGCTCGATGAGCGCGAAGGCGAAGTACCCGCCGATCAATTGGACCAATCGTTCAATCGTAAGACCGTTCGTCAGCGCATCGCGATTGTTGCAGCGGGCCCGATCGCCAACTTCCTGTTGGCTATAGTGTTCTTCTGGGTGCTGGCCATGATGGGCAGCCAGCAAGTGCGTCCGGTAATCGGTGCGGTCGAGGCGGACAGTATCGCCGCCAAGGCCGGTCTGATCGCTGGGCAGGAAATTGTTTCCATTGATGGCGAGCCAACCACGGGTTGGGGCGCGGTCAATTTGCAGTTGGTGCGTCGCCTGGGTGAAAGCGGCACCGTCAATGTGGTGGTGCGTGACCAGGATTCCAGCGCCGAAACCACGCGGGCATTGGCGCTGGATCATTGGCTCAAGGGGGCCGACGAGCCCGATCCGATCAAATCCCTGGGGATTCGTCCTTGGCGTCCTGCGTTGCCGCCGGTGCTGGCTGAGCTGGATCCGAAAGGCCCGGCCCAGGCAGCTGGCCTGAAAACCGGCGATCGCCTGCTGGCCCTCGATGGCCAGGCGCTGGGTGACTGGCAGCAAGTGGTCGACCTGGTGCGTGTACGGCCTGATACCAAGATTGTGCTGAAAGTTGAGCGCGAGGGTGCTCAAATTGACGTCCCGGTAACCTTGTCGGTTCGGGGAGAAGCCAAGGCAGCCGGGGGTTACCTGGGTGCCGGAGTCAAGGGTGTCGAGTGGCCGCCGTCGATGGTGCGAGAGGTCAGCTTCGGGCCTTTGGCGGCAATTGGCGAGGGCGCGAAACGCACCTGGACCATGAGCGTACTGACCCTCGAATCCCTCAAGAAAATGTTGTTCGGTGAGCTCTCGGTAAAAAACTTGAGTGGACCGATAACCATTGCTAAAGTGGCGGGCGCTTCTGCCCAGTCGGGTGTCGCGGATTTCCTGAATTTCCTGGCTTATCTGAGTATTAGCCTTGGGGTTCTGAATTTGTTGCCCATTCCAGTGTTGGATGGGGGGCATCTGCTGTTTTATCTGGTCGAGTGGGTGCGTGGTCGCCCCTTGTCGGATCGGGTGCAGGGTTGGGGGATACAGATCGGTATCAGTTTGGTGGTCGGGGTGATGTTGTTAGCTCTGGTCAACGATCTGGGACGACTGTAACGCTTCGCTGAATTGCGAATCTGCCGCATTTTGCGGCAGTTTGTTTATTGCCAGTTGGAATAAGAAAGGACTTCATGAAACGTCTGCTGCTAACTGCGGTTCTCACCGTATTGATGATCGCCGAAGTTCACGCCGAGTCCTTCACTATCTCCGATATTCGTGTCAACGGCCTCCAGCGGGTTTCCGCCGGTAGCGTCTTTGGTGCCTTGCCGTTGAACGTCGGGGAACAGGCGGATGATCGTCGCCTGGTGGAATCCACTCGTGCGCTGTTCAAAACCGGGTTCTTTCAAGATATCCAACTGGGTCGCGAAGGTAACGTCCTGGTTATCACGGTCGTCGAGCGACCTTCCGTCGCCAGTATCGCGATCGAGGGTAACAAGGCCATCTCCACTGAAGACCTGATGAAGGGTCTCAAGCAATCCGGCCTGGCCGAGGGCGAGATCTTCCAGCGCGCTACCCTTGAAGGTGTGCGTAACGAACTGCAACGTCAGTACGTTGCCCAGGGCCGCTACTCCGCGACCGTGGAAACCGAAGTGATCCCGCAGCCTCGTAACCGTGTGGGCCTGAAGGTCAATATCAACGAAGGCACCGTGGCGGCCATCCAGCACATCAACGTGGTGGGCAACACCAAGTTCGCTGATGACGACCTGGTCGACCTGTTCGAACTCAAGACCACCAACTGGCTGTCGTTCTTCAAGAACGATGACAAGTACGCCCGTGAAAAACTCTCCGGTGACCTCGAGCGCCTGCGCTCCTACTACCTGGACCGCGGCTACATCAACATGGACATCGCTTCGACCCAAGTGTCCATCACTCCGGACAAGAAGCACGTCTATATCACCGTCAACGTCAACGAAGGCGAGAAGTACAAGGTTCGTGACGTCAAGCTCAGCGGCGACCTGAAAGTCCCAGAAGACCAGGTCAAGTCCCTGCTGCTGGTGCAGAAGGACCAAGTGTTCTCGCGCAAGCTGATGACCACCACCTCCGAGCTGATCACCCGTCGCCTGGGTAACGAAGGCTATACCTTCGCCAACGTCAACGGCGTGCCGACCCCGAATGATGAAGACCACACCGTGGACATCACCTTCGTGGTCGACCCGGGCAAGCGTGCCTACGTCAACCGCATCAACTTCCGTGGCAACACCAAGTCTGCCGATGAAGTGCTGCGTCGTGAAATGCGCCAGATGGAAGGTGGCTGGGCTTCGACCTACCTGATCGACCAGTCCAAGACCCGTCTCGAGCGCCTGGGCTTCTTCAAGGAAGTCAACGTCGAAACCCCGGCCGTACCGGGTGTGGATGACCAGGTTGACGTGAACTACGCCGTTGAAGAGCAAGCCTCGGGTTCGATCACCGCCAGCGTCGGCTTCGCACAGAGTGCCGGCCTGATCCTCGGTGGCTCGATCACCCAGAACAACTTCCTCGGTACCGGTAACAAGGTCTCCATCGGCCTGACCCGCAGCGAATACCAGAGCCGCTATAACTTCGGTTATGTCGACCCCTACTGGACTGCTGACGGTGTGAGCCTGGGCTACAACGCCTTCTACCGCACCACCGACTACAAAGACCTTGACGTTGACGTTGCAAGCTATGCGATCGACAGCTTGGGTGTGGGCGCCAACATTGGTTACCCGATCAGCGAGACCTCGCGCCTGACCTTTGGCATCACCGCGCAACAGGATGAGATCAAGACCGGTGTTTACACCGTGGATGAGATCTTTGACTTCACCCGTCGTGAAGGCGACAAGTTCCTGAACTTCAAGGCGTCTGCCGGCTGGTCCGAGTCGACCCTGAACAAAGGTGTGCTGGCAACCCGTGGTCACTCCCAAAGCCTGACTGCGGAAGTCACCACGCCGGGCAGCGACCTGTCGTTCTTCAAGCTCGACTACCGCGGCCAGCTGTTCCAGCCGTTGAGCGACAACTACACCATGCGCCTGCACACTGAGCTGGGTTATGGCGACGGTTATGGTTCCACTGACGGCTTGCCGTTCTATGAAAACTACTATGCAGGTGGTTTCAACTCGGTACGTGGCTTCAAGGACAGCACCTTGGGTCCGCGTGGTACCCCGAGCCGCGGTGTTGATCAAACCGGTAACGTTGGAACTCGACGTGACGACGACAACGACCCGCTGCCATTCGGTGGTAACGTGCTGATCCAGGGTGGTGCAGAGATCCTGTTCCCGCTGCCATTCGTCAAGGACCAGCGTTCGCTGCGCACCTCGGTCTTCTGGGACGTGGGTAACGTGTTCGACTCCAAGTGTGAGCAAGTCACCAACCCGAACGGTTCGCGGTCCAACACCCAGTGCAACGACGTGAGCCTCAGCAACCTGGCGAGCTCCGTGGGCGTGGGTGTGACCTGGGTGACGGCGCTGGGCCCGTTGAGCTTTGCTCTGGCCATGCCGATCAAGAAACCGGATAACGCTGAAACCCAGATTTTCCAATTCTCCCTCGGCCAGACGTTCTAAGCGTCTGACCTAAGATAACGACAACGGATTCTGTAGGAGTACATCGTGCGTAAGTTGACTCAATTGGTCCTGCTGGCCACTGTGCTGGTAACCACCCCGGCCTTCGCCGAAATGAAAATCGCCGTGCTGAACTATCAGATGGCCCTGCTGGAATCCGACGCGGCCAAGAAGTACGCGGTGGATGCCGAGAAGAAGTTCGGTCCGCAACTGACCAAGCTCAAGACGTTGGAAAGCAGCGCCAAGGGCATCCAGGATCGCCTGGTAGCCGGTGGCGACAAGATGCAGCAAGGCGAGCGCGAGCGTCTGGAGCTTGAATTCAAGCAAAAGGCCCGTGACTACCAGTTTCAGTCCAAGGAGCTGAACGAAGCCAAGGCTGTGGCCGACCGTGAAATGCTCAAGCAGCTCAAGCCCAAGCTCGACAGCGCCGTGGAAGAAGTCATCAAGAAGGGTGCCTTCGACCTGGTGTTCGAGCGCGGCGCCGTGATTGACGTCAAGCCTCAATACGACATCACCCGCCAGGTGATCGAGCGCATGAACCAGCTGAAGTAACCCATGACCGCGACTATCAGGCTCGGCGAGTTGGCCGAGTTCCTGGGAGCCACCTTGCGTGGCTCCCCGGAGAAAGAAATCACTGGGCTAGCCACCTTGCAGGAGGCTGGCCCAGCTCAGTTGAGCTTCCTTGCAAATCCCCAATACCGTAAGTACCTGGTCGATTGCCAGGCCGCAGCCGTGTTGCTGAAGGCCGCTGACGCCGAAGGGTTTATCGGGGACGCGCTGGTGGTGGCCGACCCGTACCTGTCGTACGCCAAGGCGTCACACCTGTTCGATCCAAAGCCCAAGGCGGCCGGCGGTATTCATCCATCGGCCGTGATCGCCCCGGATGCCCAGGTTGACCCTTCGGCCAGCATTGGTGCGTTTGCCGTGATCGAGAGTGGCGCGCGTATCGGTGCAGGCGTGACCGTGGGCGCCCACTGCTTTATCGGTGCGCGCTGTGAAATCGGTGCCGGTGGCTGGCTGGCTCCCCGTGTGACTCTCTACCACGATGTGCGTATTGGTCAGCGTGTGGTCATTCAGTCGGGTGCGGTGATCGGCGGTGAAGGGTTCGGTTTTGCCAACTCCAAGGGTGTCTGGCACAAGATCGCCCAGGTCGGTGGGGTATTGATCGGCGACGATGTAGAGATCGGCGTGAACACCGCTGTTGATCGCGGGGCCCTGGCCGATACCGTGATCGGTAACGGTGTGAAGCTCGATAACCAGATCCAGATCGCCCACAACGTACAGATTGGCGATCACACCGCCATGGCTGCCTGCGTGGGTATCTCCGGCAGCACCAGGATCGGCAAGCATTGCATGCTCGCCGGTGGTGTCGGGCTGGTCGGGCATATCGACATTTGCGACAACGTCTTCATCACCGGTATGACCATGGTGACCCACTCGATTACCGAGCCTGGGGCCTATTCTTCCGGGACCGCCATGCAACCTGCGGCTGAATGGCGCAAGAGTGCGGCGCGGTTGAGGAAGATCGACGATATGGCACGACGCATCAAACAGCTGGAAAAGCGTGTTGGGGACGTGACCCCTGGCGGTAATGCTTCATCAGAAGGCTGATACCATTTCCATATCAAGTGTGCACAGCCGCTAGACTGCTCCCTTGATTTGCTAGCGGGGCGTGCGCTTAGTCCGCCCGCCCCCAATCTTTATTACAGGCTTCCCCCCGAAATGATGGACATCAACGAGATTCGCGAATACCTGCCTCACCGTTACCCGTTCCTGCTGGTGGATCGTGTAGTGGACCTCAACGTCGAGGAAAAGCGCATTCGTGCCTACAAGAATGTCAGCATCAACGAACCATTCTTCAACGGTCACTTTCCTGCGCATCCAATCATGCCGGGTGTGTTGATCATCGAAGCGATGGCCCAGGCTGCCGGTATCCTTGGTTTTAAAATGCTCGACCTCAAGCCTGCCGACGGTACGCTTTACTATTTCGTGGGTTCCGACAAACTGCGTTTTCGCAGCCCGGTCACTCCGGGTGACCAGTTGATCCTGGAAGCCAAGTTCATCAGCTGCAAGCGCCAGATCTGGAAGTTCGAATGCCAGGCCTCGGTAGATGGCAAGCCAGTGTGCTCTGCCGAGATCATCTGTGCGGAACGCAAACTATGAGTTTGATTGACCCTCGCGCAATCATCGATCCGTCGGCCGTACTGGCCGCCGACGTTGAGGTCGGCCCTTGGTCGATCGTCGGCGCAGGTGTGGAAATCGGCGAGGGGACTGTCATCGGGCCGCACGTGATCCTCAAGGGTCCGACCCGCATTGGCAAACACAATCGTATCTACCAGTTTTCCTCGGTAGGCGAAGACACCCCGGACATGAAGTACAAGGGCGAAGAAACACGCCTGGTAATCGGTGACCACAACATCATCCGTGAAGGCGTCACCATTCACCGCGGAACTGTACAGGATCGTGCCGAAACTACCTTGGGTGATCACAACCTGGTCATGGCCTATGCGCATATCGGTCATGACAGCGTGATCGGCAACCATTGCATCCTGGTCAATAACACCGCGTTGGCAGGCCACGTTCACGTTGACGACTGGGCGATCCTGTCCGGATTCACCCTTGTGCATCAGTATTGCCATATCGGCGCCCACAGCTTTTCCGGCATGGGCACTGCCATCGGCAAGGATGTCCCGGCATTCGTTACGGTGTTCGGCAATCCTGCCGAAGCCCGTAGCATGAACTTCGAAGGCATGCGCCGCCGGGGTTTCAGCGAGGATGCGATCCACGCCCTGCGCCGCGCCTACAAGACCGTTTACCGTCAGGGTTTGACGGTTGAGCAGGCCCTGACCGAACTGACCGAGCCGGCTACGCTGTTCCCGGAAGTCGCGGTGTTCCGTGACTCGATCCAGTCGTCGACTCGCGGCATCACCCGCTGATCATGGCGAACCTGCGTATTGCGCTAGTGGCCGGTGAAGCTTCCGGCGATATCCTCGGTGCAGGCCTGATGCGTGCCCTCAAGGCCCAGCATCCCGCGGTAGAATTTATCGGGGTGGGTGGCCCCTTGATGCAGGCCGAAGGTCTTGCTTCCTATTTTCCCATGGAGCGTCTGTCGGTCATGGGCCTGGTGGAGGTATTGGGACGCCTGCGCGAGCTTCTCGCTCGTCGCAAACTGCTGATCAAGACGCTCATTGAAGAAAAGCCCGATGTGTTTATCGGTATCGATGCGCCGGATTTCACCCTCAATATCGAACTCAAGCTGCGTCAGGCCGGAATCAAGACCGTGCACTACGTCAGCCCGTCCGTGTGGGCGTGGCGACAGAAGCGTGTGTTGAAGATTCGCGAAGGCTGCGACTTGATGTTGACCCTGTTGCCATTCGAGGCGCGGTTCTACGAAGAGCAGGGCGTGCCGGTGCGGTTTGTCGGTCATACCCTGGCCGATGCCATCCCTCTGCACGCTGACCGTGCTGCGGCGCGTGCTGAATTGGGCTTGCCTGATGGCCCATTGGTAGCGTTGATGCCGGGCAGTCGTGGCGGTGAAGTCGGGCGCTTGGGTGCGCTGTTTTTTGACGCCGCCGAACGTCTGCAAGCGCAAAAACCGGGCGTTCGTTTTGTATTGCCATGCGCCAGCCCGCAACGTCGCGCGCAGATCGAAACCTTGCTGGAAGGCCGCGACCTGCCGCTGACCCTGCTCGACGGCCAGTCCCACCTGGCCCTTGCAGCCTGCGATGCCGTGCTGATCGCGTCGGGTACTGCCACCCTGGAGGCCTTGCTGTACAAGCGCCCCATGGTCGTGGCCTATCGCTTGGCGCCGCTGACCTTCTGGATCCTCAAGCGCATGGTCAAGAGCCCCTACATCTCCCTGCCCAACCTGCTGGCCCAGCGTCTGCTGGTGCCGGAGTTATTGCAGGACAATGCAACGCCCGAAGCGCTCGCGCAAACTCTACTACCCTTGATCGACGGCGGCGAAGAGCAGACCCGTGGTTTCGACGACATTCACCGCACCCTGCGACGTGATGCCTCGAACCAGGCGGCCGACGCCGTATTGACCTTGATCGGCCAAAAACAGGGAGCTTTATGATCACGCAAATGGGCCTGGATTTCAGCCTGGTTGCCCAAGCCCATGAGCTGGTGGCCGGCGTTGACGAAGTGGGACGCGGTCCGCTGTGCGGCGCAGTCGTCACGGCAGCGGTGATCCTTGATCCGAACCGCCCGATCCTGGGGCTCAACGATTCGAAAAAGCTCACCGAGGCCCGTCGTGAAAAACTCTTCGACGAGATCTGTGATAAAGCCCTGAGCTGGCATATTGCCCGGGCAGAAGTAGAAGAAATCGACGAATTGAACATTTTGCACGCTACCATGCTGGCCATGCAGCGTGCGGTGGAAGGCCTGCATATCACCCCGAAATTGGCGATGATCGACGGTAACCGTTGCCCGAAGCTGGCGATGCGCGCTGAAGCTGTGGTCCAGGGCGATGGCAAGGTTCCGGCCATTGCTGCGGCGTCGATCCTGGCCAAGGTCAGTCGCGACCGCGAAATGGCTGCGTTCGATTTGATCTACCCCGGCTATGGCATGGGCGGTCATAAAGGCTATCCGACGCCCGTTCATCTGGAAGCCCTGGCCCGCCTCGGCCCAACGCCCATCCATCGTCGCTCCTTTGCCCCGGTGCGCCAGGCTTATGAGGCGCGTGAGAGCCTGATCGAGGTTTAGCGGCAAGGCTGATGTTTTTACCAAGGCCCGGTACAATCCGGGCCTTGTTGTTTTCATGTATCAAGACAGGATCACTATGCCGGCTTCATTCGTTCACCTGCGCCTGCACACTGAATACTCCCTGGTCGACGGCCTGGTACGGATCAAGCCACTGGTCAAAACCCTGGTGGGCATGAACATGCCTGCGGTGGCGGTTACCGATCAGAACAACATGTGCTCTCTGGTCAAGTTCTACAAAAATGCCATGGGCGCCGGCATCAAGCCGATCTGCGGTGTTGACCTGTGGCTGTCCAACAAAGACCCGGATAACCCCCTTAGCCGCATCAGTCTGCTGGCGATGAATGGGGTGGGGTATCGCAACCTCACCGAACTGATTTCCCGTGGTTTTATCGACGGCCAGCGCAACGGCTCGATCATCATCGAGCGCGAGTGGGTCGCCGAAGCCAGCGAAGGCGTGATCATGCTCTCGGCGGCCAAGGAGGGTGAAATTGGTATCGCGCTGCTGGGCGGTAATCCCCAGGAAGCCGAAGTGCTGGCCCGCGAATGGATGCAGGTTTTTCCGGACCGCTTCTATTTGGAAGTCCAACGTACCAACCGCCCCAATGATGAAGAGCACCTGCACGCCGCTGTGGCCCTGGCCGACAGGCTGGGCGCGCCACTGGTGGCGACCAACGATGTGCGCTTTATCAAGAAAGAAGATTTCGAAGCCCACGAAACCCGCGTGTGCATCGGCGAAGGCCGGGCTCTGGATGACCCGCGCCGTTCGAAAAACTACAGCGAAGAGCAGTACCTCAAAAGCGCCGAAGAAATGGCGGAGTTGTTCAGCGATTTGCCCGAGGCCCTGGAAAACTCCGTCGAGATCGCCAAGCGCTGCAACATTGAAGTGAAGCTGGGCAAGCACTTCCTGCCCAACTTCCCGATTCCCGATGGCATGACCATCGATGAATACTTTCGCAAGGTGTCGTTCGATGGCCTGGAAGAGCGCCTCAGCGTCCTGCTGCCCAAGGACACCACCGAAGACTACGAAGCCAAGCGCCAGGTCTATGTTGACCGGTTGAATTTCGAGCTGGATATCATCATCCAGATGGGGTTCCCCGGTTACTTCCTGATCGTGATGGACTTTATCCAGTGGGCCAAGAACAACGGCGTGCCGGTCGGTCCGGGCCGGGGGTCAGGTGCTGGCTCGCTGGTGGCCTATGTGCAGAAGATTACCGACCTCGATCCGTTGGAATATGACCTGCTGTTCGAACGGTTCCTGAACCCGGAACGGGTATCCATGCCCGACTTCGACGTCGACTTCTGCATGGACGGCCGTGACCGGGTCATCGAGTACGTAGCCGAGAAATACGGCCGCAACGCGGTAAGCCAGATCATCACCTTCGGTTCCATGGCCGCCAAGGCGGTAATCCGTGACGTGGCGCGGGTGCAGGGCAAGTCCTACGGTTTGGCGGATCGCCTGTCGAAGATGATCCCGTTCGAAGTCGGCATGACCCTGGAAAAAGCCTACGAGCAGGAAGAGATCCTGCGCGACTTCATCAAGGTCGATGAAGAGGCCGCAGAAATCTGGGACATGGCGCGCAAGCTTGAAGGCGTGGTGCGTAACGTCGGTAAGCACGCCGGTGGCGTGGTGATCGCGCCGACCAAGCTGACCGACTTTTCGCCGATCTATTGCGATGAAGAAGGCGACGGCCTGGTTACCCAGTTCGACAAAGATGACGTGGAGGCGGCCGGCCTGGTGAAGTTTGACTTCCTCGGCCTGCGCACCCTGACCATCATCGACTGGGCGCTCAAGACCATCAATCGCGACCGTGCCAAGGTTGGCGAAGAACCGCTGGATATCGCGTTTATCCCGCTGGATGACAAACCGACCTACAGCCTGTTGCAAAAAGCCGAAACCACGGCGGTGTTCCAGCTTGAATCCCGGGGCATGAAGGAGCTGATCAAAAAGCTCAAGCCCGACTGCCTGGAAGACTTGATCGCATTGGTGGCCCTGTTCCGTCCGGGCCCGCTGCAATCGGGCATGGTGGATGACTTCATCAACCGTAAGCACGGCCGCGCCGAACTGGCGTACCCGCACTCCGACTACCAGTACGAGGGCCTCAAGCCCGTATTGGCGCCGACCTACGGCATCATCCTGTACCAGGAACAGGTGATGCAGATCGCCCAGGTGATGGCGGGCTACACCCTTGGTGGTGCGGACATGCTGCGTCGCGCCATGGGTAAGAAAAAGCCCGAGGAAATGGCCAAGCAGCGTGGCGGTTTCATTGAGGGCTGCGCAACTAACAATATCGACGCCGACCTGGCGGGTAACATCTTCGATCTGGTGGAGAAGTTCGCCGGTTATGGTTTCAACAAATCCCACTCCGCCGCCTACGGCCTGGTGTCGTACCAGACTGCCTGGCTGAAAGCCCACTACCCGGCGCCGTTCATGGCGGCGGTACTCTCGGCGGATATGCACAACACCGACAAGGTCGTGACCTTGATCGAGGAAGTGCGCACCATGAAGCTGCGCCTCGACGCGCCGGACGTGAACGCCTCGGAGTTCAAGTTCACGGTGAATGACGAAGGCCGCATCATCTATGGCCTCGGCGCGATCAAGGGCGTGGGCGAAGGCCCGGTGGAAGCCATCACCGAGGCGCGCCAGGATGGGCCGTTCAAGGACCTGTTCGATTTTTGTGCACGGGTTGACCTCAAACGCATCAACAAACGTACCCTCGATGGCTTGATCCGCAGCGGTGCACTCGACCGGCTCGGCCCGTATTTCCATGATGAGCCGAAGGCTTACCAGGCCAATATCGACCGCAATCGGGCGGTGCTGCTGACTGCCATGGAAGAGGCGATCAAGGCCGCCGAACAGACCGCCCGTACCCATGACAGCGGTCACGCTGACTTGTTTGGCGGGTTGTTCGTTGAAGAAGATGCGGATGTTTACGCCAACCATCGCAAGGCCAAGGAGCTGACTCTCAAGGAACGCCTGAAAGGTGAGAAAGACACCTTGGGCCTGTACCTCACCGGTCACCCGATTGACGAGTACGAGGGCGAGATCCGGCGTTTCGCCCGCCAGCGCATCATCGACCTGAAACCGGCGCGCGATACCCAGACCGTCGCCGGCATGATCATCGCCCTGCGGGTGATGAAAAATAAGAAGGGCGATAAGATGGGCTTTATCACCCTGGACGACCGTTCGGGCCGTATCGAGGCGTCGCTGTTTGCCGACGCCTTCCACTCCGCCCAGTCACTGCTGCAGACCGACGCCATGGTGGTGGTGGAAGGGGAGGTCAGCAACGACGACTTCTCCGGCGGCCTGCGCCTGCGCATCAAGCGGGTGATGAGCATGGAAGATGCCCGTACCAACCTCGCCGAGAGCCTGCGCTTGAAGGTCAAGACCGAAGCACTCAAAGGCGATCAGCTACGCTGGTTGGGTGACCTGCTCAAACGTCACCGCGGCGCGTGCCCGGTGACCATGGAGTACACCGGCAGCGACGCCAAGGCCATGTTGCAGTTTGGCGAGACGTGGCGAATTGATCCCGCCGATGGCTTGATTCAAGCTTTGCGTGACCAGTTCGGGCGAGACAACGTCTTCCTCCAATACCGTTGACGGTCAGCGCCCCTGACCTCGGCTGAACATTTAATCTCGACCTAAACGCGCCTCTCCCTTAAGGTAGGGCGCGAATAGACAACCGGCTGGCCAGGCACCCCTTGGCCGTCGACCCAAGACGGACGCTTATGAACCCGAATTTTCTTGATTTCGAACAGCCGATCGCTGACCTGCAAGCCAAGATCGAAGAGCTGCGCCTGGTCGGCAATGACAATTCGCTGAATATCGGCGATGAGATCGCTCGCCTGCAAGACAAGAGCAGCACGCTCACCGAAGACATTTTCGGCAAGCTGACCAGCTGGCAGATCGCGCGCCTGGCTCGCCACCCGCGCCGTCCGTATACCCTGGACTACATCGAGCACATCTTCACCGAGTTCGACGAGTTGCACGGCGACCGCCACTTCTCCGACGACGCAGCCATCGTGGGCGGTATCGCTCGCCTGGACGACCAGCCAGTGATGGTGATCGGTCACCAAAAAGGCCGTGAAGTGCGCGAGAAGGTGCGCCGCAACTTCGGCATGCCGCGCCCGGAAGGCTACCGCAAGGCGTGCCGCCTGATGGAAATGGCCGAGCGCTTCAAGATGCCGATCCTGACCTTCATCGACACCCCGGGTGCCTACCCGGGCATCGATGCCGAAGAGCGTAACCAGAGCGAAGCGATTGCCTGGAACCTGCGGGTCATGGCGCGCCTGAAAACCCCGATCATCGCCACCGTGATCGGTGAGGGTGGTTCCGGCGGTGCACTGGCCATCGGCGTCTGCGACCAGCTGAACATGCTGCAATACTCGACCTACGCGGTGATCTCACCGGAAGGTTGCGCCTCGATCCTGTGGAAAACCGCAGAGAAGGCGCCGGATGCTGCTGAAGCCATGGGCATCACCGCTGATCGCCTCAAGGGTCTCGGCATCGTGGACAAAGTCATCGCCGAGCCACTGGGCGGCGCTCACCGCGACCCGGCTGCGGCCGCCGCGACCATCCGTGCTGAATTGGGCTCGCAATTGGCGATGCTCAAGAAGCTGGATAACGAAGCGCTGCTGGCCCGTCGTTACGAGCGCTTGATGAGCTACGGTCTCTAAAGTCGACGCCGTAACTCAATGTGGGAGGGGGCTTGCTCCCGATAGCAGTGGATCAGTCACCCGATGCAGTGACTGACACTCAGCAATCGGGAGCAAGCCCCCTCCCACATTTGCTTTGTGTATGCTCAGCCTACGTATTCCAGATTTGTGGCGGTGACATCTGATGAAACCGGCTCTACCCGCCAGACTCCTGAAAACCCTTGCCCCCTGGCGCAATGCCCCGGTCTGGCACATCGCGTTCTCCGGTGGCCTTGATTCCACCGTCCTGCTGCACCTTCTGGCCTCCCTGGCAAACACCGAAGGCCTGCCGCCCCTCAGCGCTGTGCATGTCCATCATGGCCTGCAAGCGGCCGCTGACGCCTGGCCCGGTCATTGCCAAGCGTTATGTGACAGCCTGGGCATACCTTTGCAGGTTTTGCGTGTACAGGTGCAACCCGGTGCCAGCCTGGAGCGTGCCGCACGTAACGCGCGTTACCAGGCGTTTGCCGAGGTGATCGGGGCAGGGGAGGTGCTGCTCGCCGCCCAGCATCGCGACGATCAGGCCGAAACCCTGCTGTTGCGCCTGTTGCGCGGCGCCGGAGTGCGTGGGTTGGCGGCAATGCCCGAGTGTCGCCGGTTGGCGACGGGGCACTTGGTGCGACCACTGCTGGTAGTCTCCCGGGAAGCGCTGGAGGCCTACGCCCACGAACACCAATTGAAGTGGATTGAAGACCCTTCGAACGCCGATCCACGGTTTTCGCGCAATTATTTGCGCCATCAGGTCTTTCCAGCGCTGACGCAGCGCTGGCCACAGGCAGTCTCGAGCCTGGCACGCACTGCCGAGCACCTGAGTGAAGCCCAGGGCCTGCTCGATGAGCTGGCGCACATGGATCTGACCGCCGCTGATCAGCCTTCAGCGTTTCCGTGGTTGCCTTTGTCCTCCCTGGCCCTTGCTCCGTTGCGCAACCTTTCCGATGCGCGCCAGCGCAATGCCTTGCGTCATTGGTTGAATCCGCTGACTCGACTGCCCGACAGTGACCACTGGGCCAGTTGGTACGCCCTGCGCGATGCCAAGGTGGACGCACAGCCATTATGGCGCCTGGCAGACGGTCAGCTTCATCGTTGCGGCGAACGCATTTGGTGGTTGCCTTCCATTTGGTCGGAATTTTCCGACGCATCGGTGAGCTGGCCCGATCCGCGAAATCCACTAGAGTTACCTGGGAACGGCCAATTGATGTTTGCCGGCAAGGCTCCCGAGGGACCCTTGTCGATTCGTTATCGCCAGGGTGGCGAAATCGTCGAAGTGCCAGGTCGAGGCCGGCGTGATCTCAAGCGCCTGCTGAATGAAAGTGGTCTGCCGGGCTTCGTGCGTGGCAGATTGCCGCTGGTCTATCGGGGCGAGCAATTGCTGGCAGTCCCAACCGTCGCGGGGACTTGGACCCGCTCGATGGATGGGGGCCAATTACATTGGTTGCCACAGACCTGCGATCAAGGTTTGAGCTGATAGAGCCTTTCCGGTAGACTACGCTCCCTTCTTGATACAACTTCTGTGGATTCGACTGAATCGCAGCAGTTGCCGATTACCAAGCAGTCTTTGCTGGGCGATTCCAAAAAATGTGTAGCGATCAACGTACCGGTGTTCCATTGCTGGTCTGTCACAACGCGGCGGTTTTTTTGAAAGGTGCACTGTGATTAATGCAGGTGATCGGGGGCTTCGGCCTTCCTTCGCTTTCCCCGGCGGCTCGGACCGCTTTAACGCAGACTTCTAGGGTTTTTCATGACGCGCTACATATTCGTCACGGGCGGTGTTGTTTCTTCATTGGGGAAAGGCATTGCCTCCGCTTCATTGGCGGCCATCCTGGAGGCGCGGGGGCTTAAAGTCACCATGCTCAAGCTGGACCCGTACATCAACGTCGACCCGGGCACCATGAGCCCGTTCCAGCACGGTGAAGTGTTCGTCACTCACGACGGCGCCGAGACCGACCTGGACCTGGGCCACTACGAGCGGTTCATCCGCACGACCATGACCCAGAACAACAACTTCACCACCGGCCGTGTCTACGAGCACGTGCTGCGCAAAGAGCGCCGTGGTGACTACCTGGGTGCAACCATCCAGGTGATCCCGCATATCACCGACGAAATCAAGCGCCGCATCATCAAGGGTGCAGGCGATGCTGACGTGGCGATGGTCGAGATCGGTGGCACCGTGGGTGACATCGAATCCCAACCGTTCCTCGAAGCCATCCGTCAGCTGCGTTTCGAAGTCGGCGCCAAGCGCGCGATGCTCATGCACCTGACACTGGTGCCGTACATCGCCACTGCTGGCGAAACCAAAACCAAGCCTACCCAGCACTCGGTCAAGGAGCTGCGTTCCATCGGCCTGCAGCCGGACGTACTGGTTTGCCGTTCCGATCACCCGATCGACATTTCCTCGCGCCGCAAGATCGCGCAATTCACCAACGTTGAAGAACGTGCGGTGATTGCCCTGGAAGACGCCGACACCATCTACAAGATCCCGGGTATCCTGCATTCCCAGGGCCTGGATGATTTCGTGGTCGAGCGTTTCGGCCTGCAGTGCAATGGCGCGGACCTGTCCGAGTGGGAAGCCGTGGTCGACGCCAAGCTCAACCCCGAGCATGAAGTCACCATCGCCATGGTCGGCAAATACATGGAATTGCTGGATGCGTACAAGTCGCTGATCGAAGCGATGAGCCACGCCGGCATCAGCAACCGTACCAAGGTCAACCTGCGCTACATCGACTCCGAAGACATCGAGAACCAGGGCACTGCGCTGCTCGAAGGTGTCGACGCGATCCTCGTTCCCGGCGGTTTCGGCCTGCGCGGCGTGGAAGGCAAGATCACCGCGGTGCAATACGCTCGCGAGAACAAGGTGCCGTACTTGGGTATCTGCCTGGGCATGCAAGTGGCCGTTATCGAGTTCGCCCGTAACGTGCTGGGCTGGAAAGACGCCAACTCCACCGAGTTCGATCACAGCAGCGGCCACCCGGTCGTGGGTCTGATCACCGAGTGGGAAGACGCCACCGGCGCCGTTGAAACCCGTACCGAAACGTCCGACCTGGGCGGCACCATGCGTCTTGGCGCACAGGATTGCCTGCTGGAAGCCGGCTCGCTGGTACACGATTGCTACGGCAAAGACGTAATCGTCGAGCGTCACCGTCACCGCTATGAGGTGAACAACAACCTGCTGCCGCAGATCAAAGAGGCTGGCCTGAAGATTTCCGGTCGCTCCGGTGACGGCAAGCTGGTTGAAGTGGTCGAGGCGCCGGATCATCCGTGGTTCGTGGCCTGCCAGTTCCACCCTGAGTTCACCTCGACGCCGCGCGACGGTCACCCGTTGTTCAGCGGTTTCGTCAAAGCAGCACTGACGCAACATCAGAAGAAGGCGTAACCCTGATGGCCCAGAAGATCATTCGCGTAGGCGATATCGAGATTGCCAACGACAAGCCCATGGTGCTGTTCGGCGGCATGAACGTGCTGGAAAGCCGCGACATGGCGATGCAGGTCTGTGAAGAATACGTGCGGGTTACCCAGAAGCTGGGCATCCCATACGTGTTCAAGGCCAGTTTCGACAAGGCCAACCGTTCGTCCGTGACCTCCTATCGCGGCCCGGGCCTTGAAGAAGGCATGCGGATCTTCCAGGACATCAAGCAAGCCTTCGGCGTGCCGATCATCACCGACGTCCACGAGCCTGAGCAGGCTGCCGTGGTCGCCGAGGTGTGCGACATCATCCAGTTGCCGGCCTTCCTGTCGCGCCAGACCGACCTTGTGGTCGCCATGGCCAAGACCGGCGCTGTGATCAATATCAAGAAAGCCCAGTTCCTCGCGCCCCAGGAAATGAAACATATCCTGAGCAAGTGCGTGGAAGCGGGTAACGACCAGTTGATCCTGTGCGAGCGTGGTTCGAGCTTCGGCTACAACAACCTCGTGGTGGACATGCTCGGTTTCGGCATCATGAAGCAGTTCGAATACCCGGTATTCTTCGACGTGACCCACGCGCTGCAAATGCCCGGTGGTCGCTCGGACTCTGCCGGCGGGCGCCGTGCCCAGGTCACCGACCTGGCCAAGGCGGGCATGAGCCAGTCCCTGGCTGGCCTGTTCCTTGAAGCCCACCCGGACCCGGACAACGCCAAGTGCGACGGCCCATGCGCCCTGCGCCTGAACAAGCTGGAGCCATTCCTCGCCCAGCTCAAGCAGTTGGACGAGCTGGTCAAGAGTTTTCCGACGGTAGAGACCGCGTAACTGCCATTTCTCCGGTAGAATTTCCCACGCTTTACGCTCAGGCCTGCGGGCCTGGGCCTTGCCCTCTGCAAGCCTGCCCCGTTGTTCCACCCTTGCGGTCGGTCAAAGATTTCCTTCAGCTGCGTCGTTTTCGTCAACTTTGGAGTGTTTACAACAATGGCAAAAATCGTCGACATCAAAGGTCGTGAAGTTCTCGACTCCCGTGGCAACCCCACCGTCGAAGCCGACGTGCTTCTCGATAACGGCATCATCGGCAGCGCCTGCGCGCCGTCCGGTGCCTCCACCGGTTCGCGCGAAGCGCTGGAACTGCGTGATGGCGACAAGAGCCGTTACCTGGGCAAGGGTGTACTCAAGGCTGTAGCCAACATCAACGGTCCGATTCGCGACCTGTTGCTGGGCAAGGACCCGCTGGACCAGAAAGCCCTGGACCACGCTATGATCAAGCTCGACGGCACCGAAAACAAAGGCAGCCTGGGCGCCAACGCCATCCTCGCCGTGTCCCTGGCTGCCGCCAAGGCCGCAGCCCAGGACCAGGACCTGCCGTTGTACGCGCACATCGCCAACCTGAACGGTACCCCGGGCGTCTACTCGATGCCGGTGCCGATGATGAACATCATCAACGGTGGCGAGCACGCTGATAACAACGTCGACATCCAGGAATTCATGGTGCAGCCGGTGGGTGCCAAGTCCTTCTCCGAAGGCCTGCGCATGGGCACCGAGATTTTTCATCACCTCAAGGCTGTACTGAAGGCCCGTGGCCTGAGCACCGCCGTGGGCGACGAAGGTGGTTTTGCACCGAACCTGGCCTCTAACGAAGACGCCCTGAAAGTCATTTCCGAAGCGGTGGCCAACGCTGGCTACAAGCTGGGCACCGACGTGACCCTGGCCCTGGACTGCGCTGCCAGCGAGTTCTTTGAGGATGGCAAGTACAACCTGTCCGGCGAAGGCCAGGTGTTCAACTCCGAAGGTTTCGCTGAATACCTCAAGGGTCTGACCCAGCGCTACCCGATCATCTCGATCGAGGACGGCCTGGACGAGTCCGATTGGGATGGCTGGAAAATCCTCACCGACAAGATCGGCGAGAAAATCCAGCTGGTGGGCGACGACCTGTTCGTGACCAACACCAAGATCCTGAAAGAGGGCATCGACAAGAAGATCGCCAACTCGATCCTGATCAAGTTCAACCAGATCGGCACCTTGACCGAAACCCTGGAAGCCATCCAGATGGCCAAGGCCGCCGGTTACACCGCGGTGATCTCCCACCGCTCCGGCGAAACCGAAGATTCGACCATTGCCGACCTGGCCGTTGGCACTTCGGCGGGCCAGATCAAGACCGGCTCCCTGTGCCGTTCCGATCGCGTTTCCAAGTACAACCAATTGCTGCGCATCGAAGAGCAATTGGCAGGTAAAGCCAAGTACAACGGTCGCGGCGAGTTTCGCGGCTAAGCAGTAAATGGTAAAAAGTCGGCGGATTGCGTCAGAAATTTCACGAAAGTGTGAATTTCGGCGCTAATCTGCTGACTGACAAGCGCAAGCCTGGTTTTTCCAGGCTTTGTGCTATCAGTTGCTGCAAAAGGTTTGCATGACTGTTTTTTTTCACTGGATATCCGGATTTCGATGCGCAGTCCCAATTGGTTGTTCCTCGTCTTGCTCTTGTTGCTGGCTGGCCTGCAGTACCGCCTATGGGTCGGTAATGGCAGCTTTGCGCAGGTGGAAGAGCTGACCCAGCAAATTGCCGACCAGCGTGCCGAAAACGAACGCCTGCTGGAGCGCAACCGCGTCCTTGACGCCGAAGTGCTTGAGCTGAAGAAAGGTACGGAGACCGTTGAAGAGCGGGCTCGCCATGAGTTGGGCATGGTCAAGGAGGGCGAGACCCTCTACCAGTTGGCCCAATGAACCGTGATCTCCCGGCCTTCTGGGCCGTGATTCCTGCCGCGGGCGTTGGTGCCCGTATGGCTGCGGACCGTCCCAAGCAATACCTGCAACTGGGCGGGCGCACTATTCTCGAACACAGCCTCGGCTGTTTCCTCGACCATCCATCGCTCAAGGGCCTGGTAGTCAGCCTTGCTGTGGATGATCCCTATTGGCCGACCCTGGCGTTTGCCACTGACCCGCGTATCCAACGTGCGGACGGCGGCTCCGAACGCTCAGGCTCGGTGCTTAATGCACTGCTGCAGCTCAATGCCCTGGGCGCCAGCGATGATGATTGGGTACTGGTGCATGACGCGGCGCGGCCTAACTTGAGTCGTGATGACCTCGACAAACTCCTGGCTGAACTGGCGGACGACCCGGTCGGCGGTCTGCTGGCGGTGCCGGCTCGCGACACGCTCAAGCGCGTCGACAAGCATGGCCGCGTGGTCGAAACCATCGACCGCAGCCTGATCTGGCAGGCTTATACGCCGCAGATGTTCCGCCTGGGGGCCTTGCACCGCGCCTTGGCCGACAGCCTGGTAGCAGACGCCGTGATCACCGACGAAGCATCAGCCATGGAATGGTCCGGCCAGGCGCCGCGGCTGGTCGAAGGGCGTGCGGACAACATCAAGGTCACCCGCCCCGAAGACCTAGAATGGCTGCGTCAGCGCCGGGCTTATCAGGCCTCCTGACCCTCAGCCGTAGACTTGCTTCAACCCGGGCAGGGTTTTCAGCTCGCTCACCAATGCCTCAATGCTGTCGAATGGCTTCTCATCAATAGGCCAGCCGGCAACGTTGATGAAGTACCGACCCTCCTGGTTGTTGATCCTGAAACTGCGCAGGTCCCCGCGTCGGGACCGATAGTCAATGTGGGTGGCCTCGGTGAGCATGAATTGGCCCGGCCGTGTCAGCAGTGTCTGGGCCGACTTCACCACTCGACTATGGGAAGGGCCGGGCTGTGGTTCCATTGAGTGCTGCAACACGGCAGGATCGACGCGCAAGACCAGGTTGGCTTTGACCGTGGCTTCCCCTTTGTTGAGGCCCAGGCTGGCAGTGCGCCCCGGATCGACTTCGATGCCCAAGGGGTGGGTGCCCACTCTATCTTCTATCCGCAAGCCGATGCTGCCGGTGAGTTCGGCCACCCCGGGGATGTCCTTGAAGGTATTGGTATGGGTATCGCCCACCAACGCCACCCATTTACCTGGTTGGCGCTTGGAGGTCTGGACCCACTGGATCACCTCGGTGGCGTAATAATTCATCATTCGCTGGCGCAGGGTTCCTGCGCTGTCGCGCATATCGCGAAGTACGTAGCTCACGGTACAGTCGATCGGCTGGATCTTGATCCCGGCGTCGCGGGCTTTGGTCACGACATTTCTGAATGAGTAATAGTGGTTTCGGGGCAGTGGGTAGATCCCGTTTAGAAAGTTCGTCAGCGCCTCGGCCATGGGGGCGCTCTTGGACCGGTAAAATGCCTTCAACATTGGAATATGCACATCTGTCAGCAGATGTTCGAAGTAAATGCGTTTGACACCTAGGCTGGCGAGTAGCTGCATGTTGTCAATCAGAAAGGCTTTGCTCGATTCGGCGCTATGGCTTTCGCCGACCACGAGGCCGTCACTGGCACGTAGCAGTTTCTCGATAATACTTTGCTGTGATTCGTTCAAGCTCAAGCGGGGTAGTACCGGCTGCAGGGGCGAATAGGGCAGGTGGTTAAAGAAGATCGCTGAATCCTGGTTTAATTGGTTTCTTTTCTCAAAGAACAGTTGGCGGGCGTTGGTGATCGATTGTGCATCCATGCCGAAGGGTTCGAAGTCTTCCGAAAATGAACTGGTGTCGGTGAGCATCTGCACGAGCGTCTCGCGCACTGGCGCTGGCATCTGGTAGGTGCTGAACAAGCTTGACTGTTCAGTGCCGCCGAACAGCTTGTAAACCCGTTGCCAGGCATTGCGAAATGCCCCACCTCCGGCCAGGCCGGCACGCCGCCATTGCCGGTCGGAGCTCTGAATGGCGTAGAGACCCGTGGATTGAAGCGTCTCGGGAGCTTCTGGGTTGTTCACGAAGAGTTCAAAAAAGCCCCAGGCATTCGGGGTTTTGTAGGTCAGGAAGGTCTCCCCCTGAATCTTGACGGTCTGCAAACCGCTGGGGGCTGTTGCAGCGACCAAGGGGCGAGTCTCGGTTTGGATCGATGCGGGGGGCTCAGTGATGACCCTGGCACTGATCTGACCCTCCTCTGCACGTGTGGCCGGACCAAGCACAGGGCGCAAGGCCTCAAGACTGTTCGCGCCTTTGCTGATGCCGTGGATAACCACCGGGAGTGCGTTCAAGGCGCCGAACACAATGCGCTCAACGGCGTGGGGTTTGTCTTTGAGCACGTCATCGACGCCGATAGCCATTCCAGTCAAGCCCGACGTCACGAAGCAAAACTCCGCCAGCAACGCCATCCCCATGGTCAGCGCCACGGGTATCGCCAGCAGGCAGGCTTTATCCAAGGCGTCGAGGGTATCGGCCTTGAACGTGTCCAGGGGCGAAACAATGGTTTTGGCTGCCAGCTTTGCAATGCGAGCGCGGATTTGCCGCGCGATATAGGCAAATGGATTGCTTCTGAGTGCCGGATACATCGGATTGTTGATGTATTGCTCGGGGTCCCAGTAACCGTTGTGCAACAAACTATTGAAAAAACCGGGAGGGCTGGAAGATTCCGGGTACATCGCCATGCCGATCAATGCTTCCTCGACACCACTGTAAAGCAGTCCGGAGTCAATCGAGTCGGGTTCAAAGTGGTTGGTCAGGGCTTTGCGCTGGGTCGGATCCCTGGCCAGTTTCACCAGCGCATTGCGCATGTCCGCCGGGGTGTTGAAACCATGGATGGGCGAGGAATTGCCCGGGATGTACAGCAGGGTGATCTGGCTCTGGTTGTCGGTAATCGTGAGGATGTCGGTGGCTTCGGATTGATGAATGCGCAGCATGCGCACGGACAGGTTTTCATCCGGTGAATAGGGCGCCTGGAAGTCTTCGAGGGTCAGGCTGCTGGCGTCCTTGTCGACGTCGATACCTGCCGCCCGGGCGGCCAGTTGCCGTTCTGCTTGGGTGAGGGTGAATTCCTCGTACTGATTGAGGTAAGCCTTGGTGAACGCGATGCGCATCAGGGCGGTGTAATTGTCTCGATGTTCGCCCCAGAACAGGGTGATGGCCTCATCATAGGTTTGTTCGAAGTTGCTTGATTCAATGACCTTTCTAAGAACAGCCGGCGCGATCTCTAATTGCGTGGTCGGGTCGTAGACCTGAGGTTCGCTTTGCCGGTAAAGCGCTTCATAGCGCCTGGGCGGGATCCAGCCGGACGTAATGAACTCTTCGTTGAACATCTGCGGAATGCGGTTATCCATCAGGCGCGGTAGTTCATCAACGATATTGAAGTATGGCGCGGTGGTGGAAAAGCCCGTGGTGTTGATCATGCCGCCGGGGGGGTGGGGCGCATTGCAGATCATGGCATCGGTCAGGCTCATGGATTGGATGATCTGAGCGTTGTAGGCCGCGTTGGGGTTGTCGATGTTGTATTCAAGGGTGGTCAGGAACGTGGTGTCCGGGTCCAATGGCTCCTGGCTGAACGGTTGCAGATGCTCGCAAAGCAATTGGGCGGCAATGGCGCTGGGCACCGGAAAGTCGGCCAGGACCTTACGGACAAAATGATTGATATGCTGGAGTTGTTCGGCGTTGGACGTCATGGGCTTGCCTGGTTTTGCAGTGGAAGCGGCTATTTACCGGTAGCCAGGCAATGCACGGGCGGTAATTGTTTATGCTCGATAGACCGGGTTGTCACCCAGGCCCTCCTTGAGAAAATCCACCAGCTTCCTGACCTTTGGCGACAGATGCCGTTGCTGCGGGTACATCGCCCACACGGCCGTATTCGGCGGCTGATGGGCCTCCAGCAACGACACCAGCGCACCACTGTGCAGATGCCCCAGCACGTAATAGTCCGGCAACTGGCACAAACCCACGCCCAATAGGGCAGCATCCAATACCGCCTGGCCACTGTTACAGCGCCAATTGCCCTGCACACGCTGGGAAAATTCCCGCCCGTCCTGGGCCAGTTGCCAGATATCCGAACTGCCAATCAAGCAATTATGTCGACTCAGTTCCGACAGACTATGTGGCCGACCATAGCGTTCGAGGTAGGAAGGCGAGGCACACAGGTACATGCGCCGCGGCGCCAGACGGCTGGCAACCATGCGCGAGTCTTGCAGGCGTCCCAGGCGGATGGCCAGGTCGATTCCTTCATGGACCAGGTCCAGCGGGCGATTGGTCAACTCGATATCCACGCGCAACTGCGGATAGAGCGCCATGAACCGCGTGACCAAGGGCACGATAAAGCGTTCGCCGTACGCCACGGCACAGGTCATGCGCAACATGCCCTTGGGTTCGCTGGTGAGGTCGCCGACCGCGCGCAAAGCTTCTTCGCGACCGTCCTGCAGGCGTTGGCAATGCTGCAGGAAGGTCTGGCCGGCTTCGGTCAACGTCACCCTGCGCGTACTGCGGTACAGCAAACGGGTTTGCAGGCGTTCTTCCAGGCGCGCCACCTGCCGGCTGATGTGGGAGGACGATACCCCCAACCGCTCCGCTGCTGCCGTGAACTGGCTGCATTCGGCCACCGCAACGAACTCATCGATGCCTTCCCAGCGGTTCTCCAGCATGGTCATTGTCCCTGTACAGCAATAATGTTTTGCTTTTGCCTGGATTATTAATCAGCGGGTGATGTTTTACACTCCCTCTCTCAGTTTTTAACCCGATGGAGAAACCCGGATGATCAAGTCCCGTGCCGCCGTAGCCTTCGAAGCCAAGAAGCCCCTTGAGATTGTTGAAGTGGATGTCGCCATGCCCAAGGCCGGCGAAGTGCTGTTGCGGGTGGTTGCGTCCGGCGTGTGCCATACCGATGCCTATACGTTGTCGGGCGCAGACCCGGAAGGCATTTTCCCGTCGATCCTCGGCCATGAAGGCGGTGCAGTGGTGGAAGCCATCGGCGAAGGCGTGACCTCCGTCGCAGTCGGCGATCATGTGATCCCGCTGTACACCCCGGAATGCGGCAAGTGCAAATTCTGCCTGTCGGGCAAGACCAACCTGTGCCAGGCCATTCGTTCTACCCAAGGTAAAGGCCTGATGCCGGATGGCACCACGCGTTTCTCCTACAAGGGCCAACCGATTTTCCACTACATGGGCACCTCGACCTTCTCCGAGTACACCGTGCTGCCGGAAATCTCCGTGGCCAAGATTCCTAAAGAAGCACCATTGGAAAAAGTCTGCCTGCTCGGTTGCGGCGTCACTACCGGCATCGGCGCGGTGCTCAACACCGCCAAGGTCAAGCCTGGCGATACCGTAGCTATCTTCGGCCTCGGCGGTATCGGCCTGTCGGCGGTGATTGGTGCGGTCAAGGCCAAGGCCGGGCGCATCATCGCCATCGATATCAACCCGGCCAAGTTCGAAATCGCCAAGCAACTGGGCGCTACCGATTGCATCAACCCGAAGGACTACGACCGCCCGATCCAGGACGTGATTGTCGACCTGACTGACGGCGGCGTGGACTTTTCCTTCGAGTGCATCGGTAATGTGCAACTGATGCGGGCCGCCCTCGAATGCTGCCACAAGGGCTGGGGCGAATCGGTGATCATCGGTGTGGCCGGTGCTGGCCAGGAGATCGCCACACGTCCGTTCCAACTGGTCACGGGGCGCGTCTGGCGCGGTTCGGCGTTCGGTGGCGTGCGTGGGCGTACGGAATTGCCAAGCTACGTGGAAATGGCCCAGACCGGAGAAATTCCGCTGGACACCTTTATCACCCACACCATGGGCCTGGAAGACATCAACAAAGCGTTTGACCTGATGCATGAAGGCAAGAGCATTCGTACCGTCATTCACTTCTGAGGTCGGCCATGAGTCTGGAAAACCTGTCATGCCAGAAGAGCTTCGGCGGCTGGCATAAACGCTACAAGCATCATTCCGATGTACTCGGTTGCGATATGACCTTCGCCGTCTACCTACCGCCGCAAGCGGAGCAGGGTGGCAAGCTGCCGGTGTTGTACTGGCTGTCCGGCTTGACCTGCACCGATGAAAACTTCATGCAGAAGGCCGGCGCCCAGCGCATGGCTGCCGAGCTGGGCCTGATCATCGTCGCGCCGGACACCAGCCCTCGTGGCCCGGGTGTGCCGGACGATCCGGATAACGCCTGGGACTTCGGCCTCGGTGCCGGTTTCTATCTGAATGCCACCCAGGAACCCTGGGCCAAGCATTATCGGATGCATGACTACGTGGTGCAGGAATTGCCGGCACTGGTGGAGACGCATTTCCCGGCGTCGGATAAACGTGGCATCAGCGGACATTCCATGGGCGGGCACGGTGCGCTGGTGTGCGCGCTGCGCAACCCCGGGCGTTACCAATCGGTATCGGCGTTTTCGCCGATCACTAATCCGATGGACTGCCCGTGGGGCCAGAAAGCCTTTTCCCGTTACCTCGGCGAAGAGCGTTCGAAGTGGCGTGAATGGGACGCCTGTGTGCTGATCAGCGAAGCCTCGCAAAAGCTGGCGCTGCTGGTGGACCAGGGCGATCGTGACGACTTCCTCGAGGTTCAGCTCAAGCCACAGGCCCTGGTGCAAGCGGCCAAGGCGGCCAACCATCCGCTGGAATTGCGCCTGCAACCCGGCTACGACCACAGCTACTTCTTTATCGCCAGCTTCATCGAAGACCATTTGCGACATCATGCTCGTGCTTTGCTCGGTTAATATCAGGCAAAAGTAGGTAGAATCACGCCCTGAATTAAATCGGGGCGTTTTTTTATGCGTATTGGCCACGGCTATGATGTGCACCGTTTCGCTGAGGGCGATTTCATCACCTTGGGCGGCGTGCGCATTGCACATCACCATGGGTTACTGGCCCATTCCGACGGCGACGTTGTCCTGCATGCCTTGAGTGATGCCTTGCTCGGCGCGGCGGCGTTGGGCGATATCGGCAAGCACTTTCCGGACACCGACCCCACCTTCAAGGGCGCGGACAGCCGAGTATTGCTGCGCCATGTGGTTGGCTTGATCCACGCCAAGGGCTGGAAGGTCGGCAATGTCGATAACACCATCGTGGCCCAGGCGCCGAAAATGGCCCCGCACATCGAGGCAATGCGCGCACTGATTGCCGCAGACCTGCAAATTGAATTGGATCAAGTCAACGTGAAAGCTACCACCACCGAAAAACTCGGGTTTACCGGTCGTGAAGAGGGCATCGCGGTGCACTCTGTCGCCTTGTTGCTGCGCGCATGAACGACTTGCAACTGCTGGGTCCTCGGGCCTATGGCGAGGCCCTGGGCAGCGCGGTGCTGAAGGCGACGGCTGAAGACTTCCAGGTGGATGAGGTGCTGGACATCCCGCTGGCAGGCGAGGGCGAACACCTGTGGCTGTGGGTAGAAAAGCGCGGCTTGAATACCGAGGAGGCTGCACGGCGTATCGCCAAGGCTGCCGGCGTGCCGTTGCGCACCGTCAGCTATGCCGGGCTCAAGGACCGCCAGGCCTTGACTCGCCAGTGGTTCAGCGTGCAGCTGCCCGGCAAGGCCGACCCGGACCTGAGCAGCGCGCAAAACGACACCCTCAAGATCCTCAAAACCGTCCGTCATAAACGCAAGTTGCAGCGTGGCGCGCATTCGGCCAATGGCTTTACCTTGCGCCTGACCCAGCTGGCCAGCGACACCGCCGCCATCGACGCACGTTTGCAGTTGATTGCCCAGCACGGCATACCCAATTATTTCGGTGCCCAGCGTTTCGGCCACAACGGCGGCAATGTGGTGGATGCCCGCGAATGGGCAGCGCGCAAGGCCTTGCCGGAGCAACGTAATGTACGCTCGCGGCTGCTGTCCACTGCCCGCAGCTACTTGTTCAACAAAGTGCTGGCAGCGCGTGTCGCCGACGGCTCCTGGCAGCGCGCCCAGGTGGGTGACCTGCTGGCGTTTACCGACAGTCGCAGTTTTTTCCCGGCCGGGGAGGCTGAATGCAGCGATCCGCGCCTGGCGATCCTGGACCTGCATCCAACCGGCCCACTATGGGGTGAGGGTGACTCGCCAGCGACAGGTCCTACACATGAATTGGAACAATCTGTCGCCGGCAGCGAAGCCGACCTACGTGATTGGCTGGTGAATGCGGGCATGAGCCAGGAACGTCGCATTCTACGACTGCCCATTGGCGGGTTGACGTGGCATTATCCCGGGCCTGACATTCTGCAATTGGAATTCGTCCTGCCGGCCGGATGCTTCGCCACTGTCTTGGTGCGCGAGCTTGTTGATCTGGTGCCGGTGGGGCAGACGGACAGCCCATGCGTATTCTGATATCAAACGATGACGGTGCTACCGCACCCGGTCTTGCCGCGCTCTATGCTGCGCTGCAAGATTATGCCGAGTGTGTGGTGGTTGCCCCCGACCAGGACAAAAGCGGCGCCAGCAGTTCGTTGACGCTCGATCGTCCACTGCACCCGCAGGTCCTGGCCAATGGCTTTATCAGCGTGAACGGTACTCCCACCGACTGCGTGCACCTGGCGATCAACAGTCTGCTGGAGCATCAGCCGGACCTCGTGGTCTCGGGTATCAACCTGGG
Source organism: Pseudomonas khavaziana (assembly GCF_036704165.1). Lineage (NCBI taxonomy): Bacteria > Pseudomonadati > Pseudomonadota > Gammaproteobacteria > Pseudomonadales > Pseudomonadaceae > Pseudomonas > Pseudomonas khavaziana. The sequence goes on from NZ_CP129946.1 coordinate 1,703,742, forward strand.
CGCCAACCTGGGCGATGATGTGCTGTATTCCGGAACCGTGGCGGCGGCCCTCGAGGGGCGCTTTCTCGGGCGCACCGCGTTCGCTTTTTCCTTTGCCTCGCGGCAGTTGGATAACCTGCCGACGGCGGCCTATTTCGCGCGCAAGCTGGTGCAGGCCCATGGTTCCCTGGACCTGCCGCCGCGTACTGTACTCAACGTCAATATCCCCAACCTGCCCCTCGACCATATCCGCGGTATCCAGCTGACGCGCCTGGGCCATCGTGCCCGTGCGAAGGTGCCCTTGAAGGTGGTCGATCCGCGTGGCAAGGAAGGCTATTGGATCGCTGCGGCCGGGGATGCCGAGGATGGTGGCGAGGGCACGGACTTTCATGCGGTGATGCAAGGTTATGTATCCATTACTCCGTTGCAGTTTGATCGCACCTTCAGTGATGCCTTCAGTGGTCTCGATGGCTGGCTGGAGGGACTGCGTTGATGGCTCGTGAACAAGACGACCTGCTGCGTCGTGGCATCGGCATGACTTCCCAGCGCACTCGGGAACGATTGATCCAGCGTCTCTATGAAGAAGGCCTGTCCAACGCCCAGGTACTGGAAGTCATCCGGCGTACGCCGCGGCATCTGTTTGTCGATGAGGCCTTGGCGCACCGCGCCTATGAAGACACGGCGTTGCCCATCGGCCACAACCAGACCATTTCCCAGCCCTATATGGTTGCGCGCATGAGCGAGCTGCTGCTGGCGGCGGGGCCACTGGACAAGGTGTTGGAGATCGGTACCGGTTCCGGCTACCAGACGGCCGTGCTGTCGCAACTGGTGGAGCGGGTGTTCTCGGTGGAGCGCATCAAGGTGCTGCAGGACCGTGCCAAGGAGCGTCTGGTCGAGCTTAACCTGCGCAATGTGGTGTTCCGGTGGGGCGACGGTTGGGAAGGCTGGCCGGCGTTGGCGCCGTACAACGGTATCATCGTCACTGCAGTGGCCACCGATGTGCCGCAAGCCTTGTTGGATCAATTGGCACCTGGCGGGCGGCTGGTCATCCCGGTGGGCTCCGGCGAAGTGCAACAGTTGATGCTTATCATCCGTGAAGATGAAGGCTTTTCCCGGCATGTGCTGGGTGCCGTGCGCTTCGTGCCGTTGCTCAATGGTCCGCTGGCCTGATCATTTATTTGCAAACAGTGAATTCTGTTGGCGGGTATGTGTCTTACGGCGGGGTCTATTGAATCAACATGCCTGGCGATCGGTATTAAACATGATGAATTTTTCGTTTCAGTCATGTGCCAGTAAAAGGCCAATGCCCAGTTATACTTGCGTCATATTTCAAGCCTGATACAGGCGTTAATGTTCAGCCACCACAAAGGGAGCGGCGGGTGAGTCTCACAGGTCCTGCGCAGCGAATGAGTAAAACAAGCTTTCAGCGACTGGTGCTTGGCCTTGTCTTGAGTTCCTTATTGGCAGCCTGCTCGAGCACGCCATCCGGCGGTGCGCGTGTCGTTGACCGCACCAAGGCCGCGCCGCAAAGACCGACGGTGACCACCGGCCAATACGTGGTACGCAAAGGCGACACCCTGTTCTCTATTGCCTTCCGCTACGGCTGGGACTACAAGGCGCTGGCCGCCCGTAACAACATTCCTGTGCCCTACACCATACATCCTGGGCAAACCATCCGTTTCGATGGTCGCAGCGGTTCGGCGCCTACGGCAGTTGTGACAAAATCCGGTTCTTCGCCATCGTCTTCGAGCAAAACCACCGTCATCACCCGGCCGGCAGGCAGCGCTGCGCCTACGGTTGCGAGCAAGTCGCCACCCGCGCCATTGCCACCTGCCGGGCCTGCGCCGACGGGGTGGGGGTGGCCTTCAAACGGAGTGTTGATTGGAAAATTCTCTTCAAACGGTAGTTTGAATAAAGGCATTGATATCGCCGGGGATTTGGGACAGCCTGTTTTAGCTGCGTCTGATGGGACAGTGGTGTACGCCGGGAGTGGTTTACGGGGCTACGGCGAGCTGGTCATCATCAAACACAGCGATACCTACGTCAGTGCCTACGGTCATAACCGCAGGCTGTTGGTTCGGGAGGGGCAGCAGGTCAAGGTCGGACAGACAATTGCGGAGATGGGTTCAACGGGTACAGACCGGGTGAAACTGCACTTTGAGATTCGCCGCCAAGGGAAGCCTGTAGATCCGCTGCAATTCCTACCCCGTCGTTGATATGTTGCACAGCCTGTTCCTAGCGTAGAAGGAACAGGCTCCAGCGTTGCCAAGGATAAAGGCGTCGCTTGAGCTTGAGGTCGAACTCACCAAAGGACTATAACAATGGCTCTCAGTAAAGAAGCGCCGGAGTTTGACATCGACGATGAGGTTCTCCTTATGGAGGCCAGTATCGATATGGATTCGATGTCAGATAATGAAGGAGCGACACCACCTTCAGTTCGCACCAAATCCAAGAACTCCACCGCGTTGAAGCAACACAAATACATTGATTACACGCGGGCGCTCGACGCCACCCAGCTGTACCTCAATGAAATCGGTTTTTCCCCTCTGCTGACCCCCGAAGAAGAAGTCCATTTTGCGCGTCTGTCGCAAAAGGGCGATCCGGCTGGGCGTAAACGCATGATTGAAAGTAACCTGCGTCTGGTGGTGAAAATCGCCCGACGCTACGTCAATCGCGGGCTGTCGTTGCTGGACCTGATCGAGGAGGGCAACCTGGGCTTGATCCGGGCGGTGGAGAAGTTCGACCCTGAGCGGGGCTTCCGCTTTTCAACCTATGCCACCTGGTGGATTCGCCAGACCATCGAACGGGCGATCATGAATCAGACCCGCACGATCCGGTTGCCGATCCACGTGGTCAAGGAGCTCAACGTCTACCTGCGGGCGGCGCGTGAGCTGACGCAAAAACTCGATCATGAACCTTCGCCTGAAGAGATCGCCAACCTGCTGGAAAAACCGGTAGGGGAGGTCAAGCGCATGTTGGGCCTCAATGAGCGCGTTTCTTCGGTTGATGTCTCGCTGGGGCCGGACTCGGATAAAACCCTGCTGGATACACTGACAGATGATCGTCCGACGGATCCTTGTGAGCTGTTGCAGGACGATGATCTTTCCCAAAGTATTGACCAGTGGCTGTCGGAGCTTACCGACAAGCAGCGTGAGGTGGTGATTCGCCGCTTCGGCCTGCGCGGCCATGAGAGCAGCACCCTGGAAGATGTGGGCCTGGAGATTGGCCTCACCCGTGAGCGGGTGCGGCAGATCCAGGTAGAGGGCCTCAAGCGCTTGCGTGAGATCCTGGAGAAAAATGGTTTGTCGAGTGAGTCGTTGTTCCAGTAAGCGACGCCGCTTGAATGCTTGAATGTGGGAGGGGGCTTGCTCCCGATAGCAGTGCCACAGTCGCTAGATATATCGACTGACATAGCGCTATCGGGAGCAAGCCCCCTCCCACATTTTTTGTGCCTGGCAGTGGATGAGTACTAACGCCAAATCCCAGGCATAAAAAAACCCCGCTTTTAAGGGCGGGGTTTTTTCGACTAAGTCAGTACAAGTTAGATAACTTGAACTTCTTCAGCTTGCATGCCTTTCTGACCGCGGGTAGCGATGAAAGAAACCTGTTGGCCTTCTTTCAGGCTTTTGAAGCCGTCGGATTGGATAGCTTTGAAGTGAACGAACAGGTCGTCACCGGATTGTGGAGTGATGAAGCCGAAGCCTTTTTCATCGTTGAACCACTTAACGGTACCAGTTTGGCGATTAGACATGGTGTATCTCCTTGGACAAAGTTAACTGCGACTCAGGAAAAGCCCTGGCCGAGACTGAGTGCAAAGAGCAGGAAAAATTCTTGGAGATGGTTGGATCGAAATTCAACATATCGTGTAGAGATTCTCAGTGACACAAGCAGCACAGTGGCGCCACCTTAACCCTTTTTCCGGAACGTGCCAATGGTATTTCCGAAGGTTTCTCTATTTTCGTGACTGGCGGTGGTATTTACAGTCAACCCTGACGGCAATCCGGGTCCCGGCCCCGCTGGCTGCGGCCTATAGACAGCAGCCTATTCAATAAGAAAACCCCTGCGGCCTTTGAACCCCAACGCCGGCCCCGGTAAGATGGCCCACAGTTTTTTCTACCTCGCTATTCAGGACACCGCCATGAGCATCAAATCGGACAAGTGGATTCGCCGCATGGCGCAGGAACACGGCATGATCGAGCCGTTCGTCGAGCGCCAGATTCGTGGCGAAGGCGACGAGCGGGTGATTTCGTACGGGGTTTCCAGCTATGGCTACGACGTGCGGTGCGCCGATGAATTCAAGGTGTTCACCAACATCAATTCGGCAATCGTCGACCCGAAGAACTTCGATGAGAAGAGCTTTGTCGACGTCAAGAGCGACGTGTGCATCATCCCGCCAAACTCCTTCGCCCTGGCGCGTACCGTGGAGTTCTTCCGTATTCCCCGTGACGTGTTGACCATCTGCCTGGGTAAAAGTACCTACGCCCGCTGCGGCATTATCGTCAACGTGACGCCGCTTGAGCCGGAGTGGGAAGGCCACGTGACCCTGGAATTCTCCAACACCACGACCTTGCCGGCGAAAATCTACGCCAATGAGGGCGTGGCGCAGATGCTGTTCCTGCAGTCCGACGAAGCTTGCGAAGTGTCCTATAAAGACCGCGCCGGCAAGTACCAGGGCCAGCGTGGCGTTACGCTTCCACGCGCTTGATCGAAAGCTCGTACCGGTAAAGGGAATTAGTCTGCGCAAAGTGACTCTATCTAGGTGTACTGCCTCGGCGCGTGCAAAACGCGCCGGGCCACGCTTGAGGAGTACCTTATGAAGATCGACCCGCGAATCAGCGCAGAACTTGCCCGGCTTGAACCCAACCAGATTGGCGTTCTGGCCTGGTCCCTGATGGCCAATCCCGCCCATGCCGGCGGCATTCCGGGCCAACCCGAACCCGATTATCCACAGCCTACCGAACCCGGTGAGCCGACCCTGCCAGACGAGCCGCCACCGGCACCTGTCGCCTGATACCTGGATGGCCGGTCAGCACTTCACTGAATCGGCCAGACCGCGTGATCGCCGATCACAAAGATTCGGCGGTCATCGTCCTGCTCCACGGCATACCCGCCCGTAAATGCGCCAAACGCTGGCAGCAGGCTGACCCGTGGGCCGATCTGGAAGCACGGTAAGCGCAGACGCTGGCGCCCTTTGCCGCGCAGGTGATACACGGGGTGCACATGCCCCGCCAGCACGTGATGGGTGGGGTGGCTGTCCGGTTCATGTTGCAAGGCGAAAGGGCCCATCAGCAGCGGCTCAGGGACCACCTCGATCCTCAAGTCCCCAGGGGGATCGCCCGCACGTTTATCGTGATTGCCGCGAATCAGGGTCATGACCAGTGTCGGATTGCGTGCACGCCAGGCCCGGATCGCGCTGAGGGTGCCGCTGGCGTGGGAGCCAGGCCCGTGTAGGAAGTCGCCTAGAAAGATCAACTGCGTGCAAGGCAGGGCCGCTATCAGCTTGTCCAGGCGTTGCAGATTGGCCGTGGTGGTGCCCTGGGGCACAGGTTGCCCGAGGCTGCGGTAGGCCGATGCCTTGCCAAAATGCGCATCGGCAACCAGCAGGCATTGGCGGGCGGGCCAGTACACCGCCTTATCGGCCAATAACCACAGATCTTCGCCTTCCACTGTCAGAGCACAATGCATCAACCTTTTCCCTTGTCCGCGACTTTTTCCAGATCCTTGACCATCCGCGCAATGCGTTCCGAGAGTTTTTCCGAACTCATGCTCTCACGCATGCGTTCCACCAGCAGCGGGAAGGCCAGGGGCGTAGGCCGTTGGATCTGGTGCAAGTCGAGCTTCAATGCCGATAAATGGCTTAAGGTCTGTTCCAGCCGACGAATATCCAACTCATCGCGCAGCACTTCTTCACCTGCCTGGGCCAGCAGCAGGTTCTGCGGGTCATATTGTTTGAACACTTCAAAGAACAAACCGCTGGAGGCCTGTACCTGTCGCGTACTCTTTGGCGCGCCGGGATGCCCTGCAAACACCAGCCCGGCAATGCGCGCAATCTCGCGAAAGCGGCGCAGGGCCAGCTCGCCGGCATTGAGACTGGCGGCCACGTCGTTGAGCAAGTGCTCGGGGCTCAGCAATGCTGCATTCAGCAACCTTGGCCAGTGCACCTCGGTAGCGCTCAATAGCTCCAGGCCATAATCATTCACGGCAATCGAAAAGGTCAGCGGCTGCTGTTGGCTGACGCGCCACGCCAGCAAGCTCGCCAGCCCCAAGTGCACCTGGCGCCCGGCGAAGGGATAGAGAAATAGGTGCCAGCCCTCCCGCGATTGCAAGGTTTCAGCCAGCAAATTCTCCCGTGTCGGCAGGCCGGACCAACGCAGCTGGGTTTGCAGCAACGGTTGTACCGCCTGCATCTCCGGGCCGTCGAAGTGCCCCTGCGCCGCGGCGTCAAAACGCTCGATCACCGCCTGGGCCAGCTCGTTTGAAAGCGGCATGCGCCCGCCATTCCAGCGGGGCACGGCGGCTTTTTTGGCGTTACTGCGGCGCACATAGGCGGTCATGTTTTCGACCCGTACCAACTCCAGCAAGCGCCCGGCGAACAGGAAGCCATCTCCTGGCTTGAGCCGGGCAATAAAACCCTCCTCGACACTGCCCAGATGCTTGCCGCCGCCGCCTTTGCTCCAGAATTTCAGCTGGATACTGGCATCGCTGACGATGGTCCCCACGCTCATGCGATGGCGACGCGCCAGGCGTGCGTCCGGGACACGCCAGATGCCGTGCTCGTCGGGCTCTACACGGCGGTAATCCGGGTACGCGGTGAGTGACAGGCCGCCGTGGCGCACGAACCCCAGAGCCCAGGCCCAATCCGCGTCGGTGAGGTCGCGATAGGCCCAGGCGCCGCGCACTTCCGCCAGCAATGCATCCGGGGTAAATCCGCCGCCCAGGGCCATGCTGACCAGGTGTTGTACAAGCACATCCAGCGGTTTGCGCGGCGATTCCCGCGCTTCGATGCGCCGTTGGGCAATCGCCTCCTGGGCCGCCGCGGCTTCCACCAGTTCCAGGCTGTGTGTCGGCACCAGTGTCACCCGTGATGGCCGCCCGGGCGCATGGCCGGAGCGCCCGGCGCGCTGCATCAGCCGCGCCACGCCCTTGGCGGAACCGATCTGCAGCACCCGTTCTACCGGCAGGAAGTCCACGCCCAAGTCCAGGCTTGAGGTGCACACCACCGTCTTGAGCTGGCCGTCTTTCAAGGCGCGCTCCACCCAGTCCCGGGTTTCCCGCGATAACGAGCCGTGGTGCAGGGCAATCAATCCAGCCCAGTCCGGGCGGGCGTCGAGTATCGCCTGATACCAGATCTCCGATTGTGCCCGGGTATTGGTAAACACCAGGCAACTGCTGCTGGCCTCCACCTCGGCGACCACTTGCGGCAACATCTTCAAGCCAATATGCCCGGCCCAGGGAAAACGCTCGGTGACGGGCGGCAACAAGGTGTCGACCCTCAATTCCTTGGCTGTTTGCCCCTGTAGATTGACTCCGCCACCCTGTGGCACCAGCACTTCCAACGCGTGGGCCTGGTTACCCAAGGTCGCCGAGATGCCCCACACCATCAGCTCAGGATGCAAGCGCCGCAAGCGTGCCAGGGCCAGTTGCAACTGCACGCCGCGCTTATTGCCGATCAGCTCGTGCCATTCATCCACGATCACCATGCGCAGGTGCGCCAGGCTCGTCTCACTGTCGGCCCGTGCGAGCATCAGCGTCAGGCTTTCCGGGGTGGTGACCAGAGCGGTGGGTTGGCGGCGGGTCTGGCGTGCGCGCTCGCTGCTGCTGGTGTCGCCGGTACGCAGGCCCACGCTCCAGGGAATTTGCAGGGCGTCCAAGGGGGCTTGCAAGGCGCGTGCGGAGTCGGCGGCCAAGGCACGCATCGGCGTGATCCACAGCACCGTCAGCGGTTCTGCGGGCGGTTTACGCTTGCTCGTGGCGGGCGGGCGGGTGATGGCGAAACGGTTGAGGGCGGCAAACCACAAGGCATAGGTTTTACCTGCGCCGGTGCTGGCATGCAGCAACCCCGACTGGCCAGCCTTGACCGCTGCCCATACGTTTTTCTGAAAGGCGAACGGTTTCCAGCCTTTGGCGGCAAACCATTGTTTGGCGAAATCGTGGGTTTTTGCCATTCGGCAACTGACGCTCTGGCGGGCTTAGTTCAAAGACCTCTCAGGCACCGCCGACGTTCAACTGCCTAATGCCAGTCAGTTAAGCGGGAGCGTTGCACTGTGGCGAGGTAGCTTGCTCCCGCTGGACTGCGCAGCAGTCCCAGTCTTTTTGAACAAAGAGCGGGGCCGCTTCGCGCCCCAGCGGGAGCAAGCTCCCTCGCCACAGCAAGCTCGCTCCTACTTCAAACTGCCACTTAGAAATTGCTGCAGGCGCTCGCTTTTCGGATTGCCCAGCACGTCCTCCGGGGGGCCTTGCTCTTCCACCAGGCCCTTGTGCAGGAACAGCACCTGGCTTGAGACCTTGCGCGCAAAGCTCATTTCGTGGGTCACCATGATCATGGTGCGGCCTTCCTCGGCCAGGCCCTGAATTACCTTCAACACTTCACCCACCAGTTCCGGGTCGAGGGCCGAGGTGGGTTCATCGAACAGCATCACCTCCGGCTCCATGGCCAGGGCGCGGGCAATGGCTACCCGCTGTTGCTGGCCGCCGGACAGGAACGCCGGGTACTGATCAGCTACACGTGCCGGCAGCCCGACCTTGTCCAGGTAGCGACGGGCGCGGTCTTCGGCGTCTTGCTTGCTGCACCCCAGCACGCGGCGCGGGGCCATGGTGATGTTTTCCAGCACACTCATATGGCTCCACAGGTTGAAGTGCTGGAACACCATCGCCAATCGTGTGCGCAGGCGTTGCAGCTCGGCATCGTCGGCCACGCGCATGCCGTGGCGGTCGCTGACCATGCGGATTGTCTGGCCGTCCAGGGTCATGGCGCCATCGTTGGGGGTTTCCAGGAAGTTGATACAGCGCAGGAAGGTGCTCTTGCCCGAGCCACTGGCTCCGATCAGGCTGATCACATCACCGGTCCTGGCCTTGAGCGACACACCTTTGAGCACTTCATTGTCGCCATAGCTTTTATGCAGGCCTTCAACGGTCAGTTTGTACATGGGGCGTGCATCCTCAAGGCGAAAGTAGATAGCCGCTGCGGTAGGCCTGCGTGCCGGCGATATGGCTGATGACCATGCCGGCAGTGGCCATGCGGCGTAGTGAGCGGGCGTAAAGCAGGCCCGCGTGCTGACAGTGCACGGGCGTTACGCGGTCAGTAATAGGGTCGATGATTTCGGCAATCAGTTGCCCAGCCTCCAGGTATTCACCGGGCAGGGCGCTGAACACCAGCAGGCCGCCCACCGGGGTTGCCACTGGCTCCACGGCCGCCAGCGGCGTCGCCGGGTAGGCCAGAGCGGGCAGTGGCGCCAGGTCGCCGCTGATGGCGCCGAAGTGGGTCAGGTAATCGAGGATGGCCTGGCAGTCCAGGGCGGCCAGGCCATGGTTTACATCGCCTTGGCCGCGCAATTCGACGGTTACCGAAAAGCTGCCCATGGGGATCGGGAAGCGCTCGCCAAAACGTTGCTGCAACTGCCACCACAGCAGGGTGAAGCACTCATCGAAAGACTGCCCGCCGGAATCGGTGGCCAGCAGGTTGGCCTCCGAGCCGAGGTAGCGTGCCAGCGGTTCCACCCGCGGCCAGGCTTCGGGGGTGGTGTACAGGTGCGCCACGGCTTCGAAGTCGCAATGCAGGTCCAGCACCATGTCGGCATCACAGGCCAGGCGTTGCAGCACCAGGCGTTGGGAGTGCAGTTGGGTCGAGGCGCTTTGCGCGGCCAGAGCGGCGGCCAGTGCGGTACGGATCAAACCGGTGTTGTGCTGGGGATCATCGCCCAGCAGGCCTTCGACCTGGTTACCGACGTCGTCACTGAGGTCGACAAACCAACGATTGAAGTTCTGCCCGCTTTCCAGTTCGTAGCGGCCCAAGGGGACGTCCATCAACACTTGTTCGAGGCCCACCGGGTTAGCGACGGGCACCAGCACGATTTCGCTGCGCAAACGGCCGGCCGCCTCCAGCTGGGCCAGGCGCGCTTTGAGATGCCAGGCCACCAGCATTCCCGGCAATTCGTCGGCGTGCAGCGATGACTGGATGTAAATCTTGCCTTCGGCCTGTTCCGGGCCGAAGTGGAAGCTGTGAATCTGTCGCGCCGTGCCTGGCAGCGGCGCAAGCAGATCATGTCGCTGATGTCGCATGCAGCTCCTTAATGGCTCGGCCCGAGGAAGGCCAGCCAGCGGCGCTCCGCCAGGCGGAACAGGCCGACCAGGGCAAAGGTCACCGCGAGGTAGATCAGCGCGGCGATGCCGAACGATTGAAAGGTCATGAAGGTGGCGGAGTTGGCGTCCCGTGCCACCTTGAGGATGTCCGGGATGGTCGCGGTAAACGCCACCGTGGTCGAGTGCAGCATCAGGATCACTTCATTGCTGTAGTAGGGCAACGAGCGGCGCAGTGCCGAGGGCATGATCACATAGGCGTACAGCTTCCAGCCGCTGAGGCCGTAGGCCTTGGCCGCCTCGACTTCGCCGTGGGCCATGCTGCGGATCGCCCCGGCGAAAATCTCCGTGGTGTAGGCGCAGGTGTTGAGGGCGAAGGCCAGAATGGTGCAATTCATTGCATCGCGAAAGAACGCATCCAGCACCGGCTGAGCGCGCACTGCCGCAATGCTGTAGATGCCGGTGTAGCAGATCAACAACTGGATATAGAGCGGCGTGCCGCGAAACAGGTAGGTGTAGAACTGCACCGGCCAACGCACCAGGCGCTTGCGCGAGACGCGGGCGATGGACAGCGGGATCGACACCAGGAAACCGATGACGAGGGCGGCGCTGAGCAGCCACATCGTCATGGCCAGTCCGGTGATGTGCTGGCCATCGCTGTAAAGGAAGGGGCGCCAGTATTCCTGCAACAGTTCGATCATCGCACTGCCTCCCGGGCGCCTGCGGAGTAGCGACGTTCAAGACGGCGCAAGACAAAATTGGAGGCGCTGGTGATCAACAGGTAGATCAGCGCGGCGAGTACCAGGAAGTAGAACAGTTGATAGGTGCTCTTGCCCGCGTCCTGGGCCGCCTTGACCAAGTCCGCCAGGCCAATGATCGATACCAGGGCGGTGGCCTTGAGCATCACCATCCAGTTATTGCCGATGCCCGGCAGGGCAAAGCGCATCATCTGCGGGAAGGTCACGTAGCGAAACCGCTGACCGCGCTTGAGCCCGTAGGCGGTGGCGGCTTCCAGCTGACCACGGGGCACCGCGAGGATCGCGCCGCGAAACGTCTCGGTGAAATAGGCACCGTAGATAAAGCCGAGGGTAATCACCCCGGCGCTGAAGGGGTCAATCTCGATGTATTCCCATTCCATGAAGTCGGTGAAGCCGCTGAGCCAGGTCTGCAGGCTGTAGAAAATCAACAGCATCAGCACCAGGTCGGGCACCCCGCGAATCAACGTGGTGTAGAGCTGGGCGGGGATACGCAGGAATGGCAGGCTGGAGAGTTTGGCGCTGGCGCCGAGCAGGCCCAGCAAGACGCTGACGGCCAGGGACAGCACCGACAACTTGATGGTCATCCAGGTGCCTTGCAGCAACAGCGGGCCGAAACCCTTCAAGCTGAACGCGCCCAGCCCGAGGGTTTGCAACAGATCTTCGAACATAAATCAGGACCTATGGCGATAAGAAAGCGCCCCGGAGAGGCAGGGCGCCCCAGGCATTATTTGCCGCTGTACAGGTTCAGATCGCCAAAGTGTTTTTTCTGGATGGTGGCGTAGGTGCCATCATCGTGTAACGCTTTGATACCTTTATCCAAAAGGGCCTTCAGCTCAGTGTTACCTTTTTTGATACCGATGGCAGTTTTCGACGGCAGCAACGGATCGTCGATGGCAGCGCTGACTTCGTAGCCGGCACCGGCTGGCGACTTGAGAAAGCCCAGCTCGGCTTGCAGCATGTCCTGCACGGAAGCATCAAGGCGTCCGGAGGTGAGGTCAGCGTAGACCTGGTCCTGATTGGCGTACGCCTTGGTGGTCACACCGGCTTTATCCAGCACGGCCTTGGCATAGGCTTCCTGAATGGTGCCTTGCTCGTAGCCTACGGATTTGCCCTTGAGGGACTCGGGCGTCGAATACCCTGCGCCTTTCTTGAACACCAGCGAAGTCGGACCGGAGAACAGTTCGCTGGAGAAGTCGATCGCCTTCTCGCGCACCGGGGTCACGGTCATGGAAGAAATCACACCGTCGAACTTGTTGGCTTTCAGGCCGGGAATCATGCCGTCAAAGTCACTTTCGACCCACTTGCACTTGACCTTCAGCTCCGCGCAGATCGCATTGCCCAGGTCGATATCGAAGCCCACCAGGCTGCCGTCGGCGGCTTTGGATTCGAACGGTGCGTAGGAGGGGTCTACACCAAAACGCAATTCCTTGTATTCCTTGGCGCTGGCAACACCAGCAGCCATGCACAGAGCCAGTGCAGAAAGGGTCAGCAATGCTTTTTTCATTAGGTAATCCCTGGAAACCAAGATAAGCGCTTTTGGCGCGTTTAGGACTGTTACTGAGCGGTGTCAGACGGATCACAAGTAGCAATTTCTGCACCATAGTTCCGGATGGGCTTTTTAAAAGGTGGGATAAGGCAAGGCTGAGCGTAGGAGACGCCCGAAAATGGGCATCAAAAAATGGGTGCACTGTTTCAGGTCGTGTGGAGATTCCAATGTGGGGCTTGCTCCCGATAGCAGTGTGTCAGTCAATACATGCTTGGCTGACAGCCTGCTATCGGGAGCAAGCCCCCTCCCACAGGGATTTATGTCAAGTCAGTAGGTCTTGCAGTGTGGCAAGGTTGTCAGCTTCATCCACCGTCTTATCCTGCCGCCAGCGCAACATCCGCGGAAACCGCACCGCGATCCCGCTCTTGTGCCGCTTGGACAGGGCGATACCCTCAAAGCCCAGCTCAAATACCATGCTTGGCGTCACACTGCTGACCGGGCCGAATTTTTCCACCGTGGTTTTGCGCACGATGGCGTCCACCTTACGCATTTCTGCGTCGGTCAAGCCGGAGTACGCCTTGGCGAACGGCACCAGGGTGCGCTCGCTGCCCGGCGGGCCATCCCACACCGCGAAGGTGTAGTCGCTGTACAGGCTGGCGCGCCGGCCATGGCCACGCTGGGCATAGATCAACACGGCGTCGACGCTGAAGGGGTCGACTTTCCACTTCCACCACAGGCCCATGTCCTTGGTGCGGCCCACGCCATAGAGGCCTTGGCGATCCTTGAGCATCATGCCCTCGACACCAAGGCTGCGCGAGGCTTCGCGCTGCTCGGCCAACGCTGTCCAGGTCGGCCCCTCGAGCAGTGGTGAGGGCAGCAACACGGGTTGGTTACACTGAGCGATCACGCGTTCCAGCTGTGTGCGACGCTCAGCCTGGATGTGGTTGCGCCAGTCATCGCCCTGAAATTCCAGCAGGTCGTAGGCCAGAACCGCGACCGGCGCGTCCTCCAGGACTTTTTTGCTCAGGGTCTTGCGGCCAATCCTCTGTTGCAGCAACGCAAAGGGTTGCACCGAGTCTTTCCACACCACGATTTCGCCATCGATCACCGTGCCGTCGGGCAGGCCACTCACCAGGCTGTGCAGCTCGGGGAAGCGCTCAGTCACCAACTCTTCGCCCCGGGACCAGATCCACAGGCGCCCCTCGCGCTTGACCAGTTGCGCGCGAATGCCATCAAACTTCCATTCCACCTGCCAATCGGTGGGCGACCCGAGCAGCGTGTCGAATTGCTCCACCGGTTGCGCCAACCCATGGGCAAGAAAAAACGGATACGGCTGCCCACCTCGTTGCGCATGCTCGTCGGATGATTCGGCAGCGATCAGCTTGAGATAGCCCGCAGCCGTCGGGCGATTCGACAAGTCGGTGTAGCCCACCAACCGCTGGGCCACGCGCTTGCTATCGAGGTCGGCCATGGTGGCAAGGGCGCGGGTGACCAGCAGCTTGGACACCCCGACGCGGAAGCTGCCGGTGATCAGCTTGATGCACACCATCAGGCTCGGCTGGTCCAACTGCGCCCAGAGTGCCGGCAGTCGTTCGGCCAGGTCCATGGGCGAAAGCCCACGCAGTGGCAGCAATTTGTCTTCCAGCCACACCGCCAGGCCGTCCTCGGAGCTGTAGGTTGATTCGGGTAGGAGCAGGGAAATCGTCTCGGCCAAGTCACCCACTGACTGGTAGCTCTCCTCGAACAGCCAGGGTTCGATGCCGGCCGCTTCGGTGGCCATGTCCCGTAGCAGGCGCGTGGGCACCAGTTGCCGCGGCCGTCCACCGGAGAGGAAGTACACCGCCCATGCAGCATCCGCTGGCGGCGCTTGCAGGAAGTAGGTTTGCAGCGCCGCGAGCTTGGCATTGCTGGAGGTGGTGGCATCGAGGTTGGCGTACAACTCGGCGAAGGCTTTCATGCCGTAGCCTCTTCTTCGTCGTCACCGTACTCGGTGGTGAAACCCTGGGCGTCCAAGCCCTTTTCCCGCAGATGACGGACCAGCACGCCGACCGAGCCGTGGGTAACAATCACCCGTTCGGCACCAGTTTGTTCAATGGCCCATAACAGTCCGGGCCAATCGGCGTGGTCCGACAGCACAAAGCCACGGTCCACGCCACGCCGCCGACGGGTACCACGCAGACGCATCCAGCCACTGGCGAAGGCGTCGCTGTAGTCGCCGAAGCGGCGCATCCAGGTGCTGCCGCCGGCGGAGGGCGGGGCGATGATCAGTGCTTGGCGCAACAGCGGGTCGGTCTTCTTGAAATCGCCGGCATACAGCGTCTCGGGAATGTAGATGCCGGCTTCACGATAGACCCGGTTCAAGGGCTCGACTGCGCCGTGGCTGAGGATCGGGCCGATGCTGGCGTCGAGGCCATGGAGAATGCGCTGGGCCTTGCCGAAGGAGTAGCAGAACAACACGCTCGCCTTGCCGTTGGCGATATTGGCCCGCCACCAGTCGTTGATCCCCGCGAAAATCTGCGCCTGGGGCTGCCAGCGGTAGATCGGCAGGCCGAACGTGGATTCGGTGATAAAGGTATGGCAACGCACCGGTTCAAACGGCGCACAGGTGCCATCGGGTTCAACCTTGTAGTCCCCGGACGCTACCCACACTTCGCCCTGGTATTCCAGGCGCACCTGGGCCGAACCGAGCACGTGCCCGGCCGGATGAAAGCTCAAGGTCACGCCGTGATGCTCCAAGCGTTCGCCGTAGGCCAGGGTTTGCAGGTTGATGTCCTGGCCCAGGCGCCAGCGCAGGATGCCTTCGCCTGGGGCGGCAGCCAGGTAATGCTGGTTGCCGGTGCGCGCGTGGTCGCCATGGGCATGGGTGATCACGGCGCGCTCCACCGGACGCCAGGGGTCGATATAGAAATCACCTGCAGGGCAATAGAGGCCTTCGGGGCGGGCGATGACAAGGTCCATGGGGTTGCCGTGGGCAATGGGCTTGTTAGTTATGAGGCGGGGCTGGGTGTAGAAGTTCTATCTGAATGCATGGGATCCAAATGTGGGAGGGGGCTTGCTCCCGATAGCAGTACTTCAGTCAATGAATGTGTTGACTGTCACACCGCTATCGGGAGCAAGCCCCCTCCCACATTTGGATTCGGTTTCTGCTGGGAAAACCGGGTTACTTGCCAGGCGTCAGGGTCAATCTGGTCTTGCCATACACCTTTTCAAAGTTCTGCGGCTGCATCGGGAAACTCAGGTATTGCGCCTTGAGCGATGGGTCGATGCCGTTGGCATAGTTCGGGCTCGCCGGGTTGCCTGATTGGCCGATGCCACCCTGGCCCAGCATTGGTTCCGCCAGGCCGAAGTCGATGATCATGCGCAGCGCCGGCACCTGGGTGGTGTCGAAATCCTGGCCCCAGCTGTACGGTGCCGGGTTCAGGGTGTTGTGGTCGCCACCGCTGGCAAAGGGGCCGCGGATAACCTGGCCGTGAGTGTTTTTCCAGCGGGTGCTGTGCAGCTTGCCCCACTGCCAGGCCTTGTGATCGGCGCCCAGTTGGCTGTCGCCGTTGCTGATGGCGGCGGCGAGGGTGCGGGCCAGGATCGCGGGTTTGTCCTCTTTTTGCGGTGTGCGCGTGTCGTCCCAGAACGGGCTGTCTTCACGCCCCAGCAAATGATCGGCGATGGCCGAGTAGGACAGGCTGGCGTTGCTGACGAAGGCGTTCCAGCTGGGGCTGTTCTGCGGGCCGAGTTTGTCGAGGAAGATCTGTTTGGCACTTTCCTGCAGGAACAGCTCGTAGATTGCCGCGTCAGCCGAAGCAGGCGCAAGACGGCCATCGAAGGCCAGCAGGCGGTCCAGTGCTTCGCGAGCCTTGGCGCGATCCGCCGCCGGGAGGGCGTCGATGGCCTGCTTGAGCGGCTGGGCCATGCCTGGCGCCTGGAACATGCCCTTGAGCTTGGCGGCGAAGGTAGTGGTCTGGTCGTACTGCATGGCGATCAGGCTGCGGCTGTCATGCTTGCCGGCATTGGCCAGTTGCGCCAGGCGCTCGCTACGTTCCGGTGCGTCCCAGGAGTTGGACAACTGCATGCCGTAGCCACGCGGCGCAGTACGCTGGTTGGCGGTGCCGATCCAGCCTTGGGCCGGGTCCTGGTCGTAGGGGTGCAGCATTGCGTCGGCGTAGCCGTCCCAGTCAAAGCGCGTATCCCAGCCAGGCGATGGCAACAGGCCTTCGCCTTCGCGGCGGTTGGGAAAGCGGCCGGTGACCTGCCAGCCGATGTTGCTGGCGTCGGCGAAGATCATGTTCAACGCGATGGCACGGATCTCACGGGTGGCATCTGACGCCTTGCCGGCGTTCTGCGCACGGGACAGGTCGAAGAACGCGTCCAGGCTCTTGTCGTCCTTGAAGTCGGCGGTTTGCAAAGCCAGGCCAAGCCCGCTGGTAAGCGCCTGGCTGCTGTTGAGCAGTACGCCGTGGCGGGTTTCGTACACCACCTCGCGAATCGAGCGCTGACCCTTGATGAAGAAAGTTTCGTTACGCACGCCGGCCGGTAGCCATTTGCCGTTGTTCTCGTAGTACAACGCGCTGCCCTGGCGCTTGACCTTTTCCAGGAACAGGTCCTGGGTGTCGCCCTTGACCGCGCTCATGCTCCACGCAACCTTGCCGTTGAAGCCGGACAGCAGGGTCGGCAGGCCGGCGATTGAAGCCCCGACGGCCTGGTATTTCGGTGCACGAATCTGCACGTAGCTCCACGGTGACGGCGCTTGCGGCCAGGCGGCGATAGCATTGGCCAACAGGCTCTTGCCGCTGCGGCTGCGTTGCGGCCCGATGGCCCAGTTGCTGGACGTGGTGACCGCCAGCGCGTTGAGGCTGTTCAATTGCTGGCTGACCGTGTCCAGGCCGGCGAGGCCGGTGATCTGACCCAGGTTCACGCCCTTGAGCTTGTCGGCTTCGGCCTGCGGGATCGCTTCGTCCGGCGCACTCGGAGTGAGCCAGGCGAGTTTGTCGATGCCGACTTTTTGCGCCAGCACCAGGGACGAAATTTCTTCCTGCAAGTTGCCCGACTGACTGAAATTCAGCAGGCAGAACAGCAGCGCCGAATCTTCCGGCTTCCAGTACTCCGGTTTGTAGCCGCTCTGGGCCAGGTCCGCCGGCAGTTTGTCGCGATAGCGGAACAGGTAGGCATTGACGCCCCGGGCATACACCTCAAAGAAACGTTTGAGGCGCGGCGACGAGGAGTTGTACAACTCGCCCGCGCTTTTCTTGAGGTTGACCGCACGCATGAAACGGTCGACATCCAACACTTGCGGCCCGGACATTTCCGCCAGGCGACCCTGGGCCAGCAGGCGCAGCGTGACCATCTGGGTGATGCGATCGCTGGCGTGCACATATCCGAGGCTGAACAGTGCGTCATGGAAGGTGTTGCTTTCGATCAGCGGCATGCCCTGGGCATTGCGGCGCACCGACACATTTTGTGCCAGGCCTTTGATCGGCTGTACGCCTGCAACGGGGGGAAGGGTGTCCTGGGTGCTCTGGAGCTGGCAACCGGCCAGGCCCAAGGCACTGGCCACTGCCGCGGCAACGCCGAACCGGGGAATAAAGTGTAAGAGGGCTGGCGAGGCCATGGCAAAGCTCCTGCGGGGGGTAGCGTCAGTAAAGGCGCTACGTTAGTGAGCGCGGCGAAACGACGCAAGCGGGAGTTGTGTAATGCCTTGTAGGAGCGAGCTTGCTCGCGAAAAACGTTAACGATAACGCGTGTCTTCTGAATAAACGCGGCGCCTATGGGTTTTTCGCGAGCAAGCTCGCTCCTACAGGTATATAGGGCTTGCCCCTCCCACATTTTGGTCTTCAGTGTGGCTTATGCACCATGGCACTTTTTGAATTTCTTCGCACTGCCGCACGGGCAAGGATCGTTGCGACCCACATCCTTCAAGGCATTGCGCACGGGCTCCTGGTGAGCGTGGCCGCAGTTCGGGCCATGGACATGGCCGTGGTCGTGATCATGGTGCTCATGCTCGTGGTTGCAGTCAGGACCATGGACATGGGGTTGCTGAGTCATCGATGTTGCTCCGGAATAAAATCGCCGGGGATTATCTCGCCATTGTGCGCGACCTGCACGTCATTACCGATGAATAATCCGGTTTTCAACTCGCCTTCCAGGCGATAAGGCACAGGCGTGTCGGAATTTTTCAGCATCTGCACCACGTCACGCACCTGCGGCCAGAGGTTGGTGCGTACCGAAACCCGGAAGAACTTATGACTGCGCGGCGGTACGGTCAGCCATTCGTTGGACTCGCCCTCGGTCAGCAGCAGGTTGCCCAGGCTGATCTTATAGACCAGGCCACGCACCGTCAGGTCGGCGTCGTCGCGGTTGTCTACGCGAAAGTACAGCTTGAACTTCTGCTCCAGCAGCTTGGCCCGCACCACTTCGACCTTGACCAGGGACACGTGGGGCGGGGGCGAATCGTCTTCGAACCAGGACGCGCAGCCGGTGAGGCCCAGGGTCAACGCCAGCATCAAGCTGTACATCCGAAGCATGGCGTTATCCCTTTCAAGTGATTAGAGGTAGCTGGAGCAACACTTCTTGAATTTCTGACCACTGCCACACAAACATACATCATTACGTCCGAGCGTCACGTCCACTGTCGGATCAATGAAGTACCAGCGCCCATCATGCTGTACGAAAGAAGATTGTTCGCGGTGGCTGTGCTCACCGGTGCTGTCATGCCAGCGTGCCGTAAAGGTGACGAAGGCGTGTTCCGGCTGGCCGCCGAACACTTCTGAGCTTTCCACCTCAAGGCCCAGCCAGGTGCTCTGGGCGCTCCAGGCGGCAATGGCTTCGCGGTCCAGTCCGGCCTGTTGGGCGGGCAGGGTAGTGGCTACCAGGTAATCGACCAGGCCCAGCACGTAGGCGCTGTAGCGCGAGCGCATCAATGCGCTCGCGCAGGGTGCCGGGTGGCCGGCGTGATAGTGGCCGCAGCAGGCATCCAGCAGATTGCCGCTGCCGCACGGGCAAATGGATGTACTCATCGGGTTACCACCAATACTTTCCGAAGTTTTCCGGGTTGGCCCAGAAGCGGGCGTTGAGCCAGTCCGGCACCTGTTTATAGTCAAGCAGATCATAGGTAAACAGCGTCAGGACCTGCTCATCACGCTGGAAGCGTTCGCCGGCTTGAAGGGCCAGGGAGAAGAAATCGGTTTCCTTCCAGTCGCAGGCGCCCAAGTCGACCAGCACCGCGATCCGGCTGGCATTGAGGTTTCTAATACCGCCCAGAAGCGTGAGACCTTGGGGCTTGGGCAAGTGTTCAAGGCAATCGACTACCAGTGCCAGATCGAAACGCTGCGTTGCCAGTTCAGCCGGCAGTGGCCCAGGTGCCGCGACACTGACGTGCACATCAGGGTGCGCCGTTTTAAATGCCTCCAGCGCCGGAAACTGGCTGGTGCCCACTAACAGCAGGCGTTTGGGTTGGTGCAGGTCGAGCAGGGCAGCCAGGGCTTGCTGGGGTGTACGGGTAGAAATGCCAGCGGTCATTGCAGATCCTCACATCAGGACCGTAGAGACTAGCGCGGCTGGACGTGGGAGCCTAGGACATTGCGGTCAAGGGCAAGAGGGCTTGTACCGTATCTGCGTAAGTTTTTTGATCCTTCACTGGCAAATCGCCGGTAGAAGTCGTTACTGTGCGCTCAAAGAAAAATTTGAAAACACTCAGGAGCCCCATGATGCGTAAGGTTTTTCTGTTGGCCCTGTTGGTCAGCCCCGTTGCCCTGGCCCAGAGCGTCAGTGTCGAAACCAACTCGTTGATGCGCCTGCCCAGCAGCACCAGCGTGCTGCAACTGGAGCGCCTGGAGGTGGCGGACTACGGCACTTTGCTGATTCCGTCCACCATCAGCCAGGTCACGGTGGATGAGCTGCACCTGGGGCGCGACGCACGCATCGCCATTGTCCCCGGCAATACTGCGTTGCAAATGCAAGTGCGCCAGGCGCAACTGGAGCACGGTAGCCAGATCACTTCACGCGGGGCCCCCGGCACCCATGAAAAACCGGCCAAGGCCGGGCGTGACCTGATCTTGCGGATCAACGACCTTAGTGCTGAAGAATTGTCCGTGGACGCCCGCGGCGGTGCCGGTGCCCAAGGGTATGCGGGGCTCGATGGTGCCAACGGCGAGGACCCGGGATGTACCTGGGGTTCGGCTGGGCGCGGGGCCAACGGTGATAACGGCGGCGACGGTCTGCCGGGTGCTTCGGGGGCGAGTGTGCGGTTGGAGCTGCCGCAAGACTTTCCCGGCGACAAGATCAAGGTCTGGGTTGATGGTGGCGCCGGCGGTTTGGCCGGTATAGCGGGCAAACCCGGGAAGGGGGGGCAGTCGAAGGGGTGCCTGGTGTACCGTGCTGATGGCGGCGACAAGGGCCGGGCCGGGTTGGAAGGGCAGCCGGGGCCGGCTGGGCCTGCAGGCTCTGTGACTATTCAGCGGCTTTGAGTCGCCTGGTCTGACCCCTATCGGGAGCAAGCCCTCTCCCACATTTTGGAATGCATTCCAAATGTGGGAGGGGGCTTGCTCCCGATGGCGGCCTGACAGCCGACCAGAGTGTTGGATCAGACCGAGTACATATCCGTTATTTGGGCAACGGCCACTATTGGTTCCGCTTTTACAGCCAGCCCTTTCAAGGTCTTTGCCTAAATCGCGTCCTACGCCAATTCCAGGCTGAAATTAAGAAATAAACGAGTTGAATTTGGCTCAGCCAGCATCTCTTTTGGTCAAAAAACGATCATGTTTTGGGGCTTTTTCCAAAGACCTTGAAAGGGCTGGCTTTTACAGCGGGTCACTTTGAAAAGCGCAAAGTAACCAAACGCTCTTGCCCCACCACTCGGCACCTCGCTTAGGCTCGGTGTGCCCGTAATCCGCCATGGATTTGGGGGGCCGCCGCCACGCGCCATCCATGGCGCGGGGCGGCTAAACCGGCATCCCTGCCGGTTTACCCCCCAAATCCCTGTCGAACTCCGGCCAGCGTGGTTTAACGGGGCGCCTGAGATCAAAAGCAGATCAAGATCAAGAGCGGCTCGCTTCGCATCGTGAGTTGTGTAGATACCTACGCCCCGATAGCGATATAAGCGCGCCTCAGAACATCGGCCGAGCCGAAGCGATCGCCACCACTACCAACCCCACGATCAAATTAATTCCCACCAACCTGCGAATCTGCCCCAGCGCAGCCGCGCCCGCCGGCCAATCCTCAGCGGCCACCGCCTTGCGAAGCTCCGGGAACTTCAACGCCTGGATGCGGATAAACAGCGCCGTCATCACCAGATACAAACCCATCATCACCTGCACATAGCGCGGTGCTGTCTCAAATCCGTTGAAGCGCAGGTGCAAAAGGCCTATGCCGCTGATCGGCAAAACCAGCACTGTCACCCATACCCATACGAAAAAACGTTGAAACACATTCGCCCACAGCTTGAGCCGGGCAGGGCCCTCAAGGGCCGCCATGGCGGCGGGGCGCAGGATCATCCAGGCGAAAAACATACCGCCGACCCAGATCAGGGCAGCCAGTACATGCAGGGTGTAAGCGAAGCTAAACGCGGTCATTGTGGTACTCCGTTCTGCGCGGGATTAATTAGCGGGGTATGATAGCGGCCGATCCGAACCACTGAAAATTTATCCAGCGTTTTTTGCGCCCGACTATCCATGATCAGCACTGAACTCAAAACCACGATCCAGGGCGCCTATTCGCGTTTTCTCGAAGCCAAGAGCTTGAAACCGCGCTACGGCCAACGCCTGATGATCGCCGAAGTGGCAAAAGTCCTCGGGGATATCGACACCGACGACGAAGGTCGCCGCGAGGGTGAGCCCGCGGTCGTGGCCGTCGAGGCCGGCACCGGTACCGGCAAGACCGTGGCCTACAGCCTCGCCGCGATCCCCACCGCCAAGGCCGCCGGCAAGCGCCTGGTGATTGCCACGGCCACCGTCGCCCTGCAAGAGCAGATTGTCTACAAAGACCTGCCCGACCTGATGCGCAACAGCGGCTTGAGCTTTACCTTCGCCCTGGCCAAGGGGCGTGGCCGCTACATGTGCCTGTCCAAGCTCGACGTCCTGCTGCAGGAAGGCCACGCGCAAACCGCCACGGCGTCGCTGTTCGAGGAAGAAGGCTTCAAGATCGAAGTCGATGAAGCCAGCCAGAAGCTGTTTACCAGCATGATCGAGAAACTGGCCGGTAATAAATGGGACGGCGACCGCGACAGCTGGCCCACCGCCCTGGAAGACTCCGATTGGGCGCGCCTGACCACCGACCACAGCCAGTGCACCAACCGCCATTGCCCCAACTTCGGGCAATGCGCCTTCTACAAGGCGCGCGAAGGCATGGGCAAGGTCGACGTGATCGTCACCAATCACGACATGGTGCTGGCCGACCTGGCCCTGGGCGGCGGCGCCGTGCTGCCCGATCCGCGCGACACCCTTTACGTATTCGACGAAGGTCACCACCTGCCGGACAAGGCCATCGGCCACTTCGCCCATTACACACGCCTGCGTTCCACCGCCGACTGGCTGGAAACCACCGCCAAGAACCTTACCAAGTTGCTGGCCCAGCATCCGCTGCCCGGTGACCTTGGCAAGCTGATCGAGCAGGTGCCGGAACTGGCGCGCGAGATCAAGACCCAGCAGCAGTTCATGTTCAGCGCCTGCGAACAGGTCGCAGACTTCAAGCCCGGTGAAGACGTCGAGGGCCGTGAGCGCCCGCGCCATCGCTTTGTCGGTGGGATGATTCCCGAGCATATGCGCGAAATGGGCATCGAGTTGAAAAAGGGCTTTTCACGCCTGACTGACCTGTTCACCCGTCTGACCGACTTGCTCAAGGAAGGCATGGATGGCGAGGTCAATATCGGCATCGCCAGCAACCAGGCCGAAGAATGGTACCCATTGTTCGGCAGTCTGCTGTCCCGCTCACAGGGCAACTGGGAGCTGTGGACCGCCTTCACCGTCGAAGACCCGGAAGACAACCCGCCGATGGCCCGTTGGCTGACCCTGTCGGAAAGCGGTGCGCTGTTCGATATCGAGGTTAACGCCAGCCCGATCCTGGCCGCCGAAATGCTGCGCCGCAACCTGTGGAACGTGGCCTACGGCTGCCTGGTGACCTCGGCCACGCTGACCGCCCTGGGCACCTTCGACCGCTTCCGCATGCGCGCCGGCCTGCCGAAAAAGGCTGTTACCGCCGTGGTGCCGAGCCCGTTCCATCATGCCGACGCCGGTGTGCTGCGGGTGCCGGACCTCAAGGCCGATCCTCGGGATGCAGCGGCGCATACGGCGGCGATCATTCGCGACCTGCCGTCGTTGGTGGAAGGCTCCCGCGGCACCCTGGTGCTGTTCTCGTCGCGCAAACAGATGCAGGACGTGTTCGATGGCCTTGACCGCGACTGGCGCAAGCAGGTGTTTATCCAGGGCAACCTGTCCAAGCAGGAAACCCTGAACAAGCACAAGGCGCGGGTCGATGGTGGTGATTCCAGCGTGCTCTTCGGCCTGGCGAGTTTTGCCGAAGGCGTGGACTTGCCCGGGGCCTACTGCGAACACGTGGTGATCGCCAAGATCCCGTTCTCGGTGCCCGATGATCCGGTTGAGGCCGCGCTGGCCGAATGGATCGAAGCCCGGGGCGGCAACCCGTTCATGGAAATCTCGGTGCCGGATGCTTCACTGAAGCTGGTGCAGGCCTGCGGGCGCTTGCTGCGTACCGAGGAAGACCGGGGCACCATCACCTTGCTCGACCGACGCCTGGTCACCCAGCGCTATGGCAAGGCTATCCTCAATGCGTTGCCGCCGTTCAGGCGCGAAATTTCTTAAGCCACCGTGGGCGAATTCGCCCACTTCGTGGTCTATCTCATTACTATCATCGGGCCATTCATCGGCCGTCTGGGAGAACCTTGTTCGTATGATTCGCACGCTGCCCGCCCTGTTTGCCTTGCTGTTCGCTGCGCCGTTGATGGCCGCGCCTGCCGGGCAACAAACGCTGTTCAACTTCGTCAGGCCTGCCGATGTGGTCAAGGTGGCGACCCAGGACGCCAGCCTGCCGCAATACAACGCCGAACAAACGCCCGAAGGCGAGGTGCTGCGCCGCATCACCTTCAACCCGGCGGCCGAGCCGAGCCTGGTGCTCAGCCCGCAAACCGGCGCTTGGGACTGGTCGCAATCCAGCGCCATGAGCCTGCGTATCCAAAGCGCCATGAACTGGGCGCTGACCCTCTACATCAAGGTGCAGAGCGCCGACGGCAAGACCCTGGTCAGCCGCGTCGACCTGCCGGCCGGCCCGGCCCAGACCCTCTTGGTGCCGCTGCAAGCCAACTCGCCACTGAGCCAGGGCATGAAGGCCGGCCCGCCGATGCCTATCACCGTGGACGGCCAGCGGGTGTTGCTGGCCGCCAGCGCCGGAGAAATCGACCGCAGCCAAGTGGTCTCGGTGACCCTGTCGATGATCAAGCCCAACGCGGCCCAAAGCATCCTGCTGGAGCGCTTCGGCGTGCAGGACAGCGAGCCGGTGTTGAAAGCCGCCTACAGCGAATTGGTCGACGCTTATGGGCAGTCGACACGTACGCGCTGGCCGGAAAAGGTCAGCAGCGATGACCAGCTCAAGGCTTTGGTCGCCAAGGAGCAGCAGCAGCTCAAGACCTGGCTGGCCGAGCGAGACAAATCCTCCCTGGACCCATATGGCGGCTGGAACAAAGGCCCGGCATTCGACGCCAGCGGCTTTTTCCGCACCGAGAAACGCGACGGCCGCTGGTACCTGGTGACGCCCGACGGCCATCCGTTCTATTCCCTGGGCGTCAACACCGTGGCACCGGACAACAGCCAGACCTACGTGGCGGGGCGTGAATGGATGTTCGCGGCGCTGCCCAAGGCCGGCGAACCATTCGACAAGTATTACGGCAGCGGCGACAACCGCAGCGGCAACGGTGCCGGCGAAGGACGTGGCTTTGGCTCGGGCCGCTGGTACGACTTCTATGGCGCCAACCTGCAACGCACTTATGGCGGTGAAGGTCTGGACCAGAAGCGCTGGGTTACCCACACCCTCGACCGCCTGCAAGCCTGGGGTTTCAACACTGTGGGCAACTGGAGCGATGCGGACCTGGCCACGGCCGACCGCGTGCCGTACACCTTGCCGCTGTCGATTGTGGGTGACTATGCCAGCATCAGCACCGGCACCGACTGGTGGGGCGGCATGCCCGACCCGTTCGACCCACGCTTTGCCATGGCCACCGAACGCGCCGTGGCCATCGCTGCGCGCGATCACCGCGATGACCCGTGGTTGATCGGCTTCTTTGCCGACAACGAGCTGGCCTGGGCCGGCCCCGGCGACGATCCAAAGTCCCGCTACGCCCTGGCCTACGGCACCTTGCGCATGACTACCGATGTGCCGGCCAAGCGCGCCTTCCTCAAGCAACTGCGCGATAAATACCGCAACGAAGAAGGCCTGTCCAAAGCCTGGGGCATTCATTTGGCGGGCTGGGAGCTGATGGAAGATCCAGGCTTCGAGCCACCGATGCCCAACCCGGAGCACCCGGAAATCGAAGCCGACTTCAAGTATTTCCAGAAAACGTTTGCCGATGCCTACTTCAAGACCCTCTCTGACTCGCTGAAGTGGCATGCGCCCAACCAGCTGTTGCTGGGCGGCCGTTTTGCAGTGAGCACCCCGGAAGCGGTGGCGTCGTGCGCACAGTATTGCGACGTGTTGAGCTTCAACATGTATACCCTCAAGCCCCAGGACGGTTATGACTTTGGCGCCCTGCGCGCATTGGACAAACCGGTACTGATCACCGAATTCAACTTTGGCTCCGCCGACCGTGGCCCGTTCTGGGGCGGCGTGACGCAACTGGCCCGCGAAGAAGACCGCGGCGCCGCTTACAGCGCTTTTCTCAAGCAGGCCATGGCCGAGCCGTCGATTGTCGGCGTGCACTGGTTCCAGTACCTCGACCAGCCGGTGACCGGGCGTCTGCTGGATGGCGAAAACGGCCACTTCGGCCTTGTCGGTATCACCGATGTGCCGTTCCAGGGCTTCGTCGACAGCGTCCGTAAAAGCAATCTTGCGGCAGTCGACCAATTGGGCAAGGCAGCCGAAAAAGCCAAGGCGGCCGGTGCCGTGCGTGAGCACGAAGGTGGCCGATCAGCCCAAGCGGGCAAAGGCGCGGGGCAGGGCGCCGGGCAGGCCGGTGGGCACTCTGGAAATGGCCATTGATTCATCGTTGACGGGTTCACAAAACCGACAATGACTGGAACAATGTCGACCATTTCCTACAGTATTTTCAAGGCGGCTTAGGTGCAGATTCAGGGTCATTACGAGCTCCAGTTCGAAGCGGTACGCGAAGCCTTCGCCGCGCTGTTCGATGACCCCCAGGAGCGTGGTGCCGGGTTGTGCATCCAGATCGGCGGGCAAACCGTCGTCGACCTGTGGGCCGGTACTGCCGACAAGGACGGGGCCGAAGCCTGGCACAGCGACACTATCGTTAACCTGTTCTCCTGCACCAAGACCTTCACGGCCGTTACCGCCCTGCAGCTGGTGGCCGAAGGTAAGCTCAAGCTCGATGCGCCTGTGGCCGATTACTGGCCGGAATTTGCCGCGGCGGGCAAGGAAGCGATTACGCTGCGCCAGTTGCTCTGTCACCAGGCCGGGCTGCCGGCCATCCGCGAAATGCTGCCCACCGAAGCCCTCTACGACTGGCAATTGATGGTCGATACCCTGGCGGCCGAGGCTCCCTGGTGGACACCGGGCGAGGGGCATGGCTATGAGGCGATTACCTATGGTTGGCTGGTCGGCGAATTGCTGCGCCGTGCCGATGGGCGCGGGCCGGGGGAGTCCATCGTGGCGCGGGTCGCACGGCCCTTGGGGCTGGATTTTCATGTGGGCCTGGCGGATGAAGAGTTTTATCGTGTTGCCCACATAGCTCGCAGTAAAGGCAATATGGGCGATGAAGCGGCACAACGGTTACTTCAAGTAATGATGCGCGAACCTGCGGCAATGACCACACGTGCATTTGCCAATCCACCGTCTATTCTGACCAGCACTAACAAGCCTGAATGGCGACGCATGCAGCAGCCCGCGGCTAATGGTCACGGTAATGCACGCAGCCTGGCCGGGTTTTATAGCGGATTGTTGGACGGTAGTTTGCTGGAAAGCGACATGCTCGAACAATTGACCCGTGAACACAGTATCGGGCTGGATAAAACCTTATTGACCCAAACCCGTTTCGGCCTGGGCTGCATGTTGGATCAACCGCAGTTGTCCAATGCCACGTTCGGCCTGGGGCCACGCGCATTCGGGCATCCCGGGGCAGGCGGCTCAGTCGGATTTGCCGACCCTGAACATGATGTCGCATTCGGTTTTGTGACTAATACCCTGGGCCCTTACGTACTTATGGACCCGCGTGCACAGAAGTTGGTCGGAATATTGGCCGGTTGTCTATAAACCCCTTGCTGTTTCACAATTTTTTGTTACAAAGGCAAGTATAAGAAAGATGCTGAACGACACGTTGTAACTTGAATGTTCTTAAGCGTCGGTTTAACGGGTCACGAGACCCCCCTGGTTTTTTCTCATTTTGTGGATATCTCATGTTATCGAACAAGTCCTTGGCACTGGCGCTGTGCCTCACTATTACGGGTTGCGCACAAACTCCCCAAAATGATGCCGAAGGTGGGCATTGGTGGTCATTCGGATCGGACAAGACTGCGACCAAGGACGCAGTGTCCCAAACCGACGCCAAGCCCGATGCCAAGCCTGCCGCGGGCGCCAAGCCTGTTGAGCCCGTCGCCGCTGCTGCTGCACCCGCTCCAGCTGCCAAGGCTGACACCGGTTACAGTTGGTGGCCGTTCTCCACCAAGAGTGCCGAAGAAAAGGCCGCCGATGCCAAGGCTGACCTGAAAGCCGACCTCAAGGCCGCCACCCCGACGTCGGACGCGGCGCCTGTGGTCGCCAAGACCGACACCGGGCCCCACTGGTGGTGGCCGTTCGAAAGCAAGCCAAAGCCCTTGGCCAAGGTCGACGTGACCAACGTGCAGATGCCTGACCCGAAAATCACCCAAGCCTGGCTGGATGACTACGAACCACGCCTGCGTGAGGCCATCAAGGGCAGTACCCTGCAACTTGAGCGTCGCGACAACGTGCTGGTAGTGATTGCCCCTGTCGACGGTTCCTACAACCCGAAGCGCCCGGCGATGTTGCTGCCGGTGACCCTGGGCCCGTTCACCCGTGTAGCCAAGGCTGTCGAGGCTGATCCAAAGACTGCCGTACTGGTCCTGGGCCACGTCGACGCCACTGGCAGCGCGCCGGCTAGCCAGGCGTTGAGCAAGGAACGTGCGCAGTCGATTGCGTCGATTTTCAGCCTCAGTGGTTTGAAGCAGGATCGCCTGATGCTGCGTGGCATGGGCGACCTTATGCCGCGTGCCGCCAACGACAGCAATCAGGGCCGTGCGCTGAACCGTCGCATGGAAATCATGTTCACTCAGCGTACAACGATGTTGGCACTGCTGAGCAAGTACAACTCGGGCAAGACCCCGCCTGTTGCTGAAATGGTTGCCGTGCAAGATGTTCCAGCCCCGGCACCCGCGGCAAAGGCAAAAGCGCCAGCCAAAAAGGCCCCGGCCAAGAAAGCTGCTGCCAAGCCCGCGGCTAAAAAGGCCGCAGCCAAACCGGCAGCGAAGAAACCCGCTGCGGCCAAAGCCAAGGCTGCTGCACCCGCTTCGAACGACCAGGCGAAGAACTGAGCCGTTGAACCACGAGGATAAAGCCGCATGACCCAGGCACTGGCCGATATGCGCCGTGACTACACACGGGACGGTTTGAGCGAGGCCCAGGCCCCGGACGAACCGTTTGCATTGTTCCACCAGTGGTTTGGCGACGCGGTGAAAACCGAACAGCCGCCGGTGGAGGCCAATGCCATGACCCTGGCGACGGTCGACCAGGACGGTCGCCCGCACTGTCGTATCCTGTTGCTCAAGGGCCTGGATGCACAGGGCTTTACCTTCTTCACCAACTATCAGAGCGCCAAGGGTGAACAACTCGCGGCGCGGCCGTTTGCGGCCATGA
Source organism: Pseudomonas khavaziana (assembly GCF_036704165.1). Classification (NCBI taxonomy): domain Bacteria; kingdom Pseudomonadati; phylum Pseudomonadota; class Gammaproteobacteria; order Pseudomonadales; family Pseudomonadaceae; genus Pseudomonas; species Pseudomonas khavaziana. Next base: position 1,733,295 of record NZ_CP129946.1, read on the forward strand.
CCTTCTTCTGGCCGACCCTGGAACGCCAGGTGCGCATTGAAGGGCGCGTGGTCAAGGTCACCCCTGAAGAGTCGGACGCCTATTACCAGGTACGTCCTTTGGGCAGCCGCCTGGGGGCTTGGGCTTCTCCACAGAGCCAGGTCATTCGTGACCGCGAGGAACTGCAGGAACTGCTCAAGGCCACGGAACAGCGTTTCAGTGATACCCAGCCCGACTGCCCTGAGCATTGGGGTGGGTACCGTTTGCTGCCCGAGCGCATCGAGTTCTGGCAAGGCCGCGCCAGCCGCCTGCATGACCGCCTCAACTATCGTCTGCAAGGGGCTCAATGGTCCCGCGAGCGCCTGGCGCCCTGAGCCTCACCTTTCGTCATCCCGCCTGAATCAAAGCTATTGCGCTGGAGTCCCTGATCAAGAGACCTCGGTGCTTTCGGCTGCGCGGCTACACTGATCAACAGGTCATGGCATCGTTCGGTGCCATAACCTTGGTTACCGTTCGTCGAGTTTTCTGGTGCTTGCAGTCTGTACTCAGGCTGAATGAAAACAATTTTTTGCCTGGCTTGCCGTGACAGGCGCCAAGCCAGAGCGTTTAATGAATACCTGTCCTTTGGAGTTGATGCTATGCGTAAGTCCGTTTTACTAGTTGCCTGCTTTACCACCCTGTCGTTGCTCCTGGGTGGCTGCGCCTCGAGTCTGACCGGCGACTCGTACTCTCGCGATGAGGCGCGTCGTGTACAGACCGTGCGCATGGGCACCATCGAATCCCTGCGTCCGGTGAAAATCGAAGGCACCAAGACCCCAATCGGCGGCGCCGCAGGCGCAGTCATCGGCGGCGTTGGCGGCAGCGCCATCGGTGGCGGCCGTGGCAGCATCGTCACCGCAGTGATCGGCGCGGTCGCTGGTGGTCTGTTGGGCTCGGCCACTGAAGAAGGCCTGACCCGTACCCAGGGCGTGGAAATCACCGTTCGCGAAGACGACGGCAGCATGCGTGCCTACGTACAAGCCGTGCAGGAAAATGAAATCTTCCGCATCGGCGACCGCGTACGCATCATGACCGTTGACGGTACCAGCCGTGTTACCCGCTAAGCGCTAGCGAACAGGCAAAGAAAAACCCCAGCCGGGTGACCGGTTGGGGTTTTTTTATGCTGTTTTCCCAGAGGGTCAGGCTTTCTTGCGACTCGCCATTGCCGTCACCGCGTACCCGATAAAGGCCGCCAGGATCGACCCGGTCAGAATGCCCATGCGGTCTTCACCGGCAAACTCACTGGCTCCCGGCACAAACGCCAGGGAGCCGACAAACAGGCTCATGGTGAAGCCGATCCCGCACAGGATCGCCACGCCAAGCACTTGGCCCCAGTTGGCGCCGGTGGGCAGCGAGGCGATACCGGTCTTGATCGCCAGCCAAGTCAGGCCGAACACACCGACGGTCTTGCCGATCAACAGGCCGGCGGCGATGCCCATGGGCACGTGGTGGGTGAAGCTGTCCAGGCTGACGCCGCTGAGGGAGACGCCAGCATTGGCGAATGCGAAGAGCGGCAGGATGGCGTAGGCCACCCAGGGGTGCAGGGCGTGTTCCAGCGTCAATAGCGGTGAGGTTTCGGCATTTTTGGTACGCAGTGGAATGCAGAACGCCAGGGTCACCCCGGCCAGCGTGGCATGCACACCGCTCTTGAGTACACACACCCACAGGATCAGGCCGATGATCAGGTAGGGCCCAAGCTTGATCACGCCCAGGCGGTTCATCGCAATCAAGGCAATCAGGCAAGCACCCGCGCCAGCCAGGGATGCGCCGGACAAGTCGGCGGAATAGAACAACGCAATGACGATGATGGCACCGAGGTCGTCAATAATTGCCAGGGTCATCAGGAACAGCTTCAGCGACACCGGTACGCGCTTGCCCAGCAGGGCCAGGACACCCAGGGCGAACGCAATATCCGTGGCCATGGGGATCGCCCAGCCGGCGAGGGCGGCGGGGTTGTCCTTGTTCAGCGCCCAGTAGATCAGTGCCGGCACCACCATGCCGCCGATGGCTGCTGCGCCGGGCAGTACCACTTGGGAGGGCTTGGACAGGTGGCCGTCGAGGAGTTCGCGCTTGACCTCCAGGCCGATCAACAGGAAGAACAGGGCCATCAGGCCGTCATTGATCCACAGCAGCGCCGGCTTGGCGATGGTCAACGCTCCCACCTGTGTGACCACCGGGGTCTCGAGGAAGGCGTTGTACAGGTGCGACAACGGCGAGTTGTTAATGATCAGCGCCAAGGCGGCAGCGGCGATCAGCAACAGGCCACTGGCGGCTTCCAGCTGGAAGAAACGGGTGAAAGTGCTACGCAGAGGCAAGGGATGCTCTCCATTCCAGGTTCAATAGGTGGGTACCCTAACCCGTACTGTTAGTTGTTAAAACAAAAGTTATATTCTTATTTGTTATAAGAAACTGGCCGAGTTGTCGACGCGCCAAAGACTAGCAATTGTGTGTCCAATTGAGTCGTTACTGTATCTGTGTGGAGTGTAGGAAACATCCTAAGATCGAGACTGAAAACCTTTAGAGAACTCATCATGAGCGACCCCCGTACCTGGGCCCGCGAAGCCATTCGCATCATCGAAGCGGACTTCCAGCGGAGCGCCGACACCCACCTGATTCCATTGCCGCTGCCCGGGTTGCCCGGCATCGAGTTGTACTTCAAGGACGAGTCCAGCCACCCCACCGGTAGCCTGAAACACCGGCTGGCCCGTTCACTGTTCCTGTACGCACTGTGCAATGGCTGGCTCAAGCCTGGTGCACCGGTGATTGAAGCATCGAGTGGTTCCACGGCGATCTCCGAAGCCTACTTCGCTCGCCTGCTGGGCTTGCCGTTTATCGCGGTCATGCCTGCTACTACATCCCAGGAGAAGATCGCCCAAATCGCCTTTTATGGTGGAGAGAGTCATCTGGTTCAGGATCCGACGCAGATCTACGCTGAATCCGAACGCCTGGCCAGGGAAAGCGGTGGTCATTTCATGGACCAGTTCACCTATGCCGAACGTGCTACCGACTGGCGTGCGAATAACAACATCGCCGAGTCGATCTTCCAACAGATGCGCTTTGAACAGCACCCGGAGCCCAGCTGGTTGATTTCCAGCCCCGGCACCGGCGGCACTACCGCGACCCTGGGCCGTTATGTGCGTTATCGCCAGCATTGTACCCGCGTGCTGTGTGCCGATGCCGAACGGTCGGTGTTCTTCGACTTCTACCAGAGCGGCGACGCCAACCTGCGCCTGGAGTGTGGCTCACGGATCGAAGGGATTGGTCGGCCGCGAGTGGAAGCGTCGTTTCTGCCTGCGGTGATTGATGCGATGGTCAAGGTGCCAGATGCGTTGTCACTGGCGGCCATGCATTATCTGGCCGAGCGTCTGGGGCGACGGGTTGGCGGTTCCAGCGGGACCAACCTGATCGGCGCCTTGATAGCGGCGCAACAGATGAAAGCGGCCGGGGAGTCGGGGTCGATCGTGGCGATCTTGTGTGATGGCGGCGAGCGTTATGCCACCACCTATTATGATCAGGCGTGGTTGGCGGGGCAGGGGTATGAGCTGGAAGGGTTGATTGCGGCGGTGGCGGCGAGTGTCGAGCGCGGTGAACCGTTGCCCAACACCATCCTGCGCGCCAATATCTGACCCACCGCAAATCAAAATGTGGGAGGGGGCTTGCTCCCGATTGCGGTGTGTCAGTCAAAAATACTGTGACTGAACCACTGCTATCGGGAGCAAGCCCCCTCTTATCAAACTACAAGTAAACTACTGATTTTATAGAGTTAAAATTTAGTCTTAACACCGGATATTTTGGAGGCGGCCTGGGTTGCTGCGCGACGGCGCCACGTCGACGATGTGACCGGGTTGTTGGGTTGTTGGGGCGAGTACATATCCGTTGCTTAGGTAACGGCCACTATAGGTTCCGCCCTTACGGCGGCTCACTTTGCAAAAGCGGCAAAGTAAGCAAAACGCTCTTGCCCCACCACTCGGCACCTCGCTCGGGCTCGGTGTGCCCGTAATCCGCCATGGATTTGGGGGGCCGCCGCCCCGCGCCATCCATGGCGCGGGGCGGCTAAACCGGCATCCCTGCCGGTTTACCCCCCAAATCCCTGTCGAATTCCGGCCAGCGTGGTTTAACGGGGCGCCTTAGATCAAAAACACAGCGAGGCGGCCTTATAGCCGACCTGATCGTTGAAGTGTGCGCGTACCCCTGTGGGAGCGGGCTTGCCCGCGAAGGTCGTTAACGATGACGCTGGAAACCAGACAGAACGCGGCGTTCTCAGGTTTTTCGCGAGCAAGCTCGCTCCTACAGTAAAGCAGACGCGCCGCCAGCGTATCTACGATGCGCAGCGAGTCGCTCTTGATCTTGCTTTTGATCTTAGGCGCCCCGTTAAACCACGCTGGCCGAACGCAGGCTTGAAGCCGTGGGTAACCCGGCAGGACGCCGGGTTAGCCGTCCTGGGCCAGGGATGGCCCATGACGGCGGCCCACGGATTCAAGCCGGAGTGAGGGCACACCGAGCCTAGGCGAGGTGCCGAGTGGTGGGGCAAAAGCGCTTTGGTTACTTTCGCGCTTTTCGAAAGTGACCCGCTGTAAAAGCGGAACCATAAGTGGCCGTTGCCCAAATAACGGATATGTACCCAGGCCGAAAACCAACATCCTGCTCGGCTGTCAGGCCGCCACGGGAGCTAGCTCCCTAGTTTGCTGCGCGACAGCGTCACATCGAAGATGTGATGGGGGCTCCCACATTTTTTACTGCAGTGTTCTCAGGCTTCGATGCCCAACATATCCCGCGCCAACGCCTCGGCGATCCGAATCCCGTCAACCCCCGCCGACAGGATCCCGCCGGCATAACCCGCGCCTTCCCCGGCCGGGAACAGGCCTTTTACGTTCAGGCTCTGCATCGACTCATCGCGGGTGATGCGCAACGGTGACGAGGTGCGGGTCTCGATCCCCGTCAACACCGCATCGTGCAGCGAGTAGCCCTTGATCTGCTTCTCGAACGCCGGCAAGGCTTCGCGGATGGCCTCGATGGCGAAGTCCGGCAAGGCCAGGGCCAGGTCGCCCAATGACACGCCGGGCTTGTAGGACGGTTCTACACTGCCGAGGGCAGTGGATGGTTTGCCGGCGATAAAGTCGCCCACCAACTGCGCCGGGGCCTCGTAGTTGCTGCCGCCGAGGATGTAGGCGTGGGACTCCAGGCGCTCCTGCAACTCGATACCGGCCAGCGGGCCACCTGGGTAATCCACCTCGGGCGTGATACCGACCACGATGCCGGAGTTGGCGTTGCGCTCGTTACGCGAGTATTGGCTCATGCCGTTGGTCACGACGCGATTGGGTTCCGAGGTCGCGGCCACCACCGTGCCGCCCGGGCACATGCAGAAGCTATAGACCGAACGGCCGTTCTTGGCATGGTGCACCAGCTTGTAGTCGGCCGCGCCCAGTTTCGGGTGGCCGGCGTATTTGCCCAGGCGTGCGGCGTCGATCAGCGACTGCGGGTGCTCGATACGGAAACCCACCGAGAACGGCTTGGCCTCCATGTACACGCCGCGGCCATGGAGCATGCGGAAGGTGTCGCGGGCGCTGTGGCCCAGGGCAAGAATCACATGCCTGGAGAGAATCTGCTCGCCGCCGTCGACGACCACGCCGTTCAACTGCCCCTCTTCGATCAATACGTCGGTGACGCGTTGCTCGAAGCGCACTTCACCGCCGAGGGCGATGATCTGCTCGCGCATGTTTTCCACCACGCCGGTCAGGCGGAAGGTGCCGATATGGGGCTTGCTGACGTAGAGGATCTCTTCCGGCGCGCCGGCCTTGACGAACTCGTGCAGCACCTTGCGGCCGTGGAATTTCGGGTCCTTGATCTGGCTGTAGAGCTTGCCGTCGGAGAAGGTGCCGGCGCCGCCTTCACCGAATTGCACGTTGGACTCGGGGTTGAGCACGCTTTTACGCCACAGGCCCCAGGTGTCCTTGGTACGTTGACGCACTTCCTTGCCGCGCTCGAGGATGATCGGCTTGAAGCCCATCTGTGCCAGCAGCAGCCCGGCGAAGATCCCGCAGGGCCCAAACCCCACCACGATCGGCCGCTCGACCAGGTCTGCCGGCGCCTGGCCCACCACCTTGTAGCTGACGTCGGGAGCCGGGTTGACGTTGCGGTCGTCGGCAAACTTGAGCAGCAGGGCGGCTTCGCCCTTCACGTTCAAGTCGATGGTGTAGATGAAGCACAGCTCCGACGATTTTTTACGGGCGTCGTAGCTGCGTTTGAACAGGGTGAAATCGAGCAGGTCATCACTGGCGATGCCCAGGCGCTGCACGATGGCTGGCCGCAGGTCTTCTTCGGGATGGTCGATGGGCAGCTTGAGTTCGGTGATTCGTAACATGACAGGATCCGGTAGGCGGCGGGCGAGAAGGCCGGCTGTTTTGCAAACCGGCGATTATAAGCCCCAATGGCGACTTTCCGTCAGGTTAAAACAGCGCAGGGTCGAATCAGTCGTCCCGCGAGCCGCCAAACGCTGCGCAACCACGCTGCACCTGACCGTTAACCCGCAACTCGGCGCTCATGTGTTGCAGGCTGCCGCTCACGCTGTCGACGCAGCGCTGGGGTGCCACCCACAGTTCGATGTGCTGGTTATTGGCTTCGGTCATCAGGTTGAAGCGGCCGTCGCCCAGCTGTTCTTCGACGTACGGCACTGCCAGCGGCGGTTGGCCCTCACGTTCCAGCACCATGCCCTTGGCCGTGACATTCATCGCCCAGGCCGGTTTATGGCCGTTGGCGCGCAGGATCATGCGCTTGAAGTCCGGGTCGGTACAGGCAGAGGTCGAGCGTTCGACGCGGTACAGCTGTTGCAGGTCCACTTCGCCCTGGGTGCCGGTGGCAACCCCGGAAAACTTGCCGCGCAGGTCGGCAAACAGTGCGCCTTGCTGGCCGGCCAGGGAGGCCGCTTCCTGCAGGATGCTGGTGCCGCCGGTATCCTTGACCACGTAGTTACGCTGGTCGCCGCACGGCTGGAACAACAGCTTGCCGTCCACCGCGGTCAATTCACCCTGCATCCGGGTCAGCCCGACGGTAGACGGTTTGGCTGGCTCGCTTTCAAACAGCTGGCAAGCGGTGAACAAAGGAAGCAAGGCACACAGGGCGAGGGTACGGGCGGCACGCATATTGGGTCTCCAAACAAGTGCCGCCACGTTACGCAGCCTGGCGCTGCATCACAAGCCCGCTCGCCGGCTTCAGGGGTTTCTGACAGACATCAAATTCAGCCGACGATAAAGGTCTGGCCGGTTTGTAGGCCCTCGACGCTTTTTGCGTAAGCCAGTGCCACATCGGCAGCTGGGGCTGGTTTGTAGCCACGGAAATACGGTGCATAGCTGCCCATGGCCTCCAACAGCACCGTCGGGCTCACCGAGTTAATGCGCAAGCCGCGTGGCAATTCAATGGCGGCCGCTTTGACGAACGCATCCAGTGCACCGTTGACCAACGCCGCCGAGGCGCCGGTGCGGATCGGATCACGGTTCAGGATGCCGCTGGTGAAGGTGAACGAAGCGCCGTCGTTGGCATACTCGCGACCGATCAGCAGCAGGTTGACCTGGCCCATCAGTTTGTCACGCAGGCCCAGTTCAAAGTCGCTTTCGCTCATCTCACCCAAGGCTACGAAGTTGACGTTGCCCGCTGCGCAGACCAGTGCGTCGAACTTGCCGGTTTGCTCAAACAATTTACGAATCGAAGCGCTGTCGCTGATGTCCACCTGGAAATCGCCGCTGGTGCGTCCGATGCTGATCACTTCGTGACGCTGGCTCAGCTGCGCCTTCACTGCCGAACCGACTGTGCCGCTGGCACCAATCAATAGGATTTTCATCATGCTGTTCCTCTGGGCTAATTACTTGTAGGAGCGAGCTTGCTCGCGAAAAGCTCAAGGTCGCCGGCGTGCAATCAGGCTTACCGCGTGATCGTTGACGTTCTTCCCGAGCAAGCTCGCTCCTACAGGAGTTGGGATTTGCATTGAGTCTAGTGTGGCTTTTTCAGCGGATAAACGAGCTAATAGGCAACCTTTGGTTTTCAAATGGAAACAATCCATGAGCGAAATGGATGATCTGGCGGCCTTCGCGGTGCTGATTGAAGCAGGCAGCTTTACCCTGGCCGCCGAGCAACTGGGTTGCAGCAAGGGGCAGCTGTCCAAGCGCATCAGCCAGTTGGAAGCGCAGTTTGCCGTGGTGCTGCTGCACCGTACGACGCGCAAACTGAGCCTCACCGCCGCCGGCGCGGCGTTGCTGCCCCAGGCACAAGCGTTGGTGGTGCAGGTGGAGCGCGCGCGCCAGGCATTGGCGCGGCTCAAAGATGATTTGACCGGCCCTGTGCGCATGACCGTTCCGGTCTCGTTGGGTGAGACCTTCTTTGATGGCTTATTGCTGGAGTTCTCCAAGCAATACCCGCAGGTGCAGGTCGAACTGGAGCTTAACAACAGTTACCGCGACTTGGCCCGGGATGGTTTTGATTTGGGCGTACGCTCCGGCGCCATCGAACATGAACGCCTGGTGGCCAAGCCTCTGCTGGCGTGGCGCGAGATGACCTGCGCCAGCCCGGCCTATCTGGAACAGCACGGTGAACCACTGACCCCGGCGGACCTGGCGACACACATCTGTTTGCTCAACAGTCACTACAGCGGCCGCGAGGAATGGCTGTATCACCAGCAACACGAATTGCTGCGGGTACGGGTGAGCGGCACGTTTGCCTCCAACCACTACAACCTGCTGAAAAAAGCCGCGCTGGTGGGCGCCGGTATCGCGCGTCTGCCGTCCTACGTATTACCGAAGGAACTGGCTGACGGCCGGTTACGCTGGCTGCTGCGCGACTATCAGACACGCAGCATGCCGATGTACCTGGTGCATCCCTACCAGGGTGGCCTGCCGCGGCGCACCCAGGTATTGGTCGATTACCTGGTGGACTGGTTCAGGCGCAGCGGCGAGGCGTTGGATCGACTTTAACGCAAGCGACGGGCAATCCAGTGGTCGATGGACAGGCTGCCCGGCCCCTTGGCGAGCAACAGCAACAGCAGCGCAATCCAGGTGCCGTGGGTCGGATAGGCATCCGGGTAGACGAACAACTGGATGGTCAAGGTCATGCCGATCAGGGCCAGGGCCGAGAAGCGCGTGGCCAACCCCAGCAGGATCAGCACCGGGAAAAAGTGCTCGGCAAAGGTCGCCAGATGCGCGGCCACTTCCGGCGACAGCAACGGCACGTGGTACTCGCTGCGAAACAGCCACAACGCCGACGCAGCAAGCTTGGGCTCGCCCCATTGGAATGTGCCGCTGACCAGGTCGATGGCAAAGCCTTCGACTTTGGTTTGCCCGGATTTCCAGAACACTGCCGCAATGGAAAATCGCGCAATAAACGCGATCAGGCTGTAGGGGATGTTTTCGAACAGGGCGACGGCCCGTTTTACCAGGCAGGGAGCGGGCGTGTTCATGACGATACCTTTTGTTCCAGATGCAAATGAGTAATGGCGTCGTGGCTGATCAACAGCGTGAGACATTGGTGCAGGTCGAATTCGGCCGCGTTTTCAAGCGCATTGGTAACGGCCACCTCTATCCTGGCGCCGTGCTTGAGGCTATTGATAAAGATGACCGAGCCACTGTCGATGGCGAAAACCTTGACCGCCAGCCCTTGGCGCAAGACCAGTGCGCCCTGGGCATGCCAGGGGTTCAACGTGGCGATAGCGTCCTCGGCCTGGTGCGCGGCCCATACCGCGACGATTGCGTAGGGGGAGTTCAGCGTGGCGAGCGACGGGTGCAGTTGCACACGCAGATGCCCCAGTTGCTCTGCGCCTTGCAGTTGTTGAAGAACGCTGGGCTGGTGCAGCACCTGGCGATCCGCCGCGTGGTAGGCGCGGACCCGCAGGCGTTCCAATCGCGCTATATCTGCCAGGTAAGGCACGCTCGAAGCCGGCTCAAACCCTTGGATAAAGTCAGCCAAAAAGTTGCCGTATTCGCTGATCAACGGGCTAGTGGGCGGATAAGCCTGGACGTACAGGCCGGCCATGGCGTGGAAAAACTCATCGCCGACCAATCGCCGCACCACCGGATAAGCAGCCGCCAGTCCATTGATCAAGGAGCTGTGAACGTTATTGCGATACACCGCGAAGCGGCTCGCCGGGTCGGCACCGTTGCTGCTGAACACACCTTCGGGACAGGCTGCGGCGGGCGTCAGCAAAGCCTGAGCAAATGCCTGTTGAATACTCATCGGGCTACCTGCGACAAATACCATTGGGCTTGCTGCGCCTCGGCTTGCAGCACGCTGAACGCCGGGACCTGATTATCCCGTTCGATCAGCGTGGCTACCGGCCCGGTCCGTGCCAGTACCTGTTCGTACAACTGCCACACGGCGTTATCGATAGGCGCGCCGTGATCATCGATCAGCAGGCGGTCACCCAGGCTGTCGGTGTCTTCAGCAAAGCCCGCCAGATGAATCTCACCGACTGCGCGCAATGGCAGGGCATCGATATAGGCAAGTGGGTCGCGCTGGTGATTGATACAGGAGACATAGACGTTGTTGACGTCGAGCAGCAGGCCGCAACCGGTGCGGCGGATGATCTCGCCGATGAAGTCGGTCTCGTCCAGGGTGGAGCGCTGGAACTGCAGGTAGGTCGAGGGGTTCTCCAACAGCATCGGCCGCTTGAGTGTGCTTTGTACCTGGTCGACGTGGTCGCATACCCGGCTCAGGGTGCTGGCGTCGTAGGCCAGGGGCAGCAAATCATTGAGAAACACCGGGCCGTGGCTGGACCAGGCCAGATGTTCGGAAAAAGACTGGGGTTGATAGCGTTCGATCAGCATGGCCAGGCGCGCCAGGTGTTCGCGGTCCAGTGGGCCTTCGCCGCCGATGGACAGGCCCACGCCGTGCAGTGACAGCGGGTACTGCGCGCGGATCAAGCCCAGGTAGTGATGAAATGGGCCGCCGGCCACCATGTAGTTTTCGGCGTGTACTTCGAAAAAACCAATGTCAGGGCAGGTCTCTAGTACATGGGTGAAGTGCTGGGTCTTCAGCCCAAGCCCGGTCCGCAAGGGCAGGCCAGGTGCCTGAGCCGGTGAGACCATGGAGTCGGGTGTTGGCGTCATCATCAGTACTCAGGCTTGCGGGGGGATCAGGACTTGGCGGTGAAGGCGGCTTCCTGGCCGAAGCCGGTCGGCGAGGTGGTGCTTGGGGTCTTGGTGCAGGTGCCGGCGGGCACCAGTTTCCAGGCGTTGGCCTGGTCTTTGGTCTTGGAGGTGCCAGCGCAGGAAGTGCCTGCACCCGCGGCGCAGTCATTCTTGCCGGCTTCAGCCACGCCGAAGCACTTCTGCATGTCGTCGGCCGCATGGGCGGTGGTGCTCAGGGCGGACAGGCTCAGGGCCGAGCCCAGGGCCAGGATGAGGGAGGCGGCGGACAGTTTGGTGGTCATGGGTATAACTCCAGCAGTGGGTTGAATGAGCGGGCTTGATTGCCTGCTTGCACCACTAGAGAGAGGGGGGGTGAGTTCGTTACAAAGAGTTCGAAAATAATTCGAAAATCTTTCAGTACACACAAAAAAATGTGGGAGGGGGCTTGCTCCCGATAGCGGTGGTTCAGTCATCAGATGCAGTGACTGTCACCCTGCCATCGGGGGCAAGCCCCCTCCCACATTTAGATCCGGTTTACTCAGTTACCGGTCTTAGCCGCCAAGGTACGCCTCCCGCACCTTCGGGTCCGTCAGCAGTTGCTCGCCAGTCCCCTGCATCACCACCCGGCCGTTTTCCAGCACATAGGCACGGTCAGCAATTTTCAGCGCCTGGTTGGCGTTCTGCTCCACCAGGAACACCGTTACACCGTCCTTGCGCAGCTGTTCGATGATGTCGAAGATCTGCTGGATGATGATCGGTGCCAGGCCCAGGGACGGTTCGTCCAGCAGAAGCAGCTTGGGCTTGCTCATCAGCGCCCGGCCGATGGCGAGCATTTGCTGCTCGCCGCCGGACATGGTGCCGCCGCGCTGGCTGAAGCGTTCCTTGAGGCGCGGGAACAGGTGCAGCACCTTGTCCATTTGCTCCTGATAGTCGCCCTTGTCGGTGAAGAACCCGCCCATGGCCAGGTTCTCTTCCACGGTCAGGCGCGAGAACACCCGACGACCCTCCGGTACCACGGCGATGCTCTTGCGCATGATTTCGGCGGAGTGCTTGCCCACCAACTCTTCACCCATGTAGCGGATGCTGCCACTGTGGGCCTGGGGTGAACCGCATAACGTCATCAGCAAGGTCGATTTGCCGGCACCGTTGGCGCCGATCAGGGTGACGATCTCACCCTGGCGCACTTCCACATTGACATCGTGCAGGGCTTGGATCTTGCCGTAGAACGTGGAAACGTTTTCGAATTGCAGCATTTTACGCTTCCCCCAAGTAGGCTTTGATCACTTCAGGATTATCGCGGATCTGCTCCGGCGTCCCGTCGGCCAGCGGCGTGCCCTGGTTGATCACGACAATGTGGTCGGAAATGCTCATGACCAGTTTCATGTCGTGTTCGATCAACAGCACCGTGGCGTTGTTTTCCTCACGCAGTACGCTGATCAACGCCTTGAGGTCTTCGGTTTCCTTGGGGTTCAGGCCGGCGGCAGGTTCGTCGAGCATGAGGATCCGCGGGCGGGTCATCATGCAGCGGGCGATTTCCAGGCGACGCTGCTGCCCATAGGCCAGGGTGCCGGCCGGGCGGTTGGCGAACTCGGTCAGGTTGACCTTGTCCAGCCAGTACGCCGCGTACTCCATGGCCTCGCGCTCGCTCTTGCGGAACGCCGGGGTCTTGAACAGGCCTGCGAAGAAGTTGGTGTTCAAGTGACGGTGCTGGGCGATCAACAGGTTCTCGACCGCCGTCATGTCCTTGAACAACCGCACGTTCTGGAAGGTACGCACCACGCCTTTGCGGGCGATTTCGTGGCCGGCCAGGCCCTGGATCGGCTGGCCATCCAGCAGGATGCTGCCACCGCTCGGCTTGTAGAAGCCGGTAAGGCAGTTGAACACCGTGGTCTTGCCGGCGCCGTTGGGGCCGATCAGCGCTACCACTTGTTTCTCTTTGACGGTCAGGGCCACGCCATTGACCGCCAGCAAACCGCCGAAGCGCATGCTCAGGTTTTCGACTTTCAGGATCTCGCGGCTCATTTGCGCAGCTCCATGTGTGGACGTTGCATGGGCAGCAGGCCTTGAGGGCGCCAGATCATCATCAGCACCATCAAGGCGCCGAACATCAACATGCGGTATTCACTAAAGTCGCGCATCAGTTCGGGGAGCAGTGTCATTACCACGGCAGCCAGAATAACGCCCAGTTGTGAACCCATCCCGCCCAATACGACAATTGCTAGAATGATCGCCGACTCGAGGAAGGTAAACGACTCCGGTGTAACCAGCCCCTGACGTGCAGCAAAGAAGCTGCCGGCAAAACCGGCGAATGTCGCCCCGAGGGTGAATGCCGAGAGTTTGATGACTGTCGGGTTCATACCCAAAGCCCGACAGGCGATCTCATCTTCCCGTAGTGCTTCCCAGGCTCGGCCGATCGGCATTCGCAGCAAGCGATTGATTACGAACAACGTCGCCAGCACCAGTAGCAGGGCAATTAGATAGAGAAACACTATCTTGTCAGATCCGCTGTAAACCAACCCGAAGTACTCATGGAACGTCTGCCCGCCATCAGGCGCGGTTTTATCGAGTGGAAGACCGAAAAACGTTGGCTTGGGAACGTTGCTTATGCCGTTTGGCCCTCCGGTGAGGTCCGTCAGGTTGCGAAGAAATAGACGAATGATTTCACCGAAGCCCAGCGTTACGATTGCCAGGTAGTCGCCGCGCAGTCGCAACACTGGAAAACCCAGGAGGAAACCGAAAGTTGCGGCCATCATTCCGGCGATTGGTAGGCAGATCCAAAAGCCCCAACCGAGGTAGTGCGATAGGAGTGCATAGGTGTAAGCACCAACAGCGTAAAACCCTACGTAACCCAGATCGAGCAAACCCGCAAGACCTACTACGATGTTCAACCCCAAGCCAAGCATCACGTAAATCAGGATCAAGATACCGATATCCACCGCGCCTCGGGAGCCAAAAAACGGCCATACGAGGGCGGCGGCGACTAGGGCGATGATGATGTAACGCTGCGTACGCGGGAGAGTCAGGAATTCGCTCACCTTGGGTGGAACCAACGGACTACGATTACGCTTGAACAACGCACCAAGCTGGTGGGTGAACAGTACCCGCAAAAACATCAGCACCGAGCACACGGCAATCACGCTCAGCGTGAGCGGCCCGGTGCCATGCACTTCCAGGTTGATGCCGACAATGCTCAGCTTGAGACCGAGTACCGGAAAGGCCACGGCCCATACCAGCAAGGCGCTGAAAAACGCCGATTTAAGATATCTGCTCATACTTTCTCAACCTCCGGACGACCCAGGATGCCGGTCGGACGGAACAACAACACCAGAACCAACAGGCCGAACGCCACGACGTCCTTGTACTGGTCACCGAAGATATCGGCGCCAAAGGCTTCGGCCACTCCCAGCACCAGCCCGCCGAGCATGGCGCCCGGAATGCTGCCGATGCCGCCCAATACCGCTGCGGTAAAGGCCTTGAGGCCCACCAGGAAACCGGCGTTGGGGTTGATCACGCCGTATTGCATGCTCAGCAACACGGCCGCCACGGCCGCCAGTGCGGCACCGATGACGAAGGTCAGGGCGATGATGTTGTTGGTGTTGATGCCCAGCAGGTTGGCCATCTTGATATCTTCGGCGCAAGCCCGGCAGGCGCGCCCCAGACGGGAGCGGGAGATGAACAGGGTCAGGCCCAGCATGGCCACCAGGGTGACGACGAAGACCAGGATCTGCATGTACGAAATCAGCACTTCTTGTGCGCCACCCGGGCCGAAGGAGATGCTCCCCGGGATCAGGTTGGGAATGGACTTGTCCTTGGAGTCCTGGGACAGCAATACGGTGTTCTGCAGGAAAATCGACATGCCGATGGCGGAAATCAGCGGGATCAAACGGTTGCTGCCACGCAAGGGACGATAGGCAACCCGCTCGATACTGTAGCCATAGGCACTGGTCACGATGATCGACGCCAGGAACGCAGCGGTCATCAACAGCGGCAGGGAGTGGATCCCCATCATGGCCAGCCCGGCGAGGGCGATGAAGGCCACGTAGGAACCAATCATGTACACCTCGCCATGGGCGAAGTTGATCATTCCAATGATGCCGTAAACCATTGTGTAGCCAATGGCTATCAAGGCATAGGTGCTGCCAATGGTCAGGCCATTAACCAGCTGTTGGAAAAAATGATAGATCTCAGGCATTACAGCGCTCCTAAAAACCCGATACGCATTTCACTGGTGGAGTCATTTCCGGCTCGGTGCCCTGTTCTGTGACCAGGTTGCACAAAGCGTTTGCCAGCGAACCGCTGGTGACGGTTTTAAGATTTTCAGGTGAGCCAGCGCCCGGATCGCGGGTGACATGGCCCATAAACCTCGTAAAACAAAGCCCACTGCTTGCACAGTGGGCTTGTTGACCAGTAACGCCTGGCTTACTGAGGGGAGACTTCGGTTTTTGGTTTACCGAAGTGCCATTCGTAGACCACGAACTTGAAGTCTTTCAGGTCGCCCTTGGCGTCGAAGCTCAGGTCGCCGGTAGGGGTCTTGAAGGTACCCGCGTGGATGGCCTCGGCCACTTTGGCGGTGTCTTCGCTCTTCGCCGCAGCGATACCGCCAGCGATGACTTCAACAGCAGAGTAGGCCGGGAACACGAACGGACCGGTTGGGTCCTGTTTGTTCTTGGCGAACTCTTCAACGATGGCTTTGTTGGCAGGGTCGGTGTCGAAGGATTTCGGCAGGGTCACCAGCAGGCCTTCGGAAGCGCCCTGGGCGATTTGCGAGATGGAGTCGTTGCCGACGCCTTCTGGGCCCATGAACTTGGCGTTCAGGCCTTTTTCCTTGGCTTGGCGCAGGATCAGGCCCAGCTCAGGGTGGTAGCCGCCGTAGTAGACGAAGTCGACGTTGGCTTGCTTGAGTTTCTGGATGATCGAGGAGAAGTCCTTGTCACCGGCGTTCAGGCCTTCGAAGACGGCAACCTTGGTGCCTTTTTCTTCAAGGGTCTTCTTCACGGCGCTGGCGATACCTTCACCGTATTGCTGCTTGTCGTGCAGCACGGCAACAATCTTCGGCTTCACGTGGTCGGCGATATAGTTGCCGGCTGCCGGGCCTTGTGCGCTGTCCAGACCGATGGTGCGGAAGATCAGCTTGTAGCCACGGGAGGTGATTTCCGGGCTGGTGGCGGCAGGGGTAATCATGATGACGCCTTCGTCTTCATAAATATCCGACGCTGGCTGAGTGGAGCTGGAGCAGAGGTGACCGACTACGAACTTGACGCCGTCGTTGACCACTTTGTTGGCGACGGCCACGGCTTGTTTCGGATCGCAGGCGTCGTCGTATTCCTTGGCTTCAAGCATTTTGCCATCGACGCCGCCTTTGGCGTTGATGTCTTTGATGGCTTGCTTGGCACCCATGAATTGCATGTCACCGTATTGCGTCACCGGACCGGTCTTGGGACCGGCAATGCCGATCTTGATGGTGTCGGCTGCGAACGAATGGCCGGCAACCCCAGCCAGGACCATAGCGGCAAACAGTTTGGAAATCTGCTTAGTAGCCTTATTCATAGTGCTCCACTCTTACTGTTGTATTTTTTATAGTTCTAGCGGCCTTGTGAGCTGCAGAACCGGATCAGATATCGCGGATATCCCCCGGCATTGCCCTGGCAACTGTACCGGTACAGTGTAGAGCGCCGGTTGATCGCTTGAAAAGCTGGCAGCTGGGGGCATACCACTGCTATGTCGCTTAAATGAAAGAAAAAGACAGAATTGCGGCGGGTTCATATCCACTCTCAAGGCATTCCTTGGCTTTCCTGGCACTTTCAATCGCTACTTCATTTGCTACTGGGTTTTTCTGCCTGGGTTACGAGGCTATGATTGCGCCGATTTTTTTCTCAGGTGAACTCCCATGACGCAAGAACCTAGCACCCTCTATGCCAAGCTGCTCGGTGAAACCGCCGAAATTTCCTGGAAGGAGCTCGAGCCGTTCTTTGCCAAGGGTGCCCTATTGTGGGTCGACGCCGGCCTGGATCTGATAGAAGCGGCTGAGGGAATGGCCGAGGACAACCGTGAGAAAGTCGCCGCCTGGCTGGCTGCGGGGAGCCTTGGCGAAGTGTCTGCAACGCGGGCGTTAGACTTGGTGGAGCGGGATCCGAACCTGTGGGCGGTGGTGGTCTCGCCTTGGATTTTGATCCAGGAAAGGGCGGCTTGAGAATTGCCTGCACGAAAAAGGTGCGTCTTTTTAACCTCTGTAAGTGTGTAGCGGAGTAACCGCCCGGCCGGTGATGGCACCTTGCCGTAGAGAAAGGTCACAGCCGAGGGTGACGTAAACGTCACGGGAACAGTTGATACCGAGGGGAAACCGAGGATGAATTGTTTCCGGGTGTGCCACGGCGCTGGAGGCCAGCAACTGGACTGTCCATTCGAACGCTCGATCTCAGCGGATTGGCCTGACGATAGAAGGCGGGCCGATGCGCGCCGGCGCAGAGTCGTTCGGCGGTGGGGTGTCCGTGGCGCCTTCCACGCTGAATGGGTAAATCGGGTTGCGCAGTGCAATGCCTTGAATCACACCGATGATCTCGTTGAAGGGCACCGCCGGGCTGAGCAGGTACCCCTGGATATAGTCGCAGCCATGTTTGAGCAGCAGCTCGAATTGCTCCTGGGTTTCCACGCCTTCAGTGACCACCTGCAAGTGCAGGGTGTGGGCCATGCCGATAATCGCCTGGACAATTTCGCTGTCGGCTCTGGACCTCGGGATGTCCTGGATAAACGAGCGGTCGATTTTCAAGGTGTTGAGCGGCAAGCGCTTGAGGTAGGCCAGGGATGAATAGCCAGTGCCGAAATCATCGATCGCCAGGGAGACACCCAACGCACGGATTTGCCGCAACAGCGCCAGGGTGCTGCTGATATTGCCCATCAGTGCATTTTCGGTGACTTCCAGTTCCAGGCGGTTGGCAGCCACAGCGGCGAAGCGCAGGGCGGCTTCGATTTCATCGGCCAACTCGTCCCGGGCCAGGTTCAGCGCCGAGCAGTTCACCGCCATGGTCAGCTCGGTATAGCCTCGGTCAGACAGCAGGCTCAGATCATGACAGGCCTGGCGCAGTACCCAGTGATCAAGCTCGGCGATCAGTCCGTTATTCTCGGCGATGCCGATAAAGCGGTCCGGTGCCAATAGCCCGTGCTGCGGATGCTGCCAGCGCACCAGGGCTTCCAGGCGCGTGACCTTGGCAAGTTTCATGTCGAAGATCGGTTGATAAAAGAGCACCAGCCCACTGCGTGCGCGCAGGGCAGCGCGCAGTTCTTCTTCCAGCTGCAGTTCGAGGAACGCGCGGGTTTTCAGGTTGGAGCTGAAGAAGTGCAGGCTGTTGCGCCCGGCGTCCTTGGATTGATAAAGCGCCAGGTCCGCTGTTTTAAGCAGCTCTTCGCAGGACTGGCCATCATCCGGGAACAGGCTGATGCCGATGCTGGTGGTCATCACCATGCGCCGGCCGGCCAGTTCGATGGGTTCTTTCATTTTCTGCATGATGCGCATGGCCATGTGCCGTGCTTCGTCGCGGTGATGGATATTGATCAGGATGCAGAACTCGTCGCCACCAAACCGGGCGACCACGTCCTCATGGCTGCGTACCGAGCTTTTGATATGCCCGGCCAAAACTGTGAGCAGCTGGTCGCCGGCGTCATGCCCAAGGCTGTCATTGATGCGCTTGAAGTGGTCTATATCGAGGAATATAACCGCCATCATCCCTTTGTTTCGTGTTTTTTCGACGATTTTTTCCGCGAAAATCTGATTGAACCCGCGGCGGTTGAGCAAATTGGTCAATGCATCGAAGTGGGCCACCTGCTGCAGTGAGGCGCGAGCCTGGTCCAGTTCGCTGAGCAGCGCGTTGACCCGGCGCAGGTCATGCTCCTTGTGTTGCAGTTTTTTGTCCGCCAGGGCTGCGCTGATACTGCTGCCGATTACCAACAAGGTAATCACAGCCACCGACAGGCCCAGTTGAATCGGGTTGTTATCTGCCGGCAGCGACAGGTCCGCATCATTGGGTACCAGCATTTGCATGGCGGCCATGCCAGTGAAGTGCATGCTCAGGATCCCGGCGCCCAGCACCAGGCTGGCGGCGTATTTGAGTAATTGGTGAAAGACTCCGGCACCGTTGCGCAAATAACTCGACAGCAGTAATGCTGCCAGGCTGGCACCGATGGCTATCGCCACCGACGCCATGAACAGCCGCGATTCAACGTACACCTGGGCCTGGGAGCGCATGGCCGCCATGCCCACGTAGTGCATCAGTGCGATGCCCAGGCCCATCCACACTGAGGCCACCAGGTATTGATGGAGCCGCAGGTGGGCATGGCTGAGGGTTTGCATGGCCAATAGTGCAGCGATCAGGGCGATCAGCAGCGAAGCGAAGGTCGTGAGCAATTCGTAGTGAATGGCGACAGGGGCCTGGAAGGCCAGCATGCTGATAAAGTGGGTCGACCAGATCCCACCTGCCAGGCAACCCGCTCCCAGCCAGCACCAATGACGGCGGGCGGTGGGGTCTTCGACATGGCCGACGCGTTCAGCCATGTCCAGCGTACCGAAACCCGCTGCGCAGGCGACCAGGTACGCGAGTAGCACCAGAAACGGGTTATGACTGCAGTTGAGTAATAAATGCCCGCTGTCTGGAAGGTCGGTAAAAAAATGCTGACCCAGCCATTCCATAGCTTATCCCGTCATGGAGCCACGTCACTGCCAGAGGCGATGACCTATGACGTCGAGTATAGAAGCTTCGTGGTATTTGCCATGAATAATGGCACTTTGCTTCCAATGATTTTGGCATGCGACACATAGCATTTGGTGCTAAGCGCTGATGGGCAATTGCAGTTCGAAGTGTTGCTCTTCAAGGGGCGCCAGGCCGAACGCGGCGCGGGCTGCATCGCAGTCGATGTTTTGCACCCCCTGGCTCCAGGAAGAATCGAACTCGCGGCATACGCTGGAACGCTGTTCATAGATCGAGCAACTGGTTGCCTGTCCTACCTCGCCTTCAAGGCTGCAGCACCGTGCGGGCTTCTGGTCGGTACCGATCATCGCCACGCGGCTGGGGTTGATCTGCACCACCAGATCATCGGGCACCGTGCCCCCGGAAGAGGCGCATTCACCCCAAAAGAAAGACACACGAAAGTGTGAACAGCAGGCACCGCAATTCAGACACGGACTGGCTTCGGACATGGGCGTCATCGATAAAAAGGTAAGAGGAGGGTGCTACGGAAGGCTCGCCATTCTATCCGTGCCAAGGCCATTGGGAAGGGGGGCAAGCACTTATATTTTTGTGGGTGAAATCCCGCGTTACCGGGCGAAATCATGCCCTATCAGCTTTACGAATCATTACAGACAACCGCTGCCAGCCTGATTATGTTGCAGGTACCGGGCAGGATGCGTCGGGCATCGCAGCTCTCATAACAATAAAAGAGACGGACCCATGCAGAACTCGACCCAAGCGGCGAATGCCTGGCGCATTCTGTTCCTGCTGTTCCTCGCCAACCTGTTCAATTTCTTCGATCGCACCATCCCCGCGATCATCATCGAGCCCATTCGCATGGAATGGCACCTGAGCGACTTCCAGCTCGGGATCATCGGCACCGCCTTTACCATTGTCTACGCCATCGCCGGGCTGCCGCTCGGGCGCCTGGCCGATACTGGCTCACGCAGCAAATTGATGGGCTGGGGCCTGTTCGCCTGGAGCGGGCTGACGGCGGTCAACGGCTTGGTCGGCAGTTTCTGGACCTTCCTGCTGGTGCGTATGGGCATTGGTATTGGCGAGGCCAGCTATGCGCCGGCTGCCAATTCGCTGATTGGCGACCTGTTTCCCGCCCACCGCCGCGCGCGCGCCATGGGCATTTTCATGCTCGGTTTGCCGTTGGGGCTGTTGCTGGCGTTCTTTACCATCGGCTGGATGGTCAAGGCATTCGACAGCTGGCGCGCGCCGTTCTTTATTGCGGCGGTGCCAGGGCTGATCCTGGCGGTGTTCATGTTCTATATAAAAGAACCCAAGCGCGGCGCGGCGGAAACCGTGCAAGTCTCCCAGGAGCGCGTTGACCGCCCGATCCGTCGCGTGCTGGCGGTACCGACTTTCCTGTGGCTGGTGCTGGCCGGGTTGTGTTTTAACTTCGCCACCTACGCGTGCAACTCGTTCCTGGTGCCGATGCTGCAGCGTTATTTTCTGATGCCATTGCAGGATGCGGCTGTCGCGACTGGTGTGATTGTCGGCTTGACCGGCCTGGTGGGCTTGACCCTGGGTGGCTGGATTGCCGACAAGATCCATCAGCGGGTCGCCAATGGTCGCCTGCTGTTTGCCGCGTGCAGCTTGATCATCTCCACGGTGACTACCGCCTGGGCCCTGCATGCCGGGCGTATCGAGATTGGCGTGTTTGTCGCGCTGTTCAGTGTGGGCTGGTTGTTTGCCTACAACTTCTACACCTGCGTTTATACGGCGATCCAGGATGTGGTCGAACCGCGCCTGCGCGCTACGGCAATGGCGCTGTTCTTTGCCGGGTTGTATTTGCTGGGCGGCGGGATGGGGCCGATCGTGGTGGGCGGGCTGTCTGATCACTTTGCCCATTCGGCAATGTATGCGGCGGGAGCGGAGCAGATGACTGAGGCTTATAAGGCCGTGGGGTTGCATGACGCCATGTACCTGATCCCGGTGGCGCTGTTCTTGACCATGCTGTTTCTGTTCCAGGCGTCACGCAGTTTTGTGCGCGATGCCAAGCGCATGAAGGATGGGTTGAGTGGGGTTGAGGTGCCGGCTTCTGCGGTAACGGCATGAGACCGAGGTGACGCTATCGGGAGCAAGCCCCCTCCCACACCGACCGAGTAGAGTGCAGACAACTCGGTCAAATGTGGGGGCTTGCTCCCGATGAGGCCCTCAAGACCAATAAAAAAGGCCCGCACTAAGCGGGCCTCCTAATTGGCAGCGAATGATTAGCCGGCCACCAATACCCGAATCGCTTCCAGTCGCAGCGCCGCCTTATCGAGCATGGCCAAGCCTTGCTCGCGTTGATTGCGCAAGGCAACCAGTTCGCTGTCACGCACGGTGGGGTTGACCGCTTGCAACGCGGTCAGGCGCGCCAGTTCTTCGTCGGTGTCCGCCGCCAGGCGGCGCTTGGCCTCGGCCACACGCTCGGCGTGGCGCGGGGCGATCTTCTCTTCACCGGCGTTGATGCGCGGTGTGAGCTGGTCGCGCTGGGCCTGTACGAACTTGTTGGCGCTGGCCCGTGGCACGCTTTCCAACTGGTCGTTCAAGGTCACAAACGACACGCGCCCGGACAGATCGTTGCCATTGGCATCCAGCAGGCAGCGCAGGGCGGCCGGTGGCAGGTAGCGGCCCAGTTGCAGCGAGCGCGGCGCCACCACTTCGCTGACGTAGAGCAGTTCCAGCAACACGGTGCCAGGTTTGAGCGCCTTGTTCTTGATCAACGCCACGGCGGTGTTGCCCATGGAGCCGGACAGCACCAGGTCCATGCCGCCTTGCACCATCGGGTGTTCCCAGGTGATGAACTGCATGTCTTCGCGCGACAGTGCCTGGTTACGGTCGTAGGTGATGGTCACACCCTCGTCGTCACCCAGGGGGAAGCTGGCGTCGAGCATTTTTTCGCTCGGCTTGAGGATCAGCGCGTTTTCCGAATGGTCTTCGCTGTCGATGCCGAAGGCGTCGAACAGGGTTTCCATATAGATCGGCAGGGCGAACTGGTCGTCTTGCTCGAGGATGTCTTCGACCAGCGCATCGCCTTCACCGGCGCCGCCGGAGTTGAGTTCCAGCAAGCGGTCACGACCGGTGTGCAGCTCCTGCTCCAGGCGTTCGCGCTCGGCACGGGCTTCGTCGATCAGGGCTTGCCACTCGCCGTCGTCGGCAGCTTCCAGCAATGGCAGCAGGCGTGGGCCGAACTGATGCTGCAAGGCGTTGCCGGTCGGGCAGGTGTTGAGGAAGGCATTCAGTGCTTCGTGATACCACTGGAACAGGCGCTGTTGCGGGCTGGTTTCCAGGTACGGTACGTGCAGCTCGATCACATGCTTCTGGCCGATCCGGTCCAGACGGCCGATGCGCTGTTCCAACAGGTCGGGGTGGGACGGCAGGTCGAACAGCACCAGGTGGTGGGAGAACTGGAAGTTGCGGCCTTCACTGCCGATTTCCGAACAGATCAGCACCTGGGCACCGAACTCTTCATCGGCGAAGTAGGCGGCGGCGCGGTCACGCTCGAGGATGTTCATGCCCTCGTGGAATACCGTGGCGGGGATGCCGGAGCGCACGCGCAGGGCGTCTTCCAGGTCCATGGCGGTTTCGGCGTGGGCGCAGATCACCAGGACCTTGGTGCGCTTGAGCATTTTCAGTTGGTCGATCAGCCACTCGACCCGTGGGTCGAAGCGCCACCAGCGGTTTTCTTCCTCGATGTCCGGTTGCGCCTGGAAGCTGACTTCCGGGTACAGCTCGGCGTGTTCGCCCAAAGGCAATTCGAGGTATTCATCCGGGTTCGGCAGCGGGTAGGCGTGCAGCTTGCGCTCGGGGAAGCCTTGCACGGCGGCGCGGGTGTTGCGAAACAGCACGCGGCCGGTGCCGTGGCGGTCGAGCAGTTCACGCACCAGGCGGGCACTGGCTTCGCTGTCGCCATCGTTGACGGCGGTGAGCAGGGCTTCGCCTTCGTCACCGAGGAAACCCTGGATAGTCTTGTGCGCGGCCGGTGACAGGCGGCCCTTGTCCAGCAGTTCCTGCACGGCCTCGGCCACCGGGCGATAGTTCTCGCTCTCGGCGCGGAAGGCCTGCAGGTCGTGGAAACGGTTTGGATCGAGCAGGCGCAGGCGCGCGAAGTGGCTGTCCTGGCCGAGTTGTTCCGGGGTGGCGGTCAGCAGCAGCACGCCTGGAATAACCTCGGCAAGCTGCTCGACCAGGCTGTATTCGGCGCTGGCCTTGTCTTCATGCCACACAAGGTGGTGGGCTTCGTCGACCACCAGCAAGTCCCAGCCGGCCGCGAACAGCGCATCCTGGGCCTTCTCGTCATCCACCAGCCATTCCAGCGCAACGAGTGCAAGCTGGGTGTCTTCGAACGGGTTGGTGGCATCGCTTTCGATAAAGCGCTCTTCGTCGAACAGCGCGACCTGCAGGTTGAAGCGGCGGCGCATTTCCACCAGCCACTGGTGCTGCAGGTTTTCCGGGACCAGGATCAACACGCGGTTGGCACGGCCCGAGAGCAGTTGGCGATGGATCACCAGGCCCGCTTCGATGGTCTTGCCCAGGCCCACTTCGTCAGCCAGCAAGACCCGTGGTGCGATACGGTCGGCGACTTCACGGGCGATATGCAGTTGGTGCGCAATAGGTTGCGCGCGTACGCCCCCCAGGCCCCACAACGAGGACTGCAACTGGCGGCTGGTGTGTTCCAGGGTGTGGTAGCGCAGCGAGAACCAGGCCAGCGGGTCGATCTGCCCGGCGAACAGACGGTCGCTGGCCAGGCGGAACTGGATAAAGTTGGAAAGCTGGGTTTCCGGCAGGGTGACCTGCTCGTTCTGCCCATTCAGGCCGTGGTAGACCAGCAGGCCATCGACGTCGTCGACTTCCTGTACGGTCATTTTCCAGCCTTCGAAATGGGTGATGGTGTCACCCGGCGAAAACCTCACGCGAGTGAGGGGCGCATTCCGTAGCGCATACTGGCGGGTGTCGCCAGTGGCCGGATAGAGCACGGTCAACAAGCGCCCGTCCTGTGCCAGAACGGTGCCTAACCCCAGCTCTGCTTCGCTGTCACTAATCCAGCGTTGCCCCGGTTGATACTGCTGCGCCATGCTGCCTGACTCCCGCCGTGAAAAAGCCGACTATCTTAACGGAACAAGCCCCTGCGCCCAAGGACTCTGACAAAAACTACGCTGTTTGTGAGGTGCGCCGGGAGTTGAATCGACGGGTGGCGGGCACTTGCGAGTGTCGACTGGGTCACAGCTTGGCACGCCGGTGCTCAAGTCGCCCTGCCACCCGCCGACAGCCTGTTGATCAGGAGAATAACTATCATGCTGCCACCCATGCTGCCCGTCAGTGTTGTGCCGGTCACGTCGCAACTCGATCCGGCACGCCAGAAGCCGGATATTCCGCCGGTGGTACCCGTTCAACCGGGCTCCAACGAGAGCACCATCGACCTGAAGAAGGGCGATGCCGAGCAATCGACCTTTTTGCTGCGCGAAGAACAACGCCGCCAGCAGGAACAGCAGAAACGCCGGCGCGAAGCCGACGATGAGACGCAGCAGCACTTGCCCATTCCCGGCGACCTGCTCAATGCTGACAACACCGTTCCCGTGGCGCCGCTGATCGAAGACGCGCCGCGCCAGGGTCTGTGGGTGGATATCGAGGTTTAGTCGCTCAGTTCACCCAGGGACGTCATCAGTCGCTCGATGTCGTCATCGGTGTTGAGCGGGCTGACGGATATCCGTGCAATGCTTGCCAGCCCGCGTGCTTGCATATCCAGCGGCGTATAGGCGATGCCATTGGCGCCGATGTTGATGCGCTTCAATCCCAGGCGTCGCTTGAGTTCAAAGCTATCCCAGCCAGCCAGGTTGAAAGCGATCAAGCCTGAATGCGTGGTGCCCAAGTCGTGCAGGGTAATCTGCGGTAGCTGACGCAGTGCTTCGCGGATTCGTGTGCTGGTCTGCGAGACCCTCTCCCACACCCGCTCGATCCCCCATTGATTGATCTCTTGCAACGCATTGCC
The DNA here is from genome assembly GCF_036704165.1 of Pseudomonas khavaziana. NCBI lineage: Bacteria > Pseudomonadati > Pseudomonadota > Gammaproteobacteria > Pseudomonadales > Pseudomonadaceae > Pseudomonas > Pseudomonas khavaziana. Next base: position 1,759,121 of record NZ_CP129946.1, read on the forward strand.
CAGGCCCGCCAGCAAGGCGAAGGACACTTCACTGGTTTCGAAACGCCGGGCGTCATTGCGCAAGTCGAAGCCGTCGGCAGTCCATGGCGCTGAAAACACGTCGCGCTGGACGGGGTTCAGATGCTGGAGAAAATCAGGCCGTATATAGAGCAGTGCGGTACCGCGAGGCCCGCGCAGGTGTTTGCGACCGGCGGACTTGAGCACGTCGCACTGCAACGCTTGCACATCCACTGGCACCTGGCCGACGGCTTGGCCCGCATCGATAAAGAAGGGGATGGCATGCCGCCGAGCTACCGCACCGATGGCCTGGGCCGGGTTGATCAGTCCACCGTTGGCCGGTAGCCAGGTAAGGTCGATCAGCTTCACATGGGCGTCGAGCATCGCCTCCAGTGCCACCGGGCAGACCGCGCCGGCTGCGTCACAGGGGATCACCTCCACCTGCGCGCCCGCCTGCACGGCCAGCGCCATGCTCGCCAGGTTGCCGCCCCATTCATGGCGGCCCACCAGGATGCGGTCGCCCGGCTGCCAAGGCCCCAACGCCTGGAACGCCATGCTCCAGGCCGTGGAGCCACTGCTGGTGAAGGCAATCGACGACGCCGGCGCATTGAGTAACTGCCCGGCGGCACGGCGGGCTTTTTCCACCAGCACGGCGCCCCGTTCGCCGGCTTCCATCGGGCCGTCCCGAGCTTCGTGGTGCAACTGCTTGATGATGGCGTCCAGGGTCGCCTGGCTGGGCAAGGACGCCCCGGCGTGGTTGAAATGCACAATGCCCGACTGACAGCCAGGCGTGGTGTCGCGCAATTGCTGGATGTACAGCGGGCTCACGGTTGCAGCTCGAAAATGGCATCCACCTCGACGGCGACGCAGGCAGGCAAACTGCAGACGCCTATGGCGGTGCGCACATGTCGGCCCTTATCGCCCAGAGCATTGACCAGCAGGTTCGAGGCGCCATTGGCGACCACGCTCTGGCGCTGGAATTCGCCAGTGCTGGCGATGAATACGCCCAGACGCAGGGTGCGCGTCACACGCGACAGATCGTCCCCCAGCGCATCGCTCAATTGCCCCAGCAGGCCCAGCGCTGCCAATTCCGCCGCCTGTGTACCTTGTTCATCACTGACGGAGTCGCCCAGGCGCCCGATGTAGGCCGGTTTACCATCGACCAGGGGAATTTGCCCGGAGATAAACAGTTGGTGTTGGCTGATGACATGGTTGATGTAGTTGGCCGCCGGCTGGCTGGGCGTTGGCAGTATCAGGCCGAGCGCGTGTACGCGTTGGCGGATGGAGTCGGTCATGGTGAAGCCTCCGGGTTCAGGAGGTTTGAGCATGTCGGTCGACGCGGCGGCCGACAAACGGATAGATCTCAACCGACGTATCGAAAAAACTCACGCGTTGGCGCAGGCTTGCTTGAGCCATTGGCTGAAACACTCGGCCGCTTGGCTGAGCGGGCCTTGGGGGGCGATCAGCCAATAGCCGATTTCATTGTGATAGGGCGGCCAGTCAAACGCCTGGACCAGGCTCCCGTCCTGAAGTCTGCGCTCGATCAGGCGATGGCGGCCCATGGCGATACCCTGGCCGGCCACGGTGGCTTCGACCACAATGTTGTAGTCATGCAGCATGACGCGGGGGTAGGGGCCGAGGTCGACCTGGTAATGGGCAGACCAGTCCGTCCATTCGAAAGGGCGGTGCGAAGTCGCCATCAACAAGGCGCCATGGGATACCCGCCGGGTCTTGAAAGCCGGGCTGCACACCGGGGACAGGATTTCGGCCATCAGGCGTGTGGCTTGCACGTCGGGCCAGTCGCCCTTGCCGTAACGGATGGCGAGGTCAACCTCGGCCGTGGCGACGTTGGCCAGTTGGATCGCGGGCAGCAACTCCACCTGGATGTGCGGGTAGCGCTGGAGAAAGTCGGCCAGGCGCGGTGCCAGCCATAGCGTGGCGAACGATGCCAGCACGCCGATGCGCAGTACGCAGGCGCTCGGGGCAACCCGTTGGCTGCGAGTCGCCGCGCCGATGGCTACCAGTGCCGGGCGGATTTGATCGTAGTAGTGTTGCCCGTCCAACGTCAGGTCAATCGCACGGGTACGCCGGATAAACAGCGGTTTGCCCAAATGCTGTTCGAGCTTGTGCACCTGATGGCTCAGCGCGCTTTGGGTCACAGACAACTCGTCCGCCGCCTTGATAAAGCTCAAGTGCCGTGCCACGGCTTCGAAGGCGCGCAGGGCCAGCAGCGGTGGAAGGTCGTTGTGCAAGGCCACCTGGATGCGCCTCCTGGGTGGAGTGGAAGGTGCCGATTTTGGTCGATGCCCTGCATTTTGTCGCCCGCTGATTTGCCGTCGAGCGGGGCAGGCCGCATTATTGGGGCATTCCCGCCACGACGTAAGCCAAGCCATGAGTGATGATGACAAGCTGATTGACCTGAATGCCGAACGCGCCAAGCGCGTACACGATCTCAATGACAAACGCTTGAATGAAGTGCGCCAAGCCTTTGAACAAGCCATGCCCTTGGGAAAAACCAAGAAGAAGTCGAAAAACAAACCGAAAAAGCGTTGAAACGGCCTGCATCCATTGATGCAGGTCAGTTATTACCCTTCTTTACGCCCCGTTACGGGCGACATTGATCCTGATCAATTTCCCACTGCGCCTTCTCCATTAACTTAGCCCTATCGCAACAGGGCAAGTGCAGGAGGCCGGTCATGTTTATCGATAATGTGGTTTTTGCCGGAGTGCTGACTGTAAGCCTCATGGTGCTGTTTTTTGTAGGGTTTGGATTTTTTATCTGGAAGGACGCGAACAAGCGTAAAAAACCTTAGGTTTTTCCGGATTACATGGGCACGCAAGGCATTTTGGGCGACTTCGGTCGCCCTTTTTTTTGCTCTGCTTTTGGATCGTTCCCACGCTCCGCGTGGGAACGCATCCCGTGACGCTCCGCGTCACCCGTGCGGCAGTGGGACGCGGAGCGTCCGTGGCGGCATTCCCACGCGGAGCGTGGGAACGATCATAAAAAAAGGTGCGACCCTCGCGGATCGCACCTTTTTTACTGCCGGCTGGCTATCAGTTGCCCAATGCCTTGGATGCCAACCAGAACAACCCGGCCGAGAGGCCCACGGTGGCTGGCAGGGTCAATACCCAGGCCATCAGGATGGTCTTGACGGTGCCGCCCTGCAGGCCGCTCTTGTTGGCAACCATGGTGCCCGCCACGCCCGAGGACAGCACGTGGGTGGTGGACACCGGCAGGGCGAAGATATTCGCGAAGCCGATCATGGTGGCGGTGGTGATCTGGGCCGACATGCCCTGGGCATAGGTCATGCCCTGCTTGCCGATCTTCTCGCCGATGGTCAGTACCACGCGCTTCCAACCCACCATGGTGCCCAGGCCCAGGGCCAGTGCGACCGCGAGGATCACCCAGAACGGGGCGTATTCGGTGGTGGCGGTCAGGTCTTTGCGCAGCTTGTCGAGGTCGGACTTCTCACGGGAATCCAGGCCTGGCAGCTTGCCGACTTTCTTCGCGGTGTCGTCCAGGCAGAGCAGGTAGCGACGTACTTCAATGCGGTGGTCGGCAGTCAGCGAGTGGTAGTCCGAAACGCCTTTCAAGGTACCCAATAGCGCGTTGATTGTCGGTTCGGTCTGCTGCGGGTTGCAGCGGAACTTGCCAGGCAGGTCATCCTTCACGCTTTTGCCCAGGGCCAGGAACTCGCCCAGGGTCTCATGGTTACGCTGGTAGAACTGGTTCAGGTGCAGGGTCGCGTCGCGGGTACGCTCGATCTGGTAGGTGGTGCTGCCCAGGTCAAGGACGAACTGCGCCGGCACGATACCGATCAGCACCAGCATGATCAGGCCGATGCCTTTCTGGCCATCGTTGGAACCGTGCACGAAGCTGACGGCCATGGCCGAAATCACCAGGACCAGGCGATTCCAGAACGGCGGGTGTTTCTTGTCGTCGAGCTTGCGGCGCTGGTCCGGAGTCTTGTGCATCTTCGACAGCGGGCGCCACCACTTCAGGCCGATCAGCACCAGGGCTGCGACCAGGAAGCCGGCCATCGGCGAGAACACCAGGGACGCGCCGATATCCACGGCTTTCTGCCAGTTCACACCGTCAGCCAGGGGGATGTCGTTGATCAGGGCATTGGCCAGGCCAACACCGAGGATCGAGCCGATCAGGGTATGGGAGCTGGAGGCGGGGATACCGAAGTACCAAGTGCCCAGGTTCCAGGTGATCGCCGCAGCCAATAAAGAGAAGACCATCGCCAGGCCGTGGCCGGTGTTCACATTGATCAGCAACTCTACCGGCAGCAAATGCACGATGGCGTAGGCGACACCGACACCACCGAGCAATACGCCGAGGAAATTGAACACCCCGGAGAAGAACACGGCCAGGTGTGGCGGCATGGCTTTGGTATAGATGACTGTGGCCACCGCGTTAGCGGTGTCATGAAAGCCATTGATGAACTCGAAGGCGAGGACAAAGGCCAGGGCGAGCAACAGGCTCACTAGAACCCAAGCATCCAGTCCGCTGAATAAATCGATCATGAAGGTTTTCTGACCCGGTCGTAAGGGGGCGCGATTATGCCAGAAAACATCGGTAATCGATGCATTAGCTGCTCATCGGTAACAATCTTCATTGAAAAACCGCTGCCAGGGCGGGCGCATCCCAGGGTTTTCGGGGCTTTGGCAAGTCTTTGATTTATAAAGCTCAGGCAGGAAAAGACCGGCATTGGTCATGAAAATGTCATGCCTGAAACATTTGTATGAAATTTCGTTGGAGGCTGTAGGTTACTGACCAGCGGGCGTTGCGCCATGGAGCCCTCTGCCAGTGGTGGACCGGCAGAGACAGCAGACCCTGGAAGCTCGACCGCAAGTGCTTATGGCTCCTGCGTCTTGAGTTCCTGTTCTATCTTTTGGATTTCCTGGGCAAAGGCTTGGTCGAGCAGGCTGGCTCGCTTGCGCCATGGCTTGCGTTCTGGCTCAGGTTGCGCGGCGTAGGTGGTGACTTCCCCGCCGTAGACGTCCTTGTAACGTTGCTCCTGGCGCTCAAGTTCCGCGCGCAGTTCATCTTTCGTCACAGTGTTACCTAATTGAGTTAAGTTTATTGATTGCGCAGTGTCATGCCTGAAAGTCGTCCTCGGATGGTTTCAGGTTGAACAGTCGAACTGTTCAACTTGGAACGCAGACCTGAGGGCAGTTCTTTTAAGCGGGTATTGTGACCGTCGCTGCATACATCCGCAGCGCCTGGCGAGCTCCAATTCCGATAGTGATACCGGGCTGACCTCTGCACAGGTTGCATTATAGCGGCGCATTTGAATAACACTATCACTACGAAGTTAAAAAGCGTCAATGCTGTGTGAGGGTTTTATTACATGTGGGTGCCAGTATGTGTGAACACCGTCATCCTGATTTTCTACGTTAATTCTAAATGGCAGGGTAAACGCCCACATTTTTCAGATTTATCAGGCAAAGCTGAAACGTTGACCACAGGGTCCGTGCAGTGCTGGCCAAATTGCGATAATCGCATGATCGTCCGATAATCGCCCAATGTTGCCGGTGCTGTCTTGTGCATCGCGACCGGCACGGCTTGTAATGGCGGTCAACCCTCCCGTGGTGAAAACAAGAGAAAGGACCCCTGAAATGAACGATCAATTGCGCAACTCCTTTGCATCAGTGGCGCCGCCGATCGTGGCATCACCGGCCAAGCGCATCCAGGCCTTCACCGGTGATCCGGATTTCATGACCTCCCTGGCCCGTGGCTTGGCCGTGGTGCAAGCGTTTCAGGAGCGCAAGCGGCACCTGACCATCGCCCAGATCAGCCATCGCACCGAAATCCCTCGCGCCGCCGTGCGTCGTTGCCTGCATACCCTGATCAAGCTTGGCTATGCCACCACAGATGGGCGCACCTACTCGTTACTGCCCAAGGTCCTGACCCTTGGTCACGCCTATCTGTCGTCCACACCGTTGGCCGTGTCGGCTCAACCCTATCTGGACCGCATGAGCGAGCAGCTGCATGAAGCCTGCAATATGGCCACCCTCGAAGGTGATGACATCCTCTATATCGCCCGTTCGGCCACCACCCAGCGGCTGATTTCGGTTGATTTGTCGGTGGGTGGGCGCTTGCCAGCGTATTGCACATCCATGGGCCGCATCCTGTTGGCCGCCCTCGACGATGCTTCGTTGCAGGACTATCTCCAGCATGCCGACCTGCAAACCAAGACCAGCCGTACCTTGACCACGCCTGAAGCCCTGTTCGAATGCCTGCAACAGGTGCGTCAGCAAGGCTGGTGCATTGTCGATCAGGAACTGGAGCAAGGCCTGCGTTCTATTGCGGTACCAGTGTACGACGCTTCTGGCCAGGTACTGGCCGCGCTCAATGTCAGCACCCATGCCGGGCGGGTTAGCCGCAGTGAGTTGGAGCAGCGCTTTTTGCCGAGCATGCTCAGCGCCAGCCGCGAGTTGAGTGCGCAGTTGTTTGCCTAAGCTGTTCGGTGACCGCACAGATCCCGGTTGGCTCGATTGACGGTGTTTCCCCTGGCTTATTAATGTGCGGCAGCGCTCTGAGGAGCTGCCCAATAATAATGATGACCTGAGGTCGTCAGCCCGCCATCGGTGTGGAATAAAAATAATGAATCAGCCTTCTGTCGGTACCACCCTGGACGTGCAGTCCTTCATCAATACCCAGCCACTGTCACGCTATCAGTGGCGCGTGGTCATTCTATGTTTCCTGATTGTCTTTCTTGACGGCCTCGATACGGCGGCCATGGGCTTTATCGCGCCTGCATTGTCCCAGGACTGGGGCATCGACCGCGCCAGCCTCGGCCCGGTGATGAGCGCCGCATTGATCGGCATGGTGTTCGGCGCATTGGGTTCCGGCCCGCTGGCCGACCGCTTTGGTCGTAAGGTCGTGTTGGTGGGCGCGGTGGTGGTGTTTGGCGCTTTCAGCTTGGCGTCGGCCTACAGCAGTAATGTCGATCAGTTGCTGGTGCTGCGCTTTCTCACCGGGCTGGGTCTGGGCGCCGGCATGCCGAATGCCACTACCTTGCTCTCCGAGTACACCCCCGAGCGCCATAAGTCGTTGCTGGTGACCAGCATGTTCTGCGGCTTCAACCTGGGCATGGCTGGCGGTGGGTTTATTTCGGCCAAGCTGATTCCCGCCTTCGGCTGGCACAGCCTGTTGCTGATTGGCGGCATCCTGCCATTGATCCTGGCGCTGGTGCTGTTGCTGTGGTTGCCGGAATCGGCGCGTTACCTGGTGGTACGCAATCGCGGCACCGACAAGGTGCGCAAGACCCTTGCACCCATCGAGCCCGGTATCGTGGCCCAAGCCAGCGCTTTCAGCGTGCCGGAGCAAAAAACCGTCAAGGCCCGCAATGTGTTCGCGGTGATCTTCTCGGGCACCTACAGCGCCGGTACCTTGCTGTTGTGGCTCACCTACTTCATGGGCCTGGTGATTGTGTACCTGCTGACCAGTTGGCTGCCCACGTTGATGCGCGACAGCGGCGCCAGCATGGAACAAGCCGCGTTTATCGGTGCGCTGTTCCAGTTTGGCGGAGTGTTGAGTGCAGTGGGTGTGGGCTGGGCGATGGACCGGTTCAACCCTCACAAAGTGATCGGTACCTTCTATCTTCTGGCAGGGGTGTTTGCCTACGCGGTCGGGCAGAGCCTGGGCAATATCACGCTACTGGCGACCCTCGTGCTGATCGCCGGGATGTGTGTCAACGGTGCGCAATCGGCGATGCCGTCCCTGGCCGCACGGTTCTACCCAACTCAAGGGCGTGCCACCGGTGTGTCGTGGATGCTTGGCATTGGTCGCTTCGGCGCCATTCTGGGTGCATGGATGGGCGCCACCTTGCTGGGCCTTGGTTGGAATTTCGAGCAGGTGCTTACGGCACTGGTGATCCCGGCGGCGTTGGCCACGGCAGCGGTGTTGATCAAAGGCATGGTCAGCCATGCCGATGCCACTTAAGCCTTGGTGGGATCCAAATGTGGGAGGTTAGCCAGGTAACAATCCGTTCGATAATCGAACGCTGAGTCGATTATCGGATTGTTTGGCCCCTATCCCCGGCTTAACCTTCAAGCACTTCGGCGCCCTCTCAGCGCCTTTTTCGATCAACACCGGGAGCCCAACCCCATGGCTGAAGTCCTCACCCTGCGTGATGCGGTCAAGCGCTTCGTGAACGACGGCGATTCCGTCGCCCTCGAAGGCTTTACCCACCTGATCCCTACGGCCGCAGGTCATGAAATCATTCGTCAGGGCAAGAAAGACCTGACACTGGTACGTATGACCCCTGACCTGATCTACGACCAATTGATCGGTGCCGGCTGTGCGCGCAAGTTGATTTTTTCCTGGGGCGGCAACCCGGGTGTGGGCTCCCTGCATCGGCTGCGCGACGCGGTCGAGAAGCAATGGCCGCAGCCTCTGGAGATTGAAGAACACAGCCACGCCGACCTGGCCAATGCCTACGTTGCCGGGGCATCGGGCCTACCGTTCGCGGTGCTGCGTGCCTACGCCGGTTCTGACTTGCCCAAGGTCAATCCACTGATCAAGAGCGTTACCTGCCCGTTCACCGGCGAAGTGCTGGCGGCGGTACCGTCGGTACGTCCGGACATCACCGTGATCCACGCGCAGAAAGCCGACCGCAAGGGCAACGTGCTGCTCTGGGGCATTCTTGGCGTGCAGAAGGAAGCGGCCCTGGCAGCCAAGCGCTGCATCGTCACCGTCGAGGAAATCGTCGATGACCTGAATGCGCCGATGAACAGCTGCGTGTTGCCGACCTGGGCGCTGACGGCGGTGTGCCACGTACCCGGAGGTGCACATCCGTCCTACGCCCACGGCTACAACGAGCGCGATAACCGTTTCTACCAGGCGTGGGATCCGATTGCCCGCGACCGTGAAACCTTTACCGCCTGGATCGACGAATACATCCACGGCACCGCCGATTTCAATGAATTCCAGGCCAAGCTGGCTACCGCGCAGGAGGCCAAGTAATGGCTTACTCCACCAATGAAATGATGACCGTCGCCGCCGCGCGTCGCCTACAGAACGGCTCGGTGTGCTTCGTCGGTATCGGCCTGCCGTCCAAGGCCGCCAACCTGGCGCGCCTGACTTCATCGCCCGACGTGGTGCTGATCTACGAGTCCGGCCCGATTGGGGCCAAGCCCAGCGTGCTGCCGCTGTCCATCGGCGATGGCGAGTTGGCGGAGACCGCCGACACCGTGGTGCCCACCGGTGAGATCTTTCGCTATTGGCTGCAGGGCGGGCGCATTGACGTCGGCTTTCTCGGCGCGGCCCAGGTCGACCGTTTCGGCAATATCAACACCACCGTGGTCGGTGACTATCATCAGCCCAAGGTGCGTTTGCCCGGTGCCGGTGGCGCGCCGGAGATCGCCGGTTCGGCCAAGAGCGTGCTGATCATCCTGAAGCAATCGTCCCGTTCGTTTGTTGACAAGCTGGATTTCGTTACCTCTGTCGGTCACGGCGAAGGCGGCGACTCACGCAAGCGTCTTGGCCTGCCCGGCGCAGGACCCGTAGGCATCATTACCGACCTGTGCATCATGGAGCCGGAGGAGGGCAGTCATGAATTCGTGGTCACTGCGCTGCACCCCGGTGTGACTCGTGAACAGGTAGTGGCCGCAACCGGCTGGGCGATTCGCTTTGCCAATCAGGTCAGCGTCACTGCTGAGCCCACCGAGACAGAACTGACCGCCCTGCGTGATCTCGAAGCTCGCACCGCCGCGGCCCACGGCCAAGCGCCGGGAGAAGCCTGATGCGCGACGTATTTATCTGCGATGCCATTCGCACGCCTATCGGCCGTTTCGGCGGCGGCTTGTCGACTGTACGCGCCGATGACCTGGCGGCACTGCCGATCAAGGCCCTGATCGAGCGCAACCCTTCGGTGGATTGGAATGCAGTGGACGAGGTGTTCCTCGGCTGCGCCAACCAGGCCGGCGAAGACAACCGCAACGTGGCGCGCATGGCACTGTTGCTGGCGGGGCTGCCGGAAAGCGTTCCGGGCGTGACCCTCAACCGTCTGTGCGCCTCGGGCATGGATGCCATCGGCACGGCCTTTCGCGCCATCGCCAGCGGCGAAATGGAGCTGGCGATTGCTGGTGGCGTCGAGTCGATGTCCCGCGCTCCGTTCGTGATGGGCAAGGCTGATGCGGCGTTTTCGCGCAACATGAAGCTGGAAGACACCACCATCGGCTGGCGCTTTATCAACCCGCTGATGAAGGCCCAGTACGGCGTGGATGCCATGCCGCAGACCGCCGACAATGTCGCCGACGACTATCAGATTTCCCGCGCCGACCAGGACGCTTTCGCCCTGCGCAGCCAGCAGCGCACCGCCGCCGCGCAAGTGGCCGGCTTCTTTGCCGAGGAAATCGTGCCGGTGCGAGTCGCCCATAAAAAAGGTGAAACTGTGGTGGAGCACGATGAGCACCCACGGGACACCAGCCTGGAAGCCCTGGCCAAGCTCAAGCCGGTCAACGGTCCGGACAAGACCGTCACTGCCGGCAATGCTTCGGGCGTGAACGACGGCGCTGCGGCATTGATCCTCGCGTCTGCCGAAGCGGTAAAGAAACACGGCCTCACCGCCCGCGCCCGCGTACTGGGCATGGCCAGTGCCGGTGTCGCCCCGCGTGTGATGGGCATCGGCCCGGTGCCAGCGGTGCGCAAGCTGGTGGAACGCCTGGGGTTGGCGGTCACTGACTTTGACGTGATCGAACTTAACGAAGCCTTCGCCAGCCAAGGTCTGGCGGTGCTGCGCGAACTGGGGCTTGCCGACGATGCGCCTCAGGTCAACCCGAACGGGGGCGCCATTGCCCTCGGCCACCCCCTGGGCATGAGCGGTGCGCGGCTGGTTCTGACGGCCCTGCACCAGCTGGAAAAAACCGGCGGCAGCAAAGGCTTGGCGACCATGTGCGTGGGTGTAGGCCAAGGTTTGGCCCTGGCGATTGAACGCGTCTAATAAGAGAGGATTGCTCCATGAGTGACAAGCCCGGTTACCGGCGCCCGCAAGCGGGCACTCAACCTGATTACCTGCACCCGGCCTATCAGTCGACGAACCTGCGTTCGCCGTCCCAGCCGTTGGTGTTCCTGCCCCATTCCCTGTCGGAAATCACCGGCCCGACCATCGGCGCCGAGCGTATCAATGACAAGGACAACGACCTGACGGCCCAGCATGAAGGCGAGCCCCAAGGCGAGCGCATCATCATTCATGGCCGGGTGCTGGACGAGAACAGCCTGCCGGTGCCGGGCATCCTTGTGGAGATCTGGCAGGCCAACGCCGCGGGTCGCTATAACCACAAGCGCGACCTGCACGACGCACCGCTGGACCCGAACTTCACCGGCACCGGGCGTACCGTCACCGACGCCGATGGCTGGTACCAGTTCCAGACCATCAAGCCCGGTGCCTACCCGTGGGGCAACCACCACAACGCCTGGCGCCCGGCGCATATCCACTTTTCGCTGTTCGGCCCCAGTGTGCTGACGCGGTTGGTGACGCAAATGTATTTCCCCGGTGACCCGCTGCTGGAATATGACCCGATCTACAACTGCGTGCCGGATACCAGTGCCAAGGAGCGCCTGATCGCGCGATTCGACCTGGAAAAAACCGTTCCGTCCTACGCCCTCGGTTACCGCTGGGACATCGTCCTGCGCGGCCGCGACGCCACGCCGATGGAGAAATGAGATGACACTCTACGCAACCACGTCCCACACCGTCGGGCCGTATTACCACATCGGCCTGACCTGGCTGAATCGCGAAGACCTCACCGTAGCCGCGACCCTCGGCGACCGCGTGGCGATCAGCGGGCAAGTGCTGGACGGCAACGGCGATGTCGTCAACGACGCCATGCTGGAAGTCTGGCAGGCCAATGCCGCCGGCAAATACGACCACCCTGAGGATGATCAGGACAAGGCGCTTGACCCCAACTTCGAAGGCTTCGGCCGGGTGCCCGTGGATGCCGAAGGACGCTTTCGCTTTACCACCATCAAGCCAGGCAGTGTGCCGGGACTGAAAGGCACGACCCAGGCGCCGCATCTGGTGGTACTGGTGTTTGCCCGGGGGCTGGTGAAGCACTTGCTGACGCGGATTTATTTTGACGGTGAGGCGCTCAATGGCGATGACCCGCTGTTGGCGTGTGTGCCGGCAGAGCGTCGCGGTACCTTGATTGCCAAGGCGGACGCGCAGGGTGTGCATCAGTGGAATGTGATTTTGCAGGGGACAGATAAGGAAACGGTGTTCTTCGATTACTGAGTTGGCTGTAGGGCCTCATCGGGGGCAAGTCGAATCGTCGCACCGCCCCTCCTACACTTGGACTTGTGAATACATTCAAATGTGGGAGGGGGCTTGCCCCCGATGAGGCCCTTACAGTCACTGCATATCCAAAAGTCTGCTTGCGGAACATGGTTGTTGCAAAGTATGTCTAGGCTATAACCGTTCCCACTGAGTGAAAAAACATGACAACAACAACCAGCCACTACACCGGAGAAGAGCGCAGCAAACGGATTTTTGCGATTGTCGGTGCCTCATCCGGCAACCTTGTCGAATGGTTCGACTTCTACGTCTACGCCTTCTGCGCGATTTATTTCGCCCCGGCGTTTTTCCCCTCCGACGACCCCACGGTGCAACTGCTCAACACCGCCGGTGTGTTCGCCGCCGGGTTCTTGATGCGGCCCATCGGCGGCTGGTTGTTTGGCCGGGTGGCCGACAAGCACGGGCGCAAGAACTCGATGATGATCTCGGTGCTGATGATGTGCGCCGGTTCTCTGGTCATTGCCTTCCTGCCCACCTATAACGATATCGGTGCCTGGGCGCCGGCGCTGCTGTTGGTGGCGCGGCTGTTCCAGGGCTTGTCGGTGGGCGGCGAGTACGGCACCACGGCTACCTACATGAGTGAAGTCGCGCTCAAGGGCCAGCGTGGCTTCTTTGCCTCGTTCCAATACGTGACCCTGATCGGCGGCCAGTTGCTGGCGGTATTGGTGGTGGTGATCCTGCAACAGATCCTCACTGAGGAGGAATTGCGTGCCTGGGGCTGGCGCATTCCGTTCGTGATCGGTGCCATCGCGGCGGTGATTTCCCTGCTGCTGCGTCGCACCCTGAAAGAAACCACCAGCAAGGAAATCCGTGAAGACAAGGACGCCGGCAGTATCGTCGCGCTGTTTCGCGACCACGGCAAAGCCTTCATCACCGTGCTTGGTTACACCGCTGGCGGCTCGCTGATTTTCTACACCTTCACCACCTACATGCAGAAGTACCTGGTGAACACTGTCGGCATGCACGCCAAGACATCCAGCTACATCATGACCGGCGCGCTGTTCCTGTACATGTGCATGCAGCCGCTGTTCGGCATGCTGGCCGACAAGATCGGCCGCCGCAATTCCATGCTCTGGTTCGCCGGCCTTGGCACCCTGTTCACCGTGCCGATCCTGCTGACCCTGAAAACCGTGACCAGCCCGTTCCTGGCCTTTGTGCTGATTACCCTGGCCCTGGCGATTGTCAGCTTCTATACCTCCATCAGCGGCCTGGTCAAAGCCGAGATGTTCCCGCCCCAAGTACGTGCCTTAGGTGTGGGCCTGGCCTATGCCGTGGCGAATGCGGTGTTTGGCGGCTCCGCGGAAGTGGTCGCGCTGAGCCTGAAATCCATCGGCATGGAAAACACCTTTTATTGGTACGTCACTGCGATGATGGCGGTGGCCTTCCTGTTCAGCTTGCGCTTGCCGAAACAGGCGGCGTACCTGCACCACGATCTGTAAGGGACGAGTTATGACGCTGCGCACGAGCAATCAACTGTTCGACGCCTACTTCACCGCCGGCAGCATGGCCGAAGTGTTCTGTGACCAGGGGCGCTTGCAGGGCATGCTGGATTTCGAGGCCGCGCTGGCCCGGGCCGAGGCCCGGGTCGGGTTGATTCCGCAGGCCGCCGTGGCGCCGATTGCCCAGGCCTGCCTGGCTTCGCTCTACGATGTGGACGCCCTCGGCGTGGCGATTGCCACGGCAGGCAACTCGGCGATCCCATTGGTCAAGGCACTGGGCAAGTTGATTGCCAGTGAAGATCCCGGCGCCGAGCGCTATGTGCATCTGGGCGCGACCAGCCAGGACGTGATGGACACTGGCCTGGTGCTGCAGTTGCGCCAGGCACTGGGGTTGATCGACGCGGACCTGGCGCGCCTGGGCGATGTACTGGCTGCCCAGGCCCAGCGTTACGCCGCCGTGCCATTGGCCGGGCGTACTTGGTTGCAACACGCGACACCGGTCACCCTGGGGATGAAAATCGCTGGTTGGCTGGGCGCCCTGACGCGCACTCGCCAGCGCCTTGCCGAGTTGAAGCCGCGCCTGCTGGTGCTGCAGTTCGGCGGCGCGTCCGGCACCCTTGCAGCGCTCGGCGAACACGCCATGCCCGTCGCCGAAGCCTTGGCCGCTGAATTGCAGCTAGGCCTGCCCGAACAACCCTGGCATACCCAGCGTGATCGCCTGGTGGAATTTGCCAGCGTGCTCGGCCTGATCGCCGGCAGCCTCGGCAAGCTGGGTCGTGATATCAGCCTGTTGATGCAAACAGAAGCGGCGGAGGTATTTGAGCCTGCGGCGCCGGGCAAGGGTGGTTCCTCGACCATGCCCCACAAGCGCAACCCTGTGGGCGCCGCGGTACTGATCAGCGCCGCCACCCGCGTACCGGGCCTGGTGGCGACGATGTTCAGCGCCATGCCCCAGGAGCACGAACGCAGCCTGGGCTTGTGGCACGCCGAATGGGAAACCCTGCCCGAGATTTGCCGCTTGGTGTCCGGCGCCTTGCAACAGGCACTGCTGGTCTGCGAAGGGTTGGAGGTCGACCCCGAGCGCATGGCAGGCAACCTTGACCTGACCCAAGGCCTGCTGCTGGCCGAAGCCGTCAGCATCGTGCTTGCCCAGCGCCTGGGCCGCGACGCCGCCCACCATCTGCTGGAGCAGTGCTGCAAACGCGCCGTGACCGAGCGGCGCCACTTGCGTGAAGTATTGGCGGATGAACCGCAAGTCACCGCCGAGCTATCCGCGGCTGAACTGGATCGTTTGCTCGACCCGGCCCATTACCTGGGCCAGTCGCTCACCTGGGTCACCCGTGCAGTGACCGAACACTTTGCCTTGACTGCCTGAGGAGACTGCTGTGGCTTTTGTACAACTCGCCGAGGGCGAACTGCATTACCAATTGGAGGGCCCGGTGGATGCACCGGTGCTGGTGCTGTCCAACTCCCTGGGCACCGACCTGCATATGTGGGACATCCAGATCCCGGCATTCACCGAGCATTTTCGCGTGTTGCGCTACGACACTCGTGGCCATGGAAAATCCCTGGTGACCGAAGGGCCGTACAGCATCGAGCAACTGGGCCGAGACGTGATTGCCCTGCTGGATGCGCTGGATATTCAACGCGCGCATTTTTGTGGCCTGTCCATGGGCGGGTTGATCGGCCAATGGCTGGGCATTCACGCCGGCGAACGCCTGCAACGCCTGGTGGTATGCAATACCGCCGCCAGGATCGGCACGCCAGACACCTGGAACCCACGCATCGAAATGGTCCTGCGCGATGGTGCCGCTGCGATGGTGGCCCTGCGCGATGCGTCGATTGCGCGCTGGTTCACTGCGGATTTCGCCGCCGCCAACCCGCATCAGGCCAAGCAGATCACCGACATGCTCGCGGCTACTTCGCCTGAGGGTTATGCCGCCAACTGCGGTGCGGTGCGCGATGCGGATTTGCGTGAGCAATTATCGTCGATCAAGGTCCCGACCCTCGTCATTGCCGGTACTGAAGACGCCGTGACGCCGCCAGCCGGCGGCCACTTCATCCAGAATCATGTGCAGGGCGCCGAATATGCCGAGTTCTATGCAGCGCACCTGTCCAACGTGCAAGCCGGTGCTGTATTCAGCGACCGGGTGATTAAATTCCTGCTGGCCCACTGAGGAGCTTTTCGTGGACGAGAAACAACGTTACGCCGATGGCCTGCAAGTGCGCCGCGACGTATTGGGCGATGCCCATGTCGACCGCAGCCTCAATGCCTTGACCGAGTTCAACAGCGAGTTCCAGGAAATGATCACTCGCCACGCCTGGGGCGATATCTGGACCCGCCCCGGCCTGCCTCGGCATACCCGCAGCCTGATCACTATCGCGATGCTGATCGGCATGAACCGCAGTGAAGAACTGAAACTGCACCTGCGCGCCGCCGCCAGCAATGGCGTGACCCGCGCCGAGATCAAGGAAGTGCTGATGCAGAGTGCGATTTACTGCGGGATTCCGGCGGCAAATGCAACCTTTCACCTGGCTGAATCGGTGTGGGACGAATTGGGGGTTGAGTCTCGAGAAACCTGAGTTGAAATACATTTCTGATCTTTACAACCTGCAGATCAGCGTGAGTCGGCATCCCATACCCAATTCCACACGCCTGGCAGGTGCACGGGCTCGCTTGCGACCTTCACCGTACGTGCCAGCGCCGCCTGTTGAAGCTGGGTGGTGTCGGTGTAGAAAGGCTCGACAGCGGTGTTCAAACCGTTGACGTGCGCACTGTCCATCAGGATCTGCAGGTACTCCTGCATATGCCGCGCGGTATAGCGGTTGATATCGTGGAAGGTCACCACCACGGGGATAACGCCGGCCACCGTCGGTAATTCGCCCAGGGCAATGCGTTCACGTACCAGTGACAACTGCCGGTACAAATTGGCCCGTCGGCGCGGGCTGCCATTGAAACCCCAGATCTTGCCGTCGTTGGCGCTCAGGTCCGTCAGCAACACCTGCATGCCATGCCGCTGGTAGGCGGCGAAGGTGCGTTTGTCATAGTTCCAGAAGGGCGGGCGTACCAGCGCCGGAGGCGTGCCGGTGATGCTGGCGATATCGGCGGCACCTTCGGTCAGGGTACGTTCCAGTTCGGCATCGTTCAGCCAGCGGTGGTTGGTGTGAAACGCCGTTGCCGTATGGAACGCCAGGATGTGGCCAGCGACATGCTCGCGCTCCATGGTCTTGCGCCCCCGGGAACTGCCGCCAGAGCGGGCGGCTTCGGTCTGCAGGAAAAATACCGCCTTGATACCCGGCAGTACCGGGTTGTGCGCCAGGTCGGCAATCACTGAACGGCTCGGGTTGTTGTAGCCCGAGGCGCTGGGGCCGTCGTCGAAGGTCAGCAGGAAGCGGATCGGTGCCTGGGCTTCCAGGCGCTGCTCAGTTTGCGGTGTCAGGGCCACAGGCGCACCGATGCAGCCGGTGAGGCTCAGGGTCAGGAGTGCGCATGCAAGGGTGAGGAATTTCATGGCGTAGGCCTGGCTCGAAAAGGCCGCCGCTGGGGAGGATCAACAGCGGCAGGCGCGCACCATACAGCAAGTTTGTCGTGAGTCTACGATCAGCTGACGAGTGCGCGCCTGGTCCGCCAACTCAGCGGGCTTGAAGCGGGTTGTAGTTCTGGTTCCTGTATTGCTGGTCCTGTTTTGCTTCTTCCGGGCCCGAGACAAAGCCGCCGCCCATGTAGACCGTCCCCGACACCTCCGCTCCCAGATTGATATAGGAGAAATTCTTGACGTTGGAGTCGATGATCACGCTATCGTTACCTTCCCGGGTTTGTATAAACAAGCGTGAACGGCCGGTAGGGTCATTTTTGACCGGCAGTAAGAATTTTTCTTCATTAATGTCGGCTATTAATGAACCATCGTCGGCCGCACTGATGCGGACCTTGTCGTCACCGTCGCCTGTTTTGATTACCGTGACGCCGTCGCCGGGATAGTCAGAGTGATTGTTTTGAGTGAAGCTGATGGTGACATCACCTTGGTTGAATACTTGGCTGTCACCCTCATTTGTCATGTAGAAAGGCACTGGAATGACGCCCGGTTCAAAAAAAGTTTTTTTGTTCGCGGATTCAGGTGCTGATGTGTAGTGATCTCGGCCCGATATATGATGATCATCGTTGAGGCTGATCGAAGTTTCGAACCAGATCTTTTTATCGATGTTGACTTGATCGTTTCCGCCATTGGTTTTTATTTCAAGCTGCCCCAGGATTGCACCGTGGTTTTCGATGGGGAGCGCATAGGCCTTTTCATTGATTTCAGCAACAACAGCTCCTGACTGAAGTGTCTTGATCTCTATGTGATCATCTTGGATTCCGGTCTCTATGGTGACTTTATTGCGCGTGGTCGGTGTGCCATTAAAACTTCCTTGATGCAGGGGAGAAGAAGTTATCTTGACGTTGCCATTCTCAAATTCGTGGGTAACAGGCGCTCCAGTTGGAGATCTTGGCACCTCGGTAAGTGTGGTCCAGATGACATTCTGGGCAGGCGGTGTCGTGCCAGCCGTGTTTTGAACTGGTGCTTGAGCCTGAACTGGGGGTTGAGCAGGAGCCTGAATCGGAGTTTGACCTGGGCTTGGACGGCGCGAATCGTGCTTGTGGCGAGTCAAGTGAGAGGCATGGTGAAACCGATCACGGTCACCTGCTTTGCGGGTATGGGCCGCCGGCGCCTCATTGGTTCGGTCGGCATCTGCCAAAGTGATCGTCGCGTTTTGTTCTTTGGGCGTGCTCTTCTCGTCTAATTGTTGTTTCCAGTTATTCCAAGTGTGCAGGGCTGGGTTATCAGAAGTGACTATATTCATGAGATGCTCCATATTTTAAGAAATGCGAAAAGTTCGAGTACGAAAAGAATTCTTAGCGTCTCGGACATTCTTAATGGCGCAGCGATGACTATGGTTCATATAGTATTTGTTTCGTTTTCCTACGTTGTGAAGGGGGCATGAGCCTCGAGCGAACGAGCCGTTTCATCACCCGTAATGAATTTAGAGCAGTGAAACTGGATAACGGATGATCAACCGGTTTTCGTCGAAATCATTGTTGCTGTAGTCCGGCGAATTCTGGAATTGCGCTAGTGCATATTGAGATTCAAGGTCGGGAAAGCGAAGTAGCGTGCGTGCTGCTTTCCCGATGTGACCTTGGAATGCCCGTTGGAGCGGGCCATCAATCAAGTTGATAGGCAGCATCCTTGCTGCGCGAATAAATACCTAAGGCTATCTTCTTGTATCAAGGGTACTTCGTTCGCGGTTTGATACCCATTTCCTTGCGTATCGCATTCTCGTGGTGCGGGCTGGGGTTCGTGGTTGTCGGCGGAGTGGTGGGATCGTTGTCAAAATCGTAGGGTGTGGCGTTGGTATGCAAGCCCATAGCCTGGAGTTCGGCTCTAGGCGCGCCTGGACGTTCAGGGTTATCGGGTGTTGGATCAGTAAAACCCGGCAAAAATGTACCGTTGGCTCCGTTCCAGGAATGTGCCATCTCATGGTAGAGCATGACAATTGGAGAGGTCATGTTCCCTTCTTCATGCTTAAAGATCATGGCCCGGTTATAAAAAATATGACCTAGATCTGCACGTGCACCAGGTACTCCATCTTTTATCCCGCCTTTTCTCGGGTCGTCCAGTGGGATTTTATTCCGCTCTTGCTCACTCAGTTTTTGCAGCTCACTGCTATTGAAGAGGTAACTGGTGCCCCCACCTTCGGTTTCCTCGATGGTGACCGGCGCACCATTTCGCTCAGCAACGTTATCCATTTCCTCCAGCATCTGCCTTCCCACAGGTGAGGCACGCAGTAGTGCCAGATCATCTTCGACCCGTTGTTTGAACGCATCCGAACCTACGATTTTAAAAGCTTTCTTACCCGCATCGTTCGACTCCACCCTGGTGATCGTCGATTGCTCTGCGCCTGAAAGGCGATCTCCGTTCTCGGCGTAAATTCGCGCTTTGGTGAGGTTGCCCCACACAATATCGGACCCCTTCCCTGTATAGATGGTGCTATCCGCGTGGGCAATCATGTGGTCGTTACCGTCACCGCCATTCATCACCGTGTGCCCGTCGCCGGCGTACATCAGGTCGTCGCCCTCACCTCCATCCAGGTGACTGTTTTTGCTGGCAGGTCCGGCCCCGGCATACAAACGATCGTTACCCTTGTTCCCGTACATCACTGTGTGTCCGGTACCGCCGATTATCGTGTCGTCACCATCGTTGCCTTCGGCGTAACTGACGCCATTACCCAAGCGAATATGGTCGTTCCCGCGTCCACCAAAAACGTTAGTATTCCCCCCTCCGGCTTGCACGGTGTCATCCCCGTCGCCTGCTTCGATATTCATGGCCACGGTGACGTCGGGATCCACGGTTATATTGTCGTTACCCGCGCCGGACTTGATGTGCAGGAGCAGTGGAGGCAGCTTGCCTTCGGATGGCGAAGTGTTTGCGGAGCGGTTTTCGCCGTTGAAGGTGTATTCCCGGTCATTGATTTTTACGTGCAGTCGGCCATTCGAGGCCTGGCTGATATGGACGGTGTCCGATTTATCACCCGTCTCGAGCGTCAGGGTACGGCCTATGAGCACAGGCTTCTTGGGGTCTCCATGGTATTCGACGCTTTCCTCGGTGGCTTTGAGGTTGCCGTCATCCACGAGCATCTGGGTTCTTGGGCGAATGGGGTTGTTTTCGGGAGATGGAGGTTTATCGGCAGTTGCGGAAGGCACAGTGGCTGATGGTGCGGATTGGGGGGCTATCGAATCCATGAACCGTTACCTGTCTTGAGTTAACTGTAGTGGCTTCACCAAGCTTGTAGTTGGCTTGAAGTAATTAGACCCATGGGTGGCATTGGTGAAAGTAATGGTTCCGTGCCCAATTGAGGTTGAGTACTACATGGGGTGGTAAGTGGGCGCACGTATCGGTTTTTTTAGATTGATAGGCCTTATCACGTACGTAAAATGGGTTTTCGTCGTGGGGCAGGGAAGCCCCGCATAGCAGGCATTGGAGGAAGTACGGTGCCTGCGATGGCGGGTGGGCTGGCGAAGCGCGGACAGGCGCATAATGGTTGCACCCTTTGCGCTTGAACGTTTTGTTATCAAGTTTTTTGGGTTTCACAGCAGACTTATCGGGTAGCTGACGATCAACCGGTTTTCATCAAACTCATTGTTGCTGTAGTCCCGGCGCATGCTTGAATTGCGCAAGCGCACATTGAAGTTCTTCAGTGCGCCGCTCTGCACCGTATAGCCGATTTCACTCTCACGGCCCCATTCCTTGCCGTCGCTGATAGTGCCTGTGTGCACATTGCTGCCGCTGATATAGCGGTTCATCAGCGTCAGACCGGGTATGCCGAGGGTGGCGAAGTTGTAGTCGTGGCGCACTTGCCAGGATTTTTCCTCGGCGTTGTCGTAACTCGAGTTATAACTGTCGTTGGCCAGGGTACCGCCACTGGTGCCATTGACGCGCATCCAGGCGCTGTTGCCGGTGAGTGTTTGCAGGCCGACATAGAACGTGTTGCCGCCGTACCTGGCGGAGAACAGGCCGGACCAGGTTTTGTTGTCCAGGTTGCCTGCGCGGGCGCTGCCATCGTCCTTGCCGTAGAAAAACCCCAGGTTGGCGCCGAGTGTCCAGTTGCCGACGGGCTGGCTGTGGATCAGGTTGACGAATTGCTGACTGTAGATGTCCTTGAGCTGGGCGTTCCATACGCCGACCTGGGTGCGCTTGTCGTTGAAGGCATATTCGGCACCCTGGAAGTTGAAACGGTCGGAAGTAAACGCAGCTTTACCGACCATCGACATGTCGCCCATGCTGCCGTCATCACGCGGGCTGTTAGCGCGGAACTGGCCGCCATACAGGGTCAGGCCGTCGATTTCCTTGGAGGTGATCTGCCCGCCGCGTAGGGTCTGTGGCAGGGAGCGGCCATCGTCCGAACGCAGGATCGGCAACACTGGCATCCATTCGCCTACCTTGAGTTCCGTCTTGGAAAACCGCGCCTTGAAGGCCACGCCCAGGCGTCCGAATTCGTCCGCCGGCCGGCCATCATGGTCCAGCGGCAGCAACTGAGTGCCGCCCGTGCCACGCCCTCCATCGAGCTTGAGCGAGTACAAACCCAGCACGTCCACACCAAAACCTACTGTGCCTTGGGTGAACCCGGACTTGGCGTCGAGGATAAAACTCTGCGTCCACTCCTGCGCACCGCCCTGGGCCTTGGTCGGGTTGGTGTAATTGCGGTTGAAGAAGAAATTACGCAGGTTGAGGTTGGCGCTGGCGTCTTCGAGAAAGCCGTGTTCTTCGGCGATAGCGGGAAGGGCAAGGCTGGCGACAGCGGTCGCCAGCAACAGCTGGCGCGGTTGGAAAGTGCTCATGGCGTTGGACCTGTTGTTATTGGGCTTATGCAGGTGGCGGCCATGGTGCGCGGCGGTGTGGGGTCGATTCAATCGGGGCAGGGCGGGTTGTGGGCGATGATCGAACGCAACTTGGCGGGGTAATCATCCAGGCATAAAAAAACCGCTTCCGGTGAGGGAAGCGGTTTTCTTACACCCGCACTATCAGAACAACTTCAAGGGCGGTGCTTCTTCTTTCAACGGCTCATTCTGCGCGGTCTGCTCGTTCCAGCCACCGCCGAGGGCCTTGTACAGGTTGACCTCGCTGTTGAGTTGAGCCAGGCGGTCGGTGATCAGCGATTGCTGGGCACTGAACAGCTGACGCTGGGCGTCGAGGAAGGTCAGGTTGCTGTCGACCCCAATGCGATAGCGACGCTCGGCCAGGCGGTAGTAGTCCTGGTTAGCCTCGACGAAGCCACGTTGGGCGTCCAGTTGCTGCTTGTAGGTCGCCCGTGCGGCGAGGCCGTCGGAGACTTCCTGGAAGCCGGTCTGGATCGCCTTCTCGTAGTTGGCCACGTTGATCTCTTTCTGGATCTTCGAGTAGTCCAGGCTTGCGCGCAGGCTGCCGGCGTTGAAGATCGGGATGTTGATCTGCGGGGCGAACGCCCAGGTGCCCGAGCCGCCTTTGAACAGGCCGCCCAGGGTAGGGCTGGCGGTGCCGGCGCTGGCGGTCAGGCTGATGCTCGGGAAGAACGCTGCACGAGCCGCGCCGATATTGGCGTTGGCCGCCTTGAGGTTGTACTCGGCCTGCACAATGTCGGGACGACGTTGCAGCAGGTCCGATGGCAACCCGGCAGGTACTTCGCTGAGCAGGTTATCCGACAGCGGCTTGCTGACGATATTCGCCGGCAGGCCGGTACCCAGCAGCAGGGTCAGGTTGTTCTCGTCCTGGGCCACCTGGCGGGTATACCGGGCCAACTGGACCCGGGCATTTTCCACCGAGGTGCGTGCCTGGCTGAGGTCCAGCGCCGAGGCCACGCCGACTTCGTTGCTGCGCGAGGTGAGCTTGAAGCTCTGCTCGAAAGCACCGAGGGTGTCCTGGGTCAGCTTGAGCAGTTCCTTGTCGGCCTGCCAGGTCAGGTAGGCATTCGCCACGCTGGCCACCAGGCTGATCTGGGTGCTGCGCCGCGCCTCTTCAGTGGCGAAGTACTTTTGCAGCGCTTCTTCACTCAGGCTGCGTACGCGACCGAACAGGTCCAGCTCATAGGAGCTGATTCCGAGGCCGGCCGAGTATTGGCTGGTGATGCCTGCTTCGCCGGTCTGCGACAGCTTGGCCGGGGTGCGCTGGCGGCTGCCGCTGCCGGTGGCCGACACGGCCGGGAACAGGTCGGCACGCTGGATCTGGTACTGCGCTGCATAAGCGTCGATGTTCAAGGCCGCGACACGCAGGTCACGGTTGTTCACCAACGCGGTCTGGATCAGCTGCTGCAGGGCAGGGTCATGGAAAAACTGCTTCCAGCCTTGCTCGGCAGCGGCCTGGCCCGGCGCCTGGGCCGACGAATACGCCGGCCCCTGCGGGAACTGCGCGGCCACCGGCGCATCGGGGCGCTGATAGTCAGGTATCAGCGAGCAGCCACTGAGCACGAATGCCGTGACGGCTAGGGAAAGTAGCGACTTGCTCATTGGCCAGCCTCTTTAGGAGTTTCAGTAGTGTCTTTCTTTTTGCGTTCGCCAGCCGAGGACACGGTTGCATAGAACAGTGGCACCCAGAAGATCGCCAGCACGGTGGCGGTGATCATACCGCCGATTACGCCGGTACCGATTGCGTGTTGGCTACCTGAGCCGGCGCCACTGGAAATCGCCAGCGGCAGTACGCCGAGCACGAACGCCATGGACGTCATGATGATCGGGCGCAGACGCATCCGCGAAGCTTCGATCGCCGCCTCGACGATGCCTTTGCCTTGCTCATGCAGCTCCTTGGCGAATTCCACGATCAGGATGGCGTTTTTCGCCGCCAGGCCCACCGTCACCAACAGGCCCACCTGGAAGAACACGTCGTTGGACAAGCCACGCATGCTGGTAGCGATCAGCGCACCGATTACACCCAATGGCACAACCAAGATCACCGCAATCGGGATCGACCAGCTTTCGTACAGTGCCGCCAGGCACAGGAATACAACCAGCAGCGACAGTGCGTACAGCGCAGGTGCCTGGGAGCCGGACAGGCGTTCTTCATACGACAGGCCGGTCCAGGAGTAGCCGATGCCGGCCGGCAGTTCCTTGGCAATGCGCTCGACTTCCGCCATCGCGTCACCGGTACTGTAGCCCGGCGCCGGGGTACCGAGGATTTCCATCGCCGCTACACCGTTGTATCGCGAGAGCTTCGGTGAACCATAGATCCACTTGCCCGACGAGATGGCCGACAGAGGCACCATTTTCCCGGACTCGCTGCGCACATACCATTTGTCCAGGTCTTCCGGCGCCATACGACTGGCAGCGTCACCTTGCACATACACCTTCTTCACACGACCACGGTCGATGAAGTCGTTGATGTAGCTGCCACCCAGGGCAATGGCCAGGGTCTGCTGGATATCGGCGAGGCTGATGCCCTGGGCACTGGCCTTCTCGTCGTCGACGGTCAGCTCGTATTGCGGCTCATCGTTCACACCGTTGGGACGTACGCCTGCCAGTACCTTGCTCTGCGCCGCCGCACCGAGGAACTGGTTACGTGCAGCCATGAGCTTGTCGTGGCCGACGCCACCCTGGTCTTGCAGGAACACGTCGAAACCGGTGGCGTTACCCAATTCAAGAACCGAAGGTGGCACGATGGCGAATACCATTGCGTCCTTGAAGGCTCCGAAGAAGTAACCCTGGGCCCGCTTGGCGACTTCGAATACCGATTGGGTAGAGTCACGCTCATCCCACGGCTTGAGCATCACAAACGCGAGGCCCGAGCTCTGGCCACGGCCGGCGAAGTTGAAGCCGTTTACGGTAAACACCGAGTTCACGGACTTGCCTTCGCCTGGCTCGCCTTTCTTGTCATGCAGCAGGAAGGCCCGCATGTCATCGATGACTTTTTGCGTACGTTCAGCCGAAGAGCCGACCGGTGTCTGCACCTGGGCAAAGATTACGCCCTGGTCTTCCTCAGGCAGGAACGCGCTCGGGATACGGGTGAACATCCAGATCATGCCGGCCAGGATCAGTACATACACCAGGAATGCCGGGATCTTGTGCTTGATCATGCCGCCCACGCCGCGCTCGTACTTGAGTACGCCGCTGTCGAAGGTGCGGTTGAACCAGCCGAAGAAGCCGCGCTTGGGTTGGCCGTGCTTTTCCGGATCGATCGGCTTGAGCATGGTGGCGCACAAGGCCGGGGTGAAGATCAGGGCAACCATGACCGACAACGCCATCGCCGAAACAATGGTGATGGAGAACTGACGGTAGATCACCCCGGTGGAACCACCGAAGAACGCCATCGGCAGCAATACCGCCGACAGTACCAACGCAATACCCACCAGGGCGCCCTGGATCTGGCCCATGGACTTGATCGTCGCTTCTTTGGGCGACAGGTGTTCCTCGGCCATTACCCGTTCGACGTTTTCCACCACCACGATGGCATCGTCCACCAGCAAGCCGATGGCCAGGATCATGCCGAACATGGTCAGGGTGTTGATGGTGAAGCCGCACGCGGCCAGGATCCCGAAGGTGCCCAGCAATACCACCGGTACGGTCATGGTGGTGATGATAGTGGCGCGGAAGTTCTGCAGGAACAGGAACATCACCAGGAACACCAGCACGATCGCTTCGACCAGAGTGTGAACCACACCGGAGATCGATTCGGTCACCACCGGGGTGGTGTCATACGGCACCACTGCCTTCATGCCCGGCGGGAAGAACGGCTCCAGGGACTTGACTGTTTCGCGGATGGCCTTGCCGGTGTCCAATGCGTTGGCACCTGCCGCCAGCTTGATGGCCATACCCGAGGCCGGCTTGCCGTTGAACTGCGCACTGATGCTGTAGTTCTGGCCGCCCAGTTCGATACGCGCGACGTCACCCAGGCGAACCTGGGAGCCGTCGGTGTTGACCTTCATCAGGATCTTGGCGAACTCTTCAGCGCTTTGCAGGCGCGTCTTGCCGATGATGGTGGCGTTCAGCTGGGTGCCGGGCAGGGCAGGCAGGCCGCCCAGTTGGCCGGTGGCCACCTGCACGTTCTGCGCCTTGATGGCGTTGCTGACATCCACCGGGGTGAGCTGGTAGTTGTTCAGCTTGGCCGGGTCGAGCCAGATACGCATGGCGTACTGCGAACCGAAGACCTGGAAGTCACCTACACCCGAGGTACGGGAAATCGGGTCCTGGATGTTGGACACGATGTAGTTGGACAAGTCGTCCTTGGTCATGCTGCCGTCTTCCGACACCAGACCGATCACCATCAGGAAGTTCTTCACCGACTTGGTCACGCGGATACCCTGTTGCTGCACTTCTTGCGGCAGCAGCGGGGTGGCCAGGTTCAGCTTGTTCTGCACCTGGACCTGGGCGATATCCGGGTTGGTACCCTGGTTGAACGTCGCGGTGATGGTCATGCTGCCGTCGGAGTTACTGTCCGAGGCGACATAACGCAGGTTGTCGATACCGTTGAGCTGTTGCTCGATGACCTGTACCACGGTGTCCTGCACGGTTTGTGCGGACGCGCCTGGGTAGGTCACCTGGATATCAATGGCCGTCGGCGCAATGGCCGGGTATTGGTTGATGGGCAACTTCAGGATCGACAGTGCCCCGACCAGCATGATCACCAGGGCAATTACCCAGGCAAAAATGGGACGGTCGATAAAAAATTTCGACATGGATTACTCCCCTTGACCAGCAGCGGCAGCAGGCGCTGCAGCAGTACCGGCGGGTTTGGCGTTGTCGGCGTCCTTGACCTTGACTTCGATACCCGGCTTGATGAATTGCAGGCCCTCGGTGATCACGCGGTCACCGGCGTCCAGGCCTTTTTCCACCAGCCAGTAGGCACCGGCAGTGCGGTTGGCAACCAGTTCGCGTTGCTCGACCTTGTTGTCCTTGTTCACGATCAGCGCCGTCGGAATGCCCCTGAGGTCACGGGTCACGCCTTGTTGCGGAGCGAGAATGGCCTTGCTGTTCACACCCGCTTGCAACTGGGCGTGCACGAACATGCCCGGTAGCAGCACATGGTCAGGGTTGGGGAACACGGCACGCAGGGTCACGGAGCCGGTGGTCTGGTCGACCGACACTTCGGAGAATTCGAGCTTGCCGTCCTGGGCGTAAGGCGTGCCGTCTTCCAGAGTCAGCTTGACCTTGGCCGCGTTGTCGCCGGCTTTCTCCAGTTGGCCACTGGCAAGGTCGCGACGCAGTTTCAACATTTCAGCCGAGGATTGGGTAACGTCGACGTAGATCGGGTCCAGTTGCTGGATCACGGCCATGGCATCGGCCTGGCCATTGCTGACCAGTGCGCCTTCGGTGACCGAAGAGCGGCCAATACGCCCGGAGATCGGTGCGAACACCTTGGTGTAGCGCACGTTGATCTGGGCGCTCTGCAGGTCGGCTTCGGCGGTCATGCGGTCGGCGACGGCGGTGTCGTATTCCTGACGGCTGACGGCCTGTTCATCGACCAGTTGCTTGTAGCGGTCGGTGATCGACTTGGTCTGGGTCAGCTTGGCCTGGGCGCTCTTGAGTGTCGCCTCATAGACCGACGGGTCGATCTGGTACAACTGCTGGCCTTCCTTCACATCCGCGCCTTCCTTGAACAAGCGCTTGAGAATGATGCCGTTGACCTGAGGCCGGACTTCCGCGATGCGATAAGCCGTGGTGCGGCCTGGCAACTCGGTGGTCAAGGTAAAGGCTTGCGGTTGAATGGTGACCACGCCGACCTGAGGGGTTTGAGCGGGCGGTGCCGCTTCTTCCTTTTTACATCCGCTGAGCAGCGATGCCAGGGCGACGGCAGTGACCAGAGCGGTAACAGCTGGCTTAAGTTGCATGAAGATCCTCGGGTCAGGCGCGCAGAGTGCGCACAAGAAGTGTGGAAGGGTAAAAAACAGGCTGCGAGTGGATAAGTAGCTTGCTACGCAATATACTTACGTTCATGGTTGTTTGTAAACTCTTGACAGGCCGTGCGCAATGTTGACAAAGCAGCGCCCCAAGCCTCGATTCTAGTACGTTCGGCGCCCATGACGGCGTCGTCCCACAATTATTCAGATGATGGTCAAGCACCATCCACAGTGTCCCGATTGAGGTTTTACTGCCATGGTTCGTCGCACCAAAGAGGAAGCTCAGGAAACGCGCAGCCAGATTCTCCAAGCCGCCGAGCAAGCCTTCTATGAGCGTGGCGTGGCGCGCACCACCCTGGCGGACATCGCCGCGCTGGCCGGTGTGACGCGCGGTGCTATCTACTGGCACTTCAGCAACAAGTCCGACTTGCTTCAGGCACTGCTCGACACGCTGCACGAGCCCTTGGACGAATTGGCCCGCGCCAGTGAAAGCGAGGACGAAGTCGACCCGCTGGGCTGTATGCGCAAGTTGCTGATTCATCTCTACCATGAAGTGGCCCTGGACCCGAAAACCCGGCGCATCAACGAAATCCTGTTTCATAAGTGCGAGTTCACCGATGAAATGTGTGACATGCGCCGCCAACGCCAGACCCACACTCTCGAATGCAACCTGCGAATCGGCTTGACGTTGCGTAACGCAGTCCATCGCGGGCAGCTCCCGGAAACGCTCGATACCACCCGCGGAGCCATATGCATACATGCGTTTATCCACGGTCTGATCGGTCAGTGGCTGTTGGTGCCTGACAGTTTTCAACTGCATCAAGATGCCGAGCGCTGGGCTGACATAGGGCTGGACATGCTGCGCCTGAGCCCCAGCCTGCGCAATTGAGACAAAATGCGTAATTGCGTCCAGTTGTGTCAATAGTAAAGACCAGAGACAGTCAATCGTCCCTTTGCCTGATTGGCGGGGTGACTTTATATACGGGCTGGCCTGTGGTTGATAGGTAGCCGGCTAAGTATTTTGTAGCGATATTGTTGCGGTTCTGTGAAGCGATGTTTCCAAGGGCCTACATGCAGTCAAAATGTGGGAGGGGGCTTGCCCCCGATAGCGGTGGCTCAGTCAACCCATCATTGACTGACACACCGCTATCGGGAGCAAGCCCCCTCCCACTTTGTTTTTTGGTTTCAGTCAGTTAGATCGGCAGCGTCGGGTAATCGATATAACCCACCGGGCCTTTGCCATAGAAGGTTTCCGGGTGCGGCTCGTTCAGCGCTGCATCCGCCTTCAAGCGCGCCGGCAGGTCTGGGTTGGCAATGAAGGGAATACCGAAGGCCACGGCATCGGCTTTACCTTCGGCCAGCCAGGCATTAGCGCTGTCCTTGGTGAAGCGTTCGTTGGCGATGTACACGCCGCCGAAGGCTTTTTTAAGCTGTGGGCCGAGGCTGTCCGCGCCTTCTTTTTCACGGGAGCAGATGAAGGCGATGCCACGCTTGCCCAGTTCGCTGGCGACGTAGGTGAAGGTTTCGGCCAGGTTGGCGTCGCCCATGTCGTGCGCATCGGCGCGCGGTGCCAGGTGCACGCCCACCCGGCCGGCACCCCAGACTTCGATGGCGGCGTCGGTGACTTCCAGCAGCAGGCGCGCACGGTTTTCCAGGGAACCGCCGTATTGATCGGTGCGCTGGTTGGTGCTGCTTTGCAGGAACTGGTCGAGCAGGTAGCCGTTGGCGCCGTGGATTTCCACACCGTCAAAGCCTGCGGCCTTGGCGTTTTCGGCGCCCACGCGGTAAGCGTCGACAATGTCGGCGATTTCGGCGGTTTCCAGGGCGCGCGGGGTAGGGTAGTCGGCCAGTGGGCGCACCAGGCTGACGTGGCCTTTAGGCTGGATCGCGCTTGGCGCCACCGGGGTTTCGCCGTTCAGGTAGGACTCGTGGGAAATGCGACCCACATGCCACAGTTGCAGGAAGATCTTGCCGCCCGCGCCATGCACGGCCTTGGTGATGTTGGCCCAACCACGCACCTGGTCGTTGGACCAGATGCCCGGCGTGTCCGGGTAGCCCACGCCCATGGGCGTCACGGAGGTGGCTTCGCTGAGGATCAGCCCGGCGGAGGCACGTTGCACGTAGTACTCGGCCATCAGCGCATTGGGTACGCGACCGGCGTCGGCGCGGCAGCGGGTCAGTGGCGCCATGATGATGCGGTTCGACAGTTCCAGGTCGCCCAGTTTGATCGGATCGAAAATAGTCGTCATGGGATAACACCCTTCTCTTTAAGTGGATTGATCAGTTGGTCGCAGGGGCCAGGTCGGCATCGCCGCTCTGACGGAAAGTGATCAGGGTCACCAGCAGGGCCAGGATCGCCAGTGCTGCGGCGGCCAGCGGCACGCTGGTCAGGCCGAAACCGTGGGCAATCACGCTGCCACCGACCCAGGCGCCAAGGGCGTTGCCGATATTGAAAGCGCCGATGTTCAAGGTGGACACCAGGTTCGGTGCTGCTTTGCCGAAGGTCACCACATTGATTTGCAGCGCCGGTACGGCGGCAAACGAAGCGGTGGCCCACAGAAACAGAGTGATTTCGGTCGGTATCAGCGCGACGCTGGTCCAGCTCAACACCGTGGAAACCACCGCCATGCTGATGAACACGCCGATCAGGGTGGCCGCCAGGCGCTTGTCCGCCAGCTTGCCGCCGATGATGTTGCCTACGGTCAGGCCCAGGCCGATCAGCAGCAGGGTCCAGGTCACGCCCTTGGGCGACACGCCGGTGACATCGCCGAGCAGCGGTGCGACGTAGGTAAAGAGGGTAAACATGGAAGCGGCAAACAACGCTGTCATGCTCAGCGACAACCAGATGCCGGCACCTTTGAGGGCTGCCAATTCGGCGCGCATGTCGAGTTTTTCTTCGTCACGTTTGGCCGGCAGGAAGCGGATCAGGCCGATCAAGGCGATCACGCCAATCACGGTCACCGCCCAGAAGGTCGAGCGCCAGCCAGCTTGCTGGCCCAGGGCGGTGCCCAGCGGTACGCCGAGCACGTTGGCCAGGGTCAGGCCGGTGAACATCAAGGCCACGGCCGAAGCGCGCTTGTTGGCTGGCACCAGGTTGGCCGCAACCACTGAGCCAATCCCGAAGAACGCGCCGTGGCAAAGCGCGGTGACGACGCGGGCAAACATCAGCACGTTGTAGTCACTGGCCAGGGCGCAGAGTAGATTGCCGACGATGAAGATGCCCATCAACGCGACCAGCGCCGCCTTGCGTGGCAGCTTGGCGGTGGCCAGTGCCATGAAGGGGGCGCCGATGGCCACGCCCAGGGCGTAGCCAGTAACCAGCCAGCCGGCGCCGGGAATAGACACGCCCAGGTCCGCCGCCACATCGGGCAGCAGCCCCATGATGACGAACTCGGTGGTGCCGATGGCAAAGGCGCTGAGGGCCAGTATGAGTAGCGAGAGGGGCATCTACGTTTCCTTTATTACAGCGGTGCGCTCATATCAGCGCTGAGTTCAGTGGTGAGCGCCGCGAGAAAGGCCTGGATCACTGCCTCGTTGCGTTTGAAAAAGTGCCATTGCCCGGCCTTCTGGCTGCTGATCAACCCGGCCCGTTGCAGGGTGGCCAGGTGGGCCGACACGGTCGACTGGGACAGGCCGCAGCGCTGGTCGATCTGCCCGGCGCAGATGCCGTATTCGTGGTTGTGCAGTTGCTCGGGGAACTGCACCTTCGGGTCTTTCAGCCAGGTGAGGATGTCTCGTCGTACTGGGTGCGCCAGGGCTTTTATTATTTCGTCGAGGTCAATGGACATGGCAGGTGCTCGGTGTCGTAAAGCGTTATATCGCGATGAGGCGAACTTTAAATCGGTCTATCCCGATATACCAATATGAATTTGATCTGAGGTCAGGCTGAATCGATATATCGGGTTATAACGATACGTTGAAGGCAGTGGTAGACTGTGCGCCATGAATTATCTCGCACATCTGCATCTGGGCGGCCAACTTCCTGCGCAACTGCTGGGCAGCCTCTATGGCGACTTTGTCAAAGGTCGCCTGCAGGGCCAGTTCAGCCCGCAAATCGAAGCGGCGATCCAGCTGCATCGCTCCATTGACCGTTTTACCGATAGCCATGCGCTGGTGGGCGAGGCGTTGTCGCGTTTCAGCCTGACCCGCAGGCGCTATGCCGGGATCGTCCTCGATGTGTTTTTCGACCATTGCCTGGCGCGGGATTGGGCGCTGTATGCCGACCAGCCCCTGGAGCGTTTTACCGCGCAGGTGTATGGCGTGCTGGCGGCCGAGCCTGCGTTGCCGGGGCGGCTGGCGCAGATTGCGCCGTATATGGCGGCGGATGATTGGCTGGGCTCGTACCGCGAGTTTGCGGTGATGGAGCAGGTGTTACGCGGGATTTCGCGGCGGCTGACGCAGCCCGAAGAGCTGGGGTACGCGATGCAGGAGTTGCGGGTTCTGTATGAGCCACTGAGCAAAGACTTCAGTGAGTTCTACCCAGAGTTACAGGCATTCGCACAAACCCAGCAGGCTACACAGAGTTAAATGTGGGAGGGGGCTTGCTCCCGATGGCGGTGGTTCAGTCAATGCATACAGTGACTGACACACCGCCATCGGGAGCAAGCCCCCTCCCGCATTTGACCGTGCCCGCTTTAGGCCGCAAACGCAGGCCGGGTATTTACTGGCTCAACCTCCGGCACCGGCCCAAACAACGCTTTCTGCACCGCCTGCTGCGCCTGGAACGCCAATGCCGCACGCTCTTGCCCAGCGCAGGCAATTGGCTTGAGCACATGAATCTCCACATCGCCCTGATCATTGGAAAACAGGCGCATCAGGTGCGAGAGCAAATCATCCTCGCCAATAAACGGTGCCAACGGGTCGACCTGACCTTCGCGCAGATACCGGATCGCCACCGGCTGCAGTGACACATCCGCATCGATCGCGCTGGCCAGTAAGCGCCCATGGAACGTACGCAGGCTGCGCCCGTCAGTGGTGGTGCCTTCGGGGAACATCAGCAGCGGGTGCTGTTGCTCCAGGTGGCGAGTCATTTGCTTGCGGATCAACTGGCTGTCGCCCGCGCCGCGGCGGATAAACAGGCTGCCAGCCTTGGCCGCCAACCAGCCTGCCACCGGCCAGGTGCGCACTTCGGCCTTGGACAGGAACGACATCGGCGTGACCATGCCCAGCAGCGGGATATCCGTCCAGGACACGTGATTGCTCACCCACAGCATCGGCTGTTGCGGCACCTCACCGTGCACCGTCACGCGAAAGGGCAGGGCGTTGCTCAGGCGCGCCATAAAGAACCGCGACCAACGCTGTCGCCGCACCATCGAGTTGGCGACACCCAAGCGCTCGAACAGGCCAAACGCACTGGCCATGCTCAAACCCAGCGCCACCACCAGCAGCACCCGGGCGATGCGCCCGTACACACGCAGGCGGCTCATCACATGGCCGCCTTGAAGTGCCGCGCATAACGCGGGCACAACTCATCGCGCTTGAGCAGGATGAATACGTCGGCGACCTGGAAGTCTTCGTCCCAGCACGGCTCGCCGCAGACTTTTGCGCCCAGGCGCATATAGGCTTTGAGTAGCGGTGGCATCTCGGCGATGACATTGGAGGGCAGGTCCAGGGCCGGCAGTGGTTTTTTCGGCTCGGCGCGCAGGTGTTCGTTGCACAGGTAACGCTCGCGCAGGCGCTGCATGATCGCGTGGGCCTGGACGCCACCATCGTGCATCGGGATGCTCGCGCAGCCCATCAGGTAGCTGTAGCCACCCTGGTTGAGCACCTCGGCCAACTCGCCCCACAACACCGCTATAGTGCCGCCGTTGCGGTAGGCCGGGTCGACGCAGGTACGGCCGATTTCGAGGATCGGGCCCTGTAAGTGCAGCAGGCCATGCAGGCTGAATTCTTCTTCACTGTAGAACCGGCCCAGGGTACTGGCGGCCTGGTGGTCGAGCAGACGGGTGGTGGCGACGAGTCGACCGCTGTTCAAATCCCGCACGCCGATGTGGCTGCAGTGAACATCATAGTCATCCATGTCCAGGCCCAGTTCCGCGCCTTTCAGCTTGGCGTTGAACTCGCCGCTGAACACGTTGAACCGCAGGGCCTGGGCTTCCTGCAAAGCCTGTGCGCCCACCAGGCGTTCGGCTTGCAGACGGCGTTCATTGCCTTTGTCGCTGATGCGGGCGATCTGAGTCATAGCGAGTCTCCGAGTGCCGGCCAGGTTGTACGGCCAGTCGACTTTGTTGTCCAAAGTCAGGCTATGTAGCCTCGGTGTCATCTCCATGAAGTTACGGTGACGGTTGGATGACAAGCCAAAGGGATGAGGAGGGCAATGTGGAGTCATTATTCCTCGGCGCCATACGCTCATTACCCTACAAGCCCAATGGAACCAGATTACAGCTCGTGCCACAAAAGACAGACAAACCCATTACTGGGAGCCCAACGACCATTGGGAGCATGCATGCCTGTCTCGCCTATAAGCTCAGATTCGATCACTGGATGGAACTACCAGCCCGCACCAGTCTTGGCTCCATTGCCTATTGAAGGCTATACGGGCATTCGCAAACAAGACGGGCGCACCTATGGGCGCACGATCGGCGTACAACGAAACTTGCGGGCGTCGCCCTATTACCAGTACAAGCCTGAAAACGCCTACCCAGGGCAAAAACCCGAGAACATCTGGGGCGGGTTCAGTCAATGGAACACCAATAACTGCACCATCGTGGCGGTTATCAAGATGGCGATGATGCAGTTCGGCGAAAAACCTACTGATATTTTCAAGGAGGTACGTGAAACCCCGGATGGCTATTACGTTACCCTGAAAAACGGCGAAACCATTTTCCTGAGCAAGGATGAGTTGAAACAAGCGGCAGAGGCGACAAAGCTCAAGTGCCAGAACATTCAGACTGCTATCTACGCCAACTTCATCGTGGCGGTTGCGGCAAAGCGTTTTCAGGAGCAAAACCATGGCAGTGGGCCGGCAGATTACGCTCGCGCGCTGGATATCATGAACGATGGCGGCAGTATCGAATACGCCTTCAAACGGTTGGGCCTATGGGAGTTGGTCGAGCAGGTGCCTCCTGAGGAACTGGCAGAAGGGCGCCTGGGCGTATTTCAATCTGGCAGTCACGTTGCGGTATCTGTTGACGGCAAAGAGGAACGTTGGGGCAAGCAGGGCGGGCCGACACCTACGGGAGCCGAGGTGTACGTGGCCTACGGGTTCAAAAACGATGCTGGGCAGTCAGAGGGCGTCAAGGCGAGCGGCAAGGTGGCGGCGTCGCCAAACCGTCATTTGTCTCAGCTAGGCTGGCGGGCTCGAATGCGCTGAGTGATCTTATATGGTCAAACGTTTGTTGTGCGCGGCCTTGCTGGCTTTAACCGCGAATGCCTGCGCCGAACAATGGCCGGCGAAAGAGTGGGCCTTTGGCCCGCAACTCGCGGGACCGGCTGTCAAAGCTTTGGAAGATTATGCTTTTGCACCGCGCAATGATGAAACGCGCGAAGGTATCCGCACCGACGCGCTGCTGGTCATTCGTGATGGCGAAATCATCTACGAACGCTACGCCGCGCCAACCACCGCCAGCACGCCGCACCTGACCTGGTCGGTGAGCAAAAGCCTGATGGCCACCGTGCTCGGCGTGGCCTACGCCGAAAACCGCTTCAAACTGACCGACCCCGTCGCACGTTTCTACCCGCCGATGAAACAGCACCCCAAGGTGACCATGGCCGACCTGCTGCACTGGGCCTCGGGCTTGGACTGGCAGGAAGACTATGAGTACGCGCCGTTAAAATCCTCGGTGGTGGCGATGCTCTACACCCGAGGCCGTGGCGATATGGCCGAGTTTGCCGCCAATACCGACGCCGCTGCTGCCCCGGGCCAGGCGTTTCGTTATTCCAGTGGCGACAGCAACATCTTGTCTGCGGCCCTCAAAGGCATGCTCGGCCACAAGGCGTATATGAGCTATCCGTGGGATGCGTTGTTCAAGCCGTTGGGCATTCGCAATGCGACCTGGGAAACCGATGCCGATGAAACCTTCGTCGCCTCGTCCTATGCCTACCTCACCGCCCGCGACTTGGCGCGTGTCGGGCTACTGATGGCACGCGACGGGCGTTGGGGCGAGCAACAATTGCTGCCTGAAGAATGGGTGGCGTTCAACCGTCAGCCGTTCGACAAATACAAAAGCGGCCAGGATGAAGCCGTCCCCGGCGGCCAGTGGTGGCTCAACACAGGCGCGTCCAGACCTTGGCCCGATGCTCCTGCTGACACCTTCGCCGCATTGGGACACTGGGGCCAAGCGCTGTTCGTGCTGCCGGACGAACACTTGGTGATCGTACGTTACGGCGATGACCGCGACGGCAGCTATCGGCACAACGAACTGCTCAAGCGCGTACTGGCGGCGGTGCAGCCATGATTCGTCGTCGGCCGTTTACCAGTCTGTTTCTGCTGCTGTTGCTCGCCCTGCTGGGCTGGGTGTGGCTTGAACGCGTCAACCTGCAAGCCTTCCCCGACATCATCGCGGCGTACACCGCCAAGGAGTATTGCTCGTGTCGGTATGTGGAAAACAACCCGGCGCAGTATTGCCGTGGGTATGTGAAGCAGTACGTGCCGACCAGTGCGTTGATCGACACGCCTGAGCGCAGTGAAGTGACGGCGAGTGGGTTGGGGCGTACGCATACGGCAAGGTGGGTGGGTGAAAGGCAGGGCTGTCGGTTGTTGCTGTGAAGTATCAGGCGCCCGGTGCAGTGCACCGGGCGTGTACTACTTACTGCGGTTCTGGGGTGCCGGGCTGCATCGCCAGCAGCAGGTCGTCGATGATAGCTTTGCCCATTTCGCCCAAGTAATGCGAGGCGAACGCAAACCTCTCGGCCCTGGGGTCCATGGCAGCTTCAAGGGAGAGCATTTTTGCGTAATAGAGCACGTGGGATGCGTGTTCGAGGGCTTCTACAAGCGGAACCCCGGCGTTGACGCGGAACAGTTTCAGGTGGCTTTTGTTTTCTCCGCAGTCTGCGAAGGTGGCGGCGCCGATGGTTTCGGCTGAGGGTATTTCGTACGGCATAAGCTTGCTCCTTTGGTACAACCAAAATGAGCTTCTTTCTCGGGATTCCACGCCCGGTCGTTGATGAGCAGCGACGGTGGGGAGATTAACGCTATGTACGTGGCCTCGCAACCAGTGGCATTTCGCTGTTGCTCCCGGCAGCGGTGGGTCAGTTGAAAATGTTTTGGCTGAAAGTCCGTCATCGGGAGCAAGCCCCCTCCCACATTTTGATCTCCAGAGATTTTAAGAAAATGGTTGGCCTTAGGTTCCACTGGGTGGAACCACCTTTGATTGTCCTCGCGCCCACATCGCGGTTAGCTGGCGGTGTGTCGCCAACAAGAACGGGAACACCCGCCTGTGAGGAGAATCACCATGCGCCCACACCAGCACATCCTGGATTGGCTCAGCGACGTTGCCAGCGACTTGCACGCTGTGCGTCACGATATCCATGCGCATCCTGAGCTTGGCTTTGAAGAGAACCGTACCTCGGCACTGGTCGCGCAATCCTTGCGGGAGTGGGGGTATGAGGTGCATACCGGCATCGGCAAGACCGGTGTGGTCGGCGTGCTGCGTAACGGCAGCAGCTCGCGCACGCTGGGTATTCGTGCCGATATGGACGCCTTGCCCATCATTGAAAACACCGGCGCGGTCTATACCAGCCAGCACGCCGGTTGCATGCACGCCTGCGGGCATGATGGCCATACCACCATGTTGCTCGGCGCTGCCCGCTACCTGGCGGCGACCCGGCAATTCGACGGCACCCTGAATCTGATTTTCCAACCCGCCGAAGAAGGCCAGGGCGGTGCCGAGGCGATGTTGGCGGATGGACTGCTGGAGCGTTTTCCCTGTGATGGGTTGTTCGGCATGCACAATATGCCGGGTTTGCCGGCGGGGCATCTGGGATTAAGAGTTGGCCCGATGATGGCGTCCCAGGACTTGCTCACGGTCACCCTTGAAGGCGTCGGCGGCCATGGTTCCATGCCGCACCTCACGGTCGATCCGCTGGTGGCTGCCGCGAGTATGGTCATGGCCTTGCAGACCGTGGTGGCGCGCAATATCGATACCCAGGAAGCCGCCGTGGTGACGGTCGGCGCCTTGCAGGCCGGCCAGGCTGCCAACGTGATTCCCCAGCAAGCGTTATTGCGCCTGAGCCTGCGCGCACTCAACCCCAAGGTGCGCGAGCAGATGCTCGAGCGGGTCAACGCGATCATCCAGACCCAGGCCGCCAGCTTCGGCTGCACGGTGCAGATCGAACACCGCCCGGCCTATCCGGTGCTGGTCAACCACGCCGAAGAAACCGAGTTTGCCCGCCAGGTCGGCGTAGCCTTGCTCGGCGCCGACGCCGTGGACGGCAACACCCGCACGCTGATGGGCAGCGAAGACTTCGCCTGGATGTTGCAGCGCTGCCCTGGCAGCTACCTGTTCATCGGCAACGGCGTATCGCGGCCGATGGTGCATAACCCCGCCTATGACTTCAACGACGACATCCTGCTGACCGGCGCCGCCTATTGGGGCGCGCTGGCCGAGAGCTGGTTGAAACCAGCTGGATGATCCGAATGCCCGTAGGAGCGAGCTTGCTCGCGAGAAACCAACAGACGACTCGGGCTACCTGAAAGCGCTGCGTCATCGTTGACGATTTTCGCGAGCAAGCTCGCTCCTACAGCAACACCTTTTTTTCTGCCGCTGGACCCTTTCCCTTATCGGTTGAATGGAGTGTTCCTCATGCAGACTTCAAAACCCGGCGTTTCCCGCAGCCGCCAAGTAGTGGCGGCCGTGATCGGCAACGCGTTGGAGTGGTATGACTTTATCGTCTACGGCTTTCTGGCCAGTATCATCGCCCGGCAATTCTTCCCCTCCGAGGATGAATACGCTTCGCTGCTGATGGCCTTGGCCACCTTTGGCGTGGGCTTTTTCATGCGCCCTGTGGGCGGCATCCTGTTGGGCATCTACTCCGACCGCAAAGGCCGCAAAGCGGCGATGCAGTTGATTATCCGGCTGATGACCGTGTCCATCGCAATGATCGCCTTTGCGCCAAACTATGCCGCCATCGGCATGGGCGCGCCGCTGCTGATCGTGGTGGCGCGCATGCTTCAGGGCTTTGCCACCGGCGGGGAATACGCCAGTGCCACGGCGTTCCTGGTGGAAAGTGCGCCGGCCCATCGCAAGGGCTTGTACGGCTCATGGCAGCTGGTGGGGCAGTGCCTGGCGGTGTTTGGTGGGGCGGCGATGGTGGCGCTGGTCACGCATTTCTTTTCCCCCGAAACCCTCGACCTGTGGGGCTGGCGCCTGCCGTTCGTGCTGGGCTTGCTGATCGGCCCGGTGGGGTTGTGGATTCGTCGGCACATGGAAGACCCGGAAGAGTTCATTGAGGCGCGCAGAAACGCCACCGGCCCGGCGCCGAGCCTGATGAATGTGTTGCGTGATCATCGCCGCAGCATCCTGGTGTCCATGGGGCTGGCCTGTGGGGCGACGGTGTCGTTCTATGTGGTGCTGGTGAACATGCCGACCTTCGCCCACAAGAACCTCGGCCTGCCGTTGGATCAGGTGCTGATGGTGCAGATGTTTGCGGTGGCGCTGATGACCGTGGTGATCCCATTGTCCGGCCTGCTCTCGGATCGTCTGGGGCGGCGACCGGTGCTGATGGCGTTCACCCTGGCGTTCTTTGTGATGGTCTACCCGCTGTATGTGTGGGTGGCCGCCGCGCCGTCCATCGAACGCTTGCTGGTAATGCAAGTGATGCTGTGCACGGCCATCGGTGGGTTCTTCGGCCCGGCGCCGACGGCATTGGCCGAACAGTTTCCCATCGAGGTGCGCTCCACCGGCGTGTCGGTGGCCTATAACGTAGCGGTGATGGTGTTCGGTGGTTTTGCACCGTTGATCGTGACGTGGCTGAGCAAGGTGCTGGGCACACCCGTAGCCCCGGCGTTTTATGTACTGTTCGCTTGCGTGCTGACGCTGTTGGGCACTTACTGCATGCACGAGGCACCGCGGGCGAAGAAACCGCTGCCGTTTTCAAGCGAGGTGAAGCCTTGAATATTGTTGATTGGGATGCCACGCAACTGTCGCGGGCGATCCATGGGCGGCAGGTGTCGTGTGAAGAGGTGATGCAGGCGTACCTGGCGCAGATCCAGCGCTTTAACCCTAAGGTAAATGCGCTGGTGTCGTTGCGCGACAGCGATGCCGTGCTGGCCGAGGCGAGAGCCTGTGATCGTGAGCTGGACCAGGGCCAGACCCGCGGCTGGATGCACGGCATGCCCCAGGCGATCAAGGACCTGGCGGCGACCCAAGGCTTGCGCACCACCCTGGGCTCACCGTTGTTTGCCGAGCATGTGCCGAGTGAAGACGCCATCAGCGTGGCGCGGGTGCGGGCCAGTGGCGCGATCATCATCGGCAAGACCAACGTGCCGGAGTTCGGCCTGGGCTCCCATACCTACAACACGCTGTTCGGCACCACCGGCAATGCTTATGACCCGCGCCTTTCGGCCGGCGGCAGCAGCGGCGGGGCGGCGGTGGCCCTGGCGCTGCGCATGCTGCCGGTGGCCGATGGCAGCGACATGATGGGCTCGCTGCGCAACCCGGCGGCGTTCAACAATGTATTCGGCTTGCGCCCGTCCCAGGGGCGTGTGCCCCACGGGCCGATGCCGGAACTGTTCGTGCAGCAGCTGGGCACCGAAGGTCCCATGGGCCGCAGCGTGACGGATGTGGCGCGCTTGCTGAGCATCCAGGCCGGTTACGACCCACGGGTGCCGTTGTCATCCAAGGACGATCCCGCTGTGCTGGGCCAGCCGTTGCAGCGCGACTTCAGCGGCGTGCGCCTCGGTTGGCTGGGTGACTACAACGGTTATCTGCCGATGGAAGACGGCCTGATGAGCCTGTGCGAAACGGCCCTGGGTGACTTCGCCGAGCTTGGCTGCGAGGTAGAAAGCTGCCAGCCGGATTTTTCAATGGCGCGCCTGTGGCGCTGCTGGTTGGTACACCGCCATTGGCTGGTGCACGGCAACCTCGGCGCGGCTTATGCCACCCCCAAGAAACGCGCACTGCTTAAGCCCGAAGCGCAATGGGAAGTGGAGGGCGGCCTGGGCTTGAGCGCCCAGCAGGTGTACCAGGCTTCGGTGGATCGTAGCGAGTGGTATAGAGCCCTGGCCAAGTTATTCGAACGTTACGATTTCCTGCTGCTGCCCACCGCCCAAGTGTTCCCTTTCGATGCACAACAAGCGTGGCCGTGCCATGTGGCCGGGCGCGAAATGGATACCTATCACCGCTGGATGGAAGTGGTGATCGGCCCGACCCTGGCCGGCTTGCCGAGCATGAGCATCCCGGTGGGCTTCAACCCCCAAGGCCTGCCCATGGGCCTGCAAATCATCGGCCCGGCCCAGGCGGACCGCGCCGTGCTGCAATTGGCCTATGCCCACGAACAGTTGACCCAATGGGTGCAGCGCCGACCGCCGGCGTGCCTGGAATCGACCGGCTGAAATGCCAACGGGCCTGCATCTTGCTGTGAAAATGATCATCCACCGGCAACAGGGAGATCGAACATGGACACAGGCACCGTACGCTCGGTTGAGCGCGCATTGGCAATCGTCGAATTGCTGGGTGAGCACCAGGCCCTGGGGCTGGAGGAACTGCACTACCTCACGCGCCTGCCCAAGGCCACGGTGTCGCGCATGTTGCTGACCTTACAGGAACAGGGCTGGGTCTATCGCGGCCTGAGCGATCGGCGCTACCGCCTGCGTGCCCGGCGTTTGTTCGGCGATACCCAGCAACGCTTCAGGCGCCAAGTGGTGGAAAGCGCGGCGCCGTGGTTGGTGGAGTTGAGCGAGCGCACCGGCTTGGTGGTGGACTTGTCCTGCTTCGACGGCGAGCGCCTGGAAGTCATGGAAAGCGCGATTCCCCGTGTGTTGCGCAAGCTGTACCCGAACAACTGCCAGATCGTCGGCCAGTACGCCAGCCTGTTTCACTCGGCGATGGGCAAGGCCTGCCTGACGCAACTGCCCCGTGATGAAGTGCAACGCCTGGCGGGCCGCGACCGGGTGGCCGCCGATGAGCAATACCATGCGTGCGAGCACACCCAGCACCAGGGTTTCGGCCAGCGCACCGAAGGCTATTGGGAATACCCGGTACGTCTGCCGTTTCTGATCCGGGCGGTGGCGTTACCGGTGCGCGCCCAGGGCCGGTTGGTGGGCAGCATGGCCTTGCATTGGCCGATGCATCAGGCGCCGGTGGAGCGGGTGTTGAACCTGCATATGGCCAGCCTTGAACAGGCTGTGCTTGAGGTGCAGCAGGCCTTGGCCTAGACACTCACCACAGGACCAATGTGGGAGGGGGCTTGCTCCCGATAGCAGGGTGTCAGTCACTGGATGAGTTGCTGATCCACCGCCATCGGGAGCAAGCCCCCTCCCACATTGGATTTGCGCCGTTCGTGAGATTGCGCTTAATGTTCGCCCAGGTTTTTTGCCCCATGAGTCTTTATGTTCAATGTCAAACCCCTGGTCTTCGCCCTGCTGACCTGTGCCACCGTGCCTGCCCACGCCGACTGGTACCTGGATAACGAATCCTCGCGCCTGTCTTTCGTTACCACCAAAAACACCGAGATTGCCGAGGTGCATCGCTTCCTGGTGCTGCACGGCAAGGTCGACGCCAAAGGCGCGGCGCAGTTGCAAGTGGAGATGGAGTCGATCAACAGTGGCATTCCGCTGCGCGACGAGCGCATGCGCAAGGAGCTGTTCCAGATCAAGACCTTCCCCGACGCGTTGATCAGCGCGCAGATCAATCTGCAGCCGATCAACGACCTGGCGCCCGGCGCGCAGTTGGAATTGCGCCTGCCGCTGAGCGTTACCCTGCACGGCAAGACCCAGACCTACAGCGCCGAATTGCTCGCCACGCGCCTGGATGAGCGGCGCTTCCAGGTGGTGACCCTGGAGCCGGTGGTGTTGCACGCCGAGGATTTTGACCTGGCGCCGGGCGTAGCGGCGTTGCGCAAGGCTGCCGGGCTTAAGTCGATCAGCCTGTCGGTGCCGGTGGGTGCGGTACTGATCTTCACGGCGCGCTGACATGAGCGGCGCAGTGTTCCCGTGGCGCAGCGCCAATCAGTTTGAATTGCT
This sequence comes from Pseudomonas khavaziana, assembly GCF_036704165.1. Lineage (NCBI taxonomy): Bacteria > Pseudomonadati > Pseudomonadota > Gammaproteobacteria > Pseudomonadales > Pseudomonadaceae > Pseudomonas > Pseudomonas khavaziana. The sequence goes on from NZ_CP129946.1 coordinate 1,802,314, forward strand.
GATAGACGGGCCGAGTTTCTTCCCGCAGATGCTGGTGGGCATTGCCCGGGCCGAGCAGCAGGTCGATCTTGAATTGTATCTGGTCGAAGCCGGGGCCTGTGCCGATGCCATGGTGCAGGCGCTGGTGCTGGCCGCCGAGCGCGGCGTGCAGGTGCGCTGCCTGTTTGATGATTACGGCAGCCTGGCGTTTACCCTCGGGCTGCGCAAGCGCTTGATCGATGCTGGCGTGGAGCTGCGCTTCTACAATCGCCTGAACTGGCGGCGCTGGATGCGCAACCTGTACCGCGACCACCGCAAGCTGTTGCTGATCGACCAGGGTGTCGCCGTGGTGGGCGGCACGGGCGTCACCGATGAGTTCTGGACGCCAGGGCAAGACAGCGCCGACTGGCATGAAGTGATGGTGCAGATCAGCGGCCCGCTGGTGCTGGACTGGCAGGCCCTGTTCGACCGGCAGTGGCACGCCAACGCGGCGCGCCGTGAATGGAAACCGGCGACCCATTTCGGTTTGCCGCGCCTGCCCAAGGTGCCCGCTACAGGGCCAGGACTAGGGCGCGTGGCGTATGCCGACGCGCGTCAGCATCGGGATATCCTGCAATCGCTGATCCGCGCCTTGAACAGCAGCAAGGGGCGGGTCTGGCTGGCGACGCCTTACTTCCTGCCGACCTGGAGCGTGCGTCGAGCCTTGCGCAAGGCGGCAGGGCGGGGCGTGGATGTGCGTTTGCTGCTCACCGGGCCACGTACCGATCACCCGTCAGTACGCTACGCCGGCCATCGTTATTACCCGCGCCTGCTGCGTGCAGGCGTGCAGATCTTTGAATACCAGCCGTGCTTTTTGCACCTGAAAATGGTGCTGGTGGATGATTGGGTGAGCATTGGTTCGTGCAATTTCGATCACTGGAATTTGCGCTTCAATCTGGAAGCCAATCTCGAAGCGTTGGACCCGGGATTGACGGCGGCGGTGGTGAGCAGTTTCGAAGCGGATTTTGCCCAGAGCCAGGTAGTGAGCCTGGAGGCCTGGAAGGCGCGGCCATTGTGGCGGAGGGTGAAGCAGCGGGTGTGGGGGTGGATTGATCGGTTGGTGGTCAATCTGCTCGACCGACGCGGCTAGCAAGAACAATGAGGTCAAATGTGGGAGGGGGCTTGCTCCCGATGGCGGTGTTTCAGTTAACAGATTCATTGACTGACCCACTGCTATCGGGAGCAAGCCCCCTCCCACATTTTTGACCGCGTCAGGTGTTAGAGCAGTTCAAAGGTCTGTTGCTGCACATCCTGGGAATCCAGCCCGATCTGTACATTGAACTCACCCGGTTCCGCCGCGAATTTGAGCTGGGTGTTGTAGAACTTCAAGTCCTCCTCGGTGATGGTGAAGTGCAGCGTGCGTTCTTCGCCGGCCTTGAGCATGACCTTCTGGAAGTTCTTCAGCTCCTTGATCGGGCGGATCATCGAGCCGGCCACGTCCTGGATATACAACTGCACCACGGTTTCGCCATCAACCTTGCCGGTGTTCTTCACCGTGACGCTGGCGTCGAGCTTGCCGGTCTTGTTCAGGGTGGTGGACGACAATGCCATGTCCGCCAGGCTGAACGTGGTGTAGCTCAGGCCATAGCCAAATGGAAACAGCGGACCTGTGGTGTCATCGAAGTACTGCGAGGTGTAGTTGCCCGGCTTGCCTGGGGTGAATGGCCGGCCAATGGTCAGGTGGTTGTAGTAGGTGGGAATCTGCCCCACCGAACGCGGGAAGGTGATCGGCAGCTTGCCCGACGGGTTGTAGTCACCGAACAGCACGTCGGCGATGGCGTTGCCGCCTTCGGTGCCGGCGAACCAGGTTTCCAGGATCGCGTCGGCCTGCTGGCTCTCATCTAAAATCGACAGCGGACGGCCGTTCATCAGCACCAGTACCAACGGCTTGCCGGTGGCTTTCAAGGCCTTGATCAAGTCGCGCTGGCTTTGCGGGATGTTCAAATCGGTGCGGCTCGACGATTCGTGGGACATGCCACGGGACTCGCCCACCGCCGCGACGATCACGTCGGCATTCTTTGCCGCTTTCACTGCTTCGTCGATCAGCACTTGGGCAGGGCGCGGGTCATCCACCACTTCCGGGGCGTCGAAGTTAAGGAAGTTGAGGTAATCGAGCACCGCCTTGTCGCCGGTGATGTTGGCGCCGCGGGCATAGATCACTTTGCCCTTCTCGCCGATCACCGCGTTCAGGCCATCGAGCAGGGTCACCGATTGCGCAGGCCGGCCGGCAGCGGCCCAACTGCCCATCATGTCGATGGGGGCCTTGGCCAGCGGGCCGACCAGGGCAATGGTCGCGGATTTTTTCAACGGCAGGGTTTCGTTGTGGTTCTTCAGCAACACCAGGCTACGGCGTGCGATATCCCGGGCCTCGGCGCGGTGCAGGCGGCTGTCGGCGTAGGTGTCGGCCGGGTCATCCTCGGCTTTGCCGATGCGCAGGTACGGGTCCTTGAACAGGCCCATGTCGTACTTGGCGCCGAGCACTTCGCGCACGGCGTTGTCGATGTCGCTCTGCTCGATCTCGCCGGACTTGAGCAGCCCGGGCAATTCCTTGCCGTACAGCGAGTCGTTCATGCTCATGTCGATGCCGGCCTTGATCGCCAGCTTGGCGGCTTCGCGCCCGTCCTTGGCCACGCCGTGCTTGATCAGCTCGAAGATCGCGCCGTGGTCGCTGACGGTCAGGCCCTTGAAGCCCCAGTCTCTGCGCAGCAGGTCGTTCATCAGCCAGGTGTTGGCGGTGGCGGGCACGCCGTTGATCGAGTTCAACGCCACCATCACGCCGCCGGAACCGGCCTTGATTGCCGCGTGGTAGGGCGGCAGGTAGTCCTGGTACATCTTGACCGGGCTCATGTCGACCACGTTGTAGTCGCGCCCGCCTTCTACCGCGCCATACAGGGCGAAGTGCTTGACGCTGGCCATCAGGCTGTCGGCATTCGCGGGGCTGGTGCCCTGGAACGCCTTGACCATGACTTCGGCAATGCGCGAGACCAGGTAGGTGTCTTCACCGAACCCTTCGGAGGTGCGGCCCCAGCGTGGGTCGCGGGAGATATCGACCATTGGCGCAAAGGTGATGTCGAGGCTGTCGGCAGCGGCTTCCTGGGCGGCGATGCGCCCGGAGCGGCCGATGGCGTCCATGTCCCAGCTGGAGGCCAGGGCCAGGCTGATCGGGAAAATCGTGCGGTGGCCGTGGATTACGTCGTAGGCGAAGAACATCGGGATCTTCAAGCGGCTGCGCATGGCCGCGTCCTGCATCGGACGGTTTTCCGGGCGGGTGATGGAGTTGAACGTGCCACCGATACGGCCGGCGGCGATTTCCTGGCGGATCAGTTCCCGGGGCATTTCCGGGCCGATGCTGATCAGGCGCAATTGGCCAATCTTTTCATCCAGGGTCATTTGCTTGAGCAGGTCGCTGACGAAGGCGTCCTTGTCTTTGAGCGCAGCAGGCTTTGTTTCTGCCCAGACGGGGTGGGTGGCCAGAGTGGCAACAAGGCCGAGCAAACACAGCTTCTTCATGAATATCCTTTTTCGGCTCACTGCACAGCGATAACGCTGATCGGCCAAAATGTGGGGAGCGTCTATTGTTGTTCGGGTGTTGTTCAGATAAATGCAGCACACTCTGAACTCTTTTTCGCGCTGGGCATCTTTGTAGCTGATTGGCTCGATGCATGCCAGTGGTGGCGGATTATGCCCCAAGCGCGTCGTTTGTAGGGTTAGTCATCAAATTCCATCGAGATCGGGCAGGAGAAACACCATGCAAGCAGCACAAACTTACCGCTGGGGCTTCAAGGCTGCAGCGTTGTTACTGATCAGCACCGTGCTGAGCGGTTGCGGCATCAACAATATCCCGACCCTGGACGAACAGGCCAAGGCGGCCTGGGGCCAGGTGCAGAACCAGTACCAACGCCGTGCCGACCTGATCCCCAACCTGGTGGAAGTGGTCAAGGGCTACGCCGCCCATGAGCAAGACACCTTGACCGCGGTGATTGAAGCACGGGCCAAGGCCACCTCGATCCAGGTGGATGCCAGCACCCTCGACAACCCGGAAAAACTCAAGCAGTTCCAGCAAGCCCAGGATGGCCTGAGCGGTGCACTCAGTCGCTTGATGGTGGTGTCCGAGCGCTACCCGGACCTCAAGGCCAACCAGAACTTCCTGGCCTTGCAATCCCAGCTTGAAGGCACCGAGAACCGTATCGCCGTGGCCCGCCGTGATTTCATCCAGACCGTGCAAGCCTACAACACCGAAATCCGTACTTTCCCGGGCCGTCTGTGGCACACCGTGATGTACAGCGACCTGCCAATTCGCGCCACGTTTGAAGCCACCAGTGCCGACGCCGATAAAGCGCCGCAAGTGAAGTTCAAATAAGGCCACACTGAGGTGTCGATGCGTTTATTACGGATAGGCCTGGCGCTGTGGCTGTTGGCCTGCGTGGGCGTGGCCCAGGCAGCGTTGACCTTCCCGGCGCTGAGCGGGCGTGTGGTGGACAGCGCGCAGATGATCGACCCGGCGGTGCGCGGGCAACTGACCCAGCAGTTGCAGGCGCTGGAGCAAAGCTCGGGCGACCAGGTCGTGGTGGTCACCGTGCCCGACCTGCAGGGCGTGCCCATTGAAGACTACGGTTATCAATTGGGCCGCCAGTGGGGCATTGGCCAGAAGGGCAAGGACAACGGCGCGCTGCTGATCGTCTCCCGTGATGACCGCAAAGTGCGCATCGAAGTCGGTTACGGCCTGGAAGGTGTGCTGACGGATGCGCAGTCCTGGGTGATCATCAATCAGGTGATCCTGCCCAAGTTCAAGGCCGGTAACTTCAGCCAAGGCATTAGCGACGGCGTGGCCGCGATGGTGCAGGTGGTGGGCGGCGACCCCTTGGCAGTGCCGGCCCATGTGGCAGATGCCAACTTTGCCAAGGATAATCCCGGATTTTCCATCGGCTTGTTTATCCTGCTGATCGGCGTGTTGTGGCTGTGCAATCGCATGGGCCTGCCGGTGGGCGCTATCCTGCTGGCCATTCTCAGCAGCAGTGGACGCGGTGGCGGTGGGGGAGGCGGTGGCGGTGGTTTCCGGGGCGGCGGCGGTGGCTTCGGCGGCGGCGGGGCTTCGGGGGGCTGGTAATGACAATAACTAGAAAAGAGCATCTACAACCATGGCATTACTGACTGAACACGAGCAACGCCAAGTCGCCGAAGCCATCGCCCGGGTCGAGAAAACCACCGACGCGGAGTTGGTAACGGTGCTGGCGGCGCGTGCCGATGACTACGCTTACATCCCATTATTGTGGGCGAGCTTGATCGCGTTGGTGGTGCCTGGCGTGGTGCATTACCTGTCGGGCTACCTGACCATGTACACCTTGTTGTTGGCGCAGTGGGCGACTTTCATTGTGTTGTGCCTGGTGTTCCGCTTGCCCAAGGTCACCACCCGGCTGATCCCGCGTTCAGTACGCCACTGGCGTGCGTCCAACCTGGCGCGCCGGCAGTTCCTGGAGCAGAACCTGCACCACACCGTGGGCAGCACCGGCGTGCTGATTTTTGTCAGCGAGGCGGAGCGTTACGTGGAGATCCTGGTGGATGACGGGATTTCCCAGCGCCTGGATGACAGCAACTGGGATGCCATCGTCCAGGCGTTTACCCAGCAGGTGAAGCAGGGCCAGACCTTGGCCGGGTTCATCGCCTGTGTTGAGGCCTGTGGCGAGTTGCTCAAGGTGCATGTGCCGGTGACGCAAACGCGCAATGAGCTGCCTAATCGCCTGGTGGTACTCGAATAGCCCGGCCAACTCAGTTCCAAATGTGGGAGGGGGCTTGCTCCCGATGGCGGTGCACCAGTCAATGAATCTGTTGGCTGACACACTGCAATCGGGGGCAAGCCCCCTCCCGCATTTGGATCTACTGTGGCTGCTGGAACTGACCATTGGTCAAATAACTCCGTGCCGTTGAGGGTTATCCCCCCTAAAATGCCCGGCATTCTTTGCCCGAGGCGTTTTTGTTCATGTCCGTCACCGCTCAACCCGCCAACCCTGCGCCGGATCATCACGCCCAGTTCATCCAATTGCTGAGCGCAAGCCTTGCGCAAAACGCCTTTATCAAGCTGGTGCTGGCCAAGTACGTCGGTGAGGAAGCCGAGCTGCAACGGCTGATCATCAAGCCGGTCACCGTCAAAGACCAGCCGTGCCTGTCCTTCGTGTACCGCTACAAGACCCGCGACATCACCAAGAATTTCCCCTCGGCCGACGGCGTGGCGGCGATTGCCGAGCTGTTGCCTGCGTCATTCAAGAACGCGCACTTGCTGTCGCTGACCGACGAAGCCCAATTGGAATACAGCAAGAGGAACAAAAGCTCGCTGTTCAAAAGCAAGCCGCAACAACTGCGTGAGGCGCCGTCGGCCGAGCATAACCGTGAAAAGAACCGCTTCCTCGACCTGAGCCGGCCGTTCCTCGCCGACCTCGGTGTGACCGACGCCAAGCAGGCGCTGATCCCATCGATGTCGCGCAAGTGGAAGCAGATCAACAAGTTCATCGAAGTGTTCAGCCATGCGCTGACATCGTCGCCGTTGAAGCTCGATCAACCGGTGCGCGTTGCCGATTTCGGCTCGGGCAAGGGTTACCTGACTTTCGCCATCCATGACTACCTGCGCAATACCCTCAAGGCCGAGGGCGAGGTCACCGGCGTTGAATTGCGCGAAGACATGGTCACTCTGTGCAACGCCGCCGCCGCGCGCCTTGAGCACCCGGGACTGGTGTTCAAGTGTGGGGATGTGCGCAGCGTGGCGCCGAGCGAACTGGACGTGATGATCGCCCTGCATGCCTGTGACATTGCCACTGATTATGCGATCCACACCGGCATCCGTTCCGGCGCGTCGATCATCATGTGTTCGCCTTGCTGCCACAAGCAGATTCGCCTGCAGATCCAGAGCCCGGCGCTGCTCAAGCCGATGCTGCAATACGGTCTGCACCTGGGCCAGCAGGCGGAAATGGTCACCGACAGTTTGCGTGCGTTGTTCCTCGAAGCCTGCGGCTATGAGACCAAGGTGTTTGAGTTCATCTCGTTGGAACATACCAACAAGAACAAGATGATTCTTGCGGTCAAGCGTGCGCAGCCTTTGGACAACGCGCAGTTGCTGGTGAAAATCCAGGAGCTCAAGGCGTTCTACCACATCACGGAACATTGTCTGGAAACCCTGCTGCGCGGGGATGGCTACCTGGCCTGAATACAGAGTTTTTGTAGGAGCGAGCTTGCTCGCGAAAAACATAAGGACGCTTCGGGGCATCAGGTGCCCTCGTGTCAGCGTTGGCGATTTTCGCGAGCAAGCTCGCTCCTACAGGTTCAGCAATCAGAAGAATCGCGTCACGCTGATCTTCGCATCGCGGCCCTTGGTGTAGGCGCGGTCGCCGCTCAAGGCCGGGCGGAAGTTTTCGTTGAACAGGTTGTCCACGGTGAAGTTGACCTCGGTGCCTTTGAGGTACGCCTGCTGCGGGGTCCATTTGGCGAACAGGCCCTGGGTGTTGTAGCGCTTGTTGCCGTACTGGTCGAAGAACAAGTCACCCACACCGGAGCCCGGGCCACCGGAGTATTTGTCGCTGGGCAGGCGGTCGGTGGCACCGATGAACTGGCCCATCCAGCCCACCTGGGCATCCCAGGCGGGGATGTGGGTACCCAAGACCAGCACCCATTTGGTCGGCGGGATATCCCGCGCTGCCACATCAGAGCCCCAGGGGTTGGTGTAGGCGCCTTGGTGCTGGCCCTTGGCATAGGCGAACGACACCGAACCAAACAGGTAGGTGGAGTTATAGATCGACTCCAGCTCGACGCCCTTGATGGTCATGCCACCGATATTGCGGTAGTTGGACATCGGTCCCGGCGGGCACGCAGAGGCAATGCTGCCGCCGTTGATGGCCTGGTTCTGGCAACCCACGCCGGTGGCCTTGAAGATTTCGTCTTCGACTTTGTTGTGGAACAGGGTGGTGCGCAGCTGCAGGTTATCGTCCTGGGCGATCAGGTTGTCGAAGCTGGTGATGTTGCCCAGGGTGATCGAGGTGATGCGTTCCGGGTCCAGGTCCACGCTGGTGGCGGTACGGCTGCCCAGGCCCTGGACTTCATATTGTTCGTCGATCACCGGCGCACGCCAGGTCTGGCTCCAGTTGGCGAACAGCCCGACATTCGGTGTCACGGTCCAGAACAGCGCCACGCGTGGCGACCAGCCTGTGTAGGTGCGGTCGCTGTAGTCGTGGCCAACGGCCGGGTCGGGGTTGTTGTAGTAGGGCGCATCGTTGCCTTCGCCGCGGTTGCGCACATGGTCGTAGCGCAGGGACGGCGTAATCGTCACGTCGCCGATGGTCACCGCGTCCTGGATAAAGAAGCTGTTGGTGTCGACCTTGCCGTGGGGCATAAAGCCCGGCTGGAAGTGCCCGTAGTTGTAGCGCGCTGTGTTGTAGGTGGCGCCGGGCATCCACATTTCGGTTTCGCGGACATGCTTGCGGATCTGCCCGCCGACGGTTACGGCGTGCTGCAAGGGGCCGGTATCGAACAGGCTGACGTTACGGATATCGAGGTTCTTGTCGGTATAGGACGTGTCCATCTTGCGCCCGCCGGTGGCCAGCTGGAAAAACGCGGTGGCGTCACGCTCGTCGGTCTGCTCGGTGTCGGACTGGGAATACTTGATGGTCAAGTCCACCAGCGGGTTGTCCAGGGGCTGGTATTCGTACTTGCCCGACCAGGTGGTGTCGACCGTGTCACGGTGGGCCAGGAAACGCCTCAACGCCCCTTCGTAGCCGTAGCGGTCGATGTTGAACTGGGTGGGCGGCGTCGGATAGCTCGCGGCGGAAAACGGCGTCCAGCGGTTGCTGTGGGAGCGCGAGTACGACAGGCCGACACTGTGCTCATCGGTGAAATGGGCGTTGACCTTGAACAGCTTGCCGTCCACATCCTGGGCGCTGTTGGGCAGGCGCTGGGGGTTGATGGGGTACTGGTTGTTCTCGTTGGGCAACTTGGCGGCCACCTTCATATCGCCGCCGTCCCGTTGCGTCAGGTAGGCCAGCGCGTCGAAGCGACCATCGTCGGTACGACCATACACCGCACCGCTGTAGACCTGTTCATGGTCATTGCTGGAGTAGCCGTATTTGAGCATCGCGCCGCTGTTGCGGCCGTCCTTGAGCAGGTCCGGGGCATCCTTCGTAATCATGTTGACCGTGCCGCCGAAGCCGCCATTGCCGGTGAACGGCGAGTTGGGGCCTTTTTCCACTTCGATGCGCTTGATCAGCTCAGGCTCGATAAATACGGTGCCTTGCTGGTAGCGCTCAAAGCCAGTCTTGGTGGCGCCGTCCACGGTCAGCGGTACGTCTTCGGCATCACCGAAACCACGGATGTTGATGGTCTGGCCGCCGGGTTTCAGCGAGCCGCCCTGGCTGACGCCGGGCAGGGTCTGCAACAGGCTCGGGATGTTATTGGACTGGTAGCGGTCGATATCGGCCTGGGTCAGGGTGGAGCGGTTGACCGTGCTGGAGTTCACTTCGTTGCCGGTGCCGATCACGCTTAACGTGTCCAGCTGGATCGCGCCGCTTTGGGTGGTCTTGCCCTCATCCGGGCGCACGACATAGGTGCTGCCGACCTTGATCAGGGTGAAGTCGCCATTCTTGAGCAGGGAGCGAATCGCCGCTTCCGCTGTGTAGTCACCGTTGAGTGCCGGCGCTTGCAGGTTCTTGAGCAGGCTTTCATCGAACAGCAGCTGGATTTTAGCCTGTTGCGCCACCTGGCTCAGGGACGTGGCCAACGACTGGGCCGGCAGTTGCAGCTTGAACGACGCGGCCTGGGCGCTGAGGCTGAAGGCCAGGCAGGTAGCGATGAGCGTCGGTCGAAGAAACAGGTGCGAAGCGTGGCAAGGCGCGCGAAACATGAAATCCCCCGGTGCGGCTAAGTAGCCAAAAAGGTGTGCGTATCAAACGCAGACAGGAAGGAGACGGGGCAGGCAAAAAAATCCACACATGCGAATGCAAAATATTCTCATGTGTGGATTATGCAGGCTATTTGCTTGGCTCGATTCTCACAATGCCATCGGTCGATACCACGGTTTTCACCGGTAACAATGCGGGCAGGGCGCTGAGCAGGGCGTCCGGGTCATTCACGTCAAGGTTGCCCGACACCTTGAGTTGGGCGACGGCCTTGTTGACCTGCAACGGTTGTTGGGGACGGTACAAGCTCAATTCGTCGATCAGGCTGGCCAGCTCGCGATTACGAAACGACAAGTGCCCGCTGCGCCAATCGGCCACTTCTTCGGCGCTGAGGGTTTGCTGTTGCAAGGTGCCCTTGGCGTAGTTGTAAGCAGCGCGTTGCCGGGCGCCGAGCAGAGTGACCGGGCTTTTGCCATCCGCTTCGAACGCCACTTGGCCATGGGCAACACTGACCACCAGTTGCTGCTGGCCGCGACGCACATCAAAACCGGTGCCCACCACCCGTACGTTCGACTCGCCGGCCTGTACGTAAAGTGGGCGCTCCTTGTCGGCGGCCGCTTCGATATACAACTGGCCCTTGTCCAGGTGCAGGATGCGTTGGTGGGCGTTGAACTCCACACGGATGCGGGTGTTGGCATTCACAAACAAGCTGCTGCCATCGGGCAGGTTCAACGTGCGCATGCCCTTGGCCTGGGTGGCGATCTGGCTGTGATACAGCTCGCGGGGCGCGCCGAGAGGCGTTGCCATCACGGCGCAGAGCAGGGCAGCGGCCACCGCCAGGGCAGGGCGCCAGAGGCTGGGCTTGCGCTGGGCCAATGGCACGGGTTTGTTCAGTTGTTGCAATTGGGCCAGGTCGGCCCACAACTGTTCGAATTCGGCATAGGCGCGCGCGTGCGCAGGCACGGCTTGCCAGGCAGCAAAGGCTTTGCGGTCGACGCGGCTCGCCTCGTTGCAGTTGCGTGCAAACCAACTGGCGGCTTGGGCGTCGATGGAGTCGCTTGCTTCGATGTCCAGGGCGTCGATGTCGCTCAGGCGGTTCATTCTGGCTGCTCCGTGCCGGGGTCGGGTTGAAGGCGTCGCTTGCAATGCAGCAGGGCAAAGGCGATGTGCTTTTCTACCATGCTGGTCGAAATGCCCATGCGCTCTGCGATCTGCACCTGGCTCAGGCCTTCGAAGCGGTGCAGCATAAGGGCTTCTCGCCGGCGGGGCGAGAGTTCGGCGAGGACTTCTTTCAACTGTTCCAGACGTTGCAGGCGCAGGGCGGCGGCCATGGGGTCGTGCTGCTCGTCGGTGACCGGCTCGGCATCCATTTCGGCGGGTTCAGAGTGGATGGTCTGCCGTACCTTCTGTTTGCGCCAGTGATCGCGCAGCAGGTTGCGCGCCATCTGGAACAGAAACGCCCGTGGCTGCTCGACCTTGGCCCGGTCGCGGTAGCCCAGCCATTGGGTAAAGACATCCTGGGTCATGTCCGCCGCGTCGCTGGCGTTGTCCGTGCGTTTACGCAGGAAATACAGAATATCTGCATAAAACCCGCGACAGGCATCGGCCGACGACGGGTCGGGCTTGGGACGAGACATGGATATCCTTCTTGACGAAGCACGACGTGGAAAAGTCGCGAATGATATCGAGAATTATTGTCATTTGTCTCTATTGAAGTGCCATCTTCTGTAGGAGCGAGCTTGCTCGCGAAAAACGAACAGGCGACCCGAACACCCGATGTGCTGCGTTATCGTTGGCGTTCTTCGCGAGCAAGCTCGCTCCTACAGGGGCGGGGTGTTTACTTCAGAAGTGTTTTTAGTTGCTCGATCCCGGCTTCACTCAGCGGGAATACCGGCAGGCGTGGATTACCCACTTCCAGCCCGGTCAAGCGCAACCCAGCCTTGATCGTCGCCGGCAACCCGCCCTTGAGGATAAATTGCAGCAGCGGCAACTGGCGGTAGAACAGCTCCTGCGCCTGGTTCAGGTCATTAGCCAGCACTGCCTGGTACAAATCCAGGTTGAGTTGGGGGATCAGGTTAGGCGCCGCGGTGCACCAGCCTTTGGCACCGGCGGCGAAAGCCTCCAGGGCCAGCGGGTTGCAACCGTTGTAGAACGGCACGTCACTCTGCAGTTTCAGCTGATGCATGCGCTGGATATCGCCGGTGCTCTCCTTGACCATGGTCACGTTGTCGACCTGCTTGAGGATGCGCAGGATCAGCTCCACCGACATGTCGGTGCCGCTGGTGGCCGGGTTGTTGTAGAGCATGATCGGTACGCCGATGCTGTCGCCAATCGCGGCGTAGTGGGCGAGGATTTCCGCTTCGCTGAGCTTCCAGTACGAGGCGGGCAGTACCATCACCACATCGGCGCCGTGCGCTTCGGCATAGCGTGCCCGGCGCACGGCCTTGGCGGTGGTCAGGTCGGATACGCTGACAATGGTCGGCACACGCTTGGCGACTTTCCTGATGCTGTAGGCGCTGACTTCGTCCCACTCCGCGTCGCTCAGGTAGGCGCCTTCGCCGGTGCTGCCCAAGGGCGCGATGGCGTGGACGCCGCTGTCGATCAAGCGGTCGATGGAGCGCCCGAGGGCGTCGAGGTCAATACGCTGGCCGTCGGCGCTGAACGGGGTGATGGTGTAGCCAATGATGCCGTGGATAGTTGGGTTGGACATGGGCAAACTCCGGTCAAAAAGGGGCAATCAGTTCAGGCAATCGGCGTGCGTGCGCAGGTTCTGCCGGGCGTAATAGTTGAACGCGGCGCCATGGCGCTTGGGCTTGGAGATCCAGTCATGGGCTTCGCGCCCCAGCTCCGGCAGGATCGGCTTGACGGTGCCTGCGGCCATCGCCAGCAACTGCAACTTGGCCGCACGTTCGATCAGCTGTGCGATGACGCAAGCCTCTTCGATGCTGGCGCCCGTGGACAACTGGCCATGGTGCGAAAGCAAAATGGCGCGCTTGTCGCCCAGGGCCGTGGTGATGATTTCCCCTTCTTCATTGCCCACGGGCACGCCGGGCCAGGCCTGCAGGAAGGCGCAGTCTTCGTACAGTGGGCAGAGGTCCATGTGTGACACCTGCAGAGGCACTTCCAGCATCGACAGCGCGGCAATGTGCGTCGGGTGCGTATGGATGATGCAGTTTACATCCGGGCGGCCGCGGTACACCCAGGTATGAAAACGGTTGGCCGGGTTGGGAATGCCATGGCCTTCCAACACTTCAAGGTCTTCGTTGACCAGCAGCAGGTTGCTGGCGGTGATTTCGTCAAAACCCAGGCCCAATTGCTGGGTGTAGTAGGTGCCAGGGGTGGGCCCGCGCGCAGTGATCTGCCCCGCCAGGCCGGAGTCGTGACCGTGCTCGAACAGAATTCGGCAGGTCAGCGCCAGCTTTTGCCGGTCGGTCCACGTATTATCTGCCAGATTGTTTTGCATCTGGCTCAGGGCTTGCTTGACCAGTTGTTCTTTTGGGAGTGCTAATGTCTTGGCCATATCGGTGTCCTTTGGGTGGTTCAATGGACGTCGGATTTGCTGCTCGCCCGCTGCTCGCAAGGTCGTTGGGTGAATGCAAATGACACGAATGATGCTATATGACACTATGTGTCATAAGCAAGCACGGCTCATCGCTTTCTGCAGGGATTAACCGCAGCAAATGTCTATCCGTTTGAAATTATTGAGAAAAAAACTTGGCGTGACCCTTGAGGCCCTGGCTGAAAAATCCGGGATGACCAAGAGTTACCTGTCGAAAGTCGAGCGCGGACTCAACACGCCCTCCATTGCCGCTGCGTTGAAACTGGCCAAGGCGTTGAACGTGAAGGTCGAAGAGCTGTTCAGCGAAGACAAGGTCAGCCTCGACAGCTACAGCCTGGTGCGCAGCCACGAACGTCCCGACACCTCGCCGGGTTATGCGGTGCTGGCCCATCAAGTCAGCGAGCGCAGCCTGCTGCCATTCATCATCTACCCACCGGCCCAGTTCACCGACAAGACCTTCAAGGAGCATTTGGGGGAGGAGTTTCTGTTCGTGCATGAAGGCCGGGTGGAAGTGGATTTCATGAACGAGCGGGTGTTGCTGGAGCGTGGTGATGCTTTGCATTTCAATGCGCAGAAGCCCCACCGCCTTCGTTCGGTGGGAGAGGTGCAGGCGCAGTTGCTGGTGGTGGTGCACAGCTCGGAGGAGTAACGCTTGCCGCAACCTGAAATGCGGTCAGTGTGGGAGGGGGCTTGCTCCCGATTGCGGTGGATCAGTCAGCTCATCTGTAGCTGACTCTCTGCTATCGGGAGCAAGCCCCCTCCCACATTTGATTTTCTTTGTTCACTGGATCAGCGTTCGACCGGGACTGAAAGCGCCGGGTTACCCAGCGGATGCGTACGCGCCGCGAAGAATTTCAGCGCCACCCCACTGCCCTCAAACAACTCCAAATACCGCCGCTTCTGCTGGCGGATAAACCCATCGCTGCGCCCCGACACCGAGATCGCCAGGGTGCTGATGCTGGCTTGGCGAATTGCATCCACCAGGTGTTGATCCTGCGGTCCCAAGTCGTGGCCGAAGATGCACAACGCGCCTTCATGGCTCAGCAGTTGCTCATAACAGAACGACAGGTAATCCGAACTGCGGATGCTCTTGAGCTTCTCTTCTACCTTGCCTTCACTGACGAACAGCGGCACATCGTCCAGGGTCTTGATCGTGTTGTTGATCGCAAAGCTGCTGAGCAAGGTGCTGTCGGTGGACGGCAGTTTGCGTGCCGTGCCATCGAGGTTGCGCACCAGGTGCAGGCCGCCGTGCAGGTAGAGGATGCGCGTGGCATCGGTATGGGTATTGCGCAGGTCGAAGCTTGAGTCGGCGCTGCGGAACAGGTCATCAATGCCCGGCGTGTGCAGGATCGCCCAGTAGTTGAGCAAGTCGTAGTTGCTGGTGAAGACGGTGGCGTAGTTGGCCAATTCTGCGTTGATCGTCGTCAGCGTCGACGGCTGCACCAGGCGCCAGGGAATGTGCACGGCATGAATGGTGTTGATCAGCGCTTCCTTGATCGCGTAGTAACGGTTACGCGGCGCCGCCGAACTCACCGCCAGGGCCTTGTTGACCCGGCTGGTGGTCTTCAAGGCGCCCAGGGCCTGTTCGAAGCTGCGGGTTTGCAGGGCGTCAAATACGCTGAGTTCGGACTGGCTCAGGGGTTTTTCTTCAACGGTGCGGGCGTTTTCGAACAGCGAATCGTAGGCGAAGTCTTCCCAAATCGTACGACTGGCGCCGTTGCCGATCAGAATCCCGCTGAAGTCGAGGGCAGCGCGCAGGGCGCTCCAGTCTTCAAGGTGGGCGTCAATATCCTGGAAATCCTTCATTGCGGCGGGTCTACTCGAAATCGGCTGGGCGGTGACTTTATCACGAGCCGACGTTGATCCTGATCAAGATGCGCCATGCGGTACAGGTTGATTCTGTGGGCATAAAGCCTCTGAGGATTGACCATGAGCAGCACGTTCTTCATCCCCGCCGTCAACATCATGGGCAGCGACTGCCTCGACGAAGCCATGATCGCCATTCGCAATTATGGCTTTCGTAAAGCCTTGATCGTCACCGATGCCGGCCTGGCCAAAGCCGGCATGGCCAGCATGATCGCCGAGAAGCTGGCGATGCAGGATATCGATTCGGCGATCTACGACGGCGCCAGGCCCAACCCCACGGTGGAAAACGTCGAGAAGGGCCTGGCGCTGCTACAGCAAAATGCCTGCGATTTTGTGTTGTCCCTGGGCGGCGGCTCGCCCCATGATTGCGCCAAGGGCATCGCGCTGTGCGCCACCAACGGCGGGCGTATCGGCGATTACGAGGGCGTCGACCAATCGAGCAAGCCGCAACTGCCGCTCGTAGCTATCAACACCACCGCCGGCACTGCCAGCGAGATGACACGGTTCTGCATCATCACCGACGAAACCCGCCACGTGAAAATGGCCATCGTTGATCGCAATGTTACGCCGCTGCTGTCGGTCAATGACCCGGCGCTGATGGTCGGCATGCCCAAGGGGCTCACCGCTGCCACTGGCATGGATGCGCTGACCCACGCCATCGAAGCCTATGTGTCCACCGCTGCTACGCCGATCACCGACGCCTGCGC
The DNA here is from genome assembly GCF_036704165.1 of Pseudomonas khavaziana. NCBI lineage: Bacteria > Pseudomonadati > Pseudomonadota > Gammaproteobacteria > Pseudomonadales > Pseudomonadaceae > Pseudomonas > Pseudomonas khavaziana. The sequence goes on from NZ_CP129946.1 coordinate 1,818,336, forward strand.
CATCAAGGCCATCGAGCTGATCAGCGCCAACCTGCGCCTGGCGGTGCGCGATGGCAGTGACATGGCGGCACGGGAGAACATGGCCTACGCGCAGTTTCTCGCCGGCATGGCCTTCAACAACGCGTCCCTGGGTTTTGTGCATGCCATGGCCCACCAGTTGGGCGGTTTGTACGACTTGCCCCATGGCGTGTGCAACGCGGTGTTATTGCCCCATGTGCAGAGCTTCAATGCCAGTGTCAGTGCCAAACGCCTGAGCGACGTGGCTCGTGCCCTCGGCGCGGATATCAAGGGCATCACGGTGGAAGAGGGCGCGCAGGCGGCCATTGCAGCAATTCGCCGCTTGTCCCAGGACGTGGATATTCCCGCTGGCCTGCGCGAACTCCCGCTGCTGGCTGCCAATGCGTTGAAGGACGCGTGCGGGCTGACCAATCCACGGCGAGCGGATCAACGTCAGATCGAAGAGATTTTTCGTAGCGCGTTTTGATAGGGGGCAGCCTTCAGCCGCAAGCGTTAAGCTATACGCTGAATGCGTTTAACTTGAGCAAGCTTGCGGCTTGCCGCTGAGGTCCCCTGATGAGAGTTCTGTTATTCGGCGCCACCGGCATGGTCGGGCAGGGCGTGCTGCGCGAATGCCTGCTGGCGGCTGATGTGCAGGAAGTCGTCGCCGTCGGCCGTATGCCCCTGACCCAGGAGCACGGCAAGCTGCACCAGGTGTTGCACAGCGACATGCTGGATTTCCAACCCCTGGAAAACCTGTTGCAAGGCTTTGACGCGTGTTTCTTCTGTCTCGGCGTTTCCTCGGCGGGCATGAACGAAGCGCGGTACACCCATCTCACCTATGACCTGACCCTGGTCGCTGCCAGTACGCTGGCGCGGCTTAATCCGCAGATGACCTTTATCTATGTGTCCGGTGCCGGCACGGACAGTTCCGAGGCGGGCAAGTCGATGTGGGCGCGGGTCAAGGGCAAGTCCGAGAATGCCTTGCTGCGGCTGCCGTTCAAGGCGGTGTACCTGTTCCGTCCGGGGATTATCCAGCCGCTGCATGGCGTGCGTTCGAAAACGCCGCTGTACCAATCTTTCTACAGCGTGCTCGGGCCTGTGCTCTCGTTTGTGCGTCGGGTAAAACCGGCTTGGGTGGTAAGCACCGAGACCGTCGGCCGGGCGATGTTGCAAGCCGCCAGCCATGGCGCGCCGCAGCCGGTGGTGGAGCAGGCCGAGATCAATCGCCTGGCTGCCGAGCGCCGTTGAGATTGCACAAACGTTCGATCTGATCAGCCGGTAGTTGCCAGCGCCCGGGCGGGTGCTGCGCTGAACTGAATTAACGCCACGCCGCCGATCAACAACACCGCCCCCAGCACCCGTGGCGTATTCAGTTGGCGTTCCACCAGGCCGAACAAACCGAAATGGTCGAGCAGCAACGATGCAAGAATCTGTCCGGCCATGGCCAACGCAATAAACCCCGATGCGCCCAGCTTGGGCAGCAGTATCAACGCCAACGAAATAAAACATACGCCGAACGCGCCGCCGGCCCACATCCACAAGGGTGCCTTGCTGATAAAGGCCAGGCTCGGCAGTGGTAAACGCAGCGCCACTATCACTGGCAGCAGCACGATGATGCTTACCAGCAATGACGCCAGGGTGGCCCACAACGGATGCCCGAGCCCGCGCCCGAGATTGGCGTTGATCGCACTTTGAAACGGCACCACCGCCCCGGCAATCACCGCCAGCGCTAACAAACCCAGCCAATGCAACGTCGTCATTTCAAATCTCCCAGAGGTTTTGCTGGACTCTAGGCTATTCGTCACGCAAATTTAAATTCCAAATTCTTATGCCGAGCATGCAGCTGATGAATGATCTGCGCCGCATCGACCTGAACCTGCTGGTGATCCTCGACGCCTTGCTCAGCGAGCAACATGTCACCCGCGCTGCCGAGCGCCTGCACCTGAGCCAGCCGGCAGTCAGCCATGCGTTGGCGCGCTTGCGCGATATGCTCGGTGACCCGTTGCTGGTGCGCCAGGGCGGGACGCTGATCCCAACGGCGCGTGCCCTGGAGCTGGCGGTGCCGTTGACCGAAGCCCTTGCCCAAGTGCAGACGTTGCTGGCACCGAATCGTTTTGACCCGGTTTCGGCCAAGCGCCGGTTTCGTGTGGCGATGTCGGACTACAGCGCGGCGATTATCCTGCCCAGCTTGGTCCGCGTCCTACGCCATGAAGCGCCTGGCATCGATCTGCAGATCATCCAGGCCAGCCGTGAAGGTATGGTCGATGGCGTGCTCAATGGCGATCTCGACCTGGCGGCTGGCGTATTCCCCGATATGCCCGCCGAACTGCGTACTACGCCTTTGTTTGCAGAGCATTACACCTGCCTGGTCGACCGCAGCAGCCTTGCACCCAGCGGCGTGCTGGATCTGCCGACTTACCTCGCACGCCCCCATGTGCTGCTGGAGATGCGTGGCAGTGGCACGCCGGAAATCGAACGGGCCCTACACGCGATACGTGAACGGCGGCATGTGGCGATCAGCTTGCCGCATTGGGGCGTGGCGCCACAGTTGATCGAGGGCACGGACCTGATTTTGACGGTGTCATCCCGGGGTTTACTGGATATCGATCATGCACGCCTGTTGGCCGTGCCACCGCCCTTTCATATTCCGTCATTTGCCTTTGAACTGGCCTGGCATGCGCGGCGGGGTGGGGATTCGGGGTTGCAGTGGTTGATTGGGCGGGTGCGGAGTGTATTGTCAGACGGTCACCAATAACCACGGGAAATCTACATGCTCAGCGGCTTTAACCACCTGACCCTGGCCGTGACCGATGTGCCGCGCAGCGTCAGTTTTTATCATGAGTTGTTGCACCTCCAGCTTGACGCCACCTGGGACAACGGTGCCTACCTGTCATTACCCGGCCTGTGGCTTTGCCTGTCACTGGACCCGTTGCGTCCGAGCGTGCCAGCGGCGGACTATACCCACTATGCGTTCAACGTCGAGGCCGCTCTTTTCGCCGCGCTGGTCGAGCGCCTGCGGGCGGCTGGCGTGCAGGAGTGGCGCGACAACCGCAGCGAAGGCGCGTCGTTTTATTTCCTCGATCCTGACGGCCATAAACTGGAGGCCCATGTCGGCGACTTGGCCTCGCGCCTGCAAGCGTGTCGCGCCAAGCCTTATGCGGGAATGAAGTTTTACCCGCCGCGCTGAAACATGCAGAATCAATCACCTTCACACGTCTGTCAGAGCCTACCTATGACCCCCTCCTTGCTGCTCGCCGTCCTTGCATCGGGTTTTATCTACGGTATTACCCCTGGCCCGGGTGTCTTGGCTGTGTTCGGCATCGGCGCTGCCCGTGGTCGACGTGCCGGGGCGGGTTTCCTGTGTGGGCATTTGCTCGGCGATGTGGTGTGGTGCAGCACGGCGCTGATTGCCATCGTCGGTGCGCGGGAAGTCGGCAGCAGCGCGTTCGATGTACTGGGTGTGCTCAGCGGTGTGTATCTGTTCTGGCTCGGCTGGCGGGCGATCCGCACCCAGCGCCGCAACAGCGATGCGCCCCAGGGCGCGGCGCGGCATCCGTTCTGGCATGGCATTCTGTTCGGCCTGACCAACCCCAAGGCGTATCCGGTTGCCGTGGCGACCTTCACGGCGTTGCTGTCCAGCCGTGCAGAGTTGCTGACCTGGTCGATGCTGCCCTCGCTGATTTTCCTGAGCTTTATCGGTGGCCTGCTGGCCTACGCGATTCTGATCGGCGTGGTCGGCGCCCAGCGGGTGCGTACGGTGTATCAGCGTCATGAAATCCTTATCACCAGGCTCTGTGGCGTGATGTTTATCGGCTTCGCCATCAATGCTTTGGCGCACGCGCTGCCGGGCCTGTTCGGCAATAAACCGGCCTGACGCATCCACGACCGTTCGTCGCACTGGCAGGTTTTTTCTAAACCTTTGCCGCGCAAAAAATTCGAACTCAGGGCGGGGCGTGTTTTCCCCGCACTTATTTTTGCCCTGGAGGAACCCATCATGAGCCGCATGGCTATCCGGTTACGCACCGCCAGTTTCGCGATGCTGCTGGGCCTCGGCGCCAGCAATGCTTTCGCCCAGTCGCCTGCCGAATTCATCGAGCAGGCTTCGGCCAAAGGCATGGCCGATATCGAAACCAGTCGCATGGCCCACGCCAAGACCTCATCCCAAGAGATCAAGGACTACACCATCGAGGTCATCAACGAACGTACCCTGGCCAACCAGCACTTGGCAGCCATCGCCAAGAAGCTCGACTTGCCGGTAGCACCTCGGGAAAAGATCGTTGATAAAGCCGAAACCCTGATGCCCGAACTCAAGGACGGCGACTCCTTTGACGCTGCCTATACCGCGCAACAGGTCAAGGAAAACGAGGACGCCATCGCCCTGTTCAAAAAAGAAGGTGCGGCGTCGGATGTGCCGGAAATAAAAGCACTGGTGGATGAAACGCTGCCCAAGCTCGAAGAGCGTCTGCAAAAAGCCCGAGCCCTGGCATCGACCTATGGCAAGGGGCATCAAGGTGATGGCTGAGGCTATTACGTGAAATAAAAAACGGCGATTGGATCACTCCAACCGCCGTTTTTTTCAGGCCTGGTTCAGGTCAGTCTTGATCTGCGCTGCATCGTCGGCCTCGGCCCCGCAACTGCTGTTCAAACTCACCTTGTCGCTGCTGCCAATGCTGCGGTACTCCTTGCGCAGTCTTTCAAGTTCTTTGCGGTCCAGGCCATCCAGGCTGAGCACGGCATTCTGTGCGTCCTTGGATGCGCGCAAGAGTTCATCGATCTTGATATGCAGGATGTCGTTATCCCGGTTTTGCGTGTTCTGAATCAGGAACACCATCAGGAAGGTGATGATGGTGGTGGAGGTGTTGATGATCAGTTGCCAGGTGTCGTTGTAGTGAAAGTACGGCCCGCTCAGGCTCCATAGGAGAATCAGCGCGACTGCCGCGTAGAAGGTCCTGGGACTGCCTGCCCAACGGGACAGGGTTTGGGAGACTGCAGAGAATTTCATGACCGTTTTTCCTCAAAAAGGGTGATGAAAATACTGACCGCGGGCAGTCGCTGAAATTTCTTTTTACAACTTAGCATGTGAACAAAATTGAGCGTTTTCTGCCAGGTATTTAGGCATGAACCTACGGCGTTCTAAAACGGCCAGAGCAAGACTGGGTTTTTTATCTGGAAACTGCCCATGCGTGCTGACCCTGCTTTTGAACTGGACACACTTTATCACCTGACCGAAGACCACTATTTTGCCGCCACCTGCCTGACGCATCACCGCTACTGCGCAGCCATCAACGCGTATTTTGTTGACGAGGATGATTTCCTGTTGAATTTGCTGTTCATTCGTCTTGGCAGCGGTCCGTTGGGAGATGAAATGGCTGCGACACTCGAGCTGATCCGACGCACCCTGATTGAAGTACGCCTGGTGATTCATGAGCAAAAGGTCGAGGGCTTGCGCGAATTGCTTGCCGGGCTCGATTTTCAGCCCGCTGAAAAAACTACGGCGATGGTGCTCCAATTGTCAGCGCTTATTCCATCAGAGGGTGAGGGTGATGTGCAGGTCCGCCTGACACGGGATTTGAATGAGTGGGCCGTTCCGCTTGGCAATGCGTACGCGATGCTACCCGAGGTGGCTGCGCATTATCAGGCCCGACACCAGAGAGCCCTTGACGCTGGTGAAAGCCTTTATCACTTCACCCTGTCCGCCGAGGGGCAGGTGAGCTGCTCGTTGACCTTGTCGCTATGCAATGGAGAGGCCCGGCTTAATGATGTTGGCACGCTCATTAACTCGCGCGGGAGAGGCTATGCCACGCGTTTGATCCAAGAGGCCCTGAATCATGCGTCGAGCCTGGGCGCCCAGCGATGCTTTCTCGAGGCATCGGAGGGCGCCGTCCCGCTGTATCGCAAGTTGGGTTTCGAGCGTTTATTCGACTACCGGGCTTTTGTTCGCGTGGCTGTACCAGGCCTATGATCAGAAAGCCATTTTGACTTGGCCGCGATCTTCGAGGGTCAATAGATACTGTTTGGCCTCAAGCCCTCCTGCAAACCCGGTCAGCCCGCCCGATGCACCCACCACGCGATGGCACGGTGCGATGATCGAGATCGGATTACGCCCGTTGGCGGCGCCTACTGCGCGCACGGCCTTCGGGTTGCCGATTTGCTGGGCGATCTGGCTGTAGCTGCGGGTTTCGCCGAACGGAATGGTCAATAGGGCCTTCCAGACTTGCTTTTGAAAGTCGGTGCCTGCGAAGTCCAGTTCCAGCTCGAAGTGATTGCGCGTTCCAGCAAAGTATTCGGTCAATTGGCGCTCGGTTTCCAACAACACCGGGTTGTGGTTGGCCTCGATCAATTCACCCAGGCGCACGCGGTTGGCACGTTCTGCTTCCCACAGGATAGCGCTGAGTTTGCCCTCGCGCGCCACCAGCGTAAGTTCACCGACGGGGGAGGGCATGAGCTTGTAGTGGTAAGTCATGAGCAGGCTCCTCGAAAGGGCGTTAATGGGGATGACGCTACTGTAGCTGCACCTGCTGGCGAGGAAACTACGTTTCTTGCGGTCAAATTCGTCGCCAGGCTAGAAGCTCCAGTAAACCCAACTGGAATAGTACGGGTACCAATAGAGCCATGAGATCCAATAGAGCGCCACGAGCACTGATGCATGACCCGTCGCCAACGAAATCACATTGAGTACGGTCATGATCAGCGCGAAAAACGTCACGCGTCGGCTGGCATGGCGCGAGGCGAACCTTACGCCGTAAACCGATGCTGCAATCGATCCGAGTATCAGTAACCAGCCAAGGGGAAATGGCAGCCTTAAAAACGAGACCAGCAGCGGCACCACTACCACCCAGCCAACCACTTGACGCAGGATAGGTTTTTCAAGCATGGGGTGCTCCGGATATCTGAATCGACGAGCTGACATCATCACGATGTGTATTCGTCACCACCGTAAGATTTTACTTAGGTAATTACCGGTCCTGCTGCAATACCTTGAGCGCTGCCGACGCCAGGAACCCCGAGCGGCTTTTTTCTTCCGGATGACTCAACACATATTCATCGATGCGATTCAACAGGTACCCCGGCAGGGTGATGTTGAGTTTTTGCGCCTTGCCCAGGTACTTGGTGACATCGATGTCCACTACTGCCCAAGTGCAGCCGGCGTACTGTGGGTTGGCGGCATGCAGGGTGACTTTCTGGGAGCTGGGGATCGGGGCGCCATCTTCTGCCAGGATCTCGAAGTGCCCTTCGATGGCTTCGCGGGCCATCGCCATGGCGTCGTCCAGGTCATCGCCGGCGGAGTAGCAACCTGGAATATCCGGGACCTCCACGCCCCACGCGTGGTCCTTGTCACCGGTTGAAATTGCGATGGGGTAAAGCATGTGTGTTGCCCTCCAGGGACGGTTAACTCAACAGAGCCTGTTTCAAGATGCTCTTTACGGTCTTATCCAGCAGGTCCTTTTTTGGATGAGGGATCGTTACCAACCCTGGCTTCGTCGGGTGCTTGAAATGGTGATGACTGCCCCTGATGCGTACAAGATACCAACCGTCTGCAATGATATGACCGATCAAATATCGACTGTCCACATCACCTCCTTGTGGTGTGTGTTGGTGGTGACTATAACCACTGAAAAAAAATAATCAACACGCTACCTACCAGCGGCAGCTGTGCAGTTTTTCAGTAAGCATTGAATGAAGTGTATGGGCGCGCAGCAAAGGCGCCTTGGAGAGGTATTGCAAGGATTTTCAGGGCTAACGGGTATGCAGTGACTGCTCAAGTACGCCAAGAAATGCATCCGCCAATACACTTCTTGCTGATGCCGGGGTCAGTACCAGCAACTCTGCACACGCATCCACTTCCTGCATTGGCCTATAGGTCACGCCCCTGTTCATCAGACTCTGCGTACAGTCCGGCACCAGTGCCACGCCCTGTCCGGCCGCCACCAGGGCGATGATCGAAGTGATCTGCCGTCCGGTGGGTCCAGGCCGCAACGGATGGCCATGGTTGCGGTAAAGTTGCTCGATGGACTGGTTCAAGCCTGACCCATAGTCAGCGGGAAACAGAATAAGCGGGTAAGTGCTCAGTTGCGCCAGGCTGACCTTCGCCTGGCTCGCCAACGGGCTGTCGCTGGAGACTGCTGCCACCAGCCGTTCTTCACCCAGTGACAATACGTGGACATCAGTGTTTTTTGGCAACAGCCGGCTCAAGCCGATATCCAGGCGCCCATCTGCGACCTGCGCGCCCAGACCGCCGGAGGCGCACTCCACCAAGGTCAGTTGCACATCGGGAAAGCGCTGGGCGAAGGCCTGGATGGCGCGGCTGAATAGGTCTGACAGGGCGATTGAGCTGACGTAGCCCAATGTCAGCTGACCCGCCGTGCCGGCAGCCAATTTACCGGCGATCACCTGCGCCAACTCCACCTGTTCCAACACGCTCCTGGCGTAGGGCAGGAACGCCCTTCCCTGGGCAGTGAGGGTGACCGTGCGGCTGGTGCGGTCAAACAGCTTGAACCCCAATTCGGTTTCCAGGGCGGAAATCTGCCGGGTCAGCGGCGGCTGGGCCAGATGCAGGCGAATTGCTGCGCGGCCGAAGTGCAATTCTTCGGCGACCGTCAGAAAGTAACGCAGCTTGCGTAGGTCGAGCATCCTGGTCCTTGGGTATCAATCGGTCGGAATTCGGTATTGGTTTTAAGCCCTCTGGCCATTCTATAAAGACCGCACAAAATAAAACGAGAAGTTTCATGAAACCGCGCCTGCACTGTGCCCGCCTTGCCCTGTTCCTGTGTGGTTGCGCGGCGTTTCTCAATCTCTATGCCACCCAGAGCATCTTGCAGGTGTTCGCCGCGCAATTTCATATCAGCGCCAAGACCGCGGGATGGAGTATTACCGTGACCACACTGGCCGTGGCGATGACTGCGCCATTTGTCAGCCGCCTGACCCGGCACTTCGAACAGCGTACCGTGATCTCGACTGCGGCGTTGCTGCTGGCCGGGCCGGTGTTGATGACGGCCTATGCTGACAGTTTCGCGCAAGTGCTGGTGTGGCGCTTTGTCGAGGGCATGTTGATCCCGTTTGTGTTTGCCTCCAGCGTGGCCTACATCGGCGATCGCTGGCACGGCGGCACGGTGACCGAAGTCACCAGCCTTTACGTGGCGGGCACCGTGTTGGGAGGGCTTGGCGGGCGCTTCATCTCCGGGGTGATGACCGAGTATGTGGGCTGGCGTGAAGCGTTTGAGTGGCTGGCGGTACTGAGCTTGATGGTGGGCGGTTTTATTCAGTTCCTGCTGCCTGCCAATCGCCCGCGGGTGCAGCAAGTCCAGGCGGCTTCGTCAGGCGTTTGGCGCAGGCCGTTGCTGGCCGCTTACGCCGTGGGCTTTTGCGTATTGTTCTCGCAAGTCGCTACTTTTACATACGCAGGTCTATACCTTGGCTTACCGCCATTCAACCTCGGGCCTGCCGCTTTGGGGGCGCTGTACATGGTGTTTCTGTTGGCGTTGATCGTGATCCCAATCGCTGGCCGCCTCAGCAAAGCCCGCCCGCACGTCGAATTGCTGAGCGTTGCCGCCATCTTGGGCGTCTGTGGTTCGGCCCTGACCCTGGCGCCTTCCCTCTGGTGCATTGTGGTGGGCCTGGCACTCAGTTCTACCGGCGTGTTCTTGGCCCAAGCCACTGCCAATGCCTTCACCACCGCCACCGCTGGCGCCGACAAGGCAGGGGCGGTGGGGGTCTATCTCACCTGTTATTACCTGGGGGGTAGCTGCGGCGCTATCGTCCCGGCACTGATCTGGGAGCGCTGGGGTTGGGCCGGTTGTGTGGGGCTGATCATCGGTTTCCAGATGATGACCCTGTTGATCGCGCTGGCCGGCTGGAAGCCCCTTAAACCTGAGCTGATCCGCGTACCATGACCCATAAAAAAACCGGCCACCAAGGGCCGGTTCTTATGCAGTCGCGCCAGAACCATCTCGACGCAAGCGCAAAATCTGAGTGGAGCGGGTAGAGGGAATCGAACCCTCAACTAAAGCTTGGGAAGCTTTCGTTTTGCCACTAAACTATACCCGCTCAGAGCGGCTGACTTTGTACCAGATGTCCGCCAGGATTTGAAGTTTTTCTTCGAAAAATGTGCGGGTTGCATGTGGTGAGGGCGCTCACTCACCCCGGAGTGCGAAGCGCTCCTACAGACAGAGGCTCTGCTTCGCACCCCAAGCCGCTCCCGCCAGCCTTCATTTCAGATGGCAAACGCCTGCCGGGCATGACCCTGCTGATACCTCAACCTGCTCACCTGCCGCTCCGGTTTCAAGAAGCCCACCACCGCCTCACGGCTGTCCCGGCACGCGGCTTTATGCTCCATATCCAGGAAATGCCCCGTTGCCTGGATGGTGCTGAAGCTGCTCTTGGCTACATGCTGGCCAAACAGCTTGGCATCTTCGGCACTGGTGTATTCGTCCCATTCACCATTCAGGAACAGCACCGGAATGTCGATCTGCCTGGCCGCCTTGATATAGCACAGCCGGTCGCTGTTGAGCACGTGGCTGATGTGGAAGTGCATCTGCCCGTATTCGTGCTCGGCCAGGCTGCTGACGTGACGGTAGTTGAAGCGTTTGAACAGCGACGGCAGGTGTTTGCCGATGGTGCTGTTGACTAACTGGCCGACGCGGTCACGGTCGAGGTTGCCGAGATAGTCGACGCCGCGTTCGAGGTAGTCACGCATGGGGGTGTTGATCACTGGCGAGAATGAGCTGATCACGGCTTTCTCCACGCGGCGAGGCCGGTGCGCGAGGGCGACCAGAGTGGCAGCGCCGCCCCAGGAGAAAGACAGCACGTGCTCGGCGGCGAAATGGTCGAGCAGTTCCAGGAGGATCTGGCCTTCGACTTCCTTGGTCAGCATCTGCTCATGACGATTATGGATTTTTGAGCGGCCAGCGTAGGGCTGGTCGTACAAAACCACATTGAATTGCGGGTACAGGCTTTTAACGGTTTGAGCGAAGGACGCCGTGGTCGCCATTGAGCCATTGACCAGGACGATGGTCTTTTCAGCCGCGTCCGCACGATAGAACTCCGTGTACACCCGATACTGCCCCTGTATATCCAGCACAGCGATTTCTGGCCTCATGTCGTAAGACTCCTGGCAAGCGGGTAGTGCGCGCAAATTACTCTGCACGAGCTTTGTGACAGGTAGGCATACGCCTGGAAAATGAAGGCCGGCCCTGTCGGTCCGATGACGGCTGGCCGACGGGTATCGCCAGGGGGGCTTTTTGCCGGGAGGGCCCGTAGATCAAGTGCGGGCGAGGCAAGATGTTTCTTGGAGGTTATAGGGTGACTCTTCAGTCATAAAACTGGCTGATGCCCTGATTCAAGCAGTACAGTCGGCAGGTCGCAAGATTAGGAACTGGTTTTTTGCCATCATCGGCTCAACGGTCGTCAGACTTGTCGGATTTCTTCGTCAGTCAGTGGCCGATATTGGCCCGGCGCCAGCGCCGCATCCAGCACCAAAGGTCCCATTCGCTCACGATGCAGGCCGATCACCTTGTTATCAAAATACCCGAACATGCGCTTCACCTGATGGTAGCGCCCTTCGATGATGCTCAACCGCGCCGTTCTTGAGCCCAGTAGTTCAAGCTCGGCGGGTTGGGTGGTGAGGTCTTCGAAGGCGAAATACACACCCTTGGCAAACGTCGCCGCGTACTCCGGGCCGATGTCCTGCTCGGTTTGCACGTAGTAAACCTTGGGCAACTTGGTCTGTGGTTGCGTCAGTCGCCGCGACCACTGGCCGTCGTTGGTGATCAGCATCAGGCCGGTGGTATTGAAGTCCAGGCGACCGGCGATATGCAGTTCGGCCTTGTCCGGTTCGTCCAGCAAGTCCAGGACCGTGGGGTGTTGTGGGTCCGAAGTGGCGCTGACGCAACCCTGGGGTTTGTGCAGCATGAAATAGCGCGCCGGCTTACCCGCCTGCAGTATGGCGTCATCAACGCAGACCAGGCTGAATTCACGCACGTCATGATGGGGGTCGCTGACCGCCACGCCATCGACGGTCACCCGGCGCTCCGCAAGCAGCAGGCGCACTTGCTGGCGATTGAACTGCGGCAGGTTGCTGAGGAAACGGTCAACGCGCATTGCGCTGACGCAACTGGGCGTCTACCTGGGCACAGCGAGGGCACAAGCAGGCTTGATTGCGCAGTTCATCAGGCAAGGCTTCAAGCACCATCGGGTCGATGGTGACGCTGTAGCACCAGCAGGCTTGGTCGGCGGTACGCGGGTCGGCCAGGGTGCAGTCGTTGCGGGCACCGCAAGCGGGGCAGAGGGTTGGCGTGGTCATCGGTCGTTCAGGCAGGCATCGGGCAGGGTTGCGCAATTTCTTGCACGATACAGTGCTGCTCAGTCGCGTTCCATCTCCCTGGCCTGAAGGCTGGTATTCAATTCGTCCGAAACAGATGTTTCTACTTGTGTCGTCAACGCACCAGATTCTGTTTTTGATGTCAGATATTTCGTCATTCAGTGAAAGCTGAATGCCGCTTCCCAGCGTCGCTGGAGGAGCTCTTTCGCGGTCCAGGAGGCCGCCATGTATCGACGACTGCTACTTATCGCTTTGCTCGGCCTGACCCTTTGCGCCTGCGTGCCCTACTACGAAGGAGGCTCTACTTACTATCGTTCCGAGGTCTACACCGCACCTGCGCCGGCCTATTACTACGGTGGCCCGCGTTACTCCCCGTACGGGCGCAGTTACTACGCTCCAGCGCCTCGCTACTATGCGCCACCGCCTCGTTATTATTCCGCGCCGCGTTACTACCAGCCCGCGCCGCGTTATTACCCGAGGGCCGGTTACCGGCCCTATCAAAACCAGGGGTGGGGCAATCGCTGGGGCAACGGTGGGCATGGCCGTGGCTCCGATCACGGAGGTGGCCGAGGCGGTCACCGTTAAATGTTTTGAAAAACAAGCGGCGCCTGATGCGCCGCTTTTTTTTACCGTTTGTCGGTACTGTCAGATTTAACAGCTATCTTTGGGTTTCTAGATGCATTTCACTACGTGAGGCTGTGTATGCCCCGTAGAGAAAATGGGTGAATGGAACCTGCTATGTTCAAACGATTGATGTGTCTTCTCTTAATGATGGGCAGCGTTGCTGCCCTAGCCAGAGCGGAACAAGGTTGCCCTTATCCCTTGATGATCAAGCATGTCGATGAGCATTTTGAAGTCGTGGATAAAAATGTGCTGTGGCAGAGCCAGAAAGTCGAGAGCCGCGATTTTATCGACCGGTTTATCGGCGCCATATTTACCCCGGGCAAAGGTGAAGAACGGCAAGGCGGCTACATGGACAAGTGCCTCTATCGAACGGGCGGGGGCGCCGTTGTCGCCTTGAGACCAAGCCCGCCTGGCGTTCCGACCAGCATGTCGTTGACTGATACATTGTATTGGCGGCTAGACAAAGATGTATTCGGCCAACCGGTTTATTTGTGTGACGAAGGGCCGCCGGATAACTGCGCCTTCAAGGTAGCCGACAAAAAACGTAAAGCTGTCAAAAGTCTGATAAATCCGCCAGAGGATTCCTACCTTCCCACGCCTTATTGAAGTGCGCCTGCACCACTGCTTCCGGAAGCGTGTTGATATCCGGCCAATGCCAATGAGGCGTCTGGTCCTTGTCGATCAGGCGTGCCCGGACCCCTTCGGCGAACTCCGGATGACGGCAGCAATTGAGGCTCATGGTGTACTCCATCTGAAACACCTGGGCCAGGGACAGGTGCCGGGCGCGTTGGATCTGTTCCCACACCAGGTAAGCCGTGAGTGGGCAACCTTCGCTGAGGGTCTTGCCGGCGCGCGCTAATAGCGGGTCGCTGTGCTCACGCAGCAGGCTCAAGGCACGCCAGGCACAGCGTACATCCCCCACATCCAGCCACTCGTCGATCTGCCCGCGGTGTGGCAGCCATTGCGCTTGGGGTTGCTGGCTCACCGCTTCCTGGGCCAGGGCCTTGAGCAAGCTGTTGAGTTGCATGGCGGTTTGTTCCTGCCAGTTCAGTTGCAGCAGGCCATTGAGCAATTCGTCTTGCTGGTCATCGCGCAGGAAGCGGTCGGCCAGACCCAGGTCCAGCGCATCACGACCGTTGATATGGGCACCGCTGAGGCCCAGGAATAACCCGAGCTTGCCCGGCAGGCGGGAAAGAAACCAACTGGCACCGACGTCGGGGTAAAGGCCGATGCTGATTTCGGGCATGGCCAGGCGGCTGCTTGGCGTGACGATGCGCACGGAAGCGCTTTGCAACAGGCCCATGCCGCCGCCCAGCACATAGCCGTGGCCCCAGCAGATCAGCGGCTTGGGGTAGGTGTGCAGGCGGTAATCGAGGCGATATTCGGCAGCAAAAAATTGCGCAGCCAAGGCCGGTACTTCGCCGGGTTGTTCACGGCATTCCTGGGCTAGGCTGCGCACCTCGCCACCGGCGCAAAAGGCCTTGGGCCCGTTGCCGCGCAACAGTACGCAGACGATTTGCGGGTCCTTGGCCCAGGCATCCAGGCGGTCGTCCAGCGCGAGGATCATCGGCAAGGAGAGGGCGTTGAGGGTCTTTTCCGCATCCAGGCTGGCGATGCCAATGCGGGCGCCGCCACTGCCGGTCAGTTCTTCGAAGTGCAGGTTCATCGTGACCTCAATCGAGAAGGTGAAGGATGAGTATGATCCCTTCGTGGGAAAGTGCCGGTGGTGTGTCAGATCAATTGACAAGCGGAGTCGGCTTTCCTAGGGTTCGCCTCATTCTTTTTTACAAGACAATTCAACTATGACCGATGGCGACCGTATCAAACTCGAACCCAGCTGGAAACACGCCCTGCGCGATGAGTTCGAGAAGCCCTACATGGCCCAGTTGCGCGAGTTCCTGCGCCAGGAACACGCCGCCGGCAAAGAGATCTACCCGCCTGGCCCGCTGATTTTCAACGCCCTTAACTCCACGCCCCTGGATAAGGTCAAGGTGGTGATCCTCGGCCAAGACCCCTACCACGGGCCCGGCCAGGCCCACGGCCTGTGCTTCTCGGTACAACCTGGCGTGCCGGCGCCGCCATCACTGGTCAATATCTATAAAGAACTCAAGCGCGACCTGAATATCGACATCCCCAATCACGGCTACCTGCAAAGCTGGGCCGAACAGGGGGTGTTGATGCTCAACACCACCATGACCGTGGAGCGCGCCAATGCCAACGCCCATGCGGGCAAGGGCTGGCAGTTCTTTACCGATCGGATTATTGAGGTGGTCAGTGAGCACCAGCCTCATCTGGTGTTCCTGCTGTGGGGCGCCCATGCCCAGGGCAAGCAGAAGCTGATCGACGCCACCAAACATCTGGTGTTGACCTCGGTGCATCCGTCGCCGTTGTCGGCTTATCGCGGGTTTATTGGGTGTGGGCATTTCAGCCGGGCCAACAAGTTTCTGGAGCAGAATGGCGAGACGCCGATTGAGTGGCGTTTGCCGCCTGCGGGCCAGAGCTGAAGTAATATGAGTCGTTTCTGGCGCAGGCTGAAAATTTTTTGGCTGTTATCGGCCAGCTAAAAATGTGCCTCGCATTTACTCGTTACAATGTGAGGCACGGTAAGTGGCTCTTTGTTAGTTTCTACTTAGGGGAACTGGCCTGCTGAACGACATGAATGTCATCGATATCAAACGTGATGTCACCTTCGACGATTGGGTATTCCAAGACGATGCGTATTTCAGTTACGGGGTCGAGTTCGGCGGCTGGCAGCGTTCCGCTGATCTGATCCCATTGATGAAGGGTAGGGGTATGTTTGATTTCCTCATGTACCCCGTTATCAGGCCAATAAGTAAGTCGAATGGAGCCTTCCCCTGGGAGGTCTCCGCGCATACGCAATTTAAATGAGATTTCTACCGGCTGTTTGATTGATATGTCGTCGAAGCGCTTGCTGATCTCAGCATGTACCTTGTCTTCTAAGCGAAGTGCTGCGGGGAACGAAAGGTAGTAGTTCAAACGACCCGGCATCGCACCATCAGTTTTTACGACGAGATCCCAATTGTGCGGGCGGGTTTTCCAATCATTCGTTACATCGGGGAAATCTGAATAGTCATCAATAGCCATTTTTGCTTGCCTCCATTCCTTCAACAAAGGGATTCAATCCTTGCTAGGAGTAGTTTAGTGGCGGTATTCAAAGCAGCAACTGTCAGAAATGACAGGTTGACAAACGTCTATTGACGACTTGTCGATGTCCAGGGGATTTGTGGTAGTGCTGTTTTACGGGTTTACGGCTGCCTATTCCAATGTCGAAACAACGGCTCTGCTAAAAACAACACAAATAACAACCGCATGACTTGCATCGCCGTCACCAGTGGTACCGATAATTGCAGGGTTTCCGCCGTCAGGCTCATTTCGGCAATCCCTCCAGGCATCATCCCCAGTGTCAGGGAGCGCAAGTCCAAGTGCGTGAGCGCACTCAAACCTACAGCTGCCAACGTGGCGAGTGCCATGGTCAAAGCCGTGCCGATCAAAGTGCGGCCCATAAACGACGGGGCCCGCCGGAAGAACTGGCGATTGAAGTGGCATCCCAAGCCACTGCCGATCAGCCATTGTCCAATCTGGCTACCACCATCGGGCAAGCCGATATGCAAATCCCAGGTCACGCTGGCGACGGCACTCACCAGCAATGGCCCGAACAGCCAGGGATTGGGTTGGCGCAAACGCTGCCAGCCCCAGGCCACCAACGCACCTAACGGAAACAGCAGGGCCAGCCAGGCCCAGTCGACCGGCGCTGGATGAAACTGCGGTGCACCGCCGCCGAGCAAATACTTGAAGATCGCCGGCACGCACAGCACCACCACCAGCACGCGCAAACTCTGCCCTGCTGCAACCCGGCTAAGCACTGCGCCATTGCGCGAGCCGAGATTGACCATCTCGCCGGAGCCGCCCGGCATGCTCGAGAAAAACGCCGTGGCGCGGTCTTCGCCGCTGCGGCGCATCAACCACACACCGACTACGCTCGACAAGCTCGTAACCAAGGCACCAAAGAAAATCAGGCCGAAATGGCTCATCACCTGCTCGATCACCACCGGCGTGAAGTGCAGGCCGATGCCGATGCCCACCACCCATTGCCCGCATTTGCGCCCGCCGGGAATCTCCGCTAATTGCCAGGGCGTGAGGCAGCGCACCAGGATGATCGCCAGCAATGAGCCGACCATATACGGCAACGGCCAGCCGACCAGGCTGGCCAGGTAACCGCCGGCCAGGCCGACCAGCGGTGTTCCCCACCAATGTTTGAAGGTGACCTCAAGCATCGGCTACGGCACGACGCTGCAAGGAGCGCTTGCGCCAGATACGCAGCAACGGCACGAGCAGCATGATTGCGGTCATTACCCACACACCGAAGGTGATCGGGCTTGACCACAAGATCTCCAGTGCGCCATTGGAAATCGACAGCGCACGACGCAGGTTCTGCTCCATCAGGCCACCGAGGATGAAGCCCAGCAGCAACGGCGACAGTGGGAAGTCCAGCTTGCGCAGGATGTAGCCGAAGATGCCGATGGCGATCATCAGGAACAGATCGAAAGTGGTGGCATGTACGGCGTACACACCGATCGCGGTGATGATGGCGATCACCGGCACCAGCGCCCAGTTCGGCACGGCAAGGATGCGCGTGAAGATGCGGATCATCGGGATGTTGAGGACCACCAGCATGATGTTGGCGATAAACAACGAGGCGATCAGGCCCCAGACGATATCGGGTTGCTGTTGGAACAGCAGCGGGCCAGGGGTGATGTTGTAGAGCGACAGCGCCCCGATCATCACGGCCGTGGTGCCTGAGCCAGGAACGCCGAGGGTCAGCATCGGCACCATGGCGCCGCAGACCGAAGCGCCGATGGCGGTTTCCGGTGCTGCCAGGCCGCGCATGTCGCCTTGGCCGAACTTGCCGCTGGCGCCGGCGATACGTTTTTCGGTCATGTAGGCCACGGCCGAGGCCATGGTCGCGCCAGCACCTGGCAAAACACCGATGATAAAGCCTGACACCCCGCAACGCAGGTTTACGGTCAGCACCGACAAGGCTTCCTTGACGTTGAACATCATGCGCCCGGTGGCTTTCACCGCTTCCTGGCCACGGTGGGTTTTCTCCAGGAGCAGCAGGATCTCACTGATGGAGAACAGGCCCAGCACCAACACCACGAACTGGATGCCGTCGGTCAGGTGGATATTGTCGCCGGTAAAGCGATACACACCGCTGTTGGCATCGATGCCCACGCAGGCCAGGAACAAGCCGATCAACGCCGAGACGAAGGTTTTCAGTGGCTTGTCGCCGGCCATGCCGCCCAGGCAGACAATCGCGAATACCATCAACACGAAGTATTCCGCCGGCCCAAAGGCAATTGCCCATTTGGCCAGCAGCGGGGCGAACAGCACCATGCCGCAGGTGGCGATAAACGCACCGATGAACGAGCTCCAGGCAGACAGCGACAACGCCACGCCGGCCATGCCTTTACGGGCCATTGGGTAGCCGTCGAGGGTGGTCATCACGGTGGAAGCTTCGCCCGGGATGTTGAGCAGGATTGAGCTGATACGGCCGCCGTATTCACAACCCAGGTATACGGCTGCCAGCAGGATCAGCGCTGATTCGGGCGGCAGGCCCAGGGCAAACGCGATGGGGATCAACAGTGCCACGCCGTTGATCGGGCCCAGGCCCGGCAGCAGGCCGACCACGGTGCCGATCAGGGTGCCGCACAGGGCGGTCACCAGGTTGTAGGGGCTCAGCGCGACGCCGAAACCCTGGCCCAAATAGCCGAAAGTATCCATATCAGTTCTCCAGAACGTCGAGCAGACCGAGGGGCAGTGGCACGTCCATGGTTTTATCGAACAGCAGATAAAGACCGATGCTCATCAAGGTGATGATGACCACGCTGGGCAACCAGCGGCCGCCGTACAGCCGTGCCATCGGAATACCGATGAGCATGCTGCTGAGAATGAAGCCCAGGGATTCGAAAGTGCCGGCAAACACCAGCAGCAAGGCCACGCAAATCCCGATCTTGACCAGGGTCGGGCGGTCCAGCGCCGGCTCATCTTCGGTGTGCTTGGTCGGTTGCGGACGAATCAGCATGTAGATCAGCGCCAGGCCCATCAGCCCGATCAGCAGCAGGGGGAAGGCTCGAGGCCCTACCGGTTCGTAGGAAAATGCCGCCTGATACGGCCAGGCCATGAGTGCCAGGCCGATACAGGCCAGTAACATCGCGGCAGCGAAAATGCGTTGAAAGAGCATGGAGAACTCCTGGGCCACGCCTTCGATGCACGAAGGCGTGGCCGCGCGAACAGGGGGCGATTACTGGATCAGGCCGAACTCTTTGGCCAGCACTTTATAGTCGGCCACCTGTTTCTTCACGTAGGTGTCCAGCTCCTGGCCAGTCATGGCGAACGGGAACAGCTCGCGCTGGTCACGCAGCTTGGCGAAGTCCTCGGAGGCCAGCAGTTTGTCGAACGCATCTTTCCACCAGGCATAGTCGGCATCGCTGACTTTTGGCCCAAGGTAGAAACCGCGCACCACCGGCCAGACGATGTCGTAGCCTTGCTCCTTGGCCGTCGGGATGTCTTTCATTTCCGGCTCGTCCAGGCGCTTTTCGGCGAATACGGCCAGCAAGCGCATATCGCCGCTCTGGATGTGTGGCATGGAGTCGGAGATGTCGGTACTGCCCACCTGGATATGGCCGCCCAGCAGCGCCGTGGCGATTTCGCCGCCACCTTCGAGCGCCACATAACGCAGGTCACGGGGGTTGATGCCGGCCGCCTTGGCGATCAGTGCTGTTTGCATCCAGTCCTGGCTGCCGACGGTACCGCCGGAACCAATCACGACCTTGCTCGGGTCCTTCTTCAACGCCTGGACCAGGTCGTCGAGGGTCTTGTAGGGCGAGTCGCTTTTCACTGCGATGGCACCGTAGCTGGTGCCCACCGCCGCCAGCCAGCGCACGTTGGTTTCATCGAAACGGCCGAACTTGCCTTGGGCCAGGTTCAATAGCGAGCCGCTGGACCAGGCCACCAGGGTGCCGGCGTCTGCAGGCCGTTGGGCGACTACGGCGTTGTAGGCCACCGCGCCCACGCCGCCGGGCATGTAGGTCACACGCATCGGCTTGCTTAGCAGCTTTTCATTGACCAGCGCGCTTTGCGCCAGCTTGCAGGTCAGGTCGAAACCACCGCCAGGTGAGGCCGGGGCGATGCATTCAGGGCGCTTGGGTTCGTCGGCGGCCAGCAGTTGGCCAGCGAACAGCATGCAGCCAGCGGCGAGGGCAACTCTACGTAGTGAAGAGGTCATGGGATTTCTCCGTTATTGTTTTTATTTTGACGAAAACGCGTCGAGGCGTTTTTCGGGTGCTACGAATCAGGTAGCTCGGCAGGCATAGACCACCGTGTCTGGATGCTAAAGGGCGAAGCTTTCACTAACCTTTCAATGGCCTTTCAATGTTTTCGGGCTTCACAGGGCAGGTTGCGCCTGTAAACTCGCCGGCCAGCGGGTCTATAAAAAGCCGCGCCGATCACTCCTCATGAGGTAGAAGTCCATGCGTGTCCTCCTGGTTGAAGACCATTTGCAACTCGCCGAAAGTGTCGCCCAGGCGCTCAAGGGCATGGGTTTGACGGTCGACGTACTGCACGATGGCGTGGCCGCGGACCTGGCCTTGGGCAGCGAGGAGTACGCGGCGGCAATCCTCGACGTGGGCCTGCCGCGCATGGATGGTTTCGAGGTGCTGGCGCGCTTGCGCGCCCGCGGCAAGAATCTGCCGGTGCTGATGCTGACGGCGCGCAGCGATGTGAAAGACCGCGTGCACGGCCTGAACCTGGGCGCCGACGACTACCTCGCCAAGCCGTTTGAGCTGACGGAGCTGGAAGCACGGGTCAAGGCGCTGCTACGGCGCAGCGTGCTGGGCGGGGAGCGCCAGCAGGCGTGCGGGGTGCTGGTGTATGACCTCGACACACGGCGCTTCACGGTTGGGGGCGAGTTGATGACCTTGACCTCCCGCGAGCAAGCCGTGCTCGAAGCCCTTATCGCCCGGCCGGGCCGCGTGATGAGCAAGGAACAGTTGGCCTCCCAGGTATTCGGCCTTGATGAGGAAGCCAGCCCCGACGCCATCGAAATCTACGTGCACCGCCTGCGTAAGAAGCTCGACGGCCAGCCCATCGCCATCGTGACGTTCCGCGGCCTTGGCTACTTGTTGGAAGCCCGCGATGCATAAGCCCAGCAGCCTGCGCTGGCGCCTGCTGTGCAACCTGGCGCTGTTGCTGGTGTTGTTGATGCTCGCCAGCGGCATGAGTGCCTACTGGAATGGCCGCGAAGCCGCCGACACCGCCTATGACCGCACCTTGCTGGCCTCGGCGCGCACCATTGCTGCCGGCTTGACCCAGGTCGACGGCACCCTTAGCGCGAATGTGCCATACGTGGCCTTGGACACCTTCGCCTACGACAGCGCAGGGCGTATTTATTACCAGGTCAATGACATCGACCAGAAGCTGATTTCCGGCTACGAAAACTTGCCCGGCCCGCCCCCCGGCACGCCGCGCACCGACGATTACCCGGCCCTGGCGCGCTTCTACGATGCCAAGTATAAAGGCCAGCCTGTACGGGTGGTGAGCCTGCTCAAGGCCGTCTCCGAACCGAATATGAATGGCATGGCGGAAATCCGCGTCGCCGAAACCGACGAAGCACGGGTCGCCATGGCCCGCAGTTTGATGGCCGACACGCTGTTGCGCCTGGGCATGCTCGCCATCGGTGCGCTGTTGCTGGTGTGGTTCGCCGTGAGCGCGGCATTGCGCCCGTTGGAACGCCTGCGCACGGCGGTGGAAGAGCGCCAGCCCGATGACCTGCGGCCACTGCCGCTGGTGGAAGTCCAGGATGAATTCGGCCCGTTGGTGCGTTCCCTCAACCACTTTACCGAACGTCTGCGTGGGCAGTTCGAGCGCCAGGCGCAGTTTATTGCCGACGCAGCCCATGAACTGCGTACGCCGCTGGCGGCGCTCAAGGCCCGGCTGGAGCTGGGCCTGCGCGCCGAAGAGCCGGCCACCTGGCGCAGCACCCTGGAAAGCGCCGCACAAGGCACCGACCGCCTGACGCACCTGGCCAACCAGTTGTTGTCGCTGGCCCGCATTGAAAACGGTGCCCGGGCCATTGCCGAGGGCGGTGCGCAATTGCTCGACCTCAGCCAGTTGGCCCGTGAGCTGGGCATGGCCATGGCGCCGCTGGCCCACGCGCGGGGAGTGGCCCTGGCGCTGGAGGCGGACGAGCCGGTATGGCTGCGCGGCGAACCGACGCTGTTGAACGAATTGCTGAGCAACCTGGTGGACAACGCCCTGGCCCACACACCGCCTGGCGGCAATGTGATTCTGCGGGTGACGGCACCGGCGGTGCTGGAGGTCGAAGATGATGGCCCGGGCATCCCGCTGGATGAGCGGGACCGGGTCTTTGAGCGTTTTTACCGACGCAGCCAGCAGGGCATGGGGTCGGGCTTGGGGTTGGCGATTGTCGGCGAGATCTGCCGCGCCCACCTGGCGCAGATCAGCCTGCATGATGGCGAGTTGGCTGGGCTGAAAGTGCGCGTGAGTTTTATTGCAGGTTGATCAGTAAAACATTGAGCGCGCTTCATCCAGTTCGGCGCGTGACTTTTCGCTGTAGAGATCAACCTGCAGCTTTTGCATCGCCGGCACGCTGGAAATGTCGACTTTCGCCAGCGGATGGTCGGTGTTGTGGTGGCAGTAGAGCACGGCGATCTGCACCAGATCGACGTAGTCGAGCCTGGCAGAGTCGCGTTCCAGGTTCAGGTACTGGCCCGGCAGTTTTGCCAGCATTTCCGGAAAGTCCCAGCCGCCCAACAGCTTGTCGCCCAGTAACGGGTGAATGCTCTCGATGACGTGGTTGAGGCTGACCGGGTCTGACAGCAGTTCGTAATGGTCTTCGGCGTAGGTGAGGATCGGCAGCACGCCGATCTGGTGTACCAAACCACCAAGGGCCGCCTGGTCCGCCTTGAGGTGGCTATGCTTGCGGCACAAGGCATAACTGACGCCGGCTACTTCCAGGCTGCGACACCACACATCCCGCATTTTCTGTGCAACCACTTCGGAGCGGGCGTGAAAGATCTGCTCCATCACCAGGCCGATGGCCAGGTTGCTGCTGTAGTTGGTGCCGAGCCGCGTGATGGCGGTGTGCAGGTCGGTGACTTCCTGGCTGGCCCGCAACAGCGGGCTATTGACCACTTTGATCAGGCGCGCCGACAGAGCGGTGTCGCGACTGATCACCTTGCTCAAGTGGCTGATGCTGATCTCCGGGTCTTCGGCGGCCTGGCGAATCCTCAGGGCCACCTCCGGCAGTGTCGGCAGAACCAGGTCATCGTTGTCGATGGCCATCACCAAAGCCTGTTGGACTTTTTCCGCCAGCTTGTTCATTCATGCTCTCTAGGGTGCTGCAAAAAGGTACGGCAATTAACGCTGGATCTCGCGATCACGGTCCAATTGGTAGGGCAGGTCGAGCAGGCGCAAGCCAGGGCCTTCCAAGGTGCCCAAGCGCACGTCGCCATTGTCGGCAGCTTCGGCTTGCAGCACGGCGAGAAGTTCAATCGACTGGTCCGCTTTTGCCGCGATGACGACTTCGCCGATCGCGCTGTTGTGGCTGGGTGAAAACAATGGCGTGCCTGGCTCGGGTAGATCGACCGCCTCCAGGCTCAGGCGATACAGGCGCCGCTTGAGTTTGCCCAGGTACTGCATGCGCGCGACGATTTCCTGGCCGGTGTAGCAGCCTTTCTTGAAGCTCACGCCACCCACGGCCTGCAGGTTGAGCATTTGTGGGATGAACAGCTCGCGAGTCTGCGGCATCACTTGGCCAATACCGGCACGGATCTGGCCGAGCAGCCAGGCATTCAAGTCAGCCTGTGGCAGCTGCGCGGCCAGTTGGCTGCGCACGGCGTCGGCTTGCTCTACGGGTACCCAGAGTTCGGCACGGTTAGGGGAGACGCGTATGGCGATGAGCGAATCGGTGCGTACTACGCTGTCGGTCTCGGCCGGCAGTGCCAGGCCAAGGGCGGCCAGGGGAGCGTCTGCGTTTGCCAGGCCGAAGCGCGCCCAGGCGGCGCTTTCGTCGGTGAGCTTGGATTTGGAGAACACCGCGTATTTCTTCAGGTCCGCCAGCTGTGGTTCGAGCAGCTCGGTGGCCATGGCCATCAGCACGCCGTCGCCTTGCAACAGGATGCGAAAGCTGGACTGCATACGGCCTTTTTGCGTACAGCGCGCGCCCAGGCTGGCCTGGGTGTCACTCAGGTAATTGAGGTTGCAGGTCAGTTGTCCCTGCAGGAACTTGGCAGCATCGGAGCCACGGACGGCAAGCACGCCTTCGTGGGTCAGTGAACAGAAAAACGCAGAGTCAGCCATGGGTCATCGCACATCAAAAAGTCATGGGTGCATCATAGAGGGGCGCCCGGCAAATGGATAGTTTCCGTATGGGCGACCAAAGCCGAGTGTCCCGGTGTCGCCGGGGCTGTATACTGGCGCTCTATTTGAGGAGGGCTCCATGGTCGAAGATGTAGAAATCAATCGTCTCTTCTGGCACAGCCGTCGTGGCATGCTTGAGCTGGATGTGTTGTTGGTGCCGTTCACCAAAGAGGTGTACGCGACGCTCGATAAAGTCGATCGCGATCTCTACGTCAGGCTGCTTGAGTGCGAAGACCAGGATATGTTCGGCTGGTTCATGGAGCGCTCCGAATCTGAAGATCCGGAACTGCAGCGCATGGTTCGCAAGATTCTGGACCGTGTCCAGCCCAAGTAATCGCTTCGAATGCCGCTGGCAGGCTTCACGCCTGTTGCTGGCGGCGTATCTGCTTGCCCAGCTGATGGCGCTGGGCAGCTTGCTGGTGCTGAACCTGCCTTATTCAAGCCTTGGCATCCTGCTATGCCTGGCTCACTGCACCTGGGTGCTGCCGCGCCATATCCTGCTCACTCACCGTTCATCGATTCGTGGCCTGCGCCGTGACGACGATGGCTGGCAGTTATGGAGTGCCGCGCACGGTTGGCACGCGGTGCAATTGCGTCCCGACAGCCTCGCGTTGCCGCTGATCGTTGTGTTGCGCTACCGAGTGCAGGGTGAGCGGCGAGTGCGTTCGATCTGTGTGCCGCAGGACGCACAGGCTGCCGATGTACATCGGCGCCTGCGGGTACGTCTGAAGTTCAGCCGCCGTAGGTGGTTGGCACCAGGATAGTGTCGCGGGCTTCGGGCAGCATCTGCGGGTAGTCGAGGGTGTAATGCAGGCCCCGGCTTTCCTTGCGCTCCATGGCCGAGCGAATCATCAGCTCTGCCACTTGGGCCAGGTTGCGCAATTCGATCAGGTCACGGCTGACCTTGTAGTTGCTGTAGAACTCGTCAATTTCATCCAGCAGCAAGCGCACCCGGTGCTGGGCGCGTTGCAGGCGCTTGTTGGTGCGCACGATCCCCACGTAGTCCCACATGAAGCGCCGCAGCTCGTCCCAGTTGTGGGCGATGATCACGTCCTCGTCCGAATCGGTCACCTGGCTGGCATCCCAGCGGGGCAGGGCGGCCGGTACCGGGATGCGGGGCAGTTGTTCAAGGATGTCGGCTGCGGCTGAGCGTGCATACACAAAACACTCGAGCAGTGAATTGCTGGCCATGCGGTTGGCGCCGTGCAGGCCGGTGAAACTGGTTTCGCCGATGGCGTACAGGCCGGGCACATCGGTGCGGCCATGCTGGTCGACCATTACGCCACCGCAGGTGTAGTGCGCAGCGGGTACCACCGGGATCGGGCCTTTGGTGATGTCGATATTGAAGGTCAGGCAACGTTCATAGACTGTCGGGAAGTGGGTCTTGATGAAGGCTTCGGGCTTGTGGCTGATGTCCAGGTATACGCAGTCGATACCCAGGCGCTTCATTTCATGGTCGATGGCGCGCGCGACAATATCGCGCGGCGCCAGCTCGGCGCGAGGGTCGAAGCGTTGCATGAAGCGTTCGCCATTGGGCAACTTCAGGTGTGCGCCTTCGCCACGCAGGGCTTCGGTGATCAGGAAACTCTTGGCCTGGGGGTGATACAGGCAGGTGGGGTGGAACTGGTTGAATTCCAGGTTGGCCACCCGGCATCCCGAGCGCCAGGCCATGGCAATGCCGTCGCCACAGGCGCCGTCGGGGTTGCTGGTATAGAGGTAGACCTTGGCCGCGCCGCCCGAGGCAAGAATAGTGAAGCGTGCGCCGTAGGTATCGACTTCGCCGCTGGCACGGTTGAGTACGTAAGCGCCGAGGCAGCGTTCGCCCGCCAGGCCCAGGCGTTTTTCGGTGATCAGGTCGACGGCGACGCGTTGTTCAAGCAATTGGATATTGGGACGCTGGCGAGCCTGCTCGAGCAGCGTCTTGAAAATGGCCGCGCCGGTGGCGTCGGCGGCATGGATGATTCGCCGATGACTGTGGCCGCCTTCGCGGGTCAGGTGGAACTCAAAGCCCCCGTCGTCGCTGCCGGCATGTTCATCGCGGGTGAACGGCACGCCCTGGTCGATCAGCCATTGGATGGCTTCCCGGCTGTGCTCGACGGTGAAGCGCACCGCCTCTTCATGGCACAGGCCGCCGCCGGCATTGAGGGTATCCTCAACATGGGATTGCACCGTGTCGGTGTCATCCAGCACCGCGGCGACGCCGCCTTGGGCCCAGAATGTCGAGCCGTTGGCCAGGTCGCCTTTGCTCAAGACCGCAATACGCAGGTGGCTGGGCAGGGTCAGCGCAAGGCTCAAGCCGGCCGCGCCGCTGCCGATTACCAGGACATCGTGTTGGAACTGTTGGCTCATTGAATGGATTCCGCAAAAAGCGATCCGAAGGAGCGGCGCAAACAGGACGCCTGGATCGGCGAATCAAAGGGTCACACGGGCCACTAGTATATAGAGGGGGGGAGCGGCACAATAGCCACGCACACGTGGCATTGTGAGATTATGCTGCGCAGCTTTGGGAAATGGCCGGTTGGCGAGGCGGGAACTTTTTGCATGGGTTCCGACTCAATAGCAGGTTGCCCGAAAGCTGGGAAGACGTTGAGTTTATTGGCCCGTCGGGAGCATTGGACGCGTCACGAAACCGGCGACAAGATTATTCGCGCAGCCGGCGCCGCCCGGGCTGCGTTTTTCGTGTGTGCCAAATCAGTGCATGCCGGAAACTTGCTTGAAGGGGGAGAACTTTTGCGAAAAGCCCGAGTCTATGTTTGCAAGCCTGATCGTTTAGTTATGCAAGCCTCCTTCGAGTACAACGAGGAGTGTTCATGCTAACCCAGGAAGAGGATCAGCAGCTGGTCGAGCGCGTACAACGCGGCGACAAGCGAGCATTTGATCTGCTAGTGCTGAAATACCAGCACAAAATTCTCGGGTTGATCGTGCGGTTTGTGCACGACACCCATGAAGCGCAGGACGTTGCACAGGAAGCCTTTATCAAGGCGTACCGTGCACTGGGAAATTTCCGCGGTGATAGTGCGTTTTATACGTGGCTCTACCGCATCGCCATTAACACGGCGAAGAACTATCTGGTGTCTCGCGGCCGCCGCCCACCAGACAGTGATGTCAGCTCAGAAGATGCAGAATTTTACGATGGTGATCACGGCCTCAAAGATCTCGAGTCGCCGGAGCGTGCATTGCTGCGCGACGAGATCGAAGGCACCGTCCATCGCACAATTCAGCAACTGCCAGAAGATTTGCGTACGGCGTTAACTTTACGTGAATTTGATGGTCTGAGTTACGAAGACATTGCGAGCGTCATGCAATGTCCGGTGGGGACTGTAAGGTCACGGATTTTCCGGGCCCGGGAAGCCATCGACAAAGCCTTGCAACCTTTGTTGCAGGAAAACTAAAGACAGCGGCGACAGCCAAGAGAGGAACCGCCATGAGTCGTGATGCCCTGCAGGAATCGCTGTCCGCAGTGATGGATAACGAAGCGGATGAACTGGAACTTCGTCGGGTGCTCAATGCATTTGATGATGCCGAAACCCGTGATACCTGGTCTCGTTACCAAGTCGCTCGGGCGGTGATGCACAAGGATCTTCTAATCCCTCGTCTGGATATTGCTGCGGCCGTTTCTGCTGCGCTTGCTGATGAAGCCGTTCCGGCAAAAGCTGCACGGGGTCCATGGCGTAGCCTGGGTCGCCTGGCAGTAGCTGCTTCGGTCACCGTCGCTGTGCTCGCTGGTGTTCGCCTGTACAACCAGGACGAGATTGCTGGCAACGAGTTGGCCCAACAGACTCAGCAACCGGTCATGGCCGGTCCGCAAGTCAAAGGTCCGGCTGTACTGGCAGGCTACAAGGAAAGCTCCGATACCACCGGCCCTATGGCTAACGGTGTGCTTCAAGGGCAATCCGGTTGGCAGGACCAGCGTCTTCCAGGCTACCTGCGTCAACATGCGCAGGAATCGGCTTCGAAAGGCACTGAAAGTGCTCTGCCATACGCTCGCGCAGCAAGCCAGGAAAACCGCTGATCCGCTAAGGAGCCCTATGCGCGCCATACCGCTCCTTACGCTTTGGCTCAGTAGTTGGTTTGCACTATCCGCCCATGCCGATGAAGCCCAAGACTGGCTGACTCGACTTGGGCGTGCAGAGCAGCAGCAAAGCTTTGAAGGCACGTTTGTCTACGAACGCAATGGCAGTTTTTCTACCCATGACATCTGGCATCGCGTCCAGGATGGCCATGTACGTGAGCGCTTGTTGCAGCTTGATGGCGCTGCCCAGGAAGCCCTCAGGGTAGACGGTCGCACTCAGTGTGTCAGCGGTGTGCTGGTTGCTGGCTTGGCGAACTCTTCTGATGCACCTTTGCGTGCACTCGATCCACAAAAACTCACTCAATTCTACGAATTGGCCGTTATCGGCAAATCCCGCGTGGCCGGTCGTAATGCGGTGATCGTGTCGATCAGCCCGCGTGATCAATATCGCTATGGTTTTGAATTGCACCTGGATCGTGAAACCGCGCTGCCGCTCAAATCCTTGCTGCTCAATGATCAGGGGCAGTTATTGGAGCGCTTTCAGTATACGCGCCTGGATACCCGCGCCGTTCCGTCCGACCAAGACTTGCAGCCTGGCCGCGAGTGTTCGCCTGTCGCTGTAGCCTCCTCTAAAACCTCCGACATGCCGGCTCCCCAGGTGTGGCATCTGGATTGGCTGCCGCCTGGCTTCCAACAGATCAGTGCTGTCACGCGCAAAGATACCCAGACCAAATCCACCGTCGATAGCCTGATGTATGACGATGGGCTCGCGCGTTTTTCCGTGTTTCTGGAGTCAGCAAAAGGTGCTGATGTGAATGAAACTCGTGCTCAGCTTGGGCCAACCGTAGCCGTATCCCGACGTTTGAATACGGTGGAAGGTGAAATGATGGTGACGGTGGTGGGCGAAATCCCTATCGGCACTGCTGAGCGTATCGCCTTATCGGTGCGTAGTGGAAAGGCTGCTGCCAAGCCATGAAATTGTTAATCCTGCGTTCATGCTGATCTTTCAATCTGTGCCCATCTTTGGTTGGGTGCTGAGTGTATGAAATCTCTGGATCAGCATTTTCACTTGCAAAAACTCCCTATGTTTTTTATAGGTCAGGGTTTGATGGCCCTGGCCTTGTTTTGTTCGCGGGACAAAAGTGCCGGTCGCAGTCTCCGGCATTTATTGAACCCTGTCGCTTAACCCTGCTCGTCGTAACGGGAGCTGTATGTCGATACCACGTTTGAAGTCTTACCTATCCATAGTCGCCACGGTGCTGGTGCTGGGTCAGGCCTTGCCTGCGCAAGCAGTCGAACTGCCTGACTTCACCCAATTGGTGGAGCAGGCCTCGCCTGCGGTGGTGAACATCAGTACCACGCAAAAACTGCCGGATCGCAAAGTATCGAACCAGCAGATGCCGGATCTGGAAGGCTTGCCGCCCATGCTGCGCGAGTTCTTCGAGCGCGGCATGCCGCAACCACGCGCCCCTCGTGGCGGCGGAGGTCAGCGCGAAGCCCAGTCGCTGGGTTCCGGCTTCATCATCTCGCCCGATGGCTATATCCTCACCAACAATCACGTGATTGCCGATGCCGACGAAATTCTCGTACGCCTGGCTGATCGCAGTGAACTCAAGGCCAAGCTGATCGGTACCGACCCACGCTCCGACGTGGCGCTGCTGAAAATCGATGGCAAGGACTTGCCTGTCCTCAAGCTCGGTAAATCCCAGGACTTGAAAGCCGGCCAATGGGTGGTAGCCATCGGTTCACCGTTCGGCTTCGACCATACGGTAACCCAGGGCATTGTCAGTGCCATCGGTCGCAGCCTGCCGAATGAAAACTATGTACCGTTCATCCAGACCGACGTGCCGATCAACCCGGGCAATTCCGGTGGTCCGTTATTCAACCTGGCTGGCGAAGTCGTGGGGATCAACTCGCAGATCTACACGCGCTCCGGTGGTTTCATGGGCGTTTCCTTTGCGATCCCGATCGACGTGGCCATGGACGTATCCAACCAGTTGAAGAGCGGTGGCAAGGTCAGCCGGGGTTGGTTGGGTGTGGTCATCCAGGAAGTGAACAAAGATCTGGCTGAGTCCTTCGGCCTCGACAAGCCGGCCGGTGCGCTGGTTGCACAGATTCAGGACAATGGCCCTGCAGCCAAGGGCGGCCTGAAAGTCGGCGACGTGATCCTGAGCATGAATGGCCAGCCGATTGTCATGTCGGCCGACCTGCCTCATCTGGTCGGCGCGCTCAAGGCCGGCGGCAAAGCCAAGCTGGAAGTGATCCGTGACGGCAAGCGCCAGAACGTTGAGCTGACCGTCGGCGCCATCCCGGAAGAAGGTGCGACCCTGGATGCCCTGGGCAATGCCAAGCCAGGTGCCGAGCGCAGCAGCAACCGCTTGGGTATTGCCGTGGTTGAGCTGACCGCCGAGCAGAAGAAAACCTTCGACCTGCAGAGCGGTGTCGTCATTAAGGAAGTCCAGGACGGCCCGGCCGCCTTGATCGGCCTGCAGCCTGGCGACGTCATCACCCATCTGAACAACCAGGCGATCGACTCCACCAAGGAATTCACCGACATCGCCAAGGCGTTGCCGAAGAATCGTTCGGTGTCGATGCGCGTCCTGCGTCAAGGTCGAGCCAGCTTCATCACCTTCAAGCTGGCGGAGTAATCTACTAGCCCACAAAAAAGCCCCGCTGTCGGTTAACGACAGCGGGGCTTTTTTGTGGCCGATGGGTTTAGCTCATCATGCCTTTGACCAAGCGCTCCTGTTCGATCAGCTCACGCTGACGGGCATCGATGCGCGAGGACAGTGGGAAATTATTGCCAGCGCGGCGCTTGGCAAAGTCCAACTGCTGGATGGCTTGCTGGAAATCACCCACCAGGGCGAAGTATTCGGCACGAGCCTGGTGCAGGCCGATGATGTTGCCGGACAAGCCGCGGGTCTCGGCGACCTGATACCACACGTCCGGATCGTCCGGGCGGGACTTGAGCAGCCCGTCCAATGCTTTCTCCGCATCGGCGGTGCGGTTCTGCTTAAGCAACAAGTCCACTCGCACCTGATTCAGCGGGTAGTTGCTGGGATACTGGGAGAGCATGCGGTCGGTACGTTGCTGTGCGTCCGGCATGCGGTTGCTGGTGATGTCCAGCTCGATCTGCGCCAGGTTGTAGGTGATATCGTTGGGCGCCTTGGCCAGCAGCGGTGCCAGGCTCTCCCGTGCTTCCTTGAGTTGGGTGCCCTTGATCTGTGCGATGGCCAGGCCGTATCGCGCCACATCGTTCTTGGGGTTCTCGTCCAGCTGGGCCTGGAAGCGCTTGGCGGCAAGACCTGGCGTGTCTTCGTACTTCAATTGCACCCGTGCGCGAATCAACTGATAGCGCAGGCTGTCTTCCTTGCCGCCGGGTTTGGCCTGCTCGGCGCGGTTGCGGGTATCGGCGATTCGCGATTCAGTCACCGGGTGAGTCAGCAGGAACTCCGGTGGCTTGGCGTCGAAGCGGTATTGGCGCATCAGGCGTTCGAACATGGTGGGCATGGAGCGCGGGTCGTAGCCGGCTTTCTCCAGGTTGAGGATGCCGATACGGTCGGCCTCCTGTTCGTTCTGCCGGGAGAATCGGCGTTGTTCCTGGATCGCTGCGGCTTGTGAGCCGGCAATCGCGGCGATACCCGCGTCGCCTGCACCCGCGGCGGCGGCGATGATACCGCCGAGCAGGGCGGCCATCATCGGCAGCTGCATGCGTGACTGCGCTTCCACGCCCCGGGCGAAGTGGCGCTGGGACAAGTGTGCCAGTTCGTGGGCCAGTACCGATGCGTATTCACCTTCGGTCTGGGCATTGAGGAACAAGCCGCCGTTGACTCCGACGATCCCGCCAGGTGCCGCAAAGGCATTGAGCTGCGGGCTGTTGATCAGGATGAATTCCAGGCGCCGGTCGTTGACCTGGCTGGTCTCTACCAGCTTGTACACGCTGGTTTCGACGTAATCCTTGAGTTGTGGGTCATTGAGCTGAGACACCTGGCCGCGCAGGTAGGCCAGCCAGGCGCGGCCCAGTTGGTATTCCTGTTGGGGCGAGACAATGGCAGAACTGGCGTCGCCAAGTGACGGCAGCTCGTCAGCGAAGGCCGGGGAGGCCAGCAGGCAGGCCAGCGTCAGCAGGGTAGGGCGCAAAAAAGTCATGCACAAAGCCTTTCGACAAAGAGCTTACTGTAGCCGGACACTGAGCTTGGGACCAGATATTCTAAGCAACCCAAATGTTTGCCTGGAGTAACACCATGACCGACGCTGCAGCCTTTGACGCCGAACTCGATGCCAGCGGCCTCAACTGCCCGCTGCCTCTGCTCAAGGCCAAGCTGGAACTCAATCGTTTGGCTAGCGGGGCCGTGCTTAAGGTGATCGCCACCGATGCAGGTTCCCAACGCGATTTTCGCACCTTTGCCAAACTGGCGGGCCATACGCTGGTTCGGGAAGAAGAAGTAGCTGGCGTTTACCGCTATTGGCTGCGCAAGGCCTGAAGGCTTGCAAGCGCGAGATCAGGCCTTGTTCAGCGCCTGCGCCGCGGCCAGCACCGCATCCACATGCCCCGGTACTTTCACGCCCCGCCATTCCTGACGCAGCACACCTTCGCTGTCGATCAGGAATGTGCTGCGATCCACGCCCAGGTATTCCTTGCCGTACAGCTTCTTCAGCTTGATCACATCGAATAGCTGGCAAACCGCCTCGTCTTTATCGCTGATCAGCTCGAAGGGGAATTCCTGCTTGCCCTTGAAGTTCTCGTGGGACTTCACGCTGTCACGCGACACACCAAACACCTCGGTGTTGGCGGCCTTGAACGCTGCGTACTGGTCACGAAAACCCTGGCCTTCAGTGGTGCAGCCTGGGGTGCTGTCCTTCGGGTAGAAGTAGATCACCACTTGCTTGCCCTTGAGGGCCGCGAGGCTGAAAGTCTGGCCACTGGTGGCTTGGGCCTCGAAATCGGCCACGGGTTTGTCGATGGCTACCGGCATGGGTGTTTCCTTACATTGGGTTCTGTGGGCGCCATGGCTCGATCAAGGCGTCGAGGTTCAGGGCATCGGCGAAGTCCAGGAACTGGTCGCGCAACCAGCTGATCTGCACGCCGGCCGGCAGGGTCACGGTGAACGTAGCGTTGAGCATGGTGCCGCCGGTCTGTGGCGCCTGGTAGGTATCGCAGGTCAGGTTTTCCAGCTCGACGTTGTGGTCGATGAAGAACTGGCACAACTCGTTGACGATGTCCGAACGGTAGGCCGAGCTGACGTACGCTACATAAGGCAGGGCCTGCGGGCGGTTTTCCAAGGCGGCGCTGCGCACCACGTTGACAGTGAAGTCGTGTTTCTTGGCCAGGCCCGGCAGGCCGGTTTCCAGGCGCGCCAAGGCGTCCCAGGAGCCGGAGATCTGCAAGACCAGCGCACTGCACTCGCCGTGGCGGGTCAGGCGCGAGGTCACGACGGCGCAGCGGTTTTCATGGCTGGCGCGGCACAGGACGTTGGTCAGCTCCATGGGGTTGGCGCCGAGGGCACTGATAACAAGGAATTGTTCGCGAACTGTGGGGGTGGACATGCAGCCTTCCTAAAGCGATGAGCGGTCGATACCGTGTGGGCCGTATCGATCAAAGGATGAAGGGTAGCGAAAACCGTCGCCAAGGGCTAGGAGGTGGCGTTTTCATTGTGTGATCGGTCGGCTTGCGGCAGTGCTTTGGCCCAATGATGGCATTGCCCGACGTTTAGTTGGTCCAGAACGCATCCTCACGCGGTACTTCGCTTGTACAAGCATCTTGGCGCCAGTACCATTACGGCTCTCTTTTTCCGGCAGGAGCGGTTGCATGATTGCGGGCAGTATGGTGGCACTGGTCACACCCATGGATGCACAAGGTCGTCTCGACTGGGACAGCCTGGGCAAACTGGTGGACTTCCACCTGCAAGAGGGCACCAACGCCATTGTGGCGGTCGGCACCACAGGTGAATCGGCCACTCTCGATGTGGAAGAGCACATCCAGGTGATCGAATTCGTCGTCAAGCGCGTTGCGGGCCGCATTGCCGTGATCGCCGGTACGGGCGCCAACTCGACGCGTGAAGCGATCGAGCTGACCAAAAACGCCAAGAAGGCCGGCGCCGACGCTTGCCTGCTGGTAACCCCGTACTACAACAAGCCGACCCAGGAAGGCTTGTACCAGCACTTCAAAGCCATCGCCGAAGCCGTCCAGATCCCGCAGATCCTCTATAACGTACCGGGTCGCACCGCGTGCGACATGAAGGCCGAGACCGTAATCCGCCTGTCCACCGTGCCGAACATCATCGGCATCAAGGAAGCCACCGGCGACCTGCAGCGCGCCAAGGACATCCTGGCCGGCGTGAGCAGCGACTTCCTGGTGTATTCCGGTGACGACGCCACCGCTGTCGAGCTGATCCTGCTGGGCGGCAAGGGCAACATCTCCGTGACCGCCAACGTGGCCCCGCGCGCCATGAGCGACATGTGCGCCGCCGCCATTGCGGGCGATGCAGCCACCGCTCGCGCGATCCACGAGAAGTTGATGCCGCTTAACAAGACACTGTTTATCGAATCCAATCCTATTCCCGTGAAATGGGCGCTGACTGAGATGGGCCTGATGCCGGACGGTATCCGTCTGCCGCTCACCCGCCTCAGCGAAGCCTGTCACGAACCGCTGCGACAGGCCCTGCGCCAGTCCGGCGTCCTGGTTTAATTGAGGAAGCACTACGCATGAAGCGATTGGCCGGACTTTCCGCACTTGCCTTGATTATCTCCAGCACCAGTGGCTGCGGTTGGGTATGGGGCCCGGAAGGCTACTTCCGTGACCGTGGCAGCGATTACCTGGAAGCGCAAGCAACCAAACCGATGCAACTGCCGCCTGATGTCAATGTCGCCAAGCGCCTTGACCCGTTGCTGCCGATTCCACGCAACGTCGCCGACGACACCGTCAAGGGCGAATACGTGGTGCCGCGTCCACAGCCGATTACCGCAGTGGCGGATGCCAGCGACTATAGCCTGCAGAAAAGCGGCGACAACCGCTGGATCGTGGCCCAGCGCCCACCCGCCGAAGTCTGGCCGGTTGCGGTGCAGTTCTTCCAGGACAACGGTTTTAGCATCGACCAGCAACGCCCGCAGACCGGTGAGTTCACCACGGCATGGCAGCAAGGTCGTGAGTTGTCCGCGAACATGGCTCAGCGCTTGCTGGCCGGCGGTGTAGCCGCCGACAGCGAAGCCCGTGTGCGTGTGCGCATCGAGCCGGGTGTGCAGCGTAATACCAGTGAGGTCTATGTGGTCAGCGCCGAGCGTCCCGCCGGCAGCACTGCCAACGTTGATTTCACGCCTCGTTCGGTCAATACCGGCGTCGATGCCGCGCTGGTCGACGAGATGCTGGCCAGCATGAGCCGTATCTCCGAGAAGGGCGGTTCCGTTTCTCTGCTCGCCGCCCGTGATTACGACACCCCTAGCCGTGTCAGCCTCACCGAAGACGGCAGCGGTAACGTGGTGCTCAACCTGGGTGAAGACCTCGATCGTGCCTGGGCCAGTGTCGGCCGTGCATTGGAGCAGGGCCCTTGGCGCGTTGAAGACATCAACCGCAGCCTGGGCCTTTACTACATCAACGTGGCTGAAAAGGCCGAGAAGAAAGACGACGAGCCAGGTTTCTTCGGCAAATTGTTCGGCAGCGCGCCGACCAAGGAAGAGGTCGAAACCCGCGCCGAGCGCTACCAGGTTCGTTTGAGCAAGGTTGGCGAGAGCGTGCAGGTCACTGTAGAGAAGAACATCAACACCGTGGCGCCAGCTGAAACAGCGCGCAAAGTGTTGGGCGTGATTCAAGACAACCTGGGCTGATCCGGTGCGTTTTGCCGTTCTCGGCAGCGGTAGCCAAGGAAACGGTACGCTGGTCGCCCATGACGACACGTATGTGCTGGTCGATTGTGGTTTCTCCCTGCGGGAAACCGAGCGGCGCCTGCTGCGCCTGGGGGTTCACCCCACGCAGCTGAGCGCAATTGTGGTGACCCACGAACATGCCGACCATGTGCATGGCGTGGGTTTGCTGTCTCGGCGCTACAATCTTCCGGTGTACTTGAGTCGTGGCACGTTGCGCGGGATGCGCAAACCCGTTGAACCCGCAGGCTTCCTGGCTGGTGGCGAGCAACTGCAAATCGGAGCGCTGAGCATCGATGTCATTGCAGTCGCTCACGATGCACAAGAGCCGACGCAGTATGTATTCAGTGGCGGTCAGCGGCGTTTCGGCGTGCTGACCGACCTGGGTTCCTACTGCGCCAAGGTGCTGGACGGTTACCGGGACCTCGATGCCTTGATGATCGAATCCAATCACTGCCGAGACCTGCTGGCGCGCGGTCATTACCCCTACTTCCTCAAGCAACGGGTGGGCGGCGAGCTGGGACATCTGAACAACCACCAGGCGGCGTACCTGGTGTATGAGTTGGGCTGGCAAGACCTGCAACACCTGGTCCTGGCCCATCTGAGCAGCAAGAACAACCTGCCGACGCTTGCCCGGCAATGCTTTGTCGACACCCTTGGGTGCGACCCGGACTGGCTGCAACTGGCCGATCAAGATTCAGGGCTCGACTGGCGACACATCGCCTAGCCCACCTTACTCAAAGCGGAGCCCATCATGGAAAAACGTGAAGAACTCTACCGCGGCAAAGCCAAGTCGGTGTACAAGACCGACGACGCCAACCGCCTGATCCTGCTGTTTCGCAACGACACCTCGGCGTTCGACGGCAAGCGCATCGAACAGCTTGATCGCAAAGGCATGGTGAACAACAAGTTCAACGCCTTCATCATGCAGAAACTCGAAGCGGCCGGTATCCCGACCCAATTCGACAAACTGCTGGGCGACAACGAGTGCCTGGTCAAGAAGCTGGATATGATCCCGGTGGAATGCGTCGTGCGTAACTACGCCGCCGGCAGCCTGGTCAAGCGCCTGGGTGTGGAAGAGGGCCTCAAGCTCAACCCTTACACGTTCGAGCTGTTCCTGAAGGACGACGCCAAGGGCGACCCGTTCATCAACGAATCCCACGTCGTGGCCTTCGGCTGGGGCACCGCTGAACAACTGGCGCGCATGAAGGAGTTGTCCCTCAAGGTCAACGAGGTGCTGAGCAAACTGTTCGACGACGCCGGCCTGTTGCTGGTGGACTTCAAGCTCGAATTCGGCGTGTTCCACGATGGCTCCATCGTCCTGGGCGACGAATTCAGCCCCGACGGCTGCCGCCTGTGGGACAAGGACACCAAGAAGAAGATGGACAAAGACCGCTTCCGCCAGGGCCTCGGTGATGTGATCGAAGCCTACGAAGAAGTCGCCAAGCGCCTCGGCGTACCGCTGTAATCGACGCAAGCATCTGATAGCACGGAAAAAAATCACCTTTGGGGTTTGCTTCCGTGAAACACACTGTTATGATGCGCGCCGTTGGAGAGATGCCAGAGTGGCCGAATGGGACGGATTCGAAATCCGTTGTACCTTCACCGGTACCTAGGGTTCGAATCCCTATCTCTCCGCCATATTCAGAAAACCCCTGTAATTCAATGAGTTACGGGGGTTTTTCTTTTTGGGTTGTACTACTCGTGTGTACTACTCAATCTTCCCGCTGGCTGCCCTAAGTGCTGAGTTATTTTCTCCAGTACGGATTGGGGGGCCACAAAACTGATCTTCCCTCCCTCAAGCTTGACCTCAGTCTGAGCAAGCTCTGTCTCGTCAAGGAAGCCTGCAAGCTTCTCTCGTGTGAGCTGCACAACGCCAGCGTTGAGGTCAAAATTTCCGCTTCGACGGATAGGCATTGTTCCTGTACTCCCCAGTGAATGAGCTTTCAATGTAGCAGTGTTTTCTGTGCTATTCGGGCAACTGATGGCGGTTTGCAATGCTTGCGGATAACCTCAAGAAATTACACATGGACGATAGTCGTTAAGGGGGCGTTATGAGGCGAGGTGAGGGTAATTGGCATGAGACCATGGAGGATGCGGTGGAGTCGGTAGTGAATGAGATCAACGACATCAAGAGATTTCAGCAGGACTGCGAGCGTGACAAAAATATCGCGATGATGATGCAGATGGCTGAAAAGCACATGACGCAGTCAACCAGCTACACAAACCTCATTTTGGTTGCTGGGTACGCTGGATATTTTGCGTTTTGGTCGACACTGGTGACCAAGCTTCCAAGCTGGCTGTACGCACTGAGCGGCCTGCTTGCTCTGCTGTCCCTCCTGCTTTTCATCTCTTGGGAAGTGACCAAGATGACTTGGGGCACAGTACATCTGAACCGTATCAATAAGATGATTATCAAGACGGTACGCGGGCCAAATGTCCTGCAAATCATCGATGCGGCTTCGTCCTTGCACAATGTCAGGATCAATAAGCTTTGGCTGTGGTTCTTGGTGCCTACTCTCATATTTGGGATAGGGGCCGGGCTGCTGCTGTTGGGATATTTCGCTGTTGAGGTATGGAAGAGCGTTCACTGACTCTCGCCATGCCTCAGTCCTAAAGGCTTCGAACGTGTGGCAAATTGATACCCATCAACCAAAACTACGGATGAGTTATGGCAATCCCTAACGAAGTGCTTCAGCAAGTGCGTGACAACCCAACTGAAGGGGGCATCAGCGTCTGCCGTTTCGCGTTGAAAACAGCGGATTCGGACAGAAATTACGATGGCCGTTGGAGTGAGGAAGATCATGGCGTCTTGATGGAGGCCGCTGCGATTGTTCTGCATCTAGAGGAGCAATCTCTGATTTCGCACCTCGTTGCGACGCCTGATGTAGATAGCGGCATGGAGTATGTATGCGGCAACCTGCGGAAGTTTTTGCAGGATGTACAACACGAACTGATTGGGCAAACCTCCGCCAGCAAGCTTGATAGCTTGAAGAAGCAATTCGCCGTTACATTGACGAATGGATTTGGATACGAGTTCACCGATGGTGACTTGAAGCGTATCCAGCAACTGATAAATGAGTTGCGTGAGATGGTGAGTGCAAACACCGAGTTGGATGAAGGCCACAAGCAACGCATGCTCAAGCGCCTTGAGAAGATGCAATCGGAGTTACACAAGAAAATGTCCGACATCAGTCGCTTCTACGAATTGATGGGGGATGCTGGTGTGGCTCTAGGCAAGCTGGGCGAGGGCGCCAAGCCATTTGTG
Organism: Pseudomonas khavaziana; assembly: GCF_036704165.1. Lineage (NCBI taxonomy): Bacteria > Pseudomonadati > Pseudomonadota > Gammaproteobacteria > Pseudomonadales > Pseudomonadaceae > Pseudomonas > Pseudomonas khavaziana. Next base: position 1,857,873 of record NZ_CP129946.1, read on the forward strand.
GATAGGATCAAAGAGATAGTCGATATTGGGTGGAAGTCGCAGGCTCGTGCAGAGCAGTTGCAATCAGATACCGAGAATCCAATGATCGGACATGAGCCAGAGTCAAAGCTTTTAGACTGATGCACGCCAATGATCCTGTCATAGCCCCGATAACGTCGTGTCACCACACACCAAAAGAATGATCATGAAGGTATGGATTGGGGCGATTGCTCTGTTGGTTCTGGCAGAATGTGCCAACCACCCTTTGGACTGCTCGATGGGTGTGGAACGGCACGACTGCATTCCCGGCACCACCGGTTAACCTACAGTGTTGACTCAGGCGTCTCAGGTCAAATCATTGCTGGCGTGTGCACGGGCGAACGATAGGCTAACTAGGTTCAGGCTCCTCCGGTTAGTTCGCCTGCCAATGCCGCGTGGCAATTGGAAAAAATCTCTGCCACCTGCTTCAACGTGTGGATGATCTCTTTGGCCTGTGTGTCGTCGTGTGAGAACGTTTCGACCAGGTTGTCATGCTGATCAAGCATCAGTAGCGTCTTGGTCGGTTTTTGGTGCTGTCCCATTCTTGAAAGCAGGGCATCGTAATCGTCCTCCCGGATGACGGACTTCTGTTTGTCTTTTTCCTTGTCCTTTGTAACTGGGTAGCGGAAGAACGTACTTGATGAGTCCGTTGCCTCGATTTCACTGATCCATTGCCCTAGCTCGGTGGGTAAGCTCCAATCTGTGTTTGTGTGGATAGCTAGGTACTCGGCGTGGTCTTCAAAAAGCGAGCAGAAGTGTTGATAAAGCGGTTGAAGGCCGTGGACGTTATGCATGGGCTTCCACTTATCCCCGACAGGGATTTGAGGTTCGCCGCTTGCTGGTATGGCGCCGTACGGGATGTTGAGTTTCCTGTGGAAAATGATGATCGCTGACTTCAGGAAAAGCTCTATAGCGTGCCGGTAGAGAAAGCTCACTGGCAGATGAGCATTCAAGGTTGGGGTGCTCTCTCTGGAGTCTTCAAGAGCGTCAGCAGCGTCCCTGAACGAGTCTGCGACTGCACCAAACCCTGAGTCAAAATGCCTATCTAGCGGTAGCATCATGTAAAGCATTACTGGTTTCCTATGGAGATGGCGTATAAGCGAAAGGTCTATCACCCAGTTCTTTGCTGCCCTGAAGGCTCCACGGCACATGATGAGGCGGTCTTGGGGAGCTGTGTGGTAAACAGAGCTGTGTTCCTGAGAGTGTGGCAGGATCGGTGCGAGACGCACGATGTGTATTCGAAGGGGGCGAGCCCTGCCCAGAAGCTGGCGGCAACCTCTGTAAAGGGCGGCTGATCAAGCAAGGTTGCTGTTAGACCTCTGTATAAGGTGGGTCATTCTTTTCAACGCCTGATCGTTCTGCAAAGATGGCGTTCTGCTTAGCGGTACTTCGCCGAGACATCCGAAAAGCCAAGACGGTCTAACGCCTTTTCATAAAATCAGGAGCTAACCTTGGACGAAGAGCATCAGAACTACTTCCTAAAGCTCGAAGTGATTCCGCCTAAGTTGCTGGCTAAAATCCTGATTGAAAAGCGTCAGCCAAAAGGCTTTTCGGGCTGGATTCTAAAAAACGAAATCAGACCAATAAGCATCTACTGTTACCTATATGCCAAGTATGGTCCACCTAATGGCTTCATGAATTTTTTGAGGAATGATTCCTCTGACAACTTGGTACATTGGGAATGGACTTTGATGAATGATGACGGCATGGTCATGTTTCAAGGTCATAACTACCGGACCGAGGTTCAGTTTTTAGGAAACTTTAACCGGTCAGAGATTACTAAAGCTAATCTTGTATCGCAAATCAAGGCAGACCTCGGTGCTTATGGCAAACGGATGACGGCCATTCGCACGCAGCTTGAAAAGTGGACTGAGTTTGTTAATCCTTACCACAGCATAGAATCAACGATTGAGATTCAGTTCAACAAGCTGAGAGAGCTTAACTTATCACCAGCAGTAGATAGAGTGCATACCCCAACTTCCGCAGATGAGTTGAAAACTTATCAAGAAAGATTCTCAAAAATGGCTGAAAGATACACCTTCGGCACCGGACTGGCGTTCGGCTTGAGATGCATGCTTCCTGTACAGGCAGAAACCTTCATCAATCTCTTAATCTTCGCACTAGCCAAAAGCGAGATAAGGGAAGACGATATCAAGTACAGAGATTTTGTCTCAGACACCATATCAAATAGACTGCAACTTCTGCACATTAACTGCATGGGATTTGAGCGGCCCGTTGATCATTCGCATGTCTCTTGTAGGAACTTCTATCAGCTCATGAATGACAGAAACGATTTGCTGCACGGAAACTTTAACGTAAATAAGCTAAAAATCGGTGATGTGTACTTTAATGGTAACGTGCCAGTAAAGTATGAGTATGGCGATCTATGGCAGGACACTCTTGGTGTTAGAATCGAAAGTGTTAAGCTTGACCATATAGAGGCTAGCTACTCTATCGTTCGGGAGTTTATCTCCTATTTATTGTCACTGCTCTCGCAGAAGGTTAAAGATCAGATTGAACTCATCATGAGCGTCCGTGATCTTGGGTATAGCGAAAAGATGAGTAGAATGGGGGTGCTTTTCTCTTCAAGAGCTATAGAGGGTTTTATGTTCTTTGAAAGTGAATTCATGACATCAGAGTCTCCATCGGGCGAATGACCTTTACGGCATAAAACCCCGCCGCCGCCCGGAGAGACTTTGCATTGTTGGAGCTGCTTCAAATTTAGCTGGCAAAAATAATGTGATGGGGGGTGGCGTTTGGAAAACGGGGTTATCGCCTGAGCTACTAAACGCAAACACGGCCACCCTGTTTTAAAAGCTGGGAAAAGCAGAAATAAATGATGGGCACCCTACGCTCGACTTGCCTTCTGTAGCTGGCTGTGACGCTGTTTGCAGTGTGTGAGCAGGTGGTGTTGGACACGCGTGCAGTGACGTATCAACGTATCTTGTCGGGGCTGTATGACGCTCTGTGACAGCGTGAGGGCATGAAAATGCCCGCTCATTGGCGGGCTACGTCCATTCTGGGTCCATGAAGCACCGTGCCATTTTTCCGTAAACCAGTTTTCATCGAAGAGAAAGCGCCATGCTTAGCCCAGAGTGTCAATTAACTTAGCAAACACTGGGCGGAATGGAAGTTGGAGGTTGGAGCATGACGAATCCAGTGCAGGTTATGCTCGCGTTTATTGATAGTTTCTAACGAGTTTTTTGGGGCATCCAACTTTCAGTTAATCGAGGCTGGCGGCCTGACCAGATTAGTCACTGCCCGAGCCAACGAACAATTTCTGAAGCATCTCCGCGATGGTCTCAACGGGCACACCTGCCCCCGTAGACATCAAAAGTTATCGTGCCCGACGGTAACCCTTGCTTAGGTGAGTTTTTTGTCTCTGAGGGGCACGTGGGATATGGGCACTCGTGACGCTCAAATTGTTGTGTTTCCCGGATGCGCTGCTCTGGTTGGCTTTCAGACGAACGACTCAGTTAACATCCGCGACATTGGGCAGGTATAGGTACAGGTGAGACATGCAGACGGACAACGCAAAGCAGGGCTCTGGATTGAAGAAAATTGCAGGGTGGACGGTCGCAACCGTCGCAGCTGTGCCTGTGACAAAGATGGTCGAGAGCTACTTCGACGTTTCGTTTTTTACCTCAATGTTCGCGGCGGTGGGAGCATGGCTAAGCCAGACGATACCGATACATCTGTGGTTGTTTTGGGTTGCGGGGATCGGTTCAACACTGGCGATCGTGTTCGGGGTATGGGCGCTCTCGGAAAAACGTCTCGCGGTGGGCGTTGCAAAGTCCGAAGAGGAAAAGGCATATGCGAAGGCGAGGGATGCTATCGGGAAGCTAAACGCCGTAGATGCCACGCTGAACGCGACCATGAAGGAGCTGAAAGTCACACGTAAGAAACTGGAAGCTACTGAATCGGAGCGAGCTGAAGCCATCGCGAAAATTGCTGAGCTACAGACTTCCAAGGAACAAGTTCTAACTGAGCATCAACGTGTCGTCCTTGCTGCCGTCGCGTATTACGACAACTCCAACGAGGAGTGCGATGTGATAGGTCTCAGCCAAAGGATCAAATTTACTGTGGTTCAGACTGAAGGTGCCGTTGATGTGCTGGTGAAACGTAAGCTCGTTAATGAGTACTACGCCAGCTACGGCGGTAGGGTCGTTTCCTTGTCTCCAGACGGTCGGGCATATGTACTTCACCCGGATTTCGACATGTCCTTCTTGCCTTTGTGATGAGGTTCGTTGACAGGCGTTTTCAAGCTGCCAGGGAAGGGAGCTTGGAGATTGCTGCCAGCTTCTGTGCCGTGCTCGCACCTTGTGAGTAAACATCGAATGTCACGATTCCAGTTTCATGACCTACCAGTTCAGCGATTAGCGTACCTTGCACTTCGGCCCTGACAAGCTGAGTGATGACCGTTTTACGGATCGAATGGAAGACGTGTTGGGCACCGTAACCTTGAGCTTCCTTTAGCCTACCGAACGCCTTAGAGAGCGCGTCAGACCGTATGCCGTACTTGTTCTTGCTATCGGAAGGGATGAGGAAGCCGTCTTTCGACTCCTCCTTCAAACGCTCGACAATTCTCGACAGGGCAGGGTGTACAGGTACGACACGGATGCCCGCTGCGGTCTTCGAATCAACAATGTCGAAGCTCTCGATTCCATCCGGCTCAATCAGGTGGTCAACCCTCAACTGGCAAAGCTCCTCAATGCGGGCGCCTGTGTACGCACCCAAGAGGATCAGGTCAGCCAGTGTCGTGTGGTCAGCGGCTAACGCGGCAGCGTGAAGCTCTGCAATTTCCTTCGGCTGGAAGTCTTTTCGCTGACGGTCTGCACGTTCCTTACCACGGGTTTGCGGTAGCTCATGGTTTTCGAATGGGTTGGCCTTATCCTTGAAGTCTTCACGCCAGCGATTGTCATGCTTCATCGCCCACTTCCAGAATACGTTACCTGTTAACAGGTACTGGGTGAGGGTCTTGCTCGCCAACTTGAGGGAGTCGAGCCACGCTGACACGGCATCGAAGTCGAGAGGTTTCCCTTCTTTACCTAAATACGCTGAAAGCTTCTCTAGCTTCGACTGCTGCTGATCTATCGTCTTGGTGGCAACATTCCGTGCTTCACGGTGCTGACGGAAAGTGGCGATACGCGGCTTGGTGATCGGAGACTTGACCTTATGGGCGGTCGGGTCAGTCAGGATCGCTTGCACCTCTTCGGCTTCAGTCGCAGAGAAGTCATTCTTGTGAGCAATCAACCCGCCCCACATCTCCAGCACCATCCTATGAGCGAGGTCGTGAGCAGCTAGTTCACCATCCTTTCCCTGCATGGCGTAAACGGCTTCTGCTTCAGCTTTGCGACGGCGCCCAGTCTCGGTATCGCTGAAAACGAACTGCCGAAACTCTTCTAGGAGAGCCGGATCAATGTCCAGCAATGGTGCTTTCGTTTCGCCAAGGGCCGTGTCGATCTTGAGTTGGCGGATTATGTTGTTGAAGTCGTGAGCATCCTCCGCAACACGGTCTTTCCAACCAGCGAGAACGGAGAGGCGGAGGGTCATGGCTTCGGATCGAAGGCCAGTCTTCAGTGACTGGATCAGGACTTTTTTGTATCTGGTGATTTTGTTCCCATCTGTTCCGCCGTTAGGTTTTAGAGTTTGCTTTGCCCCCCTGGTTATCGCTCTTGCTTAGTTGCGATGGCACCTGCGCTATTTCTTGTTTCTGTACCGGGCGGGATCCTCTTGTGATGCTCGCCTTCTGCGAGTTGAGTAAGGGGTATACCGCATTCAAGCATAAAGCTCTTGGCGGTTGCTCATGACTGCTTAGTCATCGTTGGGCAGGCCATGGCTCAGTACCGTGGTTGCATTCATCATCTTCACTCCTTCAGCCGATTTTCCATCTCTTGCCTGATTTTTCCCCGTTCGCCATTAAATGGTGGTTGTACGTTCTCCATGGCCAGCTCCCCACGGGACACCCGAAATAGACATCCTTCCCTCTGACAACGAGCGCGCCGATTGAATGCCAGGCATCGCGCACGGCCGTTTCGCTTGGCCATTCAGGCGTAAACCGCTCGTCGAGATATGCGTAATTTTTTTTGAAGTTTCCAGCGCGGGTTATTTCACATGAAAGTAGGCGCGCATTTACAAAGGCCGTCTCTTTTCGATAAGCCTGAGGAGATTTGTTCATGTTTTTACATAACAAGCGACTTCAATACACCGTCCGTGTCGCCGAGCCTAATCCGGGCCTGGCCAACTTGCTGCTGGAACAGTTTGGCGGCGCACAAGGGGAGCTGGCCGCAGCGTCCCGCTACTTCACCCAGGCCTTGGCTGAAGACGATCCAGGCCGCAAGGATCTGCTGATGGACATCGCCACCGAGGAGCTCAGCCACCTTGAGATCGTCGGATCGATCATCGTGATGCTCAACAAGGGCGCCAAGGGGCGCATGGCCGAAGGCGTGGAAGAGGAGGGCGAGTTGTATCGCTCGCTCAACGGCGCTGGCAACGACTCCCATATCACCAGCCTGTTGTACGGAGCCGGTGCGCCATTGATCAATTCCGCCGGGGTGCCGTGGACAGCGGCCTACATCGACACCATTGGTGAGCCCACCGCAGACATGCGCTCCAACATCGCAGCCGAAGCCCGCGCCAAAATAGTCTACGAGCGGCTGATGAACGTCACCGATGATCCGGGCGTAAAAGAGGCGCTGGGCTTTTTGATGACGCGGGAAATCGCGCATCAGCTGTCCTTTGAAAAGGCGCTGCATTCGATTCAGCCGAACTTCCCTCAAGGCAAGCTGCCGGGCATGCCGGAGTTCACACAGGTCTACTACAACATGTCCCAAGGCGCGCAAAGCCTGCGTGGTCCCTGGAACCAGGGCGAAGAGTGGGAATTCGTGGAAAGCCCGCAACCGGCGGTCGATGGCGGTGATGGTATGGCCACTGTGCAGTTGGATGCCGATGACGAAGCGACGTTGAGCGCGATGAAGATTCGCACGGCCTCGGACGCGACGAGCGACCCCGTGACGGGCGCTGACCTGGGCTCGGGAATGCAACCTAAACCCGAGATCTGACGCTGGACAGCCGCACGCTTTCGGGCGTGCGGCCCATGATTTTTTCATCAAGAGGACAGACGACATGGCAACTCCACAGGAAAACCTGCTTGATTGGCTGCGTGATGCCCATGCGATGGAGCAGCAAGCCGAAAAAATGCTCAAGGCCCAATCCGAGCGTCTCGAACACTACCCGCAGCTCAAGGCGCGGATCGACCAGCACATCGAGGAAACCCTCGGCCAGCAGCAACTGATCGACCAGTGCCTGGCGCGCCTGGGCGGCAGTTCGTCGACCCTGAAAGACATGGGCGGCAAGCTGATGGCCTTCGGCCAGGCAGTCGGTGGCTCGCTGATGAGTGACGAAGTCATCAAAGGTGCGATGGCCGGCTACGTGTTTGAAAACATGGAAATTGCCAGCTACACGGCGCTTATCGCCGCTGCGAAAGAGGCCGGCGATTCGGAAACTCAAGCGGCCTGCGAAAAGATCCTGCCCCAGGAGATCGCCATGGCCGAGTGGCTGCTGGAGCACTTACCGGAATTGACCCAAGCGTTCCTGCGCCGCTCAGCCGACCCCGACAAAGAAGCTAAGCGCTAAAGCAATGCGCGGCGCCCGACCGCATACGGCGGGCGCCTGTTCAGCGCAGGGCGGCACTGCGCGACGTTTTTACGGTCCATGGAACACGCACCACGAAACTGGAGGTGAACCTTGGCAAGCAAGAAAAAGCCTGTGGTCGACCGTGTCGATCCAGCGCGTCTTTCTTCCAACCGCAAAGATCTGTTTTTCGCGGCTATGGAAACCAGCCAAAGCGCGATGATCGTTTGCGACCCCGCTCAACCCGACAACCCGATCATCTTCGCCAATCAGGCGTTCCTGAGACTGACGGGGTATGAACAGGATGAAGTCATCGGGCGTAATTGCAGGCTGCTCCAAGGGCCACAGACCGATAAGCGTGCCCTGCAGCAAGTGCATAGCGCGATGACACACCACCATGAGGTGTGTGTGGAAGTACTCAACTATCGCAAAGACGGCTCGACGTTCTGGAACGAAGTGTTCATTTCGCCGCTGTTCAATGAGCAGGGGCAGTTGGTGTACTTCTTCGCCTCTCAGTTGGACGTGAGCCGGCGGCACGACGCGGAACTGCGCGTGCGCCGCGCCCAGGACCTTGAGTCCCTCGGACAACTGACCGGCGGTATCGCCCACGATTTCAACAACCTGTTGCAAGTCATGGTCGGCTATCTCGAACTGATCCAGCAGAGCGCCAAGCGCCCCGGCGCCGATCCACAGCGCATCTTCAACAGCGCCAGCCGCGCCAGGGCCGCTGCCGAAAAAGCCCAATCCTTGACCCAGCAGTTGCTGGCGTTCTCGCGCAAGCAACGCCTCGACAGTCGCGTGATCAACCTCAACAGCCTGCTTACCCGCACCGATTTCATGGCGCAGACGTTGCAGGATGTCCAGTTGCATGTGGAACTTGCCGAGGACCTGTGGAACTGCCGTATCGACCCTGCACAGGCGGAGCTGGCGGTGCAGCATTTGTTATCCAATGCCCAGGATGCGCTCGAAGGACATGCCGAGCCGACAGTGACGGTCAAGACGTGCAACGTCCAGGTGCCGGAAGATGCCAATGCGCAACGCGATGGGCTGGCTGAAGGCCGTTACGTGGGCATTTCGATCAGTGATAACGGCGACGGCATTGCCGAGAGCGTCCAGGAAAAAGTCATGCAGCCGTTCTTCACCACGAAGGAGGAAGGCAAGGGCTCGGGGCTGGGGTTGTCGATGGTGTATGGCTTCGTCAAGCAATCGGGCGGTACCGCGCGTATTTATTCCAACCCAGGCGCGGGCACGACGGTACGCCTGTATTTTCCGGCGGACGACAGCCAGCTCTGGGTCGAGCAGATACCCGCGGCCACGGCGCTTCAAGGCGACGAGCGCATCCTGATTGTGGAGGATCGGCCCGAAGTGGCCGAACTGGCTCAGGAGATTCTCTCCGACTACGGTTATCGCACCGACATTGCGCACTCGGCCGCCGAGGCACTGGGCCGGCTCGCCGGCGCGACTTACGACCTGGTGTTCAGTGACTTGATCATGCCCGGGAAGATGAATGGCGCGGTACTCGCGCGCGAGATAGCGCGCTTGTATCCGCACACCAGGGTCCTGCTCACGACGGGCTATGCGAAAGACTCGCTGGAGCGTGCCGATATACAGGTGCATGAATTCGAGCTGATTGCAAAACCCTATCAGCCTGTTGATTTGCCCAGGAAGATTCGCAGGTTGCTCGACACAGACTGGAAAGCGCCAGTATCAGGTTGAGGGCCATCACCAATAGAATCGAGAAACCGAAGATCGAGCGTGCCCAGCGCGCTGGATCGACCCGGCGCACGCTGCTGTTGGCGAGCGCCAGCCAGTAACCGCCCAAGGCGCTGACCACGGCGAAATACAGGATGTCCATCCGGGCTACCACGCCCAACACCAGGGTGCTGGCGCAGAACGCCAGGGTGTAGGTCTGTATTTGCCGGTGGGCCTGGGACAGGCTCAGCAGCGGCAGGCGCGCCGCGCGAAAGTCTTCGCGGCGCATCACGGTTATGGCGTGTGAATGGGGCATTTGCCAGCAACAGAACACCACCACCAACATCACCGCCGTGGCGTCAAACCTGGCGCTGACCGCGCAATAGCCGATCACCGGCGGCATCGCCCCCGAGAGGCTGCCGACCAAGGTGCCCCAGTGGGAACGACGCTTGAGCCAGAACGTGTAGACCCCCGCATAGATCACCAGCCCGACCAGCGCCAGCAGGCACGCCAGCCGGTTGCTGCCTGCCCAGAGCAGGCCGAAACCGCTGACGCCCAGTGTGATGGCATAGCTGGCGGCGGTGGGCACCGCGATGGTCCGCAGCGCCAGCGCGCGATGGCAGGTCCGCACCATGCGCCGATCGATGTCCCGATCGGCGCAGTTGTTAATGACGCAACCGCAACCGATCACCAGTGCGGTGCCGAGCAGCGTGGCCAACAGATGCGCGGGGTCTGCCAGGCGCCCGCCGCCGGCGAGGAAATAACCCCCCAGCACCGACGCGAGATTACCGAAAATAATCCCCGGCTTGGTCAGTTGAACCCCGGCATTGAGCAACCCCAGCCAGTACCTCAGTGAGCCAGCATGTTGTGGTGAATACTGCCCATGATCCATAGCGAGAGCCCTACCAGCAAAAGAATGATGACCGCCGAGAAAATCAGCGCAACCAGGTTCCAGCGTTGTTCCTGCGCCGTATCCAAATGCAGGAAGAACTTGAGGTGGACCACGATTTGGATAACCCCCAGCGCCACCACCAGCCAAGCGGTGACGGTGCGGGGCAGCGAGGGGAACATCACCAGGGCGAAAGGGATCAGGGTCAGCAGCACCGACACCAGGAAGCCGACCAAGTAGGAACGGCTGCTGCCATGGCTGGTACCGGCGCTGCTGTGAATCGAACTTTGCTTGTACATGTCACACCACCCCCAACAGATAGACCACGGTAAAGACGCAGATCCACACCACGTCCAGGAAGTGCCAGAACAGGCTCAGACAACTGAGCCGGGTGGCGTTGGTGTTGGTCAGGCCTTTCTGGCGGATCTGCATCATCAGTACCGCCATCCAGATCAATCCCGTCAGCACGTGGGCGCCGTGAGTGCCGACCAGGGTAAAGAAGGCGGTGAGGAACGCACTGCGGTCCGGCCCGTAGCCTTGCGCGATCAAGTGGTGGAATTCGTTGATTTCCATGGCGATAAAGCCGGCACCGAGCACGAACGTGAGCCCCAGCCAACGCAGCACCTGGCTTTGCTGGCCACGGTTCATCGCCAGCATCGCGTAGCCGTAGGTGATGCTGCTCAACAGCAGCAGCATGGTTTCAGCGAGCACGTAGGGCAGTTCGAAAATGTCCACGCTCGACGGACCGCCCGCCACGCTGTCGCGCAACACCGCGTAGCCGGCGAACAAGGTCGCGAACAGGATGCAGTCGGTCATCAGGTAAATCCAGAAGCCGAATACGCTCAGCGAGCCCGCGTCTTCATGCCCGTGTTCCTGGGTATGCGCGACGTCTTTTTCAATTACGATATTGGACATGGATCAAGCCTCTGCCAGGTCTTTGAGACGTGCCGTTTCGATGCGTGCGACTTCTTCGGCGGGCACGAAGTAATCAGTGTCTTCGTCGTAGCTGCGCACCACGAACGCGATCACCGAAGCCACCAGCCCGAACGCCGCCAGCCACCAGATGTGCCAGACCAGGGCGAAGCTGCAGATCAGCGCGAACAGGCTGATCACCAGGCCCGAGGCGGTGTTGCGCGGCATGTGGATGCTGCGGTAGTCGGTGTGGCTGAGGGTGCTCACGCCGCGCTCCTTCATGCCCCAATAGGCGTCCAGGTCGCTGACCTTGGGTTGCTCGGCGAAGTTGTACAGCGGCGGCGGAGAGGAGGTGGCCCACTCCAGAGTGCGGCCGTCCCACGGGTCGCCGGTGAGGTCGCGGTAGCGGTGACGGTTGCGGATGCTGACAAACAGTTGCAGTGCCTGGGACACCACGCCGCAGAGAATGATGAGCACGCCCACCACTTCCAGCAGCAGCCACGGCCGCCATTCCGGATTGTCGAAATGGTTGAGGCGCCGGGTCATGCCCATGAAGCCCAGCACGTAGGATGGCATGAAGGCAAAATAAAAGCCGATCAGCCAGCACCAGAAGGCGATACGGCCCAGCTTGTCGTTCAAGCGGAAGCCAAAGGCCTTGGGGAACCAGTAGGTCAGGCCGGCCATGTAGCCGAACACCGCGCCGCCGATGATCACGTTGTGAAAATGTGCGATCAGGAACAGGCTGTTGTGCAGCAAGAAATCGGCGCCGGGCACTGCCAGCAACACCCCGGTCATCCCGCCGATGCTGAAGGTCACGATAAAGCCCAGGGTCCACAGCATCGGAGTCTCGAAGCGCACCCGGCCGCGGTACATGGTGAACAGCCAAGTGAAGATCTTCACCCCGGTCGGCACCGCGATGATCATGGTCATGATGCCGAAGAACGCGTTGACGTTGGCCCCCGCGCCCATGGTGAAAAAGTGGTGCAGCCACACGATGAACGACAGCACGGTAATTGCGATCGTCGCCCATACCAGCGACACGTAACCGAACAGCCGCTTACTGCTGAAGGTCGCGGCAATCTCGGAAAACACCCCGAACGCCGGCAGGATCAGGATGTACACCTCCGGATGCCCCCAGGCCCAGATCAGGTTGACGTACATCATCGGGTTGCCGCCGGCTTCGTTGGTGAAGAAATGCATGCCCAGGTAACGGTCCAGGGACAGCATCAGCAGGGTGGCGGTCAGGATCGGAAACGACGCCAGGATCAGCACCGAGGTGCACAATGCGTTCCAGGTGAACACCGGCATTTTGAACAAGGTCATGCCTTCGGTGCGCATCTTCAGGATCGTGACGAAGAAATTCAGCCCCGTCAGTAACGTACCGATGCCGGATATCTGCAGTGACCAGATGTAGTAATCCACCCCGACCCCGGGGCTGTAGGCCAACCCGGATAACGGCGGATAGGCGACCCAACCGGTTCGTGCAAACTCACCGATTCCCAGTGACACATTGACCAGCGCGGCACCGGCCACGAACAGCCAGAAGCTCAGCGCGTTGAGAAACGGGTAGGCGACATCCCGTGCGCCGATCTGCAACGGCACCACAACGTTCATCAGGCCGACCACGAAGGGCATGGCCACGAAAAAAATCATGATCACGCCGTGGGCAGTGAAGATCTGGTCGTAGTGTTCCGGCGGCAGATAACCCGGCCCACCACTGGCGGCCATGGCCTGCTGGGTGCGCATCATGATCGCGTCGGAAAAACCGCGCAGCAACATCACCAGCGCGACGATGATGTACATGCAGCCGATCTTCTTGTGGTCCACGGAGGTGAACCACTCGCGCCACAAATAGCCCCATTTGCGTTTCCAGGTAATGGCGCCCACCATCGCCGCGCCAATCAGCCCGATGAAGGCCAGCGTGTACATCACAATGGGTTCAGTGGTTGGAATCGCGTCCCATGACAGTTTTCCGAACATTGTTATTGCTCCTCGGTCAGCAGACTGGGGTGTTGATCGGTGCGCGTGCCGGTGCCGTTCGATTCAGCACCATTCGACTGGGCTTGGTTGCGCTGGGGTTTCCTGGCCTTGTTCATGCCTTCGTATTTGTCGACGATGTCCAGGAACAGCCGCTCCTGGACCGTCGAGTAATAGGCCACCGGATGCCGGATGGTGGGCTTGGCCAACTGCGCATAACGCGCCTGGTCGAGCGGGGCGGCGGCGCCCTTGACCTTGGCCACCCATGCCTGGAAGTCGGCTGGGCTCAGGGACAGCGTGGCGAAATGCATGTCGGAAAAACCGGGGCCGTTGTAATTGGCGGCAATCCCCCTGAACTCGCCGGTCTCGTTGGCGATCAGGTGCAACTTGGTCTGCATGCCGGCCATGGCGTAGATCTGCCCGCCCAGGGCCGGAATGAAGAACGAGGTCATCGCCGCGTCGGAGGTGACGGTAAAACTCACCGGTGTATGCACCGGCAGGGCGAGTTCATTGACGCTGGCGATGCCCAGGTCGGGGTAGATGAACAGCCATTTCCAGTCAGTCGCCACCACTTGCACATTGATCGGTGGCGTCTGCGAGTCGAGCGGACGATAGGGGTCGAGTGCGTGGGTGGTTTTCCACGTCACCCATCCCAAGGCGATGATGATCAGCAGAGGAACACCCCACACCACCGCTTCGATTTTGTGCGAGCTGGCCCAGCGCGGTGAGTAACGGGCCTTCTTGTTGGTTGCGCGGTAGCGATAGGCAAAGACGAACGTCAGCACGATGACCGGAACGACCACCAGCAGCATCAGGCCGGTGGCAAGGAGAATCAGGTCGCGCTCATCGGTTGCCACCTGGCCCTTGGGGTTGAACACAATCAGGTTGCAGCCGGTTAATAGGAAAATGCTGGCGATATATACCAGGCAATAACCAATCGCTCGTTTCATGCCTTGCTCCTGTATTGAAAACTTCCGTTTTGACGGTGCCCAAATGGCGGCGACAGTATTCGCAAAGTTACTTGAGAAAAACGCTGGCGCTGCGCTTGTTAGTGCTTGGTGCAGTCAATTGCTTAACGCCAGGCAATACGTCGCCGCCAATGGAAAAATCGCATCCACTGCCCGGATCTGTTGGCTTTCGCTGCCGCTTTGCGGGGCGTGTTCATCGCGCTCCCGAACATTTTGAATAGTCGTCCCTGGGTTGGTTTAACGATTTGTAACTTCGCCTGACGAACGGTTTAACAAGCGAAACGGTACGGGCGTTTTATAGGCGCACGATGCACTTGGCCTTGGAAAAAAGACGGAATCCCTGCTAAAGCATTCAGGTCTTACTTGAAGGCCAACCCACTAACGGTTTGGGAGAACAGTCATGTTTATTCGTGGTAATACCTATAAGGCTTGGGCCGAAAAGGCATTGGAAGAAGAGTGCTTTACCCAGGAAGTGGAAAACGGTTGCCATATCGAAGTCAGGGCCCGGGAGCGCGAAGACGCCGATATCGAAGTGTTGGTCAGCGTCTATACCGCGACGGGGCAATGCGTGGTCGAACGCACAAGGCAACTGCCCGGCGCGGAATGGACCGTGCACGACGCGCTCAAGCGCGGCATTGATCAGGCGGAGCGGATTGCCGGCGGGGAATCGGGACGCTTGCCCTGCGCCGACGCGCATGTGCACGACGACGATTGACGCAGGCGCTGCGTTGGTCTCCCAGCGGAAAACGGAACTTTGGCGGCGCGGGCATTTTCCATTGTAGATAGCCCTGCGTCAGTCGGCCCGCGCCGGATGATCGCTCATTGCAACCCACACCCGAGCCGCCCATGTCCGTATCCAGCTTGAACCAAGGCGCCCCCTCCAAACCGGCCCTGCGCCGCGCCGTGACGGGTCCGATGTTGTTCATGTTCATCCTCGGCGATGTGCTCGGCGCCGGCGTTTACGCGCTGGCCGGCACCATCGCCGGCGAGGTGGGTGGGGCGATCTGGGTGCCGCTGCTGGTGGCGTTGTTCTTTGCCATGCTCACGGCAGGCTCGTACGCGGAACTGGTGACCAAGTACCCCTATGCTGGCGCCGCTTCGGTGTTCGCCGAGAAGGCATTCAAGTCACCGCTGATCTCATTCCTGGTCGGCTTCAGCATGCTTGCGGCCGCCGTCACCAGCGCAGCGGGGCTGTCACTGGCGTTTGCCGGCGACTATTTGGCGGCGTTCGTCGACGTATCACCGCACCTGGGCGCGCTGATATTCCTGGCAGTGATAGCGCTGCTGAATGCGCGCGGTATCAAGGAGTCGCTTGGCGCCAACATGGTCATGACCTGCGTCGAACTGTCCGGGCTGCTGTTGGTGGTGGTGGCCGCGGCCTGGTGCATAGAGTCCGGCGAAGCCAACCTCGGCCGCGCGCTGGAGTTCAAGGCCGGGGTCAACCCGATGCTTGCCGTACTGGGCGCCGCATTGCTGGCGTTCTATTCGTTCGTCGGTTTTGAAACGTCGGCCAACCTGGCCGAAGAAATACGCGGCGTGCGCAAGGTGTATCCGCGTGCGCTGTTTGCCGCGCTGGTGACGGCGGGCGTCGTATATACGGCGGTCGGTGTCGCCGCGTCGGTGGTGCTGCCGATGGACAAGCTGACGGCCACATCCGCGCCGTTGCTCGAAGTGGTGCGTGCCTCGGGCTTGAGCATCCCGCCCCAGCTCTTCGCCTTCATCGCGCTGGTGGCGGTCGCCAACGGTGCGCTGCTGACCATGGTCATGGCAAGCCGCCTGGCCTATGGCATGGCCCGCATGGGCCTGTTGCCGGAGCCACTTTCGCGCGTGCTGCCCAAGCGGCGTACGCCTTGGGTCGCGATCATCGCCAGCACCCTGATGGCCATCGCCCTGACCTTGACGGGTACCCTCGCGGCGCTGGCCGGGACGGTCGTGCTGTTGCTGCTCTTCGTGTTCCTCAGCACCAACCTGGCGGTGCTGGTACTGCGCCGCGACACCATCACCGAACAGCATTTTCGCGTGCCAACCTGGGTGCCGGTGCTGGCGATTGTTTCGTGCTTGATCCTGCTCAGCCAGCAAAGCCTGGACACCTGGCTGCGCGGTGGCGCGCTGATGCTGCTGGGCACGGCGCTGTACGCGTGCAACCGCTTGGCGACTCCGGCTGTGGAGCCAGGCTAACCACTCATCCGATCTATATCTGCGGCTGAAAAATCCCTGCAGTGCTCTGCGATGGAAGACCCTGCGCAGGTTGAGTTCCACCGCACTTCAGGATTAGAGATGGAAAGGTTCCCCGCCCTTGAAGTTAACGTTACTCACCGCAGCGCATTCAGACGCTGCGAAATAAGCCGCCGTTGCGTATATAAGTGCGGCGCATTGGTCAACGACTCGCCGAACAGCGTTACGACCCTATGAACTGCTCGAAAAAAAGCCCGCACTGAGTGCGGGCAAGACAGGAGTTTTACCAGAGCCTGGAGGGAACAGACTCACTAGTAAGAAGCGATAAAGCGAAAACGGTTTTATTTTTTTCATCAGGCGCCGACGAATGGTCTTATCCCGAGAGGGCCGCAAGTTGGCGCAACTAAAAAATACATATCAAGAGGAAAAATCTGAACCTTCGCGCTGCTCAAATAACAAAAATCAGAAGGAGTGCATATGAAAAATCCTTTATACATTATCGAGTACGAATACCATCATAAGCCAAGATCTTTCATTATAAGAGCTGAGTTTATGAATAATGCAGAGGCATGGCATTGGGCATCGTGCGATGCTGGTATCGGTATAATTCCTCGGTCACGCCATGAAAAGGTCAAGCGGGTCAGCAAACCCATTGCAGAACGCTACGGCTTGGAGAATGTCAAGTGGCGTCCTTCCAGCAATATTCCGTTTATTGCACAGCCCTATGTACCACCACCCCCCGAATGAGTATGGACTTTAAAAAGTTTGTTCATTTGAATGTGGTGTTGGTTTAAGTTAAACCTTACTGTTTTGTCGACGTTCCCGCAGCATGCATAACTTGAGGGCGCTGCGCTGAAGTGCGTCCATCATCAAGTCCGCCAGATACGGTTGCCTGCATTGCGGGCAGAGCATCTCAGCGGCTGTGGACACTAGGTAGGAGGGTTCGTCCGTCGTCGGCTCCAAGGGCTGTTTGCATTGGACGCACTGGCCGTTCGCTTGTGGACCAGACATCTTCGATTCCTCCCTGAATTAAAAAAGCTCACTCACAATCCATGATGAGGTGAATAGTTTCAACAAAAAAAAAGGAGGAGTTTCAAACAAGCGCTTAATTGATATCAAAGCGCCAATATTGGAGCTTCAAAGGGAGGGCGTGCGGACGACTGTCGGCACGTGTCACAACGAGCGCGTACGCACGCCTGATCTGGCCTGCTCAGGCTTCGAGCTTTTTGCTGCGTGCTTTTCGCGTTGTGGATGAGGGTGCCGCCTGGCGTTTTGATTGGGCCGGTACAGGCTGAGTAACACTGCTTTCGGCCGAGCCCGAAGAGCTATCTCTTTGCCCGGGCGCCAGTTCTTCCCTGGCTTGCAGCCAATGCACAAAATCCTGACCGTCAGGTTTACCTTGCTGTTCCCAAATACGGTAAGCGGTGAGTCGAATCGTTTCTTCGTCCATTGTGATGCTCCTGTTCCGCTTGTCGTTAATAGTCATCTCAGTAATCTCATCGTTATGTCGGTGATAGTAGCTTGTCCCCGCTTCAGTTCGCACTCGCGTACTCGGGGTGTGATGTAAAAACGCTATCGCTGATAGACTGCTGATGGACGCATGCTTAGTTCTCCTTTGCAATTAAGAGAAGGGGCAGCATTGCTGCCCCCCCCCCTTGTGTCTACCGTTACTACTTGCGGCCGCCGCCATGGCTATTCTGGCCACCTTTACGGCCAGCTTCCGAAGCCTTTTCACGGTCATTGGCAAAGTTGCCGCCAGATGCCTAGCCGCCTTTCTTTCCCGCCTCGGACGCTTTTTCGTGATCGTTGGCGAAGTTACCTGGGTTTTTATTACTGGTCGTCATAATGTTACTCCAACTGTAATTGAGGTTTCGCTTACGCCCGTTTATTGCAACGGACATAGTTTCCGATATGGGCGGCCTTCGAAATGTTTCGAGGTTTTTTCAAAAGGACGATGAACGGTCTTTGGCTGGAGGAATTTGTACAGCCACGCGGTGTTCGCGCCGCTTCGTATAAGTTTTTACTCAAGGTGGGGCGGGAGTGATGTTAAATTAATAGCGTTGGTTGCCGCTTCGCTTAGTTGAAAATACTTTAACCAAAGACTCTTGTACTGTTCGAGTACTGAACTTACATCACGGAATTTTGGCTGCTGTATGCCAAGTATATAGGTGACCTCTAACCATATCCGGTAGATGCCTGATACCGATGGCTCTTGAGCAATGGCGCTTCTGATGATTGGTCGTCCATCTGCAGGGGAAGCCCCCCGTTCCTTGAGCGGAACGGGATAATCCCCTTATTCCTACTGGGAAGGGCCCAACTAACGACGTAAACGACACAATTTTTCAATAAGATCAATCAACGATTCGTGGGCGACCGGTTTGCTCAAATGGCTGGTGAAGCCCGACTCAGCCGCCTTTTTCTGGTCACTGCCGGCCCCGTAACCTGTGAGGGCGATGGCGGGGACCTGGCGCAGATGGCCTATCGTGCGCAGTTTCTGCATCAGCTCATGGCCATTCATTTTCGGCATGCCAATGTCCGAAATGATCAAGTCATACTGTGCATCGCGGGCTGTTTCCAGCGCAGTCTGCGGGTCATTGAAGGCATTAACCTGGGCGCCCTCCATCTCCAGCAACAAATTCAGCACTTCAAGCACCTCGGCAGAGTCATCCACCAGCAACACCTTAACGCCATGGAGGCGTTCATCCTCGTCCTGTTCAGCGCCAGAAAGTGGTAGATGATCCTGTTGTTCGCACAGCGGCAGCCATACCGAGAAGGTGCAGCCAAAACCCAGCCCCTTGGAATGAACACTGACCGAGCCTTCGTGAGCCTCCACCAACTGGCGTACCAAGGACAAGCCTATGCCAAGGCCCTCGCGTTGATGCGTCTGATGCTGGTTTTCGGCCTGCCCGAACAGATCAAAGATCTTCTCCAGGCTGTCATCTGCCAGGCCGATGCCACTGTCGATCACGTCCAACTGGGCGTGCCCCTCCGTGCGGCTCAGCACCAACTGCACCTGACCACCCTCCGGGGTGAATTTCAGGGCGTTGTTGACTAGGTTCCAGATCACTTGCTCAATGCGCGTCGGGTCGACGTCGACGATCAGTGATGCATGATCCGAAGGCGTTTGCAGCGTCACCTGACAACGATGCCCGTCGGCGAGCACTACGCCATGGATCTCCGTCAGCGTGCGAATCAGATCAACCCGTTGTTTTTTCAGCTTGAGCTTGCCCGTGCGCACCCGGGCGACATCCAGCAGGTCGTCAATGATCCGCGCCTGGCTGGACACGGCCTCGCAGATCGTATTCACGGCTTTGATTGCTGGCCCCGCCGCCTTGGTCGCGGGCAAGCGACGCAGTAACTCCGCGTTCAGTTGGATCAGGTTCAGTGGATGTTTGAGTTCGTGCGACATCACGGCGAAAAACTCGTCCTTAAGATGGTTTTTCGTCTGGGTTTCCATCAGGCGCTGGCTCTGCTCATCCTGGGTGCGTTTGTGGCCGGTCAGGTCGCGGGCGATCTTGACGTAGCCCTGCAAGCTGTCGCTCTTGAGCTGCGTGATCTCACCGCTGCAGTAGAACCGACTACCATCCTTGCGCACATGCCAGCGCTCATCTTCACCGCGACCATGTTCGCGGGCCGCGCGCAGTTCGCTCTCCGGCACACCGGAGGAGCGGTCCTCCGGTGAAAAAATCAAGTCGTAATAAGCGCCCAGCACTTCGTCCTTGGTGTAGCCGAAGATCAGTTCTGCACCCGTGTTCCAATCGGTGATGGCGCCGTGGTCATCAAGGATGATGATTGCAAAGTCATGGGTGCTCTCGGCCACCAGACGCATGCGCTCTTCGCCCAGGCGCAGCTCTTCCTCGGCCTGACGCCGCTTGGTGATATCGATGAAGGTCAGCACCGTGCCATCGATGTGATCCTCGTTGGAGCGGTAGGGTAACAACCGTGCGATGTACCAGCGGTTGTCCTTACTGCTGATTTCCCGCTCGATCATGCTGAGTGACTCAAACACCGTCGTAGCGTCTTCGGTGATTGCCGGGTAATCCAGGCGGTGGGTGATGTCCATCAACGAGCGTCCAGTGTCCACCGGGAGCATGCTGAAAATATCGGTGGCGCGTGGCGTGAACCACCGGATGCGCATATTGCGGTCGACGAATACGGTGGCGATGTCGGTGGAGGCGATCAGGTTGGTCAGGTAGTCATTGACCTTGTCCGTCTCTTCTACCTTGGTTTTGAGTTCATAGTTGACGGTCAACAGCTCTTCATTGATCGACTGCAGCTCTTCCTTGCTGGTTTCCAACTCCTCAGTGGCCGAGCGCAACTCTTCGTTGACCGCCTGCATTTCTTCGTTGGAGGCCTTGAGCTCTTCACTTGAGACTTCCGATTGTTCGATGGTGTCCTGCAAGTGCAGCTTGGTGCGTTGCAGCTCGCGCTCCAGGTTGCGCAGGATGGCGTTCTCAGCATGGCTGACAAGCGTGGTATCGGCCTGTTGTGGGTCGATTTCGCTTTCCTGGAAGATCACCAGCACGTAGTCGCTTTCGGTCGCGTCATCGCGATAGGGGCAGGCAGTAACATCCACCATGAACGAACGCTGATCGCGCTGGACGCGAACTTTGCGGGAGGTCACAGGCATATTCGATTGCTGGACCTGGAAGAGTGTGGTGCGGATGTCGAGGCGCAGGTCGGGATGAACCAGGGCCAACAGATTGTGGGTGACTTCCCCGGCGACATAACGCAGGAACCGCCCGGCACCTTCGCTCATGTGCAGGATGTCGGCGTTGATATCGACGATCACGCTGGGCGGCGCGGCTTTTTCCAGGGCGCGCAGATGGATATTCGCGAACGAAACTTTGCTGGGCGCCTTGATCTCAGTCGCAATCGACGCGGTGCTGGGGCGCAAATAGCCGCCTCGCGGCATGGTTGGCGCGCGGCGGATAGCGGAGGAGCCGGCGCGCACCCGAAAAATGCGGTTTCGTTTGTCTACCGGCACAAACAGGTCCAGGCAGCCGTCGGCCGATTCTGAGGAACCGAGAAACAGATAGCCGCCGGGGCGCAGCGCAAAGTGGAACATCTGCAGGATGTCGCGCTGCACTTCGCGGTCCAGGTAGATCAACAGGTTGCGGCACACGATCAGGTCGATCTGGGAGAACGGCGGATCAGCCAGCAAGCTGTGTTTGGCGAACAAGACCTTCTCGCGAATTTCCTTGCGCACCCGATAATGCTGGTTTTTCTCTTTGGTAAAGTACTGGCGCAGGCGCGGCGGCGGGACGTCGGTGATAATCGCCTCGGGATACACACCGTTACGGCCGCGGGTGATTGCGCGCTCGTCAATATCAGTGGCAAACACCTGCATCTTCGCGCCGCTGGCGTCCAGCGCCAACTGCTCGGCCACCAACATCGCGAGGCTGTAGGCCTCTTCGCCAGTCGAGCAGCCGGCTGACCAGATACGCACCTCCTCACGGTGCGGCACGCTGTCTTCGAGTGACTTCACCAGATTAGGTATCACGTCACGTTCAAGCGCTTCAAAGGCCTCGCGGTCGCGGAAGAAGTTGGTCACGCCGATCAGCATGTCACCGAGTAAGGCCTTGGTTTCTTCCGGATGTAGCTGGAGGAAGTTGTAATAGGCCGCCAGGTCCGGCTGCGCGGTCACTTGCAAGCGCCGCTCGATACGTCGCAACACCGTGGCCCGCTTGTAATGCTTAAAGTCGTACCCCGTACTGGCTCGTAATTGTATCAGGATGTCCAGCAACAACTGCTCCGCCACTGCAGCATCGCGCTCAGTTGTGGGTGGGGTGGTGTTGATCTCAGGGTCATTGGCGGTGGGCAGGATGATTGATTGGGCGTTGCGCCACAGCTCAAGCAGTTTTTGCGGCATTTCCACCACAGGGAGAATCAGGTCAACCATTTGGGTTTCCATCGCCGCAAGGGGCATGCCGTCAAATTCTGCATCTTCCGGTGTTTGCACCAAGGTAACGCCGCCTTGCTCTTTTATTCGAGAAAGGCCCACCGCGCCGTCTGAGCCGGTCCCAGAAAGAATCAGACAAAACGCTCGCTCCTTATGAGCGTCTGCCAAATCCCGAAAGAATAGGTCGATGGCTATGTGCGAGCCGCCCTCGCGGTTTGATGAGGACACCGCTAAATAGCCGTCATTCATTTTCAGATGGAGGGCCGGTGAAATGACATACACGTGATTCTTTTCGATGGGCGTCGTGCCATTGACCTGTGACACCGGTATTCGGGTCGACTCTTGAATAATTTTGTCCGCCACGCTTTGATGATCGGGGGACAGGTGCAGGATCACTACAAATGCCATGCCGCAGTCTTTGGGCATGTGCTCAAAAAACGCCTTCACTGCCTGCAGCCCGCCCGCCGACGCGCCGATACCCACCACAGGAAAATCCAAATTGCTGGGGATCAGATCCTTGCGTTGCGGAACGTCAGGAGACCGCGGGGGGGCAGACTTCATAAATACCAACCTTGGTTAACTGCGCACGAGAAGAGCGTGGAGGGAACAATTTAAGCGAGGACGAGGGCTGAACAAAAAATGAAATATAGCTGAGAACTGCGTGCAGAAGCATGCCTCGAACGTCGCTAACGCTACGAATATTTGCCTCCCGGTTGAGGTACGCAATCTTCAAAAGGTTTATTCGGACTGACCAATGGCACTGCTGCGTCGGGACGGTAATTACATAGGAAAAGCCCAGTAACTGAATAAGCTGCGGGGCTTTTTCGTTTTCAGCCTTTATTAACGGCGGCTTCAGGGAATTGTTGTAGTCCTGCCTAGCGCTGAACAAGGCGCTCAGACGCTTTGCGATAAGCTTGATCTCGTTCACGTTTATCTACGGCAACCACGAACACCGTAACTTCCTGATCTATCACTTGATACACCAGCCTGTACCCGCTGCTACGCAGTTTGATCTTGTAGCAGTCAGGCAGCCCATGTAGGCGGTTAGCCTCAATACGTGGGTTGTCCAGGACTTCGACCAGCTTCTTCTTGAGTTGCTGACGGAGGGTGTCGCCGAGTTTCTGCCATTCCTTCAATGCACGCGCATCAAAATCAAGGCTATAGGTCATCCAAAGAAACCCTCACGCGTTGAGGCGACGCAAGGCGCTCACGTACGGTCGCCATCAAGGCTTCATCCTCTTCAGTCATGAGGACAGGCTTAAATGGCAACTGGCCGCGTTCGGCAACATATTGCAACGCCTGACGTATCAGTTCGGAAGGGGTGACACCGAGTTTCTCCAACTCAAGGTAGGCGCGAGCTTTCAGGTCGTCATCGATACGGATGTTGATAGATGCCAAGGGATAGCTCCTTGTGTAATGACGTTGGTCATTACATTGGAGCAATCGGGTCTCATTGGCAAGTCTGTCTGGACATACGGCAGTCGCTCTCATCTGTTAATCCTATTTCTTGGCCGTCGGCTTTGCCGGGCGCTTTTTATCGGTTTCCTTCACCGTTTCCCTTGGTCTTCTCTTTGCCTCTTGCTCTGTTACGTATTCACCTGTGACCGCATCGCGATATCTCGTTGGCATATCAGCACCCTTGACAGTATGTCGCCACGGCGGCGACCTTTTGAGGCTAGCTTGCAGGCTTATGCACACAAGGTTCCTGGTGGGGATTCTGGTTACCAAGCGTTTCCGAAACAGGTGCTTACGCTATGCAGGTTCGGCAGTTTTCGAGCAGGGTTGCGTTGGCTAGGGTAGGGCGCTAACCTTCCGCCGTCGCCCTCATGGCGACCGGTTTTGACAGGCCGAATAACGTGCGATCTCTGTGCATCCCCAAACTGGTTCCAGGCGTCTGTCTGTGCCCATTTGTTATGGCGGCTGTGCGTGGGGCATCTTCGGGTGCGCCGGGTTTCCACGTTTCCGGTCTGTCAACCCGCGTACAGCTGCCACCCAATCCTGTTTGACAGCAGGGAGTGGTAGCTTCTTTTCATAACGTGGAGTTACATCATGAAGAAGAGCACCGCTGATTCTACCGAAGGGCAAGCACGCAAAATCTTTTGCGTAGCCGATGATGTCCGCACCGAAGAAGCCCTCACCAACGCCACCGAAATCCTCTCATCCGCCCTTCAAACCGCCTACCAATGCGCCGAAGATCCAGACAGCACGCAGTCGCCCGTGATCATGGCCCTGGCTCAATTGATCGAGAACGCGCAAGCCTTGGTGGATGCTGTCCTCGAGCGTGATTTCCCCACGGCCAAATAAATACCTGCTCCCTGAAACGAAAAAAGCCTGCTGAACTCAACGCTCAGCAGGCTTTTTTGCGCATACAACCCGGTCAGGCAGGCTGTGCCACCAGGTTATTACTGACCTTGCGCCCCAACACCAGCACGGTCGCAAACCCGAACCCTACCAACACCGTGGCCAGGCTCAACAACACCGAGCTGCCCATCTGGTCGACGATGCGTCCGCCAAAGAACGAGCCTAACGCAATGATCACCTGAAACAGCGCCACAAACAGTGGCATGCCGCGCTCTACATCCTTGGGCGCCACCACAAACATCCAGATACTGGCGCAGGCCGGGAAGGCGCCGAAGGCGAAACCCCAGAGTGCGATCAACATCGAGGCGCCGGAAAGGCCGGTGGCGAAGTAGGGGAACAGTGCGGTGCTGGTACCAATCATCAGAGCAACCAGCAGCAGGGTGTGACGTACACTGCGGTTAGCGGCGAAACCGGCAAAAACATTGCCCATTACCCCGGCTACGCCATAGAGCAGCAGCAATGAACCAATTGTCGGGCCGTCAAAGCCGGAGCTGTTTTTGAAGAAGGGCGCGACATAGGTATACGCAGCAAAGTGCGCCAGGCCGATCAGCAATACCGCGATCAAGCCGACTCGCGCCTGTGGGTTGATAAACAACGCTGGCAAGTCACGAATCTCAATGGCCTTTTCCGGGGTCAGTCGCGGTAGCAGGAAGATCTGCGCCAACAGCACCGGAATGCCCACCAACGCCGTGACCAGGAAGGTCATGCGCCAGCCCATCAGACCGCTGAGCCATGTACCCACCGGCACGCCCAAGACGGTGGCCAGGGTCACGCCCATCATGATAATTGAGGTGGCTTTCGCAACCCCAACGCCTTTGGGCGCCAGCCGCCCGCTGAGGGCAATGGCCGTGGCCCAGAAGCCGCCGATGCTGATGCCGAGCAATACGCGGCCGAACAGCAGCAGGCTGAAATCGGTGGCAAAGGCCACCACCGAGTTGGCGATGATCATCACCAGTGTCAGGCCAATCAGCAGATAGCGACGGTCCATGGCGCCAATGCTGACCGACAGAAACGGCGCGGCGAGGGCGGCCATGATGCCGGGCAATGTCACCATCAATCCGGCGTGGCCGGCGCTGATGCCCAAATCGCTGGCGACGTCGTTGAGTACGCCCACCGGCAGGAATTCACTGGTCACCAGGGCGAAGGCACCCACGGCGACCGAAAGAATCGCCAGCCACTGCTGTTTGACGCTTTGTTGATTATGTTCGGGAAGCCCGCTAGGGGCCTGGCTCGCGCTTGGCATGGGATTGGGTTCCGAGAGGAATGCCGCCTGAAGCCAGGCGGGGAGGGAATTTGGAGCGATTATAGGAATCAGTAGCGGCAAGCGTTCAGGCGCTCGTTTCGATAGTAATCATCAGTGCTATCGATGTGACGGGAAGTCCGCCTATTCATTCAATGCGCCAACCGCCCCAAAAGACACTCAATAAACACCCCCTCCGCCCGGCTCATCTTCTGCTCCCGGTTCCACAGCAAGTGAATATCCACATCCGCAATCCCCTCGTCCGGCGGCAACCGCCACAGCAGCCCGTCCTTCACATCTTGCGCCACCACATGAATGGGCAAACACCCCAAGCCAAACCCGGCGATCACCAAACGCCGCACTTCCTCCAGGCTGGAGGATGACGCCACGATCCGTCCGCTGAACCCTTGCTGATCACGGAAAATCGTCAGCGGCGAGAGCATCCCGCCAATCTGGTCGCTGGTAAAACTCACGAAGTTTTCCGACTGCAAATCCCCCTCGGCGAGCCCTTTGCGCCCAAACAATGGGTGATGTTTTCCGCAAAAGAACGCATAACGCTGACGCAGAAACAGATGCTGTTCCAGGCGCGGTTGCGGCCGGCGATTGAGGCTGAGCCCCAGGGTCGCGGTTTTTTCCAGCAGGGCGGCGACGATGTCGGAGCTGCGCATCACTTCGACTTCCAGATCGACCCGCGGATGGTCGCGATGAAAGCCCGCGAGGAAGTCATCGAAAGTGTCGCAATTAATCCGGCTGATCATCAGCAAACGCACCTTGCCGATCACTTCATCACCGGGCTTTTGCAGTGCGTTGCTCATCTGCGACACCTGGCCATACATCTCACCGGCAATCGCGAAGATCTGTTCACCCGCCTCGGTGAGCACGAAGCGCGGGCCACGGCGCACGATGAGCTGGCAGTCGAGTTGCTCTTCCAGGCGCTTGAGCGCCTGGCTGATGGCCGGTTGCGTCAGGTGCAGGCGCGCGGCGGCGCGGCTGATGCTCAGTTCCTGGCCGATCACGCGGAAGGTGCGCAGCAGGTTCCAGTCCAGGCGGTCGTTGAGCAGCGGATGAATATCGCGACGGGATTCGGGCATGGTGTCGTTCGATAATAAGCAGGATTTATAATCAAGATAATAAATAGAAAATTGACTAATCATAGCCCGGAGCCGAAAAATCGGGCTTAACAAGCGCCACCAGAGCGCACCGGTTCGACCTTCTCCTGCCAAAAAAATAACCAAAGGAGCCAGCCCCATGAAGCCTTCCGCTTCGCCGCAGCCCCGCCGTGCAGCGGCCGCCGCTTTTATCGGCACCATGATCGAGTGGTACGACTTTTACATCTATGCCACCGCTGCGGCGCTGGTGTTCGGTCAGCTGTTTTTCCCATCCGACGATAAGCTGTTCAGCACCATGGCTGCGTTCGGCACTTTCGCCGTAGGCTTTTTCGCCCGGCCATTGGGCGGCATCGTGTTCGGCCATATCGGCGACCGTATCGGCCGCAAAAAATCCCTGGTGATCACCCTGGTCATGATGGGTGTGGTCACGGTGTGCATTGGCCTGTTGCCGACCTATGCACAGATCGGTGCTGCCGCTCCGGTGCTGCTGATACTGCTGCGGGTAGTGCAGGGCATTGCGGTCGGTGGCGAGTGGGGCGGGGCGGTGTTGATGGCTGGCGAGCATGCGCCAAAGGGGCGGCGTAACTTCTTTGCGTCCTTCGCGCAGTTGGGTAGCCCGGCGGGTTTGATCCTTTCCCTGCTGGCGTTCAGTGCGGTGACCCGTTTGCCCGAAGAAGACCTGCTCAGTTGGGGCTGGCGCCTGCCCTTTCTGGCCAGTGCCTTGTTGTTGGTCGTTGGCCTGGCGATTCGCTTGGGTGTGAACGAGTCGCCGGAGTTCCTCGAAGACAAAGCCCTGGCGGAAAAAGCGCGGGCGATCAAGAAGGACCAAGCCCCCGTGCTGGAAGTGCTGAAAACCGCTTGGCGCCCACTGTTGTTGTGCATTGGCGCCAACACGTTGGGGATTGCCGGCGTGTATTTCACCAACACCTTCATGATTGCCTACACCACTCAACAATTGGGCCTACCGCGCTCGTTGATTCTGGAATGCCTGTTCTTCGTTGCCATTATCCAGTTCTGCGTTCAGCCACTGGCCGCCTGGGTGGCGGAGAAGGTCGGCGCTACGCGGTTTCTGTGCGCCATGTGCGTGCTGGCAATGGCCTCGCCGTACCCGATGTTCGTATTGGTCAGCAGCGGCCAGGCGTCCTTGATCATCCTTGGCATTGCCCTGGCGGTGGTGTGCATGGCGTCGTTCTACGCCGTCATTGCAGGTTTTGTCAGCGGCCTGTTTGAAACGCGCGTGCGCTACACCGCGATCTCCCTGGCTTATCAGGTATGCGGTGCGTTGGCCGGTGGCCTGACACCGTTGATCGGCACCTGGCTGGCCCATCAGTACCAAGGTCAATGGTGGCCGATGGCAGTGTTTTACAGCGTGATCGCGGCGGTCTCGTTGGTGTGCGTGCTGGCCTTGTCCCGCCGCCATGCTACGGCCCACCGCCTGGAAATGGCACACAGTTGAGGAAGTCAGCAATGTTGAAGATTAATGGCGAGCGCCTGTGGGCCAGCCTGATGGCCATGGCCGAGATCGGCGCTACCGCACGCGGCGGCAGCTGCCGCCTGGCGTTGAGCGCCGAAGACAAGGCCGGTCGCGAGCTGTTCAGTCACTGGTGTAAAGCCGCTGGCCTGACGTTGAGCGTGGATGCCATCGGCAACCTGTTCGCCCGTCGCGCGGGTACCGACAATGACGCCGCCCCGGTAATGATCGGCAGCCATCTCGATACCCAGCCCGAAGGCGGGCGCTTCGATGGCGTGTACGGCGTATTGGCTGGCCTGGAGGTGATCCGCAGCCTCGACGACCACGGCATCCAGACGCGCAAGCCCCTGGAAATTGCGGTGTGGACCAACGAAGAAGGCGCGCGTTTCACCCCGGCGATGCTGGGCTCGGCGGTCTTCACCGGCACCCTCGCGCTGGACAAGGCGTTGGCGACCACCGATGGCGATGGCATCAGCGTGGCCGAGGCGTTGCGCGCCACCGGCTATAACGGTGAGCGTGCATTGGGTGGGGCGGTGGACGCCTATTTCGAAGCGCATATCGAGCAAGGCCCGATCCTGGAAGACAACGCCAAAACCATCGGCGTGGTGACCGGCGGCCAGGCGATTCGTTGGCTCGATGTGCGAGTCGAAGGCATGGCAGCCCATGCGGGCACCACGCCGATGGCGTTGCGCAAAGACGCGTTGTACGGCGCCGCAAAAATGATCCAGGCTCTGGAAAATCTCGCTGCCGATTTTGCCCCGCATGGCCTGACCACCGTGGGTGAGCTGAACATCGCCAAGTCGTCGCGCAACACCATTCCTGGTGTGCTCGACTTCACTGTGGATCTGCGCCATCACCGCGACGCCGCTATCGACGCCATGGAGCAGCAAGTGCGCGCACGCCTGCAGGCGATAGCCGACAACCGTGGCCTGAGCGTAACCATCACACCGCACTGGATCAGCCCGGCCACGCCGTTCGATGCTGAGTGCGTGGCCTGTGTGCAAGCGTCGGTGGACGCCTTGGGTTACAGCCAGCAGAGCATTGTCAGCGGCGCCGGCCACGACGCCATTCACCTGGCGCGCTATTGCCCGACTGCGATGATCTTCATCCCCTGCGTCGGTGGCCTGAGCCACAACGAAGCCGAAGACGTGTTGCCTGAAGACGTGCGCCAGGGCACTGATGTATTGCTCAACGCCGTGTTGAAACGCGCCGGCCAGGTTCAGTAAGGAATATTCTTATGCGTACATTCTTTCATCCCGAACAACTGCTGCATCACCCACGCAGCTACTACTCTCGTGGCCAGATGCGCACGCCACAGGAGGTCCCCGAGCGTGCGCGCAATTTGCTGCTGGCCGCGCAAACCCTGGGCTTTGATATCCAACAACCGGTCGACTACGGCATGGCGCCGCTGCTCGCCGTACACGGCGCGGCTTACCTGGATTTTCTCCAGGAGGCTCACCAGCGCTGGAAGGAAATTCCCGAAGACTGGGGCGACGAAGTCATGTCCAACATCTTCGTACGCGAGCCAAACGCCCTGCGCGGCATTCTTGCCCAGGCGGCACGTTACCTGGCCGATGGCAGTTGCCCGATCGGTGAGCTGACCTGGCGCTCGGCGTATTGGTCAGCCCAAAGCGCCGTTGCCGCTGCCCAGGCCATCCTCGATGGTGCACCTGCCGCCTACGCCTTGTGCCGCCCACCGGGTCATCACGCCCGCTTCGATGCGGCAGGCGGCTTCTGTTACATCAATAACGCGGCGGTGGCTGCGCAAGCGTTGCGTCAGGGCTTGCAGCGCGTCGCGGTGCTCGACACCGACATGCACCACGGCCAAGGCATCCAGGAGATTTTCTACCAGCGCGATGACGTGCTCTACGTGTCTATCCATGGCGATCCGACTAACTTCTATCCAGGGGTGGCCGGCTTTGCCGAGGAAAAAGGCGATGGCGCAGGCATAGGATTCAACCTCAACCTGCCCATGCCCCATGGTGCCAGCGAAGCGCTGTTTTTCGAAAAGCTGGAACTGGCCCTGACAGCGGTGAAGGACTTCTCGGCGGATGTGCTGGTGTTGTCACTGGGTTTCGATATTTATGAGCTGGACCCGCAAAGCAAGGTCGCGGTGACGCGGGAAGGCTTTGCGCGGCTGGGGCAGTGCATTCGAGGGCTGGGGTTGCCGTGCTTGATCGTGCAGGAGGGGGGGTATCACCTGGAGACGCTGGACAGTAATGCGCAGGCGTTTTTCAGTGCGCCAGCGGCTTGGGAGAAGTTATCAGGCGATTAAGCGCTAAAAGCCTGCCAATCAGTTTTCAGCAGGCTTCTCATCCGTCAGTGGGCGCTCGCTTCCTTCACCCTACAACAATGCCGTGTAGTCTTGCCCGCTATAAAACACACCCACTATCGACACCGTTTCGCATTCAGGCCTCACCCTGAACGCGATGATGGTGCTGCGACGATAGTGCATGATGCGCAAGCCGGTAAGCAGGTCGTCACGGCGCGCGCCATGCAAGGGGAACAGGCCAAGGCTTTCACAGTAGTTGACGAGGTTGTCGATAAATCGCGCCGCTACCGAGGAGGAGCCGACATCGCTGATGTAGTCTTCAAGGGCATCGAGTTGCGCCAGGACTTCAGGCGAAAAAACTACCGAGTAGCTCACGCGTTCCCGGTGCCTTTGCGCTGACGTCTGGCTGCCATATGCTCGCGAACCTGTTCTGCGGGTAACCCGCGCGCAGGCTGTGCCTCAAGAGCGGTCGCTGCCGGGATGACTTCGTCCCTCAGCCAATCTTCCATGGCACGGTCACGTGCCAGCAGCACCCGCAATCCGTCGCGAATCACTTCGCTTTCGCTGGCATATTCGCCGGCAGCCACCTTGGCTTTGACCAGGGCCGCCATTTCAAGGGGCAAGGTGATGCTCATTTGCTGGGTTGAGCGCATTGGGATGTCCGCCAGAAGTGAGTAGGATTCAATCCTACTTGACCATTGGCGCGATGCAAGAAGCAACTGATCAATGCCGATATCCGGCGCCTCGTCGTCCATCCAGAAGGGGTAGGTTTGCATAAGTGGCTGCGTCTCCATTTGTGTGGGTCAGGCCGCAAGTATTGACCCGTTTTGGCGACCGCGTGGCCGTAGGTGGCCGATAAGCTGCTGAAATGTATGACTTGATATCTGTAACAGGGTTATCTCGGCAAACCGGCTCCGGCTCGCATGGCATCCCATCGGCTCCCATACGATAATGCTCGCCATCCCGACCACTTTGGCCTGTCTCCCGTGATCATCAATTTCGACCTCAACGACCTCCAAGCCTTCCGCGCCGTGGTAGACAAGGGCAGTTTTCGTGGCGCCGCAGAGGCCATCCGTATCTCGCAGCCGGCCCTCAGCCGGCGTATCGAGAAGCTTGAATCTGCCCTTGATGTAAAGCTGTTCGAGCGCACCACGCGCCGGGTCAGCTTGACCATGGTCGGTCGTGCATTCTTGCCCCAGGTGGAGCGCATGCTCGATGACCTGGACATCGCCCTGATGGGCATCAGTAACGTCGCGTCGACGCGCATGGGCAACGTCACCATCGCCTGTGTGCCATCCACCGCGTATTACTTCATGCCCCACGTGATCTCCGAATTCCACAAGCTGTATCCGAAGATTCGCCTGCGGGTGCTGGATGCCAGTGCTGGTGAGGTGAGCAATGCGGTGGCCAGTGGCGAAGCGGATTTTGGTGTGAGTTTCAGTGGCAGTCTGGCCGATGAAGTGGAGTTCGAACTATTGCTGCAGGAGCGTTATGTGCTCGCCTGTCGTCGTGACCATCCGCTGGCCGCACGTGAGAGCGTGACGTGGACCGAAGCCTACGAACACGACTACATCACCGTGGACAAAACCTCGGGCAACCGTTTCCTGCTCGACCAGGCCCTGCGTGGCGTGCGCGTGAAAAAGCCGAGTATCTGCGAGACTCACCACGTGACCACGATGATCGGGCTGGTAGAGGCGGGGTTGGGCGTGGCGATGGTGCCGTCGATTGCGATGCCGGCGTGTGAGCACCCGATCCTGGTGAGTGTGCCCCTGGTGGAGCCGCAGGTGATGCGCAACGTAGGCTTGATCAAGCGCCGCGGGCGGACATTGCCGCCAGCGGCGCTGGAGTTGGAGCGATTGGTGCGGGAAATGCCGTTTCGGTCAGCGTGAGACCGAGTCCAGGCCGGTGGATTGCACCACCGGTTGAGCTTGCGGCGAGGCCATGAACTGCAGCAGCGCCTTGGCCTCGTCGGGGTGTTCGGCGTTGACCGGAATGCCCGCCGCAAAGCGTGTCACCGACTGCACGTTTTCCGGAATCTTGCCGACAAACGTCACACCCTTGACCGGTAACAATTCAGCCACCTGTTGCAAGCCGACTTCGTAGTCACCCTTGGCCACCTGTTCGCCCACCGGTACACGCTCGATCATGGTGCCTTTGGCCGGCATACCGAGTTTCTTGAACAGCTCGTTCTCGACGTACACACCGCTGGCACTGTCCGAATACGCCACGGATTTAGCCTTGCTCAGCACGGCCTTGAGTTCGGCATCGGTATTGATTGCAGGTTTCGCCGCGCCTTCTTTCACCACCAGCCCAATCCGCGAATCCGCCAGTTCGACGCGGGATGCGGGGTCGACCTTGCCCTGTTTGATCAGCTCGTCCAGTGCGTAGCCGACCATGATCACCACATCGGCATGTTCGCCACGGGCCAGGCGGTTGGGAATCGCTTCCGGCGCCTTGCCCATGGAGGGGCCGAGGATGGTGTCGAGGGTGTCACCGCTTTGCTTGGCGTATTGCGGGCCGAGCAACTTGTAGGCAGCGGTGAAGCCACCAGAGGTCATTACCTTGAGTTCTTCGGCCTGGGCCGCCAGCGTCAGGGTACCGAGGAGGGCCAGTGCGGCCAGGGTATTGAAAAGCTTCATTGCACAGCCTCCTGCATGACTTGACCACGGGTATTGGCGCGGCGATACAACGCCAGGGTGGAGCACAGGGCGCACAGCGCGGCGAACATCATCCAGTAAGCCGGCGATGCCTTGTCTTCGGTGATGTGAATGAACCAGGTGGAAATCGCCGGCGTGAACCCCCCGAAGATCGCCGTTGCCAGGCTATAGGCCAGGGAGAAGCCGGCCACGCGCACTTCCACTGGCATGATTTCTGTCAGCGCAGGGATCATAGCGCCGTTGTACATGCCGTACAGGAACGAGAACCACAACAGGGTTTCGAGCATGTGCACAAAGCTCGGTGCATTGACCACGTACGACAATGCCGGGTAGGCGGTGATCAAGGTCAGTGCGGTCATCGCCACCAGTACTGGCTTGCGGCCGAAGCGGTCGCTCAGGGTGCCCCCGATCGGTAGCCAGACAAAGTTCGACACAGCCACCAATAGCGTCACCAGCAGGGCATCGGAGGTGCTCAGGTGCAGAACGGTCTTGCCGAAGGTTGGCGCGTACACCGTGATCAGGTAGAACGCCGTAGTGGTCATGGCCACCATCAGCATGCCGCCAATCACCATGGTCCAGTTCGAGGCCAGGGTCGCCAGCACTTCGCGCATGGTTGGGCGATGCTTGCGGTTGGCGAACTCTTCAGTTTCCTGCAGGTTGCGGCGCAGCACGAAGATGAACGGGATGATCACGCAGCCGAGGGCAAACGGAATGCGCCAGCCCCAATCGGCTACTACCGCCGGCTCCATCCACACGTTCAGGCCGTAGCCCAGCGCGGCGGCCACCACGATGGAGATCTGTTGGCTGCCCGACTGCCAGCTGGTGTAGAAGCCTTTGCGGCCCGGCGTGGCCATTTCGGAAAGGTAAACCGACACACCGCCCAATTCCGCACCGGCGGAGAAGCCTTGCAGCAGGCGGCCCACCAGCACCAGCGCCGGGGCCCACAGGCCGATGGTTTGATAACCCGGCACCAGCACGATCAGCAGGGTGCCGCTGGCCATGATCGCCAAGGTCACAATCAGGCCCTTACGGCGACCCACATCATCAATGTAGGCCCCCAGGATGATCGCGCCCAGGGGACGCATCAGGAAACCCGCGCCGAACACGGCAAAGGTCATCATTAATGACGCAAACTCATTAGCCGCCGGGAAGAACGCGGCAGCGATATAGGTGGCGTAGAAACCGAACAGGAAGAAGTCGAACTGTTCGAGGAAGTTGCCCGAAGTAACGCGCAATACCGCGCCCACTTTCGAACTGGCAGCGTCGGGCCGGGAAGGGCTAGTCATGGTTTTGTGTCTCCAGCGTTCTTTTTAAAGTGCTTGTTTCGCTTAAGACTTGGGATAGTGGCTGACACATTTAGAAATGATAAGTGACAAATTTGGATGGATTAATGTGTGCGGGCTATCAATTGGCGGTCTCCCTCCAAAAAAACCGGCCTGTTCTATGCTGGGAGGTGTGACCAATCTTATGGAGGGAGGTGGGAATGAGTAACGAACAGAAAAGACCGGAGGAACAAACGCGTGAACAGTCCCGGCAGCGGGAGGAAGAAAAACCGCAGACCTGGAAGCACCCCGATGATGGAACGGAGCTTTCAGAGCGTGACCAGGAGCGTCCGCTCAAGCGCTGAACCTCGTTAACAACGCGGACAAAAAAATTGTGGGAGGGGGCTTGCTCCCGATGGCGGTGTGTCAGTCAACCCTGTGTTAGCTGATACACCGCCATCGGGAGCAAGCCCCCTCCCACATTCGCATGTGTACTCTTTCAACGGGAAACCATTTGACATATTTGATTTGTGATCACATATTGGGGCCATAAGAACCACAACACAGGTTTTGCCTCATGACTGATGGTCCGCTCCTCCTGCCCACCCTGCGCCAGGTGTCACGCGATACCTTGCAAGACCAGGTCTATCGCCAGATCCGCGAAGCGCTGATGAGTGGCCGCTTCCAACCCGGCCAGAAACTCACTATCCGCGGTCTTGCCGAAGCCCTGGGTTCCAGCCCCATGCCGGTACGCGAAGCACTGCAACGCCTGAGCGCCGAAAACGCCTTTGAAGTCACCGAAACCTCCCGTCTGCGGGTACGCCTGATGACGGTCGAACGTCTGCGTGAAATTCGTGATACGCGGGTGGCGCTTGAAGGTTTGCTGGCGGAAAAGGCCGTGCTGCTCCTGCAGAAACACGATCTGGATGAAATCACCGATTTGTGCAGCCAGATGCAACATGCCGCCGATGAGGTCGACGTGTCCCGCTACCTGTGGTCCAACTTCGCCTTTCACCGGCGCATTTATGCGGTGGCCCAGGCCGAATTGACCATGGCCGCAGTGGAGAATTTCTGGCTGCACATGGGCCCGTGTTTTGCCCTGGTCGCCCCGGATAAAGCCCACCTGCAACGCTCGATGGAGGCGCATACGCGCATCGTCGACGCCCTGGCCGCCCGCGATGGCGCCGGCGCACGGGCAGCGGTGACCGATGACATCATGCAGGCAGCCGATTCCCTGGCGCGCCTGCTCGTCAAGAACGACCGCGCGCGGTCGTCTGTTTCAGGAGGTAAACGTGCATGAGTGTCCTACAACGGCTGCAGCCTTATCCCGGGTTACGTGTGTTGATTTCCGGTGGGGCTGCCGGCATCGGCGAAGTGTTGGCCGCGGCGTATCTGGAAGCCGGCGCCCAGGTGCATGTGTGTGATGTGAGTGAGCCGGCCCTGGCGGCGTTTCGCGATAAATATCCGGGCACCGTCGCTACCCGCGCCGATGTCAGCGATGCCGCGCAGATCGAGGCGGTGTTCAAGGTGCAGGGCGAGCAGTTCGGTGGTCTGGATGTGTTGGTCAACAACGCGGGCATCGCCGGGCCGACGGGTGGGATTGATACGATCAGCGACGCGCAATGGCAAGCCACGATCAACATCAACCTCACTGCGCAATACCGCTTTGCCCACCACGCGGTGCCGATGCTCAAGCAATCGTCCCACGGCCATTTGCTGCATATCGCCTCGGTGGCTGGGCGCCTCGGCTACGCATGGCGTACCCCTTATGCGGCGACCAAATGGGCCATTGTCGGGCTGATGAAATCCCTGGCCTCGGAGCTGGGCGAAAGCGACATCCGCGTCAACGCCTTGCTGCCGGGGATTGTCGAAGGCCCGCGCATGGACGGCGTGATCCGCGCCCGCGCTGAACAGGTTGGCGTGCCCGAGGCCGAAATGCGCCAGGAGTACCTCAACAAAATTTCCCTCAAACGCATGGTCACCGCCGAAGACGTGGCAGCCATGGCCTTGTTCCTCTGTTCGCCCGCCGCACGCAACGTGACCGGCCAGGCGATCAGTGTCGACGGTAACGTCGAGTACCTATAGGCCAAGGAAGAACACATCGCGCTGTACCCAGGATTTTTTTCATAAGAATAAAAGTCGGAGAATCGTCATGTCCAAAAATCGTCCTGTCATCATTACTTGCGCCGTTACCGGTGCCATTCATACGCCGTCGATGTCACCGCACTTGCCTATTACCGCGCAGGAAATTGCCGACGCCGCCATAGGTGCCGCGCAAGCCGGCGCAGCGATTGTCCACCTGCACGCCCGTGACCCACTTGACGGTCGCCCCAGCCAGGATCCAGCGCTGTTCGCCGAATTCCTGCCGCAAATCAAGGCGGCCAGCGACGTGGTGATCAACATCACCACCGGCGGCGCACCGACCATGGGCGTGGAAGAACGCCTGCAGCCGGTGATGCAGTTCAAGCCGGAACTGGCTTCGCTGAACATGGGCTCGATGAACTTCGGCCTGTACGAAATGCTTAACCGCTTTACTGAATTCCAGCACGACTGGGAGCGGCCTTACCTGGAGGAGAGTGACGACCGGATCTTTCGCAACACCTTCCGCGACATTACCCACATCCTCAATGCCTGCGCCGAGAACCGCACCCGTTTTGAAATCGAGTGCTACGACATCGGCCATCTCTACACCGCCGCCCACTTCCTGGAGCGCGGCCTGCTCAAGCCGCCGCTGTTTATCCAGTCGGTGTTCGGCCTGCGAGGCGGCATCGGCGCGCACCCGGAAGACCTGGCGCATATGCGGCGTACCGCCGACCGCCTGTTTGGCGACGACTACGTGTGGTCGATCCTCGGTGCCGGGCGTGGGCAGATTCCGCTGGCGACCATGGGCCTGTCCATGGGCAGCAACGCCCGTGTTGGCCTTGAGGATTCATTGTGGGACGGCCCAGGCAAGTTGGCAGCGTCGAATGCCGACCAGGTGAGGCGCATCCGCACGGTGGTCGAAGCCCTGGGCCATCGGGTGGCCACCCCCGATGAAGCGCGGGAGATCCTCGGGCTCAAGGGGCGTGACCAGGTCAATTTTTAACCCTGCTCTTTTATCCAAAGAACGGCCGCGTCTTGGCGTGGCCGGCATCCCGCACAACAACAATAAGGGGATAACACCATGCGTATCGAAGTGCTTGTGGACGTCAAGACCACCCTGGGCGAAGGCCCGGTGTGGGACGTCGAACAACAACGCTTGTACTGGATCGACAGTGCCGACGGCCGCATCCTGCGCTGCACCGATGACGGTCGCGAGCTGCGCGCCTGGGACGTTGGCCAGAAGATCGGCTCCATGGCGCTGCGCAAGGATGGCAGGACGGCCATCGTCGCCCTGCAAAATGGCGTGCACACCCTCGACTTGAACAGCGGCGACCTCACGCTGGTCATCGACCCGGAACCCCATCTACCGAACAACCGCCTCAACGACGGCAAGGTCGATCGCCAGGGCCGTTTCATTTTCGGCTCCATGGACACCCTGGAGGATAACGCCAGCGCCAAGCTCTACCGCCTGGATGCCGACTTGGGCCTGCACACCCTGGACGAAGGCATCATCGTCTCAAACGGCCCGTGCTGGAGCCCATCCGGGGAAACCTTGTACTTCTGCGATACCTGGTCCGGCGAAATCTGGGCCTATGACTACGACAGTACCAGCGGCAGCGTGAGCAACCGTCGCACGTTCGCCAAGGTCGACACCAGCAGCGGTGGCGCCGCCGACGGGTGCACCGTGGATGCCGAGGGGTGCCTGTGGCAGGCATTGGTCTACGCCGGGCAACTGGTGCGCTATACCCCCGACGGCCACGTCGACCGCATCATCCAGATGCCGGTGAAAAAGGTCACCAGCCTGACCTTCGGCGGACCCAACCTCGACACCCTGTTTGTGACTTCAATGGCCAAGCCACCGCTGCCGCGCTTCCCAGGCGACGGCCAGCAGCGCGGTGCGTTATTCGCCATCAGCGGTCTGGGCGTGCAAGGAATAGCCGAGCGACGGTTCGCCAGCTAGCGCGTTTTTTTCAACAAGGCACATTCCTTTCGCAACCTGTATCAGTGCGCGCCCTCGCGCGCCTGGAGAGGCCCATGGCAAGTTTAAAGAAAGCGTCGCTGCGCAATATCCACCGGCATTCCTGGGTATCGCTGCTGGTCTGCTGGATGATCTGGATCCTCAACGCCTACGACCGCGAGATCGTCTTGCGCCTGGGGCCGACCATCTCCAAGCATTTCGATTTATCCGCCGATCAATGGGGCAGTGTGGCTACGGTGGTGATGCTCGCCCTGGCCCTGTTGGACATTCCCGGTTCGATGTGGAGCGACCGTTACGGTGGCGGCTGGAAGCGTGCGCGCTTCCAGGTGCCGCTGGTGCTGGGTTACACCGCAATCTCGTTCCTGTCCGGCTTCAAGGCGTTGAGCGGTAACCTCGCCACTTTTATCGCCTTGCGGGTTGGGGTCAACCTGGGGGCGGGTTGGGGCGAACCGGTGGGCGTGAGCAATACCGCCGAATGGTGGCCGGTGGAGCGTCGTGGCTTTGCCCTGGGTGCGCACCATACCGGCTACCCGATTGGCGCGATGCTCAGCGGCATCGTCGCCAGCTTTGTCATCACGGTGTTTGGCGAGGACAACTGGCGCTACGTGTTCTTCTTTGCCTTTGTGGTGGCCTTGCCGCTGATGATCTTCTGGGCGCGGTATTCCACGGCCGAGCGCATTACCGCGCTGTATGTCGACATCGCCGCCAAGGGCATGACCCCGCCCAACAATACCGCAGCCAGTACGGTCAAGGGCGAGGCCTGGCGCACCTTTGTCGCGACCTTGCGCAACCGCAATATCGCGCTGACGGCGGGCAATACCCTGCTCACCCAGGTGGTGTACATGGGCGTCAATATCGTGCTGCCGGCCTACCTCTACAACATCGTCGGGCTGTCGCTGGCGGAGTCGGCGGGGATGAGCGTGGTGTTCACCCTCACCGGTATTCTCGGGCAACTGGTGTGGCCGTCGCTGTCGGACATCATTGGCCGGCGCACCACGCTGATCATTTGCGGCCTGTGGATGGCGGCGAGTGTCGGTGCGTTCTATTTCGCCAATACCCTGACCCTGATCATCGTCGTGCAATTGCTGTTCGGCCTGGTGGCCAATGCGGTATGGCCGATCTACTACGCCGTGGCCTGCGATTCGGCCGAGCCCTCGGCCACCTCTACCGCCAACGGCATCATCACCACCGCGATGTTTATCGGCGGCGGCCTGGCGCCGGTATTGATGGGCAGCCTGATCGCCATGGGCGGTGGCTGGAGCACCTTGCATGGCTACACCGTGTGTTTCTTCGTGATGGCCGGTTGCGCCCTGGGCGGCGCGTTGCTGCAACTGTTTTCCCATCGTTCCCAGGCCATGGCCGTACAACTGGAACCCTAGAACAACATTGATGCGCCCCCCAGCCAGCCTGGCGGGGCGCCAAGAGGAAGTGCCCGATGAATACCACTACCCCGGCCCGCGAACCGCAGGCCCTGAACAAACTGATGTTCGCCAAGCTGATGCCGCTGCTGATCATCGCCTACATCCTGAGCTTCCTGGACCGTACCAACATCGCCCTGGCCAAGCATCATCTGGACGTCGATCTGGGGATTTCCGCCGCCGCGTACGGGTTGGGCGCCGGGCTGTTTTTCCTGACCTATGCCCTGTCGGAAATTCCCAGCAACCTGATCATGCACAAAGTCGGGGCGCGCTTCTGGATCGCCCGCATCATGGTGACCTGGGGCCTGATTTCGGCGGCGATGGCGTTTGTGCAGGGCGAAACCTCGTTCTATGTCTTGCGCTTGTTGCTGGGCATCGCCGAAGCCGGGTTGTTTCCCGGGGTGATGCTGTACCTGACCTACTGGTTCAACCGTGAACAGCGGGCGCGAGCCACGGGTTATTTCCTGCTCGGCGTGTGTTTTGCCAACATCATCGGCGGCCCGGTGGGCGCGGCCTTGATGCGCATGGACGGCCTGCTCGGCTGGCACGGCTGGCAGTGGATGTTCCTGCTCGAAGGCTTGCCCGCCGTGGCGTTTGCCTGGGTGGTGTGGCGCAAGTTGCCGGATCGCCCGAGCAAGGCGCCGTGGCTGTCGGTCGAAGAAGCGCGCGGCATCGAGCAACGGATCGCTGTTGAAACCGAGGAAGGTGCCGGGGAGGGCGGTCATTCGTTGAAAAACTGGCTGACACCGCAAATTCTCCTAGCGATCTTCGTGTACTTCTGCCATCAGATAACCATCTATACCGTGATCTTTTTCCTGCCGAGCATCATCAGCCGATACGGTGAACTGAGCACCATGAGCGTCGGCCTGCTGACTTCGTTGCCGTGGATAGCGGCGGCACTCGGTGCGGTACTGATCCCACGCTTTGCCACCACCCCCGGGCGTTGCCGTCGATTGCTGGTCACGGGGCTGCTGACCATGGCGCTGGGACTGGGCATTGCGTCGGTGTCGGGGCCGGTGTTCAGTCTGCTGGGCTTTTGCTTGTCGGCGGTGATGTTCTTCGTGGTGCAGTCGATCGTGTTCCTGTACCCGGCCTCGCGCCTCAAAGGCGTGGCGTTGGCGGGCGGATTGGGCTTCGTCAACGCGTGTGGGTTGTTGGGCGGTTTTGTCGGGCCGTCGGTGATGGGCGCCATTGAGATGAGCACCGGTAATGCCATGAACGGCTTGAAAGTGATTGCCGTGGTGTTGGTGGTGGCCGCAGTGTCGGCATTACGCCTGCGCCAGGGCCAGGAGGCTCCTCACACCAGCAACGAGGTCGGAAACCCGGAAGCCAGCACCAGGTAAGCCACCACCGCCGCCAGGCATAAACCGACAAAAACGCGTAGCAAAGTCCTGGCGGTGGGGTGGACGATGAATTTGATAGCCCAGAGCAAAACCCCGCTGAGCAGGATGCTTAAGGCGAAAATGACCAGCACGGCGGTGTACCTGTGACCTTCAAGAGCTGATTTATAGTCCCAAAGCCTGCGGATGAACAGTGCGCACATAGACGCAGCCCCGCTGCCTTTCTAAACTGCGGCTTGTCTTGGAGAAAGGGGCAGGCGCCGATGAATCGCAATGAATTACGCAAGGCTGACATCAACCTGATGGTGGTCTTCGAAGCGCTGATGCTCGAACGCAATGTGACGCGGGTGGCCGAGAAGCTGTTTCTTGGCCAGCCGACTATCAGTTCGGCCCTCAATCGCTTGCGCACCCTGTTCAATGACCCGCTGTTTATTCGCGTCGGCCATCGCATGGAACCCACGGCCCGCGCCGAGGAAATTATCCAGCACCTGTCGCCGGCCCTGGATTCGCTGTCATCGGCCCTGAGCCTGACCCACGACTTTGACCCCTCTATCAGCACCATGACCTTTCGTATCGGCCTGTCCGACGACGTTGAGTTCGGCCTGCTGCCGCCGTTGCTGCGAGCCTTGCGCCAGGAAGCACCCCAGGTAGTGTTTGTGGTACAGCATGTGGATTACTGGCGTATTCCCGACCTGCTGGCTTCCGGCGATATCACCGTCGGCATCACCCAGACCCGCGGCCTGCCGGCAAACGCCAAGCGTAAGCTGTTGCGGCATATCCGCCCGTGCCTGCTGCGCGCCGATGCCTCGGATACGCCGCTGACACTCGACGAATATTGCGCACGGCCCCATGTGCTGGTGTCCCACACCGCCAACGTGGCCGGGTTTGCCGATGAGTGGCTGGCGGAGGTGGGTCGCAAGCGCCATGTGGTGCTCTCGGTGCCGCAATACAGCTCGCTGCCGGCGTTGCTTGCCGGCACCGATATGATCGCCAGCCTGCCGGACTACACTGCCCAGGCCATGGCCGCCAGCGGGAACCTGTTCTGCGAGCCGTTTCCGTTCCAGACCCCGACCCTGGACTTGTCGATGGTCTGGCTCAGCCATGTCGACACTGACCCGGCGGAGCGCTGGATGCGCTCGCGGCTGGAGGCATTCATGAGCGACCGAGGGCCTGCAGGTGCAATGTAGGAGCGAGCTTGCTCGCGAAAAGCGTCAACGTTAACTCGGGATTCCTGAATGAGCGCGGCGCCTGCGAGTTTTCGCGAGCAAGCTCGCTCCTACAAAAGGCTCTGTTCCTCACACACCCTCACCACTTGCTCACGAAACCAGGTATTGGCCCTGTCCTGCCCACTGGTTTCATTCCATTGCATATCCAGAGTGAAACCCGGCAAGCCATTCGGGGCTTCGCAAACACCGAACGCCGGCGCCGGTGCCAGCAATTTCTGCACGCGACGGGGCAGGGTGAGGATGAAGTCGGTGCCGGCAATCATCTTTAACGCCGCGCTGTAGCTGTTGGCCCGCGCGATCACTTGGCGCTTGCGGGCCTGGCGGGCGAGCCAGCCGTCGATCATGTTGGTGTCGGAAGTCCACGGCGTGGGAAATACATGGCGTCGCTCAACGTAGGATTGCAGGCTGAACGCCGGCTCCCGGGGCGCCGAGCGTTGGTCAAATACGCAGACCAGGTCGTCTTCGAGCAGCATCTGTGTCTTGAAGTCTTTATGCGCGCGGTGAAAGTGCGGACCGAAGCAGATCACCAGGTCGAGGCGACCTTCACGCAGATCGTCGGCGGGGATATCGGCTTCCAGTTTTTGCACATTGACGATCACCGGCAAGTCGGCGCGGTCGAAGTGCTTGAGCAGGCGCGGCAGGATCAGTTGTTCGAAATATTCCGGGGCGCACACATTGAAGGTCACCGCCTGTTGGGTCGGGTCGAAAGCCTGGCCACCAGCGTGACACAGGTTGATGCTTTCCAGGATCTTCTGCACATGCCCGTACATGGTGGTGGCCTTGTACGTGGGACGCATGCCCGCCCGCGTGTTGATAAACAGCTCATCCTCAAAGCTGGTACGCAGCTTCTTCAGGCTATAGCTCACGGTGGACTGGCTGACGAACAGCGTCTCGGATACATCGGTAACGCTGCTCTGGTCGTAGACGGCGATAAACACCATCAAGTCTTGCATATCGAGCTTTCTGAGCAAATTACTGTTTAACATCCGTTCCGTCCGATAAGCCTTGGCACTGAGGCAGCGCACGACAAGGCTAAAAGCTTAACGGAACGAGCGTACCAATAGAAAGA
The DNA here is from genome assembly GCF_036704165.1 of Pseudomonas khavaziana. NCBI lineage: Bacteria > Pseudomonadati > Pseudomonadota > Gammaproteobacteria > Pseudomonadales > Pseudomonadaceae > Pseudomonas > Pseudomonas khavaziana. The sequence goes on from NZ_CP129946.1 coordinate 1,901,523, forward strand.
TCTGTAGGCAATTTCTATGTTTTGCGTGGGACAAATAATTTGTTTAATGCGACTTGAGGCTGCCCGTAGGAATGTTTTTGGGCATTGCTACCGATAAATTTCATGTAACAGGCGTAGATGGAACCGCTGATATGCAATAGCCACTTATTTGACGCGGCTAGATTTTTAGCGTTTAACTTTACGGTTGTTTGAAGAAGGAGTTTTAGTATGTTTAATGTAACGGGGCTGCCTGTCCCTCCTCCCTATGTACGACCAACTGATGTTATTACGGAAGTCAAGAACAAGGACGTCAGCGTTCGATCGCTTGAAATGCCGGATGCGGGCGGAAATCTTCTTGGGACTGAAGTGACAATTAATACCGGGAGCGGCGACGATAATGTGCATATCTACAAAGATCGCCAAGGAAGGACTGTTGCTGACATTAATGGGGAGTTGTATGGGTTTAAGTTTGGTCGAGTGCCCGAATATAACCTGTTGACAATCAATACGGGGGCTGGAAATGACAACGTCAAAATAGACGATGATGTTGATGTCATGGCGTTCATTAATACGGGGGACGATGATGATAGCGTGTCAACCGGTGGTTCCACCTTTCCCAGGGTAAGGGCTGGTAATGGCAATGACACTGTGCGTTTAGGTAAGAAGGGCGGCCATGCCTACGGTGAGAACGGTGACGACCACCTTATCAGTGGAGACGGTCATTTAATGAGCCATCTTCACGGGGGGGCAGGTGACAATAGACTGACGTACCGTTCTATGACACAGGTATATCTAGACAAATATCGCTGATAGGTCAGCGTCAGGCCAACGGGCCTGTTGTTATCGCTCAGGCGTCAGCATCGATCAATGTAATAACATCAATTCTGTCTTTTCCGTAACAGCGTTGATGTTGAGCGTGTTAATGAATATGTCGCGCGTAATGCTTCGGGTCGAAACGTATGACGATCACCACCATCACCACCATCACCGCCGTCAATGACCACCAGGCCCATTCAAAACTGCCCAGTTGGTCGCGGATCATGCCGGCGATCAGTGGCGACAGGCCGGCGATCAGGTAGCCAATACCTTGTACAAACGCGGTAAGGCTACCGGCGCGTCGCGGGTTATCGAGGTGGTCAAGAGACAGGATCAGGCTCATTGGAAACAGGCCGCCTATACCCAGGCCGAGCAGGCATGGCCACAGCAGGCTCCAATGTCCGGGGCTCAGGATAAGGCCGCAGAACCCCAGGATGATCAGCACCAGCAGCACCGCGACTACCGCGCGTTTATCCTGGCGGCGGTTGGCGATGGCCGGGGTGACCAGGCCCGAGATCACTTCCATCGCGGTCAAGAAGCCCAGCAGCAAGCCGGCATTCTGTTCGCTCCAGCCCTGCTCGACGTAATACGGCGCCAGCCACGCCAACACACAGGTGTAGGACGCCGTGCCGAGGCCGAAAAAGATCGCCAGCAACCAGGCGCGGCGGTTGCCGAAAAAGGAGGCCTGCGCGCTTGAACCGGCTTGGGGTAAAGCCGGCAACACTGCGCGCTGGGCATACCAGAACACCAGGGCCAGCAACGCCAGCGCTGCCCAGATTGCCAGGCCGATGCGCCAACTGCCGGTCTGCACTTGTACAAACGGTGAGAACGAGGCCGCCAGCGCTGCGCCACCCATGATCGCGGTGACATACAGGCCCATGAATAACGAAACATTAGTGCCGAACCGCGACTTGATCAGCGCCGGCATCAACGCCTGGATCAGCGCAATGCCGACACCCGCTGCGATGGCGCTGACGATCAGCTCCGATGCCGAATCCAGGAACAACCGCGACAAGGTTGCCAACCCAATCACCAGCAGCGACAGCACAATGCTGCGATGCTCGCCCAGGCGCTTGGCCAGGCCCATGCCAAAGAACATTGCCAGGCCCATGGCCATGACTGGCAACATGGTCAGTAAGGCTGCGCTGCTGAAACTCAACGGCACATCCAAGCGGATCGACGACAATAACGGCCCCACGGCTGCCATCGACGGGCGCAGGTTAAGGGCGACCAGCACCACGCTGATCATCAGCCAGACGGCGGTGGTGGGTTTTGCCTGAACGTTTTCCATGGGCCTGCCTTGAGTGAAGAAGGGCGAATCAGGCCACGGATGGGGAAGCAGGGCAAATCAGAAAGTCGCAGGGGCTATTGAAAAAAACGATTCATGCCTCTGTGAACTGTGCAAATTGCCACGGGTATTCAATGCCGTCGCGTTGGTCCGGCAGGGCCGTAATGGCCGGCCGCCAGTCGGTCTGCCGGGCAAGCACGAGGCCCAGGTACGGGTACGCCGCGTCGAGGACATGCGTATGGTCCATATCCTCGGCTTCGACAATGCCCTGGTCGGGGTTGCGCACCGCCCAGACCATTCCCGCGAACACCCCCGCGACGACTTGCAGGCTGGTGGCCGTGTTGAACGGCAGCAGGGCCCGCGCCTGGTCAACCGACAGCATTGAGCCAAACCAATAGGCATTCAATGCATGCCCCATGAGCAATACTCCGAGCGCATCAATGCCGCCGTCGGCCACTTCATGGCCCATTACCCGTTTGCTGCGCGGATGCTGCCAGTTGTTGCCGATCAATTCGTGGATCGACAACAATGCGTCGTCGCAACAGCGGTAGGCGTAGTGCAGCGTGGGCCGATATATCACATGGCCGTTTTCGCGCAGCGTCAGGCAATCGGCCAATGAACAGGTTTCATGGTGGGTAATCAACAGGCCCAGGCAGCTACCCTCTACAGGTGTCCAGGTCTTGACCGGCACCGTCGCGCTGGGGCAATCCAGATAAATAGCATTTTTTTCACCGTTACGATGACGTCGCGCATTTGGCGGCCAGTGTCTCTCATGGGTCCCCCACGCCAACTCTGCCGGCTGTCCGCCTTCGCTGATAAAACCGTCGACCGACCAGGTATTGACGAACTCTCCGGTTTTTTTGGGCTGGGTGGAGCGCTGCGTGTCGTGCTCGGCGATATGAATCACCTTGACCCCCATTTGCATCGACAGCCGTGCCCAATCCACGTGAGCGTTGGCGACGGGTACTGGGTGCTTCAGTTCGTCTGCCAGCCCCATGAGTCCCGCCTTGAGCAAGTGTGAGATCAGCCCGGGGTTGGCGCCATGGGCCACCACCGCCGTGGGCCCCTTGCCGAGTTTCTTGCGCAACTTGAGCATTTGCTGGCGCAAGGCGTAGTTGGTACGTTGCTCGCTCGACAGTGTCGGGTCGGTGTAACCACCGGCCCAGGGTTCGATACAGGTGTCGAGGTACAACACACCGGCATTGGCGGCATAGGTCATCAGGGCGATGGAACTGACGTCCACGGATAAATTGAGCAGGAAGTCGCCGGGGTCGATATACCGATCCAGCAAGGCTTCGTAGTTGTCCTCGTCCAAGTGCGCCTTGATAAAGGTGATGCCGTGGGCTTCGAACCATGATGTCTGGTCAAGTACGGGCGCGATCACGGTGATGGTGCGCAGGATCAGTGTGTCCTGTTGCAGCAACAGCGGCAGTGTGGCCCTGGCGATCGAGCCAAAGCCAATCACTACCAGGTTGCCGGAAAATATCGATGCCTTAGCCATGCAGCCTCCTTGTGCATCAACGTTGTGCATGGCTTGGATATTACGGGGTCGTACTCGTGCGTCTACTGTCAGAATCGACAGGGTGGTTGGCGTGATCCACGGCTCAAATGTTCGCCTGCTGCCACCGCCCCTGATCGATTTCAATCAGTGTCGGCCCCGGGCGCTCAGCAGCCGCACGCAATGCCGCACGCAGTTGTTCGATGCCATCGATGCTTTCTGCCGCGCACCCCATTGCCTTGGCGATGCCGATGAAATCCGGGGTGTAGATGTCCACGCCCACCGGCTCGATGGCGCGATTGAGCATGTACTTCTTGATCTCTTCATAACCCTGGTTATTCCACAACAGCACGATCACCGGTATGCGGGCTTCCACGGCGCTGGCCAGTTCCGGCAGGGTGAATTGCAGGCCGCCATCGCCGATCAGGCACACCACCGGTTGCCCGTCGCCGCGCCCCAGCCAGGCACCGATAGCGGCGGGCAGGGCGTAGCCGAGGGTGCCGTAGCCGGTGGAGGAGTTGAACCAGCGGCGTGGGTGGTCGAGGTTCAGGGTCAGGTTGGCGCTGTACACCGGCTGGGTGGAGTCGCCTACCAGCACGGCGCCGGGCAGCTCTTCCAGGACGGTATGGAGCAGCAGCGTTTGTGCGCGGGTGGCGGCATCCCAGGTGGGCGCCAGTTCGGCCCACAAACGGGCGACGCGTGCTGCGCCCCACTCGGCGTGGCGCGGTGGCAGTGGCTGGCGGTTCAGCTCGGTGAGCAAGGCCTCGGCGGCGATTGTCGCGTCGGCCACCAGCGCTACCTGGGGTGGGTAGTTGCGTACGGTCTGGTCCGGGTCGATATCGATGCGCAGCAACGCGCCGGGAATCTCGAAACCGCCGGCGAAGGTCACGTCATAGTCGGTCTCCGCCAGTTCCGTGCCGATGGCCAGCACCACATCGGCCTCGGCGACCAGGGCGCGGGTGGCCGCCAGGCTTTGGGTCGAGCCGAGCAACAAAGGATGTGCGGCAGGCAGCAGGCCTTTGGCATTGATAGTCAGGGCCATGGGGGCGCCGAGGGTTTCGGCCAGGCGGGCCAGTTCTGGCGCTGCATCGATAGCACCGCCACCGGCCAGGATCAGCGGGCGCTTGGCGGCGGCGAGCAAGCGGCTCATCTGCCTGACCGTCGCCGGTGCCGCGCCGGCGCGGGCCACGTTGACCGGTGCACTGCCCAGCAGGGCATCGGCGTTCTCCACCAACACATCCAACGGGATCTCGATATGCACCGGCCGCGGCCGACCGGCCTGGAACAGCGCAAACGCCCGCGCCAGCACGCCGGGCAATTCTGCCGCCGACATCAGTGTATGGGAGAAGGCCGCCACGCCTGCCACCAGCGCGCTCTGGCTGGGCAGCTCATGCAACTTGCCGCGCCCGCCCCCCAGTTGGCTGCGCGCCTGCACACTGGAAATCACCAGCATCGGGATCGAGTCGGCATAGGCCTGCCCCATGGCCGTGGTGATATTGGTCATGCCGGGGCCCGTGATGATGAAGCACACGCCGGGCTTGCCACGGGTGCGCGCATAACCGTCGGCCATGAAACCGGCGCCCTGTTCGTGGCGCGGGGTGATGTGACGGATACTGGAACGCGCCAGGCCACGGTACAGCTCCACGGTGTGTACGCCGGGGATGCCGAACACCTGGTCCACGCCGTAGCTTTCCAGGAGGTTGACCAACACTTCGCCGCAGGTCGCCATAGAGGTCGCTCTTGTGATGGATTCGAGACGCTATTGGAGCGGCAGGCCGGTAGCGGCAACAATCGATAAAAAGTCATACTCGCCATGTCCTCACGTCATGGCTAAACCGCGATGAAACGCCTTCCACCGTTGCCCGCGTTGCACACCTTCTGGGTCACTTCCCAGTGTTGCAACTTCACCCGTGCCGCCGAGCAACTGCACATTACCCAGGGGGCGGTGAGCCGGCAGATCGCCGGGTTGGAAAGCCAGTTGGGCTATGCCTTGTTCCTGCGCCAGGCTCGGGGCTTGAGCCTGACCGAGGAGGGGCGCGAGTGGGCGTTGCGGGTACAGCAGGTGTTCGGCTTGATCAACGAGGCGGTGGAGCAAATCGGCGGGCGCCGCGAGGTCCTGCAACTCAAGGCGCCCACCTGCGTCATACGCTGGCTGCTGCCGCGCGTGTTGCAATGGCAAAAGGAGCGCCCGGATGTGCCGGTGGAACTCACCACCACCGTGGCCTATACCGTGGACTTTCATCGCGAGCGATTCGACGCGGCGGTGATCTACGCACCCATCGCCGAGCAGGCCGCCGAGGCACGGCATTTGTTCGACGAACAACTGACCCCGGTCTGCGCGCCGACGTTGCTGGCAGGCTTGCACACCCCGGTTGATCTGCAGCAACAAGTGCTGTTGCATCCCACGCGGGACGAGCGCGATTGGGCGTTGTGGTTGAAGGCGGCGGGTACGCACTTGAGTCACCTGAGCCAGGGGCCTCATTTCGAAACTTTGGACCTGGCGATGACGGTGGCATCACAAGGTTCAGGCGTGGCGATCGGTGATCGTGCGTTGATCGGCGAGGACTTGAAGGCCGGGCGCCTGGCGATGCCGTTTGAATTGCGGGTGCCGACGGGGATGGGCTATTACCTGGTGTATCCGCCGGGGAAAGTGCCTTCTGCTGGCTTGTTGGCCCTGATGGATTGGCTGGTCAGCCAGGCACAGCAGTCACAGCACTGAAGGTCCAAAGGTGGGGCGGTGCGACGATTCGACTTGCTCCCGATGGCGGCCTCAGGGCCGACCAGGATGTTGGATCAGACCGAGTACATATCCATTCCTGCGGTAACAGCGGCTATTGGTTCCGCCCTGACGGCGGGTCACTTTGGAAAAGAGCCCCAAAGTAACCAAAGGGCTCTCGGCGTTTTTCAAGGTAGTTGTCGCGTCAACCGTCTGCTATGCCGCTTTTTGTTCGGTCTGCTGTTCCCTATCCGGATTCAGCAGCACCGTTCCTACTGGTTCCCAGTTACGTGTTTGTCCTGACCACCGTTCAGGTCTTTTCCGGCGCTCCCGCTCATACAGCTCATGACGCAGCGCCAGTATCTGATGATCTTTCCCTCCATGGCGCTCTGATGGGGTGACGAAGCGGATCCGGCTGTGCCTGTGTTCGCTGTTGTACCACCGCATAAAATCCCTCACCCAAGTCCGTGCAGCGTCTAAGCTGGCGAAGCCTTCCAAGGGCCATTGCGGGCAGTATTTCAATGTTCTAAACAGTGATTCCGAATACGGGTTGTCATTGCTTACACGTGGACGACCGCGAGAAGGCGTGATACCCAGCTCATACATTTTGCTTAACAGCGTCACCGATTTCATTGGCGCTCCGTTATCAGAGTGCAATACCAAGGGCTCACGCAGGCACTTCTCATTGATCACGCTACGTTGCAACAGCGCAGCAGCTTTTTCACCACTTTCTTCATCATAAACTTCCCAACCTACCGCCTTGCGGCTGTAAATATCTTCGATCAAATACAGGTAAAAATACTTACCGCGTATGGGCGAAGGAAGATACGTGATGTCCCACGACCACACCTGATTAGGCCTCTGAGCTGCGTGCGTTGTCGGCATTACTACGCGCCGAGGTCGTCGACTACGACCTCTGTGGTGTTGTTGGCCGGCTGCTCGCAAGATGCGATAAAACGTAGCTTCCGACGCCAGATACCGTGCTTCGTCTGCCAGGCGCGGAACGATCTGGCTGGGAGGTAAATGGGCGTATAGCGGGCTGTTGCACAGGGTTACGATGGCTTGTCTTTCAATTTCACTCAGCGCATTACGCGGCTTGGGCCGCAAGGTGGTGGTGCGCGCATCGGCCTGTAACTCTGGCGCCTGAGTCCAGCGCTGCAAGGTTCGCAGCGACAGTCCAACCTCTTGGCAAGCGCGTAATTTTCGGGCGCCTGCGACGATGGCTTCAATCAACCAACCCACCAACAACTGCCGTTCCGGCAAAGAAGTCAGTTGTCCTCGCCGTCGGTCCCCCAGTAATCGTTGAGCTTTTTTCGCAGCACTAACAACGCTGCGGTTTCGGCCAATGCAGCGTCTTTACGGCGCAGATCGCGCTCCAGCTCCAGGATGCGTTTTTTGTCTTTACGCGTCTGCTCATGGTCAGCCATTTTTTGGATCTGCACCGCCTCTTGACCGCTAATACAGGCTTGACGCCAAGCATTGATCTGCTCGGGGTAAAGGCCGTTTCGACGGCAGTACTCACCTAATTCAAGTTGCGTCAGGCTGGCTGTTTCAATGACAGCGGTCAACCGGGCCTCAGCAGACCATTTATCAGAAAGCGATATATCTTCTGGCACTTTGCTTCCTTGGACACTGGCCATCTTGCGCCAGGTATACAGCGATACATCGCTGACCCCTTCACGGCGACAAACTTCGGCTACCGTCAGGTTCAGCGGGGGAAGCAACATCTTAAGCAATGTGGCTTTACGTTCGGGTGAATAGTACGTCACAACCTGTCTCTTTCCGCCCTCGGTATGCTTTTTTGGGGGTAAATCAGGAGAGGCGACAACTATCCTGACACCGGGGGCTCTTGCCCCACCACTCGGCACCTCGCCTAGGCTCGGTGTGCCCGTAATCCGACATGGATTTGGGGGGCCGCCGCCACGCGCCATCCATGGCGCGAGGCGGCTAAACCGGCATCCCTGCCGGTTTACCCCCCAAATCCACGTCGAATTCCGGCCAGCGTGGTTTGACGGGGCGCCTAAGATCAAGATCAAAAGCAGATCAAGATCAAAAGCAGATCAAGATCAAGAGCGGCTCGCTTCGCATCGTGGTTACCGTCGGCTGCTACACAGTTGTGTAGATACCTATGGCTATCGGGGGCAAGCCCCCTCCCACATTTTTTACCGCGTGGTGTCAGTAGCCAACGGTGAAGCGCTGACGCGAGTGTCTAGGTGTTTCAACTTCATCAATCATGGCGATGGCGTAGTCGGCAAAACTGATCGAGCTGTTACCGTCACTGCTCACCAGCAGATCATCCTGGCCCAGACGGAACTTACCGGTGCGCTCGGTTCCATCGAACAGGGCAGAGGGCGACAGGAATGTCCAATCCAGCTCTTTTTCCTGACGCAACGTTTCCAGGAATTCAGCCCCGGCACTGGCTTCGGCCTTGTACTCTGCCGGGAAGCCCGGGCTGTCGATGACGCGGCTGCCGTCCGGTAGCAGCAGCGAACCTGCACCCCCCACCACCAGCAGGCGTTTGACCCCGGCCTTTTTCACCGGGCCGATCACGGCGCTGGCAGGCAAGGTGGCAAAGTGTGCGGCGCTGATCACCACGTCGCTGCCGCTGATGGCGTGTTGCAGGGCGTCGGCGTCCAGGGCATCGACCTGCTTGACCGTGACGCCTGGGCGTACGCCCAGCTTGTCGGTGTTGCGGGCGATGGCGGTGACGCTATGCCCACGGCGCAGCGCTTCTTCCAGCAGTTGGCTACCGGCACGGCCGGTGGCCCCAATGATTGCGATCTTGCTCATGACGTTCTCCAACAGGGTTAAGGGTTCAAACCAATCACCACTTCATTTCGCCCTTGGCGACTTTGGCGCTCAGTTCCAGCGAGCTCTCGTCGGCGAGGGTGGGATAACGCTGTTTCATGGCCGCGATCAGGGCGGCAGAATCCTTGGCCTTGGCGGTCTCGATGTCGAAGGCCTTGATGTAGTCAGCGGTGAATTTCACCGAGGCCTGCGATGGAGTGCCCAGGTAATGGCCTGGAATCACCGTCTGCGGTTTCAAGTCTTCAATACGCTTGAGGGTCGCCAGCCAGTCTTTATGGGACTGCGCGCCCTGGGTATCGGCCATCCACAGGTGGATGTTTTCTGCGACGACCACGCCACCGACCACGGCCTTGATCGACGGAATCCACACAAAGCTGCGATCCGGCTGCGGGCCGTCGAGGCCGATCACTTCAAGCTGTTGCCCTTCAAGAGACAGGCTGTGGCCTTGCAGTGCCTGCGGCACGATGGTCCTGGCGGGTTTGTCGGCGCCCATTTTCGGACCCCAGAATTCCAGCTTGCCGGCGACGGTGGCGTTGATATGGTCGACCACCGGTTGCGGCGCCAGCACCTTGGCGTCGGGGAAGGCGCTGGTGAGCGTGTCGAGGCCGAAGTAGTAGTCCGGGTCGCCATGGCTGATGTAGATGGTGGTCAGGTGCTTGCCGCTGGCGCGGATCTTTTGCACCAGTTGTTCGGCTTGGCCCTTGCCGAATTGCGCATCCACCAGGATCGCGTCTTTGGCGCCGCTGACCAACACCGAACTGACCGGGAAGATCGCGGCTTCGCCGGGGTTGTAGACGTCGAGTTTCAGCTCTGCGGCGGCGGCGTGGGTGGCGAAGGCCAGGGCGGCAGTGGCCAGGGTCAAGCGTTTGAAGGTCGAGAACATCGGGCAGCTCCTGCCATGGGTAAGGAATGCACAGAGCTTAGTTGCATAAAACACCACAAAAAATGCGATGCTGGAACATAGTTTGTTTCTGAAATCGGGCAAATCATGGATCGTCTTCAAGCAATGCGCGTGTTTGTCACCGTGGTGGACCTGGGCAGCCAGTCTGCCGCCGCCGATCATCTGGACCTGTCGCGCCCGGTGGTGTCGCGCTACCTGGCCGAACTGGAGGACTGGGTCGGCGCGCGGCTGCTGCACCGCACCACACGCAAGCTCAGCCTCACCGCCGCCGGCAGTGAAACCCTGCCGCGCTGTCGGCAATTGCTGGAACTGTGTGGTGATATGCAGGCCGCCGTCAGTGAGCCCGATGACGCGCCCCGAGGCTTGCTGCGCCTGAGTGTGAGCACCTCATTCGGCCAGGCGCAATTGGGCGCGGCCATTGCCGAGTACGTCAAACGCTATCCGTTGGTGACGGTCGACCTGCAGATGCTCGATCGCACGGTGAACCTGGTGGATGAGCGCATTGACCTGGCGATCCGCACCAGCAATGACCTGGACCCGAACCTGATCGCCCGGCGCTTGACCGTATGCCGCTCGGTGGTCTGCGCCACACCGGGCTATCTGCGCGAGCATCCAGCTCCGCAGAAAGTCGAAGACCTGGCCCGGCACAACTGCCTGACCCACTCCTATTTCGGCAAGAGCCTGTGGCATTTCGAAGAACGGGGCGAACACGTGTCGGTGCCGGTGCACGGCAATATCACGGCCAACGAGGCCAGCACATTATTGCGTATCACCCTGGCCGGGGCAGGGGTGGCGATGCTCCCCAGTTACCAGGCCGGTGACTTGATCCGCAGTGGTGAACTGGTGCGCTTATTACCAGAAGCTGAGCCGCGGCAGATGAACATTTATGCGGTGTATGCCTCGCGCAAGCACATGCCCTCGGCGCTGCGCAGCCTGCTGGATTTCCTGGTGCTGCGGTTTCCCGAAGAGCCCGCATGGGACATCGGGCTCTGACACGCTATAAACGCGCTGAATGGCAACCAATCATGGCAACTTGCCCTAGCTGACCTATGCTTTAAACAGCACCCTGTAGATCGGGTCCGGAGGGCAGTGCCATGAGTATTAAAACCCGCAAATACCTGACGATTTTCTCCCTCTGCGCATTGGCGACGGCGCTGTATGGCACTGCCGCCTATCGCGTCGAGCAAACGCGCATGCAGCCGGCGGCGTTCGCCATCAGTTGCCATCAGGATCAATGCGTGCCGCGCAGCGGCAGTTTCAGCGCACTCCGGTAGGCTGCTCGGCCTTTAACTGCTCGCGAAAGGCCTTGGGCGAAAACCCGACGCGGCGGCGAAACAGCCGCGAGAAGTTGGTCGGGTCAGAAAAACCCAGCACCTCGGACATCTCATTGATGGTCATGCTGGTGTAGGTCAGCAAGCGCTTGGCTTCCAGCAACTGGCGATCATGCATGATCTGCAACGCCGGTTGCCCACCCAACTCCCGACACGTGCCATTCAAGTGTGAGACCGAGATGCCCAGCTTGTGGGCCAAGTCTTCAATCTTGGGGTGCTCACGGTAATGCTGCTCGACCAGCTGTGTGAAGCGGCGGAAATACTCACGACCCCGTGGTGCCCGGGGATGGCGGCGCTGGATCGCCTGGCGACTGACCCACACCAGCAGCACGCTCACCAGGGCATGCAGCATCATGTCCCGGGCCGGTTGATCATCGGCGTATTCGTCCTGCAAACGGGCAAACAGCCTGTTCAGGTAGTCGCTGTCCTTGCCCGCCGGGTAACTGCCGAGGGTTTGCAAACCATCGATGGTGTCGCCCAATTGCGCCTGCAAGTGGCTGACCAGCGGCGCCGAGAGGGTCACGACATAACCCTGTACATCTTCGGAAAAACGAAAGCCATGCACACAGAGCGGCGGCAGCACTTGCAGGCTCGACTCGTTGAGGGTGGTGCGCTGGCCTTCGATTTCCAGTTGTGCCTGGCCTTTGTGCACATACAGCAACTGACACAGGTCCGCGTGCCGGTGGGGCTGGATTTCCCACTGGTATTCCCGACTGCGCCGGGAAATAGTTTCGCAGTGCAACAAATCGGGCGTCGGCCACTGCTGGCTTTCCCCGTAAAGCTTGAAGACCGGAATCGCGGTTTTGGTCATGGTTTCAATCCGATACTCAGGATAGTGGTTCGGTAATCGCCCCGATTGGCGAAAAGTGCAGGCTTTGAGGCAGTTTTCACCTTCTTATGCTGCTCACTCAAGTGAAAAATGTCAGCCACAAGTCCACTGACAACTCTTTTACTCGATCCGTTCGAATGAAGGGTGAAGGCGATAAAAATAATGAAAACCCTGAAAACTCAAGTTGCCATTATCGGTGCCGGTCCGTCCGGATTGCTGCTCGGCCAACTGCTGCATAACGCTGGCATTCAAACCCTCGTCCTAGAGCGTCAGAGCGCCGAGTACGTGCAAGGTCGCATCCGTGCCGGCGTGTTGGAGCAAGGCATGGTCGACCTGCTGCGCGAGGCCGGCGTCAGCCAACGCATGGACACCGAGGGGCTGGTACATGACGGTTTTGACATTGCGCTCAATGGCCGACTCTTCCCCATCGACCTCAAGACCTTGACCGGTGGCCAGTCGGTGATGATCTACGGCCAGACCGAAGTCACCCGCGACCTGATGGCCGCTCGTGCAGCCGCCGGCGCCGCCACCCTGTATGAAGCGTCCAATGTGCAGCCCCATGACCTCAAGGGTGAGCAGCCCTGGCTGACGTTCGAGCATGAAGGCCAAGCCTGGCGCTTGGAGTGCGACTACATTGCCGGTTGCGATGGCTTCCATGGCATCTCCCGTCAGTCGATTCCGGCCGAGGCATTGAAGGTGTTCGAACGGGTCTACCCCTTCGGTTGGCTGGGTGTGCTCGCCGACACACCGCCGGTACACGCCGAGCTGGTGTACGCCAAACACGCACGGGGCTTTGCCCTGTGCAGCATGCGTTCACCGACGCGCAGCCGTTATTACCTGCAAGTGCCGCAGGATGAAGTCGTGGAGCAATGGTCGGATGCACGTTTCTGGGAGGAGCTCAAAGCGCGGCTGCCCAGCGCATTGGCAGAGCAGTTGGTCACCGGCCCGTCGATTGAAAAGAGCATCGCGCCGCTGCGCAGCTTCGTGGTGGAGCCCATGCAATACGGGCGCCTGTTCCTGCTCGGCGACGCCGCGCATATCGTCCCGCCCACCGGCGCCAAGGGCCTGAACCTGGCGGCCAGCGATGTGAGCAGCTTGTTCCGGATCCTGCTCAAGGTGTATCGCGAAGGGCGCCTGGACTTGCTGGAAAAATACTCGGCAATCTGCCTGCGCCGGGTGTGGAAAGCCGAGCGGTTTTCCTGGTGGATGACCTCGATGCTGCATCAGTTTCCCCAGGCGGACGCTTTCAGCCAGCGTATTGCCGAGAGCGAACTGGACTATTTCATTCACTCCGAGGCCGGGCGCAAAACCATCGCAGAAAATTACGTCGGGCTTGCTTACGAGCCTATCGAATAGCCTGCTATCGTATCGGGCATTCCCGCGGGCGACCTTTTCCTGCGGGCCTTGCTCGAAGGTTCTGCCGTGACTCACCCCAATCAGCCCGCTCCAACCGTTCCCGCCGTGCGCAGCATCCTTGCTGCGCTGATGATGGCGATCTTCTTGGGTGCCTTGGACCAGACCATTGTCGCGGTGTCCATGCCGGCCATTTCCGCGCAGTTCCATGACGTCAACCTGCTGGCCTGGGTGATCTCCGGCTACATGGTGGCGATGACCGTGGCGGTGCCGATCTACGGCAAGCTCGGCGACCTGTATGGGCGCCGGCCGATGATGCTGATCGGCATGGGCGTGTTCACCCTGGCGTCGCTGTTCTGTGGCATGGCGCAGAGCATGGAGCAATTGGTGCTGGCGCGGATTCTCCAGGGCATCGGTGCCGGCGGGATGATCTCGGTCAGCCAGGCAATCATCGGCGACATCATTCCCCCACGCGAACGCGGCCGTTACCAGGGCTACTTCAGCAGCATGTACGCGGTAGCCAGCGTGGCCGGGCCGGTGCTGGGCGGCTATATGACCGAGTACCTGTCGTGGCGCTGGGTGTTTTTGATCAACCTGCCATTGGGTGCAGGCGCCTGGTACGTGGCCCATCGCACCCTGGTGGGGCTGCCGGTGCCGCAGCGCAAGCCGATCATCGATTACCTCGGCACGGTGCTGATGATCATCGGCCTGACCGCCTTGCTGCTGGGCATCACGCAAATCGGCCAAGGCCATCATTGGCTCGATGACGAAGTGCTGGGGTTGCTGGCCTGCGCACTGCTGGCGCTGAGCGTGTTTGTGTGGCACGAGCGCCGGGCCCGCGAGCCATTGCTGCCCATGCACCTGTTCGCCAACCGCAGCGCGGTGTTGTGCTGGTGCACGATTTTTTTCACCAGCTTCCAGGCGATTTCCCTGACCGTATTGATGCCCCTGCGTTACCAGACCGTGACCGGTTCCGGTGCCGACAGTGCGGCTTTGCACCTGCTGCCGCTGGCGATGGGTCTACCGATGGGGGCTTATTTCGCCGGGCGCATGACCTCGGTGACCGGCCGCTATAAACCGATGATCCTCAGTGGCGCATTGTTGAGCCCCTTGGCCATCCTTGGCATGGCCTACAGCGCGCCCCAGGCGGTGGTGATCACCGCCGTGTTCATGTTGCTGTGCGGGATCGCCGCGGGCATGCAGTTCCCCACCTCATTGGTAGGCACGCAGAACTCGGTGGAGCAACGGGACATCGGCGTCGCCACCAGCACCACCAACCTGTTCCGCTCCCTGGGTGGGGCCGTCGGGGTGGCGTGCATGTCGGCGCTGCTGCTGGCGCTGTTGCACGATTCCAGTTTTGCCCAGTTGGCCAGCGGCGCACTGGTGGCCGAAGGCAGTTCCGGCAACGTCTTGCTCGACGGCCTCAATGCCGCCCCAGGCCCGGCCCAGGATGCGTTGCGTGGCGAGTTGGCGGTGACGTTCCGGCATTTGCTGATGGTGAGCGCGGCGGTGTCGTTGCTCGGGTTGGCGGCGGCGATAGCGATGCCGAACCGGGTGCTGCGCGGCCGGGAAGACAAAGCCCGCTAGGTCCAACTGAATGTAGGAGATCAAAATGTGGGAGGGAGCAAGCCCCCTCTTATCAAGCTTCAAATAATCTACTGATTTTAAAGAGTTAAAATTTAGTCTTAACGCCGGATATTTTGGCGGCGGCCCGGGTTGCTGCGCGACGGCGCCACGTCGACGATGTGACCGGGTTGTTGGGTTGTTGGGGCGAGTACATATCCGTTGCTTAGGTAACGGCCACTATAGGTTCCGCCCTTACGGCGGCTCACTTTGCAAAAGCGGCAAAGTAAGCAAAACGCTCTTGCCCCACCACTCGGCACCTCGCCCGGGCTCGGTGTGCCCGTAATCCGATAGGGATTTGGGCCAGCGTGGTTTAACGGGGCGCCTGAGATCAAAAACACAGCGAGGCGGCCTTATAGCCGACCTGATCGTTGAAGCGTGCGCGTACCCCTGTGGGAGCGGGCTTGCCCGCGAAGGTCGTTAGCGATGACACGGGAAACCAGAAAGAACGCGGCGTTCTCAGGTTTTTCGCGAGCAAGCTCGCTCCTACAGAAAAGCAAAAGCGCCGCCGGCGTATCTGCGATGCGCAGCGAGTCGCTCTTGATCTTGCTTTTGATCTTAGGCGCCCCGTTAAACCACGCTGGCCGAACGCAGGCTTGAAGCCGTGGGTAACCCGGCAGGACGCCGGGTTAGCCGTCCTGGGCCAGGGATGGCCCATGACGGCGGCCCACGGATTCAAGCCGGAGTGAGGGCACACCGAGCCTAGGCGAGGTGCCGAGTGGTGGGGCAAAAGCGCTTTGGTTACTTTCGCGCTTTTCGAAAGTGACCCGCTGTAAAAGCGGAACCATAAGTGGCCGTTACCCAAATAACGGATATGTACCCAGGCCGAAAACCAACATCCTGCTCGGCTGTCAGGCCGCCACGGGAGCAAGCTCCCTAGTTTGATGCGCGACAGCGTCACATCGAAGATGTGGTGGGGGCTCCCACATTTTAATTGCATTCCAGGTCAGGGGCTGTAGTAACCCACCGCCACCATGAAATGCCCGGTCTTGCGCACATAAGCGTGCTTGTTCTCGACCTTGCCGGTCACCGGGTTCTTCCAGCGGTACTTGTATTCCCCCTGGTCTTGCTCGGCCATCAGCTGGAGGATCGGCTCACCCACCGGCTTGCCGTCCGGATCCTTGATTTTGCCGAAGTCGGTATTGACCAGGCGCAGGTTGGTACCGTGGGCCACATAACGCTGGGTATCCAGGTCGATCACAAACACATACAGGTCATCCTGCAGGAAACCGCCCCGCAAGGAATTGATCGCCTTGAGCGTGCCGGTTTCATCCTTCACCAGCGCATTCACAGCCCTGTTGCGCAGTGCCAGTGCCTGTTCCGGTGTGGCTCGGGGCAGGTAATAGCCCACCGCGAGGATGCGTTCGCCTACCCGCTGATAAAACACGTGCTTGTGTTCGACCTTGCCGTCATTCCAGTTCTGCCAACGATAGTCAGCCTGCTGGATGCCCTGGCCTTCGGGCACCTTGAGCGTGTCCTTGAATGACTGACGCAAATCCGGCCCGAGTACCTCGGACACATCGCGACCGATCAGTGCAGAGGAGGGGCCGCCACTGGCGAGCAGTACGCCCCGGGTATCGACCACAAACACATAGCGGTCCTGGTCGATGAATTCGCCTTGGCGGCTGAACGCGGCAAAGGCTTTGTCGCCTTGCTGGTGGTAGTACGCCAAGGCCTTTTCCAGCAGGGCCTTGGCGGCTTGGGCGTCCGCTTCTTGAGCCGGGTCGGCATGCACCTGGCTGCAACACAACAGCAGCAGCCAGGTGATTCGAAGCAGTATGTTCATTTACCCGTCCCTCGATCTTGTTGATGTGCCAAGAGCGTAGACGGTTGCCGGGAAATCAGAAGGGTTTGGTCGGCAGGTATTTGCCGTCCAGGGTGATGACCGCACGGGAACCGCCGTCCGGGTCTTCGACTTTCTTGATGTCCAGCTTGAAATTGATGGCGCTGATGATGCCGTCGCCAAACTGCTCATGCACCAAGGCTTTGAGGGTGGAGCCGTAGACCTGCAGCATTTCGTAGAAACGGTACATGGTCGGATCCGTCGGCACACCGCTCGGGAAGCTGCCGCGCAGAGGCACGCTTTGCAGCAGGCGGCTGGCGTCCTGGTCGAGGCCGAGTTTGCCGCACACGATGTCTGCGGCGTCCTTGGGCAGCGGGTGCTGGCCGAGCAGGGCGGCCGTGACGAAGGCCAGGCTCAGGCCGGTGCCGTCGGTGAGGTCCTGCCAGGACAGGTTCTTGCGCGCCTTGAGGTCGATAATGGTGTCCGCCAGGGCCAGGCGTGGGGTTTGGGCGAATTGGGATTGCAACATGGTGACGTCCTCTTGGTTTAAGTCAGGTTCAGGCGGCGTGGGCACGGGTGGCTGGATGGTCGAGCAGGGAGACGAAGCGCCCGGTGCGCCCATCCAAAGCGTCGATGCCGCCGGTTTCGATGTCATAGACCCAGCCATGCAGGTTCATCCGGCCTTGTTCCAGGGCCAGGGCTACGCTGGGGTGGGTCTTGAGATTAGCCAATTGGGCGACTACGTTTTCGCGCACCAATGCCTCCAGGCGTGCAGCGTCCGAGACGTGCTGGCGTGAGGCGTTGATCACCTTGGCCGACTCGGCATGGCGTAACCAGTTGGCCACGGCCGGCAAGTGGTCCAGGCATGTGCAGGTGGAAATCGCGGTCATTGCGCCGCAGTCCGAATGTCCGCAGATCACAATGTCGCTGACGCCGAGTACCGCGACCGCATATTCGACCGTGGCTGACACGCCGCCCGGCTCCGGCCCGTAGGACGGTACTATGTTGCCGGCATTGCGGATGACGAACAGATCGCCGGGCTCCTGCTGGATCAAAAGCTCCGGGACTACACGGCTGTCGGAGCAGGACACGAACAAGGTGCCAGGGTTTTGCGTGGTCGCCAGGTGTTTGAACAGGTCGCTGCGCTGGGTAAAGGCTTCAGCCTGGAATTTGCGAAAGCCGTCGATGAGATGCTGCATAGTGGTTCTCCTTGCGTCGCTGGTGGGGCAAGGATGGAAGTTTTCAGCTATAGCGTCCAAGACCGGTTTATTATGCTTTCTATAAGTCGTTCCTATAGCTGGAGCATTGTCGATGCTGTTGCGCCATATCCGTTATTTGCTGGCCGTCGCCGAGCACCGCAATTTCACCCGCGCAGCCGAAGCGTTGCATGTATCGCAACCGACCTTGTCGCAGCAGATCAAGCAACTTGAAGAAAGCCTGGGGGCGCCACTGCTTGACCGCTCCGGGCGCAGCATCAGCCTGACCGATGCAGGGCAGGCTTATGTGCGTTTTGCCCGGCTGGCGTTGCAGGACCTGCAGGCCGGCAAGCGCGCCATTCACGATGTGCAAGACCTCAGCCGCGGGCATTTGCGCCTGGCGATGACGCCGACCTTTACCGCC
The DNA here is from genome assembly GCF_036704165.1 of Pseudomonas khavaziana. NCBI lineage: Bacteria > Pseudomonadati > Pseudomonadota > Gammaproteobacteria > Pseudomonadales > Pseudomonadaceae > Pseudomonas > Pseudomonas khavaziana. The sequence continues at coordinate 1,920,068 of NZ_CP129946.1, forward strand.
TACCTGATCGGCCCGCTGCTGGCGCGGTTCAACCGGCTGTATCCGGGCATTACTTTGAGCATCGAAGAACTGACCCAGGACCGCATCGAAGTCGCCCTGGGCGAGGATCTGCTGGATATCGGCATCGGATTTACCGGCGAGCATGGGCCAGACATCGAGTGTGAGGCGCTATTTGTCGAAGAGTTGAGTGTGGTCGTGGGGAGCACACACTCCGAATTGAATCGCCTCGATTGGCTCGAGCAGCCGCTGGTGCTACTGAATACGGGCTTCGCCACCCGCCGTCATATCGATGACTATTGCCGCCGGCAAGGTGTGAAACCCCGCATCGCCATGGAAGCCAACTCCATCAGCGCAATCATCGAAATCGTGCGCAATACGCCACTGGCAACCGTCCTGCCCCAGGCACTGGCCGAGGCGCAGACGGGCTTGCACGCCGTGATCATCGACCCACCGTTGCCGCAGCGTACTGCCGCACTATTGAGCCGCAAGGGCGCCTACCGCAGTGCCGCCTGCAGGGCGTTCGTCGAGTCGATCAAGGCGCCGAGTGGAGGGGCAAGCGCGATTTACCTGGTGTAAGACAATCAAAATGTGGGAGGGGGCTTGCTCCCGATAGCGGTGTGTCAGGTGCAGATTTATTAGCTGAGCCACTGCAACCTATATCGGGGGCAAGCCCCCCTCCCACATTTAGACCGCTGTGTACCCGTTGGATCGCCATCAAGGCGCAGCCAACCACTGACTGACCACTTGCGCATACACACCGGTTGCTACGCTCAGATGCAGCCACTGATCCACATAGCTCTTCCAGGCCACATCATCCCGAGGCAGCAGGAAGGCTTTTTCACTGTATTGCATCGGTTGCTCCGGGTTGACCGCACACAACCCAGGCTTGAGCTTCTGCTGGTAGCGCGCCTCGCTGGCGTCGGTGATCATCACGTCGGCCTTGCCTGCCAGCAATTGGTCAAAAATCGTCACATTGTCATGCAGGCGAATCTGCGTTTTGGCCAGGTGGGTGCGGGCAAACACTTCGTTGGTGCCGCCTGCCGGCTCGATCACCCGCACCTGAGGCTGATTGATCTGTTCGACTGTCTGGTAGCGCTGCACGTCGGCGCAGCGCACCAGCGGGATCTTGCCGTCGACTCCGAGGGACTGGCTGAAGAAGGCTTGTTTCTGGCGCTCCAGCGACACGGAAATACCGCCCACGGCGATGTCGCAACGTTGGGCAAGGAAGTCCGGCATCAGGGTTTTCCAGGTCGTAGGCACCCAGTTGACCTTGGCGTTGAGGCTCTTGGCCAGGGATTCGGCCATGGCAATGTCAATGCCTTCATAGCGGCCGTCGGTACGCAACGAGGTGTAGGGCTTATAGTCGCCGGTGGTGCAGACGGTAAGGGTGCCGCGCTGAAGTACTTCATCCAGGCGCGAGGCGGTGGTGTCGGCCTGGGCGGTGCTTGCCAGGGTCGCCAGTACACAGAGGGCTAGAGGCACTTTCATGGGAGTCGAATCCTTGGAGGCCATGCGGGGGGCAGCCATTATTTCCAGCAGAGCGCCAAGGTAGCAAGGGGCGGCGAATGTTTGGCCGCATTGCAACAAAACGTTATAGAACCTGGATCTAACTCGCGACCAACGCGTGCTAAGGTGCCGGGCATCTACCTCAATGTGATTTGCGCATGGACGGTTCTTCCCCTCATCCCGCGACATTGCCCGTGCCCGGCCCGGCCGATATTGAGGCGCTACCCTGCGAACTGGCCTTCTGGGCCTTGTTTCACTGCCGACACGCACGCCCACCCGATACCTTTTTCCTACGTTGATCTATCCAAAGGATGACGCACTTGTGCGCATCTGCCTGACCCAAACGTATGAGAATTCCCATGAAAGATTTTGCCAGCCTGGACGAAGCCCAGGCGTTCCTTGAACAGAACCCGGACATCGAGCTGTTCGAGCTGTTTATCCTCGACAACAACGGCGTACCACGCGGCAAGCTGCTGCACCGCGACGAGCTGCTGGCGGTGTACGAAACCGGCCGGCCACTGCCCAGCACCATCCTCGGCTTGACCGTCAATGGCGACGACGTAGATGACTCCGGGCTGGTATGGGACGTGGGCGATATCGACTGTCGCGCCTACCCGATCAGCGGCAGTCTGCAGCGCATGCCCTGGCGCTTGATCCCAACCGCTGCGGTGCAAGTCAGCATGCACCCCACTGAAGGTTTACCCGCCACCGTTGCCGACCCCCGGCACCTGCTGGCCAAGGTCATCGATGCCCTCAAGGCTGACGGGTATTACCCGGTGATGGCCGCAGAGCTGGAGTTCTACCTGCTCGACCAGAAGCCCGACAGCAACGGCCGCCCGCAACCGGCGCGGGACGCGGACGGCAAGCGTCCACGTTCGACCCAGGTCTACGGCCTGCGCGAACTGGAACAGATCGAGCCGTTTCTCGCCGACCTCTACAGCGCCTGCAAACTTCAAGGTATCCCGGCGCGCACGGCGATCTCCGAATACGCTCCGGGCCAGGTTGAAATTACCCTCGAACATCGCACTGACGCGTTGCAGGCGATGGACGAGGCGGTGCGCTACAAACGCCTGGTCAAGGGCGTGGCCCACAAGCATGGGATGACGGCGTGTTTCATGGCCAAGCCATTCGATGATCTGGCCGGCACCGGCATGCATATGCATGTCAGCCTGGCCGATGCCCAGGGCCATAACCTGTTCGCCAGCGAGGCGGCTGATGGCACGCCGCTGTTGCGCCAGGCGGTGGGCGGCATGCTCGACACCTTGCTTGATTCGTTGCTGATGTTCTGCCCTAACGCCAACTCTTATCGGCGTTTCCAGACCAACAGCTACGCGCCCCTGGCCGCCACCTGGGGCGTGGACAACCGCACCGTCAGCCTGCGCGTGCCCGGTGGCCCGGCCCATTCCCGGCATATCGAGCATCGCATTTGCGGGGCAGACGCCAATCCTTACCTGGCGGCCGCTGCGATTCTTGCCGGCATCCACCGCGGCATCCGCGAACAGCGCGACCCCGGTGCCCCGGTGGAAGGCAACGGCTACGCCCAGGCCAAGGCGTTGCTGCCTACGGATTGGCTGACCACTCTGCGCGCACTTGAGGGGTCAAGTTGGGCACGGGATGCGTTCGGCGGTGAGTTCCTCGGCGTCTATCTGGCGGTTAAACGCGAGGAATACCGCCAGTTCATGGGCGAGGTCGGTGAGCAGGATTGGCGTTGGTACCTGCACCAGGCGTGACCGATTTCACGGTAGTGAGGCTTTCGACCTTTTTTTCACGTTGCGGTGGTTAAGCTGCGGGTCAAGATCGTTCACTACCGTTTTACCCACATGAGCCCGCGATGTTGCCACAACCCCCACCCTCCATCGAGATCGAATTCACTGAGCGCTGTGACCGTGAGCACGCCAGGGTCTGCGGTGACTCGCGCCCACCCCGGCTGTTGCAGCGCCTGGGGGCTTGGCGCGATGCACGGCTGGTGCGCCATGCGCTGAAGGTGGCCGGCGAGCCGGGGCTCGTCCTTGACCTGGCGTGTGGTTCGGGGCGTTTCTGGCCGGTGTTGGCAGAGCATGTCAACCGGGTGATCCTGGCCTCGGACCACTCCCAGCCCATGCTCGACCATGCTCGTACCCACCACCCGGGGACGCTGCTCAAACGTGTAAAGACATTTCAGGGCTCGGCGTTCTCCATTGGCCTGTCGGCGAATGCGGTGGACTGCATTTTCTGCCTGGAATTATTTCGGCATGTGCGCTGCAGCGAGGTGCGATCAATCTTGCTACGCGAGTTTCATCGCGTCAGCCGCGACACGGTCATTGTTTCTGTCAGCGCAGGAACACCGGTGGAAGACGAGTTTCGCCGGGCAGGCTTCAAGATTCTGAATTATCAGGAGTTCCTGCCGGGCTCCAGGCTGCGGTGCGTGTACGTTCTCCGTAAGAGAGGATAACTTCCATTTGTCGGACTATTCTTCGTCCACTGTCGGAGTTTTCATGATGCTGTGTGCACTACGGATGCTCGCAAGTCCCTTTCGCGATATATACTGCGCGCCATTCTTCAAGGGAGAGCCGTGTGGCCATCGATATTCACTGGATCTGCGACAACGATAGCCTCGGCCAGCATTGCGCCGAATGGCAGCAGTTGCCATTCGTCGCCCTCGACACCGAATTCATGCGGGTCGACACCTTTTATCCCATTGCCGGGCTGATCCAGATTGGTGATGGCATCCGCGCGTACCTGATTGATCCGCTGACTATCGATAATTGGCAACCCTTGGCCGCCTTGCTGGAAAACCCGGCGGTGATCAAGGTGGTGCATGCCTGCAGCGAAGATCTGGAAGTGCTGCTGCGCCTGACCGGCAGCCTGCCGGTGCCGCTGTTCGACACCCAATTGGCTGCGGCTTACCTGAACCTCGGTTTCTCCATGGGCTACTCGCGCCTGGTCCAAGCCGTGCTGGATATCGAGCTGCCCAAGGGCGAAACCCGCTCTGACTGGCTGCAGCGGCCGTTGTCGGAGACGCAGGTCAGCTACGCCGCCGAAGACGCGGTGCACCTGGCCGAGGTGTATATCCGCCTGCGCCCCCGGCTATCGGATGACAAGTACGCCTGGGTACTGGAAGACGGCGCCGAACTGGTGGCCAACCTGCGCCGTGAGATCGACCCTTACGAGGTCTACCGCGATGCCAAGCTGGCATGGAAGCTGTCCCGCGCCCAACTCGCCGTGCTGCGTGAACTGTGCGCCTGGCGCGAGCAGCAGGCCCGAGCACGTGACCTGCCGCGCAACCGCATCATTCGCGAGCACTCGTTGTGGCCGCTGGCTAAATCCCAGCCGGATAACCTGGCAGCGCTGGGCAAGATCGAAGACATGCACCCACGCACCGTGCGCCAGGACGGCCAATTCCTGCTGGACCTGATCAAGCGAGCCGGCAGCGTGCCGATGGACCAGTGGCCTCCGGCCGTCGCCGAGCCTTTGCCGGTGGACGCAGCCACGCTGATCAAGCAACTGCGCGCCCTGGGCCAGACGTTCGCCGAGCGCCTGGACATGGCGCCGGAACTGATGCTGCGCAAGAAAACCCTCGAAGCCCTGGTTAAAAGCGGCTATCCCGATGGGCCTTATCAATTGCCAGACTCGCTGCGTGGCTGGCGTCGCGAGCTGATGGGCCAGGCGCTGCTCGACAGCCTGGCCACCGCCGGAGAACAGCCTTGAAACGTATTTGCTCCATCTATCGCAGCAAGAAAAAAGACGGCATGTACCTCTACGTGCTCAAAAGCGACGCCCTGGAGCGCGTGCCTGAACCCTTGATGGAAGCCTTCGGCAAGGCCCATCACGCCTTCGACATGGTGCTGACGCCGGAGCGCAAGTTGTCCCGCGAGGACATCACGGTGGTGCTGGAAAACCTCGACAAGCAGGGCTACCACCTGCAAATGCCGCCGGCCGAGGACGAGTACATCGAGCACTTGCCCGAAGAGCTGTTGCGCCGCAACGACCCGATGTGATCGATCAGTGCCCGCATCAGGGCGCAGGCTTTAAATGGAATCGTATTAGAGGACGGTGGCCGTAAGGATGCGGGCGACCGTCTGTACTGTTTTTGAAAGGTTTGAACCATGCGTGTTCTGATTGCTGAACAGGATCACCCGCTCTACGCCCAATTGCTCAAGCAAGCGGCCCCAGACCTTGAAGTGCTGACCAGCGGCGACTCGGCCGAACTCTCGCGCCTGGCCGCCGATTGCCCGGTCTGGCTGGGCCAGCCCGATCTGCTGGCGACCCTGTTGCGCCAGGGCCATCACCCCCAGTGGCTGCAATCGACCTGGGCCGGTATCACGCCGCTGCTGGCCGATGGCCTGCCCCGCGACTATCGCCTGACCCGCGCAGTGGGTATCTATGGCCAGGTCATGGCCGAGTTTGTCCTCACCTACATGCTGGGCCATGAGCGCGAAGTGCTGGCGCGCCTGGTCAGCCAGGTCGAGCGCAAGTGGGACAACCGCATGGGCCAGAGCCTGGCGGGGCGCAAGGTGCTGATTGTCGGCACCGGCGATATTGGCCAGAGCGTGGCCGATTTCCTCGTGCCGTTTGGCGTCACGCTGTATGGCATCGCCCGCGTAGCCCGGGAGCAGGCGCCGTTTCTCGAAGTGGCCGAACTCGACCAATTGGGCCGCTTGGTAGGGGAGGTGGATTACGTGATCAACCTATTGCCCAACACACCGGACACCCATGACCTGTACGACGCCGCGCTGTTCAAGCAATTCAAGCCGACCGCGTTGTTTATCAACGTCGGGCGCGGCGTGGCGGTGGTGGATGCCGATCTGGTCGAGGCCCTGAAAGAAGGGCACCTGGCCGGTGCAGTGATCGACGTGTGCCGCCAGGAGCCGCTGCCGCAGCGCCACCCGTTCTGGACCGCGTGGGGTTTGCTGTTGACCGGGCACAGTTCGGCACCCACCTCGCCGTCGATGATGGTGGCGTTGTTTGTGCAAAACGTGCGCGCCTACCAGGCCAAGCAAGCGTTGCGCGGGGAAGTGGATTTCGAGCGGGGCTACTGATCCTGGGCCATGCATGAGGAGGCTTGCCCCAATGGCTTTATGTAGGAGCGAGCTTGCTCGCGAAGAACGTCAACGATGACGCGTACTTTCTAAGTAAGCGCGGCGCCTATGAGCTTTTCGCGAGCAAGCTCGCTCCTACAGAGGGCGATTATTGCGCAAGGCTTACAGGCTGAAGTCACCTTCGCACACCAGCTCGCTCAACGGTTTGCGCGGGCTCGGCGCTTCACGGCCCTGCAGATATTCCGGCAAGCTCGACTTGTCACCCAGCTTGCCCACAGCCACGGCAGCATGCAGCGCGTAGCCTTGTGGAATTTTCAGCTCCTTGCGGGTCAGCTCCTGATCGAAACCGGCCATGCCATGAGTATGCCAGCCGCTTAGGCTGGCTTGCAGCGCCAGGTGGCCCCAGGCTGAGCCGGTGTCGAAGGTGTGCCATAGCGCCGGGGTTTCTTCGGTGGCGCCTGGAGCCATGAACTCGGTTTTCGAGGCGATGATCACCAGGGCCGACGCGTGCTGCGCCCAGTTGCGGTTGAATTCATTCAGCAGGCCCAGGAAACGCTCCCAGTCCGGGGTGTCCCGACGCGCATAGAGAAACCGCCACGGCTGCGAGTTGTAGGCCGACGGTGCCCAGCGTGCGGCTTCGAAGAAACTCAGCAGGGTCTCTTTCGGGATGCTTTCGCCGGTAAAGGCGCGGGGCGACCAGCGTTCAGTGAATTGGGTGTGGATCGGGTAATCGGCAACGCGTGTCATGGACTGTTCCTGATCGTCAATTTGGTGCTCAAAACTACTGCGCGCCCACTAGGCTGACAAGCGTTGCTACACCGCCAGTCGTAAGCGCTTGGCCCCAGCGGGCTGGGGCACTAGACTGGCGGCCTTTTCAGCTTCCGATACTGATGTAGAGCCATGGCCGCCAAAGTCGAACCTTTCTGGATACGCAAAACCCTTGAGCAGCTCGACCAGGAGGAGTGGGAGTCGTTGTGCGACGGCTGTGGCCTGTGCTGCCTGCAAAAGCTTGAGGATGAAGACGACAACAGCGTCTATTACACGCGTATCGCCTGCAAGCTGCTCGACCTGAAAACCTGCCAGTGCACCGATTACCCCAACCGCCGCGCATCGGTGCCGGACTGTATCCAGCTCACCCCGGGCCAGGCCGACCAATTCAAATGGTTGCCACCAACCTGCGGCTACCGCCTGGTCAGCGAGCGCAAGGATCTGCCGCTCTGGCACCATCTGGTCTGCGGCGACCGTGACGCGGTGCACCACGAACGCATTTCCCAGTCCGGGCGCATGCTCAGCGAAGGCAGCGTGCCCGAGGACGATTGGGAGGATTACCTGATCTTCCGCGCCGGGTGAACCAAGGAGTGTGTATGAAGGTGGCAGCCAAGTTAGCCGCGGGCCTGGTATTGCTGGCGTTGAGCGGGCCGGGCTGGTGCGCGAAAAAAGTTGACCTGGACTATCACGTCAAGCTGCTGCCCCAGAGCGATCAGGCGCAGGTGCGCGTCAGCCTGTCCCAAGGCTCGGCAGTGCGCAGCCTGGACTTCGACCTGGGCCGCGAGGGTGATTACAGCGACTTCAAGGCCGACGGCCAATGGCAGGTCACGGGCAACCGTGGGCTTTGGCAACCCAGCGCCGACAAGGCCAGCCTGACCTACAAAGTGCGTCTGAGCCACACGCGCAAGCCGGGCATCTATGACACACGGGTCACACCGGGCTGGGCATTACTGCGCGGTGAAGACCTGGTGCCGGCTGCGCGTCTCGATCAGCAAGATGGCATTGAGTTGGTCTCGCGCCTGGCGTTCGAGTTGCCTACGGGCTGGAAGAGCGTCGAAACCGCCTGGCCGCGCATTGGCAAGCATAAATTCCGCATCGATAACGTGTCCCGCCTGTTCGACCGACCTACCGGCTGGATGCTCGCCGGTAATCTCGGCAGCCGCCGCCTGCGCCTGGGCGAAACCGAAATCACCGTGGCCTCGCCCAAGGGGCAGGGCATGCGCCGTATGGACGTGCTGACCTTGTTGACGTTCGTCTGGCCCCAGGTGGAAGCCGCGTTCCCGCGTCATCCTGGCAAATTGTTGATCGTCGGCGCCGGTGACCCGATGCGCCGTGGCGCCTATTCGTTGCGCGATTCGATCTACCTCAACAGCCGTACGCCTTTGGTCAGCGAAAACGGCAGCAGCCCGTTGCTGCGCGAAGTAGTGCAGGCTATCGGGCGCTTTAACGACCATGACAGCAGTGACTGGATCAGTGAGGGCATGGGCGAGTACTACGCAATTGAACTGATGCGGCGTGCCGGGGGCCTCACCGACGAGCGCTATGCGGCGATCCAGGCGCGGCTGGCCAAAGAGAGCAAGGCGGTCACTACCCTGAGGGGCGAGCAGATCGGCAGTGCCGGCGTGGCGCGGGCGGTGCTGGTATTGCAGGATCTGGACCGCGAGATCCGGGTGAAGACCCACAACAAGCGGTCCCTGGATGATCTGGCGCAGGCAGTGATGCGGGTGGACAGCGTTAACACGAAGGAATTTGTGCAGTTGGCCGAAAGTGTAATCGGCGAGTCTTCGATGGTGCTCGATAGCAAGTTGCTGCACTAATCCCAAACCCTGTGCAATTCAAAATGTGGGAGGGGGCTTGCCCCCGATAGCAGAGTGTCAGCCAGCATCCTTTTTGCTGACCCACCGCAATCGGGGGCAAGCCCCCTCCCACATTTGAATCTCCAGCATGTCCAATACTCAGGTCAGGCTTTGGGTTTTACTGCCTTCTCTGCCGCCACTTCGGCCTGGGTCTTCAAGTTCTTCAGCTCCTCCCCAGCGCGCTCGATCTTGGTGCGCACGCTGTTCATTTCCTGACGGCCCTGCTCCAGCTTGTCCTTGAGCGAACTGTGCCCGGTAAAGCCACGGGCCAGGGCCACGCCGCCAATCGCCACCTGGATCAACCCAAAAATCCCACCCCGGCGCAGGCCTTTGCCGACCATCATCACGCCGCCGGCCACCGAGCCGATGCGTTCCCAGCCATGCACGTTCTGGGTAGGCTGAGCCTTCAACGGCGTGGCTTCGATGATAGGTTGTAAGATTTTGCTGTCGCTCATGATCTGTCTCCAACAAGGGCAAGTGTAACTAGCTGACTGCGCGCAGGTGCCGGATGTTCCCGGAAAGTCAGTACTTGGGGCCCGAGCGGGTGTTGTTGCCCTTGGCCAGGCGGTCGTAGAGCACCACGTTGACTGTGGCCGCCAGGTTCATGCAGCCAGTGGTGGGGATGTACACCACATCTTCGCACCAGTCGCGGATTTCCTTGTCCAGGGAGCCGTCTTCGGGGCCGAAGATATACAGGGCACGGTCGGGGTGGGTGTATTCGGGCAGCGGGCGGGCGCCTTCCACCAGTTCCACGGCGACCGGGGTGCAGCCCAGGGGCAGGATCTTTTTCAGGTCGTCGATGCCGATCAGCGGAATGTCGTGGTGGACCTTCTTGGTGTCGGTGATGAAATCCCGGGCGCGCTCGTAACGCACGCCGGTGTAGAACACCGAGGCCACGCCGTAACAGCCGGCGGCACGCATTACCGAGCCGACGTTTTCGGGGGATTTGGGGTTATACAGACCGATACAGCTGTAGCGTTTATTGCCCACGGGGAAGGGTGCCTTGCAGGAAAAGCCGGGATTATACGGCTTGGGGGGATGCAATGCTTGGGCGATCGCCATCGCGGGCAAGCCCGGCTCCCACAGGGGAATGCATTCCAAATGTGGGAGCTGGCTTGCCTGCGATGAGGCCAGTACAGGCAAGGACGATCTTCAGTCGTCTTTCTTCATCAACCCCGCCAACGCCGCAAACGGATTATGCGTGGCCTTGGCAATGCTCGGGCTGCTGGTGGAGCCTTCGCCGAAGTACTGCTGGTCGGTGTAGCGCGAGTGTTCGTTGTCGTGGCAATACAGGCACAGCAACTCCCAGTTGGAGCCGTCCTGGGGATTGTCATCATGGTTGTGGTTACGGTGGTGTACGGTCAGCTCACTCAGGCGCTTGCCAGCGAATTCACGGGCGCAACGGCCGCAGACGTGGGGGTACATCTTCAAGGCTTTGTCGCGATAGCCCATTTCGCGGTCGCGCTGGGCATCGGCGAGGATGCGGTCCAGCTTGGCGGTGTGTGAGGGCGGGTTAGTCGAGCTCATCATGGCTCCTGGCTATTTGGTGGGTCACGGATAAGGTGGATTCTAGCCGCTTGTGCGGTAAATGACCGCTAGGATTGCTTCACTGACTGAGAAGGAATGGAAATTCATGCGTCTGCATTCATGGACTATCGGGCTTTTGCTCTGTGCCCTTACTGCCCAAGCCCAAGCGTTTTCGACGCCACAACCGGGGCAGGTGATCGAGGTCGCCCTGGAACAATTGCATCCGACCCAGGCTGTGGTGGGTTTCGACCAGATCTACTACAGCCTGGGGCTGTTCGCCGACAAGCCCGTCAAGGCTTTCGATGAATACTGCGAAACCAATGGCCAGGGCGAGGCCGTTCAGGTGCCCAAGAACGCCGAACTGCTGCGGCCCGCAAGCTTCACCTGCAAGCGTGCGGTGGGCACCTATCCCGATGAGATGAAAACCGTGGTGGTCGGCCCCGGCGGCCAGCTGTACCTGACCGATGGCCATCACAGTTTCACCACCCTGTGGGAGACCCCCGGCGCCGGCCCGCGCTTGAAGATGTGGGTCAAGGTCACCGACGATTTCAGCAGCAGCCCGAACGTTGCCACCTTCTGGCAACGCATGGAGGCTGCGCGCAAGGTCTGGCTCAAGGATAACCGGGGCCAGACGCTGTCACCTGCGCAATTGCCGGCGCACTTGGGCTTCAACAACCTGCAGGACGACACCTTCCGCAGCCTGGTGTATTTCACCCGCAAGGCGGCCTATGGCAAACCGACCGAGGGTGCAATTGCGCCGGAGTTCCTCGAGTTCTACTGGGGCAACTGGCTGCGCACGCAAATTGATCTGGGCAGCTACAACCTGAACAAGAAAAGCGGATACAAGGATGCCATTGAGGCCGTGGCCAAGCGCATGGTCGGCCTGGCGCCGGGGTCAAAGGTGGGCGACAGCGGTTTCACGGCCCGGCAATTGGGTGGTATCACCCAGCTGGATCACAGTGAGCTGGAAAAGACTTTCGATAAAAAACTGCCGTATGTAATCGATTACCGCAAATCCAGAGACTGAAGCAGTACCAAATGTGGGAGGGGGCTTGCTCCCGATAGCAGTGTGTCTGCTAAGGATAGGCTAGCTGAGACACCGCTATCGGGAGCAAGCCCCCTCCCACATTTGATCGATGATGATTCAGCCCTTCAGCTTTTCTGCAATCCAGATGGTATGCCGCGTGCCCTTGTTGCCATGGGCAAACACCTGGACTTCCTCAGCCTTGAAGCCGGCCTTGCGCAGTTTGTCGCTGAACAGCTTATCGGCACTGGCCGACCACACGGCGAGCACGCCCTTGGGCCGCAGGGCCTTGGCGCACGCGGCCAGGCCACCGGCGGAATACAACCAGGTATTGGCCTTCTGCGTCAGACCCTCGGGGCCGTTGTCGACGTCGAGCATGATTGCGTCGAAGCCCTGGGGCTCGGCCTGCAGCACCTTGGCCACGTCTTCCAAGCGGATCACCGTGCGCGGGTCCAGCAGCGGGCGCCCGGACTTTTCCCCCAGCGGCCCACGGTTCCACTCCACAACGCCGGGCACCAACTCCGCCACCACCACTTCGGCACTCTTGCCCAAATGCTTGAGGGCGGCGGCCAAGGTAAAACCCATGCCCAAGCCGCCGATCAGCACCCGTGAGCCCGGGCGACCGGCGACCTTGCGGCAGGGAATCTCGGCCAGGGCGTCTTCGGAGCCGTGCATGCGTGTATTCATCAGCTGGCCGCCGTCACCGCCCTGGATCTTGATGACAAAGTCCTCGCCGTATTCGAACAGGCACAAGGCACCGCCATTGTCGGGGATCGGGGTGGTGTCCAGCAGAACGAAACGTTTCATGGAAATCTCATTGGGAAGGGCATTCTTGCGCAGTTGGGAGTAGCCTTACGATATTCCGGTCAGGCCATGGAGCCATCGATGAAGTGCAGCATTCTAACGGTCATTGTATTGAGCGCGCTTATATCTGCTGTGGCGCAGGCTCAGGAGTTGCAAACCGTTCCGGTCGCGCCCGCTCCAACCCCAGGCGCGCCGGGCACGCCGACGCCGACCTTGTACCCGCAGGTCACGCCACCCGTCGTGCCCAAGACCGATGGCTCGCCGCCCCTGGTGCCCATCGTATTGCCCGCGCCGCCCAAGGACCAGACCGTCCCCGGCCTGCAACAGAATGACAGCAAGCCCAAGCCCCCCGGCGGTTAAAACTGTTGAGATAACAGTTGCCCGTCGGCCATGCGCAGGCGCTTGGACAGGGCCACGGCAATGGCGCGGATTATCTTGGCCGCCACCCTGGGCGCCTCATTGAGCATTTTTTCCAGGGCATCCTTGCCCAGGTTCAGCAGCACGCAATCACTGGCTGCGACGCAACTGGCCGAGCGCCGCTCGCCGTCGAGCACCGCCATTTCACCAAACGCCCGGCCACTGCGCAGGGTGGCGATGGTCAGGCGCTGGCCGGTGTGATTGGTTTTCTGCACGGCCACCTGGCCAGTGTGGAGGATGCACATGAAGGTGCCCGCATCGCCCTCGAGGAAAATTACCTCGCCCTGGGCAATGCTGCTGATATTGAAGTAGCCCGCGGCGATATGAAAATCTTCCGGCAGCAGCGGGTCAAACAGCCCGCAGTCCATCAGCATGTCGCGGATTTCGTCATTGAGTAAGGTGGCTTCTGGCATGGCAGCAGTATTGGTCCGTCAATAGGTAGGGCGGTCCCCTGTTCAGACAGGGCCGCCCCGGTAAGTTCCTAAATCAGCCCGAGCGCCTTGAACACAAACGCATATTCGAGCGCTACGTCACGTAATCCCTGGTAGCGACCGCTCATGCCGCCATGGCCGGCGCCCAGCTCGGTCTTGAGCAGCAGCAGGTTGTCGGAGGTGGCGGTGTCGCGCAGCTTGGCCACCCACTTGGCCGCTTCCCAGTACTGCACGCGGCTGTCGTTGTAGCCGGCGATCACCAGCGTGGCCGGATAGGCCTGGGCGCTGACGTTTTCGTACGGCGCGTAAGCCTTGATGCGTGCATACACCTCGGGATCCTCGGGGTTGCCCCATTCGTCATACTCGGTGATGGTCAGCGGCAGTTCCGGGTCGAGCATGGTGTTGAGCACATCGACGAACGGCACTTCGGCAATCGCTGCCTGGAACAGTTCCGGACGCTGGTTGAGTACGGCGCCGATCAACAGGCCACCGGCACTGCCGCCGCTGATCGCCAGTTGCTTGGAGGTGGTCAGGCCCTCGGCAATCAAGTGTTCGGCGCAGGCGATAAAGTCGCTGAAGGTGTTCTGCTTGTGCTCCTGCTTGCCGTTGCGATACCAGGCTTCGCCCAACTCACCGCCGCCACGCACATGGGCGATGGCAAACGCCACCCCGCGGTCCAGCAAGCTCAGGCGTGCGTGGGAGAACCACGGATCCAGGCTTTGGCCGTAGGCACCATAGCCATACAGGTACAGCGGCGTCGGCTGGCCGAGCCGGTCACGCTTGACCACCAGGCTGATGGGCACCTGGGTGCCGTCAGCGGAGGTTGCCCACAACCGTTGGCTGACGTAATCGTCGGCGTTGAACACCCCGAGTACCGGGGTTTCCTTGAGCACCACTTGGGCGCCGCTCGCCAGTTCGAGCTGACGTACCTGGGCCGGACGGTTCAAGGCCTCATAGCGCAGGCGGATCTTGTCGCTGTGAAATTCCAGGCTGTTTTGTACGTAGAGGCTGTAGGCCGCGTCGGGCAACTCCACGCGATAGGCCGGTACGTCTTCAGGGTGCACCTCGATGACCGGCAGTCCACCGATACGCAAGCTCAAGGTCATGGCGCTGGCGTTCAGGCTCACACCGTCGAGCATGACTTCATCGCTGTGGGGGATCAGGTTCTGCCAGTCGGCCTCGGTAGGCGGTGTGCCGTTATCGGCGGCGATGAACAGCGCGTAGTTGATCCCATCGCGGTTGCTGCGAATAAACCAGGTCCACTCGCCATTGCGCTTGCCGTGGTCGACATCGTATTCATGGTCATCGACCCGTGGCGCCAGGCAGGTGAAAGGCAGGTGCGGCAGGTTGGCGTCCAGCGCCCAGATCTCGCTGGTGGTCTTGCTGCCCAGGGCCAGCAGCAGCTGGCGCTCGGAGCTGGAACGGTAACAGTGCAGAAAGAAACGGCCGTCGGGCTCGTGGAACACTTCCTGCGCCGCGGTGCCATCCAGGCGATAGCGATACAGCTTGTGCGGGCGATGGGTGTCGTCCAGCTCGCCGAAGAACAGGGTCAGGCTGTCATTGGCCCAGGTCATGCTGCCGTCGCAGTTCTCGAACGCCAGTTCGCTGACTTTGCCTGTGGCCAATTCCTTCACGAACAGGGTGTAGATCTCTTCGCCGCTGGTGTCGAGGCTGTAGGCCAGGCGCTGGTGGTCGGGGCTGATGCTGAACGCGCCGAGGGAGAAAAAGCCACCATTGGCCAATACGTTCGGGTCCAGCAGCAGCTCTTCGCTGCTGTCATCCACCTGGTTGCTGTCGTCAGCCGGGCGGCGGCAGCGGTAATGGCGTGCATATTCGTCACCGGCGGTGGTGCGGGTGTAGTACAGGAACGGGCCCCAAGGGGAGGGCAGGGACAGGTCGGTTTCAAGGATACGGCCCTTGATCTCTTCGAACAGCGTCTCGCGCAGCGCCTGCTGGTCGGCCAACTGGGCCTCCTGCCAGGCATTTTCGGCCTTGAGGTAGTCGAGCACTTCAGGGGTGTCCCGCGCTTGCAGCCATGCATACGGGTCTGGGCCTGGGGCCTTGCGGGCAATCGGGGCGGTCGATGACGTCATGGATCACTCTCTGTCTGGCGGAAGGTGGCAGGCATTGCAGCCGCGACACGCAAAAGCCGTTATCATAGCCGCCTGTTTGCCAACCTTGCCATGGACACCATGACCGAGAACGACTATCTGACCGCTTGGGGCCTTTACGCCTTCGCCGCTTTGGGCTGCCTGTTGGTGTGGTGGCGCATGACCCGCTGGATGTGGCGCTGGCTGCGCGAGCCACTGCAATTGCTGATGGCGGTGCTATTGCTGAGCCCGACCATCGTCGACCCGGTCAAGACCCAGTTCGCGCCGGCCGTGGCGATTACCGCCCTGGACCTGGTGCTCAAGGTCGGCAATAACGCCTGGCGGGCGATTTCCGATCTGTTCATGTACACCATGATCGTGTTTGCCCTGTACATCGTGTTTGTGCTGATCCGCTGGCCCATCGAGCGTGCGGCCAACGCCCGGCGTGAGCGCAAGGCCGCTACCGATGCTGCCCTGGCTGCCGAGCCGGAAGACGATGAACCGTTCCGCCGCCCTGCACCTGTCGGCGGCATGCGGGTCGAGCCGCGCCTTTAACGTTGTCCGCCCTGCAGCGAGAGCCCTGGCATGTGTGAATTATTGGGCATGAGTGCCAACGTCCCCACCGATATCGTGTTCAGCTTTACCGGGCTGATGCAGCGCGGTGGGCGTACCGGCCCGCACCGCGACGGGTGGGGCATTGCCTTCTATGAGGGCCGTGGCCTGCGGCTGTTCCAGGACCCGGCCGCCAGCAGCGAGTCGGAAGTCGCGTTGCTGGTGCAGCGTTACCCCATCAAGAGTGAAGTGGTAATCGGTCATATCCGCCAGGCCAATGTGGGCAAGGTGAGCCTGGCCAATACCCATCCGTTCGTACGTGAGCTGTGGGGCCGTAACTGGTGTTTCGCCCACAACGGCCAGCTGGCGGATTTCAACCCCCGCGCCACCTTCTACCGCCCAGTGGGCGATACCGACAGCGAAGCGGCCTTTTGCGATCTGCTCAACCGCGTGCGCGAAGCCTTCCCCGAGCCGGTAGACATCGAGCAAGTGTTGCCGGACCTGATCACCGCCTGCACCGAATACCGCAGCAAGGGCGTGTTCAACTGCCTGCTCAGCGATGGCGACTGGCTGTTCTGCTACTGCTCGACCAAACTGGCGCAGATTACCCGGCGCGCCCCCTTTGGCCCGGCGCGCTTGAAAGATGTCGACGTGATCGTCGATTTTCAGGCCGAAACCACCCCCAATGACGTGGTAACGGTGATCGCCACCGAGCCCCTGACCGACAACGAAAACTGGACCCGCTACGAACCGGGCCAATGGAGCCTATGGCGACGCGGTGAATGCGTCAGCCAGGGCGTTACCGAGTAAGGATATCGACCATGTTGCTTAGCTATCTGCGGTTGGTGCTGTTTGCCATTGGCTTGTTGGTCGGCGTACAGGTGCCGGGGTTTATCAACGACTACGCCAAGCGAGTAGAAGCCCATTTGATCGAGGCGCAGACCGGCTTGCGCGGCTTCGAGTCCACCGCGCAGCAGTTCTTCAACGGTGATATGCAAGCGCTGGTGGCGCATTACCGCGCCAGTGACGACCCGGTGTTCCAGAGCGATGCCAGCAGCCTTGGCGCGATGCTCGATCGCCAGCTCGAGTTGGACAAGCAATTCCAGGCCATGCAGGGCCCGTGGTACATCCGCGTGCTGCAAGTGGCGGTGGCTGCTGACCCGGATATCCGCCAGGAGACCTGGAATGGCTACAGCTACCAGATCTTGCTCACCCCTGAAGCCATGGGTTGGGGCCTGGGCGGGGCGATGCTGTTGTCGTTCGGCATCGAATGCCTGTACCGCCTGATTGATTGGGTGGTGTTGGGCGGCAGGCGCCTGCGCCAGAGCCGGCCCATCGAAGAGCGGGACCTCAAGGGCCTCTAACGCTCAACTCGGCCAAATGTGGGAGAGGGCTTGCTCCCGATGGCGGCAGGTCAGTCAACATCTTCATCGACTGACACTCTGCTATCGGGAGCAAGCCCCCTCCCACATTTGGATCCGGTTTAGTCAGTGGCTCAGCACCATCCGTTCTTCGCCGACCTCCTTGGCATAGCGGGCCACCACCTTCTGGCACAACCCCACAATCTCCTCCACCAACTCCACCCCCACGCGCCATGACACCACCACCTGCAAGTCCGGCAGGCGCTGGGCCATCGGCAGCATCACCAATTCGCCCCGCGCCAGTTCTTCGCTGACCAGTACCGGCGGCAGTGCACCAATGCCGAAGCCATCACGCAGCAACCGGGTAATCGCCGACACCGAGTTCACACAGTTCATCCGTGGCGCGGCCACGCCGTTGGCCTGCATCAGGCTGAGCACGTCCTGATGTGGGTGGGAGTTTTTCGAGTAGGTGATGATGCGCTCCTGGGCCAATTCGGCCAGGGAGGCGTAGTCGCGGTGGTAGATCGATTGGCTGGCGACGATCCAGGCCATGGGGTGGCTGGCCAGTTCCAGGCTGCGTACGGTTTCCAGGCGCAGCAGGTCGGTTTGCAGGATCAGGTCCAGGAAGCCTTTTTGCAGCTGATCGCTGAGGTTAAGCGCGGTATCGGCGACCAACTCGATTTCCACCAGGGGGAAATGATCCATCAACTCCGCGACCAGCGGGCTCAGCCAAGTGTGGATCACCGTGTCCATCGCGCCGATGCGAATGCGTCCGACCTTGCTGCTGCTGGTTTCCAGGGACTGCTTCAAGCCCTGCATGGTCACCATCATCTGTTCGGCGTAATCGAGCACCTTCAAGCCTTCCGGGGTCAGGCTAACGCCACGGGAGTCGCGCAGGAACAGCTTCACGCCCAACTCGCTTTCCAGCACCGCGATGCGGCTGGAGATCGAGGCCTGGGTGGTGAACAGCTTCTCGGCAGTCAGGCGAAAGCTCTTGAGCTTGGCCACCCAGACGAAGGTTTCGAGGAACTTCAAATTCATGGGATCAACTTTTTCTTATGCATGGATCGGTTTTTATTAGTTGGACGTCGCACCGGGCAAGCGCCAAAAATCGAGCTGTTCCACGATAAGCGTCGTAGGGGTGCCAGGACAAGTTGCCAGTTCTGTGTAATAAATCCCACACTACAAAAAAACAAAGCCTACAGGAGCGACCACCGTGAGCCGCCTGCTTTTGAACTGCGACATCGGCGAAAGCTTTGGTAACTGGACTATGGGTCTGGACGCCGAAGTCATGCCGTTCATTGACTGCGCCAACGTGGCCTGCGGCTTTCATGCCGGCGACCCGAGCATCATGCGCAAGACTGTCAGCCTGGCGTTCAAGCATGGCGTGCAGGTCGGCGCCCATCCGGCCTATCAAGACCTGCAGGGCTTTGGCCGGCGTTCCATGCACTACACGCCCCAGGAAATCCAGGATCTGTTGCACTACCAGATCGGCGCGCTGGACGGCATCTGCCGGGCCCAGGGCGGTCGCGTCAGCTATGTGAAGCCCCATGGGGCAATGTACAACGACATGATGGCCAACCCCGAGCAGTTGCGTGCGGTGATCCAGGCCGTGGCCGCCTACGGCGACCTGCCACTGATGTTGCTGGCCACCCGCGACAACAGTGCTTCCCAGGCATTAGGCGATGAATACGGCGTGACTTTGTGGTTCGAAGCCTTTGCCGACCGTGCCTATGACAGCAAGGGCCACCTGGTTTCGCGCCAGTTGCCCGGCGCGGTGCATCACGACTCCGAGACCATCGTGCAGCAGGCCCTGACCATTTCCCGTGGCGAGCCGCTGGTCGCCAGTGACGGCAGCGCGCTGGTATTGCAGGCCAATACCTTGTGCGTGCATGGCGACAATGCCAGCTCGGTGGCTGCGGTGCAGCGTATCCGTGAGGCGTTGAAGACAGCATGAAGCCACGCATTGAAGTGGTGGCTATCGACTGCCTGATGGTGCGTCTGTTTGAGGTGATTGCCGAAGCCAATATGCCGTGGATGCTCGCCGCCACCCAGCGTCTGCGGGCCGGGTTCGGCCCGGCGTTGGTGGACCTGGTGCCGTCCTACACCACCTTGATGGTGCATTACGATCTCACGGCGTTGACCCCGGCCCAGGCCCGGGAACTGATCGACCAGGCCCTTACCGATCTGCAACCCCAG
Source organism: Pseudomonas khavaziana (assembly GCF_036704165.1). Taxonomy (NCBI): domain Bacteria; kingdom Pseudomonadati; phylum Pseudomonadota; class Gammaproteobacteria; order Pseudomonadales; family Pseudomonadaceae; genus Pseudomonas; species Pseudomonas khavaziana. The sequence goes on from NZ_CP129946.1 coordinate 1,939,621, forward strand.
GTCCAGGGTAGCGGCCAGTGCCATGTGCTGCCGGTGTGGTACGACCTGAGTGTCGGCCCGGAACTGACCCTGCTGGCCCAGCGTAGCGGCTTGGCGGTGGATGAAGTGATCCGCCGCCACAGCGCCCATGAATACCAGGTGTTCGCCCTCGGTTTTGCCCCAGGATTTGCTTTTATGGGGCTTGTGGACGAGGTACTTGCCACGCCGCGCCTGCACACGCCGCGCAAACGCGTGGCCGCTGGCAGTGTCGGTATCGCCGAGCGGCAAACCGCCGCGTACCCGGTGGTGTCCCCAGGCGGCTGGAACCTGATCGGCCGCACCCCGGCCAAACTGTTCGACCGTGAGCGCGACGGCTACAGCCTGATGCAGCCCGGCGACACGGTGCGTTTCGAAGCGGTCAGCCACGCTGAGTTCGTCAATCTGGGCGGCGATGACACGCCATTGGAGGCGCAGTCATGAGCCGCTTGATTGTCGAGGCCAGCACGCCGCTGTGCCTGTTGCAGGACGCCGGGCGTTTCGGCGTGCGTCATTTGGGCGTCACCCAGGGTGGGGCGCTGGATTGGGTGTCGATGTCCTGGGCCAACTGGCTCTTGGGCAATGCCCTGGATGCGCCGGTAGTGGAAATCACCCTCGGCGGCTTCACCGTGCAGGCCGAGGACTATTGCCTGCTGGCCCTGGCCGGTGCGGATCTGGGCGCCTATATCGATGAGCGTGCCATTAGCCCGGGGCGCAGTTTTATTCTGCAAAAGGGCCAGCGTTTACGCTTTACCCAGCCATTCAAGGGGGCACGGGCTTACCTGGCAGCGCCGGGCGGGTTCGACGCGCCGCCCGTGCTCGGCAGTTGTGCCACCGTGGTGCGTGAGTCGTTGGGCGGGGTGGACGGTTTCGGCAAAGCCTTGGCTGAAGGCGCGCGGTTGAGCTATTCCGGGACCGGAGGCGCGATGAAAGTGCTGGCCAACCCGGATTTGCCATCCGCTGCATCGCTGGACGTGATCATCGGTGCGCAGATCGGCCAGTTCAGCGGGCAGAGCCTGTTCGATGCGTTCAACACCGAATGGGCCCTCGACAGCCGCGCCGACCGCATGGGCATGCGCTTGCTCGGTACACCGCTGCACTACCAGGGCCCGTCGTTGATTTCCGAAGGTATTCCGCTGGGAGCGATTCAAGTGCCGCCGGATGGGCAACCGATCGTGTTGCTCAATGACCGCCAGACCATTGGCGGCTATCCGCGCCTGGGAGCGTTGACGCCGTTGTCGCTGGCACGATTGGCGCAATGCCTGCCCGGTGCGACGTTGAAACTGGCGCCTATGGTGCAGCCTGGCGCCCACGCGCAGCATCTGAGGTTTCTGGCGCAATACGCCAACCCGTAATCGAGCCTCATGGGCCAGCGAAGACACTGCCCTGGCCGGACAGGGACGCCAGAATTGCCTGACTTGCCCTGACGGCTTGAGGCTGTCGACCTCGAGGCGAAGCAATGGGAGCCTGTCGGTTCTTCTTGTTACGAGTTTGTATTATGCGATTCTTGATGCTGCGTGCTTACGATATTACCGACAACGCCAGGCCCGACGTGGTTTACCTGGATTTTTACGACGACACACTCGCGCAGCCCCTTGCCATGGCGGCTGCAGTGGTGGATATGAAGGGCGATGGCAGGCTTGATTGGAAGCTGGCTGACGACATCAACCATAACGGTGTCACTGACACGCTGGATGCAGCCATGGCGCTGGAGTTCGCCCAGCAATTTCTCGAGTTCAACTGGTTCAGCCAGGATGGCGCCGCCGATAAATACCTGATGGTGTTTGCCGTAGACTTCGATGCCAATGGCATACCAGACACCGTGCGCCTGCATTTTCACCAAGGCGAGGGGCAGCTCGATGATGAGTCACTGGCCTACACAGCGGCTTATTTTACCAACGAGGTGGGCACCGCCGATGGCGCCCATATCAGCCAGGACGTGAACAACGACGGCCGCGTCAATGGTGTCGATGCAGAACTGGTGCGGCGGTTCTCCAGTAACTTCCTGCTGTTCGGCTGGCATGATGCGCGCAGGCCCACGCCGTCGACACCACCCTGCAAACCAGTGCTGAATCGGCCGTAAAGAGCCTGCCGAGGCGGCTTATTTGGCCAGGAAACGCATGCCTTCCTCCAGGCCGCGCAAGGTCAGCGGATACATCTGATCCTCCACCAGCTCCCGCACGATTGCGGTCGATGCCGTATAACCCCAGGTGTCCTTGGGGTATGGGTTGATCCAGATCAGCTTCTTGTACTTGGCCATGAAGCGCTGCATCCACACATACCCAGGCTCCTCGTTCCAATGCTCGACGCTGCCGCCGGCCTGGGTGATCTCATAGGGCGCCATGGCTGCATCGCCGATGAAGATCACCTTGTAGTCGGCGCCGTACTTGTGCAGCAGGTCCTGGGTGGAGGTGCGCTCCGAGGTGCGGCGCTGGTTGTTCTTCCATACCGATTCGTACACGAAGTTGTGGAAGTAGAAGTACTCCAGGTGCTTGAACTCGGTCTTGCAGGCGGAGAACAGCTCTTCGCAGGTCTTCACATGGGCGTCCATCGAACCGCCGATATCGAACAACAACAACAGCTTGATGGTGTTGCGGCGCTCGGGGCGCATCTGGATATTCAGCAACCCGGCGTCGCGGGCGGTGTGGTCGATGGTGCCGTCGATATCCAGCTCTTCGGCCGCACCCTGGCGTGCGAACTTGCGCAGCCTGCGCAGGGCGATCTTGATGTTGCGCGTGCCCAGCTCCACCTGGTCGTCGAGGTTCTTGTACTCGCGCTGGTCCCAGACTTTCACTGCCTTGCCCTGGCGTTTGCCGGCGTCACCCACGCGAATGCCTTCCGGGTTGTAGCCACCGGAACCAAACGGGCTGGTGCCGCCAGTGCCGATCCACTTATTGCCGCCGGCATGCCGTTCTTTCTGTTCTTCCAGGCGTTTCTTGAACTCCTCGATCAACTTGTCGAGTCCGCCCAGGGACTGGATCTGCGCGCGTTCTTCATCGCTCAGGGAACGTTCGAACTCCTTGCGCAGCCAGTCTTCGGGGATCAGCGCCTGCAAGTGGTCGTCGAGCTTTTCCAGGCCGTTGAAATAAGCGCCGAAGGCGCGGTCGAACTTGTCGAAATGCCGCTCGTCCTTGACCAGGATCGCCCGGGCCAAGTAGTAGAACTCGTCCATGTCGGCGAAGGTCACGCGCTGTTTCAGCGCGTTGATCAGGTCCAGCAGCTCGCGTACCGACACCGGCACCTTGGCTGCACGCATTTCATTGAACAGGTTGAGCAACATTATCGATTACCGCGACGGCTCATGAATGCCAGACGTTCCAGCAGCTGCACGTCTTGCTCGTTCTTCACCAAGGCACCGGCAAGCGGCGGGATGGCTTTGGTCGGGTCGCGTTCGCGCAGCACCGCTTCGCCGATATTGTCGGCCATCAGCAGCTTGAGCCAGTCCACCAGTTCGGAGGTGGACGGTTTTTTCTTCAGGCCCGGCACCTTGCGTACATCGAAGAACACATCGAGCGCTTCGCTGACCAGGTCCTTCTTGATGTCCGGGTAGTGCACGTCCACGATCTTCTGCAGGGTAGGGCGGTCGGGGAAGGCAATGTAGTGGAAGAAGCAGCGACGCAGGAAGGCGTCCGGCAGCTCTTTTTCGTTGTTGGAGGTAATGATGATGATCGGGCGCTTCTTGGCCCTGATGGTCTCGTCGATCTCGTAGACGTAGAACTCCATCTTGTCGAGTTCCTGCAACAGGTCGTTGGGGAACTCGATGTCGGCCTTGTCGATTTCATCGATCAGCAGGATCACCCGCTCTTCGGACTCGAAGGCTTCCCAGAGCTTGCCCTTCTTCAAGTAGTTGCGCACATCGTGGACCTTGTCCACACCCAGTTGCGAGTCGCGCAGGCGGCTGACCGCGTCGTACTCGTACAGGCCCTGATGGGCCTTGGTGGTGGACTTGATGTGCCAGGTGATCAGCCGGGCACCGAAGGATTCGGCCAGTTGCTCGGCGAGCATGGTCTTGCCGGTGCCCGGTTCGCCCTTGACCAGCAACGGCCGTTCCAGGGTGATGGCGGCGTTGACGGCCAGTTTCAGGTCATCGGTAGCCACATAGGCCTGGGTGCCTTCGAACTTCATCGGTCATTCCTCGAATTCATCAATGTCCCGACTATACCGCGCAGCCCTGGCGACTGTGAACGCAGACGGGGCATTCAGTCTCTGAATGGCGGGTCACATCAATATCCTGAGCAATGAGGGACATGTGGGAGGGGGCTTGCATCCCGATAGCGGTGGATCAGGTACAGATATAAATCTGACACACCGCTATCGGAAGCAAGCCCCCACCCACAGGGTTAATCAGCGCTGGGCTTGGGTTGTTCATACCGGGCATTGAACGCCTGGATAAACCCATTACGCAAAATCGCGATCACCGCAGAAAACGCACTGACATTCTGCTGGTGCACGCTACCGCTGAGCTCCACACGGGTGGCGAACTGGTTTTTGCGCTGGTTTTTCAGCACCGTCTCGCTGGCTCCGACCACGGCCTCCCAGATTGAGCGGAAGATATTCTTGTCCTTGTTTTCAACGTCTTGTTGCCAGTCAAACACCTCTACGTCACGCAGCAGCGGCTTGATGTAGCCGGTGAGTCGGCCATTTTCAGCCTGGGCTTCGATCACCACGTCGCCGGTGCCGGCCTTGAAGTCGAACTTGCCATAGGCCGATGCAAAGTCGTTCATGCGCTTGAGTTGCAGGTCGCGGGCGCGGAAGCGGAACTCGAATTCTTCGAAATCGCTCAGCGGATCAAAGGTGGCATTGGCCTCCAGAGGCGCCTGGCCTTGCAGCAGTGCCTTACCTTCGAAGCGGGCGTCGCGCTTGCCTTTGACATCCACCACATTGGTCAGGTTGTAGAAGCTGGCGTTGACCCCAGTGGCGTTGATATTTACCCGGGGCTTGGAGCTGAAGTTATGGAAGGCAATCTCGCCGTCTTCGATGCGCACTTCATTGAGGGTGATCGGTAGCAGCTTGCGCAGTTGTTCCTGCCAGTCGGTGCCTTTACCCGTCTGGGACGCCTGCTTGTTGGCACCGCCATCGACGAAGTTGATCTGCGGACGCACAAAATGCCCCTCGGCCACGACGGCGTGGTCGTACCAGAGTGAATGCCAGCTCACGGCGAACTCGATCAGCGGCGCCTTCACGAACGGCACCGGGACCTTGCCGTCCACCTTGACGATTTGCAAGCCGTTGATCCGGTAGGCGCCGCGCCACAGGGCCAGGTCCACATCGGCGATTTCCCCGCGGTAATCGCCCATGTTGGCGAGTTTCTCGTTCAGGTAATTGCGCACCAGGTAGGGCAGCGCGATATTCAAGGCAATCAGGACCAGCACCAGAGCGGCGATTGTCCCTAACGGCCAACTGTAGCGACGTTTCATGGGTTGGTTCTCCTTGCTTGTAGGAGATTGACTGTTCTGATGAACGCAACGTTCCACCGTCTGGACGCGTCGAAGTACGAGGCATACCCTTGGGGCCTTCTTCAAAGCCGCCAATAGGACCCGTCATGAGCCGTATCTTTGCAGACAACGCGCACTCCATCGGTAACACGCCGCTGGTCCAGATCAACCGCATCGCACCGCGTGGCGTGACCATCCTGGCCAAGATCGAAGGGCGCAACCCCGGCTATTCGGTGAAGTGCCGCATTGGCGCGAGCATGATTTGGGACGCGGAAAGCAGCGGCAAGCTCAAGCCAGGCATGACCATTGTCGAGCCGACTTCCGGCAACACCGGCATCGGCCTGGCCTTTGTCGCCGCCGCCCGTGGCTATAAGCTGCTGCTGACCATGCCAGCGTCCATGAGCCTTGAGCGCCGTAAAGTGCTCAAGGCCCTCGGCGCCGAACTGGTGCTGACCGAGCCGGCCAAAGGCATGAAAGGAGCCATCGACAAGGCCGGCGAAATCGTCGCCAGCGATCCGGCCACCTACTTCATGCCGGCCCAGTTCGATAACCCGGCCAACCCGGCGATCCACGAGAAAACCACCGGCCCGGAAATCTGGAACGATACCGACGGCGCCGTGGACGTGCTGGTGGCAGGGGTAGGGACCGGCGGCACCATCACCGGTGTGTCGCGCTATATCAAGAACACGGCGGGCAAGCCGATCCTGTCGGTGGCCGTCGAGCCGAGGGTGTCGCCGGTGATCACCCAGGCTTTGGCGGGTGAAGAGATCAAGCCCAGCCCGCACAAGATCCAGGGCATCGGCGCCGGTTTTGTGCCAAAGAACCTCGACCTGTCGATGGTTGACCGCGTGGAACTGGCGACCGACGAAGAATCCAAGGCCATGGCCCTGCGCCTGATGCAGGAAGAGGGCATTTTGTGCGGTATTTCCTGCGGCGCCGCCATGGCCGTGGCGGTACGCCTGGCCGAGAAGCCGGAAATGCAGGGCAAGACCATCGTGGTGATCCTGCCGGACTCCGGTGAGCGCTACCTGTCGAGCATGTTGTTCAGCGATTTGTTTACCGACCAGGAAAACCAGGCCTGATCTTAAGATCAACCCTGTGGCGAGGGAGCTTGCTCCCGCTGGGCTGCGCAGCGGCCGACTGTAGGAGCGAGCTTGCTCGCGAAAAACCTGAGAGCGCCACGTTGTATCAGTAAGCCCGCGTTATCGTTGACGTTCTTCGCGAGCAAGCTCGCTCCTACAGGGGGCGGGGTGTTGATGCAGGTCAGTCTGTTTGCGTGGGCCTTCTGCATAATGCTCCAAGTGTTTATCATGGCCGGCTATTACGTCTGGTTTCCTGTTGACGGAAGTTTGCTGGCCAGGCGCTTATTTCCAGGAGTTGCTGCATGACCTTTTCCTTGGCCACCAAACTGTCGGTGTTGCTGCTGTTTATTGGCAGCACGCTGTATGTCCACCTGCGCGGCAAGGCCCGTTTGCCGATGTTGCGCCAGTTCGTCAACCATTCGGCGCTGTTCGCCCCGTATAACGCCCTGATGTACCTGTTCTCCGCGGTGCCGTCCAAGCCCTACCTGGACCGCAGCAAGTTCCCGGAACTGGACGTGCTCAAGGACAACTGGGAAGTGATCCGCGAAGAGGCCATGCACCTGTTCGACGAGGGCTACATCCGCGCTGCCGAAAAGAACAACGACGCCGGCTTCGGTTCGTTCTTCAAGAAGGGCTGGAAACGCTTCTACCTCAAGTGGTACGACAAGCCCCTGCCATCGGCCGAGGCGCTGTGCCCGAAGACCGTGGCGTTGGTGAGCAGCATCCCTAACGTCAAGGGCGCGATGTTTGCGCTGTTGCCGGGCGGCAGTCACCTCAACCCGCACCGCGATCCGTTTGCCGGGTCGCTGCGTTATCACCTGGGGCTGTCCACGCCGAACTCCGACGACTGCCGCATCTTCGTCGACGGCCAGGTCTACGCCTGGCGCGACGGTGAAGACGTGATGTTCGACGAAACCTACGTGCATTGGGTGAAGAACGAAACCGAACAGACCCGCGTGATCCTGTTCTGCGACATCGAGCGCCCATTGAGCAATCGCCTGATGACCCGTATCAACCGCTGGGTCAGCAAGCAGCTGGGCCGTGCTACCGCTCCGCAGAACCTCGATGACGAGCGCGTGGGCGGCATCAACCAGGCCTACGCCTGGAGCAAGACGTTCAGCGACAAGTTCAGTGGCCAGGTCAAACAGTGGAAGCGCAAGCATCCCAAGGCCTACCGCATTGCGCGGCCGGTGCTGGCGGTAGTCGTCTTGGTACTGCTCTGGAAGTGGCTGTTCGGCTGATCTGAAATGCGGTCAAAACTGTGGGAGGGGGCTTGCTCCCGATAGCGGTGTGTCAGGTTAAATATCTGTACCTGATCCACCGCCATCGGGAGCAAGCCCCCTCCCACATTTGATCTCCAGCGATCTTTAGCTGGCAATCAACTGACGCAGCACATAGTGCAAGATCCCGCCCGCCTTGAAGTATTCCACTTCATTCAAGGTATCAATCCGGCACAGCACCTCAACCTTCTCGCTGCTGCCATCTTCCCGGGTAATCACCAGTGTCAGGTTCATCCGCGGTTCGATCTCGGCATCCGTCAGCCCGAGGATATCGATCTTCTCCTTACCGGTGAGCTTGAGCGTCTTGCGGTTCTGGTCCAGCTTGAACTGCAACGGCAATACACCCATGCCCACCAGGTTGGAGCGGTGGATGCGCTCGAAACTCTCGGCAATCACCGCCTTGACCCCCAGCAGGTTGGTGCCTTTGGCTGCCCAGTCACGGCTGGAGCCGGTGCCGTATTCTTGCCCCGCGATCACCACCAGCGGCGTACCTGAGGCCTGGTACTTCATCGACGCATCGTAGATCGCCATCTTCTCGCCGGTGGGGATATACAGCGTGTTGCCGCCTTCCTCACCGCCGAGCATTTCATTGCGGATGCGGATATTGGCGAAGGTGCCGCGCATCATCACTTCATGGTTGCCCCGGCGTGAGCCGTAGGAGTTGAAGTCACGTGGTTCCACGCCTTGCTCGCGCAGGTAGCGCCCGGCCGGGCTGTCGGTCTTGATATTACCGGCAGGGGAGATGTGGTCGGTGGTCACCGAATCCCCCAGCAGAGCCAGCACGTTGGCGCCCTTGACGTCCTTGATCACCGGCAGCGGGCCGGCAATGTCGTCGAAGAACGGTGGATGCTGGATATAGGTGGAATCCTTCTGCCACACGTAGGTTGCCGCTTGTGGCACTTCAATCGCCTGCCACTGCTCGTCACCGGCAAACACCTCGGCATACTCCTTGTGGAACATGCTGGTACTGACCTGGGCCACCGCGTCGGCGATCTCCTGGCTGCTGGGCCAGATGTCCTTCAGGTACACAGGATTTCCGTTCTGATCGTTACCCAGTGGCTCGCTGCTGATGTCGATGCGCACAGTGCCGGCCAACGCGTAGGCGACTACCAGGGGGGGCGAGGCCAGCCAGTTGGTTTTCACCAGCGGGTGTACGCGGCCTTCGAAGTTGCGGTTACCCGAAAGCACCGAGGCCACGGCGAGGTCGGCCTTCTGGATGGCTTTTTCGATAGGCTCGGGCAACGGTCCGGAGTTACCGATACAGGTGGTGCAGCCGTAGCCCACCAAGTCGAAGCCGAGCTTGTCGAGGTATTGGGTGAGGCCCGCGGCCTTGTAGTAGTCGGTGACCACTTTGGAGCCCGGGGCCAGCGAGGTCTTGACCCAAGGTTTGCGGGTCAGGCCTTTTTCCACGGCTTTTTTCGCCACCAGCCCGGCTGCCATCATTACGCTGGGGTTGGAAGTGTTGGTGCAGGAGGTAATGGCCGCGATGACCACCGCGCCGTTTTTCAGGCGATAGGTCTGGCCGTCGTACTCGTAATCGGTTTCGCCCACCAGGTCAGCATTGCCCACGGCTACGCCGCCACCGCCTTCACTTTCCAGGCGGCCTTCTTCCTTGCTGGTGGGTTTGAATTGCAGGTCGAGGAAGTCACTGAACGCTTGGCCGACATTCGGCAGGGATACACGGTCCTGCGGGCGCTTGGGTCCGGCGAGGCTGGCTTCGACGCTGCCCATGTCCAGGGCCAGGGTGTCGGTGAACACCGGCTCCTGGCCGGCGTTGCGCCACAGGCCCTGAGCCTTGGTGTAGGCCTCCACCAGTTTGACCGTTTCTACCGGGCGACCGGACAGGCGCAGGTAGTCCAGAGTCACTTCGTCGACCGGGAAAAAGCCGCAGGTGGCGCCGTATTCCGGAGCCATGTTGGCAATGGTGGCGCGGTCGGCCAGGGGCAGGTCGGCCAGGCCGTCGCCGTAGAACTCGACGAATTTACCCACCACGCCTTTCTTGCGCAGCATCTGCGTGACGGTCAGCACCAGGTCGGTGGCGGTGATGCCTTCCCTGAGCTTGCCGGTGAGCTTGAAGCCGATCACTTCCGGGATCAGCATCGATACCGGTTGGCCGAGCATTGCCGCTTCGGCTTCGATCCCGCCCACGCCCCAGCCGAGTACGCCGAGGCCGTTGATCATGGTGGTGTGGGAGTCGGTGCCGACCAGGGTGTCGGGGAAGGCGTAGGTACGGCCGTCTTCCTCCTTGGTCCACACAGTGCGGCCCAGGTACTCTAGGTTGACCTGGTGGCAGATGCCGGTGCCCGGCGGGACCACGCTGAAGTTGTCGAAGGCGCTCTGGCCCCAGCGCAGGAAGGCGTAGCGTTCGCCGTTGCGCTGCATTTCGATATCGACGTTTTGCTCGAAGGCGCTGGTAGTACCAAATTTGTCGACCATCACCGAGTGGTCGATCACCAGGTCCACCGGCGACAGCGGGTTGATACGCTGCGGGTCGCCACCGGCTTTGGCCACGGCGGCGCGCATGGCGGCCAGGTCGACCACGGCGGGCACTCCGGTAAAGTCCTGCATCAGCACACGGGCGGGGCGGTACTGGATCTCGCGGTCGGACTGGCGTTCTTTGAGCCAGGCGGCGATGGCCTTGAGGTCGGTGCCGGTAACGGTCTTGGCATCTTCCCAGCGCAGCAGGTTTTCCAGCAGCACCTTGAGGGACATCGGCAGCTTATCCAGGTCACCCAGGCTCTTGGCGGCTTCGGGCAGGCTGAAGTAGTGGTAAGTCTTGCTGTCTATTTCCAGGGTTTTAAGGGTTCTCAGGCTATCAAGGGATGACATTACATGACTCCTTATGGTCCGCACGGCTACGGACCTGACGGGACGAACAGAGCTATCACGTTAGCGCTGTTTTCAATAGCAAGCTAATAACTGGACTCTATCGCCGAGCCCAAGGTTCCGAACTCGGCTATCATGCGCGCGTTTTCATGACAGGCATTGCGATAGCGCAAGGTCAGTTGATTCACCAGGAGAGTTGATGAACACCCTTTTTATGCACTGCCGCCCCGGCTTTGAAGGCGAAGTCTGTTCCGAGATCGCGGAACACGCCGCGCGCCTGAACGTTTCCGGCTACGCCAAGGCCAAGACCGGCAGCGCCTGCGCCGAATTTGTCTGCACCGAGGAAGACGGCGCCCGGCGCCTGATGCACGGCCAGCGCTTCGCCGAGCTGATCTTCCCAAGGCAGTGGGCGCGCGGGGTGTTTATCGACCTGCCGGAAACCGACCGCATCAGCGTGATCCTTACCCACCTGCGCGATTTCCCGGTGTGCGGCAGCCTGTGGCTGGAGATGGTCGATACCAATGACGGCAAGGAACTCTCAAACTTCTGCAAGAAATTCGAAGTGCACCTGCGCAAAGCCCTGCTGGGCGCCGGCCGGCTGGTGGATGACCCGAGCAAGCCGCGCCTGCTGCTGACTTTCAAGAGCGGCCGCGAAGCGTTCATGGGCCTGGCCGAGTCAAACAACTCGGCGATGTGGCCCATGGGCATCCCGCGCCTCAAGTTCCCACGTGACGCGCCCAGCCGCTCGACCCTGAAACTGGAAGAGGCCTGGCATCACTTTATCCCCCGTGACCAGTGGGACGAGCGCCTGCACGGCGACATGACCGGCGTTGATCTCGGCGCAGCACCGGGTGGCTGGACCTGGCAACTGGTCAACCGCGGCATGCTGGTGACCGCCATCGACAACGGCCCCATGGCCGAAAGCCTGATGGATACCGGCCTGGTGCAACACCTGATGGCCGACGGTTTCACCTTCGTGCCCAAGCAGCCGGTGGACTGGATGGTCTGCGATATCGTTGAAAAGCCGGCGCGTAATGCGGCGCTGCTGGAAACCTGGATCGGCGAGGGATATTGCCGCGAGGCGGTGGTCAACCTCAAGCTACCGATGAAACAGCGTTACGCCGAGGTGAAGCGCCTGCTCGAACGCATCGAGGAGGGCTTCAAGGCACGCGGCATACGTGTGGAGATCGGCTGCAAGCAGCTGTACCACGACCGCGAGGAAGTGACGTGCCACCTGCGCCGTCTGGTAGACGTAAAGAAATCCAAAAACCGCTGAAATCAAATGTGGGAGCGGGCTTGCCCGCGATAGCGGTATAACAGTCGAAATCTATGTTGAATGTGCCCACGTCATCGCGGGCAAGCCCACTCCCACATAAGAGCGGGCCTGTTTCAGGAGTGAAGTATGAGTGTTGATTTACCCGTAGACGGCACCCTCGACGCCACCGGCCTCAATTGCCCGGAGCCGGTGATGATGCTGCACCAGCATATCCGTGACCTGCCTGCGGGTGGCTTGCTCAAGGTGATCGCCACCGACCCGTCGACCCGCCGTGACATCCCCAAGTTCTGTGTGTTTCTTGACCACGAGCTGGTGGATCAACAGGAAGATGCTGGCACCTACCTGTACTGGATCCGCAAGAAAGCCGATTGACCTGTAGGAGCGAGCTTGCTCGCGAAAAACTCTAACGATAACGCAGCACTTCCGGTTTAACGCGGCGCTCTCAAGTTTTTCGCGAGCAAGCTCGCTCCTACAGGGCGCGTGCGTTGTCTGCGCGAATGCGCCGGCGTGCACTGCGCGCCAGGCGCACCAGCAACATCCCCGCCGCACAGCTCAAGCCGACAATCAGCCCTTGCCACAAGCCGCTTGGGCCGCTGGGCTCGCCGAGCCAGTCGGTCAGCCCCAGGGCGTAACCCACCGGCAACCCTACGCCCCAATAGGCGAACAATGTCAGCACCATGGTCACCCGGGTGTCCTGGTAGCCGCGCAGTGCGCCGGCGGCGGTGACCTGGATCGAGTCGGAGAACTGGAACAGCGCCGAAAATACAATCAGCATCGATGCCAGGTGGATCACCACCGGGTCCGGTGTATAGATCGCGGCGATCTGCTCACGAAACACCAGCATCAGGCTGCACGACAGGCACGCATAGGCCAGTGCGGTGCCCATGCCGACCCCCGCAGCGAAGCGCGCTTCGCGGGGTTCGCCACGGCCCAGGGCCTGGCCGACCCGTACGGTCACGGCCATGCTCAGGGAGTAGGGGATCATGAACACCAAGGAACTGACGTTGAGCGCGATCTGATGGCCGGACACCACGGTAGCCCCCAGGCTGCCAAGCAACAGGGCAATCACCGCGAATATGCTCGACTCGGCGAAGATCGCCACACCAATCGGCAGGCCGATGCCCAATATGCGCTTGATCACCGTCCATTGCGGCCAGTCGAAACGCTTGAACAATTCGCTGCTCTGGTAAACCGGGCCCCAGCGCGTCCAGCCGGCCAGGCCGAGCATCATCACCCACATTGCAATCGCCGTGGCCCAGCCGCAACCCACGCCGCCCATCGCCGGCACGCCGAAGTGGCCGTAGATGAAGATGTAGTTCAACGGAATATTCAGCGCCAGGCCGCACAGGCCCATGACCATGCTCGGCCGTGTGCGGCCCAGCCCGTCACTGAAACAGCGCAGCACGTAATACAGCGCAATCGCCGGCATACCTGCGGCGATGCCATGCAGGTAACCCATGGACGGCTCGATCAGGTCAGGCTCGACCTTCATCGCATGCAGGATCGGCTCGGCGCATAGCAACAACAGCGCGCCGCAGAGGCCGACCACCACGGCCAACCACAACGATTGGCGCACCAACGGCCCGATCTCGGTGAGTTTGCCCGCGCCATAACGCTCGGCAACTTTCGGCGTGGTGGCCAGCAAGGTGCCCGTCATCAGCAGGTACACCGGGATCCAGATCGAGTTACCCAGGCCGACCGCTGCCAGGTCCTGGGGGCTGACACGCCCGGCCATCACCGCATCGACAAAGCTCATCGCGGTGGTCGCCAGTTGGCCGATCATGATCGGCAAGGCCAGCGTCAGCAGGCCGCGCACTTCCCGGCTGATGCGCGCGGGGCGGGAGAGGGTAGCGGTGGCAGTGTTCACGTACAGGTGTCCAATCAAAAGGCAGTCGCAAGGACGGCGGATTCTACGCTTTGACGCAGCGGTCAGGAAAAAACCTGTGTTGTTGATTTGTAATGCAACCTCGCAGGCACTCCATGACCCTGGTGGGAGGGGGCTTGCTCCCGATAGCGGTGTGTCAGTTGATGCATCTGTGACTGAACAACCGCTATCGGGAGCAAGCCCCCTCCCACAGGGATCTGTTGTGTTACTTGAATCCCATGCCTGTACACTGCTGATCCGCCAAAGGAGCCTGCCATGCTGATTGTTGCCGACGAAAATATCCCGCTGCTCGATGCATTCTTCGAAGGGTTTGGCGAGATTCGCCGTGTGCCCGGTCGGTCCATCGACCGCGCCACCGTCGCGCAGGCCGACGTGCTGCTGGTGCGCTCGGTGACCAACGTCAACCGTGCCTTGCTCGAAGGCAGCAACGTGCGCTTCGTCGGCACCTGCACCATCGGCACCGACCACTTGGACCTCGATTACTTCAAGCAGGCGGGTATCCAGTGGTCCAGCGCGCCGGGCTGCAATGCCCGTGGCGTCGTGGACTACGTGCTCGGCAGCTTGCAGACCCTGGCCGAAATCGAAGGGGTTGAGCTTGGCCAGCGCACCTATGGCGTGGTCGGGGCCGGTGAAGTCGGCGGGCGGCTGGTCAAGGTGCTCAAGGGCCTGGGCTGGAACGTGCTGGTCTGCGATCCTCCGCGACAAATCGCCGAAGACGGTGACTACGTCAGCCTGCAGCAGATCATCGAGCAGTGCGACGTGATCAGCTTGCACACACCGCTGACCAAATCCGGCAATGGCTCCACCTGGCACTTGTTCGATCGTCAGCGTCTGGAGCAGCTCAGGCCCGGTACCTGGCTGATCAATGCCAGCCGTGGTGCAGTGGTGGATAACGCCGCCCTGCGTGAGGTGCTGCTGGCCCGTGAAGACCTGCAAGCCGTGTTGGATGTGTGGGAAGGTGAGCCCGAGGTGGATGTCGACCTGGCTGATCTGTGCGTGCTGGCCACGCCGCACATCGCTGGCTACAGCCTTGATGGCAAGCAGCGCGGCACGGCGCAGATCTACCAGGCGTTCTGCGCGCACCTGGGCCAGGAGCCAAGTGTTCAGTTGAGTGAGTTATTGCCGGCACCGTGGCTGGCCGAAGTGCACCTTGACGCTGCTACCGATCCGGCCTGGGCGCTGGCGACGCTGTGCCGCAGTGTGTACGACCCGCGCCGTGATGATGCAGATTTTCGTCGCAGCCTGGTGGGCACAGTGGAAGAACAGCGCAAGGCGTTTGACCTGCTGCGCAAGCACTACCCACAGCGCCGTGAGATCGATGGTTTGAAGGTGCGCATCAATGGGGATTCGGAGATGCTGTCGCAGATCGTCACTGCTCTCGGTGCCGAACGCTTGTCACTGTAGGAGCGAGCTTGCTCGCGAAGAACCCGAGAGCGCCGCGTGCATCCAGGATGACCGGGTTTTTATTGACGCTTTTCGCGAGCAAGCTCGCTCCTACAGGGATGTAAGCAAAAAACCCGGCCATCTGGGCCGGGTTTGAAAGAGCGCGGGCGTATCAGCCTTGCTGGGCAGGTTTGACCAGACGCTGTTCCAGCTCGCTGCAGGCTTGCTGGATCATCTCTTCGGTAATCTGCACTTCGCGGCCCTTGGCATCGATGTACGAGCATGGCAGTTGCTGCGGCTGGCGGATCACTTCAATCTTGGCGTTGCTGCTATCTTGCAAGGTCATGGCCTGTCTCCTCATCAGGTTGTGTACCTACTCTAAATCCCCCGCGTGAACGCGCTGTTACAACTCCCTACGCGATCGTCGGTTCGAACACCCAGTCCACCAGAAACCGGTACATATTTCCAGATGAGTCTTAGACCGATAGCCTCTATGGGCTTGCGTCGGCGGGCATAATTAACCTGACTCATTGTTATTCACGCAAGTTCCCCCAATGTTGAGGTATACAGACTCCTCATTGGTGATGTCCCCATGCTCTCGACCCGTCAACGCCGTGCGATTCGCCTGGCCAGCCGCTTTATTGCGCCCTACCGCTGGCAGGCGCTGGGCGCCCTGTTGGCGCTCATCATCACTGCCGGTATCACCCTGTCCATGGGGCAGGGCATACGCCTGCTGGTCGACCAGGGCTTCATGACCCAGTCTCCGCACCTGCTCAACCAGTCCATAGGTCTGTTCATGGTGCTGGTGCTGGGCCTGGCCGTGGGCACCTTCACGCGGTTTTACCTGGTGTCGTGGATAGGCGAGCGGGTGGTGGCGGATATTCGCCGGCAGGTGTTCAACCACCTGATCTATCTGCACCCGGGCTTCTACGAGAACAACCGCAGCTCGGAAATCCAGTCGCGGCTGACCACCGACACCACGTTGTTGCAATCGGTGATCGGCTCCTCGCTGTCGCTGTTCCTGCGCAATGCCCTGATGGTCATCGGTGGCATCGTGCTGCTGTTCATCACCAACCCCAAGCTCACCAGTATCGTGGTGGTGGCACTGCCCCTGGTGCTGGCACCGATCCTGATTTTCGGTCGCCGTGTGCGCAGCCTGTCGCGTCAGAGCCAGGACCGCATCGCCGATGTCGGTAGCTACGTCTCTGAAACCCTCGGTCAGATCAAGACAGTGCAGGCCTACAACCATCAGGTGCAGGACGAACAGCGTTTCGCCGTCACCGTGGAAGAGGCTTTCACTACCGCTCGTAAACGCATCTTGCAGCGCTCCTGGCTGATTACCCTGGTGATCATGTTGGTGCTTGGCGCCGTGGGCGTGATGCTCTGGGTGGGGGGCATGGACGTGATCAGCGGGCGCATTTCCGGCGGTGAGCTGGCGGCATTTGTGTTCTACAGCCTGATCGTCGGTAGCGCCGTCGGCACCCTGAGCGAAGTGCTCGGCGAGTTGCAGCGTGCCGCCGGCGCGGCCGAGCGCATTGGCGAACTGTTGCAGTCAAGCAACGACATCCAGGCGCCGGCCAATGGCAGCGTACGTTTGCCTGAGCGGGTCAGTGGCCACATGGAGCTGCAAGACCTGCGCTTCTCCTACCCCTCACGGCCTGACAGCTACGCCATCGATGGCTTGAACCTGACCATCAATCCCGGCGAAACCCTGGCGCTGGTAGGCCCATCAGGCGCGGGCAAGTCGACAATCTTCGACCTGCTGCTGCGCTTCTACGATCCCCAGCAAGGGCGCATCCTGCTCGAAGGCCGCCCGCTGACCGAACTGGACCCCCTGGACCTGCGCCGCCATTTCGCCCTGGTGTCCCAGAGCCCGGCGCTGTTTTTCGGCAGCGTCGAGGAAAACATCCGCTACGGCAATCCCTCCGCGACTATGGCCGAGGTCGAAGCCGCTGCGCGTATCGCCCATGCTCACGACTTCATCCTGCAGATGCCCGACGGCTACCAGACCCATCTCGGCGATGGCGGCATGGGCCTCTCCGGCGGCCAGCGCCAACGCCTTGCCATCGCCCGCGCCTTGTTGGTCGACGCGCCGATCCTGTTGCTGGACGAGGCCACCAGTGCTCTAGACGCGCAGAGTGAGCACCTGATCCAGCAAGCACTGCCGCAGTTGATGCAAGGAAGAACCACGCTGGTGATTGCTCACCGCCTGGCGACCGTCAAGAATGCCGATCGGATAGCGGTGATGGATCAAGGCAAGCTTGTGGCGGTGGGTACGCATCGGCAATTGATTGCGAGCAATCCGCTGTATGCGCGGTTGGCGGCGTTGCAGTTCAGTGAAGGGGGGGAGACGGAATGAAGCTGCGATACCTCTGCTCAATGAGGCATCATGTGATCTTTCGTTATTGATCTGGATGAGGACATGAGCCGTTATCAACCTCCGTTGACGCTGACTCCAAAAATGCTGGCCCTTGTGGCAGATATCAGTGAGCAGATTGGTCAGCTTTCAGTCGGTGACGATGGCCGCCAGACGCCTCAGTTAAGGCGCGGCAATCGAATTCGCACCATTCAGGCTTCACTGGCGATCGAAAACAACACGCTCAGCGTCGAGCAGGTGACGGCTGTTCTGGAAGGTAAGCGGGTGCTGGGCTTGCCCCGGGAAATTCAGGAAGTGCGTAATGCATTTGCTGCTTACGAGGCCATGCCGCAGTGGAATCCAGGTGATCGTGTCGACCTGCTCAAGGCTCACGAACTGCTCATGTTTGGATTGATCGACGATGTCGGTCGGTTTCGACAGACAGGTGTCGGCATCTATCGCGGCGAGCAACTTGTCCATATGGCGCCGCCTGCGAGCCGTGTAACTCACTTGGTGGACGATTTGCTGCAATGGCTGGCGGTTTCCGACTGGCATCCGTTGATAGCCAGTTGCGTCTTCCATTATGAGTTCGAATTCATTCATCCATTTGCAGACGGTAATGGGCGGATGGGGCGGCTCTGGCAAACCTTGATACTCAGCCAGTGGCGCTCGGTGCTGGCCTACCTGCCTGTGGAAGCGGTGATTCGAGAGCAGCAAGAGGCTTACTACGCCGCACTGTCCGCAGCAGACCAGCAAGCGCAGGCAACGCCCTTTGTTGAGTTCATGCTACAGGCGTTGAACTTGGCGCTGGCCGAAGCTGGACAAAGTGGGCTTCCAGCAGCGCCATAAAAAAATGCCCGCATTTATCAATGCGGGCATTTTCTTAAAGCTTCAAACTTATCGCTTGAAACTGCTCTTATCACTGATCGTCAAAATACCGCTCATGCCAATCCACCAACGGCTGTGGCGAATTGAGCTTCTGCCCGTAGATCACCGAATAAGACAGCACGTTCTGCACATACTGGCGGGTTTCGTCGAAGGGGATACTTTCCACCCAAACATCGAAACTCAGGTGGTCTGCGCCGCGCAGCCATTGGCGCACGCGGCCGGGGCCGGCGTTGTAGGCGGCGGAGGCGAGCACGCGGTTTCCGTTGAACTGGCTGTGCACCTGGCTCAGGTAGGCGGCGCCCAGCTGGATGTTTTTGTCCGGGTCCAGCACCTGGGCAGGGGAGGCCAGGGGGATGCTGAACTTGCGCGCAGTCTCTTTGGCGGTACCAGGCATCAGTTGCATCAGGCCGCTGGCGCCCACGCCGGAGCGAGCGTCGTCCATAAAGGCACTTTCCTGGCGCGTGATAGCGAATATCCAGCTCGAATGCAGGCCTCGTACCTTGGCTTCTCGCACCAGGGTGTCGCGGTGGGCCATCGGGAAGCGGATGTCCAGGTCATCCCAGTACTGCGCCTGGCTGATGGTACGGATCGCAGGGAAGTACCACTTCATGTCGTAGGCCAGCTTGGCCTGGGCAACCATCTCGTCACGGTTGAAGTGGCGGCTGACGTGATACCACTCGCGGCGGCCGTCGACGATCTGGCCGCGGGCATAGAACTCCAGCGCGCGGCGTACACCTGGAGTATTGCGGACCTTGTTGACCAGCGCCTGGCTCATCACCAGCGGCTTATTGTTCAACTGGTAGGGGGATTTGGAACGATCAGCAGCGAGAAAGCCGTAGAAGTCCCGCTCTTTGGCTACGTTCTTGTAGAGCACCAGCGCCTGCGGGTTTTGCGGCTCGGCCAGCTCCAGGCTGCGCGCCTGCCAGTAGCGCCAACGGTTGCTGGTGGCCAGGTCTTGTGGGAGCTTGCGGGTCAACTGGTAGGCATCTTCCCAGCGTGCCAGGCGCAACAGCAGGCGCAGGCGCCATTCTGAGACGGTGTTGTCGCGCAGTTCCGGGTCGTACTTGGTCATTACTTCCAGCGCGCGGGGGTCGAAGCGCTTGGCCAGGGTCAGGCCGATCTCGCGGGCAATCGACACTTTTTCGTCACGGGAGAAGTGCATGCTGCTGGCATAACCGTCGAGCAGGGCCATGGCCTTGTCTGGATCCTGGCGCGCCAGGCGACGCAGGCCCAGGCCCACGGCGTCCGACATCGCCTCGGTGGCTGGCATGAAGCGTGACGGGTCACTGAGCATGTCGGGCTTCTGCGCCACATCCACCATCAGCCGGCCTTGGGCGCCGAGGGTTGGCAGGGTTTTCACCAGGCTGTTGGCCAGCGCGTAGTTACGGGCTTCGGCGGCGAGCTTGGCGCGGTCCCAGATCTTCTGTTCGGTCAGTTGGCCGGCAGCGGCCCATTGGCCGAAGGTGGCGTCACAGGCGGTCGGCTGGGTTTTGCCGGTCATCCACAGTTTTTCGGCGGTCTTGTAGCCTTCAGCCTTGAGATTGTGGCTGAGCTGGTACTGGCCATGCAGGCAGTCGAGTTCGACGAAATTGAGCTTGGCGTCGTAGTACTTTTCAAAGGTCTGCCAATCGCCACGCTCGGCCAGCCAGCGCAGCCAACGCAGTTTCATCCAGTTGGCCTGGGGCAGGTCGCCGTGTTTGGCGAGGAACTGTTCGATTTCCTCGTTACTCGCGGTTTTCAGGCGTGCGGTCAGCTCGTCATACGCCAGGTACGGCGTGAGCGGGTAGTCGGCCAGGGCCTGGCTGTATTGCATGTAGGGGCCGCTGTCGCCCTTGGCCAGGGCGCGTTTGGCTTGATCGTAATACTGACGTTGGGTAGTGAGGTCCACCGCCTGGGCGGATTGAACGGCAGTGGCGGAAAGAAGCAGGCAAGATAAAAAGTTGAAAAGGCGACTGCGCATGAGACGTCCGTGCAGAGAAATCACGACTAGCACCGGCACTGCCGACACTGATTGCCCCTAGCTTAGCCTTTTGCCAGCGGCCCGCGAAAGCTTTGCCGGCCGGTTGGTTGAAGATCGCCGGAAATGTCCTACAGAACGTGTCGATAGAGAAAATCCCGACCGCATCCCACCCTCAAGTCAGGTAGAATGCGCGCCCAGTTTTTGGAGAAGCGTATGACCCTGCTCAAATTCAGCGATGTGTCCCTTGCTTTCGGCGCCATGCCGTTGTTGGACAAGGTGTCCTGGCAGATCGCCCGTGGTGAGCGGGTGTGCATCATCGGCCGCAACGGCACCGGCAAGTCCAGCATGATGAAGCTGGTAAAAGGCGACCAGAAGCCCGATGACGGCTCTGTGTGGCGTGCCCCGGGCCTCAAGATCGGCGAATTGCCGCAAGAATTGCCGGTGGCCGACGGACGGACAGTGTTCGACGTGGTTGCCGAAGGCCTGGACGGCGTTGGCGAGTTGCTCGCGCAATACCATCACCTGGCGCAGAACTGCGTCACCGAGGAAGACCTGGACAAGCTGATGCACGTCCAGCAAGACCTCGAAGCCCGTGACGGCTGGCGCTTGCAGCAACTGGTGGACAGCACCCTGAGCCGCCTGCAACTGCCGGCCGACAAGACCCTCGCCGAGTTGTCCGGCGGCTGGCGTCGCCGTGTGCTGCTGGCCCAGGCGCTGGTGTCCGAGCCGGACCTGCTGCTGCTCGACGAACCGACCAACCACCTGGACATCGGCGCCATCGCCTGGCTTGAAGAAGCCATCAAGGACTTCCAGGGCGCCGTGCTGTTTATCACGCACGACCGTGCATTCCTGCAGAGCCTGGCTACGCGCATCCTCGAGCTGGACCGTGGCGGCCTGATCGACTGGAACGGCGACTACGCCAGCTTCCTGGTACACAAGGAAGCCGCCCTGGCTGCCGAAGAAACCGCCAACGCGCTGTTTGACAAAAAGCTGGCCCAGGAAGAAGTCTGGATCCGCCAGGGTATCAAGGCCCGTCGCACCCGTAACGAAGGCCGCGTACGTGCCTTGAAAGCCTTGCGCGTCGAGCGTAGCGAACGTCGCGAGCGTACCGGCAAGGCCAATATCCAGCTGGATACCGCCGACAAGTCGGGCAAACAAGTCATGGTGCTGGAGAACGTCAGCTTCCATCACCCGGACGGCCCGTTCCTGATCAAGGACTTTTCCATGGTCCTGCAGCGCGGCGACCGTATTGGCCTGCTGGGCGCCAACGGCACCGGCAAGACCACCCTGCTCAAGCTGATGCTCAGTGGTCTGCAACCGACCAGTGGCAAGGTGGAAGAGGGCACGCGCATCGACGTGGCCTACTTTGACCAGTTGCGCCATCAGCTGGACCTGGAAAAGACCGTGATCGACAACGTCGCCGAAGGCCGCGACTTTATCGACATCGACGGCCAGAGCCGCCATGTGCTCAGCTACCTGGGCGATTTCCTGTTCAGCCCGCAACGTGCGCGTACGCCGGTCAAAGCTCTGTCCGGTGGTGAGCGTGCGCGTCTGCTGCTGGCCAAGCTGTTCAGCAAGCCGGCCAACCTGCTGGTGCTCGACGAACCGACCAACGACCTCGATGTGGAAACCCTCGAGTTGCTCGAAGAAGTGCTGCTCACATTCAACGGCACTGTGCTGATGGTCAGCCACGACCGGGAATTCCTCGACAACGTGGTCACCAGTACCCTGGTCTTTGAAGGTGAAGGCAAGGTGCGCGAATACGTTGGTGGTTACCAGGACTGGCTGCGCCAGGGCGGCTCGCCGCGCCTGCTGGGGGTGACCGAGAGCAAGTCCGGCAAGGCCGACCTGACCTCTGCGGTGGTGACGCCTGTGCAAGAGGCTGCACCGGCCCAGGAAGCTGCACCGGCGGCCAAGAAGAAACTCAGCTACAAGCTGCAGCGTGAGCTGGAAGCCTTGCCGGGTGAGATCGACGCCAAGGAACAGCAGATCGCTGCGGTCGAAGCTGAAATGGCTGACGCCGGTTTCTATCTGCGCCCTGCGGCAGAAACCGCCAAGGTCATCGCTTCCCTGGAGACGTTGAACCAGGAGCTGGAAGCGTTGGTTGAGCGTTGGGCCGAGCTGGATGCCTGAGTGATTGCTGGGCAATAAAAAACCCGGTGTTCATCTGATGAACACCGGGTTTTCTATATGAAGTGCGATTCAAAATGTGGGAAGGGCGGTGCGACGATTCGACTTGCCCCCGATGAGGGAATGCCAGTTGATACATCTGTAACTGACCCGCCGCCCTCGGGGGCAAGCCCCTCCCACATTAGCCTCCATCGGTCTTACGAATTTTTTACCAGCTTGACGGCCAGTACATCGCACGGCGCGCCGTGCAGTACATCATTGGCAGTAGAACCCAGCAACAACGCCAAACCGTGACGACCATGGCTACCCACCACGATCAAGTCGCAAGCCTTTTCCTTGGCCAAGTGGTGGATTTCCTGGCGCGGTTGGCCGTATGTCAGATGGCAGTCTTCTTTTTTCAAGTGCGGGTATTTGAGAATCAAACGGTCCAGGCGCTCCTTGGCCTGGTCAAATTGTTGTTGCTGCAACTGGGAAAGGTCCATCGGTACGTCACCGCCAAAGGCCATGGCCATGGGCTCGACGATATGCACCAGCGACAGTATGGCGCCATTGGCCAATGCAGATTCCTGAGCGCGCTTGATCACCGGATCGCACTCTTCGGTCAGATCGACAGCGACCAGAATATGTTTGTAGGGCATGAGGCGTTCCTCCAAGGGACTGCAATAAGTTCAGTATGGCTGCTTTCAAGCGGATGGGGTTGCGTCAGGTCAAATCCGCTCATCTAGAAATTCGGGAGTACACATATGACGGTGTGGATAGTGGTGTCAATCCTTGCGGTGGTTTTAAGCCCCCTGGCCTGGTTGCGCCCGTCGCGTGGGCAGAGCGGGCGCATGGCCCTGCGCATGGAGGCGCGCCGCATCGGCCTGGCCATGCAGCTCGCGCCTCAGGAGTGGCCGCATTGGCTCAAGCAGGAGCCGCCGAGCCCCTGTGCGCAATACTGTCGACCACGTCGCGGCAGCACCCCGGCCCTCTGGAGTTACTGGCAGCTGGAGCCGGGGGTATGGGTCAATCAATGGCGTGAAGTGTGCGTAGATGAAAAGTTGTTGCCGCATTTTGCAACGCTGCCGGCGAACGTCTACAAGGTCGAGGCCGACAAGCAGATGATCGCCTTGTATTGGGGTGAAAAGGGCGACGCGAGCGTGTTGAAGGACATCGATACGCTGCTCAAAGCCCTGGCCTGACCCTGCCATCGTAGGAGCGAGCTTGCTCGCGAAAATCGCCAACGATAACGCGGCTAATCAGGTTGTACGCGGCGCTCTCCAGGTTTTCGCGAGCAAGCTCGCTCTTACAGAAAAGCCAAGCAATAAAAAGCCCGATATCATCATCGGGCTGGAGGTGGCCAGGCAGGCCGGTAAATCTGCAAGTTGCTGTTAGCCTAGCGGTGTATCCATTTCTGTACAGGCTTTCCCACATCTTTTCTATTATTGATCTTGTGAATATTTAAATATTGACGGATTGCCCGCCCGTGGCCTGGGTTCTGAAATGACTGGAAAGTCGCGTTTTTCCTAGCCTTTGGAGCGATTGACAATTGCTCGGAATTGGATGAAGGTGGCGTACCCAAATCAAACGGGCGTATGAATTGAGCGTTTGCCTGTCAGACGACTCGTACAGAATCCCGACTATCGCACTGGCGGGTGTGCCTGGCTGATTGGCGTGAGCATTGATGCAACTGTCAATGTCAAACCAGCGACCAGCGTCCAGTGTGTACTGTTCAGCTTCCATATCGTGGAGATCAGTTGATGATTTACGAAGGTAAAGCCATCACGGTTAAGGCTCTTGAAAGTGGCATCGTCGAATTGAAATTCGACCTCAAGGGTGAGTCCGTCAACAAGTTCAACCGTCTAACCCTGAACGAACTGCGTCAGGCCGTAGACACCATCAAAGCAGATGCTTCGGTCAAGGGCGTGATCGTCTCCAGCGGCAAGGACGTGTTTATCGTCGGCGCTGACATCACCGAATTCGTCGACAACTTCAAGCTGCCCGATGCCGAGCTGGTGGCTGGCAACCTCGAAGCCAACAAGATCTTCAGCGATTTCGAAGACCTCAACGTGCCGACCGTTGCCGCGATCAATGGCATCGCGCTGGGCGGCGGCCTGGAAATGTGCCTGGCGGCGGATTTCCGCGTCATGTCCACCACCGCCAAGATCGGCCTGCCGGAAGTCAAGCTGGGCATCTACCCAGGCTTTGGCGGTACCGTGCGCCTGCCGCGTCTGATCGGTGCCGACAACGCCATCGAATGGATCGCTGCCGGTAAGGAAAACAAGGCCGAGGACGCGCTGAAAGTCGGTGCGGTCGACGCTGTAGTTGCCCCGGACAAACTGGCCGAAGCTGCGCTGAACCTGATCAAGGGCGCCATCAGCGGCGAATTTGACTACAAGGCCAAGCGTCAGCCGAAGCTGGAAAAGCTCAAGCTCAACGCCATCGAACAAATGATGTCGTTCGAAACCGCCAAGGGTTTCGTGGCTGGCCAGGCCGGCCCGAACTACCCGGCGCCGGTTGAAGCGATCAAGACCATCCAGAAGGCCGCGAACTTCGGTCGCGACAAAGCCCTGGAAGTGGAAGCGGCCGGCTTCGTCAAACTGGCGAAGACCTCGGCGGCCCAGAGCCTGATCGGCTTGTTCCTGAACGATCAGGAACTGAAGAAAAAGGCCAAGGCCTACGACGAAATCGCCAAGGACGTGAAGCAGGCTGCCGTACTCGGCGCCGGTATCATGGGCGGCGGCATCGCCTATCAGTCGGCGTCCAAAGGCACGCCGATCCTGATGAAAGACATCAACGAGCACGGTATCGAGCAGGGCCTGGCGGAAGCCGCCAAGCTGCTGGTTGGCCGTGTTGATAAAGGTCGCATGACCGCGGCAAAAATGGCCGAGGTGCTTAACGGTATCCGTCCTACGTTGTCCTACGGCGATTTCGGCCACGTCGACCTGGTGGTCGAAGCGGTTGTCGAGAACCCGAAGGTCAAGCAGGCGGTATTGGCTGAAGTTGAAGCCCAGGTCAAGGACGACACCATCCTGGCGTCCAACACCTCAACCATTTCCATCTCGCTGCTGGCCAAGGCCCTCAAGCGCCCGGAAAACTTCGTCGGCATGCACTTCTTCAACCCGGTGCACATGATGCCCCTGGTGGAAGTGATCCGTGGCGAGAAGTCCAGCGAGCTGGCGGTTGCCACCACCGTTGCCTACGCCAAGAAAATGGGCAAGAACCCGATCGTGGTCAATGACTGCCCGGGCTTTTTGGTCAACCGTGTACTGTTCCCCTACTTCGGCGGTTTCGCCAAGCTGGTCAGCGCCGGTGTGGACTTCGTGCGCATCGACAAGGTCATGGAAAAATTCGGCTGGCCAATGGGCCCGGCGTACCTGATGGACGTGGTCGGCATCGACACCGGCCACCACGGTCGCGATGTGATGGCTGAAGGCTTCCCGGACCGCATGAAAGACGACCGCCGCTCGGCGATCGACGCTTTGTACGAGGCCAAGCGCCTGGGCCAGAAGAACGGCAAGGGTTTCTACGCCTACGAGGCCGACAAGAAGGGCAAGCAGAAGAAAGTGGCCGACCCGTCGGTGCACGAAGTCCTCGCTCCGGTCATCTACGAACAGCGTGAGGTGTCCGACGAGGACATCATCAACTGGATGATGATCGCCCTGTGCCTGGAAACCGTGCGTTGCCTGGAAGATGGCATCGTCGAAACCGCCGCTGAAGCCGACATGGGCCTGGTATACGGTATTGGTTTCCCTCCATTCCGTGGTGGTGCGCTGCGTTACATCGATTCGATCGGTGTGGCTGAGTTCGTTGCCCTGGCTGACAAATACGCTGATTTGGGCCCGCTGTACCACCCGACCGCGAAGCTGCGTGAAATGGCCAAGAACGGCCAGAGCTTCTTCGGTTAAGTGCCCAGACGACTAGAGCGAGAATATTTATGAGCTTGAATCCAAGAGACGTCGTGATTGTCGACTTCGGTCGTACTCCGATGGGCCGCTCCAAGGGCGGCATGCACCGCAACACCCGTGCCGAAGACATGTCGGCGCACCTGATCAGCAAGCTGCTGGAACGCAACGTCAAGGTTGATCCGAACGAAGTCGAAGACGTGATCTGGGGCTGCGTAAACCAGACCCTGGAGCAGGGCTGGAACATCGCGCGCATGGCTTCCTTGATGACCCAGATCCCGCACACCGCGGCTGGCCAGACCGTCAGCCGCCTGTGTGGCTCGTCGATGAGCGCGCTGCACACCGCTGCCCAGGCGATTATGACCGGCAACGGCGATGTATTCGTGGTCGGTGGCGTGGAACACATGGGCCACGTCAGCATGATGCACGGTGTCGATCCTAACCCGCACATGTCGCTGTACGCGGCGAAAGCCTCGGGCATGATGGGCCTGACCGCAGAAATGCTCGGCAAGATGCACGGCATCACCCGTGAGGCCCAGGACGCGTTCGGCGTGCGTTCCCACCAGCTCGCCCACAAGGCGACCGTGGAAGGCAAGTTCAAGGATGAAATCATCCCGATGAACGGCTACGACGAGAACGGCTTCCTGAAACTGTTCGATTACGACGAAACCATTCGTCCGGACACCACCCTGGAAAGCCTGGCGGCCCTCAAGCCGGCTTTCAACCCAAAGGGCGGCACCGTGACCGCGGGTACGTCGTCGCAAATCACCGACGGTGCCTCGTGCATGATCGTGATGTCGGCGCAGCGTGCCCAGGACCTGGGTATCCAGCCGCTGGCCGTGATCCGTTCGATGGCAGTGGCGGGTGTGGACCCGGCAATCATGGGCTATGGTCCAGTACCGGCCACACAAAAAGCCTTGAAGCGCGCAGGCCTGACCATCAACGACATCGACTTCTTCGAGCTCAACGAAGCTTTCGCCGCACAGGCCCTGCCAGTGCTGAAAGATTTGAAAGTGCTCGACAAGATGAACGAGAAGGTTAACCTGCACGGCGGTGCGATTGCCCTGGGCCACCCATTCGGTTGCTCCGGTGCACGTATCTCCGGCACTTTGCTTAATGTGATGAAGCAAAATGGCGGCAACCTTGGGGTTGCAACCATGTGCATTGGTCTCGGCCAAGGCATTTCCACCGTCTTCGAACGCGTCTAAGCGTTTCGTTGACGGAAGCCGGGGCCCAGTGCCCCGGTTTTTGTTTTTTGAAACTTTTTAATATTTTTTTTCAACAAATTTTGTAAGGGGGCCAGAGCATGAAAGTCGAACCAGGGCTCTACCAACATTATAAGGGGCCGCAGTACCGCGTTTTCAGCGTGGCACGGCACTCCGAAACCGAAGAAGAAGTGGTGTTCTACCAAGCACTGTATGGCGAATACGGCTTTTGGGTGCGCCCCTTGAGCATGTTCCTTGAGAGCGTCGAAGTTGACGGCGAGCAGGTCCCGCGCTTTGCTTTGGTCCAGGCCGAACCCAGTCTTTTTTCAGGGCAATAACGGCAGGTCGCGCAGAATGCTGCGCTTGACCTCACCTTGTTGCCACTATATATAGCGTTGCCGCGTCAGGCGCCAACTGCCTTTCACTTCTCGAATTCAGGAATTTTCCGATCCATGGGCAAATCGCTGGTCATTGTGGAATCCCCGGCTAAGGCCAAGACCATCAACAAGTACTTGGGCAACGAGTACGTGGTGAAGTCGAGTATCGGCCATATCCGAGACCTGCCCACCAGCGGTTCGGCTAGCGCCAGCAAGGAGCCTGCCGCCAAGCGCGGCAAGGCGGCTGCGGGCGAAGGTCCGGTGCTCAGCCCTAAAGAGAAAGCGCGCAAGCAGCTGGTCTCGCGCATGGGCGTGGACCCGGACCATGGCTGGAAGGCCAAGTACGAAATCCTTCCGGGCAAGGAAAAGGTCATCGAAGAGCTGCGCCGGCTCGCCAAGGATGCTGACACCATCTATCTCGCGACGGACTTGGACCGCGAAGGGGAAGCCATTGCCTGGCACCTGCGCGAAGCCATCGGCGGCGATGACAGCCGCTACAAGCGTGTGGTGTTCAACGAAATCACCAAGAAAGCCATCCAGGAAGCCTTCTCCAAGCCAGGGGAGCTGGACATTGACCGCGTCAACGCCCAGCAAGCACGTCGTTTCCTCGATCGCGTGGTGGGTTACATGGTCTCGCCACTGCTATGGGCGAAGATCGCCCGTGGCCTGTCCGCCGGTCGTGTGCAATCGGTAGCGGTCAAGCTGGTGGTAGAGCGTGAACGCGAAATCCGTGCGTTCAACCCCGAAGAATACTGGGAAGTCCACGCCGATCTCGGCACCGCCAAGGGTGCCAATGTGCGCTTCGAAGTGGCGCGAGAGAAAGGCGAGGCCTTCAAGCCGCTGAACGAAGCCCAGGCCATGGCTGCGCTGGAAAAGCTCAAGGCTTCCAGCTACAGCATCGTCAAGCGCGAAGACAAACCGACCAGCAGCAAGCCGTCGGCGCCGTTCATCACCTCCACCCTGCAACAGGCCGCGAGCAACCGCCTGGGCTTCGGGGTGAAGAAAACCATGATGATGGCCCAGCGTCTGTACGAAGCCGGCTACATCACTTATATGCGTACCGACTCCACCAACCTGTCGCAAGACGCGGTGGCAATGGCGCGTACCTATATTGAAAGCGAATTCGGCAAGAAGTACCTGCCGGAGAAGCCGAACGTCTACAGCAGCAAAGAGGGCGCCCAGGAGGCTCACGAAGCGATTCGTCCTTCCGATGCCAACACCGAGCCCTCCAAGCTGAGCGGCATGGAGCGTGACGCTGAGCGCCTCTACGAGCTGATCTGGCGCCAGTTCCTGGCCTGCCAGATGCTGCCGGCGCAATACCTGTCTACCACTGTCAGCGTGGGCGCTGGCGACTTCGAGCTGCGTGCCAAGGGCCGTATTCTCAAGTTCGACGGCTACACCCGCGTCATGCCGCAAATCGCCAAGCCAGGCGATGACGACGTGCTGCCGGACATGGCCCAGGGCGATACGTTGAAGCTGATCAAGCTCGACCCGTCCCAGCACTTCACCAAGCCGCCTGCCCGTTACTCGGAAGCCAGCCTGGTGAAGGAGATGGAAAAACGCGGTATCGGTCGCCCGTCGACCTATGCGGCGATCATTTCCACCATCCAGGATCGTGGCTACGTCGCGCTGCACAACCGTCGTTTCTATTCGGAAAAGATGGGCGACATCGTTACCGAGCGCCTGTCCGAGAGCTTCTCCAACCTGATGGACTACGGCTTCACTGCCGGCATGGAAGAGAACCTCGATGACGTGGCCCAGGGCGAGCGCGACTGGAAAAACGTGCTCGACGAGTTCTACGGCGACTTCAAGAAAAAACTCGAAGTGGCTGAAAGCCCTGAGAGCGGCATGCGTGCCAACCAGCCGGTGATGACCGACATCCCGTGCCTGACCTGTGGCCGTCCGATGCAGATTCGTACTGCGTCCACCGGCGTGTTCCTCGGTTGCTCAGGTTACAGCCTGCCGCCGAAAGAGCGCTGCAAGGCGACCGTCAACCTGGTGCCGGGTGACGAAATCGCGGCCGATGACGAGGGCGAATCCGAGTCGCTGGTATTGCGTGGCAAGCACCGCTGCCCGATCTGCAGCACGGCGATGGACGCCTACCTGCTGGACGAGAAGCATAAGCTGCACATCTGCGGTAACAACCCGGATTGCAATGGCTACGAGATTGAAGAGGGCACCTACCGCATCAAGGGCTACGAAGGCCCGAGCCTTGAATGCGACAAGTGCGGCAGCGAGATGCAACTCAAGACCGGCCGTTTCGGCAAGTTCTTCGGCTGCACCAATCCTACGTGCAAAAACACCCGCAAACTGCTGAAAAGCGGTGACGCGGCGCCGCCGAAGATGGACCCGGTGAAGATGCCCGAGCTCAAGTGCGAGAAGGTCAACGACACCTACATCCTGCGTGACGGTGCTTCGGGCCTGTTCCTGGCGGCCAGCCAGTTCCCGAAAAACCGCGAGACCCGTGCACCGCTGGTGATGGAAATCGTGCCGCACAAGGACGAGATCGATCCCAAGTATCACTTCCTGTGTGAAGCGCCGAAGAAGGACCCGGATGGTCGTCCAGCCGTGATCCGCTACAGTCGTAAGACCAAAGAGCAGTACGTGCAGACCGAAGTGGACGGCAAGCCTACCGGCTGGAAAGCGTTCTACGACGGTGGCAAGTGGAAGGTCGAGGACAAGCGCCAGGGCGCTTGATCCATCGCATGTGCTGAAGATCCAAATGTGGGAGGGGGCTTGCTCCCGATGAGGGAGTGTCAGTTGATACATCTGTAACTGACCCACCGCCATCGGGGCAAGCCCCCTCCCGCATTTGGATCTGCTCTGTTCCGGAAAGTGAAGTCCCGACCTTTCTGAGCGCTCGTTTTTTGCACTTGCAGTACGCCCGGCCGTTCCGTGACACTGTTCAGCCAGCATCACGCCTATTCGTTGTGGAGATTGCCGTCATGGCCAACGAACTCTATACCCGTACCAATCAGAAAATTTACTTCGCGGGTTTGTCCCTGGAGGCCCTTGGCCGTGCCGAGGAAGGGAAGGAGATGAACGCCATCGCGCTGGTCCAGGCGGGGCGCGAGGCGGCCTTGTTCCATCTGTATGGTGCCTTGCTGGGGCTGTGTCATGAAATCGCCGGGTTCTACCGCTTGCCCCAGGCCGGTTCGCCCCGTGCGGAAATGATCGTGAATCGTGAAGTGCTGGATTCCATGGCCATCCCTGAGTTGGCCGAGTTGGTGGAAATGGCCCAGAGCCCTGACAGTTGGGTGGCGCGGCTGCTCAAGGCGCATGCGGATATGTTTCAGCCGCCGCGTATTCCCCATGTGCCTAAGGGGGATGTCACCCAGCCGCTGATCGTCGCCGTGGCGTTGGAACAGGATGAGCCCAAGCCCTTGAGCCGCGAGGAATTGGAAGGCTGGCGCCAGGAGCTGAAAAAGATGGCGCTGAGGTTTCGTGAGGGTTTGAACGAGTGCTGAGGGTTAAAGCGGGCTTGCCCGATATTGCCCTGTGCAGGAGCGAGCTTGTTCACGAAAAACGTCAACGATAACGCGTGTTTCCTGAATGAACGCGGCGCCTGTGGGTTTTTCGCGAGCAAGCTTGCTCCTACATTTGAAGCGAATTGGCCCGGCACCATTCATCAAGCCGTAAAGAAACCTGCCCAGTTACCTGCGAGGCTGGGTGGATGACTGATATAATCCCGGCCTTTCGTGGAGAACAGATTTTTATGCCAACGTCCTTTCTGGAAATTGTTGAACTGCCTGATGGCCGAATTGAACTGCGCCGAGCTGAGGACGAAGGTTCTCTGGTCATTCTGGATTTTTCCGAAGATGCCAAAGTGTTCCTGCAGGGTCAGCATGTGGAAGTGGCTAAGGCCATGTTGAGCGTGGGCGTGCAGATGGCAGGCCGCCTGGCGGAAGGCGAGCCTGAGAAAGACGAAGGCCCGCGGGTTCTTCACTGAGCCCAGATAACAAGCTCGCTCGCCACGACAAGCCCTTCTATCCCAAGCGAATATTCAAGCTCTGTGCATCACCTGTGCGTGCGGCACTGATCAGCTGTTGCTTGGCGCTGGCATTCAGCGGATTCAACCAACTCACCACCGTATGACTACGACCCAGGCGCAAGGCTTCGCAGGTCAACTGTTGGGCACTCTGCGTTCCGCGTGGTTGTAGCAACAGGATACGCTCACGGTTGAGACCGGCCTCCCGCAGCCAAGCCTGGGTCAGGCTGGCGGGCGGGGCGATCAGCGTCAGCCAGCGTGCGTCCTTGTCTTCGCTCAAGTCGCGCAGAATGGGAGCCAGCAGGTTCAGGCAGCTCTCAGCTGCACCGCGCAACGACAATTCACTGAATGCCTCGGGCTCGCCGCCCCAGGGAGTCTCGACCGTTTCCTTGAGGATGGGTGCAAGGGGTTGGGCCATGAAGGCCTCGAACAGCGACAATTGGGCGTGTTGTGGGGTGTGCACGAGCTGCATGATGCCTCCTTTAGCGGCGAATAACGCCGACACTCAAGCCTTCGATCACCAGGTCCTGGTCTTTCAGGTTCACTTCAATCGGGGCGAATTCAGGGTTCTCGGCCAGGAGCCAGACCTTGCTGCCTTCACGTTTGAAGCGCTTGACGGTGACTTCATCGCCGATCCGGGCCACGACGATCTGGCCATTACGGGCTTCTCGGGTGGTGTGGACGGCCAGCAGGTCGCCATCGAAAATGCCCACGTCCTTCATGCTCATGCCGTGCACGCGCAGCAGGTAGTCGGCGCGAGGATGGAAAAACGTCGGGTTGATGTTGCAGGATTCCTCGACGTGCTGCTGCGCCAGAATCGGCGCACCGGCGGCGACGCGACCGATGATCGGCAATGTCGATTCGTCGGCCTTGGCTTCAAAGCCAGGGATGCGAATACCTCGCGAGGCACCCGGGGTCATCTCGATCGCGCCTTTGCGGGCGAGGGCCTTGAGGTGTTCTTCTGCGGCATTCGGGGATTTGAACCCCAATTCCAGGGCAATCTCCGCGCGGGTCGGCGGGTAACCATTGTCATCAAGGCAGCGCTTGATAAAAGCCAGAATCTCAGCTTGGCGTGGCGTCAGTTTTAGCATGTTGATCGCTCTGTCTTTTTATACAGTGACTGGGATTATATACAGTGGACTGCGCTTGGCAATCATCCTTTTCACCGACTCCGCTGGACGGTCATGCGTCATCCTTCCTACAGCCCAGGAATAGTGCTGCCTACAGAGCGAGAGGGATGTGGTTAAATAGCCATGTTCAGGATGACTGCCCGGCCGGAAAGCGAACCCGCAGGCTTGACAAGACACACTCTGAAACGTATGTTTCAAACAAGTGTTTGTCAGGCGGAGTAGCCATGGCCCAGTCGGAAACCGTTGAACGCATTCTCGATGCTGCCGAGCAGTTGTTCGCGGAAAAAGGATTTGCTGAAACCTCACTGCGGCTGATCACCAGCAAGGCGGGGGTCAACCTTGCCGCG
This sequence comes from Pseudomonas khavaziana, assembly GCF_036704165.1. NCBI lineage: Bacteria > Pseudomonadati > Pseudomonadota > Gammaproteobacteria > Pseudomonadales > Pseudomonadaceae > Pseudomonas > Pseudomonas khavaziana. Next base: position 1,973,068 of record NZ_CP129946.1, read on the forward strand.
GTGAACTACCATTTCGGTTCAAAAAAAGCCCTGATCCAAGCCGTATTCTCACGCTTCCTGGGGCCGTTCTGCGCCAGTCTTGATCGTGAGCTGGAGCGCCGTCAGGCCAAGGCCGATCACAAGCCGAGCCTGGAAGACCTGCTGGAAATCCTCGTTGAGCAAGCGTTGGTCGTGCAGCCACGCAGCGGCAATGACCTGTCGATCTTCATGCGCCTGCTGGGCCTGGCGTTCAGCCAGAGCCAGGGCCACCTGCGGCGTTACCTGGAAGACATGTACGGCAAGGTGTTCCGCCGCTATATGTTGCTGGTCAACGAAGCCGCCCCGCGTATTCCACCTATCGAACTGTTCTGGCGCGTGCATTTCATGCTCGGCGCCGCGGCTTTCAGCATGTCCGGTATCAAGGCTTTGCGGGCGATTGCCGAGACCGATTTCGGGGTGAACACCTCCATCGAGCAGGTGATGCGCCTGATGGTGCCGTTTCTTGCGGCCGGCATGCGCGCCGAAACCGGCGTCACCGACCCGGCCATGGCCTCTGCACAGCTGCGCCCGCGCAGCAAAACCGTGCCAACCGCCGCCAAGGTTTGACTGCCCCCCGGGTGTGCGCGGCCGCTTGCATCCGCTAAGCTAGCCGCCATGCCGATTTCAGCTATCTATTCGCAACCCGTCGTGCTTGCCGTGTCTGGTAAGGGTGACGGGTTGTGTGCGTTATTTAAGGAAGGTTTATGACTGCTGCCCTGCAAGGTTCTTTGATGGTCGACGTGGCTGGTACCTGGCTGACGGCCGAGGATCGCCATCTGTTGCGCCAACCGGAAGTGGGCGGCCTGATCATTTTTGCGCGCAATATCGAGCACCCACGCCAGGTTCGCGAGTTGAGCGCGGCGATTCGTGCAGTGCGCCCGGACTTGCTGCTGGCGGTCGACCAGGAAGGTGGCCGCGTACAGCGCCTGCGCCAAGGCTTCGTGCGCCTGCCGGCCATGCGCGCTTTGGCTGATAACCCCAACGCTGAATACCTGGCGGAACAGTGCGGCTGGATCATGGCCACTGAAGTGCTGGCCGTGGGCCTTGACCTGAGTTTTGCGCCGGTACTGGACCTCGACTATCAACGCAGCGCCGTGGTCGGCACCCGTGCATTCGAAGGCGACCCCGAGCGTGCCGCCGTCCTCGCTGGCGCCTTCATCCGTGGTATGAACAGCGCCGGCATGGCCGCCACCGGCAAACACTTCCCTGGCCACGGTTGGGCCGAGGCCGATTCCCACGTCGCCATTCCCAATGATGAGCGTAGCCTGGAACAGATTCGCGCCAATGACCTAGTGCCTTTCGCACGCTTGAGCAAGCAATTGGCCGCAGTGATGCCCGCGCACGTGATCTACCCGCAGGTGGACAGCCAGCCCGCCGGCTTCTCGCGCCGCTGGTTGCAGGACATCCTGCGCGGCGAATTGCAGTTCGACGGGGTGATTTTCAGTGATGACCTGTCCATGGCGGGCGCCCATGTGGTCGGCGACGCGGCCAGTCGGATCGAGGCGGCGCTGACGGCGGGTTGTGATATGGGGCTGGTATGCAATGACCGCGCGGCTGCCGAGCTGGCACTCACCGCCGCGCAGCGGATGAAGGTCACGCCGTCGGCGCGGATTGCGCGTATGCGTGGGCAGGCGGTTGCGTCGACTGATTACAAACAGGATCCGCGCTGGTTGACGGCTCTCACAGCGTTGCGGGACGCTCAGCTGATTGAGTAAGCGGCGCCTGTGCTGTTAAAGACGCTTGGTGTAAGAAGCGTCTGAATGTGGCTGTAGCTATCTCTTACCGCCTTGTAGGAGTCGCCCTGCTTTAAATCTCACTGCTGACCGTTGTAGAGTTCTGTTCCATGAATGACCTGATTGCACGTATCGTCGAGTTGGATTGGCAGGAATACTTCGACCCTCGTTCTCTGGAGCGTGGGTTTGAGTATGCTGGCGAAAATCGTCTTGAGATAAAAGAATTCGGACAGGACAGACTGATTGCACAGTGCAAGGGGTCTGGCCGTAATGTCTATACCCTGGCGATTACCCTGGAGGGTGCAGCATCCCGTTGGACGGGCATCAGGTGTGTGTGTTCCTGCCCGGTGGCGATCAACTGCAAGCACGCCGCTGCGACCTTGTTTACGTTGACCGTGCTGTATGACGAGCTGAATGCCCCGAAAAAGCAGGTGGCTGACCGTCTGAGCCCGCAGCTCGAAAACTGGCTTGAGAGTATCCCCAAGCCCACTCCTGCGGATGAGGTACAACACAAGAACACCGGTACCTGTCTGCTGTACCAACTCGCCCCCGATGCTTATTCAATGAGGTGGTCACTGGAGGTATATCGGGCTCGCGTGACGAAGAAAGGTGACTACAGCGATATCAAGCCGTTGTATTCGATCGATGAGACATTGCGACGTGCTCCAGCCTATATGCATGAGCTGGATATACGCATTTGCCGATTGCTGTTGTTGAGCCGGTCTTATGGCTCCTATAGCACCAGTTATCAGCTGGCCGGCGAGCCAGGGGTCGAAATTCTCCAATTGGCGCTGAAAACCCAGCGCTTGTTTCTTGAGGTGGGCCCAAGACTGGCGCTTAACCCTGGCCCGGCCCGCACCGCTCGTTTCGATTGGGCTGTGATGCCCGATGGCAATTACATTCCCAGTTGGATCAGTGACGGGCTCGAGTTGGACGAAGTGTTGCCCCTCAAACCGCTTCATTATCTTGACCTCGATAACATGGCAATCGGGGTGGTTGAGCACGGGTTGGATGAGAATCTGGCCATGCATCTGTGCAACTTGCCGATGATTCCTGCTGATCAAGTCGCGTTATTCAGTCATCGCATCAGCGCGGCGTCCAAGGTGATTCCTCCGCCGCGCGAGCTGACCGAGCTCGTCGTGGATACGCTGGAACCACAAGGCTGCCTCACCTTGGGAAGCGATGAATCCTACGGCTATAGCCAGACCGACTATCGGCGGATGTCCATCCTGGAACACCGCGCTGCCTTGGCTTTCCGCTACAACACCAGCCAGGTCAGCGGCAAGGGCACTGAGGACATCCTGTTTCTCAACGGCACCGAAACCCAGCGCATCCAACGCAAGCCGGCGGCTGAAAAAGCCCTGCGCAAGACGCTCACAAAAATCGGCTTTAAAGCGGCCAATCGCAAAACCCGTGCGCTGCCTGCCGGTGCAGGAGAGATGTTCGATCTACCCAATGATGAAGCCTGGTTGGCGTTTGTTGAGAGCGAGCTGTCGGTTTTGCGTGAGGCAGGGTGGGACGTCGTCATCCATCCGGGGTTTTATTACGATGTAGAGGCCGTAGACGGCTGGTACGCGGACATCGAAGAGTCGCCCGGCCACGAGTGGTTTGACCTTGAGCTGGGCATTGAGGTCAACGGCGAGCGTCACAGCCTGCTGCCAATCGTACTTGACTTGATGCGTCGTCAACCCAAGCTGCTTGATGCTGCCTACATGGCCGAGCGTGATGATCAGGAGCGCGTATTAGTCAGTCTGGGCGCCCGCACTCAAACCAAAGTCGCGCTGCCCTACGGTCGTATCAAACCCCTGATGGCGACCCTCGGCGAACTCTACCTGCGTGCACCGGAAGGCGATGCACTGCGGCTGAGTGCGCCGGATGCGGCACGGCTCAGTAACCTGGATGCACTACCCTTGGTGTGGCAGGGCGGCGAGCGGCTGCGTGATTTCGCCAAGCGTCTTAAAGACTCCATTCACGTTCATGTGCCGGCTCCTCGGGGCCTGAACGCGGAACTACGAGGCTATCAGCTCGAAGGGTTGAACTGGATGCAAACCCTGCGCGAGCTGGAAGTCGGCGGTATTCTGGGTGACGACATGGGGCTTGGTAAAACCCTGCAGGCGCTCGCCCATCTGCTCTGCGAAAAGCAGTCTGGCCGTTTGCAGGCGCCTGCACTGGCGGTAATGCCCACCAGCTTGATCCCGAACTGGGTGGACGAAGCTGCACGCTTCACGCCACAGCTCAAAGTCCTGGCGCTGCACGGTGCGCAGCGTCAGGCTGACTTCGCGCGCTTGACCGATTACGACCTGGTGCTCACCACCTATGCGCTGTTGCCGCGGGACCTTGAAGTCCTGCAGCCTCAGCGCTGGAGCGTGCTGATTCTCGACGAAGCGCAAAATATCAAGAACCCCAACAGCAAGGCGGCCCAGGCAGCTCGTCAGTTGGAGGCCGGTCAGCGTTTATGCTTGAGCGGCACGCCTCTGGAAAACCATCTGGGCGAGCTGTGGTCGCTGTTTCACTTCCTGTTGCCGGGCTGGTTGGGCGATAGCAAGACCTTTAATCGCGATTACCGCACGCCCATCGAGAAGCACGGTAATGCCCAGCGGATGCAACATCTCACGGCGCGTATCAAACCGTTCTTGTTGCGAAGGAAAAAGGAGCAGGTCGCGAAGGAATTGCCGCCCAAGACAGAAATCGTGCACTGGGTCGAGCTGAGCGATGCGCAGCGGGATGTCTACGAAACGGTGCGCGTGGCGATGGATAAAAAGGTGCGCGACGAAATCAGTCGTCATGGCGTGGCCCGCAGCCAGATCATCATTCTTGAAGCCCTGCTCAAACTGCGCCAGGTGTGCTGTGACTTGCGGCTGGTCAAGTCTGCACCGTTGACTAAGGCTGCCAAGGCCGGCACTGGCAAGCTGGGCAGCTTGATGGAAATGCTGGAAGAGTTACTCAGCGAGGGGCGGCGGATTTTGTTGTTCTCGCAATTCACCTCGATGCTGGCGTTGATTGAAGAAGAGCTCAAGCAGCGTGGGGTCGAGTATTCGATCCTGACGGGAGACACCCTTGACCGACGTACGCCAGTGAAGAACTTCCAGGACGGCAAGACACCGTTGTTCCTGATCAGCCTGAAAGCGGGCGGTACGGGCTTGAACCTGACGGCGGCCGATACGGTGATTCATTACGACCCGTGGTGGAACCCGGCCGTGGAGAACCAGGCTACTGACCGAGCTTATCGTATAGGCCAGGAAAAGCCGGTGTTCGTGTACAAGATGATTGCCCGGGGCACGGTCGAGGAGAAGATTCAGGCGTTGCAGTTGGAGAAGGCCGCGTTGGCCGATGGCGTGCTGGAAGGTGGCGCCGGTGCGGGTTGGAAGCTGGAACAGCGGGATATTGAGGCGCTGTTTGCACCTTTACCTGGCTGAAAATCGCGGCGCCCCTTCGCGAGCAAGCCCGCTCCCACACTTGAATCTATTCACAAATCAAAATGTGGGAGGGGGCTTGCCCCCGATGGCGATGGAACAGTCAGCGCTTTTCTTGCTTATTAGGCAACGGCGCAAACAACGCTTCAATCTCTTCATTACCCAACTGCCAATCCCCAGTCGTACGCCCGTCCAGCACACCCGCTGCCAAGTCGGACTTCTCTTTCTGCAGGTGCTGGATTTTTTCTTCCACCGTTCCCCGCGCAATCATCTTGTACACGAACACCGGCTTTTCCTGCCCGATACGGTACGCACGGTCAGTGGCCTGGTTTTCCGTGGCCGGGTTCCACCACGGGTCGTAATGAATCACAGTGTCGGCTTCGGTCAGGTTCAAGCCTACGCCACCGGCTTTCAAGCTGATTAGAAAGATCTGCAGCTTGCCGCTCTGGAAGTCCTTTACCGGTGTACGCCGGTCACGGGTCTGCCCGGTCAGCAGTGCGTAGGCAGTCCCGCGTTTTTTCAGCTCGATCTCGATCAGGCTCAGCATCGAGGTGAACTGTGAGAACAGCAGGATCCGCCGGCCCTCGGCAAATAGCTCGTCGAGCATTTCCATCAGGCTGTCGAGCTTGCCCGAGCTGCTGCCACGCACCGCCAGGCTGGTATCGTTGACCAGGCGCAGGTCGCAGCACACCTGACGCAGCTTGAGCAGGGCTTCAAGAATGATGATCTGGCTGCGGGCCACGCCCTTGCGGGTGATCTCATCTCGGACCTTTTTATCCATGGCCAGGCGCATGGTTTCGTACACGTCGCGCTGGGCCTCGTTGAGGTCGACCCAGTGGATGATTTCAGTCTTGGGCGGCAGCTCTGTCGCCACCTGTTCCTTGGTGCGGCGCAGCAGAAACGGTTTGATCCGACCGTTGAGGTGCTGCAAGCGTACCTCACTGGCGCGCTTTTCAATGGGCACGCGGTAATCACGGTTGAAGCTCTTCACGTCGCCCAGCCAGCCCGGCAACAGGAAGTGGAACAGTGACCACAGCTCACCCAGGTGGTTTTCCAGCGGTGTGCCGCTCAGGCACAGGCGCTGGCGGGCGTTCAGCTCGCGTGCAGCCTGGGCGGCCTTGCTCGAAGGGTTCTTGATGTATTGCGCTTCGTCGAGGATCAGCACGTGCAAGGGTAGGGCGGCAAGCTGTTCGACGTCCTTGGGCAGCAAGGCATAGGTAGTCAGCAGCAGGTCGTAGTCCTGGAGGTTGGCGAAGTGCTTTTTGCGCGAGGCACCGTACAGCGCCAATACCTTGAGTTGCGGGGTAAAGTGCGCAGCCTCATCGAGCCAGTTCGGGATCAGGCTGGTAGGCATCACTACCATGCACGGCCGATCAAGGCGCCCGGCGATTTTTTCGGTAAGAATATGCGCAAGGGTTTGCAGGGTTTTGCCCAGGCCCATGTCGTCCGCAAGAATTCCGCCCACTTCCAGCTGGCGCAGCGACTGCATCCAGCTCAAGCCTTCCAACTGATAAGGGCGCAAAGTCGCGTTCAGTCCCTCGGGCGCCACGCAGGTGAAGTCCTTGATATCGCGCAGGCGTTGGGCGAAGTTGCGGATCTTCTCGCCGCCTTCCCATTGCAACGGCAGGTCTTCCAGCGGGTTGAGGCGAATTGCGTCGGCCTTGGCCAGGCGCAGGGCGGTCGTACCGGGCTCCTGCAAATAGAACTCGCCGAGGGTGGCCAGTACCGGTTTCAAGCGGCCGTAGGGCAGCGCTACTTGCAGCGGGCCATGGCCGCCGTTGGGCAGGCCGGGGATATTCACCAGGATCAGCTCATCATCACGGCGCCGTGCTACTTTTTCCGGGTTGAGGATCTCGGTGTGGGAGCGCATCAGGTTCAACAGGATCGGCAGCAGGCTCAAGCGTTCGCCGTTGACGATAATGCCCAGCTCCAGATCGAACCAGTCGCGCTCCGGGCCTTCCTCTACCGTGGCATACCAGTCATCGACGGGGCTCAGGTCAAAACCGAAATCTTCATCGATCTGCAGCTCCCAGCCCTCGGCACGCAAGGTCGGCGATGCATTGAGGGTAAAGTTCAGCCAGGCGCTGTCATTGACCATCTCGAACAACTCGCCGGCACTTTCCGGCAAGGCCTTGCTCTGGCGCGTGGCGATCTTGAAGCCGAGCAGGCGCAGTTGCTCGCGATAGGGTTGTTCCAGCTCGGGATGGCGTTTGATGCGCAGGCTCTGGGTTTCCTGGCGCACGATAATGTCGGCATTCTTTTGCCCGCTGACATAATTGCCCAGGTAGTTGAACGACAGCGCCGCACGGTGCTGGATATAGCGCTGCATCTTGCCGTTGCGCGGCTCGAACGCGCTGAATTCCACACTGGCCAGCCACAGGCGTGGCACGGGCTGTACATCCTCCATGACCACCTGTGGCAACACCACTCGGTTATCCAGTACGGCCTGGAGTTTCTCGAGCAGCTCTGCATCCTGGGCCGCCGCCGGGTAGGCCAGGGTTTCCTGGACCTTGAGCAGCACCGCTGCGATATGTTTGCAGTTGGTATGCACCGGGCACGTACAACGGCTGTCCACCAGGATCAGCATGCCCTTGGCCGATTCGCGCAGTGAGATGGTCTGGCGGTAAACGTTGCCGCCCGAGCCTTCGCAACTGGCGGTGATGGTGCTGTCGCCGCACTCGACGATGCGCACGCGGTTTTCCAGGGCGTAGCGCCGCCCGCGCTCAAGGCTTTGCTCTTTAAAGCGATTGGCCCACGAAGGGGCCAGGGGTTTGGTCAGTGACGACGTCAGGGGCATGGCGCAGGATCAGTCCTGAAGCTCGGGCGGTGGTGCGCTGGGTGGCTTGGCGGTCAGCGAGGTGATTTTGATCAGCAGCGCCAGATGCCCGCTGTCCAGGTAGTTGAGCTGGTTGTTCTTGGTGCGCACGTCTTTCTGGCTCAGGTGTTCGCTGGCAATCACGCTGCCGTTATTGTCGAACTGGTTGATCCAGAAATCCGCGTCAATATCGGTAAAACGCCCCAATTGCAGGCTCAACACACCTTCGATGGGGAATTGGCCGAATTGCTCCTGACCGTCGGTAATCGCGACTTTGACCGGCTGCTCGCCCAGGTTCTGTTCCCAGGCCTTGTGGGCGAGCACCGTGTATTTGGCATCGGCGCGCAGCTTGTCGACGATGTTGCCCAGGCGCGGCGGGCTCAGCCGCTCACCCAGGCGCGGCGCGCCTTCATCCCAGTTTTCCGGCGCGGCGCGACTGTTGATCACCGGCTCGGCATTCTGGCGCACCAGGATCATTTCCACCTGGTACGGGCTGTCGGCAAATGCCGACGGCGCGAGTACCACCAACAACAGGCTCAGAAAGCGGAACAGGCGCATGGCGGCGTCCTTCAAGCGGATTTCGGGATGAGGCGCTCAAACAGCGCCTCCAGGGTATTGAAGCGTTCTTCGGCGCGTTCCATCGGCACCATGAACTTGAACAGCGTAGCCCCTTCGAACTTGTAGCGGTTGGGCTGGCCCTGGATCAGCTTGATCAGCACCAAGGGGTCTACCGGCGTCTGCGCTTCGAATTCGATGCGCCCGCCCTGCGGCCCGGCGTCGACCTTCTTGATCCCCAGCTGCTCGGCCTGCAACTTGAGCAGGGTCAGGCGCACCAGGTTCTTGGTCGGTTCCGGCAACAGGCCGAAGCGGTCGATCATTTCCACTTGCAGGTCCTTGAGACCTTCTTCGTCGGTGGCCGAGGCGATGCGCTTGTAGAGGATCAGCCGTGCATGCACATCCGGCAGGTAGTCTTCGGGAATCAGCGCCGGCAAGCGCAGGTTGATCTCCGGGCCGCCGCCCAGGGGTTGGTCGAGGTTCGGTTGCTCGCCCTTGCGGATGGCTTTCACTGCGCGTTCGAGCATCTCCATATACAGGGTGAAGCCGACCGCCTGGATCTGCCCGCTCTGGCCGTCGCCGAGCAGTTCGCCGGCGCCACGGATTTCCAGGTCGTTAGTGGCCAGCACGAAGCCGGCGCCGAGGTCCTGAGTGTTGGCGATGGCTTCCAGGCGCTTTTCCGCGTCGCCGGTAATTTGCTGGCGCGGCGGCGTGAGCAGGTAGGCATAGGCCTGGTGGTGACTGCGCCCGACGCGCCCGCGCAGCTGGTGCAGCTGGGCGAGGCCGAACTTGTCGGCGCGCTCGATGATAATGGTGTTGGCGCTCGGCACGTCGATGCCGGTCTCGATGATGGTCGAGGCGATCAGCACGTTGAAGCGCTTGTGGTAGAAGTCGCTCATCACCTGCTCGAGTTCGCGCTCGCGCATCTGCCCGTGGCCGATGGCGATGCGTGCTTCGGGCACCAGCTCGGCGAGGTCGGCGGCACATTTCTCGATGGTCTTCACATCGTTGTGCAGGTAGTACACCTGGCCGCCACGCAGCAGTTCGCGCAGCAGTGCTTCCTTGACCGTGCTCTTGTTCTGTTCCATCACAAAGGTGCGCACCGACAGGCGACGCGCCGGCGGCGTAGCGATGATCGACAGGTCGCGCATGCCCGACACCGCCATGTTCAGCGTGCGCGGAATCGGCGTAGCGGTGAGGGTGAGAATGTCGACTTCACTGCGCAGGGCCTTGAGCTGTTCTTTCTGGCGCACGCCAAAGCGGTGCTCTTCGTCGATGATCACCAGGCCCAGGTTCTTGATCTTCACATCGTCCGACAGCAGCTTGTGGGTGCCGATGACGATATCGATCTTGCCTTCGGCCAGGTCGGCGATGGCGGCGTTCACTTCCTTGGCGGACTTGAAGCGGCTCATCACCTCCACGGTCACTGGCCAGTCGGCAAAACGGTCGCGGAAGCTGTTGTAGTGCTGCTGGGCGAGCAGGGTAGTGGGCACCAGGATCGCCACTTGCTTGCCGCCGTGTACCGCAATGAAGGCTGCGCGCATCGCCACTTCGGTTTTGCCGAAGCCCACGTCGCCACACACCAGGCGGTCCATCGGCTTGGGTGCGAGCATGTCGGCGCGCACCGCTTCGATGGTGGTCTGCTGGTCCGGGGTTTCTTCGAAGGCGAAGCCGGCGCTGAAGGTGGCGTAGTCGGCTTTCGGGTCGGCGAACGCGTAGCCTTCGCGGGCCGCGCGGCGGGCATAGATGTCGAGCAGTTCGGCGGCCACGTCGCGTACCTGTTCGGCGGCCTTGCGCTTGGCTTTCTGCCAGGTCTCGGAGCCCAGGCGGTGCAACGGTGCAAGGGCATCGTCGCTGCCGGTGTAGCGGGCGATCAGGTGCAGGCTGGCCACCGGCACATAAAGCTTGGCGCCCTCGGCGTATTCCATGGTGAGGAATTCGGCGGCCTGGTTGTCGATCTCCAGGGTCTGTAAGCCCAGGTAGCGGCCGACTCCGTGGTCGATATGCACCACCGGCGCACCTTCGCGCAGTTCGGTGAGGTTCTTGATCACCGCGTCATTGTTGGCGTCTGCGCGCTTCTCACGGCGACGGCGCTGCATCACGCGCTGGCCGAACAGTGGGCTTTCGGCAATCAGCGCGAGCGCCGGGTCGTCCAGCAGCAGCCCTTCGTCCAGTGGCGCGATGGTGATCGCCAGGCGCTCTTTACTGGCGACAAAGTCCGGCCAGCTGTCGACTGTCTTGGGCCGCAGTTTCAGGCGTTCCAACAGCTCCAGCAGCACTTCGCGGCGCCCGGCGGACTCGGCGGTAAACAGCACGCGGCCGGGAAAGTCACCGAGGAAGTTGGACAGGGCTTCCAGCGGTTGGGTGGCCTTGGCCTGGATCGCCAGGTCCGGCAGCATCCCCGCCGGAAAGCGCTCACGGCCACTGCCGGCGTCCACATCCTGCTGGCTCGCAACGACACGCGGCCAGTTTTTCAGACGGGCGAAGCAGTCTTCCACCGGCAGGAACAGTTCGGCAGGCGGCAATAAAGGCCGGGACGGATCGACGCGGCGCTCTTCGTAGCGGTTGCGCACATCGTTCCAGAAGTTTTCCGCCGCCTGCTCGATGCCCGGCAACGAGAACACCTGGGTGTCCTGGGGCAGGTAATCGAACAGGGTGGAGGTTTCGTCGAAAAACAGCGGCAGGTAGTACTCGATACCGGCCGGGGTAATCCCGCTGCTCAGGTCCTGGAAGATCGGGCAGCGGCGGAAGTCCACGTCAAAGCGTTCACGAAAGCGCGCCTTGAAGCGCGTGACCGCGTCTTTTTGCAGCGGGAATTCCCGCGCCGGCAGCAGCTTGATCGAGTCGACCTTGTCGATGGAACGCTGGTTTTCCGGATCGAAGGTGCGCAGAGTCTCGATTTCGTCATCGAACAGGTCGATGCGATACGGCAACTTGCTGCCCATCGGGAACAGGTCGATCAGCGCGCCGCGCACTGCGAACTCACCGTGTTCGTACACCGTGTCGACGCAGCGGTAGCCGCTGGCTTCCAGGCGCGTGCGCATTTGTTCTACGTCGAGCTTCTGACCGATATCCAGCACCAGGCTGCTGCCCAGCAGGAACTTGGTCGGCGCCAGGCGATGCAGGGCCGTGGTGATCGGCACCACCAGCACGCCGTGAGCCAGTTCCGGCAGGCGGTACAGGCTGGCGATGCGCTGGGAAATGATGTCCTGGTGCGGCGAGAACAGGTCGTAGGGCAGGGTTTCCCAGTCGGGAAAATGCAGCACCGGTAAATCCGGGGCGAAGAAGCTCAGCTCCTGCTCCAGCCGTTCGGCACTTTGGCTGTCGGCGGTAAGCAGCAGGGTAAAGCGCTGGGCTGCGCTGGCAGCCTCGGCAATGGCCAGGCTCAGGGCGGCACCGGGCAGGTTGCCCCAGTGCTGTTTACCTGCCGCAGCAGGGAGAAGCGGTAGACGCAGAACGGGCACGGAAGGTTGAGCTCCAAGCGTTGCGACAAAGTCGGTAATTGTAACGGCCCGAGGTGCCGCCTGTCAGTTGCTGACTGTGCCTATTACGGTTTGTAGGAAATGTAGTGGCTAAGACAAACAATGCCGGGTTTTGACTCAATATGTAGTGCCAAAAAGCGCGAATGTTTAGGAGGGTTACGGACAAGTCGCCCCGGCTGCTCTACTAGTGGCCTTCTGGAACCCGCGTATTTCCTGGGCTGTAGCGTGGTGGTATTTTTTTGCAAGGGCTTTTTGTTGCCCCTCGCGCATTGCTCATCGTGCAGTCGGGCGACATAATGTAGCCCCTTTTTTCAGCCCCTACATGTGGAAGGTTCCCGTGACTCAGAAGCCCGACCAGTGTCTTGGTGAATGGATCGACCGTGAAGCACTCGCAGAAGCGATGATTCCGCTTATCGGCCAGCTGTACCGCAATAACAATGTGGTGAGCTCGATCTATGGCCGCAGCCTGATCAACCAGTCTGTCATCGCGATTCTCAAGGCGCACCGCTTTGCGCGCCATCGCTCCGCCGACGACAGCGAACTCTCCGTCCACGAAACATTCCCACTGCTCAAGGCCATGAGCGAGCTCAAGCTCGGCGCGGCCTCGGTAGACCTGGGCAAGCTGGCCTACAAGTTCCGCAAGGAAGGCGCCGGCCGTAGCGCCGAGCAGTTCGTGCGTGAAGAAATGGCCGATGTGGTTGGCCAGCAAAACGCCGCACCTCGCAAGGGCACCGACGTGGTGCTGTACGGCTTCGGGCGTATCGGCCGCTTGCTGGCGCGCATCCTGATCGAGAAAACCGGTGGCGGCGACGGCCTGCGCCTGCGTGCCATCGTGGTGCGCAAAGGCGCCGAGAATGACCTGACCAAACGCGCCAGCCTGCTGCGTCGCGATTCGGTACATGGTTCGTTCAACGGCACCATCACCATCGATGAAGAAAACAACACGATTACCGCCAACGGTAACCTGATCCAGGTGATCTACGCGAAGAACCCGACTGAGGTGGATTACACCCAGTACGGCATCCAGGACGCCCTGCTGGTGGACAACACCGGCGTATGGCGTGATGCCGAGGGCCTGGGCCAGCACCTGGCTTGCCCGGGTATCGACCGTGTCGTGTTGACTGCGCCTGGCAAAGGCAAGCTCAAGAACATCGTGCACGGCATCAACCACGCTGAAATCACCGCTGACGACAAGATCGTGTCCGCCGCTTCCTGCACCACCAACGCCATTGTGCCGGTGCTCAAAGCTGTGAATGACAAGTTCGGCATCGTCAACGGTCACGTTGAAACCGTTCACTCGTACACCAACGACCAGAACCTGATCGACAACTTCCACAAGGGCGATCGCCGTGGCCGCAGCGCCGCGTTGAACATGGTGATCACCGAGACCGGTGCTGCCACTGCTGCCGCCAAGGCCCTGCCTGAGCTGGCCGGCAAGCTGACCGGTAACGCGATCCGCGTACCGACGCCAAACGTGTCGATGGCCATTCTCAACCTCAACCTTGAGAAAGCCGCCACCCGTGAAGAGATGAACGAGTACCTGCGCTACATGGCGCTGCACTCCGACCTGCACAAGCAGATCGACTTCGTCAATTCCCAGGAAGTGGTCTCCACCGACTTCGTCGGCTCGCGCCACGCCGGTGTGGTGGACGCCGAGGCGACTATCACCCAGGACAACCGCGTTGTGCTGTACGTGTGGTACGACAACGAGTTCGGTTACAGCTGCCAGGTGGTTCGCGTGATGGAAGACATGGCTGGGGTCAACCCGCCTGCGTTTCCGCGCTAAGCCTTAGCGCTGAATGAAAACGCCCCGACTTATTCGGGGCGTTTTTGTGTCTGGCATATGTGGACCTGTAGGAGCGAGCTTGCTCGCGAAAACCATCAACGATAACGCAGCGCTTCTGGTTTAACGCGTGGTACTCAGGTTTTTCGCGAGCAAGCTCGCTCCTACAGTGAAGGGTGTGTATCAGTGATTGAGGAGCTCGTCGCTTAAACTATCGGAGAAAAAAATAGTTGTCGCATAATGGCTCATCCTGAAATCGGCGCTGATTTGCGTCCTGTAGTATGGCAACACTGGCCTACGACGCGACCAAGGGTTAATGTTCGCGGCGCTCGGCCTTCTATAGACTGTGCCCCGGTTCACACACTTGAGCCAAATTGTCCTTCATGACCGCTGGCCGCGGCATGATTTAGCCCGGCGTCCAACCGTACGCCTGGCCTGTTCTGAGGAGTACGCATGGCTGTCTACAACTATGACGTGGTGGTACTGGGTTCCGGCCCAGCTGGAGAAGGTGCGGCGATGAACGCTGCCAAAGCAGGGCGCAAGGTGGCGATGGTCGATAGCCGTCGCCAGGTCGGCGGCAACTGCACCCACCTGGGTACCATCCCGTCCAAGGCGTTGCGTCACTCGGTGCGCCAGATCATGCAGTTCAACACCAACCCGATGTTCCGGGCCATTGGCGAGCCGCGCTGGTTCTCGTTCCCGGACGTGTTGAAAAGCGCCGAAAAAGTCATCTCCAAGCAAGTCGCCTCGCGTACCGGCTACTACGCCCGTAACCGCGTCGACCTGTTCTTCGGCACCGGCAGCTTCGCCGACGAGCAAACCGTCGAAGTGGTCTGCGCCAACGGCGTGGTCGAGAAACTGGTGGCCAAGCACATCATCATCGCTACCGGTTCGCGCCCGTATCGCCCGGCGGACATCGATTTCCACCACCCGCGTATCTACGATAGCGACACCATCCTCAGCCTGGGCCACACCCCGCGCAAGCTGATCATCTACGGCGCCGGCGTGATCGGCTGTGAATACGCCTCGATCTTCAGCGGCCTGGGTGTATTGGTGGAACTGGTGGACAACCGTGACCAGTTGCTCAGCTTCCTCGACTCGGAAATCTCCCAGGCGTTGAGCTACCACTTCAGCAACAACAACATCACCGTGCGTCACAACGAAGAGTACGAGCGGGTCGAAGGCCTGGACAACGGGGTGATCCTGCACCTCAAGTCCGGCAAGAAGATCAAGGCCGACGCCTTGCTGTGGTGCAACGGCCGTACCGGCAACACCGACAAGCTGGGCATGGAGAACATCGGGGTCAAGGTCAACAGCCGTGGCCAGATCGAAGTGGACGAGAACTATCGCACCTGCGTGACCAACATCTACGGTGCCGGTGATGTGATCGGCTGGCCGAGCCTGGCCAGCGCCGCCCATGACCAGGGCCGTTCGGCCGCCGGCAGCATTGTCGACAATGGCAGCTGGCGCTACGTGAACGATGTGCCGACCGGGATCTACACCATTCCCGAGATCAGCTCCATCGGCAAGAACGAGCACGAACTGACCAAGGCCAAGGTGCCTTACGAAGTCGGCAAGGCGTTCTTCAAGAGCATGGCGCGCGCGCAGATTGCCGGTGAGCCGCAAGGCATGCTCAAGATCCTGTTCCACCGGGAAACCCTGGAAGTCCTCGGCGTGCATTGCTTCGGCTACCAGGCGTCGGAGATCGTGCATATCGGCCAGGCGATCATGAGCCAGCCGGGTGATCTCAACACCCTCAAGTACTTCGTCAACACCACGTTCAACTACCCGACCATGGCCGAAGCCTATCGGGTGGCCGCCTACGACGGCCTCAACCGGCTTTTTTGAGCGGCTCCGGCCGGTGGCCTGAGCCGGCCGGGGAGACCGATTTCAGTAATTCCCGAGGGTGGCAGTGGCCAAACCGGGAAAGTCTGTAATCAGGCTATCTACGCCGAAGTCGGCGAGCCTGCGCATCAGCGCGGGTTCGTTGACTGTCCACACGGACACGTGCAAACCCTGGCGCTGGGCTTTTTCCAGCCGCTCAGGGGTGCACAGCGTCCAGTTCAACGCCAGGTATTCACAGCCGTAGTTCTGCGCGACCTTCAACGGGTCGAGCCAGGCGTATTCGGCCACCAGGCCGCGTGACAGGTCCGGGGTGAGTTCCACGGCGGCCTTGAGCACTTCCCGCGAACTCGACGTCACCGTGACCTTGTCCATCAGGCCAAAGCGCACAGCCATTTCGCGAATCGCCAGCACAGTGGTGGCGGCACGGGTGCGCGAGGCGCTTTTGACTTCCAGTTGCCAGTGGTCGAAGTCACACTTTTCGAACAGCTCCTCCAAGCGTGGGATCGGGCACGGGCTGACCCAGCCCGGGCCGCCTTTGCGCGCGTCCATCTTTACCAGGTCGGCCGCAGAATACTCGACGACTTTGCCGCGCCGGTCGGCGGTGCGCTTGAGGGTCGGGTCATGGATGACCATCAGTTCGCCGTCCATGGACAGGTGCAGGTCCAGTTCGCAACGGCGAACGCCGTGCTTGAGGCATTCCTGAAAACTGGTCAGGGTATTTTCCGGTGCTTCGCCTTTGGCACCGCGATGGCCGTAGATCAGGGTCACAGTTGCTCCTTTGCGCCAGGATCGCTGGCGTAATGACTAGGTATTCAGATGTCGTCGCTTTGTTCTCGTGCCAGGCGGCGTTCCTGCGCCTGCTTTTGCAGGATGTAGCGCGCCAGCAACTGGCGTTGGGCATCGGTCATGGATTCGAATTCCGTGCCCACATCAAAGCTGTCGCCCTTGGGGTCGCAATGGGTCACCCGCGCACGCAGCAACAGGCCGAGCGCCTGGGGCATCAGCACCAACTTGACCGCCAGGTGAGTGTCGGGCGCCAACGGGGTAGGGTGCTGGAAGTCGATGCCGCCCTCGGAAAGGATCACCGGTTGCGGCGCGCCCACTTCACTCAGCAGGCCGCGGGCCATGACCTGGCTGAGCAGGTCCAGGCGTTTGTTCTGCACCTTGAGGAACGCCGCCAGGCTGCGGTCTTTCTCGCTGATCTGGCGCAGCAGGTGCTGGGCTTCGAATTCGCTCAGGTGCAGTTCGCTCAGCAGGTTGAACAACGGCGAATCATCCAGCAACACTTCCTTGCTCGCCGCTTCGGGGCCAGACAATGTGCTGATTTGAAGTGCGATCATGTCGTCGATACGGTAGTATTCGCGGCGCTCTTCTTCATCTAATGTCGACATGGCGAACCCCAGGTTACGGTAATGGTCTGAGTGTAAAGCTGCTTACCAGACCCCGCCACCGGGACGTCTTCTTTTCCTCCGAACAAGCCCCGACATGTTCAGACCTCTCTTCGTATTTATTGGCACGCGTTATACCCGTGCAAAGCGTCGCAATCATTTTGTGTCGTTCATTTCCTTGACCTCGATGATCGGTCTCGCCCTGGGCGTGGTCGTGATGATCGTGGTGCTGTCGGTGATGAACGGCTTCGATCATGAGATGCGCACCCGCGTGCTGGGCATGGTGCCCCACGCGACCATCGAGGGCGATGCGCCCATCGATGATTGGCAAAGCCTGGCCGCCAAGGTCAAGCAGAACCCCAAGGTGGTGGCCGTTGCGCCGTTTACCCAGATGCAGGGGTTGCTGACCAACGACGGCAAGGTGCAGAAGATCCTGCTCAATGCCATCGACCCGGCCCAGGAGCGCAACGTCTCGATCATCGACAAGTTCATGCAGCAAGGTAAGCTCGACGACCTGGCCCCCGGAAGTTTCGGCATCGTTATCGGTGACAAGGCCGCGGCCAAGCTCGGCGTGGGGGTTGGCGACAAGCTGACCTTCGTCGCTCCGGAGGTCACCGTGACTCCGGCCGGCATGTTCCCGCGCATGAAGCGCTTTACCGTGGTTGGCACCTTCCATGTCGGCGCCGGCGAGATCGACGGTTACATCGGCCTGACCAACCTCACCGACCTGGCCCGCCTGCATCGCTGGCAGCCGGACCAGGTGCAGGGCCTGCGCCTGAAGTTCAATGACCTGTTCGATGCGCCGCGTGGCGCCTGGGAAATCGCCCAGCACCTGGGCGAGTCGCAGTACTACGCCCGCGACTGGACCCGTACCCACGGCAACCTGTACCAGGCCATCCGCATGGAAAAAGCCATGATCGGCCTGCTGTTGCTGCTGATCGTCGCGGTTGCCGCCTTCAACATCATCTCCACGCTGGTGATGGTGGTGAACGACAAGAAGGGCGATATCGCCATCCTGCGCACCCTGGGCGCCACGCCGGGGCAGATCATGGCGATCTTCATGGTGCAGGGCACCGTGATCGGCGTGGTCGGCACCCTGATCGGCACGGCGGTGGGCATTCTGGCCGCGCTGAACGTCAGCGCCGCCATCGCCCTGCTTGAAAAAGTGATCGGCCACAAGTTTCTCAACGCCGACGTCTACTTCATCGATTACTTGCCGTCCCAGGTGCAAACCCAGGACGTGCTGATGGTGGGCGGCGCTGCGTTGGTCCTGAGCTTCCTTGCCACCCTGTATCCAGCCTGGCGCGCGGCACGCACCCAGCCAGCACAGGCATTACGTTATGAGTGAATCGGGCATGAGTGAAAAAGCAATCCTGAGCTGCCGCAACCTGGGCAAATCCTACGAGGAAGGCCCGGAGTCTGTGGTGGTGCTGTCCAACCTGCAACTTGAACTGCACCCGGGCGAGCGCGTGGCAATCGTCGGCAGTTCCGGTTCCGGCAAAAGTACCTTGCTCAACCTGCTGGGCGGCCTCGATACGCCGTCCCAGGGCAGCGTGTGGCTGGCCGGTGAAGAGCTCTCGGCGTTGAATGAAAAGGCCCGTGGGCAACTGCGCAACCGTTCGTTGGGCTTTGTGTACCAGTTCCACCACCTGTTGCCGGAATTCACCGCCCTGGAAAACGTGTGCATGCCGCTGTTGATCGGCAAGACCGCGATCCCCGAAGCGCGCCAGCGTGCCACCGCCTTGCTGGAGCGCGTCGGCCTCGGCCATCGCCTGGAGCACAAGCCGGCCGAGCTGTCCGGCGGCGAGCGCCAGCGTGTGGCGATTGCCCGCGCTCTGGTGAACAACCCGGGCCTGGTGATGCTCGACGAGCCCACCGGCAACCTCGACTCCCACACCGCCCAGGGCATCAAGGATTTGATGCTGGAACTGAGCACCCAGATGCGCACCGCGTTCCTGGTGGTGACCCATGACATGAGCATGGCCCGGCAGATGGACCGCGTGTTGCACCTGCAGGAAGGTCACCTGGTCGCCATCTGACCTGTTTCAAGCCTGGCGCCTGGCGTCGGGCTTTTTCATTTTTTCAGGCGGTGTACGCGAATGTTCAGACCGTTATCCATTTTCATCGGCACGCGCTATACCCGCGCCAAGCGCCGCAACCGTTTTGTCTCGTTTATCTCGATGACCTCGATGATCGGCCTCGCCCTGGGCGTATTGGCGATGATCGTGGTGCTTTCGGTGATGAACGGCTTCCAGCGCGAAATGAGCTCGCGCATCCTCGGCATGGTGCCCCACGCCACCATCGTCGGCGTAAAGCCGATTGATGACTGGCAACCGGTGGCCGCCGCGGCGATGAAGAATCCGCAAGTCACCGCCGCCGTACCCTTCACACAGATGGACGGTATGTTCTCCTACAAGGGCGCCATGCAGCCGATCGAGATCAGCGGCGTCGACCCGGCCCAGGAAGGCAAGGTATCGATCGTGACCCAGCACATTGTGCGCGGCAAGCTGGACGACCTGAAACCCGGTGAATTCGGCGTGGTGGTCGGCGATATCACCGCACGCCGCTTCCGCCTGAATGTGGGCGACAAGCTGACCCTGATCGTGCCGGAACTGAGCAGCGCGCCGGGCGGTATCACCCCGCGCATGCAGCGGCTGAACGTGGTGGGTATCTTCAAGGTGGGCGCCGAGCTGGATGGCTCCATGGCCCTGATCCACATGGCCGACGCCGCTGAAATCCAGCATTGGCAGCCCAACCAGGTGCAAAGCGTGCGCCTGGCGGTGAAGGATTTGTACGCGGCGCCCAAAGTCTCGGCGGATATCGCTGCCAGCCTGGGCGCGGCTTACAAGCCGGATGACTGGACCCACACCCAGGGCAGCCTGTTCAGCGCGATGAAAATGGAAAAGACCATGATCGGCCTGCTGTTGCTGATGATCGTCGCCGTGGCCGCGTTCAACATCATCGCAACCTTGATCATGGTGGTGAACGACAAGGGCGCGGACATCGCCATCCTGCGCACCATCGGCGCCACGCCCCGGCAGATCATGGCGATCTTCATGGTCCAGGGCACGGTGATTGGTGTGGTCGGTACCCTGATTGGCGGGGTGCTGGGGGTGATCGCAGCGCTGAACGTCAGTGAGCTGGTGGGCTGGCTGGAGCGGGTCAGCGGGCAGCATATCTTCAGTTCGGATGTGTACTTCGTCAGCAACCTGCCTTCGGAGCTGCAAGGTGGGGATGTGTTGCTGATTTGTTCGGCGGGGTTTGTATTGAGCTTTTTGGCGACGATTTACCCGGCGTATCGGGCGGCGAAGATTGAGCCGGCGCATGCCTTGAGATATTCGTAGTCTTTGAGAATGCCATAGGGAGCAAGCCCCCTCCCACATTTTGACCTCATTGTTCCTGAATAAACGCGGTCCAGTGTGGGAGGGGGCTTGCCCCCGATGGGGCCGGCCCAGCTTGCATCAATCTCCCTTGGGCAACTCGATCACAAACCTTGTCCACCCCGCCTGCGACTCACAAAAAATCCTCCCCCCGTGGGCCCGCACAATCGATTGGGTAATCGCCAACCCCAGCCCTGCATGCTCACTACTGCCTGCACGCCTTGACGGGTCGGCTCGGTAGAACCGGTCAAACAGCCGCGGCAACAGCTGCGCTGGAATGCCATCCCCGGTATTCTCAACCGCAAGTGTCACGCCTTCGTCCATCCGCACCCTTATTTCACCACCCGGTGGGGTAAACCGCAGCGCGTTATCCAGCAAGTTCGACAAGGCCCGGCGCAACATGCCGCGATCGCCCAGCGTATGGGCGGTGCCTTCGCGCACCAGCGTGACCTGCGCATCCTCTGCCAGCAGGGTAAAAAACTCCAACAGGGCGTCGACCTCATCGCCCAGATTCAGGGCTTCACGGTTGGGCATCAGCAAGCCGTGGTCGGCCTTGGCCAGGTACAGCATGTCGTTGACCAGTTGTGCCATCCACTGCAATTCCTCCAGGTTGCTGTGCAGCGCTTCGCGGTAATCCTCCAGTGGGCGTGGCTGGGTGAGAATGACCTGGGTCTGGGTCAGCAGGTTGGAGAGTGGTGTGCGCAGTTCGTGGGCGATATCCGCCGAGAACGCCGATAGACGCTGGAACGCATCGTCCAGGCGCCCCAGCATGGCATTGAAGGCCTGGGCCAGTTCCGCCAGCTCCACTGGCATTTGCGCCTGGGGCAGGCGTTGGGTCAGGGAATGGGCGGATACGCTGGCGGCCACCTCGCCCATGCGCCGCAACGGTCGCAACCCGCTGCGCGCAGCCCAGGCGCCGAGCAGGGCGGTGGCCAGGGCCGAGAGGCCGACGGTCAGCCAGATCAAACGCTGCATACGCTCCAGAAAGTGCTGGTGGTGGGTGATGTCGAGTATCAGGCTCAGCTGTGGCGAGCCGGGTTGGCCGGGCGTCAACGGCGCGTTATACACACGGTACTCGGTGCCGGCGTTTTGCAGGCTGTGCAGGCCGGGAGCTGCGGGCACGCTGAGGTACGGCGCACCGTCCACCCAGCGTTGGTCGGCCGCAGTGATACGCAAGGTGAAGTCGGGCTGCTGATCAAGTTCGGCGCGCCATTGCGGGCCTCTCAGGGCAAAGGCTTCCCGCGAGTCGACGCCCTGCAAGGCGCTGCGCAGGGCCACCAGCTTGCTGTCGAGCAGTTGCTGGTCCAGCTCGATAAAGTGCGCTTCGCTGGCGCGGTTGAACAGCACCCCGGCAATCAACGAGACCACCGCCGTGCAAGCGGCAAACAGCAGCGCCAGGCGGCTGGCCAGGGACAGGCGCTTGATCACGTGAACCGCTCCTCCAGCACATAGCCCATGCCGCGCACGGTGTGGATCAGCTTGTTGGGGAAGTTGTCATCGACTTTAAGGCGCAGGCGACGGATCGCCACTTCGATAATGTTGGTGTCGCTGTCGAAGTTCATGTCCCAGACCTGGGAAGCGATCAGGGTCTTGGGCAGCACTTCGCCCTGGCGGCGTAGCAGCAGTTCCAGCAGGGCAAATTCCTTGGCGGTGAGGTCGATGCGCTGGCCGTCGCGCTCGACCCGGCGGCGGATCAGGTCCAGGCTCAGGTCGGCCAGTTGCAGGGTGGTTTCCTGCGGTGTGCTGCTGCCACGGCGCAACAAGGTGCGCACCCGGGCCAGCAGCTCGGAAAAAGCAAAGGGCTTGACCAGGTAATCGTCGGCGCCCAGTTCCAGGCCATGCACGCGGTCTTCCACGGCATCGCGAGCGGTGAGGAACAGCACCGGCATATCCAGGCCGGCACTGCGCACCGCCTGCAGGATCTGCCAGCCATCGCGGCCCGGCAACATCACATCGAGGATCAACAAGTCATAGTCGCCCGTCAGCGCCAGGTGCTGGCCGGTCGTGCCGTCGGCCACCAGTTCGGTGGTAAAGCCAGCCTCGGCCAGGCCCTGACGCAGGTAGTGGCCGGTTTTGGGTTGGTCTTCGACGATCAGCAGTTTCATATCGGGCTCTTAATAGGCGCTATGCAGGAGCGAGCTTGCTCGCGAAAAGCGTCAACGATAACGCGTATGGCCTGGCTCGGCGCGGTGTGCTGGAGCCCTTCGCGAGCAAGCTCGCTCCTACAAAAAAACATCGGCCTTTATACCCTGGGCTCCCGGGGATGGGCGCAAGCTGACAAAGTTGTAATCTAGCAGTCAGCTGGCTGGCAGCGGGGCTATCTTATAGTGCGGCCCAAGCTGATCACCTATTTTTGGAGAGTGAAAGATGGCGTTGCGCACACCCCTGTTTTTGGCGGGCTGCTTGTTGGCGATGAGCTTCAATGCGCTGGCCGACGCTGCTCACACCTACGCGTTCGGCCAGCCGGCACCGGCGGATAAAGCCACGCGTACTGTACAAGTCACGCTGCAGGACATTGCCTTCGAGCCCAAGGCCCTGGACGTAAAGGCCGGTGAAACCGTGCGTTTTGTACTGGTCAACAAAGGCCGCTTGCTTCACGAATTCAACCTGGGCGACGCAGCGATGCATGCCGCCCACCAGAAAGAGATGCTGCAAATGCAAGCCAGCGGCATGCTCACCGCCACCGGCATGGGCAAAATGGACCACAGCGCCATGGGCCACGGCGATATGGGTGGCATGAAGCACGACGATCCCAACAGCGTGCTGGTGGAGCCGGGCAAGACCGCCGAGCTGACCTGGACCTTCACCAAGGCCACGGGCCTGGAGTTCGCTTGCAACCTTCCCGGCCATTATCAGGCGGGCATGGTCGGCAAACTGACCGTTGAGTGAGGGGTTTGTTAAGGGCGGGGGTAAAGGCTGGTAGACTGGCGCGGTTTATTTAGCCAGGTTTCCGCCATGCATCCCGCAGCCGAACATTCGCCGCTGGGCAAGTCCAGTGAATACATCTCTACCTATACGCCTTCGTTGCTGTTCCCGATTCCGCGCGCCGCCAAATGGGCCGAACTGGGCCTAAGTGCCGACACCCTGCCGTACAAGGGCGTGGATTTCTGGAACTGCTTCGAATTGTCCTGGTTGCTGCCGTCGGGCAAACCGGTGGTGGCCATCGGTGAGTTCAGCATTCCTGCGGACTCGCCGAACATTATCGAGTCCAAGTCGTTCAAGCTGTACCTCAACTCGCTGAACCAGACCGCATTTGCCGATACGCAAAGCCTTGAAGCCACGCTGCGCACCGACCTCAGCGCTGCTGCCGGCAAGCCGGTGACCGTGCGCATCCGCAGCCTGGCCGACATCGAGGCCGAAGGCGTGATGGCGTTGCCGGGTGCGTGCATTGATGGCCTGGATATCAGCGTCAGCAACTACGAACACCCGCGCCCGGAGCTGCTGCGTTGCGATGACTCGCGTGTGGTGGAGGAGAGCGTGCACAGCCACTTGCTCAAATCCAACTGCCCGGTGACCAGCCAGCCGGATTGGGGCAGCGTGGTGGTGGAGTACCGTGGCGCGGCGCTGGATCACGCCAGCCTGCTGGAATATATCGTGAGTTTTCGCCAGCACTCGGACTTTCATGAGCAGTGCGTGGAGCGGATTTTCCTGGACTTGCAGCGCTTGCTCAAGCCGGAGAAGTTGACCGTGTATGCGCGGTATGTGCGCCGGGGTGGGTTGGATATCAACCCGTATCGCAGTACTGAAAATACCCAGTTCCTGAACGTGCGTCTGGCGCGTCAATAAGCCTATACACAACACTAAATGTGGGAGGGGGCTTGCTCCCGATAGCAGAAGTTCAGACACAGATGCTGTGACTGACACGCCGCTATCGGGAGCAAGCCCCCTCCCACATTCTGGTTCTTTATTTGGCTTAGGGTCGGGTTAGATCCCGATATTGCCCAGGGTGATCATGATATTGCGCAATGTCCCGGAAATGACCGGGTGTTCAGCGTCGAACTCTATGGCCGCTTGATTCACATCGTCGGAGATGCTCGGCGTCTGGGTGGCTGGTTCCAATTCAAGTTGCACTTCGAACTTGGCAATCAATTCCTCCAACGCTTCACGTTTTTCAGGTGACAGCGGTGGCTCCTGTTCCAGCTGCCCGCGCAGGATCTCGACCTGTTCTTCCAGCTTTTTGCGATCAGGCATGACGTTCTTTCCTTTTATCGATAGTCACTGGCATAGACCACGGCACGCCGCGAAAGGTCTACGGGCTGACCTGTAGATTAATCCACTGGGGCCAACCGTGCATGATCTCCGTCAGGGCTTCTCGCCTTTGAGCCGGCGCAGGTTGATGTCTGCCAGGCAACTGCCGAGCTCGCCGAGGTGGTCGATCACCGAGTGCACGCCCAGGCCATAGAGCGCCACCGTCGCCTTGCCGCGCTTGTATTCGCGTTGTTGCGCGGTGAGTGCCTGCCATTGCTCGGGTGACAGGCCGCAGAGCGAACCACAGGAGGCCAGGCCCACAGTCCACAACCCGGCATTAAGGCCCGATTGCAGCAGGCGCGGCTCGCCGCTGACCAATACGCAGCCTTCCAGGCGTTCGATATTCAGCTCCATCAAAGCTTGCCAGCAGGCGTGGGGCGCGGGCCAGCGGATGGAGGAGGGCGAGGCGGCCTTGACCCAGCCCGGCAGGCTGGCGGACAGGGGCGTGGTGACCGAGGGCGGCAGTTCATCCAGCCAGGCGCAGGGCACGCCTAGTTCTTTCAGGCTGCGCAGGCTTTTCAAAGCGCCGGGTGTGGCCACGGAGCCGGGGCAGGGCGAGTCCGTACGCGCCACGGAACCAAAATCCACCAGGCAGCCACTCAGGCCAAATAACACGGCGGTCAACGAGGGGGCTGTGGCGAGGGCAATCTCGGCGTGTGGCATCTGAACGTCCCTGAAATAGCAGCAACACTATCGGGGTGGCGTGACAAGCCCATGACACTGACGGTGTTTGTAGGAATTTTGTGCATTTTTCGTAAGACAGGATCCTTGTAGCTGCCTAAACACACACTTCCGTCATATACTGACGGCCTTATTCAGGGCATAGCGCCCATGACAGACCATTCAAGGAGCAAAAGCTATGCGCTGGAGCCACTACTTCGCTCAGCTGTCGGTGTGTGCCACCGTGCTGTTGGCACCTTTCGCCGTACATGCCGCATCGGAAGATGACCCATGGGAAAGCGTCAACCGCCCGATCTTCACCTTCAACGACACCGTTGATACCTACGCCCTCAAGCCAATCGCCCAGGGCTATCAGTTCGTCACCCCGCAATTCGTGCAGGACGGCGTTCACAACTTCTTCCGCAACATCGGCGATGTCGGCAACCTGGCCAACAACGTGCTGCAACTCAAGCCCTACAATGCTGGCGTCGACACGGCTCGCCTGCTGGTCAACACCACGTTTGGCGTGCTGGGCTTTATCGATGTAGGCACCAAAATGGGGCTGCATCGCAGCGATGAAGACTTCGGCCAGACCCTCGGCTACTGGGGTGTCGGCAGCGGTCCCTATGTGATGATCCCGTTGCTCGGCCCAAGCACCTTGCGTGATGCGCCGTCCAAATACGTCGACAGCTACACCCAACCCTACCGCTACATGAACGACATCGGCTGGCGTAACAGCACCTTCGGCCTGAACGTCGTCGACGTGCGCGCCAGCCTACTCGACAGCGAGAAGCTGATCAGCGGCGACAAGTACACCTTCATTCGTAACGCCTACCTGCAGAACCGTGAGTTCAAGGTCAAGGATGGCAAGGTCGTTGACGACTTCTAGGCCGTGACGTTTTGAAATGAAAAAGGCGACCTTCGAACGGTCGCCTTTTTTGTGCGCGCTTTTCAGCGCATCTTCAAGATCCTGAGACCCAAGTGCTGTTCATCGCCCGCAGCCTTGGTCCACACGACTTCAGTGTCTGCCTCCAGGCCCTTGAGTGCTGCGTGCTCTGAATCGATGCGCACGGTCAGTAGGTCGCCCACGTTAAACTGGCGCGGCGCCTGCACCTGCATGCCGGAGCTGGAAAGGTCCAGGCATACACCTTCAATCTCCTGCCCGGCGTGGATCAGGGACACATTGGCATCCACCCGCATGCGGATGAAATCGCGTTTTTCGGCGTAGTCGCGCTCGTGTTCGCTCACAGCATTCATCCTTACTTTACGTTGGGGTTGTGGCAGTTCTTATAACTCCCGGTGATTTGCGGTGTAAAGACGCCCGGCGACCATCGGCATGAGCTTGAAACCCCTCACGGATGGGAGTACCGTCTGCGCCTTAGAAGGGCACCTCTGCTTTACCGTTGTGCATGGGCGAAATCCCAATGCTTTGTAGGACAGAGAGGCTAGAAAGCGAATCCAGTACGCGAGCCCGGCCATTGCCGAGCCGCCTACGCCAACCTAATTCTGGCGCCGTTTGCCCACATGCAAAAAACCAGTGCCACGCTGCTGATAATCGATGACGACGAAGTAGTGCGCGCGAGCCTCGCGGCCTATTTGGAAGACAGTGGCTTCAGCGTCCTGCAGGCCAGTAATGGCCAACAGGGTCTCCAGGTATTCGAGCGCGACAAGCCCGACCTTGTGATCTGCGACCTGCGCATGCCCCAGATGGGCGGCCTGGAGCTGATTCGCCAGGTGACCGAGCTTGCCCCGCAGACGCCGGTGATTGTCGTGTCCGGTGCCGGGGTCATGAACGATGCCGTGGAAGCCCTGCGCCTGGGCGCTGCCGATTACCTGATCAAGCCCCTGGAAGACCTGGCCGTGCTGGAGCACTCGGTGCGCCGCGCCCTGGACCGTGCCCGCCTGCTCCTGGAAAACCAGCGCTACCGCGAAAAGCTCGAGACCGCCAACCGCGAGCTCGAAGCCAGCCTGAACCTGCTCCAGGAAGACCAGAACGCCGGTCGCCAGGTACAGATGAACATGCTGCCGGTGAGCCCCTGGAGCATCGACGAGTTCAAGTTTGCCCACCAGATCATCCCGTCGTTGTACCTGTCGGGTGATTTTGTCGACTACTTCCGCGTCGATGAGCGACGCGTGGCGTTCTACCTGGCCGACGTTTCCGGCCATGGCGCCTCTTCTGCCTTTGTGACCGTGTTGTTGAAGTTCATGACCACACGGCTGTTGTTCGAGTCCAAGCGCAATGGCACCTTGCCGGAGTTCACCCCCTCCGAGGTGCTGGGCCACATCAACCGGGGCCTGATCAGCTGCAAGCTGGGCAAGCACGTGACGATGGTCGGCGGCGTGATCGATGAAGAAACCGGTCTTTTGACCTACAGCATTGGCGGTCACCTGCCGATGCCTGTTTTGTACACTCCTGACAGTGTGCGCTACCTGGAAGGGCGTGGCCTGCCCGTAGGCTTGTTCAATGAAGCCACCTACGAAGACCACATCCTGGAACTGCCGCCGACCTTCAGCCTGACGCTGATGTCCGACGGCATCCTGGACCTTTTGCCAGAGCCTACACTCAAAGAGAAAGAAGCCGCCTTGCCCCAAAAGGTCAAGTCGGCGGGCGGCAGCCTGGATGGCCTGCGGCAGGTTTTTGGATTGGCCACGCTAGGGGAGATGCCGGATGATATCGCCCTATTGGTGTTGAGCAGGAATCTTTGATGAGTACCGGAAGAATCCAATTCGCCGAGCAAGACGGGACCTTCGTCCTGAAGTTTGTCGGTGAAGTGCGCCTGACCTTGTGTTCGGCCCTGGATGCGACGATCGAGCGGATCTTCACAGCGCTGAACTTCTCGGCGATCGTGATTGACCTGACCGAAACGCGCAGCATCGATAGCACCACCCTGGGCCTGTTGGCCAAGTTGTCCATTCTGTCGCGGCAGAAGGTCGGCCTGTTGCCGACCGTGGTCACCACCCACGAAGACATCACCCGTCTGTTGCAATCCATGGGGTTTGACCAGGTGTTCAACATCGTCGACCGCCCGATCCCCTGCCCGGAATGCCTCACCGACCTGCCGTCGCAAGACCAGTCCGAAGAGATCGTAAGGGTCAAGGTGCTCGAAGCGCACAAGATCCTCATGGGCCTCAACGAGTCCAACCGCGAAGCCTTCCACGACCTGGTCAATGCCCTGGAGCGCCACTGACGGCTTCCCTGTCGAAACACATTCCAATGTGGGAGGGGGCTTGCTCCCGATAGCGGTGTGACAGTCGGCACATATTCAGCTGACAGTCCGCAATCGGGAGCAAGCCCCCTCCCACATTTGATCTGTGACTGGCTTGAAATTGGCAGCATAAAAAAGGGCGGCACCCTCACAGGTGCCGCCCTTTTTGCTGCTATCTGCCTTTACAGCTTGGCCGACAACAACGCCTCCAGCTTCTCCTGATCCCGAGCAAACTGGCGAATGCCCTCGGCCAGCTTCTCGGTCGCCATCGCATCCTCGTTAGACTCCCAACGGAACTGCGCTTCAGTCATATGCACCCGTGCCTCACCGGCATGGCCTGGCGACAACTTACGCTCCAGCTTGCCCTCATCCGCCGCCAGCTTCTCCAGCAGGTCGGGGCTGATGGTCAGGCGGTCACACCCGGCCAGTTCTTCAATCTGGCTCAGGTTACGGAAGCTCGCACCCATCACCACAGTCTTGTAGCCATTGGCCTTGTAGTAATTGTAGATGCGCGTCACCGACTGCACGCCTGGGTCATCGGAACCGGTGTAGTCGTTGCCGTTGGCCTTCTTGTACCAATCGTAGATACGGCCCACGAACGGCGAAATCAGGAATACACCGGCTTCGGCGCAGGCCACGGCCTGGGCGAAGGAGAACAGCAGCGTCAGGTTGGTCTGGATGCCTTCTTTTTCCAGCTTCTCGGCGGCGCGGATACCTTCCCAGGTGGAGGCGATTTTGATCAGCACGCGATCACGGCCAACCCCGGCTTTGTCGTACAGGTCGATCAGACGGTGCGCACGCTTGAGAATGGCGGCTTCGTCGAACGACAAACGGGCGTCCACCTCGGTGGAAATACGGCCCGGCACTACTTTAAGAATCTCTTGACCCACCGCCACCGCAAAGCGGTCACTGGCCAGGCCCACATCGCCGTTGCAGTCCTGTACACACTCATCCAGCAACTTGGCATAGCCTGGAATCGATGCCGCCTTGAGCAGCAGGGAAGGGTTGGTGGTCGCGTCTTGCGGCTTGAGCTTGGCGAGGGTAGAAAAATCGCCGGTATCGGCTACGACGGTGGTGAATTGCTTGAGTTGTTCCAGCTTGGAAGTCATGGGCGTGCTCTGTCCTGTGGGTCTGATGACATTACCCGAGCGCTGGCAGGCGCTCAAGGGCGCAAATGCGTTAGGTCGTTTGCGAGGGCAATAACCTGGAAACGGCCGTTTGAATAACCGGCAGTGGTGCTCAATAGGAGGGCAAAACCGCTGGCAGGTTCAATCCAACTGCCCGATGACACGGTCATCGCCACTGGGCCTGACCCAATACTGTAGGAGCGAGCTTGCTCGCGAAAAACGTCAACGATAACGCGTGCTTCCTGAATAAACGCGGTGCCTATGGGTTTCTCGCGAGCTCGCTCCTACAAAAGCCCAGCAGCTATCCAGTCACCGCCCTTCCAACAACTCCCCAGCCTGATCCAGCAACGCCAACGGATCCGCCGCCTTATGAATATCCACCGACAACAACTGCCTGAACCTGCGCGCCCCCGGAAACCCAGTACCCAACCCCAACACATGCCGAGTAATGTGATGCATCGTCCCACCACTGGCCAAATGCTCAGCAATATAAGGCCGCAACTGCGCCAACGCCTCAGCCCGGCTAATCACCGGCGCCTCACTGCCAAACAACCGCTGATCCACCTCCGCCAACAGATACGGATTGTGATAAGCCTCACGCCCCAGCATCACCCCGTCAAACGTCTGCAAATGCTCCTGGCACTGCTCCAACGTCTTGATCCCACCGTTGAGATTAATCTCCAACTCCGGAAAATCCCGCTTCAACTGCGCCGCCACGTCATAACGCAACGGCGGAATGTCCCGGTTCTCCTTGGGCGACAACCCCTCCAGAATGGCAATCCGCGCATGCACGGTAAAACTGGTGCAACCGGCATCCTTCACCGTCCCGACGAAATCACACAGCTCGGCATAACTGTCCCGGCCATTGATGCCGATACGGTGCTTTACCGTCACCGGAATCGACACCGCATCGCGCATAGCCTTCACACAATCCGCCACCAGGGCAGGGTGCGCCATCAGGATCGCGCCGATCATGTTGTTCTGCACCCGGTCGCTGGGGCAGCCGACGTTCAGGTTCACTTCGTCGTAACCGGCGGCCTCGGCCATACGGGCACAGGCGGCCAGATCGGCGGGGACACTGCCACCCAATTGCAGCGCCAGCGGGTGCTCGGCTTCGTTGTGGCGCAGGAAGAGCTCGTGGTCGCCGTGGAGGATCGCGCCGGTAGTCACCATCTCGGTGTAGAGCAGGGCGTGTTTGGAGAGCAGGCGCAGGAAGAACCGGCAGTGGCGGTCGGTCCAGTCCATCATGGGGGCGACGGAGAAGCGGCGGGAGAGAGGAGCTGTTTCTAGGGACATGGGGGATCTGAGTCAGCGAGGCGAATGGCGCGCAGTTTATCAGGAACGGATCTTGGATGCCGGAGAGGCAAGTTTTGCGCGCATTACCACTTCGAGCGAGGACGCTGCCTTGTGTGGAATACACCAAGGATCTGCAGTCGATCGCCCCGCACTCTATACGGGATCAGATAAGACCAGTTGGGAACCGCCCATTCGCGGGTATGTTTCACCCGACCTTCGCGCCCCATGGAAGGAAACTGAGCCAGCCTGTCGACACTGGCGAAAATGGCATCCGAGAAATCGTCAGCGGCTTTTGGATTTTCGAGAGCGATGTAGTTCGCTTCGTCTTCCAGATTTTTGAGTGCTTTTTCAAGCCACTCAACCCGCATTCCTGCTCCAACGCCTAGCGCGCATGGCCGCCACTTGGTCATCGGTGGCGAATTTGCCTTCGTCGGCGTCTTTTACCGCCAGCTCGATCTGAGCGGTTAGCGTTTTTTCGTGCTCGATGTAGTCTCGAAGAACGTCCATTGCCAGGTAGCTCGCTGTTTGGCCGTTGGTTTCGGCCAGGTCGGCAAGAGAGTTGGATAGGTCTTCCGGCAGGTTTAGGGATATCCCAGTCATGGCGGCCTCGATGGTGGACGGTTGTGGGGCATCTTACACCGTGAAGCGTCGGGTTGAAGCAGCAGGCCGTCGCGAGGTGTGTCTGGGAGTGAATCGTTTACTTTTCCACTGCCAACTCATAGCCGGGTGTCGTGGTCTTATCCCGGTATCCGAGGCGGTTTTTTGCTGCCTGCTGATTAGCTTTGTCTCTGCAATGGTATAAATAAATCCGTGCTCTTTATCTCCGCGCCTTCAAAAACCGCCCTTCGTAATCCGCCTCCGGAAGACGGGTGGAATCGTACTTCCCGAATAACCTATAACGATTTATAGCGATTTTGTCGTACATCCAATCTCGCATGGTCGCTGGGACGACGCGGGCAGCCGTTAGCCAGCGCCACGGGGCATTCAGGCGTGCCAAGATTTCGAACATTGCCTCGGAACGCACGGACACCTTGTCATTCGAGATGAGAACAATGGTGTTGAATTTGTCCTGCGGTAGCCCCGCCCACTGTAATAGCGCTTGGCCTTCCGGCGATTGAACCGCAGCAAGCTGAATTCGATGAGCATGGTCATAGTGGATAATGAACCGCGCCCAGCCGTTGCAGAGCTTGCAGGTGCCGTCAAAAAGTACTGCTGTTTCGCCTGGTTGCAGAAGCGGGGCGGGAGATTGGGTTTGGATGGTCATCGGGTCTGCCGCATCTGAAGATAAACCCTTTGAGGCTGTCATTTTGCGATCGTTTTATAACTTAACGATCTTTAAATTTTCGTTGCCTCTAAGCCTGTTCAACAAATCTCTCGCTCAGGCTTGGCAGGATATGGCATGGAACGTCGCAAGGGCATCCCCCTGTCGTTGGCGTTGCTCCATCCTGGAGCGCATACGACGTTGTTTAAAGCATCTTACAGCTCGCAGACGTAACGAAGTTGGTAATGGTGCTGACCGGGAGTTTTAGATCCCGTCCTTGATACGCCTTTAGGGTATTTCCTACACATTTCTCGGCTTGCCCCTCAGACCGCCCCTAGCTAACCTCCTCAAGCCGCTGCAAATCAGTGGCCGGAGGTGGAAGTCCGCATTGCTAAGGCGTTTTAACTCCTGTAAATATTTGGAGCTTCGCCATGCACAACAACACACGAAATTCTTCTATTGATCACGGTACATCGTCCGCCGATCCCAAGCTTCAAGCCGCAGCCCACCGCGCAATCAATCATCACTTGCCCCCATCCGACGATGCTGCGCCCACCGAACGCCCAAGCAACAACCTATTCCTCGTCAACCCAACCATCGACCCCGAAACTCTCCTGGCCAACGCCGCCGAAAACCTGGCATCCGCCAACGAAATGGCCGCCACTTTGGCGTTCGACCTCGACGATTCCCAGCGCGCCATCGCCCTGGGCATTCAGCAGTTAATCGAATTGAGCTCGCTGCTCGTTGACCGGGCCCAGGAGCAGGTTGCGCCTGTAACCGCCCCAGTCAAAGCCTGACAACCATCCCTGCCGCCTTACCTAAGGCGGCAACCTGAACTCATGCTGTCCTCCAGCAAAGTTTCATAATTCCCTGCGCAGTTGAGGTCTACGATTCCCTGCAAGAGAGGACCCTCGCGCCTCCAGCCCATAGGGAACTGAAACCATGATCTCGAACCTCGTCAAAGTTGTGATGATCACCGGCACGTTGATGTTGAGTGCTTGTTCATCTTCACCAGCCGTAAGCAGTGACCCGTGCTTTTCAGGTGGATGTCAGGCGTTTGGGGACCACAGCCCCGGCAAAGCCGCCAAGATGAATTTTGGCGGTAGTGGGCTGGGTAGTAGTTATGGGGAGTATGGTTCGGGGCTGTTGCATGATGATTGATGGGGTGGTGAGGCAGTCAGTGGTGTGTTGATTGCCCCATTGCTATCGGGAGCAAGCCCCCTCCCACAGTTTGATCTTCAGTGGTCAGGCGTTTGGCGACTATAGCCCCGGCAAAGCTGCCAAGATGAATTTTGGTGGCAGTGGGTGGGGAGTATGGTTCGGGGTTGTTGCATGATGATTGATGGGGGTGGTGAAGCAGGCAGTGGTGTGTTGATTGACCCATTGCTATCGGGAGCAAGCCCCCTCCCACAGTTTGATTTTCAGTGGTCAGGCGTTTGGCGACTATAGCCCCGGCGAAGCTGCCAAGATGAATTTTTGGTGTAGCGGGCGGGGAGTATGGGGCGGGGTTGTTGCGTGATGATTGATGTCGCGCTGGGCTGTTGTGCAGCCCGCGTGAGTGGTGACGTGTAGGAGCGAGCTTGCTCGCGAAAAACTTGAGGGCGCGGTGGTGAATCAGGATGCCCGCGTTATTGTTGGCGATTTTCGCGAGCAAGCTCGCTCCTACAGAGAGCCTAGTGGCCGCCTTTCATGCTCCGGGCGATCAGGTAGAGGCCCAGGCCGACCAGCGCTGTGGCAGCACCGATGTAGCCAGTGCTGGTCCAGCCAAGGCCGGCAGTAATGGCCATGCCGCCAAACCACGGGCCCAGCGCATTCGCCAGGTTGAACGCCGCATGGTTGGACGCGGCCGCCAGGCTCGGGGCTTCGTGGGCGATGTCCATCAGGCGAATCTGCAACGGTGCCGCCAATGCGACCATGGTGCCCACCAACCCCATGCTCAGCAGCACGCCCCACAGCGACGAGGCGGCGAAGGGGAAGAACAGCAGCACGGCCATCGACCACACCAATATCAAGCCCACCGCCCGGAACTGCATGCGATCAAACAGCTTGCCACCGGCGATGTTGCCGATAATCCCGCCGACGCCGAATGCGGCGAGGCCAAACGGGATCCATTGTGGCGAGACTTTGGTCACTTCCAGCATGGTCGGCGCCAGGTAGCTGAATACGCAGAACATCCCGGCAAAGCCAATCGCGCCGATGGACAGGGCCATCCAGACCTGGGGTTTGGTGAAGGCGCGCAGTTCCTTGCGCGGGTCGCTGCGCTGTTCGTCGTGGCGGTGGGGCACGAATTGCCAGACCAGGGCGATGGTGAGCAGGGCGATCACGCTGACCAGGGCGAACGCCGAGCGCCAGCCCAGGTGTTGGCCGAGGAAGGTGGCGATGGGGTTGCCGAGCAACATGGCCAGGGTCAGGCCCATCATCACGCGGGCCACGGCCCCGGCGCGTTTGTCGGTGGGCACCATGCTGGAGGCGACCACGGCGGCGATGCCGAAGTAGGCGCCGTGGGGCAGGCCGCTGATAAAGCGGAAGGCCACCAGTGAGCCGAAGGTGGGGGTGAAGGCGGTGGCGAAGTTGCCCAGGGCGTACAGGCCCATCAGCAACAGCAGCATGTGTTTGCGCAGCAGCTTGGCGCCGAGGATGGCCAGCAGTGGGGCGCCGACCATCACGCCGAGGGCGTAGGCGCTGATGGCGTGGCCGACTTGGGGCTCGCTTAAACCCAGGTTTTGGGCGATGTCGGGCATCAGGCCCATGATGGCGAATTCGCCGGTGCCGATCGCGAAGGCGCCTAAGGCCATGGCCGCTTCCATTTTCGCGGCGCTGCGCGCGGGCAATACGTGCCCGGGGGTTTGCTGGGTAGTCATGGGTAACTCTATGTGGAAGGTGTGCACGAAGGACAACCGCCGATGCTACGCAGGCAACGGCGAAGGTGTCTAGAACCGCCATTTGCGTGAGAGTTCCAGGCCTGTGACCGCAGGTCGCGCCTGTCAGGCTTGACAGGCGTGCATTAAAAGCCGCGATTTGGGCCTGTCAATTGGCCAAACGGCGCATAAACGCTGTTTAGCGTGATATTCTGCGCGCCGTCTTGGTCTAGGCTTTCCCTGGTGCGTACACCCGTATACGTCCCAGCGGTTGGCTGTTGCCCAGGTAGCTGAGCCAATAATGATAAGAAGTCAGCGCAGAAGGGACATAACAGTGAGGTCGATCCATCGGCCTTGTGTGCCCACCCTGCAGCCTTCATGTGAATGTGCAGACCCCGCGGTACGTTGCCTGACGTAGCGTGAACGAGGGTTACTCATGACAGGGGGCGGTAGGGCGGATGGCGTTTTATCATAGGTGCTACTGATGTTTAAAAAAGTAAACACTGCCCTGCTGGGGCTGGCTTTGTCGATGGGGATCACGTCCGCGCAAGCGGAAGAGGCAAAGAAAGTCGATGTGCTGCTGATCGGCGGCGGCATCATGAGTGCGACCCTGGGTGTCTGGCTCAATGAGCTGGAACCGGATTGGTCGATGGAGATGGTCGAGCGCCTCGATGGCGTGGCCGAAGAAAGCTCCAACGGCTGGAACAACGCCGGTACCGGTCACTCTGCTTTGGCTGAGCTGAACTACACCCCGGAAGACAAGAACGGCAACGTTGAGATCCCGAAAGCGGTCGAGATCAACGAAGCGTTCCAGATCTCCCGTCAGTTCTGGTCCTGGCAGGTTCAGCAGGGCGTGTTGAAGAACCCGCGTTCGTTCATCAACTCCACACCGCACATGAGCTTTGTGTGGGGCGATGACAACATCAAGTTCCTGAAAAAGCGCTACGAAGCCCTGAAGGCCAGCCCGTTGTTCGCCGGCATGCAGTACTCCGAAGACCCGGCGCAGATCGCCAAGTGGGTCCCGCTGATGATGGAAGGGCGTGATCCGAAGCAGAAGATCGCGGCCACCTGGAGCCCGATCGGTACCGACGTGAACTTCGGCGAGATCACCCGCCAGTTCGTCGCTCACCTGCAAACCACGCCGAAGTTTGACTTGAAACTGTCGAGCGAAGTGCAGGACATCACCCGCAACGACGACGGTTCGTGGCGCGTGAGCTACAAAAACCTCAAAGACGGCACCAAGACTGAAACCGACGCCAAGTTCGTGTTCATCGGCGCCGGCGGCGGTGCCTTGCACCTGCTGCAGAAGTCGGGCATTCCTGAAGCCAAGGAATACGCAGGCTTCCCGGTCGGTGGTTCGTTCCTCGTGACCGAAAACCCAACCGTTGCCGAGCAGCACCTGGCCAAGGCCTACGGTAAAGCCTCGGTAGGTTCGCCACCGATGTCCGTGCCGCACCTGGACACCCGCGTGCTGGATGGCAAGCGCGTGATCCTGTTTGGCCCATTCGCGACCTTCTCGACCAAGTTCCTGAAAGAAGGCTCGTACCTGGACCTGCTGACCAGCACCACCACTCACAACATCTGGCCCATGACCAAAGTCGGTATTCGTGAATACCCACTGGTCGAGTACCTCGCCGGCCAACTGATGCTGTCGGATGACGACCGCTTCAAGGCGCTGCAAGAGTACTTCCCGAACGCCAAGCAATCCGACTGGCGCCTGTGGCAAGCCGGCCAGCGTGTGCAGATCATCAAGCGTGACGAAGAGCAAGGCGGCGTGCTGAAACTCGGTACCGAAGTGGTCAGCTCTGCCGACAACTCCATTGCCGGCCTGCTGGGCGCATCGCCAGGCGCGTCCACCGCGGCTCCGATCATGCTGACCGTGCTGCAAAAGGTCTTCAAGGACAAGGTAGCCAGCCCGGCCTGGCAGGAAAAACTGCACCAGATCGTACCAAGCTACGGCACCAAGCTGAACGACAGCCCTGAAGCGGTTGCCAAGGAATGGGCCTACACTGCCGGAGTGCTGCAACTGACACCACCGCCAGCGATCCCGCAACTGGCTGCTCCTCAGGCTACCGAGGCTGCCAAGCCTGCGGCTGAGCCAAGCAAGCCGGCGTCTGACCTGGCGCTGTAAGCAACACCCACGAAAAAGCCCGCTGAACCGGTGACGGTCAGCGGGCTTTTTTGTGGGCGCAGTTCAGACCTTGAAGTGGCGGATTTGCTCATGCACATGCAGCGCCAGCGCATTGCTGGTATCGCACATCAGGTACAGATGCTGCGCGGGTAGAGGTGGCAGTTCTGACATGTGGATCAGTCCTTCGCCCATGCGGCTTTGCTCCATCAAGCCAACCGCCACGCCACTGCGTATACAAGCTTCGACCGCCGATGAGTTGGGGCTTTCCAGCAGTAGCCGGTGGTAGATCCCATAATCCCTCAACGACTGCAGCGCTGCGGCGCGATAGGGGCAGCCAGTGATGGGTACAGTGACGGGTAATGGCGCGCTCGGCGGCGAGTTGAAGCCTTTGGTCGCTACCCACAGCGGCTGCACGGCCCCCAGGCGTTCACCTTGTGCAAGTGGGTGCGCGCTGACGGTGATCGCCAGGTCCAGTTGGTTGGCCATGAATAAGTTCAGTAACTCACCGCTGGTGCGCGCTTCGATCTCCAGTTCCAGCAGGGGGTTGTCAGCGATCAGTCGCGGTAAAAATTCCTGGATGAAGGCGGGCGCATAGGTATCCGGCACCCCCAGGCGGATCTTGCCCTGCATGCGCTGGGGCATCAGCGAAATCAGCAGGCGGTCATGGCTCTTAAGAAACTCGGTGGTTTCGCCCAGCAGTTTCTGGCCGTACAACGTCAATTCCACGCCCTGGTTACTGCGGCTGAACAGACGCTGCCCGACCTGATCTTCCAGCTTCTGGACCTGCGTGGTGACGGTGGACGCGCTGCGGTGCACATGCTCAGCGGCTTCGTTGAAGCGCCGAAAGCGCGCGACGGCGTGAAAGGTGCGCAGCAGCTCGATATTCAGTTGTTTAGTCATGATTTGGTTTTTTCGAATTTACTGTTCGTTTAATTCAAATATACGCAAGCATGTGCAGCCTTTAGCCTTTGAGTCAAATCACAGCGATGGGAGGCGATATGAAGCGATCTACCTTGGGGTTGCTGCTGTTGCAGGCGGTTTTCGTTTTGTCGTGGAGTTCAGGCTTTATCGGCGCCAAGCTCGGCACCCAGGGTGGTGGAGCGTTCAATCTGCTGTTCTGGCGTTTCCTGCTGGTCTCGCTGTGCCTGGCGCTGTTCCTGAACAGGCGATTGCTGGAGGTGACCTGGCAGCAACTCCGTCATCACGCGGTTGTCGGGTTCCTGTCGCAGTTTCTCTATTTGAGCTGCGTCTACGTCGCCATCCAGAACGGCCTGCCCCCCGGGATCGCGGCGATTATTGCGGCGTTGCAGCCATTGATGACAGCGGCATTGGCGACGGGCATGGCGTCCGAGCGCAGTGGCGGCTGGCAATGGGTGGGGTTGGTGATCGGCTTTGTCGGTGTGTCGATTGTGATTGCCGGGCAGTATGGTGGTGGCGGGCAGGATGTCGGGCTGGTCATGTACCTGTTGCCCCTGGTATCGGCACTGGGGCTGACACTGGCGACCTTGTACGAGCGTCGCTCGGTGCAGACCCAGGACAGCGGGTTGGTGTTGCCGCTGTTTATCCAGTCGCTGTTGACCCTGATCGGTTTTACTGCGGCCGTGATCTACACCGACACCTTGAGTATCCCCCATGACACCAACGTACTGATCTCGATTGTCTGGTTGACCCTGTTCTCCACCTTCATCGCCTATTTGAGCCTGTGGATGCTGCTGCGGATGATGACTGCCACCCATGTGGCGACGCTGGTGTATCTGGAGCCGCCGGTGACGTTGGTGTGGGCGGCGTTGATGTTTGGCGACGTGATCCATGCATCGACCTACGCGGGCATAGCTGTGGTCGTGGCCGGGTTGGTGTTGGTGCGTCTGAAGCGACCGACTGTCGCCTGTACTTCCTGAGGCTGGCGGGTTCAGCAAGCTGACAGACACCACCTGTTAAAAAGTACCCATGCCTAAGCAGGAGCGCGGCTGAAACAAGGGGGGACTTTTACCAGTGCAGGTAGTGGGCGTACGCGCCCGAGGGTTTTGTATGTTGCTACGTTATGCAGCATTGGCCGCCATGGTGGTCGCCGCTTCCGGGTGTGTGCAAGAGCGTGTTGTGCATGAGCGCAGGCCGGTACAACACGAGTACGTTGATGTGGTGGCGCCGCAACCGCCGCCGGTGCAGGTGATCGAAGTCGAGCCGGCGGTGCGCGAAGGTTATATCTGGTCACGCGGTTACTGGCGTTGGGAAGGCGGGCGTTATGTAGCAGTGCACGGCCATTGGGAACCGGTGCGTCAGGGTTATCGTTACGTACACCCGCACTGGGTGCAGCGCAATGATGGCTACCATTGGCAGATCGGTGGCTGGGTCCGCTGACCCAACGCCATCTTCCATTGTAGGAGCGAGCTTGCTCGCGAAAAAACCACAGGCACCGCGTGCTCCCTGAGTGCTCGCGTAATCGTTGGCGTTTTTCGCGAGCAAGCTCGCTCCTACAAAAAAGCCGGCCTAGCCGATCCGTTTCATCCCCGCTGCCTTGGCCGCGTTCAGATCAAACGTTGCGGTGTACTCGCAACCGGCCGCGTGGCCACAGCGTTCGATCAGGCAGTCGGCAAAGTCCGCTTTGCTTGCGGTGAACTTGCGCAGGGCCTGCCAGATGATATCGGCGTGTTCGACGGTCAGTTCCCGTGTGTACAGCAAGGTTTCCAGCACCGTCACCACGTCGCTTTTGGTCGATTGGTAGCAGGACTGCAACACCCACACCAACTCCGTAAGCGTCACCAGGCTGACAAAACCGGGTGAGGCGGCGGTGAGCGATTCGATCAGTTGGGACGCCTTGGCCGATTGCGCAGGATCATCCTGGGTCACATAACGCACCAGCACGTTGGTATCCAGGCCAATCATCCAGCGGTTGCTCCCTGGGCCGCGATGGCTCGGTTCATGTCCTCGATAGACACGGTGTGAGCGGGTTTGCGGATCAACCCCTTGAGGTCCTTGACGGTTTTGCTGGCGGCGATCATGGAAAACTTGCCGTCTTCCATCTCGACGAATTCCACCCGGTCGCCTGTTTCCAGGCCCAAGGCTGTCCTGACCTGGACAGGGATGGTGATTTGCCCTTTTGAAGTGAGTGTGGCGGTAGCCATAGTGAAGATCTCCATCGTGATATTCCTTACCTTAGGGTAAGGAATGACAGAGGACAATATCCGTTGGTCCATAGGTCGCTCGCAGGTGTGAGTCAGTCGGTAGTAAAACCCTAGTCCGAATGCTCGATCCTCACACCGTTGGCTACGCCCCAAACAGATACAAACTATGACCGACCGCCGTTCCCTCACTGCACCACGCGATAACACGGCACATACGCCG
Organism: Pseudomonas khavaziana; assembly: GCF_036704165.1. Classification (NCBI taxonomy): domain Bacteria; kingdom Pseudomonadati; phylum Pseudomonadota; class Gammaproteobacteria; order Pseudomonadales; family Pseudomonadaceae; genus Pseudomonas; species Pseudomonas khavaziana. Next base: position 2,013,609 of record NZ_CP129946.1, read on the forward strand.
CGCCGCCCGGCAGTTTCATGCGGTGCTGGGCCACGAATGCCTTTAATAGCTCATCCAGCGGTTTCATGATCGCCGGGTCGCCGTGGATCTCATACGGGCCGTTCTCCTCGATCAGGCGAATGCCCTTGTCCTTGACGTTACCCGCCACGATCCCCGAAAACGCCCGGCGCAGGTTGGCCGCCAGTTCGTGGGGGGGCAGGCTGTGGTTCAGCTGCAGGCTGGCCATGTTTTCGTGGGTGGGGTCGAACGGGCGCTGGAAGCCTTCGTCGATCTTCAGCAGCCAGTTGAAGTGAAACGCGTCGTTACGCTCGCGGCGGAATTGCTTCACGGCCTTGAGGCCGACGGTCATCTGGCGCGCCACTTCGGCCGGGTCGTCGATGATGATCTGGTAGTGCTGCTGCGCCGCTTCGCCCAGGGTGGCGCCAACGAACGCATGCAGCTGTTCCAGGTAGGGTGCGGCGTGTTTCGGTCCGGTGAGCACCACCGGAAACGGCAGGTCGCGGTTGTCCGGGTGCATCAGGATGCCCAGCAGGTACAGGAACTCTTCGGCGGTGCCGGCGCCGCCCGGGAAGATGATGATGCCGTGACCGACGCGTACGAAGGCTTCCAGGCGTTTTTCGATGTCCGGCAGGATCACCAGCTCATTGACGATGGGGTTCGGCGCTTCGGCAGCGATGATGCCCGGCTCGGTCAAGCCCAGGTAGCGGCCATTGGTGATGCGTTGTTTGGCGTGGGAAATGGTCGCGCCCTTCATCGGGCCTTTCATCACGCCGGGGCCGCAGCCGGTGCATACGTCAAGGCTGCGCAGGCCCAGTTCGTGCCCGACTTTCTTGGTGTATTTGTATTCTTCGGTGTTGATCGAGTGCCCGCCCCAGCACACCACGATCTTCGGCTCCACACCCGGGCGCAGCGTGCGGGCGTTGCGCAGCAGGTGAAACACGTAGTCGGTGATGCCCTGGGAGTTGCTCAGGTCGATGCGCTGGCTGTCCAGCTCGTTCTCGGTGTAGACGATATCGCGCAGGGCGCTGAACAACATCTCGCGGGTGCTGGCGATCATTTCGCCATCGACGAAGGCATCGGCCGGGGCGTTGAGCAGTTCCAGGCGCACGCCGCGGTCCTGCTGGTGAATGCGCACTTCGAAGTCTTTGTAGGCGTCGAGGATGGTCTTGGCGTTATCGATGTGGGCGCCGGTGTTGAGAATGGCCAGGGCGCACTGGCGGAACAGGGTGTAGATGCTGCCGCTGCCGGCTTCACTCAGTTGCTGGACTTCACGTTGTGACAGGGTTTCGAGGCTGCCCTTGGGGCTGACGGAGGCGTTGATGACTTGACGTTGGGGCATTCTGATTCCTTGAAAGCATAGCCACCGCACCCACTGAGTTGCGATGGCCTGAGAATGGTGGGCGCCGTTTACGGTCGCACGAGACGGTTATTTACCTCAGGCCAGGGGCCAAGCGCAAACATCGTCCAGCACCATCATGCCGCAGAACTTACTCAATCAGCTTCCAGTTTTTGTAGAAAACCCGACGCAGGGTAAAGACCAGGCCGGCAAAGCCCGCGATCACGGCGTTGAGCACCGAGGGAAGCGGGGTCGGCCGCACAATGTCGATGAATAGGCAGTAGCGTTTGACGTCGTTCTTGTTGAAGGATGCGTGCATCAAGGTGTCGTCGAAGATAAACAGCGGGTCGTCGTGCCAGTAGTGCTTGTGCTTGCCCACCTGGATATACACGCCCTCGTGATGCGGCGCCGGCGCCATGTTGTAGAGCACGCGGAACATCATGCGCAGAGGGCCGAAATGAAAGGAGGTGGACCGGTTCTCGTTGAACACCGAGACACCGATGGTCTTCACGAAGGGCAATTTCTTGCGCAGTTGCGGAATATCCAGGGTGGTCTCGATCGGGCGGCCGTACCACTGGAAAAACAACATGCCGCGTTTCTTCTCAGCCATGCGCTCGTCCAGGTAGCCGATGATTTCATCCTTGCGGGCCATGGCGTCGTCGATCACCTGTTGCAGGTCTTCGCGCCAGGCGGGTGGCAGGTCGTGCATCGTGTAGACATGGCGGTTGCGGCTGCTCAGCAGGTCGAGCAGGGTGTTGAAGGGGGCGAGCACCCAGGTATTGCGGCCGTTGCCGATGAAGTATTTCTTGAGGGTGGCGCGGTCATAGAGGCCGTTGCGCAGGAAATCATAAATACCGCACAGCACCACCAGCAGCAGGAATACCAGGCAGGTACGCGGGAAACAGTCGATCAACAACAGAACGCCAACTACCCAGGCCAGGGACACCAGCTTTTTGCCGACAGCACTTTTGCTCATGAAAAACGGCTCCAACTTTGAAACATAATGAAACAATATCGTCATGATAAGGCTTTGAGGAGCCGCCAGGGGTTATTAAATAGGGCGAAATTGTGAAGCCCTTGCACAATTTGTAAGCGTTGCCGCCCATTCTCCGACGGTTTATGGATTGAATTTTGAGAACAGAAGATTTGCGACTATCGTGACGCTTCGGTTTTTTGGACGTCATAGACCGGTACGATTGAAGTTGAATGGCCACCATTGGCCTTCGGCACCTTGGAAGAGGCAGAAATTTTTATGATCATCAAACCGCGGGTTCGTGGCTTTATCTGTGTGACCGCTCACCCTGTTGGCTGTGAAGCGAACGTCAAAGAGCAGATCGACTACGTAACCAAGAATGGCGTCATCGAAGGCGGCCCGAAGAAAGTGCTGGTGCTTGGCGCTTCCACCGGTTACGGCCTGGCCGCGCGCATCAGTGCCGCGTTTGGCTGCGGCGCCGACACCCTGGGCGTGTTTTTTGAGAAAGAAGGCGAAGAAGGCAAGCTGAGCTCTGCCGGCTGGTACAACAGCGCGGCGTTCGAGAAGTTTGCCGTGGAAAAAGGCCTGTACGCCAAGAGCATCAACGGCGACGCGTTCTCCGACGAGATCAAGCGCCTGACCATCGACACCATCAAGAAAGACCTGGGCAAGATCGACCTGGTGGTCTACAGCCTGGCCGCGCCACGCCGTACCGACCCGCAAGGCGTGGTGCACAACTCCACCCTCAAGCCAATCGGCAAGGCCGTGACCCTGCGCGGTATCAACACCGACAAGGGCGTAGTGGTCGACACCACCCTTGAGCCTGCAACCCAGGAAGAAATCGACGGCACCGTGAAAGTCATGGGTGGCGAAGACTGGCAGCTGTGGATCGACGCCCTGCGTGACGCCGACGTACTGGCCGAAGGCGCCAAGACCACTGCGTTTACCTACCTCGGCGAGAAGCTGACCCAGGACATCTACTGGAACGGTTCCATCGGCGAAGCCAAGAAAGACCTGGACAAGAAAGTCCTGACCCTGCGCGAAAATCTTGCAGCGCTCAAGGGCGATGCCCGCGTGTCGGTGCTCAAGGCTGTGGTCACCCAGGCCAGCTCGGCGATCCCGATTATGCCGCTTTACCTGTCGCTGCTGTTCAAGGTGATGAAAGAGCAGGGCACCCATGAAGGTTGCATCGAGCAGGTCTACGGTCTGTTCAAGGACAGCCTGTACGGTAAAGAGCCTAAGCTCGACGCCGATGGCCGCCTGCGCGCCGACCTGGCTGAGCTGGAACCCAAGGTTCAGGACGCCGTGGCTGCGCTGTGGAACCAGGTTACCGACGATAACGTCAACGAGATCAGCGATTTTGCCGGTTACAAGGCTGAGTTCCTGCGCTTGTTCGGCTTTGAAGTCGACGGCGTGGATTACGACGCGGACGTGAACCCGACTGTCAAGATCAACGGCCTGATTCAAGCTTAAGGTCTGATCCAGACCAAAATGTGGGAGGGGGCTTGCTCCCGATGGCGGTGCATCAGTCACTATCTTCAGTGGCTGACACCCTGCTATCGGGAGCAAGCCCCCTCCCACATTTGATCCGAGTCTTTTCAGACACTTCTTACGCCCCGGCGCGCGCCTCTCTCTTCCAGATCTGCCAGACTCCAGCTGCTATCAAGTCACGCTAACGGAGGATCTGATGACGATTCGTGCAGTAGTTTTTGATTTCGGCGGTGTCCTGTTCGACTGGAGCCCGCAGCACCTGTACCGCAAGCTGATTGCCGACGATGCAGAGCGGCAGTGGTTTCTCGACAATATCTGCACCCAGGCCTGGAACACCGAGCAAGATGCTGGTCGTACCCTGGCCGAAGCCACCGATACCCTGATTGACCAACACCCAGAACACAAATCTTTGATCCAGGCTTACTACGCGCGCTGGCACGAGATGCTGCGTGGTGAGTTGCCTGAGGGCGTGGAAGTTCTCAAGGCGTTGCACCGAGCCAAAGTGCCGTTATTCGGGCTCACCAACTGGTCGGCTGAAACCTTTCCCTATGCGCGCGCCAACTATCAGTTCCTGCAATGTTTCCGCAACATCGTCGTGTCCGGCGAATTGAAGTTGATCAAGCCTGATCCGGCGATCTACCACGCCAGCCTTGAACAGGTACGTGCCCATTTGCCGGATATCCAGCCGAGTGAAGTGGTGTTTATCGATGATGTCGAAGGCAATATTGACGCGGCTGTCGCCTTGGGCTGGCAGGGTATCCACCATGTGTCGGCCGATCGTACCGCTGTGCGTCTACGCGAGTTGGGCGTGGCCTTCTAGGGCGCCCACTTCTCCATGGCGAAGTCGACGAACGCCCGCAGCTTGGGCAGGCGATAGCGGTCCTGGCGATACAGCAGGTGCATGGGACGGCTGGGTAGTTTATAGGTGGTCAGCAAGGCCACCAGCTTGCCGCTCTCCAGGTCCGGTTGCACCAGGGCATCGGCCAGCATGATGATGCCCATGCCGTTGATGGCCGCCTGGCGCAAGCCTTGCGAGCTGTTGATGGTCAATGAGCCGCCAACCGTGACTTCCACCTGGCCTTCATCCCCGGTCATGCGCCAGAGTTTATCGGTATCGCGCCAGTTATCATTCGCGGGGTAAGCGAACGCCAGGCAATCGTGCTGCTGCAGATCATCTGGGGTCTGCGGCGTACCCCGTCGCGCCAGGTACGCAGGTGATGCGCACAGGGTCAGGGTGTAGGGCTGCATGGGCCTGGCGATCACGCTGGATGTTGCCAGTTCACCCAGGCGGATCGCCACGTCGAAGCCGCTGTCTACGAGGTCCATCCGCTCATTGCTCAGCACCACGTACAGGTCGATAAGCGGGTAGCGCTGGGAAAACTCGCTCAAGGCCGGCACCAGGCGTTCGGTGCCGAACACGGGCGGTGCAGTGATACGCAGGCTGCCTTTGGGGGTTTCGCTGTGGATCTGTTCGGCCATTAGCTCGGAGTCGGCCACCAGCCCCAGCACTTCCAGGCAGCGCTGATAATACTGCGCGCCAAATTCCGTAAGGTCCTGTTTACGGGTAGTGCGTTTGAGCAGGCTGACGCCCAGCCGTTGCTCCAGGGCACGCAAATGGTTGCCCACCATGGTGGTCGACATCCCGCATTCGTGGGCGGCGGCGGTCATGCTGCCGGTCTCGACGACTTTTACGTACACCGACATTGCCTGGAATAGGTCCATTATCAACTCCTGGTTTAAAGTCATTGCAGGCATTCAGAGTTTATCCAGCTCAGGTGGTTAACGATACTGAAACCACCCCAACGATGCACTGGAGCCACCCCCATGACCGCCGCCTGCCTGATGAGCACCTATCAACCCTTGGTCCTGAGCTTCAGTCGTGGCCTGGGCACACGCCTGTGGGACCAGCAGGGCCGCGAATACCTGGATGCAATTGCCGGCGTAGCGGTGACCAATGTCGGCCATTCCCACCCCAGGCTGGTAGCGGCCATCAGTGAGCAGGCCGGCCTGCTGCTGCACACGTCCAACCTCTACAGCATCGACTGGCAACAGCGGCTTGCCCTGCGCCTCGCCCAACTGTCCGGGCTGGACCGTGCGTTTTTCAACAACTCCGGCGCCGAGGCCAACGAGACGGCGCTGAAACTGGCGCGCTTGCATGGCTGGAAAAAAGGCATTGAACAGCCGCTGGTGGTGGTAATGGAGAACGCCTTTCATGGCCGGACGCTTGGCACCATGGCCGCCAGCGACGGGCCGTCGGTGCGCCTGGGGTTCCAGCGCCTGCCTGGGGACTTCATCAAGGTTGGCTTTGGCGATATGGCCGCCTTGGAGGTGATCACCAGGCAATACGGCACACGCATCGCCGCGGTGCTGCTGGAACCGATCCAGGGCGAAAGTGGCGTGCTGGTGGCCCCGCCCGGTTACCTCAAAGCCTTGCGCGACCACTGCACGCGCCACGGCTGGTTGATGATGCTCGACGAAATCCAGACCGGCATCGGGCGTACCGGCACCTGGTTCGCCTTCCAGCACGAAGGCATCGTGCCGGATGTGATGACCCTGGCCAAAGGCCTCGGCAATGGCGTACCCATCGGCGCGTGCCTGGCCCGGACTGCCGTGGCCGAGCTGTTCACGCCAGGCAGCCATGGCAGCACCTTTGGCGGCAACCCACTGGCCTGCCGCGTGGGCTGTACCGTCCTGGAGATTATTGAACAGCAAGGTTTGCTACAGAACGCGACACACCAGGGTGAATACCTGCTGGCGCGGTTGCACATGGAGTTGGACGAGCACCCGCAGGTACGGGCGATTCGCGGCAAGGGCTTAATGATCGGCATTGAACTGGCCAGCCCTTACCGCGACCTGGCCCAGCGCGCGGCCCAGGAGCATGGGTTGTTGATTAACGTTACGCGGGGCAAGATCATTCGCCTGTTGCCGCCGCTGACTTTGCAGCGCCAGGAAGTAGAAATGATTGTGCGGGCCATCACCCGCTTATTGGGTTGAAATACGATCAAAGTGTGGGAGGGGGCTTGCTCCCGATAGCAGTGGTTCAGCCACTGAAGATATCGACTGATACACCGCTATCGGGAGCAAGCCCCCTCCCACAGTGGTTCTGTGTAGGGTTCAGAGGGTGGGGCCATTCAGCCATTCCTGATTCATGGTCTGCGTATCCCCCAGGTACTCCAGCAACCACGCCATGGCCGGCGAAAGCTTGCTCTGCGCCCAGGCCACACACGACGGGCTGGCCGGGAACGGTCGGCTTAATTGCAGCGCCACCAACTCGCCCTTTTCGATCCACGGCAACACCTGATGGGCCGGGGCCATGCCCACACACAGGCCATCGCGCAGGCAATCCAGCGCCGAAGCCCAGTTGGGCACCACCAGGCGGCGCTGGTTATCCAGGGTCCAGGTGTCGCGCTTGGGCAGGTTGCGCGAGGTGTCGGTCATGCAGAGTGAGGCGAAGGGGCGTAGCTGGTCATCGCTGAGCAAACCTTCTACCGCCGCCAACGGGTGCCGGGCACTGACCACACACAGCCAGTTCAACAGGCCCATGTCGCGGAAGCTAAAGTGGCTGGCCACCGGCACCGCGCTGGTGGCGCCGATCACGATGTCGGTGCGCTCATCGGCCAGCGCATCCCACACGCCGTTGTACACCTCGTACTCAAGCAGCAATTCCACTTCGGGAAACTGCCGATAGAAGTCCAGCACCAGTTGACGACAACGCTGGGGTTTGACGATGGAATCCACGGCCACCTTCAATTGGCCGCTCCAGCCATTGGCCACCTGTTGGCACAAGCGCCGGGTGCCAAGCATTTTTTTCATCACGCCGCGGGCTTCGTCGATAAACAGGCGGCCGGCGGGCGTCAACTCTACGTCGCGATGCCTGCGCACAAACAAGGGCACGGCCAGCCATTCCTCAAGCTGACGTACCGTGTAGCTAATGGCCGATGGCACGCGGTGCAGTTCCTGGGCGGCGGCGCTGAAGCTGCCGTGGCGGGCAACTGCATCGACTACATCCAGGGAGTATTCAGACCACATGAAAGTTGCCTTCAAAATTATTGATAAGAGCGTCCAATTATTATCGCTTCACACACATATTGTCAGCTTCATAATGGGCGCCAGTCAGCAAATAGTTTGATGGCAGTATCTACAAGGCTTCGATGAAAAATTCTTTTGGTTTTACCTGGTACCTGGCGGGGCTGAGCATGCTCGGTTATCTCGCCATGGACATGTACTTGCCGGCGTTTGGCGCCATGGGCGAGCAGTTACAGATTGGCGCCGGCGCAGTGGGTGCCAGCTTGAGCATTTTCCTCGCCGGCTTTGCGGTGGGGCAGTTGGTGTGGGGGCCGTTGTCGGATCGCCTCGGGCGCAAGCCGATCCTGCTCGCGGGCCTAAGCCTGTTTGTGCTTGGGTGCCTGGGTATGTTCTGGGTCGAGACCGCGCCGCAATTGCTGGCCCTGCGCTTTATCCAGGCGATTGGCGTATGTGCTGCCGCCGTAAGTTGGCAGGCCTTGGTGATCGATCGCTACCCGGCCGACAAGGCCCACCGCGTATTCGCCAGCATCATGCCGTTGATGTCGCTGTCACCGGCCCTCGCGCCATTGTTGGGCGCCCTGGTGTTGAATCACTTTGGCTGGCAGGCGATCTTCGGCGTGTTGCTGGTGGTGTCGCTGTTGCTGCTGTTGCCAACGCTGTTCCTGCGCAGCCTGCCCAAGCGTCTTGAACAGGAGGGTGCCCCTACGCGCCTCGGTTATGGGCAGTTGCTCACCTCTAAAGTGTTTACCGGCAATGTGATGATCTTCGCTGCCTGCTCAGCCAGCTTCTTCGCCTGGCTTACGGCCTCGCCGTTCATCCTGGGCGGCATGGGCTACAGCCCGAATGACATCGGCCTCAGCTACGTGTTGCCGACCCTGGCGTTTCTTGTCGGTGGCTATAGTTGCCGCAGTGCCCTGCAGCGTTTGCCGGGCAAAACCCTGTTGCCGTGGTTGCTGGCTGCGTATTGCTTGAGCATGGTGGCGTTGTACCTGGTCGCCACCCTGAGCGTGCCGACCCTGACCACCTTGCTGATCCCGTTCTGCCTGATGGCGCTGTGCAACGGCGCCAGCTACCCGATTGTGGTAGCGAATGCGCTGATGCCGTTTGCAGAAAACTCAGGCAAGGCGGCGGCACTGCAAAACACCCTGCAACTGGGGCTGTGCTTCCTGGCCAGCTTGTTGGTGTCGTCGATGATCGAGCAACCGCTGATGATTACGGTGATTGTGATGTTGGCGACAGCGCCGTTGGCGGTGTTGGGGTATTGGCTGGCGCGGCCGAAAGCAGATTGCTCGGAACTGGCTACTGATCTGAAGTGACAATGTGATCAAAAATGTGGGAGGGGGCTTGCTCCCGATAGCGGTGTATCAGTCACTATCTTCAGTGGCTGGCACACCGCTATCGGGAGCAAGCCCCCTCCCACATTGGTTCTGAGTTTCTTCAGTTAGAACGTCACTTCCATGTTCAGCGTAGGCGTTGAGGTACGGCTACCCCGCCCCCCGTCCACACCGAACTTGTTATGCCAGTACTCATAACCCACTCCCAGATACAGGTTCGGCTTCACGCTTTTACCCGGCCGTACCGCCACCATCAGCGCCGTACGCATCAGCGCTTCAGGCGCGGTATCGCGGCCATGGTAATCCTCGCCTTTCTCCCCGACATAATTGATAAACCCCTGGAACTTCGCCGCATGGTTGCCTACCTCGAAAGGGCGCATCCAGGTCAGGTTGAGCATGTAGCTGTCGTCGAACGTATGGTTCGACTCTTGCGCGCCGGGGATGCCGGTGTGGTTCCTTTCCTTGTAGTACATCAGGCTCAGGTCCAGTACACCGACGGTGTTGAACTTCAAGGTCGGGCCGATCACCAGGGCGCGCTTTTTGGCTGACGCGAAGTTGTTGTTGCGGTTGGCGTCAAAACCCAGGGTCAGCGCGTAATCCTTGACCAGGCCAGTGCCCGGCGGCAGGTCGAACACCCGCGAGGCATACAGCTGGTGCCGGTACACGGCGTACACCTCGCTGCCGCCGTGATCGGTGCCCTTGCGCGTGTCGCGGCTGTCGGACAGGAACACATCCAGGTTGAGGAAGTTACTGCCATAGCGGTAGCCGCTGGCGTGGGTAAAGCTGTAGATGCGCTTGCTGAAATCGTCGGGGTTGTTTGGGTTGGTGAAGTGCTGGCCGTAGCGAAAACCTACGCTGTTGTTCATCCATTCCACCGCGACAGCCTCCCCGCCGCCGAGAAGGGTCAATGCGACGGTGGCGCCCTGTAGTGCCTTTTTCATTATTGTTGGTCCTTTGGCGTTGTGGCTCATGACGGCCGGATTATTTTTGTAACGCCGCGGGAGGGTATCTTGTTCGATTGATTGTATACAACTCTATGGACATACGGTCTTAACATTGCATACAGTGAGCGCACAACAAAAACAGAGAACCTCTCACCATGACTATCCCGAAGGCGTCACCGCAGCGGCCCGAAGATGAAAATCTGGGCGTCGCCGCCAACATGGCTTACGGCCTGCAGCATGTGCTCACCATGTACGGCGGCATCGTCGCCGTGCCGTTGATCGTCGGCCAGGCAGCCGGGCTGTCGCCTGCGGATATCGGCCTGTTGATCGCGGCATCGCTGTTTGCCGGTGGCCTGGCCACCTTGTTGCAAACCCTTGGCCTGCCGTTCTTCGGCTGTCAGTTGCCGCTGGTGCAGGGCGTGTCGTTCGCGGGCGTGGCCACCATGGTGGCGATTGTCGGCAGTGACGGTGCGGGAGGGATCCCGGCGATTCTCGGCGCAGTCATGGCCGCTTCGTTGATCGGCCTGTTGATCACCCCGGTGTTCTCGCGAATTACCAAGTTTTTCCCGCCGCTGGTGACCGGCATTGTGATCACCACCATCGGCCTGACCCTGATGCCCGTGGCGGCGCGCTGGGCCATGGGCGGCAACAGCCGTGCGGCGGACTTCGGCAGCATGTCGAATATCGGCCTGGCCGCATTGACCCTGGTGTTGGTGCTGTTGTTGAGCAAAATCGGCAGCGCCACCATCTCGCGCTTGTCGATCCTGCTGGCGATGGTGATCGGCACTGTGATCGCGGTGCTGCTCGGCATGGCTGACTTCTCCGGGGTGACCCAGGGGCCGATGTTCGGCTTCCCCACACCTTTCCATTTCGGCATGCCGACCTTTCATGTGGCGGCGATCATTTCCATGTGCATCGTGGTGATGGTGACTCTGGTGGAGACCTCGGCGGATATCCTGGCGGTGGGCGAGATCATCGACACCAAGGTGGATTCCAAGCGCCTGGGCAATGGCCTGCGCGCCGATATGTTGTCGAGTATGTTTGCGCCGATCTTCGGTTCCTTCACCCAAAGCGCGTTCGCTCAGAACGTTGGCCTGGTGGCGGTGACTGGAGTGAAAAGCCGATTTGTGGTGGCTACCGGCGGGGTATTCCTGGTGGTGCTTGGCCTGTTGCCGTTCATGGGCCGGGTGATCGCCGCAGTGCCGACCTCGGTGCTGGGCGGTGCAGGCATTGTGCTGTTCGGCACGGTGGCGGCCAGTGGGATCCGCACGCTGTCCAAGGTGGATTACCGCAACAACATGAACCTGATCATCGTGGCCACGTCCATTGGCTTCGGCATGATCCCAATCGCCGCGCCGAGCTTCTATGATCACTTTCCAAGCTGGTTCGCGACCATCTTCCATTCGGGCATCAGTTCGTCGGCGATCATGGCGATCCTGCTGAACCTGGCCTTTAACCACTTCACCGCCGGTAACTCGGACCAGCAGTCAGTGTTTGTGGCCGGGACTGAACGCAGTTTGTGCTTTCGCGATGTGGCCGCATTGCGTGACGGGGATTACTACAGGGGTGGTAAGTTGTTTGATGCAGAGGGCAAGGAGATTCCGTTGGTAGCGGATACCTCAAAGAAAGCTACAAAACCCGAAACCACAGAGGTCTAAAAATGTGGGAGGGGACTTGCTCCCGATAGCAGTGTGTCAGCCACTGAAGCTATTGACTGATACACCGTCATCGGGAGCAAGCCCGCTCCCACATTGGAATCTAGCCAGCCTTGCGGGCTTTGTGCGGCATTGAACACACCTCATCCAGAAACTTCACCACTGTCCCCATGCACGCCTGGCGCTCTTCCACATGGGGCATGTGGCTGGAGTCTTCAAACAATGCCCAGCGCACGTCCGGGATTTCATCCAGGAACGGCTTGACCACCAGTGGCGTGGCCTCGTCATGCCGGCCGGAAATCACCAGGGTCGGCACCTTGATTGCCGCCAGACGACCGATCACGTTCCAGTCCTTCAAGCTACCGATCACGTGGAATTCGGTCGGGCCGCTCATGGCGTGGTACACCGTGGGGTCTGCATCGACCTGGGCGAAGGTGCGCGCCACTTCTTCCGGCCAAGGTTTGACGCGGCACACATGCTGATCATAGAAAATCCGCGAGGCGGCCAAGTATTCCGGATCTAGATAGGTGCCGGCCTGCTCGTGCCTGAGCAGGGTTTCGTGCACGCCCTCAGGCAACAACTTGCGCAGGCGGTTGGCTTCGCTGACCCAGGTGCGCATGCAGGTCGGTGAGTTGGCAGGAATAAACGCGCGCAGGCCCTTGGGCTGCAGGATCGCGTGCTCGCTGCCCAGCATGCCGCCCCAGGATTGGCCGAGGATCGCGTAGTTATCGCTGATCTGCAGGTGGTCCAGCAGGTTGTTCAACTCGTCGAGGAACAGGCTGATGGTCCAGAACGATGGGTCTTTATCCGGCAAGTGCGTGGAGCGGCCATTGCCCAACTGATCATAGTGAATCACCGCGTGGCCGCTGGCGGCGACGTCCTTGAAGGCATCGACGTAATCGTGGGTGCAGCCCGGGCCGCCATGGATGATCACCAACGGCGTACGGCCTGTGCTCAGGTCGCCCGTGACGCGATACCAGGTCTGATACGCGCCAAAGGGCGCATAGCCTTCGCGAATTTTTTCGATGAATTCCATTTCGTGCCCCGCTCTGAAAAAAGGATCAGGGCTACGATAGTCTGAACAAAAAGTTTAGGTAACTAGCAAAACAGCTAGGTTTTTCCGGTAGTCAACCTTCCAGCAAGCGGTAATGGGTAGCCCGCACCACTGCCTGTACGCGGTTCTTGGCCCCCAGTTTGTGCATGGCCGAGGCCAGGTGCAGGGTGACCACCGCCAGCGAACGACTCAATTGCGTGGCGATTTCGGCAGCGGTCAGGCCGTCGGCGGCCCATTTCAGGCATTCGCGTTCGCGTTTGGTCAGGTGGATATGCGGATAGGCCCGCAGTTCCTTGCTGAACAGCGGGTAGGCTGCTTCCTGCAGGGCATGGGTAATCAGGCTGAAATCGGCCAACGTATGTTGTGCGTCCTTCAATACCGTGCGCGCCTTGCCGGTGCGCAACCCGGTCAGCGACGCGAAGCCGCCCCGGGGCAGGTGAATAGGGACGCTGACGCCACAGGTCAGCTCACGTTCGTGCAAGTAAGAGGACACGGGCGCGTGGCACGGGTCGATGATCTTCTGCAGGGCTGTCTCTGTCTTCGCTTCATAGGACCAGACAAACGGCGATACCGTGCTCAACGCCAGGTGCTGCACCGGGTCGATCTGGTAGAACCCTTCGCTGCACCACAAGGCATGCCAGTCCGGCGGGGTGTTGCGCAACTGCAACACCGAGGGCGTGATCAGCGTGCCATTGAGGTCGATGGGCACCGGCGTGTAGTCATACACCAACGCATCGAAGCCCAGTTGTTGGGCCAGGATAAACGTATTGTCCATCTGTTCATCCAGGCTCCTGCCTGGCATGAGGCGATTATTGAAGGCGGTCAGCTTGGCCAGCATCCGTTCTGCTCCCGAATTCATTTGAATCTCGACTTGCGGCAAGTAGAATGCCACGCCCCGGCGAAGGACTGCCAGGCCAAACCTATAAGAAATACTAGGTTATGGACGCACGGCATCCTCGGTAGTGTTTACCTGATAAACGGCCGCTACCCGCCAGGCCGATACAACACAAGGAATGTATGCATGTGGCGTGAAATTGCCCCCGACCAGCAGTACAACGTGCAAGTCGACGGCCACAACCTCGTGGTCTACAGCTTCGGCGAAGGTGATGAGGTGCTGCTGTGTCTCAACGGCGGGCCGGGCCTGCCGTGTGACTATCTGCGCGACGCCCATGGCTGGCTCAAAGCGCATAACCTGCGAGTGGTTGCATTCGACCAGCTTGGCACGGGCGCATCAGCCAGACCGACCGATACCGCCCTGTGGGAAATTCGCCGTTATGTCGAAGAAGTCGAAACCGTGCGCCAAGCCCTGGATCTGGGCCGCGTGCATTTGCTCGGGCACTCCTGGGGCGGCTGGCTGGGTATCGAATATGCCATCCATTACCCCGATGCCCTGAAAAGCCTGATCCTGGAAAACACCGTCGGCGACATCCCGCATTTGTCCCAGGAACTCGAACGCTTGCGCGGGGCGCTGGGCAGCGAAACCGTGGCCATGATGCAACGCCACGAAGCCATGGGCACCCTCGACCACCCGCAATACCAGGCTGCCATCACCTTGCTCAACTATCGTCACGTGTGCCGCCTCGACCAATGGCCTGAGCCGCTCAAGCGCTCCCTGGACGACTGGAACATGGGCCCCTACGAAACCATGCAAGGCCCCAACGAGTTCCTCTATATCGGCAACCTCAAGGACTGGAACCGCCTCGAGGAAATGGCCGGGTTCACGATGCCGATCCTGATCACCACCGGCCAGCACGACGAACTCACCCCCGCCTGTGCCATGCGCATGAAGCTGGCGGCCCGGCATGCCCAACTGCATGTATTCCCCAACAGCAGCCATATGCCATTTTACGAGGAGCCCCAGGCGTACTTCCCGGTGCTGCTGGACTTTCTCGCTCGCCACCGAGGTTGACGCATGAACTTGGCGCGTTACCGTTTTGTCCTGTCCCGGCCGCTGCAACTGCTGCCGGTGCTGTTTGGCATCAGCCTGATCACCTTTGTGCTGGTGCGCTCGATCCCCGGCGACCCGGCGCGGGCGCTGCTGGGTTCACGCAGCACGCCGGATGCCCTGCTGAAAATCCGCGCCCAGTTCGGCCTCGACCAGCCCTTGTGGCTGCAATATTTCTACTTCCTGAAAAACCTGCTCAAGGGCGATCTCGGTCAATCGCTGTTGTACAAGGTCGATGCCCTGAAACTGATCGTGACCCGTATCGAGCCGACGCTGGTGCTGGTGCTGGGCAGCGTGGTCCTGGCGTTGCTGATCGCGGTGCCGTTGGCGACAGTGGCGGCACGCAACAAAGGCGGTTGGGCGGATAACCTGATCCGCGTTTTTACCACGGTCGGCCTGGGCATGCCGGCGTTCTGGCTGGGGTTGATGCTGATCCTGCTGCTCAGCGTGCAATGGGGTTTGTTCCCGGTGTCCGGCTACGGTCGCACCTGGCTGGACAAGGCGCACCATATGGTTTTGCCCTGCCTGACCATCGCCCTGGCGCTGGCGGCGGTGCTGGTGCGCAACCTGCGCGCGAGCATGCTGATGGAGTTGCAGGCCGATCCTGTTACCGCCGCCCGAGCGCGGGGTCTGTCGGAGGCCGCGGTGTTTCGTCGACATGTGCTGCCCAACTCCCTGGTGCCGGCGGTCAACCTGCTGGCGGTCAACATTGGCTGGCTGATCAGCGGCACGGTGGTCATCGAAAGTCTGTTCGCTATTCCGGGCATCGGCCAGTTGCTGGTGCGCGGCATCTTCACCCGTGACTACATGGTGGTGCAGGGCGTGGCGATGGTGCTGGCGTGTGCCACGGTGGTGGTCAATTTCATTGCCGACGTGGTGACGGTGGCCCTCGACCCACGGGTGAAGATGCAATGAGCAGCCGCCCACTGGTCGCCCCATGGCGCTTGCGCCTGCGCTTTGGCTTTCGCAACGGTCGACTGACCGCCGCGTGGGGCCTGTTGATCCTGTTGGCATGGCTGGCCCTGGCGCTGTTTGCGCCGTGGATCGCACCTTTCGATCCTATCGCGCAGAACACCGACATGAGTTTGCTGGCCCCCAGCCTGGCACATCCGTTTGGCACTGATAACTACGGAAGAGATATCCTTTCGAGGGTGATCTGGGGTGCGCGCATCGACCTGCAACTGGCGGTTGTCGGGGTGATCTTTCCGTTCATCATCGGCACCTTCATCGGTGCGGTGTCCGGTTATGTCGGCAGGCGTTTCGACAGCTTCTGCATGCGTGTGATCGATGTGGTCCTGGCGTTTCCGTTCCTGGTGCTGATGCTGGCGATCATGGCTATCCTCGGGCCGGGCTTGAAGAGTTTCTATATCTCCATGGCGCTGGTGGGTTGGGTGTCGTATGCGCGGCTGATCCGCTCGCAGATCCTGGTGCTCAAGGAAAGCGAGTTTGCCTTGGCCGCCAAGAGCCTGGGCTTTGGCCATGGGCGCATTCTGTTCCGGCATTTGCTGCCCAACGCGCTATTTGGCTCCATTGTGTTTTCCATGTCCGACGCAGTATTGGTGCTGCTCAACGGCGCCGCCGTGAGTTACCTGGGCCTGGGCGTGCAACCGCCTACCGCCGAGTGGGGGACGATGGTGGCCGAGGGGCAAGCCTTTATCACCACCGCCTGGTGGATCTGTACGTTCCCGGGCCTGGCCATCGTGACCCTGGCCATGGGTTTCAGCCTGTTGGCTGATGGCGTCGCCCAAGTGTTGGGGGATCGCTCATGAGCCTGCTGCAAGTGCGTGACCTCAGCGTGATCGCCAATAACGGCGGGCGCGATGTCACCCTGGTGGATCGCGTGTCCTTCGACCTGGCCGAAGGTGAAATCCTCGGCTTGGTGGGTGAGAGCGGGTCCGGCAAGACCATGGCCTGTCGTGGCCTGATACGCCTGCTGCCCTCTGCGAATCTACGCGTGCAAGGCACCGCCGTGAGCTTGGCCGGCCAGGACCTGTTGCAGCTCGACGATGCTGGCATGCGCGCTGTGCGAGGCGGGCAACTGGGTATGATCTTCCAGAACCCCGGCAGCCACCTGGACCCGCTGATGCGCATCGGCGAGCAGATCGCCGAGGGCATCCGCCTGCATCAAGGTGCATCGAAAAAAGACGCACGCTTGCAGGCCATTGAGGTGCTGCGCCAGGTTGGGATCCCTGACCCCAAGGCGCGGGTCGACAACTACCCCCATGAGTTTTCCGGCGGCATGCGCCAGCGCGCGATGATTGCTGTGGCCCTGGGCTGCAACCCCAAAGTGCTGATCGCCGATGAGCCGACCACGGCCCTGGATGTGACGGTGCAGGCGCAAATCCTGCGCCTGTTGCTCGACCTGCGTGACCAGCGTGGCTTGTCGATCATCATGATCACCCATGACCTTGGCGTAGTGGCGCAGACGTGCGACGCCATCGCGGTAATGTACGCCGGGCGCCTGTGCGAGCATGGCAGCAAATACGAGCTGCTGGCGCACCCGCAACATCCGTATACCGCAGGCCTGATCGACTGCCAACCGGCCCACAGCAGCGGCCATGCCTTGTTGCGCACTATCCCCGGCCAGCCGCCGTTGCTGGATGCATTGCCCGACGGTTGCCGCTTCAATCCGCGTTGCCCGCAGGCCCGCGCCTTGTGCACCGAGTTGCTGCCGCAAGGTGCACGCGTGGCCTGTCACTATCCGTTGGGAGAGCGCCCATGAGCCTGTTGCAGATCAAGGACCTGGAGGTGCGTTTTGCCGCGTCCGGCACTGGCCCGTTCGGCCTCAACAAGCAGTGGGTGAGGGCGGTGAATGGCGTGTCGCTGAATCTGGCCGCCGGTGAAACCCTGGGTTTGGTGGGCGAATCCGGCAGCGGCAAAAGCACCCTGGGCCGGGCGATTCTGCACCTCAACCCGATCAGCGCCGGGCAGGTGCTGTTTGACGGTGTCGACATGGCCCATGGCAGCGCCATCGACATCGCTCGCCTGCGCCACGAAACCGCGATGATTTTCCAAGACCCCTACGCTGCGCTGAACCCACGCCAGAGCATCGGCGAGATCATTGCCGAGGTGCTACGCGTGCAGCGCAAGGTGGCGGTGGCGCAGGTCCCGGCGCGGGTCAATGAGCTGCTGGCGCTGGTTGGCCTGCGCCCCGAGTTGGCCATGCGCAAACCAGGCTCACTCAGTGGCGGCCAGTGCCAGCGCGTCGGTATTGCCCGGGCGCTGGCGGTGGAGCCACGCCTGATCATTGCCGACGAATGTGTGGCGGCGCTGGATGTATCGATCCAGGGCCAGATCATCAACCTGTTGCTGGAACTGCAACAGCGCATGAACCTCGCGATCCTGTTTATCGCCCATGACCTGGCCATCGTGCGGCGCCTGTGCGACCGCGTGGCGGTGATGTACCTGGGCAAGATCGTCGAGGAAGGGCCGGTGGAAGCGGTGTTTACCGCGCCGCGTCATCCTTACACGGCGGCGTTGATCGAGGCGATTCCCGAGATCGATCCGCATCGGCCGCTGCCCGCGCAGCCGTTGCCCGGCGAGCCGCCGAGCCCGCTGGATTTGCCTTCAGGCTGCGCCTTTCACCCACGTTGCCGGCATGCCCGAGCGATGTGTTCGGTGGTGTTGCCGCCGACCCATTTCCTGCACGAGCATCGGTACAGTTGCGTGCTTGAAGAACCTTTGCTTTGACCCTCTGCCATTCATTAACAAGGAGTTGTGATATGCAATCGCGCCACTTGAAATTGCTCGCCGCCGCCACGCTGACCGCTTGGTCGCTGACCACTGGGCTGGCCCAGGCCGCCGGCGTCCTCACCATCGGCTGCCGTGAAGACAGCACCACCTTTGACCCGATCAAAAGCGCGCAAAACCGCGACACCTGGGTGTTTGCCAACGTCTACGACACCCTGGTGCGCGTGGATAACCTGGGCACCAAGATGGAACCGGGCCTGGCCGAAAGCTGGGAGATTTCCAAGGACGGCCTGACCTACACCTTCAAACTGCGTGAAGCGAAGTTCTCCGACGGATCAAAGATCACCGCCGCCGATGCGGCGTTCAGCCTGCTGCGCATCCGCGACAACAAGGCGTCGTTGTGGAGCGACCCGTTCAGCCTGATCAACACCGCCAAGGCCAGCGATCCGAAGACCCTGGTGGTGACCCTGAAAACCCCGGCGGTGGCTTTCCTCTCGCAATTGGCGTCGCCGACGGTGTCGATCCTGTCGGAAAAAGCCATGACCACCCTGGGCGAAGACGCCTACTCGGAAAACCCGGTGACTTCCGGTGCGTTTACCGTGGAAGAATGGCGCAAGGGCGACCGGGTCATCCTCAAGAAGAACCCGAACTTCTGGCAGGCCAGCAACGTCAGCCTCGACGGCGTGGAGTGGGTGTCGGTAACCGATGACAACACGCGCATGCGCATGGTGCAGAACAACGAACTCGACACGGCGATCTTCGTGCCGTTCTCGCGGGTTGAAGAGCTGAAGAAAGACAAAAATGTGGTGATCCACTCCGACCCGTCCACCCGTGAAGATCACCTGTTGATCAACCACGAGCACGGCCTGCTGGCCAAGCCGCAAGTGCGCGAGGCCCTGGACATGGCCATCGACAAGCAATCACTGGTGAAGGCCGCCACTTACGGTCAAGGCACCGTGGCCTATTCCTACATTCCAAAAGGCTCGCTGTACCACTATGCCAATAACCTGCAACGCCCGTATGACCCTGCTGCGGCGAAAAAGCTGCTGGAAGAGGCCGGCGCCAAGGACTTGAAGCTCAACTACGTGGTCAATGCCGGCAATGAGGCCGACGAGCAGATTGCGGTGATCATCAAGGACCAGTTGGCCAAGGTCGGCGTCACCGCCAACCTGCAAAAGGTCGACCCGACCCAAAGCTGGCAGATGCTGGTGGACGGTGAGTACGATATTTCGGTGATGTACTGGACCAACGACATCCTCGACCCGGACCAGAAGACCACCTTCGTCCTGGGCCACGACACTAACCAGAACTACATGACTCGCTACAAGAACGACAAGGTCAAGGCGTTGGTCGCGGCTGCACGGGTCGAGGCAGACCCGGCCAAGCGCGAGCAAATGTATGTGGAGTTGCAGAAACTGGCGAAACAGGATGTGAACTGGATTGACCTGTACTACAGCCCGTACATCAACATCTCACGCAAGAATGTGAGCAACTTTCTGCAGAACCCGTTGGGCCGTTTCACCCTTGAGGAAGTGGTGAAAAACTAAGTTCCAGAGAACACCACAATACAAATGTGGGAGGGGGCTTGCTCCCGATAGCTGAGTGTCAGTCAATGCATTTATTGGCTGACCCACCGCTATCGGGAGCAAGCCCCCTGCCACATTTAATACTTATGTATGTCTATTATTGCGCGTCAAACGCCTGCCCATTGATGCCGGAACTGTCCGGCCCCATCAGGTACAGGTACACCGGCATGATCTCTTCCGGTGCCGGCCGCTCCATCGGATTTTCCCCTGGATACGCCTGGGCCCGCATGCTGGTGCGCGTGCCGCCGGGGTTGATGCTGTTCGAGCGTACTGCCGCCACATCCTCAAGCTCATCGGCCAGGGTCTGCATCAGCCCCTCGGTGGCGAATTTCGACACCCCATAGGCACCCCAATAGGCACGGCCCTTACGCCCGACGCTGCTGGAGGTGAACACCACCGACGCATCCTGGGACAGCTTGAGCAACGGCAGCAAGGTGGCGGTCAGCATGAACATCGCGTTGACGTTCACATGCATCACCCGCATGAAATTCTCGCCGGACAACTGCTCGATGGGCGTGCGCGGGCCAATGATCGAGGCATTGTGCAGCAGGCCGTCGAGGTGGCCGAATTCCTTTTCGATCATCGCCGCCAACTCATCGTACTGATGGGGCAGGGCGGTCTCCAGGTTGAACGGGATCACCACCGGTTGCGGGTGGCCGGCGGCTTCGATCTCGTCATACACCTGGGCCAGATTGGCTTCGGTCTTGCCCAGCAACAGCACGGTAGCGCCATGGGCGGCATAGGTCTTCGCCGCTGCCGCGCCAATCCCGCGACCGGCGCCGGTTACCAGGATGATGCGGCCTTTGAGCAGTTCTGGAGGTGCGGAGTAATCAAACATAAATAGCCTCGACAAAATTCACAGAAAATCCACGTGCCTTCTGTAGGAGCGAGCTTGCTCGCGAAAAACGTTAACGATAACGCGGGGGATCAGGATAAACGCGTCGTCCTCGGATTCTTCGCGAGCAAGCTCGCTCCTACAGGTGGGTGATAGCGCTTCAGCAACTGCACAGCGCGTTATCCAGCACCTTGCGCAGCTCCAGCGGGTGGTCCACCACCACATCCGCGCCCCAGTGACGTGGGTTGTCATCCGGGTGGATATAGCCGTAGGTCACCGCCGCCGTGCGGGTACCGGCGCCGCGGCCGGACTCGATATCGCGCAGGTCATCGCCCACGAACAGCACGCTGGCTGGGTCCAGGTCGAGCATCTTGCACGCCAGGATCATTGGCTCGGGGTCCGGCTTGCTGTTCTTCACGTGGTCCGGGCAGATCAGCACGGCCGAGCGCTCGGCCAGGCCCAGTCGCTGCATGATCGGTTCGGCAAAGCGCACGGGCTTGTTGGTGACTACGCCCCAGATCAGCTTGGCTTTCTCGATGTCTTCCAGCAGCTCAGCCATGCCGTCGAACAGTTTGCTGTGAACTGCACAGTCCTTGAGGTAGCGCTCGAGGAATTCCAGGCGCAGTGCTTCAAAGCCGGGTGATTCCGGGTCCATCGAGAAAGTCACCGCGACCATTGCCCGCGCACCGCCGGATATCTCATCACGGATATGCTGCGGGTTGATCGGTTCCAGGCCCCGGTCGGCGCGCATGGCCTGGCAGATGGCGATAAAGTCCGGCGCGGTATCCAGCAGGGTACCGTCCATGTCGAAGAGAACCGCTCGCAACTTCACAGGCTTACTCCTCGCGCAGGGTCTGGATCATGTAGTTGACGTCAACGTCGCTGGCCAGTTTGTAGTGCTTGGTCAGCGGGTTGTAGGTCAGGCCGATGATGTCCTTGACCGTCAGCCCGGCCTGTCGGCTCCACGCGCCCAGCTCGGAAGGGCGGATGAATTTCTTGAAGTCATGGGTGCCACGCGGCAGCAGCTTCATGATGTATTCGGCGCCGATGATCGCGAACAGGTAAGCCTTGGGGTTGCGGTTGATGGTGGAGAAGAACACCTGGCCGCCGGGCTTGACCATGCGGAAACACGCACGGATCACCGAGGATGGGTCGGGTACGTGCTCCAGCATCTCCAGGCAGGTGACCACGTCGAACTGCTCGGGCATTTCCTCGGCCAGGGCTTCGGCGGTGATCTGGCGGTATTCCACGCTCACGCCGGATTCCAGCTGGTGCAACTGGGCCACGGCCAGGGGCGCTTCGCCCATGTCGATGCCCATCACCGTGGCGCCGCGCTGGGCCATGGCTTCGCTGAGGATGCCGCCGCCGCAACCGACGTCCAGCACTTTTTTGCCGGCCAGGTTGACGCGTTCGTCAATCCAGTTGACCCGCAATGGGTTGATGTCGTGCAGGGGCTTGAACTCGCTTTCGCGGTCCCACCAGCGGTGGGCCAGGGCTTCGAACTTGGCGATTTCGGCGTGGTCGACGTTGCTCATGGTGAATCCTCTAGAATCTGATAAATCGGTATGTCGGTGCTGAACGCAGGGGCCAGCACCTTCGTTATTCGCTGTGCCCGCTGATGCGTTGGCCCCAGGCGATGGCCGTGGCGGTCAACTGTTGTTCATCCATGCGGGTCAATTGCCGATCGTCGAGCAATGGCTTGCCGGCGACCCAAAGGTGTTTCACGCAATCGCGCCCGGTGGCATATATAAGCTGTGAGACCGGATCGTAGATCGGTTGTTGCGCCAGCCCCGACAAATCAAAGGCGACCATATCTGCTGCTTTGCCCACTTCCAGCGAGCCAATCTGGCTTTCCAGGCCCATGGCGCGCGCGCCGTTGAGCGTCGCCATACGCAGGGCGCGGTGCGCATCCAGGGCGGTGGCCGACCCGGCGACGGCCTTGGCCAGCATCGCGGCGGTGCGGGTTTCGCCCAGCAGGTCCAGGTCATTGTTGCTGGCGGCGCCGTCGGTGCCGACGGCCACATTGACCCCTGCCTGCCACAAGCGCTCCACTGGACAAAAGCCGCTGGCGAGTTTCAGGTTCGATTCCGGGCAATGGATAACGCTGGTGTTGCTTTCTACCAGTAAAGCCAGGTCATCCTCGCTGATTTGGGTCATATGAACGGCCTGGAAGCGCGGCCCCAGCAAGCCGAGGCGACCCAGGCGCGCCAATGGCCGCTCGCCGGTCTGCTCCACGGCTTGCTGCACTTCGAAGGCGGTTTCATGCACATGCATATGGATCGTGGCGTCCAGCTCCTCGGCGACCACACGGATTTTCTCCAAATTGGCATCGCTCACGGTGTAGGGCGCGTGAGGGCCAAAGGCGATCTTGATGCGCGGGTGATGCTTGAGGTCGCCGAACAGCTCGATAGCCTGGCGAAGCGCCTCGTCGGCACTGCTGGCGCCGGGAATCGGGAAATCGAGGATCGGCATCGCGATCTGTGCGCGCATGCCGCTGTTGTGCACGCAGTCGCTGGCAACCTTGGGGAAGAAGTACATGTCGCAAAAGCAGGTAATGCCGCCCTTGATCTGTTCGGCGATGGCCAGGTTGGTGCCGTCGCGCACAAAGGCTTCATCGACCCACTTGGCTTCAGCGGGCCAGATGTGTTTTTCCAGCCAGGTCATCAGCGGCAGGTCGTCGGCCAGGCCACGGAACAGGCTCATGGCTGCATGGCCGTGGGCGTTGATCAGGCCGGGGCTGAGCAGCATGCCGGGCAGCTCGCGCACTTCCTTGGCCGCAAGCTTCAACGCCGCAGCCCGCGGGCCGATAAAGGCAATGCACCCGTCGCGGATGCCCAGGCCATGCTCCTTGAGCACTACGCCGGCAGGTTCGACGGGTACCAGCCAGGTCGGCAGCAGCAGCAAGTCGAGCGGGGCGGCAGAGGTGGTCATCGCAGGCTTCTTCCCAGGCAGCTATAAAAGAAGGGCGAAGTATACCCGAGCGTCCTGGCTGGCGGATCGCTATAATCCGCGGCTTTTGTTCATGAGTGCGGGGTAAGGGATGCGCGACCGACTGTTGGCTGCAGAGAACGTGAAGGCCATCGACTGGCGTGATGGCGCGCTGTATCTGCTCGATCAGCGTGTTTTGCCGTCCCAGGAAAGCTGGGTAGCCTGCCATACCGTAGGGGCAGTGGCCGATGCCATCCGCTCGATGCTGGTACGGGGCGCGCCGGCCATTGGCATCTGCGCCGCCTATGGCCTGGTCCTGGCCGCCCGTGCACGCATTGCCGAAGGCGGCGACTGGCAGGCTGCCTGGGAAGAAGACTACGCACTGTTAGCCAATACCCGACCTACTGCCTCGAACCTGTTCTGGGCCTTGCAGCGCATGCGCGACCGCCTGGACCGCCTCAAGAAGCACGCCGATCCGCTGGCGGTGCTGGAAGCCGAAGCCATTGCGATTCATGAAAGCGACCGCGAGGCCAATTTCGTTATGGCCCAGCTAGGCGTAGAGCGGATTCGCAAGCACCAGGGCAACGCCCAGGCGATCCTGACCCATGGCAACACTGGCGCTTTGGCCACGGGCGGCGTCGGCACGGCCCTCGGGGTCATTCGCGCAGCGTTCCTTGAAGGGTTGGTCGAGCAAGTCTATGTCAACGAGACCCGGCCCTGGCTGCAAGGCTCGCGGCTGACTGCCTGGGAACTGGCGGGCGACGGCATCCCGGTGACGGTGAATGCCGATTCGTCGGGGGCGCATATCCTCAAGACCAAGGGCGTGACCTGGGTAATTGTCGGCGCCGACTGCATTGCCGCCAATGGCGATGTGGTCAGCAAGATCGGCACTTATCAGCTGGCCGTCTGCGCCATGCACCACGGCGTGCGCTTCATGGTGGTGGCGCCAAGCTCGACCCTCGACCTGATGATGGCTACTGGCGATGACGTTGCGCTGGAGGCGCGTGATCCCGGCGAGTTGCTGGAGGTAATGGGGCAGCGCTTGACGGTAGAGGCTATTAATCCGGTGTTTGATGTCACCCCGGCTGACCTGATTGACGTGATCGTGACTGAGAAGGGCGTGGTCGAGCGGCCGGATACGGCCAAATTGGCCAGGTTGATGTGCCGTAAGCGGCTGCATTGAGGCCTGTGGTGTCTGTGAAATAGCAATCGGGAGCAAGCCCCCGATTGGCCCTTGAAGTCAACAAAGCATCCAGATCCAGCCTCAAAAAAAAGCGCCACCCCACCTCTGAGCCCCTCTCGTCGCCCTCAAGCCTGTCATCCGTCAAATTACTAGTCTCCATGCGCATCAGGGGGATAGGTGCGTGGCGGCGATTGTGATAACATCCGGCGGTTTCCAGGGCCACCTCGAGGGGTTGCCCATAACGTGCAGATCCGTGTCATAACTCGTTGATTTGTCGTAAGTCGTTGTCAGGCGCTGTGCCGGCAGCGGCGAGCTTCGTTCGTCCCATATGGATGCGACGAAGTTTCACCCGAAAAAGGAATCAGGCTTCTCATGGGCGAACTGGCCAAAGAAATCCTCCCGGTCAATATCGAAGACGAGCTGAAACAGTCCTACCTCGACTACGCGATGAGCGTAATTGTCGGTCGGGCACTGCCTGATGCGCGCGATGGCTTGAAGCCCGTGCACCGGCGTGTGCTGTTCGCGATGAGCGAGCTGGGTAACGACTGGAACAAGCCGTACAAGAAATCTGCCCGTGTTGTCGGTGACGTGATCGGTAAGTATCACCCTCACGGCGACACTGCGGTGTACGACACCATCGTTCGGATGGCCCAGCCGTTTTCCCTGCGCTACCTGCTGGTAGACGGCCAGGGCAACTTCGGTTCGGTCGACGGCGACAACGCCGCGGCCATGCGATACACCGAAGTGCGCATGACCAAGCTGGCGCACGAGCTGCTGGCCGACCTGCATAAAGAAACCGTGGACTGGGTGCCGAACTACGACGGCACCGAAATGATCCCGGCTGTCATGCCCACCCGCATCCCCAACCTGCTGGTCAACGGTTCCAGCGGTATTGCCGTGGGCATGGCCACCAACATCCCGCCGCACAACCTCGGTGAAGTCATCGACGGTTGCCTGGCCCTTATCGACAACCCGGAGCTGACCGTCGATGAGCTGATGCAATACATCCCGGGCCCGGACTTCCCGACCGCCGCGATCATCAACGGTCGCGCCGGCATCATCGAAGCCTACCGCACCGGTCGCGGGCGCATTTACATGCGCGCCCGCTCGATGATCGAAGACATCGACAAGGTCGGTGGTCGCCAGCAGATCGTCATCACCGAACTCCCGTACCAGTTGAACAAGGCGCGCCTGATCGAGAAGATCGCCGAGCTGGTTAAAGAGAAGAAGCTCGAAGGCATCACCGAGCTGCGCGACGAGTCCGACAAGGACGGCATGCGCGTAGTGATCGAGCTGCGTCGTGGCGAAGTGCCTGAGGTGATCCTCAACAACCTCTACGCCCAGACCCAGCTGCAAAGCGTGTTTGGTATCAACGTAGTTGCTCTGATCGACGGCCGCCCACGCATCCTGAACCTCAAGGACCTGCTGGAAGCCTTCGTGCGTCACCGCCGCGAAGTGGTGACCCGCCGTACCGTGTTCGAACTGCGCAAGGCTCGCGAACGCGGGCACATCCTGGAAGGCCAGGCCGTTGCGCTGTCGAACATCGACCCGGTCATCGCCTTGATCAAGGCCTCGCCTACCCCCTCGGAAGCCAAGGAAGCGCTGATCAGCACGCCTTGGGAATCCAGCGCCGTGGTGGCCATGGTTGAGCGTGCCGGCGCCGACTCGTGCCGTCCAGAGACCCTGGACCCACAGTATGGCCTGCGCGAAGGCAAGTACTTCCTGTCGCCGGAACAGGCCCAGGCTATCCTGGAACTGCGCCTGCACCGCCTCACGGGCCTTGAGCACGAGAAGCTGCTGGCCGAGTACCAGGAGATCCTCAACCAGATCGGCGAGCTGATCCGCATCCTCAGCAGCGCCGTGCGCCTGATGGAAGTGATCCGCGAAGAACTGGAAGTGATCCGCGCCGAATACGGCGACGTGCGCCGCACCGAAATCCTCGATGCACGCCTCGACCTGACCCTGGGTGACATGATCCCGGAAGAAGAGCGTGTGGTGACCATCTCCCACGGCGGCTATGCCAAGACCCAGCCGCTGGCTGCGTACCAGGCCCAGCGCCGTGGCGGTAAAGGCAAATCGGCTACCGGCGTCAAGGATGAGGACTACATCGCTCACCTGCTGGTCGCCAACAGCCACACCACGCTCCTGCTGTTCTCCAGCAAGGGCAAGGTGTACTGGCTGAAAACCTACGAAATCCCGGAAGCCTCCCGCGCCGCCCGTGGTCGCCCACTGGTCAACCTGCTGCCGCTGGACAGTGATGAATACATCACCACCATGCTGCCGGTCGAGGAATACACCGAAGGTCACTTCATCTTCATGGCGACCGCCAAGGGCACCGTGAAGAAGACCCCGCTGGAATCCTTCAGCCGTCAACGCAGCGTGGGCCTGATCGCCCTGGAGCTGGACGAAGGCGACGTACTGATTTCCGCCGCCATTACCGATGGCGAACGCGAAGTCATGCTGTTCTCCGACGGCGGCAAGGTTACGCGCTTCAAGGAATCCGACGTGCGTGCCATGGGCCGTACCGCCCGCGGTGTGCGTGGCATGCGCCTGCCAGAAGGGCAGAAGCTGATTTCGATGCTGATCCCGGAAGAAGGCAGCCAGATCCTCACCGCTTCCGAGCGTGGTTATGGCAAGCGCACCGCCATCAGCGAGTTCCCGGAGTACAAGCGTGGCGGCCAGGGCGTGATCGCCATGGTCAGCAACGACCGCAACGGCCGTCTGGTCGGCGCGGTGCAGGTGCTCGATGGCGAAGAGATCATGCTGATTTCCGACCAGGGCACCCTGGTGCGTACCCGCGTGGCTGAAGTCTCGAGCCTGGGCCGTAACACCCAGGGCGTGACGCTGATCAAGCTGGCCAAGGACGAAAAACTCGTCGGTCTTGAGCGTGTGCAGGAGCCTTCGGAAGTTGAAGATGAAGAGCTGGAAGGCGAGGAATTCGACGGCGAGGTAATCGCAGCCGGCGATGACAACGTCGACGAGCCAACCCTCGATGCTGCCGCAGACGAAGAAGAACCGCAGGAATAAGCGGACACACAGGGGGCGGATGAAGATTCGCCCCCTTGTTGTTTGTCCCCTTGGAATAACAACGCCGCCCCCTGTAGGAGCGAGCTTGCTCGCGAAAATCGCCAACGATGACGCGGGCTGCCTGATACCCTCTTGTGCCCTCGGGTTTTTCGCGAGCAAGCTCGCTCCTACAGTGTTTGATTTCAGTCCCACCAAATCAGAGAGATTGGATGTGAGCAAGAGAGCCTATAACTTCTGTGCCGGTCCCGCGGCGCTTCCTGAAGCAGTCCTGCAGCGTGCGCAGGGTGAACTCCTCGACTGGCATGGAAAAGGCCTCTCCGTGATGGAAATGAGCCATCGCAGCGATGAGTTCGTATCCATCGCCACCAAGGCCGAGCAGGACCTGCGCGACTTGCTGGACATCCCATCCGACTACAAAGTGCTGTTTCTGCAAGGTGGTGCGAGCCAGCAGTTCGCTCAACTGCCGCTGAACCTGTTGCCGGAAGATGGCACTGCCGACTATATCGACACCGGGATCTGGGGGCAGAAAGCCATTGAAGAGGCATCGCGCTACGGTCACGTCAATGTGGCAGGCACCGCCAAGCCCTACGACTACTTCGCCATTCCAGGTCAGAACGAGTGGAAGCTTTCGAAGGATGCGGCCTACGTCCACTACGTAGCGAACGAAACCATTGGCGGCCTGGAATTCGACTGGGTGCCGGAAGTGGGTGACGTGCCGCTGGTGTGCGACATGTCTTCGGACATCCTTTCGCGCCCGATCGACGTCTCCAAATACGGCATGATCTATGCCGGCGCACAGAAGAACATCGGCCCGAGCGGCATCCTGGTCAATATCATCCGCGAAGACCTGCTCGGTCGCGCGCGCTCGCTGTGCCCGACCATGCTCAACTACAAGGTCGCGGCCGATAACGGCTCGATGTACAACACCCCACCAGCGTTCGCCTGGTACCTGTCGGGCCTGGTGTTCGAATGGCTGAAAGAGCAGGGCGGTGTGGCTGCCATGGGCAAGCGCAACGAAGAGAAGAAGCGCACCCTGTACGACTTCATCGACGCCAGCGGCCTGTACAGCAACCCGATCAACCTCACTGACCGCTCGTGGATGAACGTGCCGTTCCGCCTGGCCGATGATCGCCTGGACAAGCCGTTCCTGGCCGGTGCCGACGCGCGCGGCCTGCTGAACCTCAAGGGCCACCGTTCGGTCGGCGGCATGCGCGCCTCCATCTACAACGCTGTCGACATCCACGCGATCAACGCGTTGGTGGCCTACATGGCAGAGTTCGAAAAGGAACACGGCTAATGTCTGAGCAAGAACTCAAGGCCCTGCGTGTACGCATTGATAGCCTGGACGAGAAAGTCCTGGAGCTGATCAGTGAGCGCGCGCGCTGTGCCCAGGAAGTGGCACGGGTGAAAATGGCGTCCCTGGCGGAAGGTGAAGTGCCGGTGTTCTACCGGCCTGAGCGCGAAGCCCAGGTGCTCAAGCGCGTGATGGAGCGCAACAGGGGCCCGTTGGGTAACGAAGAGATGGCGCGGTTGTTCCGTGAAATCATGTCCTCGTGCCTGGCGCTGGAGCAGCCGCTGAAAGTGGCTTACCTCGGCCCGGAAGGCACCTTCACCCAGGCCGCAGCCATGAAGCACTTCGGCCACGCGGTGATCAGCAAGCCGATGGCGGCCATCGACGAAGTGTTCCGCGAAGTGGCGGCCGGGGCGGTGAATTTTGGCGTGGTGCCGGTGGAAAACTCCACCGAAGGCGCGGTCAACCACACCCTGGACAGCTTTCTCGAGCACGACATGGTGATCTGCGGCGAAGTCGAGCTGCGTATCCACCATCACCTGCTGGTGGGTGAGAACACCAAGACCGACAGCATCAGCCGCATCTACTCCCACGCCCAGTCCCTGGCCCAGTGCCGCAAGTGGCTGGACGCCCATTACCCGAATGTGGAGCGCGTGGCGGTGTCCAGCAACGCCGAAGCGGCCAAGCGGGTCAAGGGTGAGTGGAATTCGGCGGCGATCGCCGGCGATATGGCTGCGGGCCTGTACGGCCTGACGCGCCTGGCCGAGAAGATCGAAGATCGCCCGGACAACTCCACGCGCTTCTTGATGATCGGCAGTCAGGAAGTACCGCCGACCGGCGACGACAAGACCTCGATCATCGTCTCCATGAGCAACAAACCCGGCGCGCTGCATGAGCTGTTGGTGCCATTCCACGATAACGGGATTGACCTGACGCGCATCGAAACGCGTCCTTCGCGCAGCGGTAAATGGACTTATGTGTTCTTTATCGACTTCATCGGCCATCACCGCGACCCACTGGTCAAGGGCGTGCTGGAGAAAATCAGTCAGGAAGCCGTAGCACTCAAGGTGCTGGGCTCGTACCCGAAAGCGGTTTTGTGAGGCTTTGACATGAGTGGCAACTTCCTCGCCCTGGCGCAGCCGGGCGTGCAACAACTCTCGCCTTACGTTCCAGGCAAGCCTGTGGACGAGCTGGCCCGCGAGTTGAATCTGGATCCGTCCAAAATCGTCAAGCTGGCGAGTAACGAAAACCCGCTGGGCCCGAGCCCCAAAGTGTTAGCGGCGATTCGGGAAGAGCTGGTCGAGCTGACCCGTTACCCCGATGGCAACGGTTTTGCGCTCAAGTCTTTGCTGGCGGACAAGTGCCGGGTCGAGCTGAACCAAGTGACCCTGGGCAATGGCTCCAACGACATCCTTGAGCTGGTCGGCCGAGCCTACCTGGCGCCAGGCTTGAATGCGGTGTTCAGCGAACACGCGTTTGCGGTCTACCCGATTGTGACCCAGGCGGTGGGGGCGGATGCCCGTGTTATCCCTGCCAAAGACTGGGGGCACGACCTGCCGGCGATGCTGGCGGCCATCGACGCGCAAACCCGCGTGGTGTTTATCGCCAACCCGAACAACCCGACCGGCACTTGGTTTGGCGAGCAGGCACTGAACGAATTCCTGCAGGATGTGCCGGAGCACGTGCTGGTGGTGCTGGACGAAGCCTATATCGAGTACGCCGAGGGCAGCGACCTGCCGGACGGCCTCGACTTCCTGGCGGCCTATCCGAATCTGCTGGTATCGCGCACGTTCTCCAAGGCGTATGGCCTGGCGTCGCTGCGGGTCGGCTACGGCTTATCCACGGCGGTGGTTGCCGATGTGCTGAACCGCGTGCGCCAGCCGTTCAACGTCAACAGTCTGGCCCTGGCGGCTGCGTGTGCGGCGGTAAAGGATGCCGAGTACCTGGAAGAAGGACGTCGCATCAACGAAAGCGGCATGCTGCAATTGCAGCAGGGCTTTCGCGAGTTGGGCCTGGGTTGGATTCCGTCCAAGGGCAACTTTATTTGCGTCGATCTTGGCCAAGTGGCCGCACCGGTGTTCCAAGGCCTGCTGCGCGAAGGCGTGATCGTGCGCCCGGTGGCCAACTACGGCATGCCGAACCACCTGCGTATCACCATCGGTTTGCCGGCTGAGAACAGCCGCTTCCTTGAGGCACTGGCCAAGGTTCTGGCCCGTGGTTGATGTCACTGCATTGCAACCTGCTGTGCCTATGATCGGTCGCCTGGTGGTGGTCGGCCTGGGATTGATCGGTGGCTCCTTCGCCAAGGGCCTGCGCGAAAGCGGATTATGCGGCGAAGTGGTGGGGGTGGATCTGGACCCGCAGTCGCGCAAGTTGGCGGTGGAGCTGGGCGTGGTGGACCGCTGTGAGGCGGACCTGGCGATCGCTTGCCAAGGCGCGGATGTGATCCAGCTCGCGGTGCCGATCCTGGCCATGGAGAAGTTGCTGGCAGTGTTGGCTGGCCTGGATCTGGGGCAGGCAATCCTTACGGACGTCGGCAGTGCCAAAGGTAATGTGGTGCGTGCTGCGCAGCTGGCATTTGGCGAAATGCCACCGCGCTTTGTGCCGGGCCATCCGATTGCCGGTTCCGAGCAGAGCGGGGTGGAAGCCTCCAATGCACAGTTGTTTCGTCGGCATAAGGTGATCCTTACGCCGCTTGCGCAAACCGATCCGGCGGCGCTGGCCGTCGTGGATCGTCTCTGGCGCGAGCTGGGGGCAGATGTGGAGCACATGCAGGTCGAGCGCCACGATGAAGTGCTGGCGGCGACCAGTCATTTGCCCCATCTGTTGGCTTTTGGCCTGGTGGATTCCCTGGCCAAGCGCAATGAAAACCTGGAGATTTTCCGCTATGCCGCCGGTGGCTTCCGCGATTTTACGCGGATTGCCGGCAGCGACCCGGTGATGTGGCACGACATCTTCCTCGCCAATCGCGAAGCGGTGTTGCGTACCCTGGACACCTTCCGCAGCGACCTCGACGCCCTGCGTGACGCGGTTGACGCGGGTGACGGCCATCAACTGTTGGGCGTGTTCACCCGGGCGCGGGTGGCGCGTGAGCATTTCAGCAAAATCCTGGCACGCCGGGCTTATATGGAAACCGCAGTGAGCGCCGATGAGCTGACTTTCATCGCCAGCCCGGGAGGCCGCTTGAGCGGGCGTATTCGGGTGCCGGGTGATAAGTCGATCTCTCATCGCTCGATCATGCTCGGTTCGTTGGCCGAGGGCGTGACAGAAGTCGAAGGTTTCCTTGAGGGCGAAGATGCCCTGGCGACTTTGCAGGCATTTCGCGACATGGGCGTGGTGATTGAAGGGCCGCACCATGGGCGCGTGACTATCCATGGCGTCGGCCTGCATGGGTTGAAAGCTGCGCCGGGGCCGATCTACCTGGGTAATTCCGGTACGTCCATGCGTCTGCTGGCTGGTTTGCTGGCGGCGCAGAGCTTCGATAGCGTGCTGACCGGCGATGCGTCGCTGTCCAAACGCCCGATGGATCGCGTGGCCAAGCCGCTGCGGGAAATGGGTGCAGTGATCGAGACCGGACCGGAAGGCCGCCCGCCGCTGACCATACGTGGCGGTCAAGTGCTCAAAGGTCTGACCTACGCATTGCCGATGGCCAGTGCGCAGGTTAAATCCTGCCTGTTGCTGGCTGGCCTGTATGCACAGGGTAAAACCGCGGTCACCGAGCCTGCGCCGACCCGCGACCATACCGAGCGCATGTTGCGTGGTTTTGGCTGCTCGGTGGCGGTGGAGGGCGCGACGGCGTCCGTGGAGCCGGGCCAAAAGTTGGCCGCGACCCATATTGAAGTGCCTGGGGATATTTCGTCTGCGGCGTTTTTCCTGGTGGCGGCGTCGATTGCCGAGGGCTCCGAGTTGTTGCTGGAGCATGTCGGTGTCAATCCGACCCGCACCGGGGTGATCGATATCCTGCGGCTGATGGGCGCAGATATCACCTTGGAAAATCCGCGTGAGGTGGGTGGCGAGCCGGTTGCTGACTTGCGTGTACGTGCCGCCAAGCTCAAAGGTATCGAGATTCCAGCGGCGCTGGTGCCGTTGGCAATCGATGAGTTTCCTGTGCTCTTTGTCGCCGCTGCCTGCGCCGAAGGTCGAACCGTACTACGCGGCGCCGAGGAATTGCGCCTCAAGGAGTCCGACCGTATCCAGGTCATGGCCGATGGTCTGGTGGTCCTGGGTGTGACGTGTGAAGCCACGGCCGATGGGATTATCATTGACGGTGGCCCGATGGGTGGGGGTGAAGTGCAGGCCCATGGTGATCACCGGGTGGCCATGGCGTTCAGCGTGGCTTCCCTGCGGGCCGCGGCGCCGATTCGTATCCGTGACTGCGCCAACGTTGCTACATCTTTTCCGAACTTTCTTACACTGTGTGCCCAAGTCGGCATCCGTGTTGCCCAAGAGGCTCAATTGTGAATATCAAAGCACCGGTGATTACCATCGACGGGCCAAGCGGCTCGGGCAAAGGCACCATCGCCGGCATCCTGGCCAAGCGCCTGGGCTGGTGCTTGCTCGATTCCGGCGCGCTGTACCGCCTGCTGGCGTTCGCGGCGCGCAACCATGGCGTCGACCTGACCAACGAAGAATCCCTCAAGCTGCTGGCTGCGCATCTGGATGTGCAGTTCGTCGGTGCGACGGAAGGTCATCCCCAGCGCATCATCCTCGAAGGCGATGATGTGACCGATGACCTGCGTAACGAGCAAGTCGGCTCCTGGGCGTCCCAGGTTGCCGCACTGCCGACCGTGCGCGATGCCTTGCTGCAGCGTCAGCGGGCGTTCCAGGAGCCGCCGGGCCTGGTGGCCGATGGCCGCGACATGGGCACCGTGGTGTTTCCGGACGCGCCGCTGAAGATTTTCCTGACCGCCAGCGCCGAGGAGCGGGCGCGCCGCCGCTACTTGCAGTTGAAGGGCAAAGTCGATGGTGTTAGTCTGTCGAGTCTGCTAGATGAGATCCGTGCACGCGATGAGCGTGATACCCAGCGCGCAGTAGCCCCGCTAAAGCCGGCGGCTGATGCCATACAGCTGGATTCCACGGAGTTGTCCATCGAGCAGGTGCTGGAACGCATCATGAGCGAGATCGCCATTCGCGATATCGCCGGGTGACCAAGAAGGCTGCAGGGGACCAGTCATAGTCCTGCGGTGCTTCTTCTAATTGAAACTGACCCATACCGTCTGGGGTGTGGAGATGGGCGTATTCTTCGCCCTTATCAACAGGAATTAAAATGAGCGAAAGCTTTGCGGAACTCTTTGAAGAAAGCCTAAAAACCCTGAACCTTCAGGCAGGCTCCATCATCACCGGTGTTATCGTTGATATCGATTACCAAGCTCGCTGGGTAACCGTTCACGCTGGTCTGAAGTCTGAAGCTCTGATCCCGCTGGAACAGTTCTACAACGATGCTGGTGATCTGACAATCAATGTCGGTGACGAAGTTCACGTTGCTCTGGACTCGGTTGAAGACGGTTTCGGTGAAACCAAGCTGTCCCGTGAAAAAGCCAAGCGCGCTGAATGCTGGATTGTTCTCGAAGCAGCCTTCGCAGCTGAAGAAGTGGTCAAGGGCGTTATCAACGGTAAGGTTAAGGGCGGCTTCACTGTCGACGTTAACGGCATCCGTGCGTTCCTGCCAGGTTCTTTGGTCGACGTTCGTCCAGTGCGCGACACCACGCACCTGGAAGGCAAGGAACTCGAATTCAAGGTCATCAAGCTCGACCAGAAGCGCAACAACGTTGTCGTTTCCCGTCGCAGCGTCCTGGAAGCAGAGAACTCCGCCGAGCGTGAAGCTCTGCTGGAATCCCTGCAGGAAGGCCAACAAGTCAAAGGTATCGTCAAGAACCTCACCGATTACGGCGCATTCGTCGATCTGGGTGGCGTCGATGGCCTGCTGCACATTACCGACATGGCTTGGAAGCGTATCAAGCATCCTTCCGAAATCGTCAACGTTGGCGACGAGATCGATGTCAAGGTTCTGAAGTACGATCGTGAGCGTAACCGCGTTTCCCTGGGCTTGAAGCAGCTGGGCGAAGATCCATGGGTTGCTATCAAGGCTCGTTACCCAGAAAGCACTCGCGTAACCGCGCGTGTTACCAACCTGACCGACTACGGCTGCTTCGCAGAGCTGGAAGAAGGCGTGGAAGGCCTGGTACACGTTTCCGAAATGGACTGGACCAACAAGAACATCCACCCTTCGAAAGTCGTACAAGTCGGCGACGAAGTGGAAGTTATGGTTCTGGACATCGACGAAGAGCGTCGTCGTATCTCCCTGGGCATCAAGCAGTGCAAATCTAACCCATGGGAAGATTTCTCTGGCCAGTTCAACAAGGGCGATAAAATCTCCGGCACCATCAAGTCGATCACCGATTTCGGTATCTTCATTGGTCTGGACGGCGGCATCGACGGCCTGGTTCACCTGTCCGACATCTCCTGGAACGAAGTTGGCGAAGAAGCTGTTCGTCGTTTCAAGAAGGGCGACGAGCTGGACACCGTTATCCTGTCGGTTGACCCAGAGCGTGAGCGTATCTCCCTGGGTATCAAGCAACTGGAAAGCGACCCGTTCTCCGAGTACGTTCAAGAGAACGACAAAGGCGCAATCGTTAAGGGCACTGTGAAAGAAGTTGACGCTAAAGGCGCCATCATCACTCTGGCCGACGATATCGAAGCGACTCTGAAAGCCTCCGAAATCAGCCGTGACCGCGTTGAAGACGCGCGCAACGTTCTGAAAGAAGGCCAGGAAGTAGAAGCCAAGATCATCAGCGTTGATCGCAAGAGCCGCGTAATCCAACTCTCCATCAAGTCGAAAGACGAAGTTGAAGAGAAAGAAGCCATCCAGAGCCTGAAAGCCGCTCCGGAAGCTGAAAAAGGCGAGACCACCATGGCCTCCCTGCTGCGCGAAGCAATGGCTAAGCAGAACTAAGTTCTGTAAAGCTGTAGAAAAAGGGCGACTTCGGTCGCCCTTTTTTGCGCCTGAAATTTGATGAATCAACAACATAGAACCAAGGCGTTCAGCTCAATGTCAGAACTGACTATAGTCTTCACGAAGGCTATTCGTTTTGCTGACCTATAAGGGCTTGAATGAACAGGATTATTGTAATACTTGCGTTGATGGTGCTTGCAGGTTGTTCCTCCACCAGTGCCAAGACCTACGCCAAGCGCGGCGCCAGCGGTGTCGAGATTGACTGCTCTGGTCTGGGCAACAAGTGGGAAAAGTGCGAGAAGCGTGCTGCGCGAGAATGCAAGATGCAGGGCTACAAGGTTGTCACACGCTCCAGTGATGCCAAGGACGAAGAGGGTGACTACTTGTTCGGTTGGAACCCTGCAGGCGCCGTGACTCGGAAGATGTTGGTGATCTGCAAATGAGGGTGCACGGGCTCGTAGCAGGTGTTTATTCTGCCCGCAGATTAGTTGATGCATGGGCTGTTCAAATTCATCAAGTCATGCTAAAACCTTCGAAGCGCTTTTCCTAGCTGCTTGAAAAAGAAGGGAAAAATATGACGAAGTCGGAGTTGATCGAACGAATTGTCACCCATCAAGGGCTGCTCTCATCCAAGGATGTGGAGCTGGCTATCAAGACCATGCTTGAGCAAATGTCCCAATGCCTGGCCACCGGAGATCGTATCGAGATCCGCGGCTTCGGCAGCTTCTCACTGCACTACCGTGCACCGCGCGTAGGCCGTAACCCAAAAACCGGCCAATCCGTCAGCCTCGACGGCAAATTCGTACCCCACTTCAAACCGGGCAAGGAATTGCGTGATCGGGTGAACGAAGAAGAGGAAGAAGGCGTCTGAGTGTTTTTGGGGTAGGAGAAGATTATGCGTGGGGTTAAGCGCTTTGTTGCGGTAATGATTGCAGTGCTTGCGGCGCTGGTGGTTTTGGCGTTTGTGTTGGAGAACCAGCAGGGTGTTGCGCTGTCGTTCCTGGGTTGGAGTACTGCGCAGATGCCGGTTGCGGTGTTTGTGGTGGTGGCTTTGATTGTGGGGATGGTGATTGGGCCGGTGTTGGGGATGCTGGTTCGTAGCCGGCGTTCTAAACCCCGACCTGCAACACGTCTATAGAAAAGGTGCTGGCCTCTTTACAAAAAGCCTAAAGATTCATACGACCGTCTGTCAGATTTTTTTCCTCTGAATGGCTTTATGTTTCTGCGCCATTTTTCTGCTACGGCGCTTGTGAAGGCCTAGGACTGCTCAGTATCGTTGAGCATTACCTTATGTTTCCTTGTTAGCGATCTTCTCCTCCCGGCAAGCGAGTTTCTTTTACACCTATTTCTGCCCTTTTAAGAATCATCCTACAGTCATGTCAATACTTGTAATGTATGGGGGAGATGGCAAAATGCAATCTGTTCTCGATAACGGGCATTTTGTGCGCTAAAAATCTGGCAGAGACGCCGGATTTTTGCGGTAATCCAAATAGAATAAAAACACACAATCTAGTCTGCATAACGAGCCCGCAGTTTCTCCTTGAAGGCAGGTTTTTGTTGTGAGTAGTAGCTTCCGCGCCCCCCTGAATCCATCGTCAGATGAAATTGATCTTATTGCCCTGTGTCACACGTTGTGGCGGCAAAAAAAGCTTATTGTGCTTGTCATTGCATTGGCTGGCCTGATCGCCGCCGCATACGCCTTTCTGGCAACGCCTGAATATCAGGTCAGCAGTGTGCTGCGTCCTGCGGCAATTAATGAGTTGGACGCGCTCAACCGGTCTGATGTGTATAACCTCCCGCCGGGAGAGGCATTGTTGAGAGTAGGCGCATCTTTAGAGTCATATGACACGCGCCTGGGTTTTTTCCGCGCCAATCAAAAGCTGTTTGAGGCATTCGTGCGGCCTGGGCGTACCCTGGAGCAGAGCTTCGAAGAATTCAATCGAAAATCCATTGATCTGGTACTGCCAGACCCTAAAAAAGCCGACTCGCTCAGCGCGTACATCAAACTTCAGATGAATTATCCGAAAGGTGTGGATGGCGTATCGATCCTGAACGGTTTTATCGACTACGCGATCGGGATTGAGCGCCAGCAGATCGCTGCGGATCTGAGCGTGATAGTTAAGAATCGGTTGAACGAACTCAATGCCAAGATGCTCGCCGCTCGTGCGAGTTATGATACCGACAAGGAGGCCAAAATCGCCTCGTTGACGGAGTCCGATGTGATGCGCCGAGCACAATTGCGCGATGAGCTTAAGGCGCTGAGGGCTCAACTCAAGACCCAGCGGATGGACCGAATGGCGCAGTTGAATGAATCCATAGGTATAGCCAAATCGCTAGGTATCAGAAAGCCCTCTACGCCATCGTCTCTCGGCGACTCTGATCGTAGCGGCGCTTCCAGTACCATCCGTACTGAAATCAACAACCAAGCTATTCCCCAATATTTCATGGGCTTCGAGGCCCTTGAGGCCGAGCGATCGGCTTTGCTGCAGCGCAAATCGGATGATTTCACTGAAGGGCGTATCGCACAGATTGCCAAAGAGCTGCAATTGCTTGAGTCCAATCGACAGATCGAAGTACTTAACAGTCGTGAGAACGAAGATATATTCCTTAGCGGCGTAGAGCCCATACGAACTGAAGAGGCTCGTCTGCGTAATCTGAATATCGATATGAGCCGTTTGAAATTGGTCGCTATCGACAAGCAGGCATTGGAGCCTTTGAGTCCTATCTTTCCGAAGAAACCCCTGGTAATAGGCGCTGGATTGATCATCGGCCTGGTGCTGGGTGTCATATTGGTATTGTTTCGGGAGTCGCTCATAAATCGACGCGGTGTTTTTGCTGCTCGTAAACCCTCTCCCGTAGCGCCAGCGGCGGTGGAAGAGGAGTCGCGTACGGCCAAGGTTGCTTGATGCTACTGAATCGGTCCAAGTGCGTTTCAGCTATTGGTTGGGCGTCGTCATCTGGCGCCCTTGTAGGCAGCTGCTGCAACGTAACGCAATTCGGATTCTCCTTCGCGCACGTAGTATGATCGTACCCCTGACACTGAGCGTCAGCAGCTTCGTTTTTCCGCTAGTGTTTTCAATTCGCTCGCTTAAAATGCAGGCTATTTTTTTATCGATGTATGCATATCGATTGATACTGTTCTGGGGAAGACTTTTCCGCTTGAGGCGCTCTCAATAGCATGCGGTGTCTAAG
This sequence comes from Pseudomonas khavaziana, assembly GCF_036704165.1. Classification (NCBI taxonomy): domain Bacteria; kingdom Pseudomonadati; phylum Pseudomonadota; class Gammaproteobacteria; order Pseudomonadales; family Pseudomonadaceae; genus Pseudomonas; species Pseudomonas khavaziana. Next base: position 2,053,051 of record NZ_CP129946.1, read on the forward strand.
TGCCGGAGAGGGCGTTTGGGGAACAACGGTAGCAATGTGCGCAGGCTGTATAGAACGACCGGCCGGCACGGCGTCGCGAGAGCAGTTCGCAATTTTGGTATTGTTGCCAGCCGGATATTGTGCGCGACGAAGCACGTACAGAGCGAACAATTGGATGGAAGGTAAGGCTCGCCTCTGGGATAGGTCGGTGACCGAAAACCAACACCTGAGTGGCAGTCTGCCAATGTAATGTAGCGGCTGCTGTCCCAGAAAACTCTGAATTCTTTGGATTATTTAGGCTTTGATTATGCAAAAAATGGAAGATATTAAACTCGCTATCATCGGCCTGGGTTACGTTGGCTTGCCCCTTGCCGTGGAGTTTGGCAAGCACCGGACGGTGGTTGGGTTTGACATCAGCCAGCCTCGTATCCAAGCGTTGAAAGAAGGGCACGACGCGACGTTGGAGGTTTCTGACGAAGAATTGAAACAAGCGAGCCTACTGAGCTTCAGCTGTGAATTGAGTGAGCTGGAAAATTGCAATACCTTCGTAGTAACGGTGCCGACTCCAATTGATGAATACAATCAGCCGGATTTGACTCCCCTGATTAAGGCTTCTGAGAGCATCGGTAAGGTGCTAAAAAAAGGTGATTTGGTCATCTACGAGTCCACCGTTTACCCAGGCGCAACCGAGGAGGATTGTGTTCCGGTTCTCGAACGGGTCTCGGGCCTGAAGTTCAATGTCGATTTTTATGCAGGATATAGTCCGGAACGTATTAACCCCGGGGATAAAGAGCATCGCGTTACGACGATAAAAAAAGTCACTTCGGGCTCCACGCCAGAAACTGCTGACTTGGTTGATGCCCTTTACAATCAGATAATTACCGCCGGCACCCACAAAGCAAGCAGCATCAAAGTGGCCGAAGCTGCCAAGGTGATTGAAAATACTCAACGTGATTTAAATATTGCACTTATCAATGAATTGGCCATTATTTTTAACAAGATGGGCATTGATACTGAAGCAGTACTTCAGGCCGCCGGCACCAAATGGAACTTTCTGCCATTTCGTCCGGGCCTTGTAGGGGGGCACTGTATAGGGGTTGACCCGTATTATTTGACCCATAAAGCGCAGTCTATTGGCTACCACCCTGAAATCATCCTGGCCGGCCGTCGGCTGAATGACGGCATGGGCGCCTATGTGGTTTCCCAGTTGGTCAAGGCTATGCTCAAGCAACGCATACACGTGGATGGCGCCCGTGTACTGATCATGGGGCTGACGTTCAAGGAGAACTGCCCTGATCTTCGTAACACTCGTATTGTCGATATTGTACGCGAACTTGCCGAATACAACATTGCGGTTGATGTTTACGACCCTTGGGTTAGTGTTGCTGAGGCTGAACACGAATATGGTATTACGCCGATTAAAGCGCCAGCGCAAGGCGTTTATGATGGTGTTGTATTGGCGGTGGCGCATAATGAGTTTCGTGAGCTTGGTGCCGGCAATATTCGAAAGTTTGGCAAGGCCGAGCATATCCTTTATGACCTAAAATATTTATTGAGTCGTGAAGAATCAGATATCCGACTTTAAAGTTTGGGCCCTGAGTATCGCCCCTTAAATCGACTTCGAAAGAGCTAATACTGATGACCCGCTACGAAACACTATTGCAAACGCTTCCAGCTGCACCAAAAACCTGGCTGATCACGGGAGTGGCAGGCTTTATTGGTTCAAATTTGTTGGAGACCTTGCTAAACCTTGACCAATTCGTTGTCGGGCTGGATAGTTTTGCAACCGGGCATCAGCGTAATCTTGATGAGGTGCGGACCACTGTTTCGGCTGCGCGTTGGGCACGTTTCAGCTTTATCAAAGGCGATATTCGCAACTTGGAAGACTGTCACCGAGCCTGCCGAGGCGTTGATTATGTACTGCACCAAGCTGCACTGGGCTCTGTACCACGCTCGCTGAATGACCCTATCACCACCAACGCTACCAATATAGACGGTTTTCTGAATATGTTGGTGGCTTCTCGGGATGCGACTGTAAAGAGCTTTACATATGCCGCAAGTAGCTCAACTTACGGCGATCATCCTGGCTTGCCAAAAGTAGAAGATACTATTGGAAAACCCCTCTCCCCTTATGCTGTAACGAAGTACGTAAATGAGCTTTATGCGGAGGTCTTCGCGCGCTGCTATGGGTTTGAAACAATCGGTCTGCGCTACTTCAACGTATTTGGCAAACGACAGGACCCGGAAGGCGCGTATGCAGCCGTTATCCCAAAATGGACAGCTTCGATGGTAAACAATGAAGACGTCTTCATCAACGGTGATGGTGAGACGAGTCGGGACTTTTGCTTTATAGAAAATACCGTCCAAGCCAATTTGTTGGCCGCAACCGTGGTTGACCCTGCAGCGCGTAATCAGGTTTATAACGTTGCCGTCAGCGGTCGCACGGATTTAAATCTACTTTTTTCAACCCTGCGTAAGGCGTTATTGAACAGCGGTATTATTTACGAGAAAGAGCCCGTCTATCGGGAATTTCGTGCGGGCGATGTTCGCCATTCGCAGGCCGATATCGGGAAAATACAGACCTTGCTGGGCTACGAACCGAAGTTTGATATCAAACAAGGTATCGAAATTGCTATGCCTTGGTATGCGAACTTTTTGAAGTGATCCAATGGAGTAGAGGAACAGGCATAATATTTCCTCAGTGTATGTACTTTTTTACTGAAATTTCAGGATGGGCGTTGGTGAGGAAGATTGCGAGGGGCTTTACTATTGTCCGCGTCCGAGCGCGGGTTAAGATTATTCTTGAGCAGTTGGCCTCTTGTAAGGACACTCATTAAATGTGCGGATTTAGCGGTATTTTCAATGTTAATACAGGCAGCGTGTCGGATATTGTAGCGCGCATGAATGCGGCGATACTCCATCGTGGCCCTGACGATGGAGGCATTTGGGAGGATCAAGAAGTTGGACTGGCCCTTGGCCACCGCCGCCTTTCGATCGTCGACCTATCGGCTGCTGGCCATCAACCAATGCAGTCCAGCGTCGGACGTTTTATCATCGTATTCAACGGTGAAATCTACAATCACGCTGAGCTTCGCCAGCAACTTGAGACCGAAGGACTGGCTCCCCAACAGGGATGGCGTGGTCATTCTGACACGGAGGTACTGCTCGCTGGCTTAGCAGGTTGGGGCATAGAAAAAACTCTACAGGCCTGCGTGGGTATGTTCGCCTTCGCACTATGGGATAAGCATGAGCGGAAGTTGACGTTAGCTCGTGACCGCATGGGTGAGAAGCCGCTTTACTATGGCTGGCAAGATGACACTCTGCTTCTTGGCTCTGAACTCAAAGCGATTAAAGGCTTTGCAGGTTTCCGGGGAGAAGTTGATCGCAATGCATTGACGTTGTTGTTACGACATAACTGTATTCCTGCCCCTTACAGTATCTATAAAGGGATTGGGAAGCTTGAACCGGGCCACTATGTCACGCTTCCGTTATCGGATATCCCGCTCGCAAAAGTAACGCCCCCTCAAGCGTACTGGCGGCTCAATGACGCAGTGAAAAAGGGGCTTGCGAACCCGTTTTCGGGTACTCCAACCGAAGCTATAGATTTGCTGGAGGCACAGTTGCTCGCCAGCGTCGGTCAACAAATGTTGGCAGATGTTCCGTTGGGTGCTTTTCTCAGTGGTGGCGTCGACAGCAGTACGATCGTAGCGCTGATGCAAGCCCAAAGCATGCAACCCGTGCGAACCTTTACTATTGGTTTTGATGAAGGCGGATACGATGAAGCGGTACATGCCAAGGCCGTAGCGAAGCACTTAGGGACGCAGCATACGGAACTCTATGTGAGCCCTCAGGATGCCCTCGCGGTAATCCCGCAATTGCCCTCAATGTATTGCGAGCCTTTCAGTGACAGTTCCCAGATCCCGACTTTCCTCGTCAGTCAGTTGGCCAGGCAGCAACTCAAAGTCGTGCTGAGCGGGGACGGTGGTGATGAGCTCTTCGGTGGCTACAACCGCTATCTGAGCGCCAAAAATGTTTGGTCTAAAATGCAATCACTTCCACCTGTTGCCCGCAAGGCAGCTGCCGGGCTTTTGCGCTCCGTGTCTCCATCTACTTGGGATAGATTTTTCCAAGTTTCCAAGCCTTTGTTGCCCAAGCGTTTGCACCTAAGTACGCCAGGTGAAAAGGCACACAAACTGGCGAATGTTCTGACACTCGCCGATGGGCATCAATTTTATCTGCAGCTTAATAGTCACTGGAGCGATCCCGCCAGCGTGGTGATTGGCGGTGAAGAGCCAAAAACCATATTCACCGATAGCGGCCGGTGGCCCGAAACGGACAGTTTTGAGCACTGGATGATGGCTATGGATGCACAGACCTACATGTCCGATGACATTATGGTCAAGCTGGACCGCGCAGCGATGGCTGCGAGTATTGAAGGGAGGGTGCCGATGCTGGACCATCGGGTTGTTGAACTGGCTTGGCGCATGCCCCTAGAACTGAAAATTCGCAACGGCCAAGGCAAATGGTTGTTGCGCGAGGTGCTTTATCGCCATGTTCCCAAGGCATTGATTGAGCGACCAAAACAAGGCTTTGGTATTCCGTTGGGTGCATGGCTGCGTGGGCCATTACGCGAATGGGCCGAATCGCTGCTTAATGAAGCGCGCCTTCATCAGGAAGGATATTTTCACCCTGCTTCGATCCGTAAAATGTGGCAAGAGCATTTGGAAGGGCGCGGCAATTGGCAGCCGCACTTATGGACGATATTAATGTTTCAAGCATGGTTGGAAGAACAAGCATGAGCCCTGTGCTGTTATTTATCGTTAATGATCCGGGCTTTTTTCTTTCCCACCGCCTGCCTGTTGCAAAAGGTGCGCAGGCCGCCGGTTACCGTGTCCACGTAGCGAGTATGCCAGGTCATGCCGTTGAAATTATAACTAAGGCAGGATTTGAGCATCACGAGCTGCCGTTATCTCGCAGCGGACGAAATCCAATGGCGGAGCTGCGTTTGATATTTGCCATTTGGAAGTTGCTGTGGCGGCTGAAACCGGACGTATTGCACTTGGTCACAATCAAGCCCGTTCTGTACGGAGGGATCGCCGCTCGACTTGCGCCGGTTAAAGGCGTCGTAGCGGCTATTTCGGGGCTAGGTTTCGTGTTTTTGTCAAAAGGCTTGAAGGCGGCATTGACCCGTCAGGTAGTCAGCACTTTTTATAAAGCGGCGTTAGGTAAACGCAACCTGCGGGCCATTTTCCAGAACCCTGATGATCGTGATTTGCTGTTGGGCATAGGCGGACTTGATGCGTCTAAGGTCGTCATGATTAGAGGGTCGGGCGTCGATTTGTCTCTGTACTCCAGTATGCCGGAGCCAGAGGGTGTTCCCGTGGTATGTCTCGCCGCGCGTCTCTTGCTTGATAAAGGTGTAGTTGAGTTTGTAGAGGCGGCGAGGATACTCAGGGCGCATGGCATAGAGGCGCGTTTTCAGTTGATCGGTGATATTGACCCAGGTAACCCGGCAACGGTTTCGGCAGCGCAGCTTGAAGACTGGCGCAAGGAGGGTTTGGTCGAATTGCTAGGTTACCGCAAAGACATTGCTGCCCTCTTCGGCGCGGCGAATATTGTGGTGTTGCCATCGTACCGGGAAGGCCTGCCGAAAGTTTTAGTTGAGGCCGCCGCCTGCGCAAGAGCGGTGGTCACCACGGATGTGCCAGGCTGCCGTGACGCCATCGAACCTGGCGTGACCGGCTTATTAGTTCCAGTTCGGGACGCACAGGCGTTGGCGAGTCAGTTGCAGGTGCTGATCGAAGACCCCGTGCTACGTCGTAAGTTTGGTCAGGCGGGGCGCGAATTGGCGATGCGGGCATTCGCAATCGAAGAGATCGTCGGCCAGCACTTGGATGTCTACAGGCAACTGGAGAAGAAGGTTTGACTCAGCAAAAGACATACGCGATTACTGGCGCAACTGGTTTCGTCGGCAGTGCAGTATTGGAACGTCTCGCAGCTCAGGCAGGCGTGGAGATCAGGGCGCTTGTACGGCGCGTGGGGGTGAAGCTTCCGGGCAACGCAGTGGCAGTGCAGGTGGGAGAAGACTTTCTGCTTGAGGGCGACCTGCCTCTGGAGGGGGTCGACGTCCTGGTCCACTGCGCTGCGCGGGTACACATAATGTCCGATGCTTCCAGTGATCCGTTGTCCGAGTATCGAAGCGTAAACGTCGCCGGCACGTTGAAGCTTGCTGAATCAGCCGCCCGGTCCGGCGTCAAGCGCTTTATATTTATCAGCTCCATCAAGGTGAATGGGGAGGTGACAGTCCCCGGCAAACCCTACACTGCGGATGACATGCCCGCGCCCGTGGATGCCTATGGTATATCTAAAATGGAAGCAGAGCAGCGGCTCATGTTGCTGGGCAGCGCGACCGGGATGGAAATCGTCATTATCCGCCCTGTTCTGGTTTACGGACCTGGGGTCAAAGCCAATTTCCGCAGCATGATGAGTTGGTTGAACAAAGGCGTGCCACTACCCTTGGGTGCGATTCCCAACCAGCGCAGTTTGGTCGCCCTGGATAACCTGGTTGATCTGGTTGTGACTTGCCTGGACCACGCTGCCGCCGCCAATCAAACGTTTCTGGTCAGCGACGATGACGACATGTCCACCACTGAGTTGCTCAAACGCATGGGCGAGGCGTTGGAAACCCCGGTGCGATTGATTCCAGTACCTGCTTGGTTGTTGCTCAGTGGAGCCGCTCTACTAGGACGTAAAGATGTTGCGCGCCGCTTGTGCGGATCCTTACAGGTCGACATAAGCAAAACCCGGAGTTTGTTGGGGTGGACGCCTCCCTTGACCGTTGCGCAGGCCCTGAGCAAAACGGCCAGAAGTTTCCAGGAAAGCCTGAAATCGAAGTAGTCCTTAGATGGGACGGTATTTGGAGCTGTTGATGAAAGATTTACTATGGCTTGCACCGTGCGTTGCAATCCTGGCACTCGTTCTTACATGGTGTTTGCGCTACTACGCTTTGACCCGCAGTTTAATCGACATTCCGAATGCGCGTAGTTCTCATTCTGTGCCTACCCCGAGAGGGGGGGGGGTGGCCATCGTTGTTGGATTCCTGATTGCTTTGCCGTTGTTATGGGCAGGTAACCAAATCACGTTATCGGTGATGTGGGCGCTACTGGGCGCGGGGGCGGTAACTGCACTGCTTGGGTTTCTCGACGACCACGGGCATATTGCTGCTAGATGGCGTTTGCTGGGACATTTCAGCGCCGCCGCCTGGGCGCTTTTTTGGCTCAATGGCCTTGCGCCGGTCAGCTTCGTGGGAGGCAGTATCGACCTCGGGCCAATAGGACATGTCCTCGCGGTTTTTTATCTAGTGTGGATGCTCAATCTCTACAACTTCATGGACGGAATTGACGGACTCGCAAGCGTGGAGGCCGTTTGTGCATGCCTAGGAGCCTGCCTGGTCTACTGGTTGGCAGGCTATCAAGACCTTATCTGGTTGCCGCTGATCCTGAGCATGGCAGTTATCGGATTCTTGTACTGGAATTTTCCTCCGGCAAAGATATTCATGGGGGATGCTGGGAGTGGCTTTCTGGGTATTATCATTGGCCTGTTATCGCTGCATGCGGCTTGGCACTCTGCGGTTTTACTTTGGGTATGGCTGATTTTGCTGGGCGTCTTTATTGTCGACGCGACATTTACGTTGGCCCGACGGCTTGCTCGTGGAGACAAGGTATACGAGGCCCATCGTAGCCACGCTTATCAATTTGCCTCGCGCCAAGTCGGAGCACACTTGCCGGTCACCCTGTCGGTATTGATGATTAACTTACTCTGGTTGGTGCCTCTAGCGCTTTGCGTAGCACTGCTGGGGCTCAATGGTCCGTTAGGTTTGTTAATCGCCTATGCACCACTGATACTGTTGGCGCTAAAGTACCGCGCAGGCGCGTTGGAAAAAAACGCTTAGTTTTAAGGTCGGCATTCGCGCAAAATGTTTAAATGATTATTACAGAGTGAATGTTGCGTCAGGCGCTCCAAGAGGTGTTTAAAGGGTTTATGGATACGATACGGACATATTTGCTGGGTCTTCCTCGCCGTAAGAAACGGATTCTGCAGGTGATGACCGACGTCGTCCTTGTGTGGCTGGCGCTATGGATGGCTTTCGTCGTTCGCTTGGGTGTAGACGAAATGATCAATCCCTTCAGCGAGCATCGATGGCTGTTTCTCAGTGCACCTGTCGTAGCTATTCCGTTATTTATCCGCTTCGGGATGTACCGCGCTGTTATGCGCTATTTTGGTAATGATGCCTTGATAGCGATAATCAAGGCTGTAAGCCTCTCGTCCCTGATCTTGGGGGTGGTCGTCTATTGGTACAGTAACCATCAGAATGTGGTCCCGCGCTCCATTGTCTTCAATTATTGGTGGCTCAGCCTCATCATGGTGGGTGGATTGCGTTTAGCGATGCGCCAGTATTTCCTTGGCGACTGGTTTGCCGCTGCTCAGCATGTGCCTTTCACCAGTCGTGAAGATGGCTTGCCGCGCGTAGCAATATATGGCGCTGGTGCCGCCGGCAATCAATTGGTTGCGGCTTTGCGCATGGGGCGATTGATGCGTCCTGTCGCGTTCATTGATGATGATTCAAGTATCTCCGATCGAGTCATTTCCGGCCTGCAGGTTTATAAGCCTAAGAATATCCAGCGCATGATCGATGCTACGGGCGCTCAAGAAATACTGCTAGCGATACCGTCGTCTAATCGTGGGCGTCGGCGTGAAATACTGGGGTTTTTAGAGGGTTTTCCGCTCCATGTACGCAGTGTTCCGGGCTTCATGGATCTGGCCAGCGGACGAGTCAAAGTCGATGATATTCAGGAAGTCGATATTGCCGACCTGCTGGGTCGCGATGCAGTACCCGCACAGGGTGAATTGCTCGAGCATTGCATAAAGGGGCAATGCGTTCTCGTGACGGGTGCCGGCGGATCGATCGGCTCTGAGTTGTGCCGGCAAATACTTTCACTATGTCCTACAACGTTGCTGTTATTCGAGCATAGCGAGTACAACCTCTACAGCATTCTTTCTGAGCTGGAGCAGCGGATAACGCGAGAGTCTTTGCCCGTAAAATTACTGCCCATACTTGGTTCGGTGCGCAGCCAGTCAAAATTACTGGATGTTATGAGAACATGGCGAGTCAACACGGTTTACCATGCAGCAGCGTATAAACATGTACCGATGGTCGAACACAATATCGCCGAAGGCGTACTAAATAATGTGATCGGTACTTTGAATACTGCGCAAGCGGCGCTTCAATCTGGCGTAGCAAACTTTGTGCTTATCTCGACTGACAAGGCTGTTCGCCCCACCAATGTCATGGGTAGCACTAAACGCCTAGCAGAACTCACGTTGCAGGCGCTCAGCCGTGAACCAGCGCCGGTGCTGTTTGGGGATAAATCAAACGTATCCCACGTCAACAAAACACGCTTCACAATGGTGCGCTTCGGAAATGTACTGGGCTCTTCAGGATCGGTTATCCCGTTGTTCCACAAGCAGATCAAATCCGGGGGGCCATTGACCGTGACCCATCCAAAGATTACACGTTATTTCATGACCATTCCGGAGGCCGCACAGTTAGTGATCCAAGCGGGCTCTATGGGGCTTGGGGGCGATGTGTTTGTGTTGGACATGGGTGAGCCGGTGAGAATTGTTGAGCTAGCTGAGAAAATGATCCACCTCTCCGGGCTCAGTGTTCGTTCGGACAAGAACCCTCATGGAGATATATCTATTGAGTTTTCCGGTTTGCGTCCTGGCGAAAAGCTGTATGAAGAGTTGCTGATAGGGGATAACGTTGTTGCCACCCCGCATCCGATGATTATGAGCGCCAATGAAGATCACCTGCCTTGGGATGTACTCAAGGCTAAGCTGGCCGAGTTGCTGGCAGCGGTAGATCAAGATGATTACAGTCAAGTGCGTAAATTACTCCGCGATACAGTCAGTGGCTACGCGCCAGACGGTGAAATTGTCGACTGGATTTACCAACAGCGTCGACTAGAGCCTTGAGCTGAAATACGGCATCAAGCTTGAACGAAAAGACCAGTCTCTGATTGGTCTTTTTTTTGCGCGCGAGGGCGGCTCAAAGCGTGTTGCTCAGGGGGCCTGGAGGGCGAGAGCTCGGGTACCTGGACTAGCCCATTTTTGGGTATGCATAAATGCATTGATTTTTAATGCGTTTGTGCATATCATGTATGCAAGCCATTGGGATCGCTGGAATGGTGAAGAGCGTTGCGAAGCGGTTAAGGCAAAATTATGCCACGTGGTATTAAAAGGCCAGATTACGCGGTAACCGCGTCAACCTGGCTTGGAAATTGATAGCCCACTTGATTGGGTAATTTAGAGGGTAACTATGACTTCCAATAACGAAAATAGCGCTTCGCTGGATGATATCTCTGTCGAGGGGGTACGGGTGCAAGCAATGTTCAAGGCAGAGGCAGTACGCCGCAATGCCGGTATCCAAGGTTGGATCAAGCCAGGGCCAGCTAACCTATCTGAAGTTGGTGTGACGTCTGATATTCGCACCACAGCTGCTGAGGTAACGATTAACTCTGAAGCGGCGGCTTCCGCACTCGCGTACAGCGGGACGGGCACTCAGTCAGACCCCTACATTATAAGAGATAAAGATATTACCTTCGCTAGTGGTAAGCCAGGCTTTGTTCTCAATGATCCATCGGCGACCTACCATGTGCGTTTTTATAATGTACTTGCATCGGGATCTTCCAATGGCTCGTCAATAATTAATCTGGTTGGTTTCGGTACGCCGGTTGTATTTGAGCGTTGCAAGTTCCAGGGCGCTGACGGCGCTGCTGATGAGCTGCTTGCCTACCTCACTTCCGGATCGCTGGAGATGTATGGCTGCGAGATCGCAGGTGTATCGAATTATTGTTTCTTTGGGGCCGGTACTGCAGGTAAGAATGTCAAGCTGACGGACTGCATCGTGTCGGGTATTGCGAAGAGTTCCTCAACCAATGGTGTTTTCTATGCTTACGGGGCGGGCGAATTTAAGGTTGAAGTTGATCGTTGTGCATTTACATCCAGCCATTTTCACTGGCATGTCGGTAACGGCTGGACGATCGAGTACGGCGTCGTGCGGGATACCTTGATTTCCGGCTGTGCAGTTGGCATTGGTGATCTCAACTATATGAAGCCCGGCGGTAACATTTACAGCCAGCTGCCTAATATGATCAAAAACAGTCACTTCAAAAATGTGCGCTTTACCTATACTCCGGGAGTAACGCAAACTGCTGTGTACGGTAACGGCGCGGATAAATGCATATTTGAACATTGCGCTTTCGAAGGCAACGTCGCGGACCGTCGCCTTTTTGAATGGCGCCGGACGACGGATGTGACGGTGTTGCAGTGCTTCTTTCAGAAAACCGAGGGTTCGGAAAGTGCAGGAAATGAAGTCTGCGAATTTTGGGAGACGTCTGGTCTGACAATCAAAGAGTGTTGGGTGGATGGCGCTCCAGAAGACTGCTATGAGCTTGTCACGTCCTACGGTAACAACAAATTCATTGACAACGTTGGCGATAATGTAACGGGTCAACTAGTGGATATTTTTGGCGTCGGCAGCTATGACGTCGAAATTGACGGCGTTTACGGTGATTGTGGAGACTCGGCGGTACTGATCACGGATGTTGACTACGTTCGCGTTAAAAACGTATTCGTTGAACAGACGGGTGATTGGTCGCTGGGGTCTGTGGTACTCGAACGACGCAATGCTGCGCCGGGTGTTTCTCCAAAAGGCTGCGTCATTATGGGCTTTCTGTCGTTGCCTTCCGTATCGAGTCAAGGTCAACCTTTTGCTGTAGATACCACCCAGGCGGTTGAACCAGGAGGTATTGGTGAAAATTTTGCAGCGTGGTGGCAGGACGGTGAGCTGAAGTTTTACGGCTCTCAAGCACCGTCAGGAATGACATTGAAATAGAAATAGAACCCGCTACGGCGGGTTTTTTTGTGTCTGTTCAATGCTTCTTCGCAGTCGTAGGGCGGACACCTGCAAGAGGAGCATTGCCTTGAGCAGCCCCCACAGTAAAGCGAATCGTCGGCGTTCAGGATTGGGGCATAAGAAAGTGCTCCAGCCAGGGATGTCTTGGTGCCATCCAAGTGATAGAATCGCTGTCCAAAAAAGTAATCTCAGTTTTTTACCCGCTATCTGTATGTTCAGCAAGGAAGTTTGGTGTTTCCAGGCTAGAGCGAGGGCTTCAAGCAGGGAGCGGCGAGGGGGCTGCATTAGTGCTTTCAGGTTTTCTGCACGTTGGCCAGTGGATGATGTCTGAGCCTCCCGGTAGCCTATGGTTCTTGCCGAGGCAGGACGGTCATGATCGAATAGATCTACGACCGACAGGGCGCTGATGAAGACTTGTCTGGCAATAAGCATCTTCGACTGCAGAGCTTGACCGGCAAGCAATAGGTCAATCAGTAGAAGTAACGTAAAGCTTAGCGCGGCGTTGGACCTGAAGTACGTGTACTACGTTATCACTGATATGGCATGGAGGGGCAGCGTGAGTCTAGTTAAGTGGATTGAATTTCAAAAACTTGGTGACCACCGAGGTAGCTTGGTCTCTATTGAACAGGGGAAGTTGATCCCTTTCGAAATTAAGCGGGTCTACTATATTTACCATACCGGCGAAGGTGTCAGTCGTGGCTTTCACGCGCACCATAATCTTAAGCAAGTAGCAATTTGCATGGCTGGTCAGTGCAGGATGGTGCTGGACGATGGCCGTAGCAGGGAAGAAGTTGTCCTCGATTGCCCCACCAAGGGGATTTTAATTGAGGGTCTTACTTGGCGAGAAATGCACGATTTTAGCGAAAATTGCGTACTTCTGGTTCTCGCTAGTGAACCTTATGAAGAAAGTGATTATATTAGAGATTATACAGAATTTTGTAAGTTGATAAGTGAATAAGGCCATGATCAAACTGGTCGCTTATAATGAAGAGTATCTCGCTTTAAGCGGGAAGTGGCTTCGTGATCCTGAAATCAAAGAGTTAACGCAAACGCCCAGCTTCACGGATGAACAGCAAATTGGTTTTTTCAATTCACTGGAAGATAGGGAGGACTATAGGATCTTCGGTTTAGAGTATTTCGGTCGAAAAGTGGGCGCCGCAGGTCTCAAGAACATTATCGATCAGCGTGCGGAGTACTGGGGTTATCTTGGCGAAAAAGAATTGTGGGGGAAAGGTCTCGGTCAATCGATAATAACGGAGATCTTTGCCTTTGCGCTTTCCATCGGTGTGTCATCCGTATTTCTCAAGGTTAGCCCTAATAATATTCGCGCGATAAAGCTTTATCAGAAAGTAGGGTTTGAAATGGCCGGTCATTTGGATGGGCTATGTGTAATGGAAATCAATATAGGCAATAAGCCAGATGTATGAACTGAAGAGATACGATGCCTCTCTGAGTAAAGATTGGGATTACGTAGTCGAGCATTCAAAGAATGGTAACTTTATCCACTTGACTCAGTACTTTCGCTATCATGAAGCTCGTTTCAATGATGTGTCGGTGTTGATCTATAAGAAAAATCGTGTGGTCGCGATTTTTCCAGCAAATATTATTGAAGCGACGATTTTCAGTCACTCTGGCCTGACCTACGCCGGTATTATTTTTCTGAAAGATGTTGGTTGCAAAGCAATGCTGGATATATTTGATGCACTAAAGGCACACTATAAAGATCTCGGTGCCGTGGATCTGGTATACAAGTGCATCCCCTCTGTATTTACGCGCTATCCCGCAGAAGAGGATCTTTACGCGTTGTTCAGGAATAATGCGAAGTTGTTTCGTCGTGATGTTTCGTCAGTGATAGAGATTGCTCGGGCGCCTAAGCTCTCTGACTCTAGAAAGTGTGTCATAAAGAAAGCCGAGAAAAATGCTGTCACGTTCAGTTCTTCGGTGAGCACTGCCGATTTTCATGCGCTTCTGTCTAAAGTATTGGAACGCTTCGACTCTAAGCCTGTTCATTCGCTGTCCGAAATTGAACTTTTAATGTCACGCTTCCCAGAGAGTATAAAGGTCTTCGGTGCTGTGCTGGAAGGTCAACTGTTGGCTGCTGCGATGGTTTTTGATTTTGGACACATCGTGCATACTCAATATTTGGCAGCCAGTGATGTGGGCAGGCAAGTAGGTGCTTTGGATTTTGTTTTGAATAATTTAATCAGCGATGTGTACGTTAACCGACAATATTTTAGCTTCGGTATTTCTACGGAAGATGGCGGCCAGGTGCTCAATGAAGGGCTTGTTTCGCAAAAAGAAGGTTTTGGTGCGCGAGCCGTTGTGCATGATTTCTACCGAATGGAGTTATAAATGATCAGTTTTCTCGATTTGAAGTCTGTGAATTCCGAAATGAGTGGGGAGCTACTCGCGGCTTGTAAGCGAGTTATCGACTCCGGCTGGTACATTGCCGGTAACGAGTTGCAAGACTTCGAGTCGGCCTTTGCGGAATACTGTGGTACTAAATATTGTGTTGGGGTAGCAAACGGTCTCGATGCACTGATCCTGACCCTGCGCGCGTGGAAAGAGCTGGGTAAGCTGAAAGAGGGTGATGAAGTCCTTGTCCCGGCTAATACCTATATTGCTAGTATTTTGGCTATTACAGAAAATCGTCTAGTTCCGGTATTGGTTGAACCGAACCCTCAGACATTCAACCTATGCCCCGAGCATATTTTGAAGTCTATTACTCCAAAAACCAAAGCGATTATTGCCGTTCATTTATATGGACAGCTGGCTGATATGCCGGCGATTCTTACCATTGCCCAAGAGCATAATTTATTGCTCCTTGAAGACTCTGCACAAGCTCATGGTGCGAGTATTCAAGGGCGCAAGGCTGGAAATTGGGGTAATGCATCGGGTTTTAGCTTCTATCCTGGGAAGAACCTGGGAGCGCTTGGTGATGGTGGTGCGATTACCAGCAATGATGCTGAACTGGTAGACACGTTACGAGCTTTACGCAATTATGGTTCTCATGAACGTTATAAGAATTTGTACCAAGGCGTTAACAGTCGGTTGGATGAAATACAGGCGGCGATGCTAGGCGTGAAACTCCGCTATCTTGATCAGCACACGCAACAACGTAAGGCCATTGCAAATACTTATCTGAAGAATATAAAGAACCCTCATATTGAATTGCCGTTATCGGCGTCTGTCGATGCCGAGGTTTTCGATTCGCATGTATGGCATTTATTCGTCATTCGGAGCAATAAGCGTGATGAGCTGCAGCAGCATTTGACCGCGTATGGTGTGCAGACCTTAATTCACTATCCTATTCCGCCACACAAACAGAGCGCTTACCCTCAGTTGAATGAGAAAAGTTTTCCAGTCTCTGAGTTGATTCATCAGCAGGTCCTGAGCCTGCCTATCGGCCCGACGATGACAATGGCTGACGTCAACGCTGTTATCAAAGCGTGTAATAGCTTTTCCTTCAGCGATCGATGAAATGAACCTTATACGAACCAGTTTGCTGAATGGCGTTGCGGTACTTATCAAGATGATAGCGCTGCTGGGTATTAATAAAGTACTAGCAGTTTACGTCGGTCCTGCTGGGTATGCAGCGGTTGGGCAGTTTCAAAATGCTGTCCAAATGATAACGACATTCGCAAGTGGCGCTATTAACACAGGAGTTACTAAATACACTGCTGAATATGAATCGGATTCAGAAAAACAGAGAGTTGTTTGGCGTACCGCAGGCACGATCTCCGTCAGCGCTTCGATTTTTCTGAGTATTTTGATTCTGATCTTCTCGGAAGAGCTGGCACTTTGGTTTCTCAAAGATGCCAGCTTTGCCGGTGTATTTGTGTGGTTTTCATTAGCCTTAGTGTTTTTTTCGTTAAACTCCTTATTGCTAGCTATATTGAACGGCAAACGGGAAATTGTCAGATACGTTTTAGCGAATATATCAGGTAGCCTATTCTCGCTCATTGTAACAGCGCTGCTTGCGATGAAGCTTGGTTTGTATGGTGCGCTGGTTGGGTTGGCCATTTATCAATCGCTGAGCTTCTTGGCTACTTTAATATTTTGCTTCCGCTTGACATGGTTCAAATTCAAATTTCTGTTCGGCAAAGTTGATTATGCTACCTCTGCGAATTTAGCTAAATACACGCTAATGGCGTTGACGTCTGCCTTATGCGTACCGATCAGTCATATTCTGGTGCGTAACTATTTGGGAGAAAATTTGAGTTGGGTGGAAGCGGGGTATTGGGAGGCGATGTGGCGATTGAGCGCTGCTTATCTTTTACTGATTACCACGACCTTGAGTGTTTATTTCCTGCCGCGGCTTTCAGCTGAAAATAACAAGGCTATACTAAAGCGAGAAGTGCTTTCTGGCCTTAAGTTACTCGTTCCTCTAGTAATATTAGGTGGCCTAGTCGTTTTTGTATTGCGTGATCTTATCATCGCTCTGCTGTTTACCGAAAAATTTACTCCAATGCGTGATTTGTTTTTTTGGCAGTTGGTAGGGGACTTGTTTAAAACTTGCGGTTGGTTGCTGGCTTATATCATGTTAAGCAAACCTCTGGTGAAGCTTTACGTAATTACAGAGATTGTCTTTTCGCTGAGTTTCTATCTGCTCACTATTATTTTTCTCAATGTATTTGGTTTTGAAGGCGTTGCCATCGCGCACGCAGTGAATTATTTAATTTATTTGATTGTGATGTATTGCTTCGTATTTGAACGGTATTTGGGAGTTTCGCATGTTGCTTGAAAAGGAAAGCGCTGGACCGTTAGTTAGTATGTGTATTCCTGTTTATAATCATCAGAAATTTGTAGAAAGAAGCATTAGAAGTGTCATAAATCAGAGCTATGCAAATATTGAGCTGATCATCATCGATGATGGGTCTTCTGACCTATCAAGAAGCTTCATTCAAGATCTTTTGCCGCTTTGTGAGCAACGATTTGTACGATTCACCTATATAGCTCAAGAAAATCAAGGGTTATCAACGACTCTAAATACGGCTCTTGAATGGTCCCAGGGTAAGTATTTTTCAGCATTGGCGTCGGATGACTGCATCCTGCCTGAAAAAACTGAGTTTCTGATTCAATATCTAGAAAGTCAGCCAGACTGCGTAGCTGCGTTTGGTTCGATTTACCTAATAGACGATGAGAGTCGCCGTACTAGCACGCGTATCGGGTCTGGAAGGTATAGTTTTCGTGACGTTATCATGCTTAAAGCGCAGGTGCCGGCGGCCGCAGGCATGCTCAGGCTTGATACCTTACGCAGCGTAGGCGGTTTCAATACCAATACGCGTGTTGAGGATTGGGATATGTGGTTGAAGTTGACGAGTGCCACGAACGGGTATCTGCAAGCGCTTCCTGAGTTGGTTGCGGAATATCGGCAGCACGCCGAGAACACCCTCAAGCAGCTAGATTTGATGTATGAGCACCAAATGAAAATTCTGCAGGACTACTGTGAGTGCCCGGAATATACGTCAGCGATCACAGCACTTGAATGTACACGTTTTAGAAATATTGCTAGCGTTAGAAAGAAAGAAGCGCTGGGTAATTTTTTGAAGTTGTCGTGTACGCTTGGTGCCTATAAAGAAATACGTTTTTACCAAGGTGTAATCCATCTTTTTCTTAAGTGGTAGTTATGTTAAGTGTGCGGAAAACCACGCTCGCCGCGTTTGTCATGTTGCTGCTCTCATTCATGCTCATGATGGGCTGTGCTTATTTGTTTTCAGTTATCGTAAATGATAATGAAACCATTACTGATGCCAGGGCTTATTATTTTTTCTACAATGAGTTGCTTTCAGAAGATGTGCTGGGTTTCGCCACCACCTTGACGGAGGAAACAGGTAAGTTCGAGTTGGGTATATACCTTTCGGTCTATACTGTTTTCAACTCGATTATTGTTGATCTGCAGTCTTTTGCATTTGCTTCCATGTCTTTAGTATTTGCATTCTTGATGTTATTTGTTTTTTGCGCCGCACGCAAGATTGAAAAAAACGCCCTTCAAGCTGCGTTTTTCGTCCTTCTGTCAGTCTTAATATATTCGTTGTGGTACCCCTCCTACGCTTCTGTGCTATGGGTATGGAGGTCTCACATGGCATTTACATTGCTATTTCTGGGGATGTTGAGTTCTCGATTTATTGTTGCGGTATTATTCGTAGTCCTGTCAATTTTATTTCATTACTCCAGTGGCATTTTGGCGGTGGTAGTTTTTTCCATATTTATTTTTGTTGATCGCTTCCCTAGGCTTTCAATTCCTACAAAGTATGCAATTTCGTTGCTTGTCGGATTGATGGGGTCTTTGGTTGTCGGGTATTTAAAGCAAGTAGTTGTTTCAGGTGACGGCAATTGGGAAAGCGAGACCAATGCTGGATTGTTTGTTTATGCGTATGTGTTCTTGTTTGTATTGGCTTTGATAGTTTTATCGGCCTGGCGAAAATTTTTTAATCTATATTTTTCAACTGTTGAGAATGCCATGCTGAATAGGATGCTTTGCATTGCCCTGTTTTTCTTGGGGCTATCGGTTACATCTGTTAACTCTCACCAAGATCTTATGAGGATCATGCAGCCTGCGTTTATAATTATACCTTTTATTTATTTGATGTTTCTAAACGCCGCCAAGGGGACCTCACGTGCGTTGCTTGTCTTGCTTCTGGCCCCGGGTATAGTAATGGGCCTACGATCGGCCTATATGTATTGGGGAGGCGCTTGATGTCAAACGTTCAAAACGTTGCCCCGACACTACGCCGATCACACATTGTAACGTTCTCATTTTTGAAAGTTTTCCAACATCGCCTAGATTGATAAAGCAGCTTTGGAATAGCTGCTTTCACATCAACGATGTTAAGGAGCTTCATCAATGTACAACACGTATGTTTCTTCCCTGTTCTTCGCTTTCCTCACCAGCATTTCGGTTGCTGCCACTGCTGCTCCCTCCGCTAAACCAGAAGCACCATCCCCTATTTCTGTGCAAATGACACAAACCGAGCAATCCACCAAGGTCAACCTCAACGCCGCCGACTCCGAAACCCTGCGTCGTGATCTGTTCGGTATCGGGGCTTCCAAGGCGAAGGCAATCGTGGCTTATCGTGAAAGCAACGGTCCGTTTACGGCGGTGGATGAGTTACTGGAAGTGAAGGGCATCGGCAAGGCACTGCTGGAGAAGAATCGCGACAGGTTGGTTATCAATTGAGGATGTGAAGTAGCTCAGAAGGCCGGTCAATGACCGGCCTTTTCTTTGTCGGAGGCTGCGTCTTTAGATTCTTAAGCGCTACTGGCATGAAACGTGATTACATCCACCTCAATGATTGTTCAACAATCCTGAGGCAGTGATGACACTGGGTTTGTCTTTAGCTGATCAAATCGCCCTGGAACTACGCGCCGACATAATCGGCGGCCGGTTGTTGCCTGGTATGCCGCTGATCGAGGCGGAGTTGGTCAACTCCTACAACGCCTCGCGCAACACTATCCGCGAGGCACTGCATCGTCTGGGCCAGGAGGGCCTTACTCGCTACGTCCGCAATAAGGGCGTAATGGTTCGGCGCCTGGAGCGGGCAGAAGTACGTGACCTCTTCGTAGTCCGCCGCACCCTGGAATTGCAGGCCATAGCCCAAAGCGGCCCGCTGACGGACGCTCAATCAGGGCGTATGCAAAGCGCTATTGAGGCCACCACCCTGGCTCGTGAGCGTGAAGATTGGCGAGCAGTGGCCACCCACAGTCTGGTGTTCCATCAACAGATCGTCGCGTTGATGCATAGCCCACTGTTCGATGAGTTTTTCGCCCAGGTGATTGCCCAGTTACGCCTGGTGTTCTGCGCTGCACCTGACGAGCAACGTTTCCAGTCGCCCTGGCTGGAGCGCGATCGAGAAATATACGGCTTATTAGCCGATCACAACAAACCAGCCGCCAGCGAGGCGATGAGCCTTTACCTGGACGATTCCGAACACCTTTCCCTCGCTCTGTTTGATCATCCTTGATGGAGGATTGCCCCATGTACAAAGACTATCCCGCCGCTTATCAAGTCAGCAAAGGCTCAGCATTGCAGGTGAACAAGGCGTTCTATGAGCGTATCCGCGATCGCCAGGATCAGCGCACATTGATCGAACAGTTCGAGGTACCGATCCGTACGGGCAGGGCATGGAAAGTACCAGCCGGGCACGTGTTCCGTGTGACCACACCAGTTGGACCGCAGGTGGGCGACTTCAACGTCTGGAATGCCAACGACCCACGCGAACGCTTGTGGGCTGCGCGCACCCGACAGCTGCAAGGCGCCCATGTCAGCACCCATGACCGGTTGTGGTCGAACCTGCCTTTTCTAAGGCCCTTGGTCACTATTACCGATGACAGCCTGGCCAGCTACGGCATTGATGAGCACGGCGGTCGCCTGCATGATTTGCTTGGCACGCGTTGCGACCCTTATGTGAACCGTATGCTGACCGGTGAGGACTTCCATCACCACTGCCACTCGAACCTGACCCGTGCAGTATTGCCCCATGGCCTGACTGAGTTCGACGTGCATGACGTGCTGAATATTTTCCAGTGCACGGGCCTCAATCACGATGACATGTACTTTATGAAAGCCTGTCCGGCGCAGAAGGGCGATTACCTGGAATTTTTTGCCGAGATTGATCTGCTGTGTGCATTGTCGACGTGCCCGGGTGGGGATTTGTCGTTGCCGATGTGGGGGCCGGAGGCGCAGGACCCGTTGAAGGTGTGTCGTCCGTTGGGGGTTGAGATTTACAGGTTGGAGGATGAGTTGCTCCGTGGCTGGAGCCAGCCGGAGCGTGCGGCCTATAAGGGGCAACATGGGTTGCATATTGCCAAGGCGGAGTGGGAGTAGGGGGGCTGCTTCGCAGCCCAGCGGGAGCAAGCTCCCTCGCCACGGGGGAATAAGCGTTTATCGATCTTGCGCATCCTTGGCATCTGCCTGGGCATTGCGCTCGGCCACGCGTTTGCGTTGTTCGTCGGTGAGTTCCACTTTGTTGGCGCTGTCACGCAGCATCATCAGCCCACCGACGATCGACCCGATCGCTACCACCATAATCAACCACGCATACCACGGCATAAGGGCTCTCCTTGAGGCAGATGACCGTCGAAGAATTCTCCTACGGTGATAACTGCTTTGAGTAACGGGCTTTCTGAGTAGTTCATTGTAGGCCCGTTATGCCTCGCAGGCTCTATAGTCCTGTCAACATCGCATCTGCCGGGGCATCGGCGCGGTCTTGTGCGGTCAGTTGGAAGTAGATGAAGCCTGCCAGCATAAAGCCCAGGAAGATCAACCCGATCAGCGCATTGAACCAAGCCATTGCCACCAGGCACACCACCGCCAGTACCAATGCGATACCCGGCACGATGGGGTAGCCCGGTGCGCGGAAGGTGCGTTCCAGCAGCGGCTCGGTCTTACGCAGTTTGAACAGGCTGAGCATGCTCATGATGTACATGACGATGGCGCCGAACACGGCCATGGTGATCATGGCGGCGGTCAAGGTCATGCCGCCCAGGTTGATCAGGCCGTCGCTGTAGATGGCGGCGATGCCGACCACGCCGCCGGCGATGATGGCCCGGTGCGGCGTCTGAAAACGCGACAGTTTGGCCAGGAAAGATGGCAGGTAGCCGGCGCGGGCGAGGGCGAAGAACTGGCGCGAGTAACCGAGGATGATGCCGTGGAAGCTTGCTACCAAACCGAACAGACCAATCCATACCAGCATGTGCAGCCAGCCGGAGCTTTCGCCGACTACGGTTTTCATCGCCTGGGGCAGTGGGTCGTTGATGTTCGAAAGGGTGCGCCAGTCACCCACGCCACCGGCGAAGAACATCACGCCCATGGCCAGGATCACCAGGGTCAGGATGCCGCTGATGTAGGCCTTTGGAATTGTGCGCTTGGGGTCCTTGGCTTCTTCGGCCGCCATGGCCGCGCCTTCGATGGCGAGGAAGAACCAGATGGCGAAGGGGATCGCAGCAAACATCCCGGCAATTGCCGGCGCGCCGAAGGTGTCGGAACCGGCCCAGCCATTGAGGGCGAAATTGCTGAAGCTGAACGCCGGGGCGACCACGCCCATGAATACCAGCAGTTCGGCGACGGCGAGTACGCACACCACCAGCTCAAAGGTAGCGGCAAGTTTTACACCAAGGATATTCAGGCCCATGAACACAATATAGGCGCCAACGGCGGCGTGTTTCGGGTCCAGAGCCGGGAATTGCACGTTCAGATAGGCGCCAATGGCTAAGGCAATGGCCGGCGGAGCGAACACGAATTCGATCAGGGTCGCCAACCCGGCGATCAGGCCGCCTTTCTCACCAAAGGCACGACGACTGTAGGCAAACGGCCCACCTGCATGGGGAATGGCGGTAGTCAGCTCGGTGAAACTGAAGATAAAGCAGGTGTACATCGCGGCGACCATCAATGAGGTCACGAGGAAACCCAAGGTGCCGGCCACGCCCCAGCCATAGCTCCAGCCGAAGTACTCGCCGGAGATCACCAGCCCGACGGCGATACCCCATAGATGCAGGGTGCCCAAGGTGGGTTTGAGGTGTGTAGTCATGGTGGGGTGCTCCCTGAAGGGGTTGGAATGATTCAGGGGGTTGCAGTGGACATGCCATTTCCCAAAGTGCTGTCGTAAAGCGGCGCGAGTGTCGCTGGCAGGATGGTTTGGCGTTTGAAACTGTATGGCGATGCACCAGGTGAGGGCGGTGGTGGCTGGGCTGGCGTTATCGGGAGCAAGCCCCCTCCCACATTTTGATCGCGTTGCCAACGCGCGCCTGCGGGACGTCTGACCCCTGTATAAAGCCCGCATAAAGCCACTCTTTACGCCATCTTTACGCCCCGGTCCCACCCTCGCTCTCGTTCCTTTACACCACTCCTGCGGACAATTGCCCCACACGCGGCACTCGCCGTTAAACGGAGAAACTTCCATGAGCGTTCTGGACGGGGTGTCACTGCTATTGGCCGTGGCGCTGTTCATTTATCTGCTGGTTGCGCTGTTACGCGCGGATCGGAACTAGGAGCAGGGCTATGCACAGTTATGACTATTGGCTGATCATCGCCTTCTTTGCCGTGGTACTGGTGCCGGCACCGTTCCTGGGGCGGTTCTACTACAAGGTGATGGAAGGCCAGCGCACCTGGCTCAGCCCAGTACTGGGGCCGGTGGAAAACGCCTGTTATCGCTTGTCGGGTGTGGATGCACAGCAGGAACAAAGCTGGCAGAAGTACATGCTGGCCTTGCTCGCATTCAATCTCGCGGGTTTTTTGCTGCTGTTCTCGATCCTGTTGTTCCAAGGCTCCCTCCCGCTGAACCCGCAAAAACTGCCGGGCCAGGAATGGACCCTGGCGTTCAACACCGCCGTCAGTTTCATGACCAACACCAACTGGCAGAACTACAGCGGTGAGGCGTCCCTGAGCTACCTCAGCCAGATGGTCGGCCTGACTGTGCAGAACTTCGTCAGTGCGGCGACTGGCCTCGCAGTCCTGGTCGCCTTATGCCGTGGGATTGGTCGCAAATCTGCCCAGACCCTGGGCAATTTCTGGGTCGACATGACCCGCGCCACCCTCTACGGCCTGTTGCCGTTATGCCTGGTGCTGGCGCTGTTTCTGGTATGGCAGGGCGTGCCGCAAACCTTCGCCCATTACATTGATGCCGTGACGATGCAGGGCGTGGACCAGGTCATCCCCCTGGGCCCGGCGGCCAGCCAGATTGCGATCAAGCAACTGGGCACCAATGGTGGCGGTTTCTTTGGTGTGAACTCGGCGCACCCGTTTGAAGATCCGACGGCCTGGTCAAACTTGTTCGAAGTAGCGTCGATCATCCTGATCCCTGTGGCGCTGGTGTTTACCTTCGGCCATTACGTCAAGGACCTGCGCCAGAGCCGGGCGATCCTCGCCTGCATGCTGGCGCTGTTCCTGATCGGCGGCGCGACGTCGCTGTGGTCCGAGTACCAGCCCAATCCAACCCTGAACCACCCGGCCGTGGAGCAAACCGCGCCACTGGAAGGCAAGGAAACCCGCTTTGGCACCACCGGCACCGTGCTGTGGTCGGTGACCACCACCGCGGCGTCCAACGGTTCGGTCAACGGCATGCAGGACAGTCTCAGCCCCCTGAGTGGGATGGTGGCATTGGTCAACATGATGGTCGGCGAAGTGATCTTCGGCGGCGTCGGTGCCGGCATGTACGGCATGTTGCTCAACGTGTTGATCGCCGTGTTCCTCGCCGGCCTGATGATTGGCCGCACCCCGGAATACCTGGGCAAGAAGCTCCAGGCCAAGGAAGTGCAATTGCTGGTGGTGACCCTGCTGGTGATGCCGGTCGGTGTGCTGGTGCTGAGTGCCATCGCCGCCAGCCTGCCAGGCCCGGCAGGTGCCATCAGTAACCCCGGGCCCCACGGGTTCAGCCAGTTGCTCTACGCCTACACCTCGGCCAGTGCCAACAACGGTTCGGCGTTTGCCGGCCTCGGCGCCAATACCGCGTTCCATAACCTGATGCTGGGCCTGGGCATGTTGATCGGCCGCTTCGGCTACATCCTCCCGGTACTGGCCCTGGCCGGCAGCCTGGCGATGAAGAAGGCCGCACCGATTGGCCAGAACAGCTTCCCCACCCACGGTGCGCTGTTTGTGACCCTGTTGACCGTGACCATTTTGCTGGTGGGCGGCCTGACTTTCCTGCCGACGCTGGCGTTGGGCCCCATCGCTGAACACCTGAGCATGGGCTTCTAGTTAAGGGATATGAAAATGAATATGCCTGCAAAAAACGCGGCTCCGGTCAAAATCCAGGAGCCCGCCAAAACCGCCATCTCGGCTCTATGGCGCCCGGCGCTGGTCCAGGCCTTCGTCAAGCTCGACCCACGCCAACTGCAACGCTCGCCGGTGATGCTGGTGGTCGAACTGACCGCTATCCTCACCACCCTGTTGTGCTTTGTGCCCGATACCACCGTGCCGACCTTTGTTGCGGTGCAAATAGCGGTGTGGCTGTGGTTCACCGTGCTGTTCGCCAACTTCGCCGAAGCCCTGGCCGAAGGCCGTGGCAGGGCCCGCGCCGACAGCCTCAAGGCCGGCAGCGAAGGCTTGAGCGCTCGGCGCCAGGAGGCCGATGGCAGCTTCAAGGTGGTGCCGGCCACCAGCCTGCGCAATGGCGATGTGGTACGCGTGGCCGCCGGAGAAATGATCCCCGGTGATGGCGAGGTCGTCGAAGGGATTGCGGCGGTCAACGAAGCGGCAATCACCGGCGAATCCGCCCCGGTCATTCGCGAGTCTGGCGGCGACCGTTCGGCCGTTACTGGCAACACACGGCTGGTCTCTGACTGGCTGCTGATCCGTATCACCGCCAACCCGGGTGAGTCCACCCTGGATCGCATGATTGCGTTGGTAGAAGGCGCCAAACGCCAGAAAACCCCCAACGAAGTCGCGCTGGATATCCTGCTGATCGGCCTGACCCTGATCTTCCTGCTGGTGGTGGTGACCCTGCAACCGTTCGCCCACTTCGCCAATGGCAGCTTGCCACTGGTGTTCCTGGTCGCACTGCTGGTGACGCTGATTCCCACCACCATTGGTGGCTTGCTGTCGGCCATCGGGATTGCCGGCATGGACCGCCTGGTGCGCCTCAACGTGATCGCCAAGTCCGGTCGCGCCGTGGAAGCGGCGGGGGACGTGCATGTGTTGCTGCTGGACAAGACCGGCACCATCACCTTTGGTAATCGTCGCTGCTCGGCAGTGGTCGCAGCGCCTGGCGTCAGTGGCCGGGAATTGGCCGAAGGCGCGCTGCTGGCGTCGCTGGCCGATGATACGGCGGAGGGCAAATCCATCGTCGAATACCTGCGTGCCTTGCACCCTCAGGCCGAGCCGAGCCTGGATGAGTTGACCGCTGTACCCTTCAGCGCCGAGACCCGCTTGTCGGGTGTCGACTACCAGGGCCGCGTATTCCGCAAAGGCGCGGTGGATTCGCTGCTGGCGTTTATCGGCCAGCAACGCAGCGAGCTTTTACCGCCACTGTCGCGGGAAATCGACAAGATCGCTCAAAGCGGCGGTACACCTTTGCTGGTGTGTGCCGATGGCAAGTTGCTCGGTGCAATTCATCTTAAGGACGTGGTCAAGCCCGGCATCCGCGAGCGTTTTGCCGAGCTGCGCAAGCTGGGGATCCGTACCGTGATGGTCACCGGCGACAACCCGCTGACCGCAGCCGCAATTGCCGCTGAAGCCGGTGTGGACGACGTGCTGGCCGAAGCCACGCCGGAGAAGAAACTCGCACGTATTCGCCATGAGCAGAACGACGGCCGCCTGGTTGCCATGTGTGGCGATGGCGCCAACGACGCCCCGGCGCTGGCCCAAGCCGACGTCGGCATGGCGATGAACGATGGCACTCAGGCCGCGCGCGAAGCCGCCAACATGGTCGACCTCGACAGCGACCCGACCAAGCTGCTGGACGTGGTACAGATCGGCAAAGAATTGCTGGTGACCCGTGGCGCGCTGACAACATTTTCCATCGCCAACGACGTAGCCAAATACTTCGCGATCCTGCCGGCGTTGTTCGCCTCGATCTACCCGCAATTGGGCGTGCTCAACATCATGCACTTGCAGAGCCCGCAGAGCGCAATCCTGTCGGCCATTGTGTTCAACGCGCTGATTATCGTCGTGCTGATTCCCCTGGCCCTGCGCGGCGTGCGGGTGCAGGCCGCGAGTGCGGCGGCCTTGTTGCGACGCAACTTGCTGATCTACGGCCTGGGTGGGCTGTTGGTGCCGTTCGTGGGTATCAAAGCCATCGACATGCTGCTGACGGCGCTGCACCTGGTTTGAACTGGCCCCGTTGGTTTGCCGAATTTGATCGTTCCCATGCTCCGCGTGGGAATGCCGCCCGGGACGCTTTGCGTCCTATTACCGGCGCGTATCCAGAGCCATGCGCAGGTGACGCGCAGCGTCACACGATGCATTCCCACGCAGAGCATGGGAGCGATCTAATTGAGTCAATTTGAGGAGTTTAAAATGTCTAACATGATTCGCCCGGCCCTGAGCTTGCTGGTGCTCATGACCTTGATCACCGGCGTGGCCTACCCCCTGGTGGTTACCGGCGTTGCGCAAGTTGCTTTTCCCGACCAGGCCAATGGCAGCCTGGTGCGTGACGCCAGCGGCAAGGTGCGCGGCTCCAGCCTGATCGCCCAGGATTTCACCGGCGACAGTTGGTTTCACTCACGTCCATCAGCAGGAGCCTATGCGACGGTGTCCAGCAGTGCCAGTAACCTGGGCCCCAGCAATCCTGCCCTGGCGACCCGCATAATCGACGATGCCAGCAAGCAATCGGTGCCTGGCCAGGGGCCGGTGCCATTGGCCTCGCTGACTACCTCGGGCAGCGGTCTTGATCCACACTTGCCACCACAGGCGATTGCCTATCAACTGGCGCGGGTAGCGGCAGCGCGGAATGTACCGGTGTCGACCTTGCAGCGGTTGTTGGATGAGCACATCGAAAGCCCGTTGGTGGGGCCGCCGGTGGTAAACGTCCTGGCCCTGAACATGGCCCTGGAACAACTCTGAACACTGTGGGAGGGGGCTTGCTCCCGATAGCGGTGGTTCAGTCGAAATATCTGTGGCTGATACACCGCTATCGGGAGCAAGCCCCCTCCCACAGTTGATCTTCATTGACCTGAAAATACCTGCCTGAAGGAACCCGCATGAGCGACTCCGGCCGCGCCGACGCCCTGTTAGCCGATCTGCCCCGTAACGGCCGTGGCCGGCTCAAAGTCTTCCTCGGCGCCGCGCCCGGCGTGGGCAAGACCTACGCCATGCTCCAGGCGGCCCACACCCAGCTGCGCCAAGGCGTAAGCCTGATTGCCGGCGTGGTCGAAACCCACGGCCGCGCCGAGACCGAAGCCTTGCTCAGCGGCCTGCCGCAGCAACCGCTGTTACGCAGCGAGTACCGTGGCGTAATGCTTGAAGAAATGGACCTCGACGGCCTGCTCGCCGCCAAGCCCAAGCTGGTGCTGGTGGATGAGCTGGCCCACAGCAACGCTCCCGGCAGCCGCCATGAAAAGCGCTGGCAAGATATTCAGGAGCTGCTCGCCGCCGGTATCAACGTGTTTACCACGGTCAACGTCCAGCATCTGGAAAGCCTCAATGATCAGGTGCGTGGCATTACCGGTGTGCAAGTACGTGAAACCCTGCCGGACTGGGTGCTGCAGGAAGCCGACGAACTGCTGCTGATCGACCTGCCTTCCCGCGAGCTGCTGGAGCGCCTGCGTGACGGCAAGGTGTACGTACCGGAACAGGCGCGTGCAGCCATCGATGCGTTTTTTACCCAGACCAACCTCATGGCGCTGCGCGAGCTGGCCATGCAAACCGCCGCCGCCCACGTCGATGACGACCTGGCCCAGGGCTACCGACAACTGGGCCAGGCCGCACCGGCAGTCCGCGGGCGTTTGCTGGTCGGCGTAGATGGCGATGCACAAGCCGAACGCCTGGTGCGTCATGCCAGCCGGGTGGCCCAGCGCCGACATTTGCCCTGGAGCCTGGTGCATGTCGATAACGGCCGGGCGCGGGACGAGCAATCGCGCCTGCGCCTGCAGAACGCCCAGCAACTGGCGGAGCGGCTGGGTGGAGAAGTGGTGCTGCTGCGCGCCGGGGAAGTGGCCAAGACGCTGATCCAGCATGCCGCTGAACGCCGCGCCAGCTTGTTGCTGGTGGGACAGTCGCGTATGCGCTGGCGGCGGCGCTTGTTCGGTGGCGGTTTGGCCGCGCGCCTGTTGCGCAATGCCCGAGGCTTGGAGATCAACGTCCTCGACAGCGATGACATGCCTGCACCGCCGCGCCTGCCGAATGTGCGCGGGTTGGTGTGGTTCGATTACGCCTTGGCCGTGGTTGCCACGGTGGTCGCTACTGCCGTGGCCTGGGCCGTATCCAGCCTACTGCCACTGCCGAATATCTCGCTGGTGTTTCTTGCTGCCGTGCTGCTGGTGGCGGTGCGCAGCAGCCTGGGGCCGTCCCTGGTGTGCGCGGCGCTGTCGTTCATGACCTACGACTTTCTGTTTATCCCGCCGAACTTTTCCTTCGCCATCCAGCGCGAAGAAGATGTGCTGACACTGCTGTTCTTCCTGCTGATGGCAGCCTTGACCGGTAACCTCGCTGCACGTCAGCGTCGTCAGTTGCAGGCGCTGCGTGATACCCAGGAAGAAACCAGCGAGCTGCTCGACCTGTCGCGTAAGCTCACCGCCGCCACCGATCGCCAAGCGGTTATCAGTGCCGCGGCCCATCATCTGCAAGGTTGGAGCGACCTCGATCTGTGCCTGGTCGATCGCGATGGTCAGGGCGGCTGGAAGGTCGAGACCGGTGGCCCATTGACCCTCAACGAAGCCGAGCGCGCTGCCGCCGATTGGGCCTGGCAGCATGACCAGCCCGCCGGCATGGGCACCGGCACCTTGCCGTTTGGGCGTTGGTGGTGGTGGCCGCTGTCGGGTGAAGAGGGGCCGTTGGGCTTGCTCGGTGTCAGTGCCAAACCGGGCCTGGAGTTGAGCGGTCAGCGTCGGCGCTTGCTTACCGCATTGAGCCAACCGCTGGCCCAGGCGCTGGCGCGGGCACAGCTGGGGCAGGAATTGGAGTCGGCGCGCCTGCACGGGGAAACCGAACAACTGCGCAGCGCTTTGCTTGCTTCGGTGTCCCATGATTTACGTACGCCATTAACCTCCATGCGCGGCAGCATCGACAGCCTGTTGGCCCTCGGTGAGGCCATTCCCCTGGAGGATCGCCGCGAATTGCTCGAGGGCACCCGTGACGAAGCCGAGCGTCTGGACCGTTATATCCAGAACCTGCTGGACATGACGCGCCTGGGCCACGGTGCGCTGAAGCTGGCGCGCGACTGGGTATCGCCCGGCGATATCGTCGGCAGTGCCCTCGCACGCTTGCGCGCGGTGCTGGCACCCTTGCAGGTGCATACCGATGTGCCGCCGGAACTGCCGTTGTTGTATGTGCATGCAGCGTTGATCGAACAGGCATTGGTCAATGTGCTGGAAAACGCCGCACGTTTTTCGCCAGCCCAGGGCCGCTTGCAGTTGAGCGCGGGCGTGGCCGACAACCAGCTGTTTTTTGCCGTGGCCGATGAGGGCCCGGGGATTCCCGAGGATGAGCGTGCGAAGATCTTCGACATGTTCTACACCGCTGCCCGCGGCGACCGGGGCGGGCAGGGCACCGGCCTCGGCCTGGCGATCTGCCAGGGCATGGTCGGCGCGCATGGCGGGCATATCAGCGTGGCCGATGGCATTGAAGGGCGGGGTACCTGCATCACTTTGTTTCTGCCATTGCCGACACAGCCTGCCTTGGAATAAACCTTGTAGGAGCGAGCTTGCTCGCGAAGGTCGTTAACGATAATGATGACGTCCTGAGTTTACGCGGTGCCTATGGGTTTTTCGCGAGCAAGCTCGCTCCTACAGAGGGGTGATTTTTTAATGGGTTTTAATGAGACACCATGAGCCAGACCGCGACGATTCTAGTCATTGATGACGAACCGCAGATCCGCAAATTCCTGCGTATCAGCCTGGCCTCCCAGGGCTACAAGGTGATCGAGGCCGGCAGCGGCAGCGAGGGCCTGGCCCAGGCGGCGCTGGGCAAACCGGACTTGCTGGTACTCGACTTGGGCTTGCCTGACATGGACGGCCAGCAAGTGCTGCGCGAGTTTCGCGAGTGGTCGACCGTGCCGGTGCTGGTGCTGTCGGTACGCGCCAGCGAAGGTCAGAAGGTCGAGGCCCTTGACGGTGGCGCCAATGACTATGTGACCAAGCCCTTCGGCATCCAGGAATTTCTCGCCCGTGTGCGTGCGTTGTTGCGCCAGGCGCCGGCGGGAGATGCCCAGGAAGCCGCCTTGAATTTTGGCCCGCTGACGGTGGACCTGGCCTATCGCCGCGTACTGCTGGACGGTACCGAAGTGGCGCTGACCCGCAAGGAATACGCAGTGCTCGCGCAACTGGCACGTCATCCTGGGCGAGTGATTACCCAACAGCAGTTGCTCAAGGACATCTGGGGGCCTACCCATACCGAGGACAGCCACTACCTGCGTATCGTGGTGGGGCATCTGCGCCAGAAACTTGCGGATGACCCTACCCAGCCACGGTTTATCGTGACCGAGGCGGGGGTGGGGTATCGACTGCTGAATGCTTGAGTTTTTTGTCGGAGAGGGCTTGCTCCCTATAGCGGTGGGTCAGTGAGTAGATCTGTTACTGACCCACCGCTATCGGGAGCAAGCCCCCTCCCACATTTTGATTTTCCTATATCCGCAACACCTACAATTTCAGGGCTGCTCACTCTCATACCGATCCAGCGTATCCCTGGCAATCTCCCGCCCCAGGGCGATCAGCTCCGGCGCCTTGTAGAATTCGAAAAACCGGCACACCCGCTTCGGCACGTTGATCAGGATATCGGGCGGATACCCGGCGATCTTGTATTGCGCCAATGACGTCTGCATCACCTCGAAACTCTGGTTGATCAGGTCCAGCAGCGACGCAGGCCCGACGTTATCGATGATGAACGAACCCGTCGCCGACTTCGGTGCGCCGGCTTTCTCCGGCGCGGCGGCGGGTTGCTGGGATTCGGGTTCGGCTGACTCCAACCATGGGTTGATCTCCGCTGCCTGGGCCTGCAAGGCCTCCTGCTCGAGCTTCATCAATTGCTCGGCCTGCTTGCGGCGAAACGGCAGGTGCGAGCCCAGCGACTTCGCCAGGCTGTTGAAGCGGCTCTTGAACGCTGGCGGACGTGGAATCACCGGTAGCTGGTAATGCTTCTGGTTGGTGGCATTGAGGTTGACCGCGATGATCAAGTCGCAGTGGCTCGACACCACCGGCACGATGGGCAACGGGTTGAGCAGGCCGCCGTCCACCAGCATGCGGTTGCCTTGCATCACCGGGGTGAACAGGCTGGGGATCGCTGCCGATGCGCGCATGGCCTGGTGCAGGCAGCCCTCCTGGAACCAGATTTCCTGCTGGTTGGTAAGGTCGGTGGCAACGGCGGTGTAGGGGATGCGCAGTTCTTCGATATTGATCTCGCCGACGATCTTGCGGATCTGCCCGAAGACTTTTTCACCGCGAATCGCGCCCAGGCGAAAGCTCACATCCACCAGGCGCAGCACGTCGAGGTAGTCCAGGCTTTCAATCCAGTTGCGATACTCGTCGAGCTTGCCAGCGGCGTAGATCCCACCCACCACGGCGCCCATGGAGCAACCGGCGATACAAGCGATGTCATAGCCGCGTCGTTCGATTTCTTCGATCACCCCGATATGGGCGTAGCCCCTGGCTCCCCCGGAACCCAGCACTAAGGCAACACGTTTTTTCATGACCAGATCCTTCGAAAAACAGGTGCCCACAATGCACCTATCAGGGGGGCGGCTTCAATCCTGGGCTGGGCCTGCGATATTTTTCGAGGATAACCCTTGTGCTCGGGTATGCTCTGGCAATAGGTACTACCGATTTCAGGCTAAGGACAAGGCACTTTTTCCTGTGGGCAACGTCTACAGGCTACGAATGATTTTGCTTATTTTGAGGTGTCATCAATGAAAGCCTGGATGTGTGTGCCTGTGATCGTGCTGGCCTTGGCCGGTTGTGCTGGCAAAACTGCCTACCGCGACAGCTGCGGCTCGCAACTGGACGCCGCCTGGAAAGAACTCGACCTGGCCAAGGCTGAAGGTTTCGCCGGCACCGTCAGTTATTCCAAGGCCCTGTCGTTGTTGACCGGTGCCAAGACCCAGCAGCAATTCGAAGCGTTTGAAGGCTGCTCCAACAAAGCCGAAAAGGCGCGTTTCTATATTCGAGAGTCTCGTGCCGGGCGTTGACCTGTAGCGGGTAGGATTATTCATCGCAAAGTGAGGGCAGGATGTCAGCCTTGGTCAATCAGTTAGTCGCTCAGGTCATTGGCCTGGAAGTAGGGTTACTGAGCTGCCAGGCTCGCCTCGCCGCCGTCACCGACGATGAAGCCCTGCATGATTTGCGCACCACCGTGCGCCGTCTGCGCAGCCTGTTGCGCCCTTTGCGCGGCCTGCCAGGTGTCGAGCAACTCGAGTTGGCCGCCAAGGCGGTGGGTCAACTGACCACGCCGCTACGCGACCGAGAGGTCCTGGCGGCGTATTTGCATCAGCACGGATATCACGACGCGGCTGATCGGCGTCTGCGCCTGCAACCAGAGACCTATCGCCAAGTGGCGCAGAGCGCGGAGTTGGCGCATCTGTTGCTGATTCTGGATGCCTTCCCCCGATTTATCCGCGCGGCCCAGCACCAGAAACTGCTCAAGGGCCTGCGCCCGCGCATCGAGAAGCGCCTGGCCAAGCAATGGCAGAAACTCGGTGAAGCACTGAAGGATCCCGAGCATGATCGCCACCGCCTGCGGTTGCTGATCAAGCGCGTGCGTTACGCCGCCGAGGCTTATCCCGAGCTGGAAAAGTTGCCCGTCAACGCCATGTCGCGGTTGAAGAAGGCCCAGGGCGCACTGGGTGACTGGCATGACTGTTGGCAATGGCTGGCCCAGGCCGGGCACCAGCCGGACCTGCAACCCTGTGTAGCGGTGTGGCAGCGCACCATGCTCAAGGCGCAAGGTCGCGCTGATCGCGTGCTGGACAAACTCAGCGCCGATTGCTTTTGAAGTGGTCCGGTTTTTGGCCGGAATAGGCGCTGTGCCTGCCGGATTCGATGGTTAAGATCCCTCCATCGATTTTCTTGATGTGAGGTCGCCATGCGCTTTAGTGATTTGCTCGATGCTGCCCGTAGCAACCCGCTGGATATCACCATCCCGGCCGAATGGGCCCAGGGCCGTGCCACCTTTGGCGGCCTGGTCGCCGCCCTGCAATATGAGGCGCTGCGCGCCCAGGTGCCGGCGGATCGCCCCCTGCGCTCCTTGGCCATCACCTTTGTCGGCCCGGTCGCGCCGGATGTGCCCGCCAGTTATCAAGTTGAAGTGTTGCGCGAAGGCAAGGCCGTCAGCCAGTTGCTCGGCCGCGTGGTGCAGAACGGCGAAGTGGCGACTCTGGTGCAGGCCAGCTTTGGCGCATCTCGAGCGTCGGAAATTGACGTGGCAAGCGAAGCGCCGCCGGTATTCAAACATTGGGATGAGTGTCAGGAGTTGCCCTACATCAAGGGCGTCACCCCCGAATTCATGCGCCATCTGGCGATGCGCTGGAGCGTCGGCGGCCTGCCGTTCACCGGTAACAAATCCCGCGACATGGGCGGTTGGGTGCGGTTGCGCGGGGATGTGAAAGAAGAGCCACTGACCGAGGCGCACATCCTCGCCCTGGTCGACGCCTGGCCGCCGGCCCTGTTACCGCACCTGAAAAAGCCTGCGCCAGGCAGCACCCTGACCTGGACCATCGAGTTCATCCAGCCGCTGCAAGACCTGACCACCCTCGATTGGTGCCAATACCACGTCAACATCGAACATGCCCGCGACGGCTACGGCCATGCGGCCGCTGCGCTGTGGAGCCCGACCGGCGAGTTGATCGCCCTCAGTCGCCAGACCGTGGTGGTGTTCGCCTGAGCCTCAGTGCCGGTGACGCTGCCGCCAGGCGCGCCACCAGCCACCGCTCAACACGAAGCGCGGGAAGGTCACGAACTGCTCGACCACCAGCCGTTGCACCGCGTCTTTACGGTCACTGAACGGCTCGCTGGCCTGGGCCTCCAGGCTATGACCATGACGCTGCAACGCCAGGCCTGCCACGATCCCCACCACACCGACGGCGAAGCTGGCCAGGCTCAGGCTGAACACCCCCGAAACGATCAGCAGAAAGCCGACGATAAATAGCGGCACGGCAATCAGGTGCAGTGCCAGGTTGGTCGGGTGTTGATGGTTTTGAGGGTAGTGACGCCATTGCCAGGCGGGGAGATTGGGGTGACGTTTGCCCATGATGGTGAATCCTCTGTCCGTTGAAATGACTTGAACAGAGTTTAGGTCGAGGTGGGCAGAGTGGCGAATTGGGGCTGGCTATGGGGGTCATAGTGACTACGCGATTTATTCGATCTAGAAGAAATAATCATCTGAACCATTTATGTATACATTCGGATCGCAAAGTGAAATGAATTTAGCCTCGAATTCAATTAGTGAAATTTCATTGCTTGCTTGGAAATGGAACAGGTCATTCTTTTTAGTGATATAAACAAAAAACACCTTCCTAAGGGGAATGTTGTGTATTTTTAATTCGCGAATGCCATGGCAATCGATCCCCATTCTGCAGGTGTTGTAGCCTTTCCCTTCCCATTTTTTTGGCAAAATGTCTGGAAACTCGGGTATGTCGAACCCTAATCCTACAGAAGGTTGATCATTTTCTATCTGCAAAGAAAAAAGAGCAATTTTTCCGATTTCTACAGGCATGCTAAAAATCTTTTCAAAAAAAATATTCTGATCAAGTTCGTTCCAGTATTTCATCGACTTTTCCTAAAGTTGTAATGTTCTTTTTGCCGCCGTCTACGGGTCCGTTTCGAGGTTTTTTCATCGGTCGCAAATTGAAATGCGCTTTTTGGTCTCCTATGCCGTCTGGGCCGGGGGATAGGTAACAATTTAGGTGGAGTGTTCTTCATGCCCAAATCACACAGTCATGGTCATCCATATGGACTAAAAACGTCAGTTTGTTATCGGTGATCCAAAATGGATAACCGGTGGTTTCGCCTAAAACAGATGATAAAACTGGTGCGTTATCAATTTCCCATGCCCTATATTTTGAGTCGAATACCAGCAAAACTAAACCGTTCTTGCTAATGCGATAAGGTATCTCTTTCCAAAAGTTAGGATTATGCTCCGTGCATTTTTCGTTCAGTTCGGTGGGGTCAAGCGCGTTGCTTTGTGATTTGAAAAATTTTCTCGTCAGAGAATTTATCAATGCATTGAGTTCATTCGCATCTAGCTTCCTTGAGCTGATTTTTAAGGTGTTACATGCTTCGTCTATTTCCTCTTCCAAGTAGCTCATCAAGGAATACCTATTTTGGAGCGGCTAACAGGAACCAGTTTGAGCAGTATGTGGCCTCTCTTTGCTCCTCCACCGGCCCTCTTTCCAGGAGTTTGATAGCCGATATGAGGTGATTTCGGGCCTTCTTTACTTGGCACAAGCATAGGGTCGTCAATATTCACTTCCGCTCCCCTATTGGGCCCGCTTTGTACACGCCATTCCGTTGGAAATGATTTGCCATATTGGTCTTTTCCCCATTTCGATACGCTGTATTCAGTCTTCGGTATGCCTGTTCTGCGAAAGGCTTCATCCAAACCATTATGCATTTGCTTGTAGCTATCCCCGGCTTGTTTTCGCCAGTCCAGATCGACATCGGGGTTAAGTTTCCAACTGTTTCCTGTGCTTGGATGAGGGCAGTCTGAAGGCGAACAAGCTAACCCTAACGGATCAATCCACCCGGTAGGGTTGGGCACGTACTGGTACGCATTGACCCCACCCGCCAACTTCACCGGATCCGGCGTCAGATAACGACCAATATCCGGATTGTAGTAGCGATGGCGGTTGTAGTGCAGCCCGCTTTCCTGATCGAAATACTGTCCCTGGAAACGCAGCGGGTTATCGATTTTACCTACGTCGAGTCGGGCGATCTGGCCGTAGGCGCGGTAGTGGGCGGACCAGACGATTTCGCCTGCGGTGTCGGTGAGTTCCTGTGGTGTGCCGAGGTGGTCGAGCTGGTAGTGGTAGGGCGTTGTGGCTTTTGGGCCGAAGCCTTCCAGCAGTGCCAGTGGGCGGAAGCTGCCGGGCTCGTAGATGTAGCTGCGGTGGCGGTCCGCATGATGCTCGGCAATCAGCTTGTCGCCTTGCCAGAAAAACTCGGTGGTCTTGCCGTCCACGGTCTTGCTGATGCGCCGCCCAAACGGATCATAACGATAACTGGCGGTTTCGCCGTTCGGTTTTGTGACGCTGATCAGCCGGTGCTGGCAGTCGTAGCGGTATTCAGTGACGAGTTGCTGGCCTTTGCCGCGTCGTTCGCGGATCAGGTTGCCGAAGGCGTCGTAGTCGTAGTGGCGGTCGCCCTGGATCACCAGGCGGTTCGCCGCGACGATGTCCGGGCCGGGGCGGTCTTGCATGAGCAGGTTGCCGGCCGGGTTGTGGGCGAAGCGTTCCTGCACGTCCTGCGAATGGTCGGCGCGGGTCAGGCGGGCGAGGGGGTCGTAGTGGTAGCGGTGTTCGCCTTTGCGCGTGTCGAGCAGGCGGGTGAGATTGCCGCTTTTGTCGTAGTCGTATTGGCGCTGGTAAAGGTAATTTTCCTGCTGTGTGACGGCGTGAGCGTGCAGGCGGTTTTGGTCGTCGTAGTGGTAGTGGCTGAGCAGCTGGCCTTGTTGGCGCTGGTGTTCGCGACCGGCGCGGAATAGGTGAGAGGTGAGCACTTCGCCGTTGAGCTCGACGGTGGCGAGGTGGCCGCCTTTGTCGTGGTTGAAGGTGAGGCGGTTATTGTCCGGCAGGCGCAGTTTTTGTAGCTGGCCGCAGGCGTCGTAGCCGTAGCGCAAGGTGCCCCAGCCTTGGTGTTCGGCGGTGAGGCGGTTTTGGCGGTCATACTCGTAGGCCAAAGCCCAGTGACCGTCCTCGACGCTGAGGAGGTTGCCTTGGCGGTCGTAGGCATAGTCGACCACGCTGTCATCGGGCAGGGTTTTTCGTACGAGGCGTCCGGCGTGGTCGCGCTCGTAACGGGTGATTAGCTGACTGCCATCGTCACCGTATTCAGTCTTCTCCAGCAGATTGCCGTTGAGGTCGTAGGCATACGCGGTGCGCTGGCCGTCGAAGCCGGTTTCCTGTTGGAGCAGGCCGTTGGGGTGGTAGTCGAGCTGGTAGGTTTCGCCGACTTCGTTTTCGATCTCGGTGAGCAACAGCCGGGCGTTGTCGTAGCGATACTTGACCTGGGTGCCGTCGGCATTGATGCGGTGGCTGATCAGGTGCAGGCCGTCGGCGTATTCGTAGCGGGTGATGTGGCCGAGTTCATCGCGCTCGGCGATGATTTTTCCATAGGGGTTGTAGCTGAATTCGCGAGTGGCGCCGCCTGGCAAGACGAGACGAATCAAGCGACCGACGCTGTCCCACTGATACTGGGTTAGTGCGCCGTGTTCATCCTCACGGACAATCTGCCGCCCTAAATCGTCATAGCGATAACGCTTGATCCCGCCATTGGGCAGTTGTTCTTCGAGCAACTGCCCACGCTCATTCCACACCAGCCGATGACAACTGTGATCGGGGTACCAAACGCCCGTCAGTTGCCCACGTTTGTTGTAGCTGTAGTCTGTGACCTGCCCGTCAGGATCGGTCCTACGCGTAACATCGCCCTGGCTATTACGCTCATATTTCCAGACCGCCTCGCCGCGCCTGACAACCCGTACGAAACCGTTGTCATGCTCGTAGGAAGTCGGCTCGTCATCCCCCGGAAACAACGC
The DNA here is from genome assembly GCF_036704165.1 of Pseudomonas khavaziana. Lineage (NCBI taxonomy): Bacteria > Pseudomonadati > Pseudomonadota > Gammaproteobacteria > Pseudomonadales > Pseudomonadaceae > Pseudomonas > Pseudomonas khavaziana. Next base: position 2,091,336 of record NZ_CP129946.1, read on the forward strand.
CACCAAGCGTCCGGCTTCGTCGTACTGATAGGCCGTCACCGCGCCCAGCGGGTCTTGCTCGACGGTCAGCCGGCCCTTGTCATCGTAGGATTTGAAATGCTGGGCGCCGTCCGGATCGATGCGCTGCACCAGGCGTGCACACTGATCGTGGACATACACTTCCTGGCTACCATCGGCGTTATGCACCGTGACACGGCCGTCATCCCCCCAGGCATAACGCGTGTCCATCTGCGAAAAACTCGCCCAATGCCGGACACAGCGTGCCGCTTTGCCGGAGCCTTCCCACGCCCAAAAGAAACTCGCCCCACCGGCCAACTGCCGCTCGACAATGACGTGCTGATCGTCGTAGCGATAACGCTCGCTTTCCCCGACAGCATTGGTCGCGCAAACCAGTCGTCCATCTTCGTCATAGGCGTAGGAAACAACGTTCTGCTCGGTCTCCCAGACGTAGGGTTCACGACCTTTGGCGCGATGAACCTGGTAGTCCACCGCCACGATGCGATCCATTTCATAACGCAGCAGCAGCGAACGGCCGGCACCGTTATCCAACCGCTCAATCCGCCCGGAACGATCACGGACAATGCGCAGGCGGTTGTCATACGCATCGCTGATCGAAACCAGCACCCCGTCGCGAAAGTGATAAAACCGTGACGCCTGGGCCAACACCAGTTCATCAGGTGCCGAGCCCAGGTAGATCGCCGCTTCGGCCAGGCTATTGGTGATCGCGGGTCGAGCAGATGTGGGCAACGGAAACTGCGTACGGCGATTCTCATGGTCCGTCCACACCACCGAATCGCCCGACACAGCAAGCCTGTGCGCCAGCGCGTGACTCCAGCCAAACCCCAACCCACAATCCAGTTCCACCGCACTGGTGCGATACAAGCGCGTCCACTCAAACGGTAAAACCCCGTCCAGGGCACCATCGGTGAGGGTCAGCAATTCCTCCCCGGTGACCATCGACACCGGGCAGCCATGAGTGACGGTCTTGTCCGCAGGCGCCGTCGCATCCCCCTTGGGATTCGACGCCATGGCCGGCGCATCATCGACATGCTCCTGCCGCACCAGTACCGTCTGCCGGGCCTTGCTGCGCACTGCGGGCACCGGGTTCGAAACCAATTGATCCCCAGCCTTCAACGGTACAGCCGGCACCACCTTGACCGGCGTCGCCGCACTGCTCAGCAACACAGGCTTGGCCGCCTCTACATGAGCCTCCAACCGCGGCCCCGTTGCCTGCTTGGCCAGCAACTCCAGCAACGCTCGCGCTTGTCCGGACTTGACGCGACTGAGCATCTGCGCACCCAGGCGCAGTTTTACCCCAATGCCCCGGGTGGCCCAGATCAGCAGCAGGTTGATCAAGACTTCGCCGGTGATTTCACCCAGCAGCTCATACATCTGCGGCGGCGGCAGCATGCGTATCCACGCCACCATTGCCGCCAGGTAGATAAACAACAGCGGCTCATCACTGAGCACCAGCAAGCCCTTGGCCAGCGTGTCTTTGCCCAGCTTGAGCAACTCGTCCAGTTCGGCCTGGGAGATGTACTTGAGCAGTTTCTCGCTGTTGAATTTGAGGTTCGCGAGCAGGTCATACAGCTCGGTGATGTTGTCCCACAGGTTGTAGAAGGCCTTGCCAATCCCGGTTGCAAAAGCAATGCCCTGTAGGCCGCTGCGCTTGTAGGCTGGCGCCTGGGCAAAGTCTGCCCATTGCAGCTTGAAACGCTCGTCCCATTGTTTGCACAGTTCAGCTTCCAGCCCGGCAATCACTGACCCGTAGGAGGCATACAGCGCCTTGACGTGATCCTTGGAAACATTGGGGTAAAAGGTGATCTGGTAGCGCTGGTCGCGGCTGCAGTCGTTGACTTCAAGAATGCCGGTGGGGCCAATGGTGTGGTGGATCGGCGTGCCCACCAGGCTGCCATCTGTGGCCAGGGCTTGCAGCATCACCCGGGTGTTGCCGATGGGAACGAACTGGGTACTTTCGAACAGATGCACCAGGGTCAACCCACCCTGGGCTTTGCATTGAGCGACCGTGCGGCTGGGCTTGTCGGAAGAGATCGGCGCGACCAGTGCGACGTCTTCCCCAACCTTGAACACCTGCTCCACAGTCAGTGCCGAGCCACTCAACAGGCTGTCGGCCCACTCATCGAAGGTGTTCAGGCAGGTGCGAAAATCGGCTAAAACCCGACTGACGTCCGGGGCCTTGGGATCCATGGGCGCCAGCACAAAGCTGGCAAACGCCGGGATCAAGAGCCAGCCCTATCAACCAGGGCTGTAACGAAAAAAACCATCTGCAATCCCTCGCACTGTTTGATCAGGCGAGGGACTTTGCAGGGGTTCCTAGGTAAAAGAAGTCGGCGTTATTCGCGAGAATGGCGAGGAAGTTTCGCCTTAACTTCAGGTAAACCGAGACTTGGTGGTAGGAATTAGATTACAGGTGAAAAAGCCTTATAGCTTCAGTTGCCCAATCGCCTTGCTCAACTCCCCAGCCAACGTCGCCAGTTCATTGCTGGTGGTCGCCGACGCCACGGTTTGCTGTACGGTGTTTTCGGTCACATCGCGAATGCTTACCACGGCGCGGTTCATCTCTTCGGCGACGTGGCTTTGCTGTTCGGCGGCCACGGCGATCTGGGTGTTGCTCTCGCGCATCTGTGCCACTGCACCGGTGATTTCAGCCAGTGCGGCGCCGGCTTCCAGGGCTTGTTGCACACAGTCGTCGGCCTTGAATGAGCTTTCCTGCATGAAGTCCACCGCGTCGCGGGTGCCGGCCTGCAGCGCCGAGACCATGCGGGTGATTTCGTCGGTGGAGTTTTGCACGCGCTTGGCCAGGTTACGCACTTCGTCGGCGACCACTGCAAACCCTCGGCCCATGTCCCCGGCGCGGGCGGCTTCGATAGCGGCGTTGAGGGCGAGCAGGTTGGTCTGTTCGGCGATGCTGTGGATCACCCCGACCACGCCGTTGATTTTCTGGCTGTCTTCGGCGAGTTTCTGGATCATCTCGGCGGTCTGTTGCACGCCAGTGGACAGCCCGGCAATTGAACGCTGTACCCGGGTGACCACGTCCTGGCCGCTGCCGGCGAGGGTATCGGCGGTCTGGGACAAGTCGCGGGTGGCGCCAGCGTGCTGGGCGATATGGTGGACAGTGGCGGTCATCTCATTGATGGCGGTGGCGGCCTGGTCGGTTTCGCTCTGCTGGCCGAGCATGCCGTGCTGTACCTCGTTCATGCTGCTGGCCAGGCGGGCTGCGCCGTCATCCAGTTGCCGGGCGGTGCGTGCCACGGTATTGACCACGCGCTGGTAGCCGGCTTGCATGGCGTTGAACGCACTGGCCATCTGGCCGACTTCATCCTTGCAGGCCAACGGCACGCGCGCCGACAGGTCACCGGTTTTTTCAACGTGCAGCATTACGTCCTTGAGGGTGTTGAGTTGGCTGAGCAGGAAACGGATCAACAGCTGCGAGGCTCCGAGCATGGCCAGCATCAGGATGGCCACGGCGACGGCGTAGTTGGCGAAGCGTTCACTGAATACTTGGCTCAGGCTTGGCGCGTAAGCCAGCACGGCGACGTGTTGACCGTCGGCGCGGCTGATCACCTCGGCGCCTATCAGTGGGTTTTTGCCGAACAACGGCATGTGATTGAGCTCGACCCAACCGTTGGCAGTGGTCAGGGCCGGGAGATCCTGATCGGCCAGTTGTGGGATTTGCCCTTGTCCATAGGCCAGCCAATGCTCGCCGGTGGGGAGGGCTTTGTCGGCCGGCCAAGCGCTGAGCAATCTGCCCTGGGCCTGGGCCGATGCCTGGGACGCATGGCTGCGCGCCTGTTGTTCAAGCTGCACGGCGTACAGCACCAACAGCAGGGTGGTAACGAAGGCGACCGCATTGACGGCCCAGAACTTGTACTTTAGCGAGATATTGCTAATCCAGGCACCCATGAAGGTTTTCTCTGATAGCGGAAACAGCATTGGCAAGGTGCCATTATTGTGCCGCTACCCAGGAGATGAGTTTTGACGTGGGTCAATGGGCCGCATCACTCCACGGCAGGCAAGTCGAAAAAGGCACGGGCGCAAGCGGTGCTATGGGCTGCCAGATCTTGCATGGTTTCGTTGCGGTGCAGGGCAACCTCGCGCAATACCTCAGGCAAGTACGCCGGTTCATTGCGGCCATTCTTTGGTTTGGGGCGCAGAGTGCGTGGCAGCAGGTACGGGGCGTCGCTTTCCAACATCAGACGGCCGCGGGGAATTTCCCTGACCAGTGGATGCAGGTGCGTCCCACGGCGCTCATCGCAGATCCAGCCGGTAATGCCAATATGCAGGTCGAGGTCCAGGTAACTGAACAGCGCCGCTTGTTCGCCGGTGAAGCAATGCACCACTGCGGCGGGCAGGTGGTCGCGGTAATCCTTGAGGATCTCCAGCAGGCGTTGGTTGGCGTCGCGTTCGTGGAGAAATACCGGCAGTTTCAGCTCGCTGGCCAGGGCCAGGTGTTCTTCGAGGACTTTTTCCTGCTGTGGGCGAGGGGAGAAGTCCCGGTTGAAATCCAGCCCGCATTCACCCACGGCGCGCACCCGGCTTTCCCCTAGCAAGCCACGCAAGCGTTGGGCGCTGTCGCCATTCCAGTCACTGGCGGAGTGAGGGTGGATACCGGCAGTACTGAACAGGCGCTGGCCGCTTTCATCGAGCTTTACACACAGCTCCAGCGCCTGTTCGCTGCCCTCGATGCTGGTGCCGGTGAGCACCAGTTGCTGCACGTCGGCGGCGTAGGCGCGCTCGAGAACGGCCTGGTGCCTCTCGTCGAAACTGGGGTTGGTCAGGTTGACGCCAATATCAATGAGTTGCATGGTGCTATCTCCGCCTGCGGCCGGAAAGCATATCAGAGCTGTAGATTTATAAGAAAAACCAAGAACTACAACGCGTTATCGCTGTCTTTGAACGTCGCAAGCGACATTGTGGTCGGGCTGTTGCCCGTCACTGTGCCGCCGTTGTGCGCTTTGCCAGCGCTTGAAGCGCTCTGTTTCTGACCTCCAGCCCTTCGTTATTCGCGATGGCGCTGGCCAGTATTCTTTCCGGAGAGCGGATGATCCGACCCTCGGCATTGCTTGTGTTGTGCATGACGTTGCTGCTGCCCATGGCAGCGGTCGCGCGTCTGGACGGGCCGCTGGAAGTGACCAAACCCGGCAAGGTGCGTGACCTGGCGCAAATTCGTTCCAGTCGCACCCTGCGTGTGTTGGTCAATCAGAGCCGCAACAGTTCCGGTGAAGTGCAGGGCCAGGCCATCGGTGTCGAATACCATCGTTTGCGCGCCTTCGAGCAATACCTCAACGGCCATGCCCGCGATGGGCAGGAAATCAACCTCAAGATCATCCCCAAGGCCAAGGACCAATTGCTCGGCGCGTTGGCCCGTGGCGAGGGCGACTTGGTGGCGCCCGGTGAGTTGCTGGATGCGAAGGCCGTACACAAGATCAGTACCAGCGCGCCGATTGCCAGTGGCGTGCCGCTGTGGCTGGTTGGCGTCAAGGGCGAACGACGTTTTACCAAGTTGGAGCAATTGTCTGGGCGGACGTTGACGCTGACTACCGGTAGCGCGGCGGCGGACGCCGTCAGCCAGGTCAATCAGAAACTGGCCCTGCACAAACGCCCGCCAGTGAAAATCGAATGGGTCGACCCGAGCCTGGCAGTGGAGGACGTCCTGGAGATGGTCCAGGCCGGGATCTTTCACCTGACTATCGTTGAAAAGCCGATTGCCGAGCGCTGGTCGAAAATCCTGCCCAAGTTGCGCTTTGACAAGCAGGTCGTGATCAGCGAACCCGGCGACGAGTTCTGGTTCGTGCGCCAGGACGCGTCGATGCTGCGCGCCAGCATCGATCGATTTCTTAAGACCTATCGGACGCCTGCCGACCAGGACGTGGCGTTCCAGCGTATCTATCGACGCCTCTATCAGGTGCGCAATCCGCTGGCGCGCGCCGACCGTCAACGCCTGGAAAAACTGCGCCCGGTCCTGCAAAAACATGCGCGTGAGCAAGGCATGGACTGGTTGAACCTGGCGGCACTGGCGTACAAGGAATCGTCCCTGGACCCGGGCGCTCGCAACAGTGGTGGCCCGACCGGCCTGATGCAGATCACACCTTCGGCGGCGCAGCGGGTAGGGGTGAACAATATCGAGAGTCTCGACAGCAACGTGCAAGCCGGCGCGCGTTACCTGGCGATGATCCGTCGCAAGTTTTTCTCCAGCCCCAAACTCAACGAGCGCGAGCGTATGGCCTTTGTGCTGGCGGCGTACAACATGGGGCCGGAGCGCGTACAGGGCATGCGCACCGAGGCCAGGCGACGCGGGCTCAACCCCAATCAGTGGTTCTTCCAGGTTGAACGCATTGCCATGGAGCAGGTAGGAATGGGCGGCGTCAGCTATGTTAATAGCGTCAATAAATATTACTTGGCATTTGATCGGGAACGAGAGTCTCTTGAACCGCCGACGCCGAAAATTGCATCGCGCAAATGATCGAATTTATTGATATTGATTAGGCAATTCTTCGGCTTTTAACATTGCTTAAACTGATTAATATAGCGGCCAACCAAACCCCTACCTGGAAAAGGATTTATTATATGAGCCCTATGATTACCCGTGTTCTGTCCACCCGCGCCGGTTACGGCCTGACTATTCTGCGCATTTTCGTCGGCATCATTTTTGCCGCCCACGGTTCGCAAAAGCTGTTCGGCTGGTTTGGCGGCGGTGGCCTGGCCGGCACTGCACAGTGGATGGAAAGCATCGGTCTGGCGCCGGGCACCCTGATGGCGGTGTTGTCGGGCGGTACAGAGTTTTTCGCCGGGCTGGCGTTGATCATTGGCTTGCTTGCGCGACCAGCGGCATTGGGCCTGACCTTCCTGACTTTGGTGGCGATCTTTTCGGTGCACATCCATAACGGTCTGTTCATGGCTAACAACGGTTATGAGTTCGCACTGGCCCTGCTCGGCGGCTCGCTGGCGGTGTTGCTGGAAGGCGCCGGTAAACTCTCGGTCGACCGTGCGATCGCAAACTGATCGCTTCACAAGCTACGGAAAAGGCCCGCATGTGCGGGCCTTTTCGTTGCGCAGGATTCTTGACACTGCCCCACCGGCTTCTCTAGGATGCTGCTCATGCGCCGATTTAAACAGCTAATTGCGGGGCGCCACTGGGATTCAATGCATCCCGACAGAAGTATGACCCTTCACACAGGGAGCACTTCGAAATACCGCTAAAGCGCTGGTTCGGTGTTGCCTCTCACCTGCCCGCAGACTTTTGAGGCAGAGACACGACACGATGAATGCACTACGCCCTCTCATACGCCTGGCTCCGATCACCGCGGACTTGACCCAGCGCAACCCGAAAATACTCCTGGGTGGCAAACACCAACCTACGCTGCTGCGTTACCTGGACGGCTGGCCACGTCGCAGCGGCCGGCCTTCGGCATTCCTGATTCAGTTTGTCGAGGACGGCGAGTCCCTGGCTCGATTTGCCAATAATAGCTTCGACCTAGCGGTTATCCAGGCGCCGAGTGCCGGCGAAGCCGCTGAGGTGATCTGTCAATTGACGCGCATTGCCCGGCAAGGGCTGATTGCTCGTCGCTGAGGGCTCAACAGGCGACTGTTATTGCGATTCTTCGACGTCGTTGCTGGTAGAGAAAAAGCCCCCAGGCAATCAGGCACAGCAAGAGTGGCATCGGGACGACCATCAACCATTCCAATTTCTGTTCGAAGCGATTTAGCGATGCATAGGCCTGGAGCTTCAGTGCATGCAATTCCATGGGCAGACGTAGGCGTTCTTTGTTGAGGGCCTGCAACTGGATATTGGTGTGCACCGCGTGGGTGCCGAGACTTGTCGAGGGTGGGTTCAACCGTTGCCAAGCCTGTTCAGTGTGCTCAAGTCGTCGCTCCAACTCGGCTGCGCCTTGCCGGTAAGCCTGGGCGGCTGCCTCGCGCATGGGTTCCAGCCGGTGCAGGGGTTGCGTCATCGCGCGGGGTTGAATACGCCGAAGCGCCTCGGGCGCCGCCAGGTTATCCAGTGTGTTCAATACAAACAGCGCGTTGCTATTGGGGTGGGCATTGCTGACAGCGTCCGAAAGCAAGTCGGTGTCGGCTACGACCACTACCTGGACCTGTTCCGCCTTTTGACGGCCGGGGGGCTGCCCCTTGAGGCCGTCGGGAAATACCGAATAGACGGGCCCTTCAAGGCGAGCGGCGATCACATGGCGCTGCCCCGACGTGGAGGCTTCCTCAACGAAGGCGTCGAACGCCGTCGACGATGCAAACCGCTCCGCGTCCAATAATGAGGACTGTGGTGAGCTTTGTAGTAGCGGGGTGAAGAAGGTATGGCTCTTTGCAGCACGGGAGAGTGCACCGCTGCTCGACACAGTTACCGAGTTCAATTTCCAGGTGCTGACATCGTCCGCGGCCATTGCCTGACGCGGAAGTTGGAGCCTCGCCGGGTGCAGTACCGTGGGCATTCCAGGGCCAGGCTTGGCCGACGAAGCATACAGGTTGTCCACCAGAAGCTTGTCTGCGGGCATCTGTATTCCCCAAGCGTTGAACAGTGCATTTAACCGGGCATTTGTCGACCCGGCGCTGCCCCCGATCTCGCTCACGGGGTCGATAAAGACCATCAGTTTGGTGCCCCTCAATACAGATTGTTCGATCGCATATAGGGCACTCTCCGGTAAGGCATACGGCTGTACCACCATCAATGTGGCTATAGACGCCGGCACTTGAGCGAGCGTCGGGGCCAGCTCTACAAGATTGAAGTGCCTGCGCATTTGCTCCAATAGGTTCCCGGCAGGTGCAGCCAGAGGCAGCCCCGACAGCAGGCCGACTGTGGGGCGTTCGGGGTACATTAACTTATAAATCAGATGGCTGATTTCATACTCGAGCAACGCCTCATTGTCGGGGCGGAACGCTTCAATGCGTTGTGTGCCCTGGCCGGAACGCGTGCCGATCAGACCCATGAACCCGAGGGTGTCGTCAAGGCCAAACAAGCTGGCTTTATAGGCGTCTTCGGAGAACGGGAAGGGGTTAATGACATGTAGGTTGATCTTGTCCTTGGCCGCTTTTTCGAACTCCTTGAGCAAGTCCTCCACGCGCTGGCCGTATCGTTTCAATGCATGACTTTTTTGAGGGATCTTCGAATTGAAATAATATAGATCCACCGGGCTTTCAAGGGTTCTGAGTAGTTGCCTTGTTGCGGGTGATAACGTATGGATTTTTTGTTGTGAAAAGTCCCAGCGACTATCGGGTAACTTGGGTAGCCAGACCAGATTGAAGGCCAGGAAAAGTAACAGTGTGACGATTAATGTCATGCCAGCACGGAGAGCGGAACGCATCAGTGGCTTTCCTTCTCAGCTGTGTTTGTAATTGAGTGTGATGGTCGTCGCAGAAAGAAAAGCGAGGATCACGCTTATAAAATACAGGCTGTCATGCAGTGTCAGTTTACCGTTGTCCATCATGCTGAAGCGGAAAATAGGATCAAGGGATATCAAACTGTCGACGACCCAGAGCGGGGCCTGATGTTCAAGTGCGTCCAATATTGAGGAAAGACCACTGACGGTCGACAGCAAACCTAGCGTCAATAGGAGAATGACAAGACGTTGGTGTGCCAGTGCACACACGAAGCAGCCGACGGAAAGATAACTGCCTGCCAATAACCAACTGGCCACAAATTGTGAGGTGATCACTAGGTTGTCGGCCATGCCCAGGTAGTTGACGGCGATCACCAATGGGAAATTCAATAGTAAGGCGATGCCGCACACGACCCACGCGGCCATGAACTTTCCGATCACCCGTTCCACCGTGGTGACGGGTAGGGTGTTCATGGTGTCGGCAAAACTGGTGTCGCGTTCATCTGCCCATAGTTGCGTCGACAAGATGGGTATCAACAGTAGATAGAGCCACGGGTGCAACTCGAAGAACGCCTGCAAGTCGCTACTGTTACGCTCCATCCAATGGTTGGCATGCAATCCCAATGCGGCACACAGCACCAGGAAAACCGCCACGCTCAGGTAGGTACTGGGTGAGGAGGCAAAGCTGGCGAGTTGGCGTTTGAATACGATGGGCAGCAGTCTCAAGATGAAGCCTCCTGGCTCAGATGATGAACGACATCGTCTAGCCGACCTGGCTCCAGATTCAGTGATGTTATGTTCCAGCCGCGGTGAGCGATGAGCGCGTTGATCGAGGGGAAAATAGAGTGCCCAGGCATGGCCAGGACGGTCACCGTGCCCGGTGCGTCCCGGTCCTCTTCTATTCCCGCAACGCCAGGTATTACCGCCATGGCCAGCAGGTCGAGCGGCGCATCTGTGGCCAGGGTTACGGCCCGGAAATGCCGGGAGCTACGTTGCAATTCCGATAGCGATGCGTCAGCCATCAGCCTGCCATTGGCAATGACCAGTGCTCGGGTGCAGATGTCTGCGAGCTCGCCATAATGGCGAGAGGCAATGATGACCGTCATGTCTTCGGTCAGCGACTGGATCAGTCCCCTGAACTTGAGTCGTTGAGCTGGACATAGTCCCTCCGTGGGCTCGTCGAGCAGAAGCACGCTGGGGGAGTGCAGGATGGCCTGGGCGATCGCAACTCTGCGCTTGGCGCCAAGGGACAGTAGGTCGACGGGACAATTGAGCACAGGTAACAGCTCCAGTCGCGCGGCTGCCATGCCCACCTGGCTGCATTTCTCGGTCCCCCTGAAACCTCGAATGGCAGCAATGAAATTGAGCAGGTTCTTGACGGTCATCTGAGGGTGGCTCAGGCCGCCCTGAGGTTGGTAGCCGATCACTTTTCTTGCTTGAAGTGAGTGGGTCTGGGTATTGAAACCTTGGATATTGATTTGCCCGGAGGTCGGTTTGATTACACCGGCGATCAAACTCAAGAGTGTTGTCTTGCCCGCGCCGCTCTCGCCAAATACGCCCACACATTCCTGAACCTGGGCGCTGAATGAGAAGTTTGTGATTATTTGTTTTCTGCCCAGGTGTCTTGTCAGGTTGCTTATCTCGATCATCTGTTTACCGAATAAGTTTGGCAGGGCGTGTGAGGGGGCGCCGGCGGTGTGTAAGTGAGCTTTAAAAAGGGTACGTTCAATGGCGGTGCTTGGGAACGCGATAGAGTATTAATAAGAAGAATCCTACGTTCGCCCCGTTCATGCACTGAAACAATTGTTTTCGTGATGAAGACTTATTAATGCTCGGATGTTTATCTGATGTTTATATAAAGTTTTCTTTTTTGTAATGAGGCCTGATGACCATGATGCTTCTACGTACCCTTGTTCTTGAACGTAATGATGAAGACAAGCCTGTTAACGGTGCGCTGCTGTGTGCGTTTGCTGTCGCTCAAACAGAATCAAACTTTCTTGTGTATAGCCTGGATGAAGAGGCCGAGCCTGGTCACTCCAGGGTCTATATTGCAGAGTTGCGTAAAAAGCTCGAACGCTATTTTCTGGGGGGAGTTGATTCCAAAGAAGACCTGCAGGCAGCGATGCAGGTCTTCAAGCAGATTCTGATACTGGCAGCAGCAACGGGCTCGAAGACCAGCCCGATTGCCGACCCCAAGGTTCCCTTTCATTTTATCGATCTGAAAGGCTGTCGATTACCACCTGCCAGGCCGGAAGATCATCACTCGGTGATTATCAAGAAGGCCTTGGTCATGAAGGTGATTACCTTGGGTATGTCGGCCCCGGCGCTGCCTGCGATCGAAAGCAATACAGTGATCGTGCCGTCGATTCGCTTTTCATCGCAAATGGTTGCCCCCCCGCGCAACCCGCGTTCGCCGAAGGCGGCACCGCAGCCTATGGATGAAGATCCCATTGAAGCGTCGGCCCAAGAGGAATTGGCCCAGGAGGAGTCGGCTCTAGAAGAGCCGGTCCAGTCATTGATCACCATGCCGGAGGTACAGGAGGAGATCAGCATATCGCCTGTCCCAGTGGAACAAAACGACACTCAGTTCGAGGCATACGAACCCCAGCCATCCAAGCCGCCTGCCCAACTGGAACATACCTCTTTGCTCGAGATGGACAGCGCTTTGAGCAATCTGGCCAAGGTCGCCCAGGAGTTGACGCAAAAAAAATGTGCAGTCCTGGAAAAGGAAGCGATGCTCGAACAGTGGCAGGCACGTCTTCAGCAGCATCAAAGCCAATTGGACGAAAAGAGTCGTGAGTTGGAGCTGCGCCATACACAGTTGCAGGACCAAGGGCTTGAGGTCAGCAAGAAGGCCGAAAAACTGGCGATGATGATGTTGCAGCTTTCAGGCATGCGTCAGCGGATGCAAGGTACGCTGCTTGAGCTGGACCAGGTTCTGGAGGGGCAGGGGTGAGCCAATGAACCGGTCGGCCTGGATACTTTCCAGGGTTCATTTATCATCACGCCCAGCCAGCCGGCGCCAGGTCATGATGTCCTGGCGTGTCGGCACCAGTGGACACTGTTTGGGGATGCAAGCGTTTGAGTACCAAGCTGATTACCAAAGAAGGTCATGAAGCGCTTAAAAAAGAGTTGGATTACCTATGGCGTGAAAAGCGTCCGGACACCACTCGCAAAGTGACGTGGGCGGCTTCCCTGGGAGATCGCAGCGAAAACGCGGATTACCAGTACAACAAGAAACTGCTGCGTGAGATCGACCGACGGGTGCGCTACCTGCGTAAACGCCTGGAAGATATGCGTGTGGTGGAGTACATGCCCGAGCAGGAGGGCAAGGTATTTTTCGGTGCCTGGGTCGAAATCGAAAACGATCAGGGTGAGACCAAGCGCTTTCGCATCGTCGGTTATGACGAAATTTACGAGAGGATGGATTACATCTCCATTGACTCACCCATGGCACGGGCCCTGTTGCGCAAGGAAGTCGACGACGAGGCAATCGTACAGACGCCCGGCGGCGAGGTGTGTTGGTGGATCACCAAGATCGAATACGTGAAGCCGGCCTGAAGGCTCGCACTCCGGGCAGAGCACGAGCCTTCAGGCTTCAACCTTCGCGCAACACCGTCAACGGGCTGGCATTCAGGGCCCGACGTGTCCCGAATACCCCGGCAGCGCCAATCAGCACTGCACCGATCACGGGTAGCAGTAACAACCACGGGTGGGGGTGCCACGCCAGATCAAAGGCGTAGCGGTACAGCACCCAGGTCACCAGTTCCGTCCCCAGTGCTGCCAGCAGGCCGCTGACGGCGCCCAGCAGGCCGAATTCAATACGCCGGGCCTTGACCAGCAACTTACGCTCGGCACCCAGTGCTCGTAGCAGTGCGCCTTGGCGGATGCGTTCATCCAGAGTGGCCTGCAGGCCGGAGAACAACACCGCCATGCCTGCCGCCAGCACGAACAGCAGCACGTATTCCACTGCCAGGGTCACTTGGGCCAGGATGCTGCGCAACTGTTCCAGCAGGGCCTCTACCTGCAGGATGGTCACGGCTGGGAAAGCCCGTGACAGATCGACGATCTGTTGGTCATGACCGGGAGCCAGGTAGAAGCTGGTCAGGTAGGTCGCGGGTAAATCCTTCAAGGTGCCCGGTTGGAAGATCATGAAGAAATTGGGCTGGAAGTTATCCCAGTTGATGGTCCGCAGGCTGGTGACCCGCGCTTCGCGATTTTCCCCGCCGATGGTGAACAACAGATGGTCGTTGAGCTTGAGTTTCAGGCTCTCGGCGACCTTGGCTTCCACCGACACGCCAGGGATGTCATCGCTTGGTTGAGCTGACCACCAGGCGCCTGCGGTCAGGGCATTGCCCGGTGGCAATTCGGCAGCCCAGGTCAGGCTCAGGTCGCGTTGAACGGCACGGTCGCCGCTGGAGTCCTCGCTGACAATTTCCTGCACGGGTTCGCCATTGATGCTGATCAACCGCCCCGGCACTACCGGATACAACGGCGCCGCTTGCGCCTGTACGTCCAGCAGGCGTTTGCCGAAGGCCTCCTTGTCGGCCGGCAGGATGTTCAATGCGAAGTAATTGGGTGCGTCCTTCGGCAACTGGTTTTGCCAGGTATCGAGCAACTCGCCCCGCAACAGCGCGATCAAGCCCATGGATAGCAGGATCAGGCCAAATGCCAGGGACTGGCCTGCCGCTGCCAATGGGTGGCGCAGCAATTGGCCCAGACCCAGGCGCCAAGGCAAGGAGGCGCGGGCCAATAACCGTCGCAGGCTTTTGAGCAGCAACAGCAGCAAGCCGCCCAGGATCAATGCCGCCACCACGCCGCCGCCCAGCAAGGCGAAGGTCAATACCAGATCCAGGCTCAGGCGCCACATGATCAGGCCCAGCGCAAACAGTGCCGCGCCGTAGACCATCCAGGTGCTCGAGGGAATCGGCAACAGATCGCGACGCAATACCCGCAGCGGCGGTACGCGACCCAGCGCGGCCAAGGGGGGCAGGGCGAAGCCGGCGAGAGCGACCAGCCCGGTGCCGATCCCCGCGACGGCTGGCAGCAACCCACCCGGTGGCACGTCGGCTGGCAGCAGGTCGTGCAGAAAATAGAACAGCCCAAATTGCGCCAGCCAGCCAAGCAGGGCGCCGACCAGGCTCGCCAGCAGGCCCAGTAGGCTCAGTTGCAGGCTGAACAGCAGCATGGCCTCGCGTCGAGATAAACCCAGGCATCGCAGCAATGCACTGGCATCAAAGCGTCGGCTGGCGAAGCGGTTGGCCGACAGCGCCACGGCCACACCGGCCAGCAGCACCGCCACCAGGCTGGCCATGTTCAGGTAGCGCTCGGCCTTGCCCAGGGCGCCGCCGATCTGCTGGTTGCCATCACGGGAGTCCTGCAGGCGCTGGTTGGCAGCGAGCCCCGGCTTGACCAGGTCGCGATAGGTTTGCAGTGCGGTGCTGTCTTGTGGGGCGCGCCACAGCTCGCGGTAGCTCACGCGGCTGCCCGGTTGGACCACTCCGGTGGCGTCCAGGTCCGCCAGGTTGATCATCACCCTGGGCGTGAGGCTGTAGAAGTTGCCGGCACGGTCAGGTTCATAGGTCAGGATGCGTGCCAGGCGCAGGGTCTTCATGCCGACATCGATGCTGTCGCCGACCTTGAGGTCCAGCGCCGTCAACAGCCTTGCCTCCACCCAGGCTTCGCCAGGCTTGGGGCCGCCGCCAGGGCTTTCAGTACCAAAGGGCTCGGCGCTGCTTTTCAGTTCCCCGCGCAAGGGGTACTGCTCGTCGACCGCCTTGATGCTGGAGAGCTGGATGCCGTTGTCCGTGGCGATAACGCTGGAGAACTCGACGATGCGGGCGTGATCCAGGCCCAGTTCGGTGCCGGACCTGATTTGCTCGGGGCGGGCCGGCGAGCTGCCTTCGAGCACCAGGTCGGCGCCGAGGAACTCGGTGGCGCGCAGCAGCATGGCACCGTTGAGGCGAGCGCCAAAGTAGCCGATGGCGGTGCTGGCAGCCACGGCTACCAGCAGGGCAAAGAACAACACGCGCAGTTCGCCTGCGCGGGCATCGCGCAGTAATTGGCGCATGGCAAGGCTGAACAGGCGCAACAGCGGCAAGCGTGCCATCAAGGCTCCAGGGGCGCGACCATCAGGCCGGCTTCAAGGCGGATCAGGCGTCGGCAACGGTGGGCCAGGCGCTCGTCATGGGTGACGAGTACCAGGGTCGTGCCGCTCTCTTTATTGAGTTCAAACAGCAGGTCGCTGATGCGCTCGCCGGTATGGCTGTCGAGGTTGCCGGTGGGTTCATCGGCAAACAGCACGTCCGGTTCGGCGGCAAACGCGCGGGCAATGGCGACCCGTTGCTGCTCGCCACCGGACAGCTGGCGTGGCGAGTGGGTCAGGCGCTGGCCCAGGCCCACGCGTTCCAGCAGGTGCCTGGCACGCTCGCGGGCGTCCTTGCGCCCGTCGAGTTCCAGCGGCAGCATCACGTTTTCCAGCGCGTTGAGGCTGTCAAGCAGCTGGAAAGATTGAAAAACGAAACCCACATGCTCGGCACGGATGCGCGCACGCTGGTCTTCGTCGAGCGTGCTCAGGGCTTGCCCGGCCAAAGTGACTTCGCCGCTGCTGGGCAGGTCGAGGCCGGCCAGCAGACCCAGCAGGGTGGATTTACCGGAACCGGAGCTGCCGACGATAGCCAGGCTATCGCCCTTGTTCAGTTCCAGGCTCAGTTCGTGCAGGATAGTCAGTTCACCTTCCGCGCTGGGAACCACTTTGCTAAGGTTCCGCGCGGTGAGAATGCTTGCGCCCATGGAGAATCCGATGCGAATGTGGTTTTTGAGTGCTGGCCTGGCCTTGATGTGCATGGCCCAGAACGCAGCGGCGGGTACAGTCCTGATCGTTGGCGATAGTATCAGTGCCGGTTTCGGCCTGGATACCCGCAAAGGGTGGGTCGCACTGCTGGAGCAACGCCTCAAGCAGGAGGGTTTCGACGATAAGGTCGTCAATGCGTCCATCAGCGGCGACACCAGCGCAGGCGGCCTGGCGCGGCTGCCGGCGGCGCTTGCAGAGCATAAGCCTGAGGTGGTGGTTATCGAGCTTGGGGGGAACGACGGCTTGCGCGGGCAACCGCCAGCGCAATTGAAACAAAATCTTGCGTCGATGATTGACCAGTCCAAGGCCGGCGGCGCCAAGGTGCTGCTGCTGGGCATGCAATTGCCGCCCAATTACGGGCCGCGATACACCACTGCGTTTGCCGAAGTCTATGGTGCGCTGGCCAAGGAAAAAAACATTGCGCTGGTACCGTTTTTCCTCGAAGGCGTGGGTGGTCACCCGGAGCTGATGCAGGCTGATCAACTGCACCCGGCAGTCGCCGCCCAGGACAAGCTGCTGGAAAATGTCTGGCCGACGCTAAAACCGCTGCTATGACGCTTTTCTACCGGCAGGCTTTCGGCTAAGGTGGCGCCCCCCTGATCTGGAGCCCTCGATGTCGCGCCCTGCCTGGTCCCTGTTTAACTACCAACTGATCGAGCCGGACGAGCAGCTGGATCTGTTCGCCTGCCAGGAAGTGCGGGTGCATCTGGTGGCGCGTCAATTGGAGTTGGGCGGTTCGATCGATCGCACGCTTTGCGGCACTTTACTGCCGGCGCAACCACGCTGGTCCTCGGTGACTCGCTCGATTTTCCAGGACCAGCGCTTGTGCCCCTTGTGCCGGGCGATCCTCGAATCGCAAAAGCGTGGTACGCCGCCGATCTGGCCGGAGCTGCGTTTCGAGCTATAAAAACAGCTTGAAGCTTGCTGCCGCGAAGCCGTATACAATCATTTTTTACCTACCCGTCGTCTTGCGAAGGATTTTCCGGATGTTGTCGCGCCTTTCCGTCGTCACCTGCTGCCTGTCTCTCGCTGCGCTCTGTGCGGCCGGTTCGGCGGCAGCCTTGCAGTTGCCTTTGCCGCCTCCGGGCGAGGACATTGTCGGCCAGGTCCAGGTGATCAAGGCCAAGTACGAAGACACCTTCGCCGACCTGGGCACCACCTATGACCTGGGCTATTCGGAAATGGTCGCGGCCAACCCGGGCGTCGATGCCTGGTTGCCGGGGGCGGGGACTGAGATTGTGCTACCGACACGCTTTATTCTGCCGCCCGGTCCACGGGAAGGCATCGTGATCAACCTGGCGGAATACCGACTCTACTACTATCCAAAGGGCCAGGACGTCGTCTACACTTTCCCGCTGGGCATTGGCCGGGAAGGCTGGGGCTCGCCGATTGCCCATACCAGTATCATCGCCAAGACGCCAAACCCGACCTGGACGCCACCGGCCTCGATCAAGGCCGAGCACGCGGCCAATGGTGACCCGTTGCCCAACGTGGTGCCTGCCGGCCCGGATAACCCGCTGGGGCCGTTCAAGTTCACCCTTGGCACGCCGGGTTATCTGATCCACGGCTCCAACATGAAGTTTGGTATCGGCACGCGCACCAGTCACGGTTGCTTCCGCATGTTCAATAACAATGTATTGGAGATGGCCGGCATGGTGCCGGTGGGCACGTCGGTGCGCATCATCAACGATGCCTACAAGTTCGGCAGCAGTGGCGGCAAGGTCTACCTTGAGGCCCATACACCGTTGAACGATGACGGCACCCCTTCCGTGGTCGATAAGCACACGGCGGTGATCAACGCTTTGCTCAAGCGTGAAGACCTGGCCAATAACCTGCGGGTGAACTGGGACCAGGTGCGTGACGTGGTTGCCGCCGAGGATGGTTTACCTACTGAGATTGGTGTGCCGGGCGCGGCGCCGGTGGCCTCCACCACGCCGGCCGACCTGCTGTAGGAGCGAGCTTGCTCGCGAAAAACCTGAGGGCGCCGCGGTAATTCAGCACGCCCGCGTCATCGTTGACCAACTTCGCGAGCAAGCTCGCTCCTACAGGTGGCGCGCGCCAAATCAAAGGCAATAAAAAGCCGATCCAAACATGGATCGGCTTGATAACAACCCCGAAGGATTATTACTTGCGGCTTGCTTTTTCAAGCATGCGCAGGGCGCGCTCGTTAGCTTCGTCAGCAGTCTGTTGTGCTTTTTGAGCAGCAGCCAGAGCTTCATCAGCTTTACGGTAGGCTTCGTCTGCACGAGCCTGGGAGCGAGCTGCTGCGTCTTCCGTTGCAGTCAGACGAGCTTCGGTTTCTTTGGAGACGCTGCTGCAACCGGTAGCCAGAACTGCGGCCAGAGCCAGAGCAGAGAATTTCAGAACGTTGTTCATCGTGTTCCCCTTCAAGGACTTTCAATTAGATGGCTACTGTCTCAGGGTGAGCTAATAGCCGGCGTACATACTACCCATTACTTGTAGTAAGTAAACTGACGTTGCGCAAGAAGCAAAAAAAATTCCTGTGCCGAATCTATTTTGGCTAATCTTTTGGACGCCTGTATAAAAACTGTCCAATTTTTTCTATCTCGACAGGCATTGGATCCATGCTGAAAGGGCCGGCCCGCATGTGTGAAGCCTTGTAAACAGATGAAATTTTATATAACGAAGCGGGCACTTCCGTTCTGTGTGGCTTTACTCCGGCTGGCATCTTTTACCCATCTAGAGGTGACTTTAAGAGCGGCAGTTCGTCTCAAGGTTCAACTGCCGGCAATGTTCAGGCTATCGATCACCGGTTGATCGAGGCCCTTTCTATAACCACCCAGAGCAGGGAATGATGAGTGCGCCTTGAGCAATTGCGGGTTTGGTGCCTACTATTCCCTACGTGCTGGTTGTGAGCGCTCACGGTTTTCTCGTTGTCGAAACCGGCACGGGGTGGCGTAGATGTTCCTTCGCCGGAAAAACATCGGTAAGGTAGGGGTCGCAATCTTAGACCCGCGAGGAGTAGTGATGAGCGAGGCGTTGTCCATCCACCATGACCAGGCTGGTCATCAGTTCGAGACCAATGTGGACGGTCATCGTGCCTATCTGACCTATATGGACCTCGGGAAGCAGACCCTGGATATCTATCGCACCTTCGTGCCCAACGCGCTGCGAGGGCGAGGCATTGCGGCCGCGTTGACCGAGGAAGCCCTGAAGTTTGCCGAAGAGGCCGGCTACACGGTGATCCCGTCGTGCTCCTATGTCGAACGCTATATGGAGCGTCACCAGCGCCATGCCGCGAAGCTGTAGCTGATCTGTTGCCAAAAAAACGCCGGGCTTAGCCCGGCGTTTTTGTGTATGCCTGATTCAGGAAAAGTGCGTGGTTCAGCTGCGTTTGCGCTTGGGCAGTACGTCTTTGAGCTTGGCGTGCATGCTGCGCAGGGTGGTTTCGGTGGCCGCCCAGTCGATGCAGGCATCGGTGATCGACACGCCGTACTGCAAGTCGGCCAGATCCTTTGGAATCGCCTGGCAACCCCAGTTCAAATGGCTCTCGACCATCAAGCCGATGATCGACTGGTTGCCTTCCAGGATCTGGTTGGCAACGTTTTCCATCACCAATGGTTGCAACGCCGGATCTTTGTTGGAGTTGGCGTGGCTGCAATCGACCATGATGTTCGGCTTGATCTTGGCCTTGTTCAACGCTTGCTCGCACAGGGCGACGCTGACCGAATCATAGTTGGGCTTGCCATTGCCGCCACGCAACACCACATGACCATAGGCATTACCTTTGGTGGTGACGATGGAGACGCCACCTTCCTGGTTGATGCCCAGGAAGCGGTGAGGGCTTGAGACCGATTGCAGGGCGTTGATCGCGACGGTCAGGCCGCCATCGGTGCCGTTCTTGAAGCCTACGGCCGAGGACAGGCCGGACGCCATTTCGCGGTGGGTCTGGGATTCGGTGGTGCGTGCGCCGATGGCCGACCAACTGATCAGGTCCTGCAGGTACTGCGGAGAAATCGGGTCCAGGGCTTCGGTTGCAGTGGGCAGGCCCATTTCGGCCAGGTCCAGCAGCAATTTACGACCGATATGCAAGCCATCCTGGATCTTGAACGAGTCATCCAGGTACGGGTCGTTGATCAAGCCTTTCCAGCCGACGGTGGTGCGCGGCTTCTCGAAGTAAACGCGCATCACCAGGTACAGGGTGTCGGACACCTCCGCCGCCAGCACCTTGAGGCGCTCGGCGTATTCGTGGGCGGCCTTGAGGTCGTGGATCGAGCAGGGCCCGATCACGACGAAGAGGCGGTGGTCGGTGCCGTCGAGAATGTCACGGATGACTTCGCGGCCCTTGGTGACGGTCTGCAGGGCAGCGTCGCTCAGGGGAATTTCGCGCTTGAGCTGATCGGGTGTGATCAGGGTCTCGTTGGATTCGACGTTAAGGTCATTGATCGGTAAATCAGCCATCGTGTTACTCGCCAGGGTCACGGGTGCCGGCCGCCAGCCATCCCCGTGCGGCGGGCACAGCATGATTTGAATGCAGGGGGGAGGAACCTTAGCGCGTTACACGGGCCCGCGACAATGGGCAAAGCCCGGTTTAATCCAGTGCTGGCTGCACAACCGCCTCATGGGAGAACTCGCCGGCGTGGCGCGACACCCAATCGCGGGCCATGGCTTCAAGTTGCTGCGGCGTGGGCTCGGCGTTTTCGTGCAGGCGGCAATGACGTTCGATCTGGCACACTTGCTCACCCATTCGGGCACCGAACAAGGCGTGTTCATCGGCAAAGCAAATGCCGATGCGATAACCGTCTTCGACTTTGCGGCACCATGCCACGTAGCCTGGATAACGGGCGCTGGGCCCCAGGGAGGGGATATGCAGGTCAACCGCCGTGCCCGGGCGCCAGGCCCGCGGCCAATTGCAGGCGACGCCGCCGCGGCCGATAGTGTGCAGGCGTTGGCGGGGCAAGGCAGGAGAGGGACGTTGGATCAACTCGACAGCGACATCATCAGGGTGAGGTAAAAAACGACCCATGTACACGGACTCCGAGCGCCGTCCAATTGACGGCAGTGGCAGCAGTATAGTGAAGGAACTGGAATTGACCGACCTGGATATTGACCAGCAATTGCTGGGATTGCCAGGTATTTCGCTGGTAGTGTTCACCAGTGTCGGTTGTTCCAGTTGCCGCTGGGTGCGCCAGCAAGTACCGGGCTGGCGCTTGCCGGTGGACCGTGTGTGCTGGGTCGATGCCGGGGACAACGGCGGTGCGGTCGAGCGCTACCAGATCTTTCATTTGCCGACGTTGTTCCTGGTGTGCGAGGGTCAGTTCCTCGGGCAATTACAGACACGTCTTACAGTATCCGACCTCGCCGAATGCGTAAACCAGGCGCTTACCCGCCTACCAGAGGATTTGCCATGACAGTAGTTGCGTCCCCGTCGCCACGTATTGGCATCATCGGCACCGGCGCCATTGGTGGCTTCTACGGATTGATGCTGGCGCGTGCCGGTTTCGATGTGCATTTCCTGTTGCGCAGCGAATACGCAGCGGTCAGTGAGCATGGCCTGCACCTCAACAGCACGGTGCATGGCCACCTGCATCTGCACCCGGTACAGGCCTATGCCAGTGCCGCCGACATGCCGCCGTGCGACTGGTTGCTGGTCGGTACCAAGTCCACCGGCAACGTCGACCTGGCCCCGACCATCGCCCAGGTCGCGGCACCGGGGGCCAAGGTGGTGCTGTTGCAAAACGGCCTCGATGTGGAGGACAGCCTGCGTGAACACCTGCCGCCGTCGCTGCACCTGCTGGGCGGGCTGTGCTACATCGGTGTGCACCGCTCCGCCCCCGGGGTGGTCGAGCATCAGGCGCTGGGCCGGGTCAACCTGGGTTATCACAGCGGTACGGCCGCCAATGATGAGGCGCAGCAAAAGGCAATTGTCGAAGCCGGTGCCGGACTGTTCCACCACGCCGGGATCGAGTCGCAGGCCATGGCCAATGTGCATCAGGCGCGCTGGCATAAACTGGTTTGGAACGTGCCTTATAACGGCCTTTCGGTCTTGCTGGGCACGGGCACCACGGCCATGATGGCTGACGAGTCCAGCCGTGAATTGATCCAGGCGCTGATGGCCGAGGTGGTGCAGGGCGCCCGCGCCTGCGGCCATGAGATTCCTTCCAGCTATGCGGGGCAGATGTTCGCCATGACCGAAACCATGGACGACTATCTGCCCAGCATGTACCACGACTATGTGCACAAGCGCCCGTTGGAGTTGGCGGCTATCTATGCCCGCCCCTTGGCCGCTGCCAGGGCGGCCGGTTGCGAACTGCCGCGTATGCAGGCGTTGTACCAGGCCTTGAGTTTTATGGATCGGCACAACCGCTGATTGGGGGACACACCATGGCAAAGGGATTGGGTGACAAGCTGGTGCTGGCGATTTCTTCGCGGGCACTGTTCGACCTGAGCGACAGCCACAAGGTGTACCTGGCCGAAGGGGTGGAGGCTTACCGCAAGTACCAGATCGAGCACGAGGAAGAAACCCTTGAGCCGGGTGACGCTTTCCCGCTGGTCAAGAAGCTGCTGAGCCTCAACGTCAGCCTGGGTCGGGCCCGGGTCGAGGTGGTGCTGGTGTCGCGCAACAGCGCCGATACCGGCCTGCGGGTGTTCAACTCGATCCAGCATTACGGGCTGGATATTTCCCGCGCCGCTTTCGTAGGAGGGCGTAGTCCCTACCCATACCTGGCCGCCTTTGGTTGTCATCTGTTTCTTTCAACCCATGCTGAAGATGTGCGCAGCGCGCTCGACGCCGGCTTTGCGGCGGCAACGATTCTGTCGGGCGGTGCACGTCGGGCATCGAGTGAAGAATTGCGCATCGCATTCGACGGCGATGCGGTGTTGTTTTCCGACGAGTCCGAACGCGTTTATCAGGCCGGTGGGTTGGTCGCTTTTCAGGCCAGTGAGCGCGAGTCGGCGCGCCAGCCTTTGCACGGAGGCCCGTTCAAGGGCTTCCTGGCAGCGCTTAACTTGTTGCAGCGCGAGTTTGTCGATGACGCCTGTCCGATTCGCACGGCGCTGGTCACCGCCCGTTCGGCACCGTCCCATGAACGGGTGATTCGTACGTTGCGCGAATGGGATATCCGTCTGGACGAGTCGCTGTTCCTCGGTGGCCTGGAAAAATCCGCGTTCCTGGAAGCCTTCGCCGCCGATGTATTTTTCGATGACCAAGCCGGACATTGTGAGAAAGCCAGGGAGGTGGTCGCCACCGGGCACGTGCCCCATGGCATCAGTAATGAGTTGAAAATCCAGACCGAGAGCTAGCTGCTAAGCTCATTCAATCGCCGCCATCCTGGCAGTCCAGGAGGTTCTATGATTCGTTCGATGCTGTACGCCACGGACCTGGGTCTGTATGCACCGTATGTAATGCAACATGCACTGGCGCTGGCGCGGACGTTCAAAGCCGACCTCTACGTGATCCACGTGGTCGAGCCCATCGGGCTGTTCGCCGAATCGGTGCTACAGAGCTACCTTGATGAGAAGGCCCTGAGTGAATGGCAGAGCCAGGGGTTGAGCACGGTCATGGCGACGATTGAACAACGTGTGCTGGACAGCTTTCGCGAGGAGTTGGGGGAGGGCGAGCAGGACTTGCAATTGATTCGCTCGGTCAGGGTGATCCAGGGGGACCCCTGCGAGGTGATTCTCGACCAGATGCGAAAACTGTCCGTCGACTTGCTGATCGTAGGTAGTCACAGCCAGGCAACCAAGGTGACCGTGCCCCTTGGGCGCACCGCTGCACGGGTATTGCAGCTGTCCCCGGTGCCGGTCTACCTGGTGCCGTCGCTGCAACATCGGCGCAGTGAGGATAGTTGACCGGTAGAAAAGGATAAAAAGTTCTAGATTTATCCGTCTTACCTTTAATATAGTTATATACCGTCGCTGATACCCGTGGCGTCTATCTGCTTTGAGGGATTGATATGAAGCTTCAACAACTGCGCTACATCTGGGAAGTGGCGCACCACGACCTCAACGTTTCCGCTACCGCTCAAAGCCTCTACACCTCGCAACCCGGTATCAGCAAGCAGATCCGCCTGCTCGAAGACGAGCTGGGCGTCGAAGTGTTCGCCCGCAGCGGCAAGCACCTGACCCGTGTCACCCCGGCTGGCGAGCGCATCATCACTACCGCCGGCGAAATCCTGCGTAAAGTCGAGAGCATCAAGCAGATTGCCCAGGAATTCTCCAACGAGAAGAAAGGCACCCTGTCGATCGCCACCACCCACACCCAGGCGCGCTATGCATTGCCGCCGGTAATCCGCGATTTCATCAAGCAATACCCCGACGTGGCCCTGCACATGCACCAGGGGTCGCCGATGCAGATCGCCGAGATGGCCGCCGATGGCACTGTCGATTTCGCCATCGCCACCGAAGCCCTGGAACTGTTCGGCGACTTGGTAATGATGCCGTGCTATCGCTGGAACCGCTGCGTGGTCGTGCCTCAAGGTCACCCTTTGGCGAAGCTGCCGAAGCTGACCCTGGAAGCCCTGGCTGAATACCCGATCGTGACCTACGTGTTCGGCTTTACCGGCCGTTCCAAGCTCGATGAAGCCTTCAGTCACCGTGGCCTTACGCCAAAGGTGGTGTTCACTGCCGCTGATGCCGACGTGATCAAGACCTATGTACGCCTGGGCCTGGGTGTGGGCATCGTCGCCAAGATGGCGGTCGACACCAACCTCGACAAAGACCTGGTGGTGCTGGATGCCAGCGAACTGTTCGAGTCCAGCGTGACCAAGATCGGTTTCCGCCGTGGCACCTTCCTGCGCGGATTCATGTGCGATTTCATCGAGAAATTCGCCCCCCACCTGACCCGCGAAGTCATGGCCAAGGCGATCCAGTGCCACAACAAGCAAGAGCTGGAAGAGCTCTTCGACGGCGTCGAGCTGCCGGTTCACTGATCACGCTTGCCCCTGTAGGAGCGAGCTTGCTCGCGAAAATCGTCAACGATAATGCGGGGCACCAGGGTTGACGTGGTGTCCATGCGTTCTTCGCGAGCAAGCTCGCTCCTACAGGCGTTATTTGGCCTCGGTAACCGTAAAAAGTTGCCGGGCGCCTGCCACCAGAATCTCCACCTCATCCCCTTCAAACTTGCCCAGCAGGCTTTTGCCCAGGGGCGAGCGCGGGGTGATGACGGTCACCGGTTGCCCGACCACAGCGACTTTCAAACCTGCGGCGTCCGGCGCCAGGAACAGCCATTGCTGGCGACCATCCTCGTCTTCCAGGCCCAGCAGTGTGCCAATCTCTATACCTCGCTGATCATCGAAAGCACGTAGCTGCAGGTTCTGGCACAGCGCCAGCGACTGCTTGATTTCCTCGACCCGCTTGGCCTGCCCGGCCGCCAGGTAAGACGCCTCCAGCCCCAGGGTGTCGTATTTGTTTTCGGCGATGTTTTCTTCGTGAGTCGCGGTTTCGTAGGCAGTCTGCGCGGCACGTTGGGCGATATCGAGGTCGACGGCGAGTTTTTCCAGGATCAACTGGAGGACGGCGTGTTTATTCATGGTCTTCAATCGCAGAATTGCAGGACATTGGCCCGAGACTTTTCATTGGGGGCGTTCTGGTCCTGTTGCAGCCAGAACTGGCATTTGGGGTTGGACAGGTTGCGCGCATTATTCCGGGCCTGGTCCAGGGCCTGCTGCTGTTCCTGCTTTTGCAGGTTCTGCTGGTATTGCTCGAACATGCGGTTCGGCGGCTCCGGCACAGCAGCGGCTGGCTTGCCCAGTTGCTCAACCGCCTGGGCCACGGGTGCCAGGCTCTGGGGGAACAGGTAGCGAGACGCCAACCATGTGGTCAGCGCAATGGCGATAAACCCCAGCCACAGGCCTGCTGCAATGGCGAGGCAGAGCTTGAGCAGCGACAACGGACGGTCCGACATGATGGCCTCCTGGCTTGGTTTAACGGCGTGATGGCGATTGTCGCACAGCCGCCACGCAGAAAATCGCGAACAAGCCTTCTGCATCGGTGCATTTATGCGGACAATCGAGTCTTTGATCGATGGAGCCCGGAATGAAAGCCCGCTGGGATATTTTTTGCAGCGTCGTCGACAACTACGGCGACATCGGCGTGACCTGGCGCCTGGCCCGGCAGTTGGTAGTGGAACATGGCTGTGAAGTGCGCTTGTGGGTCGATGACCTGCGGGCTTTCGAGCGCATGTGTCCGCAGATTGATGTGCAGGTGAGCCAGCAGTGGCAGGAAGGTGTCGAAGTGCGCCACTGGCCTGCGCAATGGTCAGGCGCGCAATCAGCCGATGTGGTGATTGCCGCGTTCGCCTGCCAGCTGCCGCCGGAGTACATGGAGCGCATGGCCGAGCGTGAGCAACCGCCGTTGTGGATGAACCTGGACTATCTCAGCGCCGAAGATTGGGTGGTGGGCTGTCACCGTTTGCCTTCGGTGAAGTTCAAGGGCGTGCAGAAGTACTTTTTCTTTCCCGGCTTTCGCCCGGGCACCGGCGGCTTGTTGCGTGAAGCCGGGTTATTGGAGCGGCGCCAGGCTTTTCAGCTAGATGACGTCGCGCAGCGACAATTCCTGCAAACCCTGGGGGTAGCGCCGGCGGCCGATGCACGACTGATGTCGCTGTTCGCTTACGAGAACCCCGGGTTGGCCAGCTGGTTGGACGTGCTTGCAGCAGACAGGTGCGCGACTCACTTGCTGGTGCCGGAAGGGCGCATCCTGGGGGATGTGCAACGTTGGTTGGGCGTGAGCAGCTTGTCGGCGGGCGACATCCAGGTGCGCGGCGCGCTGACGGTGCAGGTCATTGCCTTCGTACGCCAGGAGCAATACGACCGGTTGCTCTGGTGTTGCGCGTTCAACGCGGTGCGCGGCGAGGACTCCTTCGTGCGCGCTCAGTGGGCGGGGAGGCCGTTGCTATGGCACATCTATCGCCAGGACGAAGACATCCACCTCGACAAGCTCGATGCCTTCCTGGCGCTGTACACCGTCGCACTGTCGCCGGCCGCCAAAGCGGCTGTCATCGCACTTTGGCAAGCCTGGAACACCGAGGGCGATATGGCGCAGGCCTGGAAAATGCTCTTGGAACATTGGCCCGAGGTGAATGAGCACGCCGAGAACTGGTGTCTGGAACAAGGCTTGCAGGCCGATCTTGCGACGGCGCTGGTACAGTTTTATGAAAGTTGGATATGATACGCCACCTTGATTTTTGTAAATCCCATCCAAATTTCGGATATATGCAATGAAAACTGGTAAAGAACTGAAACCCGGTACAGTGATCCGTCTCGAAAACGACCCTTGGCTGGTTCAGAAAGCTGAGTTCACCAAGTCTGGTCGTAACAGCGCAATCATGAAGACCAAGCTGAAGAACCTGCTGACCGGTTACAAGACCGAGATCGTCTACAGCGCCGATGACAAACTGGACGACGTGATCCTCGACCGCAAGGAAGCGACCCTGTCCTTCATCAGCGGTGACACCTACACGTTCATGGACACCACTGACTACACCATGTACGAGCTGAACGCTGAAGATATCGAAGCCGTTCTGCCGTTCATCGAAGAAGGCATGGAAGACGTCTGCGAAGCTATTTTCTTCGAAGAGCGCCTGGTTTCCGTGGAGCTGCCGACCACTATCGTGCGTAAGGTCGCCTACACCGAAGGTTCCGCTCGCGGCGACACTTCGGGCAAAGTGATGAAGCCTGCCAAGCTGAGCAACGGTACCGAGCTGCAAGTAGCCGATTTCATCGAAATCGACGACCTGATCGAGATCGACACCCGCGAAGGTGGTTCGTACAAAGGTCGCGCCAAGAAGTAATTCTGGCCCCACCGATACGAAAAAAGCCCGACCTTGAGTCGGGCTTTTTTGTGCGCGGCTGTTTTTCAGACCGTTACATGCAGGCGCACATCCACATTGCCACGGGTGGCGTTGGAATACGGGCAGACTTGGTGGGCGGCATCGACCAGGCTCTGTGCGTCATCCTGGGCCAGGCCCGGCAGGCTGACGTGCAGGTCGATATCCAGGCCAAAACCGCCGGGGATCTGGCCGATGCCGACATGAGCGGTGATCGAGGCATCGTCCGGGATTTTGCGTTTTGTCTGGCTGGCAACAAATTTCAGTGCGCCGATAAAGCAGGCGGAATAGCCGGCCGCGAACAGTTGCTCCGGGTTGGTGGCCTGGCCACCGGCGCCGCCCAATTCCTTGGGGGTAGAGAGTTTGACGTCGAGGATGTTATCGCTGGAAACAGCGCGACCATCACGGCCGCCAGTGGCGGTGGCTACTGCGGTATAGAGCGTTTGCATGGGGCGTTCCTCTTGGTTTGTAGCGCTAAATGTTTGCGCGCTAAGTAGTTGGTGAGGCCAATGTGTAGCGCTAATGTTTAGCGCGCAATATAAATGTATAAATATTTTTCGAGGATGGCGAGAAACAATGTGGGAGGAGGCGGGCCCTAATGCCAGTCAGTTAAGCGTACATCGCCCTCTGTAGGAGCGAGCTTGCTCGCGAAAAACGTTAACGATAACGCGTGCTTCCTGAATGAATGCGGCGCCTATGAGTTTTTCGCGAGCAAGCTCGCTCCTACAAAAAGCCTTGGCTGACTGGCATTAAGGCAAGCCCCTCCCACTTTAGATAGCGCTTTGCAGGTTGCCGCGCAGCGCGATCAAGTCGGCCTGCAGCTTGCGCAATTGCGCAAGCTGCATCCCGCTGGCGCCCAGGATGCAGTGGGGAACATCCTTGGCCTTGCTCTGCAATGCGCGGCCGGCGTCGGTCAGTTCCACAACCACCACCCGCTCATCCTCGCGGCTGCGGGTGCGGCTGAGCAGGCCTTCGGCTTCCAGGCGCTTGAGCAGCGGCGTCAGTGAGCCAGGATCCGTCAGCAGGCGGCTGCTGATTTCGCCGACAGTCAATCCGTCCTCTTCCCACAGCACCATCATGGCCAGGTATTGCGGGTAGGTCAGCCCGAGGGCTTGGAGCAGGGGCTTGTAGACCTTGGTCATCAACAGCGAAGTGGAGTGCAGGGCGAAGCACAGCTGGTTATCCAGCAGCAGCGATTCACAGGGGGCTGGGTTTTTGCTCATGGTTGCGCCTCGAAAAAGCATGTCTTCACCTGAATCTAGCGGGCCAATCTTTAATGCGCCAGGTAATTCTGCAAGGATGGTCAGACTAACCCGCTTTGCAATGCGAGATCCCAGGGCGGCACCGGGCTGAAACGGGATTTAAGGTATTCGAGCAGTAACCGGCTACGTGCGTTGGGCTGTTGTTCAAGGCGCAGCGCGTAAATGCCGGCGGTTTCCGGGCTGGGCAAGCCGTTTTCACAAAACAGCGGCAACAACTCGCCACGCACCAGGTATTCACTGGCCAGCCAAGTCGGCAGGTGCGCGATGCCCAGCCCGGCCAGTGCGCCCGAAAGCAGCGCCTCGGCGTTATTGGCGCTCATGCGGATGCGCCGGGGGCGATAGGTCGTGCGGCGCTCGTCCAGTTCAAAGCGCCAGGCGAACATCGGCGCCAGGCCATCCCAATCGAGGCCGTCATGCTCGTTCAGTTCCCGAGGATGGGTGGGTGTGCCGCGGTTTTTCAGGTAGGCCGGGCTGGCACAGGCAATGCGCACGATGCTCGCCAGGGGTGTAGCGATCCGGCGAGTGTCGACGATATGCCCGGCGCGCAGCACCAGGTCGACCTTGCCCAGGTGTGCGCCCTGCATGTCGACAAAGCTGTCGATCAAGTGCAGGTGCACATCCAGCCCTGGATACACGTTCAGGAAGTCCGCGATCACCGGCGCCAGGTGGCGGCGACCAAACGCTGCCGGTGCATCTACCCGGATCAAGCCTTCCGGCGCATGGCTCAGGGACACCGCTTCGGCCCGCGCCAATTGCAGTTCACTGACAATCCGCCGCGCGCGTTCGGCAAAAGCCAGGCCGGCAGGTGTAGGCACCACCGCGTGGGTGCTGCGCTGGAACAGGCGGCTACCCACTGAACGTTCCAGGCTGTCGATTCGACGGGCGACTGCGGAGGGCGTCAGTGGATGACGCCGTGCGGCAGCGGAAAAGCTAGCGGTTTCCATCACATCGAGAAACAGGCTCAGTTGATCGGTCAGCGTATTAGGGTTCATAGACGCGCGCTTGTGCGGGATCGGCATAGCCATTGTGCGTTGCTATGCGTTTCCGCGCCAGGGCCGACTGCGTAGCATGTCAGCCTCGGGATTGCGGAGTAGCGAGCGGTGTTGGATTTAGTGATGTACCTGTTATTGGGTGCGGCTTTGGGCACCGTGGGTGGGCTGTTTGGCATCGGTGGCGGGCTGATAGCCATTCCGGTGCTCGGCGTGTTGTTCGGCCTGGACCAGCAAATAGCCCAGGGCACCGCGTTGGTCATGGTGGTACCCAATGTGATGCTCGCCCTGTGGCGTTATCACCAGCGTAATCGTATCGAGCTGCGCCACGCCTTGCCGCTGGGCGTGATGGGCTTTTGCTTTGCCTGGCTGGGATCGATCTGGGCAGTGGGGTTGGATGCCGGGGCAATGCGTATCGGCTTTATTGCGTTCCTGGTGGCGTTGTCGGCCTACAACCTGCTGCGCATGTTTACCCGCAACGCGCCGCCAACGGCGCAGATGCGCTACTCCTGGCCCTGGCTGGGCGTGTTGGGCGCAGCGTCCGGCTCCATGGGTGGATTATTTGGGGTAGGGGGCGCGGTAGTCGCCACGCCAGTGCTCACCAGCGTGTTCGGCACCACTCAAGTGGTGGCCCAGGGTTTGTCCCTGGCCTTGGCGCTGCCCAGCACCGGCGTGACCCTGGTCACCTACGCCTGGCACCACGAGGTGGACTGGATGATCGGCCTGCCGCTGGCGGTGGGGGGGCTGCTCAGTATCAGCTGGGGCGTGAAAGTGGCCCATGCATTGCCGGAGCGGCTGTTGCGCGGGCTGTTTTGTGGCTTCCTAGTGGTGTGTGCGGTGATGCTGACGTTTAAAGTTTGAAGCCTTCGACGATGTACTCGGCCAGGCATTCGGTGATCGGTGACGTCATCTGTGGATTACGCAGCAAGCGCAGGTTCATTGACGGCAACGGTGGAAAGCCTTCGTCGCTGCCGAGCACCCGCAGGTCCTCGGTGACCAGGCTTTCCATGCTGACCATCGCCGCGAGGCCAGCACTGACCACCGCCTGGATCGCCGCTCCGTTGGAGCTGTGGTAGGCCAGGCGGTAATCGCGTCCAGCTGCGTCCAATGCGGCACGCGCCCAATGGGTGTACAGGCAGTCATCGCCGGAAATCGCCAGGGGTAGCGCGTCATGCTCATCCACGCAGAAGCACGGTGATGCTGCCCAGACCATGCGTTCAGTGCGCAGTAACTCGCCAATATCATTGCCAGGCTCGCGGCTGATCACGGTCAGGGCCAGGTCTCGCCGCTGCATCAGCACGGAGGACGCCTCACAGTGCATCTCAATCTGAATCAGTGGGTAGGCTTTGGAAAACTGCTTCAGGATCCCCGGCAGGAAACGCATCACATAGTCATCTGGCGTACCGATGCGTACGAGCCCCACCATATGGGGCTCGCGCAGGGTATTGAACACTTCGCTGTGCAGCTTCAGGATGCGCCGCGCATACCCCAGCAGTACCTGGCCTTCGGGCGTAAGCCGTACCTGCCTTCCATCGCGCTCGAACAGCTTGCGCTGCAGTACATCTTCCTCCAGGCGCTTCATCTGCATGCTCACCGCCGATTGAGTGCGGTTGACCAGCTCGCCGGCGCGGGTAAAACCACCTTGGTCGGCGATGGCGACGAAGGTGCGCAGCACTTCGGTGTCGATGCTCGGGTAGCCAGACAATTGATCAATCTCAGAGATGTATTGCATAAGAAACATTCGTTGGATTGATCATAGCGCCAGGCCCACACTTTCGTCATCCCCACTGGAGGGCGAGAAGATGAAAGGTCAAAGAGGTTCTGTGTTGTTGCAAAAATGGCCGTTTACCGGCCTGTTTCATACGGTTGCACGTTGGCAGATGCTGCATCAGGAGCGCCAGTTGCTGGCGACCTTGAGCGATGATGCGCTCAAGGACATTGGGCTCAACCGTGCCGACATAGCGCAGGAAACCCATCGGCATTTCTGGGAAGACCCGCTGCGCAAATAAGCCAGGATGCAGTAGGGTAGAGGGCGAGTTTCCATGGAGAGCCCTATGCCCGCCGACCTGTCTTTTTCACTCAAGCAAGCTCGACGCGTGGCGCTGGTCGCCCAGGGTTTTTCCGGGCGCCAGGCGCCTGCCCAGATAAAAGCCGCGCACCTCAATCGGCTCATCGACCGCTTGGGTGTCGTGCAGATCGACTCGGTCAATGCGCTGGTGCGTTCCCATTACCTGCCGTTGTTTTCCCGCCTGGGCCATTATTCCCCGTTGATCCTTGAACAAGCGGCCTGGAGCCTGGGCAGGCGGCGTTCGCTGTTCGAGTATTGGGGGCATGAGGCCTCGCTGCTGCCCATGTCGCTCTACCCGCTGATGCGCTGGCGCATGGAGCGGGCCAGGCAGGGGCAGGGGATCTATGCGCAGATGGCGCGTTTCGGCCGTGAACAGCAGGCGACCATCCAGCGCGTGCTGCACACTGTCGAGCAGCAGGGCGCCCTGGGGGCGGGCAGTTTGTCGACTCGTGAGGAGCGCGCGGGGCCCTGGTGGGATTGGAGTGATGAAAAGCACGCGCTGGAATGGTTGTTTGCCGCCGGTTTGGTCACCGTCGCAGGGCGGCGGGGGTTTGAGCGACTGTATGATTTGCCGGAGCGTGTTATCCCCGGCGAGATTCTTCAAACCGTCATCACCGAGGCCGACGCTCAGCGTGGCTTACTGTTGCATAGCGCAACGGCGTTGGGCGTCGCCACCGAGAAGGACCTGCGCGATTACTTCCGCCTCGACCCCGCCGACAGCCGCAAGCGCGTGGCCGAGTTGGTCGAGGATAGGCGGCTGCTGGCGTGCCAGGTGCAGGGCTGGAAACAACCGGCGTACTGCCTGCCGGTGCCGAAGTTGCCACGCAAAGTCGCGGCCAGCGCCTTGCTGTCACCGTTCGATTCGTTGATCTGGGAGCGCAGCCGCACGGAGCGTTTGTTCAATTTTCGCTATCGACTGGAGATCTACACCCCACAGGACAAGCGGGTGTACGGTTACTACGTACTGCCGTTTCTGCACAATGAGCGGATCGCCGCCCGCGTCGACCTGCGGGCCGAGCGTGCCCATGGGCGCCTGGCGGTGCATGCGGTGCACGAGGAAGAGCTGGGCCTGGATGACGAAGGCATGTCGGCGCTGGCCTTGAACCTGCGCCAGATGGCCGACTGGCTGGGGCTGGAGCAGATCCAGCTCAATTGCCAGCGGCCCAGTGCCGCCCGGTTAAGGGCGGCACTGGTGTAGGCGCGAGCTGGCTCGCTCCTACCTTTTGACCTGCTTCAAGGTCTCGGCAATCAGGAACGCCAGCTCCAGCGACTGATCGGCGTTCATCCGTGGGTCGCAATGGGTGTGATAACGGTCCGACAGGCCGTCTTCGGTGATCGGCCGTGCGCCGCCGATGCATTCGGTGACGTTCTGTCCGGTCATCTCGATATGAATCCCGCCGGCATAGCTGCCTTCGGCCTGGTGCACCTGGAAGAATTCTTTCACCTCGCCGAGAATCTGCGCAAAGTCGCGAGTCTTGTAGCCGCTGCTGGCCTTGATGGTGTTGCCATGCATCGGGTCGGAGCTCCACAGCACCTGCTTGCCCTCGCGCTGCACGGCCCGGATCAGGTGGGGCAAGTGGTCGCCGACCTTGCCCGCGCCCATGCGGGCGATCAGGTTGAGGCGGCCAGGGTCGTTGTCCGGGTTCAGGATGTCGATCAGACGGATCAGGTCATCCGGGTTCATGCTCGGCCCGACCTTCACGCCGATCGGGTTGTTCACGCCACGCAGGAACTCGACATGGGCGCCGTCCAGTTGGCGAGTGCGGTCGCCGATCCAGAGCATATGGGCCGAGCAATCGTAGTAGTCGTTGGTCAGGCTATCGCGGCGCACGAAGGCTTGTTCAAAGTTGAGCAGCAATGCTTCGTGGGCAGTGAAGAAGCTGGTTTCGCGCAATTGCGGCGAGCTGTCCATGCCACAGGCGCGCATGAAGGCCAGGGTCTCGTCGATGCGGTCGGCCAGTTGGCTGTACTTCTCGGCCAGGGCGGAGTTGGCGATAAAGTCCAGGTTCCACTTGTGCACCTGGTGCAGGTCGGCGAAACCGCCCTGGGCAAAGGCGCGCAGCAGGTTGAGGGTGGCGGTGGACTGGTGATAGCACTGCAACAGGCGGTCCGGGTCCGGCACACGGCTTTTTTCGTCGAAACCGATGCCGTTGACGATGTCGCCGCGGTAGGCGGGCAGGGTGATGCCGTCGATGGTTTCATCATTGGCCGAGCGCGGCTTGGCGAACTGGCCAGCCATGCGTCCGACTTTCACCACCGGGCAGCCGGCGGCGAAGGTCATGACAATGGCCATCTGCAGCAGCACCTTGAAGGTGTCGCGGATTTTTGCGGCGGAAAACTCGGCAAAGCTCTCGGCGCAATCGCCGCCTTGCAGCAGGAATGCGCGCCCCTGGGTCACCTCGGCAAACTGACGCCGCAGCTCACGGGCTTCCCCGGCGAACACCAACGGCGGGTAGCTGGCCAGGCTCTGCTCCACTTGCAGCAAGTGCGCAGCGTCCGGGTACTGGGGTTGTTGCTGGATCGGCAAGGCACGCCAGCTGTCGGGGCTCCAGGGTTGGCTCATCGTGAACTCGTGTGATGGGTGGATGTTCGGGCACTAATGTTAGCAGCAATTAGTGCGTGACCTGCTGAGGCCGCTGGCCGACAATCGCGCCTTTGTCGTGCGGTAAACCCTTTAGGAGTAGTGATGACCGAGGAGCGTGTCGAGCGCCTGCTGGCTGAAGTCCATGATGATTTCGGCATGATCCGTGTGCTTGAAGTGGCCGATTACCGCTTTCTCGAATTTGGCGACGCCATCGAGCAAAGCTGCGTGTTCACTGCCGACCCGAGCTGGCTGGAGTACGACTACACCCGCGCCATGTTGATCGGTGCGTTATGCCATGAGCAACCTGAGAGCGCGTTGTTCCTTGGCCTGGGAGCTGGCACGCTGACCCAGGCGTGCCTTAAGTTCCTGGCACTGGAAGATGTCGAGGCCATTGAGCTGCGTCCTGATGTACCGCGCCTGGCGATTGAGTATCTGGGGCTGGACGACGACCCGCGCCTGTACATTCGCATCGGTGACGCGCTGCAATTGCTCGATACCGCCGAGCCGGCCGACCTGATTTTCGTCGACCTGTATACCGATGTCGGCCCGGGCGTGGGCCATTTGGCCTGGACCTTTCTGGAAAACTGCCAGAAGAAGCTCAACCCTGGCGGCTGGCTGGTGATCAACCAGTGGGCCACCGATGATGGCAAGCCGTTGGGCGCAGCGTTGCTGCGTGGGTTGTATCACCGACACTATTGGGAGCTGCCGGTGAAAGAGGGCAATGTGATTCTTTTGGTGCCTTCGGAGCTGGACCAGGTGTTGGACCTGGAGGCGCTTTCGGCTCGTGCCGAAGCCTTGGCGCCACGGTTGGGTTATTCGTTGCAGCCATTGATCAAGGCTATTCGGCCGGCAACCTAGTTGTCTGCTCTGGCGCCATCGGGGGCAAGTCGAATCGTCGCACCGCCCCTCCCACATGTGCGCGCGTACACCCATTTGGAATGCAGTCAAATGTGGGAGGGGGCTTGCCCTAATGCCAGTCAGTTAAGCGGTCATCGCCTTCTGTAGGAGCGAGCTTGCTCGCGAAAAACGTCAACGATAACGCGTGTTTGCTGAATGAACGCGGCGCCTGTAAGTTTTTCGCGAGCAAGCTCGCTCCTACAAAAAAGCCTTAACTGACTGGCATTAGGGCTTGCCCCCGATGGCGGCCTGACAGCCGACCAGGATGTTGGATCAGACTGAGTACATATCCGTTATTTGGGCAACGGCCACTTAGGGTTCCGCTTTTACAGCGGGTCACTTTTGAAAAGCGCAAAAGTAACCAAAACGCTCTTGCCCGGTATGACTCACCCACATGGGTTACAAATCAGTTCACGCACATAGGTAACAGTTATTAACTAGCACGGTTGACTTCGAGAGGATCTGACCGTGCCCTGGAAAGAGCTGAAACCAATGGATCTTAAAGTGATGTTCATAGCCTCCTATCTGGAGGGCAAACACACCTTTAGTAAACTGTGCAGCGACTATGAAATCAGTCGAAAGACTGGCTACAAATGGGTCGAACGATACGAATCTGAGGGGCCAGGCGGGCTTGAGGAGCGCAGTCGTTGTCGACACAATCAGAGCTATGTAGTGCCCGTCGCCGTCAGGCAGGCAATCATTGAGCTTCGCTCTATCGGAGAAACGACTCCAGGACCGAAGAAAATCCAGAATGACTTGCTCAAGCGTTTTCCGGATCAGGATCCACCGTCAAAAACGACCATCTACAACATCCTCAAAGCTGCTGACCTGATTACGCCCCAACGCATTCGGCGGCGTGTAGCGGTCTACCCCAAACCCTTGAGCAAGGCGGAAACGCCCAATCAGCTTTTCAGCGCTGACTATAAAGGCCAGTTTCTGACAGGCGCGGGGGTGTGGTGCTATCCGCTGACGATCATGGATCACGCCAGCCGTTTCCTACTGGCCTGTCAGAGCATGCCCAGCACTAACCTTAAGGAAACTCAACAGACCTTTGAACGGGTTTTTCGCGAGTACGGTTTACCGGAACGCATCAGGACAGACAACGGCGTGCCATTTGCTAGTACGGGCCAGGCCGGCTTATCGCAGCTGTCGATCTGGTGGCTGCGGTTAGGGATTATTCCTGAGCGAATTGAACCCGGCAGACCAGA
Source organism: Pseudomonas khavaziana (assembly GCF_036704165.1). Classification (NCBI taxonomy): domain Bacteria; kingdom Pseudomonadati; phylum Pseudomonadota; class Gammaproteobacteria; order Pseudomonadales; family Pseudomonadaceae; genus Pseudomonas; species Pseudomonas khavaziana. The sequence continues at coordinate 2,128,335 of NZ_CP129946.1, forward strand.
TCAGAATGGGCGTCACGAACGCATGCACCGAACGCTGAAAAGCACCCTGCCACAACCGCCAGCGATTCCTTGGGAGGCTCAGCAGAAACACTTTAACCGTTTTATGCAGCACTACAATTACGAGCGAGGGCACGAGGCGCTTGATCAAAAAACGCCTGCTTCCTGCTATTCGCCCTCGACCCGGGCTTACCCAGAAAAGCTACCCGAAATGAGTTATCCAAGTCACATAGAGTGTTACCTGGCTGACAGCAATGGAATTATCAATCGATCAGGTCTGCGGATTTACATCGCTAATGTGCTTAAGCATCAGACCATTGGAATGGAGATGATTGGTGAGGATATATGGGAGGTGATCTTCGGTCCGGTGATCCTAGGCCGGGTCTATGCTAGAGAGGCAAAGAACGGGTACGTTTCGATAAAAGTGTCACCTATGTAGAGATACTTTTTTGTAACCCATGTGGTTGTCCCGTACATGCCCCACCACTCGGCACCTCGCCCAGGCTCGGTGTGCCCGTAATTCGCCATGGATTTGGGGGGGGGCGCCGCCACGCGCCATCCATGGCGCGGGGCGGCTAAACCGGCATCCCTGCCGGTTTACCCCCCAAATCCCTGTCGAATTACGGCCAGCGTGGTTTAACGGGGCGCCTAAGATCAAGATCAAAAGCAGATCAAGATCAACGGCGGCTCGCTTCGCATCGTGGTTACTGACAGTTGCTACGTCAGAGTTGTGTAGATACCCATGCCCCGATGAGGCCATCGCTGTTGATATTCAAATCCCCTTGAACACCCCCGGCCGCTTCTCCACCATCGCTCGCATACCTTCCCTGGCGTCTTCGCTGTTAAGCAGCTTATCCACCATCGGCGGCAACGCGGCGGCGGCGATGGCTTCGCCTTCCATGCGTGCCTGGCGGGCCGACATCAACGTCGCTTGCACGCCGAGCGGCGCCTGGCGGGCGATTCGGTTGGCCAGCTCGATGGCGCGGGGCAGCAGGTCTTCGCTGGCCATCACCTCCTGCACCAAACCCAGGCGCAAGGCTTCATGGGCGTCGAACTCGTCGCCAGTGAGCAGCCAGCGCATTGCATTGCCCCAGCCGGCGATCTGATGAAAGCGCAATGTCGCGCCGCCGAACGGAAAAATTCCACGCTGCACTTCCATCTGCGCAAAGCGGGTGTTACTAGCGCACAGATTGATATCCGCAGCGAGCATCAATTCGATACCGATGGTCAGGCAGTAGCCCTGGACAGCGACGATCACCGGTTTACTGACCCTGGGGCCTGCGAAAACGCCCCACGGATCGCAACCTCCCAGCGGCGGTTGCCAGCCTCCTGCCATCACTCCGCTGACGTTGGCCAGATCCAGGCCGGCGGTGAAATGGTCGCCGTGGGCAAATACTACGGCGACCCGTGCTTCGTTATGTCGATCAAATTCGCCATAGGCCAGGCTCAGTTCATTGAGCAAGTCCAGATCAAAGGCATTGCGCTTGGCGACTCGATCCAGGCCTAAAAGCAGGACGTGACCCTGCAGTTCACGGCTGACACGGCTGCTGCTGGCTTGATTCATCGGGTTTGCCCTCGGGCAGGGAAAGGTTTCAGACCAATGGAAGGTGAACCGATTAAGCGTCATCACCAACAGGGCCGGGCTTTTGAAAAATAGACCCTGTCACCGATATGTGCAAAAACCGTGACGCAGTGCGGTTTATCGGTGCCTGGCGATAAAAAAAGCTCCCTTTTTCAAGTATTTCCGGTATAGTGCGCGCCGGCCTTTAACCGGGCCGCGTTTAGGTAGCGCAATTCCCCGAAGTCAGCTTCGGCTGCACGTCCGCACAGCGGACTCTTCCTTGACGAATCTTTTTCATTCATTCGTTTTCGCAAATCCCCGCCGACAAAGCAGCCAGGGCGACTCTTGAGTCTCAACACGGCATGCGCAGCTTTGGAGCATGGGTCTTTGCGGATGCACTTAGAGGCAGACCCATGACCCAGGAAACCGGCGGCTTCGCCGCTTTTAATCTTAACCCGAACATTCTTGCTGCCGTCATCGCGACTGGCTACGAAGAACCTTCGGCTATTCAGCAGCAATCGATCCCGATCATCATGGCCGGCCAAGACATGATTGGCCAGGCGCAAACCGGTACCGGTAAAACCGCCGCGTTCGCCCTGCCTATCCTGCATTGCATCGATCCTGCCAAGCGCGAGCCGCAAGCCCTGATCCTGGCGCCAACCCGTGAGTTGGCGCTGCAAGTAGCAACCGCTTTCGAAACCTACGCCAAGCAAATGCCGGGCGTGACCGTTGTGGCCGTTTACGGCGGCGCGCCTATGGGCCCACAACTGAAAGCCATCCGCAATGGCGCACAGATCGTTGTCGCCACCCCTGGTCGCCTGTGCGACCACCTGCGTCGTGACGAGAAAGTGCTGTCGACCGTGAACCACCTGGTTCTGGACGAAGCTGACGAAATGTTGAAGCTGGGCTTCATGGATGACCTGGAAGTCATCTTCAAGGCGCTGCCTCCAACCCGTCAGACCGTACTGTTCTCGGCCACCCTGCCGCAGTCGATCCGTGCCATTGCCGAGCGCCATCTGCGCGATCCGCAACACGTGAAGATCCAGACCAAGACCCAGACCGTTACCGCGATCGAACAGGCTCACCTGTTGGTTCACGCTGACCAGAAGACCTCGGCTGTATTGAGCCTGCTGGAAGTCGAAGACTTCGACGCCCTGATCATGTTCGTGCGCACCAAGCAAGCGACCCTGGACCTGGCCAGTGCCCTGGAAGCCAAAGGCTACAAGGCCGCTGCGCTGAACGGTGACATTGCCCAGAACCAGCGTGAGCGCGTGATCGACTCCCTCAAGGATGGCCGCCTGGACATCGTTGTGGCGACCGACGTTGCTGCCCGTGGCCTTGACGTTCCACGTATCACCCACGTGTTCAACGTTGACATGCCGTACGATCCAGAGTCCTACGTTCACCGTATCGGCCGTACCGGCCGTGCGGGTCGCGAAGGTCGTGCTCTGTTGCTGGTGACTCCACGTGAGCGCCGCATGCTGCAGGTGATCGAACGTGTAACCGGTCAGAAAGTTGCCGAGGTCCGCCTGCCGGATGCCCAGGCCGTTCTCGATGCCCGCATCAAGAAACTGACCAACAGCCTGGCCCCCCTGGTGGCTGACGCTGAATCGACCCACGGCGACCTGCTGGACCGCCTGACCGCCGATATCGGTTGCACCCCACGTGCCTTGGCTGCAGCCCTGCTGCGCAAAGCCACCAACGGTCAGGCCCTGACCCTGGCCGCCATCGAGAAAGAGCGCCCACTGGTGCCGAACAGCGCGCCACGCGGTGATCGTCCAGAGCGTTCCGGCGACCGTCCGGACCGTGGTGATCGTGAGCGTCGTGCTCCGGTGCCATTGGCCGAAGGCCGTGCACGTTGCCGTACCGCGTTGGGTGCGCGTGATGGTATCGCTGCCAAGAACCTGCTGGGCGCTATCCTCAATGAGGGTGGCCTGGCGCGTGAAGCCATCGGTCGCATCCAGGTGCGTGACAGCTTCTCCCTGGTGGAGCTGCCGGAAGACGGCCTGGAAAAACTGCTGGCCAAGTTGAAAGACACTCGCGTTGCCGGTAAGCAGCTCAAGCTGCGTCGCTACCGCGAAGATTGATCCGCCCTTTGGCTGATTGATCGCAAATAAAAAATCCCCGACTGGTTCGGGGATTTTTTTTGCCTTGAATTACCGGTCTCCGTCAGCCGAAGCGATAGATGTCCATGCCTAATGCCCCCATCGTGAACCCCTGATGCGCCAAACCAAACTGCCCGCCTGCCGCCCGGGCAAAATACAGCGGCAATAAATGCTCATCGCTGGGATGGCTGCGCACGGCATGGGGCGCCTGGCGCCGATAGTCATGCAGGGCGGCTTCGTTATCGGTCGCAAGTTTGTCCACCACCCAGTCACGAAACTCACGCGCCCACGGTGTGATCGTCTCCGGCCCGGCACGCCAGTCCAGCTCACCGAGGTTATGGGTGATGCTGCCGGAACCGATCAATAACACCCCTTGCTCGCGCAGGCTGCGAAGGGCATGCCCGACCCGGGTTTGCAGGGCAGGGCCCATGTGGCTGGGCAACGAGACTTGCACCACCGGAATGTCTGCTGCTGGATACATCAGCGACAGGGGCACCCAGGTGCCGTGGTCGAAGGGGCGTTGGTTATCGAGGCGTGCGTCCAGGCCGTCTGCTTGCAGCAGCTCGACAATGTCGCTCGCCAATCGTGGGTCACCCGGCGCGGGGTATTGCACGGCAAACAGTTCGCGAGGAAAGCCGCCAAAGTCATGCCAGGTTTCGGGCGCGGCGCCGCCGCTGACCAGCAGTGCTGGGCTTTCCCAGTGCGCCGATACCACCACGATCGCCTGCGGTCGTGGCAACTCGGCCGCCAGGCGCTGCAATGCAGGGCCGCTGGCACCGGGTTGTAGCGCCAGCATGGGTGAGCCGTGGGAGATGAACAGGCTGGGGAGCATAGGAAGCGTCCTGGAGGTTAATATCGAGCTATCTTTAATCAGAATGTTTATCTAGATCTAATATAAGTTTTAGTGTCTTTTGATCGATTTATCAGGAGGGTGCATGGACGCAAAATTTTGGCAGGAACGCTGGGCCACCAATCAGATCGGTTTTCATCAAGTCGAGGTTAATCCCTACTTGCAGCAGTATTGGTCAACGTTGGCCTTGGCCGCGGGCTCGAAGGTCTTCGTGCCATTGTGCGGCAAAAGCCTGGACATGATGTGGCTGGCGGGGCGTGGGCATCGTGTGATGGGTGTGGAGGTGTCGGAGCAGGCGGTTGAGGCGTTTTTCAGCGAACAGGCACTCACGCCGCAGATTGATCAAAGAGGCGTGTTCAAGGTGTATCACAAGGGCCTGATCGAAGTGTGGTGTGGCGATTACTTTGCCCTTGACGCAGGGGCCGTGGCCGACTGCAAGGCGCTGTATGATCGTGCAGCACTGATTGCCTTGCCGCAGCAGATGCGGCCGCAATACACCGAGCATCTCAACAGTCTGCTGGCCCGCGGCTGTGAGGGCCTGCTGATCGCTGTCGACTACGACCAAGCACAAAGGGCTGGGCCGCCGTTTTCTGTCCCGGATGAGGAAGTGCGCTCGCTGCTGGGCTCGTACTGGAGCGTGGCCACGTTGCAAGAGCGGGACATACTGAGTGAGAGCCGCAAATTCATGGCGGACGGCGTCACCCGTCTTGAGGAGCGCGTTTATCGGCTGACCAAGAGGTAAATCGCGGCCACGAAAAAGGGGCGATCAATCGCCCCTTTTCGTATTACCGGGTTATCAGCCCCGACGACGCAGTGCGTCGATCCGCTCTTCCAGTGGCGGGTGGCTCATGAACAGGCGAGCCATGCCCTGCTTGATGCCACCGTTGATGCCAAAGGCGGTCAGGCTGTCCGGCATGTGCACCGGTAGCCCCTGTTCGGAGCGCAAGTGTTGCAGCGCTGCGATCATCGCCCCGGTGCCGGCCAGGCGGGCACCAGCTTCGTCTGCGCGGAACTCGCGTTTGCGCGAGAACCACATGGTGATTGCGCTGGCCAGGAAGCCCAGTACCAGTTCAGCGAAGATAGTCGCCACGAAGTAGGCGATGCCACGGCCTTCTTCGTTCTTGAAAATTACCTTGTCGACAAAGTTGCCGATGATGCGCGCGAAGAACATCACGAAGGTGTTCACCACGCCTTGAACCAGTGCCAGTGTCACCATGTCGCCGTTGGCCACGTGGCCGATCTCGTGGGCCAGTACGGCTTTCACCTCGTCATACGAGAAGCGTTCGAGCATGCCCTGGCTTACGGCAACGAGCGCGTCGTTCTTGTTCCAGCCAGTGGCAAAGGCGTTGGCTTCATAGGCCGGGAAGATCCCGACCTCGGGCATCTTGATACCCGCTTCGCGGGACAGCTGCTCGACGGTCTGCAGCAACCATTGCTCATGCCGGGTGCGTGGCTGGGTGATGACCTGGGTGCTGGTACTCATCTTCGCCATCCATTTGGAGATGAACAGCGAAAACAGTGAGCCGGCGAAACCAAAGACCGCACAGAAGACCAGCAGCTGATTGAGGTTCAGGTCAACCCCGTTGGCCGCCATGAACCCGTTGAAGCCGAAAAGGCTCAGGGTGATGCTGGCAATCAGCACGACCGCCAGGTTAGTGGCCAAGAACAGCAGGATGCGCATCATGGTTGTAGGGTTCTCCTCATGCTTAATATGTCGCGTACTGCGGGGTATATAAGGTGCGGCATGGGGTGATTCAACCGAGCGACTATTTCAAACTGTGTCCTACAGCTTGAATGTAGAGGCTTGAAGGGATTTTCCGGCCTGTATTGTCAGCCATGGCCGACACGAGTTTGCCTTGCCGCCCCGTGATTATAGGGGGTACGCCTTGGGCGGGGGGCAAGTGAAATACCACAACACGTAAGCGACAAAGAAGTGTTGCAGATAATCGCTGTACGACCCGAAGCGGGCCGCACAGCGTCAATGCCCTTACTGGCGATAGGACTTCAGGAAGTTGCCGATGCGACCAATCGCCATCTCCAGGTCATCCACTCGCGGCAACGTCACTACGCGGAAGTGATCCGGCCACGGCCAGTTGAACGCGGTGCCCTGGACCACCAGCAGCTTTTCCGACAGCAGCAGGTCGAGCACGAACTTTTCGTCGTTGAAGATCGGGCACACTTTCGGGTCGATCCGCGGAAACGCATACAACGCGCCCATGGGCTTCACGCAGCTGACGCCCGGGATTGCGTTGAGCAGCTCCCAGGTGCGATTGCGCTGCTCCAGCAGGCGCCCCTGGGGCAGGATCAGGTCGTTGATGCTCTGGTAGCCACCGAGGGCCGTCTGGATGGCGTGTTGGCTCGGTACGTTGGCGCACAGGCGCATGTTGGCCAGCATGTCTATGCCTTCGATATAGCTCTGGGCGTTGTGCTTGGGGCCGGAGATGGCAATCCAGCCGGAGCGGAAACCCGCCACGCGGTAAGACTTGGACAGGCCATTGAAGGTCAGGCACAACAGGTCCGGGGCCAGGGACGCGGTGCATATATGCACCGCGTCATCGTAGAGGATCTTGTCGTAGATCTCGTCGGAGAACACCACCAGGTTGTGCTGGCGTGCGAGTTCGAGCATGCCCAGCAGCACTTCCCTGGAGTACACCGCGCCGGTGGGGTTGTTCGGGTTGATGATCACCAGGGCTTTGGTGTTCGGGGTGATCTTGGCCTTGATGTCGGCCAGGTCCGGAAACCAGTCGGCACCTTCATCACACAGGTAGTGCACCGGGTGGCCGCCAGCCAGGGTCACGGCGGCGGTCCACAGCGGGTAATCCGGTGCCGGCACCAGCACTTCGTCGCCATTGTTGAGCAGCGCCTGCATCGACATCACGATCAGCTCGGACACGCCATTGCCCAGGTAGATGTCCTCGATACCGACACCTTCAACCTGCTTTTGCTGGTAGTACTGCATCACCGCCTTGCGCGCACTGAACAGGCCCTTGGAATCACTGTAGCCCTGGGCAGTCGGCAGGTTGCGAATCACATCCTGGAGGATTTCGTCCGGCGCTTCGAAACCAAACGGCGCCGGGTTGCCAATGTTCAGCTTGAGGATGCGATGACCTTCCTCTTCCAGGCGCTTGGCGTGCTTGAGCACCGGGCCGCGAATGTCGTAGCAGACGTTGGCGAGCTTGTTCGATTTGCTGACCTGCATGGCGATGTGATCCTGAAAATGAACGATCCAGACGGCGCAGGCACTACCCTGGGGTGAATCCTGCGCGGTTCGCGCCCATAAATACGTTTGAATGCCGGAGGCGCGGGTGCCAGACTGGCGTTTTGAAGAGGCGCAATCATACGTGCCGCCTGATCCCTGGAAAAGACACAGATCAGGGTTTTTCAGTTGCCGAGGTGTACCAATGGAAAAGTTGCAGAAAACCGTTGATGAATGGAAAGCCATGCTTGATCCCGAACAGTACAACGTGTGCCGCCTCAAGGGCACCGAGCGACCGTTCAGCGGCAAGTACAACGCCACCAAGACCGATGGCGTTTACCACTGCATCTGTTGCAACGAGCCACTGTTCGATTCCAGGGCCAAGTTTGACTCCGGCTGCGGCTGGCCCAGCTTCTACGAGCCGATTGCCGACAGCGCGATGATTGAGATCCGCGACGTCAGCCACGGCATGATCCGTACCGAGGTCACCTGCGCCAAGTGCGACGCACACCTGGGGCATGTGTTCCCGGACGGCCCGCCGCCGACCGGGCTGCGCTATTGCATCAACTCGGTGTGCCTGGACCTGGTGCCGCGCCAGGCTTGAAGCTGTAAACAGGCCTACACGGATCACTGTAGGAGCGAGCTTGCTCGCGAAAAACGTCAAAGATAACGCGTGCTTCCTGAATGAACGCGGCGCCTGTGAGTTTTTCGCGAGCAGGCTCGCTCCTACACTTTCTTTCCCTGACTTGAGGCTCTGCCATGAGCGAATCCCTGCTGAGCATCCCTTGCACCACCATCAAGGGCGAGCAAAAGACCTTGGCCGACTTCGCCGGCAAGGCCATTCTGGTGGTCAACACCGCCAGCAAGTGCGGCTTCACGCCACAGTACAAGGGCCTGGAGCAACTCTGGCAGCACTATAAGGATCAAGGCCTGGTGGTGCTCGGCTTTCCCTGCAATCAATTTGGCAAGCAGGAACCGGGCAACGAAGACGCGATATCCGAGTTCTGTGAGCTGAACTTCGGCGTCAGTTTTCCGCTGTTCAAGAAGATCGATGTCAATGGCAGCGATGCCCACCCTCTGTTCGTGCAGTTGAAAAAACAGGCCCCGGGGCTACTGGGTTCCAAGAACATCAAGTGGAACTTCACCAAGTTCCTCATCGGCCGTGACGGCAAGCAGGTCAAGCGTTTTGCGCCGACGACCAAGCCTCAGGACTTGACCCAGGCGATCGAAGCCCTGCTCAAGTGAAATGCAGTGCGTGGGCAGATCAGAGACTTGTGATCGTCGGTACCCATAGCTCCAGCAGAGCATGGAGTTCTTCGCGGCGAAACGGCTTGGCCAAGTAGTCGTTCATGCCCGCCGCCCGGCAGCGCTCTCGCTCTTCGGACAGGGCGTTGGCGGTCAAGGCGACGATGGGCAGGTCTGGCCAGCGCCCGCTGCGGCGAATCTGCCGGCTGGCCTCGTAGCCATCCATCACCGGCATGTTGCAGTCCATCAACACCATGTCGAAGCGCTGGTCCTCAAGCATCGTCAGGGCTTCGCCGCCATGGGCGGCCACGATGACCTCACATCCCAACTTGCTGAGCATACCCTTGGCCACCAGTTGATTGACTGGGTTGTCCTCCACCAACAGGATACGTGCCCGATGAGCAAGCGGTGCGGATTCCATCTGAATCGGGTCGAGGGTCAGTTCTACGTCGCTGCGCAGGTTGCGTTGCAGGATCTGGTAAAGCGCGTTGCGGCTCAATGGGCGTGCTTGTTGCTGCAGCGGTGCCAGGGCCGCTACCTCTTCGCCAGGCATGAAGTTGCCGTAGGCAGTGACCAGCAAAATCGGGGCGCGGATCCCAGGGCGCAAGCGAAACAGGCACTCCGGACAATCGGTGATCAGCAGGTCCGGGGCCAGTGCGCTCAAGTCATCGTCCTGGGAATAACAGCGTGGTGTCAGCCCCCAGGAAGGCAGCAGGGTGGTGAGCAACTCCGTCAAGCCGCCGCCGGCGTGGGTGATGGCAATCACATCACCTGTGAGTGGGGTGTAGCGGGTAGCAGGCAAATGCGTGGGCAACGGCAGATCGGCGCAGAACTGGCTGCCAAAGCCCACCTCCGAGCTGATGCTCAAGCGTCCTCGCATGGCTTCGCACAGGTTACGGGTCAACGCCAGCCCCAACCCTGTGCCGCCAAATTGGCGAGTGATGCCGGCACCGGCCTGGGTGAACGGCTGGAAGATCTTCGCCTGGGCATCCTGGGCGATGCCGATGCCGGTGTCACACACTTCAATGTTGACCCGGCCCTCCACGGCACGCAGGCGTACATCGACGCGTCCAAAGCGGGTGAACTTCAGGGCATTGGACAGCAGGTTACTGACGATTTGCCGCACACGAGTCGGGTCGCCGATGACCTGGGCGGGAAACTGTGGATCGATCAGGCAGGTCAGCTCCACACTTGGCGCCGCGTTTTGGGACAGCAGGTTGGCGGTGTCTTCCACCAGCGAGCCCAGGTCGAACGGGATATGTTCCAGTTCCAGCTGGCCGGCGTCGAATTTGGACAGGTCGAGGATATCGTTGAGTAATTCGACCAGTACTTTGCCTGAATCATGGGCGATGGACAGTTGCTGTCGTTGTTCGGCATTCAGCGGGCTGTCCAGTGACAACGCAATCATCCCCAGCAGTCCGTTGAGCGGTGTGCGGATTTCATGGCTCATATTAGCCAGGAAGGCCGCCCTTGCCTGGGCCATGGCCAGTGCAGTGGTCTTCGCTGCTTCCAGTTCATCATTGGACTGGCTCAAGCGCTGGTTGCTGGCCTTGAGTTCAAGGGTGCGTGCAGAAACAATATTTTCCAGCTGGCCCAGGTATTCCGTCAGGCGGTCCTCGGCGTGGCGCCGTTGCTGGATTTCGGTCTCCATGTTTTCGAATTGCTGGTTGGCGACGTTGACCAGCACGCCGATCTCGTCATCTTCGTGCCCCGGTGGGCAATCCAGGCGCGCCTGTTTGCGTGTACTCAGCTCTCGGATAATGCGCACCAACGGCTGGGTCAGCATCACGTAGAACAAGCCCAGCAGAATCCCGGTCAGGAGCAGGCTGCGGACGAATCCGTTAAGCAAGGTAATCTCGGCACGATGCAGGAAACGGCTGCCGAAGGTGTAGGTATCGACGTCAAGGCGCAGCACGCCAAGCGATTCGTCCGGCATATGGCCAAGGTACAGCCGGTCCTCGAATTGACGGTTGGCGCTGAACAGAAAATCACTGAGGGGCCGGTAGTTGCTTTCCTTGCGCGGGCGATCGACGTCGGCCAGGACCACGCCATTATTGTCGATCAACTGCGCCCGGGTGATGGCAGGGGAGTGCAGCAGCCCCAGGGCCAGTTCCTGGGCGAGTTCGGCATCGATGTTGTAGGCGATGCGTGAGGCGGGGTTATGGCTGATTTCGATCAGTGAGCGTATTTCACGGTTGATGGATGCGTCTTCACTGGCATAATCAATGCCGATTTGGATCAGGCTGAGCAAGGTTCCCAAGACGAAACCGACCAGCACAGTCAATCTGGCTTGTTTATAAGACAAGCGGTGGGCGAACTTGATATCCATCGAGTGTTGAACCACTTCACGTTTCCCTTCGCCCGGCAAGCATAGCTGAACATCCACAAGCTCTGGCTCGCCCGGCATGAATCGTTGTTTTGATGCAGCCTCATGCGGTGCGCCGCAGGGTTGCTAATACGCCATCTTTTACAAGAACTTGCCAGAGGAATAGTCATGGATTCTCGATTGAATGCCTTCCTTGAACGCGCCGATGCGGTACTTGCACGCCTGGAACCCTTGTTGCCCGCCCTGCGCGAGGCCATCGACTGGGACCAGTGCCTGGCCGCCCGTTGGCAGCGCGAAGGGCGCAGTGGCTTTCTATTGCCGCTGCAAGTGAGCCTGGACATGCGCCTGTCGGATCTGATCGGCGTCGATAAACAACGTGAACAACTGGCGCGCAATACCCAGCAGTTCCTCGATGGCTTGCCCGCCAATCATGCGCTGCTTTGGGGGTCGCGCGGCACTGGCAAATCCTCCATGGTACGCGCCTTGCTCGCCCAGCATGCCAAGGCGGGTTTGCGCTTGATTGAAATCGAGCGCGACCACTTGGCCGACTTGCCACGGGTGGTCGAGCAACTGGTCAAATTACCACAGCGCTTCATTTTGTTTTGCGATGACCTGTCGTTCGAAGCTGGTGAAGGCGACTATCGTGTGCTCAAGAGCGTGCTCGACGGTTCCCTTGAACAGGCGCCGGAAAACGTGCTGCTGTACGCCACGTCGAACCGTCGCCACCTGGTTCCGGAAAACCAGAGCGACAACGACAATTGGAAACGCGTGGATGGCGAGTTGCACCCGAGTGAGGCGGTAGAAGACAAGATTGCCTTGTCAGACCGTTTTGGCTTGTGGCTATCGTTCTACCCCTTCACCCAGGAGCACTTCCTGGATGTGGTGGAACATTGGATCGGCGAGTTGGCCGGCAAGGCTGGCTTGCAGTGGCAGCGCGATGAACAATTGGATGTGCTGGCGGTGCGCTGGGCTACGGGCCGCGGCAACCGCAATGGCCGCTGTGCCTATCAATTCGCCCGTTACTGGGTGGGTCTTAAATTGCTGGAACGTCAACCATGATCGATTTACAACAGGCCGGTACCGGCCTTGATGGCTATGCCATGCTGTGCGCGCAGCTTGAGTCGTTGCTCGCTGATGAGCGGGATTTTATTGCCAACAGTGCGCAGTTTTCCGCGTTTCTGTTCAATCAGTTGGATGATTTGAATTGGGCAGGCTTCTACCTCAATCGCAATGACGAACTGGTGCTTGGGCCATTCCAGGGGCAGATCGCCTGTGTGCGCATTCCCTTCGGCCGCGGGGTGTGTGGCGCGGCGGCGGCATCGCGGCAAACCCAGCGAGTGGAGGATGTGCATGCTTTCCCGGGGCATATCGCCTGTGACAGCGCTTCCAACAGCGAATTGGTGGTGCCGTTGGTCAAGGACGGGCAGTTGGTTGGCGTGCTCGACCTCGATAGCCCGTTGCTGGGCCGTTTTACACCTCAGGACCAAGTGGGGGTTGAACAGCTGGCGGCCATCTTCCTGCGATTGACCGATTGCTGAGACAAGCGGGCTGATGCTGTCTGCTGTAGGCGCGAGAGTATGCTCGCTCCTACAGCATTCAGGCGCTTACAGACTGTCCAGGTCATCCAGTTGAATTTGCAGGACCCTCTCCAGTTCCAACATGAGCTTTTCCAGGGCCTTGATACCGGTTTCGATCACAGTCCAATGCTCATTGCGCGAACAGGCTTGTTCCAGTGCTTCGCATTGCCCGGCCAGTGAAGTGGCTTGAACGATACGAGCAGCTCCCTTGATTTTATGGGCCTGCTCAATGACCTCCGTGAGCGAGGCTTTTCGGTTCAGCAGGTCCATGAGTGCCAGGCGGTCTTGACGGCTGCTGCTCAACAGCTCTTCCAGCAAACGTCGACTCAATTGCGGGTCGCCGCCGGTCAGGGCCTCCAGGCACCCCAAGTCCAGCCGAGCGCTTGCTGATTGAGGAGCGATTTGCGCCAGTTGCCGTTCCAGCATGGTCAGGCTGATGGGTTTGAACAGGCAGTCATCCATGCCGGCCTGCACGCACCGTAGCCTTTCCTCCGGTTGGGCATTGGCAGTAAAACCCAGCACCACGCAGGCAGGCAATTGTTCCCGTTGCTCGTATTCGCGGATTGAACGGCTCAGCTCGTAGCCATTCATGATGGGCATGTTGCAGTCGGCGATCACCAGGTCGAAACGTTCCTGGCGCCAGGCCTGGAATCCGGCGGCGCCGTGCTCGGCGGCGGTGAATTGATGGCCCAGGTAGCCCAGTTGCTGGCACATCAGCAGGCGGTTCGCCGGATGATCGTCGACCACCAGCACGTTCAGCACGGGGGTGCGGGCCGGCGTCTCAGGCGTGTGCTCTCCCAACGCCTGGACCGGGCTCAGGCGCGGCATCCTGAGGTTGACGTGCACTTGGGTGCCTACCAGGGGCACGCTACTGAGGCTTAATTGACCGCCCATCATTTCGCACAGGCTGCGGCAGATGACCAATCCCAACCCCGCACCGCTCCTGGCCAGGTGCCCAGAGTTGTCGGCTTGGGCAAAGGGCTCGAACAGGCGCAACTGGTCTTCCCTGGTGATGCCGATGCCAGTGTCCTCCACGACGAGTTTCAACTCGATCTGCTCCGGCGCCTGGGTAGGCTGTATCTCCACTTTGATTTTCACCTGCCCGTGTTCGGTGAATTTGATCGCGTTGCTGACGATGTTCGAGAGCACTTGCTTGAAGCGCAGGGGGTCTATCAGCACCTCGACGTCATTGAGATCGGGCTTGAACTCCAGCAACAGGCTCAGGGTTTTCTGACGTGCAAGGCCGTCGAAGACGCGCACGACCGACTCGATCACTTCCCGCAGGTTGACGCGTTCCGGGGCCAGGCTGAGACGACCGGACTCAATACGCGCGATATCGAGGATATCGCCGATCAATTCCAGCAGGTCCTTGGCCGAGTTGTATGCCACTTCAATCGCCGGGCGATCAAGGTGCCCCTGGTCGGCGCGCTTGAGTGTCAGTTCGAGCATACCGATCACCGCATTCATCGGCGTGCGGATCTCATGGCTCATGGTGGCAAGGAACGTACTTTTGGCGCGATTGGCCTCGTCGGCGCGTTCCTTGGCGGCGCGTAGCTCATCGAATAACTGGCGTCGATCACTGATATCGATCCAACCGCCGATAATGCCCTGGACCTCGCCGGTGGAGTCCCGGTAGGGCAGGATCCAGTGGTAGATGGTCAGCTTCTTCTGATGGATATGCAGGCTGCGATCCAGGATCAGTGGGTTCCCCTCGGCCACCACGCGCTGATAATCGGCATGGTATTGCGCCGCCTCCGACTCCAGGGCCATGCTCATCTGGGTCACGCTTTTGCCGATCACGTCTTCGCGCTTGACGTCGAACACCTGCAGGTAGCTGTCGTTGCAGGTCTGCAGCAGGCCATTGCGGTCGCGCACGTAGATCGGGTGGGGCGTCTCATTGACCAGTGCGCGCATGAATTCGAACTGATCGTTGAGGGCACGCTCGGCCATTTTTCGGTGTTTGATCTGGCGGCGCATGTAGGCGTTCCAGGTCAAGGAAATCAATAGCAAAAGCCCTGTGCCGATGATGATCCGCGCGATCAGTTGGTGGTAATTGCGCCAGTAGCTGTCGGACGCGGCGGTGTAGCCACGCCAGCGGCTGTTGATCACGCCCATTTCATCCGGGGCGATGCTCAGCAGCGCCTTGTCGAGGATTGAACTCAATTCTGTGGACTGGCGCGACGTGGCCAGGGTGAACGTGGCAGGGGTCGTGCCGATGCTGGCGCTGATTTGCAGCCGGTCCTGGAAAACCTGGGAAGACAGGAAGTAGTTGGCAATGACCAGGGTGTTCACGGCGCCGTCCACTTGCCCTTGGGCGAGCAATTCTGACGCCCTGAACGTATCGCTGGTTTCCACCAGCTGAATCTGCGGGAAGTCCGTGCTCAAGCTCGCGGCCAATGGATTGCCTTGGGTTATCGCCAGGCGCTTGCCGGCCATTTGCTCCATGTTGGCGGGCGCACCGGGCTCTTTGCGTGTGAGCAATACATAGGAGTTTTCCAGGTACGGGCGGCTGAAATTGAGTTGCGAGTCTCTTTCGTTGCTCGGGACGATAGCGCCGATCATATCGACTTTCTGGCTGGTGACTTGCTCAATCATCGCGTTGACGTCACGTCCGCGCTCGATCGAGAAACGTAGGCCGGTGCGCAGGCGTATCAGCTCCAGGAGGTCGGCGGTAATCCCGCGAAAATTGCCGTCTGCGTCAAAGAAGGTGAGTGGCGCGAAGGTTTCGTTCACGATCACCTTCACCACCGGATGCTCTTTGAGCCAGCGCTCTTCGCGCTGGGTCAGTTGCAGTTTCTTATCGGTCAGCAGGATATCGCTGCCGGCGCTCCAGCGTTTGGCGATGCTATCCCGTTCGTTGACCGGCACGGCTGCCAGGACTGAGTCGACAATGCTCAGCAGGATCCGATTGTCCTGGCGCGTAGCAAAGCTGAAACCATAAGCCTCATGCTTGCCAAAGTTGGCCATGCGGATGTTCTTGAGATAGCCCTTGTTGATCATGTAATGGGTGGAAATGGTGTCGCCGAGAAACACATCCGCCTGGTCGAACGCCACCGCATTCAAGGCATTCTGATAAGACGGATAGGCGCGGATGATCGCATTGGGGTAGAGCTTCTCTACTTCGTTGAGTGGCAGGTAATGGTAGACAAGGCTCAGTCGTAGCCCTTCCAGGCCCTCATTGAGACTACGGGTTTCTCCCTCGCGGGTGACCAGTACAGGCTGGTCCACGGCGTAGGGTTCAGACAGGATGAGATTGGGGGTCGCGGCCTCAAAGCCGTTGGAGGATCCCAATAAATCGATTTCCCCGGCTTCCAGGGCTCGAATGGCATCCTTGCGGGACGGATAGCGCATGACATTGATGGGCAAGGAGAGCGCCTTGGCCAGCAATCCAGCGTAATCAGCGGTGAGACCTTCGTAATCATGACCGCTGGACGTGAGGTCGAAGGGCGGGTAGTCAGGTGCGGAGGTACCCAACACCAGTTCGCGTTTGTTCTGCAGCCACTGGCGCTGAGCCTTGTCAAAATGAGTGTCTAGTTGGACGGCTCCGGCACGGCTCAAGAGGGTGAAGCGTTCCGGGCTGGTTTGGTGCTCCGCGAGCACGGTGGTGCTGAAGTACAAACCGGCACTCAATATAATCAGATAGTCCTTTATACGCCTGGGCATCCGCTTTCTCACACTAGCGCGTTTCGTTTTGCCATCTCGATGAGTTCTACCAAGGATTTGGCCTTGAGTTTCTGCATTAGCCTCTTTTTATAAGTACTGACGGTTTTATTGCTCAGGAACATACCCTTGGCGATTTCCTTGTTGGTACGGCCTTGTGCAAACAGCTGCAGCACCATCAGTTCGCGATCATTGACTGTCTTGAAGAGCTCCAGCTCCTGGGCGTCCATACCTTCGGTGCCGGGACCATTCAGCGCCTGGCTGGGGAAGTAGTTATAGCCCGACAGCACTGCACGAATGGCGCTGAGCAATTCGCTCAGGTCCCCCTCCTTGCACACATACCCCTCGGCGCCCGAACGCATGCATCGCGTCGCAAAGAGCGTAGGGCACTGCGCCGTCAGTACCAGGGTCTTCATCGATGTGTTCATCGCGTTGAAGCGGCAGAGCACTTCAAGGCCATCCAGTTTGGGAATGCTGATGTCTAGAATCACCAGGTCCGGAAGACATTCACGCACCATCTGTATGGCATCGCACCCGTTATCTGTTTCGCCAACGACTTTGTAACCTTCGTGCTCCAGCAACATTCGAATGGCGAGTCGTATAACAGGGTGGTCATCGATAATAAAAACAGAGTTCATAATCACATTCCATGCAGGTGCAAATAAAGCGGGCACATTAGCTCAGAAGGTGAGGTTGCAGCATGAAGGCCAGGGGCAGTAGAAGCAAAACAGGAAAGTTCCTACATTAGAAAAGGCGCTACCCTACAAGTTGCTAGGTGTGATGAAGGTGTATGTAAGCATTTTGCGCATGATTGCGTCATTGAATGGCGCCTTGGTATTTGCGCCTGGCTTCAAGTAGGTTTTCTCAAGTGGAAATGTTTAATTTCCTACATTTATTAAGTGAAAAACGAGGCGATCAGACTTTCAAGTTGATCTTTGTCCAACGGTTTTGATAAGTAGCCAAGGAGTGGGAGATTTCGTTGCAGGGCTTGCCGCTTCAGATTGATCAGTTCCGTCGGGGGTAACCCGCTCAACAGGATCGCACTGGTTATAAAGCGCTGGCGGCTGGCGATTTCCACCAGTTCAAGCCCGGGCAAGTCAGGCAGGCATTGGTCGCATAGCATCAGATCGAAGGGGTGTTCGGACTGGCTCATCAAGCGTATGGCCTGCTCGGCATTTTCCACGGGCGTTAACTGGTCGAAACCGAAGCTTTTGAGCAGGCATTGGGTGGCCAGGAGCTGAAAGGGGTGATCCTCCACCAAAAGAATACGAAGAGGGTATCTGGGCATAGAGAACACACAGTGAGTCAAGCGTCGATGGGGGTGTAGGAATTGCTCGGCTGGTCCGTTAAGAGCGTGCGTGATTATTCTTCGGGTGTATGTACGAATTCGATCAGGCCGCTCTGTTCCCGTCGTAGGGCGATTCTCTTCAGGGAACAGGATGCGTGGTCGAGTCGTTACTGAGGGCTGGAGCGCCCGGTCATTTCCCGCGCCATTTCTGTGGCGTAGCTGTCGGTCATGCCGGCGATGAAATCGATCATCCGCAGGAACGACGCATGTAATGGCCAGGCCGGGTCCGGCGCGCTATTGCCCAGTAGATCGAGAATGCGCCTGTTCTTGAACGATGGGGTACGCCCGCCATGTTGTTCCAGGGCCGCACCGCAGAATGCGTTGAGCAGGATTTCCAGGGTAGTGTAGGCGCCGATTTCATGCAGCGTCTTGCGTTTATCCTGGAAGATTTTCTTGCGCGCCATGTCCTTGGCATCCAGTACGCAGCGTTTTGCCGGGCCGTGCATGTGCTCGACCAGGTCGCCAGGCAGTGTGCCGGCGAGCAGGGCGTCCTGCTGTTCGACAAATGCCCTTGCTGCTGCGTTGGTCAGGTGTTCGATGGCCTTGCCACGCAGGATCGCCAGTTTGCGGCGCCGCGAGTCAAGCGGGCCCAACTGCCGATAGGTTTGTGGCAGGTCATCGCCGACCAGGTCCAGCAATAGCGACTCGACCTCGGCGTACTGCAGCAGATCCATTTCCAGGCCGTCTTCCAGGTCGATCAGCGCGTAGCAGATGTCGTCGGCGGCCTCCATCAGGTAAACGAGCGGGTGACGGGCCCAGCGTTGCTCTTCCAGTTGGGGCAGGCCGAGCTTGTGGGCGATCTGCTCAAGAATCGGCAACTCGCTCTGGTAACAGCCGAACTTGTGTTTCTTGTAGCCCAGTGAGTCGGCGTGGCGGGCAGTCCAGGGGTATTTGAGATAAGTCCCCAAGGTGGCATAGGTCAGCCGCGTGCCGCCGTCGAACTGATGGTATTCAAGCTGGGTCAGCACCCGAAAGCCCTGGGCATTGCCTTCGAAGTTGAGGAAGTCATTGCGTTCGGCGCTGGTCATGTCATCCAGCCAGCCGCGCCCGGCGGCCTGTTGGAACCAGTGGCGAATGGCGTCTTCGCCGGAGTGTCCGAACGGCGGGTTACCGATGTCATGGGCCAGGCAGGCCGATTGCACCACCATGCCCAAGTCGCTCGGGTCGCACCAGTCGGGCAGGGCGCTGCGCAGGGTTTCGCCCACGCGCATGCCAAGGGAGCGGCCGACGCAACTGACTTCAAGCGAGTGAGTCAGGCGCGTGTGGATATGGTCGTTGCTCGATACCGGGTGCACTTGTGTCTTGCGCCCCAGGCGCCGGAATGCACCGGAAAAGATGATGCGATCGTGGTCTTTGTGAAAGGGGCTGCGACCCAGTTCTTCCGGGCTGTGCAGGGGTTTTCCAAGGCGTTCGCGGGTCAGCAGGGTGGGCCAATCCAAGGCGGGTACTCTCCGTACGGTGAATGACAGGTCCAGCTTCCCGGTTCGGCCTCGCTGGGGCAAGCGAATCCAACGGTCGGCCGTGTCGATATCAATTAACAGCCAGCGCAAAAAACCGCAATGACCAAGATATATCGGTCATTACGGTCTTTGACTCACTCAGGTCAGCTTTTGCGCGAAGCGCCTTGCATGGCCAGTTTGATCAGTGGGATTAAACCGGCACCTAGCCGTATCAGGCGCGTCACGCTGCTGATACTGCCGCCTTTGGCACCCTTGCCGGTAAAGAACCCCATCAGCGTCACCGCCGCTACGCCCCACAACGGCGCATGCTTGATGCCCAGGCTGTCCTGCCAGTTATGACGCATGTTGCGCATTTTTTGCAGCGGCGCCATCAGTTGCTGGGACTCATGACGGATTTCCTGGCGGTGCATTTCCATGCGCAGGCGGATCAGGGCCTTGCGCATTTCCCGGCGGGAGGTGTTTTGCGGGATCTCAGTCATGCTCATGGCAGCAGGCGCTCCCGGTCATTGGCCAGCTCTTCAAGCGTGGCGTGGAAGGGCGTGGACTCGTCGAACACTGCCGCTTTCAAGCGCACCCCGCAGAACGCGGCAGCCAGGCTATAGAACACGCACAGACAGATTATTCCGGTCAGTCGGTAGCCGGTGTCCCATACCAGGATCATTACCAGCGTCGACAACCCCACCAGCAATAGCAGGGCAAACACCAGCGCCAGTCCGGCGAACAGCAACAGGCTTACGGTGCGGGCCTTTTGCTCCTGCAATTCGATGCCGAACAACTCCACATGGCTGTGCAGCAAGCCCAGCACGGCAGCGCCCAGGCGCCGGGAGGTGGAACTGGTTCCTGAAGAGTGTGCGCTCGTTGATGAGCTGGATTCGCCGATAGACATGATATTTAGCGCCTTGTAGCCAGCAGACCGATCAAAAAGCCCACGCCGGCAGCGATACCGACGGACTGCCATGGGTTGGCCTGTACGTAGTCTTCAGTGGCAGTGATCGCTGCCTGACCGCGCTCACGCAGCGAGTCTTCGGTCAACTGCAGGGTCTCGCGGGCCTTGAGCAGGCTCTCGTGGATCTTGGTGCGCAGCTCATCGGCCTGGTCACCGGCCAGCACAGCGGTGTCGTCCAGCAACCTTTCGGTATCACTGACCAGGGTTTGAAAATCCGCCATCAGTATCTCTTGAGCAGTCTTTGCTGTTTTACCGGCCATGGTTGTCTCCGTGTGTGGCTGATCTGTACGTGTGGTTTCGAGTCGCGGGGTTCGCCGAAGGTTCAGTGCAATTGTCTGGTACAGCTTTTGCTTTGCCTTGGTGCGCAGGCCCTGGGGCCTGCGCTGAATCCGGGCGGTTGAGGCTGCGGCTTTGAAAAACCTTACCCTAAATTACTGAAACTCGCGGAAAAACCCTGTCGGCAACGGCCTGTGTTGTTGATCGCTGCGCTAAAGCGGTTCACGCCCTCTGAAGAAGGGCGGGCCGGCGGTGCCAATTTAGTGCGCGAAACCCTGGCTTGAACCGCTTTGGTGCTTTTTGCCTTGATGCAGGCCTGCCAACCTCCATGGAAAATTTGCAAAGTGCGGTGGACACCCTCATCCACAGCTCCAACACCCTGTTCATCCTGATTGGTGCGGTCATGGTCTTGGCCATGCACGCCGGTTTTGCCTTCCTGGAAGTCGGCACGGTGCGCCAGAAGAACCAGGTCAACGCCTTGTCGAAAATCCTCAGCGACTTCGCGATCTCCACCCTGGCCTATTTCTTTATAGGCTATTGGATCTCCTATGGCGTGAACTTCATGCAGCCAGCAGCCGTGATCAGTGCCGATCATGGCTACGGCCTGGTGAAGTTTTTCTTCCTGCTGACCTTCGCTGCGGCCATCCCGGCCATCATTTCCGGCGGCATTGCAGAGCGAGCAAAGTTTGCTCCGCAGCTGTGCGCCACCGCGCTGATCGTGGCGTTTATCTACCCCTTCTTCGAAGGCATGGTGTGGAACGGCAACTTCGGCCTGCAAGCCTGGCTGCTCGTAGCCTTTGGTGCCGGCTTCCACGACTTTGCCGGTTCCGTGGTAGTACACGCCATGGGCGGTTGGCTCGCGCTGGCAGCCGTGTTGCTGCTGGGCCCGCGCAACGGGCGTTATCGCGAAGGGCGCCTGGTGGCGTTTGCGCCGTCGAGCATCCCCTTCCTGGCGCTGGGGTCCTGGATCCTGATCGTCGGTTGGTTTGGTTTTAACGTGATGAGTGCGCAAACCCTGGATGGGGTCAGTGGCCTGGTGGCGGTCAATTCGTTGATGGCCATGGTCGGCGGCACCGTTGCCGCGCTGGTGATTGGGCGTAACGACCCGGGCTTCCTGCACAACGGCCCATTGGCCGGGCTGGTGGCTATCTGCGCCGGTTCCGACCTGATGCACCCGGTGGGCGCGCTGGTCACGGGGGCCATTGCCGGTGGCCTGTTCGTGTGGTGTTTTATCGCCGCCCAGGACCGGTGGAAGATCGACGACGTGCTGGGTGTATGGCCCTTGCATGGCTTGTGTGGAGTGTGGGGCGGTATCGCCTGTGGCATCTTCGGGCAGACCGCCCTGGGTGGGCTGGGCGGCGTGAGCTTGATCAGCCAGTTGATCGGCACCGGTCTTGGCGTAGTGGTGGCCTTCGGCGGCGGTTTGCTGGTGTACGGCGTGATCAAGCGTATGCACGGCCTGCGCCTGAGCCAGGAAGAGGAGTATTACGGTGCTGACCTGTCGATCCACAAGATTGGCGCAGTCAGTCAGGATTGATCGGCGCCTCTTCGTCAGTGCGGGGCTGCGGATCGAATCCGTGCAGCAGGCGATAGTGGTTATGCCGCACTTCATCGACCCGCGCCTGCACCTGTTGGTCCGGCAGGCCCAGCAGGATCAGCGCGTGGGAGGCGAGCATCAGGCTTGATTCGAGCAACTCAGGCACCACCTCACTGGCACCGGCGGCCTTGAGCTCAGCCAACTGGCTGGCATCGCGAGTGCGCACCAGGATCGGCACCTCAGGGTTGATCCGCCGCGCTTCCTTGAGCACCAGCAGGGCGACATCGCTGTTGTCCACGGCGATCACCACCAACCGCGCCCGCTCCAGGCCGACGGCGCTGAGCAAGGCGCCACGGCGGCAGTCGCCGTAATGCACGCTGCTGTCCTCGGTGGCGGCCTCCTGTACGCGTGCGGGGTCGTCATCCAGGGCGATAAACGCCTGGTGTTCCCGGCGCATAAAACGCCCGATGGATTGGCCCACCCGCCCATAACCACAAATCACCACATGCCCATGCAGTTGCGCATTGAGCGCGGTGATCTGCTCCAGTTGCACCTGCTGGTTGGGCTTGCGGTGCAGGCGCAGGGCAATGGCCGGCGCGGCGCGCAGCAGCAACGGTGTCATCAGCATCGAGCAGAACGTGGCGGCCAGTAGCAGGCCGTTGAATTGATCCGGAATCAGCCGGCTCTGTTGCATCTGCGCCATCAACGCAAAACAGAACTCGCCACCCTGGGCCAGGGCCAGACCGCTGCGCCAGGCGGTTTCGGTGTCGCTGCCACGCAGCTTGACCAGTGCGGCGACCACGCAACCCTTGACCAGCATCAGCGTGAGGGTCAGGCCGAGGATCAACAGGCTATGGCTGACGAACAACTGCAAGTCGATCAACATGCCGATGCTGACAAAAAACAGCCCTAGCAGAATGTCTCGGAACGGTCGGATATCCGCTTCGATCTGGTGACGATAATGACTTTCACCCAGCAACATGCCGGCCAGGAATGCCCCAAGGGCGGGGGACAGGCCGAGCAGATGGGTGAGCCAGGCCGTGAGCAACACAATCACCAGCGCCAGCAATACAAACAACTCCGCCGAATGGGACGCCGCGACTTCACGGAACAACCGCGGCAGCAACCAGCGGCTGGCGAACAGCAGGCCCACGAACAACACCACAGTCTTGCCCAGGGTCAGCGGCAGCGCCCAGTACCAGGCTTGGTCACTGTTGCCGGCGAACACCGGTACCAGTGTCAGCAGCAATACCGCCACCACATCCTGGAACAGCAGCACGCCAATCGCATTCTGGCCATGGCTGCTGAAGATCTCACCGAGGCTGGTCAATTCCTTGCTGACGATGGCCGTGGACGACAACGCCAGGCCTGCGCCGAGCAGCAGCGCGATGCCCGGTGCCAGGCCAAAGCCCATCAATAGACCACCCAGCAGCGCCCCGCAGCCCAGCACCTGCAAACTGCCCAGGCCAAACACCACACGGCGCAGGGCGAACATTTTCGACAGGGAAAACTCCAGGCCCAGGGAAAATAGCAGGAACACCACGCCCATCTCGGCCAGGTCCGGCAGGTCCTCGTTATCGTTCACCCAGTCCAGTGCAGTCGGCCCTACCGCCAGGCCCACGCACAGGTAGCCCAGCACGGGCGGCAGTTGCAGCCGGCGAAACAGCGCAATCACCACCAAAGATGAGGCCAGGATGATCAGCAGGTTGGCAAACACAGGCATCTCCGTTGCAGGTGGACGGGCAAAAAGCCGCGAGAATCGCTGAATCAGTTATAGGCCATGGTGACCTGGGTCAGGTGTTTTGTCGGCAATGGGATTTCATGGGGCGAGCGGGTTTAGAATGATCACTTGTTTTTCTGACCGGGTTCTTTCGTCATGCCTCCTGAATGCCAGCTGTTCGGCACCCTGGGTTGCCATCTTTGTGAACTTGCCGAAGAGGTCCTCATGCCGTTGGTCGAACACGGCCTGATGGTTGAATTGATCGATATTGCTGATCCAGAAGACCTGACCGAAGCCTACGGCCTAAGGATCCCGGTACTGCGGCGGGTCGACACCGGGGCAGAACTGGACTGGCCATTCGACAGTGATCAGGTTGTCGCCTTCCTGCGCTGAAATTTATGCGATGGCGGGTTTCTCAATATTACGTTACTGTATATTCGTACAGCGATTGAATAGAGGGAACGCCCGTGGTGAATGTTGAACAACTGAAAAGCAGCGTCAATCGCATGTCTGCCGATGTCGTGCGTGACGCGGTAAACGAGCTGCGCCTCGATGGCCTGGTCACGGAAGGCAAGACGCCGTTTAACAAGGTGCATTTCAACACTTGCTTTGCGGAAATCGAGGCGCTGTTCCAGCGTGCCGGTTATCACAGGCAGCTGGATGTAGTGGGCTACCAGGGCTTGCTTTACGCGCTGTATGATCCGGGCCGTTGGGAAGCGGTGGACGTATTGCGCTGGCTCAAGGAGTTCACCGAGGCGGCAAGCGCGTCGCCGGTCCTGCGGGCGCAATTGGCCAAGGCCTGAGATAGGCCCTAGGCAATCGTGCGCCATGCGGGATAATGCCCGCCTGTTTCCCAGGCTTCGAGCATCTGCATGTCCACTTCCGGTTTTTCCCCTTCCCAGCACCAAGCCAGTACCTTGTACCTGCCCCCAGGCCTATGGGCGACGGTGCTCGATTGCCTGTGCGAGCACTTCCCGGCCATCGGCCGCGAACAGTGGCTGGACCGGATTGCGCGGGGCAGGGTACTGGATATCAATGGCAGCCCGATCAGCCTGGACCTGGCCTACAAGGAAGGCCTGTGCATCTATTACTTTCGCGAAGTGCCCAACGAGAAAGTCATCCCGGTACAGGAAAGCATTCTGTACGCCGATGAACACCTGGTGGTGGCGGACAAACCGCATTTCCTGCCGGTTACGCCTGCTGGCGAGTACGTTGAGCAGACGCTTCTGCGTCGCCTGATCCGGCGCCTGGACAACCCCGCGCTGGTGCCCCTGCACCGTATCGACCGGCATACGGCGGGGCTGGTGCTGTTCTCGGCCAACCCGCAAAGCCGCTCGGCGTATCAGCAACTGTTTCCCACGCGGCGTATCGATAAATTCTACGAAGCCATCGCCCCAGCCTTGCCGAACCGCAGCTTTCCGTTGGTGCACAAAAGCCGGCTGGTGGATGGCGAGCCGTTCTTTCGTATGCAGGAAGGGCTGGGCGCCAGTAACACCGAAACGGCTGTGCAAGTGCGAGAGAAAAACGGCCACTTATGGCGCTACGGCCTGTTCCCGGTGACTGGCAAGAAGCACCAGCTGCGCGTGCACATGACCGCGCTTGGCGCGAGTATCTGCAATGACCCGTTCTACCCCGAGGTGATCAAGGATGCCGAGGATGACTACGCCAACCCCCTGAAACTGCTGGCCCAAGGCGTGCGCTTTATCGATCCGGTGAGCGGTGAAGAACGCAGTTTCCGCAGCCAGATCACCCTCGACTGGTAAACCCCAGGAACAACAAGGCCCGCGCGAGGCGGGCCTTGTGTGCAAGCGTTGTGGCTTACAGGTCTTTAACGGTGCGAACCTGATCTTTGTTGATGCGGGTGCGCTTGCCGTCAAGCTGTTGGAATTCGTAGAAGCCCGAATCTTCGTCAAATTTCGGGGTGTCGACGGCCTGGATTTCGCGACCGTCATTCAGGGTGATCACTGTTGGCGAAGCGCAACCGGCGAGGGTGGCGATGCCCAGTGCAAGCATGAGAGCGGCGATGGTCCGTTGAGTCATGAGTTTGTCTCCGAGAGAATACTTTTAAATTGCTGACCTTGTGACGTATAGGACGTCGGCAAAGTTCCTTGTGCAGGGCTCATTCTGACACGCCAGCCCGTGGGTGCAACAGCTCGGGCGTATTAAGGTTGGCCAGGCGCGGGTCATCGGCCGGGCATTGCAGGGCCACGCCACCCAGTTCCAGCAAGATCTTGCGCGGGCTGCGCTCACCCGCTTGCCAGGCCTGGTCCACTTGGTTTTTCAAGCTGGTCGGGATGATACACAGCAAGGGTTCCCAGAACTCGCCCTGGCGTACCATCACCGGCAACTGCCGGTTGCGCTGGGCGGTCTCACGCAAGTCGGCGAGCAGTCGCCCATCGATCTGCGGCACATCGCACGGCAGGATCAGCAAATGCTCATGGCGTGCCGCGAGCAGTCCGGCGCGGATACCGGCAAGCGGTCCGGGAAATTCCAGGTTGTCATCGCTCACCAATTGATCGGCATAAGGCGCATAGCGTTCATGGTTGCGATTGCACGAGATGATCAGGTCATCGGTGAGCGGCCGGGCCAGCCTTTGCAGGTGGGCAATCAAAGGTTCGCCCCGCCATTGCAGCAGCCCTTTGTCCTGGCCGCCCATGCGTTGGCCGCGACCACCGGCCAACAGCAGGATCGAACAGGGCAGGAGTGAAGATTCAAGAGACATGGTGGTTCCGCTGCGGCACGTAAATGGGGGCCTGTGATATAACATCGGGCTGTTCCTTCGACAACCGGACCGTGCCATGAAAGCCAAGGCCGATGCGCCCTTCGTACCCCTGAATATTGCTGTATTGACCGTCAGCGACACCCGCACCCTGGACACCGACACCTCCGGCCAGGTGTTCGTCGACCGCCTGACTGCCGCCGGCCACCACCTGGCCGAGCGCGTACTGCTCAAGGACGACCTCTACAAGATCCGCGCCCAGGTTGCCCATTGGATCGCCGAAGACGTGGTGCAAGTGGTGCTGATTACCGGCGGCACCGGTTTCACCGGCCGCGACAGCACCCCTGAAGCCGTGAGCTGCCTGCTCGACAAACAGGTCGACGGCTTTGGCGAACTGTTCCGCCAGATATCCGTGGTCGATATCGGCACTTCCACTGTGCAATCGCGCGCGCTGGCCGGCCTGGCCAATGGCACCCTGGTGTGCTGCCTGCCGGGTTCCACCAACGCCGTGCGCACCGGTTGGGACGGCATCCTCGCCGAGCAACTGGATAGCCGTCACCGCCCGTGCAACTTCGTCCCACATCTGAAACAGGCTGAACCCTGTGAATCCCGTGGATAAGCCGGGCAAGACCGGTGCATTGATGCCGGTGGAAGACGCCTTGCAGCGTCTGCTGGCCATGGCCGAAGCCGCGCCGGTTCGCGAGCAGCAAGTGCTGCCCCTGGCTGAGTGTGACGGCCGGGTCTTGGCTCAGGACCTGATCTCCACACTTGACCTGCCGCCCTGGCCCAACAGCGCCATGGACGGCTACGCCGTGCGCCTGGCGGATTGGACCGGCGAACCGCTGGTGGTGAGCCAACGCATTTTCGCCGGCAATGCGCCTGAGCCGTTGGCGCCCGGTACTTGCGCCCGCATCTTTACCGGCGCGCCGGTACCCCAGGGCGCGGACTGCGTGCAAATGCAGGAAAACGCCGTGGTGCATGCCGACCAGCGCGTCAGTTTTACCGAGCCGCTGCAAGTGGGCGACAACATCCGCCCCCAGGGCCAGGAAACCACGGTCGGTGAATGCGTGCTCACCGCCGGTACCCGACTGGGGCCCATCGAGCTGGGCCTGGCCGCATCCCTGGGGTGTGATCGTCTCGACGTGGTGCGCCGCGTGCGCGTGGCCGTACTGTCGACCGGCGATGAGCTGATCGAGCCGGGGTTGCCGCTGGGCCCGGGGCAGATCTACAACAGCAACCGCCGCGTCCTGTGCAGTTGGTTGACACGCATGGGCTGTGAAGTGATCGATGCAGGAATCCTGCCGGATGATCTGGAACAGACCCGCACGCGCCTGGCGGGCCTGGGCAGCGTCGACCTGATCCTGTCCACTGGCGGTGTTTCGGTAGGTGAAGCGGACTTCCTCGGCATCGCCTTGCGTGAAGAGGGCGAGCTGGCGCTGTGGAAGCTGGCTATCAAGCCGGGCAAACCGCTGACCTTCGGGCATTTTCGTGGCGTGCCGGTGATCGGCCTGCCAGGCAACCCGGCCTCGACCCTGGTGACCTTTGCGCTGTTGGCGCGCCCCTATCTGCTACGCCGCCAAGGTGTGGTGCAGGTGCAGCCGCTGCGTTTCGAAGTGCCAGCAGGGTTCGCCTGGCCCAAGCCGGGTAACCGTCGTGAATACCTGCGTGGGCGTATTGAGCAGGGCAAGGCGGTCATCTACCACAACCAGAGTTCCGGCGTGCTGCGCAGCGCGGCGTGGGCAGAGGGGTTTGTGGAGGTGATGGAAGGCACGACGCTGGATATCGGTGATCAAGTCAATTTCATTCCCTTGAGCGAAGTCTTGAGCTGAACACAGAGCGAAAATGTGGCCGGCTCCAAATGTGGGAGGGGGCTTGCTCCCGATAGCGGCGTATCAGTTGAAATAATGTGACTGACACACCGCAATCGGGAGCAAGCCCCCTCCCACACTTGGATGTGTATATGCCTGTGGCTACTCAGTAATCATCCCCACGCTCTGTGACATCCCGCTCCACCGGCCCCGCATCCGGGTCGTACCCTGCCGGGAACTTGCCCTTCAATGTCCACGCAAACGCAATGATCTCGGCAATCGTGCGATAGAGCTCTTCTGGAATGCTGTCCCCCAGTTCCATGCGCGCCAGCAGCTTGACCAGCTCGGCGTTTTCATAGATGGGTACTTCGTTTTCCCGGGCCAGCTTGAGGATGGCTTCGGCCAGGGCCTCGTCGCCCTTGGCGGTCAGCGTGGGTGCCTGTTGGCCGTCGTACTTGAGGGCAATGGCCTGGCGTGGCGGGGTGGCGTTCTTCATGCGGTTTCATCCACCCAGCGTTGTTCCAGTCCGGTTTTGGGGCCGCGTGGCGGGGTGCCCAGGTGGCAATTCAGGTCGCCGACGTCAAGCCCCGAGGACACCAGGCGTTCGCGCAGGCTGCCCAAGTGGCTTTCGATCAGGCTGGCCGTGAACGGGCGGCTGGCCCATAACTGGCTGGACAGTTTGCCCTGGTTCAATTGCGCCTGGACTTGCAGCGGCCCCAGCGGCTCCATGTCGAAGGCCAGTTCGACGCGCCAGAGCATCTGTTTCGGTTCTTTTTTATCCTTGCGTTCGGGCTGGTCCTGGTCTGGCGCCGGTTCCTCGCGCTGAAACTTGACCTGCAACGGCACGATGTCTTGCAAGGTGCGCATGGGGATTTCCAGCTGCCAGGTGGTTTGCAGGCGGCCGTCGGCGGTGGTGCCGGTCTGTTCCAGGCTCGACAATTGATGACTCTGCAAGCGTGAGATCGCGCCGGCGGCCAGGCGCAGCAGGTTCTCGAGGTCGCCTTCACCTTCGAGTTTGGCCATCAACCGCTCGGGCAGCGGGAAGCTTGCGGGTATCTGCCGGGCGCCGACCTGGCCGAGGGTGTTCAACGGGCTGCGGACAAAGTGTGGCAGCACCTGGGCCAGGGTATTGGCGGCGAGGATGGCATTCAGGTTGGTGCTGGCGGGCAGGGTGGGCAGCAGGTCCGCGACCAGGCGCAACAGCGCGCCTTTCATATCCAGCGGGGGGATCTGCGGGTTCTGCCCGGCGAGCAATTTGGCCTCCAGGAAAGCACCGCTGTTCTGGATCACCTGCGCCAGCACCTTGGGGTTGCTGACTTGCGCCAGGTCGGGCAACGCCGCCAATAAACGCTCGGCAGCGGCCCGCAGGTCGGCGGAGGTGCTGTCGCCACGAGGCAGGTTTTGCAAGGCGCTGAACACGGCATCCAGCGAGCCTTGGCGACTTTGCTGGGTGGCAAGCTGCTGCGTTACGGCCAGTTGGTCCTTCAAGCCGCTCAATGGCACGAAGCTCAGGGTTTGCGCGTTCTGCACCACGGCGCTGAGCAAGCTGCCAACCCGCAGGGGTTGAGGGCTTTCCAGCGTCAGGGTGGCACCGGCCAGGGCGTTATTGAGCACGCTCACCAGCGAGCGATAGATCGCCGGCTGCCCCGTGCCCTGGGGCAGCATCTGCGTGGTCAGCACCTTGGCTTGCAGCAGCGTGCCCACCGGCATTTGCGCGGTATCGAGGCGGGTGAGGGCGGCGACGTTGGCGCTCATGGCCTGCTGCAAGGTGATGGCCAGGTTGCCCGCAGGCGCCTGGCTCACCGCCACATTGCTGCCCAATGGCAAGGGCTGGGCGCTGCTGGCCTGTACCAGGGTCTGGCGACCGCCTTCGAGGGTCAGTTTGAGCAACAACTGGAAGGCTTCGCTGCCTTGTTTCAGCGCGATGACCTCGGCGTTCACAGTTTTCCCTGGGCCGATCAGGCCGGCCTGCGGCTCCAGCAGCTTGAGCAGCTCACCCGCCGCAGGCAGCGGGGCAGGTTTGGGCGCTGGGGCTGGAGGCAGTGGAGGTAGGTTGATCTCGCCGGTCATCGTGCACGTCGTCTCTGGGGAAATTGCCCTCTTTAGAGTAGGGCATCGCATGTATAATGCCGCCCGTCTGCAACGAGAGCGGTAAAAACCTCACAACTATTTGATCCAGCTCTCTAAAATCGGTCGCCAAAGTCGTTATTGTGCATCTCTCTTTAACGGCCGCTGCACCGCCGACTTGAACCGTAAAGGCCCGCGATCTCTTGACCAGCCCTCTTCTTGAAGCCGTAGCGCTTGCCTGTGAACGCGACCTGCGCCTGTTGTTCGAGCAACTCGAGCTGCGGCTGGCGGGCGGCGATATGGTGCAAATCAGCGGGCCCAATGGCAGCGGCAAGACCAGCCTGCTGCGGCTGATGGCCGGTTTGATGCAGCCCACGGCAGGTGAAGTCCGACTCAACGGCAAGCCTTTACACGAACAACGTACCGAACTGGCGCGCAACCTGATCTGGATCGGTCACGCCGCCGGTATCAAGGACGTGCTCACCGCCGAAGAAAACCTCAGCTGGCTCAGCGCCCTGCATCATCCCGCTTCCCGCGACGCCATCTGGCAGGCCCTGGCCTCAGTGGGCCTCAAGGGTTTCGAAGACGTTCCCTGCCATACCCTGTCCGCTGGCCAGCAGCGCCGTGTGGCCCTGGCGCGTTTATACCTGCCTGGGCCGCCGCTGTGGATTCTCGATGAACCCTTCACCGCCCTCGACAAACAAGGCGTGGCCCAACTCGAAGAGCACCTGGCCCGGCACTGCGAGAAAGGCGGCCTGGTGGTACTGACCACCCACCACACATTGACGCGCCTGCCCGCCGGTTTTCGCGAGCTGGACCTCGGGCGGTGGTCACTATGAGTGTGTTCGCCCTGTTGGTTGCCCGTGAAGCGCGGTTGTTGTGCCGTCGTCCGGCGGAGCTGGCCAATCCGCTGGTGTTCTTCGCGATTGTGATCGCGCTGTTTCCGCTGGCGGTCGGCCCGGAGACTAAACTGTTGCAAACCTTGTCCCCAGGACTGGTGTGGGTAGCGGCGCTTTTATCGGTCCTGCTCTCGCTGGACGGGCTGTTTCGCAGTGATTTCGAAGATGGTTCCCTGGAACAGTGGGTCCTTTCGTCGCACCCTTTGCCACTTCTGGTACTGGCCAAGGTACTGGCACACTGGGCTTTTTCCGGCCTGGCGCTGGTGCTGCTCTCACCCTTGCTGGCGATGATGCTAGGGTTGCCCGGCGAGTGCCTGCCGGTATTGCTTCTATCCTTGTTGCTCGGCACGCCGGCCCTGAGCCTGTTGGGAGCCGTAGGGGCGGCGCTGACCGTTGGCTTGAAGCGCGGTGGTCTGTTGCTGGCCCTGCTGATTCTGCCTTTGTACATCCCGGTATTGATCCTCGGCAGCGGCGCTTTGCAAGCCGCGCTGATGGGCATGCCGGCGACCGGTTACCTCTTATGGCTCGGTAGCCTGACCGCCCTGGCGGTAACCCTGACACCCTTTGCTATAGCCGCCGGCCTGAAAATCAGCGTCGGCGAATAATGAGGTCTGACCCGGCGTTGATGACGTTGAGTCAGTAAAGACCCTGAGCTTCTCGCCACGACGAAAAGCACCCGTGATGGAAACTGCAATGAACTGGACCTGGTTTCACAAGCTCGGCTCGCCCAAATGGTTTTATGGCATCAGTGGCAAGCTGTTGCCGTGGTTGAGCGTCGCCGCCGTGCTGCTGATCGGCATCGGTCTGGTCTGGGGCCTGGCCTTCGCGCCGCCCGACTACCAGCAAGGCAACAGCTTTCGCATCATCTATATCCATGTTCCCGCCGCGATGCTGGCCCAGTCCTGCTACGTGATGCTGGCGGTGTGTGGCATCGTTGGCCTGGTGTGGAAGATGAAGCTGGCCGACGTGGCCCTGCAATGCGCCGCGCCGATTGGCGCGTGGATGACCGCCGTGGCGCTGGTCACCGGCGCCATCTGGGGCAAGCCGACCTGGGGTTCATGGTGGGTGTGGGACGCACGCCTGACCTCGATGCTGATCCTGCTGTTCCTGTACTTTGGCCTGATTGCCCTGGGCAACGCCATCAGCAACCGCGACAGCGCCGCCAAGGCCTGCGCGGTGCTGGCGATTGTCGGCGTGATCAACATCCCGATCATCAAATACTCGGTGGAGTGGTGGAACACCCTGCACCAGGGCGCCACCTTCACCCTCACCGAAAAACCGGCGATGCCGGTGGAGATGTGGGCGCCGCTGCTACTGATGGTGCTGGGGTTCTACTGCTTCTTCGGCGCCGTGCTGCTGCTGCGCATGCGCCTCGAAGTGCTCAAGCGTGAAGCCCGCACCAGTTGGGTAAAAGCCGAAGTGCAAACCAGCCTGGGAGCGTGTGGATGAGCTTTGCTTCTTTCAGTGATTTTCTCGCCATGGGCCACCACGGCCTGTATGTCTGGACCGCCTATGGCATCTGCCTGGCGGTACTGGTCCTCAACGTCGCCGCGCCGATCCTGGCCCGCAAGCGTTACCTGCAACAAGAGGCGCGACGTCTGCGCCGGGAGACCGAAAAGTGAATCCGCTGCGTAGAAAGCGTCTGTTGATCATCCTTGCCATCCTGGCCGGTGTGGGTATTGCCGTGGGCCTGGCGATGAGCGCCCTGCGGGAGAACATCAACCTGTTCTACACCCCGACCCAGATCGCCAATGGTGAAGCCCCGCTGGACACGCGCATCCGCGCCGGTGGCATGGTGGAGCAGGGCTCGTTGAAGCGTTCCGGCGATTCCCTGGACGTGACCTTCGTGGTCACCGATTTCAACAAGGCCGTGACCATCACTTATCGCGGCATCCTCCCCGACCTGTTCCGCGAAGGCCAGGGCATCGTCGCCCTGGGCAAGCTCAATGCCGATGGCGTGGTAGTGGCTGACGAGGTGCTGGCCAAGCACGATGAGAAGTACATGCCGCCGGAGGTCACAAAGGCCTTGAAAGACAGCGGCCAATCCGCGCCTGGCGCGAATCCGCAGCCTGCCAAGGAGGGCTAAGTGATGACGTCCGCACTGTTTATTCCGGAGCTGGGCCAGTTGGCGATGATTCTCGCCCTGTGCTTTGCCGTGGTCCAGGCTGTGGTGCCATTGCTCGGCGCCTGGCGCGGTGACCGCCTGTGGATGAGCCTGGCGCAGCCGGCGGCCTGGGGCCAGTTTGCCTTCCTGTTGTTCGCCTTCGGTTGCCTGACCTACGCCTTTATGACCGACGACTTTTCCGTCGCCTATGTCGCAAACAACTCCAACAGCGCCTTGCCCTGGTATTACAAGTTCAGCGCCGTGTGGGGCGCCCACGAAGGTTCGTTGCTGCTGTGGGCGTTGATCCTCGGTGGCTGGACCTTCGCCGTATCGGTGTTTTCGCGCCAACTGCCGCAAGTCATGCTGGCACGGGTGCTGGCGGTGATGGGCATGATCAGCATTGGCTTTTTGCTGTTCCTGATCATGACCTCCAACCCTTTCAGCCGCATGCTGCCGCAGATCCCGGCGGACGGGCATGACCTCAACCCGCTGTTGCAGGACATCGGCCTGATCGTGCATCCGCCCATGCTCTATATGGGCTACGTCGGCTTCTCCGTAGCCTTTGCCTTCGCCATCGCCGCCTTGCTTGGCGGGCGTCTGGATGCGGCGTGGGCGCGTTGGTCGCGGCCATGGACCATCGTTGCCTGGGCCTTCCTCGGTATCGGTATCACCCTGGGCTCATGGTGGGCCTACTACGAACTTGGCTGGGGCGGCTGGTGGTTCTGGGATCCGGTGGAAAACGCGTCCTTCATGCCCTGGCTGGTGGGCACTGCGCTGATTCATTCCCTGGCGGTCACTGAAAAACGCGGCGTGTTCAAGAGCTGGACTGTGTTGCTCGCCATCGCCGCGTTTTCCCTCAGCCTGCTCGGCACCTTCCTGGTGCGTTCGGGCGTGCTGACCTCGGTGCATGCGTTCGCCTCTGACCCCGAGCGTGGCGTGTTCATCCTGATCTTCCTGCTGTTTGTGGTGGGCGGCTCGCTGACCCTGTTTGCGCTGCGCGCACCGGTGGTCAAGAGCCAGGTCGGCTTCAACCTGTGGTCGCGGGAAACCCTGCTGCTGGGCAATAACCTGGTGCTGGTGGTAGCCGCGTCGATGATCCTGCTCGGCACCCTCTACCCGCTGGTGCTGGATGCCCTCAGCGGCGCCAAGCTGTCCGTCGGCCCGCCGTATTTCAATGCGTTGTTCATCCCGCTGATGGGCCTGTTGATGGTGGTGATGGCGGTCGGCGTGCTGGTGCGCTGGAAAGACACTCCGGTGAAATGGCTGGTGGGCATGCTCGCTCCGGTGCTGCTAGGCAGCATTGCGCTGGCCGTGGTCGCCGGTATTGCCTACGGCGACTTCAACTGGGCAGTGCTCGCCACCTTCCTGCTCGCCGCCTGGGTATTACTGGCCGGTGTGCGTGACATCTTCGACAAGACCCGTCACAAAGGTTTGCTCAAAGGTCTGCCGACCCTGACCCGCAGCTACTGGGGCATGCAGATCGCCCACATCGGCATCGCGGTGTGCGCCCTCGGCGTGGTGCTGTCCAGCCAGAACAGCGCCGAGCGCGACCTGCGCCTGGCGCCGGGCGAATCCATGGACTTGGCCGGTTACCACTTCATCTTCGAAGGCGCCAAGCACTTCGAAGGGCCGAACTTTACCTCAGACAAAGGCACGGTGCGCGTGGTGCGCAACGGCAAGGAAATCGCCGTGCTGCACCCGGAAAAACGCCTTTACACCGTGCAGAGTTCGATGATGACCGAAGCGGGCATTGACGCCGGCTTCACCCGTGACCTCTATGTGGCCCTCGGAGAACCCCTGGGCGACGGCGCCTGGGCCGTGCGGGTGCATGTCAAACCCTTCGTGCGCTGGATCTGGTTCGGCGGTTTGCTCACCGGTTTTGGCGGTTTGCTCGCGGCGCTGGACCGGCGTTATCGGGTCAAGGTCAAAAGCCGGGTGCGTGAAGCACTGGGTATGGGAGCTGCGGTATGAAGCGTTGGTTGATGGTGGTGCCACTGGCGTTGTTCCTGCTGGTGGCGGTGTTCCTGTATCGCGGCCTGTACCTGGACCCGGCCGAATTGCCGTCGGCGATGATCGGCAAGCCATTCCCGGCATTCAACCTGCCGACAGTGCAGGGCGACAAGACCCTGACTCAGGCCGACTTGCAGGGCAAGCCGGCGCTGGTCAATGTGTGGGCGACCTGGTGCATTTCCTGCCGCGTCGAGCATCCGGTGCTGAACAAGCTGGCCGAGAAGGGCGTGGTGATCTACGGCATCAACTACAAGGACGACAACGCAGCTGCGTTGAAATGGTTGGCCGAATTTCACAATCCGTACCAGCTGGATATCCGCGATGAAGACGGCAACCTCGGTTTGAACCTTGGCGTGTACGGCGCGCCGGAAACCTTCTTTATCGACGCCAAGGGCGTGATCCGCGACAAGTACGTCGGCGTGATCGACGAGGTGGTGTGGCGCGAGCAACTGGCCGCCAAGTACCAGGCCCTCGTCGATGAGGCCAAGCCATGAAGCGTCTGTTAGCTGCCGCTGTTTTGGCCTTGGGCCTGGCCGGTGTGGCCCACGCTGCCATCGACACCTACGAATTCGCCAACGACGCCGAGCGCGAGCGTTTCCGCGACCTGACCAAGGAACTGCGCTGCCCCAAGTGCCAGAATCAGGACATCGCCGACTCCAACGCACCCATCGCCACCGACCTGCGTAGAGAGATCTTCCGCATGCTTGGGGAGGGCAAGGACGACCAGCAGATCATCGACTTCATGGTCGACCGCTACGGTGATTTTGTGCGCTACAAACCGGCCCTTACCGGCAAGACCGCGCTGCTCTGGTTCGGCCCTGCCGGCCTGCTGCTGGCCGGCGTCGTGGTGATGGCGGTGATCGTGCGTCGCCGCCGCGCCGCGCCGACCGATGGTTCCGATGCCCTGTCCCCTGAAGAGCGCAAACGTCTCGACCAATTGCTGGACACCAAGACTGATGATTGATTTCTGGCTCGCAGCCGGCTTGCTGCTTCTGATTGCCCTGAGTTTCCTGTTGATCCCTGTACTGCGCGGCCGCCGTGCCCAGCGTGAAGAAGATCGCACCGCGCTGAACGTGGCGCTGTATCAGGAGCGCGTTGCCGAGCTGCAAGTGCAGCAGGACGAAGGTGTATTGAACGCCGCGCAACTGGACACCGGCCGCGCCGAAGCCGCCCGTGAGCTGCTGGCCGATACCGAAGGCGTGGAAAAGCCCCGTGAATCACGCTTGGGTAAACCCTTGCCGTTTTTGGCGGCGTTTCTGGTGCCCGTGCTCGGCGTTGTGCTGTACCTGCATTATGGGGCGAGCGACAAGGTCGAACTGACCCGTGAGTTCTCCCAGCCGCCAGTGTCCATGGCCGACATGACCCAGCGCCTGGAGCGTGCCGCGGCAGCCCAGCCGGACTCGGCCGAGGGCCTGTACTTCCTGGGCCGCGCCTACATGGCCCAGGACCGCTCCGCCGATGCCGCCAAAGTCTTCGAGCGTACCGTGGCATTGGCCGGGCGCCAGCCGGAACTGCTCGGCCAGTGGGCCCAGGCGCAATACTTTGCCGACAACAAACAGTGGTCGCCCAAGGTGCAGGCGCTGACGGACGAGGCGTTGAAGCTCGACCCCAAGGAAGTCACCAGCCTTGGCCTGTTGGGTATCGCCGCCTTTGAAGGCCAGCGTTATCAGGAGGCGATCGACTACTGGAACCGCCTGCTGGCGCAACTGCCGCCCCAAGACAATTCCCGTGTGGCGCTGCAAGGCGGTATTGATCGCGCAGCCGAGAAGCTCAAGGAAAGCGGCGGTACGGTCGCGCACAAAACGGTAATGACCGTACGTGTGGACCTGTCCGCCGAGGCAAAAGCCAAGACCTTGCCGAGCGACAGCGTGTTCATCTTCGCCCGCGCCGTCTCCGGCCCACCGGCACCGTTGGCGGCCAAGCGCGTTACCGTCGCTGAATTGCCCGTTACCGTTGAATTGGGCGATGCCGATGCAATGATGCCGCAGTTGAAACTGTCCAACTTCCCCGAAGTCCAACTGGTTGCGCGCATATCCCGGGCGGGTGTTCCGACCACTGGCGAATGGATCGGCCGCAGCCAACCCCTGGCCAGCAGCACCACTGCGCCGCAGCAGCTGACCATCGACAGTCCGGATAAATAACGCGAGGAAACGCCCATGACCGCATTTGCACGCATCACCCTGCTTAGCCTGGTACTTGGCTTGAGCGCTTGTGCGGTTCACCGCCCACCGCCGGGCCCCACCGGCCCGACCATCCCGCCGTCGGGCCCGTCGACCCAGCCGAGCACCAAGCCGTCGGGCCCGGTGACCCCGCCGCCGAAGCCACTGCCAACCAAATCGCCCACCTTCGCTCCACCACCGGGCGCCGCCAGCCACTGGGACGGCAAGATGCAGGTGTACGTACTCGACGACCAGCCCGACACCTTCTACCGCCAGCGCACCTACTATCGCTGGAGCAACGGCTGGAGCCGCTCCATCAGTCCCAACGGGCCCTGGGAAGAGACCAACGTACAGGGCGTACCGCCGGGCTTGAGCAAGCAGTACGCACAATGACAAAAGGCGACCCTCGGGTCGCCTTTTTCATGGCCTTGAAATGCACTCTGCCAATCACCGCTGGGCAAATGTGGGAGGGGGCTTGCTCCCGATAGCGTAGGTCAGTCAATGATCAGCTGAATATTACACCGCCATCGGGCAAGCCCCCTCCCACAGTAGATCTGTGCGCCATCAAGCAGCCGGGCGGCGAAGTCGGGATTGGGTGGGGCCATCCTGAAAGCGCAGGGGATTACATCGTCGTGGGCTGAAAAAACGGTCTGCCAGCCCCGATTGCAGTGGTTCAGTCACTGATGGGGTGGGTCAAACAGGGCGAGCTGTACGCAGGCGGTCGACCAGGGATGGAAACCTGGTTGGGGCACGGCCTCCTGCGTGCAGCTCGCTCGGCATGATGGAGGCATTGCACATGCTTGGCCGTAGGTAAAATCCTTTATTACGCGTGGCGCATACGTGGTGCGCGGTGGGTCGCACTCGGGTAAGGTGGCCGCCGTCGGCGTGGCCGATACACGATTGCTGGATATACTTTCCTGTGACTACCCGGCCAGCCTGTTGCACGTGGCGTTTGTACTGGCTGATCAACAGGGCGGAGCCGCTAAGGCTTGCCGGTGGTACAACAAGTCTGGAGACAAGCGAAGAGGGTGTTTTGATGGCAGGCAGGTTGATCTATCTCATCGGGCCATCGGGTTCGGGCAAGGACAGCCTGCTGGATGCCGCGCGCCCGCGCTTGGTCGAGCGCGGCTGTCGCCTGGTACGCCGGGTAATCACGCGCTCGGCAGAGGCAGTGGGCGAAGCGGCACAAGGGGTGAGCCCGGGGCAGTTTGCGGCGATGGATGCCCAGGGCGCGTTTGCCTTGAGCTGGCAGGCCAATGGCTTGTCCTATGGAATTCCTCGTGAGATCGACGACTGGCTGGCAGCCGGGGACGATGTGCTGGTCAATGGCTCCCGCGCCCACCTGGCGCAGACCCGCGAGCGTTATCCGAGGTTGCTGGTGCTGCTGCTGACGGTGGATCAGGCCGTGTTGCGCCAGCGCTTGATCGCACGGGGGCGAGAATCCCAGGAGGACATCGAAGAGCGCCTGGCGCGCAATGCGCGGTTTACTGCCGAACTGATCGCTGGCAATGGCGCGGGCTTGTTTGTACTGGATAACTCCGGCCCATTGGAACATACCGTCGCCCGTCTGCTGTGCTGCCTGGATCACGGGCACTCGGTATGCGCCTGACCCTGCTCGGCAACGGCGATGCATGGCAAGTTCAGGTGTACGGTTGCGAATGCGCGGCATGCGGGTTTGCTTCGTCTGAATAGGGGGGGCTTGCGGTACGGGGTCGTGACCTCGGAGCTCACCGTATTCATTGGTAATCGCCAAGTGCGGTAAAAGTCATTCGTGTTCGATTATTCGTTTGTTGGGTAATACTGTTGTGTGAGTGTTTATCCGTGTTGCGTCATTCTGAAATTTCAAGGTTCTATGTTGCAAGGTTTAAAAGGTGTGCACGTTTTGTGAGGTTTTTTAGTTGTGGGTAAATGTATTTTTGTGGTGTCGTGAAATCGGTCTAACGTACATGAAGTGACGTTTTAAGTTGAAATATAAGAGGTGTTGTTTGGTGTTTTTGATTGTGGGAATTTAACGCCGCTTTGATCGCGTGCTCGTATATTTTCACAGCGAATTTCGCCCTCGGCAGACTACATTGATTTTAATTATTTCAACTTGGATAGGCGGATTTTAAAATGCAGGTTAATGTTTCCAGTGTGGGGTCTCGAAGTGATGGCTTTTCCAGTGCCCCAAGACAATTTAATCCTCTGAGCAGACCGGGTGAAACTAATAAGTCCAGCATGGATAGTGACCGTCAGAGTGTCTCTACTCCATGTCCTCGTAATACCCCTGCATTCAGTCCGTTCTACAGTCCGTTGGAGGGCGAGGACTATCATGTCGATAGGCATCCCTCTAGAAGTACTGATAAGAGTGTTTTCAACGGCTTTCAAGGGCGAAGCAGCGTATTAAACGGGCTGGCGGAAAATTTTAACGGATTCAGGCAGGTAATGAGTCGCTGTGGGGGATCTATCAACCCCAATCCGTGTCCACCTCCGAGGCCGTGGCCTGAACCCTGTCCAGAACCGCAGCCCAGACCTCACCCGTGTCCACCGCCAAGGCCAGAACCCTGTCCGCGCCCGCAGCCGCGGCCGGTACCATGTCCGCCGCCGCGACCGAGACCTGAGCCGTATCCTGAGCCAAGGCCGGAGCCGCGTCCGGCACCGCAGCCCAGGCCCGCGCCTTATCCGCAACCGAGGCCTGAACCGTATCCGCAACCCCAGCCAAGGCCGGAGCCGCGTCCGGCACCGCAGCCCAGGCCTGCGCCTTATCCGCAACCGGAGCCGAGGCCTGAACCGTATCCGCAGCCCCAGCCAAGGCCGGAGCCGCGTCCGGCACCGCAGCCCAGGCCCGCGCCTTATCCGCAACCGCAACCGAGGCCTGAACCGTATCCGCAGCCCCAGCCAAGGCCGGAGCCGCGTCCGGCACCGCAGCCCAGGCCTGCGCCTTATCCGCAACCGCAGCCGAGGCCTGAACCGTATCCGCAGCCCCAGCCAAGGCCGGAGCCGCGTCCGGCACCACAGCCCAGGCCCGCGCCTTATCCGCAACCGGAGCCGAGGCCTGAACCGTATCCGCAGCCCCAGCCAAGGCCGGAGCCACGTCCGGCACCACAGCCGAGGCCCGCGCCTTATCCGCAACCGGAGCCTGAACCGTATCCGCAGCCCCAACCAAGGCCCGAGCCACGTCCTGAATCGCAGCCTCAGCCAAGGCCATCTCCAGAACCATGCCCGACCCCGGAGCCGTGTCCGGAGCCTCAGCCATGTCCAGAACCATGCCCGACCCCAGAGCCATGTCCGGAGCCTCAGCCATGTCCAGAACCATGCCCGACCCCAGAGCCATGTCCGGAGCCTCAGCCATGTCCAGAACCATGCCCGACCCCAGAGCCATGTCCGGAGCCCCAGCCATGTCCAGAACCATACCCGAGTCCAGAGCCATGCCCGGAACCCGAGCCTACACAGTGTTCACCGATGGACACCGTATACGGGTTTAACTCAAACACCGGAAATGCCGGTCGGTCCTTGGTAGCTTCCCATGACAAACCACAATTTGAAGTTGACGACAGGCAGGGTAATGACACATTCGACTTTTCCGGGTTCAGGCAGAACCAAGTCATCAATCTGGAGGCGGGTGCTTATTCAAGTGTCGGCGGAAAACCCAACAATGTTTATATCAGCCCAGCGTCAGTTATCGAAAACGCCATTGGCGGCTCCGGCAATGATCGGATAATCGGCAACGAGGCCAATAATGTATTGGTTGGGGGCGAAGGTGCAGACACGCTGCGAGGTGCAGGGGGACGCAATGTCTTCAAATACAACTCGGTAGCGGACTCTGGCTACGCAGCGGCTGATTTGCTCATTGACTTCAAGACCGGCTGGGACAAGATTGATTTATGCACCCTGGCGAACACTGCGGGAGTCAGTCTGAACTGTGTTGCCGACTTTACGGGCAAGCCCGGCGATACGGTTATTAAATACAATATGTACAGCGGTCGCTATTTTTTGGCGATCGACCTATCGGGCAACGGCAGAAGTGACTTTCTTATAAAAAGTACGCGTCCGATCAGCCCTGATGATGTCCTGGGCCTGGCTTGAGTACGGCGCTGGCTGGATGATAAGCGTGAGTTGACGCTTTGCGTCAACCTCATGCCTGTCAATGCTCGTTTCAGGGAATGCCACGGCACATCTCGCTATACGCCGATAAAAATCACTATCTCGTTACCTAATGACAGGCTGGTTACTCGCTTGATACCGCGTACAAGCCTGTCAACCTGATGTGCGCTGCTGCTTTGGCGGCATCGCGCATGCGCTTGTTTCGTTGGCCTGGATCGAGCCCGCTGGCTTGATCATATCACCCGCACGTTGACGCCAACCTAAACCCAATATTGTCTTGTCCGGCGCTCTTTGCGCCAACGGCAGACGGTTGCATGCCTGTTTCATATAGGTCTGCATTTTCCTGCAGCAAATCCGCGCATGCCTGGTCTTTATGCCAGTTGTTCATAGGCTCGGGGTCGGCCTTGTCAGAATGATCGGTTGTGGCAGTGTATTAATTTACGGTGTGGCGAAGGCGTGGATTTAATAAGTTGAAGAAGGTAACGTTTTTCGTTCGACTCTTACTCAGTATTCTCTTGTTTAGTTGCAGCGGAGTGTAGGTAGGGGAGTTTGCACTGAAATGCCGGCTCGAAGCTGCGTCTTGGAGTGTTATCTGTTTGTGAGTAATGGGTTGCAACCGAAATGGATTGTGAGTGTGTGAGTTCTTGTTTTTTCAATATAAATCAGTTGGTTGGCGTAGTTGTAGTGGCGTATGGGGTGCAGGTGTTGTTGCGGGACGTTGCGCCTCTATCGCCAAAGTATTTTGAGATTTTAGAGTGTGTCGGAGTGCACTAATTAGTATCTGGCGGACAGCGTATCTCTGTGCGAACTTAAGGGGGTGCCGACAAGTGCTATTGCTCGTATGGAGTGGAAGTACGATGTTTTGGGTTATTGCATGAGGACTTAGGTTGTATGAAATTATCAGGACCAACCGCTA
Organism: Pseudomonas khavaziana; assembly: GCF_036704165.1. Taxonomy (NCBI): domain Bacteria; kingdom Pseudomonadati; phylum Pseudomonadota; class Gammaproteobacteria; order Pseudomonadales; family Pseudomonadaceae; genus Pseudomonas; species Pseudomonas khavaziana. The sequence goes on from NZ_CP129946.1 coordinate 2,170,904, forward strand.
TTAATATTTCGCAAGAAAAGGATTTTGCTGCTCGGGGGGCTATGAGTTCTGAGCGGTTGAGGCCGTCCTACGCCCTCAATAGTAAAAAAGCGTTATTCACGACTGAGCAGGCTGGAAAACATATCACTCGGCGTGACTTCCGATTTCATGACCGTAATGGTGATCAGAAGATTGACCTGTCATTCCGGATTTCCAAGGAGCTCACACCGCAGCAGGCAGAACTGGCCAGGCAAGCATTGAAATCCTGGCAGGATATCGCCAACGTGACGTTCACTGAAAACGCCGCGAACCTCGACGGTCACGTTGATATCGGTGGTATGCCAGGAACCAATAACGGTGTGGCTTCACTGCCAAATCGGTACTTAAGAAATACATTCGCTAATATCGGCACGGCAGATGCGGGCACAAACCCTAGGCAGGGCGGGTTCTTTCGCCAAGTACTGATTCATGAAACAGGACATGCAATCGGGCTGGAGCACCCGGGTAAATATGATGGTTCCGGGACCTATGCAACGCACGCCGAGTATGCCGGGGACACTCGAGCCCGTAGTGTCATGAGCTATTTCTCGGAAAGGAATCAACCGGGGCATGATTTCCATTCGCTGCATCCCTCTGCGCCGATGATGGACGACATTGCTGCAGCCCAGCGGCTATATGGGGCTAATACCAATACGCGTAATACCGATACGACCTATGGGTTCAACTCCAATACGAATCGTGACGCCCTGAGCCTGAAAACGGCCAATGACAATCCTGTCTTTTGTGTGTGGGACGGTGGCGGTAACGACACGCTGGACTTCTCCGGGTTCTCTCAGGATCAGAAGATCAATCTCAATGCCGAGTCGTTTTCAGATGTGGGGGCATTGAAAGGTAATGTCTCTATTGCCAAGGGCGTCACCCTGGAGAACGCCGTGGGGGGCACCGGGAACGACGCTTTGATAGGCAACCACGTTGCCAATCGCCTGACCGGTGGAGGCGGAGCCGACAGTTTGCAAGGCGGTGGTGGTGCAGACACGTTTGTCTATGACCATACCAGTGATTCCACCCCTGATAACCCTGACGTCATCCTCGATTTCGAGAGCGGCGTGGACCGTCTGGATGTCTCTGCGCTGTTCAAAGGAACGAATATCAAGGCGCTGACATTCGGCGAGCGCCTGACCGGTCAACCTGGCCAAGCTGTGTTGAACTACGACGAGGGCAGTGGAGAGGGAAGTTTCGCCTTGGACCTGACCGGAAATGGTAGGGCTGATGTACTGATAAAGAGTATTGGCCGGATAAATGCCGATGATGTGTACCACGGCGTCAGCCCCTCGGTAGATCCTGAACCGGAAAATCCGGAGCCGGATACGCGGCCCGAGCCGAAAAAGCCGAAGGTCGATTCATTTCCGGACTCGTGTAGGCCCACGCCGAAGCCAAGTCAAGATGCGTGTGAGCCCAGGCCGAAGCCACGCGCGGTCTTGTGTGAGCCGAAACCAGAACGACGTGCGCCGACGCCAGCCTCATGTGTCATAAGCACGATCAACGAACGCGGGCCTAAAACTAATGCGCCTCCCATGCGGCCGGCAGTTGACGGCAAGACCGGTGCCGATCAGCGTCGATCGACATTGATGCCCGCATCTGATCAATGGGCCTTTACAGCGCGCGCATGGGGCGGATCGGTTCACGGGTGACAGCGCAAAATTTATCCAAATAAGGCGCCCTCTCCGGCAGGCAATTGCTGGTCGAAGCCTCTAAAAGTAGTGCTGAAAAGTGCCGATTATCATGGGTTGGAAGTAGTCATTTTTTTGCACCTATCAGCAGGATGGGTGTAGGACGTATTAACAGTTTATTTATTTTATTTTTATTTAGTTGCTGGCTGAAAGGCGTTTTATCGTCAGATAGTTAGCAATTTAGTAGTTCGTAAGTGTTGAGCTTGCGGAGCGTTGGCTGTTGTTTTATATAACTAACTAAGTAAGGTGTGAAGTATGGTTAATGTGAATCTATCTGGTTTGAACTCCTATGTACCTACATTAGATACGGCCCCTAAGCCATTGCCGGCGGCACCGTCGAGGGCCCATGGGGGAAAAGAGCCTGTGGGTACTTCCAACGACTCGCATTATGGAAATGATCCATCGATCTCAAAAGGGGCCAGATTGCTGAGTCTTTCTGCGCAGTCGGCAGGTGGGCTTTCCAGCCTGCAACGGCTATATGGATCGAATATGAATCCGACTGCATCAGGTCTGCTGCAGGCTGGTGAAACAATGATCGGCAATAGGCTTCTCTTGAGTATGGGGGGAGTGGACGGCAATGTTCTGACTGCTAATTGCCTGCCTATGCCAAAGGGGGAGGAGATCAAGCCCAAAGGTGAGCAGCCCAAGCCGGCCGTTGAGGAGATCAAGCCCAAAGGTGAGCAGCCCAAGCCGGCCGCTGGGGAGATCAAGCCCAAAGGTGAGCAGCCCAAGCCGGCCGCTGGGGAGATCAAGCCCAGAGGCGGGCAACCCAAGCCGGCTAGTGAGCAAACAAGGCCAGCCGGCGATCAGCCTCAGCCATTCTGTGAAGAGATAGTGCCAAAAAACGATCAGTCCAGGCCTGCTGGTGATAAGCCTAAACCTGTCGGCTTTGACGCCAAAACAAAAGGTGGCCAGCCTAAGCCAGCCGGAGCGGACACCAGGCCAGCGGGTGATAAACCCAAGGTCGCACCGCAAGGGGACCAGCCCAAGGCAACCGGAGCGGACACCAGGCCAGCGGGTGATAAACCCAAGGTCGCACCGCAAGGGGACCAGCCCAAGGCAACCGGAGCGGACACCAGGCCAACGGGTGATAAACCCAAGGTCGCACCGCAAGTGGACCAGCCCAAGACAACCGGAGCGGACACCAGGCCAACGGGTGATAAACCCAAGGTCGCACCGCAAGCGGACCAGCCCAAGACAACCGGAGCGGACACCAGGCCAACGGGTGATAAGCCCAAGGTCGCACCGCAAGCGGACCAGCCCAAGACAACCGGAGCGGACACCAGGCCAACGGGTGATAAACCCAAGGTCGCACCGCAAGCGGACCAGCCCAAGGCAACCGGAACGGACACCAGGCCAACGGGTAATAAACCCAAGGTAGCGGGTGAGGAAACCCGACCGCAAGGGGACAAGCCTAAGGTCGCCGGGGAGCAGACCAATCCCAAAATCGATCCTGCTAAGCCACAGGGCAATCAGCCGCACTCCCCAGTGGGGCCCAAGCCCAAAGCCCCGGATTTGCCTATTGACACGACCAATGCCAAGCCAACAGGTCCAGACGCACCTGTTGACACAATCTATGGGTTTAACTCCAACACTGGCAGGCCGGAAACGACGCTGACATCTGCTACGGATAAACCACAGTTCAACATCTGGGATACGAAAGGGGTCGATACCTTTGATTTTTCCGGCTTCAAGCAGGACCAGATCATCGACTTGCGCAGTGGTTCGCTTTCCAGCGTAGGGGGCTTGCGCGAGAACGTCAGGATCGGTACCTCGACCGTGATCGAAAACGCAGTGGGTGGTGGCGGTAACGATCGAATCATTGGCAACAGTGCCGATAACGTGCTGATTGGTGGTGCAGGCGCCGATAACCTGGTTGGGGGCGGTGGTTGGAATACGTTCAAGTTCAACGCTTTTGCCGACTCTACCCGCACACAAGCTGATTTGCTGTTGGACTTCAACACGGGTCAGGACAAGATTGATCTGTCGCAAATGGCGATTGATGGCAAGGTTGCGTTTAACTTCGTTGAGGAATACACCGGGAAGGCCGGCGATACCATTATCAAGTTCAACCCGCAAACAGGACGTTACTTGTTGGCGATAGACTTGGATGGTGACGGCAAGACGGACTTCTTGATCAAGAGCACCCGCATGATCAGCCCGGAAGATGTCATCGGGTTGAACATAAGGGATGCTGGTTATCTGTAACGCTGTAATGGCGAGCTAGCAACCATCGGCTTTGCAGTAAGACAGGGCAGGACTTTTTCATATGATCAAGTCCTGCTTTTTTGTGCCTGTGAATACGTAATTACGTGTGCCCAACATTTCCTGATCTGGTCACACCGCTCTCAGGCGGTGGCCGCCACGACCCCACGGGACGCACCCAGGAATCGCAGCAATGCGATCAATGGAAAGGCGCTGCCCACCAGCATCACGCCCAGCCAACCGCCATGTTCATACACACTGCTGGCAATCGCCGAGCCGAACGCGCCGCCAATGAAGATGCTGGTCATGTACAGCGCGTTGAGACGGCTGCGGCTATTGGCGTCGAGGGCATAGATGGCGCGCTGGCCCAGCACCATGTTCATCTGCACGCAGAAGTCCAGGACAACGCCGGTGACCGCCAGGCCGATCACGCTGTACAGCGGGTGCACAAACGCCGGCAGGAAGCTCAATGCCCCCAACAGCATGGCCAGCAACGAGGCGCGATGGGTGTGGCCGGCATCGGCCAGGCGACCGGCGATGGGCGCGGCAATGGCGCCCAGTGCGCCGACCAGGGCGAACAGTGCGATTTCGCTTTGGCTAAGGCCATGGTTACGCGCCAGTTCCAGCGGCGCGGCGGTCCAGAACAGGCTGAAGGCAGCAAACATGCAGCCCTGGTAAAACGCCCGTTGGCGCAGCAGCGGCTGCCCACGCAGCAAGGTAGCCAGGGAGCGCAGCAATTGGCCGTAGCTGGCGCGGTGATCGGGTTGGCGCTTGGGAATGGTCAGCAGCAGGACCACGCTGATAAGCGCCATCAACGCAGCGGCAGCCATGAACATCGCACGCCAGCCGAAGTGGTCGGCGACGACGCTGGACACCGGTCGCGCCAGCAGGATGCCCAACAGCAGGCCACCCATGATGCTGCCTACCACCCGACCGCGGGATTCGGCCGGGGCCAGGTGCGCGGCCAGCGGGATCAGGATTTGCACGGACACCGAACTGAAACCGATCAGCAGCGACACCAGCAGGAACAGATTGGGTTGTTCGGTAAACGCAGCACCCAGCAGGCTGGCGATGGCCACCACCGTGGTGAAGATCATCAGCTTGCGGTTTTCCAACAAATCGCCCAAAGGCACCAGGAAGAAGAGGCCGAGGGCGTAGCCGATTTGCGTCAGGGACACGATCAGGCTGGCCATTGTCGGTGTCAGGCCGATATCCGGGGCGATCAGTTCAATGATCGGTTGCGCGTAGTAGATGTTGGCCACGATGGCACCGCAGCAAAACGCGAACAGCATGACCATGCCCCGGGTCATGGTGCCTGTAGCGTGAGAGTTTGAGCTCATGGTGTTCTCATAAGGCGAAGGACGATGGGGTGAGAGAATAAAGACAGGGGCCGGCAGTGAGTAGGCCGCTTGGCGTGATAACTGTCATGCCGCGAAATAATGACTCAACCCAAACCAAATGTGGGAGGGGGCTTGCTCCCGATAGCAGTGCATCAGCCAATACCTATGCTGACTGACACACCGCTATCGGGAGCAAGCCCCCTCCCACAGTTTGACCGAGTTTATTCAATCATGACCACTTACTGGCCGCTGTAGATCTGGTCAAACACCCCGCCATCATTGAAGTGGGTCTTCTGCACCGTGCGCCAGTCGCCAAAGGTCTTCTCCACCGACAGGAAGTCCACCTTCGGGAAGCGGTCGGTGTACTTGGCCAATACCTTCGGGTCCCGTGGACGCAGGTAATTGTTGGCCGCGATCTCCTGGCCTTCCGGCGACCACAGGTACTTCAGGTAGTCTTCGGCCGCAGTACGGGTGCCTTTCTTCTCGACCACTTTATCCACCACCGACACGGGCGGCTCGGCTTCGGCGGATACACTTGGGTAGACCACTTCGAACTGATCCCGGCCAAACTCACGGGCGATCATTTCTGCTTCGTTTTCGAAGGTCACCAGCACGTCGCCGATCTGGTTGGTCATGAACGTGGTGGTGGCAGCACGCCCACCGGTGTCCAGCACCGGCGCTTGTTTGAACAGCTTGCCGACGAAGGTCTTGGCCTTCTCTTCGTCGCCGCCGTTCTTGAGCACATAGCCCCAGGCCGACAGGTAGGTGTAGCGGCCGTTGCCCGAAGTCTTCGGGTTGGGAACGATCACCTGCACGCCGTCCTTGAGCAAATCCGGCCAGTCTTTCAACGCCTTGGGGTTGCCCTTGCGCACGATGAACACAGTGGCGGAAGTGAACGGTGCACTGTTGTTCGGCAGGCGCGTCACCCAGTTGTCCGGCACCAGTTTGCCGTTGTCGACCAGGGCATTGATGTCGGTGGCCATGTTCATGGTAATCACGTCAGCCGGCAGGCCGTCGATCACCGAGCGTGCCTGTTTGCTGGAGCCGCCGAAGGACATCTGCAACGTCAGCTTGTCGTCAGGGTGCTCGGCTTCCCAATGCTTCTGGAAGGCAGCGTTATAGTCCTTGTAGAAATCGCGCATCACGTCGTAGGAGACGTTGAGCAGGGTGGTCGCGGCCTGGGCGGAGCCCGTCAAGGCCAGGCTGGCGGCCAGAAGAGAGGCGCTGAGGATCTTTTTCACTGCTCATTCCTTGTTGTTGAAGAAGAGGGGAGGCAATTTGCCAGCGACTATAGCCGGGCCTGCATAGACCTTTAAAGATTAAAACGACCTTTGCTTATTCCAGTTTATGGAAAAGGTTACTGCCACAGCGCGAGCAAAAAGCCGCATTGGGCTCATGGCTGTTCTTCTTGCACGCCGGACAGTCGGTTTGCAGCTGTTCACCGCGCATGGCACTGGCCAGCTCTGCAGTAAAAATGCCCGTCGGTACCGCGATGATCGAATAACCGGTGATCATTACCAGCGACGAAATCACCTGGCCCAGCGGCGTCTTGGGCACGATATCGCCGAAGCCCACGGTGGTCAGGGTGACGATGGCCCAATAGATGCCCTTGGGAATACTGGTGAACCCATGTTCCGGGCCTTCGATCACGTACATCAGTGTGCCGAACACCGTCACCAGCGTGCACACGCTGACCAGGAACACCACGATCTTCTGCTTGCTGCCGCGCAGCGCCGCCATCAGGTAGTTGGCCTGCTTGAGGTACGGGCTGAGCTTGAGCACGCGGAAGATGCGCAGCATGCGAATGATGCGGATGATCAGCAGGTACTGCGCATCGCTGTAGTACAGGGCGAGGATGCCGGGGACGATGGCCAGCAAGTCCACCAGGCCGTAAAAGCTGAAGGCATAGCGCAGCGGCTTGGGCGAGCAATACAGACGCAGGCCGTATTCGATGGCGAAGATCAGCGTGAAGCCCCACTCGATATAGGCCAGCACATCCGCGTAGTTCTGATGGATTTCATCGATGCTGTCGAGCATCACGATCACCAGGCTGGCGAGGATGATCAGCAGCAGGATGCCGTCAAAGCGCCGCCCCGCGACGGTGTCGCTTTGGAAAACCATGATGTAGAGCCGCTGGCGCCAGTCGTTGTTACTGTCCATAAGTCCTGCCTGAAGCGAATATCGAGCAAGCCTAGGGGGATTCGAACGGGCTGTCCATGTGGGGTTTGTGCAGCATTCGCTGGCTGGCGCGTACCAGCCAGCAGGCGAGGATAAACGGTGCTGTCAGCGCGGGCAGATGCAGAGCGGCGAAGCCTGGCGTGAGGAGGATTGCCAGCAGGATGCCCAGCAGCGGCAACCACGGCTGGCGACGTAACGGGCTCAGGGCCAGGGCCGCCAATGCGGGGTTATAGCTGTGCAGGCCGAGCAGGGCGCCGGAAGTTTCGTTTAACCACAGACCGGCCAGTACACCGAGACTGGCACCGCCCAAAGCCCATGCGGCCGCACGGCGGTCAGCAAACAGCAAGCCCAGGGCGATTAAAAGGCCGGCCAGGGGCTGCTCCATCAGCATGATCTGCCCGAGGCCGGTAAAGGGTGCTGCGAGTAGAGCGAACATGTCGGCCTGGGTCGGCGCAAGCGTACTTTGGGGGGCATGGCCGAGCAGCAACCAGCCGAGGCCAACAAAAGGCGCAGTGTAGACGGGCAAGTCCTGGGGCTGGCTTGCGTGTGTCAACCATTGCCGGGTGAGGATCGCGCTCAAGCCACCGCACGCCAGGATCAACGGCGGCACCAGTGCCGACCAGGCAAAGTGCTGGCTGATCAACAAGCCCAGCAGTACGCCGTTGTAGCTGTACAGCCCGGCCTGGCGCTCAGCCTTGGGATAGCCACGGCGCTGGGCCGTGAGCAAACCCGCGACGCCGCCCAGCAGCGCACCACCGAGCAAGGCCGGGGCGCCGACCAGGATCGCCAACAGGCACAGCAGGCCGCACAGCGGGTGGCGTTGCAGGAAAATCTGGCTGAAGCCATTGAGCAGGGCTTCGGCCCAGTCAGGGCAAGTGTGGTTGTGCATAGCGGCTCCCTGTAGGAGCGAGCTTGCTCGCGAAAAACCCAAGGGCGCCGCGTACATTCAGGCTACCCGCGTCATCGTTGACGTTCTTCGCGAGCAAACTCGCTCCTACAGTAGGGTTTCGATGCGCAACGAATTGGTCGACCCCGGCTGCCCAAACGGCACCCCCGCGGTAATCACCAAGGTATCCCCGCGTTGCGCCATACCCTGAGCCTGGGCGATTTCCAACGCGGTGGAACACACCTCATCCACCTGGCGCAGACGATCATTGACCACCGAATGCACGCCCCACGCCACGCTCAAGCGTCGCGCCGTGGACAGGTTCGGCGTGAGGTTGAGGATTGGTGCCACCGGCCGTTCCCGTGCGGCGCGCAAGCTGGAACTGCCCGACTCGCTGTAGTTCACCAACACCGCCACCGGCAGGATGCTGCTGATGCGTCGGATCGCGCAGCTGATGGCGTCCGACACCGTGGCATCCGCCTTGGGTCGGCTGACGTCCAGTTGCGCCTGGTAGTCCGGACCGTTTTCCACCTGGCGGATGATCTTGCTCATCATCTGCACGGCTTCCAGCGGGTACTCGCCCGACGCGGTTTCCGCCGATAGCATCACCGCGTCCGCACCCTCGGCCACAGCATTGGCGACATCGGTGACTTCGGCACGGGTCGGCGCCGGGGAGAAGCGCATGGACTCAAGCATCTGCGTGGCGACTACCACTGGCTTGCCGAGTTGGCGGCAGGTGCTGATGATGTCTTTCTGGATCTGCGGCACGCTTTCGGCCGGTACTTCCACGCCCAGGTCGCCTCTGGCTACCATGATCGCATCGCTCAGCTCGGCAATTTCCTGCAGGCGCTGCACGGCCGAAGGCTTCTCGATCTTGGCCATCAGAAACGCCTTGTCGCCAATCAGCTCGCGGGCCTCGCGGATGTCTTCCGGGCGCTGTACAAACGACAGTGCCACCCAGTCCACCCCCAGTTCCAGGCCGAAGCTCAAGTCGCGGCGATCTTTGGCGGTGAGCGGGCTGAGTTCCAATAAAGCTTGCGGGACGTTTACGCCTTTGCGGTCTGACAGCTCGCCGCCATTGAGCACGGTGGTGTCGATGGCGTCGGCATGCTTGGTAATCACGCGCAGGCGCAGCTTGCCGTCATCAAGCAGCAAGTCCATGCCCGGTTCAAGGGCTGCGATGATTTCCGGATGGGGCAGGTTGACGCGGCGCTGGTCGCCGGGCGTCGGGTCCAGGTCCAGGCGCAGGGCCTGGCCGCGAATCAACTGCACCTTGCCCTCGGCAAAACGGCCGACCCGCAGCTTTGGTCCTTGCAGGTCCATGAGGATGCCCAGTGGATAGTTCAACTGGCGCTCCACCTGGCGAATCCACTGGTAGCGCTGGGCATGGTCGGCGTGTTCGCCGTGACTGAAGTTGAGACGGAAGATATTCACCCCGGCTTGCACCAGCTCAAGGATGTCATCGATACCGTCGGTGGCCGGGCCCAGGGTGGCGAGGATCTTGACCTTTTTGTCAGGCGTCATGTTTGGCAGTCTCAAGGATCAGGATGGCACGGAAGTCATTGACGTTGGTGCGGGTCGGCTCGGTGATGATCAAGTCGCCCAGGGCGTCGAAATAACCGTAGCCGTTGTTGTTATCCAGCTCGTCGCTGGCCGACAGGCCCAGGGCTTCGGCGCGGGCGTAGCTGCTGGGAGTCATGATGGCGCCGGCGTTGTCTTCCGAGCCGTCGATGCCATCGGTGTCGCCGGCCAGGGCGTACACACCGGGCAGGCCCTTGAGGCTGTCGGTGAGGCTGAGCAGGAATTCCGCATTGCGCCCGCCACGGCCATTACCGCGCACGGTGACAGTGGTCTCGCCGCCGGACAGGATCACACAGGGCGCCGCCAATGGCTGGCCGTGCTGGACGATCTGCCGGGCGATACCGGCATGTACCTTGGCCACTTCCCGTGCTTCACCTTCCAGGTCGCCGAGGATCAGCGGGCTGAACCCGGCCTGGCGCACTTTCACCGCCACCGCTTCCAAGGATTGCTGGGGGCGGGCGATCAACTGGAAGTGACTGCGGGCAAGTATCGGGTCGCCAGGCTTGACGGTTTCCGAGGCTGGGTTTTGCAACCAATTGCGCACTGAGGCGGGAGCGTCAATGCCATAGCGCTTGAGGATTGCCAGGGCCTGTTGCGAGGTGCTCGGGTCACCGACTGTTGGGCCCGAGGCGATCACCGTGGCCTGGTCACCCGGCACATCGGAAATCGCGTAGGTGTACACGGTGGCCGGCCATGCCGCCTTGGCCAGTCGCCCGCCCTTGATCGCCGAGAGGTGTTTGCGCACGCAATTCATCTCGCCAATGGTGGCGCCGGATTTGAGCAAGGCTTTATTGATGGCTTGCTTGTCGGCCAGGCTGATGCCTTCAGCGGGCAGGGCCAGCAATGCGGAGCCGCCACCGGAGAGCAGGAAGATCACGCGGTCGTCTTCGCTCAGGTGGCTGATCAACTCCAGCACGCGCTGGGCCACGGCCAGGCCGGCAGCGTCGGGGACCGGGTGGGCCGCTTCGACCACCTCGATTTTCTGGCACGGCGCGCCGTGGCCGTAGCGGGTGACCACCAGGCCCGACACTTCACCCTGCCAGCAATTCTCGATCACCAGGGCCATGGCAGCCGCGGCCTTGCCGGCGCCGATCACGATCACCCGGCCACTGCGGTCGGCAGGCAGATAGGGTTCAAGGACTTGCCGGGGGTGGGCGGCGTCGATGGCTGCGGCAAACAGCTCACGAAGCAGGTGTTGCGGATCGACCGACATAAGCGGGCTCCCGGATTCTTGTTATTAGCATTGGGACTTGGAACGCAATCAAAAGGTGGGAGGGGGCTTGCTCCCGATAGCGGTGCATCAGTCGACATAGTGGTTGAATGACAGATTGCTATCGGGAGCAAGCCCCCTCCCACACTGGATTGCATTCCAAGATGGGTTACTTATCGCGGATCGAGAAATTGGCCATATGCTCCAGGCCCTTGATCAGCGCCGAGTGGTCCCAGTTACCGCCGCCAATGGCCGTGCAGGTGCTGAACACTTGCTGGGTGCCGGCGGTGTTCGGCAGGTTGATCCCCAGTTCCTTGGCGCCGGCCAAGGCCAGGTTCAGGTCCTTCTGGTGCAGGTTGATGCGAAAGCCCGGGTCGAAAGTACCCTTGATCATGCGTTCGCCATGCACTTCCAGGATCTTCGACGACGCAAAGCCGCCCATCAGCGCTTCCCGCACCTTGGCCGGGTCGGCGCCGTTCTTGGAGGCGAACAGCAGCGCTTCGGCCACCGCCTGGATGTTCAGTGCAACGATGATCTGGTTGGCGACCTTGGCGGTCTGGCCATCGCCATTGCCGCCCACCAGGGTGATGTTCTTGCCCATGGCCTGGAACAGCGGCAATGCACGTTCGAATGTCTGCGGTTCGCCACCGATCATGATACTCAAGGTGCCGGCCTTGGCGCCGACTTCACCGCCGGACACCGGTGCGTCCAGATACTGCGCGCCGGTCTCGTTGATCTTCGCCGCGAACGCCTTGGTGGCGGTGGGGGAGATCGAACTCATGTCGATCACCACTTTGTTCGGCGACAGGCCGGCGGCCACGCCGTCGGCGCGCAACAGCACGTCTTCGACCTGTGGGGTGTCCGGCACCATGACGATGATGAATTCGGCTTCTTGCGCGACTTGCTGCGGGTTGGCCAGGGCGATGGCGCCAGCGTCGATCAGCGCTTGCGGGGCCTTGCCGTGATGCTCGGAGAGAAACAGTTGGTGCCCTGCTTTCTGCAGGTTCGCGGCCATGGGCTGGCCCATGATGCCGGTGCCGATAAATCCGATTTTAGCCATGATCAAAATCCTCTTTTTTATCCGGTAGGCAGACTTGTTGAGGTCTGCCAGACACATCAGGTCCAATGTGGGAGGGGGCTTGCTCCCGATAGCGGTGCATCAGTCGACACACCTGTTGAATGAAAGATTGCTATCGGGAGCAAGCCCCCTCCCACAGGGGTTACGCGGTGTGTGTTAGAGCGCGTTATGGGTTTTGAGCCAGCCCAAACCCGCTTCGGTGGTGGTCAAGGGCTTGTACTCACAGCCAACCCAACCCCTGTAGCCAATGCGGTCCAGATGCTCGAACAGGAAGCGATAGTTGATCTCCCCAGTCCCGGGCTCATTGCGCCCCGGGTTATCCGCCAACTGGATATGGTTGATCACACCCAGGTGCGTCGCCATGGTCCGCGCCAGGTCACCTTCCATGATCTGCATGTGGTAGATGTCGTATTGCAGGAACAGGTTGTCACTGCCCACTTGCTCGCGAATCGCCAGGGCCTGGGCCGTGTTATTCAGGTAGAAGCCCGGGATGTCACGGGTGTTGATCATCTCCATCACCAGCTTGATGCCCGCCGCTTGCAGCTTGTCGGCGGCGTACTTGAGATTGGCGACAAAGGTCTTTTCCAGGGTTTCGTCGTCCACGCCCTGTGGACGGATACCCGCCAGGCAGTTGATCTGGGTATTACCCAGTACCTGGGCGTAGGCGATAGCCAACTTGACCCCGGCGCGGAATTCCTCGACCCGGTCCGGGTGGCAAGCCAGGCCGCGCTCGCCCTTGGCCCAGTCACCGGCCGGCAAGTTGAACAGCACCTGGCTCAAGCCGTTGGCATCGAGCTGCGCTTTGATTTCGGCAGAGCTGAATTCGTATGGGAACAGGTATTCCACGCCCTCGAAGCCGGCATCGGCGGCGGCCTTGAAGCGGGCAAGGAAGTCCTGTTCGGTAAACAGCATGGACAGGTTGGCGGCAAAGCGCGGCATAGGGTTCTCCTTAATCGAGCAGGGAAATGGCGGTCGGCGCATCGTTGCCGACCAGGGCCAGGTCTTCGAATTCATTGACGGCGTTGATTTCGGTGCCCATGGAAATATTGGTCACCCGTTCCAGAATAATCTCAACGATCACCGGCACCTTGAATTCTTCGACCATTTCCTGGGCGCGGCGCAGGGCTGGCTGGATCTGCCCTGGCTCGAACACGCGCAGGGCCTTGCAACCCAGGCCCTCGGCGACGGCCACATGGTCGACGCCATAGCCGTTGAGCTCCGGGGCATTGAGGTTGTCGAAGGACAGCTGCACGCAATAGTCCATTTCAAAGCCGCGCTGGGCCTGGCGGATCAGCCCCAGATACGAGTTGTTTACTACCACGTGGATGTACGGCAGCTTGAATTGCGCGCCCACCGCCAGTTCTTCGATCATGAACTGGAAGTCATAGTCGCCCGACAACGCCACTACCTTGCGGCTCGGGTCGGCCTTGACCACGCCCAGCGCCGCGGGAATGGTCCAGCCTAACGGGCCGGCCTGGCCGCAGTTGATCCAGTGGCGTGGCTTGTAGACGTGCAGGAATTGCGCGCCGGCAATCTGCGACAGGCCGATGGTGCTGACGTAGCAGGTATCTTTGCCGAACACCTGGTTCATCTCTTCGTACACCCGTTGCGGCTTGACCGGCACGTTGTCGAAGTGGGTCTTGCGGTGCAGGGTGGCTTTGCGCTGCTGGCAGTCATGCAGCCAGGCGCTGCGGTCCTTGAGCTTGCCGGCGGCTTTCCACTCGCGGGCCACTTCAATGAACATCGTCAGCGCGGAACCGGCGTCGGAGACGATACCCAGATCCGGGGTGAACACGCGGCCAATCTGCGTCGGCTCGATGTCGACGTGGATGAATTTGCGCCCTTCGGTGTAGACCTCCACCGAACCGGTGTGGCGGTTGGCCCAGCGGTTGCCGATACCCAGCACCACGTCCGACTTGAGCATCGTCGCGTTGCCATAACGGTGGGAAGTTTGCAGGCCGACCATGCCGACCATCAGCGGGTGATCGTCGGGGATGGTACCCCAGCCCATCAGGGTCGGAATCACTGGGATGCCAGTTAATTCAGCGAACTCCACCAGTAACTCGCTGGCGTCGGCGTTGATGACGCCACCACCGCTTACCAGCAATGGGCGTTCAGCCTGGTCCAGCAGCGCCAGGGCTTTCTCGACCTGGATACGCGTGGCCAACGGCTTGGCCAAAGGCAGGGGCTGGTAGGCGTCAATGTCGAATTCGATTTCGGCCATCTGCACATCGAACGGCAGGTCGATCAGCACCGGGCCGGGGCGGCCGGAGCGCATTTCATAGAAGGCTTTCTGGAAAGCGTAGGGCACTTGGCCGGGTTCCAGCACGGTGGTCGCCCACTTGGTCACCGGCTTGACGATGCTGGTGATGTCCACGGCCTGGAAGTCTTCCTTGTGCATGCGAGCGCGGGGGGCTTGCCCGGTGATGCACAGGATCGGGATCGAATCGGCCGAGGCGCTGTACAAACCGGTGACCATGTCGGTGCCCGCTGGCCCGGAGGTGCCGATGCACACGCCGATATTGCCGGCCTTGGTGCGGGTGTAGCCCTCGGCCATGTGCGAGGCGCCTTCAACATGGCGAGCAAGGACGTGATCGATGCCACCCACCTTCTGCAAGGCCGAATACAGCGGGTTGATCGCAGCGCCTGGGATACCGAAGGCGGTATCCACACCTTCACGGCGCATTACCAGGACGGCGGCTTCGATTGCTCTCATTTTGCTCATGGTTTTGGTGCCTCTTGCGTTTTGTAATTGTATACAAGTGGTGTCGATGCAAAGTGTATTCACGGCTGGCTGCGCAGGTCAATGCATTTTATGAACGGGCCTTTGCGCTCGTCGGAAAGGCTTTTTTCGACGTGCGGAGCTTTTGTTTAAAAATATTGTATACAAAAATAAACACCATTGTGTTCTATTTGTTTGGTGAGCATCTGATCAAACAGAACTCCACCGCTTTCCAATAACAAAAGAAGGACGGCACCATGAGCGCTTTAACCTTGAAAATTGCCACCCAACTAGCCAGCCAAGCCATCGCCGCAGGCCGAACGATTTGCGCAGCGCCGCTGACCATCGCGGTACTCGATAGCGGAGGGCACTTGATTACCCTGCAGCGCGAAGACGGCGCCAGCCTTCTGCGCCCGCAAATCGCCATCGGCAAGGCCTGGGGGGCGATTGCCCTGGGCAAGGGTTCACGTTTGCTGGCGTTGGACGCACAGCAGCGCCCGGCATTTATCGCGGCGTTGAACAGCCTGGGGCAGGGCAGCGTGGTGCCGGCACCGGGTGGGGTGTTGATTCGGGATCAGGCGGGGTTGGTTCTGGGGGCGGTGGGAATCACGGGGGATACGTCGGATATTGACGAGCAGTGCGCGATCACCGCGATCGAGGGGCTGGGATTGATGGCGGATGCGGGGGTGTCTGCCTGATCCTGGGTGACAGTCAGGGCCAATCGGGAGCAAGCCTCCTCCCACACTTTGACCGCGTTCACATCAAAAATGTGGGAGGGGGCTTGCCCCCGATTGGCACAGGCACCGCGGTCTTTCAGTCCGGCTCACACCCCTTGAGCACCAACCGAATAATCGTCTGCGCCGCCGCCTCATAGTCGGCCTCATCCAACTTGGCCTTGCCGGTCACCGCCGAGATCTGCCAGTCAAAGTCCGCATAAGTCTGGGTCGCCGCCCAGATGCTGAACATCAGGTGATTAGGGTCGATAGCCGCAATCAACCCACGGTCCACCCAGTTCTGGATACAGTCGATGTTGTGCTTGGCCTGGGCATTGAGTTGTTCAACCTGCTCGGCGCTCAGATGCGGCGCGCCATGCATGATCTCACTGGCGAACACCTTGGAGGCGAACGGCAGGTCGCGGGAGATGCGGATTTTCGAGCGGATGTAGTTGCTTAACACCTCCTTGGGCTCGCCGTCGGGGTTGAACGGCGTGGAGGCGGCCAGAATCGGCTCGATAATGCTCTCGAGCACCTCGCGGTAGAGGTTGTCCTTGGACTTGAAGTAGTAATAGACGTTGGGCTTGGGCAGCCCGGCCTTGGCGGCGATATCGCTGGTCTTGGTCGCGGCGAAGCCTTTGTCGGCAAACTCCTCGCTTGCCGCCCGCAGGATTTTTTCTTTGTTGCGCTCGCGAATGCTGCTCATAAACCAGAGGTTTCCTTGCCGTGACAGGCGGTTGCGCATGGTAGCACCGGCCATCCGCGGGCCTCAACAATCTGCCCATAACGCCTTGCGCCGCGCTATGCTCGCCCGATCTCCCCCTTACGGATACTTGATTCATGGCAGGAAGCAGCTTGTTGGTGTTGATCGACGATATCGCCGCGGTACTCGATGACGTCGCTCTGATGACAAAAATGGCGGCCAAGAAGACCGCCGGGGTGCTGGGTGACGACCTGGCGCTCAATGCCCAGCAGGTCTCCGGGGTGCGCGCCGAGCGGGAAATCCCGGTAGTGTGGGCGGTAGCCAAGGGCTCGTTTATCAACAAGTTGATCCTGGTGCCGACCGCGCTGTTGATCAGCGCCTTCGTCCCGTGGGCGGTGACGCCATTGTTGATGCTCGGTGGTGCCTACCTGTGTTTCGAAGGCTTCGAGAAACTGGCGCATAAATTCCTGCACAGCAAGGCCGAGGGCCAGGCCGAGCACGCGCAATTGGTCGAAGCCGTGGCCGACCCGGCCACCGATTTGGTGGCCTTTGAAAAGGACAAGATCAAAGGTGCAATCCGCACCGACTTTATCCTCTCCGCCGAAATCATCGCCATCACCCTGGGCACCGTGGCCGACGCACCGTTGATGCAACAGGTGGTGGTGCTGTCGGGCATTGCGATTGTGATGACCGTGGGCGTCTACGGGCTGGTGGCGGGTATCGTCAAGCTGGATGACCTGGGCCTGTGGCTCACTCAAAAGCCTGGCCAGATGGCGCGCAGTATCGGTGGCGCAATCTTGCGGGCGGCACCCTACATGATGAAAAGCTTGTCGGTGATTGGTACGGCAGCGATGTTCATGGTCGGTGGCGGCATCCTCACCCATGGTGTGCCGGTGGTGCATCACTGGATTGAATCGGTGAGCCAGAGCGCCGGGGCTCTGGCTTGGTTGATGCCGACCTTGCTTAATGCAGTGGCAGGGATTATTGCCGGCGGCATTGTATTGGCGGCGGCCAGTGTCATCGGCAAGGGCTGGAAAGTGGTCAGGTCTTGACCTGTCTGACAAAAAAGCCAATGCAGACCTTTTATGAAGTCAGCCCCGCCAGGGTGCAGCTAAGTCAAGACCTGGCAAGCACGTGCTGCCAGGGTCAGTACTATCAGTACTGGATTTGTGTTCTCTGGAAATCGCTCAGTTCACTGAATAATTGGTTCGTAAACGCGTCAGGCTCCGATGCCTCTTGAACAAGCGAGTTAAGTTCTGAGGGCGTTTTACTTGAGAGTTGCTCCATTGGATCAGAAGTTATTTTTTTCTGTGTGGAATGGTCATTAAGGTACTGATGTAGAGCAGGGTAAGAGAGGGCGAACTCGGACATGATGGTTTCCTTGAATTGTTTATGCAGATTGAATAAACGCGGCACGGGTAAGAGATGACGCGTACTGCTGTGTGGCAGATTTCGCATAATGAGTTCCATGTTTTCGTACATATCAAGTTGACAAATGACAGGCGAAAAAAAGACCATTCAATGGAGTGGTCTTTTTTCGCCGCGGGGGGTACTCGGCAGTCTGCACCTTACGCGACTCCGTATAGATATACCGCACCTTCGCATACTCAAATGGCAGAGTTCATCTGCCCATTGATGTGACCAAATTCATCAGGCCAGTTCAATGACGGTTTGAGTTCTGAGGGAGTTTACAAGTTCCTTCCGAGGCCCCTGCCCATCATGCTTTTAGCTGGGTCTGGGCTTACAGGCGCGCCTGGGTTATTTGAAGTGCCGGCAGGCTCATTCCGGGCGGGGGCGCGGTATTTCTCCAGTGCTGGGTAACCGATCTGGCTGAACTCTGCAAAGGTGCGATGCACGTCGCGCGCATTGCTGCGGTCATCGTTGATTTTAGACGCGAGGAACTGGGTAACACGACCCAGTTTGTTCATCGCGGTGCGCCGGTCCTGTTCGTCTGGGTTGGTTTTTCTGAAGTCGCCAACAATATGAGTCAGGTCTTCAACCAGTTTTTTTGCGCGTTCGGCTTGTTTTGGAGGCAACTCGCTGGGAAGAGGTACGAAGTCAACGACGCGATATTCATTTTGTAACTGCAAGGCTGTACGCTCATCCTCCGCGGGAATTTTGTCGTGGGGCGTGGGAAATGGAACTTCCCAATTTTCAACAGGTGGCTCTTCGACCTGTATTACTGGCCTGTGGGTAGGTTCTATATTCTGTCCGCCAGGGCCTTGAAGTGCGTGATAGCCATCCCTGGCGAAGTTCAGGACCATTCTGGCTTCTGAGCCTTCAACGGTAAGGGCTCCATCGGACAGCCCTTGGTACGCGATTTTCGACCTAAACTTTGTCTCGCCTTCAATAAAGCCGTTGTTGGCTATGGAATCGTTGCCCCCTGATTGAGCGATAAATTGGAGTACTTTCTCTGCGTTGGCGGCCACGTCAGCTCGCTCTTTATAGCTCAGTGTTGGATCGTTAAAGTTGCCGCCGATTTGCCAGTAGAAATCCTCCAGCCGGTCGTGTGCCAATAGAGGTGCTTGCGGGTTTTTGGGGTCAGATGACCCAAAGATCTGTTTGAAAAGGGGCCCGTTGGTAATCTCCTCTACGGTCCGATTGTCGCCCGGCGCTCTGCCCGTGTTTTCAGTTGGGGGCTGAGAGACTGAAGATTCTTGCTTGGGGGCATTCATGACTGGAGGCTGAATGAAGGGAGAGGGCGTGATAGAGGACATGATAGTTTCCTTTAATTGTTTCGTGTCAGGATGGAAAACGCTGCTATGGCAGGAGGTCAAGAACGCACTCCTAGGTGGTTGATTTCGCACAGTGAGTTCCTGTTTTCCTTAGAGGGCAAATGGATAAATGACAGACGAAAAAAAGGCCATTCAATCGAATGGCCTTTTCAATGACGCGAGATTTACTCGGCAATCTGCAACTTACGCGACTCCGTATAGATATACCGCACCTTCTCATACTCAAACGGCGAGTTCATCTGCCCATAGCGGAAGCTGCTCTGGTAGCGCTTGTCCACTGCGCGCAGGGCCCAGATTTCCGGGTGGTTGGAGCTGACTTCGGACACGTTGAGGAAGTTGATCTGGGTCTCGGCGCTGTAGTCGACGATCAGGCCGGTGGTGTCGCGCAGGTGATCGTGCTGTCCGGCATTGCGATTGTCATGACCGCGGGCGTCTACGGGCCGGTGGCGGGTATCGTCAAGCTGGATGATCTGGGCCTGTGGTTCACTCAAAAGCCTGGCCAGATGGCGCGTAGCATCGGTGGCGCAATCTTGTGGGCGGCGCCTTGCATGATGAAAAGCCTGTCGGTGATTGGTACGGCGGCGATGTTCATGGTCGGTGGTGGCATCCTCACCCATGGTGTGCCGGCGGTGCATCTCTGGATTGAATCAGTGAGCCAGAGCACCGGGGCCCTGGCGTGGTTGATGCCAACCTTGCTTAATGCGGTGACAGGGATTCTTGCCGGGGGCATTGTGTTGGCGGTGGTCAGTCTGATTGGCAAGGGCTGGAAAGGGGTAATGTTTTGATCTATCTGACTAAAAAACAACCCAGACCTGTCATGAAGTCAGCACCATCCTAGTACCTTGCTGAATAAAGCCATGCGGTCAAAAAACTGAGGCTAAATCTGTGTTCCAGCTCATGTATTGGCTACTTTGGCTCGCGATTAAACTCAATTTTAGAGTTCTGCTCCTGGGCGGTGTCTATATACGTCCGTGCAAGGACATCCAGAAATCGCTCTTGAGGGGGCGTCCCTGTTTCTTTCTGGGAGCGTGAGGTATCTGGGGCGGGCAGAGGTGGAGATGAAGTGGGCTGGATCGAGGACATGATATTCCTTAATTATTATACAGGTTTGGATAAGAGCCGTTCTGACAGCAGAACAAACTCATCCTTGTGTGGCAGATCCGGCCCTATGAGTTCCAGTTTTCTATAAAAAAATGGAAATTCACAGGCGAAAAAAAGGCCATTCAATCGAATGGCCTTTTCAATGACGCGAGATTTACTCGGCAATCTGCAACTTACGCGACTCCGTATAGATATACCGCACCTTCTCATACTCAAACGGCGAGTTCATCTGCCCGTAACGGAAGCTGGTCTGGTAGCGCTTGTCCACCGCGCGCAGTGCCCAGATTTCCGGGTGGTTGGAGCTGACTTCGGACACGTTGAGGAAGTTGATCTGCGACTCTGCGCTGTAATCCACCAGCAGGCCGGTGGTGTCGCGCAGGTTCGACGGGCCGAAGATCGGCAGGACCACGTAGGCGCCGCCGGGCACGCCGTAGAAGCCCAAGGTCTGGCCGAAGTCTTCACTCTGGCGCGGCAGGCCCATGGCGGTGGCCGGGTCCCATAGGCCGGCGACGCCTATGGTGGTATTGACCAGCAAGCGCCCGGTGGTTTCCAGGGAGCGGTGGCCCTTGAGTTGCAGCAGGCTGTTCAACAGGTTGGGTACATCGCCCAGGTTGTTGAAAAAGTTGCTTACGCCGGTACGCAGGAAGCTCGGCGTGACATAGCGGTAGCCATTGACCACCGGCAGGAACACCCATTGGTCGAAGCGATAGTTGAAGTGGTAGACGCGGCGGTTCCACGACTCCAGCGGGTCATACACGTTAAGGGCGGTCAGCGATGAGCGCTCGAACTCGCGCTGGTCCAGGCCTGGGTTGAACTTGAGCTTGGTCAGCGGCTCCTTGAAACCGTCGGCACCGACCTTGACCGGTTCATGGGCCTTGCTGTTGTCGGCATTGGCCACGCCTGCGCACATAAGTGCGGCAAGCAGCAAAAGATATTTAGCCACGGAAGAACTCCAGCATGGCGTCGGCGTTGACGCGGTAATTGAGGTTGCCGCAGTGGCCGCCCAGCGGGTAGACGGTCAAGCGATCGCCGAAAGTTTTACGCAGGAAACCCAGGTCGCCAGGGCCGAGGATCACGTCGTCGGCGTTGTGCATCACGGCGATTTTCGGGCTGTCGCGCAGGTAGTCCTTGAGAGCGTACAAGCTGACCTGATCGATCAGTTGCAGCAGGCTGCCGCCGTCGGAACGGGCGCGCCACATCGGGATCACTTGTTCGGTGAGATAGCAGTCGAAGTCGCATTGCAGGGCACGCTTGAGGAACGGCGTGAGACTGGTGCCTTCAGTGATCGGGTATTTGGGCGGGATGATCAGGCCGCGGCGATTGATCAGGTCCGAGGTAAAGGCGATGTCGGCAGCCGAAAAGCGGAACGAAGTGCCGATCAACATGGCCATCTGTTCGTTGCTCAGGTGCTGCTTGGACTGCTGGAAGTCATAGAGCAGCGCATCGTTGAGGTCGATGTAGCCTTTTTGCTGGAAGTAGCGGGTCAGTTTGCTCAACACCAGCTCATAGAAGGTGGTGGTGTTGTTGATGCCCTTGACCTCGGTCTGTACCAGTTTGTCGAGGTTGGTAATCGAGGTGTAGAGGTTGACCGGCGGGTTGAGCAGCAGCACTTTCTTGAAGTTGAAGGTGCGGCGGGTTTCATCCAGCTTGCTGACGAACGCTGCATCCAGGGCGCCCAGACTGTAGCCGGTGAGGTAGAAGTCGGTCACTGGCAACGAGGCATTTTGTGCACGCACAGCTTGCATCACGCGGTACATGTCTTCGGCGTCCTCCTGGGTGATACCCGGGGTGGCGAAGCGCGAGGCAGCGCTGATGAAGTCGAAGCTGGTGGGCGATGACAACTGCACCACGTGGTAGCCGGCCTGGTAATACAGCTTCTTCAGGTATTCGTTGATGCTGCTGTCGAACCGCGCACCGGTGCCCGCGATCAGGAAGATCAGCGGCGCAGCGCGGTCCTGCTTGGCGATGCGGTAGGTGAGTTTCTTCACCGCCCAGAAATTGTCCGGCAGGCTGAACTCGCGCTCGGGGCGCATATTCAGGGTGTAGTCGGATTGGTTGATCTCATCATCGGTCGGCAAGGTTGGCCGAAGATCGGGAGGCGTGGTGGCAATGGTGGCTTCGAACGGGTTGGTCAAAGGGTAGCCATAGCTGGCCTGGTCGATATCGACGGCCAGTGCTGACGCACTCAAAAATAGGCTGCCCAGCAAGGCAGCACAGCGCAAGGAACGGAGCATGACTTAATCCCTAAGAGGAAACGTGCTGAATGAAGTTCGCAGGCTATGACCACCGCCTTGTCACCGAAGTGCCAGCACTCGGCACGAAAAGTCGGAAAAAACGTAGGAATCGGGGGTAATAGTAGCGAGACGATACACTTTGCCACGCCTTGTTGAACAGATATCTGCGCGAACACCTTGCTAACGGCCGCGGTGGGATTAAGCTGAGCGCCGTTTTTGCCTATCGGAGTGCCCCATGTCCCGCCGCTTGCCGTTGATTTTGCTGCTTATTGCCCTGCCGTTATGGCTGGCCGCCAGCTATGCCGCACGTTATGGCTTTATGGAGGATGGGCAGTGGGTCGGCCTCTGCGCAGAGGAGGCCAGCCGCTGGGAGTGCCAGGTGCGTGCGAACCTGGGGTTGATGATTCACTTCAAGGTGCTGGGTTGGGCAGCGCTGATCACGTCGGTGCTGGCGTTTTTCGTGCCGGGGCGTGCGGGGTGGGCTTTGGCGGTGCTGGGGATGGTGTTCGGGCTGCCGGCCCTGGCGTTGTACAACACCACGTTTGCGGTGTTTGCGCTGGTGATTGCGGGGTTGCGGTTGGTCAGGAAGCCTCGGGGCGCCTGATAGGGCCAATCGGGAGCAAACTCCCTCCCACACTTGATTGGGTTCACATATTTCTATTTGTGAATTCGGTCAAGTGTGGGAGGGGGCTTGCTCCCGATGACAGTGTTAAGCCTTGCGCACCCGCAAGCAGCGCCACAAAGCTGCAACCATGAGCACGCTGACCACCGCCCAGCCCCAAGCCTGCTGGTTCAGCAAGCCTTCCCGGTACAACTGCGGTGCAATGCCGGCACCGATAATGAAGGCCAGCAGCGCAATCTCCCGACGCGGCCCGGTTACCGGGCGCACCAGGTACACCATGGCGGGCAGCAGCAGCGCCGCGCTCGGAAAGCTGCGGTAACGCGGGTCAAACACCAGCGCCAGCATCATTACCGCCCCGGCAAACCCGGCAATCGCCACCAGCCAACCGGCACGTTGCTCCAGCCAGTCGAACGCGCGCGCGCGCCAGCCGTCACGGGCGCTGAGGGCCAGGGCGGCGTGGGCCAGCACCAGCATGTTCAATACCACCAGCAAACCGGCCCATACCCACTCATCATTGAAGCGTGCGGTGACACGGGTCAGTTCGGCCCAGGTGCCAATGGAGCAGGCTGCAACGGCGCCCAGTAAGGGCAGCAGCAGCGCCGAGCGTAGGCTGCGCACACGGCCACCGAGCATCAGGGTGCCGAGCAGGATGAGCCCGCCGACGCCCAGCCACAGCGGCCAGTACGGTACATTGGTCACGGGGCCGGCGAGGATGGCTTTGTCCTGGCGGTCTGCATCGAACAGCCCCCAATACCCGCCGACGGCACCTTCACTGGCGCGCTTCCAAGGTTGGTCAAAGGCTTCGATCAAGTTGTAGCGCCAGCCATTGGCTTCGGCCATGGCCACGAAGCCACGCATGAACTTGGCTTCATTGACCCGGCTTGGCACGGCGGTTTCGCGCTGGCGGCCTTCGCTGGGCCAGCCGGTCTCGCCGATCACGATGTCCTTGGGCGCGAACTTGTGGCCGAAGGTCTGGCGTACATCGCCCACGTGCTTGAGCGCCTGGTCGATGCCGGACGGATCATCTTCCCAGTACGGCAGCAGGTGAATGGTGAGGAAATCCACCGCCGGGGCGATTTCCGGGTGTTGCAGCCAGAACTCCCAGACATCGGCGTAGGTGACCGGCTGCTTGATCTGGCCTTTGACTGTTTGAATCAGCGCCACCAATTGCTTGGCGGTCACTTCCTTGCGCAACAGGGCTTCGTTGCCGACGATCACCGAGGTGACGATGTCAGGATTAGCGTTGGCAGCAGCGATCAGCTCGTTGATTTCTTTCTCGGTCGCCACTGGATCGCTGCTGACCCAGGCCCCGGCCATCACCTTCAAGCCATGCTTGCGCGCCAGGTCGGGCAAGGACTCCAGGCCCGTCATGGAGTAGGTGCGAATGCATTCAAAGCGTGTGGCAAGCAGCGCCAGGTCGGCGTCCATGCGCTCGGGGCGCAGCTTGAACGGCTGGTCGAAGGGCGATTGGTCCTTGTCGAACGGCGTATAGGACGCACATTGCATCTTGTGGCTGGCGCTGGCGACGTCCGGCAACACCACCGGCCGGCCGAGGCCGTACCAGTAGCCGACAAGGGCGAGCAAGCCGAGGATCAAGGCGAGGAAATAGGGCAGGGCAGGGAAGCGGGCAGTCGCGGGCATGGTCGGCTTATCTGGGGGAGCAAAGGCGCGCATCTTACCCGCAATTGACTCCTTTCAGTGCGGCTGCATGATTTTGACATGCAAAGTTCGGGCGGGATTCTGGCGTCAAGTTGTAGGAGGCTTCCTGCTGGCTATGTGATGTCGTTTCTTGCTCAGCCGAGGTCGCTGGCAGAGCAGGTCCATGGACCCGGCAGGTTGATTATCGAAGGGTCAGAACTCCACTGATGTCTTGGGCAACCGGATCGATGCGCGTGAAGGAGGCGCGGTGCACCCTATAACAACAGTTTGACGTCGCTCGGCATCCGTCGGGCGCAGCACTTTCGGGGAAGTACTATGAAGATGCGACGACTCTTGGGCGCAGCTGCCACGTTGGTGGTTGCGATGGGCTCCACACTGGCCAGCGCCGACAGCAAGACCCTGAGCCTCGGCTACGTGGACGGCTGGTCCGACAGCGTGGCCACCACTCACGTGGCGGCAGAAGTGATCAGGGAAAAACTTGGCTACGACGTGAAGCTGCAAGCCGTCGCCACCGGGATCATGTGGCAGGGCGTCGCCACCGGCAAACTCGATGCCATGCTCTCTGCCTGGCTGCCTGTGACCCATGGCGAATACTGGGCCAAGAACAAAGATAAGGTGGTCGACTACGGCCCTAACTTCAAGGATGCGAAGATTGGCTTGATCGTGCCGGAGTACGTCAAGGCCAAATCCATCGAAGACCTCAAGACCGATACCACCTTCAAGAACAAGATTGTCGGCATCGACGCCGGTTCAGGCGTAATGCTCAAGACCGACGAAGCCATCAAGCAATATGGCCTGGACTACAAGCTGCAAGCCAGCTCGGGCGCGGCGATGATCGCCGAACTGACCCGTGCCGAAGACAAGCAGGACTCCATTGCCGTGACCGGTTGGGTGCCGCACTGGATGTTTGCCAAGTGGAAACTGCGTTTCCTGGAAGACCCCAAAGGGATTTATGGTGCTGCTGAAACCGTCAACAGCATCGGCAGCAAGGGCCTGGAGAAGAAAGCACCGGAAGTGGCGGCTTTCCTGAAGAAATTCCAGTGGGCCTCCAAGGATGAGATCGGCGAAGTCATGCTCGCTATCCAGGAAGGCGCCAAGCCTGATGCGGCGGCCAAGGATTGGGTGGCCAAGCACCCTGAGCGCGTGGCCGAATGGACCGCTAAATAAAAGCCACTGATGCACCCCTGTGGGAGGGGGCTTGCTCCCGATAGCGGTATGTCAGTCACAGATTTTTTGACTGGTACACCGCTATCGGGAGCAAGCCCCCTCCCACACTGGTTTCGCCCCGCCTCAAATCTTCCTGCGCTTTAGCCATCCCTCGCTACACTCGATCTACTACTAAGGTCGTCTGGAACCCTTTCCACAGCCGCATACAGTGGATACGTTCCAATAATAAAAAAGCTGTGCTGCGAGGATAAAAACAATGAACGACAGCATTTACCTCTCGATTCAAAACAGCCCGCGTTTCAAGGAGCTGGTCAGGAAAAGGGAAAAGTTCGCCTGGATTCTCTCGGCGATCATGCTAGGGCTTTACTCCGGTTTCATCCTATTGATCGCCTACGGGCCGCAAGTACTGGGGGCCAAGCTCAGCCCCGGTTCATCCATCACCTGGGGCATCCCTATCGGGGTCGGGCTGATTGTCTCGGCCTTCATCCTCACCGGCATCTATGTGCGACGCGCCAATGGCGAATTCGACGACCTGA
The DNA here is from genome assembly GCF_036704165.1 of Pseudomonas khavaziana. NCBI lineage: Bacteria > Pseudomonadati > Pseudomonadota > Gammaproteobacteria > Pseudomonadales > Pseudomonadaceae > Pseudomonas > Pseudomonas khavaziana. The sequence continues at coordinate 2,197,283 of NZ_CP129946.1, forward strand.
ACAATGCGATTCTCAAGGAGGCTGCGCAATGATCCGTCGTCTATTGGCTGTATTCGGCGCTAGCGTCTTTGCTCCCGCCGTTTGGGCGGCAGATGCATTGACCGGTGAAGTGCACAAGCAACCGCTGAATATCGCAGCGATCCTGATGTTCGTGGCCTTTGTCGGCGCGACGTTGTGCATCACCTACTGGGCGTCCAAGCGCAACAAGTCGGCGGCCGACTACTATGCGGCAGGCGGCAAGATCACCGGTTTCCAGAACGGCCTGGCGATTGCCGGCGACTATATGTCGGCGGCGTCCTTCCTGGGTATTTCCGCGCTGGTGTTTACCTCTGGCTACGACGGCCTGATCTACTCGATCGGCTTCCTGGTGGGCTGGCCGATCATCCTGTTCCTGATCGCCGAGCGCCTGCGTAACCTGGGCAAATACACCTTTGCCGACGTGGCGTCCTATCGCCTCGGGCAAACCCAGATCCGCAGCCTCTCGGCCTGTGGCTCGCTGGTGGTGGTGGCGTTCTACCTGATCGCGCAGATGGTTGGCGCGGGCAAGCTGATCCAGTTGCTGTTCGGCCTGGACTACCATGTGGCGGTGATCCTGGTCGGCATCCTGATGTGCCTGTACGTGTTGTTCGGCGGCATGCTGGCGACCACCTGGGTGCAGATCATCAAGGCGGTGCTGTTGCTGTCCGGTGCCTCGTTCATGGCGCTGATGGTGATGAAGCACGTCAACTTCGACTTCAACATGCTGTTTGCCGAAGCGATCAAGGTTCACCCCAAAGGTGAAGCGATCATGAGCCCGGGCGGCCTGGTGAAAGACCCTATCTCGGCATTCTCCCTTGGCCTGGCCCTGATGTTCGGTACCGCCGGCCTGCCGCACATCCTGATGCGTTTCTTCACCGTGAGCGACGCCAAGGAAGCGCGTAAGAGCGTGCTGTACGCTACGGGCTTCATCGGCTACTTCTATATCCTGACCTTTATCATCGGCTTCGGCGCGATCCTGTTGGTCAGCACCAACCCGGCGTTCAAGGATGCGGCAGGCGCTTTGCTCGGCGGTAACAACATGGCGGCGGTGCACCTGGCCAACGCGGTGGGTGGCAGCATCTTCCTGGGCTTCATCTCGGCCGTGGCCTTCGCCACCATCCTCGCGGTGGTTGCCGGCTTGACCCTGGCCGGAGCTTCGGCGGTATCCCATGACCTGTACGCCAGCGTGATCAAGAAGGGCAAGGCCAACGAGAAGGATGAGATTCGCGTGTCGAAGATCACCACCATCGCCCTGGCAGTGCTGGCTATCGGCCTGGGTATCCTGTTCGAAAGCCAGAACATTGCGTTCATGGTCGGCCTTGCGTTCTCGATTGCCGCCAGCTGTAACTTCCCGGTGCTGCTGCTTTCCATGTACTGGAAAAACCTCACCACCCGTGGCGCCATGATCGGCGGCTGGCTGGGCTTGATCAGTGCCGTGGGCCTGATGATCCTCGGCCCGACCATCTGGGTCTCGATCCTGCACCACGAAAAAGCCATCTTCCCGTACGAGTACCCGGCTCTGTTCTCGATGATCATTGCGTTCATCGGCATCTGGTTCTTCTCCATCACCGACAAGTCGGCGGCGGCAGAGAAAGAGCGTGCGCTGTACTTCCCGCAGTTTGTGCGTTCGCAGACTGGCCTGGGGGCGAGTGGGGCGGTTAACCACTAAGGTTATAGCTGGATAGAAAAATGCCCCGGTCGAAAGGCCGGGGTATTTTTTTGTCTGGGATTTATGGGGGGCTGCTACTGGTCTCATCGGGAGCAAGTCGAATCGTCGCACCGCCCCTCCCACACTGGATTGGGTTCGCAGATTTCAACTTGTGAACACAGTCAAGTGTGGGAGGGGCGGTGCGACGATTCGACTTGCTCCCGATGGCGGCACACCAGGCACCCCAAATAAAAACGGCCTCCACTGAGGGAGGCCGTTCTCATTACAGGCAAGCCCTTAAGTGCTTACTTGCGATCTTCCAGCTTGGTAATGTCACGCGACTCGTAGCCGGTGTACAGCTGGCGCGGGCGGCCAATCTTGTACGGGCTGGAGAGCATTTCCTTCCAGTGGGAGATCCAGCCCACAGTCCGCGCCAAAGCGAAGATCACGGTGAACATGCTGGTTGGAATGCCGATCGCCTTGAGGATGATCCCCGAGTAGAAGTCGACGTTCGGGTACAGCGAGCGTTCGATGAAGTACGGGTCGGTCAGGGCGATCTCTTCCAGGCGCATGGCCAGTTCGAGTTGCGGATCGTTCTTGATGCCCAGTTCCTTCAACACTTCGTCGCAGGTCTGCTTCATCACAGTGGCACGTGGGTCGCGGTTCTTGTAGACCCGGTGACCGAAGCCCATCAGCTTGAACGGATCGTTCTTGTCCTTGGCCTTGGCAATGAACTTGTCGATGTTGGAAACATCGCCGATTTCATCGAGCATGGTCAACACGGCTTCGTTCGCACCGCCGTGGGCAGGGCCCCACAGTGCGGCGATGCCGGCGGCGATACAGGCGAACGGGTTGGCACCCGAAGAGCCGGCCAGGCGTACGGTGGAGGTGGAGGCGTTCTGCTCGTGGTCGGCATGGAGGATGAAGATCCGGTCCATGGCCTTGGCCAGCACAGGGCTGATCGGTTTGATCTCGCACGGGGTGTTGAACATCATGTGCAGGAAGTTTTCCGCGTACGTCAGGTCGTTGCGCGGGTACATCATGGGTTGGCCCATGGAGTACTTGTAAACCATTGCGGCCAGGGTCGGCATCTTGGCAACCAGGCGGATCGCGGAAATTTCGCGATGCTGCGGGTTATTGATGTCCAGGGAGTCGTGATAGAAGGCCGACAGGGCGCCGACCACGCCGCACATGACGGCCATCGGGTGGGCGTCGCGACGAAAGCCGTTGAAGAAGGTCTTCAACTGCTCGTGAACCATGGTGTGGTTCTTCACAGTGCTGACGAACTGGGCTTTCTGCTCGGCTGTTGGCAATTCACCATTTAGCAGCAGGTAGCAGGTTTCCAGGTAGTCCGATTGTTCGGCCAGTTGCTCGATCGGGTAGCCGCGATGAAGCAGAATGCCATTATCACCATCGATATAGGTGATCTTCGACTCGCACGAAGCGGTCGACATGAAGCCTGGGTCGAAAGTAAAACGGCCCGTGGCCGTCAGGCCCCGTACGTCGATAACATCGGGACCAACGGTGCCGGTTAAAATGGGCAGCTCGACGGGGGCTGCGCCCTCGATGATCAACTGCGCTTTTTTGTCAGCCATGTGGCCTCCTATTTATGCTTCAAATCATCAGACAGACCCCCCACGCAGGGCCCGCACCACTATATTGATATAAATCCAGATGTCAATTTGCCTAAAGTCTTGCGCCAGAAGGCTTTAACCGTACTTTTTCGTCGAAAATGACTGCCATTTACGCCTTTTATCCCGTCAGCGCAATCAGCTATTAGGGTGAGGTGTGCGCGTTGTCATTAGTAACCTAACTGTCTATACTCGGCCACCGACCGCCAAGGGCTTTTGGGCTTGCTTTCATTGGGGGTCGCACTCCCTGGGTGGTGCTTACCTGACCAGTCGCACTCCCCAACAACTTTGCCCTGATTGTTAGGGGCTCTTCAGTGTGAAAAAAAGCCGTGAATAGCCAACGACCTGTAAACCTAGACCTAAGGACCATCAAACTCCCCATCACCGGCGTTACGTCGTTCCTGCACCGTGTTTCCGGCATCATCCTGTTCCTGGGCTTGGGCATCATGCTTTATGCATTGAGCAAATCCCTGGGTTCCGAGGAAGGATACGCCGAGGTGAAGGCATGCTTGACCAGCCCGCTGGCCAAGTTCGTAGCATGGGGCCTCTTGTCCTCTCTGCTGTATCACCTGGTAGCCGGTGTGCGCCATTTGATCATGGACATGGGCATCGGTGAGACGCTGGAAGGCGGCCGCCTGGGCTCGAAAATCATCATCGCCATTTCCGTGGTGCTGATCGTTCTGGCAGGAGTTTGGATATGGTAACCAGCGTTACGAATCTGTCGCGTTCGGGCCTCTATGACTGGATGGCACAGCGTGTGTCTGCGGTCGTTCTCGCGGCTTATTTCATTTTCCTGATCGGATACCTCGTCGCAAACCCGGGCATTGGCTATGAGCAATGGCATGGCCTGTTTTCCCATAATGCGATGCGAATCTTCAGTCTGCTGGCCCTTGTAGCCCTGGGCGCTCACGCCTGGGTTGGCATGTGGACCATCGCGACTGACTACCTGACGCCGATGGCGCTGGGCAAGTCCGCGACTGCAGTACGTTTCCTCTTCCAGGCAGTATGCGGCGTCGCGATGTTCGCTTACTTCGTCTGGGGTGTGCAGATTCTTTGGGGTATCTGATTCATGGCTAACATTCCAACTATTTCATTCGACGCCATCATCATTGGTGGCGGCGGTGCTGGCATGCGCGCTGCGCTGCAGCTGGCCCAGGGTGGTCACAAGACTGCCGTGATCACCAAGGTGTTCCCGACGCGCTCCCACACCGTATCGGCCCAGGGTGGCATCACCTGCGCCATCGCGTCCGCCGACCCGAACGATGACTGGCGCTGGCACATGTACGATACCGTCAAGGGTTCCGACTACATCGGTGACCAGGACGCTATCGAATACATGTGTCAGGAAGGCCCGGCCGCGGTGTTCGAGCTGGACCACATGGGCCTGCCGTTCTCCCGTACCGAGCAAGGTCGTATCTACCAGCGTCCATTCGGCGGCCAGTCGAAGGACTACGGTAAAGGTGGCCAGGCTGCCCGTACCTGCGCCGCGTCCGACCGTACCGGTCACGCGCTGCTGCACACCCTTTACCAGGGCAACCTGAAAGCCGGTACCACGTTCCTGAACGAGTACTACGCGGTTGACCTGGTCAAGAACGCGCAAGGCGAGTTCGTCGGTGTGATCGCTATCTGCATCGAAACCGGTGAAACCACCTACATCCGCGCCAAGGCTACTGTTCTGGCGACCGGCGGTGCAGGTCGTATCTACGCTTCGACCACCAATGCCCTGATCAATACCGGTGACGGCGTCGGCATGGCACTGCGCGCGGGCGTACCTGTACAAGACATCGAAATGTGGCAGTTCCACCCGACCGGCATCGCCGGCGCCGGTGTATTGGTGACCGAAGGTTGCCGTGGCGAAGGTGGCTACCTGATCAACAAGCATGGCGAGCGTTTCATGGAGCGTTATGCTCCGAACGCCAAAGACTTGGCTGGCCGTGACGTAGTAGCCCGTTCGATGGTTAAAGAGATCATCGCCGGTAACGGCTGTGGCCCGAATGGCGACCACGTACTGCTCAAGCTCGATCACCTTGGTGAGGAAGTGCTGCACAGCCGCCTGCCAGGTATCTGCGAGCTGTCCAAGACCTTTGCCCACGTTGACCCGGTGGTTGCTCCGGTGCCGGTTGTTCCGACTTGCCACTACATGATGGGCGGCGTGCCGACCAACATTCATGGCCAGGCGATCACCCAGAACGCCGATGGCCAGGACGAGATCATTCATGGTCTGTTCGCGGTAGGCGAAGTGGCCTGCGTATCGGTTCACGGTGCCAACCGCCTGGGCGGCAACTCGCTGCTCGACCTGGTGGTATTCGGCCGCGCTGCCGGCCTGCACCTGGAAAAGGCGCTGACCGACGGCATCGAATACGATGACGCCACCGACGCCAACATCGAAGCTGCCCTGGCGCGCCTCAACGCTCTGAACGAGCGCACTGATGGCGAAGACGTGGCAACCCTGCGTCGTGAGCTGCAGAACTGCATGCAGAACTACTTCGGTGTGTTCCGTACCGGCGAATACATGCAGAAGGGCATTGCCCAGCTGGCCGATCTGCGCAAGCGTATCGCCAACGTCAAGATTAACGATAAGAGCCAGGCGTTCAACACTGCTCGTATCGAAGCCCTTGAACTGCAGAACCTGCTGGAAGTGGCTGAAGCGACGGCGATCGCCGCCGAGGTTCGTAAAGAATCCCGTGGTGCCCACGCCCGTGAAGACTTTGAAGATCGCGATGACGAAAACTGGTTGTGCCACACCCTGTACTTCCCGGGTGACAAGCGCGTGACCAAGCGTGCCGTGAACTTCTCGCCGAAGACGGTTCCGACGTTTGAACCGAAGATTCGGACTTACTAAGGGTGGCTGCCATGTTGAAAGTCAGTGTTTATCGCTACAACCCTGATCAGGACGCCGCGCCGTTCATGCAGGAATTCTCGGTCGATACCGGTGGTAAAGACCTGATGGTGCTGGACGTGCTGGCCCTGATCAAGGAACAGGACGAGGGTTTCTCCTATCGTCGCTCTTGCCGTGAAGGTGTCTGCGGCTCCGACGGCATGAACATCAATGGCAAGAACGGCCTGGCGTGTATCACGCCGCTGTCCGCTGTTGTCAAAGGTAACAAGCTGATCGTTCGTCCTCTGCCAGGTTTGCCGGTTATCCGTGACCTGGTCGTCGATATGAGCATCTTCTACAAGCAATACGAGAAAGTTAAGCCGTTCCTGCAGAATGACACGCCGGCTCCGGCCATCGAGCGTCTGCAGTCCCCTGAAGAGCGTGAAAAGCTCGATGGCTTGTACGAGTGCATCCTGTGCGCTTGCTGCTCGACTTCGTGCCCGTCCTTCTGGTGGAACCCGGACAAGTTCCTGGGCCCAGCTGCCTTGCTGCAAGCGTACCGCTTCCTGGCAGACAGCCGTGATACCAAGACGTCCGAGCGCCTGGCTTCGCTGGATGACCCGTTCAGCGTATTCCGCTGCCGCGGGATCATGAACTGCGTCAACGTATGTCCCAAGGGCCTGAACCCGACTAAGGCCATTGGTCACATCCGTAACATGCTGCTGCAGAGCGGCGTGTAACTGACGTTGTAGTAATAGCAGGACCGTTGTGCCCGTAAATGCTGCGGCGCAGGCTTCAACCGGCGCCGTAGTTTTAACTTGAGCAGCGACTTACAAAGCCGCGGCTCTTATTTTGAAGAAATGAGACAAGCAGGGGCATTCGGGTTGGTACCCGAACTATCAGCGTGATCCTAAGTGGCTTGTTTTGGTCGCTGCACTTGGCCTTTTGCAAGCAGACTCGGTGTTTTCGCCGGTGGTGTCCCCAAATCGAGGGTGACCAAGCATGCAAGAAAGCGTGATGCAGCGCATGTGGAACAGCGGCTATCTTTCAGGTGGTAACGCTGCCTATGTGGAAGAGCTTTATGAGCTCTACCTGCACGACCCTAACGCTGTGCCAGAAGAATGGCGCACCAAATTTCAGACGTTGTCTTCAGACGGCAACGCTGCCACCGATGTATCGCACGCAACAATTCGCGATCAGTTCGTGCTGCTGGCAAAGAACCAGCGCCGCGCCCAGCCGGTTTCCGCCGGCAGCGTGAGCAGCGAGCATGAGAAGAAGCAAGTTGAAGTACTGCGACTGATCCAGGCCTACCGTATGCGTGGCCACCAGGCAGCCCAGCTTGACCCGCTGGGGCTGTGGCAGCGTCCTGCACCTGCAGACCTGTCGATCAATCATTACGGCTTGACCAATGCCGATCTTGATACGACCTTCCGTGCCGGCGACCTGTTCATCGGCAAAGAGGAAGCGAGCCTACGCGAAATTCACGAAGCGTTGCAGCAGACATATTGCCGCACCATTGGCGCTGAATTTACGCATATCACCGATTCCGAGCAGCGCCACTGGTTCCAGCACCGCCTGGAAGGCGTGCGTGGCCGCCCGGTATTGTCCGCTGATGTGCGCAGCCACTTGCTGGAGCGCGTGACCGCAGCCGAAGGCCTGGAGAAATACCTGGGCACCAAATACCCAGGCACCAAGCGTTTCGGCCTGGAAGGCGGCGAGAGCCTGATTCCGATGCTCGACGAACTGATCCAGCGTTCCGGTTCCTACGGCACCAAGGAAGTCGTGATCGGCATGGCTCACCGTGGTCGCCTGAACGTGTTGGTCAACACCTTCGGCAAGAACCCGCGTGAGCTGTTCGACGAGTTCGAAGGTAAGAAGAAGGTCGAGCTGGGTTCCGGTGACGTTAAGTACCACCAGGGCTTCTCGTCCAACGTGATGACCACCGGCGGTGAAGTTCACCTGGCCATGGCGTTCAACCCATCCCACCTGGAAATTGTTTCGCCAGTGGTCGAGGGTTCGGTACGTGCTCGCCAGGATCGTCGTAACGACGCCACCGGTGAGAAGGTCCTGCCGATTTCCATCCACGGTGACGCGGCATTCGCCGGTCAGGGCGTGGTCCTGGAAACGTTCCAGATGTCGCAGACTCGCGGCTTCAAGACTGGCGGTACCGTTCACATCGTCATCAACAACCAGGTCGGCTTTACCATCAGCAACCCGCTGGATGCGCGCTCCACCGAGTACGCCACCGACGTTGCCAAGATGATCCAGGCGCCGATCCTGCACGTGAATGGCGATGATCCGGAAGCCGTGCTGTTCGTGACCCAACTGGCTGTCGACTACCGCATGCAGTTCAAGCGTGATGTGGTGATCGACCTGGTTTGCTACCGCCGTCGCGGTCACAACGAAGCGGACGAGCCAAGCGGCACCCAGCCATTGATGTATCAGCAGATCACCAAGCAGCGCACCACTCGTGAGCTGTACGCCGAAAGCCTGACCAAGGCCGGCGTGGTGGATGATGAACGTGTCCAGGCGAAAGTCGACGAATACCGCAACGCCCTGGACAATGGCCTGCATGTAGTAAAAAGCCTGGTCAAGGAACCGAACAAGGAGCTTTTCGTCGACTGGCGTCCGTACCTGGGCCACACCTGGACTGCGCGTCACGATACGTCCTTCGACCTGAAGACCTTGCAGGAGCTTTCTGCCAAGCTGCTGGAAATTCCCGAAGGTTTCGTCGTTCAGCGCCAGGTGGCGAAGATCTACGAAGATCGTCAGAAGATGCAAGCCGGCGGCCTGCCGATCAACTGGGGTTACGCTGAAACCATGGCGTACGCGACCCTGGCGTTCGAAGGTCACCCGATCCGCATGACCGGCCAGGACATCGGCCGTGGTACGTTCTCGCACCGTCATGCGGTTCTGCACAACCAGAAAGACGCTTCCACTTACATTCCGTTGCAACACCTGTACGAAGGCCAGCCACGTTTCGACCTGTACGATTCGTTCCTGTCCGAAGAAGCCGTACTGGCGTTCGAATACGGCTACTCGACCACCACGCCGAACGCGTTGGTGATCTGGGAAGCCCAGTTCGGCGACTTTGCCAACGGTGCCCAGGTGGTGATCGACCAGTTCATCACCAGCGGCGAGCACAAGTGGGGCCGTCTGTGCGGTTTGACCATGCTGCTGCCACACGGTTATGAAGGTCAGGGGCCGGAGCACTCTTCGGCACGTCTGGAGCGTTACCTGCAGCTGTGTGCCGAGCACAACATCCAGGTGTGCGTGCCGACCACCCCGGCGCAGATCTACCATTTGCTGCGTCGCCAGGTGATCCGCCCGCTGCGCAAGCCGCTGGTCGTACTCACGCCGAAATCGCTGTTGCGCCACAAACTGGCCGTCTCGACCCTGGAAGACCTGGCCGAAGGTTCGTTCCAGACCGTGATTCCAGAGATCGACACACTGGACGCCGCCAAGGTCACTCGCCTGATCCTGTGCAGCGGCAAGGTCTACTACGATCTGCTGGAAAAACGCCGTGCCGAAGGCCGCGAAGACATTGCTATCGTGCGTATCGAGCAGCTTTATCCGTTCCCGGAAGATGACCTCATGGAGATCATCGCGCCTTACACCAACCTCACGAACGTAGTGTGGTGTCAGGAAGAACCGATGAACCAGGGCGCCTGGTACAGCAGCCAGCATCATCTGCGTCGCAGCATCGGCAACCACAACAAGGCCCTGGGCCTGGAGTACGCCGGTCGTGATGCTTCTGCTGCACCTGCCTGTGGTTATGCGTCGATGCACGCCGAGCAGCAGGAAAAACTGCTGCAAGATGCTTTCACTGTTTAACGCCTTCGCGCTGACTGAAACCGAATTTTAAGGACCTACAGATAATGGCTATCGAAATCAAAGCCCCGTCATTCCCGGAATCGGTTGCCGATGGCACCGTTGCCACCTGGCACAAGAAACCAGGCGACGCCGTCAAGCGTGACGAGCTGATCGTTGACATCGAGACTGACAAAGTCGTACTCGAAGTGTTGGCTGAAGCTGACGGCGTGCTGGGCGCGATCGTGGCTGAAGAGGGCGCTACCGTTCTGTCGAACCAGGTACTGGGTTCGATCGAAGAGGGCAGCGCTGCTGCAGCTCCTGCTCCTGTCGCCGCTGCTGCTGCACCGGCTGCTTCGGCGCCTGCCGCCGCACCGGCTGCCGGTGGCGAAGATCCAATCGCTGCACCGGCTGCACGTCAACTGGCTGATGAAAATGGTATCAACCTGGCTTCCATCAAGGGCACCGGCAAAGACGGCCGCGTGACCAAGGAAGACGTGGTTGCTGCCGTTGAAGCCAAGAAAAACGCCCCGGCTGCCGCACCTGCCAAGGCTGCTGCTCCGGCTGCCGCTGCTCCGGTGTTCGCTGCCGGCGACCGCACCGAGAAGCGTGTACCGATGACCCGTGTACGTGCCACCGTGGCCAAGCGCCTGGTTGAAGCCCAGTCGAACATGGCGATGCTGACCACTTTCAACGAAGTCGACATGACCGAAGTCATGGCCCTGCGTTCGAAGTACAAGGATCTGTTCGAGAAGTCCCACAACGGCGTGCGCCTGGGCTTCATGTCGTTCTTCGTCAAAGCGGCCACCGAAGCGCTGAAGCGCTTCCCGGCTGTCAACGCTTCCATCGACGGCAGCGACATCGTCTACCACGGCTATGCAGACATCGGCGTTGCCGTGTCCAGCGACCGTGGCCTGGTGGTTCCGGTACTGCGTAACGCCGAGCTGATGAGCCTGGCTGAAATCGAAGGCGGCATCGCCGGCTTCGGCAAGAAAGCCCGTGACGGCAAGCTGACCATCGACGAGATGACCGGTGGTACCTTCACCATCACCAACGGTGGTACCTTCGGTTCGATGATGTCGACGCCGATCGTCAACCCACCGCAAGCTGCGATCCTGGGCATGCACAACATCATCCAGCGTCCGATGGCCATCAATGGCCAGGTCGTGATCCGCCCAATGATGTACCTGGCACTGTCTTACGATCACCGCCTGATCGACGGTAAAGAAGCCGTGACGTTCCTGGTGACCATCAAGAACCTGCTGGAAGACCCGGCTCGCCTGCTCCTGGACATCTGATAGAAGCAGCCGCAAGTTGCGAGCTACAAGCTGTAGGAAAAAGCAGCTTGGCTTGCGGCTTGTGGCTAAAAGCTTGTCGCAAATAGAGGATCTATTTTCATGACACAGAAATTTGACGTTGTAGTGATTGGTGCAGGCCCTGGCGGCTATGTTGCCGCCATCAAGGCCGCGCAACTGGGCCTCTCGACTGCCTGCATCGAAAAATACACCGACAAGGAAGGCAAACTGGCGCTGGGCGGTACTTGCCTGAACGTTGGCTGCATTCCGTCCAAGGCGCTGCTGGACAGCTCCTGGAAATTCCACGAAGCCCAAGACGGCCTGGCCATTCACGGTATCCAAGGGATCAGCCGTGAGACCCTGCGCATGGACGTTCCTGCCATGGTTGGTCGCAAAGCCAACATCGTCAAGGGCCTGACTTCCGGCGTTGCCACCTTGTTCAAGGCCAACGGCGTGACGTCCATCCAAGGCCACGGCAAGCTGCTGGCGGGCAAGAAAGTCGAAGTCACCAAGCCGGACGGTTCGGTTGAAGTCATCGAAGCCGAAAACGTGATCCTGGCCCCAGGCTCGCGCCCAATCGACATTCCACCGGCTCCGGTTGACCAGAACGTAATCGTTGATTCGACCGGCGCCCTGGAATTCCAAGCCGTGCCTGCGCGCCTGGGCGTGATCGGCGCCGGTGTGATCGGCCTGGAGCTGGGTTCGGTCTGGTCCCGCCTGGGTTCCAAGGTCACCGTGCTGGAAGCCCTGGACACGTTCCTGCTGGCTGCCGACACCGCCGTGTCCAAAGAAGCGCTGAAAACCCTGACCAAGCAAGGTCTGGACATCAAGCTCGGCGCTCGCGTGACTGGCTCCAAGGTCAACGGCGAAGAAGTCGTGGTGACCTACACCGACAAGGATGGCGAGCAGACCATCACCTTCGACAAGCTGATCGTGGCTGTTGGCCGCCGTCCGGTGACCAACGACCTGCTGGCTTCCGACAGCGGTGTAGAGATCGACGAACGTGGCTTCATCCATGTCGATGATCATTGCTCTACCGCTGTTCCAGGTGTTTACGCCATCGGTGATGTGGTTCGCGGCATGATGCTGGCGCACAAGGCTTCCGAAGAAGGCATCATGGTTGTCGAGCGCATCAAGGGCCACAAGACCCAGATGAACTACGACCTGATTCCATCGGTTATCTACACCCACCCGGAAATTGCATGGGTCGGCAAGAACGAACAGCAGTTGAAAAACGAAGGTGTTGAAGTTAACGTCGGCACCTTCCCGTTCGCTGCTTCTGGCCGTGCCATGGCAGCCAACGACACCGGTGGTTTTGTCAAGGTCATCGCTGATGCCAAGACTGACCGCGTATTGGGCGTTCACGTGATTGGCCCAAGCGCTGCAGAACTGGTTCAGCAGGGCGCGATCGGCATGGAATTCGGCACCAGTGCCGAGGACATCGGCATGATGGTCTTCTCCCATCCGACCCTGTCCGAAGCGCTGCATGAAGCCGCGTTGGCAGTGAATGGCGGCGCCATCCACATCGCCAACAAGAAGAAGCGCTAAGCGAGATAATAAGAAACCACGGCGGAGTTGCCCGTCGTGAGCCTTGCGCGCAAGACTCACCGCGGAATATCCGCTGGACGCAGCCTTGCGCAGCTTTACGGGCCATAAGCCCCGCAGGTTGCGCGAGCAGCAGTCACAGGTGGCGCGGCACTCATAATGAGCGCAGCGCCGAATGCGCAGTACCTAACGAAGACGGTAAAAAGCATGAATCTTCACGAGTATCAGGGTAAGCAGCTGTTCGCTGAATACGGCCTGCCAGTTTCCAAGGGCTACGCAGTAGACACCCCGGAAGCAGCAGCAGAAGCTTGCGACAAAATCGGCGGCAGCGAGTGGGTTGTCAAAGCCCAGGTCCACGCCGGTGGTCGCGGTAAAGCGGGCGGCGTCAAGCTGGTTCGCAGCAAAGAAGACGCCAAGGCCTTCGCACAGCAGTGGCTGGGCAAGCGTCTGGTGACTTACCAGACTGATGCCAATGGCCAGCCAGTCACCAAGATCCTGGTTGAATCGTGCACTGATATCGCTAAAGAGCTGTACCTGGGCGCTGTCGTTGACCGTTCGAGCCGTCGCATCGTATTCATGGCTTCCACCGAAGGTGGCGTGGACATCGAGAAGATCGCTCACGAAACCCCAGAAAAAATCCTGAAAGCCACTATCGATCCACTGGTTGGCGCACAGCCATTCCAGGGTCGTGAACTGGCTTTCCAGCTGGGCCTGGAAGGCAAGCAAGTTGCCCAGTTCGCCAAGATCTTCGTAGGTCTGGCCAAACTGTTCCAGGATCACGATCTGGCCCTGCTGGAAGTGAACCCGCTGGTGATCAAGGCTGACGGTGATCTGCACTGCCTCGACGCCAAGATCAACATCGACGCCAACGCCATGTACCGTCAGCCTAAGCTGAAGACTTTCCACGATCCGTCGCAAGACGATCCGCGCGAAGCGCACGCTGCCAAGTTCGAACTGAACTACGTAGCCCTGGAAGGTAACATCGGTTGCATGGTCAACGGTGCTGGCCTGGCCATGGGTACCATGGACATCGTCAACCTGCATGGCGGCAAGCCAGCCAACTTCCTCGACGTAGGTGGTGGCGCTACCAAGGAGCGCGTTACCGAAGCGTTCAAGATCATCCTGTCCGACTCCAACGTCGCTGCAGTACTGGTCAATATCTTCGGCGGCATCGTTCGTTGCGACATGATTGCCGAAGGCATCATCGGTGCAGTGAAAGAAGTCGGCGTCAAAATCCCGGTTGTTGTGCGCCTTGAAGGTAACAACGCTGAACTGGGCGCTAAAGTACTGGCAGAAAGCGGTTTGAACATCATCGCGGCTACCAGCCTGACCGACGCTGCTCAACAAGTTGTCAAAGCTGCGGAGGGCAAGTAATGAGCGTCCTGATCAATAAAGACACCAAAGTTATCTGCCAGGGTATTACCGGTTCGCAAGGTAGTTTCCACACCCAGCAAGCCATCGAGTACGGCACCCAGATGGTTGGCGGCGTAACACCAGGCAAAGGCGGCACCGAGCACCTGGGCCTGCCCGTGTTCAACACCGTGAAAGAAGCAGTAGAAGCCACTGGCGCCACCGCCAGCGTGATCTACGTTCCAGCTCCTTTCTGCAAGGACTCGATCCTGGAAGCGGCATTCGGCGGCATCAAGCTGATCGTGTGCATCACCGAAGGCATTCCTACCCTGGACATGCTGGACGCTAAAGTTAAGTGCGACGAGCTGGGCGTAGTCCTGATCGGCCCTAACTGCCCAGGCGTGATCACCCCAGGCGAATGCAAGATCGGCATCATGCCAGGTCACATTCACTTGCCAGGTAAAGTCGGTATCGTTTCCCGTTCCGGCACCCTGACCTACGAAGCTGTGAAGCAGACCACTGACGCCGGTTTCGGTCAGTCGACTTGCGTCGGCATCGGCGGTGACCCGATCCCAGGCTCGAACTTCATCGACATCCTGAAGCTGTTCCAGGAAGACCCGAAGACCGAAGCGATCGTGATGATCGGTGAGATCGGCGGTTCGGCCGAAGAAGAAGCGGCTGCCTACATCAAGGCACACGTGACCAAGCCGGTTGTTTCCTACATCGCTGGTGTGACTGCCCCTGCGGGCAAGCGCATGGGCCATGCTGGCGCAATCATCTCTGGCGGCAAAGGCACTGCAGACGAGAAATTCGCTGCTCTGCAAGACGCAGGTGTTAAAACCGTGCGTTCGCTGGCAGACATCGGCAAGGCCCTGGCCGAGCTGACTGGTTGGGCTGTCAAGTAAGCCTCGCGCTTAGCTGACGCTTCACCACACAAAGGCCACCTTCGGGTGGCCTTTGTGCATTCTGTGTCTGCGATATGGCCCTTCTGTAGGAGCGAGCTTGCTCGCGAAAAACGTCAACGATAACGCGTGCTGCCTGAATGAACGCGGCGCCTGTGGGTTTTTCGCGAGCGAACTCGCTCCTACAAAAAACTGTATGGGCAAATTAAGTATGAAAACGCGACATTCAAATGTCGCTTATCGGACAGAGCGCCCCGCAACAGTGCGTTTGTCAGCCTAATTCTGTACCCTAGCCGCCTCTTTATGCGTCCGCATCCCAAAAGGAAGCTGCGCGCTGGTACGGTCAGCCCCCATCAGGGCCGGCAGCATTTCCCTCATCCATAGGGAAGCCCTCTCTAAATTCCGATTCAGTAGTGTGGTATTTCCTCAAATGAAAGTGTTGAAAAGCCAGGATATCCTGGCGTTGGGCTTTATGACCTTTGCCCTGTTCGTGGGCGCCGGCAACATCATCTTCCCGCCTATCGTTGGCTTGCAGTCCGGGCCCCATGTCTGGATGGCGGCGCTGGGCTTCTTGATCACTGCGGTCGGTTTGCCGGTGGTCACCGTGATTGCCCTGGCCAAGGTCGGTGGTGGCATGGATGCGCTGAGCAGCCCGATCGGCAAGATCGCCGGTGGCCTGCTGGCGGCGGCGGCGTACCTGGCGGTAGGGCCGCTGTTCGCGACCCCGCGCACTGCGACGGTGTCATTTGAAGTGGGTCTTGCGCCGTTGACCGGTGAAAGTCCGTTGGCGCTGTTCCTCTACAGCTCGGTATATTTCCTGGTGGTGTTCTTTGTCTCGCTGTATCCAGGCCGGTTATTGGACACGGTAGGTCGTTTCCTCGCACCGCTGAAGATTATCGCCCTGGCCATCCTCGGTATCGCCGCGTTTGCCTTGCCGGCCGGTGAGGTAGGGGTTGCCACCACGGAATACGTCGCCGCGCCATTCTCGCAAGGTTTTATCAACGGCTACCTGACCATGGATACCCTGGGTGCCCTGGTGTTCGGCATCGTGATCGTCAACGCGATCCGCTCCCGCGGTGTTGAGTCGCCCAAGCTGATCACCCGTTACGCGATCATCGCCGGGCTGATAGCCGGCGTGGGCCTGGCGCTGGTGTACGTCAGCCTGTTCCGCCTGGGCTCGGGCAGCCATGCGGTCGCCGCCGGTGCCAGCAATGGGGCAGCGGTACTGCACGCCTACGTGCAACATACGTTCGGCTCCCTGGGCAGCGGCTTCCTTGCCGTGCTGATTTCCCTGGCGTGCCTGGTCACCGCAGTAGGCCTGACCTGCGCCTGCGCCGAGTACTTCAGCAAGATCCTGCCGCTGTCCTACAAGACCCTGGTAGTAATCCTGGCAGTGTTCTCGTTGTTCGTGTCCAACCTGGGCCTGACCAAGCTGATCGCCTTCTCGATTCCGGTACTTACTGCCATCTACCCGCCGTGCATCGTGCTGGTGGCGCTGAGCTTCTGTAAGGATTTCTGGCAGGAGCAAGGGCGTATTGTCGGACCGGTAATGCTGGTGTCGTTTATCTTTGGTTGCATCGACGCTCTTAAGGGCGCGGGCCTGGCGGATTGGATGCCGGCGCAACTGACACACTTGCCGCTGAGCGAGCAAGGCCTGGCCTGGCTGGTGCCGTCGGTGATGACCCTGGTCGTGGCGGTGGTGATTGACCGAATGCTTGGCAAGCGTAGCGAAGCCATCGCATAACAGATTGTTTGAGGCTGTATTGAAATGCCCCGTATCAATCGATACGGGGCATTTTTTATGCGCATGAGGTTACATATTTCTAAAGTTGTAACCCGGTAAGAGTGGAAGGAGGGTTTGTCCTCTCTCAGGTTTACCGCGTTCGCCACACCCTCTCATGTAATAGGACCTGCATGTCGTTCGTTGAAACCAACCAAACTCACCTGCTCGCCGCACTCTGGTTTGTTATCTGCTGGGGCGGCTATACCCGTTACGCCACCTGGAAAGCCCGTGACACTGCGTGTCTGGCCAGCGTGCTGCATCTGTATCGCGAAGACTGGATGCGCCGCATGCTATTGCGCGATAACCGCATCGCCGACGCCAGCGTGATCGGCAACCTGGAACGCAATGCCTCGTTCTTTGCCTCCAGCACCTTGATCATTCTCGCCGGTATTCTCACTGTGCTCGGCGCTTCCGAACGGGCGGTGTCGTTGCTGGCGGACATTCCCATGGTGCAGCAGGCGTCCCGCGGGATGTCGGAGATCAAATTGCTTTGCCTGGCACTGGTATTTGTCTATGCGTTTTTTACCTTCAGCTGGTGTATGCGCCAGTACAACTTTGCGGCGGTGCTGGTGGGTTCGGCGCCGATGATCGGTGAGCGACAAGTCTCGGAACAGGAACGCAAGGCGTTCGCGTCCCGGGCGGCACGGGTGATTTCCATGGCGGCCAACCAATTCAACCTTGGGCTGCGTTCTTATTATTTCGGCATGACCATGCTGGCCTGGTTTGTCAGCCCTTGGCTGTTCATGTTGATGAGCAGCGGGGTGGTGCTGGTGCTTTATCACCGAGAATTTCATTCTGCGGTGCTGCAAGTGATGGTCTATACCCCGACCGATATGTCTGCGCCGGAGTCGGTCAAAGAGACCGCACTTTGATTACGCCTGTGGCCGGCGCAAAATAAGCAGACAAAAAAAGCCCGCTATCTAAGCGGGCTTTTTTGCGGAATCAGACCAGCCTATTAAGGCTTGGCAGGCTCTGCTGGTGCGGCAGGTGCAGCTTCTTTTGCAGCAGCTTCGTTAGCTTCAGCCTGAGCTTTGGCAGCATCGGCGTTTTCTTTCGCAGCGTCGTTCACTTTATCCTGTGCTTTAGCCATGTCTTGCTGAGCTTGCTCTTTATGGGCAGCAGCGTCTTGGGCTTTGTCTTCGGATTTCTTGTCGCAGGCAGCCAGGCCGAGGGCAGCGGCCAGCATCATGGAAATAGCTAATGTCTTGCGCATGGGGTGTTTCTCCTTATTGAAGATATCTACTGGCCTTTCGAGCCTAATGGGCCAGCATTAGTTCCTTTTATCCCACAGATATATATACCTTTTCGCACAGAAACTTTTTTCGGCGTTTTTAGTCCGCCGGATTCACACTAATAAGAGTCTAAAACCAATGACCGAAAACCCCTTGTTAGAGCGTGCTGCGCGCTTTGTTTCGGCGCTGCGCCACTGCCAGGTGCTGGGTGTCGCCGTGCATGCGGCCAGTGAGGAGGGCATGACCCTCGTGCTGCCTTACGGCGCGCATATCGTCGGTGACCCCCTCACCGGAGTGATCCATGGTGGCGCGCTGACTTCCTTGATGGACACGGCCTGCGGCATGGCCACCCTGTGCGTATTAGCCGAATTCGAGGTGTGCCCGACCCTGGACCTGCGCATCGATTACATGCACCCGGCCGAGCCCCATAAGCCGGTCTATGGCTTTGCCCAATGCTACCGGGTCACCACTGATGTGATCTTTACCCGGGGGGTGGCCTATCAGGACGATCCGCAACAGCCCATCGCCCATGTGGTGGGCACGTTCATGCGCATGGGCAAGCGTCTTAAAGGCACGCATGGGCTGGGCAGCACGATCAGGGGAGAGCAGGCATGACCCATCGGTTCAAGACCCGCCTGGAGCAGGCCCTCGCTCGCGGCAATTACGACGCACTTCTGGACCTGGTGCCCTATGCCAAGCTGATCGGTGTGGAATGCACCCGGTTGGGGGATGAGCTGCTGTTTCGACTGCCGGCCAACAAGGACAATATTGGTAACCCGATATTGCCAGCATTGCATGGCGGAGTGATCGCCGGCTTCATGGAGTTGTCGGCAGCGATGCACCTGCTGGTGTCTACCGGCGCTCCGAGCCTGCCGAAGATTATCGACTTCTCCCTGGATTACCTGCGCGCCGGCCAGTTTCGCGACACCTACGCCAAATGCCAGGTATGGCGCCAGGGTCGCCGTGTGGCGAATGTGGCGATCACCGCGTGGCAGAGCACCCCGGCCGAACCGATTGCCACCGCCCGCGCACATTTCAAGATTGAGGATCTGGCCCGCCCTTGAAATCCTGGTCTTAGCCCCCAACTTTGATGACAACCCGCCGCCAACCCTCAAGGGCGCGGCCATTGCCATCCAATTGGAGTTTGATGACCATGAGTGTGGAAACTCAAAAGGAAACCCTGGGCTTCCAGACCGAGGTGAAGCAACTGCTGCACCTCATGATCCATTCGCTGTATTCCAACAAGGAAATCTTCCTTCGCGAATTGATCTCGAACGCCTCTGACGCTGTCGACAAATTACGTTTCGAAGCCCTGTCCAAGCCGGAGTTGCTGGAAGGTGGCGCGGAACTGAAAATCCGTGTGAGCTACGACAAAGACGCCAAGACCGTCACCCTCGAAGACAACGGTATCGGCATGAGCCGTGAAGAGGCGGTTACCCATCTGGGTACCATCGCCAAATCCGGCACTGCGGATTTCATGAAGAACCTCTCGGGTGACCAGAAAAAAGATTCGCACCTGATCGGCCAGTTCGGCGTGGGCTTCTACTCGGCCTTCATCGTTGCCGACAAGGTCGAAGTGTTCAGCCGTCGTGCCGGGCTCGACGCCAGCGAAGGGGTGCACTGGGCTTCCAAAGGTGAGGGTGAGTTCGAAATCGCCACCATTGATAAGGCTGACCGCGGTACCCGCATCGTGCTGCATCTGAAATCTGGTGAAGACGAATTCGCCGATGGCTGGCGCCTGCGCAACATCATCAAGAAATACTCCGACCATATCGCATTGCCGATCGAATTGCCCAAGGAGCACACCGCTGCCGAAGGCGAAGAAAAGCCGGCCGAGGAGTGGGAAACCGTCAACCGCGCCAGCGCCCTGTGGACCCGCCCGCGTACCGAGATCAAGGACGAGGAATACCAGGAGTTCTACAAACACATCGGTCACGACTACGAAAACCCGCTGAGCTGGAGCCACAACAAGGTCGAAGGCAAGCTGGAATACAGCTCGTTGCTCTATGTGCCGGCTCGTGCTCCGTTCGACCTGTACCAGCGTGAAGCGCCCAAAGGCCTGAAGCTGTATGTGCAGCGCGTGTTCGTGATGGACCAGGCCGAATCCTTCCTGCCGCTGTACCTGCGCTTTATCAAGGGTGTGGTTGACTCCAACGACTTGTCGTTGAACGTGTCGCGGGAAATCCTGCAGAAAGACCCGATCATCGACTCCATGAAGTCTGCGCTGACCAAGCGCGTGCTCGACATGCTGGAAAAACTGGCGAAGAACGAGCCTGAGCAGTACAAGAGCTTCTGGAAGAACTTCGGTCAGGTGATGAAGGAAGGCCCGGCGGAAGACTTCGCCAACAAGGAAAAAATCGCCGGCTTGCTGCGTTTTGCTTCGACTCAAGGCAGCGATGCAGAGCAGGTCGTGTCACTGGCCGAATACCTGGCCCGTGCCAAGGAAGGTCAGGACAAGATCTACTACCTGACCGGCGAGAAGTACGAAGCCGTCAAGGACAGCCCGCACCTGGAAGTCTTCCGCAAGAAAGGCATCGAAGTGCTGCTGCTGACCGACCGTATCGATGAGTGGCTGATGAGCTATCTTACCGAGTTCGACGGCAAATCCTTCGTTGACGTCGCCCGTGGTGACCTGGACCTGGGTAACCTGGACTCCGAGGAAGAGAAGAAAGAAGCCGAGGAAGTCGCCAAGTCCAAAGAAGGCCTGGTTGAGCGGATCAAGACGTCCCTGGGGGATGCGGTCAGTGAAGTACGGGTTTCCCATCGCCTGACCGACTCCCCGGCGATCCTGGCCATCGGCGAGCAGGACCTGGGCATGCAGATGCGCCAGATCCTCGAGGCCAGCGGCCAGAAAGTGCCGGATTCGAAGCCTATCTTCGAATTCAACCCGGCTCACCCGCTGATCGAGAAACTCGATGGCGAGCAGAGCGAAGAGCGTTTTGGCGATCTATCGCACATTCTCTTCGACCAAGCCGCCCTGGCAGCCGGCGACAGCCTGAAAGATCCAGCCGCCTATGTGCGTCGTCTGAACAAGCTGTTGGTTGAACTGTCGGTTTAATACCGGCGTAGAAAAACCCGCTTCGGCGGGTTTTTTCGTTCTGGCTCTACTGTAGGAGCGAGCTTGCTCGCGAAGAACGTCAACGATAACGCGCAAATGCTGAATGAACGCGGTGATCTCACGTTTTTCGCGAGCAAGCTCGCTCCTACAGGGGGCATCGTCAATCCATCTAAATTGGGGAAAATGATGAGCCAAGTCACTGTACGTTCCGTGGTCTATCAGATTGATGGCCAGTCTTATGAAAGCCGCCTGGCGTTCGATGCCAGCCACAAGGGCCCGCTGCCGGGCTTGCTGATGGCACCGAACTGGATGGGGGTGAGTGCGGGCGCCGAGGAGATCGCCAAGCGTGTCGCCAGCAAAGGTTACGTGGTGCTGATTGCCGACCTCTACGGGCAAACCGTGCGTCCGAGCAATGGCGATGAAGCAGGCGCGGCGATGATGCCGCTGAAAAATGATCGCCCGCTGCTGAACAAGCGCATGCAAGCGGCCTTTGAGCAGTTGCAGGGCCAGACCGAGGCGGCCGTCGATACGTCGAAGCTGGCGACCTTCGGTTTCTGCTTCGGCGGTTGCTGCTCCCTGGAGTTGGCGCGTACTGGGGCACCGCTCAAGGCAGCGATCTCGTTCCACGGCACCCTTGATACGCCAAATCCGGCGGATGCGAAGAATATCAAGGGCTCGGTGCTGGTGTTGCACGGTGCTTCCGATCCGTTGGTGCCCAAAGAGCAACTGCCGGCGTTCGAAGATGAAATGAACGCGGCGGGTGTGGATTGGCAGCTGCTGAGTTACGGTGGCGCGGTGCATTCCTTCACCGACCCCGAGGCCAATGTGCCGGGCAAGATGATGTACGACGCCAAGACCGCTGCACGGGCGTTCCAGTCGATGCATAACCTCTTGGATGAAGTGTTCAAGGGCTGATTTTTCAGCGCCTGTTCGGGCCTCATCGGGGCATGGGTATCTACACAGCTCTGGCGTGGCCCTGATCCGTGACAAGGGAGCTTGCTCCCGCGACGGTCTAGCAGACGATGGGGATCCAACTGATGCCGAGCGGTGCAAATGTGGGAGGGGGCTTGCCCTAATGCCAGTCAGTTAAGCGGTCATCGCCTTCTGTAGGAGCGAGCTTGCTCGCGAAAAACGTCAACGATAACGCGTGTTTGCTGAATGAGCGCGGCGCCTGTAAGTTTTTCGCGAGCAAGCTCGCTCCTACAAAAAAGCCTTAACTGACTGGCATTAGGGCTTGCCCCCGATGGCGGCCTTAGAGCCGACCGGGGTCTTGGTTTAAGCAGAGTACATATCCATTGTTTAGGTAACGGCCACTATTGGTTCCGCTTTTACAGCGGGTCACTTTGAAAAGCGCAAAGTAACCAAACGCTCTTGCCCCACCACTCGGCACCTCGCTTAGGCTCGGTGTGCCCGTAATCCGACATGTATTTGGGGGGGCGCCGCCACGCGCCATCCATGGCGCGGGGCGGCTAAACCGGCATCCCTGCCGGTTTACCCCCCAAATCCCTGTCGAATTCCGGCCAGCGTGGTTTAACGGGGCGCCTGAGATCAAAAGCAGATCAAGATCAAGTTCAAGAGCGGCTCGCTTCGCATCGTGGTTACGGGCGATGACTATTTCACAGGCAACTCAATTCTTTCTGACTCCCCCGGCACCGTCGGCCAATCCCCAGCCGCCCACCGCTGCCGTGCCTGCTCGATCATCGCCGGATCGCTCGCCACGAAATTCCAGTTGATCCGCCGCGGCCCATCCAGCGGCGCCCCACCAAACACCATCACATGGCAATCGGTCTCGGCAAACAGTGTCATCTCTTGCCCTGGCGGCAATACCACCAGGCTATGCACTGCCAGCGGCTCACCGTCGAGCTGCGCATCCCCTTCCAGCACATACACCGCGCGTTCCTCATGCTCATCGGGGAGCAATAACGTGATAGCCGTCTGCATCCGCACCTCGGCATATAACGTCGGCGATAGCACCGGCACCGGAGACTTGAGGCAGAAGCCATCACCGGCGATCAGGCGCACCTGTATGCCGAGGTTATCGCTCACCGGCAAGCTCGCCGCCGGGTGATGGCTGTAATGGCCGGGCCCGGTCTCGTGGTCCTTGGGTGAGGCCAGCCATACTTGCAGGCCATGCAGGCTGAAACCACTGTTCTTGAGCGCTTCGGGGGTACGCTCGACATGGGCAATCGCGCTGCCCGCGGTCATCCAGCTCACATCACCGGCTTGCACCACCTGATCTGAGCCGAGGCTGTCTTTGTGCTGTAAGGCGCCTTCAAACAGATAGGTGAGGGTGGACAGGCCGATATGCGGGTGCTGGCGGATATTCATGCCCGTGCCTGGGGCATAGCGGGTCGGCAGCATATGGTCGAAAAACACAAAGGGCCCGACGCTGCGGCATTCACGGGAGGGCAGCGGGCGCAGGATCGGCTGGCCTTCGACATCTTCGGCGCGGGGGCGGATCACGGTGAGGGTGGTCATGGGGCATCCCTGTCTGAGCGGGTTGGATGCGGCTGAGCATAACCCGCTCGATGGGAAGTTGGTGCTATGCGCTGAAGGCACCTTCCGATAATTTCGTCTCAATGCTGATTTCGGCGGTGGTCATCAGCTTATGTACCGGGCACTTGTCCGCGACACGATGCAGCTCCTCGCGCTGCTCATCGCTCAGTACACCCTTGAGGGTCAATTTGACGCTGAGTTTGTATTTGCCTTTTTGCTCTTCGGCGGCGTCGTGGGTGACTTCAACGGTCACGCCGGTGAGCGGGATATCTTTCTTCTGCGCGTAAAGCCTGACCGTCAAGGCTTTGCATGACGCCAGCGCAGCATCGAAATAATCGTGGGGGGAGGGCGCCGAGTCGTCGCCACCCAGGCTCTTGGGCAGGTCGGTAAACAGCTCGTGGTTGTTGATATTGACGCTGTGACGGAAGTTTTCAGCGTTCAGTGTATTGACGGTAACAGGCATGGCGAACCTCACGAGAGGGCAGGATGAAGGTCATGCAGTTATAGAGCATGCTGGCGCCCGAGTGTTCCAGTTTTTCCGTGCTGAACCTCGATGGCTGGCGCAAGGTCTACCCGTATCAGCCCTAATTGAGATTTTACCGTGCTTCGGACCCGCCTGAGTCTTGCCTTGTTGCTCGCTGCCAGCAGCCTTGCCGCGCAGGCCCGCGACTATGCCTACAGTGACGCGCACCTGCACTACGTGGATTTTTTCCAGGAAACGGCAGGCATGGACAAACTGCTCAAGGCGATGGCCGAGAACCGCATCGAGCATGTGATGATTTCCGGTATCCCCGTGGCCAAGAAATGGCACGAAGACGAGCCCAAGCGCCCGCGCTACTACGCCGGTGATGACGCCGATGCCTATTGGTACAGTGCCACCGATGTAATTGTCGCGGCAGCGGTCAATAAGCTGGCACCCGAGCAACGCCAACACTTTCATCCGTTCCTGGCCGGCTTCAATCCCAACGACAAGAACTCCGCTGCCCACATCCAGCGCATGCTCGATCTCAACCCCGGGCTGTGGCAGGGCATCGGTGAAGTGTTCACCCGTCACGACGACCTCACCGCCCTGACCTCCGGTGACACACCCCGCGCCAACAACGAAGCGATGACGCGTATCTATCACCTGGCCGCCGAAAACGACCTGCCGGTGATGCTGCATTCCAACATCACCTCCAAGCGCGAGCGTAATCCGCTGTATCTTGCGGAAGTCGAGGAGTCGTTGCGCAACCACCCACACACACGCTTTATCTGGGCCCATGCCGGCACGAGCAAGGAAATCCACCGGCATCAGGTGCAGATGGACTTTTTGCTGCCCACCTTGAACCGCATGCTCGAGGCGTACCCCAACCTGTATATCGACCTGTCCTGGAGCATGCTCACGCCTTATCTGCTGGATGAGGCGGGTCAGCCTCGGCCGGAGTGGGTAAAACTGGTGGAGCGCTTTCCAGAGCGCTTTATGCTGGGTTCTGATGTGGTCGGACGTTTCAATAAGCTGGGTAAAGAGATGCGGCGCTTCGACCCCTTCCTCGATGCATTGCCCGAGCTGGTTGCGCACAAGGTGGCGCGGGATAACTTCCTTGCCATCCTGCCCAAGCCGCCTGGCAATGGCGTCACACCCTGATATTGCTTTTTTTGCCTTGACCGGTGCGAAGCAGGCGCCTCGGTCTTTCCGTTGACCCATAAAAAAGCCCCGAACCAGTCGGGGCTTTTTCATGTGACTTAGCCTGCGGGGCTTACTTGCCCTGCCAGCGTTTCAGCACCAGGGTGGCATTGGTGCCACCGAAGCCGAAGCTGTTGCTCATCACGGTGTCGATCTTGGCGTTTTCAACGGTCTTGGTCAGGATCGGCATATCGGCCACAACCGGATCAATCTCGTCGATGTTGGCCGAGCCGGCCATGAAGTTGCCTTCCATCATCAGCAGGCAGTAGATCGCTTCGTGAACGCCGGCAGCGCCCAGGGAGTGACCGGACAGGCTCTTGGTGGAGCTGATTTGTGGAGCCTTGTCGCCGAATACCGCACGCACGCCTTCCATTTCCTTGGCATCGCCGACCGGTGTCGAGGTGCCGTGGGTGTTCAGGTAATCGATTGGGGTATCCACGGTGGACATGGCCATCTGCATGCAGCGGATGGCACCTTCGCCGCTTGGCGCAACCATGTCGTAGCCATCGGATGTTGCGCCGTAGCCAACGATTTCTGCGTAGATCTTCGCGCCACGGGCCAGGGCGTGTTCCAACTCCTCGACCACCACCATGCCGCCACCGCCGGCGATGACGAAACCGTCACGCTTGGCGTCGTAGGCACGGGAGGCTTTTTCCGGGGTGTCGTTGTACTGGGTGGACAGCGCGCCCATGGCGTCGAACAGGAACGACTGGCTCCAATGTTCTTCTTCACCGCCGCCAGCGAACACGATGTCCTGTTTGCCCAACTGGATCTGCTCAACGGCAGTCCCGATGCAGTGGGCGCTTGTGGCGCACGCGGAGGAAATCGAATAGTTCACGCCCTTGATCGCGAACGGCGTGGCCAGGCAAGCCGAAACGGTGCTGCCCATGGTCCGCGTGACACGGTACGGGCCAACGCGTTTCACGCCTTTTTCGCGCAGGATGTCCAGCGCTTCCATCTGGTTGAGGGTCGATGCGCCGCCGGAGCCGGCGATCAGGCCGGTACGTACGTTCGACACCTGGTCTTCGCTCAGGCCGGAGTCGGCGATCGCGTCTTTCATGGCCAGGTAGGCATAGGCGGCAGCGTGGCCGACGAAGCGATAGATCTTGCGATCGATCAGTTCTTCGAGGGGCAGGTCGATGGAGCCGGAAACCTGGCTACGCAGACCCATTTCGGCATATTCCGGGTTGAAGCGGATGCCAGGGCGACTTGCACGCAGGTTAGCGGTGACGGTCTCTTTGTCATTGCCCAGGCAAGAAACGATGCCCAGACCAGTGATAACGACGCGGCGCATGCGGATAACCCTTAAAAGTTGTCAGTGGAAGTGAATACGCCGACCCGAAGGCCTTCGGCAGTATAGATCTCGCGACCGTCGACAGTCACCGAACCGTCGGCGATGGCCAGGTTCAGCTTGCCCTTGAGGACGCGCTTGATTTGAATGTTGTAGGTGACTTTCTTGGCGCTCGGCAGGACCTGGCCAAAGAACTTCACTTCGCCCGAACCCAGGGCGCGGCCGCGGCCCGGCAGGCCTTGCCAGCCCAGATAGAAACCGACCAGTTGCCACATGGCATCGAGGCCCAGGCAGCCCGGCATCACAGGGTCACCTTCGAAATGGCAGGCGAAGAACCAGAGGTCCGGGGTGATATCCAGCTCGGCGACCAATTCACCTTTGCCGTACTTGCCACCCTCTTCGCTGATATGGGTGATGCGATCCACCATCAGCATGTTCGGGGCGGGCAGTTGCGCGTTACCTGGGCCGAACAGCTCACCGCGACTGCAGCGCAGCAGGTCTTCCCGAGTAAAGGCGTTTTGTTTGGTCATGCGAGCTCCTCAATAATCCCATGCGGCAGGGTAGGGCAAATCTTCCCGAACCGAATGAAGCGTTCATGCCTCATAGCGGCAGCCTACACATAGACTATTGCGTTGTAGTGAAAGTCACAGCGGCAAGGTACTGAATGTACACTTGTTCACTGAAATTTTAAACCGGGCCTGTTTATCGGCCCGTTCGGGTGCCTAAGACTGCCGCACTTTCGTCTTTCACGCCAGTCAGAGTTGGCTGATGGCGCGGCGCTATTGCACCCAGCGCTGCAGGATTTCCTGCAAATCCGTGCGTTTGAACGGCTTGGCCAGGTAATCGTTCATTCCGGCTGCCAGGCAAGCTTCGCGGTCACCCTGCAACGCATTGGCCGTCAGGGCAATGATCGGCAGCTCGGCGCAGCCGGGCAGTTGGCGAATCCGTCGGGTAGCTTCGTAGCCGTCGATCAACGGCAGGCGGCAATCCATCAGGATGGCGGTAAAAATCAGGCTCTCGGCGCTGCGGATCGCCTCGGCGCCATCGGTGGCCAAGCTGACTTCAAAACCCAGGCTGCGCAACATTGCTTCGACCACTGTGCGATTGACCGGGTTGTCTTCCACCAGCAACACGTGGCGTCCGTCACCGGCGTTGGTTTTGCCAAGGGCGTCTGGAGCGACGGCCGGCACCTGTTGCTGGTCGATGGCCAGCGGGATTTCCAGGGTAAACACCGAGCCCCGGCCTTCTTCACTGCGGGCCCGCAGGGTGCCGCCCATGCGCTCGGCCAGGGTGCGCGCAATTGGCAGCCCCAGGCCGGTGCCGCCGTAACGTCTTGAAATGGAACTGTCGGCCTGCTGGAACGCATCGAACATCAGCTCCAGGCGTTCGGCTGAAATGCCAATACCGCTGTCGCGCACCGTGCAGGTGAACCACACCAGTTCGTGGTCCAGGGTTTGCCAATGGGGCTCGACGGTCACGCTGCCATGTTCGGTAAATTTCAACGCGTTGCCGATCAGGTTGACCAGCACCTGTCGGATACGCGTCGGGTCACCCCGCACCCGCAGGGTTTCCATGCCGGTGGGAATCAGCAACTCCAGGGTCAGCCCGCGCTGCTGGGCGCTGTGCTGGAAGGCCTGGGCGCAGCTATTGATCAGGTCTGCCAGGTTGAAGGAAATATGTTCCAGCTCCAATGCGGCGCGCTCAATGCGCGAGAAGTCGAGGATATCGTTGATCACCTTGAGCAGGTGCTCGGTGGACTCGGAAGCCAGCGCCGCGTACTCGGTCTGCTCTTCGGTCATCTCGGTGGTTTCCAGCAGCTGCAGCATACCCAGCACACCGTTCATGGGCGTGCGCAGTTCGTGGCTCATCATCGCCAGGAAATCCGACTTGGCGTTGTTCGCACGCTCGGCTTCCTCGCGGGTCTGGATCAACTGCGCAATGGTTTGTTGCTGTTCGCGGCTGGCTTGGTTGAGGCCCTCGGCCAGGTTGTTGATATGCCGCGACAGGTCGCCCAGTTCCGAGTCATCGACAATCGGCAGCGGTGTCTTGTAGTCGCCCTGCTGGATGGCCTTGACTGCGTTGCCCATTGCGCTGATCGGCTGCGACAGGCTCGCTGCCAGGCGTCGCGCCAGCAGGAAGGTGAACAGCAGGGCGAACAGTGCCAGGACCCCGGCCTTGAACAGCATCTGTTGCTGACGCTGGCTGAACGCGTCGTTGGACATGCCGACGATCACCCGGCCCAGGTAATCGGCGCGGGGTGCCATGGGGCCCTTGAGGTTGTCCTGGAAGAAGTCATTACCCAGCTCGATATGCTGCAGGCGGATCGGCGCCTGGAACACCTTCACCGACAGTGAGCGGTCATGTTTCTCCGACGGTTGCTCGACATACACCAGAATGTTTTCAGCGCTGTCCTGAATCTCCAGGAAGCGTACGTGGGGCGTGGCCAAGGTCGCGCGCAGCAGAGTCTCGAGCACATCATTGTTGCCGGAAATCACCCCGTACTCGGTGGCGGGCGCCAGTTGGTTGGCGATCAGTTGACCGGTGTGGTCCAGTTCCTGGCGCAAATCCTGGATACGCACAAAGGTAAAAAAACTGATCAACAGCAAGGTCAGCAACAGTGCGGGGCCCAGGGTAATGAGCTGTGTGCGGGTGTTGATATCCCAACGACGACGCAAGGTCATGGGCGTTTTTCTCCTTCGGCCAAGCGGGCGGCGACGGCGGCTTCATCGACCTGTTCGATGCCCAGTGAGCGCGCGACTTGCGGGTTGCCCACGACTTTGAAGTGTTCCGGATACAAGGTGTGCGGCCAATTGGCCGGCGCATGGTCCAGCAGGCGGTCCAGTACGGCGAGCCAGTCGGGCTGGTCGCTGTAGGTGCTGGCCAGGCTGCCGGCCCTGACAAACCCGGCATTGGGGCCCACCAGCGGCAGTTGTTGGGCGTAGCTGCTCAGCAACAGGTTCTTTACGGTTTTGGGGTTGTACAGTTGCGGGTCGTCGAGGCCAAGCAGTACGTCGCTGTTCCTGAGCAGAGTTTGCAGCGGGCGGCTGTCGTTGGTGTTGCCCCATAGTTGCGGCACGATTTCTAGGCCCATGGGTTTGGCGAGCTGCGTCAGTTCGCGAAGCAGGAACTCACTGTCGGCACTGTAAAGCACGCCGATGCGGTGGGCCTGGGGCAGGATGCTGGCGATCAGGTGCAACTGACGTTCCAGCGGCGGGTCGCTCCACAGCAGGCTGATTTTCGCCGGGTGCGTATTGCCCATGCGTTGCCGGGCCTGCAGGCGGCTGATGCGCAGCACCAGGGTTGGCGGGCCCTGAGCGTCCTGCAGGCGCCAATCGAGGCCGGGCAGGTCGAGGAGGATCAAGCGGGTGCTGGAGGGCAACCGGCTCGGCGCCGGCAGGTCCCTGAGCGGGGTGAAGGTGACCTGGTCGTCGGGGCGCTGGTGCGCAAGGGCCTGGGTGAAGGCTTGTACGCCGGCACTGTCTTGAGCTGCGGTCAGCAGGATATCGGCGCTCCACGCCGGAGCCGCCAGCAGCAGGCCCGCCAGCAGCAGGCCGCGGCACCAGCGCAGTGAAATCAAAAAGAGGGTCATCCGTGACTGATCACCCATGTCAGAAATCCAGCTCCGCGCTGAAGTAAAGGACGTGACGATGATCGTAGTTATTGTCGGCCCAGGTGGTGGGCTGGTTATCAAGGCGTTGTTGCAGCATGCCGGCCAGCTCCACATTGGCTTTGGCCACCGCAATGCGCTTGGCCACCCGTAGGTCGACCCGTTGGAAACGATATTGATTGAGTGCGTCGTCGCCATAGTAGAACACTGCGCTGGACCAACCCTGGCCCCATTCACGCAGCCATCCCGCCGAGCCACTGTTGCGGGCGGTTTGCGCCTTGTCCAACGGGTTGCTTGAAGAGGCGTCGACATAAGCATAGGTCAGGCGCAGGCGGTCAGCGTTGCTTACGCGCCAGTCCACTTGTGATTCTACCCCGGTAAAGCGCGAGTTGTTGGCGTTGCTGGCGATGTATTGGTTGTTGCGCAGTGGCGAGCTGATCATGTCGGTGATTTCGTCATAGAACAGCTTCACATCGACATTCAGCCCCAGGTCGGCAAAGAAACCGTTGTAGCCCAGCTCTCGTGAGCGCATCAATTCTTTGTCGAGGTTGCCGGGGCCGCGCGTCACGACAAAATATTGCCCGGAGTTTTGCCCGTAGGCCGGGGAGCTTAGATTGGTGACGCGGTAGCTCCAGTTGACGTTGTTCTCAAACATGTCCGGCGAGCGGACCGCCTCGGAGTAAACCGCCCGCAAGCCATGGCGCGGGTTGATCAGATAATTGACCGCCACCCGCGGCGTCAGGGAGTGGCCGCTCAGGTGGGTGTCTTCGTACATGGCGCCGCCTTGCAGCAGCCAGTGTTCGCTGAGTCGCCATTCCAGCTGGCCGAACAGGCGCCAAGTGGTGTCGTCCAGTGTGCCGTTGAAGTAGGTGTCCGAGTCGGCGCGGTCGTAGCGGTAATTAAAGCCGGTGAGCAGGCGCAGGCTATCGGACAGGCTGAGGGTGTCCTGCAGTTCCAGGTCGTAGCGGCTTTCCCGGGTACTTTGGTCGATGTCACCGCAGACGTTGTCCTTGCCACCCTGGTATTTCCACTGATCGAGCACTTGGTTGGCCAATGCCTGTTCAGCGGCGCTGCCGGGCGGGGCGGAGCCTTGGCTATAGGTCTCCATGTTGCGTGCCAACCGTTCGGCGTAGTTGGGGTTGAGCTGCCACAATTGAGTCAGCTGCGGGCTGAATGAGACCTTGGCATCACAGGCCTTCCAGATTTGCCGACGGTCCCATTGCTGCGCTGATCCTTGGATGTACAGGCTGTGGTCGGGGTTGAAATCGACGTTCCAGCGTAGTGAGCCCGCGTAGTCCTTGGCAGTAATGTCGGAGTTGCTGCCGTGTTCGCTAATACCATCAAATACCGGCGTGTAGGTATATGGGCGCTGGTTGGTGCCTTCCTTGACGTTCAGCTGCCAGTCGAGGCTCTGTTGCGCGTTCAGGGTCTGGCTCACCGCCAGGCTGAAACGGTTGAGGCGCCGCCCATCACGGCGGTCGGCGCCGACGGCATTACTGTCAAAACCGTCGTCCTGTTGCCCGGACAGCGACAGGCGCAAATCGCCGGTCTCCCACCCCACGCCCTGGCTGGCATAGAAGTCATTGATCCCGCGTTCGCCACGTGTAACCTTCATGCGAGAGCCGTGACTGTTGGTGGGGGAGCGAGTGAGGATATTCACCACCGCCATCAGCGCATTGGCGCCATAGCTGACGGTATTGGGGCCACGAAATACCTCGATGCGCTCGATATCTTCCATGGCCACCGGAATATCGCTCCAGTCCACCGTGGCCAGGCCGGCGCGATACACCGAGCGACCATCGATCAACACCTGCATGCGCCGTGCATCACTGGCGCTGGTGCCGTGGTAGTTCACCGACGCCTGGTTGCCAGTGGTGTAGCCGACCATCATCCCGGGTACCAATCGCAGCAGTTCCGAGACGTCCCGGGCGCCACTGGCCTTGATCAACTCGCTGTCGATCACCGTCATGCTGCCGGGCACGGCGGCGGCCGATTGCTTGAGGCGTGTGGCGGTCAATACCTGCGGCAGCGGCTGGCCGTCGAGAAACAGATCGTCAGCCAGTGCAGGCAGGCTGCACAACAGCATCAACAAAAGTGATGAGCGAGGAGGAGGGCCCAGATACACGGCGCGGCCTTGTTAATGACGGATAGCCGCCCATGTTAACCGAGGCGGGGCTATTTGCCAGTCGTCGGGTTTGTAATTACTTCGCACAGGCGTGGCATTTTCCGACAGGCGTGCCAATTGATACGGGGGCTGGCCGCAAGCGGGGCGCTCCGTATAATGCCGGCATCGCCACTGGTATGGATTAACGGATTGCATATGACAGAACAGCGCCCTATCGCGGTCCTGGGAGGCGGAAGTTTTGGTACCGCCGTGGCTAACCTGCTGGCCGAGAACGGCCAGGCAGTGCGTCAGTGGATGCGCGACCCCGAGCAGGCCGAAGCGATTCGCGTGCATCGTGAAAACCCCCGTTACCTTAAAGGCATCAAGATTCATGCGGCGGTCGAGCCGGTCACCGACCTGCTGGAGACCCTCACGGCCTGCGACCTGTGCTTTGTCGCGCTGCCCTCCAGCGCCTTGCGCTCGGTGCTCGCCCCCCATGCCGAACGCCTGGCAGGCAAGCTGCTTGTCAGCCTGACCAAGGGCATCGAGGCGCACACGTTCAAGCTGATGAGTGAAATCCTCACGGAGATTGCACCTCAGGCGCGCATTGGTGTGCTGTCCGGGCCGAACCTGGCGCGGGAAGTCGCTGAGCACGCCCTGACGGCCACGGTGGTCGCCAGCGAAGACGAAGCCTTGTGCGAGCGCGTGCAGGCGGTGTTGCATGGCCGTACGTTCCGGGTCTATGCCAGCGCCGACCGTTTTGGCGTCGAACTGGGCGGCGCGCTGAAAAACGTCTACGCGATCATTGCCGGCATGGCCGTGGCCCTGGGCATGGGGGAAAACACCAAGAGCATGTTGATTACCCGTGCCCTCGCCGAGATGACCCGCTTTGCGGTAAACCAGGGCGCTAACCCGATGACGTTCCTCGGCCTGGCAGGCGTGGGCGACTTGATCGTCACCTGTTCATCGCCCAAGAGCCGTAACTATCAGGTCGGGTTTGCCCTGGGCCAGGGCCTGAGCCTTGAGGAGGCGGTGACGCGCCTGGGCGAAGTGGCTGAAGGGGTCAACACCCTGAAGGTATTGAAAGCCAAGGCCCAGGAAGTCGGTGTGTACATGCCGCTGGTCGCCGGGCTGCACGCGATCCTGTTCGAAGGGCGCACCTTGGACCAGGTCATCGAGTTGTTAATGCGGGCCGAGCCCAAGACCGACGTCGACTTTATTTCCACCAGTGGTTTCAACTGAGGAACGCATCATGAACGATCCGAAAGCCGCCCCCAAATACGAGTCGATTGCCTTGCGCGTCCTGTGGATGCTGGTATTCGCGCTGGTGTGGCAGGTGGCGCAATTGCTGCTCGGCGCGCTGGTGGTGGTGCAGCTGGTTTACCGTTTGATCTACGGCGCACCTAACCTGGGCCTGATGAACTTTGGTGACAGCCTCAGCCAGTTCCTCGCGCAGATCGGCCGCTTCGGCAGCTTCCACACCGAGCAAAAACCCTGGCCGTTCGCCGATTGGCCGGCCCCGCGTGCCCCGGAAGGCGAAGCCGCTCACAGCGTGCCACCGGCTCCGCACCCCGTGCGTGATGAAGAGCCAAAGCTATGAAGTTGTGGATTCTGCGCCACGGTGAGGCCCAGGGGCACGCCCGTACCGACGCCGAACGTAACCTCACCGAGCATGGGCGCGCCGAAGTATTGCGCAGCGCGGCGCACCTGATTGGCCAGCCCCTCAGCGCCATCATTGCCAGCCCCTATGTGCGGGCGCAGCAGACGGCGCAATTGGTGCGCGAAGCGTTGGCGTTTGAGCCGGACATCCGCACGGTGCCGTGGCTGACGCCCGACGGTAACCCGCTGCAGGTACTGGAAAACCTCGATACCGACGACAACGTGCTGCTGGTCAGCCACCAACCCCTGGTGGGCAGCCTGATCAGCTTCCTGTTGCACGGGCATCAGCGCCAGCCGCAGCCGATGTACACGGCCAGCCTCGCAGAGCTCGAGGGCGACTTTCCGCTGGCCGGCTTGATGAGCCTGGTCGGTGTGAAGAGTCCCTAATATAGGTATTTACACAGCGTTGGTGCGACGCTGGACCTGTGGCCTTACGACGTCTGAATGTGGGAGGGGGCTTGCCCCGATGGCGGTGAGTCAGCTCCAGATGCATTTGCTGACACTCCCTCATCGGGAGCAAGCCCCCTCCCACATTGGATCTTCACTGTCTTGAGCATGTCGTTCGCTTGACTGACCGACGCCGCGCCAAAATCATGTTGATGCCTAAGCCCGACGCAGCCTTCTAGCCTATTGCTCCAGCAGGCCGTCGCCTTTGTATGTGCTATACAGTCAACCAAGCAAGTGCTTGGTTGACTGTTTGGCGGATCACAAAGGAGCGCGTCCCATGCCTGTCGCTTTTCGTTTGCCGTTGCAGGTTTTCTTCGAGCGTGAAGCGCGGCACCCGCGCAAGGTCTTTCTGGTGCAACCCATCGAGGGCGGCGAGGTGCAGACCCTGACCTGGGGCGATGTCGGCCACCAGGCCCGGTGCGCCGCCCATTGGCTGCGTGGCCGGGAGTTGCCCCAGGGCTCGCACATCGCCCTGATCTCAAAAAACTGTGCGCACTGGATCATCGCCGACCTGGCCATCTGGATGGCCGGGCATGTCTCGGTGCCGCTCTATCCCAACCTCACCGCCGACTCCGTTGCCCACGTGCTGACCCATTCCGAGGCGGCGTTAGCGTTGATCGGCAAGCTGGATGACTGGTCGGCAATGGCGCCGGGTATTCCAGCGGGTGTGCCGACCATCGGTCTGCCGCTGTGCCCGGCGGGGATGTTCGATTTCAGCTGGGCGGACCTGCAAGCCTGTTCACCGATCCAGGACAACCCCGAACCCCTTGCCTCGACACTCGCCACCATCGTCTATACCTCCGGGACTACCGGCCTGCCCAAAGGCGTGATGCACACGTTCGGTGCCCTGGGCTTTGCCGCTACCCGCGGTACCGAGTTGTTTGGCCTGGGGGAAGAAGACCGGCTGCTGTCCTACCTGCCGCTGTGTCATGTGGCCGAACGCATGTTTGTGGAAATGGCCTCGATCTACACCGGGCAAACCGTGTTTTTTGCGCAAAGCCTGGAGACCTTCCTCGCCGATTTGCGTAGGGCACGGCCGACGGCCTTGTTTGGTGTGCCGCGTATCTGGACCAAATTCCAACTGGGGGTCTACGCCAAGCTCCCGGAAAAGCGCCTCGAGACCCTGCTGCGCCTGCCGTTCATCGGCAAGCGCGTGGGCCATAAAGTGCTGGCGGGCCTGGGGCTGGATGCGCTGCGCATTGCCTTGTCCGGCGCGGCACCGGTGCCCGAGGCGCTGTTGCGCTGGTATCAGCGCCTGGGCCTGGATGTGCTGGAGGTGTATGGCATGAGCGAAAACTGTGGTTATTCCCATGTGTGTACCCCGGGTGCACAGAAGCTAGGCTGGATCGGCCTGCCATGCCCTGGCGTGGAAGTGCGCATCGATCCGGCGGGCGAGGTGCAGGTGCGCAGCGGCGCGACCATGCTGGGCTATTTCAAGGACCCGCAGAAAACCGCTGAAACGCTCACCGAGGACGGCTTCCTGCGAACCGGTGACAAGGGCGAGCAGGACGCCGACGGTCGCCTGCGCCTGACCGGGCGCCTCAAGGAAATCTTCAAGACCAGCAAAGGCAAATACGTGGCGCCGGCACCGATTGAAAATCGCCTGGCCGAACATGCGCGCATCGAACAGGTCTGTGTGCTCGGAGAGGGGCTCGCCGCGCCGATTGGGCTTTGTGTATTGTCGGCGCCGCATGAGGACCACCGAACCCTTGGCGCCGGTCTCGAACATTGGCTGGAACAGGTCAATGCTGCCCTGGATAAACATGAGCGCCTGCGTCAACTGGTGGTGGTGAAAGACAGTTGGGCGGTGGAAAACGGCTTCCTGACCCCGACCTTGAAGATCAAGCGCAACGTGATCGAGTCGACGTACGGGGCACATTTGCAGGCATGGAGCGCGCGCACCGAAACCGTTCTGTGGCAGGATTAGGCACGTAATAAAATCAACAAGGACACTCCTATGAGCCTGTGGCGCACCCAACCGAATATCGAACAACTCAATGCGATGCAGAAAAACACCATTGGCGAGTTGCTGGATATTCGTTTCGAAAGCTTCGACGACGAATCCCTCACCGCCAGCATGGTGGTCGATCACCGCACCCATCAGCCTTACGGGCTGTTGCACGGCGGCGCCTCGGTGGTGCTGGCCGAGAGTGTCGGCTCCATGGCGGCCTACCTGTGCATCGACGCGAGCAAATTCTATTGCGTGGGCCTGGAGGTCAACGCCAACCACCTGCGCGGCGTGCGCAGCGGGCGGGTGACGGCGGTGGCCAAGGCCATTCATATCGGGCGCACGACCCAGGTGTGGGACATCCGCCTGAGCAGCGACGATGGCAAGGCCAATTGTATCTCGCGCCTGACTATGGCCGTGGTGCCGCTGGGCGAAAAGCCGCCGGCGCGATAGGCGTGGCGTGAGTGTCATCATTCCTGGCAGTTACGGTCATTGCTGGAGCCAGCCGCCTTGGTGACAATCCACCTCTGTTTTTGTTGATGGAACCTGTATGCCGCAGCACGTGTTTTTTACCCACGCCAATGGCTTCCCATCGGCCACCTACGGCAAGCTGTTTGCCGCTCTGGCCCCGGAATATGCGGTAGCGCATCTGCCGCAGCACGGTCACGACCCCAGGTTCCCGGTGGATGATAACTGGCAGAACCTGGTGGATGAGCTGATCCACCACCTGGAGCAGCAGCCCGAGCCTGCGTGGGGCGTGGGACATTCCCTCGGAGGCGTGCTGCACCTGCACGCGGCCATGCGTTGCCCGCAGTTGTACCGGGGCGTGGTAATGCTGGATTCGCCGGTGCTGACCCGAGCCGACCGCTGGGTGATCCGTGCCGCCAAGCGTTTTGGCTTTATCGACCGCCTTACGCCGGCTGGGCGCACCCTCGGCCGCCGTGAAGAGTTCTCCGATCTTGACGCTGCACGCAGCTATTTTGCCGGCAAGACCCTGTTTCGTGGCTTCGATCCCGATTGTTTTGACGCGTACCTGCAACATGGCCTGCAGCAAGTGGGCGACCGCCTGCGCCTGCGGTTCGATCCGGCCACCGAAATCAGCATCTATCGCGGCGTACCCCACACCAGCCCGGGCCAGGTGCGCCAATTGAAGGTGCCGCTGGCGGTGGTGCGTGGGCGCCAGAGTCGTGTGGTGATGCGCCACCATGCCAGCGGCGTCGACCGCCTGCCCATGGGCGAAATGCTCACCATGCCGGGCGGCCATATGTTCCCCCTGGAACGCCCCCAGGACACCGCCACCTTGATCAAGAACCTGTTCGCCCGTTGGCAAGCCCGCGAGCGCAGTTGCGCATGAGCACACCTGTCGAAGAAGTTCGCCTGAGGCTGCCGCATATTGAGTTGGCGGCTCATCTGTTCGGCCCCGAGGATGGCCTGCCGGTGATCGCCCTGCATGGCTGGCTGGACAACGCCAACAGCTTTGCGCGCCTGGCGCCGAAGCTGCATGGGTTGCGTATTGTTGCACTGGATCTGGCGGGGCACGGGCACTCGGACCATCGTCCGGCAGGGGCCGGGTACGCTTTGTGGGATTACGTCTATGACGTGTTGC
The DNA here is from genome assembly GCF_036704165.1 of Pseudomonas khavaziana. Classification (NCBI taxonomy): domain Bacteria; kingdom Pseudomonadati; phylum Pseudomonadota; class Gammaproteobacteria; order Pseudomonadales; family Pseudomonadaceae; genus Pseudomonas; species Pseudomonas khavaziana. Next base: position 2,235,194 of record NZ_CP129946.1, read on the forward strand.
AAGTGGCTGAACAGCTTGGCTGGAAACGTTTTGCATTACTTGGCCACTCCCTGGGTGCCATTGTCTCCCTGGTGTTGGCCGGGGCCTTGCCGGAGCGTGTGACGCGCCTGGGTTTGATCGATGGCGTGATCCCTCCGACCGCCAGCGCCGAGAACGCGGCCGAACGCCTGGGCATGGCCTTGCAGGCGCAAATGAGCCTGCAAGACAAGCGCAAACCTGTCTACGGCACGCTCGATCGAGCGGTGGAGGCGCGGATGAAGGGCATGGTGGCGGTCAGTCGTGAAGCCGCAGAACTGCTGGCCCAGCGCGGCCTGATGCCAGTGCCGGGCGGTTACACCTGGCGCAGCGACAGCCGCCTGACCTTGGCATCGCCGACGCGCCTGACCGATGAGCAGGCCATGGCTTTCGTAAGGCGCGTAGGTTGCCCTACGCAGTTGGTGGTCGCGTCTGAGGGCATGTTGGCGAAACATTCCGAATTGCTTTCCCAGCTTCCCTTCACCGCTACCACGCTGCCAGGCGGCCATCATTTACACCTGAATGACGAGTCCGGCGCCGCTCTTGTTGCAGACTGTTTCAATCGGTTCTTCTCCACGCCTTGACTTGGCGGGGTCAACTGCCGAGGCTGGGCGGATTGAAAGGGAGTCAACCATGTACACACTCAATACCGCTGTCACCCCCATTGGCCAGGACTCATTGATCCGATGAGCCTGGGTAAAGGATATCTCCGGGCCCTTGGCCTTTGCTGTTTCAGCCCCCTGGTGTTCGCCGCCGACGTGCCAGGTAGCCAGGATCTGCCTGCCGTGGCCCGCCAGGTTGACGCGCAGATCGTCGATTATCGCCCCGCCGAAGAAAAGGAACGCATCTACCCCATGGGCGCGATCCGCAAGATCAGCGGCCAGTTGCGCTACGAGGGCCAGGCCACCGCGCGCGGCCAAGCCACTGCAATCACCTATGAACTGCCCGCCGAGCACAGCTCCAGCGCGGCCTTCACGGCAACGCGCGAAGCCTTGCAGGCCAACGGTGCGCAATTGCTGTTCTGGTGCCAGGCCCGCGATTGCGGCGAAAGCAGCCTGTGGGCCAATGAGGTGTTCGGCAACGCCAAGCTGGTGGGGGCCGACGGCCAGCAGGAGTACTTGCTGCTGCGCCTGGCCGCCCCGCAGGACAATTCCCTGATCGCGCTGTACGGCATCACCCGCGGTAATCGTCGCGCTTACCTGCATGTCGAGCAACTCGACGCCAGCGCGCCTTTGGGTAACCTGCTGCCGACTTCGGCCACCCTGTTGCGTGAACTGAAAAGCACCGGCGAGCTGGACTTCCCGGCGCTGGGTGCCGAACCTGACGCCACGTGGCTGACCTTGATTTCCCGCGGCCTGAACCTCGATACCACCTTGCGTATCAGCCTGACCGGGCCGAACGCCGAAGCCTGGCGCCAGGGACTGATCGATGCCGGCGTGCGCGCTGCCCGCCTGGAAACCGGCACCGGTGACGCTAAGGGATTGCACCTGCATCTGATACGCTGACCGTCATCAGGCGAACGGACCCGCGCCGTTCGCCTAAGCTCTCTTCCAATAGCCTTAGTCTCGAGATACCCGATGCTCAATAACGATCGCCTGCTGGTGCAAATCCTGCTGCTGGTGCTGTTCGGTGCCAGCTTCTGGGTCATGGCGCCGTTCTGGTCGGCGCTGTTCTGGGGTGCGGTGCTGGCGTTTGCCAGTTGGCCGCTGATGCGTTTGCTCACGCGTTGGCTGGGCGGCCGCGAGTCCCTTGCCGCCGGCATCCTGACCCTGGGCTGGATGTTGCTGGTGGCGGTGCCGCTGGTATGGCTGGGGTTCAACCTGGCCGACCATGTGCGCGATGCCGTGGCGCTGATCAAGGACATCCAGGTCGACGGCTTGCCCGAGGCGCCGACCTGGCTGGGTTCGATTCCGTTAGTCGGCGAGCGCCTGGTGGGAATGTGGGACAGCATCGATCAACAAGGCGCGGCACTGATGGTCAGCATCAAGCCGTACCTCGGCCAGGTTGGCAATTGGCTGCTGGCACGCAGTGCGCAAATTGGCGGCGGCATTCTCGAGCTGACCCTGAGCCTGGTCTTCGTGTTCTTTTTCTACCGTGACGGGCCGCGCCTGGCGATGTTTGTGCACCGCCTGCTGGAGCGCCTGATTGGCGAGCGCGCCGGCTATTACATCGAACTGGTGGCCGGCACCGTGCAACGGGTGGTCAACGGTGTGATCGGCACCGCAGCGGCCCAGGCCCTGCTGGCCCTGATCGGCTTCCTGATTGCCGGCGTGCCGGGTGCGCTGGTGCTGGGTATTGTCACCTTCCTGCTCAGCCTGATCCCCATGGGCCCGCCGCTGGTGTGGATCCCGGCCACGGCCTGGCTGGCGTGGAAGGGCGACTACACCTACGCCGTATTCCTGGGTGTGTGGGGCACGTTCGTGATCAGCGGCGTGGACAATGTGCTCAAGCCGTACCTGATCAGCCGTGGTGGCAACCTGCCGTTGGTGATCGTGCTGCTGGGGGTGTTTGGCGGCTTGATAGCGTTCGGCTTTATCGGCCTGTTTATCGGCCCGACCTTGCTGGCAGTGGCCTACAGCCTGCTGACCGACTGGAGCGCCACCCAGGCGCAAGTCCGTCGCGAGGACAAACCCTGTAACTGAGGCGTTCAGGCGCGGGGCCGCCACATGACGGTGGTCAGCCCGCCGCCTGTGTTTCTTCCAGGCTCAAGCTCGCCGCTTCCCTGGCAATCGTCATGCCCAGGCCGACGCCACCCGAGTTGCGGTTGCGTGAGCGCTCGGATGACCAGCGCGTCGCGGCTGTCTCTCGGGCATTTGATCAGTATTTACCGATCATCGGATCCCGCAACGGCGCTGCTTGCGCTACAATCCGCGCCGATTTCGACTTGCCTGAGAGCCTATTCCAATGTCCGTCTGCCAGACTCCTATCATCGTCGCCCTGGATTACCCCACCCGTGACGCCGCACTGAAGCTGGCTGACCAGTTGGACCCCAAGCTTTGCCGGGTCAAGGTCGGCAAGGAACTGTTCACCAGTTGCGCGGCTGAAATTGTCGGCACCTTGCGCGACAAAGGCTTCGAAGTGTTCCTCGACCTGAAATTCCACGATATTCCCAACACCACGGCGATGGCGGTGAAGGCTGCGGCCGAGATGGGGGTGTGGATGGTCAATGTGCACTGCTCCGGTGGCCTGCGCATGATGAGCGCGTGCCGCGAAGTGCTGGAACAACGCAGCGGTCCGAAACCGCTGCTGATCGGCGTGACTGTGCTGACCAGCATGGAGCGCGAAGACCTGGCCGGTATTGGCCTGGATATCGAGCCCCAGGAGCAGGTCTTGCGCCTGGCGGCCCTGGCGCAGAAAGCCGGCCTGGACGGCCTGGTGTGCTCGGCCCTGGAAGCCCAGGCCCTGAAGAACGCCCACCCCTCGTTGCAACTGGTGACGCCGGGGATTCGCCCGGCGGGCAGTGCCCAGGATGACCAGCGCCGTATCCTGACCCCGCGCCAGGCGTTGGATGCGGGCTCCGACTATCTGGTGATCGGTCGTCCGATCAGCCAGGCGGCGGATCCTGCCAAAGCGTTGGCCGCAGTGGTTGCCGAAATCGCCTGATACTCAAGTGAACACTGTAAAAAATGTGGGAGTCCCCACCACATCTTCGATGTGACGCTGTCGCGCAGCAAACTTGGGAGCTTGCTCCCGGGGCGGCCTGACAGCCGAGCAGGATGTTGGTTTTCGTCCTCGGTACATATCCGTTACTTGGGCAACGGCCACTTATGGTTCCGCTCTTACAGCGGCTCACTTTTGAAAAGCCGGAATGCCGGCCCAGGCAAAAGTAAGCAAAACGCTCTTGCCCCACCACTCGGCACCTCGCCTAGGCTCGGTGTACCCTCACTCCGGCTTGAATCCGTGGGCCGCCGTCTTGGGCCATCCCTGGCCCAAGACGGCTAACCCGGCGTCCTGCCGGGTTAGCCACGGCTTCAAGCCTGCGTTCGGCCAGCGTGGTTTAACGGGGCGCCTAAGATCAAGAGCGACTCGCTGCGCATCGCAGATACGCCGGCGGCGCTTTTGCTTTTCTGTAGGAGCGAGCTTGCTCGCGAAAAACCTGAAAACGCCGCGTTCTTTCTGGTTTCCCGCGTCATCGTTAACGACCTTCGCGGGCAAGCCCGCTCCCACAGGGGTACGCGCACGCTTCAACGATCAGGTCGGCTATAAGGCCGCCTCGCTGTGTTTTTGATCTTAGGCGCCCCGTTAAACCACGCTGGCCGGAATTCGATGTTGATTTGGGGGTAAACCGGCAGGGATGCCGGTTTAGCCGCCCCGCGCCATGGATGGCGCGTGGCGGCGGCCCCCCAAATCAATGTCGGATTACGGGCACACCGAGCCTGAGCGAGGTGCCGAGTGGTGGGGCGAGAGCCTTTTGGTTACTTTTGGGCTCTTTTCAAAAGTGACCCGCTGTAAAAGCGGAACCAATAGTGGCCGTAACCTAAATAACGGATATGTACTCGGTCTGATCCATCATCCCAGTCGGCTGTCAGGCTCCAGGGAGAGCAAGCTTACTTCCCAGGGGGGCAAATCCCCTCCCACATTTCGATCTACAATGTGTCAGCTGACTTTTAGAACCAACTTGCCAAAGTTCTCGCCGTTGAACAGCTTCATCAGCGTTTCCGGGAATGTCTCCAACCCTTCGACAATATCTTCCTTGCTCTTGAGCTTGCCCTGCGCCATCCAGCCGGCCATTTCCTGCCCGGCCGCCGGAAAGTTTGCCGCGTGATCCATCACCACGAAGCCTTCCATGCGTGCGCGATTGACCAGCAATGACAAGTAGTTGGCCGGGCCTTTGACGGCTTCCTTGTTGTTGTACTGGCTGATGGCGCCGCAAATCACTACGCGGGCTTTCAGCGCCAGGCGGCTGAGCACGGCGTCGAGAATGTCGCCGCCGACGTTATCGAAATACACGTCCACCCCTTTGGGGCACTCGCGCTTGAGAGCCGCGGGCACGTCTTCGCTTTTGTAGTCGATGGCGGCATCAAAGCCCAGTTCATCCACCAGGAACTTGCACTTGTCGGCGCCACCGGCAATCCCCACCACGCGGCAACCTTTGATCTTGGCAATTTGCCCGGCGATGCTGCCCACGGCGCCCGCGGCGCCGGAGATCACCACGGTGTCGCCGGCTTTCGGCGCACCGGTCTCCAGCAACGCGAAGTATGCGGTCATGCCGGTCATGCCCAAGGCAGACAGGTAACGTGGCAGGGGCGCAAGCTTGGGGTCAACCTTATAGAAGCCACGGGGTTCGCCGAGGAAATAATCCTGCACGCCGAGTGCGCCGTTTACATAGTCACCCACGGCAAACTTCGGGTTGTTGGAGGCGATCACTTTGCCGACGCCCAGGGCACGCATCACTTCACCGATGCCGACCGGTGGGATGTATGACTTGCCCTCATTCATCCAGCCACGCATCGCCGGGTCGAGGGACAGGTATTCGTTGCGCACCAGCACCTGGCCATCGGCGGGCGCGCCCACCGGCACTTCCTGGTAGGTAAAGGTTTCCCGCGTGGCCGCTCCGACCGGGCGTTTGGCGAGAAGAAATTGGCGGTTGGTCTGGGCGGTCATGGCAAGGACTCTTTAGAAATGAATCCTGAGTGATAGACCTTCAGTGGCGGTAGGGCAAGGTTATCAGTGGGTGACGAATGCCCATCGATAGGCCTCACTGATAATCACCCGGCTGACGTTATCACTGCGATTCATGCTGCCCCAACCGGCCTTCTGATAGTGCTGACGCGCTGCTCCCAGCGTTGGCTAGACTCGCTCCACCGCTACTCCCCATAGGACGCTTCCCATGAGCATGACGTTTTCCGGCCAGGTCGCCCTGGTCACTGGCGCCGCCGCTGGTATTGGCCGTGCCACCGCGCTGGCATTTGCCGCCGAAGGCTTGAAGGTGGTGGTCGCCGACCTTGATGCGGCGGGCGGCGAGGGCACCGTCGCACTGATCCGAGAGGCCGGAGGCGAAGCCCTGTTTGTGCGCTGCGACGTCACGCTCGAAGCCGATGTGCAGCAACTGATGGCCCAGACTGTCGCTGCCTACGGGCAACTCGACTATGCCTTTAACAACGCAGGGATTGAGATCGAGAAAGGCAAGCTGGCCGACGGCAGCCTGGACGAGTTCGACGCCATCATGGGGGTTAACGTCAAGGGCGTGTGGTTATGCATGAAGTATCAGTTGCCGTTGCTGCTGGCCCAGGGCGGTGGGGCCATCGTCAACACGGCGTCGGTAGCGGGGTTGGGGGCGGCGCCGAAGATGAGCATCTATGCCGCGTCCAAGCATGCGGTGATCGGCCTGACCAAGTCGGCAGCCATTGAGTACGCGAAAAAGAACATCCGGGTGAACGCGGTCTGCCCGGCAGTCATTGATACCGACATGTTTCGCCGTGCCTACGAGGCTGACCCGCGCAAGGCCGAATTTGCTGCGGCAATGCACCCGGTCGGGCGCATTGGCAAGGTCGAGGAAATCGCCAGCGCGGTGCTGTACCTGTGCTGTGATGGTGCGGCGTTTACCACTGGCCAGGCGCTGGCGGTGGACGGCGGTGCGACGGCGATCTAGGACTTCACGTCATGTCCAATTCGAAAAGTGAGTGACCTGCTGTGAGGGGTTTCCAGAGCTGGCAAAGTGCCGTGCCCGAATATGTATCGCTAGGTAAATAATTCAATAAAATCAATACTTTAATAAATGTTGGCGACGAGTTTTGACCGGCTTCTGTGCTTAACTGTTTTAGGTTTACAGACAGTTGAAGTGAGTGGCTCATGGATTTAGGGATCGATCGACAAGCCCAGGTACCGGTGGTTCAGCAAATCGTCAGCGCAGTGGCGCAATGGATTCGCAAGAATGGGGTAAGCCCCGGAACACGCTTGCCGTCCATTCGGCAATTGGCCCTCGACAACCTGTTGAGCCAGTCCAGCGTGATGGAGGCATTCGAACGGTTGGTGTCCCACGGCCTGCTGGCCTCGCGGCACGGTTCGGGGTACGTGGTGGCGCAACCGCCGGCTGCCGACGAAAACCACTGGTACGAAGGTGCGGAACAGGGCTGGGGCGCCTTCACCGACAGCCCCTTGGGCGAGCTGAAACTGGGGTGCGGCTGGTTGCCCGACGCCTGGCGTGAAAGCGATGACATCAGCTATGCGATCCGCGAAGTCAGCCGTACCGACACCGCAGGCCTGTTCAACTACAGCACGCCGCTGGGGCTGCCCGCGCTGCGCGAACAACTGCTCAAGCGCCTGACTCAGATCCATGTACCCTCCAGCCTGGACCGTATCCTCACCACCCATGGTGCCAGTCATGCCCAGGATCTGCTGATACGCACGCTGCTCAAGGCCGGTGATGAGGTGGTAATCGAGACGCCAGGCTACGGCAACCTCTATCGTCAATTGGCCTTTCAGGGGGTCAGGCTACTGGAGGTGCCACGTACCCGGGGCGGCCCGGATATCGCGGCGTTGGAAGTGTTGCTGCAAACCCATCGGCCCAAGTGCCTGTTTATCAGCAGCCTCTATCACAACCCCACCGGCACCAGTCTGTGCCGCAGGGTCGCGGAGCGTTTGCTGGAGCTGGCGCGGGACCAGGACTTCCTGATCATCGAGGAGGACGTCTACGGCGACCTGCAACATGCCAGTTGCACGCGTTTGTCGGCGTTGCCCCACGATGACCGGGTAATCTACGTCTCGAGTTTTTCCAAGACCCTGAGCAGTGCCTTGCGCGTGGGCTACCTCTGTGCCAATGCCGCGACCATTACCCAATTGGCCCACCTCAAGACCCTGACGGGGATTGGTACCTCACGCTTTGCCGAAGCCATGTTGGCAACGTTGCTGAGCAACGGCACTTACCGCAAGTGGGTGCAGCGCCTGCGCAAGCGGCTGAACGCGCAGATGGCCGCGACCTTGCAGGTGCTCGAAGATGAAGAGTGGCAGGTGTTTGCCGTCCCCGCTGGCGGCATGTTCCTGTGGGCGCGACCTGGCTTGGCAGACTCTGCACGCTTGCAGGCGTGCGCCCGGCGGCTGGGGGTGTTGCTGTCGCCGGGTGGGCTGTTCAGTCCGACCGGCGAGCGCAGCGAGTGGCTGCGTATCAATGTGGCCTATGCGGCCGATCAGCGCGCATTGGCGCTGTTTCGTGCCATGGGCCCAGCCAGATCGACCTCGACCATTCTGAAAACGACGCACGTGTAGCTTTTTGCCATTATTCCGGCGCCAGCCGCTTGTGCTAAGCACTCGGGGGTTGCCAATCTCACTGCTTGTAAACCTGGCTTATGGCATTTGCCATCGCAAGAGGATTCAAGGCAATGATTTCGGGCGTGCAACGACGTTTCGCCAACCTTGGCATGGCAAAAAAACTGGGTTTGGGCTTTAGCCTGGTACTCCTGCTCACGGCGCTGGTGGCGGCGATAGGTGTGTGGTCGCTGCAAACCGTCGGCCAGCGTTTCGACGGGCTCACCAGCATGTCTTCACTCAACAGCGGCTTGCTCAAGGTGCGCTTGATCGAGCAGGACTACGCACTGCACGCCGACTCCAAGGCCGTTGACGACCTGCATGCAGGTGTTGAGGCGCTGGCGGCGCAGGCCGCCAGTCTCAAGGCCGGGTCTGCGGCCAACGAGCAAGTAATGGCTGACGTTGAGCAAGCCTTGGCGGCGTACCGCAAGGCGTTCGATGAGTTCGTCGAACTGAACCAGACCAAGGACCTGGCGCTGGAAATGGCCAGTTGGTCAGTGTCCAGCGTGGCGAACAACCTGGACGTGTTGCAAGCCGGCCTGGCGGACGACGGTGCCTATGGTCTCAAGGAAAGCCAAGGCAAGGAGGGCACCGAGTTTATCGAACAGGCGGGGCAGGTCAGCCAGGTGTCGCGCTTGATGCTGCAAGCCATGAACGAGGCACGGGTGCGCCTGGACCAGAGCCGCAAGGCTGACGCAGATGATGCCGGGCAGGGCAGGATCGAACAGGCCGACCAGGCGCTGGCCGAAGTCGAGAAGCTCAAGGTCAGCGTGAAGGATCCTGGCTACCAGACCGTCCTCAACGAAGTCGCCGGGCACATCGCGGCGTTCAGTGAAAAACTTGGCGAGTACACCGGGCTGCTGGCCCAGGAAAAACTCGTCTACACGCAACTGCGCGACCGCGCCGAGCACGTGGTCAGCCGTGTCAACCAGGCGTATGCCGCCGAAGACCAGTCGATGCAGGCGCAGTTGCATCGCAGCGCAATGCTGATCATCGGCTCATCCGCTCTGGCTTTGCTGGTGGGTTTGATCGCGGCATGGGTGATAACCCGGCTGATCGTGGCGCCGCTGCGCAGCGTGATTGCGGTGGCCCAGCAAATTGCCGCGGGTGACCTGAGTGGGCGCATGGAGGTCAGCCGCCGTGATGAAATCGGCCAACTGATGCAGGCGATGCAGCAGATGGGCAGTGGTTTGAGCCAGATCGTGCGCGGGTTGCAGGCCGGTATCGAACAACTCGCCAATTCCGCGCATTCACTGTCCAGTGTCACCGAGCAGACCAACCTTGAGGTCAGCAGCCAGAAGGAGGAAACCGAGCAGGTCGCCACCGCGATGAATCAGATGACCGCCACCGTGCATGATGTGGCGCGCAACGCCGAGCAGGCCGCCCAAGCCGCGCAGACGGCGGATGACAAGGTCGACAGTGGCCAGCAGGTGGTGCGCCTGAGTTTGCAGCGTATCGAATTACTGGCGGCGTCGAGCAGCAGCGCCAGCGCCAGCATCGAGGGCCTCAGTGCAGAGATCCAGAATATCGGTACTGTCTTGAGCGTCATCAACAGCGTGGCTGAACAGACCAACCTGCTGGCCCTGAACGCTGCCATTGAAGCGGCGCGTGCCGGTGAGCAGGGTCGTGGCTTTGCCGTGGTGGCCGATGAGGTGCGGGCACTGGCCAAGCGCACCCAGCAATCGACTGAGGAAATCGAGCGGCTGGTCAGCACCTTGCGCAGTGCGGCGCAGGCGTCGGTGCAACAGATCCAGCACAGTGGCGAACTGGTGAAGCAGGCGGTCGGTGATGCCCTGGAAACCGAAAGTGCGCTGGGCAGCATTGCCGCCGCCGTGTCACTGATCCAGCAGATGAACCAACAGATTGCCGCCGCCGCGGAGGAGCAAAGCTCGGTGGCCGAAGAGATCAACCGTAGCGTCACCAGTATCCGAGCCAGTGCCGATCATTCAGCGTTGAGCATGCAGGGCAATGCCGCATCGAGCCTGCAGCTGGCGCAGTTGGGGGTAGAGCTCAAGGGCATGGTGGGGCATTTCCGCCTTTGATCGCAGCAATGGCACTGCGATCAATAGGCAGGGCGATCAGGCGTGGGTGGCGAGGAAGGTCAGTAGGGCTTCATTGACGAATTCCGGGTTCTCGCGGCTGGAGATATGCCCGGCCTCGGGGATCAGGATCAGGTCGCAGCCGATCAGGTCGGCCATTTCCTCGGACTCGGCGGGCGGCCGGGGTTTGTCCTGCTCCCCGCACATCACCAGGGTGGTGTCGGAATCCAGGCGTGGCAGTTGCGCCAGGATGTCTTCGCGACTGAAGATCAAGCGTCCCAGGGGCACGATGCTTTCCAGCAGTTGCTCCTTGGAATAGCTTTGCAGGGACTTGCGAAAATCCTGGTACAGCGCCGATTCGCGGTCTATGCCCGGGCGGAAGAAGATCGGTGCGATCACATCCAGCAACGGTTCAGGGATCACGCCGGCGTCTTCAATCATCTTGAACAGCGAGAAATAGTACTGGCGCGTCGCTTCGGGTTCGGCGCCGAGGTAGGTGTCCATCAGCACCACGCTGTTGACGCGCTCGCAAGCCTGCAACGCCAGGCGTGCGCCCCACATGCCACCGACCGACAGGCCCACCAGGTTGATCTGCTCAATGTTCAGTTGGTCGAGCAGCGCCAGGGCCTGGCGGGCCAGATCATCCAGGGACCCGGTTTGCGTCGGCAGCGTGCCCGACTGACCATGGCCCCACAGCTCGGGAACGATCACCCGGTATTGCTGCGACAGCGCTTCAATCTGCGGCGCCCACATGTCGCTGGCCCACAGGTAGCTCGAACCCAACAGCACGACCGGGCCGGTGCCCTGGTCGAGATAATGCAGCGGTTGTCCATCAATCACGGCAACAGGCATAACAGGCCTCTAACTTCACGGAGTGAGGGGCACTTTTTTACGCTAGTTGTGGGCGGGGGGATAGGTGCAAAGTGATGGCCTGTGGAGTGAGGGCGCTCCCCAACTGATGCCCCGCGATCCAAATGTAGGAGGGCGGTGCGACGATTTGACTTGCTCCCGATAGCTGGGTGTCAGTCGATGCATCTGTTGACTGGACCACTTATATCGGGAGCAAGCCCCACATTTGGATCGTCTTACACCAGGTAAATCGCCTTTGCTCCACGTTATTACCTGGGCTGTCAGTCGTAGATAGCTTTCTTCTTCCACTCGGCATCGGCGTCGACCACCTTCAACCCCTCGGTCAACTCGTTGACTTCGTTCTCGGCGGGCTGGCTGTTGGTCAGTACCGTGGAGTTGGCGCGTGCCAGTTGTGATTCCAGCAGCTGCAACTGCGCGCTGTAGAGCACCGGCTCCGGTTGTTTGCGCAAGTACTGCACACCACGCTCGAACGCCAGGCGCGCCTGGCCCGGTTGGCCTTGCTGCAGGGCATGCTGGCCGAGGTTGTTGAAGAACTCAATGTGCAGCAGCACCAGGATATGACGGATTTCCTTGATCCAGTGCTTGGCTTCGTTGGTTGGCAGGAAACCGTCCTGGGCTGCACGGGTGACTTGGCCGTGCAAGGCTTCCAGTAAAAAGCGTACGTCCTTGGCCTTGGCTTCGGTCTGGATCGGTGCCGGTGGGTTCGCTACTGGAATAGATTCGCCCTGGGCGATCAGCGCATTCAGCTCGGCGATACGTGCCTTGAATGGCGCGCTGGATTTGTTGAGGTTCAACAGGCGCTGGATAACGTTCAGCTCCAGGCGCGTCAGCAACAGTTTGAGTGCCGGGGTCATCAGTTGGCCGGGAAAGGTCTCGGTGATTTCACCGCAGCGACGCAACCGATCATTAAGCTCGATCTCAGTGCGCTTCTTTTCCAGCTTGTTATTTTCCACCACGTGGTTCATGTAGCCAATGGCGATCAGTATTGCGATCCCGGCTATTACCAGCAGGGTGATCATGAGTGGTGTCACCGGTGTGACCTCTTTATAGGGTTTGCTGTGGAGTGTAGTGACTGGGTCAGCCGGCGGATAGGATTGATCGACCAATTGCCCAGGTACTTTCTTCTATATAGGTAGGCGTGCCCTGCATGGATGCACATTGCCATCATTTGCCCGGGTGAACTATAACGTCTTGGCGGGCGCCGGAATATAGGCGCCAAGGCTCGGGCGCCGACAAAGCCCGGGAAGGTCTGTAAAGGGTGGCGAAGTCATTGATTTAAATAAATTTATCCTTGGGGGTTGACGACCTTTCAATCCATCCATAGAATGCGCGCCACTTACAGCGTAAAGCACACAGCGAAACGCGGTAGGGAGTGAATGTTGTACGTGTGTCCCCTTCGTCTAGTGGCCTAGGACACCGCCCTTTCACGGCGGTAACAGGGGTTCGAGTCCCCTAGGGGACGCCATATGCGGGAATAGCTCAGTTGGTAGAGCACGACCTTGCCAAGGTCGGGGTCGCGAGTTCGAGTCTCGTTTCCCGCTCCAATTTTTAAGCAGTGTTGCCCTCGGGCGGCATTGAGTGAAACCAGGACCAAGTCTTCGGATGAGGCCTCTGGGCACTGAAATACACACCATGTGTTTCAGTAGCGTGTCCCCTTCGTCTAGTGGCCTAGGACACCGCCCTTTCACGGCGGTAACAGGGGTTCGAGTCCCCTAGGGGACGCCATTTGCGGGAATAGCTCAGTTGGTAGAGCACGACCTTGCCAAGGTCGGGGTCGCGAGTTCGAGTCTCGTTTCCCGCTCCATATTCAACGAAAACGCCGATCAGTAATGATCGGCGTTTTTGTGTGTGCTGAATTTACCTCACCCGCGCACTGCCAGCACTCAAGTGGCCGCAGGCGCCTCCTGTCTTGGCATAAAAAACCGCGCAAACAGCTCGGACTGCGACTTTATATTCAACTTGCTATAGATGTTGCGGCGGTGGACTTTGATGGTTTCCGTCGACAGCGACAGCTTCCCGGCGATCTCCTTGTTGGAAAAGCCGCTGAGCAGCAACCTGAGTACATCTTTTTCGCGAGCGGTTATCTGGGCCTCCAACTGGGCTATGGCTTCAGCCCATGGCGCTGGCTCGGCAATGTTCTTTTCCTGGTCGATTTCAAAACACATGCGTTGGTGCATCATCGCCGTCACCCACGGCTTGATCATGTCGAGCATGGTAACTTGCGCCTGTGTGAACCGCACGTTGCTGCCAAACGACATGCACAAGGTTCGGTCGGCATCGAGGCGTACGTTGTATTGCGCCTCATCGACCGAGATGAATTGCGCAAAATACTGATGGTAGTACTCGGTCTCAAGAAAGTGTTCTGGCGCAATATCGAGCAGATGGAAGAAGCCGCTCTGCGGGTTTTCTCGATCAGCGATATAAAACGGGTCGAGTAGATAAAGACCTTTCACATATCGATGAATAAAGGCGTCAACCTCTTCGCTGTCAGCTACCTCAGGCAGGCTGATCACACGCACAGAGTGATCGCCGAAAACCAATACAACCCAATTGTCTATCTGCACGTATTCATTCAATACACGAATCAATGAGCTCCAGAATTCTGGCCGATTGAGCTGCATGATCAGTTTCCCAACGGATCGATGCCAAGCCAGGCTATGAAGGTCAAGCGACATGTTCTACCCCTTTAGGGTTAGGAGTTGGCAGGCCATGGCTAAGTATTTCTAGGTATTTACTATTCAACCATGCCCGGTATATTCACCCCGAACTAACGATAGCCATGAAGGCATGTCGGGTGGACAGGGATAGTCATATGAGTCGATCACACTTGCGAGCTATTTTTTTAGCCTCGCTGCTGGGAGCCGCAATCAGTACACCGGCAGGCGCCGCCCAATCTTCGTTGTATCTGTATAATTGGTTCGGGTTTCTTGAGCCGCAGACCCCGAGGGAATTCCAGCAGGAAACCGGCATCAAGTTGCACATGGACGCCTTCGACAGCGCAGAAATCATGCAGAGCAAGGTGATGGCCGGACGCACCGGGTATGACCTGGTGGTGGCCACCTCCAATGTGCTGCCCGGGCTGATCAAGGCCGGCGTATTGCAGCCGCTGGATCGCTCGCAATTGAGCAATCTGTCGCACATCGATCCCGATATCCTCGCTCTGCTGGCGGTCAATGATCCCGGTAATCGCTACGCCGTACCCTACGTATGGGGTACCACCGGCATTGGCTACGACGTGGATAAGGTCAAGGCGGCACTGGGTGAAGATGCCCCCGTGAACAGCTGGGACCTGATCTTCAAGGAAGAGAACATCAGCAAGCTCAAGGCATGTGGCGTGGCCATGCTTGACTCGCCCAGCGAGATCATTTCGATTGCCTTGCACTACCTCGGTCTGCCCAGCAACAGCACCAACCCCGAGGATTATCAGAAGGCCCAGGCCCTGTTGTTGAAAATCCGCCCCTACGTCCTCTATTTCGACTCCTCTCGCATCGACACCGACCTGGCCGACGGCAATATCTGTGCCGTCGTAGGCTGGGCCAACGGTGCCCTGGCGGCGCAGGCGATCAATGAAAAGTCCAACAGCGGACGCAAGATTGCCTACAGCCTGCCCCGGGAAGGGGCATTGGTCTGGTCTGAAAACTGGGTGCTGCTCAAGGATGCCCGGCACCCCAAGGCCGCCCTGGAATTTATCAATTACATGTTGCGGCCACAGGTGATCGCCAAGACATCCAACTACATGCTCTATCCCAACGCCAATAAAGATGCCACGCAGTTTGTCGAGCAGAAGCTGCGGGATAACCCGTGGATTTATCCCGATAAAAAGACCATGGCAACGTTGGTTCCGCTCGAGCCCCTGCCGCTGAAGGCCGAGCGCATCCGCACCCGTGTGTGGACCAAGGTCAAGAGTGGTACGTGAGGGTAGAACTATTGGCCGGCTGACCACAGGGCGGGGGCCGGGGGAGGGATACAGCATGCGCCAAGGTGTTGATCAGGGCTATCTGGAGTCGGACGACTATAAGGCATACAAAGAGATTGAAGAGCAGATCGGCCTTTGTACGCCCGAACAAGCCTGGGCCATGTATTACGTCTCGACGGGCATGGTGCGCGAGAACATTACCCTGGCAGTGATGGAGCACATTGGCAGGGGCAACCGCGCCTTGTTGCTTGAGTTCCCCGATCTGGTGCGGGTCGAGGGGCGTGACTATGAGCCCGGAGCCCTAGCCTCCAGCTGGCCCTTGTTGCGACGGCACCGCAGATAGCTCATGGGCCCTTTCTAATGGAAAAGCACACCTTGATCGTAGGGCGTTCTTGTAAAGCATGTAGGGATAGTCTGTACTTTTTGTGGGGGAGATGCGTTTCTTTGTCGTGATCTTTACTCTGGCCGCCCATTCTCCTTGTTCACTTCAGAGAACTGCCCAGATGCTTCAACTCGATTTTTATTCAACCCTGGTGGCCGCTTCGCTGGTGCTATTGCTGGGGCGATGGATGGTGGCGCGGATCGGCTTCTTGCGCACCTACAATATTCCCGAACCGGTCGCCGGTGGTTTGTTGGTCGCCCTGCTACTCCTGGCCTTGCGCGGCCTGGCTGATATCGAGGTACGCTTCGACCCCTCTTTGCAAACTCCCTTGATGTTGGCGTTTTTCGCCACTATCGGCCTTAACGCAGACTTCGCCAGCCTGAAGAAGGGCGGGCGCATAGTGGCCATATTCCTGCTGGTGGTAACCGCGCTGCTGGTGTTGCAAAACGCCATGGGTATCGCATTGGCCACGGCGCTTGGCCTGGACCCGCTGATGGGCTTGCTGGCTGGCTCGGTGACATTATCTGGCGGACATGGCACTGGCGCGGCCTGGGGCGCGGTGTTCAGTGAGCAATATGGCGTGGCTTCCGCATCTGAGTTGGCAATTGCCTCGGCGACGTTTGGCCTGGTACTCGGTGGGCTGATTGGCGGCCCCGTGGCGCGCTTGCTGATCAAGCGAGTCGAAGTGCCAGGCGTCGGGCAACCGCAGCCGCTCTTGCCCAAGGGGTTCGAACAGCCCAATCAGGAGCGCCTGATCACGGCGTTTTCGTTTATCGAGACCCTGGCGCTGGTGGCGATCAGCCTGAAGGCCGGCACTTTGCTCAATAGTGCCATCCAAGGCAGCGCCTTCGAATTACCGACCTTCGTCTGCGTATTGTTCGTCGGTGTGGTGCTGCGCAATGGGCTGTCGATCCTCGGCTGGCATCAGGTGTTTGATCGCGAAGTGTCGGTACTGGGCAATGTCAGTTTGTCGTTGTTCCTGGCGATCGCGCTGATGTCGCTCAAGCTCTGGGACCTGGCGGCACTGGCCTTGCCGATTGTTATCCTGTTGGCTGCGCAGGCGCTGTTGATGGCGTTGTTTGCGATTTTCGTGACGTTCCGGGTAATGGGCCGTAACTACGACGCGGCGGTATTGGCGGCCGGTCATTGCGGATTCGGGCTTGGCGCCACACCCACGGCGATTGCCAATATGCAGGCCGTGACCCAGCGCTTCGGGCCGTCGCATATTGCGTTCCTGGTGGTGCCGATGGTCGGGGCATTCTTCATCGATATCACCAATGCCGTGGTGATCAAGCTGTACTTGGCACTGCCGTTTCTCGGAGCCGCCGGGTAAGTCGCTTCACCCCATGCCCATCGCTTTCATCGCCTGGGCCAAGCGCTGGGTGGCTTGCGCGATTTCATCCCGGTCCAGGGATGCAAAGCCCAGGCGCAGCGCATTTTCCGGGCGGTCGTTGGGTGAAAACTGACGACCGCTGCGCACCACCAGCCCATGGTCCAGGGCGGTGGTTACCAAGCGATCCACGTCTATTCCTTCCTCCAATCGTACCCAGAGCGCCAGCCCGCCCTCAGGCTCGCGCACCTGGATGCGATCGCCGAATGCCTGGTCCAGGCAATCGCGCAGCACAGTTCGGCGCGCCAGGTATTCTTTCGAGACGCGGCGCAGGTGTTTTTTCAACTCACCGTCATTGATCAAGTCCGCCAGCATGGCCTGCGCCACCCCATCGGCATCGCCCACCATCAAGGCGGCATTGCGCTGCAAAACCTCAATCACCTGGGTGGGCGCCACGATGTAGCTGCAACGAAACGTTGAGCCCAGCACCTTGGATAACGAACCGATGTAGATCACATGGCGCTGGGCGCGGTCACTGGCCAGCGGCAGGTAGGGGCGGCCGCTGAAATGGTATTCGTGATCGTAGTCTTCCTCTATCACGCAAAAACCATGTTGCGCAGCCAGTGCCAGCAGGTGTTGCCGGCGTGCTGCATGCAAGCTCACGGTAGTGGGGAACTGATGGTGGGGCGTGAGGTAGATCATGCGCACGTCATGCTCGCGGCATAAACGGTCTATCTGGTCGGTGCGGCAACCTTCATCATCGATGTCGACCGTGACCAGCTGCGCGCCGAGTTTTCGGAAAATCTCCCACGCCGGCGGGTAACTCAAACGCTCCACCAGCACCACGTCGCCGGGCTTGAGCAGCAGGCTTGCGCTCAGGTACAGGGACATCTGGGTGCCCTGGGTCAGGCAGATATTCTCGGCATTCACCGTCAGCCCACGATTATTTCGCAGCATGTCGGCCAGGGCGCAGCGCAAATGGTAGCCGGTGCCCTCACTGCCGTAGCGCAAGGTGTTGGAGGCAAAGCTGTTGCGCAATGCATGGCGATAGTAGCGATGCAAGACGGCCTGGGGCAGCAAGCGGTGATCGCTGGTGCCATTGTCGAAAAACAGCGCGCCATGTCGATGCTGGAGAGCGACCACTTGGGCGTTGTGGGTGAAATACGGCACCACCGGCTGCTCCAGCAGCGGCGGCGCGAAGGACGGTTGCGCAGCACTGGGCATGGGCTTGGGCGTCAATTGCGCATTGACGAAGGTGCCACGGCGCGGCTCGCTGATCAGCCAGCCTTTGGTCATGGCCTCTTCGTAGGCCAGGATCACGGTCTTGCGGTTGACGTTGAGCAACTGCGCCATCTCCCGCGTGCCCGGCAGCAACGTCCCAGGCGCCAGGCGGCCTTCGAGGATGGCAGTGACCAGGCCCTCGGCAATCTTGCGATAGGACGCCTGGTGGGTGTCTTCATCGAGTTTGAGCAGGGGGCGCCATTTACGCATCTGGACCATCTGAATTATCCAAAACTGGAGGTTCTAATGGGCCTAGTCTAGCGCAACAATCAGGTCTCACTTACCTCGAGGTCCTTATGAGCACACGCCATGTCATCGAACTCGCCCCCTCGGGGAAAACCTTTGAAGCCGGTGATGAACTGTTGCTGGATGCAATGCTTGCCAGCGGCTTGACCGTGCCGTTTTCGTGCCGGCGTGGCGCGTGCGGGTCGTGCAAGGTGGTAGTGGCCGACGGTGCGTACCGTGCTAAGCCTCTGGACCCGGGAGCCCCGGCACCGTCCTATCCGCTGGCCGCCAATGAAATGCTGCTGTGCCAAAGCCATGCCTGCTCCGACATGCGCCTGGAAATTCCAGGCTGGTCGCTGGACACGCCCGCGCTCGTGGTCGAGGCAACGGTGCTGGGCAAGCGCACGCTCAGTCCGGATGTCATCGAGTTGATCCTGATGCCGGATATGCCGCTGGCGGTGCGAGCGGGACAGTACGTCAAGTTCCGCCTGGTCGACGGTGATTCGCGTTGTTTCTCGATCGCCAACCTGCCGGCCGAAAGCGATGGGCGCCTGGTGTTCCAGATTCGTCAGGTGAGCGGCGGGCTGTTTTCCGAGACCTTCCTGGGCGCCCTTGAAGCCGGCGACCTGTTGCAACTGGAAGGGCCTTTTGGTGCCTGCACCTGGCAGGACGATGACGCTGCGCCGGTCGTGCTGTTCGCCACGGGCACGGGTTACGCAGGCATCAAGCCGATTCTGCTGACCGCCTTGAAACGCGATGTGGAGGTGACGTTGTACTGGGGCGGTGCGCAGCCGGCAGATTTTTATGATCGTTTGTTTTTGGACAGGATGGTCATGGACCACCCGCGTTTTCACTGGCATCCGGTACTGGCCTCAGAGGGCCGGGTGCAGGAAGTTGCGCTGAGTCATGGGCATCACTGGCAGGCTGCCCAGGTCTATGCCTGCGGTAACGGCGCGATGATCAGCCAGACACGTGCGGATTGTCTTGAAGCGGGCCTGCCCAGCCACCGGTTTGTCGCGGAAGCCTTTGTGCCCAGTGGCCGCTCGAGTGCGGGAACGCTCTCCAAACCTTTGGACCCAGTCTGGGAAAAAGTCGGCCCACGTTACTCGCTGGACGGCATGCTCGCCGCACGCGAGCAGTCCATCCGCGCCCTGGCGGCGATCGCCAGCCAACTGAAGGTGGGTATGACCACCGGCGAAGCCCTCGATATGGCTGCCGAGCAACTGCACGCCATGGGCGCGTCCCACACCTGGCATCCAACCTACATTCGCTTTGGCGCCGACACGGTGCGCCCACCCCGTGAAGGCATTGACCGTCAACGCAGGCTGCGCGCCACGGACATCGCCGTGGTTGACCTGGGCCCGGTGTGGGATGGCTACGAAGGCGACTATGGCGACACCTTTGTGTTCGGTGATTGGCCGTTGCACCTGGCCTGTACAAAAGCCCTGCATGAAGTATTTAATGAAACCCGTGAAGCCTGGCTACGCGGGCTGACCGGACGTGAACTTTATGACTTCGCCGAGCAGAGCGCCGAGTCCAAGGGCTGGAGGCTGGCGCGCAACCTCGCAGGGCACCGCCTTGCGGATTTTCCCCATGCGCTGTTCGAAAGCAAGGTGCTGGCGGAGCTGGAAATCCCACCGAGTGAGATGGCCTGGGTGCTGGAAATCCAGCTGTGCCATCCCACGGAGCCGGTTGGTGGTTTTTTTGAGGATATGCTGATGCTGCAAGCCTGACGAGCCCGCCATTGCGGCGGGCTCCCATTGCGCTCAGAGCTTGGGCAGTTGGCCAACTCGGCCGATCATTTCAGTGACAATCTGCAGGTCCAGCAAAAACTGCTCGACGGTCTTGAACTCACCGTCGGTGTGCCCGGTGTACTTCTCTTCAGGTCGCGCCAGGCCGAATTGCACGCCATTGGGCAGGTCATGCACGGAGGTCGCGCCGGCCGAGGTGCCAAACTTGTGCGCCATGCCGAGGTTTTCCGTGGCGACCGCCAGCAAGGCCTTGACCCATTCACCTTCAGGGTTGCGGTACATCGGCGTATCCAGCGAGTAGGTAAAGTCCACCTTGACCTGGGTGCGTTTGTCCCAGGCGCTCAACTTCTCGGCGATTTCGGCTTTGAGTTTTTCTGGCGATTTGCCCTTCGGCGCACGCAGGTTGACCGCCAGCTTGAAGGCTTTGTCATCCAGGCCGACAAAGGTCGGCGAGGTGGTCAGCGGCCCCATGAAGTCATCGGCAAAGCCCACGCCCAATTTGCCGCCCAGGTAGTCCAGGCCCCAGTTGTCCGCCGCATACTGGGCGGCGTCGGTGATGTGGTTGTGCTTGAGGGCAATCTTGCCGTCCAGGCTGTGGATCAACTCCAGCATGCGTGCCACCGGGTTGATCCCGGATTCAGGTTCGGAAGAGTGGGCAGACACGCCAGTGACGGTGAGTTTGACGTCCTTGCCGTCGACCTGGGCGGTCACCTTGAAATTGCCGCCATTTCGTTTCGCATAGTCAGCCCCGGCCTGTTGCAGGCTGGCGGCCAACTCAGCGGGTTTATCGCTGACCAGCGTGGCAACCGAGGCCGAAGGAATCTGGTTGGTGGCCTTGCCGCCAGTCATCGCAATGATTTCTGCGCCTTGGCCTTCGCCCTTGCGCACCGGGAAGGTGGCCATGACGGTGCCCGAGCCTTTTTCGGCGATCACTACCGGGTAGCCGCCATCCAGCGCCAGGTTGTATTGCGGCACGGGATTGCGTTCGAAATAGTAAGGAATGGCGTCACCGGAGGTTTCCTCGGTGGTGTCCACCAGCAGCTTGAACGTGCGCGCCAGTGGCAACTTTTCTTCCTTGATCACCTTCATGGCGTACATCGTCACGACGATGCCGTTCTTGTCATCCTCGGTGCCACGGCCATACATGCGGTCGCCGATCAGCGTGACCTTGAACGGGTCGAGCTTGGTGCCGTCTTGCAGTACCCAATTCTCCGGGGTCACCGGCACCACATCGGCGTGGGCATGTACACCGACGACTTCATCGCCGCTGCCTTCCAGGGAAATTTCGTACACACGGTTATCGACGTTACGGAAGTTCAGGTTGAAGGACTTGGCCAGGGCCTGGATCTTGTCGGCGATCTTGAGGAATTCCGGGTTTTTGTACTGTGGCAGACCGTCTACATTGAACGTCGGGATCTCCACCAGTTCGCGCAGGGTTTCCAGGGCCGCCTTGCCGTACTTCGCCCGGGTGTAGATGCCTAGCAGGCGGTTGATTTCATTCTGCTGCCCGGCGTTCAGGGGCTTGTTGTCGAGAAAGGTGCTGATAGCCGGGCCGACGTCACTGCTCTTGCCCAGGTCGCCCTTGGCCAGGGTGCCGAGGAAACCGCGGAAATCGGTGACCGACGTGTCGCTGAAGCTCTTCAGGATGGCCGCGCTTTGTTCGGCGCTGATGTTGGCGAGCGCAGGGGTGGTGACCGCCACAAGGCTGGTAGCGAACAGGGTGGCAACCACCAGTTTTTTCAGGGGGAAGTGCATGGTGAGAGGCATTCCTTTGCAGGTAGTGAGTAGGGCGTTTCTGACGGATAAGACAGAAACATTTTCACACACTACCATTACTCAGGTGCCCCAGGTCAATGCTGGCCAGGATGGGGCGCGGGGTACTCATCAGTCACGTTCAAGGCTCTAGCGTAGGGCCCGTCCCACAACTGTTCATGCAATTGCCCCACACGCCTGGCCATTGCTTCACTGCGCATCACCACCTCCAGGTTGCGCGAGTTATCCAGGTAACCACCCAACCAGTTGCTGGTGCCGATCCACGCCACTTGCCCGTCGATCTCCATGGTCTTGCTGTGGATCACCCGCGCGTAGGGGATAAAGCCTTGCTTGGCCTCGGGCAGCGTGACGATCTTGATCTCGACGTTGGGCAGCACTGCCAGGCTCTTGAGGTAGGGCAATTCCAGCTTGTCGGTGTTCCAGTTGGACACCATCAGTTTGATCGACACCCCGCGGGCAGCTGCGGCGCGCACGGCGTTGTCGATCACCGCGTAGTACGGCCGGGTCCGATCCGGGCCGTAGGACAGCGGCGCATAGTCGAGCAATTGCACGCGGACTTGTTTTTTTGCTTCGCCCAGCAGGCGTGGCAGTTCCAGCTGTGAGTCGCCTACGCCGGGCGGGTTGTAGCGTTGCGGGCTGGCCACCAGGTAATTGCCGACACGTGTAGGTTGCTGGCCGGTAGTTGGCAGCGGCACCGGTTGCTTGTCGGCGAGGGCGGCCTGGGCTTGCCAGTCCTGATCGAAGATCGCCTGGACCTGGCCCACCACCGTCTCGTCCGTGATCCGCAGCCCGGTTTCGTGAATATGTTCCAGGGAGCGCCAGTCGAAATTCTGGCTACCGATGAAGGCCTGCTTGCCATCCACCACAAGGTATTTGGCGTGGATGATGCCGCCGCTCAGTTGTCCGTAGGGCAGCACACGGAAGGTCAGGTTGGGAATCGCACGCAGGCGTTCCAGGGTGGCGGCTTCCGATAACTTGATGCCTTTTTCTTCCAGCAGGAAACGGATTTTCACACCGCGCCTGCCGGCAGCCTCAAGGTGTTCGATGACCTTGTCCATCACCGAGCCGGGATGATCGGCGGCGTAGAACTGGCCGATATCAATGCGGCTTTTCGCGCCGTCGAACAACTCGATCCATACCGCGCCGGTCTGGCGCAGGTCGCCAGTGTCCAGGGTGGTGTCCACCGGCACGGTATGCACCAATTCAAACCCTGGAATGGAAAAGTCCGCCTGGGCCAGCGGACTGAGGAGCAAGCCGGCGAGGATTGCAATACGCAACTTCATCGAAAGGGACATAAGCGTCTCATCGGACAAAAAGAAGGGGCGGGTGCATGACGCGCCCGCCCGGCGGATCATGCCGTGCGGCTGTGAAGCGGGGTCGGCACGCGGTGTGGTGCTTCGGCCTGCTCGCGGGCGCCGCTGGCTGCGCGGATCAGCAGGATCTTCAACTGGTCGTTGATGCGTTCCAGGCTATCCTGGAAGAAGTTGTGGAACACCACGCAGAACAGCGCGATGGCGATGCCCAGGCCGGTGGCGAACAAGGCCGTACCGATACCACCGGATATCTGCCCTGGGTCGGAAACCCCCGCCGTCGCCAATGCCTTGAAGGTGTCGATGATGCCCAGAATGGTACCCAGCAAGCCGAGCAGCGGGGCAGCAGTGGTGATGGTCTCGATGATCCACAGGCTGCGGGCCAAGGGGGCGCGGGTCTTCAGGTATTGGGTTTCGATTTCGTCGTCGAGGTCTTTGCGCGAGCCATTGGACGCCTTCTGCGCCAGCACCGGCAACACCATGTTCAGCGGCAGGCTGTGGCGGCGGGTCAGGCTGTCCGGCAACTCGCGTTCGCTGTGCACCTGGGGGCCCAGGGCGTCGGTGAGGGCGCGGGCCTGGCGACGCACATAGGCGAAGTAGATACCGCGTTCGATGGCGATGAAGATCGCGATGGCCATCGCCGCATACATCACATAGAAGGTGACGTCGTGGAGCAGGTTCATATCCATGATGGTGTTCCTCTTGGGTCAGTCTTAGAAATTCGCTTCCAGCGAAACCGTTACGGTGCGGTCCAGGCCGACGATGTACGCCGGGTCGCCATCGCGGAAGCCGCTGTAGCTGGCCGCGTTGGTCTTGGTGGTGTACACGCCGTCCAGGTATTTCTTGTCGAACAGGTTGTCGACGTTCAGGCGCAGGGTTGCGTCCTTGACCACCTTCTTGTCCACCGGCAGGTAGATACCGGCGCCGAGGTTGAATACGGTACGTCCGGAAATCGCTTCGTCGTTGGTCAGGTCGCCGTAGAGCTTGCTGGTGTACTTGCCGCCGAAGGTGCCGTAGAAGCGCCCGTCGTCATAACCGATGTTGGCCGCCAACATGTTCTTGGGCACGTTGGCGAACTGCTTGCCGCTGGTGGGCAAGACGATGGCTTTGCCGGCGTTGTAGACGGTCATGTCGTCTTGCTGCTCGGCCTTGGTGTAGGTGTAGGAGGTGTAGTAGTTGAAGTGGTGAGGCAACTGGCCGCTCCATTCCAGCTCCAACCCTTTGTTGGTGACCGCACCGACGTTGATGTCGGCAGCATCGCCGTTGATGTCTTTGGACGACACCTGGCGGTTCTTGAAGTCCATGTAGAACAGGGTGGCGGCCAGGCTCATGTCGTCGCCGCTGTAGCGCCAGCCCAACTCGTGGTTCCAGCTGGTTTCCGGCTCGAGGTTGATGGAGTCGGCGCCCTTGTCGTAGAGGGCGTAGTTCTGCGGTACGCGCATGTTGCGCGAGAGGCTGTAGAACAGTTGGTCACGCTCGTCCAGCTGATATTTGAGACCGACGTTGGGCAGCAGTTTGTTATAGGTCTGGTTACGTTTCTCCGGCTGCTCGGTGAGGCTGCCGTGGTTGGTGCCGTCACGCTCGACGTTCATGTACGCAAGGCCGGCGATGAAGGTCCAGTCCGGGTTGATGTACCAGGTGTCCTGGGCCCAGACTTTTTGCGCCGGGGTGACAGTGAAGCGGTCGCGCCCCTGGATCTGGTTGCCATTGGCATCGACGATGGCACTGTTGGAGTCGGGCCAGGTATCGACCGGCTTGCCATTGCTCTTGAGTGGAATGAACGGCTGGGTCTGGCTCTGGCGTGCGCGCTCGTACCAGTAGCCGAACTGCAGGCTGTGGTCGCCCAGGTCCCAGGTCAGCTTGGTGGTGATGCCCGGACGCCAGGTCTGGGTGCGCGAAGGGCGGTAGTACACGCCGCTGTTCGGCGTGCCATCGGCGTTGTATTGCGCGGCGGTGGGCAGGTTGCCGAGGTCGAACACACCGCCCTGGTTCGAGCCGCGGTTGAGCGCATAGGCGGACGCGCCGACGCCGCTGCCGTTGCCCCAGTAGTAATACGGGATCACCGACAGGGCCAGGTTGTCGGCCAGTTTGAACTGGGTGTTGAGCACGGCGGTAAAGGTCTGGAACGGGTTCTGCGCCAGGGCGTAGTAGCTGTTGTACTTGCCGTTGCTGCCTACGCTCGGCGTCGCCGGGTAGGGATCGTACTTGCGGCCGTTCTGCTGGAATTGCGCCTTGGTCAGCTGGCTGTAACTGTTATTGTCCTGCTCGTGGTACTTGAGGATCAGGTTGGCGGTGTTGCCGTTGCCGGCGTCGAAGAAGCTGTTCCACTCCACCTTGTCTGCACGCACCGCGCCCGAGCCACGCCACATCTGCCCTTCGGTATGGGACACCGACAGCCAATTGCTCAGGCCGTTGATCTCGCCGGTATTGAGGCGGGCGAAGGTCTTGCGCGTGGCGTTGCTGCCGACGACTTGCTTGACGAAGGCGCCGGTTTCCTTGGTCGGGCGAATGGTCACGATGCCGATGTTGCCGCCGCTGGAACCGATGTGCGGGCCGTCGGCTTCCGCTGCACCCTGGGTGACGAAGATCTGGTCGATATTCTCCGGGTCGCCCAGCAGGTTGGAGTACAGCGCATAGTTGCCGGAGTCGTTGATCGGCATGCCGTCCACCGACATACCCACCTGGTCGGAGTTCATCCCGCGCATGCTGAAGCGAAAACCCGAGAGACCGGTATTGTCTTCACTGGAGATGTTCAAGCCCGGGGTGTACTTGAGCTTGTCGATGGCGTTGCCCGTCGCGGCCTGCTTGTCCAGGGCTTCCTTGGTTACCGTGGAGCGGCCCTTGATGCTCTCCTCAGGGACCATATAACCGCCCCCTGCGGTCGCCTTGCCTTGTACGCCAATGGTGCCGACGTCACTGTCGCTGGTCTCTGCCATGACCATTCCCTGGGTCATGCTGGTCGCGGCAACGAGTGCCAGATGAATACGGGTGAACTTCATCACTGTCGTCCTGGGTCGGGTGCTTATTGCACGCTGTAGTTGAAGGTGGCGGTGAAGCGTTGCTCGTTGCGCCCCCCGAAGGCTTGCTCGGGGAACGGCTTGACTTGCTTGATACGCCGCAAGCTGTTGGTGGCGGCCCGGTTGAGCAGCATGCTTGAGGCCGGGCTTTGTACGCCGGAGTCGAGAACGCGACCCTGGCGATCTACCAGCAACCACACCACCACCTCGCCACTCGGGCGTTCGAGGGACGCCTGGCGCCCGGTGGGGTACTGCTTGTAGGTGTCCAGTTCGTTGCGCAAGCCTTTGAGGTAACCGCCTTCCAGGGCCTGGCCATCGACTTTCGGTGGCGCAGGCGGGGCCGGCGGCGCCACAGGTGCTGTCGGGGCCGCCACGGGCGCAACGGGTTTGGCTGCGGCCACCGGCGCAGGCGTTGGCGCGGCCTTGGCAACCACCGGCTTGGGCAGCGGTTTTGGCTTGGGCTTGGGCTTGGGTTCGGGTTTGGGCAGCGGCTTGGGGGGCGGTGGCGGTGGCGCCGGCTCGGCCTCTTCATCTTCGATCACCGGCGGTGGCGGCTCTTGCTCCACCACCGGTTCCGGGACGACTTCCGGCTCCGGTTCGACCAATGCCAACTCGACCGCCGACTCGTCATAAACCGGCTCGACCTTCAAGGTCTGGGATTGGATACCCAGTGCAATCAGCACCAGGGCGATCACGGCCGGGACACTCCCCAGCAGCTGACGCGCACGAAACAGCACGTACATGATCAGGACTTACGCGTAGCGATGGACACGGAAGTGAAGCCACCCAGGCGCAGGGTGTCCATCACTTCCACCAGGCGCGAGACTTCCACGCCTTTGTCACTGTTGACGATGATCGTCGACTTGCTATCGGGCTTTTCGGCGGCCTTCAACGCCGGCACCAAGGCATCCACCGTCAGGTCCTTGCCGTCGAGTTGCAACTGGCCTCCCAGGCCCAGGGTGAGGATGAATTTGTTTTGCGGTTTGAGCTGCTGTGAACTGCTGGCGCTGGGCAATTGCGTCTTCATGCCGAGCGCGGGAATCACGTTCAGGCTCACTAGTACGAAAAACACCAGCAGGAACATCATCACGTCGATCATCGGGATCAGCTCGATGTGCGCCTTGCGTTTCTTGGGTTCGTCCCAGGTTCTCATTCCGTTACCCCGTCAGTGAATTAGGGGCAAGACGCTAACAGGCAAAAATGACCGAACGGTTAACTTTAATTGACGGTTTAAAGGCTCTAGGACGCATCTTTCAGAAAACTTACCGGTCACTTTTGCGACGTAATGAAACTGACACGCGGCGGGTACATTCTCGAGGAATTTATCTCGGGAGCCGCCCCGTATGCCCACTGCGTTGCCTCATTTGTCCACCCCGCGCCTACAATTGCGCGCCTTGGAAGCGCACCAGGCCGAGGTGCTTTTCGCGCTGGCCAATGGGCCGAAAATTGCCGACAACACGGCCAATATTCCATCGCCCTATACCCTGGAAACAGCGCAGGCGTTTATTGCCGGAGTCGGCGAAAAATACCGCGCCAGTGAGTGTCTGAACCTGGGGATGCATCTGCGTGACTCTGGCGAATTGATTGGCATGGTCAGCCTGCGTCTGAGCGCTCGTCATCACTACGGGCACTTGGGTGGCTGGGTGGCGGCGCACCGCCGTAACCAGGGGTATGCCGCCGAAGCCGCGAGCGCGGTGATGCACTTCGGCTTCGCTGAACTGGGGTTGCAGCGCGTAGGCAGCCAGTGTTTTGGCCGCAACAAGGAATCTGCGCGAGTCATGGAGAAAATCGGCCTGCGTTATGAAGGCTGCATGCGCCAGGCATTTCTGAAAAATGGTGTGTACGAGGACCTGCTCGGGTTTGCCATCGTGCGTGGCGATTGGGAGCAACGGCTATGAGCGGTGTCGTGGACCACGACCGGCGTCGAGTACTCAGCGGGCTGGCGGTCGCTACGGCGTTTTCCATCCTCAGCCCGTTTGCGCGCAGTGCCGGGGTGGATTACCCGTTCACCCTCGGCGTGGCGTCCGGCGATCCGTTGCCGGATGGTTTTGTGATCTGGACGCGCCTGGCGCCTTTTTTCAACGCTGTGGATGGGCGCGGCGGGTTGAGTCGTCCAGTGCCGGTACGTTGGCACGTCGCCACTGATGCGGCGATGACGCAGATCGTGAAGCGAGGCGAGGTCACGGCGACCGAGCGTTTTGGCCATTCGGTGCACATCGAAGTGGCAGGGTTGGAGGCGGGCAGGCCGTACTGGTACCAATTTGAAGGGCTGGGCGCGCAGAGCCCGGTGGGCCAGGCGCGCACCACACCTGCACTGCATGCCATGGCCTCGGCCCGGCTGGGGTTTGTGTCCTGCTCGCACTGGGAACGCGGTTATTTCAGCGCCTACCGCCACCTGGCTGCCGAGCAGCCCGACTTGGTGTTTTTCCTCGGCGACTATATCTACGACAGTTCCTACGCGGCGGATTCCGGCAAGGTTTGTCGCTCCCATGGCAGCGGCAATGCGCAGACCCTGAGTGACTACCGCAACCGCTACGCGCTGTACAAGACCGACCCGGACCTGCAGGCCCTGCACGCTGCCGCGCCCAGTGTGGCGACCTGGGACGACCACGAAGTGCAGAACGACTATGCCAACCGTTGGTCCCAGGACCCGAAGGTGGGCATGGCGCAGTTTCTGCAGCAACGGGCGGCGGCTTACCAGGCGTACTACGAACACATGCCCCTGCGCACCAGCAGCGTGCCGAAAGGCGCGGACATGCGCATCTACCGGCGCCTGGACTATGGCCGGCTCGCCCGTTTCCATGTGCTCGACGGCCGTCAATACCGTTCCGGGCAACCCTGTATCCAGGCCAATGGCAGTCGCCAAGGGCACATTCAGACCAGCCCATGCCGTGACTTGCGTGACCCTGCCCGCACGTTGCTTGGCTGGCAGCAAGAAGCTTGGCTGGACCAGGGGTTTGCCCAGTCGAAGGCGCAGTGGAACGTGATCGCCCAGGACCTGCTGGTGGCGCCGCTGATCCAGCGTGATCTCACCAACCACAAGCCAGGGCGCTGGACCGATGGCTGGGATGGCTACATGGCCAACCGTTCGCGGATGCTGGCGTCCATCACCCGCCATCGGTTGAGCAATCCGGTGTTCTGGGGCGGTGACATACATTCGTTCTGGGCCACGGACCTGCATGCAAAAGCCGACAATCCGGACTCGGCGGTGGTCGCCACCGAGTTTGTCGGCTCGTCGGTGACGTCAGACGGGCCACCCTATGACGCCTTTATGAAGATCATGCCGCTCAACCCCCATGTGAAGTTTTTCGACAGCCGCCAGCGCGGGTACGTGTCGGTGGAGTTGACGGCCCAGCGGATGCTGACGAACTTTAGAGCGATCAGTGACCCGCGTGACCCAGCGGCGACGGTGTCGACGTTGAAGTCGTTTGTCAATGATTCAGGCCAGCCGAGCGTGGCTTTGTAGGAGCGAGCTTGCTCGCGAGAAACCTGAGGGCACCGTTGGGAATCAGGTACCCCGCGTAATCGTTAACGTTCTTCGCGAGCAAGC
Organism: Pseudomonas khavaziana; assembly: GCF_036704165.1. NCBI lineage: Bacteria > Pseudomonadati > Pseudomonadota > Gammaproteobacteria > Pseudomonadales > Pseudomonadaceae > Pseudomonas > Pseudomonas khavaziana. Next base: position 2,264,897 of record NZ_CP129946.1, read on the forward strand.
TCGCTCCTACAGTATTCGGGTATCAGCAGGGCGTGGATTCATCGAGGCTGTAACGCACCGACAGGGCGCCTTTTTTCTCCGACAATGCCAAAATTGTCACCTGGCCCAGCTCGTTCAACATTTTCACATGGGTGCCACCGCAAGCGTATGACGGCAACTCGCCGAAGCCGACTTCCCGGATGCCTTCTTCCAGCCTCATATGCCGTGGATAGTCGGCGGCGATCCATTGGTTGACCTGCAGTTGAAGCCTTTGGGCATCCATGTCCTGTGCAGCTTCGCCACGGATAAACGTGATCTTGCCTTCACCCGGCCAATGGTGGGCCTTGATCGGCATCCAGCCCTGGCGTTCGCCGGCATTGCCAATCAAATGTCCCGCCGAATGCAGGCGGGTGTGCAGCGCGCGGCGCTGTGCATCGACCCGCGCAGTGATCGGGCCGGGTTGCAACGGCTGATCAACGTAGTGCACCACATGCTCGGCTTCCTGCATGACGCGCAGTACCTGGCTATTGCCGAGCCAGCCGGTATCGAACGGCTGGCCGCCGCCTTGGGGATGAAAGATCGTCGACTGCAAGATCACGGCAAATTGTTCTTCGTGCGCAGTGCAACTGAGCACTTCCAGCTCGGCCGTCAGGTGGTCATGGGTAAAAAAAAGGCGCTCGGTCATCATCTACATCCGCATCAGGGTTCTGTGGGCAGTATAAATAGTGCGTGGATGGGTGATAATCCGCTCAATTATCAATGGACCTGTGCGTCATGAGCATTAATCTTCCCTTGCCGCTGTTGGGTGAAATGGCGATTTTCGTCAAAGTCGTGGAAACCGGCAGCTTCTCGGAGGCGGCGCGGCAACTGAGCGTTTCGCCGTCGGCCGTGAGCCGCAGCATTTCACGCCTGGAGCAGGCCCTGGCCACGCGCTTGCTGCAACGCACCACGCGCAAATTGCGCCTGAGCGAGGGTGGTGAAGAGGTGTTCAAGCGTTGCCAGGAGATGGTCAATGCGGCCCGCTCGGTAATGGAAATCAGTGGCCAGTTCAACCATGAAGCCGAGGGCCTGGTGCGGGTCAGCGTGCCCAAGGCGGTGGGGCGCTTTGTGGTGCATCCGCATATGCCGGAATTTCTGCGGCGCTATCCCAAGGTGGATGTGCAATTGATTCTTGAGGATCGGCACGTGGACCTGATCGACGATAACGTCGACCTGAGCATTCGCATCACTGACAGCCCGCCGCCTGGCTTGGTCGGGCGCCAGTTATTGCCCATCGAACACCTGCTGTGCGCAACGCCGCAGTACCTGGCCAAGCATGGCACCCCATGCCATCCCCACGATTTGCTCCAACACAGTTGCATCTACCTCGGGGAAACCCCGGGCGACTCGCGCTGGAAATTCCGCCAGGCCGGCAAAGCGGTGACGGTTGGCGTACGCGGGCGTTATGCGGCGAACCATACCGGCGTGCGGCTGGATGCAGTGCTGCAGCATGTGGGGATTGGCAGCTTGCCGTATTTCACGGCGCGGCGTGCATTGGAGGCGGGCCAGTTGGTGCAAGTGTTGTCGGCGTGGGACTTTATTGCGTCGTACCATGGCCAGGCGTGGCTGCTGCATTCGCCGACGCGGTACTTGCCGCCGAAGTTGCGGGTGTTCATTGATTATCTGGTGGAGTGCATGGCCAAGGAGCCAAAGCTAAATGTGGGAGGGGGCAAGCCCTAATGCCAGTCAGTTAAGCGGTCATCGCCTTCTGTAGGAGCGAGCCTGCTCGCGAAAAACGTCAACGATAACGCGTCTTTGCTGAATGAGCGCGGCGCCTGTAAGTTTTTCGCGAGCAAGCTCGCTCCTACAAAAAAGCCTTAACTGACTGGCATTAGGGCAAGCCCCCTCCCACATTTGAATCTCGGTGTTTGAAAAGTCAGTGCTTGCTCTGGTCTTGGGGCATGGCCAGCAGTTGCTTTTCCTGGTTCCAGTCGAACGGTTCGTCGTTCTGTTCAGCTTCATAGCGACGCTCTTCCAGGGCCTGGTACAGGTCCAGTTCCTCGTCGGGCATGAAGTGCAGGCAGTCACCGCCAAAGAACCACAGCAGATCGCGGGGGACCAAATGGGCGATCTGCGGGTAGCGCAGGATGACCTGACTCATCAGGTCCTGGCCAAGGTACTGGCTTTCGATCGGATCGATCGGCAGCAGGGCGCGCAGTTCGTCAAAACGCTCCAGGAACAGCGAGTGGCTTTCCTCGGGTACCTGTTCGGCTTCGCCGACGGCAACCAGGATGCTGCGCAAGTGGTCGAGCAAGACGAGATGATCGGCAACGACGTTGGACACGAGATAAGTCCTCTAAAGCAAAAACGGGCGCGAGAGTATATGCCTCTCGCGCCCGTATTTATATGACCGCTGGTATCAGCGGACTTTACCTTCGGCCTGCATCAGCTCTTCCTTGCTGAAATCATCCACGTCGATCACTGTGCGTCGCGCCGCTTCGGCGTCACGCAGGGTTTGCGCTTCGGCCGGTTGCAGCACGCCGGCGTGCAGGGCTGCGTCGATGGCAGACTCACCGGCCGTCGGTTTGACTTGCCCGCTTTTAAGCGCGGCATGCAGTTTTTTCTGTAACGGATGGCTGGCACCGAGCAGGTCGTAGGCATGCTGCAGCGCGCCCACTGGATCTTCTGCAGATTGCGGGCGATAGCAGCCGGCCAGCAATTCTTCCAGGGTCGGGTCGCCCTTGGCGCGACCGATCACCGCGGCCACTTCGGCATCCAGTGCGTCGGACGGCCCGGTATGCCGACGCCCGAATGGGAACACAATTACCCGCAGCAGACAGCCCAACACTTTGTTCGGGAAGTTGCTCAGCAACTCGTCCAGTGCGCGTTCCGATTCACCCAGGCTTTCTTCCATGGCCCAGGCAAACAGCGGTTCCAGGTGATCCGGCGAGTCCAGGTCGTGATAACGCTTGAGCGCCGCCGATGCGAGGTACATATGGCTGAGCACGTCACCCAGGCGCGCCGACAAGCGTTCGCGGCGTTTCAGTTCGCCGCCCAGCAACATCATGCTCAGGTCTGCCAGCAGCGCAAACGCCGCCGCCTGGCGGTTCAGGGCGCGGAAGTAGCCCTGGCTCAAACGGTTGCCGGGGGCCTTCTCGAAATGCCCGAAACCCAGGTTCAGCACCAGGGTGCTGGCGGCATTGCTCACGGCAAAGCCGATGTGTTGCATCAGCAGGCCATCGAACTCCTTCAACGCCTGGTCATGGTCTTCGCGCCCGGCCAGGGCCATCTCCTTGAGGACGAACGGATGGCAGCGAATCGCGCCCTGACCGAAGATCATCAGGTTGCGCGAAAGGATATTCGCACCTTCCACCGTGATGAAGATCGGCGCCCCTTGCCAGCTACGTCCCAGGTAATTGTTCGGGCCCATGATGATGCCCTTGCCGCCGTGCACGTCCATGGCGTGGCTGATGCACTCACGGCCGCGCTCGGTCAGGTGGTACTTGAGGATCGCCGACAACACCGAGGGTTTCTCGCCCAAATCCACGGCATTGGCGGTGAGCATGCGGGCGCTGTCCATCAGCCAGGCATTGCCGCCGATACGCGCCAGGGCTTCCTGGATACCTTCGAAGGCCGACAGCGGTACGTTGAACTGCTCGCGCACCTGGGCGTATTGCCCGGTCACCAGGCTGGTGAATTTGGCCGCGCCGGTACCGACCGCAGGCAGGGAGATGGAGCGGCCCACCGACAGGCAGTTCATCAGCATCATCCAGCCCTTGCCGAGCATTTCCTGGCCACCGATCAGGTATTCCAGGGGGATGAACACGTCCTTGCCGGAGTTGGGGCCGTTCATGAACGCGGCACCCAGGGGCAGGTGACGACGGCCGATTTCAACGCCGGGAGTGTCGGTTGGAATCAACGCCAGGCTGATGCCCAGGTCTTCTTCCTCACCCAGCAGATGGTCCGGGTCATGGGCCTTGAAGGCCAGGCCGAGCAGGGTCGCGACCGGGCCGAGGGTGATGTAGCGTTTTTCCCAGTTCAGGCGCAGGCCGAGGGTTTCCTTGCCTTCCCATTCACCTTTGCAGATCACCCCGGTGTCGGGCATGGCGCCCGCGTCGGAGCCGGCCAGCGGACCGGTGAGGGCGAAGCATGGAATGTCGTCGCCACGGGCCAGGCGCGGCAGGTAGTGGTTGCGTTGTTCCTCGGTGCCGTAGTGCAGCAGCAGTTCGGCCGGGCCGAGGGAGTTGGGCACCATCACGGTCGAGGCGAGGTCACCGCTGCGGGTCGCGAGTTTCATCGCGACCTGGGAGTGGGCATAGGCAGAGAAGCCTTTGCCACCGTACTCCTTGGGAATGATCAGGGCGAAAAAGCCGTGGGTCTTGATGTGTTCCCAGGCCGCTGGCGGCAGGTCCATGGCCTGGCCGATTTCCCAGTCGCTGACCATGGCGCAGAGTTCTTCGGTAGGGCCGTCGATAAACGCCTGTTCTTCTTCGGTCAATTGCGCCTTGGGGTAGGCCAGCAATTTGTCCCAGTCAGGACGCCCGCTGAACAGTTCGCCGTCCCACCAGACGGTGCCGGCATCGATGGCATCGCGTTCGGTCTCGGACATCGGCGGCAAGACTTTCTGGAACCAGCTGAACAGCGGCTTGGTGAAGTATTGGCGGCGCAGGTCGGGCAACAGCAATGGCACGGCGACCACGGCGATGAGCACCCAGAAGATCAGCAGCAGCCAGCCCGGTGCGTGGCTCCAGGCGCCCATCGCCAGCAGGTAGACGGCGACTACGCCCAGGGCGGGCAGGGGGGCAGTTCGGCGGTGTGCCAGGTAGGCAATGCCGACCACCAGCACCAGTATCCACAACAACAGCATATGCAATCCTCCGTGAAACCAGGGGCGAAACCACCAGGGAGCTTAGTCGGCATCCGATCAAGCCGGGTGATCAGGGTGTTACAAGTTGTACTGGGGATACCCATCAGCAGGCGCCGACATTTGGCGTAATCGTCGTTATCTCTGGGGCAGGCCTGTCGTTAAACTCCAGGCTCACTTCGGAGATCAAGCTTATGAATGCGTACTTGAGTCCCAGCCGCTTCATCGATAGTGACCACCCTGCGGTAGTGGAGTTCGCCGAAAAACATCGCGGAACCCGTGCGGATTTAAGTGACCAGGCAGTCAGTCTTTATTACGCCGTGCGCGAGGCGATTCGCTACAACCCCTACACCTTCAGCCGTGACCCCGGTACCTTGAACGCCAGCTTCGCCCTGGCTGCCGGCGAAAGCTATTGCGTGCCCAAGGCCACCTTGTTGGCCGCCTGCGCTCGCCACTGCGGCATCCCCGCGCGCATTGGCCTGGCAGACGTGCGCAACCACCTGTCCACACCGCGGCTGCTCGCCTTGCTCAAAAGTGACGTGTTTGCCATGCACGGTTATACCGAGCTCTACCTAAACGGCCGCTGGGTCAAGGCGACGCCGGCGTTCAATCAGCAACTGTGCGACGTGTTCGATGTGCCGCCGTTGGAATTCGATGGCCTGCACGACAGTGTTTTCCATGCGTTCAATCGCCAGGGCCTGCGCTCGATGGAATACGTGGTGGATCACGGACAATTTGCTGACGTGCCCGAGGCGTTTTTCTTCGAGCATATCCGCCAGTGTTACCCGCACTTGTTTGTCGACAATGCACCGACCCTGCTGGGTGATCTGCAGGACGATTTAAGCCGCGCCTGAACCGGCGTATGCTGCTGCCTTCATCCAGCCAAGTTCATCAACAAGAAGGCGCGGTCATGCTGAAAATCTGGGGTCGTAAAAATTCGTCAAACGTCAGGAAAGCACTGTGGTGCGCCGAGGAGCTCGGCCTGGACTATGAGGCAATTGATGCGGGCGGGGCTTTCGGTGTGGTCGACACCCCGCAGTACCGGGCCCTGAACCCCAATGGCAGGGTGCCGATGATCGAAGATGGCGACTTTGTGTTGTGGGAGTCCAACACCATCGTGCGTTATTTGTGCGCCAAGCAGGCTTCCAGCTGGTACCCAAGCGATCTGAAGGCCCGCGCCAACGCCGAAAAGTGGATGGACTGGACCACCTCTACGTTCGCCGAACCGTTCAAAACCGTGTTTTGGGGCGTGCTGCGCACCCCGGCGGAAAAACAGAACTGGGACAATATCCATGCCGGGCGCCAAGCCTGCATCGAGGTGCTCAAGACTGTCGACCAGGCCCTCGCCGAGCAACCTTACCTGTCGGGCAATGAGATCGGCATGGGGGATATCCCCCTGGGCAGCTTTATCTACGCCTGGTTCGAGATGCCTATCGAACGCCCTGCAATGCCCCATCTAGAGGCCTGGTACCAACGCCTGCAACAGCGACCGGCCTATCGCACAGCGGTGATGACCGCGTTGACTTAATACACACTATTAATACGGGTGACTGTACTTGTGCGGCATGGGCACGCACCATGCTCGCACTGCACCGCCGGTTGAACTACCGGTGGTGTGCCCTCATCTATTGTTTCTATTCCCTTCTTTGGTGCGTATCCCGATATGAGTTCCGCTCTGTCCATCCGGCAGCTAACCAAAACCTACGGCAACGGTTTCCAGGCCCTGAGTGGTATCGATCTGGATGTTGCCGAAGGTGATTTCTTCGCCTTGCTCGGCCCTAACGGTGCCGGTAAATCCACCACCATCGGCATCCTCTCGACCCTGGTCAACAAGACCAGCGGCACGGTGAATATCTTCGGGCATGACCTGGATAAATCCCCGGCGGCGCTCAAGCGTTCCATCGGCGTGGTGCCCCAGGAATTCAACTTCAACCAGTTCGAAAAGACCTTCGACATCGTCGTGACCCAGGCTGGCTACTACGGCATCCCGGCGAAAATTGCCAAGGAGCGCGCCGAGCAGTACCTGACCCAACTGGGCCTGTGGGACAAGCGCGATGTGCCTTCACGTTCGCTGTCCGGCGGTATGAAGCGCCGCCTGATGATTGCCCGCGCCCTGGTGCACGAACCGCGCCTGTTGATCCTCGACGAACCTACCGCGGGCGTGGACATTGAGCTGCGCCGTTCGATGTGGGCCTTCCTCACCGAGCTGAACGAGAAGGGCATCACCATCATCCTCACCACCCATTATCTGGAGGAGGCTGAGCAGCTGTGCCGCAACATCGGCATCATCGACCACGGCACCATTGTCGAGAACACCAGCATGCGCAACTTGCTGGGCCAGTTGCATGTGGAGACCTTCCTGCTCGACCTGAAGAACAACCTGACGATGGCACCGCAACTGGTGGGTTACCCAAGCCGCCTGGTCGACAGCCACACCCTGGAAGTGCAGGTGGACAAAGCCATGGGCATCACCGCGCTGTTCACCCAGTTGGCGACCCAGAACATCGAAGTGTTGAGCCTGCGTAATAAAACCAATCGCCTTGAGGAGTTGTTCGTGTCCCTGGTGGAGAAAAATCTGGCGAAGGTGGCGGTATGAGTTCGGAACTGCAACCCAACCTCGTCGCGCTGCAAACCATTGTCTATCGCGAAGTGAAGCGTTTTACCCGGATATGGCCGCAGACCCTGCTGCCGCCGGCGATCACCATGGTCCTGTACTTCGTGATCTTCGGTAACCTGATCGGCCGGCAGATCGGTGACATGGGTGGGTTTACCTACATGGAGTACATCGTGCCGGGCCTGATCATGATGTCGGTGATCACCAACTCCTACGGCAACGTGGTCTCCAGTTTCTTCGGCAGCAAGTTCCAGCGCTCCATTGAGGAACTGATGGTTTCGCCGGTGTCGCCGCACACCATCCTGATCGGTTATACGCTCGGCGGTGTGCTGCGAGGTTTGATGGTTGGGGTGATCGTGACGCTGCTGTCGCTGTTCTTCACTCACCTGCAGGTGCATCACCTTGGGGTCACCATTCTGGTGGTGGTGCTCACGGCGACGATCTTCTCGTTGCTGGGGTTTATCAACGCCGTTTTCGCACGCAATTTCGATGATATTTCGATCATTCCGACCTTCGTGCTGACGCCGTTGACCTACCTGGGCGGGGTGTTCTACTCCATCACCTTGCTGCCGCCGTTCTGGCAGACCGTGTCCCTGGCCAACCCCGTGCTGCATATGGTCAACGCCTTCCGCTACGGCATTCTGGGCGTGTCGGACATCAAGATCAGCGTGGCGATCACCTTCATGATCGTGGCCACAATCGTTTTGTATATCGGCTGTGCGCGGTTGCTGGTGAGTGGGCGTGGGATGCGTACATAAATAGCGATTCAACGCGGTAAAAAATGTGGGAGGGGGCTTGCTCCCGATAGCGGTCTGTCAGACACCTTGTACTGACTGATCCACAGCTATCGGGAGCAAGCCCCCTCCCACATTTGGTTTGTGTAGGTTTTTAGTTTTTCAGGGCCAGCTCTATCAGGGCATGCAGTTCTTCAACCGCCAAAGGCTGAGCTGAAAACAGAATACGGAACACCGTCGGCGCCGCGAGCAGGTTGATCAAGCGGTCCACACTCGGCGCCGTCTCTTGCGGATAACGATCGACGATCGCCTGCAATTGCCCGCCCAGAATGCTCACGCAATACCCCGGCGTCACGCTGCTTTGCACGTCGCGCATCATATTGCGCCCTACGTCGGTACTCATTTCATCCAGATATTGCTCAGCCCAGGCCTGCAGGTCGCCGCGCAGGCTGCCGGTGTTGGCCGGCTCGCTGTCCGGGCGCAGGCGCGCCAGGGCCACGTCGGCGAGCAACACGGAAAGGTCACCCCAGCGCCGGTAGATGGTCGAAGGCGTAACGCCTGCGCGTGCCGCAATCATCGGCACAGTGACACTGGATCGCTCATGGGCTTCGAGCAATTCGCGCACTGCCGAATGAACGGATTCTTGTACCCGGGCACTACGGCCCCCCGGGCGGAGGCCTTCTTTAATCGCCATGCTTAAAACCTTAACACAAAGAATTTGCTTTAAGCGCCGACGGGTAGCACACTCTGCAAAAGCAAAATATTAGCTTTAGCGGAGCGTGCCCATGTCCAGCAACATTTCTCACCGGTCCAGCCTGGCGTTCCTGGTGATCACCGTATTGACCTTCCTCGCCGCGTCCAGCGCGCCGACGCCGTTGTATCAGGTGTATCAGGAAAACTTGCATTTTTCGGCCGCGATGCTCACGGCCATTTTCGGCGTGTATGCCGTGAGCCTGTTGGCGGCGTTGCTGACGGTTGGGTCGCTCTCGGATTACCTGGGGCGCAAGCCGGTGATCTTCGCCGCGCTGCTGCTGAATATCATGGCGATGCTGCTGTTTATCAACGCTGACAGTACCGCCTGCCTGCTTGCCGCTCGCGCATTGCAGGGCTTTGCGACCGGGACTGCCACAGCGGTGTTGAGCGCGACATTGCTCGACACCGATCGCGTGCGCGGCCCGATGCTCAACAGCCTCGCGCCGATGCTCGGCATGGCCTGTGGTGGCCTGGGCAGCGGCTTGCTGGTGGAGTACGCGCCGCGGCCGACCCAATTGGTCTATTTCACCCTGCTGGGCTTGATGGTGCTGCAGGCTCTGTACGTCTGGCGCCTGCCTGAAACGGTCAGCCGGATACCGGGGGGCTTGAGGTCCCTGGCGCCGACCCTGCATGTGCCGCCGCAAGCGCGCCGGGCCTTGTGGTTGGCGATGCCGCTGAATGTGGCGGTGTGGGCGCTGGGTGGGTTCGTGTCCTCCCTGGCGCCGTCGCTGGTGCGGGCTGCGACGGGGTCGAGCTCGCATTTGATCGGCGGTGGCCTGGTGGCGGTGGTGACATTGAGTGGCGCGGTGATGATCTACAGCCTGCGCAACCGTGCGGCCGACAAGGTCATGCGCCTATCGGCGGCGCTGCTGGCGGTGGGCGTAGGGCTGCTGCTGGTTGCCGTGCAGACCGCCAGCCTGTGGCTGTTCTTTGTCGCCAGTGTGATTGCCGGCTTGGGTTTCGGCGGTGGCTTTATGGGCAGTGTGCGCAGTATTGTCGGTTTGGCGTTGCCCCACGAACGGGCTGGCTTGATGTCAGCGTTCTATGTATTGAGCTACCTGGCGTTCTGTGTGCCGGCGCTGTTGGCGGGTAATCTGAGCCGAGTGTTTGGCCTGGTTGCTACCGCGGATGGCTACGGTGTGATGCTTATCCTGCTGGCCCTCGGCGCGCTCGCCGGGCTGCTGCTGCAGAATGCTTCGCGAGGCAGGGCCGCCGCATAACTCGTATATCTGTAAAATAGATAATAGTTAGAGATATTACCCGTTATATAGATATTCAAACAGGTTCTATCATGGCTTCAACCTCATGCGAGGAAGAGGATTAACGCTATGACCTGCTCGACTATCAACAGCTACAAACCTTTGAGTCATCTGGCCCGCCCCCGGGAAGTGATTCGCCAGTTCACCCCGAACTGGTTCGCGGCCACCATGGGCACCGGGGTGCTGGCGCTGGCCTTGGCCCAACTGCCGGTCAGCCTGCCAGGCTTGCACGCTGTGGCAGAGGGGCTTTGGGTGTTGACCATCGGGCTGTTCATGCTGTTCAGCGTGCTGTATGCCGCCCGTTGGGTGATGTTTTTTCACGAGGCACGGCGGATTTTCGGGCACTCCACCGTCTCGATGTTCTTCGGCACCATCCCTATGGGCCTGGCGACCATTCTTAACGGTTTGCTGCTGTTCGGCCTGCCGCGCTGGGGCGGTGATGTGATCCCGTTGGCTGAGGCCCTGTGGTGGCTGGACGTCGCCATGTCCCTGGCTTGTGGCGTGCTGATCCCGTTCATGATGTTCACTCGCCAGGAGCACAGCATTGATCAGATGACCGCGGTCTGGTTGTTGCCCGTAGTGGCTGCCGAAGTAGCGGCGGCCAGCGGTGGCTTACTGGCGCCGCACCTGGTCGATGCCCATGGGCAACTGGTGATGCTGGTGACCAGCTACGTGCTGTGGGCGTTCTCGCTGCCCGTGGCGTTCAGCATCCTGACCATTCTGATGTTGCGCATGGCCTTGCATAAGTTGCCCCACGCCAATATGGCGGCGTCGAGCTGGCTGGCCCTGGGCCCTATCGGTACTGGTGCCCTGGGCATGTTGCTGCTCGGTAGCGATGCGCCGGCGATCTTCGCTGCCAATGGCCTGGCGAGTGTCGGTGAAATGGCCCATGGCCTGGGCCTGATCGCAGGCGTTACCTTGTGGGGCTTCGGCCTGTGGTGGATGTTGATCGCGGTGCTGATCACCCTGCGTTACCTGCGTGCGGGCATCCCGTTCAACCTGGGCTGGTGGGGCTTTACCTTCCCGCTGGGGGTGTATGCACTGGCTACATTGAAGCTGGCGAATCTGTTGCATCTGGGGTTCTTCAGCGTATTCGGCAGTGTGTTGGTGGCGGCGCTGGCGCTGATGTGGATGATCGTGGCCAAGCGCACGGTGCAGGGCGCCTATAAAGGCGAGCTTTTTGTTTCGCCATGCATTGCAGGGTTAGGGAATAAGTAAGCGGGATTAGGTAAAGTCGTGGCCTGATCAATAACAGGCCACGCAGGAACACGGACGATGAGCCACCCCTCGCAATTCACCTTGCTGCGCACACGGCGTTTCTTGCCGTTTTTCATCACCCAGCTGCTGGGCGCTTTCAACGACAATATCTTCAAGCAATCGCTGATCCTGGCCATTCTCTACAAGCTCAGCATCGAGGGCGACCGCTCCATCTGGGTCAACCTGTGTGCCTTGTTGTTCATCCTGCCGTTCTTCCTGTTCTCGGCATTGGCCGGACAGTTTGGCGAGAAATTCAACAAGGACGCGTTGATCCGTGCGATCAAGATCGGCGAGATCGTGATCATGGCCGTCGGCGCGGCGGGCTTCCTGACCAATCATCTTGAATTGATGCTGTTGGCGCTGTTTGCCATGGGCACCCACTCGGCGCTGTTCGGCCCGGTGAAGTACTCGATCATGCCCCAGGCATTGCACGACGATGAGCTGGTCGGCGGTAACGGACTTGTGGAGATGGGCACGTTCCTGGCGATCCTGGCCGGCACCATTGGCGCCGGGATCATGATGTCTTCCACCCATTACGCGCCGGTGGTGGCGGTAGCGATTGTCGGCGTGGCGGTGCTGGGTTACCTCGCCAGCCGCAGCATCCCGCGCGCGGCGGCTTCGACGCCGCAACTGTGCCTGGACTGGAATATCTTCACCCAGTCCTGGGCGACGTTGCGCATGGGCCTGGGGCAGACGCCGGCGGTGTCGCGCTCCATTGTCGGCAACTCGTGGTTCTGGTTTGTCGGGGCGATTTACCTGACGCAAATCCCGGCCTACGCCAAGGAATGGTTGTACGGCGATGAGACCGTGGTCACCCTGATCCTTACTGTGTTTTCGGTGGGCATCGCCCTGGGTTCGATGCTCTGCGAAAAGCTCTCCGGGCGTAAGGTGGAAATCGGCTTGGTGCCGTTCGGCTCCTTCGGCCTGACGGTATTCGGCCTGTTGCTGTGGTGGCACTCCGGGGGCTTCCCGCAGAATGTCCAGGCCAATGACTGGCTCGCGGTGCTCAGCTACGGCCAGGCCTGGTGGGTGCTGTTCGATATTCTTGGCTTAGGTGTGTTCGGCGGCTTCTATATTGTGCCGCTGTATGCGCTGATCCAATCGCGCACCGCCGAGAACGAACGGGCACGGGTCATCGCGGCCAACAACATTCTCAACGCATTGTTCATGGTGGTCTCGGCCGTCGTCTCGATCCTGTTGCTGAGCGTGGCCAAGCTGTCGATCCCCGAGTTGTTCCTGGTGGTGTCGCTGCTCAACATCGCGGTCAACACTTACATCTTCAGGATCGTCCCCGAATTCACCATGCGCTTCATGATCTGGCTGCTCAGCCACTCCATGTACCGCGTGGAGCATCGCAACCTGGAGGCTATTCCGGATGAAGGCGCGGCGTTGCTGGTGTGCAACCACGTGTCGTTTGTCGATGCGCTGTTGATTGGTGGCGCGGTGCGTCGGCCGATTCGCTTTGTCATGTACTACAAGATTTACCGCTTACCGGTGCTCAATTTTATCTTCCGCACCGCCGGAGCGATTCCGATTGCCGGGCGGCATGAAGATATCCAGATCTATGAAAAGGCGTTTTCGCGGATTGCCCAGTACCTGCAGGATGGCGAGTTGGTGTGCATCTTCCCGGAAGGCAAGTTGACGGCCGATGGCGAGATGAATGAGTTTCGCGGTGGGGTGACGCGCATTCTGGAGGAGACGCCGGTGCCGGTGATTCCGATGGCGTTGCAGGGGCTTTGGGGGAGTTTTTTCAGTCGCGATCCGCGCAAGGGTTTGTTTCATCGGATCTGGTCGCGGGTGGTGTTGGTGGCGGGTGAGCCGATTGCCGTGGAGGCGGCAACGCCGGTGCAGTTGCAGGCGGCGGTGGGCGGTTTGCGGGGGAGTGTCAGGTAGCTTATAGATTGGCTGGGGCGGCCTCATCGGGGGCAAGCCCCTCCCACATTCTGAATGTGTTCACAAATCAAAAGGTGGGGGCTTGCCTTCGATGGCGGTAGCGGCTTAAGTGCTGATCTTGAGGCCAATGAGCCCGCAGATAATCAACGCCACACTGGCCAACCGAAACAGGGCCATGGATTCACCAAACAGGATAATCCCGGCGATCACGGTACCTACCGCACCCACGCCGGTCCATATGGCATAGGCGGTGCCCAGCGGCAGTTCCTTCATGGCCAGCCCCAACAACCCAAGGCTGACAGCCATGGCGGCAATCGTCAGGGCAGTGGGCAGCGGCTTGCTGAACCCGTCGGTGTACTTCAGGCCGACGGCCCAGCCCACTTCAAACAACCCGGCAAAAAACAGAATGATCCAGGACATGATGACCTCGCTTGTACAAAGTGGGGTCGTCCCCTGGGTAAGCGCTTGATAGCGTCGCGAGGTCGTCCCCGCGAAGCTTGGTAGAGTGCCGAAAATGGATCAGGCGATCAAGTTTACGGTGCGGTTTCCAATGCGCGGCGGTCTTCTTTCTCGCTCATGCGGCGGAAGTAGGTCGACAGCAGTGCCCCGGAAATATTGTGCCAGACGCTGAACAATGCACTGGGTACTGCCGCCAGCGGCGAAAAGTGCGCACTGGCCAGCGCGGCACCCAGCCCGGAGTTCTGCATGCCCACTTCCAGGGCCAACGACTTGCGTTGCGCCAAGGGCAACTTGAACAGGCGCCCGGTGAAGTAGCCCAGCAGGTAGCCGAAGCTGTTGTGCAGCATCACCACGGCCATGATCAGCAGGCCCGATTCGGCAATCTTCTGTTGGCTTGCGGCAACCACCGCGGCAACGATGATCACGATGCTCACCACCGACACCAGCGGCAGCACGTCCACCGCATGGCGCACGCGCTCACCCAACAAGCGTTGCGCGACCACGCCAAGCACGATCGGCAACAACACCACTTGCAGGATCGACCAGAACAGCTCCATGAACGACACCGGCAGCCAGGCCGAGGCCAGCAGCCAGATCAATGCCGGGGTGAGCAGCGGGGCGAGGAGGGTGGTGACAGCGGCAATGGCCACTGACAATGCCAGGTCGCCCCGGGCCAGCCACGTCATGACGTTGGACGAGGTGCCGCTTGGGCAACAGCCCACCAGGATCACGCCAACGGCAATTTCCGCCGGTAAATGGAACGCCTGGCACAGCAACCATGCCACGCCCGGCATGATCACGAAATGCGCGACCACGCCCAGGGCCACCCGCCAGGGGTGACGAGCGACTTCGGCGAAGTCTTCCAGTTTCAAGGTCAACCCCATGCCGAACATCACCAGGCCCAGCAGCGGGACGATGGCGCTTTTCAGGCCGATGAACCAACCGGGTTCCAGGAAGGCCAGTACGGCAAATATCAACACCCAGTAGGCGAAGGTATTGCCGACGAAGCGGCTCAAGGCGGCGAGTGCGCGCATGGGGGCATCCTTTTTGTTAGTTTTTTTAGTTGGCAATGCGATCAAATGTGGGAGGGGGCTTGCTCCCGATAGCGGAGGGTCAGCTACACATCTATTGGCTGACATACCGCCATCGGGAGCAAGCCCCCTCCCACATTTTGATCTTCACATGGCTTAGATGCCCTGTGGTGTCTCTTCGCCGCCCAGTGCCTCAACCAACGCCGGCAGGAAATCGCCGAAGGTCAGCATCATCAAGGTAAAGCTGGCATCCAGTTGGCCCAAGGCTTCGTCGCCGCCGTCCTGTTCCGCCTGGTCTTGCAGCAGGTCTTCGAATTTCAGGCGCTTGACGGTCATCTTGTCGTCGAGCATGAAGGACAGTTTGTCCTGCCATGCCAGGGACAATTGAGTCACGACCTTGCCGGTGGTCAGGTGCAGCTGGATCTCTTCGCCGGTCAGGTCCTGGCGTTTGCAGCGCACGATACCGCCGTCTTCGTGGGTGTCGCGCAGTTCGCATTCGTCGAGGACAAAGAAGTCGTCGGCTGGTTTCTGGGTGGTGACCCAGTCGGTCATGATGGCAGTCGGTGCAGTTTTCACTGTCAGCGGACGTACCGGCAGGGTGCCGATCACTTCACGCAGGGTCGACAGCAAGTCTTCGGCGCGCTTGGGGCTGGCCGAGTTGACCAGGATCAGGCCCTGTTTCGGCGCGATGGCAGCGAAGGTTGACGAGCGACGGATAAAGGCGCGGGGCAGGAAGGCCTGGATGATTTCATCCTTGATCTGGTCGCGCTCCTTCTTATAGACCTTGCGCATCTGCTCGGCTTCGATCTCTTCGACTTTTTCTTTAAGTGCATCACGCACCACGCTACCCGGCAGGATGCGTTCTTCCTTGCGCGCGGCGATCAGCAGGAAATCACCACTGACGTGAACCAGGGGAGCATCTTCACCTTTGCCGAAAGGTGCGACGAAACCATAAGTGGTCAGCTCCTGGCTTGCACAAGGGCGCGCCAGCTTGGTGGCCATGGCCGCTTCCAACGCCTCGGCATCAACAGGCAGATCTTGGGTCAGGCGATAGATAAGCAGGTTCTTGAACCACATGGGGTGAGTCTCTCCTCTATACAAAGGGGGGCATTATTCTCTTGATCACGCCCCAGGCCAACCCTGCCTAAGCCATTGGAAGGGCTGAAAAAAAGATTTAAGAAAGTGCTTGCCAGACTTAGGGTCGCTCCGTAGAATGCGCGCCACACCGAAACGAAGGGTGATTAGCTCAGCTGGGAGAGCGTCTGCCTTACAAGCAGAATGTCGGCGGTTCGATCCCGTCATCACCCACCATTCGCTTCATGTGTTACGCGCAGCGGTAGTTCAGTCGGTTAGAATACCGGCCTGTCACGCCGGGGGTCGCGGGTTCGAGTCCCGTCCGCTGCGCCATATTCGGTCACCTGGAACGCTGAACGCCAGGTAGCCAAAGAAAGCCCGCTCATCGAGCGGGCTTTTTTCTGTCCGAAATATGGCAAAAAATCGTGGGCTAAACTTTTTTTAAATAAATTGCATTTAAATCAAGACATTACGATTTTTTGGTGTATGATGCGCCCACACCGAAACGAAGGGTGATTAGCTCAGCTGGGAGAGCATCTGCCTTACAAGCAGAGGGTCGGCGGTTCGATCCCGTCATCACCCACCATTCGCTTCACGTGTTACGCGCAGCGGTAGTTCAGTCGGTTAGAATACCGGCCTGTCACGCCGGGGGTCGCGGGTTCGAGTCCCGTCCGCTGCGCCATATTCGGCAACCTGGAGCACTGAACGCCAGGTAGCCACAAGAAACCCGCTCATTGAGCGGGTTTTTTTTCGCCTGCGATTTAACGCACCTTACGGTGCGTTGCGGCTGTGGCGGTAGTCGCTGACGGCTTCGTACACCGCTTTGCGCAGGCGATTGATGCCGCCGATGGGGCGGTGCGCTTCCAAACCGAACCAAGGGTTGAACGACTGGTTATCGCACGCCAGGTTCTGCGCCGGCGTGTCGAAGTCCTGGGCGGGAATCCTGACCTTGGCCACGGTTTCATACGGTGCGTCGCTTTCCTTCCATTCGATGCTGGTGTCTTCGATGGGCATGAACGCCTGTGGGTTTTGCCGCTGGATCTGCAGCACAAAACACGCCTCTACACGGTCGGTGGACAGTTGCTGGTTGAGCGCGCTACGCAGGAAGTTGGGCAGGTCCTGGTTCTGTTTTGGCAACACATAATCCGGGCAGCTTTGCGGGTCGGGCGCGACGCGAAACTTGGCGTTGGCCGCACCAAACTTGTAGGGCGACACTGAAAAGTAAGTCGTCTGCGTCGGGCTGGCCGGTGCGGGCGCCAGGGTTGCCAGGGCGATAAACAGGTGGCGCACTTGCCAACTGCGCGGGTCGAGCTTGGGAAAGAACGCCAGGACCTTCTTGCCGTCCGCTTGCGCACCGATGTTCTGAGCGTACTCCGCAACATCGCTGACAAAGAAGTTCGGGTGGCTGAACATCACGAAATCCTGCTCGGTGCGCGCTTGCTGGTCGGCCATCAGTTGCTTGCCCGGCACATCCAGCAGCTTGATCGCCATGCCGCGGGCATCGCGGATGCTGTCGAATTGCGGGTAGGCGTTGCCGTTGGACAGGCGCATCATCGCCTGCCAGGTCTTGCCCGGCTCGGCGAACACACCCTGGCGCAAGGCCGGGTCGAGATCCGCCAGGACGCTGACCTCGGCTTTCACGCAACCATGGGCCTTGGCATGGGCATCACGCAGGTAGCGGGTACCTTCGCGATGCTGGTCAACGATGCGCACGGCGGTCTGGATGATGCCTTGGGTCATCGCCGCTTCACCCGGCGGGATCTGTTCCTTCACCGACACCGGGCCCCTGTGCTGCCAGGCGAACCAGGCCGTGGCCAACACCCACCCCAGCAGGCCCAGGCCCAGCAGCCACAACAGGGTTTTACCCACAAAGGCGCCAAGGCGCAGCCAGAGACGAGCAAGCATGGAGCGGTCCTTGTTTTGCGATCGGATAATCATGGCAGTTGTTGCTCCAGCGGGCCGCCCAGCACCTTGAGGTATTCGAGCAGCGCCCAGCGTTCCTGCGGCAGCAAGCCCCGGCCGATCACGCCATTGCCACGTTCGCCGGCACGGAATTCGTGGCCGCTGTTGTGGTTGCCGGTGATTCTGGTATCGAACAGGAAGGCATTCTTGAAGGCGGTGGTCTCAAACCCTAGGTGGCGCGGGTCGTAGTTGAAGGTGCCTTTATAGAAGGTGGTGCTGCGTTCGTCCTGGGGCGAGAGCAGTTGGTAGATTGTCGGCACCGAACCGTTGTGCAGGAACGGCGGGGTGGCCCATACGCCGGCCAGTGGCCGCGCCTTGTAGGCACGCAACTCGCGCACGCCGATGGGCAGGCCGAACCCGTCCAGGCCTGGGCGCTCAGATGCGGTAACGCCGGCCGCACGGTAGGCATGCTCTTCGACGAAGGCGGTGACATAGGCCAGGCCCTGGGCTACCGACATTTTTTTCAGGTCCAACGGCGCGGTGGGGGTGGGGTGCAGTTCGACATTGAGCCGGGCCAGTTCGGCCGGGTCCCATTGCAGCGCGCTGAGGTCATAGAGTTGGTCGGCAATGTTGTTGGCCGTGCCGGGGTCGGTGCCGATGTATTCCACCGGCAGCATTTTCAACTGCTGCACCGGGCGGCCGTTTTCTTGGGTAACGGTGGGCAGATGGCAGCCGGCGCAGTTCTCGGCAAAGAGTGCGCGTCCCTGGGCGGCGAGGGGTTTGTCGATGGCACCGAACAAATCTTGCGGCCAGGTCGGCGGCTTGAGCCGTTGCAGGGTTTCTTCGATCAGGTGCAGATCGCGCACCCGTACGCTGGACGGGTAGCGGGCATCGCCTTTGAGCGGTTGCCCGGCTGCGTCGAAAAACGCCAGGGTCGCGCCTACGCCAAGGGCTTCGCCGATGTTGCGCGCCATGGGCTGCTGGGCCGAGCCATTCCACTGCACCCAGTCGAAGGTCCAGATGTCCCATAGCTGCGGGTAGTCCACTGGGGCATTGGCGACGCGATAATTGTCTGGGGAAATAGCGTCGCCAAAACTGGCGTTGGCGATGCGCCCAAAGGCGTCAGTACGGCCCGGGCCCTCTTCGGTGGGGTAAAGGCCGCGATGGGTGTCATTCCAGGCGACTTTGAGGAACTGGTTCAGCGATTGCTTGAAGTCTTTGCGCAGTTGATCGCGCTGAGCATCGTACTGATCCCCCAGCACCTTGTGGGCAAAGCGCTCGAACTTCCATGGGTTGTAATAGGTAGCAGCCAGGCTGGCGACCAGGGCCTGGCCGAAACTGCCGCCGCGTAACGTGGGAACGCTGGAGGGCAGTACGTGTTGCGCCGAGCCGCCGTCGATGCGCAGGGCCTGGCCCTTGAAGTGCAATTCGCCGGTGTGGCAGGCCGCACAGGTGATATCCAGGTACTGAGCCTTGCTATCGGCGTTCTGGTGCCGGGCGAAACCTACCGGCAGGTTGCCAGGGTTTTGCGCGGTGGGCGTCTGCTTGGGGTCGACCAGGAAGCCAAAGCGCGCCAGGTACTCCGGCGCGGCAAAGCGTTGCTCGGAGAATGGCAACTCCAGGACGGTGAACCAGTCGTAGTGCAGGCCTTTTACTTGGGTGCCCTGGGGCGTGAAGTAGTAGGTCTGGCGGTCGTCGGCGCTCCATTGATCCTGGTAGTGCACCTGCTGCACTGGCACGTAGTCCGGCAGCTTGGGGTTAATGGTGTAATAAAGCACCACGGCCAGAATCAGGCCGAAGGCGATGAGTATCAGGAGTAAAGCACGGGAAAAAATGCGCAAGATAACTATCCTTGTCGAGTTGTCGCGTTGTTATGCCACTACACCACAGGTGCGGCAAGTAGCCAGTAGCCTGGTTGCAGGCGGTCCCGCGATCCGTCGCGGTGCTCCATAATGAATGAAAATGCTTTTAAACACGTGAACTTATCAGAAGTTTCCTGCTCACATGCCGGTAGCCATTGGTCGTGGCCGCCTGATAAGCTCGCGACTTTATTCAAATGCCCTTTTGGCGCATGAACAAGGAAATAGCATGAAACAGCATCGGTTGGCGGCGGCGGTGGCCCTGGTTAGCCTGGTACTTGCGGGTTGTGATTCGCAGACCAGCGTAGAGCTGAAAACCCCGGCGCAGAAAGCTTCCTATGGCATCGGCCTGAACATGGGCAAGAGCCTTGCCCAGGAAGGCATGGACGACCTGGACTCCAAGGCTGTGGCCCAGGGCATTGAAGATGCCGTCGGCAAAAAAGAACAGAAGCTCAAGGACGACGAATTGGTCGAGGCGTTTGCCGCACTGCAGAAGCGTGCTGAAGAACGCATGACCAAGATGAGCGAAGAGTCGGCAGCCGCCGGCAAAAAATTCCTCGAAGACAACGCCAAGAAAGACGGTGTTGTCACCACCGCTTCCGGCCTGCAGTACAAGATCGTCAAGAAGGCCGACGGCGCCCAGCCCAAGCCAACCGACGTAGTGACTGTGCACTACACCGGCAAGCTTACCAACGGCACTACCTTTGACAGCTCCGTGGATCGCGGTAGCCCGATTGACCTGCCGGTCAGCGGCGTGATCCCGGGTTGGGTCGAAGGCCTGCAACTGATGCACGTTGGCGAGAAGGTCGAGCTGTACATCCCGTCTGACCTGGCCTACGGCGCCCAGAGCCCGAGCCCGGCGATTCCAGCCAATTCCGTGCTGGTATTCGACCTGGAACTGCTGGCCATCAAGGACCCAGCCAAGGCAGACGCTGCTGAAGCACCTGCTGCACCAGCCGCCAAAAAGTAATCGGCGCCTGAACACACAACGCCCCGTCTCGACGGGGCGTTGTTGTTTCTGCCGGTTCAGTTTCGTTGCCGCAGAGCTTAGTGTGGTGGGCAAGCTTGCCCCTACAGTGAAATCCGATAGAACCCACGGCAGCGGAAACAGTCTGATATAAGACTCGAGCACGGGTAGCCGCACACGCATGCCAAGTCAATGAAATCTTGGGTTTTTTTTATGTGCGCAAAAAACGCCCGATCTGACTGCAAGCCTTGTAGAGCGTGGCTTTCAGCCGATAAAACAGGCTCTGTTCACAAGGTTATCCACAATTTGTGTGGATAACCTTTTATACCGCCTGGAACTGGAGTGACCGATGAAACCACCCTTCAATTTCACCCGTTTCCTGCCTATGGCGGCCCGTCTGCTGGGTCGTGGGCGCTTACCGACCTTGCTGTTTGCCGTCGCGGCCAAAGGCTCAAGCCAGGGCAATCGGCTGGGCCAGCTCAAGGATGATCTCAAATTGCTCCAGGCCCTGTGCCTGGCTTACTGGCGCGGCGAATACCGGGCGATCAGCCCCAAGGCGCTGATCTCGGTGGTGGCGGGGCTGATGTACTTTCTCAGCCCAATTGATGCGATCCCGGATTTTATTCCCATGTTCGGCATGCTCGATGACATCGCAGTGCTGGCATGGGTCATGAAGACCCTGAGCGGCGAACTGAGCGCCTTTCGCGCCTGGCGCGACGGGCAACGCCCGGAAAAGCTGGCGGTGGTTGAGCGCCTGCCTGCAACGCCTGAGCTGCTGGCTCAGGAAAACCCGCAAAAAAACTAATGATGCTGGGTATCCCCTGCGACCTTTGTGGCTGTTAGGATTACACTTCTAAGGAAAGAACTTACTTAGTAAGTGTATTTATCCTACGGGGCAGTCATGGATATCCAGATCATTTCACGCAATGGCGAACCCGAGTATGCGGTGTTGCCATGGGACCAGTACCAGGCGCTGCTAAAAGCTGCCGGTCAGCAGCAACCTACACTCGCTCCCTCTCCTGTCGCCCCCATCGCCACCGATCAGGACCTGCGCCCGCTAGCAGATCTGCGCGGCCTGCGTGAAGCCAAGGGCCTGGCGATCGAGACCTTGGCACGCACGGTGGGGATCAGCCCCTCGTATCTTGGATTGATTGAAAGTGGTGAACGCCAGCCGGATGCCGCCATTCGCCGCAGCCTGGCTTGGGAATTGGGCGTTGCAGGTTGGAGGGATGAGTCTTGAGCCTACGTATCAGCCGTCAGCACTGGGATGGGTTACTCAATGAACTGGACCAGGCACGTCGCCAGCGCCATTTGCTGACGTACCGGGCGCTGCTGGAGCGCCTGCAGTTCCCGACCCCGGCCATGCAGACCCTGGCCGCCGCCCTGGAACACCTGGCGGCGCTGGATGCCAAGGCCGAGCAGCCGCTGCGCAGTTCACTGGTGATCAGCCAGGGCGCCAGCCGCCTGCCGCGCACCGGTTTCTTTGAGTGTGTGGAGCGCTTGGGGCGTTTCAGCGGGCCGTCCGATGGCGTGGCCGCTGCGTCCTGGCATGCTTCGGAAGTGGTAAGGGTATTCGAGTACGAGTACCCGGAATCCGCCGAGGCCTAAAGCGCCTGGGGGACCCTGTCCATGCTGTCGATCACATGGATGCTATAGCCGGCCACATCCTTGGCGTGGTGCTTGGCTTGGGAGGCCAATTCCGCCAGCTGGCTGGCATCGAGTTGCCCACAGGCCTGTGGGTACAAATGCACCACACCAATGGACAGCGACAGCAGGGCGAACTCCTGGCGTACGCCTTGGCGGTTGAGTGCGACAAAGCAGCCAGCATCAACATGCTCGGCACGGTAAAAGCGCCGACATTGGGTGTGGAAATCATCCAGCAACTGGTTAAGCCGCTTGCGCCAGCCCTGCGGGCCCAGCACCAGCAGAAAATCATCACCACCGATATGCCCGACAAAGTCGCGGCTGGGGTCAACCCGGTCATTCAGGCACTGCGCCAGACATAGCAGCACTTCATCTCCACGCCCGTATCCGTAGATGTCGTTGAACGGCTTGAAACTGTCGATATCCACATAGCAGATCACTGACTCGCGCTGTTGCTGCAATAGCCGCGTCAGGCACTGCTGGATCGGCACGTTGCCGGGGAGCAAGGTCAAGGGGTTGGCGTAGCGTGCCTGCTGGATTTTCAGTTCGGTGATCAACTTGAGTACATCGATGACCCGGCCCAGGCCCAGGTAATCGCCGTTCAAGGTGATGATGAAATCTTCTTCGATGCGCTGTCGCGCGCGGCTGGTCAGCAATCGACTGACCTGTTGCAAGGACTGGCTCAACTCCACCGCCAGGAAGTCGTCGCTCATCAAGCGACTGATGGGTTTGCGTGCGAATAAATCTGTTGCGAACGGCTTGAGCAATGCGTCCGACAACGAATGTCGATGCACGATGCCTACCGGGCGGCCGCAGCCATCCAGCACCGCCAGCGAATTCAGGTTGGCCTGGCGGCGGAACGATTCCAGCACTTGGGCCGTGGCAGTCTCTTGATCTACCGCTGGCTGCTCATTGAGCAGGGCGCTGAGGTCACTGCCTTCATCATTGAGGGCAGTGGCGGCGTTATCCGGTTTGGGCAGCATCAGACGTGCTTCCTGCGGCGGATACTCCTGAGGGCGGCAGAGCAGATAACCCTGGATCAGGTCTACGCCCATCTCGATCAACACTGCCAGTTCTTCTGGTCGTTCGATCCCCTCGGCAATTACTTGGGCGCGAGACGCTTTGGCGATCTGCAGAATCGAGCCGACAAATTCGCGCTTGAGCGCGTCCTGATGAATGCCGTCGATAAAGTGTCGGTCAATTTTCACGTATTCCGGGCGCAGTTCCGACCACAACCGCAGGCTGGAATAACCGGCGCCCAGGTCATCGAGGGCAATGGCAAAGCCCATGTCGCGATAATGATGCAGGGCGGTTTGCAGCAGGGCGAAATCGTCGGTAGGCGTCTGCTCGGTGAGTTCGATCACCACCTGGCTGGGCGCAATACCGAAGTCGCGCAGCAGTTGCAGGGTACGCCCCGGCTGATGTGCAGTCTCCATCAAGGATTCCGGTGAGATATTGAGAAACAGCTTGCCCGGCAGTTTCTGATCGCTGAAACGCCGGCACGCACTCTCTCTGCACGCCATTTCCAGGTCACTCAGGCGCCCGGCATGGCGGGCCACGGAAAACAGGGCCACGGGGGAGTGCAGGGGGCTGTTGGAGGGGCCGCGACTAAGAGCCTCGTAACCGAGAATGCGCCGCTGTGACAGGCAAATGATTGGTTGGAACAGACTGTGCAAACTGCCTTGAGCCAGGATTAAGCCCAATGCATTCAGCTGTTCGGTCATGGTCATGGCGATCTCGATCAAAAAAAAGGACCGCAGGCCTAAAGCCTGCGGTCCTTTCATTTCACGACAGAATGATGTCTATATGATGACACTCCATGGAGTGCTCACATTAAATTGCCATCATTTACTGCTTGGCCACCTGCTTGGTGATTTTCAGGTAATCGAGCAGGATCCGGCCAGTCTCGGCCAGGTAGGCATCGTCTTCCGGCTTGGTTTTATCCGCTTCGGTCGGCAGTGCGTCTTCGTCTTCTTTCTTCAACTCTTTGAGCGGATCTTCGCCCTTGGCCTTGCGGCGGGTGTTTTCCAGTACCAGTTGCTGGTTCTCGATGCTGGAGTGCTGTGCACGGCGATCCGCTTCGTTGAGACTGACGGTTTTCTCTTCCATCAGCTTCTTGGCCAGGGCCAACTTGTCACGAATGAACACGAACTCGGCATCCTTGGCGGAGCGGGTGTCGTGGTCAGCCTTCAACTGCGCCAGGAACGGCTTGAACGGATCCGACGCCGGCTTGATTGCAGGGCGGATGGTGTCCCATGGCATGGCTTCAGGCAGGGCGCTTTCGCCGATTTCCTTGGTGTCGATGATCGACGGGAAATCGATGTCCGGCAGCACGCCCTGGTGCTGGGTGCTCTGCCCGGAGACCCGGTAGAACTTGGCCAGCGTCAGTTTAAGTTCGCCATGGTTCAGCGGCTGGATGGTCTGCACGGTGCCTTTGCCGAAGGTCTGGCCGCCGATGATCAACGCACGGTGATAGTCCTGCATGGCGCCGGCGAAAATCTCCGAAGCCGAGGCCGAGAGGCGGTTGACCAGCAACGCCATCGGCCCTTTGTAGAAGGCTCCCGGGTTCTCATCCTCCAGCACGTCGACGCGGCCGTCAGCGTTGCGCACCAGTACGGTCGGGCCCTTGTCGATAAACAGGCTGGTCAGCTCGGTGGCTTCCTGCAGGGAGCCGCCGCCGTTGTTGCGCAGGTCGATGACCACGCCATCAACTTTTTCTTTCTGCAGTTCCGTGAGGATTTTCTTCACGTCGCGGGTGGTGGACTTGTAGTCCGTGTCGCCCGCACGGAAGGCCTTGAAGTCCAGGTAGAAGGCCGGGATTTCAATCACGCCCAGCTTGTAGTCCTTGCCATCCTGCTTGAGGTTGAGGACTTTCTTCTGCACGGCCTGGTCTTCGAGCTTCACCGCTTCACGGGTGATGGACACGATCTTGCTGGTCTGGTCGTTCGGTGCATTGGTGTGCGGAATCACTTCCAGGCGCACCACGCTGCCTTTCGGTCCACGGATCAGCTTGACCACTTCGTCCAGGCGCCAGCCGACCACGTCGACCATCTCTTTGTCAGCCTGGGCCACGCCGATGATCTTGTCCGCCGGGGCGACCTGTTTAGTCTTGTCCGCCGGACCTGCCGGCACCAGGCGTACGATCTTGACCTGGTCGTTGTCGCTTTGCAGGACGGCACCGATGCCTTCCAGGGACAGACTCATGTTGATATCGAAATTTTCCGCGTTATCTGGCGACAGATAATTGGTGTGCGGGTCGTAGGACATCGCAAAGGTGTTGATGTAGGCCTGGAAGATATCTTCGGCACGGGTCTGGTCCAGGCGCGCCAACTGGTTCTTGTAGCGCTTGGTCAACAGCTCCTGAATGGCCTTGGGCTCTTTGCCGGCGATCTTCAGGCGCAGCACTTCGTCCTTGACGCGTTTGCGCCACAGGTCGTCGAGGGCTGCGGTGCTGGTCAGCCACGGAGCGTCCTTGCGATCCACCAGAAGGGTTTCCTTCTGGGTGAAGTCGAGCTTGTCGATGCCTTTGTCCAGCTCACCCAAGGCGAAGTCCAGACGCGCCTTGACGCGGTCCAGGTAACGCTTGTAGATGGTGAAACCGGGCTGCAGGTCGCCGCTCTTGAGGAAGTCGTCGAATTGCGTCTTCCATTTGTCGAACTCAGCGATATCGCTGGCCAGGAAGTAGCTGCGCGACGGATCCAGCAGCTTGAGGTAGCTGTCGTAGATGATCACCGAGCGAGCGTCGTCCAGCGGCGGCTTGCTGTAGTGATGACGCTTGAGCAACTCGACGACGTTGAGGCTGGCAATCACCTCATCGCGATCAGGCTGAAGATTGTCCCAGCTGTTGGCTGCGAACGTATTGGTCGACATCGACGCGAAGCCGAGACCAATGAAAAAAGCTAAGGCGGTGCTGGGGAACAGATGCTTCATGCTGATTCGACGCGGGGGCAATTGATAACGCATATTAGGCCGTCTTTGAGGGAGCCGGTTCCATATGGTCCGGTCGCATAATGCAAAAAGCCCGGCACTACTGCTACGGGCTCAGTCCAGACTCACTATGGAGGCACAGTGAGAGCATTGCAAGGCGTTGAGGGGCATGTCGAGTGGTGTAAGAGCGCGGTCCTACATGCAATGTAGGGCGAGTTCGTGGGAGCGAGCTCTAAACCCGCTGAATATTCCACAGTTGTAACGGGACCCCTGTGGGAGGGGGCTTGCTCCCACAGGGGGATTTCGGTTGGTTCAGGCCCAATGGTGGATCGGCCAGCGGGCCTGTTCGGCGTGGGCGCGCAATACGGGGTCCGGGTTCACCACCTGCGGGTGATCCACCTTGAGCAGCAGTGGTAAATCATTGCGCGAATCCGAATAGAAATACGCGCCCTCCAACGTTTCCCCTTCGTGCTCCAGCCATTCCAACAGGCGCGTGATCTTGCCTTCACGATAGGTCAGCACGCCTACGGTCTTGCCGCTGTACACGCCGTGGCCGACGTCCAGGTTAATCCCCAACACTTCTTCAATACCAATGCGCGCCGCAATCGGCGTGACCAGATGAGTGCCCGATGCGGAAATTACCAGGATCCGGTCACCATTGGCACGGTGGCGGGCGATGGTCTTGGTGGCGTCGCTATAGATCAGCGGCTCGATCACGTCTTCGACCCAAGGCTCCACCAGATGCTCGATCTCTTCCGGCGTGCGGCCGATCATTGGCTCCAGGCTGAAGTCCATGAAGTCTTCCATGCGCAACTCGCCTCGGCTGTAGGCATCCATCAATTCATTGTTCCTGCGCATGAACGACTCGGGGTCTACCCAGCCCAGGCGACCCATCTGTTCGCTCCACAGGGTGGCGCAGTCGCCGTGGATCAGGGTGTCATCCAGATCAAAAATTACCAATGCCATCCGTCATGCTCTCTCTCAATAGGTCGCTGCCTGTCAGGCTACTTCACACAGGGCGCTGGGGTCGATGGAAAGTGCCAGGCGCTGGCCGTCCGGGTGCAGATCGTCGGCCGAGCGGTTGAGCACGTCCACCACCAGCTCTACACCGCGGGCTTCGATGCGGTAGCGGATCACGTTGCCCAACAGGCTGTGGCTACGCACCAGCGCATCCAGTTCGCCGTTGCGGCTCAGCTCGATGGCTTCCGGGCGAATGGCAATACGGCTGTTGATTGGGCGTTGCAGCAGTTGGGTGGCCTTGTCGGCGTCCAGCAGGTTGTAGTTGCCGATAAAACCGGCGGCGAATACATCCACCGGCGCTGTGTAGAGCGTCTCGGCATCGCCGCTTTGCACGATCTTGCCCTGGTTCATCAGGAAGATGCGGTCAGACATGGTCAGGGCTTCTTCCTGGTCATGGGTCACGAAAATCGTGGTCAGCCCCAGCTCGCGCTGGATCTGGCGGATCTGTTCGCGCAAGTGCTTGCGAATACGTGCATCCAATGCCGACAGCGGTTCATCGAGCAACAGCAGGCGCGGGCGGGTCACCAGGGAGCGGGCGAGGGCGACGCGTTGGCACTGACCGCCGGACATCTGGTGCGGATAGCGGCCGGCCAGCTCCTTTAGCTCAACCAATTGCAGCACTTCCTGCACGCGCTTTTGGCTGTCGTCAGCGTTGACCTTTTGCATGCGCAGGCCGAACGCGACGTTCTGCTCCACGGTCATGTTGGGGAACAGCGCGTAGCTCTGGAACACCATGCCGATCTGACGTTTCTGCGGACTCAAGGGCACGATGTCCTGCCCATCCAGCAGGATTTTGCCGCTGTCCACCGAGGTCAACCCGGCAATGCAGCGCAGCAGGGTGGACTTGCCGCAACCGGACGGGCCGAGCAGGGTGACGAACTCGCCCTTGGCGATTTCGCAGTTGATATCACTGAACACGGGGGTACCGGAGTAGCCTTTTTGCAGATGTTGGACGCTGACGAAGCTCATTGGCTTTTGTCCTTGTTCAAGATATTGGCGGCCCAGGTCAGCACCAGCACGAAGAAGAAATAGGAAATCACCACGGCGCTGGTGAAGTGGCCGCTGCTGTTGCGCATGTTGTTGAGGTAAACCTGCAAGGTCTCGTAGCGGGTGCCGACAAGAATATTGGCGAATACGAATTCGCCGAACAGGAACGAGAACGACAACAGCAGCGCTACCATCAAGCCCTTGCGCAGGTTGGGCAGCACCACCAGTATCGCGGCCTGCCAGGTGCTGGCACCGAGCAGTTGCGAGGCGTCCATCAGGTCGCGCAGGTTGATGGCTTGCAGGTTATTGGTGATCGCGCGGTACATGAACGGCAGCGCCACGGTGAAGTAGCAGCCGATCAGGATCCATGGCGTGCCCACCATCGCTAATGGCCCGGAGCCATATAGTTGTAGCAGGCCCACCGACGACACCACCGGCGGCACCGCAAAGGGCAGCAGGATCAGGATGTTCATCAGCGCGTCGAGCCTGGGGAAGTGGTAATGCACCACGAACAGCAGCGGCAGGATCAGTACCACCGAAAGGATCAGCGCGCCCACGCACACCAGCAACGATTGCGCGAATGCCATCAGGAAGCGCGGGTCGCTCCACAGCTGTACATACCATTTCACCGTGAAACCGGCAGGCAGGATGGTGGCCGACCAACTGCTGGCAATGGAGTACACAAAGGTGCCGATCAGCGGCAGCACCAGGATCAGGAACAACAGGTACACCACGACCCGATGGTAGAGGGTGGCCGGGCCGGCATCAGCGCGTGACATGGTAGCTCCTCTTGAGCAGCAGTTGATGGACCACGGTGACCACGGTCATCAGTGCCACCAGCACCACGGCCAGGGCGCTGGCCATGTTCGGGTCCAGCGACACATCGCCGGAGACCAGGCCGGCAATGCGGATCGGCAGCACGTTGAAGTTGCCGGTGGTCAGGGCATACACCGTGGCGTAGGCGCCCAGCGCGTTGGCCAGCAGGATCACGAAGGTGCCCAGCAGTGCCGGCGTCAGCACCGGCAACCCGATATGCCGCCAGAACTGCCAGCCATTGGCGCCGAGCAGGGCGGCCGACTCGCGCCAGTCTTCGCGCAGTGCGTCAAAGGCCGGGTAGAGCAACAGCACGCCGAGGGGAATCTGGAAGTAGGTATAGAGGATGATCAAGCCGGTTTTCGAGTACAGGTTGAAATCCTGAATGATCCCGGCCTGCTTGAGCATGATGGTGATGCTGCCGTTGAACCCCAGCAGGATGATGAACGCGAAGGCCAGGGGCACGCCGGCGAAGTTGCTGGTCATGTTGGCAAAGGCCGTGACGAAGTTGCGCAGCGGCGAATCCACCCGGCGCAGGGAGTAGCTGCCCAGGGTGGCGATGATGATGCCGAAGATGCTGGAGTAGAAACTGATCTCCAGGCTGAACTGGATCGCCTGCCGGTAGAACTTCGAAGTGAAGATTCGCGTGAAATTTTCCAGGCCCCAGCCAGACTCTTCGGTCTGCAGGCTGTTGATCAGCACCCACACCAGCGGCGCAATCTCGAACACGATAAAGAACAGTGCGAAGGGCACCAGGCAGAGCAGGGCCAGCCATTTGCCGCGGGTCATTGAATTCACTTCAGTAGCTCCCGGCACACAGGTTTGTCGTGTAGTACGCCGAGCAGTTCGCACACCGTGCCGCACAACTCGGTCTGTTTGGGCGCGGCATTGCTGTCCAGGCTGAATCCGTCGCCGAGTACAAACAGGGGGACTTCGCGCTCTTCTGGCAATAGGCCATTGTGGGAGCGATCGTTGTTCATGCCGTGGTCGGCGGTAACCATCACCTGGTAGCCGGCGTCGAGCCAGGCTTGCAGATAGTCGGCCAGGATGATGTCGACCGAGCGTGCGCTGTTACGGTATTGCGCGGAGTCGAGGCCGTGCTTATGGCCGGCGTCGTCGATGTTCATCGGGTGCACCACCAGCAGGTTCGGCGCGTGCTTGAGCCGCAGGCTTTCGGCATCGGCGAACAGGTGGGAATCCGGATAGTGGTCATGCCAGTAGAAATGCCCGTGCTGGATCGCCAGCGCCTCGTCGTCGGTATGGCGATCGCGGGCAGCGATAAAGGGCGTGCGGTTATACAGCTCGCTGACCCAATGGTAAGCCGCCGCCGCGGTAGTCAAGCCGGCATCGGTGGCGTAATGGAAGATGCTGCGCTGGTTGGACAGGCGCGAGACGTTGTTATGCACGATGCCGCTGTCAATCGGCGCCACGCCGGTGAGGATGCATTCATACAGCGGGCGGGACAGGGCAGGCAGTTCACATTCCAGTGTGTAGAGCGCTGCGCGTCCTGCGCCGACATAGGCCTGCAAGTGCCCCATGGCGTGCCTGGCGACCTCGAAGTTCAGGCCGTCGAGCACCACAAGGATGACATTGTGCTTCATGGGGGAGAGCGCTCCGCAGCAATAGACTTGACTAAATTCCCCTGGAGGAACGAGGCCAAAAATGTGGGAGGGGGCTTGCTCCCGATAGCAGTCGATCAGTCAATGACTTGTTTGAATGACACACCGCTATCGGGAGCAAGCCCCCTCCCACATTGGATTTTCAGTGGATTTCCAATGTGGGCGACAGGCTTACTTCATTTCTACGATGACCTGCTCGTTCCACAGCTGCGGCAGCTTCTTGGAGGTCGCTTCCCAGGCATCGGCATCCTTGATCGGTTGCGGATTGGCCTTGGTGTACTGCTCGCCCGGGATCAGGTTCTTGGCGATATCGGCCGGCAGTTTCAGATCGGTTTCAGCGCGGATAGGACGGGCATTGCCCTTCGCCAGATTGAGCTGGCCGGCATCGCTGAAGATGTACTCGCGGGTCAGCTTGGCGGCGTTCGGGTGCTTGGCGTATTTGTTGATGATGGTGGTGTAGCCGGATTTCACCGAGCCATCCGAAGGGATCAGTACCACGTAGTCATCCGGGTTGGCCATCTTGGCCTTGTAGCTCAGGCCGTTGAAGTCCCAGACGATGCCCACTTCGACTTCGCCTTTTTCCATAGTGGCGATGGTCGGGTTGGACAGCGAGAGGCGACCTTGCTGGGCGATCTTGGTGAAGAATTGCAGGCCCGGTGCGATGTTTTTCTCGTCGCCCTTGTTGGCGATGGCGGCGGCGAGTACCGCGTTGGACGCTTGGGCGGCGGTGCTCACGTCACCTACCGACACCTTGTACTTGCCGGTCTGCAGGTCAGCCCAACTGGTGGGAACCTCGGAGCCGTGCAGCAGCTTCTTGTTGACGATAAAGGCAATGGTGCCGGTGTAGGCCAGGGCCCAGTGACCGTCTTTGTCTTTGGCCCAGTCTGGCACCTGTGCCCAGGTGGAAGGCTTGTACGGCTGGGTGACTTCCTGCTTCACCGCGATGGGGCCAAAGGCCGCGCCAACGTCGCCGATATCGGCACTGGCGTTGTCTTTTTCGGCTTTGAACTTGGCGATTTCCTGGGCCGAGCTCATGTCGGTGTCGATGTGCTTGAGGCCATAGGTGTTGGCCAGGTCTGCCCAGGTGCCTTTCCAGTTGGCCCAGTCATCGGGCATGCCGACGCTGTTGATGGCGCCTTCCGCTTTCGCGGCGGCTTCGAGCGTTTTCAAATCGGTATCAGCGGCCATGGCGGCGGTGCACATGGAAAGGGTCGAGCCTAACAGTGATGCCAGGAAAAGCTGTTTCATCCGAAGCTCCTTTGGGCGTTTTCAACGCGGCGTTTTATATGAACGTTAGCGGTGGTTTGGTCTAGGTCAGCAATACCTGAGCCAATCTAGGCCCGATGGATGACAGTTTCATGTCGATGTCGTTTTCAAAGTGCTGATGTCGCTCAGCGCAGACTTAGCGTAGACCATGTCCAAGTGCCCGCAGCCAAAGGACTTGGCCGATGTATTGCAGGGTGTGCTGCAGGCAGCTTGTGGGCGCTGTCATCTGTCGGTCATCTGTAATGCCTAGGCTGGCACGCAACGGCAAAAGCCCAGATAGAGCACGTTTTGTGCACCCGAACGGTGCTGGTCTAGTCCAGATAGGTAACGTTGATGCGTGATGAGGCAATCAAGGCGGTAACCTCCATTGGCCTGGCGCTGCAAGAGCAGATCGACCATGGCCTGTTGCCGCCAGCCAGCAAGTTGCCCGCCGAACGCAAGCTCAGCGAGTTGTTTGGTACCACTCGGATTACCGTGCGGGAAGCCTTGTTACAGCTGGAGGCTCAAGGGCAGATCTATCGCGAAGAGCGTCGTGGCTGGTTCGTCTCGCCGCCGCGACTGGCCTATAACCTGATGCAACGCAGCCACTTTCACGCAATGGTCAGCGACCAGGGGCGTGTGGCCTGCACTGAAGTGATTTCGGCCCGGCTGCAACCGGCGTCGGCGGCGGTGTGTGCATGGTTGCAATTGCCGGCGCTGTCCAGCGTGATCCAGATTTGCCGTAGCCGCAGGATTGACGGGCGTCTGGTGCTGTACGTGGAGCACTACCTGAACCCCCGGTATTTTCCGGGGATCCTGGCGTGTGATTTGAATCAGTCGATGACCGAGTTGTATGCGCGCAAGTACGACTTGCACTATGGACGGGTGCGCTTTGAAATCGTGCCGACTTCACTGCCAGTGGAGGCCGCCGCCGCGTTGCGCGTGTCGGTGGGCAGCCCGGGCTTGCGCATCGCCCGGGTCAACTATGACCAGCACCAGCGCCTGATCGATTGTGACCTGGAATTCTGGCGCCATGATGCGATTCATGTTGGGGTGGATGTCATGGCGTCAGCGTCTTGATCACCTGATCCACATTGGTTTCCAACTCGGTCACAGGGTCGGCACCGTCCACGTTCAACACCAGCAGTGTAGAGCCGCCGGCAGTGACAGCCGCTTTCACGGGCTCACTGGGTTGACGGTGATGCAGCACGACTGCCACGTCATTGTCCTTCAACTGCGCGCTGAGTTTTTGCAGCATCTCAGGCGTCCAGTCGGCATCGGGTCGCGCATCGGTGCTGACCACTTCCAGATTCAAGCTGCTGACCAGGTAGGCAAAGTGATCGCTCAAGCTGACCACGCTCAGGTTGTCGGCTTTTGCCAGTCGCGCCTCGCTGTCGGCGTTGAGCTTGAGCAGGCGTTGCTTGAGCGCGGCCAGGTTGGCGTCGATCTTCGGTTTGGCGCCCGGTGCCAGGCGGCTCAGGTCGGCGGCCATCACATCGGCCATGCGCCCCAGATTGTTGCTCGATTGCCAAGGTTGGCTGTTCAAACCGTCGGTGGCGCCGGGTTGCACGGCGATCCCTGGCAAGCCGCCGTCTACCGGGCGTGCGGCATCCACTTCCACGATACGGATATTGCTGCGACGCGCCACCGGGTACAGCGGGTCATCGGCCCACAGGGAACGCAGGCCGATGGCGGCGTCGGCGTCCTGTGCCAAGGTATTGAGTGCCGCAGCACCGCGGCCGGTGAAATAGGACACCTGGCGCGAGCCTGGCAGGTTGGCGGGGGCCGCACGTTCAAGCTGCACGTCGGTGCCTTTGAGCAGCACTTCGGCCAAGCCGTAGGTGATGGGCAGCGAGGCCAGGACCTTCACCGGTTTTACCGACTTGGCCTTGGTCAGTGCGGCATGACCGAGGCCGTGGTTGGCCTTGAACTCCTTCGGATCGAAACCGTCAACGGCGGCCAGCGCCGAAAAACTGATCAAGCAAGCGATGGCCAGGGCCATTGGGCGAAAGGCAGGGCGCATTATCCAAGATTCCCTTTGAGGCTGGGCACGGTGCCGCGGGCAATGGCGGCGAAGGCAAAGGCGATACCGGCAACCAGGATGATTGCGGCGCCGGACGGGATCGGCAGGTCGAAGATGATCGGCAGCAGGATCCCGCACAGGGTGCTGACGGTGGCGATGATGACCGACACCCAGAAGAACCCCTTGAGCGACTGGCTCAACAGGCGTGCCGCGGCGGCTGGAATCACCAGCAGCGCACCGACCAGGATCGCGCCGATGACCTTGACCGCGGCCACGGTAATCAGTGTCACCAGGATCACGAACAGATAATCCAGGGTTTTCACCGCGACACCACGCACCGCCGCCAACTGCGGGTTGAAGCTGGCGAGCATGATGCGGTTGTACAGCGGCAACGCCAGGGCCATCACCAGCGAACCGACGATTGCCAATACCAATAAGTCGTTGCCATTGACCGTCAGCACCGAGCCAAACAGCACGTTCTCCAGAATATGCACATTGATCTTGCCGGCCAGGATCAGCAGCAGGCTGGCACCGAGCGCCAGGGACACCGACAGGAACACACCGATCAAGGTATCCGGCGCCAGGCCGGTACGGTTGCGCAGGTAGTTCAGCAGGATGCCGAACAGCAGGCAGTAGCCGAACAGGCTGCCATAGGGCCCGGTGTAGGGTTCGCCGAGCAGGATGCCCACGGCCACGCCGGTCAGTGCGGCATGGCCGACCGCTTCGGAGAAAAACGCAAAGCGCTTGACTACCACCAGCGTACCCAAGCCGCCCAGTACCGGGCCGATCAGCAAACCGGCGAGCAGGGCGTTGACCACAAACCCGTAGGCCAGGGCTTCCGGCAGGTAGCCGGAAGAGGCCCAGCCCTGGATCATCAGGCGAAAGGCTTCATAACTCATGGCGCCGGGCTCCGAGGGTGAGTGGAGAACAGGGTCAGCAGGCGATCCGGGGTCAGCGCCTCTTTGGGCGTGGCGTCGAACAGCACCCGGCGGTTCAGACCGGTGACGCGGTCGGCCAGGCGGCCGACAGCTTCCAGGTCGTGCTCGATCCATAGCACGGTGATCCCGGCCAGGCGCCAGTCATTGAGCAAGCGTTCGAAGACCTGGATACCCGCTTCGTCGAGGGCCGACATCGGCTCATCCAGTACCAGCAATTGCGGCGCCGGGATCAGGCCCTGGGCCAGTAGGACGCGCTGGCGTTCGCCACCGGACAACGCGCCCATGCGGCGCTTGCGCTTGTCCTGCATGCCTACCCGTTCGAGCGCTTGGCCAATGGCGGCGGCGTAATGCCTGGACAGGCCCAGGAACGCCGGGCGGCGCTGGCACATGGCGGCCATGAAATCATCCACGGTCATCGGCAAGCCACGGTCAAACTCCAGTGCCTGGGGCACGTAGCCGATGGTGCCGGGCGTGGTTGGCCATTCCAGGCTCAATCGGCCCTGGTGGGGTGTTTGCCCGAGCAGAGTCTTGATCAGCGAGCTTTTGCCGCCGCCGTTGGGGCCGACCAGCGCATGGATGCTGCCCGGCTGTACCTGGAAACTTACGCCATCAAGAATCACGGTGCGACCCAGGGTCAGCGAGACCTTTTCGAAGTTTAGGGTCGGGCCGACGCTGGCCAGGTTCAGTTGCTCTGCCGCCGTCATGCCCCCGACTCCTGGATCGCACGGACCACGGTGTTGAGGTTGCCGGTCATTTCCACTTCGTACTTTTCAGCGCTGTATTCGCCATAGGAAATATGCGACAGCGGGTACAGCTTGACCCCGGATTCACGCTGGATGGTGTCAACGTAGGTGGACGGGAAATCCATCTCCGAGAAGATCACCTTTACATCCAGGGCGCGCAGCTCATCGATGGTTTTCTTCAACTGGCTGGGGCTCGGCTCGATACCGTGGGCCGGCTCCACTACCGCAGTCACTTCCAGGCCAAACTCGCGCAGCAGGTAGTCATAGGCGGCATGCACTGTAGCTACGCGCAGGTCCGGGTTTGGCGCGCTGGTCAGCTTGGCCAGGGCGTCGGCGCGCATCTGGCGCAGGCGCTTGCCGTAGGCGCGGGCGTTCTGGGTGTAGGCCTTGGCGTTGTCCGGGTCGAGCTTGCCCAATTCGCGGGCGATGTTATTGACCTGGGCTATCGAGGCACTGATCGACAGGAAGGTGTGTGGGTTGACTACCTTGCCTGCGCCGCGTGCGGCATTGCCGGTGGCGGCCAGCAGCGGCACGTTGGCGTTGGCTTCGATCACCGGGATGTCCGGGCGCTCGCTGGTGGCGATCATGCGGTCGGCGAAGTCATCATGGCCGACGCCGTTGAGCACGATCACGTCGAGGGTGCCGATGCGCTTGATGTCTTCGGCGCGTGGCTCGTAGGCATGGGGGTTGAAGCCGGCCGGGATCAGCGGCACCACCTCGGCCTTGTCGCCGACGATATTGGCGACATAACTGTAATAAGGATGCAGGGTGATGCCGATACGCAGGCGCTTGGCTGCCTCGGCATTCGCCAGGGGAGCGAGCATCAGGCTGAGAAAGCTGACCAGCAACAGGCGCAACAGGGGCGATGAAATAGACATGGGCAATCGGTCTTCTCGTTCAGTGACGGTGCTGGCGGGTGACGCCGGCATCGAATTGCGCGACCACTTGCTGCCAGCCGGCTGCAATCAGCGCCTGGTCAGTGAGGTCGGAAGGGGCGGCGAGGTTGGCGCTGCGGTTGAGCCAGATATCCGGCTCGTTGCCCTGCACGCGCATCAGCAGCGAACCGCTGGTGGCCGGAACCTGGCTCAAACCCAGGTAGGCGGCCGGGGCCAGCAACTGCCAGCGATGGTCGCCACGGCTGACCGAACTGGCGTCCTGGGCAAAGGGCGCGAAGCCTTCCTTGGCCAGTTGCTCAGGCGTCGGCAGGGCGCTCTGCTCCTGCTGCAACAAGTGGATTTCATCCAGCGTCACCCGCAGGTCGGCATAGATGCCTTGTTCGGCGGCGCTCAGGTCGCGGCGGGCGTCCAACTGGTGGCTTGGCACGGCCGCGACTGCCTGGGTTTCACCATGCAGCGCCACCACCGTCCCCGCCACCGCCAGGATGATCAGGCACAACAGCAGCACATAGAGGGTTTCATGACCTGCACCGGCGGGGCGTACAACCTGTGTGGTAGTCATTGCGCCTGGATATCCGCTTGGTCGATTTCCACGACGTGGCCGGGGCCGGCATCAAACAACACGTAGAACTCGGCCGCAGGCTTCTTGAAGGTCAAGGTCGAATCCTCGCCGAGCTTGCCCGGCACCAGGATGGTTTCGTCGTAGCCGATCACATCCAGGGTCACACCGGGGGCGCCGCTGCCGTCGGAAAAACCGCCCTTGCATTGGATCTGCTCGCCGGGGATTTCCTTGCATTCGCACATCGGGTTATGGGCAAAGGCGGTGGTACTGAAAGCCGCGCACAGCAACAGTGCGGCGCGGGTCAGGCGCTTGAAGGTCATGGTTTGACTCCTTGCTTGTTCAGCCAGGCAAT
This sequence comes from Pseudomonas khavaziana, assembly GCF_036704165.1. Classification (NCBI taxonomy): domain Bacteria; kingdom Pseudomonadati; phylum Pseudomonadota; class Gammaproteobacteria; order Pseudomonadales; family Pseudomonadaceae; genus Pseudomonas; species Pseudomonas khavaziana. Next base: position 2,302,290 of record NZ_CP129946.1, read on the forward strand.
GGTGGCAGGCGAGGCCTGGCTCAGCGGGATGGAACCCTGGTGCATGCTGCCGTCCCAACCTTCCATGGTCACCCACACTTCGGCGTCTACCGGTGTGCGTTCCGGCACCGGCAGGGCGGCGCCCATGCGGTACGGCGTACCAAAGAAGATGACCCCGGCGGCGCGCAGGCTGCGCGGCTTGCCGATGCGCAGGTAGGTGGCCTTGACCTGATTGGTGCAGGTGTCACACAGGGCGGCATTGAATAATTTCATCGGTCCGGCAGGGTCCGGCCGTGGGCCTTCATTGCGCAGCTCGGCGAGGGTCAGGCTCCACGGGCCGACTTGCACTTGCCCAGCCACGCGTTCGCCGATACCGGTATCCCCGCGAAACAGCGCGGCATCGGCGAAGTACTTGGGCATGAACCCCAGTGGCACGAGCAACAGCAGAATGTTGATATGGAAACGCCATTTCAGCCAGAAGGCGCGCAGGGGGGACGGCGGTACAGTCGCGACCTTGCTCATCGTTGGGCCTCCGAGGTTTCAGCCTGCATGGCCGGGATAGGCGCGGGTTGCCGCTGGGTCTTGGCTTCGCGCTTGAGGGCGTTGAGGGTGGCCAGGGCGGTGCGCTTGGTCCAGATCAGCAAGCCGCTCAGTACCATCATGCTCAGCACCAGGCCGAAGAATGCCCAGATCAACTTGATCCACAAACCGCCGAAGTCACCGGTGTGCAGCGGGCGCATGGATTCGGTGACGAACTCCAGCGCAGTACGGTCCGACAACAGGTTCGTGACGGCGATTTCACCGTCATAGGGGTTCAGTTGCGCAGTCTGGAACATCAGTGGGTACCAGCCACGGCCGCCAATCTGCAAATGGCTGTAGGCGTTGAACGGCAGGACCAGGAAAGAAGCCTCCAGCCCGGGGATGCGTTGGCTCGCAATCTTGATTGCGTCGTCCAGCGCAATCATCGGCGCGGGCACGCCAGGCCCGGAGGTTGGCACTTTCTCCCGGGCGATCACCGGTACGACCGGCTCGCTGGAGATGGAAATCTGGTTGTCGCCCAGGATCGCCTGGATCAGGAACCAGGTGCCGGTGATGGAAATGACCGCGATAAACCAGATCGACCAGATACCGCTGAGGCGGTGGAAGTCTCCCCAGAAAATGCGCGCACCGTGGCGAAAACGCAGGGTTGGCTTGAAGAAACCTTTCCAGAAGCGCTTGTACACCACCAGGCCGGTGACCAGCGAGGCCATCAGCGGCAAGCCAAGCAAGGACACCAGGTACCAGCCCCAGCTGTAGCCGTTGGTGAACGGCACCAGCCACCAGCCATGCAGGGCACGGGTGAATTGCTGGAAGTTGAACGACGGACTGATGCCCTGGATCGCTCCGGTATAGGGGTTGGCGTAGACCTCCACGGAACGTCCATCCGGGTAGCTGAGGTCGACACTCAGGGCGAAGTGCGATTCATCCGGGCGGCTGATGGATTGCACGATAGCCTGGGGTTCATCGCGCTTGATGGCGGCAATCACCTGGCCAAAGCTCAGCGGCTGGGCGTCATCCGACGGTTTGCTCGCACGAATATCCGGGTTGGCCAGCCAGACGATTTCCTGGCTGACCACCGCCAGGGTGCCGGTAACGCAGACGATCAGTACAAAGAACCAGATGGGCAATGCCAGCCAGCTATGCACGAGAAACCAGAGTTTAGAGCGTGACTTCTTCGACATGATTAATGAGGGTCTTGATCGGAGGGGGCAATGTAGGCCCGGAAAAGGCCAGTCGTAGCTTTTGCTGACGCGACGGGCTGTATCTAAATTAAGACGGATGAGAATGAGAAATCCCTAAGGCTTATATGAAAGAAAATGTTTCAGGTTCGCATCCAGGTGGCATTGAAAGGCTGATCGAACACTAAACATGTTTCATGCGATCACCCTGTCGCCATTGATGGGGCAGGGCGGCTGGCTAGGATGGGCGGACACCGTCGAGCGAGCCCGCAAGAAAATGACTGCCAGAACCCTCTACGACAAACACATCGATTCCCATACGGTGTGCGCCCTGGATGACCAGGGCCATGTCCTGCTTTATATAGACCGCCAAGTAATCAACGAATACACCAGCCCCCAGGCGTTCAGCGGCTTGCGCGAGGCCGGGCGCACGGTGTGGCGCCCCGGCACGGCGCTGGCGGTGGTCGACCATGTGAACCCCACCACTCCCACGCGGGTCGCGACCATGCCGGATGCCGGCGCGGCGCGACAGGTGGCCTACCTGGCGGAAAACTGCCGGGATTTCGGCATCGAACTGCTGGATGTCCTCGACAAGCGTCAAGGCATCGAACACGTGATTGCGCCGGAGCAGGGGTTTATCCTGCCCGGTATGGTGATTGCCGCCGGTGACAGCCACACCACCACCTACGGCGCCCTCGGCGCATTCGGCTTTGGCATCGGCACCTCGGAAATCGAGCATCTGCTGGCCACCCAGACCCTGGTCTACAAACGCTTGAAAACCCTGCTAGTGAGCGTCGATGGCAAGTTGGCGCCGGGCCTGACTTCCAAGGACGTGATCATGGCGCTGATCAGCCAGATCGGTGCATCCGGCGCCACCGGCTACGCCATCGAGTTCCGTGGCTCCACCATCGATGCCCTGAGTGTCGAAGCGCGCATGACCATCTGCAATATGGCCGTGGAGGCCGGCGCCCGCGGCGCGTTCATGGCGCCGGATGACAAGGTGTTCACCTACCTCAAGGGCAAGCCTCGCGCACCCCAGGGAGCGCTGTGGGGACAAGCCCTGCGTCAATGGCGCACGCTGCGCAGTGACGACGGCGCGATGTTTGACCGCGAAATCCAACTGGATGCCGCCACCCTGGAACCCATGGTCACCTGGGGCACCAGCCCCGACCAGGCCGCACCCATTGGCGCCCGCGTGCCCGATCCGCAGCACGTCAGCGACCTGATCCTACGCCAGGGCATGCGTCGCGCCCTCGATTACATGGGCCTGGAACCCGGCATGCCGCTTAGCGATATAGTCATCAGCCATGCATTTATCGGCTCTTGCACCAACGCGCGTATCGAAGACCTGCGCGACGCCGCCCGCGTGGTGCGCGGCAAACAGGTGGCCGAGCATGTACGGGCGATGATCGTACCGGGCTCCACGCAAGTCAGGGACCAGGCCGAAGCCGAAGGGCTGGCCGCGATCTTTATCGCCGCTGGTTTCGAATGGCGTCAGTCGGGCTGCTCGATGTGCCTGGCGATGAACGACGATGTACTGGCCCCCGGCGACCGCTGCGCTTCGAGTACCAATCGGAATTTCGAAGGCCGCCAAGGCGCGGGCGCACGCACTCACTTGATGAGCCCGGCGATGGTCGCCGCTGCCGCCATCACCGGCCGGCTCACCGATATCCGCGACCTGGGAGAGCGCCCATGAGCCTGCAACCCTTCACCCTGGTCACAGGCAAGGCCGCACCGATGCTGGCGGCCAATATCGATACCGACGTGATCATGCCCAAGCAGTTCCTCAAGGGCATCGATCGCGATGGCCTGGACCGTGGGCTGTTTTTTGACCTGCGTTTTTTGCCGTCCGGTGCGCCAGATCCCGAGTTTGTGCTTAATCAACCGGCCTGGCAGGGCGCGAACTTTATGGTAGTGGGGCCGAACTTCGGCTGTGGTTCCAGCCGCGAGCATGCGGTGTGGGGCCTGAAGCAAATGGGCATTCGCGCCTTGATCGGCAGCAGCTTCGCCGGAATTTTCCATGACAACTGCCAGCGCAACGGGCTGTTATTGATCACTCTGGAACAGACGGTGTTACACCGGCTTGCGCAAACCATCAGTCAAGCGGGTCAGGCGCAGATCACTATTGACCTTGAGGCCCAGCAGATTCGTCTGGCGGATGGCCAGTTGATCCCGTTCCAGATCGACACCTTGCGCAAGACGGCACTGTTACTCGGCCTGGATGCAATCGGGAGCACCTTACAGCGCAGCGAGCAGATCAAGGCATTTGAGCGCCAGCACCTGGCGACGAAGCCCTGGCTCGGTTGACACCGGGTGCCTTGTCGACTTAAGTGGGACCGACATGGGCGTCGGCTCACTCAAGGAAAGTTCGTAACATGGATGTGCTGAACGTTGATCATCAATCGACCCTGTCGACCCGCAACGCGCGCCTGATCATCTTCGCCCGTGGCGTGTCGGATTTCGGCGCATTCCTCAATATGGTGGCGTTGTCCACCTATGTGTACTGGCTCAGTGAGAGTGTGGTGTTTGTCAGCATCTTCCTCGCCTGCCGCGTCACCGGCGGGATAGTTGCCAGCCTGTTTGGCATTCCGTTTTTTCGTCGGTTTGCCGGGCGTGGGACGTTGGCAGGATTGGACTTGGCCCGGGCGCTGTTACTGACGCCGCTGCTGGTGTTGTTACCGGCCCATCAACTCACCCTTCTCCCCTTTATCGCCTTTGGTATCGGCCTGTGCAATTCGCTGTTTGCCATTGGCCTCAACAGTCAATTGCCCACTTGGGTCGCCCTTGAGCAACGGGTGAATACCAACGCATGGATCACCTCGGCGGCCGCCACTGGCGCGGTCTTCGGTAGTTTGCTCTCGGGCTTGCTGATCGCCACGGGCGGATTTGAAGCGGTGTTTGCCGTCAACATCGGTACCTATGTGATTGCCGCTTGCCTGGTCTTGCCGTTACGCGCGTTGTATAGCGTTGCTGTCACCGCCCATCGCGGGCTCGCCGCCGAATGGCACGAACTGACCAAGGGGCTGCGCGGTGCGCCTGTGCTGGCCGCGATGTTGCTGATCAGCATGCTCGACACCCTCGGCAGCGCGGCGCATAACGTCGGCTGGCCAGTGCTGTCGCAGTACATCTCGCCGGACACGGCCAAGACGGTCATGGGCTATCTGCTGGCCGTGTGGGCCTGTGGCAAGTTTGTTGGCGCGCGCATCGCCAGCGCGGTGTTGAAAGGCTGTGGCGCCCAAGGCATGGAGCGTTTGTTCATGCTCGGTGTGGCGTTGATGTCCAGTGGCTTTATCCTGACTTTCCAACAGACCGAACTGTGGCTGGCATTGTTGCTGGTGGTGTGGGCGGGCCTGGGCGACGGGTTGTCCGAGGTGGCATTGATCTCCCGTGCGCAAAGCGAGCCCGATAGCTTGCGCTTGCCGCTGTTCAGCCTCTTGACCTTGATCCAGATGGCCGGATTCGGCGTGGGCATGCTGGTGGTCGGACCGTTCTATGTGACGTGGACGCCAGCCCAGGTGATCGTGTTGTTTCATGGGCTGCCATTGACCGCGTTGGTGGTCATGACGATATGGTTGGGCTGCACCGCCCATCGGAGGGTCAGATCGACAAACCCTTGAAGTGCTCCTGTAGAAACTCCACACAGGCCCTCAGTTTGCCGGAGTAGGCCAGGCGTGTCGGGTACACCGCCCACACGTTGGCGCTCTGGGTGTAGTCGTGCAGCACCTGTACCAGTTGGCCTTGCTCCAGCAACGGCTTCACGTCCCACATAGAGCGCAGCAGTACACCGCGCCCGTCCAATGCCCACTGCAACACGATCTCGCCGTTGTTGGAGGACAGCGGCCCGCGAACGCGCACGCTGTGCGCTGTGCCGTCGCGCTCCAGGTTCCAGATGCCGAAGGCGTTATCGCGCTCCTTGATCACCAGGCAGTCATGATGCTCCAGGTCGCTCAATTGCCGGGGCGTGCCCCGGCGTTGCAGGTAGGACGGCGCGGCGCACAGCACTCGACGATTGCTCACCAGGCGTCGGCCGATGTGCTGGCCGGGGATGTCATCGCCCACCCGAATCTCCAGGTCGAAGCCTTCGCTGACGATATCCACCACGCGGTCGAACAGGTCCAGGCGGATGTCCAGTCCTGGGTATTTTTCCGCCAGCAATGACAGGGCCGGGGCCACATGATTGCGACCGAAGCCGAAGCTGCTGCACAAGTGCAGGTGCCCACGGGGGCTGTCATGGGCGTCGGACAGTTCCTCCGAGAGTTGCTGGAAGTCTTCGAGGATGCGCACGGCCCAACGCTGCACCCGTTCGCCGTCTTCGGTCAGGGCGATGCGTCGGCTGGTGCGGTGCAGCAGGCGCGTGGCCAGGGTGGTTTCGAGGATCTGGATACGCTTGCTGACATAGGCCGGGGACAAGCCCAGTTCGTCGGCGGCTGCGGCAAAGCCGGCCTTGCGGATCACGGTGAGCAATACCCGCAGGTCTTCGGGCAGGGGCACGGTGGCTTTTTTGTTCGTCATCGCCGGCAGGTGTGGGAGGGTGAGTCGCCAGGATAGCATCGGTTGGGGAGGCCGCTATGCGCGGGTAGCGGCCACGACGGGAGTCCACAGCTCATTTGGCTGCGCGAAGGAAGGGCAGGGCTTCACTCAGCAATAACTCCGGCGCCTCTTCGGCTATGTAGTGCCCGGCCGGTACCGCCTTGCCACGTACGTCGGTGGCGACTTTCTGCCACTCTTCTAAGGGGGCGAAACAGCGGCCGACGGTGCCGTCGGCGCCCCATATCACCAATAAAGGCAGATTCAGATGATGGCCGGCGTCGATGTCAGCCTGGTCATGTTCCAGGTCGATGCTCGCGGCAGCGCGGTAGTCCTCGCAGATACCGGTGGCGGTGCCGGGTAATGTCAGGCAGCGCAGGTACTCGGCGAAGGCTTCTTCGGTGAACGGCTTGAGTCCGGCGCTGCGGCTGCCCATGACGCTGTGCAGGTACAACTCGGGGTTGGCTTCGATCAGGGCTTCCGGCAACGGCGCCGGGCGGATCAGGAAGAACCAGTGCCAGTAGGCGCGGGCGAAGGCTTCATCGGTCTGGGCGTACATCGCCAGGGTTGGCGCGATATCCAGCAGCACCATGCGCTTTACGGCCTTGGGGTGATCCAGGGCCAGACGATGGGCGACGCGGGCGCCACGGTCGTGGGCCAGCACCGAAAACGCGTCGAAGCCCAGGGCCTGCATTAGTTCAACACCGTCCCGGGCCATTTGCCGTTTCGAATAATGGGTGTGGTGTTCGTCGGCCGGTGGCTTGCTGCTGTCGCCATAACCGCGCAGGTCGGCAGCCACCACGCTGAAGTGTTCGGCCAATTGCTCGGCGACTTTGTGCCAGATGACATGGGTTTGCGGGTGCCCGTGGAGCAAAAGCAGGCCGGGGCCTGTACCGCCTCTGCGGTAGTTGATGTCTACGCCGTTGACGTGGCACTGGTCTTTCTCAAAGCCGGCGAACATGGAGTGACTCCTTGTGATGATGACCTGCATCCTGGAATCACACGGCGGTTGGGGCAAGGGGAAAAGTGTGGGGGGGATGTTCATGAAGTGTGTAGAAGCCCGGCCATTCAAACAGAGGAGGTCCTATGTGGGAGGGGGCTTGCCCACGATAGCGGTCTGCCAGTTGAACATGCGCTGGCTGGCACACCGCCATTGGGACATTGGTATCTACACATTGGATCGTGTTGACTCGCTGCTTGCTCTTGCTCTTGCTCTTGCTCTTGCTCTTGCTCTTGCTCTGCTTTTGATCTTAGGCGCCCCGTTAAACCACGCTGGCCGGAATTCGCCATGGATTTGGGGGGTAAACCGGCAGGGATGCCGGTTTAGCCGCCCCGCGCCATGGATGGCGCGTGGCGGCGGCCCCCCAAATCCATGGCGAATTACGGGCACACCGAGCCTGGGCGAGGTGCCGAGTGGTGGGGCAAGAGCGTTTTGGTTACTTTTGCGCTTTTCAAAAGTGACCCGCTGTAAAAGCGGAACCCTAAGTGGCCGTTGCCCAAATAACGGATATGTACTCGGTCTGATCCAGCATCCTGGTCGGCTGTCAGGCCGCCATCGGGAGCAAGCTCCCTCCCACATTTGGATTGTAGAGTGTCAGTTAGATAGCGGTTGGCTGTCAGGCTCCAGGGAGAGCAAGCTTCTTCCCTGAAGGCCCCGCCAAAGTTGTGTAGATACCCATGGCCACTGGGGGCAAGCTCCTCCCAACTCCAATGTGCACTACGGTTTGAACATTTCCATGGCACGCTGGCGGATTTGCTCCTCGGTCAGGTCTTCCTTGTGTGTCGCCAGAAACCACAGGTGCCCGAACGGATCTTTCACACTCGCGGAGCGGTCGCCATAGAACTGGTCCTGTGGCGCAGACACTTCGATGGCGCCGGCCTCAATGGCTTGTTTGAACTGTGCATCCACATCGTTGACATACAGGTGCAAACCGACACTGGGGTGTGCATCCGGGTTGCGCAGGGCCGTTTCATCGCACGGCGTGCCCAGCATGATCACCGCTTCGCCAATCCGCAGTTCGGCGTGGCCGACTCTGCCGTCGGGCATATCCAGGCGCATGAACACTGTGGCGTCGAAGGCCTTCTGGTAGAACTCGATCGCCTTTGCGGCCTCGTTGATCCCCAGATAGGGGGTAATGCCGTGATAACCGTCGGGAATAGGTTTAACGCTCATAACGTTCTCCTTTATTGTGGTTATGGAGTGACAGCCTTTTCACTATAGGTCACGCCGCACCACCCCACCATTGATTGGGCCTACAGGTCGGAATCAAGGGTGGGCTCCAACAGCTGGGCACCGGGGCCGCGCTCACCCAACTGGTCGTCCTGGTTGCGCAACGGGCACGCCTGCATCGACAGGCATCCACAACCGATACAGCCATTAAGCTTGTCCCGCAGCAGCATCAGTTTGTTGATGCGCTCATCCAGGTCTTCACGCCACAACGCCGACAGGCGCTCCCAGTCGTGAGCGTTCGGTGTGCGCCCATCGGGCAGCGCCTGCAATGCTTCGCCAATGGTCGCCAGTGGAATGCCCAAGCGCTGGGCGATCTTGATAAGCACTACCCGCCGCAGTACGTCCCGTGGATAACGCCGTTGGTTGCCGGCATTACGATTGCTCTTGATCAGCCCTTTGGATTCGTAGAAGTGCAGGGCGGTGACCGCCACACCGCTGCGGGCCGCCAGCTGACCGACGCTGAGTTCCTTGTTGAGCATGCAAAACTCCCAGATAGTGCTTGACCTCGACTTAACTAGAGGTTTTACCCTGCGTGGCATCGAATCGCAAGATTCTGCCTACAAAGAAAGGGGCGTGTTCATGCAGGTATCAGAGAAAAATCGCAGCTTCGCTCAATTGATCGAGTTTCATATCGAGCCCCGTCAGCAATCCGCCTTGGTGGCAGCCTTGGCCACCCAGAGCGAGCGCCTGGCCGAAAGCCATGGCGGCTTTTTGAGTGCCAGCGTACAAGTCAGCGATGATGGTCGGCGGGTGCTCAATTACTTGCAATGGCAATCCCGCGAGGCCGGTGAGGCGGCCTTCAAGTGCTTTGAGCAGGGCGATGCGGATTTCTGGACGCTGATCCGCGCTCACCAGGCCACGGCCGTGACCTTCGGTTCGTTCCAGGTGCTGCGCAGTTTTGAGCGCAGCCAGGATGACGCGTTGCACTGCAGGCTAAATGGATAGATGCAGCATTCGCTCGCCTTGCAGGTTTTCCCCTGGCCGACGCTTGTTCACCGCCAACTCGCCGATCTTGATCAGGCGCGTGCGTATCACATTGCGGCTCAAGCCCAGCAGGTTGGCGGTGTGCACCTGGTTGTAATGGCTGAAGCGGTAAGCGGCGCGTAATAACGCGTCCTCAACCTTTTCATGCAGGGCGCCGGCCTGCTCCTCGAAGAGCTTTTGAAACGCCCGTGCCAGCAGGGCTTCGGCGCTGTTATCGAGGCCATGCCGGCTGTCGTCCTGGCGCTCGATGCGCAGGTTCGACAGGCGCAGGTCGTCGCGCTCGATCACGCCGTTGCGGCAGGTCAGCAGCGTGTGGTGAATCACATTTTCCAGCTCGCGAATATTGCCCGGCCAGCTGTAGCTACGGAGCTTGTGTTCGGCTTCGCGGCTGATGGTGACCAGGTCGTAGCCCAGGCGCCGGCTATAGGTTTCGATAAAGTGCCGGGTCAACGGCAGGATATCGCCGGGTCGCTCGCGCAGTGGGTTGAGCTCCAGGCTGACCACGTCCAGGCGGTAGTAGAGGTCTTCGCGGAAGTGCCCGGCGTTGATGGCCTTTTCCAGTTGCACGTTGGTGGCTGCCAGGACCCGCACATCGATTGGAATACTCTTGCGCGAACCCAGGCGCACCACTTCACGCTCCTGCAACACCCGCAGCAATTTGACCTGGATAGGCATCGGCAAGTCGCCGATTTCATCCAGAAACAAAGTGCCGCCTTCCGCTTCTTCGAACCAGCCGGCCTTGGCGCAGAGAGCCCCGGTAAACGCGCCTTTCTCGTGGCCGAACAGCTCGGCCTCCACCAGGGATCCAGAGAAGGCTCCGCAGTTCACCGCCACGAACGGCCGGTTTCGCCGTGCGCTGAGGTTGTGGATATGCCGCGCCACCAGCTCCTTGCCGGTGCCGGTCTCGCCGATGATCAGTACGCTGGCTTCGCTGGGCGCCACTTGCCGGATATGCTCGAGCAAGGCCTGGGATTTCGGGTCTTCGAAAACCTGGGCCGTGGCGCGGATCGACGTCGCGAGGGCGGGCGAGGGCGGGAGGGTCAAAAGCTGCATGGGCACCTCTGTTTGAAATGGAGCGTCGGAATCGGCATGGACTGGTTCATGGAGGTAGGTATAGAAGAATGTGGTTATTCCGTAAACGTAAGTATTTCTATATCTATAGGTCTTAAGTGAATAAGTAGAAGATGCTATCCGGTATGCCGTAACGGTTGATAGCGACTATCACGGACGGTGATTTTTCACCGCGAAGGGGCGGGAGTAGCCTGTGTTCATTGACTTGAAACTACCTTCGCAGGGCCTCCGCCATGAACCGTTTGCTCGCTGTTTCTTTTTTACTTGTCACCTCTGTCCTCGCAGGTTGTGCGTCCCAGCCGTCACCGGAGCTACGGCCTTATACCGCGGAAGAAGCCAGACAATTGGCCCTGGAAGCCCTGGGTCGCCGTGGTCTGTCGTTTGACGACTATCAACGCCAGCGCGCCGCGTTGCTTGGTCAGCCATCGCAACCCTTTGGCTTTGATCACCAAGGTGAAATGAACGCCGAGCGCAGCGTCGTGCTGCATGGTCGCCCCAGTTGAGCCCGCTTCCTGCGGCAAAAAGCCCGAGGCTTCCCACAAGGAACCTCGGGCTTTTTGTTTGCCATGGTGCTACCTCAGCCTGTTAAGCTGAATTTCAGGAGCGTTCCTACGCACATTTAAACCAAGTGGTCCTTCTCTAATGGCACTCGATCAGTTAAACCTGACGACCTCTGTTCTGGTCGATGCCTCCTGAGACGCTGCTCTCGGGAATACGCTCTGCGAGTTTTTAACGTCATGAATAAACGTCCGTTGTATTTCGACTATGCCGCCACCACACCGGTGGATGAGCGGGTTATCCAGGTGATGGTCGAGTGTCTGGGCTTCAATGCCAATTTCGGTAACCCTGCGTCCAGTTCCCATGCGTTCGGCCAGGCGGCTCGGCATACGGTTGAACAGGCGCGTCGCCAGGTCGCTGAGTTGGTCGGCGCCGAGCCCGAGCAGATCGTCTGGACCTCCGGTGCTACAGAATCCAACAACCTGGCGCTCAAGGGCGTGGCCCAGGCCCGTGGTGTGACGGGCGGGCACATCATCACCAGCCAGATTGAGCACAAGGCCACGCTGGACACCGCGCGGCAATTGCAGGACGCCGGCGTGGCAGTGACATACCTGGTGCCGGATGCGCACGGCTTGATCAGCGTCGATGCCGTCAGCGAAGCCCTGCGCGAGGACACCTTCCTGGTCTCGCTGATGCTCGTCAATAACGAACTGGGCACCCTGAATGACATCCCAGCCATCGGCGCCCGTGTGCGTGAGCATGGCGCTTTGTTGCATGTGGATGCGGCGCAAGGGGCGGGCAAGGTGGCCATTGATCTGGCCCTGTGGCCGGTGGACTTGATGTCGTTCTCAGCGCACAAGCTGTACGGCCCCAAGGGTATCGGCGCGTTATACGTCGGGCCTCGGGCACAGCAGAGGGTATTGGCGCAGATTCACGGTGGTGGTCATGAAGGGGGCTTGCGTTCCGGCACCCTGGCGACCCATCAGATTGCGGGTATGGGCACAGCATTCGCCTTGGCGGCGGCGTCCTTCGCTGATGAGAAGGCCACGATTGTTGCGCTGCGCCAGCGCCTGCTGGACCAACTGGCGTCAGTCGCCGGCCTGCGTCTCAATGGCAGCCCCACCCAGCGTATTCCACATACCCTCAGCCTGACGTTCAGCGAAGGCGAATTCAATTCCGCCGCACTGAGCGCGGGCGTTGCCTTTTCCGCGACTTCCGCGTGCAATTCTGCAAGCAACGCGCCGTCCCATGTGCTCCTGGCCTTGGGGCATGATGCTCGCAGCGCCGGACGCACTATCCGTTTGAGCCTGGGCCGGTTTACCACCGAACAGGACATCGACGAAGCGGCACGGCTGATCAAGGCCGCACTGGCCAGCGCGCCGGCGTTTTGGACGGTCTGATTTATCATTTGCAGTACATAACAATTATTAGTGGTTAGCAGGAGACACAATGAGTACGCAGCCTTTGACCCATGGAACGGTTCCCCAGCGCCTGGCGCATACCCGTGAACTGATGCGCCGCGAGGGCATTCATGCCCTGCTGGTGCCATCGGCCGACCCGCACTTGTCCGAATACTTGCCGGGTTACTGGCAAGGGCGCCAATGGTTGTCAGGGTTTCATGGTTCGGTGGGGACACTGATCGTCACGGCGGATTTCGCCGGGGTCTGGGCTGATAGCCGCTACTGGGAGCAGGCGACCAAGGAACTCAAGGGCAGCGGTATCGAGTTGGTCAAACTGCAACCGGGCCAACCTGGGCCGCTGGAGTGGCTGGCCGAGCAAACCCCGGAAGGCGGGGTGGTGGCCGTGGATGGCGCGGTCATGGCCGTGGCCTCGGCGCGTACCCTGGGCAGCAAGCTGGCCGAGCGCGGTGCCCGCTTGCGTACCGATATCGACCTGCTCAACGAAGTCTGGCAAGACCGCCCGGCGCTGCCGAACCAGCCGATCTACCAGCATCTGCCGCCCCAAGCCACCGTCAGCCGTGGCGAGAAACTTGCCGCATTGCGCGCCAGCTTGAAAGAAAAGGGCGCGGATTGGCATTTCATCGCGACCCTGGATGACATCGCCTGGTTATTCAACCTGCGCGGCGGTGATGTGTCGTTCAATCCGGTGTTTGTGTCCTTTGCGTTGATCAATCAACAGCAGGCCACCTTGTTTGTGGCGCTGGGCAAGGTCGATGCCGAACTGAGGGCCGTGCTTGAGCAGGATGGCGTGACCTTGCGCGACTACAGCGACGTGGCCGATGCACTGCGTGCCGTGCCGTCGGGTGCAAGCATGCAGGTGGACCCCGCACGCGTGACGGCTGGCTTGCTGGAAAACCTCGACGCTGGCGTCAAGCTGGTGGAAGGTCTGAATCCGACCACGCTTGCCAAATCCCGCAAGAGCCTGGCGGACGCGGAGCATATCCGCCAGGCGATGGAGCAGGATGGCGCGGCATTGTGCGAATTTTTCGCCTGGCTCGACAGTGCCCTGGGCCGCGAGCGCATTACCGAACTGACTATCGACGAACACCTGACCGCTGCGCGTACCCGTCGCCCTGGCTATGTGTCGCTGAGCTTCAACACCATTGCCGCGTTCAACGCCAATGGCGCCATGCCGCACTACCACGCCACCGAAGAAGAGCACGCGCTGATCGAAGGGGATGGCTTGTTGTTGATCGACTCGGGTGGCCAATACCTGGGCGGGACCACCGACATCACGCGGATGGTGCCCATCGGTACGCCGAGTGCAGAGCAGAAACGCGATTGCACACGGGTGCTCAAGGGTGTGATTGCCCTGTCCCGTGCGCACTTCCCCAAAGGCATTCTGTCACCGTTGCTGGACGCCATTGCCCGTGCGCCGATCTGGGCCGAAGGGGTGGACTACGGCCACGGCACAGGTCATGGCGTAGGTTATTTCCTCAATGTGCATGAGGGCCCGCAGGTCATTGCCTACCAAGCCGTTGCTGCGCCACAAACGGCGATGCAGCCGGGGATGATTACTTCGATTGAACCAGGTACTTATCGTCCCGGCCGTTGGGGCGTGCGTATTGAAAACCTGGTACTGAACCGTGAAGCGGGCAAGACCGAGTTTGGCGAATTCCTCAAGTTCGAAACCCTGACCTTGTGCCCGATTGATACCCGTTGCCTGGAGCCGTCGCTGCTGACGGCGGACGAGCGCGAGTGGTTCAACGCGTACCACGCCCAAGTGCGTGAGCGCTTGAGCCCGTTGCTCAGTGGTGCGGCGCTCGAGTGGCTGCAGGTGCGCACTGTGGCTATTTGATTTGTTGCAGTCGGCGCGTGTCGGCTGCAAGCGAAATCTAGCTGAGGGCTTCGCGCACAAAGTCCAGTCGGTCCTGGCCAAAGAACAGCTGGTTGCCGACAAAAAAACTGGGAGCACCGAACACGCCGCGTTTAACGGCTTGTTCGGTGTTGTCCTTGAGGGTGTTCTTGACGGCTTCGTCATTGGACAGGGCCAGTACTTGCCCTGGATCGAACCCCTGTTCGCTGAGTACGCTGGCCACCACCTCGGGATCGCCCAGGTGACGGCCTTCTACCCAGAGCGCACGGAACAGGCAATCGATAAAGCCGAGGAAGCGCTCAGGCTGGTGGATTTGCATGCCGGTGATTGCGCGCATCAGTACCAGGGTATTGATGGGGAAGTGGGGGTTGAACCTAAGTGTCACGTTGTAGCGTTTGGCGTACCGCGCCAGGTCATCCAGCATATAGCGCCCCTTGGCCGGCACCATGATCGGTGAGGCATTGCCAGTGGCTTTGAATACGCCGCCCAACAGCATCGGGCGATACACCAGCTGTGCGCCGGTTTCGGCGCAGAGAGCCGGTAGCTGGGTGTAGGCCAGGTAAGTGGCAGGGCTGCCCAGATCGAAGAAAAACTCCAGGGTTTTACTCATGGTCGATACTCGCTGCTTATTGTTATAGGGGCGTGCTACCAGGGTTCGTTCCAGGGGCGCAGATCCAGTTCGAACGTCCACGCGTCACGTGGCTGGCTATGCAGGTACCAGTAGTTGTCGGCAATGTGGTCTGGGTTGAGAATGCCGTCCTGGTCCTTGAGGGCGTATTTTTGCGGGAAGTTCTCGCGAATGAAGTCGGTATCGATGGCCCCGTCGACCACTACATGGGCGACGTGGATGCCCATCGGGCCTAATTCCCGCGCCATGCTTTGGGCGAGGGCGCGGATACCGTGCTTTGCACCGGCGAACGCGGCAAACCCTGACGCTCCGCGCAAGCCCGCAGTCGCGCCGGTGAAAAGGAGGGTGCCGCGGTTACGGGTGACCATGCGCTTGGCAACTTCACGTGCGTTCAAGAAACCGGAAAAACACGCCATTTCCCAGATTTTGAAATATTTGCGTGGGGTTTCTTCCAGAATGCTGCAAGGCACGTTGGCGCCGATGTTGAAGACAAACGCTTCAATAGGCCCCAGTTCGGTCTCGATTTGCTCGACCAGTGCAACAACGTCTTCTTCTTTGCGTGCGTCACAGGCAAATCCGTGGGCCTCACCGCCTGCCGATTGGATACTGTCTACCAGGGGTTGCAGTTTGTCGGCGCTGCGCCGGGTAACGCAGGCAATGTAGCCTTCGCGGGCAAAGCGCTTGGCGATGGCGCCACCGGTTGCGTCACCTGCACCGACTACCAATACGATTTTCTTGTTATGCGTCATGGGAACTCCATTGACTCGATGATCGAGCAGGAGTTTAGCCGCCGTGTCGCAAAAGGCATTTGGAATGTGGCGGGAATTTGAGACGAGCAGCCAAGAGAGGCTGCTCGGTAGCTATTTACAGATGACGATCATACTGCGGCTGGTATAGCCGGCGGGATTGAGGCCGAAGGGATAGTCCCCAGGCTCCTCGGAGTTGTCGCCGGACTTGGCAATCACTCGATAACCCTTGGCGCCGCATGAATTGGCTGCACTGGTGTAGCACTGGTCCCAGGAGGAGGACAGGCCAGAACAGTTGATGTGCAGCCCTTTTTTGCCTCGTTTCACTTCTGTTTTTGTGGTTGCAGCACAGCCAGCGATGCCCACAACCAGCAACAGTATCAAAATTCGTTTCATTCCCATCCTTAATAACCGCTCTGCAGAAGAACAGAGCCGCTTACTCGCTCTCGAGCGTAGTGTTCATGCTGTCCGTGTCGAAACTCTCCATGAATGACATTCGGTTACGGCTTAAACATGGCCTAAATGAGCGGCAAATACCAGAGCTGGTGTTAAAGAGGGTCAGTCGGCGGGCACCAGCGGTTTTGATTCGTTGCGCATTGTCAAAGTGGCGCCCACGGAAGCCAGGATAATGCAGGTAATCGCCAGCCACTGGGCGAGGGATAGGTGCTCATGCAGGAAGAACAGGCCGGAGAGCGCGCCGAACGCCGGTTCGATACTCATCAGCGTACCGAACGTGCGTGCGGGCAGGCGAGTCAGTGCGACCATCTCCAACGTGTAGGGCAAGACCGTCGACAGAATCGCAACGCCAATGGCAATAGGGATCAGGGCGGGCGTCAGCAATGCGGCGCCGGCATGCACGATGCCGATCGGCGCTACGAACAGGGCTGCAATCATTACGCCGAGGGCGGCGGTCTGGACACCGTTGTCATTCCCCGCCTTTTGGCCAAACAGGATATAGAGCGCCCAGCATACGCCTGCGCCCAGCGCGTAAGCGGCCCCAACCCAGTCGATACCGCTGCTGGCCTCGTCCATCGGGATCAGCAGGAGCAGGCCGATGATCGCGAGGGCAATCCAGAGGAAGTCGACTGCCCGCCGCGACGCATAGATCGCGACGGCGAGCGGGCCTGTGAATTCCAGTGCTACGGCAATTCCCAGGGGCACGGTGCGCAGGGACATATAGAAGAGGAAGTTCATGCCACCCAGCGCCATTCCGTAGATGATCACTGTGCGCAGGGACTTTGCTGTCAGCTTGGCGCGCCATGGGCGTAACAGAAGCAGCATGATCACGCTGGCGAAGATCAAGCGCAGGGTAGTGGTGCCTTGCGCGCCGACAATAGGAAACATGCTTTTGGCCAGTGAGGCACCGGATTGGATGGAGGCCATGGCGATCAACAGCAGGCCGACGGGAAACAGTGCGCAGGCCAGGCCGCGGGGAGGAGTGGTCATTGGAGGTGTTCTTCCGAAGTCATAGTCGATGAGCAGATGTCGCTATGATGCTTAACTGTTCAGTGATGAGCAATATATTGCTCAATTTGCCGTTTAAGTCTTTCTATATAGAAGGATTATGGGGTTCGCAGCTGTATTGATAGAAAACCTGAATTAAGCCTTGACGGCAAATTCTGAAAGCCTATAATTCGCCCCACTTCCGGCGCAGTCGAAACTGAAAACTCCTTGGTAAACAATGAGTTATGAAGTTTTCGGCAGCAAGTTGCTTCAGGTCATCGAAGCCAAAAGGAAGTTGAAAAAGAGGTGTTGACAGCAGCGTGTAACGCTGTAGAATTCGCCTCCCGCTGATGAGAGATCAGAAGCGCAAGTGGTTGAAGTTGTTGAAGAAATCTTCGAAAGCTTCTGAAAATAATCACTTGACAGCAAATGAGGCTGCTGTAGAATGCGCGCCTCGGTTGAGACGAAAGCTCTTAACCAACCGCTCTTTAACAACTGAATCAAGCAATTCGTGTGGGTGCTTGTGGAGTCAGACTGATAGTCAACAAGATTATCAGCATCACAAGTTACTCCGCGAGAAATCAAAGATGTAACCAACGATTGCTGAGCCAAGTTTAGGGTTTCTTAAAAACCCAAAGATGTTTGAACTGAAGAGTTTGATCATGGCTCAGATTGAACGCTGGCGGCAGGCCTAACACATGCAAGTCGAGCGGTAGAGAGAAGCTTGCTTCTCTTGAGAGCGGCGGACGGGTGAGTAATGCCTAGGAATCTGCCTGGTAGTGGGGGATAACGTTCGGAAACGGACGCTAATACCGCATACGTCCTACGGGAGAAAGCAGGGGACCTTCGGGCCTTGCGCTATCAGATGAGCCTAGGTCGGATTAGCTAGTTGGTGGGGTAATGGCTCACCAAGGCGACGATCCGTAACTGGTCTGAGAGGATGATCAGTCACACTGGAACTGAGACACGGTCCAGACTCCTACGGGAGGCAGCAGTGGGGAATATTGGACAATGGGCGAAAGCCTGATCCAGCCATGCCGCGTGTGTGAAGAAGGTCTTCGGATTGTAAAGCACTTTAAGTTGGGAGGAAGGGTTGTAGATTAATACTCTGCAATTTTGACGTTACCGACAGAATAAGCACCGGCTAACTCTGTGCCAGCAGCCGCGGTAATACAGAGGGTGCAAGCGTTAATCGGAATTACTGGGCGTAAAGCGCGCGTAGGTGGTTTGTTAAGTTGGATGTGAAATCCCCGGGCTCAACCTGGGAACTGCATTCAAAACTGACTGACTAGAGTATGGTAGAGGGTGGTGGAATTTCCTGTGTAGCGGTGAAATGCGTAGATATAGGAAGGAACACCAGTGGCGAAGGCGACCACCTGGACTGATACTGACACTGAGGTGCGAAAGCGTGGGGAGCAAACAGGATTAGATACCCTGGTAGTCCACGCCGTAAACGATGTCAACTAGCCGTTGGGAGCCTTGAGCTCTTAGTGGCGCAGCTAACGCATTAAGTTGACCGCCTGGGGAGTACGGCCGCAAGGTTAAAACTCAAATGAATTGACGGGGGCCCGCACAAGCGGTGGAGCATGTGGTTTAATTCGAAGCAACGCGAAGAACCTTACCAGGCCTTGACATCCAATGAACTTTCTAGAGATAGATTGGTGCCTTCGGGAACATTGAGACAGGTGCTGCATGGCTGTCGTCAGCTCGTGTCGTGAGATGTTGGGTTAAGTCCCGTAACGAGCGCAACCCTTGTCCTTAGTTACCAGCACGTTATGGTGGGCACTCTAAGGAGACTGCCGGTGACAAACCGGAGGAAGGTGGGGATGACGTCAAGTCATCATGGCCCTTACGGCCTGGGCTACACACGTGCTACAATGGTCGGTACAGAGGGTTGCCAAGCCGCGAGGTGGAGCTAATCCCAGAAAACCGATCGTAGTCCGGATCGCAGTCTGCAACTCGACTGCGTGAAGTCGGAATCGCTAGTAATCGCGAATCAGAATGTCGCGGTGAATACGTTCCCGGGCCTTGTACACACCGCCCGTCACACCATGGGAGTGGGTTGCACCAGAAGTAGCTAGTCTAACCTTCGGGAGGACGGTTACCACGGTGTGATTCATGACTGGGGTGAAGTCGTAACAAGGTAGCCGTAGGGGAACCTGCGGCTGGATCACCTCCTTAATCGACGACATCAGCTGCTCCATAAGTTCCCACACGAATTGCTTGATTCATTGAAGAAGACGATAAAGAAGCAGCCCGAAATTGGGTCTGTAGCTCAGTTGGTTAGAGCGCACCCCTGATAAGGGTGAGGTCGGCAGTTCGAATCTGCCCAGACCCACCAATTTTGTGTGGGAAACGCCTGTAGAAATACGGGGCCATAGCTCAGCTGGGAGAGCGCCTGCCTTGCACGCAGGAGGTCAACGGTTCGATCCCGTTTGGCTCCACCACTACTGCTTCTGTTTGTATAAAGCTTAGAAATGAGCATTCCATCGTTGTGATGGTGAATGTTGATTTCTAGTCTTTGACTAGTTCGTTCTTTAAAAATTTGGGTATGTGATAGAAAGATAGACTGAACGTTACTTTCACTGGTAACGGATCAGGCTAAGGTAAAATTTGTGAGTTCTCTTAATTGAGAAATTCGAATTTTCGGCGAATGTTGTCTTCACAGTATAACCAGATTGCTTGGGGTTATATGGTCAAGTGAAGAAGCGCATACGGTGGATGCCTTGGCAGTCAGAGGCGATGAAAGACGTGGTAGCCTGCGAAAAGCTTCGGGGAGTCGGCAAACAGACTTTGATCCGGAGATGTCTGAATGGGGGAACCCAGCCATCATAAGATGGTTATCTTGTACTGAATACATAGGTGCAAGAGGCGAACCAGGGGAACTGAAACATCTAAGTACCCTGAGGAAAAGAAATCAACCGAGATTCCCTTAGTAGTGGCGAGCGAACGGGGACTAGCCCTTAAGTGGCTTTGAGATTAGCGGAACGCTCTGGAAAGTGCGGCCATAGTGGGTGATAGCCCTGTACGCGAAAATCTCTTAGTCATGAAATCGAGTAGGACGGAGCACGAGAAACTTTGTCTGAATATGGGGGGACCATCCTCCAAGGCTAAATACTACTGACTGACCGATAGTGAACTAGTACCGTGAGGGAAAGGCGAAAAGAACCCCGGAGAGGGGAGTGAAATAGATCCTGAAACCGTATGCGTACAAGCAGTGGGAGCCCACTTTGTTGGGTGACTGCGTACCTTTTGTATAATGGGTCAGCGACTTATTTTCAGTGGCGAGCTTAACCGAATAGGGGAGGCGTAGCGAAAGCGAGTCTTAATAGGGCGTCTAGTCGCTGGGAATAGACCCGAAACCGGGCGATCTATCCATGGGCAGGTTGAAGGTTGGGTAACACTAACTGGAGGACCGAACCGACTACCGTTGAAAAGTTAGCGGATGACCTGTGGATCGGAGTGAAAGGCTAATCAAGCTCGGAGATAGCTGGTTCTCCTCGAAAGCTATTTAGGTAGCGCCTCATGTATCACTGTAGGGGGTAGAGCACTGTTTCGGCTAGGGGGTCATCCCGACTTACCAAACCGATGCAAACTCCGAATACCTACAAGTGCCGAGCATGGGAGACACACGGCGGGTGCTAACGTCCGTCGTGAAAAGGGAAACAACCCAGACCGTCAGCTAAGGTCCCAAAGTTATGGTTAAGTGGGAAACGATGTGGGAAGGCTTAGACAGCTAGGAGGTTGGCTTAGAAGCAGCCACCCTTTAAAGAAAGCGTAATAGCTCACTAGTCGAGTCGGCCTGCGCGGAAGATGTAACGGGGCTCAAACCATACACCGAAGCTACGGGTATCACGTAAGTGATGCGGTAGAGGAGCGTTCTGTAAGCCTGTGAAGGTGAGTTGAGAAGCTTGCTGGAGGTATCAGAAGTGCGAATGCTGACATGAGTAACGACAATGGGTGTGAAAAACACCCACGCCGAAAGACCAAGGTTTCCTGCGCAACGTTAATCGACGCAGGGTTAGTCGGTCCCTAAGGCGAGGCTGAAAAGCGTAGTCGATGGAAAACAGGTTAATATTCCTGTACTTCTGGTTATTGCGATGGAGGGACGGAGAAGGCTAGGCCAGCTTGGCGTTGGTTGTCCAAGTTTAAGGTGGTAGGCTGGAATCTTAGGTAAATCCGGGATTCTAAGGCCGAGAGCTGATGACGAGTCATCTTTTAGATGACGAAGTGGTTGATGCCATGCTTCCAAGAAAAGCTTCTAAGCTTCAGGTAACCAGGAACCGTACCCCAAACCGACACAGGTGGTTGGGTAGAGAATACCAAGGCGCTTGAGAGAACTCGGGTGAAGGAACTAGGCAAAATGGCACCGTAACTTCGGGAGAAGGTGCGCCGGTGAGGGTGAAGGACTTGCTCCGTAAGCTCATGCCGGTCGAAGATACCAGGCCGCTGCGACTGTTTATTAAAAACACAGCACTCTGCAAACACGAAAGTGGACGTATAGGGTGTGACGCCTGCCCGGTGCCGGAAGGTTAATTGATGGGGTTAGCTAACGCGAAGCTCTTGATCGAAGCCCCGGTAAACGGCGGCCGTAACTATAACGGTCCTAAGGTAGCGAAATTCCTTGTCGGGTAAGTTCCGACCTGCACGAATGGCGTAACGATGGCGGCGCTGTCTCCACCCGAGACTCAGTGAAATTGAAATCGCTGTGAAGATGCAGTGTATCCGCGGCTAGACGGAAAGACCCCGTGAACCTTTACTATAGCTTTGCACTGGACTTTGAATTTGCTTGTGTAGGATAGGTGGGAGGCTTTGAAGCGTGGACGCCAGTCTGCGTGGAGCCAACCTTGAAATACCACCCTGGCAACTTTGAGGTTCTAACTCAGGTCCGTTATCCGGATCGAGGACAGTGTATGGTGGGTAGTTTGACTGGGGCGGTCTCCTCCTAAAGAGTAACGGAGGAGTACGAAGGTGCGCTCAGACCGGTCGGAAATCGGTCGTAGAGTATAAAGGCAAAAGCGCGCTTGACTGCGAGACAGACACGTCGAGCAGGTACGAAAGTAGGTCTTAGTGATCCGGTGGTTCTGTATGGAAGGGCCATCGCTCAACGGATAAAAGGTACTCCGGGGATAACAGGCTGATACCGCCCAAGAGTTCATATCGACGGCGGTGTTTGGCACCTCGATGTCGGCTCATCACATCCTGGGGCTGAAGCCGGTCCCAAGGGTATGGCTGTTCGCCATTTAAAGTGGTACGCGAGCTGGGTTTAGAACGTCGTGAGACAGTTCGGTCCCTATCTGCCGTGGACGTTTGAGATTTGAGAGGGGCTGCTCCTAGTACGAGAGGACCGGAGTGGACGAACCTCTGGTGTTCCGGTTGTCACGCCAGTGGCATTGCCGGGTAGCTATGTTCGGAATAGATAACCGCTGAAAGCATCTAAGCGGGAAACTAGCCTCAAGATGAGATCTCACTGGGACCTTGAGTCCCCTGAAGGGCCGTCGAAGACTACGACGTTGATAGGTTGGGTGTGTAAGCGCTGTGAGGCGTTGAGCTAACCAATACTAATTGCCCGTGAGGCTTGACCATATAACACCCAAGCAATTTGACTACTCTAACGAGCATCAGATTGCGGTGTGTGAAGACGCAATGAACCGAAAGTTCGACGCTCACAAAGCACCGACCGCTGTCACATACCCAATTTGCTGAAGCGAGGCCAGCTGGCCACGACTCAGTACCCGAATTTCTTGACGACCATAGAGCATTGGAACCACCTGATCCCATCCCGAACTCAGTAGTGAAACGATGCATCGCCGATGGTAGTGTGGGGTTTCCCCATGTGAGAGTAGGTCATCGTCAAGATTAAATTCCGAAACCCCAATTGCGAAAGCAGTTGGGGTTTTGTTTTGGGCGCTCGAAAAGTGTCACAGTCTTCAGCGCTCCCTTCATTAAATAACCTGCCGTTGAGGCAAATCGATACAAAGTGTTTCTGCATTTTTGGTATGGTGCAGCACATTTTCACAAGGATTGATCTTTATCCGCAGGAGGCGGCGTCGACCTTTTTCAACGAGATGCTGTAGAAATGCCTGAACCTATACCTATCAAAGATCATGAAAAAGAAAACCGCCTGGTCAACAAGCGCTTGCTCGCCTGTGCGCTGTTGGTGATTGGGATTACCTGTGCCCTGGTAGGGCGCATGTATTTCCTGCAGGTGGTGCAGTACGACTATCACTCCACGATTTCCGAAAACAACCGGGTCCACGTACTGCCCATCACCCCGACTCGCGGCTTGATCTATGACCGCAATGGCGTAGTGCTGGCCGACAACCGTCCGAGTTACAACCTGACCATCACCCGCGAGCGCACCACCGACCTCAAGGGCGAGCTGGATGCAATCGTCAATATGCTGCACCTGCCTGCCGAAGACCGTGCCGTATTTGATAAAGCGCTCAAGCAGGCTCGTCATCCATTTGTTCCCGTCACCTTGTTCTATGAGTTGACCGAAGAACAAATCGCCGTGTTGGCCGTCAACGAGTTCCGTCTACCTGGCGTGGACGTCGAGCCTCAATTCGTCCGCCACTACCCACTGGGCGCGCACTTTGCGCACTCCATTGGCTACGTCGGTCGCATTAACGAAAAAGAATCCAAGACCCTCGATTCCGTGGAGTACCGGGGTACCCAATCCATCGGCAAGACCGGGATCGAGCGCTTCTACGAGTCCGAACTACACGGCCACGTCGGTTACGAAGAGGTCGAGACTAATGCCCAGGGCCGCGTATTGCGGGTGCTCAAGCACACTGACCCGATCCCAGGCAAAAACATCGTCCTGAGCCTCGACGTCAAGCTGCAGGAGGCCGCCGAAGAAGCTTTGGGCGATCGTCGTGGTTCGGTGGTGGCCCTGGATCCGCAAACCGGTGAAGTACTGGCGATGGTCAGCAAGCCGAGTTTCGACCCTAACCTGTTCGTCACTGGCATCAGTTTCAAGGAATACGCTGCGCTGCACGATTCCATCGACCGCCCACTGTTCAACCGCGTACTGCGTGGGCTCTATGCGCCGGGTTCCACCATCAAGCCGGAAGTGGCCATCGCCGGCCTCGACAGTGGTGTTGTCACCCCACAAACCCGGGTGTTCGACCCTGGTTATTACCAGCTGCCCGACTTCGATCACAAATACCGCAACTGGAATCACAGCGGCGACGGCTGGGTGGACATGGACGCGGCCATCATGCGTTCCAACGACACTTACTTCTACGACCTGGCCCACAAGCTGGGCATCGACCGCCTGCACGATTATCTCGCCGAGTTTGGCCTCGGTCAGAAAGTATCCCTGGACATGTTCGAAGAGTCTGCCGGCCTGATGCCTTCCCAGGCCTGGAAGCGTGCGACCCGTCGCCAGCCATGGTTTCCAGGCGAAACGGTGATCCTCGGTATCGGCCAGGGCTATATGCAGGTGACGCCGCTGCAATTGGCCCAGGCCACCGCATTGATCGCCAACAAAGGTGTCTGGAACCGGCCACATCTGGCCAAGACCATCAATGGCATCCCACCCGTGGATGAAAACCCAATGCCTAACGTGGTCCTCAAGGATCCGCGTGATTGGGAGCAGGTCAACCACGGCATGCAATTGGTGATGCACGATCCTCGCGGTATTGCCCGGGCCGCAGCGCAAGGTGCCCAATATCGCATCGCCGGCAAGAGTGGTACCGCCCAGGTAGTGGCGATCAAGCAGGGTGAGCGCTACAACCGCAACAAGACGTTGGAGCGCCATCGCGATAACGCCTTGTTCGTCGGCTTCGCGCCGGCCGAACATCCGAAAATCGTGATTTCAGTCATGATCGAAAACGGTGAGGCCGGCGGCCGTGTGGCCGGGCCCGTGGTGCGGCAGATCATGGACGCTTGGCTGCTCGACCAGGAAGGTCATCTCAAACCGCAATATGCGACACCCGCCAAGGCGCCAGGCGACCCACGCGTCTGACTCAGGCCTTCCATTCGTCCCAGCGCTCAACGCCGTCATAGGCAAGCCAGGGTACCTCATGGGACGTCCAGATATGCGAGGTGGGCCGGGTGCCTGGGTCATCATCCAGCGTCGCCACCCGCACAATCACGTGAGGCTGATGCCCACGTTCGGCGATCAGATGTGAGCCGCAGCGCGAGCAGAAATGTCGGCGTTTGCCCGGTGAAGATTCAAAGCACGACAGCAGCTCTTCACCCTGCGTCCAGCGAAAATGCTCGCGCATCACCCCTGCCGTGGCGACAAACGCGGCCGCGTGCGCCTTGCGACAGCTTTCGCAGTGGCAGTGACTGATGGGCATGTCCAGGCTGTCCACCTGATAGCGCACCGCTTTGCACAAGCAACTTCCATTCAATGGGTCAGTCATAACCTATGGCCAGGTCAAGGATGGGGTCATCATCATCGCGCACAACTGAAGGTTGCGCATTGGTCGATGTCGCCTACTGTTCAATGGAGGAGGTGACGCATGCACGTATCAGATCGCATCGAACGAAAAGTCCTGCTCAACGCATCACGCAAGCAGGTTTGGGAGGCACTGACGCAGGCTGAGCAATTTGGTCATTGGTTCGGTATCGCGCTCAAGGGCAAAACCTTTGTTGCCGGGGAAACTATCGAAGCGCCGATTACCTACCCAGGCTACGAACATGTGGTATGGAAGGCCAGGGTCGAACGCATCCTGCCGCAAACGCTGTTCTCTTTCTGGTGGCACCCTTACGCGGTAGAAGCGGGCGTCGACTACGATGAGGAGACACCGACCCTTGTTGAGTTCACCATTGAGGATCGTGCGCCGGGCATCTTGTTGCGGGTCGTCGAATCGGGTTTCGATAACGTGCCCATAGCGCGGCGCCAGAAAGCCTTCAAGATGAACTCCCGTGGCTGGGATGAGCAGATGGGCAACATCGAAAACTACCTGAGCGAAACCCCACCGAAGTGATGGGATGCAGGGGGGAGGTCAGCCCCCCATGTTTTCACGCGTTTAGAAATCAATCGTCGCCGACAACTTCGCCACGCGCGGATCACCCTGGCTCAGGAAGCCGCCCTGGGCCGATTCCCAGTACTTCTCGTTGGCGACGTTCTCCACCGTTGCGCCCACTGTCACATCGCGCTCATCCAAAGTGAAGGTGTAGCGCGCACCCAGGTCGAAGCGGTTCCAGGCCGGCAGGCTCAGGTTGTTGGCTGCATCGGCGTACTGGCCGCCGGTGCGCAGCATGCGTCCGCTGAGGGTCACGCCTTGCAGGCCGGGTACATCCCAATCCACGCCGGCGTTTAGTTGGAATGAAGGCACGCCAATGGCACGGTTACCGTCATTGGCGCCGTTGAGGGTGCCCTTGAGTTCGGTCTTCATCAGCGTCACCCCGCCCAACAAGCGCAGGCCGCTGACCGGTTCGCCGAAGACGTTCAGCTCGACGCCCTTGTTGATCTGCTGGCCTTCACGCACGTAGCGCGCCGTGGTGGCGTCGATGGCCTCGGCATAACCTGCGCCAGGCTGCTCGATACGGTAGACACCCAGTGTCGCGCCATAGGTGCCCATGTCCACCTTGACGCCTGCTTCGATCTGCTTGGAGCGAGCGGGCGCATAGGCTTGCCCGCCACTGATGACCGTCAGTTCGCCTGATTTGAGCGGCGACGTCGGGCCCTGGGCCAGGCCTTCGATGCGGTTGGCATACAGCGACACATGCTCCCATGGCTTGAACACAATGCCGTACACCGGCGTGGTGATCGATTCGTCATAGTTGGCGGTACGGCTGCCGCTCATGTAGTTGAAACTCTGTACCACCATCTGTTGGCGGCGTGCGCCCAGGGTCACCAGCAGGCGGTCATCGAAGAAGCCCAGGGTGTCGGACACTGCTGCGCTGCGCACGAAAGTCTTGCCGGTGATGGTTGGATCGCTGAAATCGGTGCCCGGCGTGTTACGCGGGCTGTTCAACGTGGGCGGCGCGCCGGTCACCGGGTTGTAGATATTGGTTGGGGTAGACGTTGCTGCGGCGTTGAACACATAGGCATTGCGCGCTTCTGTCCAGATACCGGCCAGACCGAAGTTGAGTCGATGACTGACGGCGCCGGTCTGGAATTTGCCGTTCAGGCCGCCCATTGCGCTGCGATTGTTCTCTTCATGGGCGATGGTCGAGCGGCTCGCCAGGGCATTGCCGAGATTATCGCTCAGGGTCACTGACGAGTAGCGCCCCATCTCACGGCTGTGCTTGGCACCGGCTGCCGCGTAGGCGGTCCAGTTTTCGTTCAGATCGTACTCGGCGCGCAGCATTCCCAAGGTATCTTCAAGGTTGGTACTGCTCCAGCTCGGCGCATAGTTGGTATCTGCCGATGGCGCATCCGGCACGTGGGTGATCTTGCCGAGGAATACCGAGTTGCGTCCGCCGTTGATACGTTGCTTCTGATACACAAAATCACCGGACAGGCGCAACGCATCGCCGCGGTAGTCGAGGCCGACGGCAAACAGCTTCGAACGCTGGTTTTCATCCTCAATACCGGTATCGCCTTCGCGCTGCGACAGGTTGACCCGTGCGCCAAACTGGTTGTCTTCGCCGAAGCGCTGGCCAATGTCCAAGTGTTCGCCAATCCGACCATCGCTGCTGATATCGGTGCTGAACCGGCGCAGCGGCACATCATCGGCACGCTTGGGTTGCAGGTTGACACCGCCGCCGATCCCCGAGCCAGTGGGGGTGACGCCGTTGATAAAGGCGTTGGGGCCCTTGAACACTTCTACGCGCTCCAGGGCGTCGGTGGAGATGATCTGGCGCGGTAGGATGCCATACAAGCCGTTATAGGAAATGTCGTCGCCATTCAACGGCAGGCCACGGATCATGAAAGTCTGTGACTGGTTCGCATACCCCGAGGCCTGACGCACGGAAGAGTCATTGAGCAACACGTCGCCAACGGTTTCCGCCTGCTGGTCGCGAATCAGTTTCTCGGTGTAGGAGGACATGCTGAAGGGCACATCCATGATGTCCTGGTTGCCCAGTACACCCAATTGGCCACCGCGTGCCACCTGGCCACCTGCAAACTCGGGTGGCAATGCGGCGGGCGCGGGCGCTTCGGCATTGATGCTGGTAGCGCCTAGCTCCAGTGCGTTATCCGCACCCGCCGGCGGTGCCGCCTGCGCAGCAAAACTCAGGGAACAGCAAAGGGCGAGCAGGGTAGGGCGAAACGGCACAGCGGGAGCGTTACAGATGGGCATGATCGATCCTGACGGCGAACCGTCAACGGTGAGGAAGTGGACAACGACGTTGCGCTTCCTCACTGCGCGAATACGACTCCGGCGCAGATGATAGTAATTACTATTAACGATCTGCAACAAATTTATGAGGTGAACGTCTGGATGCGCGTTAACCTGCCGCATTTGCACGGATGCCGAGTAGAATCACGCCCTTAACGCGATTCCTGAGGTGCGGTACGGTGGATTTACAGCAGGGTTTTGTTTTGACCCGGCATTGGCGCGACACCCCGGCGGGCACGGAGGTCAGTTTCTGGCTGGCCACCGACCATGGGCCTCGTTGCATTCGCCTGCCCGCGCAGACCTCGGTGGTGTTCATCCCCGAGGCGTACCACAAGCCGCTCGATTGGCTGCTCAAGGGCGAGCGCGATCTTGAACTGCGCCCGTTGCAGCTGTGCGACTTCCACCATCGCCCGGTCTTGGGCCTTTATGCCCGCCAGCACCGCCAGTTGATGGACATCGAAAAGCGCCTGCGCACTGCCGGGGTCGATGTCTACGAAGGCGACATACGCCCACCCGAGCGTTACATGATGGAACGCTTTATCACCGCCCCCGTGTGGTTCGGCGGCACGCCCGACGCGTACGGCACCTTGCTCGACGCGCAGATGAAGCCCGCGCCTGACTACCGTCCGCAATTGAAGCTGGTGTCCCTGGACATCGAGACCACCGCCCAGGGCGATCTGTATTCCATTGCCCTCGAGGGTTGCGGCGAGCGCCAGGTGTACATGCTCGGCCCGCCGAACAAACCCGACGCGGTGGACTTCAAGCTCGACTACTGTGACACCCGTGCCCAACTGCTCGAGCGCCTCAACCAATGGCTGGCCACTTTCGATCCCGACGCGATCATCGGCTGGAATGTGGTGCAGTTCGACCTGCGCGTGCTCCACGAACATGCCCAGCGCCTGAACGTGCCCCTGCTGCTGGGGCGTGGCGGTGAGGCCATGACCTGGCGCGAACACGGCAGTCGCAACCATTACTTCGCCGCGGCGGCGGGACGGCTGATCATCGACGGTATCGAAGCCTTGCGTTCCGCCACCTGGAGCTTCGAATCCTTCAGCCTGGAAAACGTCGCGCAAACCCTGCTCGGCGAAGGCAAGGACATCTCCACGCCGTACCAGCGCATGGACGAAATCAACCGCATGTTCGCCGAGGACAAGCCGGCCCTGGCGCGCTACAACCTCAAGGACTGCGAACTGGTCACGCGGATTTTCGCGAAGACCGAGCTGCTTAAATTCCTGCTGGAGCGCGCCAGCGTCACCGGTTTGCCAGCCGACCGCAGCGGCGGTTCGGTTGCCGCCTTCACCCACCTGTACATGCCGTTGATGCACCGCCAGGGCTTCGTCGCACCGAACCTGGGCGACAAACCGCCTCAAGCCAGCCCAGGCGGGTTTGTCATGGACTCACGTCCGGGCCTCTACGAGTCGGTGTTGGTGCTGGACTATAAAAGTCTCTATCCATCGATCATCCGCAGCTTCCTGATCGACCCTGTGGGCTTGATTGAAGGCCTCAAGTATCCCGACGACAGTGAGTCGGTGGAAGGTTTTCGCGGCGCGCGTTTTTCCCGCACCCGTCATTGTTTGCCGTCGATCGTCACCCGGGTTTCCGAGGGCCGCGAAGTGGCTAAGCGCGAACATAATGCGCCGCTGTC
This sequence comes from Pseudomonas khavaziana, assembly GCF_036704165.1. Classification (NCBI taxonomy): domain Bacteria; kingdom Pseudomonadati; phylum Pseudomonadota; class Gammaproteobacteria; order Pseudomonadales; family Pseudomonadaceae; genus Pseudomonas; species Pseudomonas khavaziana. Next base: position 2,332,278 of record NZ_CP129946.1, read on the forward strand.
CCAAGCCCTGAAGATCATCATGAACGCTTTCTATGGCGTGCTCGGCTCCAGCGGCTGTCGCTTCTTCGACACGCGGCTGGCGTCCTCGATCACCCTGCGTGGGCACCAGATCATGCGCCAGACCCGCGAGCTGGTGGAGGCCCAGGGTTACGAAGTGATCTACGGCGACACCGACTCCACCTTCGTCTGGCTCGGCAGCGCCCATTCCCCGCAGGACGCCAATCGCATCGGCCTGGCGCTGGTGCAGCACGTCAACGACTGGTGGCGCGCCCACCTGAGTGACGAATACGGCTTGCAAAGCGCCTTGGAGCTGCAATACGAAACCCACTTCAGTCGCTTCCTGATGCCGACCATCCGCGGCGCAGAGGAGGGCAGCAAAAAGCGCTACGCCGGTTTGGTCGTGCGCGACGATGGCAGCGAAGAGATGGTCTACAAGGGCCTGGAAACCGTGCGCAGCGACTGGTCGCCCCTGGCCCGGCAATTCCAGCAGGAGCTCTACCAGCGCATCTTCCATCGCCTGCCCCATCAGGATTACATCCGCGACTACGTGCGACGTACGTTGAGCGGCGAATTCGACGAATTGCTGATCTACCGCAAGCGCCTGCGCCGGCCTTTGCACGACTACGAACGCAACGTCCCGCCCCATGTACGAGCCGCGCGCCTGGCCGACGAATACAACGACCGCCTGGGGCGCCCGCGCCAGTACCAGCGCGGTGGCTGGATCAGCTATGTGATCAGCGTCAACGGTCCGGAGCCGCTGGAAGTACGGCAGGCACCTATCGATTATGACCACTACGTCACCCGTCAATTGCAGCCAGTGGCCGATGCGATCCTGCCGTTCGTGAATGACGACTTCGGCACCTTGGTGGGCGGGCAGATGGGCTTGTTCTAAACTTGATTCGGGATGGCCGCCAGCCAGGCCTGGCTGGTGCAAATCAAAATGCTGCGATAAGGAGCAAAGGCCCATGTACACACTCTACGGCACCGACGAATCCGGTTCCTGCATGATCGAAATTGCCCTGCAGCGTTGCGCGGTGCCGTGGCATCGCGTGGACGCCAGCTCCTGGCAGGAAGGCGAGGGCAGCGACGCGCTCGCGCGCATCAATCCGCTGAAACAGATCCCCACCCTGGTCACTCCCGACGGCCAGGTGCTGACTGAAAGCGCCGCTATCCTGATCCACCTGGGCCTGGAATATCCCGAAGCCGAGCTACTGGCCGGTAATCGCACGCAGATCCTGCGCGGCCTGCTGTACATCGCCGCCAATTGCTATTCGGCAATCGGCATCATCGACTACCCGCAACGCTGGCTGGGCAACGCGGATGAGGCGCTGCAAGCACAATTGATCACGGGCACGCGGCGCTATCTGCACCAGGCGTGGGTGGTGTTCGCCGAGCAGTTCGCCGACCAACTGTTCACGCCCACCGGTGTGCCGAATGCACTGGGAATCATGGCGGCGGCAGTGTCACGTTGGGATGAGGCGCGTGAGCAGCTCGCGAGGCTGGCGCCGGGCTTTGCCCAGACCCTGGAACGAGTGGACGCCGACCCTGTGGTCGCGCCCGTTTTTGCCCGGCATTGGCCGCAGTGGAAGTTCTCGTAACCAGAAGAAACAATGGCCCTGGTCAGCTTCCAAACCCTTGCGTAGCGGGCGTCCTGACCTACGCTACTCAAATTGATGTAGGAATCATCCTTGAATTTGGCTGTCGCAGACATGAAACTCAAGAACCCTGCATGGAATTCAAAGGAGGTGCGCATGCTCATCCGGTCGCTGACCCTGGCTACCTTGATGGCTTTTACGGGGCCGTTGCTGGCCGCTGATGATATCGATCCGCTCAAGCAGGACCTGGGCAAGGCTCGGCCGCTGGTGGTGGTGGAGCTGGATTCCGGCAACGACACTTTGGCGACTCTCAGGAAACAACTGGACGAGCCTGCCACTAAACAGTCCTTTGAAGAGCGCAGCATGGTGTTGTACACCGTGAAGTTCGGCAGCATCGGCGCCGAAGGTGAGAAGTTCGCCAAGGAAGCCAAGGACAACAAGAAACTTACGCCACCGGAAACCAACGCACTGATCCGTGCCCTCAAGCTGGGTGCCGGCAGTGGCACCAAGGTGATCCTGATCGGCAAGGACGGTGAGAAGAAGCTCGAGAAGACGGTGCCACCGGACACCCTCGACCTCAAGGAGTTTTTCAGCGCTATCGACCAGATGCCAATGGCCGAGAAAGAAGCGGCTGCGCCGACCGCGCCAGCTGCGCCAGAACCTGCACCTGGCAAGAACGCTCCCAAAACGGGTAAGGCAGCCAAGCAGGCTGCTCCTCAACAGCTGGATGACTAAGTCCGCGCAGGAGCTGGCTTACCAGCTCCTGCGCAGGCAGTTGCAGCGGTGGTTCTACTTCACGCTTTCCATGGTTTGAACCACCCAGCCAATCCCCCTAATACCAGTGCACTCGTCAAGGTACTCAGGCCCAGTTGCCAGCCGTCATTGTGCAGCGGGTGCAATATGACGGCTGCAAAGCCCAATAACACTGCACTCAGCCCCCATTGCAGCGGCCAGCCCAGTTGCCCAAGCAATTGCTGGCGTTGCATCAGCAGTAGATTGGTGACGACAACCCCGCCCAACGCCGCCAGTGCAATACCCGGCAGACCAAAAAAGTACGGCAACAGCAGCAGGAGTATGGCGTTGATCACACTGCCCAGCAGTTCGCACCGCAACGGCAGACGTGTGTCGCCGCTGGCATAGGCATAGCGGGCAAGCATGGCGTTCCAGGCGCCGAACACCAATGGCGTCGCGAACCAGGCAAGCAGCGCCGGCAATGGGCCGTCGGCGCTTTGGGCGGGCATCAGCAGATGAATCAGCACAGGGCTGGCGCCGATCAGGCCGAGGGCGGCGGGCAGGCTGAGCAGGGTTGCTGCATCAAGGCCCCGGCGCAGCAGAGCCAGGCGCTGCTGGCCTTGTTCGCCGCTCATCATGCCCAGCAGTACCTGGTTGAGGCTCATCAGGGCGATCAAGGGCAGATTGATCAGTTTGCGCGCCAGGTTGACCCAAGTGACGGCGCCTTCCCCCAAGTAACTGGCGATCAATCGCTCGAGCAATGCCAGGCCCTGGCTGGCGACATTGCTGGCCAGCAATGGTCCGATGCGCCCCAGCAATTCGCGGCCCGCCAGGCCGTCGCCAGTGACCTGCCACGGCCGCCAGCCGAAGGACCAGACCGGCGCCAGCAATGGCAGGCACATCAATACACTGCCGGCAAAAAAACTCATGGCCAGTTCGGCGCTGTCGCTTGCGCTGCCACGGATGAACAGGTACAGCACGGGCGGCAGGTTGAACAATAACGAGCCCAGCCCTGGCAGGACAAAACGTTGGCGTGCCTGCAACGGAATACTGAACAAGCCATGCATCACCAGGCCCGGTGCGCAGGCGGCCAGCCAGCGCAAGTTGGCGGCGGCTTCGGCGTGGGCCGCAGCGTCCAGGCCGGGACCGATCAGGCGCACCCACAGCGGCGCGCCCAGCGCCAGCACGGCAAACAGGCCCAGGCCCACGCCCAGCAGGCGTGGAGACAGGCTGGCCAGCCAGGCTTGCTGGCGTTGTGGGTCGCGTTGTTGATAAAGGGGCAGGGCTGCCGCTGCGAGCAAGCCGGCGGCCAGGGTCATGCGCAGCGCTTCGGGCAAAAACACCGCCACCAGAAACCCGTCGCTGCGACTACCGGCGCCCCAGGCCGCCACCAGCAGCCATTCGCGGGCAAAACCGGCCACCAGCCCGGCGAGGGTCGCCAGGGTCAGCCAGAGGGTGCTGCCGAACATCAGTGGAACAGGGTGAACAGGCCCTTGCCACCCACCTTATAGTTCAGATCATGGCAACGTTCACCCATGATTTTGGCGCCTGTACCGCCAATGATTTTGTAGGGGGCCACGGCCTTGGCCACCACGGTATTGGCGCTGATCACCGAGCCATGACCCAGATGGGTGCCGAAACCGATCAAGGCACGGCTGCCGATCCACACGTAGTCGTCGATGTAGATTGGCCCGGAAATCGACCAGAACTCCGGCGCCTGCAAATCATGACTGCCAGCGATGATCAGCACGTGAGAGGCAATCGCCACGTGGTTGCCGATCACCAGCCCGGCGCGTGCGTCCACCTGGCAATGCCAGCCGATCACCGAATCGTCACCCACCACCAGGTTGTGGATGCCCAGCACTTCGGTGTTACGCCATAGGCTTGAGCCCTTGCCGATCTTCGCGCCACCCAGGCGCAGCCAGGCAATACGTACATGGTGGCTGGGGATTTTGTTGATCAAGATGTTGTAGGCCATGTCCCAGGCGTTGCGCCAGCGATCCTTGATAGTTGCCCAGTTTTTGCCGTAGCGCGGCAGCAGCTGGCATGGCAGGTCCTGTTTCAGACGGTGGAACAGGCGGCGGGCCACCGGGTGCTCGAGGGCGGGTTCCAGGTCGATGGAGCTGATCCAGAAACGCTTGTTCTCGCCTTCGCCGTCTTCAAACACCACGTCGTTGGCCAGGCACCAATCCAGCGCTTCTTCCAGGTCGGGCAGGCTTACGCCGAGTTCACCGGCCAGCATAGGGAGGCGGTCGCGCAAATCGGTAGAGTGAATTATCCGGTGCTTCATGGTTGGTCATCCTTTGGCGCAATAACAGGAACAGTCGCGGTCACGGTGGGGCGCAGTCGCACCTGTTGCAGGCTCATGCCCATCAACAGCCAGAACAGTGCGATCAGTACAAAGGTGAAGCTGAAATAGTGGTCGAAAAGCCCCGTCAGCAGCGCTGCCAACACGCCACAAATGCATCCCAGCCACAGGGCGTTGTCGGCGGTGACCTTGCGCACCTGGCCCAGGGGCCGTACTTCCCGCCACCACAACACTGTGACGGTGATAAACAACAACATCCCTGGAATACCGACCTTGTAGATGAAGTTCAGCCACAGGTTGGAGATCCCCAACAGGTTGCTGCCGGGTACGGGCGGGTCGATCTTGAAGCCGATCCCCAGGGGGAATTTCGACATGGCGTCGGGGAACCTGGCGTACTCGTCGAAGCGGATTTCGGTACTGGCGTTGGTGGTCGAGAAGATGGTCATCAAGCGCTCCTGCAGCGGCGGGTAGAACATCACCAGCGCAACGCCAAGCGCCAAACCGATACCGATGATGCGCCCGCTGTTAGGCACGCGCTTGTAGGTCAGCCAGATCAAGACCAGCGCCAGGGCCACGATGGCGCCACGGGAAATGCTCAGCAGCAGGCCGGCGCAACCCAGCACCGCCACCGCCAGGCCCAGCGCCCGGCGCCAGCCGCTGCGGGTCCAGCCATAGAAGAGCGCCAGGGGGATAAACAGCACCAGCACGCCACCGGTCAGGTTCGGATGCACCCAGGGCGAGGCCATGCGCGTGTAGTTGGCGGAGAAAATATCCTTCACCGCTTCCGGGTGGGCGTACTTGAGGTCGGTGAGGATATCGATCATCGACATCGCGTTGCGTGTCTTCAGGAACATGAAAATCGACAGCAACAGCATCGCCAGGTTACCCAGCAGCAGGGCGACCACGACCTTGTCGCGGTCGGCGTCGGTGCGTAGCAGCAACGGCACGATAAACAGCAACGACAGGTTCATCAGCCAGCGCACCCAGTTCACCGGTCCATTGCCTTCGGCATGGATGATGACCATGCCCCAGATAAACGGAATGGTGCTGAACAGCATCAGCCACATCAGCGCGCGCTCGGTCGGACGCCACAGTATCAAGCCACGGGTCTTGCCGATAAACGACTGCCAGAACACCCCGACCCAGGTCAGCCCCAGCACCGCTTCACTCACGGTGGTGCGGATCCCCAGTTCCAAAGTGGTGTAGGGAATGCTGGTGGCCAACACGGCGAAAATCAGCAAGCCCCACAGGGGAAAGCGGATCAGGGTCAAGGCCACGCCCATGCCGGCCACGACCAGCAGGACCTTTATCGGCGACAGGGCCAGCAGCAAGCCGCCGAAGACCAGGCCCAGGAGCAGACTAACGAATTTTCCTGGCAGCATTAGCGGTCCAATTCCTTGAGCAAAGTGTCCAGACGCGAGCGATAGGCGGGCTCGGCAAATTGCCGGGCCCAGTCGATTTGCGGTTGCGGGTCTAACGTCGCCCCGTGGGCTGCCAGTTGCCGCATGACGTCGTGCAGTTGCCCGGTATTGTGTGGGTCGAAACGCGGGGCGCTGGGCGGCGCGACTTCATCGAGGGCGGAGCCGCGTGCCACAGCCACTGGCGTGCCGACACTCAAGGCTTCCACCACCGGCAGGCCAAAGCCCTCGGCATAGGAAGGCTGCCATAGGCAGGCGGCATGCCGGTAAAGTGCTTGCAGTTGGCCGTCCGATAAGCCGCTGCACCAATGCAGGCCCGGCAGTGCGCCGAGGTCCGCCGGTACATCGCTGGCGTGGCCTACCAGTACCACGTCCGGTACATCAGGGTTCGCCGCACGACAGGCCTGCCATTGACGCAGGAAAAACACCATGTTCTTGCGCGGCTCCCGGGTGCCCACCACCAACCAGTAACGCGCCGGCAGGCTTACCGGCAGCGGCTCTGGCGCTGCATTCAATTCGGGTACCAGGTTGCTCAGCACCCGGAACTTCGCCCGGGCCCAGGGGAACACGCGAGCGGCTTCGTTGCAGGAAAACTGCGAAGGGCACCACACCCGGTCAGCCTGCCACACCGACCAGGCAATCGACGCGCCGTCAATCAAGCGATAGGCCAGGGCCTTGAGCCTGGAGCGATGAAAGTTACGGTGGGTCAGCTGAAACAGGTCATGCAGCACCAGCACATAGCGGGTGCCGGCGGGTTTGCGGCATAGCGGCAAGCCCATATTGGCGGTGGCGATGTAGAGGTCGATCTGCTGCGCGTGCAAGGCCTTGGGCAAAAACCTGCGCTCGAAACCCAGGCGTACTTGTGGACGCTGCAGGCCGTCCAGTGGGCTGGCCCAGGCCGGGCAAACGGCGGTCTGGCGTTGCGGGTGGTCCAGGGGGGCTTCGCTGAACAGCAGCACCTCGGTATTGGCCCGTGCGCGCAGGGCGTGCTCCAGGGCCAGGACCTGGCGGGCGATGCCAGACGACGGCGCAACCGTGGCGGGGCGATAGTCCAGGGCTACGCGCATGGCTGCGGTTCCTTAGAAGTGAGCAAGGTGCGGTAGATGTGCTCAAGTTCGTTACCGGCCACCGCCCAGTCGTGATATTGACGCGCATAGACGCGTGCCGCATCGGCCAGTTGCCGGGCCAACGACGGTTCATCCAGCAGGTGCACTATCGCGTCGGCCAGGGCCTCAGCGCTTTCACCCGCCAGGTAATGGGCCTGTGGCTGTACTGCCAAACCGGAGACGCCCTGGGCGGTGCTCACCAGCGGCAAGCCGGCGGCCATCGCCTCCAGCACCTTGAGCTTGGAGCCGCCGCCGTGGCGCAACGCGGCGACAAACCCGGCACAGCGGCGTTGCAAGGCGCACAGGTCGGGAACGAATCCCAGCCACTCGATACGCTCATCCGGCCAGCGGTTGCGCCAGTGTTCGGGCAAGCCGTAACCGGCCACCGCCAGGCGCGCGTTCGGGCACTGCCGCCAGACCCTGGGGAAAATCTCCTCGAGCAGCCACTGCACGGCGTCCAGGTTCGGTGCGTATTCGTAATTGCCGACAAATAACAAGCGCTGGCTTTGCGCGTCGGCATTGACCTCGGCGAAGGCGCGGCTGTCGACCCCATTGACCACCACGCTCACCGGCGACGAGGACAACTGCCGCATGGCCTGGGCATCCGCCTCGGTCACCGCGATCACATGGGCGGCGGCATCGAATGCCTTGCGCTCCCACTGTCGGCAACGCCATTGGTCGTACTTCACGAACGGCTCGGCCCACTTGGGGAAGCGGTCGTAAGTGGCGCCGCCGAGGCTTGATTCCAGATTGTGCTCGGTCAGCACAAACGTGCGCCGACGCTGCTGCAAGGTACGCATGAACGGCTGCAGGCTGTAGCTGTGCTCCACCTGAATCACGTCCCAGTGTTCGGTCAACAGTTGTGCAAATTGCGCCTGCAACGGTGCCGACAAGCCATTGACCGTGGTCAACAGCGGCCACGGCGCGAACACCCCAGCGAGCAGGGTCAGCGGGTGTTTCAGCGGCCGGCGCGGCACCACGATCAAGCGCTCGAGCAATGGCTCAAGGGCTGCATGCGCCGCGTCATCGGCCGGCGTTTTCGATTGCGCCAGCAGCGTGATGCGATGCCCGCGCTCACTCAGGGTGCGCAGCAAATGGTACTGCCGGGTCTTGCCGCCGCTGGTGGTCGGCCACGGCAGATAGGGCACAATCCATAGGATTCTCATGTGTCGTTCTCCATGCCCGGCGCTACCACACCAGTATCTGCAAACTCGGCTTCACCACGGGGCGAATGCCATTGTCGTCACTCAGGGTTTGTCGGGCTCCGGTCAACGGGTCCAGCAGTTCAGCACGTTTAATCCCGGGCAGGCTGATGCTGCTGCCTTCGGCACTCCAGTACATCAGCAGGTGCTTGCCGTCAGGCCGAGTCCAGGCCACGCTGTAGAAGCTGTCCGGTATGTCCTTGAGCTGTGGCGTAGCGCCGGGTTGAAGAGTGGGGCCGGTGATCTCGAGGAAGCGGGCGAGGGCGGTGTACACCGGTTTCGGCTCGCCATTGAGGTCCAGCAGGCCGTAATGCTGGTCTCGCGGCGAGGCTCGTTCGTCAAGGTCGGAGAGGGCGAACAGGAAAATCTTCTGGTAGTCCTGGGACGCCATCAAGGCCAGGCGGCGCAAGGTGTAGTCGGCTTGCCCGTCGATACCGATCAGGTCCTGCATCTCCTTGGGCCCGGCATAGCTGGACCAGCCCCATTCAGTGGCCCATACCTGCTTGATCCCGGCGCCGTGCAGCATTGCATTGAGTTGATCGCCGCGCAGCAGCACTTCGTTCTTGCCCGGCTCATCGGTTTCCGGGGTCATCGAATAGGGGTGATAGGCCGCGACCATGCCCAGGGTTTGTACCCCCAATGCGCCGAGCGCTTCAAACATCAGGGTTTTGCCACGGGGCGGCATCTGGCTGTAGTACGCCATGCCGCCCATGACTTGCAGTTTGCCGGGCGCGGCAATATTCAAGGCCTGGTGACTGGCCAATAACAATTGCCCGTACTCCTTGGCGTTGACTTTTGGGCGCCAGTTGTTCGGCAGGTTCTGTTCGTTCCACACCTGCCAGGCATCAATATTCGGGTAGCGTTTGGCCAGGAGCGCCAGACGCGCTGCGTAGATGCCGGCGTCCCGTGGCCGATACTGGTCCTGGAACGGCGCGCCCTTGGGGGCGGTGGTGATAAAGGGCGCCGAACCCACCAGGTAAAACACCGAGCGGATTTTTTCGGCGCTCAGGGTGCGCTCCAGTTCATCGAAAGTGCTGAGCTGATAACCCTCTTCCTTGGGCTCCAGGCGATCCCAGTGCAGGTCGACCCGCACCCATTGCAATCCAAGCTTCTTATATTGGTTGATCTGCTTGCGGTACTGCTCGGGCTTGAACCACAGAAAATGCGCATTCACGCCAAGAAAGTCCTTCCATGCCACGCTGCGCTCCGGGGCCAGGTTCACCGGTTGCGCATCGACTTTTTCACTCGACAGCAGGGCGCCCCCGACGGCGATTGCCAGCACCAACGGCAGATAGCGCCACATCGGGCGAACGGTTGAAATCTTCATCGCAACGGCTCCTCACAAGCATCCCGAAAGAGTTCGGCAAAACGTTGGGCCGTGTTGGCCCACTGGCGTTGACGGCCGATTTCCCCAGCCCGGGCGGCCCATTGCCGGGCCTGTTGCGGGTCGAGGATCAAGCGGTTCAAGGCGTTGCTCAAGGAATCGATATCGCCCTGCTGATAGGTGATGCCGTTGCCGCCGGCCACTTCTTCGGCAAAGGCACGGGCGTTGGAGGTGATCACCCCGCGCCCGCAGGCATTGGCCCACGACAGCGCGCCGCTGGTGCCACGCATCAGCCCCAGGAAGCTGAGTTTTTTCGATTCACGGTAAGGCAATACCATCACATGGTGCGCCTGGATCGTAGCGGGGATCTGCGCCGATGGCAGGTCCAACTGCCAGTCCACCACATCCTCCAGATGCAGCGCGCTGATCTGCTGGCGCAGGCCGTCGAGGTAGTTGCCGGCCGGGTCAAAGGTCATTTCCGGGGCGGTGCCGCCGGCCAGGGTCAGGCGTATTTGGCCTCGGCATTGGGGGTGGGCGGCCAGTGACTGGGCCAGGGCCTGGAGCAGGTCCTCAATGCCCTTGCCGCGGTAGATAAAGCCGAAATACAGCAGACGCAACGGCTCAAGCGGCGGCAACGCCTGGGGCGCGATGGGCAGGTTGCCGTGGGCGATTACCGCCACTTGCTGCGGGCGCAGGCCCATGCGTTGGCGCAGGCAGTCGCCGCCCAGGCGGGTGAGGGTGATCAGGCGGCGCATGCCTTTGGCCAGGCGCCGTTCTTCGCGCAAGGTCAGCGGGTCGGCCAGCAGTGCCGCTGCCTGGGGCAGCGGGTGGGGCAGGCGTTCGAGCAGGGTCAAGGGGAAAAACAGTTTGGCCCGGCGCCAGATCAGACGCTCCGGATCATGCACCGTGGCGGTCAAGGGCAGGTGCGGTTGCGCCCGGCGCAGGTAACCCAGCGCCTGGAACTCACCGAAGCGTCCGCCCCCCAGCTCGGCATGGACCAGGTCCACGCCGCTCCAGTCAAAGGCCTGCAGGCGCCGCAATTGTTCAGGCAGGTCCTGGCAGCCCGCCAGCGGGGTCACCACCTCAAGGCCCAGTTCGATCAGCGCGTTACGCAAGTGTGCAGCGTAATCGGCGATCCCGGTCTGCTCCGGTGGCAGCGGTGCCAGCAGCGCGATACGCATCAGGCCGCACCGCGCCAGCTGTTGATTCGTGCCAGTACCTTGGCCGGCACTTCAAAGCGGCGGCGGTTGAGGATCATGCCGTCCACTTTGCCGAACGCGGTGGTCAGCAGCGACACAGCGTTTTCGATGGTCGGCACGGTGCTGGTGCGGGCTTCGATCACCAGCACGATCTGGTCGGCGCGGCGCAGCGTCAGGAAGGCCTGGGGATTGGACGACAAGGCCGAGGCATCCAGCAACAACACTTCACCCGGCGTGGGCGCGTTTGCCCCATCGACCGAGACGCGGTGGCCACGCTCCTCCAGCAGGCGCTTGAGCTGCTCGACGATAAACGTCACGCCCTCGCCATGTCGCGCCGAGGTCAGGCCCAAGGCAAAGCCTTCACTGGCGATGCGCTCCAGGGGCAGCAGGCTGTACAGGCGATAGAGGCTGGCGGTGACGGCTGCCGGCGTTGCGTCTTGCACATCGGGAATGCTGCTCCACAGCGGCACTTGGAACATCTCCTGCAACCGGGTGCCATCGTGAATGCGCTGGTCCAGCAGGTACAGCACATAGATGGTCAACAAGCCCACGGCCACGCCGGCGGGAATGGCGAACAACAGAATCAGCAGGCTCTTGGGAAACACGCGTGACGGGTTCAGGGTGGCGTGTTCGATCAGGGCGATGTTGCTGATCTGGCTGTTGTCCAGTTCATGGTCGATTCGCGCCTGTTCAAGATTGTCCGAGTACAAGGCGTAGCTTTTTTCGGCGGCGCGCAGTTGTTGGCTCAGCTTGTTGAGTTCCGGCTCATCGGTCATCGCCTTGTCACGCTGGTCGCGCAGCTCGGCGAGGGTCTTGTCGTAGTTCTCGATTTCGCCGGCCAGCTTGCGCTCTTGCAATTGGGCGTCGATCACTTGCTGCTTGATGTTGATCACCAGGCTGTTGGGCGCGGTGTTTTGCGAGCGCTCAAGGCGTGTGGCTTCCTGGGCGCTGAGGGCTTCCATGTCGCGGATGTTCTGCTCGATCTGATTGACCTGCGGGGTGCCCGGCAGATAGGTGCGCAACAGGCGTGCCCGCTCCACTTGCAGCGCATTGAGCTGGCGCTTGAGGTCCAGTTGGGTGGGGTTGAGGCTGGTTTCGCGCATCGTCACCACGTCCGCCGGCTGACTCTTGATCTGCTGGCTGGCGTTGGCCAGGAGGCTGCGAATCCCCGAGATCTGGTTTTGTGCGCTGACCTTGGCGTCGGTGACGCGGTCGATCTGGCTGGTGAGGTTCTTCAGGCGCGCATCGACACTGATCGAATCGATCTGCTTCAGACGGCCTTGCAGTTGGTCCTTCAGGCTTTGGATATTTTCCGCCACCTTGGCGCGCTCGGTTTCATAGAAGGTATGCAGACTTTTGCGCCCGAGGATCCGCGCACGTTCCTCAAGGTAGGCATTGACCCATTCCTCGACGATTTTTTGCGCCACCGCCGGGTCGTCCCAGGTGAAGGAAATCTCGATCACCGAAGAGCCCGGCTCGTGACCGGCTTTGAAGTTCTTCTCCAGCGAGGTCGCCAGGCGCTCAAGCGGGCTTTGTTTCTCGGCAAGGCCTACGAACTGCAGCACGCTGCGCACGCCATTGATCACTTCGCCAACGCCTTTCTTGACGTAGAACTTGGTGACCTTCCAGAAGCCTTGTGGCGGTTCGGATGTCATCGCCATATAGCGCTCGGCAACGATATGCACAATGGGCCGGCCGGTGAGCATTTTTTCCTCGTCGACAATCGGGTCGTGCTGGGTGCTCGGGGCGATCAGCGTCTGGCGGTTGGCGGCTTCGATCGGCAACGTGGTGTTATCCCGCCCCGGCTTGACCAGCAAGCGCGCGTCGGACTCGTAGCGAGCCGGCAACAGGAAGGCACCCAGCACCGCGACGACGATCGTGGTGATCACTGCCAGTTTGAATTCGCGGCGGTAGATGAAAAACAGCCGCAGCAGGTCGCGAAGAGAGCGGATTTCGATCACAGGATCACTCCGTTGGATAGATGTTGTTCGTCGAATGAAATCGGCGTGCTCAAGTGATACAAAGCCTGCGTCATAATCATTGTGGAGCGCTGATATAGGTATCGCCGGACTTGTTGCCATTGAGCTGATAATTCAAGCCCAGACCAACCCCTTTGCTAACCGGAAACAGCTTGGTGAAGTACATATCCACAGCCTCCACCGTCGCGCCGATGCCCGACTGCGGCACAAAGATCAAATCGCCGCGCTGCAGCGCCACCCGCGGGTGATTGGCGTTGGTCAACATGCTTTCCAGGCTGATGAAATACGTCCTGTACTTGCCATCCGGGCCGGTGCGCATCAAGGCCACGTTGGAGGCATCCGCCGAGGGCAATACACCGCCGGAACTGAGCAGCGCCTGCTCGACGCTGACGTTGCCGGCCAGGTCGAAAAACGCCGGGTTGGGCACCGCGCCGCCGATAAACACCTTATTGCTCGGTGCGCTGGCGATGTTCACCGTCACCGCCGGTTCGCGGTAGATGCGCTTGTACTTCTCGGTGATTTCCTTGCCCAGGTCTTCGGGCGTGCGCAGGGCCGCCTTGACCCGGCCAATGTTGGGCACCGAGATCACGCCGTCGGGGCGTACCACGAACACCGTCATGTCATCGGCCGCCGCCGGTTCCTGGGCATCGCGCACGATCCGCAGCGAGTCGCCGCTCTGGATCAGCACCTGCGGCGGCGGCAGGTCGGCCAGGGTCAGCGCCGCTTGATGGCCGGCCTTGAGCGTATTGTCGTCAGGAAGCGGCACCCGCGCGGGGGTCGAACAACCCGCCAGCCAGATTGAGGCACTCAAGAGGCTGAACAGGGTAAGACGGGAACGTCGGTTAATAGTCTTCATGACGGCTCAAGTCCAGTAGGTGGAAAACATGCCCACGCGCCGTTTAAGCGAGTTGGGCAAGTAGCGTTCAAGGTGGCCGAGGCGATAACCCAGCAATTTAAAGGCACTGCGCACCACCACTTCGGGCGCGCGATACAGCGCGTTGGCCTCGCGCAATGCGCGCAGTTCGGCCAGAACATAACGTTTGCCTTCACCGCCGGCGTCGCCAAACGCCTGGCGAATCCACGGCTCGCGGCCGTAGAACACACCGATATCGAAGTAGCGGCGAAACTCTTCCAGCAAGCGGTAATCGTGGGAGTGATACACCTGCGCGCTGGCGGCGTAGCGCACCTGGTAACCGGCCAGCAGCATGCGGGCGGCCACATAGGCGTCTTCACTGCCAATCACATCCTGGGGGAAACCGCCTACCGCGCTCAGGGCGCTGCGCCGGTATACCGAAAACGAGTCGGAGCTGAAGCAGGTCTTGATGCCCAGTTGCGCTGCATCGTCCAGGCGCTTGGTGCGGCTGGTCGCCGGGTAATTGAAGTGCCTCGACTGCGCGCCGAGCACGCCGGCGCCGGGGTGCGGCAGCTGCCGTCCATAGGCCACGCCATTGAGCGGGTCCAGTTGCAGCTCGCTGATCAGGTTGGCGAAGGTCTCGGCGGTGGCGGGGATGGCGTCCTGGGTCATCACGATCAAGGCGTCGCCGCCCACCTGTTCACTGGCCCAGCGCCGGGTGCCGCCGTGGTTGAAATCACCGGCATCAATCACTTCCACGCGCGCGCCGAATTCGCGCAAGCGCGCCACGGTGTCATCGCTCGATGCGCTGTCGACCACCAGCATCTCGTCCGGCTGCAAGGTCTGCATGCGCAGCGCTGGCAACAGGCGGTCCAGATGGCTGGCCGCATTGCGGGTGGGGATGATCAGGGAGGTACGCATCAGGGTTTCACTTCCACCGGCGCGCGGCCGTAGATGTCGTCATAGCGCACGATGTCGTCTTCACCCAGGTACTCACCGCTCTGTACCTCGATCATCACCAGGTCGATGATGCCGGGGTTGGTCAGGCGGTGTTTGTGCCCGGCAGGAATGTAGGTGGACTCGTTCATATTGAGCAGGATTTCCCGCTCGCCATTGGTGATCATCGCCGCGCCGCTGACCACCACCCAATGCTCGCTGCGGTGGTGGTGCATTTGCAGGGACAGCGAGCCTTTGGGCTTGACCACGATGCGCTTGATCTTGAACCGCGTGCTTTCTTCCAGCACCGTGTAGGTGCCCCATGGGCGGGTGACGGTGCGATGCAGGCTGAACGCCGGGTGATTCTGGCGCTTGAGTTCGGCGACGATATACCGCACATCCTGGCTGCGATGGGCGTCGGCGATCAGCAGTGCGTCCGGAGTATCGACGATGATCAGGTCGCGCACGCCCACTGCACCGAGTACGCGCTTGGGCGAATCGATATAACAGTTATGCACGTCGTGCAGGATCGCCTCGCCATTGATCTGGTTGCCATTGTCGTCACTGGGCGTGAGTTCGCGCAGGGCTTCCCAGGAGCCGATATCGCTCCAGCCAATGTCGCAGGGCACGACCGCGACCTGGGCGGATTTTTCCATCAAGGCCACGTCGATGGAGATGTCCGGCGCGCTGCCGAAACCTTCCGGGCTCAGTTCGCGCTGGCGACTGCTGCTGTTTTGCAGGGTCTGGCTGTGCTCGAGTGCGGCCTTGGCAGCGTCCAGAACTGCCGGGGCGTGGCTGACCAATTCTTCCAATAGGGTGGCAGCCTTGAAGCAGAACATGCCGGCATTCCACAGGTGCTTGCCGCCGTCCAGGTAGCCTTGGGCGGTGGCCTGATCGGGCTTTTCGACAAAACGCTGCACCCGAAACCCAGCGCCCAGTGCCGGCCCTTGTTCGATATAGCCAAAGCCGGTTTCTGCTCGGTCAGGCTGGATGCCAAAGGTCACCAGGTAACCGGCCTCGGCCAATGCGCGGGCTTTTTCCACCGCCTGGGCAAAGGCGCCTTCATCGAGGACCAGATGATCGGCCGGCATCACCAGCAACTGCGCGTCTGCGCCAAAATGCTCTTGCACGTGCAAGGCGGCCACGGCGATGGCGGCGGCGGTGTTGCGGCCAAACGGCTCCAGCAGCAGGTCGAGGCCCAGGCGCTGGGTGTTCACCGCGCGGTAGTCGTCCAGGGTGCGAAACAGCAGGTCGCGGTTGGTCACGGTCAGGATGCTGTCGACGCCCGGTAAGTGACTGGCCCGCAGGAAGGTCTTCTGCAACAGGCTCTGGTCGTCACGCATGCGCATGAAGGGCTTGGGCATGTTCTGCCGCGAAACCGGCCACAGCCGCGTGCCCGAACCACCGGAGATGATGCACGGGATCAATCCGTTAAGAGGGTTCATCAATAGACTTCCTTGGTGGAAAGGACGGCCGGAACCGTCATGAAAACGATGTACAGATCCAGCCACACCGACCATTTGGCGATGTATTCCAGGTCGTATTCGACTCGCTTCTGGATTTTGAACAGGGTGTCGGTCTCGCCACGGTAGCCGTTGATTTGTGCCCAGCCGGTGATGCCCGGCTTGACCCGATGGCGCGAGCTGTATTCGCTGACCGCTTGCTCGAACGGAATACCGGCGGCCTTGGTGGCCGTGGCGTGGGGGCGTGGGCCGACCATCGACATATTGCCCAGCAGCACGTTGAACAGTTGTGGCAGCTCATCGATGCTGGTCTTGCGAATGATCCGGCCGACCCGGGTGATGCGCGGGTCCAGGCGCGTAGTCTGGTTCTCGGCATTGAGGTCGGTCTGCTCGACGTACATCGAACGGAACTTGAACACCCGGATCAGGTTGTCGTTGTAGCCAAAGCGCTTCTGGCGAAACAGCACCGGGCCCTTGGAATCGAGTTTGATCGCGATGGCCGTCACCAGCATCAGCGGTGACAGCAGCAGCAGGCCCAGGCTGGCCAGCAGCAGGTCTTCGCAACGCTTGATAAAGGGCGACCAGCCGCGCAGTGGCAACTGCGACGTGTTGAACATCAGGATGCCGCCCACATCGGTGATGCGGTTATGGCCATAGCGCAAGGCGGCCATGTCCGGCACCAGCATGACGTTCACCGACATCTGCCGCAGGCGCTTGACCAAGCCATTGATGCGCTGTTCGGCGGCCCAGGGCAGGGTGATCATCACTTGGTTGACCTGTTCGGAGCGGATCAGCTTTTCCAGGTCGCGGGTATTACCCAACAACGGCAGGCGGCTCAATTCCTTGGGAATGCGCTCGGTACGGTCGTCGATAAAACCGATCAGGCCGGAACGGATATCACTATTGCGCGACAGGTGTTCGGCCACGTGGACCGCCGTCTCGGTAAAGCCCAGGATCACCGTGCGCTGCAAGAACTTGCCGTTCTTCATCAAATGGCGATACAGGCGCAGCATCAATATCCGCTCCACGCCAAACAGCACCAGGCTCATGGAGAACCAGGCCGCCAGGTTGCGTGGGCTCAACTGCGGGAATAGCAGCAAGATCTGGTACATGAACAGCAGGATGCAGAACGCCGAGACCCAGGCCACCAGCATCACGCGAAAACGCAGGCGATTGCTGAACAGATCCTCGGAGTACACCCCCAGGGCCTGGAATAGAATGATGGTCAGCAGCGCAAAGAACACCAGCAGGCCCAGGTAGTGGTTGCGCATGTGCTCGGCGACAGGTTCCGGATAGAACAACAGGATAATTGCCGGCACCACAGCAGTGAGGCCGTGGATCAGTTTTACAAAGACGACAAAAAACTCAACGAAACCGGGACGAGTCAAAAACAGGCTATCGACCGACGATTTACCGCGCATAGATCAGATCCTCAATACACCACCAGAACGTTCCTGTTCGTTTGCTCATCCATAAGGCAGGTTTGCTTTACAAGTGGTGCAAAATCGAACGACTGCTGTCGCTGGGTAATACGTAATGCCTGTTCGTGCGCAGGAATTTACGGGGTGATGGCTAAATAGTGGCTTCCTTGAGGTTCCGTGTCAATGATTTGGCTTTTTTCGCCGTTGCCATCAATGGCTCTCATAAGGCCCCCATGATATGACGCTTTATTGACATTGGTGGGCGTTCTTTCAGAATAATCGAGAATTGATGCTGGCTTTTTGGAGTGTAGGAACAAACATGGGGATTTGCCTGACGGCGGAAAAAAGCTTTCTGACGATGTAGGAGGGGGAAGGGCAAGACTTTTTAGTAGGAGCGAGCTTGCTCGCGAAAAACGTCAACAATAACGCGTGTTTCCTGGATAAACGCGGCGTCCGTGAGTTTTCGCGAGCAAGCTCGCTCCTACAGCGGGGGATGTGCAGTGCTTAGAAGTTACCTTTGAGGCTCAGCGTCAGGTTGCGCGGCTCTCCGTAGAGGTTGCCCCAACCCGCTGTGCCCACGGTCTGGTAGTAGTTTTTATCAAACAGGTTGTTGCCGTTGAGCGCCACGGTCCAAGTGTCGTCCACCTGATACGCCAGGCGCGCATTCCACAACGCATATCCAGCTTGTTCAAGCTTGATGGTTTGCAGTCGGTAGTTGCTGCTTTGGGCGTTGACCCCTGCACCGACTGTCCATTTCGACAGCGCACCGTCTAACTGATAGTCGCCCCACAACCTGAGCATATGCCGTGGCACGTAGGTGTTGGATACCGCGCCTTCGGCTGTGCTGTCGATGTTCTTCAGGTTCTTGGTCTGCGTGTAGGTATAGCCACCGAACACTTGCAGGCGTTCGAGCAATTCACCACTGAGCTCGGCCTCCACCCCTTGGGCGCGAACTTTGCCTGTGTCGGTGTAGCAGTAGCCGTCTGAGGAGCTGCCACAGCGGGTCTCGAAGTCGGTTTGGGCGGCATTCTTTTCGATTGCGCGGAACACTGCCAGGGAGCTGTTCAAGCGCCCGTCAAACCACTCACCCTTGATGCCAAGCTCATAGTTCTCGCCCATTTTTGGCTTGAGGGCCGAACCGCTGACCGTGGCGTAGGAGCTTTGCGGCTGGAAAATATCGGCGTAGCTGGCGTACACCGAGAGATTGTCATTGAGGTCATAGATCAACGCGCCAAACGGCGTTACCACGCCGGTTTCCTTGGTGCGTGCGTCTTGATCGGCCCACTCGCCCCACGCCAGGTTCAGGGACTTGCGGCGGTTTTCGTACCAACTGACGCGACTGCCGAGCACCAGCATCAAGGGCTCGGTCAGGCGCAGGCGCAAGGTGGCGTAGGCGCCGTATTGCGTGGCGGTCTCGTTGACGGTGCCGCCTCGGTACATGTTGGGCCAGAACGTGTCGTCGGCAGGTTCCGGGAAGTGGTGATTGGGGTTGAAAACGCTTTGGCGCTGGGGCAGGTTGCGGATCGCGTAGACATCGTCCTGGGTGCCACGACTGCCGTTGGCGCCGAGGATCAGTTCATGTTGCAGGCCAAATGCCTCGAATTGGCCGTCGATATAGGCATCCAGGCCGTAGTCCTTGTGATCGTAGTCCAGCAGTGCGGCGTAGCTGGTGAGGGTGGGGGCCGGGTCGCCATAGTCCACGGTGCTTTCACTGGCGGCATATTTGATATCTTGCAGGTTGCGGCTATGCACGGCGCTGACTTTGAGCTTCCAGGCGTCATTGAAGTGATGGGTCACATCGGCGAACAACGTGGTGCGCTGGCTTTGCCAGTCGTTCCAGGCCTGGCCCAGGCAGGTGGAGCGGCTCAGGCCGAGGCTTTTGCCGTCGCGGTAGCGCGGCAGGCCGCTCCAACACGGCGTGGCGTCGACATCCTCATGGCTGGCACCGAAGCCCAGGGTGGTGTCGGGTGTGACATCCATGTCCAGGGCTGCGTAAAACGCTTGGTCCTGGCGCTTGGCAAGGTCCATGTAGGAACCGCGATTCTGTTGGCTGACCGCCGCGCGGCCACGCACCGTGCCGCTGTCGTTCAGCGGGCCGCCAGTGTCGAGTTCGGCTTGGTAGTTATCCCAGGTGCCTGCCGACAACCCCAGGCTGGTGGTGGGAGTGGCCTGGGGCCGCTTGCGCACGAAGTTCACCGCACCACTGGCGGTGCCGGCGCCCTTGAGCATGCCGGCGGCCCCCTTGAGCACTTCCACCCGGTCATAAATCGCCATGTTTGCGCTGAAACTGTCGGCCTGTATGTAATCCTTGCCGATGTCCAGCGGCACGCCATCGAACTGGTACTGGCCGAGCATCTTGAAGCCCCGGGAATAGAAATACTTGCCGCCCATGGGCGATTCGTAGCTGGTGATGCCTGGCGTGCGCTCCAGCAATTGGTCGATGGTGGTGATGTTCTGGTCATCCATCAGCTTGCGGGTCATCACGCTCACCGATTGCGGGGTGCGTCGCAGGCTGTGTTCACCCTTGCCAATGGTCACCGCACCGGTGGTGTAGGAGCCGCTGCCTTCGGTGGTGGCACCCAGGCGATTGCCGGTGATGGTGGTGGCGCCCAGGTTCAGCGCCGAACCGTCCTGCTGCTGAGGCAACAACAACCAAGCGTTCTGGCCCTGGCTTTGAGCCTGCAACCCCTGGCCCTGAAGCAACCGGCTCAGGGCCGATTGTGGGTCCAGGGTGCCGCTCAGCCCCGGGCTGTTTTTGCCCGCCACGCTGCCCGCGTCATATGAAAGGCTGATACCGGCCTGCCGCGCAAACTGATCAAGGGCGCCGGCCAGAGGGCCAGGGGCAATATCCCAGGCGCGGGCCGGGCGCTCGTTGCCGGGCTCTTGGGCGCTAGC
The DNA here is from genome assembly GCF_036704165.1 of Pseudomonas khavaziana. Classification (NCBI taxonomy): domain Bacteria; kingdom Pseudomonadati; phylum Pseudomonadota; class Gammaproteobacteria; order Pseudomonadales; family Pseudomonadaceae; genus Pseudomonas; species Pseudomonas khavaziana. Next base: position 2,352,709 of record NZ_CP129946.1, read on the forward strand.
GGTATAGGGCAGGGCGCTGGCCGCCACGCTCGCGCCCAGGAGAAGGGCGTTGACGGCGTGTCTGAGAGGTGAACGTTTGGAGGGGAACGCTTGCATGACCGCGGGATGCTCCTGAGGAAAATGAATGAAACCGGCCTGTTGATCGGCCTTTCCTTACAGGTCGAGCGGCAATGAGAATTCACCTCATTTATTTTCAGTCGGTTAAACCCGAGCGGAGACGGTCACCCAGTAACGGCTGCGGTAGGTCACAGCGACCGGCAACGATTGGGCCACGAGTTTGAATACCTGGTCGGTGTCATCCAGTTGGTAGGTGCCCGAGACCCGCAGCCCGGCCACCGCTTCGCCGCAACGCACCAGCCCGTTGCGGTAACGGCCCAGTTCGGCGAGGAAGTCATCCAGGCGCATGTTGTGGGCGCTGATCACGCCGTCACTCCAGGCCCAGGGGTCGAGGCCATTGGCGGGGGAGGGGTGGACGCCGCTACGGTTGAGCAGCACCTGTTCGCCGGGCTTGATCACTTGGCGTGCAGTGATGTCATGGCTGTCGGAAAATACCGCCACCGCGCCCTGTTGCACGGCCAACAACGTGCCTGCCGGCTCTTCGCGCACCAGCAAGCGCGTGCCTAGGGCGCGCAGGTAACCGTCGCGGGTGTGTACCCAGAACGGGCGGTTGTCGGCGCCGGTATCGACCAGCACCTCTCCCTGGCGCAGGTTCACCAACCGTCGCTCGGCGTTTAACGCGATATCGATGGCGCTGGCGCTGTTGAGCTGGACTTTGCTGCCATCGCCCAATGCCACCCAGCGCCGCTCGCCGGTGGCGGTGCGGTAGTCGGCCAGCAGGGCGGGCAGCGGTGTGTAGTCACGGCCCAGCCAGGCCAGCCCGGCGGCGCCGACACACAACCCCAGCACCTTCAAACCTTCACGCCGACTGATGCGCTGGCGCGCGCCATCGAGTGCATGGCGACTGACATGCGCCGGCAGGTGCTTGAAATCGTCATCCATGGCCGCTACCCGCTGCCAGGCCTGCTGATGTGCGGCACTGCGTTGCAACCACTGCTCAAAGGCCGCAGTGCTGGCGTCGTCGGCGGTGTTGAAACGCAGCTTGATCATCCACTGGATGGCCTGGTCCACCAGGCGCGGGTCAGAGTTCGGCATAGCGCAACCGATAACAGGCGTGCAGCGCCTTGGACAGGTCACGTTCCACCGTGGCCCTGGATACGCCCAGGCGCAGGGCGATCTGCGGGCAGGTCAGGCCGTCCAGTTGCGCCAACAGGAACGCCTCGCGCACCCGCGGCTTGAGTTGGTCGAGCAAACGGTCGATGCGCTCCAGGCTGTCGAGGATCAGCAAGCGGCTTTCTTCGCTCGGCACTTGGACTTGGGGGAAGTGCGCCAGGCTTTCCAGATAGGCGCGCTCCAGCTCGCGGCGCCGGTACTGGTCGATCATCAAGCTGCGCGCAATGCTGCTCAAATAAGCCCGCGGCTGCTGCAAGGTCTGGTGCTTGCGCGCGTTAAGCAGGCGCACGAAGGTTTCCTGCGCCAGGTCGGCGGCGTGTTCACGGCAGCCGGTGCGCCGGCTCAACCAGCCGCGCAGCCAGGAGTGGTGGGCCTGGTAAAGCTGGCCGATGGCGGCAGGGTCCAGAGGGTGATCGCTCGACATGGTCATCCCGGCGCAGCAAACTTAATTGATAATGTTTCGCATTCTAGACGTTGATCGTGGCATTCAGCAATCACCTGGTTTTCTGCGCAAGCAATGTATCCAGCACAATTTTTTGTGTGCCCTGTACTCGCCGATTAATCTGGGCTTTTCCAGGCGGACGGTTCACCCATGATCAGCCTCGTCACTCTTGCGGTTTTTTCCGGCGCTGTTTTGCTGTTGCTGCTGTCACCGGGGCCAAATATGGCGTTTGTGATCAGCCATGGTGTGACCCATGGCTGGCGTGGGGGCTGTGCATCGGCCCTGGGCATCGCTGTGGCAGACCTGTTGCTGACGGCGTTGACCGTCATGGGGGTGACGGCGCTGGTCGCCAGTTGGCCGCCAGCCTTTGACTTGATTCGTTACGCCGGTGTGATCTACCTGCTGTGGCTGGTATTCAAGACCTTGCAGACGCGCTCCGGGCCGGACACTGCGCACGTCGACCGCGTGGCCCTGGGGCGGGTATTTCTACAGGCCATGCTCAACAGTTTGCTCAACCCCAAGGCGCTGTTGTTTTTCATGGTGTTCCTGCCACAGTTTGTGCAACCGGAGGCTGGGCCCATCGCCGTTCAATTAATGGTGCTGGGTGGCGTGCTGACGCTGATTGCAGGCGTGTTTCACGCGCTGCTGGGGATGTTTGGCGGTGCGCTCCGTCGCTTCTTCGCCAAGCGCTCAAAAAGCGCCTGGCTGCAGAAGTGGGGCCTGGCGACCGTGCTGATGGTGCTGGCTGTGCGTTTGGCGGTGATGTCTCGTCCTGCCTGAAGACACGCACGAGGCCAAGCAAGTTTCTTTGTGGCGAGGGAGCTTGCTCCCGCAACTGCCTGGCAGCTTATAGCTATCTAACTGATGCCCCACGATCCAACTGTGGGAGGGGGCTTGCTCCCGATGGCGGCCTGACAGCCGACCAGAATGTTGGATCAGACCGAGTACATATCCGTTATTTGGGTAACGGCCACTTAGGGTTCCGCTTTTACAGCGGGTCACTTTTGAAAAGCGCAAAAGTAACCCAAACGCTCTTGCCCCACCACTCGGCACCTCGCCCAGGCTCGGTGTGCCCGTAATCCGCCATGGATTTGGGGGGGCGCCGCCACGCGCCATCCATGGCGCGGGGCGGCTAAACCGGCGTCCCTGCCGGTTTACCCCCCAAATCCCTGTCGAATTCCGGCCAGCGTGGTTTAACGGGGCGCCTGAGATCAAAAGCAGAGCAAGAGCAGAGCAGCTCGCTTCGCATCGTGGTTACTATCGGCTACGACCGGACAGCCGCGCCGAAAGAATCAAAAGAAGTTTCGCACAGCGGCCTAAGACTCACCTTACGTCTAAGCGCTGAAACCGGCTTTTTCCCACAACCCTTTAAGGTTGCTGCTAGGAACAGTCATAACTAGTCTTCCCCAGTCGCTGCCAATTCAGCGACCGGACGTGAGAAATCCGAATTACTCCAGTAGTCCATTACTCTCAGGAACTACACCATGATCAAAGACAGCCCCAATCTTCCTTCAGATTCAAACCTGCTCTTCACCCTCCATCCCAACCTCGACACCGAAACCCTGCTGGTCAATGCCTCCCAGGATCTGGACTCCATCAATGCCATTGCGGCGCACCTGGCCTTTGAGGTTGATGGTTCGCAACGCAGTGTGGTGCTGGGGATCTGCCGGATGGTGGAGGGCGTTCAGTTGCTGGTTGATCGGGTAGTAGAGGGAGGCGGCGAAACGCGAGCGCAGTAACGGCGATGCCCGTCAGTTAAGGCGCAGCGCTGTACTGTGGTGAGGGAGCTTGCTCCCTCACCACGGATGAACATTCAACCCAACCGCGCAGCCGCTCGGGCCACAATCTCCCCACGCACTCTGCGCGACTCCACCGTGCGCTTGTTGGCTTCCTCCAGCACATGCCTGGGCGCAGTCTCCGGGCTGCCTGAGTCGAACGGCGGCGCCGGCGCATATTCGATCTGCAACTGCACCAGTTGCGCCGCCTCCTCGCTGTACAACTCCGCCGCCAGGGTCAGGGCAAAGTCGATCCCGGCAGTGATCCCGCCACCGGTCAACAGGTTGCCGTCACGTACCACACGCCCTTGTACCGGGATTGCACCGAGCGGCGCGAGCAGTTGATGGTAGGCCCAATGGGTGGTTGCCCTACGGCCGCGCAGCAATCCCGCAGCTCCGAGCACCAGCGAGCCGGTGCACACCGAGGTCATATAGCGCACGATTTGCGCCTGGGCCTTGAGGAAGTCCAGAGTTTGCGGGTCTTCCATCAGCGCGCCTACGCCTGCACCGCCGGGCACACACAACACATCCAGGGCCGGACAGTCGGCATAGGTCATGGTCGGCGTGAACATCAGGCCGGTGCTCGACGTAATCGGTGCCAGGTCTTTCCACACCAGGTGCAGCTTCACGTCGGGTAGTGAACCAAGCACGTCATAGGGGCCGGTAAGGTCCAGTTGCTGGATGCCGGGGAACAACAGAAAACCGATGTGCAAGGTCATGAAACAAGCTCCGATAAAGGGGTGGACGACCTCACTGTAGAAGCCTAGGCTTTGGCGCATACGCCATTGAGCCCACTAATCACGCCAATCATGCCCAGAATCATTAATGTGCTCGCCTTTGAGAACGTCCAGGTGCTCGATGTGACCGGACCCCTGCAGGTGTTCGCGTCCGCCAATGACCTCGCACGCCAGCGTGGCTTGCCATTGCCCTACGCGGTGAGTGTGATCACCGCCCAGGCTGAACCGGTAATGACCTCTGCCGGCCTGGCGCTGCTGGCCGAACCGCTGCCCGCCAACGACACACCTTGCGACACCCTGGTGATTGCCGGTGGCTGGGGCGTGTACGGCGCTGCCGAAGACCCGGCGCTGGTGCAATGGGTGCGGGAAAAGGCCCGGCACACGCGGCGCATGGCTTCGGTGTGCACCGGAGCTTTTCTGTTGGCCGCCAGTGGCTTGCTCGACGGTTGCCGGGTGGCCACGCACTGGACGCGCTGTGAAGAACTGGCGCGCAAGTTTCCCGCGCTGACGGTGGAGGCCAATCCGATTTTCATCCAGCAAGGCACAGTGTGGACGTCGGCTGGTGTGACCGCCGGGATCGACCTGTGCCTGGCCCTGTTGGAAGAGGATCTGGGGCGTGCCTTTGCCCTGGAAGTAGCGCGTCACTTGGTGGTGTTCCTCAAGCGCCCCGGCGGGCAGGCGCAATTCAGCGTGACGCTGGCCCTGCAAAAGAGCGACAGCCGCTTTGCCGAATTGCACGCCTGGATCGCCGAGCACCTGACACTGGATCTGAACATCGCCACCCTGGCGGCGCAGGCCGGCATGAGTGAGCGTAGTTTTGTGCGTCACTACCGAGCCGAAACCGGCCAAACCCCGGCGCGCGCTGTTGAATTGCTCCGTATCGAAAGCGCACGCCGACAGTTGGCAGACAGCACCACCTCGATCAAACGCATTGCCCTGCAATGCGGCTTTGGCTGTGAAGAGACATTGCGCCGCAGCTTCCTGCGCGCCCTGTCGGTGACGCCCCAGGCTTATCGGGAGCGTTTTTCAGCGCTGCAGTAATTCCAGCAAGGCCTCCAGCGTGACCTTGGGCGCTTCCTGGAAAACATTATGGCCCACGCCAGGCAACACGTGCCTTCGATAAAAACCGCTGAAGAGCTCCACATCCTCATCTTCTTGAGAGGGCGGGCCCACGCCATCGTCGGCACCGCACAATGAAATGCTCGGCACCGAGATCGCCGGTTGCGGCACCAATGCCTGCTCGATGAACTCCAATGCGGGATCGCCCGGCGCATACATGAATCGATGGCGATAGGAGTGAATCACCACCGCGACAAAATCCGGGTTATCAAACGATGGCGCGGTATTGCCGTACAGGCTTGGGCCTTCACGCCACGTCGGTGACCAGAGCCGCCATAACAATTCGCAGAGTTCACGGCGGTTGACGGTCAAACCGTCGACCCCGCGCTGGGTATGAAAGTAATACTGGTACCACAAACGATGCTCAGTTTGCGCAGCACGAGGCGCGAGTGACTTGGCGATGTCCTGGATGTTGTAGCCATCGCCGGTCACCAGCCCGCGTACCCGTTGCGGCCACAGCGCCGCGACAATACACGCGGCGCGCCCACCCCAGTCAAACCCGGCAAGGGTTGCCTGGGGGATTGCCAGGGCATCCATGAAATCCAGCAGGTCCTTGGCCAGCGCCGCCTGTTGGCCGGAACGCATCGCTTGATCATTGATAAATCGCGTCGGGCCATAACCGCGCAGATACGGTACCAACACCCGATAACCACGCTCGGCCAGCGTTGGCGCGATCTCATCGTAGCCGCGTGGGTCGTAGGGGAAGCCATGCAGCAGGATCACCGGCTCGCCTGCGATGGGACCATGGGTCTCGTAAGCTACATCCAACACGGAGGTGCGCACATAGAGCAATGGGACAGGGGCATTCAGGGTTGCCATACGGTCTTCTCCCCGCTGAGCTTGCGGTCCAGAAAGGTCGCCGCACTGATCAACGCCAAATGGCTCAAGGCCTGGGGCGTATTGCCCAGGTGCCGGGCCTGGCTGTCGAACTCTTCGGCGTATAACCCCAGGGGGTTGGCGTAACGCAGCAACTGTTCGAATTCCAGATGGGCTTTTTCTACTTGGCCGGCGCGAGCCAGGCATTCGACATACCAGAACGAGCAGGCGGCAAATGCGCCCTCGGTACCTTGCAGCCCATCGATCTGGCTGTCGTCGTTGCGATAACGGTAGACCATGCCGTCGCGCACCAGGCTTTTCTGGATCGCTTCCAATGTCGACAGCCAGCGCGGGTCGGTCGCTGCGACGAAACGCACCAGCGGCATCAACAACATCGAACCGTCCAGCGCAGTGCTGCCGATATGCTGCACAAAATGCCCGCGTTCTTCGTTCCAGAAGTTGCTCCAGATGTCGGCGTAGATCGCCTGGCGCGTCTGGTCCCAACGGGCGAACGGTGCAGGCAGCGAGCGTTTGGAGGCCAGGCGAATGGCGCGGTCCAGGGCCACCCAGCACATCAGGCGCGAATGCAGGAAGTGGTGCTGCTCGCCGCGCATTTCCCAGATACCCACGTCCTTGCGGTTCCAGATCTCACACACTTGGTCGACCACTTCCACCGTGTGTTTCCAGCCTTCGTGGGAGATGGCTTCGCCGTATTTGTTGACCAGGTACACCGCGTCCATCAGTTCGCCGTAGATATCCAGTTGGATCTGGTCGAACGCTTCATTGCCCACACGCACCGGTTGGGCGCCGCCGTGGCCGCTCAGATGGCCAAGTGCGGTTTCCGGCAGTTCCTGACGACCGTCGATGCCGTAGAGGATGTTGATCTTGGTCGGCTGCCCGCAGCAGTCGCTGACCCGTCCCCTGAGCCAACGCATATAGGCATTGGCCTCCTCGACAAAACCCAGGCGCATGAACGCGTAGACGGTGAACGAGGCGTCGCGGATCCAGGTGTAGCGGTAATCCCAATTGCGTTCGCCGCCGGGGGTTTCTGGCAGGCCGAAGGTGGCGGCGGCGATGATTGCGCCGTGCTTGCGCGAGGTCAAGAGCTTCAATGCCAAGGCCGAGCGGTTGACCATTTCGCGCCAGCGACCACGGTAATTGGACTGGGAGATCCAGCCGCGCCAGAACTTCAGGGTGCGCTCCAGGTACAGGTCGGTGCAGTCATTGACCACCCGCGGATCGTCCTGGCCGCCGAGCACGAATTCGGCGCCTTCGTCCTGGGCCAGAGTGAAACGGGTGACGGCCGCATGGTCTTCGAGGGTCAGCGGGTGGCTGCCGACCAGGCGCAGGCTTGGCTGGCCGTCGGCGCTGAACAGCACGCCGCTATCGTCGGCTGTGGCGTGAGTCTTGGCACGCGCGTAGTCGTGGCGCACGGCGCAGCGCAGGTGCAGGGTGGCCTGGCCGCTGACTACCCGTACCCGGCGAATCAGCAAAGGCAGCTCGTCGACCTCTTCGCTGACCGCCAGCAGGTCGGTGACTTCTACCACCGCCGCATCGCTGAGCCAGCGGGTTTGCAGCACGTTGGTGTCGGGCAGGTAGATCTGTTCGCGGCGGGCGTTGGGCAAGTCCGGGGTGAGCTGGAACGTGCCGGCCTCGGGCGTATCGAGCAGCGCGCAGAAGATCGATGGGCTGTCGAATTCGGGCCAACAGAAAAAGTCGATACTGCCCTGGTCGTTCACCAGTGCTGCGCTACGCATGTCTCCGATGATGCCGTGAGCGTCGATGGCGCTTTGGGGTTCGCTTTTCAAATCAACCATTGCCATTAAACTCCGGATAAAGGCTCATGCCACCATCGATAAACAGCGTACTGCCGACGACATAATCAGACGCATCGCTGGCCAGCCACACCACTGCATTGGCCACGTCCTGCACATCACCGACGCGGCCATAAGGGATCAACTTGAGTAACTCTTTTTCTGCCGCACCTTCGGTGGCCGCACGATTAATTGCCGTGCGAATGGCCCCCGGCGCAATGCCGTTGACGCGGATGCGCTGCTCACTGACTTCCTGGGCGAGGCTGCGCATCAGCATTTCCACACCGCCCTTGGACGCCGCGTAGTTCACGTGCCCGGCCCAGGGAATGAGTTGATGCACCGAGCTCATATGGATGATTTTGCCAGCGGCGCGCGACACGCCATCGCGAACACCCTGGCGATTGAAAATACGCACGGCTTCGCGAGCACAAAGGAACTGCCCGGTGAGGTTGACGCCAATCACGGTGTTCCAGTCCTCAAGGGTCATGTCGACCAGATTGGCGTCTTTTTGCAGCCCGGAGTTGGCCACCAGAATATCCAGGTAGCCGAAGGCGTCGAGCGTCTGGGCGAACAGGCGTTCGACGTCAGCTTCCTTGGACACATCGCCACCGATGGCAAGCGCCCGGCCACCGGCGGCATTGATCTGTGCGGCGAGGGCCTCGGCCGGTGCCGCCTGGGAATTGTAGTTGAGCACCACCGCCGCACCCGCTGCGGCCAGGGCTTTGGCGGCACAGGCGCCAATGCCGGAGCTGGCGCCGGTGACCAGGGCCACTTGTTGCTGCAAGGAAATCTGCATTGCCCACCCACTGTGATTATGAGAGTCCTTTCAGCTGACTGGCGGCGAGCAATGGAAGTTCACCGTTTGGCTCATATGCCCAGGCCGTGGGCAACAACGGTATGCGTGCCGATACACATCTGTCGGCTGACCCTGGCAGCGCTGTCAAATCGGGACAGGTGTTGGAACAGGGGATCGGCCAAGTAGGCATCAATCGCCGAGTCCGGAGCATGGGGGCTGGGAGGAGGTCCTTCGCGGGCGGCCGCCGGCCGATGAATGATTTGCCCGTCGACCATGCCGATTTCGACCGCAGCCCTACCGGCCACCAGGTTCACAAACGTGTGCATGTCATAGAGCAGGATGCCGTTTTGAAGTGACCACATGTCCATGCTGCCGACATTGTGCAAGCCTACCGGGATGATGCGTTCGCATTCGGCCGGTGTGAGCCCGTTGCCGATCAACACCGCCCGAGCCTTCTCATCGTTGCGGGCAACCAGCACCAGGTTTTCCAACTGTCGGACCAGGTTACCCAACCCACTTGCCGGCTCTCTGAGCAAGCTGAGCCATCCCAGTAGGCCGCTATGGGAGCGCTTCTTGAGGTGTTTGAGCTGAACGCCATAAATCTGGCCGTGCAGGTTGTCCCGGATGAAAAAATCGACATCCACTTCCACGGCACTGTCTTTTGTATGGTGTTGCAGCAGCTCGAAATCCAGCACTTCAATATGGGCGCAGCGTTTGAGCCGATTCAACAGATAGGCTTTCTGTGCATCAGAGGTGGCCTTGCCGTGCCAATTGGCGCCGAGCTTTATTTCTGCAAATTTTTCGGCTGTCTCGATGGCGCCACTCGCCAGGTTGCGCGTTCCCAGGATCAGTCCGCCTCCAGAGAAATCGAACAGCCGGTCAACCACGGGGAGTTGCGCTTGAATCTGACAGACACGTTCGTAGACCGGCGTGATGCCCTTCTGTGCGGCGTGGCGATGATCGAAGGGTGGGGTTCCAGGGTGCTGTGCCCCGTGCACCGCGTGAATGATCATCAGCAGCAAGGGTTCAAGTTGATCGAATAATAGTCCGGCCACGGGACCGTAGTCTGGCGGTAGTCGCCAATGCTGGGGGAATATAGTCAGTGCCGATACCCAGGCGTTTGGCAGTTGGTTTCGTCGAGCCGGGTCGGCGGCCACGCTGGCAAGGCTCTGGATGGCCAGGGAGGCAGACGCAAGGGATGCCTGCTCCAGGGCTGAACCAAACCACACTCGTCGTAGGTGCATGCGCATGGCGTCTGAGGACGGCGTGATGCTGCAACGGCCGGTCTCATCAAGGGCTGCCCTGGCGATACCCAGTATGACCAGCGCCAGTAACTCAGAAAGCCAAACGCAGTGGCACGCCAGGCTAACAGTATCCTGCGAGGACGGGGCGCCCTGGGCTTCGCATGGCATGGTCGAGAGTACGGTTTCAAACAGCTGCAGATCGAGCAGCCGCGCAATATCGGTCAGGGTGCCGTCGGGTAGAGGTGCCGTGTCGACGGTGGTGTGTATCTGGGTTTGCTGCAGATGCGCCTCGCGGGATTTCCACAGTGCGCTCGTGCCGGTGAGTGGCAGCCTGGGTGCCAGCAGCGCCTGCATCTGGCACAGCTGTTCGACCAATGTCTGCACACCCGGGCATTCATCCATCAGGGAGCTGATGAGTTTTCGATTGGATTGGCTCAAACAGAACTTGTGCGGGTAAGTGCTGATGTTGCAGGCAAGGCGTAAGGCGTGGTGGCAGCGGGTGTCGATAAAAGGCGTGTGCATAGGTGTAGTGCTCGGCCGGAAGGTGAATGTTATCGTATGGTGCTTAGAATAAAGGGAATGGAGAGGGCGCGATGGAATGTGTATGCCGACAGGCACCGCACGCATGAACAAAATACTCATGGTTCTATCAGCAGTATTGTCACTGGCTCAAACGTCGGGGGCCTTGGCAGAAAACATCAATGGCAAGACGCTTTACCTCCAAAGGTGCGCGGTGTGTCATGGGCCCGATATCAGAGCGACCGGGCCATTGGCCAAAAAAAGCAATCCGCCAACGCCAGACCTTACAACCACAGCTTTCAAGCAGCGGCTCAAGGATTATCCGGGTGTTATCGTGTCGTCGATCATCCTTCGTCCCAATGGCGACCTGATTCCAAGGACGTTGCGCGAGAACGGCGTAAAGATAGCGCCGCACGCCTGGAGCATTAAGGATCTACGCGACCTGCATCAATATATGAGTGCGGTTATTTCAAAAACATAAATGCTCTCGGGAACAGAAGTGGCGCAGGCGATCAGCAGCAATTGCCCTGCTTAATAGGAAGCATTACTATTCACGCCCCGCCTCCCCAGTGCATCCGCGATGACCCCTCAGCCGCCCCGCAGAACAGGCTTTTTCGAGCACTACGAAGAGTTGATCGGAACCTGGACGCGCCGCCTGAGAAGCCGCCAGCAGGCCGAAGACCTAGCGCATGACACCTTTGTGCGTGTGCTTGAGTCCCGCGCCAGCGAGGTTGTACTGCCCCGCGCCTACCTGCATCAAACCGCACGCAATATTGCGGTGGACGCCTACCGCCGCGAAGACCGCCGCGAAGCGCTGACCCTGCGGGCCATGGATCAAAGCGCGCCCCACGGCGACGACCCGGAGCATCACATGCATGCGATCCAGTTGGCCGACTCTATCGAGCGCGCCTTGACGGAGCTGCCGCTCAACTGTCGCAGGATTTTCATCTGGCAGAAAATCGAGGGCCTGACCCAGCAGGAAATCGCCGAGCGCCTGGGGCTGTCTAAAAACATGGTGGAAAAGTATATGATCCGCACCCTGCGGCATCTGCGTGATCGTTTGGATGCGATGGCGCCATGACCCGCTTTGAAACAGGATCTTGCTCGATGGATAACCGTGTCCGTGATGAGGCCGCGCAATGGTTTGTACGCCTGCAAGACGGCCCATTGACCGCCGAGGAGCGGCAACGTTTCGATGCCTGGCGGGCGCAGGCGCCTGAGCACCAGTATGAATTCGATGTGCTGCAAGGGCTGTGGGGAGCCACCGATCTGCTGCCCAAGGCCCGCTTGCAGGCCCTGTGCGATAAGCCGGTCGAGCCTCCCAAGCGCCGCGCCGTGTTGCGCTATGCTGTTGCCGCCAGTGTGGTCGCCATCGCAGTGGGCCTGGGTTTAGTCAGCGGGATAGGTCAGTCAACGCCTTACAGTGCAGAGTTCAGCACCCGCTTGGGCGAGCGTCGCCAGGTAGCCTTGCCCGATGGCTCGGTGATGGACCTCAACAGCCGCAGCGTGGCCGCGGTTCGCTATGAAAAGGGCCAGCGGAGCGTGGAACTCAAGCAGGGCGAGGCGATGTTCAGTGTCGAGCATGACGCCGGGCGTCCGTTCGTCGTGGTTGCCGGATCAGGCCAGGTAACGGTTACCGGCACGCGTTTTGATGTGCGCCGCGATGAAGACCAGACCCGCGTGGCGGTCGAGGCCGGTACGGTCAAGGTGCAGGGGCGCATATCGGATCAGGCGGTGACGCTCACCGCTGGCCGTGGCACCCATGTCGATACCCAAGGCCAAGTGGCAGCGGCCTACGCGGTGAACCCTGAAGAACTGACCGCGTGGCGTACCGGCAAACTGGTGTTCAACAACGCCACCTTGGGCGAGGTGGCCCGGGAAGTGTCGCGCTACCGTGAGCAACCGCTGCGTGTCAGTACGGCAGCGGTGGGCAACCTGCGTCTGACCAGCGTATTCAAATCCAGTGACACCGACGCCTTGCTCAAAGCCTTGCCACACATCCTCCCCGTGGCCTTGCGCACCTTGCCGGACGGCAGCCAGGAAATTATTTCACGCTGACATTCAGGTTTTTTTCGAGTTGTTCGTCTTCTCCTGCAACTGCAACTGGTTTGCATTAACAACCGCACACTCTTGCGATCACAGGACTAGGTTCGACGTGAAAAAACTCGCCCTCCACAACAATAAAACCTCCCGCTGGGCGCCCCTGGCCCTGGCCATTGCAGTCAGTACCGCGCTGCCTGCCGCGTATGCGGCCGATGGCATACATATCCGCGCCCAATCACTGGGTGCCGCGCTTAGCCAACTGGGCCAACAGACTTCGCTGCAAGTGTTCTTCAGCCCCGACATGGTGGCCGGCAAGCAAGCGCCGGCGGTGGATGGCAACCTCTCGCCCGAACAAGTCCTGCGCCAACTGCTGCAAGGCAGTGGGCTGGATTACCAGATCGACGCCGGCTCAGTGACCCTGCGCCCGGTGAGCAACGGCACCGGGGAAGCGGGTTCACCGCTGGAGCTGGGAGTCACCGATATCAAGGTGGTGGGCGACTGGCTCGGCGATGCCGATGCCGCCGTGGTGCAAAACCACCCGGGCGCGCGTACCGTGGTGCGCCGCGAAGCCATGGTGGAGCAGGGCGCGATGAACGTCGGTGACGTACTGCGCCGCGTGCCTGGCGTGCAGGTGCAGGAAGCCAACGGCACCGGCGGCAGCGATATTTCCCTCAACGTCGGTGTACGCGGTTTGACCTCACGCCTGTCGCCGCGCTCCACCGTGCTGATCGACGGCGTACCGGCGGCCTTCGCCCCGTATGGCCAGCCGCAACTGTCGATGGCGCCGATTTCTGCCGGTAACCTTGAAAGCATCGACGTTGTCCGCGGGGCCGGCTCCGTACGTTATGGGCCACAGAACGTGGGTGGGGTGATCAACTTCGTGACCCGCGCAATTCCGGAGAAATTCTCCGGTGAGGTCGGCACCACCCTGCAGACTTCCGCCCATGGTGGCTGGAAGCATGTGGAGAACGCCTTCATTGGTGGCACGGCAGACAACGGCATCGGCGCTGCATTGCTTTACTCCGGGGTCAACGGCAATGGCTACCGCAACAGCAATAACTCCAACGATATCGACGACGTGATCTTCAAGACCCACTGGGCGCCCACTGATCAAGACGACTTTTCGCTGAACTTCCACTACTACGACGCCAGCGCCGACATGCCCGGCGGCCTGACCCAGCAGCAGTTCGACGCCAACCCGTATCAGTCCGTGCGCGACTGGGACAACTTCAGTGGTCGCCGCAAGGACGTGTCCTTCAAGTACATCCGCCAGATCGACGATCGCACCCAGGCCGAAGTGCTGACCTACTACTCCGACAGCTTCCGTGGCAGCAACATCGCCAACCGTGATTTGAAAACACTCAGTTCCTATCCGCGCACCTACTACACCTTTGGTATCGAGCCGCGGGTGTCCCATGTGTTCGACCTGGGCCCGAGCACCCAGGAAGTCAGCGTTGGCTACCGCTACCTGAAGGAAGGCATGCACGAGCAAGCCACCAGCCTGAATCTGGTCAACAACGTGCCGACGCCGGGCGGACAGAGCGATGGTCATGTCTATCAGGACCGCACCGGTGGCACCGAAGCCAATGCCTTCTACATCGACAACAAAATCGATATTGGCAAATGGACCATCACCCCGGGCATCCGCTTTGAAGATATCCGCACCGAATGGCATGACCGCCCCGTCGTGGCCCTGAACGGCAAGCGTACCGATGAAAAACGCCGCGAGATCCACAACAACGAACCTTTGCCGGCCCTGAGTGTGATGTACCACGTCTCCGACGCCTGGAAACTGTTCGCCAATTACGAAACCTCCTTCGGCAGCCTGCAGTATTTCCAGCTGGGCCAGGGCGGCACCGGCAACCAGACCGCCAATGGCCTTAACCCGGAAAAAGCCAAGACCTACGAGCTCGGAACGCGCTACAACGACAGCGTCTGGGGCGGCGAAGTGACGTTGTTCTACATCGACTTCTCGGATGAGCTGCAATACGTCAGCAACGATGTAGGCTGGACCAACCTCGGCGCCACCAAGCACTCCGGTATCGAAGCCTCGGCCCATTACGACCTGTCCAATCTCGACCCGCGCCTTGACGGGCTGACGGCTAACGCCGGCTTCACCTATACCAAGGCCACCTCCGAAGGTGATGTACCGTTCAAGGGCCGCGACCTGCCCCTGTACTCCCGTGAAGTGGCGACGTTGGGCCTGCGCTACGACGTCAACCACTGGACCCATAACCTTGATGTCTATGCGCAATCCAAGCAGCGTGCGCCAGGTACCGGCACCACCTACATTACCCAGGGCACCGACGATGGCCAATATGGCGACATCCCAGGTTATGTCTCCGTCAACCTGCGTAGCGGCTATGATTTTGGCGCGCAACTGTCGAACCTCAAGCTGGGCGTAGGCGTAAAGAACGTCTTCGACCAGCAGCATTACACGCGCTCCAGCGACAACAACGCCGGGATATACCTGGGTGAGCCGCGTACGTTCTTCGTCCAGGCGAGCGTCGGGTTCTGATATTCAGTTGATAGGAAAAATCGCAACCCACGGGTTGCGATTTTTTGTTTGCTCGGGCTCGCCGCCGCTTTGCCTGGGCAGCAGCTAAAAGACCATTGTCCGCTCGATCCGTTTCCTACACTGGCTCAGCATATATTGTTGCTGGCACAGGAACTGATTCCGACAAAAAACCACACATGGGAAAGCTGATGGGCTTCGACACTACGTTGGAGCGACAAGCTGAAAATCGCGCCCACTGTAATGGAGAAACGCATGTCGGTACCGATGTTGGATCCATCCCCCGTCTCTACCTCATCAACCTCTGATCCTTCGCAGGCCAATGCCACTGCCAGGTCAGAGGTCAGAACCACTCGTGCAGCGCCTGCTGCGCCTCTCTTCAATGGCCAGAGCGCTGCCAATGTAAGTTTTCAATCCGCGGAAAGTAAGGCCGGGCCAGTGTTCGGCAACCATCAGTCGACAACCACTGGCGCAGATGTGTCTGGCTACCGCCACCACCACTACCACCACCATCATCACGCTCCTGCGATGCAGGATTTCATGAACCAGTTCAAACAGTGGATGAGCCAATGGTTTACCGGGCATCGCCCGCATCCCTATCCAGGTTGCGGCGGCCCACCACCAAGGCCGAACCCAGGTTGCGGCGGCCCACCACCGAGGCCGAACCCAGGTTGCGGCGGCCCACCACCACGACCGGACCCTACCGAAGGAGGCAGGCCCTATCCGGTCGCACCCGGCAGGCCGGATCCACAATACTCGCTGAAGAACAATGAAGAGTTGGCAGAGCAATTGCGCGACAACTTCCATGCTTTCAGGGACCCCAGGAATCCCGGGTATATCAGTGTTGACAGCATTCTTGCGATGGCGAGAAGAGGGTGGTCGCCTAACCCTGCCATGCGGGAGAACATTCGTTTGGCCAATGAGCTGCTGCGGCGTCCGGAATTGATGGCGGCGCTTGACCGACATACGTCTACCGGTGCATTGGATAATCTCATCGACTTCCAGAACGTGATCGCGGTCATCAAGGGCGAAAACTACTTCAAGTACAAGACTGACAAGGAGTTGGCCGCTGAGATGCTCGAGCACTTTGACGAATTGAAGGGCTGGCCCTGGGGCCCGGACCTGAGAATCCGCGACCTGAAAAATCTCGCCCGCCAGCCTTTCACAGGCGACGCTGAAAAGGACCACCTTATCCAGTTGGCCCAGGCAGTGATCAAGCGAAGTAACCTGCTCAAGCTGATGGATGACCTCGCCAGTACAAACGGAGACGGAAACATCAATTGGAGAGCATTGGTCCTATTGTCCAAGTGACCAACCTACAGGCGCTGCACGGCGAATGCGGCGCCTGACTCAATGGTTCGAGGAACGGATTACGCTCATTTGCCACATAGCTGATAGCTACAGTAGTGATTCAGCCGCCGCTTTTCAGATTCCGAGTGAGGGCAAACTCATGACTTCAACCTCGTTTAACTCCCCCCAATCCCATCGCCTTGAACTCTTGCGCAGCGCCCAGGACGCAAATCTTGCGGTACCAGAGGAGGGCGCAGCAACGCGAAGTTTGCACACTCCTGCCAAGGAATATGCGGCCCAAGCCCTGCGCATGAAAGCGTTTGCCGGACAGCGCCAATTCCAGGCGCCCGTTCCGGACGACTTTTCTAGGGGAATGCTAGCGGACGTACAGACCTCGGGAGAGGGCGCTGATTCGATAAAAAACGTCGGGTTGATTCACACCCTCGCGGGTTGGTGGCGCAGGCGCAAGTTGGGCTGAGCGTCGTTGGTTGCGATTTTACATATTGTCATTGGTATTCGTTGCTCGCACGGAACTGCCGGGTTCATCCAGCCACACATGAGGTGCTCGTCCGAGTGGAATCCATTCGTTGATATTGGCCATCACCGAGCCGATCACCAAGCGGATATGCACCTCAAAGAGTTGGAGAAAGCCCATGTCAATCGATGGTGTACTACCTCCCGGCCGGTCTCTCGCCCCTGGTGTACCAGTTACGCAACCAATGGCGCCACCATCGGTCGACAACGCTGGCGCCTGGGGTGAAACGCCCTCCGAGCGCGCGACTGGTGGACTTCGCAAGCCCTTCTTGCTGCGCGGTGCATTGTCTGCCCTGCGTCATCGAAATTTGCAGAATTTGCCCATGGAGCGGGCGCAGTTTTCCCCGCCGGGCCCCAACTACACAGACAAGCAGTTGGCGGGTGCGTTGGAGAAAACCTTCGGGCTGCTGCACCCGTACCTGAATGATGGGCGCTTGACCTGGTTGTCATTGCAGCGGATAGCCGCTGAACCCACCGGAAAAAACGAGGAGTTGGATGCCGCGATCCAAGTCGTCAGGGAAATCCTCGAGCGCCCGCGACTAAGCGATACGATCTTCAGTCGTGACGGTGATATCACGCGAGATAGTCTCAGGGCAGCGGCCCGGGCATTGCAGGGCAACAGTTCCCCGAGCGTCTTCAGTCAGGATCCCTTTCATGCCCAGGGCAACGCTGAAGTGGTTGAGGCGCTGCAAGCGCAGTTCGAGCACTTGAGAGATAAAACCAAGGATCGGACCTTTCTTTTCGAACAGCACCAGTACGTTGATATCGCCAAGCTCAAGGCAGTCATGCAGGATCCGTATGAGGTCGATCAACAGGGCAACCCAGTGCTGGACCCGTCCACCGGGATGCCCCGATCCAAGTACAGCGAACTGTGCGTCTACACGGCGAAGAACATCGTTGAGCGGCCGGGTCTGCTACCTGCGCTGGAGCACGCGAATACCCCACGCCTGTTTGGCCCGCCGCATGTAGAAGGCCACCTGTGCGACAAAAACCTCGAACGTTGGCAGGAGCAGCAAAAAGCTCGCAAAGCACGTTGACGTCGTGGACTACACCTTGAGAATTTTGCCGCTGATAGCGACTGCCGCCAGCAACACCGCAATCAGTACGAAGGCGGTACTCAAACTGCTGCCATGGGCAATAAAACCGATCATGGCGGGACCGGCGAGAATACCGGCATACCCCAGGGTGGTGATGGCCGGCACCGCAATATGTTCCGGCATGACCTTTTGTTTACCGACGGCAGTGTAAAGAACCGGCACGATATTCGAACACCCGGCACCCACTAGTGCATACCCGAGCAACGCCGTTTCCCAGGCGGGTAATAGTGTCGCCAGAAGCAAGCCGGCGCAGGCCAGCGCGCCTCCAATCACGATCACACGCAAGGTGCCCAAGCGTCGGACAATAGCATCACCGGTCAGGCGCCCAGCGGTCATGGTCAAGGCAAATGCCGCGTAGCCAAGGCCGGCATAGGCCTCATCAAGGCCACGCTCAGCACTCAGGAATACCGCACTCCAATCCAGCACGGCACCTTCAGCCAGGAACACGATAAAACACAGGCAGCCGATAAACAGCACCACTCCGTGGGGCACTGCAAATGCAGGGCCTGAGCTTTCACTGCCATACGGCAACAGATGCGGTGCAGCCTTGAGCAGCGCAACGGCCATGATAATGACCACCACCAGGGTCGCCTGCAGGGGCGACAGGCCCAGCCCCAGCAGACCGGAAACTCCTGCCGCGCCGACAATGCCACCCAGGCTGAACAGGCCATGAAACCCTGACATCATGGTCTTGCCACTGGCGCGCTCAACGATGACGGCTTGCAGATTCACGGTGGAGTCCACGGTGCCCAGGCCCGCACCAAACAGGAATAACCCGGCGATCAGTAATGGGATCGAACTGACAGTGGCCAGAATCGGAAGGGCCAGGCAGATCATCAGCGTCCCGGCAGTAAGCACGCGCCGGCAACCGTAGCGAGACGCCAAAGCGCCCGCCGCCGGCATTGCGATGATCGAACCTACCCCCAGGCACAACAACAATAGACCAAGCGTGCCTTCGTTCAGGTTCGCGCGCGCCTTGGCATACGGCACCAAGGGCGCCCACGCGGCAATACCAAAACCGGCGATAAAAAAAGCGATACGGGTGGACATTTGTTCCAACCGCCCGGGAACCACGGGGGGTGGGGTAGCAATGGCAGTCATGAAAAATCCTTGGTTTTGCGTTCAGCGAACGATGTCCGGCGTGACATCCTTGCACATCAGGCCTTTTCGAGCGAGCAGGGTTCCCTTCGCGTGCGGGGTAAAAAGCGCAGGGGCGCCAGTGCGTTTGCGGGCGCAGGCTAGGAACTCGTTGAGTGTCAGTCCGGGTGGGCCACCCGATTAAAAACCTGTACCTGTGAAAACCTCGGGCGGCTTAAAGTAATGTCAGCTGTTTCCTGAATGATTAGTTGTGAAACTGCAATTCAAAGTAAGAACTTACTTGATATTAGCGAAGGCTTTTTTTTCAGCATTTTGCATTGTTTAAAAAGATAGTTACAGCCGCGATGTACGAAATTTCTCTTTTGTTTTTCAACATCCAAAACGCTGCCGAAATCGCTAAGCTTTAGCGTGTTCAGGTGCTTTTTTTCGCAAGCCATTAAGGGTTGGCGAGGAAGAGTATTTCAATCGAAAAAGTTGATGGCGGGTAACAAAGGATGGTTCACGCGTTTTCTTCCTCACGTTTTAAATTGTCTTTTCCAGGAATTAATACGGACTTCCAGGTGTTGGCCTTCAAAGGTCACGAAGCCCTCGACCAGCCGTACTTCATTAACATGCAATTGATCAGCGAAGACCCTTCCCTTGACCTGGAAGCCTTGCTTCGTCAACCCGCCTATCTGGCCTTCGGCGAGGTGGATACAGGCCTGCACGGGCAGGTCTACGCCATCGGCCGGGATGACCCAGGTCTTCGGTTTACCCGTTATCACCTGACGCTGGCCCCCCGCCTTGCATGGCTTGCCCATCGCCGCAACCAGCGGGTTTTCCAGCAGCGCAACGTGCCGCAGATCATTGCGACGATCCTTGAGCACCACGGTATTCTCGCCGATACCTATACCTTCGAGCTGGGGCCGGTGGTGTATCCCCCGCGGACATTCTGCGTGCAATACATGGAGTCCGACCTGCACTTCATCCAGCGATTGTGTGAAGAGGAGGGTATTCACTTCCATTTTCGCCACAGTACGGACAATCATCTGCTGGTGTTTGGTGATGACCAGACAGTATTTCGACGGTTACCGGCGCAGCGTTATTGTTCATCGCCTGATCCGGCGCTCGAGGCCCGGGTCGTCCAGCGTTTCGACCGGCGCCTGCAAACCCGCAGCCAACGCACCGTACGCCGTGACTTCGACTTTGAGCATCCTTCGTTACACCTGCAAGTCCAGGCCGGAGCCACAGACCCTTTGGAAGACTATGGCTACCCCGCCGGGTTCACCGGTTGTGCACGGGGGGCGCAGCTGGCGCGACGCAGCCTGGAGCGTCATCAGCGTGATAGTCATCGAGTATTGGGCAAGAGCAATCAGCCGGCGTTATGCAGCGGTCACTTTCTTGAGTTGCGTGACCACCCGGATCCAGTCTGCAACGACTTGTGGCTACTGACTTCGGTGCGTCATGAGGGCTACCAACCGCAGGTGTTGGAGGAGGCCGCATTTGAAGTCGACAGGGTTCAAGGCTATCGCAACCGCTTCACTGCGACACCTTGGCGCGCAGAGCATCGACCGCCGCTCAAGCACCCCAAGCCGACGATCAGTGGCAGCCAAACCGCGACGGTGACCGGGCCCGCGGGTGAGGACATCCATTGCGATGCCTATGGCCGTGTGAAGGTGCGCTTTCATTGGGATCGCCTGGACAAACCTGACGATACCAGCAGCTGTTGGCTGCGGGTGGCGTCCGGTTGGGCGGGGGATGGGTATGGCGCCATGGTCATTCCACGGGTGGGCATGGAAGTGCTGGTGAGCTTCCTGGAGGGCGACCCCGACCAACCCCTGGTCAGCGGTTGCCTGCCCAACGCGCTGCACCTGCCCGCCTACCCCTTGCCACAGCACAAGACGCGCAGCGTTCTGCGTAGCCGCAGTTCTCCCCACGGAGCAGGGGCCAACGAGTTGCACCTTGAAGACAGGCGCGGCGAAGAACTGATCTACCTGCGCGCACAACGCGACCTGGAGCAACAGGTGGGCCGTGACAGCCGCCTGGAAGTCGCCGGGCAGAGGCATGAAATCATTCGGGGGGTGAGCACGGTCCGGCTGGAAAGCGAGGAGCATCGCCACGTCGACGGTGATCGCAGGGTAACGCTCAAGGCGCATGATTACCTTGACGTGCAGGGCGATAGCCTGACCCGAGTGGGCCGGACCATAGTGATCGAAGCCGGCCAGCAGGTTCATCTCAAGGCGGGTGCCAGCCTGGTAATCGACGCGGGTGCGAAACTGAGCCTGAAGGCGGGTGGAGAGCACCTGGTGATTCAAGCCGGCAGTATTTTCAGCAGCCGCACCATCAGCCTTGGCGGCACACCGTCGGTATCCCATCCGGTGGGCTCTGGGCGGGTTGCCGCGCCGGTTTGCGCGGTGCAAGGCATCATCATGGACTTGGCCAAGCAACTGGGCGCGGATTTTTGCCCCCTGTGCGAAGACTGCCGAGAAGGCGGCTGCGATATCGCGGGAAGGGCGGCTTGATGGACAGCTTGCCCAATCGCTGGATAGCCCAACAGCGGCAGAGGGGGTATGCGCTGTGCCTGATGCTGGAGGGCCAGAACACGGCTCGCCAGCCCCTGTTGGCAGGGTGCAGCCTATCGCGCTATTGCGAACTCTGCAGCGAGACCGATGCGGCGCAGTTAGCGAGCTCAGGCCCGGTCATAGTGTTGCTGGAGCAGATGCAGGAACCTGCATTGGTCGAGCTGCTGCAACACCCCGAGTCGAATTGGGGGTGGATGGGCAGTTTGCCGGCTGCCGATCTGGACGATGTGACGCGACATTGGCGCGCGCGATTGCTGCTGGGCCCCAAGGGCCAGCAGGTGCTTTATCGCATTCACGACAACCGCACCCTGGGTCGTGCCTTGTCCCATTTATCGAAAGCGCATTGGCCGCACTACCTCGGGCCGCTCATCAGCGTGTGCTATTGGCATGAAGGCCGTTGGTGCCAGGCCGAGAATCCCGCACCAGGCGACTACCCGGTACCCGACCCGCCACCCTGGCTGGGCGCACCCAATCCCCAGGCCGAAGCAATCCTGCACGCCAATATCCTGCGCTACCTGTTAGCCGAGCACAGTGAAGACCTGGCTGCATTGGTTGAGTTTCAAGACCCGAGGGTCTGGTTGGCCCAGGTATTGGAGCAGGCGCGCACCTGGAAATGGCGCACGCCGGAGCAATTGGAGTTTTTGGTGGTGCGTCGGTTGGAAGAGGCGACCCGCAACAGTTTTGTCCATTGGCAACCGAGGGGAGGCGAGGCGCCAGGGGCGCATTTTGAACGGGTGGTGGGGCAGTGGCGCAGGGAGGACGGGAAGGGTGAATAAATGGATGAAAGTGGGGTTGCTTGTGGTTGCGGTAGCAGGCCTTTCGGGTTGTACCGGGAGGGCCGTGGAGCATTTCACGTTGGAGGTGGATTTGCCGCCGCAGTTCGAACTTAAGACGGCAGCTAATTATCGACCTGCAACGGGTGAGATGTGCGCCTTGCCGAGACGCCGAGGCAAGAGACCAGAGCGGAAAGTCTTTTTTACGGACTACAAACCTGTCGCGAGCACGGTGAGTTATGAGTTGCCGCTGACTGAAACGGTAGAGGGGTGTCCGTTGGTGCTACGTAGTCTGGAGTTTGATTTCTATGCGAAGTGGGGAAAGCGGAGTACGGATGTGGGTGGGGATATTGCCACTATCTCTATCAGAGATTCTCTGGATATGCCCGGGATGCGGGAGTCAGATGCGCAGGATTTTTCGGGCCAGTGTCAATGGTTGTTTCGGACTGTAGGCCCTCTTCACGGGATTAGGAAAATTCTCCAATGCCGTTCGGTTAATGCGGAGGGGAAATTGCAAAAAACACGAGTAGGTGGATTCGCGCAACGAGACGAACTCCCAGGAAAAACCCTGAGGATGGTGCTGACTTTGACTGATGAGGAGAGACCCGCTTTTGACGATAACTGGGTAGCTGTTCCAGGAGGGTGGAAACGCTGTAAAGGTAAGGACTTCTCTGATCGGGATGCCTACTGCAACGGCAACACGACCGATTTTAAACCTATAAAAATGCCGGACGGTCGCATTTGCGATATCTATCCATCGTGTGAGTGAAGGAGTGAGTCATGTGCACGGACGCAAGGAAGCGATCATTTTTCAGTGATAGCACGCTAGCTTGTTCATTACGAGGGCAGTGGGTGAGCTTTTGCTTAGTCGACGAAGTCGGAGTAGGAACGATGTATGGCGGTCTGCCGTATACCGTTCGCGACAGTGCAGGACAGCAGTACAAAGGTCGATTGAACGGAGAGGGGGGCGCCAAGTTAAAAGATATTTATAGCGGTCCCGTGGTTCTTGTTTTTGACGAACTTTATTCAGGAGCAGAACAGCCATATCGCCGATTAATGATGCGGCCGACGTATCAACTTCCTATCAGCGAGCTTCAAGTTCGGGCAGAACAAACTAAATTTTCTACGTCCCATGGGCGTCGTGTTGAAGCCAATCCTGCTCAACAACAAGCTGACCGGTTCTATCAAGTCGAAGTCAGAGATCTGGTTCGACATGTCGCCCACTTGCCTCCGATAACGCCTCGTACCCATCGTCCCAAACGTCATTCATTGAAAATGATGGCCGAGCTGGGATTCGGCCCGCCCGAGCCAACATTAGCGGGTATCGTGCTGTTTCCAAACAAGCACACCATTCTCGAGGTACGACCATTGCGGGCCTTGCGCCCAATGCTATCTGTCGAAGACAACATCTGTGCCCTCAATGTGTATCAACTGGCATTGTTTGCTGCGTTGAGTTATTGCGATTTTGGGCAAGTCCCTCAAGAAAAACCCTTAAAGGAGGTCCGGTTTCCGTTAGATCCAAGCGTTGGAAATCTGTTCGCTGAACAGCTGTCGGTGTATCACGAAGCCTGGCAAATCGATCCGAAGCAAACGCAGCGTTTCTATCCGCTCTATGAAGACGTCCCATACTCCCGGCGTTTCGAAATCTTGCCTTTCGATCCTGACTTGTATCCCCAAAATCGCCCGGAACTGAAGGACGAGCAGGAACACCCCGCACGCCTGCATTTTTTCGATGACGAAAAATTTGGCACTGACACCCAGGCGTTCATCACTCACCACGACGAGGTCATTCTGATCTCCGTGCGAGGAACCGTCAGTGGTGCTGATGCGCTACGCGACGCGGACGCCCATCAAGTGGCTTTCGTCGAGGGCGTTGGTAAAGTCCACGAGGGCTTTTACCAGGCTTACCGGGCTATGCGTGATTTCGTATTGCAATACCTTGACCAATTCCATATCGGCCAGCGCATTGTGATTTGTGGTCACAGCCTTGGCGGCGCTATTGCATTGCTATTGGCCGAAGGGCTGCGCCGAACCCCGGATGCTAACTACAACATTCTCCTCTACACCTATGGCGCCCCTCGCGCCGCCGACTCCGAGTTCATCGCCGGCGCCTCATCCCTGGTCCATCACCGAATTGTCAATCACAACGACCCCGTCCCCAGCGTTCCGGCGCGCTGGATGAACACCACGGCCAAACTCTGGATTCCGGGCGCTGTCACCTTATTCAGTGCCCCCGCGCCCGGTGGCCTGCTGTTCGCCGCGGGGCTTGTACGGGTGGGCGGCAACCCCTATCAACATCACGGTGAGCAACATCACTTCATGCCGATCACGCTCCCGGACGGCACTCATTCTTCGGTGCTATGGAGACCTGGCTGTGAGTCCATCCAGGAGGCGGGCTGTCATCGCGCATTGCAACTCCAGGGCGATATGCCCGCCCGTGACAATCTGCTGCGGCAACTTTTTCAGGCCCGCCAACACTTCATGACCGCCAGCTACATCCCCGCAGCCTGGGCCACACTGCGGCGCTGGCAGCAAGCCCTGGATCGCCAAGGCCCCCTGGTGACCTTGAGGGAGTTTGAGCTGCTCGACCGCGCCCTCGAAGACATGCGCGAGCAATTGAGAGCCAAACGGCGGGAACTTGCCCGCCAGCGTCCAGCCAATGATCGCAGCTATGAACCTACCGATGCCTTGAACGCCGAGATCGACCGTTTGCACACCAGCCGCGAGCGCCTGGAAACCCTGCGCTGGCGTCGCCTTGAAGCTCGCGACGTCTACGGCAGTCATGCACAGTCTGCGCCCCTGCAATCGAGCCTCAAACGTTGGTTCAGTCACCCTGAAAACCGCGAGTTTGCCCAATTTGCCAGCATTCCGCCGCCTGCACACCATGATCAGGCAAAGGCGCAAACGCTGGACATCGACTCAATCGTCTAGCCAGCCGGATTACATAAACTCGACTTGCGCCGGCTGTCGTTTCATCAGCACCTTACCGTTGCGGATTGAGTACAGCGGCAGGCCCTGGCTGCGAATGACTTCATAGTCACTGTCGGCGGACAGGATCAGCAGGTTGGCGGGGCGACCGGCCTGCAGCCCATATCGGTCGCCCAGAGCCATGGCCTTGGCGCTGTTGTCGGTCACCAGGTCAAGGGCACTTTGCAGGTTGCGGTAGCCGAGCATATGGCAGATGTGCAGGCCCGCTTCCAGGACTCGCAGGATGTTGCCGTTGCCCAGGGGGTACCAGGGATCAACGATGGAGTCCTGGCCGAAGCACACGTTCATGCCGGCCTCAAGCAGTTCGTTGACACGGGTGACGCCCCGGCGTTTCGGGAAGCTGTCGAAGCGGCCTTGCAGGTGGATGCTTTCAGTGGGGCAGGAGACAAAGCTGATGCCTGAATGCCCGAGCAGACGGAACAGTTTGGCGCAGTAAGCGTTGTCGTAGGAACCCATGGCCGTGGTGTGGCTGGCGGTGACCCGCGCGCCCATGTCGCGGCTGCGGGCTTCCTCGGCGAGAACTTCGAGAAAGCGTGAGTGCGGGTCGTCGGTTTCGTCACAGTGCACGTCCACCAGGCAGCCCGTGCGTTCGGCCAGGTCCATGAGGAATTTCACCGAACTGACCCCCTGGTCGCGGGTGTATTCGAAGTGGGGGATACCGCCGATCACGTCGGCGCCCAGGCGAACGGCTTCCTCCATGAGCTCGCGGCCATTGCGGAACGACTCGATGCCCTCTTGGGGGAAGGCGACGATTTGCAGGTCGACCAGGTGTGTGCTTTCTTCGCGCACCTCCAGCAGGGCCTTGAGTGCCGTGAGATCCGGGTCGGTGACGTCGACATGGGTGCGCACATGCTGGATGCCGTGGGCGGCGAGGGCCTGGATGGTTTTTTTTGCGCGGGTCTTGGTGTCTTCCAGGGTAATAGTGGCCTTGCGCTCACCCCAGCACTCGATGCCTTCAAACAGCGTGCCGCTCATATTCCAGCGCGGTTCCCCGGCGGTGAGGGTGGCATCGAGGTGGATGTGGGGTTCGACGAAGGGCGGTATGACCAGGTTACCGGCGGCGTCCAGGTCGCCGCTCGTGAGTGTCGGCATGCCGGTTTGCGCAGTAATGCTGGCGATCCGGCCGTGTTCCAGGTGCAGATCATGCAGGCCTTCACGGTTGCGCAGGCGGGCATTGATGATGTGCATGGTCAAGTTCCTCTTGGCTAAAAACAATCAGGCAGACAGCCGCCTGATACTCAGGGCGATACCGATGTCCAGGCGGTCATGGCACGTAGTATGGCGCTGAGCAGCATATAGGTCAGCGACGCGGCAACAATCCCCACCAGTGGTGCGACCCACGGCGAGTTGAACGCCAGCACGGTACCCACCCCATACGCTACCAGACCGGGACAGTTGAACGCCGGCAGGCGAGCATCCGCCAGGCGTGGGTATTGACCACGATGGCGATAGAAGAAGTCCGCCATGATTACCCCGCCAATCGGCGGGATGACCGTGCCCAGCAGGATCAGGTACGGCACCAGCATGTCGTACATGCCAAGCAAGGCGAGCAGGGTGCCGATCACCGCACCGGCCAGGGTCACGGTCTTGCGGCGTCGGGTGCGCAGCAGGTTGCAGCCGGCGACGGCAAAATTGTAGATGGTGTTGTCCTGGGTGCTCCAGATGTTGAGCAGTAACATGGCCATCGCCGCCATGGCGAAACCCTGCAGCAGCAAGACTTCCACCACATCCGGTTGCTGATAGACGATGGCGCCATAGGCGCCGATCAGCACCATCAGGCCATTGCCGATAAAAAAGCCGATCAGGCTGGCCAGCACTGCGACCTTGGCCGAGCGTGAAAAGCGCGTCCAGTTGGTAGCTTGGGTCGCACCGCTGACAAAGGTGCCGAACACCAGGGTAATCGCCGTGGATAAGTCCAATTCACCGGTTGGCACCACCGCCAGCAGACCATCCAGGCCGCCGACTTTCACGGTCGCCACCCACATCGACAGCACCAGCAATATGCCCATGGCCGGCACGGCGATATAGGACAGGATTTCCAGCCCGCGATACCCCACGTAGGCCGTGGCGCAGAACAGCAAGCCAAACACCACCATCAACCCCAGTACGCTGCCATGGCTCAATTCAAAATACTTGCCCAATACCACGGCCGCCGTGGCAGTACCCCAGGCATACCAGCCAATCTGGGTAAAACCGAGGATCAAGTCACTGAGCTTGCTGCCGACTTCGCCAAAGCAGAAACGCCCCATCAGCACCGAGTTCAAGCCGCTCTTGAAGGCGATGTAACCCAGACCTGCGGCGTAGATACCCAGCAACAGGTTACCCAGGGCCACGACGCCGAGCATCTCGGTGAAACTGAACGCCACCCCAAGCTTGCCGCCGGCAAACATGGTCGCGGTAAAAAACGTGAAGCCCAGCAGCACCATGGCCGTGGATGCCAGGCCCTTGCGCGCATGCAACGGGACTTCGCTGAGGGGGTAATCGTTGCCGGGTTCCTGCTGCGTCATGTGGGTTGCTCCCTGGATGAGTGACGCAGGCCTGTTGCAGCGTGCGTGCCAAGTCAGAGGCAGTGATGCGCCCAGGTTGTGCAGCGTATTTATAGTCAAACCGGGAAGTGTCGCAGAGAAGGTCATGCCCGGGTTGCCGGTCAAGCGCGAAAACGGTGCAGCAGTGACACAAGTTGGATCTGTTAAATCGCCTGCAGAACTTTGCTCATGTACACCCGGCGCAGACCGTTTTCCACGGCCCGATGGGTTTGTGCATACCCTCGACGAGCGTATAGCGCGATGTTCTCGGTCATGGCCTCATTGGTGTACAGGTAGATGTGCGTGTAGCCAGAGTCGGCTGCTTGTCGCTCGGCGAAATCCATCAGCACGCGCCCTAGCCCCAGGCCTTGGGCAGCCGGTGCCACGGCCAGGTTATCCAACAGCAGGCCAGTGTCGGTATCGAGCAGGATGATAAAGCCTTGGACCTGCCTCGCATGGTCCAACACATATACGCCACCGGCCTCGATTCGCTGGCGATAGTCTTCCAGCATCGGCGCGGGTTTGCGGCCGATGCGCGAGATGTAAGGCGAATAAGCAGCCTGGGCGATGGCCTCAATGGCAGCAACATCATCGACAGTGGCGGGGCGCATCATTGCAATGAACTCCTCTGAAAAATGCCACTGGCACTTCGGAAAAAACCACCCGCAGGTGGTTTTCCGACACGCGATCGCTTACTCGCCGCGATAGATGCAACCGCTGGTGCAGGTTTCATGGATACGAATCGCACTGAGCTCGGGCAGCAAGGGCTTCAATTCATTCCAGATCCACTTGGCCAGCACTTCGCTGGTGGGGTTTTCCAGACCGGGGATGTCATTGAGGTAGTTGTGGTCGAGGCGTTCGTAGAGCGGCTTGAAAATCGCCTTGATCTCCGAAAAGTCGCGAATCCAGCCTGTATGGGGATCGAGGTCGCCGCTCAGATGGATTGCGACCTTGAACGAATGCCCATGCAGGCGCCCGCATTTGTGGCCCTCCGGCACGTGGGGCAAGCGGTGGGCGGATTCGAATGTAAATTCCTTGAAGATTTCCACAGTGTTTTCAGCTCGGTCAGGTGTCTGGCAGTCGGCGAGTTTAACAGTTTGAGCAGCCCCTGCGCACACCGCTCCTACCGTTAAAGGGCAAGCAGTCGGTCGCCCAGCGCGCCGTTATCCGCCAAGGCCAAAAACTCATCCCCTAGTCGCCGGCTCTCGCTCATCGCGGTTTGCCAATACTTGTTGCGGCTTGGGTCATCGCCCATGAAGCGCTTGAAATCACTGCGGTCCGGCAGTTTGCCGTAGGGCAGGCGTGCCAGGTAGTCCCTGGAGGGCGCCAGCAGCAACACATCCTGCAAGCCTTGCGGGCTGCTGCGTCGCCATGGCAGGCCCTTGTCAAACCAGCCGGGGATGACTCGGTCAGTGAAGTGCGGGTACAGCACAATGTCATCGCCGTGGTAGGGCAGGTCGAGGTGATAATCGAGCAGGCCACCGTCGCGATAGGTACCGGCACCGGCCCCGGGCAGGTCGCGCACGCCTTGCATGACCATGGGGATCGAGCCGGACGCAAGCAGCGCCTGGCGCAGGTTGCCCAACTCCAGGCTGAGGAAGCGCGATGGGAAGTCCTGAAGGGGATGCACCGGCGGTGCCTGGCGCGGGTCGTGAATGATCAGCCGCTCGAAATGCCGCGACAGCCGTGCGCGGCTGCGCAAGTTGTCGGCGATCACCGAGGACAGGCCCAGCCCCAGCCGTCCACGGTGGTCGTCGGCGAGCAGGCCGTGGCTCTTGACCACCATGATGTTCAGGCGATAGTCGGGATTGTCCAGTATGCGTGCATCACGGCCAGCCAGCAGGTCATCGAGCATGCGCTGGCAGCTCTGGCTGACATCGGCCATGGTCACGCCTTTGGCAAAGCGCTGTTCGTTATACAAGCGGCCCAGGTCCAGCAAGCCTTGCACAGGGTCGGGCAGGCAGGCGCTGGCGAACCGCCATGAACCGATGGACGCGCCGATCAGCGCACGCTCGCGCGGCATGCGGGGTAGCCAGTCACCAAACAGCGCCAGGTCCAGGCCCTGGATGCCCAAGGCCTTGGGGCCGCCAGCCGCACCGGGGAGAATGCCGACGTCGGCAGGCGCAAGACCACCCTCGCGAATGCGGGCGAAGGCGCGTTTGCCGGCCTTGAGGGTCAGGGCAGGGAACTTGATATGGATGGCTGTCATACCGGTCTCTGATTGGGCGAACGGGGCATTATAGAAAATATCGCAGACGGTGGGAGAAACGGCTTGCGCGCAATTGCCATGGTGGCAATTCAGTTTCAGTTAAGTTGCAGCAGGTAGGGTGACCTGCGTAGGAAAACATCCTGTAACGGAGACTTATCATGACGCGCCTCACTGTTCTGGGCGCCGCCGCTATCATCATTGTTACGGCGGCCCCGGCCGCAGCCGTGGACCCGGACAAACCACTGATCGTCCCCGCCACTGTTACTATTGTCGCCTTCGACCAATTGGATGCCACAGCTCTGGCCCTGCATCCCGGCTCGACGCTGCTGGACAGCGACCTGGATGAGGAATACGGCAAGTACGTCTATGAAGTCGAGCTGGAAGATCGCAACGGCATTGAATGGGACGTTGAACTGGACGCGCTCACCGGACAGGTTCTCAAGAATCATCAGGATACGTAATGAAGGTTAATTTACGCGTGGGCAGTCGAGTGGCGCTGGTGCTCATGGTTTTTTGCTCCAGCCTGGCGGCCCGCGACCTGAATCAGGATGAGGCTTTGGAGCTGCGCCAGCAGGGCGTGATCCTGCCGTTGGAGCAACTCTTGCAGCAGGCCATGGCACGGTATCCCGGCTCACGGCTGCTGGAGGCTGAGCTGGAAAAGAAACACGGCGAGTACGCCTATGAAGTGGAATTGGTGACCACCGAAGGCGTGGTACGCGAGATCAAGCTTAACGCGACCGACGGCGCGCTGATCAAAGATGAGGAAGACTGATGCGCCTGCTCCTGGTGGAAGACAACGTACCCCTGGCCGACGAGCTGCTGGCCGGCCTGCAGCGTCAGGGCTATGCCGTCGACTGGCTGGCCGATGGCCGCGACGCCGCATATCAAGGTTGCAGCGAACCCTATGACCTGATCATCCTCGACCTGGGCCTGCCCGGTTTGCCCGGGCTTGAAGTGCTTGCGCAATGGCGCGCCGCTGCGCTGGCCATCCCGGTGCTGATCCTTACCGCCCGCGATTCCTGGGCCGAGCGTATCGAAGGGCTCAAGGCCGGCGCCGATGATTACCTGAGCAAGCCCTTTCACCCCGAAGAACTCTACCTGCGCATCCAGGCGCTGTTGCGACGTTCCCACGGCCACGCCAACCAGCCCACCCTGCAGGCCGCCGGCCTGCATCTGGATGAAGGGCGCCAGTGTGTGTTGCGCGACGGCGCCGAGATCCAGCTGACGGCGGCCGAATTTCGCTTGCTGCGCTACTTCATGCTGCATCCCGAACAGATCCTGTCGAAAAGCCATTTGGCCGAACATCTGTACGACGGAGAAACCGAGCGTGACTCCAATGTGCTGGAGGTGCACGTCAACCATCTGCGCCGCAAGTTGGGGCGCAGTGTGATCGAAACCCGGCGCGGCCAGGGCTATCGGTTTGGCGCCGCCCCGGCATGAGGTCGATCCAGCGGCGCTTGAGCCTGGGCCTGATCAGCGTGATGGTGGGCGTTGGCGTGGTGCTGGCACAAACCAGCCTGTGGCTGTTCGAGGCCGGTTTGCAACGCTATCTGGAAGCGGGCCTGCGCAATGACAGTGAGAACCTGCTGGTGGCGTTGGTGCGCGGGCCCAACGGCGTACAGCTGGATGAGCAACGCCTGTCACCGGCCTATCAGCGGCCGTTCTCCGGGCATTATTTTCGGATCGACTTTGCCGATACCCATTGGCGTTCCCGTTCACTCTGGGACCAGGAACTGCCCCGACTGCCCGAAGCGGGGCTCAAGGGCAACCTGCAACTGGGGCCGGAAGGCCAGCAATTGCTGGTGTTGCGTTCGGACTACAAGCGCTTCGGCCTGCCGATTTCCATCAGCGTGGCCCAGGATTACACACCCGTGCGGGAGAGTTTTCGCCTGATGCGCCAGATTGGCCTGGTGATGGGGCTGGCGGCGCTGCTGCTGGTGCTGGTCCTGCAGCGGGTTACCGTGCGCCGCGCCCTGCGCCCATTGGAGACGGCGCGCAACCAGATCGCCCAACTACAACAGGGCCAGCGCTCGCAGCTCGATACCCAGGTGCCGTTGGAGCTGGAGCCGTTGGTGGCGCAGATCAACCATCTGCTGGCGCACACCGAAGACAGTCTCAAGCGTTCCCGCAATGCGCTCGGCAACCTGGGGCATGCGTTGAAAACCCCAATGGCGGTGTTGCTGAGCGCAGCTTCCAGTGAGGCGCTCAAGAATCACCCGCAGTTGAGCCAGCTATTGCGCGACCAACTGGAGCAAATCCAGCAACGCCTCAACCGCGAGCTCAACCGGGCACGGCTGGCTGGCGAAACCCTGCCGGGCGCCTTGTTTGATTGTGAAAAAGAACTGCCCGGCCTGCTGGCGACCTTGAACATGATCCATGGCGACCATCTTGACCTCAGCTATCACGTTTCGCCGGGCCTGCAATTGCCCTGGGACCGCGAGGACTTGCTGGAATTGCTTGGCAATTTGCTGGACAACGCCTGTAAGTGGGCGGATGCCGATATTCGGCTGAGCGTCAGCGAAACCCAGCAAGGCTACCTGTTGGTGGTGGAGGACG
The DNA here is from genome assembly GCF_036704165.1 of Pseudomonas khavaziana. NCBI lineage: Bacteria > Pseudomonadati > Pseudomonadota > Gammaproteobacteria > Pseudomonadales > Pseudomonadaceae > Pseudomonas > Pseudomonas khavaziana. The sequence continues at coordinate 2,385,390 of NZ_CP129946.1, forward strand.
ACGGTCCCGGTATTCCCGAAGCCCAGCGTAACCAGGTCGTGGGTCGCGGCGCGCGACTGGACGAGCAAATTGACGGACATGGCCTGGGTTTGGGGATCGTGCGAGACATTGTCGAGGTGTGGGGCGGGACGTTGCAATTGCAGGAAAGTGAGCTGGGTGGGCTTAAGGCACTGGTCGAGTTACCCAAGCGTTAATGCCCGGCTAAATCTCTAAACGTGTGGGGGCTTGCTCCCGTGGCGGCCTGACAGTCAACGGCTGCCCAACTGAGGCGTCGCGATTCAAATGTGGGGCTTGCCCCCGATGAGCATGGGTATCTACACAACTTTGGTATGCCGCTGCTCCTATGCAAGGGAGCTTGCTGCCTGGCAGCTTATAGCTATCTAACTGATGCACCGCGATCCAAATGTGGGAGGGGCGGTGCGATGATTCGACTTGCCCCCGATGGCGGCCTGACAGCCGACCAGGATGTTGGATCAGACTGAGTACATATCCGTTGCTGCGGTAACGGCCACTTAGGGTTACGCCCTTACGACGTGTCACTTTTGTAAAGGCACAAAAGTAACCAAAAGGCCTTCGCCCCAACACTCGGCACCTCGCTTAGGCTCGGTGTGCCCGAACGCAGGCTTGAATCCGTGGGCCGCCGCCACGCGCCATCCATGGCGCGGGGCGGCTAACCCGGCGTCCTGCCGGGTTACCCACGGATTCAAGCCTGCGTTCGGCCAGCGTGTTTGACGGGGCGCCTGAGATCAAGATCAAAAGCCAGAGCAACAGCAACAGCGCAAGAGCAAGCAGATGTGTAGATACCTATGTCCCGATGAGCATAGGTATCTAAACAACTCTGACGTAGCGACCGTCAGTAACCACGATGCGCAGCGAGTCGCTCTTGATCTTGATCTGCTTTTGATCTTAGGCGCCCCGTTAAACCACGCTGGCCGGAATTCGACAGGGATTTGGGGGGTAAACCGGCAGGGATGCCGGTTTAGCCGCCCCGCGCCATGGATGGCGCGTGGCGGCGGCCCCCCAAATCCATGGCGGATTACGGGCACACCGAGCCTGGGCGAGGTGCCGAGTGGTGGGGCAAGAGCGTTTGGGTTACTTTTGCGCTTTTCAAAAGTGACCCGCTGTAAAAGCGGAACCCTAGGTGGCCGTTACCGCAGGAATGGATATGTACTCGGTCTGATCCAATACCCTGGTCGGCTGTCAGGCCGCCAGCGGGAGCAAGCCCTCTCCCACAGTAGATCTCCATTAGGCTTACACCCTGAACTGATCCATCAACCCCTGTTGTTGATTCGCCAGGCTGTTCAACGCCTGGCTGACCCGCGCCGATTCATTAGCCTGCTCCGATAATGACTCGGTCACATCGCGAATGGTCGCCACATTGTTATTGATCTCTTCGGCCACCGCGCTTTGCTCTTCGGCGGCGCTGGCGATCTGCAGGTTCATGTCGCTGATCACCGTGACCGCATCGCCGATCTGGCGCAAGGCTGTTACCGCTTGGCCGACCTGTTCGACGCTGCCTTGGGCCTGGCGATAGCTGTTGCCCATGGAGCCGACGACCTCGGTGGTGCCGCTTTGCAGTTGCTCGATCACCAGGCGGGTTTCTTCCACCGATTCCTGGGTGCGCCGCGCCAGGTTGCGCACCTCGTCGGCGACCACGGCAAAGCCCCGGCCGGCTTCACCGGCACGGGCGGCCTCGATGGCGGCGTTGAGCGCCAGCAGGTTGGTCTGCTCGGCGATGCCGCGAATCACTTCGAGCACCGAGCCGATTTTCTCGCTGTTGGCGGCCAGGCCTTCTACCTGGGCCATGGCGGTGCTCATGTCGGCGGCGAGGTCGCCAATGTTGACGGTGGTGCGGTCGATCACGGTCAAGCCTTCGCGGGTGGCCTGGTCGGCGTCGCGAGCGGCCTGGGCCGCCTGGGCGGCGCTGCGGGCGACGTCCTGGGCGGTGGCGCTCATTTCGTGGGAAGCGGTCGCCACCTGATCCACCTGGCGGTACTGCTGCTCCATGCCGGCACTGGTTTGCGTGGCAATCGCGGCGGACTGGTCGGCGGTGCCACGGGCGTCCTGCACCGAGCGTTTGACCTCGGCAATGATCGGTTGCAGCTTGTCGAGGAAGCGGTTGAACCAGCCGGCCAACTGGCCCAGTTCGTCCTGCTTGTCATAGGCCAGGCGTCGGGTCAGGTCACCTTCGCCGCTGGCGATATCTTCAAGCATGTGTGCCACGCCGAGGATCGGCCGGGTCACGCTGCGCGCCATCAGCCACACCAGTATCAGGCCTACCACAGCGGCCAGCAGGCCCAGGCCAAGCTCCAGCAGGGTGCCTTTGGCATTGTCGGCGTCCAGCTGGGTTTTCAACGCCTCGGCGGGCGCCACCAGGACTTTTTCCGGTACATCCAGCAACACGCCCCACGGCTTGCCCCCAGGGATCGGCGCAAACGGTGCCAGTACCTTGAGCTGATGGCCGGCGCGCAGGCTGTGGGTTTGAGTACTGCTGGCCAAGGCGTTGACCAGTTGCGCGCCGCTGACCGTGTCGACCTGCGCCAGGCGCTGGCTGAGCTTGCTGGCATCCGGGCTATAGCCGGCAAGCAAACCGGTCGGGCTGAGGATGCTGACCTGGGTCTGGCCGTCGTACAGCTTCTGGCTGGCCTGTTGACTCACGGCCTGCAGGCTGTTGAGGTTGATGTCCACCGACAGTGACGCGATGACTTTGCCATTGACCATCAGCGGGAACACGATGCTGGTCATCAGCACGTTCTGGCCGTCGATCACATAAAAGTAGGGTTCGATCACACACGGCTTGAGCGTGGTACGCGGGCAGGTGAACCAGGCATTGGCTTTTTCGCCGCTGGGGCTGATGGAAGTGTCGGTCATGTCGCTTTCGGGCAGCGCCATCGAAGTGATCTTGCCCGGCGTCGGCTGCGACCAGTACAAGGCGAATCGGCCTTTGTCATTACTGCCCAGTTCCGCCTGGTTGGCGAACAACTCGTCCTTGCCATCCAGCGCATTGGCTTCGAACACCAGAGACAAACCCAACAGGTCGGGGTTGGCTTGCAGCGCGGCCTTGACCTGGCGGGTCAGGTCTTCACGGGTATCGAAGGCGTCGAGAAAGCGTTTCTCTGCCTGCTCGCGCAAAAACAGCACCTGGCGGGAAAACCCATGGCCGTATTGGTAGGCATCCATGAACTGCTGGCGGATGCCCAGCGCCTGCACTTCACCTTGAGCCTCGATGCGCGCCTGGGCGGCTTCGTCCAGCATCTGCATACTGGAGGCCTTGACCTGCTCCGAGCTCTGCGCCATGCGATACAGCGACAGACCCACCAGCAGGGTCACGATCCCCAGCAGGCACAGGCCCGCGAGCAGGGTGATTTTCCATTGAATGGAGAGCTGCCTGAGCGACATCGGGACATCCTTACCTGAAAGCACATGGAAACAGCTTATCGGCCGGGGTGCGTGGTTCTTTATTCAAACGATCAATTTAACCCCCAAAGCGGCGTCGTTTTTTGACATGCGCGCCTGCCTGCTGCAAAGTGCGCGCCCTCTAATAAGACCTCTTTCAAGCCTGCACGCCGGCAGCTGTTCCCATGGGCCGTGCGCGGGCATGCCGGTCTTTTTTGTTTTTGCTTGAGGTAACCATGATTAACGCAGTCATCGCCGCGGTCGGCACCATGCTGGTACTCAGCCTGTCCCGCGTGCATGTGGTCATCGCCATTATTGTTGGCGCCCTGGTGGGCGGTTTGACGGGTGGCCTGGGGATCGACGCCACGCTCAAAGCCTTCAACGGCGGCTTAGGTGGCGGTGCAACCGTGGCGTTGTCCTACGCGTTGCTCGGTGCTTTCGCGGTGGCAATCGCCAAGTCCGGCCTGGCCCATGCCTTGGCGGACAAGGCCTTGCTGCTGGTCGATCGCCAGGAAGCCAGCGGCGGTAGCCACGTTAAATGGTTGTTGATTGGGCTGTTGTGGGTGGTGGCGATTGCTTCGCAGAACATCCTGCCGATCCATATTGCGTTTATCCCGCTGCTGGTGCCGCCGCTGCTGTATGTGCTGACCAAACTGCAACTGGACCGCCGTCTGATCGCCTGCGTGATGACCTTCGGCCTGATCACGCCGTACATGTTCCTGCCGGTGGGCTTCGGCAATATTTTCCTCAACCAGATCCTGCTGGCCAACGTAGCCAAGAGCGGGGTGGATATCAGCCAGGTCAACGTCACCCACGCCATGGGCCTGCCAGCACTGGGCATGGTGGTCGGCCTGCTGGTGGCGGTGTTTATCAGCTACCGCAAGAAGCGCGTGTACGACCTGGAAAAAATCGAGCGCGTCGAGCAAGTGGCGGTGCAGTACAACCCGCTGACCCTGCTGGTGGCCGGCCTGGCGATTGCCTCGGCGTTTATCATCCAGCTGTGGCTGGACTCGATGATCATCGGCGCCCTGGCCGGATTCCTGATCTTCTCTGTATCGGGCATCGTGCGCTGGCGCGACACCGATGACCTCTTTACCGAAGGCATGAAGATGATGGCGATGATCGGCTTCATCATGATCGCCTCCTCGGGCTTCGCCGAAGTGCTCAAGGCCACCGGTGACGTGCGCTCGTTGGTGGAAGCCTCGGCGGCGTTCATCGGCCATAGCCGGGGGGTAGGGGCCTTGCTGATGCTGCTGGTGGGGCTGCTGGTGACCATGGGCATCGGCTCATCGTTTTCCACGGTGCCGATCCTTGCGGCGATTTTCGTGCCGCTGTGCGTGCAGCTGGGCTTCAGCCCGTTGGCCATCGTGTGCATTGTCGGCACCGCCGGTGCGTTGGGCGATGCCGGCTCGCCTGCGTCGGACTCAACCCTCGGCCCCACCTCCGGTCTGAATATCGACGGCCAGCACCACCATATCTGGGACACCGTGGTGCCGACCTTCCTGCACTACAACATCCCGCTGCTGGCGTTTGGGTGGCTGGCCGCGATGACGCTCTGATGAATTCCCTGTAGGAGCGAGCTAGCTCGCGAAAAAAACCAACGATAATGCGAACAGCCTGACACCCCGCAGAGTTCTAAGGTTCTTCGCGAGCAAGCTCGCTCCTACAGAAATTACTCACCTGGCCGTTAACCTCTCAAGCCGCCACTAATAAGAGAGAAAAGCCATGCGTCTGAGTTTGAAGGCCAAAGTCCTGGCCCTTGCCGTAGTGCCTGTATTGTTGTTTGCCGTGGTCATCAGCCTGACCACCGTGTGGATTCTCCAGGGCCAGGCGCGCAACGAAGTGGATGAAACCCGCCAACGCCTGCTCAACGACGCCAAGGCCACCCTGCAAAGTTATGTCGAAGTGGCCATGAGCACCATCAAGCCGCTTTACGATGCGGCGGCCCCGGGCGACACCGCAGTGCGGGCCCAGGTGGTCAAGCTTTTGTCCAACACCAGCTACGGCAAGGACGGCTATTTCTTCGGCTACGACTCCGAGACCATCCGCCTGTTCAAGGGCAACAGCCCCGACGGCGTGGGCAAAAGCTTCAAGGACAACCGCGACCCCAACGGCGTCTACGTCAATCGCGACCTGGTCAAGGTCGGCAAGGACGGTACCCACTACCTGCAATACAGCTCGACCCAGCCCGGCCAGACCGAACTGGTGCCCAAGCTCGGCTATACCGAATACCTGCCCAAGTGGGACATGGTCATCGGTACTTCGGTGAACCTGGACGGTATCGAGGCCCAGGTGGCGGTGGTCGAAGCCAAGGTCGAGAAACGCATGGAAGGCGTGCTGCTGAGCATCCTCGGCGTGGCGGTAGTGGTACTGCTAGTGATTGCCGCCGTGGGTATGCTGGTCGCAAATACCATCCTGCGTCCACTGAGCCTGATGAAGGCCAACCTCGACGACATCGCTGCAGGTGAAGGCGACCTGACCCGGCGCCTGGCCATTACCAGCCAGGATGAGCTGGGCGACCTGGCCGGTGCGTTCAATCGCTTTGTCGATAAAATCCATGGGTTAGTGCGCCAGATAACCGAAATGACCGCCCAGCTCACCGGGCTGGTCAGCCAGGTATCCGACCAGGCCCAGCGCTCCGAGCAAGCCATGGAACGCCAGCGCCACGAGACCGACCAAGTGGCCACCGCGATCAACCAGATGTCGTCCGCTGCCCATGAAGTGGCGCGCAGTGCCCAAGGCGCCGCTGTCGCCGCGCAACAGACCGACGCCGAAGGCCAGGCCGCCAAACGTGTGGTGGACGGCAGCATCGCGCAGATCCATGCGCTGGTGAACGATATCCGCAGCAGTGGTGTGTCCCTGGACAGCCTGCAGCAGGATGTGTCTTCGATTGTCAGTGTGCTCAGCGTGATCCGCTCCATCGCCGAACAAACCAACCTGCTGGCGCTCAATGCTGCCATTGAAGCCGCACGGGCCGGGGAGGCCGGGCGCGGGTTTGCCGTGGTCGCCGACGAAGTACGCGCCCTGGCCAGCCGCACCCAGACCAGCACTCAGGAAATCCAGGGCATGATCGACCGCCTGCAAAAAGGCACCGAGGCTGCCGTGGACGCAATGCGCCGCTCCAGCGATGCTGGCGACGGCACCTCGGCCCAGGCCAACCAGGCCGGGGCGTCCCTGGATACCATGGCCCAGTTGATCGGCACCATCAACTCGATGAACGCGCAGATCGCCAGTGCTGCCGAGGAGCAAACCGCCGTGGCAGAAGAGATCAACCGCAGCGTGCATCAGATTGCCGTGGCAGTGGACAGCGTGGCGGATGAAACCCAACTGGGTGCCCAGACTTCCCGCAGTCTGGCGGATCTGGGCCAGCGCCTGGGTAAGTTGGTCGGTCAGTTCAGGATCTGACCCTTCACAGGTCGCGCATCAGCAGGCCAAAATGCAGGTCCATCTCGGCCGGCAAGGGCACATACACGGTGTGCCCGTCCCCCGGTGCCACCTTAATGGCTTCATCCTTGGCGTTGCGCAAGGTGGCCAGGTCAAAGTGAAAGTTTTCGGCCGGCGTCATTAATTCCAAGTGATCGCCAACGGCAAAACGATTCTTCACCTTGACCTCTGCCAATCCGCCACGACGCTCGCCGGTCAGCTCACCGACAAACTGCTGTCGCTCGGACACCGAGCTGCCGTTCTGGTAGTTCTGGTATTCGTCATGCACATGACGGCGCAGGAAACCTTCGGTGTAGCCGCGCTGGGCCAGGGACTCCAGGTTGGTCATCAAGCTGCGATCGAAGGCGCGCCCGGCCACCGCGTCATCGATGGCCTGGCGGTACACCTGGGTGGTGCGTGCGCAATAGAAGTGGGATTTGGTGCGGCCTTCGATCTTCAACGAGTGCACGCCCATCTGCGCCAGGCGCTCCACATGCTGCACGGCGCGCAAGTCCTTGGCGTTCATGATGTAGGTGCCATGTTCGTCTTCGAAGGCAGGCATTGATTCATCGGGACGATTGCTTTCCCGCAGCAGGAACACCTGGTCGATGGGTGTGCCGATCCCCAGCGTCGGCTGATATTGCTGGACGATGTCGCCGGTCACGTTCTCTACCGCGGGCGTGGCCTGGTATTTCCAGCGGCAGGCGTTGGTGCAGGAGCCTTGGTTGGCGTCGCGCTTGTTCATGTAGCCCGACAGCAGGCAACGTCCGGAATAGGCCATGCACAAGGCGCCATGTACGAACACCTCCAGCTCCATGGCCGGTACGTGCTGGCGGATTTCATCGATCTCTTCCAGGGACAGCTCCCGTGACAGGATCACCCGGGCAATCCCTTGTTGCTGCCAGAACGCCACGCTGGCCCAGTTCACCGTATTGGCCTGCACCGACAGGTGAATCGGCATCTGCGCAAAGTGTTGGCGCACCAGCATGATCAGCCCCGGGTCGGACATGATCAGCGCATCCGGGCCCATGGCGATCACGGGCGCCAGGTCTTTGAGGAAGGTCTTGAGCTTGGCGTTGTGCGGCGCGATGTTCACCACCACATAGAAACGCTTGCCCTGGTCATGGGCTTCCTGGATACCCAGCGCCAGGTTGGCATGGTCGAACTCGTTGTTGCGCACCCGCAGGCTGTAGCGCGGCTGGCCGGCATAGACCGCATCGGCGCCGTAGGCGAAGGCGTAGCGCATGTTCTTCAAGGTACCGGCAGGGGCGAGGAGTTCGGGGGCGATCATGGGGGCATGGGCTCGTGTCGCAAAAAGGCGCGAGGGTAGGGCAGGTTCGGTTACGGTTTATTGATCCAGGTCGCCCTTTGCTGGATTTTTGGAACAGGTGCGCAAGCTGGATATCAGGCCCCCGGTGGCTATCGACAATAACTATGCGATCCGGCGCAGCTTCGATAACCAATGCTGGCCTGCTGCTATCTGTTCGACGCCCAGGGACAATCGCGCTACAGCCATTTTGGCGAAGGGCGCTATGACGCTCAGGAGCAGGAGATACAGGCGCTTTTGCAGGAGGCAAAGGCCCAGGCCCCGGCCATCGAATAGGCGGTCTATGCTTGTTCAATAAACAAGGGCACTCCCAGGTTTCGCCGCGGACTAAGCAACAGGGCCGACACCGGCCCTCTGCTTTTTTGACATGGATCGGACATGAATCAAACCAACCTGCAATTCAAGACCCTGTTGTTGCTGCTGGCCCTGGTGACCATCGCTTTTATCTGGATATTGCTGCCGTTCTACGGCGCGGTGTTCTGGGCAGTGATCCTCGGCATCATCTTTGCGCCCATGCAACGCCGCCTGCAGCAGCGGTTCAATTGGAACCGCAACCTGACCTCCCTGACCACCTTGATGGTGTGCCTGGTGATCGCGATTCTGCCGGTGATCATTACCAGCGCGTTGCTGGTGCAGGAGGGGGCCACGCTGTACAAAAACGTTGAGAGTGGCAAGCTGGATGTGGCCGGTTATATCGAGCAATTCAAGCACTTCCTGCCGCCATACTTCCAACACCTGCTCGACCGCTTCGGCATGGGCAATCTGGAAGGGCTGCGGGAAAAAGTGGTCAAGGGCGCAATGCAGGGCAGTCAGTTCTTTGCCTCCCAGGCGTTCAGCTTCGGCCAGGGCACGTTTGATTTCCTGGTGAGCTTTTTCATCATGTTGTACCTGCTGTTTTTCCTGCTGCGCGACGGCCCGGAGCTGGTACGCAAGGTGCGCACGGCGGTGCCGCTGGCCGAGCCGCAAAAGCGCCGCCTGCAGCTGAAGTTCAACCGGGTGGTGCGCGCCACGGTCAAGGGCAATGTGTTGGTGGCCGTGACCCAAGGCGCATTGGGTGGCTTTATATTCTGGTTCCTGGATATTCCCAGTGCATTGCTCTGGGCGGTATTGATGGCGTTTCTGTCCCTGCTGCCAGCGGTGGGCGCAGGGATTGTCTGGGGCCCGGTGGCGGTTTACTTCCTGCTCAGCGGCTCGATCTGGCAGGGCGTAGTGCTGGGGCTTTTCGGTGTGTTCGTGATCGGCCTGGTTGACAACGTGCTGCGTCCGATCCTGGTGGGCAAGGACACCAAGATGCCGGACTACCTGATCCTGATCTCGACCTTGGGTGGCCTGTCGGTGTTCGGCCTCAACGGCTTCGTCATCGGGCCACTGGTGGCGGCATTGTTCATGTCGTGCTGGGCGTTGTTCGTCGAAACCAAGCCACGGGTCAAATTGCCGTTGCCCTAGGCTTGAAGCCTGAAGTTGGCTACTCGTTGGCGCTGTGTCTCGGCGTCGGACAATGACGTGAGCGGGCCGCTGATCGGCTCGCCATCGCGGACCACGTACCAACAGGCAAGCAAGCCGAGCTTACGTAAAGGGGCTGGGACGGCGCTGCCGATGACAGACATGATTTGAACAGTGGGCATAAGTACCTCCAATCGTTATGGAGGTCACCTTACGGTGCGCCGGCGTTGGGGAAAAATCACCTGGCTCGATAGTCGACATCGACACCAGGCGTTAATCCACCACTTGGTCAAGCATGTTCACCACTTCGTGCTCACTGAGCAGCCCCTTGCGCACCAGGTTTTCGGCCAGTAATGCGAGGAACTTCGCACTGCGGTGGCCCTCGAGGTGCTTGAGTTCGGTCAAGGCACTGTAGACCTTGCTGGACGTGCAAAGCCCGGCGGTGCGGTGCGGATTTTGTGTGGGCATGGGCAATCGTCCTTAATTGTTATTGGGTGGACTGGGTCGATAGTGAGACTGTTTTATGACGCAACCATGACAGTTCGCGCCTGGGCCGATCAAGAGGATACTGCGCCCTTATGATGTGGGATAGACGCTTGGGCATTGTTCTCACAGCGACATTGGGAGGATGAATCCGGACTTTTCGGGCAAAAAAAGGCCCCGCTCAGAAGCGCAATGCCGTTCAGTTAAGCGAAAGTGCTTCACTGTAGGAGCAAGCTTGCTCGCGAAAAACGCCCAGGCAACGCGTTCATTCTCGATAAGCGCGGTGGCCCTGAGTTCTTCGCGAGCAAGCTCGCTCCTACAAAAAGCTTAACTGAACGGCATTGCGCTCAGGAGCGAGGCCCATTCAAGTCACTCAATTCAAACCTACCAACCGCGGCCGTAGTAGCCGTGGGGATGGCCGTAGTAGCCGCGAGGCGGGCCATAGTAGCCACGTGGTGGGCCGTAATAGACCGGTGCCGGGCGGTAATAAACCTGCTGTTGCACATACACCGGCGGTGGCGGCGCGTAATAGACAGGCGGCGGTGCGGCATACACTGGCTGCGGCTGGACGTACACCGGTTGTTGCACATAGACCTCACGAGGCTGGCTGGCAACTACGGAGCCAACTACTGCTGCGCCAACAAGTGCGCCCAACACTGCCGGGCCACCCCAACCACCACCGTGGGCGGAAGCTTGGCCGGCCATTGCGAGTGCACCGATCAGCAAGGCGATTCTGGGGATTTTACGAATCATGGTCATTCCTCGGTTAGCCCCTGCGCTTGTGGTCTGCAATCAATAGACTCAAGGATTGTCGCGGGGATACTTTTAAGACAACGTGTTTCAAAAAAACAGCACTTCCATTAGGTAAAGGTTGTGTAAGGTCTGTACCGATTTGCTTACTTCAAGGAGTTACCCATGCAGATGCACCCCAACAAGGACACCCAGTTGTGCATGTCACTGTCGGCGCGCCCCGGGAACTTTGGCCTGCGTTTTCATAACCACTTGTATGAACAACTGGGTCTGAATTTCTACTATAAGGCCTTCAGCAGCCAGGACCTGCCCGGCGCGATCGGTGGTATTCGCGCCTTGGGCGTGCGTGGTTGCGGAGTATCGATGCCGTTCAAGGAGGCCGCCATTGCCTTAGTGGACGAACTTGACGATTCAGTTCAAGCCATTGATTCGCTCAATACCATCGTCAACACCAACGGCCACCTCAAGGCCTATAACACTGACTACATTGCCATCGAGCAATTGCTGAAAAAGCACGCGGTGCCGACAGATTCCACATTCGCCCTGCGCGGGAGCGGCGGCATGGCCAAGGCGGTTGCCAGTGCCTTGCGTGATGGCGGTTATGCCCGGGGCGTGATCGTGGCGCGCAATGAAGCTGCGGGCCAGGCATTGGCGCGCAACCTTGGGTATGAGTGGCAGGCGGACCTGGGCGACTTGCGCCCGCAGATGCTGATCAATGTGACGCCCATCGGCATGACAGGTGGGGCCGAGGCGGATGCATTGGCGTTCGAGGCCGACGCGATCGATCAGGCGGAAACTGTCTTCGATGTAGTGGCTATCCCGGCTGAAACACCCCTGATCGTGCGTGGGCGCGCCAAGGGTAAGCGGGTGATTACCGGGCTGGAGGTGATTGCGATCCAGGCGCTGGAGCAGTTTGTGCTGTACACCGGCGTGCGTCCGACGCAGGAGCAATTCCAGGCGGCAGTGGCCTTCGCCCGTAATTGAAGGCCGCTTGAGCGCTGATGTTGGAGGGGGCTTGATGACGGTGTATCAGCCCCAGATGCACTTATTGGACGCCCTCATCGGGGCATAGTGATCTACACAACTTCTGGCATGGCGCGGTACCTGTGGGAGGGGCTTGCCCCGGTGGCGGCACCCCCCAAATCCCTGTCGAATTCCGGCCAGCGTGGTTTAACGGGGCGCCTAAGATCAACAGCAGATCAAGATCAAGAGCCACTCGCTGCGCATCGTGGTTACGGTTGGCTGCTACACAGTTGTGTAGATACCCATGCTCATCGGGGGCAAGCCGAATCGTCGCACCGCCCCTCCCACATTTTTTACTGTGTCAGGCCTGTTCCAGCTGTGCCAGGCGTTCTTCCAACGCTGCAATCCGGGCTTCCAGTTCTTCGATACGTTCCAATGGGACCGAGCTGCCAGGCCCACGCTCCACCGGACTGCCCCGCGCCGTGAGTATCGCCTCGATATCCGCCGGGTCCCCCAATGCATGGGTATACCGGTCTTCCCGCTGCCCCGCCTGACGCGGTACCAGCAACGCCAACCCACGCGCAATCAGGCGTTCCAGCTGATGCACGACCTGCTCGGCATCCTCGAAATCATGCATGCGCCCGCTGCGAGTCAGCAGCTCATTGACCGTCTGCGGCCCGCGCAGGAACAATAGCCCGGTCAAGATCACCTGGGCCGGCACCAGTTCCAGGGCCTTGTCCACACGGTGTTCCCAGCGGTCGGCGCGGCTGCCCATCACCAGGCGGGTAAAGCCTTGGCCTTCCAGCGCGCGCAGGCTCTGGCCGACCTGGCCTTGGCTGAGATTCATCACCGGCTCGCGGCTGGTCTTCTGGTTGCAGGCCAGCACCAGGGCGTTGAGGGTCAGTGGGTAGGTTTCCGGGTTGGTGGCCTGTTTCTCGATCAGGCAGCCCAGGACGCGGATTTCCGTGCTGTTCAGGCGCGGCTCAGGGGTGTCGGTGTCGTGCTCGGCGGTCATCGCGCTTTCCCTATGCAGTGAAGGTCACCAGCGTAATCCTCAAAAAATAAAAGACAAGCGCCGGGCATGGCTATAATCGCCGCTGGTTCAAACCCCGCCATTACCAGAGACAGCCATGACTATTTCCCTGTACGCCGCTTCTATCCCAGTCTTCAAGCAAATGCTCACCGCCCTGAGCGGTGTGTTGACCAAGGCCGAAGCCCACGCCGCCGCCAGGAACATCGAGCCGAACGCCTTGCTGCAAGCGCGTCTGTTCCCCGACATGTTCCAACTGGTGCGCCAGGTGCAGATCGCTGTCGACTTCGCCAAGGGCGTTTCCGCTCGCCTGGCCGAGATCGAAGTACCCAAATATGAAGACAGCGAAGTCACCTTCGCCGACCTGCAAGCGCTGATCGCCAAGGTCCTGGCGTTCGTCGACACCATCAAACCCGAGCAGATCGATGGCAAGGAAGGTATCGAGATCGTCACCCGCCCTGGTACTCCGAAGGAGAAGCGCTTCAGCGGCCAGTCCTATCTGTTGACCTACGGCCTGCCGCAGTTCTTCTTCCACGTCACCACCGCTTACGCCTTGCTGCGTCATAACGGTGTGGAAGTGGGCAAGCGCGATTACATGGGCGCATTCTAAGCCGCCACAAAAAAGCCCGGGAGCGTTCTTCAACGAACCATCCCGGGCTTTTTCATGGCTGGTGTTTAAGCCGGCTGTTCTTCCTTGCCCAGACACGCCGCCGCAGTAAACAGCACATCGGTCGACGAGTTGAGCGCAGTTTCCGCCGAATCCTGCAGCACACCGATGATGAAACCGACGGCCACTACCTGCATGGCGATTTCACTTGGAATGCCGAACAGGCTGCACGCCAGTGGAATCAGCAGCAGCGAACCACCCGCCACCCCCGACGCACCGCAGGCACACACCGCGGCAACCACGCTGAGCAGCACGGCTGTAGGCAGGTCCACGGCGATCCCGAGGGTGTGCACGGCCGCCAGGGTCAGTACGGTGATGGTGATCGCGGCACCGGCCATATTGATGGTGGCGCCGAGTGGGATCGATACCGAGTAGGTGTCTTCATGCAGGCCCAGGCGTTTGCTCAGCGCCAGGTTGACCGGAATGTTCGCCGCCGAACTGCGGGTGAAAAATGCGGTGATGCCGCTTTCACGCAGGCACATCAGCACCAACGGGTAAGGGTTGCGGCGTAGCTTCCAGAACACGATGGCAGGGTTGATCACCAGCGCCACGAATAGCATGCAGCCGATCAGCACCACCAGCAGATGGGCGTAGCCGAGCAGGGCGCCAAAGCCGGAAGTGGCCAGGGTCGAGGCCACCAGGCCAAAGATGCCCAGCGGGGCGAAGCGGATCACCACGCGCACAATCAGGGTCACGCCGTTGGACAGGTCGTCCAATACCGTGCGGGTGGTTTCGCCGGCATGACGAATGGCGATGCCCATGCCGATGGCCCAGGCCAGGATGCCGATGAAATTGGCGTTCATCAGCGCGCTGATCGGGTTATCCACCACGCTGAGCAGCAGGCTTTGCAACACTTCGCCAATGCCGCCGGGAGCGCTCACGGTGGCGTCATGGGTGGCGAGGACCAGGGAGGAGGGGAACAGGGTGCTGGCCACCACGGCAACCACGGCAGCAGCGAAGGTGCCGAGCAGATACAGGAACAGGATCGGGCGGATATGGGTTTCCTGGCCGTGTTTATGGTTGGCGATCGAGGCCATCACCAGCACAAACACCAGGATCGGTGCGACCGCTTTCAGCGCTGTGACAAACACCTTGCCGATAAAACCGGTGGCGCGGGCAGCCTCGGGTAATAACAAGGCCAGCACGATCCCGGCGATCAGGCCGATGACGATTTGGGTGACCAGGCTGACGCGCATTAGACGTTGCAACAGGGAAGGGGCAGCAGTCATAAAGAGTTGTCTCTAGTTTTTTTAGTTGGGTACAGCATTGCAGGCAGAAAGTACTGTAGGAAGTAGGCGCGAAGTCTAACATGCTGTACGAAGCGTCTCGTTCGCTGCGGCATTCCGTCACCCGCGTCCGTCGGGCTTGGCCAAACCCGGACATATCCTGTTAATATTCACCCCTCTCATCTTTCCTCTCCGTCAGCGGGCCCCCAGGGCTGTCGTTGATGTCGTCGTTTCTGGAGTTTTCATGTTGTTCCCTATCCTGCTGCTGTCGGCTGCCGGTTTTACCGTGCTGACCACAGAATTCGTCATCGTCGGCCTGTTGCCGTCGATCGCCCGGGACCTGAATGTCAGTGTGTCCCAGGCTGGGCTGCTGGTGACGCTGTTTGCATTTACCGTGGCGGCGTTCGGTCCCTTTCTGACCGCGTACTGCGCACGATTCCAGCGCAAGCGCCTGTTTATCAGCATCCTGATCATGTTCGCGGTGGCCAATACCGTGGCGGCATTGGCGCCCAATATCTGGATAATGTCCCTGGCCCGTTTGATTCCTGCCTTGGGGCTGCCGGTGTTCTGGGCCCTGGCCAGCGAAACGGCGGTGGATATCGTCGGCCCGGAGTTCGCCGGACGTGCGATTGAAAAAATCGGCTTCGGCATCGTCTGCGCCACGGTGTTCGGCATTCCGGTGGGTACGCTGATTTCCGATATGTTCGGCTGGCGCAGTGCGTTCGCTGTGCTCGCGGTAATTGCCCTGGCCAAGGCGTTGCTGCTGTTTATCTATTTGCCGGTTACCCGGGCGAAGAACGAGCAGGTCACCTTGCGCTCACAATTCAAGATCCTGCGCAGCCCGGTGATGCAAGGGCATATCCTGCTGTCGATCCTGGTGTTCAGCGGCATGTTCACCGCTTACACCTATCTGGCAGACATCCTTGAACGTCTGGCCGGGTTCGACGGTACGCTGGTGGGTTGGTGCCTGATGGGCTTTGGCGCAGTCGGGCTGATCGGCAACGCTCTTGGCGGGCGCGCCGTGGATCGTCACCCGTTGATCGCATCCATGGTGTTCTGCGGGTTCATGATCGCGGGCATGGTGGCAGTGGTGCCAGCGATTCACTCGACCATCGGCCTGGCGGCGGCGATGGCGGTGTGGGGCGTGACCCAGGCGGCGATGTTCCTGGTCAGCCATGTGCGGCTGATGAAGGCTGCGCCCCATGCGCCGGCATTCGCCGCATCGCTGAATATCGCCGGGGCCAACCTCGGCATTGGCCTGGGCGCGATGGTCGGTGGGCATGTCATCGATACCCTGGGCCTGGGCAGTCTGGGGTTTGCCGCTTCGGGCTTCATCCTGGTGTCGATCCTGCTGGCACTGTGGCTGATGACGGCCAAGCAATCGGTCGCTGCCAGCACCTGAGAGATCAGGGCAGGGCGGTAAACAACTCCCGCCGGGCACCTTCGGTAATCGCCACGATGCCAGGGTGCTTGACCTTGCGCTCCACCGAAATCGCATAGAACGACTCGGTCACCGCATCGGTCTGGCCGATCAGGGCCACGCCGTATTGGCGTACCACTTCGTCGGCGATCACGCTGGGGGCAATAAAGATCCCACTGCCGGATTGCCCGAACGCCTGCATCAGCGCACTGTCATCGAACTCGCCGATGATCCGGGGCTGAACCTGCTGCTCGGCGAACCAGCGCTGCAAGCGGCTGCGCACCACCGTCTCCGCCCCCGGGATCAATAGCGGCGCGCCCTGCAAACACTGTGGGAAATCACCGCCATATTGGTCAGCCAACGCCTGGGTGGCGAAAAAACTGATACCGCATTCCCCCAGCTTCTGGCTGTAGCCCTTGATGTCCAGGTGCGTGGGCATGGGGCTGTCGGAAATCACCAGGTCCAGGCGCTGGATTGCCAGGTCGGCCAATAAACGTTCGAGTTTATCTTCACGGCAGGTGATGCGGATCGGTTCGCTCAGCTCCATGGTCGGTGCGATCAACCGGTAGACAATGGACTTGGGTACCACATCCGCCACCCCGACCCGGAACGGAATCTGTTGTTCATCGGGCTGGGCGCGCAGCATCGCCTCCAGTTCATTGCCGGTCTGGAACATCTGCTCGGCGTAGGGCAGGGCCTGGCGCCCGGCTTCGGTCAGCTCAAGCTGGCGCCCCACACGCTGGAACAGCGCAATGCCGAAGGTCTGTTCCAGCAGGCTGATCTGCCCGCTGATGGTCTGGGGCGTGAGGTTCAGTTGCTCGCAGGCGCGCACGATGCTGCCGGTCTTAGCTACCACCCAGAAGTAATGCAGCTGTCGATAATTGAGCATGACGGTCTACACTTCGTGAAAACCGAAGTATACACGAGAAAAATACGAATTTTCCTGAACTGTTTGCCTGCATAGAATGCCTCGCTATCGCGGGGCCACTATTTGGACCCAATGGTTCTAACGAGGAATACAGCATGAAACTCAATTCCCTGGGCGCGGCGTCGGTGCTTGCGCTTTCATTGGTAATGATCAGTGGCTGTGATCAGGTCGAGAAAAGCGCGCAACAGGTGTTGGGCAAGGCCACCGAATCGGCCAAGCAGGCCATCGACGACACCCACAAGGCCGCCGAACAGGCATTGAGCGAAGCGACCCAGGGCTTGATCAGTCCTGAGAAGCAGGAAAAAGACGCCGAAAACAACGCTGAATCCGACACAAAAGAAACCTAATTTTCCAGCACCACCACGTCAGGACTGACCTATGGATTACCTTTTACAACTGGCCGCCAGCCCCACCGCCTGGGTGGCCCTGGCCACCTTGATCGTCATGGAAATCGTGCTGGGCATCGATAACCTGATCTTCATCTCGATTCTCACCAACAAATTGCCCGAGAAGCATCGGGCCAAGGCGCGGCGCATCGGTATCAGCATGGCGTTGATCCTGCGCCTGGGCCTGTTGAGCACCATCGCCTTCATCGTGCAGCTGACGGCGCCGGTATTCGAAGTGTTCGGCCAGGCGTTTTCGTGGAAAGACATGATTCTGATCGCCGGTGGCCTGTTCCTGGTCTGGAAGGCGACCACCGAGATCCATCACAGCATGGACCCGGAACCCGAAGAAAAGGCCACCGTCAGCAACGGTGTGACCATCGGTTTTGCCGCGGCCATCGGCCAGATCCTGATGCTCGACCTGGTGTTCTCCATCGACAGCATCATTACTGCCGTGGGCATGACCGAGCACTTGCCGATCATGATCATTGCCGTGGTGGTCTCGGTGATCGTGATGCTGGTGGCGGCCGAACCTTTGGCCAAGTTCATCAATAACAACCCGACGGTGGTGATGTTGGCCCTGGGCTTCCTGATCATGATAGGTATGACCCTGATCGCTGAAGGCTTCGGTGCCCATGTACCTAAAGGCTACGTGTATGCGGCCATGGCGTTCTCGGCGGCGATCGAATGCCTGAACATCGCCCGACGCAACCGGCACGCACGTCTGCTTGCTGCCCGGCAGTAACGCTTAACCTCAAAAGCCAGCCGCGCTCATTAGAGCGCAGTTGGCTTTTGGCTATCTGGTAGAATTCTCCTACACGATAGTCAGAGGTTTTCCATGAGCGAGCAGATTCGACTTACGCAGTACAGCCATGGTGCGGGTTGCGGTTGCAAGATCTCGCCCCAGGTGTTGGAAGTGATTCTGGCCGGCAGCGGCGCACAAAACCTCGATCCCAACCTCTGGGTGGGCAACGCCTCACGCGATGACGCAGCGGTATACGCCATCGACGACGAGCGCGGCGTGGTCTCCACCACCGATTTTTTCATGCCGATCGTCGACGACCCCTTCGACTTCGGCCGCATCGCCGCCACCAATGCCATCAGCGACATCTACGCCATGGGCGGCGACCCCTTGATGGCCATCGCCATTCTCGGCTGGCCGGTCAATGTGCTGGCGCCGGAAATTGCCCGCGAAGTAATCCGTGGTGGTCGTGCTGTATGCGACGCTGCGGGCATTCCGTTGGCGGGTGGGCATTCGATCGATGCGCCGGAACCGATCTTCGGACTGGCCGTGACCGGCATCGTGCAAAAGCGCCATATGAAGCGTAACGACACCGCCACTGCCGGCTGCCGCCTGTACCTGACCAAACCCTTGGGCATCGGCATCCTCACCACCGCCGAAAAGAAGGGCAAGTTGCGCGAGGCCGATATCGGCCTGGCCCGTGACTGGATGTGCACCCTCAACAAACCCGGCAGCCGCTTTGGCAAGTTGGCGGGTGTGATGGCCATGACCGATGTCACCGGTTTCGGTTTGCTTGGCCACTTGGTGGAAATGGCCGACGGTAGCGGCCTGACGGCCCGCATTGAATATGCAAAAGTCCCGCGCCTGCCAGGAGTTGAGTACTACCTGGACCAAGGTTGCGTCCCGGGCGGCACCTTGCGCAATTTCGACAGCTACGCCAGCAAGCTCGGCCGTGTGCAGGAGTTGCACAAGCGCGTGCTGTGCGACCCGCAGACCAGCGGTGGCCTGCTGATCGCTGTCACTCCAGAAGGCGACGCCGAGTTCCACGCGGTGGCTGCCGAGCTCGGCCTGGCCCTTGAGCCTATCGGCGAATTGTTTGAGCGACAGAGCAACGCGGTAGAGGTGATTTGATGGCGGCTGACATCACCGATTACCGCGACATCTTCCTCAACGACCGGCCCATGATGGATACCCGCGCGCCGGTCGAGTTCAACAAGGGTGCCTTCCCCGGGGTGCTTAACCTGCCGCTGATGAACGATGATGAGCGTCAGCGGGTCGGCACCTGTTACAAGCAGCAGGGCCAGCAAGCGGCGATTGTACTGGGGCATGAGTTGGTGGCCGGGGCGACCAAGGTCAAGCGCATCGAGCAGTGGGCGCACTTTGCCCAGGCCAATCCCGACGGCTACCTGTACTGCTTCCGTGGCGGGCTGCGTTCGCAGATCGTGCAGCAATGGTTGAAAACCGAAGCAGGCATTGACTATCCCCGCGTTGGCGGTGGCTACAAGGCCATGCGTGTGTTTCTGCTGGAGACCCTGGAGCAGGCAACCAGCCAGTGTGATTTCGTGCTGATTGGCGGAATGACCGGCACTGGCAAAACCGAAGTGCTTGGCCAACTGCGCAACGCCCTGGATCTGGAAGGCCATGCCAATCATCGTGGTTCCAGCTTCGGCAAGCGTGCCACGTCGCAACCGTCGAATATCGACTTTGAGAACCGCCTGGCGGTGGACTTGTTGAAGAAACGTGCGCGCGGCATCGAGCAGTTTGTGGTCGAGGATGAGAGCCGCATGATCGGCAGTTGCGCCTTGCCCTTGCCGTTGCACAAGAGCATGCAGACATTTTCGATGGTGTGGCTGGAAGACAGCGTCGAGGGCCGTGTCGAGCGCATCCTGGATGATTACGTGGTGAACCTTTGCGCCGAGTTCATCGAGATGTTTGGTGAAACCGGTCAGGCGTTATTCGCCGAGCGCCTGACCCAGAGCCTGGCCAATATCCATAAGCGCCTGGGCGGTGAGCGGTTCCAGCGGTTGCAGGCGGTGTTGCAGGACGCTCTGGCGGAGCAGGCGCGTACTGGCGCCGTGGATCTGCACCGGGTGTGGATTGAAGGATTGCTGCGCGAATACTACGACCCGATGTATGCATTCCAGCGTGAAAAGAAAGGCGCCCGGGTCGAGTTCGTCGGCGAGCAGGCAGCAGTGGTGGAGTATTTGCGTGAGCGCAGCGTACGACGAGGTTGATAAGTGAGTTTCAGGAGCATCTTCGCAAGCAAGCCCGCTCCCACATATTGATTGGTGAACACCGTCAAAATGTGGGAGGGGGCTTGCTCCCGATGGCGGCCTGACAGCCAACCAGGATGTTGGATCAGACCGAGTACATATCCGTTGCTGCGGTAACGGCCACTTAGGGTTACGCCCTTACGGCGTGTCACTTTTGTAAAGGCACAAAAGTAACCAAAAGGCCTTCGCCCCAACACTCGGCACCTCGCTTAGGCTCGGTGTGCCCGAACGCAGGCTTGAATCCGTGGGCCGCCGCCACGCGCCATCCATGGCGCGGGGCGGCTAATCCGGCGTCCTGCCGGGTTACCCACGGATTCAAGCCCGCGTTCGGCCAGCGTGTTTGACAGGGCGCCTGAGATCAAGATCAAAAGCCAGAGCAACAGCAACAGCGCAAGAGCAAGCAGTTGTGTAGATACGTATGCCCCGATAGGACCCTCAGCCTCAGCGCCGCCCTAAAGAATCACCGCCCCAATCAACCCACACACCACCCCCACCAGCATGGTCAACCCGGCCACCGTCACCAGCACCCGCGCATCGAAATCCTTGCGCAGCATCAACAGCGACGGCAGGCTTACGCTTGGCAGTGTCATCAGCAAGGCCACGGCCGGGCCAGTGCCCATACCCAGGGTCATCATGGTTTGTACGATGGGGATCTCCGCCGCCGTAGGAATCACGAACAGTGTGCCGACAATTGCCAGCGGCACCAGCCATACCAGGCTGTCGGTCATCGCCCCGTCCACGTGAGGGAACAGCCACACCCGTGCTGCGCCGAGGATCAGCACCGCCAGGATGTACACCGGGATGGTGCTCCAGAACAACTGCCATAGGGTGCGCAGCCAGCGCACCAGGAACGGTTGCGATTCCACGGTACTGACTTCGGCGACGGCTTCCAGTGCTGCCTCCGGTACCTGCTCTGGGCGCGCAATACGTTGCGCCACCAGGGACACCCCGACCACCAGCACAACCCCCGCCACCAGCCGCAGCGCGGTGAAGTCCCAGCCCAATACAAAACCCATGAACACCAGGGTCGCCGGGTTCAACACCGGGTTGGCAATCCAGAATGCCAGCGCCGCGCCGACCGACACTTGCTGGCGACGCATGCCTGCCGCCACCGGGGCTGCACAGCAACTGCACATCATCCCCGGCAGGGCGAACAGCCCGCCGCGCAGGGTCGAGCCCAGGCCGGCGCGGCCAAACAGGCGCAGCAGCCAGTCTCGGGGGATCAGCACCTGCAGCAACGAACCGAGGATCACCGCCAGTACGGCGGCTTTCCAGATCGCCAGGAAATACACCTGGGCATAGGCCAACGCCGCCGCCAGGGGCGAGCTTTGCTGGTCATTGAGAATCGAGGCGCCGATGCTGTGGTTGTCGGCTGCTGCAAACGCCTTGAGGTAGTAGGGCGACCATTTCACGTAGTAGAGGCCGATGCAGGCCACCAGGAGAAACAGCGCTGGTTTCCACCAGAACGACCAGCCCCGGCGGGGCTGGGTGAAAGCGAGGTTGGACATGGAGATGATCCGCAGGTGAGTCAATAGCCGGGCATCATACGCCCCTGCGGCTCAAGCTTCAGATATCTGCACTGACCTGGGTCGGATCCGGGCAGCTTTCCTCGCCGTTATTCAGGCCCTGCTTATAGTTGCGGCTGAGCAGCGAGGCCTTACCGTTATGCCAGGTCAGTGTCAGTACATACAGCGAGTCATAGTCATTGCCGGACCAGTCGTCGGTGATGGTGTGCTTTTCGCCGGCCGCTTCGCTGGCGACTTTGTTGATCAGTTCCGGCAAGTAACCATGGGACCAGGCCGTGTAGATCGTCGCGTTGCGGTATTTGTCCTCGACCAGTTCTTCGGCCAGGGCACTGGTGTCATTCGCTGAAAACTCGATGTTCACCGGCAGGCCAAGCTTGATCGCGCTGGGGCTGATGGTAATCAGTGGGCGAATGTAGCTGTAGGAATTGTCCAGTTCACCTTCCTCGACATTGCGTGTCGGGTTAGCGGCAAACACGTAGTTGGCCTTGCCGAACTTTTCCGGCAGTACAGTAGCCAGGTTCATGGCGCGGTTCAGGCCCTGGCAGTTGAGTTGGCCCAGGCCACCGGCCGGTTTTTCGCCGTGGCGCAGGAATACCAGGGTTTGCACGCCGTCCACGGGTTGCGCACGGCTTTCACGGGCATCGAGGGCGGTGACGATGGCCGCGCTGACCAGTACAAGCGGCAACATCATGTATGAATAACGTTTGAGTCGTTGCACGAGGCGCAGAGGCTTGATCTTCATTATAGGTTCGAGTCTTCATGCGTCGGGTTAAGGCGGACAAGCCCGGCCCCAGCGACGCCTTAAGCGTCCTGCGGTATTCCCTGTCGATATAGCAAGGTGCCTCCATTCACCCTTCGGGCGCACTTAAGAGTGCATTCAGGCGCTTTGGTTCGCCACGCGGGATACTAACCGGGAAATGTTGCGCATCGATGACCCATGCACAACAGCGGAAGGGATGACTATCATGAGGCTTTTTCCGTCCAGGGGTTCTTCGATGAACGCACTTGCCGCTTTCCCGATCAACAGCAAATGGCCCGCCCAGCATCCGGAGCGTTTGCAGCTATATTCATTGCCCACGCCCAACGGCGTCAAAGTGTCGATCATGCTCGAAGAACTGGGCCTGCCCTATGAAGCGCATAAGGTCAGTTTCGACACCCAGGACCAGCTGTCCCCCGAGTTCCTGTCCCTTAACCCCAACAACAAGATCCCCGCGATCATCGACCCCAACGGCCCGAGCGGTCAGCCGCTGGCGTTGTTCGAGTCTGGTGCGATCTTGATCTACCTGGCGGAAAAAACCAGCCAGTTGCTGTCCGAGGACCCAGCCACCCGCTATGAAACCCTGCAATGGCTGATGTTCCAGATGGCCGGGATCGGCCCGATGTTTGGCCAGCTAGGCTTCTTCAACAAGTTCGCCGGCAAGGCTTATGAAGACAAGCGCCCGCGGGACCGCTACGCCGCCGAATCCCGGCGCTTGCTGCAAGTATTGGAAAAACGCCTGTTGGGCCGCACCTGGATCATGGGTGACGACTACAGCATCGCCGACATCGCCACCTTCCCCTGGATCCGCAACCTGATCGGCTTCTATGAGTCCGGCGACCTGGTGGGCATCGCCGATTTCCCTAACGTACTGCGCGCGCTGGACGGCTTTGTCGCACGTCCAGCGGTGATCCGTGGCCTGAACATTCCGAGCTGAAGCATGCCGACTTTCGATTTCAAACAACTGGACGTCTTCAGCACCGTGGCCCTCAAGGGCAACCCACTGGCCGTGGTGCTCGGCGCTGACAGCCTTACCGACCAGCAAATGGCCGACTTCGCCAACTGGACCAATCTCAGTGAGACCACTTTTCTGCTGACGCCCCGCGATCCGCGTGCCGACTACCGGGTAAGAATTTTCACCACCCTCAAGGAACTGCCATTCGCCGGGCATCCCACGTTGGGCAGTTGTCACGCGTGGCTGCAAGCCGGCGGTGTGCCGCGCGGGGAAGAGATTATCCAAGAGTGCGAAATCGGTCTGGTGCGCATCCGTCGCCAAGGTAACGAGCTGGCATTTATCGCGCCGCCGTTGTTGCGTGCCGGGCCATTGGAGGCGCCGTTATTGGAGCGCGTGCGCCTGGCCTTGGGCCTGGCGCCCGAGGCCATTGTGCGCAGCCAGTGGGTCGACAATGGGGCGGGTTGGCTGGCGGTGATGCTGGCTGATCGTGAGGCGGTGCTGGGCCTGCGACCTGACTATTCGCAGCTGCACGGTCTGGCCGTAGGGGTGATCGCCCCGTGTGACCCATCTTCTGGCGCGGTAGACGCACAATTTGAAGTGCGCGGATTTATCGCAGGGGACGGCGCCCCCGAAGACCCGGCCACCGGCAGTTTGAATGCTGGTTTAGCACAATGGTTGCTGGCCGAGGGCCTGGCGCCCGACCGTTACGTGGTCAGCCAAGGCACGGCCATGGGGCGGGCGGGGCGTATTCACATCGAGCGCCAGGGTGTTGAAGTCTGGGTAGGCGGCGCCGTGGCAGTGTGCATCGAAGGGCGTTTACAGCTTTAGATCAATGAATTGTTACGTGCCTGGCAATACACTATTGGCCCCTTGGCATTTGTGCTGCCGGGACTTTGGGGCATAAGCTTTGGCCCCAAAGATTTCAGCCATTTTTTCAGGAAAGCCATGACCAGTCAGTTCCCCCAAGCCCGTCCACGCCGCCTGCGCCGCTCTCCGGAGCTGCGTGGCTTGTTCCAGGAAAGCGAATTCACCCTCAACGATTTGGTGCTGCCGATTTTCGTCGAAGAAGAAATCGACGACTTCGTGCCGATCACCAGCATGCCGGGTGTGCTGCGTATTCCTGAGAAGAAACTGGCCGGCGAGATCGAGCGTTACGCCCGCGCCGGTATCAAGTCGGTGATGACCTTCGGCGTGTCTCACCATCTGGACGCCAGCGGCAGCGACACCTGGAAAGAACAGGGCCTGGTTTCGCGCATGTCCTCGATCATCAAGGACGCCGTACCGGAAATGATCGTGATGTCCGACACCTGCTTCTGCGAATACACCGACCACGGCCACTGCGGCGTGATGCACGGCGCTCATGTGGACAATGACGCGACCCTGGTCAACCTCGGCAAACAAGCCGTGGCCGCCGCCCGCGCCGGTGCCGATGTGATCGCCCCATCGGCGGCCATGGACGGCCAGGTCCAGGCCATCCGCCGCGCCCTGGATGACGCCGGTTTCACCCATATCCCGATCATGGCCTACTCCACCAAATTCGCCTCGGCTCTCTACGGCCCATTCCGCGAAGCCGGTGGCAGCGCCCTCAAGGGCGACCGCAAGAGCTACCAGATGAACCCGATGAACCGCCGCGAAGCCGTGCGCGAATCGCTGCTCGACGAACAGGAAGGCGCCGACGCACTGATGGTCAAGCCAGCCGGCGCCTACCTCGACATCATCCGCGACATCCGCGAGGCTTCGCGCCTGCCAGTGGCGGCGTATCAG
This sequence comes from Pseudomonas khavaziana, assembly GCF_036704165.1. NCBI lineage: Bacteria > Pseudomonadati > Pseudomonadota > Gammaproteobacteria > Pseudomonadales > Pseudomonadaceae > Pseudomonas > Pseudomonas khavaziana. The sequence continues at coordinate 2,410,846 of NZ_CP129946.1, forward strand.
GTGAGCGGTGAGTACGCGATGATCAAATTTGGCGCACAGGCCGGGGCGATTGATGAGGACCGGGTGGTGCGCGAGACGTTGGGGTCGATCAAGCGGGCGGGGGCGGATTTGATTTTTACGTACTTTGCGATGGATTTGGCATTGGCGGGGATCTAACGGCGCCGTTTATCCCCTGTGGTGAGTGGGTTTGCTTTTCACAGGGGCGAGCTTGCGCAGATACACTTCGTTAGACGTTATCAAGCGATCAACGAAGTGGTGGTTTTTTGAAGTTCTGTATTAATCGAGTCTTGAGCGAGCAGCAGCAGCTCGCTTAGTGTGCTAATTGATTGTGCGGTAAGTTTTAAAGTGGGAGAGTCCCATTCGTAGTCTTTAATAACCTTTATTTGAAAATGCCCTTTTGCATCGAATGAAGGATACCAACCTACATCAATAAGAAAGCCGTCTGGATATTCAACCTGAAGCATGTCCTCCTTTAGGTTGTGGGCTTGGTGCTCAATCCCGGAATTCTGCAGTATTGATAGCTCATCGTAAGTGATTTTGCCTTTCAGGAAATCTAACGAGATCATTTAGTTAACCTCCGAAATTCTCTTTCTGAAATAGGGTGGCCGTGAATGGTTTTTGCACTCAACTCTATGCGTATCCAGCGGCTGGATGCTCCTTCGCTGGCCCCAATGCTCTCAGAGTACTCCATCACTTTCCAAGGTTTTCCATTAGTAGTCGCTCTGCCATTTTTATAGGCTTCTCTTTCCAGATTTTCAATATTTATACCCGGTTTGTACTTTGCCGGGCCGGACTTTGTTGTTGCCAAAATATCTTTCCAAGGCATTTTCTTAGACGGGCTGTGCTTATAACCATGAGCGGTCCACTGAATTTCTTCAGGAGCAGGCAGCGTCGGCTGGCTGTCTTTGGTTTTTGCACTGGTTGCAGGATCTTCGACGCCTTCAGCGGGACCGCATTCACCAGGGCATCTACTCAGGCCAAGTGGATCAATCCAGCCAGTAGGATTGGGCACGTACTGGTAGCCATTGACCCCACCCGCCAACTTCACCGGATCCGGCGTCAGGTAGCGACCAATATCCGGATTGTAGTAGCGATGGCGGTTGTAGTGCAGCCCGCTTTCCTGATCGAAATACTGTCCCTGAAAACGCAGTGGGTTGTCGATCTTGCCTACGTCGAGTCGGGCGATTTGGCCGTAGGCGCGGTAGTGGGCGGACCAGACGATTTCGCCTTCGGTGTCGGTGAGTTCCTGTGGTGTGCCGAGGTGGTCGAGTTGGTAGTGGTAGGGCGTTGTGGCTTGTGGGCCGAAGCCTTCCAGTAGCGCCAGTGGACGAAAGCTGTTCGGTTCGTAGATGTAGCTGCGATGACAATCCGCATGGTGTTCGGCAATCAGCTTGTCGCCTTGCCAGAAAAACTCGGTGATCTTGCCGTCCACGGTCTTGCTGATGCGCCGCCCAAACGGGTCATAGCGGTAACTGGCGGTTTCGCCGTTGGGCTTTGTCACGCTGATCAGCCGGTGCTGGCAGTCGTAGCGGTATTCAGTGACGAGTTGCTGGCCTTTGCCGCGTCGTTCGCGGATCAGGTTGCCGAAGGCGTCGTAGTCGTAGTGGCGGTCGCCCTGGATCACCAGGCGGTTCGCCGCGACGATGTCCGGGCCGGGGCGGTCTTGCATGAGCAGGTTGCCGGCCGGGTTGTGGGCGAAGCGTTCCTGCACGTCCTGCGAATGGTCGGCGCGGGTCAGGCGGGCGAGGGGGTCGTAGTGGTAGCGATGTTCGCCTTTGCGGGTGTCGAGCAGGCGGGTGAGGTTGCCGCTTTTGTCGTAGTCGTATTGGCGCTGGTAGCGGTGGTTTTGTTGTTGGGTGATGGCGTGGGCGTGCAGGCGGTGCTGGTCGTCGTAGTGGTAGTGGCTGAGCAGCTGGCCTTGTTGGCGTTGGTGTTCACGACCGGCACGGAACAGGTGCGAGGTGAGCACTTCGCCGTTGAGCTCGACGGTGGCGAGGTGGCCGCCTTTGTCGTGGTTGAAGGTGAGGCGGTTGTTGTCGGGCAGACGCAGGTTTTTCAGCTGGCCGCAGACGTCGTAGCCGTAGCGCAAGGTGCCCCAGCCTTGGTGCTCGGCGGTGAGGCGGTTTTGGCGGTCGTACTCGTAGGCCAGCGCCCAGTGGCCGTCTTCGACGCTGAGGAGGTTGCCTTGGCGGTCGTAGGCATAATCAACCACGCTGCCATCGGGCAGGGTTTTTCGGACGAGGCGGCCGGCGTGGTCGCGCTCGTAGCGGGTAATGAGCTGACTGCCGTCGTCACCGTGTTCGGTCTTTTCCTGCAGGTTGCCGTTGAGGTCGTAGACGTAGGCGGTGCGCTGGCCGTCGAAGCCGGTTTCCTGTTGGAGCAGGCCGTTGGGGTGATAGGTGAGCTGGTAGGTTTCGCCGACTTCGTTTTCGATCTCGGTGAGCAGTAAGCGAACGTTGTCGTAGCGGTATTTGACCTGGGTGCCGTCGGCGTGGAGGCGGCGGCTGATCAGGTGCAGGCCGTCGGCGTATTCGTAGCGGGTGACGTGGCCGAGTTCATCGCGCTCGGCGATGATTTTTCCGTAGGGGTTGTAGCTCAATTCCCGGCAAGCGCCGCCGGGCTGGGTCAGTTTCAGCAGACGTCCTACGGCGTCCCATTCGTAACGGGTCAGCGCCCCGTATTCATCCTCACGGGCAACCTGCCGCCCTAAATCGTCATAGCGATAACGCTTGATCCCGCCATTGGGCAGTTGTTCTTCGAGCAACTGCCCACGCTCATTCCACACCAGCCGATGACAACTGTGATCGGGGTACCAAACTCCGGTTAACTGCCCGCGTTTGTTGTAGCTGTAGTCCGTGACCTGCCCATCGGGATCGGTCCTACGCGTAACATCGCCCTGGCTATTACGCTCATATTTCCAGACCGCCTCGCCGCGCCTGACAACCCGTACGAAACCGTTGTCATGCTCGTAGGAAGTCGGCTCGTCATCCCCCGGAAACAGCGCCACCAAGCGTCCGGCTTCGTCGTACTGATAGGCCGTCACCGCGCCCAGCGGATCTTGCTCGACGGTCAGCCGGCCTTTTTTATCGTAGGATTTGAAGTGCTGGGCGCCATCCGGATCAATGCGCTGTACCAACCGCGCCCGGTCGTCGTGGACATACACTTCCTGGCTACCATCAGCGTTATGCACGGTGACACGACCGTCATCCGCCCAGGCATAACGCGTGTCCATCTGCGAAAAACTCGCCCAATGCCGGACACAGCGTGCGGCTTTGCCGGAGCCTTCCCACGCCCAAAAGAAACTCGCCCCACCGGCCAACTGCCGCTCGACAATGACGTGCTGCTCGTCGTAGCGATAACGCTCGCTTTCCCCGACAGCATTGGTCGCGCAAACCAGTCGTCCATCTTCGTCATAAGCGTAGGAAACGACGTTCTGCTCGGTCTCCCAGACGTAGGGATCACGGCCTTTGGCGCGATGAACCTGGTAGTCCACCGCCACGATGCGATCCATTTCATAACGCAGCAGCAGCGAACGGCCGGCACCGTTATCCAACCGCTCAATCCGCCCGGAACGATCACGGACAATGCGCAGGCGGTTGTCATACGCATCGCTGATCGAGACCAGCACACCGTCGCGAAAGTGATAGAACCGCGACGCCTGGGCCAACACCAGTTCATCAGGCGTCGAGCCCAGGTAGATCGCCGCTTCGGCCAGGCTATTGGTGATCGCCGGTCGAGCCGCTGTGGGCAAGGGTAGGGTGGTCGAGCGATTCTCATGGTCCGTCCACACCACCGAGTCGCCAGAAATAACCAGCCGATGCGCCAGCCCATGACTCCAGCCAAACCCCAACCCACAATCCACTTCCACCGCACTGGTGCGATACAACCGTGTCCACTCAAACGGCAAGATCCCGTCCAGCGCACCATCGGTGAGGGTCAGCAATTCCTCCCCGGTGACCATCGACACAGGGCAGCCGTTGGTTACGGTCTTGTCCGCAGGCGCCGTCGCATCCCCCTTGGGATTCGACGCCATGGCCGGCGCATCATCGACATGCTCCTGCCGCACCAGCACCGTCTGCCGGGCCTTGCTGCGCACTGCCGGCAGCGGGTTCGAAACCAGTTGATCCCCAGCCTTCAACGGTACAGCCGGCACCACCTTGACCGGCGTCGCCGCACTGCTCAGCAACAACGGCTTAGCCGCCTCCACATGCGGCCCCAACCCCGGCCCCACAAGCTGCTTGGCGAGCATCTCCAACAACACCCGCGCCCGCCCGGACCTGATAGGGCTAAGCACCTGAGCCCCCAACCGTGCCGCCACGCCCATCGCCCCCAAGACGCGAATCAGCAGCAACCCGATCAGCACCTCGCCGGTGATTTCGCCCCATAGCTCACTCATGTCCGGCGGCGGCAACATGCGCATCCAACTGACCATCGCCGCCAGGTAGATAAACAACAGTGGCTCATCACTGAGCACCAGCAGGCCCTGGGCAATCGCGTCTTGGCCCAGCGTCAACAGCTCATCCAATTGCGCTTGAGAGAGGTATTGCAGCAGCTTCTCGCTGTTGGGTTTGAGGTCGGCCAGCAGGTCATACAGCTGTGTGATGTTGTCCCAAAGGCCGTAAAGGGCCTTGCCCATACCACTGAGAAACGCTGCTTCTACCAGTCGGCGTCGGTCAAGCGGTGTCGCGTTGGTATAGCCTTTCCACTGCGCCTGGAACCTGCTGTCCCACGCTTCACGCAGGCGCACTTCCAGCCCGCCGATCACCGCCTGATAAGACGCATACAGTGCCTTGACGTGATCGCCGGAAACGTTGGGGTAAAAACTGACCCGATATTGCTGGTTGCGATCACACTCGGTGATCTCGAGAATGCCGCTCGGGCCGATGGTCTTGTGGATGGGGTCGCCCAGTGCGCCGCCGTCTGGGTCAATGCGTTGCAACATTACAGGCGTGTTGCCGATAGGGACGAACCGGGTGCTCTGGAACATGTGCACCAGGGTCAACGTACCGCTGGCCGGGCAGGTGGCGACGGTGTTGCTGGGAAGCAGTGAACGGTTGATCGGTGCAACGAGCGCCACCTCGTCCCCGACCTTGAACACCTGCTCCACATCCAGCGCCGAGAAGCTCCAGAAGCTTTCGGCCCAGGCGTCAAACGTATTCAGGCAATCGCGAAAGTCGCGCAGAACCCCTTCAGCGTCGGGCGTCTGCACATCCATCGGGGTCAGGGCCAGCCTGCCGATGGCCGGGCTCAAGCAACAGCCCCGGCAATCGGGGCTCTAACGAAAAAAGCCATCTGCAATCCCTCGCACTGTTCAATCAGGCGAGGGACTTTGCAGCGGTTCCCGGGGCAGGGGAGTAGAGCTTATCCGGCAGTTATGTGGGATGTTTCAGCTACGGCCAGGCACCGGGTTCTGCATACCGACGAACCCCGGTTAGACTTATCTGTCGATATCTGCACTGTCCGGCCCGTCGTTCATCAAGGAAGCCCCATGTATTCAAGCCGTCTGCTCCTCTGCCTCATGCCTTTGCTGGTGCTCGCCGGTTGTTCCACCTCACGCGGCCCGCAGCAACCCGAGCGCAGTGAAGCCGAGGTGAAGGCGCAGATCGTGCGTCTGCTGCCGGCCAAGGTGGCGGACCGCAACGGTTGGGCCCAGGACATCTACACCGCCTTCGACACCCAAAAGATCTACCCCAGCACTGAAAACATCTGCGCCGTACTGGCGGTGACCGAGCAGGAATCCACCTTTCAGGTCGACCCACCAGTGCCCGGCATGGGCAAGATCGCCCAGGATGAAATCCTGCGCCGTGCCGGCAAGGTGCATGTGCCCGCATTCGTGGTACGCAGCGCATTGCAATTGCGTTCGCCCACCGGCAAGACCTACGCCGACCGCTTGAATGTCGCTCGCACCGAGAAGGACCTGAGCGCGATCTTCGATGACTTCATCAGCATGGTGCCCCTGGGCAATACGCTGTTTGGCGGCTTCAACCCGGTGCACACCGCAGGCCCGATGCAGGTCAGTATCGACTTCGCACAAAAACAGGCACGGGGTTATCCCTACACGGTGGACGGCACGATTCGCCGCGAAGTCTTCACCCGTCGTGGCGGCATGTACTTCGGTATCGCCCATCTGCTCGGCTACCCGGTGAGCTACGATCAGCCGCTGTACCGCTTTGCCGATTTCAATGCCGGCTGGTACGCCAGCCGCAACGCGGCGTTCCAGGCGGCCGTCAGCCGCGTCACCGGCAAGGAGCTGGCGCTGGACGGGGATCTGATCCGCTATGGCTCCTTGCTGCCCGGCACCACCGAGCTGGCGGTGCGCTCACTGGGGGCAAAACTGGACATGCGTAATCCGAGCATCCGCAGCCAGCTGGAGCAGGGCGAGCAGTTGGATTTCGAAGACACTACCCTCTACAAACGCGTTTTTGCCCTGGCCGATCAGGCCGCGGGCAAGCCGCTGCCACGGGCGATCCTGCCGGGCATAGTGCTCAAGAGCCCGAAGATCACCCGCAACCTGACCACGGCATGGTTCGCCAAGCGCGTGGATGAGCGCTATCAGCGCTGTATGAAACGCTGACGCAGCAACTCGCCACGCATGGCGGGGAATTTGCGCGGTTGATGGTAATGGCGGCTGCGTAACGCTTGGCGTACATCTTGGGGCTCTTTCCAGGGAAGAGCCGTCATGACCACCCACACCGTTCCTCAAGGTTTTGTTCCATTACCTCGCAGCAGCCCATTGCTGGACCTGCTCGGCCCGGCGTATTGCCGGGGCGAAGGCTTGCAGCTGGAAATCGGCCTGCGCGCCGATAATCGTCACGCCAATGGGCGCGGTACGGTGCACGGTGGGGTGCTGGCAACCCTGGCGGATATCGGCATGGGTTACGCCATGGCGTTTTCCAGTGAGCCGCCGTTACCGTTGATTACCGCCAGCATGACCGTGGACTACCTGGGCGCTGTGCAGGTAGGGGAGTGGATGGTGGTGCGCTTGGACAGCCACAAGCGTGGGCGGCAAATGGCGTTTGCCACGCTGAGTTTGCAAGTCCAGGAGCGCATCGTACTGCGGGCGAGTGCGGTGTTTGCGGTGCCACAAGCCGCAAGGCAATGAGATCAATGTGGGGGGCTTGCCCCGATAGCGGTGGGTTAGTGACGGATGTATTAACTGGCACGCCCTCATCGGGAGCAAGCCCCCTCCCACATTTTGGTCGATAGTGTGCTTGAGTCAGGCGCCAGGCAGTGCCAGTTCCACCTGCACGGGGCGAGGCCAGCAGCCTCAGGCCACTGAAAGCCAAAGGTTGCAATGCAATCAAACTGTGGGAGGGGGCTTGCTCCCGATAGCGGTGTGTCAGTTACAGATGTACCAACTGACACGCCCTCATCGGGAGCAAGCCCCCTCCCACATTTTGATCGATGGTGTGCTTGAGTCAGGCGCCAGGTAGTGCCAGCTCCACCTGCAACGGGGCGAGGCCAGCAGCCTCAGGCCACTGAAAGCCAAAGGTTGCAATGCAATCAAACTGTGGGAGGGGGCTTGCTCCCGATGGCGGTGTGTCAGTTACAGATGTACCAACTGACACGCCTTCATCGGGGGCAAGCCCCACATTCTGACTGTGATTTTTCTGCAGGAATTGGTCAAAGAAAAGGCCCGGCTTTTCGTGGAGCCAGGCCCTTTCATGTTGCTCTTTGAATCAGCTGCGTTCGAGCGCCAGGGCCACGCCTTGCCCGCCGCCGATGCACAGCGTCGCCAGGCCTTTCTTGGCATCTCGCTTGATCATTTCATGCAGCAGGGTCACCAGCACGCGGCAACCTGAGGCACCAATCGGGTGGCCGATGGCGATGGCACCGCCGTTGACGTTAACCTTCTCGGCGTCCCATTCCAGCTCTTTGCCCACTGCCAGGGATTGCGCAGCGAAAGCTTCGTTGGCTTCGATCAGGTCCAGGTCAGCCAACTGCCAGCCGGCCTTGTCCAGGCAGCGGCGGGTGGCCGACACCGGGCCGATGCCCATGATGGCCGGGTCAACGCCGGCGTTAGCGTAGCTGGCGATCCGCGCCAATACCGGCAAGCCGAGGGACCGGGCTTTGTCGGCGCTCATCAGCAGCACGGCAGCGGCGCCATCGTTCAAGCTGGAGGCGTTGCCGGCGGTGACGCTGCCGTCTTTCTTGAACGCCGGCTTGAGCTTGGCCAGGGACTCGGAGGTGGTGCCGGCGCGGGGTTGTTCGTCCACCGCGAAAGCCACCGGGTCGCCTTTGCGCTGGGGAATCAGGATCGGGGTGATCTCATCGGCAAAGCGCCCGGCTTCGATGGCGGCGGCGGCTTTTTGCTGGGAGGCGGCGGCGAAGGCGTCCTGGGCTTCACGGCTGATGCCGTACTTGTCCACCAGGTTCTCGGCGGTGATGCCCATGTGGTAATCGTTGAACGCATCCCACAGGCCGTCGATGATCATGCTGTCGATCATCTTCGCGTGGCCCATGCGCAAGCCGGTGCGCGCGGCGGGCAGCACGTACGGGGCCAGGCTCATGTTTTCCATGCCGCCGGCAATGATCACCTCGGCGTCGCCGCAACGAATGGCCTGGGCGCCCAGGTGCAGGGCCTTGAGGCCCGAGCCGCAGACCTTGTTCAGGGTCAGGCTCGGCACGGCATGGGGCAGGCCGGCGAGGATCGAAGCCTGGCGTGCCGGGTTCTGGCCTGAGCCTGCGGTGAGTACCTGGCCGAGGATCACTTCATCGACTTCGGCCGGGTCCAGGCCGGTCTGTTCCAGCAGGCGGCGGATCACCGCGGCGCCCAGTTCCGGGGCCGGGATGTTCGCCAGCGAACCTTGGAAGCTGCCCACGGCGGTGCGGGTGGCAGCAACAATCACGACGTCTTGCATGGAATCTGTCCTCACTGGAAGTGCATTTCTGGAACGTGGTCCGGGACGATCAGTTTACCGGCGGTCTTGCTCACAATCTCTTCAACGCTGACGCCAGGTGCGCGTTCCTTGAGGACAAAAGCGCCATTTTCGATTTCCAGGTACGCAAGGTCCGTCAGTACACGCTTGATGCAGTTCGCGCCGGTCAGCGGCAGGCTGCATTGGCTGAGCAATTTGGACTCACCGTCCTTGGATGCGTGGGTCATGATCACGATGATATTTTCCGCGCCAGCCACCAGGTCCATGGCGCCGCCCATGCCCTTGACCAGCTTGCCGGGGATCATCCATGAGGCGATGTTGCCTTGTACGTCCACTTCAAATGCGCCGAGCACGGTGAGGTCGACATGCCCGCCGCGAATCATCGCGAAGGACTCGGCGGAAGAGAAGATCGAAGCGCCGATGCGCGCCGTGACGGTTTGCTTGCCGGCGTTGATCATGTCGGCATCGATGGTGTCTTCGGTAGGAAACGGGCCCATGCCGAGCAGGCCGTTTTCCGATTGCAGCATCACTTCCATGCCGTCGGGGATGTAGTTGGCCACCAGGGTCGGAATGCCGATGCCCAGGTTTACGTAGTAGCCGTCCTGCATTTCGCGGGCGACGCGTTGAGCCATTTGTTCGCGGGTAAGCGCCATGGTGATTTCCTCTTATTGTTCTGGACGGATTATTTGCGGACGGTGCGCTGTTCGATGCGCTTTTCGAAGGTGCCGCAGATGATCCGGTCGACGTAGATGCCAGGGGTGTGGATCTGCGCCGGGTCCAGTTCGCCCGGTTCGACGATTTCCTCGACTTCGACCACGGTGATCTTGCCGGCGGTGGCGGCCAGCGGGTTGAAGTTCTGGGCGGTGTGGCGGTAGATGACGTTGCCGAAGTGGTCGGCCTTCCAGCCTTTGACGATGGCGAAATCACCGGTGATGGACTCTTCCATCAAATAGGGGCGGCCATTGAATTCGCGGGTTTCCTTGCCTTCAGCGACTGGGGTGCCGACGCCGGTGGCGGTGAAGAAGGCCGGGATGCCGGCACCGCCTGCGCGCATTTTTTCGGCCAGGGTGCCTTGGGGGGTGAGGACTACCTCAATCTCGCCGCTAAGCAGTTGCTTCTCGAACAGGGCGTTTTCGCCCACATAGGAGGCGATCACTTTGCTGATCTGTTTTTCTTCCAGCAGCACACCCAGACCGAAGCCGTCGACGCCGCAGTTGTTGGAAACCACTGTCAGATCACGGGTGCCTTTGCGCTTGATTTCGGCGATGAGGTTTTCCGGAATGCCACACAGGCCAAAACCCCCGGAGAGCACGGTCATACCATCTTCCAGGCCTGCCAACGCTTCTTCATAGGACGCCACGCGTTTATCGAAACCTGCCATATGCACCTCTTTTATTGTTTGTGGTCCAGCCAGTGAACCGAGTGTTGCGCTGATGGATTGATTTGTTAAGTTGTTTTTTAAGGTTGATTGATTTAGAAAACAGCATAGTCCAAGCGCTGTGTGGAGCTGCCTCATGACCGTCAAACAGATGCGTGCCTTTCTCGCCGTTGCTCAGAGTCTGAGTTTTGCTGCCGCCTGCGAGCGCCTGCACCTTTCTCAGTCGGCACTGAGCTTGACCATCAAGGGGCTGGAAGAAGGGTTGGGCGGGCGCCTGTTCAGCCGCAATACCCGTAACGTCGCGCTGACCCCTGAGGGCGAATCGCTGTTGCCCCTGGCGCGCCGGTTGATTGCCGACTGGGACAACGCCGAGGACGAACTGCGCCAGCGTTTTACCCTGCAACGCGGGCGCGTGACGGTGGCGGCCATGCCGTCGTTTGCCGGTAACCTGTTGCCGCCGATCCTGAAGATCTTCCGCGCACGTTACCCTCAGGTGAACGTGACGGTGCATGACCTGATCAACGAGCAAGTACTGGAGATGGTGCGCGACCGCCAGGTGGAGTTGGGCGTGGCATTCGAGCCGTCCGAAGGGTCATCGTTGGCATTTACGCCGTTATACCTGGATCGCTTTATCGCCGTGGTGCCAGGGGATTCGCCGTTGGCTCAGCGTGCCGAGATCGATTGGAAAACCTTGCTGGAACAGCCGTTTATCACGTTGCAACGCCCCTCCACGGTACGGGTGATGCTGGAAGAACACCTTGGCGCCTTGCAGATGAAATTGCCCGTAGCGTTGGAAAGCCATCAACTGGCGACCGTCGGGAAGATGGTCGCCAGCGCGCTGGGCGTCAGCGCCGTGCCAGCGTTATGCGCCCGGCAGATGGAGGAGGCGGGTGCTCATTGCATTACCTTGACCGGCCCGGTGATCGAGCGGCCAATTGGCGTGCTGACCAAACCTGGGCATGAGTTGTCGGCGGCGGCGCAAGTGTTGTTCGATATTTTTCGGGATGAGGCGGGGAAGGGCAGGTTTCCAACTTGCTAACGCTATAAAAAATGCGGGAGCTGGCAAGCCAACTCCCGCATTGATTGAGTAATACTTAGTAGTAGCGATCGATCACTTTAACCTGCGAGTTATCCTTGAAAGATGCCCAGGCATTGTTAAGTGTATCGAACACCTGCTCGATAAAATTGCGGTCGGCCGCGGCTTTCTTGCCGACATAACCCTGGCCTCGGCGGTACATCTTCAGGCGCGCCGCCAGCTCACGGTTATTGCGGTCGAACTCGGCCTCTTTGGTGTTGGGAGCCAGGCAGTCAATTTGCACTTCGCCCGATTTGCCAATCCACAGGATATGGTCGTCGAGTGTGTCTTTCTGCGCTGCGAACATCTCAGCCAATTCATCGATAGTTGGTTGGTTGTTCAGATTCATGTGTAAGCCCCTTGACCAGTTGGCGATCTATCAGTTGATTCGTTAAAACGCTTTAGTTGTCTCCGGTTCCGAAAACCGGGCGTCAGCGACGGTCTGCCGAATACGGGCAGGGTCTTGAACCTGATGCATGTAGTCTTGCTGATGAACTGCTACGCAATGCTTTCATAACGAAGACAAGCAGCGGTCAGGCTCCTTGTACCTGTCCCTCGCGGGGCTGGTCAGCTTCATCAATCCGCCTTGTGGGCAGTGCACATCCGGAAAAACAGCTCGGCGGTCAGACGAGCCTGTTCAAAACGCGTGTTACCAACGCTCCCGATCCGGGAGACGTCTAGATCATGCAAGGACAAAAAGCTTACGTCAACGATTATGTAGTGATTATTTTTACTCACTACATAAATCGTTGTAGGGGCGGGAGAATGCGGGAAAACGTGACTTGGGCGTCATTTTTTGGAAGCGCAGGTCGAGCGTTTTGCCCCCCGTAGGAGCGAGCTTGCTCGCGAAAATCGTCAACGATGACTCAGAACACCTGACAGCCACGCGGTGTGCTCAGGTTTTTCGCGAGCAAGCTCGCTCCTACATCCGGTCGACGAGCAATGGCAGAAGCTGCTCGCAGGAGGCCTGGATTTTAACCTGCAGCAGCTCATCTCCTCGGGTCTTGCCCAGGTTGATCGCAATCACCGGCTTGCCCTGTTCGACCATCGCCTTGCACAAGCGGAACGCCGAATAGGCCATCAGCGACGACCCCACCACCAGCAGGCCCTCAGCGTGGCCTATCGCGGTCATCGCCTTGAGCGCCGTCGCCGGTGCGACATTCTCGCCAAAGAACACCACGTCAGGTTTGAGACGTTCGCCATTGCAATGGGGGCAGCGGGGCATCTGGAAGCGCTGTTCGAACGCGGTGTCGAGCAAGCTGTCGCCATCCGGCGCTTGCACGGCATGCACCTGCGCCATGTGCGGGTTATCGACCTCCATCTGCCGCTGGATCCCATCGCGTGCGCTGCGCAGTTGGCAATCCAGGCACAGCACCCGATGCAGGCTGCCATGCAGCTCAATCACATCGTGGCTGCCGGCCTGGTCATGCAGGGTGTCGACGTTTTGCGTGATCAGCCCGCTGATCTGCTCGCGCTGTTGCAGCGTCGCCAGCGCCCGGTGGGCCTTGTTCGGCTGGGCAATGCGCACCCGCGGCCAACCCAGCATCGCCCGCGCCCAGTAACGGCGCCGCGCCTCTGGGGTGGCGAGGAATTCCTGGTACATCATTGGGGCCTTGCCCCGGCGCACACCTTCACTGTCGCGGTAATCAGGGATGCCCGACGAGGTGCTGATCCCTGCACCGGTCAGCACCACAAAACGTCGTCCGGCCATGGCCCGGTGCAGGGTATCGAGGTGGTCTTCCTGATGTTCCAGGGTGTCGAGCATGGGTTCCCCTATTCGCCGCGGATGTACTGCTCCAACTGCTGGATCAAGGCGGCTTGTTCGGCAATGGCTTCCTTGACCAGGTCGCCGATGGACAGCAGGCCAAGCAGTTTGCCGTCTTCGACCACCGGCAGGTGACGCAGGTGACTGTCGGTCATGATGTTCATGCATTCCTCGACACTTTTATGGGTATCGACGGTGATTACCGGCGAACTCATGACATCGGTGACCCGAGTAGTCACCGACGACAGGCCCTTGAGTATGAGTTTGCGTGCGTAATCCCGTTCACTGATGATCCCCACCACCACACCTTCCTTGACCACCGGCAACGCACCAACGTTTTTTTCCGCCATCCGGACCAAGGCTTCAAAGACGGTGTGATCCCATTTGATCGTGTGGACGTCCTGGTTTTTTTGGTCTTTGGCTTTCAGCAATTGTGCGACGGTCTTCATGGCGGCCACTCCGGTTTTGTTGTAGGTAGTCCAGATCCCCTACAGAATCCTAGACGGCCCACGGCAGGGCAAGACCCAAAGCGGCGTTAAACCCGTCGAAAAACGTCATTTGCCGGATTTTTTCCGGTTTTACCCTGCCGTTGTCGGTTTTTTCGCCCTCTTGGGGCTGGCTGCCGTCTTGCCTGGGGCGCTCTTGCGTTTCTTCTTCCAAGGTGTGGCGCCTCGGCCTGCGGGGCTGGCGGGGCCGGTGATGGTCATGCGCATGCCGTTGCAGCGCGCTACCTGCTTGCTCATCCACGCCGCTTGCTTGGCGACGAATTCCTCAAGGCTCATTTCGCCGCTTTGCACCATGTCCAGCGCCTGCTCCCAGATGGCGGTGGTGCCTGGGTCGGCGATGGCGCGGGGCACTGCGTCGATCAGGCTGAACGCCGCCGGGGTGGCTGACAGGGCCTTGCCGTTCTTCACCAGGTAGCCACGGTCGAGCAGGCCCTGGATGATCCCGGCGCGGGTGGCTTCGGTACCGATGCCGGTGGTGTCCTTGAGCTTTTGCTTGAGCAGTGGGTCTTCCACCAGCTTGGCGACGTTTTTCATCGCCTTGATCAGGTCACCTTCGGTAAAGGGCTTGGGTGGTTGGGTCCACAGGTCCTTGAGATTGACTTTGGCTACGGCGTAGTCCTGGCCCTGCACCAGCGTCGGCAAGGCCTGTGGCGCGGGTGCTTCTCGGCCTTTGGCGGGGGCCAGGGCTTCGGGCAATGCGCGTTTCCAGCCTGGCTCGACAATGACTTTGCCTACCGCGCGCAATGCCTGGCTCGCACAGTCGAAGTCTGCCTGGGTGCGGTCATATTCATGGTTGGGCAGGAACTGCGCCAGGTAGCGCGCACGTATCAGGGTATAGACCGCACGGTGCTTGCCGGTCAGTTGGCTCACATCCTTACCCGCCCCGGTGGGGATGATGCCGTGGTGGGCGCTGACCTTGGCGTCGTTCCAGGCCCGCGAGCGGCGCTGGGGATCGATGTGCGGCATCAGCTCATTGACTGCCGCATCCGCACGGCCCAGGGCCGCTAGAATCTTTGCTGCTTCACTGTGCTGGCTCAGCGGCAGGTAGCCGCAATCGCTGCGCGGGTAGGTGATGACTTTATGGGTTTCGTAGAGGGATTGGGCGATATCCAGGGTTTCCTGGGCGCCCAGGCCGAGCTTCTTCGAGCAGATTTCCTGCAGGGTGCCAAGGTCGAAGGGCAGGGGCGCCACTTCGCGCATGCGCTCAGTACGAAGCTTCACCAGCCGCGCAGTGGCGGCGTTAAGCATGGCGTCGGCGGCGTCACGCGCCAGTTGCGGGTTGAGGCAACGGCCCTGGTCGTCGCAGGCATCGTCATGGGCGCGCCACTGGGCGGTGAAGGTCATGCGCTCGTGGCGCAGGTCGACATCGATAGCCCAATACGCCACCGGTACGAAATCGGCGATGCTGCGGTCGCGGTCCACCACCAGGCGCAGGGTCGGGGTTTGCACACGGCCTACCGGCAATACGCCCTGATAACCGGATTGGCGCCCCAGCAGGGTAAACAGGCGGCTCATGTTCATGCCGATCAGCCAGTCGGCGCGGGAGCGGCCCAGGGCCGAGTGATACAGGCTGAAGGTTTCGGCTCCGGGCTTGAGCGCAGCCAAAGCCTTGCGAATGGAGGCGTCGTCCAGTGCCGACAGCCACAAGCGCTGGATTGGCCCGCAATAGCGACAATGCTCCACCAGTTCCCGGGCGATCATCTCACCTTCGCGGTCGGCATCGGTAGCAATTACCAACTCCTGAGCTTCCCCCAGCAAGCGCTTGACCGCCTTGTATTGGCTGGCAGTCTTGGGCTTGACCAGCATCTTCCATTTTTCCGGCACGATCGGCAGGTCGGCCAGCACCCAGCGCTTGTACTTGGCGTCGTAAGCATCGGGCGGAGCGGTTTCCAACAGGTGGCCGATGCACCAGGTGACGGTGACCCCATTACCCAGCCAGCATCCGTCGCCGCGGCGGCTGGCGCCGAGCACGGCCGCGATATCCTTGGCCTGGGAGGGTTTTTCACAGAGGTACAGCCGCATGGTCATCCCATCAGATTGGATCGATGCCTTGCAGGATGCTCAGTCGGAGGGATTTGAGCAACCATTATCTGTATGGATGTACAGCAATATGTGAGCGCCGTACACCGATGTAGGAGCGAGCTTGCTCGCGAAGGTCGTTAACGATGACGCGGGGAGCCTGGCGCCCCGCGTTGCTCTCAGGTTCTTCGCGAGCAAGCTCGCTCCTACAGGGAAGAGGTATCAGTTGTTATCGATATCCACATGCCGGGTTTCTTTAAGGCAGAACAACCCGACAACCAGGCTCACCCCCGTCACCACCACCGGGTACCACAGGCCATAGAAGATATCGCCGGTGTACACCACCAGGGCAAACGACACCGTCGGCAGGAACCCGCCAAACCAGCCGTTGCCGATATGGTAGGGCAGGGACATCGAGGTGTAGCGGATGCGCGTCGGAAACAGCTCCACCATCAACGCCGCCAATGGTCCGTAGCACATCGCTGCGATCAGGATCAGCACGACGATCAGCACCACCACCATGACCTTGTTGACCTGGGCCACGTCCGCCGACGTCGGGTAGCCGGCCAGGGCCACGGCGCCGCGCAGGGCCGCCTCATCAAAACCGTCGATACGCACATCGCCCACGCTCACCTGCACCGGGCTGCCCGCTGGGGCGGCGGCGCTGCTATAGGGCAGGCCCTGTTTGACCAGGAAGGTCTTGACCTTGTCGCACGGGCTGTCAAAACGCGCCTTGCCCACCGGGTCGAACTGGAAGGTGCAGGTGGCCGGGTCGGCCAGTACGGTAATCGGGGCTTGACGGCTGGCCTGGTCCATCGCCGGGTTGGTGTAGTGCGCCAGGCCCTTGAAGATCGGGAAGTACAGCGCGGTCGCCAGCAGCAGGCCAAGCATCAGCACCGGTTTGCGTCCGACTTTGTCTGACAGCCAGCCAAACAGGATAAAGAACGGCGCGCCAATCACCACGCTGATGATCAACAGCATATTGGCCAGGGCCGGGTCCATCTTCAGGAACTGGGTGAGAAAGAACAGCACGTAGAACTGCGCGGCGTAAAAGGTCACGGCCTGCCCGCCGTTAATGCTGAACAGCGCGATCAGCACCACCTTGAGGTTTTCCCATTTACCGAATGACTCGCGGATCGGCGCCTTGCTGGCCTTGCCTTCTTCTTTCATTTTCAAGAAGGCCGGCGACTCGTGAAGGCTCATGCGGATCCAGGTCGAGATGCCCAGCAGCACGATGGAAAACAGGAACGGAATGCGCCAGCCCCACACTTCAAACTGATCGCCCGTAAAGTAACGACAGGCCAGCACTACCAGCAACGACAGCAACAGGCCGAGGGTGGCGGTGGATTGGATCCAGCTGGTATGCAGCCCGCGCTTGCCCGGCGGCGCGTGCTCGGCCACGTAGGTGGCCGCGCCACCGTATTCGCCGCCCAGAGCCAGACCCTGCAGCATGCGCAGCACGATCAGGATGATCGGCGCGGCGATACCGATGCTGGCGTAGGTGGGCAACAGCCCGACGCAGAAGGTCGCCACGCCCATCAGGATGATGGTGACGAGGAAGGTGTACTTGCGCCCGATCATGTCGCCCAGGCGGCCGAACACCAACGCACCGAACGGCCGCACCACAAAACCGGCGGCAAAGGCCATCAAGGCGAAGATAAACGCCGTGGTGTCGTTGACGCCGGCAAAGAACTGCTTGCTGATCACCGCCGCCAGGGCGCCATACAGGAAAAAGTCATACCACTCGAACACCGTCCCCAGGGACGAGGCGAAGATGACCTTTCTTGATTCGTTGGCGGTGCTTGCACTGGCCGCCGAGCCCAGGGGTTGAGCATGTTCTGACATCGGGTGTCCCTCACAGTGATTATTTATTGTTGTTCCACTGTCGGCGCCAGCCTCAGCGCCGCGATTTTTCTATCTATTGTAGGAGCGAGCTTGCTCGCGAAAATCGTCAAGTGTTACGCGGGGTGCCCTGTAGTGCGCGGTGCAGATGGGTTTTTCGCGAGCAAGCTCGCTCCTACAGTAGTCGGTGAAAGGATCAGCTGCGCGGCCTTCTCCGCGATCATCAGCGTGGGTGAGCAGGTATTGCCGGAGGTGATGCGCGGCATGATCGAGGCATCGGCAACGCGCAGGCCGGGAATGCCATGCACGCGCAGTTGGCTATCGACCACGGCGTCCTGGTCATTGCCCATGCGGCAGGTGCCAACCGGATGGAAGATGGTAGTACCGATACGTGCGGCGGCTTCGTGCAGTTGTTCTTCGGTTTGCAGCGCATCGCCGGGCAGGTATTCCACCGGTTTGAACTGGCTGAGGGCCGGCGCGGCGACGATGCGTCGGGTCAAGCGGATAGCGTCGGCGGCTACGCGCAGGTCCTCGGGATGGCTGAGGTAATTGGGTTGTATCAGCGGCGCATCCGCCGGATTGGCCGAGCGAATATCCACGCGGCCGCGGCTTTGCGGGCGCAAGTCGCAGACCGATGCGGTAAACGCCGGGAAGCCGTGCAACGGCTCGCCAAAGCGCTCCAGGGACAGCGGCTGCACATGGTATTCAAGGTTGGCCGAGGCCTGCTCCGGGCCGGAGCGAGCAAATGCGCCCAGTTGGCTCGGCGCCATCGACAGCGGGCCGCTGCGGTCATACAGGTAGCGCAGGCCCATGCCCATTTTGCCCCACAGCGTGCCGGCAATCTGGTTGAGGGTGCGGGCGTTTTCCAGCTTGTAGATCAGCCGCAGTTGCAGGTGATCCTGCAGGTTGCCGCCAACCCCAGGCAGTTCATGCAACACCTCAATGCCCAGCGGTTTAAGCACCCTGGCGGGGCCGATCCCTGAACGTTGCAGAATGCCCGGCGAGCCGACGGCGCCGGCGCACAGTACGATTTCCTTGCGTGCTTTCCAGCTTAGCTGCTGGCCTTGTTGACGGCCCAGCACCTGCGACGCGCGGCCGTTTTCCAGCAGCACCCGGTCAACCTCCACGTCAGTCAGCACGGTCAGGTTGGGCCGCTGGCGGACCGGCTTGAGAAACGCCTTGGCCGCATTCCAGCGCACACCGGCTTTTTGATTGACCTGGAAGTAGCCGCAACCTTCGTTATCGCCCTGGTTGAAGTCATTGATATTGGCGATGCCGCTCTGGGCTGCCGCTTCACGAAACGCATCGAGGATCGGCCACGACAGGCGTTGTTGTTCGACCCGCCACTCGCCGCCATCGCTGTGGAACTCAGAACCGCCGGCAAAGTGGTTTTCGCTGTGCTTGAACAACGGCAGTACGTCTTTCCAGGCCCAACCCGGATTGCCTTCTGCCGCCCAGCCGTCATAGTCCTGGGCCTGGCCGCGCATGTAGATCATGCCGTTGATCGACGAGCAGCCGCCCAGCACCTTGCCCCTTGGGTAACTCAAGGCGCGCCCTTGCAGGCCGGCCTGGGCTTCGGTCTTGAAGCACCAGTCGGTACGCGGGTTACCAATGCAGAACAGGTAACCGACGGGAATGTGGATCCAGGGGTAATTGTCGCGGCCACCAGCTTCCAGCAGCAGGACGCGGTGGGCGGGGTTGGCGGACAGACGATTGGCCAGCAGGCAACCGGCGGGGCCGGCGCCGACCACGATGTAATCGTATTCAGCAGTTGCAATGGGCATCTGGGGTCTCGCTTGTTTTTCTTATTGCCCCCATCCTAGTTGTTAGTTTTCGTCTTAAAAATGTTAGTTTTTACCCAGCTGCTGTGCGTTTTTAAACAGTGTGGGCCGGGTTCTGGCAAGGGAGGCGACATGTTCGACTGGAATGACCTGCGGTTTTTTCTCGAGTTGCAGCGCAGTGGCCGCCTGCTTACCGCCGCGCAACGCTTGAAGACCACGCATGCCACCGTGGCCCGGCATATCGAGGCCATCGAGAAGAGCCTCGGCACTGCGCTGTTCGTGCAGCATGCCCAGGGCTATGAGCTGACGCCCTCGGGCGAAGCGCTGCTCAAGCATGCCGAAGCCATGGAAAACGTAGCGTTGCTGGCCGAGGACGAACTCACCCACTCCGCTGCGCCCCTGGGCAAGATCCGCCTGGGTGTGGCCGAAGGCTTGGGCGTGATGTTCCTGGCCGGTCGCATGGGGGGATTGTTCGAACGTTACCCGGGCTTGGAAGTGGAGCTGGTCGCGGTGCCGCGCTTTGTCAGCATCCTCAACCGCGAAGCCGAGATCAGCATCCATCTGGAACGCCCCAGCGTCGATCAACTGGTGACGCGCAAACTCACTGACTACCGCCTCGCGCTATATGCCAGCCGCGCTTACCTTGCGCGCAACCCGCCGATCGAAAAGCGCGAAGACCTCGCCGCCCATGCCTGGATCGATTACGTGGACGACCTGTTGTTCAGCCAGGAGCTGAAATTCCTCAGCAGCTTCTGCCGTAACCCCAAAGTGGTGTTCCACAGCACCAGCGTGATTGCCCAGCACCAGGCGGCGCGTTCGGGGTTGGGCATCGCCGTGCTGCCGTGCTTCATGGCGGCTGGCGACGCGGACCTGGTGCCATTGCTGCCGGGGGAGAGCATCCAGCGCAGCTACTGGATCAGCTCGCGCCGGGAACTGCACAAGTCGGTGCGGTTGCGGGTGTTGTGGGATTATGTGGTGGAGTTGTGTGCCCGGGAGCAGGGTTTGCTGCTCGGCGAATCCGACTGACGGAACGGGGAGCAAAATGTGGGAGGGGGCTTGCCCCCGATGGCGGTGTATCAGTCAATGCAGCTGTGACTGAACCACTGCTATCGGGGGCAAGCCCCCTCCCACATTTGGGTTGCGTAATTCCAGAGAGATCTTAGAGCTTCACGACTTGATGCACCTGCTCGGCACAGGCCCGAGCCTCTTCAATCATCTTGCCGAACGCATCACTGGCCACTTCAGCATGGGTCAGCCAGCGCTTTTTCTGGCTCAGGCGATAGTGATAGCGCAGCGAACCTTCCTCCAGCTTCCCATCCAGGTCGAGGTCGTACCATGGCGAGCGGACTTTGCAGCCGGGGACGGCTTTTTCCATCTTCCCGCCTGCCAGGGTATAGGTGTAGTCATAAGTTTCAGGATTGCCCAGGTAGAGGTCGGCCTGTTGTCCGTGACGGCGATAGTTGATATAGCCCTCCCAGCGGTCTTTCAATGACGGGTCGGTATAGACGTAGTCATTGCCCAGTTGATCCAGGGCGCGCTGGTCGTTCATGCGGGCCGTGACACGGTAGCCGTCCTGCACCACAAACCCGGTGGGTTCGCGGGTGATCTGGCAGTCGCTGATGTCGTTGCCGAAGTTGGCGCAGATGTTCTGGTCGGTGGCGGTGGTGCCTTGCTGGCGGTCGGCGACGCTCAATTGCATCAGCGACAGGCGGCTGAAGGTGACGGTGGCCTTGACGGCGCCATCGCCCTCCTTACCGAACTGCACATGTTTGTCCAGGCGCACCGCGACCTCGGGGCGCTCCAGTGGGATGTGTTCTTCGCGCACCTGGCCCTGGGCATCGTTGACCAGTACCCAGCGGTCCTGGATGTCGGGCATGGTCTGGCCGGGGGCGAAGACCGGGTTGGTCGGGTCGAGCCACCACACTTGCCCATCCACTTCGGCACGCACGATGGCGTGGTTTGGTGCCTGGGGGCCTGGGATCAGCAAGGCGGCTGCCACATCGCCACGGCTCACCCACGCGGTTTCGGCCTTGATACCACTGGCCTTGAGCATGGCGGTCAGCAGGGTTGCCAGGTCTTTGCAGTCGCCGTAACCGTGCTGCTCGATTTCCGCCAGGCTAAATGGCACGTAGCCACGTTCGGTGGCGCGCCAGTCACCCAGGTAGCGGTAGTGATCATTGATGTGCTGCATCAGCGCAGCCACTTGTTCGGCCGGCGCCAGGCTGCGTGCGGCGGACACGGCGGCGGCTTGCGCCGGCAGGCTGGCCCCGAGGATCTGGTTGTAGCGCTGTGCAAAACCACCGAAGTAGGCTTGGCGTTCCACGGCGCTGCCCACTTCCAGGCGTGGGATTCGCAGCAGTGCGGCGGCGGAAGATTCATTGATGTAGTTGACGTAGATCGGCGCTTTAAGCACCACATCCAGGGTCTTGCCGTTGCTCGAAGGAGTGACCTTGAAACCGTCGAACATTTCACTGCGCCACTGGATCGGCCGTTCGGCGGTGAAGCGCGCCTTGAAGCGATCGCGGCGAGCCGCGCCGGGGCCGAACTTGAGCACATAGTGGAACTGGGTCACCAGCGGCTTGGCCGGGTAGTGCTGGCGTATGGTGTAGCGGATCTGTGTGCCCACCCGCAGGTTGGGGAAGGCCAGGGAGGTTTGCTTGTCGCGGCTGAAGCCCTGGTCCGGGTTGGGGGCGGTGCGGGTGTCGATTTGCGTGTCGGCCAGGGCCACCGGCTTGGCGCCGGGCTGGGTGGACTGCGCGCTGATCACTTTAAAGGTGTCACCTTCGGAGTAATCGAAGTCGATACGCGAAAGCATTTCGCGGCCGCTGGGCTTGAGGATGGTGTAATGCTCGGTGGTGGTGCAGTCGGTGCTGGCGTCGCGGTTGAAGTGGCAGTGCAGCTCGGTGTCGCTGGCCAGCGGAGCTTCGGCCATGGGCTGCAGTGCAGCACAGACAGAATGGCTGACCAGCCCCAGGCTGATCGCAATCAAAGGGCGGTGAAACGAAAAACGGTACATGGGCGCCTCGGGTGACACATTGAAACAACTACCCTGCGGGTAGCGAGAAGGCGCCAGATGATAATGGGTCTCAACGACGAAAGCCAGGATTGTTCGACAATTTATCCGGCTGAAAGGCCCGTTCTAGAGCCTTTTGTTTGATTCAGGTCAGGGTTTTAACAGTTCAAATTCCGTGCTGGCGAGGCGCTCGCCGTTGATCAGCACATGCACCCGGTGCGTGCCGGGATAGTGCTTGCGCGTGGTCAATTCGCGGATGTGCTGCTCGCGGTTGATACGCTGCCGTGCGCCTGCGCCCAGGGTAAAGGCTTTGAGCTTGAATACTTTGGACGCGCTATGGCCGGCGCTCTTTATGTAATCGATGGCGTAGTCCACCATCAGTTTTTGCGCTTGGGGAGCGGTGGATGTCAGGTTGAACGACAGGTTGATGCGCTCGCCCAGGCGAATCGCCGCCGGGGTGACGCTCAACTGGTCAATGGTCACCTCGGCCTTGGCCCCGGCACCCATGATCGTCAGTGCGCGGGTGTTGCCTTGTTTGATCAGACTGCGCAACGCATGGCGGGCGATCCAGGCGGTGTGCAGGTTATCCTGGTTCCAGCCTTCGATCAGGCTGAGCACCCACTCCGGGTGGTCCTTGGTGATGTCATTGAGGTGGTTGGCCACCGACTTGCGTACATAGAGGCTGCTGTCGGCCTTGAGGTTATCCAGGATTGACGCGCACAGTTCGGGGCTGGCTTGCACGTTGGCCAGGCGAAATGACCAGGGCAGGCGAGGGCGTGAGCCTTCGCTGGCCAGGCGGCGTACGTGTTCGTTGGCATCCAGCGACCATTGCTGCATCACCGTCAGAGTGCGCTCGAAGTCGTGCAGCAAGAAATGACGAATGGCGAACTCGGCCGAGCCAAAGGTGGTGAAAAATTTCAACGCGGCCATGGAGCGCTTGAAATCGCCCAGGCCATAGCTCGCCACGTAATGCGGCAAAAACAGACTGACAAAGCCGCTGTTGATGCGCGGCGCCAAGGCGTAAAGGTGCTTGAGGGTTTGCGCGTAATCCAGCGGGATCACCGCGTGCAGGCTCTCGCTGACCCGCGCCATGCGTTGCATCACCGACAGCTCGGCCAGCCCGGATGTGGCGTGCGTGAGAAAGCCCCTGGCATCGAATGCCGGGTACACCGCGCTCATCTCGGTGGCGATGTGTTGCAGGCGTTCGATGTTGAAGAGTTCCTTGAGGGCCGGGGCGCTTTGGTCGGTCATCGGTGTTTCCATGGGGTTGAGTCAAAGAAACCAGCGGTATTCCCGCGCATGGATTTCCTGCTGAAAGGCCAGGTGATCCTGGCGTTTGTTTTCGCAATACACATCGACAAATTCCGCACCCAGCTTATCGCGCAACAGCGGTTGCTGCTGCATGGCGCGTACGGCGTCGAGCATTTCCACCGGGAAGTCGGCGCCGCTGCTGCGGTCCTCGTTCAGCGGTGCGATGGGTTCACGCTTGGCTTCGAGCCCGTGCTCGAGCCCCGCCAGGATCGCCGCCAGTACCAGGTACGGGTTGGCATCGGCGCTGGCCAGGCGGTGTTCGATGCGCAGGTTGCGCGGGTCAGACTCGGGGATGCGCACGCAGGCGTCACGGTCTTCAAAGCCCCAGCTGGCACGTGTCGCGGCGTTGACGGTGCCACCCAGGCGGCGGAAGGCGTTGTGGTTGGGCGAGAAGATTGGCATGCAGTGGGGCAGTAACTCCAGGCAACCGGCCACCGCATGGCGCAACGCCTGCTGCTGATGGGCCGCAAGCAGGTTATTACCCGCCGCGTCGTAGAGGCTGACATGCACATGCATGCCGCTGCCGGGAAATTGCAGGTAGGGCTTGGCCATGAAGCTGGCGCGGTAACCGTGCTTGAGGGCCACGCCACGGGTGCTGCGGCAGAACAGGGCGGCCCAGTCGG
Organism: Pseudomonas khavaziana; assembly: GCF_036704165.1. Lineage (NCBI taxonomy): Bacteria > Pseudomonadati > Pseudomonadota > Gammaproteobacteria > Pseudomonadales > Pseudomonadaceae > Pseudomonas > Pseudomonas khavaziana. The sequence continues at coordinate 2,435,038 of NZ_CP129946.1, forward strand.
CGGCGCGCAGGCCGTCATCGCAGTGGCCGAAATTGATTTCGAACTGGCCGGGACCGATTTCCGCGGTGATTACCGTGATGTCGATGCCCTGGTCCTTGGCGGTTTGCGCCATGTCGTCCAGCACTTCGCTGAAACGCGAGAGCCGTTCGATATGCAGGTTGGGCTGGTCATCGGCATCATCGCTCAGCGGGTCACGGGCAAATTGCGGCAGGCCGTTGTCGAGCTTTTTATCGAACAGGTAGAACTCCAGTTCAAACGCCACCACCGGGTGAATGCCCTTGTGCTGCAAGCGTTCCAATACCTTGGCCAGAACTTCGCGGGGTTCGAATTCAATCGGTGCCTCGGTGCCGTCCGAGGTGATGAGCATTTGCCCCAGCGGCAGCGCTTCCCAGCTCACCGGCTTGAGCGTGCCGGGCACCAGTCGCCGATTGGCGTCTGGGTCGCCGTCGTTGAAGCAGTAGTCGCCGATCTTGAACAACCCACCCTGGGCCCCCAGCAACACGGCGTTCTGCGGCAACTTCAATGGGCTGCCGGCGGCGACTTTCTCAAGCATCTCCACCGGGTAGCGCTTGCCATAGAAATGCCCGGGGATGTCCAGGGCGATGAGGTCGACATAGCGCACGTCGGGGTGGTTCTGGCGAAAGGTCCGTACTTCGGCCAGCAACGTGGAGGAATGGCTTTTCACGGGTGCAGCTCCTAGTTGTAGACCCACAGGACGCGGGCGGGCAGGTCGGTCAGGTTGGCGTAGCGGCAGTGGGCGAAACTGGCCAGGTGGAAGCTGTCGCCGGGGCCGAGGGTGACCGGGTCGGCCGCATCGTCCACCCACAGGGTCAGTTCGCCCTCCAGCACAAAGCCGGCCTGTTCGGCGCGGTCGCTCATGCTTTGTTCGCCGCTGTTGGCGCCGGGAGCCAGCAGGCTATCGAGCATCGAGAACGCGCCGTTCATGCTCGGCGACACCAGGATGTCGGTGATGCCATTGGCGTAATACACCGTGCGCCGCTCGTTAGGGCGGGTGACCCAGTCCACGGCCTTGGGTTTGGGCAGGCTGTAGAAATAGGTGGTGGGTACGTCAAGGGCGTGGCTGATGGCGGTCAGGTCGGCCACGGTCGGGCGCGACAGGCCGCGTTCGACCTGGGACAGGAAACCCACCGACCGCTCGATTTTTTGCGCGAGTTGGGCCAGGGTGAGCTTCTTGTGCTTGCGCAGATCGTGGATCAGCGCTGCGAGGGCGGCGAGTTCTTCTTGTGGCGTCATGAAATTTGTATCGGATAATTTCATGAAAAATTACAGGATTAATTTCACAGGAGCAATGGGCATGGAATTGGATGTGCATTTATTCACGCTGGAACAGGCGCTGCAGAGTTGTGCGACGCGCTCAGATGCGGGTCGGCTGGGGCAACTATTGTCAGATGATTTTGTTGAGTTTGGTGCCAGTGGCACTGTCTGGGGTAGTAAAACCGAGGTTATTGCCGGACTGCAGGATGAGGTCTTTTGCGAACGGCGCATGAGTGAATTTGCGGTGAAATTGCTCAGCGCTAAGGTGGTGCTGGTGACCTATCGCGGTCATCGCCAAGGCGTGGGAGATACATTGCGCAGTTCGGTGTGGCGCGAAGAGCAAGGACAGTGGCGAATGGTGTTTCACCAAGGCACACCGGTTCACTGAGTCACGCCTTGTGGCGAGGGAGCTTGCTCCCGCTGGGCAGCGAAGCTGCCCCAATCCATTCACTGAGTAGGTCCAGGCAGTACGCGGCGGGACTTCTTGGGGCTGCTGCGCAGCCCAGCGGGAGCAAGCTCCCTCGCCACAGGGGGAGCTGGGACACATGAGGAAATTGAATGAAGCGGGGGAGCACTGCTGGCCTTTGCTAAGTTGAATGGGTCATGTGTCCATTCAAGGGAGCAAAGGATTGCTTCAAAAGCCTAATTCTCATTTGTTACGGCGTGGTCGTTATTCAGAGTCTGGGCGAGCTTACTTGGTAACTGTCGTGGTTTATCAGCGGCGCCCAGTATTCAATGACTTGCATCTGGGGCGGTTATTGGTTGCAGAGCTCAAGCAAACCCACGATTCAGGTCTGGTGGACTCATTGGCCTGGGCCATCATGCCGGACCATCTCCACTGGTTGTTTGAGCTGCGAGAGGCGACGTTATCTCAGGTGATGAGGCGAGTGAAGTCGCGCAGCACGCTGACTATCAATCGCGCCCGTCGCACGCACGGCGCGTTCTGGCAGAGCGGATACCATGATCGCGCGGTGCGAGCCGAAGAAGACCTTATCAAGGTCGCGCGCTACATTATTGCCAACCCACTGCGAGCCGGACTGGTCGATCATGTCGGCGACTACTCGCTCTGGGATGCTGCTTGGCTGTAATTATGTACCCATTGTGGCGAGGGAGCTTGCTCCCGCTGGGCAGCGAAGCTGCCCCACCATTCACTGATCACGTCCAGGCAGTACGCGGCGGGACTTCTTGGGGCTGCTGCGCAGCCCAGCGGGAGCAAGCTCCCTCGCCGCAGGGGAATCATTCGTCGGCGGAGGCGGACCGCTGCAGGGTCAGCAGGCTGAATGATTCCGCGCCGCCGCGGTCGGAATCTGGGTACGTATCCCAAATTGAAGGAGCACCCATGAAATCCAGAACCCTAACTGCCTGTGTTCTCGTCGCTGCGAGCCTGTCCACCGCCAGCTTTGTCGTGCAGGCCGGTGATACCCCTCAGGAAACCGTGCAACCTTCAAATATCAATGCCCGGGACCTGAAAGAAGGTGACCGCGCCCCGGATATGCTGATGCGCAAGGAGTCGGCGGTCAGTGACTGGAAAAAACGCGGCCTCAAACAGCCAGAGGAAGACAGCCAATGGGCGCGGGTGGGCGACAAGTTCGTGCTGCTCAAGACCACTAACGGCACGATCCTTGAGATCACCCCGGTGAAGAAATAATCCACCACCACCTGCTGCTTTGCAGGTGTTCTATTTCATTGCCGCGTCGATGAAGGCAAATCATCGAGGGTGAGCTTGCCGACGTTGTTGCTCTGCAGCTCGTAACGCAGCTCATCCACCATCTTTTCCACTTCTTGTGGGGTCTGCAGGCGGTTAGTGCTGATGCCGGTGACCACCAGGTCGACCCGGCCGGTCTCGGCGTCGTAGACCTTGAGGGTCAATGACGCATCCCGGCACAAGGTGAATTCGCACGTCAGCGGTGACAGGCCTTCTTCGATGCAGTTGCGCAGTTGGGAGAGGGTAAACATGCGGGTTCCTTCAAGGCAAAAGTACGATCCCTTGAAGGTTATTGATTGCACCCCCGCCCAATAAGGCGAATTCGCACTAGCTGGACTAGTGCATTTGTATGTTCAGCGCTTGTTTTTAACCCGCAATTCTCCGGCAAACAGCCCGCGTTCGCGGGCCCATACGATGGCCGCACTGCGGCTGTGCACCCCCAGCTTTGAATACACCGTGGCTACATGGTTACGCACGGTGTTGGGTGCCAGTTTCAGGCGCGAGGCGATTTCCTTGTCGGCCAGACCCTCGCAGATCAGGCCCAGCACATCACGCTCCCGGGCGGTCAGGTCGGTGAAGGCTACATTGGGCAGGTTAGGGCTATTGACGCTTTTTGCGTTGGCCAGTTTTTCGATCAGGGTCTGGCTGAACCACGACGCGTCCTGCATCACCTCCTCAATGGCCGCTACCAGCTCAAGCTCAGAGCGTTTGCGTTCGGTGATGTTCATCAGCACCATCAGGTAGCAGGGCACGTCCTGAATGATCACGGTATCGGCGGACACCACGCAATCGATCACCTCGTTGCCTTTCTTGCGCACCTTGAGGTCCTGGCCGTCGAGGTTGCCGGCTTTCTCCAGAGTGGCAAACAGTTGCGCACCGGCCTGGGGGCTGTCGATAAAGTTGATTTCTTCGATGGATTTACCGATCAGTTCCTCACTGATATAACCGGTGATCGTCATGAAGGCTTCGTTGATATCCACTACTTGGCGGTTGACGGCGCTGCACACCAGGGTCGGCACTGGCGTCAGGCGGAAGGATTTGGCGAAGCGCTCTTCACTCTGGCGCAGGGCAATTTCCGCTTTGCGCCTAGGCTCCAGGTCGGTAAAGGAAAACAGCATGCAGTCTTCCTCGTTCATGTCCAACGGCTGGCCGGCCACGATCACCAGTTTACTGCCGCCTTCGGGCAGTCGCAGCTCGGCCTGCATCTGCGGGATGGTCGCGCCTTCGCCCAGGCGCTCGATGGCCAGGTCCTTGCGCTCGGCCTGTTCCAGCACATCCAGTTCATACACGGATTTGCCGATGACCTGGTCGCGGTTGTAGCCGGTCATCTCCAGGAAGCCCTGGTTGACCTTGATATAGCGCAAGTCGCTGAGGCGACAGATCACTGCGGGCGCCGGGTTGGCGTTGAAGGTTTTCTCGAAGCGTTGCTCGGCACTGGCCCATTCGGTGGCGTCGCTGAGGATCAACACCAGCAGCTCCGGCTCGCCCTTGGCGTCAGTCAACACCAGGCTGCGCAAACGGTGTACCCAGTAACGACTTTCATCGGCGGCGGGGGTGACCTCCACCACCACATCGCTGAACTCTTCACCGGCCGCTACGCGGCTCAAGGGGTAGCTGTCCAGCTGCAACGGATGATTATTGCGATAGCGCAAGGCGAAACGCTTGGCGTACGCCTCGGTGTTGGCGCCGAGCTCCTCGACTTCGCTGACGCCATGCATGGCCAGCGCGGCTTCATTGGCCCAGAGGATGGTCTGGTCAACCTCGGCCAGAATCACGCCGTCGGACAGCCCGGAGATGATCTGCTGCAATTGACGGCGATTGGTTTCTTTGGCGAGAACATCCTGGGTCATAACTTCTCCGTGAGGGCGTGTCTAGGGCGCATGGGACTACGACATCCCGGCTTCAGGATAGTGCAGAGCGATTAACCCAGGGGCAGTGCGAATGCACCAGCTGGCCTGGTGCATATGGGCCACGACTGAACGTATGTCGTTTCGCCACACTCCCACTCAACAAGGCGCCTTGCCTTGCTCCTGAAATTGAAAAGGACCTTTGTATGACCACTGTCTATGAAACCAATCGATCGCTATTCCGTGTGTCGTGGAGTTCGGTACTGGCCGGTAGTGCAATCGCACTGGTGACCTACTTGGTATTGAGTGTGTTGGGTACGGCTATTGGCGCCAGCGCTGTGGACCCTATGGAAGCGGGTAACCCCTTGAACGGTTTCGGCACCGGAGCGGGCATCTGGCTGTTTGTCTCGACGTTGGTGGCTGTTGCACTGGGTGCCTTCGTGGCCGGGCGCACCGCACCCGACCGTGGTGGCCTGCACGGCGTATTGACCTGGACCTTGACCACCTTGCTCACCACCTGGCTGCTGGCCGGTTTGGCTGCCAGCGTTGTCGGCACTGCCGGCAATGTAGTGGGCAAAGGCCTGTCAGCTGCCGGCAGTGGCATCGCCGCCGCTGCGCCGGGGATCGGCAACAGCCTCAAGCAGCAGTTGAACGAACAAGGCATCCAACTCGATTGGAACAGCCTGCAAGGCCAGTTGGACACCTTGCTCAAGCAGAGTGGCAAGGCTGAGCTTGACCCGGCCAATATCGAGCAGAAAGCCGACCAGGCTGGCGCTGATGGCAAGCAATCGGCCACCGATGCAGCGACCAACCCAGCCCAGGCCGGCGATGAGTTGAAGCAGTGGTTCGAACGTGTCAAAGCCTCCGGCGAGCCGGCACTGAATGCGGCGGATAAAGAAGCACTGGTCAACATCGTTGCCGCCCGTACCGGCAAGAGCAAAGAAGAAGCCACGCAGATCGTCGATAACTATGCCCAGGCTTATCAGCAAGCCATGCAGAAGGTCGAGGAACTCAAGCAGCAGGCTGAGCAGAAAGCCCGTGAAGCCGGTGAAGTAGCGGCCAAGCAACTGTCCCGCGCTGCCTGGAGCACCTTGGCCATGCTGCTGTTGGGCGCGGCCTTGAGCTTCTTTATCGGTCGTATCGCGCTGACGACCCGTCGCGTGCCATTGGCTTAAAACTGTCTGCGGCAAGGACGCCGCCTGTGTGAACGGGTAAAATGCTGGCATTTTACCCGTATCCCGCAAAGGTGCCCCTTGAGCGCAGGCAAAGCCGTAGGACTGTTATTACTCACCTCTCTGTTGGCGGCGTGCGGCACCTCGCCGCCACGCACGCCCAACGATATCTGCGGCATCTTTCGCGAAAAAGATGACTGGTACGACGCCGCCAAGGTCACGCAAAAGCGCTGGGGCGTGCCGATCCAGGTGCCGTTTGCGATCATGTATCAGGAGTCGGGCTTTCGCTACGACGCCAAGACCCCGCGTAAATACCTGTTGTGGATCATCCCCTGGGGCCGAGTGTCCACCGCTGCGGGCTACGCCCAGGCCAAGGATGAAGTGTGGAACGACTACCGCAAAGCCACCGGCCGCAGTGGCGCTGATCGCGAAGACTTCGACGACGCCATCGACTTTATCGGCTGGTACATGGACAAGACCTACACCATCAACGGCGTCTACAAATACGACGCCTATGGCCAATACCTGAACTACCACGAAGGCTGGGGCGGCTACCGCCAGCGCACCTACGCCAGCAAAGCCTGGCTGCCGCCGGTAGCGAGCAAGGTACAGGCGCGCTCGCAGATGTATGCGCGGCAATATGCCGGGTGCAAGAATGAGTTGGGGCGTGGGTTCTGGAGCCGGTTCTGGCATTGGTTGTAAAAGCTGATAGAACGACCTCTTAATGCACACCGATCAAAATGTGGGAGGGGGCGTGCTCCCGATAGCAGAGTGTCAGCCATGATGGGGTGGCTGATGCGCCGCCATCGGGAGCAAGCCCCTCCCACAATAGATTGCGGTACGGCGCTGGATCTGTGGCGAGGCTGTTGGCAGCCTGACAGCCGACGGCTATCTGACTGATGCCCTGCGGTCCAAATGTGGGAGGGGGCTTGCTCCCGATAGCAGGTTGTCAGCCAATGAAGTGGTGACTGATGCGCCGCCATCGGGAGCAAGCCCCCTCCCACAATAGATTGCGGTACGGCGCTGGATCTGTGGCGAGGCTGTTGGCAGCCTGACAGCCGACGGCTATCTGACTGATGCCCTGCGATCCAAATGTGGGAGGGGGCTGCTCCCGATAGCAGAGTGTCAGCCATGATGGGGGGGCTGATGCGCCGCCATCGGGAGCAAGCCCCCTCCCACAGTAGATTGCGGTACGACGCTGGATCTGTGGCGAGGCTGTTTGCAGCCTGACAGCCGACGGCTATCTGGCTGATGCCCTGCGATCCAAATGTGGGAGGGGGCTTGCTCCCGATAGCAGAGTGTCAGCCAATGATGAGGTGGCTGATGCGCCGCTATCGGGAGCAAGCCCCCTCCCACATTTAGTTTTGCATTAACGCGGCAGTATGCATTCCAGCGAACGGTCCACCATCACGCTGGCCATTTCCACCAGGTGCATGACCGAAATCACCAGGGTGCGGGAAGTGCCATCCAACTGCTCACCCGCTGTCTGCGCGGCAACGGCTGCGCAACGCAATACGCTGCTGGCATGGGCCAGGGCGTCTTCGAAGCTGAGGTCGGGTGTGGTGGCGAAGAATTGCAGTTCTGGGGCGGGTGGTGCGGGGACGAGCTTTTCCATGGTTGACTCCTAATCTAAGTTAGAAGGCCACCACCATCGCTACCAAACGACTTTATAGGGTGGTGGCCGTACGCAGATTGGTAGACCGGTGATTAGGACCCGGTGCACCCGAAGGTGCCCTGCGCACGGCCGCCATAACGCAGGGCCGAAAAAAAGCGCCTTGCAGAAGGGGGCGCTTAGCGCCTAATCATTCGCGGTCTACCAAACCCCGAGTCACTGAATTGGCAGTGACCGACGAAGACTAGCCACGCAATGTGAGCGGCGCAAGCGGTTGGGATTCTCTCGGAAACGTCCTTCAAGTTAAAGGGAAATGTCATTGTTCCGACTGTTCCTACACTTGCCAAACCCAGCCGATTCTGGGAAAACCCCAGCCTTCCACCCCTTCAATGAGACCCCCATGAGCAACGACGAACTGCAGATCACCGACATCCGCCCGGGCACTGGAAAAACCGTGGTCAAGGGCGCGCTGATCACGACCCAATACACCGGCACCCTGGAAGATGGCACCGTGTTCGATTCGTCGTGGGAGCGGGGCAAGCCGTTCCAGTGCGTGATTGGCACCGGTCGCGTGATCAAGGGCTGGGACCAGGGTTTGATGGGGATGCAGGTCGGCGGGGTACGTACATTGTATGTGCCAGCGCACCTGGCCTATGGCGAGCGTTCCATGGGCGCGCATATCAACCCCAACAGTAATTTGCGTTTCGAGATTGAATTGCTGGAAGTGCTGACGCGGGATGATTGAAGAGACTGAACATGGACGTTGATCCACAGGTGTTGCCTGGCTGCTCCCTCAAAGACGTTAGGGTGGTTGAACTGCTTGGCTGCGATGAGGCTGAGCTGCAGCAGTTTTTTGAACAGGCGCCGGGTTACTTCATCGCGGTGAATGGCGAACCGGCTACCCCGAGTGAAGCACGGGAAGAATTATACGGCCAGTTACCCGCTGGCTGGCAGTGCAGCCGCATGTACTGGCTGGGCTACCGCGATACGCAGGACCAACTGGTCGCCGTGGTGAATATCGCCGCAGATTTGCTCGCCGCGGGGGTATGGCATATCGGCTTGCTGCTGGTGCATACGCGCTGGCACGGCAGCGGGCTGGCGCAGCGTTTGCACTCGGACCTTGAGGCATGGGCGGCGGCGAAGGGTGCCCAATGGCTGCGGTTGACGGTGGTGGTGGGCAATACCAGGGCCGAGCGTTTTTGGCCCAGGCTTGGGTATGTACAGGTACGAACTCGCGAGGGCATCACCATGGGGCGCCAGGTGAATAGGGTGTCGATCCAGGTCAAGCCTCTCGGCAACGGGACCATTGACGGCTACCTGGCGTTGGTTGAGCGGGACCGGCCCATCAGCCTGTAGCACCTACCGCTCTCATGGGCGCGCGGCGCCTGATTTCTCCAGCTCCTTGCTTTCAACCATGATCCCAAATCTGCGGTACAGCTCCTTTCGCCCTTTGGGCGTCAATGCCAACGCACGACTATCAAGGTCCTGGATCACCCATTTGTGGCTTATAACGGCCTGTAGAACAGCGGCCCCCAGTGCGCCGGCGAGGTGAGGGCGGCGCATGCTCCAATCCAGGCATGAGCAAGCGAAACGACGTCGCTGTGCCCTTACGGTTTCTATCTCGACACCGAGCCCCGTCATCGCTTTTTCGCCCTCCACGCTGAGCTGATACGTACCGTCACCAGCGACCGGCATGCTCAACCAGCCGGCGTCGATGAAATAGTCGTGCAGTTGTACAGCCAGGGATCCTGCCATGTGGTCATAACAGGTCCGCGCCAACTGCAATCGACTGGGGGCCGTCGAAACGAACTGGGTCTGCGCGTTTCGGCTGATCACCATGAGTGCTTCAATAGCTTGGGCCACGTGCGCGTCTGCCAGGCTGAAGTAGCGGTGCCTGCCCTGCGTGTGCAGTTTTATCAAACCGTCCTCTTTGAGCCTTGCCAAGTGCGCGCTCGCCGTGGATGCACTGACGTCGGCGATGACAGCCAATTCGGTACTGGTACGGGCGTGACCGTCCATCAGCGAACAAAGCATTTTCGTCCTCGCGGGCTCCGCAATGGCGCCTGCGACACGGGAAATAGCAGTGTCATTGCTTTGGGAATCCATATTTCGTTCCTGAGCGAATTGTGGGGGTGAGGATTGCTCGATAGTAGCCGTTCTTTGTGAAAAGGACTGCCAAAATGACGCCGTTTGAAGCCGCCACGCATGTCGATCCCTACGTTTATTACTCACGCCTCAGGCAGCAAAGGGAATTGTTATTCGATGCAGATCTTGGAGTATGGATTGCCAGTGGCGCCGGCGTTGTCGAGGCCATTCTGGAACATCCCGACTGCCTTGTTCGTCCACTGCACGAGCCGATTCCGGCTGCCCTTGCGCAAGGCGCCGCAGGCCATATTTTTGGTCGTTTGATGCGCATGAACGAGGGGGCGCAACACCAGTGCCCGCGCAGGGTTATCGAGCCTATCTTGGCCTCGATGGGCACGCAAAACATCGCAGGCCTCGTGGCGCAGGTTGTCGAGACATTTGAGATCTCGGGCGATAACCCGAATGAGTGGATGTTCACGTTACCGGTTTCGGTCATTGCGACCTTGATAGGTTTCACATCCAACCAGCTACAGGAAGTCGCGCAGATGACACGGGATTTTGTTGCCTGTCTGTCGCCGTTAAGTGACGAGGCTCAACTCAGTAAAGCCCATTGCGCGGCGGCACGGCTGAGCCAAATGTTCCAAACGCTGCTGAGTAACGATGATAAAGGTAGTGGTGTGTTGGGCCGTCTTTATAGCGATTACGACGCTTCAGCCTGGGAAGACGATGATGCATTGATAGCGAATCTGATCGGGCTATTGTCACAGACCTGCGAAGCCACCGCCGGGCTGATCGGCAACACCCTTATAGCGCTCCAACGTAAGCCTGAGCTGTTTGAAGGCATGCAAGTCACACCGACGCTTGCCGCTGAGTGGGTGGCAGAGGTAGCGCGCCACGATTCACCGGTACAAAACACTCGGCGGTTTGTTGCCAAGCGATGCGCGATAGGCGACAGCGTTTTAGAGGCGGGCGATACCATTCTGTTATTGCTCGCTGCTGCCAACCGAGACCCCTGCGCCAACCCAGAACCCGACAGCTTCTTGCTCAAGCGAGCGCAACGACGAACCTTCAGCTTCGGCTCAGGAAGACATAAATGTCCAGGCCAGCCATTAGCATTGGCAATTGCTTCAGAGGTGGTTTTCGCGTTTTTGCATCGACAGCCAACCTCACCAGCTCCTGCTTATCGCTGGCGTTATTTGCCTTCGCTTAATGGTCGTATCCCGCAGTTCTGCCGTGATGGGGAGATTCAGCAATGATCGCCGTTATTTTTGAAGCCTGGCCACACGAGGAGCAATACCAGCGCTATCTCGACCTTGCTGCCGAACTCAAACCCCTGCTTGCTCAACTCGATGGCTTCATTTCAGTTGAGCGTTTCCAGAGTCTGAGTGAACCAGGAAAAGTGCTATCTCTGTCATTTTGGCGTGACGAGGAGGCTATCCAGCGGTGGCGACGCCTTGAACTACATCGAGCCGCCCAACTAACAGGTCGTAAGCAGGTTTTTGCTGACTACCACCTGCGTATTGCCCATGTAGTGCGCGATTACAGTCTCGAGGATCGTGTTCAAGCGCCGACCGATAGCAGGCAGGCTCATGAGTGAAAGCAGCACACCGAATTCTTAGGTGCAGTTGCCTTAATGCAAGCCTGTTAAGTGGTCATCGTCTTCTGTAGGAGCGAGCTTGCTCGCGAAAAATGTTAATAATAACGCGTGCTTGCTGAATGAACGCGGCGCCTGTAAGTTTTTCGCGAGCAAGCTCGCTCCTACAAAAGATCCTTAACTGACTGGCATTACCTGAACCCATCCTGAAGAATTTTCTTATTCTCCATGCGGGCACTTTCCTACGGTTTACTCTGCCAACATCGCGGCGTAAGCTTCGCGCGTTTTCATCAATAGCGGAGACCCTCAGTGGGTACTTGTTCGAGTGACAGTTGTCGGCCGGTCTCGGTAACCGGCGCATACTTGGCAAGATAACGCGCATTTTCCAGATGCCGTTGTCTCGCCTCACAAAGCGAGAAGCGGCATCCCGGCAGTGGCCCGTCCTGGCGCCTGCCTGAATCCCTCTCATCGACGCTGACCAGCACCTGGGTACGCCTGGATGCTACGGACGCGCCTGCCTTTTACGGTGGGCGGGCCAGGTTCGGCTGTGCCTGTGTGACGGGCGCGGTGCGGATGGGCAGTACCTGCACGACGGGTTTTCCTCGCGCAGGAGTAACACCATGAACCTCACGCTGCTCAAAGAGTTCTTCGCCGGCTTCCTGCGGACCCGGCATATCGCCCGGCATTTTCGCCGGCTGGCGATGCTTGAAACCGTTACCGACGCCAGCGTCAGCCGCGAAGTCCCGCCGAACCTGGCGCACACCCTGGTGGCTGCGGCCAATGGCAGTGCCGTGCAGTTGCTGGGTGTGCTGGGCAGTCATTCGGCGGGGCTCACTATTCAGGAGGCCGACGCCCTGCGTGTGCAATACGGCCTCAACGAGGTCGAACACGAGCAGCCGCTGCCGTGGTGGGTGCACCTGTGGCACTGCTACAAGAACCCGTTCAACCTGCTGCTGACGTTGCTGGCAGTGATCTCCTGGCTGACCGAGGACATGAAGGCCGCCACGGTGATTTTTTCCATGGTGGTGCTGTCGACCCTGTTACGCTTTTGGCAGGAGGCCAAATCGAACAAGGCGGCCGACGCCTTGAAGGCCATGGTGAGCAACACGGCCACCGTATTGCACCGCGATGCTGCCAAGCGTGTTGAACTGCCGATCAAGCAACTGGTGCCGGGCGACCTGATTGTATTGTCGGCCGGTGACATGATTCCCGCAGACTGCCGCGTGCTCAGCGCCAAGGACCTGTTCGTCAGCCAGGCGGCGATGACCGGTGAGTCCATGCCGGTGGAGAAGTTCGTCTATCAGCAGGATGCCCATACCCGCAACCCGTTGGAGCTGGAGAACATTCTGTTCATGGGCACCAACGTAGTATCCGGCGCCGCCACCGCAGCGGTTCTGGCCACCGGCAACAGCACCTATTTCGGTGCGTTGGCCCAACGTGTCACCGCCACTGATCGCGCGACCACTTCGTTCCAGCACGGGGTCAACAAGGTCAGCTGGTTGCTGATCCGCTTTATGTTCGTGATGGCGCCGCTGGTGCTGTTCATCAATGGTTTCACCAAGGGCGACTGGACCGAGGCGCTGTTGTTTGCGCTGTCGATTGCCGTGGGCCTGACCCCCGAAATGCTGCCGATGATTGTCACCTCGACCTTGGCCAAGGGCGCGGTATTCCTGTCGCGCAAGAAGGTCATCGTCAAGCGCCTGGACGCGATCCAGAACTTCGGCGCCATGGACGTTTTGTGCACCGACAAGACCGGCACGCTGACCCAGGACAAGATATTCCTGGCACGCCATGTGGACGTGTGGGGTGAGGAGTCCGAAGACGTACTGGAAATGGCCTACCTCAACAGCTACTACCAGACCGGCCTGAAAAACCTGCTGGACGTGGCGGTGCTTGAGCACGTGGAAATCCATCGCGAGCTGAAAGTCGGCACCGCGTTCCATAAGGTCGATGAGATCCCCTTCGACTTCAACCGCCGCCGCATGTCAGTGGTGGTGGCCGAGCAGGACCGGCCCCACCTGTTGATCTGCAAAGGTGCGGTGGAGGAGATCTTGTCGGTGTGCACCAGCGTGCGCCACGGCGACGTCAATGAAGCCCTGAGCGAGGAACTGCTGGCGCGCATTCGCCAGGTGACCGCGGCCTTTAACGAGGAAGGGCTGCGTGTGGTGGCGGTGGCGGCGCAGCCGATGCCAGCCGGGCGTGACACCTACAGCCTGGCGGATGAAAACGACCTGGCCCTGATCGGCTATGTGGCGTTTCTCGACCCGCCCAAGGAAAGCACCGCACCCGCCCTCAAGGCCCTGAAAGCCCATGGCGTGGCGGTGAAAGTGCTGACCGGCGACAACGAGCTGGTCACGGCGAAGATCTGCCGCGAAGTGGGTCTTGCGCAACAAGGCTTGCTGATGGGCAACGATATCGAAGCCATGACCGATGCCGAACTGGCCCTGGCTGTGGAAACCACCAATGTGTTCGCCAAGCTCACCCCCAGCCACAAGGAACGCATCGTGCGCCTGCTCAAGGCCAACGGGCATGTGGTGGGCTTTATGGGCGACGGCATCAACGACGCACCGGCGTTGCGCACGGCCGATATCGGTATTTCGGTGGACAGCGCGGTGGACATCGCCAAGGAAGCGGCTGACATCATCCTGCTGGAAAAGAGCCTGATGATCCTGGAGGAGGGCGTGCTGGAAGGTCGGCGTACCTTCGCCAACATGCTCAAGTACATCAAGATGACCGCCAGTTCCAACTTCGGCAACGTGTTCTCGGTGCTGGTGGCCAGTGCCTTTATCCCGTTCCTGCCAATGCTGCCAATGCATTTACTGGTGCAGAACCTGCTGTATGACATCTCCCAGATTGCGATTCCGTTCGATAACGTCGATGACGAAATGCTCGCCACGCCGCAACGCTGGCAACCAGGGGAGGTGGGGCGCTTCATGCTGTTTTTCGGGCCGATCAGTTCGATCTTCGACATCACCACGTTCGCACTCATGTGGTATGTGTTCGATGCCAACACTCCAGACCACCAGACCCTCTTCCAGTCCGGCTGGTTCGTGGTGGGGCTGCTGACCCAGACCCTGATCGTGCACATGATCCGTACTCCGAAAATTCCCTTCCTGCAAAGCCGTGCGGCGCTGCCGTTGATGTTGATGACGGGGGTGATCATGGCCGTGGGGATTTTCCTGCCAATGGGGCCGCTGGCGCACTATTTCAAATTGCAGGCGCTGCCGTCGCTGTACTTCGTATTTCTGCCGGTGATCCTGCTGGCGTACATGGCACTGACCCAGGCGGTGAAGGGCTTTTATATCCGCCGGTTCGGCTGGCAATAACCCTGTAGGAGCGGGCTTGCCCGCGAGAATCGTTAACGATGACGCGGGCCTTCTGACGGACCGCGCCGCCCTCAGGTTTTTCGCGAGCAAGCTCGCTCCTACAGGTCATCAGGTCATGGAGATCTTTTTATGCAGGCAATCAACAACATCAACCTCAACTCCCTGGTCGACACCGTAGTCAGCCTCAGCGCGGCGTTTATCCTAGGTGGCCTGATCGGCTTCGAGCGCCAATACCGCCAGCGCACCGCCGGCTTGCGCACCAATGTACTGGTGGCGGTCGGCGCGGCAATTTTTGTCGACATGGCCAACCGCCTGGGCGGCGCGGAAGGCGCAGTACGCGTGGTCGCCTACGTAGTGTCGGGTATTGGCTTCCTCGGCGCCGGCGTGATCATGCGTGAAGAAGGCAATGTGCGCGGGCTCAATACGGCCGCTACCCTCTGGGCCTCGGCGGCGGTGGGTGCCTGTGCCGGTGCCGACCTGATCCTCGAGGCTTTGCTGGGCACGCTGTTTGTTCTGGCGGCCAATACCTTGCTGCGGCCGATCGTCAATAACATCAACCGCCAGCCGTTGGACGTGGTGTCGGCGGAGGTCACCAACATCCTCTATGTGATTGCCCGGCGCAGTCAGCAACAGGCGGTGATGGTGTTGCTGGAAGCCGAGTTGGCCCGCTGCAACTACCCGGCCAGCGATGTCGACGTGCGCCCGTTCGGCAGCGAAGAAGTGGAAATCGAGGCCACCCTGGCAGCGACGTCGGTCGATGGCGACGAGCTGGATGCACTGGTGGCGCGCATCTCGACCTCGACACTGGTGGTACAGGCGTTCTGGAGCCCGAGTACCACTGACTGAACGTTATGGATAGGCCACGACTGGCTAAACTTAATCGTGGAAAAATCCTACAAACAGTCCGGATTATCCCTTCAATCTAAATATTTATGCGTTGCTAAGGTTGGGCACTTACAGCTGATGGGCCCATGGCCCGGCTGCTGGAAGTGTGGTGTTGCAATTGAATGGGCCAGGCATCGCTTGGTTATCTTCCTGAGTTTGCGCAGTGCCGTTGGTCGGAACTGTCATTTCTCACAGGTACCAAGGTCCGATGTGATGTGTAAGGGTATTTTGTCCGTATAGGGAAGTTTATGAGCAAAGCATTAATTGTGGATGACCACCCGTTTATCCGTGCAACGGTCAAGCATCTACTGCAGTTGGAAGGGTTCGACGACATTTATCAGGCAGGTGACGGTGCAGATGCCATGCAATTGGCAAGGGAACAACGTCCGGACTTGATCATCCTCGACCTGGCGATGCCCAAGCTGGGTGGGTTGGAAGTGATCCACCGCATCAAGACCCAGGGCCTGCCGTGCCGCATCCTGGTACTCACCTCTTACCTTGCGGTGTTTTTCTCCACCCGCTGTATGCGCGCCGGAGCCATGGGGTTTGTGGCCAAGACAGGTGAGCTGGACGAGTTGCAAAAGGCCATCAAGGCAATTATGTCCGGCTACAGTTGCTTTCCCAGTCTGCCGACCAGCTCGGTACGCCGTGACGACCTGCAAGAAACGGAGCGACAGATGATCGAATGCCTGTCTGACCGTGAGTTGACCGTACTGCAAATGCTGGCCCTGGGGCTGGGTAACAAGGAAATTGCCGAGCAGATGCTGTTGAGCCATAAGACCATCAGCACCTACAAGACTCGACTCAAGGAGAAGTTGCGTATGTCCTCGGTAGTGCATTTATCCAAGTTTGCCCAGCGCAACCATCTGATCTGAAATGATCACCACCGCGTTTACGAGGTTCGCCACGATCCTTTGGATGAGCCTGTTACCCCTGATCGCGGTGGCCCTTGACGAGCCCCACGCTTTGCGTCTGCTGGGGCATTCTCATATCGAAACTCCCGAAGTGACGCTGGACGAGGCTGATTGGCGTTGGCTGCGCGAGCGGCGCACGCTGTTGATGGGAGTTTCCGCCCCCGATTACGCGCCTTTTGACCTGACCAATAACAACCTCGAACTCGAAGGCATAACTGCCGATTTTGCCGCACTGATCGGCCAGGCGCTGCATATCGGCATCGAAGTCCGGCGCTACGATACCCGCGACGAAGTGATCGAAGCCCTCAAGCAGGGGGCCGTGGATTTTCTCGGGTCGGCCAACGGCTACGAAGCGGCCGACCCGCAACTGCATCTGTCTCGCTCCTACGCCAATGATCAACCGACACTGGTCACCCGCACCGGTGAAAGCCAGGTGTTGAGTGACGACCTGGCGGGCAAGCGTGTGGCGATGCTGTACCACTATATGCAGCCCGACGCTGTTCGCGCCTTTTACCCCGATGCCCAGTTGGAGCTGTTTGCATCGACCTTCGAAGCCATCGGAGCCGTGGCATTCGGTCGTGCCGATGTGTATCTGGGCGACGCTATCAGCACCAATTACTTGATCAACCGTAACCACCTCAATAACGTGCGCATGGCCGATTTTTCGACCCTGGAGGTCAACCCGTTTGCCTTCGCCGTGGCCCGTGACAATGCCCGTCTGTTGCCGATCCTGAACGCCGCGCTGGAGGCGATTCCTGCCAGTGAGCAGATGGAGATCCTGCGCCGTTGGAGTGGGGGCAACCTCGGTATCGTCGGCGTCGATCGGTTGCAACTGAGTGCCAGTGAGCAGCGCTGGGTGCAGAAGAACCCACGGATCAAGGTCGCAGTGCTGAACAACTTCCTGCCGCTGTCATTCATCAATGACCAGGGGCAGTTCGAGGGGTTGAGTGCCGAGGTGTTGGCGCGTGTCAGTTTGCGTACCGGCTTGAAGTTCGATGTGGTCCCGGGCACCTCGCTACCGCGCCAGATCAATATCGTCAATGCGGGTACGGCGGATATGCTGGCGGTCGTGACCCCCAGTGTCGAGCGCGCCGAGAAGGTACGGTTTACCCGACCCTACCTCACCAACCCCTTTGTGCTGGTGACACGTAGTGGGGATTACAGCCCGGCCACCCTGGAAGATATGCTCGGCAAACGCCTGGCAATGGTGACTGGCAACGGCTTGCACGATGAAATCGCGCAGAATTTTCCAGGCATCACGTTTGTGGACGTAGAAAACCCGGAGCAAGCCATGGCGTTGGTGGCCAAAGGCGACGCCGACGGCGCGGTAAACTCGCTGATCAGCGCGCGTTATGTGATAGCCCGGGATTATCGCGACCGTTTGCGTATCGCCAGTACCGTCGGCACCGAGCCGGCACGCGTGACATTTGGAGTCAATCGCAGTCAATTGGAGCTTTATTCGATCCTGGACAAGGCGCTGCTGAGCATCACCCCGCAAGAAATGGACGAACTGATCGGACATTGGCGCAGTGAGATCATCATCGAGGACAGCTATTGGCTGCGCCATCGCAACGTCATTCTCCAGGGTTTCGGGCTGGCGGCACTCTTGCTGGTGATCACGCTGGGTTGGGTCATCTATCTACGCAGTCTGATTCATAAACGCGTGCAGGCCGAGCGGGCGCTGAGCGACCAGATGCGGTTCATGAGCGTATTGATTGATGGCACCCCGCACCCGATTTATGTGCGCGACCGCCAAGGGCGGCTGATGGCTTGCAATAACGCTTATCTTGATGTTTTCGGGTACAAGCTCGAAGACGTGATCGGCAGGACCGTGGTGGAAACCGACACCACCAATCTGCCCCAGGCCCAGTCGTTTCATGAGGATTATCTGCGCCTGATGGCCGGCGGCGAACCGCAGATTCATGATCGGATACTCAAGGTGCCCAGTGGCGAGATCCTGACGATTTACCAGTGGATGTTGCCGTACCGCGATGGTGACGAGAAGGTAGTGGGCATGATTGCCGGCTGGGTGGATGTAAGCGAGCGACAACGCTTGCTTCGCCAGTTGCAGGAAGCCAAGGACGATGCCGATGCTGCCAGCCGAGCCAAGACGACCTTTCTGGCAACCATGAGCCATGAGATCCGCACGCCAATGAATGCGGTGATCGGCATGATCGAGCTGGCCCTGAAAAATGCCGAGCAGGGGCGGGCCGAC
Source organism: Pseudomonas khavaziana (assembly GCF_036704165.1). Taxonomy (NCBI): domain Bacteria; kingdom Pseudomonadati; phylum Pseudomonadota; class Gammaproteobacteria; order Pseudomonadales; family Pseudomonadaceae; genus Pseudomonas; species Pseudomonas khavaziana. The sequence goes on from NZ_CP129946.1 coordinate 2,453,668, forward strand.
AGGGATGCGCTGGAGGTGGCATCGGTGGCCTCGCGCGGCATGTTGGAACTGATCGGCGATATTCTCGATATCGCGCGAATCGAGGCCGGGCATTTGTCCCTGGCCCTTGAACCAGCCAATCTGCAAGAACTGCTGGCCTCGGTGGCCCGTGTGTTCGAAGGGTTGGCGCGGGCCAAGGGGCTGGCGCTGCAGGTTGAACTCGACCCATTGATTGATAGGGTGGTGCTGGTCGACCCGCTACGTTTCAAGCAGGTGGTGTCGAACCTGCTGAGCAATGCGATTAAATTCACGGCCAATGGCCAGGTAACACTTGGGGCCAAGGCAGGGCTGGAAGGCGAGCGATTGCGCTTGCAGTTGTGGGTGCAGGACACCGGTATCGGTATCAGTGTCCAAGACCAGCAGCGTTTGTTCAGCCTCTTTATCCAGGGTAGCAACAACGAACAGTCGGCGCGTAGCGGTTCTGGGCTGGGTTTGGTGATCAGCCGCAATTTGTGCGAAATGATGGGTGGCCAGCTGCACTTGAACAGTGTGCTGGGGCAAGGCACCCGGGTGGATGTGACGTTGGCATTGGCCATGACCAATGCAGTGCCCGCGCAGGCAGCACCGATGGAAAACTTGCCCCCCCCGAACCGTGCGCTGAGCATTCTGGTGGTCGACGACTACCCGGCCAACCGTCTGTTGCTGGCCCGGCAATTGAGTTTCCTCGGGCACCGTATCATCACCGCCGAGGATGGTGTACAGGGGCTCGAACAGTGGCGCAGTGGTCAGTTCGATTGCGTCATTACCGATTGCAATATGCCCTACAAGAACGGCTATCAGTTGGCACAGGATATCCGTGCACAAGAGCGCGAGTGGGGATTGTCGCCTTGCCTGCTATTGGGGTTCACCGCCAACGCACAACCGGAAGAAACCGACCGCTGTCGGCAAGCAGGCATGGATGGCTGTTTGTTCAAGCCTACCGGGCTTGACGATTTGCGTTCAGCGCTGGCGTCGCGCGCGGCGGACACTGCCCTGCTGCGCGTGGCAGCTTTTGACTTAAGTACCCTGATTGCGTTGACAGGGGATGACCGCCCCGCGCTTATCGAGTTGCTGGCGCCGTTGCTTGAGAGCCTGAAGGCCGATCGTGCCTTGCTGTCCCCGCTGCAAAGCCAGGCAGACTTCGCCAAGCTGCACGACCTGGCCCATCGCGCCAAAGGCGGCGCTCGGATGGTCAAGGCTTACGGGCTGATCAGCTGTTGTGAGGCATTGGAACAGGTGTGTGAACAGCAGGACCGCCAGGCATTGGGGTCGACGGTCGAGGGCGTGGGTGAAGCGATTGAAACCTTACATCATGGTCTGAGCGTTTATTGCAATCTGTCTTGACTGCGGTTGATCGCCATTCGGAGAATTTGGGAGAACTCCTACGTGAACGGGGAATATGCCTGATTTTGTCGTCGGCATATGTCTGGAAAATGGGTCGCGCTCACTGCCGAGCACAGCCTGTCCAGGGGTTTGCCATGCCGAACAAAGCACTGACTATCCTGATTGCCGATGAGCAGCATCTGCAACGTTTATACATCGAGAAAATGCTCAACCAGTTGGGGTATTACCGGATTGTGCCGGTGCAAACGCTCGAAGAGGTACAGATTCTGACCGCCATTCCAGCCGAGCCCTTCGATGTACTGATCATCAACGCGAGGCTGATGGCTCATGCCTTTGGGGCCCAGGCCCAAGTGCGCCACGTGCTGGTCTATGACCACCCGCAATCGAATGCACCCACGGGCGTAATGCCAGGGCTGCGGGTACGCCTGCCCGGGATGCCGGACAACCTCAATCTCGAACACTTCATGGATATCATCGACCCACCGGAAGCCAGTCAAGGCCTGCGGGTATTACCGTGGTTGCGGGAGTTGTCCCGTATGCCGGTGGCAGGGGCCTAGTCCCACATCGGCGCGATGCCCTCGGGGCTGGTCAAACGATGGCCAAGCTGCAGGGCGGCAATCAGCTGGCGAGTCCTGTAGGAGCGAGCTTGCTCGCGAAAAAACGTCAACGATAACGCGTGCTTTCTGAATGAACGCGGCACCGGTGAGTTTTTCGCGAGCAAGCTCGCTCCTACAAAAAGTTCTAAATGATTTGCATCAGGGCACGCCGCACATTTTGCCCTGCGTCAATCCGCTGTTTTGTGGTGTTCGCGCAAGCGCTCTGCCGCACTGCGTAGCAGCTGCTCGGTAGCGTCCCACCCCAGGCAACCATCGGTCACCGACACGCCGTATTTCATCGACGCACTCAATGGCTGGCAACCCTCGAACAGGTGGCTTTCAAGCATCATGCCGATCAGCGATGTATCGCCCTGCAAGCGCTGCTCCAGTACCTCGTTGAATACTGCCGGTTGACGCAACGGGTCTTTGCCGCTGTTGGCATGGCTGCAATCAACCATGATCCGCGCTGCCACCTTGGACTTGGCCAGGTCATGCTTGATCTGGGCGACGCTTTGCGCATCGTAGTTCGGCCCACGATGACCGCCGCGCAGCACCAAGTGGGTGTCGGGGTTGCCCGGGGTCTGGATGATCGCCGGATGGCCCTGGCTGTCGACGCCGAAGTGGCGATGGGGGTGTGAGGCAGAGCGCATCGCATCACAGGCAATCGCGACGCCGCCGTCGGTGCCGTTCTTGAAGCCCACGGGCATGCCCAGGCCGCTGGCCATCTCGCGGTGGATCTGCGACTCGGTGGTGCGTGCACCAATCGCGACCCAACTGAGCAGGTCATCGAAGTAGCCGGCGGCCATGGGTTGCAGCAGCTCGGTCGCGACCGGCAGGCCCAGGCGCAGCATTTCGCGCATCAGCTCCCGCGAGAGGCTCAGGCCGGCGGCCATGTCATCGCTGCCATCCAGGTGCGGATCGTAAGCCAGGCCTTTCCAACCGATGGTGGTGCGGGGTTTTTCGACGTAGGCACGGATTACCAGCAGCATCTGGTCGCTGACTTCAAGCGCGAGCTTCTTCAGGTTGCGTGCGTATTCCATGGCCGATTCCGGATCGTGGATCGAGCACGGACCGACAATCACCAGTAAGCGTGAGTCTTGGCCATTGAGGATGGCGCGCGCAGCTTGGCGATGGGCGTGAATCTGTTCATTGAGGAACGGGCTGAGGGGCAACTGATGCTTGAGCTCCAGGGAGCTGGGCAGGCGCTGGGTCAAGGCTTCATTGGCGCTGTTCAGGGCAGAGACGGGCAAAGCGGCGACGGAGGAGTTCATATTCAAGGCTTCCTGGGCAAGCGGCGGGCGATTCCCGCACGCTTGGCCTACTGGGGTGTTCGACAATTGGCCGTATCGGCTGTACGTGTTGGCTTGCCACCAAGAGGTGACCGGTCGGAGGCGGCAGGCTGTCCCGAACGGAGCTGGCTAAATCGCCATGCAGTGCAAGTGTCGTAGCGGTAATAAGTGGTGTAGTTCATGGTGCGGTTCCTTTAAGTTCTTGATCAAACAAAATAAAAAGAGGCTGAAAAACAAAACCCCCGGTCGGGGAGCCGACCGGGGGTTTAGATTTCTCTGGTAGGCGACCCCTTGAGTAGTGGGCGCCGATTTCAGGTATCAGGCGCGCCAGTGGCTAAACCAATACCCAAAATAAAAGCCAGCCAGTGCGCTCGAACCGTTCACGCAGGTAGCCGACACCGAGCGCAAGGCGCTGGCAGCAGGGCAAACCTGAGTGTGGGTGAGTTGCAACATGAGTAGCTCTCCAAATGTTGGGGGGAGCTTACTAGAGGCGTATGGGAGGATTCAATCAGTAATTTCTATGGCGTGGGGGGACTTACGGCTATGGGTGTGTGCCGATATGCTGACGACACTTAAACAATGATTGCCAGGACGCGACCATGACTGCCTTGACCCTTGCTGCGGCACAAACCTTTTCCATCCCGGGCGATGTTGCGGCCAATATCCAACGGCACCTGGTCATGATGCAGGCTGCGGCCGAGCACGGTGTGCAATGGTTGGTGTTTCCGGAACTGTCGTTGACGGGCTATGAACCATTCCTGGCGGCGGACCTGGCTATCGCCCCGGAGAGTGACGTATTGGCTCCGTTGCGTGAAATGGCGCGGGAATTGCGTTTGACAGCTGTGGTGGGTATGCCGGTGCGGCTGGCGCCACAAGCGGGTGTACTGATTGGTGCGCTCGTGCTGGGAGCGGACGGTTCAATTGGCGTCTACACCAAGCAGCATCTGCATTCTGGAGAAGAACTGGCATTTACGGCCGGGCAGGGTGGCGAGATCCTTGATTGGGAAAGTGAGCGCATTGCGCTGGCGGTGTGCGCGGACTTTTCCCACGCCAGCCACCCACGCCTGGCGGCGGAATCGGGCGCCACGGCATATGCCGCCGGCGTGCTGGTCAGCGAGGGTGGCTACGCGGCAGACAGCGCACTGCTTCAAGGGTATGCGTCGGAGCATGGCATGCTGGTGCTGATGGCTAATCATGGTGGCCCTTCGGGAGGCTGGACCTGTGCCGGCCGCAGCGCGGTCTGGACCGCAGACGGCAATTTGCTTGCCGCTGCGCCCGGTGTCGGCGATGCGTTGGTGATCGCCCATCGCGAAGGCGGGTTGTGGACTGGCCAAGTGGTAGCCCTCTGAATGACGTTTCACTTGCGCCAGGCGACGGACCAGGACCTGCCCTTTGCCCGAAGCCTCACCTATGAAGCCATGAACCGCTACTACCTGCAGTACGGCTTGCTGTGGTCCAACGCCGGCTTCGATACTGCGTGGGCGGGTCGCGAGAACTGGCTGGTGTGCAACGATGATGGCGTAATGGGGTTTGTCAGCCTGAGTCGCGACGAAAAGGCGTTGTATATCCGCGAGCTGCACATGCTGGAGTGCTGCCGCAAGCAGGGGGCGGGCAGTTGGGTGCTGGAGCAGATGGCGCTCAAGGCACATACCGAGGGCCTGGGCTTGCTACGCTTGACCGTATTCAAGACCAACCCGGCAAGAAGGCTATATCAGCGCCAGGGGTTGAGTATTGTGGGTGAAGAGGACTGCTTCTGGCGCATGGAGTGTGAATGCCGGGCACCCACCTCGGACTAAAACAGTCACGCCGTACGAATAAGCGCATACTGCCGTCAGTTAACGCCTTGCTGATCTTGGGTTCGAGCTTCGGGCTCATCCACGATAATCCCTTCTTTCATGCCCAACAGGACCGCCACCTTATGGGCTTCTCCACGCCGTCCCTTTTTTCGCCCAGCGAGCACTTGATAGGTGGTTGCCGGGTCCACGCCATGCTCCCGGGCAAACGCTTGAACTGATTTTCCTTGGTGTTCAAGCCAAGCCTTGGCTTGTGCAGCAGTGCGGATACCGGGCATAGTTCAAAACCGTTCAAGTTTGTTTAATGAAGTGATGGTGTATCACCTCTTGGGGTGTGCCAATTTAGGATCATACATCCAAATGAGTGGAATCGGTTCGCGCTTAAGGCAAGAAAGAGAGCGGCTTGGCCTGTCGCAGAAAGTTTTTGGTGAAATCGGAGGCGTGGAAGCCAACGCACAAGGCAAATATGAAAATGGCGGTCGTGCGCCTAAGGCGGACTATCTGTCTCGTGTCGCCGAAAGGGGCGTGGATATCCTGTACGTGTTGACCGGCAGCCCAACGCCGATCCAACTGGATAACCTCAGCAAGGTCGAAGAAAAAGTACTGGGCAACTATCGCGCGATGCTCAAGGAAGACCAGGATGCAATCCGTCGCTTGACCAGCACATTGGCCGAGCATTCATCCGTATTGAACGGAAAATCCAAGCCCACCGCCCCGGATTCCTGACCTTTCACCCAGGAAACAGCGCTGTTTGCCCCCCGGCGAACAGCCGCAGCGCGTCAAAACTCTATATATATGCCACTTGCACCTAGGTCTGCGCCTTGGTTTTTTGCTAAGGTGTTCAGCAATCTATAAGACCATATCGCGAGGTGTCTGCTTGATTAGGGTGCTAGTAGTCGATGACCATGATCTCGTTCGTACAGGCATTACACGAATGCTGGCTGACATCGACGGCCTGCAAGTAGTCGGCCAGGCCGAGTCCGGGGAGGAATCCCTGATCAAGGCCCGAGAGTTAAAACCCGATGTGGTGTTGATGGACGTCAAGATGCCGGGCATCGGCGGCCTGGGCGCCACGACCAAATTATTGCGCAGCCATCCCGACATCAAGGTCGTTGTGGTGACGGTGTGTGAGGAAGACCCGTTTCCGACTCGCCTCCTGCAGGCCGGTGCAGCCGGTTATCTCACTAAAGGCGCGGGCCTGGCGGAGATGGTGCAAGCCATTCGCCTGGTGTTTGCCGGCCAACGCTATATCAGCCCGCAGATTGCCCAGCAATTGGCCATCAAGTCTTTCCAGCCCACCAGCGATTCGCCGTTCGATGCGCTGTCGGAGCGGGAAATCCAGATTGCCCTGATGATCGTCGGTTGCCAGAAGGTGCAGACGATCTCCGACAAGCTGTGCCTGTCGCCCAAAACCGTCAACACCTACCGCTATCGTATCTTCGAGAAGCTCGCCATCAGCAGTGATGTTGAATTGACCCTGCTCGCGGTGCGCCACGGCATGGTGGACGCCAGCGCCTGACATGACCACGCCGTTTGATCCAAGTGCCTTTCTCTCAACCTGCAGTGGCCGCCCCGGCGTGTACCGCATGTTCGACAGCGAGGCGCGCCTGCTGTACGTGGGCAAAGCCAAGAACCTGAAGAACCGTCTGGCGAGCTACTTCCGCAAGACCGGCCTGGCGCCGAAAACTGCCGCTTTGGTGGCGCGTATCGCCCAGGTCGAAACCACCATTACTGCCAATGAAACCGAGGCGCTGCTGCTTGAGCAGACGCTGATCAAAGAATGGCGGCCGCCCTACAACATCCTGCTGCGCGACGATAAATCCTATCCCTATGTGTTTCTATCGGACGGCGATTTCCCACGTCTGAGCATTCATCGCGGGGCGAAGAAGCAGAAGGGCAAGTATTTCGGCCCCTATCCCAGCGCGGGCGCGATTCGTGAAAGCCTGAGCCTGCTGCAAAAAACCTTTTTTGTGCGCCAGTGCGAAGACAGCTTCTACAAGAACCGCACGCGGCCGTGCCTGCAATACCAGATCAAGCGCTGCAAGGCGCCCTGCGTAGGCCTGGTGGAACCGGCAGAGTACGCCGAGGATGTGCGCCACTCGGTGATGTTCCTCGAAGGGCGCAGCAATGCGCTCACCGATGAGCTGTCCGTGGCCATGGAGCAAGCCGCCAGCACCCTGGATTTCGAGAAGGCCGCCGAACTGCGCGACCAGATCTCTTTGCTGCGCCGGGTCCAGGACCAGCAAAGCATGGAAGGCGGCACCGGCGACGTCGATGTGATCGCCGCCTTCGTCAACCCGGGGGGGGCCTGTGTGCACCTGATCAGCGTGCGCGCTGGCCGAGTGCTGGGCAGCAAGAACTTTTTCCCGCAGACCGGTATCGACGAAGACGTCGCTGAGGTGATGGCCGCGTTCCTTGGTCAGTATTACGTCAGCAGCCCCGAGCGCGACCTGCCGTCGGAGCTGATCGTCAACGTGGTGCACGAAGATTTCCCCACCTTGATCGAGGCCATCCATGAGCTTCGCGGCCGTGAGCTGGACATCAGCCACCGCGTACGCGGCACCCGCGCGCGCTGGCAGCAACTGGCTGTGACCAACGCCGAACAGGCCCTGGGCGCACGCCTGGCCAATCGTCAGCATGTTGCCGCACGCTTCGAAGCCTTGGCCGAGGTCCTCAACCTGGACGAGCCGCCTCAACGCCTGGAGTGCTACGACATCAGCCACTCCAGCGGTGAAGCCACGGTGGCCTCTTGCGTGGTGTTCGGGCCGGAAGGGCCGATCAAGTCAGACTACCGGCGCTACAACATCGAAGGCGTTACCGCCGGGGACGACTATGCGGCCATGCACCAGGCGCTCACGCGGCGTTTCAGCAAATTAAAGGACGGGGAGGGCAAGCTGCCCGATATCCTGCTGGTAGACGGCGGCAAGGGCCAACTGTCCATGGCCCGTGACGTGCTCAACGAACTGGCTGTGCCCGACCTGATCCTCCTTGGCGTGGCCAAGGGCACCACGCGCAAGGCCGGTTTCGAGACGTTGTACTTGAATGATGCCGCCCATGAGTTCACTTTGAAGGGCGACTCACCCGCGTTACACCTGATTCAACAGATCCGCGACGAAGCCCACCGTTTCGCCATCACCGGCCACCGGGCTCGGCGTGGAAAAACCCGGCGAACCTCAACCCTGGAAGGGGTCGCAGGGGTTGGCCCGACACGGCGTCGCGACTTGCTTAAACATTTTGGTGGCTTGCAGGAGCTCTCCCGTGCCAGCATTGACGAAATAGCCAAAGCACCCGGTATCAGTAAAAAGCTCGCTGAGCTGATTTATGCAAACCTGCACAGCGAATAGAATGCCTTCTCACCTCGTAGCCAGTTGTGCCGATGAATATCCCTAATCTGATTACCGTTCTACGTGTCCTGCTTATCCCGATTTTCATTCTGCTGTTCTATTTGCCGTATGAATGGAGCTATGTAGCCTCAAGCTCCGTGTTCGCCTTCGCAGCCGCCACCGACTGGCTCGACGGCTACCTGGCGCGCCGCCTGGAACAGAGCACGCCCTTTGGCGCGTTTCTTGACCCGGTGGCCGACAAGCTCATGGTGGCCGTCGCCCTGGTGCTGCTGGTGCAGGAACACGGCAACCTGTGGCTGACCCTGCCGGCTGCGGTGATCATCGGCCGCGAGATCGTCGTCTCGGCCCTGCGCGAATGGATGGCCGAAATCGGCGCCCGCGCCCACGTCGCCGTTTCGAACATGGGCAAATGGAAAACCGCCGCGCAGATGCTCGCGCTGGTTATCCTGCTGGGCAATCCATCGGACTTCTCGTTCTGGGTCCTTACGGGCTACGCCTTGCTGCTGATCGCCGCCGGCTTGACCCTGTGGTCCATGCTCCAATACCTGCGCGCCGCCTGGCCGCATCTGCGCACCACCGTGGAAAAGAAATAAAACTTTTTTGAATCAAGGGCTTGACGGGTGCTGAGGATTCTATAGAATGCGCATCACCAAGCGGGAATAGCTCAGTTGGTAGAGCACGACCTTGCCAAGGTCGGGGTCGCGAGTTCGAGTCTCGTTTCCCGCTCCAAGCATTAAAGAAAAAAGCCACTCTAACGAGTGGCTTTTTTTTGCCTGCGATTTGGGGAATAGACGCTTTGGCGTCCGGATGTCGGGCTTACTTCGTGCAGGTCAGCCGCGAGTACGTCGGCGGCTCAAGCAGGATGCCCGGGGTCATGAATGTCGAGCAGTTGAATACGCGGCCCTTTGCTGTCGTGGCTTTAAATGTCAGTTCAGCACCACCCAGGAAGTCTTCCTTGCCTTTGGTCACTGGGCCCATGGTCAGCTCATCCGTTGAGGCGAGGCCGATCGCTTCGGCGGTGACTTTGTGCATTTGCAGAACATTGGGGGTGGTGGAACAGCCTGTTAGCAGGCTGGCCAGTACCAGCAGTAAGAGGGTGGTTGAGGTTTTGGTCACGGGTGGCTCCTTGCGAGTGGCGGCGGCAGCGAGCAGGGCGTTCTGCTACATGCCGCCTGTTCGAATCTTCGAAGGGACAGGGATTTGCCCTACGGCTGCGGAGTCTAGGAACACGTAATTGCTCCCACAATCACTTGGACGAAATCGAGACGGAACCCACGGCAGATATTTCTGGATCTGTAGGAGATCAGCTACAGCAGGGTCTAGCGGCCCGTTGTTGCTTATCGGCCACGCGGGTGCACGCTGACTGATCAAGCTATGGACGCGGCCCCTGTTCGATTGAAATCAGCGCATTGTCGTGTTCAACCGACGGGGCTTTGCAGCGCGGAAATTGGGCTAGGTGAGCGTCGTGTTTATACTCAGTGAGCCCGCGTTGTGAACGGGAAAAAAGCAGGGAGTTACACAAGGAGCAAGGAATGGCCATTGGGCAAAGGAAAGAAGCGTGTACGGAGCGACAATCAATGGCGCTTCTGAATGTCAGCGCGGAATGCTCCGGAGGGCGTCTGCGGGCGGTGTTGAGTGAGTGCAAGATCTCGCCAATGGATTTTGCGCTGTTTTTGAAGATCAGCCCCCAGCGGCTGAACAACTGGTTTGCGCGGGGCATCCCACACTCGCAGCTTGATAGGATCGCACGGCTGTTGAGCGTCAACGCCCACTGGCTGAAAACAGGAGGCTGAGGAGTGGTTCCTGGCGACAAGAGCTGGAGCGCACAGCAGAGAGGCCCAGGCAGACGGGGGCTAAAAGTCAGCTATGTGATTGGCTTACGGCGTGACGGCTCGCAACGGTAATCAACTTCTGGCGGCCATTGGCTTGACGTACATCGCGCTCGGCGAGCCGGTAGACGCCTGGGTCCTTGACCAGAATGACGGAATATTGATTGGCGATAGCCTAGCCAGCACAGGCTTCAGGACGCTGCCTTTGAAGAGCAATGGCAGCGGGTCGAGCAGATCCTGCCGGATCAGGGCGTCGACACAGCGGGAGATGGTCAGGCTACCGAAGGAAATCGAGGCTGCGGGGTGACGAAGGCGGGCATGGAGATATGCAGATCCGCCACGGCGATAGGGTTTCATACTCTAGAAAGGCAGAGCGTTTCGGCGGCGAGGTCGCGGTCACAAACACGTGCGTAATGGCGTGGCTTGTGGGGTCGGCAAGTACGCTTCAGTTGGGTAGGAAAACTCCATCTGGAAGGTGTTGGCAACAGGCTCCCGGCAACGTTTTCAACCCCACAGGTGCTTCATTGTTCGCTGACAGGTACCTGTGTCTCTTCCTACTGCTTCGGGTGTTCGGCCCGGCTGGTTTCCTTGATCGCAAAGAACAGACAGCGCACAGCTTCACGATCCTGTTCTGACAATAAACGGTAGTAGCGGATCAGTCGCTCTTCCTCTGGGTTGAGCTGTCGGGGCCGCAGGGATGTACCGAGGGCGGTACGCAGTGAGGGAAAAAACGAATTATTTAGCATGATCCAAGTTCTTCATGAGATGAATGGACGCGTGGGCTTCTTGCCCAGAACAACTGAATACATAACGTTTATTGTAGAAAAGGGCTCGTCATTTTTCGTGACTGCTGAGTATTTCAGATGGGGCCGTCGGAAGTGCTTGGCAAAGGTGTAGGAGCGATCTTTCAATGGAGGTGGAAAACACGCGATGAGGGGCGCTACCGCGGATCGGGTCCTATGCGGTGCCTGAGAGAACCGGGTGATGTTGAAGTTCTCGCAGGTGATGCGGGTGCGGCTGACGGTGATGGTTTCGTCCTGGCCGACCTGGCTGCCTCGGACCGCGCCAATCTGGTCGCCGGTGGCGGTGTGCTGCTGGTTGTAGCGCGGGTGGGTGAAGGTGTAGTCGCGCTGCACCTGGCGCGCAGTACGCACTTGTTCGGTAGAGTGGAAGCGGGTCAATGCCGGTTCCGTAGCATCACCGCCACCCATGGGCTGGTAGATCACCGGGCCCTGCTCTTTGCCGTGGATGCTGATACGCGATTTTGCCGACCGCGCTGCTGTCGACGATTTCCAGCGAGTAGGGCGGCGCCAGGTCGTGAGGGATATAGGCTGCTTCGGTTGATGGCTTGTATTCAGGGCGCGGTGCGTGACTCGAGGTCTATTTCGGCTGGCCATCGCACTTTGGGGGCCAAGCGACGCGCGAGATTGAAGGTCACGTCCTCGTTGTTCCAGTCACGAGGTGGGCGGGGGAAAGTGGGCAAGGCTTGCGGGCCTTGTTGCATGAACAGTTGGGCCATGGCCCAGTACATTTCGCCTTGTTGAATCTCGTGGGCGAAATGAAAACGATCTATTACCTGGTGGGTGCCAGGTTTCACCACGGCGAGGGTGACGGTTTCGATGAGGCCGCCACTGCCCATGGGGCCGTACACGCTGCAGGCTTCGGCACGCAGGTTATCCCAGTCATAGACTTCGATTCGCACGCCCCAGGCGGTGCGGCTGAAGGGTCTGAGGCCGTCGCGGTAAAAGCGGTATACATAGACTTTGCGTCGGAAACGGTTAAAGCGGATGGGTTCGTCGCGGGGGGGGGCAACGTCCATTCGCCAGAAGTAACTTCCCAGCCATATGCCGATGCCTATCGGGATAAGCTCCAATAATTTGGATAACAAAGACGAAGGGGATGGAGAACTGGCGTGGATCATTATTAGGAACATTGTTAAGGACAGTGTTATTGCAAACAGGAATGCGGCACACCAAATGCCCACGCCACGCATTCTCACTGTAGCGCGTGCCAGTTCAAGATATACATCGTCAACATGATTGGGGGGATTCGATAGTACGGGAGGATACGGTTCATTGGAGGGCGAGTCGTTTGGTCCTGGCAGGTCGTGCTTCCAGCCAGGAGCAGGTTTGTCGAGTAAAGGCGTTTTAAATACCATGATGAGCAGTTCCAGTTCGGGGTGATCGCCGCTTGTATCTTTAGCCGGTCGTCGTATTAAGGCTGCTTCGGTTGATGGCTTTTATTCAGGGCGCGCTGCGTGACTCCAGGTCTAGTTCGGCTGGCCATCGCACTTTGGGGGCCAAGCGACGCGCGAGATTGAAGGTCACGTCTTCGTTGTTCCAGTCACGAGGTGGGCGGGGGAAAGTGGGCAAGGCTTGCGGGCCTTGTTGCATGAACAGTTGGGCCATGGCCCAGTACATTTCGCCTTGTTGAATTTCGTGGGCGAAATGAAAGCGATCAATTACCTGGTGGGTGCCAGGTTTCACCACGGCGAGGGTGACGGTTTCGATGAGGCCGCCACTGCCCATGGGGCCGTACACGCTGCAGGCTTCGGCGCGAACGCCCCAGGCGGTGCGGCTGAAGGGTCTGAGGCCGTCGTGGTGGAAGCGGTAAACATAGACTTTGCGTCGGAAACGGTTGAAGCGGATGGGTTCGTCGCGGGGAGGGGCAACGTCCATTCGCCAAGCGTAAACGCCCAGCCATATGCCTGTGATAAATCCAATAGGCCCAAAAAAAATCAGTACTAAGGGGGGCGCGCTTTGCTCCGTCACAACAAACATAATCAAACTGATCGGAAAAGCCATGGACATCATGAATATAAAAGGAGCTATCCAAACACCAACCCCACGAGTCCTTACTGTGGCCCGTGCCAATTCAAGGTACACATGGTCAGCATGATTGGGTGGATTCGATAGTACGGGAGGATACGGTTCATTGGAGGGCGACTCGTTTGGTCCCGGCAGATCGTGCTTCCAGCCAGGAGCAGGTTTGTCGAGTAAAGGTGTTTTAAATACCATGATGAGCAGTTCCAGTTCGGGGTGATCGCCGCTTGTATCTTTAGCCGGTCGTCGTATTAAGGCTGCTTCGGTTGATGGCTTGTATTCAGGGCGCTGTGCGTGACTCCAGGTCTATTTCGGCTGGCCATCGCACTTTGGGGGCCAAGCGACGCGCGAGATTGAAGGTCACGTCTTCGTTGTTCCAGTCACGGGGCGGGGTGGGGAAAGTGGGCAGGGCTTGTGGGCCTTGTTGCATGAACAGTTGGGCCATGGCCCAGTACATTTCGCCTTGTTGAATTTCGTGGGCGAAATGAAAGCGATCAATTACCTGGTGGGTGCCAGGTTTCACCACGGCGAGGGTGACGGTTTCGATGAGGCCGCCACTGCCCATGGGGCCGTACACGCTGCAAGCTTCGGCACGCAGGTTATCCCAGTCATAGACTTCGGTCCTTACGCCCCAGGCGGTGCGGCTGAAGGGGCTAAGGCCGTCGCGGTAAAAGCGGTAGACATAGACTTTGCGTCGGAAACGGTTGAAGCGGATGGGTTCGTCGCGGGGAGCTTCGGTGTCCATTCGCCAGAAATAGACGCCACCCCACAGTGCAGCAGTAAATGCCAAGACCAAGAAAATGCTTGGGATAAGCGGTGGCGCTCCCTCCTTTAATATGTAGGCGATACACATGACGGGGGCAGCTATTGCAAGCGAGAACATAAAAGGAGTTAACCAAACACTAACCCCGCGAACCCTTAAAGTGGCACGCGCCAGCTCAAGGTACACATCGTCAACATGATTGGGCGGATTCGAAAGTACGGGAGGACACGGCTCACTGGAGGGCGATTCGTTTGGACCCGGCAGATCGTGCTTCCAGCCAGGAGCAGGTTTGTCGAGTAAAGGTGTTGTGAATAGCATTGGAGTAGTTCCAGTTGGGGTTGAGAGCTGTTTTTTTACCTTCGCTTCAAGCGGGCAGCAGGCAACCAATAAGCAGGCACACTGTTGATGATCACCAGCGATTGTTGCTAGGGGAAAAGTAGGCAAATGCCCATGCCAAGTTCACCCAAGGCTGTGGTTTACAAGCTATCCATCAAGATGAGCTCGGCATAGGCATCGTGAATGTCGCGATCGGGCCAGTAGGTTACCGACAAGGTCGCCGCTTCAATGTTGTGCCGACGGCGGTCGGGCAACAGTACAACCGCGCCTTTGATATCGTTGAGCTGCGAGGTACGGTTATCGGGCAACGAGACGGTGCGAACTTCCTGCGTGGGCAGGGTGCTGTCGGCCCGGTAGTCAGGCTTGTTCGGGCGTTTGGGCACCGCCAGCGCCGCTCGGCGTTCGCTGGCTGCGGTTGCCAGGGTGGGGGGATCCAACTCGCCTTCGGCCAGCACTTCGCCGCCGGTGTACTGGTTGGCCGAGCCGTCGCCGTGGCGATGAACCGTTAGTGACCAGCGATAGGCCGACCGGTTGGCGTCGAAGAACGGCAGAACCAGGCGATATTCGAGGTGCAGTTCATGGACCTGTGCGCCCACACTACCCATGGGGCCACCCCAGCTATGTGAGCCGCTATCGACGATTCGTAAGCGGAAGCTGACACCCGCCTCTACACCCAAGGTTGCGGCATTCAGTTCGGCGATGGCGATATGGGCATGTTCAGGTTTGTTCCAATGAATGGGAGGATCTTCATTGTGTTTACCGAAATAACACCGGCGTGCCCAGCGATCGAGAGGTGTTGACTCTTCCCCCTCTGCCCATTTGTACAACCCATATCCAGCTAGACCGAGAAATATGGCTATACCAAGTGGACCGAGCAGCGTGCTGGCTGCGGTGGCGGCAGCCCAGACACCAAACCCTGAGCCAACTGCTGAAAGCAGCGTGGAGATTCCATATCCCCATGCAGCGGAAGTATCACCCCCCTTCCAAGTACGACTAGCAGCAAACCCCGCTCGCGTAGCATCGTACAGCCCCGCCACAGCACCAATACTCCCCCCAGCCCGTATGAATACGTTGCCCACACGTGCAGTCGATCTTGCGGCAGTCATCGCCTGGGCAGACAAGCTGCCCGCCTTCTGCATCTGCACCGCCCCTTTTTCCAAGGCGATGCCTACAATTTCCACCCCTCCACCCAGCACCCCCAAACTACTGCCATACAACGCCAACCTGGCCTCAACGGCTTTTTCGCCCATGGCTTTCTCCGCTTCCTTGAGACTTTTGTTCAGCGAGTCGCTAAGCAGGTACATCCCGCCCATCGCCATCAAAAACTCGCTACTGCCGACCACGCCACGCAACCCGGTAAAGCCGCTGCGAACCCATCCAGCCGCCAGGTACGAGGACACCTTGACCCCCTGCAGCACCTTGCGCGCCTGCGGGTCCAGGGTGCCAACCCCGACGGCGATTTCGACTAGCGCAGCGTGGGCACCTTTGCCCAGCTGATCCACGCCGAGGTTGGTCTGGCGCATCAGGCTGTCCTGCAGTTGGGTGACCTGGCCTTCCACCCAAACGCTGAGGGTCACGCTGAGGTTGGCTATTTTCGGGTCCAGCACCGCCAGGCTGAGCAGGCCGCCCTGGATCAGCGGGCGCACTTGCTTGCGCGTCTTGCGGGCCTCATCGTCGATTTTGCCCAGCTCGTCCTTGAGGCCTTCCCAGGTGCGGTCGATGGCATCAGCGGCTTTGCGTTGCAGGTTGCGCAGGTGCTCGCATTGCAGGGCGTAGTATTCACCGAGCTTCATCTTCACCTTGAGTTCGGTCAGATGAATACCGTTGTAGAGCAGTTGGCTGGCACTGTTGATACGCGAAACCGCCCGCCCCACGCCAGGGCCGAGTGACGGTTGCAAGCGGGCGGCAGCGGCATTGAGGGCGCCGAGAAGCTGCGCCATGGCATGCTGTAGACGGGGGCGGACATGCTGCTTGAAGTCGTCGTTGGCGATGAGCTTGGTAATGGTGGAATAGAGCTTTTCGCTGTCGTTCCAGTCGCTATCACCTGTGGCATTGAAACTGGGCAACAGATCGGCCAGCAAGCCTTTGTCACGTAAGAGAAGGGCGCGGTAGATCGGGCTCTGTGGGTCGTTCAGCCATTCACTCCACAGGGAGGCGGTATGGCCGTCATCTTGAGTCGCGGGCACCTCACTGATGCCGCCCTCCAGGCACAGCGCCATCGTCTGGCTGTAGGCCCGCCCTGATGGGCGGTCATTACCGTCGTAGTCATTTTGCTCTACACATGCAAACAGACTGGAGCGACACGCTGCCGCGTAGGCGTGCGCGCTCTGGTCGATGTAACGCTGATAATTGGCCCATTCCTGCTCATACAGTTGGTGAAACAGGGCACGGCTCTGTTCATCGTAGCGCTCTTCCAGTTTCTGGTTGTGGGCGAGTGTGCGCTTCTGGACGATCCGCTCGCGTTGCTGCTCAGGGCTGGAAAATACCGGTGGGCCATCACCGGTCACAGGCTCTACAGACGCCGGTAGGGGCGTCTGGCCTTCTGCCTGTTCGCGATGGACTTCGCGAATGGCCAGCAGTAACTGAGAGGTCTGATATTGATAAGCTCGGTCCGGGTCGTTCATCCAGGCCTGGCGCTGCTGGACCCAGCGGTTGCGGGTGTCGTTGAGCTCCTGCACCAGACCAATAATGTCATCCAGTACAAACGCAAGGACGCCTTGTTGGAGTTGATGCTGTGGGATGGCGTTGCGCAGGAAGCCCTTCAGTGCGCTCAGGCGATGGGCGCGGCTATGGAAACCATGCACGCTGTCGAATCTTGGCGCTACCTCTTGCGGCGGATGCTCATAAAAGCGCCAGTCGGTTTCGGTAGAGAGGGGCAATGGGCTCGTCGGGTGTTGTTGATATTCGTAGACCTGCTTGTCTACCCGCAGATTTTCATCCGTCATGGCCAGGCCAACGCTGGCAGGGTTGTCGCGTGCGCTGGCGAGGTCGAGTGTCTGGAATCGCTCTGAAGCATGACCGGCCTTGTAGGCGTCCAGCACGCTAGCAGGCCACGGGTCATTGGCAAAGGCCAGCCACGCTTGAGTGTGTTTGCTGGTGTCGATGTTGAGGAACGATGCCGGGCAATCGTGATTGGCCGAGACGCAAGCATCGGACAGCGGGGTCTCGTTGGCTGGCGCAGGTGCGTAGGGGTTGAATTGACGTAGATACCCGTCCGGGCTGACCTGATATGCCTGCCAGATTTTGCGATCCAGCAATACATACAGGTAGCCGGCGCGCAACGTGCGTAAGCCCAGGCGCGTATCAATGTGCACGGTATCCGGCCGCACCGGCTCATTCGGTGAGCGCGGCACCAGGGCGTGGCGCAATGGCAGGATGGGCAGCCCTATACGTTGACAGGCCTTGCATTGATCGTTTGAAACGGCGGTTTCGGCTATGGCGATGCTCAGTTGAGTGCCCAAGGTCATTGAAGTGCTCCGGCATGGGTCAGATCCGACACGGCCCGCTGCCAGGCGTTGTCGTTGTAGGGGGCCAGCAATTGGCTAAGCGGCGCTTGCCCTTGGACCGCTTGCTCAATCAACGCTCGAACGCCGGTGTGCTGGTGCAGGTGCGGATGCAGCATCAGGCGATGTAAGGCTAATGTAAGGATGTCGTCCTGGTGGCTAAGCCCAAGCTGGCGGGCTTGCTGGATCTGAATATAGGCCTGTGCCGCCGCTTGAGGCGGGAGTGCAGTAGGGCCGCTCCAGCGCGCAGGGGCATACGCCAGCGGCAAGCGAAGGGCGCGTCGCCAACTATTCAGTAAGGAGGACACCATGAGGGCGTCCAACTGCACGGCCGCCGCGCAGATACCCATGGCGGTGCGATGTTCGGGTTTGCCCACCAAAACGCTACCGGTACCGCTGCTGGTGGGCACCAGCCAGTGACGGATCGGCCACCAAGGCCCCTCATTGCTACGGAAGGTGCCAGCCAGCAACTCCAGGCGAAGGGGCTCATGGACCGGAAAAAACGCTCGGCCCTGCTCCTCGGGAAGTTGTCCGAGCGACACGATGTGGGCACTTAGGTCTCGGGATGGAGCGCTGCTACTGAGCCAGCCGCACACGTAACGTTTGTAACGCTCCAGATCTTCATGAGCGCGTAAGGCGGATAGCGTCAATAGTTCTTGCGACGGTGAGGTCCCGGGCGTGGCGAGGGCCACCAGCACTGGGCAGGCCGATGGCGTATGGATTAGATCGGGCCGATGCAGAGGCATGACGGCGTCATTGCCAAGCGTTTGACGCAATGCCTCGATATGTAACGGATCGTCTGCGGCGCAGTCGGCCAAGAGGTCGAGTAACACGTACAGCGTTGCATCGGGTGCATGCTGTTCGGCCACGAACGCATGGACGCTAGCCGGGGTCATCGTTTTTTCTCCACACAGCTCTGACCTGATTCAGGTTGCAACTGCAGCGCCAAGGCGTGGCCATTGCCTGGGGCCGTAGAGCTCACCGGACCACGTAGGGTTATCGCTACGCCATTGAGGTGGATTCCTTGCGCATCCAACGTGAGGCTGCCGCCGGGACTTTGAAAAACCACACGCTCACTGGCTTGCAGTTGATAGACCGTGGTGGTGTGGTGCATGCCTTGGCCAGCAGTTAGACGATGTTGCCCTGAGATCGTTTGCTGGCTGTGACCGCCCACTTCGCTTTGGTGGTTGGCCGTGGTGGTGTCGTAGCGATTATTGCCGACCTGCACACTGCGATCCCGGCCAATAGTTGCCTCATGGTCACGTCCGGTGGAGAGCGTGTGGTCTCGCCCGATCTCGTGGGACTGGTCGTTCCCGATTGTGATCTGTTCATCATTGCCTACTTGCTCTTTGCGGTTATTACCCACAAACGTTGTGTTGTCATGTTTGATATGGACGTTCTTGTCCTTTTCAGCGTGGATGTACAACTCTTCCTGCCCACGCTCATCCTCAAAACGCAGCTCATTGAAGCCTTCGCCCTTATGTGTACGGCTCTTGATGGTCATCCGCGTCTTGTGCTTGGGCAGCTCATATGGCGGCAGGTTGGTCTCGCGGTAGGTGCGGCCCGTGGCGATCGGTTGGTCAGGATCGCCGCTCAGGTAGCTGATCACCAGCTCCTGACCAACGCGAGGAATGGCCATGGCACCCCAGGTCGCCCCGGCCCAGCCCTGAGCCACACGGATCCAGCACGAACTCTGATCGTTGTTTTTGTCCGAGCGATCCCACGGAAACTGCACCTTGACCCGGCCCCATTCATCGCAATAAATCTCTTCCCCTGGCGGGCCGACTACCGTGGCGATCTGCGGGCCGTCGATGCAGGGTTTGTCGCACAGCGGCGCTTTCCAGTCGGACATCCAGTGGATCGCGCTGGCCTTCATTTCGTAGGAAGTGCCGCTGTCGCTGCCGAATGCTTCCTCCTCCAGACTGCTGTGCTGTTTGCCTTCGTGGGTAACAGCAATGGTGCGCCAACGATCATTGAAATCCTCACGGGGATGCTCGTTGAGGTCGAACGCCAACCCCGGTTGCAGTCGCGCATCGTCACCGGCCACATGCGCAAGCTTGGCGTCGTTGCGCAGCGCGGTCAGGCGGGTCTTGGTAAAGGGCTTGCCGGCGATGTCGCGCTTGTAGCGGCCGGGATAGTCGTAGCGTTCGTAGTCCTTGTGCTGGTTGTTCAGGTCCTGGTTGCCGGTGGCGGTGTGCTGCTGGTTGTAGCGCGGGTGGGTGAAGGTGTAGTCACGCTGCACCTGCACGGCAGTGCGCACTTGTTCGGTGTAGTGGAAGCGGGTCAACGCCGGCTCCATGGAGTCGCCGCCACCCATGGATTGGTAGATCACCGGGCAGTCGGTATGGGTGCCGATGGTGCCTAGCCCGCCGACGCGGTCGGTGAGGACCAGGGTGTGTCCGTCGGCGCGGTGTTCGAAGGTGTAGAGCAGGCCTTCTTCGGCGGCGAGGCGGGCGATGAAGTCGAGGTCGGTTTCGCCGGCCTGTACGCAGTATTCGCGGGGTTGGTGTTCGAAGCAGATTTCGCTGCGAATGTCGGTCAGTTTCTGCTCCGCAAGCACGCTGGTGATGATGTCGGGCACAGTCTGGGCCTGGAAGATGCGCCAGTTGGAACGCAGGTCGAAACGCGCCAGGGTCGGTTCGATGACGGCGGTGTAGCGGGTGCGACGAAAGCCGGTGTCGCCTTGGGTGAACAGGCTGACCAGGCCGTGGACGTAACGTACTGGAGTTTCGCCGCGCCAGATCGTGAACAGCCCCGCCAGGTCGAGTACCCGATTGAAGTCGATGGCCGCGTTGTGGCTGGCCAGTTGCAGTTCCAGTTTGAACGGCTGGGACAGGCCTTCTTCAAGCGTGAAGGACACCACGTCGAAGGCATCGCCTTTCAAGGGGACGAAGGTAAAACGCAAGTCGCATTGGCGGGGCATGGGGCCTCCATTTCAGTATGTAAGTGTCAGTCGATCAACCAGCTGCCATCACCGTTTTCCAGTTTTCCATCGTGGTCGGTGGTGTCGCCAACCCGGGCCACGGCTTTTCCTTCGACGGTCATAGAGCGTGAGCCGCTGGTGATCACGGCGCCGCATCCGAGGGTGTCGCCGACACGGGCGACGGCTTTGCCATTGACGGTCATGTTGCAGGCACCGCTATCGACGGTGGTGGGGCCACACAAAGGGCAATCATGGTCGTGTCCGACCAGTACGACGGCAGGCATAGAGCCTCCTTACAGGTTTCAAGTCAGTGAAGGGTCCGCCGCTGCACGAGCCGCAGCGGCGGCGCAGGGTACGCGCTTAACCCGCTGCTGCCGGCTTGCGCCAGTCGTCCGAAGCTTCAGTGCCGGCTACTACATGACTCCAACTGACCTTGCGGTACGACAGGCTGGTCTTGATTAGCTGGGTGTAGTTTTCGTTCTCGCTGTCCTGGGCGTGAGGCAACACGGTGTGGATGTCGACGACGGTGGCCTCTTCCAGTTTGGTGGTGAAGAAGTGTTCCTGTTTGCCATCGGTGGAGGTGCGGAACCACTTGACCTCAACGGTCGGCAGCATTTCGCCGGTGGCCAGGGCTTGGTAAAGCAGTGGTGAAGCTTTGTTCAGCGCACTGGTGAAGGTCAGCGGTTTATGCACGCGCTGTCCGGTGGGTTGACCGCTTTGTGGGTCGGTTGGGGCACCAATCTGATGGTCGATTTCCTGGGCGAGGATTTCGTCCTCGTGGCCTTCCACAAAGACGTTGCCCACCGAGTCAGCGGTGAAGGCGCCCTTGGTGATATGGCCCTGGTTTTTGCCGTGGATGCTGATGTACGCGGGTGTTGGCATGACAAGCTCCTTGTCGCGATCAAGTGAACGACCCATGGGGTCGCGGGTTATGGCCTTTACGGCCATGGCTTTGCAGGCGCTCGGGATGAGCGCGCTGAAAATCGGTTACAGGTGCAGCACCCGCTCCAGCGACACCAGCACCTGCTGGGTGATGGCGTTCAGGCGGATGGAGTAGATCGTGTAGGCGACCGTCAGCACGACGGCGGCCATGGCCCAAGGCGTCCACAACGGCCAGGCGCGTTTGATCCGGTAGTTGCGCGGCGCGACGTTTTTCAGCGGGTCGGTCAGGCGCTTGGGCGTCTCGCCGCGCAGGGGGCGCAACAGGCCGTGCAGTTGGTCGATGATCTTCTGTATTTCGTCATCGCCCTTGATATGGGCGCCGTATTTGCCCTTGAGGCCGGAAATCAGGCACTGGTACATGAACTCCAGCACATGCTGGTACCGGGCCGCTTCGGGGATCATGTTGTTCATGACGGTGAAGAATTTTTCGCCGCCTTGGGTTTCCCCGTGGAACTGGCTGAGCAGCGAGCGTGCGCTCCAACTGGAGAGCCTGCCCCACGTGGTGCGCATGACCACCTCGTCGATCAACAGGCACAGGCTGTAGGAGTAGGCCTTGAGCATGCCGGCGTCGTAGTCGAGCTGGCTGACTTCTTCCATGATCGTGGTGATCTGGTTGCTGACGCTTTGGTACAGCGCGGGCACGTCGTCGTGGTGGTCCAGACGGCGCAGGCGGATGACCAGGCCGATCAGCGGCGTGGCGGCATCGCACAGCGGGTTCCAGGCCACGCCGCGCAAGTCGTATTCAGGGTCGGCGAGCAGCACGGGCCGCTTTGGCTTGGCCTGCTCTTCAACGGGGTTCGGGTCTTTGCTGCCGGTTGCCTGTTGCCAATACCCCAGAAGCTGATGGTTGTCCGCAGGTGGCGTGGTTTCGGTGGGCGTTACATCACTCATCTCTCTCACTCCTGATCGCCCAGAACTGCAACTCCAGCTCCGGGAATTCACCGGCAATATGGAAACCGAACCCGCTGCCGCTGCTCAGGCTTTGCCAGGCCGGGTGATGGCGGTCGAGCTCGAAGTAGCTGAAGCCGGCATGGAACGGCAGGTGGCGCGGCGCCACCGGCAGTGGCCGCAGTGGAATGCCCGGCAGTTGCAGGCTGACCAGTTGCTCCAGCCCTTCGGTGGAGGTGATCTTGATCTGCCGGGGCAGTTGCTGACGCAGGGTCTCGGCGGGCAGTTCGGCGCGCACGGCGAGGATGAATTCGGCGTTCTCCAAGAGGCGCTTGTCGTTCAACGCGGCGCTGCGCACGCCGTACTGCTGATCGACGATCGGCAACGACACCGCACGCGGTTGCAGCACGGTGCCCAGGGCACGGCGCAGGGTGTGCTCCAGCATCTGGAACGACTCGCGCAGGTTGTCGTGCTGATAGGCCGGGTATTCCTGGGGCAGGTGACCTTCATCGGTAAAAGTCACCAGTTCACCGCAGGCTTGGGCCAGTGCGATGTACAGCCGCTCCGGGTGGACCTGACGTTGGCGTGCCAGGTGCTGGAACAACGGGAACAAGCGGTTGAGGGTCTGCAGCAGGTTGAAGTCGGTGACATCGGCGACGCCAGACTGCCCCGGTGAACCGATGCGCTGGGCCAGGTTTTTGGCCCGCTCGCGCATCAATCCGGCCACTTCACCCAGGTAGCGATGCAACGCCGGCACCGCTTGCAGGGACAGGCTGGTGGGGTAGAAATGCTCGTCCATCACCAGGCTGCCGTCCGGGCGTTTGTCCTTGATTTTGCCCAGGGCAATACCGGTAAAGGCGCTACGGTCGCTGCGTTCGAGCATCAGTTGCAGGTTGGGCACGGCTAGGTCCATGCCGACCTGGTCGCCGTCATCGCTGTGGGTGTCGCGGATTTCCTCGCGCCGGGCGATGTAGCGGCTGTTGCCGTACTGGTCGGGCCAGCGCACTTCGAGGGCACCGTTGGAGCGCAGCGGCAGGGCCAGGTAGACGACCTGGCCGACCGCGCTGCTGTCAGCGATCTCCAGTGGGGAGGGCGGTGCCAGGTCGTGGGGAATGTCGAAGACGCTGCCGTCGGGCATGATCCCGCGTGCCCGGGTGATGGCGATTTTGCCGAAGCTCAGGTATTCGTCGTTCAACGCCAGCTCGCTGAAGCCATAGAGCGCATCGTTCAGGCTGTGCAGGCGCTGGTGCACGGCGGCTTCGGCGGCACGGGCCTGTTGCTGGAAGTGCTGGGGCTTGACGAACAAACCTTCATGCCAGATGACGGGGTTGCGTGAACTCATTGGTGGTTACTCGGGGCAAAAGCGGCTGAAAAAGGCGTCATCGGGTTTCTCCTTTGAGGCTGACCTGGGCGGCATCCAACAGCACCAGTACGGCGTACTGGCGGCCCTTGGGCTCGACACGCAGGCGCTGTTTCCACTGGCCGACATCGGTGCTGTGGTAATTGGCGATCACTGCGATAAAACGGGTGTCTTCATCCAGGGCGCGCAGGTCGATGAACTTGAATTGGCCGGGGTTGAGCAGGTAGTCGTCGGCGCGGATGTAGGTGCTGCCCAGGGCTTTTTTCAGGTCGTCGGCCATGGCTTGTGGGCTGGCGTTGACCAGCAGCGAGTCGTCGGTCAACTGCAAGACCTTGAAGGCAATGGGCGTGGCAACATGCGCCAGCGCCGGGTTGCCCCAGGGCGTGGTGAGGCTGACGCCTTGGGCGTCGTAGTCGCCCAACAGCGCGTCTTCGATAGGCGACATCGGCACGATGGTTGCTGGCTCCTCGCTCAGTGGCGACTGGGCCGGCACGCTTTCGTAAAGGTGGTTGAGCAGGGTTTGTACCTTGTCCGTCAGCGCCTGCGGGCTGGTTGCCTGCACGTTGAGGGTGTAGGGCGAGCGGCTCGCGTCTTCATCCAGTGCCGTGCCGGTGCTGATCAGGCGTGGGTTGACGTCGTCGCTGGCGTACAGGCTCAGGGAGTAGCGGCTGGGCTGATCGTCGGGGCCGCCGACCGGGATCGACGGCGTCCAGATCACTTGGCCGATTTTGCCGAGCATGGTGCAGCCGCCGAGGGCCAGGCAGGCGAGCAATAAGGTGCCCAGGCGCAGGTTGCTGAATAGGCTGACGCTGCGCTTATGTGCAGGCGCGCGAATATCCGCCAGCGCTTCGGACGGCGGCGCCTTATGCATCGCTCGCAGCGGGTCGCCTTGCTCGGTTAAATCCACGGTTTGGCAAAGACGCTCGAACCCCGGGCAGGTGGCAGGTCGCTTATCCACCTGTGGCCGATTCGGCAGATCTTGCTGGTGCCACACGTGCATGCCCTCAGGATGCTCGCCGAGAAGCTCATCGAGCGAATGCTGCCCTGGGGCGTGCTCACCCAACTGCACCGCAACCTGATACGCACCAATCTGCAGCCGATCACCGTCGTTGAGGCTGATCGCAACATGGCGCTCAAGCGGCAGATCGTGGCCGTTGACGTAGGTTCTACCGCTGCGGTCGATCACGCAGAAGCGCCCTTCGATGACGCGGATGTCGCAGTGGTTGGGGCGTACACTGTTGTGGCGATCTTCCAGGCGCCAGTCCACCGCGGCACTGCCGATGCTGCCGCCCTGGGGGCCAAACCGGTGAAGGGGCAAATACCCGTGCAGCAACTGCGCGGGATTGTTGATAACCAGGGTCAGCTTCATGCGCGCCCCCGAATCCGCACCACGGCGGGATGACGGTGTTCTTGATGTTCGATAAAGCTGGTCCAGCCCAGATGGGTGCCGCTGGCGCGTTGCAGGTTGAACGGTGGTACATCTTCTTCGCGCAGCCCCAGTTCCAGGTCGTAGGCGGTGGCATCGCGCAGCAGAAAATCCATCAATTGGCGCAATCGCCCGAACTGATCGCCGCTGGGCAAAAACTGCCGAAATCGCGTCTGGGTCAGGTTGGGAATGACGAGGGTGAACTTGCTGGCGCGGGTCTTGCTGCGGTCACCCACCACAAAATCGCTGCCCAGGGTGCCGTTGCCCTTGCCCAGTGCCAGGCGCTGACGCTGCGGCAAATTTACCGAGCGCACCTCGAACTCGCGGATGTACACGCCGTGCAGATCAAAGCAATGCTCGACAATGCCGGACACCACCGAGGGCGAGCGGCTGCGGTTGGCGATCAACCCGGCAAAGCTCAGCAGGCGACCCCATGGCAACGGCGTCGCACCGCGCAGGTCGTTGTCGTTCAGCCCGACCATGGAGAATACGTAGCGCGAAAAGCGATCGCTGGCCTCGGCCTGAAAGCGGATGTAGTAGCGGTACTTGCGCCAGCTGGTGTGCAGCAGGGTCAGCAAGCGATGATTGAAAAAATCCATGAACGCCGGGCGAATCCCGCGCTCCTGGGCCTGCTCGTAGGCCAGGCGATCCAGGTAATAACCGGGCAAGGGCGAGTCGGTACCGTGCAGGCCAAAGAAACTGGTCTGCAAGCGATAGCGCACCTCTTCGCAGTCCTCCTCAATGCGTGCCGCCTCGACCACGTCGGAGGCCGGGAAACCCAGCCCCGCATGACTTTGCAGGCGCACACGGCGTCTCGCCGCCGCACTCAAGGGCTGCGCCTCCAGGTCATCGCCGTGCAAGGCGTGCAGATGCTCCAGCAGACGGTGAAACGAGTAGTTCCGCGCGTCGGCCAGCAGCGCATCGGCTAGATCACGGGTTGTCTGCCGGTCAACAGTGGCCATTCGTAGCACTCGTTGTTAGTGGTATTGATCACTTCCAGACGGTGGAAGGAGTTGATGCTCGCGTAGAGGGCGAAGAAGTGCGAAAGCACGCTGGCGAACAGGTACAGCTCGCCTTCGCAGAGGAAGGCGTTCTGGTCCAGTTGCAAACGGGTCTGCACGCCACGTACCGGCTGGCCCTTCATCAGCCAGTCGATGGGGGTGGTCACGGCATTCTGGATACCGTTGAGGCGCTTGCGGGTAGCGCGGGCCTGTTGCAGGTCGTGCAGGGCGGCGAAGTCATAGGCGCGGATCACCGCCTTGAGCGGCTCGGCCGACAGCAACGACAGGTAGTTCAGCGACAGGTTGGAAATCAGCGTCCAGTGCAGGCTGGCATCCAGCACCGGCCGGTAGCTTCGGGTCGGTGCGATCAGGTTGGTGTAGGTGGCGAACGAGGGCGTGACTTCGGTGGACAGCGATACATCTCCCACGCCCAGCAACTGCGGTAAATCTCGGTTGCTGCAAGTCAACTCGATGGATGCTGCTTCATGCTCGCCGATGTACAGGCTTTCATCGCCGCGCACGAAAGCGATGCGATGACGCAAGCCCTCGCGGCCATGGGAATCTTCGATATGCGTGCGGAAATACAGGGCGGTGCGGCCCCGCGCGTGTTCGATCTCATGCTGGAACGACTCGAACGGGGTAAAGCGCCGCAACGGATCGCCCTTGCGCTCCTTGTCGGCGGCATCCCAACCGGCCACCTTGTCGACGCTGAAAATTTCAAAGGCTTCGGGGCGGTTGCCGCTGGGGCTGATACGCCGTTCCAGGCTGCGCCCATCCAGCGCAATCGGATTGGCGTCGTGACGGAACAGGTTGACCGCCGGCGCGCAGTACAGGTGCAGGTCACTGGTGCGCAGGCGGATATCAGGCGGCATGGGCCGGCTGAACTGAAATTCAAAGCGTAGGCTGGTGGTGCTGATCGCCGGCCAGACGCGCGCCAGTTGGGTCAGGCTGAAAAAGTGAAAACGCTGCGGGAACACAAAATACTCCTGCAGGATCCGGTAGCCATCGAACACATTGCGCGGGTAGGGCAGCAGCGCCTCGTCGGGTGTGAAACCGGGAAAGCCGATAGCCTTGGCTGGCAGGCGATAGCTTTGCTTATCAATGTGCAACGTGACGCTGTCCAAGTAGTGGGCGAGCCACAGGTACAACGTCATGGCAGTGGCGTTGTCCCCGCCCAGATGAAAATCCAGCTGGTCGCAGGCCATGCTGGTCAGCGGTTGCTCGGTCAACACCTTGAGGTCGATGCGCATCACCGAGGCTTCGCGACTGTGGGCATCGCTGACTTCCTGCAACGCCAATGGGTACAGGTTGACGTCAGTGCAGGTACGAAACTGGCAAGAGATGCCATCCATCGGTTTGGCAAACAGCGGCGTGCCTTTTGGGATCACCTGGCGCTGGCTGATCGCATCCGGCAACGGTGTAAAACGGATGATGGTCGCGCTGGGCAGGGGCCGCAGGTAATTGGGCCATAGCATCTGCAGCAGCGGATGGGTCAGCTCCGGCAAATCGTCGTCGATCTTCATGCCGAGCTTGGCGGTGAGGAAGGCAAAGCCCTCCAGCAGCCGTTCCACGTCCGGGTCGCCGGCCTGGTCGCCGAGAAATTGCGCCAGTTGCGGGTTGTCCTCGGCAAACTCGCGGCCGAGTTCGCGCAGGTAGCGCAACTCCTCGGCAAAGCGTTGTTTCAAGTCCATTGCATCCTCATCTCACGCGGGTGTAGCCGTCGCGGCCGTGCATGGCCACCTCGATCTGCACCTGTTCTTCCTTGTGGTTGACCTGCACCTGGCAATCCAAGTGAAAGTTCAGCTCCAGCGGCAGGTCCGGGTCGGGCTGAAAGCGCACGCCCGTGACCTTGATGCGCGGTTCAAAGGCTTCCACCGAACGCCGGATATCGGTGCTGATGGCCACCACTAGGTCACTGCTGGCCTGGGTGACGCCGTTGAAATCGCGCAGGCCCAGCTCAGGGCTGCTTTGCGAGCAGCCCTGACGTGAGTTGAGCACCTGTTCCAAGTGGCGTTTGATCGCCTCGACACGCTGGCGTGCCTGTTCATCCGCGCTGCCAGGGCGGTAGCGCGGTGCGTCGGGCTCCAGGCGTTCAAACAGGCTGGCCCCCATTTACTGGGTGTCCAGCCGACCGACCAGGGAGATCTCGAAGTTGGCGCCCATGTACTTGAAGTGCGGGCGCACCGCCAGCGACACCTGGTACCAGCCTGGATTGCCGTCCACGTCCTGCACCACGACTTTGGCGGCGCGCAAGGGGCGACGGCTGCGCACATCGGACGAAGGGTTTTCCTGGTCGGCGATGTATTGTTTGAGCCAGTCGTTCAGCTCGCGCTCCAGGTCCTGGCGTTCCTTCCAACTGCCGATCTGTTCGCGTTGCAACACCTTGATGTAGTGGGCCAGGCGATTGACGATAAACAGGTACGGCAACTGGGTGCCGAGCTTGTAATTGGTCTGGGCTTCCTGGCCTTCGCGGGTCTTGGGGAAGTTCTTCGGTTTCTGTACCGAGTTGGCCGAGAAGAACGCGGCGTTGTCGCTGTCCTTGCGCATGGTCAGCGGAATAAACCCGGCTTCGGCCAGCTCGAATTCCTTGCGGTCGGAGATCAGCACTTCGGTAGGAATCTTGGCCTGCAACTGGCCGAGGGATTCATACAGGTGCACCGGTAAATCATCCACCGCACCTCCGGATTGCGGGCCGATGATGTTCGGGCACCAGCGGTAGCGGGCGAAGCTGTCGGTGATGCGCGAAGCCATCAGGAACGCGGTGTTGCCCCACAGGTAACTGTCGTGGTTGCCGTCGACGGTTTCGTCGTAGCCGAAGCTACGCGTTGAATTGTCGTCGGTGCTATAGGGCGGGCGCAGCAAGAAACGCGGAAGGGTCAGGGCCAGGTGGCGGGCGTCTTCGGATTCGCGCAGGCTGCGCCATTTGGTGTGGCGTGGGCCTTCGAAAATGTCGCTGACCTCCTTGAGGTCGGGCAGACCCTGGAAGCCTTCCAGGTTGAATAGCTCGGGGCCCGCAGCCGAGACAAATGGTGCATGGGACATGGCGCCGATGGAGGCCACATAGCTGAGCAATTTGATGTCCGGCGAGCTGGGGCCAAAGGTGTAGTTGCCGACAATGGCGCCAACCGGCTCACCACCGAACTGGCCATAGCCGGCGGTGTAGACGTGCTTGTACAAGCCGCTGCGGGTGATGTCGCCGGCGTTGTCGAAGTCGTCCAGCAGCTCCTCTTTGGTGACGTGCAGCATTTCCAGCTTGATGTTTTCGCGAAAGTCCGTGCGATCCACCAGCAGCTTCAGCCCGCGCCAGGCCGATTCCAGTTGCTGGAACTGCGGCTGATGCAGGATCACGTCCATCTGCTTACCCAAGGCTCGGTCGATTTCAGCAATCATCTGGTCGACGCGGTGCTTGTTGACCGGCTGCTGGTGATCGCCGCTTTGCAGGATTTCGCTGATGAACGCGGCCACACCTTGGCGGGCGACGGCATAACCTTCCTGGGACGGACGAATGGTGGTGTTGGCCAGCAGTTGGTCGAGTAACGACAGCGGTTCGTCAGCCACCACTACTTGGGCGGCGGCGCTTTCCATAGGCATGGGGAATACTCCGTTGAGAAGGGCGTTCAAGTCAGTTGTTGGGCGCGTCGAGCACCAGGTTCAGTTCACTGGCCAGGCGTTGACGGGCGGTTTCATCAGTCAGCAGGCTTTGCAGGTGTTTACGAAAGGCCGGGACATTGCCCATCGGGCCCTTGAGCGCAACTAAGGCTTCGCGCAGTTCCAGCAACTTGTTCAACTCCGGTACTTGGCGGGCGACCGCATCGGGGCCGAAGTCATTGATGTTTTTGAATTGAAGTTGCACGTTCAAGTCGGTGTCTTGGTCGTTGTTCAGAACAGACGGCACCGCCATGTCCAGAGCAACTTCGGCTTTGGTGAGGACTTCACTGAAGGTGTCTTTATCTATTCGAACGGATTGCCGGTCTTCAAGGGCGGTTAGTTCGCCATGGCCTTTGAAGTCACCCGTGATCAACAGCTTCAGTGGTAACTCGACTTCGGCTTGTTGATCACCTGTGGCTGGGACGTACGTGATATTGATGCGTTCTTTAGGCGCGACGGAACTTTGAGATTTCGACATGGGAAAAGTCCTTTTTTTGAAGGTGGTGCTATTAAAAACCCATGTTTCGTAAAAAGTCATGTCGGACGAAGTCGATTCGTTTCGTGGTATCGGGATGTAAGAAAAGTCTTTGTTTAATGTTTATTTTTGCGTGATGAAAATTCATACGCTATTGGGTTTGATTGCCTGAGAGATGGATCTGGTATTTGAGTTTTTTGCAGAAAATTGATGCCTGTCACTTGCCTGTTGGTTATTTATATAAGTTCATGCCAAGTTGTTGTGTTCGAGGGCGAGCGCTCACCTTGGTTCAACAGTAAAAGTTGAATTTATTAATGTGGGGAGGCATTGATGCGCAAAGGACGGCAACATTGGCGTTGGATCGGGGGCCTATGTGCAATGCTGGCTGCTCCGCATATACATGCACTGCCGATGGCACAAGATTGCCCAGCGATCGTGTCTCCACTCAAACGCCTGGAATGCTTTGACCTGGCTGCCGGCACGCCCATCCATCATCCGCCTGCACCGCCGCGCGCCCTGAGTCGCGTGCTGCCGATTGTCGATCTGGTGCAACGCAATGAGGCCAAGCGTCAGCCCGAGGACCAGCGCTTCTTGTTATCGTCATTCCCAGCGCCGGACAACGCTCAGCCACCCCGGCTGGTCATCTCGGCGCCCGCCTTGGGCGCATTACCGCCCCGTCCTTATTTGGCCATCAGCTGCGAGTCGAAAATCTCGCGACTGCAATTGGTGCTGGATGAACCGGCCAAGCCCAACAAAATTCGCATTCAGCTATTCAAGGATGAGCGCCCGGTCTCCTCGGCCTATCAATGGCAGGTGCTGGATGACGCGGGCCTAGTGGTCGATGCCGGGCGCGGCCTGCAGGCGATTTCCTTGTTGCGCAACATGGGCGGTGGCCAGCGCCTGCGATTGGAGAGTGACTATCCGCGGCTGCACGGCCTGGTATTCGATGCCGAGGGGCTGGGCGAACTGATCGAACAGGAGCGTCAGGCATGTCGCTGGTAATCGACGTTCCGGTCGATATCGTCGAGCGGCTGTTGGCCCCCATCGACGCCGAGCAGCCTGCCGGGCATTTTGATGTGGAGGACGAAACCTACCAAGCCATCGACCAGGAGATGGTCAAGCTGGGCGGCTTGCGCGAGAGCGATATCGACTGGCCCTACATCGACGAAGCCTCCCGCGAATACCTGGCGACTCAGTGCAAGCACTGGCGCATCGTCGGCCATTTGCAAGTGGTTTGGTTGCGTACCCGCCAGTGGGTACGCTGGGCCGATGCTCTCGGGCTGATTGCGGGTATGGTCGAACAGTATTGGGACAACGCCTACCCCAAACCCGGCCCCACCGGTTACCTGAACAAGCGCAAGCAGGTTCAACGCTTGCTGGAGGATCTGGGTCAGGTGCTACCGGCCCTGGAGCGCAGCAGTTTTGAACCGGCTTACCAAGCAGCGGCGCAACGGGCGCTGGTTAACCTGCAACAGTGCGTCGACAGCGCCAAGCTCGACGCCGCAGCGCTGGACACGTTGAAACGGCAGTTGGACAAATACAGCGAGCCGGCCGTGGTGAACACGCCTGCCCGTACGCCCACTGCCAGCGGCGCTCTGGACGCGGCCTTTTTCAGCCCGCCTAAACCGCAAGCGCCAAGTAACGAACGTGAACAACGCCGCACCGTGTTGAACATGGCCGAGCAGATCAACCAACAAGATCCCTACGACCCCACCGGCTACCAACTACGACGCTTCGGCCTGTGGTCGCATTTGCGTACTGCGCCGCTCATCACCCGCGACCGTCGCACCGAATTGACCGCCGTGCCCAAGGATATCGTCGACGGCTATCAGGACGCGCTGAACCACAACGCCATCGAGCCGAACCTGCTGCTGCGCATCGAAAAAAGCGTCTGCGCCTCGCCGTACTGGCTGCGCGGCAGTTACCTGGCCGCCGAGGTCGCCTCGCGCCTGGCGATGGAAGAAGTGGCGGCCGCCATTCGCCAGACCTGCGAGCGGTTTGTCTGCCGTTTGCCGGCCGTGCTGGAGTTGTGTTTCAGCGACGGTACGCCGTTCGTGGATGCGCAAACCCAGGCCTGGATCACCGGCGCCGACCAGGCGCAAACCACCGGCAGCCCGGTGCAGGAGTACGCCGGCCTGCGCGACGAACTGGCCAGTCAGCTCAATAGCGAAGGCGTGGAAGTGGTGCTGCTGCGCCTGCAGGACCTGCACGCCACCCAAGAAGCCCCGCGCCAGCGCAGCTACGCCACGGTGATTGCCGCCGACCTGCTGGCCTCGCGTGGCCTGTCGTGGCTAGCGGACGACCTGTACGCCAACGTTGCGCGGTTGATGCGCGAGACCACGGCGCAGGGGTGGGAGCCGGAGTTGTACCGGAAAGTGGCGCAACCCATCGACGACAGTCATTTGATCAAAGCGGTTAAGGAGTAGGAGCGATTTATGGGGATGGTCTGGGGTTACCTCAAACGCTGGGGCCTGCCGGTGCTGCGTCAGTTCAACCAGGCGGTGCCGGTACTGGTGCTGCTGGGCGTGGTGTTTTTGTTGATCGCCATCTGGTGGCTGGGCCCGCAGTGGACCTGGCGCGAGCACCAGCCGCTGAGTGACCTGGCGATGCGCGTGTCGGCCAGTGTCGTGGTGCTGGTGGTGCCGCTGCTGATCTGGGCGTGGCGGGTGCGCAATCGTTATCAGCGTCTGCAGGTTGAGCGCCAGCATGAGGCGGCGGTGCAGGCCGATCCTTGCCTGCCTTATATCGAGGCGCAGGAGCGGGCCCTGGATCGGAGCCTGGGCAACCTGCTGAACAACATGGAGCGCCGCCGTTCGCTCTATCAGCTGCCGTGGTACCTGGTGCTCGGCGAGGAAAATGCCGGTAAGACCAGTCTGATCACGCGTTCCAACCAGAGCTTCGCCTTGTCCCATGTGACCAAGGCCGGGGTCCGGGCCCATCAGCAAGAGCAACTGGCCTATCCGGTGGACTGGTGGATCGGTGATGAGGCGGTGTTGATTGATCCACCGGGTGAGTTCCTCAGGCACTCGGATTCACCGGCTGAAGACATCGAGCAGCAGGGCAAGGTCAAACCGGTGCTACCTACGGGCACCCACGCGCGCCTTTGGTCGCATCTGCTTGACTGGCTAACGCGCAACCGCAGCCGTCGAGCATTGAACGGCGTGGTGCTGGTGATCGATGTACAGGCCTTGCTGGCGCAACGT
Source organism: Pseudomonas khavaziana (assembly GCF_036704165.1). Classification (NCBI taxonomy): domain Bacteria; kingdom Pseudomonadati; phylum Pseudomonadota; class Gammaproteobacteria; order Pseudomonadales; family Pseudomonadaceae; genus Pseudomonas; species Pseudomonas khavaziana. The sequence goes on from NZ_CP129946.1 coordinate 2,487,171, forward strand.
CCCGAACAACGCAAGGCCCACGCCAACCTGCTGCGCACCCGGCTATTTGAGCTGACACGACAGTTGGGCACGCGCTTGCCGGTGTACATCACGCTGAGCAAGTTCGACCTGCTGGAAGGCTTCGAAGAATTCTTCGCCCGGTTGTCGCGCAGCGGGCGCGAAGACCTGCTGGGCTTCACTTTCAGCCTGGATGCGGTGGATGATTTCGATGCCTGGCTGGCGGAACTGACGCGCCAATACCAAACCTTTGTCGACTGCCTGACCGAGCAGGTTTTCAATAGCACCAGGGAGTCGCGCACATTGGATGAGTGTGATCGCTTGCAGGCGCTGATGCATCAGATGGCGGGCTTGCGCCCGGCCCTGTTCGGCTTCCTCGGCGAAATGCTCGGTAGCGACCGTTTCACCACCCCGGCGTTAGTGCGCGGGCTGTATTTCTCTTCGGTGTTGCAGCAGGGCACCCTGAGCAACGCCTTCGTCAAAGAAGCGGGACAAGCCTATCAACTGCCGCCACCGCCACCCGAAGTCAAACCCGCTGGCGGCACGGCGATCTACTTTGCCCAGCAACTGTTCCAGCGCGTGATCTACCCCGAAGCAGGCTTGGCGGGCGACAACATCAAGGTGGCCCGCAGCAAGCGGCGGTTGCTGATCGCCGGGTTCAGCGTCGCCTCCTTGGGTTGTCTGGTGGTCATCGGTACCTGGCAGTTTTACTTCAATATCAACCGCGACAAGGCGGCCAACGTATTGGCCAAGAGCCAGGAGTTCAGCGAGCGGGACATCGACGCCAAGGTCGACCCTACCGGGCGCAACCTGTTGCTGCCCCTGGACCAGATCCGTGATGCGGTGCTGGTTTATGGCGACTACCGTGAGGCTTGGCCGTTGCTGTCGGATATGGGGTTGTACCAGGGGAGGGCGATTGGCCCTACGGTGGATGAGGCGTACCTGAATCTGCTGTCCAAACGCTTCCTCCCGGCGATTGCCAGCGGTGTGTTGGATGCCATCAATACCGCGCCTGCTGGCAGCAATCAGCAACTGGCGGCCTTGCGCGTGTACCGCATGCTTGAAGAACGGCAAAACCGCCGCCCGGCCATCGTCGAAGAATGGGTCGCCAAGCAATGGCAACGCGCCTATCCGGGCCAGGGCCAGCTGCAGGCCGACTTGATGGGCCACCTGGGCTACGCACTGAAATATTCCGACGCCGACCTGCCGCACTACCGTGAACGCATTGCCCAGGTGCAACAGCAACTGCGTCAGTTGCCCATGGCCGAACGGGTCTACATGAGCCTGAAACAGGATGCCCTGGAGCGTTTGCACCGTCCGCTGGACCTGCGCAATGAGGTTGGCCCCGCGTTCGATATCGTCTATCGCCCGCTCAACACAGATCAAGAGGGCAGTGGACTGCAGTTGCCGCCGCTGCTCACCGCCAAGGGTTTCAAGGACTACTTCGAGCCCGGCACCGAGGGCATCATCGAACTGGCGATGATCGACCAGTGGGTGCTCGGCGAACGCCAACGCCTGGACTACTCCGACGAAGACCGCAAAGTGCTGACCCAACGCATTCGCGCCCTGTACAGCGCCGACTACGTGGACAGCTGGCGGCGGGCGCTGAATCAGTTCGCGGTCACCGACTTCGACGACCTCAGCCACGGCGTGGCGGTACTGGAACAAGTCACCGGCCCGGCCGCACCGCTACGACGGTTGCTGGAAACCCTGCGCGACAATAGCGTGATCTATCCGGCCGTGCCCTTGGCTGAAGGGCAAGCGCCGCTCAAGCTGGACAAGGTGCCAGAGGGGCAACAGCAAGCAGCAGGGATTCGGCGTGCATTCTCCAGTCTTTCAGAGCTGATCAGCGCACGAGGCGAGCAGCCGTCTTACTACGAAGAAACCCTGCGCTCGGTCAGTGCCGTCTACGACTACGCCAAAACCGTGCACGACAACCCCGATCCCGGCAAGGCGGCGCTGAAAACCGTACTCAACCGCTTCTCCCTGGACGGCGCTGACCCGATCGCCAACCTGCAACGCGTCGCCGTGGGCCTGCCCGAGCCGTTGAACCAGCACGTCAAAAAACTCGCCGACCAGACCTCACAGGTTCTGGTAATCGCCGCCTTGCGCGAACTGGAAAAACGCTGGGACAGCGAAATCTACAGTTTCTACCGCGACCGCCTGGCAGGCCGCTACCCGTTCAAGGCCAGCGGCGAGGACGCCTCGCTGGAAGACTTCGAAGCCTTCTTCGGCCCACAAGGGCGCCTGCAGCAGTTCCACGATCAGTACCTGAACGTATTCCTCAAGGACAACCTCGACGCCCTGTACTCCGACAGCCTCGGCGGCTACCTGGTGCGCAGCGACGTGCTGGAACAACTGAAAAAGGTCGAGCGCATCCGCGACACCTTCTTCAACCATCGCGGCCACCTGGCCGTGCAACTCACCATCGAACCCCTGGCTCTGAGCGCCACCCGCCTGAGCAGCATGCTCAGCGTCGACGGCCAACTGATCCCCTACCAGCACGGCGCGCCGCAACGCACCGGACTGGTGTGGCCCAACAGTTTGGGCAATACCAATGGCAGCCAATTGACCCTGGTACACAGCACCGGCAATACCGCCAGCATGAGCTATCGCGGGCCGTGGTCGTTGTTCCGCCTGCTTAGTCGCGGGCACCTCAATGGAAGAACCGACACCAGTGTGGACCTGACTTTTTCTGTCGCCGATGGGTTGATGCGTTATCGAATCGGCGCGGAGAAGGCCAACAACCCGATCACCCAGCGCAGTTTTGAAGGGTTTGTGTTGCCTAGAACACTGCTGGAAGAGCGTCAAACGAAGAGAGACGTAAACAAGGTTGGGGGTGTTGCCGCAACAGCACTCAGCGATGGACGCTCATAAGTCAGCGATGACTGAATACGAAATAAATACACACGAAACAGGACTGTTTACATGGCAATCAAGCTGCAAATGTTGACCGAAGATCCTAAAGAAATTGAGCTGATCGAGCGTTACTGGGCTGTTGATGAATCAGGGCAGTACCTTGAAAAGGTGAGTGCGCTGACGGACGTTATTGAAATGGCACCAGGCGTCACACTCGCCAGCTTCATACGGCAACGTTGCAATGCATTCGATGACAATCAGGTCTGTCCCAAGTGCGCAGAACTGATCGAAATCAAAAATCGCTCCGAGGCTAAAAAAGTCCCTCAACGTTCCTCCAAGCTTTGTACGCTGTGTCAGAACGATCAAGACGCGATTGCGCTTGCGGCTAAAAAGACGAAAGCCGCAGAACTTGAACGGCAGTTGGCCGAATACGTAGGCATGCAGTCAACCCGCACGGTGGATTACTCAGCACTACCGGACGCTCAGGTGTTGCTTCTGCTGGCGTTGGACAGGGCCGTTACCCCGAGATTAACCAATGGCGGCTTCAGATTAGGTGATTGTCGAGGGCTGGCGCCTTGGTATGTCGGGGACTTCATGCTGCAATTGCGTGAGACAGGGCTTGTCCTTGATGACCCGAGTAAAGCAAGTCCGGGTACCTACTATTGGGAGGGCGATGAGATTTGGGTGCAGGGGGATCAGGTTGTCTATCGTTTGGCGCCAGATGCTGCATCAAGGAGTGCGGACGAAGTCATTCGTAGTCTGTCGGATAGGATTTATACCGATGCTGACGGACTGTTCAACCTATGGCTTGATTATGCAGTCGCTGATGTCATGCGCTATTTGGGCGCTGAGTGCGAACTCTATAACCATGATCTGTCGGAACAAGAGCTGGCAGAAATAAAAAGTACGATGCGCGCGGCATTGCACACCTACAGCGTTTCACAACTGTGGTCGGTGGCGTGGAAGGTTGTCAGGGACGCTGCCAGTTTAGCGAATCGCGAGTACTACAACCGTTCCAAAGCGGCAGCAACCATTCCAGGAAAGATTCGGCGCAACTTGGAGAAGGTGCAGCGGGAGTCGATTGAACTCAAGGCGTGGAGCCGCCCGGAGCAACACCCCGCGGGCACATTGGGGATGGTGCTGGGTGAGATTTTGGGGGTTGATGAAAATACCTCTGGTCATAGAGTCTCTTCCCTTATTGCCTGGCTCACAGGGCAGGCCTGTTCACCTGCTATCGAAGCAGCGCTAGACGAGCCGATACGGGAATTGATGACCCTGGCGTTGTCCCACGACATCGGCGCTTCAGTAATGCTGCGATTCGCAGAGATGATTCGTGCCGGTCATGACGTCGGTTTTGCTATTGAAGAAATTGGTGAAGCGCTTCGGTCGTAAAGCGGGCAGGGTACTCCCGAGAATAGAAGTGGCAGCAAGCCCCAGCCTACATAGGGAGGCGCCCAACGCAAACGAGCCCGCCAGTGCCTCTGGCTGGCGTGGCAGAAACGTGGCGGCTGATGCGCATAAACCAATCACAAAGCATCCTCCCTACACGCGCCGTCGAAATTACCGGTTCTATTTCGAATGTACCGAGTGATGCCTTGCAACAACTGGGCAAAACGTTGGGCATAGATATCCCCCACCGATGGAAGCAACCAAGTGCTGTTGATTTCCAGCTGAACGCTGGGAACGCCGAGGGAAGAAGCAAACCGTGTCAGCGTCTGATTCTTGGTGGCAGGGAAGTAGTTGTCTGAGAAGTTCCGAAGTCCTTCCTTGCGCAATGCTTTACGCAGACCTGAGACAATATCGGTGCGTCCCAGTAACGACGCACCCTCCATGGTGCCGAAGTCGACATCATAGGGACGCGAGGTGCTGCTGCCGTGGAGGTCAATCAATAACTGCGGCTTTTGCTGTTTGATCAGCTCGGCGACTTGTGCCTTGAAGGCATTGTCGTCGTAGTAGTTGGGGTCTGAGGGGCTGCGGTATTGGGTATATATAACGGTCGCGCAGGTCAGGCTATGGAGCAGTTTGGCCAGTGCGGCGGTAGCCGCCCCGTCCGAATAGCGATAGTCGCCTTCTCGATAGGGCTGCGTGGCGTGAGGCGCGGTGATGAGGACAGGTGTCGTGCCCTTGAGCACCACATACCAAGCGGTGTCGGTGGGGGCGGCAGTGGCACTTTGAGCCTCAATCGTTGTTTCAAGCGTTATCGCTTCCTGTATCTGCGACGGCTGGATGAGGGCGCGTTCTGCCTGCGCCAGCCCAAGGGTGGAGAACAAGCTGATAGCCAGGGTTACGCGGATGCCGCGTGAACGCACGTTCACGAGCCTGTGCTCAGGCAGGGCGTGGCCGCAGAATTTTTGTCATGCGCTCGCACGCTGCAATCTGTTCGAAGCGCACGTAGTGGGTTTGCGACGTCCGCTCTTCGATCAGGATCAAATATTCGGCAGGCGGATTGATCTGGCGCAGGTGACCGCAAAGCAGACACGAGCTTTGCGCATTCATCGGGTACCTTATCGTCAAGATGACGTTGTCGGCGGCGCGGCATTCAGTGATCTCCATGACTGCGGCCCTCATCGATTGCTGGCGGCAAACGAGCCAGCCCAGTATCAGAGGCTATATTTTCATCGCGTAGCGTTCATTTTTGGGCGAGGAGTCGCAGGCGTCTACTGTCATAACTGACAGTTTTTTAGTCGATTGTGTGTCGTTATGCACAGCGTCATAGAACGTTGCGGCCTAGTGAATGGCAGCACAGCACTTCACGACCCTCTCCCCACAAGCAACGGTAGTAATGCACCAACTGCTCCTCCTCACGATTGAGCTGGCCGGGGCAGGGATGTACTGCGCTGAAAGCCGGAGTTACAACGGCAGTTGTCGAAAACATAATAGGCTCCCCCAGTGACAGACACCCCCGGCTGACACCGCAGAAAATCCTTCCCACTCATCCCCTCCCGCAAAGCTCTCATCCGCTCGCGCAAAGACCTCGGCAGGCCTGCACCTCGATAATCTCCTTTCACTCAACCCTGCCGCTGCAACCGAGCACCGCGTACCATGAACCTGCGCACCTTCATCCGTCGCTACTGCCTCAACTCCAGGCTCGCCACGCATGCACTGACCCGCCTGCATAAATCGCTTTCTTCCCTGGTCTCCTATCTGGCCCGGCAAGGCTTCGATTCCAACACCTGGCCGACCAGCCGTGACGAAGGCGCTTACGAGCGTCGCCTGAACGGCCTGTGCCCGGAGTTGGCCGCCACTGTGTTCAGCCACGCTCGCGACGGCATTATCCTCGTCGACCCGTTTGGCCGGGTTATCGCGGTGAACGAGGCGTTCACCCGGCTCACCGGCTACGGGCAGCACGAAGTGCTGGGGCGGGAGTTGAATGCCCATCGCCTGGTGCGTCGGCTCGCGACGTTTTATACGCCAATGAAGAACGCGCTGGATTTCCACGGGCATTGGGCCGGTGAGATTCAAAGCAGCCATAAGAACGGCCGGGAGATGACTTCCCGCATCAACATCAGTGCGGTGCATGACCGGCACGGGAATGTGCAGCACTATGTAGCGCTGTTCAGCGATGTGACGCAGATGAAGCAGCGCCTCCAGTTGCTGGAGCGTGATGCCCGGTATGACGCGCTCACGCAATTGCCCAATCGCCTGCTGTTGGCCGAGCGGATGCGCCAGGCGCTGGGCAAGGCGCGTCTGCATCAGCAGAAAGTGGCCATCGCGTTTATTGACCTCGATGGGTTCAAGGCGCTTAACGACAGTTATGGGCATGATTGGGGCGATCGGGTCCTGGAGATTGTCGCGGCACGGATCAATGCGACGTTGCGTGAAGGCGATACCCTGGCGCGGCTGGGGGGCGATGAGTTTGTGGCGGGGCTGGTGGGTTTACAGGCCGTGGAAGACAGCGAGCCTTTGCTCAAGCGGATGCTGCAGGCGGCCAATGCCCCGATTGTGATTGGCGCGCAGACGGTTGAGATTGCGGCGAGTATCGGGGTGGCGTTTTATCCTGAGCATGGGGTGGAGATCGAGGGGCTGATCAGCAAGGCGGATCAGGCCATGTACCTGTCGAAAAAGGCCGGCGGTAACCGTTTGGCGTTTTGTCCGACGCGGTTTATTTCGCTCAATAGCGAAGCCTGACGGTGGTGCCGAGGGTGCGTTCGCTGCCGGTCATGACGCCGTAGTCACCGGCGCCGAGCAGTGAATACACGGCGGTGATGTAGTGGCGATCGAAGAGGTTACGCACCCAGCCTTCCACCTCCCAGGCACGGTCCTGGCTGCGCAGCCCCAGGCGCAGATGGGTGAGGCCATAGCTGGGTTGATAGCTGCCTGCGCCGCCTTCGAGGGTGCCGTAGTAGCCGGACCTGAAGCTGTAATCGATGCCGCTGTAGGCTTCCAGCCCATACGCCAGCGGGTAGCTGTGGTCGAGGCCGCTGCTGAGGTTCCATTGCGGCGCGTTGTAGAGGCGATCGCCACTGAGGTCGCAGGTCCATTGGCCCGAGGCGGGTGGGCAGGGCGCGTTGGAGAAGCTGCGGTAGCGCGCGTCGCTCCAGGCCAGGCCCAGGCGCCAGGTGAGTTGGGGCTGCAGTTGCCAGGCGGAATCCAGCTCGATGCCGCGCAGGCGGACTTTGCCGACGTTGATCAGGTTGTCGCGCAGCGGGGGCGCGAATAGCGATGTCGGCGGGCTATAGGTCAGCGCTTGGTAGTTGTCCACGTCGGTCTGGTAGACGGCGAGGTCGAGCATCGCGCGCTCGTCCCAGAAGCGCGTTTTAATGCCCAGTTCCAGGGAGGTGGCACGCTCCGGCTCGAAAGTGGGGGCGGTGAACGGGCCGACCACATCGAAATTGATGCCGCCGGCCTTGTATCCCCGCGACCCGCTGATATAGCCCATCACGGCATCGTTGAAGCGGTAGCTGGCACTGAGCAAACTTGAGACGTTGTGCTCTTCGATCCCATCTTCACGGTAATAACCACCGCCCAGGGCGATGCCGCGCAGCAATTGGCCGCCCGCCTGGAAAACCGCGGGCAAGCCATTTAGCGGGGCGAGGTTGCTGACGCCGCGGGAGACCCAGCCGTCTTTGCGATCCTGGCTGTAGCGCAGGCCGCCGGTGAGTTCCAGCGCGTCAATCGGGCGCCAGGAAAGCTGTCCGAAAATGGCTCGGCTGTCGCCCCTTTGCTCGCCGTCGTAACGTTGTTGGGCGCCTTCGAGCAGCATGGCCGGCACCTGCTTGGGGTCGGTGAAGTTGATGCCGTAGAGTTTTTTCAGCGGCTCCAGTTGATCCCCGACGAACCAGGGCGCGGCGTCCTTGCCGAATTCGACGTCGATCTTACGGTCGAGCTGCTGATGCAGGTAATAGAGCCCGGCGACATAATCGATGGACGCGCCGGCGGTGCCGGACAGGCGCCATTCCTGGCTGAACTGGCGGTGACCCAGCTCGGTTTCGGACTCGGCCACCGACAGCGCAGTGCTGTCGCCGTCGCGAGCGGCACGGTAGTCCCAGTCGCGGTAGGCGGTGATGCTGGTCAAGCGCAGCGCCGTATCGAGTTCCCAGTTCAGCTCCAGTGAGACACCGTTCTGCAAGGTACGCGGACGCCCCGGCGCGTCGATGCGGGTCTCGCGTTTGTAAGGGGCGGGTTCTGCCAGCGGATAGCCGAGGAACTTGGCGCGCTGACGAGTCTGGGCGCTGTAGTGATTGACCAGCAGCACGTTGCCGGCCTCGTTTTGCTCGGCATGGTCGGCGATCAGGCGCGCGCTGAAGTCCGGGTTCGGCGTCCACAATAATTGCCCACGCAGGCCCTGGCTGTCGGCGTCGCCGAGGCGGGTGCCATCTTGCAGATTGTCCACTGAACCATCGACCGAACTGTTGAAGACGTTCAGGCGCCCGGCCAGTACGTCGTCCTGCAGGGGGCCGGAAATTGCCCCGCGATATTCCCGCAAACCGTGCTCGCCGTAGCGTGCTTCAAAGTTGGCCTCAGGTTGAAAGGTCGGCTGGCGGGTGATGATGTTCAACGCCCCGGCAGTGGTGTTCTTGCCGAACAGGGTGCCCTGTGGCCCGCGCAGAATTTCGAGGCGTTCGATGTCCATCAACTCAGTGAAGGCCATGCCCTGGCGCGCCTGGTAAACGCCGTCGACGTAGGTGCCAACGCTGCCTTCCAGGCCATCGTTGTAGGTAGTGGCGCCGAAGCCGCGCAGGCCGAACCCGGCGAAACGCGCATCGTGACCGGACACCACCAGGCCGGGCACCCGTTGTTGGATGTCCTGAAGCCGATGCAGGCCGGCCTCGTCCAGTTGCTCGCCGTAAAGCACGCTCATCGGAATCGGTACGTCTTGTGGGGCTTCCTCACGGCGTCGGGCGGTGACGGTCGTGTCGTCGAGCGTGAGGGTGCTTGGCGCCTGTTGTGCGCCATTCACCGACGCCCAGGCCCATGTCGCAAGGCTGAACAAGAGCAGCCGATAACCTGAGCCCGGCATGCTAGAACTCCCGAGCCATTGCGCGGCGCACTGTATCCGTGCAGGCCAGCATCTTGACCCAAGCCAGCAATTCTCGGCTGTCGACGGGCTTGAGCAGCACCGCATCGAATACCAGATTGTCTGGATAATCCTGCGGCCTGCGTGGCGGGACCGCGGAATACAGCATCACCGGCAAGTGGCCCCAGCGCTCGCGCACCTGCCGCAACAGTTCCCAGCCATCCATGCCGGGCATCATCTGGTCGCTGATCAGCAGGTCGACCGATTGTCCGGCCAGGCAGGCCAAGGCGTCTTCGCCGTTCGCCGCCATGCTCACGTCAAAACCGTAGCCGGCCAGCAGGTCATACAGCCATTCGCTGTTCTGCTCGACGTCATCGACCAGCAGAACGTGCTTGCCCTGGCCATTGAGCGGCGTGGCGTTGTTGTCGATGAGGCCGAGTTCCAGGTCATGTTCCTCTGCGCATCTGAGTCGCAGGCGAAAACCGAAGTGGCTGCCGCCTTGCTCGGTGGCCTGGGGTTCGAGCCGGCTGTCCATGCGCTCCAGCAGTTGGGTGACGATCGACAAGCCCAGCCCGCTGCCGTCGTAGCGCTGCGCATTGCGGCCGCGGCGGAAGGGTTGCAGCAGTTGTTCGAACTCTTGCGGATCAACGCCGATGCCGGTGTCGATCACGCTGAAGCGCAATTCCACGTCATCGGCGTTTGCCCCCGGGTAACCGCTCACTTCGAAACGGATCTGGCCGTTGTGGGTGAATTTTGCCGCGTTAGCCAGCAGGTTCATGAGAATTTGTCGAAGACGTTTGAAGTCGGCCTCGACCAGAGGCGGCAGGTCATCGGCCAGCACCGCTTCGAAGCTGTTGCCCTGACGCGCGGCGAGAAAGCCGGCCTCGTCGACGATCTCCTTGAGGAAACCGTACAAATACCCCGGCGCGAGGGCCAGTTGCATTTGCTCCAGCTCGCCACGGGAGAATTCGAGCATTTCATCGATCAGCTCCAGCTGCTGGCGGGCATTGCGTTCGATCGTGGCTGGGTAATCGCGGTTTGGCCCGGCGTGCAACAGGCGCGCGTAGTCGATAATGCGTACCAGCGGCGAGCGCAGATCGTGGCTGATTCGTGCCATTAGCGTACTGCGGGCCGCCAGGGAGTCGCGCAACTGCGCGGTGCGCAGTGCCACGGTGCTTTCCAGGCGCTCGTGCTCGGCCTGGCGCTGTTGTTCGAGGCTGGTCAGCGCGTGCTTTTCGCGGTCGCGGCTGCGGACCACTTCCATGATCAGGGTGCACACCAGCAGCGCCACGCCTGCCAACGTAGACGATAAGCTGTATTTGCTTTGCGCAGACTGCCAGGGCAGCTGTTCCTGAGGGAAGAAAATCCGCATCAGCAATTGGCCCAGCAAGAGTCCTGGCACCAGCCAGGCCATCCAGCTGTAGCTCAGGCGCCGGCACCAGGCCATGAATAACGTTGCGAGCAGCACCGCGTAGAAGCTCATCAGCGATACCTGGACCAGCTGCGCGCCCTGGACTGCATCGACTTTCAGCCACCAGAGTCGGCCGAGGATACAGCCCGACAGCGGCACCCAATAGCTCCAGCCAATGATGCGGGGCAGGCGGGACACCTGCAACAACACGCGCATGTAGGCCAGAAACAGAACGAACGAGACCGCGCTGGCGCAGGTCAGCAACTCGCGTGTCCAGCCCAGTGCGGTGGGCCAATAGACCAGGTAGCCGTTAAGGATGCAGGTGAGCAGGATGTAGCTAAGCACCGCGCCTGCGTTCACGGTCAGCAACGGGGAGCGCAGGATCCAGCCGACGATCAGGCCGAACGGCACCACCAGCAGGACAATGCCGAGGGTGAGTCCATCGCTCAGGTAGGTCTGTTGCTGACTGCGCAGCAGCGCCGGTTCGGACCACAGTTGCGGTTCCAGCAGCATTTGGAAATTGCTCGTCACGCGGACGAACACCGTGACGCTTTCCCGCGCCGCCAGTGAGATCGGGAACGCCGGCTGGCGCGCAGGTGGCTGGGGCCATTCGGCCAGGGGATGAGCGCTTCCCGCATGCGCATCACTCCAACGTCCGCCGGTGGACTGATAAACGCGGATGTCCTCCAGGCGCGGCGCCCCAACCACCAGCAGGCGCGAGCAGGCCGCATCGCTTGAATTGGTGAGCTGCATTTTTAACCAGAACGCGGAGCGGCTATAGCCTTGGGGCGGCCAGTCCGGGGTCGGGGTGTTGAAACGCGCTGCGGGCAATCCAGCCACTTCGTCCAGGCTCAGGCTGGCCTGGGTATCCTCGAAAATTTGCAGCGTGGGCATCAGGTCCAGCTGCTCGGCCCGGCAACTTTGCACAGGGGCGGCGCGCAGCAGGCCTGCGAATAACAACGCCAGCGTCAGCAGCAGGAGCTGTAGAAGCCGCATCAGATGCGTCCGGCCAGCTCTGCATCCTCAATGCCCAGGGTTTGCCGGCGAAACTGACTGGGTGTCATGCCGATTCTCTGGCGCAAGGCGGTGGCGAAGTTGCAGGCGTTGCGAAAGCCCACCAGCTCGGCGACGTCCTGCACGCTCATGGCGCTTTCGCCGAGCAGTTCCTGGCCGCGACGCAGCCGGGCATCGCGTATATAGGCGAACACGGTCAGCCCCAGGTGCTCACGGAAGATCGCGGTGAGACGTTTTTCATGAGTGCCGACTTTTTGGGCCAGCCAGGGCAGGGAGGGTATATCGTCCAGCTGGTTTTCAATCAATCGCATCGCCGCCCTCAGCACGATTTCATCACCTTGTGGTTGCGGATCGACCGGGCCGTCCTGAATGGCCGGCGGCGCTCGCCAAGTCAATTGCAGGTGAATCTTGATGCGTGCCAGTACTTCTTCGGGGGCGTAGGACTTGGGGATGTAGTCGACCGCGCCGACCGCCAGCCCCTCGAGGCGCTCCAGTGGCGTATTGGCCGACGACAGAAACAGGATCGGGGTAAGCCGGGTGGCCGGTGCCTCGCGTAAAAGCCGGCACAGGCTGAAGCCATCCATCTGTGGCATGTGAACGTCCAGCACGATCAGATCCGGGCGCAGGCTGAGTGCCCGTTGATAGCCCTGATGGGCGTCGCTGGCCAGCGAAAGGCGCCAAGGCTGGGTCTTTAGCAGAACGAGTGTGGCACGGATGTCTTCAGGAACATCGTCGATCAGCAGAATATGCGGCAATGAGTCGGACGCCGCCGTCGCTGCCCGCCTTGCGTATTGTCCATTGTCCATTGGCCACGTTCTCTTATGGTGTTTCGCCAGGTCATTGCCGCGACATTGCCAGCGAGCCCCCCGGAGACTCGCAGCATGCCGGACTGCCTTGTCGACAGTTTGCCAGATAAGGCACGTTACGGACGGCGACAAATCGATATAGCAATAGCGGCAGATGAAGCGAGAACTGAAGCTATCAAATTTTTACTCGGCGATAAATGGTCGGCCCCGCTCGTAGAGATGGCTGCGGTTGCAAATAGCTACCATAGACACTGGGGGGGGATTCCAGCTCCCGGACAGCGGGTTTCGACATGGGCCACCTGCCGCCATCGTCGACGAACATCTGGCGATGTCCGGCTTGCCTCCAGCGCTGATGGCCTCGGCAAACAGCTCCTCGACGGCACCCACTGTGCTCAGATCAGCCTGCAACGCCACGGCTTTGGCACCGCAATGGCCTTGTCTGGATTACTTGATTGACGTCAACCGCAGGCGTCGGCCTGCTCTGTATCCTGCTCAAACCCACTCTGCAGGCTTGAACCTGCATGTTGGCGCGGCGGTGTTGCTTGTGCAGCCCCCGGCATGACCGCAAAGGTGTTGGCCAAGATCGCCGACGAAGCACGATGGGCCTGACGGTTGCCTCGCCGTAAGTCAGCCGTGTCCAGCTCAAATGAGAGCGAGTACCCCATGCTCTATCCGCTGTTTCTGACGTTGCATCTGTTTGCCGCGCTGATTTTCATCGGCACGGTGTTCTTCGAGGTGCTGTTTCTGGAAAGTATTCGTAAACAGCTGCCGGTCAAGGTCATGCTGTTGGTCGAACAGGGTATCGGTCGACGCGCGCGCACCCTGGTTCCATGGGTTTTGCTGGTGTTGTTTGGGGCCGGGGCGGGGATGGTCTGGTTGCGCTATTTGCCGACCCTTGCCACACCATTGGCCTCATCGTTCGGCACATTGTTGATGTTGAAGATCACAGTCGCCGTCAGCGTGCTGCTGCACTTCCTGGCCGCCATGTATCTGTTCAGAAGTGACCGGATGACTGCGCGATACCTGCATTTTATCCATGCCAGTCTGTTCTGCCACATGATCGTCATCGTGCTGCTGGCCAAAGGGATGTTTTACCTTGCGTGGTGACCAGGCTTGCCCGGCGGTCTGTTGCACCACCGGCATTTGCTTGCGCTTGATACAAATCAAGACGCATTGATCGCCAGGCCCTGACACTGGTAGTGCGCAGCCAGTCTCGGAGACCCGTCATGCTCAATCCATCTCACAACCGCGGCGAGCTGAACGTTCGGTACGATCAAGGCGTGCTCGATCCCGAATGGCCTGTTGCCACCGAAAAATTCCATGAGGGGATCGGCTCCCTGGATTTGCTTCGCGCTTTACGTGACAGCCGCCAGAAATGCCGTCCGCTGTCGCTGAACGTGCAGCTGCCTTCCAACCTGAGGTCTGCCTTGTGTTCCCCGGGCGATGTTTCATGCGAGCACAGGGGCGGCGAAAACTATTTTCTGCGTCTGCAGCACGAGATTGACCTCGTCAGTTGTCACCTGGGCACGGGGCAGCGGGTCGAGCAGTTTCATCTGGGCGGCGGTGTACCCCCAATCGCCCAGCTCAAAAGGCTGATGAGCCATCTTCGTGGCCGATTCAACCTTCTGGGGCATGAGTGCGGTGAGTACAGCATTGACGTTGACCTGCACCACACCGACTGGTCGACCATGGGCGTGCTGCGCGACCTTGGATTCAACCATGTCAGCATCGGCGTTCCGGATATCGGTGCCGACAGTGATATGTCGGTGGACTGCTACCAGAACCCGGCCCCCATCCATTCGCTTATCGATGCCGCGCGTACCTTTGGTTATCGATCCATCAATGTGGATCTGGGGTATGGCCGTGCCTGGCAGACGCCGGAAAGCTTCGCTCTGAAGTTGGCCACCCTTATCGAACTGGAGCCGGACCGGCTGCTGGTATTTGACTACTCACGGCCACCCCGACGCTATCGGACGATGGCCGCAGACAACATCAGGGCGCTGTGCAGCCTGGATGATAAAAGCGCAATGCGCCAGAGCTGTTTTGACCAGTTGCTCGGCGGGGGGTATCACTACATCGGCCTGGGGCAATTCGTCCGGCCCGACGATGATTTGGCGATAGCGCAGGAGCGCGGCCGGCTACGCCGCACCAGTGAGGGTTTTACCCGCCACGGGTATTGCGATCAGATCGGTTTCGGTTTGGGCGCCATCAGTCAGATTGACGAGCTGTACGCGCAAAACACCGAGCAACTGGAGCGGTATCAGCAATGCCTGGACATCGACCAATTGCCGACGAGTCGTGGCTGGCGTTGTGAGCCACACAGCCAGATCAGGCTTATGGTCATGGAACGCCTGGCGTGTGATTTGGAGCTGGATATCCAGGCCATCGAGACGCGTTGCGGACTGATCTTTCGCCAGTACTTTTACGCCGCCTGGCCTGTGCTGGAGCAATTGGCCGGTGACGGGTTGATTGAGCTGTCTGAGCGTTTCATCAGTATCCTTCCGGCCGGTCGGCCGCACGTAGATGCCATCTGCAACCTGTTTGAAAAGGACTCGGGCGGAGCGGGGCGTGAACCCTATAGCGAGTGGATTGATCATGACACCTTCATTTGATTTCAATCGCGCCCTGGTCGAAAAATATGACCGACCGGGGCCGCGCTATACCTCCTACCCAACCGCACCGCAATTTCATCAGGCGTTCGCCGTCGATGACTATCATCGTGCCGTCACCGATAGCAACCTGGCGCCGGTGCCCAAGCCCCTGTCGGTGTACATTCACATTCCGTTCTGCAAGAGCCTTTGTTACTACTGTGCCTGCAACAAGATCATTACGCAGAAAACCCACCGTGCAGTCGAATACCTGACCTACCTCAAGCGCGAAATCGAGATGCAAGCTGCCTTGTTCGACCGCACGCGCAAGCTGACGCAACTGCATTTGGGCGGTGGCACGCCGACCTATTTGACCCGCGAGCAACTGGCCCACCTGATGGGCTGTCTACACCAGGCATTCGACATGGACGACAGCGATGACCATGAGTTTTCCATCGAGGTCGATCCGCGCACCATCAGCACCGAACAGATCCAGTCGCTGCGCCAGCTGGGCTTCAATCGCCTGAGTTTTGGTGTGCAGGACTTTGACCCCGACGTACAGGCGGCAGTCAATCGCCAGCAAAGTGAAGCGCAGATATATGCCCTGGTCGCAGCGGCGCGTGAGGCGCAATTCAAGTCGGTCAGCGTCGATCTGATTTACGGCCTGCCGCTGCAAACGGTGAAGAGTTTCGATGTCACCCTCGGCAAAATCATCGCGTTGCGTCCGGATCGGATTGCCGCCTACAGCTACGCCCATTTGCCGGAGCTGGTGCGCGCGCAACGACTGATTCGCCCAGCCGACATGCCGCCACCGGAACGCAAGCTGGAGTTGCTTGAACTGACCATCCGGCGCCTGACCGAGGCCGGTTATGTCTATATCGGCATGGATCATTTCGCCTTGCCCGACGATGAGCTGGCGCTGGCCCGGGCCAATGGCACGTTGCAGCGCAATTTCCAGGGCTACTCCACCCATGCCGACTGCGACTTGATCGGCCTGGGGGTGTCAGCGATCGGAAAGGTCGGCGACAGCTACAGCCAGAGTGTCAAGGAGCTCTCGCAGTACTACGACCGTATTGATCAAGGCTTGCTGCCGGTGCATCGGGGTTACCGTTTGAACGCCGATGACCTGCTGCGCCGTGACGTGATCAGTGAACTGATGTGCCATGGCCGGGTCGACTTCGGTAAATTCGAGGTGGGCCACGGCATCTGCTTCACCGAGTATTTTGCCGACGCGCTGGGGCAACTGGACGAGCATGTGCGGGACGGGCTCCTGACGATTCATCACGGTCAATTGCGCCTGTTGCCCCAAGGGCATTTGATGATGCGCAGCGTCGCAATGGCGTTTGACGCCTACCTGGGTGACGCACAGAAGGGCCGGTTTTCCCGCACTGTTTAAGGCGTTGAAAACACCTGCCAAGAAAACCGATCGCCTTCAAGTCAGTGGGCTTGCACTTGTCACCTGGATGGGGAAAAGCGCGCCGGGTATTGCAGTGGTTGTTCGGCGAACAGATTGACCACTGTGCCGATCACCGTCAGCGTCGCAATGCCGGGCGGGCACTTAAGCCCCAGGGTCGGGAGCTGGTGCAGCGGGCCACGCACGACATGCTGGTCGGGCCGTGTGCCGTTGCTTATCAGTGCCGCCGGTGTGTCGGCGGGCATGCCGGCCTCGATCAAGCGCTGGGCGATAACCTCAAGATTCGCTAACCCCATGTAGAAGACCAGGGTTTGACTGCCGTCGGCCAGGCTGCGCCAGGGCAACGACAACGCGCCATTGTGTTGCAGGTGCCCGGTGATGAAACGGCAGGAGTTGACCAGGTCCCGATGGGTCAGTGGAATCCCCGCATAGGCGCTGCAGCCGGAAGCGGCGGTAATGCCTGGCACCACCTGGCAGTCGATGCCGCGTTGCAGCAAGTACTGGAGTTCCTCGGCTCCGCGCCCGAATATGAACGGGTCGCCACCCTTGAGCCGAACCACCCGTTGGCCCTGGTCGGCAAGGTCGGCGAGCCGTTGGTTGATCTGTTCCTGGGGCAAGCTGTGGCAGCCGCTGGCCTTGCCGACGTAATGCCGCGCGCAGGTCGGTGGGATCAATGCCAGCAGTTCGTCGCTGATAAGGCGGTCATAGACCACAGCGTCGGCCTGCATCAGCAGGCTCCAGGCGCGCAGGGTCAGCAGCCGGGGGTCGCCGGGGCCCGCACCGACCAGGGCGACTTCCCCCGGTCTGAACGCGCACTCAAGTGCGGCCGGTATAACGATGGATGCAGGCATAGGGCTTCCTTGGTGCTTCATATAAGAGGGTTTAGCGCACGGACGATTCAGTCTGTGGTGCAAGGGATAAGCGCTGACGGCTGCACGCCGATCTCTTCATCGCTTAGATGACAACCGGGGTCCTGGCCCCAGAGGTCGCCCTCGGCCCAGGCGCGGGTGCGGGTATTGCCGTTGCAGATGGGCAACCAGCGGCATTGCGCGCATCGGCCGCCCACAGCACGGGGGTGCTCACGCAATCTCGACAGCAGCGCATCCGGCTGATCCAGCCAGAGCGTGCGAAAGGGCGTGTGCCGGACATTGCCTACCGAGTGCTGCCACCAGTAGGTGTCCGGGTGCACTTCGCCGGTATTGTCGATATTGGCGATGCCGCTGCCCGAGGCATTGCCGCCCCAGGCGCGAAGCATGTTTTCCAGGCGCGGGTAGTGCGCAGGCAAGCGGTTCGCGGCCCATTGCAGCAAGAGAATGGCATCGGCATCGTTGTTGCCACTGACAAAATCGGTGCCGTGGCCTTGTTGAATGTCTTCCCAAGCGCGTTCGAAGATCGAGGTCATGGCGTCGCGGCTCATCTGCCGCTGCGCATCGAGCGGGCGACTGCGTTTGCCGCGGCCGCTGTAGTTGAGGTGCGACAGGTAAAACTTCTGGACGTCGTACTCGCGCATCAGTGCCAGCAGTTGGGGCAACTGCGTGTGGTTCTCATGGGTCAGCGTCGTACGCAGGCCCACGCGAATGCCTCGTTCTCGACAGAGCCGGATCGCGTGCATGGAACGAGCGAAGCTGCCTTTCAATTGCCGGAAGGCATCATGGGTGGCTTCCAGGCCATCGATGCTGATGCCCACATAGTCGAACTGCGCGGCGCTGATCTGCGCGATGTTCTGCTCATCGATCAGCGTGCCGTTGGTGGACAGCGCCACAAAGAAACCCTTGGTGCGGGCATAGGCGCTGAGCACAAACAGATCCTCGCGCATCAGCGGCTCACCGCCGGAAAATATCAGTACTTTCACGCCGGCATCGTGCAGGTCATCGATCACAGTCAGGGCAGCGGGCGTATCCAGTTCGTCGCGAAAGACACTGTCGGCCGAGGTGGCGTAACAGTGTTTACAGGTCAGGTTGCAACGCCGCAGCAGGTTCCAGATCACCACCGGTGGCCGGTTGCTGCCCGGTGGGCTGGTTCTGGGGGCGGGCGCCAGGCCGCCGAGGGCGCGCAGGTATTGGCTGATCCTCAACATGTAAATCTCCTTGATTCAGCTGCGTTCAGCGTGGCGCTTGCGGTAGCCGCACACCGGTTTTCTTCAGGATGCGGCTGCTCACCAGCATCTCGTCGGCGACACAGGCGTCACCGAGCAATTGGCGCAGGTGCTCGCGATAGTGGTTGATCTCGTCGCTGCTGCGGCCATGGACCATGGCGAACAGGTTGTAGCGCCAGGCGATTTGGCGCGGGCGTCGGTAGCAGTGGCTGACGAACGGCTGCGCGCCGATCAATGCACCGAGGCGCGGCATGTCGGTGTCGCGCACGTCCCAGACGGTCATGCCGTTGTGGCGGTAACCCAGGCGATAGTGATTGGGGACAGCCGCGATCCGGCGGATCGCGCCCTCGGCTTGCAAGCGTTTGAGCACATCCAGGGTGGCCTCGACGCTCAGATGCAACTGTTCGGCGAGCCAGGCCCATGGGTCGTCCACCAAGGGCAGGCCGGCCTGGGTCAGCTCGATCAGATGCTGGGCCAGGCCGGCCTCAGACCGGGAAATACACACCGACATGGTAGGTCTCCTCTTTGGGCAGGTTAAGCAGTGGCAGGCCAGTCAGGGTTTCGATGTGGTGCAGGGTTTCGGCGATCGCCTGTTCTGTCGAGCAGGCGAGCACGAACCACATGTTCCAGGCGTGTTCGCGTCGATAGTTGTGCGCCACTTCGGGCAAGGCGTGGAGTTGTTCAGCGACTTGTTCGAAGCGTTCTTCCGGCACCGCCAGCGCCGCGAGGGTGAACGCACCGCCCAGCCGCTCGATGTCGAACAGTGGGCCGAAGCGCGTGAGTATTCCGTCAGCGAGCATTTGGCGCAGACGCTCGAGCAGTTGCGTGCCGCTGCTGTCCAGTTCGGCGGCCAGCGCCTGCCAAGGGTGGCGTACCAGCGGTAGACCCCGTTGCAAGCGGTTGAGCAATCGGCGGTCGAGGTCATCCATGGCATGGGGCTCCCATTGGCGAGGCTGCAAAGCGTGCGCCGCACTGTTTGAAGGCGTGGGTGCTGAACAGCAGTTGATGGGGCAGGTCGCTCAGCAGATGTTCGTCGAGCAATTGCTGAATCTGGGTTTCGACCTGTGCACGTTGACGTCCATGAACCATGCAGAACAGGTTGTATCGCCATTGCGGCAAACGCCGCGGCCGTTGATAGCAGAGGGTGATGCCCTGCGCTCGCCCCAGGCGCTGGCCAACCTCGTCGATCAGCGCGTCCGGAACATCCAGTACCAACATTGCGTTGGCGGTAAAGCCCAGGGCGCGGTGGTTGAGCACCAGGCCGACCCGGCGGAACAAGCCCTGCTCATGCCACTGATGCATCTGCCCCAGCACCTGGTCTTCGTTGGCGTTTATTCGCTCGGCGAGGCATTGGTAGGGGCGCGATACCAACGGCAGGCCAGCTTCAAGGTGCCGACGCAGCGCCAGCGCTTGTCTGGGGGTCAAGTCGGTCTTCATGGCGTTTCTCCCAGGGAAAAACCGAGGTCGATGCGGTAGGCGGTCAACATCGGCAGGTCCAGTGGCGTGAGGCCGGTGTCTTTTTCAAGTTCGTTGAGTACGCGTTGGATGTGGGGGCGATCAGGGCCGGTCACCACAAACCACAAATTGTAGAAATGCTCCCGTGCATAGTTGTGATTGACCTCGGGATACTGGCTGACGCGCTCGGCGACCTGATGCAGGCGTGTGGCGGGCACGGCGAACGCGGCGAGGGTGCTGGCTCCGGCACGGCGGTGGTCGAACACCGCGCCGACCCGTGAGAGGGTGCCGGCCTGATCCATGGCGTGCAGGCAGGCCAGCACCTGCGCCTCGTCGTAACCGAGGGCGGTGGCCATTGCTTTATACGGTTCCGGGCACAGCGGCATTGCGTGCTGGAAGCGATCCATCAACTGGCGACTCAGCAGGTCCAGGTCCATTTCAATAGCCCATTTTTTGTGCGCGGCTGCTGAAAAAGATGCCGCTTGGCGCGCTGGCCGACAGCGTGGCCAGCCGTTTGAGGGTGTACGGGTCCCAGACTTGGACCTGATCGCCGTCGCGGGCCGACAGCCACAACTGGTCGCCACGGGCGGTGAACTCCATGTGCAGCACGGCCGGGCCCGGTCGCAGGTCGGCGATCACGCGATGGGTTTCGGTGTCGATCACCTGAACCCGATCATTGTCCGGGTAGGCAAAATTGACCCACAGCTGCCGGCCATCTGGCCGCGAGGTGACGAACACCGGCTGCCCGGCCACCGCAATGGTTGCGGTCTGCTGCCAACTGCGCGAATCCATCACCAGCACCTGATGGCGGCCGACGGCGGGCACAAAGGCCTGGTTGTCGGCGACGGCCCAGCCTTCCAGGTGCGGCATTTTGTAGACCGGGAGTTTTTCCTGGCCGCGACCGTAGTCGCTGAGTATTCGCTCCACGCCTCGTTCCGGATGCCAGAGATCGAGTTGGGCCATACCGTCTTCGCCGAACAGCCCGGCCATGTAATAACGCCCATCCGCCGTTATCAGTGCATCGTAGGGTTGCTGTCCGATGTCTTTGAAGCGGTGGATCACTGGCGAGTTGCCCTGGCTGAAATCGGCGCTCCAGATTTCGCCGGTATCGAACAGGCTGAATACAAAGCGTTGTCCGGGGGCGTCCACCAGGCCCACCACACGCGAGCGCTTGCCGTCTGCCAGCGCCGTGGCGGGGATGTCCGCTACCTGTCGCAGGGTGCCGGCATCGAACACCTTGACTCCACCGGGGACGTAGTTGGACACCGCGATCAACCTGCCGTCCTGACTGATGGCGCCGCCGATGCTGTTGCCGCCCTGGATGACCCTGTGGTCGATGCGCTGGGTCAGCAGGTCGATTTTGCTCAAGCCCCCGTCGCGACCGAACACATAGGCATAACGCTGGTCAGGGGAGAACACCACCGAGGCATGGGACAGATCGCCAAGACCTGTGAGTCGAGCCAGCGCAGTGTGTTTCTGGCTTTCGATGACCTGGATGCTACCGGTGCCGCGTTCCACCACGACCCCCAGGTCGCCCGTGCCCCGCAAAGCGGGTGAAGCGCAGGCGGATAACACGAGGCCGGCCGCCGCGGACAGCAGGATTGAACGGATCATGGTGCGGGGTATCCCTGGAGAAGAAGATCGACCAGCCAACGAATGTCGTCGGCACTGAGCAGCGCGCCCCAGCCCGGCATGGCGGTGCCGGGGCGCCCTTGGGTGACGGTGGCGATCAGGCTGGCCCGCGACTTGCCGGCCAATGCCGCGCGGGTCAGCTCGGGGCCCAACCCACCGGTCATGTACAGCCCGTGGCAGGCACCGCAGTCCTGGGCCAGCAAATGTTCGAGTTGCGCCTGGCGCTTGGCGTCCGGCGCCGCAATCGAGCTTGCACAAATGAGCAGGAAGGCCGCCATAATCGCAGCGTGTCGATAGGTGTTCATGACGCCCTCCCGGTGGTTATTTGAGCGTCAGTACCCAGGTCGCAAGGGTCTTCGCTTCTTCTTCGGTGACCGGGTTGGCCGGCATCGGTATCGGCCCCCAATTGCCTTGCGTGCCATTTTTGATATGGCTCGCCAGGGTGTCCACGGCGCCGGCCACATCGGCGCTCCTGGCCGCGACGTCCTTGAGCGCCGGGCCGACCATCTTGGTGTCGATGGCGTGGCAGGCGGCGCAAGGCTTACTCTTGAACAGCGCCAGTGCGTCTTGCGCCATGGCCGGCTGCACACTCAGCCAGGCAGCCAGGGCAAACAATGAAAGCAGCGTATTTTTCATGGCGATTCCTTGCATTGATGGAGCTCAATAGATGTCGTGTTGGGTGTTGTAGACGTTGAATTTTCCGGTGGGCGTAATCAGCCGCTTGTCTTTGATCACCGCTTTGAGCTTCAGGGTTTTGTCGTCGATCACCACCAGTGCCGACTCGTCTGCCTGCCCGCTCCAGACGGAAAACCAGACCTCGTCCCCGGCCTTGTTGTATTCCGGCTGCACGACCCGCATAGCGCCTTGCTTGATGCCGGCGTACTCGGCGATGGGCAGTACGGTGTAACCGGCGTCGAGCTTGTCGAGGTTGAATACCGCCACCGATTGACTGAGCTTGGCATCTGGGTTGAATGTGGTGTCGACGTACAGGTGGCGTGAGCTGGGGTGGGTTTTGATGAACAACGAACCGCTGCCCTGGCCTTTGAGCGAGGCGACCTGTTTCCAGGCGTATTGCGGGTGTTTGACCGGGTCTGTGCCGATCAGCGAGATACCGTCATCGCCCAGGTGGCTGGTGGCCCAGACCGGACCGTAGACCGGGTGCTCGAAGTTGGCGCCGCGACCCGGGTGAGGGATTTTGCCGACGTCCACCAACGCCGTCAGTTTGCGCTCCTTGGAATCGATGACGGCGACCTTGTTGGAGTTGTTGGCGGCGGTCATGAAGTAGCGATGGGTGCTGTCCCAACCACCGTCATGCAGGAACGGCGCGGCATCGATATAGGTGATGGTGAGGTTCTTGATGTCCTGGTAATTGACCAGCATCACCTTGCCGGTTTCCTTGACGTTGACGATGAACTCGGGCCATTCGTGGGAGGCGATGATCGCCGCGACTCGGGGTTCGGGGTGGTATTCCTGCGTGTCGACGGTCATGCCGCGGGTCGAGACGATTTGCTTGGGCTCCAGGGTTTCGCCATCCATGATGGTGAACTGCGGCGGCCAGTAAGAGCCCGCGATGGTGTAGGTGTCTTCATAGCCCTTGAACTTGGAGGTCTCGACCGAGCGCGCTTCAATACCCACTTTGACTTCGGCAACCTTGGTCGGCTCCGCCGGCCATAGGTCGATCATGTCGATCCGGGCGTCTCGACCAATCACCAGCAGATAGCGACCAGAGGCGGAAATTCGCGAGATGTGTACCGCATAACCGGTCTCGATCAGCTTGACGATTTTCTTGCTGTCGCCATCGACGAGAGCGATCTTGCCGTCATCACGCAAGGTCACCGAAAACAGGTTCGGCAGGTTGAGCATGCTCAGTTGTTTCTTCGGACGGTCTTCAGGCTTGACCAACACTTTCCAGGTCTTGCGCGTCTCGGCCATGCCCCATTCCGGCGGTGTCGGCGGTGTGTGTTGGATGAACTTCGCCATCGCGGTGATCTGCTCCTTGGTCAGGGCGTTGGACGTTCCCCAATTCGGCATGCCCGCCGGTGACCCGTAGGTGATCAACGCTTCCAGGTAGGGTTGCCCGCGGGACTGGGTGATGTCGGGGGTCAAGGGTTTACCTGTGGCCCCTTTGCGCAGGACGCCGTGGCAACCAGCGCAGCGCTGGAAATAAATTTCCTTGGATGAGTCGAACTCGTCTTGGCTCAGGTCAGGCGCCCCGGCGGTTTTGACCATGGGCGGGGTGGCCGCCACCGTGGCGGGTTCGTCAGCGCCGGCGACCTGGCTTATCGCCAAATAAAGTGTGGCGACGGCCAGGGCAAACGTTTTTCTATTGCTGATCAGCATTCCATTTCTCCTCAGGCAAGACCTTTGCGATGTGCTGGAGCGCCAGCGCAGAACGCAGGTTCTTAGTGCGTTGCAAGGCTATGCCCGAGCAGGCCCATGCTTGCTTGACGGCGATCAAGTTTGCCGGCCGTGTCACTTGCCAAGTTGTCGCAGGCGCCCGTAGCGTGTGCCTTGAATCCGCTTTTGGAACAGGCAGCCCATGGACCGTATTCCGTCGTGCGAACAGGTCGAACCTTTCTACCAACCGCTGAACAATGAGCAGGTACTGTTCGAGCAGGCCTGGCGTCACGGCATGCCGGTGCTGATCAAAGGCCCGACCGGATGCGGCAAGACCCGTTTCGTCCAGCACATGGCCCATCGCTTGAAACTGCCGCTCTACACCGTTGCGTGTCACGACGACCTGAGTGCCGCAGACCTGATCGGTCGCCATTTGATCGGCGCCAAGGGCACCTGGTGGCAAGACGGACCGCTGACCCGGGCGGTCCGGGACGGAGGCATCTGCTACCTCGACGAAGTGGTCGAGGCACGCCAGGACACCGTGGTGGTGCTGCATCCACTGGCCGATGACCGTCGGGAACTGTTCCTGGAACGCACCGGCGAAGTGTTGAAGGCGCCGTCGTCCTTCATGCTGGTGGTGTCTTACAACCCCGGTTATCAGAACTTGCTCAAGGGCATGAAGCCCAGCACTCGCCAACGGTTCATGGCGATGCGCTTCGGCTATCCGCCAGTGGCCGACGAAGAGCGCATTGTCGCCCGGGAGGCTCAGGTGGACAGCGCGCTGGCGGCACAAGTGGTCAAGCTGGGGCAGGCCTTGCGCCGGCTCGATCAGCATGACCTGGAAGAAGTCGCTTCGACGCGACTGCTGATTTTCACTGCGCGCATGATCCGCTCCGGCCTGAGCCCGCGAGAGGCGTGCATGGCGTGCCTGGCCGAGCCGCTGAGCGATGATCCGCTAACGGTCGCTGCACTGATGGACGTGGTTGATGTGCACTTCGGCTGAGCCCAGCGAGCTGTGCCGTGGCCACTTGCCGGGCGATCTGGCGATGTGGTTTTTCATTCTGGCCGAGTTGTCGGTGTTCGCGATTTTGATTCTGGCGTTTACGGTGACCCAGGCCCTCAAGCCTCAGATGTTCAGTGACAGCCGACTGTTGCTTGCCACGTCTACCGGTTTGGCGATGACATTGAGCCTGGTCACCGCCGGGCTGTTCGCTGCACTGGCGCAGGCGCGCGTCCGGCGTTCGCGGCCCCGTCACGGCGCGGTTTTCCTGTGGCTCGCGTTGCTCGCCGCGAGTGTCTACGTAGTGTTGAAAGTCACCGAATACCGGCACTTGCTGGCCTCGGGGCTGGGTATGGAGCACAACACGTTTTTCACGCTCTACTGGATCCTCACCGGATTTCACTTTCTCCATGTATTGCTCGGCATGTTCATCCTCGGATGGCTGGCCGAGCGCTGTCGTCGAGGCCTGTACGACGCCGCAAACCACAACGGCTTTGAATGTGGCGTGCTGTATTGGCACATGGTCGATCTGGTCTGGGTGGTGCTGTTTCCGCTGGTCTACGTGCTCAATTGACGGGAGGATGTATGTCCGCGTCCAGGTTATTGCTTCTTTGCTGGGCTGCGTTGGTCACGTTAAGCCTGTGTACGGTGGCGCTGGCACAGGTCGGCGCCTCGAGATGGTTGTCGATGGCCATTTTGCTGGTGGCGGTCGGCAAGGCCTGGCTGATCACGGACGGCTTCATGGAACTGCGCCACGCCCCGCGCCTGTGGCGTCGGTTGATGCTGAGCTGGGCGCTGGTGTTGGCGGCCGTTGTCGGGCTGACGCTCGTATTGTTCCGCTGAAGGAGCCCACTGATGTGCGTGGGTATCCGCACTCGGTAAAAGTGTGGGAGGGGGCTTGCCCTAATGCCTGTCAGTTAAGCGTATATCGCCCTTTGTAGGAGCAAGCTTGCTCGCGAAATACGTCAACAATAACCCGTGCTTCCTGAATGAACGCATAACCAAATGTGGGAGGGGGCTTGCTCCCGATGGCGGTCTGACAGCCGACCAGGATGTTGGATCAGACCGAGTACATATCCGTTGCTGCGGTAACGGCCACTTAGGGTTACGCCCTTACGGCGTGTCACTTTTGTAAAGGCACAAAAGTAACCAAAAGGCCTTCGCCCCAACACTCGGCACCTCGCTTAGGCTCGGTGTGCCCGAACGCAGGCTTGAATCCGTGGGCCGCCGCCACGCGCCATCCATGGCGCGGGGCGGCTAACCCGGCGTCCTGCCGGGTTACCCACGGCTTCAAGCCTGCGTTCGGCCAGCGTGTTTGACGGGGCGCCTGAGATCAAGATCAAAAGCCAGAGCAACAGCAACAGCAACAGCGCAAGAGCAAGCAGTTGTGTAGATACCTATGCCCCGATGAGCATAGGTATCTACACAACTTTATATCAGCCGACCCGACCGTAACCACGATGCGCAGCGAGCCGCTCTTGATCTTGATCTGCTTTTGATCTTAGGCGCCCCGTTAAACCACGCTGGCCGGAATTCGACAGGGATTTGGGGGGTAAACCGGCAGGGATGCCGGTTTAGCCGCCCCGCGCCATGGATGGCGCGTGGCGGCGGCCCCCCAAATCACTGGCGGATTACGGGCACACCGAGCCTAAGCGAGGTGCCGAGTGGTGGGGCAAGAGCGTTTGGGTTACTTTTGCGCTTTCAAAAGTGACCCGCTGTAAAAGCGGAACCCTAAGTGGCCGTTACCTAAATAATGGATATGTACTCAGTCCGATCCAACATCCTGGTCGGCCCCAAGGCCGCCATCGGGAGCAAGCCCCCTCCCACAGGGGCCTGCGGCGCACCTGAAGTTGTGTAGATACCCATGCATTGCTATGGACTGTCGTTAATACCCGACCAAAACCATCTGGCTTTCTTGATCGCCATCAAGCAGGTTTCAAGCCCTCGCTTCCTATCATGGACGGGCCAAGCAACGAGGAAGCGACCATGTCAGAGACCTTCACAAAAGGCATGGCCAGGAATATCTATTTCGGAGGAAGCATCTTCTTCTTCCTGATATTCCTGGCCTTGACCTACCACACGGAACAAACCTTTCCCAAGCGCAGCAATGAAGCGCAATTAACCCAATCAGTGATACGCGGCAAAACAGTCTGGGAGCAGAACAACTGCATCGGCTGCCACACATTGCTGGGGGAGGGGGCCTACTTTGCGCCTGAGCTGGGCAACGTGTTCCAGCGCCGGGGCGGGGAGGACGGCTTCAAACCCTTCCTGCAGGCCTGGATGAAAATGCAGCCGCTGGGCGTACCGGGCCGACGAGCGATGCCCCAGTTCAAGTTGAGTGACCAGGAAGTGGATGACATCGCCGAGTTCCTCAAATGGAGCTCGAAAATCAATACCAACGGCTGGCCGCCCAACAAGGAGGGCTGAGAGATGAGCATGGCTAATCCGCATCTGAAATTCGCCTCGCAAGCCGTGGCCAAACCTTACTTCGTGTTCGCCCTGATCCTGTTTCTCGGTCAGGTGCTGTTCGGTTTGATCATGGGCCTGCAATACGTGATCGGGGATTTTCTGTTCCCGATCATTCCCTTCAACGTGGCGCGAATGGTCCACACCAACCTGCTGATCGTCTGGTTGCTGTTCGGCTTCATGGGCGCCGCTTACTACCTGATTCCGGAGGAGGCCGATCGTGAGTTGCACAGCCCCAGACTGGCGATCATTCTGTTTTGGGTGTTTGCCGCTGCCGGTGTGCTGACGATCCTCGGCTACCTGCTGGTGCCCTATGCGGGCCTGGCCAGGTTGACCCACAATGAGCTGCTGCCGACCATGGGCCGGGAGTTTCTGGAGCAACCGACCATCACCAAGATGGGGATTGTGCTGGTGTGCCTGGGCTTTCTCTACAACATTGGCATGACCCTGCTCAAAGGGCGCAAGACCACGGTCAGCATGGTCATGATGACCGGGTTGATCGGGCTCGCGGTGTTCTTCCTGTTCTCCTTCTACAACCCCGGCAACCTGGCCCGCGACAAGTTCTATTGGTGGTGGGTGGTGCATCTTTGGGTGGAAGGCGTGTGGGAATTGATCATGGGTGCGATGCTGGCTTTCGTGCTGATCAAGATCACCGGGGTAGACCGCGAGGTCGTGGAAAAATGGCTGTATGTGATTATCGCCATGGCGCTGATTACCGGAATCATCGGTACTGGGCACCACTTTTTCTGGATTGGCGCGCCCGAGGTCTGGTTGTGGGTCGGCTCAATCTTCTCTGCGATGGAGCCGCTGCCCTTCCTGGCGATGGTGATATTCGCCTTCAGCACGGTGAAGAACCGCCGTCGACAACACCCCAACCGCGCCGCGACGCTGTGGGCAAAGGGCACCACGGTGACAGCCTTCTTCGGCGCGGGCGTCTGGGGTTTTCTACACACCCTGGCCCCGGTCAACTTCTATACCCACGGTTCGCAACTGACCGCGGCTCACGGCCACCTGGCTTTCTACGGCGCCTACGCGATGATCGTGATGACCTTGATCAGCTACGCCATGCCGCGTCTTCGCGGGCTCGGTGAAGCCGCCGACGAACGCTCGCAGACCCTGGAGATCTGGGGCTTCTGGATGATGACCCTGTCGATGGTGATGATCACGCTGTTCCTGACCGCTGCCGGTGTCGTGCAGGTCTACCTGCAACGTTGGCAGCCCGACGGGATCGCATTGCCGTTCATGGCCACGGTCGAACATTTGCAGGTGATGTTCTGGGCGCGCCTGGGCGCAGGGGTCGGTTTCTTCGCGGGGCTGCTCTGCTATTTGTTCAGCTTCAAGCAGCGGGGGCGCGCAGCCTTGCGTGCGCCGGCGGCGGTGGTGCCTTCATGAGTCGGCATAACGGCTAGAAAAGGTCGGCCCGGCTGATCCAGCGGGCCGTTTTTTGCTTTCCAACAAGGGCAAGCACCATGGCCTTTACCGTCGAACTGGAAGAGTGGGTAGGCAGCGTCTGGCATCGCTTTATCACCCGGCGCGCCAGCCCGGATTTCCCCGAAGCCCGGGTTGAACTGATCAGCCAGCAACGCCCGCTGGCGCTGTTGTTTCGTGCCATGGGCGGTGCCAGTGGCATGGGAGTGGAAGCCGCCAGTGACCGCGACCTGTTACTGCGGCGCAATGTGCTGCAGCAGATCGCCGGCACCTGCAAGCAAGTGCCATTGGCCTGGTGTGACGAGAGTACCCTGCGGCTGCCGTCGAGCCTCGCGGTATTCCCTCAAGTCGCGCTGAATGAGGAACTCTATCGTTGGCTCGCATTGCTGGCAGCGCAGGCCGGACCGATGCGGCATTGGGGGCGGGACAACCAGCGCTGGACGCAACAGCTGTTGCGGCGTTATCCAGCGTTGCGCCCGCGCTACCAGCGACTGGTCGAAGCCCACCTGCGATTGCGCCCGGATCCGGCTTCATTGAGCCGCGCTGAAGCGGCGCTCGAGCGCGCGTTATGTCAGGCATTGCGCCAGCCGGGCAGTGTCGAGGATTTTCCGCGCAGCGAGCGTGCGGTATGGCCGCTGCCGCTGTGGCTGTACCCGCCGCAACAGCTGGCCAGTCCGCTGACGGCCGATCTGGGCGATGAATCCGAAGACACCTTGACGACATCGCCCGGCGAGCAGAAAGGCGGGCGCAAACGCGCCAAACGTATCGATGACAGTCCGCGAGACGGTGGACTGTTGGTGGTGCGCCTGGAGAACCTGTTCAGTTGGACCGAGCACGTGGACCTGGACCGCTGGTCGGACGACAGCGAAGATCCGGATGCCCCCAGGGTCGCCGACGATCTGGACGAGCTGACCCTGTCGCGCACGCGACTGCGCAAGGGCGGTGGCTTGAAGCTGCACCTGGATTTGCCGCCCGCGGATGTCGACGATATCCCGTTGGGCGAGGGCATCAAGTTGCCCGAATGGGACTATCGCAAGCAGCGGATGCAGGACGCTTTCGTCAATTTGCAGATGATGGTGCCCCGTGACAGCCAAGCGCAGCCGCTGCCGCCACGGCTGAAGGTGTCGGCGCAGCGTCTGCGGCGTCAATTCGAGCATTTGCGCAATGATCGTCAGTGGCTGCGCCAGCAAACCCAGGGCTCGGAGCTGGACATGCAGGCCTGGCTGGATTTTCACGTTGAGCGCGAGCATGGCCAGTGCGCCGAGCGCGGTCTGTTCATGGAGCAACGCCAGACGCGCCGTGACCTGGCGTGCCTGTTGCTGGCCGATGTCTCGATGTCCACCGACGCGCACCTGAACAATGAGTATCGGGTCATCGATGTCATCCGTGACACGCTGTTGCTGTTTGGCGAAACCCTGGCGGGGCTGGGGGATGATTTCGCCTTGTACGGGTTTTCCTCGCTGCGCCGCCAGCACGTGCGTATGCAGGCACTCAAGACCTTCGCCCAGCGTTATGACGACCACACCCGGGGCCGTATTCAAGGGCTCAAGCCTGGGTATTACACGCGCATGGGCGCGGCTATTCGCCAGGCCACGTGCCTGTTGGGCAGCAGCAAGCGGCGCAGCAAGCTCTTGCTGCTGCTGACCGATGGCAAACCCAATGACCTGGATGTGTATGAGGGACGCTACGGTGTCGAAGACACCCGCGAGGCAGTGCTCCAGGCTCGCCGTCAGGGGATGACGCCGTTCTGTATCACCATCGATCGCGAGGCCGGGGAGTATCTGCCCTACATGTTCGGAGCCAATGGCTACACCTTGATCCGTCAACCTGAGCAATTACCCCTGCGCTTGCCGCAACTGTATCGCCAACTGACCCAGCCTTGAGTCCAGGTCTGAATCCTGCGGCCTCAATTGATGCTGCGCGGCAACACGAAAAACATCGCAATGCAAAAGATCGTCAGGCCAACGCAGAACCACTTAAACCGGCGCAAACGACGTGCCTGGGCGCGTTCGGCCATCACCGGCAAGGGCATGCCGCATTGCAGGCAATCGGATTGCCTGGACGGGTTGATAGTTTGGCAATACAGGCAGACGGGCAGGGTGCTCACTCGAACTGTTCCAGGCGCGGACGATCAAGAATGGCGATCTGGCGGCCGTCCTGGGTGATGATTTTTTCATCGATCAGGCGGCGAATGATCCGTGAAAAGGTTTCCGGTTGGATCGACAGATGCCCGGCGATCAATTGCTTGGCCATCGGCAGCTCGAATTGGCTGTTGACCGGCTGCAGGCGCACCAGTTGCGTCAGCAAATAACGCACGACCCGGTGGGTGGCGTTTTTCAGCGACAGGGTTTCGATTTCATTGACCCGCTGGTGCAAGCGAACGCAGAGCTTGCCGAGTAACGCAAAGGTCAGCCGGCTGTTGCTCTGAAGCAGGCGCATGTAGGTGGCGTTGGACAACCGATAGAGTTGAGTGGGGCAGACCGCCTCGGCCGAGGCCACGTAATTGGGGGTATCCATCAACATCATCGCCTCGGCGCAGGTTTGTCGATCGCCGATGACTTCAAAGACTTTTTCCTGCCCATCGGGCGTCAGCCGGTAGATTTTCACTGCCCCGGCAATCACGAAATAGAACGAGTCGGCGGGCTCGTCTTGCCGGAACAAGGGGTCGCCTTTGTCGATGCTCAGCAAGTGGCTGGTAGTCATCAATTCATCCAGCTGATCTTCGTTCAACGGCTCGAACAAATGATGACTGCGCAAAATCTGGTGGTGAACGCGATGAAGCACCATGGGCATTCGTCCTGAAGGTAAAGTGAGGGCGGCCAACGAGTCAGACGAGGCCCAGGGAAAGGCCACTGGCCAGGGCCAGGAACGAGGCCAACAGCACAAACCAACTCAGGGGTTGGATGACTTTTTTCATGACGACTCCGGTAGATAGAGGCTTTCATTGAGTACCCGATGCTTGAGCAAGACGCGGGCCATGCCTGGAGGCCTTTATTCATGGGGATGCGAGCGCTCGGGGGTAAAAATGACCCTGGCCGATAGGGTCTGAATGACCGTGTCAGGGTTATTTTCACCCTGGTCCGTTCGCCGTCGCAGCCGCGCAGGCCCGCACCGGCAATAAGCCGCCTGAGGGCACGGCCCTTGCACTCTTGATCTGCGACAACGGCAACTGATCGCCTATACCCGATGATGTATCCGGATGTACCTCGGCACTCGCGATTAAGTGTCAGGTCGGCAACAGGTTAGAGGAGTGGCGTTATGCAAGTGCTTGAGCGGCGTAAAGCGATGGCGATCCCGCCGCTGTTACGGCTGGCCTTCCGGCCTTTTTTCCTTGCCGGCTGCCTGTTTGCGGTGTTGGCCATTGCGCTGTGGCTGGCAGCCTTCGGCGGTTCGATTTCCCACTGGACTCCCGCAGGCGGTTGGCTGGGCTGGCATCGGCATGAACTGCTGTTCGGCTTCGGGCTGGCGATCATTGCAGGTTTTTTGCTGACGGCGGTGCAGACCTGGACCAGTCGCCCCGGGCTCAGCGGCAAACCGCTGGCTGCCCTGGCGCTGTTGTGGCTGTGCGCACGGGCGGCGTGGTTGCTCAATGCGCCATGGTCGCTGCTCATGGTGCTGGAATTGGCATTCCCGCTGGCGGTGGCGTTGCTCATGGGGTTGAGCCTGTGGAAGGTGCGACAGAAACGTAACTATCCGATTGTGATGGTGTTGCTGTTGTTAGCCGTGGCCGATGGGTTGTCGCTTTATGGCGTACGCGAATGCCATGAAGGCTGGCAGCGCCAAGGCGTACTGGCCGGCATCTGGCTGGTGGCAGCGATGATGGGGTTGGTCGGCGGGCGGGTCATTCCGTTTTTCACCCAGCGTGGTCTTGGTCGGGTCGAGGGAGTTGCTCCATGGCCGTGGCTGGACGGGGTGTTGTTGATCGGTGCGCCGCTGGTTGCGTTGCTGTATGCAGCGGGGCCGGCCCTCACCCCCAATGTCTGGGTGGGCCTGCTGTTCGCGGTGTTGGCGGCGGGGCATCTGGTGCGCCTGGTTCGCTGGCACGATCGGGCACTCTGGAGCGTGCCGTTGTTGTGGTCGCTGCACCTGGCCTATGGCTGGTTGGCAGTGGCGTGCCTGGGCATGGCGCTGTGGCATTTCGGCGTGCCGGTCAACCCGAGCCTGGCGGTGCATTGCCTGACGATCGGTGCCATGGGGGGGTTGGTGCTGGCGATGATTGCGCGGGTCAGCCTGGGGCATACCGGTCGGCCCCTTGAGCCGCCCTCGGGCATGACCCTGGCGTTCATCTTGCTCAATCTGGCGTGTCTCAGCCGGGTTGTGTTGATTGTGTTCCTGCCCTTGCCGGCGCTGTGGCTGGCCGGCCTGTGCTGGGCGCTGGCGTTTGCGTTGTACGCCTGGCGTTACGGGCCGATGCTGCTGCGCACTCGAGTTGACGGTCATCCGGGTTGAGCCGGCGACTGAATGGAGGTGGACAGTGATATATCCCTTTTTGCTGGTGATCCACTTGCTCGCGGCAATCGCCTTCATTGGTACGTTGTTTTTCGAAGTGGTGATCTGGCATCACGCCCGCCAGCAGTTGCCGGATGCGCCACGGTCGACGGCCGATCAGGCCATTGCCCTGCGCTCGCGCAAGGTCCTGCATGGCGTGGTGGTGCTGTTGTATGGCGCCGGCATCAGCCTTGCGTGGCAGTACCGGGGCGCCTTGAGCCAGCCGCCGGCCAGCAGTCTTGGTGTGTTGCTGAGCCTGAAGATCCTGTTGGCCCTGAGCATCATCGGGCATTATTTGCTGTTGGCCTATTGGCTGAAAAACGCTCGGCTGAGCGCTCAGCGCGCCGGCTGGATTCGCCGCAGCATCCTCGGGCACATGGTGTTGATCGTGATCCTCGCCAAGGCGATGTTTTATTGGCATGGCTGATCGATAAAAGTGCCTGGCAGACAAAACCCGCGGCAACCGGTGGGCTGGCGCGGGTGGGTTGCAAGCGGCAATTGATCAGTGCCTGGGGTTCAGGGCGTTTACGAACAGCACATTGTTTTCCAGGTGGATGTGTTGCATCAGGTCGTCGCGAAACTCCAGCAGCCCGCGATACAAGGCACGCCAGGTGTTACAGGCATCCGCTGGCGGGGTGATGTTGTTGGTCAGGGCCAGCAGTTCCTCCAGTGCCTGGCCATGCTGGTCATGTTCGAAACGCAGCACCTGGATCGGCGGGGCGGCTTGGAGGCCGATGCCCTGTTGCAGCATCGGGAAGAGCACTTGTTCTTCCTTGAGCATGTGGCCTTCGAGTTCTTGTTGAATGTCGGTCAGCAGGTCGGCCAAGCCGTTGGGACAACTGCTGCGCGCCCCGTGAACCTGCTCGACCCGACGGGCCAGGCGGATCAGTTCAGGCAGTTGCTCGCGGTGGCGAGCGTGGTAACGCGTGAGGAGGTGAGTGATCAACACAGGCGACGGCTGGTTGCGCCAGTCAAGTTGGGTTTCGCCGGTGTCTTGCAGACTGTGCAGGGCCTGCGCAATCAGTGTCGGGTCGAGGTCCTTGCCCAGTGCCGCTTCACGCAGGCTTTTATGCCCACCACAACAGAAGTCCAGCTTGAAGGTGTGAAAGATCCGGGTGGCACCGGGAATGTCGCAGGCCAGTTGGCCGAGGCTTTGTTCCAGCAGGGTCTGGCTCATCAGGGTTCCTTGATTGGATTTCAACGGTTCCCCAGCCTTGTTGCATCCGGCATGCCATGTTTAATGCATTGATAAATAACGATTAATTATTAGGTGTGGTGATAGTTACCCTGACGCTCTAGGGTGAATGCCACCATAGAGGGTGATGACTACCATGCTGCGAGAAAGCCTGGCCGCCGACTTGATCGTCGAGTTGCCCAATGCCGTACGGTTCCAGCGCCTGGTCCAGACCCTGCGCGAATATTTCAACAGCGGTGCTGTGGGCTTGCTGCGCCTGGATGAAGACAGCCTCAGGCCTGTCGCGACAGTGGGGTTGGTGCACGAAGCGTTGGGGCGCCGATTTGTCATCGCTCAGCATCCTCGATTGGCTGCGATCATGGCGTCGCGCGAGCCGACGTGGTTCGAGCCTGACAGCCGCCTGCCGGACCCCTACGACGGCTTGCTCGACAATCATGTGGGAGAACCGTTGCCGGTGCATGACTGCATGGGTGTGAGCCTTTACGTGGAGGGACGCATCTGGGGCGCCATTACCCTCGATGCGTTGCATGCCGGCACCTTCGACAGCCAGGCGCGGGAGGAGCTCAAGCGTTGCACCTTGCAGATCGAAGCCGCCGTGCGCGTCACCCGTCTTGAACAGGAAAACCGCAGCTTGCGCTTGTCCCGCAGCGGCCTTCAAGACGTGCGCTTGCCCGCCGATGAAGGCGAAATCCTCGGCCAGAGCGAGGCGTTGCACCAGTTGCTCAATGAGCTGGATGTACTGGCCGATTCCGACCTGCCGGTGTTGCTGTTGGGCGAGACCGGTGTCGGCAAAGAGTTGTTCGCCCGGCGTCTGCACCGTTTGTCGCAGCGCAGCCACAAGCCGTTGATACAGGTCAACTGCGCCGCCTTGCCGGAATCCTTGGCAGAAAGCGAGTTGTTCGGGCACGTCAAGGGCGCCTTTTCCGGCGCCACCAGTGACCGCGCCGGACGTTTCGATGCGGCCAATGGCGGCACACTGTTTCTTGATGAAGTCGGTGAGTTGCCGCCCAGCGTGCAGGCCAAGCTGTTGCGCACATTGCAGAACGGCGAGATCCAGCGGCTGGGGGCGGATAAACCGTTGCACGTGGATGTACGGATCATCGCCGCGACCAACCGGCACCTGCCCGACAGCATCCGCGATGGCCTGTTCAGGGCTGACCTGTATCACCGGCTCTCGGTGTACCCGGTGCCGATTCCGCCTCTGCGCGAGCGCGGTAACGATGTGCTGATGCTCGCCGGGCATTTCCTCGAACTCAATCGGGCACGGCTCGGCTTGCGCGGTTTGCGCTTGTCGCCCGCGGCCGAGCGGGCCTTGCTGGCCTATACCTGGCCGGGCAATGTGCGCGAACTGGAACATGTGATCAGTCGCGCTGCGTTGAAGCAACTCAGCCGCGGTACCAGTCGCGCGCTGATCATGACGCTGGAGGCGCAAATCCTCGATCTTGACAGTGCGATGGGGGCGTCGGGAATGCTCGTCGAGCGCTCGCAGGAGCTGATGCCTGATGCGCCGTTCCAGGCCTTGGGCGCTGCGGTGGATGACTGCCAGCGCGAAAAAATTCTTCACGCCCTGAGTCTTTCTGCCCAGAACTGGGCCGGCGCCGCACGGCTGCTGGACGTCGACCCCAGCAACCTGCACAAACTGGCCCGGCGTCTGGGCTTGAAGTAAGGCGTGGCGGCGCCGCCTGTTGATGGCGATCAAGGTGAGGTCAGCCAGTGGCTTGCACACTGGGCCAAACCCCACAGAGATCACCGTTATGCCACTTTCCCTGGCCCAGATGCGCCGCAACTACATCCTCAACGGTCTGCTGGATGAGGCTGCGCCGGACGATCCACTGGCCATGTTCCGCCAGTGGCTGCAGCAAGCGCGTGACACCGAGTGCGCGCCGGTCGAGGCCAACAGCATGATGTTGGCGACGGTCGACGGTGACGGGCAACCGCACTGCCGGGTCCTGCTGCTCAAGGGCTTGAGCGACGAGGGCTTTACGTTTTTCGGCCATTACCAAAGCGACAAAGGCCTGCAACTGGCCGCTAATCCGAATGCCGCCATGACGTTTTTCTGGCCGGGCCTGGAGCGTCAGGTGCGCATTGAAGGCCAGGTATCCAGGCTCGATCCGCAACTCTCGGATGCCTACTTCGACTCCCGCTCGGTAGCCAGCCGCCTGGGCGCCTGGGCTTCACCGCAAAGCCAGCCGCTGGCCAGCCGGGCAGCGCTGGACTTGCGTTTGGCCGAAACCATCAAGCGTTTCGTTGGCCACACCGTGCCGCGTCCGCAGCACTGGGGTGGTTACTGCCTGCGCCCGGCACGCCTGGAGTTTTGGCAGGGGCGTGCCGATCGCCTGCATGACCGACTCGACTACCGCTTGCAGAACGGCGAATGGTGTCGCCGCCGCCTGGCGCCTTGAGTCTGTATTCGCCCTGTGGAGGTACCTCGTTGGAGGAATAGGCCGGGCGGCGATTCCGGTTCAGGCTTGGCCAAACCCTCATCTACGGGAAGGCTTTTATATGGCCCATTTGGCGCAACGCACCTTTGTTCCCCTGAACATCGCCGTGCTGACCATCAGCGATACACGCACCTTTGACACCGATACTTCGGGGCAGACCCTGGCTGGCTTGCTGCAGACCGCCGGCCATGTGCTGATCGACCGGGCGCTGGTCAAGGACGACATTTATCAGATTCGCGCCATTGTTTCCCGGTGGATCGCCGACCCCCAGGTGCAAGTCGTATTGATGACCGGCGGCACCGGTTTCACCGTGCGCGACAACACGCCGCAAGCGGTGCTGCCATTGCTCGACAAACAGGTCGAAGGCTTTGGCGAACTGTTCCGCCAGGTCTCCCTGGCGGAAATCGGCATGTCCAGCTTGCAGTCGCGGGCCTTGGCTGGAATGAGCAATGGGGTGTTGGTGTGTTGCGTCCCGGGTTCGCCAGGTGCATGCCGCACAGCCTGGAACATGATCCTGCTGGGACAGCTGGACAGCCGCACCGGCCCCTGCAATTTCGCCCCGCATTTGAAACCGCAGCCGCAACAAGGCAATGAAGCCTGCGAGACGCGCACATGACCGGTCGAGTGTGCGACCTCGGCCAGCTGATGCCGGTGGACGAGGCCATCCAGCGTTTGCTGGATCAGGCCCCGACACCTCCGTTGGCGCAAATGATCGGCCTGGATCAAGCCTTGGGACGAGTGCTGGCAACCGACATTCATTCCCTGGTGAACCTGCCGGCCTGGGACAACAGCGCCATGGACGGCTATGCGCTGCGGGCAGCCGACCTGCCATCCCAGGGCGGTTACTTGCCCATTGGTGGGCGAATTGCTGCCGGGGATCAAGCCGGCTCGCCGTTGCTTGCGCAGCAGGCGGTGCAGATTTTCACCGGCGCGCCATTGCCTGCGGGCGCCGATACAGTGGTGCCGCAAGAGCGCTGCCGGATCGACGACGAGCGCGTCTGGTTCCCATCCGTCAGTGCGGGCGATCACGTGCGCAAGGAGGGTGAAGAGGTTCGCCGTGGCGACCTGTTGCTCAAGGCCGGCAAGCGCCTGCGTGCACAAGAATTGGGCTTGCTGGCTGGCGCAGGCGTGGCGCGGGTCGCGGTTCATCGACCGTTGCAAGTGTGTCTGCTCAGCAGCGGCAATGAGCTGCGCGAACCGGGCGATGCCTTGGCGCGGGGGCAGATTTACAACAGCAACCGCTATTGCCTGTCTGCGTTGCTGCGCGGCTGGGGCGTCGAGGTGCACGACTATGGCGTCATGGCGGATGAATTGGCGGCCAGCCGCGATGCCTTGAGCCTGGCGTCGTCGGAGTGTGATTTGCTGCTCAGTTCCGGTGGTGTCTCGGTCGGCGAGGAAGACCATCTCAAACAGGCGATCGAGGAGATGGGTAGCCTGGATTTCTGGCGGCTGGCCATTCAGCCGGGTAAACCCCTGGCCTTTGGTGAGGTCGCCGGCAAACCCTGGATCGGCATGCCGGGCAATCCCTCGGCGGCACTGATTACCGCGTTGGTGGTCGTGCGGCCGTTCCTGCTCCGGGCGCAGGGCGTTACGGACGTGACGCCTGTGCCATTGGCCGTGCCGGCCGGGTTCGACTGGTTGCAACGCAACAAACGCCGTCAGTACCTGCGGGCCAGGCTGGCGCCTGGTGCCGACGGCCAATTGAGCGTGGTGCTGCACCCTCAGCAAAGCTCGGCGATGTTGACGGCTGCGTGCTGGGCCGACGGGTTGGCTGTGATCGAGTGCGAGCAGCAAGTGCTCAAGCACGACACCGTGATGTTCCTGTCCTTCGCCGACCTGATGCATTGATCGCAATTGATTGTCGTCAAGGCCATGGCGGCTGGTCTGGCTAGACTGGCAGCGCCTTTCTGATCGCTGCACTACCGATCCCGGGCGAGGGGCAAGACGCGTTTTTCATGAGGATTACCCATGCAACTGGTTTGTCCGGCAGGGAATCTGCCTGCGCTTAAAGCGGCGGTGCGCGAAGGCGCGGATGCCGTCTATGTCGGTTTTCGCGATGACACCAACGCCCGGCATTTTGCCGGCCTGAATATGGATGACAAGCAGTTCGACGCTGCGGTCGCCCACATCCGCCAGCATCAACGCAAACTCTACGTCGCGGTCAATACCTACCCGCAACCCAAGGGCTGGGAACGCTGGCAGCGGGCAGTCGACCGGGCTGCCGATTTCGGCGTGGACGCGCTGATCGCCGCCGATCCCGGGGTGCTCAACTATGCCAGCCAGCGGCACCCGCAACTGGCGTTGCACCTGTCGGTCCAGGGCTCGGCCACCCACGCTGCGGCGCTGCAGTTTTACGCCCAGCGCTACGGCATACGGCGTGCGGTGCTGCCACGGGTGCTGTCGTTGGCGCAGGTGCGTCAGGTCGCCGCCTCCAGCCCGGTGCCGCTCGAAGTGTTTGGCTTTGGCAGCTTGTGCATCATGGCCGAAGGGCGTTGCCACCTGTCTTCGTACATCACCGGCGAGTCGCCGAACCTGTGCGGTGTCTGTTCGCCGGCCAAGGCTGTGCGCTGGAGCGAAGACGCACAAGGCTTGAGTGCGCGGCTCAGCGAAGTACTGATTGATCGTTATACCCCTGACGAACCGGCGGGTTACCCAACGTTGTGCAAGGGCCGCTTCCTGGTCGACGGCAAACGCTTTCATGCGCTGGAAGAACCCACCAGCCTGGACACCCTCGACTTGCTCCCTGAGCTGAGCGTCATCGGCGTCGAGGCGGTAAAAATCGAAGGTCGCCAACGCAGCCCGGCCTATGTCGAGCAAGTCACCCGCGTCTGGCGGGCCGCACTCGATGCCCATCGCGGCTCGCCGGGCAGTTTCCAGGTCAAGGCGCAATGGCGCCAGGTGCTGGCTGGTTTGTCCGAAGGCAGCCAGACCACCCTGGGTGCTTATCATCGATCGTGGCAATGAGGGACAGAACATGAAGCTCAGCCTTGGACCGGTCCTGTTTTATTGGGACAAAGCGCAACTCAGCAACTTTTACGCCGAGATGTCGGCCTTGCCCCTGGACGTGATTTATCTGGGGGAAACCGTGTGTTCGAAACGTCGGGCTTTTTCACTGGATCAATGGCTGGGGCTGGGGCGCGAATTGCAGGCCTGCAGCCAGGCGCAATTGGTGATCTCCAGCCTGACACTGATCGAAGCCGCGTCCGAACTTTCCAGCCTGCGGCGGCTCTGCGACAACGGTCAGCTGCTGGTGGAAGCCAATGATATGGGCGCGGTGCAGTTTCTGGCTGAACGCAAGTTGCCGTTCGTGGGCGGCCCGGCGCTCAACCTGTACAACGGGCATGCGCTGGCGCAATTGCTCGACTGCGGCATGACCCGTTGGGTACCGCCGGTGGAATGTTCGGCAGCGTTGATCGGCGATGTGATCGCGCAGGTCCGCGAGCTCGGCCGTGACGTGCCGGAAGTGGAAATCTTCGCCTATGGGCATTTGCCCTTGGCCTATTCCGCCCGCTGCTTTACCGCCCGTGCGGAGAACCGGCCGAAGGACGACTGCCAGTTCTGTTGCATCAACTACCCCGATGGCCTGGCGCTGGCCAGCCAGGAAGGCCAGCCGTTGTTCACCCTTAACGGCATTCAAACGATGTCGGCGCAGGTGACCAATCTGCTGGCCGATTATTCCGGGTTGGTGGCCTGCGGGGCCGACCTGCTGCGCCTGAGTCCACGAGCCCAGGGCATGAACGAGGTGATCGAAGCGTATCAACGTGTGCGCCTGGGCCAGACACCGCCGCTGTTCGTCGACGGTTGCAATGGCTACTGGCATGGCCAGGCCGGCATGCTGCGCGTTGAGGAGGTCGGCCTGTGTTGAACCGCAAAGCGTGGCTATTGAAAGGCGCTGATCGCTTACTGCCGCTGGTACGCCGAGTGCCCTTTGCGGTGCAGCGCCTGGCGCTGCAGCAGGCGCTGAATCGCTGCCTCGCCGAGCCATTGCGCGACGGTGAATTCGAAGTGCTGCGCGGGCGTTGGCTGTGCCTGCAAATTGCCGATCTGGGGTTGTCCTGGTACCTGACCCTGGGCCGCGAGGGCTTGCAAATTGGCCGTCAGGCCCAGGCTCACGTGACCATCAGCGGCAATTGGCGAGAGTTCCTGCTCCTGGCCAGTCGCCAGGAGGATCCGGACACGCTGTTTTTTCGTCGGCGTCTGGTGATTCAGGGCGATACCGAGTTGGGGTTGGCGCTGAAGAACCTGATCGACAGCCTGGACCCCGACGTCTTGCCGATCTGGTTGTGGCGCAATCTTGAGCGGGCGGGCAAGGGCCTGGCGGTGCACTAGAAGCATAGGTATACGCCGCTGCTCCCTGGCAGCTTATAGCGATCTAACTGATGCACCGCGATCCAAATGTGGGAGGGGCGGTGCGACGATTCGACTTGCCCCCGATGGCGGCCTCACAGCCGACCAGTACCTGACTGACGGTCTCGGTCCAAATGTGGGAGGGGGCTTGCCCCCGATGGCGGCCTCACAGCCGACCAGTACCTGACTGACGGTCTCGGTCCAAATGTGGGAGGGGGCTTGCTCCCGATGGCGGCCTGACAGCCGACCAGTACCTGACTGACGGCCTCGGTCCAAATGTGGGAGGGGGCTTGCTCCCGATGGCGGCCTGACAACCGACCAGCATGTCGGATCAGAGCGAGTACATATCTATTGCTGCGGTAACGGCCACTTAGGGTTCCGCTTTTACAGCGGGTCACTTTGAAAAGCGCAAAGTAACCAAACGCTCTTGCCCCACCACTCGGCACCTCGCCCAGGCTCGGTGTGCCCGTAATCCGCCAGGGATTTGGGGGGCCGCCGCCACGCGCCATCCATGGCGCGGGGCGGCTAAACCGGCATCCCTGCCGGTTTACCCCCCAAATCCCTGTCGAATTCCGGCCAGCGTGGTTTAACGGGGCGCCTAAGATCAAAAGCAGATCAAGATCAAGATCAAGAGCGGCTCGCTGCGCATCGTGGTTACCGTTGCTGCCACACAGTGTGCGGGTATTGCGCATTGATCGTCGCCAATCGTGCCTATTGGAACGCAGCCAGTTCCTTTTCGGCGAGGATGCTGATGTTGCGTCGTTGCATCTGGATCAGTCCGCACTCGACCAGGCGATGCAAAATCCGCGAAAAGGTTTCCGGTTGAATCCCCAGCTTCGACGCCACCAGGCGTTTGGATACCTGCAAGACAATCTGTCCGGTAACCGGGTGGCGTTCCTGGAGCAGAAAACTGATCACCCGACGGCTCGCGCTCGCCATGGTCAAGGTGTCGATGTCCCGCAGGCGCAGGTGCAGATGGACGCTCATGCTCGCCAGGATAGCCAGGCAGACTTTCGGCTGGTCTTCCAGCGCCTTGCGGTAATGATGGCCCTCGATACTGACCAACACGCTGTCCTTGAGGGCGGTGCCGCTGACCGGGTAAAGCCGGGCCTGGCTGAAGAGCAGGGCTTCGGCGAAGGTCTGGCCGGGCTGAATGATTTCCACCAGGTTTTCCTGGCCTTCGCCGTTGAGGCGGTAGAGTTTGATCTGGCCGCTGACCAGCAGGAAAAAGCGCTTGGCCGGATCGCCCTGGTGCATCAGCGTGGCGTTGCACGGCAGGCGCTTGAGCATGGCCAGGCCGCAGACTTGCTCGAAAACGTTCTCCGGCAATTGGCTGAACAGATGATGACGACGCAGCGTCAAGACGATGGAAGGGTGGGTCAGCATGGCGTACCTCCGCTGACGCTCATTGTAGAGCGCGCAGGGGGGTTGACCTATGCCTCTGCCGGCCTACCTCCAAGGAGGCATGCCTCAGCCCGCAATACGCAGATGCTCCATCGCCCACACCGCCGCTTCGACCCGTGAACGCAAGCCGAGTTTGTGCAGCAGGTTCTTGACGTGGACCTTGACCGTTCCTTCGGTGATGCCCAGCTTGTGTCCGATAACCTTGTTGCTGTAGCCGCTGGCGATGGTTTTCAACACCTGGCGTTCACGCTCGGTCAGTTCTACCACCGCTTGACGCGGCGGTGAGCGCAACGCCTGGGCCATGACCTGCGTCAGGCCAGGGCTGATGACCAATGCGCCGTCGAGGGCATCGCGGATGTACTGGATCAGCAGCTCGGGCTCCATGTCCTTGAGCAGATAACCGTCGGCATCCAGGCGCAGCGCATCGCGAATGTCGTCTTCGGCATCCGACACGGTAAACAGCAGTACCTTGCCGGTGTAATGCATGGCCCGTAATCGGCGCAGGGTTTCAATGCCATTCATCTGCGGCATGTTGTTGTCGAGTAATACCAGGTCCGGTTGCAGTGGCTCGATCAGGGTGAGTGCTTCTTCGCCATGGTTGGCCTCGCCGACGATCAGGAAGTCATCTTCGAGTTCGAGCATCTGGCGAATGCCGCGACGCATCATTGGATGATCGTCTACCAACAGGATTCTATGGTGGGGGGACGGGGTCATGCGACGCTACCTTCTGTTTGCCGTTCGAGAAACTCGGGATGAAACTCCAGTTGGACGCGGGTCCCTTGCGGCGTCCTGGAAAATATCTGCAACTGGCCGCGCAGGCTGCGCGCACGTTCATCCATGATGTTCAGGCCGTGGTGTTCGCGTTGGTCGACAGTGCCGCTGAAGCCGCGCCCGTCATCTTCGACCGAGAGCCTGACGGTTTCGCCGTCCTGGCGCAGTTGCAGCCAGACGTTTTGCGCATGGGCATGGCGCAGACAGTTGGACAGCGCCTCGCGGGTGATCTGCAGGATGTGGATTTGCTCGCTGGCGCAGAGCTGGAAGGCCAGCGCATCGACGTGCAGGTGGACCTTGAACTCGCCTCGACGGGAGAACTCCTCGGCGGTGTCCTTG
The DNA here is from genome assembly GCF_036704165.1 of Pseudomonas khavaziana. Classification (NCBI taxonomy): domain Bacteria; kingdom Pseudomonadati; phylum Pseudomonadota; class Gammaproteobacteria; order Pseudomonadales; family Pseudomonadaceae; genus Pseudomonas; species Pseudomonas khavaziana. The sequence continues at coordinate 2,531,115 of NZ_CP129946.1, forward strand.
AGCTCCTGCACCAGGCCTGCATCATTGATCTGCAGGCGAAAAGTGGTCAGCAGTTCGCGTAGCTGGCGGTAGGCATTGTTCAGGCCCTCGCGTAACTCAGCGGTGACGGTTTCCAGGGTTTCGACCGGTTCGCCGCGGCGCATCAGGGTCTGCATGCGGCTGACTTGCAGCTTCATGTAGGACAGGGCCTGCGCCAGTGAATCGTGCAATTCGCGGGCGATGATCGTGCGCTCTTCAAGTAGCAGCAGGCGATGGTCCTGTTCCCGTTGGCGTTTGAGCGAAAGCGAGGTGCCAATCAGGTTGGCGAGGGCCTGGATCAGTTGGGTTTCCCAGGCTTGCGCGGGGTGGCCGTCGACAAAGTGGGCCTTGAGCTCACCCAGTTCGCTGCCCTGGTTGCTGATGCTGAAGGTTTGCGGGCTGGTTTTGTGGTGTTTCTGGCACGTGGCGCAATCGCTGCTGGCGCAGACATCCCGACTGTTGGCGCCGTGCAGGGCGAGCAATTGCTGGGCCGGTGCCTGCAAGTGCCCTTGCAGGCACAACGACAGGCGCAAGCCGGGCAGGCGTTGCTGGAAGCGCCGGATCAACTCGTCCAGCCCCTCGGCATTGGCCAGGCGCGTGGCCAGGCTTCGGCTGCTTTGATAGAGCAGTTCCAGCGCCGCGTTGGCTTGCTGCAGGTTCAAGGTTTTTTGCTGGACCTGGCTTTCGAGCGTGCGATGCGACTCCTCGATCGTCTCGGCCATGGCGTTGAAACTGGTGGCCAACTGGCCTAGTTCGTCATGGGACTGATGGTTGACCCGCACCTGGAACTCGCCGCGACGAAAGCGCTGGGTGGCGGCCACCAACTCTTGCAGCGGCGAGACGACGCCATACTGCAGTTCGTAGAGCCCCAGCAGCAAGACGATCAGCGTAGTGAACAAGGCCAGGCCTTGAATGACCTGTTGCCAGCCTTGCTTTTGCTCGCTCTGGCGCTGCAGCAGGTTGACGAACTGGTTCAGTTGTTCAACGAAGGGCAGGGCCATGGGCTGAAAAGCGCTTGCATCGCCACGTTGAAGTGCCGGGTGCAAATCATCCTTCCAGCGTTGCTGGATCTGCCCATAGCTGATTTGCAAATCGGTGGTCGGGCCATCTTCCAGGACCGCTTTGAGGGAATGGCTATTGAGGCGGGTTTGCAGGCTGTCGGTGATGGCAGCGATTTCTTCGCGGGGAGCGTCAGCGGCCAGTTTCCAGCTCAGGTGGTAAGTCTCCATGCGCACCGAGCCAGCGGTATTGATGGCGGCGGCATCGCCTTGGCTGAACCAGGCGATCAACCCGGCGCTCAACGAGCTGGCCAGGGCGAGGATGGCGATGAGGATCACCGCCAGCCCGGCGCGAGCGGGCAGGGAGCTGCGCAACCAGCGCATCATCAGCGCTGATCCTGGGCAAAGCCACGAAAACTGAGCATACGGCGTCCCGGAACACGGTTTTGCATCCCGTCCCGGGTGCGCTACCTCTAAAGAGTTGCCGACCGCTCCCTGTCAGTAAAGGTGGGACTGGAAAGCCTTAAGAAGCTGATAAATAAAGGCTTTCCAGGTGTCCATGCTCTACCTCCTTAGAGGTAGACAGGCTAAGCATAGGCCTATGCCCCCTTGGGCTTCGTTGACATGGGTCAAGTTTTTGCAGGGTTGGCGTCTCTAGTCTGCCGGCATGGCTAGCTGACTGGAGAACATTGTGACCCAACCCCGTGTACGACAAGGCTTGGTGCTTGGCATGAGCACACTGGCCTTCACCGTGTGTTTTATGGTCTGGATGATGTTCGCCGTGCTCGGCGTGCCGATCAAGGAACTGCTCCAGCTCAACGAAACGCAATTTGGCCTGCTGGCCGCCACCCCGGTGCTGACCGGCTCGCTGGCGCGTCTGCCCCTGGGCCTGCTGACCGACCGCTTTGGTGGGCGCAGCGTGTTCCTGGTGCTGATGCTGACCTGCGTGGCACCTTTGTACCTGATCAGCCACGCCACTGCTTACTGGCAGTTCCTGGTGCTGGGCCTGTTCGTCGGCCTGGCCGGCGGCTCGTTTTCGGTGGGGATCGCCTACGTCGCCAAATGGTTCGACAAAGAGAACCAGGGCTTTGCGATGGGCATCTTCGGCGCCGGCAACGCGGGGGCTGCGGTGACCAAGTTCCTCGCGCCGGCCCTGATCGCCGCGGGTAGCTGGCAACTGGTACCGAAAGTCTTTAGCGCCATCCTCTTTGTCACGGCGTTGCTGTTCTGGTTTCTCAGTGCAGAAAACAAAGACCATCGCAGTGCGACCGGCGCCAGTTTGCGTGAGCAATTGAGCGCCCTGAAAGACCCTGCGGTGTGGCGCTACTGCCAGTACTACTCGATCGTCTTCGGCGGCTATGTGGCCCTCGCATTATGGATGACCCAATACTACGTGCGCGAATACGGTTTCAGCCTGCAAAGCGCCGCGTTGCTGGCCGCGTGTTTCTCCCTGCCCGGCGGTGTATTGCGTGCCGTCGGCGGCTGGATGTCGGATCGCTGGGGCGCGCAAAGCGTGACCTGGTGGGTGTTGTGGGTCAGCTGGATCTGCCTGTTCCTGCTTTCGTACCCACAGACCCAGTTGCAAGTGCAGTCGATCAACGGCCCGGTCAGTTTCCACATCGGCCTCACTCCCACGCTGTTCACCGTGCTGCTGTTTGTCATGGGCATCGCCTTCGCATTCGGCAAGGCCTCGGTCTTCAAATACATCGCCAATGACTACCCGCAAAACATGGGCGCGGTGTCGGGCATTGTCGGCCTCGCGGGCGGCCTGGGCGGCTTTGTGTTGCCGATCCTGTTCGGCGCCCTGGTGGACCTCACCGGAGTGCGCTCTTCCTGCTTCATGTTGATGTACGGCGTGGTCTGGGTCTCCCTCACCTGGATGTACTTCAGCGAAATACGCAAGCGCCCGCTGCTGGGCAAACAGCCGCCAGCGACGTCGTCCCCGTTTTCCAGCATTGCCCAAGGAGAAGAACATGTCCGTTCTGCAAAAGCCTGACAAAGGCCCGGTCATCCATGACTGGCGTCCCGAAGACCCTGCGTTCTGGGGAAGCAGCGGCAAACAGACCGCCACCCGCAACCTGTGGATCTCCATTCCTGCACTGCTGTTGGCCTTTGCGGTGTGGATGGTCTGGAGCACGGTGATCGTACGGTTGAACGCCATCGGCTTCAGCTTCACCACCGACCAGTTGTTCTGGCTGGCGGCATTGCCTGGGTTGTCCGGGGCGACCCTGCGCGTCTTCTATTCGTTCATGGTGCCGATCTTCGGAGGCCGGCGCTGGACCGCCGTGAGCACCGCGTCACTGCTGTTGCCGTCGATCTGGATGGGCTTGGCGGTGCAAGACCCGAGCACCTCGTACAGCGTGTTCGTGTTGATCGCCTTGCTCTGCGGTTTTGGTGGCGGCAACTTTGCATCGAGCATGTCCAACATCAGCTTCTTCTATCCCAAGTCTCAGCAGGGCACAGCCCTTGGTCTCAACGCCGGGCTCGGCAACCTGGGCGTTTCGGTGATGCAGTTCTGCGTGCCGCTGGTGATTACTTTTGGCGTGTTCGGTTTCCTGGGCGGCCAGCCGCAAGTGCTGCAGGACGGCGCTCAGTTGTGGTTGCAGAACGCCGGGTTCATTTGGGTGCCATTCATTGTGTTGGTGACGGTGTTGGCCTGGTTTGGCATGAATGACCTGTCCAGTGCCCGCGCCTCGTTCAGCGAGCAGGCGGTGATCTTCAAGCGCAAGCACAACTGGTTGATGTGCTGGTTGTACCTGGCGACCTTCGGTTCGTTCATCGGCTTCTCCGCGGCGTTTCCGCTGCTGATCAAGACCTCCTTTCCGGACGTCATTGCCTTGAAATTCGCGTTCCTCGGCCCGCTGGTCGGCGCATTGGTTCGTCCCCTGGGCGGCTGGCTGGCGGACAAGCTCGGCGGCGCGAAAGTGACCCTGTGGAACTTCGTGCTAATGATCGTGATGGTCTTCGGTGTGCTGCACTTTCTGCCCCAGGACGGATCGGGCGGCAACTTCTACGGTTTTCTCGGCATGTTCATGCTGCTGTTCATCACCACCGGCGTGGGCAACGGCTCCACCTTCCGGATGATCCCGGTGATCTTCCGGACCCTGCATGAAAAATCCGCTGCTGGAAAACCCGCCGCCGTGCGCGAACAAGCGCTCAAGGATGCCGGCAAGGAATCGGCCGCCGTCCTGGGTTTCAGTTCGGCCATGGGCGCCTTCGGTGCGTTCTTCATTCCCAAATCCTTCGGCACTTCGATGGCCCAGACCGGCGGCCCGGAGATGGCCTTCTACATGTTCGTCGGCTTTTACCTGAGCTGCATCCTGGTGACCTGGTGGTGGTACGCGCGCAAAGGCGCCGCGACACCCTGCTGAGTCGAGCCCGAATCCAACCATTGCGTGGGCGGGGCACAGAACCCCGCAGCAAGCCTGAGAGGTGTACACCGTGAGTCATTTACTGGACCAATTGCGGTTTTTCAATCGCAAGCAAAACGAGTTTTCCGACGGTCATGGAGAGACCCGCAAAGAGTCTCGCGACTGGGAAAACGTCTACCGTTCCCGCTGGCAGTACGACAAGATCGTGCGCTCCACCCACGGGGTGAACTGCACCGGGTCCTGCTCGTGGAAAATCTACGTCAAGAACGGCTTGATCACCTGGGAAACCCAGCAGACCGACTACCCGCGCACCCGCAATGATCTGCCTAACCATGAACCCCGCGGTTGCCCGCGTGGTGCCAGTTACAGCTGGTATATCTACAGCGCGAACCGGCTCAAGTACCCGAAAATCCGCAAGCCGTTGCTGAAGCTGTGGCGCGATGCGCGCCAGACCCTGGCGCCGGTCGAAGCCTGGGCGAGCATCGTCGAGGACAAGGCCAAGGCCGAGTCCTATAAAAGCAAGCGCGGCATGGGTGGCTTCATTCGTTCCAACTGGGAAGAAGTCAACGAGATCATCGCGGCGGCCAACGTCTACACCATCAAGCAATATGGACCCGATCGCATTGTCGGCTTCTCGCCGATCCCGGCCATGTCGATGGTCAGCTACGCCGCCGGCTCGCGTTACCTGTCGCTGATCGGCGGCGCATGCCTGAGTTTCTATGACTGGTACTGCGACTTGCCACCGGCCTCGCCGATGGTTTGGGGCGAGCAGACCGACGTGCCGGAGTCGGCCGACTGGTACAACTCCAACTACATCATCGCCTGGGGCTCCAACGTCCCTCAGACCCGGACCCCGGACGCGCACTTCTTCACTGAAGTGCGTTACAAGGGCACCAAGACGGTCGCCATTACCCCCGACTATTCGGAAGTCGCCAAACTCACCGACCTGTGGCTGAACCCCAAGCAAGGTACCGATGCCGCACTGGCGCAGGCGTTCAACCATGTCATCTTCAAAGAATTCCACCTGGACAAACCGAGCGCCTATTTCACCGAATACGCCAAACGCTTCACCGATTTGCCGGTGCTGGTGCTGCTCAAGCAAATGGTCGACAAGGCCCCGGGGGCCGGCTATCAGCCGGACCGTTTCCTGCGCGCCAGTGACCTGACCGACAACCTCGGCCAGGACAACAACCCGGAATGGAAAACCATCGCCCTCGACGTCAACGGCGAACTGGTGTCCCCTCAGGGGTCCATCGGTTATCGCTGGGGAGAGAAGGGCAAGTGGAACATTCTTGCCCGTGAAGGTGGCGAAGGTCGCGAGATCGATCTGAAACTGAGCCTGATGGGTGATGACGTCGCCGAAGTGGCGTTCCCGTATTTTGCCGGTGAGTCCCACGAACACTTCCAGCACGTCGCCGGCGATGCCGTGCAATACCGCCGGGTGCCGGTGCATAACGTGGTGCTGGCCGATGGTAGCGTCGCTAAAGTGGCCACCGTGTTCGACCTGTCGGCGGCCAACCTGGCGATCGATCGTGGCCTGGGCGGTGAAAACGTCGCCAAGGATTATGACGACGCCTCGGTGCCCGGCACCCCGGCCTGGCAGGAGAAAATCACTGGCGTGAGCCGCGAAAAAGCCATCCAGATCGCCCGTGAGTTTGCCGATAACGCCGACAAGACCAAGGGCCGCTCGATGATCATCGTCGGCGCGGCGATGAATCACTGGTACCACATGGACATGAACTACCGCGGGCTGATCAACATGCTCATGCTCTGCGGGTGTGTCGGCCAGACCGGTGGTGGTTGGGCGCACTACGTCGGCCAGGAAAAACTGCGCCCACAATGCGGCTGGCTGCCCCTGGCGTTCGGCCTGGACTGGAACCGTCCACCGCGCCAGATGAACGGCACCAGCTTTTTCTACGCCCACAGCTCGCAATGGCGCCACGAGAAAATGAGCATGCACGACGTGCTCTCGCCGTTGGCCGATAAATCCCAATTTCCCGAACACGCCCTGGACTACAACATCCGCGCCGAACGGGCCGGCTGGCTGCCCAGCGCACCGCAACTCAATACCAACCCGCTGCACATCTGCCGCGATGCGGCCGCCGCCGGCATGGACCCGAAAGACTATGTGGTCAAGTCGTTGCAGGACGGTTCGTTGCGCTTCTCCTGCGAGCAGCCGGACAGCCCGGTGAACTTCCCGCGCAACATGTTCATCTGGCGTTCCAACCTGCTGGGCTCGTCGGGCAAGGGCCACGAGTACATGCTCAAGTACCTGCTCGGCACCAAGAACGGCGTGATGAACGAAGACATCGGCCAGGTCGGCGACTGCAAACCCGAAGAAGCCGAATGGGTTGACGAGGGCGCCATCGGCAAGCTCGACCTGGTGACCACGCTGGACTTTCGCATGTCCTCGACCTGCGTGTATTCCGACATCGTCTTGCCGACCGCGACCTGGTACGAAAAAGACGACATGAACACCTCGGACATGCACCCGTTCATTCACCCCTTGTCGGCCGCCATCGACCCCGCGTGGGAGTCGCGTTCCGACTGGGAGATCTACAAGGGCATTGCCAAGGCGTTTTCCAGCATGTCCGAAGGGCACCTGGGCGTCGAACAGGACCTGGTGACCCTTCCACTGATGCACGACAGCGTTGGCGAACTGGCTCAGCCGTTTGGCGGCACCGACTGGAAAAGCGAAGGAGTGGCGCCAGTGCCGGGGAAAAACGCACCGAACCTGCATGTGGTCGAGCGTGATTATCCGAACATCTACAAGCAGTTCTCGTCCCTGGGGCCATTGCTGGAAAAACACGGCAACGGCGGCAAGGGCATCAACTGGAACACCGAAGACGAAGTGAAATTCCTCGGTGAGCTGAACCACCACGAAGGCGATGCCGGCATCAGCCACGGTCGGCCGAAAATCGACACGGCTATCGACGCCGCTGAGGTGATCCTGTCCCTGGCGCCGGAAACCAACGGCCAGGTTGCCGTGAAAGCCTGGGCCGCGCTGTCGGAATTCACCGGCATCGACCACAGCCACCTGGCGCTGTCCAAGGCCCACGAGGCGATTCGTTTCCGCGACATCCAGGCCCAGCCGCGCAAGATCATTTCCAGCCCGACCTGGTCGGGTCTTGAAGACGATCACGTCAGCTACAACGCCGGCTACACCAACGTGCACGAGGCGATCCCATGGCGCACCATCACCGGCCGCCAGCAGTTCTACCAGGATCACCCGTGGATGCAGGCGTTCGGCGAACAGCTGATGAGTTATCGCCCACCGGTCAATACCCGCACCATCGAAGGGGTGAAGGGCAAGCGCAGCAATGGCGAGATCGAGATCGTCCTGAACTGGATCACCCCGCACCAGAAATGGGGTATCCACAGCACCTACAGCGACAACCTGCTGATGCTGACCCTCAGCCGTGGCGGGCCGATTGTCTGGCTCTCGGAGAACGATGCAAAAAGCGCCGGCATTGAAGACAACGACTGGATCGAGTGTTTCAACGTCAACGGTGCGCTGACTGCCCGTGCGGTGGTCAGCCAGCGGGTCAAGGACGGCATGGTGATGATGTACCACGCCCAGGAACGCATCGTGAACGTACCCGGTTCCGAAACCACCAAGACCCGTGGCGGCCACCACAACTCGGTGACCCGCGTCGTGCTCAAGCCGACCCACATGATCGGTGGCTACGCCCAGCAAGCCTACGGTTTCAACTATTACGGCACCGTCGGCTGCAACCGCGATGAGTTTGTCGTGGTGCGCAAAATGTCCAAAGTCGACTGGCTCGATGGTTCGTCCGGTGATGACCTGCCGCGTCCGCTGCCGACCGATATCGAGGAGAACTGAGATGAAGATTCGCTCACAAATCGGCATGGTTCTGAACCTGGACAAATGCATCGGTTGCCACACCTGTTCGATCACCTGCAAAAACGTCTGGACCAGCCGCGAAGGCATGGAATACGCCTGGTTCAACAACGTTGAATCGAAACCGGGCATCGGCTATCCGAAGGAATGGGAAAACCAGGACAAGTGGAAGGGCGGCTGGATTCGCAACGCCAACGGCACGATCAACCCACGCATCGGCGGTAAATTTCGCGTATTGGCGAATATTTTTGCCAACCCGGACCTGCCAAGCCTCGACGACTACTACGAGCCGTTCGACTTCGACTACCAGCACCTGCACACCGCACCGCTGGGCGAGCACCAGCCCACCGCGCGTCCGCGCTCGCTGATCTCCGGCAAACGCATGGAAAAAATCGAATGGGGCCCGAACTGGGAAGAAATCCTCGGTACCGAATTCGCCAAGCGTCGCAAGGACAAGAACTTTGACAAGATCCAGGCGGACATCTACGGCGAGTACGAAAACACCTTCATGATGTATCTACCGCGCCTGTGCGAGCACTGCCTCAACCCGACCTGCGCGGCGTCGTGCCCCAGCGGGGCGATCTACAAGCGCGAAGAGGACGGTATCGTCCTGATCGATCAGGAAAAATGCCGTGGCTGGCGGATGTGCATCAGCGGCTGCCCGTACAAGAAGATCTACTTCAACTGGAAAAGCGGCAAATCCGAAAAATGCATCTTCTGCTACCCGCGTATCGAAGCCGGGATGCCGACGGTTTGCGCCGAAACCTGTGTCGGCCGTATCCGCTACCTCGGGGTGCTGCTGTATGACGCCGACCGCATCAGCGAAGTCGCCAGCACCGCCAACGAGCAGGACCTGTACGAAAAACAACTGGAGATCTTCCTCGACCCGAACGATCCGGCGGTGATCCGCCAGGCCTTGGCCGATGGTGTGCCGCAGTCGGTGATCGACTCGGCGCAACGCTCGCCTGTCTACAAGATGGCGGTGGACTGGAAGCTCGCGCTGCCGCTGCACCCGGAATACCGCACCTTGCCGATGGTTTGGTATGTGCCGCCGCTCTCGCCGATCCAGAACGCCGCGACCGCCGGCACCGTGGGCATGAACGGGGTGATCCCGGATGTGGACAGCCTGCGCATTCCACTCAAGTACCTGGCCAACCTGCTGACGGCGGGCGATGAAAAACCGGTCAAGCGTGCGCTCAAACGCTTGCTGGCGATGCGCGCCTACAAGCGTTCCGAGCAAGTCGATGGCGTGCAGGACTTGCAAGTGCTGGCGGATGTCGGCTTGAGCGTGGCCCAGGTCGAAGAGATGTATCGCTACCTGGCGATTGCCAACTATGAAGACCGCTTCGTGGTACCGAGTGCGCACCGTGAAGACGCCATGAGCGACGCCTTCGCCGAGCGCTCCGGTTGCGGCTTCAGTTTCGGCAGCGGTTGCAGCGGCAGTTCCGACACCAACCTGTTCGGGGCGAAGAAAGCCAACCGCCGCGACATCCTCAAAACCGTGCAGGTGTGGGAGCAATGAGCATGCAAATTCTCAAAGTGATTTCGCTGCTGCTCGACTACCCGACCGAGGCACTGACGGGCGGTCGCGACGAACTGGAACAAGCGATTGTCCAGTCCCGGGAAATCAGCCCGACGCAACGCGGCGCATTGTTCGAGTTGCTGGAGCTGATCTGCGCCAATGACCTGATGGACGGGCAGGAGCACTACGGTGCGCTGTTCGGCCGCGGGCGCTCGCTGTCGCTGCTGTTGTTTGAGCACGTGCACGGTGAGTCCCGTGACCGTGGCCAGGCGATGGTCGACATGATGGCCCAGTACGAAGCCGCCGGTTTTGCCATCGGCGTCAAGGAGCTGCCGGACTATATCCCGCTGTACCTGGAGTTCCTCTCGACCCGCGAAGACATCGAGGCCCGCGAAGGCCTGGCGGATGTGGCGCATTTGCTGGCCTTGCTGGCGGCGCGTCTGGAGGAGCGTGAAAGCGCTTACGCCAGCTGCTTCCGGGCGTTGCTGCAGATCGCCGGGGCCGAGCCTCACCAAGCGGTGGCCGACCTGCGCGAACAGGTCGCCGCAGAACCGCGCGATGACTCCCTCGAAGCCCTCGACAAGATCTGGGAAGAAGAGGCCGTGGACTTTCTGCAGGCCGAACAGCAGGACCGTTGCAGTTCGCTGCCAAGCGCGCCGGGCAAGGCCCGGGAAGAAAGCGCGGTGCCACTGCACTGGGTCGATTTTCAGCATGAAGGGCTGGCCGCTGTGCCGGCCAAGGAGGTGGGCAATGTCTAAATGGAATCTTTTGCTGTTCGGGGTTTACCCTTATGTGGCCCTGGCGATTTGCCTGATTGGCAGCTGGGCACGCTTCGATCTGTCGCAGTACACCTGGAAGGCCGGCTCCAGCCAGATGCTCAACCAGCGTGGCATGCGCGTGGCGAGTAACTTTTTCCATATCGGCGTGTTGTTCGTGCTGGCCGGGCACTTCGTCGGCCTGCTGACGCCGGCATCGGTGTACCACCATGTGATCAGCACGCAGAACAAGCAGTTGCTGGCGATGGTTTCCGGTGGGGTCTTCGGCCTGTTATGCCTGGTGGGGTTGCTGATGCTGATCAAGCGGCGGCTGACCGACCCACGGGTTCGCGCCACTTCCAGCCCGTCGGACATCTTGGTCCTGCTGGTGCTGCTCGCGCAATTGCTGCTCGGCCTGCTGACGATCGTCGCGTCCACCGAGCACATGGACGGCTCGGTGATGGTGATGCTCGCCGATTGGGCGCAGAACACTGTGCTGCTGCGGCCAATGGAAGCGGCGGCGTCTATCGCGCCCGTCGGGCTGACCTACAAGCTGCATGTGTTTCTCGGCTTGACCTTGTTCGTGCTGTTTCCCTTCACCCGTCTCGTACACATGATCAGCGCACCGGTCTGGTACTTGGGGCGTCGCTATCAAATCGTTCGGCAGAAATTCTGAGGAGACAATCATGTCAGGTGGATGTGGATGTGGCGGCGGTAACGGGGGCAGCGGTGGCTGCGGTTCTTCAAGAAAAGGCGAGGCCGATGTAGTGGATATCGCGCCGACCGGTGTGGTGCAGGTTGACGAGCTGCCGGTTGCGCCAGCAGCCGATGACGCCCCGGCGCAGCTGATCGCCAGCAGCGAGCAGGAGTGGCCGATCATCAGCGTCAATGAGGTGTCGATCACCCCACAGGCGCTGGCCCAGGAGTTGCAATATCACCCGGCGCCAACCCGCGAGGAGGCGGTCTACCAGGCCGCTCGAGCGCTGGTGATCCGCGAGTTGTTGCAGCAACGCATTGCTGAACTCGGTGTGTCGCTGCAGATCGGCGCCGGTGAGAACGAAGAAGAAGCAGCCACGCGCTTGTTGCTTGAGCGTGAGGTGCATGTGCCGCAGTGCGACGAAGAAACCAGCCTGCGTTATTACGAAAATAACCGCGGGCGCTTTCACAGCGCGCCGTTGCTGGCCGTGCGGCACATCCTGCTGGAATGTGCGCCGGACGATGCCGAGGCCCGTGCACTTGCGTATGCCCAGGCTGAAATCCTGCTGCAACGGCTGGCGGACCTCCCCGGCAGTTTTGCCGAGCTGGCGGTGAAGTATTCGGCCTGCCCGTCGAAGGCCCAGGGCGGTTCCTTGGGGCAGATCAGCAAGGGCCAGACCGTGCCCGAACTGGAACGCCAGCTGTTCACCCTGGCACCGGGGCTGGCCAGTAAACCTTTGGAAAGCCGTTACGGCTGGCACGTGGTCAGTGTCGATCAGCGGATCGAAGGCACGCCGTTGCCCTACGAAGTGGTGTCGACGGCGATCCGTACGCAGTTGCAGCAAGGCGTCTGGCAAAAAGCCCTGGTGCAATACCTGCAAACCCTGATCGGCGCGGCGGATATTCGCGGCATCCATTTGCAGGGTGCCGACTCGCCGCTGGTGCAGTGAGCCTTGGGGGCAAAGGGAGAAGTGATGAACGCGGTCATGCAGGATGGTTTTGGACGCCAGATTGACTATCTGCGAATGTCGGTGACGGACCGCTGTGATTTTCGCTGTGTGTATTGCATGGCGAAAAACATGACGTTCCTGCCGCGCCAGCAGGTCCTGACGCTGGAGGAATTGCAGCGCCTGGCGACGCTGTTCGTCGGCCTAGGCGTACGCAAGATTCGCCTGACCGGCGGTGAGCCGCTGATCCGTCCCGGCATTGTCGATCTGTGCCGCAATATCGCCGCGTTACCGGGGTTGCGGGAACTGGTGATGACCAGTAACGGCTCGCAACTCGGCCGTTTGGCCCGGCCGTTGGCGGAGGCGGGCGTCAAGCGCATGAACATCAGCCTCGATAGCCTGGACGCGCAGAAATTTCGCGCGATCACCCGCAACGGCGATCTCGACCAAGTGCTGGGCGGCATTGAAGCGGCGCGCGGCGCGGGGTTTGAGCGGGTCAAGCTCAACTGCGTGGTGATGAAGGGGCGCAACTTCGATGAAGTGCTGGGGCTGGTGCAGTACGCCATCCGGCAACGCATCGACATCAGTTTCATCGAAGAAATGCCGTTGGGCGACGTTGGGCGCTCGCGGGGCGAAGCGTTTTGCTCCAGCGATGAGGTGCGAACGCTGATCGCCAGCCGGCACCGGTTGCTCGATAGCGCCGAAAACAGTGGTGGGCCGGCGCGTTACGTGCGCCTGGAACGCCATCCCGATACTCGCATCGGCTTCATCTCACCCAACAGTCACAACTTTTGTGGCAGTTGCAACCGGGTACGGATGACTGTTGAGGGCAAGCTGTTGCTGTGCCTGGGGCAGGACGACGCGCTGGATTTGCGTGGCTTGCTGCGCCGCTATCCACTGGACGATCAACCGCTGATCGACGCCGTGCACAAAGCCCTGCACGGCAAGCCATTGCGCCACGACTTCAACCCTGGCGGCGAGGTGCAAGTAGTGCGCTTTATGAACATGAGTGGCGGCTGAACGGGATACGCCGAGTCAACGTGAACCCTCGTTGGCCATGTATTTGTCACCGGTACTGGAGGCGGTTTTTTTGCCTCACAATCTTGATATTGATCAATTGAAAAACCACCTATTGCCCGTAGTCTTCACTGCATATTGTGTTTTTTGTTTATTAAATACCTATATGTGGTGTTTGGAGGCTTAATGCAGAGCACGCTGGTTTCAGTGGGATGTACCCGTTTGCACAAGCGCGACGGCAACCTGGTCGCTTTCAATGCGGACAAAATCCGTCAGGCATTGATCGCGGCGGGCAAGGCCACCGGGGAATATGCCGAGGTAGAGGCCGAAGGATTGCTGCAGGCGGTACTGGTTCGGTTGGAAGGCTTGTCCAGGCTGCATGTCGAGCAAATCCAGGACCGCGTTGAAAGGGTGCTGATGGACGCCGGTTATTTCCTTTCCATGCGGGCCTACATCGTCTATCGCGAACAACACGGGCGTTTGCGCCGTGACCGGCGGACCCTGGTCGAAGTGGCGACGTCGATGAACGAATACCTGGACCGTGAAGACTGGCGGGTCCAGGCCAACGCCAATCAGGGCTACTCCCTGGGCGGGCTGGTGCTGAACGTGTCGGGCAAGGTCACTGCCAACTACTGGCTGGACGAGGTGTACAGCGAAGCCATCGGCCAGGCCCATCGCGAGGCTGATCTGCATGTGCACGACCTGGACATGCTGGCCGGTTATTGCGCCGGCTGGTCGCTGCGGACCTTGTTGCACGAGGGGCTCAACGGCGTGCCGGGGCGTGTCGAAGCAGGGCCGCCAAAGCACTTGAGCAGTGCCCTGGGGCAGATGGTGAATTTTCTCGGCACGCTGCAAAACGAATGGGCCGGCGCCCAGGCTTTCAGCTCGTTCGATACCTACCTGGCGCCGTACCTGCGTAAGGATCAATTGAGCTATGCGCAGGTTCGCCAGGCGATCCAGGAATTCATCTACAACCTCAATGTACCGTCGCGCTGGGGCACCCAGACCCCGTTCACCAACCTGACCTTCGACTGGGTGTGCCCGCAGGATCTACGCGAGCAGATCCCTGTCATCGGTGGAGAGGAAATGCCGTTTGCCTACGGCGACCTGCAAGTTGAAATGGATAGTCTCAACCGCGCCTACATCGAGGTGATGCAGGCCGGTGATGCAAAAGGGCGGGTGTTCACCTTCCCGATCCCGACCTACAACATTACCCATGACTTTCCGTGGGACAGCGAGAACGCTGATCGCCTGTTCGAAATGACGGCCCGTTATGGCCTGCCGTATTTCCAGAACTTCCTCAATTCCGATCTGCAACCCAATCAGGTGCGCTCCATGTGCTGCCGGTTGCAGCTGGATGTACGCGAATTGCTCAAGCGCGGCGGCGGTTTGTTTGGCTCGGCGGAACAGACCGGATCGCTGGGCGTGGTGACTATCAACTGCGCGCGCCTGGGTTATGTATTCAAGGGTGACACCAGCGGTCTGCTCAAGCGGCTGGACTCGCTGATGGAGTTGGCGATGGAGAGCCTGGAAGTCAAACGCAAGGTCATCCAGCACCATATGGATGCCGGTTTGTATCCTTACACCAAGCGCTACCTGGGTACCTTGCGCAACCATTTCTCTACCATCGGCCTCAATGGCCTGCATGAAATGCTGCGCAACTTCACCGCTGACAAAGAGGGCACGCACACCGAACAGGGCCGCCAGTTCGCCCTCAAGCTGCTGGACCATGTGCGCGCCACATTGCTGCGTTTCCAGGAAGAAACCGGGCACCTCTACAACCTTGAGGCGACCCCGGCGGAAGGCACTACCTATCGCTTCGCCAAGGAAGACCTCAAGCGCTACCCCGACATCCTCCAGGCCGGCACGCTGCAAGCGCCGTATTACACCAACTCCTCGCAACTGCCGGTGGGCTACACCGACGATCCCTTCGAAGCCCTGCAACTGCAAGACGAACTGCAATGCAAATACACCGGCGGCACGGTCTTGCATCTGTACATGGCCGAGCGGATTTCCTCGACCCAAGCCTGCAAGCAACTGGTGCGCAAAGCCCTCGGACGCTTCCGCCTGCCGTACCTGACCGTGACCCCGACGTTCTCCATCTGCCCGGTGCACGGTTACCTCGATGGCGAGCACGAGTTCTGTCCCAAATGTGACGAGGTTCTGCTGTTGAAACAGCAACCCGGCACCGCTCATTGATTTCGATCCACTCAATCGCAAGGAGCTTCACCATGACTGCATCGCAAACACTGCCCCAGGCTCAACGTCAACGCTGCGAAGTCTGGACTCGGGTAATGGGTTATCACCGTCCGGTATCGGCGTTCAATCCGGGCAAACAGTCCGAGCACCGCGAGCGGGTGCACTTCACTGAAAGCGCGGCGCTGGCCGCTCGCCAATGAGTCGAACGCTGCGGGTTGGGGGCATGGTGCCCCTGACCACCATCGACTATCCGGGGCAGCTCGCCTGTGTGTTGTTTTGCCAGGGGTGCGCCTGGCGTTGTCGTTACTGCCATAACCCGCAGTTGATCCCGCCTCGCGGCACCGACGAAGTCGATTGGCGGCGGGTATTGGCGTTCCTGCAACGCCGGCAGGACCTGCTCGATGCGGTGGTGTTCAGCGGCGGTGAGCCGACCTTGCAAGAGGGTTTACTTGGCGCCATGGACGAAGTGCGGGCGATGGGCTTTCGCATCGGTCTTCACAGTGCCGGCATCAAGCCAACAGCCTTTGCCAAGGCCCTGACCGGTGCCGATTGGGTCGGTTTCGATGTCAAGGCGTTGCCCGAGGATTGCCAGGCAATCACTCGGGTCGAAGGCAGCGGAGCAGCGAACTGGCGCAGCCTTGAGCATCTTCTGGCCAGTGGTGTGGACTACGAATGCCGTACCACCGTGCATTGGCATCTGTTCAAGCCGGCAGGTCTGTTGACCCTGGCGCAGCGCTTGAGTGAACTGCGGGTCAAACGCTTTGCCGTGCAACTGGTTCGCACCGAGCAGATGTTTGATCCTCAGCTGCCGAGTGTGCTGGCACCTGCCTTGCTTGCGGATCTTTGGGCGGCCATGCGCGAGTTGTTTCCAGCGTTCGTGTTGCGGGGGTAATCGAGGCTACGGATAAACCTTTATTCGAGGTTGATAGCTTGATATCCGTCAAGGATGGCTCCGCACGGAAGCTGTAGGGTGTAAAAACGCCTCTCAATGATTGGAGATCGGCATGGCCAAGCACTTCCCCGTCAACCCCAGCCACCCCGAACGAATCTGTTGGGGGTGCGACCGCTATTGCCCGGCCAAGTCATTGGCGTGCGGCAATGGCTCCGAGCGTACGATGCACCCAGCCGAACTGTTTGGCGAAGATTGGTGCGTGCCCGGTGAGTGGGGGATCGAGCGACCTATCGTTACGGACAAGGCGGCGGATGAAAGCCAGTCATAGGTCACCGCTCTCGGCATCCCTCGGACCGCAGGCTTTTTTACGATGGTCTCAGCTTGCTTTTCATCTGCAGGGCAAGTATGCCGATGGCCACCAACGCAGCACCTACGCCCGCAATCGGTATAAAGGCGAGCCCGAAACGGGTAATGATCCAGCCTGCGCCGATGCCACCCAATGCGGTTCCCAAGTTGAACGAAGCAATATTGAGTCCTGAAGCCACGCTACTGGATTGCGGAACATAGTGATGTGCCAGGCGCAGCAGGCGCAGGGTCGACATGGTCACTAGGGCGAAGAACACCACACCCAATAACCCCACCAGTATTAACGTGGCGATCAGCGAATCGCCCCACACGTACAAGCTCAACAGGGTAAGCATCAACGCCGTCAACCCACCGAGCAAACATCGATCGGCGTCGAATGCATCGACGAGATAGCCGCCAAGCAAATTGCCGAGAATGGAGCAGACACCGAACACCAGCATCGCCAGGCTCAGGATCTGCGGCTGCACACCGGTGATATCCAGCAGGAACGGCGACACGAAGGTAAAGAATGAAAAAGTCGCCACGCTCACCAGCATCGCGATCGTGGCCGCCACCAACAGTTCGCGGTGCAAGAGGGCCGCGAGGCTTTGTTTCAGGTCTGTGGCTTGGTGGGTCGAGCAAAGGGGGCGCTGACGCATCAGAAGTGCCAGGCCTGCGGTGCTGATGAGGCCCAGGCCACCGATGGCCAGGAATACTATGCGCCATGACCAGTAGCTGCCGAGGAAGGTGCCGATAGGCACGCCAAAGGCGATCGAAAGGGTCAGGCCCATCCACACCAGCGATAGCGCTCGCCCTGCGCGCAGCGGGTCGACCAGTTTGACCGCGGCGTTGGAGGCCACGGCCATGAATACCCCATGGGCCAGGCCGATAATGAAACGTACGCCATGCAGGGTCAGAATATCAGGCGCCAGGCTGATGACCACGCTGCCAGCGGCAAGCACGCCGAGGGTCAGCAGCAATACGGTTTTGTCGCGCCAGTTGGCCAACAGGGCCGTGATGATCGGGGCGCCGATGGCGGCGCCCAAGGCGTAGGCCGCGATGGCTGAGCCGACGTGCGAGATGGACTCATGCAGATCCACCGAGATGGCCGACACCAGGCCGGCCACGACGAACTCGGATAAGCCGAATGTAAAAGTGCAGAGCGAAAAAATGTAGATGACGGCTGGCATTCAGCGTCTCCTTGTCGGTGCATGAATCGGGGATCCTGCCGCTGCAAGTGCACTAAGTTGGCGTCGTCATGAACCGACTGCCATGGTGGTGCCCGGAACTCGTTCTTGCAAAAGTGGCGGTGATAGTGCGGTGCTGACAGGGAGATGAGAAATACTATAAAAGTCTCTGACTAAGACTATTGGCGGGCATTAGTCACGTGTTGATGACAGGAGTATCAATGCCGGGTGAACGGTTTGGTTAGTTGTAATACGTAGCAGGGTGGTGTATTGCGGGGAGGGAGGCACGCATATAACTAACTAAGATGCTCCCCCTCAACCTGGGAAACGGCATTGAAATCGAGCATGGAAATGAAACTGCCCATCAACGGTGATTCGTTGTGGGTGTTCCAGCTCATGTACAGGCCGATTGCCGGGTTGGGGGAGGCGGTCACGGGGGAGATCCGGCGGAACAGGACCTTGTCGCGCATGATTGAGTTGGCAATCGACTCAGGTACCAGGGCGACGCCGAAACCACAGGCCACCAAGCCGATCAGGGTATGGATCTGCGCGGCCTCCTGTACCACCCTGGGGTAAAAACCAGCGGCTTCACACAAGGCGATAAGCTGACTGTGATAGCCGGTACCCAGGGCTTCTGGGGTAAATACGAAGTCTTCCCCGGCGAAATCCCTCAAGTCGATCTGACCTTCCTTGGCCTTGGGGTGATGGGCGGGCAGCGCCATCACTATCTCTTCATCCAGTAACAGGCGTGACTCGACGTTTTCTGCCGAGATCGGCAACTTGCGCATGAAGGCAATATCCGCTTCTCCCGACAGAATAGCCTTGGCCTGGCTGGAGGAGGGCATCTCCTTGATGATCAACTGGACTTTGGGGTAGGTCTCGCGGAACTGACGCAGGGTACTGAGCAGTGACTCGTAGTAGGCGATCGATACCGCAGTCACCGTGAGTTTGCCGGCAATTCCCTCGGACACTTGGCGGGCATGTTCTATGCCCAGCTCCAACTCCTTCAAGGTGCTGTAGGCCGCGCTCAGGAATGCGCCGCCGGCCGGGGTCAGCTTGACCCCGCGTTTATTGCGGGTGAACAGACTGAACCCCAGCTTGTCTTCCAGGCGATTGATGGCCTGGCTCAATGGCGGCTGGGCCATGTGCAGGCGAATGGCGGCCTTGTGGAAATGCAACTCTTCAGCCACGGCGATGAACTGGCGCAGCAGGCGGGTTTCGATCATTTCTTCTGTTCCTTCATTTGAACTGATCAGCGGACCGGGGCTGCAATGGTACCTCATCAAGGATTACACGGATTTAACATCAACTTGATATGCGCCGAGTATCAACTTGCGCCGCCGTTAGTATTAAACAGCGTAGATAGACCTTGTTAAGGTGAGGGGGGCACTCAAGAGGAAACAGCCAATGAACTTTACAGGAAAGACTGCCGTTGTAACCGGCGCTGGCCGGGGGTTGGGTTTTAGTTACGCGCAAGCGTTAGCCTCGCTGGGCGCCAATGTGGTGATCAGTGATATCGGCGCCGATAAGCTCGGCGCGGGGGGCGATGGCTCCATCGCCATGCAGGCGGCAAAAACCCTCAGTGACCAGGGTTTAAACGTGATAGGGCACCATGGCGACCTGTCCAGCGAACAAGGTTGCGAGCAACTGGTGGCAACGGCCATCGAGCCGTATGGCCAACTCGATATTTTGATTCACAACGCCGGTTGGGTCGGCTACCAATCTATTGAAGAAGCCGATGCAACCTTCATAGGCCGTGCGGTGGATATCAATATCTATACACCCGTGTGGCTATGCAAACATGCCTGGAAATACCTCAAGCAATCTGCTGCCGCACGGGTCGTGCTGACGTCATCCGACCGTGCGATGTACCAGCAATATGCCCAACCGGGCCTGGTGGCGTATGCCGCTGGCAAGATGGCACAACTGGGCATCATGAATGCATTGAGCATGGAGGGCGCGCAAGCAGGCATCCTGGTCAATGCGGTATCACCAGTGGCCAAGACCCGCATGTGGGGCGTGACGGGCGAACCGGAGAACCTCAAGCCTGAATGGGTCACGCCTGGCGTGGTGTTCCTGGCGTCGCAGCACTGTCAGGACTCCGCTTATGTGCTGCGCGCCAGCAATGGTCAGTTTACGGCGACGCGGTTTGTCGAAAACCCAGGCGTCGACTACCCCGTCGACCTGGCCCGAGTGAAGGCCACCAGCGCCGAACAAGTTGCCCGGCTTTGGGATCAAATCAAGGCGTGTTGAATATGTCTGCTCAGGAAGAGCTCCATCTGTATTCACCGTGCCAGGCCGATCTGGGTGAAAGCCCGGTCTGGGATGACATCCATCGCTGTAAAAGCGGAATCCTAAGTGGCCGCTACCGCAGCAATGGATATGTACTCGGGTTGTTGGGTTATTGGGGCGAGTACATATCCGTTGCTCAGGTAACGGCCACTATAGGTTCCGCCCTTACGGCGGGTCACTTTCGAAAAGCGCGAAAGTAACCAAAGCGCTCTTGCCCCACCACTCGGCACCTCGCCCAGGCTCGGTGTGCCCGTAATCCGACAGGGATTTGGGGGGCCGCCGCCACGCGCCATCCATGGCGCGGGGCGGCTAAACCGGCATCCCTGCCGGTTTACCCCCCAAATCCCCGTCGAATTCCGGCCAGCGTGGTTTAACGGGGCGCCTGAGATCAAAAACACAGCGAGGCGGCCTTATAGCCGACCTGATCGTTGAAGCGTGCGCGTCCCCCTGTGGGAGCGGGCTTGCCCGCGAAGGTCGTTAACGATGACGCTGGAAACCAGACAGAACGCGGCGTTCTCAGGTTTTTCGCGAGCAAGCTCGCTCCTACAGAGAAGCAGAAGCGCCGCCAGCGTATCTGCGATGCGCAGCGAGTCGCTCTTGATCTTGCTTTTGATCTTAGGCGCCCCGTTAAACCACGCTGGCCGGAGTGAGGGCACACCGAGCCTAGGCGAGGTGCCGAGTGGTGGGGCAAGAGCGTTTTGCTTACTTTTGCCTGGGCCGGCATTCCGGCTTTTCAAAAGTGAGCCGCTGTAAAAGCGGAACCATAAGTGGCCGTTGCCCAAATAACGGATATGTACCCAAGACGAAAACCAACATCCTGCTCGGCTGTCAGGCCGCCACAGGAGCAAGCTCCCTAGTTTTCTGCGCGACAGCGTCACATCGAAGATGTGGTGGGGACTCCCACATTTGACCGAGGCGTGTCACGTAGATGCCTGTCGATTATGAGGCTACAACGCCTGTTCCTGTATGAAGCGCACAGGGTAGCCAATACAATCGGTGACTTTCTGACCTGAAGACTTCAAAAGCGCAGAATCACCAGGGATACGACTGTTGGATAATGAACTGGATATCGCTAAACGTTATGGACTGTTTTGGGCATTAAGCTCAGTGGCGGAGGATGACGGGACGCCAATAGCAGACGGTACTTACATTTACCAGCCTGAGCGATTCTCTGAGACCTTCTGGGTTCTCTTCGAAAAACTTCAGCAGCTCAATGACTACTGCTTCCTGCAGCTCGTGACTGTCGATCAGCACCACTCGACACTCGTCGATCAGCGCGAGTCGTACATGGCGGATTCGGGAACCGGCGCTGAAGCGCTGGACTGGCTCGATGACCAGATTCCACGCTGGGAAGACAATCTGACCGTAGTCACTCAGGCGACCTCCATTGTGTTGCTATGCAGCTTTGTGGAATGGGGGTTGAAGCGTGTGGTGAAGGATCTGTATGGAGCGATTGCGCGCAAACCTTCCGGGTCTCGCGTGAGCGATATCCAGTTCCTCTTGGAGCACCTTGAATCCTCAGGACTGTCTTATGTGGTAGATGCGCAAGTCCTGAATACCGTTCACAGCTTTAGAGGCATTAGAAATGCTTTTGCTCATGGTGAGTGGGCCGCTATCGAAGAGCAGCTATCCAATGTTTCGCTACGCGACTGTTTCGAAAACGTTTCACAACTGTTTGCGTGTTTAGAATCAGCCTCGTGGGACGGTCCCTGGAGGAGCGACGTCTTGTCGTCATCCAAGCCTCCTGCTCCGTAGCCAGTTGCTTATGGCTTCAACCAGTTCCATCTTGCACTCCACCGGCAACCAATGCCCGCCGGGTAGGCTTGTCACGGTGAGATCTGCGCAGGCCGCCCGCATTGGATCGCCCAGCCGATTACCCTTGATGGTATTCATCTGGTCGTAATCGCCGTTCACAAACAGCACGGGTAAAGACAAGTGGCCGCCATTGGGCGCCCTTTGGGCATATTCAATGTTGGCAGCGTCGTTTAAATACCATGCGCAGGGAGCGCGGAAACCATGGGCCTCGAAGCTGCGCACCAAATGCGCGAAGTCTGCCTGCGGCCAGAGCGCAAGGTCTGGCTGGGTGAGTGGCGCCCGGTGCGCCTGGCCAAATCGTCCGCCTTTGCGGGTCACTTCGGCATTGGCTGCAACCCTGCCGATACTCGCCGGGTCGCCTCGTCGATAAATCGACGCCAGCGATGCAGCTTTATCCGCATCAAGGTCAGCAATAGCGGATTCAAAGTGTGTGTTGTAGTAGCGGTAATAATCCCATTGACCGTCCGGATACGTGTCCGCCGGATAGATCGAGCGGTCAACCAGTGGGACGAGCGTCGGCAGGGCGTTAGTGGTGGGGAAGTACGGGACCGAAATCAATACAACCCCGCGGCTGCGCTGGGGTTCATGGGCGACCAGTTCACCCGCCACGACGCTGCCCCAATCGTGGCCCACCCAGATGGCGGGCCTGCCACCGAGATGGTCGTGAAGTTCTGCCATGTCGGCCACGATGTTTTCAAGGGTGTACGCATGCGTGGGGGCTGGTGCAGAAGAGCTGCCATAACCGCGCATGTCGGGTGCAACGCAGTGCCAGCCTTGTGCAGCGAACGCTTCTATCTGTGCGCGCCAGATCAGGCTGAGCTCCGGCCAACCGTGCAGGAACAGCATCAATGGCCCATCGGCCGGTCCCATCTCTACATAGTGCGTCGTATGGCGCGGGGTCTTGAGGACACGCGAGGTCAGCTTGGAAGTGGACACAGTCTCTCCTCATGCTACGTCGGCTGATAAACTCGAAGCGGCGACACTATACTGAGCGGTATGCTTCATGTTTCGTTCCCATTTTGAGCTTTCCAGCACCTCTGGCGTCCCAGGCAAAGTCTTGCATGTGAATGAAATTTATCCACGGTGGAATGTCTTCTCAGCACATACACTCAGGGAAGAGCTGAAGGCGGCAGTAGCAGGCGCGTTTTTCAACACAGGTGCAGTGAGGATGGAAGTATGTTGAATGTTGATCAGTCCCCCAGAGCCACACGCGAACCCAGTGAATACGAGAGCCTGGTCGCGATGGGGACTCACTTGCTCGATGTGATTCCGGGGGCGATCTACCTCTGTGACCGCGACGGGTGGCTTGTCAGGTTCAACAGCGAAGCGGTTAATCTGTGGGGACGAACACCTGCCCTGGGTAAGTATGGGGACCGCTATTGCGGCTCATATCGACTTTATACGACAGACGGCGCGCCATTGGCGGTCGACGAATGTCCGATGGCGTCAACGCTCAACGCAGGCCTGTGTGCGCGTAACCAGGAAGTCATGATTGAGCGCCCGGACGGGTCGCGATTCGTCGCGCTCATGAATATCCGCACCCTCAGAGACCGGCATGGAGAAATCCAAGGCGCGATCAATTGCTTTCAAGACGTCTCGATGCACCACGCAATGGCCGAGGAATTGCGGCGCAAAAGCTCCGATCTCGAAGACTTTTTCGAAAACAGCGCCGTGGGCCTGCATATTGTCAGCGGCGAGGGCATTATCCTGCGCGCCAATAAAGCCGAGTTGTCGCTGCTGGGCTATACCGCGGACGAGTACATCGGCCGTCATATCACTGAGTTTCATGTGGATGAACCGGTGATCGGCGACATCCTGCATAAACTCGGCAGCGGTGATTGCCTGAACAGCTACCCGGCGCGCCTGCGGGCCAGGGACGGCACCATCAGGCACGTCGCGATTACCTCGAATGGGCGGTTCGAAGACGGCAAGTTCTTCAACACGCGTTGCTTCACCATTGACGTGACCCGCGTGCACGATGCTGAAACCGGGCGTCAGGAGAGCGATGACCGGCTGGCGGCGACCTACGAGGCGGCGACCATCGGCATTGCCGAGGCGGGCGAGGACGGCCGTCTGCTGCGGGTCAATGATGCCCTTTGCACCATGCTCGGGCGGTCTCGTGAGCAATTACTGGCGATGACCTTCCTGGACTACACCCACCCAGACAGTGTCGAGCAGGACGCGGCGTTATACGCCCGGCAGGTGGCGGGTGACCTGGACAACTACGTGCTGCGCAAACGGGCGGTGAAGCTCGATGGCCAGGCGCTTTACCTGGATGTGCATAGCTCCTCGGTCAGGGCGCCCGATGGCCGGTTCCGCTATGGTGTGCGGGTCATCCAGGACGTCACGCTGGCCCGAGAAATGGAAAACCGCGTGCGTGAAAGCGAGCGGCACATGCGCGATCTGCTCGAGGCCATGCCGGCGGCGGTCTACACCACCGACGCCGAGGGGCGTATCACCTTCTTTAACCGTGCGGCCGTCGAGTTGTCGGGACGCACGCCGCAACTGGGGGACCTGTGGTGTGTCACCTGGAAACTGTTTAACACCGATGGCTCTTTTCTGCCTCACGACCAATGCCCGATGGCCGTGGCGCTCAAGGAAAACCGCGCCATACGCGGCGTCGAGGCCGTCGCCGAGCGCCCGGATGGCACCCGCGTGCCTTTCACGCCATATCCGACCCCGTTGCACGACGCCGAAGGCAACCTGATCGGCGCGATCAACATGCTCGTGGATATTACCGAGCGCAAGCAGGCCGAAGACCGACAAAAGAACTTGATCGACGAACTCAATCATCGGGTCAAGAACACCCTGGCCACGGTCCAGTCCCTGGCGTCCCAGACCGCACGCAACGCGCAGGATGCCAAAGACGGCTACACCCGGTTCGAAGCCCGGCTGCTGGCCTTGTCACGTGCCCACGACCTGTTGACCAAGCGGCACTGGGGCCTTACGCCGCTGGGAGTGCTGGCCCAGGAAGTGTTGGTGCCGGTGTTTGGTCATGATTCCGGTCGCGTGGTGATCGCCGGTGATGCCGTCGAGGTTGACACCCGCGTCGCCCTGAACCTGACCATGACGCTCAATGAACTGGCGATCAACGCCCTTAAATACGGAGCGATGTCCACCGACCCCGGGACACTCACGGTGGCCTGGAGCGTTCTACCGCAGCCGAGCGGCGCGCTGCTCACCGTGGACTGGCGCGAACAAGGCGGGCCTGCGGTGTCCACGCCGGAGCGCGAAGGCTTGGGTTCGCGGTTGATGAAGCGCTGCATCGAGCGTGATCTGGGTGGTTCGTTCGAACTCGACTTCGCCCGTGAGGGCGTTCACTGCCGCTTCTCGTTTATGCTCGCTGAGAACCAGACATGACCACATTCCCAGGCACCAAAGTGCTCCTGGTTGAAGACGAGGGCACCATCGCCATGTTGATCGAGGAAATGCTCGAAGACCTGGAGTGCACGGTAGTCGCCTCCGTGGCCCAGCTCGCCAAGGCGATGCAAGTGGCAGATGTGGTGGATGTCGACTTGGCGATCCTGGATGTGAACATTGCTGGAGAGCGCGTTTTCCCTGTGGCGCGGATTCTGCGGGCCCGCCACATTCCGTTTTTGTTCAGTACGGGCTACGGCAACAGCGGCCTGCCGGAAGAGTTCAAGGACTGTCAGGTGCTGCATAAGCCGTTTGCGGAAAAAGACCTTCGGTTAAAAATTGCGCAGACGCTGGAGTCTTAAGTAAAACCCACGATCCTGTCGCGAACAACATCGCCATTTTCCGTAAGGCCGAGCCATTTACGAACAGCGTTCAACCTACAAAAAAAGTCCGGGCAAGCGCAGCGGCGCTCCCGGACCAAAGGTTGCTACATGCTCATCAGACTCCCCTAATCAAAACCTCGGCTTGACCGCCTTCCACGTCGGGTCATAACGCTGCATCTGCCGCACGTCGTCGCGCTGGCGAATGCCACAGGTCAGGTATTGATCATGCAGCTTGCCGAGCTGATCGTGGTCCAGCTCCAGGCCCAGCCCCGGGGCCCGGGTGATTTTCACGCAGCCATCGACAATCGGCAGCTTGCCGCCCTTGATCACTTCTTCGTCCGGCTCTTGCCAGGGGTAATGGGTGTCGCAGGCGTAATCGAGGTTGGGCACCGAGGCGGCGACGTGGGCCATGGCCATCAGGCTGATACCCAGGTGCGAATTGGAGTGCATGGACACCCCCAGGCCAAAGGTCTCGCACATTTTTGCCAGCACTTGGGTGTCGCGCAGGCCGCCCCAGTAGTGGTGGTCGGCGAGGACGATCTGCACGCTGTCCTGCGCCACGCTGCGACGTAACTCTTCGAAATCGGTGACCACCATGTTGGTCGCCAGCGCCAGGCCGGTGCGTTTATGCAACTGGGCCATGCCCTCCAGGCCCGGCGTAGGGTCTTCGTAATATTGCAGGTCATCACCGAGCAGTTCGGCCATGCGGATCGAGGTTTCCAGCGACCAGTTACCGTTCGGATCGATGCGCAGCGGATAGCCGGGAAACGCCTTTTTCAAGGCCTTGATGCACGCCACTTCATGCTCCGGCGGCAAGGTACCGGCCTTGAGCTTGATGCTCTTGAAGCCATAGGCCTCGATCATCCGCCGCGCCTGGGCAACGATCTGCTCTTCGTTCAGCGCCTCGCCCCAGCTGTCCGGCTTGTAGGGTGAATCCACGTGTTGCGCATATTTGAAGAACAAATAGGCGCTGAACGGAATCTCATCGCGTATCGCCCCGCCCAGCAGGTCCACCAAGGGTAGGTTCAGGGCATGTGCCTGCAGATCGAGGAACGCCACTTCGAACGCCGAATAGGCATTGCTCACCGCTTTGCTCGCGTGGGAGCCCGGGGCCAGTTCGGCGCCGGCCAGGGTCGGCGGTTTGTTCGCCGCCACCGTGGCTTGGACAATAGCCCGCAGTTGATTGAGATTGAACGGGTCAAGACCGATCAGCTGACTTTGCAACTGCTGCTGGATCGCCAGCGCCGGGGCGTCGCCGTAGCTTTCACCGAGGCCGATGTAGCCGGTGTCGCTTTCGATCTCAATGATCGAGCGCAGAGCAAAGGGTTCGTGAATGCCGCTGGCATTGAGCAAAGGCGGATCACGGAAGGCGATGGGGGTGACGGTGACGCGGGTGATTTTCAAGAGGCTGCTCCCGTTGCATCAGATTTCAGGGCTGGGTGACTGACCGGCTTGCATGTGCGGGCGTCTTCAGGCGACGAACCCGGGCTATTGCCACGCGGCGCGGTTCGGGCGAAAAAGATCACCACGGCAGCCACCAGCGAAACGCCGGCCAAACCGTACAGCCCGCCCTCGATGGACCCGGTGGTCTGCTCCAGCAAGCCGAACGTGGTCGGGGCCACGAAGCCGCCAAGGTTACCGATGGAATTGATCAGGGCGATCACCGCTGCCGCGATGCGCGCATCCAGGTAGCCTTGCGGGATTGGCCAGAACAGCGCCGAGGCCGCCTTGAAGCCGATCGCGGCGAAACAGATGGCGACGAAGGCGAAGACCGGCCCGCCGAAGGTGGACATGAACATGCCGAACGAGGCGATCAACAGCGTCAGCGCGACCCACGCCTGCTGGTATTTCCATTTGCTGGCCATGGCGGCGAAGCCGTACATGGCGACGATGGAAATGATCCATGGGATCGAATTGAACAGCCCGACCTGGAAATCACCGAGATTGCCCATCTTCTTGATCATGCTCGGCAGCCAGAACGTGGCGCCGTAGATGGTCAGGGCAATGGAAAAGTAGATGAAGCAGAACAGCGCGATCTGTTTGTCGGCCAGCAACTTGAACATCGACGGCTTGACCGTCTGCGTGGCTTCCCGGGCCCGCTGCTCCTGGTTGATGGCGGCGATCAGCGCGGCTTTTTCTTCTTCGCTGAGCCACTTGGCGTCCCGGGGGTGGGATTGCAGCCAGAACCAGACAAAACCGCAAAGGGCGATGGACGCAAAGCCCTCGACCAGGAACATCCACTGCCAGCCGTGCAGGTTCAAGCCATCAATGTGCAGCAACGCGCCGGATACCGGGCCGGAGATCACCGAGGCGATGGCCGAGCCACTGAGGAAAATCGCCATGGCCTTGCCGCGTTCGGTCGAGGGCAGCCATTGGGTGAAGTAGTAAATGATGCCGGGAAAGAAGCCGGCTTCTGCGGCGCCGAGGATAAAGCGCAGCACATAGAAGCTGGTTTCACCCTGGACGAAGGCCATGGCCATCGCGGCGGCGCCCCAGGTGAACATGATGCGCGTCAGCCAGGCGCGGGCGCCATAGCGTTGCAGCAGCAGATTGGAAGGCACTTCGAAGATCGCATAACCGACGAAGAACAGCCCGGCGCCCAGGCCATAGGCGGCAGCGCCGATGCCCAGGTCGGTTTCCATATGACTGCGCACAAAGCCGATATTGACCCGGTCGATGTAGTTGACGATGAACATGATCACGAATAACGGCAGGACGTGGCGCTTGACCTTGGCGGCAGCCCGGGCAAGCACGTTCGGGTCCGGTGGACTCTGCAGGGTATTCAATGAGCGACTCCCGATCGTTGTTTTTGTGGGGATTGCTGGTGACGTAGGTCGATCATGGACGCGGGTATTGATCCCGTCTAATCTAACTTGGTATTCGATTGATACCTGGATTAGATCAATGTTCGAACTGAGCCATCTGCGCTGTTTCACCACCGTCGCCACTGAGCTGAATTTCCGCCGCGCTGCCGAACGGCTGAACATGACCCAGCCGCCGCTCAGCCGGCAGATCCAGTTGCTGGAGCATCACTTGGGCGTCGAGCTGTTCACCCGTAACACCCGCAACGTCGCCCTTACCGCGGCCGGCCGGGCGTTTTTCATCGAGGCGCAGAACCTGCTCGAGCGCGCCCAGCAGGCCGCAGTGACCGCCCGGCGTTTTGCCCAGGGCGACATCGGCTCGGTGAATATCGGCTTCGTCGGCAGCGCGGTGTACGAGTTCCTGCCCAAGGTCATAGCCGAGACACGCATCACCCAGCCCCACGTGCGAATCGACCTGTCGGAAATGAACACCTACCAGCAGCACGAGGCCTTGCGCGCTCGACGTATCGACCTGGGCATTGCCCGTGCACCGTTGCTGGAACCCGGGTACGCCACCGAATGCCTGGTCCGCGAGCCCTTTGTGCTGGCCGTCCCCAACACCCATCCACTGGCTGATGCCAAAACCGTGTCGGTCAAGGACCTCGACGGCCAGCCGTTCCTGATGTACTCCCACGCCGCCTATCCGCCGTTCAACGAACTGCTGACCGGCATGCTGCGCTCTGCCCGCGTCGCCCCGGATTATGTGCAGTGGCTCGGCTCATCCCTGACCATCCTCGCCCTGGTCAACGCCGCCATGGGCCTGGCGCTGGTGCCCCGTTGCGCCACCAGCGTAGTGTTCAAGAACGTGGTGTTCCGCGATATCGACCTGGGCGAAGGCGTACAAAGCGAGCTCCATCTGATCTGGCGCGAGAACAACGACAACCCGGCGTTCGCGATGCTGCTGGAAGGGATTCGGCACGCGGTGCGCGACGGGTGGGGAGGAGGGTGAGGGGCCTGGTCTTGGCTAAAGCCGTGCACCCTGGGGCATGGTTATCTACACAACTCTGACGTAGCGACCGTCAGTAACCACGATGCGAAGCGAGCCGCTGTTGATCTTGATCTTGATCTGCTTTTGATCTCAGGCGCCCCGTCAAACCACGCTGGCCGGAATTCGACAGGGATTTGGGGGGTAAACCGGCAGGGATGCCGGTTTAGCCGCCCCGCGCCATGGATGGCGCGTGGCGGCGGCCCCCCAAATCCCTGTCGGATTACGGGCACACCGAGCCCAAGCGAAGTGCCGAGTGGTGGGGCAAGAGCGTTTTGCTTACTTTTGCGCTTTTCAAAAGTGAGCCGCCGTAAGGGCGGAACCCTAAGTGGCCGTTACCTAAATAACGGATATGTACTCGGTCTGATCCAACATCCTGGTCGGCCCTGAGGCCGCCATCGGGAGCAAGCCCCCTCCCACATTTGCACCGCTCGGCATCAGTTGGATACCCGTCGTCCACCAGGCCGTCGCGGGAGCAGGTTCAGGGCCACGCCAAAGTTGTGTAGATACCCATGCCCCCAGGGGCCAGGCACCCGGGTCCGTCACCTGATGGTCATAAAACAGACGGAAGGCACAGCAGAATCCTAAAGTTGCGAGGTATTGGGCAGATATCCCCTATGTCGCCTATATCCGCAACACTGTTCAAGGATCGAACTCATGACCCAGCGTCAATCCGGCTGCATTTCCCTTCCTGGTTATCCGCGTTTTTGCTGGTTCGCCCTTATACCGGTCGTGCCTGCCGTTGGGTGGCTGCTGGCGCAATCAGCCTCCTCGGCCAATCTGCTGGCCTGCGCGGTACTGGTGCTGACGGGCTTGGGTGCTTGTGCCTGGAGCACACATTCGCAGCGCAACGCTGTGCTGCATGCGACGGCGCGGGCGCAGGCGGATCAGTCGGCGGTGGACGCAGCGCACCACGGCATAGCTTCCCGCGCACAGCTCGATGAAGTGCTGCTCGGCGCCATGCCGATCTGGGCCAAGCAGGTGGAAAGCTCGCGGCACCAGACCGAAGAAGCGATTGTGAGCCTAGCCAACCGTTTCACCGGGATCGCCGCGCGATTGCAGGAAACGGTACAGGCCTCGCAGCAGGCTGCCGGCGAACTGGATGGGCAGTCGGCCGACGGCGCGCTCGAGGTACTGGCGCGCAGCGACAGCGAGCTGAGCCAGGTGATCAATTCGCTCAAGGCCACACAGACCAGCCGTGACCAGACCCTGGTCCAGGTCCGCAGCCTCACCGCCTATACCAAGGAACTGCGCGCCATGGCCGCCGACGTGGCGGCGATTGCCGCGCAAACCAACCTGCTGGCCCTCAACGCCGCCATCGAGGCGGCGCGTGCCGGTGAGGCCGGGCGCGGCTTTGCGGTGGTGGCCGATGCGGTGCGCAGCCTGTCGAACAAATCCAGTGAAACCGGCCAGCAGATGTCGGCCAAGGTCGACATCATCAATAACGCCATCACGCAATTGGTGCAGGCCGCGTCCAGCAGTGCCGACGAGGACAGCCACTCGGTGGCCGAGTCCGAAAACAGTATTCAAAAAGTGCTCGAGCGCTTCCAGAGCATCACCGGGCGCCTGGCCGAATCCGCCGACCTGCTCAAGCAGGAAAGCTACGGCATCCGCGATGAGATGACCGAAGTGCTGGTCAGCCTGCAATTCCAGGACCGCGTCAGCCAGATCCTCAGCCACGTGCGCGACAACATGCACGCCTTGCACGACCACCTCCTGCAGGCCAGCCAGGCGCCGGACCAGGCGGTGGGCGTCGACGCCCGGCAGTGGCTGGCGCGCATGGAAGCCACCTATGCCACCGACGAACAGCGGCGCCTGCACCACGGAGTGGCAGCCGCGCAGCCGAATTCCCAAGACATCACCTTTTTTTAAGGAGTACACCATGGCGAAGAATGTATTAGTGGTCGACGACTCCAGCAGCGTGCGACAAGTGGTCGGCATTGCCTTGAAAAGCGCCGGCTACGACGTGATCGAGGCCAGCGACGGCAGGGATGCCCTGAGCAAGCTCACCGGGCAGAAAGTCCATCTGATCATCAGCGATGTGAACATGCCCAACATGGACGGCATCACCTTCGTCAAGGAGGTCAAGAAGCTGGCCAACTACAAGTTCACCCCGATCATCATGCTGACCACCGAGTCCCAGGAATCGAAGAAGGCCGAGGGCCAGGCCGCCGGCGCCAAGGCCTGGGTGGTCAAGCCGTTCCAGCCGGCGCAAATGCTCGCAGCCGTTTCCAAGCTGATCCTGCCTTGATCATCCGGCGCCAGGGAGGCTGCCATGCCCATCAGCACTGAAACACTCGACGGCACCACCTGCGTGCGCATTGAAGGCGAGTTGACGATCTACACCGTGGCGGAACTGGCGGCTGCGCTGCTGCCGCAGATGGGCGCCACGCCTCGCCTGGAGCTGGACCTGTCACAGGTCACGGAAATGGATGGCGCCGGTTTGCAGTTGCTTGCAGTTGTCCAGCGTGAGGCGGGTGTTGCCGGTACAGCCTTGAGTGTGACCGGCCAAAGTCAGGCGGTCATGCACGCACTGCAACTGTGCCGTAGCGCAGGCTTGTAGTCGCCACTTCCCATGTTTTTTTGATCGACAAGGACAGTCCAGATGAGCATCAATCTCGATCAGGCACAGCAGACATTCATCGTTGAGGCACGCGAGCTGTTGCAGGCCATGGAGCAATCCCTCTTGCAATTGGAAAGCGAGCCCGGCGACCAGGACGCCATCGGCGCGATTTTCCGCGCCGCGCACACCATCAAGGGTTCGGCGGGCCTTTTCGGTCTGGCGTCGATCGTGGGTTTCACGCATATCGTCGAAGACGTGCTTGACCGCCTGCGCGAAGGCAATGTGGCGGTGGACGCCGCATTGATCGCTCTGCTGCTCAAATGCGGCGACCACATGCTCGAACTGGTCGAAGTGGTCGCCAACCGCGGTGAGGCGCCGACGCCTGCCGCTCTGGAGCGCGGTGAGGCTTTGCGCGAGGCGCTGAGTGCCTATCAGCCGATGCGAACCGTCACTGCCAGCGTCGAAACCGCGGAGGTGGCCGACGGCACGGCGGTCGAAGTGCTCTGGCACATCTCCCTGCGCTTCGGCGTGGACGTGTTCCGTAATGGCATGGACCCGCTGTCATTTTTGCGCTACCTCGAGACCCTGGGGCAGGTGCTGCAGGTCACCACCCTGACCGACAGCATTCCGCCCATAGACCGCTGGGACCCGGAGAGCTGCTACCTGGGGTTCGAGATCGGCCTGCGTTCGACGGCCAGTCACGCCACCCTCAACGAAGTGTTCGACTTTGTGCGTGACGACTGCGAGGTGCACATCAGTGCTGTCGACGAAGCGCCTGGGAGCACTGCGGTCGTTGCCGGCGACCGGGTCACCCAGGCAGAGCAGGGCGTCGTGGCGGCGACACCGCAGCGTTCTGCGCCAGCCACCGAGACGAAAACCCGCGACGGTAATTACGTGCGGGTCAACGCCGACAAGCTCGACGAGCTGATCAATCTGGTCGGCGAACTGGTGATCGCCAGTGCCGGCTCAAGCCTGTTGGCCCGCTCCTGTGACAACGACCCTTTGCAAGAGGCGACCTCGACGGTATCGGCGCTGGTGGAGGAGATCCTCGATGGCGCCCTGCACCTGCGCATGATCCCCATTGGTGATACGTTCAACCGCTTCCGCCGCGTGGTGCGCGATATCAGCCAGGAACTGGGCAAGGACATCGAACTGATCATCAGTGGCGCGGAAACCGAACTGGACAAAACCGTGGTCGAGAAAATCGGCGACCCACTGATGCACCTGCTGCGCAACGCCATGGACCACGGTATCGAAAGCGCCGATGCGCGGCAGGCGGCGGGCAAGCCGGGCAAGGGCCACCTGAGCCTCAATGCCTACCATGACTCCGGGAGCATCGTCATTGAAATCGCCGATGACGGCGCCGGGCTCAACCGCGAGCGCATCCTGCAAAAAGCCCAGGAACGTGGATTGGTGGCCAGCGGTGCGGTGTTGACCGACCAGGAGATCTACAACCTGATCTTCGAAGCCGGTTTCTCCACCGCCGAGGCGGTGACCAACCTGTCCGGGCGCGGCGTCGGCATGGACGTGGTCAAGCGCAATATCACCTTGTTGCGCGGCACCGTCGACCTGGACAGTCGCCCCGGCGAAGGCACCGTGGTGCGCATTCGCTTGCCGCTGACCCTGGCGATCATCAATGGGTTCCTGGTCGCCATCGACCAGTCCACCTATGTGATTCCCCTGGACATGGTCCAGGAATGCATCGAGCTGGATGAACGCCAGCGCCAGTCCAGCCGCGACGACGGCTATCTGGACTTGCGTGGCGAGGTGTTGCCGCTGGTGGACCTGCGCGAACACTTCAGCCACGAAGGGCCCGCTGCACGGCGCCAGAACGTGGTGGTGGTGCGCTATGCCGAACACAAGGCCGGGCTGGTGGTGGATGACCTGCTCGGCGAGTTCCAGACCGTGATCAAACCGCTCGGCAAGCTGTTCGGCGCACTGCGCGGCATCAGCGGCTCGACCATATTGGGCAGCGGCGCGGTGGCCCTGATCCTGGATGTACCGGCACTGCTCAACCAAATCGTACAACTGGAAGCCCGCACGCCCCAGGCGCCTCAATCGCCGCCGGTCGTCGCTCGCTGATGTCTTTGCAATTCCATGGAGGTTCCCCGATGAAATGGTTCTACGATCTCAAGATTTCCACCAAGTTGATCAGCTCGTTCCTGGTGGTCCTGGCGCTCACTGCGGCCATGGGTGGCTTCGCCATCCACCAGCTTGGCGCCGTCAACCAGGCCGCCCAGGATATCAAGGGCAACTGGATGCCTTCCATGCGCGCAGCGGCAGGCATGCGTTTTTTTGCCGCCAACTATCGTTTGAAGGAAAACCGCCACCTCGCGACCGAGATCGCCGAGGAAAAGGCCCAGGCAGAACGTGAAGCCGCCGACGCGCGCCAACAGTTCGAAACCCGCATGGGCACCTATGAGCAGTTGCTGTCGACTGATGAGGATCGTCAGCTGTTGGCCAGCGTAAAAAGCGCATGGGAAGCGTACCTGGCAAGCAGCAAGCAATTGCTCGAGTTTTCCCGGCAGAACCAGGAAGCCCAGGCGCGCGGTTTGCTCAGTGGGGAGTCCAAGGGGCATTTCGATGAAGTGACCAGCCGCCTGCAGAAAATGGTCGAACTCAATGACGCCGGCGCGACGGTCGCGGGTGACAAGGGCACGGCGCTGTACGAAAACGCACGCCTGTCGATCATCGCGGTACTGGTCGCGGCCTTGCTGATCGGTCTGGGCCTGGCGGTATTCATCGCCCGCATCATTTCCCGCCCACTGCGCCAAGCCGCAACCGCTGCCGAGCAATTGGCCGAAGGCAACCTCAACGCCCACATCGAACCGGGTGCCAAAGATGAAACCGGCATGGTGCTCAACGCCATGCGCAATATGGTCGGCAAGCTGGCGCATATCATCGGCGAAGTGCGCAACGCCGCCGATAACCTCGCCAGCGCCTCCGAGCAGGTCAGTGCCACCGCGCAATCGATGAGCCAGGCCACCAGTGAACAGGCCGCCAGCGTCGAGGAAACCAGCGCCTCGGTGGAGCAGATGAGCGCCAGCATCAACCAGAACACCGAAAACGCCAAGGTCACCGATGGCATGGCCAGCAAGGCCGCCAAGGAAGCCACTGAAGGCGGCGAGTCGGTACAGCAGACCGTGGTGGCGATGAAGAAAATCGCTCAGCGCATCAGCATCATCGATGACATCGCCTACCAGACCAATCTGCTTGCCCTCAATGCCGCCATCGAGGCCGCTCGGGCCGGCGAGCATGGCAAGGGCTTTGCCGTGGTGGCCGCCGAAGTGCGCAAGCTGGCCGAACGCAGCCAGGTCGCCGCCCAGGAAATCGGCGAGCTGTCCTCCAGCAGCGTGGACATGGCTGAGAAGGCCGGCAAGCTGCTCGACGAAATGGTGCCCTCCATCAACAAGACCTCCGACCTTGTGCAGGAAATCAGCGCTGCCTCCGAAGAACAGGCCGCGGGCGTCGGGCAGATCAACACGGCCATGACCCAGCTCAACCAGGTGACCCAGCAAAATGCCTCGAGCAGCGAGGAACTGGCGGCCACGGCCGAAGAAATGAGCAGCCAGGCCGAGCAATTGCAACAGGCCATGAGCTTCTTCGTGCTGGATTCAACCCCCAGGGCCGCGGTCCAGGGCAGCAGCGTCGACAGCCCTGGCAGCAAGCCCAACCGTCAGCCGCCACGGCCGAAACCACAGGCACCGCGCACGGCCTTCGCCTACAGCCTGGCCAGTGCCCCGGACGAATCGGAATTCACCCGCTTCTGATCCCACGA
The DNA here is from genome assembly GCF_036704165.1 of Pseudomonas khavaziana. Classification (NCBI taxonomy): domain Bacteria; kingdom Pseudomonadati; phylum Pseudomonadota; class Gammaproteobacteria; order Pseudomonadales; family Pseudomonadaceae; genus Pseudomonas; species Pseudomonas khavaziana. Next base: position 2,566,958 of record NZ_CP129946.1, read on the forward strand.
TCGATGCGGGCCTACAAGGAGAGTGACATGGGCGCAGTGATGACGACTCGGCATACCGCGGTTGCGGTGGATGAGGATGCGCAATACCTGACCTTCATGCTTGGCGGCGAAATGTTCGCCATTGGCATCCTGGGGATCAAGGAGATTATTGAATATGGCAGCCTGACCGTGGTGCCGATGATGCCGGCGTTCGTGCGTGGGGTGATCAACCTGCGCGGCGCGGTGGTGCCGGTGGTGGATTTGTCGGCGCGCTTTGGGCGGGCCAATTCGGCGATCACCCGGCGCTCCTGCGTGATCATCATCGAGGCGAATACCGAAGAGGGCCAGCCACAGGATATCGGCTTGCTGGTCGATACCGTGTCGGCGGTGCAGGAGATTCCGGCCGCGCAGATCGAGCCACCACCCAGCTTCGGGGCGCGGATTCGCGCCGATTTCATTGGTGGAATGGCCAAGGTCGACGGCAAGTTCGTGATCGTGCTGGAGGTGGACAAGGTGCTCTCCATCGATGAGATGTCCAGCCTGGCCGAGGGTGGCCAAGCGCCGGCCCTCGACCTCGATCCGCGTTGAGTGCCGACCATGCCAGAAACCGCCTCCATCGACGATCGTGAATTCGGCCAGTTCCAGAGCTGGCTGTACCGCGCGGCCGGCATCAACCTGTCGCCGGCCAAGAAAGCCCTGGTTGCCGGGCGCCTGTTCAAGCGCCTCAAGCACTATGAGCTGCATAGCTATGGCGAGTACTTCAGGCTGATCATGAGTGACCAGCGCAAGGGCGAGCTGCAGGTTGCGCTGGATTTGCTCACCACCAACGAAACCTATTTTTTCCGCGAACCCAAGCACTTCGACTTCCTGCGCCAGCAGGTGCTGCCCAAGGCGGCGCCGGGCAAGGTCTTTCGCGTGTGGAGCGCGGCCAGTTCATCGGGCGAAGAACCCTACAGCCTGGCGATGACCCTGGCCGAGAGCCTGGGCACCACCCCCTGGGAAGTGATCGGCTCGGACATCAGCACCCAGGTGCTGGCCAAGGCGCGCAACGGCCATTACGCCATGGAGCGCGCCGGGACGCTGCCCCAGCCGCTGCTGACCAAGTACTGCCTCAAGGGCACTGGCCGCCAGGAGGGCACCTTCCTGATCGACAAGGCCTTGCGTAGCCGGGTCAATTTTGTCCAGGTCAACCTTAACGAAGCGCTGCCGGCCCTGGGCGAGTTCGAGGTGATCTTTCTGCGCAATGTGATGATCTATTTCGACCAGCAGACCAAGAGCCAGGTGGTCGCGCGTCTGCTGCCGCTGCTCAAGCCCGGCGGTTATTTCATCATCAGCCACTCGGAAAGCCTCAACGGTGTAAACGACACCTTGAAGCTGGTGGCGCCGTCGATTTACCGCAAGCCATGAAAAAACCAGACGATGCGAGCGAAGTGGTCTTAGCGCCCGGCCAGGTCAGCTTTGCGACGCGGCCGACGCGCCTGCGCACCTTGCTCGGTTCCTGCGTGGCGATCACCTTTTGGCACCCGCAACGGCGGATCGGCGGCATGTGTCACTTCATGCTGCCGGCACGCCTGCGCGATCATCAGCCCCTGGATGGCCGCTATGGCGACGAAGCCATGGAACTGTTGCTGCGCCACGCCCAGGCCAATGGCACCCATGCACGGGATTACCAGGTCAAGTTGTTCGGCGGCGGCAAGATGTTCCCCGATCAGCCGCGCCGCTTGCCGACCCAGGACGTGGCCAGCCTGAATATTCGCGCAGCGCTGGCCCTCGCCGAGCGCTATCACCTGCACCTGACGGCCCAGGACATGGGCAGTACCGGTTATCGCACGGTCATGTTCGACCTGTGGAACGGCAACGTCTGGGTCCGGCACCAACCAATGGGAACACTTCAACAAGATGCCTACCAAAAAAATCAGTGTGCTGCTGGTCGATGACTCGGCCGTGGTGCGCCAGGTACTGCTGGCGATTCTCGCCGACACGCCGGACATCCACGTCATGGGCGCCGCCTCCGACCCTATTTTCGCCATGGACAAACTCACCCGGGAATGGCCGGATGTGATCGTGCTGGACGTGGAAATGCCGCGCATGGACGGCATCACCTTTCTCAAGAAAATCATGAGCGAACGGCCGACGCCGGTGGTGATCTGCTCGTCGCTGACCCAGAAAGGCGCGGAAACCTCCCTGCAGGCGCTGGCAGCGGGCGCCGTGGAAATCATCACCAAGCCGACCACCGGCTTGAAGAACTTCCTGATCGAATCGGCGGCCGAATTGGTGACAGCGATCCGTGCCGCAGCGAACTCCAACGTCAGGAACCTGGGCAAGCGCAGTGTCAGCCCGTCGCCATTGGCCCCGGCCAGCAAGCTCAGTGCGGATGCGATCCTGCCCGCCGCCAACGGCCATGCCATGGCGCAGACCACCGAACGTATCGTCGCCATCGGCACCTCCACCGGCGGCACCCAAGCGTTGGAGGCGGTGCTGACGGCGCTGCCGCGGGTGTGCCCGGGCATGGTGATCGTGCAGCACATGCCGGAAAAATTCACCGCCTCGTTTGCCGAGCGTCTCAACAGCGTCTGCGAGATCGAGGTGCGCGAAGCACGCAACAATGACCGCATCCTGCCTGGCCTGGCCCTGATCGCCCCTGGCGGCAAGCACCTGATGGTGACCCGCAGTGGTGCCTATTACCACGCCCAGGTTATCGACGGCCCGCTGGTGAACCGGCACCGGCCGTCAGTGGACGTGCTGTTTCGTTCGGTGGCCAAGTTCGCCGGCAAGAATGCCACGGGCATCATCATGACCGGCATGGGCGACGACGGCGCGCGCGGGCTCAAGGAGATGCTCGAGGCCGGTGCCACCACGGTGGCCCAGGACGAGGCCAGTTGTGTGGTGTTCGGCATGCCCAAGGAAGCGATCAAGCTCAACGCCGCGCAGCGCGTCATGGCGTTGGAGGATATTCATCGGGCGATTTTGCATCGGTGAACTTGAGTGCCAGGCTGCTTGTGCCGGTACACAGCTTTGGTGTGACCCTGAACCGAGGCAGCTTGATTTCGTGGCGGTCTGATTGACTGCACGCGGTAAAAAATGTGGGAGGGGGCTTGCTCCCGATGACGGCCTGACAGCCGACCAGAATGTTGGACTTTGACCGAGTACATATCCGTTATTTGGGCAACGGCTGCTATTGGTTCCGCTTTTACAGCGGGTCACTTTTGAAAAGCTCAAAAGTAACCAAAACGCTCTTGCCCCACCACTCGGCACCTCGCCCAGGCTCGGTGTGCCCGTAATCCGACAGAGATTTGGGGGGCCGCCGCCACGCGCCATCCATGGCGCGGGGCGGCTAAACCGGCATCCCTGCCGGTTTACCCCCCAAATCCCTGTCGAATTCCGGCCAGCGTGGTTTAACGGGGCGCCTCAGATCAAAAGCAAGATCAAGAGCGGCTCGCTGCGCATCGTGGTTACCGTCGGCTGCTACACAACTTCGGGTCAGCCGCCTCGGCCATGCATTGTGCATTCAGTCCGCTATGGTTGCGGCAGTTTCATCCGGCACCGCTGATGGCTTTCACTGGGCTCATTACCGCAATGTGGTATTGCGCAGGTAGCGGGCCGGTGAAGTGCCCAGGGTTTTACGAAACATCGTGATGAACGAGCTGACAGACTCATAGCCGAGGGCTTCAGCGGTTCTCTGCACCGATTGCCCTTCGGCCAGGTTTTGCAGGGCGACGATGATCTGCCACTGCTTGCGCCATTGTCCGAAGGTCAGGCCGGTTTCGGCTTTTACCAGGCGGGCAAGCGAGCGTTCGCTCATGGCGACGTGACGCGCCCAGCTCGCCATGGTGGTGCGGTTGGCGGGATCTTGCGCCAGTGCCCGGGCAATGGTGCGCAACGGGTTTGAGGCGGGTAAAGGCAGGTAAAGCTGTTCCGTGGGCGCCAGTTCAAGTTCTTCGAGCAGTACGTGGGCCAACCGCGCACTGCGCGAATTGGCCGGGTAATCCTGGGCCTGGCCGCTCAGGTGCAGGATCAGTTCCAGGATCAATGGCGTAAGCGCCAAGGTACAGCAGCGACCCGGCAGCGACGCAGCGCCGGGCTCCACGAACAGAAAACACACCTGCCCGTTGGCCGTCACGCGGTTGCTGTGGGCGACGCCCCCCGGAATCCACACGCCGAACCCTGATGGCACCATCCATACGCCATCTTCCACCGTGCACACAATGCCACCGCAATACGCCACCACCAGTTGCCCCTTGCGGTGCTTGTGTACGGCGGACTCGCTGTCGTTGCGCTGGGTTTCCAGCATCAGCGCTACGGCGGGCTGGGAAAGGGTGTCGTACTCAAACTGATCGACGTGGATTTCGGCCATGCAAGGTCATCCAGGGTTGTCCGAATTTGATTATATTTTGGCAGTGTACTCAATATCGGCAGTGGCAGTAATTCCCTAGCATTACCTGCAAGCCCCGCCTCCAGTGGGCGGGCGAATGCCACAACCTCCCGAATCCCGGTGCTTGCCATGCTCAGCGAAATCTCGATTGCCAACCTCTACTTTCCGCCCTTGTTGATCTACCTGGGTGCGTCCGTCCTGGCCTACCAGCTGATCGAGCGCCTGACCCGCCGCTGGTTGGACCTGGCGTGGCACCCGGCGCTGGCGCGTTTTTTCGTCTCGCTCATCGTCGTGTCGACGATGGTCGTCCATTGCTGAGCGAGGCCGCGCATGTCTATCGTCAAACTCCTTAAAACTGCCGCCACCCTGGGACTTGGTGTGCTGGCCCTGGTGTTTTGCCTGCAACTCTGGCGCGCTTATGTGCTGGCGCCCTGGACGCGGGACGGGCGGGTGAGTGCACAGGTGATCCGCATTGCGCCCGAGGTGTCCGGCCAAATCGATCAGTTGTGGGCCAGTGACAACCAATGGGTGGCAAAGGGCGACCCGCTCTATCGCATCGATGCGCGTGCTTATCGATTGACCCAGCAGCAGCGCACCGCAGAGTTCGCAGAAGCGCGCAGTGTGTTCGAGCAGCGCAGCGCGCAATTCAAGCGGCGAGCGCAGCTGGGCGGCGCCATTGCCCGTGAAGAGATCGACAATGCCGCGCGTGACTTGGCCGTGGCCCAGGCGCGCCTGGACGCGGCACGCAGCCAGTTGGCCCAGGCCCAGCTCGACCTGGACCGCACCACCATTCGTGCGCCGGTGGACGGCTATGTCACGCAATTGCGCCTGCAGCCCGGTGACTACGCGCAGGCGGGCATCACTAACCTGTTTGTGGTCGACGGTCATAGTTTCTGGATCACGGGCTATTTTGAAGAGACCAAGTTGCCGGGTGTACGTATCGGCGCAGCGGTGTCGATCAAGCTGATGGGCTTTGACCCGCTGCTGCAAGGCCACGTGGCAAGCCTGGGCAGGGGCATTGCCGACACCAATGAGTTGCGCAACGACAGCGGCTTGCCCCAGGTCAGCCCGACCTTCAGCTGGATTCGGTTGGCGCAACGTGTGCCCGTGCGCATCGAGTTGGACAAGGTGCCGGACGGGGTGGAGTTGGCGGCGGGCATGACCGCCAGTGTCGAAGTGACGCAGCCGGGCGGAGCACCACGGTGGCGACTCACCCAATGGCTGCAGGCGTTCATGTGATGACTGGCCTGGCGACACGCGTTTTAGCGGCGATCCCTCGGCCCTGGACATCCGCCACGCTTGCCTACGTGCTGCGCAGTCTATTGGCGGCCGGCCTGGCACTGTGGCTCGGCTTGCAACTGCATCTGGATTCGCCGTTTGCGGGCGCTTCCACCGTGTTGCTGCTGGTGCAGCCTATCCAGGGGGCAGTGCGAGGCAAGGGTGTGTACCGGATGCTGGGCACCCTGGTCGGCATGGTCGCGGCCTTCGTGCTGATTGGATTGTTCGCGCAACAGATGCTGTTGTTCATACTGGGCGTCGGTATATGGCTGGGCCTGTGCGTCGGTGCAATGACGGTCTTGCGTCATTACCAGGCCACTGCGGCAGTGGTGGCGGGCTATACCGTCTGCCTGGCCTTGGGCCCTGCCATCGTCGCGCCGGAGCAGGGTTTCGACCACATCATCACCCGTGGCACGGCGGTAGCACTCGGCGTGCTCAGCTTGAGCCTGGTAGCGACGCTGTTCAGCGCCAAGACCATGGAGCATAAAGTTCGAAGCTCGCTCGTCGACGCCTGCGCGCGCAGTGCCCGGTTGCTCGCGGCAAGCCTTGTAGGCGAAGAGCCTGCGCAGCTGGCGACGCAACGGCACCAGCTCGCGATCGATATCAGCAAGGTGGACGACCAGCTGGGGCTAGGCCGTGGCGAGTCGTCGCTGATCCGCTCGCGGCAGCTGGCGATTCAGGCCGGCCTGGCGCATCTGCACTCGGCGGTGCTCGACGCGCACCCGGAGCACCCCTACCACGGAATCAACCCGGCGTTGCGCTTCCGGATAAGCACAGGGTTGCAGCAACTGAGTGCATACCTGGCGGATGCCCGCTGCGACTTTCGCGCTGCGGCCGATACGCTGGAGCCATTGCGTCGCTGGGCGGATGCTCGCGCCGACTCGAGCCCACAGGTGCGGTTGCGCAGCGATCGCTTGGACGACCAACTGACGGACCTGGGCGCGGCCTTGCTGAACTTCTCCAGCCTCGATCATGCCCGCCGCGGGCCGATACGCGCCGTGGGCTATCACCGCAATTACGCGGACGCGGCACGAAACGGCATCCGGGCACTGTTCGCCACACTGAGTGCGGGTGCGATCTGGTATTTCAGCGGTTGGGATCAGGGGCCCACATTACTCGCGGTGCTGGGGCCGTGCTGCACACTGGTGGCGACCGCTGCCGCGCCGACCCAAGGCATCAACGGCTTTATCCGCGGCACGCTCTACGCGATTGTGGCGGCAGCGCTGTGCAAATTTCTGCTGATGCCGCAGATCAATGGCTTCCCTCTATTGTTGCTGGTCATGGCAGGGTTCTGGTCGTTCGGCATCCATGCGACGAGCCAGCCGCGCCATGCCCTGCAAGGGGTTGCCTACTTGATCGGGTTCAACACCCTGGTGAGCACCGGCATGACCGCCACCTACGATTTCGTCGGTTTCGCCAACCAGGCGCTGGCCTGGATCGTGGCGATGCTTGTGTGCCTCTTGGCGTTCCAGATCCTGCCCAAAGAGCCAGCCAGGCAGGTACGCGCATTGAAACGTGCGCTGCACCAGCACACACGCCTGCTGCTACGCCAGGCCAGTACAATCGATCATGCTCAATGGCAAGCCAAGCAACAACACCGGTTAGTGACGTTGAAGAGTTTGCTTGGCGCTGATCACCCGCACGAATACCAGGCGGGCTACTTGTCGCTGCAACTGAGCAAGCAATTGAATCGGCTACAGCGCAAAGCCAGCGGCATTGATCCGGCATCTCCCGTTGCCCGATGTGTGCAAAGCGGTGCGCGGCGGGTTGCACGATATGCCCATCATCCCGCAATCGGCGCCGCACAGGCGCGGCGCACATCCCGCTCGTTGAGCAGGCTTGGCGCGCCTCATCTGGCGAGCGGTTATCAGGACTTGGCGTGGCTGCTGGAGCAGTACGCGAACCTCGTGCATTAGCGCTAACATGAGTGAACGCTCATGCTCAGCGCTTGCTGCCAACTCGCCGGATACCCTACCTATGAGAGATCTGCCGCCCACCGCGACCTTGCGCGCCTTTGAAGCCGCTACTCGGCATCCGACCTTTACGGCGGCCGCCCAGGAGTTGCATGTCACCCAGAGCGCAGTCAGCCACCAGCTCAAGCATCTGGAGGCGCTGTGGGGTCTGGCGTTGTTCGAGCGTGGCCAGTCGTTACGCCTGACGGCCGCGGGGGCTACGCTGGCGCCCATCGTACGGGAATTCTTCATGAGCCTGGAGGCCGCCCTGGCCGACCTGCGCGAGCAAAAGGGCAGGGTACGGCTCAAGGTCAGCACCACTTATTCCTTTGCCTTGAAATGGCTGCTGCCACGCTTGCCGAACCTCGCGCGCCAGCACCCAGAGCTGTTGGTTGCGCTGGACACCACGGACGACGTCATCCACTTTTCCGACGCCCAAGCCGATGTCGCGGTCCGGCTGGGCAAGGGGAACTACCCGGGCCTGTATTCGGAATTCCTGTTCGGCGAGCAGGTGTTTCCCGTGGCCAGCCCCGAACTGTTGCGGCGTCTCGGCACCCCGGGCAGCCCCGCCCATTTGTTGGACTTCCCCTTGCTGGCTCGGGATGGCGCCGAGCTGGCGCCGAAATGGGAGGTCTGGTTTCAAGCGGTGGGGCTGGCCTTTTCGCCGCTCAGGGAAAGCGTCAGGTTTGGCGACACCAACATGACCGTCGAGGCGGCCTTGCTCGGCCATGGCATCGCGTTGGTGCGCAGCGGGCATGTGGAGCAGGAAATCAGCGATGGCCGCCTGGTGCGCCTGTTCGATGTGCCGTTCCCGTCACCGCTTGCCTACTATTTTGTGTGCCCCAAGGGCATCGAATCGCAACCCCATGTGGTCAGCTTTCGTCAATGGTTGCTCGCAGAATCGCTGAAACTGCAACGGGCAGTATGAGTAACTGTTCATGCTGTGATGAGGAGACTTCGCTGTAAGCCGGGGCCTTGGCTTGCCTAAGATGGCGCATGCCGACTCATATCATTTTCCTGGTGCTGTTCGCCGCACTGCTGCATGCCAGCTGGAACGCGCTATTGCGCGGTGGTGTCGACCGGCTATGGTCGATGACGGTCATGTGCATGGTCATTGCCGTCACCTGTGTCATCGCCGCAGTGTTCATGGCACCGCCGGCGATTGAGAGCTGGGGTTATGGGGTGCTTTCGGCATTGCTGCATGTTGGCTACAACCTGTTCCTGGTGCGCAGCTACCGGGTGGGCGACCTGGGGCAGATCTATCCGATTTCCCGTGGCTCATCGCCGGCACTGATCACCCTGGGGGCTGCGGTCTTCGCCGGGGAGCGCATTGCCCCCGGCGAGTTGCTGGGGGTTGCGCTGGTGTCAGGCGGGATTATTTCCCTGGCCTTCAGCGGGCGCCGGCTTTCGATTCCCAGCCTGCCCTATGCGCTGGGAACGGGCTGCTTCATCGCCGCCTACAGCGTCGTCGATGGCATTGGCGCCAGGCTCTCCGGCGCACCGCTGGCCTACACCGTATGGATGTGCGCGTTGTGGGGCGTGCTGATGCCAGCGGTGTACATCGGCCTGCGCGATGCCCGCAGTTTATTAAGCCCGCGCCCCGGAACCCTGGCCGCGGCGGTCGGCGGGCTGGTGTCTTTGCTGGCCTACGCAATCGTGATCTACGCCATGAACGAAGCGCCGTTGGGCGCGGTATCGGCATTGCGCGAAACCAGCGTGTTGTTCGCGATGTTGATTGGCTACTTTTTTCTTGGCGAAACCCTTACCGCACGCAGGATCCTTGCGTGTGTAGTGATCGCCGGCGGCACCTTCATCATCGGCTAAACAGCCATTTTCTAAGGAGGTATTTTCAATGGTTGACGTCTTGCAGGCACCGCTGATTCTGATCACCGGTGGCAGTCGCGGAGTGGGTGCCGCGACCGCCCGGCTGGCCGCCGCAAAAGGCTATGACGTGGCGATCAGTTACGTTGCCAACGAGCCCGCGGCGCTGGCGGTGGTTGCGGATATCGAGGCCATGGGCCGCAAAGCCCTGGCCGTACGGGCCGATAGCGCCGAGCCCGATCAGATCGCCGCCTTGTTCGCGGCCATCGACCGCAGGTTCGGGCGCCTCGACGTCCTGGTTAATAATGCCGGCGTGCTGGCGACTCAGTCGCGCCTCGAGGGCCTGAGCCTGGAGCGTATGCAGCGCATTTTCGCGGTCAACGCCATCGGACCGATGCTCTGCGCCCAGCAGGCGGTGAAGCGTATGGCGTATCGGCACAACGGTGCAGGCGGTGTGGTGATCAACATCTCCTCGGCCTCGGCGCGTCTTGGCAGCCCGAATGAATACCTCGACTACGCGGCGTCAAAGGGCGCGCTGGAAACCTTCACCATCGGGTTCGCCAAGGAAGTGGCCCGGGAAGGCATCCGCGTCAACTGTGTGCGCCCCGGGCACATCTACACCGACATGCATGCCAGCGGCGGCGAGCCGGGGCGGGTCGATCGGGTCAAGGACTCGATCCCCATGGGGCGTGGCGGTCAGCCGGAGGAGGTGGCCCGGGCGATTTTGTGGTTGGCCAGTGCCGAGGCGTCATTCGTGACAGGTACGTTCCTGGATGTGACGGGAGGCAAATGAGTCAGATATGCAGGCGTCAGTGAGCGCCGGCCAGGCCTGGCGGCAGTCCAGGCCAGCGCTGCCTGGATTTGATCATCAAAGCCGGCGAGAAAATCCTGCATGCTGATTTCTCCGAGCCGGTTTCCCCCTGCAGCCCCAGCACGGATTCAACCCTTGCGCTCACAGTAGCTGCAGCCACGCCAGACTGCTTGTATGCTTGCACCGCGGAACATGTGACCGCGGCTAAGCGCCGGCGTTTGAATGACGACTGGAATGGGAAACCGGACTTTCCTTAAGGTACTGACGTGAAGCGTGATACTCGCCTTGTGATGCTTTTGCTGTTGGTAATTGGCTGTTCCCTGACCTCCCTGACCATCTGGAAAGTCCTGTCTTCCCGTGAGCGCGCGCTGGCGGAGGTGGACGTGCACGGCCTGAACCTTACCCAGGCACTCACCACCTACACCGAAGGTATCGTGCGGCAAAGCTCGCTGCTGTTGCTCGGGCTGGTCGAACGCCTGGAAACCGAAGGCAGTGGCCCGGCGCAGATCGAGCGTATCAGTACCCTGATCGGTCGGCAGCAGCCGTTGATGCCGCAACTCAGTGGCATCACCGTCTACGACCATCACGGCCACTGGTTGATGTCGTCCAACCGGCCGATCCCAGTGGGTGCCAACAGCAGCGATCGCGCCTATTTCATTCATCATCGCGATGATCCGAGCCGTGAGCCTTTTATCGGCCCGCCGATCCAGAGCCGTACCAACCACGAGTGGGTGGTGACCATCAGCCGCCGCTTCAATGATGCGTCGGGCAACTTCGCCGGGGTGGTTGCGGTCACCCTGGGGGTGGAAAACTTCCTGCGGGTGTTCGGCAAACTCGACGTCGGCCAGGACGGCGCGATCGGTTTGTCGTATACCGACGGCACCCTGCTGGTGCGCTACCCCTTCCGTGAACAGGACATGGGCCGCAACTTTTCCAAGTCGCCTATCTACGCCAAGTACCTTGTCGACCAACCGGTCGGCACCGCCGCCTACACTTCCAGCCTGGACGGTGTGGAGCGGCTCTACGCGTTCCGCAAAAGCGAGACCCTGCCGCTGATCACCACGGTCGCGTTGGGCAAGCGCGAGGCCCTTGCGGCGTGGCGTATCGAGGCGGCATTGTCTGCTGTGGTGGTGGCGGGGCTACTGGGGCTGACGGGGGTGATCGGCTGGTTCCTGATCCTGGATATCCGCCGACGTACTGCGGCGGAAGAGGCGTTGCACGTGGCCCAGCAACAGCTGCTCGACTCCAATCGACAATTGGCGCTATTGGCCAAGAAGGATGCGCTGACCGGCCTGGCAAACCGCCGCTGCTTCGACGAAACCCTGGCCCTGGAAGCACGCCGAGCGCAGCGCGACGGCACCTCGCTGGCGTTACTCATGATCGATATCGATTATTTCAAACGCTTCAACGATGCCTGCGGTCACGTCGCGGGAGATGCGTGTTTGCAGGCAGTCAGTACACTGTTGGAGGGCTGTGTGCAGCGACCATCAGACTTGGTGGCGCGCTATGGCGGAGAAGAAATAGCGATCATCATGCCGGCGACCGACATCGAAGGCGCGACGGTGGTCGCAGAAAGGATCCTTGCGCGACTGCAACAGGCAAACATCCCCCATTCCGGCAGCCCGTTCGGGCGCGTGAGTGTGAGTATCGGCATTGCGACGGGTACAGGCTCACGGCTGGAGCCAGTATCAGGTTTGATCGAGGCGGCCGATGCGGCGCTTTACGGTGCCAAGGCTGCCGGGCGCAATGGGTTTTCCCGGCAGCCCATGGACATTGCTTCGGGCGGCTGAAACGGCCTGTACTTATGTGCTTGCCGGCTCACATCCCAAGTGTCGGCATCGTGAGTTCGCCGCACTTCATGAGCTGGCCAGCGGTGACTTGCAGCTCAGTTGTAGGTTTCGCGGCATAGCCAACGATGAAGCCGGCGCTGAGCAGTGAAAGGCAGAAGGCGGCTTTTATCAGGATCATGGAAGGCGGTTCTCACATCAGCTCAAAAGGGTGAACCACAGATTGTGTATTCAAGGAAAGGTTCCTCGGACGCCAGCAGCGCTCCAGCACATGACCTTTTCCAAGTGACCCGTATGTTCGTCCCGTTGTTCGTTGAGTACGATGAACCCGTGCTTCTTGTAAAAGTGCAGGCTGGGTAAGTTTTGCGAATACACGCTCAGTTGTAGAACTGATCGGGATTGCATTGCGTCTGCGAGCAACCGCGTACCCACGCCGCCGCCCTGATGCGCGGGCGCGACAAACAGCGCCGCCAGGGTATCTTCATACACGCAGCTGAACCCGAGGACTTTGCCGTCGGCCTCAAACACACGTGTCACGGCGCTGGGCAGGTAGACGTCACGCATGGCGCCCAGTTGCTCATGCCAGAACTGGGGGGCGATGAAGTGGTGGGCGAGGATCGATGCTTGCAGCCAGATATCCAGCACCGGTTCAAGGTCAGTGTGTTGAAAGTCGCGAATCATGATGCCTCAATGGTTGAGTGAACAGGCCGAACCCCGGTGTGGCGGCCGACAGTAGTGCGCTTGAACGCCCCAGCGGCAGCGATTTTGAGCAACCTCTGGAAATTCGGGCATTGCGCGTGATTGGGTGCGGGGCAGGCGGCGGCGTGACGTAAACCCCGACTCATGGCCTTCAGTTGTTTGACCGTCGCATCGATCTCGTCGGCCTTGGCCAGCAGTACCGCTCTATCCACATTGGCCTGGCCATTGGGTGACAGCATGGCGTGTATCTCGTCCAGCGACAGGCCACCCGCCTGCCCGAGGGCGATGATCGCCAACTGCTCAACGACCGCTGCTGCGAAATGACGGCGAGCACCGGGCTGGCTGGTCGATGTAATCAGCCCCTTCTTTTCATAAAAACGCAGCGTATGGGCAGGAATGCCCGTGCGTTTGACGACCTCGGTGATATCCATTGGCAGACCATTGACTTGAAGTTGACTTCAACTTCTATGATGCCTGCGCAGGTTGAATGGGTCCATGACTAAGAGGTCGGTATGACAGCGCTGGAAGGGGTTACACAGGTTGTGTTGTTGGGGGCAGGGGCTACCGTGGTGATGGATATGTGGATGCTGCTGATGAAGGCCCTTGGCGTGCCAACGCTGAATTTCGCGTTTGTGGGGCGTTGGGTTGGCCATGCGTGCCAAGGCCGTTTCACTCATTCGAGCATCGGCCAGGCGTTACCGGTTCGAGGGGAAGTGACCCTGGGCTGGATCGCGCATTACGTCACGGGTGTGGTTTTTGCGCTGCTGCTGGTGTGGGTTGAAGGGGCTGATTGGTTGCAAGCGCCCACCTTTGTGCCGGCCCTCGTGTTGGGTGTGGTCACCGTGGCCGTCCCGCTGTTGGTGATACAGCCCGCCATGGGCGCGGGATTTGCCTCATCCAAGACGCCTATGCCCGGCAAGAATTGCCTACGCAGCCTGATCAATCATGGGGTGTTTGGCGTGGGACTCTACTTGGCTGCGTGGGTGATCGCCTGGGCGTGATCAGTCATGAATGGATTGTCGATCAGCGAATGAATTTGACGTACACCCGCTCCGGGTCACCTTCGTCAAGGTTCTCGATCTGCCCGCTGGGGACAAACCCGGCCTTGGTCATAAGTGCCTGGGATGCGATGTTGGAGGCATTGGTCGAAGCGAAGAGCTTGGGCGTCTTGCAGGCCGCTTCGGCTGCCGCCAGCAGACGCAGGGCCACACCCTGGCGCTGGTGCGTGGGTGACACAACCACCAGCGCGACGAAACCGTGATCGAAAAAGTCATGGGTGAGCACCAGGTAACCCGCGCATACGCCAGCGTCGACGGCGACCAGGCATTGCTGGCGAACCACCGCGTCATAGATAAACACACGACGGCTGGCGTGGGCGGTGGCGTAGGCATCCAGTGCGACCAGGGCATGCACATCATCGGGCATGGCCTGGCGGATCAGCCAGTGTGGGGGAGCGGCGGCAAAGCGGGATTCAGTCATGAATGGCCCGCTTCGATTTGCGCTTTCATCCAGCCTGCTTGCTGATCAGTCACAGTCGTGGTGTCCCGTACAGTGGCCATGGAGAGGTTCCAGATCGAAACTACCATACAGGGTTACCCACTCTCAATCGGCACACACCAGCGCGGGCCTGCGGTTTTTGCCCAGGCGCTCGTGGCGTGTGTGTTCATGCCCGGTGATGTGCGTCGGCGCAGTATCGGCGGCAATCGCCTGGTCATGCAACGCTGCTTCCAGCGCTTGAAGATGCCGCGAGAGGATCTTCACTGACCCCCTCGGGTTGGCCGGGTCGAACGGGATCCTGCCATTGGCAATCAATACCATGGCCAGCTCCCAGGCGCGTTGTGAGTCGTTCATCAGGCCACCTCCTTGGCAATTTGGGCGCTTCTGGAACGCTCATTTTCAAGCAATGAAGACGGCGCCGGAAAATGCTCGTTGAGCACGCCGAGGTGATCAATCGCTTCACGGAACAGCGCCTCAGCCTTGCCGCGCAGGTGCAGGTATTGATCAAACAGCTCGCTGTCCAGGTCGGGCCTTTCCAGCAATTGGTATGCGCTGCGGCTGAGGGCATTGGCCTGGTTGAACAGCTTCTGGTTCTGCTCCATCGCCAATTGACGGCAGGCCATCATCTGGGTGTACGTGTCGTTGTATTGCATGACGAGGCTCCTGGTTAAGCGGGACTGATAGAGCTGTGACCCACTTAAAAAGGCTCGGTATCAACTGGGTTGCCGCTGAAATTTCGATCATTTCAACGATTCAGTTCCGCCCAAACCATCTTCTTTTTAGATGGTGGCTGGAGGGTCCCTCGAAAGAATGAACCCGCGCGGCCCCACGCACACCTAAAAGGTTATGAACCGGACCCGGGGACAGGGTATGAAGCCGCCAGACCATCGTGACCTGCATAGCCGCAATTACCCGGTCAGCGAGGACATGACCTTGCAACGTAAGGTCTGGCGCTTCGAACGATGGGGTTGGTATGCAATGGTGCTGTTGATGGGCTTGACCTTGGCCGGCCTGTTTTCCAAGGGCCCATTGAGCAGTGCCGAGGTACGTAGCGCCGATGGGCAGCTGCGTGTCGAGTACCAGCGCTTCCTGCGCAATGGTGCTACCGATGCACTGGTGATTCATGTGCAAGGCCGGGCGCGTGAGCCCCTTGAGGTGGAGCTCAGTGGCGCGCTGTTGCAGGGCTTCAATGTACAAATGCTGCAACCCCAGCCACTCAAGGCCAGTACCGCAGGCGATGGCATGAAGGTGTGGGTGCTGAGCGACAACGACGGTCATGCGATGCTTCACGTGACCCTCAACAGCGACGGTGTTGGCAGCTTTCAAACCAAGGTGGCGCTGGCATCGGGCGCTTCAGTGGGCCTTTCCCAATTCATTTATCCCTAGGGGCGACCATGGACTCTGTGTTGCGGGCTGCGGCGATTTACCTGGTACTGCTGGTGCTGTTCAAGGCGGCCGGCAGGCGCACACTGGCTGAACTCACCACCTTTGACCTGGTGCTGTTGATGGTCATCGGCGAGGCCACCCAGCAGGCACTGCTCGGTGACGATTTCTCGCTGACCAATGCCGTGATGGTGATCGTCACCTTGATTGCCATCGACATTGGCTTCTCGCTGGTCAAGCAGCGCTCAACCGGGTTGGCACGGGTGCTGGATGGTGGGCCGACGGTGCTGGTCGAGGAGGGCCAGGTACTGCACAAACGCCTCAAGCATGCGCGCCTGGATGAAGGCGACATCCTTGAGGCGGCCCGGTCCACCCAAGGGCTTGTCGAGATCCGGCAGATACGCTTCGCGATTCTGGAGCGCAACGGCAAGATCTCGGTTATCCCCTACGAGTAACGCCCGGGTTGGCGCTTACTTCCCTTCGCTCGATGGATGCGCATCCATTCTTGATACGCCGCCGTGCGTTGCGCATCCGCGAGCTTCTTGGCTTCGGTGAAACGCAGCCAGGTGCTCGCGTCGCCGCTGTAGGACTCGATGATTTGGTACGCCAAGGTATCGAGCCGATCGGCTTCGAAAAACATCCGGGTGTTCTGCGCTATTTCGTCATCCCATCCCTCTGAAGGCGTGTAGTCGAGCGTCTGGCCGTTCATTGTGTCAAATCCTCCGCCCACTGGAGTTGCGCCGCACCGCACCAGCGCACATCAGTGATGCCGTATTTTTCCGCCATCGGTTTGGAAACGCGCTTGAGGTTGTTTTGCCCGAACCTCGGTATGACCGCCACACCGGCATCGCAACTTGCCCAATGCCAGGCGTCGGCAGTATTCATCTGCGGCGCACGCAAGATGAACGATTTGGGCTTGCCGTGAAGTTGATACTCGATGGTAAACAGTTCGTTGGTTTTCATGAGGCCTCCCTAAGCTCATGTGCTACAGATATTTGACGCCAGAAAAAATTCAGAAAGATTGTCGGACACCTCGATAGCTGGCACTTCGGTGGTCAGCGGTCAGTGCCGGTGGGGAGTCCGGGTCGGGTCGTCGATCTGGATAATCCTGCCTTGGCGCCACGCATCCGCCCCAGGAGCAATGGCGGGAGTGGCGATATCCGCGCGTGCGGCCTTCTTCTGGTTGCTGTCCACGCCCAGGCGCTTATCCCGCTCGGCGACCATCTTCGGGTCGGCCTGGCCGTCGGCGGTAAACCCCATCATCAGTTGCGGCACGCCCAACGGCAGCTGCTTGTGAAGGTCCGTATGCCAGGTGTGCCAGGTCTTGCCATAGGTATGCACGAGTTTCTCCATCAGGGCATGTTCGGCCAACTGTGGAATGCCCGGTGCAACCAACTGGCCTGATTTGACCTCATGTACGTGGCTATGCCACAGCGCCTTCTCCTGCGCGGGCAGGGCGTTGAACAGCTGCTCACTGATGATGTATTCCACCCCCATCAGCTTGGCATCCTTGCGGTTGCCGTCGTAGATCACGCACTGGATCACTTCTTCATTGAGGATCGCGCAGTAGTGATGAGCTTCCATCTGCACTTCGGGGTGGCCGTTGTAGAAATGGAAGCCGTCCAGGTAGGCATTCAACGCATCCACCGGCGGGCGCGATTGCAGCACCGCAGCGCCAGCATCCAGGGTGCGCGTGGTGGGCGACTTAGCATCACCGGGCGCAACCACATTGGACGGTGAGTTGTTGCTGGCGCAGGCGGTCAGCAAGGCAATGGACAGTGTCAGGCTGAGTTTTTTCATCGTGGATTCCCTCCATGGTCGGTGAGGCTGTACCGAGGGTTAGAAGGCTTGGCCGCGCAGGTGTTCAACCGGATTGGCGAGCGCCTGTCCAGAGGCCCCGCGTCGCCGGGAAGGCAGCCCAGTTGCTAAAAGTTTTGGAACACTGGTCAGCGCGACGGGTCATTTTTCATAAGTACCCAAGCGCGGCGGCGGGCATAGCGAGCAGCGTCGCCGATGAGCCGTCCGATATCGATTTCGACAAAGGAGAACCCGGCGGATGCAGCCCCAGCCAAACAATGACCCTTCCAACGACGATGCACAGAACGTGGCACAACTGCTTGAACGGCTGTTGCGCGCGCGTGGCCCCGGAGGCCAGGAAGACGAGGTGCGTGCCATTTGCCTGGAAAGCCTCGGGCCGTTGTGTGACGAAACCTGGGTCGATCCCGCTGGCAACGTGATTGGCCTGGTCAAGGCGGCGCAGGGCAGCCACGAGCCCGGGCGTGGAGTGAAAGTCATGGCGCACATGGATGAAATCGCCATGGTGGTCAAGCATGTCGAAGCGGATGGCACGTTGCGTGTGACGGCGCTGGGCGGCGCGAACCCGGTGAACTTCGGCATGTGCCCGGTGGATATTCTCGGCGATCACCAGTTTATCCCGGGTGTGCTGTCCTTTGGCTCGATGCACATGACGTCCAATGCACCCCAGGGCGCCGATGTGTTGTCCGGGGATGTGCACTGGAATGATGTGCATGTCATCACCCGTTGCTCAACTCAGACCTTGCGTGACTGCGGGGTGCGTCCCGGCAGCCGCGTAACCCTGAGCCAACACTGGCGCGAGCCGTTTCGGGTGGGGGATGCCATTGCCGCGCACTTCCTGGACGACCGTGCGCCCATCGCCGCGGTACTCCTTGCTGCGCAGTGCCTAAAACGACGACGACAAGCGCTTTCCTGCGATGCGTACTTCGTCTTCACCACCCTTGAAGAAGAGTGCAATGCCGGCGCCATGTACGCTGCGGCAACGCTGCCGGGCGATACTACCATCGCGGTGGAAGTCGGCCCGGTGATGCATGAGTACGGTACGCGCCTGGGGGTCGATCCAATTATCAATACCGGTGACCTGAAAGGTTACTACACCCGCTCGGTAGTGAGCGGCCTGGCGGCTGCAGCGCAACGCTGTGGTTATGCGCCGCAATATGCCCTGCTGGTGGATTTTGCCTCGGATGCCAGCGCGGTCATGAGTAACGGCACCTCGGCCCGTGCCGGCTGTGTGGCGATTCCCACGGAAAACACCCATGGCTATGAGGTGATTGTCGACGGTGCGATCCAAGCGTGCGCACAGACCTTGGCCGACTACCTGGCCACGTACTGAACCAGCATCAGGCTCGCACATGACGTGCAGGAGGATAAAACCGTGTCTATCGCCGTTTCCACGATTGAATACCTGAAACAATACGATATGACCCTTACCACGGCCGAGTCCTGTACAGCGGGGAAAATCATCACCCTGCTGTCGGAAGTCGAGGGCGGTGGGGCGTGTATCGAGAGTGGGTACGTGGTGTATTCCCCTGAAGCCAAGCAGCGTTTGTTGGGCGTGCGTGCGTATACGATTGAGACCTTCAACCTCACCAGTTGCGAGGTCGCCCGTGAGATGGCCGCAGGCGCGATGCGTGACAGTCCCGCGGGCGTGGCCGTGGCCACCACCGGGCTGCTCGGCCCGGATGACGTGGACGGCATTCCGGCCGGGACCATTTGCTTCGCCTGGGCTTATCGGATGGGGCAGGGGGTGAGTATTTTCAGCCGCAAGGAACGCTTCCTGGGTTCCCGGGAGCAGGTGCAGCTTTACGCGGCGGAGCATGCCTTGAAGCGGCTGGCACATTTTCACCAGCGCGCCCTGGCCGGCGAGCAAGGCTAGCGATGCCTTATTTGACTGGCTGCGAGGCCCATTCGCCGCCGGCTTTTTCACAGTCGATCTTGGCTTGGACCAGATCATTGGCGGCGTAGTAGTAGGTCACTACGCGGGCATTCTTGGGCAGCAATGCGCCTTCGTGATCCGGCGCCTTGGACGTCGAATGGGGGTTGGCCAGGGCCTCTTGGGTCGGCGTGGCCTTGCAGCTGGCGACATGGTTGCTGGCACAGGCCGCCACCTTGTTTTTCGTAGTAGGCATCATCTCCTTGTTCTCGTTGCTGCAAGACCAGTCGATGGCTTCAGGCGGCATGCCCTCGTAGCGGTAGCAGGTATGTTGCTCGACCGTCGGCACCTGGGCGCTTTGCCCGCGTGTAACCACATCGCAGGCGTCGGCCAGGGCCGTCGAGGACGTAAGGATGAGTAGCAAGGTGATCGGCAGTCGGACGTTCATGAACTAATCTCCGCGCTTGCTTGAGGTGGCGGGCGAATGCGCCGCTTCATATGCATTTGAAGAGGCCATGGGCGCTAAAGTTTTAACAATTTGCACAGGCTTCGACGAGTGGCCGACCATTCGTCCAAGCCTGCACCGATTTGTTGAACGCCTGCGCCTTCGTTCCGGACAGATATATAACGGGCCCACGAACGTTGCGCTCGTCTGGCGCCCTGGATATCACTCACTCAGCAGCAGGTGAATCATCATGAAGAAGCTCTATATGTGCCTGGGATTGTGCAGCGCGTTCATGCTTCACGGCTGTTTTGACAGCTCCGACAACACCACCAAGGACAATACCAGCGGGACCAAGTCGTCGGTGCAGATGCAGGAAGGCAAGGCTGAGGAAAGCAAGTAGAGGCCCCTGGACTAAATGTGGGAGTCCCCACCACATCTTCGATGTGACGCTGTCGCGCAGCAAACTAGGGAGCTTGCTCCTGTGGCGGCCTGACAGCCGAGCAGGATGTTGGTTTTCGTCTTGGGTACATATCCGTTATTTGGGCAACGGCCACTTAGGGTTCCGCTTTTACAGCGGCTCACTTTTGAAAAGCCGGAATGCCGGCCCAGGCAAAAGTAAGCAAAACGCTCTTGCCCCACCACTCGGCACCTCGCCTAGGCTCGGTGTGCCCTCACTCCGGCGGGACGCCGGGTTACCCACGGCTGCAAGCCTGCGTTCGGCCAGCGTGGTTTAACGGGGCGTCTAAGATCAAAAGCAAGATCAAGAGCGACTCGCTGCGTATCGCAGATACGCTGGCGGCGCTTTTGCTTTTCTGTAGGAGCGAGCTTGCTCGCGAAAAACCTGAGAACGCCGCGTTCTTTCTGGCTTCCCGCGTCATCGTTAACGACCTTCGCGAGCAAGCTCGCTCCCACAGGGGTACGCGCACGCTTCAACGATCAGGTCGGCTATAAGGCCGCCTCGCTGTGTTTTTGATCTCAGGCGCCCCGTTAAACCACGCTGGCCGGAATTCGACAGGGATTTGGGGGGTAAACCGGCAGGGATGCCGGTTTAGCCGCCCCGCGCCATGGATGGCGCGTGGCGGCGACCCCCCAAATCCATGGCGGATTACGGGCACACCGAGCCCGGGCGAGGTGCCGAGTGGTGGGGCAAGAGCGTTTTGCTTACTTTGCCGCTTTTGCAAAGTGAGCCGCCGTAAGGGCGGAACCTATAGTGGCCGTTACCTAAGCAACGGATATGTACTCGCCCCAACAACCCAACAACTCGGTCACATCGTCGACGTGGCGCCGTCGCGCAGCAACCTGGGCCGACTCCAAAATATCCAGCGTTAAGACTAATTTTTAACTCTTTAAAATCAGTAGATTACTTGAAGTTTGATAAGAGGGGGCTTGCTCCCGATATAGGTGTGTCAGTCTATACAACTGTGACTGAACTACCGCTATCGGGAGCAAGCCCCCTCCCACAGTTCATACATCACTCAGCGCATATGCAGGATGATCGGGCTGCTACTCGCCGGGTCGGTATGCCCGCGCAGTTTACCCACGACCTTCGCATCGACCGCGCCACCGTTGTTGCCCCAGGTGCCGCGCACGTAGCTCAGCACGTCAGCGATTTCCTGATCGGACAGTTGCTCGCGGAACGCCGGCATACGGTAGGCGTCCGGCAGGCCGGCGGTCACCACGCGTTGCGAGCCGTTGAGGGTGATGTTGATCGCGGAGGCGTCTTCCTTCGCCAAGGCTGAAGTTGCTCCAGCCAATGGCGGCATCCACTCCGGCTGGCCCTTGCCGTCCAGGCCGTGGCACGAGGCGCAGCGGGTGGCATAGGTATGGGCGCCCGGGGTTTGCGCCGGGGTGTTGGCGACCGCCTGATACTGCCAGGGTGAGCCGTCACGCTGCGGGTCGCCGGGCAGTGACTTGAGGTAACGGGCGATGGCGGCCAGGTCTTCGTCCTGCATGAACTGCGTGGAGTTGTTGAACGCTTCGGTCATCGAACCGTAGACCACCGCATGGGCATTGCGCCCGGTCTTGAGGAACTGCACGATCTGCGCCTCGCTCCAGCGGCCCAGGCCGGTGTTGTGATCCTGGCGCAGGCTCGGCGCGTACCAGCCGTCGAGCAGTGCACCGGCAAGGAACGGCGCGCCGGACTCATCCAGGGCTTTCTCGTTGAAGGCCAAGCCACGGGGTGTATGGCAACTGCCGCAATGGCCGGGGCCCTGGACGATATAGGCCCCACGGTTCCACAGTGCGTCCTGGCCGGGTTTGGACGCATAGGTGGCAGTGGGGGCGAACACGCCGTTCCACAGGGCGATGGGCCAACGCATATTGAGCGGCCAGGGAATGTCACTGGGGATGTTCGCCTGGCTGGCCGGTTGCACGCCTTGCATGAAGAACGCGTACAGCGCCTTCACGTCGTCGTCGCTGAGCTTTACATAGGACGGGTAGGGCATGGCCGGGTACAGCCGCCGCCCGCCTGGCGCTACGCCATGGCGTACGGCACGGTCGAAGTCGGCCAGGCTATAGGCGCCAATGCCATGCTCGCGGTCGGGGGTGATGTTGGTGGCGTGAATCGCCCCCAGTGGCGTGGCCATTTCCAGGCCACCGGCAAAGGGCTGCTTGCCGGCGAGGCTGTGACAGGCCACGCAGTCACTCACCCGCGCAACGTATTCGCCGCGACTGACCAAGGCGGGCTCGAAACTTGTAGCCTGTTGCTGTTCAAAAGGCGAAGCGGGCTGACGTGTGACGTACCAGGCCAGCAGGCCTGCGGCGACCGCACAGGGCAGCACCAGCCACCCTGCGGTTCTTGCGAATCGGCGGTTGTTCATGGGCGTTCCCTGTCGGTTAGCTAAAGGTGTAGCGGCTCAATGGCAGACTGCGGATGCGCTGGCCGGTCAACTGCGCCACCGCGTTGGCCACAGCCGGCGCCACCGCGGGCAGCGGCGGTTCGCCGATACCGCCCATTTTTTCGCCACTCTCGACAATACGCACATGCACCCGCGCCATCCGCGCAGGCGGCAGCACTGGGTAAAGGTCGTAGTTGCGTGCCCGTGGCTTACCATCCACGTACACCGCTTCCTCGACCAATGTTTGCGACAGCCCCAGGGCCACGGCACCGTGGACCTGAGCTTCAATGATCGCCGGGTTGACGATGCTGCCGGGGTCAATGGCCTGCCAGATGTCATGCACCTTGACCTGGCCGTTTTCAATCGACACTTCGGCGATCACCGCCGCATGGGAGCCAAACGGCGACGCCATGGCCACGCCACGCGCACGCCGGCTGCCGTCTTCGGCGGTGAAGGGGCCACGTTTCCAGCCACCCGACAGCTCGCCCACGGCTTGCAGCAGGGTGGTCAATCGTGGGTTATCACGTAGCAGGTGCAGGCGCAGGTCAAAGGGATCTTGACTGCCTTTGTCCGCCAGCTCATCGAGGAACGCTTCGTAGAAGAAATCGTTGAGCGAGTTGCCTACAGAGCGCCAGTAGCCCAGCATCACCGGGCCCTTGACGTAGATCTGCGCGATGCGTTTGTTGGGGATTGCATAGGCCTTGCCCGACAGCCCCTCCATGGCTGTGGGGTCGATTTTTTCACCCTGTTTGCCGGCGAGGGCCTCGGTCGGGC
The DNA here is from genome assembly GCF_036704165.1 of Pseudomonas khavaziana. Lineage (NCBI taxonomy): Bacteria > Pseudomonadati > Pseudomonadota > Gammaproteobacteria > Pseudomonadales > Pseudomonadaceae > Pseudomonas > Pseudomonas khavaziana. Next base: position 2,590,281 of record NZ_CP129946.1, read on the forward strand.
CTTCGGTGGCGCTGACCGCCTCGATGGCCACCGGCAGGCCGTTGGCGTCCAGGCCGGCGCGGAACTTGACCACAGCCACCGGGCGCAGCACATCGCGCAGGAACTCTTCTTCACGGGTCCAGATCAGCTTGATCGGGCGCCCCACGGCCTTGGCCAATTCGATGGCCTGGGGGTAAGGGTTGGCCGACTCATAGAGAAAATGCCGGCCAAAGAAGCCGCCCAGCAAGGGCGAGTGCAAGGTGATCTTGTCGGCGGCCAGGCCAGTGCGCTTGGCAATGTCGTCGCGGAACATATCCGGCGCCTGGTTGGGCAACCACACCTCCAGGGTGCCGTCCGGGTTGTAGCGTGCCAGGGCCGACGGCGGCTCGAGCTGGGCGTGGTTGAGGTATTGGTTGTGGTAGGTGGCCTGCACCTGGGTCTTGGCACCTGCCAGCGCGCCGGCCACGTCGCCTTCGTTTTCGTCATCGCGGGCCGGGCCTTGCTGGGCGGCGAGGAAGTCGCGGTGCTTGTCGCTGGAAAAATCTGCCGGCATCACCCGTACCGTCGAATCGGCAGGGGCTTCCTGCCAGTCAACCTGGATGGCCTCGACCGCGCGCTTGGCGTGCCACCAGCGCTCGGCCACCACCGCCACCGCGCCGGGCAGCACATGCACCGAGTGCACGCCTTGCATGGCTTGTACCTCGGCCTGATTGCGCAGGCTGCCCACGCTCATGCCCAGGCGCGGCGCATGCTGCACGGCGGCGTGGAGCATGCCGTCGACCTTGAGGTCGATGCAGTACTGCGCCTTGCCGGTGGATTTGTCGTAGGCATCGAGACGCTTGACCGGCTTGCCGATCCAGCGGAACTGGCTTGGGTCGCGCAGGGTGATACTGGCCGGGTCGGGCACCGGCATGTCCAGGGCGCGGCCGGCCAATTCACCATAGCCCAGGGAGCGGCCCGACGCGGTATGCACCACGCGGCCGGGTTGGGTGGTCAATTGCGCGACCGGCACACCCAGTTGTTCAGCCGCCGCTTGCAGCAGCATGGCCCGCGCCAAGGCGCCGAGGCGGCGCATGGTCGGATAGCTCATGCGCACCGACATACTGCCGCCGGTGATGCGCATACCGTTTTCCATCACTACATAGGCTTCGCCGGGCGGAGCACTTTCGACGATGAAAGTGGCCGGGTCGGCATCCAGTTCTTCGCCGACAATTTGCGCCATGGCCGTGTGGGTGCCTTGCCCGCCTTCCATGAACGGGCTGAGCAAGCGCACGCTGCCGTCCGGGCGAATCTCCAGGAACGCCGGCACCTGGGTGCCACGTTCGGCAGCGCTGGTGGCGGCTTGTACCCGAGCCGAGCCCAGGGGCAGGCCGAAACCGATTACCAGCGCGCCCACGGCGGTACTGGTCAGGAAGCGGCGGCGGGACAGGTTGATAGGCTCACCTGATGCCAGATCGAGCAGGCCTTGAGGAAGCTTGATGGGCGTATTCATCAGACGCTCTCCTGCTTGGCCAGGTCCTGCATGGCGCTCTGGATAGCGTTATAAGTACCGCAGCGGCACAGGTTGATCATCGCCGCGTTAATCTGCTCAGCGGTGGGCGCCGGGGTGTGCTTGAGCAGTGCAGTGGCCGCCATCACCTGCCCGGACTGACAGTAACCGCATTGCGCCACCTGGCGTTCGACCCAGGTGGCGACCACACGCTTGCCCACCTCATCTTCTTCGATGGCCTCGATGGTGGTGATTTCGCGGCCGACCACGCCGGCTACCGGGGTGACGCATGAGCGCACTACATTGCCGTCCACCAGCACCGAACAGGCGCCACATTGAGCCAGGCCGCAGCCGTACTTGGTGCCGGTCAGCCCCAGATTGTCGCGGATCACCCATAACAAGGGGGTGTCGGCTTCGGCATCGACTTGATAGGCCTTTTGGTTAATACGTAATTCCATGGCTCACCTGCTGATCAACGGTTGGTGGTGCTTTGTTTTTTATAAGGGGAGTGCGGCATGGCCTTCCCTCGGGGTCGCTCATGGGCGACTTGGTGTGGCGACGCGGTCGGGCAGGGTTTTCATCCCCACCCCGCGCGCATTATTGGACTCTAGACTACGGCGCAAGGGCTATCTATGGCAGGGGCTGATAAGTCGGAGGATCAGGCAAGTATTCGCGAGGAATGAGCTATAGCCCCCTCCCACATTTTCACTGATGCCAGCCAATACCACCTTGATCAAATGAACCGAAACCCTCCCGCCAGCCTTTCCTTCAAATACCCCACCAACGCCGTCACTGCCTTGGGCACATGGGGCGAGTACGGCCTGATCAAATAGATCTCATCGGCAAACGCACCCTTGAGCGTCCACCCCTTCAACACCTGCACCAACTTGCCGCTGGCTAAAGCGGCCTGGGCACTGAAGTCCGGGAGCAGGGCGATGCCCAGGTGGTTGAGCGCCGCGTCACGCAAGGCTTCGCTGTTGTTGGTGGAAAAGCTGCCGGCGATGGGCACGGTGACGCGCTGGCTGTTCTTGCCGCCGCGCTCGAAGGTCCAGGCCGGCTGGTCGCTGCCCCGTGGGTAGTAGAGGCAGTTATGCGCGCTGAGATCTGCCGGGGTTCGCGGTTCGCCGTGGTGTTGCAGGTAGTCCTGGGTTGCGACCAGGACCGAGGTGGTGTCGCACAGCTTCCACGCCACATGGGTTTCCGGCACCTGGAAACCGTGGCGCACCGCCAGGTCGTAACCCTCGGCAGCCAGTGAGCTCAAGGCGTCGGACACATCTAGCTGAATGCGCACCTGCGGGTACTGCTGCAAAAAACCGGAAAGGTGCGGCACCAGTTGTTGCCGGGCGAATGCCACCGGGGCGGTCAGGCGTACCAGGCCGCGAATTTCGCCGACCGAATCGCGTACCGAGGAAAAGCTGCGGGCGATCTGCGCGTAGGCGCTGCGCACGTCGCGGGTCAAGGACAACCCGGCCTCGGTCAGTCGCACGCTACGCGTGGTGCGGGTCACCAGGCGCGTGCCGGTGGCTTTCTCCAGGTCGGAGATACGCTGGCTGACCGCAGATTTGCTCACCCCAAGGCGGGCGGCCGCAGCGGTGTAGGTGCCGTTTTCCTCCAGCACTGATAGCCAGTGAATGTGGGTCCACAACCCTTCGATCTCAGCCTTTTCCATAATTGTATTGTTCGCATACAAGGACAATAAGTTCTGGATTCTGCTCTGGTTTGGAACAAATCGAAAGCCTATCGTGTGTTCCAACGCTACCCACCGGGGATCCACTGCCATGACCACCACCATCGAACACTACATCAACGACCAGCGCGTCAGCCGCGATGACCGCTACCAGGACGTCTACAACCCAGCCACGGGCGAAGTGACCGGGCGCGTGGCCCTGGCCAGCCGCCAGACCGTGGCCGAAGCCGTCGCTGCCGCCCAGGCTGCATTTGCCGGCTGGGCCGATACGCCGCCGATCCGCCGCGCCCGTGTGCTGTTCGAATACCTGCACCTGCTGCGCGAACGCAAGGACGACCTGGCGCGCATCATCGTCGCCGAGCATGGCAAGGTGTTCACCGATGCCCAGGGCGAAGTCGACCGTGGCATCGATATCCTCGAATTCGCCTGCGGCATTCCCAACCTGCTCAAGGGCGAGCATTCCGACCAGGTCTCCCGTGGCATGGACAACTGGACGATGCGCCAACCCCTGGGCGTCGTCGCTGGCGTCACGCCGTTCAACTTCCCGGTGATGGTGCCAATGTGGATGTACCCCATCGCCATCGCGGCGGGCAACACCTTCATCCTCAAGCCCAGCCCCACTGACCCGAGTGCCGCGCTGTTCATGGCCGAGCTGCTGCGTGAAGCCGGCTTGCCCAAAGGTGTGTTCAACGTGGTGCAGGGCGACAAGGAATCGGTGGACGCACTGATCGAACACCCCGACGTAAAGGCCGTGAGTTTTGTCGGCTCCACGCCCATCGCCCAGTACATCTATGAGAGCGGTGCCCGTCACGGCAAGCGCGTGCAGGGCTTGGGCGGGGCGAAGAACCATATGGTGGTGATGCCCGATGCCGATATCGAGCGTACCGTCGACGCGTTGATGGGCGCCGCCTACGGCAGTGCCGGCGAGCGCTGCATGGCGATCTCGGTGGCGGTGCTGGTGGGGGATGTGGGCGACAAAGTCATTGCCGCCTTGACCGAGCGCGCCAAGACGTTGCGCATCACCGATGGCCGCGATTTGAAAGCCGAAATGGGTCCGATCGTGTCGCGGGCTGCGCTGGAGCGCATCAGCGGCTATATCGAGCAGGGCGTACAGGCCGGCGCGCATTTGTTGCTCGATGGCCGTGACTACGTGCCCACCGAGCCTGGCCTGGAAAACGGCTTCTGGCTCGGCGCCACCTTGTTCGACCACGTAACCCGGGACATGAGCATCTACCGCGAAGAAATCTTCGGCCCGGTGCTGGCCTGCGTGCGCGTCAACGATTTCGCCGAAGCAGTGAAGCTGGTCAACGACCACGAGTTCGGCAACGGCGTCAGCTGCTTCACCCGCGACGGCAACATCGCCCGCGAATTTGCCCGGCGCATTGAAGTGGGCATGGTCGGCATCAACGTACCGATCCCGGTGCCGATGGCCTGGCATGGTTTTGGTGGCTGGAAGAAGAGCCTGTTCGGCGACATGCATGCCTACGGCACCGAGGGCGTGCGCTTCTACACCAAGCAGAAGTCGATCATGCAGCGTTGGTCGGAGAGCATCGAGCAGGGCGCGGAGTTTGCGATGCCTGTTTCAAAGTAAGGTTTAACCTGCGCCGCAGGGCTTAATGTGGGAGGGGGCTTGCTCCCGATAGCGGAATGTCAGGCACTGTATCTGTGCCTGAAACACCGCTATCGGGAGCAAGCCCCCTCCCACATTTTTATGTGTGTTGCCCAGAATTGACCTGTAGAACATAAAAGTCCAGTATGGAATTATAAGTACAAAATCATCGCTGCATGTTTTTCTTCACTCTTGCCAAACCAACAACAACCCGCGAGAACCCGACCATGAAGAAACGCCACCTTATCCCCGCCCTGGCCCTGAGCCTGTTTGCCGCAAGCCACCTGCTCGCCGCCGAGAAAACCCTGCGTATCGGCATCGAAGCCGCTTACCCGCCGTTCGCCTCAAAGACCGGTGACGGCAAGATCGTTGGTTTCGACTACGACATCGGCAACGCCCTGTGTGCGCAAATGAAGGTCATGTGCGTGTGGGTCGAAGGTGAGTTCGACGGCCTGATTCCCTCCCTCAAGGTCAAGAAAATCGACATGGCGCTGTCGTCCATGACCATCAACGAAGACCGCAAAAGATCGGTGGATTTCACCCACAAGTATTACTTCACCTCCTCACGCCTGGTGATGAAAGACGGTGCGGTGGTGGATGACCAGTACGCCAGCCTCAAGGGCAAGAACGTCGGCGTGCAACGCGCCACCACCACCGACCGTTATGCCACCGAGGTGTTCGAGCCCAAGGGCATCAACGTCAAGCGCTACAGCAATAACGAAGAGATCTACATGGACCTGGCAGCGGGGCGCCTGGATGCAATCTTTGCCGACACCATCCCCCTGAGCGACTTCCTGGCGATGCCACGCGGCCAGGGCTATGCCTTTGTCGGCCCGGAACTCAAGGATCCGAAATACGTGGGCGAGGGCGCGGGGATTGCGGTGCGCAAGGGCAATACGGCATTGGTCAGCGAGTTGAATGCGGCCATCGATGGCATTCGAGCCAGTGGCGAATACCAGAAGATTTCGCAGCAGTACTTCAAGACCGATATCTACGGCGACTGATCTCAGCTGCTCGAACCCTTGTAGGAGCGAGCTTGCTCGCGAAGGACTCACAGGCACCGCGTTTACCCAGAACACACGCTTTATCGTTGAGGTTCTTCGCGAGCAAGCTCGCTCCTACAGATGGTCAAGCCTTTAACTCTTTCAGGTGCTTGTAGACCGTCGCCCGCCCCATGCCCAGCACATTGGCCACATAGTTGGAGGCGCTCTTGCCCTTGAATGCGCCTTCGGCATGCAGCGCCAGCACCAGTTCACGCTTGTGGTCGCGGGTCAGCAGGTTGAGGCTCAACTGGCGCTCGCGCAGCCAGGCATGCAGGAACGTATTGATGCGTTCCTGCCAATCATCGCGAAACAATGCATCCGGCTGGGCGATCAGCTTGCTTGGCGACAGGAACAGGTCCAGCGCCGCCTTGGCGGTTTCAAACATCGAGATATTCAGGTTGATACACAGCACGGCCAGCCGGCGGCCTTTGTGGTCGTGCAGCACGGTGCTCAGGCTGCGAATTTTCTGACCGTCCCAGTTGAGTTTTTCGTAAGGGCCGATATTCACTTCGCTGATGTCACCGTCCAGCATGTCCTCCAGCGACGAATCATCACCCAAACTGCGTTTAGACAGGTTGTTGGCGATGTAGTCGACGGTTTGCGTACGCAAGTCATGCAGCACCACTTCCGCATGGGGAAAGAACAGGGTGGCGATCGCATCGGCGATGCCACGGAAGTTCTGCATGACGGTGTCTTGTTCGGCGATGGTCATCAATGGGGCTCCAGGCGGACGGGGGAGAGCATACCAGCGTCCAGGCCGAATCGCGTCAGCGCCTCGGGCAGCGGCGCGCCGCGCACCAGTGCGGCGCTGGCCTGGCCCATGGCCGGAGAGGTCTGGATACCATAACCACCCTGTGCTGCCACCCAGAACAGCCCTGGCACCTGCGGGTCAAAACCGCAGAGCAAATCACCGTCGTGCACGAAACTGCGCAGCCCGGCCCAGGTGCGCGTCGGGCGGCGGATGGTCAGGGTGGTGGCCTCTTCAATCTGGTAGATGCCCATGGCGATATCCAGTTCTTCGGGCTGCACGTCCTGGGGCTCCACCGGGTCGGCATTGGCCGGCGAACCGAGGAACATGCCGGCATCCGGCTTCATGTAGAAGGCTTCGTCGAGGGCTACCAGCATTGGCCAATCATGGCTGTTCACCCCGTCGGGGCCGGCGAAGATAAAGGCCGAGCGGCGCTTGGGTTGCAGGCCGATGGACGCCGCGCCGGCCAGGTCGCCGATATGGTCGGCCCAGGCGCCAGCGGCGTTGATGATGACTGGGGCGCTGAAGGTTGCGTCCTGGGTACGCACTTGCCACAGACCTTCGGCGTCACGGCTCAGGCCCAGCACATGGCTGTCGGTGCGTACCTCTCCGTGGTTACGGCGGATACCGCGCAGATAGCCCTGGTGCAGGGCGTCGGTGTCGATGTCGCAGGCGGTGGGGTCATAGATGGCACCGTGGACTTTCTCGCGACGCAGGATCGGCAGCCGTGCACAGGCTTCGTCGGCACTCAGGCGTTCCACCTGGGCTACGGTGGCTTTGGCGCTCAGGTATTGGCTGTCCAGCTCCGCCGGATCGCCGTTGAAGTCGACGGTTATTTCGCCCCGGGGTGTGAGCAATGGATGCGCGCAGAAGCCCGCTGGCGGCTCATCGAAAAACGCCCGGCTGGCCAGGGTCAGCGCGCGCACCTGGGGGGTGCCATAGGCCGCGGTATACAGGGCCGCCGAACGCCCTGTGGAGTGATAGGCCGGGTGGTTTTCACGCTCCAGCACCAGCACCTTGCCATGCTGCGACAACCAGAAACCGGTGGATGCGCCAGCAATGCCGCCGCCGATGATGATGAAGTCTGCGTGGCTCATGGTATCTCCTGAAAAGAAATAGGTAGGCGCGAGCTTGCTCGCAAAAAACGTCAACGATAACGCGGGCGTCCTATGTAAACGCGGTGCCTGTGAGTTCTTCGCGAGCGAGCTCGCTCCTACATTGGTAGAGGGCATTGGCCAAGGCAATGTCTTCCAGGCCTAGGCCGATGGAGCGGAAAAAAACGTGGCGCTGATAGTCCGGGCGTTGCGCCATGTCGCTGAGCAATTCGGGCAAGTCACCGAGCACTGCGCGCGCGTCCCAGCCGTGCTGTTCGCTGGCGATCAGCATATCGCCGGCCGCGCCCGGCGTGGTCTGCCGATAGTCGCAGTACACCTGCATCTGGTTGAGGCACGCCGGGGGCACTTCATGGGCACGGGGTGCATTGGTGCTGATGGAGGTGATCAGGGCAGGCTTGCGCAAGCGCATCGGGTCGATCACCGGGCCTGCCGATGAGGTGCAGAGCATGATCACATCCGCGTCCTCTACTGCGGCATCGCAAGTGTCGGCGAGGGCCAGGCGCGGGTCCAGGCCGGTCAACTGCGCGCGGGTGTCGGCGCTGGCACTGTCAAGGCTGGGGGAGTACAGGCGGATGTGCTGCCAGTCGCGCAGGTTCTGCACATAACGCAGGTGCGCCTGGGCGACCTTGCCGCTGCCGATGATCGCCAGGCGCTGCGCCGTCGCCGGGGCCAGAGCGTCCACCGCCAGTGCGGTGGTCGCGGCGGTGCGGGCGGTGGTCAGCTCAGAAGCGTCGCACAACAGCAACGGCTGGCCACTGTGCATCGACATCAACAGCGTCCACGCCGTCACCAGGGGCCCTTGCTCACGCACGATGTAGGGTGAGGTCTTGACCCCATACACCCCGTCTTCGGCCAGCACACCCAGGTAGTTAATAAAGTCACCGGCGCCGTGGGGGAACTCTACCAACTGCTGCGGCGGTTGCACGGCCTGCCCGGCGGCCAGGTCGCAGAACAGCTTGCGCAGGATAAGCGGCACATCGACCTGGGCGAGCAATGCCCGCGCCTGAACTTGATCGATGATGAGGGGCGTATTGGACATGGATGTCTCCAGGTAAACTAATTTGTCTATTATGGACATTTAGTTCTTGTGCGCAATAACCCTGGGAAAAAATGGAGATCAATATGGGAGGGGGCTTGCTCCCGATGGCGGTGTGTCAGTCAAGCGGATACTGACTGATACTCAGCCATCGGGAGCAAGCCCCCTCCCACAGTTTTAACCGCGTTCTATGCAGTGGCTTTTGTGCAGGTCAGGCATTCGATGGAGCGATCCACCGTGGTCTTGGCAATCTCCAGCAAATGCCACACCGCCAGGATCTTCGCCCGCTCGGGGCTTTGCAGCAGCTCGCCGCAGTCCAGCGCGGTCGCTGATGCACTGTCGAGCAGACTGGCAGTGTAGAGCAGGGCGTCTTCGAAGCTCAGGTCTTCGTTGACGCAGTGGAAGCCTTGGGTGGGCAGGTAGTGGTCGATGGCGCGGTTGAAGGCGGCGCGGTCTTTTGCGGGATCGCGGGGTGGGTCGGGTAGGACTTTGTTCATGGTGTAGTTCCTGTCTGAATATCAAGGAGCTGACACCTTTCGCGACTAAACGAAGGTGGCGGCTGTACGCAGGTTAGTCGACCGGTCAGAACAGGAACCCGGCGCGCCCGAGAGCGCCCTGCGCACAGCCACCATAAAGCTTCATGGGAGCATGCGCCTGTTCAAAATCCGGGCGACTAAACCCGATCACTGAATTGGCAGTGACGGACCGCAGACTAGCCATCGATTCCAGCAGGCACAAGGCGGCAGGGATTGTCTAGGAAACGTCCTGCAATTTAAAGGGACCCGCCTTGCTGGCCCTTTAAAAACCATGACCAAATGCCACCAATCCCTCATTTGGAATGCAGACAAATGTGGGAGGGGGCTTGCTCCCGATGAGGGAATGTCAGTCAGCATATCTGTGGCTGACCCACCTATATCGGGAGCAAGCCCCCTCCCACAATTTCAACCGCGTTTTAGGCAGTGGCTTTTGCGCCGGCAACGGCACCTCATGCGCACGACAGTGCCCGAGATCAGGTGGTGGGTTTGAATGGAGGGTTTATGGAGCGCTTACGTTGGAACCAATTCTTACGCCAAATCCACATATGGCGTACAGCAGCACAGGGCGGAACCTGCGTTGCAAAGAACCGATTCCATCATATGAAGAGCCTGACTGATCATGACTTTTCCTGCTGTTGGTGCACCTCTGCCAATAAATAACATTGCGCCGACCACACCCAAGTCCTGGGACTCCCCCGGCGATCGCTTTACACTGAAGACCAGCAAAGACAAATTTATTGAAAGCGTAACGAAGGACTTGAATAGCGGCCAGCTGTCACCTGAAGTCAATCGTATGGCCGAGGCAGTGCTTTCACCAGGCAAACCCGGCTTGCCGAAAGTTCAAGTCAAAACCTTTGCGGTAGATGGAATTCAAGCGAAGGACATCATGTTCATTCAGCGTGTGCCACCGGTGCCCGAAGGGCCCAATGTCGTCCTTTTCATACCCGACGACAAAGGCGGCTCATTTCTGCCATTCAAGACTGTCGAGGATATGAATGCCGGGCTGAAAAAGTTGGCCGGCGACCCCCAATGGCTGCAAGCATTCAGTGCGCACTTTGAGGTAGATGGGCTGCCTGAAAAGAAAAAGCGCGTCATCGATACGATGATCGATTTCAAAAACAACAAAATCAACGCCATCGTTGGACCTTATGCCAATGAAGGCGTTGATATCTTTGCGCGACTGGATAAGGGAACGTCCGAACCACCCACTGCGGTTAATGGATTGACGAATCTTCAAGAAGAGCACACGAGTCCAGATGGTCGCGTGCTTTATTCAGGACTGCTGCCCGACGGAAAAAAAATATACTACCAGTATGATTCGTACGGCAATCTGTTCGGTTCCGATAAAAAAGACGTTTTTGTTTTCGTCAAGAATGGCTTGAACAGTCATAAGCCAGTAGTGCCGCTGACAGAACGCGAGGCTAGTAATACGCTTTATGACCAATCAATGGAAAATGTCGGCGCAGATGATCTCAGGGGGCTCTACGAAGAGCTTCTTACCCATCTTGAACACCCTTTCTCGGGCATTGCCGACGCGCTGAATGCGTTAGGTATAAATAAAAAAACGGCGGATACTGTAGAGCGTTATCTGGACAACCCCTTTAGTGCGCTGCTACTTGATTTGAACAAAAGCAATCAGATCGGCAATGTGTTTGGCGTCGATAAGGCGACCATGAACTCGGTCCTTAAAGGCGTCGGTGATATCGCGCAGGGTTTTGTTCCTTTTTATAGCCAGGCCAGGGGGCTCGGGACCCTGCTGGCGAAGGCGATACGCAATGAGCCGATGACCAAGCAGGAGGTGCGTGACATGGCCGATGCGATGGCATTGAAGCCGAACAGCCCGGCCCGGAAAAACCTGGCAGTTCCAGAGCCGATTGGCAAACCCGCACGCCTGCCGAGTTCCGTACAGGAAGCGCAAACAAAGGCGCCCCTCGAAAAACCTCCGGTCACGCCTGGCAATGTAGAGATCCTGCCGCGACCTCACGCGTATCCGGGTTTCAAAGAAATCGAGCTTGGAGGTACCAAGTACTTCGTTGCCGAAACGCCCGATGCCGTGGACGGCGTGCATTACCAACTGTGGGAACCCGACCCGAATACCCCGTCAAAACTGATGAAAGCCGAGGGGGTGGCCAAGCTGGATGACAGCGGAGCATGGGCATTGGGAGAGGCACTGCCCCCACCGACGGGAGCGGCAAAGGGCATGCAAGCCATGGTGCTCGATGGGGAAACTTTTTATACTTACAAAAAGCCGAATAACATGGGTCATTACGAACTCTATCGTATTGATCCAAACAACCCCGAAAAAATAACGTCGGCTAATCAATTTGCCACTCATGAATCAGGCCAATGGACGCGCGTTGGGTTGAGGGGGGGCGGTAGACTTTCGAGAATCCTTTCACCGAAATATAAGCAGGCAGGTGAGGCGCTGGACTCCACTATCGAAAAGTTTAATCGTGCCTTCCAAGCCATAAAAAATGGCCAGTCAGTACAGAGCGTCCTGACGGAAAAAGAACTCAAAACCTTTGGAGGACAAATGTCGGAACTCGAAGGAAGTAATGCCGAGTTATTTCCCCATGTTGAAGACTATGTTCACGCGGACTCTGATTCTTTTAACGAACCATTACGCGCGGGTCAGACAACACTTGAACTGACAGCCTTTCTGAATGAATTTGAGCAATTGAAAAGCTATAAGGGCACGGCCTATCGTTCGGCGTTTGTCACACCGGAGGGCGCAGAAAGAATAAAAAATGGAGTGGGTCAGGTTTTCCTCGACGACGGTGTGCAGTCTGGCTCGGTCAGTGCGTTTAACTCAGCGGATTGGGAAGGGTGGGCCACCAACGTAGCGCACAAGCGGGGGAATGCATCCCAGCCGGTTGTGTTTGTAATGGATGAGACGATACCGAAAAAGAATTTGTCAACAGGGTTTCTACCCGACCATGTTGCAGTTGGGCCTAAAACACCAATGAAAGTCCTTTCAGTCAAGGAGCAGGGGGGGAGGTTGTTTGTCTATATGACGGCTCCTACCGGGGCGCCTGAACACGCGTACAACATATACAATGGTAATAAGGCTTATTGATTTTTATCTGCGTTCCGAGTCTTGTAGATTTATATAAATCTGCTGATTGATACGCCGTGGGTATGCGCAAACAGGATCAATGGTTTCGAGGGGCGAAACCATTAAATCTTCACTATATGGCTTACCGCCGACCCGCCCGCGTACTCACATCCACCCACACCGCCAGCACCAGAATGCTGCCTTTCACAATCATCTGCCAATAACTGTCCACATCCAGCATCGACATGCCGTTATCCAGGCTGGTAATCACCAAGGCCCCGAGCAACGCCCCATATACCGTGCCCGAGCCGCCGCGCATCGAGGTGCCGCCAATAAAGCAGGCGGCGATGGCGTCGAGTTCGCCCATGTTGCCCGCCGACGGTGACCCGGCGGCGAGGCGGGCGGTGTTGACCAGGCCGGCGAGGGCGCACATCACGCCCATGATGCCGAAGATCCACAGTTTCACCGCTTGCACATTGATGCCCGACAGCCGCGTGGCTTCCATATTGCTGCCCACCGCGTACACCCGCCGACCAAAAACGGTCTGGCTGGTGACGTAGCTGAATACGCCGAGCAGCACCAGCAACAGCAGCACCGGCACCGGGATGCCGTCGTAGCTGTTGAGGGTGGTGACAAACCCGGCGAGCACCGCGCCGATCAGCATCACACGCAGCCCGTCACGCACCAGCGAGTGCGCGGCCAGGCCATGCAGCGCGCGGTTGCGCCGTTGTTTCCAGGTCAGAAAAAGCGTTAGCGCGAACAGCACTACACCCAGCCCTGCGCCTACCGTGTGAGGCAAGTAGCCCTGGCCCACATAGACCAGCGATGGCGACACCGGCGCGATGGTGGTGCCGCCGGTAATCCCCAGCAGAATCCCGCGAAATGCCAGCATGCCGCCCAGGCCGACGATAAACGAGGGGATGCGCAGGTAAGCGGTCATGTAGCCGTTGGCCAGGCCGATCATCAGGCCGCACAGCGCCACCAGGCTGAGGTTGGCCAGCAGCGGCACGTGATAGATCACGTCGAGAATCGCCGCCAGCCCGCCCAGCAGCCCGAGCAACGAGCCCACCGACAAATCAATCTCGCCGCTGATGATCACCAGCACCATGCCGCACGCCAATATTCCGGTGATCGACATTTGCCGCAGCAGGTTGGACAGGTTGCGCGGGGTGAGGAAGCCGCCCTCGGTTTGCCAGCTGAAAAACAGCCAGATAAACGCCACGGCGATCACCAGCGCGAGCATTTTGTAGCGGGTGAAAAGGTGTTTGACCTGATTCATCTACGCGGTCTTCCGATTGTTATTGTGTTGGCTGAGCGCAGCGGCGAGCACCTGCTCCTGGGTCAGCCCCTCGTTGATGAAGTCACCGCGCAATTGGCCGTCGCCGATCACCAGCACACGGTTGGACACGCCGAGCACTTCGGCCAGCTCCGAAGAGACCATGATGATCGACACGCCTTCGGCCGCCAGCGCGCCCATCAGCTTGTAGATCTCGTACTTGGCGCCCACATCCACACCCCGCGTGGGTTCATCGAGGATCAGCACCTTGGGCTTGGCCATCAGCATTTTCGCCAGTACGGCCTTCTGCTGGTTGCCCCCGGAGAGGCTGGTGATCGGCAGGAACGGGCTGGCGGTCTTGAGGTGCATGCGTGCGATCTGCTGGTCGATGCTGCCCAGTTCGGCCTCGGCGTCGATACGGCTCAGGTGTGCGTAGCTATCAAGCACCGCCAGGGTGATGTTATGGCCCACGCCCAGGTCGGGAATGATGCCCTGGCGCTTGCGGTCCTCGGGCACCATGCACAGCCCGGCGCGGATCGATTTGAGCGGCGTGCGCGTGTCGATCAACTGGCCGTCCAGCCACACCTCGGCGCTGTAGCGGCCGGGGTAGGCGCCGAAGAGTGCCGACACCAGCTCGGTGCGCCCGGCGCCCACAAGCCCTGCGATACCGAGGATTTCGCCGCGCTTGAGCACAAAGGAAATATCGTCGACACGCTTGCGCTTGGGGTTATCGACGTCGTAGCAGGTGACGTTGCGCGCTTCAAAGATCACTTCGCCCACTGCATGGGGCTCGGTCGGGTAGAGGTTGCTCATCTCGCGGCCGACCATCTGCGTGATGATCTGCGCGATGTCCATGTCCGCCATGGCCGTGGTCGCGATGTGCTTGCCGTCGCGAATCACCGCGATGGTGTCGCACACCGCCGCCACTTCATCGAGCTTGTGGGAGATGTACACGCAGGCCACGCCCTTGGCCTTGAGGCCCCGGATAATATCCAGCAGCACTTCGATTTCCGAACGGGTCAACGCCGAAGACGGCTCATCAAGAATCAACAGGCGCGCCTGCTTGTTGAGGGCCTTGGCGATTTCCACCAGTTGCTGGTAGCCGCCGCCGTACTGCGACACCGGCAGCGCCACATTCATGTCCGGCACCTTCAGCTCGCGCATCAAGGCTTCGGCACGGTGCAGCATCGCCGGGTAGTTCATGCGCCCGCCGGGCAGGGTCAGCTCGTGGCCCATGAAGATGTTCTCGGCCACCGACAGGTCCGGCACCAGGGTCAGTTCCTGGTGGATGATAACGATGCCGGCCGCCTCGGTTTCGCTGATGGATTGGGCCTTGAGCGGCTGCCCATCCCAAAGGATTTCACCCTCCCAGGTGCCGTAGGGGTAGACCGCCGACAGCACCTTCATCAAGGTGGATTTACCGGCACCGTTCTCGCCGCACAGGCCGACGCATTCGCCCGGACGTACCTTGATATCGATGCCATTGAGGGCGTTGACACCGCCAAAGCTTTTGACGATGCCGTTCATTTGCAGCAGGTAGTGCGACATGGCGATGGCTCACACAAAAGGCCGATAAAACACGCTCACTGTAGGAGCGAGCTTGCTCGCGAAAATCGCGCAGGCGACGCGGGTCTGCCTGGCAGCGCTGCGTTATCGTTGGCGCTTTTCGCAGGCAAGCCAGCTCCTACAGGCCGATCTGCTCTTTGGTATAGAACCCGTCCTTTTCCAACAGGTCGATGTTGGCCTTGGTCAACGGCGTCGGGGTGAGCAAGATGGTGTCGACCTTCTTGCTGCCATTGTCGTATTGCGAGCTGTAGGTGGGTTTTTCGTTGCGTGCCAGTTGCACCGAGAGCTTGGCGGCTTCGGTGGCGATCAGCTTGAGCGGCTTGTAGACGGTCATGGTCTGGGTGCCGTCGATCACGCGCTTGACCGCCGCGAGGTCGGCGTCCTGGCCGGAGATGGGCACCTTGCCTGCCAGCTTCTGCGCGGCCAGGGCCTGGATTGCGCCGCCGGCGGTGGCGTCGTTGGACGCGACGATGGCGTCGATCTTGTTGTCATTACGGGTCAGGGCGTTTTCGACAATGCTCAAGGCTTCGGTAGGGTTCCACTCCTTGACCCACTGCTGGCCGACAACCTTGATATCGCCCTTGTCGATGGCCGGTTGCAGCACCTTCATCTGGCCTTCGCGCAGCACCTTGGCGTTGTTGTCCGTCGGTGCGCCGCCGAGCAGGAAGTAGTTACCCTTGGGCGCCGCCTGCAGCACGCCGTTGGCCTGCATCTCGCCGACTTTTTCGTTATCGAAGGAAATGTACGCATCGATATCCGCGTTGAGGATCAGGCGGTCATAAGACACCACCTTGATCCCAGCCTTCTTGGCTTCGGCCACGGCATTGGTCAGCACGGTGGCATTGAAGGGCACGATGACGATCACATCGACGCCCCGGGAGATCAGGTTTTCAATCTGGGAAATCTGCTTCTGCTCGTTGGCATCGGCGGACTGCACGAACACCTTGGCGTCGAGTTTTTCCGCCGCCGCGACAAAGTAATCGCGGTCGCGGGACCAGCGCTCCAGGCGCAGATCATCGATGGAAAAACCGATCTTCGGATGGGCAGAATCGGCCATCACCGGCAGGGCAAGCAGGGCCAGGGCGCTGGCGAGCAGGGTGCGTTTGAATGATTTCATGGTGGTGCGTCCCTTTATTGTTGTTGGAAAGACACAAGGTGATGCGGGTAGAACTGTAGAGCGTCCCTTGACGCTCTGTGCATAGATTTGTCGTGCAAATGTCACCGATAGATAAACCGATTCACAACCCCCTCCAGCATTTCCTGTCGACCACTCACCGCCTGCGGGTTCAGCTCCTGGGCAAACGCATGCTCAGCCAGGGACTGCAGGCTGAACTCACCCGCCAGCACCGCCTGGCCCAACGGCTGCTGCCAACCGGCATAACGCTGGTCCTTGAACTGCTGCAAGCGGTCGTCCTGCACCATCGCCGCCGCACGCTCCAGGGCCAGGGCCAGCACATCCATGGCCGCTACATGCCCGTGGAACAGGTCCACCTCGTCCAGGCTCTGGCGCCGGACCTTGGAATCGAAGTTATAGCCGCCGTTCTTGAAGCCCCCGGCCTTGAGGATTTCATAGGTGGCCAGGGTCATTTCCTCGACGCTGTTGGGGAACTGGTCGGTGTCCCAGCCGTTCTGCGGGTCACCGCGGTTGGCGTCGATGCTGCCGAAGATCCCCAGCGACACGGCGGTGGCGATCTCATGATGAAAACTGTGCCCGGCCAATGTCGCGTGGTTGGCCTCGATGTTCACCTTGATTTCCTGCTCCAGGCCGTACTCATGCAGGAAGCCGAACACTGTCGCGCTGTCGTAATCGTACTGGTGCTTGGTCGGCTCCTGGGGCTTGGGCTCGATCAACAGGTCGCCGGTAAAGCCGATCTTGTGCTTGTGCTCCACCACCATGCGCATGAAACGTCCGAGCTGTTCACGCTCGCGCTTGAGGTCGGTATTGAGCAGGGTTTCATACCCTTCACGGCCACCCCACAGCACATAGTTGGCACCCTTGAGCCGCAGCGTGGCGTTCATCGCACTGAACACCTGGGCGGCAGCGAAAGCGAACACTTCCGGGTCCGGATTACTCGCGGCCCCGGCGGCAAAACGCGGGTTGCTGAAGCAGTTGGCGGTGCCCCATAGCAGCTTGATGCCGGTCTGTTCCTGATGACGTTCCAGGTGATCGACCATCTGCGCAAAGTGGTTGCGGTATTCCTTGAGCGAGCTGCCCTCCGGCGCCACGTCGGTGTCGTGGAAACTGTAGTAGTCGATACCCAGCTTGGAAAAAAACTCAAAGGCCGCCTCCGCCTTGCCGATCGCCAGTTCCATCGGATCGCCACTGCGCTGCCATGGGCGCTTGAACGTGCCCATGCCAAACATATCCGCCCCTGGCCACACAAAGGTGTGCCAATAACAGGCGGCCATGCGCAGGTGTTCGCGCATGGGTTTGCCGAGGATCAGTTTGTTGGCGTCGTAATGGCGAAAGGCGAGGGGGGATTCGCTGGCAGGGCCTTCGAAGCGAACCTTGTCGACACCGGGAAAGTACGGCATGGCGGTTTCCTTATTGTTCTTGGCGGTGCCTGGATACTAGCAACGGCACCCGAGGTGCTGATTATGAAAATCACCAAGGTGTAGTGCGATTTTGAGTGGGGGCTCAGAACGGCTCAGGGAGTACGTGATTTAGGGAAACGTCTGATTTTACGGTGGGTAAACGCCTCTTCAGGGTTTGGGTGTTGATCAACTTTAGCTAAGTGGGGGAGTAAATGAGCAAAGGACACTATGTTGTTTTAGGTGACCAAACGACGTGCGGCGGACGAATTCTCGAAGGTGATCCAACATTCAAGCTACATGGCCTTCACCGTGCTCTGGAAGGGGCTCGGGTCACTTGCGGAAATCATGCCGGAAGCTTCCGGATCCTAGGCGGCATTTCCAGTATGAGGCGTAATGGAAAACGTGTTGCTGGCACGCTGGATAGCGTGAGCAGTTGCCCCTGTGGAGCCCGGCTGATTCCTTCGGTATTAACGGCCACCTACGAAAAGCGAGAAGTAGCACCGCCAGCGAGTCAGCGGGTTGCTCAACCGGGCGAGGCAACTGTAAACGGTAACCCAGTGACACCGTCTCAATCTGCTTTCACGCCTTCCGATCGTGCAGTGCAGACGGTAGCCAACAGCGTGCAGGGTCAGGAACCAGGCTTCTATATCGTGCCCAAGAGCATGTCCCGTGAAGCACTGGAGGCGGCACTTTTTCCGACGCTCGACCCGGCTGTGATGAGCAAGTTTCAATCACTGAATCCCCATACAAGCCGCGTTAAAGCCGGCTCGATGATCGTGCTCAGCGATCCGAGCAATACCTCCTGCACCTATCAGGAAGCGCAACTGATGCAGGCCGCTCGACAGGTTGACGCATCCCTGGATGCCTTGACGCCAGACGAGGCCGACTTCCTGTTTCGCCATGGCGCTGAAATTGCCGGGTTTGTCGGTCATACCTCAACCTGGCTCGGCGTGAGTGCGGTGGTGATGGAGAAGCACCTGAGTAATCTGCGCGACACACTTCAGGCGATGGAGCGCCTGCATCAGGAAAGCTATCGGCAGCACGGCCACCTTAGATCGCCGCAGTTCTTTGCTGATCGTCAGCGGCTGATGAATCAATTGGATGCCCATTTGCTCAACTCCACGCGCCTGCGCGGCCAAACAACCCTGGGCGATCACCCGAAGTTGAAAACGGCCCTGGGTATATCAAGTCGTAGCTTGGTGCATCACTGGGACAAAGCGGGCGGGCCGGGGCAGATTCCGGGGTATGCGGCTCATGTGGAGGCGGTCAGCCGTGCCACGAAGTATATGAAGGCAGGGGGGTACATCGGTATTGGTCTTGGCGGAGTGTCTTCGTTGTTGGCAATTCAGCAGGTGTGTAATGGCGATTCTGGTGCGGCTTGCGAGAAGGTCAAGTTTACGGAAGTAGGAAAATTTGTGGGATCTGCTTCTCTTGGAGCTTTGAGCGGGGTGATGGCGGGTGCTGCCAGCGGTTCTATTTGCATGGCGATCGGCGTAGCGACTGGAGGCATCGGCGGGGTTGTTTGTGTCGCGGCTATAGTGGGAGCAGGCGCATGGGTGGGTACGACAGGAGGAGGGATGGCTGGTGAGGCTATGGGAGAAAAACTCTACGAAGTTAATCAACCATGAGCAATATCGACACGTGGTCTCCGTGGGTTGCAATCGCTTTTCTGGGCGGCCCCATGCTGCTTGCAGCTTGGACTCTTGCATACAGCCTTTACCTGACCCATCGACATTTGGATGCCATAAAAGAGGCCTTAAAGAACAGCCGTTATATTTATATCTGGGGCCCAAGTCTCGGAAAACGAGGTTTGATTTGGTCTCTCTTGGAAATAGCGAAAATCACTGGAATGATAATGTGGCCAAAAGCTTCTCTCATTCTTGGAGAATTGGACCCAGTCGATCTGAAAAATTTTCCACCTTACTTAAAGCGTCGTCTCACCGTTAATTTGAAGATAATGATCATTGCCTTCATTTGGATGTTAATCGGCGTTGCCTTGCTGAAGGTAAGGTAGTTTGAAGGGCGATAAACATGACTGTAAAGCCTCGGCATTTCCAACCTCAGCCTGCCGCATCATTGGTTTCGGTTGGTACGCCGAGGTAAAGCTCAGATCGAGGCACTGTTTATGCTAGCCAATTCTCCCACCTACCCATTGAGAACCCCGACCCACCCGCCTAATCTGCACCCACCGGCCCCAGGACAAAAACAATGAAAACCCTACCGCCCGTGCACCGCATCGCCTTGCTCTTCAACGGCAGCAAAATCTACGACCGCGGCATCATCACCGGTATCGGCAATTACCTGAGCAGTACGCGCGCGTCCTGGGACCTGTTCCTGGAGGAGGACTTTCTCTGTCGTCTGCGCGGTATCGAGCGCTGGCAGGGGGACGGCATCATTGCCGATTTCGATGACCCGCTGATCGGCGAGGCGCTGGCGGGGAGTCGGATACCGGTGGTGGCGGTGGGGGGATCTTACGAGGACGCAAGCTCGTACCCCAAGGGCATTCCCTATGTCGCCACCGATAACCACGCCTTGATGAAGCTGGCCTACGAGCATTTGATCGAGGCCGGGCTGACGCGGTTTGCCTGTTTCAGCCTGCCAGAAGCCCAGGCCAATCGTTGGGCCCAGGAGCGTGAGAAAGCCTTTCGCCGCTTGATGCACCGCGATGGCTTGCAGGTGGAGATCTATCGCGGCCTGGGCACCAGCGCGCCGTTGTGGGACAGCGCGGTGGAGCAGCAGATTGCCTGGCTGCACAGCCTGCCCAAGCCTATCGGCATTATCGCCGTGACCGATGCCCGCGCCCGGCAATTGCTGCAAGCCTGCCTGACCGCCGGGATTGCCGTGCCGGAGCAAGTGGCGTTGATCGGTATCGACAACGACCCACTGACCCGCACCCTTACGCGGGTGCCGCTGAGTTCGGTGATCCAGGGCACCGAGACCATGGGCCGTACCGCCGCGGCCTTGCTGCACCAGATGCTGCATGGCAAGCCCTGCGCCGGCACACAGGTGCTGGTGCCGCCGGATGCGATCAACGTGCAGGCCTCCAGCCTGCATCAGCCCCTGGGTAACCCTTATGTGATGCAGGCGTTGCTGTTTATCCGGCAATACGCTTGCCAGGGGATCAAGACCGACCAGGTCGCCGCCTATGTCGGGGTCTCACGCTCTTCTCTGGAAGCGCACTTTCGCAAGGTGCGCGGCTGCAGCGTGCATGACGAAATCCTCGGTTTCAAACTCGCCGCTGCCGCCAAGGGCCTGGAGAACCAGGACCTGGCCATTGCCGACATCGCCGCCAGTTGCGGTTTCACCTCTGCGCAGTACTTGCATACGGTGTTTCGTCGCGAGTTTGGCTGTACGCCACGTCAGTATCAGCAGGGCAGGCCAGTTGCAGCGCCTGTTGCATGCTTGCCAGCTTGATCTGGGTTTCTTCGTATTCGTTGGCCGGCAGCGAGCCCTCGACAATGCCGCAGCCGGCAAAGGCATGGCAGTGTCTCGGCGTGATCAAGGCCGAGCGCAGTGCCACCAGGAAGTCGCCGTTGCCATTGGCGTCCAGCCAGCCCACCGGCGCGGCGTACCAGCCACGGTCGAAGCCTTCGTGTTCACGGATAAAGCCCAGCGCCGGTGCCCTGGGCAAGCCGCCGACGGCGGGGGTGGGGTGCAGCGCCTGGACGCCGTCGAGCAGGCGCTTGCCGACATTCAGTTGGGCGGTGATGGGCGTGCTCAGGTGCTGCACGGTGGCCAGTTTCAACAGGCCAGGGCACGGCGCGGCGTGCAGATCGGTGACCTTGTCGTGCAGGGCCTGGGTGATGGTCTGCACCACCAACTGATGTTCGTGCTGTTCCTTGGGGTCGGCCAAGAGCCGCTCACCCAGGGCTTGATCTTCATCCGGCCAAAGCCCGCGACGGGTGCTGCCCGCCAGGGCGTGGGTGGTCAGGCGGCCTGCGTCGCAACTGAGCAATCGCTCTGGCGTGGCGCCCATGAAACAGTGCTCGCCACGGTGGATGGCGAACAGGTGCGAGGCGTTACGGCGTGCGTGCAAACGGCCCATCACCGCGCCGGTATCGAGGGTGGCGTCCAGGTGATGGTCGATATGCCGCGCCAGCACCACCTTGTTCAACTCATCCCGGGCGATGGCATGCAGTGCGGTCTCGACCTTGGCCTGCCATTGATGCCGGGGCAGTGCGCGGCGCTCCAGCACATCGGGTGTAGACGTTACATGGGGGGCGGGGTTGAGCAACTGTTCGTAGGCGGCCAGGCTTTCGTGCACCAATGCAGCAGGATCGCTGCTCGGCTCGACCACACGCTGGCAACGCAGCCAGCGCCCCGTGGCGTCTTCGCTGAGCAACCAGTGGGCGAGGTGGAAACTGGCGTCGGCAAACGGCGCCCAATGGGATGCACAGGGTTGCTGCTCATCGAAGCGCATGCCGCCCAGCAGCAACGGCGGATAGGGCCCCTGCACCAGCGCATCGGCGCACAGCGCAAACCATTGGCGATCCACCTCGGCCATGCGCCCGGGGCCGCGGGCTTCGATCTGCCAGGCGCAGCCCAGGCCGAACAGGCTCAGGTCCGGCGAGTGTGCGCACCAGAAAAAGCCCTGCCGATGGGCTGCATACAGCGCCAAAGGCGCCAGCGTCGGCGCGGGGTGCGTGCTGACGGCAATCACCGGTCGTTGGTACGCCACCGCCCGTTGGTGCGCGGCCTGGAACACCGTGAGCAAGTCGGCGGCGTTCATACCGCCTTGCTCTTTTTTTGCAGCCAGAAGGCCGTCTGCTCGGCGATGTACCAGTGGATGATCTGGTTGAACAGGCTTTCGATAAATTCCCCATCCAGCCCCACGTCCTGTGCCCATTGCCGACGCTGGGGCAGCATCGCCGCGACGCGCTCCGGGGCGGCGATGCTGGCCTGGTCCGGCTTGAATGCCGAGGCGGCCTTGACGTACTGCATGCGCAGGCCCAGGGCGTCGATGATCTGTTGGTCGAGGCTGTCGATGGCATGGCGGATGTCGTGAAGGCCAGTGCAGTGTTCCGGGGTTTTCATTGTGAGTCTTCCTGAAGGTAGGCGCTGCGCTGCAACAGGTGGTGGATTACCGGTCGCGGCTGATGCTTGAGGTAAAAGTGGTCGCCGTCGAACCAGCGGATATCCGGGATGTGGCGGCTCAGGTCGGCCCAGGCGCGGGCCTGCTCCAGGCTGACCTCGGCGTCGCCGTGCGCCAGCAGCACATCGAGCGGTGCGGCCAAGGGCAGCAGGTGGGCGGGGCGCCAGGTCTCGATGGCCTGGTAGTCGCTGCGCAACACCGGCAGGAACAGCGCACGCAACTGCGGGTCGGCCCACAGGTCGGCGGCCTGGGCGTCCTGGCGCAGGATGTCGGCGATCAGCGTGGTGTCGTCCTGGCGGTGCAGGTCGCTGGGCGGTTGCCGGTGCGGTGGTGCGTGGGCCGAGACAAATACGTGGGCGGCCCCCATGCCGGCGGCTTCAAGCTGTATGCCCACGGCATAGGCAAGCGCCGCGCCCATGCTGTGGCCGAACAGCCACAGGGGCCGCGCAGGCAAGGCCAGCAACGCCTGGCTGATGTGTTCGGCGAGGCTCGCCAGGCACGGGATATGCGCCTCGTTGAAGCGCTCTTCACGGCCGGGATACTGCACCGCCAGCAGGTCGATATCCCCCGGCAGGTGCGCCAGCCACGGGCGGAAAAAACTCGCGCTGCCACCGGCATGGGGCAGGCACACCAGGCGTGCGCGGGGCTGTTCGCTTTCACGCAATGCGCGCAGCCACGGGCTCATGAGGCCAATACCTGTTCAGCCAGGGCCTTGCGGTTGACCTTGCCCAGGCGCGTCAGCGGGAACTCGCGCAGCACCTGCAAGCGGTCCGGCAACTTGTAGGCCGCCAGCCCACGCTCGCGCAGCCAGGCGTTGATCGAGGCCAGGTCCAAGGGTTCACCGTGGGCCAGTACGCAGGCGCAACTGCGTTCCCCCAGCAATTCGTCGGCCAGGGCCACCAGCGCCACATCGCGGATCAGCGGATGGCCGAGCAGCAGGTTCTCGATCTCTTCCACCGGGATCTTCTCGCCGCCGCGGTTGATCACATCCTTGCTGCGCCCCTCGACAATCAAATGCCCCTCGGGCAGGCGCCGGACCAGGTCGCCGCTGCGATAAAACCCGTCGGCGGTAAACGCCCGCTGGTTGTGCTCGGCGGCGTTGTAATAGCCACGGATGGTGTAGGGCCCGCGCACCAACAATTCCCCCACGGCGCCGGGCGCCACCTGTACATCGTCGGCATCGACGATACGGATCTCATCCGCCGTCGTAAGGGGAAGGCCCTGGGTGTCGAAGACCCGTTCCTCGGGATCGTCCAGCGGCGTAAAACACAGCAAGCCTTCGGCCATGCCGTACACCTGTTGCAGGCCACAGCCCAGGGCCGGGCGGATGCGGGCGGCGATCTCGGCCTTGAGCCGCGCACCGCCGACTTGCAGCCATTGCAAGCTGCTGAGGTCGTGGTCGGACCATTGCGCGACTTCCAGCCACAGCAATACCAGCGGCGGGATCAAGGCGGTGTGGGTGATGCGTTCGCGTTCGATCAGTTCGAAGGCGGTGTCCGGGCTCGGCTCCGGCGCCAGTACCAGGGTGGCGCCGACACTGAACACCCCGAGGGCGCCAGGCGAGGCCAGCGGGAAGTTGTGCGCCACCGGCAGCGCTGCCAGGTAACGGGTGTGGCCGTCGAAGCCGCAGGCGCGGGCCGCCAGCCGGGCATTGCACGCATAGTCGTCATGGGTGCGTGGGATCAGCTTGGGCAGGCCGGTAGTGCCGCCGGACAACAGCAGCACCGCGACGTCCCGGGCGTCCGGCGCGGGAAACTCGCGGGGCGCGGCGACACAATCGGCCAGGGCCACGAACTCCTCGGGGGCGCCCACCACCCACACCTGTTGCAGGCTCGGCACTTGCTCACGCAGGGTGCGCGCCAGCGGGCGGTAATCGAAGCCCAGGTGCTGATCGACAATCACATAGGCCACCGCCTGGCTCAGGTGCGCCAGATGCGCCAGTTCATGTTCGCGATGGGCCGGCAGCGCAAACACCGGGATCGCCCCCAGGCGCAGCAGGGCGAAGGTCAGGCTGAAAAACTCGGCGATATTGGGCAGTTGCACCAGCACCCGCTGGCCGGCGACCAGCCCGCGTTCGGCGAGGCCGGCGGCCAGTCGGTCGGCCTGTTGGTCCAGTTCGGCGTAGCTCCAGCGCCGATTGCCATCCACCAGGGCTTCCTGCTGCGGCGTGCGTCGGGCTTGTTCGCGCAGCAGTTGGTCCAGGGGCACGCCTTGCCAATAGCCTTGCTCGCGGTAGCGGCGGATAAAGTCTTCGGGCCAGTCAGTGCAACCATCAAGCATGGGAATCTCCTTGGGCAGTCGGGCAGCCCAGCAACTGGGCGCCGTGCAGGGTCAGCGGTTGCGCCAGGCCGGCGATTTGCACCGCCTGTACGCCGGTACATTCAGCCGGATGCAGGCGCAACATCGGGTCGTCGCCCGCCAGCAGGTTGAGGGCGGTGCGGTCGGCAGGGCTGACCCCCAGGTGAATCGCCGTCAGCCCGGTGGCGCCGTTGGGGTGGATCAACCGCTCCGGATGTTGGGAAGGCGTGTAGGGCGTGACCAGGAACGGCAGGCGCGCATGGCGCGGGTAGACGAAACGAAAGCGCGTCTGGCTGCCGTTGGCGCAGGTGCGCTGCCACTTCACCACCCGGCCCATGGCCACGCCGCAGGCCGCGAGATCCTTGAGGCGCGGCGCCAGCAGTTGCTCATCGCAAAGTAAGGCCAGGTCGCAGAAGCCTTCGCCGTGGGCGGCCCAACGCAACATGCGCTGCCCGGCACCCCGGCCGGCCAGGCAGTCGATGGGCCACTTGAACAGCCAGGCGTGGCGAGGCGTAGTGAGCAACTCGATGATCGGCCCATGGCTGAACCAGATATGCGCGTGTTGGGCGCGAGCCTCGGCAGTGGCGTAAGTGACCTCGAAGCCGGCAGCACGAAAGTTCGCCACGGCCTGGTGCAGATCGCGCACCCACAGCAACACATGGCTGCAGGACGAGCGGGATTGGGCAGTATTCACAAGGGCAAGGCTCCCAACAGTTGCGCGCTGGTGTCAGCGCAGGGCGGTTGCACCGCGTCGGCGCGGCTGTGCAGTTCGGCCAGCGGCAGGGCTCGGGGCATCGGCGGTTCGATCAAGGCGGGCATGCCGATCAGGCTGTTCATCTCGCGCCAGGCCATCGATACCTCGGTGGCCCACAGGCCGCTGCGCAGGCGCCGCGCCGGCTCGTCGATGTCGTCACACAGCGCGTCGAGGGCGAGGCTGACTGCGTCCGGCCAGAGCTCGCTGAACACCTGGTGATAGCTGGCGGGTATCTGCGGGTCGAGCACCACGATGCTCGGCCCGGCCAGCCGCTCGCTGCCTTCACCTGCCATGATCAGGCGGTCGGTGGCGTCCCGTGGCGCATGCAGGCGCGGGTTCCACAGCACCGGGCCGTGGGTGTCGCACAGGCTCAGCACGCCGCCTTCACAGCCGACTTCAAGGCGATGCAGCAGGAACGAGTGGTTGTCGGGGTCCTGGGGATGCACCTGGTTTTGCACGCGCAGGCTGATCGGCACGCCATTGAAGCTGGCGTTCAATCGTGTGAAGGGCTGCGCACCGACGCTGGCCGCCGGCGCCGCAAATGCCCAGGGCCGCAAACCACCGGCCAGGCGCCCGAGAATATCCAGCAAGGGGTAGGCCACCTGGCTGTTACAGGCCGCGTCGATATAGGCCAGGCCTTGTTGCTCGCGCAGGTACGCGGCCACCGCCAGAAAGCGGCGGATCGCAAGGATATTCGGGTACAGCGTATTCACCGAGTAGGCCGCCTGGCCCTGGCGCGCCGCCTGCATGCACGCGGCAATTTCGCGGTGGTGCACCGGGTGTTCCTGCAACACATGGATGCCACGGCGCAACAGCTGCTGGGCCAGTTCGCTGCCGGCGCCTCCGGTGGCGCCGGAACGCACCACCACGCAGGCGATATCCACCGTATTGGGCACCTGTTCGACCGCTTCGAACAGCGGTACGCCATAGTGGTCGGCGCAGGCTTGGGAATAGGCATTGCCCCGCGACAGGATGCCCACCAGTTCATAGCGCTCATGGGCACGGGCCAGGGCTTGCAGGTAGATGCGGCCGAACGCGGTGCCGGCGACGATCACGCGTTTACGTGTGCCCCTCATGACCAGGTCACCGGCAGGCAGTGGGCGCCGCGAAAGAACGTCGCGGTTTTCCACTGCACCTCGCCACAGTGTTGCAGGTTGGGCAGGCGTTCCACCAACGCCTGCAAGGCCTCCTGCAATTCCACCCGCGCCAGGGCAGAGCCGATGCAGTGATGCAGGCCATGGCCGAAGCCGAAATGGCCGCTGGCATCGCGTTGCAGGTCGAGGGTCTGCGGCCCGGCAAAGCGCGCCGGGTCATGGTTGGCTGCGCCAATCGAGGCGAATACTGCCTCGCCCTGGCGTACCAAAGTCTCACCCACCTGAATGTCTTCAAGGGCGTAATGCACAAACATTGCCGCCGATGCCAACGGGATATAGCGCAGCAGCTCTTCCACCGCCTGGGGGATCTGTTCGGGATGGGCCTTGAGCTGTTGCCACTGTGCGGGATTGTCCAGCAGCACCTGGATGAAATTGGGGATCTGCGAGGCGCTGCCTTCGTAGCCGGCGACAAGGATGGCGATGCACAACAGCAGCAGTTGCTCTTCGCTCAGGCGCTCGCCGTTGTCATCGGCCTGGGCCAGGGCAGTCATGAAATCGTCCTGTGGCTGGCGGCGGCGCTCGGCCACCAAGCCCTTGATGTAGGCCGCGAGTTCGCCCAGATGTTGCTGGGTCAGAGCGGCGTCTTC
The DNA here is from genome assembly GCF_036704165.1 of Pseudomonas khavaziana. NCBI lineage: Bacteria > Pseudomonadati > Pseudomonadota > Gammaproteobacteria > Pseudomonadales > Pseudomonadaceae > Pseudomonas > Pseudomonas khavaziana. Next base: position 2,617,840 of record NZ_CP129946.1, read on the forward strand.
GGGGCGGGTTGACAGCAGCGAGTCATTCCACAGCTTGAAGCGTTCGCGGTCTTGCAGCGGCACGCCGAGCAGCTCGCAGATCAATGCCAGGGGCAGCGGCAAAGCATAGTCATTGACCAGGTCGGCGGGCGGGCCAGCGGCGAGCATGCGGTCGATCAATTCATGGGCGTAGGCCCGGGCATGGGGGCGCAAGGCTTCGACGCGGCGCCGGGTAAACGCCTGGGCGGCGCGGGAGCGGATACGCGTGAGTTGCGGCGGGTCCATCATCACAATGCCGCCGGCAATCCGCGGGAATGCCCGTGGAGCGTCGTCACGACGAAACGCTTCGCTGCGGCTGAAACGCCGGTCACCCAGCACCAGGCGCACATCGTCGTATCGGGTGGCGAGCCAGGCGGGCGCGCCGATGGGCATCTGGATACGCAACAGGCCCGGTGCCTGCTGGGCATGGCGGTATGGCTCAGCCAGCTCCAGGTCGGTGAAGGCGTTGAAGGGGTAGGCCAGCGGGGTCATGGCAAGTCCTTGACGTTAGGCAGGTCGGGCAAATGGTCGAGCAGTTCAAGCTGCAGGTCGGGGTGTTCCAGGTGGGCGTCCAAGGCAGTACGGCTCAGGCGCTGGCTTGGCACCTGGGCGACGAATACTCGATGGCCCAGGCGCGCCAATGGGTGATCGGCAGCGGGCAGGCTGCGATTGCCCTGGAAGCCGGCGCGGGCCAGGGCGGTCTGCCACTGCTCGAGGTTGAGGAACGTGCTGCGGCCCAGTGCACGCTCGTCACTGGCCTGGTTGAGCATGAACGCCTGGGACGCCATGACCCAGAATTCCTCCTGGGTCGGCTCGCTGAACACCAGCCAGCCGCCCGGCTTGAGCAAGGCCAGCAGGGTGGACAGCGAACGCTGGGTGTCGCGGGCGGCGTTGAGCACGCCACCGGCGACGATCAGGTCCCAACTCTGGGTGGGATACCCCTGGGCCACGGCGGGGCGGTCGATATCGAACACGCTGTGGCGCACCCACGGCCAGGCGCGCAGGCGCTCGGCGGCCTGTTCACTGAAGTAGCGCGACACGTCGGTGCACAGGTAGTCCACCGCTACATTCGCCAGGGCCGGCAACACCGCCTGTGTGGTGGCGCCGGTACCAGCCCCCACCTCCAGCACGCGCAAAGGTTCAGTTGATTGGCGTGCAGCCCAGGCCCCGATCCAGTGGGCCACGGCGTGGTGCTGGTACTGCGCCGCGAGGCTTTCGCGATACAACGCCGCCGCACGTTCGGTACGGCCTTCGGGAAACAACAGGTGCACCGCCGCGCAGTCACCGCGCATCAGCGCCGGCAACTGGCGAGCATTGTCCCGCGCATAATCGAGGGTGGCGCGGCCGCCGGTGTTGTGTTCCCAGTCCAGGCTCAGTTGTGCCCAGATAGCGTCCAGGCTGGCGTCGCTCCAGGCGTTGGGGTCGAGGTTGAGATGCAGGTGGTCGCCTTGGCGGCGCAGCAGCGCCTGGGCCTGCAACACGTCCAGCCAGCGTGCGATCAAGGGTCGGTGGCCAGGGGCGATGCCAGCGTTGGCGAGGCTTTGCGCCACGTCGTTAAGGGGCGCCGGCAGCAGGCCGCATTGCTCAAGGCCGTTGAGCATCGACAGCAACGCGGCGTGGCTCAAGCGTTGGTTCAACTCCACCGCGTCGTGCAGTTGTATGGCGCTGAACTGCTGATTGACGGCGGCCCCGGTCGCGTCCAGATGGTCCTCCACCGCCGCCAGTGCGCAAGGCTGGGGTACGGCGAACAGCGTCTGGCCATGCAGGGCGACGGCGCTGACCTGAGGATGCCCCAAGGCCCGCTCACACCAGCGCCGGTGCTCACGCTTGACACTGGCCAGCTCGCGTCCGTCATCGGTAAAGCCCTGTACGCGGCAATCGAGTTGCGCCGCGGCGCGTTCTGCCAGTTGCCAGTCGCCCGGGCGCGGGCTGACGAACAGCACCTGCTCCAGGTGGCTCAGGTCACTCAAGGCCAGTGCAGGAAAATCCAGCAGGCGTTCCAGTTGTTCGGCGCCCATCACCACCACCGCCGGGCGCTGGCGTTCGAGCACCGCCAGCAACCGGGCCGGGGCCTGTTGATGCACGCCCAGGTCGGTAAGGGCCGGTAGATGCCAAGGAAAGGCGGCGGGTAGGTCGATCAGCAAGGTGTCGACATTCATGTTGAAACTCCTCTGGCATGGAACAAACGTTGCCCCGCAGCGGCGAGCGGTTCTGACGCGGCGGGCCATACCTCGAGCAACTCAAAGCCGGCCGCCTGCAAGGCCAGGCGCCAGGCGTCGGGCGCCATGAAGGCTTCATCGCTGGTGCGCAACGGTGCATCGGCGGGGGGCGACAACAACAGGTGCATGAAGGTCAGCATCGCCGGGTTGTCGGCGATGGACTCACTGAACAGCAAGGTGCCGCCATCGACCAGGCTGGTGCGGATCTGCCCCAGGCAATCGGGCAGGTTGCGGGCGTTGTGCAGCACATTGCCGGCGATCACCAGGTCCTGGCTGTGGGGCGCAATACCCTGGTTGCTGAAGCTGCGATCGAGGTCGAGCAGGCCGAATTGCATCCCCGGTTCGAGGCGAAACTGCCGCTGCGCCGCGCCGGTAAACAGCGAGCTGATGTCAGTGAAGCGATATTCCTTTTCACGTGTTTGCAGAGCTGCGAGCACCGCGTCGGTGGTGCAGCCGGCGCCGCCGCCCAGTTCCAGCACCCGCAACGTTCCACCTGCGGCGCTGACTTGCCGCGCCCGTTCGGCCAGGGCTTGATTGATCGCCGCTGTGAAAGGGTTGTGCTGGTAAGCGCCCAGCACTTTGACCGGGTCCCCGCCGCCCATCAGCAAGTGGGTGAGGGTCAATTGATCGCGCAGCAGCTCGGGCAGGCACTCGATGACTTGGGTGTGCAGGCGCGCCATAGTGGCCGGGAAGCCCAACTCGGCATACAGGCGCGGCAGTTCCCCGACCTGTGGGTCGAGAGGCGTTGCTGACCACCCCAGGCGTTCGCCTTCTTTGCGCAGCAGGCCGGTACGGGTCAACGCCGCCAGCCAACGCCGCACCACCCAGGCATGCCGCGCAGCCGTGCCCAGCGCTGCGTTGATCTGTTCGGCGTTGCGCCAGGCTTGCAACGGCAACGCCTGGGAATGCAGCAGCGTCTGGGCCATCACGCCCAGGCTGACGTGTTCCAACTCGTTCAGGGCGGTGTTCATAGGCAACCTTCTTCGGCGGCATGCAGTTGATCGAGTGGGCTGTGCAGCAGGTTCAGGGCGCGGATCGCCGAGGTGCGCAGCAGGCGTTCAAGGCTGGCGGCGGGGGGCAGGGCCTCGGCGGCTGCATGGCAGCCGGACCGGATCTCGCCCTCCACCACGCTGATCACCGTGGCGGCGGCCATGGCACCGGTCAGCGCCGCATTGCCGGCGCCGCTGAGCACCAGGCTGCGGGTCAGGGCCTGCTCGTGGTACACACCATCGAGTTGCAGCAGCAGCGTGACAAAAGGCGCTTGCCCGCTCAGATCCAGGCGACTGGCCTCGCACAAGCGCTGCACGGCGTCGGCCCGTGGCAGGCCGTGGGCCTGGTCGAGGGCCTTGAGCACGTAGCCATCGGTGATCACGTTGAACCATTGGCCGACCTCCAGGTTCAGGTCCATGGCCAGGCGTTCGCCCTCGAGGTTCAGGTAGGGCAACAGGTGGACCTGGCCGGGGAAGCACGGCACCGACATCTGGCGCTGACGCCGCAGTGCACGGCTGCAACGGCCGTTGCGCCAGGCCGCCAGTGGTTCGCTGCTGCCGTCCACCGCGCCGTGCAAAAAGTCGTCGGCAGCCACGGCGGTGAAGTGATCGCGCAAGCCGAAATAACTGGTCAGGCTGCGCACCTGGGTGAATGCCTGCTCCGCCAGCCAGCGCGGCAGCAGGCCGGTGAGCCCAGGTTGCAGGCCGGCATCCAGCACCGCGCAGCGGCCACGCCATTGGCCCGGGTCGAGGTGCATGTGGCCGGCGGCATCGACGTAATGGGCATCGGCCTGCAGCGCGGCATGTGCGGCACGCGCCCCTACGCGCCAGGACGGGCCGGCGCAGTTGAGCAGCACATCGCAACCACGGGCGAACGCGGCCAAGGCTTTGGCGTCGGTAAAGTCCGCCGCGACCCATTGCAAGCGCGCCTGGCGCCATTGCTGCTGGAGCACCTGCACGCAGTGCGCACCCTTGACGGCATCGCGCCCGCCCAGGCGCAACTCAGTGACTCCCAGCGTCAACAACGCCTGGGCGCTGGCCAGCCCCACGTCGCCGCTGGCGCCCAACACCCCGATCAGCATGGTTGGGCCTCGGCATTCAGGCGCCAGCCACCGGCGCGCTGGCGGTCATGCCAGAACCCGGCGTAGCGACCGTTACGGGCCAGCAACTGCGCATGGGTGCCGGACTCCACCAGGCAACCTTCATCCAGCACCAGGATCTGGTCGGCGGCCATGATGGTCGGCAGGCGATGGGCAATCACCAGTACCGTGGAGCTTTGCATCAGGCTGCGGATCGCTGCCTGTACGAAGGCCTCGTTGTGCGGGTCCAGCGCCGCCGTGGCTTCATCCAGCAATACGATGGGCGCACGCTTGAGCAGGGCCCGGGCCAGGGATACGCGCTGGCGCTCACCGCCGGACAGCGCCGCGCCGCCTTCGCCCACTGGCGTGTTCCAGCCCTGGGGCAGGCGTGCGACGATTTCATCCACGCCGGCCAGCCGTGCGGCTTCGGCGACTTGTTCGGCACTGGCGTCCGGGCTGCCGACGCGAATGTTGGCCTCAAGGCTGTCGTCGAACAGGTACACGTCCTGCATCACCAGGGACAATTGCGCCATCAGCGCGGCATTGGACAGCTCGCGCACGTCCACGCCGCCGACCTTGACGCTGCCCTCGCTGGCATCGAAAAAACGCATCAGCAGACGCGTGACGGTGGTTTTGCCCGAGCCCGAGGCGCCGACAATCGCGGTCATGGAATGGGCCGGGGCGTTGAACGTCAGGCGGTGCAGCACCTTGGGCCCGCTGGGGTAAGCGAAGCTGACCTGATCAAACGCCAGGCTGCCGGGCGCCGTCAGCGCTTGGCTCACCGCCGGCTCCGGCAACGACGGCTCGCGCAGGATGCTCACCAGTTGGTCGAGGTCGTTACCGGCCATGCGCAGCAAGCCGCTGCGCGCTGCCGCTTCGGCCAGTGGCCCGACAAAGCGCGCTGCCAGAGCCAGCAGGGCGACCAACTGGATCGCGTCGATGTCGCCGTGGGCGGCCAGGGCAATGCCTACGCCCACCAGCAGCGCGAACGCCAACTGCACGGTCAAACCACCGGCCAGCAATTTCGGAAAGGTCTGGGACAGCATCGAGCCGCCCGCGTGTTTCTGCGCCAGGTTGGCGGCCTGCAATGGCGCGTAACCGTCCTGGGTGCGACCAAAGGCGCGCAGCACTTGCTGGTAGCGGGCGAATTCCACCACGCGGTTACCGGCCAGGGTCGCGGCGGCTTCAACCCGTGCGTCGTTGCTGCCGATGGCTGCCGCCGACCAGTGATGGGTGAAGTAGATCAGCGGCGCACACAACACGGCCGTCAGGCCCAGGCGCCAGTCGAACACGAACAGGCTCAGCGCCACCGTGGCCGGCACCACCACGCCGGACACCACCGGGCCCAGGTAATGGGCAAACAAGCCGGTGACCATCAAGGTGCCGCTGGTGGCACTGCGCGACAGGCGCCCGACCTTCTCCGAATTGAACCAACCCAAAGGCAAGGTCACCAGATGCTGGCCGAGACGATCATGCAGGGTGGTCAACACCACCAGGGCCAGGGCAAACCCCTTCATGGCCTGCTGGTAGTGGGCAATGCAGGTCAGCACCACCATCGCCGCCAGGCCCGCCAGCCAATGGAAGGCGCTGCGCAGGTCGCCGGCAAACAACGCGTGCAGAATCGGCACCAGAAACGCCACGGCCACCCCTTGCAGCACGGCACTGGTCACCAGCCAGGCGAGGTAGCGGTACAGGCGTGCGGCATGGGCCGGGCCCAATAAAGTCACGAGGCTGCGGATCACAAGGACATCTCCAGGTCGGGGGCGGTGGTTTCGGCGCTGGCGCGCCACAGCCGGGCATAGGCGCCGTTGGCCTGCAGCAGCTGGTCATGGCGACCGCTTTCGAGGACGCGGCCCTGGTCGAGCACGACGATCTGGTCGACGCCGCAGATACTCGCCAGGCGGTGCGCAATCACCAGCACCGTGCGACCGCGGGCCAGGGCAGACAGCGCGTCCTGGATCAAGGCTTCGGACTCGGGGTCGGCGTGGGAGGTGGCTTCATCGAGGATCAGCACCGGCGTATCGGCCAGCAGCGTGCGGGCGATGGACAGGCGCTGGGCTTCACCGCCGGAGAAAATCGCGTCTTCGCCAACCACCGATTGATAGCCCCGGGGCAGGGCCTGGATGCGTTGGTGAATCTGCGCCGAACGGGCGGCGGCCTCGACCTCGGCATCGCTGGCCTCGGGGCGGCCCAGGCGCAGATTGTCGGCCACCGTGCCGTGCACCAGTTGCGCGTCCTGCAACACAAAGCCCACGTGCTGATACAGCTGGCGCGGATCAATCTCGCGCACATCCACACCGCCCACGCAGACCCGCCCGGCGCTGACGTCGTGAAAGCGCGGCACCAGCTTGGCCAGGGTCGACTTACCCGCGCCGGACGCGCCCACCAGCGCGGTGACGCTGCCGGCCGGGCAGTGCAGGTCAACGCCATTGAGGATCATATGCGCGGGGTCATAGCCGAACTGCACCTGTTCAAAGCAGATGTCGCTGCCCTGGGGCGGTACGCAGACCTTGGGCGTCGGCAGCTCCTCGACGCCCAGCAGCGCTTCGATGCGGTCGGCCGCAGCGAGAGCGGTGCGTTGCGCGGTGAGGCTCTGGTTGATCACCAGCAGCGATTGCGGGATCACCACCGCCACCAGGGTTTCGGCGAACAACTGCAATGGCGTGATCCAACCCTGGGCCAGCAACAGGCTGCCCATACTCAGGCTGACCAACAGGATCACCGGCACACTCAAGGCCATCGACGAGAAGGCTTCCAGGCGCAGCAGCGGCTTGACCCAGCCGGCGTACTGGGTGCTGAACTGGTTGACCGCCTGCTGATAACTGCGATGGGCCTGGCCGACCTGGCCGAACGCCTTGACCACGGCAATGCCGTGGACAAACTCGACAATCGCCGCGCTGACCCGGGTCATGCTCTTGTCGAGCAACTGCATCTTGGCGCCGAAGCCGCGCATCATCAGGCTGTAGGCTAGCGCGTAGATCGGCAGGGTCAGCACTGCCAGCAGTGCCAGGCGCCAGTTCAATGTCGCCAGCCAGATCAATCCCGCCAAGGGCGTGACAATCGCCGCCGTCACTTCCACGGCGTGATGCGCAACCAGGTGGTGCAGGTCTTCGAGGTCGTCCTGCACCACCTTGCGCACAGCGCCGGAAGTGGTGTCGGTGTACCAGCCCAGGGGCACGCGCCCCAGCTTGCGCACCATGGCCTCGCGCAAGCTCGATTGCAGGCGGTGGTCGGCCAGATGGGTCAGCCACAGTGCGACGCCGCTGGCCATCCAGCCCAGGCTCAGGGCGATCACCACCAACGCTGCCCACTGCCACAGGGTGGCGCTGTCGGCGTTGCCGGCGAGCAACAAGCGGCCAAGTTCAGTGAGGCCGATAAAGGGCACCAGGTTGACCAGCGCGCCGACGGCGGCAAACACCACGCCGAGGCGGATCAAGCGGTTGACCGGGCGTTTCAGGGTATCCAGGGCGGTGCTCATGAGTTTTTCCGAAGGGCCTCAAGCAGGTGCGCGGTGACGGTGTGCACATGGGGCGGTTCGATCACGCTGAAGTGGTTGCCGGGCACATCGATCAAGTTGAACTGGCCCAGGCACGCGTCTTCCCAGAACGGCGCCGCCAGGTGGCCGACACCGCCGGTAATGCCGAACGATTGCTGCTCCAGACAGCGCAGGTAGGTCATGTTGCCGAGGAACGGTGGTGGGTCGAACCGCGCCGCCCGCATGCTGTGGCGACACACGCGGAACAGCGTCGGCACCAGCTCGGGGCCGATCGGCACCCCGGCCTGACCAGACGCCAGGCGGGCGTACTCGGCCAGGCGTTCTTCCTGGCTGCGCGCCGATTGTTGCCGGACCGCCAGCGCCAGTGCTTCCAGGCCCGGGTCGCCGCCCAGGGCAGCCATGGCCCCGGCGGGCACGCGCCGGTTGTCGCGGGCCATCAGCAGGTCGATGGCGCGGTACACGTCGTAGTCTTCGATATGCGCGCCGAACACGGTCTTGACTGGGTCGAGGTTGAGGTTGGGCACGAAGATCGCCTCATAGGCCAGCTCTTCGTCGGTGTCGATAAACATCGGGATGCTGTCGATCAGGCTCAGATCCACCACCTCCATGCCGCGCTCCAGCAGGCGCCGTGCGACTTCAGTGGCGAGCAGGCCGCCAAGGCAGTAGCCGATCAGCTGGAAGCGCTGATGGCCGTCGGCGATCAAGCGCTCGGCGTAGTCCTGGGCCACGCTTTCGATCAGGCGCTTGGGTTCCAGGGCCAGGTACTGCGCGGTGTCGGCTACCGCAAAACCGATCACCGGCCCGGCCTGCTGGGCGGCGAGCGCACGGCCCAGGTGCTGGAAATAATCCAGGGTGCCCAGGGCGGCATGGAACATCACCCGTACCGGGCCGACCTCGCCACCGCCGAACGGCACCACCAGGGCGTTGCTGTGGGCGGCGCGCTGCGACTGGTCAGGCGCCGCGGCGGTGGGGGTGCTTTCATCGTGGTTGAGCAGGCGCGCCAGGGCGCTGACAGTCGGCTCGTTGAGCATCTGCCGCAGCAGGGTGTCGTAGCTCAGGCGGTGCGCCTGGGGCAGTTGTTCACGCAGTTGGCCGGCAACGCGGGCGAGGATCAGCGAATCGGCGCCTTTCTCGTAGAAATTGTCGTCGGCGCCGATCTGCGCCAGGCCCAGGGCTTCGGCCCACACCCGGCACAGTTGGGCCGTGAGCGGGTCGCTGGGCAGCGCCTCGTGGCTGCCGGCCTGGGCATCGATGGCGGGGCGCCAGTTGGCCAGGGTCTTGCGGTCGACCTTGCCGTTGGCGGTCAGGGGCAGGCGGTCGAGCACTTGCAGGTGCGCCGGCAGCATGTAGTCCGGCAGGCGTTGCGCCAGGGTGCGGCGCAGGCTGTCGACGCTCAAGCGTTGCAGCCCGGCCTTGAAGCGAGCGGCGAATACCCGCATGCCGAGGGCGGCCAGCGGGTGGTCGGCGTGGGGCAGGGCCGGCAGGCATTCGCCGCCGAATGCCTGGACCCGTGCCTGCCAGATATCGGCAGCGCGCAAACCGCTGCGGCCCACGTCGTGGTCGTCGCCCGCCGGGGTCATCATAAAGCCTTGGGTCAGCAGGATCGGCGGCCATTCGCCGGTCGGTTCGCTGAACACCAGCCAGCCACCGGGGCTGAGCAGTTCGGTGATCTGGCCGAGGGCGTTGTCGATGTCCTTGACGCTGTTGAGCATGCCCGCGCACAGCACGATATCCACGCTGTTGCTGGCCAGGCCCTGGGGGCGGATATCCTGGTCAATGTCGAGCACGCCGTAGCGCACCCACGCGTGATCAGCAAAGCGCTGCTTGGCCGCCGGCAGGAAAAACGCGGTTATGTCAGTGAACAGGTAATCCACGTCCAGGCCGTCGAGCAGGCTGATCACCGGCGCGCTGGTGGCCCCGGTGCCCGCACCGATTTCAAGGATGCGCAGCGGGCCGTCGCTGTCATGGTGGGTGGCCAGGCGGTTGATCAGCGCGGCGATGCTGTGGTTGTTGTAGCGCGATACCGCATCCCCGCCGTATAGCTGCAACGCCAGGTCTTGCTGGCCCTGGGGGAACAATAGATCGAACGGGTTGACCTCGCCGCGCAGCAGTTGTGGCAGTTGTGCTACATGGCTGAGCTGGTAGTCGAGCAGCGCCTGGCTGCACAGCCCGCACGCCACTGCCTGTTCCACCCGGCCCCAGGCCAGCGCCGGGGTTGGCTCGCCATGCAGCAGGCGATAGCGGGATTGTTCGCGCTGCAACAGGCCCGCGTCACACAAGGCCAGCAACCAACGCCGCACCAACCAGTGATGGCGCGGTTGCACCTGCAAGGCACTGAGGATGGCAGCTGCATCCGGCTCGGCCAGCGCGCCGCTGAACAACTGGGCCTTGAGCATGACATCCAGCATCGAACTCAAGGCGGCGGCGTTGAGGTCAGCCTGATAGTCGCGTACCTGCTGCGGGTCAAAGTTGCCGACCTGGCTGTCGGCATAACGTTGCACTGCCGTCAGCAGTGGTGTGCCCGGCAGCGGCTCGGGTTCGACGCGCGCCGCCGTGACGAAGGCCAGCAGCTCGCCGCTGAGCAGGCTGACGGCGCTGTCCACGCCTGGGGTGGCGAGCAGTGCGGTGTCGATTTCCCCCAGCTCCACGCGGTGCCCGCGGATCTTGACCTGGCCGTCGTCACGGCCGAGAAACTCCAGCTCACCCCCCGGCAGGTAGCGGCCACGGTCACCGGTGCGATACAGGCGCTGGCCGTCGAGCGGGTGAGCGAAGAAGCGCGCTTCACTCAACGCCGGGTCGCCGAGGTAACCCTGGGCCAGGCCGACCCCGGTGATGTACAGGTCGCCCGGCACCCAGGTCGGCGCATCGCGCCATTGGCTGTCCAGCACGCGCAAGCCCTGGTTGGCCAGCGGCAGGCCGTAGGGAATACTGCGCCACGCCGGGTCGATCGCGCCGATGGGGTGCAGGTTCGACCAGATCGAGGCTTCGGTGGCACCGCCCAGGGCCACCATGGCCAGGCCCGGCAACAGCGTTTGCAGTTGCGGCGGCAGGTTCAGCGGTATCCAGTCACCCGACAACAGCGCCAGGCGCAGGCTGTCCAGGGGCCGTGGCTCGGCTTGCAGGTAGTGGGCCAGCATGTGCAGCTGCGCCGGCACCGAGTTCCACAGCGTAACCTGATGGCGCTGTATCAGCTCGGCCCAGTGCGACGGGTCGGCGCCCCGTGCTGGGTCGGGCAGCACCAGGGTGCCGCCCACGGCGAGGGGGCCGAACAGGTCATACACCGACAAGTCGAAACTCAATTGCGCCAGGCCCAGCACCCGGTCCGCGGCGTTGACCGCAAAGCGCCGGTTGATGTCCTGCACGGTATTGAGGGCGGCGCGGTGGCTGATCATCACGCCTTTGGGCTCGCCGGTGGAGCCGGAGGTGTAGATCACATAGGCGAGGTCGTCGGGGTTGGCGTCCTGTGCCGGCAAGTCCGGCGTAGCGGCTGCCAGTTGATCCACCGCATGCCAGTGCACCCCCTCGGGCAATGGCGTGCCTGGCACTGCCTGGGAGTGGCCGAGCACATGCCGCACCTTGGCACTGTGCAGTACGCGGTCGCGGCGGGCGGCAGGGGCGCTGCTGTCCAGCGGCAGGTAGGCAGCGCCAGCCAGCAGCACGCCGTAGGCCGCCACCACTTGGTCGCGGCCTTTGGGCATCAGGATCGCCACCGGTTCCTGGGCGCGGCAACCGGCGGCACCCAGGGCTGCGGCGACTGCCAGGGCGCGCTCCATCAGGGCGGCGTAGGTCAGGTTGCCGTGGGCGTCGACCACCGCCAGGGCCTGTGGCCGTTCCCAGGCCATGGCCAACAGGCCGTCATGCAGGCGGCCGGTGGGCAGCGGCGCGGCGGTGGCGTTGGCGGCCAGGCGTTCACGCTGTTGCCAGGCCGGTAGCGGCACTTGCATGGGCTGGTCCCAGGTGGCCGGGTCGAGGGCCAATGCCTGCAATTGGGCAACGAAGGCCTGCTGCATGTCCTCGACCAAACCGTCGGGGAACACGCCTTGGCGCACGTCCCAGTGGATGTGCAAGCCGTTCGCGTCGTCCATCACCTGGCAGTCCAGGGTTACCTGCGGGGTCTGGGTAATGCCGTGGCCGACCCGGCGCTGGCTGGTGGCGGGCGGTTCAATCGCCAGGCCAATGGCACTGGTGAACACCACCGGCATGGCCGCCGCCTCACGCCCGCGACGGCGGCCGATTTCGCGCATCACTTGAATGCCGGAAAACAGCCGGTGCTCCAGGTCGGCGAACAATTGGTTGCCCAGTTGCCTTGCCTGGGCAGTGAAATCCAGGCCCTGGGGAGCATTGACCTGCAACAGGCTGACCGAGGTGAAATCCCCCACCAGCTGGTTGACTTGTGGGTGCAGCGCCAAACGGTTGAGCAGCGTGAGGTTGAGGCTGAACGCCGGTTGCTGGCTCCAGCGTTGCAAGGTGCCGGCATAGGCGCTGAGCACCACGATGGAGGGAGTGAGGCCGAGGGCGCTGGCGGCTCTTTTCAGGGCGGCCCATGGCTGCGCATCGAGGTGCGCCGAGTGGCGTTGGAAGCGTGGCACTGTGGTGTCTTCGCCGCTCAGGGGCGCCGGCAGTTGCGGGGCTGGGGGCAGTTCATCGAGACGCGCCAGCCAGTAGTCACGGTCACGCTGATGGCGGCTGCCTTCGAGCAGGCCGCGTTCGGCCAGCAGGTAGTCGCGGAAGGTGATGTCCAGGTGCGGCAAGCTGGCCTGGGGATCGTGCAGCAATTGCTCCAGCTCATTGAACAGCAGTTGCGCGCTGGCCCAGTCGGCAATCAGGGAGTCCATGGAAAAGTGCAGGGTGTCGCCGCTGTCGCTGCGGCTCAGGCGCAATTCGAACAGCGGCCAGGTCTCGGTGGGGTAGAGCTTCTGCTCCATGGCCTGGCGAATCTGCTGTACGCCATGCTGGTGCTGCTCGCCGGTGGCGCCGCGCAAGTCCGTGACCGCCAGCGGGTAATGGGCGACCTCGGCCAGCACGCGCTGGGAGCCTTCGCTGGCGATCACCGCACGCAACATGTCGTGGCGGGCGATCAGGCGGTTCCAGGCCTGTTCCACCTGCTGCGGGTCGAGGCTCGGCCAGCTCAGTTCGAGGTAACCGTGGCACGCCACATTGCCGTAGCCGAATGATGACTGGCGGCCGAGCAGGTAGGCATTCTGTACATCGGTGAGCGGGAAGGGCGCGTGACGTTGCAAGGGATCGGCCACCACCTCGGGCCGCTCCTGGGTTTGCAGCAGGTGCAGGATCTGCTGCTTATGCTCGCGCAATTGCGCCAGGCGTTCGGCGTCGAGCAGGCCTTGGGGGGCACGGAATTTGAGTTGGCCATCCTGGGGCCAGAGTTCGACGCCCAGGGACTTGAGTTCGCTTAACAGTTTGGCGGCGGGCATGGGGACAGCTCCTGGGATAAAGGGAGGTTGCACGGGCATCAGATGACGCCCTCTTCAACGGGGTGCGGGGCGGGCTGGCGCTCGAGGGTTTGCGCCACTTCGAGCAGGCTGGCGGCGCCGAACAATTGGCCCATGGGCAGTTCCACGCCGATACGGCTGCGCAGCATTTCGAGAAAACGCGTGGCCAGCAGGCTGTCGCCGCCGAGGCGGAAAAAGTTGTCGTGGCGCGACACGCAGGGCACGTTGAGCAACTGCTGCCACAGCTCGGCGACCAGCTGTTCAGTGGTGCTCAACGGCGTTTCATCCAGCGCGGGGCGTGAATGGGCCGCGGCGGCCAGCGGCGCGAGCAGGGCGCGGCGGTCGACCTTGCCGTTGCTGCTCAGGGGCAGGCGATCGAGCACCAGGATCTGTTCCGGGCGCATATAGGCGGGCAGGCATTGCTCCAAATGCGAGACCAGCACCTCGGCGCAGGTGCTGGCAGTGACGGCGGCGAGCAAGCGCTGGTCCGCGACCAACGCCACGGCCTGGTTCACGCAGGGGTGACCGGCCAGGGCCGCTTCGACTTCGCCCAGCTCGATGCGATGACCGCGCAGCTTCACCTGGGTGTCGGCGCGGCCGAGGAATTCCAGCAAGCCGCCGGGGCGGTAGCGGCCCAGGTCGCCGGTGCGGTACCAACCGCCGACGAAGCGCTCGGCATTCAATTGCGGCGCATGGCGGTAGCCACGGGCGACGCCGGCGCCGCCGATCCACAACTCCCCCGTGACCCAGTCCGGGCAGTCGCGGCCAAGGGCATCCATCACGCGGTAAGCCTGGTTCGCCAGTGGCACGCCATAGGGGATCGAACGCCAGCCCGGCAGCGGTTGCCGTACCTCGAAATAGTTGGACCAGATCGCCGCTTCGGTCGCGCCACCGAGGGCGATAAAGCGGCAGTCCGGAGCCTGTTGTCGCAGGCGTTGCGGCAGGTCGAGGCCGATCCAGTCGCCTGACAGCAGCGCCACCTTCAGTGCCAGGGGTTGCTGCTCCACCGCGTTGGCTTCGAGCAGCATGTCGAGCAACGCCGGCACGCTGTTCCACAGGCTTACGCCGTGATGTTGCAGGGCCTTGAGCCAGGCGCGGGCGTCGCGGCGCTGGTCTTCATCAATCAGCACCAGGGCGCCGCCCACCGAGAGCAGGCCGAACAGGTCATACACCGACAGGTCGAAGTCCAGCGCCGACAGCGCCAGGCCACGGTCCGAGGCGTCGATGCCGTAGCCGCGGTTGATCTCGGCCACGGTGTTCATCGCGGCGCGGTGGGTGATTTCCACGCCCTTGGGCTGGCCGGTGGAGCCTGAGGTGTAGATCACGTAGGCCAGTTGGTTGGCGCTCATGGGCAACGGCGCGTGCAGCGGTTCGACGCTTTGCGCCTCGGACGGCATGAGGTGCTTGACCCCGGGTAATTGCGGGTCGTGTTCGGCGAGGATCAGGCTGACGCCGGCCTGTTGCAGGATGCGCTGGCAACGCTGTAGTGGTTGGTCCACACCCACTGGCAGGTAGGCCGCGCCCGCTGCCAGCACCCCCAGCACACTGGCGATCTGTTGTGGTCCCTTGGCCAGGGACACTGCCACCAGGTCCCCGGCTGTCACGCCCGCGTCCATCAGGCTGCGGGCGATGCGCAGCGCACGCTCGGCCAGTTCGCCATAACTCAGGCGGCCATGCTCACCCCACAACAACGCCGGGCGTTGCGGGGCTTGCTGCGCGTGTTGGAAGAAGCCCTGGTGTAAGGTCGGGTCACCCGGTACGCCGGGGCCGGGGGTATTCAAGCGGGCGCGCAGCTGGGCCTGGGCCACCGGCAGCAGGTCCGGCGGGGCGTTTTCCCAGGGCTGCTCGGCGAGCCAGTGGAGGCTGCCCAGGTAGGCATCGAACATCGCTTCGACGAGGCCGTCGGGGAACAGGCCGACCACCCTGTCCCAGTTCAGGGCGATGCCGCCGTCGGCTTCCACCACCTGATGGTCGAGCCACACTTGCGGGGTTTGGGTCAGGCCGAAGACCTGCCTGGCGAACGGGCCGTCTACCGGCGCGGCGGTGCCATCGGGCACGCCCAGGGCGCTGGTGAATACCACCGGCATGCTCACCTGTTGTTCACCGCTGTCCCGCGCCAGTTGGCGCAACAGGCTGACCGAACCCATGCAGCGGTGCTCCAGGGCTTCGCCCAGGTGCTGCTGGGTGCGCCGTGCACGGTCGAGCCAGCGTTCGCCCGCCACGGGCACATAACCGAGCAGGGTCAGGGAGGTGAAATCGCCCATGACCTGATCGATCTGCGGGTGCACCGGGCGGCGATCGAACAGCGTGAGGTTCAGGCTCAGGTCCGGGCGCGCACTCCAGCGGCCCAGGGTTTCGGCAAACGCACAGAGCAGCACTGCCGAAGCGGTCAGGCCATGCTGTTGAGCCTTGGCCAGGATCGCTTGCCACGCCCCCGCCTGGACCTGCCCTTGCAGGCGTTCAAAGCGTGGTCGGCCCAGGCTGGCAGGATCGGCCGCCAGGGGCAGTTGCGGATGTGGCGGCAGTTGGGGCAAACGTGCCTGCCAGAAACCTTGCGCGGCGAGCCGTTCGCCAGGTTCCACACCGGCCTGCAGCTGATAGTCGCGAAACGACAACTCCAGCGGCGCCAGGGCCAGCGTCGGCTCGCGATACAGCGCGTCGAGTTCGGCGTAGAAGCGCAGGATGCTCAGGGCGTCGAGGATCAGGTTGTCCAGGCTGATCGCCAGCCGCGTATGCCGGCCCTGGGTCACTGCCTGCACATCGAACAGCGGCCAGTGGGCAGGATCGAACACGCGATGGGCACAGTGTTCGCGCAGGTCCTCGATGCAGGCGTAGCCTTGGCCGATCACGAAGGTGGGCACCTGGGGCAGGATGCGCGCCTGGCCCGCTTGATCGAACACCGCGCGCAGCATTTCATGGCGCTCGATCAGGCGCCCGAGTGCGTGTTGCAGGCGTGGCAGGTCGAGGTCCTCGACGTCGTATTCGCGGTAGAAGTGGCAACTCACACCGCCGAGCACCAGGCTTGGGTCGCGGCCCAGCCAGTAGGCCTGCTGCACCTCGGTAATGGGGAAGGGCGCATGGCGCTGGGCGAGGTCCGGCACCAGGGTGCGTGGTGGCTCGATATGGGCCTGTTGATGCAGGCCTTCGCAAAACTGCGCCAGCACCGGCTGGGCAAACACCCGGGCGATGCGTGCGCCGCCCAGGCCTTGCTCGGCCAGCAGGCGCACCAGGCGCGTGGCGCTCAGCGAGTCGCCGCCCAGGGCAAAGAAGCTGTGCTCACGACAGACTTCACCACAGCCGAGCAACTGCTGCCAGGCGTGGGCAACCAGTTGTTCGATGGGGCCACAGGGCGGTGACAGCTGGCCCGGGGCGGCGCCGCTGTGTTCCGCCAGCCAGCCGTTGAGGACCTTGCGATCCACCTTGCCATTGGTCGTCAGGGGCCATTGCGTGCAGCCCAGGATCAGGCTGGGAAGCATATAGGCCGGCAGATGCTCGGCCAGGCTCGGGAATGCCAGTTTGGCAGGTTGCGCTGGGCCATTCGCCAGGCGCACCACCGCCGCCAGATGCTGGCCGGCGAGCAGCGCCACTGCCTGCTCGACGCCGGGGCAGGCCAGCAGCGCGTGTTCCACTTCACCGGCTTCGATACGGTAGCCGTGCAGCTTGAGTTGGAAGTCGGTCCGCCCAAGGAACTCCACCGTGCCGTCGGGGTGGTAGCGCGCACTGTCGCCGGTGCGGTACCAGCGCAGGCCCTGGTAGTGCACAAAGCGTTCGGCACTGCGCAGCGCATCGCCCCGGTAGCCCTCGGCCACCCCGGCACCGCCGATCCACAGTTCACCGGCCACCCAGTCCGGGCAGTCGTGGCCGTGCGGGTCGACGATGCGCAGGCTGACGTTATCCAGTGGCTTGCCGTAAGGCAGGCAATGCCAGTGCAGCGCCTGGCCGGGCACGACTTCGAACAGCGTTGAGTGAATCGCCGCTTCCGTTGCACCGCCCAGGGCCATGAAGCGGCAACCGGGGGCTTGGGCCCACAGGCGCGGCGCCAGCTGCGGCGCGACCTTGTCTCCGCCGAGCAAGACGGCGCGCAAGGGCAGCGGCGCGTCGGCGCAGCCGAGCAGCATGTCGAGCAGCGCCGGCACGCAATTGAGCACGCTGGCGCGGTGCTGCACCGCCAGTTCGCGCCAGCGTGGCGCGTCGCGCTGGGCGTCGGGCTCGATCAGGATCACCGCCGCACCGCAGGCCAGCGGGGCAAACAGGTCGAACACCGAAAGGTCGAACTCCAGCGCCGAGAGTGCTAGGACCCGATCATCGCGGTTGAGCTGCAAGCGTCGTTGCAGGTCCTCCAGGGTGTTGGCGGCGGCCAGGTGACTGATTTCCACGCCCTTGGGCTCACCGGTGGAGCCGGACGTGTAAAGGATGTAGGCCAGGTCGCTGATTGCACCGGGGCGGGGCGCTTGCAAAGGGCTAGCAGCGTCCGGCAACTGGGTAAGCAGCAAGCGCGCACCGGCGCCCTCGCAGATCTTGCGGCAACGTGCGGCAGGCTGGTCGACGCCGATGGGCAGGTAGATGGCACTGCACGCCAGGATGCCCAGCACCGCGATCACCTGCCCGGGGCCTTTGGGCAGTTGCAGGGCCACCACGTCACCGCGCTTCACGCCTTGGCCTTCGAGATAGGCCGCGACGCCCAAGGCTCGCTCGGCCAACTCGCCATAGGTGATGGTCTGATTGCCGTACAGCAATGCCGGCAGGGTCGGGGCCAATTGCGCTTGGGTGAAGAAACCTTCGTGCAGGCGCTCGACCGGCAGTGCGGCGGGCTGGCCCTGGGCGGCGCTGCGTACATCAAGCTGACTGGCGGGAATCAGCGCCGGTACCGGCTGATCCCAGGCCGCGGCGTCATGGCACAGGCGCTGCAACAGGCCGGTGTAGGCGTCGAACAGCCCGTCCAGTACACCCTCGGCAAACAGCCCTTCACGGGCATCGAGGTTGACCAGGATGCCGCCGTCCAGTTCGGTGACCTGGGCGTCCAGCCATACCTGCGGGCCCTGGGAAATGATCCACGCCGGCTGGCCGAAACTCTCCTGCACACCCTCGGCGAACAACTCCCCCAGGCCCAGGGCGCTGGTGTACACCACCGGCGCCAGTACTTGCTCACCACGATGGCGCGACAGTTCGCGCAACACCTCGAGCCCGGAGAACGCGCTGTGGGCCGCGTCACCATGCAAGCGTCGTTGCAACGCTGTGGCACGGGTGGCAAAGGTGCCGGCCACTCGGCCATCCCAGGCCAGCAGGATTGAAGAGGTGAAGTCACCGACCAGGCGTTCGACATCGGCATGTAACGGCATGCGGTTGAACAACGGCAGGTTGAGCAGCAGTTCGGGCGCCTCGCACCAGCCGCCCAAGGCCTCGCAAAACACCGCCGCCAGGGCCATGGCCGGGGTGAGGGCGTGCTCGCGGGCATGGCGTTCAAACGCCTGGCGCTGGGACGGCGATAACCAGTGGTGACGGCGGCGCACCTGGCCTTCATCGCCCTGGGGCTTGATCGGCAGGCGTGGGGCACCCGGCAATGTGTCCAGGCGCTGCAACCAGTAATCGCGAGCTTGGCGGTGGCGCTCACGGTGTTCAGGACTGGCCTGCTCCTCGCGCAAGTCGGCCAGGTAGCGGGGGAAGCTGTAGTCCAGCGCGGGCAGGGGCTGTTGGCGGTACAACTGCACCAGATCACCGAGCAGGGTGCGCAGGCTCAGGGCGTCGGCGGCGAGCATGTCGAGGTTCAGGTGCAGGCGCGTGCCCTGGGGCAACAGCGATAGCTGGATGTCCAGCACCTGGCCGTGTTCCACCGCCAACTGGCGATGGGACAACTCGGCGCGCAAGGCCTCCAGTTGCTGTTGCAGCTGTTCGGCATCGGCCTGGCGCAGGTCATGCACCTTCAGCCCCGGCCATGGGCTCTGGGGCAGGATCTGTTGGCGGCCATCGTCGAGGAACTGCGCCCGCAACATCGGATGGCGGGCCAGCAAGGCCTGCACAGCGGCGTCCAGGCGGCTTGGATCAACGTTGTGACCGTCGAATTCGTTATAGAAGTGCGCGGCCACACCGCCCAGCGCTTGGCCAGGGGCGCGGCCGATCCAGTAGGCGTGTTGCATGGGCGCCAGTTCGAAGGGCAGGCCGTCGTCCGCACTGTGAATGGCGGGGGCCGGAGCGACGGGGGCGGTATCAAGCAGCGTCAGCCACGTGCACAGGCGTGGGTCGGCTACCAGCTCGGCGAAACGCGCGGCCAGGCCCTGGCGCCGCCATTGGCCGGCGAGACGGATCAGGGTGACTGAATCCAGCCCCCATTCAATCAGGTTGGCCTCCAGGGGAATCTGTTCGGCGGGCTGGCCCAGGGCTTCGGACAGGGAACGGCGCAGCAGGGTTGCGGTTGAGGTGCTGGGAGTGGCCATGGCTCAACGTCTTCTCATCACTAGGGCCCGGACCGGGGTTGGCCCAGGCGCTGGGGGCAGGTCATTGTGTGGAAGCAGATGCTAGTCATTCTCATTGTGGCGACTACCCGGATCGAATCGTTTTTGCCCCGTATCCGTTTGCCAGACGCGGGGTCTGCCGTGACGGCGGCGGGACATAACGCCGGTCACTGAGCGGGATACGGTTGGAAAATGACTTGAATCGGGTAGAGCCGCGTTGCCGGCCTTGACTACCGTCGCTCGCCGCCCTTTTGCAGGGCTCGTCCTTGATGGAGTTGTGGATGTCAGTCGATTCAGGTTTACAGGTGCGCGGCTTGTGCAAGCGCTACAACAACGGTGTCGAGGCGCTGCGCGGTGTGGACCTGAGCGTAGGGCCGGGCATGTATGGCTTGCTTGGCCCCAATGGTGCAGGCAAGAGCAGCCTGATGCGCACCCTGGCGACCTTGCAGCAACCGGACGCCGGCAGCATTCACCTGGACGGCGTGGATGTGTTGGCCGATGCCGAGCATCTGCGCCGTCGCCTGGGTTACCTGCCACAGCAACTGGGGGCGTACCCGGGGGTGAGTGCGCGGGATCTGCTCGATCGGTTTGCCTGGCTCAAGGGGCGTACCGACACCCGCCAGCGTCGTGAAGAAGTGGAGGGCCTGCTGGCCAAGGTCAACCTGCAAGACGCCGCGCACCGGGCGCTCGCCACGTATTCGGGGGGTATGTTGCGCCGCTTCGGCATCGCCATGGCCCTGATCGGCTCACCGCGTTTGCTGATTGTCGATGAGCCCACCGCGGGCCTTGACCCGGCCGAGCGCAACCGCTTTCACCGGGTGCTGGCGGATGTGGCGGCCGAGTCCATCGTGTTGCTGTCGACCCATATCGTCGAAGACGTCGAGAACCTGTGCAGCCGCCTGGCGGTACTGGCCGGTGGGCGGATTATTGTCGAAGGCCGCCCGGCGGATTTGCTCGGCGCCGAGCAGGGCCGTTTGTGGGAGGCGTCGTTCGGTCGTGGCGAGCCACTGCCAGCCGCCTTGCATGTGGCCGCCAGCCCCGCTGGCAGTCGCGTGATCGTGCACGGCGAACGCCCGGCCGACCCGCGCTTCACCCCTCACGCGCCGCGCCTGGAAGATATCTATTACCTGGCGCTGGCCCAGGCCGGTGAGGCGCTCCAGGCATGAATACCTTTGCTCTGTTGATACGCGAGGCCTGGGTGGAAGTCCGCGCCGGGCTGCGCAGCGGTATTCCGTTACTGGTGTTCCTGGGCCTGACCGGCTATTTGCTGATGTCCCTGGCCAATGCCGACTACGTGCAGAAAATGGGTGCCAGCGACATTGCGCGCAACGCGCCGAGCCTGATCTACCTGATGTCCTGCGGGTGCATGTTCTTTCTGTTTTTCGCCTGGGCCTGGGTGTTCGCGCAACCGGCCTTGCGCGACCGCAAGGCGCAGTTGGAAGAGGTGTTGCTGGCTTTACCGCTGTCGCTGCCCGCGCTGCTGTGGGGACGTTTTATCGGCGCGGCGCTGGTGGGCGGCTTGCTCGCCAGTTCGCTGATCGTCGGCTTCCTGGTCAGCCCGGTGCTGGGCTGGCTCGGCTGGGTGCCGGCCGCCAGTATCGGTGCGCCGATGTGGTCGGCCCTGGGGTTTGCCTGGGTCGCCTTACTGTTGCCGGTCAGCACCGGCATCGGTGCGTTGTATTACCTGCTGGCGCTGCGCAGCCGTGGCCTGGCGGCGCCGTTCGGGTTGGCGACGGTGTTGATGCTGTTGTGGATGTTTGCCGTGGTGGTGCTCAAGGGCGGGCATATCAACCCGCTGCTGGCCGCCAGCCTGGACCCGTCATTGTTCACCTTTGCCCAGGCCCAGGTGGAGACTTGGAGCGCCGCGCAAAAGTCCCAATCGCTGCTGGCCCTGACCCCGGGTTTCTGGCTTAACCGTGTGTTGTGGTGCGCAGTGCCGCTGCTGTTGCTGGCCGCCGTATTGGCCCGTACCACGCGCCAGGGCTTGATGGGCAGGCGTAGCGGCGCCGTGTTGGCCGAGCCGCCGATGCTGCTGGCGAGCGGCGTGACCTTGCCTGGCCCCCTGGTGCGCAGCCAGTGGCCGCGAGCCCTGTGGTGCGAGGCGCGTTGGCAGGTACGCCAGCTGTTTGCCCGGCGCATCGGGTGGGTGGCCCTCGGATTACTGTTGGTGATGGGCGTGCTCAGTGGTTTTGTCCACGGGGTGTGGCATGCCCGTGGGCCGATGGTGCCTCGGGCGGATCTGACCCTGCCGTTGCTGTCGAGCGCGTTGTTCCTGGTGATCGCCTTTATCGTCGCGGCCCTGGTCGGACTGGTGTGCCGGCGTGATGACGTCGAAGGCTTTGGCGCCATGTTGCAGGCGACCCCGGCCCCGGCGTGGCTGCGCCTGTTGGGGCGGGTGGCTTGTGTGTTGATGGCGACACTGGCCCTGGCGTTGGTGCCGGGCCTGGCCAGCTTGCTGATCAGTGCTATTGCCGCGCCCGACAGCCTGGCGCCGGGTTTTGTGCTGGTCTATCAGGCGCTGGTATTCGCGCCGCCGCTGGTGGAGCTGGCGATGCTCACGGTGCTGGTGCATGCGCTGGTTCGCCGCTCCGGGCTGGCTTACGCCACTTCGATGCTGCTGACGTTTTTCCTGGTGCTCAACCATGAGTTGGGGCTGGTGAGTTACCCGCCCTATGCCATGGCGATCCCTGCGCATGTGGGGGTGTCGTTGCTGACAGGCTGGGCGCCATGGCTGGGGTTTCTGGCCACCTTGGCCAGCTGGAAACTCGCCGGTTGCCTGGTGTTGCTTGCGGTGGCGGCACTGGCCTTGCCCCGTGGGCCGGAGCGTCGTCGGTTGGGCGATGTGCGCCGCGGTTTGCTCGGCTTGCCCGGTGCGTTGCTGGCTTTGGGCATCGTCGGCCTGCTCGGCAGCGGCGTGCTGTTGCAGCGGCATCTGGTGGAGCAGGGCGATTACCAGTCCGTCGCCGAGCAACGTGCCGAACGTGCCGACTGGGAACAGCGCTGGCTGCCCGGGGCGAGCGCCTGGCAGGTGGCCGGTGGGCAGTTGCAGGTGCAGGTTGATTCGGCGGCGCGGCAGGTCTTGGGCCAGTGGACGTTGGATGGGGTAGTCGCTGCCCACCTGGACGCTGAGTTACCGTCGGGCCTGCAGATGACGGCGGTCAGCGTGATGGGGCGACCGGTCGCGTTTGAACAAGCCACCGCGCATCTGCGTGTGCCTTTGCAGGATTGCGCGGCGAGTGCTTGCCAGGTGGTGTTGAACTGGACGCTGAGTGCTGACGGCTGGCCTGCCGAAGGCGAAGCGTTCTGGCTTGGGCCCCAGGGTGTTTGGCTGGAAGCGCGCCGCGTGGTGCCGCGCCTGGGGCTGGACAGCGAGCGACTGTTGCGTGCGCAGGCCCAGCGCAGCGAAGCTGGCTTGCCAGTCGAGGTGCCCCGGTTGCCAAGGGGGGCTGAGGTGGCGGTGGATGCGGTCGCACCGGCCGGACACTGGCAATGGCAGCTTGAGGTCGATGGCCAGGCCTTGATCGGCAGCAGCCTGGGCCCACTGGACTTCGCCTACACCACGCCGGTTCGCAAGGATGGCAGCCGTGAGCACACCGCCCGTGAAGTGCAGGAAGACCTGGACCTGATGAGCGCCTGTGTGGCGCGACGCCTGGGCAGCCGGCCCAACGTCGAACACCTGACCCAGTGGCCGGCCGGCATGGGTGCCAGCCGCTTGAGCCACGGCCATCTGCTGCTCAGCCAGTCGCCCAATTGGGACGTCGCGCCAGCAGGCGTCGGGCGCTGGACACGCCGCGCCCATATTGCCGAACTGCTCGCCCGCCGCATGTTGACCGACGCCAGCGACCTGCGCCAGGCCCCCGGTTACCTGTGGCTGAGCCAGGGTGTGGCGGGGGCGCTGGGCCTGCTGTGTGTGGAGGATGCCGATGGCGCTGACGCCCGGGCCACGCTGGTCAAGCTGATGGCCGACGACCTGACCCGCGCCCTGGGCAATGACGGTGAACCCGTCGGCACCCTGGCCGATGCCCGCGAACAAGGCTGGGCCGCCAGCTATGCCACGCTGGTCAGCCTCGACTGGGTCGCCGCGCAAACCCCCACACAACTCACGGCGATGACCGCCGACGTCCGTCACGGCGAGGGATGGCCAACCGCGATCCAGGGCCTGCTGGGCGCGCCCTCTGATCCTGCGATTGCCGCCGCGCTCAAGCGCTGGGGGCCTGTGCAATGAAGTTGAACCATCCCTGTCTTTTGGAGCTTTGCCATGACATCTGAACTGTCTATCCAGCCGCTGCGTCGTCCTCTCGGTTGGCGGGCCAACGTATTGACCCAAGCCATGGCGCTGACCTTGTCCAGCCAGATGTGTGCAGCCTTTGCCGCTGACCATCAACCGGCCGCCAGTGCCGAGACCATCGAGCTGGCACCGGTGACGGTGAGTGCGCGGTTGAATCAGGAGAGTGCCAAGGACATTCCGTTCGGCCTTTCGGTGCTCGATGGGCAAACCCTGGAGACCCGCCGCCTGCGCACCCTGGAAGATGCCTTGCGCACCACGCCGGGGGTGGATGTGAACTCCTGGGGCGGCGCCAACGATGCCAACGTGCGTATTCGTGGGGTCGGCTCGCTGAACCAGATGAGCATGGACGACGGCTCGGTGGTGCTGAATGTGGACGGGGTGCCGATGTCAGTGCGCAACGCGGCCATGGCCACCCTCGACGTGCAGCAAGTGGAAGTGCTCAAGGGCCCCCAAGGCACGCTGTTCGGGCGTAACAGCGAAGCGGGGGCGATCAACGTCACCACCCGCAAGCCCACCCGCGAGCTGGAAGGGTATGTGCGCGGCGAAGCGGGCAACCAGGGCCAGTTCATGACCGAAGGTGCAGTGGGCGGGCCGCTGACCGAGTCCCTGGCCGGGCGTATTGCGGTGCGGCGCAGCGGCTTTGATAACTGGGTCGACGACCAACAGGACGGTGACCCCCTGACCAAGCCACGTGACCTGGCCCTGCGCGGCAGCCTGCTGTGGGACAACGACGAAGACACTACCGGCCTGCTGACCGTCGAGCGCCAGCGCGCCGATCACTATGCCGGCTCGGAGATCCTGCGGCCATTCGGCAATCGTCCCAGCCTCGACTACACCCCCGGCACTTTCGATGGCAACAAGAAGACCAACGAGCGTTATTCCTTCGAGCTCAACCACGACCTGGCCCAGGCCCGGATCACCTCGATCAGCGCCTACACCAGCACCGACTTCAAGGCGATCAAGGGCTATGATCGCAACATCACCCAGGCGTTGTACGGCCAACCCTTCGAGTACCTGGTCGAAGACGCGGCCCATGAGCGGGTCTGGAGCCAGGACCTGCGCCTGGGCTCGCTGGCGGATGCCGAGGTGTTCTGGGTGAGCGGGGTGAACCTGTCCCGTTCCGAGCGCAGCTTCGATTCCACCAACTTCACCAACGGCGCCCGGCAAATGCGCGATTTCACCACCAACAGCTATGCCGCCTACGGCGAAGTAACCTTCCCGATTGCCGAGGACTGGAAACTCACCACCGGCCTGCGTCACACCTGGGATCGCAAGACCTACGGCGCCGACTACAGCAGTGGCGGCAACCTGGTCAGCGACAGCCGTCGCTTGCAGGACGACTACAACACCGGGCGCGTAGCCCTGAGCTACGCGTGGACGCCGCAGACCAATCTGTATGCGGTATTGTCGCGGGGCTACAAGTCGGCCGGATTCAACGATTACGCCACCTCGGTCAAGGACAGCGAGCCCTACAAGGCGGCCAAGGTGAACTCCGCCGAAGTCGGTTTCAAGCATGAAAGTCAAGGCGGTGCGTTGAGCCTGGAAGGCGCGTTGTTCATTACCCGTGTGCAGGATGACCACCTGTTGGGGTACGACTTCAAAAGCATGGCAGTCAGCGCCGTGAATGCTGACACCCGCAGCAAAGGCGCTGAGTTGTCGAGCACCTGGCACGTCACCGATGAGCTGACCCTGGGCAGTGCCATCAGCTACACCAACGCCGTGGTCACCTCGGACGCGCCGGGGGTTTCCGGCGGTGATGTGGCCAAGGGCAGCCGTGTACCGGATGTGCCGTTGTGGAGTGGCAATTTCAGCGTGGCCTGGAACAAACCCCTGGGTGAACTGCTGGGGTTGCCGGCGCCGCGCTTGAACACCTTGCTCAACTACCGCGTGCAGAAAAACCGCCCGGCTGATCCGCAGAACCACTATGACCTCAAGGGTTACGCCAAGTTGGACTTGCACCTGGGAGTGGAGAGCGGTGGCTCGGAAGTTTATTTGTGGGGCGATAACCTGCTGGATGCGCGGTATGACCTGTATGGCGCGTACTCCACCGACACGGTGCTGACCGGGATGCCCGGGCGCGGGCGTTCGGCGGGGGTGGGGTATAGCTATCAGTTCTGAGGCAATCACTGAGTGCAATGTGGGGGGAGCTTGCTCCGGCTGGCGACCTGACAACTAACTGATGCCCCACGATCTAAATGTGGGAGGGGGCTTGCTCCCGATGGCCACCTGACAGTTGACCAGGATGTTGGATCAGACCGAGTACATATCCATTATTTAGGTAATGGCCACTATTGGTTCCGCTTTTACAGCGGGTCACTTTGAAAAGCGCAAAGTAACCAAACGCTCTTGCCCCACCACTCGGCACCTCGCTTAGGCTCGGTGTGCCCGTAATCCGACATGGATTTGGGGGGCCGCCGCCACGCGCCATCCATGGCGCGGGGCGGCTAAACCGGCATCCCTGCCGGTTTACCCCCCAAATCCCTGTCGAATTCCGGCCAGCGTGGTTTGACGGGGCGCCTGAGATCAAAAGCAGATCAAGATCAAGAGCGGCTCGCTTCGCATCGTGGTTACTGATGGTGGCTGCGTGAGTTGTGTAGATACCCATGTCCCATGAGGGAGTGTCAGTGAACATATCCGAGGCTGACACACCTCCATCGGGAGCAAGCCCCCTCCCACATTTTCACCGAGTGCAGTCAATCAGACCGCCGCGAAATCAAGTCCTCTCCCACATTTGAACTCAGGACAGCCGGCTGAATCGCGTCAGTTCAGAATTGATAGGTATAGCCCACGCCCAAGGTACGCCGACGTGATGGCCCACCATAGGCCACCGGGTCACTGTAGAAGCCATAGGTGTCATACGTCTGGTTCAACAGGTTGTCGGCAAACGCATACACCTCGCCAAACTTGCTCTCCAGCCCCACCCTCAGGTCAAGCTTTTCATAGTTATCCAGATTGAAGTGATTCTGCGGATCGGCCGCGCGTTCGCCCACCAGGTGGTAGTTGAGGCTGGTGTTGAGGGTGGTTTCGCCGAGGCTGGCGAGGCTGCCCAAAGGATGTTTCCAGCTGGCGTTAAAGTTGCCGCTCCAACGTGGCACATCCGGGGTGCGGTTGCCGGCGGCAACGTCGCCGGCCTGGATGCCTTGCACACCGCTGGTGATCTTGGCATCGAGGTAGGTCGCGCTGGCGGCCAGGGTCAGGCCGTAGTCGAAGCGCCAGCTGCCCTCCAGCTCGGCGCCGCGGGTGCGGGTGTCGGCGTTGAAGGCGTTGGTGGCGAAGGTCGCGGCGTCGTAGCCGAGCAAGTGGTCGTCGTGCACACGGGTGTAGAACAGCGCGCCATTGAGGCTGCCGCGACGGTCCTCTGTTTCGCTCTTGAAGCCAAGTTCAGCGGCCTTGCTGACGGCGGCCTTGTAGGGCGCGCTGTCGCTGACCTGGGATGCATAGTCATTGAACCCGCCGGATTTATACCCCCGCGCCAGTTGCACGTAGATGTTGGTCTGCGCGGTGATCGCGTAACTCAGGGCGGCGCGGCCGGTGCCGTAATGGTCGGTGAGTTTGCGTGAGTCATCCACGGCGCTCGAGCCTGCAAAGTATTGGCCGTCGTAGGTCTTGCGGTCCCAGGAGTGGCGATAACCGGTGGTGAGTTTCAGGCGTTCGGTCAGCGGGAACGTCACTTCGCCGTAGCCGGCATAGGTGGTGGTGGTGAAGTCGCGGAACTTGGCGCCGGAGGTACCGTAGGTATTGCGCGGGGTGTCGTAGCTGCGCTCGTTGCGGCTGGCGGCGACGCCTGCGACCCAGAACACGTCAGCGTCGGGCAGTGAGCCCAGGTGCAGGTCCTGGCTCCAGCTGCGCTCGAAGGATTTGTCCACCACCCAGAACTCGCCGGGCGTGCCATAAAGCGCTCCCATCAACTTGCTGTCGTAGGCGATCAAGCCGGTGAAGTCGGCGGTGCCGGTGGCGGTGGTGGAGGTCAGGCGGCTGTTGGCGAAGTCATGCTCTACCTTGATCGTGTAGCGCTCGGTGGTCTTGTTGTTGTCGTCGAACAGGCCGGGGCTCAGGTCCAGGCTCGGGTGGCTGCCGTAGGGGCGCAGCACCAGGGAGTTGGTGGCGCGTTCGGTCTGCTGGCGTTCGGCGCTGAACAGTATGTGGGTGTCATCGTTGAGGTCCCACAGCAGGCTGCCGCGATAGGCTTCATTGCGCGGTTTGGTGATGGGGTGGTGGGTCTGGTCGTTGTCGATCCAACTGTCGTAGCCGGCACGGCGCACCGCCAGGCGGCCGCTGAAGCTGTCACTGAGCGGCCCGCCAATGGCGCCTTCGGTGAGGAACTGGCCTTGCTGGCCGACTTCGCCACGCACATAACCTTCCAGTTCACGTGTGGGTTGGCGGGTGGTGATATTCACCGCGCCGGCCTGGCCAATCGCACCGGACAGAGTGCCCTGGGGGCCCTTGAGCACTTCGATGCGGTCGACATCGAGGGTGCCGAAGCCCAGGTTGCGCGACGATACCGGCACGCCGTCGATGTTGAACGCCACCGAGCTGTCATCCATGGACATCTGGTACAGCGAGCCCACGCCGCGGATCAGCACATTGAAATCATTCGGTCCACCTGAGGAATTGACGCTGACCCCGGAGGTGTTGCGCAGCGCGCTTTCCAGGGTGTCGAGACGTTGGCTGCGCAGCTCTTCGCCGCTGGTGACACTGACACTGATCGGCACTTCCTTGGGGTCTTCCTTGGCCATCCGCGCGGTCACCGTCGAGGCGGGCAATTGCAGGGGCTCGCTGGCGGCGGCGAAGGCTGGTGGAGACAGTGTCAGTGCAATCGCTATTGTTATAGTATTACATTTGTAGCAAGATTGGCGGGTAGCCGTCGTGTTGCATCGTGCAGACATGATGGGACCTTGACTGAGAATTCTGATCGGCGCGCGGTGCACAGGGGCAGCGGCGGTTTGGCGCAGCGTTTGCGGCGCGCCAAATGCTAATAATTATCAATTGCGCACATCTACCCCGATGTGATCTGATTCGAGCCGTATCCGGTCAGCCAGGAGATTTACGATGTCAGCCGTTCAAGGAGGCGCAGGGGAGCCGATGCCGGTCTCGCGAATCATTACGGGAGGCTATGGAAGCGATCTCGGGCCAGGGGCGCATTGCCGGGTCACCCGCATGACACTGCAGGAAGGCTTGGATATCGTGCGCTGGCAGAGTCGCTTCGAGCAGCCGATGGAACTGCCGTTGCAGGACGACAGCGAGTGCATTCACTTCAGCTTCACCAACCTGCTCAAGGGCAAGGCCGCGTGCAGCTTTCGCGATGGGCGTCGGCAACGCCGCTACGCGATTGACGAGGGCGCGGGCAGCATCAGCTATGGCCGTTGCCGCCATGGCCTTTATCACCAGCACGGCGAGATCGACAACATCACCGTCATGATCCGCCCCGAACTGCTGGCCCAGTGGGAGCTGAAACTCGACCCGCTGCTGCACAAGGCGCTGGCCTGCGAGCATTGCTTTCTCGACGGCCATCGCAGCGGTGAAATGAGCGCCACTGCGCATATGCTTGGCCTGGCCATGGATCAAGGCACCAGCCTGCCACCGGCCCAGCCACGCAGCAGCCTGTGGTTATACGGGCAAAGTGTCACGCTGGTGAGCCTGTTCCTGCAGGCACGCCAGGACGCTGAGTGCACCTGTCGGGTCAGCCACACTGACCGCCAGCGGCTGGTGCGGGCTCGGGATCGTTTGCTCGAGGATCTGGGCAAGGCGCCGAGCCTGTCGGAGCTGGCCCGCGAATCCGGCTTGAGCCAGCCCAAGCTTACCCGCGGGTTTCGCCAACTGTTCTCCAACAGCGTCTACGGCGTGTTCCAGCAGATGCGCATGATCCAGGCGCGCAGCCGCTTGATGAACGGCGATGAATCGGTAATGCGCATCGCCTCGGATCTGGGCTATGCCAACGCCAGTCATTTCGCCACGGCGTTTCGCAAGCAGTTTGGGATCAACCCGTCGATGCTCAAGAACGGTGGCCGTGGCAAATCCCTGGGCGCCGGCTGAAGCAGACGTTAGAACACCGCTTTGACCTGCAGGCCCAGCACCAGCGCGTTGTCGATGTTGTCACCGGAAAACGCCCCCGGCTCGATGATGTATTGCACATCCGGGCGCAGGGTCAGCCATGGCGTGGCCTGGTAGCCATAACTGAGTTCGATCAGCTGTTCGGCTGTGTCCAGGTCCGGGTAGGCCGTGCCTGCGTTGAACGCTGCCAGCTCCTGCACATCGCGGCTGCGGGGGTTGGGTACCGCACGGCCATAACCCAGGGCGACCGTATCCCGCGGGCGACCTTCGAACGGCTTGTACAGCACCACGCCCGCGCCATACCACTTGGTGAATGGCGACGCCGCTTCGCTGGCGGCGGAGTACTGGCCAAAGGCGTGCAGGCTGCGACCTTCCGATGACCCGGAAGCCCACACGGCCTGATCGATCAGCAGGTAATGGCCGCCACGGCCGCTGACCTTCTTATTGCTGCCGATACGCTTCACATCGGAGCTGTCGTAGTAATAGCCCAGCTTGTATTCGCCCGGCAGGGCGCCTGCGTGCTTGTAGATCAGCTCGATGGGCACCACGGTACCGGTGGTGTGCTTGGGCCCCACATGCCAGGCGCGGCTGGCGTTGCCGTTACTGGACGGGTCGACATTGAACGCCGCCACCCGCAGCTGCCAGTTGGGCGAAAAATCGTATTTCACCCGCGCGCCCAGGTGCGCATTAGGGTAGTTGGCCCAACCGCTGCCGCCGGACATGTTCAGCGGATGCCCGCAGAAACCGGCGTTCATGAAGTTGCACAGAATGCCGCTGTCCAGGCCGCCCAGGTCGTTGCCCATGGCCATATAGCCGAGCTTCACATTCAGCGCAGGGGTAAACAGCGTGCGCTCGTAGCTCAGCTCGGTGAGGCGGGTGTAGAGGCCACCGTAGTTTTCCTGGATCGGCAGGCGGTTGCCGACCAGATCCTCGGAAGCACTGTTGCCGCGGCGGTCATTGATGGTCAGCTGGATACGGTCGCCATTGTTGAAACCGTAGAGCTTGCCCAGATCGAACTGCACGCCGAGCTTGAGGTTTTGCGAGTAGCGCGCCGAGCGATGCTGGCCGCCGTGGGCGTTGTAGGCGGTCTCGCCGCTGTAGTCGCCGGTAAAGCGCACACCTTGTGCGTCGAGTTCGCGACGCAGGCCACCCCAGTCGCCAGTCAGGGTCGTGTCGTCGGCTTGAGCGGGCAGGGCGGCAGCCAGGGCCAGGCCCAGCACCAGGCGGCCAAAGGAGATATGAGCAGTAGGGGTCATGCGCAGGGTTCCAGGCACAGAGCGCGGTGCCGGAGCACCGCGCGAACAGAGGGGTTACGGCAGGGCGTAGGCGATCACGTAGTCGCCACGGTCGGTGGACTGGCGTGCGCCACCGGCGGTGACCACGATGTATTGCTTGCCGGTTTTCGGCGACACATAGGTCATCGGTCCACCCTGGCTGCCGACCGGCAGGCGGGCTTTCCAGATTTCATCGCCGTTGCCGCTGTTGAAGGCGCGCAGGTAGAAATCCTGGGTGCCGGCGATAAAGATCAGGCCACCTTGTGTCGACAGCGTACCGCCCAGGGTCGGCAGGCCCACCTTGATCGGCAGGTGCATGCGGATGCCCAGCGGCCCGGTGTCTTCAACGGTGCCCACCGGTACTTGCCAGGCGACCTTTTGCGTCTTCATGTCGATGGCGGTCAAGGTGCCGAACGGCGGCGCCTGGCAGGGGATGCCGGCCACCGACAGGAAGCGGTTCTTGTTCACTGCGTAAGGCGTGCCCTTGAGCGGCACGGCGCCCATGCCGGTGTTCAGTGCTTCGCCACCGGAGGAGGTCTGCGCCTTGTTCTGCGACGGAACCATCTGGATCCACAGGCCCAGGCGCATGTCATTGACGAAGATAAAACCGTGCACCGGGTCGGTGGAGATACTGCCCCAGTTCATGCCGCCCAGGGAGCCCGGGAAGCTCAGGGATTTATCGGTGCCCGGTGCGGTGTACAGGCCGTCGTAGCGCATGCCCTTGAAGTCGATGCGGCACAACAACTGGTCATACGGGGTGGCGCCCCACATGTCCGATTCGGTCAGGGTCTGTGCGCCGATCTGCGGCATGCCCACGGATTTGGGCTGGGTCGGGGAATAAGGCTCGTTGGGGATGTTGGCGGCCTTGACCGGCACTTCCTGCACGTCGGTCAACGGCTTGCCGGTGGCGCGGTCGAGCACATAGATCTGCCCGGCCTTGGTGCCGATCACCACGGCGGGTACTGCCTTGTCGCTGCCTGGCGGGGTGAAGTCGATCAGGCTGGGCTGCATCGGCAGGTCGAAGTCCCACAGGTCATTGTGGACGGTCTGGTACACCCATTTTTCAGCGCCGGTGGAGGCGTCGAGCGCCAGCACCGAAGCGCCATATTTGTGGTTGAGCGCGGTGCGCTCCACGCCGTAGATATCGGTGGATGAGCTGCCCATCGGCAGGAACACCGTGTTCATCTGCGGATCGTAGGACATCGGTGCCCAGCTGTTCGGGGTGCTGCGCACGTAGGTGTTGTCGCCCGTCGGAGCCTGCTTGTCCTCAGGGTTGCCCGGATCGAACGCCCAGCGCATCTGGCCACTGATTACGTCGAAACCACGGATCACGCCACCGGGCATGTCGGTCTGGACGTTGTCGGCGACGCGGCCACCGACCACCACGGTGGTGCCGGCAATCAGCGGCGCGGAGGACAGCTGGTAGTAGCTGTCCGGCACATTGCCCAGGCCGGCTTTCAGGTCAACCTGGCCATGGGTGCCAAAGTCTTCGCAGAACTTGCCGGTGTCAGCGTCCACCGCGATCAGGCGTGCGTCGATGGTGTTGGTCAGCAGACGACGCTGGCACTGCGCGCCGGCTGGCACGCTGGCGGCAATGATCGGCGAACTGTTGGGTTGGGTAGGCTGGGCAATGGGTGCAGTGGCGTCGAAATACGCCATGCCCCGGCAACGCTGCCAGACCGCCGATTTAGCGTTGACCTCGTTCTTCCACAACTCTTTGCCGGTGTCGGCATCCAGCGCGATCAAGTTGTTGTGCGGCGTGCAGATAAACACTTTGTTGCCGATCTGCAAGGGCGTCAGCTGGTCTTCGGCACCATTGCCGTCGCTGAGGGCCACGTCGCCGGTGTGATAGGTCCAGGCGACCTTGAGCTTGTCGATGTTGTCGCGATTGATCTGGTCCAGCGCGGCGAAACGGCTGCCACCTTCGGTATTGCCGTAGTGCGCCCAGTCTTTCTGCGTATCGGCCGCAGCTACCGGGGTGATGCCCGGGCCAGCGCCGGTGGGCGCCACGCTCGGGTGGGCGACAAACATATTGCCTGCCGCTACCGCCACGCCCACGGCCAACACGGCGGCGACGCCATAGGCACCCCGCGCACGTTGGTTGACGAGCAGCGGGTACACCAGCGCTACCACCATACCGATGACCGCGAACATGAACAGTCGCGAGAACAGCGGCCAGAACACCAGCCCTACATCCGCTATGGCCCAGATGGCCGTACCGACCAGGAAGGCCGCGAACAGCCAGGCGCCGGCCGGTTTGCGACCAGCGAGCAACAGCCCTGCAATCGCCATGACCGCGCCGCCGATCAGGAAGTACCAGGAGCCTCCCAGGCTCACCAGTTTGACGCCGCCGATGGCCAGCGCGAGGCCGAGCAGGGCGATGATGACGCCCAGGCCCAGCAGTAAGAATCTAGAGGCGCCAGCGGCGCGCGATGCTCGTTTCATGTCGATCAGAACTCGAGTGAGGAAAGGCAGGGGCCGGATTTTAGCAAGATAAGTAACCAGTTAGTACATTTAGCTCGGTAATGCACTCTTACAAATCCTGCGATTATCCCAGACAGCAAAAAGCCGCTTGCGCCAAATGGCGTAAGCGGCTTGAGTGAGCCAGTGCCAAGGTCAGAACTTGAAGCGACCGACCAGCCCCTTGAGTTGCCCGGAGATATCCGTCAATCGGCCAGAGCCGGTCTGCGCCGAGTGGGCAAACTCTTCGACCAGTTGTGCATCGGCATGGATTTGCGCGATGTGGCGGTTGATCTCCTCGGCGACCTGGTGCTGCTCTTCGGCGGCGGTGGCGATCTGGGTGTTCTGGTCGCGAATCGAGTCCACCGAGCCGCGGATCTTGTCAAAGCTGTCGCGGGCCTGTTGGATGCGTTCGACGCTGGCGTGGGACACCAGCAGGCTGCCCTGCATCTGCTGGGTGACTTCCTGGGTGCGGCGGGCGAGGTTGCCGAGCAGGCTGTCGATTTCACCGGTGGAGTCCGCGGTGCGACGGGCCAGGGCGCGAACCTCATCGGCCACCACGGCAAAGCCGCGGCCCTGGTCGCCGGCCCGCGCAGCTTCGATGGCGGCGTTAAGGGCCAGCAGGTTGGTCTGTTCGGCGATGGAACGGATCGTGTCGAGGATGGTGTTGATGTTCTTGCTGTCCTGCTCGAGCAACTCCATGGTCTGGGTCGACTTCTGCAGGTCCGCGCTCAGTTTGTGCACGCTGGTGGTGGCTTCGCCGATATGTTGCTGGCCGTTGTGGACATCGCGGTAGCCTTCATCGGCACTCGTCGCTGCCGCGCTGCATGAGCGCGCCACTTCGTTGGCGGTGGCCACCATTTCGTTGAACGCGGTGCTGACCAGTTCCACGGCTTCACGTTGGCGCCCGGCGGCCTGATTCATGTTGCGCGCCACTTCGCTGGTGTCGGCAGCAGCGGTTTGCAGGTCGGAGGAGGCATTGCCGATGCGCTGCACCAGTTGTGCGATCACGCCCAGGAACTGGTTGAACCAACCCGCCAGGCTGGCGGTTTCATCCTTGCCCTGGACCTTGAGTTGGCGGGTGAGGTCGCCTTCGCCTTCGGCGATCTCTTGCAGGCCGTCGGCCACGCCGCGAATCGGCCGCACGATCACTCGAGCAAAGCTTGCGCCGACGATCGCGAACACCAGGGCGAGGATCGCCGCGATGCCGGCGATCAACCAGGTCAGGCGGGTGGCGCCGGCCATGACTTCGTCGCGCTTGATCAAGCCGATAAAGCGCCAGCCCAGCCCTTGGGAGCTGACTACGTTGGCCATGTACGGCACGCCGTCGATGTCGATCTGGCTCACGCCGTCGCCACGCTTGGCCAATTCGGCGTAGTTGGCGCCCAGGTCCGCCAGCGGCTTGAAGTTGTGCTTGGCATCGCTGGGGTCGACCAGCACGTTGCCGTTGGCTTCCACCAACATCAGGTAGCCACTGTCGCCCAGCTTTATGTTGCGGACCAGTTCGGTCAGCTGCTTGAGCGACACATCCAGGCCGACCACGCCGAGGATATTGCCGCTGGCGTCGGCGACGGTGTGCACGGTGCCGATCAGGGAGACGTCATCCGGCGCCCAGTAATAGGCGCCAGTGCGCACGGTGGTGCCTGGCGCGGCGATGGCGGCCTGGTACCAGGGGCGTACGCGCGGATCGTAATGAGTGAGCTTGGTGTCGTCAGGCCAACTGGCATAGCCGCCGTCCTTCAAGCCCAGGGACAGGTAGGCGGTGCTCGGATGGCTCTTGGCGAACTGGTCGAAAATCGCCAGCAGTTCTTGATTGGTCGGTGTCAGCGGGATTTGTGCAGCATCGGCGCCGGCGTAGCTTTTGAGGCCCTTGGCCGCGACAACGCGCGGGTCCTTGGCCACGTACTCGACGTTCTGGCTGATGCCGTCGAAGAACTGCTTCATGCCATTGTCGATCTGGCGGATTTCGCGGCCACTGCTATCGAGAAAATTCGCCAGGGCCCCCTCGCGCAGGTTCAGCACCACCAGTACGGCCACCAGGATGACTGGCAGGCACGCGATGGCGGCAAACGCCCAGGTCAGCTTTTGCTTGATATTCATGACTTCTCCCGCGGGTATTTATAATTTTGGCAAGGGGGGAAACGGTAGCGGTGAGCGTCGCATGTGTTGTTTTGCAGTCTGAGCGGCCCATGCTTACCCTTGTATATCGACTGCAAGGGCAAGCACTTGAGGGCAGGGGCCAGGTTTAACCGGTGTGCTCGGCACCCAGGGCATCACGCTGCATCGACTGCAGGTTCTTTTCGATGGTCTCGCAGATGCTTTCCATCTGGATCTGGTGTTCGCTGGAGTTGAACGGGCTTTGCAGGTCGGTACCGATGCGTTCGATGGCCAGCAGCATGAAGCCCACCACCGTGGAGGCCAGCGGCGTGAACCAGCCCAGGGATTCCACCAGGCCCACCGGTACGATCAGGCAGAACAACGAGATGAACAGCCGCGGGAAATACACGTAGGGGTAGGGCAGCGGCGTGTTGGCGATACGCTCCATGCCGCCTTGGGCATTGGACAGGTCCACCAGGGTCGACTCCAGCCGTGCCAGGCGAATGCTGTCCAGGCGCCCGGCCTGGTATTCGCGGGCCAGCAAGGTGGCGGAGCCGGTGAGGATGTCATTGGCAAAGTTATTGGTAGCGCCGTTGCGCGCAAATTCCTCGGCGGGGATAAATGCCCGCACTTCTTCCGGGCACGGCTGGCCCTTGAGGTGCGCGGCCAGGCAATTGACGTAGGCCACGTGCCGGCGCAACAGCGTTGACTTGACCGGGTTCACCTCACCGGGAGCGTCATCCAGCAGGGTCAATACTTGCCGGGCAAAGCTGCGCGAGTTGTTGACCATCGCCCCCCACAGCGTGCGCGCTTCCCACCAGCGGTTGTAGGCGCTGCTGTTGCGAAAACTGATCAGCACCACCAGCGCCGAACCCAGCAAGGTCAGGGGCATCAGCGGCAAGTTGATCTTGGCGGTGAGAAACAGCATGAAGTCCACCGTCACGGCCACATCCCATAGCAACAGCCAGAACAGCGCCCAGCCCACATAGCCCATGGTCTTGATGATCAGGCGGTATTTCTTCAGGACGGCAGCTTTCAAACGAGCACCTCGCAGTGGGTGGTTGGCAACAATGCCCTGTTACGACGTCGCGAGAGAGGGAAGGTTCGCAGGGTGCTGAATCGATTAGTTGATAAGTCGCTATCCCGGGAGAATGTAACGAGAGGTGTCGCGAAACTGCGGGCCACAGATGATTTGAATGTGGAACAACTTTGGTACTGATGACGTCTGGTGCGGCAATCGCTGTACATTGCGTTCGAGGCAAAAAGCCATTAATGGCAGGGTTTTTGACGTGATTTGTTTTTGGGGCCTGGCTGCAGGGATTTCGTAGCCGAGATCAGTGGAATAATTGGTTGATCAGGGCTCTTTCATGCGTGTCAGTTCGTTGAAGTCAGCTATGTGTAATACCGCGCAAGCACTCGAACGTCATAGGGATTTTGAAGCGTGCATGAGAGCGCATTACCACGTGCTGCTCGTGCCCTATTCAAGACGACCGTTTTTCTACAAGAGTGCACTTAAATACAGCCGCTTGATGGTGTCGTTTGCGTTATTGAGCCAGTACTTTTCCACCCCG
Organism: Pseudomonas khavaziana; assembly: GCF_036704165.1. Taxonomy (NCBI): domain Bacteria; kingdom Pseudomonadati; phylum Pseudomonadota; class Gammaproteobacteria; order Pseudomonadales; family Pseudomonadaceae; genus Pseudomonas; species Pseudomonas khavaziana. Next base: position 2,655,281 of record NZ_CP129946.1, read on the forward strand.
CTGCCATTGTTGGCAGAAGTTAAGGCCCTGTGCGTGACGCGCAGGTATTGTTCGAAAAACAGCCTGGAATCAATCTTCCTGTTGTTTCGTGCCCTGGGTTTCATGGAGGTTGCACCGCACCCAGAAGACAGTCGCTTCCGGGTGTATTCACCCTCGGATGAAGCTTGCCGTGAAGCACGCTTGATGCTGACCGCCCTGACTGAGTCGTTGGCGCTGCTGTACCCGGAGCGGGAGATTTTCCGGCAGATGCGCGACCTCGATGATCGCGGGTTCCTGGCCCTCTATTTCAAGGGTTTTGCCGTAATCCTCGCGTCTGAACTGACGGTGGATGTGTTACTGCCCGAATGTTATTGGCTGGTGAAACGCGATGCCGGGCATCTGTTGATGCTGGCTATCTATAACGATGCCTTTGCGCCGGACAATGACCGCACTACCTTCAGGTCGTCGTCCTACCTTGCATTGGCCAAACAACTTTCCGTGTCCAAGACCCACATTATCCGCATGGTGCAGGAGGGTGTGGAGAAGGGCTATTTCAAGGCTCACTCCAAGACCCGGCTGGAAGTACTGCCACCTTTCGCCAGTCTGGTAAAGCGCTTCATGGCCTTTTCATTTGCGGTTGGCCTGCATGCTATTGAGATGGGAGCGTAGGGGATGCCTGCTAACTTGAAGTTGCGGCCCCGGATGCGCAGTTTGCTGTCGCCTGCGGTGACGCAAGCCGAATGGATAGGGATTATTGCCTGGGTCGGCATGTTGTTGATTCATCCGGCCCTGCAGTTGGATATTTATACGGTGGGCGTCACGCTTGGCCTGTTGGTTGTTTGCCGCGTGCATACCAGGACCGCCAACTTTCTGCTTTGGCGGGTGCTGGGGGTGACCTATATGGTGCTGTTGTCGGTCGGCTTCGCCTACATCATTCGCTTGAATGAAGAGTTGCGCATTTATGGCCTGCCATTGGCCGTCACCCTGGTGGTGGGCAGCGCCATCTTGTTTATCAGTGTCCAGGATTATCTGGCCGACGCGCTATTGGTCTGGCTTATTCTGTGGCCGCCGATGCAGGCCGATATATATGCGGGCACCGAGGTCTATCTGCTGATGTTTTGTGCTTCTTCGGTGTCTATTGGTTTTATCTTGAGTTACTCCTACTTGAAGAACCTGCGCTCGGTATTGCTGGTGGAAAGTGAGTTTCGCGCATTGGCCGAGACTGATTATCTGACCTCGATCCTCAACCGGCGCGCCTTTATGCAAAGTTTCGAAAAGTTGCTCAGTGGTGGTCAGGGTGGCTACTTCATCATGTTGGATATCGACAGTTTCAAGGAAAAAAATGACCTGTATGGCCACGATGTGGGCGACAAGATCCTGCGTGCCATGGCCGTGTGCCTGAAAAACGCCAAGGGCAGCCACAGTTTTGGTCGGATCGGCGGGGAAGAGTTCGGTGTGTTGTTGCAGGGCGATGACCCGGAACTGGCGTGCGATTATGCCCTGGCGTTACTGCAGTCGATCCGCGGCAGTGTCGCTGCACCGCATAACTACACGTGCAGTGCGGGCATGGCGCGTTTTTCAGCGGGCGACGACCTGTCGACGGTGCTCAAGATGGCGGACAAGAACCTGTATGGCGCCAAGCGCAACGGCAAGGACTGCGTGCATCTGGACGGTGCGCTGCTACAGCCGGTGTTGTCCTGACGCACAGGCCTATCTACTGCTGCGACAGAATACTTGCCAGCAACCCGGGAAAGCGGCTCTCCAGCTCGTCGCGACGCAATGAGTTCATATGGGTGGTGCCCACATTGCGGGTGTGTACCAGGCCGGCATCGCGCAGCACGCGGAAGTGGTGGGACATGCTGGATTTAGGCCGCCCGCCATCCAGTTCGCCACAGCTGGCCTCGGGCACGCCGGCCAGGCAGCGCACGATGTCCAGGCGTACGGGGTCGCTCAAGGCGTAAAGCACGCGCTCAAGCGTCAATTCTTGCGGTGTAGGGTGTTTGAAGGCTCGCATGGGGCGGATCATAACAGGGGGGTAGCGTTCAATACCATAGTTCGATTACCATCGAACTATCGAATCACACACCCTTCCCCGGAGTATCTGATGTCCGCCTTGTTCGAACCGTTCAAACTTAAAGACGTTACCTTGCGCAATCGCATTGCCATCCCGCCGATGTGCCAATACATGGCCGACGACGGCATGGTCAACGATTGGCACCACGTGCACCTGGCAGGCATGGCCCGTGGCGGGGCCGGCCTGCTGGTGGTCGAGGCCACCGCAGTCGCTCCCGAAGGACGTATCACCCCAGGCTGCGCCGGTATCTGGAGCGACGCCCATGCCCAGGCGTTCGTGCCCATGGTCAAGGCCATCAAGGCCGCAGGCTCGGTGCCGGGCATTCAGATCGCCCACGCCGGTCGCAAGGCCAGCGCCAACCGCCCATGGGAAGGCGATGACCACATCCCGGCTTCCGATGCACGCAGCTGGGAAACCATCGCCCCTTCGGCCATCGCGTTCGGGGCCAACCTGCCCAACGTACCGCGTGCCATGACCCTGGACGATATCGCCCGCGTCCAGCAGGACTTCGTCGACGCCGCCCGCCGCGCCCGTGACGCCGGTTTTGAATGGATCGAGCTGCACTTCGCCCACGGCTACCTGGGCCAGAGCTTTTTCTCCGAGCATTCCAACCAGCGCACCGATGCCTACGGTGGCAGCTTCGACAACCGCAGCCGCTTCCTCCTGGAAACCCTGGCCGCCGTGCGTGAGGTCTGGCCGGAAAACCTGCCGCTTACCGCGCGGTTCGGCGTGATCGAATACGACGGCCGTGATGAGCAGACCCTCACCGAGTCCATCGAGCTGGCGCGCCGCTTCAAGGACGGTGGCCTCGACCTGCTGAGCGTCAGCGTCGGTTTCACCATTCCCGATACCAACATTCCGTGGGGCCCGGCCTTCATGGGGCCGATTGCCGAACGTGTGCGTCGTGAAGCCGGTATCCCGGTGACATCCGCCTGGGGCTTCGGTACCCCGCAACTGGCCGAAAGCGCGTTGCAGGCCGGGCACCTGGACCTGGTGTCGGTAGGGCGTGCCCACTTGGCCGATCCGCATTGGGCGTACTTTGCCGCCAAGGAGCTGGGCGTGGAAAAATCCTCCTGGACCTTGCCGGCGCCTTACGCGCATTGGTTGGAACGCTATCGCTGAGGCGGGCAGAGGGATTGTTTGTGTGGCAGCCTTAGAGCCGATTCGACTCGCTCCCGATATAGGTGTATCAGTCAAAAACAGTCAGACTGACCCACTGCTATCGGCGCGTAGGTAACCACGACGCGCAGCGAGCCGCTCTTGATCTTGATCTGCTTTTGATCTTGATCTTAGGCGCCCCGTTAAACCACGCTGGCCGGAATTCGACGGGGATTTGGGGGGTAAACCGGCAGGGATGCCGGTTTAGCCGCCCCGCGCCATGGATGGCGCGTGGCGGCGGCCCCCCAAATCCCTGTCGGATTACGGGCACACCGAGCCTAGGCGAGGTGCCGAGTGGTGGGGCAAGAGCCCTTTGGTTACTTTGGGGCTCTTTTCCAAAGTGACCCGCCGTCAGGGCGGAACCCTAAGTGGCCGTTACCGCAGAAATGGATATGTACTCGGTATGATCCAATATCCTGGTCGGCTGTCAGGCCGCCATCGGGAGCAAGCCCCCTCCCACATTTTGATCCTCGTAGCCAGGTAAAGACCGAGCCATTCGATACACGGCAGATACGTGAAAAATAACAAATGAGAATGGATGCCAAATGAGAATCGACTGGGCTATGATGCTCGCGAATTCTTGGCAGGTTTGCCGTCCCATCTGGCTCTTTCACTAGGTTCAACACCCATGCGTCGTACCCTGATTTCCATTTGTGTGCTTCAGGCGTTTTCCCCCTTTGCGTGGTCAGAGGACGCCCCGGCAGAAACTGCCAGTATCGAGTTGCAAGCCACCAACGTCACCGCCACCGCCGACTTCGAGTCGGCCCAGGGCCCGGTGCAGGGTTACCACGCCACACGATCAGCCAGTGCGACGCGTACCGACACCTCCATTCATGAGACCCCGCAATCCATCAGCGTTGTATCCAAGGACGTGGTCGAGGACATCGGTGCGACGCGCCTGCAGGATGCCCTCGACTATGCCGGCGGTGTCGGCCGCGCCAACAACTTCGGCGGCCAGGGCCTGACCACCTTCACCGTGCGTGGCTTTACTACCGGTGAGTTCTATCGCAATGGTTTCCCGATCAACCGCGGCTACCCGAACATGCCGGACGCCAATACCATCGAGCGTCTTGAGGTATTGCGTGGTCCGGCGACCATGCTCTACGGCCGTGGCGACCCCGGTGGCACCTTCAACGTGGTGTCCAAGCAGCCCCTGGCCGAACGCACCGTTACCCTGGGCAGCCAAGTGAATGACCAGGGCATGAAGCGTGGCACCCTGGATGCCTCTGGCCCGCTGGACGAGGAGGGCCGCCTGGCCTATCGCCTGAACGTGGTGGGTGAGGGCGGCGATACCTTCCGCGATCATGTCGAGACCGAGCGCTATGGCGTGACTCCGGTGATCACCTGGCAGGCCAGCGATGACACCAAGGTGACCTTCGAAGGCGACTTCATGCGCAACAACCACCCGCTGGACCGTGGCCTGACGCGCCTGCCCAACCAGCGCAGCACGCCGTCGCGCGATACGTTCTGGGGCGACAAGGACGCCGGCAAGCTGCACAACGACAACAATATGGCGCAGTTGCGTTTCGAGCATGCGCTCAACGACAACTGGACCCTGGGCGTTGGTTTCCAGTGGTTGGACGGCAGTTTGAAAGGCAATGCCATCGAAGCCAATGGGGCGGGCAGCCTGGGCACCGATGGCCGCACCCTGCAACGCAACTTCAACTACCGCAAGCTGGAATGGACCGACAAGGATTACCAGCTCAACCTGACCGGGCACTTTTCCACGGGCGGCTTCGATCACACCTTGCTCACTGGTATCGAGTACGAGGATTACGACTACAAGTCGATCATTCAACGCTCCAGTGCGGTCCCGGGTACCTATCCGATCGACATTTTCAATCCGGCGTATGGCCAGGCCCGTCCGCCGCTGACGCGCACGCCGACCCACGACAAGGAGAACCTCAAGACCTATGCGGCGTTTATCCAGGATCAGGTGGCGCTGACCGAGCGCTTGAAGGTCTTGGCAGGGGCGCGTTTCGAGCGTTTTGAGCATGACTATGAAAGCTACGTAACGGGGGTAAAACCCTGGACCGCCGCTGACAACGCGGTCACCCCGCGTGTGGGCGTGATCTACGACCTCACCGACACCGTCGCGGTCTATGCCGACGCCGCCCGTTCGTTCAAGCCCAATACCGGCGCCAGCCGTGAAGGCGGTGGTTTTGCACCGGAGAAAGGCAAGTCCTATGAGATGGGGATCAAGTGGGAGGCGCTCGATCGTCAACTGAGTGTCGACGCGGCGATCTACCAGATCGAAAAGAAAAATGTGCTGACCAACGACCCGGCCGACCCCACCAACACCTTCAGCGTCGCCGCTGGCCAGGTGCGCAGCCGCGGCTTCGACCTGAACGTGGCGGGCAACCTTACACCCGAGTGGCGCGTGATTGGCGGCTACGCCTACGTGGATGCCGAGGTCACCCGCGACAACACCTTCCGTGCCGGCACCCGCCTGATGAACATCCCGCGCAACAGCTTCAGCCTGCTCAACGTCTACGAGTTCCAGGACGGCGCGCTCAAAGGCCTGGGCCTGGGGGCCGGCGGCAAGTACGTCGACCAGCGCGCCGGCCAGACCGCCAACACTGGCTTCTCGATGGACGCCTACACCGTGGTCGACCTGCTCGGCTATTACAAGGTCAATGAGCAGGTACGCCTGAACCTGGACGTGAAGAACCTGTTCAATCGCGAGTATGAGGAAGGGGCGTTCGGCAATATCTATGCCTACCCAGGTGCGCCGCGTACGGTGCAGGTTGGAATTTCCTACACCCTATAACGCGCTATACACAGGTCCAAAATGTGGGAGGGGCGGTGCGACGATTCGACTTGCCCCCGATGGCGGCCTGACAGCCGACCAGGATGTTGGATCATACCGAGTACATATCCATTTCTGCGGTAACGGCTGCTATTGGTTCCGCTTTTACAGCCAGCCCTTTCAAGGTCTTTGGAAAAAGCCCCAAAATATGATCGTTTTTTGACCAAAAGAGATGCTGGCTGAGCCAAATTCAACTCGTTTATTTCTTAATTTCAGCCTGGAATTGGCGTAGGACGCGATTTAGGCAAAGACCTTGAAAGGGCTGGCTTTTACAGCGGGTCACTTTTGAAAAGCGCAAAAGTAACCAAAACGCTCTTGCCCCACCACTCGGCACCTCGCCCAGGCTCGGTGTGCCCGTAATCCGCCAGGGATTTGGGGGGCCGCCGCCACGCGCCATCCATGGCGCGGGGCGGCTAAACCGGCATCCCTGCCGGTTTACCCCCCAAATCCCTGTCGAATTCCGGCCAGCGTGGTTTGACGGGGCGCCTAAAATCAAAAGCAGAGCAAAAGCAAGAGCAAGAGCAAGCAGCAAGTCGGCACGGTCAGTTGTGTAGATACCTATGCCCCGATATAGGTATGTCAGCCAGGTATCTGGTGCTGATCCACCGCTATCGGGAGCAAGTCGAATCGTCGCACCGCCCCCCCACATTTGGACTGCATGCGTCCAGGGGGCTCTCTGTCAGCCTGGCATGCATATCTCATGTGGGAGGGGGCTTGCTCCCGATAGCATTATTTCAACCAGCATATGCGGGGCTGATACACCGCCATCGGTGCCACTCGAATCGTTGCACCTCCCCTCCCACATTTGGATCTGCATGACTGTCAAGGTTGACAGTAGACAGTGCAGGACCATGGAGAGATGTTTGCCATTAACGTGTCAGCCTAGTTGTCGGCGCCCATGCTTTTCGAAGCCACGCTTGATAGGGATATTGAAAATGGAACGGGAACTTGTCAGTGAAACCGATGAACTGATTAAAAAGACCAACGACGCCGAGCGTCTCTTCACCCGTTACGCCACCAAGTGCTACACCTCAGCCCTGCAAAAGTACGTCAAGGAAATCAGCGAGACCTCGTACACCTATCTATTGGCCGAGCTGGCCGAGAGTTCGCTGAGTTCGGAAATACTCGGCCGGCCAGGCGCCAATATCAGCCTGGTCAGGATCGAGATAGAGGAGGTCATGCTAGAGGCCGAGGTGATCAAGAAATTGAAGCGCGCCGAAACCCATTACCTGGAAACCCTGGAGTCGGTGCGCAAGTTCGAAGACCTCAAGCGCTTCGAAAAAATGCAGGACACCTCCGATATCGTCCGCTCGATCAAACTCGGCGTGTCGCGCTTCAATATCCTCTTTGTCATTTTGTTGATCGGCGGGTTGACCTGGGCGGCGATCAATCTGCCCAAAGAAGCCCTGGCACTTATTTCCGCCGCTATCGGCGGGGCCATTACCCACTTGTTGTCCGAGCGCCAAGCGGTGCTGGCGCTGAAAAAAGACGGAGATAACACCTGCCCCAGAGCCAACGCCAATAATCAGGAATAAGTGCCACAGCGCCGGGTCACAACGGCGTCAGCACATTCATCACCGTATCCAGCGCCACCCGTGTGTCATCCAATTGCACCAGCGAGGCGTGCCGCGCCCCCAAGGCATCGCGGTTCTGGATCGCGGTGAGGATCGCCTTGTGCCGGGGCAGGCTCAAACCCTGGATATCCGGACGGCGGTTGGTGATGTTGATCGACTCGCGCAACGGCAGCGAGAGCATGTTGCACATATAGGCGAGCAGGTCGTTACGGGTGGCGTCGGCAATCGCACGGTGAAAGTCCAGGTCGGCCTGCAACAGCTGTTCGTGGGTCTGCGCGGTTTCCATGCCCTGGTAGGCTTGTTCGATGGTGGCGATGTCTTCATCGGTGGCGGTGGTCGCGGCCATGGCGGCGATTTCCGGCTCCAGGATACGACGCACCCCGGCCAGGGTGTTGAAGAACTCGCTGTGGGGTGTGGACTGCATCAACCAGGACAGCACGTCCGGGTCGAGCAGGTGCCATTTCAAGCGCGGCCGCACCACCGCGCCCACCCGCGGCTTGGAATACACCAGGCCCTTGGCGCTCAGCACCCGCGTCGCCTCGCGCAATACCGAGCGGCTGACCTGGTATTCCTCGCACAGCGTGGCTTCCATGGGCAACCGTTCTTCAGGCTTGAAGCGGCCGGAAACGATGTGCATGCCCAAGTCCTGGACGATCTGGGCATGCTGGCTCTTGCGCGGCTTGGGCGGCTGGTGATCCATAACGACGGATAGGCTCTGGCTTAGATTCGCCGCATCATAGCATCCCAATTAGTGGGAATGCCGTGGGACTTCGGCGCCACGGCAACCCACCAGGAAGTCGAAATCACAGCCTTGGTCGGCCTGCAGCACATGGTCGATGTACAACTGGCGATACCCGCCGACGATCAGGTTCTGCGCCGGCTTGAGGTCGGCCATGCGTGCCGCCAGCTCGGCGTCGGGGATGTCCAGGTGCAGGCGGCCATTGGCACAATCGAGCTCGATCCAGTCGCCTTCCTGCACCGTGGCCAACGGCCCGCCGGCAGCGGCTTCCGGCGCCACATGCAAGACCACGGTGCCGTAGGCGGTGCCGCTCATGCGTGCATCGGAAATACGCACCATGTCGGTCACACCCTGGCCCAGCAGCTTGGCCGGCAAGCCCATGTTGCCGACTTCGGCCATGCCCGGGTAACCCTTGGGGCCGCAGTTCTTCATGACCAGGATCGAGTTGGCGTCCACGTCCAGGTCCGGGTCGTTGATGCGCGCCTTGTACATGTCGAAGTTCTCGAACACCACCGCACGGCCGCGATGCTGCATCAGCTCGGGACTGGCCGCCGATGGCTTGAGCACCGCACCCAGGGGCGCCAGGTTGCCGCGCAACACGCAGATGCCGCCGTCGGCGCGGATCGGGTTGTCGAGGGTGCGGATCACTTCATCCTGGCCGTAGATCGGCGAGTCCTTGGTGTTCTCGCCCAGGGACTTGCCGTTGACGGTCAAGGCATCGGGATGGGGGATCAGGTTGGCTTCACCGAGGCGACGTAGTACCGCGGGCAAGCCACCGGCATAGTAGAACTCTTCCATCAGGAAGCGCCCGGACGGTTGCAGGTCGACGATGGTCGGCATGCCGCGGCCGATGCGGGTCCAGTCATCCAGGTCGAGTTCAACCCCGATGCGCCCGGCAATGGCTTTCAAGTGGATCACCGCGTTGGTCGAACCGCCGATGGCCGCGTTTACCCGGATGGCGTTTTCAAACGCTTCCTTGGTGAGGATCTTCGACAGCTTCAAGTCTTCGCGCACCATCTCTACCGCACGCATGCCCGACATATGCGCCAGCACATAACGCCGCGCATCCACCGCCGGGATCGCCGCGTTGTGGGGCAGGGACGTGCCCAGTGCCTCGGCCATGCAGGCCATGGTCGACGCCGTGCCCATGGTGTTGCAGGTGCCCGCCGAGCGTGACATGCCGCCTTCGGCCGCGAGGAAGTCATCCAGGGTGATGGTGCCGGCCTTGACCTGTTCGCTGAGCTGCCACACCACGGTGCCTGAGCCAATGTCCTGGCCCTTGTGCTTGCCATTGAGCATCGGCCCGCCGGTGACCACGATGGCCGGCACATCGCAACTGGCCGCACCCATCAGCAGCGCCGGGGTGGTCTTGTCGCAACCGGTCAGCAGCACCACGCCATCGATGGGGTTGCCGCGAATGGCTTCCTCCACATCCATGCTCGCCAGGTTGCGGGTGAGCATGGCGGTAGGGCGCAGGTTGGATTCACCGTTGGAAAACACCGGGAATTCCACCGGGAAGCCGCCGGCCTCGATCACGCCGCGCTTGACGTGCTCGGCGATCTGGCGGAAGTGCGCGTTGCACGGGGTCAGCTCCGACCAGGTATTGCAGATGCCGATGATCGGCTTGCCATGGAACTGGTGGTCGGCAATGCCCTGGTTCTTCATCCAGCTGCGGTACATGAAGCCGTTCTTGTCGGCGGTACCAAACCACTGGGCGGAGCGTAGGCCGGGCTTTTTGTCAGGCATGATCGATTCTCTTATTGTATGACTATATGTTCTATGCGTGGTTAAACATAAGCGCAAAATCGATGCTTTGGAAGTGTTGTTTTGCAAATAGTCCTACTATATAGTCGATCTCAACTGAGGTATGACCCTGGCGGATTTCGCGAGAGGCGTCCCCCGAGCTTCTATAAAAACAACAATCGGAGATCGACCCCATGAGCCAGGAATTGCGGCTTATTCGGCGCATCACGCTGAAACTGATTCCCTTCCTGATCCTGCTGTACCTGATCGCCTACGTGGACCGTTCCGCCGTAGGGTTCGCCAAGCTGCACATGGGCGCCGACGTCGGCATCGGTGACGCCGCCTATGGCCTCGGTGCCGGGCTGTTCTTCATTGGCTATTTCCTGTTCGAAATCCCCAGCAACCTGATGCTCGACCGCTTCGGCGCGCGGCGCTGGTTTGCGCGCATCATGATCACCTGGGGCGCCATCACCATCGGCATGGCCTTCGTGCAGGGCCCGCACAGCTTCTATGTAATGCGCTTTCTGCTCGGCGCGGCGGAGGCGGGGTTCTTTCCTGGCGTGCTGTACTACATCACCCAATGGTTCCCGGTACGCCATCGCGGCAAGATCCTCGGGCTGTTCATCCTCTCCCAGCCCATCGCGATGATGATTACGGGGCCCGTGTCCGGCGGTCTGCTCGGCATGGACGGCATCCTTGGCCTGCACGGCTGGCAGTGGCTGTTTATCGTGATCGGCACCCCGGCGATCCTGCTGACCTGGCCGGTGCTGCGCTACCTGCCGGACGGCCCGAAACAGGTCAGCTGGATGAGCGAGCAAGAAAAGACCTGGCTCACCGGCGAGCTGGAAAAAGACCTGCAAGCCTACGGCCAGACCCGCCATGGCAATCCGTTGCATGCCCTCAAGGACAAGCGCGTGCTGCTGTTGGCGCTGTTCTACCTGCCGGTGACCCTGAGCATATACGGCCTGGGGCTGTGGCTGCCGACCCTGATCAAGCAGTTCGGCGGCAGCGACCTCACCACCGGCTTCATCTCCGCCGTGCCGTATATCTTCGGCATCATCGGCCTGTTGATTATCCCGCGCAGTTCCGACCGCTTGAATGATCGCTACGGCCATCTCGCAGTGCTGTATGTGCTCGGCGCCATTGGCCTGTTCTGCAGCGCCTGGCTGAGTGTGCCGGTGCTGCAGATGGCCGCGCTGTGCCTGGCGGCGTTCGCCATGTTTTCCTGCACCGCGGTGTTCTGGACCTTGCCGGGGCGCTTTTTTGCCGGGGCCAGCGCGGCCGCCGGTATCGCCTTGATCAACTCGGTGGGCAATCTCGGCGGCTACATCGGCCCGTTCGTGATCGGTGCGCTCAAGGAGTACACCGGCAACCTGGCCTCGGGCCTGTACTTCTTATCCGGCGTGATGGTGTTCGGGCTGGTCTTGACCCTCGTGGTCTACCGCGTGCTGGAGCGCAAGCACGTGCTGCCGGTCGACCAATTCGCCGCCAGCGCCCGTGGCGCCACACGCACTTAAATCCTGGAGAAAATGCATGCGTCTAGTTCAGTTCGAGTTGGGTAACGGTGAGCGCCGCGTCGGCGTTGTGGAAGGCAACACCCTGCGCGAAGTGCAGGGCGCACACAGCGTACGCGAGTTGGCGCTGGGCGCCATCAAGGCCGGCACGGGCCTTGTGCAACAGGTGCAGGGCCTGGGCCTGGGCGACAGCCATGACTACGCCGCGCTGCTGGCCGAGCTGAAGATCCTGCCGCCACTGGACCACCCGGACCCGGCCCATATGCTGATCAGCGGCACCGGCCTGACCCACCTGGGCAGCGCTTCGGCCCGCGACAAGATGCACCAGCAGGCCGGCGACGACAGCGCCATGACCGACACCATGCGCATCTTCAAATGGGGCGTGGAGGGCGGCAAGCCTGCGGCCGGCCAGGCAGGCGTGCAGCCGGAGTGGTTCTACAAGGGCGACGGCAGCATTGTCGTACGCCCGGGCGCCGCCTTTGCGGTGCCGCCGTTTGCTGAAGACGCTGGCGAAGAGCCGGAGATCGGCGGCCTCTACGTGATCGGCCACGACCGCAAACCCTACCGCCTGGGCTTCGCGGTGGGCAATGAGTTTTCCGACCATGTGATGGAACGCAAGAACTACCTGTACCTGGCCCATTCCAAGCTGCGCAGTTGCAGCTATGGCCCGGAACTGCGCGTGGGCGAGCTGCCCCAGCACCTGGCCGGCAGCAGCCGCATCCTGCGCAATGGCGAGGAAATCTGGCGGAACGAATTCCTCAGTGGCGAGGCCAATATGTGCCACAGCCTGGAAAACCTTGAGTATCACCACTTCAAATACAGCCAGTTCCTCAAGCCGGGGGATGTGCATATTCACTTCTTCGGCACCGCTACGCTGTCATTTGCCGACGGTATACGTACCCAGCCGGGCGACGTGTTCGAGATCAGCCAGGCTGAATTCGGCGCGCCGTTGATCAACGGTATCGGCAGCAGCGATGCGGCATTTGAACCCGGCCAAGTCACCCCTCTTTAAGGAGATCAACATGACCCAGTTCCTCGGCCACAACTATATCGGCGGCCAGCGCAGCGCCAACGGCAACGTCAAGCTGCAAAGCGTCGATGCCACCAGCGGTGAAGCCTTGCCGCAGGATTTCTACCAGGCCACACCGCAAGAGGTCGATGCCGCCGCCAAGGCCGCCGCCGCTGCGTATCCGGCGTTCCGTGCGCTGAGTGCCGCGCGCCGTGCGCAGTTCCTGGACGCGATAGCCGACGAGCTGGATGCCCTGAGCGATAACTTCATCGATTTGGTCTGCCGCGAAACCGCGCTGCCTGCCGCCCGCATCAAAGGCGAGCGCGGGCGCACCAGCGGCCAGATGCGCCTGTTCGCCACGGTGCTGCGCCGTGGCGATTTCTACGGAGCGCGTATCGATAAAGCCTTGCCGGATCGCCAGCCGCTGCCACGCCCGGACCTGCGCCAATACCGTATCGGCCTGGGCCCGGTGGCGGTGTTCGGTGCCAGCAACTTCCCCCTGGCCTTTTCCACGGCCGGTGGCGATACCGCCGCTGCGTTGGCCGCAGGCTGCCCCGTGGTGTTCAAGGCCCACAGCGGGCACATGGCGACGGCCGAGCAGGTGGCCGATGCGATCATCCGCGCGGCCGAGGCCACCGAGATGCCGGCGGGGGTATTCAACATGATCTTCGGCGGCGGCGTCGGCGAAGCCCTGGTCAAGCATCCGGCGATCCAGGCCGTGGGTTTCACCGGCTCGCTCAAGGGCGGTCGTGCTCTGTGCGACATGGCCGCGGCACGTCCGCAACCGATCCCGGTGTTTGCCGAGATGTCGAGCATCAACCCGGTGATCGTGCTGCCCCAGGCCTTGCACGCCCGCGCCGAAAGCGTGGCCCGCGACCTGACCGCCTCCGTGGTGCAGGGCTGCGGCCAGTTCTGCACCAACCCCGGCCTGGTCATCGGTATCGCGTCGCCACAATTCACGGCGTTCACTCAACAGGTCGCGCAATTGATCGGTGCGCAACCGGCGCAGACCATGCTCAACGCCGGCACTTTGGGCAGCTATGGCAAGGGCCTGGAAAAACTGTTGGCTCACCCAGGCATCCAGCACCTGGCGGGTAACGCGCAATCGGGCAACCAGGCTCAACCGCAGCTGTTCAAGGCGGATGTACGCCTGTTGATCGACGGCGACGAAGTGCTGCAGGAAGAAGTGTTCGGCCCCACCACGGTGTTCGTCGAAGTTGCCGACCAGGCTCAGCTCAGCACCGCCTTGCAGGGGTTGCACGGGCAATTGACCGCCACCATCATCGGCGAACCGGCTGACCTGCAACAGTTCGCCGAACTCACGCCGCTGCTGGAGCAGAAAGTCGGGCGCATCCTGCTCAACGGTTATCCCACTGGCGTCGAAGTCTGCGATTCGATGGTGCACGGCGGGCCGTATCCGGCAACGTCCGACGCCCGCGGCACGTCGGTCGGCACCCTGGCCATCGACCGCTTCCTGCGCCCGGTGTGCTTCCAGAACTACCCTGATAGCCTGCTGCCCGAGGCGTTGAAAAACGCCAACCCGTTGCGTATCCAGCGGCTGGTGGATGGCACGCCATCCCGCGATTCGCTGTAAGTCACCAGGAGGCTTCATGACAGTGAATGCAGTGACCCCACACCGTGCCCGGTTGGGCGAGGGGCCGTTCTGGGATGTTCGATCCCAGGCGCTTTATTGGGTGGATATCGCCGCCAAACAGGCCCTGCGCCTGATGGGCGGTGAGTTGCAGGTCTGGCAATTGCCCGAGCATGTCTCGGCATTCATCCCCTGTGAAAGCGGCGATGCGCTGGTGACCTTGAGCAGCGGCGTGTATCGCCTGGACCTGGCCACCGAAGCGCTGACCCTGCTGTGCGTCGCCGACCCGCAACCCGGCAACCGCGGCAATGAAGCGCGCTGCGATGCCCAGGGCCGGCTGTGGCTGGGCACCATGCAGAACAATATCGGTGAGCAAGGCGAGGACTTGCCTATCACCCGGCGTTCCGGAGGATTGTTCCGCATCGATTCCGATGCCACGGTCACGCCGCTGCTCAGCGGCCTGGGCATTCCCAACACACTGCTCTGGAGTGAAGACGGTGGTCACGTGCATTTCGGCGACAGCATGGACGGCACGCTGTACCACCATGCAATTCAGCCTGACGGCCAACTCGATCCCGCGCGGATGTGGTTCGGGCCCCACGAGCGGGGCGGCCCGGACGGTTCGGCCATGGACGCCGAAGGCTACATCTGGAATGCCCGTTGGGACGGCAGTTGCCTGCTGCGCCTGACGCCCCTTGGCAAGGTGGACCGCATCATCGAACTGCCCGTCAGCCGTCCCACCAGTTGCGTGTTCGGTGGGCCCGACCTGACCACGTTGTATATCACCAGCGCCGCCAGCCCCTTGGGTCACCCCCTTGATGGTGCGGTATTGGCCATTGAGGTCGACGTGCCAGGTAAGCCCTGTCACCGCTTCGCCGGATAACCTGTAGGAGCGGGCTTGCCCGCGAAAAACGTCAACGATAACGCGGTCATGCTGGATGAACGCGTCGCCCTCGGGCTTTTCGCGAGCAAGCTCGCTCCTACAAAGTTCTACGTATGCCCCAAAACAACAACAAGGAGTCACCCGTATGAATCGTCGTCGTGGTTTGCGTTCCCTATGCTGCGCCGCTGTGGCGGTCTCGGCCATGAGCTTGAGCGGCCTGTTGCTTGCCGCTGAAGAAGTCAAGATCGGCTTCCTGGTCAAGCAGGCCGAAGAACCCTGGTTTCAAACCGAATGGGCCTTCGCCGAAAAAGCCGGCAAGGAACACGGTTTCACCGTGATCAAGATCGCCGTGCCCGACGGCGAGAAAACCCTCTCGGCCATCGACAGCCTGGCCGCCAACGGCGCCAAGGGTTTTGTGATCTGCCCACCGGACGTGTCCCTGGGCCCGGCC
Source organism: Pseudomonas khavaziana (assembly GCF_036704165.1). Lineage (NCBI taxonomy): Bacteria > Pseudomonadati > Pseudomonadota > Gammaproteobacteria > Pseudomonadales > Pseudomonadaceae > Pseudomonas > Pseudomonas khavaziana. The sequence continues at coordinate 2,670,805 of NZ_CP129946.1, forward strand.
ATCGTCGCCAAGGCCAAGGTCAATGGCCTGAAAGTCATGGCCGTGGATGACCGCTTTGTCGATGCCAAGGGCAACTTCATGGAGGATGTGCCGTACCTGGGCATGGCCGCCTTCGAAGTGGGCCAGAAGCAGGGCGCCGCCATGGCCGCCGAGGCGAAGAAACGTGGCTGGGACTGGAAGGACACCTATGCGGTGATCAACACCTTCAACGAGCTCGACACCGGTAAAAAGCGCACCGACGGCTCGATCAAATCCCTGGAAGAAGCCGGCATTCCCAAGGATCACATCCTCACCGCCGCGCTTAAAACCCTCGACGTTCCCGGCAGCATGGACGCCACCAACTCGGCCCTGGTCAAGCTGCCCAGTGGCGCGAAAAACCTGATCATCGGCGGCATGAACGACAACACCGTGCTCGGCGGCGTGCGCGCCACTGAAAGCGCCGGCTTCAAGGCGGCCAACGTGATTGGCATCGGCATCAATGGCACCGATGCCATCGGCGAATTGAAGAAAGCCGACAGCGGTTTCTTCGGCTCCATGCTGCCGAGCCCGCATATCGAGGGCTACAACACCGCGCTGGCGATGTACGAATGGGTCACCAAAGGCAAGGAACCTGCTAAGTACACCGCCATGGACGAAGTCACCCTGATCACCCGCGAAAACTTCCAGGAAGAACTGACCAAGATCGGGCTGTGGAAATGACCGCTGCGGCCCTGCGTTTCGACGCGATCGGCAAAACCTTTCCCGGGGTCAAGGCGCTGGATGGCATCAGCTTCACCGCCCACCCCGGGCAGGTGCACGCCCTGATGGGCGAGAACGGTGCGGGCAAGTCGACGCTGCTGAAGATCCTCGGCGGCGCCTACATCCCCAGCAGCGGCAGCGTGCAGATCGGCGCGCAGGTCATGGCGTTCAAAAATGCCGCCGACAGCATCGCCAGCGGCGTCGCGGTGATCCACCAGGAACTGCACCTGGTGCCGGAAATGAGCGTCGCCGAGAACCTGTTCCTCGGGCACTTGCCGACGCGCCTGGGCGTGGTCAATCGCGGCTTGCTGCGCCAGCAGGCGCTGGCGTGCCTCAAGGGCCTGGCCGATGAGATCGACCCCGACGAGAAGCTCGGGCGCCTGTCCCTGGGCCAGCGCCAACTGGTGGAAATCGCCAAGGCGCTGTCCCGTGGTGCCAACGTGATCGCCTTCGATGAGCCCACCAGCAGCTTGTCGGCGCGGGAAATCGACCGGCTGATGGCGATCATCGCGCGCCTGCGGGATGAGGGCAAAGTGGTGCTCTACGTGTCGCACCGCATGGAAGAGGTGTTCCGTATCTGCGACGCGGTGACGGTGTTCAAGGACGGTCGCTATGTGCGCACCTTCGAAGACATGAGCAGCCTGACCCACGACCAGTTGGTGACCTGCATGGTCGGCCGCGATATCCAGGACATCTACGACTACCGCCCGCGGGAGCAGGGCGAGGTGGCGCTCAAGGTCGACGGCCTGCTCGGCCCGGGGCTGCGTGATCCGATCAGTTTCCAGGTGCGCAAGGGCGAGATCCTGGGCCTGTTCGGGCTGGTGGGCGCGGGGCGCACCGAGCTGTTTCGTTTGCTCAGTGGCCTGGAGCGCGCCAGCGCCGGCAGCCTGGCGCTGTGCGGCCAAGCGCTGCAGTTGCGCTCACCCCGCGACGCCATCGCCGCCGGCATCTTGCTGTGCCCGGAGGACCGCAAGAAAGAAGGCATCATCCCACTGGCCAGCGTTGCCGAAAACATCAACATCAGTGCCCGCGCGGCGCATTCCACCTTTGGCTGGCTGCTGCGCGACGGCTGGGAGAAGGGCAACGCCGACCGGCAGATCCAGGCGATGCGGGTCAAAACCCCAAACGCCGCGCAGAAGATCATGTACCTGTCCGGTGGCAACCAACAGAAGGCCATTCTCGGCCGCTGGCTGTCGATGCCGATGAAGGTGCTGCTGCTGGACGAGCCCACCCGTGGCATCGATATCGGCGCCAAGTCAGAGATCTACCAGATCATCCATAACCTGGCGGCCAGCGGCATTGCGGTGATCGTGGTGTCCAGCGACCTGATGGAAGTGATGGGCATTGCCGATCGCATTCTGGTGCTGTGCGAAGGTGCCCTGCGTGGCGAACAACGGCGTGAACACGCCACCGAATCCAACCTGCTGCAACTGGCCTTGCCACGCGGCGTGGCGAACTGAGAGAAGACGATGACAACCCAACCCAACGCGTTGCCCTCGGCACGCAAACCCCTCGATATGCGCGCATTGCTCGACAACTGGGCGATGCTGTTGGCGGCAGTGGGCATCTTTGTGCTGTGCGCCTTGTTGATTGATAACTTCCTGTCGCCGCTGAACATGCGCGGCCTGGGCCTGGCGATTTCCACCGTAGGTATTGCCGCGTGCACCATGCTGTTCTGCCTGGCCTCGGGGCACTTCGACTTGTCGGTGGGCTCGGTGATCGCCTGTGCCGGAGTGGTGGCGGCGATTGTGATGCGCGATACCGACAGCGTGATGCTGGGCATTGGCGCGGCGTTGCTGATGGGCCTGATGGTGGGGCTGATCAATGGCATCGTGATCGCCAAGCTGCGGGTCAACGCCTTGATCACCACCTTGGCGACCATGCAGATCGTGCGCGGCCTGGCGTACATTTTTGCCGACGGCAAGGCAGTAGGGGTCTCCGAGGAGCAGTTTTTCGTCTTCGGCAACGGCCAACTGTTCGGCGTGCCGGTGCCGATCCTGATCACCATCGTCTGCTTCCTGTTCTTCGGCTGGCTGCTCAACTACACGACCTACGGGCGCAACACCATGGCCATCGGCGGCAACCCGGAAGCGGCGCTGTTGGCCGGGGTCAACGTGGACCGCACCAAGATCCTGATCTTCGCCGTTCATGGCCTGATCGGCGCGCTGGCCGGGGTGATCCTCGCCTCGCGCATGACCTCCGGCCAACCGATGATCGGCCAGGGCTTCGAGCTGACGGTGATTTCGGCGTGCGTACTGGGCGGGGTATCGCTGAGCGGCGGCATCGGCATGATCCGCCACGTGATCGCTGGGGTGCTGATCCTGGCGATCATCGAGAACGCGATGAACCTGAAGAACATCGACACGTTCTACCAGTACGTGATTCGCGGCTCGATCCTGCTCCTGGCCGTGGTCATCGACCGCATGAAACAACGCTAACCCAAGCCAGGTGAGGACTAAATGTGGGAGGGGGCTTGCTCCCGATAGCGGTGGGTCAGTTACAGATGCATCAACTGACCCACCGCTATCGGGAGCAAGCCCCCTCCCACAGTTTTAATCGGCGGAGAATTTGAAAAGGGTGTGTTGGGTATAGGTCTGCCCAGGATTCAAACGAGTTGAGGCAAAGCCTGGCTGGTTAGGCGCATCCGGAAAATGCTGGGTCTCCAGGGTAAACCCGCTCCAATGCTGATATGTCTTGCCCCCTTTACCCTTCACCGAACCATCGAGGAAGTTGCTGGTATAGAACTGCACACCCGGTTCGCTGGTGTAGAGCTGCAAGCGCCGGCCCGACTCAGGGTCATGCACGTCCGCGGCGAGCTGCTTGATGTCACCCTTGGTGTCCAGCGCCCAGTTGAAATCGAACCCACCCTGTTTCGGTTCGGCGAACTTGAGCTGCGGATGGTCCGCCTTAATGTGCTGGCCGATAGGCGTGGGCTTCAGGAAGTCCATTGGCGTGCCCTTGACTGGCGCCAGTTCACCGGTGGGGATCAGGGTAGCGTTCACGGGGGTGTAGTGGCTGGCATGCAGGGTGGCGACCTGCTTGAGAATGTCGCCGTTACCCGCGCCGGCGAGGTTGAAGTAGCTGTGGTTGGTCAGGTTGAGTACCGTCGGTTTGTCGGTGGTGGCCTTGTAGTCGATGTGCAGTTCGTTGTTGTCGTTGAGGCGGTAAGTGACTTCGGTCTTCAGGTTACCGGGGAAGCCCATTTCACCGTCCTTGGACAGGTAGGTGAGGGTGACGCCCACCGAGTCCTTGTCCTTGACCGGCTGGGCTTGCCATACCTGCTTGTCGAAGCCTTGGGCGCCGCCATGCAGGGAGTTGGGACCGTCGTTGAGCGGCACCTGGTAGCGTTTGCCGTCGAGCTCGAAGGCGCCGCCAGCCAGGCGGTTGCCGAAACGGCCGATGGTTGCGCCAAAAAATGCCGTGCCGGCCTGATAGCCCTGCACGTCATCGAAACCCAGCACAACGTCGTCGACCTTGCCGTGTTTGTCCGGCACCTTCAGCGACTGTAATACGCCGCCGTAGGTGATGACCGTGGCTTGCATGCCATGGCTGTTGCGCAATATGTACTGTTCGACGGCGGTGCCGTCATTGGTTTTGCCGAAGGGTTTGTGTTCGCTGGTCAGGCCGGCGGCCTGGGTGCCGCCGCTGGCGACCAGCATGGACAGCGCCAGACCGGACAGCAGGTAACGAGGGTGCTTCATGGTCGAACTTCCTTTTGTTGTTTTGGATGGAATAGTTCTACTAATTTGAGATATTTTGTCGTAATGACCCCGGATTTATAGCCTTTAACGGCGTATTTGCAAAATAAAATAAGACTAATTAAGCAGAGCGATCACTGATATGACTACCCAGCAAGCGATTTATCCCGACCTCAAGGACAAAACCGTGCTGATTTCCGGCGGTGCCTCGGGGATTGGTGAATTCATGGTGCGCGCCTTTGCTGCCCAAGGCGCCAAAGTGGGGTTCGTGGACCGTGCGCAAAGCCAGGGCGAACGCTTGGCTGCGCTGTTGAATTCCAAAGGCTTTACCGTCGAGTTCGAGTGCTGCGACATCACTGACGAAATTGGCTACCGCGCCGCCATCGGGCGTTTCGAGCAGTCGCTGGGGCCGATCACGGTGCTGGTGAATAATGCAGCCAATGACGTGCGCCACAGCCTGGAAGAAATCGACTCGCAAATGTTCGACCGGCTGATTGCGGTCAACCTCAAGCACGCTTTCTTCGCCGCCAAGGCGGTAGTACCGATGATGAAAGAGGCCGGTGGGGGCTCGATCATCAACCTGGGCTCGGTCGGCTGGATGATGGCCTCGGCCGGTTACCCGGTGTACGCCGCCAGCAAGGCCGCGGCCCACGGCATGACCCGCGGCCTGGCGCGGGAATTGGGGCCCAGCCATATCCGCGTCAATACGCTGGTGCCGGGCTGGGTGATGACGGAAAAGCAGCTGGCCATGTGGGTTGACGATGCGGCCAGGGAGCTCATCGCCCGCAGCCAATGCCTGCCCGGCAGTGTGATGCCGGAACACATCGCCAATATGGCGTTGTTTTTGGCCTCGGACGCCTCGGCGATGTGTTCGGCGCAGAACTTCATCGTTGACGGCGGCTGGGTGTAGAAACGCGATTATCAAAACGATGAAGGTCGAGTGTGGGAGGGGCTTGCTCCCGATCGCGGTGGATCAGCTACAGATGCATCAGCTGACCCGCCGCCATCGGGAGCAAGCCCCCTCCCACATTTGAACGGTGGTGTTTATGCGATGGGGTAACGCTTGAACGCCGGGTGCTGTTCGAGGCGTTCAGCATGGCGCTTCAGGTTGGGGAACGCATCCGCCTTCACCACCGAGGCCACGGTGAACTGGCTGAACGACCAGGCGACCGCCGCCGTAATTGATGCCTGGGTCAGCGCTTCGCCGTCGTCCAGTTGCTTGTCCAGCAACGCATAAGCCGCCAGCAATTGCCCGCTGACCCGCTCGATCCACGGCGCATGCAGTTTTTCGGCTGGGCGCAGTTTGTGTTCATAGACGATCTGCACGCTCTTTTCACAGGCCGCGAGGGCCAACCCGAGCAGGTGCAGGTCGTGGGCGCGTGCCGCCGGTTGTTGGGGCAGCAGCTTCTTGTCAGCTGGCGCCAAGGTTTCGAGGTAATCGAGGATCAGGCTCGAATCCATCAGCACTGTGCCGTCATCCAGCACCAGCGTAGGCGCCTTGACCACGGGGTTGACCTGGGAAAACTCCGCGAAGGTGCTGAACACCGACAGCGGCTCATGCACAAACTCCATCCCATACAGGTCCAGGGAAATCGCCACGCGGCGTACGTAGGGCGAGTCCAGCATTCCGACCAGTTTCATGCAGCCTCCATTGCTTTCGCGGTGTGAGTGGCTGACGAGATTAAGGCTTCATGATCAGGGTGCGCAATGCTTGAAGGGGCGGTCGCTACATTGAACTGCGGGCCGCCCCGGGCGGTTGCCCGGTGATGCGCTTGAAGGCACGGCTGAACGCCGCCTGGGAGGTGTAGCCGAGGCGTTGCGCGACGGTTTCGATGGGCATGCGCTCCAGCGTCAGCCACTGGCTGGCCAGGCGCATGCGCAGCTCCGTGGCGTAGCGTAATGGCGGTATGCCGAGGATTGCCTGGAAGCGATCGGCAAATACCGAGCGCGAGGTATGGCACTGCGCGGCCAGTTGCGCCACGCTCCAGTCGCGGCCCGGTTGCTGGTGCAGGGCGAGGAGGGCGCGGGCCAGGCGTGGGTCGCGTAGCGCCGCCACCAGGCCCGAGGCGTTGCCACAGGCGCATTCGACCCAGCCGCGTACGATCATCGCCGCCACCACATCGGCCAGGCGCGCCAGAATGCCGGCGAAGCCGATACGGGCCGTGGATACTTCCCGTTCCATCACCGCCAGGATCGGCATCAGGCCAGGGTAACGCTGGCCCCCGGCATCGATCAGCATCAGCGCCGGCATCAGGTTGCCGAGCCCCTGGATGCTGCCGAGTTCGAACTCCATGCAGGCACTGAACAGCAAAGTGTTGGGGACGGTCTCGGGTGACGCATCCACGGCGCAGACGGCGTCTCCCAGCGGTGCGCTGTCGAAATCGCCGATGTCTTGCACATCGATGCTCGCGTCGGATAACAGTGCATGCGCGCCGCCATGGGCGATGAACACCGCATTGCCCGCCGACAGTTCGAATAGGTCGCCATCCTCGCCGCGCAAGGTCACGTGGCCGGCCGCGAGAAAGTGGAAATAGGCATGGCCGGGCTTGGCGCCAAAGCCCATGCCGAAGGTCGGCCCGGCCTGGATGCGCCGGTACTGCACACCGCGCAGGCGCATACCGCGCAACAGTTCATTGATCAGGTCGGAAGACAGGGTAAAAACATCCGCGGCAGTCATGGTCGGGGTTTCGGTCAAAAACTCAAGGGTTTGCATCATAGATCATCCTGCCGGGCAAACCTAGACTGGCCGCCTTGCTAATGATCTGAGGATGACCTGTGATGAGTGAATATGCAGCCCAAGCCCCTGCCGGGGTGGTGACTGAGCCGGCCTGGCTGGCGGTGTTTTCTTTGGCAATGGGGGTGTTCGGTTTGCTGACGGCGGAATACCTGCCGGCCAGTTTGTTGACCCCCATGGCCTTGGACCTGGGTGTTTCGGAAGCGCTGGCCGGCCAGGCGGTGACGGTGACGGCGGTGGTGGCGTTGTTTGCCGGCTTGCTGATGCCCGGGCTGACTCGAAGCATCGACCGGCGCGTGGTGCTGCTGGGGTTCTCCACGCTGATGATCGCCTCCAACCTGCTGGTGGCGCTGTCTTCCAGCCTGACCGTGCTGTTGTTGATGCGCATCCTGCTGGGCATCGCCCTGGGCGGTTTCTGGAGCATGGCGGCGGCGGTGGCGATGCGCCTGGTGCCGGCGGCTTCCCTGCCACGGGCGCTGTCGATCATCTTCAGCGGGATTGCGGCGGGCACGGTGGTCGCCGTGCCGCTGGGCAGCTACTTGGGTGGCCTGTACGGCTGGCGCAGTGCGTTTATCGCGGCGGCTGCCGTGGGTGCGGTGACACTGGCGTTCCAGGCGTTCACCCTGCCGCGCCTGGTGCCCAACGGCACCGCGCGCCTGCGCACCGTGCTGGAGGTGTTGCTGCGCCCGGGAATCGCCATGGGCATGTTCGGCTGCGTACTGGTACATACCGCGCATTTCGCATTGTTCACCTATATTCGCCCGTTCCTGGAAAGCACCACCGGCGTCGATACCCAAGGGCTGGCTTTGATGCTGCTGGGCTTCGGTGTGGCGAATTTCGTCGGCACTTTGCTCGCCGGTTGGCTGCTGGTACGCCACCCGCGTGGGACATTGGTGTTGATGCCGGTGCTGGTGGGCATTGCGGCACTGGCCCTGGTCTGGCTGCCGGTGTCACTGCCGGGCCAGGCGTTGCTCCTGGCGCTGTGGGGCATGGCGTTCGGCGGCGTACCGGTAGCATGGTCCAATTGGGTTGCCCGTGCCGTGCCGGACCAGGCCGAAAGTGCCGGCGGCATGGTGGTCGCTTCGGTGCAGTCGGCAATTGCCGCAGGGGCCGCCGGTGGCGGGTTGATGTTCAGCATCAGCGGCATTGGTGGGGTGTTTGCGGGCGCGGGTGTGTTGATGCTGCTCGCGGCCTTGCTTATCGCCCTGCGCGTACAGGTGCCTCGACAAGACCGGGATGCCGGTGTGACGCACCACCCGTCTTTGGTTTAGTCTGGAACGCTTCGTTGATCACAATCCCTGAGGAGCAGTGGCATGGCTGACTATCTACCCCCAAAGGTCTGGACCTGGGACACCGAGAGCGGCGGCACCTTCGCCAGTATCAACCGGCCCATCGCCGGTGCTACCCACGATAAAGAGCTGCCGATCGGCAAGCATCCGCTGCAGCTGTATTCCCTGGCCACGCCCAACGGGCAGAAGGTCACGATCCTGCTCGAAGAGTTGCTGGCCCTCGGGCACACCGGCGCCGAATACGATGCCTGGCTGATCAAGATCGGCGACGGCGACCAGTTCGGCAGTGGCTTCGTGGCGGTGAATCCAAACTCGAAGATTCCCGCCCTGATGGACCGCAGTGGTGCCACGCCGATTCGGGTATTCGAGTCCGGCGCGATCCTGCAGTACCTGGCCGAGAAATTCGGCGCGTTCTTGCCCAGCGAGCCTGCGGCCCGGGCTGAATGCCTGTCATGGTTGTTCTGGCAGATGGGCAGCGCGCCTTACCTGGGGGGTGGCTTCGGGCATTTCTATGCCTATGCGCCGAGCAAGATGGAGTACCCGATCAACCGTTTTGCCATGGAAGCCAAGCGCCAACTGGATGTGCTGGACAAGCGCCTGGCGGTGAGCGAGTACATCGCCGGCGATGAGTACACCATTGCCGATATCGCCATCTGGCCCTGGTACGGCGGGCTGGTCAAGGGCCGCTTGTACGGCGACTCGGCGGAGTTTCTCTCTGTGCATGAATACAAACACGTGCTGCGTTGGGCCGACGCAATTGACGCCAGGCCGGCGGTGCAGCGCGGCCGGCGGGTGAATCGGGTGTCGGGTGAGGAGCAATTGCCCGAACGGCATGACGCGAGTGACCTGGACTGATTCAGATCCAGTATTGAAGGGCGCAAGCCCTAATGCCAGTCTGTTAAGGCTTTTTTGTAGGAGCGAGCTTGCTCGCGAAAAACTTACAGGCGCCGCGTTCATTCAGCAAACACGCGTTATCGTTGACGTTTTTCGCGAGCAAGCTCGCTCCTACAGAAGGCGATGACCGCTTAACTGACTGGCATTAGGGCAAGCCCCCTCCCACATTTGGATATCCTTAGCCTCGGTTTACTTGTAGCGCTGTTCGAATACCGCCACCTGTTCGGGCTTGATCAGTTCAAACGGCACCCACACTTCGGCTTCAATCGGTTCGCCCTTGATCATCTTGATCGCCGCTTGCACCGCCTGGGTCGCCTGGGCCTTGGGGTCCTGGAACACTGAGGCAGCAAGCAGCCCACGCTTGATCGCCGCCAAACCGTCGGGCAAACCGTCGATGCCGACGATCGCAATCTCGCCCTTGGCCTTGCCCGCCTGCTGCAACGCCATGGCCGCACCGATTGCCATTTCATCGTTGTTGGCCACGATCGCATCGAACTGCGTGCCTGCCAGCAGCCAGTTGCTGGTCAGGTCCATGCCTTTGTTGCGTTGCCACTCGGCGCTTTGCTGCTCGACGATCTTGATACCGGGAAAGTCCTTTAGCACCTGCCTGGCGCCTTCGGTGCGGTCATGGGTGGCGTTCTGCGCAAGGTCGCCCATGATGATCGCCACGCTGCCCTGGCCGCCGAGTTTTTCCGCGAGGTAGCGCATCTGCAATTGCCCGGCCTCGATGTCGTTGGACGCCACCGTGACTACGCCCTTGGGCAGCGTGCGTTCATCCGGGTGGCGGTTGACGTACACCAGCGGGGTCTTGGCCGCCACGGCGGCGCGGGTGATGTTGGCAGTGGCAGCCGTGTCGACCGGCAGCACGATCACCGCATCGACTTTCTGGTTGAGAAAACCTTCGACCTGGTTGAGCTGGCGCACCACATCGCCCTGGGCGTCTTCGAACTGGATCTGCACGTCCTGCTGTTTCGCCGCGGCCTCAAGGCCGCTACGTACATAGGTCATGAAGTTATCGTCGACCCGGGCAATGCTCACGCCAATGCGGTACGCGGCGAAAGTCCATTGGCTGAACAGCAACAGCAGCGCGGCCACTAGCAATGAATAACGATGCATAAGGGTGTTCCTTTTATTGTTATAGGGTGAATGCCTGGCGGAAGCGTTCCAGGGCCAATTCGCTGGTGCCGCTGGCCCAGCCCTCCAGGCCGATTACGCCGGTGTAGCCCATGGCGTGCAGCGCACGGGCAATCGCCGGGTAGTGGATTTCGCCGGTGCCGGGCTCCTTGCGCCCGGGCACGTCGGCCACCTGGATTTCGCCAATGGCGCTGCCGGCGCGCTGGATCAATTCGATCAGGTTTCCTTCGCCGATCTGCGCGTGGTAAAGGTCCAGGTTCATCTTCAGGTGCGGGCTGCCCACGGCTTCGATCAGCGCAAGGGTCTCGTCGGCGCGGGCGAACGGCGTGCCGGGGTGATCGACGGCGGTGTTGAGGTTTTCCAGCAGGAACACACGGCTGGCGTCTTCCCCCAGGCGCGCGATTTTTTCCAGGGTCTTGCAGGCGCTCAGCCACATGCGCCCCGAGGTCTGGCTGACCGGTTGTGTCGGCAGGCCGCCGTCGCCCAGGCCGGTGCCGTGCAGGTTGAGGCTGGGGCAATTGAGGCGCTTGGCGATGCCCAGGGATTCGCGGGCGCTGTCGAGCAGTTGGCGACTGCCTTCGGGGTCGGTGAGGGTGCCGCTGATGTAGCCGGTCATCGAGGTGAAGTCCGCGCCGGTCGCGGCCAGGGCGTCGATGTCCTTGTCGGTCCAGCTCCAGATTTCGGCGCTGAACCCCAGGGCGTGGATACGTTTGACCCGTTCGATGAAGGGCAGGTCGAGGAACACCATCTCGGCGCTGACGGCTAATTTGAACGGCATCATGGCCGCGCCCCTTGCACGGCCACAGACTTGCCGGTTTCGTACGACTCGATGCAAGCGCGCGCAATCGCCAGGGCCGCGCGCGCATCCTCACCGCTGGCCAGGGGCTTGGCGCCGTTGCGCAGGCAGTCGACAAAGTGGTTGAGTTCGGCAATGTAGGCGTCGCGCAGCAGGTCAGTGTCCATTCGTTGGGTGTCGGCCTGGATGCCCTCGGCCAGGTAGCGCACCAGGTCGCAGTCATTGAGGCTGCCCATGCTCAGCATGCCTTGGCTGCCGAACACTTCACCGCGCACATCGTAGCCATACACCGCCTGGAAGTTGGCCTCGGCGGTGGCGATGGCGCCGTTGTCGAAGCGGATCGTGACCACGGCGGTGTCGAGCAAGCCTTGGCTTTTGTACGCTGGGGCGATCAGCGCGTCGGCCATCACATATACCTGCACCGCTTCGGCGCCGGGGTTGAGGTAGCGCAGCGTGTCGAAGTCGTGGATCAGGGTCTCCAGGAAGATCACCCATTGTGGTGAAGCGGCTGGGTTGTTCAGCGCCGGGTCGCGGGTCAACGAGCGCAGTAACTGCGGCGTGCCGATGCGGCCGGCGGCGATATCGAGGTGGGCGGTACGGAAGCTCTTGGCGAAACGCCGATTGAAACCGACCTGCAACGGCACGCGGGCGTCGGCGGCAGCGGCGATGGCGCGATCGGCTTCATCCAGGGTGATCGCCATGGGTTTTTCGCAAAAGATACCTTTGCCGGCGCGGGCGGCGCTGATCACCAGTTCGGCGTGGCTGCGGGCGGGGGCGGCGATGAGTACGCCGTCGATGTCCGGGTCGTCCACCAGCTGTTGCGGGTCGGTGTAGACCTTGTCCACCCCCAGCTCTGCTGCCAGGCGTGCGGCCTGGCCTGGGGTAGGATCGGCGATGGCGGCGAGGCAGGCACCGGGGATGTGGCGCGCCGCCGTAAGGCCGTGGAAGCTGCCCATGCGACCGGCACCGATCAAACCCAGGCGGATATTCTGTGTACTCATGAAGTGACCCCTTTTTATTGTTGGCCCGCAGGACAGTCCTGGCTGGCATAGAGGTAAGAGCAAGGGGTGTGCCAACTCATAACTAACTGATTTTTAATAGGTTATTAAAATCAGTAAACAAAATGTGTTCATTCAGATGACATGTCTATACTGACATGTCAAAAATATGAACATGGATGCCTTGATGAGCCTCACATTCAGCGTGCAAGACCTCGAATACCTCACGGCCCTTGGACCTGATGCGCTGAATGACGGCCCCGTCGCTGCGTTGGAGCAGGGCTGGCGAGCGTGTCTGTCTGGCCAGCTCGAACGCCCGGCCGAGGTACGCCAGGTCATCTGGGATTCCTGGCGACGCAGCGTCGAGGCAGGTATCGATCCCGAGGACAGCCGCTACCGTTTCGTTGCCGCCCAAGCGCTGGCGGCAACCCTGGCCAATCACCGCGTATTGATCGCCGCCGCCGCGCAAGTCATGCACGGCTTGCTGGCCTATAACCCACGTGGCCATATCAACCTTACCGATGCCGAGGGCACCACCCTGTATTTCTGCGGGCTGGATATCACCCCCGTCGGCAGTCGCCTGTTGGAATCGGTACAGGGCACCAACTGTACCGGGTTGGCGCTGGCCGAAGACCGCCTGATGTACGTGTTGGCCGAGGAGAACTTTGCCGGCGCCCTGCGCCAGCGCCGCATGCACTGCGCCGCCGCGCCGATCAAGGATGCCCAGGGCCTGACATTGGCCATGCTCACGCTGACCGCCGAGCCCGGCTGGTTTCATTTCCATACCCTGGGCACCGTCCAGGCGGCCGCCGAAGCGGTGTCGCGACAGATGGCGCTGCAGGTGTTGCTGGAAGAACAACAAGCGGTGCTCGAAGTGCTGAACGAAGGCTTGGTGGTACTGGATGAGCGCGGCTGCATCAAGGCACTCAACCGTTATGCGCGGCAGTTGTTCGGGGTGGGGCTGGAGCTGATCGGCAGTTCGTTCCAGCGCCTGGGGCGCAGTGAGTTGGGTGGCGCGCTGGGTGAGCCGGTGCGCGACCTCGATTGTACCTTCGAGCTGCACGACCGCAGCCAGCTCGCGTGCCTGGTCTCGGTATGCCCGCTGGAGCAGGGCGGGGTGATCGTGTCGGTACGCGAAAACCGTCGCATCCGCGAAATCACCCGGCGCCTTATCGGCACCCAGGCTCGCTACACCTTCGATACCATCCAGGGCACCTCGCGGGCGATCCAGGACGCGTTGCACCTGGGGCGCATTGCCAGTCGCGGCGACGCCACCACCTTGGTCCTCGGCGAAAGCGGCACCGGCAAGGAGCTGTTTGCCCAGGCCATTCATAACGCGAGCGAGCGTTGCAACGGCCCGTTCGTGGCGGTCAACTGCGGCGCCATCCCCCGGGACCTGGTACAGAGCGAACTGTTTGGCCATGTCGAAGGCGCGTTCACCGGCTCGGCACGGGGTGGGTCGGCGGGCAAATTTGAATTGGCCGATGGCGGCACCATCTTCCTGGATGAAATTGGCGATATGTCCTTCGATGCCCAGGTCAGCCTGTTGCGGGTGTTGCAAGAGGGAGAAGTGACCCGCGTGGGCGCGAAAAATTCGCGGCCAGTGGACGTGCGCATCATCGCCGCCACCCATCGCAACTTGAGCCAGGCAGTGGCCGAAGGTGCGTTTCGTGAGGATCTTTACTACCGCCTCAATGTGTTGAACCTCACCGTGCCGCCGTTGCGTATGCGTCGCGAGGATATTCCGCTGTTGGCACGGCATTTCCTGCAGCGCTGTGTGCGTTCGTTGCGTAAGCCAGTGCAGGGTTTCTCGCCGGAGGCGCTGGCGCTGCTGTCAGCCCATGGCTGGCCGGGCAATGTGCGTGAACTGGAAAACGCCATCGAACGGGCGACCAACCTGGCGATGGGCGAGTTGATCCAGCCGGCTGATTTGCCGCTGGAAACCCAGCAACGGGAGACGCTGCGCCTTTACCAGCCCCAGCCCGCCCAGGATCTGAGCAGCCATGAACTGCACGCCATCGTCGCCGCGCTGAAAAACACGGGTGGCAATATTCGCCTGGCGGCCCGGCAACTTAACGTGTCGCGGGGTGGGCTGTATAACAAGATGAGTCGGTTTGGCTTGGATGCAGGGGATTTTCGCGGGCGGTGAATGATTGTCCGAGTGCAGATTGAATGTGGGAGGGGTCGCTCCGATGGCAACCTGACAGCCGACCGCTAACTAACTGATGCCCAGCGATCCAAGTGTGGGGGGCTTGCCCCCCGATGGCTGCCTGACAACCGACCGCTAACTAACTGATGCCCCGCGATCCAAGTGTGGGAGGGGGCTTGCTCCCGATGGCGGCCTGACAGCCGACCAGGATGTTGGATCATACCGAGTACATATCCATTTCTGCGGTAACGGCCACTTAGGGTTCCGCCCTGACGGCGGGTCACTTTGGAAAAGAGCCCCAAAGTAACCAAAGGGCTCTTGCCCCACCACTCGGCACCTCGCCTAGGCTCGGTGTGCCCGTAATCCGACAGGGATTTGGGGGGCCGCCGCCGCGCGCCATCCATGGCGCGGGGCGGCTAAACCGGCATCCCTGCCGGTTTACCCCCCAAATTCCTGTCGAATTCCGGCCAGCGTGGTTTAACGGGGCGCCTGAGATCAAGATCAAAAGCAGATCAAGATCAAGAGCGGCTCGCTGCGCATCGCGGTTACCTGGGACTGCTACGGAGTAGACATCCATGCTCCGCTAGCGGGGTGTCAGCCTCCGAGTTTTTGACGGGGCCGTCGTCATCGGCGCAAGTTGAATCGTCGCACCGCCCCGCATTGTCCTCTCCATGTCTCAGGTGCCCATGTTTTCCGAGGTCACTATCTGCGGTGGTATATGCACCCGATGCCGCCCTGGATCGAAGCCTTCGTCATTCAGCAACTGCACCAGCAGTTGCACCAGCGCCGCGGCCGTCTGCCGCGGCTGCGAGTCCATCACCACATCGATCAAGCCGCGGCTCAACGCCTGGCGTGACAGTTCGGTTGACTCCTGCAGAATGCAACACAGCGCCGGGCGCTTGGGGAGTTGCGCCAGGGCGTTGATCACGCCGTCACCGCCGCCGCCCACCACGCACAGGCCGCGCAGGTCGGTGTGGCGGGCGAGCAGGTCGAGGGTGGCTTCCTCGGTGATGTCGCAGTTATCCAGGTTGATCAGCGGCTCCAACGGCTTAAGGCCCGGTGCGTGCTCGGCCAGGTAGCTGTGCAAGCCTTTGACCCGTGCCTGGTGCCCGAGGAAACGATGGCCGCCAAGTAAAATGCCAACGCTGCCTTTGCGTGCGCCGCAGGTGTGTGCCAGCAGCCAGCCCATGGTGCGCCCGACGACGTGGTTGTCCTGGCCCACATAGGGTTCGAGGGCCTGTTCATGGATATCCGAGAGCAGGGCAACCACCGGCACGCCGGCGTCACGGATCTGCGCCAGGCAGGCGTTGATCAGCGGATGAGCGAAGCTGACCACCGCCAGGGCGTCGCACTGCACCGCCAGTTGCTCGATCTGCGCCACGATGGCACTCGGGGAACGGTCGTTGATGTAGTCGAACTGGCAGCTCAGGTTGGCGCTGGCGTGATGCTGCGCGGCATCGCTGATGGACTGGGCGAGGTTGGCATAGAAGGCCTGGGCGGTGCCCAGCAACAACACGCCGAATCGGTAGGTGGGCCGGCGTTCGCGAATGCGCTGGCCGATCAGTCGCGCGGCGAAGTAGCCCACGGCTTCGGCGGCCTGGAACACCTGTTCGGCCGTGCCCGGGTTGACCGGGGCGCGGGCGTTCAATACCCGGTCGACGGTGGCCACGCTGAGCCCCGCGTGGGCGGCGACGGTGGCGATGGTTGGGCGTTTATGGTTGTGCATTGGCAGGCCCCTTGAGCGTCTTGATAGAAAACTATCAAGTCCCGCTGGGGCTGGATGATAGCTTGATAGGGAATGGATTCAAGGCCTTGAGGGTGATTTGGCTGCGCTCTATGGTGGGTTCCGCAAAGCACCTGAAACCTCACGCTTGCGGAGAACAATAACAATGCCTGAACACACCGCTTACCGCGCCCGGCGCGACTACAGCCTCACTGGTCCCGAAGCGGCACGTGCCGCGGAAAAGGGCCTGGTCTCGGCCAGCTGGTACCAGTCGCCTATCTCGCGCAAACGTATGAAAGAACTGATGCAGCGCCGCGACGGCCCGGCCTTGCTCGATACGGCCATATGGGTTTCGACGCTATTGGTCACAGGCGTTGGTGGTTACTGGTTCTGGGGCTCCTGGGCCTGTGTGCCATTCTTCCTGGCTTATGGCGTGCTCTACGGCACCGCGTCCAACCCGCGCTGGCATGAAACCGGCCACGGCACCGCGTTCAAGACCCGCTGGATGAACGATGGGCTGTACCAGGTCGCGTGCTTCATGTGCCTGTTCGAACCCCACGTCTGGCGCTGGAGCCATGCCCGTCATCACACCGACACCATTGTCGTCGGCCGCGACCCGGAGATCGTCGAGCCGCGCCCGCCGAGCCTGTGGATGATGGCCCTCAGCCTGTTCAACCTGCCCCTGGCCTGGAAGACCTTCAGCGGCGTGGCCCGCCATGCGCTGGGGTGCATGAGTGCCCAGGAGCAGGACTTCATCCCCGAAACCGAGTGGCCCAAGGTGTTCCGTGCCGCCCGTATATGGATTGGGATTTATGCGCTGATCATCGGCACCGCGTTGTACCTGCACAGTTGGCTACCGCTGATGCTGGTGGGCTTGCCCAGTCTCTATGGTGCCTGGCTCGGCTACCTGTTTGGGCTCAGCCAGCATGTGGGCCTGGCCGAAGATGTGCTCGACCACCGCAGCAACTGCCGCACCATCTACATGAACCGGGTGCTGCGCTTTATCTACATGAACATGAACTACCACCTCGAACACCACATGTATCCGATGGTGCCTTACCACGCACTTGAACAACTGCACGAAGAAATCCGCAGCGACTGCCCGCCGCCGTACGCCAACCTGTTCGAGGCCTACAGGGAAATCATCGCGACGATCCGCAAACAGCGCAGCGACCCGAGCTATTTCGTCCAGCGTCCGATTCGCCCAAAGGCGCAATCCGCCCCTGCCGCCCTCCACGCAGAAGCCTCTGCTGGCTGATCTTCATCCTTCGTACAAGAGAACAATGCCATGAACGATCAATGGATCGATGTCTGCGCCGTGGGCGCAATAGACCCCGAAGACGTACTGCGCTTCGACCACGGCGCGCACACCTATGCGGTGTTCCGCTCTGCCGAGGATGAGTTCTTCGCCACCGCCGGCCTGTGCACCCACGAGAAAATCCACCTGGCGGACGGTTTGGTGATGAACCACGTGATTGAATGCCCCAAGCACAACGGACGCTTCGATTACCGTTCCGGCAAAGCCCTGGGCGCGCCGGTGTGCGTCAACCTCAAGACCTACCCGGTGCGGGTCGAAGCGGGGCGGGTATTGCTCGCCGTCACGGCCGAAAGATGAGCCAGGCCCTGATTATCGTCGGCGCCGGTCACGCCGGTGGCCGTGCTGCATTGACCTTGCGTGAAGAAGGCTACACCGGGCGCCTGATCCTGATCGGTGATGAAGCGCACTTGCCTTATGAACGGCCGTCGCTTTCCAAAGGTGTGCTGCAAGGCTCGACCGACCTGGCGGGCTGCAGCCTGTGCGACAACGCACGGCTGGCAGCGCTGGGCATCGAGCATATCGCCGGCAACCCGGTGAGCCGCCTGGACACGCAGCAACACCGGCTGCAACTGGCCGATGGCCAATGGTTGACCTATACCGGGTTGTTGCTGGCTACCGGCGGCCGGGCGCGGCGCTTGCCCGAGGCGCAGGCGCCTGTGCTTTACCTGCGTACCCACGATGAAGCCTTGGCCCTGCGTGACAGGTTGCGTTCCGGCACCCGGGTGGTCGTGATCGGTGGTGGTTTTATTGGCCTCGAGGTGGCCGCGACCGCCCGGGGGCTGGGGTGTGAGGTCACGCTGCTTGAAGCCGGGCCACGCTTGGCGGGCCGGGTGTTGCCGGCGCCGATCAGTGCAGCGCTGCTGGCGCTGCATCGTGAGCAGGGTGTGGACGTGCGCTTGAACGTCGCCGTGGAATGCATCCACGCCGACGCCGTACAACTGGTCGATGGGCAGCGGCTGCCTTGTGACCTGGTGGTGGCCGGCATCGGCATGCAACCCAATATCGAGCTGGCGGCGGCGGCAGGGCTGGAAGTCGGGCAGGGCATTCGTGTCGACGCGCAATTGCGCACCAGCGCGGCGGATATCTATGCGGCGGGGGATGTCTGCGAGTTTCGTCTCGCTGGCGTCTATCAGCGTCAGGAAACCTGGCGCAACGCCGAGGCCCAGGGGCGGCACGCCGCGTTGAACCTGCTGGGGCGAGCACTGCCATTCGAGACGCTCCCCGGTTTCTGGTCCGACCAATACGACTGGGGTTTGCAGACTGTCGGGGTGATGACTGCACGCACGGTCAGCCGCGCGCTGCCTGGCGCTGGCCTGCTGCTGTTTTACCTCGACGCCGATGCCCGGTTGCAAGGTGCCTGCGGCTGGGCGCCGGGCAACGCTGCGGCCAGGGACATCAAGCTGTGCGAACGCCTGATTGCAGCGGGCACGGTGCTCAACCCGGGCAGCCTGGCAGATGCCGATGTGTCTCTCAAACCACTGTTGCGAGGCTGATATGCGTCAACTTCTGGTATTCCAATCGATGTGGGCCATGCAAACCGAGCCCGGCAGCCTCGACACGCAGCTGGACCGCATCGCCGCCGCCGGTTTCGACGGCATCACCGACCATTACTGGACGCCCGCCGCCGTCCCGCGCCTGCACGCTGCCGCCACGGCCAGGGGTTTGCAGATCGAAGGCCAGTTGTTCCCGCAATCGGTGGATGACCTGGCCGCTGCACTGGAGGTGATCAGCCGCTACGGTTGCCACCACCTCACCCTGCAAGCCGATGTGCGTCCGCGTACCCAGGCCGAGGCGGCCAGGCTGATCGAAGGCTGGCAACGCCTGGCCGAACAGGTGGACTTTCCGATCCTGCTGGAAACCCACCGTTATCGACTGACCAATGATCTGTTGTTCACCCTCGACCTGCTGGCGCAGATGCCCGACCTGAAACTGCTCGCGGACCTGTCTCACTACGTCGTCGGCCGCGAGTTGCCAGAACCCGGCGCCTTGCAAGACGACGAGCAGATACGCACGATCCTGCGCCATAGCTGGGGTTTTCATGGCCGCATCGCCAGCAGCGAACAGGTGCAGGTGGGCCTGGATTTTCCTCAGCACCAGCCTTGGGTCGAGCGCTTTACCAGCTGGTGGCGCTATGGGATCGACGACTGGCTGACGCGCGCCGACACGCCCCGGAGCCTGTCCTTCACCTGCGAACTGGGCCCGCCACCCTATGCGATCACCGATGCAAAGGGTCGGGAACTCACTGATCGCTGGGCCGAGGCGCTCAAGATGAAAGCGTTGATTCGCCAGGTGTGGGCCAGTTGTCACGGCTGATCTGCTAACCTGCGTCGGTTCAAACCGACCTTAGCCTATGGATCTGCCTGATGAAAACCTGCCCTGTCCAGCCACCGCTCGAACCGCAGTCTGTGTGCCACCCGATCACCAGCAGCGCGATTTTCATGGTCGCCACCCTGGCCCCTGATGCGGTTGATAACGTGCGTGGCTGGTGTGCCGACATCGCCGGCCTTGTACGTTCGGTGGGCAAGCGCGTGCCGTCGGGCAACCTGACCTGCGTCTGCGGCTTTGGCTCGGATGCGTGGGACCGGCTGTTCGGCGCCCCGCGCCCGGCAGCACTGCACCCGTTTCGCGAATTCGGGGTAGAAGGGCGCAAAGCGGTGTCGACCCCTGGCGATATCCTCCTGCATATCCGTGCCGAGCAGATGGACTTGTGTTTCGAGCTGGCGACCCAGCTGATGGCCGCCTTGGGCGAGAGCGTCAAGGTGGTGGATGAGGTCCAGGGTTTCCGTTATTTCGATATGCGCAGCATCATCGGTTTTGTCGACGGCACTGAAAACCCGGTAGGGCGCAAGGCCGAAAGATTCACCCTGGTCGGTGACGAAGATCCTCAATTCGAGGGCGGCAGCTACGTGCTGGTGCAGAAATACCTGCACAACATGAACGCCTGGAATAGCTTGACGGTAGAAGCCCAGGAGAAGGTGATCGGGCGCACCAAGCTGGCGGATATCGAACTGGACGAAGAAGCCAAGCCGAGCAACTCCCACAGCGCCTTGACCGTCATCACCGACGAGAACGGTGAGGAAGTGAAGATCCTGCGCGACAACATGCCCTTCGGCCGCCCGGGCGCCGGCGAGTTCGGCACCTACTTCATCGGCTACGCGCGCTCGCCGCAGCCGCTGGAGCAGATGCTGGAAAACATGTTCGTCGGCCGCCCGGTCGGCAACTATGACCGCTTGCTCGACTTCAGTACGGCAGTGACCGGTGGCTTGTTCTTCGTGCCCTCGGCCGACCTGCTCGAAGAACTGGCCGACCGCCAGTAACCTGTAGGAGCGAGCTTGCTCGCGAAAAGCGTCAACGATAACGCGGGCATCCTGAATGTACGCGGTACCTTTGGATTTTTCGCGAGCAAGCTCGCTCCTACAAAAAATGATCGCGTCAGGTAAGCAACCCGGTGCTGACTGCCACAATCAGGAAGACCCCCAGCAGCGCACGGTAGATCACGAACGGCCAGGTGGAGAAGCGCTCCAGGAACTTCATCAGGCCCCAGATTGCGAAGAACGCCGAGATGCTCGCCACCACCAGGCCGAAGATCAAATGCGGCCAGGCGTGGGCGGGCATGTCGGCGTGCAGCAGCACCCACAGTTCTTTCAAACCGGCCAGGGCGATGGCCGGCAGACCCAGCAGGAAGGAAAACCGCGCCGCTTCTTCGCGTTTGAAATTCAGGAACAGCGCTGCGGTCAGCGTGGAGCCCGAACGCGACACCCCGGGAATCAGCGCGCCGATCTGCGCCACCCCCACGATCAGCGCATCGCGCAGGCGCATCTGGCCGACGTCGCGGGTGTGGCGGGCGCGCACTTCGGCCAGGGCCAGCAATATCGCCATCACCACACAGGCAATGCCGATTACCATCAGCCCGCGCAATGGCGAGTTGCAGGTATTCAAGGTCGAAGACAAGGCGAGGCCGGCAATGCCAATCGGGAGTGTCGCCAGCACAATCGCCACCGCCAGCTTGAACCACGGGTCGTTATAGTCGCCCCGGCGTACCGCACTGATGCTGCCGGTGGTGACCTGGCGCACATCCCGCCAGAAGTAACTGACCACCGCCGCCAGCGCCGCCAACTGCATGGCTGCGGAAAACGCCGAGCCCGGGTCTTGCCAGCCGAGCAGGGCGGGCACCACGCGCATATGCGCCGTGGACGATACCGGCAGCAATTCGGTAATGCCCTGGATCACCCCCAGGATGAAAATCTGCAGGTAATCCAGGGAGGCAAAGCCGACATCCAGGCCGGCGGTACAGACGTTGGTCAAAATACAAGTCCTTGAGCGAAAGGTGGAAACCGGCGAAGTTTATTCTAAATGTTTCAGGAAATTGGCCCGGGCAAGCGCTATCTGCAATCGGTTCAGCCAATAGAAAGGATTCGACAATCCATTGGCGTGACCGGCACTTTTGTGAACAATGGCGCCCTGCGTTTTTTCACCGAGAGCCCCATGCCTGAAACCACCGTCGAATTGATCCAGACCGGCCCCGAAGACGCCGAGCTGATCCGCAATCTCTACCAGTACTACGCCTACGAGTCTTCGGACTGGGAACAGGAAGATGTCGAGGCCGATGGCCGTTTCTATATCCATGACGAGCACCTGACGCGCTACTGGCACGACCCACAGTGGAGCGCCAACCTGTTGCTGGTCGATGGCTATATCGCCGGTTTCCTGTTGATCGAAGGCAGCGAACTGCCGGGCATCGACGCCTTGGAACTGGCCGACCTGTTTATCCTCAAGCGCTACCGCCGCAAGGGCATTGGCCGCGCCATCGCCAGCCAGGTGCTGTGCAGTGGCGAGTCCAATTGGCTGGTGCGTTTCTATGATCAGGACGAAGTGTCCCAGGCGTTCTGGCGCACCGTGCTGGATAACCTGCCGCGTCCGGTGCAGACGATTGAGCTGGAGGATGAGCCGCAGCTGGTGAGCTACCTGATTACCCGGGTTTCGCTGCATTGATGGGCGGGTTTTGCTGAGGTTGAAGGCTGCGCACCGTAATCAAAATGTGGGAGGGGGCTTGCTCCCGATAGCGGTGGGTCAGTCACCTGATGCTGGGACTGACCACCGCTATCGGGAGCAAGCCCCCTCCCACAGTTCGAACGCCAACAACTCGGCCACGCCCCTAGCCTGGATTGAACAGCACCTGCTGCATCGCCTGGGGCGGTTGCCCGAAGGCCCTGAGAAACGCCTGGCGCATGCGCTCGCGATCACCAAAGCCGGTTTCGCGGGCCACCACTTCCACGGGGTGGCGACTGGTTTCCATCATCGCCCGCGCCGCTTCCACCCGCAGGGCCTCGATGGCCTTGGCCGGGGTCTGCCCGGTTTCTTCG
This sequence comes from Pseudomonas khavaziana, assembly GCF_036704165.1. Taxonomy (NCBI): domain Bacteria; kingdom Pseudomonadati; phylum Pseudomonadota; class Gammaproteobacteria; order Pseudomonadales; family Pseudomonadaceae; genus Pseudomonas; species Pseudomonas khavaziana. Next base: position 2,693,639 of record NZ_CP129946.1, read on the forward strand.
CGAAACACCCGGCTGAACTGGCGCGGGCTTAGCCGGGCGACGTCGGCCAGGGCTTCTACCGATAAATCGTGGGTGAGGTTTTCACGGGCATAGGCCAGGGCCAGCTGCACGCGGTCGGACTTGGGGTCCAGTTCCAGCAAGGCCGATAACTGCGACTGCTCACTGCCGCGGCGCTGGGCGATCACCAGCTTGCGTGCGATGCGCCGGGCGAGGTCGCTGCCCAGGTCGTTCTCGACCATGGCCAACGCCAGGTCGACCCCGGCGCTCATGCCGGCGCCGGTCCACACCTGGCCGTCCACCACGAACAGCTTGTCGTCTTCCAGGCGGATATCCGGGTAGCGCTTGCGAAACGCCGGCGCGTGGATCCAGTGGGTGGTAGTGCGCTTGCCTTCCAGCAAACCGGCCTCGGCCAGCACGAAAATACCCATGCACAATGAGGCCACGCGCCGCGATTGAGCCGATGCCGCCTTGACCAGATCCAGCAGGTTGGCCTCCGGCAGGCGAAACTCCAGGTAACCACTGACGATCAGGGTGTCGTAGCCCTCTGGCCGGATCGCCGTGGTGTTCACCGAAAAGCCCTGGGAGGTCATCACCGCGCCGCCGCTTTCCGACACCAGGTGAAACTCGTAGGCAGGCTCACCGCGCAGCAGGTTGGCGCACTCGAACACCGAGCCCAGGCTGAGGCTCAAGGACTGGAAATTCGGGTAAACCATCAGCGCAACGCTGTGCATTGCATCTCTCCAAGGGGCGGGGGAGAGGCAATTGTCGGCGTGTGCCAGGTAAACGGCAACCGACTTTGGCCCATGTCCGGAATCCTTGCGGATATGACATTGTGAGCGAATGCCTCGCTGCCTAACATGGCCCCAACGAACTAGACGACTGGTCTAATCGGATGAGGTCAAGCATGAACCACCCAAGCAAAAGTGCACGGCAGGCGATCCTTGAACGTGGGCAATCGATTGTCGGTGCCAAGGGATTTTCCGCAGTGGGCTTGAACGAAATCCTGCAGGCTGCCGAAGTGCCCAAGGGCTCGTTTTATCACTACTTCAATTCCAAGGATGCGTTCGGTGTGGTGTTGCTCGATACCTATTTCGACCATTACGTCCAAGGCATGCAGGATCTGTTCGATCAGCCGGGGTTATCCCACCACGCCAAGCTGATGCGCTATTGGCAATGCTGGATCGACAACCATACCGGCTGCACCGATGCCGGCAAATGCCTCGCGGTCAAACTGGGCGCCGAGGTCTCGGACTTGTCAGAGCCGATGCGGTTGGCCCTGCAACGCGGGACTGCACGCACCATCGAATTGCTCGCCGTAGCCCTGCAACGCGGCGTGGAAGACGGCTCGCTCACCTTCGGGCAAGCCCCCCAAAATCTTGCCCAACGCCTTTATGCGCTGTGGTTGGGAACCAGCGTCATGGCCAAGATTACCCGTACCACTGCGCCGTTCGCTGAGGCGCTGCTGCTGACCCGACAGTTGTTGGGTAGCCCTGAAAACCCTGTTATCCACTTCGATCGAGGCACTGGAAAATGAACGTATTAATGGTACTGACCTCTCACGACCAGCTTGGCGATACCGGGCGCAAGACCGGCTTCTGGCTCGAAGAATTTGCCGCACCCTACTATGCCTTCAAGGACGCCGGCGCCGAGGTGGTGCTGGCTTCTCCAGCGGGCGGCCAGCCGCCTCTGGACCCGGTCAGCGACCTGCCGGACTTCCAGACCGAGCAAACCCGTCGCTTCGCCGCCGACCCCGCGGCGCAACAGGCCCTGGCCAACACCGTCAAGTTGGACACCATCAATGCCAACGACTTCGATACGGTGTTCTACCCAGGTGGCCACGGCCCGTTGTGGGATTTGGCGGAGTCGTCGGTGTCCATCGCGCTGATCGAGTCGTTCGAACGGGCCGGCAAGCCCATCGGCTTTGTCTGCCATGCCCCGGGTGCCTTGCGTCACGTCAAGGCGGTCAACGGTGAGCCGTTGATCAAGGGCCGCCGTGTGACCGGGTTTTCCAACTCGGAAGAAGCAGCGGTGGAGTTGACCGATGTGGTGCCGTTCCTGATTGAAGATGAGTTCAAGAAGTTGGGCGGCAAGTATGAGAAGGGTAGCGACTGGCAATCCTTCGTGATCGTCGATGGCTTGCTGGTGACCGGGCAGAACCCTGGTAGCTCCAGCGAGGTGGCCAAGGCCCTGCTGACCCTCATCGCTTAAGTCAACCAACCGCTATGTGCATTTGGCGACTCCCAGGAGTCGCCACTGTTTTCGTTCGCCCTGAATTTGGAATAACCCATGCCTGACTGCATCTTGAATACCTCAATAAAACTGGGGCATCACCGCTTGAACAATCGCATCGTGCTGCCGCCCCTGACACGCCAGCGCAGCGCCCAACCGGGGGATATTGCCACCGACCTGATGGCCGAGTATTACCGCCAGCGCGCCAGTGCCGGCTTCATGGTCAGCGAGGGCACGCAGATCGAGCCCCGTGGCCAGGGTTACGCCTGGACGCCAGGTATCTACAGCCCGGCGCAGATCGATGGCTGGCGCAAGGTCACGACAGCGGTGCACGCCGAGGGCGGGGTGATCTTTGCGCAGTTGTGGCATGTAGGACGGGTGTCCCATAACGCTTTGCAGCCCGATGGTGCGGCCCCGGTAGCCCCATCGGCGCTGCCGGCGCTGCAAGCCAAGGCCTTTATCGAAACCGGCCCGGGTGTCGGAGAACTGGTGCAACCGCCTGTGCCCCGGGCGCTGACGACGCTGGAGATCGAAGAGTTGGTCGGGCATTACGCCCAGGCCGCACGCAATGCCCTGGATGCCGGGTTCGATGGCGTGGAAATCCACGCGGCCAACGGTTACCTGGTCAACCAGTTCATTTCAGCCCATTCCAACAGTCGTGAAGACGAATACGGCGGTTCGCTGGACAATCGCCTGCGTTTGCTGCGCGAGATTGTTGAGGCCGTGTGCAAGGTGGTCGGGCCTGAGCGCCTGGGCGTGCGCTTCTCGCCGTTGTTCAGTGGCACCGACCAGGACCGGGTCTACATCGGCCTGGTAGAAGAAGACCCGCATCACACCTATATCGAAGCGATCAAGGTGCTGGAAGCCTCGGGCATCGCCTATGTGTCCATCGCCGAAGCCGACTGGGAGAACGCCCCCGACCTGCCGGAGACCTTTCGCCGGGCGGTGCGCAGTACCTTCAGCGGCAGGATCATCTACGCCGGCCGCTACACCGCCGAGCGCGGTGCTCGACTGGTCGAGGCCGGGCTGGCGGACCTGATCGCGTTCGGCCGCCCGTTCATTGCCAATCCGGACTTGCCCCAGCGTATCTTCAATGGCTGGCCGTTGAATGCGTTGAAGGCAGAAGGGTTGTATGGCGGGACGCAGGCGGGGTATGTGGATTATCCGGTGTATGCCGAACCAGAGTGACACACGCATTATGTGGGAGGGGGCTTGCCCCCGATGACGGTGGGTCAGCCAACATCTTCGCGGGCAAGCCCTTTTTTGTAGGAGCGAGCTTGCTCGCGAAAAACTCACAGGCGCCGCATTCATTCAGCAAGCACGCGTGATCGTTGACGTTTTTCGCGAGCAAGCTCGCTCCTACAGAGGGCGATGTACGCTTAAGCCGGTCGCCAGGGATTGAGAAAGCACCTCACTCGACCCGCAACACAATCTTGCCAATATGATCCCCACCCTCCATCCGCGCATGGGCCTGGGCGGCGTCGGTGTATTCGTAGACCTTGTCGATGATCGGCAGGCAGCGTCCAGCGCTCAACACCGGCCATACATATTCGCGCAGTTGCTCGGCAATCGCGGCCTTTTCGTCGCGGGTGCGGGCACGCAGCAGCGAGCCGGTGATCACTGCGCGTTTGGCCATGATGGTCAGCAGGTCGACGTCATGGGCCTTGCCGCCGCCGAGGAAGCCGAGCATCACCAGGTGGCCGTCCATGCCCAGGGACTTGAGGTTGTCGTTCAGGTATGAGGCACCCATGATGTCGAGGATCACATTCACGCCTTTGCCATCGGTCTGTTGGGCGATGACCTCGGCAAATGCCTGTTCGCGGTAGTTGATTGGCTCGGCGCCCAGCTTGGCAATCGCTGCGCATTTGTCAGCGCTGCCGGCGGTGGCAAACGCCTGGATACCGAACTCCTGGCAAAGCATCAGCGCGGTGGTGCCGATGCCGCTGGTGCCGCCGTGGATCAAGGCGCGCTGGCCTTTGTGCGCACCGCCCAGGCCAAACAGGTTGGCCCAGACCGTGAAAAAGGTTTCCGGCACGGCAGCCGCCTGGATCCAGTCCATGCCCGCCGGGATCGGCAGCGCCTGGCTGGCCGGCACCGCGCAAAACTGGGCATAGCCGCCGCCATTGGTCAGGGCGCAGACCTTGTCGCCCAGGCTGTAGTCGCTCACGCCACTGCCCAGCGCCACCACTTCACCGGCCACTTCCAGCCCTGGAATCGGGCTCATGCCGGGTTTCATCGGGTATTTGCCGGCGCGTTGCAGAGCGTCGGGGCGGTTGACCCCGGCGGCGTGCACGCGAATCAGAATCTCGCCAGGCCCGGCCACCGGCACGTCTGCTCGACGTGGCTGCAAGACTTCGGGGCCACCCGGGGTGGCGATTTCGATCAGGGTCATTTCTTGGGGAAGCGTCATGGAAGAGTTCCTGTAGCGATGAGCGTATGAGTTGGGACCGTGGCGCATAGTCGGCAGTTCAGCCAGATCATGCCGGGTTACGGTGGCAATGCAACCCTAGGGGGCGCATACGGGTGTCTTTCTTCGCTGCTTAGCATAGCGTGCTCTGGTGATGCAATAATGCAGCGAATAAGCAGCACAATGCTGCAAATACGCATCGTTGGGGGTCGCTATGAATTGGGATGATGCGCGGGTGTTCCTGGCGGTATGCCGTGCGACGACATCGCGCGGCGCCGCCCGGGTGTTGGGGGTGGACCAGGCCACGGTAGGGCGACGGATCAATGCTTTGGAGAAATCCTTGGGTGCCACCTTGTTCCTGCGCACCAGCGACGGCTTTGCACTGACGGCTGTGGGGGAGGCCGCGTTGCGTTCGGTGGAGAAAATGGAGCGCTCAGCCCTGGACCTCGAGCGCCAGATCCAGGGCATGGATGACCGCCTCACCGGAACTGTGCGCGTCAGCACCACCGACTCCCTTGCCATTGATTTCCTGATCCCGGCCATTGCGCGGCTGCACGACCAGCATCCCGATGTGCGCGTGCAGCTGGACGCCTCCACCCAATTCCTCAGCCTGGCCAAGCGCGAGACCGATATCGCCGTACGCAACGCGCGCCCGGACAGCCCCGACCTGCTTGCCCGTCTTGTCGGGCGTTGGCCGGTGGGGTTGTTTGCGTCCCAGGCATATATCGACCGCCACGGCGCGCCGGAGCCGGGCAGTTTGTTCGATGGGCATGACCTGGTGGTTTACCAGCCGCACCTGCAAAGCCAGAAAGACCTGACCCTGGCGTGCGAACCTTTGGGTCGCGGGCGCATCGTCGCCGCTTTGAGTTCCAGCCTGTTGGTACGCCGCTCCATCGCCGCCGGGATCGGCATCGGTGAGCTGCCGATCCTCACCGGCGAGCGCGACGGCCTGGTACGCCTGTGGCCGCAACGCACGCGACCGTTGCCCTATGACGTGTGGCTGGTCACCCACGCTGACCTGCGCCATACCGCGCGGGTGCGAGTGGTGATCGATGAAATCGTCGCGGGGTTCGCGGCTGCGATGGCCTGAGGTCAGCACAAGCCTGCAAGCGCATGGGTGCGACTGTGGAGACACTGCGGTCAGTCATTGTCGACGGACACAGGTGGTCTATGAACGAAGCAAGAAATCAGGATATCGGGTTGTTGTTCCTGCGGGTCAGCGGGGCGCTGTTCCTGCTGTGGGTACATGGATTGCCCAAATTGCTCAACTACGGCGAACAGTTGAAGCTGATCGAAGACCCGTTTCATCTTGGGGCCCAGGTCACCTTGCTGCTGGCGATTTTCGCCGAGGTGCTGTGCCCGCTGCTGATCATCGCGGGTGTACTGGTGCGTCTGGCCTGCCTGCCGATCCTGGCGGTGCTGGTGATTGCCTTGCTGGTGGTGCACCCGGAGTGGACGCTGTTCGAGGGGCAGTTCGGCTGGCTGCTGTTGATCATCTTTACCAGCATCCTCATTGCCGGGCCGGGCCGGCTGATAGTGGCTCAGCGTTTTGCCTGAGCAAAAAAAGGCCGGGCGAGCCCTAATGCCAGTCAGTTAAGCGGTCATCGCCTTCTGTAGGAGCGAGCTTGCTCGCGAAAAACGTCAACGATAACGCGTCTTTGCTGAATGAACGCGGCGCCTGTAAGTTTTTCGCGAGCAAGCTCGCTCCTACAAAAAAGCCTTAACTGACTGGCATTAGGGCGAGCCCGGCCAAACAAGGAGAGGAGGTTTCAAGCGGTTCAGCGGTTCAGGAACGCCAGCAGGTCTTCATTGAGCTGCTGGGTGTGGGTCGCAGCAAACCCGTGGGGTGCATCCTTGTAGACCTTCAATTGCGCGTCTTGGATCATCTCGGCCGCGACCTTGCCGGTGGTCTCGAAAGGTACGATCTGGTCGCCGTCGCCATGGATCACCAGGGTCGGCACGTCGATCTTGGCCATGTCGGGACGGAAGTCGGTTTGCGAGAACGCGGTGACGCAGTCCACGGTGGATTTCAGCGAGGCTTGCAGGGCGATCTGCAGGGTTTGGGTGAGCACGCCCTCCGAGACTTCCTGGCCTTTGTTGAGGCCAAAGAACGGGGTGTTGAAATCGCTGATGAATTGCGCGCGATCTTTCAACAGGCCTGCCTTGATGCCATCGAATACGTCAGCGGGGACGCCCTGGGGGTAGTCGGGTTTCTGGCCGAAGATCGGCGTCACCGCCCCCAGCAGTACCAGGCCGGCGACACGGGCGCTGCCATGGCGGGCGATATAGCGCGCCACGTCACCACCACCCATGGAAAAGCCCACCAGGGTCACGTCCTGCAGGTCCAGGTGTTCGATCAACTGGGCGATATCGTCGGCGAAGGTGTCGTAGTCATTACCGGTCCAGGGCTGGTCCGAGCGGCCGAAACCACGGCGGTCGAACGCAATGGTGCGAAAGCCGCGGCTGCTCAGGTATTCCATCTGGTATTCCCACATGTCGGCATCCAGCGGCCAGCCGTGGCTGAACAGCACGGGCTTGCCGCTGCCCCAGTCCTTGAAGTAGATCTGGGTACCGTCTTTGGCAACGAATGTGCTCATCTGAATCTCCTTGCTTGAGTGATAAGAGCAGTTAAAAAATCCGCGTTACTATTGCCGTAAACCCAACCACAGGCTTGTACGGGTGTGCTTGCCTGGGCTTACCAACTGAACTTGAGCTCCATGCCCAGGTAGTTGCTGTCGTGCCCGCCGGCATCGCGCAGGGTCTGGCCGACGGCATAGTGCACAGCTTCGACTGCGCCACTGAGGTTGGACGTAAAAGCGTAGTCGGTGCGCAGTTGACCGTAGGCGCCGGTCCAGCGTTCACCCTGGCCAGCGGTACCGGCGACGGCCAGGTTGGGCTGGGTGTAGACCGCGTCCGCGGTGGTCTGCCGCCAGAGCAGGCCGATGGCGGTTTGCACGCTGAGCTTGGCGATGGGCTTGACGGTGATCGACGGCTTGACGTGGATCAGGTTGCTGTAGCCCGTATAACCGGCCAGGGAAAAATAGTAGCCATTGGGGAACAGCGGGTTGAAGGTGCCGACGCGACCGTCACCGCTCTTGCGGTCACCGGAGGCGATATCCAGCTGCAGGCCGATGCGCGGTTTCCATGCCAGTGTGTCGAAGGTGTAGCCGGTGCGACTGCCGCCCGCCCAGGCGCGGATAGTCTTGCTGCCCACCGAGCCCCTTTGCAGCATGGCTTCGATATCCCAGTCGAACCCTTGGGCCGCACCACCCAGGCGAGTGTCGAGCAGTTGGCGGGTCTCGTCGCCGTCGGCATCCAGGTAGTGCGCGGCCCTGCGTTCGTAGACGCCGTAATAGGCTGACAGCTCATTGCTGCCGCCCACCAGCCGCTCGACCCGCAGCATGTGAAAGCGCGCATCACGGTTGGATTTGTCATCGAAATGCCGGCCATCCTGGTACTGCACCGGTTGGCTGGCAATCCCGATAAAACGCCATTGCGGCGTTTCCCAGTCGGCCCACAACGCATCGAAGGACTGCCGCACATTCGGGCCGTCCCGTGACGAGATGAAGCGCTGCAAGTCGAAGGCAAAATCCTGGCGGCCAGCCCGCGCCTTGAACGTGCCGGCGCTGAAGGTCTTTACATACTCGGCAAAGGCCAGGCGCAGGTCGACACGGTTCTGGTCGGCACCGCCGATCGTGGTCTTGTCATAAGCCCGCACATCCTCCAGCTGGGTGAACAGCCGCCAGTGCTCGTCCAGGTGCAAGTCGGCATGCACCTGGAAACGCTGGATCAGGTAGCGGTCACGCTGCACATCGCGCACACCGAACCCGCTGGCGTCGTTCATCTCGAAGCGTTCGCGCAATGTCGCACCCAAAGACAGATAGGTGAACGGGTTGGCGGCGGACAGCGGGATGTACTTGAGGTTGTCCAATGGTTGCGTGCGCAGCGCCGGATCCTTGAGCACGGACCAGTCCTCCTGCCAACGATTGGCCTTGATCGCCGGACGGGTCGGTTGCGCGTCGACGTGGGCGCTGCCGGCAAGCAGCGGCCACAGCACGGCCAGGCCCCAGCCTGTACGGCGAATCATTTTGCCGCGGTGAGCTGGTGGATTTCCGCGACGTAACCGCCGGGAAATTCCACCAACGCGCTGCGCCGGCCTTTGCTGTCGAAGCTCGGCACCAGGACTTTGGCCCCGGAACCAGTGGCCTTGGCCAACGTGGCGGTCAGATCGGCCACCTGGTAACCGGTGGTTTCATGGCCAAAGGGGTAGGGCAGTTGGCCGTTGGTGACCAGCACCGCCATGCGCCCAAATGGTGACTCGATGTCGACGCGTCGATAGGTACCGCTGGCCTGGCCGACGTCGACCCCGGGCGCCTGCTTGTCATCGGCAATGACTTTGCCATGGGAGAAGCCGACGAACGCCTTGATAAAGCGGTCGGCACGGTCTGCGCTGAGGTATACGCGGTTTTCCGGCACCGTCTGGAAGGCAGCGTAATCCGGGGTCTTGGTGTGCCAGTAGAGCTGCATGTTCACGCCGCCCGGCCACTGCACCACGGCGTCGCGACCGATAGGGTCGGGAAAGTCGCTGACGATCACCGCGGCACCGTTTTCCCGGGCGGCCTTGAGCGCTACGTCCATGTCCTTGACCAGGTAGCCATTGCGTTCCTGGCCAAACGGATGGGGAATGGGCGTGGTGAAGCCGAACAGCGACACCGTGCCGGCCGGGGTCTGCAACAGTTGCGAGGTGGTGCTGCTTGGCACCGGCAGCACATTGACCACCACCTGGGGCGTGCTCTTGCCGCCAAACGTAGCGAGGAAGCTCTGGGCAAAACGCTCCACATCCGCCGGTGCCACATACACATGGCTGGTGTCGTATTGCGGCGCTACGGCGACCATCGGCGTAGCTGCCCAGGTGTTGCCCATCATGGCCCCGGCCAGCAACGTCACTGCCAGGGATACCGCCCTCACTTGTCTACTCATGCCTAGTCTCCAGCGCTGTCAAGAAAGTCAAAAGCTTAGGGGCTCAGGCAGTGGTGCCGATTGTATGGGCGTGCTTGGTTGAACGGTTCAGCGTCTATGCGGGTCAACTGCTTCTCAACGTCAGATCACACAGGTGAACGAAATGGCCAAGACTTACAGCTATGCCGCCCAGAACGCCAAGGACACCCTCAAGCCCTACACCTTCGAGCGCCGTGCGCCGGGGGCTGACGATGTACAGATCGACATTCTCTATTGCGGGGTATGCCACTCCGACCTGCACACCGTGCGCAACGAGTGGCACAACACCCTTTACCCTTCGGTGCCCGGGCATGAAATTGTTGGCCGGGTGACGGCAGTCGGCGCCAATGTGAAGAAGTTCAAGGTCGGCGATCTGGCCGGTGTCGGCTGCATGGTCGACAGCTGCCAGCAGTGCGCATCCTGCGCCGAGGGCGAGGAGCAGTATTGCGAGAACGGCTTTACCGGCACCTATAACGGCCCGGTGTTCGGCGGCGAAAACACCTTCGGTGGCTACTCGGACAACATCGTGGTCAAGGAGCAGTTCGTACTGCGCATCTCCCACGATGCCTCGAACCTGGCGGCCGTGGCGCCGTTGCTGTGCGCGGGCATCACCACTTACTCGCCGTTGCACCACTGGAAGGTCGGTCCCGGCCAGAAAGTCGGCGTGGTCGGCCTTGGCGGGCTTGGGCATATGGCCGTCAAGATTGCCCACGCCATGGGCGCCCACGTGACGCTGTTCACCACCTCACCGAACAAACGCGAAGACGGCCTGCGCCTGGGTGCCGACCAGGTGGTGGTGTCCAAAAATGCGGATGAAATGGCCAAGGTCGCCAATAGCCTGGACTTCATCCTCAACACCGTCGCCGCACCCCATGACCTGGATGCCTTCCTCAACCTGCTCAAGCGCGACGGCACCATGACCCTGGTCGGCGCCCCCGACAGCCCGCACCCGTCGCCCACGGTATTCAACCTGATCTTCAAGCGCCGCAGCCTGGCCGGCTCGCTGATCGGCGGCATCCAGGAAACCCAGGAAATGCTGGACTTCTGCGCCAAGCACGGGATTGTCTCGGATGTGGAAATGATCGATATCCAGGGCATCAATGAAGCCTATGAGCGCATGCTCAAGGGTGATGTGAAGTATCGTTTTGTGATCGATATGGACAGCTTGAAGCGAGAAAACCACGCAGCCTGAGACGCAGCAGATCTAATGTGGGAGGGGCGGTGCGACGATTCGACTTGCCCCCGATGGCGATGGGTATCTACACAACTTTGGTTACGCCGCTGGACCTGAGGGAGGGGGCTTGCTCCCGATGGCGGCCTGGCAGCCCACCAGGATGTTGGAGTTTGGTCGAGTACATATCCGTTATTTGGGTAACGGCCGCTATTGGTTCCGCTTTTACAGCGGGTCACTTTTGAAAAGAGCCCAAAAGTAACCAAAAGGCTCTTGCCCCACCACTCGGCACCTCGCTTAGGCTCGGTGTGCCCGTAATCCGCCATGGATTTGGGGGGCCGCCGCCACGCGCCATCCATGGCGCGGGGCGGCTAAACCGGCATCCCTGCCGGTTTACCCCCCAAATCCCTGTCGAATTCCGGCCAGCGTGGTTTAACGGGGCGCCTCAGATCAAAAGCAAGATCAAGAGCGGCTCGCTGCGCATCGTGGTTACTGGCGTAAGAGTTGTGTAGATATTCATGCGCCGACGAGGGAGTGTCAGATGAACACATCTGAGGCTGACCCACCGCCATCGGGAGCAAGCCCCCTCCCACATTTGGACCGAGTAGGCTAAACAGCTCGCAGTCGGCTGTCACGCCACCATAATGATCTTCGACACCAATTCCACCACGGTCTTGGCCTGCAGCTTCTTCATCAACCGCGCCCGATGCACCTCCACCGTGCGATGGGAAATCGCCAGGCGCAGGGCGATTTCCTTGGACTTGAAGCCATTGACGATGTGCATGGCGATCTCGCGCTCCCGGGGTGTAAGGTCGCCGGTGCCCTGGTGCAGGCGGTCCAGGCGTTCGAAGTGCCAGATCATCAGTTTGAACGGGTCTTTGGGGGTGAGGGTGTAGCCGTGGGACTTGGCCCAGAATACTTCGCCGTTGTGGTGCTGCATGAAGCGCTCATCGGAGTAAAAGCCGTTGTCGCTGTCGAGCAGCCAGTCATGGCTGCGCTTGCCGATGGCGTGGTAGTCGGCCTGGGACGGGTAGATCAACAGGGTCAACTGATTGACCAGCGCTTCACGCGTATAGCCGAACAGCTTCAGGAAGGCGTCGTTGCAGTCGAGTATCACGCGATCGCTGGTGACGATCTGCGGGGCAGGGGACAGCTTGAACGCCAGGCGTTCGAGGTCTTGGAATTGTCGTGCTAGCGCGTTCATGGGCGTCCTGCCTCGTTGTTCAATACCCTGGCGCGCTACTTACCTATGTAAGTAGTTACACGAATTGGCGCGCGACGAGGGGTGGGTCATTGTAGGTAAAGTCCGGATCAAGAACAGAAGAAATTGATTATGCCTGCTGATTGCGTGTCCATTGTTGCCGCTGGTCACTCCCGTTTCGGTCGCCTGGAAGGCACCACGCTGGAAGACTTGATCGTCCAGGTCACCCGTGAAGCCCTGAGCGACGCCGCGATTGACGCGTCGCAAATCGACGCGCTGTTCCTCGGCCATTTCAATTCGGGGCTGGTGCCCGATGGGTTTGCCGCCTCGTTGCTGTTGCAGGCCGACCCCGGGCTGCGCTTCAAACCCGCCACCCGCTGCGAAAACGCCTGCGCGTCCGGCTCGGCGGCGATCCAGGCGGGGGTCAATGCGATTCTTTCCGGCAGCGCCGAGCTGGTGCTGGTGGTGGGCGCCGAGAAGATGACCCACACCAGCACCGCCGCCGTCACTCAAGCGCTCGCCGGTGCTGGCTACCAGAATGACCCGGCCGAAGCCGGCCTGAGTTTCCCGCAACTGTTTGGCCGTGCTGCGCAGCAATATGCCGAGCGCTACCACTGCCCGCTGGGCTCGATGGCGGCCATCGCCACCAAGAACCACTCCAATGCCATGGCCAACCCGCTGGCGCAGATGCATCGGGAGATGAATTTCGAGCACTGCAACAACGTATCCCAAAGCAACCCGTTCGTGGCCGACTCCCTGCGCCTGACCGACTGCTCGCTGATCAGCGACGGCGCTGCCGCGATCATCCTGGCGTCGCCCAAGCGTGCACGGGCATTTCGCCGCGATGTGCAGATCCGGGCGATGACCCAGGTCAACGACACCTTGCCCATCGCCCAGCGCGATATCCTGGCGTTTGAGGGCCCGCAGCGGGCGATCCATTCGGCCCTGCGCGGGGCGAATGTGACCCTGGCCGACCTGAGCTTTGCAGAAGTGCACGATTGCTTCACCATCGCCGAGTTGCTGATCTACGAAGCCATGGGCCTGGCGCCCAAGGGCGAGGGGCACCGCGTACTCGACAGCGGCGTGGTGCGCGCCGGCGGTCGCTTGCCGGTTAACCTTTCCGGTGGGCTCAAGGCCAAAGGGCACCCCGTCGGTGCCACGGGGGTTTCCATGCATGCCTTGGCGTTCCGGCAATTGACCGGCGAGCCGATTGGCCTGGCGGCGCCCAACCCGGAATTTGGCCTGGTGTTCAATATGGGCGGTATGGCGGTGGCCAACTATGCCTCGGTGCTGCAGGCACGCCGGAGCTGAGCCATGAACATTGCCAACTGGCTGCACGATACCCAGTGTCGTACCCCCCAACGCCCGGCGCTGTTCGACGGCCCCGTGCAAGTGGCCGACTACGCCACTTTCGCCGCCCATGTTCGCCAACGCGCTGCGCACTTGGTGGACCAGCACGGCCTGGTGCCGGGAGATGCGGTGGCACTGCTGATGAAAAACAGCTGCGACTACCTGGAATTGCTCTACGCCATCTGGTGGACGGGCGCCGTGGCGGTGCCGATCAACGCCAAGCTGCACCCCAGCGAAGCGGCGTGGATCGCGGACAACGCCGAGGCGCGGTTGATCTTTACCGATGGCGGCGGAGTGTTTTCATCGCGGGATTTGCCCTCGCGCTGCAAAGAACTGGACGGCCACCAGCGGCCGCCAGACCGTGGCTGGCCGACCCTGGAGCACCCGGTGCCGCGCCAGGATCAGGACCTTGCCTGGCTGTTCTACACGTCCGGCACCACCGGGCGCTCTAAAGGGGTGATGCTGTCCCATGGCAATCTGGTCGCCATGTCGCTGTGCTACGCCACCGATGTCGATGCGGTCAGCGCTGACGATGCGGCGGTGTATGCCGCGCCGATGTCCCACGGTGCCGGGCTGTACAACTTTATCCATGTGCGCTGCGGCGCACGGCATGTGGTGCCGGCCTCCCACGGCTTTGACGCCGCCGAGCTGTTCGGGCTGGCAGAGCAGGTGGGCCAGGTGTCGCTGTTTGCCGCACCGACCATGGTCAAGCGCATGGTCGAGCAGGCCCGACGTCAGGATTATCACGGCGCCGGCATCAAGACCATTGTGTATGGCGGTGGGCCGATGTATCTGGCGGACCTGCGTGAAGCCGTCGACACCTTCGGCCCGCGCCTGGTGCAGATCTACGGCCAGGGCGAGAGCCCGATGACCATCAGCGTGTTGCCCCGTGCAGTGATCGCCGAACGCCAACGTCCCGACTGGGATAGCCTCGCCGCCTCGGTGGGCCATGCGCAAGCCTGTGTGGAAATCTGCATTCTCGATACCGAGCACCAGCCACTGCCCACGGGTGAACGCGGCGAAATCGCCGTACGTGGCGCCACGGTCATGCAAGGCTACTGGCGCAACCCGCAAGCTACGCGCCAGACCCTGGTGGACGGCTGGCTGCTGACCGGCGATATCGGCTACCTCGACGCGGCCGGCTACCTGACCCTGACGGATCGCTCCAAGGACGTGATCATCAGCGGCGGCAGCAATGTATACCCCCGCGAAGTCGAGGAAGTGCTGGCCCAGCATCCCGACGTATTTGAAGTGTGCGTAGTGGGCGAACCGGACGCGCAATGGGGCGAGTCGGTGGTGGCCTTCGTGGTGGCCCGCAGCGGCCAGCCCCTGGATGAGGACGAACTCACCGCTTGGTTCCTGGCGCGTATGGCTTCGTTCAAAAAACCGAAAAGATATGTGTGGCGCAGCGAGCTGCCGAAGAACAGCTACGGCAAGATTCTCAAGACCGACTTGCGGCAGTGGTTGAAAGCAGCGAGTATCGCCGCGCTTTGACATGGATCGACAATCAGACAAGGAGTCCCCTCGATGGGCAATCCCGCACAAGACACTGTCCGCAAGCGCCGCCGTGCGTTTCTCGGTGCCACCTCCGGCCACTTGATCGAGTGGTACGACTACGGCGTCTACGGTTTTCTCGCCGTCTATATCGGCCAGGCGTTCTTCGTCTCCGATGACCCCACCACCAGCCTGTTGGCCAGCTTCGCTGCGTTTGCCTTGAGCTTTTTTATCCGCCCCCTGGGCGGGCTGTTCTTCGGCCCGCTGGCGGACAAGATCGGCCGGCGCAAAACCCTGATCATGGCGCTGGTGATGATGACCGGCTCCACGGTGATGCTCGGCCTGTTGCCGACCTACGCCAGCCTGGGCATTGCCGCGCCGATCCTGCTGATCCTGGTGCGCTGTGTACAAGGCTTTTCGGCGGGAGGCGAAATCGGCACCGTCACCAGCTTTATCTCCGAATACGCCGGCCCCGGCCGACGCGGCTTCGCCACCTGCTGGTTGATGGTCACCGCCGTGCTTGGCCTGCTGCTGGGCGGCGCCGTGGCCAACGGCATGACCTGGGTGCTGGGCGCCGACGTCATGCAGGACTGGGCCTGGCGCATCCCGTTCCTGATCGCCGCACCCCTGGGCTTTATTTCCATGTACATCCGCCTCAAGCTCGAAGACAGCCCCGAGTTTTTAGCCCTGCAACGCGCCGGGCAAACCTCGCGGGCTCCACTGCGGGACGTGTGGCAGTACAAACGCGCGATTGCCCTGGTGTTCTTTATCATCACCCTGCACAGCTCGATCTTTTACCTGGTGCTGACCTTCGCCTCGACCTACATGGCCAAGATCCTCAAGTTCGACAGCGGTACGACCTTGCTCTACGTGTTCGTCGCCAGCTTCTCGGCGGCCTTCGTGATGCCGTTTGGCGGGGCATTTACCGATAAGTACGGGCGCAAGCCGTTTCTGATGGTGATCGGTACCTTGGCGACCCTGGCGATGTTCTGGCTGTTCAAATCGGCCCCCACCGCCACCCCTGCGTCGTTCTTCGCGCCGTTGATGGCGGTGGCGATTTTGTTCGGACTGTATGCGTCGTCGACCTATGCGTTGATGAGCGAGCTGCTGCCGACGCGGATTCGCTCCACCGGAATTGCGGTGGCGTATAACGTGCCGGTGGCGGTATTTGGCGGCAGTGCGCCGTTGATTTCCACTTGGTTGATCAAAGTAACGGGGGATATTACCTCGCCGTGGTATTTCTACGTGGCAACCGGGGTGGTGTCGCTGGTGGCGCTGGTGGTGTTGCGCAAGGAGGACTTCGTCGCCAGCGGTCTGCCAGTTGCAGTGCCGGCGGATGCGGCATTGGCCTGATGGCCCAGATGTGGGAGGGGGCTTGCTCCCGATGGCGGTGAGTCAGTCACGGATGCACTTACTGACACGTCCTCATCGGGAGCAAGCCCCCTCCCACATTTTGAGCTGCATAAGTCTGGTTAATGGTTAATAGTGGATATGCTGTAACCTACCGAAAACCGAGTGAGTTGCGATGCTGGCTACCCGTCTGACCCTGGTCTGCCACGCCGTCACCCCCCTGCAAAAACAGGGGTGTTTTCCTGACGACGAATCCGTGGCCATGGACTGGCAGGGTGCGGCTTTATCCCTGGCTGGGCGCTATAAAAAACAGCCACGCCTGCTGTGTGGCCCCGAGGCCAGGGCTCGTCAGACCGCCAGCTTGTTCGGCGCTAACGCTGATATTGAGATGGCGCTGCGCGATGCTGATTTCGGCTCATGGAAAGGCCAGGACATCAGCGAACTCGATAGCGAAGCGTTGACGGCTTGGAGCACCGACAGCACCAGCGCACCCCACGGCGGCGAGTCGGTGGAACAGGTTTGCGCCCGGGTAGGCCAATGGATCAAATCCCTCGAAAGCCACTCCGGCCACGTAGTCGCCGTGACCCATCCGTTTGTCATCCGCGCAGCGATGCTTCACGTCATGCAGTTGCCAATCTCGATGTTCTACCTGATCGACGTTGAGCCATTGTCGTCGGTTGAGTTGCGATTCAATGGGCGTTGGCGGTTGCGGTTAATGGCGTGAGGCACCAATGCCATACCGCTGAGTACAGGCATGTGGCAAAATGGCATCACTCGTCGGCGCCTGTGCCTGGTCCATGAGATACGATTTTTTGAATTGGCCTAATGATTGACGGGTTGCGTAAAGGATTCTATGCAGATGAACAAGTTGATTGCGGTCAAGACAGGTACGAATAAATTTGAGTTCGAAAATGAAGAAAGCCTGAAATGGAATGGCTTTTTCGATGTGGATACGATTCGGTTGATTCTGGGTAATAACGGCTCTGGTAAAACCGCCTTATTGTGTGACATGGCAGCGTATATTTCATCGCCTGTCTCTTCCCCTCGAAGAGCCGTATATGATGATCGAGAAACATCGTCGGAGAAACTGTCTGACGAAGAGCTTGAACGTATTGGTGTGATTTACTTCTCTCCTGTTCCCTACCGCCGCAGGCTACCGTTTCGTAACCGATTCTTCGATGCTTCGCCTCGGTTTGAAAAGGTAGAAGACTCTGCGCGAGTCGAGCAGTTCTACCAAGTGGCCAGTGATCTGGAACTGAACACAAGCTTGAGGGCAGAAGTATGTTATGAGTTTGAGCTGTTCAAGACCGTGTTGGCCCCTGCGCTTATCGCCATGAGTAAGCTTGCCGGTTTTCATACAGCGCATGAGCCGGTGACGACATTTTTATCTGATTACGCAAAGATTCTAAAAAAGCGCCAGTTTTTCGGCTCGGATTACTATGAAAATGAACGCTTGAACATCCAGATTGAGCGTTTGCTTGATACTTGTGTGCTTAGGTTGGAGCGGTTTGTTCTGTCGAAACTTCCCCGCGCCAGAAGCAAAAAATTAGTCATGCTCGCTGCCTTAACGTCAGTCGCAAAGAGAATTCCTGATCATATTCGTATTGGGCGATTTTTCTTTAATTATTTAGAGCTCGCCAGCGATGTGCGGTACGAACAAGATGAGGAAGTGTTCGATTTGCTGATGGCGACTTGTCGCGCCACGTTTAAGTCTATAAAGGATGGAGCCAAGGATGATGTTCGCAAACACCCGCGCTCCTATTCTTTCGCTATAAATTCGGCAGAAGAAATCAAGCAAATAAAAATGTCGACCGCTGCGGTGGAAGTGCGTTGGACAGATCAGAGCTCGGGTGTAAGAGCTTTGGTTGACCAGTTTTTTTTGCTCCGCCAAGGTTTTGTAATCATGGCCGGTAAAAAATTAAACCACGTCATGGTGCTTATCGATGAGGGCGACGCCTATCTTCATCTCGAATGGCAGCGCCGTTATATTTATTTGCTGAATAAATTCCTGGCGGGGGTGAAATCGGAGTTTGGCTTGGAAATTGTGCAGGTAGTGGTTGCTACGCATTCCCCGGTGATAACAGGTGATTTTCCAGCGTGTATGGTCACTAACCTGGATCAGAAGGTCACGCCTCAGAATACATTCGCGGCTCCATTGGAAGACATCATCCTGAACTCTTTTGGTACTGCCGCCATTGGTGAGTTTGCGGCGGAAAAGATAAATGCACTCAATGAGCGTCTTGAACAGGGCGTTTCTTCGGCATTGGATAAACTATTGCTTGAGAGCATTGGCGATATTGGCATCAAGGACGCGTTATATCGTGCTCCGGAGAGGCGATATTTATGATTATTAATATTGCGCGGGTATGGGAGGATATCGCGGTCAGGCACAGGTTGTTCATGCAATGGAAGCTGCAACGGCTGACTGATGTCTTAAGGGAATTCGTTGGGCCGGGCATGATTCAGCATCGTCTTGTCGAGTTCTTGGATAAACACCGGGGCGCCATATGTGGGTGTGACCCCGTGCCGCTGCCGGGTGTGATTGTTGCCTTCAACCAGACTTTTACTCGTAGGGTTGATATTGACTACGTAAATGGGTTTTTCAAAAAATATCTGTGCTACAAGGAGTTTTCAGCCAAAGAGAAGGTTGTCTTGTTAAAAAGATGGGATGCCTACGCGTTGCTTATAACCAACCGATCGAGAATTTGTCCTTACTGTCATATATCACCCATTGATACTTATGTCAGTCCTGATGGGTTGAAAGCGTACAGGCCAAATATTGATCACTATTACCCGCACGCCGAATTTCCTTTGCTGGCATTAACCATGGGGAATTTTATTCCCTGCTGCGAAAAGTGTAACGGGCCGCAAATGAAAGGCACTACCCGGTTTGACTTGACACCTCACCTGCACCCCTTGGTGGATCCGGAGAACATATCTTTCAGGCTTGCCCATAAGGGCGGGAAGTTGGACTTGAATAAATTAAGACTTCAGGCCGACAGTACGTCCTATGAAATTGAGGTGATGGCAACCCATGGCACCTGCCAGAAGGTGGACAATTCAATCGCGACCTTTCGCTTAGTCCCTCGTTATCAGGTCTGCGTACCCGATGCGCTATTTGTGGCGAAACTCTCCAGGCTAGGGGGCAGATACAGGATGTTGACCAAGATACTGACCAAACTGAATTTCTCTGACAAACACCCCCTGGGCTTTAATGAAGCGGACGACAGTTATAAGAACGTGATCGCGGGTAAGCTCAAACTTGACATCGCCCGGCAGTTCAAGGTGATTTGACCCAGCAGGGCAACCCAGTAACATGGCAGCATTTTCACGCCCGGCACTGAGAGCACCCCATGAAACGCATCCTGATCATCGGCATTGGCGCCGGCAACCCTGACTACATCACGATGCAAGCGGTGAAGGCGCTGAACCGTACCGACGTGTTTTTCCTGATGGACAAGGGCCAGAGCAAGGACAAACTGATCGACCTGCGCCGTGAAATCTGCGAGACCTACATCACCGAGCCCGGCTACCGATTTGTCGAGGCCGACTGCCCTGAGCGTGTGCGTGGCGAGGTCGACTACACCACTGCCGTGCAGGACCTTAACCGCGATAAGCAGCAAACTTTCGAACGCATGATCAACGAGGAAATGGCCGACGGTGAAGTGGGCGCATTCCTGGCCTGGGGCGATCCTGCACTGTACGACAGCACCATCCGCATTCTGCAGGCGATCCTTGCCAGTGGCCGTTGCGTGTTCGAATTCGAAGTGATCCCCGGTATCACCAGCGTGCAAGCCCTGGCGGCCCAGCATAAGGTGCCGTTGAACCGCATCGGCAAGTCCATCGAGATCACCACCGGGCGTCGCCTGGCGGCGGGGCAGGCGAGTGATGCCGATACCCTGGTGGTGATGCTCGACGCCGAAGACTCCTACCGCAGCGTCGTCGACCAGGACCTGGATATCTATTGGGGCGCCTACCTGGGCACGCCGGACGAGATCCTGATCAGCGGCAAAGTCGCTGAAGTGGCGCAAGAGATCGAACGGGTACGCAAGGCCGCGCGCCTGGCCAATGGCTGGATCATGGACACTTATCTGTTGCGCAAACCCTGAGGACCCTTCCCCATGCTCAAACTGTTTGCCCTGGCGCTGACCTTGGTCGCAAGTGCCGTCCACGCCGATTCCACCTTGCACACCGACTTGCCGCTGGCGTACCTGGAACAGACCCAGGGCGATGCGCGCAACCAGCCGCTGGTGATTTTTCTCCATGGTTTTGGCAGCAATGAGGAAGATCTGTTTGGCATCAAGGACGCATTGCCTTCCACCTGGACCTACTTGTCTGTGCGGGCGCCGATGCCAGTGGAACCCCGGGGTTATCGCTGGTTTACCAAGACCGATGAGCCCGATTACAACGGCGAGACTGCGGACCTGCACAGCAGCGCCAGGCTGATCGAGGACTTTGTGGTCAAGGCCACCGCCAAGTACCACACCCAAAATGACCGTGTGTTCCTGGTGGGGTTCAGCCAGGGCGCGATCATGTCTTATGAGGTGGGTTTGCGTCAGCCTGAACTGATACGTGGGATTGCGGCGTTGAGCGGCAGTGTATTGCCGGTCCTCAAGGCTGAGCTCAAGCCCAGGGAATCATTGGGCAAGCTGGCGATTTTTATCGGCCATGGCACGTTGGACCAGGCGCTGGCGTACGCATCTGGCACGCGGGCTAATGAGGTGCTGATGGGGCTGGGCTTGAAGCCGGAGTTTCATGGGTATCCGGGGATGAATCACACGATCAGCGAGGCGGAAGTGCAGGATCTGAAAGCCTGGCTAGAGAAAAACTTGAAGTGAAATGCGGTTAAAAATGTGGGAATCCCCACCACATCTTCGATGTGACGCTGTCGCGCAGCAAACGAGGGAGCTTGCTCCTGTGGCGGCCTGACAGCCGAGCAGGATGTTGGTTTTCGGCCTGGGTACATATCCGTTGTTTAGGTAACGGCCACTATAGGTTCCGCCCTTACGGCGGCTCACTTTTGAAAAGCCGGAATGCCGGCCCAGGCAAAAGTAAGCAAAACGCTCTTGCCCCACCACTCGGCACCTCGCCCAGGCTCGGTGTGCCCTCTCTCCGGCTTGAAACCGTGGGCCGCCGTCATGGGCCATCCTTGGCCCAGGACGGCTAACCCGGCGTCCTGCCGGGTTACCCACGGCTTCAAACCTGCGTTCGGCCAGCGTGGTTTAACGGGGCGCCTGAGATCAAGATCAAAGGCGACTCGCTGCGCATCGCAGATACGCTGGCGGCGCTTCTGCTTTTCTGTAGGAGCGAGCTTGCTCGCGAAAAACCTGAGAACGCCGCGTTCTTTCTGGTTTCCCGCGTCATCGTTAACGACCTTCGCGGGCAAGCCCGCTCCCACAGGGGTACGCGTACGCTTCAACGATCAGGTCGGCTATAAGGCCGCCTCGCTGTGTTTTTGATCTAAGGCGCCCCGTTAAACCACACTGGCCGGAATTCGACAGGGATTTGGGGGGTAAACCGGCAGGAATGCCGGTTTAGCCGCCCCGCGCCATGGAGGGCGCGTGGCGGCGGCCCCCCAAATCCATGGCGGATTACGGGCACACCGAGCCCGGGCGAGGTGCCGAGTGGTGGGGCAAGAGCGTTTTGCTTACTTTGCCGCTTTTGCAAAGTGAGCCGCCGTAAGGGCGGAACCTATAGTGGCCGTTACCTGAGCAACGGATATGTACTCGCCCCAACAACCCAACAACCCGGTCACATCGTCGACGTGGCGCCGTCGCGCAGCAACCTGGGCCGCCTCCAAAAGATCCGGCGTTAAGACTGAATTTTAACTATTTAAAATCAGTAGCTTACTTGAAGTTTGATAAGACGGGGGCTTGCCCTCGATGGCGGTGGGTCAGTTATAGATGTATCAACTGGCACTCCCTCATCGGGAGCAAGCTGCCTCCCACATTTGATTTGTGTTGTCTGGGAAAGTTGGATTACTTACCGCCAGTAATCTGCTTCACCAACTGCGCATGGCCCTTCACATCATCGGCCCTGGAGATCGCCTGGATCACCAGCATCTGGTTGCCGGAACCACTCAACAAAGTGGTATTCAAGGTCTTGCCGCCGCCCTGGGTAGCAGTGCTGTCCACTTGGCGCAGGCCGAGGCCCTTGTAGGTGAGTTTCTTCTCGCCCTGTTTCTTGAAGTCAGGCAGGGCAGCACTTTGGTCCTTGACGAAATCGGCCACGGCGCCATCGAGGAACTGTGGGTCGTTATCCTTGATGGTCGCACCGTCTTTACGCACGGTTTCGGCAACGATCACCACGCTTTTCGTGGTCGGGTTGGCGTACAGGGTGCCTTGGGTATCGGCGGTGCCGTCATCGGCCTTGCCGGAGGGCAGGGCGTCGGCACTGTAGGCCTTGGGCAGGTTGAAGGTGAACTTGCCACCCAGGGTGGAAATCGTCTGCGTGTCTGACTTGGGGGCCGCGAATACGCTGCTGGCGCTCAGCACCAGGCTCAGCAGCAGTGCGGTCTTGGTGAACGTGGCCATGAAGCACTCCAGGGATGAACGAAATTGCGACGTATTCTGTCAGAAAATTCGCAACTTCGTTCATCTCCAGCCTCAGACCTTGCCAGACTCTTCCTCAAGCCTGTCCATCTCGAACAGACGTGCCAGCTCTGCCCTGGCTTCCTGGGCGGTTTGCATGACTTTCGCCGCATCGTCATACACCGCGTGTTGGGCGGCGAGCACTTGCTGGTCGTGATTTTTGAAGCGGTTGATGCGCGCATCAGCCTGCGCCTGGGTCAAGCCCAGGCCCACCAAGGTGCGGCGGCTCATTTCCAGGCTGGAATAGAAGGTTTCGCGCACCGGTGAAGCGTCCAGGTCTACCAGCCGGTGTACGTGCTGGCGGTTACGGGCGCGGGCGATGATTTTCATGTGCGGGTAGAGGCTGCGCACCAGTTCGGCGGTCTTGATGTTGATCTCCGGATCGTCCATGGCGATGACGAAAAATTCCGCCTGGTCGACCTTGGCCGCATGCAGGATTTCCGGGCGTTGCGGGTCGCCGTAGAACACCGGCATGCCACCAAAGCTGCGGGTCAGCTCGATGGTTTCCACCGAGGTGTCGAGGGCGATAAACGAAATGTTCTGCGCACGCAGGATCCGCGCCACGATCTGGCCCATCCGCCCCATGCCGGCGATGACCACGCGGGGGGCGTCGCTCTCGATGGCGCGGTATTCCTCCGGCACTTCCACCGGCTTGACCTTGGGCTTGAACAGCTTCGGGCACACCAGCAGCAACAGCGGGGTTACCGCCATGGACAAGGTGATGGTCAGCACCAGCACGTCGTAGAGGTGCGGTTCGAACAAGCCCTGGTCGCGGCCGATCTTGAACACCACGAAGGCAAACTCACCGCCCGCCGCCAGCACCACACCGAGGCGCAAGGCGCTTTCGCGGTTGAGGTCGCCCACCATTCGCCCCACGGCATACAACAGGGGCAGTTTCAAACCGATCAACAGCAAGGTCAGGCCGATCACCACCAGTGGCGTGCTGAACAGCAGGCTGAGGTTGGCACCCATGCCCACGCTGATAAAAAACAGTCCCAGCAGCAGGCCCTTGAATGGCTCGATCTGGGATTCCAGTTCGTGGCGGTATTCCGAGTCGGCCAGCAGCAGGCCGGCGAGGAAGGCACCCAGGGCCATGGATACGCCGACCAACTCCATCAGCCACGCGGTACCGATCACCACCAGCAGCGCGGTGGCGGTGGATACTTCGCGCAGGCCGGTCTTGGCGACGATGCGAAACACCGGGCGCAGCAGGTAGCGTCCGCCGATGATCACCACGGCGATACTGCCCAGCACTTGCAACACGTGTTGCAGGCCCTGGGCCTCGGTAGTCGGGTGATCGCTGCCGGCCAGCAACGGCACCAGGGCGATCAGCGGGATGGCGGCAATGTCCTGGAACAGCAAAATGGCAAAGGCCAAACGCCCGTGGGGTTGGTTGAGTTCCTTGCGCTCGGCCAGGCTTTGCAGGCCAAAGGCGGTGGACGACAGCGCCAGACCCAGGCCCAGCACGATGGCGCTGTTCAGCGACTGGCCAAACAGCCACAACGCCACTGCGCCCATGACCATCCCGGTGAGCAGCACCTGGGCGAGGCCGACGCCGAATACCGCCTTGCGCATCACCCACAGGCGCTTGGGCGACAGCTCCAGGCCGATGATGAACAGCAATAACACCACGCCCAGTTCCGAAAACTGCGCCACGCTTTGCGGGTTGCCGATCAGGCCCAGCACCGAGGGCCCGATGATCAAACCGGCGAACAGATAGCCAAGCACCGCGCCCAGTTGCAGGCGCTTGGCCAGGGGCACGGTCAGTACGGCGGCGAACAGGAACACCACGGCCGCTTGTAACAGGTTGCCTTCATGGGGCATTGCGAACTCCATTGTTTACTTGGATCAACAGCTGACTGCCCCTACGGGGGACGGAAGCAGGACGCTATTAAAACTCTTTTTCACATTTTGAAACTTGTATTTCTGTCGCGACAGTCAATGGATGCTGGCTGTCATCCTGTTCTTACGCCGGGGTTTACGAAAGTATTAATACCATTTAATTCAATGACTTTTGCGTAGCTCTACTAACGTTTCGAAAAACTGGATCAGTAGTCACCACGGTCAGGTATTTCGAATTCGATGCGTGTGCAACGTTAACCCAGGGTTTTCACGCATTCATGGACGAAACGCTTGGACCACAAGGAGTAGAACGTGGATAGAAGACTTGCGGCTGCCGTTTCACCTCGTATTTCTGCGCTCGCTCTTGCCATCCGCCTGGGGGTGGCGGGGCTGGTGATGGGCTCGGCGAGTCCTGAAGTGCTTGCCGCCTGTACGCCAGCGAGCCCTACGCCCGGCGCGACGGTTACCTGTACCGGCGTGCCGTCATTGCCGCTGTTCCTCAACACCTTCAGCAGTGCAGTCAACAACCTCACGCTCAACGTCAACGCCGGCGCGCAACTCAACGCGACTCTGGGCGGTAAAGCGTTGACCCTGACTGGCAATAACGCGACGTTGAACAACTCCGGCACCATTGACCCGGCACTACTCGGGTTGGTTTCAGTGCTGAGTGGTGGCGTGGTGATCGGCAATACGGCCGCCAGTGCGTTGAACATCACCAACACCGCCAGCGCAATCATGCGCGGCACCGGTGCGCTGCTCGGGCTTAACCTGGCTTCGCTCGATGGCATGGCCCTGAACGCCACCAACGGCGCAGGCGGCGTTACCACGATCATCAACAACGGCACCATCGGCTCTTCGTCCTTGCTTGGCTTGAGCTTGTTCACCTCCGACACGCCGGTGGTGGCGGTGCAAGGCGGCGGGCAAGTCAACATGATCAACAACGGCACCCTGACCGGGCGCGTAGCCTTCGAAAGTTCTGCCACCGGCAACACCTTCCTCAACGCTGGCACCCTATCCGGCGGTGTGTCGATGGGGGCCGCCAGTACCAACACCTTCACCGCCGTCACCGGTTCGACCTTGACGGCCGGCGGTGGTATCGGCCTGAGCCTCGGCGGGTTGATCGGGGTGAACCTGACATTCGCACCCACCGGCCAGGTGGATGGCGGCGCCCTGGGCAGCAACACCTTGATCCTGCAAAACACCCTCGGCGCTGGCGGTGGTATTACCGGCACCGGCACGGCGTCGAGCGCCAATTATGTCAACTTCAACAACCTGACCATCAACAGCGGTACCTGGACTTTGCAAGGGCCACTGGTCAGCGGCAGCACCACGCTCAATGGCGGCCTTTCGCAATTCAATAACAACGCCACGTTCGGCAGCGGTGTGCTGACCGTCAACGGCGGGACCATCGAGGCCACCGGCAATGGCCTGACCCTGAACAACTTGCTGACCCTGGGCACTGGCGGGTTGACAGTGCAGGGTGCCTCGACCGGGCTGACCTTGAGCGGTGTGCTCTCGGGCATCGGCGGCTTGACCAAGGCCGGCAGCGGCCAACTGATCCTCAGCGGTGCCAATACCTACACCGGCGCGACGACCCTGGGTGGCGGCTCGGTGCAACTGGGCAATGACCTGGCGTTGAGCACTGGCGCGGTGACCGTCAGCGCGGCCACCACCTTGCAGGCCCCGGGTACCATCAACCTGGGCAACACACTGGCCCTGAACGGCAACCTGACCACCGACGTGGCTGGCGCACTGACCTTGGGCGGTGCGGTGTCCGGCGCCAGTGGCATCATCCACAGCGGCACGGGCAGCCTGACCCTCAATGGCGACAACAGCGGCTACAGCGGCACCACCAGCCTGGGCGCCGGCACCTTGGTGCTGGGCAGTAACACTGCGCTGGGCAGCGGTGGATTGAGTGTGACCGGCGCCGCCAACCTTGACGCTGGCGGCGCGTCGTTACTCACCAATAATGTGGACCTGGGCGCCAACCTGACGCTGACCGGCACCAACCCGCTGACCCTGGGCGGCGTGATGTCCGGCGCCGGCAGCTTGATCAAAACCGGTGCAAGCCTGTTGACGCTGACCGGCAACAACACCCGTACCGGAACTACCGCGCTGAATGCCGGTGGGCTGGTGCTGGGTTCCGCTACTGCGCTGGGCAGCGGAGCATTGAATGCTGCGGCGGGCACCACCCTGGATGCCAGCACTGCGGTCACCCTGGCCAATGCAGTCAACCTGGCGGGCAACCTGGGCATTGGCGGCACGGCCGACCTGACCCTGGGCGGGGTGATCAATGGCGCCGGCAGCCTGACCAAGGATGGCGCGGCCAACCTGATTCTCAACGGCGCCAATGGCTTCCTCGGTGGCACCACCTTGAATGCCGGTAGCCTGATCGCCGGCAGCAACTCGGCCCTGGGCCTTGGCAACCTGACCGTCGGCGGTGCGGCGACCCTGGACAGCAATGCAAGCGTCAGCCTGGGCAACAACATAGCCCTCAATGCGGGGCTGAGCGTGGGCGGCAGCAATGGGCTGACGTTGGGCGGCGTCGTCAGCGGCACCGGTGCACTGGTCAAGGAGGGCGGGGCCAACCTGACCCTCAATGGCAACAATAGCTTCAGCGGCGGTACTACCCTGAATGCCGGCACCCTGACCCTGGGCGATGCCAATGGCCTGGGCAGTGGTGCGTTGACGGTCGGCGGTGCAGCCACCCTGGATAACAGCGCGGCCTTCGGCATCGGCAACGCCATTGCGTTGAACGCCGACTTGAGCATCGCCGGCAACAACGACCTGGCCCTGAACGGTGTGATCAGCGGCGCGGGTGCGCTGATCAAGAATGGCCTGGCTGACCTGGCGTTGTCGGGCAGCAACACCTTCACCGGGGCCGTGGATATTCTGTCCGGCAGCGTCACGCTGTTGAGCGCCGATGCCCTGGCCGGCAGTACCGGGGCCAACGTAGCAGCCGGTGCCGCGCTGAACCTGAATGTCGATTCCAGCCTGGCCGGCCTCAGTGGAACGGGCGACGTGGCGGTGGGTGGCGGTTTCAACCTCAGCGTGGGTGGCCTGGGCACCAGCAGTACCTTTGACGGTAGCCTCAGCGGCACAGGTGGCTTGATCAAGGTCGGTACCGGCACCCTGGACCTCACCGGTATCAGCGGCATTACCGGTAACACCACGATCAACGCGGGCACCCTGAACCTCAGCGGCTCCCTGGGCAGCGCCGTGGTCGACATCAATAGCGGTGGCACCCTCACCGGCAGCGGCTCGCTGTTGGGCGCGGTGAATATCAACAGCGGTGGGCAACTGGCGCTGAGCAGTGGCACCACCTTGTCGGCCGGCAGCTTGAACATGAGTGCCGGCGCGAATATGGATGTGGCCCTCGGCGCACCTTCGCTGACCTCGCTGCTGAACGTTGGCGGCAATGTGAACCTGGCCGGCAACCTCAATGTCAGCGATGCCGGTGGCTTCGGCGCCGGGGTGTATCGGCTGATCAACTACACCGGCGGCCTGTCCGGCGCGTTGAATGTCAACAGCGTGCCGTTGGGTTATGGCCTGGGCGACCTGTTGGTACAAACCGCGATCAGCAATCAGATCAACCTGGTGGTGTCGGCGCCGAACATTCGGTTCTGGGACGGCAGCAACAACGTGGCCAACGGCAGTGTTGACGGTGGCAGCGGCACCTGGACGGCGGGCGGTACTAACTGGACCTCGGCCGACGGCATCCTCAACCAGACCTGGGGCGGCGGTTTTGCGGTGTTCCAGGGCGCGGCGGGGACTGTCAGCGTTGATGGCGCGCAAGCCATGACCGGTATGCAGTTCGTCACCGATGGCTACAACCTCGTCAATGGCACCGGCGGGCAACTGAGTACGGGCAGTGGCAATTTCGCGGTGCGCGTCGACCCGCTGGCGACCGCGACCCTCGGCGTCGATATCACCGGGGCGGGCGTGCTGGACAAACTCGACACCGGGACCCTGGTGCTCAATGGTGCCAACAGCTACACCGGCGGCACCTTGCTCAATGGCGGCACATTGGTGGTCGGTGGCAATAGTGCGTTGGGCACAGGCACCCTGACTGCTGCGGCGGGCACCACACTCGACAGCAACACCGCGGCAAAGCTTGGCAATGCCATCACCCTTAATGGCAACCTGAACCTGGCGGGTAGCAACGCTCTGACGCTCAATGGCGTGATTGGCGGCGCGGGTGGCTTGATCAAAAATGGCGCGGCCAGCGTAACCCTCGGCGGCAGCAATACCTTCCTTGGCCCGGTGGCCTTGAACGCAGGGGGGCTGGTCCTGGCGGCGAATACAGCGTTGGGCAGCGGCACCTTGAATGCGGCAGGCGGTACCACCCTGGATGCGAGCACTGCACTGGCCGTCAACAATGCAATCAACCTGGCCGGCAACCTGGGCATCGGCGGCACGGCCGACCTGGCCTTGGCGGGCGCGATCAACGGCGCCGGCAGCCTGACCAAAGAAGGCGCGGCTAACCTCACCCTCGCGGGCGCCAATGCCTTTCTCGGCGGCACCACCCTGAATGCCGGTACGCTGACCCTGGGCAATGCGACGGCTTTGGGATTGGGCGACCTCACCGTTGGCGGTGCAGCGACCCTGGATAACAACACTGCGTTGACCGTCGGCAATAATGCCGTGTTGAACGCGGCGCTGACAGTGGCCGGCAGCAATGACCTGACCCTGGGTGGCCTGCTTAGCGGCACCGGCTTGCTGGTCAAGGACGGCGCGGCCAACCTGACGCTCAATGGCATCAACACCTATCAAGGCGGCACCAGCCTCAATGCGGGCACCTTGACCCTGGGCACGGCAGCAGCCCTGGGCACCGGCGCCTTGACGGTCGGCGGCGCGGCCACTTTGGGCAACACTACACCGCTGGTGCTGGCCAATGCGGTCAACCTCAATGCCAACCTGAGCGTGGGCGGTGGCAATAACAACCTGACCCTGGCCGGCGTGCTGGCAGGCAGCGGCAGCCTGATCAAATCCGGCACTGCTGACCTGAGCGTGACAGGCAACAACTCGTTCTCGGGCTTGTTCGATGTGCAATCGGGCAGCCTCACCACCCTGGGCAACGGGGCATTGGGTGTCGGCGCCGGCGTCAACCTGGCGAGCGGGACATCCCTGAACCTGGGCGGCAGCGCCAGCCTCGGTGCACTCACCGGCACAGGGCTGGCAACAGTAGGTGCGGGCAACACGTTGAGCGTCGGGGCCAACAACCTCGACAGTGCGTTCGATGGCGTATTGGCAGGCCTCGGCAACTTTGCCAAGGACGGCTCGGGCGCCTTGACCCTCGGCGGCCTCAGCGCGTTGACCGGGGATACCCTGGTCAACGCCGGCAGCCTGCTCGTCAACGGTTCGCTCGCCAGCGCCAATGTGAGCGTGGGCAGCGGCGCGACCCTGGGCGGCACCGGCACCTTGCTGGGTAATGTGACCATCGCCGATGGCGGCCACCTGGCCGTCAACTCGGGCACTACTTTGACCACCGGCTCGTTGCTGCTCAATGCCAACTCCAACCTGGATGCTGGCCTTGGCGCGCCATCCACTGGCGGTACGGCACTGGTGCAGGTCAACGGTAACCTGACCTTGGATGGCACCCTGAATGTCAGTGATATCGGTGGCTTCGGTGCAGGTATCTACCGCCTGATCGACTACACCGGCGGCCTGACCAACAACGGTCTGCTGCTGGGTAGCCTGCCGGTAAACATCCCGGCCTCTGACCTGGACCTGCAAACCGCCATCGGCAACCAGATCAACCTGCTGGTCAACGGCAGTACCAACGTGCAGTTCTGGGACGGCAGCCAAACCAGCGGCAACGGAGCCATCGAAGGCGGCAGCGGCACCTGGAGCGCAGGCGCCAGCAACTGGACCGGCGTCAATGGCGCGTTCGATACAGCCTGGACGCCGAACAGCTTTGCGGTGTTCCAAGGCACTGCAGGCACGGTCACCGTTGACGGTGCGCAAGCCGTCACCGGTTTGCAGTTCGTCACCGACGGCTACAACCTGGCCGGCGGCACGGCGGGTGCCCTGACCCTGTTCAATGGCGTCGGTGGCAACACCGCCGTGCGAGTCGATCCTGGCGTCACCGCCACCCTGGGCGTCACGCTCAACGGCGGCGGCACCCTGGCCAAGCTGGACACCGGCACCCTGGTGCTCAACGGTGCGAACAGCTACACCGGCGGCACCGCGCTCAATGGCGGCACCTTGATTGTTGGCAATGACAGTGCCCTGGGCAGCGGCGTGCTGACCACCGCCAACGGCACCACCCTGGACAGCAATGCCGCTGTCAGCCTGGCCAACGCTGTGGACGTCAACGGCACCTTGAGCGTCGGTGGCAGCAATGCCTTGACCCTGGCCGGCAGCGTGGCAGGCACCGGCAGCCTGATCAAGAACGGCATCGCCAGCTTGACCCTCAGCGGCAACAACACCTACGCGGGCGCCACTGCACTGAACGCGGGCGGGCTGATCCTCGCATCCAACAGTGCACTTGGCAGCGGCACCTTGAACGCAGCCGCCGGCACTACCCTGGACAGCAGCACCGCAGTGACCCTGGCCAACACGGTGAACCTGGCCGGTAACCTGGGCATTCTGGGCAGCGCCGACCTGAGCCTGAACGGCCTGGTCAGTGGCGCCGGCAGCCTGACCAAAAGCGGTGCGGGCAACCTGACCCTCAATGGCGCCAATGCCTATCTCGGCGGCACCCAACTGAACGCGGGGTTGTTGACCCTGGGCAACGCGTCGGCACTCGGCAGCGGCGCCTTGGCGGTCAACGGTGCGGCGACCCTGGACACCAGCACCGCGCTGGCCCTGGCCAACAACACCAGCCTGAATGCGGCATTGACGGTCGGCGGAAGCAACGACCTGAGCCTTGACGGCATAGTGGATGGCGCGGCTTCGCTGACCAAAACCGGTGGCGCCAACCTCACCCTCAACGGCGTCAACACCTACAGCGGCGGAACGGCACTCAATGCCGGTACGCTGACCCTCGGCAACGCCGCGGCCCTGGGCTCTGGCGCCCTGACCGTTAGCGGTGCGGCGAGCCTGGCCAATGGCGCGCCGCTGGTGCTGGCCAATGCGGTCAACCTTAACGGCGACCTCACCGTCGCTGGCAACAACAACCTGACCCTGGCCGGTGTACTCGCCGGCAATGCGGCGCTGATCAAGAACGGCGCGGCAGACCTGCTGCTGACTGGCAACAACAGCTTCAGCGGCCCGCTCACTGTGGCGGCCGGCAGCGTGACCACGCTGGGCAATGGCGCGCTGGGCACTACTTCCGGCGTCACCGTCGGCACAGGCGCGAGCCTCAACCTGGGCGGCAATGCCAGCCTCAACAGCCTGGCCGGCAACGGTGTGGTGCAAGTGGCTGGCGGCAGTACGCTGGCAGTGGGTGGCAGCAACCTGGACAACACCTTCGGCGGCTCGCTGGGCGGTGCCGGCAGCCTGGATAAAAACGGCAGCGGTGTACTCAACCTGACCGGCACCAACGGCATCACCGGCGTGGCGAACGTCAACGGCGGCACCTTGAATGTCACAGGTTCGCTGGCCAGCGGTACGGTTGCGGTGAACAACGGTGCGACCCTGGTCGGCAGCGGTGCCCTGGCCGGTGCCGTGACGGTGGCAGACGGTGGCCATATCGGCCTGAACGCCGGCAGCACCCTGTCGGTGGGCTCATTGATACTGGGCGGCGACGCCAATCTGGATGTCGGCCTCGGCACCCCAGTGCTGGGCGGCGGCAGCGGGCTGCTGAATGTCGGCGGCGACCTGACCCTGGACGGCAACCTCAATGTCACCGATATCGGCGGTTTTGGCAGCGGCGTCTACAACCTCATCAACTACGGCGGTGCACTCACCGATAACGGCCTGACCCTCGGCACACTGCCGGGCAGCGTGATCCCGGGCGACCTGCAAGTGCAGACCGCGATCAATAACAAGGTCAACCTGCTGGTCACCGCACCCAACACCACCGTGCAGTTCTGGGATGGCAACAGCCTGATCGGCAACGGTGCCATCGACGGTGGTAACGGTACCTGGACCGCCGGCACGACCAACTGGACCAATGTCGACGGCACGCTCAACCAAAACTGGAACAACAGTTTCGCGGTGTTCCAAGGGGCGGCGGGCACTGTGACGGTAGACGGCACGCAAAACCTCACTGGCATGCAGTTCGTCACCGATGGCTACAACTTGGCCTCCGGCGCGGCGGGTGTGCTCAACCTGGTCAATGGCGGCACCGGCAACACCGCCGTGCGCGTCGACCCGAACGTCACCGCGACCCTGGGCGTGACGCTCAACGGCGCCGGCACCCTGGCCAAGCTCGACAGCGGCACTCTGGTGCTCAACGGCGCCAACGGCTACACCGGTGGCACCGCCCTGAATGGCGGTACGCTGGTGGTCGGTAACAACAGCGCCCTGGGCTCTGGCGCATTGACGGCGGCCGCTGGTACTACGCTGGACAGCAACGCGGCGGTCACCCTGGCCAATGCGGCGGTACTCAACGGCGCCCTGGCGGTGGGCGGCAGCAATGCACTGACCCTCAATGGCGACATCAGCGGCAGCGGCAGCCTGGTGAAAAACGGCGCTGCGACGCTGGCCCTCAATGGCACCAACAGCTACAGCGGCGGCACCGGGCTGAATGCCGGTCAATTGGTGCTCGGCAATAACGACGCCCTGGGCAGTGGCGCACTGACGGTCGGCGGCGCCGCGCAACTGGATGGCGGCACTGACCTGCAACTGGCCAATGCCATCAATCTGGGCGGCCCGCTGAGCCTTGCCGGTAGCCATGACCTGGCCCTCAACGGCGTGGTCAGCGGCAGCGGCAGCCTGGTGAAAAACGGTAGCGGCGCCTTGTTGCTGACCGCTGCCAACACCTACAGCGGCGGCACTACGCTCAGCGGCGGCACCACCACCGGCAGCACCAACAGCCTGCAAGGCGCCATCGTCAACAATGCGGTATTGACCTTTGAGCAAGCCACCGATGGCACCTACACCGGCAACCTCACCGGTACTGGCGTGTTGAACAAAACCGGCACCGGCGCATTGCTGCTGACCGGCAACAACACCTTTACCGGCACAACCAACGTCAACACCGGCAGCCTGTTGGTCAACGGCACCCTCAACAGCGCTGCGGTGCAAGTTGCCAGCGGTGCGACCCTCGGTGGCAGCGGCACGCTGGGCGGTGCGGTGAACATGGCGGACGGATCGGTACTCAAAGCCGGTGCAGCGACGCCACTGTCGGTGGGTGCGCTGGCCTTATCGTCGGGCACCACCCTGGACTTCGCCCTCGGTGCGCCGGGTGCCTCCAGCACTGCGGTAAATGTCGCCGGCAACCTGACCCTGGACGGTACGCTCAACGTCAGCGATGCGGGAGGCTTTGGGCTCGGCGTGTACCAACTGTTCCGCTACGGCGGCAACTTGACCGATAACGGCGTCACCTTCGGTACCTTGCCAGTCGCCTTGGGCAACGTGAGCCTGCAGACCGCACTGGCCAACCAGCTCAACCTGGTGGTGCAGACCACCCCTGGGCAGATCCAGTTCTGGAACGGCGGCACCACCAACCCGGATGGCAGCATCGACGGCGGCAGTGGCACCTGGGGTCCGGGCACCAACTGGACCGATCCGACCGGCACCCTGGGCCAGGCTTCCACCAATCAGTTCGCCGTGTTTGGCGGGCAGGGTGGCACCGTGACAGTGGTCGGCAACCAAGGTTTCACCGGCCTGCAATTCCTCGACGCCGGCTACACGCTGGCCGCCGGCGAAGGCGGCAGCTTGAGCCCCTCCAATGCGGCCGATGGCAGCCTTGCTGCGGTACGGGTCAACTCCGGCGTGACCACCCAGATCGATGCCCCGCTGGTAGGCACCGGCGGGATCAACAAGCTGGACTCTGGCACCTTGCTGCTGACCGGTGCCAATACCTACACCGGCGGCACCACGGTCAGTGGCGGTACGCTGGCGGGCACGACCACCAGCCTGCGTGGCAGGATCCTCAACAATGCGCGGCTGCTGTTTGTACAGCGCACCAACGGGCAGTTCAGCGGCATCTTGAGCGGTACCGGTGCCCTGGTCAAACAAGGCGCAGGCGCGTTGTTGTTGACCGGCAACCAGCCCTTCAGCGGCACCGTGGCGGTGGACGAAGGCGTGCTGCAGGTGGGTAACGCGGCCAATCCTGGCGCAGTGCTTGGCGGCCAAGTCAGCGTGGCCAGCGGTGCGGGCCTGACCGGTAACGGCAGTGTCGGTTCGCTGGTCAACAACGGCTCGGTAACGCCTGACGGCGGCAAGTTGAGTGTGGCTGGCAACTTCACCAACGCCAGCACAGGGGCGCTGAACCTGGTGATCACCCCATCCACCACCGGCTCTCTGGCGGTTGGCGGCACCGCCAACCTGGGCGGCACCTTGAACGTGATCAACCTGGCCCCCTATGCCGGCGCGACCAACTACACGCTGCTGACCGCAGGCGCGGTCAACGGCACCTTCGCCACCACCAACCTGGAGAACCTGGCGTTCCTCAATACCGCACTGAACTACAGCCCGACCCAGGTGGCCCTGGCGGTCAGCCGTAACGACGTCAGCTATGCCAGCGTGGCGGCCACCGGGAACCAGCGCGGCGTGGCGGCGGCGTTGGGCAGCGGTGCGGCAGTGGGTGGCGCAGCGGTGCAGAACGCACTGCTTAACGCTGACGTGGCAGGCGCACGTGCAGCCTTTGATAGCTTGTCCGGCGAGATCCACGCCAGCACCGCCAGCGCGATGCTCGAAGATTCGCGTTACGTGCGTGACGCGGTCAACGAGCGTCTGCGCCAACCCGGTTGCTACCGCGAGGACGACCCACGCAATGCCCTGGCGCCAAGCGAAAATCGCCTGACCAGCGCCGGTTGCCACGGTGAGATGGTCGGTTGGATGCGTGTACTCGGCACCTGGGGGCACCTGGGCGGCGACAGCAACACCGCCAAGCTGGACCGCAACCTCAGCGGTTTCCTGCTCGGCACCGACAAACAAGTGGATGACGCCTGGCGCGTAGGCGTGGCTGCCGGCTACACCCGCAGTGACCTGGATGCCAAACGCCGCAACTCCAGCGCCGACGTCGACAGCTACCACCTGATGGCGTACACCGCCTACCAGCAGGAAGCCTTCGCCGCACGCATGGGCGTGGCGTACAGCTGGCATGACATCGAAAGCAAGCGCAACGTGGCCGTGGGCGGCGAGGGCCAACGCCTGAAAGCCGACTACAAGGCACGCAGTGCACAGGTGTTCGGTGAAGTCGGCTACACCATCCAGACCGCCAGCGTCGCCCTGGAACCCTTCGTCGGCCTGGCCTACGTCAACTACGACAGCGACACGATCAAGGAGAAGGGCGGTTCGGCAGCCCTGCGCGGCGATGCCGACCAGGACATCACCTACTCGACCCTGGGCGTACGCATCGGCCAGACCATCACCTTGGGCAACGGCTCGAAAATCACCCCGCGGGGCAGCATTGGCTGGCGCCATGCCTTCGGCGATACCAAGCCTGACGCCGACCTGAGCTTTATCAATGGCGGTGGCTCGTTCAGCAACCAGGGCGTGCCGATTGCCAAGGACAGCGCGGTGGTGGAAGCGGGCCTGGATTACCAGATCAGCCAGAACGGCAAGCTGGGCCTGGGCTATTCGGGTCAGCTCTCACGCAACGACAAGGACCATGCGGTAACGGTCAGTTTCTCCCTCGGTTTTTGATCAAGGCCGAGTTTTTTGAACCGCCCGAAAGGGCGGTTTTTTTTTGAAGTAATACCGGTTCCTGAATGCACAGAGTTTATTGCTCATCCGCCAGGCTGAAGAATGTACACACAATTTGTTCCGGAGCGCGGTTGGCTGGCTAACCAACGTCGACCTAAAGTTATGCCCTTGAGTTTATATTCCTTGGGTGGCATATTTGCATGAACTGGGACATTGAATACACGGATGAATTCGGGGACTGGTGGGGTGGCTTGGATGCAAAGGAGCAATCTTCGGTGGCTGCCAGTGTTGATTTGCTGGGGCTGTTCGGGCCGGGGCTGCGCTTTCCCCATAGCAGCAATATCAAGGGCGCTCGACACGGCAACCTGCGAGAGCTGCGGGTACAGCATGCAGGACGACCTTTCAGAGTGTTGTACGCCTTTGACTTCCGGCGTTGTGCGGTGCTGCTCATAGGTGGCGATAAAACTGCACAGCACCGTTGGTACCACGAGTACGTACCCTTGGCAGAGAAGTTGTACGACGTACATTTAGAAACATTGCGTAAAGAGGGCCGTGACCATGGCTAAGAAATTCGCGGAATTGAAAGCTCGTATGACGCCCGAGTCGCTTGCCGATGCCGAGCAGATACTTCAGCAACATTTGAAAGAAATGCCGCTGCATGAGTTGCGCAAGGCCCAGCAGTTGAGCCAGGCAAGCCTGGCGAAGGCATTGAACATCAATCAGGCGGCGGTTTCGAAGATGGAACGGCGCACCGACATGTACATCAGTACGTTGCGTGACTATATCCGTGCGATGGGCGGTGAGTTGGAAATCATCGCGACCTTCCCAGATGGCCAGGTCAAGATTGACAATTTTGCTTGCTGATACTGATAGAACTACCGTATGCCCGGCCAAGCCGCAATGCCGTTCAGTTAAGCGTATACCGCCCTCTGTAGGAGCGAGCTTGCTCGCGAAAAACGTCAACGATAACGCGTGCTTCCTGAATGAACGCGGCGCCTATGAGTTTTTCGCGAGCAAGCTCGCTCCTACAAAATGCCTTAACTGAACAGCATTACGGCCAAGCCGGGCTTTTTTGCTGTCTGCTTTATAGTGGGACAGTCAAAATTCCAGATTCCTCACATGACTATCTATCGTCATGCACTATCACGCTTGCAGCGCATTTACCGCGGTGTTCCAGCGAAATCTAGAAGACTCCCCAACGCCCTGCCTGGGCAGGTTCAAGGCGGCACCCTCGTTCTGATGGGGCCGAACGCTGGTCAGGATTCACCTTCCTTCTCGGCTTGGTTTGTTACTATCGCCATCCCTTGCCACCAGGAGTCACCGGCCCATGCAACACCAGTGGGATGAAATGCACCGCACCCGCAAGCCCACGTTCGTTCTGTGTGGCGAGCCCCAGGGGGAGGTGCTCAATCTCTATGTCCACGGTTACTCGGCCTTCTTCAACCGCCAGCAGTTGGGCAATTTCAAGGCACAACTGGCAGGTATCGAGGGCTCGACCAACCTGATGTTGTTCTGGCCGGCGGGGCATTTCCTGGAAAACCTGTTTGCACCGTTCAAGGATGTGATCACCTCGATGCTCGGCGGCGGTGGCCTGGGCGCGGCGACGGTAGGCGTGGGCAAGGCGATTGCCTATTTTCTTGACCATTACAAAAGTGTCGAAGCGCGGGTCGACGAGGTGGCCAAGACCTTGTTGCCCGAGCTGGCCGGCTACCTGCACGCCGAGTCGCTGCCGGTGCGGCGCATCAACCTGATCGGCCATTCCCTGGGCGCGCGCATCCTGGTCAAGAGCCTGCTGGCCAGCCCCGAAGTCGCCCGTGAACTGCCGTTGAATAACCTATTGCTGATGGGCGGGGCGATCTGTACGTCGAGCCCTTGGGATGACGTGTCGGCGCCGCTCAAGGGCCGGCTGATCAATTGTCATTCGAGCAAGGACTGGGCCTTGGCGATGAAGCCGGATACCGAGCGCTGTATCGGCCGTTATGCCATTGACGTAACGCCCGCATTGAAGACCAAGGTCACTAATGTGCACCTGGCCAGCTTCGATCACGCCGCCTACTGGCCGCAATTGAAGACAGTGGTGCAATACACCGACCTGCTGCAGGAGCGGCGCGGTTTGATCCGCGCCGACCTGCGCAGCAGTGAAGTGCGTTTTGCCGAGGAGGATGGGGACCTGTACCCGGCGCTGGTGCAGGCGCGGCCGGAAGAGTTGAAGTTTCTTGCCGAGCTGATGGCGCAAAAACGCAGTGCCTCCATTGATGCCAGCGTGCGCGAACCGCTGAAGCTGGCCATCGAGTTGCAGCGCATGGGTGGCGACAGCTTTATGAACCTGGCCCGTGGCCATGGCGTGGGCTATCGGCAGATTGCCGAAGATGTGGCGCAACGCTTGGGCATCAAGTTCGACGCTGCGCTTGAAAGCGTGGCGCTGGCGGATATCGAAGGGCAGGTCGCAGAAAAGCTCATCGAGCAGTACAAGGACAAACTCAGCCGCGCCGACCGCCAGGCGTTCGACGCCGAACTCAAGGCTGCGGCGCAAAAAGAGCAGGGGCTGTTCACCCGCTTCGATGTGGGCCGCTCGGCCACCACCGCCTTGAGCGGCACCGCGCTGGCAGGGCTGACCGGGTTTATCCTGCGCCGGGGTGCGGTCACCGCGATTCCGCTGGTGGGCCAGGCGCTGGCCGCGGCGATGCTGCTGGTCAGCGGTGTCCGGGCGTTTTCCGGCCCGGCGTATTCGATCACCACCTTGGCGGTGTTGGTGATTGGCGTGATTCGCCAGCGCATGGAGCGCGAAGCGCTGAACCAGGAGCTGGACCTGGTGGTGCAAGTGGTGGAGGCGTTCGACTTGCCGCGGGATACAGTGATGCGCACGGTCGCCTCCGACTGATAAGCTGCTGCCCAAGTCTTGTGTATTTGCCTGGAATACCGTGTGAAATTCAGCCTGCCTAAAATCGCTACCGCCCCGTTCTGCCCGCCGGAAGTGGCCGGCTCCGTCATTGTTGACCCCAAGGCATCGTTTTTCAAACGGATGCTGATGTTCGCCGGCCCCGGCCTGTTGATCTCCATCGGCTACATGGACCCTGGCAACTGGGCGACCGCCATCGAAGCCGGGTCTCGTTACGGCTACAGTCTGTTGTTTGTGGTGCTGCTGGCCAGCCTGGCAGGCATGGCGGTGCAATGCCTGTGCTCGCGCCTGGGTATCGCCACCGGCAAAGACCTGGCGCAACTGTGCCGTGAGCGCTACAGCAAGCGCTCCTCACGGACCCAGTGGCTGTTGGCGGAAATTTCCATTATCGCCACCGACCTGGCCGAAGTGCTCGGTTGCGCCCTGGCGTTTCACCTGCTGCTTGGCGTGTCGCTGACCACCGGTATCGTCATCACAGCCTTTGATACGCTGTTGATCCTGGCCCTGCAAAACCGCGGTTTTCGCCGCCTGGAAGCGATCATGCTGGCGCTGGTGGCGACCATTGGCGTGTGTTTCTTTATCGAGCTGATGCTGATCAAACCCTATTGGCCCGATGTACTCAGCGGTTTCACCCCGTCATTGTCGGCCATCAGCGACGCTGCTCCGCTGTACCTGGCCATCGGTATCCTCGGTGCCACGGTGATGCCCCATAACCTCTACCTGCACACCTCCATCGTGCAAACCCGCCTGGTCGGCAAGGACCTGGCCAGCAAACAGGATGCGGTCAAGCTGGCGCGTATCGACACCATCGGCTCCCTGGCCCTGGCCTTGCTGGTCAACGCGGCGATCCTGGTGCTGGCTGCGGCGGCGTTCTACAAGACCGGCCATACCGATGTGGTGGAAATCCAGGACGCCTACCACCTGCTCGACCCGCTTGTAGGCGGCGCCTTTGCCAGCATCCTGTTCGGTATCGCCTTGCTGGCCTCGGGGCAAAGCTCGACCTTTACCGGGACGATTGCCGGGCAAGTGATCATGGAGGGCTACCTGAACCTGCGCATACCCTGCTGGCAACGACGCCTGATTACCCGCGGGCTGGCGCTGATCCCGGCGTTCCTCGGCGTGTGGCTGATGGGTGACGATGCCATCGGCAAGCTGCTGATCCTCAGCCAGGTGGTCCTGAGCCTGCAGTTGCCCTTTGCGCTGTACCCGCTGATCCGCATGACCGGTGATAAACAGTTGATGGGGCCGTTCGTAAACCGACTGCCCACGCGGTTGTTGGCGTGGTTTCTGTTCGCGGTGATCAGTGGGGCGAATGCGTGGTTGATTGGGCAATGGTTGTTTTGATTGGACATAGCGCTACTGGGGTATGACCTAAACCAACATTGCTAAGGATGTGTATTGGGCAACCTGCGGATCGGCTGTTAGTAGCTTCATTGGTTCACTCATCGCTGTTGCAATAATCAGCCGATCGAAAGGGTCCTTGTGATGATGTTCGAGATCCTTGACTGCAATGGCGTGCTCCGAGGTGATGGGGAGTTCGACGAAACCGCTTTCCAGGCAATACTCACGTATTTCATCCAGGTCTACGGCAAGCTTTCCAACGCCAACTTTGATTGCCATTTCCCAGAATGTTGCCGCACTGACGTAGACGTCTGCGGCATTTTCAATCAGCTTGCGGGTTTTGCCAGATAATCTGGGGTCATCGTTGAGTGCCCACAGCAGGATATGGGTATCCAGCAGCAGTCTCATGAAGGACTGCCCTCAAACGCATCCAACAAATCGCTGGGCAGCGGTGCGTCGAAGTCGTCAGGGATGACCAGCTTCCCCTTCATTGCGCCAATTCGCCGGCCCTTGGATTTACCGATGGGCACAAGCTGTGCCATTGCACGGCCATGCTTGGCAATGGTGATGACTTTGCCGGCGGCGGCTTCATCGACCAGCTTGGACAGATTGTTTTTTGCCTCACCCAACGCAACGGTAATCATGTGGTCTTCCCCGTGTTTTGGCCAAATATAGCCAAAACTACGGGCGCTATCAAAGACGGCTCGACCACTGGTCAAAGCCGCTCGTTCGGCACGTGATGGCTTGTAATACACGACATCCATGGCGTCTCTCCAAAAAAGAATTCGCCAAAGTCTGCCCCAACGCACCGTGCCCAAAAATACTGGCCCGCAAAATCAGAACGTGCCTACTTTTCCTACGAGGAAATTTCCCTCACCAGTGGCGTGTCTGGAGCGTACCAGGGGTCACCGATCCCAATACGGCACCACCCCAAAACACTCCACGAAATAATCAATCACCGTACGTACCTTCAACGACAGCCTCCGGCTGCCCGGCCACAAAGCAGCAATCTGCTGAGGCTCCAGGGTTGTCGCGACTTCATAGTCGGTCAGCACGGCCCGCAAAGTGCCGGCGCGCAGGCTTTCGCCAATCAGCCAGGAAGGAAACACCACCAGCCCCAGACCCTGTTCGGCGGCGTGGGTCAGGGTGTCGGCGTGGTTGCCGGTAATCGGGCCCTTGACGCTGTAGGGTGTCCAGTCGCCCTGGCCGTGGCGGAAGAACCAGCGTTGCTGGCCGGTGATGCCTTTGTACGCCAGGCATTGGTGGTGGGCCAGTTCGTCGGGGTGGCGCGGCGTGCCGTGT
The DNA here is from genome assembly GCF_036704165.1 of Pseudomonas khavaziana. Taxonomy (NCBI): domain Bacteria; kingdom Pseudomonadati; phylum Pseudomonadota; class Gammaproteobacteria; order Pseudomonadales; family Pseudomonadaceae; genus Pseudomonas; species Pseudomonas khavaziana. The sequence continues at coordinate 2,735,516 of NZ_CP129946.1, forward strand.
TGCGCCAGGTAGGCGGGGCTGGCGGCGATGCGAAAGCGCTGGGGCGCAAAGATGCGTGCCTGCATGCCGGAGTCATTGAGCACGCCAATACGGAACAACAGGTCGGTGCCATCTTGCAGCGGGTCGACGAAAGTGTCGGTCTGCTGGATATCCAGTTGCAGCTTTGGGTAGCGCCGGCACAACGCGCCCAGCCAGGGAGACAGGTGGCGCTGGCCGAATACCATCGGCGCGTTGATCCGCACCAGCCCGCTGGGCTCGCTGTCCTGTTCCTGCAGGGCCTGGTTCGCCATTTCCAACTGTTCCAATACCAGGCGTGCGTGCCGCCCGAGCAGGCGTCCGGCTTCGGTGGCGCTCACGGCGCGGGTATGGCGATACAGTAATTGTTGGCCGAGGGCCTGTTCCATCAGTTGGATCTGCCGTGAAATGGAGGAGGGCGCCAGGCCCTCGCGGCGGGCCACTTCGGAAAAGCTGCCATGGTCTAGCACGGCCACGAACAGGCGCAGCGCCTTGAAGCTCAGTTCATTCAAGCCCTGCATCATGCCTCCAGGCTGTGCGTATTGCGCAAAGGTGTTGTCCGTATACTCCCATTTATCGCACAGGGCGGCCACCGGATAATGCGCGCCATGTTTCCTTTATTGATACGCAGGTGATGTATGCAGGCACGCACAATCGAGGGCTTGGCGCAGGCCAGGCCAAATAAAAACCTCCTACGGTTGCTGCTGTTGCCGTTGGTGATCCTGGCGGGCATGGGGCTGTCAGTGGAGGCCGGATTGCTTGGGCCGTTGGGCGCGCAGGTCGGACATTTGTGGGCGACCTTGAGCATCTTCGGCGTCGGCACGGCGATCCTGCTTCTGCTGTTGCTGTTCAGCGGCCCGCAGCAGGGCCCGGCATTCACCCAGCTGCCACGCTGGCAGTTGATCGGCGGGTTTTTGGGGCCGATGTATGTGGTGGTGCTGACACTCGCCACGCCCCACATCGGTATCGCCATGACCATGATTGCGATCCTGTCGGGCCAGGTGGGCAAGAGTGTGTTGATCGACCATTTCGGCTGGTTCGGCACGGCGCGCAAGCGCGTCAATGGCGAGCGCTGGATCGCGCTGGCGTTGATTGTGGCTGCACTGGTCCTGATTGCACGAGGGTAAGACGATGAATCTGATTCTGTTGTTGGTGGTGGTGATTGCGGCGGGGGCGGTGTTGAGCGTGCAGGCCGCGATCAATGGGCGCCTGGGCCAGACGGTTGGGGTGTTGCGCAGCAGCCTGCTGACCTTTGCCGTTGGCGCGCTCATTACGGCGTTGTTGATATTTTTCTTCGAGCCGGCCCAGGCCGTCAGCCTGCTGGACGTGCCGAAATGGCAATTGACCGGCGCCTTGTTCGGTGTGGTGTACATGCTGGTGATGGTCGGCGCGGTGCCGGTGGTCGGCACGGCTGTCGCCACGGTGGCGGTGATTGTCGGGCAGTTGGGCATGGGCATGCTGATCGACAACTTCGGCTGGCTGGGCAACCCGGCCATCGAATTATCAGGGAGCCGCATCGTGGCGATGCTCTGCCTGGCCCTGGCGCTGGTGTTCATGTATCGCAGCAATACCCGGGCGGCCGACTGATGGCGCTGAACCTTGGCGTCGTATGCGCAGTCACTGCTTAAGGTGCGGTGTTCGCCGCATCGCGACGACCATGAAAAAGGAGTCTGACCATGCCAGATCAAACCTGTGCTTGCCCACACTGCAAATGCGTACTGGGCAGCGATGCGATCATGAAGGACGGTAAGGGTTATTGCTGCCAGGGCTGTGCCGAGCACCATGCCCACGGTGAGCCTTGCGCCGCCGCGACGGGCTGCGAATGCGCCAAGTCGGCCCACACCTGAGGTGTTCGACCTGCAGGCCCGGGCAAACCGGTGCCTGCAGGGTGCGTTAAAACAGTTCGCTTGTCGGCGGTGAGTCTTTACCATGCTCACCTGTCTTCGATTAATGTGTACCCGCCATGGCCCTGGCCGCGCCTCCCGACCTCAGTAATCACGCCGTCCCTGTGCAGCCGTTGGCGCGCACCTATCCGCGTGGGTTATACGTGGAGCCCCATAGCCACGATTGGGGCCAGTTGCTCTATGCCATGAGCGGTGTGATGTGGGTCGAGACGCCCCGCGAAGCCCTGGTGGTGCCGCCCCAGCGCGCCGTGTGGTTGCCGCCGGGGGTGGAGCACGGAATCCGTGTGGTTTCCGATTTGCAAATGCGCAATATCTACCTGCGTCCGGCATTGGCAGCGACGCTGGACAGCCAGGTGCAGGTCATCGAAGTAGGCCGGTTGTTGCGTGAATTGATCGTGACGTTGGTCGAACAAGGCGATCATGGCGATGCCGGCTACTACGAGGCGGTCGTCGGCCTGGCCCTGCTGGAGCTGCAACGCGCACGCCGCTCACCAATCCGCATCGCCATGCCGGTGGCGGCTGATCGGCGGCTGATCAAGGCCTGCCAGGCGGTCATGGCTGCGCCCTCCCTGGAAATCCCCTTCGAGCAGCACGCCGAGGCCGCGGGCGCCAGCGTGCGCACCCTGGCGCGACTGTTCCAGAACCATCTGGGCATGGGCTTTGCCGAGTGGCGGCGCCAGGTGCAGTTGGCGACGGCAGCCGCGGAGTTGGTCCAGGGCCAGTCGGTGAGCGGCATTGCCCGCGGCCTGGGTTATTCGCCCAGCAGTTTCAGCGACATGTTCCGCAGGGAACTGGGGGTATCGCCTTCGCAGTACGCGGGTTGGCCGAAATCCTGAAGCACTTGGCCGATGCCGACCCCAGGCGCGCCTTAAGCTGAGCCCATCAATCAACTGGGCCTAGCCTCCATGAACTATCTGATTTCCCTGGCCATCGGCCTGTTTGTCGGCGTTATCTATGGCGCGCTGGACTTCCGCTCGCCCGCGCCGCCAGCCATTGCCCTGGTGGGCCTGATGGGCATATTGCTCGGCGAAAAACTCTGGCCCATGGGGCAGCAGCTGTTCAGCGATTGGTTGTCCTGACGCCGTTTCCCCTCGAAGGATGTCTTTGATGAAAGCACTGCAATTTAGCGCCACTGGCGACCTCGCCAACCTGCACCTGGTCGATGTCGCCATGCCCGTGCCGGGCGCCGATGAAGTACTGGTCCAGGTAAAAGCCGCGGGCCTGAACCCCAGCGACGTAAAAAATGTACTCGGCCGTTTTCCCTACACCACGTTGCCACGCATTCCCGGGCGTGACTTTGCCGGCGTGGTGGTGGAAGGCCCGCAAGCGCTGCTCGGCCAGGAGGTCTGGGGTACCGGTCGTGACCTGGGCTTTTTCGCTGGCGGCTCCCATGCCCAATACCTTCGGGTGTCAGCCACAGGCGTGGCGCATAAACCCAGTCGCCTGAGCTTTGCCCAGGCCGCCAGCCTGGGTGTGCCGTATACCACCGCCTGGGATGCCCTGGAGCGCAGCGGTGTCGGTAAGGGCACGCGCTTGCTGGTGATTGGCGCCAATGGTGCCGTCGGCAGTGCGGCGTTGGCGCTGGCCAGGATTCGCGGCGCCCAGGTGTTGGCGGCGGTGCGCAAGGCTGATCAGGTCGAGGCATTGCGGGCGCAAGGGGTTGACGCGATTGGCCTGGGCAAGCCGGAAGCACTCGGTGCCCAGGTGCATGCAGTGTTCGAGGGCGGCGCCGAGGTGATCTTCGACACCACCGGCTTCTGGCTGCCCGCTGCGGTGGCGGGGTTGGCGCCGTTCGGGCGTATCGCGATTATTGCCGCACCGGTCGACGGTCACGTGCAACTGCCTGCCTTGGCGCTGTACCGCAAGGGTGGGTCGGTGGTGGGGGTCAATTCGTTGCTCTATAGCTGTGAGCAATGTGCGGTGATGCTGGAGGCGTTCGGGCAGTTCTTTGATGAAGGCTTGTTGCTGGCGCCGACCGGCCTGCGCGAAGTAGCGTTGGCTGACGGAGTTGAGTGCTATGAGCAAGTGAACAGCGGTAGCCCAGACAAAATAATCTTCCTGCCGTAAACCGTATCAAATGTGGGAGGGGGCTTGCCCCCGAAGGCGGTGTGTCAGTGTCAGATGCATTGACTGACACACTGCCATCGGGGGCAAGCCCCCTCCCACATTTAGATCTTTACTCGACCTCGGGCACGCCTTTTTCCCACGTCGACCAATCCTTCACAATCGCCTGGACCAACGGATTGCCCGTGCGATAGAGGTTTTCCAGCGCCGGTACAAAGCCGCCCTGGTCCGCATACTTGAGCAGGTTGTCTACCTCGCTGTAGCCCGGATAAGGCCGGTCAAAGTCCGAGCCCGCGCGCACCACGGCCAGGCGCTGGATGTCCACCAAGCCTTCGCGGCTGGCACGCAGCAGCGCTTCATAGGTGGAGTTGTCTTCCTGTTGGGTGGTGCAGTACTCGCCTTTATTGTCGGTGAGCAACTTGGTCCAGACTTCGGCGCGTTCGCTCAAGCGTGTGCCGGAAAACCAGGTGTTGCCCGCCAGGGTGTCGCAGCGCGTGACTTGCGGCGGCTGGTTGGCCGGGGCGGCAGGGTAGTGTTTGCGCCAGGCCGCCGACTCCTTGCTTTCCGTCAGCTCAACCTGGTGCGACAAGGCAAAGGCCTTGGCTTGCAGCTTGGGGTTGAGCTCGAACACTTCGGTCTTGTAGTCCAGTGGTGGTTTTTCGTTGGGGCCCTTGGTGTTGATGCCGATATAACCGGTCGGCCAATCCTTGGGCGCATCCCGGGAATCAAGCTCCCACTGGGTGCCAAACTCCACCAGGTAATGAGCCCAGGCAGCAGTGCCGATGGTGCCGTGCTTGGGGCTGATGCCGGCAATCCCGGCGATCAGGAAGTAACTCTGGCGCAGGTCGAACTTGGGCGACAGGGCCAGGGCCAGGGTCGATGCGGCAGCATTGGTCTGGCCCATGCCGGTCACCAGCAGGCACACGTCCTGGGTATTGCAGCGAATCACCGGATAGTCGGCAGACAAACCCGGCACGCGCACTTCTTGCTTGAGCTCCAGGCGGTCGATCCAGGTCTGCGCCTCGGGGGCGAACATGGTGATCAGCATCACCTTGGGTTTGATCGGCGCCGGGTTATCCGCCAGCACCACGTGGGGCAGCAGGGCCAGGCCGACGGCCAGCGAGACACGGGTAAGTGTTTTCATCTATAGCTCCTTGATCAGAATTGGTAGCCCACGCCGGCGTAGTAACCCCAGCCGTCGGAGCGGGCGCGGAAGTTGCCTTCGCCGAAATTCAACTCGCTGCCGTCCTCCCAGTTACCGCCGTTATGAAAGTAACGTCCCACCAAGGTAAAACGCAGGTGAGTGAATGAGTACAGCAGCACGTTGGTGGCCACCAGGGAATTGGCGGTGCGCGCCGGGTTGTCCTTGTGCAGGTCGGAACCGAAATCGTAGTTGGTAAAACCGATATAAGTGAGTGAAGCACCATTGTCGAACTTGCCGATGGGCACGATGTACTTCATTTGCGCACGGTAGCCGTCCCAGGAATATTCATTGCTGGCGCCGTAGTTTTCCCACTGGTAGCGCCCATAGAAGTTGGCCGACAGGTTGACCCGCGAGTGGGTCTCGATATCGGTGCCCAGGCCGCTGTAAAGGGTGTTGGCGCGGTTTTCCTTGTTGCTGCCATGGTCGTAGATCCAGTCAAAGGCCACATACCATTCCTTGAACGGGCCAATCGCCAGGCTGCGGCCTGCGAGGTAGTCGATGGAGATCCGCGGTTCATGCTCCATGAACACCGGCGAGCCATGGTCCCACACGCCTTTGTCATTGCTGTTACCGATGGTGAGGATCTTCGGTACGTCGATATAGCCGTACAACTCAAAGGGCCCTTTGCGCCCGAAGTACTCGTACTCCAGGTAGACGTCGTCCTGGGGCTTGGGTCCGAAGCTGATGTCTTTGCTGCCGATCAGCGTCAGGTCCTGGTTGAACCACTCCGACAGATAAACGCCTTTTTTTGCCGGGGGATTGGCTTCTGGGCTGAGGGCTTCGCCCTGTGCTGAGTCATCGACGGGCTTTTCCTGCGCCAAAATGGGTGCACTGAGTACTCCCGTAACGGCAGCCAGTAGCAAGGAAACACCAAAGCAAGCGCGGGGCCTTGAGGTGGGGTGCATTGAAAATCCTTATTCGTACGCGGTTTGAGCCCGATTTGCCGGGTAGGGGTGAACTTGGTGCGCAAGTTCGTTCCGCAAACGTTTGCACAGGCTGTACCAACTTTGCTCAATGGCTTGAACTGTTTAGAAAAAACGCGAATTAGCCGACGGTTTGGTCAGAAAACCAACAGGCTCAGACCTTGCCGATGGGGTTGAATAGATGCAGTGCGGTCTGCCGCCGATATTCGCTCGGCGTCTGGTGCATTTCGATGCGAAAGTGGCGGTTGAAATTGGACAGGTTGGCGTAGCCCACCTCAAAGCAGATATCCGCCACCGACATCTGGCTTTGCAACAACAACCGGCAGGCACGCTGCACGCGGAACTTGCGCATCAGGTCGATGAAGCCGTGGCCGGTATTGCGCTTGAAAAAGCGTGAGAAGCCCGGTTCGCTCATCTCCAATTGCCGGGCAATGTCCGACAGGCGCACATCGCCCGTCAGTTCGCGCATCAGGTAATCGAAGGCTTGGTTGACGCGTTCGGCACTGCGCGCATCCAGGGTCGGCGCATAGCATGGGCTGGCCAGGGCCTTGGCCTGTGAGGGCGGGGCATGTTGGAGGATGTCGAGCAGTTGCAGGAACAGGATCAGGCGTTGCAGGCCATGGGCGCTGCCGATGGCTTCCATCAGCCTGGCGGCGTTAACCGCCGCCTCACCGGTGAATTCGACACCACGTCGCGCCTGTTCAAACAGCGGCTGTAAATCGCCAAGTTCAGGCAGGGCCTTGCGCAGGGCCAGGAGGGCTGCGCCGTCGAATTGCAGCACCACATCGCGGCCACTCAGGTATTCGCCGGGGGCCAGGTCGCCGATCCAGTCGTGGGGCAGGTCAGGGCCGATCAGCGCGACATGCCCGGCGCTGAAGGCCCCGATGTAGTCACCCGCCACCAGCTTGCCGCTGCCTTGGCGGATCAGGTGGATTTCAAATTCGGGGTGATGGTTCCAGCGCGCCAGCTCATACGGATAGTCATGTTCGAACCAGCGAAAGCAATGCTGCGGTTCGGGCAGGATCACTTCGAGTTCGGCAGGGCGGTGCTCAAACAGTTGGGTGCGACTGACGGGCATGCTGATGCCTCTTGTAGGTATGCAATGGTCTTAAAAATACGCGCACTGGCAATCCGTGCGCTACTCCCGGTTTCACCTGGCACTGATACTTTTTTGCTCCTGGGTCCGAGGTTAAAAAAGTATCAGTTGCTGATTCGCCAGGCGTTTGTGAGGGCCAGGCCAAGCTGCTGTAATCGGGTCTCGACAACAAAAACAACAGGTGGAAACCGCCATGCTCAAGCTACCGCAAGCACTGTTCCTGCTGACCGGCCTGGCCCTGGCCATACCCAGCCATGCCGCTGACACCGTGACCATCGCCACGGTCAACAACAGCGACATGATCCGTATGCAGCGTCTGTCCAAGGTCTTCGAAGCGCAGCACCCGGATATCCAGCTCAACTGGGTGGTGCTGGAAGAAAATGTGCTGCGCCAGCGCCTCACCACCGATATCGCCACCCAGGGCGGGCAGTTCGACGTGCTGACGATCGGCACCTACGAAACCCCGTTATGGGGCGCCAAGCACTGGCTGGAGCCGCTGACCCAACTGCCGGCCGACTATGACATCGAGGATATCTTCCCCTCGGTTCGCCAGGGCCTGTCCGTCAACAATACCCTGTATGCCTTGCCGTTCTACGGCGAAAGCACCGTCACCTACTACCGCACCGACCTGTTCAAGCAAGCCGGCCTGAGCATGCCCTCACATCCGACCTGGACCGAACTGGGTGAATTCGCTGCCAGACTCACCGCCAAGGACAAAGACCAGTACGGCCTGTGCCTGCGTGGCAAGGCCGGTTGGGGCGAGAACATCGCCTTGCTGAGCACCATGGCCAATGCGTTCGGCGCGCGCTGGTTCGACGAGCATTGGCAGCCCGAGCTGACCAGCCCTGAATGGGCTGCGGCCGCCAACTTCTACGTCAACACCCTCAAGCAATACGGCCCGCCAGGCGCGTCCAGCAATGGTTTCAATGAAACCCTGGCGCTGTTCAACAGCGGCAAGTGTGCGATCTGGGTGGACGCCAGCGTCGCCGGCTCCTTCACCACCGACACCAGCCAGAGCAAAGTCGCCGACCGCGTAGGTTTCGCCGCAGCCCCCACCGAAGTCACCGACAAGGGCTCGTCCTGGCTCTATGCCTGGTCCCTGGCGATCCCGGCCACCTCCAAGCACAAGGACGCCGCCAAGGCGTTTATCAGTTGGGCGACATCCAAGGCCTACATCCAGCTGGTCGCCGAGAAAGAAGGTGTCACCAACGTACCGCCGGGCACCCGCCAGTCCACCTACAGCGCGGCGTACCTGCAGGCCGCACCGTTTGCCCAGGTGACCCTGGAGATGATGAAGCACGCCGACCCCGCACATCCTTCGGCCAAACCTGTGCCATACGTGGGCATCCAGTACGTGACCATCCCCGAGTTCCAGGCCATCGGCACCTCCGTTGGCAAGCTGTTCTCGGCGGCGCTAACCGGTGGTATGTCGGTTGAGCAGGCATTGCAGCAGGCGCAGGCCAGTACCGAACGCGAGATGAAACGCGCCGGCTACCCGAAATAACTTTGACAGGACATCCCGATGAAACGACTCGAAGGTAAAAGCGCGCTGATCACCGGATCGGCGCGGGGCATTGGCCGCGCGTTTGCCCAGGCCTACATCGCCGAAGGCGCCACCGTTGCCATTGCCGACATCAACCTGCAACGGGCCCAGGCCACTGCTGCCGAACTGGGGCCCCAGGCCTACGCGGTGGCGATGGACGTCACCGACCAAGCATCCATCGACACTGCCATCGCCACGGTGGTGGCCCATGCCGGCAAGCTGGATATCCTGATCAACAATGCGGCGCTGTTCGACCTGGCGCCCATCGTCGACATCACCCGCGACAGCTTTGAGCGGCTGTTTTCGATCAACGTTGCCGGCACCCTGTTCACCTTGCAGGCCGCAGCCCGGCAGATGATCCGCCAGGGGCATGGCGGCAAGATCATCAACATGGCCAGCCAGGCGGGGCGGCGTGGCGAGCCGTTGGTGGCGGTTTATTGTGCGACCAAGGCAGCGGTGATCAGCCTGACGCAATCGGCGGGGCTGAACCTCATCAAGCAGGGCATCAACGTCAACGCCATCGCCCCGGGCGTGGTGGACGGCGAGCACTGGGATGGCGTGGATGCGCTGTTCGCCAGGCATGAAGGTTTGGCGTCGGGCGAGAAGAAAAAGCGGGTAGGGGACGAGGTGCCGTTTGGGCGGATGGGTACGGCCGAAGACCTGACCGGCATGGCGATCTTCCTGGCATCAAAGGAAGCCGACTATGTGGTGGCCCAGACCTACAACGTCGATGGCGGTAACTGGATGAACTAAAGCCCCGCGGATTTACCCATCGCTGTTCTTGCAAGAGCGTCAGTCAGCAAAGCTTCGATCAAAGAAGTAAACCGCCCCAGGCTTCAAGTTTTCCATCGTCGCCTGGGGACGGCCGCCTTCGCCGTTCTTCTTGCGCCCCGTCTCGCGCAGATACCCCGCCTCCACGAGTTTCAACAGGCGCTGGCGAATACTGGTCTTCAACACCGGCCGCGCCAGCACCAAGGAGAAGATCGTGGTCGCTTCCGGCGCGCTGAATTCATGGCCCAGGAACATCAGCGGCAAGCTGCTGTACAGCGACTTTGACAACAGCCGCTCATGCACGGCCGCCACGATGCTGTTGTGATCGAATGGCAGCTTGATACTGCCATCGGCCACCGCATTCAGTGAAAACCAGCCCTGGTGCTCGCCCAGCTCCATTTCATCCGCCACGATTGCCAGGTAGTAAGTCGACGACGACCAGCAGCGCGGGTCGCGAAACGCGTCGCCCACCGTGCCCACCTGTTCGCTCCAGGCCAGGTCCAGGCCGACCTTGTCACTGGCGCGCAAGCGTTCCACCGCATCCTTGAGGCTCAGGTCTTGCACGTCGCCATTCACTACCACACCCGGCAGTGCCCAATGCCCGGCGAACGGCTCAGCTTCGCGTTTAGTCAGCAGCAGCTTCAATTCTGCAGCGGCGCGGCAATAACACAGCACGCAGAGATCGACGGTATGCAGGTAAGCGCTAAGTGGCATGACAGGTCCTTATCAACAGTGGCCGGCATAGTCTAACGGATCGAACAGATATGTCATGAACTGACGTCCGCCTAAATAAACAAATGTTTCTTGCCATGAAAGTACATGACGTGTACTTTTGTTTCCAGGCCACCGGAGAATCGCCATGACCCTCGCTAAAACCGCTGTCGCTTCATTCGACGTCGACGCCCAGAAAAGCTTCACGCCGCTGTGCCCCAATGAATTGCCGGTGGCCGGTGGCGACCGCATCGGCGCCGAGCTCAACTACATGGCCAGCCTTGCCGGCCATCGCATCGGCAGCAAGGACGCCCACACGCCCCACGCGCCCTGGGTGGTTGCGCAGCACAGCGAGATGCTGCAACCCACCGGCCTGGTCCACGCCGATGTCACCTGGGTCAGCCACTGTGTGCCGGGCACCGAGGGCTTCACCTTGCTCGACGAGTTGCCCAGCCCCTATGACTACGACTACTTCATCTGGAAAGGCGTCGAACCCGACCTGCACCCCTATGGCGCCTGCTACCACGACCTGCACGACAAGCTGTCCACCGGGGTGATCGAGTACCTCAAGGCCCAGGGCATCGCCCGCGTGATCGTCGGCGGGCTGGCCCTGGACTACTGCGTCAAGACCACCGCACTGCAACTGCTCAAGGCTGGCCTGCAAGTCGTCCTGCACCTGCCGGCCTGTCGCAGCATCAGTGAGGAGGGCGGTGTACAGGCCGTGAATGAGTTGCTCAAGGCCGGTGCTGTCATCAGCAGTACCCGCGAAGAACTGGCCGCGATGGCCGCGCGTTAAGGAGACCCACCATGGAAAGTGCCTACGACAAGCAATCCCCAGTGATCCAGGGCCTGCTCGATACCGACTACTACACCTTCACCATGATGCAGGCGGTATTGCACCAGCACCCCAATGTCGATGTGGAATACAACTTTATCGTGCGCTCCAGGGAAAAACTCGGGCACCTGATCCCGCAGCTGCGGGACGAGCTGGAAAAACTCGCCGGCCTGCACATGCGCGAAGGTGAGCTGCGCTTTTTGTTCAACCCGCGTTTTCGCGAATACCTCACCCCGGACTACGAGCGCTTCCTTGGCCTGTTCCGCTTCAACCTGCGCTATATCCACGTCAGTGAAGTCGACGGCCAGCTCAACATCCGCGTAATCGGCCCGATGTTGCATTGCATCATGTTCGAACAACCGGTCCTGGCCCTGGTCAGCGAATTGCGCAACCGTGACAAATACCCCGACGTCACCCTGGAGGACGTCACCCGCAAGCTGTACCAGAAATTCGACTGGCTGGAAAAAAACCTCAGCCGCGATGAATTGGCCGACCTGCGCGTGTCTGACTTCTCTACCCGCCGGCGCCTGTCGTTCAAGGCCCAGCGCGAAGTGGTAGACATCATGCGTCGCGACTTTCCCGGCCAGTTTGTCGGCACCAGCAACGCGCACCTGGCCTACGAGTTCGACCTGCCGCTGATCGGCACCATGGCCCACCAATGGCTGATGGTGCACCAGCAACTGGGACGCCTGCGTGAAAGCCAGAATGCCGCGCTGGAAAACTGGGTGCGCGAGTACCGTGGCCGCCTGGGCATTGCCCTGACCGACTGCATCAGCACGGATTTTTTCCTCAAGGACTTCGACCTGTACTTCGCCAAGCTCTACGACGGCCTACGCCAGGATTCCGGTGACCCCATCGCCTGGGCCGACAAGGTGCTGGCCAGATACAAGGAACTTGGCATCGACCCCATGACCAAAGACCTTATGTTCTCCGATGGCTTGAACTTCGAAAAATGTCTGCCGATCCTGCGCCACATCCGTGGCAAGGCCAAGTTCGGCTTTGGCATGGGCACCAGCCTGGCGTGTGATGTGCAAGGTGTGGAGCCGCTGAGCATCGTGATGAAACTGGTACGGGTGCACGGCGAGCCGGTGGTGAAGTTCTCCGATGACCCGGTCAAGAACGTTTGCGAAGACGCCTCGTTTTTGCAGTACGCGGCGCAGGTATTCAATGTCGGCAATGTGGAGGTTTGACATGCAGGACCGTATCGCACAGGAACTGAATATCAATCGGCAGCTGGTGAAGGGGGGCGAAGCCAAGGAAATCCAACGGCGCATCGACTTCATCAAGCGCACCTTGCGCAGTTCGGGCTGCAAAGCCCTGGTGCTGGGCATCAGTGGCGGCGTCGACTCGCTGGTCGCCGGCCGCCTGTGCCAGCTGGCGGTCGAGCAGCTGCGCGCGCAGGATTACGCCGCGCGGTTCATCGCCATGCGCCTGCCGTACAAGAGCCAGGCTGACGAGCACGATGCTACCGCGTCCTTGGACTTTATACGCCCGGACCAGATCGATACCCTAAACATCGCCGCCAGTGTCGATGGCCTGATGAGCAGCCTGCCTGCCGGCGAGGTCGATGCTGAACGCGTGGACTTCATCAAAGGCAACGTCAAGGCGCGCACGCGGATGATTGCGCAATATGCCGTCGCCAACCTGCAAAACGGTCTGGTGGTCGGTACCGACCAAGGCGCTGAAGCGCTGATGGGTTTCTTCACCAAATTCGGCGACGGCGCCTGCGACCTGGCACCGCTGTCCGGTCTGACCAAAACCCAGGTACGCCTGCTCGGCACTGCACTGGGCGCCCCCGACAACCTGGTCAAAAAAGCCCCGACCGCCGACCTCGAGGAATTGGCGCCAGGCAAGCTGGACGAAGTCGCCTACGGCTGTACCTATGACGACATCGATGCGTACCTGATGGGTGAGCCTGTGAGTGAGCACGTAAGAACGATTGTAGAGAGCGCCTACAGCAAGACCGCGCACAAGCGTGCGCTGCCCATCGTGCCCCTTTAGGCAAAGTTGCCCTTACAACTTTGTTACGCCGCTGGACCTATGGGAGCGGCTGGTCAGTCAAGAGATGGCCCAGGCAATCGGTGACCTGGCCGAGGTAGCTTGCTCCCACAGGCCCAGAAGCCTACCGCTCAATCGACCGACTCCACCGCGCATTCCACTGCGGCCGTGCCTGATTCACCTGGTCCCAATCAATCGAAATCGCCGTCTGCAGATAACTCTGCATGGCCTCCACACGTTCACGGGTCTTGTCGGTGGTGGGCGTGGTCGGGTTCGATGGAATCTGGTCGCCTTCTTCCAACGCTGGCGCCTGGGCTTCGGCGGTCAGCAGGAAGGCGGCGAGCTTCTGCGCCAGTTCCGGCTGGTCGTTGCGGGCGATCACGCATTCGGCGACGTTGAGCACCACTGCGCCTTCCTTGGGTTGTGCGTACTCCATGGGCACACCGAGCAGCTTTTGCGTGGCGACCTGGGTCGGAGTCAGGGGGAAGATTGCGGCTTCATCGGTTTGCACCATCTCGGAGATTTTTGCCGAGCTGGCGATATATTCCAGCACATTGGGGCCGACGGTGCTTGGCCAGGCCTTGAAGCCTGGTTCCACGTTGGTTTCATCGCCACCCTGGAGACGGTTGAACATCAAGAACCCGTGCAGACCGAAGGTGGAGGAGGCCAGGGACTGGAACACCACTTTTTCCTTGAAGCGCGGGTCGGCCAGGTCCATCCACGAGGTGGGCGCTGCCCAGCCTTTTTCCTTGAACAGCCTGGCGTTGTAGCCCAGGCCGGTGACGCCCAGGGTCACGGCCACCGCCTGCTCCTTGATCCTGGCCTTGGCCGGGATTTGCGCCAGGGTCGGGCTCGGCGCGAGCTTATCGCACAGGCCCATGGCGATGGCGCGGTACATGATGCCGTCGTCGAGGAACATCACATGCATCTGCGGGTTGGCCTGGTTGGCCTGGACCTTGGCAAGGATGTCCGATGAAGTGCCGGGCACGATCACCACCTTGACGTTATTGGCCTTCTCGAAGGCGGGCAGTACCTTGTCGGCGTACACCCGTTCCATGGTGCCGCCGTTCATGCCCAGGTACAGCGTCGGTGCGGCGTGGGCGGTGCCGGTGAGCAAGGCAAGGGACAAGCAGGACAACGCAAGACGTAAGTGCATGGGGTTTTTCCTCTCAGGCTTGGAAACGACGGATGGAAAACGCTTCGATAGGTTGGCGACTGGCGCCTGTGCAGACGATTTCTGCCAGGGCCTCACCGACCGCGGGCCCCAGCTGGAACCCGGCGCCGGCGAAGCCAAAACCGTGGAGCAGCCCTGGTTGGGTGCTGCTGGGGCCGATCACCGGTTCGTGATCGGGCAAGTAACCTTCGGTGCCGCTCCAGGTCCGAATGGCCTGGGCGCCCTTGAGAAACGGATACAGCTCGCCGGCATTGCGCAAAATCTCCAGCACCGCCACCTGGCCTGGCCTGGCCTTGCGTGGACCGACGGCAAAGCCACGACCACCGCCGAGGATGCAATTGCCTCTGGCGACCTGGCGCGCATAGATGCCGCCGCCCTCGACGCCGGTGCTGACTGTCATCACCACCGGCAACGGCTCGGTCACCAGCATCGCCGGGTGCGCCGAAGTGATCGGCACCGGCTCGCCAAATTGCGCGGCGACACTGCCAGCCCAGGCGCCGGCGCAGTTGAGCAGCCAGGGCGCCTGCAAGTGCAAGCCATTGGCGCAATGCACCTGGAACTGGCGGCTGTCATGTTCGATGCGGGTCACCTCGGCTTGCTCATGCACCGAAGCACCGAGGCGTTGCGCGGCGCGGGCGAAGGCCGGGGAGACCAGACGTGGGTTGGCATGCCCGTCTTCAGGGCACAGCGAGGCGCCCACGGCCACGTCACCCACCCAAGGGAAGTGCGCGCGCAATTGGCGTTGATCCAACAACTGCAAGTCCAGGCCAAAGCCACCGGTTTGTGTGGCGTACGCTTGCAGCGTGGCGAAGTCCGCAGGGCTGCGGGCCAGCTTCAAATGCCCGCAGCGCACGTATTCGCCGTCTATACCGATCAGCCCCGGCAAGTCGGCCCACAGCTGATGGGCGCGCTGGGACAATGGCAACTGATGCAAAGGCCGCCCCTGACGGCGCACGCCGCCATAATTGACGCCGCTGGAATGCGAGCCGCAAAAATCCCGCTCCACCAGCGCCACCCGCTGACCTCTCTGCGCCAGCATCAAGGCCGCCGAAGCGCCGACGATGCCGCCGCCCAAGACGATGACGTCGATCACGGCTGTACCTCCACGCCAAACGGCAATGGCTTGATCGGCGCCTGGCCACGCAGGCGTCCCACCTGATCGATGCGACGCCCACTGCGCTCAGCGACAATTTCCGCCGCCGCCGACCCGCACATGCGTCCCTGGCAGCGGCCCATACCGACGCGGCAATGGGCCTTGACCCTGTTGATTTCCCAGTGGCCTTCATCTACCACCGCCCGCACCGCGCCGGCGCTGACCTCTTCGCAACGGCACAGCATCAATTCGTCCGGCGCTTGCGCGGCCCAGTGTTCAGGGAAGGGGAACGCGGTTTCCAGGCCCTGTCGAAAGCGTCGGATACTTGCCAACTGTTTCTGCAGTGCCTCCCGGCGGCGCTGATCGACCGTGGTGCCGGCATCCTCCAGCAGCGCCAACGCCGCACATTCGCCGGCCATTTGCGCCGCATCCGCGCCCATGACCCCGGCGCCGTCGCCGGCCAGGTACACCGCTTCGACACTGCTGCGCCCGGCGCTGTCCCGTTGGGGCAACCAGGCACGGTTGAGACTGTCCCAGGCAAATTCACAGCCGAGCAAATCCGCCAATTGTGTCTCGCTGCGCAGGGCATGGGCGAAGGCCACCGCGTCGCATTCCAGGCTCTGTTCGCCCCAGCGAATCCCGCGAACCCGCTGGTCGCCGTCGATCTGCCTGAGGGTTGCGCCCTGATGCACGGGGATCCCGTGGGCGCTCAGCCAGGCGCGGTAATACATGCCTTTGGCCAGGGTCAGCGGCTGCCTGAGCAGCGCCGGCAATGCGCGACACTGGGCGCTGAACGGTGCGCTGTCGAGCACCGCCACCACCTTGGCGCCGGCCTGGGCGTATTGGTAAGCGACCAGATAGAGCAGTGGCCCGGAACCACAAAACGCCACGCGCCCGCCAATCGCGCAGCCCTGATATTTCAACGCGATCTGTGCCGCGCCCAGGCTATAGACACCTGGCAAGGTCCAGCCCGGTACCGGCAGGATGCGGTCGGTGGCGCCGGTGGCGACGATGAGCCTGGAGTACTCGATGCTCTGGGCGCGACCATTGTCGAGCAGGTCGAGGCGGCCGTCCTCAGCGTTCCACACCAGGGTGTGAGGTCGGTAGTCGATCAACCCTGCGAGTTCATCCATGGTGTGGTGCACAGCCTGAGCCTTACCTGCTTCAAAACCGTAAAGCTGCCTGGCAGAGCGCTGGAAATTTTCCGGTTGGCGCCGATAGATCTGCCCACCTGCGCGCAGGTTCTCGTCGATCAGGCAGGGCCGGATGCCGTGGTCAAGCAGTGTGCGGGCGGCGCGGATGCCCGCCGGGCCTGCACCGACAATCACCACCGGCTTCATGGCTGGCGCCCCGGGTCACGGCTGATCGCCTGGCCGGCTTCGAGCAAGGTCGAACAGGCCCGCACCCGGCGCCCGTCCCCAAGCCGTACCCAGCAATCCTGGCAGGCGCCCATCAGGCAAAAACCGGCGCGGCGTTCGGCGCTGAAATCGCTGCCGCGCACATGCTCGGCGCAGGTCAGCACGGCGGTCAGCAGCGTATCGCCAAGCAAACCCGTGGCGGGCTGGCCATCCAGGGTGAACGCCAGGGCAGGGCGCTGGGTTTCGGTCAAGCGCTTGAACAAGGCCATCAGTGTTTCCCCACCAGCACGCGATCCAGGCCGTAGACCCGGTCGAGCACAATCATGGTGGCTGCGGTGAGCGCGATCACCAGTGCCGATACGGCGGCCATCATCGGGTCGATGGACTCGGTGGCGTACACGTACATACGCACCGGCAGGGTTTGAGTCGCCGGCGAGCTGACGAAGATCGACAGGGTCACTTCATCGAAACTGTTGATGAAGGCCAGCAACCAGCCGCCCGCCACGCCGGGCAGGATCATCGGCAGGGTAACCAGCCGAAACAGCGTGAAGCGCCCGGCGCCGAGGGACTCGGCAGCCTGTTCGGCACTGCGATCGATACCGATGGCCGCGGCCAGTACCAGGCGCAACACATAGGGCGTGATAATTACCACGTGTGCCAGCATCAGCCAGGTGAAGCTGCCGTTGACGCCCATGAGCGCAAACAGGCGCAGCATCGCCACCCCCAGCACCAGGTGTGGGATGATGATCGGCGATAGAAATAACGCACTGAAAAAATTGCGCCCAGGGAACGCATAACGACTGATCGCCAGGGCCGCCGGCACCGCAATCAGGGTCGCCAGGGACGCGGCGGTAAAGGCCAGGATCAAACTGTTATAGAACGCCTGGATAAAGTCGGCGCGCTCGAACACCGCGCGAAACCAACGCAGGGAGAAGCCCGAAGTGGGCAGGCTCAAGGTATTTTCCGGGGTGAACGCCACCAGGCACACCACCACCAGCGGCGCCATCATGAACACCACCACCACCGTATGAAAACCTAGGGCCAAAGGACCGTTTCTAGACATGCGCTTAAACCCCCAGGGACTTTTTGTAGCGGCCTTCGACCATGCGGTTCCAGCTCAGCATGATCAGCAGATTGACCAACAGCAGCACCACGGCAATGGTCGCGCCCATAGGCCAATTGAGTTCCGACAGGTATTGGTCGTACACCACGGTGGCGACCATTTTCAGGCGGCGTCCACCCAGCAGCCCGGGGATTGCAAACGAGCTGGCGGCCAGGCCGAACACGATCAGGGTGCCGGACAACACCCCGGGCATTACCTGGGGCAGCACGATCTTGCGCATCACCGTGGCCTGGCTCGCACCGAGGGACAGCGCAGCCTGCTCAGCCGAGGGGTCGAGCTTTTGCAGCGAGGTCCACACCGGGATGATCATGAACGGCAGCATCACGTGCACCAACGCGATGATCACCGCGAACGGCGTGTACAGCAGCTTCAGCGGACGCCCGCCGAGAGCCTGGATTACCTGGTTGACCAGGCCGTCGGCGCCGAGCAGCAAACTCCAGCCAAACGCGCGAACCACCACCGAAATCAGCAGCGGTGTGAGGATCAGGATCAGGAAGATCGAGCGCCACGGCGTACCCATGCGGCTGAGGATGTAGGCTTGCGGCACGCCTATTACCACACACAGCAGGGTCACCAAGGCGCTGATCCAGAACGTGCGCCAGAAAATCTCGTAGAAGTAGGCATCGCCGAACAACGCCAGGTAATGGGCCAGGGTCCACTCATCGGCCTTTACGCCCACCTGGTAGTCAAACACGTTGAAAGACAGCACCAACGTCAGGCCCAGCGGCAGGATCAGCAGCCCGGCAAACAGCACCAACGCCGGCAGCGAGAGCAGGTAACCGCGACTCATGGGTGCACCTCATCCGCCGCCAGCACGCGCAGCAGATCCGCGTGCCATTGCAGGCCCACCGCCACGCCAGAGCTCAGCGGTGGGCTGCCGTCATTGCCGCGCACCACGGTGATTTCGCCGAGCGGTGTGTGAATGCGGTACAGCCATTGGCTGCCGAAAAAATAGCGGTCGAGCACCTTGCCTTGCACGCGGCCGGTGCCTGCATCCACCAGCTGGATCTTTTCCGGGCGCAGGCTCAGGGTCAGTTCGCCATCGCCACCCTCGTGACGCACCTGGGGCGTGCCGAGGGCGTCGTAGTCGCCGGCCAGCAGGTTGGCCTTGCCGACGAAATCCGAAATAAAGCGCGTGCGTGGGTGTTCATAGAGCTTGTATGGCATGTCGATCTGGGTCACGCGCCCGGCCTGCATCACCACCACACGGTCACTGATGGAAAGGGCTTCGGCCTGGTCGTGGGTGACCATCAAGGTGGTGATACCGACAGCGCATTGGATGCGGCGGATTTCAAATTGCATTTCTTCGCGCAGGTTGGCGTCGAGGTTGGACAGCGGCTCATCCAGCAGCAGCACCGGCGGTTCGATCACCAGCGCACGGGCCAGGGCCACGCGCTGGCGCTGGCCGCCGGACAACTCCCGGGGGTAGCGTTCGGCGTGGGGAGCCAGGCGTACCAGATCGAGTACTTGCTTGACCTTGCTGGCAATTTCCACGGCCGGCACCTTGCGCATTTTCAGGCCAAAGGCGACGTTGTCGCGCACGCTCATGTGAGGGAACAGCGCGTAGCTCTGGAACACCACGCCCAAGCCACGGCTGGCAGGCTTGGCGTGGGTGATGTCGCGACCGTCGAGCAGGATCTGCCCGCCGCTCACATCGACAAAGCCGGCGATCATTTGCAGGGTGGTGGTCTTGCCACAGCCCGAAGGGCCGAGCAGGGAAACGAACTCGCCTTTTTCCACCGCCAGGTCAGTGGCGACCACTGCGTCGACGGCGCCGTAGCGTTTGCTCAAGGCGTTGAGTTGGAGAAATGCCATGTCTGCGTTCCACCTTTTTTCAGTCGCGTCGAAACGCGCTTTTTTGTTTTGGGCAGATGCGAATGAAGTGTTGCCGGTGCGTTGGCGCTCGATCGAGTCGGCTGCCGTTTGTTGTTCATTTCGCCCCTGTGGACGCAGATTAGGACGAAGACTAGGATGGGCGGAAGATGGAATTTCACCCAATGGACTACTATTTTAATATTTATTCATTCAGCAGAATTTTATATGGAGATACTTGCTTTGAATTCCACTGCTCGGAATGACGGCAGCAAGGAAGTTGGCGCGGGCGGCGTGTCTCGGTTGTTCGCATTGTTGCGTACCCTGGGCGAGGTGCCCGACGGCGGCGAGCGTGTTACCCAGCTCGCCCAACAGGTTGGCTTGTCCCAACCTACTACCCACCGCCTGCTGCGTAGCCTGGTGGAGGAGGGCATGGTCGAGCAGGATGCGCGCAGCAAGCGTTATCGCCTGAGCCTGGAATTCTTTGCCTTGGCGGCCAATGCCGGCAAGACCGGCAACCTGCGCGAGCTGGTGCGCCCGAGCATGCTGCGCTTGAGCGCTTCGTTGGGCGATTCGTTGTTCCTGTTGGCGCGCAGCGGCTTCGATGCGATTTGCCTGGACCGCAGCGAAGGCCCGTACCCGATCCGCACCTTTACCGGCGATATCGGCGGGCGCGTGGCCTTGGGCGTGGGGCAGGGCAGCCTGGCGATCCTGGCGTTCCTGCCGGAGGAGGAGCGCGAGACAGTGATTCGCTACAACCTGCCACGGCTCAGGGACTTCCATCTGTACGACGAAGTGCTGCTGCGTTCGGAAGTGGAGAATGTTCGTAGCCTGGGGTATGCGGCACGCAATACCGGGGTGCTGGAGGGCATGGCGGGGTTGGCGGTGCCGATCCTCAATCGCGACGGGCATGCGGTGGCAGCATTGAGTGTGGCGACCATCAGTGACCGCCTGGGGCCGAGCCGCTTGCCGATGGTCGTAGAGTTGCTCAAACGCGAAGCCACGGCAATCGGGCCGCGCGTCAACCCATTCGACCCCACGTTGCGTCGGCCCTCGCAGGCTTTTGGCGGGTAGGCGATTGCGCCCGCAAAAGATTCTTGCAAGTCGGCCATTTCAGTCTAATATAACCCGGGTAAAACAAATAACATCCGGGTAATAAATCATGGCTGCGCACAACCTTTCCCTATGCACCGCCTTCACAGGCCATCAACGCGTTGCCGCCGGCACCTATGCCGATGTGGCCGAGGTTCTTGCCGCGCAATCATTGCCCGCCGGTAGCTTCCTGGTCTTCGATGACACCACGGGCACCCAGGTCGATTATCCGTGGCCAGCGGGTTACGCGTCGCAGCCCCCGGCCCCAGCCGAAAACGACGACGAGCCACCTGCAGCGCCCTCGGTGGGCCGCCCGAAATTGGGCGTGGTCGCCCGTGAAGTCACCTTGCTGCCACGTCATTGGGAGTGGCTCGGCCAGCAGCGCGGCGGCGCGTCGGCGGCCCTGCGCCGGTTGGTGGATGAAGCACGCACGGCCCATGCCAGCGTTGATCAACTGCGCCAGGCCAAGGAGGCCAGCTATCGCTTCATGAGCGCGATTGGCGGCAACCTGCCGGGCTTTGAAGACGCCGCGCGCGCGCTGTTTGCCGAGGACAGGGCCGGCTTTTCCAACAGCATCGCGCACTGGCCGGCGGACGTGCAGACGTACCTGGGCTGGTTATCGCGCAATGCCTTCCCAGCCTAATCACTTCGGGACTCGAACCAGCATGGAAGTTACCCAGCAACGGCCGTTGTGGCAGATCTACCTGATCTTTCTGGCACCCATGGTGCTTTCCAATTTTCTGCAGAGCTTTTCCGGCACCCTCAACGGTATCTATGTCGGGCAAATGCTCGGCACCCAGGCGCTGGCGGCGGTGTCGGGCATGTTCCCCATCGTGTTTTTCTTTATCGCCCTGGTGATCGGCCTGGGGGCGGGCGCTTCGGTATTGATCGGCCAGGCGTGGGGCGCCCAGGAGACGGGGCTGGTCAAAGTGATTACCGGCGCCACCCTGACGTTGGGCGCGCTGGTGGGCCTGATTGCCGCAGTACTGGGCAGCCTGTTCGCGCGTCCGGCCTTGCAGGCATTGGGTACGCCGCTGGATGTGCTCGACGATGCGGTGGGTTACGCCCAGATGATGATGTTGATCATGCCGTTGTTGCTGGTGTTCATCCTCTATACCCAATTGCTGCGCGGGGTGAGCGACACTATTTCGCCGCTGCTGGCGTTGATGCTCTCGACCCTGGTGGGTCTGCTGCTGACCCCGGCGCTGATCCGCGGCTGGATCGGCCTGCCGCCCATGGGCATCCAGAGTGCGGTGTACGCGGGTCTGGTGGGGAACGCCTTGGCGATGCTGTTTCTGGTCCTGCGGCTGCGGCATAAAAACCATGTGATGGCGCCGGATCGCGAATTGCTCGCGGCCTTGCGCCTGGACCGCGTCATCCTCGGCAAAGTCCTGCGTATCGGCCTGCCGACGGGCCTGCAGATGGTGGTGTTGTCGTTGTCGGAGTTGGTCATCCTGGCCCTGGTCAACGGCCACGGCTCACAGGCCACGGCGGCCTATGGCGCGGTCACGCAGATCGTCAACTATGTGCAGTTCCCGGCGCTGTCGATTGCCATCACCGCCTCGATCCTTGGTGCCCAGGCGATTGGCGCCGGGCGCCTGGAGCGCATCGGGCCGATCCTGCGCACCGGGTTGGTGATCAACCTGTGCCTGACCGGTGCGCTGATCGTGCTCGGCTACGGTTTGTCGCACTGGCTGCTGGGGTTGTTTATCACCGACGACAGCGCACGGGTCAGGGCCGAACACCTGCTGCACATCATGCTCTGGAGCATCCTGGTGTTCGGATTCCAGGCGGTGATCGGCGGCATCATGCGCGCCAGTGGCGTGGTACTGATGCCGGTGGCGATCTCGATTTTCTGCGTGCTCTGCGTGGAACTGCCGATGGCTTACCTGTTCAACGCCCACTTCGGGCTGGAAGGGGTGTGGATGGCCTTCCCGGTGACCTACCTGGCGATGCTGGTGTTGCAGACTCTGTACTACCGGCTGGTGTGGCGGCATAAGCAGATCAAGCGCTTGGTTTGAGGCTCAGCCCGCGCAAGAGTAGCTCCAGGCTCTGCAAACCTTCCTCCAGCCGTGTGCCTGGGTGGTCATCCCGGGCAATCCACAGCGCGGTATTGACCAGGCTGCCGTTGATCATTTGGGCCAGTGCCTGGCTGGGCGCCTGAGGGGTCAGCTCGGCCTGCATCAAAGCCTCCAGCAATTGGCGCAATGATTCCACGCAATGTTGTTGGCCGCCTGTGTCGCCTAGCACCGCTGGCGCATCCTGCAATACGATGCGCTGGATTTCAGGGTCCTGGGCCATGCGCAGATAAGCGCGGCAGCGTTCGCAAAAACCACTCCAGGGTTCTGCGGCCTGCTCCGAGATGCGCTGCAAACGCTCGTCCATCTCGCTGTCGAGCTGCGCGACCACGGCCGCCAGCAACCCTTTTTTGTCACCGAAGTGATGGTACAACGCGCCGCGTGTGAGCCCGGCCTGGGCGGTGAAGTCATCCATCGATGTATTGGCATAGCCTTGGGTCGCGAAGGCTCGGCGCGCGCTGGCTATCAGGCGGGCGCGGGTGGCTTCGATCATTTCGGCACGGGCTCGACTCATGAGAATCTCTTGGTTGAGTGATTGACATACGCTGCGTATGCGAAGCATGATTCGTTACATACGCACCGTATGTATTTTGCCCTGATCGCTTCAGATAACAAGCCCGGGGCTTCAAGCAAGAGGTCAAGCAGTATGGCAAACCCCTACGCCGAATTATTCCAGGTCCGCGGCGCCCGGGCCTTCGTGCTCGCCGGCATGCTGGCGCGAATGCCGATATCAATGACGGGCATCGGCCTGATCACCATGCTGTCACAGGTGCATGGCGGCTATGGCCTGGCCGGTTCGGTGGCGGCGGTGTTTGCCCTGGCTACGGCGTTTTGTGCGCCGCAAGTCTCACGGTGGGTGGACCGCTACGGCCAGGGCAAGGTGTTGCCGATTGCCGCGTCGATCGGCGGCGGGGCGTTGTTGATGGTGCTGCTGTGTACGCGCTTGCAGGCGCCGAATTGGACGCTGTTCCTGTTTGCTGCGTTGGCCGGTTGCATGCCGAACATGTCCGCCATGGTGCGGGCACGCTGGACCGAGCTGTACCGCGGCCAGCCCAGGCTGCAAACCGCGTTTGCCCTGGAGTCGGTGCTCGATGAGGTGTGCTTCATTATCGGGCCGCCCATTTCCGTGGGCCTGAGCGTGGTGCTGTTTCCTGAAGCCGGGCCCTTGGTCGCAGCGTTGCTGCTGGCCGTCGGCGTTACCACCTTTGTATTGCAGCGGCAGACCGAGCCACCGGTCCATACGCACCACGACGCACACGGTCGCTGGCTGATCGCTTCGCCCTCGGTACTGATCCTGATGATCCTGCTGCTGGCGATGGGCGTGATCGTCGGCGTCGTGGATGTGGTCAGCGTGGCGTTCGCCCAGCATCAAGGCCAGCCGGCGGCGGCGAGTATCGTGCTGTCGGTGTATGCCATCGGTTCATGCCTGGCCGGGCTGGCCTTTGGTGCCCTCAAGCTCAAGGCACCGTTGCCCCGGCAGTTCCTGTACTGCGGCGTGGCCACGGCGGTGACGACCTTGCCCTTGTTACTGGTAAGCAATATTCCGGGCCTGGCCGCGGCGATTTTTATCTCCGGGCTGTTCTTCGCGCCCACCTTGATCGTGTCCATGGCCATGGTCGAGCAGATCGTTGCGCCCAGCCGCCTCACCGAAGGCATGACCTGGCTGATCACTGGCCTGAGCATCGGTGTGGCCATTGGCGCCGCCAGCTCGGGTTGGATGATCGACCACTTCGGCGCCGCCAGCGGGTTCTGGGTGGCATTGGCGGCGGGGGCAGTGGTGTTGGGCTCGGCGGTGTTGGGTTACCGACGGTTAGGATGAAGGGCGTGCATTGCGTTCCAGGTCAAGAAAATCATTCACGGCCTCGCGAAAGGCTGCTTCCAATGCATTTTCGGTTTGCCCTTCATAACTCACCAGTGCGCTGATGTACAAAAGCCGACCAAACAGGCAATTGTCTTCAGCACTGTGTTCAATTGAGCCGGTATAGCCTCTGTATTGCAGCTGGTGATTCATTGTGCGGATTTCCTCACGTCAACGGCTGGATAATCTGACGTCGGCAAGCCTGGAACGCACGCATCGCTGAAAATATCGGCAGCGTACTGGTTTGCCGTAGAACGCTTCCCGCAAGCCCACGCTCCCCGCTGGCAGCAGCCCCCATCCCCGCGCTAATTTTTCCCCTTCCGGTTCGTTTTATAGGGACGACGTGCCTTTGTGCTTCCCGCCTATTGCCCCGGATTCGAAGAAATGAATGCTGAAGACTCCTTGAAACTTGCTCGCCGGTTTATCGGGCTGCCTCTGGAAAAACGCCAGCTGTTCCTGCAAGCCTTGCAGAAAGAAGGCGTGGAGTTTTCCCGGTTTCCGATTCCGGCAGGGGTAGAGGCGCAGGACCGCCAGGCGCTGTCCTACGCACAGCAGCGCATGTGGTTTCTCTGGCAATTGGACCCGGCCAGCGGCGCCTATAATCTGCCCGGCGCGGTGCGCTTGATCGGCGCGCTGAACCTGTCAGCGATGGAACAAGCATTCGCCAGCCTGGTGGCGCGTCACGAAACCCTGCGCACCGTGTTCCAACGCCAGGCCGATGAGCATCTGGTGCAGGTGGCGATAGAACCGTCGCTTGCGGTCGAGCAATTGGACGTCAGCGCCTTGCCCGCCGCCGAGCGCGAGCAGGCCGTCAACGACGCCGCTACCCGCCAATCCTTGTTGCCATTCGACTTGGAACACGGCCCGCTGCTGCGCGTGCAATTACTCAAGCTCGCCGATCAGGAACACGTGCTGCTGCTGACGCTGCACCACATCGTCTCCGACGGTTGGTCGATGAACGTGCTGATCGACGAGTTCATCCGTTGCTATGACGCCCATGAGCGCAACGAAACGCCACAGCTGCCGGCGCTGCCGATCCAATACAGCGACTATGCCCTTTGGCAACGGCGTTGGCTGGAAGCAGGGGAGCAGGCGCGCCAGTTGCAATACTGGCAGGCACGCCTGGGCGACGAGCATCCGGTACTGGAACTGCCCACCGACCATCCGCGCCCGGCGATGCCCAGCTACCGAGGCACGCGGCATAACTTCGCGATTGATCCGGCGCTGGCCGCGCAACTGCGCAGCTGCGCGCAAAAACACAACGTCACCCTGTTCATGCTGCTGCTCGGTGCCTTCAATGTGCTGCTGCATCGCTACAGCGGCCAGGGTGATATCCGCGTCGGCGTGCCAATTGCCAATCGCAACCGCACCGAAGTCGAAGGGCTGATCGGTTTCTTCGTCAACACCCAGGTGCTGCGCACCGAACTGAGCGGGCAAACTCGCGTTGCCGAGCTGTTGCAAGGCATCAAGGAGCACGCCCTGGGGGCCCAGGCCCATCAGGAGTTGCCCTTCGAACGCCTCGTGGAAGCGCTGAAACTCGAGCGCAGCCTGAGCCACACGCCGCTGTTCCAGGTGATGTACAACCACCAGCCGGTGGTCGCTGACATTGCTGCGGTGAGCACCGCGTCCGGCCTGGAATTGGCCCTGGTGGAGTGGCAAGGCCGCACCACCCAGTTTGACCTGACCCTGGACACCTATGAAAAGTCCGGCACCCTGCATGCGGCCCTGACCTACGCCAGCGACCTGTTTGACGCGCCGACCGTCGAGCGCATGGCCCAACACTGGATCAGCCTGTTGCAGGCGATGGTGGTGGATGGCGCACAGCGTATCGGCGAATTGCCGATGCTCGATGCCAGCGAGCAGCAACGGCTGGTGCACACCTGGAACCAGACTGCCGAGTCGTATCCGACCGAGCGTGGGATACATCACCTCATCGAAGACCAGGTGCAACGCACCCCGAATGCGCCGGCACTGGTGTTCGGTACGACCACCTTGACCTACGCCCAGCTCGACGCCCGCGCCAACCAGTTGGCCCATGCCCTGGGCGAGCAGGGCGTAGGTCCCGACGTGCTGGTGGGAATCTGTGTCGAGCGTTCCGTCGAAATGGTCATCGGCCTGCTGGCGATTCTCAAGGCCGGTGGCGCCTATGTGCCCCTCGATCCCGAGTATCCCCAGGAACGCCTGGCCTACATGATCGAAGACAGCGGCGTTCAATTGCTGCTCAGCCAGCAAAGCCTGTTGGCCTTGCTGCCCGCTGCCGGTATCCAGGTAATTGCCTTGGATCAGCCGGCGCTGTGGCTCGACGGTTACAGCCGCGAAGCGCCCGCCGTGGCTGTCCATGCCCTCAACCTCGCCTATGTGATCTACACCTCCGGCTCCACCGGCAAGCCCAAGGGCGCCGGCAACAGCCACCGTGCGTTGGTCAACCGTTTGAGTTGGATGCAACAGGCCTATGGTCTGGATGCCGGTGACGCGGTGTTGCAGAAAACCCCGTTCAGCTTCGACGTCTCGGTATGGGAATTCTTCTGGCCGCTGATGACCGGTGCGCGCCTGGTGGTTGCCGCGCCTGGCGAACACCGCGAACCGGCGCGCCTGATCGAAACCATCGGCCGGCACGCCATCACCACCTTGCACTTCGTGCCGTCGATGCTGCAGGCGTTTATCCACGAGCCGGGCGTGCAGGCGTGCACCCGCCTCAAACGCATTGTGTGCAGCGGCGAAGCCTTGCCCCTGGATGCGCAACTGCAGGTGTTCGCCAAGTTGCCGGGTGCGGCGCTGTACAACCTCTATGGCCCGACCGAAGCGGCCATCGACGTCACCCACTGGACCTGCATCGACGAAGGCGCAGACAGCGTGCCCATCGGCCGCCCGATCGCCAACCTCGGCACCTATGTGCTGGACGCGCAACTCAACCCGGTACCGGCCGGTGTTGCCGGCGAGCTGTACCTGGGCGGCACCGGCCTGGCGCGTAGTTACCACCAGCGCCCGGCGTTGACCGCCGAGCGCTTTGTGCCCAGCCCGTTCGTGACCGGCGAGCGCCTGTATCGCACCGGTGACCGCGTGCGCCAGCGCGCCGATGGCGTGATCGAATACCTGGGCCGCCTCGATCATCAGGTCAAGCTGCGCGGCTTGCGTATCGAGCTGGGCGAAATCGAAACGCGCCTGATGCAGCACCCGCAGGTGCGTGAAGCGGTGGTGTTGGTGCAGGGCGGCAAGCAGTTGGTCGCGTATCTGGTGCTGGAAGACGAAGAACCGACCGACCTCAAGGCCTGGCTGCTCAGCAGCTTGCCGGAATACATGGTGCCGACGCATTTCATCACACTGGCCAAACTACCGGTGACCGCCAATGGCAAGCTCGACCGCAAGGCATTGCCCGTGCCGGACGCGACGCTGCAACAGGCATTTGTCGCGCCGGAAAATGCCTTGCAAAAAGCCTTGGCGGCGATCTGGAGCGATGTGCTCGGCGTTGAGCAAGTCGGCCAGGATGACAACTTTTTCGAACTGGGCGGCGACTCCATCGTCTCCATGCAGTTGGTCAGCCGGGCGCGCCAGGCCGACATCAGCCTCAGCCCCAAGGACGTGTTCCAGCACCAGACCCTGCGCAGCCTGGCGCAAGTCGCCAGCCTGCGCCTGCACACCATGATCGACCAGGGGGCTGCCCAGGGCCAGGCGGCCCTCAGCCCGGTGCAGCAGTGGTTCTTCGCCCAGGATATTCCCCAGCGCCAGCACTGGAACCAGTCGTTGTTGCTGATACCGCGCGAGCCGATCATGGCGGCGCGCCTGGACGCCGCGTTGCAGCAACTGGTCAACCACCATGACGGCTTGCGCCTGCGCTATCAGTCGAGCGCTGAGGGGTGGCAGCAGCACTACAGCGAGCCTGTGGGTGAATCCGTGCTTTGGCAACGCCAGGCCGACAGCCACCAGGCCCTGGCGCAGCTGTGTAACGAAGCTCAGCGTAGCCTCAACCTGCAAGACGGCCCGTTGTTGCGCGCGCTGTTGGTGCAGATGCCCGACCACAGCCAGCGTTTGCTGTTGGTGATCCATCACCTGGTGGTGGACGGTGTTTCCTGGCGCATCCTGTTGGACGATTTGCAGCAGTTGTACGCCGGCTTGCGCGAGGGGGCAGCGCCAGCGCTGGCGGGCAAGACCACCTCCTATCAAGCCTGGACGGCCCGGCTGCAAGGCGCTGTTCCACGCTTTCTGCCCCAGCTTGAAGGTTGGCAGGCACGGCATGGGCAGGCGCCGACTGCGGATTTGCCTTGCGATAATCCCCAGGGTGCCCTGCATCAATACCTGGAGGAAAAGGTCAGTTGCACCCTGGATGCCGACACCACCCGCCAGCTCTTGACCCTCGCGCCGGCCGCCTATCGCACCCAGGTCAACGACCTGCTGCTTACCGCACTGGCACGTGTGGTGTGCCGCTGGAGCGGGCAGGCCAGCGCGTTGGTTCAATTGGAAGGCCATGGACGTGAGGACCTGTTTGACGACGTGGACCTGACCCGTAGCGTCGGTTGGTTCACCAGTATGTTTCCCGTCAATCTCACCCCGGCACACGCGCTGTCGGACTCGATCAAGGCGGTCAAGGAGCAACTGCGTGCGGTGCCGGACAAAGGCATTGGCTACGGCGTGTTGCGCTATCTGGCCCCGTCACCTGTGGTCGCGGCCCTGGCGGCGCTGCCCCAGCCGCGCATCACGTTCAACTACCTTGGGCAGTTCGACCGCCAGTTCGACGAAGGCGCGCTGTTCGTGCCTTCCGCCGAAGGCAACGGTCTGGCCCAGGACCCGCTTGCGCCGCTGGCCAACTGGCTGACGGTCGAGGGGCAGGTATACGGCGGCGAACTGTCCCTGCAATGGGGCTTCAGCCGTGAGATGTTTTCGTGCGCGACGATCCAGCAACTGGCTGACGACTATGCTGGCGAGCTCAAGGCGTTGATTGCCCATTGCTGTGGGCTTGAAGCCGGGCAGGCGACGCCGTCGGATTTCCCCTTGGCCGGCATCAGCCAGTCCCAGCTGGATGCGCTGGCGCAGGTGGGCGCCGAGGCCGAAGACCTGTACCCCTTGTCGCCGATGCAGCAAGGCATGCTGTTTCACAGCCTTTACGAGCAGGACGCCGGCGATTACATCAACCAGATGCGCGTCAATGTGCAGGGGCTGGACGTCGCACGTTTTCGTGCCGCCTGGCAGGCCACGGTCGACGCCCAGGACATCCTGCGTACCGGCTTCATCTGGCCTGGCGACTGGCCGCAGGCGCAGCAAATGGTGCATCGCCAGGTGCAGTTGCCGTTCAGCGTGCTCGACTGGCGCAACCATGAGGCGGTGCCGGCATCCCTTGATGCCTTGGCCCAAGCGCAATCGCAGCAACCTTTCGACCTGGCCCGGCCACCGCTGTTGCGCCTGGTCCTGGTGCAACTGACGGACACCGACTGGCACCTGATTTACACCCATCACCACATCCTGATGGACGGGTGGAGCAACTCACAGTTGCTCGGCGAAGTGTTGCAGCGCTACAGCGGCCAGAAACCGCCGGCCGCAGTGGGCCGCTATCGCGATTACATTGCCTGGCTGCAAGAGCAGGACAGTGCCGCCAGCGAAGCATTCTGGAAGGCCCGGCTATTGCCCCTGGAACAGCCGACCCGTCTGGCCCAGGCGCAGGTGCCGACACTATCGGGGCCGGCCTATGGCGAACACTATTGCGTGGTGGATGCCACGCAGACCCGGCGCCTGCATGAATTTGCGCGCCAGCAGAAAGTCACGCCCAATACCCTGGTACAAGCCGCCTGGCTGTTGCTGCTGCAACGCTACAGCGCACAAGCCACAGTTGCGTTTGGTGCCACGGTAGCGGGGCGCCCGGCGCATTTGCCCGGGGTCGAGCAACAGATCGGCCTGTTCATCAATACCCTGCCGGTGGTAGCGACCCCGCAGGCCGAACAAAGCCTCGGCAGTTGGCTGCAAAGCGTACAGGCGTTGAACCTGAGCCTGCGCGAACACGAACACGCACCGCTTTACGAGATCCAGCGTTGGGCCGGTCGCGGTGGCGAGGCACTGTTCGACACTATTCTGGTCTTCGAAAACTACCCGGTCTCTGAAGTGCTGCAACGCGGGGCCCCCGACGGCCTGTACTTCGAGGCCTTGCACACCCATGAGCAGACCAGTTACCCGCTGACCCTGACGGTCAATCTGGGCGACACCCTGACCTTGCATTACAGCTATGCCCATGGGCACTTTTCAACGGCGGCGGTGCAGCGTCTTGGTACGCACTTGAGCAACCTGCTCAAGCATATGCTCGATGCGGCCGAGCTACCGTTGGCGGAACTCAGCCTGCTGGACGCCCAGGAGCACCAGTCGCTGGTGCATGACTGGAGCACCGCCAGTCTCGACTACCCCAGTGAGCAGCGGGTTCATCAACTGTTCGAAGCCCAGGTGGCGCAGCAACCCTCAGCACCGGCCTTGCTCTTCGAAGACCGGCAACTGACCTACGCCGAACTCAACGCCCGGGCCAACCGCCTGGCCCGGCATCTGGTGCGCCTGGGCGTCGGCCCCGACGTGCTGGTGGGCATCGCCGTGGAGCGCGGCCTGGACATGATCATCGGCCTGCTGGCGGTGCTCAAGGCCGGCGGCGCCTACGTGCCCCTGGACCCGGAATATCCCCAGGACCGCCTGCTGTGCATGATCGAAGACAGCGGCACCCGACTGATGCTGACCCAGAGTCACCTACGTGAACGCCTGGCGATACCCGCCTATGTCGAGCACCTGTGTCTGGACCAGGACCAGGCCTGGGTCGACCTGGACGCCAGCAACCTGAGCAACCGCGCCCATGCCCAGAACCTGGCGTATGTGATGTTCACCTCGGGCTCCACCGGCCGGCCCAAAGGCGTGGGTATCAACCAGCTGTCGCTGACTCGCCATGCCTATGTGTCGCTGGAGTTTTTCAACCTCAAGGGCGATGACCGCAT
This sequence comes from Pseudomonas khavaziana, assembly GCF_036704165.1. Taxonomy (NCBI): domain Bacteria; kingdom Pseudomonadati; phylum Pseudomonadota; class Gammaproteobacteria; order Pseudomonadales; family Pseudomonadaceae; genus Pseudomonas; species Pseudomonas khavaziana. The sequence continues at coordinate 2,767,121 of NZ_CP129946.1, forward strand.
CCTGCAGTTTTCCACCTTCAACTTCGACGGCTTCGTCGAGCAGTTGTACCCGGCGCTGATCTGCGGCGCCTCGGTGGTGCTGCGCGGCACCGAGATCTGGGACACCGAGACCTTCTACCGCGAACTGATCAAGCACCAGATCAGTGTGGTCGACCTTACTACCGCCTATTGGAACCTGCTGGCCAAGGATTTCGCCACGGCCGGTCCGCGCGATTATGGGCGCCTCAAGCAGGTGCATGCCGGCGGTGAAGCCATGCCGCCCGAAGGCCTTGCCGCGTGGGCCGAGGCCGGCCTGGGGCATGTCAAGTTGCTCAATACCTATGGCCCCACCGAAGCCACAGTGACGGTCACCGCCCTCGACTGCACCGATTACGTGACCGGCGTACGCCCCACACCCTTGACCATGCCCATCGGCAAGGTCCTGGCCGGGCGCAGCATCTACCTGCTGGATGACAGCGGCGCCCCGGCACCCATCGGCGTGGTGGGTGAACTGGTGATCGGCGGCGAGTTGTTGGCCCGTGGTTACTTCAACCGCCCGGACCTGACCGCCGAACGCTTCATGCCCGATCCGTTCAGTCAGAATGGCGGCCGCCTGTACCGCACCGGTGACCTGGCGCGTTACAACGCCTCGGGTGTGATCGAATATGTCGGGCGCATTGACCATCAGGTGAAGATCCGCGGTTTCCGTATCGAACTGGGGGAAATCGAGGCCCGGTTGCTGGAGCAGGAGCAGGTGCGAGACGCCATCGTTCTCGCGCAGCCGGCGGCCAGTGGCTTGCAGTTGGTAGGTTATGTGGTGCCTCACGCCACCGCGCTATCGCAAGCGGAGTTGCGCCAGTCGATCAAGGCGGCCTTGGCGGCGGTACTGCCGGACTACATGGTGCCGGGCTTGCTGATGTTCCTCGACGCGCTGCCTTTGAGCCCCAACGGCAAGCTGGACCGCAAGGCCCTGCCAAAACCGGATGCCAGCCAACAGCAAAACCACTACGTGGCACCGCGCACGGCGTTGGAGGTTCAGGTCGCGGGTGTCTGGCAAAGCGTGCTGGAGCTGGAACAGGTCGGGCTGGACGATCACTTTTTCGAGTTGGGTGGGCATTCATTGCTGGCCACTCAAGTGGTTGCACGCCTGAAGACGTTGATGGCCTGCAACCTGACCCTGCGCGATCTGTTCGGCGCACCGCGCCTGGCCGACTTCGTGGCCACAGTGGCTGGCCGGAGCGGGCGTGACGCATCGGCGGGGAACATCCCGTTGCTGGCCCAGGGTGATAAATCCAGTGTGATCCTGTCACTGGCGCAACGCCGTCTATGGGTGGTCGAGCAGCTTTCGCACGCCAGTGGCGCCTATGGCATGCCGCTGGCCGTGCGCTTGCGCGGCGAACTGTCATTACCGCTGTTGATTGAAAGCCTGGCGCACGTGGTTGCCCGTCACGAAACCCTGCGCACGGCCTACATCAGCGACGAGGAGGGTGACCCGCTGGCAATCATCGCCGAACACGTGGATGTCGACTTGCCGATGGTGGATCTGTCGTCCCTGGACCCGGCCGAACAAGAGCGCCGGATCGCGGTTGCCGTTGAAGCCAATACCCGCCAGCCCATCAGCCTGTTGCAGGCGCCGTTGTTGCGTGGGCAAGTGCTCAAGCTGGGCCCCACTGAACACGTATTGCTGTATTCGATGCACCACATCATCTCCGATGGCTGGTCGATGGCTGTGCTGGTCAATGAACTGGTGGGCATTTACGCGCGCACCAAGGCTGGTGTACTTGAGCCGCTGCCGCCCTTGCCGATCCAGTATTCCGATTACGCCCTGTGGCAACAGCAGCTGCAAGAAACCGGCGTACTGGCCGCCCAGGCGCGCTACTGGGAGCAGGCGCTGGCCGGACACAGCGGTGTGTTGCAACTGCCCACCGATAAAGTTCGACCCCAGGCACCCACCTACGAAGGCCGGGACCTGGCCTTTACGCTGCCCACCGCCCTGCATGACGGCTTGAAGGCACTCTCGGCCAAAGCCGGCGTCACCCTCTACAGCACCATGCTGGCAGCGTTCCAGGTCATGCTGCACCGGCTCAGCGGTTGCGACGACGTGCTGGTCGGTGCCGACGTTGCCGGGCGCCAGCAGCCCGAGCTGGAAGGCCTGATCGGTTTCTTCGTGAACATTCTGCCGTTGCGTTCCAGCTTTGCGGCGCAACAACCGTTCAACACCTTCCTGGCCAACACCCAGGGCACTGCGCTGGATGCCTTCGAACATCAAGACCTGCCGTTCGACATGATCGTCGAAGCCTCGTCGCGTCCGCGCCAGCGGGGTTTCAACCCACTGGTACAGGTGCTGTTCGTCATGAACAACCTGCCCGTGCAGGGCGGCCAGATCGACGGCATAGACGTGCAGGTGCTGCCGAGCCGTGGCGGTTATTCCAAGTTCGATATGGCCCTGTTCATCGATGAAGATGCCGGCCACCTGCACGGGACCTGGCAGTACGCCAGTGACCTGTTTGATCAACAACGCATTGAGTCATTCGTCAACGCCTGGACGGGAATTCTTGAGCAGATTGTGTGTGATCCGAACATTCAATTAGGGGACATCACCATGCCTACCAATACCCTGGAGCAACCCACCACGCCCGTACCGCCAGCCATCAAGGCCGACAAGCTGGGCAAGTTCCTGAAAAAGTCGCAAAGCCGCACCGACAAGCCTGCCGGCGCGCTGATGCGTGAGACGCTGCTGGTCCCGGAGCAGGACTTCCCCTTGCTGATGGAACCTACCGATCCGGGCCTGGACCTGGTGGCCTGGATCAAGCAAAACCGGGCGTTGGTGGAGGCCAAGCTGGCTCGCCATGCGGGGATTCTGTTTCGCGGCTTTGCCTTGCGTGACATTCATGACTTCGAAGCGTTTGCCGAAGCCGTACAACCTGGGTTGTACGGCCAGTACGGTGACTTGCCGAAAAAAGAGGGCGGCAAGAACACCTACCGTTCAACGCCGTACCCTGAAAAGAAAATGATCCTGTTCCATAACGAAAGCTCCCACCAGGACCGCTGGCCGCGCAAGCAGTTGTTCTTCTGCGAGCAACCCTCGCCTGTGGGCGGCGCAACCCCGGTGGTGGATTGCCGGCAGATGTACCTCAAGCTGCCGGTGGCGATTCGCGAGCGCTTCGAAGACAAGGGCTTGCTGTACGTACGCACCTTTGCCGACAAGCTGGACGTTTCCTGGCAGCACTTCTTCAAGACCGATGTACGTGCCGATGTAGAGGTGCGTTGCCGGGCTGCGGGCATTGAATGGACCTGGCTGGACAATGATGAACTGCAAATCCGCACACCGTGCCCGGCGATCATCCGGCACCCGGTGACGGGGGAAAAAACCTTCTTCAATCAGGTACAGCTGCATCACATCTTCTGCCTGGACCCGGATGTCCGCGAGGACTTGCTCGCATTGTTCGGTGAGCAGCGCATGCCTCGTCACGTGTACTACGGCGATGGTTCGCCGATTGAGGACGAAGTCATGGCGCTGGTGGGCGAGTTGTACGAGGCCTGCGCGGTGCGTTTCGACTGGCAAAAGGGCGACGTGATCCTGCTGGACAACATGTTGGCTGCCCACGCTCGTGACCCCTTCGAAGGGCCGCGCAAGATTGTCGTGGCGATGGGTGAAATGATTGAACGAAGCGCGCTGCAAGCCGCGCACAGTGAGACCGCAAAGGAAGAGGCCGGAGCATGAGTACTGCACAACAGGGAATGATGGACCCGGGACTGGCGTTGCTGACCGAGCAGCAACAGTACCTGGACGCCCGGGAGCAAGGGGCGACCTGGGGCGACCTGGCTCATTGCCTTAAACTGGACATTCGTGGCGAACTGGACCCGCTGCGCCTGCAACACGCCCTGGACAGCCTGGTGTCGCGCCATGAGGCCTTGGCGGCGCAATTTACCCCGGTCAGCGGCTACCACGGGCTGCGCCAGCGAGTAGCGGCGGCTGAGGCGGTGAACTTTACCCAGTGGTCCGACGTGGCGTCGCCCCAACAGGTGAGTGAGCGCCGGCAACAATGGTTGCAGCAACCGCTGCCGCTGATCGGCGCGCTGCTGCAGCGCCTGGAAGCGGACCACTGGCAACTGCTGGTGGGCGTCGCACGTTACGCGGCCGATGCCGCGACCTTGGCCCTGATCCAGCAGGAGCTGCTGGCGGCCTATGGGCAGCAAGAATTTGAAGAGGAGGAGCCGGGGCAGTTTTCGCAGTACCTGGAATGGCGCAGCGAGGTGATCTTCGACGAAGACGCCGACGTGGCCAAGGCGTACTGGCAGCAGCATGTGCAAGCCCCCGAGCCGGTGCTCGGCGGCCCGGACTTGCCTTATCGGCTGACCGGCGGCGGCACCGCACCCACGGAGCGTTTGAGCGTGCCACTGGACCAAGCCCTGTTGACTCGCCTGCAAGCGTCGGGACTGGCCCTGGACGTGGTGATGCAAACGGCCTGGTGGGTGCTGTTGGCGCGCATCAGCGGTCGCGAAACCTTCCTGGCGGGCTGGCGGCATGACGCACGCCAGGATTATGAATTCTTTGAGCATAGCCTGGGCCTGTTCGAGAAAACCTTGCCCCTGGCGATTCGTATCGACCTGGCCAGCACCTTCGGCGACCTGGCTGCGAGCTTGGCGGCACAGTTGGATCAGCACCGAACCTGGCAGGAATACTGGGCGCCCGGGGCGTTCCCGCAGCAGGCCAGGCCAGCCATCGGTTTTGGCTGCCGACGAGTGTCGGCACCGCGTGAAGTGGCCGGGCTGGTCTGGGCTGGCAGCGACCTGCCAGCCGGCCTACCGCCATTCGAGTTGGCACTGCACCTGGACATCGACGCAGTTGGCGAGCCACAAGGTGTGTCGCTGGACTTCAATCCCACCTGCTACACCGCGCAAGCCACCGAAAGCCTGTTGGCCCAGTACCGTCAGTTGCTCCATGGCATTGCCGACAATCCGCAAGCAATCATCGGGCGTTTGAACCTGTTGGATGCTAGCGAAAAAGACCGGCTGTTGGCACTCAACCCGCCAGCGCATGCACTGGAGGCGCCGTTGTTGCCCCAGCGCATTGCCGCTTGGGCGCAGCAAACGCCGCAGGCCATCGCCCTGGCGCATGCGGGCCAAACCCTCAGCTATGCCGAACTGGACGCCCGCGCCGCGCAGTTGAGTGGCCAGTTGCTGCGCCAGGGCGTGGGGCCTGGGTCGATCGTCGGCCTGGCGTTGCCGCGTTCTGTCGAGCTGGTCGTCGCCATGCTCGCCACCTGGCGTGCCGGCGCAACCTACCTGCCCCTGGACCCGCAATGGCCAGCGGCGCGCCAGGCGGAAATCGCCCGGCATGCCGCCGCGAGCCTGGTGCTGATGGCGCACGCGCCGAGCCAGGACGAGCCGATGGCCTCGTTCAAGGTCCTCAACCCTGGCGCGTCGACTGCTGACGCTCCATTGGCACCGGCAGTCTCCGTGCAAGCTCGGGACGCCGCCTATGTGCTGTTTACCTCCGGCTCCACCGGGCAGCCCAAAGGCGTGGTGGTCGAGCATGGCGCGTTGCTCAACTACACAGCGGGCAGCAGCCAGCAATTGGGTCTGTCTGGCTGCCGTCACTTTGCGTTCAGCTCCACAGTCGCGGCGGACCTGGGCAATACCGCCTTGTTCGGTGCGTTGTACAACGGTGCGACCCTGCATATCGCTGACGATGCGACCCTGCAAGACCCACAGGTCTTCGCCAGGTTCTTGCGAGACCAGCGCATCGACTGCCTGAAAATCGTGCCCTCGCACCTGGCCGCCTTGCTGGAAGCCGAAAACGCCGTATTACCCGCGACCCTGGTGCTGGGCGGTGAAGCCATCGGTGCCGGCCTGGTCCAGCGGATTCAGCAACTGCGCCCCGATTGCCGCCTGTTCAACCATTACGGTCCCACCGAAGCGACGGTGGGGGTGATGGTGCATCCGGTGCTGCCCGGTGACGACCTGACCCAGGGCGTCCCGCTGACCGAGGTGCTGCCGGGCAACCAAGTATTTGTACTCGGCGCTGACGCACAGTTGCTGGCTCCGGGCGAACTCGGCGAGTTGTATATCGGTGGCCACCAGTTGTGCCGGGGCTACTTGAATGCCGAGGCTGACGCCGACGCGTTTATCCGCAGCCCGCTGGTGGCAGGCGAGCGTCTCTACCGCAGCGGCGACCTGGCCCGTTATCGGGTAGACGGCGGCGTGCAGCTGTATGGCCGTCGGGATCAGCAGGTCAAGGTGCGGGGTTTTCGCATTGAACTGGCGGAGATAGAGGCGCAACTGCTGCGCTTGCCCCAGGTCAGTGAGGCCGTGGTGGTTGTGGTTCAAGACGAGCCGCAGGCGTTTGTGGTGCTGCGTGTGGCGGTGGATGAGGCGGTATTGACCCAGCTCAAAACCCAGCTCGCTGAACGCCTGCCGGCGGCCATGGTGCCGCGCCAGATACTGAGCCTGGGGCGCATGCCGCGCCTGCCCAACGGCAAGGTTGACCGCAAGGCATTGCAGCACACCCAGCCCGTGGTGTCCCAACATGTCTATGTGGCACCGCGTGACGCCCTTGAGCAACTGTTGTCCACGCGCATGGCCCAGTTGGTCGGACTGGAGCGGTTGAGCATCGACCAGGACTTTTTCAGCGCAGGCGGGCATTCCTTGCTGGTGATCAAGCTGGTCGCGGGTATTCGCAAGCTGCTGCAATGCGAGATTCACCCCGGTGTGGTGTTTGATCACCCCAGCGTGGCAGAACTGGCGCGGGTACTGCGCGAGCGTGAAAGTGTCGCGGGGCAACTGGAGAAGATCGCCCAGGCACGTTTGCGCCTGGATGCAATGAGCCCTGAAGAGAAGGCGGCGCTGATGGAAAAGGCCCGCCATATGCAGCAGGGCTAGTTGCAATGCCCGGGGCTGGCAATCAGCCCCGGTTCAAATCATGGGACGCTCAGGCGCTGCTCAGCGCTGTTCCCCCAACCAGCTCAACACCTCCGCATAAATACCGGCAACGGCGCTGGTGATCCCGTTCATGCGCAGGAAGTCATGGGTCAGCCCCGACTGCACCTGCAGGGTGACGGCAGTGCCGCTCGCTTCCAACAACTGGGCATAGGCCTGGCCTTCGTCATACAGCGGATCGTACTGGGCCAGACTGATATAGGCCGGGGCCAGCGCGGCCAGCCCTTCGGCCAACAGCGGCGAGACCCTCCAGTCGAGGCGCTGTTGGGCCTGCGGGCAATAGTGCTGGTAGAACCATTCCAGCGTGGCGGTTTCCAGCAGGTAATCCTCGGCATATTGCCGGTGGGAATTGCGTTGCCGCGAGGTGTCGGTGACCGGGTAAAACAGCAGTTGGGCCCAGGGTTTGAACGCCAGTTGTTGCGGCGTCTTCACTGCGGTGATCGCCAAGACCGTCGCCAGCGTCGCCCCGACACTGTCCCCCGCGAGGGTTATCCGGCGGCTGTCCAGTTGCAGGTGGCCGGCCTGTTCGGCCAGCCAGTTGGCGGCGTCAAGGGTGTCATTGACGGCGGTGGGGAAGCCCGCTTCTGGCGCCAGGCGGTAGGCGGGCGCGAAAACCGCGTATTGGCCACTGGCTGCCAGCCTGCGGCAGATGGAATCGTGGGAGTCCAGGCTGCCCACCACGTAACCGCCACCGTGGATATACACAATCGCCGGCAGCTGCGCCGTGCCCGGTGCGCGATAGAGGCGGGCGGGCAATACATGGCCATCGCGTGCGGTGACCGTCAGCTCAGTGACCTCCACCGAGCCCGGCGGGCTGGGGTCGAGAATGGCGGAGGTCTGTTCGAACTCCCGCCGAGCCTGTTCAACACTGAGTGTGTGCATGGGTTGGCTTTTGCCGGTCAGGCGACCCATTTGTGCCAGTTCCAGAAAACCTTCGAGGTCAGGGTCCAGGGGCATTGCGTGTTCCTTGCGAAGTAGGGTGAAGTGCCGCCCCTCAACAGCGCGGGGCGGCAACGGTTTCAACTGGCTACGGTTTGCAGCGCCAGGTGCTGCAACAGCCCGTGAAGCAGGGCCGGGTGATTGAGGATGTCGTAGTGGCCGGCCTGGATCTGCTCGTTGCTGCGGGCACCGGGCAGGTTCGAGGCGGGCTGGCCGGGCGTCGCACTGGCCCACCAGCAATCGGCCTGGGCCCTGGTGGCCGGCAGACCTTGCAGGCGCTGGGACAATGCCTTGAGTTTCATCGCCACCTGGAAGGTGTGGGCCAGTTCCTCGGCACTGATTCCGGCATACACCGATTGCGCAGCGGCGCCCGCCTGGACCTGCGCGATCAGGTGCTCAAGATCCGCGCTGTCGGTGGTTGCGCTGACCTCAAAGGTCGGCAGGCTTTGCGCCGGCAGACCGAACAGCACCGCCAGGAAACCGCGCAAGTCTTCGCTCCAATCGTCGCTGACGACGTCTTCGCCCGTGGGAATGAAGCTGTCGACCAGGCCCAGGAACGCCACCCGTTGACCCTGGCTTTCCAGCTCCTGGGCCACCAGCACCGCCAGCGTGCCACCCAGCGACCAGCCCATCAGGTGATACGGGCCACTGGCTTGTTGCTGGCGGATGTATTGGCTGTAATCGATGGCCATGGACTCAAGGGATTCATCCTCCCACTGGCGATCCAGCAACATCCGGCATTGCAGGCCATAGACGCTGCGCTGCCCATCCAGCCGGCGAGCCAGGGGTTCATAGTCGAACACCGTGCCAAAACCGGCATGCAGGCAGAACAGCGTTGGGCTCTGAGGCGTTTCACTGTTGAGCAACAGCAGCGGGTTCAGGCTCGCATCCTCCTCGGCAAAGCCGGACAGCTCGGCGATGGTCGGCTTGCCGATCATGTCCCGCAGCTTCAGTTCGATGCCGATATCCGGCTGGCTGCGCACCTTCGACAGGACCTTGAGAATGCGCAGCGAGTCGCCGCCCAATTCGAAGAAGTTGTCGGTGACGCCCACACTCTCCAGTTCCAGCACTTCCTGCCAGATCGCCGCCAGTTGTGCTTCCAACTGATTACGGGGTGCTACGAAGGTACGGCCCTTGAAGTCCGGGTCGGGCAGGGCCTGGCGGTCCAGTTTGCCGTTGGGGTTGAGCGGGAAGGCCGCAAGCGCGAGGATTTGTGCCGGCACCATGTAGTCAGGCAGTTCCCCTTGCAAGTCTGCACGCAAGCGTTCACCCAGGCCGGTCGAGGCGTTGGCCACCACGTAACCGATCAGTTGCTTGCCGCCGCCGGTGTCGCGGGCGATGACCACGGCGTCCTGTACTTCGGGACACTCGCGCAAGCGTGATTCGATTTCTCCCAGCTCGATCCGGAAACCGCGGATTTTCACCTGGTTGTCCAGGCGACCGAGGTAGTCGATCACGCCGTCGGGGCGTTGGCGCACCAGGTCGCCGGTGCGATACAGGCGGGTGCCGTCTGCAGCGAACGGGTCGACCACAAAACGCTCGGCGCTCAGGCCGGGGCGCCGGTGGTAGCCACGGGCAACGCCTTCGCCGCCAATGTACAACTCGCCCGCCACGCCGTCGGGCACCGGGTTGAGGTGTTCATCGAGCACATACAGGGTACGTTCACCGATGCGTGTGCCGATCGGCGCGTACACCGCCGCGCAAGTTTGATCGGCACTCACTTTCCACAGCAGTGGGGTGACCACGGTTTCGGTAGGCCCGTAACCGTTGGTCAGGAACTGCGGCTTGAGCACGCGCTTGACCAGCTCGAAGTTGGCCTCGGCCACCGCATCGCCACCGAAGCAGTAGATGCGCACGGGCGGCGGCGCGCCGTTCTGGCTGTCGCCATACTCGGCCAACTGCTGCAGATACGCCGGTGGGAAGCATGCAATGCTGATGTGGTGGGCGTGCAGGGCCTGCCAGGTTTCTTCCGGGGTCCACAGTTGATTGCCACGCACCACCAGGCACCCGCCACTTTGCAGGGTAGACAGCCAGCGCTCCTGGGCACCATCGAAAGCGAACGACATGAACAGCAACTCACGGGTGCTGGCGCCCATCTCGTAACGCTCGGCAATCGCCTGACAGTGCATGCGGATCTGCCCATGCGCCACGGCCACGCCCTTGGGCTTGCCGGTGGAGCCCGAGGTGTAGATCAGGTAGGCCAGGTTGTCGTCGTGTGCCGTGTGTATCGGGCAAATCGCCGGCCAGTCTGCCAGTGGCAGGCGATCGAGTTCGATCAGGTTGGCACCACCGAGGCCAGCGAAACGCGAGCGCAGCGCGTGCTGGCTGAGCAGCACCCGCATGCCCGAGTCTTCGACGATCCACTGCACGCGGTCTTGCGGGTAATCGATGTCCAGCGGCACGTAGGCGGCACCGGTTTTCATCACGCCATAGAAGGCGACGATGACATCCACCGAGCGTTCGAGCGCGACGCCGACAAACATTTCCGCTCCGATACCCTGGGCGATGAGGTAATGCGCCAGGCGGTTGGCGCGGGCGTCCAGCTCGCCATAGCTCAATTCGATCCCGTCGCAGACCACCGCCACCGCGTCGGGATGCTCCTGCGCGTGCTGGCCGATTACCTGGGCCAAGTGGGCGCGCGGCGCCGTGCCGGGGTTCAGCAGGTTACGTTGGCGCAACCAGTGCTGCTCGGTGTCGGCCAGCATCGTGAGGCTGCCGAGATTGGCCTGACTGTTGCTCAGCAGCTCCAGCAGCAGGGTTTCAAAGCTGCGGCGGATTTGCGCGGTGGCGGCCTCGGTGAAGCGGTTGCGCAGGTACAGGAACTCGATCTTCAGGGTGTCGCCAAGGTTGATTGCCAGGTCCATGGCAAAGTTGGTGACATCGCGGCTGCTGACTTCGCCGAAGCTCAGGTGCTCTTGCCCGGCTTGCTGCAGGCGTTCATCCACCGGGTAGTTTTCAAACACCAGGATGCTGTCAAACAGTGGCTGGCCGCCCTGGCCCGACCAACGTTGTACGTCCGCCAGGGACGCATGCTCGTGGTCGCGCACCTCCAGGTTGTAGGCCTGCAAGTCTTGCAGCCACTGGGCGACGGGCATGTGCGGCTGCGGCGTCTGGATGATGGGCAGGGTGTTGATAAACAACCCGAGCATGTCTTCCGAGCCGGGCAGGCTGGCCGGGCGCCCGGCGACGGTAGCGCCGAAGCACACGGTGTCCTGGCCCGTGTAGCGCTGCAACAGCAGCAGCCAGGTGGCCTGGATAAGGGTGTTGGGGGTGACGCGCAGGCGTTGGGCCTGTTCGCGCAGTCGAGCGGTTTGCACGGCATCCCAATCCAGATATAGCGCCGCGTGGCCGTCCAGCTCGGCGCTCGGTTTGGGTGAAACGCTGTTGGCCAGCGACGAGGTGCCGCCCAAGTCCTGCAGCCTGGTTTTCCAGAATTGCTCCAGCACGGTCTGGGACTGCGCTTGCAGCCAGCGGATGTAGTCGCGGTAATGCCCACGCTTGGCCGGTGCGGCCTGGCCGTTGTAGATCGCGAAGACTTCTCCGAGTAAACGCGAATTGGACCAGCCGTCCATGAGGATGTGGTGGCTGGTCCAGATCAGGTAGTGGGTCTGCGGATCGAGCTGTACCAGGGTCAGGCGCGTCAGGGGTGCACGCAGGAGTTCGAAGCCTCGAGCGCAATCCTGGCTGGCGAGGGCTTGCAGGTCTTGCGCGCTGACCTCGCGCTGCTGCCAGTCGAGAACTTCCACGGGCATGCTCGCAGCGCGATATACCACTTGCAGCGGCTCGGCCAGCTGGTTATCGGCCCAGAACCCGGTACGCAGGATTTCATGGCGCTCGATCACGGCGGTCCAGGCCGCAGTGAACCGTGCGACGTCCAGGCCGTTGACCGAGACGGCCATCTGGTTCACATACAGCGCACTTTCCGGTGCTTCCAGAGTGTGAAACAGCATGCCCTGTTGCATCGCCGACAAGGGGTAGAGGTCTTCCACCTGGGGCAATGGCACCGGCAGCCGGTCCAGTTGCGCCTGGCTGATGCGCGCCAGCGGGAAGTCAGAGGGTGTCACACCCCTGTTAGCGCTGTCGCAGCAATGCTCGATCAGGGCCAGCAGCTCTTGCTTGAGGTCGTCGGCCAGGTGGGCAATGGTGGCCTCGTCGAACATCTCGCGACTGAACTGCCAGCCCAGGGTCAGCTCCTCGCCGTACACCTGGCCGTTGAGGCTCAGCCAGTTGCCCAGCGGTGCACCCAGCGCCTGCTCGCGGCCACTGCCTTCGGCAGCGGGCGCCAGCCACGAGCCCTGGGCTGCATCGAAGCTGGCGTCGAATTGGCCAAGGTAGTTGAACGTGATGCGTGGCGTCGGCAGGGCAGCGAGGCTGGCCTGTGCCTGCGGCGTGCCCAGGTAGCGCAGGGCGCCATAGCCCAGGCCTTTGTCGGGGATCGCGCGCAACTGTTCCTTGATTTGCTTGATCGAATCGCCAAGGTTCGCAGCCGGTACCAGCTTGACCGGGAACAGGCTGGTGAACCAACCCACCGTACGGGTCAGGTCGATGTCATCGAACAGGTCTTCGCGACCATGACCTTCCAGCTCGATCAGGCAATGTCCGGTGCCGGTCCAGCGGCTGATGACGCGCGCCAGTGCGGTCAGCAGTAAATCGTTGATCTGCGTGCGGTAGGCTTTGGGCGCCTGCTGCAGCAGTTGGCGTGTCTGCCCGGCGTCGAGGTGGGTATGCAGCGTGTGGCTATGGCGATTGTCCAGGCTGGCGTTCGGACGTTCGCACGGCAGGTCGACCACAGCGTCGCGCAGTTGCGCCTGCCAATAGCTGAGTTCGTCTTGATCGCGGTCGGCACGCTGTTGCAGGCGCTCGGCCCAGGCCTTGACCGAGCTGGTGCGGGTCGGCAGCTGCAGCGGTTGGCCGCTGCTCAGCTGTTGATAGGCGTTTTGCAGATCTTCGAAAAGAATCCGCCAGGACACGCCATCCATTGCCAGGTGGTGAATCACCAGCAACAGGCGTTGAGTGCCATCGGCCAGGTGGATCAACAGGGCGCGGATCAGCGGGCCGTGTTGCAGGTCGAGGCTGCCCTGGACCTGATCGCACAGCTGCGACAACTGCTCGGCGGTGGCGTCCACTTGTTGCAGCTGCCAGTCGCCCATTGGTCGGTAATGTGCGCTCCAGCCGGCGGGCTGTTGTTGAAAACTCAAACGCAGGGCATCGTGGTGCTCGATCACGGCGTACAGCGCCCGTTGCAGCGCCTCGGCCACTAGCGGTTGCGCAGGTTTGAGCAGCACCGACTGGTTCCAGTGATGACGCTCAGGGATCGTTGTTGCAAAAAACAGCTGATGAATCGGCAGCAGCGGCAGGGTGCCGGTGGCGGGGCCCTGGTCGATCACCTGAGCCGTCGCGCCGCTACGGGCGACGCTGGCCAGGCCCTGCACGGTCTGGTGCTGGAACAGCTCCTTGGGGGTAAAGGCGATGCCTTGCTGACGAGCGCGGCTGACCACCTGGATGGAGATGATCGAGTCACCGCCCAGCTCGAAGAAGTTGTCGTTCAGGCCGACGCGTTCCAGTTTGAGCACGTCTTGCCAGATAGCTGCGATCTGCTGCTCCAGCGGGCTTTGCGGCGCCACATAGGCTTTTTGCAACAGGCTGGCATCCGGTTTCGGCAGGGCCTTGCGGTCCAGCTTGCCGTTGGGGCTCAGGGGCAGTTGATCGAGGAAGATCAATTGCGCCGGTACCATGTAGTCGGGCAAGTGTTCGCTTAGGCGCTGCTTGATCTCGCTGCGCAGTTCATCGGCCTCGCGGATTTGGGTCGGCACCGCGTAGGCGACCAATTGGCCGTCGGCGGCGATCACCACCGCTTCGCGCACGCAGTCCAGTTCCATCAGGCGGGTTTCGATTTCCCCCAGCTCGATACGCAGGCCGCGGATTTTTACCTGGTGGTCGATACGTCCACGGTATTCGATCACGCCGTCAATGCGATAGCTGGCCAGGTCGCCAGTACGGTACAGGCGCTGGCCGTCTCCAAAAGGGCTGGTCATGAAGCGCTCGGCGGTCAGGGCCGGGCGGCGGTGGTAACCGCGGGCCAGGCCTGCACCGCCCAGGTACAGCTCGCCGATCACCCCAGGCGGCACCGGTTGCAGCTCGGCGTCGAGGATGTAGGTGCTGAGGTTGGCAATCGGCTGACCGATGGGCACGCTGGCCTTGCCTTCTTCGCGGCAGGTCCAGTGGGTCACGTCGATGGCGGCTTCGGTAGGGCCGTAGAGGTTGAACAGCGCGGCGTTCGGCAGCTTGGCGAAGACCTGTTGCTGCGCGTCCACGGGCAAGGCTTCGCCGCTGCACACAATGCGTTTGAGGCTGGTGCAACGGGCGACATGTTCATCGAGCAAGAACACCTGCAGCATCGACGGCACGAAGTGCAGGGTGCTGACCTGGTAGCGCTGTATCAGGCTCATCAGGGTAGCCGGGTCGCGATGGTCGCCCGGGCCGGCAACGGCCAGGCGTGCGCCGGTCATCAGCGGCCAGAAGAACTCCCACACCGACACGTCGAAGCTGAACGGGGTTTTTTGCAGCACGGTGTCGTTGGCATTCAAGCCATAGGCCTGTTGCATCCAGCACAGGCGGTTGGTCAAGGCCGAGTGCCGGTTGCCGGCGCCTTTCGGTTGGCCGGTGGAGCCGGAGGTATAGATGACATAGGCGAGGTTTTCGCCGTCAACGGCAATCTCAGGATTGACCTCGGCATAACCGCTCACATCCAGTTGATCCAGCGCCAGTACGGGCAGCGCCGCCGGAATCGGCAATTGCGAGAGCAACTGCTGCTGGGTCAACAGCAGGCCAATGCCGCTGTCCTCGATCATGTAGGCCAGGCGGTCCTGTGGATATTCGGGGTCCAGCGGCACATAGGCACCACCGGCCTTGAGCACGGCGAGCAGGCCTATCACCATGTCCAGGCTGCGTTCGGCCGCGATGCCTACCAGCGCATCCGGGCCGACGCCGAGTTCGATCAGCTTATGCGCAAGCTGGTTGGCGCGGCGGTTGAGCTGGTCGTAGCTCAGCTGTTGCTCACCGAACACCAGCGCCGGTGCCTCGGGCGTGGCGGCCACCTGGGCCTCGATCAACTGCTGTACGCTGTGGTCGAGCGGGTACTGGATACCGGTGTTGTTCCACTCGTCGACGATCTGTTGTTGCTCGCCTCTATCCAGCATCGGCAGGTCTGCAACCCGTTGTTGTGGATCTTCAAGGAGACTGCGCAACAGCTGTTGCCAATGCCGACCGAGGCGCTCGATGCTGGCGGCGTCGAACAGGTCGGTGGCGTAGGTCAGGCTCGCGCTCAGGCCTTCGGCCGACTCACTGGTGCTGAGGGTCAGGTCAAATTGCGCAGTACTGCCTTCCCAGTCCAACCCCTCGACCTGCAGCGCCGAATGCAGTGACTGGCCATTGGTGCTGCTGCGCTTGTCGGCACTCTGGTGATTGAACATCACCTGGAACAACGGGTTATGGCTGAGGCTGCGCTCCGGTTGCAACGCCTCCACCAGTTGTTCGAAGGGCAGGTCCTGATGCGCCTGGGCATCCAGTGCATGTTGCTTGACCTGTTGCAGCAACTCCTCGACGCGCAATTGCGCGCTGAACTCGGCTTTCATGATTTGCGTGTTGACGAAGAAGCCGATCAGCCCTTCGGTCTCGACGCGGTTGCGGTTGGCGATGGGTACGCCGACGCGGATATCGTGCTGGCCGCTGTAGCGGTGCAACAGAACCTGGAACGAAGCCAGCAACAGCATGAACGGCGTGACACCGAGGCGTGGGGCCATGTGCTGCACCGCGTCGCTCAGGCCAGGCGCCAGGGTGAGTGACAGGTGGGCGCCACGGTAGCTTTGTTCCGCCGGGCGCGGGCGATCCGTCGGCAACTCCAGTACGCTGTTTTCTCCGGCCAACTGGGCGGTCCAGTAGGCCAGTTGGCGTTCACGCTCGCCGGCGTCCATCCATTGGCGTTGCCAGGCGGCATAGTCGGAGTATTGGACGGGCAGGGGGGCCAGTGGGGCGGGTTGCCCGGCCTGGGCCGCGCCGTACAGGCTGATCAGCTCTTCAACCATCAACTGCACCGACCAGCCATCGGAAACGATGTGGTGCTGGGTAAGTACCAATACATGGTCATCGTCCGCCAGGCGCAGCAGCCTGACCCGCAGCAGCGGGCCGCGTTGCAGGTCGAACAGTTGTCGGCTTTCGTGCTCTACAAAGGCTTTGAGCGTGGCGTCGTCCGGCGTGCCGTGCAACGTTTCGACCACGAGGGCCAGCTGTGCCTTTGCGGCGATGACTTGCCGGGGTTGTTCGTTGTCCATCACAAAGGTGGTGCGCAGGGTTTCATGGCGGGCGATGAGTTGGTTGAAGGCTTGCTCCAGCGCCGCGACATCCAGCGCGCCCTTGAGACGCAAGGCGGCCGGCAGGTGGTAGGCGGCGCTGTGCGGGTCCAGTTGCCAGAGGAACCACTGGCGTTCCTGGGCGTAGGACAGGGGCAGCGCCTGATCGCGTGCGACGGGCGTCAGGGGCAGCTCATCCTGACGGGAGCGGCCGTGCAGGCCGGCGACGAAATCCCCAAGCACGCTGCGTTCGAACAGGCTGCGCAGGGCCACGTCAATATTCAGGGCGTGGCGTACCCTGGAGATGATCCGGGTCGCCAGCAACGAGTGGCCACCCAGAGCGAAAAAGTCGTCCGTGAGCCCCACCTGCTCAAGGCCCAGCACGCTTTGCCAGATCCCGGCGACCTGAATTTCCAGCGCCGTTCGCGGTGCCACATAAGCTTTTTGCAACAGGCTCGCATCCGGTTTCGGCAGAGCCTTGCGATCCAGTTTGCCGTTGGGGCTCAGGGGCAGTTGATCGAGGAAGATCAGTTGCGCCGGCACCATGTAGTCGGGCAAGTGTTCGCCCAGGCGCTGCTTGATCTCGCTGCGCAGTTCATCGGCTTCGCGGGTTTCGGTCGGTACGGCATAGGCGACCAGTTGGCCGTCGGCAGCGATCACCACGGCTTCGCGCACGCAGTCCAGTTCCATCAGGCGGGTTTCGATTTCCCCCAGCTCGATACGCAGGCCGCGGATTTTCACCTGGTGGTCGATGCGCCCCCGGTATTCGATCACGCCGTCGGTGCGATAACTGGCCAGGTCGCCGGTGCGGTACAAGCGTTGGCCGTCGCCGAACGGGCTGGTCATGAAGCGCTCGGCGGTCAGGGCGGGACGGCGGTGGTAGCCACGAGCCAGGCCAGCGCCGCCCAGGTACAGCTCGCCGATCACCCCAGGCGGCACCGGCTGCAGCTCGGCGTCGAGGATGTAGGTGCTGAGGTTGGCGATCGGCTGGCCGATGGGCACGCTGGTTTTGCCTTCTTCGCGGCAGGTCCAGTGGGTCACGTCGATGGCGGCTTCGGTGGGGCCGTAGAGGTTGAACAGCCCGGCGTTCGGCAGCTTGGCGAAGACCTGCTGTTGCGCGTCCACGGGCAAGGCTTCGCCGCTGCACAGGATGCGGGTGAGGCTGGTGCAGCGGGCGACGTTTTCATCGAGCAAAAACACCTGCAGCATCGACGGCACGAAGTGCAGGGTGCTGACCTGGTAGCGCTGGATCAGGTTTACCAGGGCGGCGGGGTCGCGGTGGTCGCCCGGGCCGGCAACAGCCAGGCGTGCACCGGTCATCAGCGGCCAAAAGAACTCCCACACCGACACGTCGAAGCTGAACGGGGTTTTTTGCAGCACCGTATCGGCGTCGGTCAATGCGTACGCCTGTTGCATCCAGCACAGGCGGTTGGTCAAGGCCGAGTGCCGGTTGCCGGCGCCTTTTGGTTGGCCGGTGGAGCCGGAGGTATAGATGACATAGGCGAGGTTTTCGCCGTCAACGGCAATCTCAGGATTGACCTCGGCATAGGCGCTCACATCCAGGTGGTCCAGCGCCAGCACCGGCAGTGCCGCCGGAATCGGTAATGATTCAAGCAAATGCTGCTGGGTCAACAGCAGGCCAATGCCGCTGTCCTCGATCATATAGCTCAGGCGGTCCTGCGGATATTCCGGATCCAGCGGCACATAAGCGCCACCGGCCTTGAGCACCGCCAGCAGGCCGATAACCATGTCCAGGCTGCGTTCAGCGGCGATGCCTACCAGCGCATCCGGGCCGACACCCAGCTCGATCAGCTTGTGCGCAAGCTGGTTGGCGCGCCGGTTGAGCTGGGCGTAGCTGAGTTGTAGTTCGCCAAATACCAGGGCTGGCGCGTTCGGCGTTGCGGCCACCTGGGCCTCGATCAACTGCTGCACGCTATGGTCCAGCGGGTACTGGGTGTCGGTGCTATTCCACTCGCTCACGATCTGTTGTTGCTCGCCGCGATCCAGCATCGGCAGGTCTGCAACCCGCTGCTGTGGATCTTCAAGCAGGCTGCGCAACAGCTGTTGCCAATGCCGTCCGAGGCGCTCGATGGTGGCGGCGTCGAACAGGTCGGTGGCGTAGGTCAGGCTCGCGCTCAGGCCTTCGGCCGACTCACTGGTGCTGAGGGTCAGGTCAAATTGCGAAGTACTGCCTTCCCAGTCCAAGCCCTCGACCTGCAGCGTCGCAGGCAATGACTGGTCTTTGGTGGTGCTGCGCTGGTCGGCACTCTGGTGGTTGAACATCACCTGGAACAATGGGTTATGGCTGAGGCTGCGCTCTGGTTGCAACGCCTCCACCAGTTGTTCGAACGGCAGGTCCTGATGGGCCTGGGCATCCAGTGCATGTTGCTTGACCTGTTGCAGCAACTCTTCGACCCGCAATTGCGCGCTGAACTCGGCTTTCATGATCTGCGTGTTGACGAAGAAGCCGATCAGCCCCTCGGTCTCGACGCGGTTGCGGTTGGCGATGGGCACGCCGACACGGATATCGTGCTGGCCGCTGTAGCGGTGCAAAAGAGCCTGGAACGATGCCAGCAACAGCATGAACGGCGTGACGCCGAGGCGAGGGGCCAGCTGCTGCACCGCGTCGCCCAGGCCAGGCGCCAGGGTGAGCGACAGGTGGGCGCCACGGTAGCTTTGTTCCGCCGGGCGTGGGCGATCCGTCGGCAACTCCAGTACGCTGTTTTCTCCGGCCAACTGAGCTGTCCAGTAGGCCAGTTGGCGCTCACGCTCGCCGGCGTGCATCCATTGGCGTTGCCAGGCGGCATAGTCGGCATACTGGATGGGCAGGTCGGGCAGGCTGACGTCCTGTTGCCGACTTAAACCCGCGTACAGGGCGATCAGCTCCTGGATCATCACATTGATCGACCAACCGTCGGAGACGATATGGTGTTGGGTGATGATCAGCACGTGATCGTCAGGTGCCAGTGTCAGCAGTTTGACCCGCAGCAGCGGGCCGTGCTGCAAATCGAACAGCTGCTGGGTTTCGTCTTCGACACACGCACGGATCGTCTGCGCGTCGGCTTCCGGCCGCGATTCGATACTCATTGCCAGGCGGGCGTGGGGGGCGATGCGTTGCACGATGCGCTCACCCTCCTGGGAGAACGACGTGCGCAGGCTCTCATGGCGGGCAATCAGGCCGTCAAAGCTGCGTTGCAGGGCCTGGGTGTCCAGGTGGCCGCGCAGGCGCAGGGCCGCCGGGATGTGGTAGGCCGTGCTGCCGGGATCGAGTTGCCAGAGGAACCACTGGCGTTCCTGGGCGTAAGACAGGGGCAGCGGCTGATCGCGGTCGACCCGTACCAACGGCGGCTCGTGGCGGGCCGGTTCCTGCGCCAGGCTGACGACGAACGCGTGCAGGGTGCTGCACTCGAACAGGCTGCGCAGGGGCACATCGGTGTTCAGGGCATGGCGCACTCGGGAGACGACCTGGGTGGCCAGCAGGGAATGGCCGCCCAGCTCAAAGAAATCATCGTGCAGGCCTACCGTCTGGCGCTTGAGCACGTCTTGCCAGATGGCCGCGACCTGCTGTTCCAGCGGGCTTTGCGGTGCCACATAGGCTTTTTGCAACAGGCTCGCATCGGGTTTCGGCAGGGCCTTGCGGTCCAGCTTGCCGTTGGGGCTCAGGGGCAGTTGATCGAGGAAGATCAATTGCGCCGGCACCATGTAGTCGGGCAAGTGTTCGCCCAGGCGCTGTTTGATCTCGCTGCGCAGTTCATCGGCTTCGCGGGTTTCGGTCGGTACGGCATAGGCGACCAATTGACCATCGGCGGCGATCACCACGGCTTCGCGCACGCAGTCCAGTTCCATCAGGCGGGTTTCGATTTCCCCCAGCTCGATACGCAGGCCGCGGATTTTCACCTGGTGGTCGATGCGCCCCCGGTATTCGATCACGCCGTCGGTGCGATAACTGGCCAGGTCGCCGGTGCGGTACAGGCGCTGGCCGTCGCCGAACGGGCTGGTCATGAAGCGCTCGGCGGTCAGGGCCGGGCGGCGGTGGTAACCGCGGGCCAGGCCTGCACCGCCCAGGTACAGCTCGCCGATCACCCCAGGCGGCACCGGTTGCAGCTCGGCGTCGAGGATGTAGGTGCTGAGGTTGGCAATCGGCTGACCGATGGGCACGCTGGCCTTGCCTTCTTCGCGGCAGGTCCAGTGGGTCACGTCGATGGCGGCTTCGGTAGGGCCGTAGAGGTTGAACAGCGCGGCGTTCGGCAGCTTGGCGAAGACCTGTTGCTGCGCGTCCACGGGCAAGGCTTCGCCGCTGCACACAATGCGTTTGAGGCTGGTGCAACGGGCGACATGTTCATCGAGCAAGAACACCTGCAGCATCGACGGCACGAAGTGCAGGGTGCTGACCTGGTAGCGCTGGATCAAGCTCACCAGGGTAGCCGGGTCGCGATGGTCGCCCGGGCCGGCAACGGCCAGGCGTGCGCCGGTCATCAGCGGCCAGAAGAACTCCCACACCGACACGTCGAAGCTGAACGGGGTTTTTTGCAGCACGGTGTCGTTGGCATTCAAGCCATAGGCCTGCTGCATCCAGCACAGGCGGTTGGTCAGGGCCGAGTGCCGGTTGCCTGCGCCTTTCGGTTGGCCGGTGGAGCCGGAGGTATAGATGACATAGGCGAGGTTTTCGCCGTCAACGGCAATCTCAGGATTGACCTCGGCATAACCGCTCACATCCAGTTGATCCAGCGCCAGTACGGGCAGCGCCGCCGGAATCGGCAGTTGCGAGAGCAACTGCTGCTGGGTCAACAGCAGGCCAATGCCGCTGTCCTCGATCATGTAGGCCAGGCGGTCCTGTGGGTATTCGGGGTCAAGCGGCACATAGGCACCACCGGCCTTGAGCACGGCGAGCAGGCCTATCACCATGTCCAGGCTGCGTTCGGCCGCGATGCCTACCAGCGCATCCGGGCCGACGCCGAGTTCGATCAGCTTATGCGCAAGCTGGTTGGCGCGGCGGTTGAGCTGGTCGTAGCTCAGCTGTTGCTCACCGAACACCAGCGCCGGTGCCTCGGGCGTGGCGGCCACCTGGGCCTCGATCAACTGCTGCACGCTGTATTCGAGCGGGTAGGCGGTATGGGTAGTGTTCCATGTGCTGACCATTTGCTGGTGTTCGGCGAAATCCAGCATGGCCAGTGCTGCCAAACGCTGTTGCGGCGCCTCAATGAGACTTTGCAGCAAGCGCAGCCAATGCCGGCCCAGGCGCTCAATCGTGGCCGGGCTGAACAATGCCGTGCTGTACTCGATGTCCGCCGTGATCTGTTGCGGCGCGTAGTCCACGTGCATCGACAGCTCGAATTTGGCTTCATGCTGCGCCACCGGCAGGAACGCCAAGGACAATTCGCCCAGCGTCAGTGTGTCCGTTTGATCCTGGCTGACACGCCAGTTGAACAGGGTCTGGAACAGCGGGTTGGCCTGGGTGCTGCGTTGCAGTTGCAAGCGCTCGATGAGCAGTTCGATCGGGTAGTCGGCATGTTCCATGGCCGCCCGGGATTGCTGGCGTAGCGCCTGGAGAAAAGCTTCAGTGGTCAGGTCGTCAGTGAGTTGCGCACGATAGATCTGACTGCTGACAAAGAACCCCACCAAGTCCTGGGTCTCGCTCTGGTTGCGACCGGCATTCGGTACGCCGACCGTGAAATCCTGCTGACCGCTGTAGCGGCTGAGCAGCAGCTGCCAGGCGCCAAGCAGCACGATAAATGGCGTCAAGTCCTGTTGGTGGCAGAAATCCTGCAACTGTTGGCTCAGGGTCGCAGGCAATGACAGGTGCAGATTGCCGGCGCGGTGCTGTTGTTCGGCGCTGCGAGGATAGTCGGCCGGCAGGTCCAGGGTGGGAATCTCCTGACCCAGGTAGTCGGCCCAATACTCGGCGGCACGCAGTTGTGCGGGCGTGCCGGGGTATTCCTCGCGCTGCCAGCGGGCGTAGTCGGCGTACTGAATGGAAGGTCGCGCCAACGGCGTGGTATCGCCCTGGCAGGCGCGCCGGTAAGCCTGGGTGAGGTCGTGCATCAGGATCGGATTGGACCAGGCGTCCGAGACGATATGGTGCATGTTCAGCAGCAGGATGTGGTCATCGTGCTCGAGCGTGATCAACGTTGCGCGAATCAGCGGGGCCAGGCTCAAGTCAAACGGCGCGCCGGCCTCGGCCGCAATACGCTGGGCGACGGCAGCGGCCCGGGCGTCGGGCGCGAGACCCGACAGGTCGTCTTCGTGCAGATGGATTCGGGCTTGCGGGTCAAATACTTGCCGGGGTTGGTCGTCCAGGGTCTGGAATGCAGTTCTCAGCACATCGTGTCGGTCGACAACCTGCTGCAGGGCCGCGTCCAGCGCTGCGGTATTCAAGGGGCCGCGCAGGCGCAGTGCGTTGGGCAGGTTGTAGGCGCTGCTGCCGGGAGACAGCTGTTGCAGGAACCACAGGCGTTGCTGGGCGAAAGACAGGGGCGTGGGGCTGCGATGGGGTTGAGCCTTGATGGAATGCTCTGAGCCGACGTCGTCGGCCATCAACAGGGCCAGCAAGTCGTCGTCGGGGAGTTGATTCAGTGAGTTCATGTCGGGTCTCGTCGCCATCGGCTGCGTAAATATGCGTTGTCAGAAAGACGAAGCGTGGCCGACGAGATTTAGGCATGACACGGGACTTCAATGGCCGGCGGCGAACGGCAGGGCGCTCGCCGCAGGGTAGGTTCAGGCGACGGCTTTTTCGCTGATGACGCGCCCGGCCTGCATGCGCACCAACTGGTCGGCGACGTCGAAGTAACGGTCATCGTGGGAGATGACGATGATGGTCTTGCCCAGGCGCTTGAGGTCCGGCAGCAGATCGGTATAGAACACGCGGCGGAAGGTCGGGTCTTGGTCGGCGGCCCACTCGTCGAATACCAGCACCGGCCGTTCGTCGAGCCAGGCGTTGATCAAGGCCAGGCGCTTGCGCTGCCCGGTGGAGAGGTCGGTGGTGGTGAACGCACCGTCACGAATACTGACCTTGTGGGCGATCTCCATACGCTCCAGGTACTGGTTGGCATCCTCTGGTAGGGCTTTATCGCTCTGCACCAGTTCGTCGAACAGGTAATAGTCGGCAAAAATGGTGGTGAACATCTGCCGGTAATCATCCAGGCCACGCGCGTCGACGGCCATGCCATTAAGACGGATCTCTCCACTCTGTGGGGTGTACAGCCCCAGCAGCAGTTTGATCAGGGTGGTCTTGCCGCAGCCGTTTTCACCGACGATGAACAGGATCTCCCCAGGCGCGATGCTCAGGTTGACCGGGCCCAGGGTGAAAGGCTCGCTGCCTGCCACGGGCGGGAAGGCGTATTGCACGTCGCGCAATTCCAGGTGCTTCATGGGTGGGGTGCCACGCTCATCGGCGTCCAGCAGCAGGTGGGGCTCGGGCGATGAAAAGCGCTCGGACAGGTCGGCGATGCGGCGGAAGGCGATCTGCGCACGGCTGATGATCGGCAGGTTGGCGATCAGGTTTTCCAGTGGGCCTTTCATATAGAGCAGCACCAGTACAAAGCCGCTCATCATCGCCGGGTTGCTGCTGGGCCAGAACGATTGCAGGGTCAGCGCCAGGCCGATGACCACAAAGAACAGCATCGAACCCAGGCTTTTGGCGATCACGAAAATGTTAATCGAGCGTACGTGCGTGTCGCAGATGTGGTCGGCGGTGGCCTGGATGTTGCGGGTCAACATGGCATGGCGGCGCTTGCGGTGAATCCTCAGCTCCTTGGCACCTTCGGCGATGGCCGAGTAGTGCTTTTGCAGGCTGTCTTCCGCATCGCGTGCCTCATAGAAGCCTTTGATGCCCTTGCCTTGCGCGATGAACTGGATGGCCGAGCCGATGCCGATGGCCAGCAATGTCATAAGGAAAATCGGCAGCGACAGGCTCGCCAGGTAGCCCAGGCAACCAAGGATCACCGTGATCGAAATGGCCAGCGGGGCGAAGGCGAAGGCGAAATCGCTGATGGTGTCGACATCGTGGGTCAGTACCGGAATAAGCCGGTGGCTGCGATAGCGTTCGATCTGTTCGATCGGTGCCGACAATACCTTCGCACCCAGATCCTTGCGTAGCCGGGCAATGACTTTTTGCCCGACAAAGTTGCTGCCGATGTCGGCGGCAATGCTGCTGAGCAGGGCGAGTACGCACAGGCCGGCAAAGGCCAGCACAACCGCAGTGGTAAGGCCGGACTCGCTGTGCAGGCCCTGGTTAACCGTGGCCAGCAGCGCGGTGACGCTCAGGCCTCCCAGGATGCCGAACAGAATCGACAGGATGACGGTGTAGCGATAGGGCTTGAGCAGGCTCAAGAGTTCGCGAAGGGCGCTACGCGGTTTTGCAGTCATGAAACTACCTCGGTCGCGACGTGGCTACGTGCTATGGGCGAGTGGGGGCTGCGTCGATCGAGCTGATCGCCGGCGGGCTTTTGTAGGAGACGTTTCGAGTCTGGCGCGATTTAGCTTTATTGCGCCAGGCCTGGAGGCGGTGCGCACTTATGGGCGCTGATCAAGCAAGGCTGGCGCTGTATCGAAGCAATATTCTGGCGAGGCGCCTAAATTTTTCCTGCCGGACAACGTATTAGTCCTGATAGGGCCGGGTTTTATGTCCGGTGGAGGCGATAAAAAAACCGGTAAATGAGTCTGGTTTTCATTAGTGGATCCGTCTTATTACCAGAGGTGCTCAAAGACGCCACTATTTCTGCCAATCACAGGCCTCATTGTTCAAGGATTGCTGTCGATGTCTTATCCCCTTTGGTTGTCTACGCCCAAGCGTTATACGTTGAAGAAATTACCCCAGGTCGTGCGCCTGATGATGCTCGGAGCTGTGCTGGTCGTTCCGGCGGCTGCTACGTTGATGCCGAGCGCCGCGTTCGCCCAGGGCGAGGCGGGCAAGGTCGCCTTCGCAATTCCTGTCGGGAAATTATCGCAAGCGCTGATGGCGTTCGGCTCGACGGCCGGCGTCTCGATCTCCTACGACCCGGCGCTGGCCAGCCAGCAAACCACCCGCGGGCTGAGGGGGCAATTCAGCGTGGATGAAGGGCTGTCCCGGTTGTTGTCGGGCAGTGGCTTGCAGGCCAGCCGCGAAGCCAGCGGCAGCTATGTCGTGATGCCGCCTGCCAGTGGTTCGTCGGTGATGACGCTGGGGGCGACCAATATCAGTGCCGAGGGCCTTGGGGCGACGACCGAAAACAGCGGTTCCTACACCACGGGCTCCACCAATACCGCAACCAAACTGCCGTTGTCCTTGCGTGAAACCCCGCAGTCGGTGAGTGTGGTCACTCGGCAACTGATGGATGACCAGCACCTGTCTACGCTCAACGAAGTGATGGCCTTCACGCCGGGTATCAGCATCAACCATCGCGACAGCGAACGGTACGATTTCAAATCCCGTGGCTTTACCATCCAGAATTTCCAGTACGACGGCATTCCGTCGCAAGTGGCCAACGAGTCCCAGCAATACGTCGGCGCCATTTCGGACATGGCTATCTATGACCGCGTCGAAGTGATTCGCGGCGCTACTGGCCTGATGAGTGGCGCGGGGACGCCGTCGGCCACTATCAACCTGGTGCGCAAGCGTCCGACCAAGGACTTCCAGGGCTACGTGTCCGGGGAGGCGGGGGCATGGGATCGCTACCGCTCCGAAGTCGATGTTTCCGGGCCGCTGACTGAAACGGGCAATGTACGTGGGCGCTTTGTCGCGGCCTATCAGAAACAGAATTCGTTTATCGACTGGTACGGCCAGGAAAAACGCGTGATGTACGGCGCGTTGGATATCGACCTGAACGACAGCACGACGCTGCGCACCAGCCTCGACTATCAGAACAACGATGCCAATGGCAGCAGTTATGGGCATATCCCGCTGTTCTTCAGTAACGGCAAGCAAACCAATTTCTCCCGTTCATTCAACCCGGCCTCGCGCTCCAGTTACATGGACAACACCAGCTACAACTTCACCACCATGCTGGATCACAGGCTGGACAATGACTGGAGCCTGAAAACGGCTTACAGTCATCAGTATTCTTACCGTAAAGGCCAGGGCGCATCGGCCAGCGGCGGCTACCCTGATCCGGCGACAGGGGAGGGCACAGGCGTGTTCATTTATCGCCTGGACAGCTACCAGACCCAGGACACCCTCGATACCTATGCCTCCGGCCCGTTCAGCCTGGGTGGGCGCGAACATGAGCTGGTGGTCGGTGCCAGTGCCTCGCGTACGCACCTTAACTTCCCCAAGTACGCCAGTCACAATGATGACGGCGATTATGGGTCGGCGAATATCTTCAACTGGAATGGCAATGAGTACGGGCGTCGTCAGTATTTCAAGGATGGCGGCACCGTCACCACCTTGCAGCAGACCGGCCTGTATGGCGCCTTGCGTTTGAAACCGTTCGATCCACTGACCATCATCCTGGGCACCCGCCTCAGTTGGTGGAACCAGGAAGACGAGGTCAGTGATTACCTCAAGGGCACCAAGGCCACCGACAAGACCAAGAAAACCGGGGTGGTCACACCCTATGTCGGCGTTGTCTATGAGCTGAACGACACCTATTCGGCGTACGCCAGTTACACCAGCATCTTCCTGCCGCAGACCTTCTACAAAACCGCTTCGGGCGGCTCACTGGCTCCGCTTGAGGGCGACAACTATGAGATCGGTCTCAAGGGTGAGTTCTTCAACGGCGCGCTGAATGCCAGCATCGCGGTGTTCGACATTGAGCAGAAGAACACACCTGAGCAGGCGGGCGTGGATTCTGCCGGCCGCGCGGTGTACAAGGCCATCAGTGGCACCAATACCCGTGGCGTCGAGACCGAGATCTCCGGTGAAGTGGCCAGCGGCTGGAATGTGTTTGGTGGCTATACCTACCGTGAGTCCCATGACAAGGATGGCGGTCGGGTCGAGTCCAATCAGCCGATCAACCTGTTCAAGTTCGGCACGACTTATCGTTTGCCGGGTGCGTGGAGCAAGTTGACCGTCGGCGGTAACGTGACTTGGCAAAGCGAGATGTACGCGTCTTCGCAAATCAACTGGACGGGCCCTTATTACAAGGCGACCCAGGATCCGTTTGCGGTGGTCGGCTTGTTGGCCAAGTACAAGGTCGATGAGCACCTGACCGTAGGTTTGAACGTCAACAACCTGTTTGACCAGAAGTACTACGATGGCATGGGTACATTCAACTCGGGCTCCTATGGCGAGCCGCGCAATGCCATGGTCAACGCCAAGTGGACCTTCTGATTCGTTGAGGCGCTGGGGTTGAAGAGGCGGGAGGGAGTTGAATCCCTCCCGCTTTCGTTCTGTGTTGGTGGGTTAAGGCGGCCTGGATCAGAGGTCGCGAACGACCCTGAAACCGAGCCAGTCCCCGCGGGTATCCGGGTAGATGGTGTTGCGGTTGCCCGAGCGCGAAAACACCGGTGCCTCGCCCCAGTCATTGCCACGAATCTGATAGCCCTCACAGTTGGGCTCCACCCACGCACTGCCATCGGTCGGTGCGCCGATGTAGTTCGGATGTTCGCAGTCAGCCACCCGCTCATACACATTGCCGTGCATGTCATACATGCCAAACGCATTCGGCGGGTAGCTGCCGACCGGCGACGAATAGCTATAGCCATCTGCCGGGCCGTAGGTGTTGGCGTGCTTGGCGATGCTGTAGCCCTTGCCCTCGTCGAACGGGAAGGGGAACGGGCCGGTAGTGCCGGCGCGAGCGGCGTATTCGCGCTGGGCTTCGCTGACCATGTGGTACTGCTGGCCGGTTTTCTTCGACAGCCAGCTCACGTACTGCTTGATGTCGTCCATGTCCATGCACACCGCCGGCTGGCGCGGACCTTGAGGATAGCGCGGCTTGCTGGCGATGCATTCGCGTCCGGGGCGGTCGTCGCCATTGGCGATCTTCACGCCGGTCTGGCGCACGTAGCTGTCCCATTCAGCGGCGGTGATATGGAAACGGCTCATGGCGAAAGGCTTGGCGAAGGTCACGGCATGCATCGGGCCTTCGTCGGGCTCGCGGCCGACTTCACCTTCCGGCGTGCCCATGGTGAAGGTGCCGGCAGGCAATACCACCATTTCCGGGCAATCCTTGCAGTCTTTGAAGACCTTGCCCGGTTGCGGCGCGGCGGCCTGGGCCAGGTTGGGTAGCAGCGCGCCGCACAGGGCGGTGAGCGCCAGGGCGGTCAGGGGTTTGAGTCGGAATGGAGTCATGTGGGCATCTCGTCCAAAGGGAAAAAGGGTCATAGCCGTTGGCTCAGCAAGGTCACGAAACGCTGGAGCTCATCCGAGCTGTTGAGCAGGCCGGGCGCGGTACGAATCACCGGGCCGACGTCACGGTCGACTGCGTCCACCACCACGCGATTTTTCATCAGGTAGGCCGCCACCTCGTCGCTGTCCTGGCCCTTGACTCGAAAGAAGGTGAAACCCGCCGACAGCTCAGGGCTGCGCGGCGTGACCAGTTCGACCTGCGCGTGGGCCAGCAACTGGTTCTTGAGCTCGGTGTTGAGGGCATGGATACGCGCCTGCACCGGCGCCTTGCCCAACTGCAGGTGCAGCTTGAAGGCTTCGTCGGCGGCCCAGCGATGTTCGAAGGCGTGGTAACCACCTGGCGTCATGGTGGTGGCGAAGTCCTTGTCCTCGGAGAAAGTCGGCACCATCGGCGTGACGTATTTGTTTTCGGTATCGCGGGCGCACACCAGGCCGGTGCCGCGCGGGCCGAACATCCACTTGTGGGTGCCGGCGATAAAGAAGTCGCAGTGCATGTCCGGGAAATCCAGGTTCTCGACGCCGAAGCCGTGTACGCCGTCGACCACATAGAGGATGCGGTCGTTGTCGTCACGGTTGCGGTTATGTTCGTTCACCAGTTGGCCGATCTCGCCGATGGGCAGTTTCACGCCGCTGCCGGACTGCACCCAGGTCATGCCCAGCACGCGGGTGTTGGGGCGAATGTTGTGCTTGATATTGCCCATCACTTCGTCGACGGATACCTGGGCGGCGTTCTCGAACAGGTGGATACGACGCACCCGGGTGCCCTGCTTGAGCGCACGAAAATCCAGGCTGTTCTGCGTGGCGTAGTGCTCATGCACCGTGGTGAGGATTTCCTGGTCCGGCCGCACGTTGATCCCGCCATAAATCATCGCCAGCCCTTCGGACGTGCTGCCGGTGAGAGCGATCTGTGCAGGGGTTGCATTCAGGTAGCGGCCGGCCCATTCACGCACTTGGCCTTCACGCTTCCAGGTTTCCTGCAAGTCCCAGTCCATCGCCAGCCCTGGGTTGCGGTCGATTTGCATGCGATAGCGTTCAATGGCCTCGCGCACCGGCTTG
The DNA here is from genome assembly GCF_036704165.1 of Pseudomonas khavaziana. Lineage (NCBI taxonomy): Bacteria > Pseudomonadati > Pseudomonadota > Gammaproteobacteria > Pseudomonadales > Pseudomonadaceae > Pseudomonas > Pseudomonas khavaziana. Next base: position 2,796,647 of record NZ_CP129946.1, read on the forward strand.
GGGTGCGAGGCCACCAGGAAGTTGGAAAGGTGCAGGTAATCCGGGTCCTGGTTGAACAGCTGTTTTAGTCCCGTCCATGGGTCGTTCGTAGTGGCTGCCACTGCCTGGGGTAGCAGTGCGGTGCCCAGTGGCAGGCTCGCGGCAAAGACGCCGGCCTGCTTGAGAAATGTACGGCGGTCGGTCATGGACTTACTTCGTGGTGATTAGCGGTTGGCCAATGGCTTGGCGGCTTTTTGTACCTGGTCCCAAACCCGCAGGAAGTTGCCTCCCCACAGCTTGGCGATATCGGCTTCGGAGTAGCCGCGCTGGATCAGTTCGGCGGTGACATTGCGCACTTCGCCGACGTTCTCCCAGCCCTTGAGGCCGCCGCCGTCGTTGAAGTCCGAGGCGATGCCGACGTGATCGATGCCGATCTTGCGCACGGTGTAGTCGATGGCGTCTCCCAGGTCCTTGAGGGTGGCCTTGGGTTCTTCCTCGAGGATGGCGTACAGCGCGCTGGCGTATTGGCCGAAGCGTTGCTCGGGCCAGGCGGCAATGATTGCGTCGCCGGGCATCAAGGCCATGGCCAGGTTGGGCAACGGCGGCAGGTCGAAGCGCGCGCGCAGGGCGTTGAGCTTGTTCTGGGTCGGTTGGCTCAAGGGGCGCAGGTACGCGGGGAAGCCCACCACCTGCACCACGCCGCCGCTGTTCTTGATCAGTTGCAGTTCCTTGTCGCTGAGGTTGCGTGGGATATCCACCGACGCCCGTGGCGCCGAATGGGACGCCACCATCGGCGTGCGGCTCAATTGCGCGACCTGCTCCAGGGCCTTGGTCGACATCTGCGACACGTCGATGATCACTCCCAGGTCATTGAGGCGGTGCACCGCTTGTTGGCCGATGGGTGACAGGCCCTCGAGGGCGTCGGTCGAATCATTGAAAAACGGCAACGGGCGCGACGAGTCGGACCAGGCGTTATTGCCGATGTAGCTGAAACCGAACATGCGCATGCCGCGTGCAGCCCACAGGTCGAGCTGGTTCAGATCATTACCCAGCGGATAGGCGTTGAGCATGCTGATGAAAATTGCGAACTTGCCTTCACCGTGCAGGCGCCGCATATCGTCCGGGGTGTAGGCGATGCCCACCTGGTTGGGAAAGTCGCGGACCATGCCGGAAATGATCTTGTAGCGCACCTCCTGCTCATGGCGGGCCTCTTCGACAAACCCGTCGGTGGGCTTGTGCGGGGCGTTGGGGCCGCTCCAGATTTCCGGCCAGCCAAAGATCGTCAGCGCGGCGCCGGACAATCGGCCACGCGCTGCCTTGGCCAGGTCGAACTGGCCGCTGCCATCCTTGTCGGCCTCATTACCCGCCGTGCCGAAATCCAGGGGCACGGTGATGTGGCTGTCGAATGACAACAGGCGATCCTGCATTTCATTGGCTTGCTTGATCACCTCCAGCGAGTAGCCGGCGTTGCCCTTGAACCACTGGTCCCAGACCAGAAAACCGGCCCCGGCGCTGATAGCCAGGGCCAACGGCAGGCCGATGTACAGCGCCTTTTTCGAACGTGATTTTGTCATTGCCATCTCAGTCAGTTGAGGCCTTTGCTATCAGGAAAGAACGAGCGATGACGGGGGAAATTTAGGTGAAGGGGCGCGGCGGTAAATTTCAGCGGGCCGCAAACGTTCTAGCTCTGATTAAGCCGTTTCCTAAGGTAGACAATGACAATCTCTCGACGAGGGTTCATCGCAGGCCTGGCGCTGACCGGCGCGGCCGTGCCGGCGGCCTTCTACGCCCATCGCGAGCTGACGCGGGAAGAGTTCCCCATCACCCCCGACGAAGCCACGGTCGACCTTGCCGATACTCCGGGCCAGCACCTGGCGGACACCCTGCGCGGTGTGTGGAGCCTGCGCCTGGAAGGCCGCGATGCCGGGCTCAAGGGCTTGCCATTACAAGGCTTGGAACTGCTGCTCGACATCGCCCCCCGTGGCCGCGGCCTGCGTGGTTACCTGGACACCGCCGAGAACCTGCGCGCCGACGGCGAGCCGCGCTACCGCGTATTGGGCGATCTGCTCACCGGCGATGGCGCCGTGCTCTATTGGCGGTTGATCGACCGCGATGCGCAGGCCGGTGTGCCCGCCTATGAATTCAAGATGACCCTCGATGAAGTCTGGGCCGACTTCGGCAATGCCGGCAGCGGCACCCTGAGCGGGCAGATTCTCGACCTTGCGCGCCCCCTGGCCTTGACCGAGCGCGACAATCGTTTCATCGCCCACAAACAGCTGTTTCCCGAAGCCCGCCAGCGCATAGGCCTGAATCCGACCTTGCTGGCCTGGCTGGTGTCTCCCGAACATCGGCTGTTTCACCAACTCTGGCATGCCAGCCGTGATCGGTGGCACAAGCTCTCCGAAGAGCAACGCGAGGCCCTGCGCGGCATCGGCTGGCAACCCGGGCCCCGGGGCCAGGAGCGCGACGCCCGAGGCAAACGCAAGGATCGCAACGGCTCGGGCATCGACTTTTTCTTCATGCACCGCCATATGCTCGGCACCGCACGCTCCATGCAGGAATTGCCCTCATGGCCGCAATTCCCCGAACCGCAACCGGCGCTGGAGCGTGATCGCCTGGGTTTTGTGCGGTACTTCGACAATCACGACGGCTTCGCGCTGCCGCCCTGTTGGTCGGCACCGGATGACGCCGACTACACCCAGTGGGTCAGCGACATCAAGGCGGCCGAGACCTACCACAGCAACTTCCAGGTCTGGGAGTCCCAATACCGCGATCCGCGGTACCTGGCCCAACTGACTCTGGGGCAGCTGGGCTCGGAGATGGAGCTGGGCCTGCACGACTGGCTGCACATGCGCTGGGCCTCAGTGCCTCGCGACCCGTCCAATGGTGCGCCGGTGCCGTTCGCCCGTGACCCTGCGGACTTTGCCCCACGTTGGTACGCGCCGGAAAACGACTTTCTCGGCGATCCGTTTTCATCCCATGTAAACCCGGTGTTCTGGCATTTTCATGGCTGGATCGACGACCGTATCGAAGACTGGTTCCGTGCCCACGAACGGTTCAACCCTGGCGAGGTGACGCGGATGAAGGTCAACGACGTGGCCTGGTTTGCACCGGGCCGATGGGTGGAGGTGGGCGACCCATGGCTGGGCCCGGACACCCACGGCTGCAGCACCACACCGGGGCTGCAACAGGGGCGCTCGATGGAGATGGACCCGGAAATCATGAAGCTGGCCCTGCGCATCACCTTTGGCGCCGATGAGGAACTGCTCGAAGGTTTGTTCAAGCGCGTACCAAAACGGCCGTGGTATGCGCGGTATTTGAAGGTCAAGCGCCAGACATAAGATGTAGCCCAACAGGTGTTTTCAAACCTGCTCTTCTTCCCTCAGATGCACACTCATCTCATCGCAACTGCGCGCCCAGTTGCTTAGCCATTGCGGCATCGGCGGCGAGGTTTCGTTCAAACCCAGTTCACGCACGAATTCCGCCGGGGGCAGGGTGCCCTTTGCGGAGCGAAACACCCCGCGTATCACCACCACGCCAATCACTCGGCCGTTACTGACGAAACGGTGCTCCATCAGGCTCCACTTGTGGTCCCAGCCGAGCATGCGGGTATGTACTTCGAAGGCCTCGAACAGCTTCAACTCTCGACGGAACTTGCCCCAGGTATCGCCCACGATCGGCACGGCCTTGTGACGCAGCGCCACGCGGAAGGCGCCGGTGCGCAAGACAAAATCCATGCGCGCCACATCCGCCAGGGTGAAGTACCGGCCATTGGTGACATGCCGGTTGAGGTCCAGGTCCAGGGGCCAGACGCGCATGCGCACCACCGTGGTGTCCAGGCCATGTACCGGTTTGCGCCAGGGGCGGCGCAACAGCATGTGCAGTAATCGAAACCAGAGATTCATGAACCTACTCGACAATTGATCAATGGCAGCACTGTAAAGGTGCGGGATCGGCTAAGGTAGGTCCGCAAATGACTTATTACATGGGAAAAGCGCAAATCGGGTTCTAATCTGCACATTGCTCTGCTGCGGTTTCTTTTTACTCTCAAGGGGCCTTGCCGACGGTTGCCCACAGCCGACCAGTACCTGACTGACGGTCTCGGTCCAAATGTGGAGGGGGCTTGCCCCCGATGACGGCCTCACAGCCGACCAGTATCTAACTGATGGTCTCGGTCCAAATGTGGGAGGGGGCTTGCTCCCGATGGCGGCCTGACAGCCGACCAGCATATTGGATCAGATCGAGTACATATCCATTGCTGCAGTAACGGCCACTTATGGTTCCGCTTTTACAGCCAGCCCTTTCAAGGTCTTTGGAAAAAGCCCCAAAACATGATCGTTTTTTGACCAAAAGAGATGCTGGCTGAGCCAAATTCAACTCGTTTATTTCTTAATTTCAGCCTGGAATTGGCGTAGGACGCGATTTAGGCAAAGACCTTAAAAGGGCTGGCTTTTACAGCGGCTCACTTTTGAAAAGCCGGAATGCCGGCCAGCGTGGTTTAACGGGGCGCCTGAGATCAAAAGCAGATCAAGATCAAGAGCGGCTCGCTGCGCATCGTGGTTGGCGTTGAGCGGTGCAGGATTTTGCGATTTTCATGCAAATCGCAGACGAAAAAAAACCGGCTGATCAGGCCGGTTTGGGGTGTCCCGCCAACTGAGCGGGGTTATACGTGGGTGCTCAGCAAGCGTTCGGCACCACCTTCGGCGAGGCCACGTTCCTGCAGGCGATCCGCACCACCTTCGGCGAGGCCACGTTCCTGCAGGCGATCCGCACCACCTTCAGCCAGGCCACGTTCCTGCAGGCGATCCGCGCCGCCTTCAGCCAGGCCACGTTCCTGCAGGCGATCCGCGCCGCCTTCAGCCAGGCCACGTTCCTGCAGGCGGTCAGCACCACCTTCGGCCAGGCCACGTTCCTGCAAACGATCCGCGCCACCTTCGGCAACGCGGGTTTCTATCAGGCGGTCCGCGCCACCTTCGGCAACGCGGGTTTCTATCAGGCGATCCGAGCCGCCTTCAGCGACTACCGGATGGGCAAAAGCGTTTGCAGCGAGTACCGAGAAAGCGAGGCTAAGCAAGAGTTGGCGTTTCATGATGGTGTGCTCCGAGTGTCTTAGTTTGGGTGCCGTTTGGCATGGGGTTGATGTTACGCGTTGGTTTTTTTAAGAGAACTTCATTGCGCTGATGGTGACTATCGATGCCAGCGATGGCCCTTGCCGAACCATCACTGCAAGCCTCACGGCATCTGCGGCAGTTCATTGGGGCGCAGGTCGAACACCAGCACCTCGGCGTCCTCGCCATGGCTCAGGCGAATCTGGCGCTCGTCACGCACCCGCACACCGTCGCCTTCCTGCAAGCGTTGGCCATTGAGTTCAACGCTGCCGCGCGCCACATGAACGTAGGCGTAGCGATCCGGCGCCAGCTCCAGGCGTGTGCTTTCGTCGCCGTTGAACAACCCGGCATACACCCGTGCATCCTGGCGAACGTTCAGCGAGCCATTGGCGCCGTCCGGGGAGATGATCAACTGCAAGCGCCCGCGCTTCTGCGCTTCGCTGAAGTGTTCCTGCTGATAGCGCGGCTTGGCGCCGGCCTCGTTGGGCACGATCCAGATTTGCAGGAAGTGCACCCCCAGGCGTTGGCTATGGTTGAACTCACTGTGGGCCACGCCGCTGCCGGCGCTCATCAACTGCACATCGCCGGGGCGGATCACCGAGCCGGTGCCCAGGGTGTCCTTGTGTTCCAGGGCGCCTTCGAGCACGTAGGAGAAAATCTCCATGTCGCGGTGCGGGTGCTGGCCAAAGCCTTTGCCGGCGGCGACGCGGTCATCGTTGATGACCAGCAGATCGGAAAAACCCTGTTCGTTGGGGTTCCAGTAGTTGGCGAAAGAGAAGGTGTGGAACGACTTCAACCAACCGTGATTGGCGGCGCCGCGTTCGGAAGCTTTGCGAAGGGTCAGCATGGTCCAGTCCTCAAGTGAGCGCGGGCTGCGAGATGCAGGGCGCTGGGGTGAGGAGAAGATTAATGGTTATCGAATTATTCATTAACGAGCTGAAACTAGAATAACTGTCTCCCTCTGGTTGACACTCGAAGTCGTGCCATAATGCCCGCCGCATTTCTGTTCAATGGACTCTCCCGCTTATGAAAACCGTGGTCATGGCGCTGTTTCCGGACTTCCTGCTGCTCGACATGGCCGGGCCGCTGGAAGTGTTTTCGATTGCCAACCGCTACCTGCCGGCAGCCGATCACTACCAGATCCTGACCATTGGCACTGAGCCCGGGCCGTTGCGGGCCTCCAACGGCGTGATGGTGCAGACCGATCTGCTCCTGGAGCAGGACCATGCCGCCTATGACCTGCTGCTGGTGCCGGGCGGCCCGGGTGCCTATAACGAATGCCATCCCGCGCTGCTGCCCTGGCTGAAAGCAGCGGCGCCACGGTCCCGGCGTTTCGGCTCGATCTGCACCGGCGCCTTCGTGCTCGGGCACGCAGGCTTGCTGGACGGGCATCGCGTGACCACCCACTGGCATTACACCGAGCGGCTGATCAAGGCGTTCCCCAATGCCATTGTCGAGACCGACCGCATCTACTTGCAGGACGGGCGCCTGATCACTTCGGGCGGCGTCACCGCCGGTATCGACCTGGCCCTCTCGGTGGTCGCCCAAGACCACGGCAAGCAAGTGGCGGTGGATGTGGCCAAGGTGCTGCTGGTGGTGATGAAGCGCCAGGGCGGTCAGGCCCAGTTCAGCCCGATGACCGCTGCCGTGGCGCCCCAGGAAACCGCGATCACCCGCGTGCAGAACCATGTACTGGCGCATCTGGAACAAGCCTTTACCATCGAATCCATGGCCGAACTGGCCGGCATGAGTGCACGGCATTTTGCGCGGCTGTTCGCCAAGGACGTGCAGATGACACCCATGGCGTTCCTGCAGGGCGCACGCATCGACCGTGCCCGGCACTTGTTGGAAACCACCGACCTGCCACTCAAGACCGTGGCGTTCCACGCAGGCTTCGGCAGCGTGCGGCATATGCGCTTTCTGTTCAGTGAGAAGCTGGGTCTGAACCCTACCCAATACCGACAACAGTTCAGTTAACGACACAATGTCCGTCCAGGGCACTCGATTGTCCGTATCGCTCCCCGTGCCAGCATTGCCCTGTCATCGCCAGCTGGCAAGATAGCGCCGAGCCCATGGAAAAGGACGCGCAGGCACTCAAGCACGGGTGTTCCAGCGCTTTTAGCGGACATGCACAACTCTGCGGCGATCAGCTTCGGCCCTTACACTTTTCATCGGCAACAGCGCCTGGTCAGCAAGGCGGGCCTGCCGGTGGCGCTGGGCGGACGCGCCCTGGATATTCTCGCGGTGCTGCTCGAGGCGCCTGGGCAATTCATCAGCAAGACGACCTTGATCCAGCGGGTCTGGCCCAACAGCGTCGTCGAGGACAATAACCTGCGCGTGCACATTGCCGCATTGCGCCGGGCGCTCGACGGGCCACGCCTGATCCTCAATCACCCCCAGCGCGGTTACTGTTTCGTCGCCCCCGTGCAGGGTTCGGCGCCGACGTTACTGCCACAGCACAACCTGGCGGCGCGGCTCAGCCCGATATGTGGTCGCGATGAGCTTGTGCGGGTGCTGGCGCGGCGCTTGCCCGCGCACCGGCTGTTGACGCTCACCGGGATGGCCGGCATTGGCAAAAGTACATTGGCCCTGGCCTTGGCCGAGCGGGTATTGCCCCGCTACCGCGACGGGGTGTGGTGGGTCGACCTGACCCGCATGCATGCACCCCACGAACTGCTCGGCAGTCTGGCCACGGTATTGCAACTGCAGGATTGCGAGTGCCTTGATGAGCTGTGCCGCCAATTGGCCTCGCGCCAATTGCTGTTGGTACTCGATGGTGCCGACCTGTTGCTGGGTGCGTCTCGCAAGCTGGTGCGTGCATTGCGCGAACGGGCGCCCGGCGTCAGCGTGCTGGTCAGCAGCCGCGAAGCGCTGCTGGCCCCTGGCGAGTGGGTGCTGCGCGTGCCGCGTCTGGCCGTGCCGTCGCCGTCGGCATTGAGCAGTGTCGAGCAGGCCATGGTCTGTCCCGCGGTGCAGCTGTTCATCGCTCGGGTGAGTGCCAGCCAGCAGGGGTTTGTATTACGACGTCAGGATCTGGCAGCGCTGCGCGATATTTGCTGGCGCCTGGACGGTATCCCGTTGGCCCTCGAACTGGCGGCGGCCCAGGTCGACGCATTGGGCGTCAGCGGTGTGCAGAGACAGTTGCGCACGGGGCTGCAGACGTTGACCGGTGGGCGACGCACGGCGGTGGAACACCATCGATCACTGACTGCTGCCCTGGACTGGAGCTACGAACGCCTGAGCCTGCCGGAGTGCTGGCTGTTCCTGCAGTTGGGGTTGTTCAAGATGGCAGTGACCTTGCCCGCCTTGAGCGAGCTGGTGAGCGGGACCGAGCTTGAGCACGCCGACCTGGCCTATCTGCTGGCGCGCCTGGTCAATGTCTCGCTGCTGAGCGTCGAACCTGGGCTAGGCCCCCAGCGCCGCTACCGCCTGCTCAATTGCGTGCGCAGCTATGCCCTGGCGCAACTGCGCGACCCGCGTCAAGTCGAGCGTTTGCAGCAGGGCTACGAGCCATGTGTGGGCACTTTTTCAGGCCGGCCGTTTGTCCTGCAACTCGTCGAGCAGGCTGCCTGCGCGGACTAAATCGCGGGTGGTGAAGCCTTCGGTAAATCGCCCGTAGACTGAACCCAGCAGGTCCCGAGCGGCCTGCAAGCGCCCCTGCTGCTGCCACAGTTGTGCCAGGGAAGTCGCACAGCGCAGTTCCCAGGCCAAGGCGCCTTGCTGGTGCGCCAGGCCCAGGGTTTCGAGCAACAGGGCTTCAGCGGCGCGGTTGTCGCCCCGTTGCATCCACTGTTCGGCACGGACCCGCAGGATCTCAGGCGCGCACCAGCCCGCAGAGCCTGTATGTGCGCGCTCAAAGGCTGCCTGATCGACTTCGTCGGCGCCAAATGTGATCAGGGTGTCCTCGATCAGTCCCAGGCCCTGCAGATCCTGGTTGCCCAGGATGCCGGCGTAATGTCCGGCCCAGGTCTGAAACAGCTGCGCCGAATGTTTGTGCGACTGTTCCAGCAGCAGCCTTTGCAGGGCTTGAGCATCGTCTTCGTCGCCGTTGTAGCGGGCGATTACCACGCCGGCCAGGGCCAGGGTGTAACAGATCGACGTGCCATGATTGATCTGCAGGGCCAGCTCCAGCGCCTGGCTGGCGGTGCGCCAGGCGCGATCAGGAAAACCCTGCAACCACAGGATCCGCGCCAGCAGGGTCAAGGACGCCACGCTTTGATCGTATTGCACGCCGACACCATGGGCGAACCGGTTCACATGGCCGCTGTGGCTCATGCGCTGCAGCACTTGCTCGGCATTGTGTCGGGCGAGCGCCTGGTCCCCGGTGTAATGCTGGGCCAATGCGCGCAGTCGTTGGGCGCTCAACTCCAGCAACGGCTCGGTACGCGGGTCGAGGCGATCAAACTGCAGGCTTTGTTGCAGCGCTTGGGCATAGCGCCCGGCACACAGGTTTACAGCCATTTGCCCGGAGACCGCACGCAGTTGCCCTGCAACGTCGCGACGTGCCAGGGCCAGGCGTTCGGCACTGACAAAGGCTGCAATGGTGCGGGGCGCAGCGCCCATGGCATGGTAGGAGAGGCTGCCCAGGGCCAATTGCAATTGAAGGATCAGTTGCGTGCAGGGCGTATCGACCTGGCCTATCAGCGCCAGTGCCTTGTCCACATAGCCGCCGTGCTCACGCAACAACGACAATTCCTGCCACAGGGGCATTGCGCTGACCGTCAGGCGGATGGCCAGCAAGTGCCCGACGTTCTCGGCAAAGCCCCAGTCGAGTGCGGCGCGCACGTCTTCGCGCAGCGGTGCATAGCGGTCGAGCCAAGGCTGTGTGGCAAGCAGTTCCCAGTCGGTCCGGGCCTGCTCCATCAGCGCCAGGCAGCGGGCCGCATGGCGCTCTCGGGTGGCTGGCAGTTCGCCGGCGAGGCTGAGCTTTTCCAAAGCGTAGGTGCGGGTGATATCCAGCAGGCGATACACCATCTCGTCATCGCCGGCTTCCACATTCAACAAAGACTTGGCCACCAATTGCGTGATGGAGCCCAGCACCTCGGCGGGGGCGATCGTTTCCCCAGCGATCACCGCTGCGGCACTGGCCAGGCTGAAGCCTGCGCGAAAAACCGCGAGGCGGCGCAGGCAGGTTTTTTCGCACTCGCCGAGCAGGTCAAAGCTCCAGTCGAGGGTGGCCCGCAGGGTTTGCTGGCGGGGCAGGGCGCTGCGCCGCCCGCGGGTCAGCAGGCGGAAATTGTCTTCCATCTGTACCAGCAGCCCCTGCAAGCCAAAACGCTCGATTTGCGCGGCCACCAGTTCAATTGCCAGGGGAATGCCGTCCAGGCGCTGGCAGATATCAATCGCCAGGGGCAGTTCAGCTTCGCTGAGGGCAAAGCTGTCCTGATGGGACATGGCCCGCTCGATCAGTAATTGCATGGCCGGATAGCCCAGGGCCTGGGCACGGTTGCCGGTGGCGGGCGGGCAGGCCAGCGGCTCGAGGCGTTGCACATATTCACCGTCGGCGCGCAGGGCTTCGCGGCTGGTGGTGAGGATGTGCAGGTGCGGCGCATGGCGCAACAGGGTTTCGCTGATCAGGGCGATGTCGTCGAGCAAGTGTTCGCAGTTGTCGATCACCAGCAGCATCTGGCGTGCCTGCAGGCTACGGGCGAAGCTGGCCAGCGGTGCATTCGCAGCGGGTGTCAGGTCGAGGAGGGCGGCGAGGTTGGGCAGGATCATCGAGGCTGCGCTGAGTGGCGCCAGGTCCAGCAGATGAATGCCGTCACGGTAATGCCCGATCAACAACTCGGCGACGCGCAGGGCCACGGTGGTCTTGCCGATACCACCGGCGCCGGTCAGGGTGATGAAGCGCTGCTGCGGCAGTTGCTGCACCAGGGCATCGATCAGGGCTTGGCGGCCGATCATTCGGGTGCGCCGCAACGGCAGGTTATGGCTCGGGCGCTGTGGCACGCCACCTGTGGGTAGCGTCATCGGTTCGATGCTCAGTGGTGCAACAAAACTGTAGCCGCGCTGAGCGACCGTGACGATATAGCGCTGCCCGGCCTGGCCATCGCCCAGTGCCTTGCGCAACGCGGCCATGTGCACCCGCAGGTTGCCGTCTTCCACCACGGTTTTGGGCCACACCCGCGTGATCAGCTCCTGCTTGCTCACCACATTGCCGGCCTGCTCCAGCAGGACCAGCAGAATATCCACGGCCCGCCGCCCCAGGCGCAGCGGGCGGCCGGCTTCCAGCACCAGGCGCTGGCGCGGGTGGACGCGGTAGGGGCCGAAGTGCACGGCCTGGTCGCTCAAGTCAGTCATGGCTGCCCAGGTTCTGGAGTCGAAGATGGGCCAGCATATTCCAGGTGCGTGAATACCACTAGGCGGCGATCACCAAAGGCTTGTGGCGCGACTGGTGGTTTCGCCAGGTCATCGGGTTCACGCCTTCGCTGCGCGTGAACATATGGCAGAAGTGCGCCTGGTCGCAAAAACCACATTCCAGGCTGATTTGCGTGAGGCTCAAGGATGAACCAGTGATCAATTCCTTGGCGCGCTGGATGCGCTGCTGGCGGATCCATTCCTGGGGCGATAGCCCGGTGGTGCATTTGAATGCGCGGGAAAAATGGCTGCGCGACAAGGCGCAGGCCTGGGCCAGGTCGGCGATAGCCAGGCTTTCGCCGAGGTTGGCGAGGATCAGTTGCTTGGCGATTCGTTCGCGCCGGGGGCACAGGCCGCCGGTGGCGGACAAACGTGGGGCGTATTGCTCGAGTCGGGCCATGACAGATATCCGTAGTCGATGGGAGCGTTCCCGGTGGATGGATGCAGTGTAGACGCCTGCATTCTTGGTGCAGGAGCACCGGCCTGACGAGTTAATCGTTGTTAATTTCGCCAGCTGCAGGCGTGGAAAAGACAGCACAGGCATGCAATCGCGGGGAGTGCGGATATGCTTCCCTGACCGTCTGGAAACGTTTGGATACCGCCATGAACCGCAACGATCTGCGCCGCGTCGACATGAACCTGCTGGTGATTTTCGAAGCCTTGATGTTCGAAAAAAACCTGACCCGGGTCGCCGAAAAACTCTTTATGGGCCAACCGGCGGTGAGCGCCGCATTGGGTCGTTTGCGCGACTTGTTCGACGACCCATTGCTGCTGCGCAACGGCCGTGGCATGGAGCCCACGCCCCGTGCGGTGGCTATACTCAAGGAGCTGCAACCGGCCATGGACACCATCTCGGGCGCCGTCAGCCGCGCCAAGGACTTCGACCCTTCCAGCAGCAGCGCGGTGTTTCGCATCGGCCTGTCCGATGACGCCGAGTTCGGGCTGTTTCCGTCATTGCTCAGCCAACTGCGCGAAGAGGCACCGGGCATCATCGTGGTGGTGCGCCGGGCCAATTACCTGTTGATGTCAGCTTTGCTGGCCAGCGGTGAGATCTCGGTGGGCGTCAGCTACACCACCGAACTGCCGGCCAATGCCAAGCGCAAGAAACTGCGGGACATCCCCTGCAAGGTACTGCGCGGCGATGACGGCGTGGCGCCGCTGACCCTGGATGACTACTGCGCCAGGCCCCATGCGATGGTGTCGTTTTCAGGGGACTTGAGCGGCAATATCGACCTGGACCTGGCACGCATCGGCCGTTCTCGCCGTGTGGTGCTGGCTGTACCGCAGTTCAGCGGGTTGCGTGCATTGCTGGCGGGCACGCAGATTATCGCCACCGTACCGGATTACGCGGCCTGCGCTTTGACTGAGGGCACCCGCTTGCGCGCCGAAGACCCGCCGTTTGCGATCGATGCGGCGGAGCTGTCGATGGTGTGGAGCGGGGTGCATGACAATGACCCGGCGGAGCGCTGGTTGCGGGGGCGTATTGCGCAGCATATGTCGAGAGGGGAATAGGTCTATACCCCTCAGCCAAAAAATCGCCTTTGACAGGCGGCAAGGTACAGAAAAATTCCAGACGTCCTAGCGCTTATTCTGGCAGCCTGCGCTGATATGGGCCTTCTACCATGGACCCCTTTCCATAGAAGGGTTGTAGCCAAGCATGCAGATTAATAAGCCGCAGTTTGTTTCGCACGTAAACCCCGAGCCTTCTTTTGATGCCCCACCGTTAACCTCACCCGGGGTGGCCGATGAACAACCGGGCGATCGCTCCCGTACTTCGGAAACACCGCTCACGCGATCAACAAGAAGTACCGTAACAACGCCTGGTGCGCGCTCGCCTACTACCGAGACCTCAAGGCTAGACAGAGTGAGCGATCCGAAACACGAAATTAAGGAAAAGGCTACATCACCGAACGGTCTGTATGGCGTGAGCTACTCACTGCCCACATCAGGCAAAGGGTTGAGCAATATCACCTTTCCTATGAGTATTGACGAGGGGGCCCAAAGAAAAAATGCCAAGGATGCAGGGATTTACTACGCGATGCAGTTCGGGGTTATTAATGAGAGCGGTCAATCCCTGGGCACCGGCTATATCGGGATGCAGCCACGTCAGGATGGCAAGGCGCTGATTACGTTTTCGGGGTTCGGTTCGCACTTCGTTGCGCCGCAAGGCCGCCCTGATGCGGATGGAGGCGCAGGTGGCAGCAATAGCACCCTGGTGGATTTTAAATTTGGCAATAAATATCAACTTACAGTGGAGCGAGAGCCTGACAACCCTAAAAGGTTGAAGGGCTATATCCAGGATGTCACGGATCCTGATAACCCAGGGGTCAAGCAGGATGTCAAAGACCTTGAGGTTGACCAGAATGCCGCGTTATCCGATAGAAATAGAGGGTTCGTCGAACACTACGGCGCGAGAATCAACCGGAGTTCACAAATTGCGCCGACCAGTGGTAGTTTTTCTGCGCCCTTTACCACGGATGCTGAAGGCAATGTCAAAGTGGGTTCAATCAAAGGCGACGGGTTATACGGCAGGTACCGGAACTCGACAACAGGGACTCATGAAACAACAAAAGTTGGCGGAGTAGGTAAGGAACTGAAGTTTTCGTTTCAGGGAGTGGGGCACGAAAAAAAGAACTGAGCGTTCATAGTGGTTCTCGCGTAGGAGCAGAAATGCCGGAAGGTCGCAAATGAAGCCTTCCGTTGTTTTCGTCTTTGCCAGTCGGACAGCACATACATCCAATTCTGCGTTTCCAATTCCCACCAGACTCCTCCCATCGCTCAATCCTGCGGGGGAGTCACCCAACCATGGACCCAATACCCAAGACCAGTCCGGACGAAGTCGTCACGCTGGTGGTCAAGCACCGGGTCAAGCCCGGGCGCGAAACCGAATACGAAGCCTGGCTGCGCCGTATCGTGCGCATCGCTGGTGAGCGACCCGGCCATCTGGGCGTCGATGTGGTACGCAGCCGGCAGAACGGCATGGCGCTGTTCACCTGTGTGCTGCGCTATCGCTCCACCGATGCCCTGGAATTGTGGCTTGACTCTCCCCAACGTCAGGCCCTGATCGACGAAGCCGCGCCGATGCTGGCGGACGGCGACCAGACCGAAATCGGCGCCGTCAATGAGTTCTGGTTCGCGCCCCAGGCCGACGGCGCTGCCCAGCCGCCGCGCTGGAAGCAGGCAGTGGTCAGCCTGTGCGTGATTTTGCCGCAAACCTTGCTCCTGCCGTTTATCTGGGGGCCAATCCTGCGCCTGCACCCGTTGCTGTCCAACTACGTGGTCTCCACTTTCCTGGTCACCCTGACCATTGTGCTGTTGGTGGTCTACCTGCTGATGCCGGCGGCCACCCGCTTGTTTGCCCCCTGGCTTCAACCTTCTGTAAAGGAAACCCTATGAACGCCGATCTGATTCTGTTCAATGGCCAGTTCCACACCGTGGACCGGGAAAATCCACGGGCCACCGCCGTCGCCATTCATGAGGGGCGCTTTGTCGCCGTGGGTACCGACGGTGAAGCCATGGCCCTGCGCGGCAGCGGCACCCAGGTCATCGACCTCAAGGGCCGCACGGTGATCCCTGGGCTCAATGACTCGCACCTGCACCTGATCCGCGGCGGGCTGAACTACAACCTCGAGCTGCGCTGGGAAGGCGTGCCGTCCCTGGCCGATGCCTTGCGCATGCTCAAGGACCAGGCCGACCGTACCCCTACACCGCAATGGGTGCGCGTGGTCGGCGGCTGGAACGAATTCCAGTTCGCCGAAAAACGCATGCCCACCCTCGAAGAACTCAACCAGGCCGCGCCGGACACTCCGGTGTTTGTGCTGCACCTGTACGACCGCGCCTTGCTCAACCGCGCCGCGTTGCGGGTGGCCGGCTACACCAAGGACACGCCCAACCCGCCAGGCGGCGAGATCGTGCGCGACAGCCACGGCAACCCCACCGGCATGCTGGTGGCGCGACCTAACGCGATGATCCTGTATTCGACCTTGGCCAAGGGCCCGAAACTGCCCTTGGAATACCAGGTCAACTCCACCCGCCAGTTCATGCGCGAACTCAATCGCCTGGGCCTGACCAGCGCCATCGATGCCGGTGGCGGCTTCCAGAACTATCCCGATGACTATGCGGTGATCGAACAGTTGGCCAAGGATCAACAGTTGACGGTGCGCATCGCCTACAACCTGTTCACCCAAAAGCCCAAGGAAGAACTCAGCGACTTCAAGAACTGGACCGGCAGCGTCACCCTGCATCAGGGCGATGACTATCTGCGTCATAACGGCGCTGGCGAAATGCTGGTGTTTTCGGCGGCGGATTTCGAAGACTTCCTCGAACCGCGCCCGGACCTGCCGCTGACCATGGAACAGGAGCTGGAGCCGGTGGTACGCCACTTGGTGGAACAGCGCTGGCCGTTCCGTCTGCACGCCACCTACGACGAATCCATCTCGCGCATGCTCGATGTGTTCGAGAAGGTTAACCGCGACATTCCCTTCAATGGCTTGCCATGGTTTTTCGACCATGCTGAAACCATTACCCCGAAAAACATCGAGCGCGTGCGCGCCCTCGGCGGCGGCATTGCGATCCAGGACCGCATGGCGTTCCAGGGTGAATACTTTGTTGAGCGCTACGGTGCCAAGGCCGCCGAAGCCACGCCGCCGATCAAGCGCATGCTCGCCGAAGGCGTGCCGGTAGGAGCGGGCACCGATGCCACGCGGGTCTCCAGCTATAACCCCTGGACCTCGTTGTACTGGATGGTCAGCGGCCGCACCGTTGGCGGCCTGGAGCTGCACGCCGAGGGTCTGCCACGCCTTACCGCGCTGGAGTTGTTTACCCACGGCAGCGCCTGGTTCTCGTCCGAGCAGGGCAAGAAGGGCCAGATCAAGGTCGGCCAGCTGGCGGACGTGGCCGCGTTGTCGGCGGACTTCTTCAGTGTCGACGAGGAAGCCATCAAGTGGATCGAATCGGTACTGACCGTGGTCGGCGGCAAGGTCGTATACGGCGCGGGTGACTTCGAAGATTTCGCCCCACCTCGCGTGCCGGTGCTGCCTGACTGGTCGCCGGTGGTCAAGGTACCAGGGCACTGGCGTCCGTCCTCGCCCTTGCAGGCCCAGGTCCACCAGTGCAGCGGCCCGTGCGGCGTGCATGCCCACAGCCATGAAAAAGCCCGTCTTTCCAGCGTCCCAGTCAGCGACTTCCAGGGCTTCTGGGGTGCGTTTGGCTGTTCATGCTTTGCCTTTTAATCCAGAAACCAAAGGAGTTACCCCATGACTTACAAGCGCTTGAACAAAGACGACGCGGTTGTCCTGCTGGTCGATCACCAGACCGGCCTGATTTCTCTGGTGCAGGATTTCTCCCCCAACGAATTCAAGAACAACGTGCTGGCCCTGGCCGACGTGGCGAAGTTCTTCAACCTGCCCACCATCCTGACCACCAGTTTTGAAGGCGGCCCCAACGGCCCACTGGTGCCAGAGCTCAAGGCACTGTTTCCGGATGCGCCGTATATCGCCCGCCCTGGCCAGATCAACGCCTGGGACAACGAAGATTTCGTCAAGGCTGTCAAGGCGACCGGTCGCAAGCAGATCATCATTGCCGGCGTGGTCACGGATGTGTGCGTAGCGTTCCCGACCCTGTGCGCCCTCGACGAAGGCTTCGAAGTATTCGTGGTCACCGATGCCTCCGGCACCTTCAACGAAACCGTGCAACAGGCCGCCTGGGCGCGCATGACTGCCGCCGGCGCACAGTTGGTGAACTGGTTCTCGGTGGCCTGCGAGCTGCAGGTTGACTGGCGCAACGACATGGAAGGCCTGGCCAACCTGTTGTCGCCGCGCATTCCCAACTACCGCAACCTGATGAACAGCTACTCGGCGTTCACCGCCAAGTAAGCAGATCTGCCAGATGTAGGTAATCTCCTGTGGGAGGGGGCTTGCTCCCGATGGCAGTGTGTCAGTCACAGCATTTTTGACTGATACACCGCCATCGGGAGCAAGCCCCCTCCCACATTTGATTGTGTTCCCATATTAGGTTTGTGGTGTGGCCGCTGAAAGGCTATAAATCAGCCCATCGTCCACCGAGAAGCGACAATGAACCCTTTCGAAGACATGCGCCTGTTCTGCCAGGTCATGGAGTCCGGCAGTTTCACCGCTGCCGCCGAGCAACTGGGCCTGTCCAAGCAATTCGTCAGTCGTCGCCTGATCCAGCTGGAAGAGCGTCTTGGCGTGCGTCTGCTCAATCGCTCTACCCGGCGCCTGGATGTCACGCCCCTGGGCCAGAGCTACTACGAATCCGCCCTGCGCCTGCTCGGTGAAGTCGAGCAAGTGGAGCAGGGCATCGCCGGCCAGAACAGCGAGCCGCGCGGCACCATCCGCCTCAGCGCGCCGTTGTCATTCGCCATGGCTCACCTGGGCTGCCTGCTGCCGTTGTTCCTGCAACGTCATCCGCAGGTGTCGGTGGAAGTCGACCTGAGCGACCGCCCGGTAGACTTGATCGGCGAGGGCTACGACCTGGTGCTGCGCATCGGCACCCTGGAAGATTCCACCCTGATTGCCCGCCGGATCGCCAGCGTGCAGCGGGTGTACTGCGCCAGCCCCGATTACCTGGCGCTGCGGGGTACGCCGTTGAAACCCGAGGACCTGACCGCGCACGACTGCCTGCCCTATGGCCATGGTCGCCAGGTGCAATGGCGCTTCAAAGGCAAGTTGCAGGGGTTGAATGTCAGTGGGCGTATGCGCGTGAATAACGGCGAGTTGTTGCGTGATACCGCCATCGCCGGGCTGGGGGTGACCTATCTGCCGACCTTTATCGTCGCGGATGCGTTGAAAGATGGGCGCCTGGTGACACTGCTGGACGACTTCGCCCCCGAAGCACTGACCCTGTCGGCGGTATATCCCCAGCACCGGCAAAGTTCACGGCCGGTGCAGGCGCTGGTGGAGTTTTTGCGCGAACGCCTGGCTAGCGGCTGTTGAACATCTGGCGGATCAGGTTCGGTGTGCTGCCGGTCCAGCGCTTGAACGAACGCCGGAAGTTCGCCGCATCGTTGAAGTTCAGGTACGTCGCCACCTCATCATTGCTGTAGCCCTTGAGCTGGTATAGGTGCAACGCCACCTGTTTGCGTACCCGGTCCACTTGCTGTTGAAAACCGGTGTCATGCTTGCTCAACTTGCGCTTGAGGGTCGCCGGGCTCATGGCGAAGGCCTGGGCCGCCTGTTCCAGGCTGGGTGGCTGGCGTACCTGGTCGCGCAGGTAGTCGTAGAGACAGTCGAGAAAACTGCCAGCAAAACCCAGCTGTTCGATCTGCTCGCGGGCCTGTCGACGCGCAACCTGGCCGGCCGTGACCGAGGCGCCAGGCCAGGGGCGGGTGAGGTATTCACGCGGGATGCTCATCATGTCCAGCGGGCGTTCGAAGCGCGTGTCTTCGCCCAGGTGCACCCAGTACTGCTCGATATAACGCGGCTCGGCATGGCTGAAACTGCATGCCCATGGCAGGCGCTCGCCGCTGAGCCATTGGCTCATGGCAACCAGCGAGGTCATGCTGGCTTCCAGCAGGAAACGCCAGTGCTCGCCGGCGCCGCAACTGTCCAGCCAGTACAGGTAGGCGTGATGCTCATCCAGCTCCAGTTGCAGGGTGGCCAACGGGCTGAGCAACACCTGTTGCTGGATCAGGATCTCCAGGGCCTGGTGCAGGTTTTGCGCATGGCCAAGGGCGTGGCTGGCGGCGCCGTAATAGCCCGGCAGCAGACGCTGGCCAAACAAGAAGCTGCTGTCGTCGGCGTCCAATAATCTGCGGCTGTTGCCGATCAGACCGAAGAACTGTTGTGGGCTCAGGTGCGCATTGCCAGCCAGGATGTCCTCGTGAAACAGCCCGGTGCCGCGTAGCAGGCGATGGCTGTCGATGTCGCGGGACAAGGCCAGGTCGATCAGCGTGGCGGGTTGGTAATGCCCTGGGATGAAGCGGCTATCGGCTTCATACCAGCTGGTTTTCACGGTCATCTCAGGCACTTTTCGCAAGCGGTTGCTTGGCCCTGGCCAACGCCAGGTTCAGGCGCTTGAGCAAGTCCTGGGGCGGTTCTTCTAGGGCCATGACCACGGCGGTGGTCGCGGCCAGTTGCAGACGTTCGCCTTGTTGCCGGGTCTTGTGGGCCAGGCCGAGCACTGCCTGCTGCAACTCCAGCGCCAGCTCCCTGGCCTGGCGTTCACCGGTATTGGGCAGCAGTACCACAAAGCGGTCACCGGCCAGGCGGCACAGCAGGTCCTGGCGGCGCAGGTTGAGCAGCAGCAAATGGCTGAGGGCCTGCAGCACCGCGTCACCCTCGGCATGCCCGTAGGCCTGGTTGATGGCGGCAAAGTTGTCCAGATCCAGGGCGAGCAGCGACAGCGGTTGTTGCTGGTCGCGACTGTCTTGCAGGCTGCCGGCCAACTGGCGCTTGAGATAGTCAGCGCCGGCCAGCGGCGTGAGTTTGTCGAACAGCCGATGCTCACGGAACAGCCGCTCGCGTTTTTCCATCTGCGCGCTGATCGCCAGTTGTTCGCGGTGCCAGTGGTAGATGCCGATGGTCAGCAGGACCATGCCCACCGGCATCGGCCCGGACTCCAGCCAATGGTCCCAGGTGATGCTGTCGGGCAGGCGGATAAACTCGTCGAGGCTGTCGATCCACCAGGAGAAAAAGATGCACGACAGGCCCAGCGCCAGGTAGTTGGTGACGCGCCCTGCGGGGCGGCTTTTGAGCACCAGTCCCAGCCATACCAGGGCGAGCAGGGCGGAACCGCCTTCGCCGACAATATCCAGCCACACCCATTCACTGACGCTTTTCAATTCGCCACAGGCCAGGTGCAGGATCAGCCCGAGATTGGCGGCGACCAGCAGCAACGAAAGTTTCCAGCGGTGGGGCTTGAGCACGCAAAACATGGCCGCGAGTCCTTGGGCAAATGAGCAATGGGCGCCAGCACAGCAGATGGATGTGACCGTTGGATGACGGTGGGCGAGGGTCGAATCAGCTCATCTCACAGGCAACAAAGATTAAACATGTGGGAGGGGGCTTGCTCCCGACGACGGTGTATCAGTCAGCTTATTTGTAGCTGACACACCGCTATCGGGGGCAAGCCCCCTCCCACATGAGAACTGCTGAGGTCATATCAGCTCATTCCAAGCCAATAATCCGTGTAAACCTGCGGTTTACGGACATGACCACTCAATGCTGTCACAGAACCGTCATCCCCCACCCCTAGCGTGCCCTCCCAGTTGCCGGGCCCTCTTGCCTGGCACCAATGGATTCTTGGGGAGGATTGCATGTACAAGCGCACCGGGCTCGTCAGCTTCACGCTTACCGCCTTGGCCCTGGCGATGGCCAGCGAGCGGCTCACGGCGGCCGAGGCGGCCGAGGCGGCCACCACCGAGCATGTCGAAGTGGTCGGCCAGGCCGCTGCCATGGACAGCGCCCTCAAGGAACAACGTTCTTCCGACAGCATCAGGAGCGTGGTACATGCCGACGGGGTAGCCCAATTACCGGATGAAAACGTCGCCGAAGCGGTGCAGCGCCTACCGGGCATCAGTGTGGAACGCGACCAGGGCGAAGGGCGTTTTGTCAGCGTGCGCGGCCTGGGCCCGGACCTCAACAGCGTCACCATCAACGGCACCCTGGTGCCCGCGCCGGAGAGCGAACGCCGCGCCGTGGCCCTCGATGTACTGCCCTCGGAGCTGGTGCAATCGCTGTCGGTGATCAAGACCCTGACCCCGGACATGGACGCCAACTCACTCGGCGGCACCGTGGATGTGAAGAGCCTGTCGGCGTTCGATCACAAGGGCCTGTTCTATACCGGTAGCACCGAAGCCAGCTACGACAAGAACACCGGCCAGACCAGCCCGAAATTCTCCGGTGCCGCCAGTAACCGCTTCAGCCTCGGCGATGGCATCGATAATTTCGGCGTGGCCGCAGCGCTGAGCTGGCAGAAGCGCGACTTCGGTTCGGATAACGTCGAGACCGGTGGCGCCTGGGATTTCACCGACGGCGCCAGGCTCAACGAGTTCGAACAGCGCGACTACGATATCAGCCGCGAACGCGCAGGTGGCGGCTTGAACTTCGACTACAAGCCCGACGACCTCAGCAGCTATTACCTGCGTACCCTCTACAGCCGCTACAAGGACACCGAAACCCGCAACGCCGCCAGCCTCGAATTTGCCGACCCGCAAGCGCCTGGTGAACTGGGCGATGCCGAGGGCAAGCGCAAGCTGAAAAACCGTGAGGAAACCCAGCAGATCCAATCCTATGTGTTTGGCGGCGAACGCATGCTGGGCCTGTGGACCCTCAGCGGCCAGGCCGGCTACAGCCAGTCCAGCGAAGACAGCCCGGCGCACATTGCGGGCGCCACCTTCGATGGCGGCGACTTCGCCAACAGCGGTTTCTACGACAAGGACAAACCTCGCCCGATCATCGGCAGCGGCTTCTACGACGCCAGCAATTTCAGCCTCGACAAGGTCGATTGGGAGAAACAGTACACAAAGGACACCGAGAAAAACCTGCGCCTGGACCTGGCCCGTGACTATGACCTGAGTGGCTATGCCTCCCAGTTCAAGTTCGGTGGCAAGGCCAGCCGCCGCAACAAGGACAACGACTTGGAGGCCTGGGTCTATAAGGACCTGGATCAGCAAGGTCTCAGTGATGAACAGCTCAACCTCACGCAGTTCCAGAAGGGCAGTGTCGACTACCGTCTCGGCCGATATGGCCCAGGTATCAGCGCGGGCAATATCCGCCAGCTGATTGGCGGCCTCAATCGGGATGATTTCTACGACCCCACCGAATCCAGGGTCAACGACTTCACCATCCGCGAAGATATCAACGCCGGCTACCTGATGAACACCGTCGATATCGACGACTGGCGGTTCATCGCTGGGATGCGCTACGAGGGCACCGAATTCGAAGCCAAGGGCACCGGCGCCACCGACGGCCAGTTCAGCGCCACCGAGACCAAGCGGCGTTATCACCACTGGTTGCCGGGCCTGCACGCACGCTACCAGATCGACAAGAACACCCAAGTGCGCGCTGCCTGGACCAAGTCGGTGGTACGCCCGACATTCGGCCAGCTGGCGCCGGGTTTTGTGATCGACGATGACGAAGCCACCTTCGGCAACCCGGACCTCAAACCCCTGGAATCGAGCAACCTGGACCTGGGCATCGAGCACTTCATGGGCCGCGCCGGCACCGTGTCGGCATTCGTGTTCTACAAGGACATTCAGAACTTCGTCTACAACACCGACGTGGCCGGCACAGGTGCCTGGACCAATTTCTCCGAGGCCCACACCTATGCCAATGGCGACAGCGCCAAACTCTACGGCCTGGAGCTGGCCTACTCACAGAAGTTCGACTGGCTGCCCGCGCCGTGGAACGGCTTGCTGGTCGGCGCCAACAGCACCTTCAGCCGCTCCAGCGCAGATATCGAAGGTTTCGACGGCGCCAGCGGGCGCAACCGCAAGCGCAGTATCAGCCTGCCCAACCAGTCGGACACGGTCGGCAACCTGATGCTGGGCTGGGAAGACGACAAGCTCAGCTTGCGCTTGTCGGCCAACTACAAATCGGCCTACCTGTATGAACTGGCCTCGATCAACGACAAGGCCCATGACCTGCACGTCGACGCGCAGACCTTCGTCGACTTCAGTGCGCGCTACTCGGTGACCAAGAACCTGCAAGTCAGCTTCGAGGCCCAGAACCTCACTGATGAGTCGTACTTCGTCTACACCGGCCACCGCAGCTACAACGGCCAGTACGAAGAGTACGGCCCGACCTACAAAGTGGGCCTGACCTTCACCCATTTCTAAAACCACACCTGAATTCCAATGTGGGAGGGGGCTTGCTCCCGATAGCGGTGTGTCAGCCTCCATTGTATTCACTGAACCACTGCCATCGGGAGCAAGCCCCCTCCCACATTGGATCTTTATCGTATTCGAAGGATTTGCCTGTTCATGAGAATTTCCAAGCTGTACCTGTTGATCGCGCTGGTCACCAGCGCCAATGCCTTCGCCACCGACCTGGCCCTGTCGCCTTGGGCGCCGAGCCTGAATGCCGAAGTCGTGGCCTTCTTGCCCAACGCCACCGAGCGCCTGGCCGCCGGTACCCGCGACGGGCTACAACTGCTCGACAGCCAGGGCGCCGAACTGGCGCGCTTCAAAGGCAATTTCACCAGCCTCGATACCCGCGTCACAGGCGCCCAGGTACTGGTCGCCAGCCTCGACAACGACCGCCAACAGGCGTTGCTGATCAGCCTGGACACCGCCAGCAAAAATTGGGGCAAGCCCCTGTACCTGCCAACCCGTGACTACTCGGTCAATGGCCTGTGCCTTTATCGCGACTCGGTGGCCAACCTGTTCGTATTCCTGGTGGGCGAAGAAGGCAAGGGCGAGCAATGGCTGGTGGGCAACGGCGCGACGCTGCTCGCCGAACCCCAGCGTGTACGCGGTTTGCCGCTGCCGCCATCGGCGCAATTCTGCCAGGTGGACGACGCCACCCAGCAGTTGGTGGTCAATGAAGAGAATGTCGGCTGGTGGGCCTACCCTGCGCACCCGGAAGCGGATGTGCAACGCACACCGGTGGCGCTGTTCGATGACTCCAAGCGCCAAGCCGGGGCCATGGCGCTGGTGCCGGGTGGCATGGTTGCGCTGGACCCGAAGAGCGCCCAGTTGCACCTGTTCCAGCACGCCGGCGAGCGCTGGGTGGAGGAAGTGAGCCTGAGCCTGCCGGGGCTCAAAGAACCGCAGCAACTGGCGATCAATGGCCGCCAGTTGCTGGTGCGCGATGACGACAGCGGCAAGCTCTACCAGGCCAGGCTCGACTGGCAGGCCAAGCCCGTTGTAGCCGCCCCGGTGTTGCCGGAGGTCGCGGCCTTGCGCCAGAGCGATCCGGTTGGCCGCCAGGGCGATGCGGCGGACGACCCGGCGATCTGGATTCACCCCCAGACACCGGCCAGCAGCCGCGTGCTCGGTACCAACAAAAAACAGGGCCTGCTCGCCTACGACCTTGACGGCAAGCTGTTGCAGGAGCTGGCGGTGGGCCGTCTGAATAACGTCGATATACGCCCCAACTTCAAGCTGGGCGCGCAAACGGTCGACCTGGCCGTGGCGAGCAACCGCGACCGCAACAGCCTGAGCCTGTTCAGCATCGACCGTCAGAGCGGCGAGCTGCGTGAAGCCGGTGAAGTGCCCACGCCGCTCAAGGATATCTATGGCATTTGCCTGTTCCAGCCCGCCAGCGGCGAGATCTACGCGATCGCCAACGGCAAGGACGGCACGTTCCTGCAATACCGTCTCAGCGCGCCGCACGGGCGTGCGCAAGGCGAGCTGGTGCGCCAGTTCAAGGTCGACAGCCAACCCGAAGGCTGCGTGGCCGACGATCAGCGCCAGCGCCTGTTTATCGGTGAGGAAGACGTCGGTGTATGGGCGGTGGATGCACGCGCCGACCAGCCGGCAACGTTGACCAGCGTGATCAAGGTCGGCCCGCAGTTGCATGCGGATGTCGAGGGACTGGCGCTGTACCAGAGCGATCAACGTGACTACCTGGTGATCTCCAGCCAGGGCAATGACAGCTACCTGGTGGTGGACGCCGAACCGCCGTTTGCCGTGCACGGTGCCCTGCGCGTTGGCTTGAATGCCGCCGCCGGCATCGATGGTGCCTCCGAAACCGACGGCCTCGAGGTCACGGCCGTCAACCTGGGCGGGCCATGGAGCCAGGGCATGCTGGTAGTGCAGGACGGGCGCAAGCGCATGCCCGAGCAAACCCAGAACTTCAAGTTCGTACCCTGGGCTGAGGTAGCCCGCGCCTTGAAGTTGCCTTGAGCCTGTCATCAGGCAGTCATCCATTTTCAATCGAATAGGAGCTTCACCATGCACGCGACAATGGAACATATGACGATCTGGGGGTTGATCAGCGACGCCAGCCTGTTGGTCAAGGCGGTCATGCTGACCTTGCTGTTGGCGTCCTTGCTCAGTTGGTACCTGATAATCCAGCGCGGCAGTGTGCTGCGCCGCCTGGAACGACAGTTGAACGGTTTCGTGCAGCGTTTTCGTGCCGCACCGGATTTGCCGGCGCTGTCCCGTGAGATCCAACAGGCGGGCGAGGGCGGCATTGCGCCGATCTTTATCGCCGGGGTCCAGGAATACCAGCACTTGCACAGTCATGACCCGGCTGTGCTCGAAGGCGTTGAGCGCGCCTTGCAGGTAGCGATCACCGAGCAGGAAATCGAGCTGGAAAAGGGCCTGCAATTTCTCGCCACCGTGGGATCGGTCAGCCCGTACATCGGCTTGTTCGGCACGGTATGGGGCATCATGAATTCCTTTATCGGCCTGTCCCAGGTGCAACAGGCCACGTTGTCCACCGTCGCGCCGGGCATCGCCGAAGCTTTGATCGCCACGGCCATCGGCCTGTTTGCGGCGATCCCCGCGGTGATCGCCTATAACCGCTTCGCGGCCCGCGGCCAGACACTGCTGACCCGCTACTACGCGTTTGGCAATGAACTGCAAGTGCGCCTGCACCGTTCCCTGCGCGGCACGTCGAGCAACCTGGCCGTGGCCGCCTGAAAGGAGCAATTCCCATGTTAGTCAGGCCGCAACGCAAGCACGGGCCCAAGGCCGAAATGAACGTAGTGCCGTATATCGACGTGATGTTGGTGCTGCTGGTGATCTTCATGGTCACCGCGCCGATGCTGACCCAGGGCGTGAAGATCGAACTGCCCAAGGTCGCCGCCGAGGCACTGGCCACCGACACCCGCCAGCAGATCCTCACGCTGTCGGTCAAGGCCGACGGTGGCTACTACTGGAACCTCGGCGGCGAACTCGATACCCAGCACCAGACCGACAGCGCCGTAAGCCTGGACGAAATGGGCGCCAAGGTCATGCAGGTAGTGGCGGCGCGCAGCGACACCCAGGTGTATATCCGCGCTGACGACAACGCCGGTTATGGCCGGGTGGTCGCGGCCATGGCGGTGTTGCAGAAGGGCGGTGTCAGCAACCTGGGACTGGTGACCGAGGCCCCGCAATGACGGCGATGATCATGCACAACCCCACGCCGGCGATGGCGCCCAGGGATGCTTCGGGGGTTTGGAGAAATAGCCTCGCCGCCGGCCTGGCGGTGGCGCTGCATGTGGGCGTGCTGGCCGCGTTGATGATGGCCTGGTCGACGCAAACGCCTGTGGTGGATGCGCCGCGGGTGATGCACACCCAGTTGGTCATGCTGCCCGCTGCGCCCGCGCCTGAACCGCTGGCGGCTACCTCCGCACCCCCTGAGCCTGAGCCTGAGCCGGTGCCAGCAAAGCCCAGGGTTGACCCGCAGGTCCAGGTGCAAAAACTCGAGAAAGCCGCCCTGGCGCGTAAACGCGTCGAGGAAAAGAAAGCCGAGCAACAGCAGGAGCGCCTCGCCACCGAACAACGCAACCGTGAGCTCGAACAACAACGCCTCGATCAGCAACGCATGGCCGTTGAAAAAGCCCGGGCTGCCATTCCTGCGCCAGCCTTCGACAGCCGCCAATATCAACCCCTGAGCAAGGCAGCGCCGGACTATCCCGAGCGCGCCCTGGACAAGCACATTGAAGGCGATTGCACCTTGGAGTACAGCGTCAACATTCAGGGCCGCGTGGAGAATCCCAAGGTACTGGACGGCTGCCACCCACTGTTTATCCGGCCTTCACTGGCGGCGGCGAATACCTTTCGCTACCAGCCGAGGATCGTTGACGGCAAGGCTGTAGCCGTACCGGCAGTACGCAACACCTTCCACTACCGCATCAAATGACTTCTCGCGGCCAACACAGGACCAATGTGGGAGGGGGAGTGTCCAGGCCAGCGTCTTGAGCGGAGCTGGCACTATAACTGGGACGCACGCTTGGTGTTGAAACTTGGATCGAAGCCCTGGGAGACGTCGATGTGCTTGGGCAGCAGGCCTTCTTTGACATAGGTGTCGGCGGTGGCTTGCAGGCCGCGGACCACGCTGTCGTCAATCGCGACGGGTGACAGGTGGGTGTCCTTGGCCACTTCGATGTGCACGGCCAATGGCAAGCCGGTGATCCTGGCCTGGGCGGCGGCATATTCATCGGGGTGGGTGTTGGCCCAGGCGTAGGCGCGGTCAACCCGTGCGACAAAGTCGTCCAGTTGCACGCGTTTGTCGGCGATTGCCTGGCTGGTGGCGGCGAAATAGAGGTGATTGCTCAACAGATTCTTGCCGCTGACCAGCACGCGGGCGTTGCTCTGTGAGGTGACCACGGTGGTGTAGGGGTCCCATGTTGCCCAGGCATCTGCAGTGCCGTTGTCCAGCACCAGCCGCGATTCGGCGGGCAGCAGGAAGATGAAGTGCACATCCTGGGTGCTCAGGCCGGCATCGTTCAGGGCCCTGATTGCCAGGTAGTGCCCGATGGAGCCGCGGCCGGTGACGATTTTCTTGCCCTTGAGATCTGCCGCAGTCTTGATCGGCGAGTCCTTGGGCACCAGCAGTGCGGTGGTGTTACGCCCTTGGGCATGGATGATGCTGATCACTTTGATCGAGGCGCCCGCGCCCAGGGCGAACACATAGGGAGCATCGCCCAGGGCGCCGACATCCACGGCGCCGGCATTCAGCGCTTCGCCCAGGGGCGAGGCCGAGGGGAATTCCGACCACTTGATTTCATAGGGAACGTTTTGGCTTTCGCCAGAAGCGTCCAGCAGTGCCTTGATCGTGGACTTCTGGTTGGCCACGCGCAGCGGTTGCAGGTCGGCGGCCTGGACGCTGGAGAACAGGCCGAGGGTCAATGCGGCGCCCAGCAGCAGGCGTTTGAATAGGGTGGCGTACAGCATGGGGCAAACTCCAGGCGTTGGATAAAAGGAAATACCTCCGCCTGGAGAAGGGGTCGGATGTCCGCAAAAACAGTGCAGCGGTGGCTCAGATCACATAGAAACCATGGGTGCCGTCGCGGGCCAGTTGCGCGACCAGGCCGAACTCCCAGTCCAGGTAAGCCTGCATGGCTTCCCGTGGGTTGTCGGTGCCTTCATAGGGTCGGCGGTAGCGGTCGATACGCGGCGAGGTCAGGTGGGTTTCGCCTTCTTCCAGGGGCAGTTGTGCGGCGATCCAGCCGGCGGTGCCATCCTGCAACAGGAACACCTGCTTGCCGGTCAGGGCCTCGACTTCGGCCACCGCCAGGCGCGCCAGCTGGCTGCTGCCGCAGGTCAATACGTAGCGCTGCGCAGGCGGCAGCTTGGCCAGGGCCTGGGGCAGTTGCCCGCGAAGGACCCACCAGGCCCCGGGAATATGGCGTTTGACATAGTTGGCGCTGGCAGTGAAGTCCAGCACCAGGGTGTCGCCATGGCCCAGCCAGTCGGCGAGGGTAGGCGCGCTGATCAGTTCGGCCTGGGGCGGCGCAGGCACCGGTGCGACCCACGCGCCACGTTCGCTGAAATGCGCCGCTTGCAGGTCATCCAGTACATGCACCTGCCAACCCAACTGGGCCAGCCAGGAGGCGGACATATTGGCGCGTACGCCGTCGTCGTCCACCAACACCAGGCGCGCCCCGCGCACGCTGGCAACGTGATCGGTTTCCTGCACCAATTGCCCGCCGGGCGTGGAGCGTGCGCCGGGCAAATGGCCGATTTCGAATTCTTCCGGGGTGCGCACATCGAACAGGTAGGTGGTGCGCGTCGCCTCCTGCTGCCAGCGGTGCAGGTCGTCGAGGGAGGCGCGGCCAACGCGGGCCTTGTCGGCAACACGACGCGCAGCCTCGGCGGCGAGCTGGCGGTGTTCCTCTGAGGTTGGCGCGAAGCGTCGGGCCTGGCCGTGGGCGAGGGGCTGCCCGGCCAGGGTCCAGCCGATAGTGCCGTTGCGCAGGGCCGAAACCGGGTTGGGGACGCCGGCATTGATCAGCGACTGGGTGCCGATAATGCTGCGGGTGCGCCCGGCGCAGTTGACGATAATGCGCGTGGCCGGGTCCGGTGCCAGCTCACGTGCGCGCAGCACCAGTTCGGCGCCTGGCACGCTGATGCCGGTGGGGATGCTCATGGTCTGGTATTCGTCGAAGCGGCGGGCGTCGAGCACCACCACGTCGGCCTGGCTGTCGAGCAGGGCCTGCACGTCTTCGGCGGCCAGGGACGGTGTGTGGCGTTGGCTCTCGACCAGTTCGCCAAAGGCCTTGCTGGGTACGTTGACGTCGATAAACAGCTCACCACCGGCCCGGCGCCAACCGTCCAGCCCGCCTTCAAGCAGGCTGACCTGGGTGTAGCCCAGCGCAACCAGGCGTTCGGCGGCGCGGCTGGCCAGCCCTTCACCGTTGTCATACAGGGTGACCTGGGTATCGCGGCGTGGAATGCGCGAGTACGCCTCCAGTTCCAGCTTGGACAGCGGGATATTCGCGGCGAACAGCGGGTGGGCCTCGGCAAACGGCGCTTCCTCGCGCACGTCGATCAGCGCGACTTCTTCACGGTCCAACAGGGCCTGGCGAATCTGCGCATAGCTGCGGGTCGATACGGTGGTCATAGGGCAGGGCTCTTTTCTTTGGACAGGTCCCAGATATTCGGGAGATAGGCGTTGGAATAACCAGAGATAAATAGTTTCTCGCTGCCGTCAGGCTGATACACCGCACGGCGCACCGCACCGATATTGGCGCCGTACACATGGATGCTGATGGACACCTGGTCGGCGTGGGCATTGCTGACCTGATGGATATCGCCAATTTTGGGCGACACCGCTTCGACCTGGCCCGGCAGCAGCTGGATCGGCTTGCCTTCAACCATCAGGCTGCCATCGGGGGCACGGGCAAAGCCCTGGGAAAACTCCGAGCCGCGCAACATGCCGATCAGGCCCCACACCCGATGGTCATGAATCGGTGTGCGTTGCCCAGGGCCCCACACGAAGCTCACAAGGCTGAAACGCTGGCGCGAATCGGCATGCAGCAAGAATTGCTGGTAGCGCTCGGGGTCGGGCTGGGCGAATTCGTCGGGGAGCCAGTCATCATGGCTGACCAGTTGCGCCAGCAGCTTGCCGCCACGGTGCAGCAGGTCGCCTTCACGCGGGTTGGCGTCGATCAATTCCGCCAGGGCGCCTATGAAGGCTCTGAGTCTCTCGGGGTGTCGGGCCTGGGTCATGACCATTCCATCGGCTGTGCTGATGGGTTTATATAAGCATAATGTTTTAAGTTAATATGCTATTTTTTAATGATTAGCTTATAGCTGAAGGTAATTTAGAACAGGGGTGAATAGCGTTAGACGTTATCGATCACCGCGTGGGCTATCCAGACTGGTTGGCGGCAACTATGCTTCACGCACATCTTAACGACTGATCTCTATGTGCGGCCCAAATGAAAATTGACGATATCGATGCCTTTGTCGAAGTGATTCGTTGCCAGTCCATCAGCCATGCCGCCGAGTCGTTGCAATTGACCCAGCCGGCCATTACCCGCCGTGTGCAGAACTTCGAGCAGGCCTTGGGCGTGGAGCTGTTCGACCGTAACACCAAGCCCCTCAAGCCGACGCTGATCGGCACCCGCGTCTATGAACAATGCCGGCTGATCCTGCGCGAGATGGACGCCCTGCGCGAACTGGTAGCCACCGATGCGCCGCCCACCGGCGTGTTGCGCCTGGGTGTACCGCAGACCATCGGCGACGTGGTGTTGCTGGACGCGCTTAAGCACCTGCGCACTGAATACACCGACCTGCGCGCCCAGGTCGCCACCGGCTGGGGCAGCCAATTGGTCGGCAAGATCGAACGCGGCGAGCTGGATGCGGCGGTGGCGTTGTTCCCGGCGGGCAAGATCTTTCCGGACAACATCGTCGGTGAGTCCATTGGCAAGATGGAGCTGGTGGTGGTCTGCGCCAAGGCGCAGTTGCCGAAAAAGCCGTGCAAGCTGGCGGATGTGTACCAGAACGGCTGGATTCTCAACCCGGATGGCTGCGGCTTCCGAGCCGGCTTGCAACGCACCTTGTCTGACCAGGGCCTGGCGCTGCGGGTCAACCTGGAAACCTTCGGCACCGAACTGCAATTGGGTTTGGTGGCCGACGGCCTCGGCCTTGGCCTGGTACCGCGTCCGTTACTGGAGCGCAGTGCCCATCGCGAGCATCTGGCGGTGATGCCGCTCAAGGACTTCAAGCCGGTGATGGACCTGTGGCTGATCTACCCGCATTTCCTTGGCAACCTGCAGGGGCCGGTGGATGCGTTTGGCCAGTGGGTGGCAGACTCCCTGCACAAGATCCGCAACGTCGCGTGATATGAAAAAAACTAATAATTAGCTTAGATTAAAATGTGCTTTTTATTATTTTTTTGCTTCCCCTAGGCTGGCCTTGAGTCCTTAAGGCCATCCAGGAAGTTTTGCCATGCGCAGCGTCACCTCGCTTTCCAGTGTTTCCAATACCGTCCGCCAGCGCGTCACGCCAGAGGAATGGGAGGTGCGCGTCAAACTGGCCGCCGCCTATCGCCTGGCGGCCTTGTACAAGTGGACCGACCATATCTACACGCACTTCTCGGCCCGTGTACCGGGGCCCGACGAGCATTTCCTGATCAACGCCTTCGGGTTGCTATTCGATGAAATCAGCGCCTCCAACCTGGTCAAGGTCGACCTCGATGGCACCCTCGTCGACGACCCCACTGGCCTGGGGATCAACTACGCCGGCTACGTGATCCACAGCGCCATCCACGGCGCGCGCCATGACCTGCAAGCAGTGCTGCACACCCATACCCGCGACGGTATTGCGGTGTCGGCGCAGAAGGGCGGCTTGCTGCCGATCTCCCAGCACTCCATTGCGTTCTCCGGGCGCGTGGCTTACCACGGTTACGAGGGCGTGGCCCTGGACCTGGATGAGCGTGAGCGGCTGGTGGCGGACCTGGGCGACAAAAGCGTGATGATTCTGCGCAACCATGGCTTGTTGACGGCGGGCGTCAGCGTCGAGCACGCCTTCCAGCAACTGCAAAGCCTGGAGCGCGCGTGCAATATCCAGATCGCCGCGCAGGCGGCGGGGAATGCCGAATTGATCTTCCCGCCGGCAGAGGTGGTGGCCAAGGTCGAGGAACAGGCCAAGGTGTTCAGCAATGGGCAAGGGCCTGGCGTGGCGCGGCATTGGAATGCGCTGGTGCGGCAGTTGGAGCGCACTGATACCGACTACAAAAACTGAGTTGGAACAGTTTATTGAACACAGTGAAAATCCAAATGTGGGAGGCGGCTTGCTCCCGATGGCGGTGGGTCAGTCATAGATGAATTGACTGACCCACCGCCATCGGGAGCAAGCCCCCTCCCACATTGTGCTTAAGCCACTTGCTGCGCCTGTTCCCGCTCGGCGACCAGCTGGCGGGTGAGGGGAATCAACTGCTTGCCATAGTCAATCGCATCATTGAGCGGGTCAAACCCACGAATCAGGAAGGTGGTAATCCCCAAGTCGTAGTAATCCAGCAGCGCCTCTGCGACTTGCTCGGCAGTGCCCACCAACGACGTGGAGTTGCCTTGCGCCCCGAGCAACCCGGCAATCCCGGTCCACAAACGCTTATCCAACCGCGACCCCTGCGCCGCCGCCGCCAGCAACCGCCGCGAGCCTTCATTCGGCGGCTCGCGGCGCACAAAGCCATTCTTTTCGGCCAGCGCCGTGGCCTGCTGCAGAATCTGCTCGGCGCGCTGCCACGCCAGTTCCTCGGTGTCGGCGAGGATCGGCCGCAGAGACAAACTGAAGCGAATCGTACGGCCATGCTTGGCCGCTTCGGCGCGCACCTGGGTCACCACTTCGCGCACCTGCTCATAGGTTTCGCCCCACAGCGCATACACATCCGCATGCTTGCCGGCCACGGCAATCGCCGCCGCTGAAGAGCCGCCGAAATACAGCGGGATATGCGGTTGTTGTGGCGACTTCACCGTGGAGTGCGCGCCTTGCACTTGGTAGTAAGTGCCGGTGAAGTCGAAGGGCTGCTCGCTGGTCCACTCCTGGCGCACCACGCTCAGGTACTCGTCGGTGCGCGCATAGCGTTCGTCCTTGCCGATATGGCTGCCATCGGCACGCAGCTCGTTGTCATCGCCGCCGGTGATGATGTGCACGGCAGTACGCCCACCGTTGAACACATCCAGCGTGGCGAACTGGCGTGCAGCCAATGTGGGTTGGGCAAAACCCGGGCGGTGTGCGATCAGCAATTGCAGCCTGGTGGTGACGCTGGCCGCATGGGCGGCGATCAGCGTGCTGTCCGGGCTGTTGGAGTGGAAGGCTATCAGGGCGCGGTCGAAGGCCGCCGCTTCATGGGCGCGGGCCACGCTTTCGACATAGTCCGGTTGCAGGGTCGGGCCGCTGCGCGGGTGGATTTCCGAGGCGTGGTGGCCGCCGATATAGCCGATGAATTCGATGCTCATGGTCAGGTCCTTGTCGAGGTCGGTAAACAAGCCTCCACCGGGCAGGGGGTCGGTCCGTAGACGTGAAAGTAGGGCCAGCGGCCGAGCCTGTAAAATGCCGTTTGGTTCTAACCTAATTATTAAAATATAAAATGTTGAGATTTATTCAATATCAGAAAAATGCATTTAATTCGCAGCCTCGCGCATCGCGATGCCGGGTTGCGCGCCCTGACTCGTCGCACCCATGCGATCCGCCAGATAGCGCGCCGGCGGCTGGCCCATCGCCTTGCGGAACATGGTGATAAAGCCGCTGGCATTTTCGTAACCCAGGTCCAGGGCCACGCTCTGCACACTGTCGCCGTTGGCCAGGCGTTGCAGCGAGAGGATCACGTGCAGTTGGCGGCGCCAGCGGCCAAAACTCAAACCGATCTGCTCCAGCAACAGGCGCGTCATGCTGCGCTCGCTCATGCCTATGCGCATGGCCCACTCGCCCAAGGTGGATTTGTCGCCGGGGTTGGTCAGCAAGCTATTGGCCAATCGCGTCAAGCGTGGGTCTTGGGGCATCGGCAAATGCAGGGCCTCGATGGGGGCCTCGGCCAGCTCATCCAGCAAGGTCGCCACCAGCCGGCCCTG
The DNA here is from genome assembly GCF_036704165.1 of Pseudomonas khavaziana. Lineage (NCBI taxonomy): Bacteria > Pseudomonadati > Pseudomonadota > Gammaproteobacteria > Pseudomonadales > Pseudomonadaceae > Pseudomonas > Pseudomonas khavaziana. The sequence continues at coordinate 2,831,002 of NZ_CP129946.1, forward strand.
GGCACCGTCTTCGTCGTAGAGCGGCGGGAAACTGACCGCCTTGCCGATCAACGCGTGCAGCAGCGGCGACACCGCCAGGGTGCAACATTGTTGGGGCAAGGCGCTGGCAGCGCCGGGGTCGATCAGCAGGCAGTACACATCGGCTTCCCCGGCCCCTCGCGCTGCGTGGGTCACACCGCCGGGTATCCACAGTGCGCACTGTGGCGGCACGATCCAGATACCGGCCTCGATCACGCAATGCACCACGCCGCGCAAGGTGTAGATCAGTTGCCCGTGCTGATGGTGGTGGGGGGTATGTTCCCAGCGCTCGGAAGTACTGGATGCGCCCACGGCAACTATCGGGCGCGGGATGGCAGCGGCATCGCGTACCCGGCAGGGGTCGTAGTGATCGAGGCGGTGATGGACCATGGTGCTGGCTACCTTGGCTGGTTTGCGAAACATTCTGGCTATTGTGTGTAATGCCGTCCAGCACCTTGGTGCTTATGATGAGAACCAATCTCATCCAAGGAGCTTTGCCATGCGACTCGACAGTTCTACTTTCCCCGTGGTGAAAATCGTGTTCGACGCGTCCAATCAAGGCGGGCCCGAAGATGCCTTCCTGATCTTCGAACGCCTGCTGGCCCGCAAGCAGCCTTTCGTGTTGTTGCATGAAAAAGCCGTGGATGAAAACAATCACGCGCACTCCCATGAAGAACGCAAACAGGCCTCGATCTGGATGAAGAAGCACAAGGCGGCGTTACGCGCTTACGTCAGAGGCATGATCCAGGTCGAACCCAGCGCCGCCAAGCGCCTGGCCCTCAAGCCCTTTGCCGTGACATTCGGCAAGGCCTGGGGCTATCCGTTGCTGGTGGTGGAGTCCAAGGACCGCGCCTGGGCATTGGCCCGCGATGTGCTCGATGAGCAGGTCTCGGATGTGGCGCATTTCTAAGCCTGGCCAACCCTCGACAGCGCCCACAATTGAACTACCTTGATTGACGAGCCTTCCCACTCGGTACTCAAGCATGCGCACGTTATGGACGCGGTATCTGGCGTTGCTGGACAACGACCTGAGCACACAGATCTTCGACAACGTAAAGAACCTGCTGGTGTGCGCACTGTTGTTCGCGGCGGGGACCAATACGCTGGTGGGGCAGCGTGAGTTGTTTATCGGGGTGTTCGCCTCCAACGTCGCCGGTTGGGGGCTGATTATCCTGTCGACGCTGTTGATGTTGCTGAACGTCAGTGATGGCATTCGAAGGCTGGCCAAGTTGCGCTATCACTTGGCGCTGCAACTGTTGTTGATTCTGGTGTACGTGGTGGTTGCCGAGCGGGTGGTAGAGATTGTGTGGGGCTTCCGCGCCCATTAACGTATCCTGCGCGCCTGGTTTTTTACTGATTCAAACAAAGATGACAGGACAAGATATGCAGGCGCTGCTCGAGTCGATTCTCGACGAAGTGCGCCCCCTGATCGGCCTCGGCAAAGTGGCCGACTACATTCCCGCACTGGCCGATGTGCCGGCCCAGCAGCTCGGCATCGCGGTATACGGTAATGACGGCGCAGCTTATTGCGCCGGTGACGCCGATACCCTGTTCTCGATGCAGAGCATCTCCAAGGTGTTCAGCCTGGTGCAGGCCATTGATCACGGCGGCGAGAGCATCTGGGAACGCCTGGGCCACGAACCGTCGGGCCAGCCATTCAACTCCATGGTGCAACTGGAATTCGAACGCGGCCGCCCGCGCAACCCGTTTATCAATGCCGGCGCCCTGGTGATCTGCGACATCAACCAATCGCGCTTCGCCGTGCCGATCCTGTCGATGCGTGACTTTGTGCGGCGCCTGTCGGGCAACCCGCAGATCCTGGTCAATAGCCTGGTTGCCGAGTCCGAAGCCCAACATGGCGCACGTAATGCGGCCATGGCCTACCTGATGAAATCCTTCGGCAACTTTCACAACGATGTGGACGCGGTGCTGCACAGCTACTTCAACTACTGCGCCTTGCAGATGAGCTGCCTGGACCTGGCCCGGGCGTTCAGCTTCCTGGCCAATGAAGGCGTGAGCGCCCACAGTGGCGAACAGATTTTGACAGCGCGCCAGACCAAGCAGGTCAACTCGATCATGGCCACCAGCGGGCTGTATGACGAGGCGGGCAATTTTGCCTACCGCGTCGGGTTGCCGGGCAAGAGTGGGGTAGGTGGCGGGATCGTCGCGGTGGTGCCGGGGCAGTTCACGGTGTGCGTGTGGTCGCCGGAATTGAACGCGGCGGGGAACTCGCTGGCGGGGATGAAGGCGTTGGAATTGTTGAGTGAGCGGATTGGGTGGTCGGTGTTTTAACTGACATCGATCCCACGCAGCGCGTGGGATCAATCATCAAGTGTCGATTCAAGGTTCAAGTTGCACTTCGTCTGCCGTGGGGCGGGGTCTAGGTGTGTCGGACTCCTTAATAAACTCGGTTGGCTCTTTGACGGTACTTGTTGCGGGCGTAAAGTGAGCCACCCATTTCTTAAAGGAAGGCGTTTTGTCAACGAAGTCCGCCTCCCAGCGCCAAGAGCCAGTCTCGGTTTGGAATTCGAGTACGGTCTCTTGGCGTTCATCGCGGTTGAAATGATACGTCCCTTTTAAGGTCTCCCATTTGTTAGTACGCGTGTCATGAAAGTCACCATTGAAGCTACCAGATGGTTCGTTGAAGTCTTTAACTACCAGACGGTATACGTTTCCGGCACCGCCATCATAATTGCCTTGAAGTGGGTAGGTCATGATAGGTCTCCTTTCGCTGTTTTTGCCCAAAGCAGCACTTCGACGCGGCTATGATGACGGTTTTTTGTTTACTAATAGCCTGTGAGAATTGACAGTTTTTTAGGCGATTTAGCGATAGCGCTTCAACTCATGCATTGTTACTGCGTCTGCACACACTGCCCTACGCAGTTTGATCGTTCCCGCGCAGTGAACGCAGGAACGATCACTTTCTAGGCGACTGGATGAGCGGTATCCAAGACTTTGTCCACAAGCAACTGCACGCCTTCGAGCATTCGGCAGATGCCCAGCGCTATATTGCGTTGGGGGCCGTCGATTTCGAAAGCGAGTTGGGTGGCGATGTCGGTAATCGAGGCTAGGTCTTGGGAGGCGTTGATCAGCAGGGTTTCCGTGCCGAGGTTGGGGCGCACGGTAAAGAGTTTTTCTGGGGGATTGGGAGTGTCTTTGATCATGTTGAAGGTCCTAAGATTAGTGGAACTGCCAACATTCGCGGTCAAGCAAAGAGGGTGGCAGCTGTACGCAGGTTGACCGACCGGCAATCAAAGGAAATCCGGCATACCCGAAGGTATCCCGCGTACAGCCGCCGCGACACGATACCTCAGACACAAAAAAAACGCCTGAAATAGGTATCGGGGTGACAGTACTTCAATTAATCGGACGGTCAAATCCGGTCGCTGAATTGGCAGCGACGGCCAGAGGTTAGTCAGCGAAGTTCCGAGCGACAACCTGAAACAGCTGTGGGAAACGTCCGAGACCATACCCCCGTAGGAGCGAGCTTGCTCGCGAAAAACTTACTGGCCCTACGGTCATCCAGGTTACCCGCGTTATCGTTGACGATCTTCGCGAGCAAGCTCGCTCCTACAGTGTGTAGGCGGCAGTGGGTTAGCGGCGGGGCCTGTTGAGGCGCGGCACAACCATGCCTACTTCACTCTGGTAACGCCGATACCGCTCGCCAAACAGCACCACCAAATCCCTTTCTTCGAAGCGGGCGCCTATGAACAGATAAACCGACATCCCCAGCGCAAACACCAGATGACCCACCGTCATATGCGGCGTTGCCCAGAACGCGATCAAAAAGCCCAGGTACAGCGGGTGACGCACGAGTTTGTAAAGCAACGGGGTCCGGAATATCGGGGCCTGCTGCGGCGTGTTGCGCCATCGGTCAATCGCCTGCTTCAACCCGAACAATTCGAAGTGGCTGATCAAGAAGGTTGCCAGCAAAACGATACTCCAGCCCAGCCAGAACAGGCCGGCCAGGAGTGCCTTGGCCCACACGGTTTCAACCTCCCAGAAGGTGTCGGGAATGGGTTGCCACAACCAGAACATCACCCCGAGCACCAGGCTGCTGAGCAGAACATAAGTGGAACGTTCAGCTGGCGCGGGAATGAATGCGGCCAACCAGCGCTTGAAGCCTTTGCGCGCCATCAGCGAGTGCTGCACGCCGAATAAAATGATCAGTACGCCATCGATCAAGACGGCGGTGGGCCACGCAACCAATGGCCCATCGTTGATGTTTTTAGGCACCACCACACTGCCAACGAAACCGATCAAATATAAACAGGTAAACAAAAACGCCAAATAACAGCAGGTACTGTACGCCAGCCCGATGACTCGGGCGGCGCGACGGTCTGGATTATTTTTAATGTTCATAAACTTGCCCCTTTCCATCGGCTCATCGCCCTGCAACTCAGCCAGCTCATCCTGAACTCCGATGCGTGAGCCTAGCGGGTATTGCTCGTGCGGTAACCTGTGAAAATTGACAGTGCCTGGAATGTGATCAACCGATATTGAGCCGATCCAACAAGCTGTACCAAGCCACCCCAGCCCCAATATAAAACCGCTGCAACCCATGCAACGGCAACCGCTGCAACGGCGTCACCGGGTAGGCAAACTCTGCATGGCTGTCGCATAGCCGGCCGGCCAGTTGCTGGCCCAGGCTGGTACACAGCGCGATCCCACGCCCATTGCAGCCCAGTGCCAAGGTCAACCCCGGCGCCGGTTCGTGGACATGGGGCATGAAGTCCCGCGTGATCGCGATGCGCCCGGCCCAGCGGTAGTCGAATTGCAGCGGTCCCAACTGCGGAAACAGCAGTGCCAGTGAGCGTTCCAGGTGGGCAAAGTCCTCTGGCCCGGTGGGGTCGTGGAACAAACCACGGCCACCCATCAGCAGACGCCCATAGGCATCTTTACGAAAATACAGCAGCAACCTCTGTGCGGTAGACACGGTTTCCTGGCCGGGCAAGATGCTCTCGGCCGCGTGCCCCTTCAATGGCTTGGTGGCGACGATAAAACTGTTGGCCGCCAGCACGCTCTGAGCCATGCCGGGCCACAGGTTACTGCTGTAGCCATTGGTCGCCAGTACCACTTGATCGGCCGTGACCTGCGTGCCACCCGCTGTCTGCAACTGCCAAGCCGAACCCTGGCGCTGCAACCCTGTCACCGCGCTGTGGCCATGCACCCGCGCACCGGCCGCCAATGCTGCTGCGACCAAGCCACGGGCGTATGCCAAGGGCTGGATCGCGCCGGCACGCCCATCCAGCCAGCCGCCGGCAAACGCCGAGCTGCCTATGCGCGCCGCCACTGCACTGGCATCCAGATGTTGCACCGGCACGCCGCGCCGAGCCCATTGGTCCGCCCGCGCATGCAACCCGGTCACGCCTTTTTCGCTATAAGACACCTGCATCCAACCCTTGCGCACCGGGGCGCAATCGATGCCATGTCGCTCGATCAGCTTGAAAACCAGGTCTGCCGAGCCCGACACCGTGGCGATCAGCGTCTCGGCGCGTTCCGGCCCGTACATCCTTACCAGTTGCTCCGGGTCATATTTGAGCGTGGGGTTGACCTGCCCACCGTTACGTCCCGATGCGCCCCAGCCTGGCTCATGGGCTTCCAGTACACATACACGCACGCCACGCTCAGCCAGATGCAGCGCCGTCGACAAGCCGGTATAGCCAGCGCCGACAATCGCCACATCGACCTTCACTGACTCGTTCAGCGCGGGCGTGGGCACTACCGACGGTGCAGTTGCCGACCACAACGACTTCATGACAGGCTCCGCGTGTTGCCGGTGGGGTGCAGCACGCGCCGCAGGAAGTCCTGGGTGCGCGCATGCTGTGGGTTGCCCAGCACCTGCTCGGCGGGGCCGCTTTCGACGATGTACCCTCCATGCAGGAAGCACACACGATCGGCTACTTCACGGGCGAAGCCCATTTCGTGGGTGACCACGATCATGGTCATGCCTTCATCGGCGAGCGTGCGCATCACCGCCAGCACATCGCCGACCAGCTCGGGGTCGAGGGCCGAGGTGGGTTCGTCGAACAGCATGGCCTCGGGTTTCATCGCCAGGGCGCGGGCGATGGCCACGCGCTGCTGCTGGCCGCCGGAGAGTTGTTCCGGGTAGGCGTCGGCCTTGGCGCTCAGGCCGACCTTCTCCAGCAGTATCAGGGCTTCCTCGCGCACTTGCCGCGGCGGCTCACCTTTGACGTATACCGGGCCTTCCATCACGTTTTCCAGCACGGTGCGGTGGGGGAACAGATTGAAGCGCTGGAACACCATGCCCATACGGCTGCGCAGGGTGTGCACGGTCTTGCTGGTGCGCTGCACGGTTTCACCGAACACCTTGATGTGGCCGCCGTCGTAAGCTTCCAGTGCATTGATGCAGCGCAGCAGGGTGGATTTGCCCGAGCCCGAGGGGCCGACCAGGCACACCACTTCGCCCTTGGCCACGTCGAGGTCGACGCCGTGCAGCACGCGGTGGTCGCCGTAGTGTTTTTGCAGCTGACGAATCTCGATCATGCTTTTTTCCTCCGGCCCAGGTACTGCTCCATGCGGCGCAGGCCATATACCAGCGGCAAGCTCATCAGCAGGTAGAGCAGGGCGACCAGGGTGTAGACGGTCATGTTCTGGAAGGTCGACGAGGCGATCAGTTGGCCCTGGCGGGTCATCTCCGCCACTGTGATGGTGGACACCAGGGACGAGTCCTTGAGCATCATCACCAAAGTGTTGCCGTAGGGCGGCAGGGCGATGCGAAATGCCTGGGGCAGGATCACCCGGCGCATCATCAGCATCGGGCGCATGCCCAGGGCCTCGGCGGCTTCACGCTGGCCCTGTTCGACGGCAATGATGCCGGTGCGGAAGTTCTCGGCCTGGTACGCCGAGTAGGCGATGCCCATGCCGATCACCCCGGCGTAGAACGCGGTGAGGTGGATGCCCATGTCCGGCAGCACGAAGTAGATGTAGAACAGCTGCACGATGATCGGCAGGCCACGGATCACATTGATGATGGTACTGGCCGCCCACGACAGCGCACGGATCGGCGACAGCTTGAGCAACGCCAGCACCAGGCCGATGGCACTGCTGAGCAGGAACGACAGCACCGTGATCTGGATCGTCACCCAGGCGCCTTGCAGCAGGATCGGCAGGAAGTCCTGGGCGTTTTGCAGGAACTCGGCCAAGTTCATGGGCGCGCCTGGGTATCCAGCCCCCATTTCTTGAGAATACTGTCCAGGGTGCCATCGGCCTTGATGCTGGCGATGGCTTTGTTCAGGCGTTCCAGGGTTGCGGCATCGCCCTTGCGCACCACCAGGCACACTTCGCCGACATTGGTGGGCTGGTAGTCAGGCGCCAGTTTCACGCCTTTGAACAGCTTCTGGCGGATCTGGTAAGCCACCACCGGCTGGTCGCCGACGGCGGCCTTGATGCGGCCCAGGGAGAGGTCGCGGACCATCTCGCCGATGGAGTCGTAGGTGCGGATTTCCTTGAAAATGCCCAGCTTGTTCAATTGGTCGTAGAAGATTGTCCCGGCTTGCACGCCGACCACCTGGTCTTTCAGCGGGGTGAGGTCGGGATAAGCGCCATTGTCGTCGGCGCTGACGATCAGGCCTTCACCGTAGGCATACACCGGCGCGCTGAAGTCGACCACCTTGGTGCGTTCTTCGGTCTTGAGCATGCCGGCGGAAATAAAGTCCAGCTTGCCGGAGGTCAGCGACGGGATCAGCGCGGCAAAGTTGGTCTGTTCGATCTGGCTGCTGAACCCACCGGCTTTACCCACGGCTTCGGCCACGTCGACCATCACACCCTGAATGCTATTGCTCTTGATATCGAGGAAGGTAAACGGCGAACCACTGGCCGTTGCCCCGACTTTGTACGAGGACGCACTTTCTGCGTGCGCAACGCTGATACAAAGCGCGGCACATACACCGAAGGCAAGGCGGCGAAACAAGGGCGAAAGACTGTTCATCGGGTTACTCCATAAGGAAAACAGAAGTCAGTAGCGCAAGCGACTGCCGATAAAACCGCAAGCTCTATGCCATTTTGAATCGGAAAAATCGTAAATGACCTAATAAAGTTTGAAAAATGAACTTATCGTATCGCTATGCGATATTTGATGGTCATTGCATAGCTTTTAAGGTAGAAATATCGCCACGCCTGATTGACCAGCCCGCGAGTTCGCCATGCCCGAAGACCGCAACAGTTTGCACAACCAATCCCTGGAAAAAGGCCTGTCGGTGCTCAAGGCATTCAGCGCCCAGCGCCGCAGCATGAGCCTTGCAGAGGTGGCCGAGGCCGCCGGCATGACCAAAAGCTCGGCCCAACGCATGGTGTTTACCCTCGAAAGCCTGGGTTACCTTAGGAAACACTCGCGCACACGGCATTACCAACTCACACCTCGGGTGCTGGAGTTGGGGTTCAGTTACCTGGATGCGCATTCGCTGATTGAAGTGGCCAACCCGTTCCTGTCCGAGTTGACACGGCTAACCGGTGAGACGTCGTGCCTGACCGAGCCAGCGGGCCATGACATGACCTACATTGCGCGGTTTGTCAGCGCCGGGTTTGTGCCGGTGCACATGCCGATCGGTTCGCGGGTGCCGATGTACTGCACCGCGTCGGGGCGGGCTTATTTGAGCGCCTTGCCGCAGGATGAAGCGCTGGCACTGATCGAGAACAGTCAGCGAGTGGCGCACACCAGCCATACCGTGACAGATGTCGACCGAATTCTGGAATCGCTGCAGCAAGTACGCCAGCAGGGGTATGCGGTAAATGGCCAGGAACTGTTTCTGGGCGACATGACCATCGGTGCGCCCGTGCTGGGCGCCAACGGTCGACCGGTGGCGGCGGTGCATGTGGTGGCGCCGACCAGTCGCTGGAGCCAGGCGGAAGCGGAGCGGCAGTTGGCGCCGGCGCTTTTGCAGTGCTCAAGAGCGCTGAGTAACTCGGCGCGGAACCTGGAATAACAGGCAAAGCAGATCAAAATGTGGGAGGGGGCTTGCTCCCGATAGCGGTGGGTCAGTAAAGAACAGGCTGGCAGATACACAGCCATCGGGGGCAAGCCCCCTCCCACATTGGATGTTCGGTGGTTTAAGTATCTGTGTACCACCCAAGCAAAAATATAGTGGGAGTTGGCACAAGCTCTTTGAAGCGCTCAAGAGCGCTGAGCAACTCGGCGCGTAACCTGGAATAACAGGCAAAGCAGATCAAAGTGTGGGAGGGGGCTTGCTCCCGATAGCGGTGGGTCAGTAAAGAATAGGCTGGCTGACACACCGCTATCGGGAGCAAGCCCCCTCCCACATTTGGTTCTCCAGCGTTCTGTGAATATCTATGACACCCAGACAAAAAATGCGCCCGGTCGGGCGCATTTTTTTGTGTGGTCAGCTATCGCCTATCAGGCAATCGCATCCCAAGCGCGATCACCGTTCTCGTCTTTGATCCGAGTCGGCAAGCCCATCACATCCAGCGCCTTGAGGAACGGCTCAGCCGGCAGTTCCTCGACGTTGGCCATGTGCCTCACATCCCACTCGCCACGGGCAACCAGCAGCGCAGCAGCGACCGGTGGAACGCCTGCGGTGTAGGAGATGCCCTGGCTGTCGGTCTCGGCATACGCCTCTTCGTGATCAGCCACGTTGTAGATGAACATTTCACGCGGCTGGCCATCCTTGGTGCCTTTGACCAGGTCGCCGATGCAGGTCTTGCCGGTGTAGCCCGGGGCGAGCGAAGACGGGTCGGGCAGTACGGCCTTGACCACTTTCAACGGCACCACTTCCAGGCCTTCGGCGGTCTTGACCGGCTTCTCGGAGAGCAGGCCGAGGTTTTTCAGTACGGTGAACACGTTGATGTAGTGTTCGCCGAAGCTCATCCAGAAACGCACGTTGGGCACGTCGAGGTTTTTCGACAGCGAGTGCACTTCATCGTGGCCGGTGAGGTAGAGGTTCTGCGAGCCAACTACCGGCAGGTCGTCGGTGCGTTTGACTTCGAACATGGTGTTGCTGGTCCACTGGCTGTTCTGCCAGCTCCACACCTGCCCGGTGAATTCGCGGAAGTTGATTTCCGGATCGAAATTGGTGGCGAAGTATTTGCCATGGGAGCCGGCATTGACGTCGAGAATGTCGATCGAATCAATGCGGTCGAAATGCTGTTGCTGCGCCAGCGCGGCGTACGCGTTGACGACACCTGGGTCGAAGCCCACGCCAAGGATGGCGGTGATGTTCTTCTGTTTGCATTCTTCCAGGTGATTCCATTCGTAGTTGCCGTACCACGGCGGGGTCTCGCAGACCTTGCCCGGCTCTTCGTGGATGGCGGTGTCGAGGTAGGCCACGCCGGTATCGATGCAGGCGCGCAGTACCGACATGTTAAGGAACGCGGAACCGACGTTGATAACGATCTGCGATTCAGTCTCGCGGATCAGGGCCTTGGTCGCTTCCACGTCCAGGGCGTTCAGCGCAAAGGCTTGGATATCGGCGGGTACCTTGAGGCTACCTTTGGCCTTGACGCTGTCGATGATGGCCTGGCATTTGGAGATGTTGCGCGACGCGATAGCAATACGACCGAGTTCGTCGTTGTGCTGCGCGCACTTGTGGGCCACCACCTTGGCGACACCTCCTGCACCAATGATAAGAACGTTCTTTTTCAATTGCTTTATTTCTCCTATATCCGCCAGCTTAGGAAAGGCTGGACAGGTAGTCGTCGTAACCAAATTCACGAACCACCTCGACTGTACCGTCGAGTTGTTTCACTACGATGGACGGCATTTTCAGGCCGTTGAACCAATTTTTCTTGACCATGGTGTAGCCCGCGGTGTCGATGAACGACAGCCGATCGCCGATGGCCAGCGGACGATCGAATTGATACTCGCCGAAGATGTCCCCGGCCAGGCAGGATTTGCCGCACACCATGTAGGTGTGTTCACCCTCGCTTGGCGCCAGCTTGGCATTGAGGCGATAGATCAGCAGGTCCAGCAGGTGGGCTTCGATGGAGCTGTCTACTACCGCGAGGTGCTTGCCGTTGTAGAGAGTGTCGAGCACGGTGACTTCCAGGGAGGCGCTGTTGGTGATCGCAGCTTCGCCCGGTTCCAGGTACACCTGCACGCCGTACTTCTCGGAGAACGCTTTCAAGCGCGCGCAGAACGCATCCAGCGCATAGCCTTCACCGGTAAAGTGGATGCCGCCGCCGAGGCTGACCCACTTGACCTTGTGCAGCAGCTCACCGAAACGTTCCTCGATGGTGCCAAGCATTTTGTCGAACAGGCTGAAGTCGCCGTTCTCGCAGTTGTTGTGGAACATGAAGCCGGAGATCTGCTCGATCACACCGTCGATCTTTACCGGGTCCCATTCGCCCAGGCGGCTGAACGGGCGCGCCGGGTCGGCCAGCAGGTAGTCGGAGCTGCTCACCTGCGGGTTTACGCGCAGGCCACGGGTCTTGCCCTCGGAACGCTCGGCAAACCGCTGCAACTGGCTGATGGAGTTGAAGATGATCTTGTCGCAGTTCTCCAGCATCTCTTCGATTTCATCGTCGGCCCAGGCCACGCTGTAGGCGTGCGTTTCACCTTCGAACTTCTGGCGGCCGAGCTTCAACTCATACAGCGACGACGAGGTGGTGCCGTCCATGTATTGCTGCATCAGGTCGAACACCGACCAGGTGGCAAAGCACTTGAGCGCCAGCAGAGCCTTGGCGCCGGACTGCTCCCGCACGTAGGCAATCTTCTGCATGTTGACCAGAAGCTTCTGTTTATCGATGAGGTAATACGGCGTTTTGATCATTTTTGAGAGCCTGCGGCGGTGCCTGCCAAAAAAGGACACGCATTGTGCCCGCACTTGGAACAGATCGAAAGGTTAGCGGGCGGTTTTTGCGCGCCGTGCCTGAGCATAAGGCTTGAGTGTTACGGTTCGTTAGGATGACCGCGCTGCAAACATGAGCAGATCTTGTGATGATCTAGAATAAAATGAGTTTGTCTCACTATTACCGCCTGCCGACAATGGCTGCCATAAATACCGACATTGGAGTTGTAAGTCATGGCAGTCGCTCATTCCCTGGGATTTCCGCGCATTGGACGCGATCGTGAACTGAAAAAAGCGCAGGAAGCGTTCTGGAAGGGCGAGCTCGACGAGGCCGGCCTGCGTGCCGTGGGCCGTGACTTGCGCAAGATCCATTGGGAGCTGCAAAAACAGGCCGGCATCGAACTGCTGCCCGCCGGTGATTTCGCCTGGTACGACCAGGTGCTCACCCACTCGCTGATGTTCGGCGTGATCCCCGAGCGCTTCCGCCCGGCCGACGGCCAGGCCACGTTGCATACCTTGTTCGCCATGGCCCGTGGGGTCAGTGACAGCTGCTGCGGCGGTGCCCACGCCCAGGAGATGACCAAGTGGTTCGACACCAACTATCACTACCTGGTGCCAGAGTTCAGCGTCGACCAGCAGTTCCACCTGGGTTGGGATCAGCTGTTCGAAGAGGTCAAGCAAGCCCGTGACCTCGGCCACGCCGTCAAGCCGGTCGTCATCGGCCCGCTGACCTACCTGTGGTTGGGCAAGGCCAAGGGCGGCGATTTCGACAAACTCGATCTGCTCGAGCGCCTGCTGCCGCTGTACGGCCAGATCTTCCAGCGCCTGGCGGACCTGGGCGTGGAGTGGGTGCAGATCGACGAGCCGATCCTGGTGCTCGATTTGCCCCAGGAGTGGAAGAACGCGTTTGAGCGTGCCTATAACCTGATCCAGCGTGATCCGCTGAAAAAGCTGGTGGCGACTTACTTCGGTGGCCTGGAAGAGAACCTCGGTTTGGCCGCCAACCTGCCAGTGGATGGGCTGCACATCGACCTGGTGCGAGCGCCGGACCAGTACCCGACCATCCTCGACCGCCTACCGGCTTATAAAGTGTTGTCCCTGGGCGTGGTCAATGGCCGCAACGTGTGGCGCTGCGACCTGGAAAAAGCCCTGGCCACCTTGCAGCATGCCCACGAGAAATTGGGTGATCGCCTGTGGGTTGCGCCGTCCTGTTCGCTGCTGCACAGCCCTGTGGACGTTGGCCGTGAAGACCAGCTGGATGCGGAGCTGAAAAGCTGGTTGGCCTTTGCTGTTCAGAAGTGTGCGGAAGTGGCGGTGCTCGCCCAGGCCGTCGACCAGCCCGAGGCGCCCAACGTAGTTGCCGCCTTGGCGCAGAGCCGCACCATTCAAGCGGCTCGCGCGACTTCGCCACGCATCCACAAACCTGCCGTTCAAGCCCGTGCGGCTGCTATTTCTGCACAGGACAGCCAGCGTCAGTCGCCGTTTGCCCAACGCATCGCGAAACAGCGGGCCGGCCTGGACCTGCCGCTGTTCCCGACCACCACCATCGGTTCATTCCCGCAAACTACGTCGATCCGCCTGGCACGCCAGTCTTACAAGGCCGGCAAATTGAGCGAAGCCGAATACGTCGAGGCCATGCACAGTGAGATCAAGCACGCCGTCGAGGTCCAGGAAAACCTCGGGCTGGACGTGCTGGTACACGGTGAAGCCGAGCGTAACGACATGGTCGAGTACTTTGCCGAACAACTGGATGGCTACGTGTTCACCCGTTTCGGCTGGGTGCAGAGCTATGGTTCGCGCTGTGTGAAACCGGCGGTGATTGTGGGTGATCTGAGCCGCCCGAAAGCCATGACCGTGGAGTGGATCCGCTACGCCCAGGGCCTGACCGACAAAGTGATGAAGGGCATGCTGACGGGGCCTGTGACCATGCTGATATGGTCGTTCCCACGGGAAGACGTGAGCCGCGAAGTGCAAGCCCGGCAACTGGCCCTGGCGATTCGTGACGAAGTGGTGGACCTGGAAGCCGCAGGGATCAAGATCGTGCAGATCGATGAAGCCGCATTCCGTGAAGGCTTGCCGTTGCGCCAGGCGCAGTGGCAGCACTACCTTGACTGGGCCACCGAGGTGTTCCGCCTGTGCGCCTGTGGTGTGCGAGACGAAACCCAGATCCACACCCACATGTGCTACAGCGAGTTCAACGATGTGATCGAGTCCATCGCGGCGATGGATGCCGACGTGATTACCATCGAAACCTCGCGTTCGGACATGGAGCTGCTCCACGCATTCGAAGCCTTTGCTTACCCGAATGAAATCGGCCCGGGGGTCTATGACATCCACTCGCCACGGGTGCCGGATGCCTCGGAGATGGCCAACTTATTGCGCAAGGCCGCCAAGCGGATTCCGGCAGAGCGCCTGTGGGTCAACCCCGATTGTGGGTTGAAGACGCGGGGCTGGCCTGAGACCGAAGCGGCGCTTATTCACATGGTCACCGCCGCCCGCCAACTGCGCGCCGAATTGGCCTGATACGGATTAAAAATGTGGGAGGGGGCTTGCCCCCGATGGCGGAGTTTCAGTACCAAATCCATTGGCTGACCCACCGCTATCGGGGGCAAGCCCCCTCCCACATTTGGAGTGGCGATAGTCAGAGATATTTGAGCCAGGCGATGTCGCGCCGACGCGCCTTGAGCCCGGCAAACCAACGCACGGGCGGATACAACGCCAGCGGCAGCAACAGCGCGGCCAGCCACACCGCGCCGATGCTGTCGAAGCCGAAATAATTGCCTCGATTGAGGCCAAACAACGCAGCACAGGCCACATACAGTATTTTCAGCACATACAGGTGCAACAGGTAGAAGAACATCGGCGCGGCGCCAAACACGGCCAGTATCCCGATCCAGCGTTTATGCCCGACACGTTCGAACGCCAGCAGTACCAACAAGCCAATGCCCAGCGTCAGCGCCAGGAACAACAGTGAAGGCGGGTACTTGGTAATGTTGAAGAAGCTCATCAGTGTCTGCACGCCGCTGTCATACGCCTGCCAAGGCTTGTCGCCGTACCCGTTGACCGCCCGCAACAACACAAAACCCACCAGCGCGCCCAACCCCGCCATCAACAAATAACGCTGACGTGTGGCCGGCGATGTGACATTGGCAAACCAGGGTCCAAGACCGTAGCCCAGGGCAATCACGCCGATCCACGGCAACACCGGGTAGGTTACGCGCAGCCGCAGGTTTTCAGACACCTGGATCCAACTGCGTTCATGCAGGATCGACCACACCACCTGCGACGTCGATCCCGGGGCCAAGTGCACTGCATCGAGCAGGTTATGCCCGGCAATCATCACCAGGGCCAAGCTGATCAGCAACGCACGCGGCAACCACACCAGGGCGGCGAGGGCGATCATGCTCACGCCGATCGCCCAGATCACCTGCATATAGATCACTGTGGGCGGCAACTGGAACGTCCAGGCGAAGTTGACCAGGGTGAACTCCAGCACCACCAAAAACAGCCCGCGCTTGAACAAAAACGCCGACACGTCGCGCCGGCCTTGGTATTTTTGGCCATACAGCCAGGCCGACAAGCCGGTGAGCAGCACAAACACCGGCGCGCATAGATGGGCCAGGGTGCGGCTGACAAACAGCGCAGGCTCGGTGCTGTCGATGCTCATCGGGTCGCTGACCTGGCGATGCAGCAGGAAGGTTTCGCGCACATGGTCCAGTAGCATGAACAGGATCACCAGGCCGCGCAGGGCGTCGATGGACTGCAGGCGTTGGCGTAAGGTAGTAGCGTCAGTCATAAGTAGGGAATCGCAAGCGGGCAAATAATTGACGTTATCCTATAACATTAATTGAGGCGCATGATGATCAGCATGAAAACGCAATCAGCCGAGGCCGTAATCGAATTCTGGAAACAGGCGGGGCCCAAGCGTTGGTTCGCCAAGGACGATGGCTTCGACACAGTTTTTCGCGACACCTTCTACGCCACCCATATGCAGGCCGCAAGGCGCGAACTGGAAGATTGGCTGACCTGCGCCGACGGTGCGCTCGCGTTATTGATCCTGCTGGACCAATACCCGCGTAACGCCTTTCGCGGCACCGCGCATATGTTCGCCACCGATCCGCTGGCACGCCTGTATGCGCACCAGATGGTGGACGCCGGGCTGGATCAACAGATCGAACCCCAGTTGCGAGCGTTCTGTTATCTGCCGTTTGAACACTCGGAAGATCCGCAGGACCAGCAACGCTCGCTGACGCTTAACCAGCAGTTGGATGCCAATACTTACCACTGGGCCAAGGAACACGCCGTTATCATTGAGCGGTTCGGGCGCTTTCCTCATCGTAATGCGGTGTTGGGCAGGGCTACGACACCAGCGGAACAGGTTTTTTTGGATGAGGGTGGATTTGCGGGGTAGGGCGTAGGAGGGGGCGTGCTCATCGCCTCTAGCTGATCCAACAGCGCTGTGCGTCGGTTAGCTTGGAGGAAACCTGAATCACCTGAAGAGTTCGCCTACAAAGTTTTAGGTTAAATCCCATACTTTGCGTGCTTGTAAAGGTTTCTTGCGTGCTCAAACATTATTATCAGGATAACTAACTTGAGACGCATGACTTGCAGCCAAATGTGCGGATACTGATTCTAGCTTGCAGCACCACCGTAATGGCCCAGCTAGGCGTGACGCTTTATCTTCCAGTCACGCCTTATATCGTTGATGCACTCGGTATGAGTGCGGCTGAAGGCTACAACGCCTTACTGATGTATTTAAGCGGTGCCGCAGTTCCATTGATTTTCGCCGTCCACCTTATTAGGTTATTTGGTCGTTCAGCAGTTCTGTGGATGTTCTGCTGCATTTTCTTTAGTGGAAGTTTTTTATCCGTGTGGGCTTATGACGATAAAAGCTTTTATCTTTCAAGGCTGCTGCAAGGCTTGGGTGGCGGCGGGGCGGCGTTGCTGGGACGCGCATTGTTATCGCAGGTTTTCTCGGGAGCTCACTTAGCGAGGAATTTATCCCTTTTATCCTATTCATTTGTTTTTGCGTTGGTGGCGGGACAAGTCGCAAGCGGTTTTTTAGTTTCTTTTTTTCGCTGGGAAGTGGTGGCAGTGGTCATGGCGTGCGGCTCAATCATCTGCGCTATCCTGGTACTGCCTGTAAGAGAGATTCTGTCTGCTCTGGATATCGACAGTCAGCAGCGAGTCGGACGTCCAAGGTATGCAGCTATGGTCAGTCATCCCAGCTTTTATTTGCCGGTCATACTAGGCGGGTGTGGTTATGGGGTGTTTGTTGTGTACCAAGGTGTAGGTGTCTACGTCTTTGACGCGCTATTGGAGTGGGATAGCGCGCAATACGGGATGTTTGGGGTATGGCTGGGGCTTGCCTATTTCGGCGGGGCGCTGTCTGTAAGGTATGCATTGAGGTCGGTTAGCATTTCTGCACTTTCAATAATGGCCGGCAGTGTGCTGCTTTTTGCGGTGTCGGTATTTTTGTTAACAACCTCAAAGCACTTGGATCGCCACTCTGTGTTCTTGGCATATCTAGCAGTCTGGTATGCCCAGGCAATGATCTACCCCTGTGTCGCGTCCATGGCGGTAAAAAAATACCCAGGTATTGAGGCAATGATGCTGTTTAGCTTCTTGCAACAGCTAGTTGCTCTGTTATTCGGAGCATTAGCATCACTGCTCATTGCCGTTGGCATGCATGGCGTGGCATTACTAACCCTTGGTTTAGGCGTCTTGGGAGCGCTGGTGACAGTTTTACTGTCAAATAACAGTAGCAGCTAGGCACCGGGCGGCTTTTGTATTCCCATCAGGAATGCCCCCATAAAAACCCTGCATTGTCCTTATCGACCCGAATCTCGTAGCTTAGAGGCTCATCCACCGGAGATAGCCTATGAGCCAACTGCGCCTCTACGTTGATTCGCTGTTCACCAGCCCCTACGCCATGTCGGTGTTCGTCGCGCTGCGGGAAAAAGGCTTGACGTTCGAAACGGTTTCCCTTGATCTGCATGCTGGACAAAACCAGTCGGCAGATTACGCCCAACGCTCCCTGACCCAACGGGTACCCACTCTGGAGCACGGTAATTTCACGCTGTCGGAATCTTCGGCAATTACTGAGTACTTGGACCAGGCGTACCCTCAGATCTGCGTTTACCCAACTGATCTGCAGCAGCGGGCGAGGGCGCGGCAGGTTCAGGCGTGGCTGCGCAGCGACTTGCTGCCGATTCGCCAGGAACGTTCGACGCTGGTGGTGTTCTACGGGCAGAAGATGCCGCCTTTATCGCCGGTGGCTCAGGCCGCTGCGGGCAAGTTGATCACTGCTGCTCAGGCACTTCTGGCAGGCAACTCTGAGTATTTGTTTGGCGAGTGGTCGATCGCCGATGTGGACCTGGCGGTGATGCTCAATCGCCTGATCCTCAACGGCGACAGTGTACCGGCCGAGCTGGTAGCGTACGCGCAGCGCCAGTGGCAACGCCCGTCAGTTCGGGAGTGGGTCAACCTGCAGCGGCCTGTGCTCTAGCTGCCACTCTTCCTCGATACGTCGGTCGAGGTCCTCCCAGTGGGCCATGCCCAGCACCCGTGTGGTGTTCAAGCCCCGCAGGTAGCCGCGTAGTTGTTGGGCGCTGGCCGAGCGTTGTTCAGCATCGGCGCTTGGGTCCAGCAACACGTTTTCATAATCGACCAGGTAATCGGCGACCCGCTCGCGAAATTCCGGCAGTACGGCATCGCGGATGCGGTCGAAGGTTTTCTGGTAGGGCTTCATGGCGGGGTCCTTATAGATTTTATCGGCTGCCTGACACTATCGGTTCAAATGATAGTCACCATCAAGGATCACAAGTTCTGTTTTTTCGCCAATCGCGCAGAATCTGCACATCGAAACGCGGTTCAAGGAAATGCGCGATGAGGACGATTATCCAGTTTGCACTAATGGCCCTGATGCTGGGCACGGCGGCCATGACCACCCCGGCGATAGCCGATGAACTGCGTACAGGCCATTTGCTCCCGCTTGCCGCTGGCGTAGACTCCCTGCAGCGCGCCCAGTCGGTGGGGGTATTGTTCAGCGAAAATACTCGCGAGAACCTTAATTACCTTGAACGCTACCACGCCATGGCGCTGAACGGCGCCAAGGACGCGTTGGATGGGCGTATTCGTGAAGCGTTCGTCAACAGCTCCGATCCGCAACTGGCGATCGACTGGTTGATGAATTCGCTACAGGGCACTTTTCTTTCGGTGACGGTCTATAGCAGCCTGGATGCTCTCGTGCGGGCACATCCGGACGTGGTGGTGGTGCTCGATGCCCATAACCAATTGCTGACCCAGCGTAACGACCGGGTCGAGGCGCGCTTTGCCGCACGCTTCTATGACGCGAACCTGCAGTACATCGCCAAGGCTGAAGGCTCGGTGGACAAGCATGTGCCGTCGGTGTGGGTGCACGATAAGGCCGCGCCTGAGATCGCCGCGCTGATCGAGCAACAACGCGATGTCCAGCAAGACGCCCTGAAGCAGTTCGATATGTCGCTCAAGGCTCTGGTTCGCGCAGGTTGACCCGCGAATGGATGTAAACCCTATTGGTTATTTTCAGGAATCTGTATGCGCTCTTTTTTTGCCCCGGCCCTGGCCTTCGCTGCTTTGTCGCTGACCGGATGTATCACTGCCCCAAATGCTCCCTCACTGACTCTGCAAACCGCCAAGACCCCTGAAGGCTATGTGCAGTGCGTATTGCCCAAGCTGGAAAAACACGGCATCACCTCGACCGTGACGCAGAACTCGCGCCACGCCAAGGTGTTGTTGACCAGCAAGATTGCTGCCGATGATGTGCTGGAGGCCTACAAGTCCCAGGACGGCACCAAGGTGTTCCTGTATGAGCGCAAACCGCTGGCCTCGGCGATAAAGCCGTCGCGGCTCGAGCAGGCGGCCCAGGACTGCAAGTAAGCCCCCTCTGAAAGGCAATGCATTTCAAAATGTGGGAGGGGGCTTGCTCCCGATGACGGTGGGTCAGCTACAGATAAGCTGACTGACACACTGCTATCGGGAGCAAGCCCCCTCCCACATTTGGACCATCATTCGGCTCAGGGTTTGGCTTCGTTGCTGAAACTATCGACCGTCTTGATCAACCCCTGCGCCGCCAACGCTACCAGCTCGCCGCCTTTCTCCACCGTCGCCAGCGCCGGGTCCGAGCCCATGCGCCCATCGGGGAAGCGTGCGCGGAAGTCCAGGGCTTCGCGAATCGGGCCGGTGTTGGCAATTTGCGGCGAGTACTCGGCCGACTTGATCGACTGCGGGTACGCCCATTGTGTCACCGCAATCTCCGACGGCGTGGCGTGGCTGCCGTGGCCGACCGGGAATTGGCGGTGGGCCAGGTCCGTTACGCCTTCCAGGTCCCACCAATTGACCAGCTTCAGCGCGAAGCCGGCCGGGCGGCGGGCGAAGCTGGCTTCGGCGTACAGCTCGGAGAACGCTGCTTCGATTGTGGCGATATTGCCGCCGTGGCCGTTCAAAAACAGGATCTTCTCGAAACCATGCCCGGCCAGCGAGCGCACCCAGTCGCCAATCGCGGCGATAAAGGTGGAAGGGCGCAGGGAGATGGTGCCGGGAAAGCCCAGGTGATGTTGGGCCATGCCGATATTGAAGGTCGGGCCGATGAGGATGTCGGCGTTTTTCTGTGCCTCGTGGGCGATGATCTCCGGGCACATCCAGTCAGTGCCCAGCAGGCCGGTAGGGCCATGTTGTTCGTTGGAGCCGATGGGAATCACCACCGTGCGACTGCGTTCCAGAAACTGCCCGATTTCGATCCAGGTGGAGGTGTGTAGAAGCATGCGACGCTCTCTTTTATCTGTGGGGACAGGCTATCCGCCACGGATTGTACGACTACTCGCCACCTGTTGGGGTTTGCAATTGAGGTAGGTCGAGGACTTCAACCAGCGCTGGTCCGGGTACCAGGAGAACATGAACTGCCCACCCTTGAGCTTGTCCACTACCTGGCGCGCCACCTGTGGGCGCACCGCCGGGCAGCCCTGGCTGCGGCCTATGCGGCCTTCGCGCTTGCTCCACAAGGGGCTGACGTAGTCGGCGGCATGGATCACGATGGCACGGTCGCGTGCCAAGTCATTGAAGCCGGGTTCCAGGCCATCCATGCGCAGCGAATAGCCGTGGGTGCCGAGGTAGCTTTCCTGGGTGCGGAACAAGCCCAGGCTGGACTGGTGGCTGCCCTCGAGGTTGGAGAACTGGGTGGCGAAGTTTTCCCCGGACTTGGCTCCATGGGCCACCAGGTCACGCAGCACCAGGGTCTGTTTGCGCAGATCGAAGATCCACAGCCGACGAGCGGTCGAGGGCTGGGAGTAGTCAATAACCGCTAGGCGAT
The DNA here is from genome assembly GCF_036704165.1 of Pseudomonas khavaziana. Taxonomy (NCBI): domain Bacteria; kingdom Pseudomonadati; phylum Pseudomonadota; class Gammaproteobacteria; order Pseudomonadales; family Pseudomonadaceae; genus Pseudomonas; species Pseudomonas khavaziana. Next base: position 2,852,131 of record NZ_CP129946.1, read on the forward strand.
CGGAACGTTCCTCGCCGTTATTGACCGCGCACTGCATCGCGCTCAAGGCGCTTTTCAGCACGGCGGGATTGAGTTCTGGAGCCGAGCGCGCCAGGCTGCTATACAAGGAAGGAGGGGTGCCATTGGCGGCGAGCGCAACATTGCTCAGTAAAGCCAGGCTCCCGGTGATCAAGCCCACGGTGGTTATGCCGAGGCGGCGCATAAAAGTCAGCATCTACAGTCGATCCCCAGGCTGTGGAGTGGAGCTCAGTCAATTGTTCAAAAAACACGCATGTTACTTGAGCATTTGCCTGCTCGTTGCACCATTGGTCGCCATGGCCGATGCACCGCCGCTGGAGCCGTTGCCGGTGACCACGCCGGCGCCGATCGACCTGGCGCCCGTTCAACAGGCTTTGGCGCAATTGCCCAGCGTCTGCCCCCAGTTGGCTCCGCGGATCGACGCCACCGCGTTGGTGCGCCTGCAAGCCTTTTACCAACAGCAGGGCAATGCCTCGCTGTGGTCGAACGACGAGCCCCGCAAAGCCTTGCAAGCCCAGCTGCTGATGCTCGCCGACGACGGCCTGGACCCCACCCACTATAGCTTGCCCACGGTGGATGCTACGTCCAACGTGCTGTGCAGCGATATCGCGACCAGCCAGCAATACCTGCAGGCCTTGCACGATTTGCATTACGGGCGCCTGCTGCAATCGCGTTATGAACCGCTCTGGCATTCTCAACCGCCCACAACAGACCCGAACACTGCAGTATTGGCATTTGCCGCTACCGGCTTGCAGGACATGGTCAAGGCGTTCGACCAGGCGCGCCCCAGTGCGGATTTGTATCGCAGCCTGCGCAATGCCTATTCCAACGTGCGCCAACAGCCTTTACCGCACTGGGACGCGGTGGGCAGTGGCCCGTTATTACGCCCCGGCATGGAAGATCCGCGCGTGCCGGAACTGGCGCGGCGCCTGCACAGTGGCGGCTATCTGGTCAAGTTGCCCGGCGGCAATGGCAAGCAATACCAAGGTGAGTTGGTCAAGGCGGTGAAGGCGTTCCAGCTCAGCCACTCCTTGCAAGCCGACGGTGTGATCGGTGCGGGCACCGTGGCCGAACTCAATATCAGCCCGGCGGTGCGCCGTGAACAACTGCGCATCAACCTGGAACGTTTCCGCTGGATGGCCCAGGACCTGGAGCCCGAAGGCGTCGTGGTCAATGTGGCGGCCGCGCAACTGAGCGTGTACCAGAGCGGTATCCCGGTGTGGCAAACCCGCCTGCAGGTCGGGCGCGCGGAACGCCAGACACCGTTGCTCAAGTCGCGCATCACACGGTTGACCCTCAACCCCACCTGGACCATCCCGCCGACCATCATGCGCGAGGACAAGCTCCCGGCCATCCGCCTCAACCCCGAATACCTGCGCCAGCAAAACCTGCAGGTGCTCGACGCCGAAGGCCACCCGCTGGCGCCCGAGCAAGTTGATTGGGCACGCCCCGGCAACATCCTGCTGCGTCAGCAGGCCGGCCCGCGTAACCCGCTGGGCAAGATCGTGATGCGTTTCCCCAACCCGTATTCCGTGTACCTGCACGACACCCCCAGCCAACCGCTGTTCACCAAGGGGCCGCGGGCGTTCAGTTCCGGCTGCGTGCGGGTCGAGCAGCCGCTGTTGCTGCGCGACCTGCTGGTGACCCCGGCCGAGCGCACCCGCACCGATGAATTGCTGGCCACCGGCGTGACCCATGAATTCAGGCTGGCCACGCCAGTGCCGGTGTTGTTGGGGTATTGGACCGTGGAGGTGGATCGCCAGGGGAGCCTGGTCTACGCGCCGGATATCTATGCATTTGATCCGGTGTTGATCAAGGCCATGGGGAGTGTGCTCTAGGCAGAATGTTGGAGCGAGCTTGCTCGCGAAAACGTCAACGATAACGCGTTTCTCCTGAATAAACGCGGCGCCTATGGGTTTTTCGCGAGCAAGCTCGCTCCTACAAGAGCCCTAAGCGGGTTCTCAGTCAGGTATCAATTGCTGGCGGCACTCCAGTACAAGCCGGGCACCGCCCAGTTCGCTGGTGCCGACGTCGAGCTTGAAGCCGTGCAAGTTGATGATCGCCGCCACAATCGACAGCCCCAAGCCAAAACCACCTTGTTGATCGTTTTCATCCACCCGATAGAAACGCTGGAATACCGAAGCGCGTTCAGCCGCCGGAATTCCGGGTCCCGAGTCGAGCACTTCAATGCGGGTGCTGCCCATATCATTGACCGCCCGCAGGATGACCTTGCCAGTGGGCGGGGTGAACTTGATCGAGTTGCTCAACAGGTTGGCCAAGGCTTCAAACAACAGCGCGCGGTCGCCGGTCACCCACGGCAGTGATTCGGGCGCCTGCAGCACCAGTTCCATTTCACCTTCTTCAGCCAGGGGCAGATAGAAGTCGTGCAATTCGCGCAGCAACGGCAACGGGTCGAGTACCAGGAAACCCGAGCGGCGCTGGTGGTCCTCAAGTTCCGAAATGCGCAGCAGCCCGCGAAAGCGCGCCATCAGCGTGTCGGTTTCGGCTATCGCATCATCGAGTTTTACCGCGTGGGCGGAGTCTTCCTCGGCTTGCTGTTTGATGCGGTAAAGCTGTGCACGCAGGCGTGTGAGCGGGGTACGCAAGTCGTGGGCGATGGCGTCGCACACACCCTTGACCTCGTTCATCAGCTTCTCGATGCGGTCGAGCATGGCATTGACGATGGCGGCGAGCATGTCCAACTCGTCACGGCGGTTGGACAGCGGCAAGCGGTGCGTCAGGTCGCCGGCGACGATGGCTTCGGCGCTGGCCTGGATCCCGCGGATCCGCCGCAGCGGGCGGCGGCGCAGCAGGTGCCAGCCGGCAGCGCCAGGGATGATGGTCAACGATAGGGCCCACAGCAAGGCGTGCCAGATGATCCGGGTTACGCCGAACAGCGAACCGTTGGCGCGCACCAGCACCAGCCAGCGCCCGTCGCCGGTGCGGGTAGCCACGGCGTCGCAGCTGTCCTTGGGCAGTTTCGGGTCGTCGGATTCGACGCAATTGGCCAGCGCATGGATCTTGCCATCCAGAGGCAGGTCGGCCGGCACCTTACGGATTGGCCCGCTCAGGGGGCGAAATTGCTCATCGAACAGACCATAGGCGTCCACGCCCTTCATGTCGAAGGTCATGCTGGTGGTCAAGGCTTCCACCAGTTCTTCGCCGTCGAAGCGCTGGAATAAATGCTGGCGCTGCAGTAGGGAGTGGCGCGACAAATCGCCCAGGTAACCTGATACCTCGTAGTACAGCACCCCCATGAGGATGCAGCTCCAGGCCACGAACAACGAACTGTACAGCGCCAGCAAGCGGCTGCTGGAAGAGCGCCAGCCTTTAGAGGGGTTCAGCAATGACATAACCGGAACCTCGTACCGTGCGGATCAACGGCGTAAGGCCCGGTGGGTCGATCTTTTTGCGCAGGCGACCGATGTGCACATCGATCAGGTTGGTGCCTGGGTCGAAGTGATAACCCCAGACTTCTTCGAAGATCATCATCCGCGAGAGAATCTGCCCAGTGTTGCGCATCAGGAATTCCAGCAGCTTGTATTCGGTAGGCAACAGGGTCAGCGGTTGCTCGGCACGGCTGGCTTCGCGGCTGATCAGGTTCAGTTCCAGGTCAGCCACGCGCAGGGCGGTCTCGAACTCCTTGACCGTGCTTTTGCGCCGCAGCAACACCTCGACGCGGGCGGCCATTTCGTCGGAGGCGAACGGTTTGGTCAGGTAGTCATCGCCCCCGGCACGCAGGCCGCGTACGCGCTCGTCGACATCAGAGAGCGCGCTGATCATCAGGATCGGCGTCGACACCCCGATGGTGCGCAAGGTGGTGACGATGGCCAGGCCATCCAGTTCGGGCAACATGCGGTCGAGGGTGATCAGGTCATAATCACCACTGACGGCACGGACCAGGCCTTCGCGGCCATTGTCCACCCAATCTACGTCCAGTCCATGGCTACTCAGCTCGGCGACGATCTCGCGGGCCGTTACGGCGTCATCCTCGATGGTCAAAATGCGGGTCATAGGATTACCTGGTGAGCGTTCACACTAGAAGTGCGGGTATTTTGCCAAGAAGTTGCTGAATGTTTCCTAAATAAAACTTCATCTAGTAGAAAGGCCATTTATTCATGACTGGCACGGATTCGATGTGGGAGGGGGCTTGCTCCCGATAGCGGTGTGTCAGCCAAGGTTTCATCGACTGAAACACCGCTATCGGGAGCAAGCCCCCACCCACAGGGAAATGTGCTCGGCGGAAGAATGCATAACGCCCGTTCAGAACAGTCATTTATTGCAACTTGCATGGTTTGAATAAGTTCAAACTTCCTAAGCTTTTGAAATATAAGGATTTTAATTTTGTGCACGACTGGCATGGTGCCTGCACTGTCCCTTTTGAGACTTGTAACACTATTTTTCATGCCTGGAGCAAAACAACAATGATCACATCCTCATCCACGCTGCAAGAGTCAAGCACGCTCTCCGGGGTTTCCTGGGGGGCGATCTTCGCCGGGGCCGCTGCGGCGGCTGCCTTGTCATTGATACTGGTGCTGCTGGGCTTCGGCCTGGGCTTTTCGGCGGTTTCGCCGTGGGCCGACAGTGGCATCAGTGCCAAGGGCCTTGGCATTTCCACGATTGTCTGGCTGGCCTTTACCCAGATTGTTGCGTCGGGCCTGGGCGGCTACATCGCCGGTCGGTTGCGGGTAAAGTGGGCCAATATGCATGGCGATGAGGTGTACTTTCGCGATACCGCCCATGGCTTCCTGGCCTGGGCAGTGGCGACACTGATCACCGCGATGTTGGTGGTCGGCTCCGTCAGCAGCGTCGTCAGCGGTGGTGTGCAAGCCGGTGCCAGCGTCGCGTCGGGCGCCGCCAGTGGCATGACCCAAGCGGCCGGCAGCGCAGCACAGGGTGCCGACAGCGGTGACTTCGGCTACTACGTCGACAGCCTGTTTCGCGATGACCGCCCAGCCGCAGTCAGCGATGACGCCGCTCACGCCGTGGTCGGTCGCATTTTCGCCCGCACCCTGAGCAACGACGGCCAACTGGCCGCCGAAGACCGTGCCTACCTGGCCCAGTTGATCAGCCAGCGCACCAACCTCAGCCAGGCCGATGCCGAAGCGCGTATCGACAAAGTCTACGGCGATGCCCGTAAAGCCATCGAAGACGCCAAGCTCAAGGCCAAGCAAGCCGCTGATACCGCTGCGAAAGTCGCTGCCTATACCTCGCTGTGGACCTTCGTGGCGTTGTTGATCGGTGCGTTCTTTGCCAGCTTCGCCGCTACCTTCGGCGGTCGCCGTCGGGATGCCGTGGTGTATGTCGAAACCGAAAACTACGTTCGTTGATTCAAGGCCCGTTCACTCAAGGAGAATATGATGCGCTCATTATTGCTGTGGTTCCTCGGCGTGCCGATTCCGCTGATCATCCTGATCGCGATCTTCATGCACTAAACCCGAGCCTGGCTCGGTGAAGGGTGGGAGGGACTTTGTTCCCTCCCACTTTGCGTTTTGCGCAGGATCAGCCAGCTTGTAACCAGTAATGCACTGGCAAGCGAGGTCATGATCACCAACGGCTGTGAAGTACCGTCCGATAGCAGTCCGGTGGCCCAACTGCTCAGCGCCGTGACAAACATCTGGATGAAAAAGAACAGCCCCGACGCCGTGCCGGCAATTGCCCCATACGGCTGCAACACAGAGAGCTGGCAAGCAGGCATCGTCAGGCCCACCGACACCATGATCACCACCATCGGCACCACAATGGCCAGCCATGCCTGTGGCAGCAGTGCCGTGGCCAGCGCGAGCAAGATGCTGCCCAGCACATTCAAGCCGATGGCGACGCTGATCAAGCGGTCGGCCCCGAACCGCTGCACCAGGCGCCGGAACAGGTTGGCACCAAGCATATAGCCACTGATTGTCGCGGCAAACACCAGGGCGTAGGCGCTCGGCGACAAATCGAAGCTTCGTTGCAGCAATGCCGAAGACTCGCTGATAAACGGAAAGTACGTGCTGTACGCGCAGCCGATCGCCAAGGCATAACGCAGGAAGTAGCGGTCGCGCAGCAATTGGCTATAGGTGCGCAGCAAGTGGCTGGGCGGTGCAGCGGCCACTTGCGGTGGGCGGGTCTCAGGCAGGCGGCGCTGGACCACCAGGCACAGCGCGCAACCGATCCCCCCGAGCAATACAAACAAGCCACGCCAGCCCAAAAGCGGCAATAACAGGCTGCCGAGCACCGGCGCGGCCATGGGCGATACGGCCATCGCCATGGAGATCAACCCCAGCAGGCGCGCCTGCTCATCGCGGTCAAAATAATCGCGCACGATCACTCGGCCAATCACCGTGGTGCAGCACCCGCCAAGCGCCTGGAACAGCCGCGCAATGACCAGCACGCCGAGGCTATCGGCCAGGGCGCAGGTCACTGTCGCCAGCACATACAGCATCAACCCGGCCAACAGCACCGGGCGTCGGCCGAAGCGGTCGGTGAGCGGGCCGCTGACCAGCAGGGAAATCGCCGAGCCGAGGGTGTACAGGGTCAGGACCAGTTGCAACTGGCTGTCCTGGGTGTGGAAGTAGTCGGCCATGGCGGGCAGGGCGGGCAAATGCAAATCCAGGGTGAGGCGCGGCAGGCCCACCAGGACCGTCAGCAACGTCAGCCAGAACCAGGGAGCGAGAAGGCGTTGAGTCATGGGCGGGTTTCTTCGCAATGGGTAGAGCCCGGACTCTAGCGACTTTGTGGTTTAATCCTCAGTACCACTTATGCCATGGATGACTGGACCACTATGAGCCGCGGAAAAGCTGCCTCCGACCTTGACCTGCCGCGCCCCGATACGCTGGATGCAGGCAAGCAGCAGGGCGCCTACGAAGCGTTGCGCGAGGCGATCCTGGCTCGACAGTTGCCGGCCGGCAGTCGTTTGCCGTCGACCCGCAGCCTGGCCGAGCGCTGGCAGGTCTCACGTGGCACCCTTGAGGCCGCTTTTGACCGTTTGCACAGCGAAGGCTATGTGCAGCGTGTGGCCGGCTCCGGCACGCGGGTGTGTGCGGTGATTCCGGAGCAGTTCATCGCCGCCCCGGTGGCCAGGCAAAACCAGCGCCGACCGGTTGAGCCCGACTTACCTCACGCCGGCGTGCAGAGCCACGTGCCCTTTGTCGCACGACGCCCGGATGCCAGCCTGTTCGACCTGAAAACCTGGGCGCGCTGCCTCTCCCGCGGGTTGCTGGCGGCAGGTCCCGGCGTGCTGGAGGCTGCGCACCCCGGCGGGTTGCCGGCCTTGCGCGAACTGATCGCGGATTACCTGCGTCGCTATCGCGGCATGCAGTGCGAGGCAGATGAAGTGATCGTCACCACGGGCATTCGCCATGGTCTTGACCTGATTGCGCGCACGCTGCTCCAGCCAGGTGACACCGCCTGCGTCGAAGACCCCGGCTACACACCGGCGCGGCGTTTGTTCGGCCTCGCCGGGGCGCGGGTCCAGGCGATCGCGGTCACCACCGAAGGGCTCGACACCGACCAGCTCCCCGAGCACGCACGGCTGGCCTATGTCAGCCCGGCGCACCAGGCGCCGCTGGGCGTGACCCTGTCGGTGTCACGTCGGCTGGCACTGCTGGACTGGGCGAACCGGGCGGATGCCTGGGTGGTGGAGGATGACTACGACAGTGAGTACAACTACAACAGCGCACCTCTGGCGGCGCTCAAGTCCCTGGATTCGAACAACCGCGTGCTCTATTGCGGCAGCTTCAACAAAAACCTGTTTCCCGGCTTGCGGGTCGGCTTCATGGTGGTGCCCAAGATCCTGCGCTCGCCACTGCTGCGCACCTTGCAACTGACCGGGCATTCAGTGGGCGCAACCGACCAGCTGGGCTTGGTGGAGTTTCTTGGCAGTGGTGCCTTCGTGCGGCATCTGCGGGCTTCGCGCCAGGCGTATCAGGCGCGGCGGGATGCCTTGCTTGCCTGCCTGCCGGAGGGCGTCACGGTCAGTGGCCAGCAGGCCGGGCTGCATTTCGTGCTGTGGTTGCCGGCCGGGGTGCAAGAGGCGGACTTCTGTGACCGCGCCGCCAACGCCGGGCTGAGCTTGCAGCCGTTGGGCAAATTTTGTGTCGATGTGACGTTGCCGCCCGCCGTGATTATCGGCTACACCGCGTTGACCCTCGCGCAGATCCGCTTCCACGGCCGGGCCCTGGCGCAATTACTGTAGGAGCGAGCTTGCTCGCGAAGATCGTTAACGATAACGCGGGCATCCTGGATGGCCGCAATGCCTATGGGTTTTTCGCGAGCAAGCTCGCTCCTACAGGTAGTGCGCGTCAGTCGTCGAACCCGACCTGCTCATGAATCTCGTCCACCTTCAATTCCAACCGATACGCCACCGCAATAAACAGCGCCTGGCACAGGCACAAGGTGGCGCTCAACGAGCGGAAGGCGAACGAGGAACCTTCATTGACCAGAAGCACCGCGTTCGCGCGCTTGGCCAGCGGTGACAGGTTGCTGTCGGTGATGATCAGGGTCTTGGCCTGATGATGCTGGGCGATGCGCAGGCAGTGCTGGGTTTCCTTGCCGTAGGGCGTGAAGCTGATCGCAATCACCAGGTCATTGGCACGCACACTGCGCATCTGCTCGCGATAACTGCCGCCCAGGCCGGAAATCAGGTGGATGCGCTTGTTGGTGTGCTGCAGGTTGTAGACCAGGTAGTCGGCCACCGCAAAGGAGCGGCGCACACCGACCACGTAGATGTTGTCGGCATTGACCACCAGGTCCACGGCTTTTTCGAAGGCGGTATCGTCCAGCTCCAGGCCCAGGCGCTCGATGCCCGAGAGGGTCGCGTTGACGCATTCGCGCGCGAGGTCGCCACCGCTGGCCTTTTGCGACTTGTTGGCGATCATGCTGCGGATGCGCTGCTGGTAGTTCTGCACCGGCGTGGTCTTGTGGGTATACGCCTCGCGAAACAGCGCCTGCATCTCGCTGAACCCGCTGAAGCCGAAACGCTGGGAGAACCTCACGATGGCCGAGGGGTGCACTTCGCATTCACGGGCAATGTCGCTGATGCGGTCGACCATGATCCGGTCACTCTGCTGGCTCATGTAGCTGGCGATCCGCTTGAGTTGACGGGGCAGGCTCTCGTATTCGTCGGTGATCAGCTGCAACAGGCGTTCGGCATTGATCGGAGGGCTGGCGACAGTTTCTTCCAGAGTGGTCTCGGGATCGGTGCGGGACATGGGCAATCCTTCTGGCGTGTTCGTCTGATGCGCTGATGGGTGGCGCAAGTCTACAGGGTAGGCGCAAAAAAATACCTCGGCATCACGGCCCGCGTGGCCTGCTGAAACGATGCACGGGCGCTGGTGTGCCGCTATGCTGACGTATTGGAAAAAATATTCCACTAAAAATAATTATGGAATAAATATTGATTGCCGCCGCTGGACGTTCTAGTCTGCTCCCACCAAGAGCGTTTGCCGTCGCCACGGCGGCACAACGCAGGCTGATAAAAATAACAGGAGCCAGCATGGGCCAGACTCGTTTTGCCAGTGGGCGTCAATTGGATCTGATTTGCCTCGGGCGCCTGGGCGTCGACCTCTATGCGCAGCAAGTCGGTGCGCGGCTTGAGGACGTGACCAGCTTCGCCAAGTACCTCGGCGGTTCTTCCGCCAACATCGCCTTCGGCACCGCCAGGCTGGGTCTCAAGTCAGCGATGCTGAGCCGCGTGGGCGACGACCATATGGGCCGTTTTCTGGTGGAATCCCTGGCCCGTGAAGGCTGCGATGTCAGCGCTATCAAGATTGACCCGGAGCGCCTCACCGCCCTGGTGCTGCTGGGCCTCAAGGATCGTGAAACCTTCCCTCTGGTGTTCTACCGCGAAAACTGCGCGGACATGGCCCTGCGCGCCGAAGACATCAGCGAGGCCTTTATTGCCTCCAGCAAAGCGCTGTTGATCACCGGCACGCACTTCTCCACCGACGGCGTGTACAAAGCGAGCATCCAGGCCCTGGATTACGCCGCCAGGCACAACGTCAAACGCGTGCTGGACATCGACTACCGCCCGGTGCTGTGGGGCCTGGCGGGCAAGGCTGATGGCGAAACCCGTTTTGTTGCCGACCAGAATGTCAGCCAGCATGTGCAGAGGATCCTGCCGCGTTTCGACCTGATCGTCGGCACTGAAGAAGAATTCCTCATCGCCGGTGGCAGTGACGACCTGCTCACCGCGTTGCGCACCGTACGCGAACTGACACCTGCGACCCTGGTAGTCAAGCTGGGTCCCCAGGGTTGCACGGTCATCCACGGCGCGATTCCTGCGCGGCTGGAAGACGGGGCGATCTACCCCGGCGTGCGCGTGGAAGTGCTCAATGTGCTGGGGGCCGGCGATGCCTTTATGTCGGGCTTTCTCAGCGGCTGGATCAATGACGCCAGCGATGAACGTTGCAGCCAGTTGGCCAATGCCTGCGGTGGCCTGGTGGTTTCGCGCCATGCCTGTGCACCGGCCATGCCGACACCCGCCGAGCTCGAGTACCTGTTCAGCAGCCCGGTGCCCATTACCCGCCCGGACCAGGACGTGACCCTGCAACGCCTGCACCGCGTAACGGTGCCGCGCAAGGCCTGGAAGCAATTGTTCGTGTTTGCCTTCGACCACCGCTGGCAACTGGTGGACCTGGCGCAAAAGGGCGGCCAGGAACCGGTGCGCATCAGCGCGATCAAGCAGCTGTTTATCCAGGCCATCGAACGTGTGGAGCGCAAACTCAGCGAGCAGGGCATCGAGGCCGACGTGGGCCTGCTCGCCGACCAACGTTTCGGCCAGGATGCCCTCAACGCCGCCAGCGGTCGCGGCTGGTGGATCGCACGCCCGGTGGAAGTGCAGAACTCGCGGCCTCTGGCGTTCGAACACGGCCGCTCGGTGGGCAGCAACCTGATTGCCTGGCCCCAGGAACAGATCATCAAGTGCCTGGTGCAATTTCATCCCGATGACGAACCGATGCTGCGCCTGGAGCAGGAAGCGCAACTCAAGGCGGTGTACGAGGCCTCCATCGTAAGCGGGCATGAGCTGCTGCTGGAAGTCATCCCGCCCAAGGATCACCCGTCCACTTACCCAGATGTGCTGTATCGCAGCCTCAAGCGCCTGTACAACCTGGGCATCTACCCGGCCTGGTGGAAGATCGAGGCGCAGTCGGCCGAGGATTGGAAGAAACTCGACGAACTGATCCAGGAGCGTGACCCGTACTGCCGGGGCGTGGTGCTGCTGGGTCTGAACGCGTCCGCCGAATGCCTCGCCGATGGTTTCCAGCAAGCACGCCTGAGCACCACCTGCCGTGGGTTTGCCGTAGGCCGCACGATCTTCCAGGAGCCGAGCCGGGCGTGGATGGCGGGGGAGATCAATGATGAGACCTTGATCCAGCAGGTACAGGCTACCTTCGAACAACTCATCAATGCCTGGCGCAGTTCCAGAGCTTAATCACAGTTCTAAAGGTGCAATGCAATCAAATGTGGGAGGGGGCTTGCTCCCGATAGCGGTGTATCAGGTACCTATTTATCAACTGACCCACTGCCATCGGGAGCAAGCCCCCTTCCACACAGGCTGATCCCAGTGATCTCAGGCTAAAACAATAAAGGTGCAGCCATGCCCGCAATCCGAATTGGCATCAACCCGATCTCTTGGAGCAACGATGACCTCCCGGCCCTTGGCGGTGAAACGCCGCTGAGCACGGCCTTGAGTGAAGGCAAGGACATCGGCTACGAAGGTTTTGAGCTCAATGGCAAGTTTCCCAAGGATGCCAAGGGCGTCGGCGACGTGCTGCGTCCCTATCACCTGGCGCTGGTCTCGGGCTGGTACTCCAGCCGCCTGGCCCGTCGTTCGGTGGCCGAGGAAATCGAGGCCATTGCCGGTCATGTCGAACTGCTCAAACAAAACGGCGCCAACGTACTGGTATACGGCGAAGTCGCCGATTCGATCCAGGGTTCACGCATTCGCCTGATAGAACGTCCGCGTTTTCACAGCGAACAGGCCTGGCAGGCGTACGCCGACAAGCTCACCGAGCTGGCGCGTTTCACCTTGTCTCAAGGCGTGCGCCTGGCCTACCACCACCATATGGGCGCCTACGTCGAGTCCCCCGAAGACATCGACCAGCTGATGCAGCGCACCGGGCCGGAAGTCGGCCTGCTGTTCGATTCGGGCCACTGCTACATGGGCGGCGGCGAACCCATCGAGGTGTTGCGCAAGCACATCGACCGCGTTTGCCACGTGCATTTCAAGGATGTGCGCAAACCCGTGGTGCAACTGGCGCGCAACCAGATGTGGAGCTTTCCCGATTGCATCGTCAACGGCACTTTCACCGTGCCCGGCGATGGCGACATCGATTTTGCACCGTTGCTGGACGTACTGCTGGCGGCGAACTACGAGGGCTGGCTGGTGGTGGAAGCCGAGCAGGACCCGGCCGTGGCGCCCAGCTATATCTACGCCAAAAAGGGTTATGACACCTTGCGTGCGCTTCTCAACCAGAGGACTTGAGTGATGAGCTTGTTGGTCAAAAGCAGCAAACGCGGGCAAACCATGGTCGCCCTGGAGCCCGGGCGCCTGGAATACGTAGGCTTTGCCGCCTACCGGCTGAGCCAGGGCGAAAGCCTGCCGGTCAGCGCGGGCGATCAGGAGTTGTGCCTGGTGTTGCTCAGCGGTCGGGTTAACATCGAAGGCGAAGGTTTCAGTTGGCAGAACCTCGGTGATCGCCAGTCGGTGTTCGAAGACAAGTCACCGTTCGCCGCCTACCTGCCGCCCGGCACCGACGCCCAGGTCAACGCCTTGAGCGATGTGCAGATCGCTGTCTGCGCCGCCCCGGGTGCCCAGGGTTTTGCTCCGCGCCTGATCCGCCCCGAGCAGTGCAAACGCAGTGTGCGCGGCAAAGGCGCCAACACCCGCTACGTGTGCGACATCCTGCCCGACAGCGAGCCGGCCCATTCGCTGCTGGTGGTGGAAGTGCGCACACCGTCGGGGCATTCCTCGAGCTACCCGCCGCACAAGCATGACACCGACGACCTGCCGCACCAAAGCTTCCTGGAAGAGACCTATTACCACCAGATCAACCCGCCCCAGGGCTTTGTATTCCAGCGCGTGTACACCGATGACCGCAGCATCGACCAGGCCATGGCCGTGGAAAACAGCGACCTGGTGGTGGTGCCCAAGGGTTATCACCCGGTCAGCGTGCCGTACGGCTACGAGTCGTATTACCTCAACGTGATGGCCGGCCCCAAGCGCGCCTGGCATTTCCATAACGACCCGCAGCACAGCTGGCTGCTGGACCTTTAAACGGTTTGGACGGAGAACAACAACAATGAAGTCGCCGCTACGTTTTGCCCTTAACCGCATGGTCGCGCCTGACCTGGCCCTGGCGGATTTCATCCAGATGGCCAAGGCCCTCAAGTGTGATGCCATCGAGATCCGCAACGACCTCAAGAACCGCGAAATCGAATACGGCATGCCCGCCACTCGCGTGCGTGAGTTGTGCGCGGCGCAGGGTATTACGGTGCTGTCGATCAACGCGCTGTACCCCTTTGATGTGTGGAACGACGAGCGTCGCGCCCAAGCGTTGGAGCTTGCCACCTACGCCCGCGAATGCGGTGCCCAGGGTCTGGTGATGTGCCCGTTCAATGAGCCCGGCGATACGCGCACCGACGCGCAGCGCGCCGCCGCTTTGCGCACCGCCTTGAGCGAACTGGCGCCCATCCTGCGCGAGTACGGGATTCTCGGTTTCGTCGAACCCCTGGGCTTTGAAGTATCCGCCCTGCGTCGCAAGCGCGTGGCGGTGGAGGCGATCAAGTCCATCGGTGGCCTGGATGTGTTCCGCGTGGTGCATGACACCTTCCACCATCACCTGGCCGGCGAGCATGAGTTCTTTCCCGAACTGACCGGCCTGGTACATATCTCCGGGGTGGAAGATCGCGAGGCGCCGCTCAACGCGATCAGCGACGGCCACCGCGTACTGGTAGGCGAGGGCGATATCCTCGGCAATGCGGCGCAGATCGACACCCTGTTGAGTACCGGCTACAGCGGCTATCTGTCGTTCGAACCGTTTGCCGAAAGCGTGCATGGGTTGGCGGATATCCAGCAGGCCTTGGGGGCAAGCATCGCCCACCTGCAAAAACCATAAGGGGCGCGTCATGACCACCACACGATTGACCATGGCCCAGGCCCTGGTGAAGTTCCTGGATAACCAATACATCGAAGTCGACGGCGTACAGAGCAAGTTTGTTGCCGGCGTATTTACCATTTTCGGCCATGGCAATGTATTGGGCCTCGGCCAGGCCCTGGAGCAGGACAGCGGCGACTTGGTGGTGCATCAGGGCCGCAACGAACAGGGCATGGCCCATGCCGCCATCGGCTTTGCCAAGCAGCACCTGCGGCGCAAGATCTATGCGTGCACGGCTTCGGTCGGGCCTGGCGCTGCGAATATGCTCACCGCCGCAGCCACCGCCACGGCCAACCGCATCCCGTTGTTGCTGTTGCCCGGCGATGTCTACGCCAGCCGCCAGCCGGATCCGGTGCTGCAGCAGATCGAGCAGTTCCACGACCTGAGCATCAGCACCAACGACGCGTTTCGCTCCGTGAGCAAATACTGGGACCGCATCAACCGCCCTGAGCAATTGATGACGGCGGCGATCCAGGCCATGCGCGTGCTCACAGATCCTGCGGAAACCGGCGCGGTGACCCTGGCCTTGCCTCAGGACGTACAGGCCGAAGCCTGGGACTACCCCGACTACTTCCTGCAAAAACGCGTGCACCGCATCGACCGGCGCCCGGCCACCGCCGCGATGATCGACGATGCGCTGGCCGCGTTTCACGGCAAGCGCAAGCCGCTGATCATCTGCGGTGGCGGGGTGAAGTACTCCGGCGCCAATGCCGCGCTGCAAGCCTTCGCTGAGCGCTTTGCGATTCCCTTCGCGGAAACCCAGGCGGGCAAAAGCGCAGTGGTTTCCAGCCACCCGCTGAACGTCGGCGGCATCGGCGAAACCGGCTGCCTGGCGGCCAACCTGCTGGCGCCCGAAGCCGACCTGATCATCGGTATCGGCACCCGCTATACCGACTTCACCACCTCATCCAAATCGCTGTTCAAGCACGCCGAGGTGAAGTTTCTCAACCTCAATATCAGCCCGTGCGACGCCTTGAAACTCGACGGCGTGCAAGTGCTGGCGGATGCCAAGGTCGCCCTTCAAGCGCTGGCCGATGCCCTGGGCGATTACCGTTCCGGCTGGGGGGAGCAAATCGCTGACGCCAAGGCGCAACTCGATGCCGAAGTGGACCGTGTGCATCAGGTGGAATACCAGGGCGCTGGGTTCGTCCCCGAAGTCAACGACCACCTGGACCCTGGAGTCTTGCGTGAATTTATCGAGCTGACCGGCTCATGCCTGACCCAAAGCCGTGTGCTTGGCGTGCTCAACCAGAGCCTGGCCGACGACGCGATCATCGTCGCCGCCGCCGGCAGCCTGCCCGGCGATTTGCAACGGGCCTGGCGCAGCAAGGGCGTCAACACCTACCACGTCGAATACGGCTATTCGTGCATGGGCTATGAGATCAACGCGGCCCTTGGCGTGAAGCTGGCCGAGCCGACCAAGGAGGTCTATGCGTTGGTCGGTGATGGCTCCTACATGATGCTGCACTCGGAATTGGCCACCTCGATCCAGGAACGGCGCAAGATCAACGTGGTGCTGCTCGACAACATGGCTTTCGGCTGTATCAACAACCTGCAGATCGGCAATGGCATGGACAGCTTCGGCACCGAGTTCCGCTACCGCAACCCCGAGAGCGGCAAGCTCGACGGTGGCCTGGTGCCGGTGGACTTCGCCATGAGTGCGGCGGCCTATGGCTGCAAGACCTACAAGGTCAGCACGGTGGAGCAGCTCGACGCGGCCCTGGCGGATGCGCGCACGCAAAGCGTCTCGACCCTGATCGATATCAAGGTGCTGCCCAAGACCATGATCCACGGCTACCTGTCGTGGTGGCGGGTGGGCGTGGCACAGGTGTCTACCAGCGAACGCACCAATGCCGCTGCGAAAAAACTCAATGAACACCTGGCAAAAGCCCGGCAGTACTAATAACAAGAGGAGTGTTTGCATGTCTTTGCTTTCTAATTCACTGCGGTTAGGTGTAATCGGCACAGGCGCCATCGGCCGTGACCATATCCGTCGTTGCAGCCAGACCCTGCTCAACAGCCAGGTGGTGGCGGTCACGGACATCAACCTTGAGCAGGCCGCCAAGGTGGTCGCGGACTTGAAGCTGGACGCAGAGGTGTACCCGGACGGCCATGCACTGATCAGCTCGCCGCAGGTCGAAGCGGTACTGGTGACGTCCTGGGGCCCAAGCCACGAAGACTTCGTACTGGCTGCCATCGCCGCCGGCAAACCGGTGTTCTGTGAAAAGCCGCTGGCGGTGACCGCCGAAGGCTGTCGCAAGATCGTCGAAGCCGAAGTGGCCCATGGCAAACGCCTGGTGCAAGTGGGGTTCATGCGTCCGTATGACGAAGGCTATCGTGCCTTGAAAGCGGTGATCGACAGCGGCCAGATCGGCGAGCCGCTGATGCTGCACTGCGCGCACCGTAACCCCACGGTGGGCGAGAACTACAACACCGGCATGGCGATCACCGACACCCTGATTCATGAGCTGGATGTGTTGCGCTGGCTGCTCGACGACGACTACGTTTCCGTGCAGGTAGTGTTCCCGCGCAAGACCAGCAAGGCCCTGGCCCACCTGCGCGACCCGCAGATCGTACTGCTGGAAACCGCCAAGGGCACGCGTATCGACGTGGAAGTGTTTGTGAACTGCCAATATGGCTACGACATCCAGTGCGAAGTGGTGGGCGAGACCGGTATCGCCAAGCTGCCGGAGCCGTCCCAGGTGCAACTGCGCAGTGGTGCGAAGCTGTCCAACGCGATCCTGATGGACTGGAAGGACCGCTTTATCGGCGCCTATGACGTGGAGTTGCAGGCCTTCATAGACAGCGTGCGCGCTGGAAAGCTAGGTGGGCCGTCGGCCTGGGATGGGTATGCGGCGGCGGTGGCGGCGGATGCCTGCATTGAAGCCCAGGGCAGCGGGCAGATTGTGCCGGTGAGCTTGCCGGTTCGCCCACACTTCTACGGCTAACCCCAATCTCACAGGTGGATCCTGGTCAAAGTGGGAGGGGGCTTGCTCCCGATATCGGTGGGTCAGTCACCCAGTATGTATCTGATCTACCGCTATCGGGAGCAAGCCCCCTCCCACATTTGGACCGGGTTTTCAGTTCAAGAAGGAGTTGATGCATGCGAATCGGACTAGTCGGCTACGGCCATGGAGGGCGCTTCTTTCATGCGCCGCTGATTGCGACATTGCCAGGCGCCACGTTTGTCGGCGTGGTCACACGATCACCCGAACGTCGCCAGCAATTGGCAACCGACCACCCCGGCATCCAGGCCTTCGGCTCCATCGGCCAGATCGTCGAGGCCGGCGTCGACGCCCTGGTCATCTCCACCACCCTCAAAGGCCGCCCTGCACTGGTTCTGGAAGCCATCGAACACGGTGTAACCGTGGTCAGCGATAAACCCTTTGCGGCCAACGCCGAACAAGCCCAAGCCTTGATCATCGCCGCCGAGCGCCAGGGCTCGCTGCTCAGCGTCTACCAGAACCGGCGCTGGGACTCGGATTACCTGACCCTGCGCAAACTTATCGATGCCGGCGCCCTGGGCAGCATCACCCGGTTTGAATCCCGCGTGGAGCGCTACAGCCCGGAGGCTGTGGGCAATGCCAGTGGCGGCGGATGGCTGCGTGACCTGGGCAGCCATCTGGTGGACCAGGCGCTGCAACTGTTCGGCCCGGTGGATCGGGTGTTCGCCCAACTGCACTACACCCCTGAACACCCCAGCGTGGATTACGGTTTTTTTGTTTCCCTGACCCACGCCAACGGTGTGATTTCACACCTGTGGGGCAACGCCTTGCAGAACAGCCAGGCGCCACGCTTTCGGGTCAGTGGCAGCTTGGGTTGCTATACCGTCGAAGGCTTGGACGGCCAGGAAGACGCGCTGCTGTCCGGCAAATCACCGAAGACCGAAGGCGAGCACTGGGGCGCCGAGGAACATCGACGCTGGGGCTGGTTCGAGCAGGGGCCGGAACGTGAGCGGGTGCCGTCGGAGAAGGGCTGCTGGACCCAGTTCTATCGCCAATTGCAAGCAGCTGTGCAGGGCCAGGGGCCACTGCCGGTAAGCGCCTATGATGCGCTGGAAACCACCCGTATATTGGACGCCGCGCGCCTGAGTGCCGAGCGCCAGCAGGTGGTTTCGACAAAAATAGAATAAAATTCTAAAACAGGTTGATATGGAAATTATTTTCCAATAAAGTCTTTTCCAGGTTGCATAAAGTCCGTCCCGCACACGTTTGGGGCGACTCAACAAAAACAAGATCAAAAACAACCAGGTACCGTCAGATGAAAATCTTCAACGCTGTACTGCGAGTTTTACGCCCCGCCCAAACGCCTCGCGGCCTGCCCCGCGCCCGGCCGTTCTACTTCTCCTTCCTCAATGTGCTGTGCGTCGAAAACCAGGGCGCGCTGCTCTGCTGCATTCCAGGCGCGCCGGTGGTGCGAGTGCCGGCCGAGGCCTGATCAACGCAACGTCCAAAAAAACCAACAAGAAAGTGGAGACAGACCGTTCATGAAGACCCCGATCCGTTTTACCGCGCTGGCCCTGTCCATGCTGCTGGCCAGTGGTGTTGCCGGCGCCGCCGATCTCAAGGTGGGCGTCACGATGTCCGCGTTCGATGACACCTTCCTTACTTACCTGCGCGAAGACATGGACAAGCAAGCCAAGTCCTACCCCAAGGGCGATGGCGTGCAACTGCAGTTCGAAGATGCCCGTGCCGATGTGGTCAAGCAACTGAGCCAGGTCGAGAACTTCATCAGCCAGAAAGTCGACGCCATTATCGTCAACCCGGTCGATACCGCCTCGACCAAGAACATCATCAGTGCCGCGACCAAGGCGGGCATTCCGCTGGTGTTCGTCAACCGCCGGCCCGACCAGAAAGACCTGCCCAAGGACGTGGTGGCGGTGACGTCCGATGACGTTGAGGCCGGCCGCCTGCAAATGCAGTACATCGCTGAGAAACTCGGTGGCAAGGGCAAGATCGTGATCCTGCTCGGCGACCTGGCGAACAACTCCACCACCAACCGCACCAAGGGCGTGAAGGAAGTACTCGCCAAGTACCCGGACATCAAGATCGAACAGGAACAGACCGGTATCTGGCTGCGGGACAAGGGCATGACCCTGGTCAACGACTGGCTGACCCAGGGCCGCGAGTTCAATGCAGTGCTGGCCAACAACGATGAGATGGCCATTGGCGCATCCATGGCGCTGAGATCGGCCGGCAAGGAAAAGGGCAGCGTGCTGATCGCGGGTGTCGACGGTACGCCGGACGGCTTGAATGCAATCACCAAGGGCGACATGGCCGCCTCCGCGTTCCAGGACGCCAAGGGTCAGGCCGTGGGTTCGGTGGAGGCGGCGCGCAAGATGGCCAGGAACGAGCCGGTCGAGCAGAACGTGATCATTCCGTTCCAGCTGATTACTCCGGAAAACGTCGCCCAGTTCAAGTAGTCCTCACATCACAACAATGAACCGGCAGGGCGGTCGTGCCCGCCCTGCTGATGGAGTACCGCCTTATGCTCGCTCATGCCGCTGTTTCGCAGCCTCCCGGTATCCAGCCGTTGCCGCCGGACGAACCCTACCTGTTGGAAATCGTCAACATCAGCAAAGGCTTTCCCGGCGTCGTGGCCCTGGCCGACGTACAACTGCGTGTGCGTCCTGGCACGGTGCTGGCGCTGATGGGCGAGAACGGTGCGGGCAAGTCGACCTTGATGAAAATCATCGCCGGTATCTATCAGCCCGACGCTGGGGAAATCCGCCTGCGCGGCAAGCCTATCGTGTTTGAAACACCGCTGGCGGCACAGAAGGCCGGGATCGCGATGATCCACCAGGAACTCAACCTGATGCCGCACATGAGCATCGCCGAGAACATCTGGATCGGCCGCGAGCAGCTCAACAGCCTGCACATGGTCAACCACCGCGAAATGCACCGCTGCACCGCCGAGTTGCTGGCGCGCCTGCGCATCAACCTCGACCCGGAAGAACAGGTCGGCAACTTGAGCATCGCCGAGCGGCAGATGGTCGAGATTGCCAAGGCAGTGTCCTATGACTCCGACATCCTGATCATGGATGAGCCCACCTCGGCGATCACCGAAAAGGAGGTGGCCCACCTGTTTTCGATCATTGCCGACCTCAAGTCCCAGGGCAAAGGCATCGTCTATATCACGCACAAGATGAACGAAGTGTTCGCCATCGCCGATGAAGTGGCGGTGTTCCGCGACGGCCAGTACATCGGCTTGCAACGTGCCGACAGCATGAACAGCGACAGCCTGATCTCAATGATGGTAGGGCGTGAGTTGAGCCAGTTGTTCCCGGTGCGCGAGACGCCCATTGGTGAGCTGCTGCTGTCGGTGCGCGACCTGAGCCTGGACGGTGTGTTCAAGGATGTATCGTTCGACCTGCACGCCGGGGAAATCCTCGGCATCGCCGGGCTGATGGGCTCCGGACGCACCAATGTGGCAGAAACCATTTTTGGCATCACCCCAAGCACCAGTGGGCAAATCACCCTTGACGGCCAGGCGGTGCGTATAACCGACCCGCACATGGCCATCGAGAAAGGCTTTGCGCTGTTGACCGAGGACCGCAAGCTCAGTGGCCTGTTCCCGTGCCTGTCGGTACTGGAGAACATGGAAATGGCGGTGTTGCCGCACTATTCGGGCAACGGCTTCATCCAGCAGAAAGCCCTGCGTGCGTTGTGTGAAGACATGTGCAAGAAGCTGCGGGTGAAAACTCCGTCCCTGGAACAATGCATAGACACCTTGTCCGGCGGCAACCAGCAAAAGGCCTTGCTGGCGCGCTGGCTGATGACCAACCCACGTCTGCTGATCCTCGACGAGCCGACCCGCGGCATCGATGTGGGCGCCAAGGCCGAGATCTATCGCTTGATCGCTTTCCTCGCCAGCGAAGGCATGGCGGTGATCATGATTTCTTCCGAACTGCCCGAAGTACTCGGCATGAGCGACCGGGTGATGGTCATGCACGAAGGCGAACTGATGGGCACCCTGGATCGCGCTGAGGCCACCCAGGAAAAAGTCATGCAGCTGGCTTCCGGCATGACCGCGGTCCACTGATCTACAGAATAAGAAGGTGATGGGTTATGAACGCAATAACAGACAACAAGCCGGCGACGGCACCGGTCAAGAACCGTCGACGCATGCCTACCGAGCTGAGCATCTTCCTGGTGCTGATCGGCATCGGCCTGGTGTTTGAACTGTTTGGCTGGATCGTGCGCGACCAGAGCTTCTTGATGAACTCCCAGCGCCTGGTGCTGATGATCCTGCAAGTATCGATCATCGGCCTGCTGGCCATCGGTGTGACCCAGGTGATCATCACCACGGGGATCGACCTGTCTTCCGGCTCGGTACTGGCCTTGTCAGCAATGATCGCCGCGAGCCTGGCGCAGACCTCCGACTTTTCCCGGGCGGTGTTTCCGTCCCTCACCGATTTGCCGGTGTGGATCCCGGTGGCGATGGGCTTGGGCGTGGGGCTGCTGGCCGGGGCAATCAACGGCAGCATCATCGCGGTCACCGGCATCCCGCCGTTTATCGCAACCCTGGGCATGATGGTCTCGGCCCGTGGCCTGGCGCGTTATTACACCGAAGGCCAGCCGGTGAGCATGCTCTCGGATTCCTACACGGCTATCGGCCATGGCGCGATGCCGGTGATTATCTTCCTGGTGGTGGCAGTGATCTTCCATATCGCCCTGCGCTACACCAAGTACGGCAAGTATACCTACGCCATCGGCGGCAACATGCAGGCGGCACGCACCTCAGGGATCAACGTCAAGCGCCACTTGATCATCGTCTACAGCATCGCCGGCCTGCTGGCGGGCCTGGCCGGCGTGGTGGCTTCGGCACGTGCGGCTACCGGCCAGGCGGGCATGGGCATGTCCTATGAGCTGGATGCGATCGCCGCAGCGGTGATCGGCGGCACCAGCCTGGCGGGCGGGGTAGGGCGCATCACCGGCACCGTGATCGGCGCGCTGATCCTCGGCGTGATGGCCAGTGGGTTTACCTTCGTCGGCGTTGACGCGTATATCCAGGACATCATCAAAGGCCTGATCATCGTGGTGGCGGTGGTGATCGACCAGTACCGCAACAAGCGCAAGCTCAAGCGCTGAGTGAATCCAAGGGCCGAATCAGATCAAATGTGGGAGGGGGCTTGCTCCCGATAGCGCGGGTTCAGTCAATGCATATGCAAGCTGATACACCGCTATCGGGAGCAAGCCCCCTCCCACATTTAGTCCGGGAGCAGCCACTTTCAACCGTTTGTCTTCTATATAGCTCCACAAACTTGAATTTCTTGCTATAAACGCACTCCGATGACCGTTCGCCAAGCCCGTCCTGGTGCCTTTGGGGGTTAATTGGGAAAAAATGCCTGTCTTTTCAGTTGCTGCGCCCTCAAGTCGGCCTTAGACTGCCGCCCCTCGTAAATTGAGTGCCGGGTGGCGCTTGAAATGGACGGCGCCCTTCCGAGACCTGCAGAGGCCTGCCGGAACGCTCCCTTATTCGCCTTAATGCACGTATTTTTTATAGAGAAATCAATGACAAAGGAAAAGTTGCTGGCCATGCCGGCGGATGACTACATGAATGCCGAACAGCACGCTTTTTTCGAGAAGTTGCTGCAAGACATGAAAGTGGAACACCACGAGCGCATTGAACAGAACCGCATCGCCATTGAAAGCCTGGACACCCCGGCCGACCCGGCTGACGCCGCTTCCGTGGAAGAAGAGCGTACCTGGCTGGTAAATGCCATCGATCGCGACCAGCGCATGCTGCCGCAGCTTGAGCGCGCCCTGGAGCGTATCAAGGAAGATTCCTTTGGCTGGTGCGATGACAGCGGCGAGCCTATCGGCCTCAAGCGTCTGCTGATCAGCCCTACCACCAAGTACTGCATCGAAGCGCAAGAGCGCCACGAGCAGATCGACAAGCACCAGCGTCAAGCCTGACACGGGTGAGGGGGGCGCCTGCCAGTGAGCCGGCCGCCCCGCCTGCAACAGCATCGCGAGAGCATCCGGCCGCGTCCAGCGCGTGGATTGTTGCTGTTTATGCAATGAAGCTATTCCGAAGATAGCTTTTTCCAACTGGAATAAAACCGTAGCATGGCCAACATTGTTAGCAAGCTAACTAATGCTGCGGAGAAGCTCCATGCAAAACAAAGTCGATGTGGCCGTAATGATCGGCAGTGGCGTACCTGAGACCCTGCGTGCCTTGGGCCAGAGAGCCTGCTGGGTGGTATTGCTCAATGGTGAGCAGCGCGGTACCGCCTTCGCCAGCCGCGATGAGGCCGAGGAGTGCAGGACTGCCTGGCAAGCGCTGGTGCGCATGGAACAGTCAGACAGCCTGCATTGAATTATTCCTTGGGCGATTCGTGCAACAGTGCGTTGAGGTCATCCACCGCAGGCGCCCATTCGGCATCTACATGCAATTGTTCCTTGAGGAATCTCGCCTGTTGTTCGCTCCAGAACGGCGCGTCGATGAGTTTGACATCATCCGGCAGGCGATGCTCGGCGGTAAAGCGCTCGATGGCCTCCTGGCTCGAGTCAAGGCCCAGTTGATCGAACAAGGTTTCGAGCGTGGGGGTGGTGGTATCCATGTCGTACTCCATGCAGTTCAGATGTGTATGCATGGGAGGCTTGGGGCGCGGCAGAGTTCTATCAGATTGTCAGGAAGTGAGCGCCCCTGAATCCACGGCTGCCTTGAGCGCCTTGGCGGCATCCTTCGCGGCGCTGGCAGCGGCGTCCACGGTTTTGAACCAGCGGTCCTTTTCTACCTGATGCGTAGTGACGGTGGTCAAGGGTGGTTTGGCACGCATTACGATAACTGCTTGAAACTCTCCGTCTACTTCCCTGGCATCGCCGTGGATAAAAAATTCGCCAATATCAAATTCCGTCACGTATAGCCTTCCCTTCAAGGTAACTGCACTGATGAAACCTGACCCGCAGGGGGCAAACTTCAATGGACGGGCCAGTATGGCAGTTGTTGAAGGGCGACGGCGCGGTAAAGTCATCCAGGTGACGAAACGAGTGTGTCACACAGGGCTTGCAACTTGGCCTCCAGGGTCTTGGCCAGTTCGCAGGCCTTGTTATGATCGGTGCGAAACCCCTTGATCCGGCCACTGGGTACTTCAAGGATGTGGAAAAAGTTCTTCCCAGCCGGTACAACTTGATAAATGACCGAGTTCGAGTACCCATCAGCGTTATGCAAGCAGTAATATTGGCGTTCCTCTGACCATGATGAACGCTTGTGGAAAGACGCAGCATCGTGTTGACGTCGTTGCATGCTCAGCTCCTGTCGATCTTGTTGACCTGTCAGTGGCGTTTCGGGTGGTTTAAGCTGGGTTGCTGTTTTAGTATTGTCGTCGGCAGTTCGCGACTGGTTCCATGCGCGGTTATTTTTTTGCTCTGGACGTCGGAAAACTGCATTTTCGATTGGGTTATTCTCTGAAGTTGCTCGACTTGTATTCTCGGGTCGCTAAACCTGTGATTTGCTGTGCTGCCGGATGACCTTGATTGAGGGCCACCGCGGCTGTATGTACCAGCCTTGTAGGTTATCTTCAGTTTTTAACGAATGGGTGATCGTGCCGTAACGGCCGTTTTTTGTGTTGCCCGCTTCAGCGGCCAGCGCTTTTTTGATGTGGGGACGTTTCCTTGGCAGTCAGTAATCTGGATATGCACGCGTTATTCGTGCTGGGTGATTTGCGCGCAAAGTTGGTCAAGCAGTTTCAATCGCGGTTTGTCTACGTCACCGAACAAACGCCAGAAGGTATCTATATCGCCGAGATCGATACCGAAACGGCGTTGGTCGTGGATGACAAACCACGCCTGGAACTCAAGGTGGGTGACCATTTCCGTGCGGCGGTGTTGCCCAGCCGCGAAGGCGGTAAGTTCGAACTCAAGTTTCGCGATATCAAGTTGACCGTGTATGGGCTGGGCGATTACGCCTTTGTTTCCTCGGCTGAGGGCCAGGGCATCGTGTTCAAGGAAGGCCATAGCGTAATGCTGGTATTTGCCGCCCATGAACAATTGCAGGAAGGCCTGACCAAGACGCTCAAGGCCGTGACCGGCAAGGCCGCCAAATGGCGCAAGGGCGAACTGGTTACCTTCAAGGCCAGCGAATAACTGATAAACACTTCGTGTACCGATCTGTTCCGGAACCTCTACTACAGTTGCGTTGACTTAACTATTCAGAGGCTTCGCGCATTGGCGGCAAAGCCGTTCGCCATGACTGTGAAGACGCGAGGTGCAACGCATGAAGGGATTGAAATCACTGTTGGCGGCGTCCTTGACGGCCTTGAGCTTGTCATTGCCGGTCTCGGCTGCCCAGGCACCGGTGCATTTTGCCGACCTGAACTGGGAAAGCGGCAGCTTGATCACTGAAGTACTGCGCTTTATCGTCGAGAAGGGTTATGACCTGCCTACCGACACCTTGCCCGGTACCACCATCACCCTGGAAACCGCCCTGGCCAAGAACGATATCCAGGTGATAGGGGAGGAATGGGCTGGCCGCAGTCCGGTGTGGGTCAAGGCCGAAGCCGAAGGCAAAGTGGTAGGCCTTGGAGATACAGTCAAAGGCGCCACTGAAGGCTGGTGGGTGCCGGAGTACGTGGTCAAGGGTGACCCATCGAAAAACCTCAAGCCGCTGGCTCCGGACCTGAAAAGTGTCAAGGACCTGGCGCGCTACAAGGATGTGTTCAAAGATCCGGAATCACCAGGCAAAGGTCGCTTTCTTAACAGCCCCATCGGCTGGACCTCCGAAGTGGTCAACAAGCAGAAGCTGAAGGCCTATGGCCTCGACGATAGCTACGTGAACTTCCGCAGCGGTTCGGGCGCGGCGTTGGATGCGGAAATTGCGTCTTCGATCCGCCGGGGCAAGCCAGTGCTGTTCTATTACTGGTC
The DNA here is from genome assembly GCF_036704165.1 of Pseudomonas khavaziana. NCBI lineage: Bacteria > Pseudomonadati > Pseudomonadota > Gammaproteobacteria > Pseudomonadales > Pseudomonadaceae > Pseudomonas > Pseudomonas khavaziana. The sequence goes on from NZ_CP129946.1 coordinate 2,878,151, forward strand.
ACCCACCCCATTGATGGGGCGTTATAAATTGATCCAGCTGGAAGAACCGCCGTTCGATGCCGATGCGTGGAAGACCCTGACCGACGCGGACAACCCTGACCCCAAGCCCACGCGCTCGTTGGCATCCAAATTGAGCATTGGCGTATCGACGCCGTTCCAGCAGGAACATCCGCAGATTGCCCAGTTCTTCGAGAAGGTCGAGTTTCCCATTGAACCGCTTAACAAAGCCCTGGCGAAGATGAGCGAAAACCACACGGCACCACGGGAAGTGGCCCAGGTGTTCCTCAAGGAGCATCCTGAGGTGTGGAAGGCGTGGTTGACCGATGATGTTGCGCAAAAAGTTGAGTCGGCCCTCAAGTAATAGACAGTGTCTCTACTTGATGGAGATCAAAATGTGGGAGGGGGCTTGCCCCCTCCCACATTTTTTTTGCATTCCAGATTTAGAATCGGGTTTGTATTGCGACCTCAAACGTTCTCGGCGATCCCAGGTAATACGCCGGCGACACATGGGCAAACTCGGCATACACCTCATTGGTCAAGTTGCGCACGCGTCCGGTCACCGAGGTGTGGGCGTCCAGCCTGTAGCGCAGGAAGGTGCCAAACAGCGTGTAGGCCGGCACCGTCTGGGTATTGGCATTGTCCGCATACACCTGGGCGACATACCGCGCATCCACACCCCCTTGCCAATCCTCGGAAAAATCATAGGTCAACCACAGGTTGCCCACGCGCCTGGGCACGTTGGTTGGCGTATTGCCTTTACGCGACACCACCGCGCCACTGGCCATTTTCTCATTGAACTCATCGTACTCGGCGTCGACCCAGGCGAAGTTGCCTTCAGCCAGCAACCTTGGCGTGATACGCAGTGAGCTGGCCAATTCGATGCCCTTGGACGACTGCGCGCCCACCGGGATGCTGTTGGTCGGATCCAGCGGGTCGGTGACGGCAAAGTCTTTGCGTTCGATCTTGTAGGCCGCGACCGTGGCGGAACCGCGACCGTCCAGGTAGTCGAACTTGCTGCCGATCTCCCATTGCTTGCCGGTGGACACATCGAACACCTGGGTGGTGGTATTGGGCTGTTCCACGGCGGTGCTGTATTGCACGTAAACATTGGCCGACGGGATGAATTGATAAGTCAGGCCCACACGCCCCGTCAGTGGTTCCCAGCTGCGCTTGAAGTGCCGTGGGATAGTGGCGGTGACCGTGCGGTGGTTGGTCACGTCCATGTCGATGGCGTCATATCGCAGGCCGGTCAGCAGCGAGAGCTTATCCGTCAGTCCCAGGCGGTTTTCCACGAACAGCGCCTTGGTGGTCACCTGGTTGGTCTTGTCCTTGACGAAACCCGGGCGGGTGCCGGGGATGTCATAGAAGTGTCCCGGGTCATAGTTGTTCGGGTCCACGGTACTTTTTCCCGGCACGTTCAAGGGGCTGTTGGTGGTGCTGTTGACCTTGTACTCAAAACCGCCGGACCAGGTGGTGGAGAGGCCGAAAATCCTGTTGTCATGGCGCAGTTCGAACTGGTTGCCGTTCTGTTGGCCCTGATGCCGTACCTGATAGGCGGTCGAGCGGTTCACCGCGCTGTTATCGGCGTTGTACTGGTAGGTCTCCAGGTTCCGGTAGTCGCGCTGGCTGTCGAGGTGATAGAGGGTGTTTTTCAGTGTGGTGCTGTCGTTTATCCGGTAGTCGATGATCGACCGGGCCCAGATAGTGCGCTGTTCGTAACGTCCGTCGGCGACGTTGTAGTTGTTGAAGCGGTTGTGCTTGTCGATTTTCAGTTCGCCGGCCTTGGGGTTGAGCACCGGTGTGCCCCAATAGGGGCTGTCTTCATGCTCGTCCTGATATTCCAGGGCCAGGGTATGGGACAGGTCGGGGGTCAAGTCGCTGAGCAGCGAAAACGCCAAGCTCCAGGCATCTCGTTGATCGCGGTCGATGTAACTGTGGTTGGTGTTGCGGCTCACGTCCAGGCGTGCGTAGTGCTGCACCTCGGCACCGGGCTCGGTCAGCGCATGATTGAGGCCGAACGCCATGCCCGCGGTGTCGTAGCTGCCATAGGTCAACTGGCCTTCGACAGCCTGTTCGTCACGGCTCGCCAGCTTGGTCACGTAGTTCAGCGAGCCGCCCACGGAGCCTGCGCCGTTGATCAAGGAGGAAGGGCCGCCCACCAGCTCGACGCGGTCATAGACCCACGCATCCACTGGCCGCGCCAGGCCCGTGGCAACGTTGATACCGTTGAACATCTGGGTAATCTGGCTGCTGGTAAACCCTCGGTACGAGACAAACCCGCCAAACCCGGGCGGCGCGCTGGCATTGACGCCGGGCAGGGTATTGGCCGCATCGCGGAAGGTCTTGGCGCCATGGCGCTCGATATCGTTGCGATTAGCGATGGCGACCGAGGCCGGGGTTTCCCGCACGCTCAGTCCCAGCCGCGAGGCCATACCGCTGGATTGGTCCAGGGCCAGCCCGGGCTCAACGCTTTGCTCGCCTTCAATGGTGGTCGGTGCCAGCTCAAGGGCCGGGGCGCAGACAGGCAGGCAGCCGAACAGGCCTGCCAGCAGAGGTAGATGTTTCATGGTTGAATCCTGAAAACTTGGCTTGAAAACACACGCACGGCCGCCCGTTCTTCCTCACGGAAACGGTCGGCAATGCAGATCAGAAGCGCAGGGATCAGGCGAGGGCAGGTGGCGCGCGCGGGTTAGCGGTGGGCCAGGTGAAGCGGGCAGGAATGTCAGCGGCGAGCACGACCGCCGCAGGCGGCGCGTGGGGTTGTGGCAAAACTGTCACGTTCAGGTGGCTGTTGAGCGCGGGGCCCATGCCGCCGGTCGAACACAACGGGCAACCGAACGCCTTCGACAGCGTTGGCAGGTTCTCATCCGTAGAGTTGTTTTGCAGGGGCGCCTGGGTACGCGGATCCACGGTGCAGAACTGGCCGCTGATGCCGTTGAGCTGCATGCCCACCATCTGCCCATGGCCAATACTGCAGGCGAACACATTGAACAGGACGCAGCAGTAAAGCATCCAGGCAATGAGCGAGCGGTCGGCACGGGCGAGTTTCATGGGGCGGCACTTTACCATCAGCCGCCGACGAAATGCCTGCAAAAAATCTCAGGGCGACTATCCTGATTCCCACATTTTTCGGGAGCGTGCGCCATGAGTTTTGTCATTGCGCGATGGATTGTCGGGGTTTTTACCTTTATCAGCATGCTGCATCTTTACTGGGCCGCTGGCGGCAAATTCGGCAGCCTGGCGGCGATTCCGCAACTGCCCGGCGAATTTGCCAGCGGGCCACGGCCGGCGTTCAAGCCCTCGGCGCTGGGCACCTTTCTGGTCGCTATGGGGTTGGTGGCAATTGCCTTGCTCGTTTGCCTGCGCGCCGGGTTGTATTTCACGCCGGTGTCCCATGGGGCGTTGCAGTGGGGCATCAGTGCCATTGCGGTGCTGTTCTTTGCCCGGGCGATAGGGGATTCGGAGCTGGTGGGTTTTTTCAAGAAGGTCGGCGGCTCCCGGTTTGCGCGCCTGGATACGTACGTCTACTCGCCGCTGTGCCTGGTGTTGGGTGCCGGGTTGTTGGTGGTGGCCTGGACCTGATCGTCTCAGCTCCAATGTCGGTGGTGCGACGATTCGACTTGCCCCCGATGAGCATGGGTATCTACACAGCTTCTGGTACGCCGCCGGCCCATGTGGGAGGGGGCTTGCCCCGATGGCGGCCTCACAGCCGACCAGGATGTTCGGTTGGATCGAGTACATATCCATTGTTTGGGTGACGGCCGCTATTGGTTCCGCCCTTACGGCGGGTCACTTTTGAAAAGCGCAAAAGTAACCAAAACGCTCTTGCCGGTATGACTCACCCACATGGGTTACAAATCAGTTCACGCACATAGGTAACAGTTATTAACTAGCACGGTTGACTTCGAGAGGATCTGACCGTGCCCTGGAAAGAGCTGAAACCAATGGATCTTAAAGTGATGTTCATAGCCTCCTATCTGGAGGGCAAACACACCTTTAGTAAACTGTGCAGCGACTATGAAATCAGTCGAAAGACTGGCTACAAATGGGTCGAACGATACGAATCTGAGGGGCCAGGCGGGCTTGAGGAGCGCAGTCGTTGTCGACACAATCAGAGCTATGTAGTGCCCGTCGCCGTCAGGCAGGCAATCATTGAGCTTCGCTCTATCGGAGAAACGACTCCAGGACCGAAGAAAATCCAGAATGACTTGCTCAAGCGTTTTCCGGATCAGGATCCACCGTCAAAAACGACCATCTACAACATCCTCAAAGCTGCTGACCTGATTACGCCCCAACGCATTCGGCGGCGTGTAGCGGTCTACCCCAAACCCTTGAGCAAGGCGGAAACGCCCAATCAGCTTTTCAGCGCTGACTATAAAGGCCAGTTTCTGACAGGCGCGGGGGTGTGGTGCTATCCGCTGACGATCATGGATCACGCCAGCCGTTTCCTACTGGCCTGTCAGAGCATGCCCAGCACTAACCTTAAGGAAACTCAACAGACCTTTGAACGGGTTTTTCGCGAGTACGGTTTACCGGAACGCATCAGGACAGACAACGGCGTGCCATTTGCTAGTACGGGCCAGGCCGGCTTATCGCAGCTGTCGATCTGGTGGCTGCGGTTAGGGATTATTCCTGAGCGAATTGAACCCGGCAGACCAGATCAGAATGGGCGTCACGAACGCATGCACCGAACGCTGAAAAGCACCCTGCCACAACCGCCAGCGATTCCTTGGGAGGCTCAGCAGAAACACTTTAACCGTTTTATGCAGCACTACAATTACGAGCGAGGGCACGAGGCGCTTGATCAAAAAACGCCTGCTTCCTGCTATTCGCCCTCGACCCGGGCTTACCCAGAAAAGCTACCCGAAATGAGTTATCCAAGTCACATAGAGTGTTACCTGGCTGACAGCAATGGAATTATCAATCGATCAGGTCTGCGGATTTACATCGCTAATGTGCTTAAGCATCAGACCATTGGAATGGAGATGATTGGTGAGGATATATGGGAGGTGATCTTCGGTCCGGTGATCCTAGGCCGGGTCTATGCTAGAGAGGCAAAGAACGGGTACGTTTCGATAAAAGTGTCACCTATGTAGAGATACTTTTTTGTAACCCATGTGGTTGTCCCGTACATGCCCCACCACTCGGCACCTCGCTTGGGCTCGGTGTGCCCGTAATTCGACAGGGATTTGGGGGGCCGCCGCCACGCGCCATCCCTGGCGCGGGGCGGCTAAACCGGCATCCCTGCCGGTTTAGCCCCCAAACCCCTGTCAAATTCCGGCCAGCGTGGTTTGACGGGGCGCCTGAGATCAAAAGCAGAGCAAGATCAAGAGCGGCTCGCTTCGCATCGTGGTTACTGACGGTCGCTTGTGATTGACCCTCCGCTACCGAGGGCAAGTCGAATCGTCGCACCGCCCCCTTCCACAACAAAGCGCCTAAAGGCCGAGATCTCCCAAACAGCACACCCAGCCCTCCCTCCAAAAACCCTCCAGACAAAAACACACCTGTCGGTTTTATAGCGCTTGACCTTCCCAATGTGGCAAGCCCGATAAAAACCTCCAGTGTCGATTTGTCTTGAAAATTCCAAGGAGGGTGAACGATGTACGCCAAACCAATAAGCCTGATCACCGGGGCAATGGCCGTGGTGTTGACGCTGGGCGGATGCACAGACAACGCGCCGCCGGCTGCGGCCGCCAAGCCGCCCGGTGTGCCGGTGGCCGAGGTGGTTGCACGGGCGGTGACGCCGTTTGTCGAGTACACCGGTTCGTTGACCGCCATCGATCAGGTGGAACTGCGCCCGCGTGTCAGCGGCTATCTGCAAAGTGTCAGCGTGCCCGAGGGCCAGTTCGTGGCCAAGGGCAGTCCGTTGTTTGTGATTGACCCGCGGGTGTTCCAGGCGGCGTTGAATGCGGCCAAGGCACGTTTGCGCGAGGCCGAGGCCAATGCGGTGCTGGCCCAGGCCGAGCACGGGCGAGCCGAGCAACTGTTCGCCAAGAAGGTGGTGGCGCGTGATCGTCTTGATACCGCCATTGCTTCGTTGAATGCCGGCAGGGCCCAGGTCGAGGCGGCGAGGGCGGCACTGGATGCGGCACAACTGGATCTGAGCTATACCCGCGTCGCCGCGCCCATCAGCGGCCGCATCGACCGCGCCCTCGTTACCGAAGGCAACTACGTGACGCAAGGGGTGACGGCGTTGACGACTATCGTCTCCATCGACCCGTTGCATGTGTATTTCGATGTCGACGAGCGCACGTATCTGCATTCGCTTGCCGCGACGCGGGACCATGCCGGGTCCAAGGGCGAAAAAGCCGCCAAGGTCATGGTGGCCATGCTCAACGATACGACCTATGCACGGGCCGGGCGGGTGGACTTCCTGGCCAATGCGGCCGACCGCAAGACCGGCACTGTGCGCGTGCGTGCGGTGGTTGACAACCCGGATGGGCGCCTGACTCCCGGGCTGTTTGCCAAGGTCAAGCTGGACACCGGCACCGCCCAACCGCGCGTGTTGATCGCCGACCATTCCATCGGCACCGACCAGGGCCGCCGCTATGTGCTGGTGGTCGGTGAGGGCGACAAAACCGAATACCGCCCGGTGGAATTGGGCCCGGTGGTCGACGGCCTGCGCGTCATCGAGCAGGGCCTGCAAGCGGGCGAGCGTATTGTCGTCAAGGGCCTGGTGCGCCCCGGCATGCAGGTGACGCCACTGGCCGCCAGCATCGAGGGCAAGCCGCTTGAAGCACCGTTGACCGTGGGGGGCGTGCAATGAGCTTTCCACGCTTTTTCATTGATCGACCGATCTTCGCCATTGTCCTGTCGGTGTTGATGATGATCGGCGGCATCGTGGCCTTCTTTCATCTGCCGTTGAGCGAATACCCCGCGGTCACGCCGCCCACGGTGCAGGTCACCGCGTCCTATCCCGGGGCCAACCCGCAGGTGATCGCCGAGACGGTAGCGGCGCCATTGGAACAGGTGATCACCGGGGTCGAGGGCATGCTGTACATGACTTCGCAGTCGGCCACCGATGGCCGCATGATCCTGACCGCGACCTTCGCCCAGGGCACCAACGCCGATATGGCGCAGATCCAGGTGCAGAACCGTGTGTCGCGGGCCTTGCCGCGCTTGCCCGAGGAGGTGCAGCGCCTCGGCGTCGTCACGCAAAAGACCTCGCCCGACATCCTCATGGTGGTCCACCTGCTGTCCCCCGACAAACGTTATGACCCGCTGTACATTTCCAACTATGCCTACCTCCAGGTGCGTGACGAGCTGTCGCGCCTGCCGGGGATCAACGACGTGCTGGTATGGGGCGCGGGCGAATACAGCATGCGCTTGTGGCTCGACCCGGACCTGATCGCCGCCCGTGGCTTGACTGCCGGCGATGTGATTGCTGCGGTACGCGAGCAGAACGTGCAAGTGGCGGCCGGCTCCGTCGGCCAGGCACCGGATTCCAGCGCGGCCTTCCAAGTCACGGTCAATACCCTCGGGCGCCTGACGGACGAAGAGCAATTTGGCGACATCATCATTCGCACCGGCGATAACGGCCAGGTTACGCGCCTGCGTGATGTGGCCCGTATCGAAATGGGCGCCGATGCCTACGCACTGCGCAGCCTGTTGGACGGCGAGCCGGCGGTGGCCTTGCAGATCATCCAGAGCCCGGGGGCCAACGCCCTCGATGTGGCCCAGGCGGTGCGCGATACCATGCAGCGCCTGCAGGCCAACTTCCCGGAAGGGCTGGAGTCGCGGATTGCCTATGACCCGACGGTGTTTGTGCGCGCTTCGCTGGAGTCAGTCGCGATCACCCTGATGGAAGCGATCCTGCTGGTGGTCATCGTGGTGGTGGTGTTCCTGCGTAACTGGCGCGCGTCGCTGATCCCGTTGATGGCCGTGCCGGTATCGATTATCGGCACTTTCGCGGTCATGCACCTGATGGGCTTTTCCCTGAATACCTTGTCGTTGTTCGGCCTGGTGCTGTCGATCGGCATTGTGGTCGACGATGCCATCGTGGTGGTCGAGAACGTCGAGCGGCATATCGAAAACGGCGAGGAGCCCACGCAAGCTGCGCGGCGTGCGATGGGCGAGGTCACCGGCCCCATCATTGCGATTACCTCGGTGCTGGCTGCAGTGTTCATCCCCACGGCGTTCCTCAGTGGATTGCAAGGTGAGTTCTACCGGCAATTTGCGCTGACCATCGCAATTTCGACGATCCTCTCGGCGGTCAACTCGTTGACCCTCAGCCCGGCGCTGGCCGGCCTGTTGCTGCGCCCACGAGGTGCCCCCGTGGTGCATGACCGGCGCAGCCTGCGCGGTCGTGCCGCGCACCTGCTGGAGCTGTTGGGCCGGCCGTTCCAGCGGGCGCCGCAGGCGTACGGCAACACAGTGCGCAAGGTTGTCGGTCGTCGTGGCGTGGCGCTGGTTGCCTATTGCGGATTACTCGCGCTGACCTGGTTCGGCTTCAACGCTGTGCCGGCGGGTTTTGTGCCGATGCAAGACAAATATTACCTGGTCGGCATTGCCCAATTGCCCAACTCGGCCTCGCTGGATCGTACCGATGCGGTGGTGCGGCAAATGTCGAAAATCGCCCTGGACGAACCGGGAGTGGAAAGCGTGGTGGCGTTCCCGGGACTGTCGGTCAACGGCTTCGTCAACGTACCGAATGCGGCGGTGATGTTCGTGATGCTCGATCCGTTCAAGGAGCGAACCTCGCCGGACATGGCCGCAGTCGCCATCGCCGGGCGCCTGCAAGCCAAGTTCGCGAGCATTCCCGACGGTTTCCTCGGTGTGTTCCCGCCGCCGCCGGTGCCTGGCCTTGGTGTCACAGGTGGTTTCAAGCTGCAAGTCGAGGACCGTGGCGGAGTAGGGCTTGAGGCGTTGGTGCAGCAGACCCAGGTGCTGATGACCAAAGCCACCGAGTCGGGCCAGGTCGCCGGCTTGATGACCAGCCTGGACGTCAATGCGCCGCAGCTGAATGTGGATATCGACCGCACCCAGGTCAAGAGCCAGGGTGTGCGCCTGGCGGATGTATTCGAGTCACTGCAGGTCTATCTCGGGTCGCTGTATGTCAACGACTTCAATCGTTTCGGCCGCACCTACAAGGTCACCGCCCAGGCCGATGCGGACCACCGCATGCAGGCCGAAGCCATTGGCCGCCTGCAAGTGCGCAATGCCGCCGGGGACATGCTGCCGTTGTCGGCGTTTGTCACCGTCACCCCGGGTTCCGGCCCTGACCGTGTGATTCACTACAACGGCTATCCCTCGGCGGATATCTCCGGTGGGGCGATGCCGGGCGTCAGCTCCGGCCAGGCCGTGGCGCTGATGGAGCGCCTGGCGCAGGAGGTGCTGCCCGAAGGTGTGACCTATGAATGGACGGACTTGACCTACCAGCAAAAGCTCGCCGGGTCATCGGCGCTGTTTATTTTCCCGCTGTGTGTATTGCTCGCTTATCTGATCCTCGCGGCGCAGTACAACAGCTGGCTGCTGCCGCTGGCGGTCTTGCTGATCGTGCCCATGTGCCTGCTCAGCGCGATCATCGGCGTATGGCTGGTGGATGGCGACAACAACGTGTTCGTGCAGATCGGGCTGGTGGTGCTGGTCGGGCTGGCGGCGAAGAATGCCATCCTGATTGTCGAGTTTGCCCGCAGTCTCGAAGCCGAGGGCGCCAGCCCGTTGGAGGCGGTTATCCACGCCTGCCAACTGCGCTTGCGGCCGATCCTGATGACGTCCCTGGCGTTTATCGCCGGCGTGGTGCCGCTGGTATTTGCCAGCGGTGCCGGGGCCGAGATGCGCCATGCCATGGGGGTCGCGGTGTTTGCCGGCATGCTCGGGGTGACGCTGTTCGGGCTGTTCCTCACCCCGGTGTTCTACGTGGTGATGCGCAGCCTGGCGCTGCGCGTGGAGCGTCAGGGTTCGAGTCCGAAGTTGCAGTTGGGGGAGCGTGCATCATGAGACTGTCTTATCCAGCGTTTCTGTTGCCGTTGCTGATGGTGGCCGGCTGCGTCTCGGTGGGGCCTGATTATTCCGCCCCTGTGTTGCCTGCCGCGCAGCGCCCGGCGAGCTTCGGTGCGCCCGTCGCCGGTCTCGGTACAGCCGAGGTCGAGGCGCAGTGGTGGCAGGTGTTCGACGAGCCGGCACTCAGCCAGTTGATCCGGCAGGCGTTGGCGGCCAACCACGATATCGGCATCGCCGCCGCGCGCCTGGACGAAGCCAAGGCGATGCTGCGCGAAAGCCGCCAAGGGTTCTTGCCCAGCGGCGGTGCCGCCCTCGGTTATGAGCACCGACGGCGCAGTGAGGTCCAGACGCCATACGGCGAGCAGCGCTCCATTGAAACCACCCGTGCGGCCCTGGATGCGGCCTGGGAAATCGACCTGTTTGGCCGCGTGCGACGCTCGGTCGAGGTCGCGCAGGCCCAGGCCGGGTCACGCCAGGCGCTGCTGCGCAGTGTACAGGCGAGCGTTGCGGCCACCGTTGCCGCCACCTGGTTCGAACTGCAAGGAATCGAAGCCGAACAAGCGGTGGTCGCTGACATCAGCCAGAGCCAGCGCGACAGCCTGGACCTGGTGCAGCATCTGGTCAGTGTCGGCGCTGCGACCGAGTTCGACCGGCTGCGTGCCGAGGCTTTGCTGCGCAATGTCGAAGCGGTAGCGCCCGACCTTGAGCGGCGTCGCGCAACCTCCACTAACGCGTTGGCGGTGCTGCTGGGGCAGGCGCCACAAGGGTTCAAGCCCCCGCTGGCCAGGCCCGGTCGTGAGACTTTGAGCCTGCGCACCCTGCAAGTGGGCGACCCGGCTGGCTTGTTGGCCCGGCGCGCCGATATTGCCGCGGCCGAACGCACTCTGGCGGCTGAAACCGCGCAAATAGGCGTGGAAACCGCTGGTTTGTATCCAGATATTCAGGTGCAGGGCTCCATCGGGCTATTGGCCGGAAGCCTCGGCTCCCTGGGCGATGCAGGCATGCAGTCGAACTTTATCGCCCCGGTGATTCGCTGGTCGCTGCTGGACACAGGGCGCGTGCGCGCGCGGATCGCCGCCAGCGAGGCGCGTGCCCAGGCGGCGTTGATCGCCTACGACCAGACCGTATTGCGTGCCCTGCAGGAAACCGACGATGCGTTCCAGGCCAACAATGCCGCAGGCAGCACCCTGGGCCTGCGGCTGCTGGAGGCTGCGGCCAACCGCGAAGCGGCCAGGTTTGCGCGCACGCGATTTGCCGAAGGCGAGGGCATGTATCTGGATGTGCTTGAGGCCGAACGTGCCGACTTCACCAGCCGCCGTGCGTTAACGGCGGCGCGCACCCAGCAGCGCTTGGCGGTGGTCGGGATCTACAAGGCGCTGGGCGGTGGCTGGCAGATTTGTGAGCAGGCGGGGCAGGCTTGCAGTGGGGCTGCGGCGCTGCGTTAGCCACAGCCGAGCAAAAACACAGCACGGCAGTGCAAATGTGGGAGGGGGCTTGCTCCCGATGGCGGCGGGTCAGTCAGTACATCTGGCATTGACCCACCGCCATCGGGAGCAGCCCCCTCCCACATTTTGATCTCCACACATAAGGAAAATGACCATCGAAAAGAAATTTCCTACAGGTATTGACCTTGCCACTAGAGGAACCTTTAGCCTTTTCTTCGAGTACGCCAAATCACAAAAACAAGAATCAAGGGGTTATCAATGGATACTGCTGCCCTGCAACAACGCCCGAATTCCGATCTGTTCACCACGGCCTCGACGCTGATGGTCAATGCCCTGGAACCCGGCGCCCATTACGCCCAGGTCACCCGCGCGCTGGAAGCACTGCTCGCGCTGACCCGGCAAGGCTTGTCGGGGGATGCCGATGCCTACGCCCACTACCAGGCAGCCCTGCTGCAGCTGCACATTCCGGGCGATCCACGTACTGAGCCGACCCGCCGTTGGATGGCCAGTGAGGTCTACCGCGTCGAAGATGAGTTCGCCACCGACCGGCCGGGCTTCACCGCGTTGCCGGTGGATGAGTTCCGACAGTTGGTTGACGCTGAAATCGCCGCTCGCAGCCGGGTCAACCACCCCATGTCGGTGCACCTGTTCCAAGGTACGCCGCCTGTGCAAGACGTACGTTTCTTCCTGGAACACCACTGGACCCGCTCATACAACTTCTACAGCCTGCTGGCCGAGCTGGCGTTTCGCTTCGAGGCCATCGAGGATGCCTCGGTGTTCTACCGCAACCTTTACGGTGAAGCGGGGGCCGAGACTCCGCAGCGTTCGCACCCGGCGATGCTGGCCCATCTGATGGAGTATTTCGATATTCCGCTGGCCATCGATTTTCCTGCGTTGCATCCCCTGGAAAAAGCCTACCTGAATAATCGCATTCGCTGCGTGCGCCACACCGATGTCGCCTGGGGCCTTGCGCTGCTCTATGCGGTGGAGTCTGTCAGTTGCGTCAACCACCGGCGCATCTACGAGCTGTTGCAGCGCCTCGACGTTCCAGAGCAGCCCAGCGAATTCCACCGCCTGCACGGCACCCAGGATGAGATCGACACCGAGGAAATGTGGGCGCTGATTGCCAAGTTCGCCGGCGATGAGGGCTTTCAGCGCACGTTCATGCGCGCGCTCAAGCGTCACTTCGAAATCAACAAGGCCTATTTCGACAGCTTGTGGCAGCAGATGCAGGCACAGCGCTTGCCCGCCTGAACCATCCAGCGATCCCAGAACAACAATAATGGAGCACATGATGAGCCCACGTAATTTCTCGCAGCCGCAATTGCAGAATATCCACACCGCCGAAGCCCGCCTGTTGGCAGAAGCGCTGAAGCCGGATGCGACATTCAATCGCATCGAAATTGCCGCCAATATGCTGCGTGCCCTGTGTGAGTCTGGCCAGCGCGGCGATGCCGCGAACGCGGCGCAGTGCCAGCAATTGCTGTACATCCTGTCGCTGAGCGATGACGTCGCCACCGCCTCGACCCGACGCTGGCTGGCCAATGCCATCTATAGCGTGCAAGAGCGTTTCATGCCGTCTGCGGACCTGGCCTCGCCGTTGTCCGAGGCCGCGTTCCAGCAACGCCTGGAAGAGCAGATTGCTGCGCAGTCACGGGAAAACCACCCGATGTCGCAGTATGTGTTCGAGGGCAAGGCGTCCCGCGAGCAACTGCAGGTGTTCCTGCGCCACCAGTGGTTCCGCACCTACCGGCTGTACCGGGATGCCGCCGATCTGTTGGTCAACCTGACCGATGTTGACGAGGCGGCCGCCCTTGGCCGTTATCTCTACGGCGAGCTGGGCGAAGAGGACGAACAGCGCTCCCATCCCCGGCTATTGGCCAAGCTTCTGGCCGCCATAGGTCTGACTGCGGATTTCGAAGCCATCTCGACGATGCCCGAGGAAATCGCCTACCTGAACAACCGTGCCCGCTGTTTCCGCAACCCCGATGTCGGCTGGGGCCTGGCGGTGTTCTACATCACCGAGCTGGTGGTGCCCGGCAACCACGGCAAGTTGTACAACGCCTTGCGCAATGCGGGCTTGAGCCAGGACGACGCGGAGTACTACGAAGTGCATATCAGCCTGGTGCCTCCACGGGCCAAGCGTGAATGGGCACTGATTGCACGGCGTATCCCGGGCCTGGGTTTCCAAAATGCATTCCTCACGTCCCTGGCCGAGCACTTCCGGCTGGAGCGGGCCTATTACGACGCGGTCTGGGAAGCAATGCAGCGCGTGAAGTAGCCCTCCTTAGGACAACGCGAGTAACCCGACATGCCGAGTCATATCACTGAATCCCGTATCCACGGGGGCGCTTACTCGTCCCCGGAATTTGCCGCGATCTTCTCTGATGCCAATCAGGTGCAGAAGTGGCTCGATGTAGAAACAGCGCTGGCGGCGACCCAGGCGCAGATGGGCATCATTCCACAAGAGGCTGCACGGGAAATCGCCCGGGTGGCCAGTGTGGAGCTGCTGGATCTCGACGCCCTGGGGCGCCAGAGCATGGAGACCGGGCATATCCTGGTGCCGACGCTTCGTGCCCTGGAAGCCTTGTGTGCCGATGGCTGGGGTGAGTACGTGCATTACGGCGTGACCACCCAGGACATCCTCGACACTGGGCTGATCCTGCAAGTGCGCGATGCCTGGGGCCTGGTGTTGCAGCGCTTGCACGCGATCCGTGGGCATTTGCTCACGCTCGCCCTGCGACATAAGCACACGCCGATGGTCGCCCGCACCCATGGGCAACAAGCATTGCCCACCACGTTTGGCTACAAGGTCGCGGTGTGGGTCGATGAGATCGATCGCCACCTCGAGCGCTTTGACGAGGCGTATGCCCGGGTCATGGTGGGCAACCTGACCGGCGCCGTGGGCACCCTGGCGGCGCTTGGCCCGCAGGGTTTGGAGGTGCAGCGCCGCACCCTGGAAAGTCTCGGCCTGGGGGCACCGCTGAGCAGTTGGCACAGCGCCCGTGACCGCATTCTGGAGGCGGCGTGGCTGCTGGTCCAGACGTCGGCGACCCTGGGCCGCGTCGCCAATGAGATCTACCATCTGCAGCGCACCGAGATCGATGAAGTGCGTGAAGGCCGCCGGGCAGGGCAGGTGGGAAGCAGCACCATGCCCCACAAGCAGAACCCATCGACGGTGGATCTGATCAGTGCACTTTCGCGGCTGGTACGCGCGCAGATGCTTGCCCTGACCGATGCGGCATTCCAGTTGCACGAGCGCGACGGCACCACATGGCGTATTGAATGGGCCGCCTTGCCGGAGCTGTTTATCTACGCCGGTGCCTTGCTCGCCCGTATGGAGGGTGTGCTGCTGGCCGGGTTGGACGTGCGCGAAACGCGCATGCGCAGCAACCTCGACATGCTCGGCGGGCTGATCCTGTCGGAGCGCATCATGCTCGTGCTGGCGCCACGGTTCGGCAAGCAGACGGCTCATCAACTGGTCCACGAAATAGCCCAGCGGGCCCAGGTCGAGGGTCGTCCTTTTCGCGAAGCCCTGCTCGGCGACCCGCGCCTGCACGGCTGTTTCAGTCGCCAAGTGCTGGACGACCTGCTTGACCCGGCGGCCTACACCGGGCTGGCGGCAGACATGGTCGACCTGGTGGCGAATAAAGCGATACCCCGTCTTGAAGGGGTAGAAACCCAAGGCAATACCGGTCAGTCCCAGTACGCAATGGAGGGTATGTGATGGATGCGCAAACGTTGGAAATGGCAGCCCGTGCGTCTTGCACCGCACGTTCGGAACACCCGGGCCTGGGTCATGACGGTGAACAGTGCCGGCATGAACACAGCCACATCCTCGACTCGAAAACCCACGGTTCAGGCTATGCCGGCCCGCAGAGCCGCAAGATCTTTTGCAGCCATTGCCGCCTGCAACGCTGGCTGGATGTGGAAGCCGCACTGGCCATGGCCCAGGCCGATGTCAATATCATCCCGCGTGAGGCGGCCCTGGACATCGAAAAAGCCGCGTTGCTGTCGGGCATCAATGTGCGCCAACTGGCCGAGGGCGTGGCGGCCACCGGTCATTCGCTGATGCCATTGCTCAGCGCCCTGCAAAAGAACTGCAGCCCGAATGCCCGTGAATACGTGCATTACGGTGCTACCACCCAGGACATCCAGGACACCGCCCAGTCCCTGGAAATGCGCGACGTCCTCGACGCCATGGACCAGGCCCTGGAAACCTTGCTGGGCAAACTGTCGACGCTGGCCGATACACACCGTGACTCGCTGATGGTCGCCAGGACCCATTCGATCCCGGCGTTGCCGACCACTTTCGGGCTGAAGGTCGCCGGCTGGATCGACGAGCTGCTGCGCCATCGCCAGCGCCTGGCCGAGGCACGCCAGCGCGTGCTGGTGGTGCAACTGTTCGGCGGGGTCGGCACCATGGCGGCGTTCGGTCCGGAGGCGATACCGATGCTGGAGCGTTTTGCCGAGCGCTTGTCATTGCAGGTGCCCTTGACCGGCTGGCACGTGTCCCGTGACCGGGTCGCGGAGTTTGTCAGCACCCTGGCGATGGTCACGGCCTCGTTGGCTCGGGTGGCCGATGAGATCCGTACGCTCAATCGCTGGGAAATCGCTGAAGTGGAAGTGGGCTGGAGCGATCAGCAGATCGGCAGCAGCACCATGCCGCACAAACGCAACCCGGAAGGCTGCGAGCAGGTGGTGGTGCTGGCGCGGCTGGCCAAGGCCCAGGTCATGCTCGCGCTGGACGCGATGATTCTTGAACACGAGCGCGATTACCGCGGCACCCGCCTGGAGTGGTGTGCGGTCGCAGACGTTTCCCACTATGCGCTGATGGCGCTGTCGATCCTCACCGACACCATCGACGGGCTCACTGTGAACGTGCAGAAGATGGAATGTACCGCCCACGCCTACGGCGATGCCATCTGCACCGAAGCGGTGGTGTTCGAAATGGCGCGCAAGCTGGGCAAGAGCAGCGCCTACGAAATCATCTTCGAAGTGTCCCAGGCGAGCCAGCGCAATCATGTGTCGATCCGCACCGCCATCGAGGCCGATGCGCGGGTGGTCGCCGCCATGGACACCGGCGCACTGGCTCGGCTGTTCGAGCCCAGGACCCACCTGGGCATGTCCGACCGCATCGTCGACAACGTGCTGTCCAAACTGGCGGCCCGCTAAGCAGTGATCACCCAACAGACTTATCAAGGAGCGACACATGTCAAACGTTACGGCAGTTGATAAAGCCAAGGTGCAACAGTTTTCGGCGCGCATCATGGAGGACTACGGCAACACCCTGCGTGGCGCCATGCTCTATATCGGCGACCAGCTCGGCTTGTTCAAGGCCCTGGCCGACGGCGAGGCGGTGACCCTGGAGGAGCTGGCGCAGAAGACCGGCTATAACGCCCGCTACCTGCGTGAATGGCTGGGCAGCATGGTCACCGGCAGCTATGTGACCTACGACGCGCCCACCCGCCGTTACCAGATGCCCGCGGAGTTCGTGCCGGTGCTCGCCGATGAAGACTCGCCGTATTTCGCCGGCGGCATCATCCAGTTGAGCGTGCCGTTCGTGAGCATGGCACCCAAGGTCATCGAAGCGTTCCGCAATGGTGGCGGCTGCGCCGAAGAGGCGTTCCCGCTGGAGACCTGGAAAGGCATGGAGCGCATGACCATGCCTTGGTACAAACACTATCTGGTGCAGCACTGGATCCCTTCCCTGGACGGCGTCGAAGAGAAGCTCAAGACCGGCGGCAGTGTCCTTGACTTCGGCTGCGGCGCCGGTCTGGCGGCGATCACCATGGCCAAGGCCTACCCCGAGGCGCGGATTGTCGGCTGCGACTTCCACTTGCCCTCCATCGAGTTGGCGCGGGCCAACGCCGAGGCGGCGGGCGTGGGCGACCGTGTGCAGTTCGAAGTGAACGATTCCGATGCGCTGCGCGGCCAGCAATTCGACTTCGTGACCACCTTCGTGGTGATCCACGACGCCACCGACCCCCAGCAAATGCTCAAGGACCTGCGCGCAGCCACGGCCGCAGACGGCACCTACCTGATGGTCGAACTCAACCTGTCCGAGGAGCTGCACGAGAACATGAACCTGTTCGGCCGGGTGATGTACCCGCAGAGCACCCTCTATTGCATGACCTGTTCGCTGTCCCATGGCGGGGCAGGGCTGGGGGCGTTCATGGGTGAGAAGCGTGCCCGCCAGATGGCGCAAGCCGCCGGGTTCAGCCACTTCCGCAAGGTGCCTTCGGAGTGGCCGCCGATGCCGGCGTTATTCGAACTCAAGCCCTGACCTGGGCCATGCCTGCGACGGCTGCCTGAAGTTCGCTGAGTAAGGCAATTTAGTGGCCCCTTTGTAAACAAATCCTCGCCAAAATCGCTTTTATTTTCAGGTGGTTAGCCGAGGATGCAAATGCGCACTGTGGGAATGATGCTGATTGCCTGCTCCCTGGCCGGCGGCGCGGCGGCCGTGCAGGCCCGGGAATTGCGCGAGGGCGACAAGTACATGTGCAGCTGGGGCGCGGGCACTGCTGCCAGGGCCCAGGAACTCAAGCTCTCCGGGGTGTCGCTGTACGCCGCTCGGCAGAAGATCCAAAGCATCAAGTTCAACAAATCGTGGATGCACATGATGGCCATGGGCATTACCGAACAGACCTATGACAGTCGTTCACGGCTTAAGCCGGAGGCGATTCGCAAGAGCTTTTATCAGGATTGTTTGCGGTATAAGGTGGCGCGTAAATAACAATGCCCAGAACTGTAGACAGGAATTCTTGGGGTTGAGTTTGATTTTATAAGAAGCAGGAACGGATCCATTAATAGATCCGTCCCTTTTTCATTTTAAGTTAATATGATTGCCATCGCTCTCAGTCGTAGGGTGTCGGTATAGCCTACGTTTGCTCCTCCAATCCATCCTTGGGTAGTCATAGCTATACTTAGTATGTATTGAGGATAGAGAGAGTTGTGGGCCCAGTAAATGCCGTTATTATAGCCAGTTTGAGAGTTGAACAAGTCGCGGCCGGGATATGTTAAACGACTAACAAGTGATCCGACTAATGCGCCATCATTTGGTGATGTGATACCACCGACGCTAGCAATCCAATTCCTCGCAGCTACTGGATCCATAAATGTGTTATTGACCTGAAGCCGATAGATGTTCTCAACCGTAACAGGGTAACTTACTTGTTCGCCGGTGGCGTCAGTGGCTGTGATGATAGCGTTGCCGTTTGCGATTCCGATGACGGCCCCAGCTGTTTCGGAAACCTGGGCAAATCGGCTGTTACTCGAACTATACGTGTATGGAGGTACTCCACCCTCAGCACGTCTAGTCGACGGAGCGTACGGATGAACAGGCCAGCCATAATTCTGTATTACTTGAAGATTTTTCAACCGCATAGGTGTTTTGTCTATCGATAATGCTGGGCGTATGACTGTGTAGGTAGTTGATGGGAATTGGACTGAGTTTATTTTATCTGAGCTGCCGTTAAATTTAATTTCTACTGTGACTATTATCTGAGAATTATTAGGCAGCTCATTGAGCCAACTACGCAGTACCGGCTTATTTGCTAACCCGTTAGCGGCTTCTGTTGGGCTGACCAGAGCACCATCGGCCGTGAGTACATGCAGCGGCGCCACTCCGGCACTGACGCAGGTTATCCATATACGGTGTCCGACCGCGCTCAAAGGCCACTTATTGACTGAACACACGCCATTACCGGTAAAAGTTTCCAGATCCAACGTACCGCCAGGAGCAATATTGTTGATTCGTGGCTGCGGCAAATCGGCAGGAAGTATTGTATTGACCTTCACCGTCTGCACTTCTGACGGAATCGGCTCATCAACGCCCTCACGCTCCACCGAATACTTCAAGCACACCGTACTGTTCACACTACGATGCAAGACCTTGGCCGAGGTCAGGTTGAATACCACCGTACCGCCGTCCAGCCCACTCTCGATCACAGAATGGCAGGTGCCGTCATCAAAATACCAGCAAAACGTGATGCGATCTCGACCACTCATACCGGTGTAGCGAACAGTCACCGTCGTATTGTGCTCAATCGGCAGCGGATCCACCGTCACATTCGGCCCGGTATCGGTAGTGCCATTGATCAACGGATGAGGCAATACTCCCGGCAGACCTTGTACGATGTAGTGGCGCTCGCGGAACAACACCGCATTGGCCTTGTTGAAACTGCGGTCAAAGCAAACCCAGAAACGGATGGTCAATGGCGTTCCATCCTTGAGCTTGCGCAGTTCGTCCACGGGGGTCGGTGGCTGGATTCCACTGGCTTCGCCTTCTTGGGTCACCAGGTTGTTGGTGTAGGTGGCCTCGAAGTATGGCGTCTCTGGAACGGTGTCATAGGTGCCGCTGTACTCCATCCACATGCGCTGGGCCCGATGGATGAAGTGCCAGATATTGATCATCGTGCGCTCGGTCCCATTCAGCCTGGAAGTGTCGAGCACCGGCGTATCCCCGATCCCTTCGATGGTCGGGATCGGCAAGGTGGTGAGGTTGAGCAGCAACAGGTCGAGTATTGGAGAAGGCGTTTCTCGTCCGTTACGTATGAGGAAGTATTGCACGTTGATCCGTTGGCCAAATGGCGCAATATTGGCGCCCACCACTTGTGGCGGGACGGTAAAGTCCACGGTCTTCCTGGTGTCGCCGTCCTTGGTCTCACAGTGGCTGCCGATGTCGGGTATGCCTGTCCAGCACGCTCGAATACGGTCGGTGGGCAGCATTTGCGGGAGGGTGACTCGAATGGTCGCACCGGCGGTGACCGCTTCCGGTGCCAATTGGTCGGGGGCTTTGGACGCTTCGAGGACTTCCGGGCGAGGCAAGTCGCCAAGCGCCTTGCCGACAGTCACCTCGAGTATTTCCGAGCGCAGGGTGCGCCCACCATTGGCGGGGATCAGTGAATAGCTCAAGCGAATCACGCCGCCCAGGTTGGTGTCGGCGTAGTGTCGGCACAGCGAAAAGGGGACGGGGGCTCCCGCGGTGGCGCGATTCAGACGGATGTCCCCATGGGTGCTACCGTCCGCAGCGGTCCCTGACAGGCGCCATGCAAAGACGTCGCCATCGAAGGTCATAGCGTAGGGCAGCGTGATATCGAGCTGGCCAAGCAAGTCATCTGGGTCCAGGTTGTGGTTCTCATCGACCCGGTCGATTTCCGGCCTTGGCATTTCGGCGATACGCTCGCCGAACCGCACATACGTCGGTTCTGACTCGCGAATGGCCTGCGTCCCTGTACCCAATGCCCGCATGAGGCCGTCGTCTACCGTGTAGAAAACCCGTACATCGCCCAAACCGATAAATCGGGTGAAGTTGGCTTGTGTCACGGTACGAAAACGGGTGGGCGGTGGTGGGGCGCCTGCGATATGGGGTTGTTCGTAATCAACGAGCCCGCCACCCGGTAGAACGGCCTCCATCCGCAGCCTGACCAGGCTGTCAGGGTCGTAGGGCGTATAGGCCGGGTTCGGATAGTTAATGGTGATGAAAGGCTCGTTGGGGTCAATCAAGCCGGCATCGGCCTGCACCACCGTGACTGCCGGCATGTCCGCAATCGTGCCGGAGATCAGGATTGTCAGGGATTGGGATTTGGCCAGTACGGTGCCCAGCGGGAACTCAAGCCGCCAGGTGATCTTCATCGAGCCTTGGATCAATTGTTTGATGATGCCGTCATCGACAGGAAACGAAGTCGGCCAACCCGGGTCCGCGCCCTGATCGGGCAGGTCGAGTTCAAACGTTGACTCGTCGACGCGAGTACCGCCCAAGGTCGCAATGACGCGAGCATTCGCAGGGACAAAACGGCCATCCGGCAGCTGAAAAGGCGTGACAACCTGAACTGCAAAGAACTTCCCGGCATCCTGATCATAGTTGACCGAGGTGACCGAGGTAGTGCCGACAAGGAAACGCGCCCGCCTGAGCAGGCTTGGGTCAAGCTCGGCCTGTACATGCACGGCCTGAGAAAAATGCTCGACATGCCCGGAGCGGTTTTCCACTTCATCGAGCACCTGATAGCGTATCGGTATGAGGCCGCTGCCGGTGCCGATGACACTTGCCGGAACTTCCACTTCAATCGGCTTTGCCCCGCTGGCGTGGTCGTCATCGAGTTCGAAAACCACCACCTGCGTGATCGTGTCCCAATACAAAAGAATCTTATCGCGCACACGTTTACCGGGGTAATCGAGCGTGAACACTACGCCCTGGGCGGCGCGCTCCGGTGTCAAGACTGCGCCGGGCGCTGCCAGGTCGTCCGGCAAGCTGAGCAGCAATTTGTCGTGGTAACCCAACCCGGGCTGTTCATCCAGGCCAGGTCGTGTGTCCTTGACGAAGACAGTCAGGTCATCTGATGTACTCGGCGTGCCAGGGCCGTTGCGCACCAAACGTACGAACACAGGAGAGGATAGACCCCGTGGTACACTTTCCTCGTTGATGGCCAGTTGAAAAAAACTTTTGCCTGTTTCCTCTGGTTTGACGGTGTGAAATCCCAGGCGCAGCGTACGGCTGCCGTGGAAGTACTCGCAAGTATCACCCGCTTGCAAATTAGTCCAGCGCATAATGGTTACATATAGGTAAGTATCGAGATGCCGCACGCCCAGGCCCCTGTCAGCCCCCACCACGTTGAGCACCGGGTTGGAGTAGATCGGTGGGTCGAGATCATTGCGGGGGGCGGATGGGCTTTGCACAACCGGAAAATGTTTATCGGGCGCTGGTAACTTGGACATGACTGAACTCCCTGGTTGCGGCCTGGACGGCTGTGGAACAAGGAAATCAGACGCTTGAAAAGGATGGGCGTCTAGCTGTGAGAATTGACAGTGGCGACGAGTGGTAACGGCCTTGTACTTTGAAGTCACGGCGTTGCCAGAGAGATGCTTACAAATCCACGACAAACCCTAAGTCAGTATTTGCATACAATCACGCACTTCTTCATGGAGGCCTGTATGCAAGTGCTTATTCGAGCGGCAACAGCCGATGACGTTGACACGCTGTGCGCTATCCGCACCGCGGTTGTGCAAAACCATCTGAGCCTTGAGCAGATGGCCGAACTTGGCATTACCCCACAGGTACTGGTCGATACCCTGAGTGCGGCGCCCTGCGCCTGGATCGCGGAAGTCGATGGCCAGGCGGTCGGTTTTTCCATGGTTGACCTGGCCGAAGGCGAAGTGTTCGCGATGTTCGTGTTGCCCACCCATGAAAACCTTGGGCTAGGGCGCCAGTTGATGGCGTTGGCCGAGGCGGCATTGTTTGAACACCACGACAGGCTGTACCTGGTCACCGACGGGCGCGATGACATCCGCGCCAATGGCTTCTACCAGCGCCTGGGCTGGTCCGTCGTGGGCCGTGTCGAGGGCGACGACGTTCGTTATGAAAAGGGCAGGGCGGGGTAGGCCATGAATGCGCCGCCGCCGGCGTCCAACAGCTTGCGTTATCTCGCGGTTGGCGTGCTGTGTGTCGCGGTGTTATTGGGGTTCTATTTCGTTCAAATCAACGCCAAGGCAGACCGCCAGCGTGAAGAGACCGCCGAACGCCTTGCGCTGTGTCGTCATCTGGAACGGGTCGCTGGGGCGACCTCTACCCGTAACGAGGAGCTTCGTCGAACGTGCGCGCAACTGAGCGAGCAGTTATTCAAGCGGGCACCGTCAGATTGATTAATAACCCTCTTTTATAAGTGGAATTGTTTCAGGAATATTTGCGCTACTTGCACCAAAAAGTGGCACTCGTATTATTCGTTACCTTAAAAAACATGTGGTTATTGAATGACTTACGCAATATGTAATCCGACGAAAGGATTAAAATATTGTTGTTACAGGTTTTTACAGTCGCTACTATAGCCGGGCGTTCACCTCCCACGGTTTATGCATTTTTAAATCCCAAGTTTCCATCAGCTACTTGGGATTTTTTTTGCCTGCGATTTGACCTTGGGGGTCGAATTTCAGAATATTTCATCTGGCGTCAGAGACGACGCAGGAAGGATTTTACGATGTGGCGGGTGGCATCGGTGGTGTCCAGTTCGTCCAGGGCACCGTAGGCATACCACTGACAGTCCACGATCTCATTGCAGGGGCGTGCCTGGTCGATATTCACCACCGAGGCCTCGAACACATGGTGCAGGGTGTCGCGGGTCTTGAGTTCCTGTAAATACAGCAAGCTGTCCACGTTTAATCCGGTTTCTTCTTCCAACTCGCGTTCCGCTGCGCCGACCGGGCGCTCGTCGGACTCGACCTTGCCGCCTGGCAACGCCCATTTGGACCGGGCCTTGCGCACGAAGAGAATATGCTCCTCATGTGCGCAAATGACCGTTGCACGTATTTTCAATGCCTGTACCTCCCACAGTGCGATCAATGTCATAAAAGTGTAATGCAATTGTCATGCTAAGTGGTTGTGGCGTGCCGGGGCCGGTATGTGGATACTTCCGGTTTGACGAATACGAGCGAGGACATTCAATGAAGACCATACGCTGGGGCATGATCGGCTGTGGCAATGTCACTGAGTTGAAGAGTGGACCGGCTTTCTATAAAGCGCCAGGTTCGGCACTGGTGGCGGTGATGGGGCGGCGTCTGGATGCAGTGCGCGATTATGCGGCGCGGCACGGTATTGCCCGTTTCTATACCGACGCCCAGGCACTGATCAATGACCCTGAGGTGGACGCCGTCTACATCGCCACACCGCCCGACAGTCACCTTGAGTACGCCCTGATGGTGGCGGCGGCGGGCAAGCATTGTTGCGTCGAAAAACCCATGTCGCTGAATGCCGAACAGAGTGCGTTGATGCAGCGCACCTTCGAACGGGCCGGGCTGCATCTGTTTGTTTCCTACTACCGGCGCTCGTTGCCGCGCTTCCAGCAAGTGCGCACCTGGTTACAGGAAGGCCGTATCGGTGCATTGCGCCATTTAACCTGGACTCTGTGCAAGCCGGCCGCTGCCGCTGACAGCAACGCCGCCAATTGGCGCACTGATCCTGCGATTGCCGGTGGCGGCTATTTCGCTGACCTGGCCAGCCATGGCTTCGATCTTTTCCAATACCTGGCTGGCGATATTGTCGAGGTCTCGGGCTACACCGCGCGACAGGCCGGACGCTATGCAGCAGAAGATGCGGTGACCGCCTGCTGGACCTTTGCCAGCGGTGCGTTGGGCATGGGCTGCTGGAACTTCGTGGCGGACCGCCGTGAGGATCGTGTCGAGTTGATCGGTAGCCAGGGTCGCATCCAGTTCTCAGTGTTCGAGGACCAGCCACTACGCCTTGAAGGTGAGACCACCGAAGTATTGGAGGTGCCATGCCATGCCCATATCCAGTGGCACCACGTACTGAACATGAACGCCCATATCCGCGGGGAGGCCGAGCATCCGTCGCTGGCGATCGAGGCGTTGAAGACCGATATCATCCTGGACAAGGTGTTACAGCGTTACTCCCAGCATCCCTAGCCGTTGCAATAGCGTGAGGCTTCATTTTTTTCAAAGGAATACCGGGATGAAATACTGGATGGTGCTGTGGCTGCTGATCGCTACAGGTGCAACGGCGGCTTCGCGCAACCAAGGGCACGCGGGGGAGTTTGATTTTTATGTGCTGTCACTGTCGTGGTCGCCGACGTTCTGCCTGACGCACCCAGGCAATGAGCAGTGTTCGGGCAAGGGCTATGGCTTTGTGCTGCACGGCTTGTGGCCGCAATACGCACGGGGTGGTTGGCCGGCCTCGTGTGCGCCGCAGTCGCGCCTGAGTGACGAGGAGATGGACAAGGGCGCGGCGCTGTTTCCGACCCGTGCGTTGCTCAAGCATGAGTGGGCCAAGCATGGCACCTGCAGCGGGCTCGAGCCGCTGGAGTATCTGCAAAGGACCGACACGGCACTTGGCGTGGTGGTTATCCCGCAACAGCTGCAGCCGTTCAATACACCGCCATCGCTGCCGGCACAGGAGATCGAGGCGCTGTTTCGCGAGAGCAACCCACGCATGGGCAACCACGGGCTGGCGGTGATCTGCAAAGGCAAGGTGCTCTCGGAGGTGCGTGTGTGCCTGACCAAAGACCTGGCGTTTGCCGGTTGCCCGCGCAGCGTGAAAAGCCAGTGCCGAGACGGTGATATTCGTATTCCAACCCAGCGCTGAATGCCAATTCGAGCACTGGGCAGGGAGCAGGGCAAAGGGGCATTTTGTTCAATACCTTGAGCGTTCCGGGCGTTACCGTGATCTCAACCTCGTTTGGCATCACAAGAAGGAACTGCAATGAGCTTGATCATTTCCATGGCCGCCTTTGCCCTGGCCACTTCCATCACCCCTGGGCCAGTCAATGTCGTGGCCCTGAGCAGTGGCGCGCGCTTTGGCTTCGCCGCCAGCCAGAAGCATGTGTTCGGCGCCGCTGTCGGCTTCACCTTGTTGCTGGTGCTGATCGGCCTGGGCCTGCATGAAGTGCTGGTGCGCTGGCCGATCCTGACCCAACTGATCCAGTGGGGTGGGATCGCCTTTCTGCTGTACATGGCCTGGAAGCTGGCGGTGGACGATGGTCGCTTGGACGCCGACGGTACTGCAACCGCGCCGTCGATGTTGTACGGCGCAATCATGCAGTGGCTCAACCCGAAGGCCTGGCTGGCCTGTGTGGCAGGCATGGGGTTGTTTGCGGCTGATGGCGACGCTGGGCAGGTGTGGTTGTTTGCGGCGCTGTACCTGGTGATCTGCTACCTGTCGGTGGCGTGCTGGGCGTATGCCGGGACATTTTTGCGCCGCTACTTGAGCAACCCCCAGGGCGTGCGCCTGTTCAACCGCTCAATGGCCGCGTTGCTGGTGGCCAGTGTGGGTTATTTGCTGATGGCTTGAGGTTTTCGCGGTACTGCCCCGGCGTGGCGGCGAAGTGCTGTTTGAAGGTGCGCTGGAAATGGGCCTGGTCGGCAAAGCCCGCGGCCAGGGCGACGTCGGCAATCAGTGCTCCATTGCGCAATTGGCTGCGGGCAAACTGGATGCGTCGGTTGACCATGAACGCGTGGGGCGTCAACCCGTAATACTGTTTGAATGCGCGGATCAGATAGGACGGCGACAGCTCGGCCGCCAGGCAAATGTCTTCGAGCTTCAACGCCTGGGTACAATGGGTGCGGATGTAGTCGGCGGCGCGTTCCAGCTTGTGGTTGACCTCACGCACTGGCGTCAGCGACGGATTCAGGCGCTGTTGCACCTCGGTAAAATAGCTCACCAGCGCGCTCTGTTTTTGCAGCAGATCGGCCTGTTCGTCCAGCAGTATCCGGTACAGGTCCAGCAAGCCGAGATACAGCTGCGGGTCACGGGTATGGGGCGTATCGAAAGGTCGGTAACCCTGCTCGGTGCTGAAACCCAGCTGGTATTGCAGGTCGGTCAGCCACGGCGTGTCGAGGTACAGCATGTGATAGGACCAGGGCTGGTCATAAATTGGGTTGCATGCATGCACATCGCCCGGGTTCATCAGCACCACCGTGCCGGCGCTGATCTCGAAGGTCTGGGCGCCGTAGTGGTAATAACTGCGCCCGGTGGTGATCGCGCCAATGGAAAAATGCTCGTGGGCATGCCGGGTGTAAGTGACCTTGCGACCGTCGGCGATGGTCCGCGCCTCGATGAACGGCAAGCGTTCATCACGCCAGAAAAGCGGTGCTGTAGCGGCGGTCATGGGCAGGCGCTCCCGGGTGTCGATCAAGTGAGCAAGCAGCCTTATACAAAACCCGGGATTGTTCAAGCCTCAGCGATGTTCAAGCGCCAGGCCGCGCAGGTAGTCGGCCCAGGGGTCGCTGCCGCTCGCGGCGGCCTGCAGGCTGATCGGCAACCTGGCTTGTTGACGCAAGGCCTGGCTGTCGTGCAGCAGGTGTTGTTCGACAATGACCCGCGTGAGTGCATAACTGCGCGGTGAATCCAGGGTAGAGGGCACCCGCCGACCGAGGCTGTCGGGTGCGGGAACGTCGTCCACACTGGGCAGTTCATGACCAAGTTTGTTGAGCCGCAGGTCAGTATCGACCGGCGTCAAGGCGACCTCGACAGGTGCGGCTCCGCGTGCATACGCCGGCCAGTCGAAGCGCATCCAGGCAGAGTGGCTGGCGCTGTCGACCGCTTGCATGACCTGGATGTAATCCAAGTCACGTCGTGGCCGAATCAGTAACTGCTTGGGGAAGAGTTCGTAGAAGTCCAGGTTGCTAAAGTACGTGACATACACCAACACGCCCAGCCGACCCACCTCGCTGGGGGTGCCTGGTCGCCGTCGATTCACGCTGAAAAACTGTACGCGGCCATATTCCAAGGCTTCACGGCGCGGCAGAGTCAGGTGCGACAGCCAATAACGAATGGACTCTCCATAAGCGGCCTTTAACTGTTGGAGTTTGAGGTCAAAGGCGATGGCAAATACTGTATTGATCCGCCCCAGCAGATGAAAGTGCTTAGCCATTTCCCGGTATTTGATCGCCGGGTTCGAGGAATGCCAACGGCTGGAGGTGGTGTCCAGGGCGCCGGCCATGTGCAGGTCGACGAAGGAATACTTAGGGCCGGTATGCACATCCTCAAAGCGCCCCTCTTCGGAAAATGGCGAGTCTTGCGGCAGCCACATCAACACGCGCGTCTCGAGCAACACATTGTCAGGGTAGACCTTGCGCAGATCCTCCAGGGCGGTCTGGCGCAACGTGACGATGGGCTGGGCAAACGCCTGCAGCGTTGAGGCCAGGCGTGCGCGTTGGAAGTTGAGCGCCTGGCTTGCGCTGTTCAACGCTTGCGTACCGCTGCGTTTCTCGCTCGGCAGTACGCCGTTGGCCTCGGCCCAGTCCAGGATCGGGCCGGCCGCTTCGGTGCTGGCCAGGAAGCTTTTCCAGCCACCTTCCGGATTCAGGTAGGCCAGGGTCATGATCTGCGAGTAGCTCAACTGACGGGACGATCCTGTCACGACCTTTTCCATATAACTCACGTACTGACGGAACAGCACCCAGGCCTGTGAACTCAGGCAAGGGGTGGATTCGGGGATGTCGCGAACCAGCAAGTGCGGGCCTTTTGCGCACAGCAGCAGGTGGGCGGCGAGGGCGGCGACCGGTGCGCTGAGCTGGTGCAAGCTGACTTCAATCTGGTGGCGGACGAAAGACACGGATTCACCCCAATAGTAGGCATCGTGCCAGTCGATGTGGCTGATACGGGTGGGGTGCACGTGCGGCTCGGGATCCAGGCTCAAGATCAATGCCGCCAGGATCAGCGCGTTGCGACTGCCACTCTCGGTGCGCTCACTCGCATGGCCTCCATGCCAGTGCAAGGTGTTCGCGAGATTCTCGCCCAGTTGCTGGGCCAGGGGGGACGCCAGCAAGCGCACCAGGAGGAAGTCCGCTTCGGCGCGCACGTCGGCCACCGACTTACCGGCCAGGCCGGTTCCACCCAGTGCTTCAAACAGCAGGCCGTCCCTGTCGGCCATGAAGGCTTGGCTGATGCTCAAGATCTGCTGGCGTTCCAGCCTCGACAACTGCCACGCCGTCGGCTGCCAGCCGGTCGACGGTTTCAGCGCCCGCCACCAGGCACGATCGCTGACGGCCAGAGGTTGGCTGACTTCCAGGCGCTGCAGGGTGACGCGGGCTTCTTCCAATGAGCGTGGCAAACTGAATTGGTATAGTTTCAACGCCTGGGCGAGGGTGACGGTGGTGTCGGTGCGCAGGTAGCCACCGGTCTTGGCGGCCACTTCCTGAAGTTGGCTGACCAGCGCCGCCAGCCTGGGTTGCTCCAGTACGGCATCGGTCAGGGATGTCCAGTTGCCGTCCAGGTCGGAGGCGCCGAGGCTGCCCGCGGCGCTCAGTACCACTGGGCTGGCAGGATCAATGCGTTCGCGAAGACGCAGGGCCACGAAGGCGGGGTCGTCGGTCAGCACGCGCAATTGCCCATAGGCTTTATTCACGGTGGCCTGGAGCGCATCCGGGTCACCGTTGAACGGTATCTCGAGGCCTTCTGCCCCTTGTAATGTGCCGGTGTCGATGACCTTGGCCAACGCGGTGCGCAATATGTGACGGTCGTTCAACAGGCCGACAAATTGCTGGTAACGGTACAGCTCGGCGAACGACCGCCTGGCATTGAGCACTACCGGTACTGTCGGGGCGGGTTGTTGGCGCAAACGCCTGACCAGCGCGTTGATAGCCGATACGCTCCAGGGCCGCTCGAGGGAGTAGGCCTGCAAGGCGGCGGCGATGCTGAGGCTGGGGTCCGGGTAAAGATTGATGCCCAGTTGGTTGCCGAATACCACCAGCTTGTCCCAGCGCGCATCGCGATGGGTCGGGATATGGAAGCCCAACTCTTGCTCGTTGCCCGGTGTGGGCACCGCCAGTTGTCGGCGCTGGCAGTCGAAGTACAGGGAGGTCGATGTGTCCGTGGATGCGCTCAGATCGTTTTCATCCATGATCGCCTGCAGCAGGCCCGCGACGTCCTTTAAGGTCCTGGCCAGCCGCGAATCGGATCCCAGGTGCAGGCGGGTACGGTAAATATCCAGGGCTGAAAATGCCTCGCTGTCCTGGGTAAGAACGGCCAGCGCATCGGCCAGTTGCTGGAGGTCCCTGGCCTGCTCGGTCAATTCAGCGTAGATCATCGACTTGCTGCGGCCGTTGTCGTCAAACCCGGGGAAGCCGCCCAACGTCTCCAGTTCTTCGACAATCGTTCGCGCTTGCAAGTGGTTAGCCGGCATCGGCAAGCCATGGAAGGCCAGCGCCAGGTTCAACGGCAGTGTCAGGGCGGTCGTCGGCGATTGCGGGTCGATAGGGGGCATGCCCAGTTCCATCGGGTCGATCAACTGGCTGATGAAAATAATCGGGTTGGCGTGCGCCCACCAACCGGACGCGTCGGCCAGCTTGAAGCCCCTGTGCTGACCGCCCACGGTGGCACTCAGGGTGCTGTTGTGCACTCGCAGGCTCTGGTGATCAATACCTTCCTGGGCGTCGACCCAGGCCCTGAACGCCTTGCCGTTGATGGCTTTGCCGAAGGCTGCACTCCATTGGCCCAGCAATGAGCCAGCGGCAATCGTCAGCGGCTGGGAAGGTGGTGCCAGGGCCTGGCTCGCCGCAATGGCAAGCACGGTGGTCAACTGCTCTATCAGGTTGCGGTCACCCTCCACGCGCAGGGCCTGGCGTTCGCTCACAAAGGTGGCGGTAGGTTTGAGGGTGACCGGCAAGGCGGTATCGCTGGGCAAGGCGTCCCAGGTCAGGGCGAGAGTGCGAAAATCTTCCATGAGTGCGGTTCCGGATTTGAATGTAAACCCGGATGTTCACATGAACGGTCGGCGCCTCAGTAGCAGGGGGTTCCGGTAAGGCCGTGGCTTGTATCACCCAGGGCTGCCCGTCATCGCGGCTTGGGGCGGCCTGGCAGCCGCTGAGTGTCCAGCTGACGGGGGCAAGCCCTAATGCCAGTCTGTTAAAGCTTTTTTGTAGGAGCGAGCTTGCTCGCGAAAAACTTACAGGCGCCGCGTTCATTCAGCAAACACGCGTTATCGTTGACGTTTTTCGCGAGCAAGCTCGCTCCTACAGAAGGCGATGACCGCTTAACTGACTGGCATTAGGGCAAGCCCCCTCCCACATAAGAGCAGGCTACTGCCATATTCCGCCCCGCGTTCCGTCAGGCAGGTACCAGGAAGGCTGCCTTGAGCAACTGTCGGGTGTAGGCGTGCTGCGGATCAGCAAAAATATTTTGCGCGTCGCCCTGTTCCACCACCTGACCTTGCTTGACCACCATCAACTGGTGACTCAGCGCCTTCACCACCGCCAGGTCATGGCTGATAAACAGGTAGGTCAGGTTGTACTTGGCCTGCAGGCCGCGCAGCAATTCCACCACCTGGCGTTGTACCGTACGGTCCAGGGCCGAGGTGGGTTCGTCGAGCAGGATCAGCCGCGGCTTGAGCACCAGGGCGCGGGCGATGGCGATGCGCTGGCGCTGGCCGCCGGAGAATTCGTGGGGGTATCGATGGCGGGACTCGGGGTCCAGGCCCACCTCCTTGAGCGCCGCGATGATCGCCGCTTCCTGCTCGGCAGGCGTGCCCATCTTGTGGATGCGCAAGCCCTCGCCGACGATCTCGCTGACGCACATGCGCGGGCTCAGGCTGCCGAACGGGTCCTGGAACACCACCTGCATTTCCCGGCGCAATGGGCGCACCTGTTGCTGGGTGAGCTTGTCCAGTTGCTGGCCTTCGAAGCGAATACCGCCTTGGCTGCCGATCAAACGCAAGATGGCCAGACCCAGGGTGGATTTGCCCGAGCCGCTTTCACCTACAATGCCCAGGGTCTGCCCTTGGGGCAGGCTGAAGTTGATCCCGTCCACGGCCTTGACGTAGTCGACGGTGTTGCGCAAGAAACCTTTCTTGATCGGAAACCAGACTTTCAGGTCGTCGACTTCCAGCAGCGCTGGGCCCACTGCGTTGTTGGCCGGCCCACCGCTGGGCTCCGCCGCCAGCAACTCCTGGGTGTAGGGATGCTGGGGTGACTGGAACAGCGTCTCGCAATCGGCCTGCTCGACGATGCAGCCCTGTTGCATCACGCACACGCGGTGGGCGATGCGTCGCACCAGGTTGAGGTCGTGGCTGATCAGCAGCAGTGCCATGCCCAGGCGGGCCTGCAACTCCTTTAGTAGTTCGAGGATCTTCAACTGCACGGTGACGTCGAGGGCCGTGGTCGGCTCATCGGCAATCAGCAGTTCCGGCTCGTTGGCCAGGGCCATGGCGATCATCACCCGCTGGCGCTGGCCGCCGGACAGTTCGTGGGGCAGGGCCTTGAGGCGCTTGTGCGGCTCGGGAATGCCCACCAGCTCCAGCAGTTCCAGGGTGCGCTGGGTGGCGACCTTGCCGGTAAGGCCCTTGTGCAGGCCGAGCACTTCGTTGATCTGCTTCTCGATGCAATGCAGCGGATTCAACGAGGTCATCGGCTCCTGGAAGATCATTGCGATACGGTTGCCGCGAATATGCCGCAGGGTTTTTTCTTTCAGGGTCAGCAGGTCTTGCCCGGCATATTCGATGGTGCCGGAGGGGTGCCTTGCCAATGGATAGGGCAGCAGGCGCAGGATCGAATGGGCTGTCACTGATTTGCCGGATCCGCTTTCACCTACCAACGCCAGGGTTTCGCCACGCTTGATGTCGAAGCTGACGTGATTGACCACGCGATGGTGATGCTCGCCCGTGACGAACTCGACACTCAGGTCGCGGATTTCGAGCAGATTGTCCTGAGTCATCTCATTTCCTCGGGTCGAACGCATCGCGAGCGGACTCGCCGATAAATACCAGCAAACTCAACATGATCGCCAGCACCGCGAAGGCACTCATGCCCAGCCACGGCGCCTGCAGGTTGGATTTGCCCTGGGCCACCAGTTCACCCAGCGACGGCGAACCTGCCGGCAGCCCGAAGCCGAGAAAATCCAGTGCGGTGAGGGTGCCAATGGCGCCGGTGAGGATGAAGGGCAGGAAGGTCATGGTCGAGACCATCGCATTGGGCAGGATATGCCGGAACATGATCGCGCCGTTCTGCATGCCCAGCGCCCGTGCTGCGCGCACGTATTCAAGATTGCGCCCGCGCAGGAACTCGGCGCGCACCACATCCACAAGGCTCATCCAGGAAAACAGCAGCATGATCCCCAGCAGCCACCAGAAGTTGGGCTGCACGAAGCTGGCGAGGATGATCAGCAGGTAGAGCACCGGCAACCCCGACCAGATCTCCAGAAAGCGCTGCCCCGCCAGGTCGACCCAGCCGCCGTAGAAACCCTGCAAGGCGCCGGCAATCACACCGATGATCGAACTCAGCACGGTCAGGGTCAGGGCAAACAGCACCGACACGCGAAAGCCATAGATCACTCGCGCCAGCACATCACGGCCCTGGTCATCGGTGCCCAGCAGGTTGGCGCTCGAGGGGGGCGCGGGGGCAGGGACCTTCAGGTCGTAGTTGATGCTCTGGTAGCTGAACGGGATCGGCGCCCAGAGGGTCCAGGCGTCCTTGGCCTTGAGCAGCTCCTGGATGTACGGGCTCTTGTAGTTGGCTTCCAGGGGGAACTCGCCGCCGAAGGTGGTCTCCGGGTAGCGCTTGAGCGCCGGGAAGTACCAGCCGCCGTCGAAGTGCACGGCCAGGGGTTTGTCGTTAGCGATCAGCTCGGCGCCCAGGCTCAGCACGAACAGGACCAGGAACAGCCACAGCGACCACCAGCCACGCTTGTTGGCCTTGAACCGCTCGAACCGGCGGCGATTGAGGGGGGACAGGTTCATCTCAATGCTCCCGGCTGGCGAAGTCGATACGCGGATCGACCAGGGTATAGGTGAGGTCACCGATCAGTTTCACGACCAGCCCCAGCAGGGTGAAGATAAACAGCGTGCCGAACACCACCGGGTAATCACGGTTGATCGCCGCTTCAAAGCTCATCAGGCCCAGGCCGTCGAGGGAGAAGATCACTTCCACCAGCAACGAACCGGTAAAGAAGATGCCGATGAAGGCCGAAGGGAAACCGGCGATCACCAGCAGCATGGCGTTGCGGAATACGTGACCGTAGAGCACGCGATGGTTGGTCAGCCCCTTGGCCTTGGCGGTGACCACGTACTGTTTGTTGATCTCGTCGAGGAAGCTGTTCTTGGTCAGCAGGGTCATGGTCGCGAAGTTACCGATCACCAGCGCGGTGACGGGCAGGGCCAGGTGCCAGAAGTAATCGAGGATCTTGCCGCTCCAACTCAACTCATCGAAGTTGTTGGAGGTCAGGCCGCGCAACGGGAACCAGTCCAGGTAACTGCCACCGGCAAACACCACAATCAGCAGGATCGCAAACAGGAACGCCGGGATCGCATAGCCGACGATGATCGCCGAGCTGGTCCACACATCGAAGTGGCTGCCGTGGCGCGTAGCCTTGGCGATCCCCAGGGGGATCGACACCAGGTACATGATCAAGGTGCTCCATAACCCGAGGGAGATGGACACCGGCATCTTTTCCTTGATCAGATCGATGACCTTGGCGTCACGAAAAAAGCTGTCGCCGAAATCCAGCTGGGCGTAGTTCTTGACCATGATCCACAAACGTTCCGGCGCCGACTTGTCGAAGCCGTACATCTTTTCGATTTCCTGGATCAGCGCCGGGTCCAGGCCCTGGGCGCCACGGTAGCTGGAACCGGCCACTGCGACTTCGGCACCGCCACCGGCGATGCGGCTGGTGGCGCCGTCAAAGCCTTCGAGCTTGGCGATCATCTGCTCCACCGGGCCACCGGGGGCTGCCTGGATGATGACGAAGTTGATCAGCAGGATCCCGAACAGCGTGGGGATGATCAGCAACAGGCGGCGAACAATATAAGCCAGCATTCAATCGCCTCCGCTCGCCGTATCGGCGTTTTGCGTGGTGTCCAGGGAGACGGCCGGCTTGACGTCGGGCTTGGCCCACCAGGTGGCCGTGCCCACGTCATAGCGTGGAGAGACCTTCGGATGGCCCAAATGGTCCCAGTACGCCACGCGGAAGGTCTTGATGTGCCAGTTGGGGATCACGTAGTAACCAAACTGGAGTACGCGATCCAGCGCCCTGGCGTGGGCTATCAGGCTCTGGCGCGAGCCGGCGTCGATCAGCTCTTCCACCAGTTGGTCGACGGCGGGGTCCTTGAGGCCCATGTAGTTGCGGCTGCCCGGCTTGTCGGCGCTGGAGGATTTCCAGAATTCGCGCTGTTCGTTACCCGGCGAAGTGGATTGCGGGAAGCTGCCCACCAGCATGTCGAAGTCCCGCGAGCGCAGGCGGTTGATGAACTGCGAGACATCCACCCGACGAATCACCAGGTTGATGCCCAGGTCCGCCAGGTTGCGCTTGAACGGCAGCAGGATGCGTTCGAACTCGGTCTGGGCCAGCAGGAACTCGATGGTCACCGGCTTGCCGGTGGTGTCGACCATCTTGTCGTCGACGATCTTCCAACCGGCCTCTTGCAGCAGTTGGTAAGCCTCGCGCTGCTGGGTGCGGATCATGCCGCTGCCGTCGGTTCTGGACGGCTCGAACGCCTGGGTGAAGACTTCGGCAGGGATCTTGTCATGCAACGGTTCAAGGATCGCCAGCTCATCCGGGCCGGGTAAGCCGGTGGCGGCCATTTCCGAGTTCTCGAAGTAGCTGCGGGTGCGGGTGTAGGCGCCATTGAACAGCTGCTTGTTGCTCCATTCGAAATCCAGCAACAGGCTGATGGCCTTGCGCACGCGCACGTCCTGGAACATCGGCTTGCGTGTGTTGAACACGAAGCCCTGCATCCCGGTAGGGTTGCCGTTGGGAATTTCTTCCTTGATCAAGCGGCCCTGGGCTACTGCCGGAATGTTGTAGGCATTGGCCCAGTTCTTCGCGCTGAATTCCAGCCAATAGTCGAACTGCCCGGCCTTCAATGCCTCCAGGGACACGGTGCTGTCGCGGTAGTAGTCGGTGATGCGGGTATCGAAATTGTAGAAGCCCTTGGTCACCGGCAGGTCCTTGGCCCAGTAGTCCTTGACCCGCTCGTAGCGGATCATGCGTCCGGGCTTGACCTCGGCCACCTGGTACGGCCCGCTGCCCAGGGGGATTTCCAGGTTGCCCTTGGAAAAATCGCGGGTCGCCCACCAGTGCTTGGGCAGCACCGGCAACTGCCCGAGGATCAGCGGCAACTCACGGTTGTTGGTGCGCTTGAACTTGAACAACACCCGCAGTGGGTCTTCGGCCACCACTTCATCGACGTCGGCGTAGTAGTTGCGATATAGCGGGTTACCGTCCTTGATCAGGGTCTGGAAGGTGAAGACCACGTCTTCGGCGCGGATCGGGTGGCCATCGTGGAAGCGCGCCTCGGGGCGCAGGTAAAAACGCACCCAGCTGTTGTCCGGGGCCTTTTCGATCTTGCCGGCTACCAGGCCGTATTCGGTAATGGGCTCATCCAGGCTTTGCACGGCCAGGGTGTCGTAGATCAACTGCAGGTTGTCCGCCGGCACGCCCTTGCTGATGTAGGGATTGAGGCTGTCGAAACCGCCCATGGCCGATTCACGGAAGGTGCCGCCCTTGGGGGCGTCGGGGTTTACGTAGTCAAAATGCTTGAAGTCGGCGGGGTACTTGGGTGGCTCGTTGTAGAGGGTCAGCGCATGTTGCGGGGCGGCTTGCGCTGCGGTGCACAGCAACAGGCTGGCGAGCAGGGTAGTACGCAAAGATATCATTGGGCTTTCTCCGAAGCTTTCAGCCACCACGCGCTCAGGCCCAGGCTATAGGGCGGCGTGGTGACGAAGGCGAACCGGTTGCGGTACGCCAGGCGATGATAGTTGAGGTACCAGTTGGGAATGCTGTAGTGCTGCCACAGCAGCACACGGTCCAGGGCACGGCCGGCGGCCAGTTGTTCTTCGCGGGTCTGCGCCGCCAGCAGTTGGTCCAGCAGGTGATCGACCACCGGGTTGGCGATGCCGGCGTAATTCTTGCTGCCCTTGATCGCGGCCTGGCTGGAGTGGAAGTACTGCCACTGCTCAAGACCGGGGCTTAAGGTCTGGTTGAGAGTCATTAGAATCATGTCGAAATCGAATTGATCGAGGCGCTGTTTGTACTGTGCACGGTCGACCGTGCGCAAGCGGGCGTCGATACCGATGCGGGTCAGATTTTCGACATAAGGTTGCAGGATCCGCTCAAGGTTCGGGTTGACCAGCAGGATCTCCAGGCGCAGCGGTTGCCCGTCCTTGTTGAGCAGGCGTTGCCCTTGTCCCGACAGCTTCCAGCCGGCGTCGCCGAGCAAGCCCAGGGCACGGCGCAGGGTATCGCGGGGGATGCCGCGGCCGTCGGTTTGCGGCAGGCTGAAGGGCTGGGTGAAGAGGGCGGACGGCAATTGGTCGCGGTAAGGGGAAAGCATCAACCACTCATGCCCGGTCGGCAGGCCGCTGGCCGAGAATTCGCTGTTGGGGTAATAGCTCACCGAACGCTTATAGGCGTTGCTGAACAGGGTGCGGTTGGTCCATTCGAAATCGAACATCAACCCCAGGGCTTCGCGCACCTTGGCCTGGCTGAAGGCTGGGCGTCGGCTGTTCATGAACAGGCCCTGGCTCTGGGTGGGAATCTGGTGCGCAATCTGCGCCTTGATCACGTCACCGCGATTGACCGCCGGGAAGTTGTAGCCCGTGGCCCAGTTCTTGGCCTGGTGTTCGATATAGATGTCGAATTCGCCGGCTTTGAAGGCTTCAAAGGCTACGTCGCTGTCGCGGTAGAACTCCACGTCGACTTTGTCGTAGTTATAGAAGCCGCGGTTGACCGGCAGGTCCTTACCCCAGTAATCCTTGACCCGCTCGAATACCAGTTGCCGGCCAGGGGAGACCTTGGTGATGCGGTAAGGCCCGCTACCCAACGGTGGCTCGAAGGTGGTGGCCTTGAAATCGCGATTCTTCCAATAGTGCATGGGCAGCACCGGCAGTTCGCCCAGGCGCAGGATCAGCAATGGGTTGCCGGCGCGCTTGAACACGAAGCGGATGCGGTGGCGGTTGAGAATATCGACCCGCGCCACTTCCTGCAGGTTGGTGCGGTATTGGGGGTGGCCTTCGGTCAGCAGGGTGCGATAGGAAAATGCCACGTCATCGGCAGTGATCGGCTTGCCATCGTGAAAGCGCGCCTCGGGGCGCAAGTTGAAGACGACCCAGCTGCGGTCTTCGCTGTATTCCACTGACTGGGCAATCAGGCCGTAGCTGGAGGTAGGCTCGTCGCCGGACGGCGCGTATTGGCCGGTGCCGACCATTAAGGGTTCGTTCAGCTCATTGACGCCGTATTGCAGGAAGTTGCCGGTGGCCACCGGGCTGGTACCCTTGAAAGTATAAGGATTGAGGGTGTCGAAGGTGCCAAATCCCATGATCCGCAGGGTTCCGCCTTTGGGCGCTGCAGGATTTACCCAATCGTAATGGGTGAATTTGGCCGGGTACTTGAGTGAGCCGAACTGCGCGTAACCGTGGCTCTCGGTAATCGTCGCGTTCGCGGCAAAGCTCAAGGCCAGACTTATTAGTAGAAGGAGAGGACGCTTCAAGTCAGAGATCCGATCCAGGCGGCTTGGGCTTTATGATCGGTACAGTAACAGCTTGTTCCGGTTGGAAAAAGCCAGTTGGGACGATGGAGAACAATGTGGGAGGGGGCTTGCCCCCGATTGCGGTGTGTCAGTTAGCCTGTGTATTGGCTGACCCACCGCTATCGGGGGCAAGCCCCCTCCCACATTAGCTCCTGGGTGTTCTTGGGGCTTTACCTTGGCCCGGAAACCACCAGCATCTGCCCGGGCTTCAAGGCCTGGCCGGTGCGCGGGTTCCAACGCTTGAGATGTTGCATCTCGACGTTGAAGCGCTTGGCGACCATGTACAGCGAGTCGCCTTTCTTGACCTTGTACTGCACCGGTTTTTTCGCCGCAGCTTTACGGGTGTCCTGCATCACCAAGGTCTGGCCGACCTTGAGGGCCTGGCCGTTGAGCTTGTTCCAGCGTTGCAGGTCATGCACGTCGACCTTGTTGGCCTTGGCGATCAAGGTGAGGTTGTCGCCACTGCGCACCTTGTAGCTGCGGGTACGCCCGGCCACTGCCTTGGTCTCGACTTCGTCGAACACTGGCTTCTTGGGGCGCATGCTCAGCAATTCTTCCGGCTTCATCGTCGAAAGAGTGCTGGTCAGCAGTTGGGCCTTGGAGGTTGGTACCAGCAGATGCTGGGGGCCATCCAGAGTGGTGCGTTGTTTCAAGGCCGGGTTGAGCTGGAACAGTTCGTCTTCGTCGATCTCGGCCAGCGCGGCAACCCGTGACAGGTCCATGCTTTGCTTGACTTCAACCACTTCGAAATACGGCGTGTTGGCAATCGGGTTCAGGTTGACACCGTAGGCCTCGGGCGCCAGTACCACCTGGGACAGGGCCAGGAACTTGGGTACGTAGTCCTTGGTTTCCTGGGGCAGGGGCAGGTTCCAGTAATCGGTGGGCAGGCCGAGCTTTTCGTTGCGCTCGATAGCCCGGCTGACGGTGCCTTCACCGGCGTTATAGGCCGCCAGGGCCAGCAGCCAGTCGCCATTGAACATGTCATGCAGACGCGTCAGGTAGTCCAGGGCGGCGGTGGTGGAGGCGGTAATGTCGCGACGGCCGTCGTAGGCACGGGTCTGGCGCAGGTTGAAGTAGCGCCCGGTGGAGGGAATGAACTGCCACAAGCCGACTGCATCGCTGCGCGAATAGGCCATTGGGTTGTAGGCACTCTCAATCACTGGCAGCAGCGCCAGCTCCAGGGGCATGTTGCGTTCTTCAAGGCGTTCGACGATGTAATGAATGTAGAGGCTGCCGCGTTCGCCGGCGTTCTCGAGGAAGGACGGGTTGCTGGCGAACCACAGGCGCTGTTGCTCGATGCGCGGGTTGACGCCAACGCCGTCCTGCAATTGAAAGCCCCGACGCATGCGTTCCCAGACATCCTGGGGCACTTCGGGACTAGGCTTCTCTGATAGCCAAATAGGTTTTTGCTTGATCTTGGCAGCAAGATTGGGTTTGGGTTGCACGGTGGATTGTGCAGCGTAATGGGTCGATTGGCAGCCCGCCAGAGTCGCGGAAACAGCCACCGCCACGGCTTGAGCCAGGCGGGTCAATGCGTCTGAAGAAATGGATTTACGAATAGATGACGACATTGGCTGGAAGTAAGTTCCGGGCAAAAATGTCGGGCGATTCTAGAAAGCGCTTCGGTTCCGGTCAACCATTCAGAAATTACCTACCAGAATAGCTCCTCTTAGAACTTATCTTTCCAAGCCCTCAAGCTAGCAAACACCTCGGCCCCAGAGCGGTTGTCGCGGCCATTCCGTTCGTCCGCTTTTTGTTTAACGGATGTTTCAGCGGTGCGCAGGAAAGGATTAGTGCGTTTTTCCAGGGCCAGATTGGAAGGCAGCGTCATCTCGCCCCGAGCCCGTAATCGGGCAACGTCTTCTACCCGTGCGGCGATGTCGGCGTTGTGCGGTTCCACGGCCTGGGCAAACTTGAGATTACTTTGTGTGTATTCATGGGTGCAGTACACCAGCGTATCGGCGGGCAGGGCGGCCAGGCGTTCAAGGGAGGCATGCATCTGCTCCGGTGTGCCTTCGAACAGGCGCCCGCAACCGGCGGCGAACAAGGTATCGCCACACAACAGCACCCCTTCGTGATAAAAGGCGATATGGCCCAGGGTATGCCCTGGCACGGCGTAGACGTCGAAGTCCCAGCCCAGCACGTTGATACGGTCATTGTCCTGCAGCGCCACGTCCCGCGCCGGGATTTTTTCGTTGGCCGGGCCGTAGACCTTGGCGCCGGTCACCTGTTTCAGTTGCTCGACACCGCCCACGTGATCATGGTGATGGTGGGTGACCAGGATGTCGCTGAGCGTCCACTCGGTGTTCTGCTGGAGCCAGGCCAGCACTGGCGCGGCATCGCCCGGGTCGACCACGACGCAGCGCCGGGTGGCAGGGTCTTGCAACAACCAGATGTAGTTGTCGGTGAAGGCGGGTAGGGCACTGATCTGTATCATTCTTCGATTCGCCAAGCTGAACACATTGGTGCATCTTAGAACGTCTAGGCGAGTTGGAGAATGCAATGACCGATAAAGCGTTCGCCCAGGCCGATCCTGAGTGGCTGGCCCTGATCAGTGCGGCCCGCGAATGGTTGTCCGGGCCGATTGGGCAATTTCTGCTGGATGAAGAACGGCGCATGCTCGATGACGAACTGGGCCGGTTCTTTGGTGGCTACCTGGTGCATTACGGGCCGTCGGCCGAAACCCCGCCGTCGGCGCCCCAGGTGCAACGCAATGTGCGCTTGGGCGCGCCGCTGCCGGGGGTGGAAATCGTCTGTGACGAGCAGGCCTGGCCCTTGAGCGAGCACGCCGCCGATGTGGTGGTGTTGCAGCATGGCCTGGATTTCTGCCTGTCGCCCCATGGCTTGCTGCGCGAAGCGGCGAGCAGCGTGCGCCCTGGTGGCCATTTGCTGATTGTCGGCATCAACCCCTGGAGCAGCTGGGGCCTGCGCCGTGTGTTCGCTCATGACGGCCTGCGCCAGGCGCGCTGCATCTCACCATCGCGGGTTGGGGACTGGCTGAACCTGCTGGGCTTCGCGCTGGAGAAACGCCGCTTCGGGTGCTATCGTCCGCCGCTGGCGACGGCCAAGTGGCAGGGGCGCCTGGCCGGCTGGGAGCGCCGGGCGGGTGCCTGGCAACTCTCGGGTGGTGGCTTCTATTTATTGGTGGCGCGCAAGATCGTGGTGGGGCTGCGGCCGGTGCGCCAGGTACTGCGACAACCCATGGGCAAGCTGGTACCGATGCCAATGGCCAAGGTCAACCGCGAGCAAAGCGAACCCTAAACCTCTTTATTGATTTCAGGCCGGGCTGCCCGGCCTCGGGATACTGTCGGTCAACGACCGCCAGCCCGTCTTGATGGATGCAACCGATGACCGATAGCGTAGAACTCTTCACCGACGGCGCCTGCAAGGGTAACCCAGGCCCTGGCGGCTGGGGTGCCCTGCTGGTGTGCAAGGGCGTGGAGAAGGAACTGTGGGGCGGCGAAGCCAACACCACCAATAACCGCATGGAACTGATGGGCGCCATTCGCGGCCTCGAAGAGCTCAAGCGTCGCTGCAACGTCCTGCTGGTGACCGACTCGCAATATGTAATGAAGGGCATCAACGAGTGGATGGTCAATTGGAAAAAGCGCGGCTGGAAGACCGCAGCCAAGGAGCCGGTCAAGAACGCCGACCTGTGGCAATTGCTCGACGAGCAATGCAACCGTCACGACATCACCTGGAAGTGGGTGCGTGGACACATCGGCCACCCTGGCAACGAGCGCGCCGACCAGTTGGCCAACCGTGGCGTGGATGAAGTGCGCGGCTACAAGCAGAGCTGAAGCCAGCCCACGTGTTAACATCGCGCCCTTTGATTCACACCACACCGTTGAGAGCTGAACCCTGATGGCCATCCGATCTGTTGTACTCGATACCGAAACCACCGGCATGCCGGTGACCGATGGTCACCGGATCATCGAAATCGGCTGTGTCGAACTGATGGGCCGCCGCCTGACTGGCCGCCACTTCCACGTCTACCTGCAACCGGACCGCGACAGTGACGAAGGCGCGATTGGCGTCCACGGCATCACCGACGAATTCCTCAAGGGCAAGCCGCGTTTTGCCGAAGTGGCCGATGAGTTCTTCGAGTTTATCAATGGCGCCCAACTGATCATCCATAACGCGGCGTTCGACATCGGTTTTATCAACAACGAATTTGCCCTGATGGGGCAGATGGACCGTGCGGACATCTCCCAGCACTGCACGATCCTCGATACCCTGATGATGGCCCGTGAGCGTCACCCGGGCCAACGCAACAGCCTCGATGCCTTGTGCAAGCGTTACGGCGTCGATAACTCTGGGCGTGAACTGCACGGCGCCTTGCTCGACTCCGAGATCCTGGCCGACGTCTACCTGACCATGACCGGCGGGCAGACCAGCCTGTCCCTGGCCGGCAATGCCTCAGATGGCGCCGGATCGGCGGAAGGCTCCGGCAACCGCCCTTCGGAAATCCGCCGTCTGCCGGCTGATCGCAGGCCTACGCCGATTATCCGGGCCAGCGAGCAGGATTTGGCCGAGCATGCGGCGCGGTTGGAAGCGATTGCCAAGTCGGCGGGTGCGCCGGCGTTGTGGACCCAGTTGACCCAACAATAACCCAGGCTCAATGCAGTAAAAATGTGGAGGGGGCAAGCCCTCTCCCACAGCTGATCTTCATCGCCTGCAAAATCTTCATTCGCCACATTCGCGTCCAGCTTCTACTCTGATTGCAAAGCCTCAGAAGTAAGAGCGCTCATGTACAAAGACCTGAAGTTCCCCATTCTGATCGTGCACCGTGACATCAAGGTCGACACCGTTGCCGGTGATCGGGTTCGAGGCATCGCCAGGGAGTTGGAACAGGAGGGCTTCAGTATCTTTTGTGCGGTGGACTATGCCGAGGGACGTCTCGTGGCCTCCACCCACCACGGCCTGGCGTGCATGCTGATCGCCGCGGAGGGTGCCGGGGAAAATACCCATCTGCTGCAAAACATGGTCGAGCTGATCCGCCTGGCGCGGATGAGGGCGCCCAACCTGCCGATCTTTGCCCTGGGCGAGCAAGTCACCCTGGAAAATGCCCCCGCCGATGCCATGAGCGAGCTCAACCAACTGCGCGGGATTCTCTATCTGTTTGAAGACACCGTGCCGTTCCTGGCGCGCCAGGTCGCCCGGGCTGCACGCAGTTATCTCGATGGCCTGCTGCCGCCGTTCTTCAAGGCCCTGGTGCAACACACCGCCGACTCCAACTACTCATGGCACACTCCCGGCCACGGCGGCGGCGTGGCCTATCGCAAAAGCCCGGTAGGGCAGGCGTTTCATCAGTTCTTCGGGGAAAATACCCTGCGTTCGGACTTGTCTGTTTCAGTTCCCGAGCTGGGCTCGCTGCTTGATCACACCGGGCCCTTGGCCGAAGCCGAAGCCCGCGCCGCTCGCAACTTTGGCGCTGACCATACGTTCTTTGTGATCAATGGCACGTCCACCGCCAACAAGATCGTCTGGCATTCCATGGTCGGTCGCGACGATCTGGTACTGGTGGATCGCAATTGCCACAAATCGGTGTTGCACTCGATCATCATGACCGGTGCCATCCCGCTGTACCTGTGCCCTGAGCGCAACGAACTGGGGATCATCGGCCCCATTCCCCTGAGTGAGTTCAGTCCAGAGTCGATCCGCGCCAAGATCGATGCCAGCCCCCTGACCCGTGGCCGGCCTGCGAAAGTGAAGCTGGCGGTAGTGACCAATTCCACCTACGACGGCCTGTGCTACAACGCCGAATTGATCAAGCAGCAACTGGGTAGCAGCGTCGAGGTGCTGCATTTTGACGAGGCCTGGTACGCCTATGCCGCGTTCCACGAGTTCTTCGCCGGGCGCTATGGCATGGGCACCTCACGCACCCCGGACAGCCCCTTGGTCTTCACCACCCATAGCACCCACAAACTGCTGGCGGCCTTCAGTCAGGCGTCGATGATCCATGTGCAGGACGGTGGTGCGCGGCAACTGGACCGTGACCGGTTCAACGAAGCCTTCATGATGCATATCTCGACCTCGCCGCAATACAGCATCATCGCTTCATTGGACGTGGCGTCAGCGATGATGGAAGGTCCGGCCGGGCGTTCGCTGTTGCAGGAAATGTTCGACGAGGCCCTGAGTTTCAGGCGAGCCCTGGCCAACCTTCGCCAGCATATCGCTGCCGAAGACTGGTGGTTTTCCATCTGGCAGCCGCCCTCGGTCACCGGTATCGACCGGGTCGTCACCGCGGATTGGTTGTT
The DNA here is from genome assembly GCF_036704165.1 of Pseudomonas khavaziana. Lineage (NCBI taxonomy): Bacteria > Pseudomonadati > Pseudomonadota > Gammaproteobacteria > Pseudomonadales > Pseudomonadaceae > Pseudomonas > Pseudomonas khavaziana. The sequence goes on from NZ_CP129946.1 coordinate 2,922,758, forward strand.
GCACCCTCAGGATGAGTGGCATGGTTTTGGCGACGTTGCCGAAGACTACGTATTACTCGATCCGATCAAGGTGACGCTGGTGATGCCCGGACTCAATGCCGGGGGCGCCCTGAGCGACTGCGGGATTCCCGCTGCGGTAGTCAGCAAGTTTCTCTGGGAGCGCGGCCTGGTGGTGGAAAAAACCGGGTTGTATTCATTCCTTGTGTTGTTTTCCATGGGCATCACCAAGGGCAAGTGGAGCACCTTGCTCACCGAACTGCTGGAGTTCAAGCGCAGCTACGACGCCAATGCCAGCCTGGCCAGTTGTCTGCCGTCGGTGCATGCCCAAGGCCCCGCGCGTTATCAGGGCATGGGGCTGCGCGACCTTTGCGACCAGTTGCACAGCTGTTACCGTAGCAACGCTACCGCCAAGCATCTCAAACGCATGTATACGGTGTTGCCGGAAATCGCGATGAAACCCGCCGATGCCTACGACCAGTTGGTGAGGGGCGAGGTGGAGGCAGTTCCTATCGATGCCTTGCCAGGGCGTGTTGCGGCCGTGATGCTGGTGCCTTATCCGCCCGGTATACCGTTGATCATGCCCGGTGAACGCTTTACCGAGTCAACCCGTTCAATCATCGACTACCTGGCGTTTGCCCGTACGTTCGATAGCAGCTTCCCCGGTTTTGTCGCGGATGTTCATGGGCTGCAACACGAAGATGACGGCAGTGGCCGTTGTTACACCGTCGATTGCATCAAGAGCTAAGGATGTTTATGCAAGCTGTAATGAACCCGAAGTACCCAGGGCTCAGTGTGCGGGTCGCCGATGAAGGTTTCGACCCCTATGTATGGGGCAATGACTTCAGCTTTGAGGTCAGCGCCTATGGTGTGCCGCAGATGGGCCAGCGTGTCGACCAATGGCCTGTGGAGCGGGTCCTGCCGTACCGCAAGTGCTACGGTATTGACCCAGAAGAGTTCGCCAGTTTTCGCAATGCCGCCGACAGCGCGATCTTCATGGCCTACCTGGATGATCGCGCGGTGGGGCATGTGGTGGTCAGCACCAACTGGAACGGTTTTGCCCACGTCGATGAGCTGGCCGTGGTGTTGCCTGCGCGACGCCACGGCGTGGCCAAGGCGTTGCTGGATGTGGCGCAGTTCTGGGCTCGCAAGAAAAACCTGCCGGGCATGATGCTGGAAACCCAGAACAATAACCTGGGCGCCTGTCGTTTGTACGAGCGCTGTGGTTATGTGTTGGGCGGGATCGACCACCTGCGTTATCGCGGCATTGATCCGCAAACCCGCGAGGTGGCGATTTTCTGGTATCGGTTGTTCATGCCCGAGCGGGACAGTCTATGAATTGATCCACGAATGTTCGGCACCGACGCTGATCTGTAGTTGATCACGGTAAGCACGATAGTGCTTCCTGGCCTCCTGTACGCTTTGTTGGAGCCCATCGGGCTCTGTCAGACCTTTGCTGGCGTAATACTGGCGGGTGTCGTCCTCAAGGTTGAACGGTTTTCCGGGCGTGAACCCGTGTTTGCCTTGCTGCATTTTTTCTTTGCTCATTCCATCAAAACCTGCGTCGTAAATGTCAGGTCGCCTGGATTTCAGCACATCGTCAAACATGTTCGGGCCTACGGTTTCAAAAATCTTGCCTTCGTACTCCAGGAAGTCCGAGGTGTAGTCGAACCCACCCTTGGGATTTTTGTCGATGGTCGGGCGATTGGCTTCAAAATAGGCCTTGTTTTTGGTGAAGCGTTGATTCATCTCGGTGATCATTTCAGCTATGACCGGATTACTCGGTTGCGTGGCGAAGTTACTCGTATTAAAAAATGGCTTGTAGTCAGTCAGCTTATGGGCGACAGGTCGACTGACCAGGATATCCGAGTCGCCCGCATTTAAGCCTGCCGATCCGACCGCGCCTTTGATCGCATCATCGGTGTCGAGATAAATGCCTCCGTATTTATTCATCAGCGGATAGCGGGCTACATCGGAAGTCGCAGCGAGGTTCTTGCCCTGACCCTTGCGGAAATATGAATACAGCTCTGTGTTTTTCAATGACTGGAAGAACTCTTCTTCATGCAAGTTCATGGCTGTGACACCGGGGGCGTCTTTTGCCAGCTTGAGCTTGATTGCCTGGAATAGCTCAGGGGTGTCGGCGTCGACATGCACGATGGATTTGAACCCAGGCATTTTGTCGGTGTTGGCCGCGATATTCTTGATCAACCTGTCCGGTATTTCGCCACCGGCCCAGAAATAGTGAATGTCTTGGGGGACGGGGCGGATGTTCTTGGGCATCTGCAATATGGCCGGCGCGGGTGCTTCGATAAACCTGAAGTTGTGATCGGCTATCTTTTTGGCATTTTGATAGTTTTCCAGTGAGCCTCTCTGCCATTTATTTTTTGCGCTTCTCCAGAAATATTCAGGCGTTGTCCCTTTGGTATTCCCCACCCCGGCTGACCAGGCGCCCACCTTGGTGTCAAAGGTGGTGGCGTAATTCATGCCTTGGTAGTTGATGACGTAGGGGTACGGAGAGTCTGTGAGTATTTTTATGTCGTCTATCGGCACGATGTAGGTGTTCTCATTGAGCTTCCAGGCAGACCAGGGCTCACCACCGAGTAAACGATTCGCTGTTGCCGAAAGCTCCCATCCTCGGCCGCCCAAGTCCCTGACCGCAAGGTCGGGATGGCCTGCGTTGGGGTGCTGGATAACACGTTGACCATCCTTGAGTTTGGACTGATAAAACCGGTGGTCAATTTTTATGAATTCCTTACCGTTGTGGTCTTTGTAGATATTTGATTGGAGGCCTTTCACCTGCAGCCGGTCGGGCGAGATGTCCACCGCGTAGTCCCGCAGTGCGGGCGGGTTGAGCACTTTGAGCTCATCCGCAGCCGCCACGATGCCAGGTCTGAAATCCTTCAGCGGCGTCCCATAGGGCTGCCCCTTCGCCACGTCATAGTCGTACCAGTTGCCGTTGCGCAACACTGCTCCCGTTTCCTCGGTGTGGTCGAGGAGCTTGTAGGTACCCACGGCAACCACGGCATGCTGCTTGCCCGCTTCTTTGAGTACATCGTAGCTGCCGCTGGCCCCCCGGAGAAAATTAACCGCGGACTTTCCCTTGGACCACACAAGGCGGCTGGCGCCCTTGAGCAGGTCGCCAGCGCCACCCAGTGGGTTGAGTGCCTCCAGCGCGGCGCCGCCAAGGAATCGCACGGTTTTCGATGCGGCCTTCAGGCTGGTCACGCCCTTGGTCAATACCTTGCCCGCCTGGGCGGCCTTGCCGGCGCCCAGCGTGACCAGCCCAACCACGTCAAGGCCAAGGTCGAACAAGCCTTCGCCAACGTTACCTTGCATGAAATTGACAATCGCCGACCTGAACGGAATCAGGTTGAGGAAAAAATCGCCGATGGCATCGTCGGCAGCTGCGCTTTTGTCATAGGAGGTCATGCCGCTGGCATGTTTACGCAGATCATCGTTGTGCAGGTCGAGGGACTTGGCGAATACTTTGGCGATGTAGTTCGTGCGTTCGGAATTGAATACTTGCGGTATTTGCGAGACGGCCGCTTTTTCCGTGGACTGCTTAACGTGCTCGTCTTCGAACGGATTGAACTGGACGGTTCTATACAGCCTGTTGGCGGCTCTTCTATCGAGCTTGCCGTAAGGCGGGGAGTACTGGTCGATGAGGTGGTTTTGCTTTGAAACAGTGCCTGCGCTGGTGTCAATGCGATAAACGTTGACCTGGCCGTCGCGGGTGGTTTTCACATCCAGCGTATGGCCCCGCTTGGTCAGGGTCTTCGTGCTGAAGTCGGTGCCTATTTTATATTCATTGGTATGGAAAAACTCGAGCTGGCCGTACTCGAAGTTCTGCTTGTCCTCTGGCGGCAGGTTCGAGATGAGGTACTGGGTCAGGCCTGTGTGGCCTTTTTCCAGTTCCGTTATGGTCTGGTTGTAACGCTCGGTAAAGGCATCTGCCACCGTCAGTTTGCCGCTCGCGGACTTTTCGCAGAACTCATTAATGGGAATTCGCTTGTCTTGAGTCAGCCAATGTTCTTTGTCGTCATGCTTGACCTTGTCGCCCTGCATGACGATATCCAGCATTGAGTGGTTGCCAGGGAAGCGACCGGGCCGTCCTGGAGTCAAGTTGGCTTTGAGGATGTTTCTTGCCTTGAAAACGCTGTCCGGGACTCCCGGGAACTCTGCGCGGAGCAGCTCCAGCGCCATCGTTTCACGGCTGGGGATGGGCGTTGCAAGCGCTGTGGACGTGGCTTGCAATGCGCTCTGTTGGGCATTGAATGCGTTTTGCACTGCCTGCATTTCACTCTGGGTGGGCGCGATGTCGCCGGCTCTCAACAGTCCATGGACGACTCCCCAATTGCTCAAGGCTTTATGCTGGATATGGTGGGTGAGCGGTGCGCCAACATCGATAGACTCGGCGGCGGCAAGCACCTGGCTGTAGCTCATCGTAAGTACGCGCCCTGGGGAGTGGGCCTCCAGCTTGGCCGCCGCGATTGCCAGTTGTGTCCATGGGATACTGCCGTACGTCACGTTGGCCGGGATGTCCTTGATCCGGTATTCAGGTGCGACCCTTGCCAGCAGCATGCGGGCTGCAAGGTCGGCCGATTGCGGGGTGGCTCGCCCCTTGGTCACCAGATAGCGGCTCAAGCCGTCAATTACCAGCGCAGCCGGCTTATGCCAGAACTGTCGCTGCCCCAGGTCAAAGCCGGCAACGCTATTGCGAGCCGGGGTACCCAGGGATTCCGGATCCAGGCCAAGATGGATCGCTGCCAGCAAGTAGTCATTGCTGCTGGCTTCTGTCGCAATGCCTCCCAACTGGGTTTGTATAGCCTGCCCCAATGCTTGTGCCTTGGCCGAGCCCAGTAGCGTTTCCATCGCTGAGCTGGGGTATTTGAAGTCATCGTTGGAGAGGTTCGCGGCTGACAGCAGATAGCCCAGTACCCCTTTTTGTTTGTCGGCCAATGGCAGTCCGGGCACCGTCGACTCGGGTGCATTGAGCAGGTCGATGATGGTTTGTTTGTCCTGCATTGCCAGCGGCGTCGGCCATGACAGCGCCCCGCTGAAATTACCCAACGGGTGGGTGTGCACCTGTTGGATAGCGCGCTGATACAGCGCGATCAACTCAGCCAGGGTTTTCGGCACGTTCAAGCCGCTGCCGCTGAGGAAGGTGTGAAGCTTGACGACGCTGGTTGGAGTCAGGTTGTGTTTCTCGTAATAGCTGGAGAGTTCACAGATCGGCAGTGAAAGGCTGTTCAACTGCGCTTCCAGTTGTGCTTCAAGCCGGCTTTGCTGTGCGCTGGACAAGTCCCCTGGAAAGGCTCCGGTCAGTTCTTCAAGGAGCGGCAGCAGTTTTGCAGCCAGCTCTTTCCAGTTGCAGTATTCAGCAAAGGCTTTTTTAAGGGCTGAGGGGTTGTCGAGTTCGTCAGGGCTTGGATCGTTGGCCGCGACAGCGGGCCGGTTGTTGAGGGGGTTGGACTGAAAGCCGGTGAGAACTGTAGCGGCTGATGGAGAGTTGTGCCCGGTCAGAGCTGTGGCAGGCAGGTGGGTAAGCACAGGGTTAAGATCATTCATGGAAACCGTTCCTTAGTTTCATATTCGTCCGATAGAAAGCGGGATTGGCGCTTCCTTACAGCGATTGGGTGTAAAAAACTTCGGACGAGGTTCCCGTCACACCTCTACCGGATGTGTCGGGTACAGCACGAGAAAAAGAAGGTGTGGGAGGCGCGTCAGGGTGCGGGCGTGCCAAGCGAAGCGCCGGTCAGCAAGGCTTCGGCTTTGTGCATGACAATCTCCAGCAGCGCGTTTAGCGCCGGCGTGGGTGATGCGTTCTTCAAAGTCAGTGCGTAAAGGATGACAGGGATGGGAGGAGATAACGGGCAGCTATCCAGCCCGGATTCCCGCGCGCCAGCTGCGGTGAACGAGTCGACAATCGCCAGGCCTTCCCCGGCTTCCACCATGCTGCGCATCATCTGGTAGGTCTGCACCCGCGTTTGTACCACTGGTAACGGGCGCAGGGCTTGCAGCTTGGCGTCCAGCAGGCGGCTGAGCGGGTCATGCCCCTCAAGCCCGATCAGCGACTGCCCGGCCAGGTCCTGCAATGCAATGTACTTTTGCTTGGGTTTGAGCCAGCCATGGGGCGCGAGCAATTGCAATTTGCCCTGGGCCAGTACGGTGCTCTGGATTTGCGCATGGTCCGGATCATGCAGGCTCAGGCCCACATCGGCTTCGTGCAGCAGCAGGCTCTTGACGATCTCCCGGGTCGGCTGGCTCGACAGGTTGCACGGGGTGTCCTGGAAGCGTCGGCGCAATATGGCAATGCTTTGCGGCAACAGTTGGTTGGCCAGCGGTGGGGTGCACAGCGCGCGCAGTGTCGGGGCGTGATGGTGTTTCAAACGGCTGGCCATGCGTTGTAGCGGCTCGAGCGCTTCGTACAGCGCGCCAATATGTGCCTGCAACTCCAGGGTCTCGCGCGTCGCTTGCAGGCGGCCGCGTACACTGGCGAACAACATGAACCCCATTTGCAACTCGGCATCCTTGAGGGTGGCGTCTACCTCGCCCACAGGGAGTTGCAACCACTCGGCGGCCGTGCCGAGGTGCCCGGTCTGCAAGATGGCCTGAATCACTTCGATATGACGTAAACGCATGGCCGGAGTCTATGTGCAGCGCGATGGGGATTCAATGGTGCAAGGCTTTGTGCGCAAAAAAGACTGCACGGGTCGCCCTGGCCTATGGCGTTCGGTCACGACCTCACTAGAATGGCGCATCTGATCAGCAACGACCAATGCCGGTGTTCCGGTACTTAAAACAATAAACAGGTCTGGTCTCAAAATGCCTCTACCCTCGACATTCTTCGGGGTGACAGCCAAGCAACTCCTGGTCCTGGTGACCTTGGGATGCGTGGCGGCTTACCTCTTCAATGATTACGCTGAACCCACGCCGGACAACCGCGCACTGGAAACTTTTATCCGTTCCCAGGAACAGGTGGGTGAACAGGTGGGCGCGGTGCTGGGCATTACCCTGATTCGGCAGGTGGAGGCCTATCCCGCCTATAACGCATCGGGCTACAAGCGCTCCATGTACGCCGTCGAGGGGGAGCGAGGGCGACTCGTCGTGACGCTCAAGCAAGGCGAGCAGGGAATTGAAGTGACGGATATCCGCAAGCCCTGATCCTCCAGCCCAGTCGCCGCCAGCACGCGCTGAGACTGGGCAGGTGGATAAGGGCTGGAACTTATGAGGCGAGGGTGGTTTGCGATTCGCGGACGATAATGGTCCCCGACTGGATCAACTTGAATTCATCGCCTTCCAGTTTTTCTACACGGTCGCCAATGGCCAGCTTGTAGGTAGTGGAGGGCGCCGACCCAACCAGGTCGCCTTGCGCCGAGTTGGATTCCTGGAACTCATGCACCGAATAAACGCGACCTTCCGCGTCTCTGGCATGGAACTGTCCGACTAGTACTGCTGCCATCTGTTTAGAACCTCTGGAGATAAACACTCGATTTGCGGTTCTGTAGACCGTCAAGGAGCGGGGTAGTTTACCTATAAGAAAAAAATACTATTCGCTGGTGTTTTCAGACGCTTCCTACGCAATCGCTTGCAAAGAAAACGCCGGGAAAATCACCGGGAACCTCTGGTGAACACGCCGGGAAGCCTCTATAACTACCAGCTCCTTTATTCAGAAGTCGGGAAAACCTCAATGAGCAAGGTCTACACGATCGCCGTCCTGGTGGGCAGCTTGAGAAAAGAGTCGATCAACCGCAAGGTCGCCCTGGCCCTGGCCGAGCTGGCCCCCGCGAATCTCAAGTTGAACATTATTGAAATCGGCGATTTGCCGCTCTACAACGAAGACCTCGAGGGAGCAACACCGCCCGCAGCCTACAGTACTTTCCGCAAACAGGTGAGTTCATCCGACGCAGTGCTGTTCGTGACCCCCGAATACAACCGCTCCGTACCCGCTCCATTGAAGAACGCCATTGACGTGGGGTCGCGTCCTTATGGGCAAAGTGTCTGGGGCGGCAAGCCGGGGGCCATCATCAGTGTGTCGCCGGGTGCGATGGGCGGCTTTGGCGCCAACCATCACCTGCGCCAGTCCCTGGTATTCCTCGACGTGTGGTGTATGCAGCAGCCGGAAGCCTACCTCGGAGGGGCGGGCAGCGTGTTCGACGAGGCGGGGAAAGTGTCGGAAAGGTCCAGGCCATTCCTGCAGGCCTTTATTGACGCCTACGGCAAGTGGGTGGAAAAACAGAAGGCCTGATTTGGCAATGAGTTCAAGTGTGGGAGGGGGCTTGCCCCCGATGGCGGAGTGTCAGTGACGAGGACGTCAACTGGCACACCGCTATCGGGAGCGAGCCCCCTCCCACATTTTGTCTATCGCAGCCAGTTAGTCCGCGCCAGCTCAATCACCTCATCCCCACGCCCGCTCATCACCGCCTTGAGCATATACAGGCTGAACCCCTTGGCCTGTTCCAGCTTGATGCTCGGCGGCATCACCAACTCTTGAGTGGCGGTCACCACGTCCACCAGCACCGGGCCGTCATGGGCCAGGGCGCGGCGCAAGGCCGGTTCCAGGTCTTCGGATTGCTCCACACGAATACCCAGGATGCCCATGGCATTGGACATGGCTGCGAAGTCGGGGTTTTTCAGCTCGGTGCCGGTGTCCAGGTAGCCAGCGGCTTTCATCTCCATGGCAACAAAACCCAGGGACGAGTTGTTGAACACGATAAGTTTCACCGGCAGATTCAGTTGCGCCAGTGAAATGAAATCCCCCATCAGCATGGTGAACCCGCCGTCGCCGGACATCGAGATCACCTGGCGCCCGGGGAATGCCGCCTGGGCGCCTATCGCCTGGGGCATGGCGTTGGCCATCGAGCCATGGTTGAACGAGCCGATCAGCCGGCGCTTGCCGTTCATCTTCAAATAGCGCGCAGCCCATACCGTGGGTGAACCGACGTCGGCGGTAAAGATCGCATCATCGTCGGCCAGTTCGCTGAGCACGCGCGCCACGTACTGGGGATGGATCGGTCGGTTGGCCTTGGACGGTTGCGCCAGGTCATCCAGACCTTGGCGGGCTTTTTCGTAGTGCTTCAACGAAGTATCGAGGAAGCTGCGATCGGTCTTGCGGGTCAGGCGCGGCAGCAGCGCGTCGATGCTTTCACTGACATCGGCGGCGATGCCCAGGTCCAACGTCGCACGGCGTCCCAGGGCCTGAGGGTCGCGGTCGACCTGGATGATCCTGGCGTCGGTCGGGTAGAACTGGCGGTAGGGGAAGTCTGTGCCGAGCATGATCAAGGTGTCGCAATCGAGCATGGCGTGGTAACCGGAGCTGAAACCGATCAGGCCGGTCATGCCGACGTCGAACGGGTTATCCCATTCCACGTGCTCCTTGCCCCGCAGCGCATGCACCACTGGTGCCCCGAGGGCGTCGGCCAAGGCCACCACCTGGTCGTGGGCGCCGGCACAGCCGCTGCCGCACAGCAGGGTGACTTTCTTGCTGTCCTGCAGGATCTCGCTGAAGCGTTGCAGGTCCTGCTCAGCAGGCAAAGTGCGCGGCGCATGCAGGGCCGGCCAGGGCTTGAGCGTGTCTTCGACTTCCAGCAGCGACACATCCCCCGGAATCACCACCACCGCCACGCCGCGATTGAGGATCGCCGAGCGCATGGCCCGGTGCAGCACCTGGGGCATCTGTTCGGGGTTGCTGACCAGCTCGATAAAGTGGCTGCACTCCTTGAACAGCTCCTGGGGATGGGTTTCCTGAAAATAATTCAGGCCGATCTCCGACGATGGAATTTGCGCGGCAATCGCCAGCACCGGCACGTGGTTGCGATGGCAGTCGAACAAGCCATTGATCAAATGCAGGTTGCCCGGCCCGCAGCTGCCGGCACACACGGTCAACTCACCGGTAGCAGCGGCTTCGGCGCCAGCGGCAAAGGCCGCGACTTCTTCGTGGCGCACGTGCATCCACTCAATGCTGTCCATGCTGCGCAGCGCGTCGGTCAAGCCATTGAGGCTGTCGCCGGTCAGGCCCCAGATGCGCTTGATGCCCGCCTGTTCAAGGGTGGTCGCCAGCTGCTGGGCCAGGTTGATTTTCGCCATGAAGAACTCCAATCGTCAGTGAGTTGAAAAGCTGCTGATCAGTAGAGGACAGTTCGATCACGGCGAATGCTCACCCTTTAATGTGAAGATTGCTTCATGGCCACGCGGTATCGGCGGGGGCGCCGGGGGATGACCCACCGGCCGCGTACCAGCGCCATGCAAGGGGCGACGTTGGCTTTGGTCGGCAGGGGAGTGTTCAGGCTAGGCTGTTTTTATGAATGTCGGTGAGCTATGTTCGATGTGACAGAAGGGGAAGGGCGTCGATTGGAATAAGCCCGGCTCACCAAAATTTGCAGAGCCAAGCAGGACCCAATGTGGGAGGGGGCTTGCTCCCGATAACGGTGGATCAGCCAACGAATCTGTTGACTGGAACTCCGTCATCGGGGGCAAGCCCCCTCCCACATTTTGATACTCAGCGTCGGCGGAACAGCGGCAGCGGCTCGTCCGTCGCAGCCTGATAGGTCACCGAGAAGTCCTTGAGGCTTTCCAAAGCTTCATATGGGTCTTTGTCGGCGCGCAAGGCGAAGGCATCGAACCCGCAACGGCGCAGGTAGAACAACTGGTCGCGCAACACATCGCCAATCGCACGCAATTCACCCTTGTAGCCATAACGGTCACGCAGCAGGCGGGCATTGGAGTAGTTGCGTCCGTCGGTGAAGGCCGGGAAGTTCAGGGCGATGACCTGGAAATGTTCCACGTCATCACCGATTTCCTCGGCCTCTTCGTCGGCGTCCAGCCACACGCCCAGGCCACCGTCACGGGCCTTGAGGGCGTGGCCGTGTTCGCGCCACAGGGCCAGCGGCACGATCAGGTCATCGCAGTTGGAGATGCCGTCGAAGCTCGCGTCCTTGGGCAGCAGGTGCCAGGTTTCGTCGACGACTTCGTTGTTCTTAATGATTCGCTGCATAGACGCGCTCCTTGAACAGGTCGATGCCGATGCGCTGGTAGGTGTCGATGAAACGCTCATCTTCGGTGCGCTGTTCGATGTACACGTCGATCAGCTTGCCGATCACCTCCGGCATGGCTTCCTGGGCGAAGGATGGGCCGAGGATCTTGCCCAGGCTCGCATCGCGGCTGGCGCTGCCACCCAGGGACACTTGGTAGAATTCTTCGCCTTTCTTGTCCACGCCCAGGATGCCGATATGGCCGACATGGTGGTGACCACAGGCATTCATGCAACCGGAAATGTTCAGGTCCAGCTCGCCGATATCGAACAGGTAGTCCAGGTCGTCGAAACGGCGCTGGATCGATTCGGCAATCGGGATCGACTTGGCGTTGGCCAGGGAGCAGAAGTCGCCGCCCGGGCAGCAGATGATATCGGTCAGCAGGCCAATATTCGGCGTTGCGAAACCGCCTTCGCGCAACTCGCCCCACAGGGTGAACAGTTGGCTCTGCTCAACGTCCGCGAGAATGATGTTTTGCTCGTGGGAAGTGCGCAACTGGCCGAAGCTGTAGCGCTCGGCCAGGTCGGCGACAGCGTCCAGCTGCTTGTCAGTGATATCGCCGGGGGCAACGCCGGTGGGTTTCAGTGACAGCGTCACGGCGACGTAGCCCGGCTTCTTGTGCGCCAGTGTATTGCGTGTGCGCCAGCGGGCGAAGCCTGGGTGCTGCTGGTCGAGTGCAGCCAGCTCGGCATCCTGGTTGCTCAGGGCCTTGTACTCAGGGTCGACGAAATGCTTGGCCACGCGGTGCACTTCGGCTTCGGTCAGGGTGGTCTGGCCGCCGCGCAGGTGTTCCATCTCGGCGTCGACTTTCTGGGCGAATACTTCAGGGGTCAGCGCCTTGACCAGGATCTTGATCCGGGCCTTGTATTTGTTGTCGCGACGGCCATAGCGGTTATAGACCCGCAGAATCGCATCGAGGTAGCTCAACAGGTCCTGCCACGGCAGGAACTCGTTGATAAACGCGCCGACCACCGGGGTACGACCGAGGCCGCCACCCACCAGCACGCGGAAACCCAGCTCGCCGGCGGCGTTGTGCACCGGCTCCAGGCCGATATCGTGCACTTCGATGGCCGCGCGGTCGGACGTGGAGCCGTTGATGGCGATCTTGAACTTGCGCGGCAGGTAAGCGAATTCCGGGTGGAAGGTGGTCCACTGGCGGACGATTTCACACCAGGGGCGCGGATCGATCAACTCGTCGGCAGCGACGCCGGCAAATTGGTCGGTGGTCACGTTGCGCAGGCAGTTACCGCTGGTCTGAATGGCGTGCATCTGCACGGTGGCCAGTTCAGCCAGGATGTCCGGCACATCTTCCAGGGCCGGCCAGTTGAACTGCACGTTCTGGCGGGTACTGATGTGGGCATAGCCTTTGTCGAAGTCGCGGGCGATCCTGGCCATCATCCGCGCCTGGCGCGAAGTGAGCTGGCCATAGGGCACGGCGACCCGCAGCATCGGCGCAAAGCGCTGTACATAAAGGCCATTTTGCAGGCGCAGAGGGCGGAACTCTTCTTCGCTCAGTTCACCTGCTAAGTAGCGTCGGGTCTGATCACGGAACTGCTTGACGCGGTCCTCGATGATGCGCTGATCGTATTCGTCGTATACGTACATATAGGTCCTGTTCTCGGCAAATCTGCGCGCACGGCCGCGCACTCCCAACGGAGCCGCCGCACGATACCAGTTTGCGTATATGCGCAAAAGTGATGTTTGGGTATATGTAAATAACCAAACTGACTAATGAGAACCGTTATCGCGATACCCACATTTGTCATGAGGGCAATCATGATCTTTACTGTGGTCGAGTCTTAGTGCCGTCACCTATAAAACCGACAAGAGGCGATGCAATGAGCAATTCCACCAAAGCCCGTAAACCTGACAGTACCGTGGATGCCTGGGCCATTCTGTTCCTGATCATACTTGTGGTTGGAACCGCCGTATTCTGGGTCAGCCACCAGTAAAAGAATGCGTTGATTGAGCCTCGATTGGATGTTGGATTGCCACTATCATGGCGATCAATTTTCCAGGCTCTAACAACCATGTTGAAGGTTTTGATTGCGTGTGTGTGGTTAGCAGGATCGGCGTACGGGGCAATGGCCCAGGCCGCGTCGGTAGTGTTTCTCAACCCAGGCACCTCCAGCGAAACTTTCTGGGTCAGCTATGCGCAATTCATGCAGGCCGCTGCCAAGGACCTCGGCCTGGATTTGCGCGTGCGTTATTCCGAGCGCGACGCCCATAACACTTTGCTCCACGCCCGCGAGGCGTTGCATGGCAGCGAGCGACCCGACTACCTGGTGCTGGTGAACGAGCAATACGTTGCCCCACAAATTTTGCGTATGGCCCAGGGCAGCGGGGTCAAGTTGGTGATCGTGAATAACGCGTTGACCGCCAGCCAGAAGCAAATGCTGGATGCGCGAGATGATGCCCATTGGGTTGCCAGCCTGGTGGCGGACGACGAGCAAGCCGGCTACCTGATGCTTACCGACTTGCTGCGCCAATACGGCCCTGTGTCGCCTGGTAAAACCCTGGATCTGCTGGCCTTCTCCGGCGCCAAGAACACCCCCGCTGCACAGTTGCGTGAACAAGGCTTGCGCCGTGCCTTGGCCGAGCACCCCGAAGTCCGTCTGCGCCAACTGGTCTACGGCGAATGGAGCCGCCAGCGCGCTTTCGAGCAGGCCACACAGTTGTTCAAGCGCTACCCGCAGGCGGCACTGGTGTGGTCGGCCAACGATGAGATGGCGTTGGGGGCCATGCAAGCTTTGCAGGACAGCGGGCGGGTGCCGGGCCAGGCTGTGCTGTTCAGTGCGGTCAACAGCTCGCCGGCTATTTTGCGGGCACGCCTGGAAGGGCGGCTCACCACCTTGGTCGCCGGGCATTTCACCCTTGGCGGCTGGGCCATGGTGCTGATCCATGATGATGCCAAAGGCGTCGATATTGACGCTTACGGTGGGCGCGACCGCCAGCAAGCCTTATTCCAGCTGATTGGTGCCGACCAGGCACGACGCTTGTTGGCGCCTGCGCCGTTGGTGGATTTTCGCGCATTGTCGGCAATCGGCAAGCAGCAACCTTACCGTTACCCCTTCAGCCTGCAACTGTTGCTGCGCTAGACGCCGGCCAGGTGCAGCACCAGCTTGACGACGCCGAACAGCGTCAAGGCGAATACCACGGTGAACAGGATGCCCAGCACTACGAAATGGCTGGGCTTGCCGTGGGTAAAGTCGCGCGCACGGTTCTTGCCGCTTTGCACGCCGAAAGCGGCGGCCATGACGCTGTGCAACATTTGCCAGAACGTCGGTGGTTTGTTGTCGACTGGATCGCTCATGAGAACCTCGTCAGGTGCAGCGTTCTATAGAGCGTAGACAATGTCCGGGCCCAGGGCGTCATTGATTCATCGATGTGCACCCGCACCGCATAATCGCGGTGTGGGTGCACGGTAGTGTCGTGGCGTCATTCAGCCCGGGCAGGTTCCAGGTCAAGGAACAGTTGCTTGTCCAAAGGCGGCCTGATCGTGGCTTTATCCAGGTTGACCACGGCGCGGTTTTCGGCGGCGGCCTTTTCGATCAATTGTCTGCGCGTGAACAGCTGATCTGCTGGAAGCTTCAGGTGCCCGAAGCTGTACTGCGCGGCCGGCGTCTCGACGGTGGGATAGTGGAAATGCGCGTACCACAAGACATGGGCCGTACCTTTTTCGTACACCGCGTATTCGCTGAGAAAATCCCCGGCTGCCAGCGGTTCTCGGCTCTTGGCCAGGTTGATATCGACAAACCCGTGACGCCACAGATAGGCAACGTTGGACGCCTTGGGCAACTGTTGCTTGTAGCCTTCGGCACATACCTGGCGGGCGAGTGTCTGCGCCGAAGCGGCCTCGTCCCGGTACTGCTTGACCAGTGAGCCAGCGCTGGCCTGGCTTGGATGATCGCGCTGGATTTCATCGGCCAGGGCTTCGAGTTTGCGCGCATGCTGGCTCAGCATGTCATCCCAGTCCAGCGGGCTGAGGGTCTCGCGCCGTGCGGGGTCTTGAAGTTTTTTCTGCTGGGCGCGAATCGTGCGTTCGATACCGGCCCGTTGGGCGATCAGGGTGTCGGCATTTTGCCTGATGATCTTGAGGGCGCGGGCTTTCGCTACGGGTGTCGGTGTAGAGGGTTTGGCCACCTCGACTTCGACCCATTCGCTTTGATTGGCATGTTCATGGTACGTGGCGACCGTTTGGCCTGTCAGCGGGTCTTTGATATCGACAAAACTGCCCGGTGTCGCTGCGTCTGGTGGACGCAAGTCACCCACCAGAGTCGCTTGTTTGCGTGTCTTGATCACCTTGCGGCTGGCGGGTTTCGGGCGGGTGGGCGCTGCCACGCCGGGCACGTGGGCGAAGCCTTCCTCGGTGAGAAGCACATCGGCCAGTTGCGCTTCCAGGCTGGTACGGGCGATCACCAGTTGGTCGAGGAACTCTGTGCGATAGGCCTCGCGCACAAAGCCTGAGCCCATTTCCGAAAGTGAATTGACGGCGTTCTCCATGCGCTCATAGCGTTCCAGTGCGCCCTTGAGTACATCGATCTGTTCGGTGGTGGAGTAACCGCTGGTCGTCCGCATCTCGGTATGCGCCAGGATTCGGGTGGTGTTCTCGGGGTTGGTGAGTTCCACGATAAAGGGCAATTCTGCCGGGCTTCGCGAAGTATGGGTGCGATCGAGCACCAACTCGGCAAGAAACATCAGGATATTTTGTTCGACCGTGACCACGGAGAGGTACTGATCCTCGGGGTGCTCTTTGAGCAGGAACTCGCGCAGTTCCGGATCGGCCTGCTTGAGGGCGGTCTGGATTTTTTCGATCGGATCGTGCATCTCTCGCAATGTTTCGATCTGTCGTTTGCGGGTGTCCAGGAACGTTTGGTAGGCGTAAGGGATGCCTTCGGGCAGTTCACGGTTGACTCGGTCAAACAGCTCATCGGCATTTTCGCCCTGGTCGGTTTCCAGGATATCGGTAAACTTTTGCATCAGGGCCTCGAACACCGAGCCCCAGTAGTCATAAATCGCCTTGGCCCCGACATTGCGGGAGGTCTTGTGTTTTGCGTTGGCGTTGTCAGCCTCCATCAGTTCACTGGCCTTATCCTGGATCCTTTGCATGGCGGCATTGCTCATCTCGGCGTTTTGCTGATAACGCTCAAAGGCAACACCCCATTCTGCCCTGGCCCTGGCCACGATCTCGCGTCGTTGCCCATGACGGGCAGCGAGCTTGTCTTGCAAACCTGGAATTTCGCTCGCGGTGCGCAGCCTCAGCCAGTCCTCGCGCAGCTTTTGTTTTTGCTCGACCAGTTCGACGCGCGCTTTGTCCAGCGCGCTCTTCAACGGTAGCGAGGCAAGCGCCTGGGGCAGGAACTCCAGGTTGAGTCGTGCAAGGTCCGCCTCCAATGCCTTCAAACGGTCGCGATGCTGGCGCTGCCAACGTTCCCGGCGCTCCCTGGGCATACCACCCGCCAGCCGCGCCTGGCGTTGCAGCTGCCAATGCCCCTGGCCGTCGCTGGCCAGTTTGAAGCCGGGCCGCAGCGGGTGCTGTGGATCCACCAGGTAGACCTCGCCGAAGCCTTGCACCACGCTGACCTGGAACAGCAGCCCGGCAAGGCTGGCATGCCAGGTTTCGCCAATCCGGTACAACCCCTTGAACGGGCCGCTGGCCTGCGCAACGGGCAACGAGTCTGGCCAAGGTACATGCAGGTCGAGCAATAATTTCAATAACCTCGCACCAGCCTTGGGGCTGGCAAGCGAGCGGCTGAAATCCAGCGGGGTATGCCCTGTGGCGGGCGGTTCACCAGGCAACGCCACCTCGCCATGACTTACCTGGGGCACTGTTGGTTCCTGGGCCGAATGGGCAGGGCGGCGCCAGGCTGTCAGCGCTGGTGCGACGTCTTCGTGAGCCTGCGGTTGGGTGCGCGGCGACGGGCTGGCAGCATGCAACAGCACCATGGCGGTGTTGAGCAGCAGGTCGATAAAGGCCAGTTCGCGGGTGGTCGGGTCGCTGCTGTCCAGTCCCGCCAGGTCCTGCTCCAGGCTGCTGACCAGCACCAGGAACCAGCCGGCCAGCATCGCCGGGCCACGAGCCAACGGCAACAGCAGAGTGTTGAACAGCAGCCAGGCGCCCTCCATCACGATGGCCCAGCGGCTTTCGCTGTTGGACACTGATTCACGGTCCGCCAGCTCCACCAGGGCCCGTGCGGTACTGCCGAACAAGTGACTGAGCAGTTGCCCATTGACTTGCGATTGCAGCCATTCTTCGGCGCCTTCATCCACCGCCAGGGTCGCGGGTGCGGGCTTTTCAGGAATGGCGAACTCATCCCCGGCCAGAAAGCGAATGATGTGCGGCTCCTTGATACCGCCGTGATCGTAGATCGGCCGCGCCCTGTCGCTCAGCCAGGTGAGCACGCTGGCCTGCAGGTCACCGGGGGCGGCCAGCGCCTCCAGCAGCGCTTCGCGCGTTGGGTACTGATACAACGCATCGGCGTACAAGGGGCGGTACAGCACGTGCGGGCCGATGCTGGCGTCCCGGGGCTCGATAATGAAGAAGTTGTTGACGACGTCCGGGGTGGCGCCGGTCTTGCGGCACAGCGCCAGGGGGCGCAGGACAATTTCCTGGCCGTCGACAATTCGGTCGGTAGGTGTCTCGCCCATCAGGGCGTTTACATAGCGGTAGCCCAGGGTAGTGACACCGTATTGCTGCCTGATCGCGAATTCCAGCGCCATGCGCGGCAGGTGCACCTTCAGCTCGCGGGTGAAGAGTTGTTCCCGGAGACGGGCATCGACACTGTCGGAAAGCAGCAGGTCCTTGATCGTTTGCGGATAGGCCGTACCGATGTCGACCCGCTGGATCAGGCCTGAGGAGCCCAACACGTAATCGTCAGTTAGCCACGGCGGCAGCGTGCCGCCACTTTTGGATGACAGCGTCAGCGTACCTTTGGGTTTGCCGGCGAGGTTTTTTACCGCCAGCTCGGTCAGCGACATCCTGACGTGGTCGATAATGCCCGCGCCACCCGGGTAACCGGCGGCCACGGCAAAGTCCAGCAGCACATCGTCAGGGTCGTAGTCGCCATGGTCGGCCTGCATCTGCTTGCGCAGGGAAGCGCGGCTGAAATCATGCAGGTTTTCTATGCCCTCATTGTAGGAACGCCCCTGGTTCACCCGCAGTACCGTGGCCACCTGCTGCAAGTGCAGATGGTAGGCAAAACGGTCATCGGCAGTTGCCTGCCTGAGCCAGCCAGGCAACTGCGCTTCAATTTTCTGCAGCAGTACCGGGTCACCTGTGGGCGCTTGTATGAACAGCATCGCCGGATCCGTGAGCCGGTCCAGGCGCCGGTCAACCTCGGCTTCGCTGGGGCCGCGCAGGTCCATGGCGGCCAGGTCTTCAAGTTGCTGATTGAGGATTAGCCCAGCCTGTTGTTCGAACAGGTTGCCGTCCGGCTCACTGCGCCGCCAGGTCAGGCTGTCGAACTGGTACTGGCGTTGCAGGCGCAGGCTCCAGGCCTGGCCAAAGGCATCCAGGGAGTCAAACGCCTCGACCGCTCCGGCGACGCTGCACAGCAGCACCTGTTTGTCGCGTATCAGGAGGAGGTCCGGCGTCAGCAGGCGTACTTCCTGCGTAGCCCTGGCCAGTGTGGTTTCGATGAAATACGCATAGGTGGCAGGCGTGGAGCGCGGCAGACGTTCACTGCGCGCCGGCCACGCTGCGGCGACCGCCAGCATGTCCCGCTGGGTATCGCCAAGGGTGGAGGCAGCCGCAGCTGCGGCGGTCATCTGGCCTTGGAGAAACTCCCCCAGCCATTGCCAACGACTGCGGCCATGGCTGTCGGCCTGGCTCCAGTAATCGACCAGGTCCTGCTGGAAAGACAGATGCAGCGAGCCGCGCAGCTCGTCGATGACCTGCGCAATCACCTGCATATCAATGTCAGCCAGGCCGCTACCCGGCGCGGGCGACAAGTAATACGGCAGTTCACCGCGAGGGCTCAGGTCAAGCAGCCGGGGGTTGAGGACGTGGGCGAGGGCGACATGGGCCAGCAAGGGAAAGGCATAGCCGCCACTGGGGGTAGGGCTGGCGAGCTTGAGCGTGAGCAGATCCAATTGCAGGTTCGGGTAGCGCTCGCTGATACCCGTGCGCAGGGCCTTGAACACCACTGAAAACAACGCTGGGCGCGTAGCGAAATGGGCGTGGACGGCTTGGCTGGGCAATTGGCTCAGGGCCGTAGGTGAATCGGGCATGATGAAATCCTTTTTCCTGTGTGAATCCGGCTGGACGGGCTGCCGGGTCAGCGGACCGAGGATCGGTCCTGCACAGGAAAACGGATTTTGTGGTCACGGGTGCGGCATCGGGATACCGCAACCCTTGGCCAATGGCCTAGTTGTCGTAACCCAGGTTAGGCGCCAGCCAGCGCTCGGTCACGGCCAGGTCCTGATGTTTGCGTGCGGTGTAGCTGGCCACCTGGTCCTTGTCGACCTTGCCCACGGCAAAATACTGCGCCTGCGGATGGGCAAAGTACCAGCCACTGACCGCCGCCGCCGGGAACATTGCGTAGTGCTCGGTGAGGAATACACCGCTACGCCCGGCGTGCATTTCCCTGGCCTCGGGGTCGAGCAGTTGGAACAGCTGGGCTTTCTCGGTGTGATCCGGGCACGCCGGGTAACCCGGGGCAGGGCGGATGCCGCTGTACTGCTCCTTGATCAGCGCCTCGTTGTCCAGTTGCTCGTCCTTGGCGTAACCCCAGTGCTCCTTGCGTACCTGCTGGTGCAGCCACTCGGCGCAGGCTTCGGCCAGGCGATCAGCCAGGGCCTTGACCATGATCGAGTTGTAGTCGTCGCCGGCGTCCTGATAGGCCTTGGCGACTTCTTCGGCACCGATGCCGGCGGTGGTGATAAACCCGCCAATGTAGTCGGTCACGCCGCTGTCCTTGGGCGCGACGAAGTCGGCCAGGGAGAAGTTCGGCTTGCCGTCGGTTTTGATGATCTGCTGGCGCAAATGATGCAGCCTGGCAATCGGCTGGCCGTCCTCGCCGTAGACTTCCAGATCATCATCCTGCACCTGGTTGGTTGGCCAGAAACCGAACACGGCGCGGGCGCTGATGAGTTTCTCGTCGATCAGCTTCCTGAGCATTTCCTGGGCATCGGCGTACAGCGCAGTGGCAGCCTCACCGACCACCTCGTCTTCGAGGATGCGCGGGAACTTGCCGGCCAGGTCCCAGGAGATAAAGAACGGCGTCCAGTCGATGTACTCGGCCAGCACCTTGAGGTCGATATTGTCCAGTACCTTGGCACCGGTAAAGGTCGGCTTGACCGGGGTGTAGCTGCTCCAGTCGAACTGCGGCTTCTTGGCGATGGCCGCCGGGTAGCTCAGGCGCTCGGTGCGTGCACTGCGGTTGGAGGTGCGTTCACGCACGTCGATGTATTCCAGGCGGGTCTTCTCGACGAAGCCGGCCTTCAACTCCTTGGACAGCAATTGCGTGGCCACACCCACGGCACGGGAGGCGTCGGTGACGTAGATCACCGCGTCGTTGCTGTACTTGGGCTCGATCTTCACTGCCGTGTGCGCCTTGGAGGTGGTGGCACCACCGATCATCAGCGGCAGGTGGAAGTCCTGGCGCTGCATTTCACGGGCCACATGGACCATCTCGTCCAGCGACGGCGTGATCAGCCCGGACAGGCCGATGATGTCGCACTTCTGTTCCTTGGCCACCTGCAGGATCTTTTCCGCCGGCACCATCACGCCCAGGTCGACAATGTCATAGCCATTGCAACCGAGTACCACGCCGACGATATTCTTGCCGATGTCGTGCACGTCGCCCTTGACGGTGGCCATCAGGATCTTGCCCTTGGCTTCCGGTTTGTCGCCTTTTTCCAGCTCGATGAACGGGATCAAGTGGGCCACGGCCTGCTTCATCACACGAGCGGATTTGACCACCTGGGGCAGGAACATCTTACCGGCGCCGAACAGGTCGCCGACGATGTTCATGCCGGACATCAGCGGGCCTTCGATCACTTCGATCGGGCGCGCGAACGACAGGCGCGACTCTTCAGTGTCCTCGACGATATGGGTGGTGATGCCCTTGACCAGCGCGTGTTCCAGGCGCTTGTTCACTGGCCAGCCGCGCCATTCTTCGGTCTCGGCTTCCTTGACGCTGCCGTCGCCCTTGTACTTGTCGGCGATGGCGAGAAGGGCATCGGTGCCTTCCGGCGTGCGGTTGAGCACCACGTCTTCCACGGCGTCACGCAGTTCGGTCGGGATCTGGTCATAGATCTCCAACTGGCCGGCGTTGACGATGCCCATGGTCAGGCCGCTGCGGATCGCATACAGCAGGAATACCGAGTGGATCGCCTCGCGCACCGGGTTGTTGCCGCGGAACGAGAACGACACATTGGACACGCCGCCGGAGGTCAGTGCGTAGGGCAGCTCGTCGCGGATATACGCACAGGCATTGATGAAGTCGACGGCGTAGTTATTGTGCTCTTCGATACCGGTGGCGACGGCGAAGATGTTCGGGTCGAAGATGATGTCTTGCGGCGGGAAGCCCACTTCATTGACCAGGATGTCGTAGGAGCGCTTGCAGATTTCCTTCTTGCGCGCTTCGGTATCGGCCTGGCCGGCCTCATCGAACGCCATCACCACCACGGCGGCACCGTAGCGCTTGCACAGCTTGGCGTGGTGGATGAACTGCTCGACGCCTTCCTTCATGCTGATGGAGTTGACGATGCCCTTGCCCTGGATGCACTTGAGGCCGGCCTCGATCACTTCCCACTTGGAGGAGTCGATCATGATCGGCACCCGGGAGATGTCGGGCTCGCCGGCAATCAGATTGAGGAAGGTCACCATGGCCTTCTTCGAATCGAGCATGCCCTCGTCCATGTTGATGTCGATCACCTGGGCGCCGGCTTCCACCTGTTGCAGGGCGACTTCCAGGGCTTCGGTGTAGTTGTCTTCGCGGATCAGCCGGGCGAATTTGGCTGAACCTGTGATGTTGGTGCGCTCGCCGACGTTGACGAACAACGAGCTGCGATCGATGGTGAACGGCTCCAGGCCTGACAGGCGGCAGGCCTTGGGAATATCCGGGATCGCGCGCGGCGCATAGCCGGCCACGGCCTTGGCGATGGCCTCGATATGGCCTGGGGTGGTGCCGCAGCACCCGCCGACGATATTGAGGAAGCCACTCTGGGCGAACTCTTCGATGACCTTGGCGGTTTGCGCCGGCAGTTCGTCGTATTCGCCGAATTCGTTGGGCAGCCCGGCGTTGGGGTGTGCGGACACATGGGTGTCTGCCTTGTTCGACAGCTCTTCCAGGTAGGGGCGCAGCTCGCTGGCGCCAAGGGCGCAGTTCAAGCCCACGGAGATCGGCTTGGCGTGGGCCACGGAGTTCCAGAAGGCCT
Source organism: Pseudomonas khavaziana (assembly GCF_036704165.1). NCBI lineage: Bacteria > Pseudomonadati > Pseudomonadota > Gammaproteobacteria > Pseudomonadales > Pseudomonadaceae > Pseudomonas > Pseudomonas khavaziana. The sequence goes on from NZ_CP129946.1 coordinate 2,945,167, forward strand.
CGGTGGTCTGCCCCGACAGGGTGCGGCCGGAAGCATCGGTGATGGTGCCGGAAATCATGATCGGCAGTTCAATGCCTAGTTCTTCGAACACGCCTTGCACGGCGAAAATCGCGGCCTTGGCGTTGAGGGTATCGAAGATGGTCTCGATCAGGATCAGATCGGCGCCGCCCTCGATCAGGCCCTTAGTGGCCTCGGTGTAGTTTTCCACCAGTTCGTCGAAGGTCACGTTGCGATAGCCGGGGTTGTTCACGTCCGGCGACAGCGAGCAGGTACGGCTGGTCGGGCCGAGCACGCCGGCGACGAAGCGCGGCTTGGCCGGGTTCTCGGCCGTCTTGGCATCGGCGATACTGCGCGCCAGGCGTGCGCCTTCGACGTTCAGTTCATAGGCCAGTTCTTCCATGCCGTAGTCGGCCATGGAGATGCGCGTGGCGTTGAAGGTGTTGGTCTCAAGAATGTCGGCGCCAGCGTCGAGGTAGGCTTTCTCGATCCCACCGATCACGTCAGGGCGGGTAATTACCAGCAGGTCGTTGTTGCCCTTGACGTCGCTTGGCCAGTCGGCGAAGCGTTTGCCACGGTAGTCCTGCTCCTCGAGCTTATAGCTCTGGATCATCGTGCCCATGCCGCCATCGAGGATCAGGATACGTTCCTTGAGGGCTTGGTGAAGGGCTTGCAGGCGAGCGCTACGATCGGGCATGGGACTACTCTGGTCAGGCATTACGGAGGGCATGGATCATAGCAAACCTGTGCCGATTTGGAGCATGTGCCGGTTTTGCATGAATATCGTTCATGTTGAGGGCGGCCGTGGCCCGGTAGAATCGCCGGCACTTTTAGCGCACGCATTGAATCGGGACCGGATACATGTCACTTCGCTTTTTCACCAGCGCCTTCCTGGCACTGGTCGCCTGTACCGCCCAGGCACAAGGTCCCGTTGCGGCGATCTCTTATACTCGCGACATCCAGCCGATCTTCACCGAGAAGTGCGTCGCCTGCCATGCCTGCTACGACTCCGCCTGCCAGCTTAACCTGGGTAGTGCCGAGGGTGCGGCCCGTGGTGCGAGCAAGGTGCCAGTATACGACGGCGAGCGGAGCCGGGCGGCACCGACCACCCGCTTGTTCTACGACGCTTTCGGCCAGCAGGCCTGGCAGCAGAAGGGCTTCTATTCGGTACTCGATGCCCAGGGCAGCCAGGCCGCGCTGATGGCGCGCATGCTGGAGCTGGGGCACAACGCGCCGTTGCAGCCCAATGCCAAGCTGCCGGAAGGCATCGTTCTGGGCCTGAACCGCGAAAACATGTGTGCGACGCCTGGCGAGATCAACGCTTATGCAGGCGCCCATCCCAAGGAAGGCATGCCGCTGGCCGTCACCGGCCTGACCGACCAGCAATACCAGACTTTGCAACGCTGGCTGGCCTCCGGCGCACCGATTGACGAACAAGGTCTGGCACCCAGCGCCAAGGAGGCCCTGCAGGTGCAGCAGTGGGAAAACCTGTTCAACCAGCCCGGTGCCCGGCAAAGCCTGGTGGCGCGCTGGTTGTACGAGCATCTGTTCCTGGCCCATATCTACTTTGAGAACGGCGAGCCGGGGCATTTCTTCCAGTGGGTCCGTTCGCGTACGCCAAGCGGCCAGCCCATCGACCTGATCGCCACGCGCCGTCCCAATGATGACCCAGGTACCAAAGTCTATTACCGCCTGTGGCCGGTGCAGGGCGTGATCGTGCATAAAACCCACATCACTTACCCGTTCAGCGCGGCAAAAATGGCGCGGATCAAGGCGCTGTTCTATTCCGGTGACTGGCAAGCGAGCGCTTTGCCGGGCTACGGCCCCGGGCGCCGCGCCAATCCGTTCGAAACCTTCGAAGCCATCCCGGCCAAGGCCCGCTACCAGTTCATGCTGGATAACGCCGAATACTTCGTGCGCACCTTTATCCGTGGGCCGGTATGCCGGGGGCAAATCGCTACGGATGTGATCCGCGATAACTTCTGGGCCCTGTTCCAGGACCCGGACCACGACCTCTACATCACCGATGCGCGCTACCGTGGGCAGACCACGCCGTTGCTGGCGATGCCGGGACAGAACGATGATGTCGGCAGCGTGCTGAGCCTGTGGCTGGCCTATCGCGACAAGCGCAACCAATACGAAGCCGTGCGCCGTGACAGCTATGCAGACGTGCCGCCACCGAGCTGGTCGAGCCTGTGGGCGGGCAATGACAATGCCTTGCTGACGATCTTCCGCCATTTCGACAGCGCCTCGGTCACTAAAGGCCTGATCGGCGAGGTGCCGCAGACGCTGTGGCTGTTCGATTACCCGCTGCTGGAGCGCACCTATTATCAGTTGGCGGTGAACTTCGACGTGTTTGGCAACGTGTCGCACCAGGCCCAGACGCGCCTGTACTTTGACTTGATCCGTAACGGAGCCGAGCAGAATTTCCTGCGCCTGATGCCGGCTGACACCCGCGAGGATTTCCTCGATGACTGGTACCAGAACAGCGGCAAGCTCAAGCTGTGGCTGGACTATGAAGCCATTGACGACGATAAGCCCACGGGCATGCATCTGGACGAAAAGGATCCCAAGCGTGACTTTGCCAACCAACTGCTGGCACGTTACGGCGCTTTGAACGCCAGCCCGGATCCGATCAACCGCTGCACGGGGGCCTATTGCTCGCGCACCGCTATCGACCCAGGCCTGCAGGATGCCGAACAGGCGCTTAGCCGCCTGACTTCACGGCCTGCGGCGGGGCTCAAGGTGATCGACCAGTTGCCCGAGGCCACGATGCTGCGCATCGAGACCACCGGCGGTCAGCGTGTGGTGTACAGCATGCTGCGCAACCGTGCCCACAGTAACGTGGCGTTCCTGCTGGGGGAGGCCTATCGCTACCAGCCGGGGTTGGACACGCTGACCATCTACCCTGGTGTGATGAGCAGTTACCCGAACTTCATGTTCAATATTCCGGCCCAGGAAGTGCCTGAGTTTGTCGCACGCATGCAGCAGGCCCAGGATGCCAAGGCGTTTGAGCAGATTGTCGACCGCTGGGGCGTGCGCCGCAGCCACCCGTTGTTTTGGCAGTATTTCCACGACTTGTCGCGATACATTCATGAAACCACGCCGGTGGAAGAGGGCGTATTGGACATGAACCGCTATGAGAACCTATAACTACCGGATTAATCCGGTCATCTCTCCACGCGGGCGCTGAAGCAGTCGGATATCTACCGATAGACTGGGAAAAGGTACTCCGCGATGTTGATTTCAGTGCAGGCACTACGCGCCTTGGCGGCGTGGATGGTGGTGGGTGTTCACTTCATGCAGTTGTTTTTCGACTTTGAGGCACACAACGCGTTGGAATACCTGCTGGCCGATAAAGGCGGTATCGGGGTGGATATATTCTTTGTCATCAGTGGCTTTGTGATCTTCCTTGCGACCGCGGACAAAGCCCTGACCCCTTGGCGTTTCATGCTCATGCGCGTGGCGAGGATCGTTCCGGCCTATTGGTTTTACACCTTGTTGATGATTGTTCTGGTTGCGACTGTGCCGTCGGTGTTTCCCCAGGAGCACCTTGAGCCGAGTTATGTGCTCATGTCTCTGCTGTTCATAGCCGCTCCAAGCGAACCTGGCGTGGAGGTTTATCCACTGCTGGGTGTTGGGTGGACCCTGAACTTCGAGATGTTGTTCTATGCGCTGTTCTCAGTCGCTCTGTTGGCTCGCGAATCTTATCGGTTGTGGGTCGCGGCAACTTTGTTGTTTTTGGTGTGCTATATCGGCCCCGCCCTGGGCTTGGTCAGCGGGTTCTACAGCAACGATATTGTGCTGGAGTTTCTGATGGGCATTATGCTCGGCATGCTGTATCGACGGGGTTGGTGCCAGGCCAGGCCGTGGCTGCCGGTGCTGGGTATCGTCGTTGCGTTAACGGCGATTTATCACGGGGCAGATATACCGCGTGCGCTGGAGTGGGGAGTGCCCAGCGCGATAATAGTTATCAGTTGTGTGGCGTTGGAGCCTTGGTTTCAAGGTTCCCGCTTTTTGAAGTTGCTCGGGGATTGTTCTTATTCGGTGTACTTGATCCACGTGCCTGTGCTCGCCGTGGGGTATTTTGTTGCCCAGTGGATGGAGGTAGACCCCTACGCGATGCTGCTGGTGTGCATCGTCGTGATAGCTGTGGGCGCTTATGCGAGCTATCACTGGCTGGAGAAGAGCACCTATCGCGGGCTCAAGCGTTTGTTGGGTGTTGAAGATCGCGCAATTATTTCCCGACAAAAATACTAGGACTTTGTACCTCTGTAATGATTTGGCGTAAACTGCCGGCAAGCCTGTGAGGAGTTTCCATGACTGCCATAACCATTACCGACGCCGCCCATGATTACCTGGCTGACCTGCTGTCCAAGCAGAACACCCCGGGTATTGGTATCCGCGTTTTTATCACCCAGCCTGGCACCCAGTACGCTGAGACGTGCATCGCCTACTGCAAGCCGGGTGAAGAGAAGCCTGAAGACACCGCCCTGGGGCTGAAAAGCTTCACCGCCTACATCGATGCCTTCAGCGAAGCCTTCCTCGATGACGCCGTGGTCGACTACGCCACCGACCGCATGGGCGGCCAGTTGACCATCAAGGCCCCCAACGCCAAGGTGCCCAATGTCAACGCCGATAGCCCGGTCAACGAGCGCATCAACTACTACCTGCAAACCGAGATCAACCCAGGGCTGGCCAGCCATGGCGGCCAGGTGAGCCTGATCGACGTAGTGGATGACGGCATCGCCGTATTGAAATTCGGCGGCGGCTGCCAGGGCTGCGGCCAGGCAGACGTGACCCTGCGTGAAGGCATCGAGCGCACTTTGCTTGAGCGCATTCCGGAGCTCAAGGGCGTACGTGATGTGACTGACCACACGCAGAAAGAAAATGCCTACTACTGAGTAAGGTGTTCACTGCGAAGAAAAAACGGCGCCCCGTGAGCGCCGTTTTTTTATGCTTAAAATTCATGGGCTTGTGATATCTATCTAATAATAAAGATTAAGTGTGGGAGGGGCTTGCTCCCGATGGCGGCCTCACAGCCGACCAGGATGTTCGGTTGGATCGAGTACATATCCATTGTTTAGGTGACGGCCGCTATTGGTTCCGCCCTTACGGCGGGTCACTTTTGAAAAGCGCAAAAGTAACCAAAACGCTCTTGCCCCACCACTCGGCACCTCGCTTGGGCTCGGTGTGCCCGTAATCCGACAGGGATTTGGGGGGCCGCCGCCACGCGCCATCCATGGCGCGGGGCGGCTAAACCGGCATCCCTGCCGGTTTACCCCCCAAATCCCTGTCGAATTCCGGCCAGCGTGGTTTAACGGGGCGCCTAGGATCAAAAGCAGAGCAAGATCAAGAGCGGCTCGCTGCGCATCGTGGTTGCCGTTAACTGCTATGAAGTGTGTTGATACCTATGGACATCGGGGCAAGCCCCCTTCCACATTCTATTTTTATTTATTCAGTTAAATCAGTGTGTTGCTTTGATTTTATTAAGTAAAAAGTCAAGGTCGGTACAAGTGCGCATGTCCCGCCCGATACAGTGAAGACTCACTGAAAGTGTCATTGGCCAGCACCCGGCCCACCACAATCAACGCCGTACGCCGGAACCCCTTGGCCGCGACCTTTTCGGCAATATCCGCCAAGGTGCCCACCGCCCAATCCTGATCCGGCCAGGTTGCACGGTGCACCACGGCTATCGGGCAATCGGCGCCATAGTGCGGCAGTAACTCGGCGACGATCTTCTCCAGATGATTGACCCCCAGGTGAATCGCCATGGTCGTACCGTGCCGGGCCAGGCTGTCGAAGTCCTCACCGGCGGGCATGCTGGTTTTATCTGCATAGCGGGTCAGGATTACGCTCTGGGCAATGTCCGGCAGGGTCAGCTCGGTTTCCAGCAGCGCCGCGCAAGCGGCTATCGCCGTGACCCCAGGGATGACCTGGAAGGGAATGCCCAGCTCACGCAAGTGACGGATCTGTTCGCCAATCGCCCCATACAGGCTTGGGTCGCCAGAGTGCACACGTGCCACATCCTGGCCTTGTCCATGGGCGGTCTTGATCAAGTCGATGATCTGCTCCAAGTGCAGTTCGGCGCTGTTGACCACCTGATGCGCCTGATGGCCTTCCAGCACCGCCGCAGGCACCAGCGAGCCCGCGTAGATGATCACCGGGCAACTGCGGATCAGCCGCTGGCCCTTGACGGTGATCAGTTCCGGGTCTCCGGGGCCTGCGCCGATGAAGTAGACGGTCATGGGGGGATTCCTGTTGAAAAACGGACGAGCATGAAGATTATTCATGATCGATAACGGCAATTATCGAGATTTTAACCGGCGCAGGCTAATGCAAAAGTGGCCTGGGCGGTTTTCCGGCGGGTAATCAGCAGGCGGGATGGGCTGCCCGAGAGGTGTTCGGCCAGGGCCAGGGCAGCGCTTTCGGCGACGCCATAACAGCCTGCATGGGCAAAAGCGACCGCTGACTTATGGCTCAAGCGGTGTTCATAACCGGCCAGTTGTTCGGCATTGAAGCACTGCAGCGGTAGACCCAGCAGGTGAGCGAGGGCCAATAAACCGTGCTCATCCTGTTTGCGATCAAGGCTTGCCAGGGCGTTGATACGCTGGGGTTCGATACCGCCCTCGGCGAGGGCGGCGTCAAACAGGCCCAGCAGGGTGTGAACATCACAACCGCGCTGGCACCCCAGGCCGACCACCAGGATCATGCCGGGTATCGATCGTCGTGGTGGCGGCGAAACAGCCAGGCACTGATCAAGCCCAGGGCCAGCCAGAACGCCACGTTGGTCAACTGCGAGGCAATCTTAAATTGTGTCTCGAGAGCCTCCGGGGCCAGCATCGAGTGCACCTGCGGCTGCGGTGCGCCGATCACGTGGGGCACGGCAAGTATCGCCACGCCCAGCACTTTCAACAGCCAGTTGCGGCCGAACACGAGCAGCGCAATACCGGCGGCGGTGGAGGCAGCGGTGCCTATCCACCAGCTCTGGCGCAGCGTCAGGTCAGCCGCAGCCGTGCCCGGCAATTCCGGTGGCAGGCCCAGGGTGGGTGCCAGCACAAAGGTCGCGTAACCCGCCAGGCCCCAGAGCAAGCCCTCAGCGGTGCGGGTCGGTGTACGCAGGGTGTACAGGCCGGCCAGCATCAGCGCAAAACCAACGGCAACCACCAGGTTTCCACCAGTGGTCGACAGCACGCGCTGCCAGCCATCTTCCGGCTCCCAGGCCTCGGCGTCGTGGGTGTGCGCAGCGGCGCCGGCATGCTCATGGGTGACTTCGGTGGTTGCCGGCGGCTTTTCATAGGTCTCCGCCTGTAAAATCAACGGTGCGACCCACAAGCTTTGCAGCAGGGTCAGCAGCAGGGCGGCGAACAAGCCGGTGAACCCTGCGGTTCGGGCAATACGCTTGATCATGTCGGCAGGCCTCAGTGGCAAGGGAACGCGGCGCTGTGGCGGGTATCGTGGGCCGCGTTGTGCACTGCCTCGATATGGGAGAAACCGGCGAAATATACCAGGCACGCGCCAAGGATCGACGCACCGATTGCGGCGCTCAGGCGTTGGCTCAAGGTTGCAGTGCTGCTGGTGGAGTGCGAGGTGCTGGTGGTGATCGACATGGCGCGTCCCTATCAGGTGTCAGAGGTGAAACGAGCGCATGCAAACCACGCGAGCCAGGCACGCAGGGTTCTGAACAGCGCCCGCCCACCGCGGGTTTGTTATCTGATTTTTTCGGGCCGGTCTCCGGGCTTGCGAGGGGCGGCTCTTGGAAGAGTTCCACCTGATAAGCGTCTCCTTCCCATGCACAGCACAGTGGATTTGACGCTTCGCTCGCTTACCGTTGCGGGGGCAGCACCGGACTTGCCATAGGTCTATGGCGCACCGGTTTCCCGTTTCACCCTGTGAAGGGCACCCGAAACAAGATGTGTAGGAGAGCATGCGACGAGCGCTTACGTCAAATGGCGGAATGCGCTCCAGGGGGGCGAGAGAGGTGGCCCTGTACGTGCCCAGAATCTTTATTCACTTGTCGTTAGCTAATGCAGGAGAATATGAACATTTCAAATGTTTCAAAAGGAAGAAAGGTTATTCTTTCTGTTGCCGAAATATAAAAATATATTGTATGGGTGTAACTGGGTTGTTCGGGCTTTTAGTTACTTTTCAATAGGTTGTTGAGGCGGCATGTTCAGTGAACTAGTGCTCCATTCGTATCTTGGTTATTTAGAGTGATGCAGGCGTTGAATCGTTGGGCAAGCTGTCCGGGAACGCTTTTTGCGTTTCTCCCTACTGATGCTCGTGGTTGTGGTTTTGTCTCCCTCAAATAGTCAAAAGTGATGGTGCCTATTGTGCAGATAACCAACAGCGTGCAACGCTTCTATAGCTCTTCCGTAGAGACTCAACAAAACAGCTCTTCCGATCCCACGTTGCGTACATCCGACCCGCATTTGAGGCCAATGCCGGGTCTTGATAAGCCGGTTTTTACCGTGGACCAGATCGCCCAGCACCTCACTCGGAGCGGCCGGAAATGGAATGACAGCAATGGTGATGGTGTCACGCAAGTCTCCTATACATTCGATACCCAGGGGGAAGGGGAAAGAGCGTTCAATGCCACCCAAAAAAGCCAGGCCAGACTGTCCATGCAGTCCTGGGCCGATGTGGCGAACGTGTCTTTTGAAGAGCATACTGGCCGTGGGGAAGGGCACCTGGCTTTTTCCAACAGTGAGGAGCCCCGGGTTGCATTCGCCCAATTGCCAGGCGCAGACGGTAAAGTCCTCATCAATCCCCGTTATGGCACGAATGCGGCCCCTGCACTTAACAATCATGGCCGATATACGCTTACCCATGAAATAGGGCATGGGCTGGGCCTTTTGCATCCTGCGGACTATGACAATAGCGGCGATTCCACCTACCCCAGTTACTATCGCGACGCCGTCTATGCCCAGGATACGCGTGGTCATACTGTCATGAGCTACTTCGATGCCAACTTAAGTGGTCAGAACCATAAGGGAAAGTACTCTGCTGCACCATTGATGGGTGACATTGCTGCTGCCCAGCGGGTATATGGTGCCAATTATAGGACACGTAATTCAGACACCACCTACGGTTTTAACTCCAATTCGGGTCGAGACTATTATCAACTCGATCATCCCAGGAATACGGCATTATTCTGCGTGTGGGACGGTGGAGGTAACGACACGTTGGATTTTTCCAAATATCGCCAAAACCAGACCGTCAATCTCAACGCTGAATCCTATTCCGATGTTGGAGGCTTGCGGGGGAATGTTTCTATTGCCAAAGGCGTTACGGTTGAAAACGCAATCGGCGGTTATGGTCATGATGCGATCATCGGGAACGATGCGGACAATGTGCTCAAGGGCGCAGCGGGCGCCGATTGGCTGAGGGGGGCAGGGGGGGCGGATACCTTTGCTTATGACCACGGCAGCGATTCCACGTTGGAAAACCCTGACCTGATCATGGATTTTGTGAGTGGCACCGACAAAATCGACATTTCGGCCTTGTTGAAAAACGCCGGTATTGGCGCGTTGACGTTTGTAAGGCGGCTATCGGGTGAATCTGGTCAAGCTGTTCTGAGTTACAACCGCCACACCAATCAGTCGAGGTTGGCTATCGATCTGACGGGTAACGGCCGTTTTGACTTTTTTCTCAAAAGCCACGGTCCGATAAATACACCCGACATCATTAGTGATGTTCCGGTTAAGTGGGCCTATTCCTAGTGTCCGACGCGGGGTTTTTCTTTTGAACTCGCGGGAATAGGACTTTCACATCATCTGCATATCTCAGGCTTGGGCGCCATTATAGCGCCCTATTTGGTGTGTTTAAATGCGTTGGGTCAGCTCAAACGCGCGCCTCATTTCCTATTGATGAAGCGGTGATGAAATCGCTTCAGTAATGAAATGCATAGCGCATTTCAAACTCGACATAGGCAGGATCTAGTTTTGCTATTACATGCCTGAAGTTCGTCTTGTCGGCCCTCGAGTCATGGTGGCCTGGAACACCTAAGAAACCAACGCCGATATCTACTCTTTTCCATAATTCTGAACGTTCGATAAGCGCATCGGCACTTCCGATAGTTGCCACGCTATAACTTTTTTCGCTTGGGCGCTTCCCGGCGGCTTGCTCCAGTTCTTTAAAATTCAGATACGTGTCACCACCGCTGATTTCATCGAAGTTTTCAAGAACCACTTTAAGCAGGTCGTAGTCCGATAGAGCTTTATAGTCAACTGACGCAGGCTTGAGATCTTCCAGGCTTATTCCGTCATTTTTACCTCTAATTTTATCAAAGAGTCCGCTCTCTAATATATTTCCGGCTAACTCCATCTGCCTCGGGGTGTGCGGCGGAGTTGCCGCCGATCGTCCCTGGTGTATCGCTAGCAGGTAGTCGCGAGTGATGAGTCCGCTATACGGGCTCTTTAAAATCTCAAAATCTTGCTTGACTTCTCTTATACGATCTATTGGCGGCATTTGGTCTATTGGGGGGCGTGCAGGAACGCTAGGTCGATTATTGGGAGTGTCAGGCTTTACTGGAGTATGGTTTTTCTGTACTGATGATAGGGTCATGGAAGGCTCCTTTATGTTGAGGCTGATCTATCAAGTTGTTTTGGTACGGTTAATGTGTGGTTAAAACCCAGGATTAGTTCCTAGACAAAGTGGGAAAATTGATCCTCGCCTGCCAGGCGCAGGCAAAACTTAATTATTCGATCTCTGAGGCGATGGTACAGAACTCTTGAATGGAATGAGTTTACTTCTCGGCAGCCAGTTCGAGGTACTTCGGCCCAGGCCGAAGCTAAGGAGGGAGCACGCTGCCCCCGCAACTGTGTGGGGGGCAACTGACTGCCATGCCAATGCTGAGACGGCGCCACAAGCCAGGCACGCAGGGTTTTGAACAGTCCAGTTCATTGCGGGTTTGTTATCTGATCTTCAGACCCGTGATATTTACCAAATCTCCCAGGCAACTCCCGGAGCTAACAGCTTCAAATTCGGATAACGATGACGAGCCTGTTGGTGTGAAGTCTTCCCTTCCTGGTAATTGAGGTTCGCCATGTCGAATCGGTCATCTACCTTGCCGCTAAACAATCCGAGGAAACCAATACCTTTGTCCACCGCTGCATATAGCTTTGGGCGATCGAGAAGCAGTGAGGCAGCCGCTGTAGCTCCCGCACTATAAGTCTTATCGCTTGGAATCCGGCCGGCGGCTTGCTTCAGCTCTTTCAAATTCACATAAGTATCACCGCCACCTAACTCGTCGAAGTGAGCGATGAGCAACTTAATCACACCGTTGTCAGACAGGTTATTATAATCACCCAGCTCAATCGCGAGGTCATCATAAGCGATCCCATCCATTTTGCTTTTACTGTCAAACTCTTCAAAAAGGGTTGTTTGCCTCAATACTTCCTGGGCTATCTTCATCTGCCTCGGAGTGGGAGGCGGCCCCCACTCCGCTATCCCGTCGGCCAACTTCTGCAGGTAGTCGGGGGTGATGAGTCCGGTATACGGGTTACCGTACATCCCGAAATCGTTCTTTAGTTCCTGCAGAAGTTCCCTGTGGCTCCAGCGCTCGACATCATGGTTTGCAGAAACGGTATCTCGCTTACTGACGGTATGGGGCTGTACATCTAGAGGCTTAGTATTTAGAGGCGTAGTGTTTGTTGGTGGTATGGGTAGGCTCATGGAAAGTTCCTTTGTTTTGTGGTCTATTTAGTTGGGAGGGGCGTTCATATACACATTTACCTACGGGGCATATCGACTTGAATTACGTGGCTTGTTCTCTGGTGACGTTCCGTACGAAACTTATGAAGGTGTTTCGGCGATTTTCGGTAATCGGATGCGCGATCAACATTGACCCGTTCTCCCGCACTGCGTAGCCTTGCTCGCTCGAGGTTCTTCGGCCCAGGCCGAAGCTAAGAAGGGAACGCGGTTCAAGCCGCGGCTGCCCCCGCAACTGTGAAGGGTCCAGTTGACTGCCATGCCACTGCCGAGACGGCGGGAAGGCGCAGTCAACGTTGGTCGTAAGACCTGTACGCCCCAAGCCAGGAGACCTGCCTCGTCACCGATTTTCCAATTCAACCGGGCGGGGTGATCCGGTGACGAAATCCGCTGCTGCGCGCCGCCGCAGGGCCTGTCGTCCCGTATGCCCGCCCCAAAGGGCATCCGATGAAAACACTGGCCAAACTCCCCGTCACCATCGTTACCGGCTTCCTTGGCTCGGGTAAGACCACCTTGTTGCGTCATATGCTCGACAACGCCCAGGGTCGTCGTATCGCGGTGATCGTCAACGAATTCGGCGAACTGGGCATTGACGGTGAAATACTCAAGCAGTGCTCCATCGGTTGTACCGAAGAAGAAGCCAATGGCCGCGTGTACGAACTGGCCAACGGTTGCCTGTGCTGCACCGTGCAGGAAGAGTTCTTCCCGGTGATGCGCGAACTGGTGGCCCGTCGCGGCGACCTTGACCATATCCTCATCGAAACCTCGGGCCTGGCCCTGCCAAAGCCGCTGGTGCAAGCCTTCCAGTGGCCGGAGATCCGTAGCGCCTGCACCGTCGACGCGGTGATCACCGTGGTCGACAGCCCGGCCGTGGCCGCCGGCACCTTCGCCGCGTTCCCGGATCAAGTCGACGCCCAGCGTAAACTTGACCCGAACCTGGACCACGAGTCGCCACTGCATGAACTGTTCGCCGATCAACTGGCCAGCGCCGACCTGGTGATCCTCAACAAAGCCGACCTGATCAGCGCTGAAGACCTGGCCCGCGTGCGCCTGGAAGTTGCTGAAGAGCTGCCGCCAGCAGTGAAGGTCATCGAAGCCAGCAGCGGTCGCCTGCCGTTGGACGTGCTGATTGGCCTGGGCGCCGGCTCAGAGGAGCACATCGACGCTCGCCACAGCCATCATGACCATCATCATGAAGGTGAAGACGATCACGATCACGATGCCTTTGACTCGATCTCCATCGACCTGCCCCAAGCCGAAGAAGTGCTGTTGCTCGACGCCCTGGCCCAATTGGTCGTGCAGCACGGCATCCTGCGTGTCAAAGGCTTTGCCGCGATCCCGAACAAGCCGATGCGCCTGCTGATCCAGGGCGTGGGCACGCGCTTCGACAAGCACTTCGACCGTGCCTGGGGGGGCGATGAAGCTCGTACCACGCGCCTGGTGCTGATCGGCCAGGAACTGGATGCCGCCGGCCTTGAAGCGCAATTGCGCGCTGCCCTCAGCGTTTAACCATGCACCTGCTCAGGACCCAACCCGGTGGTTTCGTCGCGGACGACAATATTGCCGACCTTGGCCAAACCCCTGCTGAACTGGTGATCCTGTGCAGCGGCGACTCCAGCCTGGCGCTGCTCGCCGAAGCGGCCCAGCAGTTGCCCGAGGATTACCCCAGCCTGCGCCTGGCCAACCCGATGCAGGTGCAAAACCATGCCTCCGTCGACCTCTACGTCGATGAGGTGTTGCGCCATGCCAAGGTGATTCTGATTTCCTTGCATGGCGGCATTGGTTACTGGCGCTACGGCATCGAGCGCCTGGTGGAACTGGCTGAGCGCGGCGTCACGCTGATTTTGGTGCCGGGGGATGACCGCCCCGACCCGGAGCTCAGCGGCCTGAGTACCGTTGATGCCGAACAGCGCGAGCGCCTGTGGCATTTCCTGCGCCAGGGCGGCCTGGGTAACGCGCTGGATTTTTATCATTGCCTGGCCAGCGCCCATCTGGGCCGCGACTATATATGGGCCGAGCCGCAAACCTTGCCGCGTACGGCGATCTATCACCCGAATCAAGCCAATGCCCGCCTCAATGACTGGCAGGTGGATTGGCGCGCTGACCTCCCCGTAGCCGCCGTGCTGTTCTATCGCTCCCACTTGCAGGCGGCCAATACCGGTTTCATCGATGTGTTCTGCCAGCGCTTGCAGGCCGCGGGCCTCAACCCGTTGCCCATCGCGGTGGCCAGCTTGAAAGAGCCCGGCTGCCTCACGGTGGTCGAGGATCTGCTGGACGACGTGCAAGCCGCCGTGATCCTCAACACCACCGGCTTTGCCCAGTCCAGCCCCGAAGCCCCGCACCTGCGCCCATTTCGCCGCAATATCCCGGTGATCCAGGCGATCTGCGCCCAGGACAACCAACCCGGCTGGCAGGCCAGTGAGCAAGGGCTCGGCCCGCGTGACCTGGCGATGCATATTGCCTTGCCGGAGCTGGATGGGCGCATCATCAGCCGGCCGATCAGCTTCAAGGACCTGGCCTGGCGCAGCGAGCGCAGCCAGTCGGACGTGGTGTGCTATCGCGCAGCTCCTGAGCGCATGGACTTTGTCGCTGAATTGGCGCGGCGCTGGGTCGACTTGGCCCGGGTGCCCAATGCCGATAAGCGCATTGCCCTGATCCTCGCCAACTACCCGACCCGAGATGGGCGTATTGGTAATGGCGTGGGCCTGGACACCCCGGCTGCGGCGCTGAATATTTTGCGTGCCTTGCAATCTGAAGGCTACCCGGTGGCAGAGGTGCTTCCCGACAGTGGCACCGCACTGATCCATGCGCTGCTCGGTGGTGTCACCAACGACCTCGACAGCCTCGACCTGCGCCCGTGCCACCAAAGCCTGGGCCTGGAGGATTACCAGGCGATGTTCGATCGCTTGCCCGCGTCCAATCGTCAGGCTGTGCTGGAACGTTGGGGCACCGCGCAAAACGATCCCATGTTTCGCGACGGCCGCATGATGATCGCCGGCCTGCGCCTGGGCCTGACCTTCGTCGGCATCCAGCCGGCCCGGGGTTACCAGGTGGACGCCAGTGCCGTGTACCACGACCCGGACCTGGTACCGCCCCATGGGTACCTGGCGTTCTATTTCTGGCTGCGTCACACCTACGGCGCACACGGCGTGATTCATGTGGGCAAGCACGGCAACCTGGAATGGTTGCCGGGCAAGGGCGTGGGCCTGTCGCAAAACTGCTGGCCGGATGCATTGCTGGGGCCGCTGCCGAATATCTATCCGTTTATTGTCAACGACCCAGGTGAGGGCGCCCAGGCCAAGCGGCGTACCCAGGCGGTGATCATCGACCATCTGATGCCGCCGCTGACCCGCGCCGAAACCTACGGCCCGTTGCGTAACCTGGAGCTGTTGGCCGACGAGTACTACGAGGCGCAATTGCTCGACCCGCGCCGCGCCCTTGAGCTGCAAAAAGACATCCTCAAGCTGGTGCGCGAAACCCGCATCGACCAGGAGCTGGCGCTGGACAGCGAGGCTGGCGCCGACATCTGGCTGCCGCGCCTGGACACCTACCTGTGTGACTTGAAGGAATCGCAGATCCGCGATGGTCTGCATGTTTTTGGCGAATCACCTGAGGGCCGCTTGCGCATCGACACCTTGCTGGCCTTGCTGCGCATTCCCCGTGGCGATGGTCGTGGCCCGCAATCGAGCCTGCTGCGGGTACTGGCCAAGGCATTCGACCTGGGCTTTGATCCGCTCGATTGCGCCTTGTCCGAGCCCTGGACGGGGCGACGTCCGCCAGTGTTGCAGAAGATCGACGGGCAGTTATGGCGCACCGCCGGCGATACCCGCGAACGCCTGGAGCTGTACGCAGCGCGCCTGATCGAGCAGGCGCTGGAAGGTCCTATCGAGCAGTTGGAAGAGCCCGGCTGGCAGGACGTGAAGTCGGTGATAGAAAGCCTGCGTATCGTGGTCGCGCCACGCCTGGACGCCTGTGGCCCAGCGGAAATGCGCGGCTTGCTGGATGCCCTGGGCGGGCGGTTTGTGCCGGCAGGGCCCAGCGGTGCCCCCAGTCGTGGTCGCCTGGATGTACTGCCGACGGGGCGTAACTTCTTCACTGTGGATGTGCGCAACCTGCCGACCACCACGGCCTGGCGCATCGGTTTCCAGTCGGCCAACCTGATGCTTGAGCGACATCTGCAAGATCACGGCGACCACCTGCGCCAGCTTGGGTTGTCGGTGTGGGGCACCGCCACCATGCGTACGGGAGGCGACGATATCGCCCAGGGCATGGCGCTGATGGGCGTGCGCCCGGTATGGGCGACCGGCAGCCAGCGAGTGGACGATTTTGAAATACTACCGATCAGCCTGCTGGACCGCCCGCGTGTCGACGTGACCCTGCGTGTGTCGGGGTTCTTCCGCGATGCCTTCGCCAACCTGATCCGCCTGTTCGATGCGGCGGTGCAGGCGGTAGCGGCCCTCGATGAGCCGGATGACATGAACCCGCTGGCCGCCAAGGTGCGCAGCGAGCGCCAGGCGCTGCTGGCGTCGGGCCTGGATGCAGAGGCCGCGGCGAAGCAGGCCGGCTGGCGCATCTTCGGCGCCAAGCCCGGTGCCTATGGCGCGGGTGTGCAGGGCGCGATTGACGGGCGCCTGTGGCAGAGCCGTGAAGACTTGGCCGAGATCTACCTGAACTGGGGCGGTTATGCCTACGGTGGGTCCGACGAGGGCACCGCCGCCCGCGAGCAATTTGCCCAGCGCTTGAGCCAGGTGCAGGCGGTATTGCAGAACCAGGACAATCGCGAGCATGACCTGCTCGACTCCAATGACTACTACCAATTCCAGGGCGGCATGCTTGCCGCCGTAGAAACCCTGAGCGGTGACAAGGCCGCCAGCTATCATGGTGACCATAGCCAGCCGGACCTGCCCAAAATCCGTACCTTGAAGGAAGAGCTGAACCGGGTTATCCGCTCCCGCGCCGCCAACCCCAAGTGGATCGAAGGCGTAAAGCGCCATGGCTATAAAGGCGCGTTCGAGATGGCCGCGACCGTGGACAACCTGTTCGCTTTCGACGCCACCACCGCGCTGATCGACGATCATCAATACGCGCTGCTGGCCGATGCCTACCTGCTCGACCCTGACACCCGTGCCTTTGTGCAGCAACACAACCCCGACGCCCTGCGAGACATGACCGAGCGCATGCTCGAAGCCCAGCAGCGGGGCATGTGGCAGGAGCCGGGGGCGTATCGCGAGGCGTTGGAAAACCTGTTGCTGGATATAGAAGAAGACAGCTGATCGATCGTTCCCGCGCTCTGCGTGGGAATGCAGGCCGTGACGCTCTGCGTCACAAGAGCGGACGCAGAGCGTCCATTGAAGCGTTCCCACGCGGGGGCGTGGGAACGAGCTATTTAGAGTTGATTATGACTGATATCCCGCATTTCCCGCTGTCCGCCGTGGTCGGCGCCGACGAGCTGAAACTGGCGCTGTGCCTGGCCGCCATCGATCCGAGGATCGGCGGCGTGCTGATTGAAGGGCCGCGAGGCATGGCCAAGTCGACCCTGGCCCGCGGGCTGGCGGACCTGCTGGCCAGCGGGCAGTTCGTCACCTTGCCTTTGGGCGCGACCGAGGAGCGGCTGGTCGGCACCTTGGACCTGGACGCCGCCCTGGGCGAAGGCCGTGCGCAGTTTTCCCCCGGCGTGTTGGCCAAGGCGGATGGCGGCGTGCTGTATGTGGATGAGGTCAACCTGTTGGCAGACCACTTGGTGGACCTGCTGCTGGACGTGGCTGCCAGCGGTACCAACCTGATCGAACGTGACGGTATTTCCCATCGCCATTCGGCACGTTTTGTACTGATCGGCACCATGAACCCGGAGGAGGGCGAGTTGCGCCCGCAGCTGCTCGACCGCTTCGGCTTCAATGTGGCGTTGAGCGGGCAGACCTTGCCAGCCGAGCGCGGGCAGATCATCCGTCGTCGCCTGGATTTCGACACCGATCCAGCCGCGTTCTGCGCGCAGTGGGCTGAACCCCAGGCCGCCTTGCGCGAGCGCTGCACCCAGGCGCGGGCGCGGCTCGACAGCATCCCGTTGGATGACCAGGCATTGGCGCGGATTACCGAGCGCTGCTTTGCCGAAGGGGTGGATGGCTTGCGCGCCGACCTGGTCTGGCTGCGTGGCGCCCGCGCCCATGCCGCGTGGCGTGGCGTGTCAGCCATCGCCGAGGAAGATATCGACGCAGTGGCCGAGTTTGCCTTACGCCATCGCCGTCAGCCGCAAACGCCACCGGCCGCGCCGCCGAATGAAGGGCAGTCGTCGAAGCCGTCTGAGACCTCCCCTGGCCAGGGCCAATGGGGCGATATGCCCGCACCGGCCTTGCCCACCGGCGCACGCCGCGATATGCCAGCCTGGCCAAAAAAGCCCTAGGCATTCGTCCCCGACCTGACGCGGGGGCGGATGCCCGGCCCCAGGCGGGCAGACTGGACAACGGCAGGCAAGGCAAGGCGCGCAGCGCACAGCAGGGCACGATCAATTGGCCGGGCACCTTGCTTGGCGGCCGGCCGCAATGTCGGGAAGATGTGCTGTTCTACCGGCGTAGCCGTTCGGCGCCTGAATTGTGGTTGGTGATCGTCGATGCCTCGGCGTCGACTCGGCGCCATCGCGCGTTGACCGATGCCAAGGGCTTGTTGGCCCAGCTGTTTGACGATGCTTACCGGCAACGGGCGCGCATGGCGTTGCTGACGGCGAGCGGCGCATCGCCGAAGTGGCAGGTGCAAGGCTTGAAGGCTGCCAAAGGCCTGGCGGGTTGGCTGGAACAACTCGGTGCCGGCGGCGGCACGCCATTGCTGGCGGCGCTGGCCGAGGCCGGGGAGTGGCTCGCGGCGCGGCGCAAGCGCTATCCGGTGGAGCAACAGAAGTTGCTGGTGGTGACCGATGGGCGGCTCAAGGCGATTGACGCATTGCCACGATTGGACTGCCCGGGAGTGCTGGTCGATATTGAGCGTGGGCCGATCAGGTTAGGACGGGCTCAAGCGCTGGCGATGGGGTTGCAGTTGGAGTATCGGCATATCGATGGTTTGTAGCGCCTGCGCAATCGCCATCGGGAGCAAGCCCCCTCCCACAGGGGAGTGCGGTGTGCTCAAAATGTGGGAGGGGGCTTGCTCCCGATGAGGCCTTCAAATCAACCACAGCTTCATCAGCCCGCCCCCGGTACATTCGGCCAAAGATCCGCCACCAGAAACAGCCGCTCGGCTTCCTCCCACTCCTCACCGCTCTGCACCATCCGCACCAGCAACTGCGCCGGGGCCATCGGGTCCAGGTCCGCCAGCCAGCCTTGCATCTGTTCTTCACTCCATACTTCACTCGCCGGGTAATGCGCCGGTGCCAACCAGGCATGGCGGGGCAGGGGTTGCCAGCGGCCGGCCGGGGTGGTGCTGACAAAGTCCCGCCAGTCGCGTTGATGCAACCAGCGCCCACGCAAATGCTGGGGGTGAGCGCCAAGGGGGGATTGCGCCGCGCCGGGCCACGGGTAGAGCAGATAACCGCCCAGCCACAAATGCGCATCGAACCGTTGGATGTCCAGCGCCGCCAAGGCTTCGCGGCTCTCTGCCCGCGCCGAGATCGGCAGCTGGTGCTGGGCCAGATGAGCGAGCTTGCGGTCCAGTCGGTCATGACACCCCGGGCCGAGCCACTGCGCGGTATCCTGGCCATCTCCGTCCTGGGGGCCCAGGTAGAGCTTGATCGCCAGTTCCAGGTGGTGCACACCATCGCGGTCGCGCAGCAGCATGTCCAGCTCGCCCAGGGTATGCCCGGCGCGGCGGATCGGCAGGTTGGCGGCCAGCAACTCCACGCCCGGTGCATGCTGCACCGCGAACTGCCACAAGCGTTCGTAGTAGAGGCCCAGGCGCCGCGTGCGTGACAGGCTCAGCCACTGCTGCAAGGCACTGCTGTCGCGGTCCAGGTCACGCAGCCAGGCTTCGAGCAGGTGGGGCGCCTGCACCCAGTCACTGCCGGCCAACGGATGGCGCTGCGGCCATGGCGTCTGCGCCAGCATCGGCGGGGCGAGTATCACCCACGCCAGGTCGCGCACCTCGGGGTGGCGCAATTGACGGGGCAGGGCGTGCAAGTCAGGGAACACTGTCATGGTCCGAGCATAGCCTTTTCAGACGTGCGCAAGGTGCCTGAGAACCATTGTCATCAAGGCTCTGCGGCGACAAAGGATTTTGCCTGAGACGGCCTTTCGCCCATAATCGTTCTTTTTGGCCGCACCCCACACCCCGCAGGAGCCCCATGGAGCAATTTCGCAATATCGGCATTATCGGTCGCCTGGGCAGTACCCAGGTGTTGGACACCGTCCGCCGACTGAAGAAGTTTCTGCTCGAGCGCCACCTGCATGTGATCCTCGAAGACACCATCGCTGAAATCCTCCCAGGCCACGGCCTGCAGACCTCGTCGCGCAAGATGCTCGGCGAAGTCTGCGACATGGTCATTGTGGTCGGCGGCGATGGCAGTCTGCTCGGCGCCGCGCGTGCGCTGGCGCGGCATAACGTGCCGGTGCTGGGGATCAACCGCGGCAGCCTGGGGTTTCTGACCGATATCCGCCCCGATGAATTGGAAGTCGAAGTGGCCAAGGTGCTCGACGGCCATTACCTGGTGGAGAACCGCTTCCTGCTGCAAGCTGAAGTGCGCCGCCACGGCGAGGCCATTGGCCAGGGCGATGCCCTTAACGATGTAGTGCTGCACCCGGGCAAGTCCACGCGGATGATCGAGTTCGAGTTGTACATCGACGGCCAGTTCGTGTGCAGCCAGAAGGCCGACGGCCTGATCGTCGCCACCCCCACCGGCTCGACCGCCTACGCGCTGTCGGCAGGTGGCCCGATCATGCATCCCAAGCTCGATGCCATTGTGATCGTGCCGATGTACCCCCATATGTTGTCCAGCAGACCGATTGTGGTCGATGGCAACAGTGAGCTGAAAATCGTGGTGTCCAAAGACATGCAGATTTACCCGCAAGTCTCCTGCGACGGGCAGAACCATTTCACCTGCGCCCCCGGTGACACCATCACCGTGAGCAAGAAGGCACAGAAGTTGCGCTTGATCCACCCGCTGGATCACAACTACTACGAAGTGTGCCGTACCAAGTTGGGCTGGGGCAGCCGCTTGGGGGGTGGAGGCGACTGATGCTCGATCCCGCGCGTAGTTATGACCTGATTGGTGACGTGCACGGTTGCGCTCATACCCTTGAGCACTTGCTCGACCAATTGGGTTACCACAAGCAGGGCGGCACCTGGCGCCACCCGTCACGCATGGCGGTGTTCCTCGGCGATATCATCGACCGTGGCCCGCGCATCCGCGAGGCGCTGCATATCGTCCACGATATGACCGAGGCCGGTCAGGCGCTGTGTATCATGGGCAACCATGAGTTCAATGCGCTGGGCTGGACCACTCCGGCTCCACCTGGCAGCGGCAAGCAGTTCGTGCGCGAGCACAACCCACGGCATGCGCGCTTGATCCAAGAGACCCTGACTCAATTCGAACACCATCCGGCCGACTGGCACGATTTCCTCGGCTGGTTCTACGACATGCCGCTGTTTGTCGATGCCGGGCGCTTTCGCGTGGTGCATGCATGCTGGGACGACGGCTTTATCCAGCCGCTGCGTGCGACCTTCCCGGATGGCTGTATCGACCAGCACTTCCTGCAGGCCGCCGCCGTACCGGGCAGTTTCGCCTGCAACGCTTTCGACCGGCTGTTGCGCGGTACCGATATGCGCCTGCCCGACGGCTTGACCCTGACCGGTGGCGATGGCCTGACGCGCTCGTTCTTTCGCACCAAGTTCTGGGAAGACGACCCCAAGACCTACGGCGACATCGTGTTCCAGCCCGACGCTTTGCCGGAGCCGGTGGCGCGCACGCCGTTGTCTTCCAAGCAAAAGAATTCGTTGCTGCGCTACGGTGCCGATGAGCCGCTGTTGTTCGTCGGCCACTACTGGCGCAGCGGCAAACCGGCGCCGATCCGCCCGAACCTGGCCTGCCTGGACTACAGCGCGGTGCTGTACGGCAAGCTGGTGGCGTATCGACTGGACCAGGAAACCCAGCTGGATCCGCGTAAATTCGTATGGGTCGACGTTGAGCGACCAGAGGCCATTCCATGAGTACCGTAGCTGTATTGCGCCTGCCCCTGAGCGTCGACCTGGGTGGTTTCGTCAAGTTGCTGCAACGCATGCAAGTGCCCCACCGCGTCAGTGAAGAGGCGGGCGAGCAAGTGTTGTGGGTGCCCGAAACCATCAGCGATGACGTGCGCGTGCTGTATCAGCGCTTCCCCGCCGGCGACCCGGACCAGCAGTTGGACATTCCGGAACAGGCACCGATTGCTCGGCCAAGCTTCGTCCAGCAAGTACGCCATAGCCCGGTCACCGCCCTGGTGCTGCTGGCCAGCCTTATCGTTGGTGCCGTGACCCTGCTCGGCGAAAACCTGCAAACCATGGCCTGGCTGACCTTTCTGCCGTTCCGGGTGCTGGGCGAGTACATCCAGTTCACGCCGCTTGCCGACACGCTGGCTTCGGGGCAGTGGTGGCGCCTGGTCACGCCGATGTTGATTCACTTCGGCATCCTGCACCTGGCCATGAACGGCATGTGGTACTGGGAACTGGGCCGGCGCATTGAAGCGCGCCAGGGCAGTATCAACCTGCTGGGCCTGACCCTGTTGTTCAGCCTGGTCTCTAACTACGCTCAATATGCCTATGGCGGGCCCGGCCTGTTTGGCGGTTTGTCCGGCGTGCTGTATGGCCTGCTCGGGCATTGTTGGATCTTTCAATTATTGTCACCCAACCCCGCCTATCGCCTGCCCCGTGGGGTGCTGGTGATGATGCTGGTGTGGCTGCTGCTTTGCCTGTCGGGGCTGGTCTCGATGATCGGCTTCGGCGAAATCGCCAACGCGGCCCATGTGGGCGGCTTGGTCATCGGTTGCCTGACGGGTTTGCTCGGTGGTTTGTACAACCGCCGCAAAGCGTCCATTTGATAAGGAAGAGCCTTATGTCCTCTTTTGCTGCAATGATCGAAAACATCACTCCGGACATCTACGAGAGCCTCAAGCTCGCCGTGGAAATCGGCAAATGGTCTGACGGCCGCAAGCTCACCGCCGAGCAGCGCGAGCTGTCCTTGCAGGCGGTGATCGCCTGGGAAATCCAGAACCTGCCCGAAGAGCAGCGCACCGGCTACATGGGCCCGCAGGAATGCGCCTCCAAGTCGGCGCCGGTGCCGAATATCCTGTTCAAGTCGGATGCGATCCATTGATTGAGATTGGTCGCGGTGCAGTCAGCAAAATGTCGGCGCAACTCGGTGAGCCGACCGTTCAATACGCCTTTCGCCTGGGTGATGTCGAGGTACCGGTCAACCCCTTGATCGGCACCCACGTGCGGCTGGAGTATCTCGGCGCCATTCATTGCAGCCACTGCGGGCGCAAGACCAAGACCAGCTTCAGCCAGGGCTATTGCTACCCGTGCATGACCAAGCTGGCTCAGTGCGACCTGTGCATCATGAGCCCCGAGCGTTGCCATTACGACGCGGGCACCTGCCGTGATCCCGGCTGGGGCGAAACGTTCTGCATGACCGACCATGTGGTATACCTGGCCAATTCGTCGGGGATCAAGGTCGGCATTACTCGCGCTACTCAATTGCCCACCCGCTGGCTGGACCAGGGTGCCAGCCAGGCATTGCCGATCATGCGCGTGTCGACGCGCCAGCAGTCCGGTTTTGTCGAAGACTTGTTTCGCAGCCAGGTGGCCGACAAGACCAACTGGCGCGCCTTGCTCAAGGGCGACGCGCAATCGGTGGACCTCAAGCAGGTGCGCGATGAGCTGTTCGCCTCCTGCGCCGAAGGCTTGCTGGGTTTGCAGGAACGCTTTGGCCTGCAAGCCATCCAAACCATTGCCGACATTGAGCCGATTGAAATCCGCTACCCGGTCGAGCAGTATCCGACCAAGATCGTCAGCTTCAACCTGGACAAGAATCCGATTGCCGAAGGCACGCTGCTGGGGATCAAGGGCCAGTACCTGATCTTCGACACCGGCGTTATCAATATTCGTAAATACACGGCCTACCAGCTCGCCGTGCATCAGTAGAAGGATCCCAAGCATGCGCACCGAACAACCGAAGATGATCTACCTTAAGGACTATCAGGCGCCGGACTACCTGATCGACGAGACGCACCTGACCTTCGAGTTGTTCGAGGACCACAGTCTGGTCCACGCGCAATTGGTGATGCGCCGCAACCCCGAGCGCGGCGCCGGTTTGCCGCCATTGGTACTCGACGGCCAGCAACTTGAGCTGTTGAGCGTGAACCTGGCTGACCAGGAACTGACGGACGCTGACTACCAACTGACCGACAGCCACCTGACCGTGCAGCCCAAGAGTGCAACCTTCGCCCTCGACACCACCGTCAAGATCCACCCGGAAACCAACACTGCGCTGGAAGGGCTGTACAAATCCGGCAGCATGTTCTGCACCCAGTGCGAAGCCGAAGGCTTCCGCAAGATCACTTACTACCTCGACCGTCCGGACGTGATGAGCGTCTTCACCACCACAGTGATCGCCGAGCAGCACAGCTACCCGGTGTTGCTGTCCAACGGCAACCCGATTGCCAGCGGCCCTGGCGAAGACGGCCGGCATTGGGCGACCTGGGAAGACCCGTTCAAGAAGCCGGCCTACCTTTTTGCTCTGGTGGCCGGTGACCTGTGGTGCGTGGAAGACAGCTTCACCACCATGACCAACCGTGAAGTAGCGCTGCGCATCTACGTCGAACCGGAAAACATCGACAAATGCCAGCACGCCATGACCAGCCTGAAAAAATCCATGCGCTGGGACGAAGAAACCTACGGCCGCGAGTACGACCTCGACATCTTCATGATCGTGGCGGTCAACGACTTCAACATGGGCGCCATGGAGAACAAGGGTCTCAATATCTTCAACTCCAGCGCCGTGCTGGCTCGCGCCGAAACCGCTACCGACGCCGCTCACCAGCGGGTCGAGGCCATCGTCGCCCACGAGTACTTCCACAACTGGTCGGGCAACCGCGTGACCTGCCGCGACTGGTTCCAGCTGTCGCTCAAGGAAGGCTTCACCGTGTTCCGTGACTCGCGTTTCTCCGCCGACATGAACTCGGCCACGGTCAAGCGTATCCAGGATGTGGCCTACCTGCGTACCCACCAGTTCGCCGAAGACGCCGGGCCCATGGCCCACGCGGTGCGCCCGGACAGCTTTATCGAGATCTCCAACTTCTACACCCTGACCGTGTACGAAAAGGGCTCGGAAGTAGTCGGCATGCTCCACACCTTGCTCGGTGCCGACGGTTTCCGCAAAGGCAGTGACCTGTACTTCGAACGCCATGACGGTCAGGCCGTGACTTGCGATGACTTCATCAAGGCCATGGAAGATGCCAATGGTGCCGACCTCAGCCAGTTCAAACGCTGGTACAGCCAGGCCGGTACGCCACGTCTGGCGGTCAGCGAGTCGTATGACGCTGCGGCCAGGACCTACAGCCTGACTTTCCGCCAGAGCTGCCCGGCTACTCCGGACAAGGTTGAGAAGCTGCCGTTCGTGATTCCGGTGGCACTCGGCTTGCTGGACGGGCAGGGCGCGGGTATTGCCTTGCGCCTGGCCGGTGAGACGACGGCTGGCGGCACGTCCCGGGTTATCTCGGTGACTGAAGCCGAGCAGACCTTCACCTTCGTCGACATCGCCGAAAAACCCCTGCCTTCGCTGCTGCGTGGCTTCTCGGCGCCGGTGAAGCTGAGCTTCCCTTACGACCGCGACCAACTGATGTTCCTGATGCAGCACGACAGCGACGGCTTCAACCGTTGGGATGCCGGCCAGCAACTGTCGGTGCAGGTGCTGCAGGAACTGATCGGCCAGCAACAGGCGGGTCAGCCGCTGAAGCTTGATCAACGCTTGATCGATGCCCTGCGCACGGTGCTGAGCGACGAAACCCTCGACCAGGCCATGGTTGCGGAAATGCTCTCGCTGCCGAGCGAAGCCTACCTGGCGGAAATCAGCGAGGTGGCGGATGTGGATGCCATTCACGCCGCCCGTGAGTATGCCCGCAAGCAATTGGCCGACAACCTGTTCGAAGGATTGTGGTTGCGTTACCAGGCCAACCGCGACCTGTCCCGGCAAACGCCGTACGTGGCGGAGGCCGAGCACTTTGCCCGTCGTGCCTTGCAGAACATCGCGTTGTCCTACCTGATGCTCAGCGGCAAGCCCGAAGTGCTGGCGGCCACCCTGGATCAGTTTGACACCAGTGACAACATGACCGAGCGCCTGACCGCCCTGGCGGTACTGGTGAACTCGCCGTTCGAGGCGGAAAAAGCCCAGGCCCTGGCGGTGTTTGCCGAGAACTTCAAGGACAACCCGTTGGTGATGGACCAGTGGTTCAGCGTCCAGGCCGGCAGCACCTTGCCGGGCGGGCTGGCACGGGTCAAGGCGCTGATGGAACATCCTGCGTTCACCATCAAGAACCCGAACAAGGTGCGTGCCCTGATCGGCGCATTTGCCGGGCAGAACCTGATCAACTTCCATGCGGCGGACGGTTCGGGTTATCGCTTCCTGGCGGACCTGGTGATCCAGCTCAACACCCTGAACCCGCAGATTGCCTCCCGCCAACTGGCGCCTCTGACGCGCTGGCGCAAATACGACAGCGCACGGCAGGCGCTGATGAAAGCGGAGTTGGAGCGCATTCTCGCGTCCGGTGAGCTGTCCAGCGACGTGTTCGAGGTGGTCAGCAAGAGCCTGGCGTAAGTTGGGGGCAGGGTGATTGCCGGCGGCTATTGAGCGGGCGGTCTTCAATCCAAATGTAAGGGGGGCTTGGTTCCGCAGGGGCCTTACAGTCGACTGCTATCTAACTGGCGCCCTGATCCAATGTGGGAGGGGCGGTGCGACGATTCGACTTGCCCCCGATGGCGGCCTGACAGCCGACCAGGATGTTGGATTAGGCCGAGTACATATCCATTGCTGCGGTAACGGCCACTTAAGGTTCCGCTTTTACAGCGGGTCACTTTGGAAAAGAGCCCCAAAGTAACCAAAGGGCTCTTGCCCCACCACTCGGCACCTCGCTTAGGCTCGGTGTGCCCGTAATCCGACAGGGATTTGGGGGGCCGCCGCCACGCGCCATCCATGGCGCGGGGCGGCTAAACCGGCATCCCTGCCGGTTTGCCCCCCAAATCCCTGTCGAATTCCGGCCAGCGTGGTTTAACGGGGCGCCTAAGATCAAAAGCAGGTCAAGATCAAGAGCGGCTCGCTGCGCATCGTGGTTACCAAGGTCGCTATCGAGCCCGTACTACTGACATTTGCTGACAGGAGCCTCTGCTAAGCTGCTGCACCTCTATCCCCAGTTCTGGTGACATCAACGTGTCGCGCACCACTCGTCTATTAACGTTGCTCCAGGCCCTGCGGGGCAGAAAACGCCCGGTCACCGCCGCCATTCTCGCGGCGCAACTGGAAGTCTCGGAACGCACGCTGTACCGCGATATCGCTGAATTGACCGCCCTGGGCGCGCCGATTTTTGGCGAGGCCGGGGTCGGCTATGTATTGCGCAGCGGCCTGTTTCTGCCGCCCCTGATGCTCAACGCCGAAGAGACCGAAGCGGTCGTGCTGGGCTTGCGTTATGTAGACCAGCGCGGCGATGACGTATTGAGTCGCGCCGCCGCCAACGCCCTGGCGAAGATCGCTGATGTACTGGACCCTGCGGCTCAAGAGGCGTTGCGTAACCCGACGCTGCTCCCTGGACCTCCCGGCTTCGGTTACCCGGAAAACCGCGTCCCGCTCAACGTGTTCCGCGATGCTATTGGCCATCAGGCCAAGCTGCATATCAGCTACGCCGACGCCAGCCAAATCCAGAGCCAACGCCTTATCTGGCCGCTGGCCCTGGGCTTTCTCAATGAGGCGCGGGTGATCGTGGCGTGGTGCGAGTTGCGCGGTGCCTATCGCACCTTTCGCACCGACCGCGTGGCCAGCGCCGATGCCCAGGGTGAGCGTTACCCCGGAAGGCGCAGCGACCTGTTGCGAGGCTGGCGCAAGCTGATGGAGCAGCAAGAGTCCGCGCCGTTTACTCCTGACAAAAACTGACACACCCGTGGCTTAGCATGGCGTCACAAATCATCCAGGCAAGGAGTTGTGCCATGTCTTTTCCCGAGTTGGCCCCGGCCATCGTGGCTTATATTGCAGCAACCAATACCGGCGACATCACCGCGATCCCCCAGTGTTTCGCTGACGATGCCAATGTATTCGATGAAGGCGAACATCAGGTGGGTACGGCCGCCATTGCACGCTGGATGGAAGATACCGGCCGCCGCTACCAGCCACGGGTCGAGGTGCTCAGCGTGCAGCAACGCACCGGCAAAGTGCTGGTCAGCAATATCGTCTCCGGTAATTTCCCCGGCAGTCCGCTGGAGCTGCGCTACACCTTTCGGCTGAACGAACAGGGCAAGATTTCACGGCTGGATATCTGCGCGTAAGTCATACTGGCACGCATGACTTTCGACTCGCCGCTCGCCGCTTACCAACATGCCATCGCCCAGCAAGGTTTCGTCCCTGACGATGCCCAGCAGCAGGCGGTGCGGGCCCTGCAAGCCTGTCACGAAACCTTGCACCAAGGCCGTTCGCCGATTGCCGGGATTTACCTGTGGGGGCCGGTAGGCCGCGGCAAGACCTGGCTGATGGACCAGTTCTACCAAAGCCTGCGTGTGCCTGCGCGGCGCCAGCATTTTCATCACTTCATGGGGTGGGTTCACCAACGTTTGTTCCAGCTCACGGGAACCCAGGATCCGTTGCAGGCGTTGGCCCGGGAGTTGAGCCGGGAGGTGCGGGTGCTGTGCTTCGATGAGCTGTTTGTGAATGACATCGGTGACGCGATCATCCTCGGCCGCCTGTTCCAGGTGATGTTCGAGGAGGGCGTGGTGATGGTGTGCACCTCCAACCAGCCGCCCGACCAGCTGTACGCCGATGGCTTCAATCGCGAGCGTTTCCTGCCGGGCATCGTTGCACTCCAGCGGCACATGCAGGTGGTGGCAGTGGACGGAGGCGAGGACCATCGCTTGCATCCCGGTGCGGGCATGCAGCGATACTGGGTGAACCAACCCGCTGCGCTGGCTGCGGTGTTCAAGCAATTAAGCCTGGGCCAGCGTGTGGTCAGCGGGGCAGTGAGCGTAGGTCACCGTTCCATTGTGGCTGTACAGGCCAGTGACAGGGTGCTCTGGTGTCGTTATGCCGAACTGTGCGAGCAACCCCTGGCCGCCATGGACTTCATGCTGTTGTGTGACCGCTACCAGGCCATCCTGTTGGGCGACGTTCCCAACCTCAGCGCACAACAGCGTGCGGGGCGGATTGCCCGTGGCACCGAGGATGGAGCCGAGCGCGTGGCGGCGGGGGACCGCGAATTGCCGCAGTTGTCGGTGCACGATGACAGCGTGCGGCGCTTTATCGCGTTGGTGGACGAATGCTACGACCGTAAGGTGCCGCTCTTTATCGACGCCGCGGTGCCATTGGATAGCCTTTACACCGAAGGCTACCTGGAATTTCCTTTCCGTCGCACCCTGAGCCGTTTGCAGGCAATGCAGTTGCAGCGCTTCGCTGCCTAGGAAAAATCGTCGTTTCAGGGGTGATTGCGGGTTTTGATGTGTTCAACCTTCGCGATTTCTGTCGGGCATTTGTAGTTAATCTCCTTCATCTGTTGCCGACTCCGCGCTTACAATCGCAGCTCTCAAAGGGAAACGAATCCCTGGTTGTCGTTATCGAGGAAGGAAATGGACACCCCAGACATCCTGGTGCTGCAAGCCAGCTACACCAACGCCGTGCATGCCGATGCCATCGGCCTGTTGCTCAATCACTATGCTGAAGATCCGATGGGCGGCGGCTACACCTTGGCGGCTGATCTTTTGCAGCAGTTGCCTGCCGAGTTGGCCAAGCGCCCACACGCGTTCAGCGTACTGGCGTTTGTCGGTGGCGAGCCGGCGGGGTTGGTCAATTGTTTTGAAGGTTTCTCAACCTTTGCCTGCCGCCCGTTGGTCAACGTCCACGACGTGGTAGTGATGGATAGGTTTCGTGGCTTGGGGTTGAGTCAGAAAATGCTGCAGAAGGTCGAGGAAATCGCTCGGCAGCGCGGCTGCTGCAAAATCACCCTGGAAGTGCTTGAAGGTAATGAACTGGCACAGTCGGCGTACCGAAAGTATGGTTTCGATGATTCAGTTTTTGATCCGGATCATGGGCGTATGTTGTTCTGGAGCAAGTCGCTTTAATAAGTACCGTGCAAAAAAAAGGGCGCCATTAAATGGCGCCCAATGCACTTTGCCAACGGAGCAGGATGGCGCAGGGTGTTGCAGATTAAATAAACATTAAATCAACTGTTCGGTTGTTCCTCGTTGACGGTGTCGACCTTCAACGTCTTGCCGTCGGCGGAAGCCATTCGCTGCTCAGCTGCGCCATGAGTTTGTTGCTGAATGAAGCTGAAGTTCTGGTAAAACTCCTTTGAGCGCTCTGAACCGCCCTCTGCAAAGGCCGCGGCGGAGGTCAGTGTCATCAGGCTGGCAATCATCAAGGTTGAGAGTTTCATCGCAGTATTCCCATTAAGAGTGATAGGTGTCTGGCCGTTCCTTGATCAGAATCATGGAGCGACTATGGCCGTATCGTATTAAGTGGGAGTTAACGCAAAGTGCCTGCGAAGTTAACACTTTCGTTAACTTCGCAGGCACTTTGCGGGGCAGCGTTCAAAGACGCCAGGGGATGAAGAACGTCAGGCCAGGACGAGAATGATTGTATCGTTCTGTCGCCTGACCCAGGTTTACTTCAGTACCACTTCACTGCTATCGACCTTCTTCGGCTTGATCAGGCTG
Source organism: Pseudomonas khavaziana (assembly GCF_036704165.1). Classification (NCBI taxonomy): domain Bacteria; kingdom Pseudomonadati; phylum Pseudomonadota; class Gammaproteobacteria; order Pseudomonadales; family Pseudomonadaceae; genus Pseudomonas; species Pseudomonas khavaziana. The sequence goes on from NZ_CP129946.1 coordinate 2,975,725, forward strand.
AAGTCGATCAACGCCTTCTGCTTGGTTTCGTAAGGGTTGCCGATCAACAATGGACGCGGTTTGAAGCTGTCGCTGACCAGGCTCTTGCTATGGTCCAGCTCGTCAAAACTCAAGCCGGCCATGTCGGCCCAGGTGTGGATCAGCTGTGAGCTGCTGTAAGGCCGCTGCAGGTCTGCGGCGAAGCTCCAGTCGTGGCTTTCGCGCCACTTCGGTGAGGCGTAGGCCATGAACGGGATAGTGTACATCGGCGCAGTCGGCTTGCCTTCGTTGCGGCCCAGGGTGTCGTGGCCGGCAGAATCGAACACGTCTTCGCCATGGTCCGAGAGGTAAAGCAGGAAACCGTTGGGGTCGGTCTTGGCGTAGTCCTTGATCAGGCTGGAGACCACGAAGTCGTTGTACAGCACGGCGTTGTCGTAGCTGTTGTACGTCGGCAACTGCGCATCGCTGACACCCGCGGGCACGCCCTGGCGGTCAGTGAACTTGTCGAAGGTCGGCGGGTAGCGGTACTGATAACTCATGTGAGTGCCCAGCAGGTGTACCACGATGAACTTGCGCTCAGCGGTATCGGCCAGAGCCTTGGAGAACGGCGCCAGCACATCGCCGTCGTACTGACGGGCGTTCTGGTTGCGGTTGTTGTTCAAGTACACCTGCTCGTCAGCCTGTTCGGAAAAGGTCGTGAGCATGGTGTTGCGCTTGGTCATGGTCTGCTGGTTGGTGATCCAGAAGGTCTTGTAACCAGCCTGCTTCATTACGCTGACAATCGACGGTGTCTTGAGGTACAGGTCCGGGTTTTCTTCGTCGGCAAAGGTCAGCACCTGTTGCAGCGCTTCAATAGTGTAGGGGCGCGGGGTGATGACGTTATCGAACACGGCCAGTTGGTCGCGCAGCTTGTCCAGTTCCGGCGTGGTATTGCGCGGGTAACCGTAGAGGCTCATGCGCTGGCGGTTGGTGGACTCGCCGATCACCAGCACCAGAGTGGACGGCTGGCCGGCCATGCTGTCCTTGAGGTTCTTCAATGGCGGGATCTGGCTGGCACTGGTCAGCATGCCTTGCATATTGTCCAACTGTTCGGTGTAGCGACGGTAGGCGACGATCATCTGCCAAGGCACTGCCGGTTCGATACGGGTCTCGAAACGGTCGATGGCCAATTCCATGGTTTCGCTGGTAGCGATCTGCTTGACCAGCGGGTAGCCCACAACAGCCAGGACGATGGCCACCGCTGCCACGATCGACTGGCCGCGCGGCAGGTACACAGGGCGCAGGCGTGTCCAGAGGAAAATGGCGAAGGCGGTGTGGGCAATAAATGCCAGCACGATCCACCAGGCAAAATATTGGGTCGCGTATTCGCCGGCTTCAGAGATGTTCGATTCGAACATGATGAAGATGACGCTCTGGGAAAATTCCTGCTGGTAAATGAAGAAATAACCCAGGCTCGCCATGGAGCAGGCCCACAGCACCACGCCGATCAGGGCGGCGAGCAAACGCGTACGGCGCGGGAACAGCAACATCGGTGCCAGCCACAGCGCACTCATGAAGAAGGCTTGGCGGAAACCACTGAAACCGGAGGTACCGGTCAATTGGATAAGAAGCTGGGTGATACCCGAGAAGTACCAGAAAAACAGGAATAGCCAACCCAGGCCGGCCCAATCAAAACCTTTCGCAGTCGTCGTGCTGCGTTTGAACATCGCCATCCAGCGCCCCATCAGAGAATGATTGTCGCGCACAGGCGCGCGACATCGGGCCGCTCAGGAAGTGAGCGGCATCGCGGGCGGGAGTATCGGGATAGGTGTGTGAAAACTTTGTGAGTTTTCTGTAAGTATTGCCTTACAAACTAACCAGAAGCGTTCAGCAGAGCGCAGGCTTGGCGTCAGACGGCAATTCGAGCTGGCTTTGAAGGTACGAGCGCAGGCGCAGGACTTCCTGCTGCAACTGATCACGCTCGTCTTTCAACTGACGCAATTCATCGCGGCGGATGCTGACGTAGAGGGTCTGTGGCGGGCGGGTCATCTGTGCTGTGCTCATTGCTTACCTCGCAAATAGCCGGTAGATCGCGGTGCCGGAACAGGTTTCCAGCAACAGTCGAGAGCAAGTTTGAATTCTTTTGCGAGACAAGGGAACTTTTTTATTTTTCGCGGTCGTGTGACTTTTCCGACGGTGATGGTGAAACGATGGCAATTTTTTTGTCATGAAACTACACGGATCCGCTCTGGACTAACCCTCATTAGCCTCATTGCGCTATAAACTATGTCACACATTTTTTAGCAGTTAGGAGCATCAGCACATGCAACTGGGGATTATCGGACTAGGCCGCATGGGCGGTAACATTGCGCGGCGCCTGATGCTCAATGGGCATACCACCGTTGTATACGACCGTAACGAAGCCTTTGTCAAAGGCCTGAGCGAAGAGGGCGCTACCGGCGTCGCCGACTTGAATGCCCTGGTGGCCGGCCTGCAAAAGCCACGTGCCGTCTGGGTGATGTTGCCAGCGGGCGCGCCCACTGAAGACACCATCAATGCGCTGAGCGAGCTACTGGAAGACGGCGATGTAATCATCGACGGCGGCAACACCAACTACAAGGACGACGTGCGTCGCGGCAAGGCCCTGGCGGAAAAGGGCCTGCACTATGTCGATGTCGGCACCTCGGGCGGCGTATGGGGCCTGGAGCGTGGCTACTGCATGATGATCGGTGGCGACGTCGAGACCGTGCAGCGCCTTGATCCGATCTTCAAGAGCCTGGCACCGGGCCTGGGCAACATCCCGCGCACCAAGGACCGTTCGCCCTCTGCCGACCCGCGTGCCGAGCACGGTTATATCCATGCCGGCCCAGCGGGCTCCGGTCACTTCGTCAAGATGATCCATAACGGCATCGAGTACGGAATGATGCAGGCGTTTGCCGAAGGTTTTGACATCCTCAAGACCAAGAACTCGGAAAACCTGCCGGAAGACCAGCGTTTCGACCTCAACGTTGCCGATATCGCCGAAGTCTGGCGCCGTGGCAGCGTGGTCTCGTCCTGGCTGCTGGACCTGACCGCCGACGCCCTGGCCACCGATCCGAAGCTCGATGGCTACTCCGGTTCCGTGGCCGACAGCGGTGAAGGTCGCTGGACCATCGAAGCGGCCATGGAACAGGCGGTGCCGGTGCCGGTGCTGTCGACGTCGCTGTTTGCGCGTTTCCGTTCCCGCCAGCAGAGCACCTACGGTGACAAAATGCTGTCTGCCATGCGCTTCGGCTTTGGTGGCCATGTGGAGACTTCAAAAAAATGACCGCCAACGGCAAGAAACCCAAGGCCGAACCCGCTCCACCTACCACGTTGTTTCTGTTTGGCGCCCATGGCGACCTGGTCAAACGCCTGCTCATGCCGGCGCTGTATAACCTGAGCCGCGACGGGCTGCTGGGCGATGGCCTGCGCATTGTCGGCGTTGATCACAACGCCATCAGCGACGCCGACTTCGCCAAGAAGCTTGAGGACTTCATTCGCACCGAGGCCGCCAGCAAGGTGCGCGGCAATGCGGAAAATGCCCTCGACCCGGCGATGTGGGCAAAATTGGCCAAGGGCATCAGCTACGTCGAGGGCGACTTCCTCGACGACAGCACCTACGCGGATATCGCGCAGAAGATCGCCGACAGCGGCACCGCCAACGCGGTGTTCTACCTGGCCACGGCACCGCGCTTCTTCAGTGAAGTGGTGCAGCGCCTGGGCAGTGCCGGGCTGCTGAACGAAACGGATGAGGGCTTTCGGCGCGTGGTCATCGAGAAGCCGTTCGGCTCCGACCTGGCCACCGCCGAGGCGCTGAATGCGTGCCTGCTCAAGGTGATGAGCGAGAAGCAGATCTATCGCATCGACCATTACCTGGGCAAGGAAACGGTGCAGAACATCTTGATCAGCCGTTTCTCCAACGTGCTGTTCGAAGCGTTCTGGAACAACCACTACATCGACCACGTGCAAATCACCGCTGCCGAAACGGTCGGTGTGGAAACCCGGGGCAATTTCTTCGAGAAAACCGGCACCCTGCGCGACATGGTGCCCAATCACCTGTTCCAGTTGCTGGCGATGGTCGCCATGGAACCGCCGGCCGCCTTTGGCGCCGATGCGGTGCGTGGCGAGAAGGCCAAGGTGGTCGGTGCGATCCGCCCCTGGTCTTTGGAGGATGCCCGAGCCAACTCGGTTCGCGGTCAGTACACCGCCGGCGAAATCGCCGGCAAGGCGCTGCCAGGCTATCGCGAGGAAGCCAACGTTGCGCCTGACAGCAGCACCGAGACCTTCGTCGCCCTCAAGGTGATGATCGACAACTGGCGCTGGGTTGGCGTGCCGTTCTACCTGCGTACCGGCAAACGCATGAGCATTCGCGATACTGAGATCGTGATCTGCTTCAAGCACGCACCCTATGCACAGTTCCGCGACACCGAAGTCGATGAGCTCAAACCCACCTACCTGAAAATCCAGATCCAGCCGAACGAAGGCATGTGGTTCGACCTGCTGGCCAAGAAGCCTGGGCCGACCCTGGAGATGGCCAATATCGAGCTGGGTTTTGACTACAAGGATTTCTTCGAGATGCAACCGTCGACGGGGTACGAAACCCTGATCTACGACTGCATGACCGGCGACCAGACCTTGTTCCAGCGTGCCGACAATATCGAGAACGGTTGGCGTGCGGTGCAGCCATTCCTCGATGCCTGGAAGGAAGATGACGGCATCCAGGCGTACAAGGCCGGTGAAGATGGCCCCGCGGCGGCAGACGCGCTGCTGGCCCGTGATGGCCGCACCTGGCATAGCCTCGGATGAGTGACGCGGCGATTCATCCCATCCGATTTGTTCTCAGTGATGTGGACGGGACTTTATTGCATCCCGACCACAGCCTCAGCCAGCGGACCGCCGACGCGATTCGTGCGATGCGTGAAGCCGGTGTGCTATTCAGCCTGGCCAGCGGGCGTCCGCCCAAGGCCATGCTGCATCTGATCGAGACGTTTGGCATCGATGTGCCGGTGGCCGGTTTCAATGGCGGTACGCTGGTCAACCCCGATGGCAGCATCCTGGTTGCACACCATCTGCCCGCAGAGGCGGCGCTGGTCACCCTGGCGCTGTTTTCGGCCGAAGCGGACGTGGAAGTCTGGGTGTTTGCCGACGGCGACTGGCTGCGCCGTGACCCGCCGGGGCCGATGGTGCAGCGCGAAGCCGATGGCTTAGGATACGGGCCAGTGGTGGTGGAGAGTTTCGAGCCCTACCTGGATCGCGTCGACAAGATCGTAGCTGCCAGTAACAACACGCAGTTGCTGGTGGAGCTGGAGGCGCAATTGCAGCCGAAGGTGCAAGGGTTGGCCCAGGTGTCGCGTTCGCAACCGGTGTACCTGGACGTGACGGCGATGCTGGCCAATAAAGGCGAAGCCTTGAAGACCCTGGCAGCGCACCTTGGGGTGCCGCTTGAACAGACCGCAGCCATCGGCGACGGCGGTAATGACCCGGCGATGTTTCATGTGGCCGGTTTATCGATTGCCATGGGCCAAGCCGAAGAAACCGTCAAACGCCAGGCCAATGTGGTCACCGGCAGCAATATCGACGACGGTGCTGCCGAGGCGTTCGAACGGTTTATTCTCGCGGCACGTTAAACCTGAAGTCTCGCTGCACAACTTCCAGCCAATGTTTCCCAAGGGCTGGAAGTTGTTGTAGTGAATTACTTCGGCATTGCCCAGTGCTGCAACTGGTAGCCATCTTTATCGAGCTCGGCGCGAGCCTGCAACAACAGGTTTTCCAATTGCGCTGGATCGGTATAAGTCTTCGATGACAGCTGTTTGCTGCCGATACGGGTATTGGTACGGTCGATGACGCTCAGGCTGAGGGCGCCATTGCCATCGTGCCAGGCCACGCACTGGAAGGGTTGGAAGGCACGGTCTGCAATCAAAAGAGCTTCGTTGATGCGCAGCGGAGCGTTCATTTGGGTCTTCTCTCTGTATGCCCATTCAAGTGAGTACCGGCGGTTGGGCTGACCGTACGGTGGGTTACTTGTACTGATGCACGATGATGGGGTGCGGGTCACATGCTAGAGCAAGAAATTTTAACTTTCCCTGATTGACGTCATTTAAGCGCCTGTTTTGATAGCTGAATAAAAGTTTCGGCCGCCGGGAACTTGCGCGAGCTACATGGCTTTTTGCCCGCACTTATAGCGAAATGGTACAAGCCATGCGTCAATATCTTGCTAGGGTTACCGGCAGGCGCCACAAACCCTTGTTTATAAATAACTTTAATAAATCTGGCGCCAAGGAATCGTCATGCTTGTGACACCCGTCCAGCGTCGCTTGCTGGTGGTCGACCCCTGTGACGACTGCCACGACTTATTACCCGGCTTGCGCACGGCCGGCTGGGAAGTGGACAGTTGTGCCTTGCAGGCGGTAGGTGAGCGCTCCTGCGACGTGGGCCTGCTGCGCTTGCAGCCCAGCCATCTGGAGCGCCCCGAAGCGGTCAAGGAGTTGATTGGCCGTAGCGGCACCGAGTGGATTGCGGTCCTAAGCCCAGATGTATTACGCCTGCAGAACGTCGGTGATTTTGTCTGCGAATGGTTCTTTGACTTCCATACCTTGCCGTTCGATGTGGCCCGGGTCCAGGTGACCATCGGGCGTGCGTTTGGCATGGCGCGATTGCGTGGCAAGGGTTACGCGCCTGTGGATGAGCCCCACGAGCTGTTGGGCGATAGCCGCCCCATTCGCGAACTGCGCAAATTGTTGGCCAAGTTGGCCCCCACTGAATCCCCTGTGTTGATCCGCGGCGACAGCGGCACCGGTAAAGAGCTGGTAGCCAAGACCTTGCACCGCCAATCCCAACGGCACGCCAAACCCTTCGTGGCGATCAATTGCGGCGCCATCCCTGAACACCTGATCCAATCCGAACTGTTCGGCCACGAAAAAGGTGCGTTCACCGGCGCTCATCAGCGCAAGGTGGGGCGCATTGAGGCCGCCAACGGTGGCACGCTGTTCCTGGATGAAATCGGTGACCTACCGTTGGAGCTGCAAGCCAACCTTTTGCGTTTCCTGCAGGAAAAACACATTGAGCGCGTCGGTGGCAGTCAGCCGATCCCGGTGGATGTGCGGGTGCTTGCCGCGACCCATGTCAATCTTGAAGCTGCGGTGGAGACCGGCGCCTTTCGCGAAGACCTGTATTACCGCCTGAATGTCCTGCAAGTGGTCACCGCGCCTTTGCGCGAGCGCCATGGCGACGTGGCGATGCTGGCCAACCACTTTTCGCGTTTCTACAGTCGGGAAACCGGCCGGCGCCCGCGCAGTTTCAGCGAGCACGCGCTGGTGGCGATGGGGCAACACCCTTGGCCGGGCAATGTGCGCGAACTGGCCAACCGCGTGCGCCGCGGCCTGGTGTTGGCAGAAGGCCGCCAGATTGAAGCCGTGGATCTGGGGTTGCAAAGCCAGCAGGCCCTTTCGGCGCCGATGGCGACACTTGAAGATTACAAGCACCGCGCCGAGCGCCAGGCGCTGTGCGATGTGCTCGACCGGCACAGCGACAACCTGAGTGTCGCCGCCCGTGTGCTGGGCATTTCCCGGCCGACGTTCTACCGGTTGCTGCACAAACACCAGATTCGCTAGGGCGGGTTGTGGAAGGGCTCGCTCCCGATGGAGGTGTGTCAGCTATAGATAAGTGAATGACACACTGCTATCGGGGGCAAGCCCCCTCCCACATTTTGATATGTGTCAGTCTGCTGGGTTTGGTAGTTGCGAGCCGCCGCAAAGGTTCGGAAGTCTGGCGCGGCAGTGTTCAACTGAAGGAATGTTGCCCAAATGTGGGAGGGGGCTTGCCCCCGATAGCAGTGTGCCAGCCACTTACCTGCAGCTGAGCCACCGCTATCGGGGTGTAGTCAGAAGTAATACGGAAATTTCAGGCTGAACGTAAAGTCCGGTGCATCATCGGTCATGCCGATCGCCAGGTTCGGCACGATGGTCAGGTTATCCGAGGCGGCAATGGTCATGCCCACGTTGAAATAGCCCGCATTGGCATCGCTGGAGACCACTGATTGCCAGTCGCCGCCGTCCGGCTTGAGCTTGCTCTTACGCTGCACCAGGTCGGAGACCGAGAACGACATGCTCATCTTTTCGTTGAGCGCGAAGGCCACGCCGACACCGAACTGGAAGCTGTCGCCCAGGCGTACCTTGCCTCCGACCTTTTGATTGATGTCACTGCTGATGTCATCGAACGAGTCTTCAAAGTTGTGGGTATACGACAGCGAGCCAAACAACACTGCCGGGTCGAAGGTCTTGACCAGGGAAATGCCCGGTGTGACCGACCATACCCCGTTGCCCGTCGGCAGGCTTTCCGGCAGGTAGAGGTTGTCGTTGTTGGGCTGCCTGACCAGCTTGATGCCGAAAGGCTCTTTACCCGTGGGCGCCTTGACCCGTACAGACACCACCGCATCCGGCAAGGTCGGGGTTTCGTCGAGAAACTTGTAGGCCACGCCAAAGTTGACATCGCCAATGGTTGGGTCGCGGGTCACCGAGCCTTCCGAGGTGGCGGTGGCATCGTTGCCGGCGCCGGCCGACTGGTAGGTCGAGTCGCGGTACACCACCGGTACGTTCAGGTCGAACTGCCAACGGTTGTCAACGTTGTAGCGCCCGGTGAGGTCCAGGGTCCAGCTGTCGGACTTGATCCGGTCCAGGTTGATGTTGCCGAGGAAGATCGAGTCCAGTGCGAGGAAACCATTGAGGGTCAATTGGCGCGCGTCATAGCGGGCATAGGTGATGCCGGTTTCAACGCTGAACTTGCCGTTGCCGAAGAAGCCGCTGGCTTCGTTGTAGAGGTTGCTCACACTTTGCGCGGGGGCCGAGTCGTCCTTGAGGGACTGGCCGTAGGAACTGCCTGCACCACCTGAGGCGGCTGCGGCTCCAGCCCCCGAGGCCGCGACAGCGTTACCGCCATTCTTGAAGTCGGCAGGTGATTTGGCCAGGCGCCTGGGGGCGGGCGTCGCCGGTTGATCCTCGACTTGGCGCACACGTTGCTCCAGAACCGCCAAGGCTTTTTGCTGCACGTCATAACGTTGCTTGAGTTCCAGGAGTTCCTTCTTCAGGGTTTCGATGTCGGCGTCTGGCGCGGCATACAACAGGGATGCGGGCAAGAGCGTACTTAAACAAACCACCGCACGTAGCGATAACGATCGATGCATGAAATAAGCCGTCCTTTACTAATGCGTAAGTGTCGAAGGGTCAGCGTAGTTCAATAACCGAGCGTACGTAGGCCTTTGAGCTGATCCAAATTGCAATTCAACGCGGCGTTATTCAAGCCGTTATTGTTCATCACCACGTTGATCTGAGTGATATTTCTGACAAGGTTGGTATTGCCGGTCAGCACCGTTCCCTGCAGCACGTTGCCGCCGCCGATCTGCTGCAGGCTGCTGCCTTGGTTGTGGTTGGCCTGGATCGCCATCTGCACGCCGCCATTGTTGGCCGATACGCTGACGCGGCCCGCTGCGCTGTCACCGCTCACGGTACCGCCGGCCATCAGCACCTGTCCGGATTGGAGGTTGTTGGCGGGGGCACCGCCGTTCTCGACATTGATGCCGACATTGTTGTAGGCGGTGTTGCCATCGCCGGCCGTGCGCACACTTTGGGTCACGCCCTGGCCGCTGCCCAGGCCCGCCCCGCCGACCACGTTGCCGGTGCCGGTGGTTGGAGGCGCGCCGGTGCCGGCCGAACCGGTGGTTTGCACATAGAACTGCGGGGTGATAGTGGTCTTGTCGATCTGCATGTTCGCCGTGCCGGTGATGCTGTCACCGACGGCATTGGTCCAGGTGCTGCTCATGACGATGCCGAAGCTGATGATGCGCCCCGGCATCACATAGCGGCCACGCAGCTCGGCCATTTCCGCGTCCTTGAGTTCGATGGGCTTGAACCCCGATGACGCATAAGCGGGCATTGAGGCTGCCACGCACAACAGCGTCAGCCAACGGCGAGTATTCATCTGTGGCTCCTGGGGCGTCCTGCCCCTTATTGCGCTTCTAGAAGAAGTCGCTCTGGATAAAACCGAAATCCATCAGCTCTGCATCGCCCACCGGCTTGAACTCATTCATCTGGCTCTTGGCGGTCAGCGGCATGGGCGGATCGAGCAAGACATTGGCCTTGTCGTAACCCTCACCCAGTACGGCGAAGACAATGCCATTCCAGCCTTTGACGAAATCGTCACGGGAATAGCGCTTGTGGCCCAGTACCGGGTCGCCGATATACACCCAGTCCTTGTCGGCCCGCTGCATCACCACGAAGTGCTTGTAGCCACGGATTTCCAGCAGCACCACCACCGGGATCTTCACGGTCAGCAAGGTATCCGGCGCGATCTTGTAGCCGCGGGCACGCATGCCGATGCTTTCGAGGTAGCGCTTCATGTCCAGCATGGAAAAGCCCTGGGTTCGTACTAGGTCCTGGTCGGCAGTGACCAGCATGCCTTTGATGATGTGGGCTTCGTCGACATCCAGCCAATAGGCCTGGCGCAAGATGGTGGCGAGCGCTGCCGCACCGCAGCTGAAATCGGTTTTCTGTTCCACCAGGTTGGCGAAGCGGCGCTCACGGATGCTCTCGACCTTCTTGTAGATCACCGCGCCGCCGGGCATGGCGGAGATCGCCATGGTGCCTGCCCAGGTCGTGCCGGTGAGCAACATCAGGAGGGTGAAGGTCGCAAGGCGCATGATCGATTCACCTGCTGGACACTGGAATAAGAAAGGGCCTTGTTGCCAAGGCCCCGTTGGATCAGAAGCGCACGCTGCTGCTGCAGACGCTGCAACCCTGGCCGATCGACAGGCTGTTGCTGCCGATATTGCCCTGACCAGCTTGCAGGTTTACTCCTACGTTACCGGAGTTGCGGTTGATCGAGTTGTCGAGGCTTGCGTTGTTGGACACGTACTGGGGCTTGCCACCGTAACCATGGCTACTGGCGGCCGCATTGAGATAGGTGTTGTTAAGCGAGGTTTGCTCGGTGTTGGAAGCTGCTGCGATGTTCTTGCCGTCGGCGGTGGTGATGGCCAGGTTGTTTTTACCCTCGTTGCCTTGCCCGGCCTGGCCGTTGTAACCCAGGTTGCCAGAGTTGCCGATGAGGGAGCCGTCCAGGGAGGCGTTGTTTTGCGTGCCTTTATTGACGAAGTTGTTGTCCGCACTGCGTTGATTCACATCGACCACCGCAAACACCGTGGCAAAGTCACCTTTGGCGCTGGAGATGGCAGCGGCGTTGTCACCCAGGTTACCGGAGCCCGCCTGATTGTTGACTCCAGTGTTACCACTGTTGCCGTTTACCGAGCCATCTGCAGACGCGTTGTTTTCGGTCTTGGTGTCGTTGAACTTGTTGCCCGCACTGTTTTGCACATCCGTGACAACAGCAGCCACCACGCCGGTGGGTTGAGGGGTTGGATGCCAGCCACCCGCTTGAGCAGCAGCAGCCATGAGCGCGGCGAGAGCGAAAACCAGTGGTTTGAGCGCCATTTGAGGTTTCATGGTGTTTCTCCTTGCTTCTGATTAGTTGGTTAAGTGTTGGTACGGCCTAACGAACGTCTATCAAGCGGTCACTTGATAGTGATACCCAGGGTGTTAGCCACTCGGTTCCCCACCCCGGCACTCTGGTTCACCTGAATCACACCTCGGCTGCCGGTGAAGGCCTGGTCGCTGGTAACGACCTGGCGGCTGCCAGTGGTGGGGGTGAGCCCTGAGTCCGTTGCCAGCGTCGTCGTGTTCTGTTGCAACAGGACGCTGTCATCGATGCTTTGCGGGCCAGGGTTGAGGCTGATCCGCACCGCATTGATCGATTGGTTATTGGCCCCGGCCGACTGGTTGATGCCCAGTACACCGTTGCCATTGGTAAAAGAAGTGCCCTGGATCGCCGCCTTGGCGTTCAGGGCCGGGTCGACCTTGCCATTGAGGTTCTGGATGTCGACGGTGGTGGCCTGGCCATCGAGCGCAATCGCGCGGCTGTTGGACGTTTGTTGCTGGGTGCCAGCTGCCTGGTTGATCGACAACACACCTTCATACTGCTGGCCGCTGTTGTTGATCACCGCGGTGTTGTCGGCCATGGCCGAGGCGCTGCCCAGCAGGGCGAAAATCAACAGGGCGCGATTCATCACTTGCCCCCCATCATGCTGCCGAGGTTATTCAAAGGCGCCATGCCGCGCTGGATCGAGTCGCTGATCTGCCCGCCCATACTGCTGCCCGCACCATGGCCGGCGGCTGCGCCAGTACCCAGTGTCGACATGCCGTGCTGTGTGGCGCCAAGGCCGGACAAACTGGCATTGGGCTGGATGGAGCGGGCGAGGCTTGCGCCGCTGCTGATACCGCCAATATCCGCGTCGCTGAGTTCGCCGGACAGGGCGTTGATAATCTCTTTGCTGGGGTTGGCGTTGGCGGTAGTGGGGTAGGGATCGGGGCCGAAGGCCGGGCGGCCGACCATATGCCCCTGCACATTGCGGCCCGTGACGATAACGCCGTCACCGGCAACGCTCGGAATACTGATACCGGCGCTGAGTACACAGCTGACCAGCAGTGCGGTCATCGAACCTTGAGCAAGTGTGTTCACGGCGGCAGTCCTTATGCTTCACGCTGACCCTAAACAGCGTTGTCAGGGAAAGAGCAGAAGCCGTGCCGCTTTTGATTTTTTGTTGATTTACAGATGGTTATGTTTAAAGCCAGGCAAAGTGATGGCAATGCTGTTTCAACGTTGAGACAGTCCCCCGGCGCTTGAGACAGGCCCATCCTCAACTCGCACTGTCTCAGCGATGTAACACCGCCCATGACAAAAGGATGAAACCGCACAAAGCGGGCGATCCAGGGGCAGGAGGTGTTTCAAAACTGAGACTGCGGGCGTGAGCGAACCCACTCCCGCATGGGGGCTCAGCCCTTGGGGGTTTTGCCTGGGATGGAATTGAGTACGGGGTTGCCGTCCTGGTTCTGGGTCAGGTAGACCGGCAGCACCTTGGGCAGGGAGGGAACGAGGTTGCTGACTTCGTTGATATTGTAGATACCGCCGATGCGGATCTTGCCGGTACCGGCGTCTGCCAGCATGACCGGCGTTTTCAGGTAACGGTTGATCAGCGGCAGCGCATCCGCCAGGGGCAGGTTGTCGAGCACCAGTTTGCCGTGGCGCCATGCCAGCGCGCTGTCATCAGGGCTGATGGCGGCGACTTGCGGTGTGTCGTCACCCTGGCGAAAGCTGGCCTGCATGCCTGGGCTCAGCGGTACACTGGCGTGCTCCGCGTCGCTGGAAACCTGCACCGAGCCTTCCAGCAATATCACCCGCACCTGTTCGTCGTATTCCCAGACGTTGAACTGGGTACCGGTTACCCGCACCTGGCCTTCGCCGGCCCGCACAATAAACGGGTGTTCGCGGTCGTGGGTCACCTTGAAGAACGCTTCGCCCTTTTTCAAGGTGACCCGGCGCTGATCCTTGTAGTGGCTGTAGACCAATTCGGTGCCCAGGTTCAACTCCACCAGGCTGCCATCGCCGAGGGTGATTTTTTCCAGGCCATTGGTAGCTTCGAAATGTTCATAGGAACTGGGCAACCAACCGGCTTCCCAGCCAGTAAAGGCCGCAAGCGGCAATGCGGCAAGGCAGACGGCTGCGGCCACTGCGTAGTTGCGTAACCGGCTGCGTGGCTTGACGTGGGGCACCCTCGGGGCAGGTGGGGGGCGGGGCAGGTGATCGGCCACCTCCCAGATTTCCAGCATGGCCGCATATTCGAAGGCGTGCAGCGGATGGGCATCGTGCCATTGGGTGAAGGCCTGACGTTCCTCCGCCGTGCAATCGGCAGCATGCAGGCGCATGCACCAATGCGCAGCGGCATCGGTGATCGCATCGTATTCGGCTTCTGGAAGGGGCTTTTCGCTCATTGACTCATCCTGGTTTGCCGCATTCTAACCCCCCAAGGCAGGCGGCGAGAACCGCCATCATGGCGATTGCACATCAATTGGAACTTATTCTTATTTGGTAATACCTAAAATATCAGGACAAGTGTCCGGCATTCCCACAATGGAGTACGAATATGTTGAAGAAAACCTTAGTCGCCCTGTGTGCAACCTCTGCGCTGCTCAGCGCCGGCGCCGCCCTGGCCGATAAGCCGGGCGCCGGCTGGATCCCTATCGAAAAGGCCATTGAAGTGGCGAAGACCAAGGCCGGATATATCGAGGTTTACTCGGCTGAAGCCGACAACGACGGTTACTGGGAAGTCAAAGGACGCAAATCCGACGGCACTGTTTATGAAGCCCGTATCGACGGCGCCTCTGGCAATGTCCTGCGCGACCAGAAAGACTGATTCGCCCGCTGGGGGCCGCTCAGGCCCCCGCATCCAGCATGCGCCCCAAGTGTGTGACCAGGTAGGCAACTGAATCGGCGTTGGAGAGAATGACGTCGATACGTTTATCGATATTACTCATGAAGACCTGCCGCGCCTCCGCCAGGGTCTTGGCCCCGGTAGCACTCAAGACTTTGCGCTTGAGGTAATGGGTCGTGGTGAAAAAACCGTAATCCTCCCAGGTGTTCGAAATGTCATCCCAGGTCTTGAACAGTATCCGTTCGGGCGTCAGGGTGGACAGTGCTGTGGTTTGCAAATCATCCTGGCGGGTCTTCACCGCCTGGGCGCCGGGCTTGGCCGTGTCGATCAGGTCGCGAAATGGTTCTACGCAGCGTAGGTAGGCGATGTCCGCGGTTTTGAACCGCAGGTGCGTCAGTTCATGGATCAGCGTAGAGGCCCTGGCGTGGGCCACCATATCGAAGGGCACGCTGAGCCTGTTCACGTAATCGGTCAGGTTTGGATCGAAGAAGCGGTCGAACAGATACACTTTGCGTTCGCTGTCGTTGACCAGCACCATGGCGTATTCATTGGTGGGGTCGGCCAGGCTGTCGCCGATGATAAAACGCATCGAGTCAGGGCCGGTCAACGTGGGGTCGCTTAACTCATCAAGTATCCCGTCGATGATGGTGTCGATTTTCTTGACGTGGTCCGGGCTCAGGTTGAGAGCGCCGAACAGCTCGCACAGAAACAGGCCAACCCGGCTATCAGGGGAACGCAGGGTGGCAAACAGCTGGAGGTTGCGCTTGCAGTTAACGGCGTAGTACGTCGCCACATTCAATGCTTCGTCGATGGCCTGGGCTTTCCAGCTGGACACGGCGGCAATCTCACGCATGCCCCGTGCTTGAATGTTGATGTCGCGTCTTTCGGCCCGTAGTGTTTTATGGTGCGTCCAGGCTTGGCCGAAGCGCGGTTTATGCACGCTCAGGTCCAACACCCATCTACCCTCCGAGTTACGGCCTACATAGGGGCCGTGTTGATCGTCGCTGTCCAGACGCCACTGGTCTTTGGTTTTCTTTACCGGGTACACCTTGCCGGCCAGCGGTACATAGCCTTGGACGCTGGTCTTGTCCGTGTAGACATGGGTGGACATGTCCAGCGCAAGGTCCTGCAGGGCGACGTCGTGGGTCTCAAAAGGCTGCAACCGCGTACGTGAAGCGGCGGTGATGTCCAGGGTGTCGTGGGTGGTGGCCGCCGGCAGTTTGCCCTCCGGCAGGTCGACCACGTCTGCCTCATCGGGTGGCGGGGTTTCGCTGCCGTCAAGCTCGCTGTACAGCGAGGCCATCTGCACCACGGCCAGGATGAAGCTCTTCATCGCGGCTTTCCATTGGTGCAATTGCAGCGCTTCCATTGAGCGCTTGACCAGTTTGTAGCTGCGCCACACCACCAGCGGATAGGCGAGTTTGCCTGCCATGAAGTGCACTGCCGTGGGAATACCCTTGCCGAGCAGAGCGACCACCTTATCCCAGAGCAACTGGGCCCCGTGTTCGAATTGGCCGGCGAGCATCCTGAGCAGGATCAGGGTGTTTTCACTGAACAGGTAGTGCAGCAGGTTACCGGTAACTGGAGAGGTAGCCAGTTGGATATCTGATGGGCGATAACGGTGGTTGTGCAGCAAGTTGCGGTAAACGGCCTGGTGTGGGTCTTCCAAGTGCTGGAGGACCCAGTCCTGCAGTTCGCCCGGTCGCTCCAATTCATCCAGCAGCGCTTGTTCGCTGGCGTATTGCTTGAGCACATGGTGTTCGCTGTAGGGCGCATACAGCACCACGGGGCCGGCCTGCTGGCTGTCGGCGTTGATCAGGTACATGCCCAGTACCTTGGCGGCAGTGGCCCCTTCGGTCGCGACCAGTTCCACGGGCCGGATCAGCGCCGAGGCGCCCTCCAATGCCGCGCGGGCCAGGGCGTCAGGCATATCGAATACCTGCCGGACCCAGCCCAATGCCTGGGCCGACAGGCGTTCTTGCAACTGTTGCTCGTGGGCGTACTGCAACACCTGCCATGGCAGTTGTCGGCAGAACCGGCGCCGGCGTGTGCGGGCGGCCTCGGTGCGGGTGTCCAGCGCGGTTTGTAATCGCTTCTGGTAGACCGATTTCAAGTCCAGCTGCCGAACCATCTGGATCACTGCGGTGGCATCGAGTGTGTCTGGCAACGGAGTGGCGGTGCGCGAGCGCGGGCGGATAATCTGGCTGTTCAGGTCGGGCCAGTGGCGCAAGGCAAAGTCGGTCAGGCTGTAGTCGTGGATATCGAGGGCCTGGTGCACGGGAATCAGCACGTTATCGGGGCTGATGGTCTGTTTGGGAAAGCGTGCCTGGAGCAGCTCCAGCAGGGCAGCGAAGGTATGTTCGCGAATGGTGGTGATGCCATGCAGGTAGTCTTCTTCCTGCGGGGCGCTGTTGTGGTATTGCTCCAGCAGTTCGGCATGGTGGATCTGCTCCTTGGCCGGCGCCATTGCCAGCCAGACGGGCAGGGCCTGCTGGGTGATCATGGCTTCGGCCAGCGCCTTGGCGCGCGCCAGGTTGGTGGGCGCCGGAGTCTCCAGCAGCGCATCCAGGCGGTCCTGCACCGCGCGCGCCGGCAAGTCCATGGCCAGCAGATGATCCACCGCGTCCATGACATAGTCGCCGTAGCTGTCCAGGCGATTGTCCAGCAGGTTATCGTCAATGCGTTGCAGTGGCCCCAGCCGGTATTCCCGGTGAGGCACGCGTTGGGAAAACGACAGGTTCTCCAGCAGCGAGAGGCGTTTGACCGGATGCGCCAGGCGCCGGGTAAGTGTCTCGCGCAGGGCTGTGACCGACGGAAATACCTCATGGCCACGCCGGGGCGTCCACAGGGTTGCCTGGCCCGAGTGCCTCGGGTCCAGGCCGCCACGTTCGGTCAGTACAAACAGGTTGGGCAGTGGCAGCAGCGCCTCGGACGTGCCCTGCTGCAAGGCCAGTGCAAAGGCATCCGGGAGAAAGCCGTTGATCCCGTGACGGGTCAGGCGCACCAGGCTGTCGGTGCGCAACACCGCATCGAGAATGGCGTGGCTGCGCGCCGGCAGGAATTTACCCAGCAGTCGCAGTTCGGCCTCGCTGCGCAGGCCAAGCAGCATTGAGTGCGTGTGTTTATCCCGGATGTTTTCCAGGAACAGGCGCGGCAGCTCGCGCATCTCGTGACCGGCAAAGACCTTCAATACCTGTTCGATGAGGTTGTTAAAAACCTTCAGACTGATGCTATTGAGCTGTTCGGCCACACCCTGGTCGTGTTTTTTGTAGAAACCGGTCCTGGAAGACACCGGCAGCGGACCATATTCCTCGCCCAGGCGTTCGATGAAGTGCTCAACCATGCTCAAGGACGAAAGGGGCATGCGTTCTTCGCGCTGCTGGGCGCGAGAGGCATAGGTATTGACATAAACCTCATCGGCCTTAAGGTCCAGGTGTCGCTTTTGCAGTTCCGTGTCCAGGGCCAGGGCTACCATGCTGCGCAATGTCGGGTGCCGGGCGCGTTCGATGTCCAATCCTTGCTCGGCAGCTTGCAGGCGTTGCAGGTGCAGCTTGGCCCGTTCAGCCTGCACGGTCGAAGGGCGGCCATTACCGCTGGTCACGGGGTGCACGCTCCAGCGCCCGTCGGTTTCCAGGTCGGCCAGGCGATTGTCGAGCATGCTGCGCACGTCCAGGGCGTAATCGAGCAAGGCATCCGCGTCCACCTGGCCGGCGCTGCTGCGGTAGAGGCCCAGGGCATGGTCCATATTACTGATCTGCTTGGCGGCGATGTCTTCGATCATGCCGGTGAACACATGCCCGGTAACGGGATGCGCGGCAATATTGATCTGGTCAAGACCGATAAAGGTGTTGCGCTCGTCCAGGGACAGGAAATTGAGCAATTCATCTTCGTGCCCGGCCGCCTTGAGCATGCTCAACAGCGTGTCTTTGAGGTCATCCAGGTCTTCGAGTACCTGCAGGCCCCGGGACTGGGTGTAAAGGTAGGCGTGGTTTTCATGCAGCATCAGGGTGCTGGCCAGTTCCACGTAGTGCTGGTAGGGCGCGTAGACACGCACTTTTTCCACGCTCAGGTTGGCGGCGTAGGCGCTGCGAGCACCCTGGTCGCTGAGGAACATGGCCTGGAGCATGTGACTCTCGTCGGCGCTGAGGATGCCGGCCTGGCGCTTGAGCAGTACATCGAGGCGAAATTTGTCTGCCATGACTTGCGCAAACAGTTCCAGACGCGAGGTGCCGCCGCCGATGTCTTCGTTCCAGTAGGTCTGCAGCAGGCTGTCGAGCAGTTTGGACAGCGTGCCGGAGGTCTGTTCGACGAGGTGCTCCCAGCGCTCGCGGTCTTGTTGCAACTGGGCTGTGGTGAAGTCGGTGGTGACATGTTTGGGGTTGAAGAACTCGCGGGTTTGCCCCGAGGGCCAGGCATGCTTCACATAGAACAGCAGGAGCGCTTCACGTAGCGGCAGGGAGTCGGTCCAGTGTCGCTCGGCATCCGTGGGGCTTTGCATGAAGCAGTTGACCCGCGTATCACGTTGATCCAGGCCAGGGAAATACGGGTGGGCCATGATACCGAGCAGGGTGTCGAGCATACCGGACAGGGTGGGGGTTTTCTGCAGGTGCGCCAGCATGGCGTGTACGTTGGCCTGCTGGCAGGCCTGCAGGGTTTGTTCCTGGTCTTCCATGACGGCACCTTCGACCAATGTGGTCGTCAGCGTCATGGCCGTGCCCACCGTCAGGCTGTTGCGCTGGGCAACCGACAGAAAACAGAGCAAGTCGACACGCTGCACCGGGTCGGCCAGTGCCTGGCTGACCTCGGCGAGCAGCGTGGCATGGCTGTCAAACACCTGGATACCGCCATAAGGGGTGTACAGCAGGGCCTTGTTACCGTCCGGGCTGGAGCTCATCAGGAACGCACCGGCCAGCGGGATCGCGGTTTTGCCCGTGACCTTGATCAGCAGCTTTTCGACACGCATGGGCGGGCTTTGCAGGCGCGTATCCTGGCGGCCGGCATCGCTGGCGTAATACACCCCGTGCAGCCATTCCAGATCCTTGACCGTCAGCCCCAGGGCGCGTTCGCGCTCGCTCAGTGTCGAGCGATTGACGGGTTGCAGGAATTCATCGAAAAAATACGGCGGGGTGACGCGGGTCATGGCCTGGCTCCAGCGTGAATAAGGAAAACCAGGGTAGGCAGCGCGTTGTGCCAGGCGGGGGTAACTATTGAGTCACGTCGTAAGTTGACAGCGAGCGCCGTGCGTGGTGTTTAATCGACGGCCTGGATATCCATTCGTTGCCCCTTCCAATCATAAAAACGGAGCTTCAAATGTCTGCACAGTCTCCGACAGTTGCCACGGCTTCAACCTCGATCCCGTTCACCGAACTGGTGACCTTGCTACAACAGGTATTTGTCCGGCATGGCACGTCGCCCGAAGTGGCTTTGGTGCTCGCGCATAATTGTGCCAGCGCTGAACGTGACGGCGCCCATAGCCATGGGGTGTTCCGTATTCCCGGGTATGTCTCGACGCTCGGCAGTGGCTGGGTCAGCGGCAAGGCGGTGCCGGTGGTAGAGGATATCGCCTCCGGATTTGTACGGGTGGATGCCAATAACGGCTTCGCCCAACCGGCCCTGGCGGCGGCGCGCAGCTTGTTGGTAGAGAAGGCCCGCAACGCCGGGATCGCCTTGCTGGCGATTCGCAATTCCCACCACTTCGCCGCGCTGTGGCCGGATGTGGAGCCCTTCGCCGAAGAAGGCCTGGTGGCGCTCAGCGTGGTCAACAGCATGACCTGCGTGGTGCCCCACGGCGCGGATCGTCCGCTGTTCGGTACCAACCCGATTGCGTTTGCCGCGCCCCGCGCCGATGGCCCGCCGATTGTGTTTGACCTGGCCACCAGCGCCATCGCCCATGGCGATGTGCAAATTGCCGCACGCAAGGGCGAGCGCTTGCCCCTGGGCACCGGGGTCGACAGCCTGGGCCAGCCGACCCAGGACCCCAAGGCCATCCTGGAAGGTGGCGCGCTGCTGCCGTTCGGCGGGCACAAGGGCTCGGCCTTGTCGATGATGGTCGAACTGCTGGCGGCGGCGCTGACTGGTGGCAACTTTTCCTTTGAGTTCGATTGGTCCAACCACCCCGGCGCCCGCACACCCTGGACCGGCCAGTTGCTGATCGTCATCGATCCGGCCAAAACGGCAGGGCAGGGCTTCGCCGAGCGTAGCCAGGAACTGGTGCGGCAGATGCATGCGGCGGGACTGCGGCGGTTGCCGGGAGACCGGCGGCATCGCACGCGGACGAAGTCTTTGCAGGAGGGGATTATGTTGGAGGTGGAGGTGCTGCAGCAGTTGCGCGAGCTGGCGGGTTGAAACAAGGGCGTGGCAGCGGAAGGCCGCTGCCACGCCATGGATCAGTTGCGGCGACCCAGCAACAGGCCGACCACCAGGCCGAAACCGGCGGAGATCGCCACGGTCTGCCATGGGTGACCACCGATATAGGTCTCGGTGGCATCGACCACCGGCTTGCTGCGTTCACGCACGCTGGACAGCGAGTCCAGGGCTTGCTTGAGCTTGATGGCGACCTGCTCGCGCAGGGTTTCACCTTCTTCGCCCACCAGGGAAGCGCTGCTTTTGAGCAACTTGTCCGACTCTTCGATCAGCGCGGTCAATTCGCTGAAGGCTTGGTCCTTGATTTGTTCTTCGACAGCTTGGGCGGCGGTTTTGCGGGCCATTGGGGTGACTCCTTGCAGGTGAATGTGACAGTGAACAATGGAGTGTCGGGCAGCGGCAAAAGTTGCAGTTATTTTCCCGGGCGTTCAACTGCGGCAAAATCCGGATCGGGAACCTTAGACCTACAGTGTAAGATGTCACTTATTTGTGCAGCAGGTAATTCAATATGAGCTTCAATCTCGCCAACAAGACCCTCGCCGAACGCGCCGAGCTGGAAGATGAAAAGTCCCGCCTCTATGACCTGTGGCAAACCAACCTGGGCAAGGCCAAGGGCGAGGCCGCGCGGTTGTTTGGCGAGCGCGCCAAGCGCAAGGGTAAGTGGGCCGAATGGGTGCGTGCCGAACTGGACGGCATGTCGCCGCCGGAGTTTTCCAACATGGTGCGCAGTGAAGTCAACAAGTTGATGGCGGCGGCGAAGTAAAGCACGCCACAACCGCCTCGCGCACCTTGAGCAACAGCGGATCAAGCTGGGCCTGGGTGCGCCAGCCCAGCTCCACCGGGTAGCGCGGCAACGCCAGAGGGCAGGGTAGTACGCGCAGGCCGGTCATCTGTGCAATGGCTTGGGCTGCATGCCCAGGAATCGTCGCCACCGCCGAACTGCCCTTGAGCAGATACGGCAGCGCGGCGAAGTGGCTGGTAGACGCGCACACCTGGCGGCTCAAGCCCAGCGCTGCCAAGCCTTCGTCGGTTATGCCGATAAACCCGCCTGACGACACCAGCACATGTTCCCGCAAGACGAACTCCTCAAGGTCGATACGTTGCTGGTCAGGTGCCAGGCTGGGCGGGTCTACCAGGCAGCGATAATTACCTTCTCCCAATACCTGTCGGCTCAGCCTGCGCTCGGCAAAGCCGCCGGCGGTGATGGCCAGGTCCAGGTTGCGGTCAAGCAGGGCGTCGGCGACGATCTGGCTGTGGGTCTGGCGAAAGATCACCCGCAGTTTCGGCAGGCGCTGGGCCATGGCGTCCATCAGTCGACGGCCGTAGGCAATCTCGAAGTCGTCGGACAGCCCCAGGACCACCGAGCGCCCCTCGTAGTGCTGGTTATCCGGGTTGATCATCGCCAGGCTCTGCCGACAGCGATCCAGCGCCTCGCTGATCACCGGTTTCAACTGATTGGCGCGCAACGTCGGGGCCAGGCCGCGCCCGGTGCGGATGAACAACGGATCGCCATACAACTCACGCAAACGCCGCAAGCCGGCACTGATCGCCGATTGCGTCACCCCCAGGCGCAGCGCTGCGCGGCTGGCGCTGGACTCGTCATGCAGGGCTTCGAAGGTTTTCAGCAGGTTAAGGTCGACCTGGGCGATATTCATTTGGCTCATATCATTTAGCACTGGAGTGGGCTTTATTCATGATCGAACCTGGCTGGAGAATGGGCAACCCCCACTATTGGAGTGATCCTGATGCCTGTTTCTATCGTCGCTGCCTTGCAAATCGGTTCCTTGCCCAGTGGCAAGGCTGAAACCCTCGCGCAGATCCTGACTTTTGAAGATGAGATTGTGCGCAGTGGCGCACAGTTGGTGGTCATGCCCGAGGCGCTGTTGGGCGGCTATCCCAAGGGCGAAAGCTTCGGTACGCAATTGGGTTATCGCCTGCCCAAAGGGCGTGAAGCCTTTGCGCGATATTTTGCCAATGCCATCGACGTGCCGGGCGTGGAGACCGAAGCACTGGCCGGGTTGTCGGCACGTACCGGTGCCAGCCTGGTGCTCGGGGTGATCGAGCGCAGTGGCAGCACGCTGTATTGCACAGTGTTGTATTTCGAACCGTCGAGTGGCCTGGTTGCCAAGCATCGCAAGTTGATGCCGACCGGTACCGAACGGCTGATCTGGGGCAAAGGCGATGGATCGACGCTGCCGGTGATCGACGCGGCAGTTGGACGTATCGGCGGCGCAGTGTGCTGGGAAAACATGATGCCGCTGCTGCGTACCGCCATGTACGCCAAAGGGGTGCAGGTGTGGTGTGCGCCCACGGTAGACGAGCGCGAGATGTGGCAGGTGAGCATGCGCCATGTCGCCCATGAAGGGCGCTGTTTTGTCGTGAGTGCCTGCCAGGTGCAGGCATCGCCAGAGGCATTGGGTGTCGAGGTGGCCAACTGGCCCGCAGATCGCCCGTTGATTGCCGGCGGCAGCGTGATTGTCGGGCCCATGGGTGACATTCTGGCTGGGCCATTGCTGGGAGAGGCGGGTTTGTTGACGGCGCAGATCGATACGGATGATTTGGTGCGCGCACGCTACGACTATGACGTGGTGGGGCACTACGCCCGGCCGGATATTTTTGAACTGACCGTGGACGAACGCGCCAAGCCCGGCGTTCGCTACATCACTGATTGAACCGGGTCAAACCAAGGCTTTTGTAGGCGCGAGCTTGCTCGCGAAAAACCCACAGGCGCTGCGTTTGTTCAGGAAACACGCGTTATCGTTGACGTTTTTCGCGAGCAAGCTCGCTCCTACAGTTGATCTTCAGCATTCGCGGATTTGGATCAGATCTTTCTCGCATCACCAGGTGGCGGTATTGGGCAAATCCAGGGTGCCACGCTCTACAAAGCGCATGGTGCCGAACAACCCGCCCGCCAGTTTGCCACGCAGCACGTAGGGCAGGTTATTCAGGCTTTGGGTCTGGCTCAGGCCCAGGGTCTGGCGCAACACCGAAAACGCCGAAACGCTGACCGGCACCATCAGCACCGTTTCGGAGAAACGTGGGATGCTGCCGGCCTGGTCACTTACCCCGGACGCCAACGGTCGGCCATTGACTTCCAGATCCAGGGCAACGCCGTTGTAGTCGATTGCCGTTTCATTGGGGTTCTGCACCCGCAGCTTCACCGCGAAGCGTACTTCCAGGTCCTGGCTTTGCAGCGGCTCGATGCCCACGACGTTGATATTGACCGGGTCCCGGTTGGGGAACAGCGCGCAGGCGCTCAAGGTCAGCAGCAACAGCGATAGAACCATGAGCTTGCGCATATGAAAGGTGCTCCTATTGTTTCGTGACGTCCGGGTCTTGCATGACCTTGAGGGTAGAGGACTCCGGATCGAATTCATCTTCTTCCAGCTCTATGAACTCTTCGGGCAGGAAAATGTTCAGCAGGATTGCACAGAACGCGCCCACGGTGATCGGCGACTCGAAGATGTTGTGCAGCGCCTTGGGCAGGTCGCGCAGTACTTCCGGTACGGCGGCAACGCCCAGGCCCATGCCCAGGGAGATTGCCACGATCAGTACATTGCGCCGGTGCAGGCCGGCTTCGGCGAGGATCTTGATCCCGGCCACGGCCACGGTGCCGAACATGATCAGGGTGGCGCCGCCCAGTACCGGCTTGGGCATCAGTTGCAGCACCGCGCCGATCATCGGGAACAGCCCCAGCAGCACCAGCAGGCCGGCGATAAAATACGCCACGTAGCGGCTGGCCACGCCGGTCAATTGGATCACGCCATTGTTCTGGGCGAAGGTCACCATCGGCAGGCTGTTGAAAGTAGCAGCCATCGCCGAGTTGAGGCCGTCGGCCAGCAGGCCGGACTTGATGCGCTTGATATACAGCGGGCCCTTGACCGGTTGCTGGGAAATCATCGAGTTGGCAGTCAGGTCACCGGCGGCTTCCAGGGGCGAAATCAGGAAGATCACCGCCACTGGGATAAACGCCACCCAGTCGAACGAGAACCCGTACTTGAACGGCACCGGCACGCTGATCAGCGGCACCTGGGGCAGGGCGGCCATGTCGACCCGGCCCAGCCACCACGCGACAAAGAAACCCAGGCTCAGGCCGATCACGATCGAACCCAGGCGCAGGAACGGGTTGCTGAACCGGTTGAGAACCACGATGGTCAGCAGCACCAGCGCCGCCAGGCCCATATTGCCCGCGGCGCCGAGGTCGCCGGCGCCATAGCCACCGGCCATGTCGGTGACGGCCACCTTGATCAGCGACAGACCCATCAGGGTAATGATGGTGCCGGTGACCACCGGGGTAATCAGCTTGCGCAGCTTGCCGATAAATTGGCTCAGCACCACCTCGATAAACGCAGCGAAAAAGCAAATGCCAAAGATCGTCGACAGGATTTCATCGGTGCCGCCGCCCCGGGCCTTGACCATGAAGCCGGCGCTGAGAATCACGCTGATAAACGAAAAACTGGTGCCTTGCAGGCACAACAGGCCCGAGCCCACCGGCCCGAATGTACGCGCCTGCACGAAGGTGCCGAGCCCCGAGACAAACAACGCCATGCTCACCAGATAGGGCACCTCGCTTTCCAGGCCGAGTACGCCGCCGACGATCAGGGTCGGGGTGATGATGCCGACGAAACTGGCCAAGACGTGCTGCAGGGCGGCAAATATCGCGGCGGTGAAGTGCGGGCGGTCTTCCAGGCCATAGATCAGATCGGATTTATAGCGCGGGCGGGGGGCTTGAGCGTCAGACAAAATGATGGCTCGGGTCGGAAAATGGAGGCGAAGAATGCCAGAAACCGCCAGCCGTCAGAAGTGTAAAAAAATATTAATAAAGCCCCTGCGCAAAACCCCGGCCCCGGCCGATAGTGAATATAGGCCCACATTACAACGACAACAGTGGTGACCAAGGTCTGGCAGTGCGTTGACGCTGACGGATCGTTTCGCGGCAGGGATGCTCGCAAACACTACTTCTGAGAGCAGCCCTATGTCCCTTCGTCATCTGAATATCGCCCCTCGAGCGTTTCTCGGTTTTGCCTTCATTGCAGTGTTGGTGGTCATCCTGGGGGTGTTTGCGGTCAGCCGCATGACGCAGATCCGGCAGTCTTCCGTGGACATGAGCGCGACCCAGTTGCCCAGCGTGACGTCCCTGGGCAACATCACTGAAAACGTACTGCGCATGCGCATCCTGTCGTTCCGGGTGTTGGTCAATCGAGAACCGGCTGCCCTGCAAGAGGCCGAAACCCGCATCGGCGTGCTGACCGACAAGGTCAAGGCTGCCCAGGCCCATTACGTCCAGTTGCCGATGGGCGAGCAAGAGGCAGTGATGTACAAGACCTTCAGCGTGACGCTGGATAACTACCTGAAGGCCCAGGCCGACATGCTGGTGCTGTCCAAGCAAGGCAAGGTCGATGAAATGCGCGCACTGATCAACAGCCGCATCAAGGACGGCACCGACCAGATGGGCGAGCAGTTGAACAAGCTGATCGCCCTCAATGCCGCCGATGCGAAAACCGCTGACGCGGCGGCTGGGCAAAGTTACGAGGGCGCAATCACCGGCGTGGTGGCGGTGTCGGTGGTGGCCGCATTGCTTACCGTGCTGTTGGCCTGGCTGCTGACCCGCAGCATCGTCACGCCATTGCGTAAAGCCGTGGAAGTTGCCGAAACCATTGCCGCCGGCAACCTCAGCAAAACCTTCGCGGACGATGGCAAGGATGAACCTGCGCGCTTGCTCAGTGCCTTGTCGAGCATGCAGGCCAACCTGCGCCAGACCATCCAGCATATCGCCGGCTCAGCCACGCAGCTGGCTTCGGCGGCAGAAGAGCTGAGTGCGGTGACCGAGGAGGCCTCCCGCGGCCTGCAGCAACAGAACAATGAGATCGACCAGGCCGCCACGGCGGTCAACGAGATGACCGCAGCGGTAGAAGAAGTGGCGCGTAATGCTGTCTCCACCTCCGAGGCCTCCGGGCAGTCCAACCAGGCGGCGCGCGATGGCCGCGACCGCGTGATGGACACCGTCGGCGCGATCCAGACCATGACCCAGGATGTGCAAAACACCGCTGTGATGATCGAAGGCCTGGCAACTCAAGGCCGGGATATCGGCAAGGTCCTCGACGTGATCCGCGCGATTGCCGAGCAGACCAACCTGCTGGCGCTCAACGCCGCGATTGAAGCCGCCCGCGCGGGTGAGGCCGGGCGCGGCTTTGCGGTGGTTGCCGATGAAGTGCGGGCCCTGGCCCATCGCACCGCGCAGTCTACCCAGGAAATCGAGAAGATGGTCGCCGGCATCCAGAACGGCACCGGTGAAGCCGTGCAGTCCATGCAGCAAAGCAACCAACGCACCCAGGCCACCCTGGAAATGGCCCGGGCTGCCGGCGTGGCCCTGGAGCAGATCACCCAGTCCATCAGCCTGATCAACGAACGCAACCTGGTGATTGCCAGCGCCTCGGAAGAACAGGCCCAGGTCTCCCGCGAAGTGGACCGCAACCTGGTCAACATCCGCGACCTGGCCACCCAGTCGGCGGCGGGCGCCAACCAGACCAGCGCAGCCAGCCATGAACTGTCGAGGTTGGCGGTGGATTTGAATGGGATGGTGGCGCGGTTCGTTATCTGACCTGAAAGGCAGGCAAACATCTCTGTCAGTGGCCGGTTTTGATAGTTCGCTGAACTGGCCGCTGCTGGGCACTACCTGTCAATGTTGACAGTAGACGCTACCGTACAGCGGGCGGTATTACTCGGGACATCATTCAATCCACAAAGATGAGGTGGAGTATGGTTTCCGCAGAGAATCAAAAAGGCTCTGAAGAATTACTGCCGGCGCCTGGTATTCCTGGAGAGTTGAACCCGGAGGGGTTGATTTCCGTCGTTGATGCAAGAAAAGGCTTTCAATTTGAATGCAAAGTTAATCAAGCATTTAGAAATGATGTGCTTAGCGTTCTAATAGATGACGCGCCAACGCCTATCTTTAATAGAACGATTGAGCATGACATAGGGCCTGAGAGTCCACCGTTTGAGTTCATCCTCCCCATTCGTTTCGCCACAGAAGGTGTTCATCATCTGAGACAGCAGCTCAATGGAGCCCAGCCGTCGCCTAAAAAGCAGTTCATCATCGATTTCACGCCTCATTACTCATCTGGAGCGCCACCAGCACCCAGACCTCCTGCTGATTTACCCGATGGTAAAGTCACATCCATTTATCTTGATGATAACGGCGGGGTGTTGTTTTCGTTTGAGGATCCAGAGGGTTGGGCGCCAGGAGACACCATGAGACTTTATTGGGACTGGTCCGACGGCGTTCCTTTGGAAACCGTGCCGCTGAGGGAATTCGGTAACACCTACCTCCTGACAGCCACTGTCATACGTAGTACAGGGCCTGGGCGATTTCTATTTTATTACGAGCTAATGGATCTAGCAGGCAACGTGAGTCGGCGCTCTCGATCATCGTCACTTGAGGTCGATATTTGAAATGCAATCAAATGTGGGAGGCCCCACTAAGTCTTCGACATAGCGCTGTCGCGCATCAAACTGGTTCATCGTAAGGTTGAAGAACGCGTGCGGGGCAAAGGCCGTAGCCAGCACTGGTGTGTCAGCACCCGAGTGGGAGAGTGGCCTGCACGGTATCGGCGTGGAGTCATTGTCGGCACAGCAAGCTGTGACCACGTATAAGAGAGTGAATCCGCTCGCCACCGTGTACCCCGCCCGCGTCGTTCAATCCTGCGAGGAATTGTCATGACGCGCAAGAACCAAAAACGTTTTGAGGTTATCCATCCCGACTGCGGTGCTGTTGATGTGGGCGGGCGTGAGCATTTGGCCGCTGTTGATCCGACGAAATGCGATGAGCCGGTTAAACGATTTTCAACCTTCACCGATGATTTGCATGCCATGGCCGATTGGTTTGAGTCCATGGGAGTCAAGGTGGTGGCGATGGAGGCGACCGGCGTTTATTGGATCCCGCTCTTCGAAATACTCGATAGACGAGGCTTTGAGGTCTACCTCGTTAACTCCCGCGCGACGCGGCAGATAACCGGACGCAAGTCCGATGTACTGGATTGTCAGTGGATTCTTCAGCTCATGACGCATGGCCTGTTGAGAGGTGCTTTTCGTCCTTCGGACGACGTGTGTTCATTACGCTCACTGGTCCGTCAGCGTGGCAATAAGGTGCGCGATCAAGCCAAAGCTCTCAACCGGATGCAAAAGGCTTTAGTCCAGATGAACATCCAACTGGCTCAAGTCATCAGTAACATCGCAGGCGTGACGGGCATGAGCATTTTGCGGGCAATTGTTAATGGCGAGCGCGATCCCGAAGTGCTGGCAATGCTTAGAGACAAGCGTGTTAAAGCCGATCAAGCCACCGTCGCTCGTAGTTTGCGGGGTAATTGGCGAGCTGAGCATCTGCATGCACTGAGTCAAGAGCTGGCGGCTTATGACTTCCTGGAAAAACAGATTGGTGAGTGCGACCAAGCCATCGCTTTTACGCTTGAACGCTTGCCTGTTCTTCAAAACGAGGTCGTGTGCCCGGCTAAAACGCTGCGCAATCCACACCGCTCGAATGAGCAGCAATTGATCCTGCATCGAGCGCTGAACAAAGTGATGGGGGTGGATTTAACCGCAATTCCTACTATCGGCATCGATACTGCTTTGGTCTTGGCCAGTGAACTGGGACCGGATTTATCAAAGTTTCCGACCTCGCAGCACTTTTGTTCGTGGCTGGGCCTCGCGCCGCCAACGCGTATTTCAGGAGGAAAAACCTTGCCTGGAAAATCTGTAACCGTGATTAACCGAGCTGCGCAGGCTTTGAAGCAAGCCGCTTCTATCGCACGCAACGACAAAAGCTTTATCGGCGCAAGCCATCGGGCGCGCCTAACCCGGATGGATACCTGCTGCGCAATCAAGGCGACAGCGCACCAACTGGCACGGTTGATTTACGCAATGCTGACCAAGGGCCAACCCTACGTTGAAAAAGGTATCGCGGAATTCGAAGAAAGAAGCCGTGGCCGGCAGATGCGCGCCTTGGAACGCAAGGCACGCAAGATGGGACTGCAGTTGGTAAAAGCGGCTTAAATTTTAAGAGCAAAAACAATGGGTTATTTTATGTTTGATAAGAGGGGGCCCGCGAAGACGTCAGCCCATCAAACATTGATGTTGGCTGACCCACCGCTATCGGGAGCAAGCCCCCTCCCACAGGAGGCATGGTGTGTCAGTGGGTTTGGGTACAGGCAATCCAGTGCGCGGTTAGGCCATATCGATCAGGCGACGCAGGGCAAATGTGGGAGAGGGCTTGCCCTCGATGGCGGTGGGGCAGTGACAGATAAGCTGGCTGACCCACCGCCATCGGGGGCAAGTCGAATCGTCGCACCGCCCCTCCCACATGGGTTCACTGTTTCCAGACAGCCGTGTTCACCAAGTTTTTTGGCCGCTTACCCGACAAGGCCTGCAGCAGATTATCCACCGCACACTTGGCCATCGCCTCCCGCGTCTCATGGGTGGCCGAGCCGATATGCGGCGTCGCCACCACGTTGTTCAAACGCAGCAACGGCGAGTCGTGGCTGAGCGGTTCTTTCTCGAACACATCCAATCCCGCCGCCCGGATAGTGCGCTGCTTCAACGCATCGACCAGCGCAGCCTCGTCCAACACCTTGCCTCGCGAGATATTGATAAAGATCGTCTCCGGCCCCATCAGCGCGAACTCTTCGGCGCCAATCAGCTTCTCGGTTTCAGCGGTCAGCGGCAGGGTCAGGCAGACAAAATCCGCCTCTTTGAGCAAGTCCTGGAGGCTTCGGTACTGCGCGCCAAAGCGCGCCTCCACCGCCGGTTTGGGCGAATGGCTGTGGTAGATCACCGGCATGCCGAAGCCAAAATGCCCGCGCTGGGCCAAGGCTTCGCCGATGCGGCCCATGCCGATGATACCCAACGTCTTGCCATGCACATCGCTGCCGAAATGCGCCGGGCCGATGTTCTTGTTCCACTGGCCGGCACGCACCATGTCGGCCAGCTCGACCACACGCCGGGCGGTCGCCAGGATCAGGGCAAAGCCGGTGTCGGCGGTGGTTTCGGTGAGTACATCCGGGGTGTTGCTGAGCAGGATGCCGCGTTGGGTCAGGTAGTCGATGTCGTAGTTGTCGACCCCGACCGAGACGCTGGCCACGGCTTCCAGCTTGGGTGCCAGGTCGAGCAACCGGGCATCCAGGCGCAGGCTTGCACCCAACAGACCATGGGCGCTGGGCAGTGCATCACGCAGTTTGGCCAGGCCGGTCTCATCCAGTGCATCGATCAGCGTGACCTCGGCCTGCTCATGCAGGCGGGCCATCAGCGGCGCGGAGAGTTTCTTGTACAACACAACAGACTTTTTCATGAGGTTTTTACCTTCAACTCCAGGGTTGGCACCGGCGAGCGGTCACTCGCGCCGGGCTTGAGGAAAATCGTCAGCACCACCGACAGCAGCAACGCGCCGCTCATCAACAGGTACGAAGCGCCGGGCGAGCCGGTGCTGCTGTTGAGGTAGCCCACCAGGTAAGAGCCGCCGAACGAGCCCAGCGCGCCCATGCTGTTGATCAGCGCCATGGCGCCACCGGCGACGTTGGCCGGCAGGATTTCCGGGACGATGGCGAAGAACGGGCCGTAGGGTGCATACATGCACGCCCCGGCGATCACCAGCAGGGTGTAGGACCACCAGAAATGTTCCGCGCCCAACATGTAGGACGCGTAGAAGGCGATGGACGCGATCAACAGCGGTGGCCACACAAAGCGCTTACGCTTTTGCAGCTTGTCCGAGCCCCAGGACACCACCAGCATGCCGATCACCGCTGCCAGGTACGGCAGCGCCGAGAGCCAGCCGGCTTCGACCATGTCCATTTGCAAGCCGGCCTTGAGGATCGACGGCAGCCACAGCACAAAGCCATACACGCCGATGCTCCAGCAGAAGAATTGCAGGGCGAGGATGATCACCTTGGGCGAGCGGAACGCCTCGGCGTAGTTCTTCACCGCCTTGATCCCCACCTGTTCGGCGGCGAGGGCGGTTTCCAGGTCTTTTTTATGCTGTTCACTGAGCCACTTGGCGTCGGCGGGTTTTTCATCCGCCAGTTTCCACCAGATAAACGCCCACAACACCGCCGGCAGGCCTTCGATGATAAACATCCAGCGCCAGCTGAAATGCTGCACCAGGTAGCCCGAGACCACCGACATCCACAGCATGGTCACCGGGTTGCCGAGGATCAGGAAGGTATTGGCCCGCGAGCGTTCGGCACGGGTGAACCAGTGGCACAGGTACACCAGCATTGCCGGCATCACCGCCGCTTCGACGACCCCGAGCATGAAGCGGATGGCGATCAGCATATAGGCGTTAGACACTACGCCGGTCAGGGTCGCCAGGCCGCCCCAGAGGATCAGGCTGACGAAGATCAGTTTCTTGACGCTGCGCTTCTGCGCATAGATCGCCCCGGGTACCTGGAAGAAAAAGTAGCCAAGAAAAAACAGTGCACCGAGCAGCGATGACATGCCCGGTGTGATCATCAGGTCTTCGGCCATCCCGGAGGCGGCGGCAAAGCCATAGTTGGCGCGGTCCAGGTAGGCCAGGCTGTAGGTGATAAAAACGATGGGCATGATGTACCACCAGCGGCGGGTGGCGAGTTTCACGGTTTCCATGGGGTTGCTCCTGAGCTTGTTGTAGTTGTGGCAACAGGTAATGGGTCAAGCAACGGATCGTGTGGGCAGTTCGCTGCGGCTGGGCAAGCCTTCCATATCGCCACGACTCTGCACGGCGCGGCTGCCGATCCAGTTACCGCGCTGCACCGCCTCGGGAAAGCTTGAGTTTTCCAGCAGGGCGCTGATCATGCCCACGGCAAAACCATCGCCGGCGCCGACGGTGTCCACCACTGCTTCCACCTTGACGGCAGCGACAAAGCCCTGGTCCATGTGGGTGCGGTAATAGGCGCCGTCGGGGCCGAGCTTGATCGCCACGGCTTCTGCGCCCTGGTCGAGGTAGAACGCGGCGATGTCGGCAGGGTCGTCGAAGCCGGTG
The DNA here is from genome assembly GCF_036704165.1 of Pseudomonas khavaziana. NCBI lineage: Bacteria > Pseudomonadati > Pseudomonadota > Gammaproteobacteria > Pseudomonadales > Pseudomonadaceae > Pseudomonas > Pseudomonas khavaziana. The sequence continues at coordinate 3,008,382 of NZ_CP129946.1, forward strand.
AGCAGGCGACCCTCACTCAGGCCGGGCAATACCCAGTCGGCCAGGCCGGCGAGGGCGTTGATGTCGCGGATCATCTGCGCCTGGCTGGCCCATAGGGAGGGACGCAGGTTCGGGTCGAAGGACACGCTGCGTCCGGCCTTGCGCATCTGCGTCATCAGCTCGAAGGACAGTTCACGGGTGGCATCCGACAATGCCGGTGGAATCCCGGTGGCGTGCAGATGACGGGCTTGAAGCAGCGCGGGGCTGATATCGGCGATGGACAAATGACTGGCCGCCGAGCCTCTGCGGAAGTACTCGACCTGGGGATCTGCGCCGGCTTCTTCACGGGACTTGAGCTGAAAACCAGTGGGGTGCAGTGGATCGACCGCAACATGACGGCAATCGAGCCCCTCCTTGCTCAGCGTCTCGACCACAAAACGCCCGAGAGAGTCGTTACCCACCCGGCTCAACCAGGCGACGTTGAACCCCAGGCGCGACAAACCAATGGCGACATTGCTGTCGGCGCCGGCAATGCGCTTGTGGAACTGCCCGACCTGGGCCAGGTCGCCGGTCTGCTCGGCGACAAACATCGCCATGGTTTCACCAAACGACAGGATATCGATCTCAGACATGGGCATTCTCCACACGGGGTTGGCCAAGGTGGGCGAGGGTGGCGACCTGCTGCGCGGTGACCTCGATCAAGTCATCGCCCTGCAATGGAAATTCCACCGCCCGGGTAATACCTTGAGTCATGTGCTTGAGCAGTTGTTCCCATAGATGCAGGTCGGTGGCGCCGGGCGGCAAGGCCACCAGCTTACCGTCCGGGCGACGGGCCACGGCCTTGCAGTGCAGGTAATCCACATGCCGGCCCAGCAGGCGTGCGGCGGTGAGCGCGGATTGGTCCTGCCACTGCCAGTTGCCGATGTCGAAAGTCATCTTCACCGGCAGGCCCAGGCGTTCGACTTCGGTGAAAAACCGCTGCATCGGTTCAATGCGCCCGCCGTGCAGGGTCTGGTCGTTTTCCACCAGCAGCTTGACCGGGTGGCGATTGAGCAGGGCGTGCAGGCTTTCCAGGTCGTTGGTGTCGGTGAAGTAACCGAGGGAGACTTTCAGCCAGCCCGACCCGAACGCCTGGGCGCGGTCCAGGGTTGCAGCGAGTTCGGCATTGGGCTGGGCCCGGCCGGCGACCCAGAGTTCCAGGGGCGACGAAAACACGCTGTAAAGGCCCTGCTCGGCGGCGGCCTGGGCCAAAGTGGCGGGGTGTTCGTTGGTCAGCAATTCTTCACGCCATTCGATGCGTTGGGCGCCGGCTGCGCTGAGCAGCGCGACAAAACTCAATTGGCCCTGCTGGCGCACAAGCTCGGCGCCGTAGCTGGAAAGACTGATGGAGACGGGGTATTTATGCATTGTTGTTTACCTCTGAAACCGGTTTCATTTTCATGTGCAGAACAAATGTGGGAGGGGGCTTGCTCCCGAGAGCAGTGGGTCAGCTAAAGATAAGCTGACGGGCATACCGCCATCGGGAGCAATCCCCCTCCCACAGGGAGCTGGGTGGAGCCGCGAACAATCAGCTCGGGCAAGAAATCCAGGGTGCGGGCTGGTGCCGTGTCGCCGCGCAGGCGCTTGAGCAAGCAGTCGAAAGCGCTGGCGCCAATTGCCTGCGTCGGCTGGGCGAGGGCGGTGATGCCGGTTCCCACCAGCGGGTACCAGTCCAGGTCATCCAGGGCGATCAGACCGACCTCGCCGAACAGCTCGCAGCCCAACGCCTTGAGCGCACGTGTGCAGGCCAGCGCAGCAACACCGTTGGCGCAAAAAAGCGCCTTGGGGCCGGGCTTGGCCAAAAAGGTCTGCAGGCGGCTTTCCAGTTCGTCATCCAATTCAACCACGGCACCGGTCAAGCCTGGGCGCCGGGCAATCTCGGCCTTGAAACTCTCCAGGCGCTCCAACCGTGAGCTGGTGCCATCGGTGGTCTCGCTCACCAGCAGCACATCGCGGTAGCCCTGCTGTTCAAGATGTTCCACCGCGATACGCACCGCCGCCGGGTTATCCAGGCCCACCAGGTCACTGTGCAAGGGCTCGACCTTGCGGTCGACCAGCACCAGGGGCATTTCCCGTTGCAGTTCCAATAGCTGGTCGAGGTGGTGGCCTAGGGTGTTCACGATCAGCCCTTCGATATTGTACGAACGCAGCGCCGCCAGGTGCTGGCGCTCCTGCTCGTCATCGCGGTCGGTGTTACACACCACCAGGCTGTAGCCGTGCTGGCGGCAGGCGGTTTCGACGCCGTGCATAACGGCAATGGAATAGGGGTTACGGATATCGGCCACCAGCATACCGATCAGGCGCGTGCGTCCGCGCTTGAGGCCGCGGGCCATCTGGTTGGGACGGTAACCGAGTTCATCAATGGCCTGCTCGATACGCAGGGCAATGGCATCGGAGAGCAGGGCGCGGTCATCGCCGATGAAGCGCGACACGCTGGCCTTGGACACTCCGGCGCGTTCGGCAACGTCAAGCATGGTCACGCGGCTGCGCTGGGCGGCGGAAAATGGAGTCACGGTAGAGCCTTTCTTATTGGAATTGGGAGTGCTGATGAAACCGGTTTCAGGGAACACCAACTATAGGAGTGCGTCAAGTTAATCTTCGGTTTTCAGGCGAACCTGCACGCTGGCGCAGCCGACGAATGGCACGTTCCACCTGTTAATTCTGACAGTATCCAGAAAGATGCGATTGGCGTTTACTTTTCCACAGCGTGACTAGGAATAGAGGTTTGGGTTGCGTGCCATAGGCAGAGGAAAGAGCATGTCCATTTCAAAACCGACTCAAATGCATGGAGCATACAGTGGAGACGTTCTCGCGCTGGAGCCCATGGACATCCCCGGCGTCGATCCGCTCGACCCCAGAGGTCTGGTTCCGGTTTCGCTAATGCTCGCACCCCTACTGGTCAGGATACCTATGTGGCTCCCTGCACCCGAGCCGCTGGACACACCTCACAGGGTGCAGCTTTTATGGCTGCGTGACGGTACCGAAAGGCAGGCCGACCTGAAGCTCATCGATGCTCCGCCACCCCCGCTGCCTGCGTATGTAGAAATGCACGTGCCGTTGAGCATGCTCAGAGAGCGCTCAGGTCCTGTAGAACTGTTCTATCGAGTGATCGACTCGGAGGGGCAACCCAGCGAGCTTGACCCGAAGGTCACCTTAACCATTGATATGGAATCGCCGGAACTGCTCCGGCCAGATGACCAACTCAGTTTCGTGAACCCACCCACCACAGGTGTCGACGAAACCTATCTGGCAAACAACGATCCGGTACGCTTCAATCTTCCGCCTTTCCGGGGGCGCGATGACAATGATCGTATTGAGCTTTTTCTATCCAATAGTCCGAACCCGGCTGCCGCCGCCCCAGATGGCGAATATATACTGGTAAGCGCCTCAGCCCCCCTGGTCGTCGAGTTGGCAGCTGCCGCCTTTCTTCGCCTGAACAATGGACCGGCCTATATCTTTTATCAGGTGTTCGACGAGGTGGGTAACTTCAGTACACGTAGTGCTGGTTTACCGTTTGTCGTGGATCTGATAACACGCCCGGTTGTACCTCTACCAGCACCCGCCATCAAGCCGCCGGCCTACGACGACAATCTCATCAAGCGCGACGACGCGCGGGCTGGGGTGGTGGTGCTGATTGACCCGTATGCCAATTGGGCCGACGGTGATCACGTCCGGGTATTTTGGGACGAGCGACCTGTCGATGATGTGCCGGTGCTGGATGGCGTCGTGACAGAGGTTTCGGTTCCATGGTTGGTCATGCGCGGGCCAGCACCCGACTTGGTGGCAGAGGAGATCCGGGTACGTTATGAGATCATCCGAGGCCTGGCGGCATACCCTTCATATGTTCGGCGTATCCGACAGGACTTCAGGGTTGCCGGGCAAGACCATACAGGCGCCCCCGCGTTGCTTAACCCTGATTTACCCTTGGCCGAGGTGCGCGGCCTGGTGTCAGATGAGACCAATGTGGTCGATCATCGAGATCAGGATGTCGGGGCGCGTGCCCGCGTGTTTCTTTATGAGGATCCACAGCCAGGCCAGCTACTGCGGTTTTTTTGGAATGGCATCGGACCGGTGGCGACCAAGACAGTACAAGTCGGGGAAGTCGCAGGCCAGTTGGTATTTTCCAGTGTTATTCCGTGGGCCGTCATGGAGGGCATCATCGATTCGGCGTTGCCGGTGTATTACATCACCGATAATGGGGTGAATCAGCAACAGTCGGGAAATACATATGTCGATGTCAATACGGGACCGCTGATCAGCTATCCGACGCCGCTGATACAACATACGCTTATTGGTGGAACCAACACATATCTTACATGCTGTTCATCCCCGCAAATATTCATGGGTGTCACTTGGAAAGTGGTGTCCCATGGTGACTTTGAGCTGGGCGATGAAGTTCGGTTTTTTACCCATGGCTATAACAATAATGGTTGGGATGAGCCAGTGGTGGACGCAAGCAGGTTTAATGAAGTCAAGAAATTCGAAACGCCAACCGATTTGGTGCATGGGCTGGACTTTATTGTAAGTCCGTTCGATCCGGTCGTGTATTCGTTACGCCATGTCAGCACTGCCCAAGCTTGGTATGAGGTGTGGCGCGGCAGGTACAAAATTGGTGAGTCGACACTCCGGCGCTTCAGGGTTGACCTGGCATACCCCGCAGGCGGGTATTGCGAGGCCGGCGATATCATCAGTTGTACAAGTGACGGCGTGCCTACGCTGGTAGAGAAAAAGTGATTACATGAGTGCAGGGCGAAACGTCCGAAATATGTCGGGCACCCGATGCTTCTGCTAAGGAAATGGTAGTGCTAACTGAATAGGGTTAAACGAACAGTTTTTGCTGTTGTTCGTCACCCATAGTGTGGCTATTGGAGATCAATGATGAACAAGAAAACGCGTAACTATTTTGCCAATTTAAAATCGGCTGTTAACCCGTCGTCAGTCGTTTCGTCACAGTTGGAAGCCCCAGAAGTTGATTTTATTCCGGGGTTTCCAGGTTTGATTTATCGGGAGCAGGCGCTGTCCGAAGAACTGGAGCTGCGAATACCGCGATGGGAAGACTATAGTGTAGATAACTCAAGTCAGGACTTAGTAAGAGTGTTTATAAAGCCGGTAGATGCTGCTGAGTATGGCGAGCGGTTCATAGAGTTCACTGCCTTTTTCGATGCGGCATTACCACAAAGCTATGCAACGACGAACATCGCCCGAGGCAGGCGCCCGCCGGGTCACTGGGATATCAAGTACGATGTGTTTATCCAACGTACAGGTAACACCAGCGAATCGGCCGAAATGCGCTTGATTGTTGATACAGAAGCGCCGTACTCATTATCTCCAAATCGTCCACCAGCGCCTATCCTACCGGCAGGCTTGACACTGCCAATTGAAGAAGCTGATTTTCCGCCACCTCCCAATGATCGGTTGTTTTTTTCAATTCCGGATTATGTCGACCGTGCGCCGGGTGACATGATGCGGCTTTATTATGGCGAGTCCGATGATCCCTATCTACCTGATCCTTCCTCTACCAACGTGTTTTGGCCCGTGACGGACTTGAGGTTTCCATTGCCTAAGAGTGTCGTCCAGGCAGGGCCGGACGCCTTCAACCCGCTTCAGTATGAGTTACTGGACGCCTCGCTCAATATCAGCCGGCTTTCCTCCTCATTGCGGCTGGATGTGGCCCTGCTACCTGCCCCGGCTAATCTGAAGCAGCCCTTGATCGGCAGGGCGTTCCCGGGTGATAACCGCTTCGATCGGGCCGACGCGTCCATTGACCAGGGAATGATTGTCAGAATTCCCGCTTACGACAATCCTCAGCGGGGAAATGACGGTGATGTCTTTGACGTCACGCTGTCGACCAGCATCGCTACTGAAACCATTGAAGGCACTTCATTGGGCGGTACGAGTTTTCCAGTGCCCATTGCTGTTCCATTCCATATTTTGCAAAGGCTCTATGGTGCGTCGACAGGTGATTTACAGTTGACGATCACTTACGTCGTCAAGCGTCGATCCGTAACCTATCCGCCTGCGCCGGCGACAATCATCAATTTGAATCTATACGTGGTCGGGCCGACCCCTACCGATCCTCCGGACCTGACGAATACCAACTTGAATCCGATCGTGGTCAAGGGGGTAGATGCCAGCGGTGTAGAGGGTGCAGACAACGAGCTCTTGCCGGAACACGCCAATCGGCCGGCCAATGCCCATCTCACATTGTGGGATGAGAGCCCGACCCCTGATACCGAGGACTTTTTCATCCGGCTCTGGTACGAAGGAGAGCTCGCCGCCACCCGGCAGATTACGGGCGGGGTTGCCGACCAGCCGGTCACCCCGCCGCTGCAGATTCCATGGGCGCTGATCGCCAAGCATGGTAATGCACCGCCTCTGAAACAGGTGCATTACACAATCGATACGGGGCTAGGTACGAATCGGCAGGAGTCGCCGGTGACCTCGGTGGACGTACAGGCCAATGTCCTGGCCCTTTCGATGCCCGAGGTGCGTAATCTGGAGATGGCTGGCGGCCCTCCAGGTGTGATCAACTGTAATACCATCAGGCCTTTGAATGCGGACGGGAATATCACTGTATTTATTCCGCCGTCGGACTTGTTTGAGCCGACCATGGTGGTCCGGGTGAACTGGCAAGGCTACAGTGATGACGCAGGTACGACTCCAGTGCCTGCATCCGTAGGGTTCAAGGACTCCCCCCCGTTGACCGGCCCGATGATCGCGCTGGGGTTTGAGGTGATCCTGGAATCTTTCTCCACTCTCATGAAGACGATTCAGCCACACTTAGGCGTACGGCTCATGGGGTCGGCAAGGATCAACTACACCATTCAATTGCCAACGGGGCCTCTAACATCGAGTGACGCCTTGCATCGGTCACGCTCGGTCAAGTCCGGAGCTTCTCCCGCCTACTGTGACAACACCCCGGTACCCCCGGCCCCTTGAGCCCAAACAGCCAGGGAGCAGCCACGCTGCTCCTTGGATTCACATGCATTCACACCCTCCGTGTCGACATTGAAACTGACGTCTTGAGATTAATCCTACATAAATAGGGAACAGCTCTGGGTAATTTTAGCCCCGCTTTGATTGGCATGGTTCCACGCTTTTAGGTACCGGCCAGTTTCTTCAATCGGGAATGCCAAACCCAGAGGGTGGTCTGATGTCGTCAATATTCAATTTTAAACTCAACCCGTTAAGCCTTGCCTTGAAGGCCAACGCGGTTTCTTTAGTGGTGCTTATGTCGAGTGTGGCCGAGGCCCGAGTGGTTACCGGCCCGAATGAAACGGTTCGGCCTGGCCCAGCACCTGACAGTTTCGAACTGAGGGCCGGCTCAGGCCTCACCGTGGAAGGTGCCACAACCAAACAAATCCGTGCACAGTCTGCGACCTTGACCATTAATCCGGGCAGCAAAACCCAAGACATCACGGCATTCAATTCGAACGTGGATATCAATGGCGCCCAGATCACTGCGCGAGCTACACAGCCGGCAGCACTGTTAATGAGTGGTGGGGCACTGTCGTTGAAAAACAGCACACTCACCCACAGCAATGGCACCGGCTTGGTCGTTTCTCGTCCGATAGGCAGTGACGAGGGGGCGATTGCCGCAGTGTTCAACAGCAGCATCACAGGCACCACGCGTGGCGTCAGTGTGGGTGGCAACAGCGCGTTGGCACTCTATCAATCCGACGTTGCAGGCACGGGCGAAAATGGCGTGGGCCTTTACCTGTTCGGCCAAGCCATCGCAATCGATAGCTCGATTACCGGTGCGCTCAATGGCGTGCGCATGGATATGGACCGCAGCCCTGAGGTGCCAGCTGCATTGATACTTGATGGCTCCTACGTAGAAGGGAAAACAGGCGCAGCCATTCTGGTCGAAAGCTCCAAGGCGGGTACGCCGGCCAATGCAAGTATCGATGTGCGCAACGGTTCGATCCTAAGAGGGGGCAACGGCAATATCCTCGAAGTCACCGGCGGCTCCTTCGCCAACATGAACGTCGACAGCAGTGAGTTGTTCGGTGACGTGGTAGTCGAAGAAGGCAGCACCGCCAAGCTGCAGCTCAACAACGGTTCCTGGCTGACCGGCCAGTTGAAAAACGTCGCCGAGTTGAGCGTGAACAACGCCTCCCATTGGGTGCTGGTGGGTGACAGCGAAGTCGGCGACCTGAAAATGGCCGGCGGCAGTGTGCATTTTGGTGGGGCCGATGAGTTCTACCAATTGGATGTCGACAGCCTGTCGGGCGATGGCACCTTTGTGATGCACACCGACTTTGCCAGCGGCCAGACCGACTTGCTCAATGTCAATGGTGTTGCCGAAGGCAACCATAGCCTGCTGCTGGAGGCCACGGGGTCGGAGCTGGTGACGGCCGAGCCTATCCGTGTGGTGCACACCGAGGGCGGTGATGCCAAGTTCGCACTGGTCGGCGAAACGGTTGACGTCGGTGCCTACAGCTACGGGCTCAAGCAGGAAGACACCGACTGGTACCTGGACCCCAACCGTCGCGGCACCAGTAACAGCACCAAGGCCGTGATGGCGTTGTTCAACACCTCACCGACGGTGTTGTACGGCGAGATGACCTTGTTGCGTACCCGCATGGGTGAGCTGCGCTTCAGCCAAGGCAACAACGAAGGCTTCTGGATGCGTGGCTACGGCAATAAGTACGAGGTCAGTGGCAACCAGGACGGCGGTGGCTACACGCAAAACCAACGTGGTTTCACCCTCGGTATCGATACACCGCTGTACGGTGGCGATGGGCAATGGGTGGCCGGTGTGATGGCCGGCCACAGTACATCTGACATCGACCTTGATCGTTCTGGCAGCGGCCAGGTCGACAGCTACTACGTCGGTGGTTACGCCACCTGGCTCGATGACGAGAGCGGCTTGTATTTCGACGGTGTGGTCAAGCTCAACCGCTTGCATAACGAAGTCAATGTGAGCATGAGCGACGGCAAGCGCGCCAAGGGCAACTACACCCAGAACGCCGTGGGCGCTTCGGTGGAGGTCGGGCGGCATATCACCCTGGACGACGACTTCTTCGTCGAACCCTACGGGCAACTCAGCGCGACGATCACCCAGGCCCAGAGTTATGACCTGGACAACGGCCTGCATGCCAAAGGCGACCGTTCGGCCTCGGTAGTGGGCAAGGCCGGCGTCACGGTGGGCAAGAGTATCCAGTTGGACAGCGGCGGTGTATTGCAACCTTACTTGCGTACGGCACTGGCCCATGAGTTCAACCACAACAACAAAGTCACGGTAAACGGCGAGACGTTCAACAATGATGTGTTCGGCTCTCGCATCGAAATGGCCGGCGGCGTTGCAATGTCGGTGTCCAGGAATGTCAAGCTGCATGCTGATGTCGAGCATACGCGTGGCAAGACTGTCGACCAGCCGTGGGGTGTCAACTTCGGTGTGCGTTACGACTTTTAATGCATCCATCCACCTGAACAGGGGAAGCTTCGGCTTCCCCTTTTTCGTCTTCAAATCAGCACACCCAGCCAGGCTGACCCCAGCAAGAGCAGGGCCATGCCACGGTTGAAACGTTGCATTGCCTTGGGGGAACGTAATATTCGACTCGATCCGGCACCCAATAAAGCCCAAGTGCTCAGACAGGATAAAGAGATCAGCAAAAATATCAGGGACAGATACACCACTTGGTTCGGGCGCTGCGCATCATGGCTGGCAAATACGCTGACTACCGCCAGCGCCATCATCCAGGTCTTGGGGTTGATCAATTGCAGGGCCGCGGCGCCAAAAGGGCCCAGTGGCTTGTGCGTAGCATCCGCCTGGATAGCGTGGGGCGCAGCGTTGAAAATCTGCCAGGCCAGGTAACTCAGCCAGGCTACACCCACCCACTGCATCGCAGTTTGGACCTTGGGCATCTGCACCAATGAATGGCCCACCCCTGAACCCACCAGCAGCACCATTCCCGCCGCGCCGACACACGCTCCCAAAATAATCGGCAACGTGGCCTTGAAGCCATAACGGGCACTGTTGCTCAGTACCAGAATATTGGTCGGGCCAGGGGTGATTGAGGAGACAAAGGCAAATAGCATGAAAGGTACGAACGTGGACAACATGGCGGGGAACTCCGTTGGAACAGGCGATGGCGTCGATCATCACAAGCCTGTCGCCTATTTGTCTGGAAGATTTGAGCAGCGCTTGCGATAGGTCGCCGGGGTCAGCCCGTAGGCGCGCACAAACCAACGGCCCAAGTGGCTTTGATCGGCGAAGCCCAGGGCTATTGCCACCGCTGCCGGCTGCTCGCCCTTGGCCAATAAATGGCGGGCGCGGGCCAGGCGCAGTTGCACCAGGTAGGCGTGGGGTGGCAGGCCGAAGGCGCTCTTGAAGGCTCGGCTCAGGCGAAAGCGATCGACACCGCACGCCAGGGCCAACTCGTCCATGCCCATATCCTGATGCAGGTGGGCGTGCAGGTAGTCCCGTGCCTTGTGCGCCACCAGCGGCAAGCGTGGGTCGTCACGGTAGCGCATGCGCCAATAGAGCTGGCCGGTCAGGCGTTCCAGCAACTGGTCCAGGGCACTTTGCCGTACGATCCGCGGTTCGCCGTGGTGCAAGCTGTGAAATGCCTGGCTGGTGGCCAGGGCCAGGCGTGGGTCGTTGGCCAGGGTACTGGCAAAACTCAGTTGGTGGTCGGCAGGCGCTTCCTCGAATACGCTGCAGATCTCCCGTTCCAGCCAATGCGGGTCGAGGTAGAGCATGCGGTAAGTGAAGCCATCAACAGTAGGCGCATGGCCATCGTGGATCTCACCAGGCTCCAGCAGAAACACCTGGCCTGGCACGCTGTCATGCCGCGTGCGCCGGCAGTTGAATTGCTGCACGCCTTGTTCGGTGACGCCCACCAGGTAGCTGTCGTGCCAATGGGGGTCGTAGGCATGGCCCTCGAAATGCGCGCGCAGGGTCTCGATGCCGGTGTCGGCGTCCTGGGACAGGTCAATCCAATTGTGCGCGGGCATACAACACCGAGGCTGAATGTAGTGTGTGCAATTGGCGCCGACAACGGGGAGGGCGTCTAGAAGATTTGTGCAGTCTAGCCAAACAAACCGGCGGCGATGTTGATCGAAAAGCCCAGAATGGCCGTGTTGAACAGAAAACCGATCAACGACTGCCCCAGCACCACCTTGCGCAGGCTACGGGTAGCCACGCCCACATCCGAGGTCTGCACGGCCACGCCGATGGTGAAGGAGAAATACAGGAAATCCCAGTAATTGGGGGTGAGCAAGCCTTCGGCAAAGCGCAGTGCCGGCTCCTTGCCCTGCCAGGTGTAATAGAGCCTGGCGTAGTGCACGCTGAAAATCACCCCGATCAGCAGCCATGAGCCGATCACCGTCAACCCGGTAAAACCGTAGTGCAACAAGCGCTCGGAGCTGGCCAGGTCTTTGCTGCCCACCAGTTCGAAGGTGATGGTGGCCAGGCTGGCGATGGCGGCTATGCACACCATGAACAGCACCAGGCCGGCGTTCTCGTCTTCGATCTCGGCGATGCGCTTGACGTCCTCGGCCTTGGCGCGAACGGTGAGCCACAGCATCAGTACCAGGTAAGTCCAGACCCCGGCGTTCCAGCCGATGAGGATTTTGCTCGCGAGGCTGTCAGCCGGCGCCAGGATGCCCACGGCGAGGCCCAATACGGCTGCGGATGAGAGGCGAGGGTGAGTGCGGGCGAGGAAGGGCATGGTTGGTCACAGCTGACGATAGTTAAGCAGACTGTACCTGATCCTGTGGGAGGGGGCTTGCTCCTGATTGCGGTGTATCAGTGCCAAATTGGCTGACTGACACACCGTAATCGGGAGCAAGCCCCCTCCCACATTTTTAATTGTGCTTGACTGAATTAATCTGTTTTGTGTCGCTTGCGCACCAGCTTCATGACCACCACAAAAAACACCGGCACAAACACCACCGCCAACGTCGCAGTGATCATCCCGCCAATCACCCCCGTACCAATCGCCTGTTGGCTCGCCGAGCTGGCCCCGGTGGCAATCGCCAGCGGCACCACGCCGAGGATAAACGCCAGCGAGGTCATGATGATCGGCCGCAGCCGCAGCCGTGCGGCCTTCAAGGTGGCTTCGATCAAGTCTTCGCCCTGGTCATACAGGTCCTTGGCGAACTCGATGATCAGGATCGCGTTCTTCGCCGACAGGCCGATGATGGTGATCAGGCCGACCTTGAAGAACACATCGTTGGGCATGCCACGCAAGGACACGGCCAGGACCGCACCCAGCACACCCAGGGGCACCACCAGCAACACCGAGGTGGGGATCGACCAGCTTTCATACAGCGCGGCCAGGCACAGGAACACGATCAGCAGCGACAGCACCAGCAGCAACGGTGCCTGGGAACCGGACAGGCGTTCCTGCAAGGACAAGCCGGTCCATTCCTGGCCCAGTCCCGCAGGCAACTGGCTGACCAGGCGCTGGATTTCCTCCATGGCCTCGCCGGTGCTGTGCCCCGGTGCCGCTTCACCGCTGATGGCGATGGCCGGGTAGCCGTTGTAACGGGTCAACTGTGTCGGGCCTTGGGTCCACTTGGCTTCGACAAAGGCCGACAGCGGCACCATCTTGCCGGCGTTGTTGCGCACGTTGATCTTCATCAGGTCGGCGACCTGGCTGCGCTGGTCGCCTTCGGCCTGCACCACCACGCGCTGCATGCGGCCCTGGTTGGGGAAGTCATTGATATACGCCGAACCAATTGCCGAGGAGAGCACATTGCCGACGTCGGCAAACGAAACACCCAGGGCATTGGCCTGCTTGCGGTCGACTTCCAGCTGCACTTGCGGCGCTTCGGCCAGGGCGCTTTCGCGCACGTTGGCCAGGATCGGGCTTTTCGCCGCCGCGTCCAGCAATTCGGTGCGCGCAGCCATCAATCCTGCATGGCCGACGCCACCGCGATCCTGCAAGCGGAACTCGAACCCACTGGAGGTGCCGAGGCCGTCCACCGGCGGTGGCAGGACCGCATAGGCAATCGCATCCTTGAGTTCGCTGAAGGCCATATTGGCGCGGTCGGCAATCGACGCCGCCGAGTCATCGCCGCCGCGTTCCGACCAGTCTTTGAGCGTGGTGAACGCCAGCGCCGCGTTCTGCCCGGCGCCGGAGAAGCTGAAGCCCATGATCATGGTGGTATCGCCCACCCCCGGCTCCCCGGCGTTATGCGCCTCGATCTGCTCGGCCACCTGCACCGTCCGGTTCTTGCTGGCCCCTGGCGGCAACTGGATATCGGTGATGGTGTAGCCCTGGTCTTCCACTGGCAGGAACGAGGAGGGCAGGCGGCTGAACAGCAGCCCCATGCCCACCAGCAATACCAGGTAGATCAGCAGGTAGCGGCCGCTGCGCTTGAGGGCATAGGCCACCCAACCTTCATAGCGATTGGTGAGTTGGTCAAAGCGTTTGTTGAACCAGCCGAAGAAACCGCCCTTGGCGTGGTGCTCGCCCTTGGCAATCGGTTTAAGCAAGGTGGCGCACAGGGCCGGGGTCAAGGTCAGGGCCAGGAACGCCGAGAACAGGATCGAGGTGGCCATCGACAACGAGAACTGCTGGTAGATCACCCCCACGGAACCTGGCATGAACGCCATCGGCAGGAACACCGCGACCAGCACCAGGGTGATACCGATGATGGCGCCAGTGATCTGGCCCATGGCTTTTTTCGTCGCGTCCTTGGGCGACAGGCCCTCGGTGGCCATGATGCGCTCGACGTTTTCCACCACCACGATGGCATCGTCCACCAGGATGCCGATGGCCAGCACCATGCCGAACATGGTCAATACGTTGATCGAGAAACCCAGCAGCAGCATGGTGGCAAAGGTGCCCATCAGCGCAATCGGCACCACCAGGGTAGGGATCAAGGTGTAGCGCACGTTCTGCAGGAACAGGAACATCACCGCAAACACCAGCGCCATGGCCTCAAGCAGGGTGTAGACCACCTTGGTGATCGAAACCTTGACGAACGGCGAGGTGTCGTAGGGGATCTTGTATTCCACATTGGCCGGGAAATAGCGCGACAGTTCGTCCATCTTTGCCCGCACCAGAGTTGCGGTGCTCAGCGCGTTGGCGCCCGGCGACAATTGCACGCTGACGGCGGTGGAGGGCTTGCCGTTCAGGCGTGTGGAGAACTGGTATTCCTGGCTGCCGACTTCGACCCGCGCCACATCGCCGATGCGCACGGTCGAGCCGTCGGGGTTGGCCTTGAGCACGATGTCGGCGAACTCCGCCGGGGTCGACAATTGGCCCTTGACCAGGATCGCCGCGGTGATTTCCTGAGTATTGGTGCCCGGCAAGTCGCCGATGCTGCCCGCCGAGACCTGGGCGTTCTGCGCACTGATCGCGGCGCTGACGTCAGCCGGCGTGAGATTGAAACCGATCAGCTTCTGCGGGTCGATCCAGATGCGCATCGCGCGTTCGGCGCCATACAATTGGGCCTTGCCGACGCCGTCCAGGCGCTTGAGTTCGTTCATCACGTTGCGCGCCAGGTAATCGCTGAGCGCCACGTCATCAAGCTTGCCGTCGTTGGAGGTCAAGGTCACCAGCAGCAGGAAGCCGGCGGAGACTTTTTCCACCTGCAAACCTTGCTGGGTCACGGCTTGCGGCAGGCGCGGCTCGACCACCTTGAGGCGGTTCTGCACATCCACCTGGGCCATTTCCGGGTCGGTGCCCGGCTGGAAGGTCGCGGTGATCGTCGCCGAACCCAGGCTGCTCTGGGATTCGAAATACAGCAGGTGATCGGCACCGTTGAGCTCTTGCTCGATCAGGCTGACCACGCTTTCATCCAGGGTCTGGGCCGAGGCACCTGGGTACACCGCGTAGATTTCCACCTTCGGTGGCGCGACGTTGGGGTACTGGGCTACCGGCAACTGCGGGATCGCCAGGAAGCCCGCCAGCAGGATGAACAGGGCCACCACCCAGGCAAAAATCGGGCGGTCAATAAAGAACTGCGGCATGACGGGTTATTCCTTTACGAGCGGGCTGTCGTCCACTTCAACTTTTTCACCGGGGCGCGCGTGTTGCAGGCCCTCGACGATGATGCGGTCGCCGGGCTTGAGGCCGCTGGTGACGATCCAGCGATCCTCGATCACCGCCCCCAATTCCACCGGTTGCTGGCTGACGGTCTGCTCGGCGTCCAGCAGCAGCACCATCGGGATGCCGGCACTGTCACGGGTGATGGCGCGTTGCGGCACACTGATGCCTTGCTTGTCCACGGCCTGCTCCAGGCGCACCCGGACGAAGCTGCCGGGCAACAGGTCGAGGTTCGGGTTGGGGAACTCGCTGCGCAGTGTGATCTGCCCGGTGCCCGGGTCGACGCTGATCTCGGCGAACAGCAATTTGCCCGGCAACGGGTACAGGCTGCCGTCGTCCTCGATCAGGGTGGCCTTGGCCTGGTCTTGGCCGACCTGCGTCAAGCTGCCGGCACGAAAGGCGCGGCGCAGGTCATTCAACTCGCGGGTGGACTGGGTGAGGTCGGCGTGGATCGGGTCCAGTTGCTGGATGATCGCCAGCGGCGTGGCTTCGTTCTGGCCGACCAGCGCGCCTTCGGTGACCAGGGCGCGACCGATGCGCCCGGAAATCGGCGCAGTCACGGTGGCATAGCCCAGGTTCAACTTGGCACGCTCGACGGCGGCCTTGTTGGCGGCGATTTCGGCGTTGGCCTGGCGCAAGGCGGCGCGGGCGTTGTCGTATTCCTGGCCGCTGATGGCATTGCCTTCGACCAACTGGCTGTAGCGCCGCTCCTGCAAGCGTGCCTGGAAGGCATTGGCCTCGGCCTTGCTCAGGTTGGCCTGGGCGCTGTCCAGGTCAGCCTTGAACGGCGCCGGGTCAATACGGAACAGCACGTCGCCCTGTTTCACATCGCGCCCTTCGTTGAACACCCGCTGCATGACCACGCCGGCGACCCGGGCGCGCACTTCGGCAATCCGTGGCGCGGCGATACGCCCGCTCAGTTCGTTGGTGATGGACAGGGGCTTGGCCTGCAGGGTTTCGATGCGCACTTTGGCCAGGGGCATTTGTGGCGCCTCGTCTGCAGACTGACCACACGCGCCCAGCGCCAGCGTGAGGACCAACAGGCAAAACGGCGCAAATAGATTCTTCGACATGCTCTTATCCCAATATTGACTGGCGCATCCTAAGGACACCTGCGCCGTGGTGCTGTGAAGCTGTGTAGGTCGTGTGTGAAGAAGTGTAAGGTACGGCGCGCGTGGCGTCGGCGGCGTATATCCTTGCACAACCTTGCTTACAATGAAGATCAAATGTGGGAGGGGCGGTGCGACGATTCGACTTGCTCCCGATGGCGGTGGGTCAGTTGCACAAGGGTTGACTGATCCACCGCTATCGGGAGCAAGCCCCCTCCCACATAGGTTTTGTGTACGACTTACCACTGTATTTTCTGGAAACACCTCCATGCCCAACATCCTCCTGGTCGAAGACGACGCCGCACTCTCCGAGCTGATTGCCAGCTATCTGGAACGCAACGGCTACCACGTCTGCGTGCTCAGCCGTGGCGACCATGTGCGCGAACGTGCGCGCCTGAACCCGCCGGACCTGGTGATCCTCGACCTGATGTTGCCGGGGCTCGACGGCCTGCAGGTCTGCCGCCTGTTGCGCGCCGACTCGGCGGGCCTGCCGATCCTGATGCTGACCGCCCGCGACGACAGCCATGACCAGGTATTGGGCCTGGAGATGGGCGCCGACGACTATGTCACCAAGCCCTGCGAGCCGCGTGTACTGCTGGCCCGGGTGCGCACGCTGCTACGCCGCAGCAGCCTGTCCGAACCCCAGGTGGCCAACGACCGGATCATCATGGGCAACCTGTGCATCGACCTGTCGGAACGCACCGTGACCTGGCGCGAGCAGGCAGTGGAGCTGTCCAGCGGTGAATACAACCTGCTGGTGGTGCTGGCCCGGCATGCCGGCGAAGTGCTCAGCCGCGACCAGATCCTGCAGCGCCTGCGCGGTATCGAGTTCAACGGCACCGATCGCTCGGTGGACGTGGCGATCTCCAAGCTGCGCCGCAAGTTCGACGACCACGCGGGCGAGGCGCGCAAGATCAAGACCGTGTGGGGCAAGGGCTATCTGTTCAGCCGTTCCGAGTGGGAATGCTGAACCATGTTCCGTGTGCTGCTACGCCTCTATCTGATCACCATCGTCACTTATAGCGCGGCGATCTTCCTGATTCCCAAGCTGGTGATCCAGCTGTTCGAACACCGCTACATGGACTACAACGTCGAGCAGTCCCGTGGCCTGCAAAAACTGATGGTCAAGCAATACCAGCGCGCCCCGGTGGAGCGCTGGTCCCAGGTCACCGACCAGTTGAGCCAGGATTTCGCGCCGTTGAAGGTCGAGCTGCTGCTGCGCCAGGACGCCCGCTACACACCCCAGGAAGAACAGCTGCTGGAGCAAGGCAAGCCGGTGATCCGCCTGGGCGAGTGGGGCTGGATGGAAGAAATCAGCTCGCCCATCAACCAGCAGTTTGCGGTCAAGCTCACCGTGCCTCCGGATCCGCTGGACATGAACCTGCTGTATTGGTCGATGAACGTGCTGATCGGTGCCGCGCTGCTGGCGTGCCTGCTGGTGTGGCTGCGCCCGCACTGGCGTGACCTGGAACGCCTGAAAAGCACCGCCGCACTGCTGGGCAAGGGCCACCTGGGGGAGCGCACGCGACTGCCGCCCAGTTCGAGTATCGGCAGCCTGGCGACCGTGTTCGATACCATGGCGGACGATATCGAGCACCTGCTCAACCAGCAGCGTGATTTGCTCAATGCGGTCTCCCATGAACTGCGCACGCCGCTCACACGCCTGGACTTCGGCCTGGCCCTGGCGCTCTCCGAAGACTTGCCCGAGGCCAGCCGCGAGCGCTTGCAAAGCCTGGTGGCGCATATTCGTGAGCTGGATGAGCTGGTGCTGGAATTGTTGTCCTACAGCCGCCTGCAAAACCCGGCGCAATTGCCCGAGCGGGTAGAGGTGGCGCTGGACGAGTTTATCGACAGCGTGCTGGGCAGCGTCGACGACGAGCTGGAAAACCCGGAGATCGTCATCGATGTGGTGCTCGACTGCACGGTTGAGCGTTTCAGCCTCGACCCGCGCCTTACTGCCCGGGCGTTGCAGAATTTGCTGCGCAACGCCACCCGTTACTGCGACAAGCGCATCCAGGTGGGCGTCAAGGTGTGCCCCAACGGCTGTGAAATCTGGGTGGATGACGATGGCATCGGCATTCCGGCGGATCAGCGCGAGCGCATCTTCGAGCCGTTCTACCGCCTGGATCGCAGTCGTGACCGCGCCACCGGCGGCTTCGGCCTTGGCCTGGCGATCAGCCGACGGGCCCTGGAAGCCCAGGGCGGCACCTTGACGGCCCTGGCGTCGCCCCTGGGTGGTGCGCGGTTCCGAGTGTGGTTGCCTACTCGAGCCGATTAGAAAAACCTCGGGGAAGGGCGCACACTGTGGCCCCGCTTTACCCGAGGAGAGAATGGCAATGACTGGTGTCCACACGTCTGCTCAACAGGGTTTCTCGACCCAGGCTGTCACCTACGCCCAAGGCCGGCCGGACTATCCCCGTCAGCTGACCGGTTGGCTGGCCGAGGCGCTGCAGATCAGCGCGCAGTCGACGGTGGTCGACCTGGGCGCCGGCACCGGAAAATTCACCCGTTTGCTCAGCAGCCTGGCGCCGACGCTGATTGCGGTTGAGCCAGTGGCAGAGATGGGCGCGCAGCTAGCCAAGCTGTTGCCGGATGTACGCCTGCTCGATGGCACTGCCGAGTCCATCCCCCTGGCGTCCGCCAGCGCCGATGCACTGGTGTGTGCCCAGGCATTCCACTGGTTCTCCACTCGCGCAGCACTGGCGGAAATTCACCGTGTACTCAAGCCCGGCGGGCGACTGGGGCTGGTGTGGAATGTGCGCGATGAGTCGGTGGACTGGGTGGCGGCGATCACTGAAATCATCACCCCCTACGAGGGCGACACTCCGCGCTTCCATAGCGGGCGTTGGCGCGATGCCTTTACCGGTGAGTATTTTTCCGCCCCGCAGATGACCTGTTTTGCCTATCACCATGTGGGCAGCCCGCAGGAAGTGATCATGGATCGTTTTCTCTCTGTGAGTTTCATCGCCGCGCTGCCACCCGCGGAAAAAGCCACGGTCACCGGGCAACTGCGCACCTTGATCGACACCCATCCGGCCCTGCAAGGCCGCGATACTGTGGCTTTTCCGTATCAGACCCAGGCTTATCGATGTGAACGACTGAGCTAAAAGGCATAAAGTCAGATCACATTGGTATAAGTGGTTATAAGAAAAATCGCTATCCTGCGGCCAGAAATTTATAAGGCCGCAGGTAGCTGTAATGGATGCAGGTAATTTTGGTTTCGTGGTGGCCGGCCTGATCGTGGGGTTTATCGTGGGCATGACCGGTGTCGGCGGGGGCTCGCTGATGACGCCGATCCTGTTGTGGTTCGGTATCAACCCTGCCACTGCGGTTGGCACCGACTTGTTATATGCCGCCATCACCAAGTCCGGTGGCGTGCTGGTGCACGGCAAGAACAAGAACATCGACTGGACCATCACCGGCTGGCTGACCCTGGGCAGCGTACCGGCAGTGTTGTTGACCTTATGGTTCCTGGCCAGCCTGCACACCGACCCCAGTGCAATGAACGCCGTGATCAAACAGGCACTCGGCGTGGTCTTGCTCCTCACGGCCCTGGCGATACTGTTCAAGAAAAGCCTGTTGGCCTTTGCCCAGCGCCATGCCGGCGACGACTACCATATGCGCCCGCGCAACCTGAACGCACTGACCGTGGTCACCGGTGCGATCCTTGGCACCATGGTGGCCTTGACCTCCATCGGCGCCGGTGCCCTGGGCACAGTGGCGCTGTTTATCCTGTATCCGTTTCTGGCCACGCGGCGGCTGGTCGGCACGGAGATCGCCCACGCCGTGCCCCTGACCCTGGTGGCGGGCCTGGGGCATGCGAGCATGGGCAATATGGATTGGCACCTGCTGGGCTTTTTGCTGATGGGGTCGTTGCCGGGGATCTACTTTGGCAGTCATATGACCGGCCGCATTCCTGACGGTGTGCTGCGCCCGTGCCTGGCGGTGATGTTGATGGCCGTGGGTTACAAGCTGGCGTTCTAAGCTGCACATTTGCCCCAGTAAGTGTTGCTCCAGCAACAGCCTATCGACAAATCACTGTGATCCTCGACATTACCCGCCGGATGATCCAAGTCGGCATTTCTACTGCAACACCCGAGGCGCGGGCTTTTGCCTGAGTCTGGCACGCTTGCTGCTCCGGCACCCTTACATCCCTTTGTGTGAGGTAGTGTTCGATGAGCCAGCAAGCCGTGAAATTTGCCTATTGGGTGCCCAACGTCAGCGGTGGGCTGGTGGTGAGCAAAATTGAGCAACGTACCCATTGGGGCATCGACTACAACCGCAAACTGGCGCAACTGGCCGAAGCCGCCGGCTTCGAGTATGGCCTGACGCAGATTCGTTTCACCGCCGGTTACGGCGCCGAAAACCAGCATGAATCCGTAGCGTTCAGTCATGCGCTGCTGGCGGCGACTACCACGCTCAAAGTGATCGCGGCGATCCTGCCGGGTCCCTGGCAACCGGCGCTGGCGGCCAAGCAATTGGCGACCATCGATCAACTCACCAACGGTCGTGTCGCAGTGAATATCGTCAGTGGCTGGTTCAAAGGCGAGTTCCAGGCCATCGGCGAACCCTGGCTGGAGCACGATGAACGCTACCGTCGTTCCGAGGAATTCATCCGCGCCCTGAAAGGCATCTGGACCCAGGACGATTTCACCTTCAAGGGCGACTTCTACCGTTTCAACAACTACACCCTCAAGCCCAAGCCGTTGGGCCAACCGGAGATTTTCCAGGGCGGCAGCTCACGGGCGGCGCGGGACATGGCGGCACGGGTTTCGGACTGGTATTTCACCAACGGCAACACCCCCGAAGGCATAAAGACCCAGGTCGATGATATTCGCGCCAAGGCCGCTGCCAACCACCATTCGGTCAAGATCGGCGTGAACGCTTTTGTGATCGCCCGCGATACCGAAGAAGAAGCGCGGGCCGTGCTGGCAGAAATCATCGACAAGGCCGACCCGGAGGCCGTCAACGCCTTTGGGGATGCCGCCAAACAAGCGGGCAGGGCATCACCGGAAGGTGAGGGCAACTGGGCCAAGTCCAGCTTCGAGGACCTGGTGCAGTACAACGACGGCTTCAAGACCAACCTGATCGGCACACCACAACAGATCGCCGAGCGTATCGTCGCGCTCAAGGCCGTGGGTGTAGACCTGGTACTCGCAGGCTTCCTGCACTTTCAGGAAGAGGTGGAGTACTTCGGCAAACGTGTATTGCCGCTGGTGCGCGAATTGGAAGCCGAGGCTGGGGTCCAGCGGGTGGCCTGAGGTCACTCGTCGACGTGGCGCTGGAGTTGTCATACCCATGCCTATCGCAGCATGGGTATCGGTACAACTTGGGTACGCCACTGGACCTGTGGGAGGGGCTTGCCCCCGATGCGGTGAGTCAGCCCCAGATGTATTTACTGGCACTCCCTCATCGGGAGCAAGCCCCCTCCCACAGGGTCCAGCGGCATACTCAAAGTTGTGTAGAGACCTTTGCCTATGGCGGCAAGCCAGTGTCCACGCAGGTGTGGTGGACTCAAGCGTTGGTTTGCAAGGTCAGCACTTCAAACCCATCTGATGTTACCGCCACCGTATGCTCCCATTGCGCCGACAGGCTGTTGTCCTTGGTCACCACCGTCCAGCCGTCCTTCAGGCTGCGCACCTTGGCGCTGCCTTGGTTAAGCATCGGTTCGATGGTGAACACCATGCCCTCGCGCAACTCCAGGCCAGTGCCGGGACGGCCGAAGTGCAGGATTTGCGGTTCTTCATGCATCTGCCGACCGATGCCATGGCCGCAGTATTCGCGTACCACGCTGTAGCCGTTGGCCTGGGCGTGGCTTTGGATCGCATGACCGATATCACCCAGGCGAGCGCCAGGCTTGACCTGGCGGATGCCGGCCCACATTGCCTCGAAGGTCATGTCCACCAGGCGCCTGGCCTTGGGGGCGACGCTGCCGATCATGTACATCTTGCTGGAGTCGGCAATAAAACCGCCTTTTTCCAGGGTGATGTCGATGTTGATGATGTCGCCGTCCTTGAGGAACTGCTTGGCGCTGGGCATGCCGTGGCACACCACTTCGTTGATCGAGGTGTTGATGCAGAAGGGGTAGTCATACTGGCCCAGGCTGGCCGGGCGGGCCTTGAGTTCGTGGCGGATGAAGGCTTCGACGGCGCTGTCCAGCTCCAAAGTGGAGCGGCCGGCGACGACAAAGCCGTCGAGCATGTCGAACACCTGGGCCAACAGGCGCCCGGATTCACGCATCACGGCCAATTGCGCGGCGGTCTTGATCATCAGTTGCGCCCCCGGATCAGGTCGGGCTTGTCCAGTAACAGCTTGTTGATCAGCTCGTTGTAGGGCAGGTGCGGGTTGAGTTCGGCGAGCAGGCCGATCTTGATCCAGAACTCGGCCTGGGCGTTGATGGAACGGTCCATGGCGGCGCTGGCCAGGCGGAGCTGTTCGTGCAGTTGGTCGGTGATCTTGACGATGCCCATGAGGTTCACTATGTAGGACGAATATACAAAGCGTATACGTTTCGTATGTTCCGCGTAAACCCTACGGTGCAAATCAGGCGGTTGATAGTTGCGACATGTTGCCAAAATGAGCTTCGGCCCAGGTTGCTGTTTAATCCCAGGTGCAGGGTTAAACGTTTAATCCCAGTGGTTCGACGATTATTTAACCATTGCAGTCCGCTGCATATAACGCGACAGCTTGCTTATGAGGAAAAGTTACAACAATGCCGGGATTTGCCGAGTAGGCTTGGTGAGTACAGGCGTCTGCCAGGGTTGGCAAGACGGGGCAGGCAAGCGCCTGCCAGCCCATAACAAACTGATTGGCGGTCTCAAAAAAGGAGAGGTTGGCCATGCTTTCGGAACTGGAACTTCGCAGCATTATTGAAGGAAGTTTTCTGCCTAAACGGTGCGAATGCACCAAAGCCGAGGATGCTTCGTTGACGATCAAGGTATATGACGACCGTGACCGTGACAGGGTGGACTTGGAAGTCAAAGGTATAAACGCTGACAAACTCGACAGCAGTCGAGCCATTTGCAACCTGATCACCGGTTTGCGTGAAGACCTCAAGCATACCCAGACCCACACCCCCGCCCTGCGTCGAGCAGGAGGGCGCGGTTATTTTTAATTAAGCTTTGAATTCAAGTTGACCCAGGGCCTGGCATTCGCCAGGCCCCTTGCTATGCGCGTCAGCCCAGCTGATGACGGTACGGCAGGTCGGGTCCGTTCTTGGTACAGGTCAGCGCAGCGGCGCGAATCGCAAAACCCAGCATGCTGTCAATTTGCGCGCGCGTGAGCTGTTGCAGACCCTCCAGCGAATCCAACTGTTGCTCGGTCAGCCAGGCAATCAGTGCCGCCTGGAAGGTATCGCCGGCACCCACCGTATCGGCCATCACCACCTTGACCGCCGGCTGAGACCAGTTGCCGTGCTGGCGACTGAATACCGAAGCGCCGTCGCCGCCACGGGTGAGAAACACCAATTGGCAACGATGCTGCAGCCAGCCTTGTACTACGCTTTCCGGTGACTGGCCGGGGTAGAGCAGGTGCAAATCTTCGTCGCTGACCTTGATCAGGTCAGCATGCTGCACCAGTTGCGCCACACGCTCGCGCCACAGCTGGATATCCGGCTGCGGGTTAAGGCGCACATTCGGGTCGAGGCTGATCAGGCGCTTGCCGCTCTCGCGCTTGACCAGGTGCAGCAGAGTGTCGCCAACCGGCTGCACCACCAGGCAAAACGACCCGATATGCAGCCCACGCACCTCATCACCCAAGGTTGGCAGATGCGCCGTTTGCAGTTGGCGGTCGGCGCAGCCTTCGCCACGGAAGCTGTACTGCGGCGAACCATTGGCACCCACGGCCACCATCGCCAGGGTGGTCGGCGCGTCGAATTCCACCAGGAAGCGTTCGCTGACGCCTTCGTCCTTGAGCACCTGCAGCAAGCGGCGCCCGAGGTAATCGGTGGACACGCCGGCAAAGAACCCCGACTCAATGCCCAGGCGGCGCAGGCCCACCGCCACGTTGAACGGCGAGCCACCGGCAATGGCCTTGTAATTGAGCTTGGCCGGCTGCCCACTGGCATCTTCCTCGCTGAAAAAATCAAACAGCGCTTCACCACAAACCAGGTACATAGTCGTTCGCTCTTAAAGGGATGCCACGTGCTGTTGATAACGCTCATACGCCTGTTGATAGGCACTGACGTTGGCTGACATTGGCAGGGTGCGGCTGGCCGGGTCGATGCTCACGCATTTCTCGCACAGGCTGGTCAGGGACTCACCGGATTGGCACCAGGCCGCCTGGATCGCCGCGCCCAAGGCGGCGGCTTCGCTCTGTTCGGTACAGACCACTTCGGTGTGCATGATGTCGGCGACCATCTGCCGCCACACCGGGCTTTTCGAGCCGCCGCCGATCAGGCGGATGCGCAGGCTTTGCAGGCCGGTGTGGCGCAGCAGGTCCAGACCGTAACGCAGGCCGAACGTGGTGCCTTCGACCACGGCACGGCACAGGTTGGCGCGGGTCAGGTTGGTCATGGTCAGGCCATGCAGGCTGCCGGTGGCGTGGGGCAGGGCAGGCACGCGTTCGCCATTGAGGAACGGCAGCATGCTCACGCCATCGGCACCGATAGGCGCCTGTTCGACCAGGGCGTTAAAGGCATTCAGGTCCAATTCGAACAGCTCGCGCATCACACCGGTGGCGTTGGTCAGGTTCATGGTGCAGATCAGCGGCAGCCAGCCGCCACTCGATGAACAAAAAGTCGCCACCGAGGCCTGCGGGCTGACATTGGGCTGGTCGGCAAAGGCATAGACGGTGCCCGAGGAGCCCAGGCTCATGGTGATCACGCCGGGGGCGATATTGCCGGTGCCGATGGCGCCCATCATATTGTCGCCGCCGCCGCTGGATACCACGGCCTTGGGGTTGATGCCCAGGCGTTCAGCGATGGCCGGCAGGATCGTGCCCACCGCTTGGCCGGCTTCGATCAACTGTGGCAAGGCGGCTTCAAGGCGACCGCTGGGGTCGATGTGCTGGAGCAGCGCCACATCCCATGTGCGGCTGCGCACGTCGAAATAGCCGGTGCCGGAAGCATCGCCGTACTCGGCGCAGGCGCGGCCGGTGAGCCAGTAGTTGAGGTAGTCATGGGGCAGCAGGATATGGGCGATGCGTGCGAACACGTCCGGGTGCTGCTCGCGGGTCCAGAGCAGTTTTGACACGGTGTAGCCCGGTGCAATCGCCACGCCCAAGCGCTCCAGGGAGCCACTTTCCCCGCCCAGGTGGTGCAGCAGGCGGTCATTCTCGGGGGTGGTTTCGGTGTCGCACCACAGCTTGGCCGGGCGCAGCACTTCACCTTGCTCATCCAGCAGCACCAGGCCATGTTGCTGGCCGGATACGCCGATACCGAGGATGTCCTGGCCATCCACGCCGGCCTGTTGCAGGGCGCGGTGGGTGGCTTCGGTAAAGGCGTCCAGCCATTCCTGGGTGTGCTGCTCACGGCGGCCATTGGCGCCGCTGATCAGCGTATGCGCGGCGGCGCCCAGGCCCAGTACCTTGCCGCTGGAAGCGTCGAGGACGATGGCCTTGGTGCCTTGGGTGCCGCAGTCGATGCCGAGAAACAGGTTTTGCTGGGTCATGAGGATTTGCTCAGCAGTATTATTTTTGGATTGGTAACCCGGTCAAGTGTGGGAGGGGGCTTGCTCCCGATGGCGGTGAGTCAGTTACAGATGCATTTACTGATACACCCTCATCGGGAGCAAGCCCCTCCCACAGTTTTAATCCGGTTTGTTCAGGAGTTGTCGCAGGGTTTGGGTGACGCCTTTGTCGCGCAGGTTTGCATAGCACCGCTCAAACGCTGCCACAAACTCAGCGGACTTGGGAATAGCCGTGCCAAAAATCTCCTCCACGCCCAGCAACCGCTGGCTGATCAGTGCGTCATCACTCACCAGCCCCTGGCAGAACTCGGCCCTTGGATCGGGAATCGTGTAGCTCACGCCATTCTCATCCACACCCTTCAAATACAAGGCCCAGGCCGCGACCACCAGTGCGGCGCGTTCGGTCTCGCGGCCACCGGCAATCAAACGGTTAATGGTCGGCACGGTGAACTTGGGAAACTTCGACGAGCCATCGGAACACACGCGCTCCAACTGGTCGGCAATCGCCTGGTTGGAAAAACGCTCCACCAGGGTCTGCTTGTAGGCGGTCAGGTCGATGCCTGGCACCGGCGCCAGGTTCGGGGTGACGTCCAGGTCCATATACGCACGCATATACGCTACGAACAGCGGGTCGTTCATGGTCTCGTGGACAAACCGATAACCCTTGAGAAACCCCAGGTAGGTGAGCGCCAGGTGGCTGCCGTTGAGCAGGCCGATCTTCATCTCTTCGTAAGGCGTGACGTCATCGGTGAACTGCACGCCGACCTTTTCCCAGGCCGGGCGGCCGTTGACGAACTTGTCTTCCAGCACCCACTGCACAAACGGCTCGCACACCACCGGCCAGGCATCGTCGATGCCGTGTTCGTCATGCAATTGCAGGCGGTGAGCGGTGCTGGTCATCGGTGTGATGCGGTCGACCATGGCATTCGGAAAGCTGACATTGGCCTTGATCCAGTCATGCAGCTCGGCATTATGCAGGGCGGCGAACGCCAGCAGTGCCTTGCGGGTGACGGCGCCGTTGTGGGGCAGGTTATCGCAGGACATCACCGTGAACGCCGGCGTGCCGGCGGCGCGGCGCTGGGTCAGGGCGGCGCAGATGAAGCCGAATACGGTTTTCGGCGCCTTGGGGTGCGCCAGGTCATGCTGGATCTGCGGCAGGTGGGCCATGAACTCGCCGTTGCTGTCGTCGATGCAGTAACCACCCTCGGTGATGGTCAGCGAGACGATGCGGATCGCCGGGTCGGCCAGTTTATCGATCAGCGCCTGGGCGCCGTCTTCGGCCAGCAGCATGTCGCTGATGGCGCCGATCACACGTACTTCGGTGTCGTCGGTATCGCCCAGTTCGTACAGGGTGAACAGGTAGTCCTGGCCGGCCAGGTCGTCGCGAGCCCTGCGGTCCTCGGCACGCAGGCCGACGCCGCAAATGCTCCAGTCCAGGCCCTCGCCGGTATTCATCAAGGCGTCGGTGTAATACGCCTGGTGCGCACGGTGGAAGCCGCCGACGCCGATATGGGCAATGCCCTGGCGGGTGTCGGCAATCGCGTAGGCCGGGGTTTTCACTTCCGGCGCCAGCTGCGTGAGGTTGGCTTTATTCAGTTTCATCGGGAAATACTCGGGATCAGGCGGCAGCGCGCAGTGGGCGGGCCACGGCGACACCGTTTGTGTCGAACAGATGGCAGTGCGCCGGGTCCAGGTGCAGCTGCAGCGTCTCACCGTACTGGCTGGCCATGTCGCCGCGAATGCGCATGGTCAGCGGCTCGCCATTGGCAGTGATGACGTGGCAGAAGGTATCGCTGCCCAGGCGCTCGCCGACGTCGGCGGTGACGGTCAGGGTGGTTTGCCCCGGCGCAGCGATTTCCAGGTGCTCCGGACGGATCCCCAGGGTCACCTCACTGCCGACGCTCAAGGTGGCGCCGCTCAACGGCAGGCTGATCAGGGTGCCGGCGTCCAGTTGAACCTCGCAGCCCTGGCTCTCGATGCGGGTGACCTTGCCCTTGAGGAAACCCATCTTCGGCGTGCCGAGAAACCCGGCCACAAACAGGTTGGCCGGCTGGTGATACAGCTCCAGCGGCGAGCCGACCTGTTCGATACGGCCACTGTTGAGCACCACCACCTTGTCGGCCAGGGTCATGGCTTCAACCTGGTCGTGGGTCACGTAGATCATGGTGGCTTGCAGCTCTTTATGCAGGCGCGCCAGTTCCAGGCGCATCTGCACGCGCAGCGCGGCGTCGAGGTTGGACAGCGGCTCGTCGAACAGGAAGATCTTCGGGTTGCGCACTATCGCCCGGCCGATCGCCACGCGCTGGCGCTGGCCGCCGGATAGTTGCTTGGGCTTGCGCTCCAGCAGCGGACCCAGCTCGAGGATGCGCGCCGCTTCGCTGACTTTGCTGTCTACCAGCTTCTTGTCGACGCCGGCCAGGTCGAGGGCAAACGACATGTTCTTGCGCACGCTCATGTGCGGGTACAGCGCGTAGGTCTGGAACACCATGGCCAGGTCGCGCTTGGCCGGGGTCACTTCGGTGATGTCGCGGCCATCGAGTTCGATGGTGCCGTCGCTGACTTCCTCAAGGCCCGCGATCAGGCGCAGCAAGGTGGATTTACCGCAACCCGACGGGCCGACGAACACCACGAACTCTTTGTCGTTCACTTCAAGGTCAATGCCCTTGATGATGGAAAAGCCTTCGAAACCTTTTTGCAGATTCTTGATTTTCAGGTTGGCCATGATGGGCCTCCTTTTCGCAATTTTTATAAGAAGCCGTTATTTGACGGCGCCGAAGGACAAACCGCGCACCAGCTGTTTCTGGCTGATCCAGCCAAAGATCAGGATCGGCGCGCAGGCCAGGGTCGAGACGGCGGACAACTTGGCCCAGAACAAACCTTCGGGACTTGAGTAGGAGGCGATCAGTGCGGTCAGCGGCGCGGCGCTCGACGAGGTCAGGTTCAGCGACCAGAACGCCTCGTTCCAGCACAGGATCAACGACAGCAGTACCGTGGAGGCCAGGCCACCCTTGGCAATCGGCAGCAGCACGCGGACCATTTCCTGCCACAGGGTGGCGCCATCCAGGCGTGCGGCTTCGAGGATGTCCTTGGGGATGTCCTTGAAGTAGGTGTACACCATCCACACCACAATCGGCAGGTTGATCAGGGTGTAGATGATGATCAGCGCGATGCGCGTATCCAGCAGGCCAAAGCTCTTGGCCAGCAGGTAGATCGGCATCAGCACGCCCACCGGTGGCAGCATCTTGGTCGACAGCATCCACAGCAGCGTGCCCTTGGTGCGCTGGGTTTCATAGAACGCCATGGAGTAGGCGGCCGGCACCGAGATCAGCAGGCACAGGGCAGTGGCGCTGAAGGAAATCACCACCGAGTTCCAGGCGTAGGCGAAGTAGTTGCTGCGTTCGTTGATGTGCAGGTAGTTCTCCAGCGTCGGCGTGAAGATGAACTGCGGCGGGGTGGCGAACGCGTCGATTTCAGTCTTGAAGCTGGTCAGTACCATCCAGAAGATCGGGAAGAAAATCAGGATCGCGATGGCCCAGGCCAATGTGCCGAGCAGCAGGCTTTGCAGGCGGCGGGATTGTTGAAGCGTCATGGCGCGGCCCTCAAGGCTTGTCAGTCAGGTTTTTGCCGATCATCCGCACCAGGATGATCGCCGCGATATTGGCGATGACCACGGCAATCAAGCCGCCGGCCGAGGCCATGCCCACGTCGAACTGCACCAGCGCCTGGTTGTAGATCAGGTAGGCGAGGTTGGTCGAGGCGTAACCCGGGCCACCGTTGGTGGTGGTGAAGATCTCCGCGAACACCGAGAGCAGGAAGATTGTTTCGATCATCACCACCACCGCAATCGGGCGCGCCAGGTGGGGCAGGGTGAGGTGCCAGAAGATCGCAATGGCGCCGGCACCGTCCAGGCGTGCGGCTTCCTTCTGTTCCTGGTCCAGGGACTGCATCGCGGTCATCAGCAGCAGGATCGCGAAGGGCAGCCATTGCCACGACACAATGATGATGATCGACAGCAGCGGGTAATGCGCCAGCCAGTCCACCGGCTCGGCCCCGAAGAACTTCCACACCGCAGCGAGAATCCCCGACACCGGGTGGAAAATCAGGTTCTTCCAGATCAGCGCCCCGACGGTGGGCATGATGAAGAACGGCGAAATCAGCAGCACCCGGACGATGCCGCGCCCGAGGAACTCACTGGCCTCCAGCAGGGCACTGATCAACACGCCGAACACCACGCTGATCAGCAACACACTGCCCACCAGCAGCAACGTATTGGTGGCGCCGGGCAGGAAGCCCGAATCGGTGATGAAGTAGGTAAAGTTCTCCAGCCCCACGAATTGGTTTTCGCCGGGGTAAAGCAGGTTGTAGCGGATCAGCGAGAAGTACAGGGTCATGCCCAGGGGCACAATCATCCACAGCAGCAACAAGGCCACCGAGGGGCTGACAAGGAACCAGCCGGGGTTGGCCAGGCGGTTTTTGGCGGGTGTATTCATTAGAATCAAGACCAGTCAGATACGAATCGGAGCGCGGTCAGTGTGGGAGGGGGCTTGCTCCCGATAGCGGTGTATCAGTCACACAATCATCAACTGGTAGATTGCTATCGGGAGCAAGCCCCCTCCCACATTTGACTGTGGTGAAGGCCGGGGTTACTTGGGGTAACCAGCCCGCTTCATTTCACGCTCGGTGGTGGTCTGCGCTGCGGTCAATGCAGCATCGACGGTCTGCTGACCGGTCAATGCACCGGAGAAGAACTTGCCCACCTGAGTACCAATCGCCTGGAACTCAGGAATGGTCACCAGCTGGATCCCGATATACGGCACCGGCTTCTCGGTCGGCTTGGTCGGGTCTGCCACTTTCAGCGATTCCAGGGTCACCTTGGCAAACGGCGCCGCCTGCATGTACTCATCGCTATAGGTGGATTTGCGCGTACCTGGCGGCACATTGGCAATGCCGTCGGTCTTGGCCACAAGCTGGCTGTATTCCTTGGACGTGGCCCAGGTGGTGAATACCTTGGCGGCATCCTTGGCCTTGGAACTGGTCGGGATCGCCAGGGACCAGGAGTACAACCACGACGTGCCCTTGTCGGTCTTCTCGTGGGGCGCGAAGGTGAAGCCGACATGCTCGGAGACCTTGCTCTGGCTCTTGTCGGTAACAAACGAGCCCGCCACGCTGGCGTCCACCCAGATCGCGCACTTGCCACTGTTGAACAGCGCCAGGTTTTCGTTGAAGCCGTTGCTGGAGGCACCCGGCGGGCCGGATTTCTTCATGTTGTCGACGTAGAAGTTCAGCGCATCCTTCCATTCGGGGCCGTTGAATTGCGGCTGCCATTTCTCATCGAACCAGCGCGCCCCGTAGCCGTTGGCCAGGGTGGTGATCAGCGCCATGTTCTCACCCCAACCGGCTTTGCCACGCAGGCACAGGCCGTATTGCTCTTTGGATTTGTCGGTGAGTTTGGCCGCGTATTCGCCGATTTGGGTCCAAGTCGGGTGTTCGGGCATGTTCAGCCCGGCGTCTTTGAACAGGTCGGTGCGGTAATAGGTGATCGAGCTTTCGGCATAGAACGGCAGGGCGTACAGCGAGCCCTTGACCGACAAACCGTCACGCACCGAAGGGAACACATCGTCGAGGTCGTAGGAAGCCGGCAAATCCTTCATCGGCTCCAGCCAACCCTTGGCACCCCAGAGTGCGGCTTCGTACATGCCGATGGTCAACACATCGAACTGCCCGCCCTGGGTGGCAATGTCGGTGGTCAGGCGTTGGCGCAGTACGTTTTCCTCAAGCACCACCCAGTTCAACTTGATCTCCGGATGCTCGGCCTCGAAGGTTTTCGACAGCTTTTGCATGCGGATCATGTCGCTGTTATTGACGGTGGCAATGGTCAGGGTTTGCGCGCCAAAGCTGACGGCGCTGAGGGTCATGCATGCTGTCATGCAGGTCGAGGCAAGCAGTACTTTTGCTGTGAACTTCATCGCGCACTCCATTTCCGCGCCCAGAGGCTACGGAAGGACAGTTATTGTTGTTGTGTCTTCCTACAGGGAGCCAGGAAGAGTGTGCGTTGATTACAGCCTTCAAATGCGCCTGTGACAAATCCTTGGGAACACTGGGACTGATACTTTTTTGCACTCGGTATGATCGTTCCCACGCTCCGCGTGGTAATGCTGCCCGGGACGCTCTGCGTCCCGGGTGACGCAGAGCGTCACGGTATGCATGCCCACGCTGAGCGTGGGAACGATCAGTGCTGGGTTTAACGCTCGATATCAGCCAGTGCTCGCTCAGCCAACAACCGCGACACCTCGATCAACTGGGCAATACCCAGCGCGCCTTCTCGTCGCGAGCCGTCGAGATCAAAGGCGAAATCACAGGTGAGGGCGTGGGCGGAGGCGAGTGATTCGCTGAGGTTGACCAGTAGGTCTTGAGTGCAGATACCGTCTTATTACCTCCGCCGCTTATGACTAAAATGGATCGAATCAACGTCCATAAATTGTTTGGAGAACCTTATGAGTCGAAGGAGTCGATTAAAATTTTAAGATATCGGGGGTACGGTGGTAGCGACATCTATCGCATGGATGATTTTGGTTATCCAAGTGTTTATCTCGGATTTCAATATCGTAATGACGATATGGTGTGCAGCCTGCGCTTCTATCTGAATAATACACGCCATAACTTAACGTGCTCTAAAAACGAAAGTCGACTAAATAATAACTTTCCCGGGCGCAACGCGTGGGAACGATCAAATCATGCAGGGTTGGAGAAAAAAGGGCGCTGCACAAGCGCTACGCCCTGATCCGTAGCTGGGTTTGTCAACTTATAATGGTTGGGACATTTTTTTAACGCTTTCTATTGGCCAATTATTCTTGACAAGATTGTTGGGATTGAAGGTAGACATTCCATAGATCGGTTTTGAGCCGGTACCAAAGTGGATTTGACTGCTACCAATTTCGCCGTTCTTCAGGAGCTTCGGCATCCCTCTTTTCATTGCTCTTTCAGATTCGAACTTAGCAAGTCCGTAGTTGGGTTCGTAACAGTACCAGATCTTTTTGCTGATATTTGTGGGGTCAACCCTCACACCCACGACCATTGCATGATCCTGCGCACTGATGATCCAAGTGGTTGTCTCCGTTGCCCCGCTCATCTTCTTGATGATGTTGTCATAGGGGACAAGAGATCCGGCCCCTCCGTGAAGTTCTTTTGCAAACATCATCGTCTCTTCAAGTTTCGAAAGATTCTCAAGGAATGCGGCGTTAGCGGGAAGAGCCGGCCTTGCTGCGGCAGTGATCAGGTTATCAAACAACGTATTTTCCGAGCCATCCATTATGGCCATCGCCATTGCTGTGGAAAGCCCGGCACACTCGCCAGGCGAGGAAAGGCGCGTTAGAGAAAGATAAAATGTCTGTGGCATTGCGCGAACGGTGCCTCCCGCTGCTTTCATTTCGAGCATGAAGCCTTCGGACATCCTTTGAAAGGCATCCATTTTTATTTTTTCCCTTTGCCGAATCAAACTGCCTATCTGTTCAGCATTGAATTCGGATTCGGAAATAAGTTTTGCGATACTTTCCGGCCCCATGTTTGGAGTGTAGCCCGGTATTTTGTCAAGGTTTACTTTGTCGTAGCCTTCCTTATAGCCCGCCTCTTTACGAGCTGCGGTCACTTTGTTTTCAAAGTTCTTAATCAGCTCTTTTTCGGCCTCTTCGTCTCGGGGTAACACGTTAAAGAGCGGATTTTTTCTGTCGCTTACCGGTGCAAACTCTCCCAATGCAGGCCCCTCAGCCTCCAAAGTCCTGGCGTTGTAGGCGTACCATTCGTCATCTTGAAAAATAGCGCTGACCTTGGTCGTTTCCTGAGCATCTGCAGCGATGAAACCGTCAGCCATATTCTCCCGCAGCGAAAATTTTCCGCCAGAGCCTTGCATACGACCGGTCGCATTGAGCGACTCAGAAGTACTAAGCGCAGTCATATCCGTGAGTTCAATACTTTCGGCTTCTTTAGCCCCGAACCGCTCGATGAAGCCGGCGGAGATCTTGGTAGCGGCCCAGGATCCGCCGGCTTTAACCATGGACCACAGTTTTCCGGTGCCCTCGGTCGCTAAAAGAATCGCGACATCAACGGCGAGATCTATACCCGCCTTGAAGAATTCACCGTGGTAAATGTCCTCAACAGTTTTAGTGCCTGGCAAGGAATGCCAAATGGCCTTGAAGAAATCACTCGGCTCCACGGCGGTTTCAAGGGTATTGCTGAACCAATTGCGGTGCAGATTGATAAATTGTGTTTTATTCAGGTAGGTCGAGTCGACCATCACTTTGGCAAGCTTCGATATTCGACTGCGCTCATAGTCGGGAGAAAGCTCATCATTTTCGTTGTGGGCGGGAAGTAAAACCTCCAACGGCCAAGGCTCATCATTATCACCGAGCAGGTGTTGGTCAGTGATTGTTAATACAACCTCTGATTTAATGTCTTTTTTGGGTTCAGCGCCACTCTTGAAGGCTTCAGCATCGAGGGTTAGGCTGACTTTTTCGCCGATAGGTGTGGATGGATCAATGTCGGCAATCCTTACGATCTGGCCCGATGCCGGGTACACAGCGAAATCTCTCCTGACGCCCTTGTAGACAGAGGTCATCACCATTCCGCTGCCGGAAGAACTTTCCACGTTCAAGAACTCTACGGCGCCGTAGACGACACTATTGCGCTCTTCAACCGGCAGGTTTCTCACCATGTCTTCGAATAGGATAACGGTATGGCGTCTGCGCTGTTTGAAATCGGCCTTGATACTGTTGTCGAATTCATCATTGACGACGGGGAAGTCGGGTTCGTTTGCTCTTTTGCGCAGGCGTTCAAAGTCTACATGCTTGCCTTCCTGTATCCAGCTTTCACCCAACCTGCCAGCTTCATAGATTTCTGCGAGGCTATAGTGGTACCCACTGACCAGTCCACCGGCGAAACTTTCTATCATATATCTACTTTCATAATCGATATCAGTGCCAAATTCCTCTCTTAAGGTCTTAAGCGTCATCGCTCTTCTGTTCGGGGGCTCAACGCTTTTCAGCCAGTTCCTGGCTTCGGCGGTGTCTTTCATCTGCGTCTGAAGCTTCGTCTGGCTGTTTTTTAACTGTTCCAGCGTGTAATTGTCTTTGTTTAGGTTGTCGTTGATCGCGGCCCAATCCAGCAGTGGGTTCATTTGTGAGTAGCTTTCAATGCTCGCTTCAAGTGCTGAAAGAGGCCGGATGCTGTCATGATCCATGACCTGTTGGTAAGTCATGTTTGCAGTAGCCGCAGGGGAAGACCAATTGATCCGATTGGTCGCCACTGTTGCTCTGTACATCTCTTTGGAACCAACAGTCACTGTATTCGGTATCCCAGCCAGCAGCAGTTGTGGCGCTGTACCCAGTATTAACAAGCGCGACACAGCCGGCACAAGTTCAGCGGGGATTTTTTTCTCAGTAAGCAGGTGGTGATTGAACTTTTCAATAACATAAGAGGCCGTGCGCCCCGAATTATCAATTCCCATTAAATCAACACCCGCGACGGTTTTGTGTTGGATGCCAGCGGTGGGGTCGAGCTCTAGCACAAGTGCGGTCAATAGCCATTGCTTCAAGCTGGTAGAAGTTGGCGACCCCTTCATTTCGGTTTGTAGGTTCGTCGCGAATTCAAGCGCCTTGTCGCTGGAGAGCAGTTGTTCCAGTGCTTGAGCCGGGTCGGTGCTCAAGTTGGTGACGCCGGTATTCAGGTAGCTGAGGAGGCTCGGTTCACTGCCAATGGATTTCTTGACAAGCTCGGTGACCTGGCTGCGCTGATCTGCACTCAATGGGATATCTGTGGAGAGGAATCCCCAATAATTACCCAAGGCGGGAGATCGTGGGATCGGGGTCTGTAACGCCTTCAGTAAATTTGCTCTTTCAGCGGTCGTATTTACGGTGTACCAGTTCTGGTCTATCAGAAACTGCCGCAATGTCGTCATGCCTTTAGGCTGGTGAGTTGAGTCCGGGTCGACAACGAAGCGGGTATCGTCGTTATCCACATCGTCTTTTTTCAATTGAGCGATTAATGCATAGCGGTCGTTGCTATCGCCCAGTGCGGTTTTTTGCCGGTTCAGCCAGTTCACGACTTTTTGTGGGTTACCGGGGTATTCAGGGAACTGTCGAGTGCTTCCCATCAGCGCAATCTGTTGTTCGAATTCCGAGCTGCTGGGGTCGCCATTGACGCCATAAAAATTGGCCACCCATTGGTAGGGCACGCTGCTGTTACTCGCGTGAGGGAGTGTGATCGGCTGCCCGTGGACAGCAAATGCTTGAGCGGCCGCCAATACAGGCGTGAGCACGTCAAAATGCTCGGGGTATTGTTGCCCGAAGTCGGTGGCGGTAAAGCGTTGCTCAACGCCATTGACCTTAGCGATCAATGCTTTGTCTGTTGGGTCGTATCGCAGGGAGGTCAGGTCGATATTCTGTTGGCTGGCCCATTCGATGAAACCATGACCCTTGAGCGCTTTGCCCAAGTAATCCCACCACTGGCCAAACAGGCTGTTGGTCGGGATCGGTTGGATGGTTTTTGATGTGGCCTGGCTCGGGGCTGTTTTCAACTCTAGCATCGCACGGTGCAATGTTGTTGCCAGTTCACTTTCGGCGTTCGCCAACACGTCGGCGCGGGTCTCTTCAGTTTCTACTGGTTCTACTGGCGTGATGTTGTTGGCTTTGACGGCGGCGGCCAGCGTTTCAAGTGATGAGGGAGAAAGCGGCCTGTCTGCCAGTTGCTGCGTCATGGCCTGCTGGTGCCTCTTCACTGCGGCGGAAACGGGATCGCTGGGCGCTGGGTCGATCAACGCCTTGAAACCTTTGTTTTGGTTCATCTCATCTATGCGACCCAGCGTGTTCACAAGCTGACGTTGCTCCCAGCCCCGTTGTTGAGTGTCCTCTTGGTGAGGAAGCGGTTCGTTGTAAAACGCCATGACCTCATACAGGGGCGCAGACTTCCTGGTCGGGTAAGTAATGTCATCCTCAGAACCGGCGGCCATCAGTTGCACCGCGTCCTGTATCTCGACCCAAACATCGGCCCAACCGGACACATCGTTCAAGGAGAATGTGGTGTTTACGCCATTCACTTGGCCCGTGAGCACACCGCTGACTGGGTTGATGCGCACGCTGGTGGGGTCGAGGTTGTTGTCTTGGGCAAAGGTGGTAAACGTGCTGCCGGTCAACGCGGCTAGCAGGTTTTTGCGCACCAGATTGAAGGTTGAATACTCCGGAATGTCCGGCAGGGTGACCGAAGTCTCGTAGTCACTCGCTTCAGGAACCAGTTTCATCAACCCCTGGCTAACCAACTGTGCCAGCTCCTTATCGGCTTCTTGAACCTTTTCTCGCGCCGTCAAAGGTGTGAACCTATCAAGTAAATCGCCCAGGGCGTGCGGCGGTAGATCGACGATCCATTGCTGGGCTTCGCGCTGGCGCTGTTTGATCGGAGCGTCGAACGGGTCGGAGCTGCTTAACGCCTTGAATCCTCCTTCGTGCAAGAGGCGCCCCACAGCGGATAGTGTGTCGTTGCTTTTTATGCTGCCCAGTTGCAAACCATAGAACTCGGCGACGTTCTTTGCCAATGCCTGATCTCGACCATAAAACGAGATTTCAGGATAGCGTGAAGTCATTAACTTCTTTGCGGCGGCTAAAACAGCGCTTGAGGCGGCTGACCACTCTGGATCATTGCGCTCGAAGAAATGGGTAAAACCACCGTCTGATTTTTCGGTCAGCTCCCCGTTGGCGCCAATGATCAGTTTTGAAATGTCGAGCAACTTGGCTTCGGCAAACGATTTGAAAGGTTCCGATTCCAGCGCATCGGCTAGCTCAGACCAGAGCTTGCCGAAGGTAGAATGTGGCGGGATGACGACTTTTTCTTGCTCATCTCTGGGGCTCCGGGTTTCGCTAGCAAGCCGCTGACGGATCAAGCTGTTGGCAACACTCTTGGCCAGCTCGCGGTCATCTCGCTCAACCAGAGCCTCGGCGAACTTGCGGATCGACTCGACGCGTGGATCAGGTGTACGTGCCGGGTTTTGCAAATCTCGCCGTGAGCGCGACAAGATAGGGGGAACGTTCTGTTTGCTGGGGGGCGGGCTGTCGACGGTTTCTGAAGTCGGCGCGGGGCTGTTTTTCTGCGACTTTAGCGCATTTGGGTCTGCGAATCGCGGGAGTGCGGTGTGAAAGTGGGATGGCTGAAACTTGATCATCAAGCTACCTTTTTAGCTGTATGTCAGAAAAAACATCCCGCGACGCATGAAAAGTGGCGGTGATGCCTTCGCTGAGTGACAGAAGGGCCGATGAAGTTCCTCAATCGATGGGTTGCAACCAGCTGTTTCAGCAGCATTATTTTTCGAGGTATGTCACTGCAGTTCGCTTCAAGCCAGGTTCTGTTCAGTAAGCAGCTGCACCGCCATGCGCCGGTAGTGTGAAGGCGTCATGCCTTTAAGCTGTTGAAAGCGCCGGTTGAAGTTGGAGATATTGTTAAACCCCGATTCAAAGCACACGTCCGTCACAGCCCTATCGCCATCAGCCAGCAATTCGCAGGACTTGCTGATCCGCAGCCGATTGACGAATGATCGTTCCCACGCTTCGCGTGGGAACGATCACTGCTGGGTTTAACGCTCGAGATCAGTCAGTACACGCTCAGCCAACAACCTAGACACCTCGATCAACTGGGCAATACCCAGCGCGCCTTCGCGCCGCGAGCCGTCGAGCTCAAAGGCGAAATCGCAGGTGAGGGCGTGGGCAGAGGCGAGGGATTCGCTGAGGTTGACCAGAAGGTCTTGAGTGCAGATGCCGTCTTTCACGGTGAATAGCACGCTGGGTGCTGGATCGATTGGGGGATTTGGGGTGGTTTTGATCATGGTGAAACTCCTGATTTAAGTGGAGCTACCACTGATCGCCGCGACGCGATCGGGTGGTAGCTGTACGCAGGTTCGCGGACCGGAATCAGGAAACCGGCATACCCGAAGGTATCCCGCGCACAGCCACCATAAGGCCGCACAGTAGACGATAAAAAGGCGTCAACTGAAAGCGGAAATGGCACTTTGCGCCTGATTATACCGGGCCGCGACGCCCAACCGCTGCTTGTGCAGCGGTGTACGGAGACTAGAGATTGAGTGTCCTAGGGACAACCTCAAATCCTTGTCAGACGTTTCTGCATTTCCCAATACCTAGCCGAACGGACAGTTGTTTGGCTTTGTACCCGTCAGCACCATCTTCCTTGCGCCATTTCGGCGCCATCCCTCTGCATAACTCAACGCCAAGACCGCGTTTGAGCACCCCCGCGCGCTAAAAAGGACGCAACGTGAAGAACATTGATTTTCGAACCCAGCAGCCAATCGGACCGATCAACGCCCGCAATGACGACTGCGTGGAGAGCCAGGTGTGAGGCGCTACAACATCACCACGGGTTCAACCACCACGGCGGGTGGCAAAGTGATCAGCGGTTGTGAGCGCACCAGCTTCAACGGCGAATTGATCTCAAGGGAGGGCGACCGGGTCGCTTGTCCAGCCTGCGGCACTGAAGGCTTCATCGCGCTCACCGGCCCTCATCTGCACGAAGAGTGGGACGGCAAGCAGGCGGCGCTTGAGGGGGATCTGTGTATCTGCAAATGCGATCCGCCGCCGGAGTTGATTGCCAATCAGAGCTTCAAATCTCAGCAGTTCGGCCCCCAGCCTCAACGGTTCACCGCCGCTGGAATGGGACCGACCGCATCCGTCTCGCCCCCTCCCAGCTTTTCCGCGCCCGTTGCGCCGAATCGTGCCGTTGATGCATGCGTTTTCGCCAAATCATGCGTTTCGGTGCCGGCCGGTTCTACCGCGGCGGGAACCGGCCCGGAAAACGCCAGGAACTTCGGCACCACGGCCGTCATGGCCTCGACCGGTACGAACGGCGCTGTCGGCAGGGTCGCAGGCACACTCGGCAGCGACCTCGGTGCCTGGGCCATACGAGGGTTGGCCGGAGCCAGTTCCGCGCTCAACCTCGTGCTGCTGGCATTCTGGCCTCGGGATATCGGTGATTCAACGCTGTACACCCCGGAGCAGTTGGAGGGGATGCGTTCGGCCAATACACGGGTGCGTTTCCAGTTTCGCCAGGATGAGTCAGGGGAACTGCGTGTTTACGGCATACATACCCAGCCTGGAAGTGGCGCTGACCGTGTACCCGTTGTGCAAGCCAGATGGAATGCGGACAAAAGCGCGATGGTGGCGGTGCTGGATGGCATCAGCATCACTTGGACGCCGAATCATGGACCGGTGGTCAGTGTGCCGAGCCCGTATCCCGGCACACCGGAACGTCTGGATAACGTGTTTGTTCATCCGATTGCAGTGGGGCAAGACTCAGCAATCAGCCACTATCCAGGACGCGATGCAGAGAACATCACCTGGCAGGATACGATCATTTCGTTTCCGGCTGATTCGGGTGTGCCGCCGCTGTATCTGGTGTTTGCCAAGCCGGTAGTCAGGCCATTGGAAGTTGATACTTATGGTGCGTTCAGTGGACGACTGCGCAACGGGTTGCACGTGGACCACATACCCTCGCAGGCAGCGATAAGACGTCATCTCGAACGCTATGCGATAAGTTTTACAGAGAAGCAGCTCAAGGAAGCGTTAAATAATGCTGCGAGCATTGCGATTCCATCCTACATCCACCAAAAGTTTAGTGAGACTTACGGTTGGCGAAACACGGATAAAAAACAGACGTTAGATGCTGACGATCTGCGTCAGGCGGCAGACAGCAATTTCGATGCTATCAAGCCATACCTTCTAGATCACGGCTTCGCTGAGTCTGATCTCGAGATGGCACGCACCCACATGCATAAAGTCAACGAAAGCCAGGGGTGGTACTAGGATGGAAACAGTAAAAATTGATCGGTTGGTAAAAGGCTTGGGGCGCACCTACGATGATTTTGTTGCTGAAGGTTTACTTTCTGCCGGGTCGATAAAATCACTATTTGAAAACAGTCAAAATTCCCATTTCATTCATAAACCAGAGCCAGGCGTTGAGCTTTGGTTTTGGGCTGAAACCATGAGATTGGAGCGAATCGTTTTTTGCCTGATTTCACTGGCACAGGGCGAGTCCAAGTATGCAGGTGAGCTGCCTGTACCCCTCGCACGGCCAATGAACCAAGAGAACATCCGAAAAACACTTGGAAGGCCACACGAGTCCAAAGGGCCAGTGAAATTACCGTTACCGATTGGAGCTACAGGTGGATGGGACTCCTATCGCCTCAGTTTGGAAATTCACCCAAACGCGAGGGTTGCCATGCAGTATTTACCCGATAAATCCGTATGTGGTTTAGTGTTCACTTTGGTTGATATGGGCCGCGATTGAACCCTTATAAAACCCTACTGCCAAACACGCTTGGAGCCAAGACCGAGACACCAAGCGTGCAAAACAAATGGCAATTAAACTTGTGGCGAGGAATAGCTCATGAGCGAATCCTTTACTCGTTTCGCCTTTGGAGATGGCCGCATATCAGGAGATGATCGTTCCCACGCTCCGCGTGGTAACGCCGCCCGTGACGCTACGCGTCACCAGGGGACGCAGAGCGTCAAGGTATGCATTCCCACGCGGAGCGTGGGAACGATCAGTGCTGGGTTTAATGCTCGATATCAGTCAGTACACGTTCAGCCAACAACCGAGACACCTCGATCAACTGGGCAATACCCAGCGCGCCTTCGCGCCGCGAGCCGTCGAGCTCAAAGGCGAAATCGCAGGTGAGGGCGTGGGCAGAGGCGAGGGATTCGCTGAGGTTGACCAGAAGGTCTTGAGTGCAGATGCCGTCTTTCACGGTGAATAGCACGCTGGGTGCTGGATCGATTGGGGGATTTGGGGTGGTTTTGATCATGGTGAAACTCCGGAGATATTAAAGGAGCTGCCATTGATCGCCGCGACGCGATGGGGGTGGCAGCTGTACGCAGGTTCGCGGACCGACTCTCCGAAACATCGGCATACCCGAAGGTATCCCGCGCACAGCCGCCATAGCGCCGCACAGTAGACGACAAAAAAGCGCCAACTGAAAGGACACGATGACGCTTTTGCGTCTGGAGAAATACGGGCCGCGACGCCCGACCGCTGAGTGTGCAGCGGTGTACGGAGACTAGAGATTGAGTGTCCTAGGGACAACCTCAAATCCTTGTCAGACGTTTCTGCATTTCCCAATACCTAGCCGAACGGACAGTTGTTTGGCTTTGTACCCGTCAGCACCATCTTCCTTGCGCATTTCGGCGCCATCCCTCTGCATAACTCAACGCCAAGACCGCGTTTGAGCACCCCCGCGCGCTAAAAAGGACGCAACATGAAGAACATTGATTTTCGAACCCAGCAGCCAATCGGACCGATCAACGCCCGCAATGACGACTGCGTGGAGAGCCAGGTGTGAGGCGCTACAACATCACCACGGGTTCAACCACCACGGCGGGTGGCAAAGTGATCAGCGGTTGTGAACGCACCAGTTTCAACGGCGAAATGATCTCAAGGGAGGGTGACCGGGTCGCTTGTCCAGCCTGCGGCACTGAAGGCTTCATCGCGCTCACCGGCCCTCATCTGCACGAAGAGTGGGACGGCAAGCAGGCGGCGCTTGAGGGGGATCTGTGTATCTGCAAATGCGATCCGCCGCCGGAGTTGATTGCCAATCAGAGCTTCAAATCTCAGCAGTTCGGCCCCCAGCCTCAACGGTTCACCGCCGCTGGAATGGGACCGACCGCATCCGTCTCGCCCCCTCCCAGCTTTTCCGCGCCCGTTGCGCCGAATCGTGCCGTTGATGCATGCGTTTTCGCCAAATCATGCGTTTCGGTACCGGCCGGTTCTACCGCTGCGGCAACCGGCCCGGAAAACGCCGGTAATTTCGGCACCACGGCCGTCATGGTCTCAACCGGTACCACGGGCGCCGTCGGCAGGGTCGCCGGAACGCTCGGCAGCGACCTCGGGGCCTGGGCTGTACGAGGGCTGGCCGGCGCCAGTTCGGCCCTCAACGTCGTGCTTCTGGCTTTTTGGCCGCGAGATATCGGTGATTCAACGCTGTACAGCCCCGCACAGTTGGCAGGGATGCGCTCGGCCAACTGTGCGGGTGCGTTTTCAGTTTCGCCAGGACGAGTCAGGTGAACTGCGTGTTTACGGCATACATACCAAGCCTGAGAGTGGGGCTGATCGTGTACCCGTTGCGCAAGCCAGATGGAATACGGACAACAGCGCGATGGTGGCGGTGCTGGATGGCATCAGCATCACTTGGACGCCGAACCGTGGACCGGTAGTCAGTGCGCCGAGCCCATACCCAGGTACACCGGAACGCTTGGATAATTTGTTCGTTCATCCGGTTGCAGTGGGGCAAGATTCGGCAATCAGTCACTACCCAGGTCGGGAAGCTGAGAATGTTACTTGGCAGGATACGATCATTTCGTTTCCCGCTGATTCGGGTTTGTCGCCGTTGTATTTGGTGTTTGCCAAACCTGCAGTGAGACCATTAGAAGTAGACGTCTATGGCGCATTCAGTGGCAGGCCGCGCAACGGACTGCATGTGGACCATATGCCGTCACAAGCAGCCTTAAGACGTTATCTTGACGCGAGGATCAAGCTGGATGACGACGAGATCGAAGCGCTTATGAAACGTGCAGCCAGTATCGCCATACCTGCCGAGGTCCATCAGAAATATAGTGAAACCTATGGATGGAGAAACACACGTGC
This sequence comes from Pseudomonas khavaziana, assembly GCF_036704165.1. Classification (NCBI taxonomy): domain Bacteria; kingdom Pseudomonadati; phylum Pseudomonadota; class Gammaproteobacteria; order Pseudomonadales; family Pseudomonadaceae; genus Pseudomonas; species Pseudomonas khavaziana. The sequence goes on from NZ_CP129946.1 coordinate 3,051,825, forward strand.
TAAACAATATCTGGATGCTGGTGACCTGAGGGGGGCGTTGGAAAGCAATTTTAATGCGATAAAGCCTTACATGCTCGAACAAGGGTTTACCGAATCACAACTTCAGGACGCTTGCGCAAAAATGCACAAAATAAATGAATCGCAGGGGTGGTACTGATGGAGGCTGTCATGATTAGTCGCTTGGTAGGGGGGCTCGGCTTCTCATATAACGAGCTGGTGGGCCAGGGGCTCATTCAAAATTTGCCACTCAAGCGGCTCTTTGATGCCTCTGATAACGAAGAGCTCATTCAGAATCCAGTACCCGGCGTGAAGTTGTGGTTTTGGGAAGAAACAAAACGCTTGGACCAGGTAATGATCATCCTTATTCAGACAGTAGGCCAGCCTGTGTACAGCGGGCAATTACCCCAGCCGTTCAAATTAGATATGGATCAGCAGTACGTGCGTGAGGTTTTAGGTGTACCAACTGAGACCAAACCCTCCGTAAAACTACCCGGTGGTCTGGGGGGGAGAGGCGGGACGGATATTTATTATTTGGACCAGAGAGTACACTCCAACGTAATGGTGACTCTTAGCTATCTGGAGAATCTTAGGGTGAACAACATCAGTTTCTCCTTGATCAATTCCGGCCACGATTGACCTACCCCCACAGCCCTGATGTCCGTCAGCTAATGGAGTCCCATTACTGACGGACATCATGAAGGGGTCATGCCTTTAAGCTGCTGAGAGCGCTGATTGAAGTTTGAAAATATAATTAAAAAGAAAATGAGTCCCTCATATTCATCCTTTTTCACCCGATTTTTTCTTTCAACCAGTCAAACAGGCGAAAAACACGCCTAAGCCTACGGCGCCACGGTCTGACCGGTCCTATCACAGTGATCGTATCGATCACCATGATCTGGTTGGATTTGAAATTAAGCCGCACTGCAACCTCGCCGGTCACTGTGGACGTGAGGTAGAACCTGTACAGGCTGGGCTTCCAAGGTGCGATGTTATGCAGTTCGTCTGAGCCTCCCGGATGGGTGGCAACGAGTGTTTCGCCGGTTCGGTCGCCCCGCAGCCGAATGGTCAGCTCAACATCTTCAAGCCCGGTCAATGGCCGGCCCCAGTCTTTGGCTACCCCTCTGGAGAACCAGCGTTGTTGACCGTCGTAGTCGTCCTCGTATATCTCGCCCTCGCCGGTCCAGTTCCATGTGTCTCCGGGTGTATCGAAACGTATGGATTCGTTGATGGCAAAGGGCGTTGCCGACTTTTTCATGGGAGGTGAAACCCGCTTGGATGCCTGAGCCCCATCATGATTAACCTCGAGGCTGCGCGATACTGTCAGACTTGACAGTGCTGACCGACGGACGTCTTGTTTAGGCCAGGTTTTGCTCCGTCAGTCGCTGCTCCGCCAACCGTCGTTAATGTGAGGGTGTCATCCCTTAAGCTGCTGAAAGCGCGATGGTGAAGCCGACATTTTGATCGTTCCCACCCTCCGCGTGGTAACGCCGCCCGTGACGCTACGCGTCACGGTATGCATTCCCACGCGGAGCGTAGGAACGATCAATTCATAAATAGATTCGTTTTACAATTGCTTTTATTAATACGTAAATGTGAAGTTGTCTAGATTTACGGATCCATTATTTATAGTAATTTTAAGTTCGGTAATGTTGCCTGTTGGAGCGGTAAAGTTAACCCATTGCCAATGGCCATTGGCGCGATAATAATAATTGCTCCCTATATAGCCTGTGTCACCCCAGTAATCTACACGAGCGGATTCGTCAGAATTAATCCCGATGCCAAACTTTAAGCTGCGCGCAGCGGTCTCCAGTGTTATTTTTAATTCGGTGAACTGGCTGGTTATTACATAGAAGTTGGTTAAGTATGGGTGGTGGTATTCAGGATAGGCTCTACTTATATAGCCTCTACCTCGAAGGAATAGTAAAGTCAGTGCAGGGAACTGCACAGGTACTCCAGTATAGAATAAGTCGTGATAGTTTGCTGTTTCGAAATCCTCCGACAGCTTGCCCTCTGGCTTTATTGTATATGTTGTATTTGAAAAGTTGATAACTTTGGATTTATCTCTGCGACCATAAAAATCCACCTCCGCCGTCACACTAAATTGCGCATTATTAGCCAGCCCCGTCAGCCAGCTGCGCAGTACCGGCTTATTGGCTAACCCATTAGCGGCTTCTGCTGAGCTGACCAAAGCGCCATCGGCCGTGAGTACATGCAGCGGCGCCACTCCCGCACTGCGGCAGGTGATCCAGGCACGTTGACCGTCTTTGCTCAGCGCCCATTTAATCAACGAGGCTAAACCATTACCGCTAAAGGCATTGACGTCCAGCGTACCGCCAGGGGCGATATTATTGATCCTTGGTTGTGGCAAATCGGCGGGTAGAATCGTATTAACCCTCACCGTCTGCACGTTTGACGGAATTGGCTCTCCCGAGCCATTGCGCACCACCGAATACTTCAAGCACACCGTACTGTTCACACTACGATGCAAGACCTTGTCAGCGGTCAGGTTGAATATCTTCGTACCGCCGTCCAACCCATTCTCGATCACCGAATGGCAGGTGCCGTCATCAAAATACCAGCAAAGCGTGATGCGATCTCGACCACTCATACCGGTGTAGCGAACAGTCACCGTCGTATTGTGCTCAATCGGCAGCGGATCCACCGTCACATTCGGTCCGGTATCGGTGGTGCCATTGATCAACGGATGAGGCAATACTCCCGGCAGGGCCTGGATGATGTAATGGCGTACACCGAACTGCACGGCGGTGTTCTTGTCCGCACTTTCCGCCAGGCTGACCCAGAACCTGATCGTCAGGTCTGCGCCGTCCTCGAGCAACTTGATCTTATCGACCGGCGTGGGCGGGTTGATCCCATTGAGTACACCGTCGTCCGTCACCTCGTTGGCGGTGTAGGTTTCTTCGATAACCACGCCGCCACTTTCGTAGGTCATCCAGATCAACTGCGCAGCATGGATGAAGCTCCACACTATGATGTAGGTACGTGCAAGGGGGCTCAGTTGCGACACGTCGAGGATTGGCCCGCTGATGCCTTCGATCGTCGGCGTCGGTAAACCGGTCAGCGGCAGCAGCCGCAGGGGGACTGTCAGGGATTCATAGGGGAAGGTGCCGCGATGGAAGCGATAAAGCACATCGATGCTATTGCCCCCCTCACGGATGCCTTGGGCGATGGTGCGAGCGTCGATCAACACACTGACTTCGTTGGTCGCCGGGTCGCCAGCGACATTTTTTACCACGCTGCCGTGACCATCGGCAGTGAGCCAATCGATGTCGATAGCGTCTGTGGCCAGCATCGGCCGAAACCTTGCGATCACTCGTGTGCCATTCACGGCCGCCAACGGGTTGAGTTCGTCAGGCGAGATCGAGGCGCCCACGATGATGGGGCGGTCCAGTTGCACGCCTTTGCCCACGGTGAGCGCCAAGATTTCTGAACGCAGCACCACCCGCGGTGGGCCATCACGCTCCAGGCTGTAGGAGATGCGCAGGCTGCCGTTGTTGTTTTTATCCAGGATGTCGCGGCTGACCGGATAGGGCAGTTCCTTGCCCGCGGTCGCACTGTTGATGATGATGGTGCCATTGTCGGAGCCGCCAAGGCCCGAGCCAATACAAGACCAATGAAGCTTGTCGCCTGCCTGGGTCCCCAGGTAGGTAAAGGTGACCAGCACGTCATTGCCCGGCACGTCGGCGGGGTCGACGTTGTTGCCGATCGCCCCCTGTAACCGGGGCGCCGGCATGTCTGCGGTGCGTTCACCGACCTGGGCGCCGAGCATCGCCGATTGACGAATCGCCAAGGCGTTACCGCCCAGGATATGGGCGGCACCATCGTTGGTCTCGTAGTAAATCCGGATGTCGCCGCGGCCATTGAACTGTGCCATGTCAGCCGCGCTCACCGTATAGGTGCCGCCTTGTGACCCCGCCAGTTGTGCCTGGCTATAGATAAGGGCGCCACCGCCGCCCGGCGGCACATGGGTGATATACAGCGTTTCCAGCCAGCCTGGATCATGGGGTTCGTAATGCGGGATGGTGACCGTGATCGTCTCACCCGCCGGAATCAGGCCCAGCTCGATAGGGCTGACGTCGGGCGCGGGCATCAAGACCTTGGTGCCGACCACGGTGATGGTGATGCTGCCGGATTGCCCCAATAGCATGCCGTCGGCGGTTTCCCAGACAAAGGCCACCCGCAGGGAGCCACCAACCACAAGCGCAATAATCTCAGGGTCGACCTCGATAAAGGTAAAGCCCAGGTTGGCATCGGTTACAGGCCCCAGTGAGACAGGGACGACGCTACCGTCTTCCAGGGTGCAGAGGAGCAGAGCGGTGATCTGATGCCGGGGGACGGGTGTCGGAACCTGCCGCAGGGTCGGGATGAGGATTTCGAAGATCGAGCCACTTTGGGTGTCGAAGTCAATCTGTCGGGAGACAAGCTCCTCGCCGTCCACCAGGAAAATCGGCGGCCACAAGAGACTGGGATCCAGCTCGGCGTTGAGGAAATAAGGTTTGGAATACTGGTACTTCTCGCCGGAAAAGTTCTCGACCACATCCCGCACGCGAAAACGCAGAGTCAATGTGCCCAGTTGCCCACCCCGATCAATGATCGATTTATCCACAAAGACCCGGATTGGCCCCATCCCGGCTGCTTCTTCGGGACTGACGGCATGCAGAACAAAAACGCCATCCCAGGACAATTCGATCACATCGTTCTGGCGGCAATTTTCGTACATGTCGATCAGGCAGTACAGGCCGTTTACGACATCGCCCACACCGATAGTGGCCCCTTCATCGAAGCCTTCGACACACATGACCAACCCGGTATGCCATGGGCTGCCCGGGTCGGTATCGACCCCGCCCGGGCGAGTGGTCTTGATCAGGATGAGTTGCGGCACAGACACGCTTTCGGTGCCGCTGGCTGCTCGCCGCACCCGCCCATAGCTGAGCACCTCACCTTCCGGCACAAACTCCTCGGGGACTGCCAAACCGTGTCGATCAAGGTCCAGGTCCTCGACCAGATCGTCGGCCACCGGGAACACCAGGTCATCAAGATAAATGGCGAAATAGTCGTTAGTGCTGCGATTGAACCACGCTTCAAACACGAACAGTGCATAGGGCCGCACATGCCGGATGCCCAGACCATAGACCGCGTTTTCGAAGTAGGGGGTAAACAGCAGCGGGATCGAGGGAAAGGCAGAGTAAGGATCGTCCAAGTCGGTAACGCGTGGCGTAACAGACCGGCTTTGGTCTGCGGTGTAAACGACGGGAAGCGACGGATTGCCAGCGGCGGATGGAGGCTGGTCATTGTCAGGGTTCAGAGGACGGTCAGACATGAAGCGCTCTCCTGGCTGAAAGACACGCACAGGCGGTGCGTGGGGGCCAGGTAGATCAAACAACTGTGGGAAGGGAGCGTCTAGCTGTGAAAGTTGACAGTGGCGACCAGTGGCGCAGTTAGAGACACAGGTGCCAGGCATTGCCTTGATAACATTCAGTTCATATTTGTTCGGTCAACCGCTGTACCGCTAACCGTCGATAGAGGGAAGGCGTCATGCCTTTAAGCTGCTGAAAGCGCCGGTTGAAGTTGGAAATATTGTTGAACCCCGACTCAAAGCACACATCCGTCACGGCCTTATCGCCATCGGCCAGCAGCTCGCAGGATTTGCTGATCCGCAGCCGATTGACGAATTCAATAAAAGTGCGCCCGGTGGCCTGCTTGAATACTCGGGAAAAATACGTCGGTTTCATCCCCAGGTACTCCGCGACTTCTTCCAGCGGCAGCTCGCGCGCGTAGTGGGCAAAGATGTAGTCCACCGCGCGGTTGGTGCGATCGATGCTGTGTTCATCGGCTTGCTGTGGCGTGGTCACCCCGGAGAGCAGTTGGTAGTCGTCGCAGGCGCTCAGCACTTCCAGCAGGATAAAGAAGTGCCCCAGGCGCGCCATGCCTTGGGCTTCCTCAATGCGCTGCATCAGGGCCATGGCCTGGGCGATGGTTTTTTTGCTGCGGAATTCGATGCCGTATTGCGCGCGTTCCAGCAACGGCGCCAGACTTTTGAGTTCGGCAAACGTATGGCTGCCTTGCTCGAACAGCTCATCGGTGAAGTTCACCAACATGTCGCGCTTGGGCACTACTTCGCCTTCCTCCACCTGACTGATCCAGTTGTGCGGTAGGTTGGGGCCGGTGAGGAACAGGCTTTCGGGGTAGAAGTTGCCGATGTAATCACCGATAAACACCTTGCCCGAGCTGGCGACGATCAGGTGCAGCTCGTATTCCTTGTGAAAATGCCAGCGCACCAGCGGGCACGGGAAACCGTGCTGGCGATAGATGATGGACAGACCGTTGTGATCGTCCATCAGCTCGTAGGAAGGGTCGGTGATACGCGTTGCTCGGGTCATGCTGCCGTCGCTTTATTGTGGTTGCGACCCGAATAATGCCCCGTTGTGTACGGCCCTGCCAGCATCAAGCGTCTGAGCGTGCGCCGCTGCATCCTGTACGAGTAGGATTACGGACGATTTTTATCTGAAACAGGCACGGGTGAGGGCTGAGTCATGATTCGTGATGCACGTTCCAGCGATGCAAATGGCATTGCCAGCGTTCATGTCAGTAGCTGGCAACAGGCTTATCTTGATCTGATGCCCGCGGATTTTTTGGCCTCGCTGACTGCGACCTTGCCTAAGAGGGAGGCTGCTTGGGCTCGTGCGATTGAAAGCAAAGCGTCTGACGTTTTCGTTTCAGAGGTGGATGGAAAGGTTACTGGTTGGATTTCAGTGGGGCCTTGCCGGGATGAAGACAAGGCTTGCGCAGAAGCGGGAGAGGTCATGGCCATCTACGTGTTGGCAGAATACTGGGGTAAGGGTATAGGCGCGAAATTATGGGCGTCAGGTTTCAAGCGTTTGGTTGATCAGGGTTATAAGGTGATTACCTTATGGGTTTTAGCTGAAAACCACAGAGCTGTGCGCTTCTATCAAGGGCTCGGAGGGAGGGAAGAGCTTGGCAGCCGTCGCACGCTTGTCCGTGGCGGGGTGTCCCTGGAGGAGGTGAGGTACGTTTGGGAGCGTTAAGGCTCAGGGATGTCCGATTCGACTTGCCGCGCAGCGGCGACAAGCCTGAATCACGCTTTATATGCTCTTTGCGTTGCTCGATTGCCTAGATGTTGCGGTTTTTTGCCTCGATCCATTGGGACATGTACTGGGTACTTTTATGCGCGTGATGGCGCAGCATGCTGCCGGTGAAGTTATCCCGGCGATGGGCGGCAAGGTTGCGGCGGCATTGCTCCAGGCACTCCACCAAGGCAGGGCCATGCAGAGCCTGGTCATAACGCCGGGCCAGCAGTTGGCGCCCGTGTTCCTGGGCCTGGGTCCAGCGCTCGCGGTCCTGGTAGAGGGCCACGGCAGCGGCGGCCAGGGCTGGGGCATCCTGTGCGATCACGCCGGGCCAGTGCTGGTCATCGCCCATGGCTTCGGCGCCGATCGGGGTGGTGACATTGGGCGTGCCGCAGAGCATGGCGTCGATCAACTTGCCCTTGATGCCCGCACCAAAGCGCAACGGTGCCAGGCAGATGCGTGCGGCGGTCATGACTTGCAGCGCATCTTCGGCCCAGTTCATCACATGAAAACCCTGTGCCGGGTTGTGCAGGGCAGTAGCCTTGGGCGGGGTATAAGCACCGTAGATATGCAGTTGTGCGCCCGGCAACTGTTGGCGAATCAGCGGCCACAGGCTGTGCTTCATCCACAGCACCGCATCCCAGTTGGGTGCATGGCGGAAGTTGCCGATGCTGAGAAAATGCGCACGGTCTTCAAAGGGCGCAAACGCCGCAGTGGGCGGTTGCAACATCAACGGGCACCAGTGGAGCAGGGCGGCAGGTACCTTGAATTGTTCGGTGAGCAGGCGGATTTCGACGTCGGAGATCATCAGGCTGATGTCACAGCGGTAAATCGCGGCGATTTCGCGCTTGGCCAGGTCGGTGTCGGCCATACGCTGGAATTCTTCTTCCAGCGCCGGAGCGAACAGGGCGGTGAAGTCGTCGCCGTCGGGATGGGCTTTCAACTGCTCCTTGAAACGCTGATGACGTGCATCGCGCAGGCTTTGCAAGTCGGAGGTCTCCAGCACCCGCAGGGCGTCTGGGCAGCATTGTTCCACGCGCCAGCCAAATTGCTCCTCCATCATGAAACGGTCGAACAGCACGATATCCGGGGCCAGTTCGCGGATAAAATCGTCGAAGCTGCTGTTATTCAGCTCAATGGCGCACTCAGCGATGCCGAGGGCGGGCAAGTCGGCCTTGTGCTCGCCGATGGTGGCCGGGCTGCTGAAGGTAATATCCCAACCTTGTGTAAGAAAACTCTCGAGAATTTGCATCATGTGCCCGCCTGCGGCCGATGAGCGAGGCTCCGGCCAGACATAACCAATGACCAGGACTTTGGTGGCGGGCTGATTCATCGACAACGGTTTCCTTGAAGGGGCAGGTGAAAAGCGCGCAATTAAACCACAACCGGTGGCATGACAATTTGTGTCTGGCGGTAGGTCGCCATCGTAGTTTGTGGTTAACTTCGGCCTCTCGAATTCGTTTAACCAAAACCCAGCATAAGGATTCCGTTCATGGCTCAAGTCACTCTCAAAGGCAACCCGGTCCAGGTTGAAGGCGAACTGCCGAAAGTCGGCGCCAAAGCCGCAGACTTCACCCTGACCGCCGGCGACCTGTCCAACGCCACCCTGGCTACCTTTGCCGGCAAGCGCAAAGTGCTGAACATCTTCCCAAGTGTCGACACCCCAACCTGCGCCACGTCCGTGCGCAAGTTCAACGCCCAGGCCAACGATGTGGAAAACACCGTGGTGCTGTGTATCTCCACTGACCTGCCATTCGCCCAGGCGCGTTTCTGCGGCTCCGAAGGCCTGGAAAACGTGAAGAACCTGTCTGATTTCCGCGATTCGGATTTCGCCGTTGATTACGGTGTGGCGATCGCTGATGGCCCGCTCAAAGGCCTGACCGCTCGTGCTGTCGTGGTACTGGACGAAAACGACAACGTGCTGCACAGCGAGTTGGTCAAGGAAATCGCTGAAGAACCGAACTACGATGCAGCCCTGGCTGTGTTGAAGTAACTGTTTCTGCGCGTAACTGACGTTTGGCAGTAACACGTATGATGCATGCTTGCGGCCTGGCCTAGTCCAGGCCGTTTTTATTTGCAGCTCAAATGCTTAGCGAAACAGCCGTCAGACTAAGCCACAGAAGTTAAAAGTTGTAAGCCCAAGGTAAATAGCCGGTAAAGGTGCTTTTCTTAACGCACCCCAGTGCTTATCTTTCAGCCTCCCCAAGTAGAAGCTCTCGCGCCCAATGGTTGATCACTCCATGCAATCCTCCCCCCGCAAATCCCGCCGCTGGCTGTTTGGCCTGCTCGTGCTGCTGGTTATCGCCGGCCTGTGCTGGAAATTCTGGCCCAGCGGCGCGGCCCATAAAGACGCGCCGGCCGGGCACACCGGTAAAACCGGCATGGCACGCCCGGGCTTCGGCGGTTCCACCGGCCCGGTGCCGGTGCGTGTGGCGCCGGCAGTGCTGGGGGAGTTCCCGGTGTACTACAAGGCCCTGGGCACGGTCACTGCGCTCAATACCATTAATGTGCGCAGCCGTGTGGGCGGCGAGTTGATGAAGATTGCCTTTGAAGAAGGGCAGATGGTCAAGGCTGGCGACCTGCTGGCGGAAATCGACCCGCGCAGCTACCAGAACGCCTTGCTCCAGGCCCAGGGCACGCTGTTGCAAAACCAGGCCCAGCTGAAAAACGCCCAGGTTGACGTCGAGCGTTATCGCGGGCTGTATGCCCAGGACAGTATTGCCAAGCAGACCCTGGACACTGCCGAAGCGCTGGTGCTGCAGTATCAGGGCACGGTCAAGACCAACCAGGGCGCGGTGGACGACGCCAAGCTCAACCTCGAATTCACCAAGATCCGCGCGCCGATCAGCGGCCGCGTCGGCTTGCGCCAGCTTGACGTCGGCAACCTGGTCGCCGCCAATGACACCACGGCCCTGGCGGTGATCACCCAGACCCAGCCGATCAGCGTGGCCTTTACCCTGCCGGAAAACACCCTGGAAACCGTGCTCGCCCGTTACCACGCCGGCAACAAGCTGCCGGTGGAAGCCTGGGACCGTGGCGACACGAAAAAGCAGGCGGTCGGCGTACTGCAAAGCCTGGACAACCAGATCGATGTCACCACCGGCACCCTGAAATTCAAGGCGCGCTTCGATAACAAGGACCAGGCGCTGTTCCCCAACCAGTTCGTCAATGTGCACCTGCTCGCCGATACCCTGCATAACGTGGTGCTGGCACCGTCTGCGGCGATCCAGTTCGGCAATACCGGCACCTTTGTCTACAAGCTCGACGGCGACAATAAGGTCAAGGTCCAGCCTTTGGTGCTCGGTGACACCGACGGCGATAACACCGTGATCAAGGAGGGCCTGGTCGCCGGCGACCGCGTGGTACTGGAAGGCACCGACCGCCTCAAGGACGGCAGCGAAATCGAAGTGGTCAATGACAGCAGCGAAGTGCCGACCACGCCGACCGAACACCTGCAAGGCAAGCCTGCGGCAAAAGGGGAGACCGGCGCTGACGCCGGCAAGGCGCAAAAGGTCGGTTCATGAACCTGTCACGCCTGTTCATCCTCCGCCCGGTCGCCACCACGCTGAGCATGCTGGCCATTGTGCTGGCCGGTATCATTTCGTACCGCTTGCTGCCGGTGTCGGCCTTGCCCCAGGTGGACTACCCGACCATTCGGGTGATGACCCTGTACCCCGGCGCCAGCCCTGATGTGATGACCAGTGCGGTCACCGCACCGCTGGAGCGTCAGTTCGGGCAGATGCCCGGGCTGACCCAGATGGCGTCCACCAGCTCCGGCGGCGCCTCGGTGCTGACCCTGCGCTTCAACCTCGACATCAATATGGATGTCGCCGAGCAGCAGGTGCAGGCCGCGATCAACGCCGCCACCAACCTGCTGCCCAAGGATTTGCCGGCGCCGCCGGTGTATAACAAGGTCAACCCGGCCGATACCCCGGTGCTGACCCTGGCAATCACTTCCAAGACCATGCTGTTGCCCAAGCTCAATGACTTGGTCGATACGCGCATGGCGCAGAAAATCGCGCAGATCAGCGGTGTCGGCATGGTCAGCATCGCCGGCGGCCAGCGCCAGGCCGTGCGCATCAAGGTCAACCCCGAGGCCCTGGCGGCCAATGGCTTGAACCTGTCGGATGTGCGCAGCCTGATCGCCGCTTCCAACGTCAACCAGCCCAAGGGCAACTTTGACGGCCCCACCCGCGTGTCGATGCTCGATGCCAACGACCAGTTGGTCTCACCGGAGCAATATGCCGAACTGATCCTGGCCTACAACAATGGCGCACCGCTGCGCCTCAAGGATGTGGCGCAGATCGTCGACGGCGCCGAAAACGAACGCCTTGCGGCCTGGGCCAATGAGAACCAGGCGGTGCTGTTGAATATCCAGCGCCAGCCGGGTGCCAACGTGATCGAGGTGGTCGACCGCATCAAGGCGCTGCTGCCGAGCATCACCGACAACCTGCCGGCCGGCCTCGATGTGACCGTGCTCACCGACCGTACCCAGACCATCCGCGCCTCGGTCAAGGATGTGCAGCATGAACTGCTGATCGCCATTGCTCTGGTGGTGATGGTGACTTTCCTGTTCCTGCGTCGCGTCAGCGCCACTATCATTCCGTCCATCGCCGTGCCGCTGTCCCTGGTCGGCACCTTTGGCGTGATGTACCTGGCGGGGTTCTCCATCAATAACCTGACGCTGATGGCCCTGACCATCGCCACCGGCTTCGTGGTGGATGACGCCATCGTCATGCTGGAAAACATCTCCCGTTATATCGAGGAGGGCGAGACGCCGATGGCGGCCGCGCTCAAGGGCGCCAAGCAGATTGGCTTTACCCTGGTGTCCCTGACCCTGTCGTTGATCGCGGTGTTGATTCCGCTGCTGTTCATGGCCGACGTGGTCGGGCGGCTGTTCCGTGAATTCGCCATCACCCTGGCGGTGGCGATCCTGATTTCCCTGGTGGTGTCCCTGACCCTGACGCCAATGATGTGTGCTCGCCTGCTCAAGCGTGAACCCAAGGAAGAAGAGCAGGGGCGCTTCTACAAGGCCAGCGGCGCGTGGATCGACTGGCTGATCGAAGCCTATGGCCGCAAATTGCAGTGGGTGCTCAAGCACCAGCCGCTGACCTTGCTGGTGGCCATCGCCACCCTGGGCCTCACTGTGGTGCTGTACCTGGTGGTGCCCAAGGGCTTCTTCCCGGTTCAGGACACCGGGGTGATCCAGGGGATTTCCGAGGCGCCGCAGTCAATTTCGTTTGCGGCGATGAGCCAGCGCCAACAGGAGCTGGCGAAGATCATCCTCGCCGATCCGGCGGTGGAAAGCCTGTCTTCCTATATAGGCGTGGATGGCGATAATGCCACCCTCAACAGCGGCCGCTTGCTGATCAACCTCAAGGCCCACGGTCAGCGCGACTTGAGCGCAGCGCAGGTGATCACGCGACTGCAACCTGAAATCGACAAGCTGGTGGGCATCCGCCTGTTCATGCAGCCGGTGCAGGACCTGACCATCGAAGACCGTGTCAGCCGTACCCAGTACCAGTTCAGCATGTCGTCCCCGGACGCCGAGTTGCTGGCGCTGTGGAGCGGCAAGCTGGTGCATGCCCTCAGCCAGTTGCCCGAACTCACCGACGTTGCCAGTGACCTGCAGGACAAGGGCCTGCAGGTGTACCTGGTGATCGACCGCGACGCGGCCTCGCGCCTGGGCGTCAACGTCGCGACCATTACTGACGCGCTGTATGACGCCTTCGGCCAGCGGCAGATTTCCACCATCTACACCCAGGCCAGCCAGTATCGCGTGGTGCTGCAGGCCCAGTCCGGCGAAACCCTTGGCCCGGCCGCGCTCAACCAGATCCATGTGAAGACCACCGACGGCGGCCAGGTGCGGTTGTCGAGCCTGGCCCATGTGGAGCAGCGCCAGGCGCAGCTGGCGATTGCCCATATTGGCCAGTTCCCGGCGGTGATGATGTCGTTCAACCTTGCCCCTGGCGTCGCCCTGGGCAAAGGCGTGGAGCTGATCAACCAGACCCAGAAGGACATCGGCATGCCGGTGGGCGTGCAGACCCAGTTCCAGGGCGCGGCCCAGGCGTTCGAGGCTTCGCTGTCGAGCACCTTGCTGTTGATCCTGGCGGCGGTGGTCACCATGTACATCGTGCTCGGTGTGCTCTACGAGAGCTATATCCACCCGATCACCATCCTCTCGACCTTGCCGTCGGCGGCGGTGGGGGCCTTGCTCGCGTTGCTGCTCAGTGGCAACGACCTGGGCATGATCGCGATCATCGGTATCATCCTGCTGATCGGTATCGTGAAAAAGAACGCGATCATGATGATCGACTTTGCCCTCGACGCCGAGCGTAACCAGGGCCTTGACCCGCAGACGGCGATCTACCAGGCGGCGCTGCTGCGCTTCCGGCCGATCCTGATGACCACCCTGGCCGCGTTGTTCGGTGCAGTGCCGCTGATGCTCGCCAGCGGTTCCGGTGCAGAGCTGCGCCAACCGCTGGGCCTGGTGATGGTGGGAGGCTTGCTGGTGAGCCAGGTGTTGACGCTGTTCACCACGCCAGTGATCTACCTGTACTTCGATCGTCTTGGCCGGCGCTGGCGCAAAGAACCGCAACGCCTGGAGCCGGTTGAACCATGAACCTGTCCGGACCCTTCATTCGCCGGCCGGTAGCCACCATGCTGCTGAGCCTGGCGATCATGTTGCTCGGTGGCGTCAGCTTCAACCTGTTGCCGGTGTCGCCGCTGCCGCAGATCGACTTTCCGGTGATCGTGGTGTCGGCCAGCTTGCCCGGCGCCAGCCCCGAGGTGATGGCGTCCAGCGTAGCGACGCCGCTGGAGCGTTCATTCGGTTCGATTGCCGGCATCACCACCATGAGCAGTTCGTCGAGCCAGGGTTCCACGCGGGTGATCCTCGCGTTTGATTCCGACCGCGATATCAATGGCGCGGCGCGGGAAGTGCAGGCGGCCATCAACGCTTCGCGTAACCTGCTGCCCAGCGGTATGCGCAGCATGCCGACCTATAAGAAGATCAACCCGTCCCAGGCACCGATCATGGTGCTGTCGCTGACCTCCGACGTGTTGCAGAAGGGTCAGTTGTACGACCTGGCCTCGACCATCCTGTCCCAGAGCTTGTCCCAGGTGCCGGGCGTAGGCGAGGTGCAGATCGGCGGCAGTTCCCTGCCGGCGGTGCGCATCGAGCTGGAGCCCAAGGCCCTCGACCAGTACGGCGTCGCCCTGGACGATGTGCGCAACACCATCGCCAACGCCAACCAGCGCCGACCCAAGGGTTCCCTGGAAGACGGTGAGCGTAACTGGCAGATCCAGGCCAACGACCAGTTGGAAAAAGCCAAGGACTACGAGCCGCTGTTGATTCGCTACCAGGATGGCGCGGCCCTGCGCCTGCGGGACATCGCGAAGATCACCGATGGCGTGGAAGATCGCTACAACAGCGGTTTCTTCAACAATGACTCGGCGGTGCTGCTGGTGATCAACCGCCAGTCCGGCGCCAACATCATCGAGACGGTCAGGCAGATCAAGGCCCAGTTGCCAGCGTTGCAGGCGGTGCTGCCGTCCAGCGTCAAGCTCAGCTTGGCCATGGACCGCTCGCCGGTGATCGCCGCCACCCTGCACGAAGCCGAGATGACCTTGCTGATTGCCGTAGGCCTGGTGATCCTGGTGGTGTACCTGTTCCTGGGCAACTTCCGCGCTTCACTGATCCCGACCCTGGCGGTACCGGTGTCGCTGGTGGGCACCTTTGCGGTGATGTACCTGTACGGTTTTTCGCTGAACAACTTTTCGCTGATGGCGCTGATCTTGGCCACCGGGCTGGTGGTGGACGATGCCATTGTAGTGCTGGAGAACATTTCCCGGCATATCGATGAAGGTGTGCCGCCGATGAAAGCTGCGTACCTGGGGGCCGAGGAAGTCGGCTTTACCTTGCTGTCGATGAACGTGTCGCTGGTGGCGGTGTTCCTGTCCATCCTGTTCATGGGCGGGATTGTCACCAACCTGTTCCGCGAGTTCTCCATCACCTTGTCGGCGGCGATCATTGTCTCGCTGATCGTCTCGTTGACCCTGACGCCGATGCTCTGCGCCCGCTGGCTCAAGCCCCACGACAAAAACCAGCAGACCGGTTTGCAGCGCTGGAGCCAGAAGATCAACGACCGTATGGTCGCCGGCTACGCCACCAGCCTGGATTGGGTGTTGCGCCATCGGCGCCTGACCTTGCTCAGCCTGTTGCTGACTATTGGTTTGAACGTGGCGTTGTACGTGGTGGTGCCGAAGACCTTCATGCCGCAGCAGGACACCGGCCAACTGATCGGCTTCGTGCGCGGCGACGACGGCCTGTCGTTCAACGTGATGCAGCCTAAGATGGAGATCTTCCGCCAGGCGGTGCTCAAGGACCCGGCAGTGCTCAGCGTGGCCGGCTTTATCGGCGGCAACAACGGCACCAACAATGCGGTGATGCTGGTGCGCCTCAAGCCGATCAGCGAGCGCAAGATCTCCGCCCAGGCGGTAATCGAGCGCTTGCGCAAGGACGTGCCGCCGGTGCCGGGCGGGCGCCTGTTCCTGATGGCCGACCAGGACCTGCAGTTTGGTGGCAGCCGCGACCAGACCAGCGCGCAGTACTCCTACATCCTGCAAAGTGGTGATTTGGCCGCGTTGCGCCTGTGGTACCCGAAAGTCGTCGCAGCCATGCGCGAGCTGCCGGAGCTGACCGCCATCGACGCCCGCGAGGGTCGGGGCGCGGCGCAGGTCACGCTGATTGTCGACCGTGACCAGGCCAAGCGCCTGGGCATCGATATGGACATGGTCACGGCGGTGCTCAACAACGCCTACAGCCAGCGGCAGATTTCCACCATCTACGACAGCCTCAACCAGTACCAGGTGGTGATGGAGGTCAACCCCAAATATGCCCAGGACCCGATCACCCTCAATCAGGTACAGGTGATCACTGCCGATGGTGCGCGGGTGCCGTTGTCGACCATTGCCCACTATGAAAACAGTCTCGCCGATGACCGCGTCAGCCATGAAGGCCAATTCGCTTCGGAGAATATCGCCTTCGACATGGCCCCCGGCGTCACGGTAGAGCAGGGCACGGCCGCTATCGAGCGGGCGATTGCCAAGGTCGGCTTGCCCGAAGATGTGATCGCCAAGATGGCCGGTACAGCCGATGCCTTTGCGGCCACGCAGAAGGGCCAGCCGTTCATGATCCTGGGTGCATTGGTCGCGGTGTACCTGGTGCTGGGCATCTTGTATGAAAGCTATATCCATCCGCTGACGATCCTGTCGACGCTGCCTTCGGCCGGGGTGGGCGCCATGCTGGCCATCTACCTGACGGGGGGCGAGTTCAGCCTGATCTCGTTGCTGGGCTTGTTCCTGCTGATCGGGGTGGTGAAGAAGAACGCGATCCTGATGATCGACCTGGCGCTGCAGCTGGAACGCAACGACGGTATGGGGCCGCTGGAGTCGATCCGCAGCGCCTGCCTGCTGCGTCTGCGACCGATCCTGATGACAACGCTCGCTGCGATACTCGGCGCCTTGCCGTTGTTGCTCGGCAGCGGCGATGGTGCGGAAATGCGTCGTCCCCTGGGCCTGACCATCATTGGCGGCCTGGTTTTCAGCCAGATCCTGACCCTTTACACCACCCCGGTGGTCTACCTCTATCTCGACCGCGCACGCCATCGTTTCAACGCCTGGCGCGGCGTGCGTACCGATGCTGCCCTGGACACTGCGCTATGACCGATTCAATCAACGCCCCTGCGACCCCTGTAGGAGCGAGCTTGCTCGCGAAGAACGCCCATACGCCGCGTTCATCCAGAAGGAACGCGTTATCGTTAACGGCCTTCGCGAGCAAGCTCGCTCCTACAGTGGGCCTGGTCATGTTGCTCAGCGCCTGCGCCATCGGCCCCGACTACCAGCGTCCGGAGGTCATCGAGCCGGTGCAATTCAAGGAGGCCCAGGGCTGGCGTCAGGCCAACCCCAGCGATTCCCTGGCCCGTGGCGCCTGGTGGGAATTGTATGGCGACCGCCAACTCAATGACCTGGTGGTGCGCCTCAACACCTCCAACCAGACCGTCGCCCAGGCCGAAGCACGTTTTCGCCAGGCCCAGGCACTGGTGCGCAGTTCACGCGGGGCGTTCTACCCCAGCGTCGACCTGAGCGTCGGTAAAACCCGCGCCAGCCAGGGCACCGGCAGCAGCAGCGCGAGCCTCAGCAGCTCCAGCAGCGGTATTCGCGATACCCTCAATGCGCAGTTGGGCGTGAGTTGGGAGGCCGATATCTGGGGCAAGTTGCGCCGTGGCCTGGAGGCTAACGAAGCCAGCGCCGAGGCCAGCTCGGCGGACCTGGCCGCGATGCGCCTGAGCCAACAATCGGAACTGGTGCAAAGCTACCTGCAACTGCGGGTCATGGACGAACAGACACGCCTGCTGCAAGCCACGCTGGATACTTACCAGCGCTCGTTGAAAATGACCGAAAACCAATACCGCGCCGGGGTGGCCGGCAAAGACGCCATCGCTCAGGCGCAAACCCAGCTCAAGACCACCCAGGCCAGCCTGATCGACCTGATCTGGCAGCGTGCCCAACTGGAAAATGCCATCGCCGTATTGATCGGGGAAGCCCCGGCCAACTTCAACCTGGCCGTGAGCAAGGAAATCCCGGCACTGCCACAGATACCGGTGAGCCTGCCGTCCCAACTGCTGGAACGTCGCCCTGACATCGCCTCGGCCGAACGTTCGGTGATCGCCGCCAACGCCAATATCGGCGTAGCCAAGGCGGCGTACTACCCGGACCTCAGCCTGAGCCTGCAGGGCGGCTATTCCAGCAGCACCTATGAGAATTGGATCAGCCTGCCGAACCGCTTCTGGTCGGTGGGGCCCAAACTGGCGATGACCCTCTTTGATGGCGGCCAGCGCTCGGCGGAAGTCGACCGCACCGTGGCCAGCTATGACGAGACCGTGGCCAAGTACCGCCAGACGGTGCTGGATGGTTTCCGTGAGGTGGAAAACTACATGGTGCAACTTAAGGTGCTGGCGGACGAGGCAGTGGTCAGCAATGAAGCGCTGGAGTCGGCGCGTGAATCGTTGCGTCTGACCGAGAACCAGTACAAGGCGGGGTTGATTGCCTACCTGGATGTGGTCACGGTGCAAGCGACGGCCTTGAGTAACGAGCGTACGGTGCTGAACTTGCTGCAGTCGCGGTTGGTGGCGAGTGTGCAGCTGATCGCGGCGCTGGGGGGCGGCTGGGACGGCCAGACCTCCCTGGCCGAAAAGGAGTGACCCGGCCCAAATGTGGGAGGGGGCTTGCCCCCGATGGCGGCCTGACAGCCGACCAGGATGTTGGATCAGACCGAGTACATATCCATTCCTGCGGTAACGGCTGCTATTGGTTCCGCTTTTACAGCCAGCCCTTTCAAGGTCTTTGCCTAAATCGCGTCCTACGCCAATTCCAGGCTGAAATTAAGAAATAAACGAGTTGAATTTGGCTCAGCCAGCATCTCTTTTGGTCAAAAAACGATCATGTTTTGGGGCTTTTTCCAAAGACCTTGAAAGGGCTGGCTTTTACAGCGGGTCACTTTCGAAAAGCGCGAAAGTAACCAAAGCGCTCTTGCCCCACCACTCGGCACCTCGCTTAGGCTCGGTGTGCCCGTAATCCGACATGGATTTGGGGGGCCGCCGCCACGCGCCATCCATGGCGCGGGGCGGCTAAACCGGCATCCCTGCCGGTTTACCCCCCAAATCCCTGTCGAATTCCGGCCAGCGTGGTTTAACGGGGCGCCTAAGATCAAAAGCAGATCAAGATCAAGAGCGGCTCGCTTCGCATCGTGGTTACCGTCGGCTGCTACACAGCTGTGTTGATACCCATGGCCCTCGGGGGCGAGTCGAATCGTAGCACCGCCCCTCCCACATTTTGATCTCCTTGGCGGCCAGAAAATGCCTCATGAGGCCATCCGATTGACGCCAAAAAATCACGAATGGCCTTCTGATAATTAATCACCTGCCCCAGATTCATTCTCGCTACAATCGCGCGCTTTGCCACCCGGCACGGGCTTTTACACCCCGTTAGCCCGCGAGAAGTCCCATGCTGATCGGTAGCTATTCAACCTCCCTTGTCGTGATTTCCCTGTGCGTCGCTGTGCTGGCGTCCTACACCGCGTTGGACCTGGCCGGGCGTATCGCTACCGCCAAGGGGCGCGCGGTGTATCTATGGATCAGCGGCGGTGCATTGGCGATGGGGGTCGGTGTCTGGTCCATGCACTTTATCGGCATGTTGGCCCTGCGCCTGCCGTTTGCCCTCGGGTTTGACCTGGGCATCACTGCGCTGTCGCTGCTGATCTCGGTGTTATCCAGTGGCTTCGCCTTGTGGCTGGTCAGTCAGCCACGCCTGACTGCCTGGCAGTTGGCATTCGGTGCGTTGGTCATGGGGGCCGGTATCGCCAGCATGCATTACACCGGCATGGCCGCGATGCGCATGACCCCAGGTATCGACTATGACCCGACCCTGTTCGGCGCTTCGTTATTGATCGCGGTGATGGCTTGCGGTGCGGCACTGTGGATCGCCTTCAACCTGCGCCGCAACACGCCTTATGTGCGCCTGGCGCGAGGTGGTGCGGCAGTGGTGATGGGCGTGGCTATCGTTGGCATGCACTACACCGGGATGGCCGCGGCGCGTTTTGCCGATGGCAGTTATTGTGGTGCGGCGCTGACGGGTTTGAGCGGCAAGGGCCTGGATAACCTGGTTTTGGTGACCTCTTTGGCGGTGTTGGTCATTGCGCTATTGACCTCGCTGCTCGACGCACGCCTGGAAGCGCGCACCGCCGTGCTCGCCGATTCCCTGACCCTGGCCAACCAGGAGCTGACCCATCTGGCCCTGCATGACATGCTCACGGGCCTGCCCAATCGCACACTGTTGACGGATCGCATCCAGCAAGGTATCCAGGCCGTGAACGAGCAGGGTGGCTGCTTTGCCTTGATGTTTATCGACCTGGATGGCTTCAAGCCGGTCAATGACGCCTTTGGTCATCACATGGGCGATCAGTTGCTACGCGAGGTAGGCCTGCGTCTGCGCGAGGACTTGCGCAGCCAGGACACCCTGGCCCGTATTGGTGGTGACGAGTTTGTGCTGCTGGTGCAATTGACCCAGCCGGACGATGCCATGGGCTTGGCCGAGCGCCAGGTCGGCCTGATCAACCGCACCTTCAAGGTCGCCGAGCAGGAGTTGAACATCTCTGCCAGCATCGGCATCGCCCTGTTCCCGGGCAACGGCAGCAGCCCCCAGGAATTGTTGATGAACGCCGATGCGGCGATGTACCACGCCAAGGGCATGGGCAAGAACGGCTACAGCTTCTTCGATGTATCGATGAACACCAATGCGCGCAAGCAATTGCAGCTATTGCAGGACCTGCGCAATGCCCTCGAACATGGGCAGTTTCGCTTGTATTACCAGCCCAAGTTCGACGCGGTCAGCGGTGCTGCGGTGGGCGCCGAGGCGTTGCTGCGCTGGGAGCACCCGCAGCAGGGCCTGCTGTTGCCGGCCACTTTTATCGCACTGGCGGAGAAAACCGGGCTGATCATTCCCATCGGCGAGTGGGTACTCAACGAAGCCTGCCGCCAAATGAGCCTGTGGTACGCCCAGGGTTACGAGAGCTGGCGCATTGCCGTGAACCTCTCGGCGTTGCAGTTCTGCCACGCCGGGTTGGTCAACAGCGTAGCGGCCGCCCTGGAGCGTCACCAATTGCCCGCCAACAGCCTGACCCTGGAAATTACCGAGACCACGGCCATGAGCGATGCCGACGCGAGCATGACAGTGTTGCAGCAGCTCTCGGACATGGGCGTCGACCTGTCCATCGATGACTTTGGCACCGGCTACTCCAGCCTGATGTACCTCAAGCGCCTGCCGGCCAACGAGTTGAAGATCGACCGTGGCTTTGTGCGCGACCTGGAACACGACAGCGACGATGCGGCAATTGTCTCGGCCATTGTGGCACTCGGCCAGGCCCTGGGCTTGCGGATTGTGGCCGAAGGCGTGGAAACCGATGTGCAGCAGGATTTTCTTACCCGCTTGGGGTGTGATTCCTTGCAGGGTTACTTGCTGGGTCATCCACTCCCTGCTGATCAGTTCATTGCAGATATTCAGAAGGCTACAGGTTGAGCGGCGTCGAGCGAGTCGTTGATCTTGTCGGACCTGTTAACTCTGACAGTAGCGACCGCATGTTCCGGGACGTAGATTGGTTTCTACGATGCCGCGCGAGCTCAGTTCATGAATGCGAATCTTGCTGGTGAGTTTAAAGACACGGGGTCGATGCTTGAGCCTCGATACTTCCATTGTGCGGTGACGACTGAACTCGGCGTTTTAGCGATTGCGGGGGGCGGTGGGATTGAACTCTACAACTCATTGTCGCAAGAGTGGTCTGCGCGAGCGGTGCTGCCGGTAGCTCGCCATACGTGCGGCGCGGTGATTCTGCGGCCGGGTGTGGTCTTGGTTGCAGGCGGTAGCGATGCCGGCAATGCGCTCAGGGATGCGCAGTTGTACGATGTTGCGGCCGATTGCTGGAGAGCGGCAAGCCCATTGCATACGCCCCGTTTCGGTCACACCACAACCTTGCTGGAATCGGGAAGGGTGCTGGTCGTCGGCGGCAATAACCTGGGGCCTTCGGGTGGGCAGGTACAGGACAGCGTTGAACTCTACGACCCGCTTGGCGACCTCTGGCATCGTCAGGGTTGGCTTCCCGTTGACGCCATGAATCACACCGCGACGTTATTGCCTGACGCAAACCTTCTGGTGGTCGGCGGGTTCTCCGGCAGGCAAAACGCGGCGTTGGCCAACGCCTTCATTTACGACGTTGCGAGTGGCCAATGGGCGCCCGTACGGCCAATGCCCATGCCACTGATGCAGCACACGGCTACCTTGCTGCTGGATGGTCGGGTCTTGGTCGCGGGCGGTGCGAACGAGCCTTTCGGCCCGGCGCAAAATCACGCCTGCATGTATGATCCTGGAGCAGACAGCTGGGAGCTGTCTGAAATGTGCGTTCCCCGCAAGGATCACACTGCGACAAGGTTGGCCGCAGGCCAGGTGCTGGTGGTAGGCGCCAGTGACATTTCCAACCCGGAAAATGCCCGGACTGCGGAGTTGTATGATCCTCTATCCGGTCAATGGGTGTTGACTGCGCAAATGCCACATGGGCGCTTTGGGCATAGTGCTTCTTGCCTGCCTACTGGGGAAGTATTGGTGGCGGGAGGGGCGCGGCCGATCTCCCATCCTGCTCCCGTTTCCGGCGCAGAGATTTATACGCTCGCACGGGTCAGTCACCAGGGGGCGTCGACCTGGGCCGGTGTAAAACCTTCCCGTTGAATGTATTCTTGGATCCAACCCTAAACATCAGGTTGAATCTGGAGACCGCAGCCATGGATAAAGTTGTCATCATCACCGGAGGTAGCCGTGGAATTGGCGCCGAGACGGCGTTGCTGGCCGCTCGCGAAGGGTATCGCATCTGCATTAATTACCAGTCTGACGAGAAGGCCGCCCAGGGCATGCTTGAACAAGTGCGCGGTTTGGGTGCCCAGGCCATTGCGGTGCGCGCCGATGTCAGCAGCGAAGATGAAGTCATCGCGTTGTTCAATCGCGTGGACACCGAACTGGGCCGTGTCACGGCGCTGGTCAATAACGCTGGCACCGTCGGGCAGAAGTCACGGGTCGATGAAATGTCCGAATTTCGTCTCCTGAAAATCATGAAGACCAATGTGCTGGGCCCGATCCTGTGCGCCAAGCATGCGGTGCTGCGCATGTCTCCCCGGCATGGCGGGCAGGGTGGCAGCATTGTCAACGTATCGTCGGTGGCGGCGCGCCTGGGATCGCCGGGTGAGTATGTGGACTATGCTGCGTCCAAGGGGGCTCTGGACACCTTCACGCTTGGCCTGTCGAAAGAGGTCGCGGGTGAAGGCATTCGTGTCAACGCGGTACGTCCCGGCTACATCTTTACCGATTTCCACGCCCTCAGCGGTGACCCTGACCGGGTCAGCAAGCTCGAGTCCGGCATTCCCATGGCCCGTGGTGGGCGCCCGGATGAGGTGGCGGAGGCGATTATCTGGCTGCTGTCGGACAAAGCTTCATACGCCACCGGAACCTTCCTGGATCTGGGCGGAGGACGTTAAACCTCGAGGCTTAGTGCCCCAGGTTTTGCAGCACGTCGTAGCCGTCTTGCGCGAATGCTACGAGTAGGCGCGCCTCGGAATTTTTACGAGTGGAATAGCCTGCGTTGTAAAAGCCGTTGATCTTGCCGTCATGCCGTTCACTGTTACCTACGCGACGATCATTCACGTTGTCGAGGACATTGATCACACGCGCCAGGTTATAGGCTGCGCGCGCCCTGGCCCTGGCATCAGGGTTGGCGGATGTCCAGTCGCCCAGTCGTCGCTTGAGCAAGTCGGTCACCGGATAGCTGTCCATGCGCCTGAGCAGGTGTTTCACCCCTGGATTGTCTTTGATGATTTGCCTGGCGGAGCGACGATCCGCGAAAGGCGGCTCTTCAGGCGCTGCAGGCACCGCAAGCCAGTTGTTTTCCGGGCGGCCTTCGCCAAGCTGGTAGGCGGTCGATGCGGGGAGCATGTTGATGCGCATGGCGGTCTCGAAGTGAAGATACACACACCTGAGTGTCTCCTAAGGGCGCTGCGTTCCAAAGGCTGTGTATCCCATCGTTAAAACGACCGCACAATTCGCCCCAGCGTTTCCATGGCCTTTTCCGACGCCTCGGTCCAGGGGCTGCCGTAGTTCAAACGAATACAATTGCTGAACCGTCGGGTCGCAGAAAAAATCGGCCCCGGGGCAATGCTGATGCCTTGGGCCAAGGCCATCTGGAACAATTTCAGCGAGTCGGTTTGTTCCGGCAGTTCCAGCCACAGGAAATACCCGCCGGCCGGCTGGCTGACCCGTGTCTGGGCCGGGAAGTAACGGGCAATGGCTGCCAGCATGGCGCTTTGCTGTTCTTCCAGGGCATAGCGCAGTTTGCGCAGGTGCCGGTCATAACCGCCGTGCTGCAGGTAATCGGCAATTGCCGCCTGGGCCGGCATTGATGGGCACAACGAGGTCATCAGTTTCAGGCGCTCGACCTTCTGCGCGAAGCGCCCGGCAGCGACCCAGCCGACGCGGTAACCCGGTGCCAGGCTCTTGGCAAAGGAACCGCAGTGCATCACCAACCCTTCTGTATCAAAAGCCTTGGCCGGCTTCGGCGCTTGCTGCCCGTAATACAGCTCTGCATAGACATCATCTTCGATCAACGGCACCTGATGGCCGCGCAGCAGTTCCACCAGCGCCTGTTTTTTCGCCTCAGGCAAGGTAGCGCCCATGGGGTTCTGGAAGCTGGTCATGGTCCAGCAGGCCTTGATCGGATAGCGCTCAAGGCTTTGGGCAAGGGCGTCGAGGTCAATGCCGTCGCGTGGGTGCACCGGGATTTCCACGGCCTTGAGCTTCAGACGCTCCAGCACTTGCAGGCAGGCATAGAACGCCGGGGCCTCGATGGCAACCAGGTCGCCGGGTTCGGTCACGGCCTGCAGGCACAGGTTCAGTGCTTCAAGGGCGCCATTGGTGATCAACAGCTCCTCCATGGGCAGCATCAGGCCGCCGACCATGTAACGCAGGGCAATCTGTCGGCGCAGTTGCGGATTGCCCGGCGACATGTCGGTGACGACCAGGCGCGGGTCCATTTCGCGGCTGGCACTGGCCAGGGATCGAGCCAGGCGGGGCAGTGGGAACAACATCGGGCTGGGGAACGCCGAGCCGAAGGGCACGGTGTTGGGGTCTTTGATGGAGTCCAGGACCGAGAACACCAGCTCACTCACGTCTACGTGGGTGGACTCATGCACCTGCGCACTCACCACCGGTTCGGAAAACGGACTGGGCGCGTGGGTGTTGACGAAGTAGCCGGAACGCGGTCGTGCGCGAATCAGGCCGCGGCGCTCCAGCAGGTAGTAAGCCTGGAACACCGTGGACGGGCTGACGCCGTAGGTCTGGCTTGCATAGCGCACCGATGGTACGCGCTGGCCCGGGCCGAGGACGCCGGAGCGGATGAGTTCTGCGATGTCGTCGGCGAATTTTTCGTAGCGTTTCATGGGGGCCTTAAACAGGTTTTTCTATGTGTACGCTGGGTAAATGTGGGAGGGGGTTTGCTCCCGATAGCGGTGTGTCAGTGAAAAGATGCTGACTGATACACCGCTATCGGGAGCAAACCCCCTCCCACATTGGCCGATTGTCAGCGGTTCAACGGTGCAACAAAGCGACTGTCTGCAGCGCTGTAGATCCAGGGTTCATCCACATCCGTGACTTTGAAGCGGATAGTCTGAGAACTGCTCACCGGTTTTTCCGCCAGCAATGCCACAGAAACCGGTACATCGACGATTTCCCCGGGCGCCAGGCTGACCTGGGTTTTGCCCTGCAACTGGAAGCCGTCGGCATTCACCAGTTCCAGACGGTAATCCTGGCGCTGCTGGGTCTTGTTGATGACCTTGAGGCTGTAGATGTTTTCGACCAAGCCCTGGCTGTTTTCGCGGAACATACCACGGTCCTTGGTCACGTCCAGCGACACCATCGGCCGTTCGACCAAGGCCGCCACCAAGGCTGCGATCATAACCAGCAGCACGGCACTGTAGCCGATCAGGCGGGGCCGCAGCAGGTGAGTCTTGCCACCTTGCAGTTGGTGTTCACTGGTGTAGCTCACCAAGCCACGGGCGTAGCCCATTTTGTCCATGATCGAGTCGCAGGCGTCGATGCAGGCCGCGCAGCCGATGCATTCCATTTGCAGGCCGTCGCGGATATCGATGCCGGTGGGGCACACCTGTACGCACAGTTGGCAATCGATGCAATCGCCGAGGCCGACCTCTGCCGGCTGCACCTCGCGTTTACGCGGGCCACGGCGTTCGCCGCGGGCTGTGTCGTAGGAAATGGTCAGGGTGTCTTTATCAAACATCACGCTCTGGAATCGCGCGTAGGGGCACATGTGCATGCACACCGCTTCGCGCAGCCAGCCGGCATTGATATAAGTGGCACCGGTGAAAAACAGCACCCAGAACAGGCTCACGCCGCCCATCTGCCAGGTCAGCAATTCGGCGGCGAGCGGGCGAATGGGCGTGAAATAGCCGACAAACGTCAGCCCCGTCAGCAGGCTGATACCCAGCCACAATGTATGTTTGGCCGAGCGTCGTGCCAGTTTATTCAGGCTCCACGGTGCGGCTTGCAGCTTGATGCGTTGGTTGCGTTCACCCTCGGTGACCTTTTCACACCACATGAACAGCCAGGTGAACGAGCTTTGCGGGCAGGTGTAGCCACACCAGACGCGGCCGGCAAACACCGTGATCGCAAACAGGCCAAAGGCGCAGATGATCAGCAGCGCCGACAGCAGAATGAAATCCTGAGGCCAGAAAGTAGCGCCGAAGATGTGGAACTTGCTCTCGGCCAGGTCCCACAGCACGGCTTGGCGGCCACCCCAGTTCAGCCATACGGTGCCGAAAAAGGCCAGGAACAGCAGGCCGGCACCGCCGACGCGCAAAGTGCGGAACGCGCCGGTGAAGCTGCGGGTATGGATCAGGTTGTCGCTGGATTTGGCCTTCACCTTCTTTGGGTGGTTGGGCTCAAAGGTTTCCACGGTTGGGATTCGTTCGCTCATGGTCGTTCGCTCATCAGCCTCCATCAGGCCGGGGAACTATGGGCGACAGACTGTGTGCATAACAGGCTCAGGTATGGTGATAAAAAGCGGATCAGATGGGGTTGGTTTAGCCGTCTTTGGCAATCTGCTGTACCCCAGGCTCACTGGGGTACAGCTGGTCTTTGATCTATGTTGATACAGATCAATTAAATCACAGAACCCGGTTTTTCGGCCTTTACGTGGTTACGACCGTCCTTGGCGCCTTCTACGGTGAGGGCGTCGGCCTCGGCTTCGGTGATGTAGATCTGCTCGCCGGCCAACTCCACATACGACATGGCCTTGTCATTGTCGGTAAGGATGTTTACCCGAGTAGCTGGCAGGCTTTGTTCCTTGCCGGTCTTGTCGAGCGTGAAGTAGCACAAATGATTTTCGATGCGTACAGACATGGCGATCTCCTGTTCATGGGCTATGTCCGGTTAGGCGACGGTAACGCTGGCGGGTTCCAGGCAACTGACTGGCGGTCTGCGCTGTCTATCTTTCATTCACAATAAGAAGGGACACATCCATGGACGCCTGGTGGCATCAAGTGTGGCAAACCCTGCAGGCTGAATTTGCCGACATCGGCGACGCACGGCAGTTGACGCAAATCACTGTGCGCCTGCTGATCGCCGCGCTGTTGGGCGGCATCCTGGGGTTTGAACGGGAACAAAAGGGCAAGGCGGCAGGGGTACGCACCCATATGCTGGTGGCCTTGGGCGCCGCGCTGTTTGTGCTGGTGCCGCAAATGTCCGGCAACCAGGCAGACGCCATGAGCCGAGTGGTGCAGGGAGTGATTGCCGGGATCGGCTTCCTCGGCGCAGGCACCATCCTCAAGGGCAAGGAGGACGAAGAGGGTCAGCATGTGAAGGGACTGACCACGGCGGCCGGGTTGTGGATGACCGCCGCCATTGGCGTGGCGGCGGGGATGGGGCGCGAATCAACGGCGGTACTCAGTACGCTGCTGGCGCTGGCCGTATTCAGCGTGATGCCACGGGTTGTCAAGCTGCTGGAGAAGGATGAGTAACACCGGTCAGGTGGTGAGGTTGCTGTACCTCACCTCACCGAAGAGCTTCACCCCAATAGGGCAGCTGTGTCCGCGAGCCAATGTTCGCGGACCTGGGAATCAGACGATAACGGGCGGCATCGTTGTGGGGGGCTCTTGCACGGGCGGTGGCTCGTTTTCAGGCGGCTCTTGTTCAGGAACGGGTCGGGGTTGTGTGGGCGGCAGCGGGGGCTCGTCGATATTTGGATCTTTGGGTTCAGGGGGTATCGAGATATTCATGGCTATGGCCTCGTTTGTGCTTTGCTCTATCGGTGGACCCTTGACTGTGGGAAATGATTCCCGCCCAGCGGCGGTATATCCACCTGAACTTTTGAACAGCGCCCAGGCTCGGACCTTATACGGCCCTGCTCAGGGAGAGCGTCGCCGTTTCTGAAATCGGATCAAGCAAAGGGCGTCCACGGGGCGTAAGGGGAAGATGCTCGATGACTGCTGAAACACTGGCTCCAGAAGATTGCGCATTGCCGCTGTCCCAAGCGTTGTTGTTGCCCAGGATTGCAATCGAAAGCACCATGCCGGTGATCGACAATGGCGAGTTCGCCGTCAAGACGGTGGTTGGCCAGCGGGTCAATGTGACCAGCAAGGTCTTCGCCGATGGCCATGACAAACTGGCGGTGCTGATTCGCTGGCGAGCGCGGGAGGATGAAAGCTGGCACAGCGTGGTCATGACCGATGTGGGCAACAATGGTTGGGAGGGAGCGTTCAGCGTCGCCCAGCAGGGCCCGCATGAATACTGCATTGAAGCCTGGATCGACACCTTCGCCAGCTTCTGCTACGAACTGCGCAAGAAACATGAGGCCGGGGTGCCGGTCAGCCTCGAGCTGCAGGAAGGCCGCAGCCTGGTGCTGCAGGCCGCCGAGCGCAGTGACAACGAACTGCGCGACCGATTGATGATATTGCACCACGAACTCTCGGGCCTGTTGGAAACCGAGCAAGTGGCGCTGTTTCTGCACGAAGACAGTGCGCATCTGATGACCCAGGCCGATCACCGCGCCTATCTGAGCGTCAGCCCGGTGTACCCGATTGATGTGGAGCGCGAAGCGGCGCAATTTGCCAGTTGGTATGAGCTGTTTCCGCGCTCGATCACCGACGATCCAGCGCGCCACGGCACCTTCAACGATGTGCACTCGCGCTTGTCGATGATCCATGACATGGGCTTTGATGTGCTGTACTTCCCGCCGATCCATCCCATCGGTCGTAGCCATCGCAAGGGCAAGAACAATTCCCTGACCGCTGGCCCCGATGATCCCGGCAGCCCCTATGCCATCGGTAGTGAAGAGGGCGGTCATGAGGCGATCCACCCGCAGTTGGGTAGCCGCGATGACTTTCGCCGGTTGGTCAAAGCAGCCGCCGACCATGGCCTGGAAATCGCCCTGGACTTCGCCATCCAGTGCTCCCAGGACCACCCATGGCTCAAGCAGCACCCGGGCTGGTTCAACTGGCGCCCGGACGGCACGATCAAATACGCGGAAAACCCGCCAAAGAAATACCAGGACATCGTTAACGTCGATTTCTATGCAGCAGATGCGATCCCCGGCCTGTGGACCGAGCTGCGCGACATTGTGGTGGGTTGGGTGGAAGAGGGCGTCAAGACTTTTCGGGTCGACAACCCCCACACCAAGCCGCTGCCGTTCTGGCAGTGGCTGATCAGCGACGTCAGGGCGAAGTACCCTGAGGTGATCTTCCTCGCAGAAGCCTTCACTACCCCGGCGATGATGGCGCGCCTGGGCAAGGTCGGTTACTCCCAGAGCTACACCTACTTCACCTGGCGCAACACCAAGGCCGAGTTGAGCGAATACCTCACGCAACTGAACCAGTCGCCATGGCGCGAATGCTACCGGCCGAATTTCTTCGTCAATACCCCGGACATCAACCCGGCCTTTTTGCATCAGTCCGGGCGCCCCGGCTTCTTGATCCGTGCCGCCCTCGCGACCATGGGCTCTGGCCTGTGGGGCATGTATTCGGGCTTTGAGCTATGCGAAGCCGCGCCGGTGCCGGGTAAAGAGGAATACCTGGATTCGGAGAAATACGAAATCCGCCCCCGGGACTTCACCGCGCCCGGCAACATCATTGCCGAGATTGCCCAGCTCAACCGGATCCGCCGGCAGAACCCGGCGTTGCAGACCCATCTGGGACTGAAGCTCTATAACGCCTGGAATGACAACATCCTGTATTTCGGCAAGCGCAGCGAAGACGGTAGCAACTTTATCCTGGTGGCGGTCAACCTCGACCCCTTCAATGCCCAGGAAGCGCATTTCGAGTTGCCGTTGTGGGAGATGGGCCTGCCGGACGACGCCCAGACCCAGGGTGAAGACTTGATGAACGGCCATCGCTGGACCTGGTACGGCAAGACCCAGTGGACGCGGCTTGAACCGCAGATGCCATTTGGGATCTGGCGTATCACCGCTGGCTGAATCTGATCGTTCCCACGCTCTGCGTGGGAATGCAGCCCCGGACGCTCAGCGTCCCAACGCGTGACGCAGAGCGTCACATGAGGCATTCCCACGCAGAGCATGGGAACGATCTTCGAAGTATTTCAGGAGTTTCCAATGGCGAAGAAACCCAAGGCAGCCACCTTTATCAAAGACCCGCTCTGGTACAAGGACGCGGTGATCTATCAGGTTCACGTCAAATCCTATTTCGATTCCAACAACGACGGCATCGGTGACTTTCCCGGGCTGATTGCCAAGCTCGACTACATTGCCGACCTTGGTGTGAACACCATCTGGCTGTTGCCGTTCTACCCTTCGCCACGCCGTGATGACGGCTACGATATTGCCGAGTACCGTGGCGTGCACAGTGACTACGGGACCATGGCCGACGCCAGGCGCTTCATCGCCGAAGCCCATAAACGCGGGTTGCGGGTGATCACCGAACTGGTGATCAACCACACCTCCGACCAGCACCCCTGGTTCCAGCGTGCGCGCAAGGCCAAGCCGGGCTCGGCGGCACGGGACTTCTACGTGTGGTCCGACGATGACCAGAAGTACGACGGCACGCGCATTATTTTCCTCGACACTGAAAAGTCCAACTGGACCTGGGACCCGGTGGCGGGCCAATACTTCTGGCATCGCTTCTATTCGCACCAGCCCGACCTGAACTTCGATAACCCGCAAGTGATGAAAGCGGTGTTGTCGGTGATGCGCTATTGGCTCGACCTGGGCATCGACGGCCTGCGCCTGGATGCCATCCCCTACCTGATCGAGCGCGACGGCACCAATAACGAAAACCTCGCGGAAACCCACGATGTCCTCAAGCAGATCCGTGCCGAAATCGACGCCCATTACCCTGACCGCATGCTGCTGGCCGAGGCCAACCAATGGCCGGAAGACACTCAGCTGTACTTTGGCGACCGCAAGGGCGATGACGGCGATGAATGCCACATGGCCTTCCACTTTCCGCTGATGCCGCGCATGTACATGGCATTGGCCCAGGAAGATCGCTTCCCTATCACTGATATCTTGCGTCAGACCCCGGAGATTCCCGCCAACTGCCAATGGGCGATTTTCCTGCGCAACCACGATGAGCTGACTCTGGAAATGGTCACCGACAAGGAGCGCGACTACCTGTGGAACTACTACGCCGCCGACCGCCGCGCGCGTATCAACCTGGGCATCCGCCGGCGCCTGGCGCCGCTGATGGAGCGCGATCGCCGCCGTGTGGAGTTGCTCAACAGCTTGTTGCTGTCGATGCCGGGCACGCCGACCCTGTATTACGGCGATGAAATCGGCATGGGCGACAACATCTACCTGGGCGACCGCGACGGCGTGCGTACACCGATGCAATGGTCCATCGACCGCAACGGCGGTTTTTCCCGCGCCGACCCGGCCAGCCTGGTGTTGCCACCGATCATGGATGCGCAATACGGTTATCAGTCGGTCAACGTCGAAACTCAGGCCCAGGACCCGCACTCGCTGCTCAACTGGACCCGACGCATGCTCGCCGTGCGCAAGCAGTCCAAGGCGTTTGGCCGTGGCAGCCTGAAAATGCTTTCGCCAACCAATCGCCGCATTCTTGCCTATACCCGTGAGTACACCGGCGAAGATGGCCGCAGCGAGATCATCCTGTGCGTGGCCAACGTGTCGCGCAGCGCCCAGGCTGCGGAGCTGGACCTGTCTGCGTTTGCCGGCATGGTGCCGGTGGAGATGCTCGGCGGTAATGCGTTCCCACCCATCGGCCAGTTGAATTTCCTGCTGACCCTGGCGCCCTATGGCTTCTACTGGTTTGTGCTGGCGGCGGAGAACCAAATGCCCAGCTGGCATGTGGAACCGGCGCAAAGCATGCCCGACTTCACCACCCTGGTACTGAAAAAACGCATGGAAGAATTGTTGGAAGAACCTTGCCGCACCAGTCTTGAGCAAACTTCATTGCCGGCTTGGCTGCCCAAGCGACGCTGGTTTGCTGGCAAGGACATGGCTATCGACAGCGTGCACATCGCTTACGGCGTACGCTTTGGTGACCCGCAGCACCCGGTGTTGCTCAGTGAAATCGAGGTAACCAGTGGCGGCCAGGTCAGCCGTTATCAATTGCCGTTGGGCTTTCTGGGCGAAGACCAGTTCACCAGCGCCTTGCCCCAGCAATTGGCTCTGGCCCGTGTGCGGCGCACCCGCCAGGTAGGGTTGGTGACTGATGCGTTCAGCCTTGAGCATTTCATCCGTGCGGTGATCCAGGCCATGCAAGCCGGTACTGTGCTCAATTGCAATGAGGGGGATCTGCGCTTCGAGGCGACTCCACACCTGGCCGACCTGCAACTGACCGATGAATCAGCGGTGCGTTACTTGTCCGCCGAACAATCCAACAGCTCGGTGGTAGTGGGCGAGAGCCTGGTGCTCAAGTTGATTCGAAAAGTCAGTGCCGGGGTGCACCCGGAGCTGGAAATGAGCGCCTACCTGACCACTGCGGGCTATCCGAATATCTCGCCATTGCTGGGTTCGATGAGCCGTCGTGATGGGCAAGGGCAGGACAACCTGCTGATGATTGCCCAGGGCTACCTCAGTAACCAGGGCGATGCCTGGAGCTGGACCCAGAACAACCTGGAACGGGCGATCCGTGATGAGCTGGCTGAGGCGATCTCTGAACAGGAGCAGCACTACAACGCTCTTGGCGAACTGGCAGATTTTGCCGAGGTGCTCGGCCAGCGTCTGGGAGAAATGCACCTGGTGCTGGGCGCGCCGACCGCCGACAAGGCCTTCAAGCCCGAAGTGACCACGGCCAGGGATACCCAGGCCTGGGCCAAGGATGTCGGCGCCCAGATCGACCGCGCCCTGCAGCTGCTCAAACTGCATCAAAGCCAGTTGAACCCCGCCGATCAGGCGTTGGTCAGTGAATTACTGGCGCAGAAAAAAGCCATCGCCGGGCATGTCCAGGCGCTGGCAAAGGCCACGCTAGGCGGGTTGCGCATCCGGGTGCATGGGGACTTGCACCTGGGCCAGGTGCTGGTAGTCAAGGGCGATGCCTACCTGATCGACTTTGAAGGCGAGCCGGCGCGACCACTGCATGAACGGCGTGGTAAACACAGCCCCTATAAAGATGTGAGTGGAGTGTTGCGCTCCTTCGATTACGCGGCGGCCATGGCCCTGAATGTGCAAGGAGTGGATCACTCGCCGGAAGCGGACATTGCGCGTAAACGCGTGACCGATCGCTACCTGAATGAAGCCCGCCAGGCATTTACCCAGGCTTACCAGGCGGCGACGGCTAAACTGGCGCATGACTGGCAGGATGCCAAGGGCCAGGACGCAGCGCTGACGTTGTTCAGCCTGGAAAAGGCTGCGTACGAAGTGGCCTATGAAGCGGAAAATCGCCCGACCTGGTTGCCGGTGCCCCTGCAAGGGCTGCACGGTTTGCTCAGCGGGCTAACACCTAAATCGAAACCTGTACGCGGTGGGGAGACCTCATGAGTTTTACACATAAAGAACCGCTGCAGCCCAAGTTGACTGCATTGCCGGCGTCCAAGGACGTCGAAGCGTTGGTACGCGCCGAACACCCTGATCCGTTCTCGATCCTGGGGCCCCATGATGACGAGCAGGGCGGCCAGTTTATCCGCGTCTTCCTGCCGGAGGCGCTGAGCGTCCAGGTGCTCAGCCGCGATGGCAGCGAGACCCTTGGCAGCCTGGAGGCGAACCAGGTACCGGGTTTGTTTGTCGGGCAGTTCAGCACGCGCCAGCCTTACCTGTTGAAAATCCAGTGGGCGGGCGGCGAGCAGATCACCGAAGACCCTTACAGCTTCAGTCAATTGTTGCTGGGGGAAATGGACCTCTACCTGTTTGCCGAAGGCAATCATCGCGACCTGGGCAGTTGCCTGGGGGCCCAGGTGACCAGCGTCGACGGCGTCGCGGGCGTGCGCTTTGCGGTATGGGCACCGAATGCACGGCGGGTCTCGGTGGTGGGCGACTTCAATATCTGGGACGGTCGCCGTCATCCGATGCGCCTGCGTCATCCGTCTGGCGTCTGGGAGATTTTTATCCCGCGCCTGCAACCGGGCGCCGCCTACAAATATGAAATCCTCGGTGCCCATGGGATCCTGCCGCTCAAGGCCGACCCTATGGCCCTGGCCACCCAATTGCCGCCCGACACGGCCTCGAAAGTCGCCGCACCCTTGCAGGTGGACTGGCAAGACCATGACTGGATGCAGGCCCGTGGCGACAAGCAGAAATCCACTGCGCCGTTGTCGATCTATGAGCTGCACGTGGGCTCCTGGCAGTGCGAACTGGACGAGGCCGGCGAAGTCGCCCGCCAGTACGGCTGGCGTGAACTGGCCGAGCGCTTGATTCCCTATGTGCAGCAACTGGGCTTCACCCATATTGAGCTGATGCCGATCATGGAGCATCCCTTTGGTGGTTCCTGGGGCTATCAAGCCCTGTCGCAGTTCGCGCCCAGTGCACGCTTCGGCTCGCCGGAAGATTTCGCCTGGTTCGTCAATGCCTGCCATCAGGCGGATATCGGCGTGATCCTTGACTGGGTGCCGGCGCATTTCCCCACCGACACCCATGGCCTGGCGCAATTCGACGGCACGGCGTTGTACGAGTATGCCAACCCGCTGGAAGGCTTCCACCAGGACTGGGACACCCTGATCTACAACCTGGGTCGTACCGAGGTCCACGGCTTCATGCTGGCGTCGGCGTTGCACTGGCTCAAGCATTTCCATGTCGACGGTCTGCGGGTGGATGCGGTGGCGTCGATGCTGTACCGCGACTATTCGCGCAAGGCTGGAGAGTGGGTGCCCAATCGCCATGGCGGCCGGGAAAACCTGGAAGCCATCGACTTCCTGCGGCACTTGAACGACGTGGTTGCCCTGGAAGCGCCGGGGGCCTTGGTGATTGCCGAGGAATCTACCGCCTGGCCCGGGGTCAGCCAGCCGACCCAACAGGGTGGCCTGGGGTTCAACTACAAGTGGAACATGGGGTGGATGCACGACTCGCTGCATTACATCCAGCAAGACCCGGTGTACCGCGCCCACCATCACAACGAACTGAGTTTTGGCCTGGTCTACGCCTGGTCCGAGCGTTTTATCCTGCCGATCTCCCACGACGAGGTGGTGCACGGCAAGCACTCGCTGATCGACAAGATGCCTGGCGACCGCTGGCAGAAGTTCGCCAACCTGCGCGCCTACCTGAGTTTCATGTGGATGCATCCGGGCAAGAAGCTCTTGTTCATGGGCTGTGAGTTTGGCCAATGGCGCGAGTGGAACCATGACCAGCAACTGGATTGGTACTTGTTGCAATACCCCGAGCACCGCGGCGTGCAGAAACTGGTGGGTGACTTGAACCGCCTGTATCGCGAGGAGCCGGCGCTGCACGAACAGGATGATGCACCCCAGGGCTTCCAATGGTTGATTGGCGATGACGCGCTCAACAGCGTCTACGCCTGGCTGCGCTGGAGCAAGGACGGTAAGCCGGTGCTGGTGGTCGCCAACTTCACCCCGGTACCGCGTGAAGGCTATGCGGTGGGTGTGCCTTTCGGCGGGCGCTGGAGCGAGGTGATCAACAGTGATGCGGATACCTACGCCGGGTCAAACTATGGCAACGGTGGAGAAGTGCTTGCCCAGGATGAGCCACGCCATGGGCAACCGGCGTCGTTGTCGTTGAACCTGCCGCCGTTGGGCGTACTGATTCTGCGCCCGCAGGGGCTTTAAGGGCTCTACCTGGCTGGACGCAGTTGTCCAGGCTACTGGCAGGGTGCCACAATGGCGCCTTTGTCGTAGCAGTCCAAACAGGCGGTTTGCATGAATAGCTCCAGTCGTGCGCAGGACCAGGGCGACGTGATCGAGGAGCAGGTGCGAACTGATCGTTTGCATCAGCTGTTTCGCCAGTCGTTCTCTGCGGTGTTCGGCAGTTACCTGGGCGCGGCCATGCTCTGCTGGCTGTGCTGGGATCGCTTTGAGCACCGTGTCATGCTGGTATGGCTGGTGCTGCTGGCGGGTGCGTCGCTGTTGCGGCTGAAGATGTTCATGGACTGGTTTGGTTGCCCTCACAGCGAGCGCACCCCCGCTCGTTGGGAGCGACGTTACTGGATCACACTGATGTTATCGGCCGGCATCTGGGGCGCTGGTGCGTTGGCAGTGATGCCCAGCGACGACCGGGTGTCCCAGGTGCTGGTCATGCTGTTCACCGTAGGCATGTCAGTCAGCGCGGTGTCGTGTTACTCGGCGTATCGCTATATGACGCTGGGGGCCATGGCGCTGGTGCTGCTGCCGTGTACGCTGTGGCTGTTGTTTCAGCCTTCGTCGATGCAGGTAGGGGTGGCGATCGCGGTGCTGGTGTTCTCGACCTTTGTGGTCAGTGCCACGCGCAAGCTGTCCGATGCCTTGGAAAAAGCTTTTCGCCTGACCCGGCAAATGGAACAGGCCCACACCATTTCAACCCATGCCGCTCAGACCGACGAACTCACCGGCCTGAAGAATCGTCGTGCTTTCTTCGAGCATGCCCAGTTGTTGTACACGCAGTGTCGGCAGAACCAGCAGCCGCTGTGTGCGCTGATGCTGGACATGGACCATTTCAAATACATCAACGACACCTACGGCCACCAGGCCGGTGACCAGGTGTTGCGCCAGGTCGGCGGTGTGATCAGTGCTTCGTTTCGTCAGGCCGATGTGTCCGGACGCCTGGGCGGTGAAGAGTTCGCTGTGCTGCTGCCCAATACGTCCCTGGAGACTGCGCGGACCATCGGTGAGCAACTGATCGAGTCGATTGCCGGCTTGAACGCTGAACCGGTGCAGGGCCTGACCGCCAGCCTCGGGGTGGCGTTGACCCAGGGCAACGAACAGGACCTGCACGACCTGATGAACGATGCCGACCAGGCGCTGTACCGCGCCAAATCCCTGGGGCGCAACCAGGTCGTGGTGGCGCAGTAGGCTCAGTCTTTGAACATGGCCTTGGCCAACGCGTAGGCGACCTGTTCGGCAGAGTAGGGCTTGGCGAGGAATTCGAAACCTTCGTAGCCGCTGTCGGCCAGTTCTTCGCTGTAGCCCGAGGTAAGCACCACCGGCAGGCCGGCACGGCGTTCGCGCAATAACCTGGCCATCGCCACGCCGGTCATCCCGGGCATCACCACATCCGAAAAAACCGCATCGAACGCGCTGGCGTCCGGGCCTGCGAGGGCCAGTGCCTGGCGAGCGTCGGTGGCCCAAGTGGTCTGGTAGCCCAGATCCTTGAGGATCTGGCTGGCAAAGCGTCCCACTTCCAGGTTGTCTTCCACGATCAGCACATGGCGCTGGATGTTGTTCTGCAGTGGCACGAACTGCTCGGGCGTGGGCGATGGCGGTGCGTCCTGGCTATCCACCTGTGGCAGGTACAGGGTAAACACCGTGCCTTGGCCGAGGGCGCTGGACACATCGATATTGCCGCCCGATTGTTTGGCAAAGCCAAACACCTGGGACAGGCCCAGGCCGGTCCCTTTGCCCACCGCCTTGGTGGTAAAGAACGGCTCGAAAATGCGTTCGAAGGTGTCACTGGCAATACCGGTGCCGGTGTCCGCCAGGGAAATCGTCAAGTAGGGCAGGTGCGACCCGGCATCCCCGCGGATGCGTGGCAGGGGCTGGTGCCCGGCGACTTTCAACGTCAGCGTGCCCTGGCCGTCCATGGCATCGCGAGCGTTGAGGGCGATGTTGATCAGTGCGGTCTCGAGCTGGCTCGGGTCAATGCGCGCGTAGCAAGGATATTCCGGTACTTGCACCTGCACATGAATACGCGCTCCGGTAACGCTCTCTAGCATTTCACCGATGTTGCGCACCCGTTGGACGACATCGAACACCTGCGGGTTCAACGGCTGGCGACGGGCAAAGGCGAGCAATTGGCTGGTCAGCTTGCTGGCCCGTTCCACTGTGTCGGAGACTGCACTCATGTAGCGCTGGCGACGCTCTTCCGCCAATCCCGGTCGGCGCAGAAAGTCCACCGAAGAGCGAATAATGGTCAGCAGATTGTTGAAGTCATGGGCCACGCCGCCGGTGAGCTGGCCGATGGCTTCGAGCTTTTGTGACTGGCGCAGCGCAGCCTCGGTCTGGGCCAAAGCGAGGGTACGTTCTTCTACCCGCTGCTCCAGGCTGGCGTTGAGTTCGGTGTACGCCGCCAGCCCCTCGCGTACGGCGGCATCGGCGCGCACACGCTCAATGTGCGCCCAGGAGCGCTCCGTGACTTCGCCCAACAACGCCAGGTCGTAGGAAGACCAGTAGCGGGGTTGCTTGTCATGTATCGCCATCAACGCGGTGAGGCGCCCATCCTTGATCAACGGCATGCAGAGGGTGGCGGTGACGCCCAGGGCCTGGAAGGTCGCCGCCTCATCGGCTGGCAGTTCGGTCAGGTTATTGCAGATCACCAGAGGTTGGCCGGCGCGCAGGCAGGTCACGGCGCATGTGCCGAACGCTGCCAGGCGGTAATGGCCGATGATGCTCGGCGAGCCATCGGCTGCCCAGTCACCGCGGATGGTGAAGCCGTCTTCATCGGCATCCATATCTGCGTAAGCGCAAATAGACACCTGCAGATGTTGCGCCAGCAACTGGGTGGTGGCGGTCATGATTGTTTCGGCGTCGGTGGCGTTGGCTACAGTGCTGCCGATGGCATCCAACACTTTCAGGCGCCGGGCGAGAAACACAGTGGCGGTGGTCTCGGTCACCGTGTCGAGCATGCCGACCACCTTGCCCAGGGAGTCGCGGATGGGGCTGTAGCAGAAGGTGAAGTAGGCTTGTTCCGGTGCGTCATTGCGCTGGATCAGCAGCGGGAAGTTTTCGATGTAGGTGGCATGCCCATCGAATGCAGCGCTGGCGATGGGGCTGATATCGCTCCACACCTCATGCCACACCTCGTTGAACGGGCGGCCCAATGCCTCAGGCTTGTTGCCCAGGATCGGCGCGAACGCATCGTTATAAAGCGTAATCAACTCAGGCCCCCAAACGATGGCCTGGGGGAACCGGGAGGCGAAGCACAGCGCAGCGGTGGTCTTCAATACGTCGGGCCACAACTCCGGCGGACCCAGGGGCGTACTGGCCCAATCATGCTGGCGGACCCGCTCGGCCATATCACTGCCGTCTTGCAGCCAATTCATCATGGGGTCAACACCTTATTTGCCACAGTTCGACTATCGCCTGAAATATCAGCTCGCCAAGCAACAGACCTGCATGACCGCAACCAGTTCAGCGCAGTTACTCAGGTGATGGCAATTTGATCATCTATCCATATGGATAGATAACAATTAATGCTATGTGGTCGGTCGCCCAAGGCTTATTGGGCGGCGAATACTCCGGTCCAGTAGATGCCCGCATCGCTCTTGGGATCCATCGCATAGGCGGCACCCAACTCGCGAAATTGCGGGTTCATCAGGTTGGCGCAATGGCCAGGGCTGGCGAGCCAACCGTCGACGACCTTGCGTGGGGTATCGAGGCCGGCGGCGATGTTCTCGCCGATGTTCTTCGCAATATACCCGGCCAGTTCGGCGCGGTCGCCAGGGGTACGGCCGTCGTGGTCCAGGTGGTCGAAGAAATTGCCGTTGGCCATGTTGCGCGTGTGGCTGTTGGCAGCGCTGGCCAGTGCATCGTTCCACGACAGCGGGGTGGTGGCGGTGAATGCCTGGGTGCCGCAAGTGCGCGGTTCTGCGCGCGCGGCGTTGACCAGGTTGAGCAGTTGCCTGCCTTCGGTCTGCCAGTCGCCCAGGCCACTGGTCACCAGCGGGCGGGCCAATACGATGCGCCAGTCCTGGCCGCTGTTACTCACGCCGATGTCGACAAATTGCGGGTCCAGCACCACCCGGCAGAAGCTTTCGCGTACCGCTTTCATGGCGGCGTCGGCGTCCTTGGGCCCGGACAGGCTGATGGCCTGCACGTTGACCATCGGGTACGCGGCCCGCGCCAGGGACTGCTGCAAGTCGCCGACGTTGGAGGCCGGCAGCACCAGGCGTGTGTCGCTGGTCAGTGGCGGCAACTCCTGGGAGCCTTGGTCACCGCAGCGTTGCAGCTGGCTGCGGTATTGATTGATCTGTTGTATCAACTGACTTTCTTCATTCGCCATCGCGCTGGCGCAGAACACCGTACTGGCGGCCAGCGTCGTAAGACCCATCATCAATGACAGAACGCGCATGGACGTTACCCTTGAGCTTGAAAGTGCCCATGATGCGCGATCCAGGTGCATCCATGCACCCGTTGGTCCGAACTTTTTTTCTTCAGTTCTTGAATGTCGAGTGTTTTGCGCCCTGATCGCACAGGGCAAACACCACCACCAACAGCGCAGAAATCGCGAGGATGATCACCACCCCATCGGTGGAATGGGTGGCCGAGGCCGCCACCATCGACAGCGCGCCCAGCGGAGCCAGGCCACCGGCAATGGCCGTGCCGATTTCGCGCCCGGTGCCGAAGCCCGATGAGCGCGTCTGGGTCGGGAACTGCCGGCTCAGGAACGAGCCCTGGGGAGCGAACATCATCGGCGCGAGGATGCCGGTGCCTACGCCGATGGCAAGGTAGATCATCAGGCTTTCGCCACTGTTGAGCAGCGCCAGGAACGGGTAGGCGAACAGCAACGAGCACAGGCCACCGAGCATCAGCACGGTCTTGCTGCTCCATTTGTCGCACAGCCAACCGAAGCAAGGCACCGCAACGATGGCAACCAGGCTGGCGATGGTCACCGACAGCGAGGTGACATGCACGTCCACGCCTTTGAATTGAGTCAGGTACGCCAGGGAGAAGGTTTTGAAAATGTAGCTCAGGGCGTTGTAGCCAATGGCAACAAAGAACACCACCGCCAGGCCCTTGAGATCGTTCTTGAACAGCGCTTTGAGCGGTGACGGCTTGGCCTTGGCGGCTTCCTTGCTCAGTTCCTGGAACTGCGGGGTTTCCGGAATGCTGTTACGCACCCACAGGCCCACGCCCACCAGCACGATGCTGCAGATAAACGGAATGCGCCAGCCGCCGGCCAGCAGGAACTCGTTGCCGTTGATGGTCAGCAGGTAAATGGTCAGCGAGGACAACAACAGGCCCAGGTTCAGGCCCAGTGCCGGCCAGGCACCCTGGCTGCCGCGCTTGCCCTGGGCTGCGTGTTCGTAGGACGTCACTGCGGCGCCTGACAACTCGGCACCGGCGCCCAGGCCCTGGATGATGCGGATGAACACCAGCAGGATCGGGGCCCAGATGCCGATGGAGGCGTAGCTGGGAATCAGCCCGATCAGCGTGGTGCACACGCCCATCAGGCAAAAGGTCAGCACCAGCACCTGCTTGCGTCCGAATTTGTCGCCGAGGTAGCCAAACAGGATGCCGCCGAACGGGCGGGCGATAAAGCCGATGGCGAAGGTGGAAAAGGCCATCAGCGTAGCCGTCTTCGGGTCGCTGTTATCGAAGAAGATCTTCGAGAACACAATGGCCGCCATGGTTGCGTACAAGTAAAAGTCGTACCACTCCAGCATCGAGCCAAAAATGGTGGCGGCCGCGACTTTGCGCAGTCGCTTGCGGGTTTGCACAGGCGTTTCGGTGCCGGGGATGGAGGCGGTTGCCGTCATGCTGGACTTCCTTCTGGGTCTTTGTAGTTATTGTTGGGTGAACGGGCAGAGCGGGTATTACTCGGGGTGGAACAGGCGGTCGGCGATCATCGCGCCGATGGGCATGGCTGACGTGGCGGCCGGCGAGGGCGCGTTGCACACGTGGAGCATTCGCGAGGTCTGTGCGAACAGGAAATCGTGCACCAGGCTGCCATCGCGCATGACCGCCTGGGCGCGGATACCGGCCTCGTAGGGCAGCAGGTCGTCAAGGGTCAGGGACGGGCAGTATTTGCGGCACTGCTCCAGGTAGCCGGACTTGAACAGCGAGTTCTTCATCTCGATGGTGCCGGAGCCGAGGTTTTGCCAAAGGGTTTTCCAGAAACCCGGAAAACTGGCGTACTGCGCCACGTCGCGCCAATTCACCGAGAACTTGCGGTAGTTCTCGCGCCCCAGCCCGAGTACGGCATTCGGGCCGACGGTGACGCTGCCGTCGATCATGCGGGTCAGGTGGACGCCGAGGAACGGCAACTCCGGATCGGGAATCGGGTAGATCAGGTGGTTGACGATGTTGTTCTTCGATGCCGGCAGGCGGAAATATTCGCCGCGAAACGGGATGATCTGATGGTCGATGCTGATCCCGGCCAGGCGGGCCAGACGGTCCGATTGCAAGCCGGCGCACACCACCAGATGGCGGGCTTGCCAGGTTTCGCCATGGGTACTGACAGTGACTTTATCGGTGTCTTCGTCAATGGCGGTCACTGTGCGCTCCAGGCAGATCTGCCCGCCGCCGCGACGGATCACCTGGGCCATGGTCTCGCACACCTGGCGGTAGTCGACGATCCCGGTGGCGTCGAGAAACAGCCCGCCAAGGCCGACAATGTTCGGTTCACGCTGGCGCAATTGCTCGGCATCCAGACGCTCGACCTGCATGCCGTTGAGTTGGGCGCGGGCGTGCAATGCTTCCATCCGTTGCATTTCCAGCGGGCTGGACGCCACCAGCAGCTTGCCGCACACCTCGAACTTGATCCCGTGATCACGGCAGAACTGCTTGGTGGCCTCGGCGCCCCGCTTGCACAGGTCGGCCTTGAGGCTGCCGGGGGCGTAGTAGATGCCGGCATGAATCACGCCGCTGTTGTGACCGGTCTGGTGCTTGGCCAGCACCGGCTCTTTTTCCAGGATCACCAACGATGCGCCTGGCTGGCGTTTGAGCAATTCCATGGCGGTGGCCAGGCCAACGATGCCGCCGCCGATGATGCAAAAATCGTGAATCATTGCAGGGGTTCCCAAGTCACACATTTCAGTCTGCTTATCAGGTTGTCAGACTAATGTTTTTGTTAAAAAAATGGCGTGTCCCAGGACACGCTATAAACAGAGTGGATCAATTCGTGGTCGGCAATTCCAGTTGCAGGCGGCGTGCTGCTGCGCGCAAATGCGCCTCGGCGCTGGCGGCTGCGCGTTGAGCGTCGCCATCGGCAATGGCCTGGTAGAGCTGCTGGTGTTCCTGGGTTGCATCGGCCGAGCCGGTAGCGAAGCGCGACGCGGAGTTCTCCCACGCAGTCTTGCGGGCACTGGCCAACTGGCTCCTGAGGAAATCATGAAAGGCCACGAAGTAGTCATTTTTGCTGGCGTCGGCGATGGCGCGGTGGAATTCCACATCGGCAAGGGCCGCGGCCTCGAAATTGTCGCGGTTGTCCTGCATGGCCTGCAAGGCGCTTTTCATGCGTTGCAGGTCGGCAGCGTCACGTCGCTGGGCCGCAATCGAGGCGGCCTGGGTTTCGATCCACAGGCGCACTTCGAACATCTGCGCCAGGTCCGGTCGGCGCCCGTTCGGCTGCGGGAAACGGAACACCGTGCCGGCAGGCGTCTGCGAAATAAATGATCCCAGGCCGCGGCGGGCGGTGAGCACACCGTCGGCCTTGAGCTGGGCAATGGCTTCGCGCACCACGGAGCGGCTGACGTTGAGCTGTTCAGCCAGTTGCTGTTCGGTAGGCAGGCGCGACTCCGGAGCCAATTGGCCGGATTCGATTTCTGCGCGAATCGCGCTGACAACCCGTACGACGAGCGAATCGG
The DNA here is from genome assembly GCF_036704165.1 of Pseudomonas khavaziana. Taxonomy (NCBI): domain Bacteria; kingdom Pseudomonadati; phylum Pseudomonadota; class Gammaproteobacteria; order Pseudomonadales; family Pseudomonadaceae; genus Pseudomonas; species Pseudomonas khavaziana. The sequence goes on from NZ_CP129946.1 coordinate 3,095,668, forward strand.
GGCGCTGGAGCTCAAGCATGATGAAACCTTGGTGATCAGGTTGTCAGACAATAGTCGTTACGATTTTAACTTGTCAATATTTGTCTGCTCCGAGCCCGCTCGCTTGCGCGCGCTATTCCAGGCAATTACACCGGCCAGCAGGATCAAACCCGCTGCTGCGGCGAAGGTGTTGTGCAAGCCGGCGGCTACGCTCAGTGGCGTTGCATAGGTAACATCCGGACTGCTGCGGGCGAATACCGCGCCCAGGGCCGATGCGCCGAAAATCAGGCCCAGGTTGCGCGACAGATTCAATAGGCCGGCAACGGTGCCCCGGCGTGTGGACGGCACATCGCGCATGACCGCAGTATTGTTGGCCGCCTGGAACAGGCTGTAGCCCGTCGTCAATACCATCAGTGCCGCGATGTAGGTGGCAAGTCCCGAGACTTGCGACAGCCACAGGGCAGCGCACAGCATCGTGCCTATGCCCACCAGGGTCAGGCGCCAAGTATCGAGGCGGTCGGTCAGGTAACCCGCCGGTATGCCGGTAATGGCCGCGACCGCCGGGCCAACCGCCATCGCCAGGCCCATCCAGGCGGGGTCCAGGCCCAAGCCACGGGACAAGTAGAACGGGCCCACCACAAACGTGGCCATGATCACCGCCGACACCAGGGCGCTCATTGCCAGGCCGGCGCGCAACCCTGCATCGCGTAAGGGCGCCCAGAATGTATCCGGGACTGACGCGTCACGGCGGCAAGCATCCACCGGCAAATAGCGGTAGGCGAGGACGGCGGCCAACCCGGCCAATGGCATACCGATCAGGAACAACGCCCGCCACCCCCACAGACTGAGTAACAGCCCCCCGAGGCTTGGCCCCATGGCTGTGCCAAGCGCTGACATCGTGCCGAGCAGCCCCATGACCCGGCCAGTGTTTTGCTTGCTGACTGTGTCACCAACCATGCCCAGGGTCATCGCCATCATGATTGCCGCGCCCAGGCCCTGTAGCGCCCGTGCGCCGACCAGCCAGGGCAAGGAGGGCGAGACGGCACAGCCTGCGGATGCCAGGGCAAACAGCAACAGCCCGGCCAGCAACAGGCGTCGACGACCCAGGTAGTCGCCCAGGCGCCCGGCGCTGACGATCACTGCAGTAATGGCCAGCAGGTAGGCAAGCACCACCCATTGCACCGCGTGAAACGAGGCCGCGAATGCGTGCGCCAGGCTTGGCAGGCCGACATTGGCGATACTGGTGCCCAGCGCGGCCAACAACATGGATAACGACAAGGCGACAAGGCCGCCGCGTGAGGACGTCTGCATGAGCGTTTCCTTGAGTGAATGCGACTGTCACAAATCTACGGCGTCACCTAAGATGGCGGAAGACGCATGGGTTGCAGGTTATAGCTGCACAGAACGCCTCATTGGAGCATGGTGTTCCACAACTACTGGTACGCCACCGGACCTGTGGGAGGGGGCTTGCCCCCGATGGCCATGGGTATCTACACATCCTTGATGTAGCGACCGCCGGTAACCACGATGCGCAGCGAGTCGCTCTTGATCTGGCTTTTGATCTTGATCTTAGGCGCCCCGTTAAACCACGCTGGCCGGAATTCGACAGGGATTTGGGGGGTAAACCGGCAGGGATGCCGGTTTAGCCGTCCCGCGCCATGGATGGCGCGTGGCGGCGGCCCCCCAAATCCATGGCGGATTACGGGCACACCGAGCCTGGGCGAGGTGCCGAGTGGTGGGGCAAGAGCGCATTTGGTTACTTTCGCGCTTTTCGAAAGTGACCCGCCGTAAGGGCGGAACCAATAGTGGCCGTTACCTAAACAATGGATATGTACTCGAACCAATCCAGCATCCTGGTCGGCCCTAAGGCCGCCATCGGGAGCAAGCCCCCTCCCACAGGGGATCTGCGCTTGACTGACCGGCTCTAGGGCAAGCCGCTCCCCCATTTAGAGCGTCGCGAGGGTGAGCGCCTTCGGCAACACCCATACTCATCGGAGCCTGCATGACCGACTTCAATTTGCTGATCACCCTGGATGTTTTGCTGGCCGAAGGCAGCGTCGCCCGTGCCGCCAAGCGCCTGCACCTGAGTCCTTCGGCCATGAGCCGGGCCTTGGCGCGTTTGCGTGCGGCCACGGGCGATCCGTTGCTGGTACGTGCCGGTCGCGGCTTGGTGCCGACGCCACGGGCGTTGCAATTGCGCGAGCAGGTCAGCCAATTGGTGCAGGACGCCTACGCCGTGTTGCGTCCGGCTCACAGCCTGGATCTGGGTGGGTTGGTGCGTACCTTCACCCTGCGCACAAGTGAGGAATTTGTCGAAAGCTTCGGCCCGACGCTGTTGGCGCGCATCGCACGTGAGGCCCCTGGTGTGCGTTTGCGCTTCGTCAATAAAAGCGACAAAGACAGCACGCTGTTGCGCGAAGGCGGTGTCGACCTGGAAACCGGCGTGGTCGATGCCGATGCCAGCCCCGAGGTGCTGACCCAGGCGCTGTTTCGTGACCGCCTGGTGGGCGTGGTGCGCGATGGCCATGCCTTGAGCAGCGGCAAGGTCAGCGCCGCACGGTTTGCCCAGGGGCAACATGTCTATGTATCGAGGCGCGGGCAGGAGCGGGGTCAGATCGACGCTGCACTGCAGGCCCTGGGTCTTGTTCGACAGGTCAGCACCGTGGTCTCCGGCTTCAACACCGCCATCGCCCTGGCCCGCGACACCGACCTGATCGCCAGCGTGCCTGAGCGCTACATCACCCTACCGGCCCGAGGGCTGCACTGCTTTGAACTGCCGGTCACGTTACCTGCGTTCACCGTGGCAATGCTTTGGCACCCACGCCAGGATGCCGACCTGGCCCATCGCTGGCTGCGCGGTTGTTTGCGCGAGGTGTGCGGGCCATGAGCGGCCCGCAACGGGTACAATCGCCGCTGCCTTGCCGCGAAACTCCAGGAATTTGCATGTTCAGCCTTACCCGCTACACCACGCCGTGCCCCGAATCGGTCAACAGCCAGATCTTGCAGATGGTGGTGGACAACCTCACCGACATCAGCAGCGTGGCGTTGGCGCCAAGTAACCTGTTGTACAACATCTACCAGTACGCCATCGGCTTTGAGGTGCATCTGTACCTTGAGGCGTTGAATGGCACGAAGGGCATTGCCGTCGAGTTGGTCGTGGCGATGCAGGGCGAGACCGTTATCGGCTTTTGCCTGTATCTGCCGGTGAAGGATGATCCAGAGGCGTGTGGGATTGCCTTCATGGCGGTGCAGGCGGGTTTTCGTCGCCAGGGTGTGGCGCGCGGTATGCTGGGCGAGGTGCTGGCGCGCTACCCCCATGCTGAACTGGCCTGTGCGGTGGAAAAGGTCCCGGTCTTCGAGGCCATGGGGTTCCGGCTGCGCGGGGCGCGGGGCACGCAAGTGTTGATGAACACCCGCGGCTACGGCACTGACGGGCTGATGGGCGTGCTGGATGTGGCGCCGATCTATAGCTCGCTGGAAGTGCGCCAGATCCATACCTACCTGCTGCAAAAGCACGGCAAGCGCGCCATGATCGACGCGGAGAAGCAGCGCGACCGGCACCTGGATCAGTTGACCCGCAAGGTCCAGCTGTTTATCCAGAGCCGCTCTCCTACCGCCTGACGCGATTGACCATCCCCAGAATGGTCGCCAGCAATTCCTGTTGCGCCTCCTCGCGGCTGATCTCGCCATTGGCAGCCGCATGGGACAGCGCTTCCGCCGCGCCGAGCATGGCCCGCAGGCCAGCCTGGGAAATACTGCCACCTGAGGCGAAGGGTGCCAGCGCCTCGCGGCATTTCTCCAGGAAGATCGCCTCATATTCGCGCTTGAGCGCCTCCAGCTCCGGCGAACCGCTCAGCGCTGCAATTACCCCTGGGATTTCCCGGCCTTGCAACAACACGCAATCGACATAGGACGAGGCGATCACCCAGGCCCGATCCTCCAGTGTTGCGTTGCTGGTTTGGATGGCAGCGGTAAACACCTGGTCCTGACGCTCGTCGAAATCTGCATACAGCGCGGTCAGCAACCCCGCACGCGTAGTGAAGTGGTCGTAGACCACCGGCTTGGTAACGCCCGCCAGTTCTGCCAGACGGCCCAGGGTCAGGGCGTCGGTGCCCTCTGCGCGGACCAGTTGCCAGGCCACATCGAGTAACTGGCGCAGGCGACCTTCACGGGATAAACGCCGACGCGGGGCAGGGGATTCAGTGCTTGACATGCTTATATACCAAAAGTAACTTAGTCGACGTAACTTACTAAAAGTAGATTAAGCCAAAAGGGAGTCAAAGTCATGCACGCACTGATTGTTGTTGCCCATCACGACCCGCAATCCCTCACCCACAGCGTGGCCGCCCAGGTCGGAGCCGGTTTGGCCGCCGCCGGCCACACCTTTGAAATCGCCGACCTTGCCGCCGAAGGCTTCGACCCTCGCTACACCGCGGCTGATCACCAGGTGCACCGTAATCACGCAACGCCCCCAGCCGACGTGTTGGCCGAACAGGCCCGCATCGAGCGCGCCGACGCCCTGGTGCTGGCGTTTCCGATCTACTGGTGGTCAATGCCGGCCTTGCTCAAGGGCTGGGTGGACCGCGTGTTTGTCAACGGTTGGGCGATCGACTACGGCCCCGATACGCCCGTGGCGAAAAAGCTGCGGCATTTGCAGGTGCACCTGCTGGCTTTAGGTGCAGCGGACAACAGCGCTTTTGATCGACATGGTTACACCAAGGCCATGCACACCCAGATCGACTACGGCATTTTTGATTACTGTGGGGCGCAAGTGCTGACCTCCGAGCTGTTGCTGGACTCGGAAAGCGGTGGTGCCCAGGCGCATTTGCAAGCGGCCAGGGTTGTGGGGCAGGGGATGTTTGAGCGCGAGACGGTCGCGGGATGATTCAAGCGTCGCGAAACAGGTCGTGGGCATCCAGTAAGCGGTAGGCAATCTCTGGCCGTTTCTCCAGGCCGCGGCGGATCGACGCCGGGATCGCTTGCCGGGTCTTGCGGCACATGCCCGGCAGTTCGTCGATGACGATCTGGATCCCGCGCATGCTCTTGACCTCGGTGTGCCCCGGCGCGATATGCACGCGGATGCCGAGTTGCTCGTACATCCGCTGTTGCATATGTTCCAGGTCCTGCAGGCTCTTGAGGTTTTCAAGGCGCTCGAGCAGGATTTTTTCCTGCTGTCGCGTCAACTGGAGGATGCGCAGGTCAGCGCCGGGCGCCTCCAGCAGTTGTTCACGGTCGCAGACACAGGCGCCGGGTGGGCAAGGTTGGCGAATGCTCATTGACGCTCCCGGCCAGGTTTCACGGTCGGCGTCTCAGTAGGTCAATTGCACGCCCAGGCTGCCCAAGGCGTTCCAATACTCTGGGTAGGTCTTGGCCACGCAGTCCGGGTCCTGGATGCGAATGCCCGAGACTTTCAGCCCGGCCAGGGCAAAGCACATGGCGATGCGGTGGTCGGCGTGGGTATCGATCAGCGCCGTGCACGTGGTGCCGGCCAGGGCAGGGTCGCTCGCGACCAGCAGATCATCACCCTCGATGGTCGCCAGGCCTGGGCGGATCTCATTGAGGCCATCGTGCAGCGCCTGTACGCGGTCACATTCCTTGACGCGCAGGTTCGCCAGTTCAGTGAAACGCACCGGGGTGTTGTTGAACGCGGCGAGGACCGCCAGGGTCGGGATGGCGTCCTGCATTTGTGAGCCCACTACTGTGGCCTGCATATTCGGGTATTGGGCGATCACGGCCTGGGCCTCGGCGTCCGGCTGGGTGAAATCCTGTGCCGCGACACCGATATCGATACGGCCACCGGTCAACACTTCGGCGGCCCACAGGTAGGTGGCGGCGGACGCGTCGGGTTCGATCAGGTAGTCATGGGCGGTGTAGCCGGTCGGGGCCACGCGCCAGGTGGTGTCGTCCACGGCTTCGACCTGGGCGCCGAATGCGCGCATGCAATCCAGGGTCAGGTCCACGTAGCCACGGGCGCCAATGTCCTTGCCGGTCAGCGCCACTTCAATCGGCGCCTCACCACAGGCCGCGAGCATCAGCAGGGCTGATACGTACTGGCTGGACAGGCCGCCATCGATTTCAAAGCGCTTGGCTTGCACCTTGCCCACGCCGTGCACGGTCACCGGTGGGCAGCCGGTGGGGCTGTCGACCTGAATACCGTTCTGGCCGAGGGCTTCGAGCAATGGGCCGATCGGGCGTTTTCGCATGTACTCGTCGCCGTCCAGTACCACGGTGCCTTGCACGGTGGCCACGGCCGCAGTGAGAAAGCGCATGGCAGTGCCGGCGTTGCCGAGAAACAACGGTTGGGCCGGCAATTGCAGCTTGCCTTGGCTGGTAACGACGAAGGTGGTGTCGTCCGGTTCATCGATGCTTACGCCCATCTGGCGCAGGGCTACCGACATGTGGCGGGTGTCATCGCTTTTCAGCGCGCCGCTCAAGCGGCTGGTGCCCTTGGCCAACGCCGCCAGCAACAGCGCGCGGTTGGTGATGGACTTGGAGCCGGGGGGCGCGACCTTGCCTTTGAGGGGGAAGTCGGGCGGTGTAACAGTCACGGTTTTCTGCGAACTCAAGGGACAAGGCTCCTGGTCAAGGCGAGGTGGCATGGAGTGGCCGACGTGCGGACCCGAATAATCAGGCAAACACGCCATGTTTGTCGAGTGAGCAGGTGATCTGCATGACTTTTTAGTGTGGTCCCCTCCCAGGTCTGCGGTCAGCGCTTGTAGCCGAAATAAGCCCGCCTCAGCGCTGGCTCAGCCAGTAGTCATGCAGCGCCCGCGCAGCCGGTTCGATTGCACTGACTTGCTGCTGATGGGCGTCTACATCCAGGTCCGCCGGCAATTCGAAATTATCTTGCTCGGCGCACCAGGAGATTTTCTCCAATTGCCCGGCTTGTTCGACGGGCAATTCAGGCCAGTTGCCGATCGTTACGCCTCGCACGTAGCCAAAGCACCATTCCTCGGCAAGGGTCACCGCCTGGCCCTGATGCTCGGTTTCATCGAAACGCGCCTTGAACGCCTGGGAATCGCTGGCCAACTGGGCGGCCAGGGTATTCATATGGCGCACGCACAGTTCCAGAAAGCCCTGGGCCTCGTCCATGCTTTCCCATTCCGGGTTCTGCCCACCCCAGATGGCTGGGAACCATTGAGCCACGTCAACCTGGGCCGGGCCGGACACCAGGGCGGTGAAGTAGCCATCGAGTTCGGCCAGGTTCAGCACCGAATGGTCATCGCCGTACTTGAGCAGGGTTTCGTCGATCAGGTCTAAATCGGCGGATGTGAGGGGCTGGGTGTGCATGGCATATCCTTCGAGCGTCGAACGCCGCTGGTAAGGCGGCTTAAAGCGCGCAGGATGGCGTGTACGCGGCATTTTATCCAGCGTCTTTTCCGCGGCCGGTCCCGCTTTTGGCCGATGCGCCGTGGCACACCCTTGATATAGTCTGGGCTTTCTCAATCGCCAGTCAGGGATCACTGCCATGTCCGAATACCAAGCCTTCGTTGTCGAACTCAACGGCAACGTTGCCCATGTGCAGATCAATCGCCCGGAAAAGATCAACGCCATGAACGCGGCGTTCTGGAGCGAAATCATCGAGATCTTCCAATGGGTCGAAGACACCGATGCCGTGCGCGCCGTGGTGCTCAGCGGCAATGGCAAGCACTTTTCCTCGGGTATCGACCTGATGCTGCTGGCCTCGGTGGCCAATGAGTTCGGCAAGGACGTGGGACGCAACGCACGCCTGCTGCGGCGCAAGATCCTTGAGCTGCAAGCTTCGTTCAATGCGGTCGACAACTGCCGCAAGCCGGTGCTGGCGGCGATCCAGGGCTATTGCATCGGTGGCGCCATTGACCTGATCAGCGCCTGCGACATGCGTTACGCCGCCGAGGGCGCGCAGTTCTCGATCAAGGAAATCGACATCGGCATGGCTGCTGATGTGGGCACTTTGCAACGCCTGCCGCGCATCATTGGCGACGGCATGCTGCGTGAGCTGGCCTACACCGGTCGCCAGTTTGGCGCCGAAGAAGCGCGCAGCATCGGCCTGGTCAATCGCGTGTATGCCGATCAGGACAGCCTGCTGGCCGGCGTTATGGAAATCGCCCATGAAATCGCCGCCAAGTCGCCTATCGCCGTGACCGGCACCAAAGCCATGATCAGTTACATGCGTGACCACACAGTCAATGACGGCCTGGAATACGTTGCCACCTGGAACTCGGCTATGTTGCAATCCAACGACCTGCGCGTGGCCATCGCGGCCCATATGAGCAAGCAGAAACCCGAATTCGTGGATTGACTGACATGACCCCAGGCTGGATTACCACAACGCTGCTGGACAACGACACCCCGGGCGGCTGGGCTGTTGCCCGCAGCCGCGAGGGCTTTTTGCACGACACCAATGGCCCGCTGTTCCCGCGTGAATGGCTCAAGCGCCAGGACCTTTCGGTGTTTGCCGAACACGGCATCGGCCACCTCGATGGCGAGCCGGTGTACCTGCTGGAGCTCAACGCGGCGGCAGAGGTTCCCGGGTGCAGTTGGCAAGGCCTGCGCGGCTTCATGCTGCAAGGCGATCACACCCTGTACAAGGTGCTGGGCTATGCCGCGCAGATCGGCACCTGGGTGCGAGAGCATCGGTTCTGCGGGAGTTGCGGCCAGGCCATGGTCCAGGTGCCGCGGGAACGGGCGATGTACTGCCAGGCCTGTGACCTGCGCAGCTACCCACGGATTTCGCCGAGCATGATCGTGCTGGTGACCCGGGGCGATGAGATCCTGCTGGCACGCTCGCCGCGCTTTGTGACCGGGGTCTACAGCACCTTGGCCGGTTTTGCCGAACCGGGTGAGTCGGCCGAAGACTGCCTGATCCGCGAAGTGCGCGAAGAGGTGCAGGTGGAGGTCAGGAACATCGAGTACATGGGCAGCCAGTGCTGGCCGTTTCCCCATTCAATGATGCTGGGCTTTCATGCCGAGTACGCCGGTGGCGATATCGTGCCCCAGGCCGACGAGATCGAAGACGCGCAGTGGTTCAATATCCATGAACTGCCACCGTTGCCAGCGTCACGTTCGATTGCCCGCTACCTGATCGACCTCTACGTGGCCCGCCGCCTAGGCCACGCTGAACCAGTGCTGCCAGGCTAGGCGAACCGTCAGTCCGAGGACCACGGTGATAAACACCGGACGAATGAATTTGGCGCCGCCGCTGATCGCGCTGCGGGCGCCAAAGAATGCGCCACCCATCACCGACACACCCATCGCCAGGCCGACAATCCAATCCACCGAGCCATTGATGATAAACACCGTCAGGGCCGCCGCGTTGCTGACGAAGTTCATGCTGCGCGCCACGCCGCTGGCCTTTACCAGGTCGATGGGGTGCAGGAGCATGGTGCTGACGGTCCAGAACGCCCCGGTGCCGGGGCCGGCCACGCCGTCGTAGAAACCCAGGCCAAAGCCCTGGGTGGCTTGCCACTTCTTCTTGATTGGCGCATCCACATCCAGTGGTGCCTTTGGCGTGCCGCCGAACAGCAGGTACACGCCACAGGCGAAGACGATCACCGGCAGCATCTTGTTCAACGCCTCGGCGGGCAGGTAGTGGGCAACCACTGCGCCGGCCAGCGCGCCGACCAATGTACCGACGATGGCGTGCACCCATTGTCGTGGGTGGAACAGCTTGCGACGGTAGAAGGTGAAGCTGGCGGTGGCCGAGCCGAAGGTGGAGCTGAGTTTGTTGGTACCCAGTACCAGGTGCGGTGGCATACCGGCGGTGAGCAGCGCAGGGGTGGTCAGCAGGCCGCCACCGCCGGCGATGGCGTCGATGAAACCGGCAACAAAGGCCACGGCGGCGAGAATGGCGAGGGTGGTCAGGTCAACACTGAGTTCGAAGGGCATGGGCAGGGCTTATTGTTGGAGGTGCGCTATGCGAAAGGCCGCCATCTTACCTGCCGAATGCACGCATAACCAAATGTGGGAGGGGGCTTGCTCCCGATAGCGGTGGGTCAGTCGGCTTATTTTTCACTGATCCACCGCTATCGGGGGCAAGCCCCCTCCCACATTTTTAACCGTGTTCGCTGGGTTATTTGTGTGTACCCAGCCACTCCAGCGCCGTACGCCAGATGCAAATCCCCAGGAAGTACGCCGACATCAGCGACCACAAGCCAAACGTCCACGGGTTGGTGTTGGGGTAATCCACCACCATCAGGAAGCTGCACAACAGCCAGATCGTGGTCACTGCGATATTGATCGGCATGAAGCGCTTGACCCGGAACGGGTGCAGGAACTTCATCGGTGTCACGGTCAGCAATGCCAGGCCGATCACGGTCAGCAGGGTGACCCAGGCGTCAGGCTGGATGATGTACACGCACAGGGCGACCACGTTCCAGGCAGCGGGGAAGCCGACGAAGTAGTTGTCCTTGCTTTTCATGTTCACGTTGCAAAAGCAGAACAGCGACGACACCAGGATCACCGATACCGTAAACAGATGCGTAAATTCCGGCAGGTCGATGTAACGGTAGATAAACAGTGCAGGAATAAATACGTAGGTGAGGTAATCGATCACCAGGTCCAGGACCGAGCCGTCAAAGCTGGGCAGCACCGTGCTGACGTTGACCCGTCGCGCGAGGGAGCCATCGACGCCATCTACCACCAACGCCAGCCCCAGCCACAGCAGGCATGCCTTGGGGGAGTTTTCCAGCAGCGCCAGGGTGGCCAGGAAGGCCAGGACCACACCGGTGGCGGTAAAGCCGTGGGCGCCCCAGGCTTTGAGTCTGGCTACATGCAGGGTCGATATCACGGGCGGTTCTCCAAAAGGTCAAACGGGTCAGCCGACAACGTAACGCTGTCGAGTCTGGCCAGGGAATGCAGGTATCGACCGGGAAGAGGGGGATAAGGTTCACCGCCCGGCGTATTCGTCAGCGTAGCAAGGGTCGGGCGTTTCGGCATCAGCCTTGGCGAAATACCAGGGCCTTGAGCCCACTCTGCGGATCAATGTCGGGAAATTCCGGTGGGTTTTCCAGTCGCTGAACAAAGCGCAGGCCCGGTGCTTCGCGGGTTACGCCGTCGATCAGGAAGTCTTCGCCAAAGGCCGGATCGTTCATGCACGCCAGCACTGTACCTTGCTTGGTGAGCAGATCCGGCAGGCGGCGCAGCACGCGCTGGTAGTCCTTGGTCAGCATGAAACTGCCCTTCTGGAACGACGGTGGGTCGATGATCACCAGATCATAGGGGCCGCTGTGGGTAACCTTGGCCCACGACTTGAACAGGTCGTGGCCCAAGAAGGTGACTTTGCCCAGGTCGTGGCCATTGAGGCGGTGATTGTCGCGGCCGCGACTCAGGGCGCCACGGGCCATGTCCAGGTTCACCACATGGTCGGCGCCGCCCTCGATGGCAGCCACCGAGAAACCACAGGTATAGGCGAACAAGTTGAGCACGCGTTGGCCCTTGGCCTGTTCGCGCACCCAGTTACGCCCATAACGCATGTCGAGGAACAGCCCGCTGTTCTGTTTTTTACCCAGGTCGATCAAATAGCGCAGGCCGCCTTCGGTGATGGTCAGCTCGTCAATGGCATCGCCCACCAGCCACTCGGTGGTGCTTTGCGGCAGGTAACGGTGTTGCAGGGCCACGGTACGCACCCCAACGCCGGCCCAGTCGATCTGCAGCAGCATCTGCCTCAAGGCTTCCAGTTGCTCGGTTTCCTTGAACAAGGCCACCAGCACCACGCCTTGCAGCCAATCCACTGTCAGTTGTTCCAACCCCGGCCAGCAGCGGCCACGGCCATGGAACAGGCGCCGGGTTTCCACCGGCGCGTCGGCCAGGGTGGTGAGCAGGTGGGCGTGCAAGGTAGCGAGTGCTTCTGGGTTCATCGTTTAGCGTCAGTCAGCGAGCGGGCGGCATTTTAAACACAATCGCGGGGTTTGCGGGGGCGTGAGCACAACGTGCCTTTTTTGAAGTAGATCCAATGTGGGAGGGGGCTTGCTCCCGATAGCGGTGTGTCAGTAACAAACAAACTGACTGATCCACCGCTATCGGGAGCAAGCCCCCTCCCACATTGGTTCCTGGTGTTAGTTAGAGCGTGGCAATCAGGGCCGGCCCGAATGCTTCTTTCAAGAAGACTGGAGCGATATAGCGCTCGTAATGCGCTTCGGACAGCAGGAAAAACTCCCGGTCTATCGCATCCCGCAGCTCCGCCAGGTGGCGTTCGCGAAACTCCGGCAACAATGCCAACCCATAGGCATCCAGCTTGGAAATCACCCGCGCACCCCGGGCAATCAGCTGATACGCCCAGCAATACGGCGACTGGTGCGGCATAAAGCGAATCTTGCGTGCTTCCAGCTGTTGGCGCAGGCGCTGCGGGTCGAAGACCTCCAGTTTGCTGGCCATTACCTGCACCAGCAACTGTTCCAGGCGCAGCCACACCGCCTGTTTTTCCTCAACGTTATAGCCATTCCACTGAATCACTTCGTGGTGATAACGCTTGCAGCCCCGACAGACCAGGTCACCGTAGACGGTGGAGCACAGCCCGACGCAAGGGGTCTTGATGGTTTGATTGGGCATAAATGGGGTCTGTTGAATCAATCCCAGCTCAGCGCGCCGCCAGTTTGATACTCGATCACCCGAGTCTCAAAGAAATTCTTCTCTTTCTTCAAGTCCATGATCTCGCTCATCCACGGGAACGGGTTAGTCGTGCCTGGGTACTCTTCCTTCAAACCAATCTGCGACAGACGACGGTTGGCGATGAACTTCAAATAGTCTTCCATCATCGCAGCGTTCATGCCCAACACGCCGCGCGGCATGGTGTCGCGAGCGTATTCGATCTCCAACTGAGTCCCTTGCAGGATCATCTGTGTCGCTTCTTCCTTCATCTCGGCATCCCACAAGTGCGGGTTTTCGATTTTGATCTGGTTGATCACATCGATACCGAAGTTCAGGTGCATCGACTCGTCGCGCAGGATGTACTGGAACTGCTCGGCGACGCCGGTCATTTTGTTGCGGCGGCCCATGGACAAAATCTGGGTGAAGCCGCAGTAGAAGAAGATACCTTCCAGTACGCAGTAGTAGGCGACCAGGTTGCGCAGCAGTTCCTTGTCGGTCTCGACGGTGCCGGTTTCGAACTTCGGATCGGAGATCGAACGGGTGTACTTCAGGCCCCACGCCGCTTTCTTAGCGACCGATGGAATCTCGTGGTACATGTTGAAGATCTCGCCTTCATCCATGGCCAGCGATTCGATGCAGTACTGGTAGGCGTGGGTGTGGATTGCTTCTTCGAAGGCCTGGCGCAGGATGTACTGGCGGCACTCCGGGTTGGTGATCAGGCGGTACACGGCCAGCACCAGGTTGTTGGCAACCAGGGAGTCGGCGGTGGAGAAGAAGCCGAGGTTGCGCATGACGATGCGGCGCTCGTCGTCGGTCAGACCTTCGGGGGTTTTCCACAGGGCGATGTCGGCGGTCATGTTGACCTCTTGCGGCATCCAGTGGTTGGCGCAGCCGTCGAGGTATTTCTGCCAGGCCCAGTCGTACTTGAAGGGTACGAGTTGGTTGAGGTCGGCGCGGCAGTTGATCATGCGCTTTTCGTCAACGGCGACGCGGGCGGAGGCGCCTTCGAGTTCGGCGAGGCCTTCGGCGACGTCGAGTTTGTCCAGGGCGGCCTTGGCGCGCACGATGGCGGCCGAATCACTGGCGGTGACGGCGCGGGCTTCGATGGCGGCGGCGGCGCCGGCACCGTCGAGACGGTCCATGTTGGCTTCGCTTGCATGGCCGGCATTGGCGCCCTTGATCACCGCTGCACCGGTGTCTTCGTTGTCGACTTCATCCCAACTCAGCATTGAAATACTCCTTCCTGATCTGTTCCGACGGTGTGTGAAACCGTGCAAAAAAATGTGCGGTTTGCAGGCTGCTAGGCATTGAAATATTGCGCTTAGTGTGGTCGGCAAATACCGACACTGCACACTATGTAGTGGTCTTTCCTGTTTGTTGGCACACTATATTGTGTGTAACAAGGTTGGTCAACGCACAAGATGTGCGGTCATAGGTCGCTGCTGAACGCGGGATCGGCTATCAGCGGGACGCGAAACGGGGAGGTCGCATATATCCTTAAAGAATAAATAAATAGTTATTTATTCCTTTTAAGATCTGTTCGCGCAGCGCATTTTGAAGGCCTGCGCATTCGTGCGGATTGACCCAACAGCCAAAAGGAAAGCCGACATGACCATCAAAGCGATCAACGTGCGCAACCAGTTCAAGGGCGTGATCAAGGAGATCTTGCTGGGGGAAGTGGTGTCGGAAATCGACGTGCAGACCGCATCCGGCATTGTGACGTCTGTCATTACCACGCGCTCTGTGCGTGACTTGGAATTGAAAGTGGGCAGTGAAGTGATCGCCTTTGTGAAGTCGACCGAAGTGTCCATCGCCAAGTTGTAGGTGCTGCCGCCTAGGCGGACAGGCCAGGCATGGGGGCAGCGAGCCTCGTCAGTCAATCCGGTTGAAGATTTCCCTGACCTGATCCACGGTAAATATGCCCTTGCCAGTGCCTTCGAGCAGCTCAAACGTGCCGTCGGCATTGACCGTGATGCCCAGGGAACTGGCAAGTGTCACGGAAACGCCCGGTCGCGGTTGAAGCAAGTCCCTGAGCGGTTGGCCACCCTGGAATGATTGCCCGATGGTGGTGGCCATGCCTTGCAGGGAGTCTGAACTGATGCCTCCCACCAGAATAACGCGCCCACCGTTGTTCAAGGACGCTTGCAATTTGTCCAGCAGCGCTTGGGCATCCCCCCGTAACCCAAGTTCCAGGTTGCTGCCGGTGAGGTGCATCAGCGTGCGGCTCCTGTAGCGGGCACCATCCCAGTCGCTGAGTACGGCAATGGCCGAGCAGTCGGTCAAGCTGCGGGTCGCAAGCGCCTCGTCTCCAGTCTTCAGGGTTGTTGATTCGCCCATGGCCACCTGCACGGTATTGGCGGGCCGGAGCGGGAGTCGGACGGACGTCGGCTTGGCGGGTTCAATTTGCGAGGCGTAGGGCTGCTTGGGTTGGTTGACGAGCCTGTCGAGCCAGTCCGGATCCAGGGGGCTCATATCGCGCTTGATACCCTCACGGATTTTCCAGCCGGCCTTGTCCCATTTGGCCATGGTGGCTTTCAATTGAGCCATGTATTCCGGCGCCGGGCAGGCGATGTCAGCCCATGGGTCGACTACCCACGCGTTGGCCCAGGACGGTTCGGAGAAATCAACGGTGGGCTTTACATCGCCTGTCGGGCCACCGACCACCGCGAAGGCGTGTGCATCACCCACGTGCCATTCGGCGGCCCTGGCCCCACTTTTAGTGAGGATGTCACGGGCTAGAATGGCCATTTCGCCGCAATTGCCCGCGCCGGTCTTCATGATCATATCGCCCGCGTGGGGCGCTTTCAGGCTGGTGGTGCGCCGTAACCAACCCAGGGTGATGGTTGCTGCATCGGCCCTGGCCATATCAGTGGTTGAGCGCACCAGGTTGCCGGGTCCCAGTCCGGTCGCCTTGAGGGCCTGGTTAACGGCGTCCTTGGCTTGCTGGGCGTAGAACTGGTTTTGTTGTCGGGCCGGCCAACGTACAAAATCCGGCGGTGTTTGCAATGGCGTGACACGACGGGGGCGCAGGGCGACGTCTGGTTTGAGAATGGCGTTGGCTTGCTGCAACTGGTACACCACTTCCCGCTTCTGTTCAGGGCTCATGCCCTTGCATTGCTGCTTCAATTCATTGATTTCGGTTTCGCGAAAACCAAACTGCTTCAATTGCTTGTAGGCCTTCTTGAGGGTGGGCAGGGCGATAAAGTCGGCCTCAACGGCTGGCACAGCGTGATGTGCGCTCAGAAACTGGCGGTAACCCTGGGCGAGGCCCATTTCAAGCGGCCCGCACTTTTTGAAACTGATATCGCCGGTCTGTGCGCTGCCCAGCGGCGCGTAATAGAACTCGGCGGTGTCGGCTTCCACCACCAGGTATTGCTGGCTGCCACTGTGTACGACGACGCCCCTGACTTGGCGTTGATCATCGCTGGCCTTGCTGATGCTATTGAGCTTGACCACCCGCGTGTCTTCGGCAAAGGCACGTTCGTCAGCGCCTGCGTAAAAGCCGAAACCGGGGTCGGCAATGATCTGGCCTTGCACCTGTGACCTATAGGTGATGCGTTCGCCATTATTGACTGGTACCAGTTGGGCGCCGGTCTCGCCTTCGATCAGTTTGTGCAGGCGTTTTTCGAAGACTACTGTGCGCTCACGCTTGAACAGACCGGCCTTGGACGGAAATAGCCGCACATGCTCCAAGGCCTGCAGCGGTCTTTCGGCCTCGGGCACGTTCGCTATGACTTTGGCGAAGCATTCTTCGTTGGCGCCGCGGCGTACCCGCCCACTTGGCACGGGCGAGGGGCAAAACGCTTCAAAGCCTTCGAGCGGGGCAGTGTGCGCTGCTGATTCGAGGTTGGTGAGTTCCCCCGGCCTGTTGTCCAGATAGCGATAGACCTGATTGCGGTCCACCAGATCGTAGCCATTGGCTCGCGGTAGGGTGTAGGCACTGGCGCTCAGCGGGTGATCGATGACCTGGGCCTGCTGACCGTCGGCAAACATTTCCTGGCGTATCGGAATCGTGGTGGGGCGCTCAATAGTAGAGCCCCTCTCAGTGCCGCCTCCTACGGCAAACAGCTCATTCAGTGCACCATCCAGCGCCGCAGTACTACCGTGTTTTCGCTCAGCCTGAGTGTCGCCGGTGATCGATTTCTCGACGCCAACTTCGGTTTCCACGAAGCCGGTAGCAGCAGCTATCCCGATAACGATCGGTTCGCCAATCACCGCGAATTTGGCCGCCAGGCCTGCGGCCACCGTCAAATCGTTCAGCCAGGTGTCACGGGTGACCTCGCTGTTGGACTTGATCATGGTGTCGGCATCTCGTGACATGCGTATTTGCGTGGCGTCTTTGATCACACTGAATACGTCGCCCTGAATGCGTACGTTGGCACTGTCGATGACGGTGCCTTCGATGCTGTCCCAATGGCCGTTGCCCAAGTCACGCAGGGCTGTGTCGACGCCTTTGTTCGATTGATGGTCGCCGGTGATGAAGGCCTTTACATCGCTCCAGAACCCGACGTCATTGTCTTGCCGGTCCCTGAGGGGGAAGTGGCTTTCCAGGGCCTTGCGCTTATCGGCGTCCCGGCCTTGTGCGGCTACCCACTGGTCCATCGCGGTCAGGGAGTCAAAACGCAGGAACGCCGGTTGATGACCGGGTACATAGAGCAGCTGCACGCCGTCACGACGGTCACGCAATTGTCGGACTGGGCCGTCATCGGCAGCGGTAAAGCGCAGGATATCGTTGGCCGGTAAACCGTTGATATCGAATAGGTGGGTCAATACCACGCCTTTGACCGGCGCTTGTGCACGCAGTTGTTCGACGGTCAGGGCTTGGTCTTCGGCCAGCGGTAGGTTGGAGGCCGCGCCCATGACCAGGCGGTAGTCGTCCCGGGTAAAGCGCTGTTCGGCTGGCATCCGTGCGCGCTCGGCGGGCGAGGCACGCTCGTAGGACTTGAGTTGTTGGCGGGCCTGGTAGACGAACTCGCCTTTCAAGCTGGTGCGGTAGTCATCGCCATGATCGCGCCAGAAGCTCTCGAGCTTTTGGGTCATGTGCATTTGAAAGTCGCTTTTCCAGCTTTCATGCATCAGTTGCGATGGCGTCAACGCAAACTGGTTGTGGGCGCCGTAGCCGCCTTTTGTGCTCTGCCCGCGGCCGGCCCTGTACAAGCCGGCTTGCTGGTCAAGCACGCCCGGTAGCGAGTCGTGTTCGTTGAAGTTGCCGAGCAGTGCGTCCGGCAGCGCCTGGGACACCGTCGGCTCTTCTTCCATATGCTCCCAACCGGTGGCAGTGTTGGCACTTTGGGCTTGCTGGAAGCGATTGAGGAAAATAGTGTCGGCATCTATCTTGCTGCCGGTCAATTTGAACACCATGTCCTCGGCCCATTTCTTGGCCTCGTCGCGCACTCTGGGCAGCGCATTGTGCGTGGCGTGCAGAAGTTGTTTGTAGTCGGCTCTCTGGTTTTTCGGGGTTAGGCGACTATCGGCCAGCTGGCGTCGCGGAGCGTCCACCAGCGCATAGGTCGGCATCGTCTCAGGCTTTTCGCCGGTGATGGGTTTGAAATCCCAGACGGGTAAAGGAGGGGGGTTGGGTGGCAGGATCATGGACGGTCGGCTCCGGGGTTTCAAAGCACAGCAGGCAACTATGCCAGGTGTGTGTTGAAAAGCCCCGGAGGGGTTCCGGCCGGCCTCAGCGCTTTTGTAAGCTGATTTCCATACGCCGCACACCTTCCTCGAGCATCTCCCGTGGGCAGCCGAAATTCAGGCGCACGAACTGCTGGCTGTCATCGCCAAACTCGATTCCTGCACTCAAGCCGACCTTGGCCTGTTCAAGGAAAAACTGCTGCGGGTCGTCCAGGCCCAGGGCGCTGCAATCGAGCCACGCCAGGAAGGTGCCTTGGGGTGCGTGCATCACCACGCCGGGCAGGCGTTTTTTTACCGCGTCGAGCAGGTAATCGCGGTTGGCCTGCAGGTACTGCACCAACGCAGCGAGCCATTCGCCGCATTGGCTGTAGGCGGCGCGGGTGGCTTCCAGGCCCAGCGGGCTGACGCTGTCGACCATGCCGCAGCGCGCCTGATTGAAGCGTTCGCGCACCTCGGCGTTCTGCACCACGGCAAAGCAGGTCTTCAAGCCGGCGACGTTATACGCCTTGCTCGCCGACATCAGGGTGATGGTGCGCTGGGCGATCTCGGGGCTGAGGCTGGCGGTGGGAATGTGGCGGCGGCCGTCGAAGCACAGCTCGGCGTGGATTTCGTCACTGATGATCAGTGCGCCGTGTTCCAGGCAGGCGTTGGCCACCGCCAGCAGTTCTTCGTGGGGGAAGACCTTGCCGATGGGGTTATGCGGGTTGCTCAACAGCAGTGCGCCGGCACCGCTCAATGCCTCGCGCATGGCGGGCATTGGCGTGATGTATTCGCCGTTGATCAGTCCAAATGGCACTTCGATGCGCGGCAGGCCCCAATGGCCGGGGGCCAGGCGAATCGGCCGATAGTTGGGGGTTTGCAATACCACCGCCTGGCCGGGTTGGACAAAGGCATGCAGGGCCATATTGAAACCAGGTTCGACGCCGGGCAGGAACAGCAGCTCTTCAGGTTGTACACGCCAGGCGTACTTGGCCCACAGGTCGGCGACGATGGCGTCGCGCACGTCGTCGCCGGCCACGCTGTAGCCGAGGATCTGCTGGTCGAGTCGTGCATGCAGGGCTTGCAATACGGCGGGGGGCGCGGCGATGTCCATGTCGGCGATCCACATCGGCAGAACGTCTTGCGGGTAACGGTTCCACTTGGTACTGCCGGTGCCGAGGCGCGAGTGGAGGGTGTCGAAATCAAAGCTCATGGGTGGCTCGTGTCAGGAAGGCAGGTGCAAGAATGGCGCCGATTCTAGCCCCAGCCCCGGTGATAAGGAACAAGTGTTTTTGGGTATGAGCGAGGAAGAAAAACACAATGAGACGGGGGGCTGATTTGCAACGTTACTAACAGAAACCTCGCAGATAAATCCGATGGTTACTTACCGTGTGTGTTTGTAGGTTAGCCCTCTACGGCTTGCCTGTTACGGGGGCAGCTTTTGAATTTACTTATCTTTGGAAGTCTTCATGTCGCACGTATCCTCGGCTACCACTCAACCGTTCTTTGGCTATGTTCAACCTCGGGGTACCGAAACTTCACCTCCTGTACAAGCCGTTGAACACAGCCGAACCCGAAGGGATATGTCGAGTGTCAAGGGACGGTACGTAGAAACTGAGCCTGTCCATGTACCGGACAACAAAGTGCTTGAACATTTTGTCAGCAAGATGAGCGATGCCGTCACGGGGCCTGGCCACGACGATTTTAAGCGAGGCTATGACACACCCTCCGCCGTAAGTTTGCCGGGGCATTCTCCAAAAATGAGCAACTTGGCATTGATGCGGTTGGCACTGGATCAGCAATTGAGCCCGCGGGAAATGGGGGCACTACGGTATCTGGTTGAGCAGCGCCTTATAAGTATCCCCCTTGATGATGCGAGAATATTTACTAAGGTGATCACGGACAAAGGGGTTAAGGTCACGCCGCGGCCGCAGGGTTATTACCTTTCTATAATCAATAAGTTATCGGGAGGGCGATGTGCAGGGTTCACCCATCTTTTGTCGTTGGCTGTGGCAGAGGGCAAGCAAGATACGTTTTTTAGTAATGTTTACCATGCAATTGCGCATCCGGACGAACCCGAATCCCAAGCGTTTTATCGCAAGTTGGCCGAGGTGCAAGAAAAAGTCAAAAAAGTTAAGGTTGCGCATGACCCAGCGACCAGAAAAGTTGAAGCCTATACCCAGATTGCACCGAGACTTTACGATTTTGCTGCTACCACGACACTGTTGATCAGCGCTGAAGAGCATCGCCTATCGGCAGGGGTAATCGTCGACGATACAGGCGCTCGAACCTACTATTACGATGATCCAAATGCTGGATTTGCAGTGTTTTTTTCCAAGGCGGCTTTTGAAAAAGGTTTGAAAAGTATATTTACCAGTCCCGAATTAAAATATTTACATCGGCCATATAACAAGGACAGCTCTAATCCTAAATATCTGATCAGTGTATTTAAACCCGATCATGTTCCTGAGGTTTCCAGCGACAATAACTCTATACGTTTCATGTACGATGCACCCTTGAACGGCCTTGATAACGTTAAGGTGATCGACGCCACGCGTGTGCCAACTAAAGAGGCATTCGGTAAACAGGCACCGGTCCCTGCCGGTCAGGCGGCGGCGGACTATGAAAAAATTACACTAGGCTTGGGCAAGCTGCATGACTCTAAGGGGATGTCACAATTTCATCATACGAAAGAGACATTGAAGTCCGTCCAGGACTTTATCGGAAAACACCCAAACTCCTCACTGTTGTCGCCCATGAGGGAGCTCGAGCACAGCTTGATCAATACTATCAAGGAGGCCGCTACGCCTGTTGGATACCCTTATGCCTTCGAACGCATAGAGCAACAGCGATCCTCCCTGGCCACCGCACAAATAGGCACGCTATTTAATTCGCGTACCGAGGCTGTTCGAGGTACAACCTTTGAGATCCTCAGCCCGACCAGCAGTGATCCCGCCAGGTCTGAACAGGTAGCTAAGGCGGTGGATACAGCGCTGCAAAGAATTCAGGTAAAAACACCCAAAACTGCGATGGCTGTAGCCGGCCATATCGACGTTATTATTGCCAAACCTGGGGATCACCCGGAAACGAAACTGCTGTTCAGCAACCCTCCCACGTTGATTGTCGGCGATGATTTTTTTTCTGCTGCCTCTAAGAACGGCGATACCGTCGCCGATCGAGTTGGCCATCGAGATGAAGTCAAAGGCCTTGATCCTCTCACCAAGAAGCAAGCCGCGTTGATCGCCGGTAAGCTGGGTATGCTTGGCTATTACAAAGCCGATGCCAAAGGCTTCCTGGAAGTGATCGGCAACAAGGAACGGTTTCCTGAGGTAGGCCCTCAAGACAGTACGCGTGCCGGCAGAAGCCCACGAGATTTTATGGAAGAGACTTATACATCGCGTCTCTATGAAGGAAGGCTCAACCCACAAACCAAGACAGCGCTCGACAAACTTTTTCCTACAGCAACCGGCCCATCGAACGCACGGATCACGACGCCACCCGGTAACCTAGTGACGCCGCCTAAAACACCTGCGCAGGATTTGCCCAAACTAACGGTAGTCACACCGCCTAAGACAGTACAAACGATTGACCCAACCGTATTAGCGCGCCTGAAAGAGCTTGATGCCAATCAGCCGCCCATTCGGTTCGGTGAAATGGACGTCAGCCGTGTTGAACTTTACAAAATGGGGGTAAACCTCAATGGCAATCCGATCGAGGCTCAGTTGCCCGATGATCCAGATGGCAGAAAGATGGTCGGTGAGATGGAAGTTGACTATTTGCGCTTGGAGGCGTTTGTCAAATCTGGATCGAGTGATGTCGGCAAGCGTACAAGTGATGTGCTTGCTGAGATCAGCTCCCTGCGTGAGCCCACTGTACCGCTGCTGAGCAGGCGAGACGGCGGCACTATCCCAGAGGCTCTGCAACAGTCCACCCGTGATATGTCGCGACATGCTGGCGCCATACGCGATATGCAGCGCAGCAATAAAGCGCTCCCCGCAGACTTTTTTTCCTCGGGTACACCCGGAAAAACAGGCGCAACTCACTCGGGAGGCCTGGGTTTTCAGGCTTTCAGTACCTTTCAAGGGTTGCGCAGTTCCATTGAGAGCATCCAACGTGGCGACACCACGGCGGGCGTCATTGGGTTGGGTGCTGTAGGCGCTGACTACGTCGGAATGGGCGTGGAGGCGGGGCTCAATAAAGTGGCGCAGAAGGTGGTCGACAAGGCCGCACCGGCAATACTCAGCTTTCAATCATCTACCGTGGGCAAGATGATCGGCAAAGCGGCACGGGGCGTCGGTTCATTTATCAGTATTCCGTTTGATATCTACACGGCTGTCGATTCGTTTAAGAAAGCGGGGCGTAGCACCGGTAAAGAAGCTCAGGATCACTACGTCAATGGTGCCTTCGCCGTCGCCAATGCCTCTACGTCGCTGGCCTTGGGCGCGGCATTTCTCGCGGGATTCAGCAGTGCCGGGCCGGCGGGGCTGATCGTGGCAGGCGGGCTGATGATTGCACAGTCCATTTATTCGGCCGTGCGAACTGTGGAAGATATTGATAAACACACGCCGTTGACGGGCGGCCAAAAGTTTACGCTTGGCTTGAAATCATTCCTGGGGTTTGAACCGGGGTTTGATGTGATGAAACCCTACTTGGAAGCGAAATACACCGAAGAAAACGAGGACCAAAGACGGGCTCACTACAAGGCATTCCTGGAAGGGCCAGGCAAGGATCTTTATGAGCGTGTTGTGTATGGCAACACCAAGGTCGAGGTCACAGAGGTTCCGGGGAAAGTTCCGCTGACTCCTTCACTCTGGTGGAACATTCCGAGTTTGCTACTGAACCTGATCAAAGTGGACGGCAAAGTTCCAGCCGCCACTGTCCGCGGCGGTAATGACCGCATTACCGCACCTGAAGAGTCCTGGAATAGCATGTCGATCAAGCCTGTCGAAGGTGTACAGGGAGGAGGCAGAGGCACGTTCTGGGTGTTGGGCGACGGAGATGACGTCGTGGCGGGGGTGATGAAAAAGCACAACTATTTTTCTTTTGAGGGAGGCAAAAAGCTGATCACTGGGGGAGACGCCGACGATACCTTTAACTTCAATGCCGATGCGCGCCAGACACTCGAGCAAACGAGACAAGTTCAAGACACCGAGAAAAACGGTTTCAGCCCGAAAGCCTCAGAAATCTGGGGCGGCGACGGCACCAATACGCTGAGCTTTTCGGGTGAACTGCGCACCACTTACAGCGTTGTTGGCGAGACTAAAACAGTTGCCTATTCAGGGCACGTCATCAACTTTAAAAGCGGTACGATTGCGGCAAACACCCCGGACTCTAAAACCAATGGTGTAACGCCAATTGCGTATTTCCATTCTTTCTCCAATGCCGTCACGGTTGAAAATGGAGAAAGTTTTATCCAGGGCGATGATGAAAACAATCACCTGACGTTGAACGGCAAAAAGGACGTGGTGCTAACGGGCAAAGGCGCAAACGTTATTATTGTCAATGGGGGAGCCGATATCGTCGGCCAGGGTGGGTTTAATACTTATGAAATTAACAAGGGCAATCAGGCTGTGATCATCAATGATCCGGTTGCAAGTGTTATCAAGCTGGACTACAGCGCCTCGCAGGTTTTGGATTGGGGCGTTACGCCTGAGGGGGACCTGGTAGCCACTCTGCACGGCGACAAGGCTGGGGAACATCGATACTTGTCTATCAAGAATGCCTACCCCAAGGGCTCGACGGAGGATGCGGCCAAGCCGACATTTGTCACCAATGATGGCATGATGATAACGATCAATGCCCCGCGTAAAGCGGGTTCTGACGACCGAGTTGTGCAGGTGAACCGTTTGAAAGTCGAAGCGCCCAATGTATGACGAGGTCTGACTGGCCCATGGAGGGGCCAGTCGATTTGCGCACTCAAGCGGCTTGTCGAGGCAAGCGTGCGCAGCCCGCTCTCAGCTGAGGCTGATTGCCTCGTACAGCTGTCGATGTGCCTGCTCCACGGCCCGGGCGACCGCTTCTTCACCCCGCACCATGGCGCCCAGGTAGATGAAATCCACGGAGTGGATGCCCACCGTAGACAGGATGGCGGTCATGTAAGGCGTGAGAAAGTCCGGCTCATGCCCTTTGCGCGCATTGCCGCTGCTGACCAGCACAAAGGTGCGTCGGTCCTTGAGCAGGCCGACTTTCTCGAACTGCGCATTGATGGTGAAGCTGCGATGGATGCGTACTACATGGTCTATCCAGGCCTTGAGCGCTGCCGGTACGGTGAAGTTGTGCACCGGTGTGCAGACAATCAACAGGTCGCAGGCTTCCAGCTCGACGATAAGCTGTTCCGACAGCGCCGTGGCGCTGCCACTCAGGCCGCCAGGGGTGGTGAGCGCGTTCGCGTATTCACGGGTCAGCGGCGCCAGAGCCTGGCTGCCGTAGTCGCGCTCGATAACTTCGGCGCCAGGCACCAGGTCGTTGAGCAGAGCACGGGCCAGCTTGAAGGTCTGCGCGGTCTTGCCGTGGGGGCTGAAGCTGAGAAGCAGGGCGTGGGTCATTGGCTCAGGTCCTGGGAAAAATGCATGCCCCGTGGAAGCAGGCCTTGGCGGAAGTAGAAGCGCTGGGCCAGGGCCATATGCATGCCGGTGTCCAGCACCAGGTAACGATAGCCTAAAGCGCGGGCTGCCTGGCGTACCCGCTCAAGCAGCTGTTCACCCAGGCGCCTGCGTTGCAGGGGGGCGTCCACGACCAGGTCATCGACATAGATAAAGCGGCCGTAGAGGGTATTTTCCGTGAGGCGGTAACCGGCCAGGCCAATCACCCGTCCGTGCTCACGGGCGGCCAGCAAGTAGTAGCCGCTCTCCCGTTGACGCTGGACCTGCCCGGCGAATGCGTGGGCGTCGGTCAGGTGCGGACGCAATTGGCGCATGATGTCGAAACTGGCCATGCAGTCGGCCACGGTTTCCATCAGCTGAAACTCGACGTGTTCATTCATGGTTAAGGTTCTCCAGATGCGCCTTGATCGCTGCCGGTACCTTGCGAAAGCTGATGGCGACGCGGTTCAGCGCGTTCATCAAGGAAATTGCCAGGGTCAGGTCGGCGACTTCCTTGTCACTGAATACAGCCGCAACGGCGGCGTAGTCGGCATCCGGGACCTGGCTTTGCGCCACCTGCGTGACTACCTCGGCCCAAGCCAGCGCCGCGCATTCACGGGGTGTGAACAGCACTGTCGCTTCGTGCCAGGTGGCCAGCAACATGATCTTTTCCAGGCTCACGCCCTGTTTGAGCAGATCGCGGGAATGGGAGTCCAGGCAATAGGCGCAGCCATTGAGCTGCGAGACCCGCAGGTACACGAGGTCGATCAGTTCTCTCTCCAGGCCGCAGCGGTGGATATAGCTGTGCACGGAGCCCAGCGCTTTGTAGCCATCGGGGGCGGCCAGGGCGTAATCGAGACGGTGTTTCATGGTGCGATCCTTGTAGGTGTGGGGGATGCGCCATTTTCGCGGCGGCAGTTGCCCGTCGACAGGGGCATGATTGGACAAGTGGGTTGGGACATGATCAGACTCCCACCCGTCTTGCCAACGAGCTGAATACGATGCCGTCACTGCCCAAATACCAGGAAATCTATCGGCGCTTTCGCCTGGCTATCGACCAGGGCCAGTTGCGGCCTGGCGAGCGTGTGCCTTCGGTCCGCGCACTGGCCCAGGAACTTAAGGTGGCGCGGGGGACCGTGGAGGCGGCGTATCAGTTGCTGGTCAGCGAAGGTTTTTTCCAGGCCCGTGGGCAGGCCGGTACGGTGATTGCCGCAACGCTGGCACCGGTCAAGGTAAAGCCGTTGCCCAGGGTGCCACCGCTGGTCAGCGGGCCGCGCCCACTGCAAATGGGCTTGCCAGCGCTGGATGCCTTCCCGCGTAAATTGTGGGCACGCCTGGTCACCCGGCAAGTGCGGCGCATTGATGCCGACAGCCTGGCGATGGGCGACGGACAGGGGGCCCAGGCATTGCGGGTGGCGATTGCCAGCTACCTGGCGTTGTACCGCGGCGTGGAATGCACGCCCAGCCAAGTGTTTGTGTGTGCCGGCTACGCCGGGTGCCTGACACTGCTGTGCGATGCATTGGACATGGCGGGACAGGCTTGCTGGTTCGAAGACCCGGGCTACCTGCATGCACGTCAATTGTTGCGCCATCTGGGGGTGGCGCTGGTGCCGGTGCCCGTGGATCACGATGGGCTGGATGTGCAGCAGGGCATCCGGCGCGGCGAGCAGGCGCGGCTGGCGATCGTCACACCGGCGCACCAGAGCCCGCTGGGGGTGGCGCTGAGCCCGACGCGGCGTCGGGCCTTGCTGGGGTGGGCGCGGGCGCAGGGCAGTTGGGTGGTCGAAGATGATTATGACAGCGAGTTTCGCTACCAGGGCCAGCCGTTGGCAGCGTTGAAAAGCCAGGACGCCGATGACCGGGTGATCTATGCCGGCAGCTTCAGCAAGATGCTGTTTCCCGGTTTGCGCCTGGGTTATCTGGTGGTGCCGGCGGCGTTGATCGACACATTTCAGCACAGTGCCAAGGTGTTGCAGCAGCGCAGTGCACAGCTACTGCAACTGACGGCGGCGGACTTTCTGGAGCAGGGGCACTTCACTCGGCATTTGAAGAAGATGCGCGGCTTGTATGCGCAGCGCAGGGCGATGCTGGTGCAAGCACTGCAAACGCATTGCGCCGCGTTTTTGCAGGTGGACGAGCAGGCCGGCGGGATCAATTTGCTCGCGCGGTTGCGCGTGCAGGTGTCGGATGTGCAGGTCGCAGAGGCCGCCGACATGGCCGGCCTGGGCGTTCAACCCTTGTCCGGCTGGACCCTCGAAGCCGGGCGTGAGCAGGGATTGCTGATGGGGTTCACCAATGTGGCAACGCCAGGGCAGGCCACGCACCTGACCCTGAAGCTGCTGGAGATCTTGCAGGCGTGTTCGGCTCAAGCGCTCAACGGTTCACCAGTTTCGCTGGCAGCGCAATCACCAGCAAACTGCTGAGCATCAGGCAGCCGGCAAAAAACCACAGCGCGCCCGCACTGCTGCCGGTCACGTCGATCGCCACGCCCATCAGCGAGTTGCTCACCAGGCCCGCGATATTGGCAACCGAACAGGCCAGGGCAAACCCGGTAGCCGCGGCAGTGCCTTTGAGAAAGGTCGCAGGCAGGCTGAAAAACACCGGCACCGCACCGATGATGGCCGCCGAGGCAATCGCGAACAACGCCACGGTGGCAGCTACGTTATGGGTGAAAAAAGTGCTGGTGGCCATCGCCGCCGCGCCGATGAAAAACGGCACGATGATGTGCCAGCGGCGTTCGCGGTGCTTGTCGGAACTGGCGCCGATCAGCAGCATGCCGAGCAGTGCGGCCACGCTGGGCAGGGCGGTAAGCATGCCGATATGGAAGGTGTCGGTGACCCCGGCATTGCGGATGAAGGTGGGCATCCAGAAGCCCATGGCATAGGCACTGAGCAGGATCGAGAAGTCGATACCGCCGAGCATCCACACCTTGAGATTGAAGAAACCGTCACGGAAGCTGTGCTTGCTGCCGGCACCATCGGCGTCGTCTTTGCGCAGCTCGTTTTCCAGCAGGGCCTTTTCCTCATCCGACAGCCATTTGGCTTGCTGGTAGCTGTTGGGCAGCGCCCAGAACGTCAGCACCCCCAGCAACACGCTGGGTACCGCTTCGATCAGGAACAGCCATTGCCAGCCACGCAGCCCGGCCATCTGGTCGAAGTGGCCCATGATCCAGCCAGACAGCGGGCCGCCGATCACGCTGGACAGCGGCAGTCCGATCATGAACAGCGCGATGATGCGCCCACGCCGGTGAATGGGGAACCAGGTGGTCAGGTAGTACAGCACCCCCGGCAGGAAACCGGCTTCGGCGGCACCGAGCAAAAAACGCAGGATGTAGAACTGGGTGGTGGAGGTGACCAGCATGGTGCAGGCCGAGAGCAAGCCCCAGGTGATCATGATGCGCGCGATCCAGATCTTCGCGCCGACCCGCTCCAGCACCAGGTTGCTGGGCACTTCAAAGATGATGTAGCCGACGAAAAACAAGCCGGCGCCAAGGCCGAAGGCGGTTTCGCTGAAGTGCAGCTGGTCGAGCATCTGCAGTTTGGCGAAGCCGATGTTGATGCGGTCCAGGTAGGCGGCCAGATAACAGAAACACAGGAAAGGGATCAGCTTCCAGGTGATCTTGTGGTAGAGCGTGGTGACGGGATCGGCGACTGTAGTCGCGGGCACAGCATTCGCAATGGGCATGGGGTGTCTCCTGGCGGTGACTTATGGTTTTTATACAGCCGCTTTTGTTCCAGCACTTCGGCGTGCTGTTAAAGCGACGTCCAAAGGCAGTGTCAGAAGACTGAAAGCTGCACCGAGGTTCTCAACCTCGGCGGCTCACAGTTTTTTGCAGGACCGCGCTCTATGGCGCGGTTCCGGGTGAAGCCTTATTGCTCCCTGAATTGGCGCATCGCCTCCAGCTTGCTCACCACATCACCGTACTTGCTGTCGATATCGAACAGGTTGGCTTCGTGGGGCGCCGGATGGCGATCGCCGACGCATTCGCGCACGACAATGGTGCGAAACCCGTGTTGCACCGCGTCCACTGCTGTTGCGCGGATGCAGCCGCTGGTGGAGCAGCCGGCCAGTACCACGGTATCGATACCTTGGGCGTGCAGCATCGGGGCCAGGCTGCTGCCGAAAAATGCGCTGGCGTACTGTTTGCTGATCACCACTTCATCAGGCTGGGGTAATACCTCGGTGCAGAACGCCGCCAGAGGGTTGCCTTCGACCATGTCTTTCATTACCGGGGCCTTTTTCACCCAGATGCCGCCGTCGGCGAAATGGCCGGGATGGTAGCGGATATTGGTGTGCACCACCGCAATCCCGTGTCGGCGTGCACAGGCCAGCAGTTCGACGCTTTCAGCCACGGCGCTGACCACGCCGGGCGCGAACAGTGGCGCGCCTTCGCGGGTGTAGCCCTGCATGAAGTCGATCATCAGCAGCGCGGCTTTGTTGCCGAAGCCAATGCGGTTGCCCCACACGCCTTGGTAATTGGCGTCGGCGGATTGTTCGCTCATTTCAGTTCCCTCAGTAGGCGCCGGAAAGCAGGGCACCGGCCCCGGGAACGATAGGTTCCAGGTCCAGTGCCTTGAGCATGGCGTAGGTGGTGGCGATGGCGGCGGTGAGCACAGGTTTGCCGGTTTGCGCCTCGACCTTGGCCACCACCGGCAGCGACTGCATCTGCACGCAGGCCGACAGCACGATCACGTCGACGCCTTCCAGGTTCATGCCGGCAACGATGGCCGGCAGGTTGGCGGGGTCGTGGCGGGCCACTTCGAGGTTGTCGGGGATCTCCAGGGCGCGCCAGTCGACGACTTCAAAGCCTTCTGCGCGGATGTAGTTCACCACCAGTTCGGTCAGCGGTTTCATATAGGGCGCAACAATCGCGATACGCTTGGCGCCCATCACCTTCAAGCCTTCGATCAAGGCGCCTGCGCTGGTGATCACCGGGGCATTGGCGTCGTTGTCGGCCGTAGCCTGGCGCAGGCGTAGTTCGGATTTGCGGTGGTAGCCCAGGCCCATGGCCATGATCGCCACCAGGCAGGCATACCCCAGCACGTCGACCTTGGCGTCGGACAATTCGATGGCGCAACGGTCGGACTCGCCATCCATCGCCGCCAGTTCTTCCTTGCGCACTTGCTTCATGCGCATGCGGCTGGAGTGGAAGGTAAAGCGCTCAGGACGGATCGCCTGGCGCGCGTTGAGCATGGCCGGGATCTCGGTTTCCATGGTGGTGTTGGAACTGGGCACGATCTGGCCGATGCGGTAGGGCTTGAGCATGGGGGTGTCCTTATTGTTGGGTGAGGAAGTCGCCAAGGGCATCGAAAAAGCCCTCAAGGTCGTCCCACGGGATCATGTGCCCGGCGTTCGGCACGCGCGCGACCTGGATACTCGGTTGCAGGGCCTGGATTTCGGCGATGTCTTCATCGAGGATCACCCCGCCGCGCCCGGCCACCATCAGCAGGGCAGGGGCCTTGAGGTGGGGCAGGTGCTGGTGGAAGTCCACCGTGTGGAAGTCATTGAAGGCACGCACGATGGCCGGTTCGTAGCAGGTGTGCAGCCACTCGGCGCGCAGTTGCAGCTGCTCATCGGTCCAGGTGGCGCAGAAGGCGCGCATCGCCTGGGCATCCATGCCAGTCACTGACAGGCGGATCGAGTCGACATACCAAGGCAGTTTGCTCGGGTAGTCCCGCCGGCCAGGACCGGACACCGGCGGGTCGATCAACACCATGCGGTTGACGCCTTGCGGGTGCTTGATCGCACTGTGCACGGCAAAGCGCGCACCCATGGAGTGGCCGACCAGGTGGTAGCTGTCCAGGCCCAGTGCGTCGGCAAATGCGCCAATGTCCTCGGCGCAGGTGTCGGCGCTGTAATCCAGTTCCGGCCCGGTGGACGACAGCCCGCGCCCGCGCACATCCAGCACATAGGTATCGAACTGCTCACCCAGGCGCTCGGCGACGAAACCCCAGGTAATTGCCGGGCTGGTGATGCCCGGGACCAGGATCAGCGCCGGGCCTGTACCGCCGTAGCGCAGATAGTGCTGGCGAATGCCATTGGCCTGCACGTTGCCGCCATGGAGAAAGGTACTCATGCGGCCACCCCCGACTTCAGCTCCTGGGCATACAGGTCGTAACCGTAGACCCAGGCCGGGTCTTCCTGGGTGCGTAGCCAGGTGTTGGCATTGGACACCGCTTGCACCCGGGACGCGCGTTCCTTGCGGTTGGCTTCATACAGTTCGAAGGCGTTGCGGTAGTCGCTGATCCCGGTTTCCTGCAGGCAGCGGGTGAGCATGGCGGCATCTTCGATGGCCATGCCGGCGCCCTGGGCCATGTGCGGCTTCATCGGGTGGCAGGCGTCGCCAAGCAATACCAGGCGACCGCGACTCCACAGCGGCAACGGGTTGCGGTTGCGCAGCGGCCACTTGGTCACGCTATCGGTGGATTCGATCAGCGCCTGCACGGTGGGGTGGTAGCCCTTGAAGGCTTCGAACATCTCTTCGCGGCTGCTGTCGACGAAGGCGCCCTGGAAGTCCCATTCGGCATGGGGTACGCCGGTGACGTAGTAGTACTCGTCGCGCTTGCCGGTGGTGTAGTAGACCATCATGTGGCGATCCTCGGTCCACCACTTGATGCAGTCTTCGAACCTGAGGTCGTACTTGGCCAGTTGCTCGCCTCGGATCAATGCGCGGTGCGCCACCCAGCCGCTGTACAAGGGTTTCTCCACCCCCAGCAGTTCTTCGCGGATCTTCGAATTGATGCCGTCGGCGCCGATCACGATGTCGGCATAGGTCACCGTGCCGTCGGCGAAGGTCAGGCGCACCTGGGTATCGGTTTCTTCGAGGGTTTCCAGGCGCTTGTTGAAGTGCAGGGTACCGGGCTGCAGCGTGGACATCTGCAACGCATGCAGGTCGCCACGGTGCACGGTGATGTAGGAGGCGCCATAACCGGTGAGCGGGATGCGCGAGAGGTAATCACCACTTTCGCCGCAGCGGCTGAACCAGTGCTCAGGGTGCGAGCCCATCAGGTCCAGCTGTTTTTCGATGCCCATGCGGCGGAAGATTTTCATGATGTTGGGGCCCATGTGGATTCCCGCACCCAGGCGGGAGAACTCCGGCGCCTGTTCGTAGACATTCACGTTGAAGCCGGCTTGCTGCAGCAAGGTAGCCGCAGCGGCACCGCCCAGGCCGGCGCCGACTATGGCGATTTTTTGTGTGCTTCCCATGGGCGTCATCCTCTCTTTTTTGAATTCAGGCGGTGTCTGGTCCGCAAGGTTTTTAAAGTGTATACGCTCATTTTTTAAAATGGGAAGTCTGTGCGGGGAAATTTATTTTTTGGTCTTAAGAAGCTTGTGTAACTAGGAGTGTCTAGCAAATATTAGGTTTGTGTGGATTGGTAACGTTTTTAACTGGCGCTTGCAGTCCATCTTTAAATCAGGTCTCATCATCTTTAAGTGGTGTATACGCTATAAAAATGCACTAAGTTGAAGCGCGCTGCCCGAACAGGGTGCAGCCCTCAGGAGACAGGAAAATGCCGGTAAGCGACTGTGAATTGACCCAGATGTTTGAGCACGTGTTGAAGTTGTCCAAGGTCGACCCGACCCAGAGCGTCGCGGTGCTCAAGAGCCATTACTCCGACCCGCGTACTGTGCGTGCCGCCATGGATGCGGCGCAGCGCCTGGGGGCCAAGGTGTATGCGGTGGAATTGCCGTCGTTCAACCACCCGCGGGCAATGGGCAACGACATGACTGCCTACTGCGGCGACACCGCGCTCACTGGCAATATTGCTGCCCAGCGCGCGCTGGAGGCGGCGGACTTGATCGTCGACACCATGATGCTGCTGCACTCGCCGGAGCAGGAGCAGATCCTCAAGACCGGCACGCGTATCCTGCTTGCCGTCGAGCCGCCGGAAGTGCTGGCGCGCATGCTGCCCAGCGAAGAGGACAAGGTACGTGTGCTGGCCGCCGAACAGCTGCTGAAGAAGGCGCGCTCGATCCACGTCAAGTCCCGCGCCGGCAGCGACTTCCGCGCTGCTTTGGGCCAATACCCGTCGG
The DNA here is from genome assembly GCF_036704165.1 of Pseudomonas khavaziana. NCBI lineage: Bacteria > Pseudomonadati > Pseudomonadota > Gammaproteobacteria > Pseudomonadales > Pseudomonadaceae > Pseudomonas > Pseudomonas khavaziana. The sequence goes on from NZ_CP129946.1 coordinate 3,128,439, forward strand.
TGACCGAGTACGGCTTCGCCGATGAACCGGGGCGCTGGGACCACTGGCCCAGCGGCTTCCTGTTCTCCTGGCCCAATGAAGAAACTGCCGAGGGCGTGCTGGTGCTGGACATCGGCGACATCCTGTTACCGTTCAAGACCTACACCCGTGAAAAGATCACCCTGGAAATCGAAAAGGGCTTTATTACGCGGATTCACGGTGGGTTCGAGGCGCAGTACCTGAGCGACTACATGAAGTACTTCGATGACCCCGAGGTGTACGGCATCTCCCATATTGGCTGGGGCCTGCAACCACGGGCGCAATGGACCGCCATGGGCCTGCACGACAAGAACGACGGCATGTGCATGGATGCGCGGGCGTTCTATGGCAACTTCCTGTTCTCCACCGGGCCGAATACCGAAGTGGGCGGCACGCGCAAGACGCCGTGCCATATGGATATCCCGCTGCGCAATTGTGATGTGTATCTGGACGATGAGGCGATGGTGCTGGGTGGCGATGTGGTCGCGCCAGCGCGATCGCTGGCACGCTGAGTATCCGTGTGGGAGCTGATAGATATAGAGATCCAAGTGTGGGAGGGGGCTTGCTCCCGATGAGGGCGTGTCAGTGAGTGCATCAATACCTGACCCACCGCCATCGGGAGCAAGCCCCCTCCCACAGTTTTTGCGGTGTGTCAGTTAAAGTGTGTATCTCTTAAGCTCATCCAGGCTGTACGGGTAAATAGCTCGATTTGCACAACACTGCAAAGCCAAATGTGGGAGGGTGTTTCTTCAAGGGCATCTTGAGTCCGTTCACTAACCCCGCCATCATGCCACCCATCCAAACCACGCACCGAGCCCGCCGTGCCTGATTCCTACGTTTTTTCTGAGCAAGTCGGCCACCTGCTGCGCAAGGCCTACCAGCGCCACCTGGCGATATTCCAGCAGAATGTCGGCGACTCCCAGCTCACCGCCGTGCAGTTCGTGACCTTGTGTGCGTTGCGCGATCAGGGTGCAAGCTCCCTCACTGAACTGGTCAAGGCTACCGCCGTGGACCAGGCGACCATTCGCGGTATCGTCGAACGTCTCAAGGCCAAGGCGCTGATTACCCTGGAACCGGACCCTGCAGACAAGCGCAAGGTGGTGGTCGACTTGTCTGCCTCCGGCGCTGAACTGGTCGCGCAGACCGCACCGCGTGCGGCTCAGATCAGCGAATTGACCATGAGCAATCTCAACCCCGCCGAGCGTGTAGCGGTCCTGTTTCTGCTACGCAAGATGATTGACGATCCCCAGGAATAACCTGCGCTGGCATCGTTTTTGCTCTGTGTTGATGTAGTAGCCACTTCACCAGTCGAGTGTGTCGCGAGGCCCCAGGTCCGCGACGTTTTTTTTGGCTGTTTAATGTAGTAGGCACTTCACCAACCGGCACAGGCGAAGCGAATGACCAGCCAACCCATCACGGTAATGCTTGAGGTCAACGGCCAGACAAGCGAAGTCAGCGCCATGGCGGATACACCGCTGTTACTGGTACTGCGCAACGACCTGCAACTCAATGGCCCCAAGTACGGCTGTGGCCTGGGGGAGTGCGGTGCCTGCACCGTGATCATTGATGGCGTGGCCGCTCGTTCCTGTGTGTTCCCTCTGGCGGGTGCAGCAGGGCGCAGGATCGTCACCCTTGAAGGTCTGGGTACGCGCCAGGCGCCGCACCCGGTGCAGCAGGCGTTCATCGACGAGCAGGCCGCGCAATGCGGCTACTGCCTCAACGGCATGATCATGACTGCCAAGGCCCTGCTCGACCGCAACCCCAAGCCCAGTGAAACCCAGGTACGCAACGAGCTGTCGGGCAACCTTTGCCGCTGCGGCACCCATATCGAGATCCTGCGCGCGGTATTGCGTGCGGCACGCCTTATGAACGTGGACGGATGATCATGACCGAAACGACCCTTTCCCGTGAGCAGTGGCTGGCCAAGGCCGGTGTATTGCTGATTGTCGATGATGTATTGCCGCCCTCGGGGCCGGTAGCCAAGGGCGGCACGCCCACGGTCAAACCCAAGGAGCTGGGGCTGTTTATCGCTGTGAACGATGATGGCCTGGTGTATGCGTTCAATGGCCATGTGGACCTGGGTACCGGCGTGCGCACGGCGTTGGCGCAGATCGTCGCCGAAGAGCTGGACCTGGGCATGGACCAGGTGAGGATGGTGCTGGGCGATACCGCGCGTGCGCCGAACCAGGGCGCGACCATTGCCAGTGCGACCTTGCAGATTTGCGCCGTGCCCCTGCGCAACGCAGCGGCAGAGGCGCGACGCTTTTTGTTGGCACGGGCGGCAGGACGCTGGGGCGTCGGTACCGCCAGCCTCAAGGTCGAGGCCGGCGTTATCTGTGCCGCCGATGGGCGCACCACCACCTATTCCGAGCTGGTCAGCGACCAGCATGACCAAGTGCGCATCAGCGGCAGCGCGCCGCTCAAGGCGCTCGCGGACTACCGTCTGGTCGGCCAGGACACGGCCCGCGTGGACATCCCCGGCAAAGCCACCGGCGAGCTGACCTATGTGCACGACATGCGCGTGCCGGGCATGCTCCACGGCCGGGTGGTGCGCCCGCCGTATGCGGGGCTCGACTGTGGGGAGTTTGTTGGCAATAGCCTGTTGAGTGTGGACGAAGCCTCCATCGCCCATATCCCCGGCATCGTCGCGGTGGTGGTGATCCGGGATTTTGTCGGCGTAGTGGCGTTGCGCGAAGAACAGGCGATCAAGGCTGCCGCCGAGCTGCAGGTGCAATGGAAACCGTGGGCTCACGCGGCGCCGGATATGCGCGACGTGGCGCAGGCCATTCGCGCCAACCCGCGCGTGCGCCGCACCGTGCTCGATCAGGGCGAGGTCGACGCCGCCCTGACCAATGCCAGCCAGCGCATGCCGCGTACTTACCTGTGGCCCTACCAGATGCATGCCTCCATCGGCCCATCCTGCGCCGTGGCGGATTATCAGGACAGCGGCAGCCGCGTATGGTCCGGCAGCCAGAACCCGCACCTGCTGCGTGCCGACCTGGCGTGGCTGCTGGAATGCGATGAAGCCCTGATCGAGGTGATCCGCATGGAAGCCGCCGGCTGTTATGGGCGCAACTGTGCCGACGATGTGTGCGCCGACGCCTTGTTGTTGTCCCGGGCGGTGGGCAAGCCAGTGCGCGTGCAACTGACCCGTGAACAGGAACATCTATGGGAGCCCAAGGGCACCGCGCAATTGATGGAGGTGGACGGCGGCGTGAACGCCGATGGCAGCATTGCCGCCTATGACTTCGAAACCAGCTACCCGTCCAACGGCGCGCCGACCCTGGCATTGCTGCTGACCGGCCGCGTCGAACCGGTGGCGGCGATGTTCGAAATGGGCGACCGCACTTCGATCCCGCCTTATGACATCGACAATATGCGCGTGACCATCAATGACATGGCGCCTATCGTGCGGGCCTCCTGGATGCGTGGCGTGTCGGCCTTGCCCAATACCTTTGCCCACGAGTCCTATATCGATGAACTGGCCTTCGCCGCTGGCGTCGATCCGGTGGAATACCGCCTGCGTTACCTCAAGGACCCGCGCGCCATCGACTTGGTGAAATCTACCGCCGAACGCGCCGCCTGGTCCCCACGCACCGCGCCGATGCAAACCGCCAGCGATGACCACCTGTTACGTGGCCGCGGCTTTGCCTATGCGCGCTACATCCACAGTAAGTTTCCCGGCTTCGGCGCGGCCTGGGCCGCATGGGTAGCGGACGTGGCCATCGACAAGCACACCGGCGATGTATCGGTGACGCGGGTGGTGATCGGCCATGACGCGGGGATGATGATCAACCCGGCGGGGGTTGAGCATCAGATCCATGGCAATGTAATTCAGTCCACCAGCCGTGTATTGAAGGAGCGGGTGACCTTCGAGGAATCCACGGTGGCGAGCAAGGAGTGGGGCGGTTACCCGATCCTGACCTTTCCTGAGGTGCCGAAGATCGATGTGCTGATGATGCCGTGCCAGGACCAGCCGCCTATGGGCGCCGGTGAATCGGCGTCGGTACCCAGCGCGGCGGCGATTGCCAATGCGATCTATGACGCCACCGGTATCCGTTTTCGCGAGTTGCCGATCACCCCGGAGCGGGTACTGGCGGCATTGAAGGCCGGCACCTTGGCTGAGCCGGCCAAGTCGCCACAAAAACGCCGCAAATGGTGGTTCGGCGCGCTGTTCGCGACCCTCGGAGCACTGCTGGCCACGGCTTGGCCGTTGCACAGCGAAATCGCGCCTATCGCACCGCCCAGCCCCGGCACCTGGTCCAAAGCCACCCTGGAGCGCGGACGCCTGCTTGCGGCGGTCGGCGACTGCGCGGTGTGCCATACGGCGCCGGGTGGGGCGCCCAATGCCGGCGGCCTGGCCATGCAGACGCCGTTCGGCACCTTGTACAGCAGCAACATCACCCCGGATGTGAACACCGGCATTGGCGCCTGGTCGTACCCGGCCTTCGAACGGGCAATGCGTGACGGCATCGGGCGCGACGGGCGTAACCTGTATCCGGCGTTTCCCTATACGGCATTTCGCAATATCAACGAGGCAGACATGCAGGCGCTGTATGCCTACCTGATGTCCCAAGCGCCAGTCAGCCGGGCAGCAACACCGAACGCGATGAAGTTTCCGTTCAATTTCAGACCCTTGATGGCGGGGTGGAACGCACTGAACCTGAGGCGCGGCGAAATCACCCCGCAGCCTGAGCGCAGTGAACAATGGAATCGCGGCAATTATCTGGTCAATGGCCTCGGACACTGCGCCGCGTGTCATTCGCCGCGCAACCTCATGGGGGCGGAAAAGGGCGGCAAGGCATTCCTCGCCGGCGGTGTGGTAGATGGCTGGGAGGCCCCGGCGCTGACGGGGTTGTCCAAGGCCCCAACGCCCTGGACCGAAGACCAGCTGTTTACCTATTTGAGCACCGGCTATTCCGACGCCCATGGTGTGGCGGCGGGCCCGATGGGGCCAGTGGTGAGCGAATTGTCGAAGCTGCCGAAGGCGGATATCCGTGCGATGGCAGTGTACCTGGCTTCGCTCAATCACGAAGCGGCAGCGCAGGCACAGGTCGCAGCAGCGCCTGTACCGAATCCGAACGGCCGACGCGTCTTCGAAGGTTCGTGCAAAGCCTGCCATGCCGATGGGCTGGGGCCGAAACTGTTTGGGGTCAGCCCGTCATTGGCAACCAACACCAATGTGTTCAGCGACCAGCCGGATAATTTGATCAAGGTGATTTTGCAAGGCATCCCCCAGCCGGCGACCCGCGACCTGGGGTATATGCCGGGGTTCAAGGACAGCTTGTCGAATACCCAGGTGGCGGATCTGGTGGCCTACTTGCGCGGGCGATTTGCGCCGAACGCGCCACAGTGGCAAGGGCTGGAACAGAAGGTCGCCCACTTGCGCGCCAACCCCGGCAGCCATTGACTGTGGAAGAGGCGGCGCGACGATTCGACTAGCCCCGGTATAGGTGGGGCTGACCCACCGCCATCGGGAGCAAGCCCCCTCCCACATTTTGACTGTATTCACAAATCAGAGTGTGGGAGAGGGCTTGCCCCCGATGGCGGCGCCAGGGCCGACCAGGATGTTGGATCAGACCGAGTACATATCCGTTGCTGCGGTAACGGCCACTTAGGGTTACGCCCTTACGGCGTGTCACTTTTGTAAAGGCACAAAAGTAACCAAAGCCCCGATGGCAGTAGTTCAGTTAAAAAACCCTCGGCTTACACACTGTCAGGCATGACGCCGCGCAGCACCAGGTCGGTGATGAATGCGAGCCAATCCTGCTGCTGGCCTTTGTTCGACAGGTCTTCACCCAGGAACGAGCTGAGGGTATGGCGGTTGGAGTTGTAGAAGTAGCACAGCGAAGCAATCATCAGGTACACATGCTTGAGGTCGATGTCCTGACGAAACACGCCCTGGGCCTGGCCGGCCTCGATGATCGGGCGTAGCACGCCGACCGCTTCACCGGACAACCGCCGCATTTCGCTGGACTGCCGGGCATGCTTGCCCTGGTGCAGGTTCTCGATACTCAGGATCGCCACGAACTCGGGATGCTTGACGTAATAGTTCCAGATAAACGCCACCAGCTCGCGCAGGGCCTGGGCCGGTGCCGCAAGGTCCAGCTTGAGCTTGCCCTCGGCCTGGTTGAACTGCTCGTAGATATGTTCCAGCACGCAGGTGAACAGCTGCTCCTTGCTGCCGAAGTAGTAATAAAGCATGCGGTCGTTGGACTCTGCGACCTTGGAAATGCTGTCGACGCGCCCTCCCGAATAGCCGTCGCGAGCGAACACCTTGACCGCCGCCTGCAGGATGCGCGCCCGCGTCTGGTCGGCCTGTTGCGCGCGAATACCAGTCTTCTTGATCGCCATCTCATAGGGCCTTGCTAGACACTCAGGGCGCGAAATATAACATGGGCTTTTTTGCGCCCGTTCTACCACCGACAAGTTCTGTAATAAAAACGCCATTGCGCTGGGGATTAAATCCGCAAGGGGCTATTTTGGTGCATCTCAATCACCAGAGTAGCCATGGATGAAATACCAACCTTTGAGCCGCACCTTGATTGCCACGGTGCTGGTATTGACGCTAGGCGGCGTGCACGCTGCGTCGCAAGCCCCGGTCGCCGGTGAAAATGGCATGGTGGTGACGGCCCAGCATCTGGCCACGCATGTTGGCGTGGATGTGCTCAAGGCTGGGGGCAACGCGGTGGACGCGGCAGTGGCCGTAGGCTACGCGCTGGCGGTGGTGTACCCGGCGGCTGGCAACCTCGGCGGCGGCGGTTTCATGACCGTGCAACTGGCCGACGGGCGCAAGACCTTCCTCGACTTCCGCGAAAAAGCCCCGCTTGCGGCGACTGCCGACATGTACCTGGACAAGGCCGGCAACGTGGTTGAGGGTCTGAGCGCCAAAGGTCATCTGGCGGTTGGCGTCCCGGGCACCGTTTCCGGCATGGAGTTGGCCCTGAGCAAATACGGCACGCTCAAGCGTGAGCAGGTGATTGCCCCGGCAATCAAGCTGGCGGAAAACGGCTTTGAACTGGAGCAGGGCGATATCGACCTGTTGCACACCGCCACCGGCGAGTTCGAAAAAGACCAGGACCTGCGCGGGATTTTCCTGCACAACGGCCAACCGCTGCAGGTGGGCCAGAAGCTGGTGCAGAAAGACCTGGCCAAGACCCTCAGGGAAATCTCCGCCAAGGGCACCGACGGCTTCTATAAAGGTTGGGTGGCCAAGGCCCTGGTGGACTCCAGCCAGGCCGGCAAAGGCATCATCACCCAGGCCGACCTCGACAAGTACAAGACCCGCGAGCTGGCGCCCATCGAGTGCGATTACCGCGGCTACCACGTGGTGTCGGCACCGCCTCCCAGCTCGGGCGGCGTGGTGATCTGCCAGATCATGAACATTCTCGAAGGCTACCCGATGGCCGATCTGGGCTATCACTCGGCCCAGGGCCTGCACTACCAGATCGAAGCGATGCGCCACGCCTATGTGGACCGCAACAGTTACCTGGGCGACCCGGACTTCGTGAAGAACCCGATCGAACATCTGCTCGACAAGAACTACGCGGCGAAACTGCGTGACGCCATCGAGCCGCATAAGGCCGGGGACTCCCAGGCGATCAAGCCGGGGGTGTCGCCCCATGAAGGCAATAACACCACCCACTATTCCATCGTCGACAAGTGGGGCAACGCGGTTTCGGTGACCTACACCCTCAACGACTGGTTCGGCGCCGGGGTGATGGCGAGCAAGACCGGGGTGATCCTCAACGATGAAATGGATGACTTCACCGTCAAGGTCGGCGTGCCGAACATGTATGGGCTGGTCCAGGGTGAGGCCAACGCCATCGCACCGGGCAAGGCGCCGCTGTCGTCGATGAGCCCGACCATCGTCACCAAGGATGGCAAGGCAGTGATGGTGGTCGGTACGCCGGGGGGTAGCCGCATCATTACCGCTACCTTGCTGACAATACTGAATGTCATCGACTACAAGATGAACATCCAGGAAGCCGTGGATGCACCGCGCTTCCACCAGCAATGGATGCCTGACACCACCAACCTGGAGACCTTCGCCGTCAGCCCAGACACCCAGAAAATCCTCGAAAGCTGGGGCCACAAGTTTGCCGGCCCCCAGGATGCCAATCACCTGGCGGCGATCCTGGTGGGGGCGCCGTCCCTGGACGGCAAGCCGGTGGGCAATAACCGCTTCTATGGGGCGAACGACCCACGGCGTAATACGGGCTTGTCCTTGGGGTATTAAAGGAACATCCGGGTCCCTTCCAGGCTCTACCCCAAGAGCCCTGGAAGAGGATCCAAGCCGATGAAAGCGCTGAAAATCGCCACCTTCAACATCAACGGTATCCGCGCGCGCCTGCCTAACCTGTTGCAATGGTTGCAGCGCGAGCAACCGGACATCGTCTGCCTGCAGGAACTCAAGGCGCCGCAAAGCCTGTTCCCCTATGCCGAGTTCGAAACCGCCGGCTACGGCTCGATCTGCCTGGGCCAGGCGTCGTGGAATGGCGTGGCGATCCTGGCGCGGGATGCGCAGCCCTTGGAAAGCCGGCGTGGTTTGCCCGGCGATGACAGCGACACCCAGAGCCGCTATCTCGAAGCGGCAGTGCATGGCGTGCTGGTCGGCTGCCTGTACCTGCCCAATGGCAACCCGCAACCGGGGCCGAAATTCGACTACAAACTGGCCTGGTTCGAACGCCTGATCGACTATGCCAAGGCCCTGCAAGCCAGTGAGCACCCAGTACTGCTGGCGGGGGATTTCAATGTGGTGCCCACCGACCTGGACATCTACAACCCGCGGTCCTGGCTCAAGGATGCCTTGTTGCAGCCCGAGAGCCGCGCCTGCTACCAGCGATTGCTGGAGCAGGGCTGGACCGATTCCCTGCGCCACCTGTATCCCGAAGAGCGCGTCTACACCTTCTGGGATTACTTCCGCCAGCACTGGCAGAAAAATTCCGGCCTGCGCATCGACCACCTGTTGCTCAACCCCGCGCTCAAGCCGTACTTGAAAGACGCGGGCGTCGATGCCTGGGTACGCAACGAGGCCCACGCCAGCGACCATGCGCCGACGTGGATTCAGTTGAGTACGCGCAAAAAGCGCTAACCTTCGCGAATCAACCCAAGGGCTTCGGTCTTGTTCAGCGGATGCTGCATGCGCTGGGACAGGCGTGCCATCGCCTGTGGGTATTCGCAGGCGACCACCGCTTCCACCTGATCGTCATGGCAGAGCAGGGCAATGAAGTGATGTCGCTGCAAGTCGCCCTCGATGTGCAGGCGGTTCCAGTGCTGTGCATGGCCGAGCACCTCGAACGTCTTGCCAAAGTGGTAGGTCCAGAAGAAGGGCACGTCAGCATAGGTCTGGGCGCCGCCGAGCATGTTGCGTGCCGCCAGCACCCCCAGCTGTTGGGCCAGGCGCCAGTGTTCGATGCGCGTTGGCTGGTGGTTCCAAGGGAAGGTCAGGTTATCGCCGGCCGCCCATAACCCAGGGGCGGCTTGCAGGTGGTGATCGGCCAGGAGCGATTGGTCTTCGGCTTTACTGACACCCTCGATAAAACCTGTGGCAGGCGTTACGCCGACGCCGATCACCACCAGGTCGGCCGCCAGTCGTTTGCCGTTTTTCAGCAGTACCGTACCGACAGCGCCGTGGCCGTCCAGGCTTACCGGCTCGGTATTGCTGTGGAAGATCACGCCATTGTCTTCATGCAACTGTCGCAGGGCGGCGCCGATGCGCCGGCCCAATTGCGCGGCAAGTGGAATGTCATGGCGGCTGACCACTTGCACCACCAGGCCGCGCTGGCGCAGGGCCGATGCGGCTTCCAGGCCGATAAAGCTGTCGCCGATGATCACTGCGCAGGCTGCAGACTCTGCGGCCGCGTCGATGCGTGCGGCATCTTCGCGGCTGCGTAGCACGAATACGTTGCTCAACACGGCGCCGGGAATATCCAGTGACTGCGGCTGGCCGCCGGTGGCAAGCAGCGCGGCGTCGTAGTCGAAGTGGCGGCCGTCGGCCAGCTCGATGCGCTTGGCAACGGCATCCAGGTGTTGCACCTCACCCTGGATACCGAGGTCGTCGAAGGGCGCGTCTTCCAGCAGGGGTGGCGTATCCTGCGGCGCCATTTGCCCTGCGACCACGAATTTGCTCAAGGCGGTGCGGTCGTAGGCCGGCGCCGATTCGCGGTCGATCCACAGCAGGCGCCCAGTAAAACCCTCGCGGCGCAAGGTGGCGACCGCTGCGGTACCGGCCGCACCCGCGCCGATCACCGCGAAGCAACGCGAGTCATCGACCACGGCCGTGGGTGCAGGGTCAAGCGGCGCGTCACCGACACTGACCACACCATCGCGAACCTGCACCGGGTATTGCTTGAGCGCCACCAAGGCTGGCGGTTCGAGCACCGCCCCATTGGCCACGGCAAAGGTTGCCTTGTGCCAGGGGCAGACGATGCGGCCTTGGCAGATAACGCCTTCTTCCAGTGGCGCGCCGGCATGGGGGCAATCGGCCTGGAAGGCGCGTACCTGGCCTCCACTGCATACCAGTAACAGCGAGTGCGCCGCCGTTTCGACGCGAACGCCACGGTTCTCGGGCAAATTGATCAGGCGGGCAACGATGCGCATATTCATAGGCCAGTCTCCTTTGAAAGGTTGACTGGCGGTCACAGCGATGGACTGCGTTGACCCGACGGTCGGTGCCGGTGGCGGTGCGTTGCTACACAGGTTGGGCGAGCAGTCGCTCTACCGCAGCAAATGCCGCCGTGCGGCGGTCTTGCCAGCTTCCGCGAATCACTAGCATCGGCTGCCGATGCTGCTGCATCCAGTCCAGGCTCGCCTGAAAAAATGCGCGGCGGTCCTCAAGTTCCGGCTGGCAGCGCTGGCCGTCGGCGCTCCATTGCACATCCTCGGGAGAGAGCAGCAGGTGCAGGTCGTAATGCCGTGCCAGCAGTTCGCTGTCGAGCCAGCCGGGATAGTCGCCGAACAGGGTCTGGCTCCACAGTTTGTTGGCCAGCAGGTGCGTGTCGAGCACCAGCAGGCCAGGGCGTTCGGCGCGGGCAGCGTCTTCCCATTCCAGCTGGCCACGGGCAATCGCCGGGATATCCGCCAGGCAGGTGTCACGCTGATGATGATCGATGAAATAGCGCACGTACTCGCCGACCATCAGCCCGCCGAAGTGTGCGTGCAACTCGGCAGCCAGCCAGCTTTTACCACTGGATTCCGGGCCTGCCAGCACTACCACCTTCATGGCTGCAACGCCGGGTCGGCGCGCCATTCACGCCAGCCTTGCACAGCGATGGCGGTGAACAGCGCGTAGAGCGCGGCGGTGAGGTAGAGGCCTTTGTAGAGGAAGAGCCCGACGAATATTACATCCACCACAATCCACAACGGCCAGCACTGCAGGCGTTTTTGCGCCATCCACATTTGCGCCACCAGGCTGAAACCGGTAAGGGCCGCGTCGAGCCATGGCTGTGCGGCGTCGGTCCAGTGGGCCATGGCGGCGCCGAGCAACAAGCTGCCAACGGTGCCCACGGCCAGGCTGGTCATGATCGCAGGTACCCCCAGGCGGGTGACCTGGCGACCCTGCCTGACCTCGCCGGCGCGGGTCCACTGCCACCAGCCATAGACCTGCAACGCGGCGTAGACCACCTGCAGCAGCATGTCGGAGTAAAGTTTTACCTCGAAGAATACCCAGGTGTAGAGCAGCACCATCACCAGGCCGATGGGCCAGCACCAGGGGTTCTGCTTGACCGTCAGCCAGACAGCGATCACCCCCAGGGCGGCGGCGAACAGTTCAAGCCCGGACATGGTGGATCCTTGGGAAGTGGGAGAGGGCGGTGATTGTACCTAGAGGTCAGCGATCTTCAAACTTGCGTGCAATGGGCATACATCGTACAAAAACGTGGGGGCTTGCTCCCGATTGCGGTGGGTCAGTCAGCTCATCTGCAACTGACCCCACAATCGGGAGCACGTCGAATCGTCGCACCGCCCCTCTCACAGTTGCCGGCGCTAGATTCGGAATTGGCGCAGCAACCCATCAAGCTGCTCACTCAACCCACGCAACTGCCCACTCGCCACGCTGGATTGTTCCGCCGCCAGCGCCGTGCTGTGGGACAACCCCGCGGCCTGGGTGACGTTCTGGTTGATATCTTCGACCACATGGGCCTGTTGCAGGGTGGCGCTGGCAATCGAAGCGTTCAAACCGTTGAGGTTGTGCAGCGCCTGGCCGATGGCGGTGAGGCTGGCCCCCGCCTGGCCGGCCTGTTCGATGGTCAGTTGCGAGGCGCTGTGGCTGTCGCTGATGACCTTGACCGCTGCTTCCGAGTGACCTTGCAGGCGCTCGATCATTGCCTGGATTTCGGCGGTGGATTTCTGCGTACGCTGGGCCAGCAGGCGCACCTCATCAGCGACCACCGCAAACCCACGGCCCTGTTCGCCGGCGCGGGCGGCTTCAATGGCGGCGTTCAGGGCGAGCAGGTTGGTCTGGTCGGCGATGGAGCGGATCACTTCGAGGACGCCGCCAATCTGCGTGCTTTCGCTGGAGAGCGTGCGAATCACCTCTACGGCCTGGCTGATAGTGCTGGAGAGCTGATCGATCTGTTGCAAACTGCCATCGATGTTGACCTGGCCCTGTTGCGCCTGGGCCTGGGCATCGCGCATTTCGCTGGCGGCGTGTTCGGCATTCTTCGCCACGTCCTGCACGCCGTAGGTGACTTCATTGATAGCGGTAGCCACCAGCTCCATCTGCTGCGATTGCTGCTGGCTACGGTCGTGGGCCTGGCTGGCGTTGTGGCCCAGCTCCGTGGACGACTGGCCCAGGGCGGTCGCGCATACCTGCAATTGTCCAACCACCTGGCGCAACTTGGCGGTGAAACTGTTGAAATGCCGGGCCAGTTGGGTGAGCTCGTCGCTGCCGTGGGTATCTAGGCTGCGGGTCAGGTCGCTTTCGCCGCTGGCGATATTGCCCATGGCGTTCACCGCCGCCTGTAACGGCTGCACGATACTGCGGGCAATCAGCGATACCAGCAGACCCATGACCAGCGCGATGCCTAGCACAATGAACGAGGCTTTCCACACCTGAGCGTTGAATTCAGCCTGCACGTCGTCCACATACACGCCGGAACCGATAATCCAGCCCCAGGGTTCGAACAGCTGGATATAAGAGGTTTTTTCCACCGGTGCTTCGGCCCCAGGTTTCGGCCAGCGGTAGTTGACGATGCCGGCGCCCTTGGCCTTGGCCAGGCTCACGAACTCGTTGAATACGGCAAAGCCGTCCGGGTCGCGAATCGCCGAGAGGTTCTGGCCATCGAGCTTGGGGTTGGCCGCGTGCATGATCATCACGGGGGTGAGGTCGTTGATCCAGAAGTAATCATCGTGGTCATAGCGCAGCCCGCGCACGGCGCTGAGGGCTTGCTGCTGCGCGGCATCACGGGTCAGTACGCCGGTCTTTTCCAGGTTCTGGTAATAGCTGAGCACGCCGCTGGCGGTCTGCACCACATGCTGGGTCTGTTGGCGCTTGGCCTGGTAAAGATCGCCACGGATCTGGTTGAGCATCAGCAGCCCCAAGGCCAGCAGCATCAACACGGCGACTATCAGGATCAGCCAAAGGCGGCGGCTGATCGACATGCTGCGCAAACTGTTCATCGTCCTGTCACTCCATGCTCTTTATAATTGTGGTGCTGCTTCGAGATTTCCGGCGTGTCTGATAGGCTTTCGGCCCGGAATCGGAAAACCTGAGTACTGCCTGATTTTTCACGGAATTTTTGCAGACCGGCGTTGAGAATCAACTGCGGGCGCTTGAGTGCGCTCGTCGTCAGTGAACTTTAAAAAAACTTAAGAGGCATGCCACGCGCGTGACCTTTGGAGACAGCATGGATTTTTGGACCGCCATACAGGCATTGATTCTCGGCATCGTCGAGGGGCTGACGGAGTTCCTGCCGATCTCCAGCACCGGCCACCAGATCATCGTTGCCGACCTGATCAATTTCGGCGGCGAACGTTTCGAAGCCTTCAATATCATCATCCAGCTCGGTGCGATCCTCGCCGTGGTCTGGGAGTTTCGCCGCAAGATCCTCGACGTGGTCACCGGCCTGCCGACCCAGCCCAAGGCCCGGCGCTTCACCGTCAACCTGATCATCGCCGTGTTGCCTGCGGTGGTACTGGGGGTGATTTTTGCCGACCTGATCAAGCACTACCTGTTCAACCCGATCACCGTCGCCACCGCCCTGGTGGTGGGTGGTGTGATTATGTTGTGGGCCGAGCGCCGCCAGCACGCGGTGCGCGCTGAAACCGTAGATGACATTACCTGGAAAGACGCCCTCAAGGTTGGCCTGGCCCAGTGCCTGGCGATGATCCCGGGTACTTCGCGCTCCGGTGCGACGATTATCGGCGGCCTGCTGTTCGGCCTGTCGCGCAAGACCGCTACCGAGTTTTCATTCTTCCTGGCCATGCCGACCATGGTCGGTGCGGCGGTGTACTCGGGCTACAAGTACCGTGACCTGTTCCAGCCGGCCGACCTGCCGGTATTCGCCATTGGCTTTGTCACCTCGTTCATCTTCGCGATGATCGCGGTCAAGGCGTTGCTCAAATTCATCGCCAGCCACAGCTACGCGGCGTTTGCCTGGTACCGGATCGCCTTTGGCCTGGTGATCCTGGCGACCTGGCAGTTCGGCTGGATCGACTGGACAGCGGTCAAGCCATGAGCATCCAGCACCCACGCCTGAAAGCATCTATTTTTGTGCTGCTGTGCGCCGCACCGCTGTTGGGCTCGGCGTTGCTGTGGTATCGCGGCGAGACGGTGATCCCGTTGGCGGCGTATGGCCTGGTCAGCGTGGTGGCGTTTTTCCTGTACTGGAGCGACAAGCGCAAGGCCCAGACCGAAGGCTGGCGTACCCCGGAAAACATCCTGCATGCCGTCGAGCTGGCGGGCGGTTGGCCGGGGGCGTTGATCGCCCAGCAGGTGTTCCGGCACAAGACGCGCAAGGTGTCCTATCAGGTGCTGTTCTGGGTCATCGTGCTGTTGCACCAGGTGTTCTGGCTGGATCAGCTAGTGCTGGGCGGTACGCTGCTATCGATTCTGTAGGGGCCTGCTCAACGCACTGGCACGCATT
Organism: Pseudomonas khavaziana; assembly: GCF_036704165.1. Classification (NCBI taxonomy): domain Bacteria; kingdom Pseudomonadati; phylum Pseudomonadota; class Gammaproteobacteria; order Pseudomonadales; family Pseudomonadaceae; genus Pseudomonas; species Pseudomonas khavaziana. The sequence goes on from NZ_CP129946.1 coordinate 3,143,543, forward strand.
GGGATAATACGAATGTCATGCTCTGATTCATTGCTACGCCACTCGGCGACTGAGCTTGCGACGCTGATCCAGCAACGCAAGCTCACCTCTACGGCTGTTGTGTCGGCCTATCTCGCCCGCATTGAAGCGCTCAATCCATCGATCAACGCCCTGGTGCAAGTGCGCATGCAGGCGGCGCTGGCCGATGCCTGGGCGGCGGATCGTGCACTGGCTCAAGGCAACTGCCGGGGCCCGCTGCATGGTGTGCCATTTACCGTCAAGGATGTGTTCGATACCCAGGGCGTGATATCGGCAGTGGGTCTGACTGATCGGGCTGACTATCTGCCGAAGCAGGACGCCGTGGTGGTCACACGCATGAAGGCCGCCGGTGGCATTCTGCTGGGTAAGAGCAACTGCCCGCCGGGTGGTGGCGGTGGGGTGACCGACAACCCTGTCTACGGCGCGACGCGCAATCCCCATGCGCTGTCCCATAGCCCTGGCGGCAGCAGCGGTGGCGAAGCAGCGGCGATTGCCGCAGGCCTCTCACCCTTGGGGCTGGGCAGTGATTCCGGCGGCAGCCTGCGAGTGCCTGCGCATTTTTGCGGTATCTGCACGTTGAAGCCCACCAGCGGCCGAGTTCCCAATACCGGCGTTTTTGATCACCCAGGCGGTTTGAGCGACCCCCGCAGCCAGATCGGCCCGATGGCCCGGTATGTGGACGACCTGGCGCTGGTGCTCCGGGTGATTGCCGGTGAGGATGGGCGCGATTCAGGGGTGATTCCAATGCCGCTGCACGATGCGCCTGTTCAGGGCGTCAGCGGGTTGAAGATCGCGTGGTACAGCGACGGCGGCATTGAGCCCGTTGACTCGCTCACTGAGGCCATGCTGCAAGCCGTCGCCGATCACCTGGAAAGCGCAGGCGCGTTGGTTGACGCGGCTTTTCCCTCGGCACTGAGTAGCGCTCGCGGTATAACCGAGCGCTATTGGTCGATGAGCGCGGGAACCGGCGCGCAGTCCATCCAGTTGTTCTCAGACTGGGACCGGTTTCGCAGTGCCATGCTGGGGTTCATGGCGAGCTACGACCTTATCCTGTGCCCGGTCGACGCTGCCGCGGCGCCACGCCTGGAAGAGCTCCGGCCAGGGCTGTTCAACCATACCTTGCCCTACAGCCTGGCCGGCTGGCCCTGTGTAGTGGTGCGTGCGGGAACGGATGCTGCGGGCCTGCCGTTGGGCGTGCAGATCGTCGCTCGGCCGTGGCACGAGCACCTGGCGTTAGCAGCGGCGCGGGTCATTGAGCGGGCGCTGCCGTTCACACCATGCGTCGTCGCCCAGTCAGTCATCTAGCCTGAGCCCAACCTGGGCGCGCTTGGGCAGCTTGCTCACCACCAATTGGTGGGAGCGCTGCAATAGGCTACGCAGCTCCTCTGCGCCCAGCGGGTAGGGCGTGTTCATGATGATCCACTGTGCCCGGGCCAGATACGGCGCCGGGTGGATGCCCGGGCGGTCGACGTGGCCCAGGAACAGGTCCTTGTCCACTTTGAATGCCAGCGATTCACCACGCAGGTTCTGCAGGGCGAACATCTTGTTGTCGGCAATCGAGAACACGCGCACGCCGCCCCATTTATAGTCTTCCCGGGCACCAGGCAGGGCCAGGCAGAACGCGGCGACTTGTGCTTCGCTCAGGCTCATAGCAAACGGCCTCCACAGCCTTTGAAGCCTTCTTCCAGGTAGTCGATCCAGGCGCGGATGGCCGGCAGCACGCCACGCCGATGCGGGTACACGGCCTGCAGCCAGCCGCCCGGCAATGACCATTGCGGCAGCAATTGCACCAGGCGGCCACTGGCCAGTTCTTCCTCGCAATACATCATCGGCAGCACCGTGAAGCCCAGCCCCATAATGGCGCTGGCCTTGCGCACGATAAAGTCTTCGATACCCAGCCGGGCCTCCATCACCAGGTCGTGGGGGGTACCCTGGGGGTCGAGAATACGCTGGTGCACCATGCGGTCCGCTTCAAGTGCGCCGAGTACGGGCAGTTGTCTGAGGTCGTCGAGGGTATGTACCTGCCGCTCACGCATCAGCGCCGGGCTGGCGACCAGCACGGTCTGGGCCTGGCGCAAGCGCTTGGTCACCAGCAGCGGGTCTTCATCGCCCAGTTCGCGCACGCGCAGGGCCACGTCAATGCCTTCGGCCACCAGGTCGACGCGGCGGTTGACCAGGGTCATATCCAACTGCACCAACGGATGCGCAGCAAGAAACCCGGCCACCAGTTCCGGCAGGATGTGCTGGGCCAGGCCCACCGGGCAACTGACCCGCAGGCGCCCACGGGGCTCGCTGGACATGCTCGCCACGGCCTCATCGGCCATCTCCGCTTCCAGCAACATGGCCTGGCAATGGCGCAAGTAACGCTCGCCGACGGCGGTCAGGGTCAATTGCCGGGTGGTGCGTTGCAACAGGCGGGCGCCCAGGCGTTCTTCCAGCTCGGCGATGCGCCGTGACAGCCTGGACTTGGGAATCCCGAGTAGCCGCCCGGCCGCAGCGAAACCGCCGGCTTCGACGACTTTGGCGAAATAGTAGAGGTCATTGAGGTCTTGCATGCTGGGCCTATTGTCCTGTCAGTGGGACAAACTATCGCATTTTAGCTGGCTTATCGACCATTGGTTTCATGCGTAGCATCACCCCCATCTGATCGCCACTGTCGATCCCACCTCGGAGATCCACCATGAAACTACTGCATATCGATTCCAGCATCCTCGGCGACAACTCCGCTTCCCGCCAGCTCAGCGCCGGCGTGGTCAAGGCGTGGCAAGCGGCTGAACCGGGCGTGGAAGTAACTTACCGTGACCTGGCCAGCGAAGGCATCAATCACTTCTCCGGCGCTACCCTGGGCGCATTGGGCACGGCTGCTGAACTGCGCGATGCGGAACAAAAACATGAGGCTCAACTGAGTGCAACGTCGCTGGCTGAATTCCTGGCTGCCGATGCCGTGGTCGTGGGTGCGCCGATGTACAACTTCACTATTCCTACCCAGTTGAAAGCCTGGATCGATCGCATCGCGGTCGCCGGCCAGACCTTCCGCTACACCGAAGCCGGCCCGGAAGGCCTGTGCGGCAACAAGAAAGTCATTATCGTCTCCACTGCCGGCGGCCTGCATGCGGACCAGGCCTCGGGCGCGGCCCATGAAGGCTACTTGAAACTGCTGTTTGGTTTCCTCGGCATCACCGATATCGAAATCGTTCGCGCCGAAGGCCTGGCCTACGGTGATGAAGCGCGCAGCAAAGCGTTGAGTGATGCCAACGCGCGCATCAACCAGCAGTTGTTCGCCGCTGCTTGACATCCTCCCCTCCCTCTCGGCCTGCTGGACAGTACCCCACCAGACAAGCTGGAAAGGAAGGGGATTCTTACCGTGGTCAGCCTGTCAGGGCTGACTCACCTCGGTGGGTTCCTGCTGCTGACGGCCTGACAGCACCGTTCACTTCACAGGCGAACCGGGCGTATCCCGCCCTTAACACATTGATCGCGCCGACTACATCGGCGTTTTCTTCGAAACCACACTCGACACATAGGAACTGAGCCTGCGTCTGCCGGTTGTCCTTGCAGACATGAGCACAGCATGGGCAGGTCTGGCTTGTGTAGTGCGGCGGGACCGCAACGAGGTAGCCGCCATTCCACGCCAACTTGTAGTCCAGTTGCCGCCGAAACTCGAACCAACCTTGGTCAAGGATGGACTTGTTCAGGCCGGACTTGGCCCGAACATTCTTGCCGGGCTGCTCGCTGTCGCCTGCCGCTGACTTGGACATATTCCTAACCTGCAAGTCCTCGACACACACCATCGCGTGGTTTTTGCTGATGGTGGATGTGGTCTTGTGCAGGTAGTCACGGCGAGCGTTACCAATATGGCTGTGAATACGCTGGACGCGGGCTTTCGCTTTCTTCCAGTTGTTGCTGAATTTAACCTTATGGCTCAGCACTCGCTGCGCTTTGCGCAGGCGGCTTTCGTGTTGCCTGAAGCTGTTGAGCGGTTTGTAGAACGTACCGTCTGAGAGCGTGGCGAACCGGGTGATCCCCAAGTCGATGCCTACGGCATCGCCTTGTGGGAATGACTGTTCTAGCTCGCGCTCCGTCTGGATACTCGCGTACCATTTGCCGCAAGACTGGCTAATGGTGATGTTCTTTGCCTTGCCCAGAAGGTCGCGACTGTTGCGGTAACGCATCCAGCCCAGCTTGGGCAGGAAAATACGATTGTTGTTTTCGTCGATCTTCATCCCTTGTGGGTAACGAAAACTGTCAGATTTCCATTTCTTTTTAAAGCGTGGAAACTCAGCTCGTTTGGCAAAAAAATTAGCGTAGCTGCGTTCCAAATCTTTGAGTGTCTGCTGAAGTGCCTGAGATGGCGTTCCAGACAGCCAATGGGTTTCTGGGTGATGTTTCCATTCAACCAATTGCTTGCAGAGCCCGGCATAGCCGAGTTTTTTCTCACCCCGTTCGTAGCGTTCTTTCTGCAACGCCAGTGCCTTGTTGAAAACGAATCTGCACGAACCTGAAAAGCGGCGCATTTGCCGCTCTTGGCCACCATCTGGCATCAGTTCGTACTTAAAAGCCTGGAGTCGTTTCATCGCTCGACTATAGTTTGGTCCAGGAGCAATGACCACGATATTGGACACGGCCGACACTGCACATTTTTACTGCATGTAAGCTCGCCGTCTCGGTGCTGATGAACAGCTTGAAAGGCGTCTCAAGCCGGATGATTGTAAAAAACATTCTCTAACCATTCGCAAGAAATTGCGGGGTGGAGCCCTATGGTCGCCATCCTACTTCGCTGGTGGCTGCGGTGGTGCTCCTATAGAAATCATTCGTCGGTACGTCGAACAGCAGCAAGCACCCCGCTAAAAATCTAAAACAGGACGGCGTCGCCGTTCGCGCTATCCATCCCCGCCCTGTAAAGACGGGGCTTTTCGCGCAAGCGGGTAAATTCCTCCATTGCTCGGTTTCATTTTGAAGCCGGGCGCCTAAACTCTGTATTCTGATCGCCTGAACGCGAGCGGAGTATGGAGTTTTTTCGTTTATGGCCCAGGTTATGCAACCATCGCTCCGATACCCTGGGCTTTTATTCGCCATGCCGGTTTTTGCGCAGCAAAGGTGGACGTACCCATGATGCGTCTTTGTGCTGTTTTGGCTCTCTCCCTGCTCGGCGGCCTGTTTTCAGTGCACGCCGCCCCGGCACCGCACCCCCATTGGAGCGTGGGCTTTCATCGCATGAGTGTGCTCGACCCGCTGGATTCGCAGCCGATGAAAGCCATCGCGTTTTACCCTTCCACCGAGGCCGAGCACACCACGCCCCTGGGCGCCTATCAAGTTGCCGCCAGCGAAGATTCCAAGGTCGCCATCGGCCGTTTCCCGATGCTGATGCTGTCCCACGGCAATACCGGTACGCCCCTGGCCTTGCACGACCTGGCCACGTCCTTGGCGCGCAAGGGGTTTGTGGTGGTGGCCGTGCTGCACCCTGGCGACAACTACAAGGATCACAGCCGCCTGGGCACCGTGAGCAACCTGTATGGCCGGCCGATCCAGATTTCCCAGGCCATTACCGCCGCGCTGGCCGACCCGATGCTGTCGCCTTTTGTCGATATCGATCAGATTGGCGTCATCGGCTATTCAGCCGGTGGCGAAACGGCGCTGATCCTCGCGGGCGCCAAGCCTGATTTCGAGCGCCTGCGCCGCTACTGCCTGCAACGCCCCGAGGACCGCGATGCCTGCACCACCAACGGCGAGCTGGTGGTCGACCGCGATGACTTGCAGCCCCAGGCTGACCCGCGCATCCATGCCCTGATGCTGATGGCGCCGCTGAGCCTGATGTTCGGTCGCCATACCCTGGCGGACGTGCACGTGCCGGTACTGCTCTACAGTGGCGACGGCGACCAGTTGGTGGCGGTGGACAAAAACGCCGCCGCGCTGGCGCGCAAACTGCCGCAGCCGCCGGATTTCAAGCTGTTGGCCGGGGCAGGGCACTTTGTGTTCATGGCGCCGTGTGACAGCGATCAACTGGCGACAATGCCGGCGATCTGCACCGATGCCGATGGGGTTGACCGGGAAGGTATCCATCGCGACATGGTCTCCGAGGCCGGGCGCTTTTTCAGCCATACCCTCGGCGAGGCGACCCGTGCCGGCTTGCAGACTGCTGATCAGTAGGCGCGGCGCCTGAGCAGTACGGTGAGGGCCAATGCGCTGACCGACAGCAAGGCCGCGCAAAAAAAGATCCAGCCGTAGCCGAGGTTCAACGCCACGGCGCCCATCAGCGGTCCGGCAATCGCCAGGGCCAGGTCGAAAAACACTGCATAGGCACTCAACCCTGCGCCGCGGCTGCTGTCCGGCACCTGCTTGATGGCTTCCACCCCTAACGCCGGGTACACCAGCGACAAACCAAAGCCAGTCAGCCCGGCGCCGATCAAGGCCACGCCGGTGGACGGCGCCAGCCACAACAGGGTCAAGCCCAGGGTTTCGATGAGCATGCAGCCGATGGCCGCGGTGAACCCGCCAAAGCGGCTGATCGCAGAGATAAACACCAGCCGCGACAGGATAAAACACACGCCAAATACCGTCAGGCAGTACGCCGCACCGGCCCAGCCACGATTGAGGTAATACAGGGTGATAAAGGTTGTCAGCGTGCCATAGCCAATCGAGGCCAGGCACAGGCTGGTGCCGAACGGTGCGATTCGCCCGAACACCGCCCAGAACGGCAGCCGCTCACCGCGCACCACGGGCACTGAAGGCTTATTGCGGATCAGCACCAGGCCCAACGCCGCCAACACTGACAGTGCGATACCGAGGCTGATGTAGCCATATTCCGCGACCATCACCACGCCTAATGGCGCACCAATGGCAATGGCGCCGTAGGAGGCGATGCCATTCCAGGAAATCGAACGCGCGGTATGTTCGACGCCTACCGCGCCCATGCACCAACTGATGGTGCCCACGCCGATCAGGCCCTGGGCCACGCCCAACAACAAACGGCCGACGATCAGAACGCCCAGGCTCAAGCTCGGCAGGCTTTCCAGCAGCGTGGCGATAAAGGTCAGCACACCGCTGATCAGGATGCCGGCCAAACCCAGCACGATCGCACGCTTGGTGCCGACGTTATCCGACATCCGCCCGGCCATCGGGCGGCTGAGCAGCGTGGCCAGGTATTGCGTACCAATGGTGATCCCGGCAATTACCGCGCTGAAACCCAGTTGTTCATGCACATAGCCTGGAATCACCGCAATCGGCAGGCCGATGCAGATAAAGGCAATGAAGGTATAGAAGACGATGGAGACGATCTGCAAAGTGATCGACAGGGAGGAAGGGGCGGCAGGCATGGGCACTCGTTCGCTGGCGGGCGGTGAAAGCATCATGGCATAACCGGCACCCCTGTAGGAGCGAGCTTGCTCGCGAAGAACGTCAATGATAGCGCGGGTAGACTGATTCTCCGCGGCGCTCTCAGGTTTTTCGCGAGCAAGCTCGCTCCTACAGTAGTGGGTATGCAAAAAGCCCTGTCACATGGACAGGGCTTTCTCTTGCAGCTTGCAGCTAAAAACTAATGGCTGCCCTTAAAACACCACGCCCTGACTACGCAGGTAGTCGTCATAGGTGCCGCTGAAGTCGATCACGCCGCTCGGGCTCAACTCGATGATGCGAGTGGCCAGGGACGATACGAACTCACGGTCGTGACTGACGAAAATCAGCGTGCCCGGGTAGTTCTCCAGCGCCAGGTTCAGCGCTTCGATGGATTCCATGTCCAAGTGGTTGGTCGGTTCGTCCATGATCAGCACGTTCGGCTTTTGCAGGATCAGCTTGCCGAACAACATACGTCCTTGCTCACCACCGGAGATCACCTTGACCGACTTGAGGATCTCGTCGTTGGAGAACAGCATGCGCCCAAGGGTGCCGCGGATCACTTGCTCGCCCTGGGTCCATTGGCCCATCCAGTCGAACAGGCTCATGTCGTTTTCGAAGTCACTCGCGTGATCCTGGGCGTAGTAGCCCAGTTCTGCGGCGTCGGTCCACTTGATGCTGCCGGCATCCGGGGTCAGTTCGTTGACCAGGGTACGCAGCAGGGTGGTCTTGCCGATGCCGTTGGGGCCGATGATCGCCACGCGCTCGCCGGCTTCAACCTGGAAGCTGAAGTCTTTGAACAGCGGCTTGCCGTCAAAACCTTTGGCCATCTTTTCGACCATGACCGCCTGGCGGTGCAGCTTTTTAGTCTGCTCGAAACGAATGAACGGGCTCACACGGCTCGAAGGCTTGACCTCGGCCAGTTGGATCTTGTCGATCGCCTTGGCACGGGATGTGGCCTGCTTGGCTTTCGAGGCGTTGGCCGAGAAGCGGCTGACGAAGGATTGCAGCTCGGAGATCTGCGCTTTCTTCTTGGCGTTGTCCGACAGCAGCTGCTCGCGGGATTGGGTCGCCACGGTCATGTACTCGTCGTAGTTGCCCGGGAACAGGCGCAGCTCACCGTAGTCCAGGTCAGCCATGTGGGTGCACACACTGTTCAGGAAGTGACGGTCGTGAGAGATGATGATCATCAGGCTGGAGCGCTGGGTCAGGATGTTTTCCAGCCAGCGGATGGTGTTGATGTCCAGGTGGTTGGTCGGTTCGTCGAGCAGCAGCACTTCCGGGTCGGAAAACAACGCCTGGGCCAGCAATACGCGCAGTTTCCAGCCAGGGGACACTTCGCTCATCGGGCCGAAGTGCTGCTCCAGAGGAATGCCCAGACCCAGCAACAGCTCGCCGGCGCGGGACTCGGCGGTGTAGCCGTCCATCTCGGCGAACTCGGTTTCCAGCTCGGCCACGGCCATGCCGTCGTCTTCGCTCATTTCCGGCAGCGAATAGATACGGTCGCGCTCGGCTTTGACCTTCCACAGCTCCTCGTGGCCCATGATCACGGTGTCAAGCACGGTGAATTCTTCATAGGCGAACTGATCCTGGCGCAGTTTGCCCAGGCGCACATTCGGCTCCAGCATGACCTGGCCGCCGGATGGGTCAAGGTCGCCGCCGAGGATTTTCATGAAGGTCGACTTGCCGCAACCGTTGGCACCGATCAAGCCATAGCGGTTGCCGGCGCCGAACTTGACCGAGACGTTCTCGAAGAGCGGCTTGGCGCCGAACTGCATGGTGATGTTAGCTGTGGAGATCAATTACTTTACCTATCAATGGGTTGCGAGCGTGACGGCAGGTGCCTTCAGGCATGCGTCAACAGCGACATCAAGGCGCGAAACCCGGTCGCTGAGCGAAAAATTTGGGGTGTGTGTTGGAATTTGGCGCGCATTGTCGCATATGTCAGGCAACAGGTGTATGGCGAACGAAGGATGGTTTTGCCAACGTTTCCGGCATGGCCAGCCATAACAGCAGCAACGCAATACCTGCCACGCCGGCCAGCGCCAGGAAAGCCGCGTTGTAGCCAGCCTGCTGCACCACGAAACCGGCCAGGCTGTTGCTCAGCGCCGCGCCCAGGCCGAACACGGTGGAGAGGGCGCCCAGGCTGACGTTGAAGCGCCCGGTGCCTTGGGTCAGGTCCTTGACAATGACAGGGAACAGGGCGCCGAAAATACCGGCACCGATGCCATCGAGCATTTGCACTGCTACCAGCCAATAGGGGTCGCTGGACAGGGTATAGAGCACGCCGCGCAGCGGCAGGATCAAAAAGCCAGCCAGCAACAGTGGCTTGCGCCCCCATACATCGGCCTTGAGCCCTACCAGCCAGGCCATCGGCACCATCACCAACTGCGCAGCGACGATGCAGGCGGAGGTCAGGGGCGTCGCCATCTGCAGGTTGATCTGCGCCAGTTTCTGGCTGACCAGTGGCAGCATCGCGGCATTGGCAAGGTGAAACAGCGCGCAGCAGACGGCGAACAGCAGCAGCGGGCGGTTGGTCAGCAGGGCGTTCAGACCCGAGGGCTGCTCATGGTCGTTGTGATGGGCGGGGTCGAAGCCACGGGCGACCTCATGGTCAATCGCCCTGGCCGGCACGCAACTGACGGCGATGACACTGGCCACTGCCATAAATGCCATCAGGTAGAACACCACCACCGGCCCATACAGATAAGCCAGGCCTCCGGCCAGCAATGCGGCCACGGCGTTGCCGGCGTGATTAAAGGTTTCGTTGCGCCCGGTGCGCCGAGTGAAGGCACGGGGGCCGGTAATACCAAGGGAGATGGCAGAAATGGCCGGGGCAAATACTGACGCGGCAACGGCGCTGGCGGCTTGGGTCAGCGCCACCCAGCCAAATGAGCTGACGAAGGGCAGCAGCAGGCAACTGGCGGTCACCAGCAGCGCGGCGATGGCAATCACTGCACGCTTGCTGCGGGTTCGGTCGATCAACGCCCCCGCCGGCCCCTGGGTGATCAACGCGGCGATGCCGGCGAGGGTCATGACCACGCCGATACTGGCCGGGTCCCATTTATGGACTGCCAGCAGGTAAATCGCCAGGTACGGCCCGAGACCGTCGCGCACATCCGCGAGGAAGAAGTTCAGGCTGTCCAGGGATAAGGCAATGCGCTGGTCTGAGGGATAGGCCACGGTGCGTTCTTCGAGAGCGGCGTCCGGGGGCCGAACACACGTTGGGGTAATGACCTGCAAGCTCGACGATAAGTTTCGCCGAAGGCGAGGGTTTCATCCTGCAGGTATTTGGCTTATTTTCCCAAGCCCACTGTACTGATCCACTCGGAGATGCAATGGACATGCCCTCAGCGCAAGAGGCGATTGCCAGCAACAAGCAGGCCTGGGATGAGTCGGCCCGGCTGCACAAAGACACCGCGACCTGGACGGCCCTGCTGGGCCAGGTCGCCAAGCCTGGTTTCTCCTGCCTTGACCCCACCATTACCGCAGTGCTGCAAGAGGTTGGTGTGGCGGGCAAGGATGTGGTGCAACTGGGTTGTAACAACGGGCGCGAAAGCCTGTCGTTGTATAGCCTGGGGGCGCGTTCGGTGGTGGGGATCGACCAATCCCGGGCTTTTCTTGGACAGGCGCGGGAACTGGCTGCAGTCTCGCCCCATAGCCCCGAGTTCATAGAGAGTGACATCCACGCTCTGCCTGAGCGCTTTCACGCACAGTTCGATATCGCCCTGGTGACTATCGGTGTACTGGGCTGGATGCCGGATGTGGCGTTGTTCATGCAGCATGTCGCCCGTGTGCTGAGGCCTGGCGGCACGCTGGTGATGTACGAAACCCATCCATTCCTTGAGGTGTTCGACCCGCGGGCGGCCAACCCGTTGCTGCCTGCCAGCTCTTACTTCCAGCGTGAGCCTTTTGTGCTGCAGGAATCCATTGTCTATGAAGGGCAGGGCGAACTGGCCGGACCGACGTCCTATTGGTACGTGCACACCCTGGGCAATGTAGTCAGCGGGGCAATTGCTGCGCACATGCAGATTGGGCATTTGCAGGAATACCCGCACTCCAATCGGGAAGAACTCTACGATCAATATGAACATCAGGCAGCGCAATTGCCCCTGTGCTTTACCCTCACGGCCACCAAGCTGGTCGAATGACAGCGTTTGGCTCACGCAAAAAAAAGCCCGCGAGGAGAGGCGGGCCAAGTGATTCACTGGAGTAGGTAGGCCCGACTCTAACGGCCGGAAAGTGAAGGTCTTGTGAAAATACCGTGATCGAATCGGATAAACGCGACGATCACGACCGTCGCACGAAGGTGCGCATGGTTTGCCCAGGGCCGGTGCTGAATACCCTTGGCCTGGGCATGCCTTCGTCCGCTGCGATAAATACAAAATCATCGCCTTCGAGCCGGTAACTGGCCGGTAACCGCTTGCCTGCGTCATCACCGATGGTGTCAATCCAAGTGATGCTCTTGGGTGCGGTATCGGCGTCCAGCACAAACCGGCCAGCCAGCAATGTCTCTCCCGTTACCGTAACAACTTCGAAGCGGTCTGCGTTGATAGTCGTGATAGCACCCGGCGCACTGTGAGTGTCGTCGGGGTTGAGCACGCCAGCGTCTTCGAGGGCCGTTTGTTCCCAGGCACCTTGAAGAGCGTGAAAGTCAGCGGTTGACAGAGGCGACATGCAAATTCCTTATTGCTGAACCAAGAAGTATTTAATTGTACCGAGAGTGAGGCCACAAAGCGGGGGATGCTGATTTTTTTCTTTATAAGACAGGTATTTGACAGCATTTTCATGTTGTATTGACTACGATGGTATCAAGGTTAGTCCGACATGGCTGTTTCATTTGGACTACTCATTGATATAAAACCGAAATAATCCCCCAAGCCGTGGGATATTTCAGCAGACTGAGTGGTCAGATCGCCATTGGTCCGCCGTAGCCAGGGCGTTGTCCCTGATTTTTGAAGTCATTCGGACTTCTGAGAATGATGGCCTTTTAGTATTATTTTAAGGTGTTCTTATTTTGAATCGAACTTCCCCACTCCCGCCTTCCGCAGCGTCTGATGAAATTGATCTGTTTGAACTGTTTCACGCCATTTGGCGGCAAAAGAAGCTCGTTATCGGCTGTACGCTTTTGGCAGGTGTATTAGGTGCGGGGTATGCCTTCCTGGCGCCCAAGACGTATGAAGTCAGCAGTGTGCTGCGACCTGCGGCAATTAACGAACTGGATGCCTTGAACCGTTCGGAAGTTTATAAGTTGCCCCCCGCTGATGCGTTGCTGAAGGTGGGCGCCCAGTTGGACTCCTACGAGGCCCGCCTAGGCTTCTTCAAGGACCATGAAGAGTTGTTCAAGGCGTTCAAGAAGCCTGGGCAGAGCCTTGAGCAGAGCTTTGAGGAGTTCAACCGCAATTCCGTCAATCTGATCCTTCCCGACCCGAAGAAATCCGATTCGCTGAGCAACTATATCCGCCTGGAACTGCAATACCCGGCCGATGTCGATGGCGTCGCGATCCTCAACGGTTTTGTGGACTACGCCATTGCTGCGGAACGCCAGCAAGTCGGTGCCGATCTCAAGGTCATCGTCAATAACCGCTTGACCGAGCTCAAGGGCAAGATCGACGCCGCCCGCTCCAACTACGATACCGACAAGGAGTCCAAGATTGCCAAGCTGCTTGAGGCTGACCGTCTCAAGCGCGCCCAGCTACAGGACGAACTCAGCGCGCTGCGCCTGCAGATGAAGATGGAGCGCACCAATCGCCTGGCCGAGCTGGCGGAAGCCATCAGCATTGCCAAGTCCATGGGTATCCGCACACCGACCACGCCGTCTTCCATGGCCGACGCCACGCGCAGTTCGGGCCAGGTCATGCGCACCGAGGTGAACAATCAGAAGATCCCGCTGTATTTCATGGGCACTGAAGCATTGGAGGCCGAACGCGCCGCATTGCAACAGCGTACCAGCGATGATTTCACCAACCCGCGCATTGCCGAGATCGGCAAGGAGTTGCAACTGCTGGAAAGCAACCGCGAGGTCGAGGTGCTGCGCAAGCGGGGTAATGAAGACATTTTCCTGCAGGACGTAGAGCCGCTTCGCGCTGAAGTCGCCAGGTTGCGCGGCTTGAACATCGACATGAGCAATCTGAAGCTGGTGACGATCGACCGCCGTGCCCAGGAACCTTTGTCGCCGATCAAGCCGAAAAAACCGCTGGTGATCGCATTGAGTCTGGTCGGTGGCCTGCTGCTTGGCCTGATGATCGCACTGATCCGCTACTTCATCCGTAGCCGTAGCCAGGCGGTACCTTATACGGCATTGGGTGATAGCAGTTTTACCCGTCGCGAGGGTAAAGACGAGTCCTTGTAAGTGTGACAAACGCCAGAAACAGGCGGGCACAAAGGCCCGCCTGCTCATACCCATAGCACAATCAGTGGACAGGTTTTCACAATTCTTAGTTAACCTTAGGTTACAAAGTGTGGCTAAATAACGGCCAGTGGTTCCACGCCGAAGGGTTGCCCGACCGGTCGTGCCGCCTGTATGTGAATTGTGATTTCAGGTGCTGCTTATCATCCTCGGCCGTTGTGGGCCCGCAGGTGCAGCCTGTTCTCTCCCTGACTTGTGACGAATCCCTTGAAACTCATCATTGTTGCTCTCTACGTTGCCTCCATTGCGTATGTACACCTGCGCGGCCGGGTGCGGCACAAGCTGGGGCGCCAGCTTAGCGATCACTCGACGTTCCTGGCGCCGGTCAACTGCTTCCTGTACCTGTTCTCCAAGCAGCCAGGCCGCCCCTATCTCTCACCCAGCGACTTTCCAGAGCTGAGCCCTTTGCAGGAGCATTGGGAGGAGATCCGCCAGGAAGGCCAGAACCTGATGAGGGCAGGGGAGATCAAGCGTTCGGATCAGTACAACGACGTAGGTTTCAATTCGTTCTTCAAGTCGGGCTGGAAACGCTTTTATCTCAAGTGGTACGGCGACAGCCACCCCTCGGCGATGAAGCTATGCCCACGCACCACCGAGTTGGTGCAAAGCATCGGCTCGATCAAGGCCGCCATGTTCGCTGAGCTGCCGCCAGGCTCCAAGCTGGTGCGTCACCGTGACCCGTACGCAGGCTCCTATCGCTACCACTTGGGGCTGGATACGCCTAACGATCCGGGCTGCTACATCAATGTGGATGGCGAGAGCTATTACTGGCGCGACGGCGAGCCGGTGATGTTCGATGAGACCTATATCCACTATGCGGAAAACACCACCGGGAAAAACCGCATCATTCTGTTCTGCGATATCGAACGCCCCATGAAGTACCGCTGGGCTGCGGCGTTCAATCGTTGGTTCAGTCGCAACGTGATGGCGGCGGCGGGCTCGCCCAATGACGAGGGTGACAAGACCGGTGGCCTGAACCGTGCCTTTACCCGCCTGTACAAGATCCGCCTGCGCGGCAAAGAGCTCAAGAAGCGTAACCGCACACGTTACTATCTGGAAAAATGGGTGATCTTTGCCGGCTTGGCGCTGATCTTCATTCTTATCTGAACCTGGCGCTGGGTGCGAATCACTGTGGTGGTTTCGCGCCCAGCCTGTCCCACATCTTTTTGCTGATCTTCTGTCGATTGGCGTAGCCGGCCCACGGATCCTCCTTCAGACCCTGCAGCCGCTCATGCAGGTTCGCCACCGTCCACTGCTGGGCGCCACGCAAGTCTTTCAATTCATCCCGACTGACCGGCACCGATACCGGCAACCCCGGCCGCGCCCGCACGGAATAAGCTGCCACCGTACTGGCGCCCCGGGCGTTGCGCAGATAATCGATAAAGATCTTGCCCACACGGTTTTTGGGGCCGCTGGTGGCGGTGAAACGCTCCGGCAGCTGCTGGGTCATGAACTGGGCCATTGCCTTGGCGAATGCTTTCACAGTGTCCCAGCCATCGCGTAGGGCCAGCGGCACAATCAAGTGCAGGCCTTTGCCGCCGCTGGTCTTGACGAAGGCTTGCAAACCCAGCTCATCCAGTACTGACAATGTCAGCTGGGCCGCCTCCAGCATGGCTTTCCACGGCAAGGCCGGATCCGGGTCGAGGTCCAGCACGAACAGGTCGGGGGTTTCAATCTTGTCCGTCGTGGCGCCCCAGGTATGCAACTCGACGGTGCCCATTTGCACAGCGCCGACCAACGCGTCCTGGCTATCGATTTCCATGAGGCGCGCGTGGCCAGGGTCCAGTGCCTGGTCAAGTTGCTTGATGTGGGGAATGGCCATGCGCTCGGAGTGCTTCTGAAAGAACTGTTCGCCCTCAATCCCCTCCGGTGCCCTGAGCAGCGACACGGGCCGGCCGTGCAGGAATGGCAGGATCCATTGGCTGATGCCGGCATAGAACTGTGCCAACTGCAGTTTCTGCGTGCCGCTTTGTGTGTCGATGACGCGCTCGGGGTGGGTGATATTCACCCCACTCCCGGTGGTTTTTGCCTTGGGTTTCTTGGACTTCTCCAGGGATTTTGCCGCGCGCGGCTGTTCATGGATGATCTGTGCGGCAGGCTTGTCCGTGCGTAAGCCGAGAAACGCCGCCTGGCGCACCACACCCTCACGGGTCCATTCGGTAAATTGCACTTCGCCCACCAGGGTCGGTTCAACCCAATGCACGCCACGGGCCTGGGCGCTGGTCAGTGGTTTTTCCAGCGGCGAGGTTTTGCGCTCAAGGGCGGTGAGCCTGGCGTAGATGCTCTTCAGCGCCGCCTGGTCAAAGCCCGTGCCCACGCGCCCGGCGTAAACCAGCCCGTTGTCGTCGTTGACCGCCAGCAACAGTGCGCCAAACCCACTGCGCGAACCTTGCGGGCGGGTGTAGCCGACAATCACGAACTCCTGGCGCAAGCGGCATTTGAGCTTGATCCAGTCCGCGCTGCGGCTTGATACGTAGAAGCTGCCGGCGCGCTTGCCGATCACGCCTTCAAGGGCCAGGTCACAGGCACTTTCGAAAATGTCGCGCTGGTTGGCGGCGAACGCTTCAGAGAAGCGCAGCAGCTTGCTACGGCTGCCGGAAAGCGCGGCCTTGAGCGCGGCCCGGCGTTCTTCTACCGCCACGTGGCGCAGGTCTTGCCCATCGAGGAAGGGCGCATCGAACAGGTAATAGACGATATCCAGGCTGCGGCCAATATCGAAGGCATTCTGCAGCGCCTGGAAATCCGGCAGACCGTCGGCGTTGAGACTGACGACTTCACCGTCCAGCCAACTGTCCTTGAGCTTGAGCGCCTCCAACGCTTTCACCTGGCGCGGCAAGCGCTCGGTCCAATCGTTGCCGTTGCGGGTAAACAGGCGCACTTCACCGTCGCGGATACGCGCCAGCATGCGGTAGCCGTCGAATTTGATCTCGTACAGCCAGTCGCCAGCAGGGGCGCGGTCGACCAGGGTTGCCAGTTGCGGGGAGAATTGCTCTGGAAGGGCAGCGGTTGCTTTCTTGGGTTTTGCAGCTTTCCTGGCTTTGCTGGCGGCTTTGGCTTTGCCCACCGAGGCGTCGCTGAGCACACTGTCGGGCTGGGCCTGGACGATATCGTAGTCGGACGCTGGGCGGGCCTGCTGGTCCTTTTCCTTGATCAGCAACCATTGCTCCTTGTCGCCGCTGCCTTTAAGCCGGGTACGCACCAGGGCCCAATCCCCCGAGAGCTTCTCGCCGACCAGGGTGAACTTGAGTTTGCCGGCAGCGTAGGCCTTGTGCGGGTCGTCATGGGGTTGCCAGAGGCCACGGTCCCACACGATCACATCCCCGGCGCCGTATTGGCCGGCGGGAATGCTGCCCTCGAAACTGCCGTAGCTCAGGGGATGGTCCTCGACATGCACCGCCAGGCGCTTCTGGGTCGGATCCAGGCTCGGGCCCTTGGGCACGGCCCAGCTCAACAGCACACCGTCGAGCTCCAGGCGAAAGTCATAGTGCAGGTTGCGCGCATCATGCTTCTGGATCACAAAACTCAGGGCCGAGGTTTTGCGCTTTGTGGCGGGTGAACTGCCGGCCGGTTCGGCGGTGATCTCAAAATCGCGTTTGCGGTTGTACTCGCTCAGGGGCTTTGCCATGTCATTCTCCAGCCAATGGCGGACTCAAGAGGCTTTTTTACCGGACTTTTTTGCGGCGGGCTTCTTCGCTGCCGGTTTGCCCGCCAGACTGCGCTTGAGCAACTCCGTCAGGTCGATTACGTCGGCGGATTTGCGCTCTTCGCTGCCCTCGGCTGTCTCTACATCTTCGATTTTGCCAGCCTTGGCCTTCTGCGCCACCAGGGCCATGATCTTGTCCTGGAAGCTGTCGCGGTACTCATCGGGCTGCCAGTCGGCGCTCATGTCTTCCACCAGGCGCTTGGCCATGTCCAGTTCTCCCTTGGCCAAGGTCGGCTTGGTCACATCGCTGCCCAGCTCCAGCTCGTCCAGGCTGCGCACTTCGGCAGGCCAGCGCAACATCACCAGCACCAGGGCCGACTCCAGAGGCATTAATGCGGCCAAATGCTGCTTGGTGTGCAGCACGACATTGGCCAGGGCGACCTTGCCGGTTTTCTTCAGGGTTTCACGCAGCAGCGCATAGACCTTGCCGCCGCGTTTGTCCGGGGCCAGGAAATACGGTGTGTCGATGTTTTGCAGCGGGATCTGGTCGCTGGCGACGAAGGCGATGATCTCTATAGTCTGGGTCGACTTGGGGTGGGCCGAGCGAATTTCATCTTCGCTGAGCACTACGTAACGACCTTTTTCATAGGCCACGCCCTTGACGATATTCTCCTTGGTGACGTCCTTGCCGGTCGTCTTGTTGATGCGCTTATAGCCCACCGGGTCCATGCTGCGCTTGTCCAGCCAGTCGAAATCGACACCCTGGGATGACGTGGCCGAGACCAGCGATACCGGGATGTGAACCAGGCCGAAACTGATGGCGCCTTTCCAGATTGCCCGCGGCATAGATGTAACTCCTTAACGAAGAGACTGTGTTCTGGTGACTCACGGGCCAGGGCAAAAGTTTCGACGGGTAGATGCTCGGACAGATCGTGTTACACCTGATGAGAAACTATTTAGTGTCACAACGCGAACCCTCGGGGTAGCGTGTTATCGAACGCAGGTAGTACTCGGCATAGAGAGGTTTGCTCATGAACCGTTGTGTACGTCATCTTGCAGTACTCGCGCTGGGCCTGGCCCTGGCGCCATTGGCCCTGGCGCAGAACCTGCCGGGCCGTTACGACACCAACAACAGCCCGATTCATCGGGCCAATCCCAACAGCATGCAGGGCACCCAGCCCAATGCGCCGGCTGTTCGTGAAATCCAGACCACCCCGGCCAGCCCGCGACCGACTGTGGAAAACGGCGGCATCGGCAACCGCTATCCGAGGCAGGAAGCGGCGCCGAGTCGCCCGGCCACTGAACCCAAAGCGCCCACCTATGATGCCAACGGCAATCGCCGCTAAGGACTCGTCTTATGTTGCTACGCAAAACCTTGTTGGCCGCATTGTGCGCCACCGTTCTTGTGCCGTTGAGCGCGGTACACGCCGCCGATAGCCAGCAATTTCCCAGTGAGCAAGGCAGCGTCACCGCCACGCCGATCGCCAAGGGCCTGGATCACCCGTGGGCGCTGGCGTTCCTGCCCGACCAGCAAGGCTTCCTGGTGACCGAGCGTCCTGGGCACCTGCGGTTTGTCAGCCCGGACGGCAAACTTTCCGCGCCACTGTCGGGTGTGCCGCAGGTATGGGCCAAAGGGCAGGGCGGCTTGCTCGATGTGGTGCTGTCGCCGGACTTCAAGCAGGATCGTATGGTCTACCTGTCTTACGCCGAAGGTGGGGGTGAAGGCGGCAAGGCCGGAACCGCCGTAGGGCGCGGGCGTCTGGCTGACGACCTGAGCGGCCTGAAGGATTTCAAGGTCATCCTGCGCCAGGAACCCAAGCTGTCCACCGGCAATCACTTTGGCTCGCGCCTGGCGTTTGACCGTGACGGCTACCTGTTCGTGACCCTGGGAGAGAACAACGACCGCCCGACGGCCCAGGACCTGGACAAATTGCAGGGTAAGGTCGTGCGCATCTATCCGGATGGCCGAGTACCCGATGACAACCCTTTCGTCGGCCAGCCCGGTGTACGTCCCGAGATCTGGTCCTACGGCCAGCGCAACCCCCAAGGCCTGGCGCTGAACCCGTGGAGCGGCACGATCTGGGAAAACGAACACGGGCCCCGTGGCGGTGATGAAGTCAATATCATCGAGCGCGGCAAGAATTATGGCTGGCCGCTGGCAACCCATGGCATCAACTATTCCCTGCTGCCCATTCCCGAGGCCAAGGGCAAGACGGTGGAGGGCACGGTGGCGCCGCACCATGTGTGGGAAAAGTCTCCGGGCATCAGCGGCATGGCGTTCTATGATGCCGACCGCTTCAAGGCGTGGCAGCACAACGTGTTTATCGGCGCGCTGGTCAGCCAGGAACTGATTCGGTTGCAGTTCGATGGCGACAAAGTTGTTCATGAGGAACGCTTGCTGGGCGAGTTGAAAGCGCGGATTCGCGATGTGCGGCAAGGGCCGGATGGCTTTCTGTATGTGCTGACCGATGAAGATGATGGCGTGCTGTATCGGGTCGGGCTCAATCAGGACTGATCAGGCTCGTGTGGGAGAGGGCAAGCCCCTCCCACAATTGGATCCCATCAGGCTGCAGAACGGGAGTGTTACAGGCCCAAGTCTGACAACCCTGGATGATCATCCGGGCGACGGCCCAGCGGCCAGTGGAACTTGCGTTCGCTTTCCTGGATCGGCCTGTCGTTGATGCAGGCAAAGCGGTTGGTCATCAGGCCGTTCTCATCGAACTCCCAGTTTTCATTGCCGTAGGAACGGAACCAGTTGCCCGAGTCATCATGCCATTCGTAGGCATAACGCACGGCAATGCGGTTACCGGTGAACGCCCACAGTTCCTTGATCAATCGGTAATCCAGCTCCTTGGCCCATTTGCGTGCCAGGAACTGCTTGGCTTCCTCGCGGTTGTGGGCAAATTCAGCGCGGTTACGCCACTGCGTGTCCAGGGTGTAGGCCAGGGACACGCGTTGCGGGTCGCGGGAGTTCCAGCCGTCTTCGGCCAGGCGGACCTTTTCGATGGCCGACTCGCGGGTAAACGGCGGCAGGGGCGGACGGACTTCTGTTTGTGCTGACATTGGGCGGCTCCTGAATACAATTAAGTTAGATCGAAAGTTGCCTGGCCAGTGGGGTTCAAAGTTGCAATAACGTTCGCGCCATGCATTGCGCATTATCGGCAGCTGTTGAAGCGCCCATGACCAGGGCTACGGTAATGGCGCCGTCGATCAGGATCAGCAGTTGCGCGGCCTGCCGTTCCGGGTCGGGGGTGCCATGTGCTTGGCACAGTTCAAGTGCGTACTCGAACAGTTTTTGTTTATGCGCTTTGGCCAGCAGACGAACCGGGTCTTGCGCGTTGCCCGTTTCACCACTGGTATTGATAAAGGCGCAGCCACGGAAGTCCGCCGAGCCGAACCAGCCCTTGAGGGCACTGAACAGCCCCAGCAGACGCTCCCCACTGTCCTCGTTGCGTTCGACTTCGCTGCGCAACCACTGCATCCAGCGTTCGTCGCGGCGTTGCAGGGCGGCAATCACCAACTCGTCTTTGTTGGCGAAGTAGCGATAGATGCTTTTTCTCGACACACCGGCGGTTTTCACCAGCAAGTCCATGCCGGTGGCGGCGATGCCGTGCCGATAGATCAACTTTTCGGTGACGTCGAGGATAATGTCGCGGGTTTCAGTGCTGGCTATATCATTCATGCTGGCTAAAGTAGAACGATCGTTCTTCATGATCAAGCGGCTTTTTTCATTTGTCGATGGCGAGACCTGGGCCGCCCCATGGTGTAAGCTCGGGGCCTCTTCGGATTCGACCCATTGCGAGCCTTATGCCGACGTTCTTCAAACGTTCCCTGTTGCCCAAGCTGCGCGGTTTTCCATTGTCCCCCGAGGCCATCGAGGTGCTGCCCAGCGCTGACGCGTATCGTCGCTGCCTGCTGGAGAAAATCGCCCAGGCCACGCGGCGTATCTACATCGTTGCGCTGTACTTGCAGCAGGACGAAGCGGGCCAGGAAATCTACGACGCCCTGCACGCCGCCAAGGCTGCAAGACCCGAATTGGATATCGTGGTGATGGTTGACTGGCTGCGGGCCCAGCGCGGGTTGATCGGCGCCGGCAAGCAACCGGGCAACAGCGCCTGGTACCAGGCGATGACGCAAAGCCACGCCAGCGAAGTGCCGGTGTATGGCGTGCCAGTGCAAACCCGCGAGCTGTTCGGCGTGTTGCACCTCAAGGGCTTTGTCATTGATGACAGCGTGGTGTACAGCGGCGCCAGCCTGAACAATGTGTACCTGCACAAGTTCGACAAATACCGCTTCGACCGTTACCACCTGGTCCACAGCCAGGCGTTGGCCGATTCTATGCAGCATTTGGTGGAACATGGCCTGGTTGCGTCCAAGGCAGTACACCGCCTGGATCTGCCGAACCCGCCCACCACCCGCAGCCTGCGCAATGACATCGGCGACCTGCGCAGCCGCCTCAAGCATGCGGCCTATGACACCACGGCAGGGCAGTTGCCCAACGGCCACCTGTCAGTCAGCCCATTGCTCGGTGTCGGCAAGAACAACCCCCTGAGCCGGGTGATCCTCGAGTTGATCGCCAGCGCCCAGCAGCAACTGACGATCTGCACGCCTTACTTCAACCTGCCATTGCCGGTGACCCGCGAGATCAACCGCGCCCTGGCGCGTGGGGTGAAGATCGACATCGTGGTCGGCGACAAGACCGCCAATGACTTCTACATTCCGCCCAGCGAGCCGTTCAAGGTGATTGCGGCATTGCCGTACCTGTACGAGATCAGCCTGCGGCGGTTTGCCAAGCGTCACCAGCCAATGATCGACAGCGGCCAGTTGAACCTGCACCTGTGGCACGATGGCGATAATACTTACCACCTCAAAGGCCTGTGGGTTGACCAGCGCTACACGTTGCTTACCGGCAACAACCTCAACCCTCGGGCGTTCCGCCTCGACCTGGAAAACGGCTTGTTGATCGACGATCCCAAAGGCCAATGGCTGGCGCCGCGGCGTACGGAGTTGACGCAGATTTTCCAGCACACCACGCGTATCCAGGGTTACCAGCAGTTGCAGACGCTGGTGGATTATCCGCCAGCGGTGGGCAAGTTCCTGCGCCGGGTCAGCCGGGTGCGCATCGAGCGTTTGCTGTACCGCATCCTGTAGACGAATAAGTCACGGGTAAAAAAACACCCAGGCCCCTTAACGGGACCTGGGTGTTTTTTTGCTCGAATCGCTTAGTTCAAGCCCAACTTGCCGCGCAGCATCGACAGGTCTTCAGCCAGGGTGTTGACCGGGCCTACTAGCGCCTTGCGGTCGTTGTCCTTGACCTTGTCGTAGGTCTCGAAGCCGCCATCCCGGGTTCTGTACTTGGCCAGGATCTTGTTGACGGTGGCGAAGTTCTTGTCGACCTTGGCCAGGAAGGCCTGGTCTTGCTGGCCGATCTGGCCACGGAACAGGTCGACGATTTTCTTCGCGCCATCGATGTTGCCCTGGAAGTCATACAGGTCGGTATGGCTGTAGCGATCTTCCTCGCCGGAGATCTTGGTGGCGGCGACCTCTTCCAGCAGCGCGGCGGCGCCGCCGACGACTTTTTCCGGTGGGAAGGTCAGGCCGTCGACGCGGGTCTGGAGATCATTCACATCGGCGTTGAGCTTGGCGGTCAGAGCCTCCAGGCCCTGGGTCGAGTTCTGCGCGAACAGCGCATATTCAATGCGGTGGAAGCCGGTGAAGTCTTCGGCCGTCACACCTTTTTCATGGTCATCGACGCGGGAGTCGATGGACGCGTCGAGGTCGCTGAACAGTTCGGCGATCGGCTCGATGGCCTCATAGTGCACGCGGGTCGGCGCATAGAGCTGCCTGGCAGTGGCCAGGTCGCCTTTGTTGATGGCGTCGGTGAAGGCCTGGGTCTGGGTGACCAGCTCGCCGATTTCCTCGGTAACGTAGATCTTGTAATCCGACACCGGGCCTACCAGGTCCAGCGGCGCGGTGGCGGCGAAGGCTGCCAGCGGCGCAAGGCTCATCATTAACAACGGCAATGCGATAAACGACTTCTTCATGGGAGACATTCCGCTCTGGTTTGTTTCAGGTATTGGCAGTGGTTGGGGAAGACGTTGCGGCGAGCAGCGTGCGCCCAAGGAAATCCTGGGGCCCGGTGACCCCCGGCAAGGTGAAGAAATAGCCGCCGCCAACCGGCTTGAGGTATTCCTCCAGGGGCTCGCCGTTGAGCCGGGTTTGCACGCTGATAAAGCCTTTCTCCAGGTCGGCCTGGTAGCAGATGAACAACAGCCCCATGTCGAGCTGACCGTTTTTGTTGACGCCGTTGGAGTAGTTGAAGGGCCGGCGCAGGATCAGGTTGGCCTGGGTCTGCGGGGTGCGCGGGTTGGCCAGGCGGATATGGGCGTCGAGCTTGGTCAACTTGCCTTCCGGGTCTTTGCTGTAGTCCGGAACCTGGGTTTCATGCTGGCCATCCATGGGGGCGCCCGTGGGTTTGACGCGGCCTATGATGCTTTCCTGTTCTTGCAGCGGGGTGCGATCCCAACGCTCGACAAAGTTACGGATGATACGCACAGCCTGGTAACTGCCATGGGCGGCCCAGGCCGGTTCGTCGCTGCCGGGCTGGACCCAGACAATCTGGTCCATGGCCTTGGCATCGTTGGAATCCGGGTTGGCCGAGCCATCGCGAAAACCCAGGAAATTGCGCGCACTCTGCGCAGGCTCGCCGGGCTTGGCCGGTGCCTGGGGCGGCACGCTGCCTTCCTGTTTCCAGCGCACCAGCAGCAGGTCGGGCAGGTTCTTTACGATGTCGCGCAGGGCGTGGATATTGGTGTCCGGCGTATTGGAGCTGAACTGCAGGCTCAGGTCGCCGTGGCATTGCGCCGGTTCCAACGCATCGTTGGGAAAGCCGACCATGCGGCTCAGGCGCTTGGGCTTGACCGCCCTGAGGCCGAAGCGCTCATCGAACAACGACTCGCCCACCGACACGGTAATGGTCAAGTTATCCGGCGACACCACCGGGCCGAGGATGCCGGAATCGGTAGGTGGCAATTTCGGATCGACTTGGGGCACGGTGCCGCCGCTCATCAGGAACGCAATGCGCTCGTTCAAGGTACGCAACAGCCGCTCCAGATCTTCACGGTCGCTGGCCAGTACATCGAACGCCACGACCATGCCGCAGGCCGGGCGCGGTGTGACGATGCCGCTTTGGTGCTGGCCGAAAAACGCCTGGCGGTCATGGGTCTTGTCACTGCGCGGTGCGCTGGTCACTTGCTCTGCCGCTGCGGCCATGGCCGGGCAACTCAAGCTGCTGCCGGCAATTGCCGCGCCAGTGGCGGCCATGCCCAGCAGGACGCGGCGGCGTTGGAGATCAAACTGTGGTGTATCACTCATAGTGCGGTCGTCTTCACTGCAGGCCGGAAAGGCCGAGGGCGGGGTCGATTCCATCGAGTGCGGCGGCCAGTGCCTTGGCCTTGTCGGCGATCTGCTTGCGCTGATCGTCGGTGACGCTGTCATAACGGGCGTAATGGTTGTCGACCTTCAATTCATTGAGCTCGGCATCGAAGGCGTTGAGCGCGCTGTCGATGGTGGGCAGCAGGTCGGCGGCGGACTTGGTCAACAGTGGACGCATCAGGTCGACCACTTTGCGGGCGACCTGCAGGTTGGCGGCAAAGCCATTCAGGTCAATATGGCTGTAGCGCTCCTCTTCACCACTCATCGCGCGTACATCCGCCAGACTGTTGAGGTTGCGCACCACAATGCTGACCAATTGCTCCGGCGGCAGGGACTGGGCCAGCAGCTGTTGCTTGAGGGTGGTGACGTCGGCGACCAAGCGTTGAGCGACAGGCGCCAGGCCATCGAGGCTGCGTTGCTGGAACAGGCTGTATTCGAGGCGGTGGAAACCGTTGAACGCTGGATCCTGCTCGCGTTTTTCAAAGTAATCGGCGCGGGCGTTGATGGCGTTATCCAGCTCGGCCAGGCGTTGGGCTGCCGGCGCCAGGCGCTGATAGGCTTCACGGGCCGGCACATACAGCGCCTGGGCCTGTGCCAGGTCACCGGCGTCGATGGCCTGTTGCAGGGCGGCTGCGGCCTTGATCAGGGCGCCGCCCTGACCGCTCAGGTACACACGGAACTCCGACAGCGGACCGATAAAGGCCACCATCGAAGGCTTGGCCTTGGCCTGGGCGTCGGACTCAGCGGTGGGCGTGACGTGCAGCGTGCCACGGGGATTGCTCAACAGGCCGCAGGTGATCGCGTAGTCGCCGGGCTGCAGATTGGCGTTGATCACCTGGCTCAGGCCCGGTGCGATATTTTCCCGCTCTTCGACCACCAGCACGCCATCGAGGATTTCCCACTCCACCGCACGGTCGGAGCGGTTGATGATACGAAAGCTCGCACGCCCGGCCGGTACGGTGAGGGCGTTGGGCTCACAGGCGTGGGCGTGGATCGTCACCGCGATTTCATTGTGATTGACCTGGCGTTTGGTAGCGGCCAGTTGCGAGGCGTAGTAGAACAGGCCACCGGCGGCGATCATCACCACCACCGACCCGGCCACGCCCCAACGCAAGGCGCGGGACGGCGGGGCCGATTGAGGGGTTGGGTTGGACAAGGGACGGTCCTTACTGGCAGGAAACGGAAGAGGTCTTGGCGACGGGCTTGGCGGGAGGCGAGGGCAGGAAGAACATCACCAACGCCACCACCAGGTAAATTACATAGGCACCCAGGGTGCTGATCGTCGGCGCCTCCTGGTAGCCGAACATGCCGGCCAGTACCGAGCCCAAGGGGCTGTCCATCGGCAGCGCAGCGCTGAAATCGAACAGCACGGTCTGCCAGTGGTTCCACACGCCGGCCTCGTGCAGGGCCTGCACCGAGTTGGCGAGAATGCCGGCGGCCACCACGAGGATGAACAGGCCGGTCCAGCGGAAAAACGCGCCGAGGTTCAGGCGCATGCTGCCGGAATAAATGAGGAAACCGACGACGATGGCCAGGATCAGGCCGAGCAGGGCACCTATCGGCGCGCCCGGGCCTTCGCTCTGCTGGAACACGGCCAACAGGAAAAATACCGTCTCCAGACCTTCGCGGGCCACGGCGAAAAACACCATGGCAATCAACGCGATCACCTGATGCCTGGAACCTGCCAGCGCATGGTCGAGGGATTCGTGCAGGGTATGCTTGATCGAACGCGCCACCTTGCGCATCCAGAACACCATGGAGCTGAGGATGCCCACGGCAACCAGGCCGACGATGCCTTCGAACAATTCCTGCTGCTTTTGCGGAAATTCCGCACTGACCAGTTCCAGGCCTCCGCCCACCAGCAACGCCAGGGCCGCGGCCAGGAATACGCCGATCCACACCGCAGGCATCCACTGGCCACGGCCGGTCTGCTGCAGGTAACTGGCGATGATGCCAACGATCAAGGCGGCTTCAATGCCTTCGCGCAACATGATTAAAAACGGAACGAGCATCGGGCACCGGGGCGTAACTAGTTAGGAAGCTAAGTTGTAACATAATGATACTCATTGCTAAACAAGAAATATTGACCTTTGCTGAACCTGGGCTGAACGGTGGTGGCGAAGCGCAACCGCCTTTATGATGCTGGCCACTGAATTAGCCGTCGGATTGGCCAACAGCTCATGTCGGAAAAAGACACTATCTCCATCCACCTCGTGCGTGAAGCCCTGTTGCAGAGCTGTGCGCCTGGGGCGGCCACCGTTGAGGCGTTAAGCAAGGTCGGGATTGATCCCGCATTGCTGGAGCAGCCAAGCGCCCGGGTTGCGGCCACGGCCTATGCGCGCCTGTGGCGCTTGCTGGCGCGGCGCACGGACGATGAGTTCTTCGGTATGGACCCGCGCAAGCTCAAATCCGGCAGCCTGGCGTTCCTGTGTCGCGCCGCCATGGCGCAACCCAGCCTGGCCGCAGGCCTGGAAACGGGCTTGGGGTTTCTGTCGCTGATGCTTGAGCGCATGCCCGCGCAGCTGGTTCGCCAACAGAGCCTGGCGGAGATCGTCCTGCTCGAACCCGAGCCTGAGCCTAAGCGTGCGTTCACCTATTTCACCTACTGGATGATCGTGCACGGGGTTGCCTGTTGGCTGGCAGGGCGTCGAATCCCCATCCTCGCCATTGAGTTGCGCTGTGCGCAGCCGGACTTCTGTGACGATTACCAGGTGATGTTTTCCGACAACCTGCGCTTTGATCGACCCCGTACACGCATGATCTTTTCTGCGGACTGCCTGGACCTGCCGATCAAGCGCAGCCCGCAGGAGCTCCAACGTTTCCTGGCCCATGCGCCGGCCAATATTCTGGTCAAGTATCGCGACCCCGAGAGCCTTGCTACCCGCATCAAGCATGACCTTCGGCAAATGCCTCCCGACGCCTGGCCCGAAACCGACGGGCTTGCGGCTACGTTGTGCATTTCTGCGTCCACATTGCGCCGACGTCTGGCGGAAGAAGGGCAGACCTATCAGGGCCTCAAGGACAGCGTGCGCAAGGAGCTGGCGATTGTGTGGCTGGCGGAATCGCAGATCAGCTTTGCCGAAATCGCCACGCGGCTGGGGTTTGCCGATACGAGTTCGTTCTACAAGGCGTTTCGTAAGTGGTCAGGTTCCAATCCCGGGCATTATCGGAGTTTGATTTTGAACGAGCCAAGTCGGTTCTAACCGCTGTTATGCGGGATTAGGACATTTCTCACTTATTCCTTCATCTGGGTATGACAGAGCGGCCCTTCTATGTTTTAGGAAGCGGCTGGCATATTTGGCGCTTGATTTCGTGCACCGTAAGCAACGTGTTCCTACCTGCATTAATGGATGCTTGATATCTGCTGGGTTGATATCGAGTGTCGTGTGCTGGCAGCCGTTGCTTAACTGTGAGGTGCGCTTATGGGGAAATAAAAGATCCGATATTTCGAGTGAGTATTTATTCATTATTTACTGATTTGAGGTGAGATCATGAAAGGTCTTATTGCGTTACCGTGTGTCGCGTTAATGCTTTTGTCTACTCAGGTGTCGGCCTTGTGTCTGTATATAAGTGATAGCTATAGCGGGCTTTTGCAACCTGGTGTCGAAACGACTGTGTATGGCCCGTTCACAATAACTTCCGCGAATGGATGTGCGGGTGCGGCTATTGATGTCTCAGCTTCCACGAGCGGTGGCGGGAGGGCGCCACAGTTGATTATTCAAAAACAGGCGGGCGCTTCCTGGGGGGATGTTGCTGGAACCTTTGGAGGTACTACGTCCTACTCTGGTGTGTTTGGAACCTATCGAATCGTCATGATTAATTCTGGTTCGGAGGCGCAATCTTATTCTGGCACCGCTAGATACGGCCGCTGAGCCGTTAAGCCAAACAGTGCGCCACGAGGTTTATTGGCGCACTGTTTGCGAACATCTTAATCAAGCTTTTTCATCTACTGATAAAGCGCTATTGGAAGAGTTTACAAAATAGGCCAGTGCCCCCATGGCGTGATTAGCGGCTACCATTCCCTGCCTCCATCTCAACGTATGCTCGTTTGCCCCCGCAGGGTTTTCTTCCAAAAATTCGCTGTACTCCACCAGTCGCTCGTTAAATAAGGCAATCGCGTTGAATTTTACGTGCGTCTCCGTTGGAACGCCGTTTGCGTCGGTGTGCAGATTGCCACCTATGAACATCCTGTATGCATAGATATCAATCATGTCATGTTCGAACAGCGTGCGTCCCACCTTTCTTAAGTCGTCTGAATTAATAGACGTCATGTCATAATCTTTCAGATAAGCCTTGAGTTGGGTGATTTGACTGTTGTCATTGAGCTGTAGGGTGTCAGCCGCTACGTTCTTCTTTGTAATCGTAAATGCATTGGTTGTCTGCTCTGGATTTTTGATCACAAATGCATTGGTTGCCTTGGTATACCTCATCTGCTCAGCAGTCAACATGATAGCCATGTCGCCTTCCTCCATTGTTAAGTGACACTGGGTTGTCGACGCTTGCGCCAATTACTTTAACGTAGACGTAACGCTTGCCTACATGAGAATGCAAAGTTGTTTCTGAGGCATTTAACCTGAAAGCCAGGTATAGCGCGGTACTAGGAAAGTACCTACGAAGGACTTCTTAATTGTCTTACAGAAACAGCTTTCAATATTTTAGGAAGTCCTGGCCAAAAAAAGCCCTGTGACCGAATGATTCACGGGGCTAAAAATTGGCTGGATGCGACCAACCAAAGGAGCTCTTTACCTCACTTGCTGCTGGCAATTACCGTATCTGGCTGCAAGCCACGTATCGCGACCTTGAGAGCCTTGCTACCCGCATCACGCATGATCTTCGGCAAATGCCTCCCGACGCCTGGCCCGAAACCGACGGGCTTGCGGCTACGTTGTGCATTTCTGCGTCCACATTGCGCCGACGTCTGGCGGAAGAAGGGCAGACCTATCAGGGCCTCAAGGACAGCGTGCGCAAGGAGCTGGCGATTGTGTGGCTGGCGGAATCGCAGATCAGCTTTGCCGAAATCGCCACGCGGCTGGGGTTTGCCGATACGAGTTCGTTCTACAAGGCGTTTCGTAAGTGGTCAGGTTCCAATCCCGGGCATTATCGGAGTTTGATTTTGAACGAGCCAAGTCGGTTCTAACCGCTGTTATGCGGGATTAGGACATTTCTCACTTATTCCTTCATCTGGGTATGACAGAGCGGCCCTTCTATGTTTTAGGAAGCGGCTGGCATATTTGGCGCTTGATTTCGTGCACCGTAAGCAACGTGTTCCTACCTGCATTAATGGGTGCTTGATATCTGCTGGGTTGATATCGAGTGTCGTGTGCTGGCAGCCGTTGCTTAACTGTGAGGTGCGCTTATGGGGAAATAAAAGATCAGATATTTCGAGTGAGTATTTATTCATTATTTACTGATTTGAGGTGAGATCATGAAAGGTCTTATTGCGTTACCGTGTGTCGCGTTAATGCTTCTTTCTACTCAGGTGTCGGCCTTGTGTCTGTATATAAGTGATAGCTATAGCGGGCTTTTGCAGCCTGGTGTGGAAACGGCAGTGTATGGCCCGTTCACAATAACTTCCGCGAATGGATGTGCGGGTGCGGCTATTGATGCATCAGCTTCCACGGGAGGCGGGCGGGCGCCACAGTTGCTTATTCAAAAGCAAGTGGGAGTTTCTTGGCAATCTGTTGCGACAAGCTTTGGGAGCAGCGCTTCATACTCTGGATCGTTTGGTACCTATCGAGTCGCTATGTTCAATTCCGACCCTGATGTGAAATCCTACTCAGGCACCGCCAAATACGGCCGCTGAAGGCCTGCAATGGCAGTGCGTTAAGATCCTCCTTAGCGCACTGCCCAAAAACGACTTGGATTCAAGCTCGCTCATGAATCTTCAAATCACTTCTGGAAGAATTGACGAAGTAGGTCAATGCACCTATCGCGTGATTGGCGTCTATCATCCCCCGCCGCCACCTCAAAGTATCTTCTTTCACGTCTGCAGGATTGTTTTCAAGGAAATCATTGTAGTCCTCAAGCCGTTCATTAAACAAAGCGATGGCGTTGAATTTAACGTCAGTGTCTGTAGGACGACCATCTGCACCACTCGCCAAGTTGCCTTCGGCGAATATTGCAAATGCATGTATATCTATCATTTCATTGTCGAATAGTCGTCGCGCTACTTTTCTGAGGTCGTCCGAGTTTATGGCTGTCATGTCAAAGTCCTTTAAATATTCTTTCAGGTCGGCGATTTTTTTTGTTTCACCAAGATTGAGTGTGTTAGCTGCTACGGCCTCCTCAGTGATCGTGAATTCATTCGTTATTTGCTCAGGGTTTTTAATAACGTAAGCATTGGTTGCCTTGGTATACCTCATCTGCTCAGCAGTCAACATGATAGCCATGTCGCCTTCCTCCATTAGTAAGTGGCACTTGGTTGTCGACGTGTGGGCCAATTACTTTAACGTAGACGTAACGCTTGCCTACGTGAAAATGCACAGTTGTTTCTGAGGTATTTAAACCTGAAAGCTAGGTATAGCGCGGTACTAGGAAACTACCTACGAAGGACTTCTTAATTGTCTTACAGAAATATCTTTCAATATTTTAGGAAGTCCTGGCAAAAAAAAGCCCCGCGACCGAATGGACCGCAGGGCTAAAAATTGGCTGGATGCGACCAACCAAAGGAGCTCTTTACCTCACTTGCTGCTGGCGACCACCGTGTCCGGCTGCCAGCCACCACCCAACGCCTTGTAGATCGCAACTATCCCGCGATACAGATCCACTTCGGCCTGGGCCTGGGAATCTTCGGCAGCCAGGCGTTCGCGCTGGGCGTCGAGCAATACCAGGAAGTCCACGGTGCCTTCGCGGTAGCGGATCGCCGCGAGGTCGGCGGCGGCGCGGCTGGATTCGCTTTGGCGGATCAGCGAGACCAAACGTTGCTGGCGCTTGCCGTAATCGCTGAAGGCGTTTTCAGACTCTTCCAGCGCTAGCAACACCTGCTGCTCATAGCTCGCCAACGCACCATCGGCTTCGGCATTCGCTCCACGCAAACGCGCGCGCACGCTGCCAAGGTCAAACGCGGCCCAGGTAATGCTTGGACCTAGGGACCAGGCATTCGCCGCGGCCGAACCGATCTGCGAGCCCCGCCCGGCGGTGAAGCCGAGGAAGCCGCTGAGGCTGACCCGTGGGAACAGATCGGCCTTGGCCACGCCGATCCGTGCAGTGGCGGCGGCCAGCTTGCGTTCGGCGCTGAGAATGTCCGGGCGACGTTGCAGCAGTTGCCCTGGGTCGCCAATCGGCAACGCCTTGGCAATCGCCGGCAGGTCTTTGGGGCTCAGGTCCACGCTCAGCTTGTCGGGGCGCTGGCCGAGGAGGGTGGCGATGCGATTGCGCTCGCGCACTTGTTCGGCCTGCAGTTGCGGCACGCTGGCTTCCACCGCCGCCAGGCGCGCATCGGCACGTTCCACGTCGAGCTGATCACCGACGCCGGCATCCCGCAGGCTGACGGTGATGGCACGCGATTCCTGCTGATTCTTCAAGTTGTCCAGGGCGATGCGTTCACGCAGTTGCGCACCGCGCAACTGGCCGTAGGCATCTACCAACTCGGCAATCATGGTGACTTGCAGTTGATACAGGTCGGCCTCGGCCACCTGCTGGTCGGCGTCGCTGGCTTCCAGGTTACGGCGGATGCGTCCAAACAAATCCACCTCCCAGGCCATGTCCAGGCCCAGGTCGTAGCGCTCGCTGTTGACGCGCTTGGTGGTCTGCCCGGGAATCTGGCCCTTGCCCACATCGCTGCTGGCGCGGGAGGTAACCACCGGCATGATGTCGTTGGCCGCATCATCGCGGATCGCCCGTGCCGCTCGCAGGCGGGCGAAGGCCACGCGCAGGTCGCGGTTACCGCTCAGTGACTGGGTCACCAGTTGGTCGAGGGTCGGGTCGTCGAACTGCTGCCACCAGATGCCTTCGTACTTGGCATGGTCGTAGCTTTTGCTGTCGGCGGCGGCCATGATATTGGCCGCCTCCAACTGCTGGGTCTTGTAGTCCGGGCCTACTGCACAGGCGGCGAGCGCCAGTACCAGCAAGCTCGGCAGGAATACTTTCACACTCATTGCTGTGTCTCCAGCTTCAAGGCCTTGGCCGCTTTGCGCGCTTCCTGGCGCTCCACATAGCGCCGGATCAGTACGTAGAACACTGGTGTCAGCAACAGACCGAAGAAGGTCACACCGATCATCCCGGAGAACACCGCCACACCCATGGCATGGCGCATCTCGGCACCGGCACCGGTGGACAATACCAACGGCACCACGCCCATGATGAACGCGAACGAGGTCATCAGGATCGGCCGCAGACGCAAGCGGCAGGCTTCCAGTACCGCGGCGAGCGGGTCGAGGCCTTCCTGCTGTTTATCCTTGGCGAACTCGACGATCAGGATCGCGTTCTTGCACGCCAGGCCCACCAGTACGATCAGGCCGATCTGGGTGAAGATGTTGTTGTCGCCGCCCGAGATGATCACCCCGGTAATGGCCGACAGCAGCGTCATCGGTACGATCAGGATCACCGCCAGCGGCAGGCTCCAGCTTTCGTATTGGGCGGCCAGTACCAGGAACGCCAGCAGTACGCAGAGCGGGAACACGAACAGCGCAGTATTGCCCGAGAGGATCTGCTGGTAAGTCAGGTCGGTCCACTCGTAGGTCATGCCGTTGGGCAATTCATCCTTGAGCAGCTTTTCAATCGCGGCCTGGGCCTGGCCGGAGCTGTAGCCCGGTGCGGCGTTGCCGTTGATTTCAGCGGTGATAAAGCCGTTGTAGTGCATCACCCGGTCCGGGCCCGAGGTGTCGCTGACCTTGATAAAGGTTGCCAGGGGGATCATCTCGCCTTTGTTGTTGCGCACTTTCAGCTGGCCGATCTGGTCGGAGTCCTGGCGGAACTGTTGCTCGGCCTGCACGTTGACCTGATAGGTACGCCCGAAGCGGTTGAAGTCGTTGGCATACAACGAGCCCAGGTAGACCTGCAGGGTGTCGAAGATGTCGCTTATCGCTACGCCGTGGGTCTTGGCCTTTTCGCGATCGATGGCGGCATCGACTTGCGGCACGTTGACCGTGTAGCTGGTGAACAGGCCGAACAACTCAGGCACGCTGTGGCTCTTGGCGATGACGTTCTGCACTTCTTTATACAACTCGTCATAGCCGAGGTTGCCGCGGTCTTCGATCTGCAGGCGGAACCCGCCGATGGTGCCCAGGCCTTGTACCGGCGGCGGCGGGAAGATCGCCATGTAGGCTTCTTCGATATTGGCATATTGGCCGTTCAGCGCACCGGCAATCGCACCGGCGGACATGCTCGCGTCTTTACGCTCGTCGAAAGGCTTCAAGGTCACGAACACGATGCCGCTGTTCGGGCTGTTGGTGAACCCGTTGATCGACAGGCCCGGGAAGGCAATCGCAGCTTCCACGCCGGGTTGTTTAAGGGCGATCTCCGACATGCGCTTCATCACGTTTTCGGTGCGGTCCAGGCTCGCAGCGTCGGGCAGTTGGGCGAAGGCCACCAGGTATTGCTTGTCCTGTGCCGGTACGAAACCGGTCGGGGTGTGGGCAAAGCCAAAGAATGTCAGCACCATCAAACCCGCGTAGACGAACAAGGCAATGCCGCTGCCGCGAATCACTCGGCGCACGGTGCCCACGTAGCCATGGCTGGCCTTTTCGAAAAAGCGGTTGAAGGGCCTGAACAGCCAGGCACCGAAGAGCTTGTCGAGGAACCTGGAGAAACGATCCTTTGGCGCGTCATGACCGCGCAGCAACACCGCAGCCAGGGCAGGGGACAGGGTCAGCGAGTTGAATGCCGAGATCACGGTCGAGATCGCAATGGTCAAGGCGAACTGCTTGTAGAACTGACCGGTCAAGCCACTGATAAAGGCGGCCGGGATAAACACCGCACACAACACCAGCGCGGTGGCGATGATCGGGCCGGTAACCTCGCTCATGGCTTTTTCGGTCGCCGGGAACGGCTCCAGGCCCAGCTCGATATTACGCTCGACGTTCTCCACCACCACGATGGCGTCGTCCACCACGATACCGATGGCCAGTACCAGGCCGAACAATGACAGCGCATTGAGCGAGAACCCGAACAGGTGCATCACCGCAAAGGTACCGATCAACGATACCGGCACCGCCACCAAGGGGATAATCGAGGCGCGCCAGGTTTGCAGGAACAGGATCACCACCAGCACCACGAGGATCAGTGCTTCGAACAGGGTGTGCACCACCGCTTCGATAGAGCCGCGTACAAAGATGGTCGGGTCATAGGCGATGCGGTAATCCATCCCCGCGGGAAAGCTCTTTTTCAGCTCGGCCATCTTGCTGCGCACATCGTTGGAGATGTCGATGGCATTGGAGCCGGGACGCTGGAAAATCGGAATCGCGACGGCGGGCTGGTTATCGATCAGCGAGCGCAGCGCGTATTGGCTGGAGCCCAGTTCGACCCTGGCGATGTCCTTGAGGCGCGTGATTTCACCGTTGGCGCCGGCGCGAATCACGATGTTCTCGAACTCTTCCTCCGTGACCAGGCGGCCCTGGGTGTTGACCGACAGCTGGAAGCTGGTGTCACTCGGCGCAGGCTGCGCGCCCAGCGCGCCGGCTGCCACCTGGCGGTTCTGCTCGCGGATCGCCGTGACCACATCGGTCGCGGTCAGGTTGCGCGAAGCGGTCTTGTTCGGGTCCAGCCACACGCGCAGGGAGTAATCGCCCATGCCGAACAACTGTACATCGCCGACGCCGCCCAGGCGGGCCAGCTCATCCTTGATATTGAGGATCGCGTAGTTGGACAGGTAGAGCATGTCGTAGCGCTGATCCGGGGAGGTCAAGTGCACCACCATGGTCAGGTCGGGGGAGGCCTTGTCCACGGTGATACCGATGCGCGTCACTTCCTCTGGCAGCTTGGGCTGGGTGCGCGTCACACGGTTTTGCACCTGCACCTGCGCGTTGTCCAGGTCGGTGCCCAGGGCGAAGGTGATGGTCAGGGTCAGCTTGCCGTCGGCGGTGGATTGCGAGGACATGTACAGCATGTTCTCGACGCCAGTGATGGCTTGCTCCAGCGGCGCGGCCACGGTTTCACCGATGACCTTGGGGTTGGCGCCCGGGAAGTTGGCGCGTACCACCACGGTCGGCGGCACCACTTCCGGGTATTCGCTGATCGGCAGTTGGAACAGCGAGATTGCACCGGCGATCAGAATCAACAGCGACAGCACCGCTGCGAAGATCGGCCGCGAAATGAAGAACTTGGAAAAATTCATCTTGAGTCGTATCCCTTAATCGCGTGAAGTCGCGACACTGGCGAGCTTGGGCGCGGGTTTGTCCGGCGCCACTTGCTCCAGGTTGCTGGCTTCAAGCGCTTGTCGTTGTTGGGCCAAGGCGGCGAGGGTTTCCTTGCTGGCCATCGGGATGGTTTCCGGCGCGACCGGCGAACCCGGGCGCACGCGCTGCAGGCCCTTGACGATCACGGTGTCGTCCTTGTTCAGGCCGTTGCGCACAATGCGCAAGCCTTCGATCTTCGGCCCCAGTTCCACCGCGCGGTAAGCCGGCTTGTCGCCTTCCATCACCAGCACGAACTTCTTGCCCAGGTCGGTGCCGACGGCTTCATCGTTGATCAGCACGGCGGAGTAGGTGCCGCTGCCGACCAGCTTCAAGCGTGCATAGAGGCCGGGGGTGTATTCGCCCTTGCTGTTGTCGAACACCGCACGGCCACGGATGGTGCCGGTAGACGGGTTGACCTGGTTGTCGACGAAGTTCATCTGGCCCAGGTGCGGGTTGCCGGTTTCATTCGACAGGCCCAGGTACACCGGGGTGGTGGCGCCACGCCGGCCTTCACGGGCCAGTTCGGTGTACTTGAGGAACACACGCTCGTCGGCATCGAAGTAGGCATAGACCTTGTCGGTGGAGACCACGCTGGTCAGTGCGGTGGTATCGGCGGTGACCAGGTTGCCGGCGGTGATTTCCGCGCGGCTGACGCGACCGCTGATGGGCGAAGTGACGCGGGTAAAGCTCAGGTTCAACCTGGCCAGGTCCAGCTGTGCCTGGATCCCGGCCATGGCCGCGCGGGCTTCCTGGGCGGCGGTGGTGCGCGAGTCGGCCAGTTCGGCGGAGATCGCATTGCTCTGGCGCAGGCGTTCGCCGCGCTGCGCTTCGTTTTCACTGCGGGTGGCGGCCGCTTTGGTTTGTGCGAGCTGGGCTTCGAGACGACGCACTTCCGCCTGGAAGGGGCGAGGGTCGATCTGGAACAACAGGTCGCCTTTCTTGACCAAAGCGCCTTCTGTAAAAGCGACTTGGTCAATCTGGCCCGAGACCCGAGGACGAATCTGCACGGTTTCCGGCGCCTCGAGACGCCCGGTGAATTCGTCCCACTCGTTGACCGGTTGCTCCAGTACCTTGGCTACGCTGACCTTGGCCGGGGGCATGGCGGCCGCTTGGTCCGGGGTCTTGCCGCACGCGCTCATCACCACCACGGCCAGGATCGCCAAGGGGAAGCGCAAATGTTTGAGTGACTGTTCCATGAGGTGCATCCGCCAATGTATTTGAGATGGGCGGATCATGCGCGGCGAGGCGGTATGTCACGAATCGAATGAAGCAAAGGTAACTATCATTCGGAATGATATAAGCGCGTACTTAGCCCTCTAGCATAGGGGTTTCGTTAGGGAGCTATCAATGAGCTTGATGACAAAAGACTATTGCCGAGGGTGCAAGGAACCTTGAACGCCTCGCCCAGGAGGTCAATCAAGGACCGCACCGACGGCATCAGCCCACGCCTGGACGCAAAGACGACGGTAATCATACATTCGGCGGGCTGCCACTCAGGCAGCAACGCAATCAGGTGTCCATCCGTGATCTCATCGGCCGCGAAGGCGACCGGCAGGTTGGCGATGGCGGCACCACGCAGCCCTGCCGTTTCCAGGGCCTCCTTCTCAGGAATGCTCTATCACCATCACCGCCGTCGTATCCGCCTCAAGTGCTTCGAACACATGCGGCACATTTGCCAGGTAACTGATGTAGTCGCCAGCGTTCAGCAGCACAGGCCCGCTTGCCGGGCCTATATGGGCGCTGCCACTGCACAGCACCACGTGCTCTATGGTGCCCGAAGGGTGAGGCTGAGACAGCCGCACTTCGCCGGGCTGCACCTTCAGCCGGTAGATGTCGCGCTGTACCCCCGCAGGGCAATCGGCAAGCAGTGTCGCTGCGTAATTGGCCGTCTCGGCATAGGCGGTCATGCCCTCGTTGGCGCGGATCACCCGTAGCGTCTGCTGGGGTTGCTCGAAGAACCGGGTGACTTGCAAACCCATTGCCATCGCCAACGCCCATAAGGTCTCGATGCTGGGGTTACCGATGCCCGCTTCCAATTGAGACAAGGTCGACTTGGCTACCCCGGCGCGTTTCGCCAATTCGGTCAAGGAGAGCCCGGCGGCCAAGCGTTCGCGTTTGATTGAGAGTGCCAGCAGGTCGATGCGGCTGGGGGTATTTACCGTGACGGCGTTCGTTATGTCGGTCATTTGTTTTATAAAACATCCTTAAATGAGTTGACGATCTTAAATGCCTTGTTCAGTATAACGCCCGATAGTTCATTATAAAGTTCGACTTTCCAGCCGGGCTGTCTATGGCGGGCTTAGGTTACGGCAATGTCGAGAGCAAGGAAGCAGTGAGTGATGAAGTCGCAAACCCGTGGGACCCTCGAAATGATCTCGGCCATGGTGATCTCCGGCACAGTGGGCTGGTTCGTCGTCATGTCGGGGCAGAGTCCGGAGGCCGTGGTGTTCTGGCGTTGCGTGTTCGGTGCCATGGCGATGTTGGTTGCGTGCCTCGTGCTCGGGGTGCTGCGCCGCTCTGTGATCAGCCCGCGGCAGTTCATGCTGGTGTGCCTGGGCGGGCTGGCGCTGATCCTCAACTGGGTGCTGCTGTTCAGTGCCTACAAACACTCCTCCATCGCCATTGCCACGGTGGTCTACCACGTCCAGCCGTTCATGCTGGTGGGCCTGGGTGTAGTGTTTTTTGCCGAACGCCTCAGCGCCGCCAAGGTCGGCTGGCTGCTGCTGGCCTTCGGCGGCCTGATGCTGATCGTATCCGCCAAGGGCAGTGGGCAGGCCACGGGTGCCGACTACGTGCTGGGCGTTTGCCTGGCCCTGGCTTCAGCCTTCTTCTACGCGGTGGCGGCAGCGATCACCAAACGCCTCAAGGACCTGCCCGCGCACCTGATCGTGCTGATCCAGATGGTGGTCGGTGCGCTGGTCCTGGCCCCGTTCGTGGATGTGGGCAGGGTCGATACGGTGGAGGGCGCCTGGACGTACCTGATCATTATCGGCGTGGTTCATACCGGGCTCATGTCCACCTTGCTGTACAGCGCCATTCAGAAAATCCCCACGGCGCTGGTGGGGGCTTTGTCATTCATCTATCCGATCGTGGCCATCCTGGTCGACTGGGTTGCCTTTGCGCATCCGCTCAGCGTCCTGCAAGTGATCGGTGCGAGCGCCATCCTGCTGGCGGCTGCGGGCATGAACTTCGGTTGGTCGCTGGGTCGCGCTCCGCGTCAGGAAGTGACGTAGGGGCTCGAAGATGGGCCTTCACGGCATCAGCTCAGTGTTGGACAGCCCATATTCCCCCAACGAATACAGCAAGGTTCCATACCCCAACTGATCGTAGCCACCGCTGTTCGGTCCGTAATCCCCGCCACCACCTTCAACCTGGACCTTCTGCGCGAAGGCTTTCACGTTCGGCGCCTTGAGGCCTTTAAGTACGACGTAGTGGTTGTAGAGCAGTTCCCAGATCGGACGGATGTCGCCGCGATGTTCTGGCGAGATAACGGTTTGCTTGAAACCGCTGTTGCTAAAGGGGGTGAATGGCACGTCGTGCCCCAGGTTGTACTTGGCCACATACTCGGCGCCTTGTAGCACGCGGTTGTTCTGGTAACCGAACAGGTCGTCGCCCTGGCTCCAGGCCATTTGGCAGAAACTCCCGAGCAAGGCGATGTCGAGCAGTGTATGCGCCTGGTCACGCCCGCTTTCCTGGACCTGGCCCAGGCCATTGCCGTAGAGCTTCCAGACCACGTGCTCAATGGCACCGTCGCCAGCGCCGTGTTTGAAATAGTTGACCGCTTCATCATAGATATCGCGGCGGTCAGTCAGTACGCCAATTGCCAGCATCGAGTTCATGTTGGCCAGGTCCCAGTTCGCCCAATAGTGGTCGACCCGCGCGTTGTTGTGACGTACCAGGAAATCATGATTCATCGGGTAGAAGACCGTGAGCATCATGCGCTGGAATTGATGAAAGTCCGCAGCCGTCCACTTTGAATAACCGCGCAGTAACTCTGCGGCATTGGCGAGTTGATAACCATACAAACCGGATGCCAGGAAACGGTCCGATGTGCCTTCAATCGCCGTCAGGGTGGTGGACCATTGGTTCAACATCGCTACGGCTTTGTCGGCATACGCGGTATCGCCCGAAAGCTGCCAGCGCAGGGCCAAGGCGTACGCGGCGGCAGCGTCGTTGAATAACCTGGCGTAGTTTTCCGGATGTCGACCATCTGCCCCCCGATACACCACCGCGACCGGGCTTGGGTTCCAGGCCAGGGATGCGTGCCGGTTGGCGATCAGCTTCTGCCAGCCGGCCAGCCACGGCTGGTTATGGTTGGCCAGTTTTTCGCGGATGCGTATGAAGTCCTCCTCGGTCTGCAGCAGGCCCGGATGGACGAACGCCGAGGCTTGGGCACCGGTACTCAGCGACAGCGCGCCGAGCAGCAGGAGACGGCCCCAAGCTCGGAACAATTGAGCAAAACCCTGCATGCCTGGCGCCTCGTTATCAGAAGGTGTAGTTGATGGCGAACATGCCCAGGCCTGCGCTCTCACGCCGGACCAACGGGCTGTTACGGGCCTGGTCGGCGTACTGGGTCAGCGTCAGGCTGACCAGCGTTGACCAGTGTGCGTCCAGGCTGTGCTGCCAGTTCAAGGCGGCAGAGTAGGCGTAGATCCCGGCATCGGCGCTGTATTTTCCATAGAGCGAACGCTGGCTCTGTGCCTGGGTGACGCCGAAGAAGGTCTGGTTGTAGCGGCCATCGCCGGCGTGCGCATCGATGTCCAGGGCCAGGGTGTCGCTGTCTGTGTGAAACAGGATGCCTTCCAGGCCGAAGCGGTAGCGGTTGCCACGGTGCTCACCGGCCATGCGCAGTTCGGCTTCGCCGCTGACCGACAGCCAGTCAAGCAGTTGCTGGCTGAGGGTGAAGTCGGCGACGGTGGCGCCGTTGACATCGCCCATGCCGTTTAGCTCACGGTCACCCGGGCGGCTGGTGCTGTCCTTCTCCTTGCGACCCAGGTCGTAGTTGATCGCCGCGCTGGCGCCAAAGCCGCTGTCGGATTGAAATTGCAGGCCCAGACCACGAGTGGTATCGGCGAACAGCACGCCGTGCTGGATGCTGAACATCGGCAGCACAAGCGCGCGGTAGCGGTCGGCGCCCATGTAGCGCGGCGTGATCCCCATGCCAAGGCCCAGGGTAGCGATGGTCTTGTCGGCTGCCGGGCTAGCGTCGGCCGCCTGTGCCGGGGCCGCGAGCGTGCAGGCCACCAATGCGGCGGCGCTCCATAGCGCGGTACGGGTAGGAGGAGTGGTCAAGTTCATGGTGAAACCCTTTCAGCGGAGGAAAATAGCGGTGCGCCGGACAGCGTGGCGACCAACAGCAAAACCGCGCCAAGGCGTTCAGCCAGCTGGATAGGCTTGGACAGCGATGCAGTGGTCGGCATAGGATCGGCTCGCGAAAGCCGGGCGTAGGGCAATACTGCCCGCGGACTTTCAATAAACCGTTCGTGAATTATCAAGGTTTCATCAAGAGGCTTCTTTGTGTCAGGAAAACGTATCCTCATCGTCGAAGACGACGCCGACAGCGCCAACATTCTCGAAGCCTATCTGCGTCGGGACGGTTTTGAGGTGGCCCTGGCCGAAGACGGCCAACGCGGCCTGGACCTGCACAAAAGTTGGCGGCCCGACCTGATATTGCTCGACGTAATGCTGCCGCGCTTGAGTGGCACCGAGGTGTTGTCCGCCGTGCGGCGCAGCAGTGATACGCCGGTGATCATGGTCACGGCCATGGGCGACGAGCCGGAAAAACTCGGCGCCTTGCGCTATGGCGCCGACGACTATGTGGTCAAGC
This sequence comes from Pseudomonas khavaziana, assembly GCF_036704165.1. NCBI lineage: Bacteria > Pseudomonadati > Pseudomonadota > Gammaproteobacteria > Pseudomonadales > Pseudomonadaceae > Pseudomonas > Pseudomonas khavaziana. The sequence goes on from NZ_CP129946.1 coordinate 3,185,536, forward strand.
CCTACAGCCCACGCGAGGTGGTGGCGCGGGTGCATGCGGTGTTGCGGCGTACCACGGGCAGCCAACCGGTGGAACAGTCACTGCGTCATGAAAACCTGCGAGTGGACCTCGTCGCCTTTACCGCGGCCATTGAACACCGCGATGCGCCGTCGCAGTTGCTGGACCTGACGCCGACGGAGTTCAAACTGTTGGTCACCTTGCTGCAGACCCCCTCCAAGGCCTTCACCCGTAATGAGCTGCTGGAAATCTGCCTGCCGGAAAGTGAAGCCCTGGCCCGCGTCGTAGACGCCCATGTGCACAACCTGCGGCGCAAGCTCGAAACCCATGGCATCGTCGGGGTACTGGTGACGGTGCGCTCCATCGGCTATCGATTCAGGTGAGCACCATGCTTGAGAATTCACGGGTCAACGACAAACCCCTGTGGCGCTGGGTCGGCATGCGCATGAGCCTGTTGGCGATCGGCGCGGTGGTGGTGATCGCCATCTGCATGTGGATCAACTTCAGACTGTCGGACCACTACTTTTTGCAGCACCTGCCGCCAGCGGCGCGCGAGGAGTTGCTGCAGTTGCGCGTCGAGCCGCAGCTCAATGAGACACGCTTGCGCCAACTGGTTGCCGAATACTATCCGCTGGAATTCTTCCTGCCGGACATGGCCAACCGCGACTGGCTGATTCTGGCATGCCTGGTGCTGGCGGCTATTCCGATCATCATCGCCTGTGGCTTGTGGTTTTCGCGGCCTTTGTCCAGCCAGTTTTCGGCGGTTGCCCAGGGCGCGCGACGGGTTGCCGGCGGTGATTTCCTGACGCGCCTGCCGGTTCATCGCGACGCACCCGATGAGCTGCAGCGACTGATCGGTGACTTCAACAGCATGACCACGCAACTGGAGCGCTATGAGCGCGATGTACGCGAGTCCAGCGCGGTCATCGCCCACGAACTGCGCACGCCATTGAACGCCGCCATGGGCCGGGTGCAGGGCATGCTCGATGAGGTGTTCCCCAGCGATGCCGCGCAGTTGGGCATGGTCAAGCGTCAGCTCGATCAACTGCGAAAACTGGTGGATGACCTGCACCTGTTGTCGATGGCCCGGGCCGGCCGGTTGGTGCTGGAGCGCAGCGATTTTTCCCTGGCGGCCCTGGTCGCCGAGCGACTGGCCTGGTTCCAGCCGCAACTGGATGAGGCAGGCGTGCGCACGCAGGTCAGTATTGCCGATGGATTTCGTCTGCATGCCGATCGCGATCGTCTGGGCCAGGTGATCAATATCCTGGTGGATAACCTGCTGCGTTACGCGGCTGGCGGGGGCGAATTGAGCGTCATGGCGCATCGAGTCGAAGACCGGATGGTGTTAGAGATCGGTGATCGCGGCCCAGGTATCGAGGCTCAGCACCTGGACAGCGTATTTGACCGCTTCTGGCGGGCGGAGCGCTCCAGGGCGCGTTATTCGGGCGGCAGCGGGCTGGGCTTGTCCATCGCCCGCGCAATCTGCCAGGCCCATGGCGGAGCCATTACCGCCAGCAACCGCGCCGAAGGGGGCACGCTGATCCGGGCGGAGTTTGCGCTGTAGCCCGCAAATCCACCCACCGCACCGGTGCCAATAAGCGTTCATATCATATAAGGAATTTTTTACCTGCCTGTGTAGCTTGGCACTGCGATAAACATGGCTCAGTTGGCAGCCTCTCTGTATTCGCACCTAGCAGACGGCGGGCTTGAACCCCTCCGTCTGCTCGCTTCAACCCTGGGAGACCGCTACTTACAACCCTTCAATAAACATCTCTTGAACTTGATCGGCACATTCAAACGCAGCCTCAATTGCTTTTTGATTCGCTCGCGTAATCTCCCCCAGCACGTCGCGTAGCGCATCCAGGCCGTCATCAAGACTACCTGCCTCCATCACACTTCTAAGCGCTTGCACATAGCACTCTTGCCCAGGATACATATCGACACCGGCCCGCTCGGTCTGCCCGAACACGCGGTAAATCAACCGTCCCTGAATCATCGTGTACGCTACCTGTAGTTCCAGGCTGCTCCACAACTCGTCACTGCTTCGGAGCGCAAACACAGTCGCCAGGGTTTGTGCCAGCAGGTATTGCCCCAGCATTTCTGCACGGTCTGAACTCTGATGCTCTTGTAGGCGAGCGCTCACCAGTAAGAATGTGGCGAAGCAGCAGTCAGTCAGTGTCTTAATGAGCTCTCGACCTTGCGGATTGTCCAAGCGCATACGGCTGACGGCGTCGTTGATGACATCGTCGTATATCGCAGACAGAACGTTGTCTAGCAGGCGAGGTAGCTGTGGTTGGCCGCCCCCGCCAACCGAGCGCTGCTGCTGGTTGCCCAACGCCACAACCAGCTCTTTGAGCATGTTGGTCATCACTAGCACTTCGTTCTCTGAAAGCTGATCGAAGTACTGGAAGTCGTAGTCGTTGATGTAGAGATTCTTTGCCTCGCAGCGAATGTTGCGAATCTCGCTGATCGGGAATTGCTCAAGTTTGCGAAGTGTCCCCTTGGCCCACACTGCCTGAGCGGTCACCACCATGAAGTCCTTGGCAGTCTGCAGGAAGGTGTTATCGACGATCAGCAGGATGTCGTATGGCTTGATCTGCCCAGCCGATACCTCGATGACCTTCTCGACCTTGTACACCTTGATCGAGGGTGCCACCTGGATCTGGTGAGACAACCTGTGCCGCTTGGCCACTGCACTGACGATCTGCAGCTGATCTTGCTGATAGCTGCCTTCGAACGCGGGCTTGCGAACAGGCTCGGGCTCAGGTTGCGGCGGCCGAGGATGAATAACAGCTACAGTCGGGGCGCTGACAGGTTCTTCGCGTACAACCGGCGCCTGGCCGGCAGCAGGTTGCCCAACGGGCGTCTCGACTGCTTGCCCCACCGGCTCGGCAGGTTCCTGCAACTGCTCCGCTAACTTCTCCAGCAATTGCAGCAGAGCCTTGGGCTTCATGCTCGAACCGGCCATGCCGAACGCGCAGCCATTACCCAAGATCAGTTCAGAACCTTTCGTGGCCCGACCCTGGGCCGTGGCTTTGAACTCTTCCCACTGCATATGAGTTTTAGCCGAGGTGGTAGTCCAGTCGTTTTTCCAGAACAGGCCATGTGAGGTAAACGCCAGGCCGTTCTTCGCCGAACCGAAAACCGTCGAATCAACGATGGCGAACAGTTTCGCGGAAGAGGGCATGCCATAGGACGCGGCGGCGTTATCGGCCTTCTTGCGTGGAATGTCTGGGGCAACGTAAAGACCTTCGGAATGGAAGTTCTGCAAAACACCAAGTACTTTTTTTTCCATGACTGCTCTCACTGGATCAACTGCGTTCGCATTCGTTGCGCACGGATTTCACTACGCGCCAGAGGGCAGGGCCGCGGGCACGAATTTGATAACTATCAGAGTTCTGAGTTGTGGCTGTATGGTGCTTCCGTCTGCTAGCGGCGCATTGGGTGGCCTGCGATAAGGCCGCCGTACGGGCGGTAGTTCGGCGGTCTCTCTTCTTATCTGCCAAGCTTTAATTCTTTGAATCTGTCACGCACTCGCCACCAGCCGCTCGTATTCAGCGTCCAGGTAGGTATCGACGGCCTTGATGTCGAGCCTCCCGTCCTGGTACCAAGAGTTAAGTTCCTTGAGTGCCAGTGTGCCGAAGCGCGCCCAGGCAATGAGGTTTGAGCGCAACATGAACTGGATCATGTCGCCGCCCGAGCGAATCGCCGCATCCGCGCCATCCACCACGCAAAGGGTGCCGTGTGCCATCAGCAGCATCCGCTGAAGTTCGGAATTAGTGGCCGACGGAATGCACTCAACCCATTCCTTCTCGTGATAGAAGCGCTGCTTCACGACCCACATCATTCGGGTCAACATTTCGCTAAGCATCACCGGAATGGCCATTGCCAGGCCGTGACGCAGGTCGTAGCCCTTTTCGAATACCTGGACGGCGATCGTGGCGAAGGTTTGCCGATGCTGTCCAAACTCGCCGAGGTTGATGAACTGCAGTAGCGAGGAAAACGGAATCGGAATACCCGACCCTCGCGTTTTTGCGCCAGAGGAGCCGGCCACATCCGAGAGCAGGTGCCCCAGCCAATTCATGCAGCCGCAGAACAGCTTAGCCACCAGGTTCGAACCCTTGAGCTCGAACGTATCGGTATCGACACTGATGATTCGGCCGCCATCGACGAAATGTGCGCTACTGGTGAACTGATCCAGTATCGAAAAGAACAATCCGACAAGGTCCGGCGAATGCGCCAGGCTTTTGATGTGGTGGTTGCGCGTGCTCATCTTGAATAGGCCGCCGACATCGCCTCCGTGACGATGGTCGTAGTTGACCTTGTACTTCCTTTCCAGGAAACCAATGGCGCTGGTTACCGGGTCACTGCCTGTGTTAGGGCCTTGCCAGCCGTTCCAGGCAGCGAACCTCTGCACCGCTTTATCGGTCATGTCGTCAGTAAAGTGGGTGAGCGCTCCCCGACCTGGGAGACCGACGAACAGAACGTCCACCAGGCCGCCGATCAGGCCGCAGGTGCCGGCGATCATATAGTCGTATTTGTCGCAGTGGGCGCACTTGTACGAAAACTCATCGCGGATGCGTTTTTCCAGCGCAATACGTTGGCTTGCGCTCATCAGGTCGCGGAATGGATCGTGGCCAAATTCAATCCGCTGTCGCTGGGCATAGGCAGTGACCTGGTCGAGGTAGACATTCCAGTCGCTCTCGCCTTTCATGTCGATGAAGTCGAGGTTTGGCAGCGGTGTGCCGACGCTCACGATGTTTCCTTGTACGGCATAACTGCTCTCGACAAGCAGTGCATCGTCGTCATCCACCTCGAAAATCACATGGTTCCTTTCGACCAGTGTTTCAGCTTCGAGCATCAACAGTTCGAGATGCTGGCGGCTCTGTGCCTGCGTGGCCTGCAAGTTTTGCAGTGCACCATCGACCAGTCCTAAATGGTTTTGCGCGGTGTTCAACTGGTGCTTTTGCACCAGCATCGCCTGGGCCTGTTCGGTCGACGCATCCTTATTGCTCATGAGAACAGGCCGAGCAGCTTGCCCTTGGCCTTGTCTGCCATGTCGGCGGCGCCGCCGACAAGTACATCGCTGACGTTGAAATAACCGACCGCTTCAAAGGCTCGGGCAAGGTTCTCCAGCGCCTTCGGCGACACGCCTGGTTTGATTGCGAGCTTGAGCGTCTCGAACTGCTGACCGTCCTTCTGCTGGGAGAATGAACGTTCTTCGTAGAACGATCTGATGAAGTCAAACAGCTCTGCCTTAGTAGGCTCCTTGGTGAGCGTCTTGAGCTTGGCGTCGTCAAGGAAACGAGCGCAGCGCAGTTTGGTCGCGCTGCTCTGGGTCGCTTCGCACTTGTTGGTCAGCACGGTACCGGCGCCGGTCATCTGCCCCATCATGGCGGTAAGGCGCTGAATCATCTGGCCTTGCTCGCCATGCTCGGCAAGGGCCTGGCTCAGCCGATCGGTAATGTGGTTGAGGTCCTGCATCAGCAGCGAGATGGTCGCCTGGGTCTGCTTGATGACCTCGACCAGCATCAGCTCGCGTCGCTTCGAGCGCGTGAGCTCGTCCGCGCCCGTCAGTTTGCGCACGCCTGCGTAGGCGCCCACACCGAGCAGCACGGCGACACCGATCCCCGTGGTCATGCCCGACAGGCCGAGTATGCCGCCCATGCCCAGCGTGGCGAGGCCGGACGTCAGCCCGGCCGCAGACATTCCTACCACCGAACCCGAGAGATACACTGCGGCCAATGGAGTGCCGACAGCCGCGGCCTTCGCCGAAAGCAGCTTCAGCGCGCTGACAATTTGATCATCGGTGACATCGTCCTTCAGCATGCTGTAGTCGTTACGGATGGCCGCGACGGCAAGGTCGATCTCGTCATCGGTGACCTGCAAGAGCGCACGGTTTCTTTGCAGGAAGCCGAAGGTCTCCAGCGAGCCGCCGCCGGTGGAGAAGTACAGGTTGATCAAGTCTTTGGTTAGCGAAATGTGCAGCGGCCTGATCTGCCCCCGTGGGCTATGGCTGTCCAGCTCCGCAAGCAGTGCTTCGAGCGCCGCCGCCTGGTTGAAACCGGTCATGTAGGCGCGCACAGTGAAGCGCGACTCAGGTTCCAGGTCCAGCCGCGTCATCAACAGCAGGATCTCCGCGAACTCTTTCTCATCGATGACCGAGTCGTTGTCGTAGGCCATGTTCACGATGACTTTGAGATACGCCACTTTGACCGCTTCTTCCATCTCCTCGAGAGGGATGAGCTGTTTTTCGTCCTGGAACTCGGTAAAGTTTTCGATAACGCCCTGCAGCACGGATGCGAGTGCTGCGTAGTCGCAATCACTCAGGTCCTTGATGACCAGTTGGCTATTGTCCTTGCGCTCGAAGATCAGGGCGTGCTCGAGCTTGTCCATGCTTCCGGTGTGCACCTGGGTGTACTTGGCGCTGCGGATCTCTTCGTAGGGGAAGTGGATCGGGTCGGCGAATCCGGAGCGGTAGATCACCTGCTCGCCAGTGAACAACAGACCATCCTTGCCGTTACCGAACAGGGTGTTGTCGAACAATGCCACGACGTTTCCTGGCAGCCCGTTGTATGCGAAGGCCTTAAGTGCGTTGTTCAGCTTTTTTTCATCGATCCCCGGAGCAACGGAAACATTCTTGGAAGAGATAGAGCCGAGGTTTTCGCGAAGATAGGCGCTAACACTCATGGAAGGTCCTTTTCTAGGTTAAGCGAGTCGCGATATGCTAACTCGGATGGTGGCGCAATGCCATTTTGACTTTAGGCGATAGCGGCTACACACAAGCAGCCCATGACTGAGCCTTTTGGCGTGCCGAAAGGGCGCGTTTTAGCTTCGAATATTCGCGGTACAACTCGTAGCCCTTTTTGATAACCACCACGAGCCCAATGAAGCCGAATTTGAAGGATGTCCTCATACCTTGTCGGCGCAGCGCGTTCACCGCTGTGCAGCGGCCCGGGACTACGCTTAATTATTGGCGCGCCGAACCATGAAGGCACCGTGTTTTACGCATTTTGGGCCGATTGCAGCCTAAACGGGAGTCAGCATTGGCGAATTGCCGGATGTCGCGAAGACCGTTTTGGCCATGAACAGCCGGTCGCTAAAATTATTTTGGAGGTGAAAGGTGCTTGCTCGTAAGCGGGAAGTTCCTGCTGAGAGACCGGGGCGCAACTCACGGACTTTTCCGATGGTGGGTACTAATGAACCACGCAAAAGGGGATGATTACGTTGCCACAGCCGACATCAGCAGCTTGCGAATTTCCCCGGTAATTGCACTTTTGGTGCCTTGCTCCAAGATCCCCACTCGGCGCACCGCCAAGTCTCCCGGCAATGGCAGTACACGCAGGCTTGGGTCTTTGTGCCAGTCGAAATTTTTCAGCAGCGGCACAATAGCAACTCCGACTTGCTGGCGTACCAGGTCTGCAATGCCGATGATCGAGTTCAGCTCGAGGATTTCCAGCGGTTCGACCGATTCACTCTTGATGATCGACTGCACCTTGCGGCCCACGGCGGTGGAACGGTCATAGCGAATGAACGGCTGGGTCCTGAGCAGTTCCACAGCGTCATTGATGCCTGCAGTTTGTGCAGTATTGGCGAGCATGACGATGGGCTCGTTGTAGAGTAGGGTCCAGCTCAAGCCGTCGAAGTTCTGCCGCGCGGTCTCGATCAGCAATGCCGCGTCGAGCTTGGCAGCGTGTACCAGGTTGACCACTTCGTCGGAGCGGGCGGTCATCAGGTTGACCGATATGCGCGGGTGCAGCTTTTTCAGTTGCACCAGGCAATTGGCGAGCAGGCCCATGCCGGAGGTAATGCCGCCGATGGACACTTCACCTTCCATGGCCATGCCATCGGGCGCCTCTGCAATCATTTGCTCGTAGTCCGCCAACAGGCGCTTGGCCTTGGGCAGCAACAACACGCCATCGCGGCTCAGCTTGATCTGCCGCTGGCTACGGTCGAACAGCGGTCGGCGCATCTCTTCTTCGAGGGCGCGCATTTGCTGGCCGACGGCGGCGTTGGTGAGGGCCACACGGTCGGCGGCGGCGGCAAAACTGCCGTACTCGGCGACGGCGATAAACGTCTTGAAGAAACGAATGTTGCTCATGGGTAGGCCGCGCTCATGGGTACGCCGGCATAGTAAAGCTTTTGTTTACTCTGGTTAAAGTTAAATTAGTTTTTCTTTTTATAGTGCTCGACCAATACTCAAGTCCGAACTGACTCGGCGAACTTTCCAAATGAGCAATCCAGATATCAGCCCTGAAAACGCAGCATTACGTGCGGCAAAAAACGTGTATCACCTCGGCGCCACCACCGTGTACTCCCACTATGAGGACAGCCGGTTTGCCTACACCCTTTACGTGCCTGAAAGCATCGAGGACCGCACCCGTCCGGTAGACCTGGTGGTTTCGCTGCACGGCTCGACCCGTGCGATGGAGATTTATCGCAATGGTTTCGCGGAATTTGGCCGCTGGAACGATTGTGTGATCCTGTCGCCGCTGTTCCCGGTCGGCGTGTTGGGCGACGGCAATGGTGATGGCTACAAGCAGATGGTCGAAGGCGATATCCGTTACGACCAAGTGTTGCTCGACATGATCGCCAGCGTTGGCAAGCGCTACGGCCGCAGCTTCGATACCTTTGCACTGTTCGGCTATTCCGGTGGTGGGCAATTCACCCATCGCTTCTGCTACCTGCACCCCGAAAAACTCTGGGCGGCGTCCATCGGCGCACCGGGTTCGGTGACCCTGCTCGATGCCGATCAGGACTGGTGGGTCGGCGTGCGGGACTTTGCCACACGCTTTGGCAAACCGTTGAACCTGCCAGCTTTGCGGCGATTGCCCGTGCATATGGTGGTGGGGGATTCAGACCTCGAAACCTGGGAAATTACCCACCGTGAAGGCGGCAAGCACTTCATGGCCGGTGCCAACGCTGCTGGACGTACGCGACCGGAACGTCTGGCTACCTTGAAGGCCAGCTTCGAGGCCGCCGGTGTGCAGGTGCACTTTGATCTGCTGCCCAACGTCGCGCACCAGGGCATCAAGGTCATGCCGGCGGCCCAGGATTTTTTCGCCAAGGTGTTGCGCCACAAGCGCAGCCTGGGCTGATTCACCGCTGCACGCTGCACTCAGAACAGGCCGTATAACAATAACCAAGGATTCACTCATTCTGATGCCGGTCCTGCCTTGGCCCACGCCAACGACCGGAACATTTCTTCAAGGAGTCTTTCTCCCGTGAACAATTACGTAAAGACGGCACTGGCCGTCGCGCTATCGGCGTGCACGTTTTCCATGGCCGTCGCCCAAGACAAGGTCATCAGCGTTGGCCTCAACGGTGATATCCGCAGCACCGACCCGGGCGTCAACCGTGATGACAATACCGATGCGGTAATGATGCATATCGTCGAAGGCCTTGTGGCGTACCGCGAAAACACCAGCGTCGCGCCGATGCTCGCCAGTGCGGTCGCCGTGTCGCCGGATGGCCTGCGCTACACCTTTACCCTGCGCGACGGCGTGCACTTCCAGAATGGCCAGTTGCTGACCGCCAAGGACGTGCAATGGACTTGGCAGCGTTACCTCGACCCCAAGACCCAGTGGCGTTGCCTGGCGGAGTTCGATGGGCGCGGTGCGGCCAAGATCGTCGATGTCGCCGCCCCCGACGCAAACACCGTGGTGTTCACCCTGGACCAGGCCAACGGCTTGTTCCTCGCCGCCATGGCTCGCCCGGATTGTGCCGGCAGCGGCATCCTGCACCCGGACTCCCTGGCTGCCGATGGCAGTTGGCGCGCACCGATTGGCACCGGGCCGTTCACCCTGGGCAAATGGCAGAAGGGCCAGTACGTCGAGCTGGAGCGTTTCAAGGACTACAGCCCACGGGCCGAGGCCACGGCGGACGGCTACACCGGCAACAAGCAGGCGTTTGTCGACAAGGTGCGGTTTGAAGTGATCCCCGATTCCGCCTCGGCCAAGGCCGCGTTGCTGTCGGGTGGCGTGGACCTGCTGCCGGATGTCACGGCGATGGACGCTGCGCAACTCAAGCAGGTAAAGAATCTGCAGGTCCAGGTCAGCCCGATCATGACCATCAGCGGCCTGCTTTTCCAGACCCGCGACCCGTTGCTCAAGGATGTGCGCATCCGCCGTGCGGTGGCGTTATCCCTGGATTACTCGCAGATGGTCGCGGCGTTGTCCGACGGCTTGTCGGTGGTCAACAACTCAATCATTCCCACTGCGAGTCCGTACTACGACAGCACCGCGCACCAGGGTTATAGCTACAACCTTGACGAGGCCCGGCGCCTGTTGAAGGAGGCCGGCTACCGCGGTGAAAAAATCCGCATGCTGGTCAACAAACGCTACCCGCAGATGTTCGACCTGGGTTTGCTCAGCCAGGCCATGGCCCAGGCGACAGGGCTGAATATCGAGATGGAAACCCTGGAGTGGGGTACACAGTTGGAGCGTTACCAGACCGGTAGCTACCAGATGATGTCGTTCTCCTATTCGGGACGTTTCGATGCGGCGCAAAGCTACGAATCGGTGATCGGCGACAAGGACAAGGAACCGCGCAAAGTCTGGGATAACCCCGAGGCCCTGGCGATCCTGCGTGAGGCCCAGCGCGAAGTGGATCCCGCCAAGCGCCGGCCCCTGTTCGACCAACTGCACACGCTGATGCTCAAGGATGTACCGATGGTGGTCATCTACAACGGCACTGCCATCGGCGTCATGGGTAAGCGTGTCGAGGGTTATCGTTCCTGGCCTGTTGCCAAGCCGCGCCTGTGGGGCGTGAAGCTGGCCGACACTTCCAAGTAAGGCGTAGCGCTATGTTTCGATTCATCTCACACAGGCTCGGCATGGCGGTGCCGACCCTGTTGCTGATCTCGGTGATTGTGTTTGCCTTGATCCGCCTGATCCCCGGCGACCCGGCCTTGCTGATGCTCGGCGACATGGCCGACCCGCAAAGCCTGGCCGATATGCGCAGCAGCCTGGGGCTGGACCACTCGGTGCTGACCCAGTACCTGATCTGGATAAAGTCAGTGCTCAGTGGCGACCTCGGGGTGTCCATCAGCAGCCGCCAGCCGGTTTTGGATTTGCTGGTGGAGCGCTTCAGCGTCAGCGCCACGGTGGTGCTGGTGGCGGTGCTGTTGGCAACCCTGCTGGCGGTGCCGGTGGGTCTGCTCGCGGCCTGGAAGCAAAACAGCGCGATGGACCTGGGCCTGGTGGTGACGGCGACGCTGTTGCTGTCGGTGCCGAGCTTCTGGTTGGGCTTGTTGCTGCTCTACGTGTTCGGTATCCAGCTGGGCTGGCTGCCGGTGATCGGCTACGTCGGCTTTGGCAGCGACCCGATGAAAGCGCTGACTTATGTGGTGCTGCCAATCGTGACCCTGACTCTGGTTGAGTTCGGCGCCATCGCCCGAATGGCACGGGCCAGCACCATTGAAGTGTTGCGCCTGGAATATATCGCCCATGCCCGGGCCAAGGGCTTGTCGGAGGGCGCGGTGCTGTGGAAACACGCCCTGCGCAATGCCTTCGCACCGACCTGGACCCTGATCGGCCTGATCCTCGGCAACCTGCTCGGCGGCATTGCGGTGCTGGAAACCGTGTTCACCTTGCCCGGTATCGGCCGGCTGATGGTTGACGCGATCTTCTCCCGCGACTACCCGGTGTTGCAGGGCTGTCTGTTGCTGATCACCTGCATCTATGTGTTGGTCAACCTGTTGGTGGATCTGCTGTATCCGCTGTTCGATCCAAGGGTGAAGCTATGAACTTGAAGACGCCTGCCTTGCCCGGCGTAGCGGCGATCCCGCCGCGTCGACGCCGACGCTACCCGCCGCTGAATGCGCTGATTGGCGGCGGCTTGCTCGCAGCCCTGGTGTTGTTGGCCTTGCTCGGCGTGGTGTGGACGCCATACGACCCGCTCAAGCTCGACCTGCTCTCGCGCCTGCACGCACCGAATGCGGTGCACTGGCTGGGCACCGATGAATTTGGCCGGGATGTGTTCAGCCGCTTGATCATCGGTGCGCGCACCAGCCTGTGGATCAGCCTGCTGTCGGTGAGTGTGGCGGTGGTCTGCGGCACGCTGATCGGCATGCTCGCCGGTTACCTGCGCGGCTGGACCGACCGCATCCTGATGATGCTCAACGATGCGCTGCTCGCGTTCCCCGGCATCCTCATGGCCCTGGGCATCATGGCGATTATCGGGGCCAGCCAGTACGGCATCGTGCTCGCCCTGGGCATTGCCTACACGCCTTCGGTGGTGCGGGTGGTGCGCGGCAGTGTGCTGTCATTGCGTGAGCTGGAGTTTATCGAGGCGTCGCGGGTGATCGGCAACTCCGAGCTGTACACCATGTTCCGCCACATCACGCCCAACTGCCTCGCGCCGTTGTGTGTGCTGGCCACCAGCATGTTCGGCTGGGCGTTGCTCTCGGAGAGCGCGCTGAGCTTCCTCGGCCTTGGCGTGCCACCACCGGCCGCGACCTGGGGCAGCATGCTCTCGGCGAGCCGCACCTATATCTCGAACGCGCCGTGGTTGGGGATCTTCCCGGGCATCTTTATCAGCCTGACGTTGCTGGCTATCAATCTGTTCGGCGATGCCTTGCGTGATCGTCTCGACCCGCGCATGAGGAAATGAGCATGAGCGTACCCGTGCCTTTGCTGGCCGTTGAAAATCTACAGATTCGCGTCGGCGTGGACGGTCCGCTGGCCGTCGATGACTTCAGCTTCACCATGGCCCCCGGCGAGATCGTCGCACTGGTGGGCGAGTCGGGCAGCGGCAAGACCATGGCCGCGCGCGCTGCCATTGGCTTGCTGCCAGCACCGATGCAGGTGTGCGGTGGGCGCATCATCTTCCAGGGCCAGGCCCTGGACAGCAGCAATGCCAAGGCCATGCGTGAAGTGCGTGGCGCACGGATCGGCATGGTGTTCCAGGAGCCAATGGTCTCGCTCAACCCCGCGCTGACCATCGGCCGGCAGATGAGCGAGGCACTCAAACTGCATACCACGCTGGATGCGGCGACGATCCGTGAGCGCTGCATCGCCATGCTGCAACGCATCGGCATCAAGGACGCCGAAAAGTGCCTGGCATCCTACCCGCACCAATTCTCCGGTGGCATGCGCCAACGCATCATGCTGGCCTCGGTGATGCTGCTGCGCCCGGCGCTGCTGATTGCCGACGAACCCACCACGGCCCTGGATTGCCTGGCGCAACTGGACGTGATCGAGTTGATGCTGGAACTGACCCGCGAGCAGGGCACCGCGATTCTGTTTATCAGCCACGATCTGTCTTTGGTGGCGCGTTATGCCCACAAAGTCGTGGTGATGCGCTCGGGCAAGGCGATAGAGCAGGGCCGTATCGAAGACATCCTCTTTGCCCCCAAGGCCGAATACACCCGGCAATTGCTCGAAGCGCTGCCACGGCGCGGGGAACTGGTGCCAGTGCCGGCGGCCGACAGCGCGTTGTTGCAGGTCCGGGATGTGTGTATTGAACACCCGGGGCCGCGCAGCTTCTGGGGGCGCAGCTTGCCCAAGCGCGTGGTGCACTCGGTGAGCCTGAGTATCGCGCCGGGCGAGACCCTGGCCCTGGTTGGTGGCAGCGGTTCGGGCAAGACTACCCTAGGGCGTGCGGTCGTCGGCTTGGTCAACCCCTGTGCCGGGGCAATCCTGTTCCAGGGCGTGGATATCCTCAAAGCCGCCAACCGGGCACATCGCTTGCAATGCCAGATGATCTTCCAGGACCCGTATTCGTCCCTCGACCCGCGCATGACTGTCGGCCAGATTCTCGCCGAACCGCTGCGCCACGAACCCGCCCTGACGGCTGCGCAAAAGCGCCAGCGGGTCACCGACACCCTGGTCGACGTGGGCTTGCCCGAACAGTTTCGCGAGCGTTTTGCCCATCAACTCTCCGGTGGTCAGCGCCAGCGCGTGGCGATTGGCCGGGCGTTGGTGCGCCGGCCCAAGCTGGTGATTGCCGACGAGCCGATTTCGGCACTGGACATGACCATCCAGAAGCAGATCCTCGAACTGTTCGAGCGCTTGCAACGCCAATACGGCTTTGCCTGCCTGTTCATTTCCCACGATCTCTCGGCGGTGGAACGCATCGCCCACCGTGTGGCGGTGATGAACCAGGGCGAGGTGGTCGAAATGGGCCCGCGTGACACGATTTTCGACGCCCCACAACACCCTTACACCCGTCGGCTACTCGCCGCGGCCAGCCCCTTGGAGAAACGTGCGGACGGCAGTTACCGCCTCCGTGCCAGCGTGATTTAGGTACTGCTGCACCCCAGGCCACGGCATTAAACCCAGCCCTTCGCTAATCGACGATTTGCGAAGCGGGCGAAGCCATGGCCGAAGAAAACAAAAACAACCCCACTCAACCTGTCTGCCAGGAACCTACACATGAATAACCGCATCAACCGAGTTGTCGCCAGTGCCAGCGTCATGAGCGCCGGTTTCATGCCCTTGTTTGCCCAGGCCGACTTCGTCGCCGACAGCAAAGCGGCGCTGGAGTTGAAGAACTACTACTTCAACCGCGACTACCGCGAGTCCAGCGGGCAGAACAAACGTGCCGAATGGGCGCAGGGTTTTATCCTCAAACTCGAGTCGGGCTTTACCGACGGCACGGTGGGTTTTGGCCTGGACGCGGTGGGTATGTTGGGCATCAAGCTCGATTCGAGCCCGGACAACTCCGGCACCGGGCTGCTGGCACGCTCCAGCATGGCCGAGCCAGGCTCCCCCAGCTACGCCCGCCGCGCCCATGACAACTACTCAAAACTGGGCCTCACCGGCAAGGCGCGCCTGGCCAAAAGCGAGTTGCACGTGGGTTACATGGTGCCTGACCTGCCGACGCTGCAGCCGAACCTGAGCCGCCTGTTCCCACAGAGTTTCAGCGGTACCGCAGTGACCTCCAAGGACATCGACAGGCTGACACTGACCGCCGGCCAACTGGACCAGGTCAAGCAGCGCGACTCAACCCACTACGAGGATATGGGGCTTACCAGCCAGTACGGCGCCTACAAAAGCAGCGCCAAGAGCGATGAGTTCCGCTACGCCGGCGGCGAGTACGCACTCACGCCGACGACCTTTGTGACCTACCAGTTCGCGCAACTGGAAAGCCTGTACCAACAGCATTACCTGGGCTTGAAAAACAGCTTTAAGTTGGGCCCAGGTACGTTCAAGACCGATATCCGCTATTTCAGCGCCAGTGAAGACGCTGCAGGCCTGGCCGGCAAGGTGGATAACCGGGCGTTGAGTACGCGCATCGGCTATGGCCTCTACGGCCACAACCTCAGCGGCGGTTACCAGGAACAGTACGGCTCGACGCCGTTCACCTATGTGGACGGCACCAACACCTACCTGTTCACCGAGTATCAACTGGCCAACTTCTCCCAAACCGGCGAGCGCGTGTGGCATGCCCGCTATGACTATGACTTCGCCTCGCTGGGCATTCCGGGCCTGCTGTTCTCGACGCGTTATGCCAAGGGCGACAACGCCAAGGTCATCGGCTTCAACGGCGAAGGACGCGAGTGGGAGAGGGACTTGAGCCTCGGCTATGTGGTGCAGAGCGGCACGTTCAAGGATGTCTCGCTGCGTTGGCAGAACGCCAGCGCGACGAGCAACTTCGCCCGTGACACCAACGAAAACAGAGTGATCCTGGGCTACACCGTGGCGCTCTGGTAGCGGTAATGGCGTGCAACAGGAACAGCCTGTTGCACGCCCAAGCAGTGGAAAGAGGGGATACATCAGATGACGAGTTTGCCGTTGCGACGGGCACTGCCCAGTCAACAACGCGTATCGGCGCGTGGCGTAAGTGATTTCATCGAAGCGGTGAACGCTGCGGACCTGGAGTTGCACAGCTTCATGCTGTACCGCGATGGCGCGGTGGTAGCCGAAGCGTTTTGGGCGCCTTATTGCGCCGAACGCCTGCATGTCCAGCATTCGGCGACAAAAAGCTGGGTGTCCATGGCCGTCGGGCTATTGGTGGATGACGGCGTGCTGTCGCTGGACGCCAAGGTGGTGGATTTTTTTGCCGCAGATTGCCCGGCATCCATCAGCGCCAACCTGGCGGCCATGACCGTGCGGGATTTGCTGACCATGCGCACCGGCCATCGCCAGGGCATTTCTGGTGGTGCCTGGCGCGGACGCAGTGACAGTTGGGTGCGGTTGTTCCTCAATGAGCCGGTCGAAGACCCGCCAGGGCACCGGTTTATCTATAGCAGTGCGTCGAGCTTCATGCTCTCGGCGATTGTCAGCGTAGTCAGCGGCCAGACGGCGTTCGAGCTGTGCAACGCACGTATCTTCCAACCCATGGGCATGGGCCCCATCGAGTGGGACCTGGCTCCTGGCGGTTTCAACACCGGTGGCAATGGCCTCAGTTGCCGCACCGAAGACTTGCTCAAATTCGGCGTGTTGCACTTGCAACACGGCAATTGGCAGGGGCAGCAATTGCTGTCCCGGGAATGGGTGGCCGAAGCGACCCGTGGGCACGTCGATGATGTATGGATGGGCGCCTTCGATGGCAAGCGCTACCTGAGTCGCGACGAGTCGAGCGGCGCGGCTGTCACGCGCCGCGAAGGCTACGGCTACCAGTGGTGGATGACCCTGCACGGTGGGTATTACGCCTCCGGCGTGTTTGGCCAGCAGTGCATTGTGCTACCGCGCCATAACGCGGTGATTGCGTTTACCGCGGGACTCGCCCTGGGCGAGCGGCGCTTGCACAGCCTGCTCTGGGAGCATCTTTTGCCGGCGCTGGACGTACCCAGCGAAGGCTCGGAGGATGCCGCGCTGGCGGCGCTGCTGGCCCATCAACAACGGCCAGTCATGTCTGGCGCCGCGAGCTCGCCGCGCCAGGCTGAATTCAGCACTACGTTTGCCATGCAGGCCAACGAAGACCAGGTCAGCGAAGTGCGTCTGGAGTTCGGGCCTGAGTATTGTGACTTTTACCTCACCGACCCCCGTGGCACCCATTGCATCCGTGCCGGGTTGAGCGCCGGCATCGAAACCCAGACCAGCATGACCGGCCACTATCTGCATCACCAATACCAGCCGGAACTCACCCCCGTGGTGGCGCAGGCGCGCTGGACCGAAGACCGGGTGTTGAGCATGACTTGGCAGTTTGTCGAGACGGCGTTTTGTGATCGGGTCACCTGCCGTATCGAACACGGCACCTTGTACGTGGACCGCAGCGTCAACGTAAACGCAGGCCCGTTGCAGCGCCCCACGCTGGCCGGCCATCCAACCATCGCTTTGCAGGAGTCGCCATGAACGATTTTTCCAACCCTTCAGTTTCCGCGCGCGGCGCGTTCTGGGCGCCATTTACCCCGATGCGCCAGTTCCAGCAACAACCGATGATGTTCGCCAGCGCCGACGGTATGCACTACACCACCACCGATGGGCGCCGCGTACTCGACGCAATGGCGGGGCTGTGGTGCGTGAACGCCGGGCATGGCCAGCCGAAAATAGTCGAAGCCATTCGCGAAGCGGCGGGGCGCCTGGACTTTGTCTCGTCGTTCAAGATGAGCCATCCCCAGGCCCTGGAAATGGCCGAGCGCCTGATCGACATCAGCCCCGCCGGTATGGAGCAGGTGTTCTTCACCAACTCCGGATCTGAAGCGGTGGATACTGCGTTGAAGATCGCGCGGGCGTATCACCAGGCGCGTGGTGATTGCCGCCGGACCAAATTTATCGGGCGTGCCAAAGGCTACCATGGCATGGGCTTCGGTGGGCTGTCGGTATCCGGTATCGGTCGCCAGAAACGTGACTTTGGCCCGCTGCTGGGGGAGGTCTCGCACCTGCCATTGCCCTATGACGCGGGCATGCGTTTCAGCGTTGGGCAGCCGCAGCAGGGCGCCAGTTACGCTGATGCGCTGACACAACTGCTGGATATCCAGGACCCGAGCACCGTGGCCGCGGTGATTGTCGAGCCGGTGACCGGCTCCGGCGGGGTTTATGCGCCGCCCCAAGGCTATTTGCAATGCTTGCGCGAGATTTGCACACGGCACGGCGTGCTGTTGATTTTCGACGAGGTAATCACCGGTTTTGGCCGCGTCGGCGCGCCCTTTGCCGCGCAAGCCTTCGGCGTGCTGCCAGACCTGATCACCACCGCCAAGGGCCTGACCAACGGCGCCGTGCCCATGGGTGGCGTGCTGGTCAGTGGCGCGGTGTATGAAGCGTTCATGGCCGGGCCGCAGAATGTCATCGAACTGATGCACGGCTACACCTATTCCGCGCACCCACTGGCGTGTGCGGCCGGGTTGGCGACCCTGGAGGTGCATCGTGAATTGGGCATCAACCAGCACGTCAACGCGGTGAGTGGGCTGTGGCAGTCGACCGCACTCGCGCTGCAAGGCATCGGCGCGGTGCTGGACGTACGCGCGATTGGTTTGCTCTGCGCGGTGGAGCTCGAGCCGCGCCCAGGTTTCCCCGGTGCGCGTGGCAGCGAGGTTGCGCAGTGGTGCTTCGACAACGGCGTGCTGGTGCGCGGTTCGGGTGACACCATTGTGATTTCGCCGCCGCTGGTCATCAGCCCGCAGGAGATCGCCCAGGTGTTCGAAACCCTGGCGCGTGCCCTGAAACACGTCGCCTGAAGGGAGTCCAAGGTATGTCGGATCTGTTTGAGTTCTACATTGACGGTGCCTGGGTCAAGCCTCACGGCACGGCCATTGAGCCCGTGGTAAATCCGTCCACCGAGCAGGTAGTTGCGCGCATCACCCTTGGCGACAGCCACGATGTGGACCGCGCAGTCGGCGCGGCCAGGCAAGCGTTTGCCGGGTTTGCAGCGAGTTCGCTTGAGGCGCGTGTCGACCTGCTGCAACGCATTATCCAGGCCTACAAACTCCACAGCGAAGCGCTGGTAGAAGCGGTTCACCTGGAAATGGGCGCGCCGCTGTCCCTGGCCCGCAGCGCACATGTGCCGGCAGGCCTGGGCCATCTGGTGCAGGCGCTGGAAGTGCTACGCGATTACCGCTTCGAACGCCGCATGGGCCAGACGCTAGTGGCGCGTGAGCCTATCGGCGTGTGCGCCCTGATTACCCCTTGGAACTGGCCACTCAATCAACTCACCTGCAAGCTCGCACCCGCCCTGGCGGTGGGCTGCACCGTCGTACTCAAGCCAAGTGAGTGTGCGCCGTTGTCGGCGCATATCGTCGCGCAAATCCTGCATGAGGCCGGGGTGCCGAAGGGGGTGTTCAACCTGGTCAACGGTAATGGGCCGGTGGTTGGCGCTGCGCTGGCCAGCCATGCCGAGGTGGATATGGTGTCGTTTACCGGCTCGACCCGCGCCGGCATCGCAGTGGCCAAGGCGGCGGCCGATACAGTCAAGCGTGTGTCCCAGGAGCTGGGCGGCAAATCCGCGAATATTCTGCTCGACGACGCCTATCTGCCTAGCGCGGTGCGTCACGGGTTACAGGCGTGCATCCGTAACAGCGGCCAGTCGTGCAATGCGCCGACACGCCTGCTCGTACCGCGCGCGCAGCAACAGGCTGTGATTGATATCGTCCGGGAAGTGCTGGCGCAGGTGTGTTTCGACGACAGTCAGCCGACCTGCGCCATCGGCCCTGTGGCGAACGCCCTGCAATTTGAACGGGTTCAGGCCATGATCGTTCAGGCCATCGCCGAGGGTTCGCGATTGATCGCCGGAGGACTGGGACGACCACGGGGGATTGAGCGCGGGTACTACGTGCAACCTACGGTATTTGCCGACGTCACCCCGGACATGCTCGTGGCGCGGGAAGAAATCTTCGGCCCGGTCCTGGCGATCATACCGTACGACAGCGAAGCCGAGGCGATAGCCATCGCGAACGACAGCCCTTATGGCTTGTCAGGCTACGTCACCTCAGCCAGTCTTGAACGCAGCCGAAGGGTTGCGCGGCAATTGCGCACCGGCATGGTCCATCTCAACGGCGCCCGGGCCGACCAGGCAGCGCCGTTTGGAGGCTACAAGCAGTCGGGTAATGGGCGGGAGTGGGGCGAGTTGGGGTTTGAAGAATACCTGGAGAACAAGTCATTGTTTGGGTATTAACGGTTTCAGAGGTACGCGATGGTGCGGCAAATAGATTAACCGCACCTTTGTTCGCTAGTTGGCGCTAACACGCGACAAAGCCGACCGCTTCGGTTGGTCGTTAAAGATCCTCGGACAGTGGGCAGTATCGAAGGACAGCAGCGGATCGAGACCAGGCAGCACGCCTTAGCCCTGCGATCAAACAGAACACCCGTCATGAATAATGAACGGATCGGATTATTGCCGGTTCGTGCCCCCAATGTAGCAATCCACTGGAAGTGAATGGCGCTCCATGGTTTGTGGAAAAGCAGAAATGATCAGCTAAACAGCCTGCCCGACGAAACCTAAAAACTCTCAGGGTCGCCAAAGAACATTTTGACAGGGCTCTAGGACGGTAGTTTTAGCCTGAAATAAACGAATTGTGCCCCCAGTTGCCCCCCATCCACATGGGGTGTGCGAGCGATCACGAATGGTGATTCTCTGCCGCACTGCAGTATGGCAGTGGCTGGTATTCAGTGCGTCTGCGCAGCTCATCGACAAAACCGGCGTTTCGTTCATAACCAACAAGGTGGGGATCGCACGCAAACTGTTCTCCACCGGTTCAACGGAGGTTAGTCGTCAGCTTATGGCGCAATGTGCCAAGGACATAAGGAAGGTATCCCTCGAGCTAGGCGGGAACGCCCCGCTCATAATCTTCCATGATGCCGACCTAGACGCCGCAGTGGAAGGATCGCAACAACGGCCAGTCCTGCGTCTGTGCCAACCGTATCTACGTTCAGGATGCGATCTACGATGCCTTCGCAGAAAGAATCAAAACCGCTGTGTCTAAGTCGAAGGTTCGCGCAACGCGCGCCTGGTGATTTTCGTCTGAGGCGCATCATCCGACGTTGGTTGTTCCTCCGATCAGCACACCTCGCCAGAGCCGTTACAAGGCAAGACCTCATGAGCCCGCCATTCCTTAATAAGTTGGCGCCGGGGACGACTGTAGCGCTCGGCAAGCACTTCCAGTTTTGCGATGTCGTCCATAGCAATCACGCGAAACCGGTTGTCTGCTTCACACCACGCCGACAGGAAGCGCTTTGCGTCAATAAAGCCCAGCATGATCGGCCAGACAATTTGTTTATCTGCAGGTGCGTGGGGAATTGACAAGGTGATAAGCAGTTTGCGCTGGTCACGTAATGCGAATCGGATTTCACTCAGGTCGATTGAACTGGAAAGGTTCGAGTGGGCGCCCACGTAGAACGTTTCGTCGTCAAAGGTGTGACGCATATCCAGAGGCAACACGGCGTCAATTTTGGCCAGCGCGTTCTTCACCGCGAAGGCAAATTTATCGTCAGTCTGACGACTGACCCACTGGGCACCGACTACAAGTGCCTGAATTTCTTCTTCTGTAAATGCAAGCGGGGGTAACAGAAAGCCAGGTTTCAAAATATAACCTAAGCCGGGCTCACCCTCGATGTCGGCGCCCATCCCCTGCAAGGTCACCACATCGCGACGTATGGTGCGTAATGAAACGCCCAACTCCAGCGCAAGTGTCTGACCCGACACCGTTCTACGATGCCGGCGCAGCACTTGCATTAGCTCAAATAAACGGTGACTCCTGGCCATGTCTACTCCATCGCGATGACACCTTTACCGCCGAGCTTACGGCCTTTCTCAAGCTCAGTGATAAGTCGAATCGCCTCGGACATCGAAACGGTTTCCGCGACTCGGACGTTGTAGTGCCTCTCGCTGGCAGCCTTGGCAAGCTTATCCAATATCTCGGCGCGCGGTGAGCCTATGATCATTTTGAGTCTGCGATCAAAAAAAGCGCGCACAAACTTGCCAGGGCCGGGGTTCAGATCAAGAAATACGCCTCCTGATTTTAGCGTCGCAACGCCTTTAGATACCGGCAGCGTTGCCGCAGTGTCGTAAACCACGTCGAATCGATTAGCAACACTCGATAGCTGCATGTTCCGATAATCATAAACATTCTGCACACCCAGCGACTTTGCTCGCTGCATGTCCCTGTCGCTGCAGCTGCCCGAGACGACGGCCCCCTGCATCAGAGCTATTTGTACAGCCGCTTCGCCTACTGCTCCGGCACATCCATTGACGAAGACATGCTGGCCGGCTCGCAGCTTGGCCTTGTCTATTAGCCCGTTCCAGGCAGTTATACCTGGGGTGCCCAGGCAGGCGGCGTGCTCGAATGACACGTCATCCGGCTTATGGGCTAAAAACGCCTCTTTTGTGATAACGGCTTGGCCGAACGCTCCGCTTTCTTTAAAGCGGGCGAGTCCAAACACGGGGTCCCCGACTTTAAACCGCGTCACGCCTGCGCCGAGGGATATAACCGTGCCAGAGAAGTCCATTCCCATCGCGCGAGGAAACTTCCTGCCCGTAACGATCTTCATTTGCCCAATCCGCAGCTTCCAGTCAATGGGATTGATCGCTGAATACTTGACGCTGACCCCCACTTCACCTTCGCCAGGGGGAGGCAGCTCAAAGTTCTGGACCTGCATGACCTCTGGCCCGCCATAGCTGCTGTACTGGATGCGTTTCATGATGCTTCTCCAAACTCCGGCATACGATTGGGGTAGTCACGGGGCGGAATCTACAGCGCGAGGCGGTCAGTTTTTGTCACCATTCAATCAGCATTCAATTTAGTTTTACTCACGCATTGCTGAGCCACACTCATCGTTACATCAACCGAGGAACGGGTAGTTGGATTAACCCCCAGGCATTAATTTGGTTAATGGGATTGGTCGTCACGATGGGGGCCGGTTGGGTTCAGCAAGAGGGGTTGAGAAACAGATGATCAAGCCTGGCGATGTGATATGGACGCCCCCAGGGGTCAAGCATTGGCATGGGGCAACCCGCACGACGAGCATGACCCACATGGCTATTCAAGCGTCATTTGACGGCAAAAATGTCGAGTGGTTGGAACCTGTCACCGAAGTCCAACATGAGGCTTCATTATGAGTGCACGGACCGTTTCAATAGCGGCCATCGCGATATGTTTAACTGCCTGCGCCAGCCACGAAGCGGCGCTGACCAAGGAGATTTCTAACGTGCCAACATCAGCTGACATACGCGCCACTTCACCGATAATGGCGCACAATACCGACTCGTTACTCCTCGGCGAAGTCTGGAAACGCCCCGAGTTGTCTCCCCGCGACCGAAGTTTGGCGACGGTGGCTGTACTGGTTGCGCGAGGTCAAACAGCAGAGATGGCCGCGCATTTCGACTTGGCGTTGAACAATGGCCTGACGCCTTTGGAGCTGTCCGAAGCAATCAACCACCTTGCGTTCTACTCGGGCTGGGGCAATGCCGCAGGCGCAGCTCCAGCGGCCATGGAAGTGTTCAACCGGCACGGCATAGGCGCTGATCAACTGGCGCCGGTGTCGCCCGTGCTGCTACCCATTGATCAGGTTGCCGAAAACTCACGGGCAGCGAATGTCGACAAATCCGTGGGGGCCACTTCGCCGGGGTTAGTGCAATACACCACCAGCGCGCTATTCAACGACCTTTGGTTACGGCCGGGACTCGCGCCCAGGGACCGTAGCCTGATCACCGTCACTAGCTTGGTGGCAAACGGTCAGGTTGCCCAGATCGGTTACCACCTCAATCGCGCGATGGACAATGGCCTGACACAGACCGAGGCTAGCGAACTGCTGACGCATCTGGCGTTCTATGCCGGCTGGCCCAACGCTTTTTCGGCGGTACCGGTGTTTGGCGACGTATTTACTAAACGACAAGAGAGCTGACGCCGCTAGGGGAATGGGCCCATGGGTTCCAGTTCGCGAATCAGCTCAATCAGCAGGCGAAGGCCGACAGGTACTTGTCTGGAGCTTGAGTAGTAGATGTGAAAGCCTGGGTCGTAGTGAGTCCAGTCCTCCAGCACGCGCTTCAACGAACCTTGTTTGACGTGACGTTCGACAATGGATGCTGGAACATACATCAGCCCTGCGCCGCGCGTAGCCAGAGCCACACCCACGCGCGTCTCATCCAGCGTAATAGCACCCGGCGCGTCAATCTCAATCTGCTGGCCATCTTTCGCAAATTGCCAGTGATAGAGACGCGAATTCCCCAGTCGTATCCGCAGGCAACGGTGCCCGTGCAGATCTTTTGGGTGCGTCGGGGTGCCGAATTGTTCAAGGTAACCCGGCGCGCCCACGACGGCCCATGCCACGTCGGGCGATAGCCGCTGAGCGATCATGTCTTCGGGAACCGTCCCGCCAAAACGAATGCCTGCATCGTGGCCATCGCCAATAATATCGACCATTTTATTGGTCACGGTGAGGTCGACCTCAATATCCGGGTAGCGCTCAACGAACACCGGGAGGACGGGCCCCAGTAGCAGTTTGGCACCGTCGCTCAAGACGTTTAGACGGATACGCCCGGCGGGCTCATCGCGCAGTCGATTCAGGGTCTCCAACGCCTGACCGATAGCGTTGACAGGGGAACTGATCAGTTCTTGCAACTCCTCGCCAGCGGCCGTGAGCGTCACACTTCGGGTGGTACGATTGAGCAATCGCACGCCAAGTCGCGTCTCAAGGCCTCTCATGGCGTGGCTAAGTGCTGATGCACTGATCCCTACCTCCAGGCCGGCCTTTCTGAAACTTTGATGCCGAGCGATGGCCAGAAAGTAAATGATATCTGCCAGGTTCGTGCGGCTTAGGTGCATAGATGACTCCGAACTTTTATTTGTTGGGGCACCTCAGATGGGCGCGGGCAAATCTATTTCATCCAGGAAGATGACCTCCTGGTGGGGTCTGTCGGCATGCACCGGCACTTCATAGCCCGCCAGATCGTGATTCACAAAAGACCCCAAGCGGTGCACGACTATCATCCCCTAGCGCGTAGGGTAGGCGTCTTCACACTTCTCAATCCTAGGTTGGGCTCAGGCTGCCCGCGAAGTGTTTTAGGCTCATAACAGTTATCTGATCTGCTCATGAATGCTTTTGTCGCGTGCGCTGTAGCATGACTTCGCTAATAACCATCAGAGAACTATGAATGCGG
The DNA here is from genome assembly GCF_036704165.1 of Pseudomonas khavaziana. Lineage (NCBI taxonomy): Bacteria > Pseudomonadati > Pseudomonadota > Gammaproteobacteria > Pseudomonadales > Pseudomonadaceae > Pseudomonas > Pseudomonas khavaziana. The sequence continues at coordinate 3,210,508 of NZ_CP129946.1, forward strand.
ATTTCAGCCCTGCACGCCACCGTTGTTGTGAGTTGTCTTTGGATGGGGACGGTGCTCGCCGCACCGCCGGCAGAAAAAGTCGTGCATATCGCGCAACTGGTGATTGATCCGGCGCAACTGGCGGCATATCACGCTGCAGTCAAAGAGGAAATGGCTGACTCCGTTCGTCTTGAGCCAGGCGTGCTGGCGATTTATTCGGTCGCGGAAAAGGAATACCCGAATCGGCTGCACTTCTTCGAGATATACGCCGATGAGGCGGCATATCGAAGCCATATAGCGTCCGCGCATTTTCAGAAGTATGTGACAACGACCCAGCCGATGATCCTGTCCAGAGTGCTGATTGAAACCGATCCGATTCAACTCAGCGCCCAGCCGCCTCGATGATCGATTTCCGAAAGGGGCCGGTCGGTGAGAGATTGGCGCGCTGAGCACGTTGGTTTTTTCAGTGGAGGAGCGCGATGAGAAATGTGAAGGTGATGGTACTCGCAATGGCGGGCCTGGCGTTTTTTACCGCGGGTAGTTGCCGGGTGGTGGCATCAGAAGCCCAGTCGGCAACACATCCGGCTTATTATGTTGCTGAGTTTGAGGTTACCGATCCTGAGGGGATGAAACCTTACAGTGCGCAGGTGGAGGCGACCTTCAAGCCTTATGGTGGGCATTTCATCGTGCGTGGCGGCAAGACCATTTCGCTTGAAGGTGCAGCGCCAAAGCGTCGCCGTGTTGTCATTGAGTTTGCCAGCGTCGAAAAAGCCCAGGCTTGGTAAAACTCTGTGGAGTACACCGAGCTGAGAAAGATCCGCCAGCGTTCAGCCAAGACAGATGTCTATTTGATCGAAGGGGTATCAGCGCCATAGTCAAGGAGTAGCAAAATGCTGCGTGAGAACGCCAACGACCTATTGGTCTTCATTGCGGTGGCGCGAGAAAGAAGTTTCACCAAAGCGGCTTCACAACTACGCGTGTCCCAATCTGCGATGAGCCATACCATCAAGGCTTTCGAAGAACGGTTAGGCATGAGGCTTCTAACCCGCACCACACGCAGTGTCACATTGACCGATGCCGGACAGGCGCTCTACGACGGCATGAACCCTCACTTCGAGGCCATGGAGGCCAATTTCCAGAAGCTGCTGGGGCTTCGAGAAAAGCCGGCTGGCACCCTACGGATCACTGCTGCAGACTTCAGCTTTCATACGGTGTTATGGCCAGTGCTGGAAACCTTTCTGGCTCGGTACCCAGACATCAATGTTGAGGTGAACTGTGATTACCGACTGGTCGACATTGTTGCCGACCGTTATGACGCAGGCGTTCGGTATGGCGACACGGTGGGAGAGGGGATGATTGCTACACGGATTGCCCCTGACATGCGCATGGCCGTGGTAGCAACGCCAGATTACTTCGCGGTGCATGTGCCACCTGGAGAACCCGACGAACTTGTCGGCCATAACTGCATCAACATGCGGTTTCCCACCCATGGCGGTATCTATACCTGGGAGTTCGAGAAAGAAGGTGTCACCAAGAATGTTCAGGTCAGCGGGCAACTCGTCGTCAATGGTGTTTATCAAACGCTCGATGCCTGCCGGCGCGGGGCAGGAGTAGGGTATCTGCCGGAAACACTTGTTCACCAGCATATCGCCAAGGGCGACTTGATTCGCGTGTTGCACGACTGGTGCCCGCCGTTCGCCGGATTTCACCTGTATTACCCCAGTCGCCTTCAATCCTCTCCGGCATTCAGTCTTTTGGTTGAAGCACTGCGCTATCCCCGACGCGCCCAAGAGGCAGATGATTGAATACCGGCGTGTCATCACTGTTATGGGAGTAGCAGCGTTGGCTGGTTCGGCCACTTTGCAGATGCTCACGGGCTGCCAGTCTGCCGGTATCTACTGATGCAGCTCCGTCACGGACATGGTGAACACCAACTTGGATCTGCCAGCGTTGGAATAGGAGTGAGGCACATCGGTTTTCGCCACTGCCGAGCTTCCCGAAGGGATGACCAACTCTGTTTCTCCTACCACGCATTTCAGCGTGCCTTTTTCCACATGAAACAGTTCAAGCGTGCCCTGAGGATGCCCCTGTGAAGCGAAAGATTCGCCCGGGTGCATTTCCCAACGCCACAGCTCGATCATATTTGGTCCGGAGGTTCCCGCCAGAAGGCGTGCTGTGCCTCCCTGATCCCCGGTCCAGAGGGTGGGGATGTCTTTACTGTCGATGATATGGGCGGATGGGGCTTCGGTCACATTGACGATGTCTGCAACGGACATGCCCAACGCTGCGGCGATTTTGCAAAGGATGCCGATACTGGGGTTCGCCGTACATTTCTCTATTTCGACAACCATTCCTTTGCTCACGCCAGCGCGACGGGAAAGCTCATCCAACGTGATCTTCTGGGCTTTGCGCGCCTGTTTGAGCGTGCGCGCAACGGCTAGGCTGACAGCTTGAGCATCAGCACCTGGGGTAGTCGACAAGCTCGTATTCGCGGTCATTGATGAGGGGTATGAGAAAAATGTGCTGGGATTCTCGACCTTTATCAGCAGCTCCGTCAATCGGCTCAGCCGTTATAGTAGATGATATTGGTCATTATATTGACTTTGCTGGTCGTCGCTGACTAGCATGAAAGGGCATTTAGGTTCCTGGAGGTTTTTGATGCTGTCCGTACTGCCGTTAATCGATCAAGCCGTTGCCAAGCTGGCGCCGGAGTTCAGGGCCCTGAGCATTGTGGTGGGAGCTGCGCCGCTGATTCATCCTGAGGTTGCTCAGTCTGCGCTGGATCGCGCTTGCAAGGCCGTGCAAGAAGGTGGGCCAAGCTGGGGAGAAGCGCACCTGGCCGCATGGGCGGAGACATTCCGAAAGTTCGGCTCCAAGCCGCAGCGCACGCCTTGTTCAGCAGAGGCGCTGCGCAAACGAGTTTTACGTGACGGCAGCTTGCCTAGCCTGGATCCCATCGTCGATCTCTACAACGCAATCAGCATTGAGTACGCCATCCCGATTGGCGGGGAAAACATTGAAGCCTATGTGGGCTCCCCACGACTGGTAGTCGCCGATGGCACCGAACCTTTTGACACGATGAAAGAGGGTGCTCGTGCTTTCGAGTATCCGGATGCCGGCGAGGTTGTCTGGCGCGATGACCAAGGCGTGACCTGCCGTCGCTGGAACTGGCGGCAAGGTGCCAGGACCCGTCTCGGTGCTGACGCGAAGAGCATGTGGTTCATTCTGGAGAGTCTACCAGCGATGCCGCTTGAAGCTTTGACGGAAGCGGGTGACAGGCTGATCGAAGGACTGCAGCAAATGATGCCAGGTGTTCAGATCGAAAGCTCACTGATTGGTCCTGGGGCCAAATAGTCGATAGACAACCGTATGAGTGATGCCGATGTTAACCGGACTTAGTGCATTTCCTCTGACACCTATGCAGTGGCTGACCTTGTTCGTTCACCTGAGTGAAGCGCCCGTGCTCAAGATCCATGATGCCGATCGAGGTGGCCTGACGCAGTGCCTCAATTTTGGCGGTGTCTTCGGCGACGCGCTGCTCCAATAAACGTAAACCTTCTCGCATCACTTCGCTGGCATTCTGATAACGGCCGGAATGCACCAAGTTATGGATAAGCTGATCCTGGTGAGGGGTGAGCACAACGTTTCGCGTCGCCATAACTAGCTCCAGTTCTATGCAAACAGGCACTTTTGCTTGTTGGCATATTATGCCATTTCAGCTCAGGGGAATAACTTGGGGCCTACATCCGGCGATCAGGTGATGGCTGATTCGGCGCCAACCAGCAAGGTTAAAAGTCATCCGCCCATACCAAAGCATGCCCTCAGATATGCCCCCAATGTAGCCATCCACTGGACGTGAACGGAGCTCCATGGTTTGTCGAAAGGCAAAATTGATCAGATAAACAGCACGCCAGACAGCTCCTATAGACTCTCGGGATCGCCAAAGAACATTTTGACTTGGCTCTAGTGCGGTAGTTACAGCCTGAAAAATCGAATTATGCCCCCAGGTTTGCCTCCCATTTGCACCGGACGGGTTAGCAATCGCGAATGGCGATTCCTGATAAACACCAGCGTGGCTTTGGCTGGCTCTCAGTGTAATTCCACATTTGATCCGGACGGAGGGTCCAGAACTCAATCGTCAAGAGGCCGGCTATCAGCGAGGCTAACCGGTAAATCCGAATTGGCTGACGGTCATGGATCTTTTCTAGCCGGTTATCCAATCCTCAAGCTGATTAGCGTCTGATGGCGCTCGTTTCCCCGAGGATCCTCCCGGCATCTTGTGCAGGAGGAAGTCCAAACACCCGTAAATAATCCCTGCTGAATTGTGTCGCACTTTCATAGCCGACCTCGAAGGCAGCCGCCATGACACTCTTGGCGTGGGCCACCATCAGTGTTCTAGCCTGGAGCAGGCGAACCCGTTTTTGATACTGCAAAGGACTCAGGCTGGTGACGGCCTTGAAGTGGCGATGAAACGCCGAGACGCTCATTGATGCTCGTTGCGCCAAGCGTTCCACCCCAATCGGCTGCGCGAAGTCACGGCGGATCCACTGTATCGCCATGTTGACTCGGGCCATCGCCGTATCTGGCGCTGCGATCTCTCGCAACATCCAGCCATGGGGGCCCTGGAGCACACGGAAGATGATTTCCCGTTCATAAACCGGGGCCAGGGCTGCGATGGCGTCAGGATCGCCCATCAATCGCAGCATTCGTACCCACGCATCCATCAAATTGGTTGTGACTGGCGCGACTGAAAACCCGAGATTGTTCTCAGGGCGGCTGACAGGTTTGGGCAGGTCTTCAAACAGCGTCGACAACACAGTTGGATCAAGAGTAAGGCTGACTGCCAAATAAGGTTCTCCCGATACGCTTGGATGAACAGACCCCACTGCCGGCAAATCAATGGACATGACGAAATAGGTCGCAGGGTCATACCGAAGCGTCCGATCCCCCACGCTCATGCTTTTACTGCCTTGCAGGATCAGATTGATCATCGGGTCATAGACCGCCGCCAGCATGTGTTCGGGGATCTTGCCCTTGACCATGGCCACGCGCGGGATGCCCGTTTCGGTGCGGCGATTTTCAGCCTTGGCCGCGAGCGACCTGAGTTCATTCAGTTGATTGTCCATGCTGGGCATGCTGACGGCAGAACGCTGCGCCATGCAAGCGAAAAGCAGAAACAGGCAGGTTTCAAATAGAAATGGGTACGACCCTGGCGATCGTGATGAGTACTGTGGGGCCATCTATAAGCCACAGAGGAACATCAAATGAGCGTCATCGTCATTACCGGCGGTAGCCGTGGAATCGGTGCCAGTGCCGCCGAGCACATTGCTCGGCGCGGTAGGGGTGTCATTCTGACCTACAACGCTGATTCCCAGGCCGCTGCCTCAGTCGTGGAACGCATCGAGCGCGTCGGTGGCAAGGCTGTCGCCCTCAAGCTCGACGTGTCTGATGTGGGCAGCTTCGAAGCGTTTCGCGAGTCAGTGGTGCTGGCCTTACGGGACAGCTGGAACGCCACCCTGCTCAGTGGCCTGGTCAACAATGCCGGGTACGGCCTGTTCAATCCATTGGCCACTGTGACCGAGGCGCAGTTCGACGGCTTGTTCAACGTGCACCTCAAGGGGCCGTTTTTTCTCACTCAAACCCTACTGCCGCTGCTCGCGGAAAATGCCAGTATCGTCAACCTGACCAGTGCCACGACCCGCGTCGCCACTGCTGGCGTGGCGCCCTACGCCGCCTTCAAGGGCGGGCTCGAGGTGCTCACCCGTTACATGGCCAAAGAATTCGGTGATCGGGGCATACGGGCCAACGCGGTATCACCCGGCGCCATCCGCACCGACTTGGGCGGGGGGCTGAACGCTGAGTTCGAGGCGAAGCTGGCGGCGCAAACGGCACTCGGCCGGGTCGGCGAGCCGCAAGACGTCGCGCACGTTATCGCCATGTTACTGTCAGAGGAGGGCGCCTGGATCAATGCCCAGACCCTCGAAGTGGCCGGCGGCTACAACATCTGAATCATGAGGGTTTTGCCATGCTGGATCATATCTTTTTGTGCGTGAGCGATATCGCACGGTCTATCCGTTTCTACGAAGCTGCTCTGACCCCGTTGGGTATCACCGCGCGCCTGGACTACGACGGCAAGGATGGCCCACCGGGCCATCCTGACCTGAAAGGGTTTGGTGCCAACGGCCGGATGTTTTTCTGGTTGCGTGAAGGCGTTGTGGAAGGGCGCGCGGTACATGTTGGTTTTGTCGCAAGCAGCCAGGCTGAAGTTGATGCCGCTTATACCGCCGCCCTGCATCAGGGTGCGGACGACAACGGCCCACCTGGGGCACGCTTGCATTACGACCCCGATTACTACGCGGCCAATGTGCTGGACCCGGATGGGTACAGCCTCGAATTCGTCTACAAGAAATGGCAGCACGTCCAATGAGTACGCTACTGATTTACGGAGCTACAGGCTATACCGGTCGGATGGCTGCTGATCGAGCAAAAGCGCTCGGTCTGGATTTCGAAATCGCCGGGCGTAATGCCAAGCGTCTCGAAACGCTCGCAGCGCAGTTGGACGTGCCTTATCGGGTGTTTGATACCCATGATGCCGAAGACTCTTTGTCTGGCATCTCAGTATTGCTGAACTTCGCCGGGCCGTTCGCGCAAACGGCCGAGCCGTTGATGCACGCCTGTATCAAGGTCGGCGTGCACTATCTGGACATCACTGCCGAGATCAATATTTACCGCATGGCCGAGGGGCTGGGCGCTGAAGCGGCAGCTAACCACGTCATGCTGTTGCCGGGTGTCGGCTGGGATGTCGTTCCTACCGATTCGCTGGCGGTGCATGTTGCCAAGCGTGCAGTAAAACCGGTTGCGCTGAGTATCGCGCTTCAGGTCCCCGGTTCGATGTCTCGCGGGTCTGCGATGAGCGTCAGCGAAATCCTCGGCGCAGGCGTGCTCGCCAGGGTTGATGGCGAACTGGTTGCAACACCGGACGCCGCGCCGCGGCTCTTTGATTTTGGCCAGGGACCGGTCCTCTGTGCGCCGTTGTCATTCGGCGATCTGGTGACGGGCTGGCATTCGACCGGCATCCGCAACATTGCGATGTTCGTGCATATCACGGGCGAAGCGTTTCCAGAAGGTGATCTGTCGCAGTTGCCTGATGGTCCCACACCCGAGCAAAGGGCTGCTCATCGCGCGCGGGCAGTGGTTGAGGTCACCGGGACTGATGGCGCAATCGCGCGCTCGGTGATTGACACCGTCAACGGCTATTCCTTTACGCCGCTGGCGGCGGTAGAAGCTGCGCGGCGAGTAATGAACGGTGAGCAGCAGCCGGGTTTTGCAACGCCGGCCAACGTGTTTGGTGGTGGATTTGCCCAGAGTATTGCCGGCACGGTGATCACCGACTTCTGAGGTGAGTGTTGGCTGTTCAAGAGGCTGTTATACATGCTTGGGTTGGGGCGGGCGTCCTGAATCTGGCCGCGTCCCGTGCCGGAGGCAGACCGAATTGTACCCAGGTGCTGTTCCAGATCCTGGAGCAGTTTACTGACGGAGGAGCGGGGTATGTTCAGCGAATCGGCGGCTTTCGCAAATGAGCGAGCGTCCGCAATTCGGATGAAGACCCGTATGGCGAGAAGTTGATCCAAGGCTGCGCTCCATGAAGGGGGGGAGGGTCGAAATTAACCTGACGGTTAACGCTGCGTTGCCTCAATCTTTCGTATCAAAGGCCGTTTGGCGTCTATGAGCGTTGTTCAAACCGACGAACGCCCGGAGTCGAAGCTTTTTGGAAGATGCGCACTACTGAGTGGCTCAGAAGTCTGCGGTGGCTCGTGTTCTGCCAATACCAGAGAAATTGCTTTGCTGGCAACTTGGGCTACTTCCATCAAGCGTTTTCGAGACAGGCCACTGCATGCTGCAGCGGATAGGCCCCGCAGGGTAATCAGCACGTAGTCGGCCAGCGTCTGAGCGGCTTGCGGGCAAACCTGGTCGAGATAACGACGGATCGTCTGAATCGCGGCATCACCCAATGTCTCTGCCATCTTTCGGGCAATCGGGTCATCCGCCCGCATGCCCTCGGTGATCAAGCATCCACGCAAGGTTTTATCTCGTCCGTATTGCGTCGCAGCGCTAACCAACAGGGCAGTCAGCGCTTGAGCAGGAGGTCGATCCGGCGCCAGAAGTCTGTCTAAAGGAAGCGCGCTTTCACCGGCGTAACGACGCATCGCCCGCTCGAAGAGCTCTGCCTTGCTACCGTAGGCGGCATAAAAGCTCGGGGGTTTGATGTTCATGGCATTGGTCAGATCGGACAGGCTCACGGCGTCAAAACCGTGTTGATGAAACAGTGCCTGAGCGATGGCTACCCCTTGCTCGCGGTCGAAGGCGGGACGGCGCTGCCGGTTGTTTTCGTTCATGGTCATCTCGCTGAGTCGATACGGCGACTGTAGCGACCGCTACAACGTATATCAATCGCCGCGTGCAGGTCTTTTTATATAGTGGTCGCTAAAAAACTTGTGGGTGGGCGCAAATCTATATAGTGTTCGCTACATAAATTCCTGGAGGTGTTTCTCATGCTGTTCAACAATAAAGTCGTTTTGGTAACCGGTGGCTCTTCGGGCCTTGGCTTCGCGATTGCAGAAGCGTTCGCCAACCAAGGTGCCACTTTGATCATAACCGGGCGTCGCCAGGCCCAACTCGACGATGCCGTGAGCCACCTCGGTGCAAACGCATCTACCGTATGCGCAGACATTTCGGACCCCGCCGACCTTGACGCGCTATTCGGTCACATACAGGCAGTCCATGGCCGTATTGACGTGCTGATTGCCAACGCTGGGACAGGTGCAGTCGAGCCCTTGGGAGCAATCACCGTCGCAGGCTTCGATAAGCTGTTCACAACCAACGTCAAAGGCACGACGTTCACGGTACAGGGTGCGCTACCTTTAATGGGCAAGGGGAGCAGTATCGTCATCATTGGCTCGACCGCATCGATCAATCCTGGCCCCGGCCTGGGTGTCTATGGGGCTACCAAGGCAGCGCTACGAGCGCTGGTGCGCAGTTGGATCCTGGATATCAAGGGCTCTGGCGTTCGTATCAACCTGCTCAGCCCCGGCCCGGTGAACACCCAGTCTCTGCGCGATGTACTGGGCGATAACGCACAGCAGATCATCGATGTTCTCAGTGAGAAGAGCACACTTGGTCGGATCGGTCAGGCGCACGAGATCGGCCAGGCCGCGCTGTTCCTAGCAAGTGATGCGTCAAGTTACGTCAATGGCGCTGAACTGTTCGCCGACGGTGGTGCGTCCCAGGTCTAGGCGGGTACGGAACAGTCCTTCCCTGTGGTTAAAAGCTGTATGCGATGCCAATGAATTGGCAATTAAGGAGTTACCTGATGAGCGACTTTACTGGTTCGGCAATAGATCATATGGGCATCGCTGTTTCGGAAACTTCGTATTCTCAAGCCTTCTACGAATCGGTGCTCAGGCCGTTAGGGATCACCCTGTTGATGAGTATCCTGGCGGATCCGCCAGGGCCGAAGCCTCGACGACTGGGGTTTGGTTCTGGAGGAAAGCCATTCTTTTGGTTGTATGGCGCGTCCGTCGCCAGTCAGGGGGTGCATATAGCACTGATCGCCCCAACTCGTGAGTCGGTTGATGCTTTTCACGCGGCCGGCATTGCTGCCGGCGGACGTGACAATGGGCCGCCGGGCATCAGGCCGCACTACCACGCTGATTACTACGCCGCTTATGTGCTGACACCTGATGGCGTGAATCTGGAAGCCGTTTGCCAAGTGGCCTCTTGATCGAGGCTCACATCAGATCCATCCCAAATACCAGGGTACAGCCTTAATTTGCAGAAAATGCATCGGCTACCAACGGCAGCCCCGCCGTCGTTGCGCTAAAGCGCCAATTACTGCGTTTGCGGGTCGAACTGTCTGCCAGCGATGCCGCTTGAAGCTTTGACGGAAGCGGGTGACAGGCTGATCGAGGGACTGCAGCAAATGATGCCAGGTGTTCAGATCGAAAGCTCACTGATTGGTCCTGGGGCCAAATAGTCGATAGACAACCGTATGAGTGATGCCGATGTTAGCCGGCCCTAGTGCATTTCCTCTGACACCTATGCAGTGGCTGACCTTGTGTCGGATTACCGTTGGCGAGATATAACTCAGGGACGCCAAAAAACATTTTGACTTGGCTCTAGGACACTGTTTTTAGGTCGATAACACTTTTGTTTGCCCCCAAGTTTGCCCTCATTCGCACCGACTGTGCGAGTGATCGCGAATGACGATCTCCGGCGGACTTCGCTATTTTTAGCCAGTTAAGCCGTTGGGCCAGGTCGCTATCAGTCGTTAGGCAAGTGAAACTGTACTTCCATGGCGTCATGAAGGAGTCTGACAACCTCGACACGTCGTCGTTTGCCACACGATAGAACACGATATGGCGTGGGCTTTTGACCGTTCCATGGGTTTGTTTGGCCTGATGGCGTGAATAGATGAGGTGATAGCTGCGAAGGCCCGGTGCAAGCTCATCGCGGTCTTGGCTGCCAATGCGATAAGGCGTGTCAGCAAGCGCTTGCAGCGCCGCGAGGATCAGCGCCTGGTAGCACTGGCGTGCTTGATCGCCGAACTGCGTCTGGGAGAGCCTAAGGATGTCGACAATGTCGGCGCGCGCCGGGTTGGAATCCGATATTGCGGCATGCTCAGTGTTTCTCTCTCGCGGGGAGGGTTGCCTCCAAGCTCAAGCCCTCGAGGTAGTGCTCCAGATCCCCTTCGTTCACCTGAGTAAAGCGCCCTTGCTCAAGATCCATGATGCCGATCGAGATGGCCTGACGCAGTGCCTCAATTTTGGCGGTGTCTTCGGCGACGCGCTGCTCCAATAAACGTAAACCTTCTCGCATCACTTCGCTGGCATTCTGATAACGGCCGGACTGCACCAAGTCATGGATAAGCTGTTCCTGGCGAGGGGGTGAGCACAACGTTTCGCGTCGCCATAACTAGCTCCAGTTCTATGCAAACAGGCACTTTTGCTTGTTGGCATATTATGCCATTTCAGCTCAGGGGAATAACTTGGGGCCTACATCCGGCGGTCAGGTGATGGCTGATTCGGCGCCAACCAGCAAGGTCCAAAGTCATCCGTCCATACGCGACTGCGCGACAACTCACCGAAGATGCAGTGGTTGATGCAGACGCTTGAGTCGATCAAAAAAGCCGGGAACGGCGACAAGGTCATCGTTTTCACTGAGTTGCGGGATATCCAGCGGGAATTGCAGCACTCGATCCAAGAGCATTTTGGGTTTCGGGCTACGGTCATCAATGGGGATACTAGTACTAGCAGTCAGAGTGCCAATAGCCGGCAGAGGTTGATCGACCAATTCCAGGAGCGGCCTGGTTTCGCAGTGATCATTCTGTCGACCATCGCCGTCGGGTTTGGGGTGAACGTGCAGGCGGCGAACCATGTCATTCACTTCACTAGTTGCTGGAACCCGGCCAAGGAAGATCAAGCGACGGATCGGGCTTATCGGATTGGGCAGGAGAAGGATGTATATGTGTACTACCCAGCGGTTCGAGACGTCGCGATGCCGACGTTTGAGGCGACGCTGGATGAGTTGCTGAGTAAGCGACGGGCGTTGGCGCGGGGCATGTTGAGCGGGGCTTCGGATATTCAGGTTTCGAGTTTTGAGGCGTTGCTGAAAACACGCTGAGCCCGTTTGCGGAAAACCAATGCTGGGCAATATGTCAGTTATGGGAGCGGGTAAGTGCATCCGCAGCTTTGTAAATGATCAAAAACTAGCGAAGCGGCGCTTGCCTGGCAGCATGCTGCCATCAGGGTATGAGCGGATTACTTGGCTGTGTGTGCGTTCAGTATCGGCACAGAAAGCTCAGCGGCTTACTGTACGCTGTGCCGCTCACTTTCTGCGATTTTTCGGTTGATTAACTTGTGGCAGCGGATGAAGACTAGTAATGGACTGCCCCTGCACCGTACACACCTCCAGCCTATGCTTGACCTTTTTTATTTTTCTTGCTGCTTTTTGGCAAAAAGTACTGCGTGTGAAATATCGAGCGATATGGATGCGAAAGATTTTATAAGCAGCGTCTCTGGCAGCGCCCAATCCCATTTTTCGCGCAACATGTTCTCCACATCTGAGAGTATCGAGTTCAGATCGCTTGGATCCAGACTTCCCACCTCCTTGAGTGCACTTTTTGTCTGATCAATGCTCGCGCCGATCTCTATAGCTAAGCCCGAATTATCACAAGACAAACCTACATGATTGAGCAGCAGGCGTAGTGCATCATTAGCGTAATCCCCCAACCAGCTGATCAAATAACATTTCCCACCCGACTCGATAAGGTACCGCTCGCCAAGCCCCAATAAGGCAAAAGTTTTCCGGGCCTCGTCGAGTAAAGCTTTGGCACCATGATCGATAAAAGGGCAGGGGCTGGAGTCCGCCAAGATTACTCGCATCTCCGCTCGTACGGCGTCATGTACCATTGCGCCTAAGCCATCGAACTGTGGAGGAGCCCCGCCGCGTGCCGCTGACACGATGATGACCTTGGCCTGCAGGTCGACATCACGCACCTGCCATCGACGGCCACCGAAAATAATGCGTTGGTCTTTGGTCAGCGGGCGGCTAACGGGGACCGAGCCCAAGGCTTTACCGTCGCATACCAGACGGAATTCTTCATCGCTGGTGAATGCGCTGTAGAATTCATAGTGATTGATCATGCGCTCGCCAACTGTTCCAGGCAGCAGTAATCCTGAGCTGTCCTGGACAATCAATTCGTGCTCACCCAGAGATTTGAGTAGTTTCACAAAGTCTGGCTTTTCAATACCTTGAAATGCGCCTTCAGCAATCAAGTTTCTCCATAGGTCGGCAGCCGAAGCGCCGCCGCATTGAGCAATGATGGAAAGGCATTGCTGAACCAAGGTGGAGGCATGAATACCCTGCGCTCTGGGAGGTTCAAACCAACCTCTGGTCAGCAGTCGAACCATGGCAATGGTTTGTACCAACCCTTGGCGTAATTGATCAGATAAACCAGATTTATCCGTGAGCGGTGATTCTTTACAGTAAACGCGTAACGTTGCTTTCTCTCCTGGGCGTCTGCCGGAACGCCCTAAACGTTGACGTAGACTTGCCACGGAAGGTGGGGCACCAATTTGCACCACCGTTTTGATACTACCGATGTCTATTCCCAGTTCAAGTGTTGTAGTGCAAATCGCAGATGCTGGCCGGTCGCCGGCTTTCAGTGCATGTTCAGCCTGCTCCCGCAGGTCTTTCGAGAGACTGCCGTGATGAGGCCAGAACTCGTTGGGTACGCCGTCTTTCTCGCATCGTCGGCGCAGTTGGTCTGCGTACCATTCAACCTGAGACCGACTATTCGGGAATATCAAGTTATTGCTGCCGCGTAGTACCTGGTAGAGATGCTCAGCAATCGCGAAGTCGGGACTTGCCTCATTTTCCGTGTCGTCTTCATCCCCCTCCTGCTCATTGGGTTGACCATGTTTCTTTTTAAGCTCGCTCATTGGCGGCTGAATGTAGCCGCGAACTTGCACCTGAAGTGTCTGGTTAGCGTTTTTCGATTCAATAACGGTAACCTTATCGGCATTGGCTGGGCGCAAAAACGCTGACGCCATCTTCATATCGCCGAGGGTGGCTGAAAGCCCAACCCTGGGAAGGAGCCTTCCCGCAGCAAGTTCAACCCTGTGCATCAATGACTGAAGTTGTTTGCCTCGCTCACTGCCGATGAAAGCGTGTAGCTCGTCCACGACGATATAGCGTAAATGTTGGAATACCCCGCCGAGACTTGAGCCACGGTTGACGAACAATGCTTCAAGAGATTCGGGAGTGATTAGCAGCACGCCCTCAGATGATTTGAGAAAACGGTGTTTTTTACTGGATGAAACATCTCCGTGCCAAGCGACAACAGGGATCTCAAGCTGCTCACAGAGTCGGCTTAATCTGTCCCATTGATCGTTAATCAAGGCCTTGAGCGGACTGATATACAGCACCGCACCAGGCGGATCATCGTTATTGAGCAGATTCGTCAGGATGGGCAAGAAGGCGGCTTCGGTTTTGCCAGCGGCTGTTGCTGCGGCGATGATGACGTCCTGATCGGCGTGCACCAGAACAGGCACAGCCCATTCCTGGGCGTCGCGAAGGGAGGTCCAACCTTCAGCCCAAATCCAGCGCTGGATTCGGGGCTCTAGCTGTTCGAAGCCTGATGAATCAGAGTGTGAAGGTGGCAAGTTCATCGTCCGCATCGACCTTCATATCATCTTCACCGCCGGAATCCTTGGCGACCTCGACAGCCCCTAACAGCGTTCGCCATTCGGCCCCTGGGTTTTGCTCCAGGATGGCCAGTAGATTGATGAACGCTGTGATCGTGGTACGCGGTGTGCGGAAGTAGGCTTCCCCTAGGCGTTGGTTGCAGTGAGCCATAAACAGAGGAAGCGCCTCGTCAGGCAGCAAATACTTTTCAGCATCGCCGCCGGCATATACGTGGCGGAGTTTTTGAAGCAGTACGTAGAAGTCTTCAGGGGTAAGACTGGTAAGGCGAATGACGGGCCCTGAGAGATCCACCAGTCCGGTTTTGGCAAACGAGTTCTCAGCCAATCGCGACTGCAGGGCAGGGTAGCTGAATAACCCTCGGCGAGTGTCCATCAAAAACTCGGGCGTGCCGCCCAGCACGAAACCCAACCCTTCGGATGACCCTTGCAATGAGTCGTTGAGGATGCGGAGGATCTGTTCGTAGTTGGCATTACGAGCCTGCGTATTCGCCAGTTTGTAGAGGTTAACCAGTTCGTCGAGGCAGATCATCAGGCCACCGAACCCTGCGAGCCTGACGAATCTGGAAAGCAACTTGAGCTGGTCGTAGACGGAGGCGTCATCGATGATGGTCCGCACGCCCAAGGCAGCGCGGGCATCTGTTTTGGTGGTGAATTCTCCGCGCAGCCAACGAATGGCGTCGGCCTTCAGTTGCTCATTGCCTTCCTCAAAACCGCGGCAATAGGCAGCGATCACCTCGGCAAAGTCGTACCCATTGACCATCTCGGTCAACTCGGCCAAGTGCTTACGAATAACTGTCTCGCTGTCGGTACCCGCTGCCTTGGCTTCTGTTTTGGCCTGGGAGATAAATTTCTCCACGATGCCTTGCATGGCACCACCGTCAGGCTTTGTGCGCGTTGACATGTTCTTGGCTAGTTCGGAGTAAAGCGAGCGAGCTTGCCCCCCAGTGGCGTGCAACCGGCGGTCAGGGTTCAAGTCGGCATGCATGGTCACGAGTTTTCGTTCCATGGCGATAGCACGAACCAGGTTCAGAAAGAACGTTTTACCTGCGCCGTACTCGCCTATCACCACCCGAAACGCTGATCCGCTCTCCACCAAACGTTCGACATCCTTGATCAGAGCATCAAGCTCACCTACACGGCCAACCTGAATCAGGTGCTGACCAACACGTGGCACTACGCCCGCGCGTAACGATTGAATGACCGCATCGCGATCCTTGGCTCTGATAGTGCTCATAGGGCTAATTCTTCCAGGATGTCTGTGTTTATCTCGACCGGGTCGTCGCCTTCTGTGACGGGCATGTCGAATCGTTCAAAAGCCATATCGTTGATTTGTTCCAGAGCGCCATCGAGCATCAGCTCCATGTCGCTGGCAGCGGTTTCCAGTTCTGCGCGGCTCCATTCCGGGCGAGAGATCAACAGGCGGAGGAAGGCCGAGTGTTCCAGGTCAAGCCCAGGCACGTCCGCGCTCGACACGTAATTCGGTTCAGCGCTTTCACTCGGCCGCTCCGTCTCCTCAACCTGATCCTCAGTGAACACCTTGGCGAGGAGGGCGGAGACCTCCGCCGTCTCCCGCTGAAGCTGTGCAATCCGATCATGATCAAGGACGAAACCTTGTCTCGAAGATGAGGCAGGCTGCGCGCCGGGTTCGGCGGATGGGTAAGTGGTGGCAGGCGTCACGGCAATACCCACACCGGCTGCCGCTCCATGGAGGTCGCTGTAAAGCAACTGGCTATCCAATTGAAGTACCTTATACACACGCTCCAGCAACTTCACTTCCGCAGGGCTGACGATGCCATCGGCCTGCGCCAGATGAGCGAGGAAGCCAGCAATGGTGCGTTTTGCATCGACGGGCAAGGGATCGAGCTTTTTCTTAAGGCTGGCAAGCGTGGGCGGTTGTTGGAGTTGGATTTGCAGATGTGCTTTGAGGCGTTTGTGATGAGCACCGCTCAAGTGACTCCATGAATCGATATGCTGAGCAAGCAGTGTGATTTCTTCGTTGGAGGTATCACCGTCGGCCGAAGCCACCGCACTGGCCAAATCAAGGGTTACCGATGCAGCGTTGTATGCAGCAGACGCACGGAGTGATCCATCTTCAGGCTGGGTTACAAACAACGCGATCCGGTCCTCGGCTTTTGGTGTCTTACTGCCACCCAGTACGTCGGGTTCCATTCCAATATGCAGCGACTCCAATGCGCGGGCCAGAGCGAGTACTTTGTCTCGAGACAATGCGCCCGCGCTCTTAAAGCGCCCTGCGAGCTCTCCAAAACTCATGACGACTAGGTCGTTACCAATCTTAGACTGCAACTCATCCAATTCATCGTGAGCTGCCTTCGGCCAGAGCGCGACAGGAAGTTGCAGGAGCCCCTCAAGTGCCTCTGCGCTTTCAGGATTTCTTCCCAAATAACGGCTGTAGGGCTCCACTTCGCTGGTGCATTGCTCGACCAGCAGTTGCAAAATTTTACGTGTGCCCGAGGTTGCCATGACGTCAGGTAGATCCCCCAGGGTAAGCGTGGAGGGCTTTATTACGGCAGAGGCAGGGCGATAGCTGGCCTTGAGCTTGGTTTTGTTCTGCGCCAATGTCAGGCCCGCAGGATAAGTGTTTTCGTACTTGAGCTTGAACAAACGTGAAAACACATCTTTGCAGCGTATAACTGGCGTGCGTTTACTGATGTTGGGGTCGGACAACGCCCATGCCAGTGCCCAATCGGCATTCAGCGGATGTTTATTGGCCGCGTGCTGACCTAAGCCAATGCGCAGCGGCAGAGGCATTTCGTAGCTGTGCTCGGCCACATTAGGTGGCAGGCCAAGATAGAGATTCGCGTCAACAGCGCGGTTTCCTAGGTAGTCAAGGAAGCCTTCTGCATAGCCTCGGAATGATCCATTTCCTCTATAAATACTCAGTAGACGCCGGACCTCGTCGACTATTAGGGGAACCTCATTAATGACCTTTGAATCGCAAGTGGGATCAATGAGGGCTCGACGTTCCAAACCATAGAAAAACAAAAATACATAGCCGGTATCCGCCAACGGATCACTACGCCCACCTGCGAGCCATTGCAGGTATCCGCGTCGCGCTTGCGGAGTAATGGAGTGAAAGCTCGGCCAATAAGACATCAGTCGCTCATTGAGGTCGATGTAGTTCTTGGCAATCCGAAGCTTTGGGTTGATCAGTGAGGGCTCTTGAGCGTCATGTCTGCTACCGAGTGTGCTCCCGATATAAAACATGCCGCCAGGCAGCGAGAAGCCGGCAACTTCGATGATTTCGCCAGCAGGCACCCAGCGGGCGTCGGCCTTCTGTGAGCTAATATTTGGAATTTTAAAGGTATTGGCAGGGGGAGAGCCGAGTTGCACCGTATAAAACTCGGGGCTTTCCTCATTGTCCCTATTGCTCGTCGAGACTTCACGCATGGAAAACGTTACGCCCAAGCCTTGTGGCTTTTGCGGGGGTACATTCTTGGCAGCCGATGCTTGAAGCTGATTGAGCCGGCGTTTTCCGCGTTCGGCCAGCAGCCACATAATGGTGCCGATACCCGCTATGACACCGATCGCTATCCAGGCATTTTTGGGGATAGCAGCGAGAGCACTGAATGCCAGAGCAAAAATAATAAGTATGCCGGTGCCACCGGAGTTTTTTGCTTTCTTCCTTGCCATGTGTCATTTCAACCTTGAAAGATGGGTGCTGGCGCAATGGCAGTATCCAATATTTCTAACGCTTGAGCCAATGGCTTGGCTGAGCAGATGATCGGAAAGTTGAATGATCTTGGATGTAGATGTCATTTCAGCTCAAGATTTGATGCTTAGCGCATTTCATCTGAACGTCGCGGCGTTGACGTGAGCCATCCTCAGTAATTTCAAGCATCAGTAATGAGGCCTGCCTGACAACGACTTGAGTATAACGGAGCCTTCCGCCCCCATTAATAGATACGGACCACATACCCAGGCGGCTATTCCTGTGGGACGTTCGGTGAAACGCTGGTGCGACACGCCGTTCGAGCATCCGTGGTTGCCGATAGTGGCGGATTATTTCCAACGCTTGATCGAATTTGCCGGATCCCTCCTGCAGGGTATGGGGGCTACGGGGTGGCGTAGGGCGCCCTGATGCAGTGTCCTGCTGGCCTTTGGCATCTTTGGACACGACCACGTGCCGCTGTCGTCTCGGCCGATTGATGGTGCGCTACCATCATTGTCGATCACACGACTCCTCACTTCTTCTCGTATGGAGGTTCAGCTATTAACTGAGGTCATCGACTAGCGCTCACGGCGGCTGGGAACGGCGCAGGGGAGACTTTTCGAGGACGGAACTGTTGGGCCTCAGGCTGGGGGCATCCTTTTCAAACCATCCAAAGCATGCCCTCAGATGTGCCCCCAATGTAGCAATCCACTGGAAGTGAATGGATCTCCATGGTCTATGAAAAGGCAAAAATGATCAGCTAAACAGCCTGCCCGACGAAACCTAAAGACTCTCAGGGTCGCCAAAAAACATTTTGACTTGGCTCTAGGGCAGTAGTTACAGCCTGAAAAAATAGAATTGTGCCCCCAGTTTTGCCCCCATTTGCACCGGGTGTGCGAGTGATCGCGAATGGCGATTTCTGAAGCGGGGTGGGGTGGACGTGACTGGTATTCAGTGCGCCTCCGTATACTGGATGACCAACCAGAATCCGGCAAATCCCTGGTGGTTCGATGAGTCGATATGCGAACTACTTAGCCCACCGAGATGAGACATATGGTGTGACGTCTCTGTCTTCTACCGCCTGAAGCTTGAAGTACTGCCCTTTGGCTTTCAGCGTATGGATGATGCGACATTGGGCATAAGCGGTGCCGTATGAGGTGCTCGGGCCTTGGATGTTGAGTACCAATTCCCCTCCGTAGCTTCGCTCGTACCTCAATTCTCTCAAGGCTCCCGCCGCTTCACCTTTGCCTCGGCGATCTCGATCACGAATTCCCTTAAGGCCGATTGGTCGGTGCCTGGTAGCTCTGCGGAAAACTTGACCTGGCGTTGGCTTTGAAAGCCTCCGCCACTGGCCGAGCCTATTCGGTTAAATGTGATGTGGGCGAGCAGGACTACTTCCATGGTCTGAACCTTCTATGTGAGTCTTACTTCTTTGTCGTAGGGGGCAGCGTCAAGGCCAAGTGCCCCCCTGGGTTCTTTCTAATTCGCACCCAACAATGATTTACCGATTGCGTTGTAGCGGTGCGATGAGAAGGCCCCAAAGCGTCTCGGCGCCGCCTTCTTGGGAAAGCTTCTGGTCTTGCCGAGTCTGGAACGCCATGCCGAAGGTCTTCAGGTACATGGATTGGTCGTCCGTATTTACGGTGAGCGCCTCGTTGTACGAGCCGCCGCCAAACGAGTCTCCATGGCTGTAGTAGATACCGGCGCCCATCTGGCCGCCGGTGAACACTGCCGCTTTTGCAACGTCGTGGCCGTCCTTGTAGATATTCGCAGAAAAGCGATTTGCGTCTATCCGACGGAACACCCCTTCATACCCTGAGTTGCGCGCTTGGAGCTCCAGCAACGAGTTCTCAAAATAACGGGCGATGTACTCGAAGCTGTCGAGCAAGAAGCGGTCTTTGTCTAGTTGGGTGAAGCTCTTAGCCATTCGAAGGTTACTCGACCTAGGGCCAGCCGGGGCGATAAGGGAGGGCGCTGAACCTCCATTGAAATCGTTGCGTTCGGCTCGCGGAGCAGTGTTCGGTTGGCCACGGCTGCGTCGCTCGGCGGCCTTCCGAACCTCCTTTGCAACCTGCAAGAATGCTTCGTCCCGATCAGGCCAAAGGGTCACTGGCTTACCATCTTGGGGCGTACCAAGCAGCTTGCCGAAGGGGGCATGATGCCAATCGCATGGGCGAAGAATCACAGGAATGACAGTCGCTTCTTTAGCGGCATGGCGCTCCATCGCGCGAGCCATCTCGATGTTGTAGCAATAGTCGGAAGCGATGAAATCCGGGCTTACCAGCAACAGGATAATTTCGTCGCTGTTGATGTGATCATCAATGGCAGCATCGATCTCTTGGCCTGCTCCGATTCTGCGGTCGTGCCAGGTCTCAATGACGCCTTGGCGCTTGAGCATCGAAAGCTGCTTTTCCAACTGGTCGCGCAGCGCCTCGTCAGCATGGCAATAAGAAAAGAACACGTTCGGCAAAAGGGTCACTCCTACTCGGATAGGTGCGATGTCGATCTTACGGGCAGCTTGGCTGCGAAGTACAGACGTGGGCTGGCTTGACTGCTGATTGGATGCCCTTCAGTTGAACCTGTCAGCCAAAAAACAACGGTGCTCGAGTCGTAACATGGTGGTAGATCATTTGGGCTCGCTCGTAATGAATGATGTGCTTGCCGTGAGGCGTTGGCCACACGAACTGACGGATCTCAAGTGGCGCAAATGTAAAGGAAGGTGGAAGGCCTAGGCGTCTCTTAACCGCGCCGTCAGCACTGTTGCATTGCTCGCAGATGATGGCGGGAGCAAATGTGGTGATCCGATGAGGTTCTCCAAGAAGCGGTTTTCGTACGTAAAGGTCGATTCCATGGTCATGGTGAGTATGGAGACCTACAGCCCAGCCTTCTCGCCTATGCGGTTTGTTCGGGTAAAGCATCGTCCAACGTAGCAATTGGTATCGTGTCCGTTCGCAGCACGGGCATCGCCAATGATCATCAAGCTTCGCCCATAGCAGGTGGCAATGGGCGCCATCAAAGCTCAGGTATTCCTCCCTGCTAGGAATGCGCCGGAGCAGATTGCTATTCAGCGTTTTCTCTCTGTTAGCATTCTTGATTTTGGTACCGTCGCAGGCCAAACAGTAGCCATTGTCCGAAAACTCGGGTTTGCAGGGACAGAGGTTTTTGGTCATCAGAGCTTCTCAGGTCTGTCGTTGGGTTAACTCCCGTGATGACCGCGCGCCAGGCATTTGTGCCGGAGTTGCTGGCAGCCACCATCATTTGTAGCTGCTAACGGTATGCGGGTCTCTGAGGGTCTCATCTGTCCACGCAAGGCCAATGCAGAACTTCAGGGTCAAGGAGGCGTAGCTGATCAATGCATGTACTCCTCCTGCACTCACATCATCAACTGCTAGGTAGCACCATACAAGCAGATCTCCAATCATCGCCCCCAACGCAGCCCTACAGGCAGTCAGCAAGCTACCTCCTTCGTTGATGAAGAACGTGTGCACTTCCCGCGACCTCCCAATGAGATGAAAGGATCGAAACGTCACCCTAAGCGTGAAGATGCTGGCGATAGCGAATGCTATGAGCAGGTACACGTAGTAAGCCATGAGCTCGGGGGTCAGTAGCGCGGTCGCCAAAACGCTCACCTCTTCTGGTGAGGTGGTCAGGAGTGGCAGTGACCCGATGAAGAACGCATAAATCACCCTCCCTTGATGCTCGCTGCCAGAATCCAAACTTGTCCTAGGTTTTCAGCAGCAAACGCATGTACCCCATTTGAATCGTATTTGCATTAATTGGAATGCGTGATGCGTCAGTACTTGGACAGCCGCTTCAGTCCTTCAAGCATTTGCTCCAGGTAGCTTTGCGACCCAAGTGCGAACCCTGCTGCCAGCAGCGGGGCCCTGTACTCTTCGGTCGCATATTCGTGAGCGAAGCGGTTGATGGTCTCTGAATGCCAGGAAAGCCGGCCCAATGCGATTCTCTTGAAATCGTGGTTTTTCACCGCATCCGCGAGCGATTCTTCACTGACTCCGCGTTGCTCGCAGAAGAACAGGAAACTGAAAAACTCAAACCGTTCGTAAAGCAGCCCGTGATCCTGCAGACCTGCGATGTCAGGCGCCCACCGAGACGCAAGACGGTCATGGAGTCGGTTGCACAAGGGGGTAAGAGCTCTACTTTGGTCTTCGAAGCTCCTCCATAATTCAAGCAGGCCATTGGCTCCCTCAACGTAGAACGGTGATAGATCAACTCCCACAGGGAAAGGCATTTCGCGCCGGTTGATAAGGGTCGTGTTGAACAGCTCGTTTAGCTCGCTCAGGCGATTGGCCCGCACAAGTCCCATGCCATACGCATAGGTAACAAGTGCTATCGGGTAACTCTTCAATGCAAGTCCAGCTACCCAGCCTGACTGCTCGACTTGAGACGCAGCGTGCAGGCCCTTGATCGCATCCAAAACGATCGAATGCTCAACACCTGCACCCCATCGCCCTAACACTGCACAAAGGCGTGCTAGTGGCTCGATGGCCGCTTCGTATATCTCAACCAGATCGATAAAGTCCTTGGACGTGCTGCCCTGAGGTCGTTCTGTGAAGAGAGGAGCCAGATGGCTGATCGCTTGATGAGCCTGGCTTGTCACTAAATCATCGAGCTGAATCCTGTGTTCGGGTCTGGCCATAAAGCGTTTGGCCATAGCGAGAGTCAGCTCGATGCCGGCTGGGTTCTGCAGGCGGGATTGCTGGATGGTTTCCAGTTTGAGGTTCAGCCCATCGAAGAAGGTGTCGGCATCCAGGCCCGTCACGACGTTGGCGCGCCGCTGAGTGATGAGCTCTTGGCCACGCTCGCTCAATTTTCCTCGCGAAAGCCAGTAGGTCGGGTAGCGACGGGAGGGCGCCCTCAAAAACGCCGCCCTCAGCGCATGATCCCACTCACCTGACCAGCCCGCGACGATCAGCCCAAACTCATCGATGATGCGGTCAAGCAGCGTATTGAACGCTGGCGGATACTTGCCCAGCTCCCCATCGGTATTGAGGATCCTGGCATCCTTGTAATCACCATGGATCTTCAGGATGTAGCAGGACGCATGAGTGAGTGGCTCCGCTCCTCCGAGGGTGTCTTCTGAGCTGACGACAGTTGGCTCAACGCCGACATCGCGAAGTGCATTTTCCATGAGCCGGTCGAAGTTCGTCGTGATGATCACGCGCACATAACCCGCTTTGACCATCGCAGCGATCGCTCGATGTGCGGGGGTAGGCAGTTTAAGGCCATCCTCTAACTCGTCTTCGCTAGGTTCCAGAAAGCCTTGAATGATCGCTCGCCGCTCAGTCTGGGTTGTCGCCAGGCGTTCGAGCAACGTGGAGTAATTGGGCTGCTCTCCTGTTTGACCTACGTACCACGCGAGCCAATCTTCCTGTTCGCCGGCACCAGACGCTATGCCCCATCGTTTCACCAGCTCCATGGTGATTTCCCAGCCGGTCGGTATTCCCGCCGAGCGTGATACCCCCGAGCCAAGAAGCACTGCGTAGACGCCTTTGTTTTCAAACATTGAAAACGCGATTTGGGCTGTTGAATCACTGATGGCAGCAGTCATGCACATTCCTAAATTTCAGCGGGGAGGTGAGGTTTCTGCGCGAGCATCGGCTTATCTAAGAGTAGTCAGATCCGTGTCGGCCGGTGGCAGCGACGGTGGCTGGTGACGACTTGCTGCATCTCCAGCCAATCGACCTATTTGCGGTGCAAGATAAGCCCATGATTGTCGGCGCTGATGCGATTTTGACCCAGGTTGCTGATTTTGACTGACCCACACGCTGCCTCCGAAATCACCCGCAAGGTAATCATTTCTTGAGTACTCGGGTGGGTCAATGAGTTCCGGTAGCCGGCGTCAAAAATCGCATCAGCGCCAACAACTTATGGAATCTTGATACCCAATGCATTCAGCGATGCCGTATCCATCCGGCCATTCACGGTCAGCCCACTGTCCATCTGAAAGGCCATCAACGCACCACGTGTTGCTTTGCCCATCACCCCATCAATGGCGCCTTGGTAATACTGGCGCACCATCAGCGCGGTCTGCACACGGGTGACCAGGTTGCTTTTCTGCTCATTGGTCGCGCGGCTCTTAGAAGTGCTCGAACTTGTCCCGCTGGTAGTGCCAGACGACTGATAAAGGCTGTTGCTGCTTGGAGGACTGCTCGAAGCACTCGGCGCGCTGTAGCTTCGGGTGCTGGTAGCGGGTGGGCTGTAGTAGCGAGGTGCGCTATAGCCACCCGAGCCGCTGTAGTGAGAACTGTGCGAACTGTGGGACCGGTGAGAACTGTGCGAGCGATGTGCCGCATAGATGTTGACGGTGTTTGGCGCATTGAGCGTATTGGCAAATACCGGGGGCTGTAGCTTGTCGGGGGGTTGCCAGTTCGCATCCGCGAGCGACAGATGGCCCGCCTGTGCCAGGGTGGTACTTGCCATTGGCAGCAGGCTGATCCCACTGATGAGGACTTTCCAGCGATCGAGCAATTTCACTGTGCACTCCTTGCATAGGCGCTAAAGGCCTCGGTCGATAGTAGTTGTACGCCGCGGCTCTGCCAGCGGTCGGTGTGGGATTTGAAGAAGCCAGAGCAATGTTTGACGGCAGCGCATTGCTGGCAGGTATCGATGAACAGGTTCTTCCAGTCCGAGATGCTCTGGCGGGCGAAACGCGAGAGGTGGGCCGGGATCAGGCACAGGGGCAAGTTGTAGATCGAAACCGGCACTCCGCGGTTGAACAGGAAATACACGGCCTGGCTCAACGACTCCTGATAGTCCAGCGGGTCAATCCACAGTTCTTCATAGTGCTTCCTGGCCAGGCCGGTACTCTCGATACCCATCAGCGCAACATGCCGCACGAAGGGCAGGTTCCTGAACACGTAGTGGGCAAGTTCTGGCAAGCGTGGCGTGGTCAGGCGATTGAGCACCACGCGTATCTCGATGATCTGGTTGGCACGCGCCAGGTTGTAAAGACCTTGCAGGGTTTCGCTAAACGCGCCGGGAGCCTGCACCACATGATCATGGTCTTCGGCATTGTCGGCATACAGCGGAATACCCCAGCTCAACTGAGGGTGGTCGATAGTAGAGAGTGCTTGGATCCAGCTCGGATCTTTGAACAGGCGCCCATTGCTGAGCACATGAATGGATTTCTGCGGCAAAACGGCTTTGCACTTGGCCAGAGTTTCGAGTAGGCCGTCGCGATAGAGTGTTGGCTCGCCGCCGCTGATGCCCAAGTTTTCCTCGCCCGGGTCCATCAGGTCGATCAGCCGAAGGTTTTCCTCGATGTGCCAACGGTCATCGATATCTTTGGGCGGCTGCGAGCACATCAGGCAGAGGCTGTTGCAACGATCGGTCATGAACAGCAGGTTGCTGTCCGAGCCTCGTCGATACAGCACTCGCACCAAAGCGTTGCCTGGTGTGATGGCAATGACATCGCCGGGCTGCACGACATCCGCATCTTTGGGTGTGTGCAGGTGTAGCCGCTCGCTGTCGAAGTCGCCAATCAATGGCTCTGGGGTCAGGAATCCACCCACGGGCAATGAAAGCAGGTTCGGGCTCCGTAGCCGTTCTTGGTTTGGCAGCCAAAGCAGCAGCTCACCGACCTCAGCGTTTCCGGCACATACAGCCAGGCCTTGTTCGATAAACTCATCCAGGGTGATGACTTTGAGCAGCTTTGGCTCATTCAGGTGATGGATTTCGAAATGGGTGTCTTTGCGCAGCATCGCCATCAGCCCCTGTAACCCGGGAACCGAACATCGCTGTAGGAGCGCCTGTTCAACCAGGACAACAGCACCCTCTGCGCGTTGTCGTCGCCATCGCGAAGCAGACCGAATAAATGCTTCAGCAGTCCCATGTTTTTCTTGCAGAAGCTGCTGAACACCCGGTGTCCGATTGGGTCGCCTTGGCGCGCATAGTGTTCGATGGGGTCTGCGCCGCAGTAGGGGACCAGTGCGCAGTCCGAGCAGCCCGGCAGTGCCTCCGCAACACCACTGGCAAGCAATGCCTCCATGACGGGCGATGCCAGTAGTTCAGACAAGTGTTGCTGTACGGTGCCGAGCCTCAAGCCATCTTCACCCATCTCCAGCAACATTCGGGCTTCGTCCGAGGGATAGACATAACCGTCATAGTTGTAAACCAACGCCGCAGTGCCTGCGCCAGCAGGGGAGCGAAGGTCCACATAGCCGGAGGAGAAGGGCGTGAGGATGTTCTTCAGCAGCAGGCTCGTGTAACTCTCCGACAGGTACACGCCCTGCTGGTTGATACGCAGCAAATAGTCCAGTGCCTTCTTGTAGAAGGCCAGGTATCGCTCAATCGGATAATCAAGTCGATGGGCACTCTTGGTGGCAAACCCATAAGGGCTCAGAGGCCGAAGCGAGATGCTGGAGAAGCCCTGGCTTACATACTCATCGATGATCGCTTCAGGTTGTTCGAGGCTTCTTGAAGTCAGCGTGGTCAGCGCGGAAACTGCATCATGGCCAAGGCGCTCACGGACCCACTGGATGCCTTTTACAGTGCGTTCGTAGGAGTCTCGTGACGGGGTAGGGCGGTTGGCATTGTGCAAGGGCGCGGGCCCATCGAGCGAGGTCGAAAACTGGATGCGATTTTGTTCTGCGAAGTCGAGTATTTCCTCCGTCAGGTGGTGCAGCGTGGTGGTGATGACGAACTGGATATCCCGTTGTTCGACCACGTTCCGTTCAACGACCCATTCGACAATCTGGCGGACGCGCTCGAAGGCCAGAAGCGGCTCGCCACCCTGAAACTCCACAGTCAGGGCGGGAGCATTCGATTCGAACAGGCGATCGACCGCCGCCTGTGCATCCGCTTCCGACAGGTCGTGGCCGGATCCTCCCAGAGGGGCCCGCGACACCTGGCAGTACTGGCAGGTGTGGTTGCAGCGCAATGTAACCACGAACAAGTGCAGTGCAGGGCCCTGGAAGATGAAGTCCTTGCGGCTGCGATACTGCGCGGCCATTTCTGGGAACGGGTCGTGGCGGCCGGGTTCGTAGATGAAGTGGCGGGCCAGCAGGTCCTTGTAAAAAGGCGTACTTGCTTGAACGTCGAAGTAACTGAGGGCTCGTAATTGCGCGTCGTTCACGTGCATGTACTCACCGGTATCGGAGGTGAGTAGGATGTCACGGTCATGTCCCGTGTTCATGCGCATGAATCGAAAAGGCAGCAAGCGGTAGTGCTTGGCGTCTGTCGCAATCAGTGTCACTGCGAAACCCCACATCCAGCGAGCGCGGCTCGGGCCAGGACTTCGCGCAACCCTGCTGTTTCGCGGTTGATATGGTCGCGTAGGGCGAAGTCGTTCAGATGCTGAAGGATCAGCGAGTGAGCCTGCTCCGGGGAAAGTACTGGCCTTGCTTCAGCGGCGTGGGCGGTGAGACTTATCTGATTGGCTTCAATACCGACCTGGATCGTGACAGTGTCGGCCAGGGAATAAGCGGCGCGTTGCACCACGCTGAGCGGGTAGGCTGCGCTGTCGAGTTTCAGCGTGACTGGCCATGTCATCGGAACCGCTCCTTCAAATCCGTTGGGAACGTATGGATATTGCCGTTTTACGAGGCATTGTGCCATCATAATTTTTGCATTTGCTCCTGCCAGGCTCTCGGTGTTGTTGTACATGATCGCCTACCGCCGTTGCCTGGCCACCCCCGGCGACACGGTTTGTCGCCCGACACTGGAAGATGGGGTCAAACGCCACCGAGACCCTCATCATGAAAAACCTGTTCGCTTTCATTGGACTGTGCGTAGCGCTTAAAAAGGGCTACGAGCTCTACACCGAATACACCGAGCTCAAGCGCGAGCAACGCCAGCGGGCAGACTCCTGACGTGCCTGCCGTAATGGCTGGAGGATGATTTCGGGGTGGAACCATCGCGCAGTTATGGCAGAATGCCATGCTGCTGAATTGGATCCACTGCAATACCCGACTGCTGTAGCGGTCGCTAAGAGTACAAGGAAGTCTTGATGTCCCAGGCTAAAGACACACTGCTCAGGCTGTTTGCCTTGTTGCGCCTTATCCCTACCGAACCGCAGCGTCTCGCCACCACGACCTTGCTGGAAAAGCTGTGTGACAAGGGCTTTTCGGTGACGCTGCGCTCGATCCAGCGCGATCTTAACCGGCTGTCCATTCCGTTCTCGCTGCAGTGCAACGACAGCGAGGTGCCGTTCCGCTGGAGCTTCACCAAGAACGCGCCGTTGGAGCTGCAGGACATGGACGCCTCGACGGCGCTTGCCCTGTACCTGTCGGAAAGCTACCTGAACACCTTGCTACCGCAGACCGTGCTGGACCAGCTCGGCCCGCAGTTCCGCCGGGCCCGCAACTTCCTCGGTAACCTTGGCCACAACGGCCTGGCCGACTGGTCGCGACGGGTGCGTGCGGTGCCTAATGGCAAGACTCTGATCCCGGCCGCCATCGCTCCGAGAACCTGGACCCAGGTGTCCCAGGCCCTGCTCGAGCGTCGACCGCTCGACGTGGCCTACCGCAGCCGCAGCAAGTGCGAACTCAAGCTGTTTCGCCTGCACCCGGCGGGCTTGGTTTCGCGGCACTCCATCAGTTACCTGCTGGCCTCGGTAGATGGTTACGACGACGTGCGCCAGTTCGCCTTGCACCGCATGCAGCAGGTCGCGGTGGTCGACGCCCCGTCGCCGTTGCATGGCCAGTTCGATGTCGACGACTACATCGCCACCGGAATCTTCAGCCACCGCCAGGCCGAGACTCAAGTGGAACTGATCGCCGATGTCAGCGCGCAGATCGCCGTGCTGCTCGAAGAAACCCCGCTCAGTGCGCAACAGTCCCTGGAGGTCATTCCCGGACAGGCGTGGAAGCGCCTGCGCGCCTGGGTGCCCCAGGATCGCGACACCCTGTGGTGGATCTTTGGCCTTAACGACAACATTCGTGTCCACGCGCCACAGGCCTGGGTCGACGAGATCGTCCAGCGCCTGCACAGCATGCACACGCTTTACCGGATGCCTGGCCTCGACGGCCGGCAACCTCTTTCAGCGGACACCGCTATCCAGGAAAACAGCCTGAGGAATACCCATGGATAAAGAACGCCAACGCGCGCTTGAACAGTCCGTCAGCCTGTGCCCGATCTGGACCGTGCAAGCCGCGGACAAGGCCGGGCGCATGCTTGCGGAAATCGGCCAGGCCAACGGCATCCTCGCCAAGGTCTCGTCCACCGCGCAAAACGCCGCGATCAAGGGCGGCTTCGCGGCGGAGACTTGGCACGCCGAGTCATTCAATCTCGACGCGATCCTGAAGGACAAGGACGTGCGCGCCTTCACCGACAACTTCTCCAACACGCCGCTGGGCCGCAACGACATGACCCACGACATTGTGGTCATGCGCGGTGACGACCAGTTGGTGGGCGCGCAGCTTAAGTACTTCAAGAATGCCGAAGCGACGCAGAAGGCGTTTCGTTCCACCAAGGACGGCGTGCACGCCTACGAACATAGCGACCTATTCCTCGGCCCCTCGGACCAGATCGAAGGTGTGCGTCTCTCGGCTGAGCGCGACGTCCTGAGGAACCAGCAGACCCGGCCGGAGGTGTCCCGGGCTGCGGAAAAGGTCCGGGACAACACCAGCGGGCAACTGAACGTCGATGGCGTGCAATCCACTTCCTTGAGCAAGCGCGAGGCCGAGCACCTGGGCACCGCGAGCAAGACCGGCCAGGAGCTACACGACGACCTGCAAACCGGCTACCTGAACAAGGCGACGGTGCAGCAAAGCCTGCGCGCCGCTGGCTCGGCGGCGGTCATCACCACGGTGATCGCCGGCAGCATTAACACCTTCCAGTACATCAAGCAGTTCAAGGACGGCCAGATCACGGCAGAACAAGCCACCCTTCGCATCCTTGAGAACACGGTTATAGCCGCTGGCGACAGTGCCCTCAAGGCCGGTGTAGCCAACGCCAGCGTGAGTATCGCCGCGCGTTCGATGCCTGGCCTGTTCACGGGCACTCTGTTCCAACGCAGCCTGGCCAACGGCGGCGTCGCCGGTGCGGCGGTGTGTGCGGTCGACCTGGTGCAGTGCCTGGTGCTGTTCTCGGCCGGCAAGATGAGCGCGCAGGAAATGGAAACCCGCACCGGCAAGAACCTGTTCCATACCGGCGCAGGCGTGGTCGGCGCGTCGGTCGGTGCCACTGTGGGGGCCATCGGCGGCCCGCCCGGGGCGCTGGTGGGTAGTCTGATTGGCGGCCTGATCACCACCCTCGCGATGAACATCGCCCTGGATAACCACATCGAGAAAGAGTTCCAGCTCACTCTCGCCAGCACCGAGCAGGTGGTGGGCAGCGCCATGGGCATGCATCAAACGCTAGAGTTTCTGCAGGTTTCCCAGCAGTTCTATGCCGACTTTCACAAGGGCCTGTACCTGTCCGAGCGCCACTTCGCCGGGCAGACCCGGACCCTGGCAGGGCAAAGCAAACGACTGAAACACCAGATTGAAAACCTTTAAGGCCAATGAAATGACCGATACCACTGTTGAGGTACCGCAAGAGATCTTCGAACAGCCACTCGAAGACGCAGACGCTCGAGCGATCGAAGCTCTGGTGAGCCAGCACAAGGGCAATGCCGCCCTGACCCAGCAGTTGGCCCTCGACGCCTCGCGGGTCCTGGCGTCCAGCCAGGAACGCTTGGCCAGGCAGACCGGGGCGGGGTTTTTCAAGCGCCTGGGCAACAAGGTCAGCGGCAAGACTAGCCAGGACCAGTTGCACAACCAGGTCGACATGCTGCAGATGCAGAAATTCGCCTGGCACTACCTCAAGCAATTGCAGCAGCAAAACCTGATCAATGCCCAGAGCATCGCGGTGATCCGCAACAACCTGGGGACGATGAACGAATACATCATCGAGACCCGGGAATTCCTCTCGCAGGCGGTCGACAAGATCAACAGTCGCCTGGTGCAGGTCGAGAACCACGCCAGTTTCACCAACTGGTCGCTGCACATCGAAGCCAACAAGCGTCGCTTCAAGTCGATCCCGCGCAACCTGCTGGTGCTGCATCTCACCTATGACTTCATACGCAGCCACCACAATGTGGTGCTGACCTCGCGGGACGTCAACCATCTGGTCGTCACCCTCGACAAGCTGGGGATCGACTGCGACGAAGATGTCCGCCTGCTGGACTTCATTATGGAGCTGATCGAGGGAATCGAGCTTGCCGGCATCGATCGCTTCCGCGAAATGATAGCGCTGGGCTTCGACGAGCATGTGGTGGATTCGCACTTTATCCAGAAGAACATCTCGGGCATCGGTTTCAATGCGCTGTATTTCTTGTCCGATCAGTACGAGCGCATCGTCAGCCTCATTGATGACGAAGAGATCTGCCGCAGCGACGAAGACCGCGAGAAAATTATCTCGAAGTTGTTCGGCGAGGAGTTCTCCGGGCTGTCGACCACCTATGGCATCCGAGACCTGATCGGCGAGGTGATCGGCGGCAGCGCATTGGCCATCGACATCTACAAGGACGTCAACGGGCTCAACATAATCGAGGAGGACGAGGAGCAGGAGCACCAAGAGGGCGAGCCGCTGTCGCTGACCTCGGAGTTGCCGGAGATCAAGGTGCACAGCTTCTTCGACACTACACCCGACGAAGAACCCCGGCGCACCTACCTGCGCCTGTTCGCCCTGGCCATCGAGGGTTCCGCAACGCTGAACAAAGCAGGTGTGGAGTTCCTCGAACACCTGGCGGAAAAGTCCGGTTGTCCGGACATCGTCGGGCAGATCGGCCAGATCGCCGACAGTCCGCGCAAGCTGCAGGACTACCTGCCAATCATGCAGGCGCTGCTCAACGAGGATGACCGCACCTACACCTGGCTGCTGGATGCCTTTTTCCTGCTGACCCTGTGCGGCCGGAAAATCGAGAACCCGTACGTGGCGCGGATTCTCGCGACCCTCAAGCCGGCGCAGTTTCGCGACAACTTCCCACACCTGCAGACGCTGCTCCGGGAGACCGAGGAAAAGCCGTTGCTCGACGCCGCCGCGAAACTGGCCGCACAGACCCGTGGCTGGAAAAACATCGTTCGTTACCGCGTCCTGAGCTTCGAGCAGACCTACGAGGATATCGGCAAGAAGCTGCACACCGCCAGTTGGGCCGCGACGACCCTGAGCTTCGACCTGATTGCGGTCAGTAGCAAGGCATCGGACCATTCGTTCTACATGGAATCGTTCGATGATGGCTTCTTGGCCAAGGTCAGTTCGGCGGTCACAGCGTCCGCCTGCTCGGTAGGCCGCGGCCTGGCGCTGTCGAGCCTCAACACCATGCGCAAGAAGGCCAGTGAGCTGATTTCAGAACACAGCGGAGCCCTGAATTCGGCCAACGGCATGATTAGACGCATGAATCTGCCGCCGATCAACTTCGACAGCGAACTGAGCTACAGCGACTTCGACCTGGACAACTCTGCCTCGAACGACGACTGGCATGAACAGTTCTGCCGTTACGAAAGACAGGTCGACAGTACCCTGAGCGCCTTCTCTGAAGCGTGTTCCGCTGCGGATCGCCAGATCGACCTGTTCAAGGCTGGTGAATTCGACAGATCTGTTGTGGAGATTGAAGCGCAGGAGCGTGCCGCCCGCGAACTGACCCGGCAGCAGGAGCGGCTGGAGAAGTCGGCCGTCGTGGTCGAGATCGAGGGGCGCGCGCACCGCTTCAGCATCGAATGGCAAAACGTCGACAATCCACCCTGTGATCCGGAAAACATCCGCCAGATCAAGACCAACGGTAAGGTCTGGCTGCTGGTCGACGACGATGGCGTGTTCCATCGCAGCGAAGACGGTCTGCACTGGCAGGTCGTGCGGCCCGATCCGCAGGAAGAGAAGCTACACGGCAAAACGTTGTCCGTCGTCGACGGGGTGTGGATCCTTATCGCGGCTTACGGCGATAGTTTCCACTTCTCCCATGATGGCTTGACCTGGCAGCGCAGCCAGGCGCCGGAGTTGCCCGACAGCTATGGCTATTCGGCGACCGAGGACGTCGTGCACTTCAGCGGCCAATGGCTCTGGCGCTTCACCGAGCGAGCCGAATACTCGTATGTCGAGAAGGGCATCATCTTCGACTCCACTAGGACGTCCACCTACTACAAGCCGTTGATCTACTGTGCCGAGCGCCTCGATGGCCCCTGGACCCGCTGGGATGGCACGCCGAACCTGCCCGAGGGGGTGGAGGCGAAGAGCATGCGCTCGCTGCCGGGCTTGCCGTGCCTCCTGCTGTTCTGCAGCTATAGCTACTCGTACGTCCGGGACAGGAAGAAGAACGACGCCAAGTCGTTCGTCAATTACTACCTGCCTGGCAAGAGTGGGCGCACCTGCACCTGGGACAGCGACAAGGACGACTTCGACAATCCGCTGATTACCCGCATGAGCGGCAAGTTGATGTGCGTCTGCTGGGACCAGTATCTAACTTCGGCCAAGGGTTACGACTGGAAACTCCAGACGCAGGAATTGCGCGTCGACAGCGTCTTCCACCTGGAGCGCCTGAGCCTGTTCACCAGAGCCAACGACGCACAGCGCATCTACCTGAGCGAGGACGGCGAAGCATTTAAGGAGTTCATGCTCGAAGAGGGGCGCTGGCGGTATCTGGCGGCGAAGGACCATGCCGTGTTGAGCGTCTATGAACTCAACGCCCATGAAACCTTCCTGCGCATCGGGCGCATCGTCTGCGAACCGGTGGGGTGAAGGGGGGGCGTCGTCGATGCCCCGCTTCTTGAATCACTCTAGGGCTGGCGGGCTTCTGCACTGATCATTGCAGCGAACTGAGGTCGTGGGAGCGGGCGTTGCCCACGATGGCTCCCGCAGGGACTAATGTTTTTCAGCCGCGCTCAGTTTTTATGCACCGGTAGGAACGCGGTAAGAACGCGTTGTTCAGTTTGATCATAGATCGTAGTGCGAGGGCAACGGCATTCAATCGTGCTCTGGCCAAGGTGGAGAAGAAAAAAGAGTCTATTTCTACGCGTGGCTAGGTGACTGCACGCATTTGATAAAGCGAGGGGGCGCTTGCAGGACTGACTACAGTTAGCCGCCATCGAGCACATTACAGGGATCGTCATATGAACCAAGCCGTGAACGAACGGCAGTTTGCCCATCTGTCGCTTGCCGTGGAGGGCATAACCGTTGCTTCCACAAGCCTGGAAAACGTATTCAGCGCCAGGAAGATTCTGTCCAGCGACGGCAGCTATATTTTTGGCAACCTGAGTTTGCCTGAATATCAACGACCCTATCGCTGGAGCGAAGAGCAACTGGGACGGCTGCTCGATGATTTGCGGGATTTCTTCGGCACGGATGCACCGGGCCACGACTTCTACCTCGGCAGCATCATCTTGCACCAGCAAGGTGGCGACGGCCGTGAGCGTGGGATTCTGAATATTATCGACGGCCAACAGCGAATCACCAGTCTGACGCTGCTCTATTGCCTGCAGAAGGGCGACAAGGGCGCACCGGTGTTGAAGTTCAACTCACCAGAAAGCTATCGGCGTATCCAACAGAATTATCGGTGGTTAGAGCAGCAAAAATTGCCGCGGATAGACTTCTCGCGCATCAACGTGACCCTGGTCGTGACGCGCCGAGAAGACGATGCCTACCGCTTTTTCGAAACACAGAACACCTCTGGGGTTCGTTTGGGCGGCGCAGACATCATCAAGGCTTATCATTTGCGCAGCGTGCTTGAGGCTACGCAGAATGATTTTGCCCGGACCTGGGAGCGCCTCGGCGACCTCAAGTCTCTGGTCGCAACACTGATGAAGTCCCGGCATTGGCAAAGCCTGCGCTGGCGAAATGTTGCCAGTGATCGTGACCCGCTGCTCGAGCGCAAGCAGATCGTCACTGAGCTCGCCGAGCGAACGCTGTCGAATACCGCCGATATTGCCTATCGGCCCTTGCAGGTGCACCGCGATGCCTGGGGTAAGGAGATGCATAGCGTCCAGCCGGGGTACGCAATGCGACAGCCCCTGGGCTCTGGGGTTAACACGATGCGTTACGTCGCCTACTTCCATGGCCTTTATCAGACGTTGTTCGACGTCGGTGAAGCACCACCTAAAGGCTCGTTCGCCTACTACTACAAACGCTTGTCCAAGGATGCGTGCGGCAGCGTGTTCCTGAGCAGGGCATTCGAATGCGCTTTGCTGATGTATGCCAGTCAGTTCGGTACCGCGCGGCTGCTCGAAATCAGCCTGTGGATGTTCCGGGTGACCTTTTCGATGCGCCTGATCAGAGAGGTCAGCGTACGTGAAGACGGCGTTCAAGCACACATCAGAGACAATCCGCTGATGGACTGGATCGCCAGCAGCCATAGCGAAGATGAGCTATTGGAGTACTTGCGTAGCTATAAATACACTCCAACCGGGGCGGGACTCGATAAACACAGTATCAAGAAGCGCTTCGTAGAGTCGGTTTCCATCACGCTTCACTTGAACCTGCCGTGGCCGAACCCGATCCGTGTCGCCGCTGCATACGATGCCGAGCTGTGTGCCGCCATCAAACGGATCAGCCTTGCTGACATTGCCCGCCAAGGAGGCAAATGATGAGTGCTCAAGTCCGGTCCTATGTACAGACGGCAGCTACGCTATGTGAGCAAGGTATATCGCTGACTATTCCCTGCTATCAACGCCCGTATGTTTGGCCCAGCAGCGACGTAGATGATCTGCTGGAGCAGATCATCCTGGCGAGCGAGCGTGATGCCGACGATCAACCCGCTCAAGCGCACTATTTTTTCGGCACTGTGCTGACCAGCGAAGTGATTCCGGGTTCGACTTCTGATGCTGCCATCGTCTACGAACTCATTGATGGCCAGCAACGAATGACGACACTGATGGTGCTGGCGCTTGCTCTCTGTTCGTTGACGCCATCTTCGCCGCTGCGGTCGCTGGTGGTCCTAGGCAATGCTCCGAGACTTACCTTCAATATTCGTGAAGAAGTCCAGTCTCGGTTGAGCGCATGGGCGGGCTTGACGGCGGACATTGAGCCGGATGAAAAAGAGGTTTCGAATCCTTACCTCATACACTTGAGCGCTGCCCGAAAAGTAGCCTGCGACAGATTCAAGAGGTTGCAGGCCAAGGGCGGCGAGCAAGCCCTTGAGCGCGTCGGTGATTACCTGTTCAACCACGTGACCTGGGTCAACAATGTCATGCCCGCGGGCATGGACCTGAACAAGCTGTTCGCGACGCTGAACACCAGCGGTCTCCAGCTTGAGCAGACAGATATCCTCAAGGCTCGCTTGATGAAACGTATCAAGCAGAACCGTGCTACTTACGAAGGCATCTGGCAGGCCTGCGAAGATATGGGGAACTACTTCGAGAAAAACCTGCGCGATGTCTTCGCGGGTACCCATTGGGGCGCTCTGAGGTTCAACGATCTTGCGGATCATTCCTTCGACCATTTTACCCTTGAGCGCCCTGCAGACGGCTACCCAAAAGGCCGCACGATCAGCGAAATACGTTCGATGAAAGTGAAGGGCGAGGCGGTTGAAGTGCCGCGCGAGAAGGATGAGGCTCGCTATCAGTCGGTCGTCAGCTTTGGCTTGTTGCTGATGCATGCCTTTCGAATTTATCGGCACACTCAGGACAGGCGTGATATCGGCTCACGGCTTAACGACAGCAATCTCAATGAGTGTTTCTCCGGCTTTATCGAAACGGCCACTGCGGCGCAAGCCAAGGAGTTCATGGAATGCCTCTGGAACGTGCGATTTCAGTTTGACCGCTGGGTCGTCAAGTGGGTGCGCCTGGGTGAAGAAGATGAACGCACCTTGCGCCTGAGCACCATCAACAATCGAAGCAAAGGCAATGGCCCCGATTGGCGCACAGTCACTCAGGATACTTCCGACTTGAGCCAACTGCAGAGCATGCGTTACCTCACGGGTGAGCGCAGTGCTCAGTATTGGCTGACACCGTTTCTGGGCAGGCTGGTCGACTCGCCGGATATGACGGAGCATCAAGTGCTGGCGTTGCTCGAACAGATCGATAACCAGCTCTCGCTCACCGAAATGACCCAGAAGGAAGCGAGCTATCGGCTGTTGTCCAGTGACACCGCCGAGCCGGTGCCCATCGCAACGACAGTGGCTTATCTCAAAAAGCCCAATGGCACGAGTTTCGAGCACTACTGGTTCCAGAAACTGGAGTACATTCTGTGGCGTGAACGCAGCACCTTCAACTGGCTTGACCTTGAAAAGCTGCACCTGTACAGGATTACGTCGAAGAACTCGGTCGAACATGTGCATCCGCAAAACGAAGAGTTCCGCAGGACATTACCTGACGACTTGCTACACGGATTCGGCAATCTGGTACTGCTCAGCCCGGGTGAAAATTCCTTGTACAGCAACCTGGCGGTACTCAAGAAGCAAGCGGCATTCCGCGCCAAGCCGAAGTACGACTCCTTGAAACTTGCGCACATGTTCCATGTGCTTGGCAAAGACGACAACTGGGGTCAGGAGCAAATCGACAAGCATGCGAAAGCGATGCTCTTACTCATCGAAGCACACTACGACAGATGATGGTTATACCGTAGAGATGGATCCTGTCGTCTACGGGCGCGGACACGTCGATTGTTGTAACTTGGGGCACTGGTAATGACACTTGCGCCCCAGGTTCTCCGGCGCCTACATAAATATCAGGGCGAATTCGACAACCGGTACGTAACACTAAGGCGCTGGTGACCGGATTGAATTTCGCCGCACCTATTACAAATTTGTCCCTAAGCCCTTTGGAAGGGGTGAATGACTATCCATATACAGTTATCAGAAAAGTAGGTATTTCCCTATGAACGTTACGGTTGACGCTCTCATACGTGTTGCAAATGCAGAAAAAAGTAAAGGAAGGGTGTCAGGCGCTGCTTCGGAGTTAAATGTAAGAAATAGAAGATTTTTTGGGGTGAGTTCATTCAAGCACTCAGTGCATCAGGTGGTTCAGGCTGCGCTAAGTAGGGTTCCATCTGGTTCGAGGGAGCCTTGGCACGGCTGGTGTGCGGAAGTATCTTGCCTGAGCCAGTCCTTTGACGTCTTTGTTGATCCTGACGGTGGAACTATTCGGACGGTCAATATTGGAGAATCAGGAAAGGGGCACGGCAAACCCAAAAAAACTTGTAGGTCGTGTGATGTCGTGCTCAAGGATCTAGGAGTTAACCATGCTTAACGAAAACAAGATTAATTTATATTTTAAGATGCTGTCGAAGGGTAAGTCAGACATTGCCTCTAGAAACACAATGAAATTCATGTGCCGTGGATTCAAGTTGGCGCTAGGCCAGAACGAGGTGGATGCTTCGGTTCCTATAACCGCGGCATTCGATAAAGCTTATAGATATTGGGTAGACCAGGTTGGCCGTGCGGAAGAGCTGAAGTCCGCCAGGATAGCCTGCTGGGATTTTTTGGAGGGGAAAGGGCGAGGTTTTCATATCGAAGACAAAGAAGACGCTATTACCAGGGCGGTACTTTGTCTTTTACATCCTGCTGAAATTGCAGACAATGAATTTAGGCAGCAGTGTTTTGAATGGTTTTTCCAGATGGTAAACAGGGTGGAGGACTTTCAACCCTTGTTTGACCACGTATTTAATGAAATGAAAAAAGAGTTGTCGCGTAAAAATAAGGCAGATCGCGACGGTTTTG
This sequence comes from Pseudomonas khavaziana, assembly GCF_036704165.1. Classification (NCBI taxonomy): domain Bacteria; kingdom Pseudomonadati; phylum Pseudomonadota; class Gammaproteobacteria; order Pseudomonadales; family Pseudomonadaceae; genus Pseudomonas; species Pseudomonas khavaziana. The sequence continues at coordinate 3,249,008 of NZ_CP129946.1, forward strand.
CTCCCTGACGACAGACCGACTGCGAATCAGCTTCCTCAATGATCCATTGAGGATGAGTTGGTTTTCGAGAAAAATTCGGCTCGTCGTGACAATTCTCTGGGAAGTAGATTGATTTCTATGGTCTGTAAAAAGCCAGAAGTGATCAGCTTAACAGCCTACCCGACGACGCCTAGAGACTCTCAGGGTCGCCAAAAAACATTTTGACAGGTCTCTAGAACGGTGGTTTCAGCCTGAAATAAACGAATTGTGCCCCCAGTTTTGCCCCCATCCACATCGGGTGCGCGAGCGATCGCGAATGGTGATTCTGGCGTACTCCAATATGGCAGTGGCTGGTATTCAGTGCGTCTCCGTATACTGGATGAGCAATATCGTCACTAAAGGCAGTTCGCAAATAGAACCAGGAAGCCATCAGTAGCTTAATATATGTAGCCAGTGGAGGAGGGCCCTAGTGCCGGGCTTTAAAAGGAGCGGGAGTTTTGATTACGACACACATGGGCTCCTTGAGCGCCGCTCATAGGGGCTATGCCTACCAAGATTTGGTAACCGCATATTTGCTGGTTCGAGCACTTGTTCATCAGCATGAAGCGGTCACGGTGGATCGTAAAACTGTCGAGGATGACCGTTTCGACGATCTTGAGGTGACGGCCAATGGAACCAGGATCCGTCGTCAGCTCAAATCCAGCTTGAACCCAGACCTTGCGCTTCGGCTTCAAGATTTCACAGGTCACACATCCTCTCTTCGATTTGACCGCCTGGTTCAGACGTTCACTCATGCAGGCATCGACGCAGCTGATGAGTACAGGCTCTGCGCAACCTGGCAAGCCCCCGTCATCGCCGACGCTTTTTCCGCACTTTTTGAAGAATCAGACGACGTTGGCACGTTTGCAGGATTTACTACAAAACGGTATCGCATTGTCTCAGCTCGATTATGGCCAGATACCGGTGCCCCCAAATTCTCGGTACTTTGCCCTTCCAAGGACGGCCCAGCACCGCTTACCCGAGATCAGGTTGTCGCTTTCTGCGAGCGCTTTGTCATCGAGCTTGCCTTGCCCTCGGCAACGCTTGATCTCTATAGCCCAGGCCCGTTGGAGGGTTTGCTACTCGACTTATTGATAAAGGATGTTGGAATAGGGCGATACCCCAACGCCGAAAGACGGCCTGAGGATGTTGCAGCATCAGCCATTCACATCGCCACCAACGCGCGCATTCAAGGCGAGAAACTGACCCCTGCTGATGTGGCAAGCCGTTTGAAGCTGCGCACAGATTTTGGGCGAGTGCTCCAACAGTTCCCGATTGATAATTCTGTGTTACAGCTGCGCCCCCACGTTCGCGACAATCTGATTGAAGCGGTGCTGCAGGGGGGCGTTCATTTAATTCTTGCTGGTCCAGGATCAGGTAAGTCTTGGGAGTTGACGCAGCTCGCCGACTTTTTGCGAAATCGTGGTGTTGTCGTAGCGCAGCATTATTGCTTTCTTGCCCCTGGAGACGGCTTGGCTGAGAAGCGGGTCAGCACCAACATCCTATTTGCAAATCTTATGGGCGACATCCAGGATTGGTTGAGCGACCAACAGGCCACATCCGCTCGGCAAGCCTTCGCGGCAGGAGCTGATGTTCTGGAAGAAAGCCTGCAGCAGGTCGTAGAAAGCGGTTCCCAAGTCGTCATTATTGTCGACGGTCTGGATCACATTGCGCGAGTGCGCAGTACCTCTCAAAGCTTAAACGATAATGAAACGGATATCGTGGAGCGCTTATCGACGCTCGCTTTACCCGAAGGTGTATCGCTTGTCATTGGCTCTCAACCGGGCGAACATCTTAATCCCCTCCGACATCGTTTCAAGGAATCACTGCACCAGCACACCCTTCAAGCGTGGCAACGCGAAGAGATATTTTCTCTGTGTGATAAGCACGGCGTTCCACAAGCATTTGAAGACGTCGCCATTAACGATCCAGGTGAACAAGACGAGTTACTCACCTTGCTGGCGTCGAAGGCCCAGGGAAACCCGCTCTACACCCGCTATTTATCGGTCGGCCTCGTTGATGGGTTAAAGAGTGGGCGTATCCAAGGGCCTCATGAATGGCTATCGTCAGCGCCAGCTCTGGACGGTGATATTACCCGTTACTACCGACACCTGAACCTGACCGCCAGCCGCAGCACTGTCCCGGTGGCCAACATCCTCGGCGTTCTTGACTTCTCTGTGACCGAGGCAGAGCTGCAAGAAATTGTCGGGAGCTTGATGCAAGACTATGTTCCGGAAGCGCTGGCCATGTTGTCCCCCATCCTTTCCCGCGCCACAGGTCAAGGCGGTGTACGGATATTTCATGAGAGCTTCAGACGCTTCATTCTTGACGAGTTACAAGCCGCAGGCAAAAGCGTTGGCAATATCCTGAATCCGGTCATCGCCTGGCTAGAATCCAAGGACTTTTTTCAGGACGCTCGCTCATACCGCTTTTTGCTTCCGTCTTTGCGCCGGGTGGGGCGGGACGGTGAAATTCTGGAGCGGGTCTCTGCCACCTTCGCGCGTGACAGTCTCGTTCATGGACACTCTCGAACGTCTATTGAGGATGGCGTTTCGCTTGCAGCGGACATTGCGGCAAGCAGCGGAAACTGGCCAGTGTTGCTCAGGTGCTCTGAGATCTTCCGCTCACTCGACATGTGCTTTGATGAAGGTACAAATCGCTGGCATCCGTATTGGATCACCTATCAGGCGTTACATGGGCCGCGCGCTCTCGCACAACGCATGCTTTTCGATGGGGAACCAACTCTGGATGTAACTCAAGGATTGCTCGCGTGTGAGGCGGTCGAGGCGCAAGGCGCAGTAGCTCCTTGGGCGGAATACCTTGAGTTGTGGTTTGACGACCAGCGCAGCAGTCGCTCTGATCACTTCGATCCTGAGGCTGATCTATATGAGGAAGAGAAGGTTTACCTGACGTCGCTGCGTGGACAACTGCGCTTAGGGCATACGTTTGGTGTCGCCCGAGAGGTTTGTGATCAGTTGTATTTCGAGGAAGAACTCAAATTCATCTTCGTACGTAGGCTTTCCAGCATGCTCTCTCACGAGCTAGCTATGTCTTCCGTAGAACGTCTCGCTGGGCGAGTGCGCATTCAGCCTGATCAGCGATTCGGCTTAAGTGATGAGCGCGCGTGTGCGACTTGGTTGGGGCTGTCGGACGCTGCATGGGAGGCGAGCAACCTTGTGGCGGCGGCAGATTACGCCAACAACGCGCTGCGTCACGCCAGAGGCGCAGAGCAGGCTGTATGGTGTCTGGAGCGAGGGGCTTCAATTGAAGATGCCCAGCCATTCTTGGTCGAGACAGATACGCTCGACATCGCTCTGGGCGACGATGGTTACCTACACAGTACCCAGCCAGTTCGTGACTGGGTCGCAACCATACGCCTACTTGCCTTAATCGGGAACTTACAAACCCTGGACGCAGAGCGGCATCGTGTTGATGGGGAAGGCTGGTACCGTTGCTGGCTGCGTTTCGTGATAGCAAGCGCAGGAGCTGAAGCTGCAGCTACCCAAAACAGACCATACGACTCCAGTGCCGTCTTCGCTGAGTTGCTCAGGGATGTCCGTCCGTTCGTGGGATCACCTCGGGCATGTGACCTGTATCGGATCCATTCAGTTATAGCCGAGAGTCTGGCCCGAGCCCTGAGTCTTCCCAGAACGCTGGAGGAGTGGGAGTACGCCATTTCGTCCATATCAGAGACCCGTCTGGGCACGGCTACCCAGATGGACAGGGAAGATGGAGGACCCATTTCGACTAGTACTTTTTTCTCGATACTGATTCCGTACGCTAAACATGAATCAGTATCGCAGTTGGTAGTCGACGCACTAGATCGCGTGCTCGTAGTCGAGGAGAGCGACGGTGGTACTTACTACAGCAATCATGCTGAGTTTTCCATGCGGGTGGCACAGGCGTTAGCGGCTGCAGGACGACCTAATGCGGCTGCCCATTATTGGCGGCGCTCATGTGGGTATCTACTCGGGTATGGTTTTCACAAAGATACCGCCCTGTTTGACCTGATCGGGAGCGTGGGCGCCTTGGGTCGTGGTACACCCGCCGCGGCGCTTGATGGCCTGATCAAGTTGCAGCCGCTCGTGCGAGCAGTGATGAACCATACGGACGGCAGAGAGACACGCCATGCGCCGAACGCTTGGTTCAGTGCACTCATGGCTGTTGACCCGGTACGCGGTATTCGGCTTTTAGCATCGACATTGGCACGTGAGCGTGGGGGTGAATCCTGGATCATGGTGGCCGCCCTGACCAGCACATTAACGACCCTTGCCGAAACGGCGGATCCGCTCTTGCTCGATGGGGTTTGGAGCTCAATGTTTTTCGAGGTTGATCACGATGGTGCCGGCAGTAAGCGTGTCATGGAGCGCCTCAGAGCTCTCGAACGGCTTCTCCCGAGCCACCTGTCCTACGTCCAGGAGCGATTCACACAACTATGTGCAGAAGTATTAGATGACGCGACGCGGTATCGGATCGATGCCGTTGAGCGACTCCTGACATTTGCATCAGAACATGCGCTTAAAGCTCCAGCAGTTCTGCGCGATTACCGTCATCCCACGCCGGTAGTACGGAGTGAAAGCAGATTCCGTGAGAACGACACCGCAGGTGAGGAGCTTCGTCCTGCATTTCCTCTGGCGCGTAGCTATGTTGATGTGCTGTCTACGCTACGCAGACTAGGCGAGGCGAAAATCTCGGATTCCGAAGTCGACGGGGTCGTGACCCTACCTTTGGCTTATATCATTAGCGAAATGGTCGATGCAGGCGACGAATTGGCAGCCCAGCGACTGATCCACTTTTACGTACACGATTCGGGATATTGGTTCTGGGATCGTTACCAGGCTATTAAAGGCTTGGCCGAGGCGCTTGATAACGCTGGTCATGTACAACTTGCCGCCACTACCTACGTGCTTGCCTACAGTTTTGCAAAAGGCGGTGGTGGCTGGCATAACGTCGGCGACCGTAAGCACGCAGCTTCGGTAGGCAGGGCGCTTGAGCTTGATTCTGCTCAAGCTCGGCAGGTGCTGGCAGATGAGACGGCCCGTAAGCTACGGTCTGGCAATGTTCATGGCGTGACACAACATTTAGTTGAGCTGCTTGCTGAATGGGAGGCTCCAGACATCGCAGCACGGGCATGGGCCGAGGCCTTCAATGTGATGGAGCTTCGTTTGCCTCTGCCGGGACGCTACCTTGGATTTGAAAAACTTGAGACAGACGATTGCGACTGGTCAGTGGAAGAGGCCCTGATTGGCCTGCTTCTGAGTCGCCTAGGCAATCCAGTTTTACCACGCAAAGTGCTGATCTTGAGTGCCATAGCACGTCTGCTACGCGATCGAACTCATCTGTTCTCTCGTCCGTTGAGCCACTGGCTATTGGCCGATACCTCAGTGTCCTCGTTGCATCTAGTGCTTCGCGTGTTGATTGAGTCCCAGGTGGACCTCTCGAGCCTCATTGTTGATGTCACCCCCGAACTTACGCTATGCGCCAAGTCCGACTCATGGGCAGTGGCGAGCATGGCTCAAGCACTTCTAGCCAGTATAGGTGTGACAGTTGCAGATCGACCTGAACCGACGATGTCGTGTACTCCGGTCGCCCGTCAACCGTTGCGGATGATTGCCGCCCTTGAGCAGTACGAAGTGATGGAATTTCTGGCGCAGTTCTGGCCTGATCTGGCATACATCATCGAGGCGCGTCTGAACAATATCGCGTGGGGCGATTCTATTCCGGGCCGCGATCGATGGCAGCTCAGGGCCGGCGGCGATGGCGGCGCCCGCCTTCCAGCCCAAGTTTTGCTGTGGCAAATGGAAATCTATCTATCCATTCTTGATTCTATGCTCGTTAGCCTTCCGCGTCCTGTAGAGCTGCCTGAAGGCTTCGAGTCAGAGTTGGTCGAGGAGATGCTTCGCTACATCCTGCCAAATATCCCTGCGCACTTGATGGCTGTCGCCAGCAGGACGCCGCGTCCTAAATGGGACGCCAGCGCAAGCAATGGTCTCAACCCGATCGTCACAGTCGCCGACGATGATCCTGAGTACAGTGGTTGGATTCGACTTGGTTTTTATGAGGTTGAACATCCTCAAAGCTCGCGGACTGAATCGGGGCGGCAGCGAGTGATCACCCGCATGGGGGGGATTGTCGCAGTGCATCCTGATGATAGTGTCCCGCCCAATGCGTTCCCTTTCAACAAAGGTCATACCGAGGATTGGCTGATCGTTGCTGGCAGTCCGGATGAGATAATGGACGAGCGTGGTCCTTGGTTAGTAAGCCTGAGCCCAATTGATGACTGGCTGGGAAGGACTTCATTACTAGTCCCTCCGGCAAGCCTTCAGATGTTTGCTGATCTGCACCATTGCGCATACGCAAACTCCATGAAGTGGATGGATGCTGCTGGAAACCTCGCGGTGGTTCAACGGACATGGCGAGTGCATAGCGATCAGATTTCGATTCAGGACTCGTACCAGATAGAGGGCCGTGACGTACTCATGCGACCGGATCTAAAACCCATACTTCACCAAGCGTATGGGCCTTGGTTAATGGAATTGAGCCAGGTCATGTGACCTTTGTTGTGAGCGGTAACAGACAACCCAGGCTGTGTGAAAATGCACTGAATACGTCGAAAGTCGGAACGACTGTCGTTGTCTGCAAAACCAGCAGACGGAAGCGAGGATTGTCCCAGTCAGCAACATAGACGCTCGATGGTTGGGTTATCAATTAGGCTATACAAGTAGCCCGCTATGCGGAAAGTCGCCAGGGGGGGAGGCGTGTGGGGCCTCTCGTGGGCAGACCACTTTGTGAATGGCCCAACCCTGTTTTGCTTACCAAGAACCGACTACTGACACATCCTTGAGCTTCACGGTGGTCATCTGACCTTTTTCATCACCCACGGTGATGGTCGGAGGGATTGTTTTCGGGGGTCGCCTGTACCAGTCACAGCATCCCTGTATCACGTCACTGAGAAATTGGCTTTCCAGGACTTTCCGCACAAGGTTGTCAGTCAGCACTGGATTCGGATCGAAGAAAAAATCACCAGCCTGTTCGAGCTCCATGGGGGATGGATTCATGGTGTCGAATTTTCTCTGAAAGGATTTGGCTGGTGGGGTGAATGCATGATGGGAAGATTTAGCCGTCTCAGGAAAAATCGGGCTCATAAAGTCGATTAGATAGCCGTCGCACGCAACCATCGCGTGGAAGGCGCTGGGGCTGCTATAGGCTTCGCCATCTTCAATCGTTGCGAAGCACATGACCTTCGAGTCTTCGCCATCCGTCATCAGGCACATTGCGCCTGCGAGGGGGTGGGCCTCCCTCCTATAGTGCTGACGGAGAATTGCGGCGCCCGCCATGCTGAAGTACCAGCAGGCGTGAGCAGTGTCTGCCTGGCACGAGTCCAGCACGCTGCGGATGACACGATGAATCCGCAAATAGTCGAGGAGCGGTAATAGCTCAGGCAATTTCTTGCTCATGGTTGTCCTTTTCAATAAGGGTGGCCCGGTCCTCCGGCTTCCACCGGTGCACTGGATCAGTGTCCAAGCTTGTTGTTCAGGTAATGAAAAAGCGTTCTGACCGCATTGACGAACAGGAATGCTTCTGGCGCCTCAATGAGGTGTTCGTTTGGATGAGCGACGCTTCCGTGGTTGCGGACGGTGTTCAGTGCATCCAGAACAGAGGCGAATGACTGAAGTACCTTGGCAACATCTGTCGTATGGGCACCCAAATTAGTCAATGCAGGATGATTGGTGCGAAGTGCTTTGAAAGCCTGGGTCAGGGTCGCATCGGGGGAGATTGTAATGCTGGCCGCTGCACATTCGGCCTTCAGGTAGCCGTGCATTGCTGTATGGAGGCGATCCACGGCGCTCTGTGCACCATTCGTCTCGATGAGTTGATCAGCGTCCGTAAGCGCCCGCCGTACAACCTCAGAAGCGCATACCGAGGGCGTAACTGCTCGGACGTGACCGACGCTGATTCCTAATTGATGAAGATGGTTCGGCACGGATACTTCTAAAAGAGGCAGTACCTTCGGATGCTCAATCAGTAGCGCCAGTGCCTGGCCGTTGTGATGCTGCATACGGGTGACCACTTCAAACACGCAGTCACTGTAATCCGGGTCTCCCCAGTCGAGGCTCCGCAAAAGCCGCTTGTGGCCTGTGATGTAGGCGTGCAGGCCTGTGAGGTGCCCAACCTCATTCCAATCGGATTTGGTGAATGTCTCGGTGATCGCTCGCTGTACAGCGACGATCAGGGGGCCATTCCAAGATTGGTCATGGAGCAAATACTCATTCATACGAAAATCCTTTTCACTGTGTCCGCAGTGCTGTGGGGTCACTGACCGAAAGCCTGCGATTGGTGCAGGCTCGATTTCTCCACCTGTTCCAGCCTTGATGACGATTCATCGATTTGCAAGCAGTCGCCAACGTGCTCGGTAGCGAGTCCATCCCCGAACAATGACCCCAAGGTGGGTATGGTGTCCAGCAGGGTACAACGTGACTATCGATTCGGGAATCGCGTGCGAAGCTGGAGGAAGAGGCAAGCGCATCGCTGAGTGCATGGCAGTTCGCCATAGCAAGCACGGTTTGCGTATGATGCCGAGCTCGCCCTCGCTAGGCCGGCTTCTGCTTTTCAAACCTTTATTGCAGCTTCAGCAGCTCGGGGCATCCACAGCCACGATTAGTCAACTAGGGAGCTCTGCTCTATGGACTTGGACCAATTCATTTCGTTAGAACCTGCGGCCTTCAAGAAATTGATTGAAGGTGGGTATCTCGATGATCACGGCATCTGGATCGTCGATGTATACAACGCACTGATAGAGCGTACGCCGGAGCATCCAGCTCACGTCGAGCAACTCGCGGCGAGTGCTGTGGAGGCATACCTCGGCTCCGGGCTCCTTAATGAAGCCATCCTGTACCTAGAGCTGCAGGCTCGCGCGCTGCTCACTCAGCACAAGCTCAAAGACGCAGTTGTGCTTGTCGAACGCATCGCTGATCTGGAAAGCGATGCCAGTGAAAGCACGGTTCTGGAGCTGACAGATGACATCTTAGCCAGTGGAGACTCATATGGGGTTGGTGTCGATCAGCGACCGAGAGTAATGGCGGAAGTTGCGCGATTGCTTCAGCGCTATGGGCAGGAAGAAAAGGTGGTCGTCCTTTATCTAGATGCCGCAAAAATCTATTCAGGGCATGGTGCTACCCAGCCGGCATATCGATGTGTGAATGACGCGGAGATTCTTGCTCATTCGCTACGGTCGCTAGAGCTTATCGCGAAGTGCTACGCCACAGCATTGATCGTCGCTTGCGAGGAGCATGATTACCCATTCGGGGTTGGAGCGGGTGAGAAGGCGTTGAGCGTGTATCAAGAGCTTGCTGTTGAGCCGCCCCCGGAGTTGCTAGGAAACCTGGGCGTGGCGTACATGAATACTGGTAGCGAAGAGAAGGCGATTGAGTATTGTGAAATCGCTTTGGCTAGCAGTTGTTGCACAGCAGGATTGTCGGTGTTCGTCCGTGGAAACCTATCGATATGCCTGAGGCGCTGTGGCCGGCTGGCAGATGCTGAAGCCGTGCTTGCGCAGGCAGAAGCGGCCATTGCCCCGGAGGGTCAGAGCGTTGAGGCAATCCTCGAAGTATGCCTGAGCGGTGCGAAACTGGCGGCAGCGAACAGCGATGCCCCCAAATTGGCTCGACGCCTCAGCGATGCAGCCCGGCACCTTGATGAGGTTCTTTCAAATGTGCTCAGGCTGCATCATCGACGCGGAATCCGCACTCGCTACATCTGTCGAATTGAAGGTCTGTTGCGGGATCTCCCAAGTACAGGTAATGCAACGGAGGTGTTGCTGCCCATGCTCGCAGTTCGGGGCAATGCTATGGGGGATTGGCTGACGATATTGAGCTGGGCGAGCAAAGTCGCTCAATCGCGGTCTGCATCGGATAAGCTGATTGAGAGGCTGAATAGGAGCCTGTTGCAGATTCGTGCAGTTGGCGCTCCACACCTCTATGGATTTCGGGAGAAGTGGGACGACGCATGGGGTGCATACAACAGGGGTGAGTTGTGGGACGAGTTGTCAAACATTGCCGCAATGCTTCACTCCGAAGCGATTGGTCGACCACTGGATCTTGCAAGCGCCGAGAGTCAATCAGAGGTTTGCCGTTCCCGGTTGATTGGCGGTCACTGCTTGATGATGATGACCTATGCAGGGGAAACCGCGCTCCTGTGGTGCCTCATTGGGGGCGAGTACAAACGGGTGGAGATACCGCTGGAGCTGATCAAGGAGTGGCATGTAGCGCAGCTAAAGTACGCGCAACAGTTCATCTCTCAGAGGCAATTCATAAGCGAGTTGGGTAGTCTCATCAGCGCGCTTGCTCCGGTGCTGGATCCTGTATTTGCAGAGGTTGCTGATGCTGGTTGTAAGTCCATCCGATTCATCGAGGACTGCCTTAACGACGTACCGCTGATTGAGTTCGCTCTGCGCAATTCCGAGCTATCCGCTCGAATGTCCGAAGGTCATTTTGAAGTCAGGACGGTTCCGGCATTGATTGAGTGTTCTCAAGATGACGGCCCCATTTCCTCAACGATTGCCATTGTTGATCGGCAGGAAGACCTCTTGCTTGCTTCGTTTGAAGCGAAGGCGTTCACGCAGGCGGCGGGTCTACCCCCGGCGGTCTCATTGGTTAAGAAAGACGAGTCCAGTCTTGAGGAGCTGCTTCAGGGGTATGACGCGTTGGTGGTGTCTACCCACGGTCATTCGATTGAGTTCTTCAGCGATGCCTACTTTGCGCAACTAGGTACCCCCGAGAATCCCCACCTCTTGAGCGTCCACGCGCTTCAGGTAGCGGCTCCGACTCTCCAACTGCGATTGGCCTTGGTGAATACTTGCTTCTCCGGGACCAGATCGGCTCGCAACTTTCAGACGAGCTTCCGTACAAGTGATTCCGTGGCTTTGCCTAATCTCTTTCTGCTGAATCGGCGAGCCATTGCATTGGCTGGCAGCTGGAAATCCTCAGATACGGCGTGCTTTGTTCTCACCTATCTGGTAGGCGAAGGTCTCAAGCTGGGATTCCCTCCCTCTGCAGCTCTGGCTAGAGCAATTGCCCGATTGCGAGCGAGCACGCGCACGGCCGTGATTGAAATATTGGAATCGCAGCTATCGGGTAAGGAGCTGGAGGAAGCTATCAGTCGAATAGCTGGTGCGCCTGAAACCGGCATGTTCTCCAGTCCCTACTTCACAGCCGGATTGACCATCCACGGCCTTCTCTAAGGAGATCCCTGCTTATCCTGGCAGACGCCGAGTTTTCGCTTCCGTCACTTACTCCACTAGCCAGCCCGGCTCACCTTCCACCAGGCTACCGGCGTGGCTGGTGCTGTTGCCCTGGCGCGCTGCGGGCTGGCCTTCGATGATGGTGCCGGGCGCGCCGGTCAGGATGACAGCGACGCAACTGATTTGATCACCGACGCGCGCCACGGCGCGTCCATTGATCTGCGCGCCGCTGACGACAGTGCCGGTGTCGTGGAGTGCTATCGACTTCGGCATTTTCTCTGGCGCTTCTTCAGTCGCTTGATCGTGTGGTCGATCAGGCCCTTCACCGCGTTAGCTGGTTTAGCGTCTCGGGCGCTTTGAGTAGCCACGATGCCAGCGGTTTTGTCCATCCGCACCGTTCCGCTGAAAGCTTCAGGCCGGTCTATCGAATCGCAGAGTGTCCGGTCGGAGCTATCCTCATCAATAGCCCACTTGGCCTCAGGCTGGGGGCATCCTTTTCAAACCATCCAAAGCATGCCCTCAGATATGCCCCCAATGTAGCAATCCACTGGAATTGAATGGAGCTCCATGGCTTGTGGAAAGGCAAAAATGATCAGATGAACAGCTTGCCAGAAGACGTCTAAAGACTCTCAGGGTCGCCAAAAAACATCTGAATCCGCGACCTCAACCACCGCTCACCCGGATCATTGTCCTGCGACCCACGCCAGGCCATGTGCAGCTCAAACGAACGCACAGGCAGCGGCGGGTCTTCGGCGCGTAAGCCACCTGCCGAGGTCAGCGCCTCGGCGGCGTAATCCGGCACGGTGGCCAGAATGTCCGTTCCCGCCAGCAACGTGCCTAACCCGTTGAACTGAGGTACCGCCAACACCACATGGCGTTTGCGGCCGAGTTTCTCCAGCTCTTCATCAATAAACCCGCTCAGGTCGCCGGCGAAGGACACCAAGGCATGGGGGCGTGAGCAGAAGTCGTCCAGGCTCAATGAGCCGGGCACGCTGTCAGCGCGCAGCAGTTTCGGCAGGCTGCGGCGCAGTACCTTGCGCTTGGCGTTGGCTGGCAGGTCGGCGGTGTAGCTGACGCCGATGGAGATTTCACCCGAGGCGAGCAAACCGGGCATCAGGATGTAGTTGACGCGGCGCACCACCAGCACGATGCCCGGGGCTTCGGCGCGCAGGCGCTTGAGCAATTGCGGCAGCAGGGCGAATTCCACGTCGTCGGACAAGCCGATACGAAACACCGCAGTGCTGGTGGCCGGGTCGAATTCGGCGGCGCGGCTGACAGCGGTGGAAATCGAGTCCAAGGCCGGGGAGAGCAACTCAAAGATTTCCACGGCGCGGGCCGTGGGTTCCATGCTGCGCCCGGTGCGTACAAACAGCGGGTCATCGAACAGCCCACGCAGACGCGACAAGGCCGCGCTGATGGCCGGCTGGCCGAGGAACAATTTCTCGGCGGCGCGGGTCACACTGCGCTCATGCATCAAGGTTTCGAATACGATCAAGAGGTTAAGGTCGACACGACGCAGGTCGTTACGGTTCATCTTGTGTCCTGGAAGAGTCTGTAAACTTGACGTGAGCGGCCATATAGCACGATTCAGCAGCATGACCGGCATGAATCTTACGGGGAAAGGCTGGTACTCTGCACCGGCTAATTGATTTTTCCTACGATAGTTGAGTTCTGCTCCTCCTTTGCGAAATCAATGACAGACATGTCGACTATTAATGGCGACCGGTGGCCTTACCTGGAAAGCCCAGATAAAGTTCATGGCATTAGAGGTTACTTTGACGAGGTTTGCGATGTCCCGCACGATCCGTTTTCACAAGTTTGGTCCGGCCGAGGTGCTCAAATGCGAAGAGCATGCAGCCGCGCAGCCCGCACCGGGCGAAGTGCAGGTGCGTGTCGAGGCGATTGGCATCAGCTGGTACGACATTCTATGGCGCCAGAACCTGGCGTCTTCCCATGCTCGTCTGCCTTCGGGCCTGGGGCATGAAATGGCGGGTGTGGTTGTCGCCTTGGGTGACGGCGTGGATGACCTGGCTGTGGGCGACAAGGTGGCCAGTTTTCCGGCCGAAAGCCCCAACGATTACCCGGTGTATGGCGAGCAGATCATCTTGCCGCGTTCTGCCCTGACCCGTTACCCGGATGTCTTGAGCCCGATTGAAGCCAGCGTGCACTACACGCCGTTGCTGATTGCGTATTTCGCCTATATGGATCTGGCGCGGGTCAAGCCCGGGCAGTTTGCCCTGGTGACCGATGCCAGCCACTGTTCCGGCCCCTCGTTTGTGCAACTGGGCAAGGCCCTGGGTGTGCGGGTGATTGCCGCGACGAAAAACAGCGCCGAACGCGAATACCTGCTCTCCCTTGGGGCGGAAAAGGTCATTGTCACCGAAGAACAAGACCTGCTGATGCAGATCAACAAGTTCACTGACAACCGTGGCGTCGACGTGGTGTTTGATGGCCTGGGCGGCCCGCAGATGTCGTTGCTGGGTGACGTCCTGGCGCCCCGTGGCAGCCTGGTGTTGTATGGCTTGCAAGGTGGCAACCAGACGCCATTCCCGGCCTGTGCAGCGTTTCAGAAGAATATTCAGTTCTTCGTGCACTGTATCGGCAACTTCACGGGCAAGCCGGAGCTGGGCATCGTCCAGGATCAGGTGGCACTGCAGCGTGCCTTGCGTGATATCAACCAGTTGACGGCCGATCGTGTGCTTGTGCCACTGAAAACTACGGTATTTGCGTTCGATCAGTTCGTAGAAGCCCACCGCTATATGGACGAATGTCCATGCCGCGAGCGTGTCGCCTTGCAGGTTGAAGCTGTTTGAGCTGTAGGAGTATTCGCAAATGAATACGCTGGCGTCTGAGCCGATGAGGCAAATGCGCCATTTGACAGGGCTTAACCCACCCCCGGGTTGAGCCTAGGCAGAGGGGCACTACCCCGCAAATAATACCTTTTTCCCCTTATGCCGCCCTGAAACCCAGTGCGGCGTTGTCGTGTGGGCGCCATTAATGTCTCGGATCCGGCAAATCTGAACGGGTTTTCGGCGATCTTCTGTATCTGTTAATCATTATTTGAGCGCCGATAATTGTGCCTACCCTGTCATCTCAAGGACTGAGCAATGATTGATTACCTGATATTCCCGCCGCGTATTTCAGGAACTAAGGAAGGCGTCTCTGTGCACCCTGAAAGTGTACTGATAACGCCCGGTTGTTTTGCAAGGAGCAGATTGAAATGGATGATTAATCCTCGTCAGATGTGTCCCTAGTTTTTTAGTTAAAACAGTGTAGGAAGTTGTCGGAGTATTCCTAGGGTCGGTAACCCAACGCGTCTATGTCAAGCTGGAGCGCGATTTTTCCGGGGTTGGGCCGCAGTGAGAAGGCAGGGGTCGCCGGTGCTTTTATTGCAAGGTGCTAATGTTTAACTGTCTTTGCGCCGTGTGGCACCCGACACACCTACAGTCGTAATGGGTCGAGCAATTAATATTGATAGTTGCTTGAAACTGACACTTCAACTCAGGTAGTAGAATAATGAGCGCAATTCATGAGCAAGCCATGAACTATGTTTACCAACAAGTTCTGCAGCGTATGATCGGGCATTTCACGCGGGCCGAGCGGACTGTACTTCAATTGTTGGTCCAGCGAATTGTGGTGGCAGCCGGCGGCATGGAGCAAGTGGGGCACTACAAAGTGCTGATCACCCACGGCGGCGGCGGGGTCAGCAGTTACACACTGGCGATGCTACGAGCCGCGCAACTGACCATCGCAGGCCGTGCGCCCAAGACGTTTCACCTGCGGGTCGCCACTCTGCGCTATGCAGGCATGACCCAGGCCACCCTCGACAACCTGAACCAAGGTTATAGCGCGCTGTTTTTTCATGACGACCCGCGTGTGGAGCTGTTGATGGTCGAGAACCGCGACGTCCAGCCCTTCAATTCGCAACGCCCGGCTTCCAGCGCCGGGCGTGAGGTCAGTCAGCGCAATATGCTGCTGCTGGGCCACCTGACGTCCGGCGATATCCGCGCCACGCTGTGCAACGACACCTACCTGGCCTTCGGTGAGTTCTACCAATGCGTCGCCACCTGGAACGGCGGTGTGCATGCCATGGTCAGCGGTGACTCGCCACGCAAGCAAAGCCAATACCTGGCGTGGCTGAAAAAAACGGCGCTGGCAACCGGACTTGATTTCGCGCCTGGCAAACCGATGTCGCTCAACCGGCTGTTTGCACGCATGGAGGAGTGGAGTATCGCTTGCTACCGTGACCTCTATGGCGAGCATTATGTGGGTACAGAGGAGCCGGGCCGGGGCGGGCACCGTCATCTGGCCTATATCGGCATTGCCGACTTGCTCGATGATGTGGATGTACCCCGCTCAACGCTGCTGACTGACTTCCTGGCGCACAAGCAGGACCCGTTTGATTTTCACTTCAGCCATCCTGCCGCCCCCAATCCATTACTCATGGCACACTTGCACGGCTTGCAGGCCCAGTGCCTGCGTGAGCTTTCTTATGAGCATGGCGTGGAGAGTTTTATTCGCCAGGCAATGGACTGCATGCTCCATCGGAAAATCCCAAACGCATTGATCGTCGAGGCCTCAAGCGAGGATGGGCGCATCCTGTCCACCACCTACGCCCAGGAATTCTTCGGCTTGGACGAGGGGCAGCTGACCTGCCTGCTGTTCGCCCCCTTCATTGAGCACGGCGAGCGGCTGGAGGGCTTCTTGCGTCAATGCCACCCCGGCATGTTGGTGGCGCTCCCCGAACTGCACAAGGCGCTCCAAGGCAAGCCTGCAGCCGACATGCTGCAACAGTGGCTGGTGGATACCAGCGGATTGCCGCTGCCGCTATTGCAGCACGTGTACCGCAAGCGCCCGCTGCAGGTGGAGCGTGGCATCCTGTCACGCAAGCCGCGATTCACGCAGTCCGAAGTACCGACTGCACGGTTATCGGGGCGTTAGCGTGTATTTGTTTGTACGGGCCGGTGAGCGGCCATGAACCTGCGGGGAGAGCGGCAGGCAGATTTTGCCTATCAGGCGGTTTACCGCTACATGATCAACCTGATCAACGAAGTCAGCCTGGAAACACCGGTCAAGTTGCCATCCTTGCGGCAGCTGTCAACACGCTTGAACGTGTCGATCTCGACGATCCAATACGCCTACTCGCTGCTGGAGAAGGAAGGGCGGGTGTACTCGGTGGCCAAGTCCGGATACTTCGCCTGGCCGGTAGCCGCCAACCCCCAGCTGACGGGGGGCGCTGACCTGCTCGAAAGGCTCTACGCGGCGGCGCGGCGGCCGGCCATGGTCGTGCTCAGTGGGGATGAGCCGGCGCTGTTGGGCTCGCTGGATGGTGACTTGCTGGCGCTGGAGCGCAAATTGGTGCGCCGCTACCCGCACCAACTGCAACCCTGGTCGCAACCCTGCGGTGTATGGGAGCTGCGCGCAGCGCTAGCGGCGCGTTATACCTCATCGCCTACGCGCTGCTGGCAGGCCGACGAGGTGTATGTCGGTGTCGATCTACAGGGTGTGCTGGAGATACTGATTGACGCCCTGGGTCTCAAGGGCACCGTGTTGGTGACCGAATCACCCTGTGATTATCGGGTCTTGCGCCTCTTTCAGGCTGCTGGTGTACGGGTGATCGAATTGCCCTGGCTCGCCGATGGCCGCTTCGACCTGGCGATGTTCGAGCACCTGTTGCGCCACGAACCCGTGCACCTGGTGCTGCTGTCATCGGTGGTGAGCATGCCGTCAGGTACGGCGTTATCGGTTCCGGAAAGGTTGCAGATTGCGCATTTGCTCGAGCAATACGGTTGCTGGCTGCTGGAGAACGACACCTTTGGTGAGCTGAGCTACACGCCATCCCAGGCCGCCCTGCGTCACTTGGTCAACCCGGAGCGGCTACTGGTGTTCTCGTCGTTCGAGAAAGTGTTGGGTCCGGAAGCGCCCTATGGCTATTTACTGTCGCATCAAATGAGCAGTGAATTGCAGCGCCAGTTTTTATTGCGCTCATTTCGTTTGTCGTCAATCCGTCAGCGGGCCATTGCCCGGCTTTGTCAGAGCGGGCGCTTTGATCAGCACCTGCGGGCATTGCGCCAACTGCTACAGGAGCAAGCGCAGGCCATGAGCCTGCGGTTGGACGCACGCATGCAAGGGCGCGTGAGCTACCGGGTGCCCATCGCCGGGGCGAGTTTCTGGTTGGAGTCGGTGGCGCCAGTGGATATGCGCCTGATCTTTCAGCGGATGCTCACGCAACAGGTCGTGATAGCGCCGGGAGAGTTATTCAGCCTCAGCGGCTTGCACCATCAGCATATGCGCTTGAGCCATACGTTCGCGGGGCAGCCCAATCTGGATGTCACCTTGGATGCGCTGGCTCAGGCGTTGCTCGAGGCGCAGACCGCTTAGAGTTTGAAATTTCTCTTCAGGTTGTAGGATCGATACCGTCGCGCGGTAGTCCAAGTCCCAGTAAACTGACACTTTTCCGAATCCTTCTTTTCGAGGTTTATGCATGACTATCAGTCCTTTTGCGGGCAAACCGGCGCCGGCCCAGTTGCTGGTGGATATCCCGCGACTGGTCACGGCCTATTACACCGGCCAGCCTGATGCAGCAATCTCTACCCAGCGTGTGGCCTTTGGCACCTCCGGGCACCGGGGCAGCTCATTCGAGCTGAGCTTCAACGAATGGCATGTACTCGCGATCAGCCAGGCCATCTGCCTGTACCGCGAAGCCCAAGGCATCAACGGGCCGTTGTTCGTGGGCCTGGACACCCATGCGCTGTCCACGCCTGCCGGTGCCAGTGCCCTGGAAGTATTGGCCGCCAATGGCGTACACGTCATGCTCGCCGAAGGCGATGAGTACACGCCGACCCCGGCGATTTCCCACGCAATCATCTGCTACAACCGTGGTCGTACCAGCGGCCTGGCGGACGGTATTGTGATTACACCGTCCCACAACCCGCCGCAGAGTGGCGGTTACAAGTACAACCCGCCTAATGGCGGCCCGGCGGATACCCACGTCACCAAGTGGATCGAAGCCAAGGCCAATGAACTGCTCGCCAACAAGCTGGCCGGGGTTAAGCGCATCACCCACGCCCAGGCGCTCAAGGCGGACACAACCCATCGCCATGACTACCTCAACAGCTATGTGGCCGACCTGATCAATGTGATCGACATGGATGCGATCCGCAGCGCCGACCTGCGCCTGGGCGTGGACCCGTTGGGCGGAGCCGGGGTGCGCTACTGGTCGGCGATTGCCGAGCACTACCGTCTGAACCTGGAGGTGGTGAACACCGAAGTCGATGCGACTTTCCGCTTCATGAGCGTCGACTGGGACGGCCAGATTCGCATGGACCCGTCGTCCAGCTACGCCATGCAGGGCCTGATCGGCCTCAAGGAGCGTTTCGACGTCGCGTTCGCCTGCGACCCGGACCACGACCGCCACGGCATCGTCACCCCGTCCGGCGGCCTGTTGGCGCCGAACAACTACCTGGCGGTGTCCATTGATTACCTGTTCCAGAACCGCCCTGACTGGCGCGCCGATGCTGCAGTGGGCAAGACCGTGGTCAGCAGTGGCTTGATTGATCGCGTCGCTGCGCGTATCGGTCGCCGTTTGTACGAAGTGCCGGTGGGCTTCAAATGGTTCGCCGACGGCTTGTTCGAAGGTTCGTTGGGCTTCGGTGGTGAAGAAAGCGCCGGTGCCTCGTTCCTGCGCAAGGACGGTACGGTGTGGAGCACCGACAAGGACGGCTTGATCCCGGCTTTGCTGGCGGCGGAAATGACTTCGCGCAAAGGCCAGGACCCGAGCCAGATCTACCGCGGCCTGACCGACGCGCTGGGCGAGCCGTTTGCCATACGTGTCGACGCCAAGGCGACCCCGGCGCAGAAAGCCCTTCTGGGCAAGCTCTCGCCGGAGCAGGTGACGTCCACGCAATTGGCCGGGGAGAGCATCCAGCAGATTCTCAGCCATGCACCGGGCAATAACCAGGCAATTGGCGGCTTGAAGGTCATGACCGAAAACGGTTGGTTTGCCGCACGGCCATCGGGCACCGAGGACATCTACAAGATCTATGCCGAGAGCTTTATCGGCGAAGATCACCTCAAGCGGCTGGTGGAGGAGGCGCAGGTACTGGTGGACGGTGCAATCGCCCAGTAGTAACGCCGAACCCAATGTGGGAAGGGCCGTGCCCCGACGGCGGTGAGTCAGTCACAGTTGCGTTGACTGAAACCCCGTCGCCGGGGCATGGGTATCCACACCTTTGGGTGCGCCGCAGGACCCTGTGGGAGGGGGCTTGCTCCCGATGGCGATGGGGCAGCCACAGATGCATTTACTGATACGCCCTCGTCGGGGCATGGGTATCAACACAACTTTTTAGCAGTCAATATCCTGGTCGGCTGCCAGGCCGCCATCGGGAGCAAGCCCCCTCCCACATTGGATCAGGGCGTCAGTCAGATAGCGTTCTGCTGTAAGGCCAGCATCGGGCGCAAGCTCAGGCCAGGTCGACCAATACGATCTCGCTGTCCTCGATTGCCGTCACCCGCAATATCTGCTCATCCTCAACCGCCACGCCATCTCGCGCCTGTGCCCGCAAACCATTGACGTCAATCACGCCTGTGGCCGGCACCAGGTATGCCCGGCGGCCGCTGTCCAGTCGATACTCAGCGCTTTCCCCGGCTTTCAGGTTCGCTGCCACCAAGCGTGCATCGGCACGGATGCTCAGGCTTTCACTGTCGCCGGCCTTACCACTGGCAAGCGTCACAAAACCCTCACGGTTACCTTGTGGAAACGGTTTGGCCCCCCAGGACGGCGGTAGCCCAGCCTGATTCGGGATAATCCAGATCTGGAAGATCTTGGTCGGTGTAGCCTCAAGGTTGTATTCACTATGGGCGATCCCGGTGCCCGCACTCATCACCTGCACATCACCAGCCTCGGTGCGACCTTTGTTGCCCAGGTTATCGGCATGACTGATCGCGCCTTCACGCACGTAGGTGATGATTTCCATGTCGCGGTGCGGGTGCTGGGGGAAACCGCTGCCCGGGGCGATGATGTCGTCGTTCCATACCCGCAGGTTGCCCCAGTGCATGCGCTCGGGGTCGTGGTATTCGGCGAAGGAAAAGTGGTGATGGGCGTCAAGCCAGCCGTGATGGGCGCCGCCCAGGGTGCTGAAAGGTCGAAGTTCAAGCATGATCGTCTCCTATTGATGGGTCTATCATCCAGCAGCGGATCATCGATAAAAAGCGTAAAAAGTGCCTAATTCCTATCCGTTAATTCGATATGTTTGGTCTATATCAACTTTCACTTCATCGCCTAACTGCATGACAGCAAAGCAATTGGCTGGAACTGAGCGCCGATTCCGGCGACCATGACGCCCCTCATCACAGCCAATCTCATCGCAGGAGTCCGCGTGCCGCAACACAAGCCTGATCTGCCCCCCGAACTGCGCCCCTTGGCCGAGATGCCGCTATTGAAACGACTGGCCGCTCGTCTGTTTGGCCACGGCCTCACCCGTTTGCGTGCACAGCACCGGTTCTCCTGGTTGCATGGCCAAGCTGACGGCTTTCGCAGTGGGCATGAGGCGGGTGTGGAATATGGTTATCGCGAGGGCAAGGCCGATGGGATTGAGGAGGGCCGGCAGGTCCTGTTGATCCGCGACTTCCGTGCGGACGAACACCCTGCGCCGGGAGTGGATGACAGCCTGTTCGATGACTGGCGGCTGCCGCTCACGGCGGATGTGAAAAAACGCATGAAGGCAGATGTAGCGCGGCTGCTGCCGGCCCAGGCGCAGCCAAGTGCGGCGCAGTGGAAGATGATTTTCAGCGATACGCCCTCGACTTCGGTGATCGCCGGAGCCGGCGCGGGTAAATCCACATCCCTGGTGCTGCGCATCCTGCTGCTGAGCCATTATCTGGGCTTTGAGCTGAGTTCGATGACGGTGGTGACCTTTACTCGCGAGTCGCGTAAGGACTTCATACACAAGCTCATGGACATTCTCAGCTTGTGGGGCCAACCCCTTGGCATGAAGGAAGCCCAGGCTGTGGTGCGTACCTTCCACTCGCGCATCCTGCCAATGGTGCGCAGCCTGCCGGGCTTTGAGCGTCTGCAAGCCTTTGAAAACCTCAGCGACGGTTCTGCGGACGCCGACAGCAACCCCTTCGACCTGCGCATCGGCGACGCCCAGCGTCAACAGATGAATGCCTGCTATCACCGCCTGCATGGACGCCACCAGCGTTTTCGCGAGCTGATTGCACCGCTGGCCCGCCAGGGCCTGCAACTCAAAGAGCTGGAGCGTGATCATCCGGACGTGCAAAAACGCATCGCAGTGACAGAACTGGCGGCCAAGCGTGATGACGAACTTTGCGATGTGATCGAAGATCTATGGTTTCGCGCCGGGGCGTGGCCGATCAAGGGCATAGAGCCCAGCCGCCAGACTTTTGAAATCAACGGTGCGCAATTTCATTGCCACGGCTATATCCCGGCGCTGGATGCGTGGGTGGTGCTGGGTTTCGATGCGCGGGAAAACGCCCAGCTCAGCCGACCGAACTCTAAACTATCCGTACGTGCCGAGTGGGCGGTCAAGCGCACACTGTTTCAAGCTTTCTGTCGTAAGCCTATGATCTGGCTGGATAACTATGAGGCTTCAAAGCGCTTGATCAGCAGCCTGGCCGGCGATGCAACGGCCGGGCCTGGGTTTGATTACAAGGTCAAAGGCGAGCTGGCCTCGGCGCCGCTGTTGGATAGTTTTGTCATGGCCGCTGGGTTTATCGAGAACCTCGGGCTGGACGTACCGATGGCCGTGGGCCAGATGCGCTTTGCCAAGGACGATCCGGATCGGTTGTTCTTTGAAGCCCTGAGCATTTTCTGGAAGGCCCTGGAAGATCACCTGCTGGATCAATCGCCGCCGATCATGACCTACAACCGGATGTTCTCCCTGTTCGGTGAAAACACCCCGGAAAACCTCAAGTTGCTCAGCGATCCGCTGCTGCGGCCGATGTCGCACTTGATGATCGACGAATTCCAGGATGTTTCGCCACAGATTGTCTCGTGGATACGCGCAAGCCTCAGGGAGATCCGCAGTCGCGGCCCGGCGATGCATGTGGGGCGCGGCGCACAGCGTTCTTCATTGCTATGCGTAGGGGATGACTGGCAATCGATCTATGGTTGGCGTGGCAGCTCGCCCAAGTTCTTCATGCACTTCAATAACGAATTTGCCTCGCCAACTACCACCCGCGTGATGCTGGCGGAGAACTATCGCAGCCACCAGCACATCATCGACGCGGCCGAACATGTCGTGCGCAGTGCTCCGGCGATTCCCGGCAAGAAGGCCAAGGCCAGTGGCGCGCCCAAGGCATTGGTGCCCGTGATGGTGCTCGAACGCGACGACGCGGCGCTGGGCCGGCGATTGCAGGAGCACTATCAGCGCGGCGAAAAAGTATTAATGCTTTATCGAAAAAGCAGCGATAAGTTACTGATTCAAGAGCATATTCAGGCTGTAGTTAATGTGGATTCTAACTTGCCGCCCCACGAGCGCAGGTTGAAACAGCTGACCTATCACAGCGCCAAGGGCTTGCAGGCGGATGCGGTATTTCTACTGGGGGACTGCCAGCATCTCACCAGCTCGCCGTACAAGAATCAGGTCTACCGCATGGCGGGCCTGGGCAAGGACGGTGATAGCGAACCTTATGACACGGCGCAGAAAGAAGAAATATTGCGCCTGGCCTATGTCGGCATTACCCGAGCGGTCAGCCACTGCTATTGGTACGTGGAAAAGCCGGAAGGCCAGGGCGTGAATGTGCCCAAGGCCTCTGAACGGGTGGACGGCAGAAAAGCCTTCTTCAATGACCAGCGCTGCCCCTCCAACTGACACAGAGCCAAATGTGGGAGCCCCCACCACATCTTCGATGTGACGCTGTCGCGCAGCAAACTAGGGAGCTTGCTCCCGTGGCGGCCTGACAGCCGAGCAGGATGTTGGTTTTCGGCCTGGGTACATATCCGTTGTTTAGGTAACGGCCACTTATGGTTCCGCTTTTACAGCGGCTCACTTTTGAACGGCGTGTACGGACCGGACAGATGGTTGACGGGTGTGCGGGGACATAGTGGACACTTTGCGGCGAGCCAACTTCGTCGGAAAGCCATCATGCCTTGGACTACGAGAGACGCCATGAGCCCGAAAGAAGAGTTCGTTGCCTTAGCACGGCAACCCGGCAGCAACAAACGTGAGTTGTGTCGACGATTCGGTATCAGCCCACAAACAGCGTACAAGTGGCTCAAACGCTACGAGGCGCTGGGTCAGCCTGGTCTGCAAGAGAAATCCCGCAGGCCAGCGACCAGCCCTAAACTGACTCAGACGGCTTTGGAAGCCCAAATCATCGCACTTAGACAGGCCCATCCAGCATGGGGTGGGGCGGCTAAACCGGCATCCCTGCCGGTTTACCCCCCAAATCCCTGTCGAATTCCGGCCAGCGTGGTTTAACGGGGCGCCTGAGATCAAAAACACAGCGAGGCGGCCTTATAGCCGACCTGATCGTTGAAGTGTGCGCGTACCCCTGTGGGAGCGGGCTTGCCCGCGAAGGTCGTTAACGATGACGCGGGAAACCAGAAAGAACGCGGCGTTCTCAGGTTTTTCGCGAGCAAGCTCGCTCCTACAGAAAAAGCAGAAGCACCGCCAGCGTATCTGCGACGCGCAGCGAGTCGCTTTTGATCTTGATCTCAGGCGCCCCGTTAAACCACGCTGGCCGAACGCAGGCTTGAAGCCGTGGGTAACCCGGCAGGACGCCGGGTTAGCCGTCATGGGCCAGGGATGGCCCATGACGGCGGCCCACGGGTTCAAGCCGGAGTGAGGGCACACCGAGCCTAGGTGAGGTGCCGAGTGGTGGGGCAAGAGCGTTTTGCTTACTTTGCCGCTTTTGCAAAGTGAGCCGCCGTAAGGGCGGAACCATAAGTGGCCGTTACCTAAGCAACGGATATGTACTCGTCCCAACAACCCAACGACCCGGTCACATCGTCGACGTGGCGCCGTCGCGCAGCAACCTGGACCGTCTCCAAAATATCCGGCGTTAGGACTAAATTTTAACTCTTTAAAATCAGAAGTTTACTTGTAGTTTGAGGGGCTTGCCCCCGATTGCAGAATGTCAGTCACCGGATGTACCGGCTGACACACCGGCATCGGGGCAAACCCCCACCCACATTAGCTAATCGGCGGCTGCCCAGATAGTATTCAGGCCCGCAACGACAACGGCGGCACAAAACACTCCAGCTCATCCTCCACCGCCTCGATGATGCGCTCCACATCTGCGGCGTTCATCACGGTGGCACAGGGGATGCCGGCGATGGCGATCAATGTCTCGCCGCTGGCCCGGTCAAACAGGCGGGCGACCATGCTACCGGGGGCGTCCATGCTGCCCTCGAAGCCCAGCGGATGGAAATGCCAGCGCATCAACTGGCAGGCGTTGGGAAATGTCACTTTGTTCATGTTGCCCACCTTGTTCATTGAGCGCTTCCTTTAGCTCGCGGCAGGGGGGCCAGGACCTTCACTGGTCATGGCGTTGAAGAGCTTTAAAAATAGCATTCGTTCGCAAGTACAAGGTGAGTTTTTTCGACCCGTTCGGCGGTTCTTTTCCGGGTTTTTGACCTGGGTCATGTCCTACCGCAGAACGGGCAAAAGGCCATTAGCTGGAAGTGTCAATTGGCCATTGAAGGTGCCGGCAAAATTCGGCACTCTCAGCTGTTTACCCGTCGCAGAGCCGAACATGCCCGACATCGCCCCAGACGATGACCGCCAGAACACCCTCGCCACCGGCGAGTTGGTGATGCGTCACCACTTGTGCTGGCGCCATCGCGACCTGGACGGGGTCATGGCTTATTACCACCCCGAGATCCAATACCACGACTTCTTCCAGAACCGTGTGGTGGGTTATGCCGAACTGCGCGAGTACTTGCAGGCCAGCATGCCCCGTGAAGCTGACGAGGCGATCGAGCATACCGACCGTATCCGGGCCGATGGCGACACCGCGTTTATCCAGTACCGCATCACCTTGCGCGGCGGCCAGGGCCTGGTGTCATTTCGCACCAGCGAAGCCATCACCGTGCGCGACGGGTTGATCTGGCGGGTCAATGAATATGCCTCCCTGGTGCATGAGCAGCCTGCCCAGTCCATGCGTCCCACGGTCAGTCGCCTGGGCTTGTCGCCCCAGCAATTGGGGCATATGGCTAACGACCTGCAGCAGTACTTTGAATCCAGGCAACCCTATCTGGATCCGGACCTGGACCTGCAACGGGTCGCGAAGGAGTGTGGCTACAGCCGCAATCAGATTTCCTACCTGCTCAATCAGGTCCTTGGCCAAAGCTTCTATCGTTACGTCAATCAGGCGCGGCTCCAGCATTTATTGGCCGCACTGGACGGTGCCACTGCTCCTTTCAAAGTCGATGAGCTGGCTTTTGCCGCCGGGTTTAATTCACTCTCGGCGTTCTACAGTGCTTTCCGCCAGCACACCGGCCAATCGCCCAAGGCTTACGTCAAACAAATTTCCCTGCGTGCACGCGCGCAAGACAGCCCCTGACGCCGCGCTCTAGGATCGACCCTATCGAAACGAGGTAGGGGAACCTGGCATGCCGGCATGGCGCAATATCAGTCTATGGATGGACCAACTGGACGACCCGCTGGAGGCGCGGCCGTGCCTGGAGCATGACTTGGATGTCAATGTGGCGATCATCGGTGCCGGCTATACCGGCCTATGGACCGCCTATTACCTTAAACGCCAGGCTCCGGAGCTGAAAATCGCCATCATTGAGGCGCAGACCGCCGGCTTTGGCGCATCCGGGCGCAACGGTGGCTGGCTGATGGGCAATCTGCTGGGCGAGGACCGCCTGCTGGCCGGCCTCGCTCCGGAGCAACGGCGCGCTTCGTTTGACCTGCTGCACGGCATTCCTGATGAGGTAGCGCAGGTGTTGGCCCGCGAAGGTATCGACTGCGACTACCGCAAAGGTGGCGCGCTGTATTGCGCCGCACGCTACCCCGAGCAGGAGGGCAGCCTGCGCCGGTACCTGGACAAGCTGTATGCCCAGGGCCTTACCGAAGATGATTACCGCTGGCTCAGCCCGCAGCAGTTGGCCGAGCAGATTCGTATCGCCAAGCCCTATGGCGGTATCTATGCACCCCATGTCGCGACCATCAACCCGGCCAAGCTGGTGCGCGGCCTGGCGCGGGCCGTTGAAAGCCTCGGCGTGAGCATCTACGAGAACAGCTCGGTGACCCATTGGCAATCCGGCAGCCTGCGCACAGCCAAGGCCAGTGTGCGTGCCGCCTGGGTAGTGCCGGCAGTGGAGGGTTACGCCAATACCTTGCCGCTCCTGGGCCGTTACCAGTTGCCGGTACAGAGCCTGATCGTCGCCACCGAACCCTTGCCCGCCAGCACGTGGGATGAAATCGGCCTCAACCGGGGCCAGGCATTTGGCGAGAGCAGCCGACAAGTCACCTACGGCCAGCGCACGGCCGACAATCGCCTGGTGTTCGGCGCCCGCGGCGGCTATCAATTTGCCGGTAAGTTGCGCCACAACTTTGATCTCACCGACAGCGAAGTGCAGCTGCGTCGCTACCTGTTTGGCGAACTCTTCCCACAGCTGAAGAAGGTAAGGATTACCCATTCCTGGGGCGGCAACCTCGGCATGTCGCGCAATTTCCATCCGCACATGCTCTGCGACCATAAAACCGGCGTTGCGCTTTCCGGCGGCTATGGCGGAGAGGGCGTAGGCGCCACCAACCTTGGCGGCCGCACCTTGGCCGATCTGATACTGGGCCTTGAAACGCCCCTGACCCGTCAACCTTGGGTGATCCGCGAACGCGGCCTGCAAGCCCTCAAGGCCTGGGAGCCCGAGCCGTGCCGTTGGCTGGGCTATAACGCGATTATCCGCAGCTTTGTCCATGAGGACCAGGTATTGGCCAACCCCAATACCGCGCCCTGGCGCCGCAGGTTGGCGACCGGCGTCGCCGGGTTCATGGAAGGCTTCATGCACTAAGTCGTTCCACTCACACGGGAAACCCCCATGAGCATCACCCAATTCAAAGACGCACTGAACACCCGCCTGCCGGACTCGTCACCGGTCGCCGCGCCCCTGGGCGAGCCTATCGCCGTGGCCTCGACCTTGAGCGTGGAACGTGATGATGGGGTTGAGACCGGTATCTGGGAATGTACCCCGGGGCGCTGGCGCCGGCAGATCAAGTCCCAGGAGTTTTGCCATTTCATCCAGGGTCGCTGCACCTTCACCCCCGATAACGGTGAAACCCTTCATATACAAGCCGGCGATGCACTGATGTTGCCGGCCAACAGCACCGGCACCTGGGATATCCAGGAAACCGTGCGCAAGACCTACGTATTGATCCTGTAACGCTTTGATCCTTGATCGCCTGCCATAACAACAGCCCTAAAACCGCCAGGAAATCGAACCATGAAAGCCATTGCCCTGTTGCCCTTGATGTTGCTGGCCTCCGTCAGCCAGGCCGCCGAGACCGTGAAGATCTACAACTGGTCGGACTACATCGCCCCGGACACCACCAAGAACTTCCAGAAAGACACCGGCATCGGTTTCACCTACGACCTGTACGACAGCAACGAAACCCTAGACGGCAAGTTGATGACCGGCAAATCCGGTTACGACGTGGTGTTTCCGTCCAACCATTTCATGGCCCGTCAAATCCAGGGCGGCGCCCTGAAAAAACTCGACAAGCGCCAGTTGCCGAACTGGGAGAACCTCAACCCGGTGCTGCTCAAGGCCGTGGAAAACAACGACCCGGGCAACGAGCATGGGTTCCCATACCTGTGGGGCAGCACCGGCATTGGCTACAACATCGACAAGGTCAAGGCCGTATTGGGCGATAACGCGCCGGTGGATTCCTGGGACCTGATCTTCAAGCCGGAAAACATGGCCAAGCTGCAAAAATGTGGCGTGGCCATCCTCGACAACGGCCCGGAACTGCTGCCGGCAGCGCTGAACTACCTGGGCTTGCCGCACCACAGCAAAAAGCCCGAGGACTACAAAAAGGCCGAAGACCTGCTGATGAAAGTGCGGCCTTATGTAGCGTATTTCCACTCCTCGAAATACACCGCCGACCTGGCCAATGGCGATATCTGCGTGGCCGTCGGTTTTTCCGGCGACATCCTGCAGGCCGAAAGCCGCGCCAGGGAAGCCAAGAACGGTGTGAACATCGGCTACAACATTCCCAAGGAAGGCGCGGCCATCTGGTTCGATATGGTCGCCATGCCCGCCGACGCGCCCGATGAAAAAGCCGGCTATGCCTTCATGAATTACCTGCTGCGCCCGGAGGTGATGGCCAGCATCACCAACTACGTGCACTACGCCAACGGCAACGCGGCGGCCGACAGCCTGGTTGACCCGGCGATCAAGGCGGACACCAAGGTGTATCCGAGCCCGGATATGATGGGCAAGTTGTTCGCCTTGGAAGCCATGCCGTTGAAGATTGATCGGATTCGCACGCGAGTGTGGAATACCATTCGCACGGGGCGCTGATTAAGTAGGCTGGCTTACGCTGTAAGCCAGTCTTTTGCATATCAATTGGCAGGCATTAACCGCCGAATGCACTGAATAGATAATGACGTCATATTTAAGACATTTGATGTCAAATATTACGCATGGAAAGTGTTGTTTACAGTGTGAGAGATTTCGGTCCGCTGCATGTAACACATTCACATAAACGCATTATCTAAAAGGTGATTTAAATGTCCTCCATACAAAGCCTTCCAGCAGGTGGCACGTGGACCCAGCCAGAAAATAGCCCTCCCGTCTTGCGCGGTACAGACCAGCGCGAGAGCCTGGAAGCCCAGCGCGGCGAGCCCTCAGTGCTAATTGGCGGCGGCGGCGCCGACCAGTTGGTGGGCCGGCAGGGTGAAAATACATTCAAATATGAGCACAGCACCGACTCCCTCAGCGATGATCCGGACACAATCTTGAACTTCAATCCAAAGGAAGACGAGATCGATGTGTCATTGGTACTAAAAGATCACAATATATCGGCCATCAACATTCAACCGGGTCCACCCGTGGACGTCGGTGACGTGCAGTTGAGTCATGAGTTTGGCGTGAGTACCTTGAATATCAAAGTCACCCCTGAGGGCCCGAACTTTTCTGTGCGCGTTGACGGTGTAAATCTATTGCCGGAGCACATTAATTTCTTTCATTCGGATTGAACCTACGGATTATCCAGATCGTGCCCCAATGATTGGATGAATAATGAAAACAACTCGGGCTGGGACGAGATGTCCAGCTTGGCGTACAAATGCCTACGATGCACTTTCACCGTGTCCGGCGAGATCTTGAGGCGTTCGGCCATGGCCTTGGAAGAAAAACCGCGCAATACCAGGCGGGCGATTTCCAGTTCGCGGTCCGAGAGCACACCACTGCCAAAGTGGCTCAATGCGTCTCGGATCTGGCTGTCCATCGCCGGAGCCCGCTGAGTACTTTGTTGCCAGTGCTGCTGCATCAGCGGCAGCACCCAGGCCGCCAGCGTGGTCAACAGCCCGGTCTCTTCGAAGCTGAAGCGCCGCTGCATACCCAGTGACAGCGAGAGCGTGCCCGCGCCGGGCAATTGCAGGATAAATTGCACCTCGTCTTCCAGCACGTTGTCGTGGAAGTAGTTGAGGAAGTACTCACTCTGACGGAAATGGTCCGGCGCCACTTCCTCCAGGCGGTAAACGCCGCTGGCATAGTGCTCGCGGCACGCCTGGTAAAACGGATCGAGCAGGTACAGGCCATTGAGGTACACCAGCATCGAAGCCGGTTTGCTGCTGGGTTGGGCGTCGTACTCCTCCAGGGCCTGGGGCGGGCCATCCAGCGGGTAGAAAATCGCCAGGGCGTTATCGAAGGGCAGGCATTGGTGCAGTAACAGCACCAGCTGTTTCCAGAACCGCTCGGTGCCGATCTGTGACAGGGTGCGGCCCAACCCCGCGTGCATGCCGATTTCCCTGAACAGATGCATGTACCTGGCTCCATCATCGAAATATCGGCCAAGAGTTCGGCTTTTAGCGGGCATCGTCAAGGGGAGTACGCCAATAGGGGAATTGGCTGATAGATCCAGGGCCGATAACGTCGCAGTCATCCAACGGGAAGCATATCCCGCAAAAACATCATTTTTCGTTTCTGCCTCACACCAAAAACAACGACAGAGGATAACGATATGAGCGCTACTCCCGCGCCCGATGGCGTGCTCAAGCCCACCCTGAGCGTCTTTGATGTAGTGGCCATTACCGTTTCCGCGGTAACGCCGGCCAGTTCCGTATTCGTGATCGCCCCGTTTGCCATCCAGCAGGCGGGCAGCGGCGTGTTCCTCGCTTTTGTGATGGCCGCGTTGCTCGCACTGATGTTCGCCTTCTGTTACGCGGAACTGGGCCGCGCCCATAACAGCGCTGGTGGCGAGTATGTGTATGCCAAGCGGGTGTTTGGCGGCATGCCCGGCTACGCGACGTTCCTGACCGTGCTGGTGATGTTGTTGTTTATCCCGCCGGTGCTGGCAACGGGGGCGGCGACTTACCTGAATAATGCCCTGGGCACGAACTTCGATTCACAGACCGTCGCCCTGGTGATCGTGGTATCCAGCTACGCCCTGGGTATTCTCAATATAAAGCTCAATGCCTGGATCACTGGCACGTGCCTGCTGTTGGAAGTGGCGGCCCTGCTGGTGATCGTGGTGATCGGCTTCGGCAACCCGGTACAACCGGCCAGTGTGTTGTTCCAGCCACAGATCGTCGAAAACGGCGTGTTGCACCTGGCGCCCTGGGCCCTGGTAATCGGCGCGGTTGGCATCGGCCTGTTCTCGTTCAATGGCTACGGCCCGGCGGTGTTGCTGGCCGAAGACATGAAATGCGGCGGCAAGGGCGTACACAAGGCGGTGTTGTGGTCCCTGGGCCTGGTGGTGGTGATCGAACTGGTGCCGATCACGGCATTGTTGATTGGGGCGCCGTCCCTGAGCGCGATGATCAGCAGCCCCGACCCCATCGGTTACCTGTTGACCAGCCACGGCAATGAAACCCTGTCGCGGCTGGTCAGTGCCGGGATCTTCCTGTCGGTGTTCAATGCCATTGTCGCCATCGTCATCCAGATTGGCCGGGTGGTGTTCAGCAGCGGCCGCGATGCGTTGTGGACGCCGAGCATCAACAAACTGTTCACGCGTATTCACCCGCGCTGGGATTCGCCGTGGCTGGCGACGCTGTTCCTGGCGATTCCTTCGGCGCTGTTGAGTTTCAGCTCGAACCTGGCCGACCTGACTTCGTTCAGCGTCTTGCTGATCATGCTGGTGTACCTGGTGGTGGCGCTGAGTGCGCTGATGAGCCGGGTACTGTTGCGTGATCGCGAGCATCCCTATCGCATGCCGTTGTGGCCGTTGCCGGCCTTGCTGGCGGTGCTCGGCGCGGGGTACCTGTTGGTGACCTTGATCCTTGAGGCATCGGTGCGCGACATCATGATCATCATCGGCCTGCTGGCCCTGTCGGTGATTCTGTATTGCATCAGTGGCCGGTTGAGCCCGGCGTTCCAGAAATTGTAAGGAGTGGGTATGCGTGCACGTCAATTGGGCATCACGTTAGGGCTGGGCACGCCCGGCGAATTGAATGCCATCACCGATGTTCCCGGGGTTCGCGTGGGTCACACCACGCTCAAGGCAGATATCGACGGCAAGCAGGTGCGAACCGGGGTCACGTTGATCCAACCGCGTGCCGGGGAGGCGCGGCACCAACCTTGTTTCGCCGGTTACCACGTGCTCAATGGCAACGGCGACGCCACCGGCCTTGAGTGGATCAGCGAGGCGGGGCTGTTGACCACGCCGATGGCGATTACCAACACCCACAGCATCGGCATTGTGCGTGACACCTTGATCGCCCTGGAGCGCGAGCGCCTGGCGGACCCTGCGGTGTACTGGTGCATGCCGGTGGTCATGGAAACCTACGACGGCTTGCTCAACGATATCTGGGGCCAGCACGTACAACCTGAGCATGTACGCCAGGCCCTGGAAAACGCTGAAAGCGGCCCGGTGCAGGAGGGCTCGGTGGGCGGCGGCACCGGCATGATCTGCCATGAGTTCAAGGGCGGTATCGGCACGGCGTCACGGCGTTTGCCGGCGGAGCAGGGCGGCTGGACAGTCGGCGTGCTGGTGCAGGCCAACCATGGCAAGCGCCAGGAGCTGCGGGTCGATGGTTATCCAGTGGGGCGCCACTTGATGGATATTGCCTCGCCTTTCGCCGAGCAGGGTACGCCTGGCATGGGGTCTATCGTGGTGATTATCGCCACCGACGCACCCTTGCTGCCCCACCAATGCCAGCGCCTGGCACAGCGTGCATCCATTGGCATCGCGCGCACCGGGGGTGGCACCGAGGATTCCAGTGGCGACCTGTTTTTAGCCTTTGCCACCGGTAACCAGGATTTGCCGCCGGCAGACTACGGGCGTAGAGACCTGCCATTGCAAACGGCGCTGCACATGGTCAATAACGATCATATCTCGCCGCTGTTCAGCGCTGCGGCCGAGGCGGTGGAAGAGGCGATCATCAACGCGATACTGGCGGGCGAAAACATGAGCACGCAAGAGGGCGTCAGGGTGCTTGGGCTGACCGGCGAGACGCTCTTTGAAGCATTGCACAAGTGCGGGTGGTGTATGTCCCGGTAATAGGGGACAACGCACTTTAATAGTGCGAATGATGGCTCTTTAATGCTGCCATTGACACCGTGACAATATATTGGATCCATTATTCAAGTGCGCCGCTCAACTCGAGCGGCTTTACTGCTATTTAATATTTAAATATCACGGAGTCAAACGAGGCAGCTAAAAAGCAAGCGTTCCCAGTAAACACTACGTGCGACTTACTCAAGTTGAACCTGCGTCACATTTTAGCCGTGGAAATAGTGGTGGACGAAAGATTTCAAGTTGTGTCAGTTTTCTTACGCCTTCAAAAGAGGTGAGTGATAGGACTATCCTCGCCCGCGAGGTTCCTATCGAACAAAGACTGATGCACTTGCAAACAAGGAAGTACGTTTATGTCAAAAGTAAAAGACAAGGCTATTGTATCTGCCGCGCAAGCCAGCACTGCTTACTCGCAAATCGATAGCTTCAGCCATTTGTATGACCGTGGCGGTAACCTCACGGTCAACGGCAAACCGTCCTACACCGTCGACCAGGCAGCTACCCAGCTGCTGCGGGATGGCGCCGCGTATCGGGACTTTGATGGCAACGGCAAGATCGATCTGACCTACACCTTCCTCACCTCGGCTACCCAGAGCACCATGAACAAACATGGCATCTCAGGGTTCAGCCAGTTCAACGCCCAGCAGAAAGCACAGGCCGCACTGGCCATGCAATCCTGGTCGGATGTCGCCAACGTGACCTTTACCGAAAAGGCTTCCGGCGGTGACGGTCACATGACCTTCGGCAACTACAGCAGCGGCCAGGACGGCGCGGCGGCGTTCGCCTACCTGCCCGGCACCGGCGCAGGCTACGACGGCACCTCGTGGTACCTGACCAACAACAGCTACACGCCGAACAAAAGCCCGGATCTGAACAACTATGGCCGGCAAACCCTCACCCATGAAATCGGCCACACCCTGGGCCTGGCTCACCCTGGCGACTACAACGCCGGGAATGGCAACCCGACCTACAACGACGCGACCTATGGACAGGACACGCGCGGCTACAGCCTCATGAGTTACTGGAGCGAGAGCAACACCAACCAGAACTTCAGCAAAGGCGGCGTCGAGGCTTACGCTTCCGGCCCGCTGATCGACGACATCGCCGCGATCCAGAAGCTCTACGGTGCCAACTTCAACACCCGTGCCGGTGACACCACCTACGGGTTCAACTCCAACACCGGGCGTGATTTTCTCAGCGCTACATCCAATGCCGACAAGCTGGTGTTCTCGGTGTGGGACGGTGGAGGCAATGACACCCTGGACTTCTCCGGTTTCACCCAAAACCAGAAGATCAACCTCAATGCCACCTCGTTCTCCGACGTTGGCGGGCTGGTGGGCAACGTGTCCATCGCCAAGGGCGTCACCGTCGAAAACGCCTTTGGTGGCGCGGGCAACGACCTGATCATTGGTAACCAGGCCGCCAACCTCATCAAGGGCGGGGCCGGCAACGACCTCATCTACGGTGGTGGCGGTGCAGACCAACTGTGGGGCGGCGCCGGCAGCGATACCTTCGTGTACGGTGCCAGTTCCGACTCCCGTCCAGGCGCTGCGGACAAGATCTTCGACTTCACCTCGGGTTCGGACAAGATCGACCTGTCCGGTATCACCAAGGGTGCGGGCGTGACTTTCGTCAATGCATTTACCGGGCATGCCGGCGATGCTGTTCTGTCCTACGCCTCAGGCACCAACCTGGGTACGTTGGCCGTGGACTTCTCCGGGCACGGCGTGGCGGATTTCCTCGTCACCACCGTCGGCCAGGCAGCGGTCAGCGACATCGTAGCGTGATGTAAGCGCGCGGTGCCTCGGCACCGCGCTCTATGATGGAGCTTGAAATGCCGCGTTTTTCCCATTTGATCGCCTGTGTGTCGCAGGTGTTGTTCGTGTCGGCAGGAGCCCATGCAATGGCGAGCAGTCTCGTTCTACCCACCACCGCGCAATTGGCCGGGCATTGGGAGTTGAAGCAGCAGGATAAGGTGTGTGCCCTGGAATTGCTGGAGCAGGCCAATTCCCTGGATGGCGATATCGCGTGTGCCGCGCAATGGCTGGGCGACAAGCCCCTGACCTGGTCGCCCACGCCGGATGGTATTTGGCTGTTTAACGCTGAGGGTTCGGGGATTACGCACTTGAATCGCCAGAAAGAGGGTGAATATCAAGCTCGCACTAAAGCTGGAGAAGTTGTCGAGCTGAAACGAATACCTTAGTTCAAGTTATAAGCATATAACTCGATTTAATAGTTGGCCGAGCCCTGTTGCGGGCAAGGGTGACTATTGCGCGTCATTCGCTCCAAGGAAGATCAAATAATATGGCGAAGTCCCATGGGGTTGCGCCCTTATTCAGGGCGTTGGGTGAATACAAGAGCATTTTGATCAGCGTCGGCTGCTTTACGGCGCTGATTAACTTGCTGATGCTGGTGCCGTCGATTTACATGCTGCAAGTGTATGACCGTGTGTTGTCCTCCCAGAATGAAACCACGCTGGTGATGTTGACGTTGATGGTCGTGGGCTTCTTTGCATTCATCGGCCTGCTGGAAGTGGTGCGCAGTTTTGTCGTGATCCGTATTGGCAGCCAGTTGGAGCGGCGGTTCAATCTGCGCGTCTACAAGGCTGCGTTCGAACGCAACCTGCAGCGCGGCCAGGGGCACGCCGGGCAGTCCCTGGGCGACCTGACCGCTATCCGCCAATTCATCACCGGGCCTGCGCTGTTCGCATTCTTCGATGCGCCGTGGTTCCCGATCTACCTGTTCGTGATTTTTCTCTTCAACGTGTGGCTCGGCGTGCTGGCCACGGTCGGTGCGGTGCTGTTGATCGGGCTGGCGTGCCTGAATGAATACCTGACGAAAAAGCCGTTGGGCGAGGCGAGTATCTTCTCCCAGCAATCCACCCAGTTGGCCACCAGCCACTTGCACAACGCCGAGACAATCCAGGCCATGGGCATGCTCGGCGCACTGCGCCAGCGTTGGTTTGGTGTGCACGCGCAATTCCTCGGTTTCCAGAACAAGGCCAGCGACACCGGTTCGGTGATCAGCTCCCTGAGTAAATCCCTGCGCCTGTGCCTGCAATCCCTGGTATTGGGCCTCGGCGCCTTCCTGGTGATCAGGGGCGAAATGACCGCCGGCATGATGATCGCAGGGTCCATCCTGATGGGCCGCGTACTCAGCCCTATTGACCAGCTGATTGCCGTGTGGAAGCAATGGAGCTCGGCCAAACTGGCCTACCAGCGCCTCGACGAACTGCTGCGCGAATTCCCCCCGGAAGTCGAGCAGATGGCCTTGCCGGCACCCAAGGGCCAGGTCAGTTTCGAGCAGGTCAGTGCCGGCCCTCCGGGGCGACGCATGGCGACCTTGCATCAGGTCAGCTTCAACCTGTCGGCCGGGGAAGTGCTCGGTGTGCTGGGCGCGTCGGGCTCCGGCAAGTCCACCCTGGCCCGGGTGCTGGTGGGCGTCTGGCCGACCCTGGCCGGCACCGTGCGCCTGGACGGCGCGGATATCCATCGTTGGGACCGCGACGACCTCGGCCCGCATATCGGTTATTTGCCCCAGGACATTGAGCTGTTCAGCGGCAGTATCGCCGACAACATCGCGCGCTTTCGCGAGGCCGACCCGGAGCGGGTGGTCAAGGCCGCGCAACAGGCCGGTGTACATGAACTGATCCTGCGCCTGCCCCAAGGCTATGACACCGTGCTGGGGGACAACGGCGGCGGCCTGTCCGGTGGTCAGAAACAACGAGTGGCCCTGGCCCGCGCCCTGTACGGCGAGCCGCGCCTGATTGTGCTGGATGAGCCCAACTCCAACCTCGACACTGTCGGCGAAGCCGCCTTGGCCAGCGCCATCATGCAGATGAAAACCCAGGGCAGCAGCGTGGTATTGGTGACCCACCGTTCCTCGGCGCTGGCCCAGGCCGACAAGCTGCTGGTGCTCGGCGAAGGCCATCTGCAAGCGTTCGGGCCCAGCCAGGAAGTGCTGCGCGCATTGTCCGGGCAGCAGGAAGCGCCGAAAGAAAAACCCGGTGTCAGTTTCAGTCGTCAGTACCAGGCCGGAAGGAATCCAGGCGCATGAGCAGCATGACCGTTGAACCTCGTTTTAAAGAACACGATGCTGGCTTCTTCGTAAAGATGGGCTGGCTGCTGACCATTGTCGGTGCCGGTGGGTTTTTCCTGTGGGCCAGCCTCGCGCCGTTGGACCAGGGCATTCCTGTCCAAGGCACCGTGGTGGTGTCCGGCAAGCGCAAGGCCGTGCAAACCTTCAGCCCCGGCGTGGTCAGCCGGATCCTGGTGAAGGAGGGCGAACTGGTCAAGCAAGGCCAGCCGCTGTTTCGTCTCGACCAGACCCAGAACCAGGCCGACGTACAATCCCTGCAAGCCCAGTACCGCATGGCCTGGGCCAGCGTGGCGCGTTGGCAGAGCGAGCGTGACAATCTTGCCAGTGTCACCTTTCCCGCTGAGCTGAGCGCCAACCCCGACCCGGCCCTGGCGTTGGTACTGGACGGCCAGCGCCAACTGTTCAGCAGCCGCCGCGACGCGTTTGCCCGTGAACAGGCCGGGATTCGTGCAAGCATTGAAGGTGCCACCTCACAGTTGGGCGGCATGCGCCGTGCCCGCAGCGACCTGACTGCGCAGGCCCAATCCCTGCGCGATCAGCTCGGCAACCTGCAACCTTTGGCCGACAACGGCTATATCCCGCGCAACCGCCTGATGGAATACCAGCGCCAGCTGTCCCAGGTGCAACAGGACCTGGCGCAGAACGCCGGGGAAAGCGGGCGCATCGAACAGGGCATCCTTGAGTCGCGCCTCAAGCTGCAACAGCACAGCGAGGAATATCAAAAGGAAGTGCGCAGCCAGTTGGCCGATGCACAACTGCGCAGCCTGACCCTTGAACAGCAACTGACGTCCGCAGGTTTCAACCTGCAACACAGCGAGATCAACGCGCCGGCCGACGGCATCGCGGTCAACCTCAGCGTACACACCGAAGGCGCCGTGGTGCGCGCCGGTGAAACCCTGCTGGAGATCGTGCCCCAAGGCACGCGCCTGGAAGTGGAGGGGCATCTGCCGGTGCACCTGGTGGACAAGGTGGGTCCCCATTTGCCGGTGGACATCCTCTTCACCGCCTTCAACCAGAGCCGCACGCCCCGCGTACCGGGAGAGGTCAGCCTGATCTCCGCCGACCAGATGCTCGATGAAAAAACCGGTGCGCCGTATTACGTGCTGCGCACCAGTGTGAGCGAAGCTGCGATGGAAAAACTCCATGGCTTGGTGATCAAGCCCGGCATGCCCGCCGAGATGTTCGTGCGCACTGGCGAGCGGTCATTGCTCAATTACCTGTTCAAGCCGCTGCTGGATCGCGCCGGCTCCGCGTTGACTGAGGAATGAGCATGAAGTCAGTGTTCATTTCGCTGGTGCTGGTGTGTGGCAGTGCCGAGGCCGCCATGGGCCCGTTCGATG
Source organism: Pseudomonas khavaziana (assembly GCF_036704165.1). Taxonomy (NCBI): domain Bacteria; kingdom Pseudomonadati; phylum Pseudomonadota; class Gammaproteobacteria; order Pseudomonadales; family Pseudomonadaceae; genus Pseudomonas; species Pseudomonas khavaziana. The sequence goes on from NZ_CP129946.1 coordinate 3,287,353, forward strand.
TGTACGAGCAGGCGCTGCGTAACGACCCGGTGTTCCTCGGCGCCATCAAGGAGCGCGACGCCGGCCTGGAAAACCGCACCATCGGCCGCGCCGGGCTGCTGCCGAGGCTGTCATACAACTACAACAAGGGCCGCAACAATTCCGAGGCGCACCTGCCCGACGGGCGTGGCGGCAGCTATCGCGACGATCGTAACTACAACAGCTATGGCTCCACCTTCAGCCTGCAACAACCGTTGTTCGACTACGAAGCCTATGCCAACTACCGCAAGGGCGTGGCCCAGGCGCTGTTCGCCGATGAAAGCTTTCGTGACAAGAGCCAGGCGTTGCTGGTGCGGGTGCTGAGCTATTACACCCAGGCACTGTTTGCCCAGGACCAGATCGACATCGCCCGCGCCAAGAAAAAGGCCTTCGAGCAGCAATTCCAGCAGAACCAGCACTTGTTCAAGGCCGGCGAGGGCACGCGCACTGACATCCTGGAAGCCGAATCGCGCTATGAACTGGCCACCGCCGAAGAGATCCAGGCCCTGGATGAGCAGGACGCCTCGCTGCGGGAATTGGGCGCGTTGATTGGCGTGCAAAGCGTCAATATTGACGACCTGGCGCCGCTGAACCAGAGTTTTGCCGCCTTCACCCTGGCCCCGGCCAATTACGACACCTGGCATGAACTGGCGCTCACCAACAACCCGGTGCTGGCCTCCCAGCGCCAATCCCTGGAAGTGGCGCGCTATGAGGTAGAACGCAACCGCGCCGGGCATTTGCCCAGAATCACCGCCTATGCCACTTCGCGCAAACAGGAATCCGACAGCGGCAACACCTACAACCAGCGCTACGACACCAACACCATCGGCGTCGAAGTGAGCATGCCGCTGTATGCCGGAGGCGGCATCTCGGCCTCCACCCGCCAGGCCAGCCGCGCCATGGAGCAGGCCGAGTACGAGCTGGAAGGCAAGACCCGCGAGACCCTGATCGAATTGCGGCGTCAGTTCAGTGCCTGCCTGTCGGGGGTGAGCAAGCTGCGCGCCTACCAGAAAGCCTTGGTTTCGGCCGAGGCCCTGGTGGTGTCGACCAAGCAGAGCATCCTCGGCGGCGAACGGGTCAACCTCGATGCGCTGAATGCCGAGCAGCAGCTGTACAGCACCCGCCGCGACCTGGCCCAGGCGCGGTATGACTACCTGATGGCCTGGACCAAATTGCACTACTACGCGGGCAACTTGCGCGACACCGACCTGGCCAAGGTGGACGAGGCCTTCGGCCCGGATAGAAAACTGTAGGAGCGAGCTTGCTCGCGAAAAACGTCAACGATGACGTGGACATCCTGGCTGTACGCGGCACCAGTGTTCTTCGCGAGCCTGGGGAATAACAATAATTAGGAGTGTGTCAATGATCACTGATTCACCGCGTTTCAAACCCTTCACCGCCGGCTCCTTGCTGCTGCTGTCCGTTGCGGCACAGGCGCAATACGCCGAGACCGGCCAACCGGGTAACCCGGCCAGCTGGCGTTCGGCCGAGTATCAGAGCGACTGGGGCCTGGGGCGGATGAAGGCCGATGAAGCCTACGCTGCCGGGATCAGCGGCAAAGGTGTGAAAATCGGCGCGCTGGACTCGGGTTTCGACCCCAACCACCCCGAAGCCGCCAAGGACCGCTTCCATGCGGTGACCGCCACCGGCACCTATGTCGACGGCAGCGCCTTCAGCACCACGGGCGCGCTCAACCCCAACAACGACTCCCACGGCACCCACGTAACCGGCACCATGGGCGCCGCCCGCGACGGCGTGGGCATGCATGGCGTGGCCTACAACGCCCAAGTCTATGTGGGCAATACCAACGCCAACGACAGCTTCCTGTTCGGCCCGACCCCAGACCCCAAGTATTTCAAGACGGTGTATAGCGCCCTGGTGGATTCCGGCGTGCGCGCCATCAACAACAGCTGGGGCAGCCAGCCAAAGGACGTCAGCTACCAGACCCTGGATGACCTCCACAAAGCCTATGCCCAGCACTACAACCAGGGCACCTGGCTGGACGCCGCGGCGGATGTGGCCAAGGCCGGCGTGATCAATGTGTTCAGTGCCGGCAACAGCGGCTATGCAAATGCCAGCGTGCGCTCGGCCTTGCCGTATTTCCAACCGGAACTGGAAGGCCACTGGCTGGCGGTGTCGGGACTGGATAAAGCCAATAACCAGAAGTACAACAAGTGCGGCATCGCCAAATACTGGTGCATTTCCACTCCCGGCGCGCTGATCAACAGCACCATTCCCGACGGCGGTTATGGGGTCAAGTCCGGCACCTCGATGTCGGCGCCCCATGCCACCGGGGCGTTGGCGCTGGTGATGGAACGCTATCCTTATATGACCAATGAGCAGGCGCTGCAGGTGCTGTTGACCACCGCCACGCAGCTCGATGGCTCAATCACCCAGGCGCCCAACGCTATCGTCGGCTGGGGTGTGCCGGACCTGGGCCGGGCGATGCACGGTCCGGGGCAATTGCTTGGAGCCATGGACGTGAACCTGGCAGCCGGGCAGGGCGATGTGTGGAGCAATGGCATCTCCGACCAGGTCCTGCTCCAGCGCCAGGCCGAGGACCGCGCCGAGCACACCGCCTGGCAGCAGACCTTGATCGACAAGGGTTGGCAAAACGGCGTGGGCGCCAATGCCAGCCAGCAGGACCAGACCGACTACGCCATTGGCAACGCCCGCGACCAGGCCGCCGCCAACCGCGTATACGAGGGCAGCCTGATCAAGTCCGGCGCCGGCAGCCTGGTACTCAGCGGCGACAGCACTTATCGCGGCGCGACCACCGTCAACGGCGGCCTGCTGGCGGTTAATGGCTCGCTGACCTCGGCGGTCACGGTGAACAACAGCGGTACCCTCGGCGGCTCCGGGCGCATCGCCGCGCTGTCGGTCAACAGCGGCGGCCGCGTGGCACCGGGCAATTCCGTGGGCACCTTGCAGGTAGCGGGAGATGTGAACCTCGGTGCGGGCTCGACCTATGCAGTGGAACTGACGCCCACCAGCAGCGACCGCATTGTTGCGGGCGGCAAGGCGGTATTGGGCGGCGGCACCGTCACCCTGGCGATGGAAAACAGCCCGACGCTGCTCAGCCAGAGCCAGGTGCAAAGCCTGATTGGCCGTCAATACTCGATCCTGGAGGCGGCGGGCGGTATCCAGGGCCAGTTCGGGCAAGTGCTGCCCAACTATGTATTCCTTGGCGGCACCCTCGACTACGCCACCAATGCTGTACAGCTGAACGTCGGGCGCAACGACGCGAGTTTTGCCAGCGTTGCTGCTACCCGCAACCAGCGCAACGTAGCGGCGGCTGCCGAGCAACTGGGCGCCGGCAACCCGGTGTATGAAAGCCTGCTGCAGTCGCAGTCGGTTGCCACCGCGCAACAGGGCCTGCAGCAACTGTCCGGTGAAGTCTACCCAGCCGTGGGTGCGATGCTGATCAACGACAGCCTGCAACTGCGCAACGCCGTGGGCGAACGCCTGCGCCATGTGCCGGTGAGCGGTGAAAGCAACCTCTGGTTCAAGGCCCTCGGCGCCTGGGGCAAAAGCGACAGCCGCAGTGAAACGGCGGGCTCCACCACCTCCATCGGTGGCCTGCTGGCGGGCGTGGATGGTGCGCTGGATGAGCAGACCCGTGTGGGTGTGGTCGCCGGCTACAGTGACAGTTCGTTGAACATGGGCAGTGGCACGCACTCATCGGCGTCCATCGACAGCTACCACTTCGGCGCGTACGCCGGGCGCGAGCTGGGCGATTGGCGCCTGAGCGTCGGCGGTGCCTACAGCTGGCATCGCGGCGATGTGAAGCGCGACCTGCAATTGGGGGATGTGAGCGGCAAGCAAAAAACCAAGCTGGATGCGACCACCGCGCAACTGTTCACCGAAGCGGCGTACCGCATACACCTGCAACCGCTGGCGTTGGAACCGTTCGCCAACCTGGCCTACGTGCATCTGGACAGCGAATCATTCCACGAAAAAGGCGATGCCGCCGCCCTGGAACGCGGCAGTGACCGGCGCGATGCGGTGCTCAGCACCCTCGGCGTGCGTGCCTTGAAAACCCTGGCCCTCAATGACCACCAGCAACTGGAACTCTCCGGTTCGTTGGGCTGGCAACACAGCCTGACGGCGGTTGCGTCCGAAGAACACTTAGCGTTTGTCGCAGGCGGGCCTTCGTTTGCCGTGCGCAGCGCGCCGCTTCTGCGTGACGCAGCCTTGGTGGGCGTACAGGCCAGCCTGGCGCTGAACGCGTCGACACGGGTCAACCTGGATTACAACGGCCAACTGGGCGGGCGCGAGAAAACCCAAGGCGTGGGGCTGAGCCTGAACTGGCAGTTCTGAAGAAAATGTGGGAGACGCAGCCCTAATACTTGTAGGAGCGAGCTTGCTCGCGAAAAAACCATAGGCGACGCGTTTATTCAGGAAGCACGCGTAATCGTTGACGTTTTTCGCGAGCAAGCTCGCTCCTACAGTCATCCCACAGGGAAAGTGATTCACCTACCAGCAATAAGAAAACTAAGGAAGGTCACCGTGAAAAAACGCAAGTCAGGGTTAACCACCGCCATCCACACCGGCCCGGGCTATCCGCTCAAGGCGCTGAGCTGCGTGCCATACGGCGCGCTGCTGTGTTGCCTGGCCAGCCTGGGAACCGCCCAGGCCGCACCCTACGTAGAAACTGGCAAGCTCGGCGACGCCGCCAGTTGGCGCAGCAATGAGTTCAAGGCCGACTGGGGCCTGGGCGCCGTGCACGCCGACACCGCGTATGCCGCCGGCTACACCGGCAAGGGCGTCAAGCTGGGGATCTTCGACCAGCCGGTGTACGCCCAGCATCCGGAATTCGCCAGCCCTGACAAGGTGGTGACGATTGTCACCGAAGGCATCCGCCAATACACCGACCCGTATATCCCGGTGAAGGCCGGCGATGCATTCCGCTACGACGGCACACCGTCCAAGGACTCCAACGGCAAGCTGGGTAACCATGGCACCCACGTCGGCGGCATTGCCGCGGGTAACCGCGACGGCGGGCCGATGCATGGCGTGGCGTTCAATGCGCAAATCCTCACCGCCGAAAACGGTGACCCGGGCCCGGAAGACGGGATCATCCTCGGCAACGACGGCGCGGTGTACAAAGCCGGCTGGGATGGGCTGGTCGCCAGTGGCGCACGCATCATCAACAACAGCTGGGGCATCGGCATTGGTGATCAATATGCCAAGGGCGGCCGCGATCCGGCGTTCCCCAATTTCACCGTCAATGAAGCCCAGGCGCAGTTCAATACGATCCGACCGATTCTCGGCACGATCGCAGGGGGGGCTTATCAAGGCGCGATCGATGCGGCGCGTAGCGGTGTGCTGACCATCTTTGCCGCCGGTAACGACTACAACCTTAACAACCCGGATGCGATTTCCGGCCTGGCGTATTTTGTGCCGCAGATTGCGCCGAACTGGCTGTCAGTGGCGGCGTTGCAGCAGAACCCGGACACCACCAGCGCCAATCCCTATGTGATCAGCACCTTCTCCTCGCGCTGCGGCTATGCGGCGAGCTTTTGCGTGTCGGCCCCCGGCACCAAGATCTACAGCTCGATCATCAATGGCACCGACCTGAACAACCTGACCACCGACTGGGCCAACAAAAACGGCACCTCCATGGCCGCGCCCCACGTCGCTGGTGCAGCAGCGGTGCTGATGGAGCGCTTCCAGTACATGAGCGGCGACCAGATCTCCACGCTGCTCAAGACCACCGCCACCGACCTCGGCGCGCCGGGCATCGACTCGCTGTATGGCTGGGGCATGATCAACCTGGGCAAGGCGGTCAATGGGCCGGGGATGTTTGTCACCGCAGAGGATATTCCCGCCGAGTTCCGTATCGATGGCGCTTACGGCAGCGGCCAGTTCGTGGCGGACCTGCCAGGGATCGGCGCAGTGGTAGATGCCGGTAAGCCGACCCAGCGGATTTGCAATGATGTGCACTGCGGGCTGGATGTGTGGAGTAACGACATCTCCGGCCATGGCGGCCTGACCAAGCAGGGCATCGGCAGCCTGGTGCTGACCGGCACCAACACCTATAGCGGCCCGACCCTGGTCAACCAGGGCTTGTTGGCGATCAACGGCTCGCTGACTTCCGACGTCAGCGTCAGCCAGGCCGGCGTGCTCGGTGGCTCGGGGCGCATCGGATCGCTGACCGCAAAAAGCGGTGGCACCGTGGCGCCGGGTAATTCCATCGGCACCTTGAACGTGGCGGGTAACGTCACGTTCGATGCGGGCTCAACCTACGCCGTGGAATTGTCGCCCACCAGCAGCGACCGTATCGTCGCCGGTGGTACCGCCACGCTTAACGGCGGCACCGTGACCCTGGCCCTGGAAAACAGCCCGACCTTGTTGAGCGCGACCCAGGCCCAAAGCCTGATCGGCCGCCAATACAACATCCTGCAAGCGGTAGGCGGGATCACCGGCAGCTTTGGTGCGGTATTGCCCAACTACCTGTTTGTCGGCGGCACCCTGAACTATGCAGCCAACGGCGTGCAGCTGGACGTGACGCGCACCAACAGCTTCGCCAGTGTGGCCGCTACGCCGAACCAGCGCGCCGTGGCCGCCGCCGCCGAGCAGTTGGGCGCGGGCAATGGTGTGTATGAAAGCTTGCTGCTGGCACCCACGGCCGCCTCGGCCCAGGGCGCGTTCCAGCAACTGAGTGGTGAAGTCTACCCAGCGCTGCAAACCGCATTGGTCAATGACAGCCGCTACGTTCGCGAAGCGGTAGGCGAGCGCCTGCGCAATGGCGAGATGGGCGCCACCAGCCAAGCCATCGACACCCGCGGCAACGTGTGGGTCAAGGCCCTGGGCGCCTGGGGCAAGACCGACAGCCGTAGCGACACGGCAGGCTATAACACCTCCATCGGCGGCATGCTCGCCGGGGTGGATGGTGCGCTCGACGACGCCACGCGCATCGGCCTGGTGGCGGGCTACAGCGACACGTCGCTGAACATGGGCAGCGACACCCACAGCCGTGCCTCGGTCGACAGCTACCATTTCGGGGCCTATGCCGGGCATGAAATCGGCGCCTGGCGCCTGAGCGGTGGCGCGACCTACAGCTGGCACCGCGCCGATGTGAAGCGCGACCTGCAATACGGCGACGTCAGCGGCAAGCAAAAGGCCAAGGTCGATGCACACAGCACCCAGGTGTTCACCGAAGCGGCGTATCGCATCAACCTGCAACCGCTGGCCCTGGAGCCGTTCGCCAACCTGGCCTACGTGCACCTGGACACTGACAGCTTCAAAGAGAAGGGCGATGCCGCTGCGCTGAAAAGTGGTGATGACAGCCGCGACCTGGTGTTGAGCACCTTGGGTGTGCGTGCCTTGAAGACCTTCAATGTCAACGACCACCAGCAACTGGAGGTGTCCGGCACCCTGGGCTGGCAGCACAACCTGAGCAGCACCGATTCCGAGCAGCACCTGGCGTTCGCCTCCGGCGGCCCTTCGTTCAGCGTGGAAAGTGCGCCGATGGTGCGCGATGCCGCGCTGGTAGGGGCGCGGGTCAGCCTGGCGTTGAGCAAGGAGGCGCGGGTGAACTTCGACTACAACGGCCTGCTGGCCAGCAAGGAGAAAGTACACGGCGTCGGTTTGAGCCTGGACTGGGCGTTCTAACGCAAACACTGTAGGAGCGAGCTTGCTCGCGAAAAACTCAATAGCGCCGCATTCCCTCAGGCAGGGCGCGTTATCGTTGACGATCTTCGCGAGCAAGCTCGCTCCTACATGAGATAACGGATAACAGGTGTTTTGGCTTTCTCTACAAATCCAACAACAGAGAGGCACTACCAATGGGTATCTTTGACTATAAAAACCTCGGTACCGAGGACTCCAAGGCGCTGTTCGCCGATGCCATGGCGATCACGGTGTATGCCTACCACAACCTGGATCACGGCTTTGCCGTCGGCTACCAGAACAATGGTCTCGGCCTTGGGCTGCCGGCCACACTGGTCGGCGCGCTGATTGGCAGCAGCGATTCCCAAGGGGTGATCCCCGGTATCCCCTGGAACCCCGACGCGGAAAAAGCCGCCCTCGATGCGGTACAAAAAGCCGGTTGGTCCCCCATCAGCGCCGATACCCTGGGTTACAGCGGCAAGGTTGATGCGCGGGGCACTTTCTTCGGTGAAAAGGCCGCCTACGCTACGGCACAGGTCGAGGTGCTGGGCAAGTACGATGAGGCTGGCAAATTGCAGGAAATCGGCATCGGCTTTCGTGGCACGTCGGGGCCTCGGGAAAACCTGGTCACAGACGCCATCGGCGACGTGATCAGCGACCTGCTGGCCGCGTTCGGCCCCAAGGACTACGCAAAAAACTACACGGGCGAAGCCTTTGGCAACTTGCTCGGCAACGTCGCGGCCTACGCCACGGCCCAAGGCCTGAGCGGCAACGACGTGGTGGTCAGCGGCCACAGCCTGGGCGGCCTGGCGGTCAACAGCATGGCCGACTTGAGCGACGGCAAATGGTCGGGGTTCTATAAGGACGCCAACTACGTGGCCTACGCTTCACCCACCCAGAGCGCCGGCGACAAGGTGCTGAACGTTGGTTATGAAAACGACCCGGTGTTCCGCGCCCTGGATGGCTCGTCATTCAACCTGTCGTCCCTGGGGGTGCACGACAAGCCCCACGAATCGAGCACCGACAATATCGTCAGCTTCAACGACCACTACGCGTCAACGCTGTGGAACGTGCTGCCATTTTCCATCCTCAACCTGCCGACCTGGGTTTCACACTTGCCCACCGGTTACGGCGACGGCATGACCCGCATCCTCGATTCCGGCTTCTACGAGCAGATGACCCGCGACTCCACGGTGATCGTCGCCAACCTGTCCGACCCGGCACGGGCCACCACCTGGGTGCAGGACTTGAATCGCAACGCCGAGGCGCACAAGGGCAACACCTTCATCATCGGCAGCGACGGCAACGACCTGATCAAGGGCGGCCAGGGCGAAGACTTTATCGAAGGCGGCAAGGGCAATGACACGATCCGCGACAGCAGCGGGCATAACACATTTTTGTTCAGCGGGCAGTTTGGCAATGACCGAGTGATTGGCTATCAAGCAACCGACAAGCTGGTATTCACCGATGTGCAGGGCAGTACGGATTATCGCGAGCACACCAAGGTGGTGGGCGCAGACACGGTGATCAGCTTTGGCGCCGATTCGGTGACGCTGGTGGGAGTAAGCAGTGTGTCAGGAGAGGGGATAGTGATCAGTTAAATTGCAATACGGTTGAAAACTGTGGGAGGGGGCTTGCTCCCGATGAGGGTGGGACAGTCACAGATGTGCTTACTGACCACCCTCATCGGGAGCAAGCCCCCTCACACATTTGATCCCGATTCGCCTGAAGGATTAGTTTTCCTTGCGCACCGTGGCCACGTCATCCGCCTTGATGCGAATGCGCTTGCCCGCAATATCGGTGAACTCATAGAAGCCGTCGGCTGTCTTGGCGTTGGGTGTGTCCTTGGTCAAATACTGCGTACCATTTTGCAATGTCACGACGGTTTGCGTGGAGCAACCGGCCAATACCAGAAAAGTGAGCGCAACCAGTGGAAGCCCCAAATTCTTCATGTTCATTACCCTTACCTTAACCCTGAAAAGTCCCGCCACCCATGGCTGGGGGGCGATAAATATTACGCGATCAACTCCCTCATCTGATCGCTTTTTTACAAAAAGTTGCAGGGACCATTTATCTATTACCGATTGCAACAAGCGCTTAGCAGCGGCACTCTGTATGCATAACCAGTATTTGATTGCCTTGCGCCATGGTCAACACTCTCGAAAACCCCTTGTATTACTTGCATAACTTCCGCCAGGTGCTGGCTTGGCTGGGGCAGCGCTATGCCGATTTGCTCGAGGCGCACGAAGAGCATTTCATTCAGCAATTTGACAGCTTGCCCCAGGCGTCACAGGCGTTATTGGTGCGCATGGTGATGCGCAAGGGCGTGCATTTTCGCGGCGCCAAGCTCAATTACCTGGAAATCGGTTGCCCCCATGCAGCGGTGGGCCCGTTGCGCGAACTGGGCTGGGTGGACGACCAAAGCCCGCTGCCGTTTGCGACCTTGTTCACCTTGCTGCAAAAGGGCGAAATCCTGAATGCGTTCAGGCCCTGGATCGACCAGCCCAAGGCCAACAAGGCCGCCTGGCTCGAGCCACTGGCCACGCAGTTCAGCGAACAGCGCAGTTTTGCCCAATGGTGTCCCGATGTAGACGATGTGCTCTATAGCCTCACGGTGATGGAGTTGTGTGATCGCCTGCGCCTGATGTTCTTCGGCAATCTGCATCAGGACTGGTCGGAATTCGTGCTGGCAGACCTGGGCATCTACACCTATGAAAAAGTCCCGTTCTGCGCCGAGTCACGTGGTTTGCGCACCCGTGACGACGTGCAGGGTTTCCTGTTCCTGCACCAATGTCAGCAAGCCTTTGAAGCCGGTGAGGCGCTGGATGCGGTGCTGGCACAGGTCGCCACGCTGTATACCGATAACCCCTGGCTGGAAAAACGCCGCGCCAAACTGCTCTTCCAGATCGGCCAGTATGGCGAGCGCTGTGGCGAGTTGGCGCTGGCTGAACAGGTTTACCGACACTGCACCTATCCCGGCGCACGGGCGCGGTTGATCCGTGTATTGGAGCGCCAGGAAGATTACGCGCAGGCCATGGCCCTGGCGATCGCCGCCCAACAGGCTCCGGAGAGTGCCGCTGAACACCAGCACCTGCTACGGGTGCTGCCCCGCTTGCGGCGCAAACTGGGCGAGCCGGCGCAGCCCAAGGCCAAGCCACAGGCCGTTGCGCGCCTGGACCTGGTACTGGAGCCGGAGCCGATGATGTCGGTGGAATTTTGCGTGCAGGCGCATCTGAACGAGCCGGACGCACCGGTGTATTACGTCGAGAACGGCCTGATCAATTCGCTGTTCGGGCTGTTGTGTTGGGACGCGATTTTCGCGCCGCTGCCGGGGGCGTTCTTCCACCCGTTCCAGCGTGGGCCGGCGGACCTGCACAGCGAGGACTTCCATCAACGTCGAGAAGCTTTGTTTGCTGCCTGCTTCGAGCAACTGGAGGATGAGTGCTACAAGACCACCATTCGCCAACGCTACGCGGACAAATGGGGCATCCAGTCGCCGTTCGTGTTCTGGAACCTGCTCAGTGAAGAGCTGCTGGAACAAGCCCTGGCCTGCCTGCCCGCCGAACACCTGCGCCATTGGTTTGCGCGCCTGCTGGTGGACATCCGCGCCAATCGCGCCGGCATGCCCGACCTGATTCAGTTCTGGCCCGCACAAAAGACCTACCGCATGATCGAGGTCAAGGGCCCCGGCGACCGTCTGCAAGACAACCAATTGCGTTGGCTGGCGTTCTGCGCCGAGTACCAGATGCCGGTCACCGTTTGCTACGTGCGCTGGGCGGAGCAACCCGCTTGAGTTACAGCGTGGCCGTGCGGGCTTTGTGTGAGTTCACGGCCAAGGTCGGTGATCTTGACCTGCGTTTTACGCCGTCGCCCAGCGCCCAGGAAGGGATCGTCGGTCACCGCACGGTGGCTTCCCGGCGTAGCGCGCACTATCAGAACGAGGTCGCCCTCGAGGGCGAATACCTGCAGCTCAAAGTGCGGGGCAGGGCGGACGGCTACGACCCGGACGCCAACCGTCTGGAAGAGGTCAAGACCTACCGTGGCGATCTCGCCGCCCAGCCCGCCAACCATCGGCAACTGCACTGGGCCCAGGTCAAGGTGTATGGCTGGCTGATGTGCCAGAAACTCGGTCTCGACGACATCGACCTGGCGCTGGTGTATTTCGATATCGTCGGCGAAGGCGAGACCCTGTTGAACCAACATTTCAACGCGCCAGACCTGGAGCACTTCTTCAAGCAGCAGTGCGCGCTGTTCCTGGACTGGGCCCGGCAGGAAATGCAACACCGCAGCGCACGTAACAGCGCCGCCCAAGCCCTGGCGTTTCCCCATGCCGAGTTTCGTCCTGGGCAACGTGCCTTGGCTGAATCGGTCTACAAAGCCGTGAGTACCGGCCGTTGCCTGATGGCCCAGGCGCCCACCGGCATCGGCAAGACCGTTGGTACGATTTTCCCGATGCTCAAGGCTCTGGCGCCGCAGCAACTGGACAAGTTGTTCTTCCTCACCGCCAAGACCCCAGGGCGCAAGCTTGCCCTGGACGCTGCCCAGGTGCTGTACGCCAGCAGCCCCGATCTGCCGCTACGGGTACTTGAGCTGGTGGCCCGGGACAAGGCATGCGAGTACCTGGACAAAGCCTGCCACGGCGATTCCTGCCCACTGGCCAAGGGCTTTTACGACCGCTTGCCCGACGCGCGCCAAGCCGCGTCCCAAGTGCGCCTGCTCGATCAACGCAGCCTGCGCGATGTCGCCTTGGCCCATGGGGTGTGCCCGTACTACCTGAGCCAGGAAATGGCGCGCTGGAGCGACCTGGTAGTCGCCGACTACAACTATTTTTTCGATTTTGGCGCCATGTTGTTCGGCCTCGCCCAGTTGAACCAGTGGCGCGTCGCGGTGCTGGTGGACGAAGCGCATAACCTGGTAGAGCGCGCCCGTTCGATGTACAGCGCCAGCCTTGACCAGTACAGCCTCAAGACCCTGCGTGACACGGCACCCGAGGTGCTGAAGAAACCCTTGCAGCGTCTGAACCGCGAGTGGAACGCCCTGCACAAGGAGCAAGTCGCGCCGTACCAGGCCTATGCCACCCGGCCCGAAAAATTGCTGCAAGCCCTGAGCCTGTGCATCAGCGCCATGGGTGACTATTTCAACGATCACCCCGAAGCCCTCAGCGGCGACCTGCAAGCTTTCTACTTTGAAGCCCTGCAATGGGCCAAAGTGGCGGAGCTGTTCAATGAACACTTCATCTTCGATATCAGCAAGCGCCAGTTCAACGGCAAGCGCAGCAGCTCAACCCTGTGCCTGCGCAATGTGGTGCCGGCCGAGTTCATCCGGCCTCGATTGATTGCCGCCCGCAGCAGTGTGCTGTTTTCCGCAACCTTGAGCCCGCGCCACTATTACGCCGACTTGCTCGGCATGCCAGCGGACACCGCCTGGGTCGATGTGGAGTCGCCGTTCAAGGCCGAGCAATTGCAGGTGCGTATTGTCGATGCCATCTCCACCCGGTTCGTGCATCGCCAGGCGTCGCTTACGCCTATTGTCGAGCTGATTGCGCGGCAATTTGTCGAGCAGCCGGGTAACTACCTGGCGTTCTTTTCCAGCTTCGATTACCTGCAACAGGTGGCGCAGTTGTTGGCCGAGCGGCACCCGCAGATTGCGCTGTGGCTGCAATCCCGCGGCATGGCCGAGGCCGAGCGCCAGGCCTTCCTCGACCAGTTCACCCAGCACAGCCAAGGCATTGGTTTTGCGGTACTGGGCGGTGCGTTTGGCGAAGGCATCGACTTGCCCGGTGCGCGCTTGATCGGCGCCTTCATTGCGACCCTGGGCCTGCCGCAACTGAACCCGGTCAACGAGCAAATGAAGGCACGCATGGGCGCGATCTTCGGCGCCGGCTACGATTACACCTACTTGTACCCCGGCCTGCAGAAGGTCGTACAAGCCGCGGGCAGGGTGATCCGCAGCCAGCAGGACCGCGGCGTGGTGATGTTGATCGATGATCGGTTCGGCGAAGCGCGGGTACGGCAATTGCTGCCGCGTTGGTGGGCGATCGATAACTGACAGAGGAGCGGCGGTGCAAATGTGGGAAAGGGTTTGCCCCGATAGCCATGGGTATCTATACAACTTTGGTAGGCCGCTGCTCCTCTGGCAAGGGGGCTTGCGGCCTGGCAACTTATAGCTATCTAACTGATGCACCGCGATCCAAATGTGGGAGGGGGCTTGCTCCCGATGGCGGCCTGACAGCCGACCAGCATGTTGGATCAGACCGAGTACATATCCGTTATTTGGGCAACGGCCACTTAGGGTTCCGCTTTTACAGCGGCTCACTTTTGAAAAGCGCAAAAGTAAGCAAAACGCTCTTGCCCCACCACTCGGCACCTCGCCTGGGCTCGGTGTGCCCGTAATTCGCCAGGGATTTGGGCGGCCGCCGCCACGCGCCATCCATGGCGCGGGGCGGCTAAACCGGCATCCCTGCCGGTTTACCCCCCAAATCCCTGTCGAATTCCGGCCAGCGTGGTTTAACGGGGCGCCTGAGATCAAAAGCAGATCAAGATCAAGAGCGGCTCGCTGCGCATCGTGGTTACCGTCGGCGGCTATACAGTTGTGTAGATACCCATGCCCCGATAGCGGTGAGCCAGCTACAAATAAGCTGGCTGATACACCGCTATCGGGAGCAAGCCCCCACACATTCAAAGCGTGTTCGTTCCACCCTGGGCGTGAACAAACTTGAACTTCATCGAAGCCCACGTCTTCTAACCAGATTAGTTATCGTGTGGAGCCCCGTCGTGCCCAGAATCATCTCTCCAAACACGCCCGAAGCAGCCCTGACCGACCACAGCGAGCACAACGCGAAGATCTTCGGCTCGCCCAAGGACCGCCTCGACTTCTACCGCCGCGAGATCCAGTACGAAACCTCCATCCTGGCCAACCGTACTGACGCCTACCTCACGGCGCAGTCATTCCTGGTCATCGCCTTTGTCTCCGGCATGGGCAATCTCAACCCGGAGTGGGGCAAGCTGTTCACCCTGGTGGTGCCGGTGATCCTCGCCGCGCTGGGTATCTTAAGCTCGCTCAACGCCTGGCCTGGCATACGTGCCGCCTATGAAATCATCGACCACTGGCACTACAAGCAAAGCGAGCTGCTGCGCAGTGAGCCGGTAATGGGCATGGCCTACGATGAATCACCGTTGTTCTCCGAGATGGAGTCGACGCACAAGGGATACCGCAAGTCGCTGCTGTTCTCCATGCGTGCGCCGTGGTTGTTCATGGTGTTCTGGCTGGTATTGGGGATCTATGCGTTTTACATCCAGGTCGACAACCCGTTGCGCTGAGCAATTGGAATGAACTTCACGGCCTGAAGTGGCGCCTTACCCCTATGCCGTACAGTTTCCCCCAGCGCTGCAAAGAGGTGCGCCATGACCAACAGCAAAGACCCCCAGCTCGACAATCGTAATGATCCCGCCATCGACCGTGGCGAGCCAGCTCCCGGCACCTCTGCCGATGCCCCCAAAGACCCCAAGGCCGATAGCGACCCCAAGGCCAAGGAAAACGACTACAGTCCAGACTTCAAGCCTGAGCGCGAGCCCAAGCCTGAAACCGATGCGGATATCGATACCCAAGGCGGCTAGAGGAGAGGCTCATGTCAAAAGAACTCGACGACGAACTCAACGATCCGGGCAATGAAGACCCGGGTTCATTGATGGACGATGCCGAAGTCCCGCTTAATGATCTGGATGAAGCGGCGGACGTCGGCAATACCGAAAATCAGGACTGACCCTTCGCCCCGGCACGTCGTTCATACCAGCCCAGCATCGGCTGGGTACTCAGGCCGTGAACGACGATGCTCAGGGCGATCACCGACAGGGTAAGGTTCACCGCCACCGTGCTGCTGGTACCGATCAGCCCATGGTTGAGCGCGTAAAACAGGTAGTAGATGCTACCGATCCCGCGAATCCCGAACCAACTCATCAGCCCGCGTTGTCGACGGTCCAGCAGGCCGCCCCAAGGCATGGCAAACACGCTGACCGGGCGAATCACCCCAAACAGCAATGCCGCCACCGCCAGCGCGCGCCAGTCCCAGTGGCTGACCAACACGATGCCCAACAGGGTCACCAGGAACACTTCCATGGAGCGCTCCACCAGGCTGCCGAACGACAGCATGTCGTTCATCATCACCCCGGCGGCGATTTGCGTGTCCTGCAATTGGCTGACGTCGCCGTGCAGAGCCTGTTCCGGTTCCACCTCGAGGTGGCCCACCACCGGCTGCGCCAGGTGTTCGGCCGGCGTATCAGCATTGCCGGTGGATTTGACCTCGGCCTGACGCAGGCCCAGGCCCGCCGCAAACACGGCAAGGAAGCCGTAGCCGCCGACGGCTTCAGCGGCCACGTAAGCCAGGGCGATCAGTGCCAGGGTCAGGTAATCATTGGGCGACAAAGTGCTGTCCGCATTGGTGATGCGCATGCGCAATGTGACCCGGCCGATGCCGCGACCCATCCAGTAGCCAATCAGCAGTCCCGCCGGCACCGCCCATAGCAGGTTCTTCAATATCCAGCCGCCTAGCCAGTCGCCGTCAAACCCGCCGTGTTGCATGAACAGCAGGCCGAATATCACAAAGGGGAAGGCTGTACCGTCGTTCAAGCCGGCCTCGCCGGACAAACCGAAGCGCAGGGCGTCATAGTCCTGGGCATTGTTGACCTGCACCAGGCCGGCCAGCACCGGGTCGGTCGGCGCGAGCATGGCGCCCACCAGCAGCGAAACGCCCCACGACAGTTGCAACAGGTAGTGCAGCACCAGGCAGGTGCCGAGGATGGTCAGCAACATCACCGGCCCGGCCATGCCAAACGCAATGCGCCAGATGCGATGGCGCAGAGGCAGGCGTAATTTCAAGCCGCTGACGAATAGCGAAAACAGCACTGCGACTTCGGTCAAATGCTCCATCCAGCGCGCCGAGCCCTTGATGTCCAGGTGCAACAGGTCCACGCCCAACGGGCCGATGGCGATGCCCAGCAGCAGGCAGACTGCCGAGGTGGTCACGGGCATCCAGCGCAGGTAGGAGGAGGTGAGGGCGAGGGTGAGCAGTACGGCGCCGAGCACAGCCATCCAGAGAATAAAAGTCATCGAGCGTGTTCCAGGGCCGTGGTCTATGCAGGTTTGAGGACGCCCGAGGGATGCAGGTTCAATGTGATTACAGCCACATGTTGGCCGTTGAAGGAGTGCTGGGTATGCACTATGTTGAATCCTCCTTCCCGTTCACCTATCAACGGGTTCACGTCTTTTCATGTTGAACCAGAGGCCCTGGCATGCGGTTTTCCCCCTTCGTCGAACAAATTGCAGGGCAGGGCGTCGCCGCCTGGGACATCCACCACGCTGCGTTCCAGGCCGCCAGCCAGGGCGACGACATCATTATCCTCAGTGTCGGCGACCCGGATTTTGCCACGCCATCCTTCATCACCGACGCCGCCGTCAACGCCCTGCACATGGGCGACTCCCATTACACCGAGATCCCCGGTCGCCCGGCCCTGCGCGAGGCAGTTGCGGCGCGCTACAGCAACACCCTGGATCGCCCGCTGACTGCCGACAACGTGATCATCGTGGCCGGTGCGCAGAATGCGTTGTTTATCAGCTCGCTGTGCCTGCTGCAGGCTGGCGACGAGGTGTTGGTGCTCGATCCGATGTACGTCACCTACGAGGCCACGCTCAAGGCCAGCGGCGCGACCCTGGTGCGAGTGCCATGCAGTGCGCAATCCGGCTTTCGCCTGGATTCACAACTGCTCGCTGCGGCGATCACCCCGCGCACGCGGGCGATGTTCTTTTCCAACCCGAACAATCCGACTGGGGTGGTGCTCAACCTGCAGGAACTGCAAGCCATCGCCGAACTTGCGATCGCCCATGACCTGTGGGTGGTGGTGGATGAGGTCTACGAAAGCCTGGTATTTGACGGCCAGTACCACAGCCTTGCGGCATTGCCCGGCATGGCTGAGCGCTGCGTCGTCATCGGCAGCTTGTCAAAGTCCCATGCCATGACCGGTTGGCGTATCGGTTGGCTCATCGCCGCGCCACAGATGGTGAAGCACGCCGAAACCCTGATGTTGAGCATGCTGTACGGCTTGCCGGGCTTTGTGATGGAGGCGGCGACGGCGGCGGTGTTGGCCCATGACCAGGTGACTGAAGGCATGCGCGAGATCTACCGGCGCCGACGCGACTTGGTGGTGGCTGGCCTGAGCGCTTGCCCAGGCATCCACGTACAGGCGCCGCAAGCGGGCATGTTTGTGCTGGTGGATGTGCGTGGCACAGGCCTCAGCTCCCTGGAGTTTGCCTGGCGCCTGTTTCGCGAGGCCGGGGTGTCGGTGCTGGACGCGGCGGCCTTTGGCGAGCCGGCCCAGGGGTTCGTCCGGCTGTCGTTTACCTTGGGTGAGGAGCGTCTGGCCGAGGCCTGTCGGCGGATCACGCAGTTTGTCGCTAATCAGCCAAGGGCGGTAAACGCCGTTTCACCGGGGTTTTCTTGACGATCGCGGTGTTGGTTTCGGCATAGGCGTTGAGCCGGTCGAGCAGAACGTCCAGATGTTCCATCGTGCGCACATGCAGGCGTGCGATAAAGCAATCCTCACCGGTGACCTTGTCGCATTCGGTGAACTCGGGGATCGCCTGGATCTGGCGTTCCACCTCCTGCAATTTGCCGGGCAGGGGGCGGATGCGCACGATGGCTTGCAGCAGGTAGCCGAAATGCCTGGGGTCGATAACGACGGTGTAGTGAGTCAGCACACCGCGTTCTTCCAGGCGCCGCAGGCGTTCGCTGACGCTCGGTGAAGACAAACCGGTGATGCCCGCCAGCGCCTTGAGGGACAGTCGCGAGTCGTCCATCAAGGCCGCGATCAATTGCTGGTCGATGGTGTCGATCATGCTATCCGCCTAATAAGAAAAGGTGTTTTTCAGGTTTTGCCTTTTTTAGTCACTGTAGCCGTGTCGAGCAGATTGCCATAATTGAGCCTCACTTGAGGAGTTTCAATCATGGATTCATCCATCCGCCGCGGGTCGTGGGAAATGGTCGCCGCCATGCTGATCTCGGGCAGCATTGGCTGGTTTGTGCTGGTGTCTGGCGTGTCGGTGATCGAAGTGGTGTTCTGGCGCTGCGTGATCGGCGCGCTGACACTGTTGCTGGTCTGTGCGTGGCTGGGTTATCTGCGCCTGGACCTGCTCAACTGGGCGACGCTCGGGCTGGCAGTGCTCAGCGGCGTGGCTATCGTCGGTAACTGGCTGCTGCTGTTCGAATCTTATTCGCGCGCATCGATAGCCATCAGTACGGCGGTGTACAACGTGCAGCCATTCATGTTGGTGATGCTGGCAGCGCTGTTTCTCGGTGAAAAAATCACCGTGCAGAAACTGGCGTGGTTGAGCGTAGCCTTCGTGGGCATGTTGGCGATTGTCACCGCCCACGGCGAGCAAACGAGCGGCGGCAATTACCTGGTGGGTATTGCATTGGCCCTCGGCGCGGCCTTCTTGTATGCGATAGCCGCGTTGATCATCAAGCGCCTCAAGGCGGTGCCGCCGCATCTGATGGCGTTGATCCAGGTGGTCACTGGCGCGGTACTGCTGGCGCCTCTGGTGCCCTGGAGCGGCTTGCCGACATCCACCAATGCCTGGGCCGCACTGGTGACGTTAGGCGTGGTACATACAGGGCTGATGTATGTGCTGCTGTATGGCGCGATCCAGAAACTGCCAACCGCGATCACCGGCGCACTGTCGTTCATCTACCCGATTGCGGCGATTTTCGTCGATTGGATTGCCTTCGGGCATCGCCTGGGTTGGCTGCAATGGCTGGGGGTGGCGGCGATTCTGCTGGCGGCGGCAGGGTTACAGCGGGGCTGGTGGTGGCCCCGCAACCTAGGTAGGAGCGAGCTTGCTCGCGAAGAACGTTAACGAAAACGCAGCGCATCTGGTTGAAACGCGGCGTCCTCAGGTTTTTCGCGGGCAAGCCCGCTCCTACAAGAGCGATTAGTGCGTGCCCTGATAGATGAGGTTTTCCGGGTTGAAATGCTCTACGGCGCTGCCCGGTTGCGGCAACCCAAGGATATGCCCCTTGATCTTGCCCACCACATGCATTTCGCAGGGCTTGCAGTCGAACTTCAAGGTCAGCACTTCGTCGCCGTGGATCAACTGCATCGGCGCTACCTTGGTTTTCACCCCGGTCACGCCCTTGGCCTGTTTTGGGCACAGGTTGAACGAGAAACGCAGGCAATGCTTGGTGATCATCACCGGTACTTCGCCGGTTTCTTCGTGGGCTTCAAAGGCCGCGTCGATCAGCTTGACGCCGTGACGATGGTAGAAGTCCCGGGCTTTCTGATTGTAGACATTGGCCAGGAACGACAGGTGCGCCTCGGGGTAGACCGGCGGTGGCGAGGTTTCAGCCTTGCGCCCGCCCCGTGGGTGCGCCTTGATGCGGGCAGCGGTCAGCGCCTCGATCACTTCACGGCGCAGTGCCTTGAGCTGCGAGTTGGGGATGAAGAAGGCCTGCGGGGCATCCAGCTCGATGCGGGTGGCGTGGTATTCGGTGGTGCCAAGCTGGCCAAGCAGGTCGCGCAACGTGTCGAGCGCCTGTTCCGGCTTGTTGGCCACGCCAAACGGGCCGGGCAGGGTGACGTTGGCGCTGATGCCTTCTTCGCTGGTGGCGGTGACTTGCAGATGGTCTTCACGCAGGCGTGCCACCCATGACAGGCCGATACGGCGCTCGGCCGAGGTCTTCAACAGCGCCTGTTGCCAGTTATGGTCCAGGTTGCGGTTCAGCGGGTGGTTGGGGCGCAACTGATGCAGGCCGGCGGGCATTTCATTCGGTTCGACGCGATAGCGGTAGCGCTTCTCGCCGTCTTCTTCGAACTCACCCTTGGGCTCGGCGATATTGGCGCGGAACCCCACCACTTCACGCTTGACCAGCACATTCAGGCCATCACCGTTGGACAGCGGCTCCTGGGTGACCACCTGCAAGTCACGCTTGCCGGCTTTTTCCACCACACCCACCGGCAGGCCGGTAAAGGTCGGGGTGTCGAACGCGCCGATGTCGATCTTGCGGTCGGTGACGAAGTAATCGGTGCTGCCACGGTGGAAGGTTTTTTCCGGGTCGGGCACAAAGAAATGCGCAGTACGGCCGCTGGAAGCGCGGGCAAGGTCCGGGCGGTCTTCGAGGATTTCGTCGAGGCGCTGGCGGTAGTAGGCGGTGATGTTCTTCACATAGCCCATGTCCTTGTAGCGACCTTCGATCTTGAACGAGCGCACGCCGGCTTCGACCAGGGCACGCAGGTTGGCGCTCTGGTTGTTGTCCTTCATCGACAGCAGGTGCTTTTCAAACGCGACCACGCGGCCCTGGTCATCTTTCAAGGTGTACGGCAGGCGGCACGCCTGGGAGCAGTCACCGCGGTTGGCGCTGCGGCCATTTTGCGCGTGGGAGATGTTGCACTGCCCGGAGAACGCCACGCACAGCGCGCCGTGGATAAAGAACTCGATGGCGGCATCGGTCTCGTCGGCGATGGCGCGGATTTCTTGCAGGTTCAGTTCGCGAGCCAATACCAACTGCGAGAAACCGGCCTGGTCGAGAAACTTGGCGCGGCCCAGGGTGCGGATGTCGGTCTGGGTGCTGGCGTGCAGCTCGATGGGCGGGATATCCAGCTCCATCACGCCCAGGTCCTGCACGATCAGCGCGTCGACACCGGCATCGTAGAGTTGATGGATCAGCTTGCGCGCAGGTTCCAGCTCGTTGTCATGTAAGATGGTGTTGATGGTGGTGAACACACGGGCATGGTAACGCCGGGCGAATTCCACCAGCTGAGCGATATCGCTCACCTCGTTACAGGCATTATGGCGAGCGCCGAAGCTCGGCCCGCCGATGTAGATGGCGTCGGCGCCATGCAGGATAGCCTCGCGCGCAATGGCGACATCGCGGGCAGGGCTGAGCAATTCCAGGTGATGCTTGGGCAAGGACATAGTTTTTTTAGTCAGGCTTGTCACGGTCGAGGCGCGCATTGTAGCCGTGAAATGCCTGGGCGGCATCTACCGCAGGGCTGTCGGCCCCCAGGCCACCCCGGACTCAACAGGTGCCCCCCACACCGGATTGGCCAAACCAGTCAGCCAGGTTGAAGGCTTTGACCATTGCCGCTGCAACGCTCTGGAGCGACTATTCCAGCTGATTTATCGAGTCAAAAAGTCCTGAAAATAAAAATACAGAAGGATTGGAAACGATGCGTGAGTATTTGGCTGCCACCACCGGGTTTGATTACCAGCACACCGTCGACGCCGCGCTGGCCGGCAATCTGCAGGCGTTGAATGCCTGCGTAGAATGCTGTGACCGCCACGCGCTCCCCGGGCGTATCGCTTTGTTCTGGGAAGGCAAAGATGGGCGCAGCGCCACGTCGACCTTCACCGAGTTGCAGGAGCAGGCCGCACGTTTCGCCAACTTCCTCCTCTCCCAGGGCGTCAAGCGCGGTGACAAGGTCGCCGGCCTGTTGCCGCGCACGGCCGAGTTGCTGGTGGTGGTGCTCGCCACCTGGCGCATCGGCGCGGTGTACCAGCCGCTGTTTACCGCCTTCGGTCCCAAGGCCATCGAGCATCGGCTGAACAGCTCCGGGGCAGCGCTGGTGGTCACCGACGCGGTCAACCGCCCCAAGCTGGCCGAAGTCGCTGGCTGCCCGACCATCGTCACGGTGGCCGGGGCCAGGGGCGAGGGCATCGTGCGCGGCGACTACAGCTTCTGGGCCGAACTGCCCAACCACGCCAACGTCTGCGAGCCGGTGATGCTGGGCGCCGACGATCCGTTCCTGCTGATGTTCACCTCGGGCACCACCGGCCCCTCCAAGGCGCTGTCGGTGCCACTCAAGGCGATTGTCGCGTTCCAGGGCTACATGCGCGACGCCGTGGACCTGCGCCCCGAAGATGCGTTCTGGAACGTCGCCGACCCGGGCTGGGCCTACGGCATCTATTTCGGCGTGACCGGGCCGCTGGCCATGGGGCATCCGATCACTTTCTACGATGGTCCGTTCACCCTGGAAAGCACCTGTCGGGTCATCAATAAATATGGGATCACCAACCTCGCCGGTTCGCCCACGGCGTACCGCCTGCTGATTGCCGGGGGCGAGCAGTTCGCCCGTTCGATAAAGGGCAAGCTGCGCATCGTCAGCAGTGCCGGCGAGCCGTTGAACCCGGAGGTGATCCGTTGGTTCGCCGATAGCCTGGGCGTGACCATCCACGACCACTATGGCCAGACTGAGTTGGGCATGGTGCTGTGCAATCACCATGGCCTGGCGCACCCGGTGCATGTGGGTTCGGCGGGCTTCGCCTCGCCCGGGCACCGCATCGTGGTGCTGGATGACCAGAATCAGGAACTGCCCGCCGGCCAGCCCGGCATTCTCGCCATCGACCGTGAACAATCGCCGATGTGCTGGTTCGCCGGCTATGAGGGCGTCAAGACCAAGGCGTTTGTGGGCAAGTACTACCTCAGTGGCGACACCGTCGAGCTGAACCCGGACGGCAGCATCAGTTTTGTCGGGCGCAGCGATGATGTGATCACCACGTCCGGTTACCGCGTTGGCCCATTCGATGTGGAAAGCGCGCTGGTCGAACACCCGGCGGTGGTTGAAGCCGCCGTGGTCGGCAAGCCTTGCCCGGAACGTACCGAGCTGGTCAAGGCCTTCGTGGTGATCAGCGAGCAATACCGCGCCACCCCGGAATTGGCCGAAGAGCTGCGCCTGCATGTGCGCCAGCGCCTGGCTGCCCATGCTTACCCACGAGAAATCGAATTTGTCAGCGACTTGCCCAAGACCCCGAGCGGCAAGCTGCAACGTTTTATTTTGCGTAATCAGGAAATTGCCAAGGCCCAGGCGGCCGTGGCTTGATCCCTTTCAAAGGAAACAATGATGCAGATTGAAAACAAGGTATTCCTGGTCAGCGGCGGCGCTTCGGGCCTCGGTGCGGCCACGGCTGAAATGCTCATTGCGGCCGGCGCGAAGGTGATGTTGGTCGACCTGAATGCCGACGCCGTGGCGGCCAAGGCCACCCAGTTGGGCGACAACGCCCGTAGTGCCGTAGCCGATATCAGCCAGGAAGCCGCTGCCGAAGCGGCCGTTAACGCGGCTGTCGAGGCGTTTGGCGGTTTGCACGGGTTGATCAACTGCGCCGGTGTAGTGCGCGGCGAGAAGATCCTCGGCAAGAATGGCCCCCATGGCCTGGCCAGCTTTGCCCAGGTGATTAACGTCAACCTGATCGGCAGCTTCAACCTGTTGCGCCTGGCCGCTGCGGCCATTGCTGAAACCGAGGCGAATGCCGATGGTGAGCGCGGTGTGATCATCAATACCGCCTCGGTGGCGGCGTTCGATGGCCAGATCGGCCAGGCGGCGTATGCTGCCTCCAAAGGCGCGATTGCCAGCCTGACCTTGCCCGCCGCCCGGGAACTGGCGCGGTTTGGCATCCGTGTGATGACCATCGCCCCAGGCATCTTTGAAACCCCGATGATGGCCGGCATGACCCCGGAAGTACGCGACTCCCTGGCTGCTGGTGTGCCATTTCCGCCGCGCCTGGGCAAGCCCGCCGAATATGCCGCGCTGGTGCGGCATATCCTTGAAAACAGCATGCTCAATGGCGAGGTGATCCGTCTCGACGGCGCCTTGCGTATGGCCGCCAAGTAAGGAGCCACCTGTATGAATGACCCAATCGTTATTGTCAGCGCCGTGCGTACGCCCATGGGCGGGTTCCAGGGCGATCTCAAGAGCCTGACCGCGCCGCAGCTGGGCGCGGCCGCGATTCGTGCCGCTGTCGAACGTGCCGGTATCGCCACCGATGCCGTCGACGAAGTGCTGTTCGGCTGCGTGTTGCCGGCCGGGCTCGGGCAGGCACCAGCCCGCCAGGCCGCCCTGGGCGCCGGGTTGGACAAGGGCACCCGCTGCACCACCCTCAATAAAATGTGCGGTTCCGGCATGGAGGCGGCGATTCTTGCCCACGACTCACTGCGTGCCGGCAGCGTCGACGTGGTGATTGCCGGTGGCATGGAGAGCATGTCCAATGCACCGTACCTGCTGGACCGCGCGCGCAGCGGCTATCGCATGGGTCACGGCAAGGTGCTCGACCACATGTTCCTCGACGGCCTCGAGGACGCCTACGACAAGGGCCGCCTGATGGGCACCTTCGCCGAGGACTGCGCCGAGCACAACGGTTTTACCCGTGAAGCCCAGGACGCCTTCGCCATTGCTTCCCTGACCCGTGCCCAGGAAGCCATCACCCATGGCAGCTTCGCCAGCGAAATCGTCCCGGTACAGGTCACCGTGGGCAAGGAGCAGAAAACCATCCTGCACGATGAACAACCGCCGAAAGCCAAACTGGACAAGATTGCCAGCCTGAAACCGGCGTTCCGTGAAGGCGGCACCGTGACGGCGGCCAACTCCAGCTCGATCTCCGATGGCGCCGCTGCGCTGCTGCTGATGCGCGAATCCGAGGCCCACAAGCGCGGGCTCAAGCCGTTGGCGGTGATTCACGGGCATGCGGCGTTTGCCGACGAGCCGGGGCTGTTTCCGGTGGCACCCGTAGGGGCGATCCGCAAACTGATGAGCAAGACCGGCTGGAACCTCGATGAAGTCGACCTGTTCGAAATCAACGAAGCCTTTGCCGTTGTGAGCCTGGTGACCATGAGCAAGCTGGAGATTCCTCACGACAAAGTCAATGTCCATGGCGGAGCCTGCGCCCTGGGCCATCCGATTGGCGCCTCCGGCGCACGCATCCTGGTAACCCTGTTGTCGGCCCTGCGCCAGAAGGGCCTCAAGCGTGGCGTCGCCGCCATCTGCATCGGCGGCGGTGAAGCCACGGCCATGGCCGTCGAATGCCTGTACTAAGGACTGCTTATGCTGCCCAATGACGAACAACTGCAAATCAGCGACGCCGCCCGGCAATTCGCCCAGGAACGTCTGAAACCCTTCGCCGCCGAATGGGATCGCGAGCATCGCTTCCCCAAGGAAGCCATTGCTGAAATGGCCGAACTGGGCTTTTTCGGCATGCTGGTGCCCGAACAATGGGGTGGTTGCGACACCGGCTACCTGGCCTATGCCATGGCCCTGGAAGAAATCGCCGCGGGAGATGGCGCCTGCTCGACCATCATGAGCGTGCATAACTCGGTGGGCTGCGTGCCGATCCTCAAATTCGGCAATGACCAGCAAAAAGCCCGGTTCCTCACGCCCCTGGCCAGCGGTGCCATGCTCGGCGCCTTCGCGTTGACCGAGCCCCAGGCTGGTTCCGATGCCAGCAGCCTGAAAACCCGTGCCCGTCTTGAAGGCGATCACTACGTACTCAACGGTTGCAAACAGTTCATCACCTCCGGGCAAAACGCCGGGGTCGTGATTGTGTTCGCGGTCACCGACCCGGCAGCGGGCAAGCGCGGCATCAGTGCGTTTATCGTGCCTACCGACTCACCGGGCTACACCGTGGCACGGGTTGAAGACAAGCTCGGGCAACATGCCTCCGACACTTGCCAGATCCTGTTTGAGGACGTGAAGGTGCCGGTGGCCAACCGCCTGGGCGAGGAGGGCGAGGGTTACAGGATCGCCCTGGCCAACCTTGAAGGCGGTCGCGTCGGCATCGCGTCGCAATCGGTGGGCATGGCCCGGGCGGCCTTCGAAGCGGCCCGCGATTACGCCCGTGAGCGCGAAAGCTTTGGCAAGCCGCTGATCGAACACCAGGCGGTGGCTTTTCGCCTGGCGGACATGGCCACGCAGATAGCCGTCGCCCGGCAGATGGTGCATTACGCCGCTGCCCTGCGCGACAGTGGCAAGCCGGCCCTGGTCGAGGCGTCAATGGCCAAGCTGTTCGCCTCGGAAATGGCCGAGAAAGTCTGCTCGGCCGCCTTGCAAACCCTGGGCGGTTACGGTTACCTGAGCGACTTCCCCTTGGAGCGGATCTACCGCGATGTGCGGGTCTGCCAGATTTACGAAGGCACCAGCGATATCCAACGCATGGTCATCTCACGCAATCTTTAAGGAGCCGATACATGAGTTACGAAACCATCTTGCTTGACGTCCAGGGCCGTGTCGGGCTGATCACCCTCAACCGCCCCCAGGCGTTGAACGCCTTGAATGCACAACTGGTCAGTGAGCTGAACCAGGCGCTGGACGATCTAGAAGCCAACCCCGAGATCGGCTGCATCGTGCTGACCGGCTCGAAGAAAGCCTTCGCTGCCGGTGCCGACATCAAGGAAATGGCCGAGCTGACCTACCCGCAGATCTACCTGGACGACCTGTTCAGCGACAGCGACCGCGTGGCTAACCGCCGTAAGCCGATCATTGCGGCGGTAAACGGCTTTGCCTTGGGCGGCGGCTGTGAACTGGCGCTGATGTGCGACTTTATCCTGGCCGGCGACAGCGCCAAGTTCGGCCAGCCGGAAATTAACCTTGGCGTGCTGCCAGGCATGGGTGGCACCCAGCGCCTGACCCGCGCAGTGGGCAAGGCCAAGGCCATGGAAATGTGCCTGACCGGTCGCTTTATCGACGCGGTAGAAGCCGAGCGCTGCGGCATTGTGGCGCGTATCGTACCGGCCGATGAGTTGCTTGAGGAGGCGCTGAAGGTCGCTACCCTGATCGCCGGCAAATCCGTGCCGATCAGCATGATGGTCAAGGAAAGCGTGAACCGCGCCTTTGAAGTCAGCCTGTCCGAAGGCGTGCGTTTTGAGCGCCGGGTGTTCCATGCGGCGTTCGCGACCCAGGATCAGAAAGAAGGCATGGCAGCGTTCGTGGCCAAGCGTGCGCCGCAGTTCAAGGATAAGTAATACCGTCTCTACCACACTGGAGATGCAAATGTGGGAGGGGCGGTGCGACGATTCGACTTGCCCCCGATGGCGTTGGGTCAGTCATAGATGCATTTACTGACTCTCCCTCATCGGGAGCAAACCCCCTCCCACAGTTTTATGCGGTGTGTCAGTCAGAGCTGAGCGGCATTCATGGCCAAGCGCCGTCTCTACCACACTGGAGATCCAAATGTGGGAGGGGCGGTGCGACGATTCGACTTGCTCCCGATGGCGTTGGGTCAGTCATAGATGTGCTGACTGACTCTCCCTCATCGAGAGCAAACCCCCTCCCACAGTTTTTATGCGGCGTGCCAGTCAGAGCTGGTAGTTTTTCAGCTCCCTGGCAATCACCATCCGCTGGATTTCGCTGGTCCCTTCATAGATCTGTGTGATCCGCGCATCCCGGTAGTAGCGCTCCACCGGGTAATCTTCCAGGTACCCATACCCACCATGGATCTGCATCGCCTTGGAGCACACGCGCTCGGCCATTTCGGAGGCAAACAGCTTGGCCTGTGAGGCTTCCGATAAGCACGGCTTGCCGGCACTGCGCAGGCGCGCAGCGTGGAGGATCAGCAAGCGCGCTGCATTCAGCTGGGTTTGCATATCGGCCAGCAGGTTGGCCACGCTCTGGTGTTCGATGATTGCCTTGTCGAACTGCACCCGATCACGGGCATAGGCCAGCGCCGCTTCAAAGGCGGCGCGGGCGATGCCCAGGGCCTGGGCGGCAATACCGATGCGCCCGCCTTCAAGATTGGACAGGGCGATAGCCAGGCCCTTGCCGCGCTCACCCAGCAGGTTGGCCTCGGGAACGCTGCATTGGTTGAGGGTCACGGCGCAGGTGTCCGAGGCGCGAATGCCCATCTTGTGTTCGGTGCGATCAACCACAAAGCCCTGGGTATCAGTGGGCACCAGGAACGCTGAAATACCCTTCTTGCCCAGTTCCGGATCGGTCACCGCAAACACAATGGCCAGCTTGGCGCGCTTGCCGTTGCTGACAAATTGCTTGGCGCCGTTGATCACCCACTGGCCATCTTTCAAATCAGCACGGGTACGCAGGTTGTGGGCTTCGGAGCCGGCCTGGGGTTCGGTCAGGCAGAAGCAGCCGATGGCCTGGCCACTGGCGAGTTCGGCCAGCCAGGTTTGTTTCTGCTCTTGTGTGCCGTAGTTGAGGATCGGCCCGCAACCCACTGAATTATGGATACTCATCAGGGCGCCGGTGGCACCGTCACCCGCGGAAATTTCTTCGACCGCGAGGGCGTAGGCCACGTAGTCCACATAGGTGCCACCCCATTCTTCCGGGACCACCATGCCGAGCAGACCCAGTTCGCCCATCTTGGTGACCAGGGCGTCGTCGATCCAGCCGGCTTTTTCCCAGGCCTGGGCATAGGGAGCGATTTCGCCACGGGCAAAGTCTCGCGCCATGTCACGGATCATGACTTGTTCTTCTGTATATTCAAGATCTTGCATGGCTTATTTCTCAATCTGCACGAAGTCGCGGAAGAAGCTTTTGACATGCGCGGCGTCCAGCTCATTAACGCTCGGCGGATTCCAGCGCGGGGTCTTGTCCTTGTCGATGATCAGCGCACGAACTCCTTCGATCAGGTCGCCGCGCTCGAACCACTGGCGGTCCAGGTGCAGCTCCAGGTCAAAGCACTGTTCCAGCGTCAGGTGGCGGCCACGGCGGAGCATTTGCAGGGTCACGGCCATGGCCAGGGGCGAGCGGGACTGCATCAGGTGGGCGGTGGTCAATGCCCATTCATGGGTATCGGCGATAGTGACTGCCTGTAACTGCTCGATAATGCTCGGCACATCCGGCAAGGCGAAGAAATGGTCGATGACCGGCCGCAAGGTCGCCAGTGGTGCGTCGGGCAATTGCTGCGCGGCCAGTTTGGCGAGCACGCCCTGCAGGTCCTTGAGGGGCGAGTCGTGCCATTGCAGGCGATCGAGCTGCTGGTCCAGCTCGGGGAGCGTGGCGCTGTCGATATACCAGTCGGCCAACCCGCAATACAGGGCGTCCGCCGCGCGAATCTGCACGCCGGTGACGCCCAGGTAAGTCCCCAGTTCACCGGGAATACGCGACAGGAAATAGCTGCCGCCCACGTCCGGGAAGTAACCGATGGCCACCTCTGGCATGGCCAGGCGGCTGCGCTCGGTCACTACTCGCAGGTCTGCGCCCTGTACCAGGCCCATGCCGCCGCCGAGGACGAACCCGTCCATCAGCGCCAGCACGGGTTTAGGGTATTGGTGGATGATCAGGTCGAGTGCATATTCCTCGACGAAGAAATCCTCGTGCAGGGTGTTGCCGTTCTTGAAGCTGTCATACAGGGACCGGATGTCGCCGCCGGCACAGAAGGCTTTCTCCCCGGCGCCGCGCAATACAACGGCATGGACCTGCGGATCATCGGCCCAGGCCCGCAACTGCGTGGTCAGCAGGCGCACCATGTGCAGGGTGATAGCATTCAAGCCGGCGGGGCGATTGAGGGTGAGGTGGCCAATATGGTTGCGCACTTCAGCCAAGACATCTTCCTGAAGACCCTCGCTGCGGTTTGCTTCGGATAAAACCTGAGCAGTCATGTGTAACTCCCTGCTTTTATTGTTCTTTATCTAAATGTTCGCGGACGAACCATCCCGTGATCGTACCAGTGCAAATTTGCCCCGTACAACCCGGAATCATGCAGGTCGTTTTTGCATTTATGCAGGGTTGGGGCCTGGGGGCGTCCCGCCGCCAAAATGCTCCGCCAGGGCGTGCGCACACTGGAGGATGGCCTTGCGCGCAGCGAGGTGTTCACCAGGGTAGTTGATAAAACCGTGGTCCATGCCTGGGTAGTCTGTGTGTCTTACCTGCACGCCGGCTTTTTTTAACCGGTGTGCATAAACTCGGCCCTCATCACGCAATACATCGCAGCCGGCGGTGAGAATCAGCGCTTTGGGCAAGCCCTGTAACGAAGCCCGGTGCGCAGGCGACAACCAGGGGTGGTCCAAAGATTGCCCTTCGCCCACATATTGGCCCAGATACCAGCTGAGCATTTCAATGGTCAGGCCCGATCTACCCGCGAACTCGGCCCGGGAACGAGTGCGCGCCAGACAATCGAGAAGCGGATAAAGCAGCATTTGGAAACCAATGGTGGGACCGTGGCGTTCATAGGCGATCTGACAGATAACCGCCGCCAGCCCACCGCCGGAACCTCCACCGGCGACTGCGATCCGGTGGCTGTCCAGCCTCAGGGCCGCGCCTTGGACGGCCACCCATTCGGTGATGGCGTAGCAATCTTCCACGGCGGCGGGAAAGCGGAATTCCGGTGGCCTGGCGTAATCTACGGCAACGACCGCGCACCTGGCCCATTCGCACATGATCCGACAGAAACTGTCATGGGTATCCAGGTCACCAGCTACCCAGCCACCGCCATGAAAATACAGCAGGACCGGGGCAGGCGTGGTTGTCGACTGCCGGTACAGGCGTATACGCACCGAGCGCGGCGCCGTCTCGACCGAGCAGTCCTGCACGCTCATCACCACAGCATCACGTACTGCGGCGCGGACTTTCTCGGCTGTCATCACTGGCCGGTCCATGCCTGGGCCTCTATTTCTATGAGATAGGCAGGCGCGATCAATTGATTGACGCCCAGCAGCATGGTGGTCGGTGGACAATGGCTGAAAAACTCCTGATGAGCCTTGGCGATTTGTGGCCACCAGGCCACATCGGTGGTGTACATGCGTGTGGCGACCACAAGTGTCCTGTCGACGCCCAACTGCTTGAGCGCGGTTTCGATGATTTCCAGGCAGCGTCTGGTCTGTCGGTATACATCACCGGGAGCGTAGGGATTGCCCTGCTCATCGAACGCCACCGTGCCACTGGTGACAATCAGGTTGCCTGCGCGTAGCGCTCGACAGTAGCCGCCGTTCTTTTCCCACGGTGCTGCGGAAAAGCAACGCGTGATCGCCCCGCCAGCCGGTTGCAGCGCAACACGGATGTGGCTTAATCCACGAAATTGCAGACTGTTGGTGCGCCATGCTGGCGGTTGCTCGTCTATCAGGCGCACATCGGGAAAGCGTTGCAGCAGACGGGTAAATGCGATCTTTGCTTCGAGTTTGAAGAGCAACGTGCCCATGCAAAAATGCGGACCGCGGCCGAACGCCAGGTGGTCGTGCTGCTGGCGATGGATGTCGAAGCGATCAGGATCGTTGAAGTGCCGGGGGTCACGATTGGCCGCGGCGCGGACCAGGTACACAAGGTCACCCTTGTGTAGGGTCTGGCCATGCAGCGTGACGTCTTCGGTGACGACGCGATGACTCAGCTGCCCGGCGGGGCAGATGCGCAATGCTTCCTCGATGGCATTGGGGATCAACCCCGGGTTGGCTTTGAGTTCGGCCAACGCCTGCGGGTGGGTGAGCAAATAGAACAGGATAATGCCCAACTGATCGGCGCTGGTCGTCGTGGCCGCTACCAATATAAAGGCCAACTGCGCCACGAAGTCGTCTTGGGTCATCCCGGCCTGTTCGCCGGCGGCAATCACCTGGCTGACCAAATCAGCGCCAGGTGATTGGCGACGTTCATCGACGAGACGCGAGAAGTACTCGTACATCTCTTCCATCGCCTGCAAGGCCTCTCGCGGTCCGAATGCCGGATCGGTGCTACCCACCATGAACACGATGATCGCATCCGTCCAACGCCTGACCTTCAGTGCTTCCTGCGCAGGTATGCCGAACATGTGCGCCAGGATCAATGCGGGAATCTTGTTGAACAGTTCAGTCATCAGCTCTGGCTGGGGGCTTAATTGCGCCAGCAAGTCATCGACGATCTGCTCGATGTCATCTGCCAGTGCGTTAATTGCACGCGGGGTAAAGGCCTTGCCCAGCACCTTGCGCCCGTCTTCATGGGCCTTGCCGTCCTGGGCGTACATCCAGCGCGAAGCCTTCTCGATGAAAGGTTCCAGCGCCGCTCGCTGGTGCGCGGGCACCTGGGCATTTACCAATTCGCGCATGCGATTGGAGGAGTAACGGTGGACATCGGCCTGGGCGGCGGATACGTCGTCAAACCGGGTTAGCAACCAGGCCTTGTAGTGTTGCGACCAGAACAGTGGGTGGTGATGACGCAAGTAGGCAAATGCTGCGTAGGGCTCACCTATGGTTTCAGGGGCGGCAAAATCCGGTAGTGACTGGAGTTCCATGTCAATGCTCCTCATAGAGCTCGCGGGTGAACTGCTGGACATAATCAGGTGAATCGATCAGTGCGCTGACCAGCACCTGGGGCGGTTTGAGCTGCGTGGCCAGCGCTTCGATCTGCGTTGAGCTGACCTCCACGCCCATCCGTTGAGGCTTGCGCACTCCCCATGGATACAGTTGATCAGCGAACTCACCGATCAGGTCCTCGAGGGTCGCAGGTGGCAGCAGCCCGAGCGCTTCGGTCTCCTGAATCACCAGATCCAGTGCCTTGGCATAGGCCAGCCCCACAGCCTGTGCATGGGTGAACCCAGTGGCCTTGCGACATTGCTTGAGGATCTGCGCTTCGACGCTCTGGGCTATGTTGGCGGGCGGGCTGTCGACGAACCGTGGTCGTGCCATGGCGTCCTTGATCACTTGATAAGCCATGACCGAGCTGTCACCGGCAAAGGTATTGGCAACCTCACAATCCATGCGCTGAGTGACGATCTGGTTGTAATGATGGAATCCCTGGGATCCACACAGCTCTCTAGACAGAGCGATCACCTCGAGCCCTTGCCATGCACCCACTGCCTTGCACAAGGCGGCCAGCACGTGGAGCTCCTTGCGCTTGGCCTCCTGCGCCCAGTCGGCTTCGAAGCGCTTGCGCACTGCCTGCTCCAGGTATTTGAGCGCGAGCGCCTTGAGCTGTATGGCATAAAGGCGTTGACGAAACATCGGCTGGCTCAACAACGCCACTTGGCCCGTGGGCGCCTGGATGAGGCGGTGATGGGCGAAACGATAGCTCAGGTGAGCGGTCAGGCCGGCACTGTGACGAATACCTGCCATGAAGATCACCCGTTCTTGCAGGAACGTCCTCAGCGCCTCGATAAAACGCAGGGGTAACGGTAGGTCGCTGACGAACGTGCCCTCGTCAGTGAAGTGCGCATGGCGTTGCAGCAGCGCGTCAACAGGCAACTTCAACTGGCAGAAACGTATTGCTGCCACTTGGTTGGCGTGTATTCCACCCTTGGGATCACACGTCATTATTTTCACGCCATTGAGCAGTCGACCATTTTCGCGCTTGCGAATAACCACGCGAAACCAATGGTGGCCTTGATCCTCTCCGTCGACGATCAGGCGGGCAAGTACCATCAGCACCTGGGCGGCGCGCAAGGCGTTACCTATCCAGCATTTGCAGGCCTCGGGCGAAGGGGAGTCGAGCACCAGGCTATGGTTTTGCCGGTCGTACGTCACCGTCGTTCGCACATTGCGCACGTCGGTTCCCCCTGCGACTTCCGTACAGCCGAAGGCGTAGACCTTGCGCAGGTGGATCACTTCGTCTCGATAGCGATTTACCTGTGCGCCAGAGCCATGGTTGAACAATGTGTCGACGGCAATCATGTGATCGACTATCGAGGAGTGGAGTGCGTAATCGAAGGCGCCCACGTACCCCATCAACTCACACAGCGAAGAAAACTCCGATTGCCGTGGTTGGCCCATCCACAGTTCGTTATTGATCAGGCCGGTGCCAAAGATCGCATGCATGCGCTTGATGGTCAGGTCCATGTAGCTTTTCAGGGGCATGTGATGGCGTTGGCGCGGTTCGAACAGCGGCGAGCCGAGTAATTGTTCGAATAGGTCGTCCAAGGCAAAGTTCTCCTGTTTCGAATGAGCATTTCGAAACACCCGAGCAGGAGCACTGGCAGGAAAACTATGAGGAGGGCATCAGATACCAAGTGATGGGGCAGCTGCTGCTATTGATCCAAAGCCAGACATTCCTTGTCTTCGCTACTGGTACAGCAAGGCCCCAGACATCTTTTGAACTGCAGACAACTTCAAGTGCTATGTTGACTCTAGTCGTCAGCCGCCTGGTCGCAAGCGGCGTATTGCACCATTTGTCGCATGGTGCGGATTAGGCCTCAGCCCACACGAGTTGCCAGCACCTCGCCGATACTGCGTCGCCGCGCATGGACTTCGGCGGCATGAATCAGCTGTTCCAGCTCCGTGGGCTCGACATCGAAGAATTGCTCCATCTCGGCCAGCGCCAGCTTGAGATCGGCAGCGGTGATAGCGGGATCCGTCATGGGGGGGCTGTCGATGAAAACCGGCGCAGGTTCGACAGGGCCTTTGGGGTAACGCGTGCGCGTGGCGTTGTTGTAGGCCAGGGCACAGGCCAGCAGGGCGCCGGCGCCGAGCATCACTGGTGCCAGCTCGTGCCAGCCCAGTGCGATCGAGGCCGGGTCGGCCAACACCAGGGTCATGGCCAGGCCACCGGCTGGTGGATGCAGGCAGCGCAGCCAGCAGATCAGGATCACCGTCATGCCGGCCGCCAGGCAAGCACTGCCCAAGGTACGCCCCAGCACCCGTGCTACCAGCAACGCCACGATGCCGGCGCAGAGATAACTGCCCATGATCGACCACGGCTGGGCCAAGGCCCCCGATGACACGGCAAACAGCAGCACCGCCGAGGCGCCAAGCGGGCCGAGCAGGTGCAGGGCAACCTCCATGCCGAACACTTGGGCACAGGCCCAGACACTGAACATCGTGCCCAGCGCCATGCCGATTGCGGCACGGCTCCATTCGGTCGGGCGGGTATTGATTGCAGCGGGTAACCAACGAGCGAGCATTGAAAGACGGTCCATAAACAGCGGGCGAAAAAAAAGGCCTGCCGGTTTTCCCGGAACAGCCCTTTGAAAGGTTCCAACATTTGGGGGAGGAACCTGCGCAGTGTGCCGCTGATATTGCATTGGCGCCACTGCATATTAATGAGGTTTAAATGCAAAAACTATGCAGTCAAATGGCATCGCCGTAGGTAATCGGCCCTGCCGGGTTTTGCGTGGCGGCGTTGATCTTACCCAGCACGCGGCTGTTTGCCTCTTCATTGAACAGGCGTTCTTGCACGTCTTCGCGTAATCTGGGGTCGTCGGCCAACGGGCCCTTAAGTGCCACCAGTGCGTCGCGCAGCTCCATCAAACGATCCAGTCTGGGTAAGGGTACAGTGAACAGTTCCTCTCGCACGGCATTGTCCTCTCAATGAAGTAAGCCATCGCGTGGGCAGCCTACAGCGTCCTTGTTGTTATGGAGTGCCTTGGCCCGAACGCCAGCAGGTGAGCGCTGACGAGCGGGTGGTAGATATTGATTGCACGTGGCAGCGAGTCTACCGTTGGGTTCCAGGCGCAGGAAGGGAAAGTGCACCAGCCATTACGCAAAGGAATGTAGGTGTTTTCTTGGTGCCTATGATGAAAGTCGCCCACTGGTTGAAGAGTGGGCGTTCTTTCTTACGTTGCCATGGGAAAAGCACTCAAGGCGCCGAAGTGACTGCCAGATGCAGCAGTACATAGGGGGTCTTGTCGAAGTCGCCGGTGAGCGTCGGTGTGATCGAACGCAGGCGTGGATCATCCAGCGTTTCGAAGTCTGCCTGACTCATGACGACCCATGCCGGCGCCTGGACCGGTTTCAAATCGACAGGCAACTGGGTAAACAGCGGCACCTTGTCACAATCGTAATTGACCATGAACTTGATGGCTTTCGCATCTTTGCCCAAGGCGTGCAGCACCAGCGGGGCCGGCTGCTGCAGGACCTTGGCCTTCACGGCAAGGCTGAACGTGCGGGTGTCGTACAGCCGGCGTTCCAAGGGTTCAACCACCATGATGTAGGTGGTCCAGAGCGCGAGCACGGCGGCCAAGGCGGGACCATAGTGGCGTAGTCGCGCCTTGAGCAGTGCCAGCAAAGCCAGGACCTGGAGCAGCCCGAGCACGACGAAGATCAGCTCGAGGCTGGCCAGCGGCTCTGGATAACGCCGCCGCGCCACCACCAGGCCAATCGCCAATAGCGTTGGCAACAGCGTCCAGAGACCCAGTGTCAGCCCACGCAGCCAGGTAAAGAGACGGCCTTGGGAGACCTGGAAAGGGTACGCGGCGATGATGGCTGCAAACGGCAGCATCGGCAGGATATAACGTGCCTTCTTGGCCTGGGGCACCGACAGGCCCAGCATCACCAGCAAAGCCGCGGCCGCGCAATAGCACACCAGCTTCAACGCCGGGTCCGGCCCGCGCCGACCGCCAATCACCACGGCCAGCAGCGCCAGCAATGCCAGCGGATAGGCCATGGCATAGTTGCCCATGGAGCTGGTGAAGTAATACAGCACGCCGCCGGAGCCTTCGCTGCCATCCATGCGCCCAAGGAACTGCATACGAATCACATCATGCATGAAGTCTTCGCCGCCGCTGAGCTTGGCCAGCAGCAACAGCAGGCCGACACACGCCGCCAATAGCGCCAGTGACAGCAAGCCGAAGCTGAACAACTGGCGCCATTGGCGGTTGATCAGGTAATAGCTGCACAACACCCCGGTGGGGATCACCAGGCCAATCGGCCCACGGATCGCAAACCCCAGCAGCAGCAACAGGAACACCCAATGCAGGCGTTTGGCTGCACTGAAGTGATCATGGGCATACCCCAGGTAAAACACCGCCAGGGCCACGGCAGCGAGCATCTGGTCCAGGGAGACCGAGCGGGTTTCGCTGACAAAGGTGCTGCTGAGCAGCAACATCGCAATGCTCAGCAGGCCCCAGCGCGGCGAGTAGGGCGCGATCAGGCGATACACCAGCACCACGATCAGCGCCGATGCGAGCGCGGTAGGCAGCCACGCCGTCAGGCTGGTGACCTGGCCGAAAGGCAACGACAACAGCCAGGTCAGCAGGGTCGACGTCGCCAGGTAGTCGGCATAGGGCTGACCGTAGGTGGTGGGGAAAAAGCTTGGCCCATGGCGCAGCATTTCCTGGGCAAAGACCACGAAGCGCGAATCGAAGCCGATGATCGCCTGGTGCCAGTTGCCGGCAATGAACAGCACCAGCGCCAGAAGCCCAAGCCCCAGCGACTGGCGGCGGATCGTGGCACTCTGCAGGGACGGAAAAACCTTGTTCACCTAGCCGACATCCCTGACCTGTTCCACCCAGTTTTGCTGGGGGATCGGCAACTCGCAGGAATCGCCACGGCCGATGGGGAAATACTTGAAGCCTTTGCGTGTCAGGCGCTCACCGTCATACAGGTTGCGGCCATCGAAGATCACCGGGGTTTTCAGGCGCTGGTGAATCAGGTCGAAGTCCGGTGCCTTGAATTGCTGCCATTCGGTACACACGATCAGTGCATCGGCGCCGCCCAGGGTGGACTCCGGGGTGCCCATCAGCATCAGCCGCGGGTCATCGCCGTAGATGCGCTGGGTTTCCTGCATGGCTTCCGGGTCGAAGGCGCGCACATTGGCGCCGGCAGCCCAGAGGGCTTCCATCAGTACACGGCTGGGGGCGTCGCGCATGTCATCGGTATTGGGTTTGAAGGCCAGGCCCCACAAGGCGAACGTCTTGCCCTTGAGGTTGCCCTTGAAGAACGCGTTGATACGCTCGAAGAGCTTGCTCTTCTGCCGCTGGTTGATGGCTTCCACGGCTTCGAGCAGGTCGCTGGAGCAGTTGGCTTGCTTGGCGCTGTGGATCAAGGCACGCATGTCTTTGGGAAAGCATGAGCCGCCATAGCCGCAACCCGGGTAGATGAAGTGGTAGCCAATCCGCGAGTCGGCTCCGATGCCCAGGCGCACCGCTTCAATATCGGCGCCCAGGTGTTCGGCCAGCTCGGCGATCTGGTTGATGAAGCTGATCTTGGTGGCCAGCATGCAGTTGGCGGCGTACTTGGTCAGCTCGGCGCTGCGCAGGTCCATGAAGATGATGCGGTCGTGGTTGCGGTTGAACGGTGCGTATAGGTCGCGCATTACTTCACGCACTTGCTCACGTTCGCAGCCGATGATGATGCGGTCCGGACGGCGGCAGTCGGCAACGGCCGAGCCCTCCTTGAGGAATTCCGGATTGGAGACGATATCGAAATCCAGGTGGCGGCCTGCAATATGCAGGTTCTTTTCGATATGGGCACGCAGGGTGTCGCCTGTACCGACAGGCACGGTGGACTTCTCCACCAGGATCACCGGCTCCACGCGGTGGCGGGACACAGCGTCACCCACCGAGAGCACGTATTTGAGGTCGGCCGAACCGTCCTCGTCGGACGGCGTGCCCACGGCGATGAACAGCACTTCACCGTGCTCGACGGCGAGTTTTTCGTCGTAGGTAAAGTGCAGGCGTCCACTTTCCAGGTTGTCCTTGACCATCGCGGCCAGGCCCGGCTCGAAGATGGTCACGTGGCCTTTTTGCAGTGCCTCGACCTTGCTCTTGTCAACGTCCATGCAAATGACATCGTGACCGACTTCGGCTAGTACAGTGGCCTGTACCAAACCAACGTAACCACTACCAAATACACTGATTTTCATGGGGTATTCCTGGGACTTGAGGTGCTAGCACGACGAGAGTTGATAACCAGTACACCGAGGATGACCAAGGCCACCCCCAGGGTTTTTGAAAGCGAGAAATCTTCGTTGAACACCGGCAGGCTGGCGGCCAGCAGGTAAACCAGCGCGTAGCTGATGCTGAGCAACGAATAGGCGCGGCCGAGGGGCAAGTCCTTCAGCGCGCCGAGCCAGCAGAGCATCGATAGCGCATAGGCGCTGATCGCCAGGATCACCACGCCCAACGCGCTGAGGTCGATGCTGTTGCTGGTGAAGGCTGCCAGCCATTCGGCGGGCAAGGGCAGGCGTGTCATGCTCCAGCGCATGCCCAACTGGGCGCCACTCACCAGGCCGACACTGCCCAAGGCCAGGGCGAAACCCCGTACGCGGCTCATACCTGGCGCCCCAGCAAGGCGACACCGACAATCACCAGCGCCACACCCAGCCAGTGACGGCCATCGATGGGTTCGTGAAACACAAAGCGCGCCACCAGCGTGACCAGCACGAAATTTAAGCTGAGCATGGGGTAGGCAATGCCCACTTCCAGGCGCTGCAGCACCAACAGCCACACCAGCAGACCCAGGCCCAGGCACACCAGCGCCGACCATAACCATGGTGAGCGCAGTTTCAACGCCCAACCGTCCGGCACTTCACGCCAGCTTTCTACGGCGAACTTTTGCGAGACCTGGCCCATGCAGGTGAACAGGCAGGCTGTGAGTAACAGCAGCAGGGTGATCATGGCGCGACCTGGGGGAAAATCAGGATCACGATCTTGCCCTGTGCATAGCGCTTGCCATCGGCAGGCAGCAGCGCGAGTTCTTCCTTTTCGCCGGCGCTATTGACCCGCATCACCACGCCAACAGCGCCGGTACGCCGGGTTTGCTCCATCCATGCCTGAATCGCGTTGCGGTCCACCAGGCGCGGGGCCGTATCTGCATAAGTCAGGCCGTACTTGACCTCTCCTGAGGTGTTGTACAGCGTGATATCAGGGCGTTTCAGACGCCATGACAGCGCTGAGGCGGCGCCAAGGTCATTGCTCAACAGGGCGACGGTGGGCTGCAACTCGTCGATGTGATCAATGATGAACTGGTCCGGGGTCTTGTTATAAACCACCGAATGGGGCAACGCCGCAGGCACCAGGACTACCAGCAACCCACTGCCGATCAGGGGCGCGGCCCACAATGTCAAGGGGCGCGCCGCTTGCAGAAGATTGACGACGATCCAACCGAACAAGAAGGTGAACACCAAGACCAGGCTGAGGGTTTCCTCGCCGGGTTCGTACACCGGTTTCTTCAACTGGAACCAGCTGAGGGCCAGCAGCACCAGTACACCGATCGCCAGGTTCAACCAGCCGTTGATGCGCAGGACGCGGCCGTGGCGCTGAGTGAGTTTGTCACTCAGGGTCGAGCCCATCAGCAGGGCCAGGGGCAACATGCACGGCATGATATAAGAGGGCAGCTTGCCCTTGGCCAGGCTGAAAAACGCCAGGGGCATCAGCAGCCAGAGCAGCAGGAACGCGGTCTTTGGCACGCGCTTTTGCAGCCACGCCTCTTTGGCTGTAGACGGCAGCAGCGCAACCCATGGCAGCGCGAACGCCACCAGCAGCGGCAGGTAATACCAGAACGGTTCGGCATGCTGGGCGTCTTCACCGGCGAAGCGTTGGATATGCTCGTGCCAGAAGAAGAAGTGCCAGTAGTCCGGCTCTTGCAGGTGCACGGCCAGCGCCCACGGCACGCTGACCACAATCGCCACCAGCACGGCCACAACGCCGAACTTGAACAATTCACCCAAGCGTTTTTGCCAGAGGGCGTAGGGCAGGGCGACCAATACCGGCAGCAACCAGGCCAGGAAGCCCTTGGTCATGAAACCCATGCCGCACGCGAAACCCAGCAGGGCCCAGGACCACAGTCGACCACGCTGCGTGCTGCTGTCGAAGCAGAACCACAACGCCACGCCGGTCAGGTTGACCCAGAAGGTGAACTGCGGGTCCAGGTTGGCATAGCCGCCGAGCGCCGCGACACTGACGAAGCTCATGTACAGAACGGTGCTGACCAGGCTTTTCTGCGGGTCGTTCCACAGCCGGCGAGATACCAGGTAGACCAGCAGAATGCTCAAGGCGGTGCTCAACGCCGAGGCAAACCGTACGCCGAACAGGTTCTGCCCGAAGAGCGCCTGGCCCAGCGCTATCATCCAATAGCCTGCGGCGGGTTTTTCGAAGTAGCGGATGCCCATAAAGTGCGGTGACGCCCATTTGCCGGTCAGCAGCATTTCCTGGCTGATCTGCGCATAACGGGTTTCATCCGGGATCCACAGGCCGTGGGTAGCCAGCGGCAGCAGATAGACCACGGCAAACGCCAGCAGGAGCAAGGGCAGGGCCCAGCGGCGGATCATGCTTGCTGTACTCCGAGCCAACCCTCGCGACCGCTCAAGGCGCCGCGCACCAACCGTTGCTGGGGCAGGGTGGTCACATCCGCGGGCAACAGGTCACCCAGGGGCGTAAAATCAATGCCGCGTTGCTTTGCCTGAGTGAGCAACTGGCGAAAATCATTGGCCATCAGAATCCCTTCTACCTCTGCGTGGACCGTGTAGACGTTCAGTTTTGAGGCGCTGAACCGGTCCAGGATGTAGTTGTTGAAGTCTTTGGCAGCCACTACCGGTCCGACGATCTCGTCGAAGGTCGGCAGGTCTACCGGAATTTGTGGGGTGCCCGCACTGCCATCGGCCAAGGTCGGTCGAAACAGGCTGGTGCCCCGGCAATCGCTGTTGTAGCGAAAGTTGAACCCTTGCTTGGCTTGCACCACACGCTCATCGGCACGCCAACCGGCGGCCGCTGAACAATCCACGCGCTCACCAAGGATGTCGCTCAAGGTCTGTACACCGCGGCGAACCTGCTCGACCAGTTGCGCCTCGCTCCAGCGCCCGGCGTTGGCCTGCCAGCCATGGTGATCCCAGGCGTGCAGGCCGACTTCATGCCCGGCAGCCTTGGCCTGGCGCATCAAATGCCCCAGGTCGCGGCCAATCGGCTTGCCTGGCCAGGCAGTGCCGGCCAGCAGGATGTCCCAGCCATAAAGGCCGGCGGCATTGGAACGCAGCATCTTCCACAGAAATTGCGGGCGGATCAGGCGCCACAAATGGCGGCCCATGTTGTCCGGGCCGACACTGAAGAAGAACGTCGCCTTTACCCCGGCTTCAGCCAGGGATTCGAGCAGCCGCGGCACACCTTCACGGGTGCCACGATAGGTGTCGACGTCGATGCGAAGACCTGCCTGCATTATTTCTTGTCCGCTATTTCAAGCATGGCTTCGCGCAAGAAGAAGTCGAGCGTGTTGCCGATGGTTTCGCTCATCTGCACGGTCGGCTCCCAGTTCAGCAGGCGCTTGGCGTTTTCGATGCTGGGCTTGCGGTGCGCCACGTCCTGGTAACCGGTGCCGTAGAACGCCTTGCTCTCCACGTCGCGGAAACCGGCAAACGGTGGGAAGTTATTGCGCAGCGGGTGGGCCTCGAACTGACGCAACAGCTCTTCGCCCAACTGGCGAATGCTCGCTTCGTTTTCCGGGTTGCCGATGTTGATGATCTGGCCGTTGCAGGCATCGTTGTCGTTATCGATGATGCGGGCCAGGGCCTCGATGCCGTCGGCAATATCGGTGAAGCAACGTTTTTGCTCACCACCGTCGAACAGGCGGATCGGCGTGCCTTCCACCAGGTTGAGGATCAGCTGGGTGATGGCGCGGGAGCTGCCGATACGCGCCGAGTCGAGGCGGTCCAGGCGCGGGCCCATCCAGTTGAATGGGCGGAATAGGGTGAAGTTCAGGCCCTTGTCGCCGTAGGCCCAGATCACGCGGTCCAGCAGTTGTTTGGAGACGGAGTAGATCCAGCGTTGCTTGTTGACCGGGCCCACTACCAGGTTGGAGGTGTCTTCGTCGAAATACTGGTCTTGGCACATGCCATAGACTTCGGAGGTCGATGGGAAGATCACACGCTTGTTGTACTTGACGCAGTAGCGCACCAGCTTGAGGTTTTCTTCGAAATCCAGCTCGAACACACGCAGCGGATTACGGGTGTATTCAATCGGGGTGGCGATGGCGACCAGCGGCAGGACCACGTCGCATTTCTTGATGTGGTACTCGATCCACTCCGAGTGGATGCTGATATCGCCTTCCACGTAGTGGAAGTTGGGATGGCTGCGCAGGCGCTCGATGGCGTCGGAGCCGATGTCCAGGCCATAGATCTCGTAACGGTCGTCACGCAGCAGGCGCTCGGACAGGTGGTTACCGATAAAACCGTTTACCCCCAGGATCAGCACGCGGGTACGGCGTGGCTTGCGCCCGGACTCAGCGCCGCGCAGTACGGAACCGTCCACAAGGCCCAGCTCATCGGCCAGGGCCGGGCCGGCCAGGTACAGGCCGTTTTCGTTGCGCTGGCCGAACTTGACCACCAGGGAATCTTCACCGCAGGCAATGCGCAGCGGGTTGACGCTGATTACACGGCCAGGCGCCAGACCTTCGTTGCCCTTGACTACATCGGCTTGCCACACGATCAGCTTGTGCTCGCCCACGGCACAGAAAGCGCCCGGATACGGCTGGGTCACTGCGCGCACCAGGTTGAACAGTTGCTCGGCGGGCTTTTTCCAGTCCAGCTTGCCATCGGCGGCGGTGCGACGACCGAAGTAGGTGGCTTTGCTCTCGTCCTGGGCGGTTTCGCTCAGCTTGCCCTGGGCCAACTGCGGCAGAGCATCGCGCAACAGGGCAGTGGCCGCATCACGCAGCTTGGCGTGCAGGCTCAAGCCGGTATCGGTGCGGTCGATGCTGACGCTCTGCTGGGCCAGGATGGCGCCGGCATCGGCACGCTTGACCATGCGGTGCAGGGTGACGCCAGTTTCAGTCTCGCCGTTGACCAGCACCCAGTTGGCCGGGGCGCGGCCACGGTATTTGGGCAGCAACGAGCCGTGCAGGTTGAACGCGCCTTTGCGAGCGGTGGCCAACAGTGCTTCGCTGAGCAGGTTGCGGTAGTAGAAAGAGAAGATGTACTCCGGATTCAGCTTGGCGATGCGCTCGATCCACAGGGGGTGATTGGCGTCTTCCGGGGCGTGTACCGGGATGCCATTACGTGCGCAGAGCTGGGCGACGGAGCCGTAGAAGTTGTTTTCCCTGGGGTCATCGGCATGGGTGAACACGGCGGCAATGTCGTAACCGGCACTGAGCAGGGCTTCAATGCCTGCGCAGCCAATATCGTGGTAGGCGAAGACAACAGCTTTTGAACTCATGACTGGACCTGATCCGAAGAAGAAGTAGAAGTAGAAGTGTGGGAAGACACCAGGCCGTCGACTACGACGACTGGAGCCGGTGCTGCCGGTTGGTTGCGCAGCACTTTTTCAATAAAGAAGCGTGGGCGGGCGCGTACATCGCTGTACATGCGGCCCAGGTATTCGCCCAACAGGCCCATGCCGATGAACTGGCCACCGGTGAACACGAACAGCACGGCGAAAAGCACGAACAGGCCGTCACCGGCCCAGTCGGCGCCGAAGGCCAGGCGCATGATGATCAGTGCGAAGGCAAACAACACACCCAGCGCCGCCAAGCTGAAACCAACAATGGACAGCAGGCGCAATGGCGTGGTGGTCAT
Source organism: Pseudomonas khavaziana (assembly GCF_036704165.1). Taxonomy (NCBI): domain Bacteria; kingdom Pseudomonadati; phylum Pseudomonadota; class Gammaproteobacteria; order Pseudomonadales; family Pseudomonadaceae; genus Pseudomonas; species Pseudomonas khavaziana. The sequence goes on from NZ_CP129946.1 coordinate 3,331,860, forward strand.
GCAGGTCAGCAAGTCGAACATCAGGCTGATCAGGCGCATGGCGCTGTATTTGGATTCGCCGTGTTCCCGCTCGGCATGATGCACGAGGATTTCCGTAGTGTGACGGGCAAAGCCGTTGGCCAGGATCGGGATAAAGGTGCTGCGTTCACGGCAGGCGAGCATGGCGTCGACGATGGTGCGGCGGTAGGCGCGCAACATGCAGCCGTAATCGCTCATGGCCACGCCGGTAGAGCGTTGCACGGCGAGGTTGATCAGCCGCGACGGCCAGCGACGGAAGGCGGAGTCCTGGCGGTTGTTGCGCACGGTGGCGACTACGTCGTAGCCCAGGGCGGCTTGTTCCACCAGGCGCGGGATTTCTTCCGGCGGGTTCTGCAGGTCAGCGTCGAGAGTAATCACCACGTCGCCACGGCACTGCTCGAAGCCGGCCATGATCGCAGCGTGCTGGCCGTAGTTGCGGTTAAGGATCACCGCTACCACGTTGCTGCCTTCTGCAGCGGCGGCGTCTTCGAGCAGTTGGGCCGAATCGTCGCGACTACCGTCATCCACCAGGATGATTTCGTATTCGTAAGCCAGTTGCTTGCAGGCTGCGGTGGTACGACGCAGCAATTCGGGCAGGCTCTCTTGTTCGTTGTAGACCGGGATAACGATCGACACGCAATCAATAGGGTAGGGTTTCAACGTTTCATGACCTCGGGCTGGAGCAACTTGATGCGTGAAAACAACAGCAATTATTGGGCGAAATTACAGCCCGCAGACTACAAGGCGGCGCTAAAGATAAAGCGTAATCAACAGGTTAGTCGACAAACCGCGGTTTGCTCTGAAGTATTGCCTACAAGGTTAAGCGCAAAAATGTGCAACGAATATGAAAGGCGGATGAAAAACTCGTTTATTTGACAGGTAGACAGCTAGGGTTCAGCTAAGTAACTAAGGCATTACAAGTACAAGGGCGTGGGCAAGATGGGAGCGCCCGACAGGGGGGTTGGTTCAATTTTGGCGCGGCGGCCCGGGCGAAGAGGCTTATTCAACAATCTTCTCTGCATTGGCGCTCAAGTGCCGGTAAAGTAAGCCATCTCTTGCCAGGGTAGTCGGATGAATAGCGTGCAACTTTTACGCGGCCAGTTACGGCCCGCGTTGATGGGACTGTTGATGACGGTGGCCTGTGTCACCAGCGTGCGGGCCGATGACGGCGTTGCGCTGACCAGCATCGAGCAGGTGCCGGAAGGCGTGGAAGTCCGCGGCAGACAAGTCGCGGCCTATACCTGGGACGATCGCCAAGGCAAAAACCTGCTGGTGCTTGCCGAACAGGTCAGCGAACGGGATGACGATGGCACCCAGTCAGCCTTTGTTTACGCGGCACAGTACCTGCTCGGCGGCGACCATCCAAAGCGTGTGTGGATGCTGTACGACGACGTGCAGCACTGCGAATTCGACGCCGGGCTGCGCTTTGACCGTGCGGCCACCAAGGTCACTGACCTGCTGGGCGACGGCAATACCCAGGCCACGGTCGGCTATTCGAGTACCTGCACCAGTGATGTCAGCCCTAACGAATTCAAGCTGATCATGCACGTCGGCAAGTCCGAGAAGTACCGCCTGCGCGGCCTTGACCGTGTGGGCGCCAGTTGGTGGGATGAGGACGCCGGAGCCCTGCGCGGCATGCCATTGCCCACCGACTGCAGCGTCGCGGCCCAGCAGGCGCTGGTCAGCCAATACAAGGAGCAGGGCACCGAACTGCCACTGCCAGGCTGCTATGGCGACGAGAAAGACTTCGCCAAGGCGCCGGACGGCTACCTCACCTTCATGCGCAAGCATTGGTTCGCGCTGATGCAGCAGCAGGACGCCGACTGGAGTCAGTCCCTGGCCCAGCCTCAGGATTCTGGCGAAGAGGACGGCGTGGAGCCGTGATGCCCGTATTTATCAATGATATTCGCCGCTCAAAATGTGGGAGGGGCTTGCCCCCGATGGCGGCGGGTCAGCCACAGATGCATTCACTGACAGGCCCTCATCGGAGCATGGGTATCTACACAACTTTTGTAGCCGCAGCCGACCGTAACCACGATGCGAAGCGAGCCGCTCTTGATCTTGCTTTTGATCTGAGGCGCCCCGTTAAACCAAGCTGGCCGGAATTCGACAGGGATTTGGGGGGTAAACCGGCAGGGATGCCGGTTTAGCCGCCCCGCGCCATGGATGGCGCGTGGCGGCGGCCCCCCAAATCCATGGCGGATTACGGGCACACCGAGCCTGGGCGAGGTGCCGAGTGGTGGGGCAAGAGCCCTAATTTAGGTTACTTTTGGGGCTCTTTTCCAAAAGTGACCCGCTGTAAAAGCCAGCCCTTTCAAGGTCTTTGCCTAAATCGCGTCCTACGCCAATTCCAGGCTGAAATTAAGAAATAAACGAGTTGAATTTGGCTCAGCCAGCATCTCTTTTGGTCAAAAAACGATCATGTTTTGGGGCTTTTTCCAAAGACCTTGAAAGGGCTGGCTGTAAAAGCGGAACCCTTAGTGGCCGTTACCGCAACAATGGATATGTACTCGGTCTGATCCAAGATCCTGGTCGGCCCGAAGGCCGCCATCGGGAGCAAGCCCCCTCCCACAGGGTCCAGTGGCGTACCAGAAGTTGTGTAGATAGCCGCGCTCATCGGGGGCCATACCCTCCCACATTTGGATGTGTAGATAGCCATGCCGATCATAGGTTAGACTTTGCCTTCGCCAATTCACTAAATACATCGATTAATCAACAGGTTGAGCGATCTATTTAATCCAAAGGCTGATCTACCTTGACTGAGTCTATCCGCAACCCACTGACCCTCTACCTCACCCGCCTGGCACCTTCCAGCCAATTGACCATGCGCTATGTGCTGCAGGATGCCGCTGATCGCCTGGGCTTCGAGGACATCAACCTCGAAGAGATCGACTGGCATCTGCTGCAACCCGAGCATGTGATCGCCCTGGTCGCGGCGTTGCGCGAGGACGGCTATGCGCCGAATACCTCGTCGCTATATGTGAATGCCGTACGCGGAGTGATGAACGAAGCATGGCGCATGAGTTTGATCAGCCAGGACCACCTGTTGAAGATGCGCTCGGTCAAGGCCGCACCGGGCACACGCCTGGGCCAGGGTCGTAACCTGCGTCGCACCTTGATCCGCGAGATGCTCGAGGTCTGCGCCGCCGACCCACGCCCCCAGGGCCTGCGGGACGCCGCAGTAATTGGCTTGCTGTATGGCTCGGGCATGCGCAAGTCAGAGTCGGTCAACCTTGACCTGGCCCAGATCAATTTCGACGAACGAAGCCTGCGGGTGATCGGCAAGGGCAACAAGGAACTGGTCAAGTACGCGCCGGACTGGGCGTTTGCCAAATTACGGACCTGGCTGGAATTTCGTCGCGGGCAACTCAAGGACGGCGAACAGGACGACAGCTTCCTGTTCAACCGGATTCGACGTGGCAGCCATATCACTCGCGAACGCATTACCAAACATGCGATTTACTACATCGCCCGCCAGCGTGGTGACCAGGTGGGGGTGAAGATCATGCCCCATGACTTCCGCCGCTCGTTCATCACGCGGGTGATTGAAGAGCATGATTTGTCGATTGCACAGAAGCTGGCGCATCACACTAATATCCAGACCACCGCCAGCTATGACGTGCGTGACGACAACGAGCGGCGGCGGGCGGTGGATCGGTTTGATTTATAGCCTCAGGATTAATAAAGATCAAAATGTGGGGGGGCAAGCCCCCTCCCACAATTGGTCTTTCAGAAGGCTCAGAGAATCGGCTTGCCGCCAGTTACCGCATAGCGTGACCCAGAGATATAGCTGGCCTCATCCGAAGCCAGCAACACATAGATCGGCGCCACTTCCACCGGCTGGCCCGGACGCCCCAGCGGGGTTTCGCCACCGAAGTTCTTCACGTCGTCATCGGTCATGGTCGCGACAATCAGCGGCGTCCAGATCGGGCCCGGCGCCACGCTGTTGACGCGAATACCCTTGTCACCCAACAACTGCGCCAAGCCACCGGTAAAGTTGGCAATCGCGCCCTTGGTCGCGGCGTAGGCCAGCAGCGTGGGCTTGGGCATATCCGAATTGACCGAGCTGGTATTGATGATCGAACTGCCCGCCTTCATATGGGGCAAGGCAGCCTTGCAGATGCGAAACATCGCGGTGATGTTGATATCGAACGTCTTGACCCATTCCTCATCCTCGATCTCTTCGAAGGTTTCGTGAGTCATCTGGAACGCGGCGTTATTGACCAGGATGTCGATACGCCCAAACTGTTCGACGGTCTTGTCTACCAATGCCTGGCAAGTGGCTTTTTGCGCGATATCGCCAGGCAGCAGCAGGCACTGGCGACCGGCTTCTTCAACCCAACGCGCGGTTTCCTTGGCGTCGTCGTGCTCATCCAGGTAAGCAATGGCCACATCGGCACCTTCACGGGCAAAGGCAATGGCAACGGCGCGGCCAATGCCGCTGTCGGCACCCGTGATCAGGGCAATCTTGTTGGCCAGGCGACCGGAGCCCTTGTAGCTCTGTTCGCCACAGTCGGGGTACGGATCCATTTTTTTCTGGGAACCGGGCACGGCTTGGGCTTGAGGGGCGAAAGGCGGGCGTGGATAGTCAGTCATTTCAGTCTCCATAGGTTTCCAAAGGTGCTATGGAGTTAGTAATTACGTGGCCGGCGATAGTTGTAATGGATGCCCGCAGGGCCCGACGAATGGTTGGCGTCAAGCCTCAGGAGGAGGGCGGGACGCTGGAGGCCAGGTGCGCCGGCAAACGGCGTAAGGTCCACAGCGTGGTGAGCATTGCGGCGAGCGCACACAGCGCGATGCCAATCAACATCGGCGCCGGGGTATGGTCGGCGAATATCCCCACCAGGGTCATCGCTACGGCGGCAGTGACCATCTGGATGGCGCCCAGCAGCGCCGATGCAGAACCTGCCACTGAGCCATGATCTTCCAGCGACAGCACCCCAGCTGCCGGCAGCAGCAGGCCGAGGCAGCCAAACCCGGTAAACAGCAGCGCCATCATCAAGACCAGGCTGTCCCCCCATAGCGTGGTGGCCGCCAGCACGGCCATGATCGCGGCTACGCCCATCACCGACCAACGGATCAGTGACGCCAGGCCGAACCGCGCGCTCAGGCGTGCGGTCAGCTGGCTCATGGCGAAGAATGACGCCGCGTTAAGGGCAAAGCACAGGCTGAACTGCGTCGGAGTCAGGCCGAAATACTCGATGTACACGAAGGGCGCACTGCCGATAAAGACGAAGAAGGTAGCGAGGCCGAAACCGCAGACCACCGACAACCCTGTGAATACCGGATCGCGCAGCAGCGCTCCGTAGCTGCCAAACGCATTGCCCAGAGTCTTGCCCAGGCGACGCTCGGCTGGATGGGTTTCCGGCAGTTGCACGATGGTCATCACCAGGCACAGCACGGCCACCACCGCCAGCACCGCAAATACTTCACGCCAACTCCAGATCGAAATCACCAGGCTACCGGCCAAGGGCGCGAGGATCGGCGAAACACTCATCACCAGCATCAGCAAGGCCATCAGCCGCGCGGCTTCATGGCCGGTGTACAGGTCGCGCACAATCGCCCGCGGGATCACCATCCCCGCGCAGGCACCGAATGCTTGCACAGCACGAAAGCCGATCAGCACTTCGATATTCGGCGCCAGGGCGCAGCCGATACTGCCGATGGTAAAGATCACCAGGCCCGCATAGATCGGCAACTTGCGCCCGAAGACATCGCTGATCGGGCCGTAGAACAGCTGGCACACGCCGATGATCATGAAGAACACCGTCAGGCTCATTTGCACCGCGGCCGGCGAGGCCTGGAGGCTGGCGCCCAGGGTCGGCAGCGCAGGCAGGTAGATGTCGATGGCGAACGGGCCAACGGCGGTGATCAAGCCCAGCAGCAGGGCGAGATGGGCAATACTTCGAGACATGGGTAGATCCGGGGCGCAGCAAAGGTCGGTTAGCTTAAGGGATCGGTGCAAATCCGCAAACTTAGGCTTCACTAACCAGAGACTCTGGCCGATAACGGTAGCAGGGGCGGTCAAGCGGTTGGGTTCCCAACCGGCAGTCCAGGTACGGGGATAAGAGCATGACGATCAAATTGCGCTTGATGTTGTTGATTGCGACCGGATTGCTCACTGCGTTGGTCATGAGCGTGGCCGGTTACCTGGGAAATAACCGGATGGGGGCAGCGGTAGAGGACAATGAAGTCAGCATGACCGTGCTGCGCAATCACATGGAAGCCGACATGATGCACGATGCCCTGCGCGCCGATGTGTTGTCGGCCATGCTGGTGGGCCTGGGGAAAAGCACCAGCACCAGGGATGAGGTCAACACTTCGCTGAAGGAGCACGCCGAGCACTTTCGCCAGGTGCTCGCAGACAACCTCAAGCTGCCGGTGGAAGACACGATCAAGGACAGCCTGGAAAAAATCAAACCCAGCCTGGACACCTACATCAGCGCCGGCGAGCGCATCGTGGCTTTGGCGCTGGATAACCCCGAAGCCGCGCGGGGGCAATTGAATGCCTTCCATACCGCCTTCAGCCAGTTGGAAGATCAGATGGCTGCCCTGAGCGAACTGATCGAAGGTCATACGCAAAAAACCAGTGCCGGCACGCAACATACCATCAGCAACGCTAACTTCACCCTCGGCGCGGTATTGATTGCCAGTCTGGTGTTGCTGTTGGGCCAGGGCCGCTGGGTCATCCTGAGCATCATGGGACCACTGCAAACCGCCAGCCGCATCGCCGCGAGTATCGCCCGGGGCAATCTGAGCGAGCCGATTGTGGAACCGCGTCGCCAGGATGAGGCCGGTTTGTTGATCAGCAGTCTGGCCACCATGCAGCGCGATCTACGCGGCATGATCGAGGTGGTGCGCAGCAATGCCCATGGCGTCAATGGCATGAGCGAGCGCCTGAGCCAGGGTTGCCATGAAGTGGCCGACAGCAGTCAGCAACAAAGTAGCGCTGCCAGCACCATGGCGGCGGCCGCAAGTGAAATGACCGCCAGCATCGAGGAAATCACTCGCCACGCCGGGCGCGCCCTCGACATGGCCAACCAGGCTGAAAATTTGGCCAAGGACGGTGGCCGTGTCATTCACCAGGTGGTCAAGGATATGGACGGCATCGCCCGTTCAGCGCAGCAGTCGGCCCAGGTCATCCGCACGCTGGATAAGGAGTCCGAGGCCATCTACAGCATTATCCAAGTGATCAAAGGCATTGCTGACCAGACCAACCTGCTTGCCTTGAACGCCGCGATCGAGGCCGCCCGTGCGGGTGAGCAGGGGCGCGGTTTTGCCGTAGTGGCCGACGAGGTGCGCAGCCTGGCGGGACGCACCAGCGCATCGACCCAGGAAATTGCCAGCATGGTCGGGCGTATCCAGCAAAACACCCGCGAGGCGGTGACCAGCATGGAGGAGGGCGTCTCCCAGGTGGACAAGGGCATGGCCGTGACCGCTGAGGTGGAGCGGGCCATTCGCGACATTCTTCAGGCCACTTTGAATACCACCGAGTTGGTCAACGATATTTCGCGCACCATCAGTGAACAGAGCCTGGCCAGCAACGAGATCGCCCATCAGGTGGAAATGATCGCCGGCATGTCGCAAAACAACAGCCGCGTTATTGGTGAAACCGCCTCGACCACCGATGAACTGGCCGGTTTGGCGAGCAAATTGTCGCAGTCCGTGGATCGGTTCAGCCTTTAGCACAGGCATATTTTCGGCCGGCTCCTGGTGGGCCGGTTTTTTTTTGCGTGATTCCTTCATCCCGCAACGGCTCAAGGTCGCGCCCCGCGCTTGATGCCCGGTCCTTGCCCGTGGCTATTCGTACAATACGTTGACTCATCTTCGCAAAAAAAAGATTGAATATTCACACTTAATGTTATTTAAATAACAAAACAAAAGCGCTACGACCTGCCTGGTCGTGCCGCAACAAGGTGGAATAGCAATGAGCAAGATCGCAGTCATCGGCAGCAACATGGTGGATTTGATTACCTATATCGACCGTATGCCGGCCCAGGGCGAAACCCTGGAAGCGCCTGGCTTTGCCATGGGTTGCGGCGGCAAGGGGGCCAACCAGGCAGTGGCGGCCGCCAAGCTTGGGGCTGATGTCCTGATGCTGAGCAAGGTCGGCGACGACATGTTCGCCGACAACACAGTGGCCAACTTCCAGCGCTTTGGAATCGACACCCGTTATGTACAGCGTGTGCCTGGGGTTTCCAGCGGCGTCGCGCCGATTTTTGTCCGGGCCGATTCCCACAACAGCATCTTGATCGTCAAGGGCGCCAATGCGCATTTGCTGCCGGTGGACATAGACGCGGCCGCCGCCGACCTGCGTGACTGCACGCTGATCGTGCTGCAACTGGAGATCAATCTGGAGACGGTCTACCACGCCATCGAATTCGCTCACCGACAGGGTATCGCGGTGCTCCTCAACCCCGCACCGGCCGTGGCCGGCTTGAGTCGTGAGCACCTGGCGCACCTTGACTTCCTGATTCCCAACGAATCGGAACTGGCGTTGATCACAGGCCATGTCGTGGACTCGCCTGAATCGGCCCGAACCGCCGCCCACAGCCTGGTGGCCAGCGGCATTCGTCACGTAATCGTCACTCTCGGCGAGCACGGTGCGCTGTACGTGGGGGAGGAGGGGGAGTTCCAGGTGCCGGGGGTACGGGTTGACGCCCGTGACACCACCGGTGCCGGCGATGCCTTTATCGGTTGCTTTATCCACCACTGGAACCGCGACCGCCATATTCGTCAGGCCATGGAGCAAGCGGTGGCGTACTCCGCTTGCTCGGTCATGGGGCTGGGGACGCAGAGTTCCTATCCCGACAGCGAAACGTTTGATCGCTTTAAGCAACAGCGCTGACACCCTCACCCAGCCCGGAGAACAATAATGAACAAACCTGCGCTGCAACAGACCGCCGATGGTTTCTACCTGAACCGCACGCCCTGGTTCGCCTTTATCCTGCTGTGCAGCATCTTTGCACTCTGGGCCGCAGCGGCGAGCATGAACGATGTGCTGATCGCCCACTTCAAGAAAGCGTTTTTGCTGAGTGATTTCCAGACGGCCTTTGTGCAGTCGGCGTTTTACCTGGGCTACTTTTTTGTAGCGATTCCGGCCGCGATGGTGGTTCGTCGTTTCAGCTACAAGAGCACGATCCTGGTGGGGCTGCTGCTGTACATGCTGGGCTGCCTGTTGTTTTTCCCGGCCGCGTCCACGGCCAAGTACGGCATGTTTCTGCTGGCGCTGTTTGTGATCGCCGCCGGCCTGTCGTTCCTGGAAACCGCCTGCAACACCTACTCGACACTGATGGGCCCCCGGGAAACCGGGACCCGGCGCTTGAATATCTCGCAGACCTTTCACCCGTTCGGCGCCATGGCCGGGGTGTATGTGGGCAGCTTCGTGATGTTCAAGGACACCGACGCCACCACTGAACAACTGGCTCAGATGAGCGCTTCCGACGCCGCGGTGCAGCAATTGCAGATGATTCAGTCCACGCTGCTGCCCTACAAGTGGATGATTGCGGTGCTGGTGCTGATGTTTATTCTCGTCGCGATCACCCGGTTCCCTGCATGCAAGGGCAACAAACCTGCCGACAGCAAGCAGGGCAGCGTGCGTCAAAGCCTGGGACGACTGTGGCGTAACCCGCGCTTTACCTTTGGCGTATTGGCGCAGTTTCTTTATGTGGGGGCGCAGGTCGGGGTATGGAGCTTCACCATTCGCCTGGCCATGCAGATGGGCGGTATGAATGAACGCAGCGCTTCATGGTTTCTGCTGACCACCTTTGCCGCCTACTTTGTCGGCAAGTTGATCGCCAACCTGTTGATGCGGCGCCTGCACCCCGCCAAGGTACTCGCGATCTACGGGGTGCTGTGTATCGTGCTGCTGGCCTACACCATTCTGGTGCCGAACATTTCGGCAGTATACGCAGCGGTCGGCGTGAGTATTTTCCTCGGTCCTTGCTGGCCGACCATCTACGGCCTGACCATCGATGGCCTGGGTGAAGACACCGGCGTGGGCGGTTCATTGCTGGTGATGAGCATTGTCGGCGGCGGAGTGATCCCGATCTTCCAGGGCCTGTTGTCCGACGCCAGTGGCGGCAACATGCAACTGGCTTACAGCGTGCCGTTGTTGTGCTTCATTGTGATCGTGATGTACGCACTCAAGTGCATGCGCCAACCCGGCTCCTTACCGGCGGGCGCGACCGGGGCGGTGGCCTCATGAAGACACGTATCGCGTTGTACCCTGGGGTGTTTGGCGAGCAGGAGAAAATCCTCCTGCAATCGTCGGCCTTCAAGGTCAGTGCCTGGACTTACCCGTCCGGTGTGCTGGCCGTGAGCCTTGAGAATAGCCGTGGCCGATTGGTGATACTGCCTTATCAGGGACAGATGATCTGGTCAGCCGTATTCGACGGTTGCGACTTGACCATGAGCAACCTGTTTGAGCAACCCCGGCCCAGCCCGACGATCATCGATACGTACGGCTGCTTCATGTTTCACAGTGGTCTGCTGCGCAACGGCTGTCCGGCGCCGGATGACACGCATGCCTTGCACGGCGAAATGCCCTGTGCGCCCATGGACATGGCCTGGCTGGAGGTGGACGAGGGCGTTGTACGCCTGGGGGGCTCGTATGAATATGCCAAGGGTTTCGGCGATCGCTACCGGGCAAGCCCCAGCGTGACACTGCGCGCCGATTCGGCCGTATTCGATATCGATATGCAGGTGACGAACCTGGCCGGTAAGCCCATGGACCTGATGTACATGGCCCACATGAACTATGCGTATGTGGACGGCGCGCGGTTTGTCGAGCCAATGGGCACGCAGCGCCAGCGTTTGCGCAGCAGCGTGCCGGACCATGTCAAGCCAACGCCGGCATGGAGCGCCTACATGGCGCAGTTGGCCGAGCAGCCTGCGCAATTGGCCTGCCTCGAGCAGCCGGCCTTGTACGACCCTGAGATCGTGTTTTTCTTCGACGGCGTTGGCACAGACGCCACGGGCCAGGCGCACTTTTTACTGGATCATCCCAGCGGTGCGGCGTTCTACACCCGCTACCGTCCCGAACAATTCGCCCACGCCGCCCGCTGGATCCTGCACACGCCGGATCAGCAAGTGGCGGCGTTCGTATTGCCGTCCACCTGCGAACCCGAGGGCTACAACGCCGAGAAAGCCAAAGGCCACGTACGTGTGCTGGCGGCCGGAGCCAGCGTTTCGTTCAGTGTCAGCACCGGTTATTTGAGTGCGCAGGAACGGCAACAGTTGCTGGATTAAACCAGCAACTGCGCGCCATTGGCCTGGATGACGTCCTTATAGCTGCGGGGGATTTTCTTGTCGCTGACCACGTACTGAAAGTCTTCCAGGGCGGCGAAGTGCGCGGTGCGCACCGTGTCGAACTTACTGAAATCGGCAAGCAACACGCGTTGCTGAGCCTGGCGCATGACCTTTTGCTTGACCTCGACTTCATTGAAGTTGAAGCACGTTACGCCGAACGCCTGGCTGACGCCGGCGGCAGTCACAAAGGCCCACGTCAGGCGCACGCTGTCGAGGATGCTGCTCTCGACGCTGCTTTCAAAAACCTGGTTCTTGCGGTGAAAGGTGCCGCCGCACAACACGATGTGGCAATTGGGCTTGTTCTGCAGTTTGAGCAGCACGTTCAAGGAGCTGCACACCGCAGTGAATTCCAGCGCATCAGGGATGAAATCAACCACAAAAGGCGAGGTGGTGCCACAGTCGAAAAATACCGTATCACCGGCCTGGATCAACGCGGCGGCGAGTTTACCGATGCGGCGTTTTTCCTCGACGTGGCGGGTGTCCTGCTCGGCCACTCGGTAATCGCCGCTGTCATTGCCGATGCGGGTGATATAGCCACCCAGCAGCCGCAGGTGATCGCTGAAGTGGTTGAGATCGCGGCGCAGGGTCATCTCGGACACGTCCAGCAGTGCCGCCATTTCCTTCAGGTGAATGGCGTTCTGGTCTTGCAGGGCTTGTTGGATAAGCTTCAATCGCTCGGCTTTTCTACTGTCCACGAGTATTCCAGGGCTTGATTGTTGGTGTTAAATAAGTAACATTAATTGTTATTATTGTAACGAATTAACGTGAGCACTATCACAAGCGCCTCACAATCATTGGCAACATACAGGCAAGGGCCCATTAAATGAACAGTCTCCCACCCGCCGCATTGGCCAAGTACATCGATCACACCTTGCTGGCGCCCGACGCCTCCCGTGCACAGATCCGCACCTTGTGCGAGGAAGCCCGCGAACATGGCTTTTATTCGGTGTGCCTCAATTCCGCACAGGTGCCTTACGCCGCTTCGTGCCTGACCGACGACAGGGTGGTGATTTGCGCCGTGGTCGGCTTTCCACTGGGCGCCGGCCTGAGTAATACCAAGGCGTTCGAAGCCCAACAAGCGATTGCCGCCGGGGCAGGGGAGATCGACATGGTGCTCAATATAGGCTGGTTGAAGGACGGGCTGCTGGACGCCGTGCGCGAAGACATCGCTCTGGTCCAACAGGCCTGCGGCGCCGTGCCGTTGAAGGTCATCCTGGAAACCTGCCTGCTCGATGACAAGCAGAAGGTCCAGGCCTGCGAGATCTGCCGTGATCTGGGTGTGGCCTTCGTCAAGACGTCCACCGGATTCAGCCGAAGCGGGGCTACGGTTGAAGACGTAGCACTGATGCGCAGAACTGTGGGGGCTGGGGTTGGGGTAAAGGCATCCGGCGGCGTGCGCGATTATCCGACGGCATTGAAGATGATTGAAGCCGGGGCAACACGCTTGGGCAGCAGCTCTGGGATTGCGATTGTGGGCGGGGCAATGACGGCGGCGAGTGGTTATTGAGGTTTTTTGTCAGAGTGATAAAGCTGCACATATATAACTCAACTAAATAACTATTTAGTCGAGTTATAGACATTAGTTATATTGCCGGGGCTGAGCCAGCTCATCCTTTACGCTAGTGTGGGTACATGCACGAGACTTAACATTTGAGCATCATAAAGGGACGGTCCATATGCGGGGAAGGCTTACGTCAGGTCTATGGGTGGCATGTTTCGTGACCAGTGCCACAGTGTTGGCGGATGAACTGCCGCGTAGCGAGCAGATAAAAGCTTTCCGCGCTGCTGGATTTAACCAAGAGACGTCGGAGTGCGAAATCGCGACAACAGGGAGCTACACGCCGGCAACCATGGAGTTGATTGAGGACCTGAACGGTGACGGTCGGCCGGACGCGTTGATTACCGAAGGCAGCACTGACTGTTATGGGCAAGCGGGTACCGGATTTTACCTAGTCAGCCAGCAGCCTGACGGTGACTGGAAACTCATGCTCAATGAAAGCGGCGTCGCTGAGTTTCTCCCTGGCAAAGGCAGTAATGGTTGGCCTGATGTCGAGGTCGGCGGCCCGGGCTCTTGTTTCCCAGTACTGCGTTATGACGGACAACGTTATCGATTTCACCACAGCGTTGGTGAACGGTGTGCTGACTCGCCGTAAACGTCCGATGGCCCAAGGGTCAATCGGAGGCAGGTCAGTGAGGGCGACGATGGCTGCTTTTGAATCTGGGGCGCGGTGATCGTCGCATTAGTGAAATGCGACGAACAGAGCCCCTGAGGGACAGTCCCAATGGTTCGCATAATGTATATTATGTTAAATTGGATATCATGAAGGAACCCCGTCACTCGCCCCCTGATGTTTCTGTAAGTATCTGCAGCTCAATGGATCATCAGTGATGCGTCACAAAAGCAGTGATATCTAGTTCGATCGCCTATGCAGATCAGGCACAGATGGCCGACCTGGTCTTTCCTCACCATGCTCTACAGGATGCAAGATTAGGAGCTTGCCCCGTTGGGGGCATAGCCGCCCTCGCCTTCAGGCTGCTCCAGATACACATCAACGTTTAGCACTCACGCCGATTGCCCAAGCAAGAGCAGTGTCTTGCGGTCCGGCTCACCTGAATAAAACTGCTCGAGCGCCTGCTGATACACAGCGGGGCTGGACGGGACATTCTTGAACAGCGTAAGACAGGAGCGCAATTTCAGGTCATCGGGCGAGCCGAATATCCGCTCGGCACTCACCCCTCGGTGCTGCAAAACGGCCGCGACGCACGCCTCCAGTCGTGGCCCCAGTAACTCATGCTGGAGATAGGCACGAGCCTCGGCAAGGCCGGAAATCGCGAAGCGTCCGGCCATATCGGAGCGACCGAGCCCCTGCAATTGCGGGAAGACGAACCACATCCAATGGCTCGTCTTGCGGCCCGCGCGCAGCTCGTCCATGACTCGACTGAACACCGGGCGCTGAGCCTCGACGAAACGGGACAGATTGAACGTATCCTGCATGATTCGCTCCTCCTACGATAAGCGCGTCGGTAATCTCAGTTCAGCGCAAAGTCCGCCGCCTTCGCGATTTCTCAAGGTCAGGGAGCCGCCAAGAGCTTGTGCCAGTTGCTGGGCGATAGCCAGGCCCAGGCCCGTGCCGCCGGTGCTGCGGTTGCGCGAATTTTCCACGCGGTAAAATGGCTCAATCACACGGGCCAGCTCCTCTTCGGCGATGCCGGGACCACGATCCATGACGGTCACCGAGAGGCTGTCGCCGTCCTTCGATTCGACCCGCAGCTGCGCTGCACCGGCGAATTTGAGCGCGTTATCCGTGAGGTTTACCAGCACTCGGCGCAGCGCGTGGGGCCGCGTGTGAATCACCGCGGCGCTTTTGCCGCTGAGCTGCACGTCCTTGCCCATGTCCTGGTAGTCGAACACGAGGCTGTCGAGGAATGAATCAAGATCGGTACGGCGGCTTTCCTCGGTGGCGCCATGCACGCTGCGGGCATAGGCAACGCCTTCACGCACCAGATGCTCCATCTCGCCAAGGTCATTCCACAATTTGTCTTTGTCGCCGCAGTCGTCCATCAATTCGGCACGCAGCTTCATGCGCGTGATCGGGGTTTGCAGGTCGTGGGAAATCGCCGCCAGCAGTTGCATGCGCTCTTTCAGATAGGCCGCAATGCGCGCCTGCATGGCATTGAAGGCGATGGCAGCGTGTGCGACTTCGGACGGGCCTTGTTCATCCAGATGCACCGGGTGAGTGTTGGGATCGAGGTTTTCCACGGCCTGGGCCAGGCGGGTCAGCGGGCGTATGGCAATGCGCACGGCCAGCCACGCGCACAGAATCATCAAGGCCAACTGGCCCAGCAAAACCAACGGCAGCCACGGCGACAACGGCACCATTGAGGGGCGCACGTCGATGGTCACCGGGCTGCCGTCGGCCAGTTTCAGATGGACCTGGAAGTGTTTGATAGGCCCGGGAATGTCTGTCACGGTCATCGGGTAATCCTTGCCGATGGCCTCCTTGATCGAGGTCACTGCAATCGGCGTGTCACGCAGAGCGACGCCTGGCGAGCCTTCATCGAGCAAATAGCGGTAATTGCGTCGATCCAGTTGTTTCAACCAACTCATGCGTTCCTCGGCGGGCAAGCGGTCAAGGATGGCAATGGACGTCGACACATCGGTTTCCAGGTTACCTAGCATGGTGTTTTTTGCGGTTTCGTAACGCTCGTAATACTGCACGCCGAAGGACAAGGCCTGCGCCAGGGTCAGCCCTACCAGAAAGATCAGCGACAGCCGCGAGACGAGGGTTCGAGGCCAATGCAGCGCAGGTTTCATGCCGGTGCTCCAAGCACTTGCACCGGCAGCGAGAAGACATACCCTTCGCTGCGCACGGTCTTGATGTAAGCCGGCTCGCGGGCATCGTCAAGCAGGCGTTGGCGCAGGCGGCTGACCAGCAGATCAATGGAACGGTCGAACAGGTCGGCGTCACGGCCCTGGGTCAGGTTGAGCAACTGGTCGCGATTGAGTACCCGTTGCGGATGGTCGAGGAACACCCGCAGCAGGCGATATTCAGCGCCGCTGAGGGCGACCATGGTGCCGTCTTCATCAAGCAGATGACGGGCGGATGTGTCCAGGCGCCAGCGCCCGAACTCCAGCAACCTTCCGGTTTCGGTAACGACCAGGTTGGGCGGCAGCATGCGCGTACGGCGCAGCACAGCGTTGATGCGCGCCAGCAGTTCGCGGGCGGCGAACGGCTTGACCAGGTAATCGTCGGCGCCCATTTCCAAGCCGATGATGCGATCGGTTTCATCGTTGCGGGCGGTCAGCATCAGCACCGGTGTGGCCTTGTGTTTACCGGCGCGAATGTCGCGGCAGAGCACCAGGCCATCGTCGCCGGGCATCATGATGTCCAGCACGATCAGGTCCACCGGCGTGGTCTCGAGAAACGAGCGCATCTGGCGGCCATCCGCAACCACGGTAGTGCGCAGGCCGTTCTTCTTCAGGTAGTTGCCTACCATCTCTCGAATCTCACGGTCATCGTCCACGATGAGGATGTGATCAACGTGTTCCATGGGCCAAGCCTCTGTCAATGGGAATTGCGGCTCAGTCTATAGAGACTGAGCCCGTTCGCCCGCGGCGGTTTGTATTGCAGTGTATCTGCTCTGGCGAAGGATACATGCAGAGGCAAAAACAACAATTTCCGGGGTTTTGTATGGCTGTGTATCGGGACGGGGTCCTGATACGAACCGATTTATCCGCGCCTGTTTTTGACACAGACGAGATACCTCGCGGGCTTCTAATGAGCCATATCGAGGCCAACCCAAGCGCCTCGGCTCAACTGAACGCCCCAACCATTGAAGCCTTGAGGAAACGACCATGAACACCAATACCCTCTATGCCACTTGCCTGTTTGCCGCCCTGAATATCTGCACCTTCTCGGCCCGCGCCGAAGCCGACGTCACGCCGCAAACCTACACCTACGGCACGCACCTGGACATCCGGAAAGTGGTGGCATTGACACAGGATGCCGGGGCTTCCTGCGGCATTGTCGATGCCCAACTGACCTACCTGAATTCGCAGGGCAAGACCGAGATCCTGAACTACCGCAAATTTGCCGAATGCCACAGCGATAACTGAGCCCGGCCCACACATTTCATCAGGAGACCCTTATGTTCCTCATCGCATTCCTGGGCGGCTTATTGACCGTCCTCAGCCCTTGTATCCTTCCGGTCGTGCCATTTCTGTTCGCCGGTATCGACCGCACACGCTCATCGATCCTGCTTACCCTTGGCGGCATGGTCCTGACCTTCGCGCTGATTTCCAGCCTGGCCGTGGTCAGCAGTGAATGGGTGATTCAGGCCAACAACACCGGGCGTCATGTGGCACTGGTGGTGCTCGCGCTGTTTGCCTTGTCGCTGATTTCGGCGCGAATCAGTGGCTGGCTGGCCAGCCCGTTCGTGTTACTGGGCAATCGACTCGACCCCCAGACGCGCAAAATGTCCGGGCCGCTGGGTTCGCTGATGATCGGCGTCGCCACCGGCCTGCTCTGGGCGCCGTGCGCCGGACCTATTCTCGGGGTGATCCTTACCGGCGCCATGCTGCAAGGCGCCAATGCGCAAACCAGCCTGCTGCTGGCAGCCTACGGCCTGGGCAGTGCACTGTCGTTGGGTACGCTGATTTTCGCCGGACGCGGTTTAGTCAATCGCCTGAAGGCCTCGATTCCGGTCACCGGCTGGCTGCGTCGAGCCACCGGTTTTGCGGTCCTGGCCGCAGCGCTGATGATTTCTACCGGTGCCGACAAGACGCTGTTGGCCGGGGCGTCGTCCGAAGGCGTCAGCGTGCTGGAAAAAGACGTGCTGGAACGCGTCCCCAAAGTCGTCGAATACCTGGTAAGCAAGGCCAAGGCCGAACCCACCCTCGACAACGCCCAAGGCCCGATGCCGTCGCTGTCCGGCGCGGTGGAATGGCTCAATTCGCCCGCACTGACCAGTGAGTCGCTCAGAGGCAAAGTGGTGCTCGTCGATTTCTGGACTTACGACTGCATCAATTGCCAGCACGCCCTGCCATATGTGAGGGACTGGGCGCAGAAATACGAGAAGGATGGCTTGGTGGTAATCGGCGTCCACACTCCGGAATACGGTTTTGAACGCATCATCAGCAATGTCAGGGATGAGGTGAAAAAGCTCGGCATCACTTACCCGGTGGCCATCGATAACAACTACGCGATCTGGCGCAACTTCGATAACCAGTACTGGCCCGCGCACTACCTGATCGACGCCAAAGGGCAAGTGCGTTTCACCCACTTCGGAGAAGGTGGCTACGAGACGCAGGAAAAGATGATTCAGCAACTGCTGCAGGAGGCGAAAGCTCCAGCCGCGTAACCCTTGAAAATCCATGGCCCACAGGCAACGCGCTGTGGGCCATTAGCTTTTTCTCCTGCGGCATGGGTTGCGCGACCACACTCTCCCGCTCCCCCCAGGTTAATCGGACACGATGCTTTTGGCCTCAAGAAATGCTTCCAGCCCAAAGACTCCAAACTCCCGGCCGACACCGGACTGCTTTACCCCGCCGAACGGCGCCAGCAGCTCTGGCGAAATTCTGTTGATCAACACCGAGCCGGCCTGCAGCTGGTTCGCCAGGCGTTGGGCACGTTCCGGTTGCCGGGAAAACACATAAGCTTGCAAGCCGTAGAGACTGGCATTGGCAATAGCGATCGCTTGTTCTTGCGAGTCATACGCAATGATCGATAGCACCGGGCCAAAAATCTCCTCTTGCGCGATGTCCATGTCATTGCTGACGTCGGCAAAGACCGTAGGCCTGACGAAATAGCCCTTATCCAAACCGGCCGGTCTGCCCGCCGATAATCAACGTCGCGCCATTCAGAGCCAGCGCAATGGCGATGTCGAGATCGGCGTCATCCAGGATGATAGAGGCCGACTTCCCCGTGAGCGACAGACTCACTCGCTTCATGGTCTCGTGGCGTACCTGATTGACTGCGGTTGCCCGCGATAAGCACAACGCCCGGTATGCCCAGGCGTTGCCGCGTCGAATCCCCCCTCTCCCGCGTTTCAGCCGGGCATCGGCTCACGGTTGAAGGCGTGCACCTCCTGAACCAGGCCTTGCGCTGCCATCATCACGAGTTGATAGCCTCAAAATTCCACCAGTTGCACAACTTCAGAACGAAACCCGCCGGGCGACGTGTAAAACCCGCCTCGGCGTAGAGCGCTGAAAACGCCGCTTCGCCCTTGGCGTGTCATTTCGCCGTGGCGGCTTTTTCGATCAGGCGGGCAACCGGTTCCGGGTTCGATACCATCACGACATGTGAAGCGCCCTTGACTACTTCCACGGCTTTGGCAGCGGCGCGCTTGGCCATGAATGCCATGGCTTGCGGGGGAATGTTCTTGTCCTTGTCGCCGTAGATGTACCAGGACGGAATATGTTTCCAGGCGGGGCTGCCGGACGCTTCGTTGAGCGCCGCTTCCGTTACCGGGCGTTGGGTGGCGGCCATCAATGCCGCCTCTTTCGCGGGGACGTCAGCGGCAAACTGGTTGTGAAATTTGTCCCGCTGGATGTACAAGTCCTTGCCCCCATCGGCCAGCGGTACAGGCGCAGCCAGCGTTGGGCCCAGCGTGCTGCCCGGGAATTTGCCGGCCAGCCCGGCGACGGTTTCCCCGGCCTCAGGTGCAAACGCACTGACGTAAACCAGGGCTTTGACGTTGACATGATCGTTGGCCGCATCACTGATAACGTTGCCGCCATAGGAATGGCCGACCAACACCACCGGCGAATGAATGCTCGTCAGCAATGCCGATATTGCCGAACCATCGCTCTTTACACCGCGCAATGGGTTGGCAGCGGCAACCACCGGGTAACCGTCCTTCTCGAGAATCTTCACGACGCCATTCCAACTCGACGCATCGGCAAAGGCGCCATGCACGAGCACAATCGTGGGTTTTTCAGTTTGCGACCAGGCGTGTGTCGCCATGCTCAGGCTGACGGCGACGGCCAGTGCGGTTATTACTTTTTTCATTGTTAACTCCAGGTTTGACGGGAATCAGGGAGCGAAGCGAGTGAACACAAAGTCGTGATTACGCACTCGCGCCTGGTGACAGGCGAAGCAGGTTTCGTGTTGGGCTTCATCGGCCGGTTTACCGTTGATAAACCGCCCGAATCCCCAACCACCGGTTGCTGCATATTTTTTCGAGTCCTTGACCATCACCTGCACGGTCGTGGCCGGCCCCGGGATGGACGCCGGCTCGAATTCCGGGGACTGCACATGTTTCCAGGCCAGCTTTACCAGCACCGTGCCATCGGGGAATGGCAGCGTTGAGTCCTGATAAGCCTTGATGGCCGAGTCATTTCCGAGCACGGCTCGCAGTTCATTCAGGGGTGCTGCTTCCTGCGCCGGCGCAATCAGCGGCCATAGGCGGTAGTTTTCAGGCAATTTCACGCCATAGATCGGTGAGGCGCCGCCAGTACTGGCGTCGCCCGAGGCAACACCGGTAGCGGTCAACGCTGCGATTGCAATGGCAGCCGACATCGCGGCAAGAAATTTCAGCTTCATCATCGCCCTCCTCTCATCCGGTTTTCAAAGATGATCGGCGTCGATCACTGCCTGGGCGAAGGCTTTCGGCGCTTCCTGCGGCAAGTTGTGACCAACACCACCGGTGATCAATCGGTACTCATACTTGCCAGTAAAGCGCTTGGCGTACGCTTCGGCAGGTGGATGCGGTGCGCCGTTCGCATCACCTTCCAGGGTGATGGTGGGCACGCTGATGGATGGAAATGCCGCGAGTTTCTTTTCCAGTGCGTCGTATCTGGCCTCGCCCTTGACCAACCCCAGGCGCCAGCGATAGTTGAAAATCGACACGGCCACGTGATCAGGGTTTTGCAAGGACGCCGCGCTGCGCTCATAAGTGGCGTCGTCGAAATTCCACTGTGGCGACGCCAGCTTCCAGATGAGCTTGGCGAAGTCATGGGTGTTTTTCTCGTAGCCCAGGCGCCCGCGCTCGGTCGCGAAGTAGAACTGGTACCACCACTGCAGTTCGGCGGCTGGCGGCAATGGCGCCTTGCCCGCCTCTTGGCTGCCTATCAGGTAACCGCTCACAGCGACCAGAGCTTTCACTCTTTCCGGCCACAGTGCGGCAACGATATCTGCAGTGCGGGCGCCCCAGTCAAACCCACCCAGCACCGCCGTCTTGATCTTCAGCGCATCCATGAAGTCGATCAGGTCGGCCGCCAGCGCAGCAGGTTGACCATTGCGAACTGTCTTGGCCGAGAGAAAATGCGTATCGCCATAACCACGCGCAGAAGGGATCAACACCCGATATCCCTTGTCCGCCAAAGCAGGAGCGACATCAGCGTATGCGTTGATATCGTAGGGCCAGCCGTGCAACAAAATGACCACAGGGCCTTCGGCTGGGCCGAGTTCCGCGTAAGAAACGTCCAGCAGCCCCGCTTTCACATGCTTAAGAGCACCGAGAGAGTTGTGAGCTCCCGGCGTAATAGCCCCAATGGTGGACGCGGGTACATCAGCCCCGCTGGCTTGGGAAAAACCGACAGCCACCGCTGCGAATTGCAGCACCGCTGCTGCCAACAGTGATGGGGCAAGACCCCGCAGGCGGCTGGATTTATGTTGGTTGTTCAGCAAGGTCATCTCCATGGTGTTTCTCCGTAGCGAGCCGCCGAATAGCGGCCCGGTGTGTTGACTCGATGGCGTGTGAGCTACTGGGCTGTGTTCGTTGCGCTCAGCTTGGCGCGCAGCGGCCGGAAAGCCTCCCGCAACTCTTCGCTGAACAATTGAGGTTGCTCCCAGGAAGCGAAGTGGCCGCCCTTGTTAACCTGGCTGTAGTAGGAAAGTGATGGGTAAGCGCGTTGCGCCCAGCTTTTTGGCGCCTGATAGATCTCGTGCGGGAAGACCGTGATCGCCACCGGCACCTTGATGCTTGCGGTGTTCTGCGCGGCAGCGCTGAAATTGTTGTTGTTGTTTTCCCAGTAGAAACGCGATGACGATGCGCCTGCGTTCGTCAGCCAGTACAGGCTGATATCGTCCAGCATCTCGTCACGGGTCAATACCCGTTCAGGCTGACCGTCACTGTCCGTCCACGCGGCGATTTTTTCGTACATCCACGCCGCAGTACCGGTAGGCGAATCGGCCAGCAGGTAACCGATAGTCTGCGGGCGCGTAACCATCATCGCGCCGTATGCTGCATTGCGGCCGAAGAAGGTGCTCAAGGAATCAAACGCCTTGCGTTCAGGCTCAGTGAGCCCGACAGGGGCCGGGGCACCACTATTGATCGGCTTGACCAATTCGGGCGGGATGGTGGCCGGCATGTTCAAGTGAATGCCCAACAGACCCGGCGGATTCAGGCGGCCCAAAGCATCCGATATCACCGAACCGTGATCTCCGCCCTGGGAAACATAGTGGGTATAACCCAGACGCTTGATGAGCACATCCCAAGCCTTCGCGACTCGATCCGGTCCCCAGCCCAATTCAGTTGGCTTACCGGAAAAACCGTGTCCCGGAATCGATGGAATGATCACGTCGAACGAATCTTCAACCTTACCGCCGTAAGCAACGGGATCCGTCAGCGGGCCGATGGTCTTCAGGAACTCAAACTGTGAGCCAGGCCAACCGTGTGTCAGAAGCAGCGGCATCGCGTTGGGGTTTGGCGAGCGAACATGGATGAATTGAATATCGACGCCGTCAATAGTCGTGATGAATTCAGGCAGCGCATTAAGCCTTGCTTCGGCCTTGCGCCAGTCATAGCCGCTGCCCCAATACTTCACCAGCGCCTGGACCTGGGCCAACTGCACGCCTTGGGAAACGTCATTGACGGTCTCTTTGTCCGGCCAGCGGGTCGCCGCAATGCGCTTTTTCAGATCGGTCAATTGAGCTTCATCGACGTGAATTCGATAAGGTCGAATCGATTCGGGATTGGTCGAGGCCGAGCTGGCAACTGACGCATCGGCGGCCGGGCCAGCAGCCCAGGCACCACCGCTGCCGGCTATCAGGGCCAACCCCAAAACGCCCATCCTCACGGAAGAAGCCAGACAATGGCGCCAGGTCAAACCGAACGTAGCTGCAGGCATTTTGAATTTCCTATAAGTCATTGGTCGACAACGTCGCGAAACGCGCAGAGATAGCCGCGAGTTAAATGAGTCATCCATTGGAAAAGGTTTGCGCCTTCTCGATGGGTTCATTTAAAGCCCCGCAGGTATCCCGTATGTGTCATCAACCGACTTAAAAGAATCGCTGTGTATCTATCCAAAGCGCAGATACAAAACGATACAAACCCACCACTCGCTCATAAGAAAGCCAATGCCCCGTGTTGTCGGGGCATTGGCTTTTCTGGGACGTGGAAAATATAAGGGCTTTTCAGCCCATCAAGCCCGGCAAAGGGCATCGAGGCCGCAGGGAGCGTTCCTGACGGAACGCCCTTTCTCTATGACTCAGCGGCGAAAGAGACGATCTAGAACCAGCAGCGCCACTGCACCAATCGCGATTGCAGCAACTGGTTTTTCTTTAACAAACGTAGATACGCCGTCCAATACGTCGCCGTAGGTCTGGGTCAACTGACCGGCAGCTTGACGACCAGCGCCTTCTGCTTCCAGCTTGGAATCACCAAACAGCTTGCCGACGACGCTCTGCGCCTTTCCAGCAACCTTTTCTGCAACACCTTCAACTTGTTCACTCTTCATAAGTCACCAAACCTTTGCGTGTAATTAGTGAGCTCAGGTTCAACCTGAGCCAGGCGCTAGCTGCACAGCATTAGGGGGATGAGCGTCAGCATAAGTTCAAAGTGGTTGAGGCTCTTGAGGTGACCGCTGGATTCCTGCTCGAACTCTTCGCGCCTCGTTTGCACTCCAGCCCCGCCGACCACACCAGCCCGCCCTACAAGATCTTGTAGTCGCTAACCCTCCACAAGTCCTCTATAAAAAACCGCACTTCCCCCCTCCCCCAAGGAATCCCCTGCCATGCACATGGAAGAGCACGCGCTGAGCGCAATGGACGACGAGCTTAAACTCATGCTGGGTCGCTTTCGGCATGAACAATTCGTCGAAAAACTAGGGTGGCGATTACCTATTCCACCGCACCAGGCCGGTTATGAATGGGATCAATACGACACCGAGCACGCCCGCTACCTCCTGGCGTTCAACGAGCATCGTTCAATCGTCGGCTGCGCCCGGCTGATACCTACCACATTCCCTAATCTGCTGGAGGGTGTATTCAGCCATGCCTGCGCAGGCGCACCACCCAGGCATCCCGCCATTTGGGAAATGACACGCTTCACCACCCGCGAACCGCAACTGGCCATGCCTTTGTTCTGGAAAACCCTCAAGACCGCGAGCCTGGCGGGTGCCGATGCCATCGTCGGAATCGTCAACAGCACGATGGAACGCTATTACAAGATCAACGGGGTCAAGTACGAACGCCTGGGGTCGGTTATCGACCATCAGAACGAAAAAATCCTCGCCATCAAACTCTCGGCTCACCGCGAACACCACCGTGGCGCCCGCTTACCTTCAGGCTTCACGTCTGAGGCGTTATTGGAAGAGACTGCTTGATAACGGCCGAGTCGTCCTCTTGGGCGACTCGGCGCAGCAGATGAACCTCAGATATAGCCCAGCGCGACGGCGTAAGACACGGCCTGTACGCGGTTGCTGGCGCCGATTTTGCGTTGGATGTTGCGGTGATGGTAGTTAACGGTGTCGGTGCACACACCCATGATCACGCCAATTTCCTCCGAGGTCTTGCCATCGGCGGTCCAGCGCAACACATCACATTCGCGCTCGCTGAACTCTACATCCGTGTTGAACGCGCGAACATCGGTCTCCAGCGCGGAAATTTTCTCCAGGGCCGCCGCCGCAAACGCTTTGGTCACTGGCTTCAATGCTTCGAATTCCTGAAGGCTGATGGCGTTGTCCTTGCGTGCCAGGCTTAACACCCCGACCCGGCCCTGGGTGTTGAACGAAGGTTGGGCCAGGCCATGGCAAAGACTTGAGTCGTTGGCTTCTGACCACAGGTCCGGGCAGTTTCGGAACAACTCGTTGCTCCATAAAATGGGGGCCGACGAGACCTTGCTGTGTTTCACGGTGGGGTCGATCAGCGCATAGTTAGCGGCTTGATAGCGTTGTAGCCAGTGCTCCGGATAGTTGCCGTACATATAGGTCTTGGGCCGCATGAACGGCGTTACGCTGCACATGCCATAGGCAAAAAAGTCGAACCGCAGTTCACGCAAGGCTCTCAATGCAACAACAGTAAACTCCTCCATGTTCATGGCTTGTGCAAAGATACTGTAAAAATAAGCATCCCATCCCAACAGCTGTCCTAATTCCATTTTGAACACCTATAACACTCCAAGGGAGTCGTGAGACTAAACCAACCTGAGCGCCTGTCAACTGCCAAAATCAACGGTCATAGACTGCTTCGCACTAGCGACATGTTTTTTATGTCTAACCCAACTAACTAGCCATAGGCCACTGTTTATCAGCCGACGAATGAGCCTGCCTATTCATAATAATGCAACACTCCCTCCGACCGATCGCGCCCGCCCTGGGCCACTACAAGATCTGGTAGTTCCAAGCCCCAGAAACGCAGGTGTATAAACGACACCGCACAAAACGATCAGTGCAAAACAGTTCAAGCATTCAATTTCGTCGCATGCAATTAACTAATTATTTAATTGATTGCGCGTAATTTCAGTCAACTAAGGAGAACACTGCCTATGCCCGGTTCGCTTTCATCTGGCGGCTTTAATGACCATCTTGAACTTCGCCGAAAAAACCGCGCCACGGTTGATCAGTACATGCGCACCAACGGCGAAGATCGCCTGCGCCGCCATGAGTTATTCACGCCGGATGGCAGTGGCGGCTCCTGGAACACCGAAACCGGTGAACCCCTTGTCTTTAAGGGGCACGCGAAGCTGGCCGCACTCGGCGTATGGCTGCAACAGTGCTTCCCGGACTGGCAATGGCACAACGTCCGGGTGTTTGAAACCGACAACCCCAACCACTTCTGGGTGGAAAGTGACGGCCGCGGCACCACTCGAGTTCCTGGTTACCCGGAAGGTTATTGCGAAAACCATTACATCCACTCCTTCGAGTTGGACAACGGCAAGATCACGCAAAACCGTGAATTCATGAACCCGTTTGAACAACTTCGTGCCTTGGGCATCCCGGTGCCAAAAATCAAGCGTGAAGGTATCCCCGCCTCATAAGTCCTTTATCCATTGGAGATTGAACATGCCTGATGGCACAGTGCAACAACCCATCACTGACGATACGGAACTACGCCGCAAGAATCGCGCCACGGTTGAACAATACATGCGCACCAAAGGCCAGGACCGCCTGCGCCGGCATGAACTGTTTACCGAAGACGGTTCAGGCGGCTTATGGACCACCGACACGGGTGCGCCGATTGTAATCAGTGGCAAAGCCAAGTTGGCCGAACATGCTGTTTGGTCACTCAAGTGCTTCCCGGATTGGGAATGGTACAACGTCAAGGTATTTGAAACCGATGACCCCAACCATATCTGGGTCGAGTGTGATGGCCACGGCAAGATTCTCTTTCCTGGTTACCCGGAGGGTTATTACGAGAACCACTTCCTGCACTCCTTCGAGCTGCAAGACGGCAAAGTAAAACGCAATCGCGAATTCATGAATGTCTTTCAACAATTGCGCGCCCTGGGTATTCCAGTGCCGCACATCAAGCGTGAAGGCATTCCTGCCTGATCCTTTTGGGAGAGCGATCGCATCATGGAAGACTTACTGAAACGGGTTCTGAAGTGTGAAGCGTTGCAGCAGCCTCAATGGAGCGAACCCTCGCAATTGCATGACGCGCAGGCCTACCTCAGGGACAGCGCGTCACTGATTCGTGTCGAAGATATCCTGGTTTTGCGCGCCACCCTGGCCAGGGTCGCGGCTGGCGAAGCGATGATCATCCAGTGCGGCGACTGCGCCGAGGACATGGATGAAAGCGCTGCCGACCATGTGACCCGCAAAGCCGCGCTGCTGGATATGCTGGCCGGGACGTTCAGGCTGGTCACCCAGCAACCGGTGGTGCGGGTGGGGCGAATCGCCGGGCAGTTTGCCAAGCCTCGCTCCAACCACAGCGAACGCATCGGCGATGTCGAGTTGCCGGTGTACCGCGGCGACATGGTCAACGGTCGCGACGCTGTCCTCGGCCATCGCCAGCATGATGCGCAACGCTTGGTACGAGGCTATCGCGCCGCCCAGGACATCATGCAACACCTGGGATGGAAGGAACCGTCCGGCCAGGAGCAGCTCACCGGCTCCCCTGCCTGGACCAGTCACGAGATGCTGGTGCTCGACTACGAACTGCCGCAAGTACGCCGGGACGAACAGGGCCGCACATTTCTCGGTTCTACCCACTGGCCGTGGATTGGCGAGCGTACCCGTCAGTTGACGGGCGCTCACGTAGCGCTGCTCAGCGAAGTGCTCAACCCGGTGGCCTGCAAGGTCGGCCCGGATATCACCCAGGATCAGTTACTGAGCCTGTGCGAGCGCCTGGACCCCAGGCGCGAACCCGGCCGGCTGACCCTGATTGCCCGCATGGGCGCCCACAAGGTGGCCGACCGCCTGCCACCGCTGGTTGAAGCGGTGCGCCGTGCCGGCCATAAGATCATCTGGCTCAGCGACCCGATGCACGGCAATACCATCGTCGCGCCCTGCGGCAATAAGACCCGCATGGTGCAGACCATCACCGACGAAATCACCGCCTTCAAACATGCGGTGGTCTCGGCCGGTGGCGTGGCCGGCGGCCTGCATCTGGAAACCACTCCCGATGACGTCAGCGAGTGCGCCTCCGATGCCGCCGGCCTGGGCCAGGTTGGCAGCCACTACAAAAGCCTGTGCGACCCGCGCCTGAACCCCTGGCAAGCCATTACTGCGGTGATGGCCTGGAAAGCCTGCCCTCCTCCCTCTTTTGTTTCCCTTTGACTGGAGTTTGTCGCCATGACCGGCATTCCATCGATCGTCCCTTACGCTCTGCCTACTTCTCGCGACCTGCCCGCCAACCTCGCGCAATGGCACATCGACCCCGAACGCGCCGTACTGTTGGTGCATGACATGCAGCGCTACTTCCTGCGGCCCTTGCCGGATGCCTTGCGTGACCAAGTGGTGGGTAATGCCGCACGCATTCGCCAGTGGGCTGCCGACAACGGCGTGCCAGTGGCCTACACCGCTCAACCGGGCAGCATGAACGAGGAGCAACGCGGGCTGCTCAAGGACTTCTGGGGCCCGGGCATGAAGGCCAGCCCGACCGACCGTGAGGTCGTCGACGCCCTCGCCCCCCAGCCCGGTGACTGGCTGCTGACCAAGTGGCGCTACAGCGCATTCTTCAACTCCGACTTGCTGCAACGCCTGCACGCCAGCGGGCGCGATCAGTTGATCCTGTGTGGGGTGTATGCCCATGTCGGGGTATTGATTTCCAGCGTGGATGCGTACTCCAACGATATCCAACCCTTCCTCGTTGCCGACGCGATTGCCGACTTCAGCAAGGAGCACCACTGGATGGCCATGGAATACGCCGCCAGCCGTTGCGCCATGGTCATCACCACCGATGAGGTGGTGCTATGAGCCAAGCCGCCGCCCGCCTCATGGACCGCATCCTGCAACCGGTACCCGAACCCTTTGCGCTCTTGTATCGCCCGGAGTCCAGCGGCCCCGGGCTGCTGAATGTGCTGATTGGCGAGATGTCGCAGCCGCAGGTCCTGGCCGATATCGACCTGCCCGCCCCCTCAATCGGTGCCCCTCGCCTGGATGTACTGACGCTGATTCCCTACTGCCAGATCGCCGAACGGGGCTTTGCGGCGGTGGACGACCAGTCGCCGCTGCTGGCGATGAACATTACCGAGCAGCAAACCATCAGCATCGAGCAGATGCTGGCGTTACTGCCCAACGTGCCGATCCAGTTGAATAACGAACGCTTCGACCTCAGCGACGCCAGCTATGCCGAGATCGTCAGCCAGGTGATCGCCAACGAAATCGGTTCCGGGGAAGGCGCCAACTTCGTGATCAAGCGCACCTTCCTGGCGGAGATCAGCGAGTACCAGCCGGCCAGTGCGCTGTCTTTCTTTCGTCATCTGCTGGAACGAGAGAAAGGCGTCTATTGGACATTCATCATTCACACCGGCAGCCGCACCTTCGTCGGTGCGTCTCCCGAGCGCCACATCAGCGTCAAGGATGGGCTTGCGGTGATGAACCCCATCAGCGGCACTTACCGCTACCCTCCTGCCGGCCCCAGCCTGACGGAGGTCATGGACTTCCTGGCCGACCGCAAGGAAGCCGATGAGCTGTATATGGTGGTCGATGAAGAACTGAAAATGATGGCGCGTATTTGTGAAGACGGCGGACACGTCCTCGGTCCCTACCTCAAGGAAATGACCCATCTGGCGCACACCGAATACTTCATCGAAGGCAGGACCCGCCGCGATGTGCGCGAAATCCTGCACGAAACCCTGTTCGCCCCGACGGTCACCGGCAGCCCGCTGGAAAGCGCCTGCCGGGTGATCGAGCGCTATGAGCCGCAAGGCAGGGCGTACTACAGCGGCATGGCCGCGCTGATTGGCAGCGATGGCAAGGGCGGACGCTCCCTGGACTCGGCGATTCTGATTCGCACCGCCGACATCGATAACTGCGGGCAGGTTCGGATCAGTGTGGGTTCGACCATCGTGCGGCACTCCGAACCGCTGACCGAAGCCGCCGAAAGCCGGGCCAAGGCTGCGGGCCTGATCGCCGCGCTGAAAAACCAGGCGGCCTCGCGCTTCGGCGACCACCTGCAGGTGCGCGCGGCATTGGCCAGCCGCAATGCCTACGTCTCGGATTTCTGGCTGATGAACAGCCAGCAACGGCAACAGACCCAGTCCGACTTCAGCGGCCGCCAGGTGCTGATCGTCGACGCCGAAGACACGTTCACCTCGATGATCGCCAAACAGCTGCGGGCTCTCGGGCTGGTGGTGACGGTGCGCAGTTTCAGTGACGAGTACAGTTTCGACGGTTACGACCTGGTGATCATGGGCCCTGGCCCTGGCAATCCGAGCGATGTGCAACTGCCGAAAATCGACCATCTGCATGTGGCCATCCGTTCCCTGCTCAACCAGCAGCGACCGTTCCTCGCGGTGTGCCTGAGCCATCAGGTGTTGAGCCTGTGCCTGGGCCTGGAATTGCAACGCAAGGCCATTCCCAACCAGGGCGTGCAAAAACAGATCGACCTGTTCGGCAACGCCGAACGAGTAGGTTTCTACAACACGTTCGCGGCGCGCAGCTCCAGTGACCGCCTGGACATCGACGGTATCGGCACCGTGGAAATCAGTCGCGACAGCGAGACCGGCGAGGTACATGCCCTGCGTGGGCCGGCGTTTGCCTCCATGCAGTTTCATGCCGAGTCGCTTTTGACCCAGGAAGGCCCGCGCATCATCGCCGACCTGCTGCGGCACGCCCTCATCCACACGCCTGTCGACAGCAGCGTTTCGGCCGCCGGGAGATAACCATGCACAACTACGTCATTATCGACGCCTTTGCCAGCGTCCCGCTGGAAGGCAATCCGGTCGCGGTGTTCTTTGACGCCGATGATTTACCGCCCGCGCAAATGCAGCGCATCGCCCGAGAAATGAACCTCTCGGAGAGCACTTTTGTGCTCAAGCCGCGCAACGGTGGAGATGCGCTGATCCGGATTTTCACACCGGTCAACGAACTGCCTTTTGCCGGGCACCCGTTGCTGGGTACGGCGATTGCCCTGGGAGCGCATACCGACAACCACCGGCTGTATCTGGAAACCCAGATGGGCACCATCGCCTTTGAACTGGAGCGCCAGAACGGCAGCGTCATCGCCGCCAGCATGGACCAGCCGATCCCGACCTGGACGGCCCTGGGCCGTGACGCTGAACTGCTCAAAGCCTTGGGCATCAGTGGCTCGACCTTTCCCATCGAGATCTATCACAACGGCCCGCGCCATGTGTTTGTCGGCCTGCCGAGCATTGCAGCGTTATCGGCCCTGCACCCCGACCACCGAGCACTGTCCAACTTCCATGACATGGCGATCAACTGTTTTGCCGGCGCAGGACGGCGCTGGCGCAGCCGCATGTTCTCACCGGCCTACGGCGTTGTGGAGGATGCGGCCACAGGCTCCGCCGCCGGGCCATTGGCGATTCATCTGGCGCGCCATGGCCAGATTGAGTTTGGCCAGCCCGTGGAGATTTTACAGGGTGTGGAAATCGGCCGCCCCTCACTGATGTTCGCCAAAGCTGAGGGCCGCGCAGAGCAGCTGACGCGAGTCGAGGTATCAGGTAATGGCGTTACATTTGGACGGGGGACCATCGTGCTATGAACGGCTCAATACAAGGCAAGCCGCTGTTGGGTAAAGGCATGTCGGAATCCCTCACCGGCACATTGGATGCGCCCTTCCCCGAATATCAGACACTGCCCGCCGACCCCATGAGCGTGCTGCACAATTGGCTGGAGCGTGCGCGCCGCGTGGGCATCCGCGAGCCCAGGGCGCTGGCGCTGGCCACCGCCGACAGCCAGGGCCGGCCCTCCACGCGGATCGTGGTGATCAGCGAGATCAGTGACGCTGGCGTGGTGTTCAGCACCCATGCCGGCAGCCAGAAAGGCCGTGAACTGCTCCACAACCCCTGGGCTTCGGGCGTGCTGTATTGGCGCGAAACCAGTCAGCAAATCATCCTCAATGGCCAGGCCGTGCGCTTGCCGAACGCCAAGGCCGATGATGCCTGGCTCAAGCGCCCTTATGCCACGCACCCGATGTCATCGGTGTCTCGCCAGAGTGAAGAACTGCAGGACGTGCAGGCCATGCGCAACGCCGCCAGGCAACTGGCCGAGCTGCAAGGTCCACTGCCGCGTCCCGAGGGATATTGCGTGTTCGAGTTGCGCCTTGAATCGCTGGAGTTCTGGGGAAATGGGCAGGAGCGCTTGCATGAGCGGTTGCGGTATGACCGCAGCGATACAGGCTGGAAGGTGCGGCGTTTGCAGCCCTGAGTAGCCGTGCCCCATCTCGGCCAAATGTGGGAGGGGCTTGCTCCCGATGAGGGCGTGCCAGTAATGCATCAATAACTGAGCCACCGCCATCGGGAGCAAGCCCCCTCCCACAGATTCCGCGCCGTGCCCAAAGGTTATGTAGATACCTGTGTCCGCTACCTGCGTCCTAACGTCGCAGCAGTCAGCTCTTGGAAAATCCCACACAAGCCTTAGAATCGCGCGCTCGCTTGCAGTCGTCGGGGTCGATGACTGGAGGCTAGCAACGCGTACCTGAATGACTGGCCACACATTCGTCAATGTGTGTCCGACTCAACCACCCTCATTTGCACAACACACTTCGGTTTGGCAATCGCATGCACGCCTGTGCCTGTTTCGCTGTTCGATTCTAGAGGTCTATATGTCTCCGCGTTTGCTGGCCATGGCGCTGGCGCCCCTGCTCGGGCTGTTCATTGTTGCTCTGGGCAACGGCTTTCTTTCATCCCTGACCACCCTTCGACTGGACGCCGCCGGTGCCTCGGCCACCATGATCGGTATCGTTTCATCGGCGTACTTTATTGGCCTGACGCTGGGTGCCGTCTTTAATGATCGATTGATTCTGCGCATCGGCCATATCCGCGCCTACGGCAGCTTTGCCTCGTTGATCGCGGTGAGCATCCTGCTGCAAGGGTTGTTCTATGACACGTGGGGCTGGTTCGCGCTGCGTCTGATCAACGGCTGGGCCACGGTCGGGGTGTTTCTGGTGATCGAGAGCTGGCTGTTGCTGGCCGGCGACGCGAAGATCCGTGGGCGCTTGCTCGCGCTGTATATGATCGTGCTGTATGGCGCGGGCGTGCTGGGCCAGGCAGCGCTGGGGAAGATCACCGGCTTGAGCGACAGTGCGCCGTTTATGGTGGCCGGCATGCTCGCTTCGTTGTCGGTGCTGCCTATTGTGATCCTGCCACGGGTGTCGCCGCTGCTGGATCAGGTTGAACCCCTCAAGCCACGACAACTGCTGGGTGTGACGCCGACCGGGCTGATCGGGTGTTTTGGCTCGGGGGTCAGCATTGCGGCGATTTACACCTTGCTGCCGCTGTACCTGCAACGCGCCGGCCTGGACATCGGTGAAGTCGGCAGCATGATGGCCTGGACAATCCTCGGCGCCATGCTTCTGCAGTACCCGGTCGGGCGCTGGTCCGACCACAAGGATCGCTTGCAGGTGCTGACTATTCTGGCGTTGGCCTGCACGGTCTTGTCGCTGGTGATCGTATTGCTGCCGTTGTCGTCGCTGATGCTGGCCGTGCTGCTGTTCCTGCTCGGCGGCGCGGTGTTTGCGCTCTACCCGGTTGCCGTCAGCCATGCCGCCGACCGCGCCCCTGCCGAAGCGCTGGTACCGATGATCCAGGGCCTGCTGCTGATCAACTCGTTGGGCTCGGCGATCAGTCCGATGATGATCTCACCGGTGATGAATTCGTTCGGCCCAAGTGGGCTGTTCTGGGTGTTCGCGCTGGTCAACCTGTGCATGGTCAGCTTTTTCTTATGGCGCCGTAACAAACGCCCCGCCCCGTCCAATCCAGCACCTTTTACCGCTGCGGCAACCTTCTCGCCGACCGGTGCTGAATTGCGCGTGACCGAAGATCTGCGCCAGGCGGCGCAGGATCATCCGCCCATGGTCGATGCATTGAGTGGCGAGCCTACGCACTCCCAGTCCTGAACCACACCCAATCGCCCCCAGCCTGCGCGGCTGGGGGGATTTCGCTCTTAAGCGCTTTCCCGGTTCTGTTGTACTGTCGGATGTGGGCTCAACGCCCAAGCCGCCATCAACCGCTGCGGACTCTGGCAAGTTTTACGCTTGAGCACAAAACCCTGGCACTTTTGCGCAAACTGTTGACGGTTCTGCACCATATCCAACTGCATCTGTGCCAGTTCCTGTTCGCGGCAGCGTTCAACCTGCTGAATATCCATCGCGGCTTTACGTGCGCGTGCGTGAAGGTATTTCTCATCGCTCAACGCACTGCTGGCCTGCTGCATGAGCCACAGGCCGAATGCGTCTGGGCAACGCGGCCCGATGCCTTGGATCATTGCGTATTGCTTGGCTTGGAGGGCACTGATGGGCAGGCATTCTTCGGTGAGTTTATGCGCGATTTCACTGCCGACGGCCCGTGGCAGGCTGTAGGTCCAATATTCGGAGCCATAAAGCCCCATGGTTTGGTAATGCGGGTTGAGCACGACACCCTCACGGGCCAATACAACATCAGCGGCCAGCGCCAGCATCACGCCGCCTGCGCCAGCGCTGCCGGTCAGGCCGCTGATTACCAGTTGCCTGGCTGTTAGAAGCTCCAGGCACACATCGTCGATGGCCTGGATGTTGGCCCAGGCTTCCAGCCCCGGCACCTTGGCGGCCTGGATGACGTTGAGATGAACGCCATTGGAAAAACTGCCGCGCCCGCCCTTGATCAGCAACACCTGGGTATCTCGCGCCTTGGCCCAGCGCAATGCAGCCACCAGGCGCTGGCATTGCTCGGTGCTCATGGCGCCGTTATAGAACTCGAATGTCAGTTCGCCGACGTGCCCGACTTCGCGGTAGCGAATCGGTTGATAGACCAGCGTATTAAACGCTTGGTGGGCGATGGAGCTATCGAGCACCGGCACGCCGGCCAACTGCTCAGCCAGGACCTGCCGTGCCGGCAGCTTGAAGGTCTCCTCCCCTGGCTGGGCTTTGCGTTTGAGCGAGCCGATCCATAGGCTGCGGTCGCCGGCCGCCACCAGCACGGCGTCGTCCTGTACCGCGAGGATTGCTCCCGGCGTACCCTGGCGTGAATCCAGGTGTGCGTCGTACAGGTAATACTGCCCGCCCTCTAGGCTTGCAAGCACGCCGGGCTGGCCATCGGCGGCGTCGATGCTACGTTTGATGAAGCTTGCGCAATCGAACCAACTGAAGGTTCGGTCGGCCTGGGTCATGTTTGGCTGCAAACGCCCGATGACGTTGGGTTGTGTGTAGTCGAGCGGCACCGGGACGAAGCCGTTGGCAAACTTTTGCACCACATCGCGGATGCACACCATCGCGGCGTCACTCACCGGGCCGTTGTACAACTCGGATTTGCGCACATCAGTGGGCATGTCGAATTCGCAGGTGGACCAGATCGGCCCGGCATCCATCTCCTCCACCGCTTGCAGGGCTGTGACACCCCAGCGGCTGAGCTGCCCGGTGATGGCCCAATCCAGTGCACTGGCGCCACGGTCGCCGACAATGCCCGGGTGGATGATCACTACCGGGCGCTGCACATCGCTCCACAGCTGCCGTGGCACACGGTCCTTGAGAAAGGGACAGATCACCAGGTCGGCGCCTGAGTCCTCGACGTGCCGGCACACCGAGGCTTCATCGGTGAACACCACCACGCTGGGGTCGTGACCTGCCTGGCGCAAGTCCAGCCAGGCGCGCTGGGTCAAACCGTTGAACGCCGATGATAACAAGAGGATCTTCAATGATCGCATGGCTGACTCTTCCTTGAGAATGCGCGGCCAGAGACACTCCTTGAGCCGTCCCTGGCCTTTGATGGAATCACAAGATTATAGCGCTCGCCGGTACGGTCACCTGATCAGGATCAATCTTGCGTGCCCAGCCCGGCGATCAACGCATCGAGCACCACGCGAACCTTGGGCTGCGCCTGGCGGCTCTTGACCCAGGCCAGGTTGATCTCAAACCCTGCTGTCGCCAATTGCGGCAAGACCTGGACCAATGTCCCGTCGTGCAACTGTTGCTTGGCCAGCCACGTCGGCAACTGGACGATACCGCAGCCAGCCAACGCGGCCATCAGCAGCCCTTCACCATTGCCCACCACCCACTGCGGCGCAGCATGCTTGTGCAGCGTCATACCCTGTTCGCCGGTGTAGCGCCACGGGCTGATACGCCCATCCACCCAGCCATAGGCGATGCACTGATGGTGTGCGAGGTCGTGCTCCGACACCGGTGTGCCATGCCGGGCCAGGTACGCCGGGGCGGCGCACAAGACATGCCATTCATGGGCGAGCACCTTGTGCCCTAGCGTCTGCGGCCACTCATTAGCATTGCCGATGCGCACGACGATGTCGGCGCCTTCCCGGAACGGGTCGACCAGGCCATCACAGAAGGTCAGGTGCGGCACCAGCAGCGGATGCGCCTGCATCCATGGAACAAGGAATGGCAGCACCTGGGTGCGACCGAATGTGCCTGGCAGGTCAATGCGCACTCGTCCACGCGGCTCGGTATTTTCCGCTTGCAGGGACAGCTCGGCTTCTTCCAGGTCAGCCAGCACCCCGGTGCAGGTACGCAGAAACGCCGTGCCCGCATCGGTCAATGCCAATACACGCGTCGTACGCTGGAACAGTCGGGCGCCCAGGCGCTTTTCCAGCCTGGCAATGGATTTACTCACGGCAGACGCGGTCAGGGCCATGTTTTCGGCAGCCGCGGTGAAACTGCCGCATTGCGCAACGCAGACAAACACGTCAATGCCCTTCAAACGTTCGGAGGCAAACATAGACGGTCCTTATTCATGAATTCAATTCCTGAGTCGTTGTAAAAAGCATCCTAAATCAGAATTCATGGCACCAGTAAACTATGTCTATCCATACAAGCGGCCCATGGCGCTTGCACTTGGTCAATGGACGATGAGGCTCGAATGCTCGCCACGCTTAAAACCTACCCCGCTACCCTCAACCTGCTGCTGTGCGCTTCATTGGTACTGACCCTCGCCCGGGCAGTCACCCTGCCCTATCTGGTGATCTACTTGTCGGGCAACTTTGACCTGGGCATTGCCGACATCGGCCTGGTCATCGGCAGCACGCTGATCATCGGCTCGTTACTGAGCCTGTATGGCGGATTCCTGGTGGATCGCGTACGCAGTTACCCGCTGATTCTCACCTGCTGCGCAGTATTCACCCTGGCTTTTCTTGGCGCGTACGGCGCGTCCCAGCTGTGGCTGTTCTACCTGTGCCTGGTATTGGTCAACCTGGCGTATGCGGTGATTGATATCGCGGTCAAGTCCGGATTCGGCAGCCTGCTCCCCGTCGATCAGCGCAGCGAAGCGTTTTCGATCAAGTACACCCTGACCAATATCGGCTATGCCGTCGGGCCATTTCTCGGCGCTGGGGTGGCCAGCCTGGACACCAGCCTGCCGTTCCTGCTGTCGGCGGGGCTTGGGGCCGGCTACTGGCTGATCTACTGCGTAGGGGGCGACAAAAACCTGGCGACTGTGGAAACGGGCCAACCAGCCACGCCATTCCTGGCGGTCGGCAAGGTATTGCTGCGTGATTACCGCCTGGTGTGCTTTACGCTGGGTGGTTTATTGAGTGCGGTGGTGTTCGGCCAGTTCACCGCTTACCTCTCGCAGTATCTGGTGGTGACCACCACGCCCGAGACCACCTACCGGATCATCAGCACCGTGGTGGCGACCAACGCCTTGATGGTGATCAGCCTGCAATACAGCCTCGGCAAGCGCATCTCCCGTCGGCACCTGAACGCCTGGCTGGCGGCAGGGCTGAGCCTGTTTATCGTTGGGTTGGGCGGCTTTGCCCTGTCGACCACGCTGGTGGTGTGGGTGATTGCCATGGCGATCTTCACCCTCGGTGAAATCATCGTCTTCCCAGCCGAATACATGTTCATCGACAGCATTGCGCCGAACCACCTGCGGGGCATGTATTACGCGGCGCAGAACCTGGGCAACATCGGCGCCGCGCTCGGGCCGGTGCTATGCGGTCTCGTGCTGGCGACGCAACCGGCGCAGTATATTTTCTACATGCTGATGCTGTTCATCGTCGCCGGTGGGTTGTTCTACTGGCTGGGCGGTCGCATTGCCAGTGATAGGAACCTTGAACCGCTCAAGTGAGGCGCTCAACCTGCCCCGCTCGCCGAACCTGAGCGCGATCCGCGCCAGGCCACGGGTGCAACGGCCAGGAACTGCCTCAGCTCCATCAGTAACATCTCGCTCGAGTACCGCGTAGCGCCTGAGTTGGCGCATTTCAACGCCGGCATGATGTTTTCCACGCCGCCGTAGTGCCAGGTACAGCCTTCTCGTTCATCCTGCTGAAGGGCCCGGGTAAAGATCGACAGATCCCGACGTGGCCGAGGAATTCCTGAAATACGCTCCACCCAGCTCTCGTAACGCTGCCTGACTTCCAGTGCCGCACCGTGGACAATCGCCACGACACCACAGCGTGTCCGGTTGTGAAAGGCGATGTTCGACAAGCCGAAATAAGGCTGCTGATGGTTCAAATGATCCGAAACGAGCGCAG
Organism: Pseudomonas khavaziana; assembly: GCF_036704165.1. Classification (NCBI taxonomy): domain Bacteria; kingdom Pseudomonadati; phylum Pseudomonadota; class Gammaproteobacteria; order Pseudomonadales; family Pseudomonadaceae; genus Pseudomonas; species Pseudomonas khavaziana. Next base: position 3,369,928 of record NZ_CP129946.1, read on the forward strand.
CTGGCAGATGGAACACCGCCAGATCGACATCCTTGTATTCCACCAGCCGCGTTTCGGGATGGCTCAACAAGCGCTCACTGCGCGCCAGGTGATGCATGCCTTCGACATAGCAATGGGCGTACTGTCCGGGATGCTCCAAAACGTGGCCCACCTTCGGCAACACAGCTCGGTAGGTCTGCAGCAAGGCCGTATCGGCATCGAGAACGCCCGGCCGTTTCGCTTGGGCCGCCAATGAATTGAGGGTAAAGGCCACTCTCAACGCTTGGGGCAACGTTCCCCTAGAGAAGTCGCCAAGCCTGGCCACATCAATCAACAAGTCCTGGTGCCGCAGTGCGCTGGCAGGCGACAGAAACGCATAAATCGAAGCCAGCCCATCCAAGTCGAAATGATCGCTGGTGACAATCCTTGCCTCACCCACGGGATTGCCTTCGCGCAGGTAACGGAATGCGCTTTGCGTCGACAGGTTGGCTTTATAACGCTGCGGTGTGTGGTTCGATGGCCAATGTGAAAGGATCAGTAAGGTGGCGGCGTTTTCAATGGAGTCCAGCGAGATGTTGGGCACCTGTGCGGTATGCCCCAGCGGTAGATAGCGGAACGGACTGTCCGGGTCGATACCACCGATGGCGTGTTCAATGCCAGCTACCGGATCAGCCAGCTTACGAGCGGGTATGGCCAAGCGACCGAAGCCTGCCTTGATCGGTCCACGTACCAGCTCTCCACTGGTGCCGAGGGCATAGCGCAAGCGAGAGAGATTTTCTCGACGGATATCGCTCGGGTCGTCATTATTCAAGATCGTCCCACTGCCCCCGATGGCGCTGGGCAAATCAATGAAGTGGTTGTTGACGATGCCGATGGCCCGCCCACCCAGTACCCGGGTTTCAAGGCTGGACAGCTGTGCGGCGATATCCGCATCGGCCACTAACTCAGATGAACACAAGCGGTTCATGCTCGAACTCCCTTCGAAGAAATAATCACGCTGCATCCAGCGCTGCGCGCTCGGCTTTGCTTCGTATAACCGGCCGGACGCTGATGAATATGAGCAGCGACAGCGCGGCGTACACCCCAAAGAGCCAGGCTGCGGCACTCGATGCACCCGTCACGCCCCCGGGTGAAGAGAAGCCGCCAAGGTTGACGATCATGCCGGCCAATGCGGCCCCGATCGCCGTAGCGATCAGTTGAACCGTGGTGATCGAAGCGCCCGCCAACTCCTTTTCATCCTCGGCCACGCTTTCCAGCACCCGTGTGAGCAGATGCGGCCATGCCAGGCCGATCCCGGCGCCGACCGCCAGCATTCCCGCACACACGCCTGCCACATTGAGCAGTGATGGATCGAACCGTGGTACGAATACCAACGCCAATACCAACCCGGCAACAATGAAAAACGGCGCGATGCCAATGGCACGCAGCGCGGTAGTGGATTTCAGCCCGGAACTGTAAAGCGCCCCCAAGGTCCAGCCCGCCGCCATCAAGGCACTGATATAGCCCGCCAGCAACGGTGTCTGCAGGTGCAAGACTTGCAGGAAATACGGCACAAAGACTTCGCTGGTCATGCCGATCACCATCAGGCTCATGGACACGTAAAGCGGCAGTAACGCACCGCGGGCAGCCAGGCCGCCCTTGGGCATCAAGCGCCAGGTCGAGCGGACCTCTACGCGATAAACCATATAGAGCAGCAAGAAACCCACGGCCAGGCCGAGCACGCTGTAGATCGCCTCAGGCTTGATACTGCCGACCGAAATGGCCAACACCACGGCGCTCAGAAGCACCAGTTGCGCCCACGGCACCCCTACAGGCCGGGACGTATCCGTGCTTTTCTTCGGTAGCAGCGCCCAGGCCAGCACCATGAACAACGCGGTGACCGGAATCAGGGCCCAGAATGCGGCACGCCAGGCATCGTACTCGGCGAATACCCCGCCCACCGCAGGCCCGATCAGCGTTGCAGCACCCCACATGCCTGAGATCAGCGCCATCGCCCGTGGCCACAAAGGCTCGGCGAAAACCAGGCGAATCATTGCGTAAGGCAGCGCGAACAGTAGCCCCCCGCCCAGGCCTTGAATAGTGCGGCCAAGAATCATGACCGCCATATCCGGCGCCAGGCTGCACACCCCGCTGCCAATGGCAAAGATTACCCCGGCCCAGGCATACGCGGCCCTGGCGCCCAGGGCCGTGAGGCACTTGGTGGACAGCACCGAGCCAATGATCGAGGCGAACACAAACAAGGTCGTGTTCCAGGCGTAGTAGTCCAGCCCACCGATATCGGCTACCACTGACGGCAGTATGGTTGTCACCAGATAGACGTTGATGGCGTGAAGTGCGACGCCTCCCGCCAACGCCGCAGAGCGTAATCCGTTCTTCCCAAGGAGTAGCGCTGACCAACCTGTAGTAGATGTCATCCTGATATCCAAGTCTGATTAACCTGGGATCACTGTATTACAAAAGATAAACCTTGTGTAATTAGCCTGCCTTTTTTAAGTGATTTTCCTGACCGTCAAAACTGACTATGCTGGCAGGCCCTCGCCCTTATGCAATGGGGTACTCCACAGTCGACGGACGCCAGTGATGCCTTCATTTCCCATGGTTACGCGCAACCTATGACCACCAGAGCTAACGACGACACCCAGGCCTCCACAGCCGATCGCATCCTGTTCATGCTCAAGACCCGTGGCCCCTTGAAGACCACTGAACTGGCGACCCTGCTTGAAGTGACCTTCGAAGCCACCCGGCAGCACATTCAGAAATTGCAGGCGTCAGCGTTGATCACCGGCATTTCCGCGCCGACCAGCGGCGCCGGCCGGCCGTCCCTGAGATGGGCGCTGACGGATTCCGGCCACGGCAAGTTTCCGGACGCCCACAGCGTGTTGACCCTGCACCTGATCGAATCCATCGAAGGGGTTTTCGGCACCGAGGGGGTCGAGAAGATAATCGCCAGCATGGAAACGACCAATCGACGCGAATACCTCCAGGCCTGCGAGAAAGCCTCATCCCTGGAAGAAAAGGTACGCATCCTGGTGGGCATCCGTGAACGTGCCGGTTACATGGCGCAAATGGAGGCGGCGGGCGACGGCTGGCTGCTGATCGAAAACCACTGCCCGATCTGCGCAGCGGCCCGCAAATGCCAGGGTTTCTGCCGGTCGGAACTGCAGATATTCCGCGCGGCCCTTGGCGACAGCGTCGTGGTCGAGCGTTGTGAATACCTGATTTCCGGGGATCGGCGTTGCGTCTACAGTATTCAGCCACGCATGTGAGCCGCCCTCCCCCCGTCGCCCTTTAATTGCGCCATGCTCGACAACGAGGCTGCCCTTGGACTATTTCGCCGCTCTCACCGCCTTCGTCGAAGCCGCCGAAGGCAATAACTTCTCCCGCGCCGCCGAGCGCCTGGGCATCAAGGCGTCTACGGTGTCGCGCTACGTGAAGGATCTTGAGCAAGACCTGGGCATCGCGTTGTTCAACCGTTCCACACGCACGCTGCACCTGACGGAAGGTGGCCAGACCTTCCTGATGCACGCTCGCAGGGTGCTGGATGAGCTGGAACACGCCAAGGCCGCCACCTCGGCGTTGAACCAGCAACCCCGAGGCTTGTTGAAACTCAACCTGCCGCCGGCATTTGCCCGGCATCACATCCTCCCGGCCTTGAGCGATTTTCGCGTGCGCTACCCGCAAATCAGCGTGGAGCTGGTGCTGGATAACGCCCAGGTCAACCTGATCCATGCCGGCGTCGACCTCGCCATTCGCATTGGCGCGCTGGCCGATTCCACGCTCAAGGCCCGTAAACTCAGCGACGGCCGGTACTTTGTGGTGGCCAGTCCGGCGTTCGCGATGCAGTACCCGCCCCCGTCAACGCCCACCGACCTGGCCGGTTTGCCTGCCGTGGTGGGTACGACTTCCAGCGCTATCACCTTTGTGAACGGCGACCTGGCGTTACCATTGGTGCATGACGCCTGTATTCGCATCAACGACCTCGACGCGCAGTTGATCGCTGCGCGCCAAGGACTGGGTTTTGCGCTGCTGCCGGATTGGCTGGTGGCCCGCAGCATCGACACCGGCGAGCTTGTGGTGTGGTTGCCGCAGTGGCGCGTTCGCGATGTCGAGCGGGTGTTTGCCGTGTGGTTTGTCTACCCGCCCAAGCGCATCGTGTCGTCCAAGGTCAGGTGTTTTATCGACTTCATCGTTGAGCGACTGGGCCAGGCACCTGACTGGAAATGACTCAACTGAAACGAATATCCAGCGAGCGCAGGTAGGTTTGCAGCCCGGCATCCTGGATCGGGATCAGGAACGCCTCGGTGTCTGATTCATTGAAGTGCGCGTGCCAGTACCCAGGCGGTGTGACAAACGCCAGGCCTGGCGACCAATCCACCCGCTGCGGGTTGCGGATCTGCCCATCCGCATCCAGCTCGGTGCCTACCAGCGAGTAGCACCCCACCGGGCAATCAATGATGAAGTCCAGCGCAATCGACTGATGCCGATGGGGTTTCTGCACCGAACCCGCCGGCAGGATCCCGTACATCGCCCACAACACATGGGTCACCGTGCGCGTCTGCGGGAAGTGGCGATTGCCCAGCAGAATGCTGATGCGGCTGCGGTCCTGGGCACGGGGATCATCCGCCGCTTCACGCAGTTTTGCGTTGGCCAGTTCCGCGGGGTACAGCGTCGGCGTAAAACGATCTGCGCTGCGTGTCACCCCCAGGTAACGCAATAATGGTTCATCGTGCACATAGTAAAGACGCGCATCCCGGCTTGCGCGAAAGTGCGCCGCCTGCAAGCCGGGCAAGGCGATAAAGCAGCCTTTGGACCATTGAATCTCATACGCCCCCTGGACCACGCTGCCCTCCCCGGCAATCACGTAGAACACCTGGGAGGTCGCATTCGGTTGCAGGCTGAGGGTGTCGCCCCGATTAAGGCGCATGAAGTTCGCGCACAGCCCGGGCCCGGTTGCCGGCCCTTCACAGCCCAGGGCGTCGCTGAGGTCCAGCGGTATCAACCGCGAGGGGCCGCTGGCATACAGCGAGGCAGGAAAGCTGTGGTAGGGAATCCGCGGGATGAGATTGGCGCTGATGGGGTTGGCCGCCTTGCTGTATTCGAAGTACTCGGCGTCCACTTGGTTCATGTCGCTTGGTGCGGGTTGCAATTCACGGTTCATCAGGCTCACCTCGGTCTGCGCTAGTGAGGGAACTATAGGCATGGCGGCTCAGCGGATTAACCCCTGGCGCTGCACAGCAGTTGTGCAAGATGGGAACGCTGGCAAGCGTTGTAGTGCCTTTCGGTCATTTGGATTGAACGATCATTTACCCAACCTCCTCTATCGCAGGACATGTAAATGGAGGAAGTCATCATGATCGACTCAGCAACCGGAATGAGACCCGGCCAGCGCTACACCGTGCAAAACCTGGAGCGCACGAAGAATTTCGGTGGATTCTTCCTGGATGGAAAGTACTACCTCGGTCCCGAGCTGATGACTGCGGTGGGATGGCTGGAAGGCCAGAAGTTCCTGTATGACGAACTGGATGCCAACGGCGAGCCGGTGTTTCCCGATCGGGTCGCCGGCACTATCGAAGACTTGACCCTGGTGTTGAACGATGGCGCACGCCTGAAACTGCAGGAAATGCAGGTCGACGCCCCCACCCAGGCGCTTGAATCCGCACCGGCCAGTCAACGCCGGGAAGCGACCGGCAGGCGAAAAACCAGTCAGCCACCCTACTTACTGATTGCAACAGGCGCTGCCTTGCTGGTCGCCGGCATTGCGATTGCGCGTGCCTGTCGGATGAGCATTCAACGCCGCAGATAACTGCCTGCGCCCCCGCACGCTTACTACGCCCGCACTCTTAATACGAAGGTACGCAAGTATGTCTTACGACTATGAAGGTTCTGCAAGTGTTATCACCGCATCGCGCCATCTAGGCACCGGCTCAGATGAATGCCTGAATGACTCGGTAGACATCCACATGAGCAGCAGCGGTAAACCCACCGTGGTGCACTTGGCATTCGATACCCCGCTTGAGTGGCCAGGCCACCCGAACTTCGTGACGGTCAATTTGCCCGACGGCGCCTCTGTGAGCGGGGTGATTGTTGAAATTCAAAGACCCACCGATGGGCCGGGCTGGGTCACGTTCACTGTGGACGATTAAAACCGCTGCTGGCGGCCCTGATCTTACAGGGCCGTCGCTCATGCGGCCTGGCCCGTCTATTTCTTCGCGCCCCCCGGCAATACGCTGGCCAGCACCTGCTTGGCGGTTTGCACGATTACCCCGGCCTCCTGCGGATCCCCCTGAAGCAATGTGGAGGCAAATTTCTTCGCCTGCTCCAGCTTGATATGCGGCGGTAGTGGCGGCACGTTGGGGTCGGTCTTGAATTCGATCAGCACCGGGATATCCGATGCCAGCGCCTGTTCCCACGCCGCGGCGACGTCGTCTTCATGCTCGACGAAGATGCCTTTGAGCCCCAGGGAAATGGCGAACAGGTGGTACGGCACATCGGGAATATTCTGCGAGGCTTCGAACTTCGGATCGCCTTCCATGACCCGCTGCTCCCAGGTGACCTGGTTGAGGTCTTCGTTATTGAACACGGCGCAGATCCACTTCGGGTTTTGCCACTGTCGCCAATACTTGGCCACAGTGATCAACTCGGCCAGATTGTTCATCTGCATCGCCCCATCCCCCACCAGAGCCACGACGGTGCGTTGTGGATGGGCAAATTTTGCCGCGATGGCGTAGGGCACGGCGGCACCCATGGACGCCAGGCCGCCGGACAGCGAGCATTGCATGCCGCGGCGGATCTTCAGGTCGCGGGCGTACCAGTTGGCGCAGGAGCCGGAGTCACAGGTGATGATCGCGTGGTCCGGCAGGCGTGGCGACAGTTCATGCACGACGCGCTGCGGGTTGATCGGCTTGGCCTTGGCCAGGGCGCGTTTTTCCAGGGTCTTTTCCCAACTGTCACGCCAGCCTTCGACCTGCTTGCGCCACTTGCGCTGGCTCTTGCGTTCCAGCAACGGCAGCAATGCCGCCAGGGTTTCCTTAGCGTCACCCACCAGGTTGACTTCCATGGGGTAGCGCAGGCTCAGCATGTCCGGTTGCAGGTCGATCTGCACACCACGGGCCTGGCCTTCCTTGGGCAGGAATTCAGAATAGGGAAACCCCGAACCGATCATCAACAAGGTGTCGCATTCGGTCATCAGCTTGTAGCTGGGCTCGGTGCCGAGCAGGCCAATGCTACCGGTGACCCACGGCAAGTCGTCAGGCAGCACGGCCTTGCCGAGCAGGGCTTTGGCGGCTCCGGCGCCCAGCGCCTCGGCAATGGCGATGACTTCATCGGTGGCTCCCAAGGCACCGGCGCCAACCAGGATGGCGACCTTTTCGCCGCCGTTCAGCACCTCGGCGGCGCGCTCCAGGTCATTGGCATAGGGCAGTACCCTGGGCTTGGCGTAGCCGACGCCGGAATGCGCAGTGCCATGGGCTCGGGCTGGCGCTTCGTAAGGCTGCTCCTGTAGATCGTTGGGCAGGATGATCGCGGTGACCCTGCGCTCGCCCACAGCGGTGCGCACCGCGCGGTCCACTAGATGGCGCACCTGCGCCGGGACCGAGGCCTGTTGCACAAAAGCCCCGGCGACATCCTTGAACATCGAGAGCAGGTCCAGTTCCTGCTGGTAATGACTGCCCAGTGCGGCCCTGGCCTGCTGCCCAACAATAGCCAGCACCGGCATGTGGTCCATACGCGCGTCATACAGGCCGGTGAGTAAATGCGCAGCGCCCGGGCCGGAGGTGGCGATGCACACCCCCAGTTCACCGGTGAACTTGGCATGGGCCGAGGCCATGAAAGCGGCCATTTCCTCATGGCGCGCCTGGACGAATTCGATCTTGCCCTTGGCCCGATTCAAGGCGCCGAACACGCCGTTGATACCGTCGCCGGGGTAACCGAAAATACGCGTTACGCCCCACTCGCTGAGCCGTTCAACCAGAAAGTCGCTTACTGTCATTGTCATCGGATGGTTTTCTCCTTTATTTCAGAGAATAGAAGTCCCTGCCGTCGTGCATAGTCTTGCGAGGGCACGCTGCCAGGGTTAGTTCAGCTTCATTTGCGCACATTCGGATCAGCGCGCCTTTACCGCTTTCACCCCTTGCTGTGTTCCGGCGACGACGGGCCTTTGGTTACGCCACGGGGGCCGGCCACGCTCCATATCACCGCACCGACAAATGGCAGCACCACCACGAGCGCAGTCCATCCGGCCTTGGTGCCCGAGGTTTTGTCGCTGCGCCATACGCTGTTGATGATCCACAGGTCGAGTAATACGAGGATGACTGCCAGGCCTATCCAGAAATACGTGGTTTGCATGCTGCACCTCCAGGTCAGTGATGCAAGTTAGGTCAAGGGCGAGTGCGAGAGGTTCAATATAAAGGCAACTAAGCGAAGCGGCCGTTGAGCCTATAGGCTCAGTTTCGGCGCGCTTGAATGGATCGCAAAAGTTATACGAAGCGGCACGAATTAGCGCTGACTTGTACAAGTTTTTGCACTGCACTACCATTCATCGCCGCGCCGAAAAATTTTCAAAACGTTTTCGCGGTCGCTCTTCTCGAAGTAAATGCCCGCTGCATCAATGGGCAACTAGCGAAACGACACTTACTTTTGGAGAGCGATCATGACCACAAGTAATAAAAACCCTGGAAACTTCGCCAACGATCAACAAAAAGCTTCCGAGGCAGGTAGGAAAGGTGGCCAGGCATCTGGCGGTAACTTTGCCAACGACCGTGAGAAGGCGTCGGAAGCCGGCCGTAAAGGTGGGCAACAGAGCCATGGCGGCGGCCGCAAGTCGTAATTGACGCGACGGTGGGGGGCGGCAGTGCCGCCCCTTCTTTTCGACAGCAAGGAGTTGAACATGCAAGCGCCAGTTGATGTGCAGCCTGACGACTTATCTCGTGAGGCTATTATGGAAGGACGAACCGAACCGAAAACGGCAGTGCGTTCGAACCCGCACTCATGTTATGAACATTCGCAGGTTGCCAAACAGGCTGAAATTACTGTTGGTACTGAGCGTGCGCTACCTTTATGCGAAAAGCGCTTATAACCACCGCTCATAAAAGCGGCAGATTGTAATTAGTCTGAGCAAGACTGCAAAACAGACTTTAACTTGATAGTTAATGCGGTTAATGCAGGATTCATTTGCGAGGGACGACATGCCTCTACACGCTATCAACTTCACCGGCCCGATCAATGCATCGACCTGTAGCCAACTCATCGAAAAGGCCACGGTTGCCGTACAGCAGGGTGCCAGCTGCCTGGTGCTGAATATTGCGACCATGGGCGGAGAGTGCAGCTACGGTTTTACGATGTACAACTTTCTGCTGGCCCTGCCGATTCCCGTGCATACCCACAACCTGGGCACGGTGGAGTCGATGGGCAACATTATTTTCCTGGCCGGTGAGCGCAGGACTGCCTGCGCCCATAGCAAATTCCTGTTTCATCCGTTTCATTGGCACCTGCAAGGCGCCGTAGACCATTCGCGCATGTCGGAGTACACCATGAGTCTGGACTACGACCTGCATCTGTACGCACGCATCGTGGCCGAACGTACCCACGATGCCATCGAACAACTGGAAACCGAAAAGTACCTGATCGCTGCGCCGCGCATCTTCGATCCGCACCAGGCCATGGCCTGCGGCCTGATCCATGGCATTGAGCCGACGCTCATCAAGGCAGAATTCGTCACCAGCTTCATTCACTCCTAGCGCGCCTGAACCCGGCCCGGCGTACAGGTTGGAATCGACAAACCCAGGCTCTCACGCAACGTCGAGCCTTCATACGCCGTGCGGTAGACACCGCGCTCCTGCAGCAACGGAATGACTTCCCGGGTAAATCGATCAAACTGCCCAGGGTGCCCGATATAGATATTGAACCCATCCACAGCCCGCGCTTGCAGCCAGCCAGCCATCTTCTCTGCGACTGTGGCCGCGCTGCCAACGAAGGCACCCGGGCGCAGTTGCCGGCCAAACTCGACGGCTTGGCGCAGGGAAAAACCTTCGTCCCGGGCGTGATCAGCGATGCGCTTGGCCGCAGTGAAAAAACTGCTGCGCGCCGCCTCCAGGCTCTCTTGAGGGAATGGCGCATCCAGGTCGTACTGGCTGAAATCATGCCAGCCGAAGTTACGTCCGAATTCCTTGAGTGCCAGCTCAAAACTATGGTCGAGCTGATGGTAGTGCTGCTCGATTTCCCTGGCGTGCACATCGGTATCGCCCACGTAGATTTCTGCCCCGGGCATGATCAATATCTGCTCCGGATCGCGCCCCCGTTGCAGCGCCCTGCCCTTGATATCCCGGTAAAACGCCTGGCCCTGCTCGATGCTGGCCGCATGGGTGAAAATCACATCCGCCGTGGCGGCGCCCAGGTCACGGCCGGGCTCTGAGTCACCGGCCTGGAAGATCACCGGCTGGCCCTGGGGTGAGCGTTGGATATTCAGCGGCCCAACCACGGAGAAATGTTCGCCCTGATGATTCAGGCTGTGCAGCTTGCTCGGATCAAGAAACTGGCCGGTAGCCCGGTTGCGCACAAAGGCATCTTCCTCATAGGAGTTCCACAAGCCCTGCACCACTTGCACATGTTCAGCGGCGCGGCCATAGCGCGTGGCATAGTCATAATGTTCGTCGCGGCTGTAATTGCCCGCAGTGCCGGCATCGCCGCTGGTCACCACGTTCCAGCCGGCGCGGCCTTTGCTGATCAGGTCCAGGGACGCCAGGCGCCGGGCGACGTTATAGGGTGAGTTGTAGGAGGTGGTCAGCGTACCGACCAGGCCAATATGCCGGGTGCTCACCGCCAGTGCCGATAACAGCGTCAGCGGTTCCAGGCGATTGAGGTAATGGGACGGCGAGCCCTCGGTGATGAACTGGCTGTCGACGATAAACATCAAATCGAACAGCGCTGCCTCGGCCTGGCGCGCAATCTCGATGTACCAGTCGACGTTGACGCTGGCATCGGCTGGCAATTGCGGGTCAAGCCACAGGTTATGCCGGCCCGGCCCACCGCAACCCATGGTCAGGGCGCCGAGTTTGAGCTGTCTTTGAGTCATTGTGCAGGGGCTCCTTGAAGCGTCCGGGGCTGGGCTTCGGCCACGGCGGGCTGCAAGGACGCCGTGAATGAAGGATCGAACAAGGTGGCGGCCGGGTAGGACTTGACCAGGCCCTGGCTCGCAAAAAACTCCACGGTCTTTTGCGCTTCCACAGGCGTCTGGGCCGTCAATGGCTCGACGGTGGTGCGCGCACGGGCAAACCAGGCGCGGGCGATGTCGGCGTCAGCACGGGTGCGCTTGGCCCAGGCGTCGGCATACGCATTGGCGTTGGCCGGGTTCTGCCGGGCCCAGTCACGGGCTTTTTTCAGGCGCTGGAGAAAATCGCTGATGGGCCCACGCTTGGCCTCGACGGCACCGGCATTGGCGGCAATGAAGCTTTGGGCGGGAATCAACCCCTCAGCGGTCGCCAGTACCCGCGCACCCTGGCGCTCCTGTTGCGTGACGTAGGGTTCCCAGGTGGCGATGACGTCAACAGCACCGCCTTCCAGTGCATGGGAGGCGTCCAACGCACTGAGGTAGCGAAACTCCAGGGAGTCCCGCGCAACCCCGGCTTTATCCAGGGCGGTCAGCAACAGTTGTTGGCTCCAGGAGCCTTTCCAGATCGCTGCGCGTTTACCAGCAAGATCGGCCAGGCTGTGGATCGACGATTCCTTTTTCACCAGGATCGCCACGCCCTCGAGGTTCTGTCGGCTGACCGCGATCACCTTGATCGGCGCACCCAATGCGCCCAGGAACAATACCGGCGCATCCCCCAGCAGGCCTATATCCAGGCTGCCGACGTTGAGCGCCTCGGCCACCGGGGAGCCGGCGGTGAATTGCTTCCAATCCAGCGTGTAGGGCAGATCATCCAGCACCCCCGCTGCTTCCATCACGGCCTGGGCGTTGTAGCTCTGGTCGCCGACGACCAGGGTTTGTGCTTGTGCCGTCAGGCACAGCAAGGCGGCGGTGAACCCCGCCGCCAGTGTTGTCAGGTAACGCACGTTCGTCTCCAGATGCCCGGTCAGGGCATTTCAAGTCGATCCGCGCGCGCGGTCTCGGCAATGGTTGTCAGGTCGATACGATGAGGTTCCATTGATCAGATGTAAAATACCTATAATGCATAACGTAATTCTACAATAATGCAGGTATTGCATCTAATCGATCTTGTGGCCGGGTTCTTCATCCTCACCCCTTTAACCGCCCCGTCATGGGCTTGCTACGCGAGCCATGCTCAAACGTCATAATCCTGCGGGCGTCTGCGTGGTAATCTCACGCCACCACGAATAGACATTGATCGTCACTTGACGATGACCAAAGCCAGGAAAGAACATGCCCAAGATTTCTCACTCAGCGCTACGCCGCAACTTCCGTGACCTGCTTGCAACCCCCATCTGCGTTGAAACCGCTTCCGTATTCGACCCCATGTCTGCCCGCATCGCGGCCGACCTGGGTTTTGAAGTCGGGATCCTGGGTGGCTCGGTCGCCTCCCTGCAGGTACTGGCGGCCCCCGATTTTGCGTTGATTACCCTGAGTGAGTTCGTTGAGCAGGCCACCCGCATCGGCCGTGTCGCCCAGTTGCCGTTCATTGCCGACGCCGACCATGGCTACGGCAATGCCCTGAATGTGATGCGCACCGTCGAAGAGCTGGAGCGTGCCGGCGTCGCGGCGCTGACCATTGAAGACACCCTGCTGCCTGCACAATTCGGGCGCAAATCCACAGATCTCATTTCGGTGGAGGAAGGCATCGGCAAGGTCAAGGCCGCCCTTGAAGCGCGGGTTGACCCTGAGCTGTCGATCATTGCCCGCACCAACGCAGGTGTGCTGCCCACCGCAGACGTGATTGCGCGCACCAAGGCCTATGAAAAGGCCGGTGCCGATGGGATTTGCATGGTCGGGGTCAAAGACTTCGAGCACCTGGAGCAGATCGCAGAGAACCTCACCGTGCCGCTGATGCTGGTGACCTACGGCAACCCGCAACTGCACGACAGCGAGCGCCTGGCCAGCCTGGGCGTACGCATCGTGGTGGCCGGGCATGGCGCCTACTTCGCCGCGATCAAAGCCACCTACGACAGCCTGCGTGCGCAGCGCCAGCTGACCCACAGCACTTCGAACCTCAGTGCAACGGAACTGACCCACACCTACACCTTGCCCGAAAGCTATGTGGCGTGGGCCGAAGAGTTCATGGACGTTAAAGAGTAATTACCGCAGCGGTACTGCCTCAATCAGTCAGGGGCCAGCCGCTTGCGCATGCCTGCGCTGGCGGCCGGACCGGCCTGTACAAGGCACTGGTCCAGCGGCACCACCGCGCCCTCTGCCGTTGCCATCATCGGCTGCACCGGACGGCCGGTCTCGCGCTCCACCACCTCGACACTGGCGCCCTCTTCGGCGTAGTGCCGGTTGCCCCACGCCACTAATGACATCAGCACCATACGGAAGTCTTCACCCTTGGCCGTCGGCACATATTCGTAGCGTGGCGGCCGCTCACTGTAGGGGCGGCGCTCCAGCATCCCCGCCTCGACCAAGCCATTGAGGCGGCGCGTCAGCATGTTGGGCGCGATACCGAGGCTGCGCGAGAACTCATCGAAACGCCGCAAACCGTGCAACGCGTCGCGCATGATCAAGATGCTCCACCACTCCCCTACCCGCTCAAGGCTGCGGGCGATCGGGCATTCGTCACTGATGAGGGATTTGCGCTGCATAAGAAGTCCTGGGTGCAAGTACACACTTGTGTGGCGCCATGTTACTTTCATGATGATAGTGACGTCCATACGCTAGGTATCCCTCAAGCAACAGGAGTCGATTGATCATGAGTAAACGTATCGTCGTGACGGGCATGGGCGCGCTGACGCCACTGGGGTCGAGCGTGGAATCCACGTGGCAACGCTTGCTGGACGGACAGTCGGGCATCCGTCGTTTGCCGCAGGCATTGGTCGGTGATTTGGCGATCAGTATCGGCGGCCAGGTGCAAAACATGGAGCAAGACCCCGAAGCCGGATTTGACCCTGATCGACTGTTGGCCGCCAAGGAACAGCGCAAGATGGATCGTTTTATCCTGTTCGCCCTGGCGGCGGCGGATGAAGCCTTGAAGCAAGCCGATTGGGCACCGAAAACGCCCGAGCAGCAGGAACGCACCGCAACCATCATCGCTTCCGGTGTCGGTGGTTTCCCGGCGATAGCCGACGCGGTGCGCACCACAGACAGCAAAGGCCCGCGTCGGTTGTCGCCATTCACCATTCCGTCGTTTTTAAGCAACATGGCCGCCGGGCACGTGTCGATCAACTACGGTCTGAAGGGCCCCCTGGGCGCGCCGGTAACTGCGTGTGCGGCCGGCGTCCAGGCCATCGGTGACGCAGCGCGCATGATCCGCGCCGGGGAAATCGATGTGGCGGTCTGCGGCGGTGCCGAAGCGGCGATTCATCGGGTCAGCCTTGCCGGCTTTGCCGCGGCACGGGCGTTGTCCAGCGCGTTCAATGACGCGCCGGAGCATGCTTCACGGCCCTTTGACCAGGCACGCGATGGTTTCGTGATGGGCGAAGGCGCCGGCATCCTGGTGATCGAGGAACTGCAACATGCACTGGCCCGCGGTGCGCAGCCGATTGCCGAGCTGGTGGGATATGGCACCAGTGCCGACGCCTATCACATGACAGCCGGGCCCGAAGATGGTGATGGCGCGCGGCGGGCGATGACGCAGGCGTTGCGCCAGGCAGGCATCGACGCGTCGCAGGTGCAGTACTTGAACGCCCACGCGACCTCCACGCCGGTAGGTGACAAAGGCGAACTGGCGGCGATCAAGACAGTCTTCGGTACCGGCAGCGGGCCGGCCATCAGCTCGACCAAATCCGCCACCGGCCACTTGCTCGGCGCGGCCGGGGGTATCGAAGCGGTGTTCACGGTGCTGGCCCTGCGTGACCAGATTGCACCGATGACGCTCAACCTCGAAAACCCGGACGCCCTCGCCGACGGCCTGGACATGGTGCGCGTTGCGGCGCGGCCGATGCCGATTGAATATGCGCTGTCCAATGGCTTCGGCTTTGGCGGTGTGAACGCCAGTGTGCTGTTCCGACGTTGGACATGATCAGGGGTTTGCCCCTGGGGTAAATTTCGCGGACCATGGCGCCTTTGTGTTCCTGCCAACAAGAGGTGCCCATGGCCAACCACGACCTGTCCTACACCCCCGACCCGGATGCCGATTCAATTTCCTCCGACGTAATCGGTTTCAACGGCATTCTAGTCTCCACCCAAGTGCCAACCCGCGCCGACGGCAGCCTGGAACTGGGCGATATCACCCTGCAAAGCGAGTGCACCCTGCAAGCCTTGAAAGTCGCGCTGGAAAAAGCCGGCAGCTCCATGGACCGGGTCATGCACCTGACCATCTACCTCACCGACATGGCCGACCGTGCGGCGTTCAACGAAGTCTACAAGCGCTTTTTCGCCAAGCCATGGCCGGTACGCGCTGCGGTGGGCGTTGCTGCGCTGGCTGTGGAAGGCATGCGTGTTGAAGTGACGGCGATGGCGGCCAAGGCCTGACAGCCACCGAGTATTTGCCTGATGCGCCGCGAACCAAATGTGGGAGGGGCTTGCTCCCGATGGCGGTGGGTATCTACGCAACTGTGTAGTAGCCGACGGTAACCACGATGCGCAGCGAGCCGCTCTTGATCTTGATCTGCTTTTGATCTCAGGCGCCCCGTTAAACCACGCTGGCCGGAATTCGACAGGGATTTGGGGGGTAAACCGGCAGGGATGCCGGTTTAGCCGCCCCGCGCCATGGATGGCGCGTGGCGGCGGCCCCCCAAATCACTGGCGGATTACGGGCACACCGAGCCGAAGCGAGGTGCCGAGTGGTGGGGCAAGAGCCCTTTGGTTACTTTGGGGCTCTTTTCCAAAGTGACCCGCCGTCAGGGCGGAACCAATAGCCGCCGTTACCGCAGCAATGGATATGTACTCGGTATGATCCAACATCCTGGTCGGCCCTGAGGCCGCCATCGGGAGCAAGCCCCCTCCCACAGGTACAGCGCCATACCAGAAATTGCGTAGATACCTATAGCCATTGGGGCAAGCTTCCTCCCACATGTTTACCGAGTGCAGTCAATCAGTCCGCCCCGAAATCAAGTTCCCTCGTCGCAAACTCAGGGGCACGCCAGAGCTGCCCTCCCCCTGATCGATGCCAATGATCAGGCGGTTGACCCAAGTGATTGGACGCTCTGCCCGCCAGCTTCTAACCTGACGGCCTGCACCATCGAAGAAGCCTGCCATGATCGTTCGTCCCAAGCCCAACCTCCTGGGTATCCTGTTTTCCCTCAAGGGCTCGATTGCCAAGCGCATTGCCTGGCGCAGCCTGATGGTCACGCTGCTCGCCTCAGTGATCGTGCTGGTGGAAACCCTGCACCCGGCGTACTTTTCCAAGGTCAATGCCACCCCTTTCACCCTGCTGGGTTTGTCGTTGTCGATCTTCATGAGCTTTCGCAACAATGCCTGTTACGACCGCTGGTGGGAGGGCCGCAAACAATTGGGGCAAATGATCATTGAGGTGCGCTCGCTGATCCGCGAAACCCAGGTGCTGGGCGACGCCGTCGAGCGTGCCGGCGTGTTGCGCGGCCTGTGCGGTTTTGCCCACGGCTTGATCGCCCATTTGCGCCATGAAGATGAAACCCGCGCGATAGTGCCCTGGATTGCAGTGCAAGCCAGTCACCCCAACCTGCCTGACAGTGTTCTGCAAACACTCGGTGCGCGGTTTTCCGTACTGGCCTGCCAGGGTGTGATCAGCGAGTGGCGCTACACCCAGCTGGAAGCCCGGCTGGTCAGCCTGAGCCGGGTGCAGGCGTCGTGCGAGCGTATCAAGACCACACCGCTGCCCTTCCCCTACACCCTGCTGCTGCACCGTACGATCTACCTGTTCTGCATCCTGCTGCCGTTCGCCATGGCCGAGCCGCTGGGCTGGTTGACGCCGGTGTTCACCGCTATCGTCAGCTACACCTTCTTTGGCCTGGATGCGATCGGCGACGAATTGGAGGACCCGTTCGGCTTCGACGAAAACGACCTGCCGTGCGACGCCATCCTGCGTACCCTGGAGCGCGAGATCCTCGCGGCCCTTGGCGAAGACGACCTGCCCCCTGCCCTTGAGCCGCTGGATTACGTGCTGACCTGACGCCGGTTTGACACCCGCCTTGCACTGACCGAAGCTTGGGGCTTTGCTGCTCGATCTTTCGGACACCCGCATGTCAAAGTCACGCCGTTATTCCATCATCGGCCTGTGTGCCCTGTCGCTGATCGTACTGGTCAGCTGGTTTTTTTCCCGCACCGCACCGGTCGCCGTGGCACCGGCCATTGCCCATGGTTACTCCAAGGCATTGAAGCAGGCACACAACGGTGAACCGGGCGCGGCGCGGGTGCTGTATCAACAGCTGGGGCGCCCGGATCTGTCGCCTGAACGCCGCGCCGCCTTGCATGCCGAGCTGCCCAATTACCCCAGCCCTCAAGCCCTTAAGCTGGCGGATAAAGACCTGGCCAATGAGTCGCCTCTGGTGCGCGAGGCGGCGATTCACAGCATCGTCGGCCTGGTGCCCAGCGGCCAGCGCACCTTGCTGCTTGGCCCGGTCCTGGATGATCCCGAACAGCCAGTGCGCTTTGCCGCCGCCAATGCCCTGCTCGGCCTGTCGCCAGACACCCTGGGCTTGTATTTCGGCCCGCTGCAGCAGGTGCTCGATGAATTCGTGAAAACCCTCAAGGCCCAGCCCGAGACCGCCGAAGGCTGGATTCAACTGGCGCGCCTGTACATCCACAGCGCCCTGTTGCCGCAGGCAGAAAACGCCCTGGAGCAGGCCATGCGTTTGCAGCCGGATAACTTGCAGGCGGTCGTGTCGCAGATCGAACTGCTGGACAAGCAAGGCAAGAGCGACGAGTCGCGCCAGCTGTTGGCGCGGCAATTGGCGGCGCATCCGGAGTCGGCTTACCTGCAGCATGCCCTGGGCATGTGGCTGCTGCACCATGGCGAGCGCCCGTATGCGCTGCTCGGCCTGTCCAAGGCGGTAGAGCTTGAGCCGGACAATCAGGATTACCGCTACGACCTGGCCACTACCCTGCATGCCCAAGAGGAAGTCGAGGCTGCCCAACGTCAATTGGAGGAAATCGTCCAGCGCCATCCGGCCAACCGTAAGGCCCGCGTGCTGTTGGTCAACTACTGGAAAGAAACCGGGCAACTGCAGAACGTCCAGGTACTGCTCGCGCAACTGGAGCAGCAGAACCCGGACGACCCGGCGCTGCAACAAGGCCTTTAGGCGCGAGCTTGCTCGTGCCGTACCGGGGGCCTGGTGCAATTTTTACGAAACGTTGAACCGCCACTGGCCACTACGGTCAAGTAAATATGGCGCGTCCCTCTCGGCGCGCCCCTCTACTTGTACGTGACCCGAGGGCACTTCTTGTCTACATCCAAAGAGCTGTTCAGTGAAAAGGCGGCCACCGGCATCGAAGGTCTTGATGACATTCTTGCCGGGGGGCTATCGCGCAGCCATCTGTTCCTCCTGGAAGGCGAACCCGGCACCGGTAAAACCACCGTGGCGCTGCACTTCTTGCAGGCCGGCGCGCAAAACGGTGAACGCTGCTTGTATATCACCCTGTCGGAGACTGAGCGCGAATTGCGCCAGGGTGCCAAGTCCCATGGCTGGGACCTGGATGACAATATCTTTATTTTCGAATTGACCCCACCTGAGAGCCTGCTCAACGCCGAGCACCAGCAAAGCCTGCTGTATTCCTCCGACCTCGAACTGGGTGAGGCCACCCGCCAGATTTTTGAAGTGGTAGAACGGGTCAAGCCGACCCGCGTGGTGGTCGACAGTCTCTCGGAAATCCGCCTGCTGGCGCAAAGCTCCCTGCGCTACCGCCGGCAGATTCTGGCCATCAAGCATTACTTCGTGCGCTATGACGCGACTGTATTACTGTTGGACGACCTGACCACCGAATCCCTGGATAAAACCGTGCACAGCGTTGCCCACGGGGTGATCCGCCTTGAGGAACTGACCCCCAACTACGGTGCCGAGCGCCGCCGCGTACGGGTGGTGAAATACCGCGGCCAGAAGTACCGTGGCGGCTTTCACGACTTCACCATCATGGGCGACGGCATCCACGTCTTCCCGCGCCTGGTGGCAGCTGAGCATCGTGGCGGCTACAACCGCCAGACATTGACCTGTGGCATCCCGGAACTGGATTCGCTGCTCGGCGGCGGTATCGAGACTGGCTCCAGCAGCCTGATCCTGGGCCCGGCCGGCACCGGCAAGTCGCTGATCTCGATGATCTTCGCCGCCGCCGCAGTGGCGCGTGGCGAGAAAGCCGCACTGTTTATTTTTGATGAAGAGCTGGGCCTGCTGTTCGAGCGCATGAAAAACATGGGCATCGACCTTGCTGCACTGCAAGGCACCGGCAACCTGCTGATCGAGCAGGTCGATGCCGCCGAGCTGTCCCCCGGCGAATTCTCGCACCGGGTACGCCGCTGCGTGGATGAAGGTGGCATCAAGACCGTGGTCATCGACAGTATCAACGGCTACCAGGCCGCCATGCCGGAAGAGAACGCGCTGATCCTGCACATGCACGAGCTGCTGCTGTACCTCAATCGCCGCGGTGCCGCGACCTTCATGACCGTGGCCCAACATGGATTGGTTGGCGATATGCAAACCCCCGTCGACATTACCTACCTGGCCGACACCGTGATTCTGCTGCGCTATTTTGAAGCCTTGGGCAAAGTCCGCCGAGCCATTTCAATCATCAAGAAAAGGACCGGCTCACACGAGTCGACCATTCGCGAATACCGTATCGGCAGCCGCGGCATGACGGTTGGGGAACCGTTGGACAATTTCCAGGGCGTACTGCGCGGTATTCCGATTTATATGGGTGCCGGTTCCCCGCTATTGAAGGATGAGGGCTAGTGCTGGCCCTTTCTCCCATCTCAGAACGCGCCATCGTATTGGCGCCCATGGGCCGCGACGGCGCACTGGCGCTGATGATGCTCAAAGAAGCCGGCTACAGCGGCGTGGTCGTCAGCGACCTCGGCGCACTGTGCGAAGCCATGGAGCAAGGCGCCGGTATGCTGATCATTGCGGCCGAGGCGTTGCGTGGCGTAGATCTTGAGCCGCTGCTCAACCATTTGCATCAGCAGCCAGCCTGGTCCGACCTGCCTATCGTGCTGATGACCCATCACGGCGGCAAGGAGCAGAACGGCACCTCACACTTGAGTGGCTTGCTGGGTAATGTAACGTTCCTGGAGCGCCCCTTTCACCCGGTGACGCTCATCAGCCTGGTCAGCACGGCGCTGCGCGGTCGACGGCGCCAATACGAAGCACGCGACCGATTGATCGACCTGAGCGAAAGCGAACTGCGCCTGCAACGCACCTTGGAAACCCTTGAACAGCAAGTCGAAGAGCGCACGGCCCAATTGCGCAATAACGAAGAAGCCCTGCGCCAGTCGCAGAAAATGGAAGCCGTCGGCCAGTTGACTGGCGGTATCGCCCATGACTTCAACAATATGCTCACCGGGATCATTGGCAGCCTGGAATTGCTGCGCAGGCGCGTGTCCCGGGGCAAACTGGATGATCTGGACAGCCTGATCGACTTGGGCGTCACTTCGGCAAACCGTGCTGCCGCCCTTACCCATCGCCTGCTGGCTTTCTCGCGGCGCCAGTCATTGGATCCAAAACCCGTGGAGATCAACCAATTGGTGTCCTCCATGGGCGAGTTGCTGCAACGCAGCATCAACGAAAGCATCGCATTGGACATGCGCCTGGCCAGCACGCTGTGGACTGCCGAAGCCGACCCCAATCAACTGGAAAGTGCCTTGCTCAATCTGGTCATCAATGCGCGGGATGCGATGCCCAACGGCGGCAAGTTGACCGTGGAAACGTGTAACCGGCATCTGGACAACGTATTCACTGCGGCCTACGGCACCTTGGAGCCTGGCGATTACGTTGAGCTGAGCGTCAGCGATACGGGCTGCGGCATACCGGAACATCTGATGAGCCGCGTGTTCGACCCGTTTTTTACTACCAAACCCATCGGCCAGGGCACGGGGCTGGGATTGTCGATGATCTACGGCTTCGCCCGCCAATCCCACGGTCATGTGACGATTCACAGCGAACTCGGCAAAGGCACCACGGTAAGTTTGTTTCTGCCGCGTTTCATTGGCGAAATGCAGGCACAGGAGCCGATCAACCCGACATTGCTGCCGTTTGCCAATGCAGGTGAAACCGTATTGATCGTCGAAGACGACCCGGCGGTACGGGTGTTGGTCAGCGCCGTACTCAAAGAGTTGGGTTATGGATTTGTCGAGGCGGGCGATGCGGATGCCGCAGTGCCGATCATTGAGTCCGGGCAACGCATTGACCTGATGATCAGCGATGTCGGCTTGCCCGGTATGAACGGGCGGCAGTTGGCGGAAATCGGCCGGCAGATTCGCCCGGCACTCAAGGTGTTGTTCATCACCGGCTACGCCGAACATGCGGCGGTGCGCGGTGGCTTCCTGGACCCCGGGATGCAGTTGATCACCAAGCCGTTTACCTTTGATTTATTGACGGCCAAGGTGCGGGAGATGATCCAGGCGTAGAGCGGTCGTGACTCGCAACAGGCGGTCACGGTTTAAAAGTCGTCAGATGGAATCGATGCCGTTTTCTTTCCACATAAGGTTGCGAACTACTTATATAAAGAAATCAAACTACATCGACCTTGAGCATTTCTGATGACTATTATTGCTAATTCACGGCTGCACGAATTGTCTATGCCCGCGCTGATCAATGCAGATCCCTCCCCCGCGCCATTGACGCTTGTTGATACAGAAGTTTCAAAATACGACGTCGAATCACCCCAGGACAAGGGTGAGCGAGGTCTGGCCAAGTTGTATGCGCAAGTGTTGAAACAACTGCCAGAGTCTGATGAAAAGCCTGAACTGCTGACCGTCCAGGATATCCCGCCTACATCTTCTTTCGGGCAATTGAGGACACTTCTTCATAAAATTCTTGATAGTGCGCAAATGAAAAGTTGGGCAGCAGAGAAAGGCATCAATCTGTCAGCTCGTAATGTGATTGATATAAGTGGCACGCTCTACGTCCCGGGCTCGTTCGGTTTTGGAACCGTTGACCTGCGCGACTTTCCGGGCTGGCCTTTGCTCAAGGACGTCGCTACGGCATTGGCAGGCTCTGGCACTTCCGTAAGGTTCGACACAGCCACCACGGCAAGGGTGTCGGACATCGCCCAATTTTATCGCCACTCCCTGCCTTTTGACCCCTCCCTTTCGCCCTCAGAGCAAGACGCATCCATCACCGACTACATCGCTGGTTGGGAGCGCAAAGGTACGCTCATCTCTGATACGGCCAGCCACCCTTCCCAGGCTGATCTGGAACGTCATGCTTCGAAACTTGGCGACCAGAACAATCGAGGGGCTGTAGTTGCGGTTATACCTAAGCTGGCAGCTGACGCCGCCAGCAGTATTGCGCAAGATCTTGCTGCTGCCGCTCGTGAAACCCCCACCCTTACCGAAGACGAATATCTGGAGGTATCCAAGCAAGCCACCCGCCAGCGGATGCAGGAGGCGCTGGACACGCCGGTCGAAATAGACCCTACCTCGTCCTATGCCCGGGATCACGACCTGAAGCCGGGCGTACCGGTGACCCTGCGGGAGTATCTGGTGGGTAATGGCTTGCTGGTTCCAAAGGCCCCTTCGGAGCTGGCAGCCATTGCGCAGTCCCTGGCTAGTCCACCACCGCTAAGCCCTGAGCACGGCAATATGGGTGGAGCCCTTTCATGGCCCACGCTGTTGAGCAATAAGGATCAACGCACACTCAGTCGCGTCATTGATGATGCCTTGAAAAACGAGCCGGAAGACAACCTGCTTGAGCACTTGACCCGTGATCTGAACCTGGATGAAAAGACCCTGAAGGATGATCCGGGTCGCATCATTGACGACATCCTCAAGTCCAGCAACGCTCAAGCCATAGGTCGCGCCGCCGAACAGGCAATAGGTGAGATCGCGTCGCCAGAACCTATCAATGACTGGGTTCTGGCAGCGCTCTATGTGTCGCTGGATAAGCAAAGTGTCTTCACCGATCCGTCATTCTCAACGCGAACCCATGTCGCGGGGGTCGAATTGAATAGCTTCGCCGGGCAAAGCGTTTCCTACATGCGTGCAGCGCTGGCCGATTACTTGATCCAGACCGGAAAAGCGACGCCGAAAACCGTCGACCTTGCCTTGTTTATACTTTTTTCACGTAAGGCGCCGGAGCTCTTGGTCAAGGACATACCCGAGACATTGGTCAAAGGCTCCCACGCATGGGTCACTTTTACCACGGCAGTGGCTCGTATTGAGGCCCATTCGCCAGGCTCGACCCGCTTGATGACGTATGCGCAGATCATGGAGCGATATGAACTGGCCCCCATAACGCTGGCGGACCAGATGATTGAAGCACTGGCGCAAACTGACGGACTGAAAGACTGGGGCCGCGGTAACGGCTTGCTGCGACGCAACGCGGAAGATAAATACCCAGACACGAAGATGAACGAAATACGCTTTGCGTTCAGCAAACAGGTGTCTGAGTTGAGTAAAGCCTCGGATACCTTTGCAATGGAGGTTCCCGACCTTCACAAGTGGGCGCTGGCCGAAATAAAGCAACAGAACCCACATTTGTCGGAAGAGCAAATCAAAGAAAAATCCATCGATACAAAAGAGGCCGGTTTTCTGGAATTTCCAGGCCCCTACTCGCTGCTGGATATATTCCTCAACACACGCGACCATCTTAAAGACATCGACTTTAATGACTATACCTCTCGCAATGACTCCATTGATCTCACGACAATCGCCTTTAAACCTTTTTCAAGGGCCGAGCTGAAGTCCCGTTTTGAAAATAGCCTTGAGCTGTACTTCAACCGATTTGAGGCGGCTGCGCAGACGCAAACCAAATACCTGATTTCGACACTGCCCATTGAAGACCGACAAATCATTGAGCATGGAAAAATTTCGGTCGGCAAAGAAGTGACGACTGATACAAATAATTCCGGGGTTACTGATAAGACCACAGCATCCGGTTCTCTAATCGTGCGCAGCGAATTCACGGACAGGAACGGTAATGAAAGCACCCATACCTATGAAATAAACATGACGTCCAACACCATTAAAAAGCGCGATGACTTGAACGATGAAGACATCACTGCGCTGCCTGACGAGTTCAGAGCAGGTACGAGATCGACATACCTTGAATCCGTTGTTCCTGAAGGCGAATACCCTGAAAATATACTTCAGGCCTCATCCCTCAACACTGTCAACGACACGCCCAACAGTTATTTCAGCGAAAAGACTGGGTACATCGCTGATGCAATGACAAAAAACCTGGGTATCCGGGATTTTGCAAACGAGCTGCGCGGAACAACCACGTTTGATACCGAAACGCCTTTTTGGGCCAAAGCCGAGAAGTTCGTGCGAGGACTGATTCCAGGTTATAACGCCATCAATAATTTTATTGACGGCAAGTGGCGTGAAGGCCTGACTGATTTGTCATTCGATGCCCTAGGCTTTCTCCTTTCGGGGGCCGGCGGAGCCGCAAAGGTAGCCAGCGCCGGCGTGCAAGCTGGAACAACTACCGGCCAGGTGCTGGCACAGGGGGCGAAAAAGCTGGCGCGTGGCGCCATAGGTGCACTCAACCCCATAGACCCCGTGGGTCTTGGGTTGGCAGGCGTACAAACAGGTTTGGAAGCACTGGATCGACATTCGCGCGCAGGCGACAAAAACGGCTCCAGGCCTGTTGTCAAATATGACGTGGTCAAAACCTTCAGGGACGTCGACAGTGCCACAATAGGCAAAGCCAACGTGCAAGGTGAAGTGGAAGACGTCGCCGCTACGCAGAAGAATGGCAAATGGTATGCCCTGAACCCTGTCACCAAGCAGCCCTATGGTCTTCCTTTGAAGGATTTCGTGCCTTCCACATAAGTGTAGAAAAACACTGCCCAGGTTCTTCACGGCGTACCGGGAAGAACCTGCGCGGCCAGACATTGAATGGATGGCATTGAGCGGATTACGCCAACAAGCGCTGGATATGCTCCTGTAATGTATCCAGGTCGAACGGCTTGGCCAGGATCGGTGCGTTGCGCGTGATCGGGCTGTTGCAGTCGAGAATTTCCTGTGGGTAGCCACTGATAAAGATCACTTTCAATTCCGGGCGCAACTTGATCGCAGGTTCGGCGATCTGCACCCCGGAAATCCCGCCCGGCAGGCGATAGTCGGTGACCATCAGGTCCAGGTGCGGCTTGGTCGCGAGGATCTGGAAGGCCTGCTCCCCATCGATCGCCTTCAAGACCCGGTAACCCAAGCCTGCCAGGTACTCACCCAGCACAAACATAATGGATTCGTCGTCCTCGACGATCAGTACGACATCTTGTGCATCTTCACTCATGGGAAGCCTTTGTCCGGTCAATAGCTGCAGTTACGACCATAGGGTCACGCAGAGGTTGCGTCGAGGTGACGATTGATTTCACTCGCTCGCCTCAAGGGGCAGGCACACGCGAAACAGCGCGCCTTCGCCTATCTGGCTCTCGACCTCAATGGTGCCGCCGTGGGCCGCCACGATCTGCTCGGAAATAAACAAACCCAGGCCCAGGCCCGCCGCCACGTGGCTGGCGGAAACCCGCTCGAACTGCTGGAAAATACGCTTCTGGTTCTCTTCGCTGATACCGATGCCATGGTCACGTACCTCTACCCGTGCTTCGCCATGCTCGCTATACACCCGCACTTCCACCGGGCTCTTGGCCCCGTAGCGCAGGGCATTGGTCAACAGGTTGGTGATCACCTGCTCGATCCGGAATTCATCCCAATTGCCTTCCACCGCGCTGTCGGCCTGCAACTGCATGGATGATTCGGCGGCGGCCACCTGCGGTGCGAAATTCTGCACCAGGTTGCGCACCAGTTGGGCCAGGTCAAAACGGGCCGGACGGATCGACAGCTTGCCGGTGCGAATACGCGACACGTCGAGCATATCTTCGATCAGGCGGATCAGGCTCTGGATCTGGCGTTCATCGCGGTCGACCATGGCGTGCATCTTGTCCAGGGTAAACGCGGCGGCGTTGTCCCGGGCCAGGTGCATCTTGCGCAGCTGGGTCTCCAGGATCAGCCCGTTAAGGGGCGTGCGCACTTCGTGGGCGACAATCGACATGAAGTCGTCACGCATGCGCACCGCCTGCTCCAGTTCGGCCTGGGTGGCCTGCAGACGCGTCAGCAACAGCTCCTGCTCGCGGCGGCTGCGCTCCAGCTCTTCCACTTGCAGCTTCATCGCCTTGCTCTGGCGATACAGGTCGACGAACACGTTGACCTTGCTCTTTACCGCGTGGATATCCAGCGGCTTGTGCAGGAAGTCTACGGCGCCGCTTTCATAGCCCTTGAAGGCGTAATTGAGTTCGCGGCCGGCGGCGCTGACGAACACGATCGGGATGTTCTTGGTCTTTTCGGTGCCGCGCATCAGTTCGGCCAGCTCGAACCCGTTCATGCCGGGCATCTGCACGTCGAGGATGGCCATGGCGAATTCGTGTTCCAGCAACAGGGACAAGGCCTCGTCGGCACTCAATGCCTTGAACACCTGGCGATCCTCGCGCTTGATCAGCGCTTCAAGGGCCAGCAGGTTTTCCGGCAGATCGTCGACGATCAGCAGTTTGGCCTGGACAGTACTTAACATGGGAAGGGTTCCAGGGAAGCCAGCAATGAGCCGATACGGCCCAAGGAAAGAATATGGTCGGGTGTGTGTAAGGCCAGGGCAGCCAGTGGCATCACGGCAATGCGCGCCTCCTGTGGGTCCTGGACGACGGTGGTGCCACCCGACTGCTTGACGTGGGCCAGGCCGCTCGCGCCGTCCTGGTTGGCGCCGGTCAACAGGATCGCCAGCAGGCGGCGCCCATACACGTCAGCAGCCGAGGCAAACAGGTAGTCGATGGCAGGCCTTGAGTGGTGCACGCGATCTTCCTGGCTCAGGGACAGACTGCGGTCATGCTCCACCGACAAGTGATAACCGGGGCCGGCAAAATACAAGGTGCCCGCCTCCACGGCCTCTTTATCCCGGGCTTCCTTGACTGGGATGTTCAGGCGCCGCGCAAAGACCTCCGCCAGTTGGCTGCGGCGTTCATCCGGCAGGTGCAGCACGGCAATGATCGGCAAGGCGAAGGTGTTTGGCAGTTGGCCGAAAATTGTCAGCAGCGCCTCGACGCCGCCGGCGGAAGCGCCGACGACGATGGCTTCAATCCCTTGAATCGGGGTGTCTGGCACGTCGCTCATGATTTTCGGTAGATCCGTTCCTGTTTGACCAAGGGCACGAATTGCTTGCTGTAGGCGGAAAAATCCAGGGTTTCCTTGCTGCCCAGCACCAGGAAGCCGCGATGACACAGTGACTCATGAAACAATCCAAATGCCCGATCCTGCAACTTTTTATTGAAATAAATCAGCACGTTGCGGCATGAAATTAACTGAGTTTCTGAAAAAACACTGTCGGTCGCCAGACTATGGTCGGCAAACGTCACGTTCTCGCGCAGTGTCTTGTCGAAGATCGCGTAATCGTAAGCTGCTGTGTAGTAGTCGGCAAATGAACGCTGCCCGCCGGCCTGCTGATAATTAGCGGTGTAGGCACGTACATTCTCCAAGGAAAAGATGCCCTGCTTGGCTTTCTCCAACGATGCCGGGTTGATGTCGGTGGCGTAGATGATGGTGCGCTCCAGCAAGCCTTCTTCACGCAGCAGGATGGCCATGGAGTAAACCTCCTCCCCCGTGCTGCAACCGGCGATCCAGATCTTGATCGACGGGTAGGTCTTGAGCAGCGGCACGACTTCCTGGCGGATGGCCAGGAAGTGCGACGGGTCGCGAAACATCTCGCTCACCGGGATGGTCAGGAACTGCAGCAATTGCATGAACGCTGCCGGGTCGTGCAGTACACGTTCCTGCAGTGCGGAAATGGTCGCACAGTCGAACTGGCGCAAGGCATGGGCCACCCGCCGCTTGACCGACGCGCCAGAGTAGTCGCGAAAGTCGTAGCTGTACTTGAGGTAAATCGCCTCGATCAACAGGCGCAGCTCAATATCGCTGCTTTTGTCCAAATAACACTGCTCCACTTAAATACGTTCCATCTTCGGTAGCCATACGCGAATCAGTGAGAACAGACGGTCCAGATCGATCGGTTTGGCCAGGTAGTCATTGGAGCCTGCTGCCAGGCAGCGTTCCTGATCGTCCTTCATGGCCTTGGCCGTTACTGCAATGATCGGCAGTTTTTTCCAGCGCGGGTCCTGGCGGATCAAGGCGGTGGCCTCATAACCGTCCATCTCCGGCATCATCACGTCCATCAGCACCAGGTCGATATCCTCGACTTCATTGAGCTTGTCGATGGCTTCGCGGCCGTTTCGCCCGATCACCACCACGGCGCCTTTGTGCTCCAGGGCGCTGGTCAGGGCGAAGATATTGCGTACATCGTCGTCGACCAGCAGGATTTTGCGCCCTTCGAAGACCTTGTCGCGACTGCGGGCAGTCTTGAGCATCTTCTGGCGGTCATGGGACAGCTGCGATTCGACTTTGTGCAGAAAGAGTGTCACTTCGTCCAGCAAGCGCTCAGGGGAGCGGGCGCCCTTGATGATGATCGATCGAGAATACTTGCGCAGTTCGGCCTCTTCATCGCGGGTCAGGTTGCGCCCGGTGTAGACGATTACCGGTGGGAACGAGCAAATGTCCTCGGTGGCCATGCGCTTGAGCAGCTCGTTGCCGAGCATGTCTGGCAGCTTGAGGTCGATGATCATACAGTCGTAGATATTGTTGCGCAGCAGGTCGAGAGCTTCCTGGGCGAAGCCGACGGCAGTGATCTCGATGTCATCGTCGCCGATCAAGCGGGCAATGCTGTCGCGTTGCAGGTCATCGTCTTCCACCAGCAGTACGCGCTTGACCTTCTGGGTCAGCTTGGCTTCCAGGCGTGCGAACACATCCTTGAGCTCTTCGCGGGTGGTGGGCTTGACCGCATAACCGATGGCGCCCATGTGCATGGCGGCTTCGACGCGATCTTCCACGGAAATCACGTGCACGGGGATGTGGCGGGTATTGGCGTGTTCCTTGAGACGCTGCAGCACGGTCAGCCCGGAATGGTCCGGCAGGCGCATGTCCAGCAGGATCGCGTCGGGGATGTATTCCTCGGCGAGGCTATAGCCTTCGTCGGCACCGTGGGCGACCAGGCAGTGGTAGCCCAGTTCATGGGCCAGGTCGAACAGGATGCGCGCAAAGTTCGGCTCATCTTCCACTACCAGGATGCACCGGGTGCTGAACGGAGCCTTTTCGCGGTCATCGGCAAAGCGTGGAATCTGCTGGGTGTCGGCCATCGGCAGTGGGGCAACCCGCACTGGCGCGGGGGCAGGCACGACCGCGGCTTGGCGTGGTTGCTCCACAGGCGCAGCATCCTGTTCACGTTCCACGTACTGCTCAGGTAGTACCAGAGTAAAGATGCTGCCTTTGCCCGGTTCACTGGTCACGCTGATGTAGCCGCCCAGCAAGGTGGCCAGGTCGCGGGAAATCGACAGGCCCAGGCCGGTGCCGCCATAGCGGCGATTGGTGGTGCCATCGGCCTGGCGGAAGGCTTCGAAGATGCTTTCCTGCTGGTCCGGGGCAATGCCGATACCGGAGTCGCGCACGGTAAAGGCAATGCCCTCCCCTGGCGCACGGGACACCGTCAGGCTGACCTCGCCCTGTTCGGTGAACTTGATCGCGTTGGACAACAGGTTCTTGAGGATCTGCTCCAGGCGCTGGCGATCGGTAAACAGCAGGGTCGGCGAGCCTTCCTGCACATCCACCTGGAAACCCAGCTTGCGATCCGCCGCCAGCGGCTCGAACATGCCGCGCAGGCCGTCCACCAGACGCACCACGCTGGAGTTCTCCGGGCGCACTTCCAGCTTGCCGGCCTCGACCTTGGAGATGTCCAGGATGTCGTTGATCAGGTTGAGCAAGTCATTGCCGGCCGAGTAGATCGACTCGGCAAACTTGACCTGCTCGGCGCTGAGGTTTTCCTGGGGGTTCTCCGCCAGCAGCTTGGCCAGGATCAACGAGCTGTTGAGCGGTGTCCGCAGCTCGTGGGACATGTTGGCGAGGAATTCGGATTTGTATTTGCTGGAACGCTGCAGCTCATCGGCGCGGTCTTCCAGCTCGAGCTGGGCCTGGTTCAGCTCGACGTTCTTGCGGTCCATGGCGTCGCGCTGCTCGGCCAGGGTCTGGGTCTGTTCGGCCAACTGCTCGTTGGTCTGCTCCAGTTCGGCCTGCTGGGTCTCCAGGTGAGCCTGGGACTCCTTGAGGATACGCGACTGTTCTTCCAGCTCTTCGTTGGCGGTCTTGAGCTCTTCCTGCTGCACCTGCAGCTCTTCGTTGAGCTGCTGGGTCTCGGCCAGCACTTCCTGCAAGCGCTGACGATAACGGGCGGCTTCGATGGAAGTACCGATGTTGCCGGCGATCAGCTCCAGCAGTTCGACATCACGCTCATCCAGCGCACGCAGGAAACCCAGCTCGACCACACCATTGACGCGATCCTCATCGCTGGTGGGCATCACCAGCACGCTGCGGGTAGCGCCTTCGCCCAGGCCGGAGCTGACCTTGAAATAATCCACTGGCACATCGTCCAGGCGAATCAGGCGATCCAGCTGGGCAGCCTGGCCCACGATGCCCTCGTCGCTGTAGATCGACTGCTCCTGTCGTTCCTGCTCGCGGGAGAAACCATAGGTGGCCACGCGCTTGAGGCCACCATGTTCTTCGCGCACGTACAACGCCGCCACGGCCGAGCCCATGTATTGGGCGAAGAACTGCAGGATATTGCGCCCGAGCATATTCAGGGTCAGTTGGCCGAGGACTTGTTCAGCCAGCTCAGTCTGGCCATTGCGCAGCCACGCTTGCTGTTCCAGGCGCCGAGCAATCTTCTGCTGAGACTTGAGGTTTGCGCTGTAACTTTCTGAAAGAGAGACTAAATTTTTCCTCCCGATGTACGCAAGAAAGCCGCTCAACCCAAGTACGAATACCAGGTAGAGGGTGACGCTGATCACCGTTGTGCGAGTGACTTCTTCGTTACGGGTGATACGGAATTGCTGCTCCATCGCCACCGCATCGTCGTACTCCTTACGGATCTCGTCCGTCAGGCGCTTGCCACGGCCCGCCTTGACCGCATTGCGGTAGTCGCCGTTCTGGCGCTGCATATCAATCATCGACTGGGCATAGTTGTTCCATTCGACCTGCAAGCCTTCCAGACGCTTGAGGCGGTCGACCTGCTGGGGATTATCCGCCACCAGCTCCTGCAGATTACGCAGGTCGGCAACGATCCGCGGCTTGGCCACTTCATAGGGGTCGAGGAAATGCTCGTCGCCGGTAATCAGGAAACCGCGCATGCCGGTTTCCAGGTCCACCGTCAGCTTGGACGACTCATTGAGGTTATTGATGACTCGGTCGGTGTGCTCCACCCACTGGATCACCGAGAGCAAATAGGTAATCAGGC
Source organism: Pseudomonas khavaziana (assembly GCF_036704165.1). Lineage (NCBI taxonomy): Bacteria > Pseudomonadati > Pseudomonadota > Gammaproteobacteria > Pseudomonadales > Pseudomonadaceae > Pseudomonas > Pseudomonas khavaziana. The sequence continues at coordinate 3,401,455 of NZ_CP129946.1, forward strand.
AGACGAAAAACACCGCGCTGAGCACGCCCACGCCCAAGGGCAAGGCCACGTTTCGGCTCAACAGGGTACGGAAGCTCTTTTCATCGACGGACGACGCGGGAGTCATGGGCATGCCTTGGCCAAATACGGAAAAACCGGGAGTTTGCCCCAAAGTGGCGCCTGAACGCTATTTTTCTACGGGGTACGACGGCAAGAAACATCGGCGACGGGTAAAAAGAACGCCAACCGCACGGTTCTTATCCAATTGACGCCATAAGGGCTGGCTGGCGGGACATTCGCTCGCCCAGCGTTCACAATGCCATCAATTGCTGCGGAACTTGCTGGCATTGCCGTCACTCACAATCAAGTTGCCTTTAAGCCCTACGCTCTCACTTTTCAGGAATATCCACCATGTCCGCACCCGCCTCCACCATCCTCGTAGTCGAAGACGACGCCATCGTGCGCATGCTGATCGTCGATGTGCTGGAAGAATTGGAGTTCAAGGTGGTTGAGGCGGCTGACGCTGCTGAGGCGCTTACAGCCGTACAAAACACCGGGCAGGTGATCGACCTGATGATGACCGATGTTGGCCTTCCGGATATGGACGGCAAGGAACTGGCGAACAAAGTCCGCAAATTGCGCCCAGCCCTGCCCATCCTGTTTGCCAGCGGCTATGCCGAAAACATCGACGTGCCGGCCGGAATGCAGGTCATCGGCAAGCCGTTTTCGATTGATCAATTGCGTGACAAGGTCAAATCCATGCTGCCCGGGGCCTGATTTCTTCCTTACAACCCCGACCTTCTGTGAGTAAGCGCCCGACGAGGCTGAAAAGCGTCGCAGGGATTAACGTGACGTGCGGCCAATAAAACTGGAAACTCAGCGCCTTGCCCCCACGCCCCCTTAAAAGCACTCTGGAAGGACGCTACAACATGATTGGAAAACCGACGCGCCTGCTGTTGGCGAGCCTCTCGATTGTCATCAGTACCTGCGCCTGGGCCGACTTTACCGCCAGTCCCAGTGAAGCCCGTGCCATCGCCAAGGAGGCCTACCTGTACGGCTTCCCGGTGGTGCAGATGTACAAGACGCTCTACACCCAGGCCGTTGATAAAGGCGGTGCCAACTTCAAGGCGCCGTTCAACCATATCGGCCACGCCGCCCAGTTGAGCACACCCAAGGACACGGCAGTCGCCACCCCAAACGTCGACACGCCCTACTCTTTCGTATGGATGGACTTGCGCAGAGAGCCATTGGTGCTGAGCCTGCCCAAGATCGAAGACGATCGTTACTACTCGGTTCAATTGGTCGACCTCTATACCCAGAACACAGCCTATCTGGGCACCCGCAGCACCGGCAATAACGGCGGCCACTACATGGTCGCCGGCCCGGACTGGAAAGGTCAGCAACCGGTCGACATTGACCGCGTGATCTACAGTGAAAGCAATATCGCCTATGCCCTGTACCGCACGCAGTTGTTCGATGACAAGGACCTGGGCAAGGTCAAGCAGATCCAGAGCGGTTATAAAGTGCAGCCCCTGAGCGGCTACGTGAAGCAACCTGCTCCTGCCAAGGCGCCTAAGATCGAATGGCCCAAGCCAACGGCGACCATGACCGAAGGCCCACAACTGTTTCGCTACCTGAACTTTATGTTGGCCTTCACCGTCCCCCAGGACAGCGAAAAAGACTTGCTCGCGCGTTTTGCCAAGATCGGTATCGCCCCGGGCGCGCCGTTCAAGGTCAACCAGTTGAGTACGGAGCAGCGCAAAGCCCTGGAAGAAGGCATCGCCGATGCCCGCACCGAATTTACCGCGTTCAAGAAGGACAAGGTCGACACCCACCAGGTGTCCCGCAGCGATTTGTACGGCAGTCGCGACCGCCTGCAGAACAACTACCTGTACCGCTACGCCGGCGCCGAAATGGGCATGTTCGGCAATTCCAGCGATGAAGCCGCTTACCTGACCTACCTCCTCGACAGCGAAGGCAAGCCAGCCAATGGCGCGCGCCACAGCTATACCCTGCACTTCGCCAAAGATCAGTTGCCACCGGCCGATGCGTTCTGGTCGCTGACGATGTATGACGGCAAGACCAAACTGCTGGTGCCAAACCACAAGAAGCGTTACCTGATCAACTCGCGGATGCTACCGGCTCTCAAGCGCGACGCCGACGGCGGGCTGACCCTGGCGTTACAACACCACGAGCCGCCGAAGGCGCAACAGAGCAATTGGTTGCCGGCCCCGCCCGGCCCGTTCTATGCGATCTTGCGAATCTACTTGCCCAAGCCCGAGGTGGGTAACGGCCAGTGGAAGCTGCCCCCGCTGACACCGCTGAAGTAACACCACGGGCCGGCTGGGATCAGCGCTTTTTCAGGCGCAGGTAGGATTGATGCAGGTCCGAGGCCCAGCCATCAATCACGCTTTTCACATCGTCGGCCTTCATCACCTGCGAGTCATTGGCCAATGGCTTGCCGGTGCCTTTACGCACCACCTGGGCCACCACTTTATTGCTGGCGCCATCGAGGAACTGCGCCTCGGTGCCCAGGGTTGTTTCCTGGTCACGAATCCCGGTACCGGTACTTACCGCCGCCGCAACCAGGGCCACGGGCACGAACTCATAGGGTTTGAGGCTCTCGGTCTTGCTGCTGACGGCCGTGATCGCCGCGCGCACGACCATCACGCCGGGGCCGGGAGCATTGGCCAGGGGGAGCGACTTGGCCAGCTCGCGCTTTAGGGCCTGGTTAAAGTAGTCGTTGATGCCGCGCAAGGTACTGTCCGGAATCTTCGTGGTGGCTTGGGGCTTGGGGTAGAACTGGGTGGGTTCGATATACACCGAGGTGTACCGGCTCAGGTCCAGTTGGGGGTCAACCCAGCGCATCACCTCGGCCCCTGACGGCGACTTGGCCTCCTTGAGCTGGCTGTAATTGGAAAGGAACCCTGAGTACTCGTCCGGTTGCGGCACCTTGCTCGCGCAACCGGCCATGCCGAGTGAGGCGACGCATAGCGTGCTGATCATTAGCCCTAGCTTCATCGTGGAACTCCCTGGCGACCATCATCGTGATGAATGAGTTGTAGGTATAGCCAATGCTTGGCAAATACACCTAATTTAACGCGTCGCCAGTCATGAGTTATTTACCTGCGATTAAAGCGTGCAGGTCAGGCTCGCTCGCGTGGGATCAGGCTCTGCAACTGCGAGGCCAGGAAGTTGGCATCGAAACCGAAGGTGTCGGGGTCTTTGAGGCCGTTGGTTTTCTTCCACAGCCAATCGTTCTTATCGGCCGGCAGTACCAACGACACGCTGCCATGGCGCGCAGCGGTGAGCCCCATTACCGCTACCGAAATCAAACCGCCAGCGCCCATGACGTCCGGCACGAACTCAACGCTTTTGCCGGTGATATGCACGCTGAGTTTTTCGCTCTTGAACGGCGAATTCTCCACCGGCACGCTCGGGCCGGTGGCGGTGTAGGCCTCACGCTGGATGTCCAGCAAACCCACAGTCTTTACCGGCTCCAGCCATTGTTCAATCTGCTGGAACAACTCCCCGAGCTTCTGCGCCCAACGCGCCGACTGCAGGTCAAATTGCTGTTTTTTATGCGCTTCACTATCGGCGTAGTGACGAAGCATCTCGCCCAGTTGCTGTACATCGTCCATTGCGGATTTCCTTGGGTGAGCCAGGTTGCGAAGCGTGATCATGGCAGATGCCGCGGCCTGGCGTATGGCTAAACATCAGCCCATGCCTCAAAGGGAATGTAAGGCAGGTGTATCGAACGAAGGGTAGTCCGATAGAAGGCGACGCCATTGCATTCGAAACCAGGGTGTGAACTGCGCTTCGGATGCTGACAGCTGGGCTGATATTTCAGCGCGGGTCAGCCATTTGATCTCGCTGACTTCATCGGCATCGGGTGAGACCACTGCGTCAGAGTGGGCCACCAACACATGACAGAGTTCGTGCTCCGCACCGATCGAACCAAAGCGGGCATGGTATTCAAAACTGTACAGGGCGCGACAGGCAGCCCGAACGCCTAACTCTTCGCGCAGACGACGATGCGCGGCATCCTCGATGATCTCGCCAGGTGCCGGATGACTGCAGCACGCATTCGACCAGAAACCGGACCAGAGCATTTTACCGGCTGCACGACGCTGAAGCAGATGACGCCCCTGGCTATCGATCAGGTGCACCGAAAATGCACGATGCAGACGGCCCACTCCAAGGTGTGCCTCGCGTTTATCACACACTCCGATTTGCACGTCCTGCGCATCAACTAACATTACATCATTGCTCATTCTGTATTCTCTTCGGTGTCGCCACGCGCGCATCTCACAGACTATTGAGGGTGTGCGAGGCTGGCGTTACGCCCTTCTATTCAACCCCGGGCTTGTCCCCAGGCGCTAACTAATGTCAACGCTGCGTCGCTGAACCCTGGATCGGCACGTAGGTTGGCCATGGCATCCAGGTCGCTCTGGGTGAGCAACCCGAGTTTCAGCAGTGCCGGGGCTGCCTGGGCAGTCGTGGCGGCCCAGAAGGTATCGGCTGCGCTGTTGTCGCCGATACGGCCTTCAACAGTTCGTTGCCCGACGTTGGAGAGTCCCCGCTCACGCAATCGGTCCGCAAGAGTATCGGCCCAGAGCATGTCGGAACCAATGGACTGTTCCAGCAGACTGATCCCGGCCTCGGCCACTTTGCGGAACAATGGGTTAGCGGTATTCAAGCTCGGTTGCAGGCTCACGTCCTCGATCACCAACCAGCCACCCGGGCGCACCCAGGTGGCGGCGCGCGTCAATATTTCTTCGCGTTCGGTGAGATGGCACAGAAGCGCCCGAGCGTGCACTACGTCAAAGGAGGCTGCAGGAAAATCATCGGTCGAGGCATTGTGGGTCATCACCCGGATGCCAGGAATATCGGCCAGGAATCGGGTGTCGATGTCGGTGGCGGTGACAGTCGCGTCGGGATATCGCGTGCTCAGCCAGGCGGCGAGTGATCCGGCACCGGCGCCAAGATCAAGGATGGCAGGCTTGCCCGAAAGGTCCAACTGCTCAAAAACTGCTTGGCTCACCCCGTCAAAGGCACGCTCCAGGGTGCGCAACCGCGCCAATTGACCTGCGTGCTGATCCGCGAGATAGCTGCTGGTGTAGCCGGGCCCTTCGGCGGTGTCAGTCGTGGTCACAGTACAACCTCCAGTTGCTCTGGGCAGCGGTTTAGGAATCCCCGTTCGATGGGCTCGAAGCCCGGAGCCCAGCGCAGGTTTGGAAAGGTCTGTAGCAGCATGCGCGCGCTGATGGTGATTTCCATCCGGGCCAGCATGGACCCCAGGCAGAAGTGGCGTCCCGCGCCGAAAGCGAAATGACTGCTGGCCGGTTCAGTGCGCGACATATTGAAGGTATCCGGATCGGCGAATTGGTCCGGGTCACGATTGGCCGAACCAATAAGACAGGCCAGGGTCGCCCCGGCAGGGATCGTTCCCGATGGCAGGTGCAGCGATTCACGGGCTTCGCGCAGTACCAGTTGCAAGGGCGGATTGCGTCGCAGGGTTTCGGCGAGCGCGTTATCCATCAAGCCTGGGTCAGCCAGCACCGCCTCCTTGACGCCAGGCTCGTTCAGCAGATTGACGATCAGGTTCGCCAGGGCACCGTGACTGGTCTCGCTACCCGCAGTCATCAGGATCGCGCAGTAGGAGCGCACGAACGACTCGGATAACGGTTGACCGTCAATCCGGGCCAACAAGAGCTGCGAGATCAAATCGTCTGCGGGTTCAGCACGGCGAGCGTCGATGTAGGGCTGGATGAAGTCATAGAAACTGTCACGGTTGGATAACCCGCCGGTCAAGAGTGCCGGATCCTGTCGATAATTGCCCATATAGGCAAAGCCAATGGCGCACCAGCGCTTGAGCTGTTCCACCGCCTCAGGGGTTTCAGCCGGGAGACCCAGCGCATGAGCCATCACCCGCACCGGCAGCGCCGCGGTGAAATCGGCGATGAGGTCTACCTGGGATCGGCCGTGCATGCGCGCCAGCAGGTCTGTGGTCACCGAGATGATGGATGTTTCAAGCGCTGCGAGGGCCTTGCTGCGAAACGAAGGGCTGAGCAATGCGCGATGTTGCGCGTGCTCACAGCCATCCATAGTGACAATCGTGTGCCCCAGCAACGGTCCGATCTGCCAAGTGTAATTGTTGTTGCTTGCCTCAGGGTGGGTCAATGCGGCTTTGACATCCACATGCCGGCTGACCAGCCATACATCGGTGGGCTCGTCGTAGGCGATCGGTAGCGTGGTACGCAAAAGTTCATACAATGGGTATGGGTCGATTTCGAACTGCCTGGATTTAAGCGTCGGCGGGGTAAGTTTCAGGTCCACCTGCCGGTGATTCTGTGGCGTAGAGTCGGCGGCATGCAGGTGATAGCGAGAAACGCTCTGGTGCCAATCGCCCGCTGCCCGCACAACCTGCCGCAACCGGTCCGGGTCGGTGGCGGCGCACGCCTGCTGATCTACCCGCTGGGCGGCGATCGCGGTGAAGTCCGCAACTGCGGTGTTCACCATTTGATGGGCGGACTCAAGCGCACTCGGCCAGTCCATACCAGCGGTGTCCGCGAGGATCGATACCAGGTTGTAACGCTCACCACACACCACATCCTTGGCAAGCGAGTGGATATCGTTGGTCCAGGCAATGATATCGGCAGCGTGTTCACGCAGTGTGTTCCACCATTGAATGTGCGCTTGCTGCGCGTACGGGTCGAGCGTTTCGGCCGCATCGATAAGATCGAAGAAGAACAGCGCACCAAACGAATCCCGTCGCAACGGCAGATACTCAGCCAGCGTGAGCGCCGAGTCGGTTTCGCGCACCCGTACCAACGCCGCCTGCGCGCGCAGATGCTGGATCAAGTGGCCGACGAACCTGTGCCGCCACCCCTCGCCTCCCCAGCACTGGGTCTGTGGCCACAGATCATCGACCAGAACCGCGAGCATCGGGTCTTCAAAGCGGCTGGTTTCTACTGAAGAATCAGCACCGTCGCTCGCGGTCACAACCTGCACGGCGCTGATAAACCGCTCCAACGCGCCGTTCTCCGCCCATGGTCCATCGTCAATGCGGTCATCAAGGGTGAGCGCCCACAGGTACCAGCACACCAGCGTCTGCGCTCGCTGTGTGGGCGCCCTGCCGCACAACGCGATTCCCAGCTCCAGCAGTGGCGTGGTGCTCAACCGATGTGCACCGCGGCGACCAATTAGGTGATATCGCTGCGCCCAGGCGAGAGCATATGTGCGTAACTGTTCATTGTCGGAACGCGGTGGCGGAGCGGCGAAAGGAAGTCGTATCAGGGGAATAGTGAGCGGTATTGGCGGTAAGTGAGCGCTGTCGCGAGTGTTGAGTTCGCTTTTACGGAACGGCGGGGGCATGTTGGTCCTTTTGAATTAATGCCTTCAAGTGCCTGACCTTATTTGAAAATTAAGATCCAACGGCATAAGAACTGTCTGAAACGATGCGAGAAAAAGCGCATGGGCGGTCATAAGCCGGCATGCCGAACACCTTTCGTGGACATACCTGCGATCTGACAGGCGTAGTTGAACTGCTCCGGTGAATTTGCTGGCAGCTGCCTGTGACTAATCAGCCTTCAATGGGTAAGGTGATGCCACATCCCCTTTCCGGAGAATCGCATGCGCACCATCGGCCTTATCGGCGGCATGAGCTGGGAGTCCAGCGCCGAGTATTACCGCATCATTAACCAGCAGGTGCGCGACCGACTCGGCCCGCTGCGGTCTGCGCAGATCCTGATGTACAGCGTGGACTTTGGCCCGGTGGAGCAGGCCCAGCATGCAGGGCGCTGGGACGATACCGCGCTCATCCTGGAAGACGCCGCGCGCCGTTTGCAGGCAGGGGGTGCCGAGTGCGTGGTGTTGTGTACCAACACCATGCACCTGGTGGCACCGCGTATTGAAGCGGCGGTGTCGATTCCATTCCTGCATATCGCCGACGCCACGGCGGCCGCGGCCGTGGAGGCCGGGACCTTGACAGTAGGCTTGCTCGGCACTGCATTCACGATGGAGCAGGATTTTCTCAAGTCCCGCCTCGCCGCCCAGGGTCTGACTGTGCTGGTGCCGGATTCGGATGCGCGCAAGGAGGTGCATCGAATCATCTATGAAGAGTTGTGCGTGGGGCTCATCCGTGACGCCTCTCGCCAGAGTTATCAGCGTGTGATCAAAGGCCTGGCCGCTCGCGGTGCCCAGGCGATCATCCTGGGCTGTACGGAAATCTGCCTGCTGATCCAGCCCGAACACAGCGACCTGCCCTTGCTGGACAGCACCGCACTGCATGCGCAGGCTGCGGTGGCGTTTGCTCTAGCGGATTAAGCCGACTTGCGCAGGCGCGCCATGCTCAGGGTGTCGACAAATACACCGTCACGCAGGGCGTAATCGCGCAACGTCCCCTCCACTTCGAAGCCGAACTTGCGATAAAGGTTATGCGCAGCCTCGTTGTCGGCGTAGACCGTCAGCTCCACGCGGTGCAGGTTCATCCAGTTGTCCGCCACATCCAGCGCGGCGGTCAACAGCCGCGAGCCTACGCCCTTGCCCTGCCAGGCAGTCGACACGCCCATGCCAAACGAAGCCACATGACTCTGGCGTACGCGCAGGTACTGCTCCAGCCCCAGCTGACCAATGACCTCACCGCCATGCAACGCTACTAACTGTAGCCGCCGCTCATTATCCATCACCAGGCGTTTGCGCCAGGCCTCAACTGACTGGAAAGGCATTTGCAGCACCTGACGGCACACGGCCGGCTCGTTGTAGAGCGCGGTGACGCCCTCAAGATGGGCCTCGGTAAAGCGCTGGATCACGATATGGGGTTCAGGTGCGTGCATTGCGTTTCATCCTATGAAAGACACGTGGCCGGCCAGTGTAGAAGCAAAGCTGTCCGTCTGACGACCCCGGAACTTTCCCACATCGTCAACCGTACCCTCCTGCATCTGAACGATGGCGATCAAACCTGACAGCACCGATACTCAGCCCAGGCCCTGCCACCTCTAACCAAGGTTGTGGCCTTCACCCTGTGACGAGAACAACAAAAATAGTCCCACAGAGGAACATCCATGAGTCGCCTTGATCCCCTTGGCCTGTTGCAGGCCTTCAGCACCCTGGCCCTGGACCTGCAGCGCCTGGCCCAGCATCAGGACCTCGAGCATTTTCAATACCACGCCTTGAGGCGGCTAAGCCAGTTGCTGGCATTCGATAGCGCCTGGTGGGGCCGCGCAGCGGTGATCGACGGTTTGCCGGAAGAGCACAGCAGCTACCTGCACCATTTGCCACCGGGCTATCTGGCGGACTGGCAGTCGATCCGCCATCTGGACGTCACTGTTGCGCAGGTGCATGCCAAGCCAGGTCAAGCAGTGATCATTGATATGCGTGACCCTGCCAACGGCACCGCGTTGAATTGGCTGGGCCAACGCCACGGTCTGGGTGAGCTGTTGTGCGTTATCCATATCGACCCGCAAACCCACCTTAGTGACCACCTGACGCTCTACCGCACACCTGGAGCGCCGCGGTTCAGCGCCCATGATTGCTTGTTGCTCAACAACCTGATGCTGCACCTGGTCGCGGCTGTTTCGGCGAACCAGATCCGCACCTTGGTGGCCATGCGTGAAACCCTCACCAGCCCACGCAATCTCGCCCTGGCCGTATGCGATCCCCGGGGAGTGCTGCAATGCGCCGAGCGCGGGTTTATCGATCTGTTGCTCAGTGAATGGCCACGCTGGAGCGGCCCCACCCTACCGGTGCCGCTGGATGAGCACGGGCATGATGGCAAGCGCATTCATATCCAGGTTTCGGCAGTGGGCGACCATTTGCTGTTGGCGGCGCGCATCAATCGCGCCCTGCCCCAGCTCAGCCCGCGGGAAAACGACGTGGCCCAAGGGTTTGGCGAGGGCAAGACCTATAAGGAAGTGGCTCGCGACCTCGGCCTCTCGCCCAATACCGTGCGCCATCATATTCGCACCATCTACACCAAGCTCGGGGTCAAGGACAAAGCGCGCATCGCGCACTTGATGCACGCCCCGCCGGACTGATCCCCGCCCCTATCTCGCGGTTCTACCAGGGTCGTTTTTCACGATCACGGGCTGCTGCTGCCCAGTTTTCGGCCTCCCAATACATGAGACACCTTGCCATGACTCACACACGCCTACGTAACCTGACGGTGCTGCTCGGTGGCACCTTGCTCAGCCTCGACAGCCAGGCTGCCGATCTCAACGCCCGGGATTTTTTCGGCGCCCCGCCGGGCACCAACCTGGGGGTGCTGTACCTGCCTGCTACCCGCGCCGGGAATTTCCACGGTCCCGCCGACAGCACCGGCAAGGCCGACCTCAAGGTCAACGCCCTGGCTTACCGCCAGGTGTATTTCACCGACGCCTGCGGCACGTTGTGCACACCACAATTGATCCTGCCCTTTGCCGACATCACGGCGCGCTTGCCCGGCGCCGAGCAACGGACCGGTGAACGCGGCTTGGGCGACCCGCAGATAGGCGGCACGGTGTTTTTCCTTAACGATCCGGCCTCGCGCACCTACAGCGGTCTGTTGAGTCTGATCACCGTGCCGGTAGGCCAATACCACAGCCAAACCCCGGACGTGTCCCCCGGCACCAACCGTTGGGGCGCCACCTTTGTCTACAACTATACCCAGGGCGTTGGCGAAAAATGGGTGCTGGAAGCCAACCTCGAAGCCCAGCTTTATGCCAGGAATGATGACTACTTCGGCAGCGAGCTCAAGCAAGACCCGCTTTATCGCCTGCAAGCCTTTGCCTCCTACGACTTCAGCGCCGCCACTTATGGGGCGCTGCGCCTGATCCAGGCCGACGGCGGTGCGCTGCGCATCGACCATCGCCGTATCGACAACACCCACAGGCGCTACACCCAACTTGGCTTCGAATTCGGGCATTGGCTCGACCCACAGAACCAACTGATGGTCAGCCTTTCGCAAAACGTCGCGGCCTCCAACGGCTATGCCGGGACCGAGGCATTGTTGCGCCTGGTCCATGTGTACTGACCGCCACTCCTGGAGCTCGAAGATGCCCACACAACCCTATCGGCTGGCGGCAATCGTACTGTTTGCCGCGATCACTCCGACCATTTTGATGACTGCCCCCGCCGTGGCCGCGCAGCTGGCGAGCCAATGGCAACTGAACCCTGCGCGCATCGGTGACCTGTTTTCCGTTGAGCTGGGTGCCATGAGCCTGGCGACCTTGCCTGCCTGGTTTTGGCTCAAGCGGGTTGACTGGCCAAGCGCAGCCCTGGTCGCCGCGCTGGTGTTTATCGTGGCCAACCTGTTGTCAATGCTCGCCGACACTTACGCAGCTCTACTGTTGCTGCGCTTTGCCAGCGCCCTGGCTGGCGGCTCACTGATGATCATTTGCCTGGCCAGCGCCGCCGCCAGCGCCAATCCTGCTCGGGTCTACGGATTGTGGGTAATGGGGCAGTTGATTGTCGGCGCCCTCGGTCTTCTGGTACTGCCGGGGTTATTCGGACAGTTTGGCTTGAATGCCTGTTACCTGATCCTGGCGGGCTTGATGACCCTGTTGCTGCCTCTGGCCAAGGCGTTTCCTGCCGGTAGCCCTGTGGCAGAGGCAAGCAGCGGCTGTTCTTTGCCAGGCTCACGCTGCAAAGCAATGCTGGGAATCGGCGCAGTGCTGGGTTTTTACATCAGCCTCGGTGGCGTCTGGACCTTTATCGGTGCCTTGGGCGCCAATGCCGGGATCTCTGCGCCGCACAGCGGCCAAGTCCTTGCCATCGCCACACTGATGGGGATTGCCGGTGCCGCAAGCGCATCACTGATCAGCGCTCGCCTGCCGCGTGGAATGCTGTTGCTAGTGGGCTATGCGCTGATGGCGGCTGCCGTATTACTTTTACTCGGCCAGCCCACGCTGCTGCGCTTTGCCCTGGCGGCGCTGCTGTTCAAGTTCACCTGGACCTTCATCCTGCCGTTGGTCCTGGCCTGCCTGGCCGACCTCGATCACAGCGGCAAGCTGATGAACGCCTCCAACCTGGTGATCGGCGGTGGCCTGGCCATCGGCCCGGCGATTGCCGGGCGCCTGATCGAGGCCAGCGGCGGGTTCACCCTACTGCTGCTTGGCGCGGCCGTTATCACGCTACTGTCCCTGGTGATGATCCTCACCAGCCGTCCCAATTACCCCACTGAGCTGGAGCCGGTATGAAACGAACCACCGCATTTTTCTTCGATGAAATGAGCCTGTGGCACAGCGCCGGCGCCCACGCGCTGACCCTGCCCGTAGGCGGATGGGTACAGCCGCCGGCCGGCAGTGGGCATGCCGAATCACCGGAGACCAAGCGCCGCTTGAAAAGCTTGTTGGACGTGTCCGGACTGACCCACCATCTGCATCTGCGCAGCGCACCACCGGCCACCGAAGAGGACTTGCTGCGAGTCCACGGCCGCGCCTACCTGAAGCGCTTCAAGGCGCTAAGTGATGCAGGCGGCGGTGAGCTTGGCCCCCAGGCACCGATTGGACCGGGTAGCTATGAAATCGCGCAACTCTCCGCAGGCTTGACCCTCGCCGCCGTGGACGCCGTGCTCAAGGGGCAGGTGCATAACGCCTATTCGTTATCCCGGCCACCGGGGCACCACTGCCTGGCAGACAGTGCCATGGGCTTCTGCTTTCTCGCCAACATTGCCATCGCCATCGAAGCGGCCAAGGCCCATAACGGGCTCGGCAAAGTCGCCGTGATCGACTGGGATGTGCACCACGGTAACGGCACGCAATCGATCTTTGAGGAACGTGCCGATGTGTTGACGATTTCACTGCATCAGGATGCTTGCTACCCACCCGGCTACAGCGGCGAACAGGACCGTGGTCGCGGCGCTGGCCTGGGCGCGAACATCAACATTCCCTTGCCGCCGGGCAGTGGGCACGTCACCTATTTGCAGGCGATGGAACGCATCGTGGTGCCAGCCCTTGAGCGCTTCCAACCGGAGCTGATCATCGTCGCCTGCGGTTATGACGCAGGCGCCGTCGACCCTCTGGCGCGCATGCTGCTGCACAGCGAATCGTTCCGGCTGATGACCCGCACCCTGCGCCTGGCTGCCGAGCGCTTGTGCCAGGGCCGCCTGGTGTTGGTGCACGAAGGCGGCTACAGCGAGGCCTATGTACCGTTTTGTGGGTTGGCGACCCTGGAGGAACTGAGCGGCGTGCGCACGGCGGTGGACGACCCGATGCTGGAGTTTGTGCAGTTGCAGCAGCCCGCACAGGCGCTGCTGGAGTTTCAGGCACAGTGGGTGCAGCGGTTAGCGCGTGGGGTTAGTGATTAGATGCAAGGCGCCAAACGCGCGCGATGTCCGCAGCTCGCTCACATAATAGGCGCGGCGCCTCACGGCAGGCCTGCTCCAGGCTCATCGGCCCCGACGGCAAGGCAAATGCCGCATCCACGCCATGGGCATACATCTGCTCGTAACCCTCGCCCAATGTGCCGGCGATCACGATAACCGGTACGCCATGGCGCTGGGCGATGCGCGCCACACCAAACGGGGTCTTGCCGCGCAGGGTCTGGGCGTCGAAGCGGCCCTCACCGGTGATGACCAGGTCGGCGCCGCGTACGGCGTCATCAAGGCCGACCAGTTCGGCCACCACCTCCACCCCTGGGCGGAACTGTGCACCGAGAAAGGCCTTGGCGGCGAAGCCCAGGCCGCCGGCGGCGCCGCTGCCTGGTTGGTCACGTACGTCGTTGGCCAGCACCTGGGCGCAGTGGTCGGCGAAGTGGCCGAGGGCGGCGTCCAGTTGGGCCACTTGCTCGGGGCTCGCACCTTTTTGCGGGCCGAAAATTGCCGAGGCGCCGTGAGGGCCACATAGCGGGTTGTTGACGTCGGCGGCAATCTCAAAGCGCACCTGGGCCAGGCGCGGGTCGAGCGTGTCAAGACTGATACGCGACAGACGCGCCAACGCCAGGCCGCCTGGAGGCAGTGGCTGACTGGCTGCGTCAAGAAGTTGCACGCCAAGGGCCTGCATCGCCCCAGCCCCGCCATCATTGGTGGCACTGCCGCCAATCGCCAGGATGATGCGTTGCGCCCCAGCGTCCAGGGCGGCACGGATCAATTCACCGGTTCCGTAAGTGGTGCTGGAACACGCGTCGCGCTGCTCCGGCGCGACCAATTGCAAGCCGCTGGCCTCGGCCATTTCGATCATCGCGGTATGGCTGTCGGCCAACCAGCCCCACCGCGCCTCAACGGTGCCACCCAGTGGCCCTTGCACCATTTGCCGGCGCAACTCGCCGTTGCAAGCGGCAAGCACTGCGTCCACCGTTCCTTCACCCCCATCGGCCATAGGGCACTCGATCAACTGCGCATCCGGCCAGACTTGGGCCAACCCTTCGGCAATGGCCTGGGCAGTGCCTGCAGCACTGAGGCTGTCCTTGAATGAGTCGGGAGCGATGATGATCTTCATGATGGGCTTTCTCCGGTTTTTATAATGCCCATGCTGCCAGTTGGCTGGGGTAATGACGCCGGTCAATTGCACAGATGCGGACAGGGTTTGTTGGTCATTTCTACAAAGTCTGGGGCAACAACTGCACGCCCAGGTACAAGGCCAGCATGCCATCGAGCGTCAACGGGTCCACGCCGCTGAGTTCAGCAATGCGTTCCATGCGATAACGCAGGCTATTGCGATGAATGCCCAGCGCGTCTGCGCAGGCCTGGCTTTGCCCGTCGTGTTCGCACCAACTGCGCAGGGTGGCGAGCAGTTGCCCGTTGCTGTCCTTGGCCAGCACTTTGCGCAAAGGGTTGAGCAGTTCGTCGAGGGCATCGTCATTGCGGTGACGCCAGAGCATGACCGGCAGGCGATAACGGTTGAGGGTCAACAGCCGCATTTGCGGGAGGATATCGCGGCCATACGCAAGTAGATCGCCCACCCGGCGATAACAACGGCGCAGCCCCGCCAAGCCCTCCGCTTGCCCACCAATGGCAACGCGCAGGATGTTCCAACCCAGGCCGTCGAGCTTTTCCAGCAAGCGGGGGTTGTCGACCTGCAACGCGGCGGGTCGGCACCACAGCAGGGAAAACTGCGCAGGGCTGACACACCAACTGTCCGGGTAACGGCTGGTGAGCCATGTACTCAAGTCTTCCGCCGTTTGGCCCGGGCCCAGCTCGAACAGGTACGGCGTGCGCGACAGCTGCGGCTTGAGCCCCAGTTGCCGGGCTTCGTCTACCAGGCGTGGTGAGTCGCCACTGTCGGCCAGCAGCAAGGCCAGCAGATCATCGCAGCGCTGGCGCCGCCATTGCTGCTCGGCTTGCTGGTGGCGATGGCTGACCAGCATTTCAGCGGTCATGCGCACCAGTTCGGCATAGGTGCGCAGCCCGTCCGGTTCACCGGTGATGCCCAGCACACCGATCAGGCGTTGATCATGCAGCAACGGCAGGTTGATGCCCGGCTGCACGCCCTTGAGATGCTTGGCAGTCTGCCCATCGATCTCCACCACCCGGCCATTGGCCAGGACCAGCTGTGCGCCTTCATGGCGGGTATTGATGCGTTCCGGCTCGCCGCTGCCAAGGATCAGGCCCTGGCTGTCCATGACGTTGACGTTATAGGGCAGGATGGCCATGGTGCGATCGACAATCTCCTGGGCCAAGGCGTGATCGAGCTCGAACATGGGGCTAATTTCCTAAACCAGGTTGTTCACTGGCACAGCGCAAAGCCTGCTTCACTGTGCGCCAGCACAAAGACAGTCGCCCATCACGTCATCGAGACTGTCGGGGCGGTCAACGTTAACCTCGCACCGCGAAAAATCATAATAAAGAGAGATTCCCATGTCACAGAGCGCCACTTCCGCACTGGCCAGCGATGACGATAAAAACGCCATCTACAAGCGCATCACCCTGCGCCTGATCCCATTCATCTTTATCTGCTACCTGTTCAACTACCTGGACCGGGTAAACGTTGGCTTTGCCAAGTTGCAGATGCTCGATGCGCTGAAGTTCAGCGAAACCGTATACGGCCTGGGGGCCGGGATTTTCTTTATCGGCTACGTGCTGTGTGGCGTGCCGAGCAACCTGGCGCTGACCAAGTTCGGCCCACGGCGCTGGATCGCGTTGATGATGATCGTGTGGGGCACGCTGTCTACCTGCCTGCTGTTTGTGACCACGCCGACGCATTTCTACACGTTGCGCCTGTTTACCGGTGCCGCTGAAGCCGGTTTCTTCCCCGGTGTGGTGCTGTACCTCTCGCAGTGGTTCCCGACCTTCCGTCGCGGACGGATCATGGCGCTGTTCATGTCGGCGATCCCGGTGTCCGGCTTGCTCGGTAGCCCCTTCTCCGGCTGGATTCTCAACCACTTTGCCGCCGGTCAAGGTGGCCTGGCGGGCTGGCAGTGGATGTTCCTGCTGCAAGGCATCCCGACCGTGATCCTCGGCGCCCTCGCCTACTTCCTGCTCAGTGACAGCTTCGCCAACGCCAAGTGGCTCACGCCCCATGAGCGCGCAGTGCTGGAAGCCGACCAGGCCACGGACGTGGCGAACAAGCCTAAAACCACCAGCGATTCCCTGGCCGATGTTTTCAAGAACCCGGCGATCTGGGCATTTGGCCTGATCTACTTCTGCATCCAGAGCGGCGTGTATGCGATCAACTTCTGGCTGCCATCGATCATCAAGAACCTGGGTTTCAGCGATAACCTGGTGATTGGCTGGCTCAGTGCGATCCCGTATCTGTTGGCGGCAGTGTTCATGTTGCTGGTAGGCCGCTCGGCCGACTTGCGCAAGGAGCGTCGCTGGCACCTGGTGGTGCCAATGCTGATGGGTGCAATCGGTTTGCTGATTGCGGTGAACTTCGCCACCACACCGGCCATCGCCATCCTCGGCCTGACCATCGCTACCATGGGCGCCCTTACCGGACTGCCGATGTTCTGGCCGGTGCCTACCGCCATGCTCAGCGCAGGTGCCGCGGCGGGTGGCCTGGCGTTGATCAACTCCATGGGGCAGATGGCGGGCTTTCTCAGCCCGTATATCGTGGGGTTTGTGAAAGACGCCACCGGGTCCACGGATGTGGCGCTGTACCTGCTGGCGGCAGTGATTGTCGCCGGTAGTGTGCTGGCGTTGCGCATGACGCGGACCTTGAAGGCCTGACTGGGTTTAATGTGGAGGGGATTTAGTGTCAGTGAGCGCATCTGTGACTGAACCACCGCCATCGGGGCAAGCCCCCTCCCACACTTTGGCCTGTATCTACAGCAAACCGCCGCCATCGATATCGATAACGGCACCGGTCATGAAGCCGTTCTCCATGGCCAATACATACCCCGCCGCCACTTCTTCAGCCTGCCCTACCCGGCCAACCGGCAATGCCTCGCCGGTCTTGGCGAACATCGCCAAACGCTGCTCTTCGGCCAACCCTGCATAGGCTGGGGTATCGATCACTCCGGGGCTGATGACATTGACGCGACGCGGCGCCAGTTCCTTGGCCAGTTGCTTGCCCAAGGCTTCGGTCGCGGCGTTGATGCCGGTCTTGATGAGCTGCCCTGCTGCCAGCTTGCGCCCCAGTTGACCGGAAGTCAGGCTGATGC
Organism: Pseudomonas khavaziana; assembly: GCF_036704165.1. Taxonomy (NCBI): domain Bacteria; kingdom Pseudomonadati; phylum Pseudomonadota; class Gammaproteobacteria; order Pseudomonadales; family Pseudomonadaceae; genus Pseudomonas; species Pseudomonas khavaziana. The sequence goes on from NZ_CP129946.1 coordinate 3,418,951, forward strand.
TGCCGTGCTCCCCCAAAAATGGCAGCGCCTGTTGAATCGCACGTAGGGCGCCCCAGAGTTTCACATTGAAATTGTCCTGGGCTTCGTCAAGGTCGGTTTCGCTCAAGATCCTGGCCCGCACCGAAGGCCCCGAGGTGTAGACCAGGTGGTCAAAGTGCCCCACCGTTTCGAACAAGCGCTGCAACGACGCGCTGTTGGTGACGTCCACCGGCTCACTGCGTACACCGTTGTCGCTGCCGGAGTTCAAGCGTCGTCCGGCCAGCACCACGCGCGCACCGCGAGCGGTGGCTGCCTGGGCCACTGCGGCGCCGATGCCGCTGCTGCCGCCAATCACGATGATGGTTTTACCGCTGAGGGAAGATGTCATGGGGAGAACTACCTGGATGAGAAAGTGAGCGTTGATCTTCCCAGCTTGGCAATCAGCAAAAAATCCCGGTAAAACGACAAGATCTTTAAAGGATTTTTAATAATGAGCTCAATTCTCGACCTTGAAGTCTTTATGCGCAGTGCCGACACCGGCAGCCTGACAGCCGCCGCCCGTGGGCTTGGCTTGACACCGGCAGCGGCCAGCATTGCCCTCAAGCGCCTGGAAGCCCGGCTCGGTATCCGCCTGCTGGCCCGTTCCACCCGCAGCATGCGCCTGACCGAAGAAGGCCGGCGTTATCTGGACAGCGTGCGGGTGGCGCTGGAAGCGTTGTCGGAGGGCGAACACGCCATCAAGCAACAGGGCCAAAGCCTCAGCGGTTTATTGCAGCTGGCGGCACCTTCGGATTTCGGCCGCAATGTGTTACTGGGCTGGCTGGATGAGTTCAAGCTTGTGCACCCGAATATCCGCCTGCAACTGCTGCTCAACGACAGCAATGCCGACTTGTTTCGAGATACCGTCGACATTGCCCTGCGCTTTGGCGTACCAAGGGACTCCAGCCTGGTAGCATTGCCGGTGGTGCCCGGCCACCAACGCATGGCCTGCGCCAGCCCTGACTACCTCGCGCGCCACGGCACACCGCGCACGCCGGCGGACTTGGCGCAGCACAGTACGTTGCGCTACATGCGCCGCGGGCAGGCCAATAGCACGTGGTACTTCCGCCAGGGCGCGCTGCTCCAGGAGGTCGACGTCAGCGGCGATTACCTCAGCGACGATGGAGAAATCGTCCGCCGCTGGGCGCTGGCGGGCCACGGCATCGCCTATAAAGCCAATCTGGATATTGCCCGTGATATCCAGGCCGGTCGGCTGGTAGCGCTGTTGCCCGACTGGCAGGGCGAGCCGACCCCTTTCAACCTGATGTGCCCCCACCGTCTGCAAGTGTCGGAACGGGTGAAAGTGCTACACCGTTTTCTACAGGCCCGCTGCCAGACGTTACTGGGTGCATGAACAAACACGCCCAGGGCTTGTTCCAGAGGCGTCGGTTCTGGTATTGCAGTACTCACGTTTCCCTGCGATGAGGTGCTCTCCATGATTTACCGCACACTGGGCCAATCCGGGTTGAAGGTCAGCGCATTGACCCTCGGCACCATGATGTTTGGCGAACAGACCAGTACCGAAGACTCGCTGCGCATCATCGACAAGGCCTGGGACCAGGGCATCAATTTTATCGACACCGCCGACGTCTACACTGGCGGGCGCTCCGAAGAGATCGTCGGCGAAGCCATTGCGCGCAATCGCCAGGATTGGATCGTGGCCAGCAAAGTCGGCTTCGGACCCGCCGACGGCTTGCCCAACCGCAGTGGTTTGAACCGCAAGCGTATTTTCAACGCCGTGGAAGCCAGCCTTGGGCGCCTGGATACCGAGTACCTGGACATCTACTACCTGCACCGTGAAGACCATGACACGCCGCTGGAAGTGACCGTGTCGGCCATCGGCGACCTGATCCGCCAAGGCAAGATCCGCTATTGGGGCCTGTCCAACTACCGCGGTTGGCGTATCGCCGAGGTGATTCGGATGGCCGAGCGTCTTGGGGTGGATAAACCCGTCATCAGTCAGCCGCTATACAACATCGTCAATCGCCAGGCCGAGGTCGAGCAAATCACCGCGGCGGCTGCCTACGGGTTGGGCGTGGTGCCCTATAGCCCGCTGGCCCGAGGGGTGCTCAGCGGCAAATATGCGCCGGACGTGACGCCCGAGCCCGGCAGCCGGGCCGCACGCCAGGACAAGCGTATCCTGGAAACCGAATGGCGGACGGAGTCGTTGCGCATCGCCCAGCAGATCCAGCAATACACCCAAGGGCGTGGCGTGGGCATGGTCGAGTTTGCCATTGCCTGGGTATTGAACAATTGCGCGGTGAGTTCCGCGATTGTCGGGCCACGCACCGAGGCGCAATGGGATGCGTACACCGGGGCGCTGGCGGTGAATATCACTACTGAAGACGAGGCATTTATTGATTCCTTGGTCACACCCGGGCACTCATCCACACCAGGGTTCAACGATGTCGGCCATTTCGTCTCAGGCCGTGTGGCGTGGCGAGTTGGCTGAGATCTACCTGATGCATGGAGATTAAAAGGTGAGCGGGGGTTGCTCCCGGTAGCGGTGCTGCAATCGGTTCATCTGTAGCTGCCACACTGCCTATCAGGAGCAAGACGAATCGTCGCCCGCCCCTGCCACATTTTATTTCTCGCAAAAACCGCCATACTCCGCCCCTGGAACTGGATATGAATCGGCTTTCGCGAGGGCAGCGTGTCTAAAGGTGTTGTGTTATCGGTATTGGCCTCAGTGTTGTTTGCCGTGATGTATTACTTCACGTCATTGCTCACTCCTCTGAGCGGCCTGGAAATTTTCGGTTGGCGCATGCTGCTGACAGTGCCATGCATGACGGTGTTCATGATCGTCAGCGGTGAATGGCGAAGGGTGTTGGAACTGCTGCGCATGCTTGCGACCAAGCCACGCCTGGTCGGCGGTGTGCTGGTCTCTTCTGCCTTGCTGGGCGTGCAATTGTGGCTGTTCATGTGGGCGCCGCTGAATGGGCGCAGCCTGGATGTGTCGGTGGGGTATTTCCTGTTGCCGCTGACCATGGTGCTGACGGGGCGCCTGGTCTATGGCGAACGCTTGTCGCGGCTGCAGCAGATCGCGGTGGTGCTGGCCGCGCTCGGCGTTTTGAATGAGCTGTACCAGGCCGGTGGTTTTTCCTGGGCAACCCTGGTGGTGATCATCGGTTACCCGGTGTATTTCGTCGTGCGCAAGTACCTGACCACCGATCACTTGGGTGGTTTGTGGCTGGACATGGCACTGATGCTGCCGGTGGCGTGGTGGTTTGTGCAGAACGGCGAACAGGGTTTTGCCGTGCTCGATCTGTACCCCAAGCTGTACGCCTTGATTCCGATGCTGGGTTTGATCAGTGCCTCGGCGCTGGTGAGCTATATCATTGCCAGTCGCTTGCTCGCATTCAGCCTGTTTGGGCTGCTCAGCTACGTCGAGCCGGTGTTGCTGCTGGCGGTGGCGCTATTGCTGGGGGAAGGCATCGAGGGTGGCCAATGGCTGACTTACATTCCCATCTGGCTGGCGGTGATGGTGCTGGTATATGAAGGGTTCAAGCATTTGGTGCGTCAGCGCAAAGCTTGATTGGCGCGCGATAAAAAGCCCGATCGAGTGTTGACCTCGACCGGGCTTGTTCAGCCTCACTCGGCAGTCAATACACCACGACGCACCTGATCACGCTCAATCGACTCGAACAGCGCCTTGAAGTTACCCTCGCCGAACCCATCGTCGCCTTTGCGCTGGATGAATTCAAAGAACACCGGCCCCATCAGGGTTTCCGAGAAAATCTGCAGCAGCAGGCGCTTGTCGCCCGCGACCGACGAACCATCCAGCAAGATGCCACGCGATTGCAGTTGGTCCACCGGTTCACCGTGGTTGGGCAGGCGGCCTTCCAGCATTTCGTAGTAAGTGTCCGGCGGCGCGGTCATGAAGCGCATGCCAATCTTCTTCAGCGCGTCCCAGGTCTTGACCAGATCGTCGGTGAGGAATGCTACGTGCTGGATGCCCTCGCCGTTGAACTGCATCAGGAACTCTTCGATCTGCCCGGCGCCCTTGGAGGATTCTTCGTTCAACGGGATGCGGATCTTGCCATCAGGCGCGCTCATGGCCTTGGAGGTCAGGCCGGTGTATTCGCCCTTGATATCGAAATAACGGGCTTCACGGAAGTTGAACAGCTTCTCGTAGAAATTGGCCCAGTAGATCATCCGGCCGCGATAGACGTTGTGGGTCAGGTGATCGATGACCTTGAGGCCGGCGCCGACTGGGTTGCGGTCAACACCTTCGAGGTAGACGAAGTCGATGTCATAGATCGAGTTGCCTTCGCCGAAACGGTCAATCAGGTACAACGGCGAACCGCCGATGCCTTTGATCGCCGGCAGGTTCAGCTCCATCGGGCCGGTTTCTATGTGGATCGGCTGGGCCCCCAGTTCAAGGGCACGGTTGTAGGCCTGCTGCGAATCCTTGACGCGAAACGCCATGCCGCACACGGACGGGCCGTGTTCGGCCGCAAAGTAGGCCGCCAGGCTGCCCGGTTCGTTATTGAGGATCAGGTTGATCTCGCCCTGGCGATACAGGTGCACATCCTTGGAACGGTGGGTCGCCACCTTGGTGAAGCCCATGATCTCGAAGATCGGCTCCAGCGTACCGGGGGTGGGCGAGGCGAATTCGATAAATTCAAAGCCCATCAGGCCCATTGGGTTTTCGTATTGGTCGGTCATGTTCGGTGCCTCATCATTCTTGTGGGTAGCAATTGTTTAGTTGCAAGCAAGGATGAGGTCCGAGGGTGGCGCGCAGGAGAGGCCTCGCACGCTGCGGGCGAGGAAGTCACCAAAGATGAGTGGGGAGCCAAGTAGCTTCATGGTGTCATCAGTCTCTGACGGCCGAGGCTTGCGTGAGCGCAAGTCCATATTCTTGTATGCGTAAATCGATTCTACACAGCGTAAACCAGTTTGTCCGTACTCTTATCAAATCCCTGTTGCCCTGGCCCGTGCAAGAGGTTTATTGCACAAGTAGATGCCCAACAGGATGACCGCGCCACCCGCCAGCATCGGCGCCGTCAAGGCTTCGTCCAGCAGCAACGTGCCGCATATCACCGCCGTCAGCGGGTTGAGGGCGATGAACACACCGGAGCGGGTCGCGCCGATTCGCCGGATGCCGTCGTAATAACCAATATAGGCCAGGGCCGAACCCAGCACACCCAGGTACAGCAGGCTGTACCACTGCGCCGGCAGTAGCGCGCTGACACCTTGAAGCGTCAGCCGGCCAGTGGCGAGGGTAGCAAGGGTTAACATCAGGGTGCCCCACAGCACCGACCAAGTGACGGTTTGCACCGGTCCCAACATCTGGTTGAGCTCCCGGGACAGCAGCGAATAGGCACCCCAGGCGATTACGCAACCCAGGATCAACAGGTCACCGACCCAAGCGTTGCGCGCTCCCTGCAGGAGGTTGGGGTTGCGGCTCACAATCACCACCGCCGCCCCCAGCAGGCACAGCCCGATGCCCAGCCACTTGGCCCGGCCCAGGCGCTCGTTGAACAACAGCCACGATGTCAAGCCAATCACTGCCGGGTTTAATGCCACGATCAATGACGCCCGCGACGCATTGATGTAGTGCAACCCATAGAAAAAACACAGGTTGTAGAAAAAGATGCCGCATAACCCCAGCAGCATCAGCCGTGCCATTTGTCTTGTACTTGGGCGGGCCAGCGGGATCCGTGTGCAGGCCAGGAACAGCAGCAGCGCCAGGCTGGCCAGGATAAACCGCAGGCAGGCTGCGAGCAGCGGGTCCACTTGATCGGCCAGAAAGCGCCCGGCGACGAAGGTCCCGCCCCAGATCATGGTGACAGCGGCCAGCTTCAGGTAAGTGAGGCCTTCGCGGGCAGGATGCATAAGAATGTGCTCAACGTGAGAGAGGATGGCGTTATTCTTTGGCTAATGATCAGTCATCGTAAAATGAGGCTTTACTCATGACCCTGACCCAGCTGGAAATCTTCTCACTGGTTGCCGAACTGCGCGGCTTCACCAGCGCGGCGCATCGCCTGGGCATCAGCCAGTCGGCCGTGTCCCATGCGATCAAGGCCCTGGAGCAGGAGCTGGGGGTGGAGTTATTTCGCCGTCATCAGACCCTGGTGGAACTGAGTGATATCGGCGAGCAGTTGCTCGGGCGGGCGCGGGGCATGCTGGGCCTGGCCAATACCTTGCAACAGGAAGCCGCCGATGCCCGCGGGATGAAGCGCGGCACGCTGCGCATAGGCTCGTTCGGGCCAACCGCTTCGAACCACTTGCTGCCGACTATCCTCAGCCATTTTCGCCGGGACTACCCGGGTATCGAGGTGCATGTGGACGAAGGACCAGACCGGCAGGTCATCCAATGGCTGGATCAGCGCCGGGTGGATGTGGGCTTCGTGGTACTGGAGCAGGAACGCTTCGACACCGTGGCCCTGCTCGAAGACCAACTGGTGGCGCTGATACCGGTCGACCATGCCTTGGCGGCAAGCACGGCGGTACCCTTGCACGCGTTGTGCGATGACCCGTTCATCCTCACCGAGGCAGGCTCCTTAGAGCTGGTCACGCGTTTGTTCGATCAAGCGCAGCTGCAGCCCAAAGTGCGGTATCGCTGCACCCAGTTGCTCAGCACCTTGGAGGCGGTCAGCCGCGGCGACGGCCTGAGCATCGTGGCCCAGGGCTCACTGCCGACCTATGCCCACCCGCGCTACCTTGCCCGCCCCTTGTCGCCGAGCGTACGGCGGCGCATAGGTCTGGCGGTGCTGGATCGGCGCCAGGCCTCACCCGCTACCCTGGCGTTTATCGCGCTGGCGCAAACGCTGTACCCCGATCCCGCAACTCACCGGTAACTCAGGGTAAACGAGGCCAGGCCGTTGGCGGTCCCGGGCTTGATGGTCGATGCGGTTTGAACGTAGCGGGCGGTCAAGGGAATCGTCAGGGTACCGTTGCCCGTGCTTGCGACCTGCCATTGGTTCGGATTGCCCACGCCGGAGGAATCGGGGCCGTAGCTCACCAACCGGTCGCCACTGAGCAGTTGCAGGGCGACGCCACGGGCGCCCGAGTCGCGGGTCAGCGACAACTGGTTACTGCGGTTGCCGGGGTCTGTCTGGTCCGTCACGGTGATCCAGACATCGAGGTTGCCACCGGTGCCGCCGGCACAGTCCAGGGTTATGTTGCGACTGACGCTGCCGGCGTGGCTGCCCACTCCCTTGAAATCGCGGCTGGGCACCAGCCCCAGCGGCATTGCAAGCGACGGCGTGGTCACCCGGCAAGTCGGTTTTTGCGGCGGCAGTATCACCGTATCGGCAAAGTTGACCGAGCCAGCGCCGGGGCTCTCGATACTGACGTTAGTCAGCACATACCTGGCGACTGTGTTTCCAGGGAGGGTGCCCGACGTGATCGGGCCCGTTGCCACCAGGTATACGCGCCCTTGCAGGCCCCAGCCATTGGGTTTGTTGTGCTTGGCGTCCAACAGTGTGACGCCGGTGTGGGTGATGACTTTAAAATCCCGGGACGGATCCCCGGCCATCATGACGAATCCGACGCCAGGATAGCTGGTCGCGTAGACGGGCAACGTCAGCCCATTGGCGTTGAACGTCATGCCGGTTGCCGGCGAATTGACCACGCTGAGGTTGGCCGACACCGGCTGCGACAATGGCCAGTCGGTGTAGCGACACTGCATGACAAAGCCATTGCTGGCAAAGTCATAACCGCTCGGGTAGCCAATCGCCTCGCCCACTTGCAGGTTGTTAGGCAAGGTGATGGGTGGGAAAGACAGCGTCACGGGGGCTTGCGGGGTACAGACGCCTGCATTGAAATGCGCCTGTGCGTCCATGGTGAATGCGCAAGCACCCAGGCACGCGCCAATCGGTAAAAGCCTGCTCAGAAACAATTGAACACCGTTCATAGCGCCAACTCCTTACTGCGGCCAACAACCGCCGTGTGCTCGCGTGTCGTGCCATGGTCATCCAGGGTGGTAAAACGCACCGCGCCCGTCCCCTGCCCCGTCGGCGCCCGGCCCTTCAACAGGATGCGGGCAACCGACTGCGGCAACAGCATCGGCGGGTCTTCACTGCAATACTCCAGCCCGTCGATGGTCAGTAACACGCTGGAAAGACTCACATGGAAGGCGCTCGGGTTGCGCACCTGCACCGCGCCGTCGTCCGCCAGGTGCCACTGCAACCTTCCCACCGCCTGCTGGGCCTGGCCTGACAAGGCGTCCGGGCGCAGGAACAGCTTGATCCGTGTGCGAAAGGCAAATTGGAGCTGGTTGCCGGTGTCGACAGACGGCCTGATCCCCAGCACATTCAGCCAGTACACCGACTCTTGAGACGCGGCAATAGCCTTGCCTTGAGGTGCGTGGTACATCACCCGCAATACGCGGCGCTGGCCGGCATCCAGGCGCAGGATCGGCGGCGTGACTGTAAAGGGCACATCACTCAATTCAGGCACGACGTGCGGGTCGCCCGCATCAATCCACACCTGGACCAATCGCGGGCCGTCGGCTTCATTGCGCAGGTTGACCGTCACTCCCGGTGCGCTGGCCATATAAATGATGCGGGTGCGGTCAATGACGATTTCCCCATGGACCAGCACGGCCTGTACCGACATGGCGATGCCGAACATGGTATTGAACAGTCGCTTGCTCATCAGCTGCGCTCCTTGTCCGCGCCGCCGTGGTCCGAACACTGGCTGACCAACTGGTCCGCGTTTTCCTGGCGTTGTCCGGGCCTGCGCGGGGGTAAACGGTAGTGGATAAAGCACTGGTCACCCGCCCCTGCATTCCAGCGCACAGTCAACCGGCCCTGGTCGGCGACTCCGCGCACAAAGGCCTTGCCCGCCTGGCCGATCACTCCAATTTCAGTGCCGCGTTCGTCAAACACCTGGGCGGCAAATGGCAGCGGCTGGCCGTTCATATGGGTGGCCTTGATCACCACGGCACGGCCACTGACGGTCTCGAACCTGACCAGTGAGACCGCCCCCAGCGTCGGCACCACGGCGTGACTCGATTCCTTGAGTTCCACATCCATGGGCATGCCCTCGGGATCGATATCCACGTCATTGCGCTGATAAGCTCTGAGGGCTGGCAGCACCGCATAGCCCTGCTTATTGATACGCGCCCCGCTGCTGCCGAGCCGGGCATCTTGTGCATCCGGCGCATACACCAGTGCCGAGGCTTCACCGAGATTCTGCGAAAAGGTTACGCCACCCCCGTGGGCAATCAGCCCGCCGTCGGCACTCATGGACAGTTGCGCGCTGTCGCGGGCCTGGGCATAGCCAGCCCTCAGGCTGGCAGCGCGGCTACGATAGCCGGCGTAGGCATTGAAGCTGGAGCCTTCCTGGTGGCCGGTGCCACGGCTTCCGGTCAGCCCGTAGTTGGCTTCACCGGCGTTGCCCAGCACACCATTGATCCCCACCTGATGTTGGCTGCCGCGTGAATCGCCAGCATCGCGCGACAGGCTGCTGCTCAAGGTCGGCGCACGCGTTCCCGCGCCCAATGGCATGGACAGTGTCAGCACCAGGTGATTATCCACGCGCCCGGCCTGCGCGGAGCGGCCAAAAAAGATCTCGTCGCTGCGCTCGTGATCGCTCAATGGGTGGGTTTCACTGACGCGCGAGCGCTGCGCCGAGAGGTTCCAGTTGAGTGACTTCCAATTGGCTGCGTAACTGAGGGTGAAGGATGTCTGGCGCCCTTGGCGGCCCGCCCAGTAGTCGATGGAACTGCCATACAGGCTCAGCGAGCCTGCGCCCAGTTGTTGGCTGATTGTCAGGTCGAGGCGGCTTTTCTGCCTGGCGTAACTATTGATACTTGCGCCTTGGTGGGCCAGTTCGCGCACATTAAGCGCGTCAGGCAGGTTCAGGTAACCGGCCGTGGAGAAACGGTAGGCACCCAGCGCAAAGTGCGTCCCCGAGAACGGCAGGTTCTTGTTATAGGCCAGGCCCCAGCTTTGCCCTCCGACGACCCCCAGCCCCTGTACCTGGGTGCGCGAGTGGGTGCTGTCGAGGGAGAACGCGCCAATCGCGGTACTCATCGCCAGGCCGGCCTTGCCCTGGCCGTAGCCTTGGGAAAACGTGCTGCCACCATAGGCGCTCAGGCGATCACTCAAGCCATGCTGCAGCGTACCCTGGAAGATCAAAGGGCTGGCGTCGCTGACACCCTGTTGCTGCAACTGTCCCAGGGTGGCGCTGTAGTGGCTGGCACCGTCACGCAACAGGTAGGGCGCCACGGAGTATGGCACGATGAAGGTGCTGCGCCGACCGTCAACCTCAGTGACGCTGACGTGCAGGTCGCCACCATACCCGGTGGGGTACAGGTCATCGATGACAAACGGCCCTGGGGCCACTGTAGTCTCGTAAAGCGTGTAGCCGTTCTGGCGCACCGTCACGGTTGCATTGCTGTCGGCAATGCCGCGCACCTGAGGCGCATAGCCTTGTTGCGACTGGGCAAGCATGCGGTCATCGGTGGCCAGGGTTATGCCGCGTACACGCACACCGTCGAGGATCTGGCCACTGCTGAAGCTGTCGCCGACGGTCAGTTGTGAACGCCAGGCGGCAAGGGGCCGTTGCAGGTAGGTGGCGGTGTGTTGATAAGGTGCCAGGCCGCTACTGGATGCCCATGCCTGTCCACCCTGATGGCGTAGCCGCCAGTCGCCCAGGTTGAGACCGCCGTTGAGGCCCAGGTAGCCACGATCCTCACCGGTGCCCGCCGTCGCCGTCGCGGCACTGAAGTTGTAGTTGAGCAGCGCGGCGTCAATGCCGTTGTCCCACTGAGACGGGTCAATGTAGCCGCGCGCGGAGCGATTGATATAGATCTGGGGGATGCTGACATCCAGGGTCAGGGTCTCGATATCGACGCGGCTGCTGGCCATGGGGATCCACTCGGCAAAATCCCGACAGGCATGCTCGGTGTTATCCCCCAGCGCCTGCACAGAAACCCCCAGTTGGCCAAGCTCGGCAGCGTTCAGGCAAGGCTGAGCGTCGTCCTGCCCGGCACGGGTAACGAAGGTGATCTCGCGACGTCCCATCGATTGCCCGTTGAGCATCACATCCACGCGATAGACACCCGGCGTCAGCACGTTACTGGTATTGAACCGTGAGATATCCGCCGAAGAGGACAGGCCGCTGGTGAACGCCTCGATGTCGAACAACAGGGGGGCGGCCTCTGCCGACATTATCAAGGTGCTGAGCAGGCCCAGCCATAACAGCACCCTGGGGTTGGCGAACAGCCAGGCAGTGACGCGGTGAACGGGTATTTGCAGTAAGGCATACATGATCAGAACTTCAGGAGAGCACGCTGCGGCACGGAGAATGCGCCGTAATCATTGATGTATTTGAAATGCACCTGGGCGTCCGCGGGTATTGCCTGTACGACGTCCCTGACGGGCAGCTTCAAGCTGCCGCCGGGGGCCACCATGCCCTCTCCCGCCGGTAACAGGCGGGCACCCGGACCCGAACCCATGGCCAAGGCAACCTCATTGAAGGTCACGTGATAAGCCGATGGGTTGTGCACTTCCAGTAGCGGCCCCTGGGCACTCCGGTGCAGGGACCAGCGTAATTGGGTGGGCGCCTCGTCCGCGGAGCCCGGCAATTGCGCCGGGCGGAAAAACACTTTGGTGCGGATACGAAAAGCGAACTGCAGGTGGTTGGAGGAGGCCTCTTGCGGACTGTCCGGTGCGACGTTGACCTTGGGCGGTATCTCCAGGGCGTTGAGCCAGAACAACGATTCGCGGTCAGCCGGCAGCGGATCCTGGGTATAGACCAGTCGCACCACCTGACTTTTGCCTGCGTCCATGCGGAACACTGGCGGCGAAAGGCTGAACGGCACCTCGCTGTCGGAGGGGGCTTGCGCCGGGTCGCCCTGGTCCAGCCACACTTGCACCAGGCGCGGCGCTCGCTGATCGTCATTGGTCAGGCGCAGCGTGATTTCCCGACGCTGCTGCGGATAGATGTGCCGCGTGCCGTCGATCACTACGCCGGCGTGAGCGGCGGACAGCAACCCGACACTGATCAGCAGTGCGCTCAGCAGGGGGTTCAATAGCAATGTCCGGGCAAGCATTTGGTCTGTCCTTGCCTGGCGCACGGCCAGGCAACCGGGCCTCGATCAGGGGAACGTCACCGAATACAGCACTTGCGTACTGACCGGGCCTGGCGTCGCAGTGCCCGTGGCAATGTATTGGGCAGCAAAGGGCAGCGACACCTCGCCGCTTGCAGGGACTTTCGCGGGGCTCGAGTTCTGGCCCAGGCGCAGGTCCATGGGCCGGTGGGTGACGCCGTCCACGAGTTGCACTTCAACGAAGGTGGCAGGTTCCGGCTTTGCCGGTGCCTGGTTGACCAGGTTGCCGGTCGCCGGGTTGATCGCGGGACTGCTGCTCTCATACATCACAGCGACAGTTGTATCCTTCGGGCAGGAACCGACATGAATGTAATAGGGTTTCGCCCCGGCCGTCTGGCCTGGCGCCTTGAGCGCGCTGGCCTGGACCTTGTTGAGCGGCACCGAAAAATCCGGGCTGGTGCCGGGCGCCGAGCCCGTGCCACCGCTGATGCTGCAGGTGGTGCCGGTAATTTCACCGGTCAAGGTGATCTTCCCGTCTGCGGCAACAGCAGGCAGGGCGGCAACGCCGGTGACCGCCAGAAATACAACGGCCAATGCGATAGTTTTCATTGCAGATACTTCCTAGTGAATGTCATTAAAAGTGTTGCAAGCCAAGACACGACAATCGAAGGGCGAGACGGGACCGTCCCGCCAAAATTGGGCTGAGTGGCTGTGAAAGAGGCTGTAGGGGTTAAGTGCTACTGAGTCTCTTACGTTTTGCAACGAAGTTTATGTTGCCAAGTCGAAGTGCCCGCCACAACTGACCGAACGGCTAGGTCAGCAGGTTTCAAACAAGCGAGCAGCGCCGCGAAATGCCATCTATCATCGCCATAGCCCACTCTCTTTTTGCGATTGATTGCCTCTATGCCCCTGACCGCCAAAGGTCCACGAAGCCGAGCCGCCCGCTATTTCATCAGCACGCTCTGCGGGCTGCTGCCCGTTCTGCTGGGGGTTGTAATTCTTTACTGGCAAGCCGAGCGCACGCTTGAGCAAAGCACGGCCCAAACCGCTCAAGAAGCGGTGCGCCAGTTCGACCTGATGCTCGACAATACCGCCCTCGCCGCCCAATCTTTGTTGCCTTTGGCGGGTAAGCCATGTGACAGCCAGGCACAATTGGCGCTGCGCGAACAGGTGACGCGCCGTCCGTTTGTACGCGCCACCACAGTGTCCTGGCAGAAAAACATTTATTGCAGTTCGCTGTTCGGCGGCAATCATCTGTCGCCGGTCAACCCGAATGACTATGTGAATGGCCGGCTGTGGCTGATGAACGGCAACCCTGTCACGCCAGATACCGCGCTGCTGGTCTATCGCCTGGTGGAAGGCGACCAGGGCGCGTTCGCCTCGGTTGACAGCTACCACCTGACCAACGCCTTGCGCTTGATCAGCCGTTACACCCATCTGGTCTTGCAAGTCGGCCCCCATTGGCTGGATGCCGAGGGCAAGGTGCATGACAGCGTGGTACCGGAATTTGCCGTGGCCCATCATCATCTGGCGTCCGAGCGTTATGACTACAGCGTCGAGGCGGGTATGCCCGAGGGGGAAACCTGGCGTTATATGCAGGCCCGCTATCCGGCGTTGTTCAGCCTGGTGGTGTTCTTCGGTGTACTGGCGGGCATCCTTGCGCATTGGCTGCAAAAACGCTCGTCCGCCCCCACCCAGGAATTGCAGCGTGCGTTGAGTGCCAACGAATTCATCCCGTATTTCCAGCCAGTGGTACGCGGAGACACGCGTCAATGGGCAGGCTGTGAAGTGCTGATGCGCTGGAAACATCCCAAAGAGGGCCTGGTGCGCCCCGACCTTTTTATTCCCCTGGCCGAAGACTCGGGCCTGATCGTGCCGATGACCCGCGCCCTGCTGCGCCAGACCGCTGCGCAACTGGCGCCCCACGCCGCGCGTTTCAGCCCAGGCTTCCATATTGGCGTGAACATCACCGCACGCCATTGCCAGGACCTGGCGTTGGTGGAGGACTGTCGGCAGTTCCTGGCCGCCTTCCCCCCTGGCCAGGTAAGCCTGGTGCTGGAGTTGACCGAACGCGAGCTGATCGAGCCCACCGATATCACCCGCCAATTGTTCGATGCCCTGCACCAGTTGGGTGTGCTGATCGCGATCGATGACTTTGGTACCGGCCACTCCAGCCTGGCTTACTTACGCAACTTCAATGTCGATTATTTGAAGATTGACCAAAGTTTTGTCGCCATGATCGGTGTGGATGCGCTGTCGGGGCACATTCTGGACAGCATCATAGAACTGTCCGGCAAGCTGGACCTTGGCATTGTTGCCGAGGGCGTGGAAACAGCACAACAATGCGAATACCTCGTTGCCCAAGGTGTGGATTTCTTACAAGGCTATCTGTTCGGCCGGCCGTTACCCTGTGACGAGTTCATTAACTCGTTGAGCAATCATTGAATAGCCCCGCGTCAGCGTCGATGAAAGATTGTTCTTTTGACGAAAGACATGATTTACTCGAGATGATTTAACTACTACAATTTTTCCTACCTGTGCAGAATTCGCAGAGGGTGTTTTCCGTTGAGTTATCTTAACGTTCCTGGCTGATTGCTTTGTCTGCCGTTGATATCAGCAACTACACTATTGGAGTACAGATTTTGTCCAGACTCGCCGAATTTCGCGCAGCAGAAAAAGCCCTTCAAGAGCAGCTTGCGCAGCTGGAATCCTTGAAGAACGACGCAGGCCTGAAGAAAGAAATCGAATTCGAAGAAAAGCTCAAGAAGCTGATGGACAGCTACGGCAAAAGCCTGCGCGACGTCATCGCCATTCTTGACCCAACCCCACGCAAAGGCGGCACATCAGTTGCCGCTGCGCCAAAACAACGGCGTGCACGGGTCGTCAAGGTCTACCACAACCCGCATACCGGCGAGCTGATCGAGACCAAGGGCGGCAACCACCGCGGCCTTAAAGCCTGGAAAGAAGAGTACGGTGCCGCCACTGTAGACTCCTGGCTTCGGGGCTGATCAACAGCCACTAAAACAGAGCCCCGCTTACGCGGGGCTTTTGCTTTATGGGTTCGAAAGCGAACTTGTCTGACCCTCAACATTGTTCACATTCGCTCAACTTGGGCGGGTCATAACTTCAGGCTATTACGCACCGAACTCACTTCATCCTTGCTCGCCTCATAGGCTTGCACCTGGCCTGCGTATGAAAAGACATAGGCTCTATCGACATCCACTGCAGCGACTAATGTTTGTGACAGAACGTGCCGCCCATTCTCGGTAATCACACAAGTAGTTTCGAGCGCTTCAAGACGACTTAATGTGCTGGGATGCATCTTGCTGCACACGCTTTGATAACCGCTTCGGGCAAAATCCTTCTGGATGGATTTGCGCATCTCCAGCAATACGCCTGGAAGATTAACTTCATGTCCGGTTTCAATCGGTGTACCAGTCAACTCCATAACCATCAGGGTCGCGCCATTTTCATCATTCTTGATCGCACGCTGGCGCGACACCGCTTGGGGCTTGGCGGGTGTTTCGCCGTCAGGCACGACTTCCTCGACCTGCCAGCCACTGGGCCAGTGAATCTCCGGGTCGGCGGCCAGAACCAACGGACTGGACAGCAACCCACACACAGCGCTCAACAGCAATCTACGAAACTCGATCATTGCAAAAAACACCCAAGGTTCAAGCAGCAAAGTTTGCGGCCCAGCCGGTGCGGGTCGCAAGGGCCGCGTGCGCTTTTTCATTTGGCGCAGCGGGCAGGCCTTGCGTATCATGGTCCGGCTGCACGGAGGCTGCCGCAAGCCAAGGGACCGCTTTGCCCCATTTTTCCGGAGGGCCCATGAGCCTGCACGATCTGAATACTTTCCCGGGCGTCACCGCCCAGCCTGATACCGCTACGACGAACTTCGTGTTCAACCACACCATGCTGCGGGTCAAGAACATCACCCAGTCACTGGATTTCTACACCCGTGTCCTGGGGTTTTCCCTGGTTGAAAAACGCGACTTCCCGGAAGCCGAGTTCAGCCTGTACTTCCTGGCCCTGGTGGACAAGGCCCAGATCCCGGCCGACGCCGCCGAGCGCACCCAGTGGATGAAGTCGATCCCGGGCATCCTGGAACTGACCCACAACCATGGCACTGAAAACGACGCCGACTTCGCTTATCACAACGGCAATACTGACCCGCGTGGCTTTGGCCATATCTGCATCTCGGTGCCGGATATTGTCGCGGCATGCGAGCGTTTTGAAGCACTGGGCTGCGACTTCCAGAAGCGCCTGACGGATGGCCGCATGAAGAGCCTCGCCTTCATCAAGGACCCGGATGGCTACTGGGTCGAGATTATCCAGCCAGCGCCGATGTAAACCTCACTCCGACAGAACACAAAAAGCCCCACGAGCAATCGTGGGGCTTTTTTTTCAACGGTTCGGTTATGCCGGAGCCGACGTACGAATCAAGTGATCAAAGGCACTCAACGAAGCCTTGGCCCCCTCACCCACCGCGATCACAATCTGCTTGTAAGGTACGGTAGTGACGTCACCGGCGGCAAACACGCCTGGCAATGAGGTCTCGCCACGGGCATCGACGATAATCTCGCCGCGCGGAGTCAGCTCTACAGTGCCCTTGAGCCAATCGGTGTTGGGCAGCAGGCCGATCTGAACAAAGATACCTTCCAGGTCGAGGGTCTTGAACTCGCCACTGTCGCGATCCTTGTAGGCAAGGCCGGTGACTTTCTGGCCGTCGCCCTTGACTTCACTGGTCAGCGCGCTGGTAATCACATCCACGTTCGGCAGGCTATAGAGCTTGCGTTGCAATACCGCATCAGCGCGCAACTTGCTGTCGAACTCAAGCAGCGTGACATGGCTGACAATCCCGGCCAGGTCAATGGCAGCCTCAACGCCGGAGTTACCGCCGCCGATCACCGCCACGCGCTTGCCCTTGAACAATGGGCCGTCGCAGTGCGGGCAAAAGCAAACGCCCTTGGCCTTGTATTCCTGCTCGCCCGGAACGCCCATCTCTCTCCAGCGGGCGCCAGTGGCCAGGATCACAGTCTTGGACTTGAGGGTCGCACCGCTTTCGAAGCGAATTTCGTGCAACTCACCAGGATTTTTCGCCGGAATCAGGCTACTGGCACGCTGCAAGTTCATGATGTCCACGTCGTACTGGCGCACATGCGCTTCCAACGCGCTGGCCAGCTTCGGCCCTTCGGTTTCCTGTACCGAGATAAAGTTCTCAATGGACATGGTGTCCAGTACCTGGCCACCAAAACGCTCGGCGGCGACACCGGTACGAATGCCTTTGCGCGCCGCATAGATGGCTGCCGAAGAACCGGCCGGGCCACCGCCGACGACGAGTACGTCAAAGGCGTCTTTGGCGCTGATCTTTTCCGCGGCTTTTTCGATGCCGCTGGTGTCGAGCTTGGCAAGGATTTCTTCCAGGCCCATGCGGCCCTGGCCGAAGTTGACCCCGTTCAAGTAGACACTCGGCACCGCCATGATCTGGCGCTCGTCGACCTCGGCCTGGAACAGCGCACCGTCGATGGCGACGTGGCGGATGTTCGGGTTCAGCACGGCCATCAGGTTCAAGGCCTGGACCACGTCCGGGCAGTTCTGGCACGACAGCGAAAAATAAGTCTCGAAGCTGAACTCGCCTTTGAGGGCACGAATCTGTTCAATCACCTCGACACTGGCCTTCGACGGGTGGCCACCGACCTGCAGCAGGGCCAGCACCAACGAAGTGAATTCATGGCCCATGGGGATGCCGGCGAAGCGCAGGCTGATATCGGCACCCGGGCGGTTGATGGAGAACGATGGCCTGCGCGCATCATTGCCATCGGTTTTCAGGGTAATCAGCGTGGTGAGGCTGATGACATCCTGCAAAAGAGCAAGCATTTCCTGGGATTTCGCGCCGTCATCGAGGGAGGCGACGATCTCGATCGGCTGGGTGACCCGTTCCAGGTATGACTTCAACTGAGCTTTAAGATTGGCGTCCAACATACGGGCGATTTCCTATTGATTCGGTTTATTGCAAACAAAAAAAACGCCCGAGCGAATCTCGCCCGGGCGTTTTGAGGGCGGATGCAGCTTACTTAAGTGCGGATTCCCGCCCTTGATACGTCTTCACAGACTTAGATCTTGCCGACCAGGTCCAGGGACGGCGCCAGGGTGGCCTCGCCTTCTTTCCACTTGGCTGGGCAGACTTCGCCTGGGTGGGCAGCGACGTATTGAGCAGCCTTGATCTTGCGCAGCAGCTCGGAAGCGTCACGACCAACACCGCCGTCGTTCAGTTCAACGATCTTGATCTGACCTTCTGGGTTGATCACGAAAGTACCGCGGTCTGCCAGGCCAGCTTCTTCGATCAGCACGTCGAAGTTGCGCGAGATGGTCAGGGTTGGGTCGCCGATCATGGTGTACTGGATCTTGCCGATGGCTGGCGAAGTGTTGTGCCAGGCAGCGTGGGCAAAGTGGGTGTCGGTGGAAACACTGTAGATCTCGACGCCCAGTTTCTGGAATTCGGCGTAGTTGTCAGCCAGGTCTTCCAGTTCGGTTGGGCAGACGAAAGTGAAGTCGGCTGGGTAGAAGAACACCACCGACCACTTGCCTTTCAGGTCAGCGTCGGTCACATCGACGAAGCTGCCGTTTTTGAAAGCAGTGGCTTTAAACGGTTTTACTTGGCTGTTGATGATAGGCATCGTTGACTCTCCGTCAGGGGTTAGTAAGTTGATGAGGTGAATCCTACCGGCTCTCTCGGTCGATGGCTCATTGGCAAACCTGATGTTGACGATTGGCTTTCTCTATCAGGTAACAGTATTAATAGAAGAAATCTCACAACAGCGGTTGGGTGGCCAGGGTCATACCAAGAAATGGCGTCGCTTCAACATAGCGCATGGCGGATTTCATGTCGCTCCAACCGACGTAACTCATCAGTGACTTCAAATCCCACCCACTGCGATGCGCCCAGGTAGCGAAGCCCCGGCGCAGGGAATGGCTGGTGTATTGCGCAGCCGGAATGCCTGCGCGCTCAAGGGCCTGGCGCAATAAGGGGATCACACTGTTGGGGTGCAAGCCCTCCTCGCCCAGGTTGCCCCAGCGGTCAATGCCGCGGAAGACCGGGCCGCGCACCAGGGCCGACGCGCTGATCCACTCGCTGTAGGCCTGTACTGGGCACAGGCGCAGCAGCGCTGGGGTCTGGTAAGTCTTGCCGAGATTGTCTCGGTCGCTTTTGCTGCGGGGCAGGTAGAGGCTGATGCCGGCACCGGGCACTACCTGGACATGCTCGATACTCAACCGACATAGCTCATCACTGCGAAAGCCGCGCCAGAACCCCAGCAGGATCAGTGCGGTATCGCGTTTGGCGCGTAGTAATCGAGGGATGTCCTGATCCGCAGCGGCCTGCGTGGCCTCACTTTCGAGGGACGTTACTACCTGCTCCAAGTGCTTGAGCTGCAAAGGCTCGGCCTGTCTTTCTCGCACCGGATGCACCGCACGGATCCCCTTGAGCACCTTGCGCACCACCGGCGCCTTGGTCGGGTCGGCGAAGCCTTGGCTGACATGCCATTGCGACAAAGCCGAGAGCCGCAGCTTAAGAGTGTTCACCGCCAGCACGCCGGCGTGCGCCACAAGGTAACGCGCCACGCTGTCACTGGTGGCGGGCAGGAACCCGCCCCACGTCACTTCGAAATGCTCGATGGCCGCCCGATAGCTGCGGCGCGTGTTGTCGCGGGTGGCGGCGTTGAGATATCGGTCCAGGTCGCTCATAGGCGTCTTTCGTACTGTTTGCGGGAGGGTTGGCAAGGAAAATGGCTATGACACGGGATAATACGCCAATATCCCACCTGATAAATCATGAATTTCAAAGAGTTTTCAAGCGTGTTATAGTATGTATATACATACTACGTACCACATTATCAAATCGACGGAGACCCCATGGCTCGCGGCGGCATAAACAAAGCAGTAGTTCAGACGGCACGCCTGGCAATCCTCGCCCGCGGCGAAAACCCCAGCATCGATGCCGTACGTATCGAGATGGGCAATACCGGCTCGAAAACCACCATTCATCGCTATTTGAAGGAGCTGGACGAGAGCGAGACCCGCCAGGCGATCACCCAGGCGCCGATTGACGACGAGCTGGGCGAACTGGTCGCGCGCCTGGCCCAACGCCTGAAAGAGAAAGCCCAGGAGCCGATTGACCTGGCCCTGGCGCAATTCGAACAACAGAAAGCCGCCCTGCTCGCCCAGGTTGACGCCCTTGAAGAAGCGCACGTCCAGCTCAAGCAGCAATTGGACATCCAGGCCGCGGCCCTGACGGAAGAAAGCGCCGCCTTGCAAACCGCCAGTACCAGTCTGCAGGCCGAACAGACCCGTAACGCCGGGCTGAGCCAGGCGTGCAGCGATTACGAGTTGAGGATCAGCGACAAGGATGAGCAGATTCGTTCCCTGGAAGAAAAGCACCTGCATGCCCGGGATGCACTTGAGCATTACCGCAATGCGATCAAGGAGCAGCGCGAGCAGGAGCAGCGCCGCCATGAAGGCCAGTTGCAACAGGTGCAGGCCGAGCTGCGCCAGGCCCAGCAAAACGCACTGGTACGCCAGGATGAAATCACCCAGCTGCATCGGGACAATGAACGCCTGCTGATCGAGCAGCGTGTGACAGTCAAGGAACTCAATGCGCTGCAAGAGCAGGTCCGCAAGGATCAAGCCACACAACTCAAACTGAACGAGCAGCTCAGCCGGATCGACAGCGAGCGCACCCTGCTTCAGGAACGCTTACGTGTTGCCATGCAGGACAGTCAGTCACGCCAGGAGGCGCTACTTGAGCACCAACGGCACAACAAGGCGCTGGAACTGGACCTGATCAAGGCCCAGGCCAGTATCGACGCGCTGCGCCTGGCGGCCGCCGTTGCGACGGCGCCAGAGGCAACGGAGCCAACCTGATCAGTCGGCCACAGGCGTGCGCATGGTGACGAATTCTTCCGCCGCCGTAGGGTGCACGCCGATGGTTTCGTCGAAATGCTGCTTGGTCGCGCCCGCCTTGAGCGCGATCGCCAGGCCTTGCACGATCTCACCAGCATCCGGGCCAACCATGTGGCAACCCAGCACTTTGTCGGTGTCGGCATCGACCACCAACTTCATCAGGGTCTTTTCCTGACAGTCCGTGAGGGTCAGCTTCATCGGCCGGAAACGGCTTTCGAAAATCTGCACCTTGTGGCCTTTGGCGCGCGCATCCTCTTCGCTCAGGCCTACGGTGCCGATAGTCGGTTGGCTGAACACCGCCGTTGCGATATTGGCGTAATCCACCGGACGGTATTGCTCGGGCTTGAACAGGCGCCGCGCCACAGCCATGCCTTCGGCCAGCGCCACGGGAGTAAGCTGCACACGACCAATGACATCGCCAATGGCCAGGATCGACGGCTCGGCAGTCTGGTACAGCTCATCCACGGCGACGAAGCCGCGCTCATCCAACTTGACCCCGGTATTTTCCAGGCCCAGGTTGTCCAGCATCGGGCGGCGACCAGTGGCATAGAACACGCAATCGGCCTCCAGTACACGCCCATCTTTCAGAGTGGCCTTGAGACTGCCATCGGCTTGCTTGTCGATGCGCTCGATGTCGGCATTGAATTGCAGGTCCAGGCCGCGCTTGGTCAGCTCTTCCTGCAAATGCTTGCGCACCGAGCCATCAAAGCCGCGCAGGAATAGATCACCGCGGTACAGCAATGACGTCTGCGCGCCCAAACCGTGGAAAATGCCGGCGAACTCAACCGCAATGTAACCACCGCCCACCACCAGCACACGCTTGGGCAGTTCTTTAAGAAAGAACGCCTCATTGGAGCCAATGGCGTGTTCGCGCCCTGGAATCTCCGGGATCTGCGGCCAGCCGCCGGTGGCGATCAGGATATGCTTGGCGGTGAAGCGCTCGCCGTTGATCTCCACCTGATGGGCATCAACCAGGCGTGCGTGCCCTTCATGCAGGGTTACACCGCTGTTGACCAGCAGGTTGCGATAAATGCCGTTGAGGCGATTGATCTCGCGATCCTTGTTGGCGATCAGGGTCGCCCAGTCAAAGTTCGCCTCACCCAACGACCAGCCGAAACCGCTGGCCTGTTCGAAGTCTTCGGCGAAGTGCGCGCCGTACACCAACAGCTTTTTCGGCACGCAGCCGACATTCACGCAGGTGCCACCCAGGTAGCGGCTTTCAGCCACGGCCACCTTGGCGCCAAACCCCGCGGCAAAGCGCGCCGCGCGAACACCGCCGGAACCGGCGCCAATTACATACAGGTCAAAATCGTAGGCCATTTCATTCTCCTCGGCAGGACGCCAGCATACCGACTTACATGGGGCTGAAAAACGAAAAAGCCACCCGAAGGTGGCTTTCTGTTGAAACAGACGGGCAAGCGTAAATCAGTAAGCCTTGCCAGTCTTGTAGAAGTGCTCGAAGCAGAAGTTGGTCGCTTCGATGTAACCTTCAGCACCACCGCAGTCAAAACGCTGGCCTTTGAACTTGTAGGCAATCACGCAGCCATCTTTGGCCTGCTTCATCAGCGCGTCGGTGATCTGGATCTCGCCGCCCTTGCCTGGCTCGGTTTCTTCGATCAGCTTGAAGATATCCGGAGTCAGAATGTAGCGACCGATGATCGCCAGATTCGATGGCGCGTCTTCCGGCGCTGGCTTCTCGACCATGTCGCGCACGCGGATCAGGCCATCACCAATATCGTCACCGGCGATCACGCCGTACTTGTTGGTCTGCGATGGATCAACTTCCATCACCGCAACGATGGTGCAGCGATACTTCTGGTAGAGCTTGACCATCTGGGTCAGCACACCATCGCCTTCAAGGTTCACACACAGGTCATCGGCCAGCACGACTGCGAACGGCTCGTCGCCGATCAGCGGGCGACCGGTGAGGATGGCGTGGCCAAGGCCTTTCATCTGGGTCTGGCGGGTATAGGAGAACGAGCACTCGTCGAGCAGTTTACGGATACCGACCAGGTATTTTTCCTTGTCGGTGCCCTTGATCTGGTTTTCCAGCTCGTAGCTGATATCGAAGTGGTCTTCCAGGGCGCGCTTACCACGACCGGTCACGATGGAGATTTCGTTCAAGCCGGCATCCAGGGCCTCTTCGACGCCGTACTGGATCAGTGGCTTGTTCACCACCGGCAGCATCTCTTTGGGCATGGCCTTGGTCGCTGGCAAGAAGCGAGTGCCGTAACCGGCTGCTGGGAACAAGCATTTCTTGATCATATGAGTCCTTACAAAGGGCTGTGCGTACGGAATTCGGCGCAGTCTAATCAGGCCGCAGTCACCTTACAATGGGGGCTGCTGGCGTTGCGATGTCATCATAGAGAAAAAATGTCGGCGTAAGTTCCGCTGATCTTACAAAGGGCTTCACCAATGGTCAGGCGAAAAACGCCCGCCCCCTTTATTTAAAAGGCTGCCAACCGTTTTAGCACGCTTTCAACCGCCGAGCACTGACCTGCAACATCTTGCCCGCCCCCTGGGTATTTGGCGCTATCATGGACAGCTTGAACCCGACCACGAGATTGCCAATAGATGTCAGAACCAAAAGGTGTAAACGGCTACTTGATCACGCAGCGAGCAGACGGCTGGCACTTGATCAATTTTCACGGCGACAGTGTTGCCGGCACATTCGCCACCGAAAGCCAGGCGATTGCGGTCGCCGAAGTGTTTGTGGATGAAGCGGGCCATGCATCGAGCAAAAGGCCGAAAAGCAAGTAAGCCTCCCCGGCTGCACAAGAAGCCCCGGTTAACGGGGCTTTTTTGTGCGCGTCGATCCTGGTAGTGCATTGAAACCATCTCTAAGTTGCTCGCCTCGCCTGGACGCTGTTAATTTTCAGGCTTTGTAATCCCCTTCTTACAGCCTCACATCTAACTAAAATATTCTCATTAAGCTGCATGTAGTCCATCTCTTACAGCTTAAATTTAAGTTTGGGCATATTGCCATAATCCTCCTATAGCACGTGATGCCGTGCAGCTACACGACTAAGCGAATCAGGCGACTTACTTACTCAAGGCGAGCGTGGACAATCACCTCGCCTCAAATGTGACGCGAAATTGCAATGCAAGTAGTTGGAAAAACAGTTTTTTGACTACAACTCGCCAGACGCTTGATCGGGTTTTCCGCGAGCCACTTTTGAAGCGAAGAAGTAAGTCCCGCTCACACCGTGGCGAGGCTCAATCAATGACATCTTTTATGTAGGCATCTGCAAATGAAAACTAAATTTAAAACTGCGCTGTTGACCATCGGGTTGTTCGCGGGCTCGATCTCCGCTGCCCATGCGGCGGATGGAACAGTTACTTTTTTGGGATCGGTCCACTCGGGTGCCTGCTCAATCAAGCCTGAATCCATCGACCAGACCGTCAACCTTGGCGCAATCGCAAAGCATCAACTGCAAGCAGGCGGCAAGTCTGAAGCCCGCAGCGTGAAAATCGAACTGGAAGGCTGCGACCTGACCGATCTCACCGATAACACGGTGACCACCACGTTCACCGCCGCTCCCTCCAACGATGTGCCGGGCGCGATCGGCACCGTCGGTGGCGCTGGCCGCATCGGCATCATGATGACCCATGGCGGCAAGCCCGTTGAACTGGGTGTCGCCACCACCCCGCAGGCGATTTCCACCGGCGATAACACCTTGGAATTCGGTGCCTACGTTCAAGGCGCCGCTACCGGCGACATCGTCCCTGGTGATTTCAGCGCGGTCACCAACTTCACCCTGGCTTATCAGTAAGGCTTTCCCCCCGCCACCCATGGGTGGCGGGGGGAACTGATGGGAGATAACGGTGAAAACACTCTTAAACCTCGCAGTCACCTCCACATTGACGATGTGCATCAGCCCCTGGGCGTTTGCCCAGGAACCGTCGCAAGGCGAAGGCGTCGTCACCCTCGGTGGAGAGATCGTCGACTCCGCGTGCGGGCTGGAACTGACCAGTGCCGACCAGTCGATCGAGATGACACCCGAGCCCATAGGCAGGCTATTACGCAATGCGTTGGGGGAGCCGCACCCGTTTGAGTTGCGCCTGGTCAATTGCACCCTGACGCGTCCGGATCCGTCACGGCCCGGCGCCACCTTGCCTGACTGGGAGCATCTGCGGGTGACCTTTGACGGCCCTCGCGACAGGGACGGCCGTTCCTTTGCCGCCTTCGGTGACTCACAGGGAGTGGCCTTCCATATCTGGGACTCGGCTGGCCAGGAGAGCGTGCCAGGCGAGCCGATGGCGCCGCATCCCCTGGCTGAGGGTGACATCACACTTCACTACACGCTCCGTCTGGTCGGCAACGGGCTGCCACTGGCGCCAGGTGCTCACCGTGTCGCGGTGCGGTTCAAGTTGGAATACTTTTGAACATTGATGGGTTGCTTTCATGCTGAATGCGTCGAAGATCAAAAATACACTTCGCCCCGGGCTGGTTGGCGGGCTGATGTCATTGGCAGGCACTGCCTTGGGTGCCGGCGATATCGAATTCAATACCGACGTTCTTGATCTGAATGATCGCAGCAATATTGATTTGTCCCGGTTTGCACGCGGCGGTTTCATTCTGCCCGGCACCTACACGATGTTCGTGCAGATCAATGGCCAACCAATTTCCGAGCAAGCGGTGGCGTTCTACCCCCCCGAAGATGATCCCAAGGGAAGCCAGGCTTGCGTGTCCCCCGCGCTGGTGGAGCAGCTGGGCCTGAAGGCGTCCGATGCCGCGAGACTCACCGCGTGGAAAGACGGCGAGTGCCTGGACCTTCAAGGCCTGCCGGGCGCGCAGGTGAGCGCGGACCTGGCGACCTCCACGCTGGACATCAACCTGCCCCATGCCTATCTCGAGTACAGCGCCCTGAACTGGGATCCACCCGCGCGCTGGGATGAGGGGGTACCGGGGTTGCTGGTGGACTACAACCTGACGGCGCAGTCCAACGCCCAGAAAAACGAGCGCACGCGCAATCACCTCAGCGGCAACGGCACCCTGGGGGCCAATGCCGGAGCCTGGCGCCTGCGCGCCGATTGGCAGGGGCGCGTCGACAGCGCGAGGGACCGGTCAGCCGGGGAGCAGAAGCTGGAATGGAGCCGCTACTACGCTTATCGCGCCATTCCTTCATTGAAGGCGCGGCTGGTGGTCGGCGAAAACTACCTGTATTCGGACCTGTTCGACAGCTTCCGCTTTACCGGTGCGGCGTTGAATTCGGACGAAAGCCAACTGCCACCGAACTTGCGCGGCTATGCGCCGGAGGTCGTCGGGGTGGCCAAGACCAATGCCAGGGTGGTGGTCAGCCAGCAAGGGCGTGTGCTGTATGAAACCCTGGTGGCTGCCGGCCCCTTTCGCATCCAGGACCTCAATGATGCGGTGACCGGGACGCTGGATGTGCGTGTGGAAGAGCAGGACGGCTCGGTACAGACTTTCAAGCTCAACACCGCAGGCGTTCCCTACCTGACGCGCCCGGGGCAGGTTCGATACAAGCTGGCGACTGGACGGCCTTCTGATCTTCAGTATGGAGCCGACGGTAACTTTTTCGGTACTGGTGAGTTCTCCTGGGGGATCAGCAACGGCTGGTCGCTGTTCGGTGGCGCCATCACCGATAACAACTACCGTGCGGCCACTGTCGGTGCGGGTCGTGACCTGCTGGCGCTGGGCGCTTTATCCCTGGACGTCACCCAGTCCCACGCAAACGTGTGGAATCAAACACTCTCGGGTAAATCCTATCGCCTGCAATATTCGAAGAACTTTGAACAATATGACAGCCAAGTAACCTTCGCCGGTTATCGCTTTTCCGATAAGAACTTCCTGAGCATGAGCGAGTATCTGGATGCGCGTCACTACGGCATGAACGGCGAACTCGCAGGGCGCGGCAAATACGACGAGTTTGGTCAATACGCTGGCGAATTCAAACCGATTGGCGGCAACAAGGCGCTGTATACCGCGACCGTCAACAAGCAGTTTCGTGACTTGGGCGCAACGGTGTACGCCAGTTATAACAAACAAACTTACTGGTCGCGGCCGGCCAGCCAGCGCTGGAACTTATCAGTGTCTCGTTACTTTAATGTCGGCACTGTCAAGAACATGAGCCTGTCCCTCAACGTTTATCGCACTCAGGACTACAACTACAAGGATAACGGCATGGCACTGACGGTCAGCCTGCCACTTGGACGCAGTGGCACCCTGTCGCTCGATGCCAACCGGACCGCAGGCAAGAATGGCTTTTCAACGCGTTACAGCGATCGCCTGGATGAGCGCAACAGTTACCAGCTCAGTGCCAGTGACAATTCTGCCAGTGGTTACCTCAGCCATACGGGTGAGCAGGCTGACCTGACACTCGCAGCCAGTCGCCAACAAGGCAACACCAGCCTGAGTATGTCGGCTCGCGGCGGCGGCACGCTCACGCGCCACGGCGCAGCACTGCATCGTACCGGCAGCATGGGCGGCACGCGCTTGATGGTCGATACCAGCGGTGTAGCCGATGTGCCAGTGCGCGGTTACGGCACGCCGACCCGCAGCAACGCCTTTGGCAAAGCAGTAATTGCCGATTTGAGCAGCTACCAGCGTACGGCGGCCAGCGTGGATCTGGAGCGTCTGCCGAAGAACGTCGAGGCCACCCAATCGGTCACGCAGGTGACCCTCACCGAAGGCGCCATCGGCTACCGGTCCCTGGAAGTGATTTCCGGTGAGAAAGCCATGGCTGTGCTGCGCCTATCAGACGGCAGTGCGCCGCCCTTCGGCGCGCAGGTCAAGAACGCCAATCAGCAGGACACCGGCATTGTGAATGATGGCGGCAGCGTCTACCTGAGCGGTATCCAGGCCGGCGAGCAAATGTTCGTCAGCTGGGGCGAACGCTCACGCTGCGTCCTCACACTGCCGCAGGCCCTGCCGGCCGATGGCTTGACCCATGCCCTGCAACTGGACTGCCGGATGGCAGCCACTGATCAAACCTTGTCCTCGCCGGCAGAGCTGACCGGCAAGCCCACCGCCACGGAGCACACATCCTCATGAGCCTCAACACCCGCCTTGCCCTTTCGTCCCTCGCATTGCTGGCCATCGGCGTATGCCAAGGCGCCAATGCCGCAATTGCGCTGGACCGTACCCGCGTGATCTTCGACGGGGGCAAGGACGCCACCAGCGTGAACATCACCAACAACAATACCCAGTTGCCGTACCTGGCCCAGGGCTGGATTGAAGATGAACAAGGCCAGAAAATCACCGCGCCGCTGATCGTGCTGCCACCGGTGCAGCGCGTGGAGCCTGGAAAACAAAGCCAGGTGAAAGTCCAGGCGTTGCCCGCGGCCAAAGCCTTGCCGCAGGATCGAGAGACGGTCTACTACTTCAACCTGCGGGAAATTCCACCGCGCAGCGATAAAGCCAACACCCTGCAAATCGCGCTGCAGACCCGCATCAAGTTGTTCTACCGACCGCAAGCCATCACGCCGAGCCAGCAAGACCTGTCCAACCCCTGGCAGGAAAAGCTGACTCTTTCCCGGCAGGGCGAACATTACCAGGTGAACAACCCGACGCCGTACTTCGTAACCCTGGTGGATGCGCGCAGCACCAAGGACGGCAAGACCGTGCCGGGATTCGAGCCGCTGATGGTGCCGCCCAAAGGCTCGCTGGCCCTGGGCCCGACGGCCAAGGCACTCGGCACTGCGCCTTACCTGGCCTACGTGAATGACTACGGCGGACGTCCGCTGCTGGGGTTCACCTGCAGCGGCGAGACTTGCAAGGTGAACCCGCAAGCAGCCCCGCTCACACAGTAACGCCCGCCGGAGTCAGTGATGAAATCGCATTATGTGAAGGTCTTGGGCGGCCTGCTACTGGCCATTGTCGGCAGCGCACAGGCCCAGGAAGAAGACGATATAGAAGGCATGAGCGGCCGGCTGAATATTTCCGGGTCCATGCATGAAACCCCATGCAGCCTGGAGATGACCTCGCTGCACCAGACCATTGACCTGGGCGATGTTTCCACCAGCCAGTTGCGCCGGCCCGGTGACCAGGCAAGGGCGGTGCCTTTCCAACTGCGCTTTACCGATTGCAACCGCATCGCCGGCAGCATCCGCAGCGAGCGCACGGGGAACCTGACCTGGAGTGCCTTTCAACCGGTGCTGTCGGTGGCGTTCCTGGCACCGGCCGATGCCGATGATCCACGCCTGGTCAAGGTGCAAGGCATCACTGGGATGGGCCTGCAGTTGACCGATGTGCTTGGGCGGGACGTGAATCTGGGCCAACGGGGCGAACCTTTGTTCCTGCCCCTGGGCGGCAACACACAGACCTGGAAGGTCAGGCCCACGCGCACCTCGGCGCCGTTGACCAGCGGGGCGTTCCGGGCCGTGGTGGATTTCAGGCTCAACTATGAGTAAGGGCAGAATAATGGCTAAGTCAAACGGCCCATGGGCCGTGTTTATAGGCGGCCTGCTGTGGGCCGCCAGTCAGGCGGTGCAGGCCGAGACCAGCCTGACCATCCGCGCGGTGATCATTGCACCACCGCCGTGCGTCATCAACAGCGGCAGTACGCTCGACGTACCGTTTGGCAATGACCTGCTCACCTCACGGATCGACGGGGTCAATTACCGTCGCGGTGTGCCCTACACCGTCACCTGTGATGCGCCGTACAGCAATGCACTGACACTGGAGCTCAAGGGCACCGGCGCCGCGTTCGACAATCGGGTGTTGGTGACGCGCAAGCCCGATCTCGGCGTGAAGCTGTTCGTCAATGGCGCTGACTGGCCCTTGAACACCGCGGTGAGGTTTACCTATCCCAACTTTCCAGTGGTGCAGGCCGTGCCGGTCAAACGCCCAGGCAGCAAATTGACGGGTGGCGCCTTCGATGCGACCGCCACCCTGGTGGTGGATTACCAATGAAGCCGATCAACCATGAAGAGAAACGCACCATGACTTTTTGGCCGCAGCGAACGTTGCTCGCCCTGTGTGCCATCGGCCTGTGCAGTGGCGCCTCGGCCAACCTGACGTTCAGCGGCACCTTGAACGAGCCGCCGCCCTGCACCATCGATGCCGGCAACACCATTGAAGTGGATTTTGGCGATGTCGGGGTAAAACGTGTCGACGGTGTGAAATACCGCCAGGGCCTGAGCTACACCATCAGCTGTGGCACCGACACCCTGCCCTGGATGCTGAAGTTGAGCGTCAACGGCACCGCGACAACGTTCGATGGCGCAGCCGTGCAGACCAGTGTGCCGGCACTGGGCATCCGGGTGTTCCAGAACAACCAGCCGTTTGCCCTCAATACGCCGCTTGAAATCAGCCTGTCGTCGCCACCGGTATTGGAAGTGGTGCCGGTCAAACGACCCGGCGCAACCCTGACCCCCGCCCGGTTTAACGCGGTGGCCACGTTGTTGGCCGAATACCAGTAGGAGTTGGAAAACCATGGGACATACACCTATCCACAAGGGTTGGACCTACGCTGCACTGGTACTTGGTGTGGGCTTGATCACCGACGTCGAGGCTGCGGACAACCTCAGTTTCAAAGGCAACCTGGTTGAAGAAGCTTGCACCATTCGTCCCGGGGACGAGGCCATTACCCTGGAACTCTGGGACCTGACCAGCAAGTACCTGTACCTCAATACGCGATCACTGGGCAAGGCTTTCAAGCTTCATCTGGTGGACTGCGACACCACGGTGGGCAACACCGTCACGATCACCTTCGGCGGCAGGGAAAACCCGGCGCTGCCCGGGCTGCTCGCGCTTGATGGTGGCAGCGGCGCCACCGGCATCGGCGTGGGCATCGAGACACTGGCTAACAAGCCTCTGCCCCTGAATACGGTGAGCGACAGACAGGTATTGAGCGATGGCAACAATGTGATCGAACTCAAGGCCTATGTGAAGGGAGAGCCGCGAGCCATCCAGGACCAGACCATCGGGCATGGTGCCTACACGGTGACGTCCACGTTCACGCTGGACTATCCGTAGATCATTTACGGGCTGAACACAGCCCTGGGTAAACCATCAATCTCTTCCGGGCACTTGTGCACGGGCTGGATGCCTGTGGGCGACTGTCGAGGAGAGGATTAAAGGGTGATGAAGATGAAACGACTCTATGGAGCCATTGTGCTGTTCGTACTGCTGGGTATTACCACAACAGTGCGAGCAGCTGATTGCCGAGTCAATGGCGACAAGTGGCAATATGTAGGGGACGGCGGGATTCTGAACCTGGAGGTCCCTGTCAATGTCCGTGTGGATTCGGACAAGACCCGCCTCATTCTTGAAGGTGCATGGCTGGAATGCCGTTTTACGCCCTCGCCTGCCCACCCTACGCGCATTGACTATTGGGGGACATCCGCGCAAGCCGGTTCGCCCTGGGTGCCCGGCCCTAACTTCAGCAATCAGCGAACCGGCTTACGCATAAACGGCGCGTTTTATAACACGCCTGTGCCGTATAACATCCGGATCGCTACCATGCCCAATAACGGCGGGGCGTACCCCATCAATGTAACCCCCTATATCCTGCTGCGAAACGACCCGAGCAACCCCATCAAGGTTCAGATTAACGACGTCCTGGGCGCGCTGAATCTGCTACAGACCAATAATTACAGCCTGGGCAGCACGAGGCTGGTACTGACATATATCGCCGCAAACAACTTCGACATCTCCCCGTCGACCTGCACGATCAACAATAACAACCCGATCGAAATCAACTTCGGTGACGTCAGTCAGCGGGCGATAGGCAGCGATCCCCTGACAACACCCATTCGTGTCAACCGCCGACTTACCTACTCATGCCCAGATGGCGGAATTAACGCCCCCATCACCATCACTTACAAAGGGGCCCGGTCGTCGTTCGACAATCGCTTGTTGTTGATGACCAATCCGGACGTGGGCACAGCCCTGGTCCGCAGGGGGGCAGCGGTTGAAGTCAACGGTTCATTCCTCACCCAGATTACCAACAGCATAGGTGGCGACGATGTGACGTTTTCACTGGTTCGCCGCGCGGGATCACTCCCCACGGCAGGGGCAATAAGCGGCAGCGGCGTGCTGGTGATGGGTGTGCCATGAAACAGGCAAAAGAAGTGGGAATACCGATAGTGCAGCAACGAGAAAACACAATGAAACGACTGCGTGAAGCCGCTGGGCTTCTCATCTTCATGGGTACGACATCGAATGCGCTGGCCGTCGATTGCCGAGTCAATGGTGGCCAGTGGCAGACGGGTAATCCCAACTTGCGCGTTCCGGTTATGGTGACCTTAAGCTCGGACCGCCAGAGGATCATGATGGAGGGGGCCAGGTTGGAATGCATGTATTCCCCTGGCCAGGGCCCTGCCTGGGGGGAGGATTACTGGGCAACGGGGAACGCCTCAGGGACACCCTGGACCCCCGGCCCTCGTTTCGGTAACGAAAGGGCCGGTTTGCGTATCAACGGATCGTTTCTGAACAATCCGGTGCCCTCGGGTATCCGCGTGGCGACGATGCCCAATAACGGTGTCGCTTATCCCATCAATATCACCCCCTACATTCTGATGCGTAATAGCCCCTCCAACCCGATCAACGTCGTCGCCAATGACGAACTCGGTATGTTGCGCATCAGCAGCTCGAACAACTGGGACCACACCCGACCGCAGGTGACCGTCACCTATATCGCTGCCAACGACTTCACCGTGTCGCCGTCGACCTGCACGATCAACAATAACAACCCAATCGAGATCAACTTCGGCGACGTCCCTCAGCGCGCCTTGGGCAGTGATCCCCTGACCACCCCTATTCGCGTCAACCGCAGGCTCAACTACTCGTGCCCGGATGGCGGAATTGATTCGCCCATCACCATTACCTACAAAGGCATACAGTCGTCGTTCGACAACCGGCTATTGATGATGACCAATCCGAACCTGGGGACCGCCCTCGTGCGTGCGGGCTCTGCGGTTTCGGTCAATGGCTCATTCCTCACTCGGATCACCAATAGCGTAGGCGGCGATGATGTGACGTTTTCACTGGTTCGGCGTGCGGGTTCCCTGCCTGCGACTGGCGCCACAAGCGGCAGTGGAGTGCTGGTGATGGGGGTGCCATGAGGCATCGGCGGGGCTGAGAAAAAAGGGGCGCGGGCGAAGATCTTGTATCCGGGACTGTGCACTTGGTGGCAGTTCGCTATAATCCGCGCCAACGCCCCACGACAGTGTCAGCGCCCTCCACTTCTCTCAACGATGACCCACTATGAACAAGATCCTGGCACTGACTGCGGTACTGGCGCTGGCCGGTTGCACCACCACATCCGACACCCTGCTGAAAAATGGCGAGCAAGGCCTGACAATCGACTGTTCGGG
The DNA here is from genome assembly GCF_036704165.1 of Pseudomonas khavaziana. Classification (NCBI taxonomy): domain Bacteria; kingdom Pseudomonadati; phylum Pseudomonadota; class Gammaproteobacteria; order Pseudomonadales; family Pseudomonadaceae; genus Pseudomonas; species Pseudomonas khavaziana. The sequence continues at coordinate 3,452,219 of NZ_CP129946.1, forward strand.
CGAGGCCAACTCATGGGCCAGTTGCTACGAGAAAGCCGACGCGTCCTGTGCGGGCACCGGCTACCGTATCGTCGGCACCAATGGCACGCCTGCGCTCAAGGAGAGTGACAAGACCCTGGGTCAGGATGTGGGCAATTTCAAGGGCCGTAGCGTCGTTGTGGTCTGCAAGTAAGCCGGCGTGCTACAGATGCACTTCGGCGAACTTGATCCCCAGGCCACGCAGTATTTCGATCAGGTCATCCAGGCGCGGGAATGACTCGACTTCATCCTGATCGTCCACCAGGAAGTAGCTGCGACCGCCGCTTTTCTTGAAGAATACGATCCACTCGCCCAGGTCGGCGGGGTTCTGAATGACATGGGTCGCCGCAATCTGACCTTCAGCATGGCGGGCTTTGACGAGTTCGCGTTTCATAACAGGCTTTCCAGAAAAAACAAATGCCGCTCAAACCCAAGGTCTGAGCGGCATCTTTATAGTCAATGCCAGACAGTTTAACGGATGCCCTGCCCCAAATGCATGTCGCCACTGACGGGTGATGGCTTTTTTATCGGCTCCGGTGCGCAGGATAGGCCTGGGGCTCAGCCAGAAATGCAGTCTTCCCCGGCTTTCTTCACGTCGCCGGGACGAATCGGCACATTGGACATGCTCTCATAGAGCTTGATGCTGCTCCCACTGGAGCGGTCTTCGATTACGAAGATCGCCGAAGGATCCGCCGAGAATTTCTGCGGCACAATCACCTGAATACCGTCTTTATGGGGCTCGATCTGCGGTGGCCGGCGGGTCGCTTCCAATTTACGCACCACACACGCGGCGTATTCCTGCGGCTTCTTGCCTGAGATGACCACCAATGTGGGCGGGGTCTGCTTGATATCTGCAACCGAAGCACACCCACTGATTGCCAAGGCCAGCACCAACACACTCCACTTCATACAAAAACCTCCGATAAAGACCCTACGACAGCGGGGATGGTAATTTTCTCCCACCAACGTAGGATTTATCTCTAATTACAGGGTAAATAACTGTTTTAAATTGTCGAAGTCGTCGACGACGGCCCGATAATAAACGCGCTGGGGCTGATAAACTCCATCTTAACCTACGTATCGTTCTGATTTTTCAGAAAAAGCCCTTCTGGAGACACCCCATGAAATTCATCCACCAGCGTGAGCACCTCAACGAGGGAGACATTGTCGTCATCGAATGCTCGCAGACCTGCAACATTCGCCTGATGAGCGACGCGAACTTCCGCAGCTTCAAAAATGGCGGCCGCCATACCTACCACGGCGGCGCATTCGATAAGTTCCCAGCCAAGATCACCGCGCCCAGCACTGGGTTCTGGAACATCACCCTCGATGTGGTGACCCGTCGTGCCATCAGCGTGACCCGCAAGCCGGCGCTGTCCCACAAGATTCGCATCGTTCGTCGCACCAGCACCAAGTTGAGCTGATTTGAACACCTGAAAGGAAGAAAGCTGTGACCCCTACAACCAAATACGTCATCAAGTACAAACTCAACGGCGAGCGCCGCTTTGAATTTGCCCAATTGCAAACCGACAGCGTCGAAGAAGCCAAGCAAGCCCTGGCGAAAATTCATGATGCCAGTGACGAAATCACCGATATCAATGTGAGCAAGGCGCTGTAAGACATGTCGGGGCCGACTGCCGATTTATTCGCCGATAGTGCCCTGCAACAACCCGCGGGGCGCGAGCAGATTGGCGAAGAGTCCTACGTACTCCGGGGCTACGCCCTGCCCTGGATTGATCGTTTGCTGCCCGAACTGCGGCGTATCCTGGCCCAGTCACCTTTTCGGCAGATGGTCACCCCCGGTGGTTTCACCATGTCGGCGGCGCTGAGCAGTTGCGGCGAGCTGGGCTGGACCACCGACACCCGCGGCTATCGCTACAGCCCTCTTGACCCACGCAGCCAGCAACCCTGGCCGGCCATGCCCGACGCCTTGCGCCAACTGGCAATGGCGGCGGCAGTCGAGGCCGGTTTCAGCGGCTTTTTACCTGACGCCTGCCTGATCAATCGCTACGTGCCTGGAGCAAAGATGTCACTGCACCAGGACAAGAACGAGCGTTGCTACAGCGCACCCGTGGTCTCGGTGTCCCTGGGTCTGCCGGCTATTTTCCTGTTTGGTGGCCATCAGCGCAGTGACAAACCGCAGAAGGTCTCGCTGTTCCATGGCGATGTGGTGGTCTGGGGCGGTGTTGATCGCCTGCGCTTTCATGGGGTGATGCCAATCAAGGAAGGCGAGCATCCCGTCATGGGCCCGCAACGCATCAACCTGACCTTTCGCACTGCCGGCTGATTTGACCGCAAGCTTCGGAGTGTCATGGGCAACTGGCACGGTTAATCTGCTCGTGAACCGTCAAGAGTGCAGGCCATGAACAACGAACACGATCCGCGCTGGGCCGCCATCATTGCCCGCGATGCCAAGGCAGACGCCCTGTTTGTCTACGGCGTGAAAACCACCGGCGTATATTGCCGGCCCAGCAGCGCTTCGCGTTTACCGCGCCCGGAAAATATCGAATTTTTCGACACCCCGGCGCAGGCCGAAGCCGCGGGTTATCGTCCGAGCAAACGCGCCGCTGGCGATCGAACTCAACTGGCCGCCCATCATGCGCAGTTAGTCGCCCAGGCGTGCCGGCATATCGAACAGGCTGAAACGCCGCCGAGCCTGGGCGCGCTCGCCCGTCAGGCGGGGTTGAGCCCGTTCCACTTCCATCGTGTATTTAAAGCCGGCACCGGCCTGACGCCCAAGGGCTATGCCAGTGCCCTGCGTTCGCGCAAGGTTCGCGACGGCCTCAAGGGCCAGCACTCGGTGACCGACACGCTGTATGACGCGGGTTTCAACTCCAACAGCCGTTTCTATGAAGCCGCCGATCAATTGCTCGGCATGAAGCCTCGCGACTACAAAGGTGGCGGCGCCAATAACACTATTCACTTTGCCGTGGGCCAGTGCTCGCTGGGGGCGATTCTGGTGGCACAGAGCCAACGTGGCGTGTGCGCGATTTTGCTCGGTGAGGATCCGGACACGTTGGTGCGCGACCTGCAAGACCAGTTTCCCAAGGCCGAACTGGTCGGCGCTGATCGGGGCTTCGAACAGCTGATCGCCCAAGTCGTGGGGTTTGTCGAAGCCCCTGCCCTGGGCCTTGATCTGCCCCTGGACCTGCGCGGCACGGCCTTTCAGGAGCGCGTATGGCAGGCTTTGCGCGAGATTCCGGTGGGCAGCACCGCCAGCTATGGGCAGATAGCCGAGCGTATCGGCGCCCCCAAATCCTTTCGCGCCGTGGCCCAGGCCTGTGGTGCCAACCACCTGGCGGTGGCGATTCCTTGTCATCGCGTGGTGCGCAGCGATGGCGAATTGTCGGGCTACCGCTGGGGCGTGGAGCGCAAGCGCCAATTGCTGGAACGCGAGACGCTGCGCTGATATGCAGTTTCCACAAAACACTGCATTCGTCCAGTGAATAAAACAGACTGGCCGGCGACCAGGTGCCCTGTTAAAACAGCGAAACGCCTTATTAACGCTGGAGACGCATCCCATGAGCACCTGGCCAGACACCCGTATTCTCGAGCTGCTCGGCATTGATGTGCCGATTATCCAGGCGCCGATGGCTGGGGCAACGACCACTGCAATGGTAATTGCCGCCCAGCAAGCCGGCGCGCTGGGCTCCATGCCTGCCGCCGCGCTGGGTATCGAGCAACTGCGCGAGGCCCTGACCGTCATCCGCCAAGCCAGTGCACGCCCGCTGAACCTGAATTTCTTCTGCCATCAGCCCCCCCAAGCCGATGAGGGCCGTGACCGCCGCTGGAAGGATTTGCTTGAGCCCTACTATCTTGAATTGGGCGCCGACTTTGACGCGCCGACGCCCGTGTCCAATCGTGCACCATTCAACGAGGCTGCTTGCCAAGTGGTTGAGGAGTTCCGCCCTGAGGTGGTGAGTTTTCACTTCGGCCTGCCGGAAAAAACCTTGCTGGACCGGGTAAAAGCCAGCGGTGCCAAGGTGCTCTGCTCCGCGACCACCGTCGAAGAAGCCATCTGGCTGGAGGAGCACGGCTGCGACGCGATTATCGCCATGGGTGTTGAAGCCGGTGGGCACCGTGGCCTGTTTCTCAGTGACGACCTCAACAGCCAGATCGGCTTGATGGCCCTGGTGCCGCAGATTGTCGACGCGGTCAGCGTGCCGGTGATTGCCGCAGGCGGCATCGGTGATGCGCGGGGTATTGTCGCCGCCATGGCCTTGGGCGCTTCTGCGGTGCAGATCGGCACCGCGTATTTGTTCACACCCGAAGCCAGCATCAGCGCCTCCCATCACCACGCGCTGCGCCATGCCCAGGCCAGCGAAACCGCACTGACCAACCTGTTCACCGGCCGCCCGGCGCGGGGCATCGTCAACCGCGTGATGCGTGAACTTGGCGCTATCAACCCGGTCGCGCCGGCGTTCCCAAAAGCCGGTGGTGCACTGATGCCGCTCAAGGCCAAGGATGAAGCGGGTTTCAGCAACCTATGGGCGGGCCAGGCCCTGAGGCTTGGCAAAGACCGGTCCACCTATGACCTGACTTGCGAACTGGCCGAGCAGGCACTGACCAGGCTCATGCGTAACTGACCTCGCGCAGAGCGTACATTGCCCTCTGTAGGAGCGAGCTTGCTCGCGAAAAACGTCAACGATAACGCGTGCTTCCTGAATGAACGCGGCGCCTGTGAGTTTTTCGCGAGCAAGCTCGCTCCTACAAGAGCGTTAACTGACTGGCATCGCACCGCCCCTGGGCAACATTGCGCTGTACCGACAATGGCCACTCGCTATATATTCACCTACATAGCGATTAACCTTTCAACTTGCCTACAGCGTACATCCCAAGGAGTTGCTCCATGATCACCCGCATCTCACGCCTGGCCCCCCTGCTTGCCGTATTTGCCTTGGGTTCGGCCCACGCTGATGAAGTGCAGGTGGCGGTGGCTGCCAACTTCACCGCGCCGATCCAGGCCATTGCCGCTGACTTCGAAAAAGACACCGGCCACAAACTGGTCGCCGCCTATGGCGCCACCGGGCAGTTCTACACCCAGATCAAGAACGGCGCGCCGTTTGAAGTGTTCCTCAGCGCCGATGACACCACCCCGCAAAAGCTCGAAGCCGAAGGCGATACCGTCAAGGGCTCGCGCTTCACGTACGCCGTCGGTACCCTGGCGCTGTGGTCGGCAAAGGAAGGCTACGTGGATACCAAGGGTGACGTACTGAAAAAAAACCAATTCCAGCACCTGTCCATCGCCAACCCCAAAGCCGCGCCCTACGGCCTGGCCGCCACCCAAGTGCTGGCCAGGCAAGGCTTGACCGAACAGGTCAAGGACAAGCTCGTCGAGGGCCAGAACATTACCCAGGCCTATCAGTTCGTATCCACCGGCAATGCCGAGCTGGGTTTTGTCGCCTTGTCGCAGATCTACAAAGACGGCAAAGTCACCAAAGGTTCGGCATGGATTGTTCCGGCATCCATGCATGATCCTATCAAACAGGACGCCGTGATCCTCAACAAGGGCAAGGACAGCGCCGCCGCCAAGGCCCTGGTTGACTACCTGAAAGGGCCGAAAGCAGCGGCTGTAATCAAATCCTACGGTTACGAGCTGTAAATGCCCCTGTCGAGTGCTGATTTTTCCGCGATCTGGTTGACCATCAAGCTGGCGTCACTGACTACTGTGATCCTGTTGATCATCGGCACTCCGATTGCCCTGTGGCTGTCGCGCACCACCTCGTGGTGGCGCGGCCCCATCGGTGCAGTGGTCGCATTACCGTTGGTGCTACCGCCAACGGTCATCGGTTTCTACTTGCTGTTGACCATGGGCCCCAACGGTTACTTCGGCCAGTTCACCCAGTGGCTGGGCCTGGGCACCCTCACCTTCAGCTTCGCCGGGCTGGTGATCGGCTCGGTGATCTATTCCATGCCCTTCGTGGTGCAGCCGTTGCAGAACGCCTTCTCCGCCATCGGCACCCGCCCGTTGGAAGTGGCCGCGACCTTGCGTGCTAATCCGTGGGACACGTTTGTCACAGTGATCCTGCCCCTGGCGCGCCCGGGGTTTATCACCGCATCGATCCTCGGCTTTGCCCATACCGTTGGCGAGTTCGGCGTGGTGCTGATGATCGGCGGCAATATCCCGGACAAGACCCGGGTGGTCTCGGTGCAGATCTACGACCACGTTGAAGCCATGGAGTATGCCCAGGCTCATTGGCTGGCCGGTGCCATGGTGGTGTTCGCGTTCCTCGTGTTGCTGGCGCTGTACTCCAGCCGCAAAACCAAGATGGGCTGGAGCTGAACGCGATGATTGATATACGCCTGCACTTGAAATACTCCACCTTTGCCCTGGATGTGAACCTGCAATTGCCCGGCCGCGGCGTGACCGCGCTATACGGGCATTCCGGTTCCGGCAAGACCACCTGCCTGCGTTGCATCGCCGGTTTGGAGCGCGCCGAAGAGGCCTTTGTGCAGATCAACGATGAGGTCTGGCAAGACAGCCACAAAGGGCTGTTTGTGCCCGCGCACAAACGCGCCTTGGGTTATGTGTTCCAGGAAGCCAGCTTGTTTCCCCACCTATCGGTACGGGCCAATCTGGCGTTCGGCCTCAAGCGCATTCCACGCCAGCAACGGCGCGTGGACATGGCCCAGGCCACCGAGCTGCTGGGCATCGGCCACCTGCTTGAGCGTCAGCCGCAACACCTGTCCGGCGGCGAGCGCCAACGCATCGGCATCGCCCGCGCCTTGCTGACCAGCCCCAGGTTGCTGTTGATGGATGAGCCCCTGGCGGCCCTGGACAGCAAACGCAAAAGCGAGATCCTGCCTTACCTGGAACGCCTGCACGACGAGCTGGATATACCGGTGCTGTACGTCAGCCACGCCCAGGATGAGGTCGCGCGGCTGGCCGACCATATCGTCTTGCTCAGCGAAGGCAAAGCCTTGGCCAGCGGGCCCATCGGCGAAACCCTGGCACGGCTCGACCTGCCCCTGGCCCTGGGCGACGATGCCGGCGTGGTGATTGCTGGCCAGGTGATTGCCTACGACGCCCACTATCAGTTACTCACCCTGCAACTCCCCAACTGCCCGCTGCAGATCCGCGTGGCCCATGCACCACTGGCGGTGGGCCAACAGCTGCGGGTCAAGGTGCAGGCACGGGATGTGAGCTTGAGCCTGCAGGCAGAGGAACACAGCAGCATCCTCAATCGGCTCCCCGTCACCGTCACCCAGGACATTGGTGCGGATAACAGCGCCCATGTGCTGGTGCGCCTGGATGCAGGCGGCACGCCGTTGCTGGCACGCATTACGCGCTTCTCCCGCGATCAGTTGCATCTGCATCCAGGCCAAGCGTTGTGGGCGCAAATCAAGGCGGTAGCAGTGCTGGCGTAACCAATTGGCACGACCGAAAGACGCTGCGGTCAATCAGACATACCGGCCTGATTTGTTGTCAAGGAACCCGCACCATGCCCGATTCTTCGTTGCCCGCCGACCTGCCCCGCGACCTGCATTACGTTGACGACACCCAACCTGGCATTCGCCGCAAGAAGGTGCGGGGTAAGTTCCAGTACCTGGACGCCAAAGGCGAGCGCATCACCGATGCCGATGAAATCAAACGCCTGAACGCCCTGGCCGTGCCGCCCGCCTACACCGATGTATGGATATGCGCCGACCCTCGCGGCCACCTGCAGGCCACCGGCCGCGATGCCCGTGGCCGCAAGCAATACCGCTACCACCCACGCTGGCGTGAAGTGCGTGACAGCGACAAGTACTCGCGGTTGCAGGCCTTCGGCAACACCTTGCCGAAATTGCGCAAACAGCTGGAAGCACAGATCGCCGAGCCGGGGTTTACCCGCGAAAAGGTCCTGGCAACGGTGGTGATGTTGCTCGATGCCACGCTGATTCGTGTCGGCAATACCCAGTACGCTCGCGAGAATAAATCCTACGGCCTGACCACCCTGCGCAACCGCCATGTGGATATCAAGGGCAGCGAGATCCAGTTTCAGTTTCGTGGCAAGAGCGGTGTCGAGCACCAGGTCAGCGTCAAGGACCGGCGCCTGGCCAGTGTGGTCAGGCGCTGTATGGAGTTGCCCGGGCAGAACCTGTTCCAGTACCTGGACGAAGACGGTGAACGCCATACCGTCAGTTCCCACGACGTCAACGCCTACCTGCATGAACTGACCGGCGAAGACTTTACCGCCAAGGACTATCGCACCTGGGCCGGCACGGCCATGGCGTTGGCGGTGTTGCGCGAGTTGGCGTGGCAGCCGGAGTCCGACGCCAAGCGGCATGTGGTGGCAATGGTCAAGGACGTTGCCAGGCAGTTGGGCAACACGCCTGCGGTGTGTCGCAAATGTTACATCCACCCTGCGGTGCTTGAGCATTTCAGCCTTGGTGAATTGTCCAAGCTGCCTAAGCCTCGGGTGCGCAAAGGTCTGAAAGCCGAAGAAGTGGCCCTGGCGATGTTCCTTGAGAAACTCGCCGAAGACTTGCCGCACAAAGCCAAGGTGGGTTAGCCTCTGCGTCCCTTCTGATTAACGGGATGACCGCCGACGTGAACAACTAAGCCTTCCAAAATGTATCTGCGACGAGCCGCCTGGCGCGCTTGTTGGCCTGTTCGACATTTTTTTGGAGGTGCTGATGACTGACGTCAACCGGCTGCCCGTGCTTGTTTCCCTGCAACATGTGTCTTTCCAGTTCGCCAATGGCGAAACCTTGCTGGAGGACCTGAACCTATCTATTGATAACACGCCCACCGGTATCGTCGGGCGCAATGGGCGCGGCAAAAGTATCCTGGCGAAGTTGCTGGCCGGGGTATTGTTGCCTTCCTCCGGCAGCTTGAAAAAGCCGTCCAGCGTCGTCTATGTGCCCCAGGCGCTGACGGTTCAAGCAGGCGCAACGGTCGCCCATATCACCGCCACGGCCCCTGCCTTGGCTGCCCTTGAGCGTATGGCCCGAGGTGAGGCCCGTGTCGGTGATCTGGAGTTGATCGACGATCGCTGGGATCTGGCCGAGCGCCTGCGCCTGGCACTGGACGCGGCGGGTTTGCCAACCCTCAGCGCCGGCACCCGGGCTGATCAACTCAGCGGCGGCCAATTGGCTCGGGTCGCTCTGATCGGTGCGCTGCTGGCGGCGCCGCAGTTGCTGATTGTGGACGAACCGAGCAACCACCTCGACAGTGCCGGGCGCGCTTGGCTGTTAAGGGTGCTGGGCGATTGGCGTGGCGGCCTGGTGGTGGTCAGCCATGATCGACAGCTACTCAACGCCATGGGGCGCATCATCGAATTGTCCCCCCTTGGTGTCCAGGTTTACGGCGGCAACTACGATGCCTATCACCAGCAACGGGAGACGCAGCAGCAGGCCGCCATCGCGGCGTGGGAACATGCGCGCCAGACTCGTAGCCGAGAGCGTCGGCGCCTGCAAAAAGACCATGACAGCCTGCAGCGCAACGCCGCACGCTCGCGTAAAAACGCCGAGACCGCCAACGTCGACCGCTTCACCAAGGCACGCTGGAAAGGCGCCGCCACGGAAATTGTCAGCACTGTGCGCAGCGCTCATCACGCGCACAAAAACCAGCTGGATGACCAGGTGCGTCAAGCCTACGAGCACGTGGTGGATGAGACGCCCACCCTGCTCGCCTTGCCAGGCTCGACGGTGCCCAACGGCCGGCAAGTGCTGACGCTGGAAGGTGCGCAGTTGCCCTGGCTCGATGCGCTGGCGCCCTCCAGCTATTTGACCATTAACCTGGCAGGGCCCGTGCGCGTTGCCGTGCGCGGGCCTAACGGTTGCGGTAAATCCACCCTGCTCAAATTACTCGCCGGCCAATGGCAGGTCGTGAGTGGCGAGTGCCAGGTGGCGGTGTCCAGCGCTTATCTCGATCAGCACCTGGCGCTGCTGGATGACCGGCGTTGCATCATCGAACAACTCAACCTGCTCGACACCCCGCTGGCTGAAGCTGAGCTGCGTACGCGCCTGGCACTGTTGCAACTGGATGCGTTGCGGGTCACCCAACCGGTGGCGCAACTCAGCGGCGGAGAACGCTTGAAAGCCGCGATGGCGATTGCCTTGTGGCGTGCTACCCCCGCACAACTGCTGCTATTGGATGAACCCACCAATCACCTGGACCTGGAATCGGTGCTCGCCTTTGAACAGGCCTTGAAAGGCTTCGGCGGCGCGATGCTGGCGGTGTCCCATGACGAGGCCTTTCTAGAGGCGATTGAGCCGACTCATCATTTGACGTGGCACAGCGCCGGTTGGCAACTGGAGCATGCCTGAGATTATTGCACCCGCACGCAAAGCGTCCTACGGTAGTGGCCGGATAATCTCACCGAGGAAACCGGCCCCATGCTGCCTTCGTCCCGCAAGCCTTACACCAACGTTACGCTAGCCCATCGACAGCGCTGGCGTGGGCGGGTGGGCATGACGCTGGTGGCGTGCCTGTCGGTGCTGGCCGGCATGACCGACGCCATTGGCTTTATGGCCAGTGGCGATTTCGTCTCGTTCATGAGCGGCAACACTACCCGGCTGGCGGTGGCCATCAGCGCCGGCGACCTTGGGCTCACCGGACGCCTGGTGCTGTTGATCGCGACCTTTGTGCTGGGTAATGCCTTGGGCGTAATGGTCAGCCGCTTCAGCAAGCGTCACGCGTTGCCACTCTTGCTGTGCATCGGCGCCTTGCTCTGCGGCGCGGCGCTGTGGCCCTCGACAGAGACCCTGCCGGCTCTGCTGGCAGCGATTATCGCCATGGGCATGCTCAACGCGGCCGTCGAGGAAGTGAATGGTTTGCCGGTGGGGCTCACCTATGTCACCGGCGCGCTTTCACGTTTTGGCCGCGGCCTGGGACGCTGGCTATTGGGCGAACGCCGCAATGGCTGGCGCGTGCAATTGATTCCATGGGCCGGGATGTTTATCGGCGCCGTGATCGGCGCGCTGCTGGAACAGCAGATGGGCCTGCGTGCACTGTGGGTCAGCGGTGCATTGGCAGGGTTATTGGGGCTGGTGACACTGATGATCCCACGGCGCTGGCACCTGGGATTCATGCCGCGTTGAGGCGCGACAAAGAGGTGCTCGCCCGACGTTTAGGCCTCGACATCCGTGTACCGGTAAAGAGCCATCACGTCGAGCGAGCGAGTGAATCATAAGACAATGCCCAGCAGCTGTCCCGCCAGGCGTTTCGCAATATGACTAAGGCAAGGTATTACAGACAAGTGGCGAGCGCAGCCAGGCGACGCTTGGCCGGCATATTGTCTTCAGCGGCATAATACTTGACGGAAGAACCCGCACCGCTGCTTAGTACATCGACAAAGTAGTCGCCACCGGTGGTGTAGACCGTGAAACCACCAGCGTCGGTGGCCTCCTTGAAACCGCCGGCGTCGACGCCAAACACGCTTTCATCCTGCCAGCCGAACTGGATGCATTGGGCAACCACCAGGGTGGCCTTATCCGATGCCAGGGTCTTGTAGGGGTTGGCGGCACGCGCCTCTTTCATCTTCGAGCCCGCGCAGCCGGCCAGTGCTGCCAGTACCAATGCGCCAATTACCAGCTTGTGCATGCCATTGCTTCCTTGGAAAAACCGTGACTCTACCATTGTGTCGGGGCCAGCTGACGGGCCCATGAACTTTGTTTCACTGTGAAGGGCAAACTCGCCACTTATAGTGGCCAAGCTCATTTTCAAGAAGCCTCCCTTGTGCCCGCTCTCCCGCGGGCGTTTTTTTGCCTGGGTATCACAGCCACCAACGGAACAGATAGAACAACGCCATGCTCGACAACACGGTGATCAATACGCTGCGCGTCCAGAACATCAACGCCACGGCGCAGATGCCGGCGAGCAAGTAGGGGTTGGTCGGGCTCAGGTTGAGCTGATGGTCCGCCAGGAAAATAATCGGCCCGCAGATTGCCGTGAGCATGCCCGGCACGGCGAACCCCAGAAACTCACGGGCGCCACGATTGAGCCGCACGGGCAGGCGCGGTTCGAGAAACACATAGCGATTGAAAAACACCACCAGGCCCATGACCACAATCATCAAGTAGATCATCATTGCCCCACTCCCAGGCGCTTGCAGGCAAACCCTGCGCTCATCCCCAATACCCCCGAGACCACCACCGCCGATTCCCAGTGCAGGTAACTCAACCACACCGAACACAGCAGCGAAACCGCCACGCACACCACCGTGGGCACATCGCGCACCACGGGGGTAATCAGGGCGATGAAGGTGGCGGCAATCGAGAACTCCAGCCCCAACTGGTCCAGGCCGGGAATGCTCTTGCCCAGCACAATGCCGGCCAGGGTGAAGAGGTTCCAGATGATATAAAACGTCAGGCCGACCCCCAGGGCGTACCAACGATTGAACGTCTCGCGGTCGTAGTGGTTGACCAGGGCGAAGAATTCATCGGTCAACAAGAACCCCAGGCTCATGCGCCAGCGAGTATTGAGCGCCGACACCGTGGGGCGCATATGCATGCCGTAGAGCAGGTGCTGGGAGGTCAGCAGCAAGGTGGTCAACACGATGGAAATCAGGCTGGCGCCGCTCTTGACCATGCCGATGGCGACCAACTGTGCCGCACCGGCAAACACGATGGCAGACAAGCCCTGGGCTTGCAGCGGGGTAAATTGCGCGTCGATGGCCATTGAGCCGGCGAGCAACCCCCAGGGCGCACAGGCCAGGGACAACGGAATAACGGCGATGGCGCCACGGGTGAAGGCGTAATGAGGTAATACAGTGGGCATGGAAACGGCTCATCGACAGACAGTCGACAAGCATGCCAGCGCCACCATGGACTTGTCTTGAACGATCTTGCTCAGGCGAGCCTCACCGAAACCAGCTCCACCGAATCCCGCGCTTCACGCAATTCGTAGGCATCCTGGTTCAACCGGTGGATGGTGTTGAGCAAGCGTTGGCGCAGGACCTCATCGCCAAGTTTTTCCACGGCGCGCATCAGGTCGAACGCCGCGGTTTCGTTATTTTCCGCGACGGAATCCAGGGTCTTGCGCAGGTTGCGAGTGGCACGGGTCACGCGGGTTCTTCCTTCATCAGCAATGGGCAGGCACTTTAGGACCTTTGTGTTTCATTTTAATTTCAAACAGTTGTGGCTGTTTCCAGGGCATTTGATCCATATCAAATGAAACAAGATTTGACCGAAACATATGGAAATACGTATATTCGAATAACCATATATGCAGGCATTGACCATGTCCGATTTCCTCTCTCCTCCCACCCTGTTCAAATGCCTGGCTGACGCCACTCGCGCACGCATGGCGTTATTGATCCTGCGCGAAGGCGAACTTTGTGTGTGCGAACTGATCCATGCCTTGGACGATAGCCAGCCCAAGATATCCCGTCATCTGGCGCAACTGCGCAGTTGCGGGCTGCTGCTGGACCGCCGTCAAGGGCAATGGATCTACTACCGCATCAATCCGGCACTGCCCGCCTGGGTGACTCAGGTGCTGGACACCACCTTGCAAGCCAACCAGCCATGGTTGCAGAACGATGCACTGCGTCTGGATGCAATGGGCAACAGACCACAACGTGCAAGCACCTGCTGCTAAGCCATCGGAGCCTTTATTCATGCTTGTCGCAATTGCGATTTTCCTCGTCACCATCGTGCTGGTCATCTGGCAGCCCAAAGGCCTCGGCGTGGGTTGGAGTGCCACCCTGGGCGCCATTCTGGCCCTGGCCAGCGGGGTCATCAGTCTGGCGGACATCCCGGTGGTGTGGCACATCATCTGGAACGCCACTGGTACCTTTGTCGCGCTGATCATCATCAGCCTGTTGCTCGACGAGGCCGGTTTCTTTGCCTGGACCGCTCTGCATGTAGCCCGCTGGGGCCGTGGCCGTGGGCGGCGCTTGTTTGCCTATATGGTGCTGCTTGGCGCGCTGGTGTCGGCGTTGTTTGCCAATGACGGCGCGGCGTTGATCCTCACCCCCATCGTGATGTCTATGCTGCTGGCCTTGCGCTTTTCTCCGGCGGCAACCCTGGCATTTGTCATGGGCGCCGGGTTTATCGCCGATACGGCGAGCCTGCCGCTGGTGGTGTCGAACCTGGTCAACATCGTCTCGGCGGACTATTTCAAGATCGGCTTCAACGAATATGCCGCGGTGATGGTGCCGGTGAACCTAGTCAGCGTCGCCGCGACCCTGGCGGTGCTGCTGTGGTTTTTCCGCCGCGATATTCCCCAGGTCTACGACCCGGCCGACCTTGCAGACCCTGCCAGTGCCATCCATGACCGTGCGACCTTTCGCGCCGGCTGGTGGGTACTGGGCATTCTGCTGGTCGGCTGTTTTGCCTTGGAGCCGCTGGGCATTCCCATCAGTGCGATTTCCGCGGTATGCGCGGTACTGCTGCTGGTGATTGCCGCCAAGGGCCACAAGATTTCCACGCGCAAGGTCCTCAAGGAAGCGCCCTGGCAGATCGTGATCTTTTCCCTGGGCATGTACCTGGTGGTATATGGCCTGCGCAATGCCGGCCTGACCGACTACCTGGCGACCTGGCTCGACACCTTCGCCACCTATGGAGTGTGGGGCGCCGCCATGGGCACCGGCGTGCTGACGGCACTGCTTTCATCGGCAATGAACAATTTGCCGACGGTGCTGATCGGCGCTCTGTCCATCGAATCCAGTCATGCTGTAGGCGTGATCAAGGACGCGATGATCTACGCCAACGTGATCGGCAGCGACCTTGGCCCGAAAATCACCCCCATCGGCAGCCTGGCGACCTTGCTGTGGCTGCACATCCTGGCGCGCAAAGGCATCACTATCACCTGGGGCTACTACTTCAAAGTCGGCATCGTGCTGACCTTGCCGGTGCTGTTGATCACCCTCGCCGCCCTCGCCCTGCGCCTGAGCGTCTAAAGGAGACTGCAATGAAAGTGCTGTTCATGTGTACCGCCAACAGTTGCCGCAGCATTTTGTCCGAAGCCATGTTCAACCACATGGCGCCTGAGGGCTTCGAGGCGATCAGCTCCGGCAGTTTTCCCAAGGGCCAGGTTTTGCCCCGCAGCCTGAGCACGCTGCAGGCGGCGGGCATCAGCACCGAAGGTTTGTACAGCAAGGGCAATGACGCTTTTGAAGTTAACCCGCCGGATGTGGTTATCACGGTGTGCGACAACGCGGCCGGGGAAGCTTGCCCCGTGTATTTCGGCTCAGCGGTGAAGGCGCATTGGGGGTTGCAGGACCCTTCCCACGTGCAGGGTAATGAAGCCCAGTTAGACGCTGCATTCAAGGCCACCCTCGACATCATTGCCGCTCGCTGCGAGGCGTTTTTTGCGCTGCCATTTGCCAACCTCAACTCGGATGAATTGAAGGTTGAACTTGAGCGTATAGCTTCAATGTGGGAGGGGACTTGCTCCCGATAGCGGAGGGTCAGCTACAGATGGGCTGACTGACACACTGCTATCGGGGGGCACGCCCTAATGCCAGTCAGTTAAGGCTTTTTTGTAGGAGCGAGCTTGCTCGCGAAAAACTTACAGGCGCCGCGTTCATTCAGCAAACACGCGTTATCGTTGACGTTTTTCGCGAGCAAGCTCGCTCCTACAGAAGGCGATGACCGCTTAACTGACTGGCATTAGGGCACCCCCCCTCCCACATTTGGATCGTGGACCATTCAAATCTGCATGGTTTCTTAACCCTGCGCTGAAGTATGCTTTCGCACTTTCCTGAAAGGACGCGGGCATGCTGACGATCTTTTTCTACGCACTGGTTTTCGGTTTCGTGTTTTGCCTGTCCCCCGGCGCCGTGCTGGCGGAGACCCTGCGCCGCGGCTTGCTCCACGGTTTCACACCGGCGCTGCTGGTGCAGTTCGGCTCGCTGGTGGGCGATGCCGTCTGGGCCGTGATTGGCCTTACCGGTATCGCGCTGCTGATCCAGCATGACTCCGTGCGGGTGCCACTGACGATCGTCTGTGCGCTGTACCTGGCGTGGCTGGGCATCCGCAGCCTGATCGACGCCTGGCACTTGCCCGCAGCCAGCGACGCACCGACCAGTACCCGACAAAATGCGCTGGCCGTGGGGGCGGCGATCTCCCTGGCGAACCCGAAGAATATTGTCTATTGGGGCGCGCTGGGCAGTGCGCTGTCGGGCATCGTCGGCGCCACGCCCAGCCACGGGCAGACCCTGATGTTTTTTGCCGGCTTCATGCTGGCGTCGGTACTCTCGTGTTTCCTGGTTGCCGCACTGGTGAATTTGTTGCGCAAGAACGCATCACCGACTTGGCAGCGTGTCAGTTATGCCGCGTGCGGTTTGATATTGATCTACCTGGCGATACTCGCCGCCCAAGGTATATGAAGTTATATACCCAGCAACTTGAGCACGCCTCTTGTCTGAATGAACTCTGAACGCAGGTTGATTTAATTAATCATGCGTTGACATTCTGACATGGCCTGAGTAGATTGCCCGTGCCCGCAACTGGGGCCTTTTTTAAACCTCACAAAAGAAGCCAATGGACACAGTATCTAGTCGCTGTCCGAGCACCGCATACGCGGGCATCGGGCGCCAAACCCAGAATATGACAGGACTCGCCTTCCAGGTCCGGTAAGCTGCGCTAGAGCTCGATGCTCCACCGTAACTGCCTCACCGGTCGCGTGTCCGGTCCCGAGGTGTGTTATGACCTTCCAACTCATTGCTTTGCCCGATGTACGCACGCTGGACGCCGCCCTGCGCGCCAAGCTGTGCCGGGAGTCCGTGGGCTTTACGCCAACCCGCTCAACCTTTGCTGCACCCTCCCCTCAAGCGCGTCCGGCACTGCCGTTGGCGCACTGGCGTATCTGCCCCGACAGCGGCCAACTGGTGCAGCACTGGGACCACGCCGACCCTCAAGACCCGCAGAGACCCAAGGTTTCCAGCCTGGCGCAAGCCAGCTTGATGCTCGGTGTTTATGTGAGCGCTCGCGCCGCCTGACCTGGCTGAAAACTGCAACTTTCTTATTAATACCCTGGAGTTCTTTATGAACAAGTCCAGTAGTAGCCCGCTGCGCGCATATTAAATAACGCGCTGTTAGCGGGGACTCTAGAAGTTACCTGAACACTTCATTTAAACCGATCGCGAAGTCCGCGGCTCGGCATGCTTTCGCTCGCCTCTATGCAGGTAAGTACCGGGTATGTTTTGTCGAGAATTGGCGACAGGAGTACAGACAATGAGCGCCGTAAAAAACACGCCTCTGCACAAGAAAAATGGCACCGCTGCCGACACCAAGCTGTCGATGCGCGCCGCCCGTGAAGCCCAGAACGGCCTGGCGGCTACCCTCGCCAACGTACGTGCCACCCAGGACGGCCTGACCGAACTGGACGCCTCGGCGCGTCTGCAACGCGAAGGTTATAACGAAGTCGCCCACGACAAGCCACCACACGCCATCGTCCAGTTCCTGCAGGCGCTGAACAACCCTTTCATCTACGTACTGCTGACCCTGGGCGGCATCAGCTTTGTCACCGACTGCTGGCTGCCAATGCAGGCAGGTGAAGAGGCCGACCCGACCAAGGTCATCATTATCATGACCATGGTGCTGCTCAGCAGCCTGCTGCGCTTCTGGCAGGAGCACCGTTCGGCCAAATCCGCCGAGGCGCTCAAGGCCATGGTGCGCACCACCGCCACGGTGCTGCGTCGTGAACAAGTCGGCGCCCAACCCACCCTGCGCGAAGTACCGATGCGCGAGTTGGTGGCCGGCGATATCGTGCAGCTGTCGGCCGGTGACATGATCCCCGCCGACATCCGCCTGATCCAGTCCCGCGACCTGTTTATCAGCCAGGCCGTACTGACCGGTGAAGCCTTGCCGGTGGAGAAGTACGACACCCTCGGCGATGTCACGCAAAAATCCGCCTCCAGCCTGGCGGCCGATCAGGGCAATCTGCTGGACCTGCCGAACATCTGCTTCATGGGTACGAACGTGGTCAGCGGCCGCGCCAAGGCTGTAGTGGTCGCCACCGGGCCGCGCACGTATTTTGGCTCCCTGGCCAAGGCGATTGTCGGTTCGCGGGTGCAAACCGCCTTCGACCGTGGAGTGAACAGCGTCAGTTGGTTGCTGATCCGCTTCATGCTGGTGATGGTGCCCATCGTGTTCTTCCTCAACGGTTTCTCCAAAGGTGACTGGGGCGATGCCTTCCTGTTTGCCCTGGCGGTCGCCGTCGGCCTCACTCCGGAAATGCTGCCGATGATCGTCAGCGCCAACCTGGCCAAGGGCGCCACGGCCATGGCCAAGCGCAAGGTGGTGGTCAAGCGCCTCAATGCGATCCAGAACTTCGGCTCGATGGACGTGCTGTGCACCGACAAGACCGGCACCCTGACCCAGGACAAGATCATCCTCGAGCATCACGTCAACGCCTTCGGTCAGCGCGACGATGCGGTGTTGTCCCTGGCCTGGCTCAACTGCTTTCACCAGAGCGGCATGAAGAACCTGATGGACCAGGCCGTGGTGCAGTTTGCGCAACAGAACCCCGAGTTCCAGGTGCCATTTGCCTACAGCAAGGTCGATGAATTGCCGTTCGACTTTGTACGCCGTCGCCTGTCCATCGTGGTCAAGGACGCTGCCGGTGATCATCTATTGGTGTGCAAGGGCGCCGTGGAGGAGATGCTGAGTATTTCCACCCACACCCTGGAAGGCGGCACCGCCGTCCCCCTGGATGATCGCCGCCGTCAGGAGCTGCTGGCACTGGCTAATGACTATAACGAAGACGGTTTTCGCGTGCTGTTGGTGGCGACTCGCAATATCCCCAAGGCGTTGGCACGCCAGCAGTACACCACCACCGATGAACGCAACCTGGTGATCCAGGGCTTCCTGACCTTCCTGGACCCACCGAAGGAAACCGCAGGCCCGGCGATTGCTGCGCTGCAACAAATTGGCGTGGCGATCAAGGTGTTGACCGGCGACAACGCCGTAGTCACCAGCAAGATCTGCCGCCAGGTCGGCCTGGAGCCAGGCCAGCCGCTGCTGGGCGTGGAAATCGAAGCGATGGACGACGCTACCCTGCTGCGCCGCGTGGAAGAACGCACGGTGTTCGCCAAGCTGACGCCGCTGCAAAAGTCGCGGGTACTCAAGGCACTGCAAGCCAACGGCCATACCGTCGGTTTCCTCGGCGACGGTATCAACGATGCGCCGGCGCTGCGCGATGCCGACGTGGGTATCTCGGTGGACAGCGGTACGGATATCGCCAAGGAATCAGCCGACATCATCCTGCTCGAAAAGAGCCTGATGGTGCTGGAAGAAGGCGTACTCAAGGGCCGCGAAACCTTCGGCAATATCATGAAGTACCTGAACATGACTGCCAGCTCCAACTTCGGCAATGTGTTCTCGGTGCTGGTCGCCAGTGCGTTCATTCCGTTCATGCCGATGCTGGCGATCCACCTGCTGCTGCAAAACCTGATGTACGACATCTCCCAGTTGGCCCTGCCGTGGGACAAGATGGACAAGGAATACCTGGCCAAGCCGCGCAAGTGGGATGCGAAAAACATCGGCCGCTTCATGATCTGGATCGGACCGACCTCGTCGATCTTCGACATCACCACCTTCGCGCTGATGTGGTACGTGTTCTCGGCCAACAGCGTGGAAACGCAGACCCTGTTCCAGTCCGGCTGGTTTATCGAGGGGCTGCTCTCGCAAACCCTGGTGGTGCACATGCTGCGCACCCGCAAGATCCCGTTCTTCCAGAGCACGGCTGCCTGGCCGGTGTTGATGATGACCTGCATCGTCATCGCCCTGGGTATCTATGTGCCGTTCTCGCCACTGGGCACCCTGGTTGGCCTGCAACCGCTGCCGATGGCGTACTTCCCATGGCTGGTGGGCACCCTGCTGGCGTACTGCTGCGTGGCCCAACTGATGAAGACGATCTACATCCGCCGCTTCAAGCAGTGGTACTGATCATCCCGCCGTTCAAACGGTGGCGGTCGCCCGGCCGTCACCGTGAAATACAAGGATGCTCCCTATGCGCGTCTTGATCTGTGCAGGTCGTCATTACGCCGACACCAAAAAGTCCCGCCATGTGCTGGACGCTTACCACCGCCTGCGCCCGGTGCAGGTATTGATTCACGGCGGCAACCAATTCCTCGGCAGCGAAATCGAGGAATGGGCGCGGGACATCGGCATCGACGTGGTGCGTTACCCACCCAATTGGCAGCGCCACGGCAAACAGGCGGAACGCCAGCGCAACCACTTCATGCTGGCCGACAGCCGCCCCGACGTGATCATCGCCCTGCCCGGTGGCGACGACACCTCGGAGCTGGTGTGCCAGGCCAAAGCCCGCGGCATTTCGGTGCTGACTGTAGAAAGCTGAATTCAAACGAGGTGCATCATGCACAAACAAAACACCCCAAAGCGGCAGGACGGCTTTGCCAAATACCGTGCGCGCCACTATCGCGGTGCCCGCCACACCTTGCTGTTGTTGCCACCAGCCAAGCGCCGTGCATTGCAGCGCAACCTGATCTTTATCGGCGTGAGTTTGAGCACTGTCTTGCTCATCGCGCTGTTTTCCAAGGCCCATGCCGCAGGCGGTGCTTACGTGGTGGATGACGGCGCCGTCAACGCCCCGGGCGAATGCAATGTCGACACGTGGTACAGCGCCAATCGACACGCGGCCAGCACCCATAACGCCACCCTGTCGCCCGCCTGTACGTTCAGCGCCATGCCCACCGTGCAATGGGGCGCCGCGGTGTCACGCGCCACCACCGCAGGCAAAGGCGAGACGCAGATCAGCCCGCAGGTAAAGGCCCAGGTGTTGTCACGGGAAAACGTGGGGCTTGAGCTGGCGATTACCGCCGGAGCCCATGTGGCCCTGGATCGCCAGCACGGGTTTGACGGGGCCGATTTGAATATCCCATTGACCTGGCAGCCTCTGGCGCCATTGCGCCTGAACCTGAACGCTGGCTGGAGCCACGCCTATAACGACGGTGATCAACAGCACCGCCTGAGCTGGGGCACGGGGTTCGAATATCAGTTGGCGGAGGGACTGACCCTGATCGGCGAACGCTACGGCCAGGAAGGCGGTGAGCAAGCGTGGCAGGCTGGGCCGCGATTCCACATCGGCAAGCGGGTCGATGTGGACGTGGTGGTCGGGCGCAGCCTGATTGGGGAACGCGCCCAGTGGCTGACCACTGGGACAACGCTGAGGTTCTAGGCTTTGGCCTGCTGTTCCAGGTGCAGCTGCAACTGCGGATCGATTTTCAGCTGCCCGGCCAGATCGTCGAGGTAATTGCGCTCAGCGTCCTGCTGGTCATTGACCAGCATCACGCTGGCCAGGTAAATCTCCGCGGAGAGGGCCGGGTCATGGGCATACTCGGCAAAATCCGAGGCATCCAAGGGCTTGGCCACTTCAGCGTCGAGCCACTGCTGCAACTGGGGGTCGTCGGTATGACGGCCGATCTCGGCAGAGATCATCTGCTGCTCTTGCGCATCGATAGCCCCATCGGCCTTGGCCGCCGCGATCAACGCACGTAATACGCCATGGCTGTGGGCTTCGGCTTGCGCCCCTTCAAGCTGGTCAACGGTCTGGATGGCCTGCTGTGGGGCTGTGGCCTGCTGGCGTTGCCAGGCTTGATAGGCCTGGAAAGCCGCCATTCCCAGGGACGCCAGCGCCGCGTAATTCATCCCGCCGCTTTTGCGCGCCTGAGCGCCACCGCCAGCCGGCGCACCGCCCAACAAACCACCCAGGCCACCCAGCAAGCCACCCAAGCCACCGCCAGCTGCACCACCACCGGCACTGGTGCCCTTTAATAAACCACCGAGCAACCCGCCCAGGCCACCGCCCGAAGCGCCACCGCCTTGCTGCCCTGCACGCAACAGTTGTTCCAGTAGATCGCTGGTATTCATGGTGTCGCCCTCCCCGGGCGCAATAGTGACATTGATCAAACATAGTCCGCCTGCGATGGAACACCATGACCGCCGGGCGGGCAAGCTTTATGATGGTGCCACTACGCCGCCAAGGGAGAACATCGGTGAACCGCATCGAGCATATCGCGCTGATGGCCAACTACAACCAATGGATGAACCGCAAGGTCTATGACGCCGCCGGCACATTGACCAGCGCGGAATTGGCTCTGGACCGGCAGGCGTTCTTCGGCTCGATCCTCGGCACCTTGAATCACCTGGTGCTGGGCGACACGGTCTGGCTCAAGCGCTTTGCCGAGCACCCTGCTGATTTTTCGGCACTGGCGCCGTTGAGTGCCATCGCAGCCCCCGCCGATCTCAAACAACTGGCCTTTGTCGATCTAAGTGAACTCTCGGCCCATCGCGCCTGGCTGGACCAACTGATCATCGATTGGGCCCACAGCCTGCACGAGTCCCATTTGGACGAGCATCTGCGCTACCACAACATGCGCGGTGTGGCCGCCGAGAAACCCTTCTTCGGGCTGCTGGTGCATTTCTTCAACCACCAGACCCACCACCGGGGCCAGGTGACGACACTGCTGACCCAGGCGGGGGTGGATGTGGGCACTACCGACCTGCTGGCGCTGATTGATTGAGCGCGGCGTAGGCTTGCCCCTGCACCCGCCTCGCACGAGCCCTGTACCCCGGCAGCGCCGCAGCATACGCCAGCGCCTGCTCGCGAGAATTGAAGGACGCCAACCTGTCGTTGTGAGTACACACCCGCCACGGCCCGAAGTTGACCTGCACGATGTCATAGCCATTGAGTTGCAGTTTTTTCAACATTGAAGCGCTCATAGTCACCTCGCTTTCCTGAGATTTTCTGGCGTTACAGCTCCAACCTTACACCCGCATTCGGCGCCGTGACTGACCGCGTGTCGCACGGCCAGGTCACTTCACCTTGTTGCTCAACGTCTCAACGCTGCGTTTCAGATCATCCAGGCTGCGTTTAAGGCCGTCGATCTCGCCTTTCTGCCGATCAATCGTACTTTTCTGCTCATCCACCGTGCGCTTGAGACTCGACAGCTGACTGTCATTGCTGCTTGAGCTCGACCCGTCCTTGCGCTTGAACTCGTCAAATGCCCGATCCTGGTTATCCACTTTGGTTTTCAGGCTTTGCAGCTCGCTTTCGCTACGCTTTTGCGCCGCTTGCAACGCCTCGATATCGCCGACGGAAATACTCGACGACTTCAGCACATAGGTATTGCCCGCCTCTACCGAGGCGCCCGTCAATCTGTCTGTCGACGATGCACTGAACTCTCCCCAACGCACCGCACCCGCCGCCTGCGTCGGGCCGGCCATGGCCACACCCAACAGCCCCGCTACGCCAAAAGCCATCATCCAAGAATGCTTACGGACACTGAGCATCAATTGATTCCTTTGCAATTTGCCGGGATGGCATATCGCTATGACTGTCATTTATGAGGCTTGTTCCTGCGCCGCATAAATTGATCAGGACTTAACTCGGCAGACATGTAGATGACTGATCTGCCACGCTTTTTCATGCATACCTTTGTGCACGAATGCGCGTTTCGAGGTTGCGCCGAAGCGACAGGATCTATATATTCCCAACCCTGCTGCACCGCGCTACCGCCCGAATGGCGAAACTGGTAGACGCATGGGACTTAAAATCCCCCGCTCGTAAGGGCGTCCCGGTTCGATTCCGGGTTCGGGCACCATAGATATCAAGGGCTTGCCAGGGAAACCTGGGCAGGCCCTTATCTTTTCTGTTCCGCAATTACCCTCCACGGCGTCCTGCCGTATGGGTCCCCCCTGCTTAATGCAACCGAACTACCCACGCCTCCCAATGCTCTACCGAAAGACGCCTGAACATCTCCAGGCCAACCCGCAGGAGTGGACTATGTCTGACGATCTGAAAAACCGTGGCCCTCAAGACCGTGCTCGAGTGAACACTTCAGAAGCTTGGGAGTTGAACTATTGGACGAAGGAGTTTGGCGTGACTGAGCAACAGCTCAAGGATGCGGTAAAAGCCGTTGGCCCGATGGTTAAAGATGTGCGTAAGAAACTCGGCCAATAGCATCAAACTCGCCCTGCGCTTTGCGGGGCGCTTTAATGATCGTCGCCCATCTGCATTAAGGCATCGGCCGTACTCTGGATATGCTCACGCATCCACACCTTGCCCAGCCAATCCTCGGGAATACCTTGCACACCATAATAGGTACCGGCCACCTGCCCAACGATGGCTGCGGTAGTGTCCGCATCGTCTCCCAGGTTCGCGGCCATCAGCACGGCCTCGGCAAAGCTATCCGTCTGGTGGAAGCACCACAGCGCCGCTTCCAGCGAAGCGACCGCATAACCTGAGCCGACAATGTCAGCGCTGGCCTTTTCCCGGTAGTGCCCTTGGGCGATGGCTATCACTTTTGGCTCGGTCAAGCCGGAGCATTCCACTTGCAACACCTGTGCTCTGGCATCACCACGTAGCGCGCTGGTAAGCACCCTCGAAAGTACCAGACAACACTCAACCGCTTCTTGAGCGGCGTGTGTCGTACGAGAGCTATCGGCTGAAAAGGTCTGGATTCGACTGCTATCAGGGAAGTAGAAGAGCACGACAGGGGCGAGCCGCATGATTGAACCGATGCCCGCTGAGTAGCGATCCGTGGAGCCCGCATAAGGATCGCCGCTGCGTTGAAAGTCGGCCAGTGCCTGACGCACCGTCAGGCCGATATCAAAACAATCCCCGGTAGAGCTCAAGTACCCCGACGTCCACCATTTCAAGTACCGGGCCATCTGATCGGCAGCGTCAAAGCCACCTTTGTGCAGCAGGCTCTCAGCCAGACAGAGCGCCATGGAGGTGTCGTCAGTCCATTGACCAGGCTGGAGATTAAAAGGGCCTGCGCCGATCATGCCAGTAACAGCCTCAAATGAACCACGCGGCATAAACTCAACTGTGGTTCCTACGGCGTCACCGCAGGCCAGGCCCAGCAGACAGCCACGAAAACGATCCGACAGAGAGATAGGCATTTGTAATCAGCTCATAGATAAATCAGGTCGCAGCACTATTGCAGTTCCACACTGCTTGGTATGTAAGAAGTGACCGACTAATTTGTGTGACATGCCGCACTGCAATAGATATGAGGCTAGCGCCCACCACAAGACAGGCTGATAGCGCTGGCGATAATATTTTATTTAGGCGCCTAGCATTTGTTGTAACTCTCCGCTTACATACATATCCATTATGATTTCGCCCCCACCAACGAACTCTCCCTTAACATAAAGCTGCGGAATAGAAGGCCAACTAGAATACTCCTTTATCCCCTGTTGTAGCTCGGCATCTTCAAGAACGTTAACTGTTTTTATCACACCGACAGCGCAGTCATTTAATATTTTAATGGCTGTTGCGCTAAAACGACATTGAGGAAACTGTGCTGTACCCTTCATAAATAGAACGATATCGTGATTTTTTACGATATCATCGATTTTTTGTTGTGTGTTCATCACACCACCTGTTATAGAAGTATCAGAGAAAAGCATGTTGCGCGCATGCGTGTGTAGATTTATAACAAAGGTTTTATTTGATAGCTACTGTCAAACATGGCAGTTTCTTGGTGTATTTTGTTATATGTCACGCATTATTCAGAAGCTTTAAATATAAATAAGCATGGCAGGAGGAGGTTAAAACTGAAACCCTACGTGAAATTGCCGCGAGCGCCGCAGCTGAAAGTACGTACCCTTATGGTTGATCGAAAGCATGCGATCCATAAACCCCACCTACCGGATGGCCGGGGTATATTGATGGAAAGTGCCACCTTGTACTTTTCTCTGGGCAGTAAAAAGGCCCGCCGAAGCGGGCCTTGAATAAATTGCTGAGCATCTAAAGGCAGCTTTGCAGCGCCGTCAGCCTTTGTTGGCAATCCAGTTACCGACCACCGCGTAATACTTCGCCACTGAACCAGTTCCCTGGGGCTGGATATCGACGAAATATTGGGAGCCTTCTGTGAAGACTGTGTATTCAGCCAACGCTGCGGCGGCTTTCTTCGACGTCAGCCCTTTGTACGGTCCCTCTTCGCGAGCCTCGTTCATCGTGGGCGCCATACACACCGCCAGCATCGCCATCGCTACCACTGCTATAATTATTCGGATATCATCCCTACGGAAAATTCCAATATTTTTGCTAAAGCAAAAATAACCAACGACATTAATAGGCAAGCAGCCCCATACAAATGGAGCCATAGCCCCTTCACTTAAATGCTGTTGGCGTGATATCAAGATTATTGTAATAGGTTATGCGACGCCTAACTGTATCTCCAGCTTTCAGATTTACCTCACGCTCCACCAATGTACTACCGATAGTGACCGCGATGATGTGCGTCCCGGCCTTTAAGCCAAACCGCACCACTTCGCCTGCCTTTACTTTTGCAGCTAACTTGCCATCAATCAAAACATCAATACGGATACCGCCGTCACCCTCAGTGAAGCCTTTGTCTCGGGTAACCACCAATGACGCTTCATCCTCGCCACTATATGCATATTGTCGATCCGAAGATATTGGTTTTGCCTCCTGTGCGGTGACCGGCTTCATTGAACACCCAACCAAAATATCTGCTAACACAACAACACATATCAGCGTGGATAGCGCTTTTAGCTTAACATTCAGCATCCATCACCCCAAAGCATGTTTACAGTGATGTTGGTGAGAGTTCGAACCCCTGCATAGATACAGAAATCCTACGTCTTATTGTCTGCCCAGGCGCCAATTCAATCTCTGATTCGACTAGCGCAGAGCCATCACTTACAGCAAGAATATGTGTTCCTTGAGTCAAACCAAATCTACCAACTTCACCTTGACCGAAAGCTGCTGCCAGCGTTCCGTCTATATAAAATTTTAATTTCAATCCTCCTTGATTCATACCGCTATCACGAGTAACGACTAGTTCAGAATCACCTTTCTGTGTGAAAGCGTAAATTCGGTTTGAGGGTATAGGGTCAGCCTTGTCGGCTGATATTGGGGTGTTTTCGCACCCCGCCAGCACCACCGCTGCCACCGCCGCTATCAAAATCCGCATGATCACCCCTGAATATTTGACCCGCTAAAATTGAAAAACTTGAATGAGATTTTACCGCCACTCAGATCTCTGATTTCATACCGGATTCTGTCGAGGCCATCATATACACGGGATGCCTCAAGATGCATGAACTGGGTCAGCCCGCCACCAAACCCGTTTAAATCAAGAGCACTGACATCATGAAAAGACAGGGTTACTGCACCCAAACCTGACTCGTCGACAGACAGCGTCAAAGAAAAATCGTATTTGAAGTCGTCAAATGCTATGCCAATTGACATGACACAGTCATGCTCGCGCAGCAGAGCGTTTAAGCGATCAAGCCTATCCATGTGTCAACCTGTCTGAGATAAGTTTTGGTGCCACATGCATGTCGTTCCATCATTGATTTGATGGGACTGTAGCACTGCGGAGCGCAAATATAAAAAATCTCCTTTCAAGCGTGCTATTTAGCAATGACACCAAGTTCCTTTTTGACTACCTTCCATTCGTCCTTAAGAATTTCTTGTTGTTTATGGATGAGCGCTTGAGACACCTTATAGACTTCTGCCTGAATCACATCACCAGGATCATTACTCTTATCCCGACTAAACATCCCCACAGCTGTTTCAAGCCTCTCCATTAAAGCGCTAAGCTCTTTATGTTTTTCCTCCCCCCTATTCAGCCGCAACATAATCCTAACTTGCAGCTCATGTGCATCCTTTCGCATATTGGCAATAGGCGCATTCAATGTCTCAATATTAATTGACAAGAATGCTCTTGTAGAAGGATCAGCAATAATTGCCTCCCAACGGTAGGCAATATCTCGCCATAAAGCTACATAAGCAGCGGTGTCCGTGCGTAAATCGTTTATCCAAACCTGCCGCATCTGCGCCACTTTGGCGCTGGCTTTGCGCTGTGAGGTCGCGTCCGCCATTGAAAGCTTATCTTGTGCAATTCTGGCGATTTCTAAAGACTCGTCATCTGCAACCTTTTTTTCATGTTTTCTCTGTCGGTTTGCGCTAATTAACTGAACCATAGCTGTTGCAAATGAGCCGAATGCCGCAGCAATGATAGCTGCGAAAGCAGCTATCAGCACTCCCCAAACCTTGTTAAAACTATCGGCATCGCTTAGTGAGTTTATGAGAAACTGCGCCGCACTAACTGCGTCGACTTTCGCAACGCTAGGAGAGGCAGCCACAACACTTAGTACTGCATCAACCATTTTATAACTATCCCTAGTTTTGAAATTCGGCTCTTAGAGCTGATGCCAGAAAGGCATTTAGCGTTCACAACAATTCGCTGTTATTTTGTAGCACCTCTGCTTAGATGTCAATTTGACATTAAAGACCTGGCCAGGCATCCAGTGAGGATGGAATGCCGGTAACTCGCCTGACGATTGCCGTAGTAGCGTTGCGTCTTCAATTACCAAGGAATAGCCATGTCAGTCAGAAGTCTCGTGAAAAATCTACCAGCAGATCCAGATATGCCTGGATGGGTGCTGGGATGGGCAGTGGGTCGTAATGATCCATGGAGCTTTTTTGACATCTACGCCGACAAGAATGTCGCAGAGATCGAGGCTGAGCGCCTAGGTGATGGCCACACTGTAAAGTATGGGTCGCACAGGCTAGGAACCGATGAGTTTATGGGTGGCGGCGAAGAGCCTAGATAGCGACCTCCTGCTCCAAGCCAAAATCAATTCTGCCCGGCCCTGATACAAGCGCCGCTTCAAGCCCTGACTTGCCACAGTAACTGCGACTGTAGCCACCTTTGCTCTGGCACTTGCCGGAGAATTTCACGCGATCCATCTCGACACCGCCATCAAGAATGGCGACTTCGGCTTCAGCACCGCAGATACCGCCGCCGGTGATGGTGAACAGGTCGTGAATGGTCAGCATGTAGCGCTGTATAATTTGCATGTGGCCCTCCGAACTAAATCATCGGTGTGGATAAAGGACTGTCTACCGCGCAGACATAAGGAACCTCGTTAATGGACCCTCGATTTGTAGTTCAAAGAAACTTGCCGCGCTGCACAAGATGAATACTGGCTCTTAGAGTGGGCTCTCTAAGCGATTCAACTGATCGACCATCTGCTCGATTTCGCGCAAATTGAGCAGTTCGCCCTGCTTGCCGGGGAAACTCATGGTCAATTGGAGGGCGGTGATGCCTGGGGCGTTCTGCGGCGTGGCGGCGTGCGCCCCTCCAACAATACCCAGGCAAAAAAAAGCGGACAGCAGGCTGAACCTGGTCCGACGCAGTAAACGCCACATTCTCTAGATCCCTCTATGTGGCCTTAAGCCACCAATGGAGGGCGATCATAGGATGTCATTTTGATGGCGTCAATTAAGCGTGCAAGTTTGTTTGATCTCTAACACTCGGAGAATCACGCTGAAAAGTAAGACTTTTTCGTCTACACACCCATCATCGGCCACGGGCATTCAAGCGTTTATTGCATGACACCCGATTGACCTCAGGAAGAAAAAATTTCAGCGCCTTGACTTGTCGGCTGGTGATATCGAGGCATTTGCTGCCTGACCAATTGCGCCTGAACCCCCGCCACCGCATCGAGCACTCTCTGCGCCCACTGCTCATCCTGTGGGTCAACCACGACCACCCGAAAGCCATGATCATGACCTTCAATGCGCACGCCTTCGGAGTCATCCACGTGCAAATCAATATCGAAAGCCGGCGGGAATTTCGACGGTGTATTGGCCAGCCCGTGCGCACTGAGGGCGTCGTTATGCAGGGTGCTATTCACCACCCCGTCAACGCGGATGCCGTACAGCATCAACCAACGCCTGATATAGGAAGGCGCACGACCGGACGAGGTATAGACCCAGATACTGCAACCCTGGCGCCGCAGCTCCCGGGTCAGTGAACGGGTGCCGATACGCAGCGGCTCGCCCCACCAGCGATGGGCGCAGGCTGGTAGCCAGCTGCTCTCTACGGCGGAGTGATGGAGCTGGCAGGCCAGGGTGTCGTCGATATCAAACGAGATTCGTATGCGCGGGCGCGTGAACGCGCGCGTGGACAGGGCTTGTACGACTCGGCGGGCGGACGTTCGGCATTTGCCCGCGAGTGTTGGATACCAACGCATCAGTGGCCTCCCCCATAGATGGGCTGCGGTGTGTCGCTCAAGAAAAACGCCTTTGGGTCAGGTGCCTGTTCCTCCAGGAAAGCCGCGTATTTTTTCTTGATCTTGGGCAATTCATACAACGCCTTGACGCCATGCTTGGCCGAGTTGCGGATCACCGACGACGGGTTGAAGTAGCCCTCGGCATTTTCCAGTGTCAGCACGAACGGCGGCAAACCAGCGCGCATCAACAGGTAGCTGACGATCAGCGAGCCGCTGCGGTTGTTGCCTTCGATAAACAACTGCGGCTTGCTGAGGATGCGTACATAGACACCCGCCGCCCGCTTCCAGACGGACTCACTGCGATACGCACAATACCAATTGAACAAGTCCTTGATGCCGCCTTCAACGTTGTTGAAGAAGTGCTCCTCGGTCGCGGCCAGGTGCTGGGCGTATTCCACCCGACGTGCCGGGTCTCGACCGCACAGGACCGTGGCGTTGATCTCCAGCATCAGGTTGAGCTGATGAAGATCAAACAGGTCGACACCCCGGGCCACATAGTCGTCAATCAGCGCGTAACCCTCAAGTACATTGAGCAGCACTTCGTCGGTCAAGGGGTCACGCGGCTCGGTAAACTGCGTGCTGAGCTCGGCAAAGCGGCCCTGCACTTTACGCAGGGCGCGTTCAATCGCTGACAAATCAAGACGATGGGTTACAGGCATTGATATTCCCGGGAAGACGTTGGCACAGGTACCGCCTTTATCGAACATGGATGGCTCAGCTGAACTTACCGCTGATGTAATCCTCGGTCATTTTTTCCCGTGGGTTGCCGAACACCTGGGTGGTCGGGCCCATCTCCACCAGGTAGCCGGTGCGCGTGCCTTGGGAAATATCCACCGAGAAAAACGCCGTGGTGTCCGCTACGCGGATGGCCTGCTGCATGTTGTGGGTTACCAGGGCGATGGTGTAGTCCTTCTTCAACTCCACCATCAGCTCTTCGACTCGACGCGTAGCGATTGGGTCGAGTGCCGAGCAAGGCTCATCGAGCAACAGCACTTCCGGCTCGGTGGCGATCGCACGGGCAATACACAAGCGTTGCTGCTGGCCGCCGGACAGCGACAGGCCGCTGACCTTGAGCTTGTCCTTGACCTCGTCCCACAGCGCCGCGCCTTGCAAGGCGTGCTTGACGCGGTCGCCCAGGTCGCCCTTGTAGCGGTTCAGGCGCAGACCGAACGCAACGTTGTCGAAGATGCTCATGGAAAACGGGTTGGGCTGCTGGAACACCATGCCGATGTAGCGGCGTACCACCACCGGATCGACGCCCTTGCCATATACGTCCTGGCCGAGGAAATGTACATGACCCTCGAAGCGGAAGCCCTTTACCAGGTCGTTCATGCGGTTGAGGCTGCGCAGTACGGTACTTTTGCCGCAGCCCGAGGGGCCGATAAAACCGGTGATCTTGTTTTTCTCAATCGGCACATGGCTGTCACGCACCGCCATGAAGTTGCCGTAGAAGATCCTGTCCAGCTTGCAGTCCATGACCACAGGCGACTGGGTGACAAACGGAGCGGCTACTTGCGCAGTTGATACGTTCAAATTCAGATGCTCCCGTTCTTAATACTTGGGCTTGCCGAAGATACGGCTGACGATATTGACGACCAGCACGATCATTACCAACACCAACGAGGCCGCCCAGGCGAGCTCAAGCTGGTTGTCGAAGGGCATGCCGGAGAAGTTGTAGATCAGCACCGCGAGGGAGGCGGTCGGGTTCATCACCGACAGGTCGCCGTCGTGGAAGATCCAGTAGTTGCTGAACAGCGCGGTGAACAACAGCGGCGCGGTTTCGCCCGCAGCACGGGCCACGGCGAGCATCACGCCGGTGAGGATCGCCGGCAGGCCGGTGGGCAGGATGATTTTCCAGATCACTTGGGAACGGGTGCAGCCCATGCCGTAGGCGGCGTCCTTCATGACCTTGGGCACCATGCGCATCGACTCTTCAGCGGTCAGCACAACGATCGGCAACATCAGTACCGCCAATGCCACGCCGCCCGCGGGTGCCGAATAGGTGCCGGTGGTCATCACCACCAGCGCATAGGCAAACACCCCGGCCAGGATCGACGGCAGGCCCGTGAGCATCTTGGCGGCAAAGCGTGCGGTGTTCGCCAGCTTGCTGTCCGGCCCCAATTCAGCCAGGAAGATCGCGGCCAGGATGCCGACCGGCACCGCGATAGCGGCGGCGATACCGACCATTACAAAGGTGCCGGCCATCGCGTTGCCGAACCCGCCGCCGGTCTCGAAACCGGTGGGCGGCAGTTCGGTGAACACCTCCAGGCTCAAGCGTGCGCCGCCACGGGTGATCAGCATGTAGAGCACGGAAATCAGCGGCACACTGGCGAGCAACGCGCCAAGCCACACCAGCGTGGTCAACACCAGGCTGCGCAGTGCGCGCCCTTCGAACCTGCGCTGCAGGCTAGGCACCGCGGTTATAGGAGACGTGAGGTTCGTCATTGTTTAGTACCCCGCTGGGCGTAGAGCATGATCATGGAGCCGATAACGTTCACCAACAGTGTGATGAACATCAGCACGAGAGCGGCGTACATCAACACCTCGATCTCGTTGGGCCCGGCTTCGGGGAAGTTCAGTGCCAACAAGGCGGCCAGGGTATTGGCCGGCGCGAACAGCGACAGTGAAATGTTGTTGGCGTTGCCCACCAGCATCGCCAGCGCCATGGTTTCACCCAGTGCGCGGCCAAGGCCAAGTACCAGGGAACCGAAGATACCGGTGGCGGCGGATGGCACCATCACCTTGAGAATCGCTTCCCAGTGGGTGGTGCCCATGCCATAGGCGGCCTGCTTGGTTTTCATCGGCACGCTGGTCAGCGCGTCCTGGGACACGGCGGCAATCGTCGGCAGGATCATGATCGCCAATACCAGCGCCGCCGGCAGCAACCCGGGCCCGCTCAACGAAGTGCCGAAAAACGGTATCCAGCCCAGCTCGCTGTTCAACCAGGTGGTCAGGGGCCGGATCGCCGGGATCACCACATAGATGCCCCACAAGCCATACACCACGCTGGGGATGGCCGCGAGCAACTCGACAATGGTGCGAAACACGGCGGCCAGCCTCGCCGGCAGGAAATCCTGGGTCAGGAAAATCGCCATGCTGACGCCGAAAGCGCCGGCAATCAGCAGCGCGATGAAGGCGCTGTAGAGTGTGCCCCAAATAGCCGGCAAGATGCCGTACTTGCCTTGGTTAACGTCCCAGACACTACCAAGCAGCACGTCGAACCCGTGCTTTTCCATGCCTGGAAGGGCCTTGCGTCCCACCTCGAAGACCAGGGCGACGACCAACGCCAGAATCAGTACCACCCCGATTTTCGCAAGCGCACGGAAGGTGCGGTCTACCAGGAAATCCTTTGCCGAGGGCGGTTGGCAGGCAGAGTCCGGGTTAACCGGTACGACGAAAGGTTTGATCATTGGTCAATTCCGGAACAAAGGAGGAAACGCTCCTGGCATGGCTGGCAGCCACACCGGGAGCGGCCGCACGGGTATTACTGGATGTTGGCGGAGGCTTTGCGCACCTGATCGACCACCGATTGCGGCAGCGGGATATAGCCCATCGAATCGGCGATTTTCTGCCCTTCGGTCAGGCTGTATTCGACCATTTCGCGCATGGCCTTGGCCTTGGCCGGGTTACCGTTATCCTTGCGGAAGATCATCCAGGTGTAGGAAGTGATCGGGTAGGACTTGGCACCGTCCGGATCCGGCAACCAGGCCACCAGGCTTTCCGGCATCTTCACCGCGGCCAGGGCCTCGGCACCGCTTTCGGCGTTCGGTACTACGTACTGGCCGGCCTTGTTCTGCAACTGGGCAAAGTCAACCTTGGCCAGCTTGGCGAAGCCGTATTCGATATAGCCGATAGCGCCCGGCGTCTGGCGCACGGTGGCGGTCACGCCGTCGTTCTTGGGCGACTTGATGAACTTGTCGCTGGCCGGCCAGTTAACGGTGTTGCCCTCCCCCAGCGCTTGCTTGAACTCAGGGTTAATGGTCGACAGGTGTTTGGTGAAGACCGCCGTGGTGCCGCTGGAGTCGGCACGCACCACCACGGTGATCGGCGTATCGGTCAGCTTCAGGTCCGGGTTGGCGGCCACGATCTGTGGGTCGTTCCACTTGGTGATCTTGCCCAGGAAGATATTGGAGTAAACGTCGCGTGGCAGCTTGAGACCCTTGGGATTGCCCGGCAGATTATAGGCCAGCACGATTTCACCCGCGGTCATCGGCAGCAACTGCACGCCTTCGGCCACCTTGGCGATGTCTTCGTCTTTCATGGCCGAGTCACTGGCGGCGAAATCGACGGTTTTGTTCAGGAAGTCCTGCACACCGGCGCCGCTGCCCTTGGATTGATAATCCACGGTGACGCCCGCAGTCTTCTTGCTGAAATCCTTGAACCAGGTGAGGTAGATCGGTGCAGGGAAGCTGGCGCCGGAACCGGTCAGGCGCACGCTCTCGGCGGCAAAGGTCATGGAGGAGGCACAAAGGGAAACCGTAACGGCCAGTGCTGCAGACTTCATCAAGCTTTTCATTAAAAGGAACTCGTTGTGGTGACGGGCTCCCGAACTGTGCAGCAGGGTTGTTACATTTTTATGAAAATTGAGTGGCAAACCGAGGTTTTGTCCCGGTTTGCCACTACAGCCCTATATTTTTAGTGCATTGGTCAGTAACAAGATGTGACTAAAATGCACGAATCCTCCAGTGCCTTAATGGTAGCCATCGCCAATCCTCACTTTGCCGCGGAATACGTAGTAGCTCCAGCACGTATACATCAGGATGATCGGCAGGATGAACAGCGTGCCAATCAGGATGAACAACTGGCTAGACGGCGGCGATGCAGCGTCCCATAAGCTGATGGATGGCGGCACAATGTTCGGCCAGATACTGAACGCCAGGCCGATATACCCTAGAAATACCAGGACCAGGGTGAACACGAACGGCCAGTGCGAGTGGTGTTGGCGCAAAGTCTTCAACAGCCCCACCAGTGCCAGTACGCCCAGTAGCATCAGGGCACCGAATACCACAATGTGCGCCTGGGCAAACCAGCGCAGGGCGATTTCCGGGTGCAGCCACGGCGTCCACACACACAACACCGTCACCACCGCCATCAGCGCGAAGGCCAGGTAACGGCTGAACAGGCGCATGCTCGATTCGAGCATGCCTTCGGTCTTGACCAGCAACCAGGTACTGCCCAGCAACGCGTAGGCCACCACCAACCCAACCCCGCAGAACAGCGGGAACGGCGACAGCCAATCAAGGTTGCCCCCGGCAAACTGGCGATTGACCACAGGAATGCCGGCGATGTAGGTGCCGATCACCACGCCCTGGCAGAAAGTCGCCAGGAACGAGCCGCCGATAAACGCCATGTCCCAGATATGCCGCTTCTGCGGGCTGGCCTTGAAGCGGAATTCAAACGCCACGCCCCGAAAGATCAGCCCGGCCAGCATGAAAATCAACGGCAGGTACAACGCTTCCAGGATCACTGAGTACGCCAGCGGAAACGCCCCATACAACGCCGCGCCGCCCAGCACCAACCACGTTTCGTTACCGTCCCACACCGGGGCCACGGTGTTCATCATCACGTCGCGTTCCTGCTCGTCCGGGATCAGCGGAAACAGGATGCCCAAGCCCAAATCGAAACCATCCATGATCACGTACATCATCACCCCGAAGGCAATGATCACGCCCCAGATCAACGACAGGTCTATACCTTGAATGCCCATGTGCAATCCCCTTGATCAGTTGGTGTGGTCGCCGGACGCGAGCGTCTCGGTGACAGCGGACAGAGGACGGCGCGGTGTGCGTTCCTGACCGGGGCCGCCCTGTGGCGGATGGTCGTGATGGGGCTGCGGGCCCTTGCGCACCAACTTCATCATGTAGCCGGTACCCACGGCGAATACCGAGAAGTAGATGAGCACAAACAACCCCAGGGAGATGCTCAGTTGCGTCACGCTGTGATTGGACGCCGCGTCGGCGGTGCGCATCAGCCCGTAGACCACCCACGGCTGGCGCCCTACTTCGGTGGTGATCCAGCCGGCCAGCATGGCGATCAGCCCGGTCGGCCCCATGAACAACACCAGGCGCAGGAACAAGCGATTGCGATACAACGCGCCGTTACGCCGCGAGGCGAAGCCCAGCAAGCCAGTAAGGATCATCAACATGCCCAATCCGGCCATGATGCGGAAGCTGAAAAAGATGATGGTCGAGTTCGGCCGGTCTTCCTTGGGGAAGCTCTTGAGCGCCGGGATCTGTTTGTCCAGGCTGTGGGTGAGGATCAAGCTCCCCAGGTACGGCACTTCAATTGCAAAGCGGGTCTTCTCGGCCTGCATGTCCGGGATGCCAAACAACACCAGCGGCGTCGCGCCATCGCCGACGTTTTCCCAGTGCCCCTCAATGGCGGCAATTTTCGCCGGCTGATACTCCAGAGTATTAAGGCCATGGGCATCACCCACGATTGCCTGGATCGGCGCCACGATCAGCGCCATCCACATCGCCATCGAGAGCATTTTGCGCACCGCCGGCGTGTCGTTGTTACGCAGCAGGTGCCAGGCCGCCGATGAGCCGACAAAGAACGCAGTGGCAACGAACGCGGCAATCGCCATGTGCGCCAGGCGGAACGGGAATGACGGGTTGAACACGATAGCGAACCAGTCCAGCGGCATCACCCGGCCATCGACGATGGAGAAGCCTTGAGGCGTTTGCATCCAGCTGTTGGACGCCAGGATCCAGAACGTCGAGATCAACGTACCGATGGCGACCATCACCGTGGAAAAGAAGTGCAGGCCCCGCCCTACCCGGTTCCAGCCAAACAGCATGACCCCGAGGAAGCCCGCTTCCAGGAAGAACGCCGTCAGCACCTCATAGGTGAGCAACGGCCCGGTGATACTGCCGGCAAAGTCCGAGAAGCGGCTCCAGTTGGTGCCGAACTCGTAGGCCATGAC
This sequence comes from Pseudomonas khavaziana, assembly GCF_036704165.1. Classification (NCBI taxonomy): domain Bacteria; kingdom Pseudomonadati; phylum Pseudomonadota; class Gammaproteobacteria; order Pseudomonadales; family Pseudomonadaceae; genus Pseudomonas; species Pseudomonas khavaziana. The sequence goes on from NZ_CP129946.1 coordinate 3,489,114, forward strand.
CAGGCCCGAGACCACGCCCATGCCAAAGTTGACGGCGAAAATTTTCGCCCAGAAGTGATACAGGTCCTTGTAGACCGCATTGTTGGTTTTGAGCCACAAGCCTTCGAGCACCGCCAGGAAACTGGCCAGGCCGATGGTGATGGCGGGGAAAATAATGTGAAACGAGACCGTGAAGGCGAATTGAATTCGCGCAAGGTCCAGCGCCTGGAGATTTAACATGGCAATACCCTTATGGAAACTTGATGCGCACGCGCACCCAGCCCGGCGTGCCTCAGGCCTGGTGGCCTGAGGCAAACGGATGTGCAGTGATCAGGGAAACCCAGGGCGCCGTACTGGCCGCCCCGGTACGGCTCAAGCGCCGTGGGACTGGATCAGATTGCTGGCCGGCGCGGGTTCAAGCCGGATGGCGATGAACTTCGACGTCGGGGTAAAGGTGCGGTCGCCATAGCTTTCCAGCGGCACCAACGGGTTGGTCTCCGGGTAATAGGCGGCGGCCTGCCCGGCGGGAATGTCGTAGGCGATCAGGGTAAAACCGCTGACCCGACGCTCCCGTCCATCGCCCCACAGCGAGACCATGTCGACTTTCTGCCCCGGCTCGTAGCCCAGCTTGCGAATGTCCTGTTCATTGACGAACACCACATCGCGCATGCCATAAACCCCGCGATAACGGTCATCGAGCCCGTACAGGGTGGTGTTGTACTGGTCGTGGGAACGCATGGTCTGCAGGATCAGCTCCGGCTTGACGTCCAGGTTGCGCACGCCTTCGCTGACCAGGTGCGCCGGCAACACGCTGGAGACAAACTGGGCTTTGCCGGTGTCGGTTTTCCAGATGCGTCGCGCTGCGTCGTTGCCCAGGTGGAAACCGCCCGGGTGCAGCAGTTTGGTGTTGAAGTCCTTGAAGCCGGGAATGGTGTCGGCAATCAGGTCGCGGATGCGGCCGTAGTCGGCCACCGTCCACAGCCAGTCAATCGGGTGCTTGCCTAGGGTCGCATTGGCGATCCCGGCAATGATTGCCGGTTCCGAACGCATCAGCGGCGACTTGGGTTTCAGCTGGCCGTGGGAGATGTGCACCATGCTGAAGGTGTCTTCAACGGTCACGCCTTGCGGGCCTTCTGCCTGGATGTCGATATCGGTGCGGCCCAGGCACGGCAGGATCAAGGCTTCGCGACCCGTCACCAGATGGCTGCGGTTGAGCTTGGTAGCGATGTGCACGGTGAGATCGCACTTGCGCAGCGCCGCGTGGGTGCGCGGGGTGTCCGGCGTGGCTTGGGCAAAATTGCCGCCCAGACCGATGAAGACCTTGGCGCGCCCTTCTTCCATGGCCGCAATCGCCATGACCGTATTGTGACCATGGCGGCGCGGCACCTTGAAGTCAAAGCGTGCTTCCAATGCGTTGATCAACTCCGGCGGCGCCAGTTCGTTGATGCCCATGGTGCGGTCGCCTTGCACGTTGCTATGACCGCGTACGGGCGACAGCCCCGCCCCTGGCCGGCCGATGTTGCCGCGCAACAGTTGTACGTTGATGATCTCCTGCACGGTCAGCACCGAATGCGTGTGCTGGGTCACCCCCATCGCCCAGCACATGATCACCCGCTTGGCACGTCGATACATGCGTGCGGCCAGCTCGATATCCTCAAGGCTCAGGCCTGATTGCTCGACGATATGCGCCCATGAGGTGGCGTCCACCTGCGCCAGGTAGCGCTCCAGGCCCGAGGTGTGCCGGGCGATGAAAGCGCGGTCGAAGACTGCCTCGCCATCGTTCTCCAGGGCTTCACGTTCCCATTTGAGCAGGAACTTGGCGATGCCGCGAAAAGCTGCCATGTCGCCGCCCAAGGCCGGGCGAAAGTACGCCGACGAGGTAGGTTCGGAACCATTGGTGAGCATCTCCAGGGGATGCTGCGGGTGTTGGAAACGCTCCAGCCCACGTTCCTTGAGCGGGTTGAAGCAAATTACCTGGGCACCGCGCTTTACCGCCTCGCGCAGCGGTTCGAGCATACGTGGGTGGTTGGTGCCGGGGTTCTGGCCAATGACGAAAATCGCGTCGGCTTCTTCCAGGTCATCGAAGGTCACCGTGCCTTTGCCCACGCCGACACTGTCGTCCATGCCCAGGCCGCTGGCTTCGTGGCACATGTTCGAACAATCGGGAAAATTATTGGTGCCGTAGGCGCGAACGAACAGTTGGTACAGATAAGCCGCTTCGTTACTGGCGCGGCCCGAGGTATAGAACTCGGCCTGGTCCGGCGATTCCAGCTCGTTGAGGTGCTTGGCGATCAGGGCAAAGGCATCGTCCCAAGAAATTTCGACATAACGGTCAAGGGAGTCGTCGTAGCGCATCGGGTGTGTCAGGCGGCCCTGGTATTCGAGCCAATAGTCACTTTGCGCTGCCAGCGACGACACCGTGTATTTGTTGAAGAACGCCGGGTTGACCAGGCGCCCGGTGGCTTCCCAGTTGACCGCCTTGGCGCCGTTCTCGCAGAACTTGACCATGCCGCTTTCCGGCGACTCGCCCCAGGCGCAACCGGGGCAGTCGAAACCGCCGTTCTGGTTGGTCTTGAGCATCGCGCGGATGTTCTTGAGCGCGTTTTCACTGCCCAGCCAGTTTTTCGTCACCGCGATCAGCGCGCCCCAACCGGCGGCCGCCCCCTTGTAGGGTTTATAACGCTCAACTTCGCTCATGATGCTTCTCCAGGACTTCACGCATAGGCAGCGCCTAACTTAAAGCCTTTATTGATGGTTATTTTCAGGCATTGCAGAACGCAAACAGTGTTTGCACCGATCTTTCCACGGTCTCGAAATCGGTTTACATATTCAGGCTAGGCCCTGCAAAAACATCTGTCTAATCACAAATAATGACCACGCCATCGATAACATCGATCATCATTAAAGTCGTTATTTTTCATAGTGATATGAACTTAAAAAGCTCAAATAAAATCGTTATAGATTTCATCGATCACTCAGTTGCTAATAGTGATTAGACGCCCTTCAAAAACAACTTTAGGCTTGAATCAAATAAGGCTCTCATCTCTGTCGAGCGCTCAAAAACAACGCCATGGCTACGCTTCTATTGAGTCGCAGCCGGAGGTTTCCATGACCGATAAGATCCTGATGGATAGTTTTTCTCGCCGGGTCGACTACCTCAGAATGTCGGTGACCGACCGCTGTGATTTCCGTTGTGTGTATTGCATGGCCGAAGACATGCAGTTCCTGCCGCGCCAGCGCATCCTCACGCTGGAGGAGCTGTATCAACTGGCTGAAAGCTTCGTCACCCTGGGCACTCGCAAAATCCGCCTTACCGGCGGCGAGCCGCTGATTCGCCCCGGTGTGGTTGACCTGTGCCAGCGCATCGCCGCCCTTCCCGGACTGCGCGAGCTGTGCATGACCACTAACGGCTCGCAGCTGGGCAAGCTCGCCGCGCCGTTGTTCGATGCCGGCCTCAAGCGCCTGAATATCAGCCTCGACAGCCTCGACCCCCAGCGCTTTCGCGAACTGACGCGCACCGGCGATCTGGCCAAGGTCATCGCCGGTATCGACGCCGCGAATGCTGCGGGTTTTCAACACACCAAACTCAATTGCGTGGTGATGAAAGGCCGCAACGATCACGAGATCAACGACCTGGTAGCGTTCGCCATCGAACGCGGCGTGGATATCAGCTTTATCGAGGAAATGCCCCTGGGCGTGATCAGCGAACACAGCCGTGCCGAGGTGTTCTACTCCAGTGCGCAAGTGCGCGAACGCATCGCCGAACGCTACACCTTGATCGACTCCGCCGAATCGACCCAGGGCCCTTCACGCTACTGGCGTCTGGCCGAAGCGCCGCATATCCGCCTGGGCTTTATTTCCCCCCACAGCCACAACTTCTGCGGCACCTGCAACCGCGTGCGGCTGACCGTAGAAGGCCGCTTGCTGCTGTGCCTGGGCAACGAGCATTCGGTCGACCTCAAGGAGGTGCTGCGCCGTTACCCGGGTGAGCCGCAACGGTTGGAAAACGCCATCCTTGAGTCGATGAAGATCAAGCCGTACCGACACAACTTCGAACTCAACGACCACGTGCAGGTGGTGCGTTTCATGAACATGACCGGCGGCTAATCGACCGGCTTTCCCTTTTTTGTATCGAGCTGCCCCGAGGTGCCCCATGCACGAGGGCATCGGCGGTGAACAGCTCGTACTGGATGAGTCCCTGCACACCATTGCAGACGTCAGGCAATTGCTATGCGCCCGCGGTGAGACCTGGCAGCAGGTGCTGGGTGAAACCAGCCTGATGTGTGCGCTGAACCAGAAAATTTGTACACCGGAAGCGGTGATCGAAGACTTCGACGAAATCGCATTCTTCCCCCAAGTGACCGGAGGCTGACCCATGCCGGTTCAGGCGCGGAACGAGTTGTTCGACCTTCTACACGACTTGGGTGCGCCGCTGGACCTGTGGGAGGGGGCTTGCTCCCGATGGCGGCCTGACAGGCGACCAGAATGCTGGATCAGGCCAAGTAACTATCCGGTATTCAGGTAACGGCCGCTCAAGGTGGCCGTTGTCGCAGGAATGGATATGTACACCGACAGGCCCAATCGGGAGCATGTCGAATCGTCGCACCGCCCCTCTCACATTTGGAGCGCGGAGCATCAGCCAGATAGCTACAGGCTGTTGGATCAAAACTGATTACTCTTACCCGACCACTCGGTACCTCGCCAAGGCTCGGCGCGGCCCGAATCAGAATAACTCAGAGAACGGTATAAACCGCGTCATATCACCCATCTGCAATGTGCTGCCCTCAAAAATTTCAACCAACCCATCCGCCCACGACGCACCCAGCATCACCCCGGAACTCTGGTTCGGATACAGCACCGCCCTGCCCGCCTCGATCCTGGAGCGCAGGTATTCGCGGCGACTGCCGGCTTTCGGCCACTCAAACCCCACACTCACCTCAAAGCTCATCGGCGTGACATCATCGACGCCCTGGATGCGCAACAGATATGCCCGCGCCAGCAGCCCGAAGGTCACCAGTGCCGAGGCCGGGTTACCGGGCAGGCCGATCACTGGCACACGGCCAAATGAACCGACGGTCAGGGGTTTGCCCGGTTTGATCGCAAGTTTCCAGAACAACGGCTTGCCGCATTCACGCAGTACCTGGCCGAGGTAATCGGCATCGCCGGCTGACACGCCGCCGGTGGTCAGGATCAGGTCGGCCGCCTGTTGCAACTGCTCCAGCTTGAGCCGAGTCAGTTGCGACTGGTCGGGGAGAATACCGCCGTCGATGACCTCACACCCCAGTGCGCCCAGCCAATGGCTAAGCAAGGTGCGATTGCTGTTGTAGATGCAGCCAGGCTTGAGCGGCGTGCCCGGCTCGGCCAGTTCATCGCCGGTGGACAGCAGCGCCACCCGTGGCCGGCGTACCACCGACACATGGGTGCAACCCTGGGCCGCTGCAACGGCCAACTCGAAAGGGCCGAGTCGCTTGCCGGCCTGCAGTAATACCTCACCGGCACGGTTTTCCTGGCCTTGGGCGCGGATATTCTGGCCCTCGCGCAACGGCTGGGTGAAGCGCACGCTCGCATCGTCCAGCACCTCGGCGTTTTCCTGCATCTCAACGCAATTGGCACCGTCCGGCACCGGTGCGCCAGTGAAGATGCGCGCGCAGGTGCCGGGCAACAGTGCTGGGGGCGCTTGACCGGCGAAGACCTGTTGCGACACCGGCAGTGGCTGGCCCTGCCAACCCGTGAGGTTCAGGGCGTAGCCGTCCATGGCACTGTTTGGCCAGGGCGGCAGGTCAAGGGTGGCCACCAGGTCATTGGCCAGCACCCGTTGCCGGGCATCGCTGAGCAACACCGACTCGCTGTCTTGCAGGCGGTGTTCCTGGGCCATGGCCAACAACGCAGCAATGGCCTCCTCCACCGACATCAGCCCTGCGCGGCTCATCCTCGCGTGCCGCACAGAGCCACCGGCTTGAGGTGCGGCACGAAGTTACATGGGCGGTGGCGCGCATCGAGTTGCTCAGCGAGGATGCCTTCCCAAGCCGTGCGGCAAGCACCGGTCGAGCCCGGCAGGCAGCACACCAGCGTGCCGTTGGCCAGGCCGGCCAAGGCGCGGCTCTGCACCGTCGAAGTACCAATATCAAGAATCGAGATCGCACGAAACAGCTCACCGAAACCGTCAATATGCTTATCCAGCAAACATCCCACTGCCTCGGGAGTGCTGTCGCGGCCGGTAAAGCCGGTACCGCCGGTGATCAATACCACCTGCACACGCTCATCGGCGATCCAGGTCGCCACCTGGGCGCGAATTTTGTACAGGTCATCCTTGAGCAGGTTGCGCTCCACCAGGCGGTGCCCGGCTTCCAACAGGCGGCTGACCAGCAATTGCCCGGAGGTGTCATTGGCATATTCGCGGGTATCGCTGACCGTCAATACGGCAATATTCAAGGGTACAAACAATGCATCCGACGTTATGCTCATGTGATTCTCCGGCAGGCGATTATCAAGACAATGGCCGCAGGCTAAAGCGCTGAAACGATGGCTGTCTAATCGTTACGGCTGACCGGGTTATCGAGCGTTTCTATCACGGCTTTTACAGGCGGCCCAGGGCTGCTATCGAGTGCATCAATCGCTTCGTCAATACAGGTGATTGGACGTGCCTGCCGTTACAATGAGATCGTCTGTTCATTCATTCGCTGGGTTGCGCTGGTTACAGCACCACGCGCCTTGAGCGTCTTTCACTTATTCCCGGGCAGGTGTCTTAATGGACATAAAGCAACTTAAATTCCTTATCGCGCTGGAGCAGACCCGACACTTCGGCCAGGCTGCCGCACGCTGCCATATCACCCAGCCAACCCTGTCGATGCGCCTGCGCAACCTGGAAGATGAGCTGGGCCTGGAGCTGGTCACCCGCGGCCAGCGCTTCGAAGGTTTCACCCAGGCCGGTGAGCGCGTGCTGGCCTGGGCCCGGACCCTGCTTGCCGCCCACGATGGCTTGTTCGCCGAAGCCGCCGCGTGCCGTGGTCAATTGGTCGGTAACCTGCGCCTGGGCCTGGTGCCGCTTAGCGGATTCAACCCGATCAGCTACATCCAGGGTTTGTCCCACACCTTCCCGGAGCTCAAGTTCAGCCTGACCTCCATGAGCTCGGACAAAATCATCGAAGCCCTGGGCACCAACCAGCTGGACCTGGGTGTGTGCTACCTGGACCATGTAAACGCCAACTACCTGGATTTTTTCGAATTGGGCGAAACCCGTGTCGGCCTGCTGTACGACACTCGTCATTTCCATTTCGACGGCACGGAAATGAGCTGGGAAGACGCTGCCGAATTGCCTCTGGGGATGATCAGTAATGGCATGCACTACCGCAAGTCCATCGACCTGAGCTTCCGCAGCCGCGGCCTCGATCCGCAGCCGATCCTCGAAAGCGATTCCACATATCAACTGTTCCAGGCCATCCACGAAGGCTTCTGTTGCGCGATCATGCCCCTGGACAGTGGCCTGGAGAGCCCGATCGAGAACCTCGCGTTCATCAACCTGCCGGACGCCAGCGTCCTTGCGCCCCTGGGCATGGTGATGCGCAAGACCGAACCACGCTCGGCCATTGCCGAGAAGTGTTTTGCCGAGGCGAGGAAGTTGTTCGCGGTCAAGACCGAGGTCTGACGCACACAAAAAAAGGCGCTCCGTAGAGCGCCTTCTTACCGCCGATTGCTTTACTGCACACTTACCTGACGCAGCTCAGGCTTGGTTTCGCCACCAATCGTGATGCGTTTTGGCTTGGCCTCTTCAGGCACCTCGCGCAGCAGGTCAATGCTCAGCAACCCGTTGGTCAGGGCTGCGCCACGCACTTCGATGTGGTCCGCCAAGCGGAACGACAACCGGAAGGCACGTTGGGCAATGCCCTGGTGCAGGTAAGCGACCTTATCGTCGGTTTCGCGTTTTCCGCCGGAAACCGTCAAGACGCCCCTTTCGACCTGGATATCCAGGTCCTCCTCGGTCAGGCCAGCGACGGCGATGACAATGCGGTAGGCGTCGTCACCGTGCTTTTCCACGTTATGAGGCGGATAGGAATTCGGAGCCTCGCTACGCAGCGCCGACTCGAACAGGTCATTGAAGCGATCAAAGCCCACCGATTGACGGAACAGTGGGGCCAACGAAAGGGTAGTAGCCATTTTAAAATCTCCTGAGTTTCTCCAAGTGATTTAGTACGCGACCCGCGTTCGGCATCGCGTGATCAAAAATTTATGGACGCGGAAACGGAATTCAAGAGGGCTGCAAGAAATTTTTTCTTGCGCCAATGACTATCGCAAAAACCACAGTGATACCGCATGTGCTCTAATCTGAATGCCAGGCGTGCTTTAAACCGTGAGCGCCTGAGACAGCCCTTGAGGTACAAAAAAATGAAAATGACATTCCCTGCCCTGGCATTGGGCATCCTGATTTCCCAAGGGGCCCTGGCCGCCGGAGATGGCACTGCCGCGCTGGGCGGCGGTGTCGGCGGCGCGTTGGGCAATGTGGTAGGCCAACAGCTCGGCGGATCGACCGGCGCGGCCATCGGTGCAGGCGTGGGTGGCGCCGCCGGTGGCGCGGTTGGCGCGCAAAAGGGCAATAAAACCGAAGCGGCGATTGGCGGCGGTTTGGGTTCTGCCGGCGGGTCGGTGATTGGTAATCGCCTGGGCGGCACCACCGGTTCGACCATCGGCGCAGGCGTCGGTGGTGCAGCCGGTGGCGCGCTGGGTAATAACCTGGCCGACGACGAGAGCAATCATCGTTCAGGCGGCGCGAAGCATAAAGGTAACAAGCATAAGCACAAGAATAAGCATCATTGATGGTCTGATGCTGTTCTGATTGCAAACAAGCCGGGTTCAAGGACGCTGAATTCCTTTACACCCGGCTTGTCAGCGCCCGGTCCGCGTTACATCGGCGTACTGCTCACCACCCGCAACGCCAGGCCTTCATAGGCATCCAGCGTGATAGTGAAATCACCCTCGGCCGTCAGGTCACCTTCCACCCGTTCATTGATAATGTCCACCACCATCCCCGCCGCGATATCGGGCAAGTGCAAGGTTTCGGTGATCGACGTCGCGCCGAAGTTCAGCGCGGTGATCTGCGTGCCCTTACCGGCCGGCAACTCGTGGACCATGATCAACAATGCGGGGTTTTCCACGTCGGGCACCAGGATCTGGCGGCTGGCAGCGATGTCGTAAGCACGGCGCACGGCGAGGATTTTTTGCAGTTGCGAGGCAAATGACTCCGGGTCTTCCAACTGGCTGTTCAGGCTGCCATACAGGCTTTTCGAGCGTGGCATCTGCCCGGCCGACAGCTCGGCGTCGGGGTTGAGATCGACCAGGTCGTAGGCGCCGCGATGGATCCAGCGGGTATCGCCATCGGCCATCAAGTGCGCGACTTCCTCGGCTGCCAATGGCAGCGCACCCACCAGGTCCCAGCCGGACAGCGCAAACACCCCGGGCTGCATGGCGTTGTACATCACCAGCAGCAGATGGATCTGGCGAATCTGCTGGATATCGGCCGGGGTGATCGCTTCAAGGTCACGAATACCCAGGGCAGCGGTGATGATGCTGGCGGTGGTGCAGGACACGCCGTTGGTGACGAACTTGAGGTTATACGGCGCGTGCTCGCCGGTCAGGCGTTCGTACATCTGCTCGCGGATGTGCTCGCGCAGGATGTTGCCGGGGAAAGTCTGGCCCTGGAACAGGAACGTGTCATGGGCATGCAGCGTCCAGAAATGCACCAGCTCCAGGGTCAGTTCGTCATGGTTCTGCAAAGCGTGGATCAGTGACCCCGGATCGATGCCAAGGTTATGCATCTGGCGCAGCATCAGACGCAGGAATTCAGTGTCGCCCATCAGCAACGCATGCTGATAGGCCGGCCGGGTGATGAAGTCATAGGACAGGTCGGCACCGCCGTGGGACATGGACGCAATATCGTCCACCGTGAGGTTGAGTTCCTGGAAGCTGAAACCGCCGGCTTTGCGGATCGCGCCACCAAGCAACTGGTTGCCGGTGATCGACAGTGGATGGCTTTCCGACCAGGCCGTGCCGTCGAGCTTGCGCTCCACACCGAGAAAACCGTTGGCATCCAGGCGCAGGATCTTCGCGCCCATCACATCGATGGCGTGAAGCGCATCACCGATAATCATCTGCTGCGCGGCGAACGAAGGGTCAAGCCAGTTCAGCGAGGGTTGGCCTTCCTTGAAGTAATGCAGGTACACCCAGCGGCGCGGCTTGCCGTCTACGCCGATCACGACGGGCGTGGCGCTCCAGTCGGTTTCCTTCACGCCAGGCTCGAAGAAAATCACCCGTTGCAGTTGGCCGACGATGTAGTGCTTGTCACGCAGCGCGTCCACCTGCAGCGGGCTGAGGTTCTGCGCATCACGCCCCTCCTCCACCTCAGGCAGCAACGGCCAGTCTTCCTCGCGGATTTCCACCATGTGGTACAGCCCGGGGTAGTCCTCGTAGGCCATCTCCGCCAGGCGAAAGTCCGCGCCCTTACCGGTGTGGGACGGGATCACGTCGTCGATGATCACCGCATTGTGCGCGGCGGCCATGCGCGTCAACGCCTGCAACTGCGCCTCGGTGCCCAGCTGTGGGTCGATATCGAAGCTGATGCGGTCGAAATTGCCGTCGATGGTCGGTGTGTGTTCGGTACCGGACAAGCCGCCGGACTTCTTCAATGGGCCGTTGTGGATGCCCTGGATACCAATTTTTGACAGGGCATGCCATAAGGTTTCATCACCCAGCGCTTCCAGCACCGTGCCGTCTTCGCGGGTGACAATCGACGCCGGGTAGGCGGTGAACCACACTGACGACAAGGCTGACGCATCACGCGGCCGGGTATGCGCGTAGGGCTGCTGCCACAAGCGCCCTTGCCCGGAGTAGAGCTTGGCACGCTGCCGCGCCGCGTGCAGCATCGATTGTTGCACCAGCCAGTTCACATGATCGTTGTTCGCCGCGGTCATAAGCTCGGTACCTGTGGTCATTAAAGGTTACTCGTAAGCATATGAGGGGCGTGCGCGCCATTCGTTGCATTGAAATAGAGCCAGGGCCGGCAGCAATCTAAAATGTGGGAGGGGGCTTGCTCCCGATAGCGGTGTGTCAGTCAGCATATGTTTATCTGACCCACAGCTATCGGGAGCAAGCTCCCTCCCACACTAGATTTTCGTCTGTCTTGTCTCCTGGCGTTGTCTGCCGATACTGCCTGGGGGTGAACCCGGTCAATGCCTTGAACTGCCGGGTAAAGGCGCTGTGGTCGGTATATCCGCATTGCAGCGCCACCTCGGTAATCAGCAGGTCGGTATGCAACAGCCGCCGGGCATGCTCCAGACGTACTTTCTGGATCATTTGCCGCGGCGTGAGGTGGAAGACGCGCTTGCAGTAGCGTTCCAGCTGCGCCACGGATATCCCGGCGATACGGGTCAATTCACCAAGGGTCACGCGGCGGTTGAAGTGGGTGCGGATGTGTTCGTCCACTGCCGCCAGGCGTTGATAGGCCGGGTGGGTTTCGCTGGCCGATTGCAGGTCGACCGAAATCCCGGCCAGGCCGATGATCGCGCCGAGATGGTTGTATAGCGGCCATTTATGCGTGAGGCACCAGCCGGGCTCGCGGGTCCCATAGAGGTGCAGTTCAAGCTGGTCTTCGAGCACCAGCCCTTGCTCGAGTACACGCCGATCTTGCTCGGTATAGCCCGGCCCCAGCTGCGCGGGAAACACCTCGGCGCTGGTCTTGCCCAGCAGCGGTTGCAACTGCCGCAGGCCGCAGCGCTGCACCAGGGTGCGGTTGGCAAGCACATAGCGGGCGTCGAGGTCCTTGATAAAAATCGCGGCATTGGGCAACACGTCGAGCATCGGCAGTAACTGCTCTACACCGCTCAGTAGCTGTTCGATGCTGTGGGGTCGACTGCCTTGGAAAAGGCTCGCAAACGCGCTGTGCAACATGACTATCACTGCCTTTTTATATTTTTACAACGAGCAGGTTGCGCCATACGCCAGGCGCTGTCGAGCGCGTCAAACTGTGCTGAATTCGTCATCCATCCCCACGCAAAACATCAATCGCCGCCATGTCGATGAGTTCACGATAGCGCCACTGCATGCCTATCCAATAACTCACAAGAAGGCGCCGCTATGTCAGGCCAAGGCAAGTTCAAGAAACAGCTATCACTGACGGACCTCACCTTTATCGGGTTGGGTGCCATCTTCGGTTCGGGTTGGCTGTTCGCCGCCAGCCATGTGTCGGCCATCGCCGGCCCGGCAGGGATTTTCTCCTGGTTGCTGGGTGGTTTCGCCGTACTGCTGTTGGGCATCGTCTACTGCGAACTCGGCGCCGCCCTGCCCCGCGCCGGTGGCGTGGTGCGCTACCCGGTGTACTCCCATGGCCCGCTGCTGGGCTACCTGATGGGTTTTATCACGCTGATCGCGTTTTCCAGCCTGGTGGCGATTGAAGTGGTTGCTTCGCGCCAATACGCGGCAGCGTGGTTTCCGGAGTTGACCAAGGCCGGCTCCAGCGACCCCACCACCCTTGGCTGGCTGGTGCAGTTCGCGCTGCTGTGCCTGTTCTTTGTCCTCAACTACCGCAGCGTCAAGACCTTTGCCATCGCCAATAACCTGGTGAGCGTGTTCAAGTTCATCGTGCCGTTGCTGGTGATCGGCGTGCTGTTCACTTTCTTCAAACCGGCGAATTTCCAGATGCACGGCTTTGCCCCGTTCGGCCTCTCAGGCATTGAGATGGCAGTGTCGGCAGGCGGGGTGATTTTTGCCTACCTGGGGCTGACGCCGATCATTTCGGTGGCCAGCGAAGTCAAGAACCCGCAGCGCACCATTCCCATCGCGTTGATTCTCTCGGTGCTGCTGTCGACTGCCATCTATGTGCTGCTGCAAACCGCGTTTCTCGGCGGCGTGCCCACCGAAATGCTCGCCAATGGCTGGGCCGGGATCAGCAAGGAACTGGCGCTGCCCTATCGCGATATCGCCCTGGCCCTGGGCGTGGGTTGGCTGGCCTACCTGGTGGTGGCCGATGCGGTCATCTCCCCCAGCGGCTGCGGCAATATCTACATGAACGCCACCCCGCGCGTGGTGTATGGCTGGGCGCAGACCGGGACCTTCTTCAAGATCTTCACGCGCATTGATGAAAAGTCCGGCATCCCGCGCCCGGCGCTATGGCTGACCTTTGGCCTGTCGGTGTTCTGGACCCTGCCGTTCCCGTCCTGGGAAGCGCTGATCAACGTGGTGTCCGCGGCGCTGATCCTCAGTTACGCCGTGGCCCCGGTGACCGTCGCCGCCCTGCGCCGCAATGCGCCGGACATGGCGCGCCCGTTCCGGGTCAAGGGCATGGCGGTGCTGGGCCCGCTGTCGTTCATCATCGCCGCGCTGATCGTGTACTGGTCGGGCTGGAGCACGGTGTCCTGGCTGCTGGGCCTGCAAATCCTGATGTTTGTGGTGTACCTGCTGTGCGCACGCTGGGTGCCGACCGCGCATTTGAATCTCAAACAACAAGTGCGCTCGTCGGCCTGGCTGATCGGCTTCTACGCCGTGACCATTTTGCTCTCCAAGCTCGGCAGCTTTGGCGGCATCGGCGTGATCAGCCACCCGTTTGACACCCTGGTCGTGGCGGCTTGTGCCCTAGGCATCTACTACTGGGGCGCCGCCACCGGCGTGCCGGCCCACCTGGTGCGCCTGGAACACGAAGACGACGAAAGCGAAGCCGTCAGCGATGCGCCTTACCGCGCCCCACTGTCCCCAACTACCCACTGATGGAGCGTTCTATGAAACGGCTGCACGTGATCGACTCGCACACCGGCGGCGAACCTACGCGTCTGGTAATGAGCGGCTTCCCTGAGTTGCTCGGCGCCTCCATCGCCGAGCAACTGGAACACCTGCGCACCCACCACGACCGGTGGCGCCGCGCCTGCCTGCTGGAGCCACGGGGCAATGACGTACTGGTCGGCGCGCTGTATTGCGCGCCCGTCACGCCGGGCGCCACCTGCGGGGTGATCTTCTTCAACAACGCCGGCTACCTCGGCATGTGCGGCCACGGCACCCTCGGCCTGATGGCGTCGCTGCATTACCTCGGACTTGTCGCCCCGGGTGTGCACACCATCGACACGCCCGTGGGCCCGGTGGTGGCCACCCTGCACGAGGACGGCAACGTGACCCTGCGCAACGTGCCAGCTTACCGCTACCGCCAGCAGGTAGCGGTGCAGGTGCCTGGGCATGGCACGGTGCTGGGCGACATTGCCTGGGGCGGCAACTGGTTCTTCCTGGTCTCGGACCACGGCCAGGCGTTGCAGATGGACAACGTGGAGGCCTTGACCGACTACACCTGGGCAATGCTCAAGGCCCTTGAGGCCCAGGGTATTCACGGCGCCGATGGCGCGCTGATCGACCATATCGAACTGTTCGCTGACGACGACCACGCCGACAGCCGCAACTTCGTCATGTGCCCCGGCAAAGCCTACGACCGTTCACCCTGCGGCACCGGCACCAGCGCCAAGCTCGCCTGCCTGGCCGCCGACGGCAAACTTGCTGCAGGAGACACCTGGGTACAAGCCAGCATCACCGGCAGCCAGTTCCAGGGCCGCTATGAATGGGACGGCGAACGTGTGCGCCCGTTCATCTCCGGCCGCGCCTACATGACCGCCGACAGCACCTTGCTGATCGACGAGCAGGACCCGTTTGCCTGGGGCATTTGAACCTGTTTTTTATTGACCTGAATGGAGTTAGCACCATGAGCGACAACATCTTCACCGGCTGCATGCCCGCCCTGATGACCCCCTGCACCGCCGAGCGCCAGCCGGACTTCGACGCGCTGGTCGCCAAGGGCCGCGAGCTGATCGATATCGGCATGAGCGCAGTGGTGTATTGCGGCTCCATGGGCGACTGGCCGCTGCTCACCGAGGCACAGCGCCAGGAAGGCGTGGCGCGCCTGGTTGCGGCCGGCGTGCCGACCATCGTCGGTACCGGCGCGGTGAACAGCCGCGAGGCGGTGGCCCACGCGGCCCATGCCGCCAAGGTCGGCGCCCATGGCTTGATGGTGATTCCCCGCGTGCTGTCCCGTGGGGCTTCGGTCACCGCGCAAAAGGCTCACTTTGCGGCGATCCTCAATGCTGCGCCCAACCTGCCGGCCGTGATCTACAACAGCCCCTACTACGGCTTCGCCACCCGCGCCGATCTGTTCTTCGAGCTGCGTCGCGAGCACCCGAACCTGATCGGCTTCAAGGAGTTTGGCGGCGGCGCCGACCTGCGCTACGCCGCAGAAAACATCACCTCCCAGGACGACGACGTAACCTTGATGGTCGGTGTCGACACCCAGGTGGTGCACGGTTTCGTCAACTGCAACGCCACCGGCGCAATCACCGGCATCGGCAACGCGCTGCCACGGGAAGTCTTGCAGCTGGTGGCCCTGAGCAAAAAAGCTGCCAAGGGCGATGCCAAAGCCCGTCGCCAGGCCCGCGAGCTGGAAGCCGCACTGGCGGTGCTGTCATCGTTCGACGAAGGTTGCGACCTGGTGCTGTATTACAAGCACCTGATGGTGCTCAACGGTGACCAGGGATACGCCCTGCACTTCAACGAAACCGATGTGCTCAGCGAGGCCCAGCGTCGATATGCCGAGCAGCAGTACGCGTTGTTCCGCCAGTGGTATGCCAACTGGTCGGCTGAACAGAACGTCGCTTGAATTTCTGTAGGAGCGAGCTTGCTCGCGAAGGTCGTCAGCGATAACGCGTTCATCCTGAATGAACGCGTTATATGCACTTTTTTCGCGAGCAAGCTTGCTCCTACAACCCCCTCTGTTTTCCAGGATGCCCCATGACTCTGACAGGCAAGATGCTGATCGGTCAGCAATCCCTTTGCGGCCATCGCGATGCGATCCGCGCCATTAACCCCGCCACCGACACGCCACTGGAGCCTGCCTACACCGGCGGCGACGGCGAGCAGGTCGAACAGGCCTGCGCATTGGCGTGGGCCGCCTTTGATGCTTACCGCGAAACAACCTTGGCAGACCGCGCCGGGTTTCTTGAAACCATTGCCGATAACATCGAAGCCCTGGGCGATGAATTGATCGAACGCGCCAGCGCCGAAACCGGCCTGCCCCGCGCACGCATTCAAGGCGAACGCGGTCGTACCTGCGGGCAGTTGCGCGCCTTTGCCCGCACCGTGCGCCTGGGTGAATGGCTCGACGTGCGGATCGATAGCGCGCAACCCCAGCGCCAACCGCTGCCCCGCGCCGACTTGCGCCAGCGCCATATTGCCCTGGGCCCGGTCGCAGTGTTTGGCGCCAGCAACTTCCCCCTGGCCTTCTCCGTGGCGGGCGGCGATACCGCATCGGCATTCGCTGCCGGTTGCCCGGTGGTGGTCAAGGCCCACAGCGCCCACCCTGGCACCAGCGAGCTGGTGGGCCGCGCCATTGCGCAGGCGGTCAAACAGTGTGGCTTGCCCGAAGGCGTGTTTTCACTGCTCTATGGCGCGGGTAACGAGGTGGGTATCGCCCTGGTGACCGACCCGCGCATCAAGGCCGCAGGTTTTACCGGTTCGCGCAGTGGCGGTGTCGCGCTGTGCCAGGCCGCCCAGGCACGCCGGGAGCCGATTCCGGTATATGCGGAAATGAGTTCGATCAATCCGGTCTACCTGTTTGCTGCCGCGCTTGAAGCACGGGCTGAAGCATTGGCCGAAGGCTTTGTCGCGTCACTGACCCAAGGTGCCGGCCAGTTCTGCACCAACCCCGGCTTGGTAATCGCCGTGAAAGGTAGCGCCCTGGACCGCTTTATCAAGGGCGCCAGTGATCTGCTTGCACGTTGCCCGGCCCAGACCATGCTCACCCCGGGCATGTTCAGCGCCTACGAAACCGGCGTGAGTGCATTAGCCCAGCACGCCCAAGGCGCCGCCAAGGGCCTGGCGGCCGCCGGGCCAAATCAAGGCCAGGCCCACCTGTTCGTGACCCAGGCCCAGGCATTCCTGAGCAACGAACATCTGCAAGCCGAGGTCTTCGGCGCCGCCTCGCTGGTGGTGGAATGCCGCGATGTCGAGCAAGTGCGCCAGGTATCCGAACACCTGGAAGGTCAACTCACCGCGACCTTGCACTTGGATGAGCCGGATCTGCTACAGGCCCGCGCACTGCTGCCGGTACTGGAACGCAAGGCCGGGCGCCTGTTGGTCAACGGCTGGCCGACCGGCGTGGAAGTCTGCGATGCGATGGTGCATGGCGGGCCGTTCCCGGCGACGTCGGATGCGCGCAGCACCTCGGTGGGCACGGCGGCGATCCACAGGTTCCTGCGCCCGGTGTGCTATCAGGATTTCCCGGATGCCCTGCTGCCCGCTGCGCTCGGGCACGACAACCCGCTAGGGTTACGACGCCTGCTCGACGGCCAGAGAGAAGCCTAGCCATGGCCGAGCCCAATCAAGCAGACATTGTGGTGGTCGGCGCCGGCATCATCGGCGTCACCTGTGCCTTGCAGCTGGCGCGCCAAGGTCGGCAGGTGCAGGTGATCGACGCGCAGGCGCCGGGCATGGGCGCCTCCTATGGTAACGCCGGTCACCTGGCGACGGAACAGGTATTCCCCATCGCCGACCTGTCGATCCTCAAGCGCTTGCCGGCCATGCTCCTGAACCCCATGGGCCCGCTACGGCTGGACTGGGCCTACCTGCCCCGCGCTCTGCCCTGGTTTATTCGCCTGCTGTTGAACCTGCGACCGGCGAGCTACCAGCGCACCGTGGCCGGCCTGCGTGCATTGAATAAAGGCAGCCTGGGTGCGTGGCAGCGCTTGCTGCATTCCATTGGGCAAACGCAACTGCTGCGCGAAGACGGCTCGTTGCTGGTGTTTGAGCGCGCCGAATCCCGCGTCGCCCTGGATGCGCTGCAGCAACGCATGCGCCAGCAAGGCGTAGCCGTGGAGTTCTGGAGCGGCGAGGCGGTGCGTACGGTCGCGCCGCAATTGAGCGACGCCATACAAGGTGGTTTGTTCTTCCCCAGTACCGGGCATTTTCTCGACCCCTATACCCTGGTCGGCGAACTGGTGAATGCGGCCAAGGCCGAAGGTGTGCAATTTCTCCAGCAGCGTGTTCTGGATGGGCGCCTGGATGATAGCGGTGTTTCACTGATGACCGATCAAGGCGTAGTGACGGCGCGCCAAGTGCTGATCGCCTGCGGCGCCCACTCGGCCAAACTCACAGCGGCCCTGACAGGCAAACAGGTACCGCTGGACACCGAGCGCGGCTATCACCTGATGCTGCCCCACGAACACCAGCGCCTGCCCTTCGCCGTCACCTCGCTGGAACGCAAGTTCATCATGACGCCCATGACCGGCGGCTTGCGCCTGGCCGGAACGGTCGAATTCGCCGGCCTCGACCGCCCGGCGAATATGCAACGGGCCTGGCAGTTGCACCGCTTGAGCCAAGGCCTGTTTCGTCACGACCTGAACGCGGGTGACGCCACACCGTGGATGGGCTTTCGGCCGTCCCTGCCCGACTCGCTGCCGATCATTGACCGGGTGTGCGAGGGCAAGGTGCTGCTTGCATTTGGTCATCAGCATCTGGGGCTGACTCAGGCGGCGGTGACGGCTGAAAGGATCGGGCAACTGGTGGCAGGAGAGTCAGTGCCTGAGTTACAGCCCTATCGACTGGACCGTTTCTGAGACAACTGATCCCGAAACACAAGGGCGGGCGCTGTCCTGCTACTTGACCAATCGCTTCTCCTTGGAGGGGCGATAGCCGAAGTACGCGCTGTAGCATTTGCTGAAATGACTGGGCGAAACAAAACCGCATGCCACCAGTACATCCACCTGTGACAACTCGGTGTGCTGCAACAGGCGGCGCGCTTCGGTGACGCGCAGCTCCATGTAGTAGCGCTGCGGCGTAGTGCCCAGTTGCTCCTTGAACAGGCGCTCCAACTGGCGGCGGGAGCGGCCGGCGTAGACGGCGAGCTGATCGAGTTCAAGCGGTTCTTCAAGGTTGGCGTCCATCAGCTTCACCACTTCGCGCAGGGGCGCGCTGACGCAGACGTTCTCTGTTGGCTTGATGCGGCGGTAGCGTGATTCTTCGAACGCCAGGATGTCTTCGATGCCTTCGACCAGCGCCTTGCCATGCAGGCTCTTGATCCAGTCCAGGGCCATATGGAAGGCGCCGGAGGGGCTCGATGCGGTGAGGCGATCGCGGTCGATCACATAGGGCTCGCTGGTGACCTGGGCGCCCTTGGACACTTCCGCCAGCGCCGGACGGTGTTCAGGGTGGATCGCGCAACGGTAGCCCTGCAACAGCCCGGCGCGACCGAGAAACCAGGAACCGTTCCACAAACCGGCAAGGCGAATGCCCGCCTCCGCAGCGCTGCGCAACAGTTGAATGAATGGTTCGCTGGCCTTGAGCTCGGTACGGAAACCACCGCAGATGACCAGCAGGTCCAGATCCTGCAGCGCCGACAACTCCAGATTCGCATCGGGTCGGATCACCAGCCCGAGGTCGCTGATCACTTCTCCCTCGCCCCAGCCGAAGGTGCGCGAGGCAAACAGCTCGGGGCGCAGCAGGTTGGCGGTTACGAGGGTGTCGAGGGTCTGGGTGAAGGCCGGCAGGGAGAAGTGTTCGAGCAGCAGGAAACCGACGCGGGTGACCGGCGTTGCTTGCTGGGTTTTGTCATTGAGGTAGCGCAGGTTCTTGCCTTGCATGCCACCGCTGAACTGGCGTCTTTCCATCGAGGGTTGGCCCACTCTTATTGTTGATGCAATGGGCGCTATCTTAGGGGCAAACGCTGTCACTGTCTCAATCGGCGTCCCTGATATTGATAAATCCAAGTTGCTTCAAAAGCCGCAGCCCAGCTACTGCGGCACTATCTGATACGGTTTTTTCTCTGTCATCTGCACCTGTATTGAACGCCGTCCCAGGCGGACAATAGGCGCCATCCCGACATCCCTGTCGTTCCCCGCCCTTCGGAGGCCTTATGACCAAAATGGCAATTTTCCTGTTCGGTTTTTTGGTATTGACCATCGGCATTGGCTTGCTGGCGACTATTTCGCCGGTCTGAGCCCGAATCAGCCCACAAAAAGCATCGGATACAACGACAACAGCAGCAACCCAGCCATGGACCAATTGAACATCCGCAGCCAGCGCGGCTCGCGCAACACATTGCGCAGGCCGCTACCGCAACCGACCCATACACACACGCTTGGCAGGTTGACCACGGCAAACACCACGGCGATCACCAACACATTAGTGGCGTAGCCGTCGGCCGGCGCATAGGTGGTGATTGCACCCAACGCCATGATCCAGGCCTTGGGGTTAACCCACTGGAAAGCCGCCGCACCCAGGAACGTCATCGGTTTGTGCTGTTCGCTATCACTGTCCGATACCCCACCAGCGGTAGCAATCTTCCACGCCAGGTACAGCAGATAGGTGGCGCCAACATAGCGCAGCAGCGTGTACGCCCACGGGAACAGCTTGAACACTTCCCCCAGGCCCAACCCCGCGCAAATCACCAGCAACATGAACCCTATGCTGACACCCAAGGCGTGAGGAATCGAGCGACGAAACCCGAAGTTCACCCCCGACGCCAGCAACATGGTGTTGTTGGGGCCAGGGGTGATGGAAGACACGAAGGCAAAAAGCACAAAGGCTGACAACAAGCTGGTAGACATCAACATGAGGCGCGGTATCCAAGCGACAATGGTATGTCAGCGACGGTAGTGGGTTGTGGCGCCCATCGCCCGGTACAGCTGGAGAGAGATCGAGGCATACACTTTTGGAGGTCGATATTCACTTGTGTTCACGCAGATCAGCGATGGGTTTCACAAACCTTTCACAGACCAGCATTTATGGTGGTTTCAGCTCCTTAATGAACTCCTTTTAGCCCGCGCCCCATCGCGGGCTTTTCTTTGCCTGTTATTCGCGCCAGGCTAAAAACATTAGCCACCAGGATGAATATCATGCCCTACGCATTTATTCGTTTTAACCCAAACAGACCAGAGTGAACGCTTTGATAGAAGACCTCGACGGCCCCAGGACTGCGCAACAGGAATTGTTCTACGACCTTGAAGACGCCAGCGCTGTTATCGGCTGGTCCGTGGTGGAGCTGACAGCATTGGCCGCTGGCGGACATTCAAGTGATGCGGTTGCTTTAAGGAAGGTCTGCGCATTACTCACTGTTCAGCAGCAAAGGCTTGAAGCCTATGCCAATGAAGTCAAAGCACAGAGGATCAGTAGATCCGAAGCCAATGGATGACGCCACGCCTCGGATCACAGGCCTGAGGCCAGCCGCAATGACTGGCGCAGGTTTACGGGCAATCAGTGATTTTGAGTCGTGGCTTGCTTATGATGAGCATGTTGTTTTTTTACACGCTTGCGCGCCCTGAGCTCATATTGATGGTGAAAAAACCAGGCAATCAAAAGCACGCCCGTCACACCAAAAACCAGGGTCAATAGCTCTAATGCGGTACCTTCATGTGAAAACATTTTTCGTTCCTCATCCTGAAGTCGCTTGACTGAAAAATAGCCAAACCGAAATTGTTTGTAATAATTCAAACATTTTCAGGGTAGTCGGCAACTGCTTGTGTGACAACCCCAGTCGAGCTGAGACCCTTGATCCAGACATGTCACTCGTCGAAAATGTGTCAAAATGGTGCTAGCGGCTGGCTGATGGTAGCCCGCTCAGATTGTTCACCCATGGAGAAAGGAATTTCCAAGTGCCATTTTCATTGGAAGAAAGAACCGCGCTGCTTGCGCTCAAAGGCGTTGGTCCTACCGTGATCGCACGGCTGGAGCAAATGGGTATTGACTCGATGGAGGTACTCGGAAAGTCGCAAGTGGCGGATATCCTGACGCATGCTTGTGCCGCATTGAGGTCTACGTGCTGGAAGAACAGCCCTCAGGCCCGTGCGGCTATAGCGGCTGCGGTAGAGCTTGCGAAGGCTCAAGCGACAACACAGGAGAATTTGATATGCGCCAACTGAAAAACGACCACCCCGATCCAGTCAAGCCGTCGCGCTGGGGCCTGCTCAAGGACGGAACATGGTTTGCCGCTTTCATAACGTTGGCTATCTACGCATTTACGGTTGTAGAAGACCGCGGCCAGCTGCGAAGCGACGTAAGACATTTAAACGACTCATTGACGCAGGCCCGCAAGGAGCTGGACGCCGCTCGCTTGAACAACAAGCAATTGGCAGACTCTCTGCGAAAGGCTGAAGTAGATCTGGCCAAAAAAGAAGTTCGGTTCAATGAGACTGAAAAGCAACTGACCTCTGCGAGCCAGGCCGCGCTCAACTCCCAATCCGAAGCACAAGCCTATAAAGCCCTGGTGGCTGCAGACAAGCGCTGCGCGCCCTACAGGGAAGAGATTACACATCTGGAGAACAGCCTGGCGATGTCGGGCCTTGATGTGTATTCCCCTAAAGGCGCTCGTCGCCAGGAGCTATTGAATAACCTCGAAAGAAGCAAAGACGCCTACGACGCATGCATGGGGCTCAAGCGTTAGCTCCCGCCGCGCACAGCCTTCTACATTGCGGGACACTCGATAAACGCTGGCAATAAAACCCCGTAGACATCCAGCTACGGGGTTTCCAAGCGTGCAGGCTGTGGTCGGAATCGACTTGCGCACACCGACCTGCCCTGGCTCTCCCTACTTATCAGCCCCGGAAGCGTCCTGCTCGACTACCAGATCCAACACGTAGACCGTCGAAGGCGCATCTGCTGGCGGATTCTTCCATTCGTATTGCTTGACCCGCACTACCGCGCGCACCCCATCACGATGCTCAAAACCTTCAATAGACTGATACAGCGGGTGCCATGGGTCCTGGGGCGGAAGTTGCAGGCCAGCGTCGTCATAGCGGCGCTCGCGCACTTGCAAGCACTGATACTCAGGAATCATCGGGTGACTGCATTTGACAGTCTTGGGCGCCACCTCCAGGAACTTGACCTCGCCCTTGCTACCGAAGCGCGTCTGCTCAGTAGGCTCGCCCTGCAGTTTGAGCACCGAGCCGTCCACCGTAGTCAGTTGCAACATTGGCTGCGTGTTATCGCCAGTGATGACGGTGCGCAGGTCACCCTTGAACAGTCGAGCTACCTGGGCGTCGAGATCCATCAGGCTTTTGTCACAAGCCATAAGCGTGGAGGCCAGTGGCTGTACCTTTAAAACCCCTCCCTGATAGTGATAGCCGCCGAACTGGCCATTGCAGCCACCGCTGATGTTCAGATTCTTTTCACCGAAGGAAACGCGCAACTTGCGCTCGATGCCTTTGCTTAAAGCAACAAGAGGTTTACCCGAAGCATCAGTCGCCGAGACCAGGCTCCAGTAGTAAGCGGATAAGGCTGGCTGGGTTATAGCCGCCGAGGTAGCAGTGGGCATGGAAGGTGACTCTTCATGGCTTTTGGAGGTGGCGGTACAGCCTTGGATCAGTGCAGCACAAACGGCCACAAGAAGAATGTTCTGTTTCATGGTTACCTTGTCAGCTTTGATGAGTACGGGCGTTATCCTGCGCCGGCAGGATGAACGCGCGGCTAAATCGGCATTTTGAGACCTTACAAGCAATCAATGGAAGCGACCATCAAATCCTAGCCAATAAAAACCCCCTTAGACGTTAATCTACGGGGTTTCCAAGAGTGGAGGCCGAGGTCGAAATCGAACCGGCGTGGGCGGATTCGCAATCCGCTGATTTTTCCTTCTCACAAATAGTTGACTAAACAGTTCCGCCCCCCCTGGTAAGCAGTGGCCTCCTGGAACTCTCTGGGACATTCGCCATTACTCGCGGCATGTCTTAAAATATCCGGTTGCCGAAGAACCGCCATGACCATATCCATGAAGGGCTTCAATCCTTTACAAATAAGTGTGGTTAAGATGAACAAGCCTTTCATTTCGCTGTGTCCTGAAATTACTCGGGCGCATGCACTGACATTGATGAATTGGTTAGAGGATGAGCGCGTCACCTGCTACCTGAGCGATTCGCGTCATGTCTCCCGCTCCATCGAGCAAGCCGTTGATCGGACTCAGTTGCCGATCCTGACCCATCTATTCAACCGGGACGGCAGATTCTTTATGGCCTATGACCGGCATGACGCCCCGGTGGGCTTTGTCCGTCTGGTCAAGACCGATTCAAATTGCGAGATAGTCCTGGTCATCGGAGACAGCGACAAATGGGGCCGAAACCTAGGCGCCCGTACGATCCGCGAAGGCATGAAACTGGCCTTCCTCGACATGCGGGCCGAGAAACTCATCGCCAAGATCCACCCGGACAACTCGCGCTCCCTGAAAGCCTTTCTGCGCAGCGGCTTTATGCTTGAGAGCGAAACGCCGACATTGAAGTCGTTTTCCATGACGGCGGCCCGCTATTTCCAGTTCTTGCGCGAAGGAGCCGGTGGCGACTCCGCTAGGATTTACATCACTGAAATCGACAAGGCCAGGCTCGAGGAACTAATCGCTTTCGAGCAAGGCCCCGCGGTTGTTGAACTCGAACATGAGCTTGAGCGAGCCATTGTCGTCAAGCCGCAGCAGGTGGCGTGCAATGTCATCACGATGAACTCTAGGGCGTTGCTGCAACTGGACGACGAAGAGTTCGAAGTGGCCTTGGTCTACCCTGAAGACGCGGACAACAACGCAGGGAAGCATTCCGTGTATTCCGACATAGGCGCCGCCATCCTTGGTTATCAGGAGGGGGACGCCATCGAGTGGCGAATTTCTGATCGGACCCGCCGGATTGAGATCAAGAAAGTGCTTTACCAGCCGGAGGCTGCGGGCCACTTCCACTTATAATTGCGCCTTGTGCTCAGTATTCGCCCATCAGACGCGAGGACTCCCCAAAGGACGGCGCCTCGCTTGCCGTGCCTGAGCGGCCCGTGGGAGGGTCAAGGGTAATTGGATGGGCTCGCCCAAGCCGGGGTGTCTACGCGCCACGGTGGCATTCTTATAGAAGCCAACGACAGCGAGGGCGAGCCCATGAAAAGCATTAGCCAATAAAAAACCCCGTAGACGTTAATCTACGGGGTTTCCAAGAGTGGAGGCCGAGGTCGGAATCGAACCGGCGTAGGCGGATTTGCAATCCATAATAAATTTCTTGTTAATCAACAGCTTGAATTAAAATAAATACCGCAACCCCTATAATTTTGCACCCGCTAGAACGCAAGCCGGCTACCGCTTGGTCATCGAGTTGCGGAACGGATTTTTGAAACGTTCACAGAACAGTCCAACTGGGCCGCAACAAACCCTACATATGAAAACTATGACCTCATTTTCAGCCCTAATTTTCGTTTCGGCTTATGATCACAAGGGCTATAATTGCCTCCCCTTATCATATGGAGAATGAGCCATGACTCAGCTAACGCTAGAGAAAATACAGGAGCTTGAGGGCCAAATCGGAAGGAAACTCAGTGATCTTGAGCTAGCGCTCTGGGTGCAGTTTCCTTTCATTTCGGTAGAAGACTTTATACACGGTATAAACTTTCAATCCCTAATCGAGTGGTTGTCGGAAAAGCTCGGTAGACCTTTGACGCTGGTCGAAATGCAGCTTGCTGCTAGCTTGCTTCGTAAAGGCCATACCAACGAAGACATTCTTGATGCAATCCATCCCCCTGCCCATAAAATTAAGTTGCCGAAAATTAAACCATAGCTGTCTGAGTGAGTAGATTGCTCGTCAGGCCTATTGCCATCAGCATGAACGGGCCCAAACTACTATTTCCGACCTCACCTCCCCCAGCTCCCAGGTTTCGCGCTCAATAAAAAATCCGTAGATCATTAATCTACGGTTTTTTTTTGAGTGGATGTCGAGGTGGGAATCGAATCGGCGTTGCAATCAGTACGGGAGATGCAGGCAGGCTGCGGCTCGCGGCCAGATCATTTCCGAAACTGATACGATTTTTTGTGCTCTAGAGATCACAAAGAGTTCGGGTTGTACTTTGTTTAGGAACTGTTTTCCCCCCCTCCCCCCCGGCGTCCTGCCGACCGATATTCCCAACCCAATCATTTGCTTGCTACTCTGTTCGCTCCATGGAGGAACAACGATGCCGTACCCAGACCTAATCCCTTCGCTGCTTTTCAAACTCTACGAAAACCAACTAGCCCTCGAAGCATCCATCCTCGAACTGTCAAATTGGGTTGAGCAGCGTGGCTCAGCCGAAGTGGCGGACAACGTACGCGGCGCACTTTTCACAATCGGGCACAACGAAGAGTTCATCAAAATGACTCTCGCCGTGCTGATGGAGTCGGAATAGTCGCAAGCCCCTACTGCTCGTCGGCTCAAATCGCGCCATCATGAAACCTCGAATGCTGTGCGTACATACAGCTTTCGGATTTCCCAGCCATGAACATAGATGAAGATACTTTCGGGTGGCTTGGCCTCCCCACGGCCCTAGAAATGTACCGCCAGCGCTGCTGCCTGCTTGAGGACGAGATCCAGGAACGGTACCTGCAACTACGCAAAGCCCGGGAGGATGTATTCTGCAGCAGCCAGACGCTTTTGGAGGTCTAGGACAGAAACAGCGAGTTATCAGGCTATCTTTAGCAGCGAGGTGCTGAAGCGGCGAAATGCGCAGGAAGGTCGCAGACCTCACAACGTCAAGCACCTTATACAAGCGAGAAGCAGATTTCTTTTAGGGAAAGGCTGGGGCTGGCTAGGGCACAATAGCCCTGACATACGCCTGGCAAGCACGCAAGGCAATTATGGCGTTGTCCCCGTCATCGGTGATACGGATAATTCGTTGAGCATGCGCTGGGTCAAGTTGGGCTCGACGGGCTGCATGAACCACGCCGAAGGAGATGGGGGCGGCAGGCAAGTTGCAGCCACTGGCTGGATCCTCGATGAGGACTGACAGCCGCACATCAGCAGTGGCAAGGCGATCGCGCAGAAGAGCCTGGTTGCGTTGGGCATCGGAGAGTTCCTTAGAATGTTGTTGGTCCTGGCCGGAAAGCTTCTGCTCCAGGGCTAGGCGCTCGACCTGATCGGCGCGAGCTCGGGCGGCAGCAGCACTGCTGATCGCTGCCAGGTCATCCTTGTGAAGGCCCGCTTGTTCTGCGAGCCTTTCGCCCATGCGCCAGTCCTGAACCTGCCAAGTGCCGGCGGCGCTGATTACCATTGCCAGCACAATCGCGGCCAGGATCTGCCCGGGCGTCATCATCGCTCATCCTCCCAGTCGGGCAGATCAACTGTTTGGCCCGCCAGTTTGTGCGTGCAATCGCCCAAAAACTGAATGCGTCCGTCCGTAACAAATGAATGGCAAACCCTTGGCCCGTCCGACCAGTTGTATCGGACCAGCACCGACGGCGTGAAGGTCGGTGCCTGGGCGTTGCCGTTGTAACCCCAGCGCGGGCCAGGCCCACTTCCGGTAGAGATGCCGTGCACCATTTCGCAACCTGGGCACTCGAAGAAGAGATCGCCCTCCTTGGCCTTGGCCAGCACCCGCGACAGCCTGGTGAATCCTGTTCCGCTCATGCCAGCACCTTCAACGCCTTGTCGTACAGCGCCTGACGGTCAACCAGTCCGTTGGTCCCACCATTGATACGCTTGGTGATCTTCAGAAAATCGCTCTGGTCCGCCTGGGTGTTCAGCCCACGGGAGGACCAGAACCAGGCCGCCGACATGGCGGCGTACTGCGGCTGCTCGAGCAGCTCGGGCTGATTGACCAGGTCCAGGCCCAGGGCCTCGCCGCACGCCGCATAGTTCGCACGCCCGGTAATCTGGATTAGGCCACGGCCACGGTACTTGAAGCCGTCACCCTTCACGGTGTTGCCCAAGTCGGCGCGACCTTCATAGCCGGCCTGCTGCGCGGTTGGCCCCCATATCTCACGCACATAACGCAATTGGCCTGACTCATGACCGACCTGGGCGATGAAGGCGGCGATGCGCAGACGATTGACGATGGCATACCGGTTCATGGCCGTATTTAACGCAGGAATGAAAACGCCGGCACTACGGCCGGCGTTCGGGAGGATCTGCAGCAGTTGCTGCTCAGTGATCGACATAATTTTCTCCAAGATCGGCTAATAAAAAACCCTGCCGAAGCAGGGTTCCTTATTTCACTTTGAGCGGGTTGTGTTTAACGAAGCGTCATGCGTGCCAGGGCTGGCGAACCATAAAACTTCAGCTCGCCATCCTCCCACCAAGTAGCAAAGTTCTCACCAATGCCGCCAGGGATTGGGGCTTGCGCTGTATCAATCGCAAACGGTGCGCCTTGGCTAGAAACTTCTGGGAGCGAAAGGAAGCCGGTAATGACGCACCCCTTGGGCGCTGCACCTGGTGCTGCATTACGGCGCTCAAGAACCACAGAACCATATGCAGTTGAACCGGTTTGCAAAACAAACACATTTTTGACTCGAACGTAGTTCACATCAGTGATCAACACCGCAGCATCACCGCAGTCGCCATAGACACCGTCGACCTCGACGTCATAGCTACCCACGCCGAAAATATCAACAAGTTGCCCGGTTACGTTGTCTCCAACGTTATCGATGAACTTGTTGTTGCCGTAGGACGTGACCAGCTCGTAGCAGTCCTCAGGCGCCCCATCTGTCCAGCACTCCTTGACCAGAAGTCCAGATGTTTCCCAGAACTCACATACTTCGTTGCCGGCCGAGTTCGAACCTTCAGCCTTTTGGAAGAAGCACTGCAAAACAGTGACGTTGCTGGTACGGCGCCACTCAAACAGGCGCCGATCAGCCACGTTACCTTCGAACGAGCAGTTCTCAAAAATGCAGTTGTCCGCACCATTGCCGTAGGCGGCAGTTTTGGTGACACCTGGCGTGTAGGTAAAGCGAACGTTTTTGAAATGACTGTTACGAATCATATTCGGAAGCTGGCTACCAATATTGCCACCAGGCTTCAGGTAATTGAGGTCACCAATCCCAACATTGCAGCCACTGATAACGGTGTCGCGAACATTCGTGTAATCGATGGTCCAGCCGTTACCTACGTGCCAATGGAAATGGCTCGAAGTAAAGGCGCAACGATAGATTTCGACTTCGAAAGCGCCTGAGCCGTAAGCATAAAAGACACCGTTTGTAGCGGTGTTTTTTGCAGTCCCTCGGACGATACAGTCAGTAAGCTTGACCTTTTTGGAGAGCTGACCGGCACCAACAAAACAGTAGTTGGAAAGACCGGAAATCTCGGAACCAATCATTTCCAACGTACCGGAACTGATGTTGGCCATCACTTCGTCTGCAGTCCCGCTGCCACCTGCAATTTTGCAACGCTCAAACACAATAGGAGTGCCAAACGCGACAAAGTTGATCGCAGCAGAGCCGTTCGTTACGCCGGAGGCCTGCACGTTGAAAAAGCGTACGTGATAGGTCGCCGCCGGATCATTGAAGATAAAGGCTGGCTTCCCGCTCGCAAAGGTAATGGATTTATTTTTGATTACATACGGGTCGGCCTGGGTCCCGGTACCGCTAGCCGCCAGAGCTGAAGCGGATGCCTGAGAGGTGATTGAAATAACAGGCGAAGCTGTACGCGGGTCAGTAGTCACACCCACCTTTGTCGGGTCCGTCGGGCCCAGGGTTACCCAAGGCTGGCAGCCAGCGTTTCTGCGAATCGACTCGGCTTTAAACATTGCCTGCATGCGCACAAGCTCAGCGAGAGGAGCTGATCCAATAGGCGTGCTGATCTCAGTATCAGCGGGAAGCGGATCAACGGCAGCTACTTCCAAGCTGAGAGCTTCAGGGGATTCGGTTTGGCTAGTAGGAATTTCGGTTGTGTTGTTCATTTTCTTTTCCTTGGTTATGAAAGGCCCGATCATATCGGGCTAGTAGTCTTCCGTGTTTACCTCAACAGCGAGACAACCATACCCCATAAATACTGTATATGCATACAGCTTTTTTTCATGCGGCGGCTTTTCCTCGCCGACAGGGAAAGAAAGTGGTTATCGAAGTGTTAGGCGCGCCGGGGTTGCAGCGCCATACGTCTTAAGCTCACCGTTTTCCCACCAGGTAGCGAAGTTCGATCCGATCCCGCCAGCCACAGCCGCATAGCGAGTGTCCACAGCGAACGGAGCACCCTGGCTGCAAATCTCGGGAAGAGAGAGCAGACCTGTGATACTGCATCCTTTTGGAGACGCACCAGGTGCGGCGTTGCGACGTTCGAGCACGACAGAGCCGAGAGCAGTCGTGCCGGTTTGCTTAACGAAGACGTTGGAGACTTGAACGTAGTCCACGTCCGTGATCAGCACTGCAGCGTCACCACAATCGCCGTACACACCGTCGACTTCAACATCGAAACTGCCGACGCCGAAGATGTCGACGCATTGCCCCGCGACGTTATCCGCTACGTTATCGATCAAACGATTTCGACCGTAGCTCGTAACGATTTCGTAGCAGTCCTCTGGCGCTCCGTTCGTCCAGCATTCCTGAATCGTAACTCCAGCACTCTCCCAGAACTCACAGACCTCATTGCCAGCAGTGTTGTTACCTAAGGGCTTCTGGAAGTAGCAACGCAGCAACGTCACATCACTGGTGCGGCGCCACTCAAATAGGCGCCGATCCACAGCGCTCCCCTCAAACGAACAGTTTTCAAACTTGCAATTGTCGGCGCCATTGCCGTAACAGGCTGTTTGTGTAACGCCGGCCGTGTAAGTAAATCGCACATTTTTGAAATTGCTGTGCCGAATCATGTTGGGGATCTGACTCAGGATATTGCCACCGGGTTTGAGGTAGTTCAGATCGCCGATAGCTACGGCACAACCACCAATGATTGTGTCTTGCACGTTGTTGTAGTCAATCGTCCAGCCGTTACCTACGTGCCAATGAAAGTGACTGGAAGTGAAAGAGCAGCGGGAGATATCAACGTCGAACTCGCCAGCATTGGCTGCCCAGAAAACTCCGTTAGTAGCTGAGTTTTTCGCTGTGCCGATGACTCGACAATCCGTCAGCCGGACTCGCTTCGCAGCAAGGCCAGCACCTACAAATAACTGGCCGGAAATGCCCGAGAACTCGACACCATAGAACTCCAACGTCCCGCTGCTGATTTGCAGTGCAATTTCATCAGCGGTTCCTGAGCCACCTGCAATACCACACCGCTCAAACACTACCGGCGTACCAAAAGCAGCAAAGTTAATCGCCGCGCTGCCGTTGGATGTCCCCGTAGCACGCACGTTGTAAAAACGGACGTAATAGGTTGCCGCTGGGTCATTAAAAACGAAGGCAGGTGCACCGCTACTGAAGGTCAGGTTTCTATTTTTTATGACGTATGGATCGGCTTGCGTGCCTGTGCCACTTGCCGCCAGAGCAGCAGCGCTGGCCGCAGAGGTAATAGAAATAACAGGTGAGGCAACGCGGGCGTCTGTAGTGACACCCACCTTAGTTGGGTCCGCTGGTCCCAACGTCACCCATGGCTGACAACCCGCTGCGCGCCGGATCTTCTCGGCTTTGAACATTGCCCGCATCCGGATTGACTCGACCAGCGGGGCAGTACCTATTGCGGTCGTAACTTTTGCATCGGATCGCATCAGTTGCGCAAAATCGCGAATCCAGCGGCCTGTGGTCGCGTTTGTTGCTTTCACAATAAATACGTCGTCAGCCGCAGCAACGCTCGACGGGTTCCATAGGAAATCGCCGACGAGCCCTGGCACGTTCACGAGGCTGACCGTATCGTTTTCATAGCGGCCACTAATCGACTTCAACTCCGATAGACTGTTCACATGACGGATAGCACGGGCCACCATGGTGCCGCCCATAATCAGTGACGGATTGGCCAGCTGCTGCCTGAGGGCTCCGTCCGCTACCGAGACCAACTTCGGACTGTCTACCGTCCAGTTTCCACTTATGGTCAACGGCAGGCTTGCCTGATCACGTGCCCGGTAAAGCTCACCAGATCGTTGCAGCAGCTGAGTGATGCGCAGCACCTGCGCCCCAGCTGCATATTGGACGAACTCACTTTCGTAAACTGATCGTTCCAAAAGCTGGTCGAACTCCCCACGCATGGTGACCAACAACTGATCAATTTCCCCTCGTACCTGCTCCACTGCAGTGGCCACGTCCAGAGTCGAGATATCCAAGAGCCGGGGCGCGACATAGCCATAGCGGCTGATCTGAATATCGATGCGATCAGTCGTAGAGTAGAAAAACACCCGGCCATTGGCGTCAGCGAGAAACGGGTTGCCGAGCGGCACATTACCGGCAGTATCTGAGAACAAGACAGCACGCTGCTGCGTACCGTGGACGAACACGTCCACGCTTGCTCCAGGCAATAGAGCACCGTCTTCGGCCCGTGCGGCAAAGAATTGAATAGGCTGCATATCGAATCTCTGTCAGGTTTTAAATGTAATCGCAGGAGCGAAATTGAGTTGGGAGCGGACGCTGCTCCACGTATCGAACGCGGCAGCGCGCAGGTAGTACGTTGTGCCTGGAGCCAAGCCTGTGATCTGGCCGGCGACTGAGGCGCCCTGATAACCGATGGTGCCGGTGATAGTTGGATCAAACCCAGGCGAAGTGGCGTACACGAACATGTAACCTGCGACGTCAGGCGCAACACTTGTGCTGCAGCTGACGTTGGCGGTCGTGCCGCTAACTGTCGCAGCGGTACCTGACACAGCGGGCGGCGCGGTGTTGACCACGACTAGAGCGGCGACTGGTGCGCTCCCCGCTGAATTGCGCTCAATGACCTCAACCCGGTAGCTACGGACCAAAGATCCGTCAACCAAGGCGTCTGCCAACTGGTAGGTGAACGTGGTGCTGGTGGTGACCACCTCACGCAACAAAGCGTTCGTGCTGGCATTGCGAATCCTGATCAAGCGATCTGCTGCATGGGCCCCAGCGGACCAGCCAACGGTGAAATAAGGCGCCTCAAATGCTCCGACCAGCGCAAGCCCCTGCGCTACACCAGGGACAACCCGAGCCGGCGACAACGTGATGCTGTAGGGTGTTACGTCGGCCAGATCCTCAAGTGAACGGCCAAACACATTGAACGACCGGAACTTGACCCAGACGGTGTGGCCGATCTGATCCGCCGTGTAGCTGTATTTCCAAATCGCATCATCCAGACGCACGAACGAGGCATCTGCAGGATGGTTTGCCACGGATGAACCCAGACGGCCACGGCGCAAGTACTGCAAGTTGTAGGCGCCTGGACCTGTCAGGTTTGCATCGCGATAACTAACAAGCTCGCCATCTATCCAACACAATGTCGCCCCGCTATCAGCTTCAGCGGTGGTGGCGGCGGTCAACTGGTCGGCGACCGAGAGCTGCACTGCCAAGTTATTGATGGTGTCAGGGTCACTGCCGGGAGGCAGCGGCGCGGTCAGGCGACCGATGCGTGAGCGGCCGTAGATACTCTGGACCATCCTATAACTGTCACCGTCGGCGCTGATCCAAACTTCACAGCCCCCCCAAGCCTCACCAGCGCCGGCGACCGCGCCCCATACCTGGGTTTCCCCTGGAAGCAGCAGGCTTTCTGGTGGGTTGAAAATAATCGGTGGCAGCACTGGACCCGGCGCCGCGTTCTGATTGCCCTGATAACCCGTCTTGCTTTGCACAGGATAATTCGGAGCACTGCCCGTCCCCAGCAAGGCATCCTCAGCCACAACAGCCAACTTGCCGTCTTCATCTTCCTCAACTGAAATCAACCGGACCAGGCGGCGATCAAGCTTCAACGCCGGCTCCGTGATCGTAACCAAGTCCATCGGTTCGAGCAGCACGTGCTGCCAGCCGAGGGAAAACTGGTATTCATTGCGGATATACAATTTGCGTTGCACCAGCAGTTGCGCCGAGTGCGACGCAATGGCCGTGTTGCAGATCTCGTAAGCCTTGATGGTGTCCATCGGCTTAGAGCCAAACTGCTCGATAGCAGCTTGATCCGGTGCGCGTACTACATCGGTGTTGTACTCGTGATCGCGGTCGAGGATCTCCAGCGACACTTCGTTGTAGCTGTCGGCCTGGCTCTTGATCTTCAACTGAATCGGCGGCTCACCCTCCTCCGTCAAGAAGTCATCATCCGTGAGGTGTGCCACCGGAGTGACATTCGGGTACCAGGTCACTCCATTGCCAGTGACCACCTGATCACCGAAGGGAATCACCTTCATTTTTCCAGCAGACCAGATCACCTCGCTGTTGGTCAGCTGCAACCAGCGCGTGATGGCTTCGCTACACGGGGCCTGCTCATCCAGCACGGGACTGAGCAACAAGTTCTCGGCCAGGCAGTAATCGCGATAGCTGCTCAGGTCATCAATCCAACGAGGATCAAAACCTATGCCATCCAGCGGGTCCAGCAACAGCCCCGGCAGAAAGAGCCCAGGGTTAGCATCGGGCAATCCAGGCACCTGATAAGGACCGTCAACCTCAAAGGTATGGTTCTGCACGCCGGCGTTGTCATTGAGCAAGTAGCGCGCCGCATACACATACGATGTATCCGAATAGGCGATCGCCTCGGTCGGGTGATTAGTCTCCAGGTAACCCCAGACCAGCTGGTCTGCTGTGCCCGGCATGAAGCTCAAACCTATCTGAGCCAGAGCCGACTGCGTGACACCATCGACAACCTTATCGGCGAAGACTTCCTTGTCACGAAAGATCCGCCTTACCGATCTGAGCTGGCCCCGCCCGATACCCAGGATGATTGCGGCGTAGTAGGTATAGGTGGTGTCTTTCTGTGTGGCACCGCCGCCGCCTTTGCCGCCAGTCTTGGTCTTGGTGGTTTTGGCAACCGCATCGAAGTCTGTGTAATAGATCAGGTTGGGACTGATCCGGTTACGCCCGGCAATCCAGGCGATGGGCTTGCCACTGGCACTGCTCTGGATCTGCAGCGCGTTGATGCGCGTTGCACTATTGGAAATTGAACTACCGCCCCCTCCCCCCATCACTGCCTCCAAAACTGTTGAGTGTGTAATAACGCACCGGCCTGCTTGCCAAGCGCTCTTCGCGCATATCAGCCACTTCCACACCGATATCTAGAAAGGCGTGAATGACTCGGTGCTCGTCAATAACGACTGCCCCATGACTGTAGGTGCGGCCGAACTTCCAGATGGCGATATCGCCGGGTTGCGGGGTTACGACTTGCCGCCCGTATTCTTCCAGCCAAGCCAGATACAACTCTTTGCTGCGGTGCAGGTGCCAGTCTTGGGCGTAAGACCCAGGATCAATCCAAGGTAAGAGGCCGAGCGAGTGATACACCTCGATCAACAGCCAGGCGCAGTCCACGCCCACGCCCAGCAGGTGCTGACGGTGCTGATAAGGCGTCCTGAGCCAGCGCCTTGCCTCGGCGACCACGGCTTCGCGCTGCTGCAGCTCCAGCTCGGTCATACGGAGGTCTCCGCCACAGGGATAAAGGGCATTCCGCGATAACGCCTACGGTTGCCGAACTTGTTGGTGCAGGCGTCCAGCGTGCGAGGACAGCCGGGATAAATCAGGAACTGATCGCCCGGCTGCGGCTCTGCCGGCAGACCGAGAATTAGTGTGACGGTACCGTCAGCCGTCTGGCGGCGGACAGTTCGCGAAACACCCGCGTTGCCGCCATTAACGAACCGGATCACGCCCTGGTCAAACCAACCGTTTTCGGCGCCGATATTGGTGCGAATACGAAGGCCACTTGTACCGTTCAGCACCAGGCCTGCGGTTTCGAACAATGAGCGGTTCACGCCACAATCAGCGCTGTAAACAGTTCGTAGACACCCCGGTTGATAGACCCCCTTCGGTACCTTGGTGTCCAGCAGCTCCATCGGAGACTTGACCGAGAACGTTGCCTGCTCGCGATCAGCAGGATCAACCTCGGCAACCCGGCCAATGAAGCGCAACACCGTACCAACCACTGGCGCTGTCCAGTCGGGCATAAACGCCCGGGCCAGGCTCAACGACGCGCCATCGAAACCACCACCGGCGATAAAGGCCAAAATCGGCTCCCCCAGTAAGGTGTCCTCGACGCCGGCGTAGAGGGTGACGCTCAAGGTGTCCACCTCCACCCCTCGAACCGTGCGGATGCCGGTACGCTTGAGCAGCGGCCCGGACGCGGAATAATTCGCGCCATCGGCGAACAATTGCACACCGGCGTCGGTGTAACGCAGCACCTGACCACTTGCCAGGGTGATGGTGTAAAGATCGGCCATCACAAAGCTTCGGGCCGTGGCCAGAAACTGTCTCAACTCGGGACTCACATCGATCATGGTTTGATGCTCGTGAAAGAGACGTTTTTCATCTCCCAGATCCGCCCGAACGGCTGGGCGCCGTCTAGCGAATCTGAGTCGTATGCACAGCGGAAAAAGAAGGCGCCTGTCCACTCCAAGGCCTGGCCGAGCCTGGGTGCCTGGGCGAAGGTAACCTGGCCGAGAGAACTGACGCTGTAGGCCGTCACAGGCGCTCCGGCGATGGTCATCAGGTCAATGTTGACTACTCCGTAAACAGGCTCGATCCATCCCTCAATAGCCCTCGAGAGTTGAAACGTTCTAGTAACCCCGTCGCCAAAGCCAAAGCGGTGCTTGGTGACTTGGTGGTCGGTCCTGTCGAAATACAGAAAGTCCCCGAACTGGCCCTTGCGTTGGTTAAAGAACGCCACCAAGCGCGACCATTCATCCAGCCCAGGACGTTTGCGCACTGCGTTGTAGTTGATCTGAAACGTCCAAAACGGCGCCGGGTAATACGCCGTGGTGCGACGTCGACCGCTGGCCGATGTCTGTACGCCCGTGCTCCACGCTGGAGACTTCTTGGCGAGGTACGTCTGTCCTGGCATGTAGGGCAACACGTTGTCCGCCATAACACCGCGATCCGGTAAACCGGCAATCCAACGCGCAGGAAAAAATGGCCCGAGCAGCATGAAAACTCCTTATGCCTTGAGGGCACCGTTGCGCTGCAGCTTCTGCATTTCGAGGGCAAACACTCGGGCATTGCGCCGAATGTCCGCCGGTGTGAGTCGGCCGCTGCTGTCGTGATAGTGGTAACCACCGCCGCCGCCGCCCAACTGACCTTCGCCATTCGCTGCCTGGCGAATTACATTGGCGTACTGCTTGGGCAGAACCATTTCCTGTTCGTGGAGCTGGGTCATTGGGTTCACCCCGGCCGGGATGTCGTAGCCGCCCTCAGCGGACGCCACGTTCTTGATCAGGCCGAACACGAACGCACCGGCAGCAACACCCGCTGCAACGCCCAAAGCCGGGCCGATGATCGGGATTGCCGACATCGCTGCAAACGCGCCCGCGATGGCCTGGTAGGCGCTGGAAATGATGTTGCTGATGGTGGCCGCGCCCCAGACCGCTACAGACATCGCGGCGCCTCCAACCTCGGCGGCTGTTCGCAAGCCGACGCCGGTCACCGTCGCGCCTGTTTTCGCCGTCTCGCCGAAGATCCAGGCCATCAATGGCTTTGTGACCATGTTTTCGACGAACGCCGTACCGATGCTGCCGAAAATCCCTTTGAGCAGCCCCTGTGTGCCCATCGTGCCAGTGAGGATGCCGTTCATCCCGCTCGACCAACTGGACTGCAAACTCCCCATCATGCCGGTCCAGTTGCTCTGAGATTCCATGGTTTGCTGTCGGCCGATAACGGCCATGCTGTTTCGGTGGGTCTGCTCCAGGGCGAGAATCTGCTGCTGGACCTGCTGCAGCGCAACCGGATTACGGTCAGGATCCTGATCCAACAGAGCCTTGCGTTGAGCCAGCGCTTGAGCCTCGATGGCATACCGTTGTTTTTCAAACTCGGCTTGGGATTGCAGCAATTGCGCCTGGGTGATCAGATTGGCCTGCAGGTCCAACTGGGCCATTTGCTCGGCATGAGCAACGTCGGTCAGCCGAGCTTGCTTATCAGCGGCATATTCCTGCTGTTTCATGTTGGTGATTTGCTGCTGTTTCTCCCGCTCGATGGCGACAACCTCAGACGCCGCTCTGCGGTACTCCTGACTGTCCTGACCATAAAGCTGCCGGCTGCGCTCCAACGCCTGCTGAGCGATGTTTAAACGCGCATCCATGTTGTTGCGGTACTGCTGCGCCTGGGCCTGGAGATCAGCGAATGCCTTGCCTTCGTCCTGGCGTCGTAGTGAACCCAGAGCCGTCAGGTAATTGCGTTGCACGCCCAAGCGTTCCTTGGCCGTCAGGTCGGCGCGCTTGAGGATCCCTTGCCAGTAATCCGCTTCCTGCTGCTGGGAGAACTGGAGAAACGTGCCCTGCTCTGCCTGCTGCTGGGCGTGAGCGACCTTTTGCGCATCCAGCGCTTCGGACCATTCGCTTACTCGCGAGGTAGCTTTGCCGGGTGCTGTTGCAGGGGTATCAGTTGTCTTCGGTGGCGTTGTCGCCTCCTCGACCTTTTTTCGATGCTCAATTGCGGCGGCATAACCGGCTTCAAGCTTCGTCAGCCGGGCGACTTCGATACCGTAAGCTGTTGGTGCCGTCCGGCCCTGCTGTGGAGCCTTAGTCATCGCGGTGTCGCCCGTTGCCGCCATCTCAGCCACCTTCCGGCGCTGTTCTTCAATACGTGCAACACGGGAACGCATACCTGCGTCCACCTCGTCTACCTTGTTTGAAACAAGTTGCATGTTCTCCAACAGCAGACGCTCTTCCACCAATGCAGCTTCGAGCGGTGCCTTGCTGCCGTTGCCCCGCGGGCCGGGCTTGAAGTCCTTGAGGATATCTTCGTACCGGGCGACATTTGCTGCCACCTCATCCACGGTAGCGCCTACGCCTGTCATGCCTTTCAGTAAGCTATTGAACCAACCTGCGGTTTCAGAAAGTTTTTTATTCAAACTAACGAATACAGGCTCAAGAATGGTTCCAATAGTTACCTGAAGCTCATTGCTTTTAGAGTCGAGTTCGGCCTGACTACCGGTTAGCCCTTCCGCCGCTTTCGCCGCGTTACCCACCTGTGCGGTTGTCTCTTTCATCACACCGTTGTATTCAGCGGTGATCTTCTGCGAGTCAGTCAATTTGTCACGGGTAGTGCCAATACTCTTGGCATATTCGTCCCACATTTTTGCAACGTTTTTCGTCACGCCAGCGTTATCGACCAGCACCGAGTTTTCATTCTTCAAACCTTCGGTAGCTGTCACCACTGCCTCTGACATGCTGAGATTCGCTTGGCGATTGAAAGCCGCAGCATCCTTCAAACGAGTGATGACACCCACCGCCTGGTCAACGCTGTATCCACGACTCAACAGATTTTGAAGCGCCTTGGCTGCATCACCGACGCTGAGTAAACCGTCAGCTGCGAGCTTATTCGCCTCATCCATAGCGCGGCCAATACCCACGCCCGCATGATTGGCTACGGCTTCCAAGCCACGATAAGCTGCTTGTTGCTGAATCGCCGCGTCCTTGCTGTCTGCAACTAGCTGTTTGACCTTGAATGCACCCAGCGCAAACACGCCGATCAAGCCAGCGGCCACGCTGGAAAGCCCAGTGCGCATTATGGCGCTAACACCACCGAGAGCATCATTTACCGCCGGACCAAAACGGCTCAGTTGTGTCTGGCTACCCACCATCTCCGAATTAATTGCTCTGAGTTCGCGACTGAACGTTGTTCGAGCGTCACGCATGTTTCGCTCAATACTTTCGATTGCACGGTCAAAGCCTTGAGTACCAGCCGTGAACTGGTATGCAATATTTCTATCCATGCCAGATCCTCATATCGCAGGTAATAAAAAACTCCGCCTTGGCGGAGTTTCTTTTGGAGGTTAAGTCTTACTTTGAACAAATCATTGTATAAACATCGTCGAAAATTTTTGGCTCATCTTCCTTAAATCGCGCTGTCACTCCAGTACTGTAAAACCTTCGGAACCCGGTATAACGACCATTTCCATTTTTTGAATCAACCTCTCCGCAAACGATAATCCCACCGCTCGGAAAAGTATCAAGATGCAAATCTTTAAACTTTGCAGAATCTGGGTTCTTGAGTCGTTTCTGCACCAATTCCTTTGCTTTGGCTGTTCGTTGGTATTCACTACCAGTGTCCGCCTGAGCGTTATAAATACTCATACCAGCCATCAAAACAACCAAATACCGCATCAAATAGCCTCCCTGTGCTGTGCCGGGAGGCTAACGTGATGGCTGTATGGTGTCCAGCACTAACTGGGCGCCACAAACGCATCCAACGCCCCACGTAAATGCTCAGGTAGTTCCCCGCGCATATCCGCTGCCATTACCGCCAAATTGCTCGCCAAATCAGGCGCGTCAGTAACGCTCTCGGCAGGCTTGTAGCCCATGTACCCGGCGACCAGCACATGCACCGGCGGATGGTGCCGCCAGTAGTCCGTCATATGGCCCACCATCACCATATCCCAGTCACGCCGCAGGGTGACCGGGCTTTGGCCAGTGCTGGCAATCAGGTGAGCGTAGAGCTGGCCCCAGTCGAAGGGGCCTGGCCTTCCCCCGGCTCCGGCTCCGTCACCTCAAGCCCAGACGCGCCCATAACGGCGTTGAGGGCTTCGCGCATGTTGCTCAGGTCCAACAGGTTGGCGACCTCAGTGCGCTCCATATCAGGGTAGTTTCGGCGAAGCGCCGCATGGGTGGCGTCGATCACCGTGGCGATGCTGTCCTTGTCCATATTGCCGGCCATGACCCGGTTGATCCGATCCAGCAACTGCTCCAGGTCGCCCAGCGTCAGCGGCGGAATAACCAATGTCTTACCCGGGAACGGGAAGCCAACACCTGGGATATTAACGACGGTCATTCGCTGGAACTCCAGTAAGCGACTTCGCCAAATTCATCGGCATAGCCGGTGAATTCGAAGTCAGGGATGGTGTAGTCGTCCTGCTTGGTCGAAAGACTCAATTTATTGCTGACGAAGTTGGGCACGCGGACGTAGATCGACTTGCCTTTGTATTTCAAGTACAGCTCGCCCTGGAACACCGGCATATCGCCCATCGGCAAGTTGCGCACCGAAAGGCTCTTGCCGGTGGCTACCGAGTAGCGATAGTCAATAAACACCGGCACACCGACGTCCGCAGCGGCGAACGCGTATTCACCCGTACCTGAGTCGTAGGTGTATTCCCCCTTGGCCGGCGCTGCCAGTACACGGGCGAACGGGGCTGCACCGCCACCGCGAACACCCAAGTCACCGGCCAAGAGGCCAGCAACTGGTGGGGTGACGATGATCTTGCCGCCGGCAGGAATATCCTGGGGCGTGGTTGCGTGGTGCACCAGCACCTGGCCGGGCTGTAGGGTTTGCCCGAACACCAGCGCATTCATTTGCGACAGGCTGATCTGGGCGGCCTTGGCCTTGCCGGACAACTTGCCCTGGCCACGCGCGGCATCGACGGCGAACTGCTCGCTACCGAACAACTCCTTGGAGTCGTAGGACAGATCAACCGATGCTTCCTGCATGATGCCCAGCAGGATCGGGGTGGGTGAAGCCAGGGCGTTGCCATAGGCGTCCATCAGCGGGGTGGCGTAAAACAACCCACTGCCGAATGCAATTTGCATAATTTATTCCTCAGTAATAGGTGGGGCCGGTGGTCAAGTCGCCGGTGTTGCACAAGTAGGTAAACCGATAGCGAACCAGGCAGTTGCCGGCGGTGTTGTCCCCTTCGTCCTCGATCCAGTCGACGTAAAACCGCTGGACCCGATCCGCTTCCGGGAAAGCGTCCTCGGTGGCCAGCACCGCGTGCACGGCGACCTTCACAAGGTCAGCCACCTGGTCCCAGGCGTCTCCGGTCACAGTGTCTTCCCGGGCGATGATTTCCACCGTCAGTTCGAACTGGTTGCGGTCAACGGCCAAACTTTCCCGTTCGGTGGTTTCGAGGCTGGGACGCAGCACGATCGCAGGCGTCATGTCGCGGGTGATCGCCTCGGTACGGCTGCGGAATACACGATCAGCCGCCGGCGTACCGGCAGCCTTGATCAGCGCCTGCGCCTTGGAGACGATGCGGTCTTGGATCGAGGGCATGGGTTAAACCTTGGTGAGAGAAGCCAGGCTGAAGGCGCCGTCATCGATCATCCGGCGGTCGCGGACCCGGTAGGACACACCACCGACGGTGATCAGCTTCGAATTGTTGATGCCGAGGCGTTCAGCCTCGGCGGTGATGACCAGGATCTCGTAGCTGGTGGACTGGCTGTTGGTGCCTCCCATGCCGTGGATCTCATCCGGCATGTCACGCGCCGCCAGAAACGGCTCACCGTCAACAATCCCGCCTACATCGAAGTCCTCAAGGAAACCCCTGAGGTCTTCGTCAAGCATCGGGGCTCACCTTAGGCTTACGCCCGCCATCGGTTGCCGGAGCTGGTGAGGGTTCGGCCACCACCACTTCCAACTGGTGGCGGAAGCGATCAGCCACATCGTCCGGCAGTTCGACCACATCACCTTGTCCGACCAAGGTGTTGTCTGGACGGCGGAAAGAGCCAGATTTCACGGTGTAGGATTTATTCGGCATCGCCGGTTTCTCCAGCTTTATCAACTTTCTCAAGCCGCTGATCCAGCGCCTTGTCCGGTTCACCGGGGATCACGATCACCTCCCCGACTTTGAACTGGACAGGCACCAGAATGGTGTAGCGCCCCTTTTTCTTTTCGACCGGCTCCAGGCAGTGCTTTCGGGCGCTTGCCTGGCCTTCTGTCAGGATCAACTCACCACCGTAAAGGGTGATGGTCTCTGTCACGCGGTATTTCGGCATATCAGTGTCCTCGGTGAGGTGGCAGGCGGACCGGCTTATGCCACCAGCTGGTTAAGGACTGCGTACTGCCAACGACCAAAACCGACGTTGCGCCAGGTGTCGACACCGTATTGGTGAGCGTCGTTATCGAACTCGTATTCCGAGCCTTCCGCCTTCGCCTTCATCGCTACGTCGGTTTCCTGCTGACGGATGAACGCTTTCAAACGGCCATCGGTACGCAGAGTCACGAACTTGTCCTGCCAGGCATTGAGTCGCACGTTGCCCACCACCCGAACCACAACGTTGTCGGGCATGACAATTTCGTTGATGTTGGTGCCGCGCGGAACGCTCAACGCTGACTGAGCAACGCTCAACAGGTTGAACGGCACCATCACCAGGAATTCGCGGGCCAGTTCGTTGATGGGTTCGCCCTGATCATCCTTGAGGCTGGTCAATTGGGTAACGGACCGAGCAACTGCCTGCTGAAACTCCTCAACACTCGGACGAGTCGGCGTGCCATGAACAGTCGCGGCCAGTTCCGAAAGCTTGGTTGTAATTTTGTTCGACTGCACACCGCTCTGACCTTCTTCGTGGTCGGTGTCGAAGAAGTACTGGCCGTCGTAGCAGACCTGGGTTTCGCCATTGAGCAACAGTACCGAGAGCAGTCTGGCCCAGTGGGCATTCGTGCGGTCGGCCAATTCACCGAGGCGAATCCGCAGCTGCCCGGTTTTGTCTCGGCGCAGCTCCTTGACCAGAACCTCAATGGTTGCTTCGAAGTGCAGGTTTTCGATTTCGAGTTCAGCGCCGATGAAGCCCTTGGCATGACGGCCACCGATCCACTCACGCAGCGTTGGCACCATGCCAATCCACGGGTAGGTTTCTTTTGCCTGGTCAGAATCGAACAGGTTGGACACGGCGTCGATCCAGTTCGACCCCACATTCTGTTCGAGCATTTCGTAAAACATGCCGATGACGGCACGGCTGGAAAGTACTTCAGCACCCATGGGTGATTCTCCTGAAGAAGGATACGGTCAAAAAACGGGGGTTGAGTGTTGCGTTAAGGCGCGACGGGTACTGGTTGGGCGGCGAACTTGACGATGCCGACGCCAGAGCGGACAAAACGGTGAACATGGCCAACCAGGCTATTCCCGGCGGCGGTCAGCAGGAACGCGCCGCTGTCGCTGGCGTAGACCTGCTTGCCGATATCGGCAAGTGCCAGGGCAGCCACAGGCAGTTCAATCTTGCCTTCTTCGCGAAGACGGACCCGCGCGGCCGCAGCGGCGCCGGTGCGGTTGTCGACGCCGCGATCAGCGAAACCGACAAACAGGTCACCCGCCGCCAAAGGGCGAGCAAGGCCACTAGCAGCGATGATGCCAACGGCCGAGCCTTCGAAGATCTGCACACCGGCGGCAACCGACAAGTCGTTGATGGTGCCGATCTCGTAAGCGCGGGGGGTATCGAGTGTAAGAGGCATGGGATTCTCCAGAGCCAGGGTTTGAGGGACTTACCAGGTGCTTACTTTTTCAAGACCTTGACCAGACCACGGTCTGCGGCATTGCGATAAGCGTGGTAGGCCTCGAAAGTGCCAAATTCGGCGCGTAGATCCTTATCACCGTCCCAGGTCGCCTTGGCGCGCTCTTCCAGTGG
The DNA here is from genome assembly GCF_036704165.1 of Pseudomonas khavaziana. Classification (NCBI taxonomy): domain Bacteria; kingdom Pseudomonadati; phylum Pseudomonadota; class Gammaproteobacteria; order Pseudomonadales; family Pseudomonadaceae; genus Pseudomonas; species Pseudomonas khavaziana. Next base: position 3,533,169 of record NZ_CP129946.1, read on the forward strand.
CATCTCCGGATCTTCTTCGGCGCTAACTGGTGCACCCGGCGGCGTGAGTGCGTTGGGTACCGGCGCAGGGGCCTGGCTGCGGATGTCGGCAAGAGCAGTGGCGCGCTTGGACTTTTCGGCGCCAATCACCTGTGCAGCCGCTTCAGCGCCGCTGGTTTTGCCATCAAACTTGAGACTGGCGATCAGCTCTTCATGCCCGGGCAACGCGGCCGCCTCGACTGCCTTGATGCGATCACACTCCGCTCGGGCGCCGGCTGCGTGGGCGTCATGCTCCAGGCTGGCAAGCAACTCAGCATGGTTCGCGGCGAGGTATTCACGGGTAATAGCTGGTTTTTCTGGCGTCGGTGCGGGTGCGGTGCTGCTGGTGGTAGTGGACATGGATCGATCTCCAGAGGGACTGCCGTTGAATTCGGCGATAAGGTTTTCAAGGGTGGATTCACGGTCGGCCATGCCCAATGCCACGGCATCCGAGCCAATCCGCATGTCGCCCTGGCCGAAGTCCGCCAGGACGGTTTCAACACTGAGGCCGCGATAGTTGGCAACGTCCTCGACAAAGATGTCGGTCAGTCGGTCAACGTGCGCCTGTGCAACAGCACGGCCAGATTCGGTACCGAAGTCAGGCCGCTTTTTCGGGCTCTGGCTGCTGACGATCTCGAAACTGCCGTCGTCTTCGCTTTTACGCACCGTCAACACCGTGCCAATGGACCCCACGGCGCCGGTACGGCTCATGACAATTTCATGTGCCGCTGCCGCCATCCAATAGCCTGCACTGGCTGCGTTGCCGGATACGTAGGCCACCACCTGCTTGGGAGAAGCACGGATCATCTGAGCGAACTCAGCGATACCGCTGGCAATGCCGCCCGGTGTATCCATCACCAGGATGATGGTGTCTGTTCGCGGATCATCGACGGCATTGGTGAACTCTTTGGCCAGGACATCCAGCGAGGTTGCCCCGGACAGCGCCGTGAACAAGTTGGCGTAGCGGAACACCGGGCCGGTGACGGGCAGCAAGGCAACGTTGCCACGTTGAGTCACTGCACGGCTGTTCTGCAGGGGCTTGCCTTGCCTGGCTTCCAGGGTCTCGGGCCCTTCATGTTCCCGACGGGCAATGGCGGTGATGGTCTGGAGCATGTCCGGAGTGATGGCCCAGGGCTCGCGTGAGACCAGGTCGAACGCCGTCACCCGGTGCACGGGTGCATCGGTTGGGTTGTCGCTCATAGTTAGGTCCGTTCAGGTAGGTCGGGTTTGGCCGGCGGCTCATTGTCCGGGCGGGCCGTCGGCGAAGCTGAAAGCCCGTCATCGCGCCGACGCTTCACTTCCAGGGCGCGCTGTTCGTGGTTTTCCTCCCAGTCACTGCCGTCGTAGAGCATGGATTCCTTCGCCAACGTACTGACACCGATATCGATCCGCTTCTCGGCGGCGTTGATATCCTTCAGCGGGTCTACGGTGCCAGGACCATCGCCTACCCACAGCGAACCGCAGTAGGCATAGCGCAGTAGCGGGTGATCGAAAAAACCGGGGGCCTCGATATCACCCTGCGCAATGGCCTCTTCAAGCCAATGCTCGTACACCGGCTGGCAGAAGTGTGAGCCCAGGAAGTCGCGGCAACCGCGAACGAATTGCCACGCCTCCATGACTGCCGCACGCGCGGCGGTGTAGCTGGCCGTGAAGTGCTTGATCAGCACCTCATAGGGCAATTCCAGGGCCATGCCGATCTGGCGCAGCATCGCCAACACGAACGGGTCAAACGCCATGTTCGGCCGACCTGGTGCCGCAGTATCAATTGACGCGCCGTCGTCCAGCTCGGCGACAATGCCACCGCTGAGCGAACCGTCCCAGCCACCCTGCTCCCGTCCTGCTGGCCGGTCGCCGCCGACGGGCGTGTTGCCGGTAGCAGCAGATGCCAGTGGGCTTAGGCTCCCGCCTGTCCCCGGCTTGATGAACACAGCGAAGAACGCCGACACCACCGCAGCTTCCAACTCGGCATCGGTGTAGCGGTCCAATTGCTTGAGCTTTTCGATCACCGGCGCCAGGTACGGCACACCGCGTGGCTGGCCCACTCGCCGGCGGCGGTACACGTGCAACAGCACCCGACCGCCGCGCTCGTTGAAGAACGGACGCTCATCCCATTCCCGTTCTTTAACGCCCAGCGCACCAGGGTGGCTGCGCAGGACGTGAGCCTTGATCGGAGCGCCGTCGGCGTCACGTTCGATACCAGCGGTGAGGATTTCCGTATCGGCTCTGCCCGACGGGTTGCAGATTCGGTCAGCTTCAATGAGCTGGATACACGCCGAGTAGTGATGACCAGGGCGCTCCTTGTGGGTCAACAGCGGAAACACATCACCGCTACTCAGCACCGAACGCCACGTCAGATCCTGCAAACCATAGAAGTTTTGCTCGCGGGTAATGTCGCAGCAGGTCGTTTCCGCCCAGGACTTGAACAACGATTCAGTCTTGCGCTGCCACTCCCGGGCCTGATCTTCATCCCAGCCAAGGATCTGCCGGTTCACCACGGACTTGAGCGCCAAGCCAGTACCGACCGTTTTAGTCGTCACCGTGTTGATCGCGCCGCCACCGATGGGGTTGTTGCGCTCAAGGTCACGGCATCGCTCGCGAAGCGTGGGCAAGTCGGGTAGCAAGTCAGCCGCTGCACTGCCGGCGGCTGGGTTCCAAGCACTCAACGAGCGCTTGGCCTTCGACGCGCCGCTGTAACCGCCCAGCGCGGTCATGGTGAGCCGGGCATGCATGCGCTTGGCGCCGCGTTCAGGGCTCAACCAGGTGATGGCCTTGTCGAGCAGTGTGGGTTCTGGGGCTTTCGGTGCGCGGCTCATCGCGGCGTGATCCCACGCAGGACAATCCCCCGTGGCCGGCCGCTTTCCAGGCCATCAACTTGCTTCTGCCAGTAGTCGATCGTTTTGGTGATCTCGGCAAGGTCAGCGTACTCCAGCTGTCGGGTGCCGATCCGGTAGCTTTGCTTCTGGCTGACCTTCATGCTCGCATCGAGCCAGGCTTGGAGCTGGCCCTGTGCTTGTTCCAGTGTGATAGCCATGATTAATTCCTACGTTGGGAGAGCACGCGCATTGCACTGCGGCGCCCAGAAACAACTCTCCCGCCAGCAGGCGGGAGATCGGGTGGTTCAACTGGTGGTGATGGTTCAGGGGGCGCCCCTTCGATATCGGGCTCCGTCTCTGGCTTAACCGGATCGGGCTGATCGAACAACCCACCCTGTCGGATCTGCGCATCGAGTGCCGCCCAATCCTGCTCCTGCAGTAGGTGCGTTTTCAGAGAGCGGGCCGCGTGCAAGGCATACGTTTCACAGTCCGTGCCTTCGTTCGGCTCACCAGCCTTTTTCTGCCACACCTTGCGGTAGTGATGCCGACGACTGGGCGCCTTCACTTCGGCGGTGATCTGCCGGAAGTAATCCGGACGCACCGTCTTGTAAAAGTGCATGCGGCCAGGACCATCACCGGTCAACGGCAGCCGACCCTCGATCCACAGATCCTTGGCCCGCGACGTGCCGACGATGTAAGGGCGCAGGCCGTACTTCGAGGCCTTTTGCTCTTTGTCGGTATCGACACCCTGCCGAGGCGCGCTGAAGATTTCCCTGCGCTCGTCGTCGCGGGTGTTGCCGCGTTCGCTCGCGCCCTTGATCGCCATCACGCCGTTACGTTGGTGTTTGCGGCAGAACGCATAAGCCGCGTCCTGGGTGATCGTGCCGTCGGAGGTGTCGAGTGACGTAGCCAACACCTTCAGCTTGGCGCCGCAGGCGTGTGGAATTGCCGCAAACAGCAGCTTTTCCAGATCCAACCAGACGCCCTGGTCAGGCAACACCACCTCACCGTAGATCTCACCCCAGTAAAGCAACCAAGATTCCTCACCTCGCCCCCAGGCACGCATCACCACCGCCAAGCGGTCGTGCTGCACATCGACGCCAGCGGTGATAACGATCCCGCCCATGGGTACGTACAACTCTGGGTAGTCCTCTGCGCGTTCAGCCAATTTGTCGGCTTCGGGCAGATCGGATTTGTACTCGTAGGCACGGCCTTGTTTCTGGTTGACGAACTTGATGAGCAGCGACAGGTTACCCATGGACGCCTGATGTTCGGCGTTGAGCTTCTCGCGCACGATGTCGGCCAAGCTGGTACCGGGCAAACAGGCATACAGCTCATTCAGCTCAATGAACCCGGCGCGCCCGGCGAAGGGCTTGGTCGGAACCCAACCGCAGTATGGGTCGCCGGCTTCTATCGCATTGAACACCGTGTTGCGGATATTCTCTTTGCGCTGGTAGTCGTCCCAGATCTCGCCACAATGCGGGCAACCGTAGCCGGCAGTGTCAGGATCCGCGCGACCGTAGATCTCATGAGGCGTCGCTTCCTCCTCGATGTCGAGCCACTTGATGTGTGCGAAGTCCAGGACGTGCGCCTGACCGCACGAATGGCAGATGACCGGCAACACCCGGCAATCGGTCTGGGCCAAGCGTGCCTCGGTCTTGCTCGCGCCCTTGATCGCCGGTGTCCCGCCTACCAGCATTTTGGAACCGGGATAGCGCTTGCCGCGCTCTTCCAGCAGCGCGATGGCATCGCCCTGCCCCTTCACGTCGTCGCTGGTATCGTCCGGTTCCTCTACCACTGACAAGCCCACAGAAGACGTGGATTTGACGTTGCCCGGCGAGTTGGACGCGACTAGCTTGAGGAACCCGCCCGGGAAGGTCTTATGGTCCCAGCGGTTGCCGGAGGTGCGGCTGACATCCACCGGCATGAGCTTCGCCACCTCAGTGTTCGCGTTGACGCCGAACTTGAGCTTTTCGTCGTGGAAGTTCTTGCCGTCCTTTTCCTTGGCAAACAGGATCATGATCGGACGCGGCAGGTTATGGATGAACTTGAACAGGTAGCCGATCAGGAACCACGTCCAGCCGATCTGCGCCGCTTTCATCAGGTCAACTTCGCTCACCCGAGGGTCGTCCAGGGCAGCGGCGACGCCGAGAAAGTAAGGCGTGTATTGGAAGTCGTAGAGCCCGTGCAGCACACCGCTCTCAGCGGGCAGGTAAAACTCGGTGCTCATGTAATGCGCGGTCGGAATGTCACGGGGCGGGTTGAACTTCCCCGCTGCTGCCAACAAGCTCCGCGCCAAGTTTTCGCGCGTAGCCTGCAATTCGCTCGGTTGTAGGTCCAGCAACTTTGGCCACCACTGTTCGATCTACCGTGAGTTTCTGCACGTTCTCGATTTCCTGAATGATTCGTTCAAGCCCGCCCAGGTATTCCCGGTTTGCGAAGCTGGCCCAGTCGGACATCGCCCGCTCAGCCTCACCAGCCGGAATCAGCGATCCGAGTTTCTCGTGATATGCCAACCGTCCGTTTGCTGACTTCTGCTGCAGGTCTTCGATCCGCGCTCTGTTGAGCTGTTCAAGCTGACTGCCCCCGCGCCCAGCGGCTTTTCCGCGCAGGTCGCGGATGTAAGCCGTCCGGATCTCATCCAAGCTTGCGGTCTGCCAGTCCAGGTCTAACGCCTTGAGCACGTCGCGGGCATTTCGCTCGCTCATGTCCAGGTGATCAGCGACTTCACGTTGGGTTGGCATGGTCTGGTCCTATTGCGGACATGGAAGCGGAACCCCCTATGTCAGGTTGAATCTGTGAAAAAGTCGGGGTTCGAATTACCCCGTTGGCCCCGGTGCCCGGAAGGACCCATTGATTTCGGGGCACACATGCCCCTGTCAAGCGAAAAACCTGCCAAATCATTGAAATATCGCCACTTTTTTAGAAAAAAGCACGAAGCCGACAGGAGGTCAGCTCCTTTCCATCTCCCGAGCCAGGGCACGCCGGAACAGCGGTTCGAACTCGGCCTGGGCCACGCGATTGGCGACCCCGTAGAAGTCAAAGCGCCGTCGATACGTCGGGCGCTTTACGAAGATCAGGATGGGCCTGGCACCACTGCCGACCCGCTGCCAAATGCCACGAGGGCCGGTGCCGTTACCAGGCTGACCCACGAAGTAGTCCGGTGCATTTCGGTTGCGCCGCTGGCTTCGTTTCGTGCGGTTAGCCATGAAGCCCGACACCCGCTCTGCTGCACCGAGGGCGGATAGGATCTGCACGATCTGGCCGCGACTGATGTTCCCGTTGCCATCCATTCGGGCGCGCCTACCTGGTACTGCGCACATGTCCGCTGGCATCAAGCCGTAATGGATCAACGCCTTCTCGAAGCGCTTGTGCGGGCGGTTGCCACCGTCCATGTGTACCGGCAAGTACTTGGAGGCGGGCACACCTGAGCTGGCTTCGTCCTTGACCCACACCCGGGCGTACAGCCGGGTGACCGTGGCGCTGCGCTTGAAGATAGAGTTCAACGTCCAACGTGTGGGGCGATCAAACACCCGGGCCAGTTCGGCTTTCTCGGCAGCCTGGACGCGCTCCGCCGTGAAGGTCAGCGCCTTGGCTGCTGCCGTTGGCACCTTCGACCGGCTGATACCGCGCATCTCCCTGACGATCTGATCGATGTTGTCACGCATCTCAAGCCGCATCATGGCCCTGGCTCCTTGAGGCTTAACGCCCTACATCACCGTTTACCGCTGCTGACTCACTCAGGCCCAGCCGCTTGGCCGTCCACCGCTCGTACAGCCCAATGGCAACGTCAGCACCTGCCATCGCCGTAAGGCATCCCAACGCGCCTGATGTCCAAATCGACATGCCCGCCGCGTAAAGCAGCATGATCGCTGTCACGCCGCACACAACACAGGCGCCCGACCGAAGGGCCAACCGTCGAACCAGTGCCCAGCCCCGTGCCCCTTCCTTGTCTGCGCGCCACATCTCACCGGACACACCGCCCACCAGAGCCAAGACAATCACTAACCAGATGGGCATCTCTGCCAGCGCTTGCTGTTCGTTCGTCATTGCCTTACCCCATAAACGCGAAAACCCGGCGCAGTGGCCGGGTTTAGTGTGGTGGTGAGTCCCGCTGCTTGCGGTCGCACCTATCGAAGATGAGTACTTTTTACAGGTGGATTTTACTGGCAGCAAGCTGGCTTTAATGCCATGGCGCAATACGGGTGCAATACGGGTGCAATACGGGTAGGACGCAGGTGCAACGGAGGGACAACGCATTCAATCGGCTATCGCTTCTGGTGCCCTGTCCTGCCTGTCCCACTATTCAGAATCGAAGTAGGACAGCTACAGGCGCCTAAATTCGGGGCTTCGCCCAACTGTCCTACCTTATTTAACTTTCTCTTGTGTATAGAGGGAAAGCTAAAAGCACGCGTGCGCGCCATGGGCGCGACTACGTACCCGCTATGCTCATGTGTGCCTGGGGCGGGTGAAGGTTGGACGGTAGGACAGCCCAGCAACGGCGCGGCCTGCGCCTGTCCAACTGCGCTAAATGCGAGTCGGACAAGGCCGGACAGTAGGACAGAGGCATGCGAAGTGACGCCGAGGGTCATGCAGCTTTCCCCATCAGCATCCCTTGGATGAATTCATGGGCGTCATGGAGTCGCATGTAATAGGTTCTTGAGCTGCAGGCGCAGTGCAACAGCTTCTGCGAGAGGAAGCTTTCATGGTTGCAGTAGTGCTCCCAAACGACCAGGGCAAGACGGGGCGGCAGGTGCTTCTTGACGATAAGCTCGATATCCACCGATTCATCCAGCAGCACCCGACTGCCGCGAGTGCCGCGTACCAGCTCACCCTTGCACTCCATCAGCATAGCGATCATGTTGCCGCCACTCGGCCCGCCAGTGTTCTCCGGCAAAGGCGAATGCAGATCCTGCGCCCACAGCTTGAGCATCTCGTCGATTCGCTTAATCATCGAAGCAAGGCTCCTCTATCACCGACTGCTGCAATGCAGACATACGCCCCCAACCCGCAGGCTTTTCATAGGCCCAGGGGCGTACCCCGCTTTTCGGCAATGCTGGCATGCGACGCTTCCGCCAGCCCAGCCGGTGCATGATCGCCCCGACCCGCATCTGTTCGGGCTTGCCCCAATGGCCGAAGTCCAGCTTCAGCGCTTGGCTCAGGATCTCGTTGCCGGTGGCGGTTTCGCCGATCTGCGACTCCTCCAACCAGGTCAGAATCGGGCCTTCCCACTCATCAACCACAAAGCGTTCGTCCTGAGCCTCCGTGAACATCCGGGTTTCATCCTTGGTCACCCACCAGATATCGCCGGCCTCAAAGCAGAACAGCGCCTCAGCCCAAAGCTGGTCGCGGATCTCGCGCAGTTTCTCCAGATCGACCTTGTTACAGAACACTGGCCAGTAACGACGGTTGCCTGTGGCGTCCTTAAGGTATTCCTCTTGGTTGGTAGTACCCACGAACACACACTGGCGTGGCACGTCGTTCGTTCTGCGGCCATAGCTTTCGCGGTAGGTGTCGGTGGACGCGGAAAAAAACTGCTTGGCCTTGGTGCTTTCAGCCTTGTTGAAGCTGTCCAACTCCCCCAGCTCGACTATCCACTTGCCACGAATGGCCTGGAAACTGTCCTTGTCGCCGAGGGCAAAGGGTGTGTCCATAAACCACTCGCCGCCGAGGACGCCCATGGCGGTGGACTTGCCTTCACCCTGCCCGCCTTCGAGGATCATCACCGAGTCGGCCTTGCAGCCCGGGCGCATCACACGGGCAACCGCCGAGATCGGCCAGCGCTTTCCGACCTTGGCCGAGTACTCCGTAGGCTGGACGCCCAGCACATCGGTCAGCCAGGTTTCCAGCCGGGGCACGCGGTCCCATTTTAGTTTCTCCAGGTACTCGCGCACCGGGTGAAAGGAATGGTCGTGGGCAACAACGCTGACCGCCTCGATCACATGAGAGGCTTTGACCCGCAGGTTATATTGCTGCGCGAGCCACTTCATTACTCGCATATCGTCAATGTCGGCCCAGTCGCCGGCACCGCCGCCGAAGGGCGCAGACCGCAGCTTGACGATCTTGGAGCTGAACACGCTGTAGCCGATGACGCCGGCCCAGCGTTCGTCATTGCCCAGGATCAGTTCGACGTTTTGCATGTGAGCGATCAGGGAGCCATTTTCGGTACGGGCAAGCTGGTCCTTCCAACCACCAGCTGCTGGAGGCTTGACCACCGCCAGCACCTGGCGGCGGACAGCCTCCAATCCTTCGGCGATGTGCAGGTCGTTGAAATCGGTCCACTTGATTTCACGCTCGCCGGAGAAGACGGGGGCGACTACCTGGCCACCGACAATCAGTGCGGCGTTGCTGGCCTTCTCTTCACCGGGGTTCCAAGGATCCCCGCTGGGGCGTTTGGTCTTCCAGTCGTCATCACGACAGATGATCAGCGGGCAGCCCGGGAAGCGCTCGCGCATGGCCTTAGAGACTGGCAGTAGGTTACCCGCATCGAAGGCGATGGCGACCGTCAGCGAAGTCGCCATGTGCAGGCTGGCGCCCGTGGCGTAGCCCTCACACACCAGCACCGGCTCACCCGGTTCAGGGTGCGGGCCGATCAAGTGGAAGGCACCCTCTTTCGACATGCCGTAAGGCCAGTAGGCCTTGTCACGCCCGGTGTCTTCTTGCTTTGCCGGGAAGATAACCTGCAGGCCGACGATCTGGTCGCGCACGTTGCACATAGGCACTAAAAATGCACCGGTACGTGGCGCATAGCGAACCTTGAAGCCGACGATTTGCTTTCGATCCAGGTAGGCGCTCTTACCCTTCTCGGGCATGCGCCTGAACAGAGCCGCTGCACGGCTGGCCGCTCGACGTGAGGCATTCGCCGCGACCTCGGCAGCCTTGCGCTTGGCCTCTTCCTGGCGAGCGCGCATGACTTCGCGCTCCTCAGGGCTCATACGTCCGGCCTTGACCTTGATCTTCTGAGACTCACCGGACCGCCAATCACCGAAGCTGCCGAAGATTAACGTTCCGTTTTTCTGGGTGACATGCTCGTGGACCACGTACCAGCCGTTTTTTTCCTTGCCCTTGTCCTGGGAGGTTTTGCAACGGGTCAGCTTGCCGAACACCAAGGGTTGATCAGGCTCCAAGCCGTAATCAGAAAATTGGTTGAGTACCTCATCGAGCATGGCGGGCCTTCCTGGCTTCGTCGATGGACTGGCAGGTCACACACTGGGTGCAACCAGGGATCGCAACACGGCGTCCCAAAGGGATCGGCGTGTCGCAGCTTTCGCAGAACATGAACGAATGTGCAGCGGTAGCCGTTTTATTCGCATTGCGCGCTGCAAGCGCCTGATCCATCCGCTCTTGCACCAGGTCATTGGCAAAATCGATAACGTCAGCCACGGTCAGTACCCCGCGTGGTCTGGTTAACGTATGTGGCCCGGTTGAGCATCCCCAGCAGCCCCTGAATACCCCGAAACACCTGCAGGCGAATCTCGGCAAGTTCCTGATCGCTGACGACACCGTCGCCAATGCTCTTGGCCCACGTATCCGCCAAATCAGCCACCCGCCGGAAGTACGAGGCAATACCCGTGGTGAGGGTCTCGGGCATGTCACTGGTATAGGTTTCAGCCAGCTCCTGCCATGTGGTATCGCCGACCAGGGCATGCACCGCATCCAGAATGCGGCGATCCTTGGTCAGTTCGAGGATCTCGCCGAACTCCTGAATGTTCACGGTGTGAGACGGATGGGTGGGAGACAGCTTGTGCTGCAGCGTGGTGGCATTACGGCCGGTGGTGGCGGCGATTGCAGCGGCACCGCCGGGATAGTCCCGTGCGGCGTGGTACAGGGCTAATTCGAGCGTAAGGACCTCCCTTTGCGCTCGATCAACACAGCTTAAAGCTATTCGGCTCATGGCATTATTCCTACAAAGTTGCCAGTGCCCCGCGACATGCAGTGGTGGTACATTTGCCGCGTGGCTTGAAAGGGCCCAAAACGCCGGCTAGATCAAGGGATCGAACCGGCACCGTGCCGAGGCGAACAATCCGTTGTTCACCTCTGGCGCAACAGCTGCCCAATCTGTGGTGGAAAAGGCAGCAACCCAAGACATCCGTGTCTTGGTAGCGCGGTAAAGAGAGGTGGTTTGCATGTGGTGTGCCCACAACTCTTTATCGCGACCCGACAGCACTGTGGTGGTGTGTGCCGGGAGGAACTGGGCGGCCCTTGGGTCGCCTTTTTTCTATCTACGCTGCAGCTTTCTGCGGGGCCGATGCGGTGAGCAGCCAGGCAGCATCAAACGCGTTGCCCTTCTGCTTTGCAGCGGTCGCCAAAAGTGCGGCGTATTGGGTTTCACCGGTGTAATCGGTGCGGGGAAGACTGGCAGACAAACGCCATTTATTGAGCGCCTGATAACTCCTTTCACACACCTTGGCGGCGGCACCAATGCCGCCTACTGCTTCAAATGCAAACGCGATGGCGTTCGGAAAATCTGCGGGGTCCAACATGGCAACCTCCATTTATCAACTCACGGTTGATATTAACATCAACTGACTATTGCGCAACCCCTGTGAGAGTATCAACTCATGGTTGATAAGAACGAGCTACGGGCAGCTTTCTCGGCGCGCCTTCACGAAGCACTTGACGATGCCGGTGTACGCACACGGGGACGTGGGGTGGATATTCATAAGCACTTGAAAAGCGCTGGGGTGGCCAAGAGCCCGCAGGCGGTCAGTAAATGGTTGAATGGAGATGCAATCGCTGAAGCAGACAGCATGAGCGCGCTAAGCTCATGGCTGAAGGTGCGCCGAGAGTGGCTGGAATATGGTGTCCTGCCAAAATCGCAATCCGGAGATACAAACGTTCGTCCGTTGAATTCCAGCGTGGAAAGCAACGTGCGTGATATCACACGAAGATTCGGGAAAGTACCTCTAATTTCTTGGGTACAAGCGGGCGCATGGTGCGAGTCAAACGTTGAGCATGATGACGGAGATGTCTGGCTATCCTGTCCCGTCGCAATCAGTAAAAGCGGGTACGCATTAAGGGTTCTTGGCGATTCAATGACTAATCCTGGACCAGGACGAAGCTATCCAACAGGATGCATTATCTTCGTCGATCCAGAGTCTGAAGCGAAAGCTGGAGACAGGGTTATAGCAAGAGTTCCACGAACAAATGAAGCTACTTTCAAAGTACTAGTGGAGGATGCGGGTCGACAGTTTTTGAAACCTATAAATCCGCAATATCCAATCATTGATATTACGGAAGAAACTCATATCTGCGGAAAAGTAGTAGGTGCCTTTCTTCCGGAGTAATTGTTACTCAACCTAATCCATATCCTTGACGCAAGAATATATGAGATGATTTAAAGACGAGCCTTTAGAGAAATAGGCTAAGACGTAGTTACGTTCCGCCTTCTTGAGACTTCTGCTCCCCATTGCGGAAGACCAAGACAACCAATCTGAACTCCCATTTTTAAGGTGCTCCTCCCTAAGCTCTTTCATGCCAAACTTCTGGGTAGGAATTTCAAGCACTTTGGCCCTCGCTATAATACTGCCTGACGAATGAGCATAGAGTGAATTCAGTATATCCCCATATTGCTTGGTTTCAGATAATCTCATTTCCGCAATTACAGCAAGCCAGAACAACTGAAACTCAGACACATATTCTGCCGTCTTTAAGAAATCCAATATAGCTACGGAAATCTTATCATTAGAAACTTTTCTCACAAAAGGATTGGAAGTATTTAAGCTTGTAAATATACTTTTGGACAAACTTGGAAACCTATCCAAAAGCAGTGGAAGATAGTCACTAATATCAGTAGAGTGAAATCTCAAAACATTGAGAATAAGATCCGCATCATTATCGTCCAGTGCCTCATCCTTAAGAAAGTCAAGGAGGCGCTGAATCTGCTCATCAGAAAGGTCCGAAATCACCTCTACTTGTTCATACTCAGGCCCTTCAAATCCCGAACCAAAGACAGATTCTCCCACTTCAACTTCGATAATTTCAGAAAGTTCCTGCCTGATTTCGGAGACTTTTTCCTGAACATTCTGAACAGTTTTTCTTGTTTTTTGAGGATTAACATTCAACCCTTTATCACCAAGCATTTTCTGTATTCTAATAAAATCTCTATTTACGTTATCCTCATTATCGTCAAACAGGTGATAATCATCCATAAACCTGAGCAAAACCGAACTTTTAAGTTGACCAGACTGCTCCGTAAACTTCAAAAAGTCGCTGCCAATCATTTTCGATGGATATAAACCGTGAGGCAAGAAATCCACACTGCGCCCTGCGTTAATCTCCCTAAAAAATTTGCCGAACGCTTCATAGTCTTTTTCAGTTACGCTGTCGGACGATGAGAACCAGTGCGCTAAATCATGGTGATATACAGAATTGAAAAAACCTGCCACATCAAAACTGAGATGATGTTTAAACTTCGCAAGATTTTGATTCACATCATGCTTATAACTCTTGTACGCTTGACTAATAGGGACGACGTTCCCATCTTCAAATCTATACCCGTAAGACTTTCTATCTTCCGAGAAAGGTTTTCTAAAAATAGTTCTATTTCTATAGACTAAATCGTAAAGAAAATATTCGGCCACCGGATCCAGTTTGAGCGTTCTTCGAAGATGCCCATTAGGTTTATCCGCATGAACACGTTGTTGAGGGATAAAGTTATGCACCTCATCTTCTGAAAGCACTTTTTGATAGACGTAATCTGATAGGTCTTTCTCCTTCCTTGTGATCATCAGAAGGTTTGTCTGCATAGGAAACAGACCAGACCAAAAGTCTTTTTGATAAAAATCCGAGGTTTTAGACATTCCCTTTCCCTGCTAGCGGAAGATACTACTTAGATTTCCTGTAATCTATGCATTACACCTGTAATGTCAAGAAGACATCAATCAAACAAAAAATATCAACCAACGGTTGTTGACTTTTTAGCAACTTTTGGTTGATATTCGCCTTACTCTTCCACCACAGAGCGAGGCAACAGCATGCACACCACAGCCACCCTGCACGTCCACCCGGCCGCTGCGAACCCCTTCCGCATCTTCGAAATTCGCCGCCTGGCGCAAGATTGCGGGTGCACCTTCATCGCATCCAAACCCAAGCTAAAACAGCGCGCCGCGCCCGCACCGTTTGATCCGAACGGCGGAGGGCATGCAGCATGATCAAGTTCAAACTCGACAACCGTACCCTTGCCCTGCTGCATGCCCAGGTCAATCTCAGCGAGACTTTCAACCACTCGTTGCGCACCACACCACGCCGCGATGTGCTGGCTTTCCGCTTGAAAGTCGAACGCAGCAAAACGGACACTCACTTTACCGTTGAACTGGGCACCGAACGCCACACGCTGACCCTGACCAACAGCAAAAAAATGCACCTCAAACTGGCCGACTTCATCGAAGAAATAGCCAACGGCTCGGTCGACCCCAGCACATCGCCCGAATCACTGCCGGCTCTCCACGCAAACCGTCGCTACGGCACGTTTGATGTTGAACACAAGCAACAAGTGTTCGAGCTGGTACGCACCGGCGGCGCGATCAGTCTCGATCTGGGCTTCGAACAGCCAATTTATCTGGCTGTTCACCGCAACAAAACCCGCTCCGGCATTACCACCATCATGGGCATCGGCGTGAAGTCGCCGCGCACTAAGTGCTTCACGGTATACGGGACCGACGTCGAGCTGTATGGCATGGTCGTCGAATCCATCAACCACTTGGCCGCAGCAGCTACACCTGCCGCGCATGCAGCTTAGGAGGCAGTGATGGAACGTAGCCTGGAAAAAGCCGCCAAGTATTTCGGCATCACCCGCCCCAAGCTGATCGCGCTCATGCGTGAAAAGGGCTTGCTCAACGACCGCAATTTGCCGGCCTTCCCCGTCCGTGACCGTGAGTACCTGCGGATCAAGAACGGCAACTGGTACCACGAGACTGCCGGCATGCAGTACAGCCAATCGACCAAGGTCCGGCAAGCCGGCATGCCCTGGCTCGCCGAGCAACTGGGGCTCGAACTGCCGGCCATCCCGGCAGACAACCGTGACGTGGCCTAGGGAGTACGCCCGGCAGATCGTCGCCATGCGCACACGCGAGGAGCGCAACGCCGCGCTCCTCGAAGTGCCGGAGCATCTGCGGGAGCTGACCAAGCGTCATTGCCTGAATGCCTGGAACCATCCATCACGAATCAAACGCAAGGAGGCCGAGGCCCATGAGCACCACCAGTCAAACACCGCTGCGACTGCAACCCGCGCCGGATAGCGCGACCGTCGAGATGCTGCATCAACTCTTCGGCGACGTGCTTATCCCCCTGGAAAAGCTGCGCGTGCACTACTTCAAGAACCTCAATGAAAAAACTTTCATCGAGGCAATCAACGCCGGTCGCATCCAACTGCCGGTGACCACTCTGGACCACAGCGCCAAGGCATTGAGGTACGCCCACATCAAACACGTAGCCGCCCTGATCGACATCCGCGCTTACCGAGCAGATGAAGACATGCCGCGTCCAGAAACCGATTCAACCGAGTAAGGCCAGTAACCCCCAACGGCTGCCACCACCAGCCAACAACACCAGGAGCACACCACATGACTGCAATTCAAATATACGCACTGATCAGCATCGTTATCGCGCTTGGGATTCTCTACTGGGTCGGCTACAAGGGCGGCTTAACGGATGGTCGAGCTGAGGGCTACGAGGATGGCCGCGCTCAGGGCTTTATGGAAGGGATGGACCAGGGCGAGTCAGCAAGCGCTACCGAACTTGAGCAAGTCACCGAACGATGCCGGCGCCTGCAACTCATCTTGGATCTTCAACCGCAAGATCGACTCACCCTGTTAGACATAGCCGAAAAGCTGAAGCTTGCGGCTGACACCTTCCGAGCAGTGAGATCCGAGAGCCAAGCAACGCAAGCACTTGCTTTACCTGATAAGGCTCTGGGCATGGCTGCCCTGCTGGATCCATTTACTCTGGAGGATGCAGCATGAACTCCATCCTCACGTTCACCGGTAAGCACTTCAACCTGTACGAGCCAGACGCAGACATGATCGACCCACGGGACATATCGCACTCGTTGGCCCAACTGTGTCGGTTCAATGGCCATACTCGCGAGTTTTACAGCGTGGCACAACACAGCTGCATCGTCGCCGATCTGGTGCAGGAAGAACTCAAGTTAGCGGCCCTGCTCCACGATGCGACCGAGGCGTACCTGGGCGATATGACCCGGCCACTCAAACAGTGGATGCCCGACTACCGAGGATTTGAGGACGTCGTTTGGGGGCGCATCTGTGCTCGCTTCGACCTGGCCTTCGATCTACCCGCATGTATACAACAGGCAGACCTGATTGCGCTGGCCACCGAGCGCCGCGATCTCATGCCAACCGATCCGGCTATCTGGGATTGTTTGGTCGGTATCGAGCCCAGGGTTGAAACCATCCGCCCATGGCCTGCCGCAGAAGCACGCAACACCTACCACCAGCGCCTGATGGACCAACTCGCTATTGAACACCGGAGGAAAGCGGCATGAAGAACCACCAGGACAACGTCAGCACCCTGCCCGCTTTGCTCCGCACTCCTGTGAGTGTCGACACGCTAGAAACAAAAAGCCTCTGCTGCGCAGCAGCAGGCATTATTGCCTCTTACAGCGCCACTGCCGATGCACTTATACCCCACGGAAAGCTGCGCGGGGCAGCGCTCAGTGATACAACGCTATCCACTTCGCAACGCCCGCTCGCGCAGCATGTTATGGGGTATACGCAAGTTTCGACGGGTGTGGGATACCCAGCAGAGGCGAAACCAGGCCGACGTAACTGGTCCCGCGACCTGCCGCGTGAAAATGACACCGCCTTCCAGCCACAACTATCGCCAGATTGCGCGGGCACTACCCACCTGCGCTTGCGCAGATCCAAGCGCACCAGCAAGGCCGAAAGCGAAGTTTTCAAACCAACCCCGATCAACAGCGCGGTCCATACCCAGTTTGGACTCAACTTGGTAGGTGGGATTCGAGTTGATCTTTTCGCCGGCGGAGGCGGCGCCACTATGGGCCAGGAGATGGCTACCGGTATGCCCGTAGATATCGCCATCAACCATGACCCCGACGCCATCAGCATGCATAAGCGCAACCACCCGAGCGCCGAGCACTACATCACCGATGTGTATGACGTATGCCCGCACAAGGCCGCCCGTGGCCGGCCAGTGCTGCACCTGCACGCCAGCCCCGAATGCACCCACCACAGCCTCGCTGCCGGCGGCCAGCCGCGCAGTACCACCAGCCGCTCGCTGTCCTGGGTGGTCATCAAATGGGCTGGCCAGGTACGCCCGCATATGATCACTCTGGAGAACGTGATGCAGGTTCTCCAGTGGGGACCGCTAATCGCCAAGCGCTGCCCAACAACAGGCCGGGTCATATGCCGCGACTTGCGTGTTGCCGATGTCGGAGAGCGGGTGCCGGTGCAAGACCAGTACCTGATACCCGATCCGAAACGCAAAGGCCTAACCTGGCGCCGGTTCGAATCGATTCTGCGTGGCATGGGCTACGACCTGCGTCACGGCAAGCTGAAAGCCAGTGACTTCGGTGCCGGCACATCGCGCGAACGTCTTTACCTGGTGGCCCGCTGCGACGGCAAGCCACTTCAATGGCCAGAGCCTACCCACACGAAATCTCCAACAAAGGAACAAAAACCGCAGCTCACCGCAGCCAGTAGCATTGATTGGTCTATCCCCTGCCCCAGCATCTTTCTCGACAAGGAACAAGGCCGCGCCGCAGGTGTGCGCCGCCCGTTGGTCTACAAGACCATGGAGCGTCTGCGCAAGGGCGCCAAGCGCTATGTGATCGATCACGCAGACCCGTTCATCGTCAGCGTCAACCACTCGGGCAGCGACGACTCGCGCGTTCACTCAATCGACCTCCCTACGAAAACCATCACCGGCTCCCATGGGTTCGCGCTGGTGACCCCAACGCTTGCCCCCTTCATTACGGAGCATGCCAACGGCAGTAGCCAGCGCAACATGCCCGGCGACTCGCCGTTGCGCGCCATCTGCGCAAATGTCAAAGGTGAACACTTCGCACTGACCGTCGCCTACCTGGCTCAACACAACGGCGGCTACAACCTCACCTCCGGGTACCACCCGAGCGAGCCCCCGACAGCGATCACCACAAGCGGCAGCCAGCAGAAGGTGGTTACCGCCCACCTGTTCACGCTCCGCAAAAACTGCATTGGCCAACCTATGGATGGCCTAGTGCCGACCATCACCGCCGGCGCCGAGCACCACGCCCTTTTTGAGTACACGCTCGCGCCGGAATACCAGGTGGGTGCGATGCGCGTCGCCGCGTTCCTGATGGGTTACTACGGCACCGATAACATCTACGACCTGCGTGCCCCAACAGCAACTGTCACAACCCGGGACCGTTTGGCGCTTGTAACCGTCACGATCAAGGGCAGCCCTTATGTGATCGTCGATATCGGCATGCGCATGCTCACCCCACGCGAGCTGTACCGCGCCCAAGGCTTCCCCGACAACTACGTCATCGACGTGGGACACGACGGCCGCAAGTTCAGCAAGCGCACCCAGGTGCGGATGGTTGGTAACTCCGTCGCCCCCCAACCGATGGCTGCGCTGATTCGAGCAAACATGAGCGAGACGTTCACTGAACAGCTGGAGGCAGCATGATGGAATTTCAAAGCGAAACTCTGGCCGATGAAGAGTTGGCCACCATCACCGGCTATCAGATCCCGTCCAAGCAAATCCAGTGGTTGACCGAGAACCACTGGGAGCACGTCCTTACCGGTGCCCGACGACCGATCGTGGGCAGGGTCTATGCCCGTATGAAATTGGCAGGCGTCACGCCTTCTGCTGTGAACCCAGCGGCAGAAACCTGGACGCTCGACCTGGCAAACGTGAGCTGACCATGCGCAAGAAATCGACAGCCAACCGGGACCTCCCCCCGCGCATGATCCGGCGATGCCATAAGCGCAAGAGTGGGAAGATTTGGATTGGGTACTACTACAACGGCAGGGATGCTGAGGGTAAGCGGAAGGAGATCCCCCTCGGCGGAGACCTCGACCAGGCCAAAGTGGAATGGGCCAGGCTTGAACGTCGAGCACCACCAAAGCCTAGCCACTTGCTAGGCTCCCTGTTCGACAGGTACGTGAAAGAGATCATTCCGACCAAGGGAGTACGCACCCAGTCCGACAACATGAAGGAACTCAAGCAGCTGAGGAAAGCATTTGAGACTGCCCCTATTGATTCGATCACACCCCAGGTCGTCGCGCAGTACCGGGATGCCAGAACCGCAAAGGTCAGGGCGAACCGGGAAATCGCGCTGCTTTCGCACATGTTTACGATCGCACGCGAATGGGGGCTGACCAACAATGCCAACCCTTGCTTCGGTGTGCGCCGAAACAAAGAGACCCCGCGGGACTACTACGCCGGCGATATCGTGTGGAATGCCGTGTATGACGCAGCCGTGCAAGAACTCAAAGATGCCATGGACCTCGCCTACTTGACCGGTCAGCGCCCCGCCGACGTGTTGAAAGTGGCCACCACTGATTTAAACGCCGAGTTCCTGATGGTCAAACAGGGCAAGACCGCGAAGAAACTTCGTCTACGGCTGGAGGATGAAGGTGTGCAGTCCGGGCTGAGCGCCTTTATCAATGACCTGCAGGAACGCCGGGCCCTCAGCGGCATAAAAACATCGAGACTTATCACCAACACATCCGGCCTTCGGATGAGCCAGCAGATGCTGCGCAATCGCTGGGACGAAGCTCGCGAGAAAGCTGCCATCAAAGCAGGCACCGACGGTGACTCTGACCTGGCAGTGCTGATCCGCCAGTTCCAGTTCAAAGACATCCGCCCAAAAGCAGCTAGCGAAATCGAGCTGACACACGCCAGCCGCCTACTTGGGCACACCACCGAAGAGATGACCAAGAAGGTCTATCGGCGAGTAGGTGAGATCGTAAAGCCAACCAAATAACATCTCGCTACTTTCTCGTACCTAAATCACTGTGGTGGGCTGAGTGCATCCAGTAATCGCACGAATTGCCGCAGTTTCTCTAGCTCTGTTGGGGCAGTACCATCTGGATCGAAGTGCATAACGTCGTTGCGAATGTCTCTTATCTCCTTCAAGTGCTCGACAAATGTTGCGCGATCTATATTCAGCCCCAAGGTAGACCAGCGGCTGGGGTTCTCAAGTAATCGAACATGCTCTCCAAAAGTAAGATCGGACAAACTGTTTATATCTCGAGATACGTCTCCTGGGTCTTTTAGTGAGGACAGATCATCCCTTGTAAACTTCCCATCACCTAAGCGACGAAGGTGCATCTCGATCTCGCCGAGCAACAAGAATGGCTCGGCGAGCTGACGGAATTGAAGGCTTAAATCAGTTGTCGTCACTATGCCAGATATCGTTTTGTCGCTAGCTTCGATCAAAACGAAAGCACGTTCAACGATTGTCGGAATTGCTGAAAAAAGTGAGCTGTCCGCGTTAATCACTACCGCCTCGTCGAGGCAATCCCTGACGTTTACGCACGGACGGTTAAGCGCGAGCATGGAGCCAATAGACTTCCAAGTGACAACGCCCTTAAGTGATCGATCACCTTGCATAACCGGGAGTTGAGAATAGTCATAGAGCAGCATCAGCGTAACTGCTTCAGAAACGGTGGCATTCGGCCCAACAGATATTAGTTTGAGGTTAGCAGATGGTAGCTTCCCAATTCTCTGAGTAGGATCCTCAGGTTCCTCAGTTACAACTTTACCCAAAGACTCTTCATGCAGGTCTG
Source organism: Pseudomonas khavaziana (assembly GCF_036704165.1). Lineage (NCBI taxonomy): Bacteria > Pseudomonadati > Pseudomonadota > Gammaproteobacteria > Pseudomonadales > Pseudomonadaceae > Pseudomonas > Pseudomonas khavaziana. The sequence goes on from NZ_CP129946.1 coordinate 3,553,753, forward strand.
AAAACTGGCTGGCGATAATTTCAGGTTCTTCTACCAAATGAAATACAAGAGGCCCATCAAGGTATGCGTACTCAATATCTGGATCGGTAGTTAATTTTAATTCTTCCAGATTCTTTCTGATAGCGTCCACAATATAGCGACTGCGACGCTCGTACCGATACCAACTTAGGAGAGTACGAACGGAGTACTCTTGAGGCCCTTCAGATCTCACACGTTCAGCAACCTTACTTAGCTCTTCTGGAGCGCTATACATCATTCATCCCTAGTAGATATAAACGACCTAAAGAACAACTACGCAATTCGTTTAGGGGCTTGGCATCTGGTCATTGGAATTTGCAAGCCTGGATGCAGACTATCGCTGATTTTCTGTACTGATGTATAGAGCCATTGGCACCAGAGCCGTTGATTTTGAGCCCCGTTTGAGTCGAGGTTGCGGAACACATGTCAAAAGTTGCGGAACGGTTCCTAAATCGCGGGCATTAAAAAACCCCGCAGACCATTGATCTACGGGGCTTTAAGAGTGGAGGCCGAGGTCGGAATCGAACCGGCGTAGGCGGATTTGCAATCCGCTGCATAACCATTTTGCTACTCGGCCTCAAACGATCAATGCCCCTGCTGCTGACATTCACCGCATACAAACTTGAGTGGGCTATGTGAAGCTCGCCTCTACTCTAACTCATTGAATACATTGAAGTTTTTAATGCTTCATTGCGTTCGATGGGCGCCATTATGTACTCATTTGCCTATGCCTGCAACCCCTTGATTTCAAAAAATATTCTGCCTTGGCATCAAGGGGTTGCACGCCTGCCCTACTCCTTCACTGTCTGGACCTGGTACTGCGCATCGGCCTTGATCTGGGCGTCAGTGAACGGAAGTGGGCGCAGTTTTTTCTCGGAGAAGGCTTGAGTCTGGTCCTTTGAATAGTTGGACGCAGGGTTGCTGGACTCGGAGAACGCCAGCACGCCTATCGCGTTTGGGCCTTTGTCGTCGAAGGTGACGATTTGCAGGTAGCTGGTGCCGCTGACCACTTCGCGTTTGCCGTCGGCGCGGGGCACGGTTTGCATGGCGTTGTAGATACCCAGTTCCTGCGGGCCACCGTGGATGGGGGTTTGCCCGGCAACCTGGATATCCCCCCAGCGTCTCAATCCAAGTTTGTTGATCTCTGCACTGGAGGCCAGCATGGCTTCACGCAGGGCCTTGGCAACGGGGGCGCGGTCGATGGCGAGGCCGGTTGGGGTGGTCAGAGGGCGGGCCGGGTCGAAGGCCACGCGCCAGGCGTCGGGGATTTGCTGCAGATGCTGCATCAGGTTGATGAAGTGCACCAGGCCCACGCCGCTATCGAGGTTGGCGTGCTGGTCCCAGTCTTTCAGGCTGGCACACAGCGGTTGTAGCGCAGCGGCGTCGGCGCCCAGGTGTTTGGCGCAGAACGCCAGCAGGTCGGGCATGACCTGGCCCGCCAGGTACACCTGGTTGTCCATGACCATACTTTGCAGGTCTGCGACACTGATGGGTTGTTTGTCCAGGGATTGCAGGCGTTGGATCGCGAAGCGGGCGCGTGGACCGAGGCCGATGTTGTCCTGGCTGATCACCGGCGAGAAGCCTGTCAGCGGCGCCTTGGGGTTGGCCATCCAGGCGGAGTCGTTGGAGTGTTGCACATAGTCGGTGCGTTGCAGTTGGGGCAACTGATCAGCGGGGAAGATACCGGCCTGGGCGGCACGCGGGTCGATGTCCCAGGCGCAGGCGCTGTGGGCACCGTCGAGCATGATCATTTGCAGGCCGGCCCGCGGGTCGCTGCATTGGGCGAGCTTGGCGGCGCTGACGTTGGGCACCACCGACAGGTTCATGTACAGGCTTTGTCCCTGGTCGTCGGCAGCCAGGGTGTTGACCCAGGGAATGCCTTGCAGCGTGTGCACCGAGGTTTGCAGTTCCTTGAGACTGCCGGCGCGGTTCATGGCGTACCACTGTTGCAGCACTCGATCGTTGCCCATGTTGGCGTCGCGCAAGCTGAAGGCGTAATGGTTGTCCCAGTCGAGCTTGCCGGGCCATTGCACCACGGGGCCAAACTGCGAACTGTAGACCGTATGGTTCACGTCCTTGAGGCTGCCGTCGGCCTGCTTGACCTGTACCGTCACAGTCGTCTTGTCCAGGGGGATGGACTTGCCGTCCAGCAGGTAACGGGTTGCGTCCTTGGGGTCGAGGGTCAGGCGGTACAGGGTGAAATGCTTGGATGTGTCCACCGTATGAGTCCACGCCACGTGCTGGTTGAAGCCGATGTTAACCACCGGCAAGCCCGGCAAGGCAGCGCCCATCACATCCAACTGGCCGGGAATGGTCAGGTGCATCTCATAAAAGCGCATGCCGCCTACCCAAGGAAAGTGCGGGTTAGCCAGCAACATGCCACGGCCATTGAAGGAACGGTCACGGCCGACGGCGACTGCGTTGCTACCTCGGTCCAGGGTGAAGCGCTGCTGGTTGGCGGCGGCCAGCTCAAAGGCTTTAGCGCTGGGTTGTACACTGGCAATGGCTTGGGGCGGTGTGGCCCCCACCAACGCTTCGGCGAATTGGCCGACACCCCCTTCCGCCAATAGCCTGCGGGTCAACTTCACAAGATCTTCAACCACCAACGGCCGAACCCAGGCTGCCTGGCATTGTGCCGGGGCGCCGTGCTCCTTGAGATAACGGTTATAGCCGGCCACATAGCCCTGGATGCGCTGTTGCAGCTCGGGGGTTTGTGCTTTCCAGAAGCTGGCTACCGCTTCGGGGTTGTTCAGCCAGGTGAAGAACACATCGCTGGCGAGGTTGTTGCGCTCTTCCAGGGTGGCTTGTTCGGGGCCGAAAAACCTGGCGCGCTCGCCATTGACCGTCACTACCTCATTAGCCAGCAGGCACAAGTTGTCCTGGGCATAGGCGTACCCGATACCGACTCCCAGGCCACGCTCATCGTTAGCGCGAATATGCGGTACACCATAACTGGTACGCCGGATATCCGCCGACGCCTGCGTTACCTGTTCCCGTGCCGATGCGGCCAGGCTCAACCCCAGCAACAGCCCTGCCACGCCTACCCTGGACAACCCGTTGGAAATAATCACGCCGACTCCACAGTCAAATTAGACACCCTTACGAGGGATGGTTACCCCACCGTAAGAACGCGAATAGCCAGGATGAATTTAGTCGGCAGAGACGATTATCAGTGGTGGTCGAGGTGTGTCCAATCCGATACCGACAAATTTTCTACATCCATCGTTTCATGATTTGCGCCCCTCGTTCGTCTTATTACTTAAGAGCGTCATCTTTTTCTGATCCGGCTCTGAAAAGGAGTTTATGCATGTATAACCCGCAAGTGCCCACGGATGGACATTCACCGACTGCCGATTCCAACTTCGGCAGTAGCACACAAGCGTTCGGCAAGCTGCCCGAACAGCAGGGCAACCAGCGCATGTACGGGACAACCACATGGGTTACAAAAAAGTATCTCTACATAGGTGACACTTTTATCGAAACGTACCCGTTCTTTGCCTCTCTAGCATAGACCCGGCCTAGGATCACCGGACCGAAGATCACCTCCCATATATCCTCACCAATCATCTCCATTCCAATGGTCTGATGCTTAAGCACATTAGCGATGTAAATCCGCAGACCTGATCGATTGATAATTCCATTGCTGTCAGCCAGGTAACACTCTATGTGACTTGGATAACTCATTTCGGGTAGCTTTTCTGGGTAAGCCCGGGTCGAGGGCGAATAGCAGGAAGCAGGCGTTTTTTGATCAAGCGCCTCGTGCCCTCGCTCGTAATTGTAGTGCTGCATAAAACGGTTAAAGTGTTTCTGCTGAGCCTCCCAAGGAATCGCTGGCGGTTGTGGCAGGGTGCTTTTCAGCGTTCGGTGCATGCGTTCGTGACGCCCATTCTGATCTGGTCTGCCGGGTTCAATTCGCTCAGGAATAATCCCTAACCGCAGCCACCAGATCGACAGCTGCGATAAGCCGGCCTGGCCCGTACTAGCAAATGGCACGCCGTTGTCTGTCCTGATGCGTTCCGGTAAACCGTACTCGCGAAAAACCCGTTCAAAGGTCTGTTGAGTTTCCTTAAGGTTAGTGCTGGGCATGCTCTGACAGGCCAGTAGGAAACGGCTGGCGTGATCCATGATCGTCAGCGGATAGCACCACACCCCCGCGCCTGTCAGAAACTGGCCTTTATAGTCAGCGCTGAAAAGCTGATTGGGCGTTTCCGCCTTGCTCAAGGGTTTGGGGTAGACCGCTACACGCCGCCGAATGCGTTGGGGCGTAATCAGGTCAGCAGCTTTGAGGATGTTGTAGATGGTCGTTTTTGACGGTGGATCCTGATCCGGAAAACGCTTGAGCAAGTCATTCTGGATTTTCTTCGGTCCTGGAGTCGTTTCTCCGATAGAGCGAAGCTCAATGATTGCCTGCCTGACGGCGACGGGCACTACATAGCTCTGATTGTGTCGACAACGACTGCGCTCCTCAAGCCCGCCTGGCCCCTCAGATTCGTATCGTTCGACCCATTTGTAGCCAGTCTTTCGACTGATTTCATAGTCGCTGCACAGTTTACTAAAGGTGTGTTTGCCCTCCAGATAGGAGGCTATGAACATCACTTTAAGATCCATTGGTTTCAGCTCTTTCCAGGGCACGGTCAGATCCTCTCGAAGTCAACCGTGCTAGTTAATAACTGTTACCTATGTGCGTGAACTGATTTGTAACCCATGTGGGTGAGTCATACCCGCATTCGCCATTTGCTCAAGTGTTTCGGTTTGCGCACCAGCCTGATTCGGCTGAAGGTCATCGACGCCCTCCTCACCGCTGCCGACAACCAGCGCAGCCTTGGGGTGCGGGGTGTGCACAGCCATTTGCTGGAGCTGGGCATTCCGTTGTCGTTTCTCAGTGTGCGTGAGGTGCTCAAGCGTCTGTGCAGCGAGGGCGTGATCACGTTGAATGCAGACAAGAGCTACAGCCTCCATGAAGAGGCTGCCAAAGTGCTCGAGGGTCGGGCCTGACTCAGAAGTTGGGCTTGACCTTGCGGCGCATGATGCCGTTGATCACCACGACCACCACGGCAATCGCAATGGCCAGGTACTGGAAGGTTTTTTCGCTGATCACCCCGATATTTTGCAGGTAGGACAGGCCAAACATCGACGCCAGCACTACCAGGGAAATCAGGATCGAATATTTCAAGCGTTGCTTTTGGGTCATGACGGATTCCTGGACCTTGGATATGTAACAAGATTACTCCCCCGTAGGCGGGAGCAAGCTCGATCCTACAGGGAGGGTTATGTTACAGCCGATGATTCGCTTTGGCTCGCCTGGCGTTCAACTCGCGTGCACCCATCGCTGATGCAGCCATCGCGCAAACGCATCCAGGGCAAACCCCAGCAACCCGATCAACACCACCATCGCCATCAATTCAGAGTAGGCCAGGCGGTCGCGGGTATCGAGGATGTAATACCCAAGCCCTGCACTGACCCCAAGCATTTCGCATGGCACCAGTACGATCCACAAGATGCCAATCGCCAGGCGCACGCCAGTCAGCACATGCCCGACCACGCCCGGAATGATGACCCGGCGCAGCGTTTCCCAACGTGTGGCACTCAAGCTTTTACTCAACTGCAACCAGCGCGGGTCCAGCTGACGCACGCCCGCGGCAGTGTTGAGCATGATCGGCCATACGGCAGCGAAGGCCAGCAGGAAGTAGATGGGCTGGTCCCCTACCCCCATCAGCATCACCACGATAGGCATCCATGACAGTGGCGAGATCATCCGCAGAAACTGGAAGGCCGGTGTAGTCGCCGCCTCCAGGTTACGCGAACTGCCTACGAGCAGCCCCAAGGGTACGCCCACCAACAGCGCCAGGAACAACCCTACAACGATACGCTTGAGGCTCACCGCGATATGCAGATACAACTCGCTGCGCCCAAGCAACTCCCATAGGCTGCTGGCGGTGGACGCCAGGGAAAAGCGCGCCGACAGACCGTCGGCATCGCCAAACACCCTCACCCCCAGCCACCACAACACCAACAAGCCCGCCAAGCCACTGATACCGAGCAACCAACCTGGCCACGCGCCGGTTTTGCCGTTGTTCAAACGCCAATCTCCTCGTGCCGCTCATAACCGTCGGGCAAGCCGAACGTCTTCATGCCGCCCACTGCTTCGATCGCATGACGGACGAAACGGTCGTCCACCAGATCCTTGGCAACGAAGGCCGGATCGAGGTCGGCGAGAAATTTCTTGTCGCCTTCGATCAGGGTGTCTTTCAGGCGCTTGACCAGTTCCTCGGTATAGCTGGGGAACGGGTAAGGCTGGAAGTCGATGCGGTGTTCGTCCCAATTGGCGTGCTGGATCGCACCGTCCGCGAGGTAGCCAGCGCGGTCACTGGCAGCCGGGGCCAGGACTTTGCTCAACACCGGTTCGGCATGGGGTGTGTAACGGTTCGCGCCGTCCTTGGACAACAACTTCACCGCTTCTTCGCGGTTGTCCCGTGTCCACACCTGGGCCTTGACGATGGCGTTCACTACCTTCTGCGACCATTCCGGGCGGTTGGTGAGGTCATGCTCGTGCATGAACACCACGCAGCACGCGTGGTTGCGCCATACATCGCCGGTAAAGCGCTGCACGCGACCGACCTTCAGGTTTTCCGCCAGGGCATTGAACGGCTCGGCGACGATATAGCCGTCGATGCGCTTGCTGGCCAGCGCTGGCGGCATGTCCGAGGGCGACAATACGATCAGGTTGACTTCATTGGCGGCAATCGCGCTGCCGGTTCCACGGCTGACCGGCGTGAGGCCGTTGTCGCGGAACAGTTGCTGCACCACCACGTTATGGATCGAATACCAGAACGGAATCGCCACCGACTTGCCGCCCAATTGCTTCACATCGGTGATACCTGGCGATACGGTCAAGCCCGAACCGCCGACATGGTTCCAAGCCACGACCTTGGCCGGCACCTTACTGCCGTAGCGCGCCCACACGGTCATCGGCGACAGCAGGTGAATCACGTTGACCTGGCCCGAAATAAACGCCTCGATCACCTGGGCCCAACTGCGCAGCAGTACCGGGCGTTCAGCCTTGATGCCTTCGGCTTCGAACAGGCCATTATTGTGCGCAACCAGCAGCGGCGTGGCGTCGGTGATCGGCAGGTAACCGATGCGTACTGGCGCGTCAGGCTCATTGGCGGCACGGGCCTGCAGGCTGCTCAGCAGCGGCAACGCGCCGGCGGCACTGAGCACGGCAGACAGTTTGAGAAAGTCACGGCGCGAGTGGGTCAAGTCATCCAGACACATGGCTAAGCTCCTGTTGTTCCAAGGGGTTGGGTTGAGTGCGGCTCGCCTGCCGTAAGGTTTTAAGAATATCGATACGCAGTGCGCCGATGGCCTCGACCTGTTCATCTCGCGGTTGCGGCAGGTCAATATGCCATTCGCCAAGGGTCCGCGCCGGGCGGTCTCCCAGGAGCACAATGCGGTCGGACAGCAGCAGTGCCTCATCGATATCGTGGGTGATCAATACCGCCGCCGAACCTTGTTCGCGATTGACCTTGAGCAACAGGTGCTGCATATCGGCGCGGGTCACTTCATCCAGCGCACCGAAGGGCTCGTCGAGAAGCAACACCTGGGGCTGGCGCGCCAGGCAGCGCGCCAGCGCCGTACGCTGAGCCATGCCGCCGGACAGCTGCGCAGGGAACTGTTGCCGCGCATGTTCCAGGCCAACGGCGGCAATCGCATGGTCGACGCGGTGGCGCCGCTCTTCCGAGGTCAGGTGCGGCTGGCGGGCGAAATCCAGGCCGAACGCCACATTCTTTTCCAGGTTCAACCATGGCAACAGGCTCGGGTCTTGAAACGCAACCGCCACCCTGGGATGGGGACCGCGCAGTGGCTCGCCCAAGACCTGCACACTGCCAGCCTGGGCCACTTGCAAACCGGCAAGCACGCGCAACAGGCTGGATTTTCCCACGCCGCTGGGACCGAGGATCGATACCACTTCGCCCGGCTGCAGCTGCAAGTCGAAGCCTTGCAGCACCGGCCCGCTGGCATACCCCAGGCAAACTCCCTGGGCCGTCATGACCGCCTGGCTCATAGATGACCCTGGCGATGCAACTCGGTACGCAGTTGCACCAGGCTTGGCGTCACAATCGGCACGAACGCCGATTCGCGCCAGCGCCGGGCAAAGCCGCTGCCATGGGCGGTCAGGTAAGCCTTGCCACCGCTGGCTTGCAGCTCAAGCTGCACGGCGCCGGCGACGGTTTCGGCCAGGGCGATACGCAGCTTGAACAAGGGCACCGGATCGGCGGCGAAGCGCCCGGCCATCAGGCCAGTCTTGAGCTCGGTGACCAGGTGATCCAGCGTCACGCGCAACGCTTCCAACTCTTCGCGCAATACCGTGCGACTGGCACCCAAGTGGTGGGCCACCTCAGCCAGCGAACGTCGGGCCAGGCCAATCGACATGCCGCACTGCAAACCCAGGAACGCCGGGCGCACCGCTGGCAGGAACTTGCGCGCATCTTCATGCAGCAACCAGTCGCGGCTCAACTCCACGCCTTCCAGGCCAAGCGCAGCGGTATTGCTTGATTGCAGCCCGAGCAGCTCCAGGTCGCGGGAACGCTGCAAGCCTGCCACCGAATCCGGGATTGCCAGGATAAACGGCGTGCCGCCTCCCGCATGCTCAATGGCCGCTGCCGCGACAAACCCGTTCTTGCGCAGGTTAGTCACCCAATGCAAGCGACCATTGAGCGTCCACCCATGCTCGTTGGGCTCGGCGCTGATCTGCAACGCCTCGATGCCCGATATGAACTTCATTGCATTCGACAGCCCGGTTGCCCCGGCCAACTTGCCACTGAGCAGGTCCGGCATCAGTTGCTCGCGCAACCGTTCATTCGGGCTCTGCAACAAATACTCGATAAACGAGCGCTGGCCCCAGCATACAAACGCAGCCGCCAGGGAATGACTGGCAACATTGGCAATGGCCTCGACCGCACCTGCCACATCACCGCCCAGGCCACCCAGTTGGGTGGGCACGCCGATTTTCAGAATATTGGCCTCTGCCAGGCGTGGCAGCACTTCCTGTGGATCGCAACTGCCCACGTCCAGGGCCTGCGCTTGAACATCGAGCCAACGGCTCAAGATTGGGTCAAGCATTCATGTATCTCCTTATTACAGCAGGTGGACCAAGGCCGCTTCAGCTTGCCGGTTTTTCCCAACGGTATTGCGCCAGTTCCGGGTTCAGCGGGGTGCGGGCAAACACGTTGGCGAAGTTGCACAGGGTTGCCAGACTAACGCCCAAGATGACTTCCAGCGCGTGGCCATCGGTGTAGCCCGCAGCGCGGAACGCCTCAAAGCCGGCATCACTGACATCACCACGAGTGGCGATCACTTCCCGGGTAAAAGCGGCGAGTGTCTCATAGCGAGCGTCCGGTAGCTCACCGCGCCGGCGCAACGCCTCGATCACGTCTTCAGGCAGCTTGGCTTTGTTGCGCGCCACGGCGGTGTGACCGGCCACGCAGAAATCGCAGCCATGGCTGGTGGCGGCAATCAGCTGCACCACTTCACGGTCGGCCAGGCTCAGTTCTGCCTTGGCGTTCAAGCCGGAGACGGTGATATAGGTCTCAAGCGCAGCCGGTGCGTTGGCCAGGACGCCCAGCAGATTCGGAATAAAACCCGAGCCTTTCAGCGCGTTTTCAAGGAAGGGTCTGGCCGCTTCCGGGGCGGTTTCGGGGGTTAGTAACGGTACGCGGGACATGGCGTGGTCTCCTGGTGGGATCTAATGCCCCAGTCTGTTGGTTCTAAAAAAATCGCTCAATAGGCTAAAGTAGCGATTACTTGCTCTTGAGTCTTTCCATTAGATGAATTCGTCCAATGTTCTTGTCGACTGGTTATTAGATAGCCTCGAACTCAACACCAGTCTGTTTCACGTGGGTCGCTATTGTGGCGACTGGCACGCAAGCACTCACGGCCTGGCCCAGGCGAGCTTCCATTTGATCGTGCAGGGTGAATGCTGGCTGCACATCGATGGCGATCCAACGCCTCAGCACTTGAATAATGGTGACGCGGTGTTTCTGTTGCGCGACTTTGCTTATCGACTGTCCGGGGAAGCCACGGCAGCCGGCGCCCAGGAGTGCCCGCGCCGTCCGATGCAGGCCCTGGACAGCAACGCCACCGACGGTGTGGGATTAGTCTGCGGCTTCTTTCATTTCCAATCCGGCCTGTCGACGCTGATTGTCGATACCCTGCCCACCTGGATTATCCTGCGGGCGGGCGACCCGTCGCTTACCGCCGCACGCAACCTGTTCGAGCTGATCCTGCAAGAATGTGCCCGGGCACCTGCGCCCTCCTCTGCGTTGCTTGAACGCCTGTGTCATCTGCTGTTTCTGTATGTGCTGCGTCAGCAAGTGATCGATAACACCGGCCTCGGCGGCTTGGCAGCGCTGGGCCGTGCGCCTGCGTTTGCACACCTGCTGGAACAGTTGATCGCGCGGCCGGGTGAGCCCTGGAGCCTGGAAAGCATGGCGGCCTGCACCGGGTTGTCACGCTCGGCGTTCTTCAAGCGCTTCAATGAACTGTGCGGGCAGTCACCCGGCCAAGTGCTGTTAATGATCCGTATGCGCCATGCCTGCCAATTGCTCAAGGCCGACCAAACCGTAGCCGAAGCCTCCCTGGCGGTGGGGTATCAGTCGGTGGCCGCGTTTACCCGCGCCTTTCATAAAGTCACCGGGCAACAGCCGGGCGCTTATCGCAGGGCGCAGGTCTAGCCGCCCATCGGCATGGGCCTGCTGTGACAAGCGCAACTGCGCGTAAAGAGGTGAATCATTCACCTCTTTACGCGCATATCAATGAGCCTGGAACGGTGTTTACAGGAGGAATGTCTTACGCTCGGGAAGCCCCATCTCCCGGCGCATGCCATTTTCCGTAACGTGTTCAGGGTTGATAGTCGTGGGAGGTGTAGAGGGGTCGCCATCGAGGTCTTGAGGCACGGCACTGTTACGTAACCCGACGGCTTGAAGCTCCCTGTTGGGGACAGGCTTCGAGCGTTCAGGGCTGTATGCCGAGCGCTCCTGGGTATTGCCCGGCAGGCCTGTTCCTGTCGCACCGTTGTAGGCGTGTCCGACTTCATGAACGAACGTAATAAGCGGAGGAAACACAAACTGCCCGTTCGGAGAGGCTATGGTCATTCGATCAAGGGTCAGTTGCCCCGCATCTGCGCGTACCCCCGGTTTGTTATCAATGATCGTGCCCAGTAGTGGGTCATCGTCACGTATTCCTTGGAGGGGAGTTCCTTTTTCCAGGTGTGCTTCAATTCGTGCATCCTTTGCGTCCTTCAGTTTGGCACTGCCATATATGTAAGCGCTCCCGCGCCCCATGTCCTCCTTTATGGTGACCTTGGCGCCATTCTCTTTGCCTGCCTTATCCATGTCCGCCAGCATTTTCTGGCCCACGGGAGAGTTCTGCAACAGTTCAAAGTTGTCGGCCATCCACTGTTTGAATTCGGGCGAGCCCTCAACCTCGAAGCCTTCATTACCGGCGGTGCTGGGTGTTATTTCGGTAAATTTCGAGCCGCGATAGGGGTCGTATACATCGCCGGACTTGGCATAAATGAGGTCATTTTGGTTGTTATTCCTTATCCGGTCCTGGCCTCGGCCAGAATAGAACGTGGTTCGATCATGCCCCACCATTTCGTCGTTTCCTTTACCTCCATGCAGGACCGTATGCCCGTTGCCAGCGTACAGCTGGTCATTGCCGCTGCCGCCATCCAGGTAACTCTGTTTATCCTTTGTACCCGCACCTGCATAGAGACGATCATTGCCGTTATTGCCGTACATAACCGCGTCGCCGGAGCCGCCAATGATCACGTCATCGCCATCGTTGCCTTCTGCATAGCCAAAGTTTGAGCCAAGCTGGAGTACGTCGTTGCCGGCGCCACCTATCAATTTCGTCCTGCCGCCGCCTGCAACCAGTGTGTCGTTTCCAGTGCCGCCATCGAGGGTGACTGGGTTCGTCACCTCAGGGCTGACGGTCACCTGATCATTGCCACCCATTGTCTTGATATTCAACTCCAGAGGGTGTCCGTTTTTATCCTTGTCGTCGAATGTAAATGTTCGGCCATTGATGGTAATGCCCAGTTGCCCATCCGGATGTTTACCCACATGAATCGAATCCGCTGCATTCCCGGTTTCTACCATCAGCGTGACACTTTTTAATTCCGGTGGGCTGGCAAACATGTCCCATTTGGCCTGGTGTTTGATATCGACATAACCATCGCGAAACGCAGACTGACTTTTAGTTTGAATGCCGAGGGTACTTGGGTCGAACGAGCGTGGGGGGGCGGCGTAGATTGAGTCCTGGGAAGCGGATCGCGCTGTATCGTTCGTGCGAGTACCGTGTGTAGGGAAAGGTGGGCTTTGCGGATTTACTAGGTTGGGTCCAACACCGATCATGATTGCTTGTTCCGCTGTCTGTTAAATTGGTACTGATTGTGTGACACCAACGCAGGGGTGGGTTCCAACTTTTCAGGGACATATACAGAATTACCCTCTGTACAGCCCATTGGAACCATTACCCTGCCCACGTCACTCAATGGGACCCTGACAGGTAGTCAGGTTTTCGTAACGCGCAACCATGGAGGACGCGCACATGCTATTTCCCCTGGCGTATCTCGCCACAACCTACTCAGACGCCCGATCCAGTGCGCCCGCCAGCCACTCTGCCCCATCGTTCTATGACCCGCCACCGGATCTGGAACCTGACGTGTATAACCACCGGCTGCTCACACTGCACAGCGAGGGTGAGGTCAAGATCTCGCGGCTGCTCGTATGGGACCCGAGCTCCGATGTACCCACAATCAAGCGTAACTACCTCATGGTGGAGACTGGCGCCAGTCCCGATCACATCCACGTAGGCAGCTGGCCTGGCGACAGGCTGCGAATACTCATCAACGACAAGGCCTACTTCTTTTCGGTAACGCCACCCCAGGGGCCTGAGCAAAGTCTGCTGATCGCGACCAAAGGCGGCCGTGACTCGGTGATCATCGATGACGACGTCAAACTGCGGGCGACGGTAGAAGGTGGTGATGACGACGACTACCTGCAAGCAGGCGGTGGCAGGACCAGCCTCTACGGCGGCAAGGGCCGGGATGTCATGCGGCTGGGCAGCGGCCTTGGCTATGCAGAGGGCAACGACGATGACGACATGCTGATCGGCGGCAGCGGCAATGCCGCGATGTACGGTAACAACGGCAAGGACCTGCTCATTGGCGGTTTCGGCCCCGAAGGCAAACAGACCTACATGGACGGTGGAAACGACGACGATGCACTGCTCTCAGGTAGCGGGCGAACGGTGGTCCACGGTGGCAATGGCGATGATGTTTTCATGGGTGCTGGTCGCACGACCTACTACACCGGCAAGGGCCAGGACAGCATTCGGAATAACCGGCACGGGGATCGAATCTATGGCAACGCCGGTGATGACTTCGACCGCACCAGCGGTTCGACATTCATCGAGGTCAAGCCCAGCGACGCCGGCATGCGAGGTTTCACGCTGTTGGAGTCAGTCGAATCAACCGAGCAGGAAAATGAAGATTTCAGACAGCGAGTGGCAGACGACCTGGAATTCCTGCGCAGCTCACCTATCGGTCAGCAGGCACTCACTGAAATGGATGCACTTGCGGCGCTTAATCACGGCAAAGTCAGCATTGCCCCGATCAGCCAGGACGGTTCCCATTACGAATTCGACAGTACTGAACTGGATAACCCGACAGAGCAGCAAGCGCAAAACCTTGACGGTGCGGCCTTTGGAGAAATGAAAAATGGCGTTGGCGGTTCGCGCGCCAATCGCGGGGTGATCTATTACGACCAGGCACAGATCACGGAAAACAGTCAACACACCCACCTGCTGCCGCCCATTAGCGTGCTGTTCCACGAGCTTGCCCACGCCTACAACGGCGCCACCGGGACGTTCCTGCCAGGCGAGACCTTGGAAGCTTCACGATCGGGTGGAACAAACCCGGTGAATAACTTCGAACGCCAGGCCGTGGGCTTGACCGACGACAATCCCAGGCATTTCACCGAGAACGGCTTGTATGAAGAAAAATGGGCACCCCTTCAAGGCCTAATTACCATAAGGACAGCATCGGTATGTAAGGCCTTCGATGCGGGTATTGCACGCAGCAACCGGGGGGCTTGATTGCCCCCCGGCCCCTTCACACAATGGCGCCCCTGAGGCGCATTCAGACTTTCTCCCTGAGTCAACGAGAGGATGACCTCATGCTGTTCCCCCTGACTTACCTTGCTACAGTTTACAGCCCTGCGGCGCCATCCAAACCCTCCCCCTTTGACCCCCCACCGGATCTGACGCCCGGCACCATCGATCGAAGAACCCACCTGCTCCATGCCGACGGTGATACGCAAATCAGCAGGATCATTGAGTGGGATTCATCGCCCCCCAACGACCCACAGATCGTGGGTAACTGGCTGTATATAGAAACCGGTGATCACGCGGACCATATTCATGTGCGCAGCTATCGCGGCGACAAGTTGCAGATTCTCATCAATGGCAAGGCGTACCTGTTTGAGACACAAGAAGGGGGTCATCGACAAGCCCTGTGGATAGAGACCAGAGGCGGCAATGATTCAGTGGTCGTCGACGATGACGTCAAGCTGACACTTGACGTTGAAGGTGGCGATGGAGACGACGACATCCAGGCCGGCGGCGGCAGGAGCAGGCTCTATGGAGGTAAAGGCAAGGACTTGTTGCGGCTGGGCAGCGGCCTCGGCTATGCCGCGGGCAACGAAGACGATGACACCCTTATAGGTGGAAGCGGCAATAGCGTGTTGTATGGCAATCAGGGCAAGGATGCCCTTCACGCCGGACTCGGCCCCTCGACCAAGCAGAGCTACCTCGATGGTGGCGATGATGAGGATCGGCTTTTCGCAGGCAGCGGGCATAACGTGTTACATGGCGGCAACGGTGATGACCATTTGGTCGGATATGACCGTACGAGCTTCTACACCGGCAAAGGCAATGACGCTATCTGGAATAACCGGCCCGAGGACCGCATCTATGCCGGCGCCACTGATTATTTCGATCGTTCCCAAGGTTCGGTGTTTACCCAGGTGAATCCAAGCAACGCGGGGGACCGGGGTTTCACTGTGCAGGACGGTACCCATGGTTTCAAGCAGCAGGTTGCCGACGACTTCGAGTTTCTTCGCAGTTCACCCATAGGCCAGCAAGCCCTCGACAAGATGGATGAACTGGCGGTCCGCAATGGTGGCACCGTCAGCGTCGAACAGGGCGGTGGCAGCGAGACTGCCTACCTGTTTGGCAGCACCGAACTGGACAACATGGCCCCCCAAGTTCGCGCCACGATTGACGACACCAGGCTGGGCGTGATCAAGGATGGCGTTCCCGGCTCCCGCGCCGATCGGGCGCGGCTTTTCTACGCCCATCCGTCTATTCTGGAAAGTGCCGACCGCACCAATACGATGGTCCCCGTCACTGGCCTCTTCCATGAGATTGCCCATGCCTACAATGGCGCAACCGGTACCTTCCTGGCAGGTGAAAGTATCGAACAGTTGGAGTCGGGAGCGTGGAACCTTGTCAGCAATGACGAGCTTCAAGCCATAGGGCGCCGCAGCCGTGCAACCCCCTACGATTTCGACAACGACCCCTCAACGCCTCCAGACACAATCAATCCCAAGCCATTCACTGAAAACGAGTTGAACGAAGAGATGGGTAAGCCGTTGAGAAAGTCATACAACTTTGACCTGAGCGACCAGGGCAACGGCGCCTGAGGTGCCCGGCCCTCAAGAGTGCGCGCAGGGCGATCGCTGACGCCACGCGCCTGCGTCAGCACTCCTTCCTTTTTACGCTGGTGCCTAAAGCTCCTCCTTGCCAAGCCGATAGCTCGACGAAGCTCTAACAAAGCCGCGTCGACAATAACGCTTCGTAAGGACGACCTCCCATGCCCCCACTGCGCTCCATCCAAGCCCGCTACACCCTGTTCCTGGTGCTATTCGTCCTGGTGTTATTCGTATTGACCGTCGTGGGTATCGGCCAGTTGGTCGCGCCCAAGCTGCAGCACACCGAAGAACAGGTGGTGCTCAATCGAGTGGCCGAAGTGGCCGAACAGATCCAGGGCGAACTGAACAAGGTCCAGGCCCAGCAACGCAGCATCACCCAGACCATCCCCCTGCTCGACAGCGATGCCATCGACAAGGTCTTGCCTGGCCTGGTGGATCAATACGGCGAGCTGAAAGTATTTGGCGGCGGCATCTGGCCGTTGCCCAATCAGCGGACACCGGGGCGCAACAAGCACAGTACCTTCTGGCACCGCGATGCCTCGGGCAAACTGGCGGTCAACACCTTCTGGAACAGCGACCCCGCCCCCAACTATTACGACCAGAGCTGGTACAAGGGCGGCCTCGCCTCCCCACGCGGCCAATGTGCCTGGGCTGCCGCCTACAAGGACGATGCCAGCCAGGAGCCGCGCACCAACTGCGCCATGGCGATCCAGCGTGACGGCGCGGCCTATGGCGTGGCCACCATCGACGTGACCCTGGGTTTCTTCAATGAGCTGGTGGCCAGCAAGGAAAAAGACATCGGCGGGCAAATGCTGATCGTCGAGGCCGATGGCAAGATCATCAGCAACAGCACGCGCTTGAGTAGCCCTGTGGTGTTGAAGAACATCAGCGAACTGGCCGGCACCTCGGCCTTCGCCGCGCAGGTCAGCAAAGCCCTGGCCCATCGCGACCAGGGGTCGCAACGCAGTGAATTCGACAACCAGGGCGTGGCCAGCACCTTCTACATGCGTGCCATCGAGGGCACGCCGTGGTTCCTCGCCACCGCCCTGCCCACCTCACTGATTACCGCCCAGCGCAATGATGTGCTCGGCAGCCTGGCCTTGGTGCAGATCCCTATGGTGTTGCTGCTGGTGCTGCTGGCCGCCTATGCCATCCGCCAACTGGTGCAGCGCATGAAAACGCTGAAAACCAATATTGACGCCCTCTCTACCGGCGACGCCGACCTGACGCGACGCATCACCATCCGGGCCGAAGACGAGTTGGGCGCTATCGGCCACTCGGTGAACCGCTTTATCGTCTACCTGCAAAACATGATCGGCGAAGTGACCCAAGCCACCGGCGCCATGTCTTCCGGGCTTGAGCAGTTGCAACGAACATCAGCCCATACCAACCAGATCCTGGTCAGGCATGCCTCGGAAACCGACCAGACCGTCACCGCCATCACCGAAATGAGCTCCACCGCCGACACCGTGGCGCAAAACGCCGCCGAGACCGCCTCGTTCACCCAGCGGGCAAACGAACATGCCGACCGCTCCCGGGTGGTGGTGGGTGAAGCCTCCACCAGCGTCAGCGCGTTGATCGGTGAAGTAGCCAGCGCAACCCACACCGTGGAAAACATGCGCCAGGACGCCGCACGCATCACTGAAACCCTCGGCGTAATCGGCGCCATTGCCGGCCAGACCAACCTGCTGGCGCTAAACGCCGCGATTGAAGCAGCACGTGCCGGCGAGCAAGGCCGCGGCTTTGCCGTGGTAGCCGACGAAGTGCGCGCACTGGCGGCCCGCACCCAGGCCAGTACCTCGCAGATCAACGAGATGCTGGCACGCCTGACCACCGGCGTCAGTTCCTCGGTCGCCGCCATGGAAAACACCCAGGCCAGTTGCCAATCAGCAGCGGATGCCACGGCGCGGGTCAACACCGGCCTGGATGAGATGGCCGGTTCAGTCAGTCATATCAACAACCTCAGCACCCAGATCGCTACGGCCGCCGAGCAGCAAAGCGCGGTGACCGAAGAAATCAATCGCAGCATGGTGCAGATCCGCCACATGGTCGAAGAGCTGGTGGAAAGCGGGCATGCCACGCAAACCAATACTCAGAGCCTGCTGGAGGCCAATGGCCGGGTGATCAGTTTGATGGGTCGCTTCAAAGTGCGTTGATCAGCGGTCTGAATACTCCCGTGCAAAGCGCGGGAGTCGGACTATCCTGACAACTCCCAGTGTTATAACCCGCCACACAGGAGGTGTGTCATGCACGTGACTGAGCATCCGATCCGCTTGGAGCAGATCAGTCAGGAACGCTTCATCCAGGCCCCTATCAAGACAGTCTACGACTACGTCACCCAGCCTGATCGCTGGCACGAATGGCACCCCACCTCCCTCAGCGCCGACACCGGCACCCGCGGTTCACTGCCGGTGGGTACGCGGTTTACTGAAATCATTGACCTGCTGGGCATACGCGTGGCCATGAGCTACCGCGTGCAAATAGCTCGCTGCCCCAATGAATTCCGTACTGCGTTCACGTCCCTGGCTGTCGACGGCGCTATCCATTATTTCCTGCACGTTCAGCGTGGCGGCACGCTATTCAAGCGTGTACTGACTTATGAGACCGAATTGCAACTGGCGGCCCTTCACGAAAGCATGATCGAGCTGTCCGCCCTTGCGCTGGACCGGCTCAAGCAGCGGCTGGAAACCTCCGGCTCCGTATAATTTAGAAACACTACAGCAGCGCCCCACTGCAAAAAGCAGGGAGAATGCGCGGTTTATTGCCGCATTTTCAGCGAGACCCCCAGGATGAAAAACCCACTGCGATTGGCCCTGCTCTGCGCGCTGTTCAGCACTACCCTGGCCCAGGCCGCCGACCTGATTCCCATCGACGTGCACCGCGACGCCAATTGCGGTTGCTGCAAAAAGTGGATCAGCCACCTCGAAGGCAACGGCTTCAAGGTCAACGATCACGTTGAAGCAGACATGAGCGCAGTGAAGCAGCGCCTGGGAGTGGCTCCACGCCTCGGCTCGTGCCACACCGCGGTGATCGACGGCAAGTTCGTCGAAGGCCATGTGCCCGCCGAGCAGGTACTGGCCTTGCGCAAGCGTGACGACCTGCTGGGGCTCGCGGCACCCGGCATGCCTTTGGGTTCACCAGGCATGGAAGTAGAAGGCCGTAGCGAGCCCTATCAAGTCATCGGCCTGACCCATGACGGCAAAGATGTGGTGGTGGCCGAGTATCCGGCTCACTGACCGGTGCTGATGGGTTACCTGGGGCTGTTCGCCGCGGCATTCGGCGCCGCGACGTTACTGCCCTTGCAATCGGAAGCGGTGCTGGTCGGCCTGCTGCTCAGCGGGCATTACCATCTGTGGCTACTGCTGGGCATCGCCACCCTGGGCAACGTATTGGGGTCGGTGGTCAATTGGCTGCTGGGGCGTTCGGTGGAGCGCTTCAAGGAGCGGCGCTGGTTTCCGATCAGCGCCAAGCAACTGGAAAAAGCACGTGGACATTACGCGCGCTGGGGGCATTGGACGTTGCTGCTCAGTTGGGTGCCGATCATTGGTGATCCGCTGACGCTGGTTGCCGGGGTGATGCGTGAGCCATTGTGGCGTTTCCTGCTGCTGGTAACCCTGGCCAAAGGCATGCGTTATGGCGTGCTCGCAGCGCTGACCCTGCAGTGGGTGTTAATCCCCAGTTAATCTCGTCCAAAGAGCATCCGGTCATCTCTCTCGGAGCTGGAACCCATGCCTTTTATCCGTGCGTTGTGCGTCGCTGGCCTGTTGTCAGGCACTGCCGCTCCCGTGTTCGCCGCCACCTATGGCCCCGAGCTGCAAGGGTTTCAATACCCATATCCGCTGGAGTATTTCACCTTCCAGTCCCAAGGCAAATCCCTGCAAATGGGCTACATGGATATCCCCGCCAAAGGCACAGCCAACGGCCGCAGCGTGGTGCTGATGCACGGCAAGAACTTCTGCGGTGCCACCTGGGAAGGTTCGATCAAGGCCCTGAGCGACGCTGGTTACCGCGTGATCGCGCCGGACCAGATCGGCTTCTGCACTTCCAGCAAACCCGACCACTACCAGTACAGTTTCCAGCAACTGGCGGCCAACACCCACCAATTGCTGGAAAAACTCGGCATCCAGAAGGCCACGGTGATCGGTCACTCCACCGGCGGCATGCTCGCCACCCGTTATGCGCTGATGTACCCCAGCCAAACCGAGCAGCTTGGGCTGGTGAATCCTATTGGTCTGGAAGACTGGAAAGCCCTGGGCGTGCCCTACCAGAGCGTCGACCAGTGGTATCAGCGTGAGTTGAAGATGAGCGCCGACGGCGTGCGCAAATATGAGCGCGACACCTATTACGTCGGGCGCTGGAAACCCGAATACGAGCGTTGGGTGGATATGCTCGTCGGCCTGAACAAAGGCCCTGGGCATACCCAGGTCGCATGGAACTCGGCGCTGATTTACGACATGATCTTCACCCAGCCGGTCTACTACGAGTTCAAGAACTTGCAGGTGCCCACCCTGCTGCTGATCGGTACCAGCGACACCACCGCCATTGGCAAAGATGTAGCGCCACCGGAGGTCAAGGCCAGGATTGGCAATTACCAGGCGCTGGGCAAGCAGGTGGCCAAGTTGATTCCCCGCGCTACCCTGGTGGAATTCCCGGGCCTGGGCCATGCGCCACAGATGGAAGAGCCGGAGCAGTTTCATAAAGCGCTGTTGCAGGGTTTGAAAACCCTTTGATCCAACCTTTGCGAGGCACGCGTAAATGTCGGTACAGATTGCAGTGATGGATGATTGGCAGAATGTAGCCAGGGGTGTGGTGGACTGGTCGGTGCTGGACGCCGTGGGCCAGGTGCACTTTCTCCATGATTACCCCGCCGACACCGCCACAATGGTCGAGCGTCTGCAGGGCTTCGAGGTGATTTGCGTGATGCGCGAACGCTCAACCTTCGACAAGGCGCTGCTGCAAGGCCTGCCGTCGCTCAAATTGCTGGTGACCGGCGGCATGCGCAATGCCGCTATCGACATTCCCGCCGCCAAGGCCCTGGGTATCCAGGTGTGCGGCACCGACAGCTACAAACACGCAGCACCGGAACTGACTTGGGCTTTGATCATGGCTTGCACGCGCAATCTGCTTGCCGAAGCCAACTCGCTACGCGCAGGCGGCTGGCAGGTCGGCCTGGGCGGCGACCTGCACGGCAAGACCTTGGCAATTCTCGGCTTGGGCAGTATCGGCCAAAAGGTCGCCCGCTTCGGCCAGGTGTTCGGCATGCGGGTGATTGCCTGGAGTGAGAACCTCACGCCGCAGCGGGCGGCAGAATCGGGGGTGACCTGGGTCAGCAAGCGCGAGCTGTTCGAGCAAGCCGATATCCTGACCATCCACTTGGTACTCAGTGAACGTAGTCGCGGGTTGGTGGATGCCCAGGCACTGGGCTGGATGAAGCCGACGGCGCGCCTGGTCAACACCGCACGCGGGCCGATTGTGGACGAGCAGGCCCTGGTACAGGCACTGAGCAGTGGCCGCCTGGCTGGGGCGGCGCTGGACGTGTACGCCGAGGAACCGCTGCCGGCTGACCATCCGTTGCGCAGCTTGCCCAATGTACTGGCGACGCCCCATATCGGGTATGTGAGCGAGCAAAATTACCGGCAGTTCTACCAGCAGATGATCGAAGATATCCAGGCCTGGGCCAACGGTACGCCCGTTCGTAGTCTTGGTTGACGCACCAAATCAGTGCGAGCGCCGTGCTTGGCCTGCCCCCTGTAGACGCTAGCTTGCTCGCGAAAGCGGTCAATGATAGCGCGCGACATTCAAGGTATGCGCGGCGCTCTTGAGTGTTTCGCGAGCAAGCTCGCTCCTACAGAGAATGGAGGCTAATCGCCAGCAGCTTAAGCTTAAAAGATTTTTGTCCTACAAAATCCCGCTGAAAACCCTACAGGCGCTGGGATCTGTCCTAGACTGATGACCGATGGGTCCGTTCCAAAACAAAAACCCCGCAAAAAATCGAAACTTTCGAACTCCGCCGCAGGTCCAGTTTTAGGTAAGGACGAGCACGCGCAATTCACGCCCAATGCCCGTCCATCCAATCTTTTTAAGCCTAAGCCGCAACTGGCATACGCCTTGCCAGTTAGTACAGCGCTTGTGTGCCTGGCCGCAGGACGCGGTCAATCGGAGCTGATGGCAGCGGGCCATTAGCCGACCAACAGATGGGAGTGCATTATGATCAGTGCCGCAGTAGATACTCAGGGAGAGCGTTTTAGTCAGCCGGCAGGGGGGCCTAAGTCTTTGGCCGACCTGCCCAACACTGTGCGGCCGATCGTGAGTCAGAACCCGAATCGAAAGAAAGTGTTGTTCGTCACCTCCGAATTCGCCGACCTGGTGAAAACCGGTGGCCTGGGCGACGTGTCCGCCGCACTGCCCCGCGCCATGGCCCACCTGCACGATGTGCGGGTGCTGATCCCCGGTTACCCGCAGGTGATGGAAAGCGACAACCCGATACACATCGTCGGCGAGTTGGGTGGTCACGCTGCATTGCCGCCGTGCAAGATCGGGCGCATGGACCTCAAGGATGGCCTGGTCATCTATGTGCTCATCTGCCCTGAACTGTACGAGCGCGAGGGCACGCCCTACGGGGCAAACAACGGCCGTGACTGGCCGGACAACCATATTCGCTTCGCCCGCCTGGGCCTGGCCGCCGCCGACATGGCCGCCAACTTGGCGCAAATCCACTGGTGCCCGGACCTGGTGCACGCCCACGACTGGCCGGCTGGCCTGGCCCCGGCTTATATGCACTGGCGTGGGTCACGCACGCCGACGCTGTTCACCATTCATAACCTGGCCTACCAGGGCGTGGTGAGCCTGGCGTCGACGCCCGAGCTGGGCATTCCCCCCCATGCCCTGCAACAGGAAGGCATGGAGTTCTACGGCAAGATGTCGTTTCTCAAGGCCGGCATGGCGTATTCCAGCCATATCACCACCGTGAGCGCCACCTACGCCCAGGAAATCACCACACCCGAATTCGGCTGCGGCCTGGATGGGTTCCTCGCCAGCAAGACCCAGCAAGGCTTGCTCAGCGGCATTCCCAACGGGATTGACGAAAGCTGGGAAACCTCCACCGACACGCACCTGACCCACAATTTCAATATTGGCGACTGGGAAGGCAAAGCCATCAACGCCGCCCATGTGCGCGAATTGTTTGGGCTGCAGCCATCCAGCGGCCCGCTGTTCGCCGTGGTATCGCGCCTGGTCTACCAGAAAGGCCTGGACCTGACCGAAGCAGTCGCCAGTTTCATTGTTGAGAACGGCGGCCAGATCGCGATCATCGGCCGTGGCGAGCCGGAAGAAGAACAGGCCATGCGTGAACTGGCACTGCGTTTCCCTGGCCAGGTGGGCGTGCGCATCGGCTTCAACGAAACCGATGCCCGCCGCATGTTCGCCGGCAGCGACTTCCTGCTGATGCCGTCACGGTATGAGCCGTGCGGCCTGAGCCAGATGTATGCACAGCGCTTCGGCTCGTTGCCGGTGGCGCGTAACACCGGCGGCCTTGCAGACACCATTGAGGATGGCGTCACCGGCTTTCTGTTCAATGAGTCCACTGTGGACAGCTACAGGGAAGCCCTGAGCCGCGCCTTCAAGGTCTTTGCCCTGCCTGGCCTGCTTAACGCCATGCGCAGCTGCGCCATGACCCAACCCTTCAACTGGTGCCAGGCGGTAGAACCCTACGCTGAGCTCTACGAACAACTGGTGGCCAAGGCCCTGGGGAAATCGACTAAATAATCATTGGGAGGGCTTCATAGATGCCACTACGGACTCTGGAAACCTCGCCCCACGGCGCAATCATGCTGGACGCGCAACACACGCGTTTTGCCCTGTGGGCGCCAGACGCGTTTTATGTCAGCGTTGAATTGGAACACGGGAAATCCATTGCCATGCTGCCCCAGGCAGATGGCTGGTTCGAAGTCGAGACGGCGTGCCCTGCCGGCACGCTCTACCGCTTCAATATCGATGGGGAACGGGCAGTGCCCGACCCCGCATCCAGGGCCCAGGCAGTGGATGTACATGGCTGGAGCCGAGTGGTCGACCCACATGCCTATGAGTGGCGCCACAGCCAGTGGCAGGGCCGCCCCTGGCATACAGCAGTGATCTACGAGCTGCACGTTGGCGCCATGGGCGGTTACACCGAAGTCGAAAAGCACTTGCCACGCCTGGCCGAACTGGGCATCACCGCCATTGAGCTGATGCCATTGGCGCAATTTCCCGGCGAACGCAATTGGGGCTACGACGGCGTGCTGCCCTACGCGCCTCAAGCGTCATACGGGTCGCCCGAACAGCTCAAGCACCTGATCGACAGCGCCCATGCCCACGGCCTCGCCGTGATCCTGGATGTGGTCTACAACCACTTCGGGCCCGACGGCAATTACCTGGGCCAATACGCCAAGGGGTTCTTCCATGAAGACGTGCACACGCCCTGGGGCGCCGGCATCGATTTCGAACGCCGTGAAGTACGGGATTTCTTCCTCGACAACGCCTTGATGTGGCTGCTGGAATACCGCTTCGACGGCCTGCGCCTGGATGCGGTGCACGCCATCGATAATCCCGGTTTCCTGAAGGAACTTGCGCAGCGAGTGCGTGAGCAAGTGGACAGCGGGCGTCACGTCTGGCTGATGCTGGAAAACGAGCTGAACCAGGCCAGCCTGTTAAAGGACGATTTCGACGCCCAATGGAATGACGACTTTCATAACGTGCTGCATGTACTGCTGACCGGCGAAACCGATGCCTATTACAACGACTTTGCCGAACAGCCTACCGCCAAGTTGGCGCGCTGCCTGGGCGAAGGATTTATCTACCAGGGCGATATCACCCGTCATGGACATGCACGCGGCGAACCCAGTGCCGATCTGCCGCCCAGCGCCTTTGTGGCGTTCCTGCAGAACCACGACCAGGTCGGTAATCGCGCCCTGGGTGAGCGTCTGCACCAGCTGTGCTCGCCCCAGGCGCTGAAAGCGGCAACCGCCCTGTTGCTGTTGGGCCCCATGATTCCGATGATTTTCATGGGCGATGAGGTCAACGCCGCCGAACCCTTTCTGTTTTTCACCGATCATCATGGCGAACTGGCCGAGGCGGTACGCGAAGGTCGGCGCAATGAGTTTGCTGATTTCGCCGCGTTTCACGACCCCGAGCAACGCGAACGCATCCCCGATCCCAACGCGCTGCCCACCTTTTTGCAATCAATGCCTTCATTTGTCGAGAACGACCACGCCCAGCTCTACCGTCACCTGCTGAGCCTGCGCCACCTGCATGTGGCACCGCATTTGCCCGGCGCCGTGGCCCTGGGCGCGCAGGTGCTGGCCGAGGGCGCCGTCACGGCGCGTTGGCGCCTGGGCAATGGCAGCCTGTTGCAGATCGACCTGAACCTGGGCGAACTGCCCCTCGACCACCCGGCCCCTCGACACCTCATCTTCCAAACACCGGCCGAGCAAGGTGCGCAGTTGCCACCCCATAGCGCCCGCGTGTCCCTATCCCCTGCTGGAGAACACTTTTGAGCGAAGCGAACCTGGAACTACTCGCCAGCCGCGCGGGCCTGGCCGTCGATTGGATCGATGCCAACGGTCGCCCGCAACATGTGCAAGCCGATGCCCTGCGTGCGGTCCTCAAAGGGCTGGGGCACCCGGCCGATACCGATGCGGAGATCGACGCCAGCCTGCGCGAGCTTGAGCAAGTACAACAAGACACCCACCTGCCGCCGTTGATGACCACCGACAGCGGTGAAGGCCTGGACCTGGCGCGTTACTTTGCACCGGACACCCCGTGTCGCGTCAGCCTCGAAGGCGGTGAAACCCTGGAGCTGCGCCTCGACGGTGATGCCGTGCTGCCCGGTGTGATCGCCCTGGGCTACCATCAGGTACATATCGACGGGCAAACCTTCACCCTGGCCGTTGCCCCCGCTCACTGCTTCAGCGTGGCCGACGCGGTGGACAGCCGCCCCGCCCGCGCCTGGGGTCTGAGCGCGCAGCTGTATGCCCTGCGCCGCCTCGGCGATGGCGGCTTCGGCGACACCCTGGCCCTGGAGCATCTGGTGCGCGCGGCCGCCGAGCGCGGTGCCGAGGCGGTGGCGATCAGCCCGATGCACGCGATGTTCAGCGCCGACACCGAACGTTTCAGCCCTTACTCGCCGTCCAGCCGCCTGTTTCTCAACAGCCTGTATGCTTCGCCCGCATGCATCCTGGGCGAGCGTGAAGTGCGCAATGCCATCGAGGCTGCCGGGCTGACGGACGAACTGCACGCCCTGGAGCAACTGCCCCTGATCGACTGGCCCGCCGCCGCCAAGGCCAAGCAACACCTGTTGCGCACGCTGTATGAAGACTTCCGCCACGGCGCGCACCCACAGCATGCCGACTTCCAGAGCTTCCGCCAGTGCGGCGGCGAAGCCTTGGAGAACCACTGCCGTTTCGAAGCCATACAAGCTCAGCGCGCCGCTGCCGGTGAAGAACTCGACTGGCGCCATTGGCCCGAAGCCTGGCGCACCCCTCAAAGCCCGGCCCTGGCGCAGTTCGCCGAGCAAAACCGCGATGAGATCGGTTACTTCGCTTTCACCCAATGGCTGATCGCCCGCAGCCTGGAGCGCGCACAACAAGCCGCCCGTGGCAGCGGCATGGGCATCGGCCTGATCGCCGACCTGGCAGTCGGCGCGGACGGCGGCGGCAGCCAGGCCTGGAGCCGTCAGGACGAACTGCTCGCCGATCTCACGGTTGGCGCTCCGCCGGATATTCTCAACCGTGCGGGCCAAGGTTGGGGCATCTCCGCGTTCTCCCCCGAAGGCCTCAAGCGCAACGGCTTTCGCGCCTTTATCGAAATGTTGCGGGCCAACTTCGCCCATGCCGGCGGCTTGCGTATCGACCATGTGATGGGTCTGCAACGCCTGTGGGTGATTCCCTTGGGCGCCTCGCCCCGTGAAGGTGCCTACCTGTATTACCCGGTGGACGACCTGCTGCGCCTGCTGGCCCTGGAATCCCACCGCCATCAGGCCATCGTCCTCGGTGAAGACCTGGGCACCGTGCCCGACGGCCTGCGCGAGAAGCTCAGCGCCCGCTCGATCCTGGGCATGCGCGTGCTGCTGTTCGAACAGAACCATGAAGGCCAATTCAAGCCGATCCTGGACTGGCCTGACAACGCCTTGGCCACCACCAGCACCCACGACTTGCCCACGCTCAACGGTTGGTGGCACAGCCGCGATATCGAATGGAATATCCAACTCGGCCTGATCGACGCGCCGACCGTGGAGCAATGGAGTGAGCACCGCCTGCAAGAACGCCAGGCGCTGCGCCAAGCCTTGGGCCAGGACCCGCAGAACTTTGTCGATGAGATCCGCAACGACACCGATCATATGATCGACGCCAGTGTGCGCTACCTGGGGCACACCCGTGCGCCACTGGTACTGCTGCCGCTGGAGGACGCACTGGGCATCCAAGAGCAAGCCAACCTGCCCGGCACCCTCGACACCCACCCCAATTGGCGCCGTCGCTTGCCAGGCGAGGCCGCCAGCCTGCTCGACAATAATAGTGCTGCGCGCCGCCTCGAACTGCTGGCGGTAGCGCGCAACCAAGCTTATGAGCGTGACCGATGAAAGCACTGCCCCTGCGCGCAACCCAGCGCCTGCAATTTCATAAAGACTTTACCCTTGATGACGCGGTACCGCTGGTGCCGTATTTCGCCCAGCTTGGCATCAGCCATCTGTATGCCTCGCCGTTGCTGAGTGCTCGCGCCGGCTCCATGCATGGCTACGATGTGGTCGACCCCACCCGTGTCAACCCGGAGCTGGGCGGCGAAGCGGCGCTGCGGCGCCTGGTCGCCGCCCTGCGCGAATATGACATGGGGCTGATCCTTGATATCGTCTCCAACCATATGGCCGTGGGCGGTGCGGATAACCCCTGGTGGCTGGACCTGCTGGAGTGGGGCCGCTTGAGCCCCTACAGCGAATTCTTCGATATCCAGTGGCATTCGCCCGACCCCTTGCTCAAAGGCCAACTGCTCATGCCCTTCCTGGGCAGCGATTACGGTGAAGCCCTGCAGAGCGGCACGCTGACCCTCAAGTTCGATGCCGCTCACGGCGCCTTCTACGCCGAGCACTACGAACATCGCTTTCCGATCTGCCCAAGGGACTACGCCTTGATCCTTGGCCACGACGAGGGGCTCAAGCCGCTGGCCGAGCGCTTTGCCGCCCTCGCCTATCAGGACGACGCCTACGCCGAAGCCGCCTGGCTCAAGCAAGCGCTGGCCGAACGCGCTACCGAAGTTCTGCCGGCTATCGAGCAGCGGCTGGTCGCTTTCGACGGTCGCCAGCCCGAGGGGTTCGAGCGCCTGCACCATCTGCTCGAGCAACAGGCCTACCGCCTGGCCAGCTGGCGCACCGCCGCTGACGATATCAACTGGCGGCGCTTCTTCGACGTCAATGAGCTGGGCGGCCTGCGTGTGGAACGCACGGCGGTGTTCGAAGCCACCCACGGCAAGATCTTCGAGCTGATCAGCGAAGGCCTGGTGGACGGTCTGCGCATCGACCATATCGACGGCCTGGCCGACCCGCGTGGTTATTGCCGTAAGTTGCGCCGCCGCGTGGATGCTTTGTCGCCCCAGCGCCATTTGCCGATCTTCGTGGAAAAGATCCTTGGTGAAGGGGAAACCCTGCGTGAAGACTGGCAGGTGGACGGCACCACCGGCTACGAATTCATGAACCAACTGTCATTGCTGCAGCACCATCCAGATGGCTTTGCCCCGCTGGCCGAGTTGTGGACGCGGCACAGCGAACGCCCTTCGGCGTTTATTGAAGAGGCCCGGCTGGCACGCCAGCAGATCCTCAATGGCTCGTTGGGCGGCGACTTCGAAAGCGTAGCCCAGGCCCTGCTGCAAGTGGCCCGCGACGATGTGATGACCCGCGACCTGACCCTGGGCGCCATCCGCCGGGCTTTGCAGGAACTGATCGTGCACTTCCCGGTGTACCGCACCTACATCAGTGCCAGGGGCCGCAGTGCGGCCGACGACAAGATATTCCAGCAGGCCATGGACGGTGCGCGCAGCACCCTCAACGAAGGCGACTGGCCGGTGCTTGAGCATCTGGAAAAATGGCTGGGCGGCCAGCCTTGGCGCAATCGCCCGGTGGGCCGTGAGCGCAAGATCCTCAAGCATGCCTGCGTGCGCTTCCAGCAGTTGACATCGCCCGCCGCCGCCAAGGCCGTGGAAGACACCGCGTTCTATCGCTCGGCAGTGCTGCTGTCGCGTAATGATGTGGGTTTCAGCACCGAACAGTTCAATGCGCCGTTGGCGGACTTCCACGCCGCTAATCAACAACGCCTGGAGGCCTTCCCCGACAACCTGCTGGCCACCGCCACCCACGACCATAAACGCGGCGAAGACACCCGCGCGCGCCTGGCGGTGCTCAGCGAGTGCGCGCCCTGGTATGCCGAACAAGTCGAGCATTGGCGCAGCCTGGCCGCGCCCTTGCGGGAAAATGCTGATAGCCCCTCGGCCGGTGACGAGCTGATCCTGTATCAGGTGTTGCTCGGCAGCTGGCCGCTGGAGCACAACCCAGACCTTAAGGCCTACCAGCAGCGCCTCTGGCAGTGGCAGCAAAAAGCCCTGCGCGAGGCCAAGTTGCAGAGCAGTTGGAGCGCCCCCAACGACGCCTATGAACAAGGTGTGGAAGGGTTCCTCAAGCGCCTGTTACTCAGTGAAGCCGGTGCGCCATTGCGTCGTGCGCTGGACAGCGCCGCCCAAGCCATCGCCCCCGCCGGCGCCCTGAACGGGCTGGCGCAAACCTTGCTTCATCTCACCGTGCCGGGCGTACCGGATGTGTACCAGGGCGATGAGTTCTGGGACTTCAGCCTGGTGGACCCGGACAACCGTCGCCCGGTGGATTTCGCTGCGCGCCAACACGCGCTCGATACCCCACCGGATATCGGCGAACTGTTGTTCAACTGGCGTGACGGGCGTATCAAACAGGCGTTGATCGCCCAGGTGTTGGGCTTGCGCAAAACCTGTCCCGAGCTGTTCCGCTACGGCAGCTATACCGCGCTGGAAGTGGTCGGCCAGCATGCCGAGCGGGTGGTCGCGTTCTATCGCCAACATCAAGGCCAGCAGCTGCTGGTGGTGGTACCGCGCTGGCCTTATCAACTGCTGGAAAACGGCATGTTTCCCCAGATCAATGCGCCGGTTTGGGGCGATACGCGGGTTAAATTACCGTTCGCCGCCACAACACAAAACTGGAAGGGACTTTTTCAAACACGCGCAGTCACACCCAACAAGGAGCTGTTAATCAGCGCTGCCCTGGGGGATCTCCCGGTCAATGTCTTTATCAATCCTGATAATCAAGAAAGCTGAATATTTTCTGTGAGGAGTTTGTGATGAGTAAAGAAGACAAACGCATTCGCGAATTAGCGCATCAGATCTGGGAGTCTGAAGGTAAGCCTGACGGTGCACATGATCGCCACTGGGAAATGGCGCGCAAGCTGGCCGAAGCCGAAGCGCTGACCCCCAGCAAGCCCAAGCCAGCCGCCAAGCCGAAAACCGCGCCCAAGGCCGCCGCAAAGCCTAAGCCTGCTGCGCCTTCCGCCGCAAAGCCTGCGGCAAAAAAACCAGCCGCGCCGAAAAAGCCGAAGCCGCCTGCCCCTTGATTGCCAGGGCCTGCAGCCCGCATCGCGAGCTGCAGGCCCTTTTCCGTCCATGCCATGCGCTGAAGCACCGTCAGCACGGTCGCGTTCGGCCCGAAAAAAGACCCCTTGCAGGAGCAACTCAATGAGCAAACCCGATAAAACCACAGCGACGCCGGAACATGAACCGTCGCGGATTCGTGAAGGTTTGCCCTTCCCCCTCGGCGCCACCTGGGACGGCCTGGGCGTCAACTTTGCACTGTTCTCGGCCAATGCCACCAAAGTCGAGCTGTGCCTGTTCGACGATGCCGGCGAAGTAGAGCTGGAGCGCATCGAGCTGCCCGAATACACCGATGAGATCTTCCACGGCTACCTGCCCGACGCCCATCCCGGGCTGATTTACGGCTACCGCGTGTATGGCGCTTATGACCCGGCCAATGGTCATCGCTTCAACCATAACAAGCTGCTGATCGACCCCTACGCGAAGCAGTTGGTGGGTGAGCTCAAATGGTCCGAGGCGCTGTTTGGCTACACCATCGGCCATCCGGACGACGACCTCAGCTTCGATGAGCGTGACAGCGCGCCTTTCGTGCCCAAGTGCAAGGTCATTGACCCGGCGCACACCTGGGGCAATGATCAACCGGTACGGGTGCCATGGGACCGTACGATCATCTATGAAACCCACCTGCGCGGCATCAGCATGCGCCATCCATCGGTGGGCGAGTCGGTACGCGGCACCTGCGCCGGTCTGATGGAAGATGACGTGCTCAAGCACATCCGCCAGCTGGGTATTTCTTCGGTCGAACTGCTGCCGGTGCACGCCTTCGTCAACGACCAGCATCTGCTGGAAAAAGGGATGACCAACTACTGGGGCTACAACAGCATTGCTTTTTTCGCCCCCGACCCTCGTTACCTGGCCAGCGGCAAGATCGCCGAGTTCAAGGAGATGGTCGCGCACCTGCATGAGCAGAAGTTGGAGGTGATCCTCGACGTGGTCTACAACCACACTGCCGAAGGCAACGAGCGCGGCCCGACCCTGTCCATGCGCGGCATCGACAACGCCTCCTACTACCGGCTGATGCCCGATGACAAGCGCTTCTACATCAATGATTCGGGCACCGGCAACACCCTGGACCTGAGCCACCCCTGCGTGCTGCAAATGGTCACCGACTCGCTGCGCTACTGGGCCACCGAGATGCATGTGGACGGTTTCCGCTTCGACCTGGCGACCATTCTGGGGCGCTACCGCGATGGCTTTGATGAACGCCACAGCTTCCTCGTCGCCTGCCGTCAGGACCCGATACTGCGCCAGTTGAAACTGATCGCCGAACCCTGGGACTGCGGCCCCGGTGGTTATCAAGTGGGCAACTTCCCGCCAGGCTGGGTGGAATGGAACGACCGCTTCCGCGATACCGTGCGCGCGTTCTGGAAAGGCGACGACGGCCAACTGGCGGATTTCGCCGGGCGCATGACCGCTTCGGGCGAGATGTTCAATCATCGCGGACGTCGGCCCTACAGCTCGGTGAACTTCATCACCGCCCACGACGGTTTCACCTTGCACGACCTGGTCTCGTACAACGACAAGCACAACGAGGCCAACGACGAAAACAACCAGGACGGCAGCAACAACAACCTGTCCTGGAACCACGGCGTCGAAGGCCCCACCGACGATCCGGAAATCAACGAACTGCGCCTGCGCCAGATGCGCAATTTCTTCGCCACCCTGTTGCTGGCCCAAGGCACGCCGATGATCGTCGCCGGGGACGAGTTCGCCCGTACCCAGCATGGCAATAACAACGCCTATTGCCAGGACAGTGAGATCGGCTGGGTCAATTGGGACCTGGACGACGACGGCAAGGCCCTGCTCAAGTTCGTCAAGCGCCTGATCAAGCTGCGCCTGGCGTATCCGATCCTGCGCCGCGGGCGCTTCCTGGTCGGCGACTACAACGAAGATATCGGCGTGAAGGACGTCACCTGGTTGGCGCCGGATAGCAACGAGATGACCACCGAGCAATGGGAAGACAGCCAGGGCCGCTGCCTGGGCATGCTGATGGATGGCCGCGCCCAGGAAACCGGAATTCGGCGTGCCGGTGCGGACGCTACCTTGCTGCTGGTGGTCAATGCTCATCACGACATGGTCAATTTCCGCCTGCCGCCGGTGCCAGAGGGTGAGTTCTGGACCTGCATGCTCGACACCAACGACCCGGCCGTACGCGGTCAGGAGCGCTTTGATTTCGAGCATGAATACGCGGTGACCGGCCGCTCGCTGCTGTTGTTTGAACTGCAACGCGAAGGCGAGGTGTGAGATGGCGTTGCACGGTTTCCTTCAGGGCTACCGGGGTTATGCGGATACGCAGGCCCTGGGTGACGCACTGAAGGCGCTCCAGGAAGAAGGTCTGGATCAACTGCCGCTGCCCGGCGGTGGCCAGACCCTGGCCCGCTTCAGTGGGCTGGCGCAGGTGGCGGGGCATGACTTGCGCCTGTGCAAGTTGTTCGAAGGCCATACCGATGCGTTGGCGATCATTGCCGAACTCGACAGCCCGCTGCCGCCGCTGGGCAGTACATGGGGCATGTGGGCGTCTGAGCCGCCGACGGCCAAAGTGCGGGTGCGACACGCTGGCCAGCGGCTCGTGGTAGATGGGCGCAAGGCGTGGTGCTCCGGCGCGGCGGTGGTCAGCCATGGCTTGCTGACCGCCTGGGACGAGGAGGATCGCCAGCAACTGGTGGCGGTGGCAATGGATCAACCTGGCGTGACGGTCACCGATGAGGGATGGAGTGCCGTGGGCATGGCGGCCACGGGCAGCGTCGAAGTCCTGTTTCGCGAGGCCTGGGGTGTTGCGGTCGGTGGCCCGGGCGATTACCTGTCCCGCCCAGGTTTCTGGCACGGCGGGATCGGCATCGCCGCATGCTGGTACGGCACCGCGCAGCGCCTGGGTGAAGTGTTGCGCGCCCACTGTGCCCAGCGCCCCGAACCCCATGCCCTGGCCCATCTCGGCGCCGTCGACAGCGCCCTCAACAGTGCCGCCTGCGTGCTGCGCGCCAGCGCCGAGCAGATCGACCGCGAGCCCGGCGCAGATGCCCGGCAACTGGCGCAACAGGCACGGGCCTGTATCGAGAACACTGTCGAACAAGTCATGCATCACGTTGGCCGTGGCGTCGGTGCGGGGCCTTATTGCAAGGACCCGCACTTTGCCCAGTTGATGGCGGATTTGCCGGTGTATGTGCGCCAAAGCCATGCCGAACGCGACCTTGCCGCCCTGGGCGAACAGGTTGCCGGCGAACCCACAGGGAGGTGGCAGTTATGAAGCCCAATCCGATTGTCGGCCAAGGTACATCGCTCAATCACTGGCAAACCTCAACGCGGCTGGCCGAGTTGCCGCACATCAGCGTCGCCCAGTTGGTACCCGAGGGGCATCGCGCGGTGATCATCGCCCCCCATCCGGACGATGAAGTGCTCGGCAGCGGTGGCCTGCTGCAGGGTTTGGCAGCGCTGGGACGGCCCATCCAGTTGATCTCCGTGACCGACGGCAGTGCCAGCCATCCCGGCTCCCGGCGCTGGCCGGTGGAGCGCCTGAGTGTGGTGCGCCCCCAGGAGTCGGCCCAGGCCCTGCATCGCCTCGGCCTGCCGCTGCACAGTTTGAAATGGCTGCGCGCCGGGTTTGCCGACAGCAAAGTGGCCGAGCACGAAGCCCAACTGTGCGAGTTTATCCAGCGCCACCTCAAACCCACCGACGTGGTGTTCGCCACCTGGCGCGAAGACGGCCATTGCGACCATGAAGCCGTAGGCCGCGCCAGCGCCAAGGCGGCCCAGGCCGTCGGCGCGACCTTGTATGAGCTGCCGGTGTGGACCTGGCACTGGGCCACGGCTGAAGACGACATGGTGCCTTGGCATCGGGCGCGCAAAATCCCGTTGACCATCGAGGCCGTGGCGCGCAAACGCCACGCGATCCACGCCTTCGCCAGCCAGCTGGAAGGCGATCCGCAAATCGGCCTGCCACCGGTACTCGCGCCCTATGTGGTGGAGCGTTTGCTGCAACCTTTTGAAGTGGTGTTCGTATGAGTGTGGCAACCCCATACTTCGATCAACTGTTTGCCGGCAACGACGACCCCTGGGCCTTTCGTCAGCGCTGGTACGAACAACGCAAGCGCGCTGTGACACTGGCCGTGCTGACCCGGCCGCACTACGTCTCGATCCTTGAACCTGGCTGCGCCAACGGCGAATTGAGCGCTGAACTGGCGAGCCGCTGCGATCGCCTGGTGTGTTGCGACGCGTCCCAGGCGGCGGTGTTGCTGGCACAGACGCGGCTGGCAGCGTTCTCCCATGCCCAGGTGGAACAGCGCCGCCTGCCCGGGCAATGGCCCGCCGGACAGTTCGAGCTGATCGTGCTGAGTGAGCTGTGTTATTACCTGGATGCCGATGACCTGCATCACCTGATCGATTGCGCCCTCGCCGCCCTGACCGCTGACGGTCAGTTGCTGGCCTGCCATTGGCGCCCGCCCATCGAGGGTTGCCCGCAAACCGCCGAACAGGTGCACGCCCTGCTCCAGCAGCGGCTGGGTGTACCACCCCTGGCGCAATATCATGACCAGGATTTCCTGCTCGACCTGTGGAGCCGCGACGGTACCTCGGTCGCACACCACGAGGGTTTGCGATGATCGGTATTCTGATCCCGGTGCACAACGAAGAAGCGCTGCTCGGTCACTGCCTCAGGGCTGCGCAGATCGCCGCCAACCATCCCGGCCTGCTGAGGGAAGCGGTGCAGATCCTGGTGGTGCTCGACAGCTGCACCGATGGCAGCGCCGCGATCGCCCAGGCGCATGGGGTGCACAGCCTGCCGGTGCAGGCGCGCAATGTCGGGCAAGCCCGAGGCGACGGCGCACGGTATTTATTGGAACAGGGCGCACGCTGGATTTCCTGCACCGACGCCGACAGCCGCGTGGCCCCTGACTGGCTGGTGGCGCAACTGGCCCTGGGCTGCGATGCCGTGTGTGGCACGGTGACGGTGGATGCCTGGAGCGAAGGCTTCGACTCGGCGGCACAGATTCGTTATCACCAGGCTTACCAGGCTCGCGATGGGCATCGGCATATCCATGGCGCCAATCTGGGAGTGAGCGCCAGCGCCTACGTGCAGGCCGGTGGGTTCGAACCGCTGGCCTGCCATGAAGATGTGCAACTGGTGCGCGAGCTGGAACGTTGCGGCGCCTCGATTGCCTGGAGCCATGCGCCGCAAGTGGTCACCAGTGCGCGCCTGGACTGCCGCGCCCAGGGCGGGTTCGGTGACTACTTGAAAAGTCTGATGCAGCTTTCGTAATAAAACGACACGCCAACGTGTAAAAGCTCCAGATCCTTGTCTATGCTCATAGCGCCTTGCACGGCACGCCAGGATTGGCGTGCCGTGCACTCACTCCAGCGGAGCCTGGGGTGAAAACAAGAGCGTCGTCCCGTCAACGGGGTACGACCCGGCATCAACCGACAAGGATGTGACACCCCATGAAGCCTGCCTCCTTAAGCGAAGGCCGTCGCGGCCCCGCGCAAATCTGGAACAGTGCGCCGCAGCTGGCACAGGTTCCCGCCATCGCACTTACCCGCCTGGTGCCGCCCGGCGCACGCGTCGTAGTCATCGCCCCGCACCCGGGCGATGAAGTGCTGGCGTGCGGCGGTTTGCTGCAACTGCTCAGTACCCGCGAACACCCCTTGCAATTGATCTCCATCACCGATGGCAGCGCCAGCCATCCCGGCTCCCACGTGTGGCCGGCCAGCCGCTTGAGCGTGGTGCGCCCCCAGGAAAGCGCCGAAGCATTGCGCCGCCTGGGCATGCCGTTGCACAGCCTGAAATGGATCCGCGGCGGGTTTCGCGATGACGCACTGGCCGCCCACGAACAGCCCATGAGCCAGTTCATCGCGCGCTACCTGCAACCGGGCGACAGGGTGTTTACCACGTGGTGCCACGACGGTAATGACGATCACGATGCCGTTGGCCGCGCCAGCGCCAAGGCCTGCAGCCTGGTGGGGGCCAGGCTGTATGAACTGCCGGTCTGGGCCTGGCACTGGCCGGCACGGGAAGCTTCGGTGATGCCCTGGCAGCGCGCCCGCAAGATACGCCTGGATACCTGGAGCGTGGCGCGCAAGCTGCACGCGACCCATGCCTATGCCAGCCAATTGGTCGGCGATCCGCAGATCGGTTTACCGCCCAAGCTGGCCCAAGTGTTGCTCGAGCGTATTCGTGAACCCTACGAGATCGTATTTGCCTAGCTGCTGACTCGTCTATACCTGTTATTTCTTACAGTAGCGGCCTATCAAATCTACGGCTAAGGTGCAAAAAGTCTGCACTGGTTAAGGTGCATTCGAGAAAGCCATGCCAACCCTTTGCATTGGCCGGTGTTTTCAGACGCAGGTAACCCGTAGTCCCTGATCCGTACCGTGTTCTTCGTTGCCATGGTTTTGAACCGCGCCTAGTGTGCCAGGTGCCGGACATCATTGTGCTCAAGCGAGGGCCGACCATGCGCACACGGATTGCTTCTCTGCTGTACTCAGGCATTGCCTCAGCCATTGTACTGGCGGCCTGGCCGCTGGCCTCGTATGGGGCGTGCACCATTAACAACACGCCAGGCAGCGACACCTCCACGTGTGACAGCGCCACCGCGCCGGGTTTTAGCGATAACGGCGGCGATAACACCCTTGAAATCACCGCAACCGGCAGAGTGAGCGGAAATGTGGTGTACGTGGGCGGCAATGATCTGGTCGATGTGAACGGCCCGAGCGCCGGGATCGATGGCAGCCTCGACCAAGGCGACGGCAACAATATTTTCCGGCTCAACCTGGGCAGCATCACCGGGTCGGTCAGCCAGGGCTCGGGCGCCGATGTCGTGCAGATTTCCGGTGGCCAGGCAGGTGCCGTCACCCAGGGGGCAGGCATCGACCGTTTTGCCATGAGCGGCGGCACCATCGCCTCGCTGGAACAGGGCGACGGGCTGGACGAGTTCTTCATGAGCGGCGGTACGATCACCGGCGCCTTCGAGGACGGCGACAAGGCGATAATGACCAACGGCATCATTGGCCGGGTCAACATGAAACTCGATGACAATCGTTTCGATATGTCTGGCGGCAGGATCATCGGCAACCTGGTGACTGGCTTCGGCAGGGACACTATCCTGATCTGGGGTAACGCGTTCGTCGGCGGCAATATCAGTGTCAGTGGCGGTGACGATCAGATAATCATCTCCGGTGGTACCGTCAATGGGCAGTTGTTGCTCAGCTTTGGCAATGATGACTTGGTCTGGTCCGGCGGCAACCTGCATTCCTCCGTGCTTATGGGGGAAGGCGACGATACCGCATTGCTTCAGGGGCTGGTGGCAGCGCAGGTGGCTGCGGCGCAATTGTTGGATGGGGGCCTGGGCATCGATACCCTGACTCTGGACAACACCAAGGTCGGTGACCCCGCCCTCTTCACCCAGTGGGAAAACGTCCGCCTGGACAACGGCTCGCAAATGACCCTCGGCGGCACGTTGAAGCTGGGAGACAGCGCGACCGGTACCGGTGCCCTGTCCATCGATGGCAGCAGTGCGCTGCTGGTCGGCACAGGCAGCATCGACCCGTTCACCGCCGGCCAACTGGTCAATGTGACCAACAGCGGCACCCTCGACATGACCACCGCCAGCTCTACCGCCAGCGACACCTTGACTATCAACGGCAATTACACCGGCAACGGCGGGCGCCTGGCGTTACAAACCGTGCTGGGGGCAGACGACTCGGCGAGCGACAAACTGGTGGTCAGCAGCGGTACATTCGCAGGCAATACCGATGTGCTGATCAACAACCTTGGGGGCGCGGGTGCAGCGACAGTGCGAGACGGCATCCTGATAGTGCAAGCGCTTAATGGTGCCAGCGGACCTGAGAGCGCGTTTACCTTGGGCAACAGGGTAAGCGCCGGCGCGTATGACTACTATCTGTACAAAGGCGGGGTCACCGCTGGAACGGCAGAGAACTTCTACCTGCGCTCCACTACGCCGCCCGCTCCGCTGCCCAACCCTGACCCTGAAGTACCCACCATCCCAGCGCCGGAACCGGTGGAAGGAACCCCGCCTCTGCCTGGCCCGACTGACAAGGAGGTGCCGATCTATCGTCCCGAAGTACCGCTGTACGCTGCGCTGTTTCCCGCCGCCCAGCAAATCGTGCAAGGCATGCTCGGTACCTACCACAAGCGCATGGGCGACCAGAGCCGCCAGCAACAAACCGGTGCCTTGCCGGCCGGTTGGGGCCGGGTCTATGGCAACAGCAGCCGCCAGAGTTTCGCCGGTGCTGTTAGCCCTACCCTGGACGGTTCGCTGACAGGCTTCCAAGTGGGCACCGATGTGTTCGCCAGTAGCCTGGACAACGGCCTGCTGCAGCGCCTCGGGTTCTTCGTCGGTCATAGCCGTCTCAAGGGCAATGTGAAAGGCTTCAACAGCGGCTGGGAGGACAAGGATGCCGGCAAGACCACGTTGCGCGGCGACAGCCTTGGGGTCTACTGGACGCTGATCGGCGCTGACCAGGCTTATCTTGATCTGGTACTGATGGGTACTCGCTTTGATGGCAAT
This sequence comes from Pseudomonas khavaziana, assembly GCF_036704165.1. Lineage (NCBI taxonomy): Bacteria > Pseudomonadati > Pseudomonadota > Gammaproteobacteria > Pseudomonadales > Pseudomonadaceae > Pseudomonas > Pseudomonas khavaziana. Next base: position 3,592,751 of record NZ_CP129946.1, read on the forward strand.
AGCGAGTCAGACCGCGGCGTGAAAATGAAAACCCGTGGGCATAATGTCACCGCCTCCGCCGAAGTCGGCTGGCCGCTGGCCCTGAGCGCCAACTGGGTGGTGGAACCGCAGGCACAGCTGATCGTCGGCAAGACCAAGCTGGATAGCCAGAACGATGGAATTTCAGACATTTCCTATGATGCTGATACCAATGTCACCACGCGCCTGGGCGTGCGCCTGCGCGGCGATTACAGCGTCAATGGCATGCCGCTGCAGCCCTATATCAGGGCCAACATCTGGCACGCCAGCGCTGGAGACAACAGCGTGTTGTTCAACCATGAAACCCGTATCGACACCGAGCAGAAATCCACCACGGTGGATGTCAGCCTTGGCGCTACCCTGGAAGTTGCACAGGGTGTGAGCCTGTATGGTGAGATCGGCACCGAAAAGAATCTGGACAGCAATATGCTCCGCGGCCGCCAGGGCACGTTCGGCCTGAGAATGGCGTTCTGAGACCGCCTTTGTATCGCAGTGGAAGCGGGGCCACTGCGGTACATAGTCTTTCACCCGGAGGGTTTTCTGACACCGGCCGCATACATTGCCGCGTTCAACTGAGTGCAAGGTATCCATCCGGCTCCGGATGCTCGCCATGCAAACGCCTGGCCGCAACCCATGGAAAACTCCGTTAACTAATTCTTCCCCAAGGCTTTTTCCTACGGATTCAATCTGCCACACTGATGCGAATAATTATCAACAGATTTATTGTTCGCCACGGATGGCTTCTGGGGAGCCCTATAACAATGTTTGTGCAACAACGCAGCGGCAACGTATTTTCACCCAGCCTGATGGCGATTGCCATTTGCCTGACAACCTCTCACGCGGCCCTGGCCGCCGATGCCGAAGCACCGGCGACCATTGAACTGGGCGCCACCCAGGTCTCCGGTCAACAGCTGGGCCAAACCACCGAAGGCACCGAGTCGTACACCACCGGCTCGATGAGCACCGCGACCAAGCTTCCCCTGACCCTGCGCGAAACCCCGCAGGCCGTGACCGTGATCACCCGCCAGCGCATGGACGACCAGGCGATGACCAGCATCAACGACGTGGTCAACGCCACGCCTGGGCTGTTCCTGAACTACTCCAATGGCCCTGGCCGCCAAGCCTTTACCGCCCGTGGTTTCGATATCGACAACCTCATGTATGACGGTATCCCCAGCGGCTATAACGGCGTTTCGGTAGGCGCCCAGCCGAACCTGGCGATGTTCGACCGCGTCGAGGTGGTGCGCGGCGCTACCGGCCTGGTCACCGGCGCAGGCAACCCATCGGCGGCCATCAACCTGATTCGTAAGCGGCCTTTGTATGAGCAGAAAGTCACCCTGACCGGCGCCGCCGGCAGTTGGGATGACTACCGCGGCGAGCTTGATGCCTCCAGCCCGCTCAATGACAGTGGTACCTGGCGCGGCCGGGTCGTGACCTCCTACCGCGATGCCAACAGTTTCATCGATAACGCCGAGCAGGATCACGGCCTGTTCTATGCGGTGACCGAAGCCGACCTGAGCGAAGACACCAGCCTGACCCTCGGTTTCTCGAACCAGAAAGACAAGACCAACTACTTCTGGGGCTCGTCGATGATCGGCCAGGACGGCCACCACCTGAACCTGTCGCGCTCCTACAACCCGGGCACCGACTGGGAAAACAAGGACCAGGAAATCAACACGGTATTTGCCGAGCTACGCCAACGCCTGGCCAATGACTGGAACCTGCAGGTCAACGCCAATTATTCCGAACAGGATGCGTTGTTTTCCGGCTCCTACCAGTCGCGCTGGACCGACAACATCCTGGCTCGCACGGTGTACCAGGCCGCCTACGATGAAAACCAGGCCGGGGTCGACGCCTTTGCCAGCGGCCCGTTCCAGGCATTCGGGCGCACCCACGAACTGGTGGTGGGTGCCAGCAAGCGCATCTACGACATGACCACCCACAATTACAGTCCCTATGAAAGGGACTGGCCGCTCAATGCCGGCAAGCCGAACTTCGTCCACACCAACAACACACGCGACGTCACCACCCAGGACGGCTTTTACCTGACCACGCGCCTGAGCCTGGCCGACCCGCTCAAGCTGATCCTCGGCGGGCGCCTGGACTGGTACGACTACGATAACCGCGATGGCGACGGTGACTACAAGGTCACCCGTAACCTCACCCGCTACGCCGGCCTGATCTACGAGCTGGACGACCAGCACTCGGTGTATGTCAGCTACAGCGATATCTTCACACCGCAGAAGGAAAAGAACACCAGCGCGACCCCGCTCAAGCCGATTGTCGGCAAGAACTATGAAGTGGGTATCAAGGGCGAATACCTGGGCGGCGCGCTGAATGCGAGCCTGGCGATGTTCCGCGTCGACCAGGAAAACCGCGCCGTAAAGATCGTCGTGCCAGATTGCCCGCAGGCCTCCTGCTACCAAGCCTCGGGGGAAATCCGCAGCCAGGGTATCGACTTCGAACTGCAAGGCGCCTTGACTGAGAACTGGCAGGTCGGCGGTGGTTATACCTACGCGCGCACCCACACCATCAAGGACGATGCCAACCCGCAGAAGGTCAACAAGCAGTTCGACACTGACACCCCGGAGCATCTGTTCAAGCTGACCACCCGCTACAACTTCCAGGGCCCGCTGGAAAAACTTCGTGTGGGCGGCAACATCTCCTGGCAGAGCCGCATGTACAACGACATCGCACTGGCAGATGGCAGCCAATATCGGCTCAAACAAGGCGGCTATGCGGTCACCGACCTGATGGCCGGTTACCGGGTCAACCAGCATCTGGACCTGCAGCTCAACGCCAACAACATCTTTGACCGCAAGTACTACCAGGCCATCGCTGACTCTGCGAGCTATGGCGGTGATTCCTATGGCGCTCCGCGCAACATGATGCTGACCGCCAAGTACAGCTTCTAAGCGCCCATGCTGCTGCGGCTGCCTGTTCGGGCAGCCGTTCTAAAGTCCCCACAAGGTCTGCCGATAAAACGTTGGCAACCGCAAAAATCCCGAATATCTGCTTCACTCCACAGCGGCAGGCCTTCGTGGCACGCCGCGTGCTTGCTTGACCTCGGCACCCCACCCTCATGGAGTAAGAGTGAATGCCCGTCCGCCCCCGTTTTCTTGAGCACTACCGCAAGGCCGACCGCATCATGCTGGCATTGATCTGGCTGATGTCGCTATTCTCCCTGGGCTTGGCGTTCTGGCATGACACCTGGCTACAGGCGCTGATCGTCGGTGGCGGCACCGGCGTGGTGCTGACCGCGCTCTACCGCGTCATCGGCGGCACCCGTGTGATGCGCTGCGCACTGGGCGCCGGCCTGATGGTGATGGCGGCGCTGCACATCAACCAGGCGCATGGGGTGATCGAAGCCCACTTCGGCATTTTCGCATTACTGGCGGTGTTGACCTTCTACCGTGACTGGCTGCCGATCCTCGTGGCCGCGCTGACCATCGCTGTGCATCACCTGGTATTCCACGCGTTGCAGCACCAGGGTTTTGCGGTGTTTGTGATGGAGCATCACGGCGGCTGGACGATGATCTTCGTTCATGCGTTCTACGTGGTGATGGAAACCGTCGCCCTGCTTTACCTGGCGGTGCATAGCCAGGCCGAAGCGGTCGAGAGCCAGGAAATGCTCGAGAAGATGCTCGCCGTCACCTCGCAGATCACCGTGGAGTCGGCCAAAGGCGAAGGCAAGTCACGGGTCTCCCTGGCCACGCGTTTCGACCACTTCCTGCAACAGCTCACCCACCTGATCGATGGCGTCGCCCGCGATTCCCACGGCCTGGGGCAACTCGGTCAGGAACTGGCCACCGCCAGCGGCACCCTGGAAAAAGGCGCGCACCATCAATTGGCGCAGATCGGCGAGATGACCGGTTCGATGCAGCGCCTGGAAGCCGCCACCGGTCACATCACGGTGCAGGTCGAACAAGCGGTGGAACACGCAGGCCAGGCCAGCCGGCAGATTGTCCGCGGCCAGGAAAGCGTCGGTCGCGCCCAACATGAAATCAGCCAATTGGCATCACGCATCAACGGCACTGAATCCACCGTGCAATCCCTGGCCGTGCAGGCCGAGCAGATCGGCTCGGTGCTGGAGGTGATCAACAGCATCGCCAACCAAACCAACCTGTTGGCCCTCAACGCCGCCATTGAAGCCGCCCGCGCCGGCGAGCAGGGCCGGGGCTTTGCCGTGGTGGCCGATGAAGTGCGCAGCCTGGCCCAGCGCACCGCGCTCTCCACCCAGGAAATCAAGACCATCATCGAGGGCCTGCAACAGGGCAGTCGCCAGGCCGTCGAAGCCATGCACGCCAGCCGCGAAGGCGTGGAGCGCTGCGTGGAAGACAGCCAGTTGGCGGTGGACATGCTCCGCTCCGTGGGCCAGGACATTGCCCATATCGATCAACTCAACGGCCACATCGTCACCACCACCCGCGAGCAGACCTCGGCGAACCTGGAAATTGTCGAACGCCTGCAGTCTGTGCAAAACATCGCCCAGAACACCGCCGACGACGTCGAGACCCTTGCCCGCAGCAGCGAACGCCTGCCGCCGATTGCGGTGCGGCTGGATGCGCTGGGGCGCAGGTTTCATCCTTAAGTAGAGCACCAGCCATACCACGGGCAAAATGTGGCAGTCAGTTAAGCGTCAGTGTCCTCTGTAGGAGCGAGCTTGCTCGCGAAAAACGTCAACGATAACGCGTGATTCCTGAACAAACGCGGCGTCTATGGGTTTTTCGCGAGCAAGCTCGCTCCTACAAAAACCTTAACTGGCTGGCATTAGGGCAAGTCCCCCCCACAGTTGGACCGCGGCTGCCTTCCCACCTGCCAGGTGCCGCAGAGTGCACGCCACCGGTCGAGCTATTAAAGCAACGGACAACCTCCTACACTGCCGACATTCACACTTACCTGCGCAGCCTCGCTTTTCTGCCCGCCTCGCCTCCTACCAGGACTCCAGACATGCGCCTGTCCGACTTCATCCTTGAGCACCTCGAGCCGATCCTGCAGGCCTGGGAAGACTTCGCCAGAACCATCAAGACCCCGGGCGCAGACCTCGATAGCGTAGCGCTGCGCGATCATGCCGAGCAGATGTTGCGAGCCATCGTGAGCGACTTGCGCACCACGCAGACGAAGCGAGAACAAATAGCCAAGGCCCAAGGGCTGATTCCGGCCGATGATCAGGAAACCGCCGCTGAAACCCACGCAATGACGCGCCTGATGGCCGGATTCACGATTGATCAAATGGTCTCGGAATATCGCGCACTCAGAACCAGTGTGGTCAGCCAATGGATGAGGCAGGTCACTGAAGGCACGCCGATCAATGTCGACGATATGACTCGGTTCCACGAGGCCATCGATCAGGCCCTCGCCGAGTCCATCGCCAGCTATTCACGTGCGGTCGAGGCGTCACGCAATGTGTTCCTGGGCATACTCGGCCACGACTTGCGCACGCCCTTGGGCGCGATCCTGCTGGGAGCCGACGTGCTCAGGCGTTCAAAGGACGCCGGAGCCCGGGACACCAAAATTGCCAACCAGATGTACACCAGTGTGCGCCGAGCGAGCCGGATTGTTGGCGACCTGCTTGACCTGACACGTTGCCAGATGGGCCCGGGCATCCCGGTAAAAACCGCGGATATCGATCTCGCACCGCTGTGCCAGCGGGTGGTGGAAGAAATCCAGGCGTTTCATCCAGAGGCCAATGTCGTATTCGACATGAAGGCTGCCGTTTCAGGCAAATTTGATGGTGCCAGAATGGAACAGGTCTTCTCGAACATCATCAGCAACGCAGTGCAGCATGGGGACACCACACGGCCTATCAAAGTCGAACTGGAAACCCTGGAGGATTGCGCGATATTCACCGTGCACAACAGTGGCGAGGCGATACCCGAGGACGTGCTGCCCTTCATATTCAACCCCATGGGCCGTTTCTCCCAGCGCTCGGCAATCGATCATGGCCCTGCAGAAGGGTTGGGCCTGGGCCTGTTCATCGCCTCGGAAATCGTGGCATCCCATGCCGGATCCATCGAAGTCAGCTCGGATGCAGAACAGGGCACGGTATTTAGCGTGAGGCTCCCCCTCGACCGGTAAGCCACCCACGCCGTTAATGGCTTGATCGAGCGATAAGAGCTTCACTAGAAACTGTAGCGCGCTGTCAATTTCAAATTACGTGGGTCGCCATAAATGTCGTACGGGCTATAGGCACCATTGGCCACGCTGCTGTAGTACACACGGTCGAACAGGTTGTTGAGGTTCAGCTGCAGGTCCAATTGATCGCTGGCCTTGTAGCCTGCTACCAGACCGACCACGGTGTACGAGCCCTGTTCGTTTTTCCAGGCTGTGGCACCGGCGCCTCCCGCGGTGCGGATGCGGCTTTGCTGGTAGACATCGCCACCGACGCGCCAACGTTGCAACTCACCAGGCAAGGTGTAGATGGTCGAGAGCTTGAACAGTTGGCGCGGTTTCTTGCGATCGAAGTCTTCGCCCTCGCGGGCCGCATTGGCATCGCTGACGTATTGGGTCTGGGTGTAGGTGTAGCCACCCGCCAACTGCCAGTTATCGGTGAGGGCGCCCTGGATTTCCATATCAATACCGCGACTGCGTACCAGGCCGGCAGCTTCATAACAGGCGCTGGCCGGGCCCGAGCCACAGCCTTTGACGTCAGTCAGTTCTTGGGCGCGATTCTTCTGGTCAATCTGGAAAACCGCCATGCTGGCATTCAATGCGCCGTCAAAATATTCGCCTTTGATACCCATTTCATAATTCTCACCTACGACAGGAACGATGGCTTTTGCATCAACGCCTTTTTCGCTCTGCGGCTTGAAGATATCGGTATAGCTGACATACACCGAATGATGGGTATCCAGGTCATAGACCAGGCCGGCGTAGCGCGTCAGATTGCGCGTGACCTTGTAGTTGCTTTCGCTGTTTGCGCTGTCGTCGAACTCATACCAGTCGACACGACCACCAAGGATCAGCGAGAGCGGCTCAGTCAAGCGCAGACGGGTGCTGGCATACACGCTGTCCTGGGTGGTGGTTTCAGGAAGGCCATTACTGCCCCTGACGTAATCCGGCTTGGCATGCCCACGTGGATCCCATATAAAAGGGTTGATGCCGGCGTCGGTGTATGCGCTCCAGGCTTTGCCGGAGCGATAATCCAGCTTGCGCCTGCTGACGCCCAGGGTCAGGTCATGCTGTTGGCCGAGCAGTTGGAAGGGGCCGCTGAGCGCCAGGTCGTAGCCGGTTTCCTTCTGCTCCATGGCTTCCGTCCAAAGATACCGGCGGTTGTATTCCCAGATCGAAGAGGCCAGCACGTCGGTGTCGGTCTTGGACTGCATGGCGGCCGCACGCAGCGTCCAGTCATTGGGCAAGCCTTGCTCCAGGGTAGCGAAATAGCCGGTGGTGCGATTGTCCGAGTATTCCCAGTCCTGCCCCAGGAAGGTGTCGCGGGGCAGTCTAAGATGACCGCCGCCACGGGCCATGGGCAATCCCCCCCAGATATAGTTGGTGTGGCTCTTTTGGCGGTAACCGCCCAGAGTCAGGGTGGTGGTTTCACTCAGGTCAGCATCGACCACGCCGTAGAACAGATCATTATCACTCTCCACCGAGTCTCGGAAACTCTTGGCGTCCTGCCGCGAAACCACGGTACGCGCGCGCAGGGTGCCGCTGTCATTGAGCGGGCCACCGACATCCAGCGTACCGGAGTAATCATCCCAACTGCCGGCACTGCCGGTGAATGTGCCCTGGAATTGAGAGGTAGGACGCTTGCGCACCAGGTTGATAGCACCCGCAGGGCTGCCGGCGCCCTGGGCCAGCCCGTTGGGGCCGCGCACGATCTCCACCCGGTCATACATCGCCAGGTTGGCCTCGCCGCTGGGCAGATAGGTGAGGAAGCTGGTGGGAAAACCGTCGTACATGATGTTGTCGACGTCGAACCCCCGTGCGCTGAACGTCGGCCGCCCAGCACCGCCGGAGTTATTCAGGAAAAGCCCCGGAGCACTTTTGACCACGTCGCTGATGCTGGTCATGGCCTTGTCATCCATGCGCTTGCGCGTCACCACGCTGACCGATTGCGGCGTTTCGCGCAGGCTCAAGGGCAGTTTTGTGGCAGTCTGCATGGTTCCGGTAGTGTAGGAGCCGCTGTTTTCGGTCGTCGCTGCCAGACGTTGGCCGATGATGCTGGTCGCACCCAGCTCCAGGGCTGTATCCGCCACCTGCGGTGTCAACACGAAGAGACCATTACCCTGCGCTGAGGCTTGCAGGCCGGTGCCCTGGAGCAGTTGCTGCAGGCCATCGTCCACGCTGGTGGCGGCATGCAGACCAGGGCTGCGCAGACCTTCCACCATCCCAGGCTCGATCGGCAGGGTAATACCCGCCTGGCTGGCGAAGGTAGAGAGTGCACTGCTCAGGTTGCCGGCCGGCACCTGATAGGCCCGGCTCTGCTGCGCGCCCTGCTCGGCGGCCAGCAGAGTAGCGCAAGTCAGGCCGCCACCCGCAATGATCAGGCCCAGTGCGGTCGCGTGTACCGCCCGCGCCAATGGTTGCATGCCCAGCGTCGTCGCCATGTGTTCGTCCCCGCCCATGAAAGTGATGTTGTTATGAGAGGGACACGTAGCTGGGCAAAAACACGACACGCTTATTTACGCATTCCTACGCGGGGTGACAGTCACCCAGTAGGGCGTGCGGTAAAGGACGCTTACCGGCAGCGTCTGGCTGAGAGCCTGGAGAATCTGGTCGGTATCGCGCAACTGGAAGGTGCCGGAAATCAGCAACCCTGCGACGGCTGGATCGCAACGCAGCAGGCCGGGACGATAGCGATCCAACTCAGTGATGAAATCATCCAGGCGCATCTTTTCTGCGCGCAGCACGCCGGCAAGCCAGTCCAGACGGTTATGCGCCAGTGTCATCGAATATTCCACGGCCTGGTTGTTGACGTAGGTCTGCCGACCCGCCGCCAGGCGCATCATGCCCTCCTCCCCGGGTAACAGCCGCGGGCGCACCACGGCCGTGCCGTCCAGCGCGGCGAGGTAAGTGCGCTGCGGGTATTGGCGCACCATTAGGCGGTTGCCGAAAAGGACGATGCGGGCTTCGGCGGTGTCGACGATGAACGGCGGCCCCGCAGTCATGTGGGGTACCTCAAAGAGCATCTCGCCGGCGATAAGACGTATGCGACGAACGCTGTCGTCGTAGGCAATGTCGACAGCGCTGCCAGTGTTCAGGCGAATCTGCACGCCATCCGGCAGGTCCAGGGTGCGCTGCTCGCCTGCGGCGGTGCGCTCGTCCGCCTGCCACTCGCGCCATGGCAGCCCCCGATGGGCGGCAAGGCCCAGCGGAGCGGCAGCGATCAGCATCGCCAGGGTCTTGAGCACCTGCCGCCGCTCCAGGCCGCGTGGGCGCTCAAGCGCTGCGCGCTCTGCACGTGCGGCAAGCTGCTGGGCTCGACCGCAAAACTGCTCGGCCAGTTGCCAGGCCCGTTCGTGGTCGGCATGCCGCGCTCGCCACTCGGCGCCAGCGGCATGCTCGGCGGCGCACGCGTTGCTGTTCTGCAAGCGTACGTACCAGTTGGCCGCTTCGCGAGCAATACGCCGGTCGATGGGCGTGTTATTCATGCCGCGCTCTGGCTGGCGAGCACAATGCATTCTTCCAGAGCCCGCGCAAGGTAGCGCTGTACCGAACGCACGCTGAGACCGAGCCGGCTGGCGATCTCTTCCTGCGTATACCCCTCCAGTTGTGACATCAGGAACGCTTGCCGGGTTTTGGCCGGCAAGAGCGCAAGTACCTGGTCGATCTCGTCGAGGGCTTCAAGCACCAGCGCCTGATGTTCCAGCGACGGCGTCAGGTCTTCCGGGGTTTGCGCCAGCGCAGCCAGGTAGGCCTGTTCCAGTGAGCGACGGCGGTAGAGGTTGAGGGTGAGGCGATTGGCAACAGTGGCCAGATACGCACGTGGAGTTGTGAAGTTCAGCGGCTCGCCAGGCCTACTGCTGAGCAAACGCACGAACGTATCCTGGGCCAAGTCTGCCGCATCAGCCGCATTGCCCAAACGCCTGCGCAACCAACCCTGCAGCCAACCGTGGTGGTGGCTGTAGAGTTGCCCGATAGATTGAGACACGTGATGATTGGCTGGTGGAGTTGGTTGCACGATATAAGACAGATGTTAATGAGAATTCATCGCATTCTATCAGTGAAACGTCTTACCCGTACACGTAAAAGGTCCTGCAATGAAGCAGCGGTATTGGTGGGCAACAATCGGCGATGTTCTGATGGGCATTCCACGACCCTGACGCCCGTTGCTTCCTCTACTCAGGTGGCTGCGCGCCCGGCCGGGCACGCTCAAACCCCAAAGTTGAACGCAATTGAGATCCGCCGCCGCGTACCTGAAAAGCGTCGTACCGAGTGCATAAGCCAAGACGGAAACATGACGAAGGTGCCGCTGGCCGCCGCGCAGGTACTACTGAACCCAGCAGTCAGGCAGTCCTCCACTCTCATTCGCAGGGCCGGGTTGTAGGTCGAGGCCACCATGCCGCGCGGGTCGAGGAATTCCAGGTCTCCGCCCACCGCCGGGTCGTCCTCCCGGCCACCGGCATCGACCCAATACACCCCGGACCAGAACGCCCCCGGGTGGCCGTGCAATGCATTGCTGTGCCCGGCCTCATTCACGTTCACCCAGGCATTGATCTTCCATTCGAAACCGGGCTCGATAAAGCCGTATTGTTCGCTATGCACGGCCGTCAGCTGAGTGGCGAACTCTGTGGCAAACCTCACCAGCGTCTCGCAGGCTGCCCCGCCCCACTCCGGGAAATCATGGGCGGACTGCCAGCCGCCGGTATTGCTGCGCTGCGCCCCCCGGGTGTCGGCGGCCATGCGCTGGGCAATCAGGGCTTTGAGCTCCCCGTTGAGCCAATGCGCATCCGGCACCTGGATGCTGGCCAACGGGCTTGGAAACAGCCGGCGGATGGTGATGAGCTGCGGATCCAACCGCTGATGAGAAGTCTGCATCGAGGCACTACCCGGTTACGCAAGTGGCTGAAAAACATACCGAATAAGCGCAACCAGTGGTGTAAACCTTTGTTAAGAACTTAAGGGTTATTGATCGCCGGAGTGCCCCTGCGACGTTTTCTGCAAGCGCTCCAGCACCTCATCACATGCCGCTGCCCACGCCTGCGGCGCGCCTTTGTCGCGCAGCACTTCGAGCCCGGCCGCCGTGAAGGTGCCCGGTGTCGCGATGGCATTGCCCAAGGTGTCCATGCGCACCTGAGGCTGATGACCGGCGCTGGCCAGGCAGTCCTGCATATTGCCCATCACCAATTGCCGGGCATGCTCCGGACTCAGTCCTTTATCGGTAAACCACTGCTGGAGATCATTGAGAAAGAAATAGAACCAACCGTTCATGCAGGCCGCGACGGTGGCCAGTTCGAAGGCATCTTCCTGATCCAGCACGATCAACCTCCCCAGGGTGGCCAACAACGCCTCATGGGCCTGCCCCGAGGGCGTCACCACCACTGTCGATTGGTTGATCTGCGCGGCGTAGGACAGCATCGCCCGCATTGGCTGCGCCTGTGGGAAGCTACGCGCCAGGTCCTCCAGCTTCATGCCGGCGACCAGGGAAACCAAAGATTGTCCCGGCTTGAGGCGGACCTCCCTGGACAGTCCTTCCACCCCATCGGGGCGCACACCCAGGAACAACAGGTCCGCCTGATCGACCACGCTTTGGTTGTCGGCCATAACCTCACAAGCCCAGGCCCTGCCCAACTGCCGGGCGCGCTCATGGTTGCGTGGTGACAGCAGCACATGCCCGCTGAAACCGCCGCGGCGCAGGCCGATCACGACTTTTTCAGTCAATTCGCCGACGCCCAGAATGCCGATGCTCAGCAAGGTGTTTCCTCCGTTTTCAAAGCCCATCATGGGTGTTGCAGCATCATAGCCAGATTACAAGGCAGCGGGCCAACGCAAGGATTGTCCAACCGCGCCACGTAGCCTTATGCTCATGCCTCTGTCACCTGCCACCTGCCACCTGGAGCCGCCATGGACCTCGCCACCCTCGCCCTCTTTCTCCCCGCCTGCTTCGCCCTGAACATGGCGCCCGGCCCCAACAACCTGCTGTCGGTGAGCAACGCCACCCGTTACGGCTATCGCACCTCCTGCCTGGCCGGTCTCGGCCGCTTGCTGGCCTTCGCCGGCATGATCGCCCTCGCCTCTACAGGGTTGGCGGTGGTGCTGCAAACGTCGGAGTTGTTGTTCTACGGGATCAAGTTGCTCGGTGCGGCGTACCTGTTTTATCTCGCATATCAACTGTGGGGGGCGGATCCGCAGAAGGAAGCGCAAACTGCCACGCACAAGGTGGGTTTGTGGGCCCTGGCAAGGCAGGAGTTTCTGGTGGCAGCGGGCAACCCGAAAGCCATTCTGATCTTCACCGCTTTCCTCCCGCAGTTCGTAGTGCCCGGCCAGCCCATCACTACGCAATTTGCCCTGCTGGGCGCGATGTTCCTGGCACTGGAATGGGTCGCCATCAGCGCCTACGCCTACATGGGCCTGCATATGCGCCGCTGGTTCGCCGAGCCGAGGGGCAAGCGCATCTTCAATCGTTGCTGCGCAGGGTTGTTGTCGGCGGCGGCGACGGTGTTGTTGACTGCGCGCAGGGCTTGAACCTCGCCTCTCATCCAGATGGGAAAAGCGCTATGAAGCGGCTATTGATAGGTGTCCGCCTCCTGCGCCGGATAAAACTCGCCCTTCTTACCCATCTTTTCCAGGCGTTGGCGCACGATCAACTCGACGCTGGCCACCGCGGCATGATCGTCAGGATCGACCAACTGCAAGCATAGGCGTCGCATATTCTGATCGTGGGTGCCCTCGCTGAGCATTTCGTGGGTGAACACTTGTTCGCCACGCCATAGGCACAGCTGGGTATGGGTGCCGCCCAGCCATATCTCGTTGATGGATCCAAGGTCAGTAGTAGCCAGTTGATCCACGGTGATTATCTTGTCCATTGCCCTGTACCTTACCCATGATTAGATACAGGTAGACTTCCAGGCACAGTCGCTCGTTCCCGGCGTGTGCGGCTGCGCGATCTGTTGAATCTCAAATCGTTTCATAACACCCCTATCCTGGTATGAGCTCGTTTTAATGGGCAGGGTTCCAGCTAGACCGGATTACACCTCACTTACCTGGACAATCGTCTTGCCAAAGTTACGTCCCTTGAGTTGGTCGATCAAAGCTTGCGGCGCCGTATGCAACCCATGGGTAATCTGTTCGCGATAACTCAATTTGCCATCGGCGATCCACTGGCCCGCCTCCTCGAGAAAATCAGCTAGCTGCTCTTGAGCATATTCCGTCTGGATGAAACCACGCAGGGTCAGGCTCTTGCCCATAATCTGCGCCATCGTATTGGAGAGGCGATCGGTGTTTTCCTGGGCACCGGACGGTTTCTCGTATTGAGAAATAACCCCGCACACAGGTACGCGAGCGTAAGTATTCAAGAGCGGCAGCACCGCATCCCAGATTTTTCCGCCGACACTTTCAAAATAGACGTCAATCCCGTCCGGGCAGGCTTTGGCCAGTTGTTCCGCGAAGTCTGGCGCGTTGTAATCGGCCACTGCATCGAAACGCAGCTCGTCCTTCACGTAAGAGAGTTTATGCGCCCCGGTAGTGATGCCTACCGCTCGCGCACCACGCAGACGGGCGATTTGTCCGACCATAGAGCCGACCGCGCCGCTGGCAGCCGCAACCACAACGGTTTCGCCCGGCTTGGGCTTGCCAATGTTACGCAAGCCCGCGTAGGCCGTGAAACCAGTCATTCCAAGCACGCCCAGTGCGGTGGAAGGCGGCGCCAGGTCTGGATCAAGTCGACGCAGGTCGCTGCCGTCTGAAACGGCAAAGCGTTGCCATCCGGAAAAAGCCAATACCCAAGCACCGACTTGCCAATCGGGGTGATGAGACTCCCTCACACGAGACACCGTAGCACCGACGATGACCTGGTCGATCTCGATAGGATCGTTGTAGGACTTTTCAGCCCTCATCCACCAGCGCATATAAGGGTCAATCGAGAGGTAAATGGTTTCCAGCAGAACTTCGCGCTCGCCAGGTATCGGTACGGCTACATCCTCAAGACGTAGGTCGGATGGCTTCAAGTCTCCGTCTGGACGCGCCGCCAATACGACCTGCTGATTCGATAGTTTTGTCATTACATTCTCGCGCTTGGGTTGATCAAATGATGCGGTAGGCAACGTCTGCCGCACTCACATACAAAATGTATGCAATTAATGTATTAACATACGCACTGCATGTCAATGCATTCATGATCTAGTAAGGAGAGCCTGATGGCGCGACAAAAACGTGCAGATATGATTGCGTCAACGCGTAGCAAATTGATCGCGGCAGGCCGCAAAGCCTTTGCAGAGAAGGGCTACGCCGAAACTGCCATGGAGGATCTGACAGCGGATGCCGAACTGACACGCGGCGCGCTCTATCACCACTTCGGTGGCAAGAAAGGCCTGTTGGAAGCCGTGATTGCTCAGATAGACGAAGAATCCTCGGCGCGCCTACGTGCAGTCGTGGAAACAGCAGATACGCCGTGGGAGGGTTTCGTTGAGGAGTGCGTCGAGTGGATCAAGCTTGCACTTGAACCGGAAATTCAACGTATCGTTCTGCTGGATGGCCCTGCGGTTCTTGGCGATCCGGCGCGGGCCGCCAGCCAAAGCGCGTGCCTGGCCAGCACCATGCACAGCATTCAGGTGTTGATCGATCAGAACGTCATCAAACCCGTGGATGCACAGGCGACTGCCTATCTGGTCAACGGCGCTGCGTTGAATGCGTCTTTGTGGATTGCCAGTGCGGCTGATCCACATTTGGCGTCGACGCAAGCGATCGCCAGCTTTCGTATTTTGCTATCGGGGCTGCTGCGATAGGGGAGTAAGCTTGCTCTCCCTGGAGCCTGACAGCCGACCGCTATCTAGCTGATACTCTACGATCCAAATGTGGGGCTTGCCCGCGAAGACGTGAGACCAGCAAACATTGATGTTGGCTGACCCACCGCTATCGGGAGCAAGCCCCCTCCCACATTTGGATCGCGGCGCATTTATTGGATACTGACACCTGTTCGCCTGCAAAAATGGGCCTTGTGAAATGGAAGTCATCTCATGTTCGAACGCAACAAACTGGTGCCGGAGTTAATGGTCACCAACCTGCAGGGCAGCTTGGCTTTTTGGGTTTCTTGCCTGGGGTTCAAAGTAGCTTATCAACGCCCGGAAGATGGGTTTGCATACCTTGATTTGAATGGCGCTCAAGTAATGCTTGAGCAGATTGATCCGCGCGCGGGTCAATGGCTGACGGCGCCGTTGACCAGGCCGTTTGGAAGAGGCATGAACCTACAGATTGATGTGGAAGCTGTCGCCCCCATCATCCAAAAACTTGATCAGGCTGGTGTTTCACTCTATCGAGAATGCAAAGACACTTGGTATCGGGCTGAAAATGTAGAAGTAGGCCAGCGAGAATTCATCGTCCAGGATGCCGATGGTTATCTCGTGAGGTTGGTAGAGCGGTTGGGCGAGCGTCCGCTGTTGGTCGAAAATGGTCGTTAGTGAGCGTCAGCTATCGGCCAAGAGCAGTCGTTCAGGACAGTGCAACGGCTGACCTTGCGTGCGCGAAGAGGAATGGTTGAGGTATCTTGTCAAGCTTGCGATCCGCTTAAGACTCCAAGGAAGCCAATGTTCAGTTCACTCGTTTCAAATGGTCAGCTACAAGCGGCTGATTGCTCAGAACTGATGGTCCCCTGGTGGAGTTTCACGAAAACGGTCTTGGCTGCTACGGCCCTATCGTTGGTGCGTGACGGGCTGGTCGGATTGGACGACCCCGTTCTTGATCAGCCTTTTACGCTACGCCAGTTACTGCGGCATGAGGCCGGTCTGGCTGATTACGCAGAACTTGCGGAGTATCACTGCGCCGTTGAAAACAGTGAGCCCGCCTGGCCGGCCGATGAAATGATGCAACGCCTTGACGGTGCTCGACTCCGATACAGTCCCGGACAAGGTTGGCGTTACTCGAATGTTGGCTACCTGCTTGTCGGCAGGCTAATCGAAAGGCTGACTGATCTGAAACTTGATGAAGCGGTAATTCAACGCACACTTTCTCCGCTGGGCTTATCGAGCGTTCGCTTTGCAAAAACGCCAGCAGATTTGCAAACGACCCACCTTGGAAGTGCATCAAATTATGATCCCGCCTGGGTTTACCACGGCTTGTTGATCGGCCACATTTCGCAAGCAGCGTTATTTCTGGATCGACTCTTTTGTGCAGACCTACTCTCCACGGACTTGCTTGAGGAAATGCAGAGCGCACGAACATTGGGCGGCCCGATTCCCGGGCGCCCATGGATCACGCCGGGATATGGCCTTGGCATGATGCAGGGAACGATTGAAGGCGGATATTCCCTATGCGGGCACACAGGCTGCGGGCCGGACAATGTCATTGCTGTCTACCGTATCTGCGACGGTAACGCATCGGCTTGTTGCGCTGCTTTTGAGGCGGGCGCCAGCGAAGGTGCCGTCGAAGCCATTGTTGTTAGACAGCTGATGCAAGTTCTGCGGCAGAGGGACTGAGAACGTCGAAGTCCTATTGGCGTTGGCCTCCTGATTCGTGTGCAGGCCAGTGCTACCCATCCGTGGTAAATAAAAAGGCCTTGGCGAAATAATTAGGGAGCAGCATCGCCAAGGCCAAAAACAATTACTTCGCCATCGGCTCGATCAGTTTGGAAACCACCGGCGCCTGCCACCGCTCCAGAGCATCAATCAAGGCGCCGGGGTGCTCGTTGAACATCAGCATCTGGCTGTGTTCGACCTTCATGAAGCCTTCCTTCACCGCATGATCGAACAGGCTGCGCACCGGGTTGAAGAACCCTGCCGTATTAAGGCACGCCACGCCCTTGTGGTGTTCGCCTACCTGGGTCAGCGTGGCCGCTTCAAACAATTCTTCCAGTGTTCCCAGCCCGCCGGGCAAGGCAATGAAAGCGTCGGCGTAGTCACTCATTCGGGTCTTGCGGCTGCGCATGTCCTGGGTCACTTCATGTTGGGTGAGCCCGGCGTGGGAATGACCGCGCTCATGCAGCAACAGGGTGATGATGCCGACGACTTCACCACCTTCAGCCAATGCGGCATCCGCCACCACCCCCATCAAGCCTTTGTGGGTGCCGCCGTAGACCAGGCGAATGCCGCGCCGGGCGATTTCCCGGCCTAGGGCCTGAGCGCCCTGCGCATACTCCGGGTTGGAGCCGAAATTGGTACCGCAGAAAACCGCAACGCTGTGCAGGAGAGTGGGCATGAAGACTCCAGGCTGGTGAGAACAAGCCGTGCAGCCTAGCGGCCCCGACCATAGGGCGAAAGAGCCAAGAACTGGCTTGCGGATCAGGCCATGAGCGCATCCAAGATGCGTTTTCCAAAGACCTCGGCGACAGCCTCCGATTCGATATTGGCAAAGCCCAGAAGCAGGCCGGGGCCAGTCTGGCCTTCAATATTCCAGTCGTTCAAGGCTTCTGCATAAATGCCGGCCTGTGCCAGGCGTTCCATGCACAGGCGGTCTGACTGTTGAGCGTTCAGGCGCAGGATCAAGTGCATCCCGCCCGGTTGGGCATCAATCGAAATATGCTCGCCCAATGCTTTGCGCAGCCCTCTGGCCGTGGCTTCCCGACGTTCACCGTAGAGTTTTCGCATCCGCTGGATATGCCGCGCAAAATGCCCCTCAGTCATAAACGTCGCGACGATCGCCTGGGTCAGCTCCGGGCAACCGCCTAGGAAGGTCTGGCTCACGTGTTCGAAGCGTTCCACTTGAGCCGCAGGCACCACCAGATAGGCGAGGCGGATGCCGGGAAACAACACCTTGCTGAAGGTCCCGGCATAGAGCACCCGGCCGTCGCGATCCAGACTCTTGAGGGCCGGCAATGGCCGGCTGACATAACGGTATTCTCCGTCGTAGTCGTCCTCGATGATCCAGGCTTGCTGACGGCTGGCCCAATCCAGCAGCTCCAGGCGCCTAGGCAAGGACAGCGAAACACACAGCGGGCTTTGATGGGCCGGCGTGACCACCACAGCGCGGGCACCTTTACCCTTTTGCACGGCGTGGGATACCAGCATGCCGTCCTGGTCTACGGGTATCGGTATGGCGTTGATATTCAGGTAATCCAGCAACGGCCGAGTGAACAGGTAGCCCGGGTCTTCCACTAGCACCCGATCGCCCGGTTCCAGCAGTGCGTGGGCGATCAGCCCCAGCGAGTTGCGGTAGCCCGAGGTGACGAAGACTTGTGCAGGCGAGCAGTGGATACCCCGGGCAACCTGCAAGTAGCTGGCAATCGCCGTGCGCAGCGAGTACAGGCCAAAGATGCAGGGGTTGGCCATGTCGGCGAGCTGCGTGGCCCGGACGCAACGCGCGGCGATTTTCGACCAGATCTTGCGCGGGAACGCATCCAGTGCCGGCAACCCCATTTGAAACGGCAAGACGGCCGCCTTGCGCCGGACGGTGTTGTGCTCGCTGGCCGTCATGGGGCGTACCGGCAGGCTGGCCTTGATCCCTTCAGCCACCACGGTGCCGGCTTGGCCACGGGCCTGGATATAACCTTCGGCCACCAGCAGCGAATACGCCGTGTCGATGGTGCCCCTGGCCAGCCCAAGCTCTTTGGCCAGGGCCCGGGCCGCGGGTATGCGTTCGCCCGGCTTGAGCAAACCGTCGGCAATCGCGCTGCGGAAGCGCCAGTATAGTTGCCGGTAAATCGGCTCAGTGGAGCCGGCGTCCAGCGGTGAGAAGGTCTTAATCGAGGTGCTCATCCGGCGACGGTCCTGTTCAGGTTGCAAAGTAGTCGTGCAGCGCCTGGTCGGTTTGGAGGCGCGTCTGGGCCAGTGTTTCCTGGCGCGAAGCAGTGCCTTCAATGGTGAAGAAGGTCACGTCGTGCAGTCCGATCATGCCGAGTATCGTTTTCAGGTACGGTGTTAAGAAGTCCGGCTGGTGGGCACGCTCCCCGGAAAACCGTCCGCCCGAGGCAATTGCGACGAACACAGGCCGGTCATGCAACAGGCCTATCTTGCCCTGGGCCGAGATATCGAAGGTGCGGCGCACCCGCGCAATGTGATCGAGCCAAAGCTTGAGCGTCGCGGGTACCGTGTAGTTATGCATGGGCGTAGCGATCACCACAACATCGGCCAGCTCCAACTCGCGAACAAGCCGCTCGGACTGGGCCATAGAACCGTCGGAAGAGACATCCACGAGGGACTGCTGGGATGTTGCATAAGGCTCGTCCACCGGCGCCAGGACGTTGCCGGCGATGGGGCGTTCGGTCACCTCGGCATCTGGGTGCCGCCGACGCAGGCTTTCGATGATCTTGTGGGAGAGTGCGTTGCTCTCCGATGCTTGCCCGCGAGGGCTGGCACTAACATGGAGGATATTCATGGTGCGTTACTTCCTGGATGGATGGCCTTCAGCCTACTAATCCCATGATCCATTCCAGAGAGCCAAGAATGAAGATTCCGACTAGACCATAACGACGCATTCATGGTCTAGCATTCAAGCCAGATCATGGATCTTCCGGGCTAGGCCATGGCGCTCCAAGATGGCGGTCTCATCCAACCGCTACAGGATTTAACCATGACAACACGTCTCGACTACACCAAAGCTTCCCCCGAAGGTTACAAGGCGTTCGGCGGGGTTTACGTCTACCTGCAGAATAGCGGCCTGTCCAAGGAACTGATCGACCTGGTCTACCTGCGGGTTTCGCAAATCAACGGGTGTGCCTTTTGCATCGACATGCACTCGCGAGACTTGCTCAAGCAAGGCCTGGCCGTGGACAAATTGGCGCTGGTGCCCGTATGGAATGACGCTGGCGCAGTCTTCACACTCCGTGAGCGTGTGGCGCTGGCCTTTGCCGAAGCGGTCACCGCCAGTGATGTTTCGGACGCTGACTACGCTGCCGCTGCAGCCGAGTTCAGTGACAAGGACCTGGCCGATCTCACTTATGGCATTGCCTTGATGAATGCCTTCAATCGACTGGGCATCACCTTCCGTACCGCTCCAGCAGCGGCCGCCAAGGCTTAAGTCGAAGCAGATTAGTGGTGGTGAGGAGGCTAGGCCCCTCGCCACACACCTACTGTATTTCTTGAGGGTTCACTCTATGGCATGGCTACTTCTCGGCTTGGCCGGCATTCTTGAAATTGCCTTCGCGTTCTCAATGAAGGCCTCGGATGGCTTCACCCGATTCACCCCCGGTTTGCTCACCGTCGTAACCGGCGTCTTCAGCGTGATCCTGCTGTCCATCTCCCTGCGCACGCTTCCGGTGGGCAGCGCCTACGCTGTCTGGACCGGAATCGGCGCCGCCGGTACCGCTATCATTGGCATGGCGCTGCTGGGGGACTCCACCGCGCCGTTACGGATTCTGTGCATTATGCTGATACTGGCAGGCGTGATCGGTCTCAAACTGGTTACGGCAAATTAGTGCCGAGTCGATAGTGAGCAGGTATTTATTAGATTCGATAAATACTGGGCCAGCCGCTGAATAAACTGCGGGGCACTGTGTGACGTACAACATCCGACCTGCCAGCGTTGCCGTTGCCCTTCAGCAAGAGCAGCTTTTGCCCAGAAGCGAATCCGCCATCTACGTCCGCTATTGGCCGATTGCTGTCTGTCGCCAACGTCAGCAGTGGGTCGACTGCTGCTCTTGTTGACAGGCAGCAATCGGCCAGAAACGGACATCCCAGTCCACATACCGCCACCGTCACACTTCATGCATTGGAGAGTCGCCACTGACTGAGTGAAACCTTCCTCACTGCCGAAAAGCCCGGTAATAAGAATTGACGTTCTCGTAACCGAGCAGATAATCCAGCTCTTTGAGTTCGGGATCGTCGCAGGCAGCTTTCGCTACGAAGAGGCATGATGGCCAAAAAGATGCGATACGTTTACTCATAAACTCAGTGAGGCTTAGTAATGTCGACCAACCTACCCGACTTCACCACACGCTTACTGATCGACGCAGGAATCGCAAAAGGGATGCGAATCCTGGACGTAGGCTGCGGCTCGGGTGATGTTTCATTTCTGTTGTGTGATTTGGTGGAGAATGACGCAGAGATCATCGGAATCGATCGTGACGCCGCAGCCATCGCCAGTGCACGCCAGCGCAACGCATCACGAAACCACCCTTCGCTGAAATTTCTGCAGTGTGATGTTTCAGAACTGCAGGACTTTCTCGGCACTTTTGACGCAATCGTTGGGCGGCGTGTCCTGATGTATCAGAAGGATGCGGTGGCAACGATTCGTGCGCTGTCGAAGTACTTGCGCCCCACTGGCATCATGGTCTTTCAAGAGCACGATACGACGATGGTGCCCACAAGCCTGGATCCCTTCCCTTTGCATAAAAGGGCGCAATCCTGGATACAGGAAATGATTGCTCGCGAAGGCGCCGATCTACACATCGGTTTTAATCTGCACGGCATTTTTACACAGGCAGGCTTGAGCGTTGAAAGCGTGCGGGCTGAATGCCTGATACAAACACCTGATACACCCTACAGCCTTGGCGCCATCGTTCGAGCGTGCTTACCGCGGATCACCGCATTAGGGGTGGCCAGTGTAGAAGAGGTCGACATTGAAACGCTGCAAGAGCGGTTGGATCAGGAGCGTTCAGCCTCTTCAGGCATCTACATCGGCGATGTGATGTTCGGAAGCTGGGCACGCAAAGTTTGACTCTTTCAAATGTCGATGCTGCCCCAGCGCTTTACCATGTCCGCTCCAGGACAAGCGTTGTGGGCCGTCACCGTGTATTAACTAACGTGTATTCAAAATACCTCTTCTTCAACCCTCAATCTCCCCCTTGCGAATCGCAATCCTGACGGCCTGCGCGGTCGTCGCCACCCCAAGACGCCGGCGCGCCGAGCGCAAGTGATTCTCCACGGTGCGCTCCGATAAACCGAGGGTTGCCGCGATATCGGCCTGGCGCCGGCCGGCAGCCGTCCACGCCAGCACTTCCCGCTCACGCTGGGAAAGCTTGCCTACCCATTCAGCCACCGGCGGCTCAAGCAGCCTGTGTGCGCAGAAAAAAGCCGCCGTGGCGACCATGCTCAACCCCAGGCGTACTCTAGCCGAGCCGTCCACCCGCTCGCCGCCCAGGCTCATGGCACCCTCAAGCCCTTGCGGACCGAACACCGGCACCTGCAGTCCTTGCACACCAGGGCCGCTTGGTGCACGAACCACGTGGTAGCGCTCCCCGCCTTTGTCCTGCACCTTGATCCAGAAGAAGGCTTCACGATTATCCAGCACATGGCGCGTGATCGGGCAGCGACGCACATAGGTCTGGGCATCCACACCCTGGCCACTACCGAACCAATCGCCCTCTACCCAATAGATACGCTCCACCACTTCTTCACTCGCTGACGAGGCGGAAAACAGCACGAACCGATCATAGCCGTAGGCCTCGGCGAAACCACGCACCGCCTGCTGGATAGCCTCCAGCGTCTGCGCCGCCTCGATAGCGAAAACGGCGCGCATCGCCCTCTCGGCAGTGGCCTCAGTCACCCCGCCGCGACCGCTTTGAGCAATGCATCCGCAGCCAGCTTGCCGAGATTATTGCCTGCCAACGGGCTGTCGCCGGTCAACAACTTGCGATCCTGCAGGGTCGCCCCGGTAATGTCCTGATTGACGATCTCAACCCCCAGCGCTTGCAGTTGCTCGCCGAATTTCCAGGTCAGATGGCCCGGCATATAACCGATATCAGGCGTCTTGGCATCGAGCGCATCGGGAAAGGCGCAGATCCTGTAACCGCTGAACAGATAGGAGTCCCTGGACTCGCCCACACCCGCTGCGAGCAGCGCGGCCGGGCCATGACACAGCGAAATCACGAACTTGTCCTTCGCGACCATCCACTCCAGTACCGCCTTCACCTCGGCACTCTGCGGCAAGCCGATCAACGCTCCGTGCCCACCGGGGACAAACACGCCGATATAGTCCGAGTCCTCACCCAGCGCATTCTCGATCACCTCGGCCAGCTTGAGCGGGCGCTTGAACTGCTCGCGGTATTTGGCATAAAAGCCCTGCACTTCCACATCTTCGGAAGGCATGGCCCAAAACTCGAACTTCACCGGGTTGCCCGACAGCGTCGCGATATCGAACGTGAAGCCGGCTTTATCCAGGTGATACATGGGCAGCAGGGTTTCCACCGGGTGATTGCCGGTGGAGAACATCGTGCCGTTGTCGGTCAGCAGGTAACGCTCATCAGCACCGATCACCAGGACCTTCCAGCGCCCGCCATTGTAGGGGTTGGGGTAGTCGGCGCCACTGAGGTCGGATTTGGGTGAGGTGAATTGGCTGAGGGAATAGGGAGAGGGGAAAAACGCGTTGTTTTCTGCAGGATCCGGGGTGGGTTGCTTGTCGTCATGTTGTTGGGTCGTCATGAGCTTTCCCTCTGAACTGGCTGAGTGTCGAGGCTCATGCTAGTGAGGTGATAGAGGTGCTGCAATGAGGGATTTCCCTCTAATAAACGAAGCATTGCTGAGTCGCTCTGCTGGAAGAGCAAAAAGTCAAGAGCTCGCATGATGAAAATAGAATTTATTCACCCGTCTTCCTGCATCTAAAGATGCCTATTGGAATTATATTTACTTCAAATACACATAACCAACTGTCAACTCTCACAGTAGACAGGCTCAACATGGAAATCACAATATCATTGAACCGTGGATAATTGTCTCATCAAGAGGAATGAAAATGAACGCGATCGAAATTAATGACGATAACTTCAATAGTATTGTGCTTCCTTCACAAGCCTCTATCCTGATTTTTTTTACAGCCCCGTGGAGCGGCCCTTGCCGAATGGTAGGTCCAGTCATCAAGGAGCTCGCACAGGCCTCTGATGGTAGCTATTCAGTTGGCATTGTAAATACTGATGAATCTCCAGCCACCGCAGCGCAATATGGCGTACGAAATGTGCCTACTGTAGTAATTTTCAAGCACGGAGAAGTGACGGGCAAAATAGTTGGCGTTAATCCTAAGAGCGCTTATGAAAATGCTATTAATGCAATAAGAAACTAAAATAGACGAACCTGAACAGCACTTACTTGACCGCTAACCAATTACTGAAACCGAAGAAGGTTAAGTAAGTGCCACTCATATTCTCTGTTTATTCCTAACCTGTGTTACCCCTTGGTCAAATCAACCAACGGCGTCTGCCGCACCTCAGTCTCCCGCCCGGCCTGAATCTCGCTCACCTGCTTCAAGGCCTTATCTACCGCCGCCTTATCCGCCAACAAGCTGTAGCTGATGCGGAACTGTTTGTGTTCCTTCGGCCCAATGGTAGGCACCAGGTTCAGTGGCCGCTGATACCGGCGGTTGTAGGAAAAACTTGTGCCCGGCTCCAGCCCTGTGACATAGCCCTGGCCTTGGGTATCGGTGTTTTTCCACAGGGAAAACACCGGCAGTGTCTGCGTATTGAAGCCCACCGAAACGCCCAGGCTGCCGGCCTTGTTATGCAACACCGTCAACGTATCGCCCTTGGCATCGGCATACGGCACTACGTTGTAAACCGTTTCGTCGTAGTCCTTGGTGGGTGCGCGGTAGGTTTGCCAGTCGGCCAGTTCGCCCTTGGCCTTGTCGTTGAACGGCGACACCTGTTTCACCGGCGCGGCGAAACGAGCGCCCTGCTCCAGGAACGGCGTGCTGAAGTTACTGTGATACAGCGCCTGGTATTCCTTCGGGTAGTCGCCGTTGTTGGTCAGGGTATCGTTGAGGGCGAACACCACGCTGCCAGCCTCGGTGACCAGTTCGGTCGCGACGGAGAAGTCGACCTTCTTGAACGCCTGTTCTTTCAGCTCGCCACGCAGGGTGATGGCGTACGGTGGTTTTTCATCGATGTGCAGGGTGACTTTGTTCGCAGGAATGTTGGCGGCGCGACCGTGCAGGGTCAGCAGTTCGCCATTGTCGATGCCGGGGTGGCCGACCCATTCGTATCCGCAGCGGGTGACCAGCTCATTGAAACCTTCCAACCAGCCCAGGCCGCCACGACCATTGAGTTCAATGAACGACGGGTTGACCACCTCCTTGACCGGCGAATCCCAACCCATGCGCACATCGCCCACCGAGGCCTGCAACACGTTCATCCCGCGAGTCGGCACCACCGAGAGTTTCATCGTGCCGTTATCGATATCGACAATGCTGACGCCCTCCTGCCGACCGCCGTGCAAGGTGCGCAGAGTGACGCTGAAGGGTTTGTCGGTTCGTATGCCGAGTTGCTGGCTGGTGACCTGCCAGTTCTGGGCAGCTTTGTCGGTGTCGAGCAGGACGTAATCCCAGGCCATGGCGTGGGAGGCAGCGGACAGTGTGCTGAGGGCGATGAGGAGTTTGAGCGGAGTCATGGCGGTAGCCTTTCTTGGAGTTGTAGCGGTTTTATAAACTCGATGAAACGTTTCAGCAAGCTTAAAAAGCGACACAATGCAGGTAACCACCAGCATAGAGCCAGGAGAGATTGGAGGATTGAGTCGGTGCCATCGCGAGCAGATTGGATCGAAAAACGGGTTGAGCGGCATGGGCTTCAACATATCCGGCCGGAGTGGTTTGAACCATTTGCTAGCTAGAGGTAATCGCAAATAGTTTTTTGCACAAATAGGCATCCTCCCTTGGAATGAAATCTTCAGGTTTTTCACTGCAGGAAAATGCTTCGAAAAGGTGGTTGATAATTTTCTTCGCCTGGTCAGTAGAAAGGATATGCATATCTAACAGATCAAGAAGAGCCTCGGCTATCTCGTTTAAACTAATGCAGTATTCTTCAGCAGCAATCCTAAGCAGTGCTCGCACCTCCCTATATTTACCATCTGAATTTACGTTGCTTATCAGAAAGTTAAGTGGCTCTTCCAGAATTTCAAAAGGATATATTTTTTGATACCTGTCGCAGTACTCTATAAGGTCCCGCTTAACTTTCACGCCATCAAATTCTTGAGAGCCATCCTCTAACAGCGCATTAATTTTCGTATTAGATATCCAGTTTTTCATCGCGGAGTCCATATTAGTTATCGCTTATTCAAGGGGAGTGCCGCCCAACTTGTGGCTGAAATCCGCCGGTCAAATACCCATCGTCTAAAAGATCCACAATCACACCTCATCAAACCCCATGCCGCTCCACCAAAAAATCCACAAACGCCCTAACCCGCGCCGGCATCGCCCCTCCCCCCACAAACACGGCATGAATCGGCTCCACATCCCCCGGGTTATACTCCTCCAGCAACACCACCAACTCCCCCCGCCTCACCTCCTCCACCACACTGAACGCCCCAATCCGTGCAATCCCCGCCCCCAACTTCGCCAATTGCGCCAACGCTTCCCCACTATTGCCTTCAATCGTCCCCGTCACTTTCAACGAAAACTCCCGCCCCTCCACCCGAAACGGCCAGTCAGGCGCCGCCCGGCGGAAGTTGAAGCGCAGGCAGTTGTGGTTGAGTAAATCCTGCGGCACGACCGGGGTGCCGTGGCGCGCGAGGTAGTCGGGTGAGGCGACGATCACCTGGCCGGTGGAGCCGATGTGGCGGGCGGTCAGGGGGCTGTCGACGAGGGGGCCGAAGCGGATGGCGACGTCGGCCTGGCCGCCGAGGATGTCCACGACTTCATCGCCGAGCATCAGGTCGACGACGATGGCGGGATAGCGGGCGCTGAAGGCGGCGATCAGCGGCACGATGGTCATACGGCCATGGGCCAGGGCGGCGCTGACTCGCAGGCGGCCGCGGGGGGCGCCTTGGTCGGTGATGGCGTCTTCGACTTCGGCCATGTCCGCAAGGATGCGCCGGGCGCCGCGCAGGTAGGCTTCGCCTTCGGCGGTGAAGGTGATGGCGCGGGTGGTGCGCAGCAGCAGCCGGGTACCGATGCGTCGTTCGGTGCGGGTGATGATGCGGCTGATGGACGATGGCGTCAGCCCAAGGGCTCGCGCAGCGCCCGACAGGCTGCCGTGCTCGGCGACCATGGCGAACACTTCCATCTCTCCCGAGCGACCACCGATGTCCATTTGTGCCTCCTGCGCAAAGCTGTAGTTCCCAACCAAGGGCTACTGCTGCAAAAGGCTGGATTGTAGCATTTGACACATAGATGAGGAGTCAACCATGCGTATCAATCCCCCCCTTGTAGCCTTGTCCATCGGTGCCTTTGGCATCGGGGTCACGGAGTTCGCACCCATGGGCATGTTGCCCGGTATTGCCGCCGATCTTGGCGTATCCATTCCCGCCGCGGGGCTGTTGGTTAGCGCCTATGCCATGGGCGTGCTGATCGGCGCGCCGATCATGACCCTCGCCACGGCCAGGGTGCCACGCCGTTACCTGCTGATCGGGCTGATGGCGATTTTCACCCTGGGTAATCTGCTCTCGGCGATGGCTACCAACTACCAGACCTTGATGATTGCCAGGCTGGTGACGTCGCTGAACCACGGGGCATTCTTCGGCATTGGCTCGATTGTGGCCGCGAGTGTGGTCGCGCCGGAGAAGCGCGCGGGGGCCGTTGCCGCGATGTTCCTGGGACTGACCCTGGCGACCATTGGCGGTGTGCCCCTGGCCACCTGGTTTGGCGAGAACTTTGGTTGGCGCACGGCGTTCTGGGGCATCAGCGGGTTAGGTGCAGTGGTGATGGCGGCGCTGTGGTGGGCATTGCCCAATGCTCCCGCGCCGAAAGGTGGCAGCCTGATGGCCGAAATCCGCGTACTGGGGCGCGGGCCGGTGCTGGCTGCGCTGGCGCTGACCGTGGTGGGTTCCAGTGCAATGTTCACAGTGTTCACCTATATCGCACCGATTCTGCGTGACGTCACCCACGCCTCGACCAACTTCGTCACCGGCATGCTCGTGCTGTTCGGTGTCGGCCTGACCCTGGGTAATGTGTGGGGAGGCAAGTCTGCGGACCGTTCGGTGGATCGCACCTTGATCACTTCGCTGGTGGTGTTGATTGCCGTGCTGCTGGCCTTCTCGGTGCTGATGCAATGGCCGTTGCCCGCCGCCTTGTCGATCCTGCTGTGGGGCGCCGCCAGTTTTGCCTTGGTGCCGCCGTTGCAGATGCGTGTGATGGAAGCCGCCAAGGATGCGCCTAACCTGGCTTCCGCGATGAACATCGGTGCGTTCAATTTCGGTAATGCGATTGGCGCGGCGTTGGGTGGCGCGGTGATCAACGCAGGGCTGGGCTACCCGGCCATTTCCCTGGCTGGCGCGTTGATGGCCGGCCTGGGTTTGCTGATGGTGCTGGGTTTGAGCTGGCGTTCGCGGCATACCCAGTCACGCACTTGCGGGGACATCCGCTTGCCGGCGATAGTGGACGAGCGCGCTTAAACCAGGAGAACGGCCCATGACCCGCGACCAACTCGCCAACTTCTACCAAGGCTATATCGATTGTCTGAACCGTCAGGATTGGCAGCACCTGGGCGATTTTGTCCATCCTGATGTGACCTACAACGACAGCCCGGTTGGCCTGGAGGGCTACCGGGCGATGCTGGAGCGCGACTTCCGGGAAATCCCCGACCTGGTGTTCCGCATTCAGCTGTTGGTTGCCGACCCGCCGACCGTCGCCAGTCGGCTGAACTTCAGGGTCAGTCCCAGGGGCGAGTTTTTCGGGCTGCCGATCAACGGCAAAACTGTCGTGTTTGACGAAAACGTTTTCTATGAATGCGTCGACGGGAAATTCGCTCGCGTCTGGTCGGTGATCGATAAGGCAGCGGTCGCCCATCAGCTGAAAGGGAACGCCGGCTGACAGGGCGGCACCCTCGTCTAGACTTCATACTCCTATCAACCCGAGGAGTTTGCGATGAACAACAAAAATACCATCTGCCTCTGGTACAACGGCGATGCCCTGGAGGCGGCGACCTTCTACGCCAAGACCTTCCCCGACAGCAAAGTGAACGCCGTGCACTACGCCCCTGGCGACTACCCCTCCGGTAAACAGGGCGATGCATTGACGGTGGAATTCACCGTCATGGGCATCCCGTGCATCGGCCTGAACGGCGGTTCGGCGTTCAAGCACAGCGAGGCGTTTTCTTTTCAAGTATCCACGGACGACCAGGAGGAAACCGATCGGTTATGGAATGCCATCGTTGGCAATGGTGGAAAGGAAAGCGCCTGCGGCTGGTGCAAGGACAAATGGGGTCTGTCATGGCAGATCTCGCCACGGGTGTTGGTCGATGCGGTGACCAGCAAGGACACCGCCGTCGCCAAGCGTGCGTTTGAGGCGATGATGAAGATGACCAAGATTGATATTGCTGCTATCGAAGCCGCCATTGCCGGTGACTGATGTGGGAGCGGCACGAGCTTTAGCGAGGCCGCGACGGCGGTGGGTCAGCCACCACACGTGCCAGCAGTGCCGCCGCCATCGCAGCCTCGCTGGGGCTCGACAGCTCCCACATATGCTCTTCATCGAGCTCCCACATTAGGCCCGCCTCGCGTCACCCATGCGCCAAAAAAAGTCATGCATCGGACCGCCAGGTTGCGACCTGGGCGATACCGGCCTATGTTCGAAGTCATGCCTTTTGCTGTCCCCCTACCCTACGCCCATCCCGTAACCAGGTGACGACATGCCAACACCTTCACGCCCTGCCGTACTGGAGCTGATCGGTAACACACCGCTGGTCAAGGTCAGCCGCTTCGACACTGGCCCTTGCACATTGTTTCTCAAGCTTGAATCACAAAACCCCGGGGGGTCGATCAAGGACCGCATTGGCCTGGCGATGATCGACGCCGCCGAGCGCGACGGGCGCCTGCGTCCTGGTGGCACCATCATCGAAGCCACCGCCGGCAATACCGGCCTGGGCCTGGCGCTGGTGGGCCGGGCCAAGGGTTACCGGGTGGTGCTGGTGGTGCCGGACAAGATGTCCACGGAAAAAGTCCTGCACCTCAAGGCCATGGGCGCAGAGGTGCATATCACCCGCTCCGATGTGGGCAAGGACCATCCCGAGTATTACCAGGACGTTGCTGCACGCCTGGCCAAGGATATTCCGGATTCCTTCTTCGCCGACCAGTTCAACAACCCGGCCAATCCCCTGGCCCACGAGACCAGCACCGCGCCGGAGATCTGGGCGCAGACCCAGCATGATGTCGACGCGATTGTGGTGGGCGTCGGCTCGGCCGGAACCCTTACTGGCCTGACCCGCTTTTTCAAGCGCGTGCAGCCAGAGCTCGCCATGGTGCTGGCCGATCCGGTGGGTTCGGTGATGGCCGAATACAGCCGCAGCGGTCAGCTGGAAACCCCCGGTTCCTGGGCCGTGGAAGGCATCGGCGAGGACTTCATCCCCTCGATTGCCGACCTCTCCAGTGTGCGCCACGCCTACTCCATCAGTGATGAAGAAAGCTTCGACCACGCCCGCCAGTTGCTCAAGGCCGAAGGCATTCTCGGCGGCTCGTCCACCGGCACCCTGCTCGCCGCCGCCCTGCGCTACTGCCGTGAGCAAACCGAGCCCAAGCGTGTGGTGACCTTCGTCTGCGACACCGGCACGCGGTACTTGTCGAAGGTTTACAACGACCAATGGATGAACGACGCCGGCCTGTTGCAGTACAAGCACTACGGCGACCTGCGCGACCTGATCGCCCGCCGCTTCGAAGACGGCCGCGTGATCAGCGTCAGCCCCGATGACACCCTGCTCACCGCCTTCCAGCGCATGCGCCTGGCGGATGTGTCGCAACTGCCGGTGCTGGTAGACGGCCAACAGCTGGTGGGCGTCATCGATGAGTCCGACATCCTGCTGGGCCTGCACCACGACGCCGCGGATTTTTCCATGACCGTCGCCAGCGCCATGACCGATACCTTGCACACCCTGGCCCCCAGCGCCAGCCTGGCCGAACTGCAGGCAGAACTGGATCGCGGCCTGGTCGCCATCATTGCTGACGCCTCAGGCTTCCATGGCCTGATTACCCGCGTCGACCTGCTTAACCACCTACGGAGATCCCTTGCATGAGTCAGCCCGATAACAGCGCGTTTGCCACCCGTGTGATCCACGCCGGGCAGTCACCCGACCCGACCACGGGCGCGCTGATGCCGCCGATCTACGCCAACTCCACCTACCTGCAAGACAGCCCCGGTGTGCACAAGGGCTTCGACTACGGCCGCTCCCACAACCCCACGCGCTTTGCCCTGGAACGCTGCGTGGCGGACCTTGAAGGCGGCAGCCAGGCGTTTGCGTTTGCCTCGGGGCTGGCGGCGATTTCCACGGTGCTGGAACTGCTGGATGCCGGCGCGCATGTCGTCTCGGGTAATGACCTGTATGGCGGCACGTTCCGGCTGTTCGACAAGGTACGCCAGCGCAGCGCCGGGCACCGTTTCAGCTATGTCGACCTGAGCGACTTGTCGGCCTTTGAAGCGTCGTTGCAGGACGACACGCGCATGGTCTGGGTCGAGACCCCGAGCAATCCGCTGCTGAGTCTCACCGACCTGCGCGCCGTTGCGCGCATCTGCCGTGCCCGCGGGATTATCTGCGTGGCCGACAACACCTTCGCCAGCCCGTGGATCCAGCGGCCGCTGGAGCTGGGTTTCGATATTGTGGTGCACTCCACTACCAAGTACCTCAATGGGCATTCCGATGTGATCGGCGGTATCGCCGTGGTGGGCGACAACCCTGATCTGGCAGAACGCTTGGGCTTCCTGCAGAACTCAGTGGGCGCCATTGCCGGGCCGTTCGACGCGTTCCTGACCTTGCGCGGGGTAAAGACCCTGGCGCTGCGCATGGAGCGCCATTGCAGCAATGCCCTGGACCTGGCCACCTGGCTGGAACAACAGCCACAGGTATCGCGTGTTCACTACCCAGGCTTGAAATCCCACCCACAGCACGAGTTGGCAAAACAACAGATGCGCGGGTTTGGCGGGATGATTTCGGTGGATTTGAACAGCGACCTGGCCGGTGCAACGCGCTTCCTGGAAAACGTCAAGATCTTCGCCCTGGCCGAGAGCCTGGGGGGCGTGGAAAGCCTGATCGAACACCCGGCGATCATGACCCATGCGAGCATCCCGGCGGCGACGCGGGCGCAGTTGGGGATTGGCGATGGGTTGGTGCGGTTGTCGGTGGGGGTTGAAGATGTGGAGGATCTGCGCGCGGACCTGGCCCAAGCCCTGGCGCACATCTAACGCCAAACATCGAGCAACATGTGGGAGGGGGCTTGCTCCCGATGGCGGTGCATCAGTCAGCTTATTTGCAACTGACCCACCGCTATCGGGAGCAAGCCCCCTCCCACATTGAATGCGCAATCAGCTCGAGATTATGTTAGTGCGGGTTGAGAATGTGGAGGACCTGCGCGCGAATTCAGCCCGAGCCCTGGCATACATCTAACATCAAACATCGATCAAAAATGTGGGAGGAGGCTTGCCCCGATGGCGGTGCATCAGTCAGCTTATTTGTAACTGACCCACCGCTATCGGGAGCAAGCCCCCTCCCACATTGAATGCGCAATCAGCTCGAGATTATGTCAGTGCGGGTTGAGAATGTGGAGGACCTGCGCGCGAATTCAGCCCGAGCCCTGGCATACATCTAACATCAAACATCGATCAAAAATGTGGGAGGGAGCTTGCTCCCGATGGCGGTGCATCAGTCAGCTTGTTTGCAACTGACCCACCGCTATCGGGGGCAAGCCCCCTCCCACATTGACAGTGTAAATCAGCCAAGGCTTACGTTGGCCCGGGCCGCATGCAGCTTCTTATAGCTGTCGATCAGCCGCAAATGCCGATCCAGTCCTTCCAGCTTCATGCTGGTCGGCGTCAATCCATAGAACCGCACACTGCCGTCCACCGAGCCGATCACCGCATCCATGCGCTCGTTGCCAAACATGCGCCGGAAGTTGGCTTCGTAGTCGGCCAGCTCCAGGTCGTCATCCAGCTCCATCTCCAACACTGCGTTCATCGCCTGGTAAAACAGGCCACGCTCGGCGGTGTTGTCGTTGTACTGCAGGAACATCTCCACGCATTCCTTGGCCTCGTCATACTGCTTGAGGGCCAGGAAGATCAGCAGCTTCAGCTCCAGGATGGTCAGTTGGCCCCACGCGGTGTTGTCGTCGAACTCGATGCCGATCAGGGTAGTGATATCGGTGTAGTCGTCCAGCTCGCTTTCGATCAGGCGGTCGACCAGTGCCTGCAACTCGTCCTCGTCGAGGCGGTGCAGGTTGAGGATGTCTTCGCGGAAAAACAGCGCCTTGTTGGTGTTATCCCAAATCAGGTCGTCCACCGGATAGATTTCCGAGTAGTCCGGCACCAGGATGCGGCAGGCGGTGGCGCCCAGGTGTTCGTACACCGCCATGTAGCTCTCCTTGCCCATGCCTTCAAGGATGCCGAACAGCGTCGCGGCCTCCTGGGCGTTGGAATCTTCGCCGTGGCCGGAGAAGTCCCACTCGACGAATTCATAATCGGACTGGGCACTGAAGAAGCGCCACGACACCACGCCGCTGGAGTCGATAAAGTGCTCGACGAAGTTGTTCGGCTCGGTGACCGCCTGGCCTTCGAAGGTCGGCTGCGGCAGGTCGTTCAAGCCTTCGAAACTGCGGCCCTGCAGCAGCTCGGTGAGGCTGCGCTCCAGCGCCACTTCCAGGCTTGGGTGCGCGCCGAACGAGGCAAACACCCCGCCCGTACGCGGGTTCATCAAGGTCACACACATCACCGGGAATTCACCGCCCAGGGACGCATCCTTGACCAGCACCGGGAAGCCCTGGGCCTCCAGGCCCTGAATGCCCGCCAGAATGCTCGGGTACTTGGCCAGCACTTCGGCCGGTACGTCCGGCAGCGCGAATTCGCCTTCGATGATTTCGCGCTTCACCGCCCGCTCGAAAATCTCCGACAGGCACTGCACCTGGGCTTCGGCCAAAGTGTTGCCGGCGCTCATGCCGTTGCTCAGGTAGAGGTTTTCGATCAGGTTGGAGGGGAAATACACCACCTCGCCATCGGATTGGCGCACGAACGGCAGCGAGACAATGCCACGGGCTTCATTGCCCGAGTTGGTGTCAAACAGGTGCGAACCGCGCAACTCGCCCTCGCGGTTGTAAATCTTCAGGCAGTAGGCATCGAGGATTTCACTCGGCAGCTCGTCATTTTTGCCCGGCTGGAACCAGCGCTCATCCGGGTAATGCACGAACGGCGCATTGGCCAGCTCCTCGCCCCAGAACTGGTCGTTGTAGAAGAAGTTGCAGTTGAGCCGCTCGATGAACTCGCCCAGCGCCGACGCCAGGGCGCCCTCCTTCGTTGCGCCCTTGCCGTTGGTAAAGCACATCGGCGAATGGGCATCGCGGATATGCAGCGACCAGACGTTGGGCACGATATTGCGCCACGAAGCGATCTCGATCTTCATGCCCAGGCCGGCGAGGATCGCGGACATGTTGGCGATGGTCTGCTCCAGCGGCAGGTCCTTGCCGGCGATGTAGGTGCCGGCCTCAGACGTCGAGTTGGGCATCAGCAATGCCTGGGCGTCGGCGTCGAGATTCTCTACCTCTTCAATCACAAACTCCGGCCCGGCCTGCACCACCTTCTTCACGGTGCATCGGTCGATGGAACGCAGGATGCCCTGCCGATCCTTGTCGGAGATATCCGTAGGCAGCTCGACCTGGATCTTGAAAATCTGGTTGTAGCGGTTTTCCGGGTCGACGATGTTGTTCTGCGACAGACGAATATTCTCCGTGGGAATATTGCGCGTCTGGCAGTACAACTTCACAAAGTACGCCGCACACAACGCCGACGAAGCCAGGAAGTAATCGAATGGCCCCGGTGCCGAACCATCGCCCTTGTAGCGGATGGGCTGGTCGGCAATGACCGTGAAGTCATCGAACTTGGCTTCAAGCCGAAGGTTGTCGAGAAAGTTGACCTTAATTTCCATGCGGGCACACCAGAATAACGAGCTAAACGAATTGGCCGCCATTATGAAGATTTTCGCCGGGAAGTCTCAGGGTTTTGCGTGTGGGCTGCCGATCGGTGTCGCTATGCCAGCAGCCTGTGGCCCCTGGCATAGCATTGCGCCAGGCTAAGGCTGGCTTGAGCTCAGGCGTCGCGCCAGGCTCGTGCGGTTGATGGTCAGCTCACTGCTGACGTCCGGCCCGTGATAGACCATGGACGTTTCGTGGTGCACGTAATCGCCCGAACGTGCGGCGCTCAACCAATTGAATGAGCCGACGCAGAGTAACTCCTCATCGGCCATCACCAGCTTGCTGTGCACCTTGTTGACCACGCGCACCTGTACGGCATGCTGTTTGAGCGCCGCAATCGCCTCCTTGAATTCAGCAATTTTGCCCGGGTTGCCTTCGGACCTGCCGGGGTTGATGTCGGTGTTGAAGCGCAAGTCGGTGTAGACCGTCACCGGCACGCCCCGCTGCACCGTGCCGACCATTGCATCCAAGGCGCCGCTTTCGCGCATCCCGCGCAACTTGACCCAAGGCGTCACGATCTGCACCTGCTGGCGTGCCGTTTCCAGGGTGCGCAACAGGAACCGGTCATGCTCGGCAAATTCATGCAGGTGGCTCAAGCCGGTGCGCGCCGTGAGCAGGTCCACCCGGGGCTGGAAGTCGAACGCCAATGCGTTTTCCGGGCTGTGCAACAGGTACTGGGCCAGGCGACCACGAGGCTTACTGGCGGGTATCTGGCTGAACAGGTCCATGTCGCCGAACACCAGGAAACTGTCTTTGGCGCGAGATACAGCCACGTTCAACATGCTGTCCCGACGGTCGATAAACGCGCCGTCGGCGTGCTTGGAGTACACCGCCGAGAAAATCACCACGGGCCGCTCGGCGCCCTGGAAAGAATGCACCGTACCGACGGTCATTTCACCGTCGAGCTTGCCGGTGCGAATGCCCAATGCGCTGCACGCCTCGATGATCGCTCGGGTCTGGGCGCCGAAGGGGGTTATCACCCCAAGAATCTCCCAGAGCGCTTTGTCGTAGCGCTCAACGAGCTGCTGTTCGTTGGCCTTGATCCAGGCAGCAATGGTCTGTGCCTCAAGCAGGTTATGACGGCTGCCACCCTGTTTCTGCTGGCACATCCCGTCGATATGCAGGTAGCCCAGCCCAGGCAAGCCACCTTCGGGCTTGGCGCCCCGGCGCGGTTGCAGCTTGCCCTTGTAGCAGAGGGCGTTGCAGTAATCGATGATCGAGTCATAGCAACGGCGGTGTTCGTAGAGGTAAAGGCCGCGCGCCAGGTCAGGGTCGTAGTGATAGCGGCTGGTCGACTGCGCAATCGCCATGACGCTGCCATTGGCGGCGCTGCGCCCGCTGTCACAGAACGCCTCGTAATCGTCGTCCACGCTGCTGCGTGACAACAGCCCGGCGCTGAGCAAATTGCCGATATCCACTGCTGCCGGTATCGACCAGATGGGTTCGATCTGCTGAGTGTCGCCGATCACCAGAGCTTGCCTGGCCAGGGCGAAAGACGGCGCCGCCACCTCGGGAAGCACCTGGCCTGCTTCGTCGACGATCAGCAGGTCGATGAAATTCAGCGCATAGTCTTTGACATAACCATCGCCATCACGACGGCTGCACGACAGTTCGCCCGGTAATCGGTGGAATGTCGCGACCACACAGGGCGTGAGCTTCATCCAGCGCCGCCAGTTTGTTTCCAGGGTCTTGCGGCCATTTTTTTTACGGCTTTTGAGGATCAGCGGCAACTCCTCGGCGACTTCCATCAACCAACGCCCCTCCCAATAATGGGTGGTCAGCAGGAAGGTCTCGAAGCGCAACGAAGTGTCCGCCCAGGCATCACAGTCCTCCAGCGTCACCTGTGCGGCAGGCTTGCCGACCGCGCGGGGTAATACGCCAATCACCGCCTGCCAGTTCAACAGCTCGCGCTGCTCGCCGCGCAGCAACTCGTCCACCCGCTCCCGCTGAGCTTGGAGTGTTCTCAGGCTTTGCGCGGCGTGGCCCACGGCGGCGGTCAGGCGGCGCTCCATGTCATGCACATCGATGGCGCTTTGCAGCTCAGTGTCTGCCTCATCGACGTGAAGCTTGGCCAGGCGCAAGCGCTTGGCGGCAATCGGGCCGAACCAGCCAAACAGCGTGTAGATCAACGATTCATGGGCCAGGTAGTGCTTGAAGTCTTTCAAGCGTGCCTGGGTGTTCGCCAGCTGTTCAGTCTGCAACCGCTGCTGGGTTTCAAGGCGGCCGATGGCCGCCCGTGGATCATTGCCGAGCAGATCCTGAATAGCTTTGCGGGCAGCCACCAGCCGTGGCCAAGTATGCTCGATCGCGGCGAGTTGCTGCTGGCGCAGGCGAATTTCGGCCTGGAGCTTGTCCACGGTATTTTTCAGCGTGGGTTGCGGGTCGCCAGCAAAAGCCATCGCCGCGCGGCCCAGGTAAGCCTGCTGGGCCTTGTCGAGATAGGCGTGCGACTCAAGCTCAAGGAAGAAGCTCTTGGTCTGGTAAGTGCGCGCCATCTCCGCTTCCGCCGAGGCCTTGGGAAAGTAAGCGCCGAAGCTATTGATGTCGGGCAACCAGCGCCCGGCGAAGGGCCCGGTGCCCGCGGCGAAGTCTTTACCGAACGCCTTGATGATATTGGTGACCGCTTGATTGTTCGTCGAGCTGGCGACAAT
The DNA here is from genome assembly GCF_036704165.1 of Pseudomonas khavaziana. Classification (NCBI taxonomy): domain Bacteria; kingdom Pseudomonadati; phylum Pseudomonadota; class Gammaproteobacteria; order Pseudomonadales; family Pseudomonadaceae; genus Pseudomonas; species Pseudomonas khavaziana. Next base: position 3,630,246 of record NZ_CP129946.1, read on the forward strand.
CACCGGCGGTTCGCCGCCTTCTGCGGCAGCCTTGGCCCAGAGCGAGGCCACCACAGAGAGGACCAAGGTGGTTTTCCCGGTGCCCGGGGGCCCGTTGACCGCCAGTATATCCCCGGCGTTCCCGGCCAAAAGGTGCGCCAGGCTGTCGCGCTGGGCAGGCGCCAGCGCGTATTCGTCACCGGCATGCCCGCGTCGGCTGGCGAACAGGCTGTTGGCCGCAAGGCACGGCTCATCGGCGGTGGGGCCACGCTGTGCAAATCGCTCGAACAATGGCACATCGGGTTTGCTGGCACGCAGGTGATCGTAGAGCGCAACGATGTTGATGCTGAAACCGTCAGCCTTCTGCTCCTTGAACAGGTAACAGTAGTTGACCGGGTCGAAGCCGTCTTCCACACCGTCCCAAGCGTTGCACACCGTGTGGAACATGTTCTTGCAGTAGCGCAGGTAGCTGATCCACTTTTCGCGATACTGCTCCGGGTCCACGTCGGTACCGGAGGCAGGCGGTTCGAACCGGGGCGCCTCTTGGGTGGCCAGAAAGCGGTCCAGGTCGTACTGCGCCCCGAGGGTGAAATTGTCATGATCCAACGGCTCGAGGATGTCACGCGGCACCAACGCCGGCCCGGTCGCGTAGATGCGCCCGTCGCGGGTGACCGACACACGGCAAAGAATCGGTGTGATGAACGCCGGCAACCCATTGCGCGCCTTGCGGTGTTCCGGACGCGAGGCATAGACAAACGGTCGTAAGGTCACGCCGACGTGTAGTAACTGCGCTGGTTCGCCGGCAAATAGCAGCTCCACCTGCTCAGCCGGCAAACAGCCCGCGGCCAAGGCGGCCATGGGCAAGACCGTATAGGCTTTGACATGGCTGTTGAATAAAGCGCCATTGCCGTTTTCGGCATCGGCCAGGGAGTTTCGCCAGTAGTTCGCGAGCTTCAGAGAATAATCGTTCATCGTCCTGATTCATGCAGACCGTGACTCACTGTTACGGTCGGTGGTTGGGGAATTGAGAACGAGGGTAGCGTTTCAGCAGCCAGATGGCCAATCCAGAGCCATTCGCTGATTGCCTGGCGCTCAGCAAGCGCCGAGGGTCAGGGTGATTTTCTGTGGGGGGCTTGCTCCCGATAGCGGTGGATCAGTGACAAATAAGCTCACTGACGCACCGCTATCGGGAGCAAGCCCCTTCCCACATTTAGATTGCGCCAGGCCAGTTGAATAACGGTCAAGCGTCAAACTGCCATTGGCCCGTCATATTTTCGAACAGGCCACTGTATAAGCCCCGCATCGGCTGTTATGTTTCGCGCCTCACCCGCAAAAGGACAGGCCATGGAACCGTTGGCGACGAACGCTGCACTGGTGATCATCGATATGCAAAAAGGCATGGCCGACCCCGCCCTTGGCCGTCGCAACAACCCAGACGCCGAGCTACGCATACAGCAACTGCTTAACGCCTGGCGTCATGCGCAACGCCCGGTCATCCATGTGCGGCATATCTCCCGTTCTCCGGGCTCGGTGTTCTGGCCAGGCCAGCCCGGCTGTGAATTCCAAGGCGCACTGCAACCCCTGGCCCACGAGCATGTGGTGGAGAAAAACGTACCGGATGCCTTCAGCGCCACGGGCCTGGAGCGCTGGCTGCACATGCGCTCGATCAGGCAATTGGTGATCGTCGGAGTTATCACCAACAACTCCGTGGAGGCCACCGTGCGCTCAGGCGGCAACCTGGGGTTTGATGTGATCGTGGCGGCGGACGCCTGTTTTACTTTCGACCAAACCGACTTGTCGGGACGCCTGTGGCCGGCTGAAGATGTACACGCGTTGTCGCTCAGTAACCTGGCGATGGACTATGCCAGGGTGTTCCAGACCAGCGAGATCCTGGCGAATCATTAACAAGGAAGCGGATATGCATAAAGGTAAGCGCATTGTGGTGATTGGCGCCGGTATCGTGGGGGCTTCACTGGCCTATCACCTGGCCGCCAAGGGCGCGAATGTGACGGTGGTCGAGGCCGGCGAAGTCGCGTCCGGGGTCACGGCCACCTCATTTGCCTGGCTCAACACGACCCACGACGCACCCGACCCCATTGCCGCGTTGCGCAGTGCAGCGATTGACGCGTATCACCGCCTGGAGCATGAGCTGCCCGCCGTGAAAATTCGCTGGACAGGCGCCCTGTGTTACGGCGCAGACATTCAGCCTGGGGCGGATTCACGGATCACTCGCCAGCGTATCCAGGCACTTGAGCCGCGTTTGAGAAACCCGCCTGAGCAGGCCCAATTCAAAGCCGAAGAAGGCGCACTCGACGCGATACACACCGCCCATGCCTTAATGGAAGGTGCCCAGGCCCACGGTGCCACGCTGCTGACACACACCCGGGTATTGGGTTTCAGGATGCACGGCTCACAGGTCACCGGCGTTGAAACCAGCCTGGGCGTCATCGATGCCGACGTGGTGGTGCTCGCAGCCGGCACCGGGATCCCCGCGCTGACGAAGCTATTGGGTGTGCCCCTGCCGATTGAAGCCTCTCCTGCGATCTTTATCCGCTACAACGCCCCACCCGGCATCGTGCGCACGCTTATTTCCAACCCTGCAATGGAGGTGCGCGAAAGTGCAGAGGGTACCTGGCTGGCAGCCGAAGACTATCTGGGCGACGCCCCGGAAAACCAGGCGGCCGCCATCGCTCGGCGCACCGCCCAGGCTATTGCGGATGAACTCGAAGGGGTCACGTTCATCGAGCCACAATTGGCCTGCGTCGGGCTGCGGCCTATCCCGGCCGATGGCGTACCGATTATCGGCGACTTGCCAGGCATCAGCCGGGTGTACGTCTGCGCGATGCATCCTGGTGTGACGCTGGCAGCCATAGTGGGGCGTCTTGCCAGCGAAGAGATCATGGAGGATAGGATCTGCCCTGCCCTGGCGCCTTGCAGGCCCGAGCGGTTCTTCCAACCTGAAAACGGTTAGAAGGCGCCGGCGTCCTCGAGCATTTCCACCAGCCCCTGCGGCCACACCGTGTCCGTCGTAGTGCGCAGCGCCTCTGCCGACCACCAACGATGATCCGCCATCACCTGGGTCTCCTCAGCCGTCCACTCGGCCCTGGACAGCGCCTCGCTGGGCGCCCGCACCACGAAATAGCGCTCGATCGCCAACACGGTTTCGCCGCTGGGCAGCATCAATGGGAAACTGCGTTCTGCCACGGATTCGCCAACGCCGCTGACAGTGATGCCGGTCTCTTCGCGCAGTTCACGGATTGCGGCGCTGTGATAGGTTTCCCCGGCTTCAACACCACCGCCCGGCGTAGCCCAGTAATTCCTGCCAGCCAATGCGCCGTCTTTATGCACGAAGCGGAACAGCAGCACCTGCTTTGCAGGGCTTATCACCATTAGTCGTGCGGCTTTGCGTTCACGCATTTGATTGATTCCTTTCCCTGAGCGCCGCAACCATCCAACTCAAAAACACCCGCAGCCGCATGGAAAACACCTCGCACTCAGCGCTGGGATTACGCGCTTCAAACAGGAAGTACGCGATTTGCACGCGCATCGAGGGGTACTGCTGAACAAACAGCGCGACGTACTCTTCCAGGGCGTGCGGCCACATGTGGGCATCGTCTGCGCGCAAGGTGTGGGTGGCCCGGATCAAGGCCCGCGATGCTTCACGCTGCAGGCGATGACGTGCGTGTTCAGTGCCGGCCTGTTCGATACGCACGAGATACGCCGTGAGCGCTTGCTCGAAGTCGCCATTGACCGCCATGGCGATGGCGCGTGACGGGCGAAACGGGTCGAAGTGCGGTGCAAGGTCTTCGCCCGATACACAGCGGCAATGATGCTTGAGCCAGAAGCCCCAACTGTTGCGATTTTCCGGTGCCAACACTTGAACGCGATGACCGATATCGAAGTCGATCTTGGTCACTTGCGGATGCCGTTGCTCCAAGGCAGTTCGGGCCGCTTCAAGCTGTTCGAGCACCGAGGCATCCGGGGGATCGTTGAGGATCAACGAGAGGTCGAGATCAGAAAAACCGACCTCGGCCTGGCCTCGTGCGACGCTGCCATACAGATAAAGCCCATGCAGCCCGAACGCCGCCTGGTACAGGGTTGCGCAGACATCCGCCAGCACGGGCTGGAACTCGATTTGTACGGGAACATCGGCGACGGTGAGGATAAACCCGTCGGCATCGACGCCCATGCTTTGCAGGAGGGTCACGGGCGATGCACCTCAATCACCAGGCCTTCCTCTTCACTCGGCACACTAAAGTGGCGAGTGATCAGGTCGAATTCGGCGTCAGTTGCAGCAAAGTCGTGCTCGCCCTGGGCGTTGCGCGCGTGCAGGCGGGCACGGCAGGTCGCATCGTCCAGTTCCAGATAATGCAGGCGGTGGGGCACGTTGGCCGTTTGGGCCAGGCCGAGCAACCACTCACGGTTGGCCAGGGTGTTGGCCGGGAAATCCAGGACCACATTCACGCCGGTTTCCAACAGATTGACCACCAGCGGTCCGAGTACACCGCGCACCCGCTGGGCACAGCGCAGGTAGTCGGCGATGGCCTGGATTTCACCGGGGTAAAGACTGGCCAGCCAGTGGTCTTCGCTGAGCACAATGGCTCGGTGCTCGGCGGCCAGGGTCTTGGCGAGGGTGGACTTGCCGGAGGCAATCTTGCCGCACAGCAGATGCAGGGTTGGCATAAGGCGTTTCCTCTTATCGGCCCGGCAGGATGAATCATGCAGCCGCAGCCGTAAACACATCCAGTTGAATCCTGGTGTACGAGCGAGGTCACCTATAAAGAGACAACAACGCAATGGGGAGACTGTGATGAACCTTGCAATGACACTCTTCAGCCTGTTTGCCGGTTGGATGGCAATTGTGATGTCGATGCTGTGGGGCGTGCTGCGGGTGCTACACCGGCATCATGCTTAGCACACCGGACGGCCGTTATTTTGTGGTCAAGGGGCAACTGTGGCGCTGTACCAATCCGGCCTTGGATGAGGCAACCCGCCAGCATTGGGTTAATGTACTGATGGATGCACGCCGAGCGGTCAAAGCGGCCAAGGGCGACACTGACGCCCAGGCATTGAAAGCCGCGCGGCAGCAGGTGCAGCATGCCAAGGTCGCATTGGGCGAGCGTGGGCCGGCGTGGTGGCACGACGGCGCTCCGGATTACAACCGCTGCAAAGTCAGCAATACCCCCTACGCGGCATGGTTCGAAAAACATCTCGACACGACCTCCCAGTGAACTTTCTTACAAATGCCATGCTCCTTTCCTATGCGAAGTCAGCGCACCCTGAGCCCAGGGTGCAGAACGATAAGGAGCCGCCACCCCCATGACTACCCTCCCCACTTACCCCGTCGTCAGACCTGGCCCATTGCATGGGACCTTGCTGGCAGGCACCGTGCCGCTGTTTCTCGGGGCCTTGCTCAGTGATATCGCCTACGGCCAGACCTACCAGATCCAATGGGCCAACTTCGCCTCGTGGCTGATCGCCGGGGCGCTGGTGTTCTGCGGTTTTGCCCTGCTGTTTGCGCTGGTCAACCTGGTGCGCGCCGAGCACAAGGGCGGGCGACCTGTGGCTTACTTCCTGCTGTTGCTGGGCACCTGGGTGCTTGGGCTGGTCAATGCGTTCCAGCATGCCAAGGACGCCTACGCCATGATGCCCACCGGCCTGGTGCTGTCGGCGATTGTCACTGTGATGGCGATCATCGCGACCTGGATCGGCTTGACCAACCTGCGCTCAGGAGTTGCCCGATGAAGACCCTCAACACACTGACCTTGCTCAGCGCCGCCCTGCTGCTCAGTGCCTGCGGTGGCGAAGGCGACAAAACCCAGGCCCGCGGCCCCGATCCCAAGCTGCCCGAACAACAAAGCAGCCTGCTGCCGAGCATGAAGATCGCCGAGCCCACCCCATGGGGCGAACAAAAACCCCAAGTGCCCGAAGGCTACAGCGTGACCGCCATCGCCACCGACCTGGCGATCCCGCGCCAGACCCTGGTGCTGCCCAACGGTGACATCCTGGTGGCCGAAGGCCGTGGCGGCAGTGCGGCCAAGCTCAAGCCCAAGGATGTGATCGCCAGCGTGATCAAGGCCCAGGGCAATACCAAGGTCAAGGGCGGCAACCGCATTACCCTGCTGCGCGACGCCGACGGTGACGGTACCTACGAGCTCAAGACGGTGTTCGCCGATAACCTCAACGCACCCTATGGCCTGGCGTTCGCCGACGGCAAACTCTATGTAGCCAACCAGGACGCACTGGTGCGCTTCGACTATGCCGATGGCCAGACCAAGGCCAGCGCCCCGCCCGTCAAAGTCACCGACCTGCCGGCGCAGATCAACCACCACTGGACCAAGTCATTGGCCGTGAGCGACGACGGACGCCAGCTGTATGTGGGAATTGGCTCCAACAGCAACATCACCGAACGCGGCATGGAAGTGGAGATTGACCGCGCCATGGTCTGGCAGATCGACGCGGCCACCGGTGCCCACAGGCCCTACGCAACCGGCTTGCGCAACCCCACGGCGCTGACCATCCAACCGGGTTCCGGGCAACTGTGGACGGTGGTCAACGAACGCGATGAACTCGGCCCCGACCTGGTGCCGGACTACCTGACGTCGGTGCGAGAAGGCGCCTTCTACGGCTGGCCGTACAGCTACTGGGGCCAGAACGTCGACCCACGCGCACAACCGCAGAACCCCGCCAAGGTGGCCGCGGCGATCAAGCCCGATTACAGCCTGGGCTCCCATGTGGCGGCATTGGGCGTGGATTTTTCCATCCCGGCCATGGGTGAAAAATTTGCCGATGGCGTGTTTGTCGGCGAACACGGCAGCTGGAACCGCGACAAGCCGGTGGGCTACAAGGTGATCTTCGTGCCGTTCAGCAATGGCAAGCCTGCTGGCGAACCCATCGACTTCGCCACAGGGTTTCGCGGTGACGATGGCAAGACCCGTGGGCGCCCGGTGGGCGTGACGGTGGACCCCAAAGGTGCGCTGATCATTGCCGATGACCTGGCCAATACCGTTTGGCGAGTCACCCGTAACCGTTAACCGGATATGACAGGGGTGGCGACGCCCCTGTCAGCCGTCACTGTGCAATTGCGCTTGCAGCCACGCCAGCAGCGCTTCTACCTCGTCCCGACTGCCCGCCCCTTGCTGCCTGTAGACCGAAATAGCCTCAGGCAAAAACACGCTTTCAGCACAGGGCCTTACCAACGCCCCACTCTCGATCAACCGGCTTGCGGTACGACGCCAGCCCATGGCGACACCGTGCCCTTCCACCGCCGCCTGCAACATCAGCGGGTAGCTGTCGAAAGTGGCACTGCGCGCATCCCTGGCCAACACCCGACCGAACACCTGCAGCCACTCATTCCACTCCATCAGGTGCGGAGGCTCGGAGCTGTGGTGCAAAAACGTGCAGGGCTGTAACTCAGCCAGCGATAACGGTTGTTGCGGGCAAAGGTAGGCCGGGCTGCACACCGGGAACACCTCGTCGGAGGCGGTGAACATCAGCCTATGGGCGCCACTGGCGCGCCGGGTACTTTGCAGGGCCACATCGAAATGTCCATCGAACTGGGTGATAGGCCGCGTGCAGGTCACTACCTGGATTTCAATCTGCGGGTATTGCTGGTGAAACGTCGACAAACGCGGCATCAGCCAATAGAACGCCTCACACAATTGGCACAGCAACACCACCCGGTTGCGTTGCGGGGAGGCGCGCAGGTTAGCCGCGCCATCACTGATGCTTTGCAACGCAAGGCTGACCACCCGCCCCAACTCACGCCCCTCTTGCGTGAGGAACACCGCACGGTTGCGCCGGATGAACAGTTTCACCCCCAGATTGTCTTCCAGCCCACGAATCTGCCGGCTGACAGCCGCCTGGGTGATGTGCAGCTCTTCGGCCGCCTTGGAGAAACTCTCCAGGCGCGCCGCCGCTTCAAACGGCAACAAACTGGCGAGGGGCGGTAGGGTTTTGCCGAGTAGATTCATAATCTGAGGTTATGCATTCAAGGCCGAGAACTCGTTTGTAGCACACCCACGTGGCTGGGCACCATGGATGCATTACTTCATGGATCAGCCTGATGAGCACTTCCCCAACCTCGGTTTCTATCGGCGTGATATTCGCGGTGGTCGCCACCCTCGGCTGGGCGCTGAATTTTATTGCGCCCTACGTCACCGGGGCCTACAGCCTCTACGACCTGATGGCCGTGCGCTTCTTGATAGCCGGGGGACTCGGTGTCGTCTGGATGATCCTGTGCCGGGCGCAACTGCCTGTGCTAAGCCCAGGCCAGCGGCTGTTCGCGGCGATACTGGGCGCATTGGGTTGCCTGGGCTATGGCGTCTGTATTGCCGCCGGCGTGATATTCGGCGGCCCGGTATTGACGCCAGCCTGCGTCGGCATGGTCCCGGTGCTATTGGCGCTGGTAGGCAACGCCAGCCATAAGACCCTGCATTGGCGCCAGTTGGTGATGCCGCTGTCTTGCCTCACGGTGGGGCTGTTGCTGGCCAACATCAGCAGCCTGCACCAGCCCTCGCTGGGTAGCGGTTCCTGGCTGGCCGGATTGTGCTTCTCGTTGGGTGCGGTGGCCTTATGGCTGGGGTTCAGCGTGATCAACCAAAAGCAGCTGGCGCGCCTGCCAGCCGGCGCAACCGGTCTTTGGACCGCCCTGATGCTGGTGGGTGCAGGCGTAGCGGCGCTGTGCCTGCTGCCCTGGATATACGCGCTAGGCTTATTGCAGTTGCCATCCCTTGGCGCTGGTTGGAGCCAGGCATGGCCGTTGTATGCCTGGAGCCTGGTGATCGCGGTGATGTCCACCGTCGTCGGCGCGTGGGCCTGGAACGCAGCGACGCGGCGCCTGCCCATGGTGTTGAGCGGTCAATTGATTGCCCTTGAATCCTTGTTCGCCACCCTGCTCGGCCTTTGGTTTCACCAGCGCTGGCCGACGCTCCTGGAGGTCGCGGGCCTGGCCGCCGTGCTGATTGGCGTGGTGATGGCGGTGCGTATCATCCTGGCGCAGGCAAAACCTGCGGCAACCCACCAGACTTTGGGAGAACTGCAACATGACTGACTCAAGTGACGCCCTGGCACTGCCCGAAGCCTTTGATTTTCATGGCCACGTCGTGCGCTGGGGCCAGCTCGGCACCCAGGGGCCGGCCCTGGTGATGGTGCACGGCACACCCTTCTCGTCCCACGTATGGCGACGCATCGCGCCATTGTTCGCCCGGCACTGTCGCGTGTTCTATTACGACCTGCTTGGCTACGGCCAGTCGGAAAAAGCCTCGGGGCAGGACGTCTCCCTCGGCGTGCAAAACATTCTGCTCGCCGCGCTGCTCCAACATTGGCGGCTGGAGCGGCCCCATGTGCTCGCCCATGACTTTGGCGGTGCCACGGCACTACGGGCACATCTGCTGGATGGCTGCGACTACGCCAGCCTGACCTTGATCGATCCCGTCGCCCTCGCGCCCTGGGGTTCGCCGCTGGTCCAGCATGTGCGCCGCCATGAACAGGCATTCAGCGACGCGCCGGCGTATATCCATGAGGCGATTGTGCGCGCGTATCTCCAGGGCGCCGCCTTCAAGCCGCTGCCTGCCGAGGTGCTGCACGCCTATGTCACGCCATGGACAGGCGAGAGTGGCCAGGCAGCCTTTTACCGTCAGATTGCACAAATGGATCAGCGTTATACCGACGCCATTGAAGTGCAGCTTGCCAGCATCCGCTGCCCGGTGCAGTTGCTCTGGGGTGAGGAGGATCAGTGGATCCCGGTGGCGCAAGGCGATGCACTGGCTGGCAGATTGGCCGGGGCACGCTACCTGCGCGTCCCCCATGCCGGGCATCTGGTGCAAGAAGATGCTCCAGAGTCTATCGTTGCCGCGCTGATGGCGTTTCTCCGCTTGCCCGCAGTGGCCACTAGAGATCAGTGATTTCCTTGTGGCGCGGCACCAGTGCCTTCATCACGCTCCAGGCCACCAGGTAGGCCAGGGCGCAAATGGCAAACATGATCATGTAGCCGGTGTGGATGTCGTTGATCGACTTGTAATAGTCGAACACCCAGCCGCCGATCTTGGTCATGACCACGCCGCCCAGGCCACCGGCCATGCCACCGATGCCGACCACCGAGGCCACGGTTTTCTGCGGGAACATGTCGGACACGGTGGTGAAGATATTGCACGACCACGCCTGGTGCGCCGAGGCGCCCACGCCGATGAGCAGCACCGGCACCCAGAAGCTCAGGTAACCGAGCGGCTGCGCCAGCAACACCACCAGCGGGAACAGCGCAATCACCAGCATGGCTTTCATGCGTCCGTCATAGGGCGCATCGCCACGCGCCATGAAATAGCTGGGGAACCAGCCGCCACCGATGCTGCCGACCATGGTCATGCTGTACAGCACCGCCAGCGGCATGACGATATCGGCGCCTTTCATGCCGTACTGTGCCGACAGGTAGGTGGGCAGCCAGAACAGGAAGAACCACCACACGCCATCGGTCATGAACTTGCCAAAAGCGAACGCCCAAGTCTGGCGGTAGGTCAGCAGCTTGAACCAGGAGACTTTCTTTGCGGTGGTGCCCGCAGGCGCTGGAGTCAACGGTGGTACGGTCTGGTCGCTGCGGATATAGGCCAGTTCTTCGGCCGACAGGCGTTTTTGCTGTTCCGGTTTTTCGTATACCGCGGCCCAGACCGCGACCCACAGGAACCCCAGCATGCCGATGACCATAAAGGCCGCTTCCCAGCCCCACAGGCCGGCAATCAGTGGCACACAGATCGGCGCCAGGATCGCACCGACGTTGGCACCGGAGTTGAAAATGCCGGTGGCCAGGGAGCGTTCTTTCTTGGGGAAATACTCGGCAGTCGCCTTGATCGCAATGGGAAAGTTGCCTGCTTCACCAATCGCCAATACTGCCCGGGACAACATGAAACCGGCAATCGACACCGGGATCACCGCCAGGCCGATTGCCCCGCTGATCGCGGCGATGCCCTCGCCCATCGGCACCGAGAAAGCATGCATGATCGCCCCGGTGGACCAGATCCCAATCGCCACTACATACGCGGTCTTGGTGCCGATCTTGTCGACAAACCGCCCGGCAAACAGCATGGAGATGGCATAGACAAACTGGAACACCGCCGCGATGTTGGCGTAGTCGGTGTTGCTCCAGCCAAATTGTGTCGAGAGTTGCGGTGCCAACAGGCTGAGCACCTGGCGGTCGAGGTAATTGACCGTGGTGGCGAAAAACAGCATCGCGCAGATCGTCCAGCGATAGCTGCCGACTGCCTGGCCGACACGATGGGCACTGATGGGCTCGTTCAGATTCATGGCATCACTTTTTATTTTTGTTAGATAGGACATATGTAACGTTATATGTCGTCGTACAACTGCGACTTTTATATCGGGACGCCTGCGCAGTGTCAATCAGAAAAAGGGCCGGTTATCCGGGAAACAGATGAGTATAAAAAATGTCAGTCTTGAGCAGTTGTAGGATGACAAACCCGCATCACCAAGCTAGGTGCTTGGCCTGGCACGTCGTCCAACAGGCCGAAAGGTTGCATGCCGATCTTTTCCAGCACACGGATCGACGCGACATGGTCGGGTCGTACCAGCCCGAAGACTTCCGGCAGACCGAGGGTTTCAAACGCCAGCACCAACGCATCACGCCCCACCTCGGTGGCGTAGCCCTGCCCCCAGGCTTCGACGGCAAAGCGATAGCCGAGGTTGACGCGTCGTTGTGTCAGATAGTTTAGCGGCGCAATGCCGCCAAACCCGATGATGTGTCCGGGCGCTTCTTTACGGACAATCGCCCACCAGCCGTAGCCGTGAGTGGCCCATTGTTCCATCCAATGGGCCAGCAAGCGCCGGGCCGCCGCGAGATCCGGCATGGGCCCGGCCGGGTTGAACAAATTGGTCTGCGGGTCGCCGAATATCGCGAGCAATTGCTGAACATCAGCGGGCTGTGGTTGGCGGTAGCTGAGGCGTGAATGGCGGTTTTGCATACAAATGACGTCCCGATTTACGGCATGAACCTGCGAACCGAGTTTAGCCAATATCGCCATCGCCGCCGCTCAACAATGTGGGGGATTGCTCTAATGCCTGTCAGTTAAGCGAACGAAATGCTTAAAGCAGCGAAGACCAAATGTGGGAGGGGGCTTGCTCCCGATGGCGGCCTGACAGCCGACCAGAATGTTGGATCAGACCGAGTACATATCCATTCCTGCGGTAACGGCTGCTATTGGTTCCGCTTTTACAGCCAGCCCTTTCAAGGTCTTTGCCTAAATCGCGTCCTACGCCAATTCCAGGCTGAAATTAAGAAATAAACGAGTTGAATTTGGCTCAGCCAGCATCTCTTTTGGTCAAAAAACGATCATGTTTTGGGGCTTTTTCCAAAGACCTTGAAAGGGCTGGCTTTTACAGCGGGTCACTTTTGAAAAGCGCAAAAGTAACCAAAACGCTCTTGCCCCACCACTCGGCACCTCGCTTAGGCTCGGTGTGCCCGTAATCCGACAGGGATTTGGGGGGCCGCCGCCACGCGCCATCCATGGCGCGGGGCGGCTAAACCGGCATCCCTGCCGGTTTACCCCCCAAATCCCTGTCGAATTCCGGCCAGCGTGGTTTGACGGGGCGCCTAAGATCAAAAGCAGATCAAGATCAAGAGCTGCTCGCTTCGCATCGTGGTTACCCTCGGCGGATACAGCCCACGAAGTTGTGTAGATACCTATGGCCATCGGGAGCAAGCCCCCTCCCAGATTTGAATTTGGTTGAAGCCTGGATTTGCACGCTGCTGCGAGGGCACTGATAACGATATTTTCGCAACCGCGAGAAAAAGTACCCGCCGGGGTGAATTATTTCGTGTCCTCTTGTATCTGAACTGACAGAGTGGTGCCATCGTGGCGATGGCACCTCCCCTGTTCAGCTTTAAGAGTGGCCCGCATGAAATTACGGAAAAAACGCGTCAAACCCATCGGCTTGAAAGACATCACCATTGTCGACGACAGCAAGATGCGCAAAGCAATCACTGCTGCCGCACTGGGCAATGCCATGGAATGGTTCGACTTTGGTGTGTATGGCTTTGTCGCCTATGTGCTGGGCAAGGTGTTCTTCCCCGACGCGTCCCCCAGCGTGCAAATGATCGCTGCACTGGGCACCTTCTCCGTGCCCTTCCTGATTCGCCCACTGGGCGGCCTGTTCTTCGGCGCATTGGGCGATAAGTACGGGCGGCAAAAAGTCCTCGCCGCCACCATCGTGATCATGTCCCTGAGCACCTTCGCCATTGGCTTGATTCCCGGCTACGCTTCCATCGGCATCTGGGCGCCGATTTTGCTGCTGTTGTGCAAAATGGCCCAAGGCTTCTCGGTGGGTGGCGAGTACACTGGCGCGTCGATCTTCGTCGCCGAGTACGCTCCGGACCGCAAGCGCGGCTTCCTCGGCAGTTGGCTGGACTTCGGTTCGATTGCCGGTTTCGTGCTTGGCGCTGGTGTGGTGGTATTGATCTCCACCGTGCTCGGCGAAGCCGAATTCGAATCCTGGGGCTGGCGCCTGCCGTTCTTCCTCGCCCTGCCCCTGGGCATGATCGGCCTGTACCTGCGCCATGCGCTGGAAGAGACCCCAGCATTCCAGCAGCACGTCGACAAGCTTGAACAAGGCGACCGCGAAGGCCTGACCCACGGCCCTCGAGTGTCGTTCAAGGAAATCGCCACCAAGCACTGGCGCAGCCTGTTGACCTGCATCGGTATCGTCGCGGCCACCAACGTGACCTACTACATGCTGCTCACCTACATGCCGAGCTACCTGTCCCACAACCTGCACTACGCCGAAAACAGCGGCGTACTGATCATCATCGCAATCATGGTCGGCATGTTGTTCGTGCAGCCGTTCATTGGCTTTGTCAGCGACAAGATCGGCCGCAAGCCGTTCATCATCGCCGGCAGCATCGGTCTGCTGTTCCTGTCGATCCCGGCGTTCATGCTGATCACCAGCGGCAAGACCGGGCTGATCTTCAGCGGCCTGCTGATCCTGGCCATTGTGCTGAACTTCTTTATCGGCGTGATGGCCTCCACCTTGCCGGCAATGTTCCCTACGCACCTGCGCTACAGCGCCCTGGCCAGTGCATTCAACGTCTCGGTGCTGATCGCCGGCGTCACGCCAACCGTCGTCGCCTGGCTGGTGGAAAGCACCAACGACCTGTACATGCCTGCCTACTACCTGATGGTGTTCGCCGTGGTCGGCCTGGTCACTGGCCTGACCATGAAGGAAACCGCCAACAAGCCCCTACGCGGCGCCGCACCTGCGGCGTCCGATATGGCGGAAGCCAAGGAACTGCTGCAGGAGCATCATGACAATATCGAGCAGAAGATCGAAGACATCGACGCCGAGATTGCCGCGCTGCAAGCCAAACGTGAAAACCTGGTGCAGCAGCACCCACGGATCAACTAAGACCTGACTGTGCGTGGCCGCTGCGAGCGGCCACGCCATTGGAGTGTTCAGCATGCATCCAAGCGTCACCGCACAATCGCTACTCAGCGCAGACGAACGCGCCGCTATCGCAGAAATCGAAGCCACAACCAACATCCTCAAGCTGGTCACGCGCTTGACCGGCATGAGATTTGCCGGCATCGCCAAATTTACTGACCTGGAATGGGTGGTCTGCTCGGCCTACGACCCTCTGCAAATGGGCATCAATGTCGACGATGTACTCGACCTGGAAACCACCCTATGCAGTGAGTTCTGCATCAACCCCCAGGCCATGTTCATCCCGCAGATCAGTCAAAACGGCCGCTTTGCGTCGCGCCCGGTGGTCAAGCAATACGCCATTGAAAGCTATGCCGGCGCGCCGATCTTTCTGCCCGATGGGCGCCTGTTCGGAGCGCTGTGTGCGCTGGATTCGCGGGCGATGCTGTTCGATGACCCCAATCTGCCTGAAACCCTGAGCCTGTTTGCGCGGCTTATCGGCTGCATTTTCTACGCTAATCTGAGCCCGGCGGATCACTGACATCCCTGCCCCGTAACAAGGCGATATCGCGCTTGGGCGCCAAGCCAAACAGCCGACTGTACTCACGGCTGAACTGTGACGGGCTCTCATAGCCCACTTTGAACGCGGCGCTGGACACGTCCCGGTGCTCGTTCAACATCAAGCGTCGCGCCTCGTTCAAGCGCAGCCATTTCTGGTATTGCAAAGGACTCATTGCGGTCAATTGCCGGAAATGATGATGAAAGGTTGCCGCGCTCATCTGCACGCGGGCTGCCAATTCTTCCACACGCAGTGCGGCGGCAAAATTCAATTTCAGCCAATCGATGGCCTTGGCAATGCGATAGCCCTGCCCGTCCACCGAGCAGATCTGGCGCAGGCGAGCGGCCTGATCGCTTTTCAATAGGCGGTAATGAATCTCGCGCTGGATCAGCGGCGCAAGCACCGGTATCGCTTCGGGCTCGTCCAGCAGCGCCACCAGGCGCGCGAAGCCAGCCAGCATGCCGCCAGTCACCGAGCCGATACCAACGCCCTTCATCATTGTCCGTTCACGGGTCGGCGGCAGATCACCCTGGGCAATCAGCTCGGCCAGCATGCGCAGGTCCAGTTTGAACGTCAGCCCCAGGCAGGGTTGCTCGGGGCTGGCAACCAGCACTTGCGAATTGGCCGGAATGTCCAGCGACGTCACCAGGAAGCGGGAGGCGTCGTAGGGGTAGCCCTCACCGCCGACCCACAACTGCTTCTCGCCCTGCACTACCAGCACGATGCACGGTTCGACCATGCATACCACCGGCGCAGCAGGTTGGTCACGCCGATAAAACCCCAGCCCGGCAATCGACATCGAATAGTCACCGGGCGCCGGGGTGCGTGAATCAATGGACTGAATCAGCGCATCCAGCAGCGATTGAGTGTTGGTCATGGCAGGCCCTTGCAATTCTTCATGCAACTTTACCTGCGTACATCCAGGGCGTCGCCGCAAATGGCTGAAACTTAGAGGATCAGGCAAGTAATCCGCTGAAACGCACTACAGAAGCCTTGCCTGCCTGGGGAAAATGGATCGATACCTCGCCAAGGAACATTCCTATGAAACACCTGCTGAGCCTTTTGCAATGATGTCCAACGCCTGCGAACCGCAACGTTGGGGCGCAGTGCTGGCGATGTCGCTTGCGGCGTTCGCACTGGTCGCCTCCGAATTCATGCCCGTCAGCCTGCTGACGCCCTTGGCCGCCGACTTGCACATCAGCGAAGGCCAGGCCGGCCAGGGCATTTCCGTATCGGGTGTGTTTGCCCTGCTCACCAGCCTGGTGATCGCGTCGATTGCTGCACGGGTGGATCGCAAGCGCCTATTGATGGCGCTGACGCTGCTGATGATTATCTCCGGCACGGTGGTGGCGTTCGCGCCCACATACTGGGTGTTCATGCTCGGCCGTGGCTTGATCGGCGTGGCGATTGGCGGCTTCTGGTCGCTGTCGGCAGCCACGGCCATGCGCCTGGTGTCGCCGGCCCAAGTACCGCGAGCCTTGGCCATCGTCAACGGCGGCAACGCCCTGGCGACGGTAATTGCGGCGCCGCTGGGCAGCTTTCTCGGCGGCATAATCGGCTGGCGCGGAGCGTTTTTCTGCGTGGTGCCAGTGGCTGTGATTGCACTGGTGTGGCTGCTGGTCAGCCTGCCAGCGTTGAAGCCCACCGGCAAAGCGAAAACCGGCAACGCATTGCGCCTGATGAAAAGTTCTACGGTGGCCCTGGGCATGTTCGCCGTCAGCGTGTTCTTCATGGGCCAGTTCATGTTGTTCACCTACCTGCGCCCGTTCCTGGAAAGTGTCACGCGGGTCGGGGTGTCCACGTTGTCGTTGATACTGCTGGTGCTCGGTCTGGCAGGTCTGACGGGCACGTTCTTGATTGACCGTCTCCTGAAGCACAACCTTTATCCGACGCTGATTGCCATTCCATTGATCATGGCAGGCATCGCCCTGGCGCTGGTGGCATTCGGCAGTTCAACGCTGATGACTACGCTGCTGCTGGGCAGTTGGGGTCTGGTAGCAACCGCCGCGCCCGTAGGCTGGTGGACCTGGCTGGCAAAAACCTTGCCCGACGACGCCGAGGCCGGGGGCGGATTGATGGTCGCCATCATTCAATTGGCGATTGCAGCCGGCGCCACCGTCGGTGGCGTGGCGTTCGACCTGAGCGGCTACCAGGCTACCTTTGAACTGAGCGCTGGATTGCTGATAGTCGCCACGCTGCTGGCCTGCCTGGCCTCACGCCGCCCAGCGCGTATGCACGTTATCAAAGGCGTTATCTGAAAAACTGGCTCGGCGTCCTGCCAAACTGCTTCTTGAACATACTGGTAAACGCACTCGGGCTCTCATACCCCAGTTCAAACGCCACATCGATAATCTTCTCCCCCACCGCAATGCGCTCCAGCGCCAGCAGCAGCCGCGCCTGCTGGCGCCATTGGCCGAAGGTCATGCCGGTTTCCTTGCGGAACAGGCGCTGGATGGTGGTTTGGTCCAGCCCCAGGCGCGTACTCCAGTGCGCGACGGTGGAGGCATCTCCCGGTTCGTTCTGCAACGCCAGGCAGATCTGGCTCAGGCGCGGGTCAACAGGTTGTGGCAGGGACAGTGGCAAGGCGGGTAGGTTGGCCAGTTCGTCGAGGATCAGGTGCATGATCCGGGCATCGCGTGAGTCCTCGGCATAGGGCGGTTTCAGGCTGACCGAAGCCTTGATCAGCTCACTCAGCAATGGGGAAACCGTCACTGTCTTCGGCTCGGCCGGCAGGTTCGGGAAGCTGTCCGGGCGCACGAACACACTGCGCATCTTCAACGTGCCTACGCAGCGCAATGAGTGAACTTGACCACAGGGCATCCAAAAGCCACGATTGGGCGGTACCGTCCATTGCCGCAGGGCCGAATACACCACCATGACGCCACCGATGGCGTACAGCAGCTGATGCTTGTTGTGGCTGTGTTCAGGGATCACCCAGTTTTCCGGATAATCGGTGGCCGAGCTGATGACAGCCCAGTCGCCCTCATCGATATCCCGAAGAAATTTATCCAGTGATCTGATCATTTTGCCCTTTTTGCGATGGTTTCTGCCCGAATTGCGCGAGACAGGCTTTTTCTTCGAATTTAGCATAGCTTTCGAAACAATTAGAAATGGCTGCCAGCTAAAGTCCTGTCTGCCCCTGTTTGCTGCCTTGTATGGAATGCCCGCATGTCGAGTCTCACCGCGACACCCGCCGCTGCCACAGCCACGCCCCAGATAAGCCCCTTGGTGATGCGCGTCCTTGGCGCCTGTGCCCTGGCGCATTTGATCAATGACCTGATCCAGGCCGTGCTGCCGTCGGTCTACCCGATGCTCAAGGCCAACTACGGCCTGAGCTTCACCCAGGTCGGCCTGATTACCCTGACCTTCCAGTTGACCGCATCCCTGCTGCAACCCTGGATCGGCTATCACACCGACCGTCACCCCAAACCCTGGCTGCTGCCGGCAGGCATGGTGTGCACCTTGATCGGTATTTTGATGCTGGCGTTTGTCGGCAGCTTCCCGGCGATTCTGCTCGCGGCGGGGTTGGTGGGCGTCGGCTCGTCGACCTTCCACCCGGAAACCTCCCGCGTCGCCCGCCTGGCTTCCGGTGGCCGCTATGGCTTGGCGCAATCGACCTTCCAGGTCGGCGGCAACACCGGCAGCGCCTTCGGCCCGTTGCTGGCGGCGGCCATCATCATTCCCTACGGCCAAAGCCATATCGCCTGGTTCGGCCTGTTCGCAGTGTTCGCGATCCTGGTGCTGTACGGTTTGAGTCGCTGGTACCGCCACCACCTCAACCTGTTCAAGCTCAAGCAAGGCAGCCAGGCAACCCATGGCCTGTCCAAAGGCCGCGTGACCTTTGCCCTGGTGGTCCTGGCCGTGCTGGTGTTCTCCAAATACTGGTACATGACCAGCCTGACCAGCTACTTCACCTTCTACCTGATTGAGAAGTTCCAGCTGTCGGTTTCCAGCTCGCAGATGTACCTGTTCCTGTTCCTCGGCGCCGTGGCGGTCGGCACCTTCGCCGGTGGCCCGATCGGCGACAAAATCGGCCGCAAGAAAGTCATCTGGTTCTCGATCCTCGGCGCCGCGCCGTTCACCCTCGCCCTGCCCTATGTCGACCTGTTCTGGACCGCCGTACTCAGCGTGGTCATCGGCTTCGTCATCGCCTCGGCGTTCTCGGCCATCGTGGTATTCGCCCAGGAGCTGGTGCCCGGCAATGTGGGCATGATCGCCGGGATATTCTTCGGCCTGATGTTCGGTTTCAGCGGGATCGGTGCGGCGCTGCTCGGCATGCTCGCCGACCATCATGGGATCGAGTATGTCTACAAGTTGTGTTCGTTCCTGCCGTTGGTGGGCATCCTGACGATATTGCTGCCTTCGACAAAGGGGGTGTGATTGCTGGGTGCAACCAATCCAAATGTGGGAGGGGGCTTGCCCTAATGCCTGTCAGTTAAGCGATCATCGCCTTCTGTAGGAGCGAGCTTGCTCGCGAAAAACGTCAACGATAACGCGCGTTTGCTGAATGAACGCGGCGCCTGTAAGTTTTTCGCGAGCAAGCTCGCTCCTACAAAAAAGCCTTAACTGACTGGCATTAGGGCTTGCCCCCGAAGAGCATGGGTATCTACACAACTCCGCCGTAGCGACCACCAGTAACCACGATGCGAAGCGAGCCGCTCTTGATCTTGCTTTTGATCTGAGGCGCCCCGTTAAACCACGCTGGCCGGAATTCGACAGGGATTTGGGGGGTAAACCGGCAGGGATGCCGGTTTAGCCGCCCCGCGCCATGGATGGCGCGTGGCGGCGGCCCCCCAAATCCATGGCGGATTACGGGCACACCGAGCCTAAGCGAGGTGCCGAGTGGTGGGGCAAGAGCGCTTTGGTTACTTTCGCGCTTTTCGAAAGTGACCCGCCGTAAGGGCGGAACCAATAGTGGCCGTTACCTAAACAATGGATATGTACTCGAACCAATCCAACATTCCGGTCGGCAGTCAGGCCGCCATCGGGAGCAAGCCCCCTCCCACATAATAAGTCCCACCACAGGTCATAACGAACCGCCACATCAGCTCAGTTACGTGGCCGACGGGAAAACCCATTGACCACGATGTAAAGCAACGGCCCCACCGACACAAACACCGCCGTCAACAAAAAGTACGGCAACACCGACGCCAGCGACCGCCCTCGCCCACGCGCGTCGCGGTACATCCACACACACGCCAGCACCGCCATCAGATACAGGTCGATCACCACCTGCGCCGTATCGGGCCGCGACATCAGTTCCCGTCCAAACGCCAACAGCGAATGCTCGGCCGTGAGCATCGTCCCCACCGTGTAGAGGGTAAATCCCAGCAAGGCAGCCAGGGCGATATAGGGTCTGTGCATGGTCTCTTCCTTGAAGTGCAATGGTCGTCATCGCGGCCACCTTAGCGACAAAGGCCCGCCGCTCGCAATCGCGTTGACGTGCTCATCTGGCCAATCATGCACGCCGCCTACCCGGAGCATGCCACGCTGGTTTTGTGAAATATCTGTACGTAGACTGCCGCCATACCCCCACTTGAAGGCGGCGAAAAAAACCTGATGCAAGTTACTGAAGTCTCCATTGCCCAATTGCGCGCTGCGCTGGAAGCCGGTCAGACCACGGCAGTTGAACTGGTCCAGGCGTACCTCTCGCGGATCGATGCCTACGATGGCCCGCACACCGCCACCGCATTGAATGCCGTGGTGGTCCGCAACCCCGACGCCCTCAAGGAAGCCGAAGCCTCTGACGCACGCCGTGCCAAGGGCCAGCCCCTGGGGCCGCTGGATGGCATTCCCTACACCGCCAAGGACAGCTATCTGGTCAAGGGTCTGACGGCTGCGTCCGGTAGCCCCGCGTTTGCCAAGCTGGTCGCCCAGCGTGACGCCTTCACCATCGAGCGCCTGCGTGCCGGCGGCGCCATCTGCCTGGGCAAGACCAACATGCCGCCGATGGCCAATGGCGGCATGCAGCGTGGCGTGTATGGCCGCGCCGAAAGCCCCTACAACGCCGACTACCTCACCGCGCCGTTTGCCTCCGGCTCCTCCAATGGTGCCGGCACCGCGACTGCCGCCAGCTTCGCGGCGTTTGGCCTGGCCGAGGAAACCTGGTCGAGCGGTCGCGGCCCGGCCTCCAACAATGGCCTATGTGCCTACACGCCCTCCCGTGGCGTGATTTCGGTGCGCGGCAATTGGCCGTTGACCCCGACCATGGACGTGGTAGTGCCCTATGCACGCACCATGGCCGACCTGCTCGAAGTGCTCGATGTGGTGGTGGCCGAAGACCCTGACAAGCGCGGCGACCTGTGGCGCCTGCAGCCCTGGGTGCCGATCCCCGGCGTCACGTCGGTGCGCCCAGCGTCGTACGCTGCCCTGGCGACCGGCAGCGCAAGCCTGGCCGGCAAACGCTTTGGCGTGCCGCGCATGTACATCAATGCCGACCCGGATGCTGGCACCAGCGAAAAACCGGGGATCGGCGGGCCGACCGGGCAAAAAATCCACACCCGTGCCACGGTGATCGAGTTGTGGCAAGCCGCGCGACAGGCATTGGAAGCGGCGGGTGCCGAAGTGATCGAAGTGGATTTCCCGCTGGTGTCCAACTGCGAAGGCGATCGCCCCGGCGCGCCGACGGTGTTCACCCGTGGCCTGGTATCCAAGGAGTTTCTCCACGATGAGTTGTGGGAGCTGTCCGCCTGGGCGTTCGACGACTTCCTGCGCGCCAACGGTGACCCGAGCCTGAACCGCCTGGCCGATGTGGACGGGCCGAAGATCTTCCCCCACGACCCCGGCACCCTGCCCAACCGTGAAGACGACCTGGCCGCCGGCATGGACGAATACGTTCGCATGGCCCAACGCGGCATCACCCCATGGGACCAGATCGGCACCCTGCCCGAAGGCCTGCGTGGCCTTGAGCAAACCCGGCGCATCGACCTGGAAGACTGGATGGACAACCTCGGCCTCGACGCCGTGCTGTTCCCGACCGTGGCCGATGTGGGCCCGGCGGATGCCGATGTGAACGAAGCGTCTGCCGACATCGCCTGGAGCAACGGCGTGTGGGTAGCCAACGGCAACCTCGCGATTCGCCACCTGGGCGTGCCCACCGTCACCGTGCCGATGGGCGTAATGGCGGATATCGGCATGCCGGTAGGGCTGACGTTTGCCGGGCGGGCCTATGACGATTCGGCACTGCTGCGCTTTGCCTCGGCATTCGAAGCCACCGGCAGTAAACGGATGATCCCGCCGCGTACGCCACCATTGGCAGCCAGCTAAACGCAATTCAACTGTGGGAGGGGGCTTGCTCCCGATAGCGGCAGTTCAGTCAGCACATCGGGTACTGACACACCGCTATCGGGAGCAAGCCCCCTCTCACATTTTGAGCGTATTTTCACATCAAGCACCGTGGCTCAGGAGCGCGCAGCCTCGCGACGCCGCCACTCGTCCACCACATCGCCCATAGTCTTGGGGGCGCCATTGCGTATCCATGCCATGAATGGACGGTTGAACTTGAACGTCGGCCCGCACTGCTCAAGCATGAAACGGCGGACGTTCTGAGTGTTTTTGTAGTTTGGAGTCACGGGTGTAGCGCGGGTGAGACGGTCGCTATGCCAGTCAAAGTCCATTTTGCACCTTGGCTTATGGAGGCGTGTTTACCCACCCTAACCTCTAATCACATCACACCGCTGCAAAATTTCACTTTCCTTCTCCGTCGAAACTAATGCATGGTTGTACGACGACATACCTCGTCGTGTCCACCCCAACAAAAACAAGGAAACACCCATGCCCAAGCTCAAAGTGCTGATCGGTTTTCTGTGCCTGTTCTGCGGCTATGTCGCCGCCGCGCCTGCTACCGCAGAAAAGGACGTGGCCCAGGCAGTCGATCAATTGACCCAAGCCATGCTGCACCTGGACCTCAAGCAGCTTCACGCATTGACGTCCGACAAGCTCACCTACGGCCACTCCAGCGGCAAGGTGCAGAACAAGGCGCAATTCATCGCCGATCTGGAATCCCATACCAGCGCCTTCAAGACCCTGGAGATGCAAAACCAGACCATTACCCTCAGTGGCGATACCGCTCTGGTGCGCAACCACTTCCACGCCTTGGCGGTGAACAGTGGCGTGGATACACCCACCGACATCGATAACTTCCAGGTCTGGCAGAAGCAACACGGCAAATGGCTGCTGATCGGGCGCCAGGCTTACAAATACTGAGGACAGGTCACCACGCCACCACCTTGCGCACCTTCACCAGGGCTTCACGCAACTGCCCCATCGACACCGAGCCAAGGGCCAGGCGCAGTGCGTGGGGCACCTGGGCCGAGACCGCGAAAGGCTCGGCGGTGGAGACGCAGACGCCGTCGCGCTGCAAGGTCATGGCGACTTGATCGGCGCGCGCATCCTCCGCCAGTGGCAACCACAAAAAATACGATGACGGATGGCTGATATACCTCACCCCCGCCAGCACCTGCGCCGCCAACACCTGGCGGGCCTGGGCATCGTCGCGCTTTTGCGCCTCCAGTTGCGCCACCGTACCGTCTTCGAGCCAGGCCACCGCAATCGCACTCATCACCCCCGGTACGTTCCAGGTGGTGGCCATGATCGTGCGTTCCAACGTGTTCACCCAGGCCGACGGCGCAGCGATAAAACCAACGCGCAAACCGGTGGCGACGCTCTTGGACAACCCGCCGATATACACCGTGCGCTCCGGGGCCAGCGTTGCCAACGGCGCGGGTGCGTCCTCGGCGAGAAACGCGTAGGCGCCATCTTCGATGATCATCAGGTTGTGCTGCCGTGCAACTGCCACCAAGCGCTCGCGCTGTTCCAGGCTCAGCACCCAGCCCAGCGGGTTATGCAGGGTCGGCATGCTGTACACCGCACGTACCGGACGCCTGCGACACAGGTTGTGCAGGTGATCCAGGTCCGGGCCGCTGGCGGTGACCGGGATGGCGACAATTTCCAGATGCAGGGTTTCAGCCAGCACCTTGAAGCCTGAGTAGGTCAGCGCATCCACCGCGATCACATCCCCAGGCTTGAGCAACGCCATCAGGGTCACCGCCAAGCCATGCTGGGCGCCGCTGACCACCAGCACTTGCTCGGCATCCACCGCCAGCCCTCGGTTCAACAAGTGTCGCGCCACAGCGGCGCGCTCATGCACACGCCCGGCATGGGGCTGGTAACGCAGCAGCGCCTCCAGGTCGCCGGACAGCGCCAGTTGACGCAACGCCGTGCGCAACAGTTCGGCCTGGCCCGGCAAGGACGGGTAGTTGAAGTTCAGATCCAGCAGGCCCGCCGCCACCGTCATCTGCCCACTGCCCTGCCCCGGCGGCAACGCAATCTCGCGCACGAAGGTGCCACGCCCGGTCTCGCCACTGACCAGGCCCATGGCTTCCAACTCGCTGTACACCCGGCTGGCAGTCACCAGCGCCAAGCCATGCTCGGCGGCCAATTGTCGGTGGGTGGGCAGGCGCGTACCGGGTGACATCCGGCCGCTGCGAATGGCCTCGGCGAAGGTATCGACCAGCGACTTGTAGCGGGCACGGGGCATAGGGCTGTATCCATGACAATTTTTTGATTGCCCTAATCTTCGAGCCTAGGATAGCCGACACGCAACCTCCTTTTTCCGGACAGTCCCTCATGGAACGCACCTCCCCCCTCGGCCCCCTGGATAGCAGCACCCAAGGCTGGATCAACGGTTTTATCGGCGTGGTGATTTTCAGCGGATCGCTGCCGGCCACGCGCCTGGCGGTGATGGAATTCGACCCGGTATTCCTGACCATGCTCCGCGCAACCCTCGCCGCCTTGCTGGGCATAGGCCTGTTGTGGCTGTTCAAGGAGAAACGCCCGGCCCGCCAGCAATGGGCACCGCTGATCATCGTCGCCCTGGGCGTGGTGATCGGCTTCCCACTGCTGACGGCCCTGGCCCTGCAATACGTGACCTCGGCCCACTCCATCGTCTTCATCGGCCTGCTGCCATTGGCCACGGCGGTGTTCGGCGTGCTGCGTGGCGGCGAGCGGCCCAGGCCGGTGTTCTGGTTGTTTTCGATCCTGGGCAGCTTGTTGGTGATGGGTTATGCCTTGGCCCAAGGCTTGAGCGCCGCTCCTGCGGGCGACTTATTGATGCTGTTGGCGGTGCTGGTATGCGGCCTGGGTTATGCCGAAGGCGCCAAACTGTCGCGCAGCCTCGGCGGCTGGCAGGTGATCTGCTGGGCGTTGGTGGTGTCGCTGCCGGTGGTGGCGCCGCTGAGCCTGCTGCTGGCGCCTTCGTCCTTCAATGGCATCAGCCTGCCGGCGTGGCTGAGCCTGGGATACGTGTCGCTGTTCAGCATGTTGATCGGCTTTGTGTTCTGGTATCGCGGCCTGGCCCAGGGCGGTATTGCTGCGGTCGGCCAGTTGCAATTGCTGCAACCTTTCTTCGGCCTGGCGCTGGCGGCGGGCCTGCTGCACGAACAGGTCAGCCTGGGCATGGTACTGGTGACGGTGGCGGTGATCGGCTGCGTGGTCGGGGCGAAGAAGTTTGCTCGCTGACGCGGGGCCTGCTAAACAGAGGCGTCGCCCCAAGAACAACAAGGACTCTACATGCACCGCGCATCTCTGCAGGACACCACCGCGCCTGAAGGCATCTGCTACGGCTGCGGCAGCAGCAACCCCCACGGCCTGCACATCAAGAGCCGCTGGGCCGACGATGGCATGCACGTCATCGCCGAGCATCAGCCCGAGGCTAAATACAGCGGCTGGCCAGACCTGGTCTACGGTGGCCTGATCGCCATGCTGGTGGACTGCCATTCCAACTGGACCGCCATGGCCTACCACTACCGCGCCGAGCAACGTGAACCCGGCAGCCTGCCGCGCATTGACTGCGTCACCGGCAACCTCGGTATCAAATTCATCAAGCCCACCCCCATGGGTGTGCCCCTGACCCTGCGTGCCCGGGTCGAAGGCGAGGTTGGACGCAAAAGCCGCGTGGTTTGCGAGGTGTATGCCGGCGATGTACTCACCGCCATCGGCGACTCGGTGTTCGTGCGCGTCGACACCGGCCAACTGGCCGCGGCCGCCCATGGTCGCGAGACGTGATCCTGGTCTACAGTGACTGCAACCGCTGACCGAGGACTGCACAATGACCCGTCTCACCGCCAAGGACTTCGCCCCCGAACTGCTGGAGCTCTACGACGGCTACGCCCACGGCAAGCTCAACCGCCGCGAATTTCTCGACCGTGCGGCGCTGTTCACCTTCGGCGGCCTCACCGCTTCGGCGCTGCTGGCAGCCCTTAGCCCCAACTACGCCCTGGCCGAACAAGTGAAATTCACCGACCCGGACATCGTCGCCGACTACATCACCTACCCGTCGCCCAAGGGCAACGGCACGGTGCGCGGCTACCTGGTGCGCCCGGCCAAGGTCGCCGGCAAGCTGCCGGCCGTGGTGGTGGTGCATGAAAACCGTGGCCTGAACCCCTATATCGAAGACGTTGCCCGGCGCCTGGCCAAGGCCGGCTTTATCGCCCTGGCCCCGGACGGCCTGACCTCGGTCGGCGGCTACCCCGGCAACGACGAAAAAGGCGTGGCACTGCAACAGACCGTCGACCCGACCAAGCTAATGAACGACTTCTTCGCCGCCATCGAATGGCTGATGCACCACGACAGCAGCACCGGCAAGGTCGGCATCACCGGGTTCTGCTATGGCGGCGGCGTGACCAATGCGGCGGCGGTGGCCTACCCGGAACTGGGCGCGGCGGTGTCGTTCTACGGGCGCCAACCCGATGCCAAGGATGTACCGCGCATCAAGGCGCCGATCATGCTGCATTACGGTGAGCTGGATACGCGAATCAATGAGGGCTGGCCGGCGTATGAGCAGGCATTGAAAGCCGCCGGCACCACTTATGAAGCGTATATCTACAAAGGTGCCAACCACGGTTTTCACAACGATTCGACACCGCGCTATGACGAAGCGGCAGCGAACCTCGCCTGGGAGCGTACCCTGGCATGGTTCCACAAATACCTCGCCTGACAGCACCCTAATGCCGATCAGTTAAGGCTTTTGTAGGAGCGAGCTGGCTCGCGAAAAACTCACAGACACCGCGTTGATTCAGGAAGCACGCGTTATCGTTGACGTTTTTCGCGAGCCAGCTCGCTCCTACAGAGGGCGATCCCTCTCCCACATCAGGCAGCACTGGTCTGCAACCATCCTTTGAACGCCAGCATCGCCGATGTCTCATTGCGCGACTGCAAACGGGTCAACCAATAGCTGCCAGTCGTAATTCCTACCTGGAACGGCTGGCGGAACACATCGCTCTCCAACTGCCGCGAAAACATCAGCGCCGGCGCCAGGGCCACGCCGCTGCCTTGCAGGGCGGCTTCCATCATCGCCAGCGAGGAGTCGAACACGATACTGCGCGGCACCCGCGTGTCAAAGGGCAAGCCGGCGGCCTGGAACCACAGGCTCCACTCATCGACACGGTAGGAGCGCAGCAAGGTGTGCTTCAACACGTCCGCCGGACTGTGCAGTTGCTCGGCAATCTGCGGTACGCACAACACCGTCAACGGCGCCTCCAGCAATGGGCATGCATCGGTGCCGTGCCAGGCGCCGGCGCCAAAGCGGATCGCGTAGTCAAGGCCTTCGGCGGCCACATCCACGCGGTTGTTGTGGGTGGACAGGCGCAGGTCGATAAACGGGTAGCGACTGTGGAAATCCGCCAGGCGTGGCAACAGCCAGCCCACCGCAAAGGTGCCGACCGCCCCCACCGTCAGCACTTCACGGTAATGCCCGCCCTCGAACTGGCCCAACGTCAGGGCAATGCGATCAAAGGCATCACGCAGCACCGGCAGCAGGGTTTCGCCTTCGCTGGTGAGCATCAGGCCCCGAGGCAAGCGCTTGAACAACGTAACATTGAGTTGGGCTTCGAGACTTTTAACCTGATGGCTGACGGCCGCCTGGGTCACGCACAGCTCAATGGCCGCACGGGTAAAGCTCAAATGGCGCGCCGAGGCTTCGAAGGCACGCAGGGCATTGAGCGGCAGATGGGAACGCAGCAAGGCTTACCCCAATTTTTCTAATGGCTGGTGCGAGATATCATCGTTTGCCCGCGTCCTGAAATCCACCTAGATTTGCCACGCCTGCGCAGGTTCTGATCGTCATCACTCTTTTACATGGAAGCGAGTCACCATGAAGCGCAACTTACAAACACTGCTGGTTTCCGCGTTATTGCTGGGGTCTGGTAGTTGCATGGCCGCCGTCGATATACGCCAGGTCGTGGACAGCAACGTCAAAGCCTTGATGCAGCAGCAAGCTATCCCGGGCTTGTCGGTGGCCGTGGTCAACAAGGGCAAGGTGCAATACTTTAACTACGGCGTCGCTGCCAAGGACACCCAGGCCCCGGTAACCGAAGACACCCTGTTCGAAATAGGCTCGGTGAGTAAAACCTTCACCGCCACCCTCGGCGGGTATGCCCAGGCCACCGGCAAGCTCAAACTGTCGGATATGGCCAGCCAACACTTGCCCGCCCTGGCCGGCAGCGCGTTTGACCGCATCAGCCTGCTGCAACTGGCGACCTATACCCCAGGAGGCCTGCCGCTGCAGTTTCCGGACGCCGCCGACCGTGCAGCCTCAATGCTCAGCTACTTCCAGCACTGGAAACCCACGTATGCCCCGGGTGAACAGCGTCTGTATTCCAACCCCAGTATCGGCCTGTTCGGCTACCTGGCAGCGCGAAGCCTGGGGCAGCCATTCAACGTCGCGATGGAGAAGACCCTGCTGCCCAAGCTGGGCTTGACCAACACTTATGTCCGCGTGCGTGCCGACAAAGCCGGCCAATATGCCCAAGGCTATGACAAGCAGCAAAATCCCGTACGCGTGAGCCCCGGCGCCCTGGACAGCGAAGCCTACGGCATCAAGACCAGCAGCCAGGACCTGGCTCGCTACGTGATCGCCAACATGCACCCGCAGACCCTGGAACAGCCCCTGCAACAAGCCATCGCTGCCACTCACGCCGGCTACTACAGGGTCAACGAAATGACCCAGGGCCTGGGTTGGGAACGCTACCCCTACCCCATCACCCTGCAAGCTTTGATCGACGGCAACTCCACGCCGATGGCGATGGAGCCGCACAAGGTCAACTGGCTGAGCCCGGCCCAGGCGCAACCGGCCAACGTGCTGTACAACAAGACCGGCTCCACTGGCGGCTTTGGTGCGTATGTGGCGTATGTGCCAAGCAAGGACATGGGCGTGGTGATCCTGGCGAACCGCAACTACCCGAATGCCGAGCGGGTGAAGGTGGCGCACGCGATCTTGAGTGCGCTGGATAAATAACTCCGAACACAAAAGCCCTGTGGGAGGGGGCTTGCTCCCGATGGTGGTGGTTCAGTTACAGATGCACTACTGACACTCCCTCATCGGGAGCAAGCCCCCTCCCACATTTTTGACTGCGTTTACATTCCGAGCCACTGCGGCAGTGCGAGGGAAATGAACGGCAAATAAGTGACCATGATCAGGAACACCAACAGGATCATCAGCCACGGCATCGCCGCGCGAATGGTTTGCCCCAGGGTCAACCCCGTCACCGCCGAGGTCACAAACAGGTTCAACCCCACCGGTGGATGCACCAGACCGATTTCCATGTTCACCACCATCACGATGCCCAGGTGAATCGGATCAATGCCCAGCTTCATCGCAATCGGGAAGAAGATCGGCGCCAGAATCAGCACGATGGCCGAGGGCTCCATGAAGCTGCCGGCAATCAGCAGCACCACGTTGACCATGATCAAGAAACCAATCGGCGTTAGCCCTTCAGAGATCACCCACGCAGTGATTTCCTGGGGAATCTGCTCAGTGGTCAGCACATGGGCAAACAGCATGGCGTTGGCGATGATGAACATCAGCATGATCGACAACCGCCCGGATTCCAGCAGCACCTTGGGGCAGTCGCGCAGCTTCATGTCCTTGTAGATAAACAGCGCCACAAACGCCGAATACACCGCCGCCACCGCCGCCGCTTCGGTGGGGGTGAACATGCCGCTGTAGATGCCGCCGAGGATGATCACCAACAGCAACAGGCCCCAGAAAGCCCGGCGGGCGCAACTGAGCCACTCGCGGAACGTCGCCCGTGGTTGCGCCGGCAATTTCTTGATGCGTGCGACGATGTAGATCGCGATCATCAGCATCAGGCCCAGCAACAGTCCCGGGATCACCCCGGCCATGAACAGCTTGCCCACCGAGGTTTCGGTCGCCGCCGAATACACCACCATCACAATTGACGGCGGAATCAGGATCCCCAAGGTCCCGGCGTTGCAGATGATCCCCGCACCAAACTCCTTCGGATAACCGGAACGCACCATGCCTGCCACGGCAATCGAGCCCACCGCCGCCACCGTGGCCGGTGACGAGCCGGACAGCGCCGCAAACAACATGCAGGCCAGCACCGCCGCAATCGCCAGGCCGCCGCGGATGTGGCCGACACAGGCATTGGCGAAGTCGATCAGCCTCTGGGCTACGCCGCCGGTGGTCATGAACGCGCCGGACAGCAGGAAGAACGGAATCGCCAGGAAGGTGTAGGCGTCGGAGGTTTCAAACAGCTTGATCGCCAGGGAACTCACCGAGTCCTGGCTGAACATCAGAATCGACACCGCACCGGACAGCCCCAGGGAAATCGCAATCGGCACGCCGAGGAACATGAACACAAACAACAGCAGAAACAGACAGAGCACGGCCATCAGTGACGCTCCTCATGGCTGCCGGCCAACTTGCTGGCCTCACCGGCCTCGTCGGCCAGCCCCAACCCGACCTGGCGGTGGGTAAAGATGCGATAGAAAATTTCCAGGTAGCGGATGAATACCAAGGCAAAGCCGATGGGCACGATCGCCACGATGTCGCCCACATCGATGCCGAACTGGTCGAGGTCTTCGGCGCCGATATGCGCGGTCATCACCGCACTCACCCACTTGTAGCTGGCCACCATGAACAACCCGGCATAGGCCAGGCAGCACAGGCAGGCGAGCAGGCCGAGCAGGCGTTGCACCGGGCGCTTGGTCAGCCTGACCAATGCGTCCACGCCGAGGTGGCCGGCGGTGCGTACACCGTAGGAAATGCCGAAGAAAATCAGCCAGCCGAACATGGCCTTGGTCAGCGCCACGCTCCAGGTCATGTCCTGGGCCCAGGTCATGGTGCCATCGCCCAGGGCGTTGAAGAAATTGCTGCTCCAGGCCCATTTATCCGCCAGGGCGAAGAACAGGGTGTAGATGTTGTTGAGCATGACGTAGACGAATGTCACCAGGGTCATGGCGGCGAGCAGGAAGGCAATAAAGCCTTCCTCCAGGTGCTCCCAGACGCGCCTTAGCGTTTGCATGGCAAAACCTCGCGAGGCAAATGAAATACCAGGGTGGAACTTGCCCGAAATGTGGGAGGGGGCTTGCTCCCGATAGCAGCGTGTCAGCTTGCAGATCTGCCTCTGATCCACCGCTATCGGGAGCAAGCCCCCTCCCACATTGGATCTCAGTACACCCTGGGGATTACTGGTTGGAAGCGTCCGCCGCCTTGATCAGGTCAGCCCCGATCTCGCCTTCGAACTTCTGCCACACCGGGCGCATGGCCTCGCGCCAAAGGGAACGTTGCTCTGGAGTCAGTTCGATGATTTCACTGGTCTTGGCGTCGATGATCTTCTGCTTGGACGACTGGTTCAGCGCTTCGGCCTGTTTGTTTACCTCGACGGTGACCTCGGCCATGATCTGCTCCAGGGTACTGCGGATATCCGGCGGCAGGCCGTTCCAGAACTTGGCGTTGGTGATCACCATGTAGTCGATCAGGCCGTGGTTGGATTCGGTGAAGTATTTCTGCACCTCGTTGACCTTCTGGCTTTCATAGTTCGACCAGGTGTTCTCGGTGCCATTCACGGTGCCGGTCTGCAGCCCTTGATAGACTTCGGCGAAGCTCATCTTGCGTGGGTTGGCACGGATCGCCTTGAACTGTTCCTCGAGCACGCTGGAGGCTTGCACGCGGAACTTCAGGCCACGGGCGTCCTTGGGTTCATGCAAGGCCTTGTTGGCGGAGAGCTGCTTGAGGCCGTTGTGCCAATAGGCCAGGCCGAGGATGTTCTTGTCCTGCATCGAGGTCAGCAGCTGCTTGCCCTCGGCGGCCTGGAAACGGTCGACCGCGGCCAGGTCGTTGAACAGGAACGGCAGGTCGTAGATCTGCACTTGCTTGGTGTAGTGCTCGAACTTGGCCAGGGACGGCGCCAGCATCTGCACATCGCCCAGCAACAGCGCTTCCATTTCCTTGCCATCGCCGAACAGCGATGAGTTGGGGTACACCTCTACCTTGACCTTGCCGGGCAGGCGTTCTTCAGCAAGTTTTTTGAACAGCAGCGCGCCCTGGCCCTTGGGGGTGTTTTCGGCGACCACATGGGCAAACTTGATCACAATCGGGTCCGCCGCCTGGGCCAGGCCTGCGGCAAACAAGGTGGCGGCGCACAGCAGCGCCCGAGAAAACTTGAGCATGGGAAATCACCTTCTTATTGTTGTGTTGTCAGGCAAGGTGCCTGATGTGATGCGTGTTGAGAATTTCGAATTTTAGATACCTGCGTTCGGCCTGGCCGAACGCGGGCCTATTAAGCGCTGATGTTCTAATGTGTGCGGGCTTGCTCGCGAATGCGGTGGATTAGTCAACGATTCGGCGCCTGGCATACCGCATTCGCGAGCAAGCCCGCTCCCACAGTTTTTATTCGGTTTCGCCAGTGAGCAGCCGTTGCGCGCGCAACAGCACCGGCGCATCCACCATCTGCCCATCAATCTGATACGCCCCTGCCCCATGGGCACCGGCCTCCACCACGCGCTTGGCCCAGGCCAAGTCTTCGGCGCTGGGCGCCAGCGCCTGGTGAATCACCGGAACCTGCTTGGGATGGATACACAACGCCCCGGCAAAACCCATTTCATAGGCATGCCGGATCGAGCGGCGCAGGCCCTCGGGGTCGTCGATGGCGGGGTGTACGCCGTCCAGCGGTGCGACCAGCCCGGCGGCGCGCGAATGCACGATCAGCGCCAGGCGCGCCTGGTCGAGGGCAAACTCAGCGGCGCGGGAATGGCTGCTCAGGTTGAGGTCCAGGGCCAGGTCCAAGCCACCGAACGACAGCCGCTGCACCAGCGGCGCATGGGCAATGTCGGCCACGGCCAACAAGCCGCGAGCGCTTTCGATGATCGGCCAGATGGGTTTGCCGGTGGCAGCCACCACGGCGACCTGGGCTGCGCTCTCGACCTTGGGCAGCAGCACACCCGCGACATTTGCATGGGCCTTGCAGAACGCCACATCCTCAAAATGCTCGGCGTGCTCCGGCGCATTGATACGCACCCACACCTGGGCCCCGGGATGGGCGTGCAAAAACGCCCCCAGGTTGTCCCGGGCCTGGCGCTTGAGGGGCTCTTCCACTGCGTCTTCAAAATCCACGATTACCGCGTCGGCGCCACTGGCCAGGGCCTTGGCAAACCGCTCCGGGCGGCTGCCCGGCACAAATAACGCTGAACGTACTAGGGGCTTTGGCATCGCTGAAATTCCTGGTTAGATAACGCCGCGTGCACGCAGGCTGTCGATGGTGTCAGCGCAATAACCCAGCTTGTCGAGGATGCCCTGGCTGTGTTGTCCCAAAGCCGGCACGCCATCCATGCGCGGGGTAAACGCGGCATTGCGGGCCGGTGGCAACAGCGACGGCAACGGCCCGGCCGGGCTGTCGACTTCGCGCCAGCTGTCACGGGCCTTGAGTTGCGGGTGGTCCCACACGCCTTGCATATCGTTGACCCGGGCGCTGGCGATCTGCGCGTGCTCCAGGCGCTGGATCAGCGCCTCGGCGTCCAACTGGGCAAAGCTTGCGACAATGATCTGGCGCAGCGCGTCGCGGTTGGCCGAACGCTTGAAATTGGCGCTGAAACGTTCGTCCGTCGCCAGCGCAGGGGTGAGCAATACCTTGTCGCAGAACGCCGCCCACTCACGCTCGTTCTGCAACCCGAGCATCACCGTACTGCCGTCACCGGTGGGAAACGGCCCGTAGGGGTAAATCGTCGAATGCGCCGCGCCGGCACGCGGTGGCGGTGGCGCGCCGTCGAAGGCGTAGTACATCGGGTAACCCATCCACTCCACCAGGCTTTCGAGCATGCTCACGTCGATGCGGCTGCCTTTGCCGGTCTTGCCACGCAGCAGCAGCGCCGAAAGGATGCCGCTGTAAGCGTACATGCCGGCGGAGATATCGGCGATGGAGCAACCGGCCTTGGCCATTTGCTCGTCACCCGGGCCACCGGTCACCGAGAGAAAGCCGCCTTCACTCTGGATCAACAGGTCGTAGGCTTTCTTTTTCTCGTAGGGCCCGCCTTCGCCGTAGCCGGAAATATCACAGACGATCAGCCGCGGGAAACGCTCATGCAGCGCCTCGAACGACAAGCCCATGCGCGCCGCCGCGCCGGGGGCCAGGTTCTGCACCAGCACATCGGCATCGGCGAGCAACGCCTCGAGAATGGCGCCCGCCTCGTCCTGCTTGAGGTCCAGGGTCAGGCTCTCTTTTGAACGGTTGGTCCAGACGAAGTGCGACGCCAGGCCACGCACGCGCTCGTCATAGCCCCGGGCAAAGTCACCGGCACCGGGGCGCTCGACCTTGATCACCCGGGCGCCGAGATCGGCCAGTTGGCGGGTGCAGAATGGCGCGGCAATCGCGTGTTCCAGGCTGACGACGGTAATGCCGTCCAGCGGTCGTTGGTTACTCATGACAAATCCCTCAAAGCCAATGGGCCATGGACGCGGTGTGACGCAGGTTCCACACCTGCTCGATCAGGCCATTGGCCTGGGCCGGTGTGCGGGCACCGCTGAAATGGGTCAGGCGCTGGAACTTGTCCGCCAGTTCGGCGCGACTCAGGCTGTTGCCTGGGTCGCCCTTGGGCTCGTCGATGGCGCCGTGCAGCGTGCGGCCATCGGTGGTGGTGACGGTGACGCGGCCCAGCCAGCGTTGCGGGTAAGCAGCATCGACCTCGGGGTCGAGAGTCATGCTGACCTTGTCGCGAAAGGCCGCGACAGCGGGGTCGTTCAACGCCAGTTCATGGAATTCAGGCAGACCCGCCTTGCCATGCACGGCGATCAGGCCGAGCACGGTGCCCATGGAGAATTTGGCCTGGTGCACCGTGGTCGGCACCGTCACTCGACCGAGCACATCGATGGCGCCTTGGTGCACGCGGGTCTGTACCCGAGCAATCTGTAGCGCGCTCAAACCTTCGCGCTGCATCACCGCCAGCAGCGCATCGGCGGCTGGATGGGTGTGGCGACAGGAAGCGTGGAATTTGAACGAGGTTTCCACCAGCGCCCAACGGCTGCCCAGGCCGGCGGATAATTTGCCTGGCTCGGCATCAGTGGACATGCCCGCCGCCAGGCCCTGGTCGCCTTCCAGGATATTGCGTGCGCCGGTCAAGCCATCGGCGGTGAGATAGGCCGCCAGCAAGCCGTCCGCCGCGGCCTTGGCCGTATGCAGTTGCTTGGAGTCGGCGGCATCGCGCAAGAACTCCCACAGCCCGGCCGCCTGGGTGCCGGCGCTGCCGAGCAGGTTGATGAACTGTTCCTGGTTGAAATCAAGCAACTTGCCCACCGCGACCGCCGCCGCCAAGGTGCCGACCGTGGCCGTGGTGTGGAAGATGCGATAGTGGGAGCGACCCATGAATTCACCGATGCGAATCCCAGCCTCATAACCGGCCACCGAGGCCAACAACAACTCGCGGCCTGACTTGTTGAGGTCCTGGGCAGCGGCCAAAGCGGCAGGAAACACCACCGTGGCCGGGTGCAGCACCGAGCTGTTGTGCAGGTCATCCTGCTCCACCAGATGGGATGAGGCCGCGTTGACCAACGCGGCAAAATACGCGCTGGTGCCGGTGCCGTTGACGATCACCTGGGCCGCTCCGCTGCTCGGCCCCATCTTCTGCGCATAGCGTTCGAACAGTGGAATCGGGTGTGCGCCCCGGCTGGCCAACGCCGAAGCGAGCCAATCCAGATACAGCTCTTCGATGCGCGCCAGTACCGGCTCGGGCACCTGTTGGTACGTCAGATCGGCGAGGAAACGGCACAGGGCCTGGGTATCACGCATGCTCAGGCCCTCAGAAGCTACGTGGCAGTTCGAGCAAATGCTCGGCCACGTAGGACAGGATCAGGTTGGTGGAGATCGGCGCCACCTGGTACAGGCGGGTCTCGCGGAATTTGCGCTCCACGTCGTATTCGCAGGCAAAGCCAAAACCGCCGTGGGTTTGCAGGCAGGCGTTGGCCGCTTCCCAGGACGCCTTGGCCGCCAGGTACTTGGCCATGTTGGCGCTGGCCCCGGCGTGCTTGCCGCTGTCGTATTCCTCACAGGCGCGCCAGCGCATCAGGTCGGCCGCTTCGATCTCGATATGGGCCTCGGCAATCGGGAACTGCACGCCCTGGTTCTGCCCGATGGGCCGGCCAAACACCACGCGGTCGCGGGCGTAGGCGCTGGCCTTTTCGATAAACCAACGACCGTCACCGACGCATTCGGCGGCGATCAGGGTGCGCTCGGCATTCAGGCCATCGAGGATGTACTTGAAGCCCTTGCCCTCCTCGCCAATCAGGCTGTCAGCGGGCAACTCCAGGTTGTCGAAGAACAGTTCGTTAGTCTCGTGGTTGACCATATTGGCGATGGGCTGCACGCTCAGGCCGTTACCGATGGCGTCGCGCAGGTCGACCAGGAAGATCGACATGCCTTCGGACTTTTTCTTCACCTCGGCCAAGGGCGTGGTGCGCGCCAGCAGGATCATCAGGTCGGAGTGCTGCACCCGCGAGATCCAGACTTTCTGACCGTTGATCACGTACTTGTCGCCACGCTTGATCGCGGTGGTCTTGATCTTGGTGGTGTCGGTGCCGGTGGTCGGCTCGGTGACGCCCATCGACTGCAGGCGCAGCTCACCGCTGGCCAGCTTGGGCAGGTAGAAGCGTTTCTGCGCCTCACTGCCGTGACGCAACAGGGTGAACATGTTGTACATCTGGCCGTGCACGGTGCCGGAATTGCCGCCGCAGCGGTTGACCTCCTCGAGGATCACCGAGGCTTCGGCCAGCCCCAGGCCGGAGCCGCCGTACTCCTCGGGAATCATCGCCGACAGCCAACCGGCGTCGGTCAGCGCCTTGACGAAGGCTTCGGGAAAGCCCTTTTGTTCATCGACACTGCGCCAGTAGGCGGCATCGAACTCGGCGCACAAGGCACGCACGCCTTCGCGGATGGCATTGAGTTCTTCATTGTCATGGGGGTTCATTAACGGCTCTCCGCCTGTTGTTCTTGGATTATTCGAAATGCACCTGGGCGGTCTGCGCCAGGCCTTCGGCATTGCCGGCCCAGAGTTCTGCGACCCCGGGTGCGCAGATGCGCCCGCCCACCTCAAACGGTTGCGGCGCAATCAATGGGCGTACGCCGCGATAGCTGAAACGGCGCAGCGTCGCGTCGGGATGCGCCCGGCAGAACGCCCGCAGGTTCAAGGTGGCGATCAGCGGGCCATGCACCACCAGGCCGGCATAACCTTCGGTACCGGTGACATAGGGGTAGTCGTAGTGGATGCGGTGGCCGTTGAAGGTCGCGGCGCTGTAGCGGAACAACAAGGTGGGCGTCGGCTCGACCGTCTCCGTCCATTCGCCCTGGGCCAGGGCATCGCCACTGCCGGTCTTGGGCGGTGTGGGTTCGCGGTAAACGATGTCCTGTTCCTCGCGGATCGCCAGACGACCGTCCTGGGAGTAGTCATGGCGCACGGTGACAAACAGCAACACGCCGGTGCGCCCGGCCTTTTCTTCGACCTGAGTGATGGTCGACACACGGGTGGCCGCCTCGCCGGCACGCAGCGGGTGCAGGAATTCGATACGCCCACCGGCCCACATGCGATTGCGATTATCGGCCGGCGGCAGGAAGCCGCCGCGGGCCGGATGACCGTCGCTGCCCAAGGCCGATTCCGGCAGTGGGTCCTGGAAGAAGCACCATTGCCAAAGTGGCGCAACGGCTTCGCCCTCGGCGGGCACGCTTTCGCCCAACGTAGCGGCGATACGCTTGAGCAGGTTATGGCTCAGGTGGTCGTGGGCGGTTTCACTTCGGCCGATCCAATCAGTGGCACTCATCGGGTGCAGATCCTCAGGCAGTGGGTATCTGCTGCCGATCATGCAAGGGCCTGGCCGTTCTGAGAATTTGCATTTCAATAATCCAGCGTTCGGTTATGCTGAACGCCAACTTACAAAAAAACGCCGCATCCCCAATGTGGGAGGGGGCTTGCTCCCGATGGCGGTGGGTCAGTACCCAATGTGCTAGCTGATACACCGCTATCGGGAGCAAGCCCCCTCCCACCTTGGATTTTCATGGTGATGAGGTTGGTGTTCCTATCCGGAGTTTTTATGCATTTTGATCTCGCCGACCTGCGCCTGTTTATCCATATCGCCGAATCCCCCAGCCTGACCCAGGGCGCCAAGCGGGCGTTCCTCTCGCCGGCCGCCGCCAGTGCGCGAATCAAGGCCCTGGAAGGCCAGCTCGACACCCGCCTGTTGTACCGCGACAGCCGTGGGGTGGAGATCACCCCGGCAGGCGAACGCCTGTTGCACCACGCCCGGTTGATCATGCGCCAGGTCGATTACCTGAAAAGCGAGTTCACCCAATACGGCGTGGATTCGGCCGGGCATATCCGCATCTTCGCCAACACCACGGCGGTCACCGAGTTCTTGCCGGAAGTGCTGGCGGGCTTTTTGTCCCAGCGGCCGGGGGTGACCGTTGACCTGCAGGAGCGCCTGTCCCGGGATATCGTGCGCGGCGTGCTCGATGGCACCAGTGACATGGGCATCATTGCCGGCCCCGTAGAAGCGTCGGGTTTGCAAGTGCTGCATTTCAGCACCGATGAACTGGTGCTGATGGTGCCGGTCGGGCATCCCCTGGCAGACCAGCCGTCGGTCACCCTGGAGCAGACCCTGGCATACCAGCATATCGGCCTGCATGAAGGCAGCACGCTGTTGAGCTTTTTGCGCGAACACGTCGAGCGCCTGGGCAAACACTTGTCGCTGCGCATCCAGGTTTCGAGCTTCGAAGCGATCTGCCGGATGGTCGAGGCCGGGGTGGGCATCGGTATCATTCCCGAGTCGGCCGCCCTGCGCCATAGCCGCACCATGCAATTGGTGACCGTGAAGCTGGACGAGCCCTGGGCAATTCGCGAACGCAGCATCCTGGTGCGCGAATTGGAGGCGCTGCCGGGGACCATTCGCGCACTGATCGCTACCTTGATGCCGGAAAACGCCTAAGCTTGAACGTCACCTTGCCAGAGGAGACGCCCCATGCAACTCGAAGGATCCTGCCATTGTGGCGCTGTGACATTCAGCCTGACCAGCGCCCACCCCTACCCTTACCAGCGCTGCTACTGCTCGATCTGCCGCAAGACCCAGGGCGGCGGCGGATACGCGATCAACCTGGGCGGTGACGCCAAGAGCTTGAAGGTACGCGGGCGCAAACAGATTTCCATCTACCACGCCAAGCTCAAGCCCGAGGGCGCCAGCCGTGCCCATGCGAGCAGCGCCGAGCGGCATTTCTGCTCCCGGTGCGGCAGCGGCCTGTGGCTGTTCAGCCCGCAGTGGCCGGAGCTGATCCACCCGTTTGCCTCGGCCATCGACACGCCGCTGCCGGTGCCGCCGGAACACACGCACCTGATGCTGGGCTCCAAGGCGCCGTGGGTGGAGGTCAGTGTGCGCAAGGGTGACTTGCGGTTCGATGAATACCCTGATGAATCGATTGCCGATTGGCATGAGCGTTTGGGACTTGTGGGTTAATAGAGGTTTGAAAATGTGGGAGGGCAAGCCCTAATGCCAGTCAGTTAAGGCTCTTTTGTAGGAGCGAGCTTGCTCGCGAAAAACTTACAGGCGCCGCGTTCATTCAGCAAACACGCGTTATCGTTGACGTTTTTCGCGAGCAAGCTCGCTCCTACAGAAGGCGATGACCGCTTAACTGACTGGCATTAGGGCAAGCCCCCTCCCACAGGTGTTGCGCCATACTCAAGTAATGTGGAGCAGTAGCCGTTAACAGTCTTTGACAGTTTCCCGACAAAGCACTCAAAGATTGTTGGCCCCCGCAGCCCTAGCATTCGAGCATCCAAATACCAATCGGGTGCTCTTCCATGTTTCGCAGATTGCGCGGTATTCCGCTGTTGGGTTGCCTGCTGGGCAGTATCGGTTGCCACTCGCAGCCACCTGCCCCGCCGGCGATTCAAAAAGGCGATTACGGCGCGATCATCCGTTATCTGCAAGCCCGCATTCCCAAGGACATGGCGAGGGAAAACGTAGCTGGCTTGTCAATTGCCCTGGTCAACGGCCAGGAGCTGATCTGGGCCCGTGGCTTTGGCTTGGCCGATAAGGCCCAGGGCGTGCCGGTCACGCCCAATACGGCGTTTCGTGCCGGCGGCATCTCCAAACTGATCACCGCCACCGCGGCATTGCAACTGGTAGAGCAACAACGCCTGGCACTGGATGCGCCGATCCAGCAAACCCTGCGCGAATTCTACGTACGCTCACGCTTTCATAGCGACCAGGCCGAGGCTGATCGTGCGATCACCTTGCGGCGTTTGCTCAGCCATCAGTCCGGATTGCCCAGCGAACATCTGCGCGACCTGCACAGCACCTACGCCATGGGGCAGATGCCGATGCGCGTATCGGGCGTGTGGCTGAGCAGCCTGCCAGGTTCCCAGGTGGCTTATTCCAACCTCGGTTATTCACTGGTGGGCGCCGCCATCGAACGCAGCAGCGGCAAAAGTTTCGAAGCGCAATTGCAAAGCAGCCTGTTCAAACCCTTGCAGATGAACCAGTCCAGTTTCCTCGGCACCGGCGCGCACTTGAGCTTTCGCGCCCTAGGCTATGAGGACGGCAACGCGAGCACCGATGCGCAGGTGCGCGACCTCGCCGCCGGCGGCCTGTGGGCCAGCCCCAAGGATCTGAGCCACTATGTGCAGATGCTGTTCGCCAAGGGCAGCTACAAAGGCAACCAGGTGCTGGACAGCACATCGATTGACGCGATGTTCACCCAGCAAAACACCGGCAACGCCCTGGACTTCGACTGCCAGATGGGCCTGGGCTGGTTCCTGGCGCCCTGCGGTGACGAGCCGATTGGTCCGGGCGTGCGCACCTATCAGCACAGCGGTGGCGGTGACGATTTCGCCGCGCAATTGACCCTGCTGCCGGACCAGCAACTGGCCGTGATCATCATGGCCAACGACAGCAATGCCGAAGAGATGGTGGTGTCGCTGTCCACCGACAGCCTGCGCCTGATGCTTGAGGCCCAGACCGGCAAACCCGTCTGCGCCGACGACTGCCAGGCCCCCAGCCACGGCCTCAAGCTGCGTCAGGTACCGGCAGCCGTTGACCGCAAACGCCTGGGCGGGTTCTACGCGACCGCCTGGGGAGTGTTCCGCATCAAGGATGACCATGAGCGCTTGTTCGGTGAACTGGCCGGTTATGATTTCGAGCTATTGCGCGATGACCAAGGCTGGCTGCGTGCGCAGAAAAAGGTACTCGGTTTCTGGCTCAAGGACCTGGGCGACCTGGGCCGCATCCAGCTTGATGTGGTGAAAGTAGAAGGCCGGCAGATACTCACCGCGCGCAGCCACGGCCAGCGCATCGCCATTGGCGAGCGCATTGAAGCGCCGCCTTTGTCCACGGTTTGGGCCGACACCATCGGCACCTATCAGGTGCTTAACACCCACGAACCCGACGCACCATTGAGCGGCATCAGCGT
Source organism: Pseudomonas khavaziana (assembly GCF_036704165.1). Taxonomy (NCBI): domain Bacteria; kingdom Pseudomonadati; phylum Pseudomonadota; class Gammaproteobacteria; order Pseudomonadales; family Pseudomonadaceae; genus Pseudomonas; species Pseudomonas khavaziana. Next base: position 3,671,943 of record NZ_CP129946.1, read on the forward strand.
GCGCCTGGAAGAAGGTTTCCTGGTGATCCGCGGCCAATTGCATGACGAACCGTTGACCGACTACATCCTGCTGCCCGTGGACAACGCCCATGCGGTGTTGGCCGGCAGCGGCTACGGCCTGGGCGACACCGTCAGCCGCCAGATCAACGGCCTGAGTGCTTCGGGCTACTCCTTCAAACGTACGCATTCCCCCCACACCCCCCTGAATTTCTAACCAGGAGCATCCCCTGATGTACCCAAAGAACCTGTGCCTGTCATTCACCTCCTTGTGCCTGCTGGCCACTGCCGGCACGGCCCTGGCCGAAGACTGGCAATACAGTCTCAATGCCGGCGTGGCCAATGCGCCGCGCTACAGCGGCAGTGACGAACGCATGACAGCTCCCGTGCTGGGCGGCAAAATCGTCAGCCCCTGGGGCATCTTCCTCGACACCGACACGGGCCTGGGCTGGGGCTATGAAGGCAATGCCTTGAGCCTCAGCGCCTACGTCGGTGCAAGCGATTCTCGTAAAGATAAAAACCAAAGCATGCATGCCGGCTCCAAACGCCTCAAAGGCATGGGCGAGATCAAGTCACGCCCGCAACTGGGGGTGAGCGCGGCGTATAACCTCGGCGGCGTGATTATCGGCGCCACCCTGGAACATGCGCTCAAGGAAGATGACCACAAAGATACCGGCAAGGCCTACACCCACCTGGAGCTGAGCCTGGGCACCAACCTCTATGAAGGCCGCTTCGGTTCCGTCGATGCCAGCCTCAACAGCCACTTCGGCGACCGCGACTACCTGCAGACCTGGTATGGCGTGACCACCGGCCAGGCCGCACGCAGCCGCTTCAAGGAATACAAGGCCGCAGGCGGCAATATCAGCAATGGCATGAACCTGGTGTGGAGCTTGCCGATCAACGAGCACACTCAGTTCTCCACCTTGCTGGATGTGCAGTACCTGGCGGATAAAGCGGGCAAGAGCCCGATTGTGGAGCGGCGCTTGCAGACGTCGGTAATGGGGATGGTGGAATACACCTTCTGATTCAAGTTGGTAACCCAATCAAAATGTGGGAGGGGGCTTGCTCCCGATAGCGGTGTATCAGTGACAGGTGTCTAGCTGACCCACCGCTATCGGGAGCAAGCCCCCTCCCACATTTGGCCTGCGCAGTATTCAAAAAGTGTTACTCGGCATACGCCCAGGTCATCCGGAATGAGGCCCCGCCCCACTCCGAGTCCAGCACTTCCACCTGCCCGCCATGCCATTGGCTCACGCGCTTGACCAGCGCCAGCCCCAGGCCAAACCCACCGGTGCGGCGGTCGCGGCTGCTGTCAAGGCGCAGGAAGGGTTCAAAGATCTTGGTGCGCCCCTCCAGCGGCACACCCGGGCCGTCGTCATTGACCCGCACTTCGTAACCGCTGCCGAACTTGACCAGCGACACTTCCACACGGCGGTCGGCATAGCGAATGGCGTTGCGCAACAGGTTGATTACTGCGCGCGCCATAAAGCGTGGCTCGATCCGGATAAAGTCGACCTCACAGGTGCGCAGTGACAACTGCACCCCTTCCGCCTCGGCCTCCAGGGCCACGCTGCCGATGACGCTGTCGAGCCAGCTGTGGGCCTCGATATTCTCGCGGGTCACCTGGGTGGCGCCGCGCTCCAGGCTGGCATAGGTCAACAGCTCGGAGACCATTTCCTCCAGCTCGCCGAGGTCGGAATACATATCGCTGATCAGCTCACGGCTCTGGCGTGGATCACTTTGCTGCCTGAGCTGATCGAGCTCGAACGACAAACGCGCAATCGGCGTGCGCAATTCATGGGACACGGCATTGGTCAGTTCGCGCTGGTTGGCGATCAGGCTTTCGATGCGCTCGGCCATCTGGTTGAAGTGCCCGGCCAGTTCGCGCACGGTGGAACGACGCGGCAACAGGATGCGCGAACCGAGGTCGTTGTCACCAAAGCGTTGCGCGGCCAGGCGGATGTGTTCCAGATCGCGCCAGTGCGGGCGCACCCAGAAATACAGGACGATGGCCAGACTCACGCCGAGGAACCCATAGGCCCACAGGTACAGCCATTTGGGCTCTTCCGGGAGTTGGATCTCAAGCAATTGCGGGCCGTCGTCGATAGGTGCCAGGAACTTCATGAAGTCCTCGCGCACCACCACCTGGTCATTGGCCAAGAGCTTCTGTTCGCGCTCGCTCAGGTGCTGGGCGTCGCGCGGCACCAGTTGCAGGCGCAAGCCATAATGCGGTTGCAGCTCGTCCAGGCGTGCCTGGCGCGCCTCACCCCGCACCGGTCGCAGTTGTTCCACCAAGGCCCATGCCGGGCCGCGCAGGGCTTCACGGTTATAGGTCTCGTTGGACTCGGGCATGTACGCGTCCAGGCCGTAGTTGACCAGCCAGATCGAGCCAGCCAGGCCGAGCGCAAGAATGACATAGAGGCGCAGATACAAGCGCAGCATCTAGGCCTCCCACGCGAACGGATTGAACAGGTAGCCCTTGCCCCAGATGGTCTTGATGCACACCGGCTCGCGGGGGTTGTCGTTGAGCTTGCCGCGCAATTTGCTGATATAGACGTCGACGCTGCGGTTGAGGCCGTCGAAGGCAATGCCGCGCATGCGATTGAGAATGTCATCGCGCGAAAGAATCTTGCCCGAGCTGCTGGCCAGCAACCACAGCAGCTCGAACTCCATGGTGGTGAGGTCGATGTTCTCGCCCCCCAGGCTGACCACCCGGCAACTGCGATCAATCGACAAGCGGCCGAACTCCAGGGCACCGCGTACCGTGGGTTCGGGCACTTGTCGGCGTTGCAAGGCGCGCAAACGCGCCAGCAATACCGGAGGTTTGATCGGCTTGATCACGTAATCGTCAGCGCCGGACTCAAGGCCGAGGATATGGTCCAGGTCATCTTCCTTGGCGGTGAGAATCACGATGGGCGTATCCGACACATTGCGAATCTCGCGGCATACATGCAACCCGCTCTGGCCCGGCAGCATCAAGTCGAGCACGACAATCTTCGGCTTGAACTCAATGAACGCCGCCAAGGCTTTATCGCCCCGGTGGACCACCCGTACCTCAAAACCATGTTGCGATAGAAAATGTGCGATCAGCCCTGCCAGCTTCTCGTCGTCCTCAACGAGCAGGACCTTGCCCAGACCCAGGTTTTCCATAAATTCTCAGTGTGGATAGGCGGATTGAAGTGTGGGCATTATAGGTGGCAAGCTAGCCAACAGAAGCCGTTGGCCAGTACGTGCCGACGAAGCTTCATGCTTTTAAGAGTTTTTAACAAATAACCTGCAATCTTTTACGCCATTCACAGGGAGTTCCATGCGCAAGGATTACCTGGCGTTCTTCGTTTCGCTGTTCCTGTCACGGTTGGGCGACCAGATCCTGTTGTTCATCGTGCCGCTGATCGTGTTCCAGACTACCAATAGCGTGTCATGGGCGGGCCTGGCGTTTTTTGTCGAGTCGCTGCCTCGCTACCTGGCGTTTCCGGTGTGCGGGGCGCTCTGCGACAGGTTTTCACCGGTGCGCATCCTGCATATCAGCCAGGTGTACCGGGCATTGGCCTGTGTGGTGGCGGTGGCGCTTTACGGGCTGTTCGACGGTATCCATTGGTTGGTGATCCTGTCCGCCGTGTGCGGGGTATTGACCACCCAGGGCATTATGGCGCGCGAAGTGGTAATGCCACATGTCTTCCAGCATTACACCTATGCCAAGACCTTGTCCTACTCACAGATCGCCGACCAGAGCGGGCTGGTGCTCGGGCCATTGCTGGCAGCGCTGATGCTGGAAGTCTGGGCGTGGCCCTGGGTAGTGCTGGGTGTCGCCGCACTGTTTGTGCTGGCAGACCTGGCCATGCTGACCTGGCAGCGCAACACCACGGTAAACGTGCAGGTCCATGAGCAGCACCCGGGTATCTGGCTGCAACCCCTGCGCACCGCGTTCGGCCACATCCGCAGTCGGGTGGAGTTGAAACGCATCATTACCCTGGCGGTCGGCGTGAACCTGATTGTCGGGGTGACGCTGGCCACTTCGGCCGCGATGGTCACCGGCCATTACGCCGCCGACAAGGATGCCTACGCCCTGCTGCAAGCCGCCGGCGCGCTGGTCACCATCGTGATTCTGTTTTATCTGGCGCGCTCATCATTGCCGCTGAAGGTGATGGGCGGGCTGTCGTATTCGATGATTGCCGTCGGCGCGTTGATCACCGCGATCAGTCCCGGCGTGTGGGCTTACGCAGTGGGATTCCTGCTGGTGACCGGCTTCGACAAGATGTTCAACGTATACCTGCGCAGCACCCGTCAACGGGTCATTCCAGTCCAGGATTTCGGCAAGACGGTGGGTGTGATCACCTTGCTCAACAACCTGGCCCAGCCATTGGCGGGCCTGATGATTGCCGTGCTGGCAGCGCCCCTGGGCATGCGAACGGTGATCCTGCTGCTGGCCGGCATCAGCGCCTTGCTCGGTGTGGCCGTGGCCTCAGGCTGGCACGCCACTGTGAAAGCGGAACTCGATGTCGGGTGATTCGATCAGTTCCTGTTCGGCCGCCCTCACCCGCTCGATGACCTGGGCGATGTCCTTGGCGTCACCATACTGGTACGCCAGCTTCAAGTACCCCTGGAAGTGTCGCGCCTCGCTTTTCAGCAGACCGAAGTAGAACTTGCCGAGTTCTTCGTCCAAGTGCGGCACCAACGCTTCGAAACGCTCGCAACTGCGCGCTTCGATAAAAGCGCCTACCACCAAGGTGTCCACCAGCTTGACCGGCTCATGGCTGCGCACCACCTTGCGCAAGCCGGAGGCATAACGGCCGGCGTGCAGTTGGCGCAGCTCGACCTTGCGCTTTTTCATCAGGCGCATGACTTGCTCATGGTGCACCAGCTCTTCGCGGGCCAGGCGCGACATCATGTTGATCAGGTCAACGTGGGCGTGATACTTGGCCATCAGGCTCAGGGCGGTGCTGGCCGCTTTGAATTCGCAGTTCTTGTGGTCGATCAGCAGGGTGTCCTGATCGGCCAGGGCAGCCTGCACCCAAGCGTCAGGGGTGCGGCAGCCGAGGAATTCATGGATTTCGGGCAGGTTCATCGGGCTCACGGGCAAAGGATCACAAAAGGTCGCCGATTATACCGACCCCGTCGCAGACCACCAGCCACTGGCCTTGATGTGTATCAACATGACGTCTGGCGGGCAGCAACTATAGTTGTTGCATGCCCCTTCCTGGAGATCCTGATCATGCAAGCCATCCGCAGCATTCTGGTGGTCATCGAGCCCGAGCATTCGGAAAGCCTGGCCCTCAAGCGCGCCAAGCTGATCGCCGGGGTGACCGACGCACACTTGCACCTGCTGGTCTGCGACAAGAACCACGAGCATTCGGCACTGTTGAGCGTGCTCAAGGAAGGTTTAAGGAACGACGGCTACAGCGTCTCCACCGAACAGGCCTGGAACGACAGCCTGCATGAAACCATCATCGATGTGCAGCAAGCCGAGGGCTGCGGCCTGGTGATCAAGCAACACTTCCCCGACAGCCCGCTGAAAAAGGCCCTGCTGACGCCGGCGGACTGGAAGCTGCTGCGCTATTGCCCGACGCCGGTACTGCTGGTCAAGACCGCCACGCCATGGGCCGGCGGAGTGATTCTGGCAGCCATCGATGTGGGCAACACCGACGGCGAACACCGCTCGCTGCACAATTCGATCATCGACCACGGCTTTGATATCGCCAGCCTGGCCAAGGCGCAGCTGCATGTGATCAGCGCCCACCCATCGCCGATGCTGTCGGCGGCGGACCCGACCTTCCAGCTCAAGGAAACCATCGAGGCGCGCTATCGCGAGCAGTGCCGGGCGTTCCAGGCTGAGTTCGACGTGGACGAAAGGCACCTGCATATCAAGGAAGGCCCCGCCGATGTGCTGATCCCGCACATCGCCCATCAGTTGCAAGCGGCAGTGACCATCATCGGCACCGTGGCGCGCACCGGGATTTCCGGGGCGCTGATTGGCAATACGGCGGAGGTGGTGCTGGATGCGGTACAAAGCGATGTGCTGGTGCTCAAGCCGCAGGAGTTGATGGATCATCTGCAAGAACTGGCAACCAAGCCCTGAAGCACAATAGAGGGCAAAATGTGGGAGGGGGCTTGCTCCCGATTGCGGTGGGTCAGTGAAGGATGGGCTGACTGACACACTGCTATCGGGAGCAAGCCCCCTCCCACATTTGGATGCATGCTGTCAGGTATATAGCGAGTCTTTCAGGAACGCCGGGGCGATATAGCGCTGGTAATGCGCCTCGGACAAGATAAAAAACTCCCGATCAATGGCATCGCGCAGGTCCGGCAAGGGCCAATCGCGAAACTCCGGCAACAGCACCATGCCATACGCCTCCAGGTTGTTGATCACCCGCGCCCCGCGCGCAATCAGCTGGTAGGCCCAGCAGTACTCGGACTGGTGCGGCACAAAGCGAATCTTGCGTTGCTCCAACTGCCCGCGCAGGGTCTTGGGGTCGAAGACCTCCACTTTGCCGGCCATGACCTGCACCAGCAGTTGCTCAAGCCTGCGCCAGACTGCGCGTTTTTCCTCTTCGTTATAGCCGTTCCACTGGATCACTTCGTGGTGAAAGCGCTTGCAGCCGCGACACACGAGATCGCCGTAGACCGTGGAGCACAGGCCGACGCAGGGGGTCTTGATGGTTTGGTTGGGCATGGTCAACAACACGCAAATCAGCGAAACAGTGCGCCATGTTAGCCCTTTGTCTAAGGTTGATCACCCAGCAAACTTGGCCAGGCAACTTACCTTTAGATTTTTTTTGCCGTAGAATCACCCGGCCTTGTAAGGCGCCAATAATCCGCTGGAAGCTGTTTTCAAAGCGTCACGAGCACAGTCGTTCCTTCAGAACGGTGTTGGCGCGGGCTCGACCCGGTAGGTCAGAACCCGCGCCAACCCTCATCAGCTCCGTTCTGCAGGCGTAAAACTTTGAAAGCAGCTTCTGTAAAGGAATGACGGCAGCGCTGGCTTTGCGGCTCAAAAAGCCCCCGAGCGCATGCGTGCCGTTCGTTCCTGGATGAGCGTCCCGTGGGACCACTGATGAGGGTAATAACTGTGCTTGAAGCCTACCGCAAACATATCGAAGAGCGTGCCGCCCTGGGTATCGTTCCCCAGCCGCTTAACGCCGAACAAACCGCAGGCCTGGTCGAGCTGCTGAAAAATCCTCCGGCTGGCGAAGAAGAATTCCTCGTTGACCTGATCACCAACCGCATTCCACCGGGCGTTGACGAAGCCGCCTACGTCAAGGCCGGTTTCCTGTCTGCCCTGGCCAAGGGCGAAGCCAGTTCCCCCCTGATCGACAAGAAACGCGCTGTTGAACTGCTCGGCACCATGCAAGGCGGCTACAACATCGTGACGTTGGTCGAGCTGCTGGACGACGCCACCCTGGCGCCCGTCGCGGCCGCCCAGCTCAAGCACACCCTGCTGATGTTCGATGCGTTCCACGACGTGGCTGAAAAAGCCCGCAATGGCAACGAGCATGCCAAAGGCGTGATCCAGTCCTGGGCTGACGGCGAGTGGTTCCGCAACCGCCCTACCCTGGCCGACAAGATCAGCCTGCGCGTGTTCAAGGTTACCGGCGAGACCAACACCGACGACCTGTCCCCTGCGCCTGACGCCTGGTCCCGCCCTGATATTCCGTTGCACGCCCTGGCCATGCTGAAAATGGCCCGTGAAGGCATCGTGCCGGACGAGCAAGGCAAGACCGGCCCGATGAAGCAGATCGAAGAGATGCGCGGCCAAGGCTTCCCGATCGCCTACGTTGGCGACGTGGTCGGTACCGGTTCGTCGCGCAAGTCGGCAACCAACTCGGTACTGTGGTTCTTCGGCGACGACGTGCCTTACGTGCCGAACAAGCGTGCCGGCGGTTTCTGCTTCGGCAGCAAGATCGCTCCGATCTTCTACAACACCATGGAAGACGCCGGCGCACTGCCGATCGAATTCGACGTGACCAACATGAACATGGGCGACGTGATCGACCTGTACCCTCATGCTGGCAAAGTCTGCAAGCACGGCACCGATGAAGTCCTGACCACCTTCGAAATGAAGACCCCGGTGCTGTTGGATGAAGTTCGCGCCGGCGGCCGTATCCCGCTGATCATCGGTCGTGGTCTGACCGACAAGGCCCGTGCCGAACTGGGCTTGGGCCCTACCGATCTGTTCAAGCTGCCTGAGGCGCCTGTCGACACCGGCAAGGGCTTCACCCTGGCACAGAAGATGGTCGGCAAGGCCTGCGGCCTGCCAGAAGGCAAAGGCGTTCGTCCTGGCACCTACTGCGAGCCGAAGATGACCACCGTGGGCTCCCAGGACACCACTGGTCCCATGACCCGTGACGAACTCAAGGACCTGGCGTGCCTGGGCTTCTCGACCGACCTGGTGATGCAGTCGTTCTGCCACACTGCGGCCTATCCAAAGCCGATCGACGTGACCACCCACCACACCCTGCCTGACTTCATCATGACACGTGGCGGTGTATCGCTGCGTCCAGGCGACGGCATCATCCACAGCTGGCTGAACCGCATGCTGCTGCCGGACACCGTCGGTACCGGTGGCGACTCCCACACCCGTTTCCCGATGGGCATCTCGTTCCCGGCAGGTTCTGGCCTGGTAGCATTTGCCGCCGCCACTGGCGTGATGCCACTGGACATGCCGGAATCGATCCTGGTGCGCTTCAAAGGCAAGATGAAGCCTGGCATCACCCTGCGTGACCTGGTACATGCCATTCCTTACTACGCGATCCAGGCTGGCCTGCTGACCGTAGAGAAGAAAGGCAAGAAGAACGCCTTCTCCGGGCGCATCCTGGAAATCGAAGGCCTGAACGACCTGACGCTGGAGCAGGCTTTCGAGCTGTCCGACGCCTCGGCCGAACGTTCGGCTGCCGGCTGCACCATCAAGCTGTCCAAGGACTCCGTCACCGAGTACCTGAACTCCAACATCACCCTGCTGCGCTGGATGATCGGTGAAGGCTACGGTGATGCGCGTACCCTGGAACGCCGCGCCCAGGCGATGGAAGCCTGGGTTGCCAACCCGGAACTGATGGAAGCCGATGCCGACGCCGAATACGCCGAAATCATCGAGATCGACCTGGCCGAAATCAACGAGCCGATCCTCTGCGCACCAAACGACCCGGACGACGCCCGTCTGCTGTCCAGCGTTGCCGGCGAGAAGATCGACGAAGTGTTCATCGGTTCGTGCATGACCAACATCGGTCACTTCCGTGCTGCCGGCAAGTTGCTGGAGCAGGTCAAGGGCCAGTTGCCAACCCGCCTGTGGCTGTCGCCGCCGACCAAGATGGACGCGCACCAACTGACCGAAGAAGGCTACTACGGCATCTACGGCAAGGCTGGCGCACGCATGGAAATGCCGGGCTGCTCGCTGTGCATGGGTAACCAGGCACGGGTAGAGCCAAACTCCACCGTGGTGTCGACTTCGACCCGTAACTTCCCGAACCGCCTGGGTGATGGTGCCAACGTCTACCTGGCGTCGGCTGAGCTGGCGGCCGTGGCCTCTACCCTGGGTCGCCTGCCGACCGTTGAAGAGTACATGGGCTACGCAGCGAAACTGGACACCATGGCCAGTGACGTCTACCGCTACCTGAACTTCGACCAGATCGCTGAGTTCCGCAAGATCGCAGCAAGCGCCAACATCCCGGTGATCCAAGCTTAACGGTGTGTTGATGTGAAAGACGCCGCGTATCGCAAGGTACGCGGCGTTTTTTATGCCCGTAATACTGTGGGAGGGGGCTTACTCCTGATAGCAGTGGCTCAGTCAATTCATGGGTGACTGATACGCCGCTATCGGGAGCAAGCCCCCTCCCACATTTGGATCTCTGTTGCCCTTGCAGGCTGTGTCAGGCCTTGAGCAAGCAGCGGATACACCAGCCAGGCTGTAATTCGGCATCAGCAACACCACCAAACAACTGTGGGAGGGGGCTTGCTCCCGATAGCAGTGGCTCAGTCAATTCATGGGTGACTGATACACCGCTATCGGGAGCAAGCCCCCTCCCAGATTTGGATCTCTGTTGCCCTCGCAGGCCGTGTCAGGCCTTGAGCAAGCAGCGGATACACCAGCCAGATTGTAATTCGGCATCAGCAACACCACCAAACAACTGTGGGAGGGGGCTTGCTCCCGATAGCGGTGGCTCAGACAATTCATGGGTGACTGATACACCGCTATCGGGAGCAAGCCCCCTCCCACATTTGGATCTCTGTTGCCCTCGCAGGCTGTGTCAGGCATTGAGCAAACAGCGGATACACCAGCCAGGTTGTAATTCGGCATCAGCAACACCACCAAACAACTGTGGGAGGGGGCTTGCTCCCGATAGCGGTGGCTCAGTCAATTCATGGGTGACTGATACACCGCTATCGGGAGCAAGCCCCCTCCCACATTTGGATCTGCTTAGCCCTTGCAGGCTGTGTCAGGCCTTAGGCAATCAGCGAATAGACCAATGCCGTAATGGCAACCAAGCCGACTGCCGTGACAAACACATTCGAAGCCTGCCCACGGTACTTGGCCATGGCCGGCACCTTGCGGATCGCGTACATCGGCATCAGGAACAGGATCGACGCAATCACCGGCCCACCCAGGGTCTCGATCATGCCGAGGATGCTCGGGTTGAGCGTGGCGACGATCCAGCACACCACCAGCATGAATGCGGCGGTCATGCGGTCCAGGGTCTTCGGTGCCGGGCGGCGGCCAGTCTTGACCACCAGGCCCTTGAGGCCCTCGCTGGCACCGATGTAGTGGCCCAGGAACGACTTGGCAATCGCCACGAATGCAATCAATGGCGCGGCAAAAGCGATGGTCGGGTTGTCAAAGTGGTTAGCCAGGTACGACAGGATCGACAAGTTCTGCGCTTTCGCCTCGGCCAACTGCGCGGGCGACAGCGTCAGCACGCAACTGAACACGAAGAACAGCACCATCGCCACCATCAACAGGTGCGCGCGGGACAGGATCTGCGAGCTGCGCTCCTCGGCATGTGCGCCGTATTGGCGTTTCTGGTCCACCGCAAAAGCCGAGATGATTGGCGAATGATTGAACGAGAACACCATCACCGGAATTGCCAGCCACAGCGTGTTGAGCAACGCCGAAGGGGCCGGCACTTCGCTGGCGGTGCTGAGAATGCCACCGTTCCAGTGCGGCACCAGGTACACGGCCAGGAACAGCAAGGCGACGATAAACGGATACACCATCAGGCTCATGGCCTTGACGATCACCCGCTCGCCGCAACGTACCACGGCCAGCAAGCCGAGGATCAGCACGAACGCCAGGATCGCCCGGGGTGGCGGCATGATGTGCAGCTGATGCTCCATGAAACTGCTGACGGTATTGGTCAGGGCCACGCTGTAGATCAGCAGGATCGGGAAGATCGCGAAGAAATACAGCAACGTGATCAGCGCACCGGCCTTGATACCGAAATGCTCTTCGACCACATCGGTGATATCGGAGCCTTCACGGCCCGACAACACGAAACGGGTCAACCCACGGTGGGCAAAGAATGTCATCGGGAAGGCCAGCAGCGCCAGGATCACCAGCGGCCAGAAGCCCCCCAGGCCGGCGTTGATCGGCAAGAACAAAGTACCGGCGCCAATGGCGGTACCGAACAGCCCGAGCATCCAGGTCGTGTCCTGGCGGCTCCAGCTTGTGAGGGTTGCAGGTGTCGTTGCATAGCGTTCGTCGACGCTATTGGCCTGATCATTCATCCGGTCGGATCTCCGCATTCACACGGCCAGGACGAGTCAGAAAAACCTGACAGGCAGCGCCCTGACCATAACAAGGGCCGGATTGTCCGGGATTCTCTTGAATAAGCAAAGACTTAGCTGAGGAATGGTCAGGCTTCCGCGCGCATGGGACAAGTGCGCAGTGGCCTCGACACTGACCATTCAGCGCAATTAAACAGCTGCCAGCACAGGCATTGGCATAGTTGACTCTATTAACCAGATACTGATCGACGCGACGCTCTAGAAAAAATAGTTAAACTTTAATCACATATAAAAACCTGTAAGAAAAAACCTACTGACAACGCATTGAAATAATATTTTTTAATATGTTTTTTATTATTAATCCCAGCTTTTGTTACAAGGATTTTCCCAAGCATTGAGCGACCAAGTTATCACGCTTATATTTCAGTCCACCAAGCCATCAACACCACCATATCCATACTTTGCCAGGTCAATTGCTATGCCAAAACGCAAGTTGCTCTTCACCGCCGCTCTTCTCGCCGGACTCCTTAATCCACTTGTGAGCCAGGCACAACAAACAACCGAACTTCCCGACAGCCACGCACTGGGCACGTCACCTCAATGGCTGACGACAAAAGTCTATATAGAGGGCGCCGCCGACGTTGACGTCAAGGACAAGTACCCGGGCGTAGTGGGTATTTCGATGTGGGACCCCAATCGCAACCGCTACGAGTTCTTCTACCCCGACACCGGGCTGTCGAAGTATGAACAGGGTGGTGGCGGTTACTTCCTCGTCACAGGCGACAGGAACACCCATATCCTCGTGCCCGACAAAGGTCCGCACAGGTCCATCGTGAGACGCCTGGAAGCACTCAACAACGAGGAGTTCACCTATTCCCGCGAAGTACCTCGCGACATGCTAGAGACCAATGAAAACGTCAGGATCTATGTCGTGCACGCCCCGTATAAAGGTCCGATAAAAACCACCAGAACCCACTAATGACTTCCAACGCTAATGACTGAATTGATGCTGCCTCGCATTGATTATTGACTGACGCACTCATAAAACACCAACAAGAAGACACTCTCCTGTGAAAAACCCACTCAAATCACTATTGATCTCCACGGTAGTTGCATCAGCCTTTATTTCTACCGGCGTGAGTGCCCAAGCCCCTGCACCTGTTGCAGTCAAAGAGACCGTGGTCACGCCCGACAATGCACTAATGCTGACTGTATTTCTGAAACATGATCAATCACGCCCACTGGGGGAACTAAGGGCTCAACTTGAAAAGCAGGATTTCTTCAAGACATTTCCTCCTGCAGGGGTAGAGATTGTCAGCTGGAATATCACCATGGGCATCGGCCACGTTATCGTGCTGCGCTTACCGGCATCGCGACTGGCGGCCGTAAACCTGGCGCTGGAAAATACTGCCTGGGGTCCTTACAAAACGGAATTCTTTCCTAGCTACGACTACCGGGAAATCTTCCAGGCAGCACAAAAGAAAGCGCGAGAAAGCAAATAACCCTGTCAGCGCCTCCTGGGTACCGAGGCGCTATTACCCTGTGCTGCCAGCCGGGTCGGCGCCAGCGGCACGCCCTCCATTCAACCAGGCAAACATTCTTTTGGCGACGCGGTTTTAGTGCCACAAAAATCCCGCATAATCCCAGGATCGAACCCCACAGTAAGAGCTGCCCCATGCCCAACACTGTCCTGGTCCTGGTTGAAACTATCAACGAATACCTGCAAATCATCGAGAGCAACGACTTTCACGTGATCCTGGCGCCGACGCCCGCAGAGCGGGCGCAGGCGATCAAGGCCCACGCAGGGCAGATCAAGGCCGTGCTGACCCGCGGGCCGCTGGGGCTGTACGCCGAGGAAATCGCCGCGTTGCCGTTGCTGGAGATCATCTGCGTGATCGGTGCCGGCTACGAACATGTAGACCTGCAGGCGGCGAGCAACCGTGGGATCGTGGTGACCAACGGCGCCGGGGTCAACGCGCCCTCGGTGGCCGACCACGCCATGGCATTGCTGCTGTCACTGGTGCGCGGCATTCCCCAGACCGATGCAGCCGTGCGGCGCAGTGAATGGCCGAAGGTCATGCGCCCTTCCCTTGCGGGCAAGCAATTGGGGATCCTCGGCCTGGGCGCGGTGGGCATGGAAATCGCCAAGCGTGCCGCCCTCGGCTTCGGCATGGAGGTGAGTTACCACAACCGTCAGCCCCGCGATGACGTGGATTACACCTACTGCTCAACTGCAGTGGAACTGGCTCGCACTGCGGATTTCCTTATCCTGGCCACGCCCGGCGGAGCCAGCACGCGACACCTGATCGATAAACACGCCCTGGATGCGTTGGGCCCTAATGGCTATCTGGTCAATATCGGCCGCGGCAGCGTGGTGGTGACCGCCGACCTGGTGGCGGCGCTGGAACAACGGCGTATCGGCGGCGCCGCGCTGGATGTGTTCGACGATGAGCCCAAGGTGCCGGACGCCCTCAAGCGCCTGAACAATACCGTGCTCACCTCCCACGTGGCCGGCCTGTCACCGGAAGCCGCTCACGACACGGTGCAACGGGTGGCCGACAACCTGGTGGAATACTTTGCCGGCCGCCCGGTCCTGACGCCGGTCACGTTGCCAGCGCCCGCAAAATGACCAATCAGGCACGCTGATCACCCTTCAACACGCTAACCTATTAAACCGCCCCGACCTTGTCGCTGGGCGGTGGTGCGCATTAGATTAGGAAATAGTCCAAGGCCTTTAGAATAAGCAGAAGGGATAAGCATGGCGCTGAACGACCAATCGACCCAGATTCGCCCCGGCGAAGAGCTTGATGCCAGCCTGATCGATCCCTACCTCAAGGCTCATATCCCAGGCTTGCAGGGAACGCTCAAGATCAGCCAATTCCCCGGCGGTGCGTCAAACCTGACTTACCTGCTGGAATACCCGGGCCAGGAATTCGTGCTACGCCGCCCACCGTTTGGCCACAAGGCCAAGTCCGCCCACGACATGGGCCGCGAATACCGCATTCTCAATCAACTCAAGGATGGCTTCCCGTACTGCCCCAAGGCTTACGTGCACTGCACCGATGAGTCAGTGATCGGCGCCGAGTTCTATGTGATGGAACGGGTCAACGGCATCATCCTGCGTTCCGACCTGCCGGCCGAACTGGGGCTGGACGCGACCAAGACCGAAGCCTTGTGCAAGAGCTTTATCGACAAGTTCGTCGAGTTGCATCAGGTCGACTATGCGGCCTGCGGCCTGGCCGACCTGGGCAAGCCCGAAGGCTACGTGGCAAGGCAGATTCGCGGTTGGAGCGACCGCTACGAAAAGGCCCTGACCCCCGACGCGCCAAAATGGGAAGCAGTGCGCGCCTGGCTCAATGACAAAATGCCCGCCGACCACCCGACCTCCAGCATCGTGCACAACGACTACCGCTTCGATAACGTGATCCTCGACCCACACAACCCGATGCAGATCATCGGCGTGCTGGACTGGGAACTGACCACCCTGGGCGATCCGCTGATGGACCTGGGCAACACCCTCGCCTACTGGATCGAAGCCGCCGACCCGGCGCCGGTGCAACTGATGCGGCGCCAGCCGAGCAACGCGCCGGGCATGCTCACCCGCCGCCAGTTCGTCGACTACTACGCCGAACGCTCCGGCATCCAGATCGACAATTTCGATTTCTATTACACCTACGGCCTGTTCCGCCTGGCCGGCATCGTGCAGCAGATCTACTACCGCTTCTTCCACGGCCAGACCCAGGATAAACGCTTTGCGCAGTTCATCCATATGAACACACTGCTTGAGCAGATGAGCCTGAATGTCATCGGCAAATCCGCGCTCTGATTGCAACCACAAGGAACCCTCATGTCCAAGACCAACCTGTTCGACCTTGACGGCAAGATTGCTTTCGTTTCCGGCGCCAGCCGTGGTATCGGCGAGGCCATCGCCAAGCTGCTGGCCCAGCAAGGCGCCCATGTGATTGTTTCCAGCCGCAAACTGGAAGGTTGCCAGCACGTGGCCGATGCAATCATCGCCGACGGCGGCAAGGCCACCGCCATTGCCTGCCACATTGGCGAAATGGAGCAGATCGCCCAAGTGTTTGCCGGCATCCGCGAGCAGTTCGGCCGCCTGGATATCCTGGTCAACAATGCCGCGACCAACCCACAGTTCTGCAACGTGCTGGACACAGACCTCGGTGCATTCCAGAAGACCGTAGACGTGAACATTCGCGGCTACTTCTTCATGTCGGTGGAGGCCGGCAAGCTGATGCGCGAAAACGGCGGCGGCAGCATCATCAACGTGGCTTCGATCAACGGCATCTCGCCGGGTGTGTTCCAGGGCATCTATTCGGTGACCAAGGCCGCCGTGATCAACATGACCAAGGTGTTTGCCAAGGAATGTGCGGCGTTCGGCATCCGTTGCAACGCGCTGCTGCCGGGCCTGACCGACACCAAGTTCGCCTCGGCGCTGGTCAAGAACGACTCCATCCTGAAAACGGCCCTGGCCCAGATCCCGCTCAAGCGCGTGGCCGCCCCCAGCGAAATGGCCGGCGCGGTGTTGTACCTGGCCAGTGATGCCTCGAGCTACACCACCGGCGTGTCGCTGAATGTGGATGGCGGCTTCCTGTCCTGACATCGCCTGGGTTTCTTCGGATCGGTTTGCGCGTAACCTTGGCGCAGATCGATCTGCCCCAGGATGAAACATGGAACTGCACCTCGTCATCACCGGCCGCAAGGACCTGGCTGCCCAGCTTTACCAGCAGTTGCGCGAAGCCATCGCCACCGGGCGACTCTCGGCCGGCGCACAACTGCCCCCCAGCCGGCTGCTCGCCGAGCAATTGGGTATATCGCGCAAAACTGTGTCCGACACCTACGCCACCTTGACTTACGAAGGCCTGCTGGTCGGCAGGATTGGCCGGGGCACCTTCGTCAATGCCTGGGCGCCACAGCCCGACCGCGTGCAGACCGCCACCGACCTGGCCTGCGCCGCCAACCTGGGCAAGTGGGCGGCACTGCCCTCACCCATGCGCCACCCCACCGACGACAATATCCTGCGCTACGAATTTATCGGCGGCGCTACCACGCGCAATCAATTCCCCCAGGACGAATGGCGGCGCTGCACCCAGCACGCCCTGCGTCGTATCGCCCAGCACAGCGGTTTCTACAGCCAGCCCGAGGGCTTGCCCGCCTTGCGCAGTGCCATCGCCGGGCATATCGCGTTCTCCCGCGGGGTCAAATGCCTCGACCGCGACATCGTGGTCACCAATGGCGCCCAGCAGGCCCTCGACCTGATCGCCCGTGTGGTGCTGGAGCCGGGCAGTATCGTGGCCATGGAAGACCCGGGCTACAGCCCCGCACGCCAACTGTTCGTGGCCATGGGCGCGAGCGTCGCCAGTGTGCCGGTGGACGACCAGGGCATCCGGGTCGAGGACATTCCCGAGGGTACCCGGCTCATCTACGTGACCCCATCCCACCAGTTCCCCCTCGGCATGCCCATGAGCCAGCCACGCCGCGAAGCTCTGCTGGAACGGGCCATCGAGCTTGGCGCGATCATCATCGAGGACGACTACGACAGCGAGTTCCGCTACGCAGGCCGCCCCACCGACTCCTTGCAAAGCATGGACACCCGTGGCGTGGTGGCCTATGTCGGGACCTTCTCGAAAACCTTGCTGCCGCAGTTGCGCCTGGGCTACGCGGTGCTGCCGCCGGCGATTTATGCCGCGGTGCTCAAGGCCAAGCAACTGACCGACCAGCACTGTTCGACCCTGCCGCAATGGGCACTGGCCAAGTTCATCAGCGAGGGCTATTTGCTCAAGCATATCCGCCGTTGTCATAGCGTGTATGCCGGGCGCCGCGAGCGCATCCTGCAGCGCCTGGCCGGTGATCTGTCACCCTGGTTTGAAGCAGTGCCCACGGTGGCCGGCTTTCATATGGCAGCGTTGTGCAAAGTGCCGGTGGATATCACGCTGCTGATAGAAATGGCACGCCAGGCCGAAGTGGGCTTGTATCCGCTGGACGTGTTCTACCACGACGCACCTGCCCGCCCGGGCCTGATCATCGGTTTTGGCGCCATTGAAACCCTGGACATCGACCCGGCGCTGGATAAGGTCCGCGACATCCTCCAGCAGATTGGCTAAGGGTTTTTCCGGCGCATTGGTCATTGGTAGCGTGCAGGCTACGGCGTAGGGTGAAGAGGTCTCGAACTACCTGGAACCGTCACCATGAAACGACTGCTCGCCACCACGCTGATACTCGCGTCCCTCAGCGCCCACGCCCACGACCCGGTCTATAACAAGGAAACGCTCAAGGTGCTGCAAGAGCATGCGTTGAGCAACGTGCCCGGCAAGAAAGTCCTCATGCTGACCGTGGACTACGCCCCCGGCCAGGCCACCGTACCCCATAGCCACACCGGTACTGCCGTGGCCTATGTGCTGGAGGGCCAAGTCACGTCGCGGGTCAACAATGAGAAGGCGATCACCTACAAAGCCGGGGAGTCGTTCTACGAACCGGCGGGCTCGCGGCACTTCGAGTCGAGCAACGCCAGCCAGACCCAACCTGCCAAACTGCTGGTAGTGATGGTGATGGATGACGAGGCTGAAGTGCTCACACCCCTGCCACAGTAAGCCGCCGCACCACTGAGCCAATGTAGGGGCTCGCCCCCGATGAGCACGGGTATCTACACAACTTTGTAGCAGCCGACCGTAACCACGATGCGCAGCGAGTCGCCCTTGATCTTGATCTGCTTTTGATCTCAGGCGCCCCGTTAAACCACGCTGGCCGGAATTCGACAGGGATTTGGGGGGGTAAACCGGCAGGGATGCCGGTTTAGCCGCCCCGCGCCATGGATGGCGCGTGGCGGCGGCCCCCCCAAATCCCTGTCGGATTACGGGCACACCGAGCCTGGGCGAGGTGCCGAGTGGTGGGGCAAGAGCCCTTTGGTTACTTTGGGGCTCTTTTCCAAAGTGACCCGCCGTCAGGGCGGAACCAATAGTGGCCGTTACCTAAACAATGGATATGTACTCGGTCTGATCCAACATCCTGGTTGGCCGTCAGGCCGCCATCGGGAGCAAGCCCCCTCCCACATTTGGATCGCGGCCATCAGTTAGATAGCTATAAGCTGCCAGACAGCAAACGGGACCAAGTCGAATCGTCGCACCGCCCCCTACAGCCCGATTCAAGGGCGCTTGAACGTACGCCGTAGCGCTTCGATGCGAGGGCGGCAAACGCAGCCTTCCAGATGATCATTGACCATCCCCATCGCCTGCATCAACGCATACATAGTGGTCGGCCCCACAAAGGTCCAGCCACGCTTCTTCAGGGCCTTGGACAGGCGCACCGAAGCCGGTGAGGTCGGATTGGCCGTCCAGTACGCAATGTCCACCACCGCCGGGCGCTCTTGCTCGGCGGGCTCGAATGCCCACAACCAGTGGGCCAGCGAGCCGGTTTCATCTACCAGTTCACAAGCCCGCCGCGCATTATTGATCGCGGAACCGATCTTGGCCCGATTGCGCACGATGCCCGGGTTACGCATCAAGCGCTCCACATCCGCCTCGCCGTATTGCGCCACCCGACGAAAATCAAAGCCCTCGAACGCCTGCCGAAAGCTTTCACGCTTGCGCAGGATGGTGATCCACGCCATCCCCGCCTGGAAGCCCTCCAGGCAGATCTTCTCGTACAACAGGACGTCGTCGGCCACCGGCACGCCCCATTCGTGGTCGTGGTAATGCGGGTATTCGGGGGCGGCGTTGCGCCAAGAGCAATAGGCATGCCCTGCTGCGTCGGTGGTCAGTCCTGATTGGTCCATCCATCACCTCGTGTGCCAAGGGCCGATGATACGCAAAAAAAAACAAACCCCGCCAACCGCTCAAGCACCGGACTTACCGACCCACTGGTCAGACCGGGACCCGCCGATCGCCAAATATTTACTTGTGATTTGAAAAAAGCCAAGCGTAGACTGGCCGCGCACTGGACTTACCGGTAAGACCACAACAATTAAGCCCTGGAACCACCAGGGCACCGAATAGAGATCCTTCCCATGCTCAGATGGTGCTCGCGTTCGATTTTCCTGCAAGTCGTGATTGGCCTGATCCTAGGCATCGTCTGCGGCCTGGCCCTTCCCGAATTCTCCTCGCAACTCAAACCACTGGGCGACGGCTTTATCAAGCTGATCAAAATGCTGATTGGCCTGATCGTCTTCTGCGTGGTGGTCAGCGGTATTTCCGGCGCCGGCGACTTGAAGAAAGTCGGGCGCATCGGGCTCAAGTCAGTGATCTACTTTGAAGTGCTGACCACCGTTGCCCTGGTGCTCGGGCTGATCATGGCATTCAGCACCGGCATTGGCAGCGGCGCCAATATCCACCTTGAACAGCTTTCCTCTGCCGGCTTGAATGAATTGGCCGACAAGGGCCAGCACATCAAGGGCACCAGCCAGTTCCTGATGGACCTGATCCCCAACTCGGTGATCGGCGCATTCGCCGACAACAACGTGCTGCAAGTGCTGCTGTTCTCGGTGCTGTTCGGTAGTGCATTGAACCTGGTGGGCGAAGCGGCCAGCGGCATCTCCCGGCTGATCAACGAGCTGAGCCATGTGATCTTCCGCATCATGGGCATGATCGTGCGCCTGGCGCCAATTGGTGTATTCGGCGCGATCGCGTTCACCACCAGCACCTACGGCCTCGACTCCCTGCAGCATCTGGGCAGCCTGGTGGGGCTGTTCTACCTGACCTGCTTTGCTTTCGTCGCGCTGATCCTCGGCCTGGTGATGCGCCTGTCGGGCCTGCGCATGCTGCCGCTGCTCAAGTACCTGCGTGAAGAGCTGCTGATCGTGATGGGCACCGCTTCTTCCGATGCCGTGCTGCCGCAGATCATGCGCAAGCTGGAACACCTGGGTATCGGCAGCTCCACCGTGGGCCTGGTGATCCCCACGGGATACTCGTTCAACCTCGACGGCTTTTCCATCTACCTGACCCTGGCCATCGTGTTTATCGCCAACGCCACCGGCACACCCTTGTCGATGACCGACTTGCTGACCATTCTGCTGGTATCGTTGATCACCTCCAAAGGCGCCCACGGTATTCCGGGTTCGGCGCTGGTAATCCTGGCGGCGACGCTCACGGCGATCCCGGCCATTCCGGTGGTCGGCCTGGTGCTGGTACTGGCAGTGGACTGGTTCATGGGCATTGGCCGCGCATTGACTAACCTGATCGGCAACTGCGTGGCTACCGTGGCGATTGCCCGCTGGGAAAAAGATATTGATATCCAGCGCGCCAACAAGGTGCTGGACGGCCAGCAAGGGTATGCCTTCCAGGCCAAGAAACCGGTACTGCCGGCGCATCAGGAATTCTAATGTGTGAGGGGGGCTTGCCCCCTTCCACGCTTTGATCTTCAACAGTTTGAACCTCGTATTCGCAACCTAAGGAGCGCACGACGTGATCAGCACCTCAACCGTCGTCAATTCAGTCGTAGAAAAACTGCGCGCCGCACTCAAGCGCGGCCAGTGGCGGCGCGGGGAAATGTTGCCCGGCCAGCGTGAATTGGCTGAACAGTTGGGCATCAGCCGTCCGAGCCTGCGTGAAGCCGTGATCGTGCTGGAAACCCTCGGCCTGGTGCGCTCCATGCCCGGCAAGGGCGTAGTGGTGCTGGAAACCAGCATCAGCGAGCCACACGCAAGCGACGCCGTGGCCGACGCCAGTCTCGAAGATATCCTGCAACTGCGCTACACCCTCGAACCTTTTATCGTCGGCCTGGTGGCCCAGTCCATCAGCAGCAAGGAAGTCGGCCAATTGCGCCTGACCCTGATGGATATGCGCGAAGCCTTGGACGCAGGCGATGCCGAAGCCGGCATGAACGCCTATATCGATTTCCACGAAGAACTGTTCGCCCTCACCTCCAACCCGATTTTCCAGAATGTGGTGCAGCAAACCAGCACCGCACTCAAGCAAAGCGCACAAGTGCTGCGCAACTCGCCTGAACACCTGGCCGAGCGCCTGCAGGAAAACGAAGCCGTGGTGCGCGCCATCCGCAACAAAAACAGCGCCCTGGCCAGTGCCGAAATGCGTCGGCACATCCTTCAGGAAGGCCTGCGCATGGGCATTCGCCTGAATATCCCGGACGACCATCTGGGCAGCTGATTTTTTGGAGGCAGGCCATGAATGCTCACGCTATGCACTACGAACCCATCCTTGCGCCCCTGCGCCTGGTCGGCGGCAAAAAGTCTTCGGTGGATGACATCTACCCTCGACTGTTCGACGCCATCCTGGAACAACGCCTCGCCCCCGCCAGTCGTTTTACTGAGGAAGGCCTGGCTGAGACCTTTGGTGCGAGCCGCAGTGTGATCCGCCGCGTGCTGGCAAAGCTATCCCAGCAGCAAGTGATCATCCTTCGCCCCAACCAACGCGCCCAGGTGGCTGCGCCGGACGCCCTGCAAACCCGGCAGATCCTGGAAGCGCGGCGCATGGTCGAAATAACCGTGGTGCAGCTGGCGTGCGCTCAGTCAACGCCTGCCCAGGTATACCAATTGCGCGAACTGATCAACCGCGAACGTGACTGCATGGCCCGTGGACAACGCGGGACCGCGATCCGCTTGTCGGGGGAATTCCACCTGCAATTGGCGGCAATGGCGAGGAATGCGCCACTGTCGCAATTCCTCAATAGCCTGGTGCCTTTGACGGCTCTGGCCATTGCGCAATGCCCAGACACAGCCCATACGGCCTGTACCTGGGAAGAACACGCCGCGATTGCCAATGCCGTGGAGCAGCATGCTTGCGCCACCGCTGTAGAGCGAATGACCCAACACCTGGATCACCTCCAATGCCGCCTAATTGCCCTGCCCTAGATATATAGCGCCGGCTTGCCGACATCTTCCCATAGCCTGGATTTCGCACTGATTGAGTGCTTCATGACTGGCATTGAAGATGATCATTGATCCAAAAGTTTACGAGAACCTGTACACCCTGATCAGCCAATTAAACGAGCAAAAAGCCTCCCTGCCAGAGCCGCTGAAAACCTCGTTGGCCGAACTGACCCATACGTCGAAAGCGATCGGTACAGCGTTGTTCCATCAAGAACGCTATGAAGAGGCCGAATTTTATTTGACCTTTCCTGGGCTGGCGGGCGAGGCCGAAGCGCAATACGCCATGGCTACCTGCACCGGCTACCAACTCGGAGGGTTCCGCTACCCATTTGCGCAGACTCTAAGATGGCTCAGGCTCGCAGCGGCACAGGATCATGTCCTGGCCTTGATGTGGCTGGGTGACAGCCAATCGCTGGCAAAGGCCAAGGCACTGTCCACGACGGGTGCTGCCCAGGGTGACATACAGAGCATGTTCAACCTGTATGCCCTGACCCAGGACATCACCTGGCTGACCAAGGCTGCCGACACCGGCAATCCCAGGGCCCTCTATAAACTCGCCCAGACCTACCGCGAACACCCGGGGCTGATGCCCAACGCCGTAGAGCGCACGGCCGAAATTGAAGTGCTGTGTCAAAGAGCCGCGGATAGCGGATATCCATGGGCACTCGCGGACCGTGTGTTCTCCCCGGCCTCAACCGCCACGATGGTTGAAAAGCAGCGAAGGCTTGCTCAATTGGCGTGGACAGGTGACCCGGACGGGTTGCTGGAGTATGGCTATGCACTTGCAGGCCTTGCACGGGACAAAACCAAGCCTGCTCGTACCTATGGCATGGACAGAGACCTGCCAAAGGCCTATGCCGCGCTGAAATTCGAGTGGAATAGAACGGCTACCACCAGGCCTGTCCCAGGGCTGGAAGAGGCGCTCAATTTCATCGATCATCAGATGAATGTGGCTGACCATGAAGCCGTCCCAGCTAGTCAGTCGGAGCTGGCAAGCAAAATAGCCTCGGCTCCTAAATACTATGAGCCCAAGGTAGTTATAGGTTACTCACCCCATTGACCGCGCCTTGGCCTGAAGCCTGAGTAGCGCGACTGCAAAAAAAATCCTCGTGTCTTTCGACACGAGGATTTTTCTGGTTTTAACGCTCTGTCAGCACTTTTACAGCACCGACTGACCGCTCAACGCCAGGTCCAGCAACTCACGGTTGGCCACCGCGTACATGGCGTAGTCCGTGCCCACGGCTGCACGGATTTCCACCATCATCGCGCGCCAGCGATCAGCCATGTCCTGGTGTTGCTCAAGCCACAGGGCCACGCGGGCTTCCATGTCTTGTGGCGCGTCGGCCATCTGCAGCACCGAAATGGTGATCGCCCGTTGCTGCCAGTCCACATCGTCGCGGAAGGCTTCGCGGGCCTGGGCCTGCCAGTTGTTGGCTACCGGCAGGTCGCTGATCTGCTGCAGGTACCACGGCAGGTCCAGGGCACTGCCAACCGCGAAGTAGGCCTTGGCCACTTCGGCGGCGTCATGCCCGGTCACGTCGGCGGCTTCGATGATCGGCAGCAAGGTGTACAGGTGAGTCGTACCGGCCACCATGCGCGCCAGCAACTCCGGCACGCCGGCTTCGGTGTAGGCCTGGTAGCGGGTCTGCCAACCTTCGCGGGTCGGACCTTCCAGCAACTCGTCGAGCTTGAGGCCCAACGCCGCCAGGTGCGGGCCGAAGTGCGCGGTGTCACGCCCGGCGTCCTGCTCGTTGCGACGGCTGCGCAGGAACCAGCGCGTAGCGCGGCGGCCCAGGCGCATCAGCTCATCCATCAGCTCCAGTTGCACATCGGCGCTGACCTGGTGGTCCAGGGCTTCGATCTGACGGAACCAGTGCGGGAGGTGGAAGATGTCACGCACGATCACATAGGCGCCAGCCACGTTCGCCGGGCTCATGCCGGTGGACTCCTTGAGCCGCTGCACGAAGGTGATGCCCATGTGGTTGACCAGGTCGTTGGCGATCTGGGTGCTGACGATCTCGCGCTTGAGACGGTGCCGACGCATGGCCTCGGAGAACTTGGCCACCAGGCTCGGCGGGAACGCGGTCTCCATGTCACGGGTCAGGTACTCGTCATCCGGCACCAGCGACTTGAGCAGCGCTTCCTTGAGGTCGATCTTGCTGTACGAGATCAGCACCGACAACTCCGGACGGGTCAGGCCCTTGCCGGCAGAGGCGCGCTCGCTGAGCTGCTCTTCGGTCGGCAAGTATTCGATGGCGCGATCCAGCTTGCCTCGGCCTTCCAGGTCGCTCATCAGGCGCTTGTACTCGGCGGCACGCTCGTAGGCACGGCGCGCCGCCAGGGACAGGGCCTGGGTCTGCTTGTAGTTGTTGCCCAACACCAGGTGGCCGACTTCGTCGGTCATGCTCGCCAGCAACTGGTTGCGTTGCTTGTCGGTCATATCACCGGCCTGCACCACTTCGTTGAGCAGGATCTTGATATTCACTTCGTGGTCGGAGCAGTCCACGCCACCGGCGTTATCGATGAAGTCGGTGTTGGAACCGCCGCCATTGAGGCCGAATTCCACACGCCCCAGCTGGGTCATGCCGAGGTTGCCGCCCTCGCCCACTACCTTGCAGCGCAACTCGTTGCCGTTGACGCGCAGCGCGTCGTTGGCCTTGTCGCCCACATCGGCATGGCTCTCGGTGCTGGCCTTGACGTAGGTACCGATGCCGCCGTTCCACAACAGGTCCACCGGCGCCTTGAGCAAGGCGTTGAGCAGTTCGGTCGGGGTCAGCTTGTCGGCCTGGATGTCGAAGCGCTCTTTCATCTGCGCCGAGATGGCAATGCTCTTGGCACTGCGCGAGAAGATACCGCCGCCTTCGGACATGATGCTGGTGTCGTAGTCGGTCCACGAAGAACGCGGCAGCTCGAACAAGCGCTTGCGCTCGACAAAGCTGGTGGCCGGGTTCGGGTTCGGGTCGATGAAGATATGCAGGTGGTTGAAGGCTGCGACCAGTTGCAGCTTGTCGGACATCAGCAAGCCGTTACCGAACACGTCACCGGCCATATCGCCGACGCCCACCACAGTGATGCTGTCTTCCTGCACGTTGATGCCGCGCTCACGGAAATGACGCTGCACACCGACCCACGCGCCCTTGGCGGTGATGCCCATCTTCTTGTGGTCGTAACCGGCGGAACCGCCGGAGGCAAACGCGTCACCCAGCCAGAAGCCGTAGTCGATGGCAATACCGTTGGCGATGTCGGAGAAGGTCGCAGTGCCCTTGTCCGCCGCCACCACCAGGTAGGGGTCATCGTTGTCATGACGCACGACATTGGCCGGCGGCACCAGGGCGCCATCCTTCAGGTTGTCGGTAATGTCCAGCAGCCCGGAAATGAAGATGCGGTAGCAGGCGATACCCTCGGCCGCGATCTCGTCACGGCTGCCACCCAATGGCAGGCGACGCGGCAGGAAGCCGCCCTTGGCACCCACCGGCACGATCACCGAGTTCTTCACCTGCTGGGCTTTTACCAGGCCCAATACTTCGGTACGGAAGTCTTCTTCACGGTCGGACCAGCGCAGGCCGCCACGGGCGACATTGCCAAAGCGCAGGTGCACACCTTCGACACGCGGCGAGTACACGAAGATTTCAAACTTCGGTACCGGCTTTGGCAGCTCAGGAATCGCATGCGGATTGAACTTGAAGCTGAAGTACGACTTGTTCTGGCCGTTGGCGTCGGTCTGGTAGAAGTTGGTACGCAGCGTAGCCTTGATCAGGTCCAGGTAGCGACGCAGGATGCGGTCTTCGTTGAGTACCTGAACGTCGTCCAGGGCGGTGAGGATCGCTTGTTCCAGGCGCTGCTGCTTGTCTTCCAGGTCGTCGGCGGTGAGTTTGCGCGCGAGATAAAAGCGGGTCTTGAACAGCCGGGTCAACTCGCGGGCGATGTCGGTGTGGTTGTTCAGGGTACTGGCGATGTAGCCCAGGTCGAAGCCCAGGCGGATCTGCTTGAGATAGCGAGCGTAGGCACGCAGCAGCGCGACATCGCGCCATGGCAGGCCGGCGGTCAGCACCAGGCGGTTGAACGCATCGTTCTCGGCATCGCCGTGCACGATGTGCACGAACGCGTCCTGCAGGGTGTCGTTGAGCTGCTGGATATCCAGGTTCACGCCTTCGGCGGCGATGAACGCGAAGTCATGGATCCAGAACTCGCGGCCATTGGCATGGCGCAGGCGATACGGGAACTCGCCCAACACGCGCAGGCCGAGGTTTTCCAGGATCGGCAGCACGTCCGACAACGCCAGCGGGGTATCAGCGTGGTAGAGCTTGCAATGCAGCTCACGCTGGCCGGAGACCTGGCCCAGCGGCTGATAGAAGCTCATCACCAGCGGGTTGGCTTCGGTCAGGCTGTTGAGGTGTTGCATGTCGACCACGGCCGAATGCGCGGCAAAACGCTCGCGGTAGCCGGCCGGGAAGCCTTTCGGGAAGTCGGCCAGCACGTTGGTGCCGTGGGCTTCGCCGAAGCTTTCCACCACCAGGCTGGCGTAGTCGTCCTGCCAGCTGCGGCAGGCTTGCACCACTTCTTTTTCCAGCTGCAGCGGGTCGATGTCCAGGCGGTTCTTCGGATCGACCCGCAGGATCAGTTGCACACGGGCCAGTACCGACTCGGAGAAGAAGGTCCAGAACTCGCAGTCCGATGCTTTCAGGCGATCCATCAGCACTTGCTGGATCTTCTGGCGCACTTCGGTGGAATAGATGTCACGCGGCACGTAGGCCAGGCAGTAGCAGAAACGACCGTACGGGTCCTTGCGCAGGAACACGCGGATCTTGTTGCGTTCCTGGATCTGCACGATGGACATCACGGTGTTGAACAGCTCGTCCACCGGGGTCTGGAACAGGTCGTCACGGGGCAGCACTTCAACCACCTGGGCCAGCTCCTTGCCCAGGTGCGCCTTGGCCTGGAAGCCCGAACGACGTTCGATCTCAGCGACCTTGCGACGGATGTAAGGAATCACCCGTACGCTTTCACCGTACACCGAGGAGGTGTACAGGCCCATGAAGCGGTGTTCCTTGATGACCTTGCCGTCGGCGCTGATTTCACGGATCGACACATAGTCCGGGTAAGCCGGGCGGTGCACGCGGCTTGGGTGTGCAGCCTTGGCGAACGACAGTACGGTCGGCTCGCGCAGGTAGGCCACGGCGTAGTCTTCGATGCGCAGGTCTTCGGCGGTGAGGCCGGCGCGCAGCAGTTTGGTCAGACCGAGGAAGGAGCTGGCGTCATATTCGATATGACCGCCGTCCGCCTCGTCACGTACCACAAACTCTTCGTAGCCGAGGAAGGTGAAGTGATTGCCCACCAGCCATTCGAGGAAGTTCTTGATCTCGGCTTTTTCTTCGCCGTCGATGGCAAACGGGCTGGCGTCGATACCGGCCAGCAGGTCCTGGACCTTGGCTTTCATCGGTTCGAAATCGGCCACGGCCACGCGCACTTCACCCAGCACCTGCTCAAGCTCTTTGCTCAGCACGTTCAGCTCGGCGGCGTTGGCGCAACGGTCGATTTCCAGGTACATCAGCGATTCTTGCAGGATGCCGTCGCCCTGGGTGCCTTTTGGCAGGATTTCCAGCAGCTCGCCCTTGCTGCCACGACGTACGCTGAGCACGGTGGTTTGCAAGGTGTGGATGCTGTAGCCGCGGCGGTTCAGCTCGGTGCGCACCGAGTCCACCAGAAATGGCAGGTCATGGTGCAGCACTTCGACCGCGGTATGGGTCGACTGCCAGCCATGACGTTCGTAATCGGGGTTGTAGACCCGCACTTGTGGTTGGGTGTGATCAAAGCGCTCAAGCAGGCGCCAGGCAGACAGGGTGCAACCGGCCAGGTCGGAAAGGCGACGCTGGGTCAGTTCGTCCAGGGAAATGATGCCGAAGAATTGTTCAGCGAACAGCGCCACTTGTGGCAGTGCCTGTTCACTGATGTGCTGCGCCAGTGCCGCTTGCAGTTGGTGCTGGAAGTCGGCCTTGCTGGCTGCGGTGAAGAACGCCATCTGTGGTACTCCGCTTGGGCTTGTTATTGATGGAAGCGTCGCGTGTTATCCCCTTACGGGGAGACCCGTCGGCTCTGTTCGTGGGACACGATAAACGAATCAGGGCGACAGGTGGGTGAAGCTGGACAAGACAGTCAGGTCACATACAACGTCCATAAGATGTGCCCCTGCCGGGTGACGGTACGACGGGCAGGTCAAGCGCCTGGCGCGGGGCACATACGTTGCGCAGCTTAACGAGTGTAGGAAGACTGGTGCTTGCTGCACTGCGACATATTCGGTCAACAGCAGGCAGACACAGGTTGCACAAAGGGCAACCCAGACTCGAAAGGTTATCGCTGGGTCAGCTTCCTACACTCTAAGATGCGTTACAACCATTGCGGAACTACCTCCAAATTCGAGCCAACTAAATCAGGCATCAGGCGAATCAAGGAAGATCTCTTTATATCCTCATTCTGAGGTCGAATATGTCTATCGCTCCAATAGATCTTCCTTCACTACAAATCCCTTCCCTCCCTCCTGCAGACGCCTCTGCCGGTAACGCCCAGCCCGGCGTTACCCGGCAACGGCCAGGTTGGTTGAACTGGCTGAACGAGCAGATTGACGCAGTGCCTTACAAGCGGCCAGCCTTTTTGGACACACTCAGCGAGGCGTCTCAGGATAAAGCCGTACTGACGCCGGAGGGGGCCTCACGCGCCTATTTTGATGCCCCAGTGAAGCGCAATGAGGCGCTGGATGATTACGCCAGAAACTACACCCCCATCAAGACACCCAACGAAGTCACGTCAGAGCAGGTAAAAGCCCATATCGAGGCCACATTCGGATTCATCGACGTCGATCCCGATAAAACCTTTCTGATGACCATTGTTTTCAATCACAAGAGTGACAAGGAACATAACAAAGGCGTCATCAACCAGAAAATATCCTTGACCGATGCAGCCCGACTTAATATTCAAGGCATTGAACTGCCTTATTTCAGTGGCCCAAGTTCGAGGAGTGAATATCGTGAGGGTCCCCCGTTGATCACGATAGATCCGAAGTCCCGACACACCGGCCCCCCAAGCCCTGACGGCCAATACTCAGTCCCAAACAATTTCACCTATAACAAATGGACCCACGGTATCTATCTCGAGCCTTATCCGGGCGCACCCGACATCTACGATCACAGCAACCACCATCCGATCCCTCCTGAAGAATTCAAACAGATGGTCTGGGACAACGCCTATAAAAAGCCTTACGACAATTATTTGAAAGACTACTGGAACGCTAATACACGCGCCCAGTTTACGGCCACCTCAACGATTGCGTATTTGACCGCTGCGCATATTCAGCATCACGAAAAATCGCTGACCGAAAACGACAGAAAAATCGCCATGGGCGTTGCCGGCCTTCACCCTGACAAAACCTACCTGAGCGCGACGCCAGACGATTTTAAACAACCATATAAAGCTGATCCGAACCTGGAATCCAAGTTCCTCACGTTCAACGGCTTTGAATCGCGAATGTTCTACACACGCGACAAGACAACTGGAAGAATACTTTTGTATGTCCCCGGCCTTCTGCCACCACTGCAGGGTTTTGACTCGGTTGAACCCATGAATCGCTGGCTTGGTGAACAATTGAGGGATCCTGAAAAGCGCGAGCCCTTTAAACTGCTGTTCCGGCCACAAGATCGTCCCTCCTCAGGCCCCATGTTCGGTCCGTTTGGGGGCTGGAGCCTGGGCGTGGACAAGAAGATTGATCAGATTGCCGACGACCTGGACCATTATGTGTCGCAAGAAACTCAGGAAAGTTATGGGTATTGGAAAGAAGGCGGTTTGTTCGACGGAAAAGTGTTCAAGGGTAACCCCTTTGAAGAACTTCAGCTTCGCACAGAACAAGCTGCCAAGGCGGCGACCGATCAGCTATTCGTACTCAATAGCGACCACGAGAAAAACACGGCGATGAAATGGTTGAAGATAGCCTCCTATGGATTGATCGCTCTTGCCCCCCTTGGCATGGCCTTCCCTCCTTTTGGCGTAGCCCTCACCGCAGCCGCTACCAGCCTCGGTGCGGCGGAATTGGGTATTGGTATCGATGACCATATCAACAACCGGCCCTCCGCCCCTGAGCGCATTGTCAGCGGTGTAGTCAGCACCCTCAAACCCCTCATGAGCGAGGGTTTCGGCAAAGCGTTCGCCCCCATTACGAAATCATTCGCAAATGCTGTCTTCAAAGCCTGAGGCCGCAGACCAAGCACCGTCAGCCTGCGTGAACCACTTAAAGCGACACAAGATCGCAGCTAATGGCAGAATCACGCTTTACCGCGCCTAAACAGGACTTTTCATGCAATTGACCACCACCCTCTTGATCGTCAACCCCTGTGACGATGAAGAAGACAACATGGCTATGCTCTGCTGCCATGGCAAGAACGGCGAGATGTTCATGCTCAGCCGTTACCCGGATGAAGATGAAGTGGAACTGACCTGGGATTACGAACCGTCGACGCTGGATGGGCTGAAAGTCACCTTGAGTGCCACGACGTTGCTGGTCGAGCTTGCAGCGGATGATGTCGATGCGCTTGGGGGCAAGGACCGGCTGCAAATCACCCATGCCACCGCCGCCTCGGACATGGCCGAGGTGCAGGAGACACTGCAGAACATCCTGAAAGGCACCGGCACTTTCATTCAGATTTAAAACCAGGATCCCCAAGATACCGAAGATCAAATGTGGGAGGGGCGGTGCACATACAAAAATCCTACAGATTTTGCCAAAAATACTCGTTACGTCGTTAGTCGCCGCCTCCTCGATGCATTAAAGTAGACGCCCCAGGGTCTTGGCATTTTTCACACCCCCAGGCCCATCTTTCCAGGAACCGTCATCGATGGAACATCGTGAAGCGCTGCTTGCGCTGCGAACCTTTCTTTCTACGCAGATTCTCGGCCAGGAAAAACTCATCGATCGCCTGCTGATCGCCCTGCTTGCTGACGGCCACATGCTGGTCGAAGGCGCACCGGGGCTGGCCAAGACCAAGGCGATCAAGGAATTGGCCGAAGGCATCGAAGCGCAGTTCCATCGTATCCAGTTCACTCCCGACCTGTTGCCCGCCGATATCACCGGCACCGAGATCTATCGCCCGGAAACCGGCAGCTTCGTGTTCCAGCAGGGGCCGATCTTTCACAACCTGGTATTGGCCGACGAAATCAACCGCGCCCCGGCCAAGGTCCAGTCGGCCTTGCTTGAGGCCATGGCCGAGCGCCAGGTCAGCGTGGGCCGCAGCACCTATGAGCTGTCGCCGCTGTTCCTGGTGATGGCCACCCAGAACCCGATCGAGCAGGAAGGCACCTACCCGCTGCCCGAAGCCCAGCTCGACCGTTTCCTGATGCACGTCAAAATCGGCTTCCCGGACGCCGCCGTCGAACGGCGCATCCTGCAACAGGCGCGGGGCGAAGCACTGAATGGCGAAACCAAGCCCGAGCGCCGCGTGAGCCAGCAGGCAATCTTTGCCGCGCGCAAGGAAATCCTCGGTTTGTACATGGCCGATGCGGTGGAGGAATACTTGGTACAACTGGTGATGGCCACCCGCACCCCGTCCAAGTTCGACCCGGAAATGGCCGAGTGGATCGCCTACGGCGCCAGCCCCCGCGGCTCCATCGCCCTGGACCGCTGCGCCCGCGCCCATGCCTGGTTGGCCGGTCGTGACTTCGTGAGCCCCGAAGATATCCAGGCGGTGCTGTTCGACGTACTGCGCCACCGCATCATCCTGTCATTCGAGGCCGAAGCCGCCGGGGTTGACCAGGACCGCGTGGTACAGCGCATTCTTGACGTTGTTGCCGTCGCTTGAAGTCGATGAGCCCCGGCGATGGCATCCGCGTAACCCTCAGCGAACTGATTGAGATGCGTCATCGCGTGCGTGAAGTGCAGTTGTTTTCCACGCCGGGCCAGCGCAGCCCTTTGATCGGCCTGCACCACTCCAAGCTGCGCGGACGCGGCGTCGACTTCGACCAAGTGCGCGTGTACCAGGCCGGCGACGACGTGCGCACCATCGACTGGCGCGTCACGGCGCGCACCCAGGAGCCGCACACCAAGTTATTCCACGAAGAACGCGAACGGCCGATTTTCATCATGGTCGAGCAAAGCTGCCGGCTGTTTTTCGGCTCGGGACAAATGTTCAAGTCGGTGCTCGCCGCCCAGGCCGCCAGCCTGATCGGCTGGGCGGCGCTGGGGCATAACGACCGGGTCGGCGGCCTGGTCTTCGGCGACAGCGAGCACTACGAGATCAAGCCTCGGCGCAGCAAGCAAAGCCTGCTGCAGTTGCTCAACCGCCTGGTGCGGGTCAACCAGAGCCTGAACACCGAAAGCCGCCCGGAGGCCGACGCCCTGGGCATGGCCCTGCGCCGTGGCCGCGAAGTGCTGCGCCCGGGCAGCCTGGGGATTGTGATCTGCGATGAACGCGCACTCACCGAAGGCGCCGAGCAACAGCTGAGCCTGCTGTCGCGCCATTGCGACCTGCTGTTGCTGCCGATCTCCGACCCACTGGACCACGCCCTGCCCGCCGCCGGGCTGCTGCGTTTTGCCGAACGTGGCGCGCAGCTGGAACTGGACACGCTGAACATCGACCTGCGCCACGCCTACAAGGCCCAGGCCGAGGCGCGAATCGCCCGCTGGGAACGGCTCGCGCAGAAATTGCGCGTGCTGCTGATGCCTTTGAGCACCCAGAGTGAAATGGTCGAGCAACTGCGCGAATACCTCAACCCGCAACGCCCGGTTAAAAA
Organism: Pseudomonas khavaziana; assembly: GCF_036704165.1. Classification (NCBI taxonomy): domain Bacteria; kingdom Pseudomonadati; phylum Pseudomonadota; class Gammaproteobacteria; order Pseudomonadales; family Pseudomonadaceae; genus Pseudomonas; species Pseudomonas khavaziana. The sequence continues at coordinate 3,705,256 of NZ_CP129946.1, forward strand.
ACAATGAGCAGCCTGGACCAACTGCAACCGCTGATTGCCCCGCCAGCCATTGGTTTCTGGCCTCCGGCGCCGGGCTGGTGGCTCTTGCTGCTGGTGATCCCGCTGCTGGGTTGGGGCCTGTGGTCCCTGCGTCGCTTGCTGCCGACCAGCCGCCCTGTGGCCCGCGCCGAACAACCGCTGGACCCGTTGCGCATCGCCGCCCTGGCCGAGTTGGCGCTGATGCCCAAGCCTTACGACGGCGCCCCCGCCGGCGCTTGGCTGCAGCAACTTAACGGCCTGCTCAAGCGCCTGTGTCGCAACGACTACCCTTACAGCCAGAGCCACACCCTCAACGGGCGCAAATGGCTGGCCTTCCTGGATAACCGCTGCCCCGCGGCCGGCCTGACGCGCTGGATGGTGCTGGTGGAAGGCGCCTACAAACCCGAATGCAAACTCGATGACAAAGCCATCGCCGGCCTGACCCAGGCCGTCGACACCTGGATTCGCAAACATGTTTGAGTTCGCCTGGCCGTGGATCTTCGCCCTGTTGCCTTTGCCCTGGTTGATGCGCCTGGTGCTGCCGGTGGCCGACAGCGGCGAGCCGGCGTTGAAAGTCAGTTACCTCAGCGACCTCGAAGGCCTGGCCCGCCGTCGCGCCCGCGCCAACCTGCCCGGCTGGCGCCAGCAAGCGCCGTTCGTGGTGCTGTGGCTGTTGCTGCTGATCGCCGCCGCCCGCCCGCAATGGCTCGGCGAACCCTTGCCGGTTGCCGCCAGTGGACGGGACTTGCTGGTGGCGGTCGACGTATCCGGCTCCATGGATTTTCCCGACATGCACTGGCAGGGCGACGACGTGAGTCGCTTATCGCTGGTCAAGCACCTGCTCGGGGATTTTCTTGAAGAACGTGAAGGTGACCGAGTGGGCTTGATCCTGTTCGGTACGCAAGCCTACCTGCAAGCTCCGTTGACCTTTGACCGGCGCACCGTGCGCACCTGGCTGGATGAAGCGCGCATCGGCATTGCCGGCAAAAACACCGCTATCGGCGACGCCATTGGCCTGGCCCTCAAGCGCCTGCGCCAGCGCCCGGCGCAGAGCCGCGTGCTGATCCTGATCACTGACGGCGCCAATAACGCCGGGCAGATCGACCCGCTGACAGCGGCGCGCCTGGCGGCCGAAGAGGGGGTGAAGATCTACCCGATCGGCATCGGTGCCGACCCCGAGCAAACCGGTTCCCTGGGCATTCTCGGTGTGAACCCGAGCCTGGACCTTGACGAGCCGGCGCTCAAGGCATTGGCCGAGGCCACCGGGGGCCAGTATTTCCGTGCCCGTGATGGCGAAGAACTGCAACAGATCAAGGACACCCTCGACACCCTCGAGCCCGTCGAACAACAACCGACCCAAGCGCGCCCGGCCCACGCCTTGTACAGCGCCCCGTTGGCCCTGGCGCTGATCCTGAGCCTGTTGCTGGTGATCCAGGAGCGCTGGCCGAACAACGCCTTGCAACGCGGGTTCAATAAACTGTCGAGCAAGGGGATTTTCCTGCAACAACACCCTGAATGGCGCCAGCGCCTTCAGCGCCTGCGTTTGCGGAGGCGCCGATGATTGCCCTGTGGCCGCATTGGTTGCGCCCGTGGTGGCTGCTGCTGTTGCCGCTGCTTGGCTGGTTGCTGTGGCAGTTGTGGCACCGGCAAAAACGCGCCGGGCGCTGGCAGATGATCCTGCCGCCGGCCTTCCATGCCGTATTGCTCAGTGGTGGCAATGGTCGCGAGAGCAAATCGCCCTGGGTGGTGCTCGGTATTGCCTGGCTGTTGGCCGTACTGGCGCTGCTTGGCCCTAGCTGGCAACGAGTGGAACAGTCCAGCCAGAAACCCTCCGACCCGTTGGTGGTACTGCTGGAGCTGACCCCGCAAATGCTCGCCACCGATAGCCCGCCCAACCGCCTGGAGCAGGCGCGGCGCAAGCTTTATGACTTGTTGCAAGCACGCAGCGATGCGCAGACCGCCATCATCGTATATGCCGGCAGCGCACATACCCTGGTGCCGCTCTCGGATGACCTGGCCACCAGCCGCAACCTGCTCGAAGCCCTGCGCCCCTCGATCATGCCCGAGCCCGGCCACCGCGCGGACCTGGCCGTGGAAAAGGCCCTCGGCCTGCTCAAGCAAGGCGGCCTGGGCCAGGGGCGCTTGCTGTTGGTCGGTTCTTCGTTGTCGAAACAGGAACGCCAAGGTATCCGCCTGCAACTGCAAAGCGCCCATGCACCACCCTTGTCGATCCTCGGCATCGGCAGTCGCGAAGGCACGCCAGTGACCCAGGAAAACGGCGAGTTCCTCAAGGACGACCAGGGCGCGATCCTGGTGCCGCGCCTCGACAGCCCGACCCTCAAGGCCTTCGCCAGCGAAATGGGCGGCCGCTACCGGGCGGCGCGCCTGGATGATAAGGACCTGCGCCAGCTCGGCCTGCTCGACAGCACACAAGTCCTGCGCGACGACGGCCAATTGCTGCTCCTGGATGCCTGGGCCGACCAGGGCTACTGGCTGCTCCTGCCGCTGTTGCTGCTGGCTGCATGCGCCGGGCGGCGCGGCTGGTTGTTCTGCTTGCCGTTGCTGCTATTGGGCGCGCCGCAGCCCAGCTATGCCTTTGAACTGCAAGACCTGTGGCTGCGTCCCGACCAGCAAGGCCAATACCTGCTCAAGCACAAGCGCCCGGCCGAAGCCGCTGAACGCTTCCAGGACCCGCAATGGCAAGGCGTGGCGCTCTACGAAGCCGGCAATTACACCGAGGCCATTAAACGTTTTGCCCAAGGCAGCGACGCCTATTCCCACTACAATCGTGGCAACGCCCTGGCCAAGGCTGGAGAACTGGAGGCCGCCATCGATGCTTATGAGCAAGCCCTGGAAGCCCAGCCTGACCTGCAACCTGCGCTGAAAAACAAAGCCTTGGTTGAAACGCTGATGCAAGCACAGGCGCACTCCGAGCCGGCCGAACCAACAAAAAACGCAGATGACGAAACCGCCCAACCCGGCCAAACTGCACAGCCGGGCGCCAGCGGGCAAACGGCTCAGGTTGGCGAGGAATCGTCCCAGGGCCAGGGTGAAGCCGCCACCGGCGAAACCCAAGCCAGCGCCGCGCCACAGCCAGGTGGTAATGAAGTGCCGGGCAGCGAACTGGGCGACGAAAACACCACCACGCCGCCCCTGCGCCCTGCCGATACCCGCCTTGAAGGCGAACGGCGCCAGGCCCTGGAGCAATGGCTGCAGGAGATCCCGGACAATCCCGGCGAACTGCTGCGGCGCAAATTCTGGTACGAACAGCAACAACATCAGGACACAACTCGATGAGCCGCCGTACCACCCTTCTGCTCCTGCTCGCGATATCGGCAGGCCACGCCCAGGCGGCGAATCTGATCGCCAGCGTTGACCGCAGCCGCCTCAACTCCGGGGAAACGGTGGAGCTGACGGTGGAATCCAGCGACGTGACCCAATTCGGCAAGCCCGACCTCTCGCCCCTGGATGCGCAGTTCGAAGTCAGCGGCACCCGCCAGATCAACCAACTCACCACCCTGGGCGGCGATAACCACGCCACCACGCGCTGGATCATCACTTTGCTGCCCAAGGAAAACGGCAACGTGGTTATCCCACCGCTGCAAGTCGGCGCACTCAAGACCCAGCCGATCACCCTGCAAGTGGTCGAAACCGCCAGCCAGAACACCAGCGCCGAACTGGCCCCGGTGTTTATCGAAGTCAACCTCGACCAGACCAGTGTGTACGTCCAGGCCCAGGCCCTATTGACCGTGCGCGTATATCATTCGGTATCGCTGTATGACGACAGCAGCCTCACGCCCTTGCAGATTCCCGATGCCCGTGTCGAGCAACTGGGCGAGTCGCGTACCTATGAAAAGGTCATCAACAGCATTCGCCATGGCGTGATCGAGACCCGCTACGCCCTCTACCCGCAACACAGCGGCACCCTGATGATTCCGGCGCAGACCTTCAGCGCCACGCTGGTGGAGTCGCGCCCGGCCCAGGAAAACACGCTGCAAGGCACCAAGCCGGGCAAGATGATTCACGTCAGCTCCGCGGCCCTGCCCTTGACGATCAAGCCCAAGCCAGACCTTTACCCCGCCGACGCGCCTTGGCTGCCGGCACGCAATCTGACCTTGAACGAAGGCTGGAACCCCACGCCCGACCATGTACAAGTCGGCGACTCGCTGACGCGCAGCCTCACCGTCAAGGCCGAAGGCCTGTCCAGCGCGCAGCTGCCAGCGTTGCCCAGCACTGAAGTCAATGGGCTGCGCCGCTATCCCGATCAACCGGTACTCGGCAACCAGACCAGCGACCGCGGCCTGACCGGCAGCCGTGAAGACCGCGAAGCCCTGGTCCCAACCCGCGCCGGCGCCCTGGAACTGCCGCCGGTTGAAGTGGTGTGGTGGAACACCCACGAAGACCACCTGGAGCGCACCAGCCTGCCGGCGCGCACCGTGCAAGTGGCGATTAACCCAAGCCTGGTGGTGGATACACCTGCCACACCGACCATCATCACCGCCCCCGACGATGAGCGCCTGTGGCAGTGGCAATTGAGCACGCTGCTCCTGGCCTGCACCACCCTGCTGGGCTTCGGTCTCTGGTGGCGTGCCCGCCGACAACCGGCCGTGCAGCGCGCCGCGCAAACCGGCCCAAGCCCACGCACTCTGCTCGACGACCTCAAGCGCGCCACCCAGGCCAACGACCCCCAGGCTACGCGCCAGGCCCTCGACGCCTGGGCCAGGCAACAGCCAGAAACCCTGGCCGACATGGCGGCGCGGTTTGTACCATTGTCAGATGCACTGGATGGCTTGAATGGTGCGCTGTACAGCGAAAGCGGCCAGTACTGGCTGGGTGACGACCTGTGGCGGGCGATCAAGGCCATCCCCGTGGCCGAGCGCGGGCAAGACCCGGCTACCGACACCACCAGCTTGCCGCCGCTCTATCCGAAATAACCCAAGGTCCCTGACACTACTCAAATCAACTGTGGGAGTCCCCACCACATCTTCGATGTGACGCTGTCGCGCAGCAAACTAGGGAGCTTGCTCCCGTGGCGGCCTGACAGCCGAGCAGGATGTTGGTTTTCGTCCTGGGTACATATCCGTTATTTGGGCAACGGCCACTTATGGTTCCGCTTTTACAGCGGCTCACTTTTGAAAAGCCGGAATGCCGGCCCAGGCAAAAGTAAGCAAAACGCTCTTGCCCCACCACTCGGCACCTCGCCCGGGCTCGGTGTGCCCGTAATCCGACAGGGATTTGGTGGGCCGCCTGAGATCAAAAACACAGCGAGGCGGCCTTATAGCCGACCTGATCGTTGAAGCGTGCGCGTACCCCTGTGGGAGCGGGCTTGCCCGCGAAGGTCGTTAACGATGACGCGGGAAACCAGACAGAACGCGGCGTTCTCAGGTTTTTCGCGAGCAAGCTCGCTCCTACGAGAGAAGCAGAAGCGCCGCCAGCGTATCTGCGATGCGCAGCGAGTCGCTTTTGATCTCAGGCGCCCCGTTAAACCACGCTGGCCGAACGCAGGTTTGAAGCCGTGGGCCCACGGATTCAAGCCGGAGTGAGGGCACACCGAGCCCGGGCGAGGTGCCGAGTGGTGGGGCCCCCGGTGTCAGGATAGTTGTCGCCTCTCCTGATTTACCCCCAAAAAAGCATACCGAGGGCGGAAAGAGACAGGTTGTGACGTACTATTCACCCGAACGTAAAGCCACATTGCTTAAGATGTTGCTTCCCCCGCTGAACCTGACGGTAGCCGAAGTTTGTCGCCGTGAAGGGGTCAGCGATGTATCGCTGTATACCTGGCGCAAGATGGCCAGTGTCCAAGGAAGCAAAGTGCCAGAAGATATATCGCTTTCTGATAAATGGTCTGCTGAGGCCCGGTTGACCGCTGTCATTGAAACAGCCAGCCTGACGCAACTTGAATTAGGTGAGTACTGCCGTCGAAACGGCCTTTACCCCGAGCAGATCAATGCTTGGCGTCAAGCCTGTATTAGCGGTCAAGAGGCGGTGCAGATCCAAAAAATGGCTGACCATGAGCAGACGCGTAAAGACAAAAAACGCATCCTGGAGCTGGAGCGCGATCTGCGCCGTAAAGACGCTGCATTGGCCGAAACCGCAGCGTTGTTAGTGCTGCGAAAAAAGCTCAACGATTACTGGGGGACCGACGGCGAGGACAACTGACTTCTTTGCCGGAACGGCAGTTGTTGGTGGGTTGGTTGATTGAAGCCATCGTCGCAGGCGCCCGAAAATTACGCGCTTGCCAAGAGGTTGGACTGTCGCTGCGAACCTTGCAGCGCTGGACTCAGGCGCCAGAGTTACAGGCCGATGCGCGCACCACCACCTTGCGGCCCAAGCCGCGTAATGCGCTGAGTGAAATTGAAAGACAAGCCATCGTAACCCTGTGCAACAGCCCGCTATACGCCCATTTACCTCCCAGCCAGATCGTTCCGCGCCTGGCAGACGAAGCACGGTATCTGGCGTCGGAAGCTACGTTTTATCGCATCTTGCGAGCAGCCGGCCAACAACACCACAGAGGTCGTAGTCGACGACCTCGGCGCGTAGTAATGCCGACAACGCACGCAGCTCAGAGGCCTAATCAGGTGTGGTCGTGGGACATCACGTATCTTCCTTCGCCCATACGCGGTAAGTATTTTTACCTGTATTTGATCGAAGATATTTACAGCCGCAAGGCGGTAGGTTGGGAAGTTTATGATGAAGAAAGTGGTGAAAAAGCTGCTGCGCTGTTGCAACGTAGCGTGATCAATGAGAAGTGCCTGCGTGAGCCCTTGGTATTGCACTCTGATAACGGAGCGCCAATGAAATCGGTGACGCTGTTAAGCAAAATGTATGAGCTGGGTATCACGCCTTCTCGCGGTCGTCCACGTGTAAGCAATGACAACCCGTATTCGGAATCACTGTTTAGAACATTGAAATACTGCCCGCAATGGCCCTTGGAAGGCTTCGCCAGCTTAGACGCTGCACGGACTTGGGTGAGGGATTTTATGCGGTGGTACAACAGCGAACACAGGCACAGCCGGATCCGCTTCGTCACCCCATCAGAGCGCCATGGAGGGAAAGATCATCAGATACTGGCGCTGCGTCATGAGCTGTATGAGCGGGAGCGCCGGAAAAGACCTGAACGGTGGTCAGGACAAACACGTAACTGGGAACCAGTAGGAACGGTGCTGCTGAATCCGGATAGGGAACAGCAGACCGAACAAAAAGCGGCATAGCAGACGGTTGACGCGACAACTACCTTGAAAAACGCCGGGGGCAAGAGCGTTTTGCTTACTTTGCCGCTTTTGCAAAGTGAGCCGCCGTAAGGGCGGAACCTATAGTGGCCGTTACCTAAGCAACGGATATGTACTCGCTCCAACAACCCAACAACCCGGTCACATCGTCGACGTGGCGCCGTCGCGCAGCATCCCGGGCCGCCGCCAAAATATCCGGCGTTAAGACTAAATTTTAACTCTTTAAAATCAGTAGCTTATTTGAAGTTTGATAAGAGGAGGCTCCCCCGATGATGGTGGGTAAGTGACCGATAAGCTGGCTACCTCCCACATCAGATCTGGGTCACCCGCAGGCATCCCGAGTGCATTTACAGGTAAACTCCCCTCCTTTTCATCTTCTCCACGGAGTTCGCCTTGCGTCTGTTCCACACCTCCGACTGGCACCTGGGCCAAAACCTCCACGGCCAGGAACGCGACTTCGAACACGCCTGTTTCCTTGAGTGGCTGCTGGGACAACTCAACGCCCAGCGTCCGGATGTGCTGTTGATCGCCGGCGATATCTTCGACACGGTCAACCCGCCGCTCAAGGCCCAGGAGCGCCTGTATGACTTCATCATCAGCGCCCACGAACAAAACCCGAAACTGACCATTGTGATGATCGCCGGCAACCATGACTCCGGTTCGCGTATCGAATTGCCCGCGCCGTTGATGCGCCGCCTGCGCACCCATGCCCTGGGCCGGGTGTTGTGGCTGGACGACGGCCAGTTGGATGCCGAACGCCTGCTGATCCCTTTGCCGGATGCCAAAGGCAAGATTGCCGCCTGGTGCCTGGCATTGCCCTTCCTGCGCCCGGCGGAAGTCACCGGTGCACAGCTGGGTGACGACTACCTGCGCGGTATCGGCCAGGTGCATGAGTGGCTGATCGCCGCCGCCAACGCCAAACGCAAGAAAGGCCAGGCGCTGATAGCCATCAGCCATGCGCATATGGCCGGCGGTTCGGTGTCGGAAGACTCCGAGCGCAGCCTGATCATTGGTAACGCCGAAGCGCTGCCGGCCAGCCTGTTCGATAGAACTGTCGGCTATGTTGCCCTCGGCCATTTGCACAAGCCGCAAAAGGTCAATGGCGAAGAGCGCATTCGCTATAGCGGCTCGCCGATTCCGCTGTCGTTTTCCGAAATCGGCTACAAGCACCAGGTACTCGACGTGATGTTCCAGGGCGAGCGGCTGGTCAGCGTCGAGCCGTTGCTGATTCCACGCTCGGTCAACCTGCAACGTCTGGAAGCCGCGCCCCTGGCCGAGATCCTCACGCAACTGGCCGCGTTGCCGGACATCGACCTGCTGGCCGAAACCCAGCGCCACCCCTGGCTGGAAGTGCGCGTGCGCCTTGACGAGCCGCAACCCGACCTGCGCCAGCAGATCGAAACCGCCCTGCAAGGCAAGGCCGTGCGCCTGGTGCGCATCGCCGCCGAATACGCCGGCCAGCGCGGCAACACCGAAACCGACGACGAGCGCTTGATCGAACTCGACCAGCTCACGCCCCAGGAACTGTTCAGCCGCGCTTGGCAGGACAACTATGGCAGTGAAGTGGATGAGCAGACCTTGAAAGACTTCGCCGTGCTGCTCCAGGAAGTACAACAAGCGGGTGAACAGCCATGAAGATCCTCGCCATCCGCCTGAAAAACCTTGCCTCTCTGGCCGGCCCGTTCGAAATCGACTTTACCGCCGAGCCCCTGGCCAGTGCGGGCCTGTTCGCCATCACCGGGCCGACCGGCGCCGGTAAAAGCACCCTGCTCGATGCATTGTGCCTGGCGCTCTTTGGCGCGGTGCCGCGCCTGGGCGATACCGGCCAGGCGAAGATGCCGGATGCCGACACCGATATCTCCATCGGTGACCCGCGCACCCTGATTCGCCGCGGTACCGGTGGTGGCTACGCCGAGGTGGATTTCGTCGGCGTCAGCGGCCGTCGCTACCGTGCGCGCTGGGAAGCCAACCGTGCCCGCGACAAGGCCAGCGGCAAGTTGCAGAACAGCCGCCAAAGCCTGATCGACCTGGACAGCGAGCAACTGCTGGCCAGTCAGAAAACCGAATACAAGACCCAGCTGGAACTGGCCCTGGGCCTGAACTTCGAGCAGTTCACCCGTGCGGTTTTGCTGGCGCAAAGCGAGTTCAGCGCCTTTCTCAAGGCCAATGACAATGAGCGCAGCGAACTGCTGGAAAAGCTCACCGACACCGCGCTGTACACCCAGCTTGGCCGCCGTGCCTTCGACAAGGCCAAGGACGCCAAGGACGCCCACAAACAGCTGCAAGACCAGGCCACCGGCGTAGTGCCCCTGGCCACCGAAGCCCGCGCCGAGCTGGATCAACAGCTGGCCGACGCCCAGCAACAGCTAAAGACCCAGCAGGCCCAGCTCAAGCAACTGGAGTTGCAGCACACCTGGCTCAAGGAACTGCGTGAATGGCAGGAGCGCCAGCTCAGCGCCGTCGAACAGCTGCAGCAAGCCCAGCAACACTGGGACAGCCAAGGCCCGCAACGCCAGGACCTGGGTCGCCTCGACCAGCTGGCGCCGCAACGCCATCACTTCTTGCGCCAGGCAGAACTCGACACCTTGCTGACGCCACTGGCCGCGCAGATTCAGCAACACATCGATCAGCAAGCCGCACTGCACGTCCGCCAGGAACAATCCCAACAACAGCAAGTAGCCGCCCACGCGGCATTGGCCGACGCGCTGAAAAACCAGGCCGACGCCGCGCCCTTGCTACGCCAGGCCGTGGAAGAACAAAACACCCTCGCCCACTTGACCCGTGAACTGGCCAAGCGCACGGAGGAAAAACAGCAGCACGCAAACGCCTGCGTCGAAGGCCAGGCCCTGCTCGAGGGTTTGCAGGAAAAGCAGGCCCGAGTCGCCGAGCGCCTGCATCGCCTGGCCACCGAGCTTGAGCACAGCGCCGCCTTCGCCCCCTTGAGCGAGGCCTGGAATGCCTACCGCGACCGCCTGCAACAGCTGATGTTGACCGGCAATCGCCTCAATCAAGGCCAGGCCGAACTGCCACAGCTCGAAGAGCGTGCCAACACCGCCGCCGCACAGTTCACCCAACAGCGTGAAGCCCTGGACCTGCTCTATCAGGAGGCCGGTGCCGAACCTCACGCAGTGGCCGAACAGATTCAATTACTGGCCAGCCTGCTGCAAGACAATCGCAAGCAACAGCGCGCCTTCGAAGACCTGGCGCGCTTGTGGGACAGCCAACAACAGCTGGATCAACAGGCTGCCACGCTGACGCAGAAACTGGCTGACGCTGCGCAACGACGCGAACAGTTGAACCAGGCTGGCCTGCAAACCAAGGCCGAACTGAGTGTTGCCGAGCAAGCCTTGTCGGTGACCAAGCAACTGTTGGAGCGCCAACGCCTGGCCCGCAGTGCCAGCGTCGAGGAACTACGTGGGCAATTGCAGGCTGACCAACCCTGCCCGGTATGCGGCAGCCACGAGCATCCGTTTCACCAGCCCGAAGCCTTGCTGCAAAGCCTGGGTCGCCATGATGAAAACGAAGAAGCCACGGCACAGAAAGCCGTGGACAGCCTCAAGGAAAAACTCACCGAGTTGCGCGGTGAAGTGGGCGGACTGATCGCCGAACAAAAGGAATTCCTGCGCCAACAGGAGCAGCTGGCTACACAGCAGCAGGGCCTGGCACTAAGTCTGCAAGCCCATTCGCTGTCCGCTTCGCTGTTCAATCAGGGCGTCGCCCAGCGCAGCAACTGGCTGGCCCAACAATTGGCACAGCTGACCCAAAGCATCAGCCAGGACGAACAGCGTCAAAGCGCCCTGCTCAACCTGCAACAAAACGCCGGGCGCTTGCAGCAACAACTGCAAGCGGCCCAGGACGCCAGCCAACAAGCCCGGCAATTGCTGCTGGACCAGCAGCGCGAACTGGCTAACGACCGTGAACGCCTCGACACAGAACTCAACGCCTTCGTCGGCCTGTTGCCGGCCGACACCCTTGAAGGTCTGCGCAGCGACCCCGCGACGACCTTCATGCGCCTCGACCAACAGGTCAGCCAACGCCTGGAGCAGCTAGGCCATCAACGTGATGAACTGGCCGAACAGCAAGAGCGCCAACAAGCCATCGAGAAACAACAGACCCACCAGCAACACCGTCAGCAGCAGCTCGACGCCCTGACTCTGCAGGTCGACGAGTTGGCGGCGCAGCAACAGGTAATCCAGGAAAAACTCAGCGCCATGTTGGGTGAGCATCCCAGCGCCGAACACTGGCAGCAACAGCTGGAGCAGAGCGTCGAGCAGTCACGCCAGGGCGAGAGTGACGCCAACCAGCAACTGCATAGCGTACACACAGCCCTGGTGCAGATAGCGGCGGACCTCAAGGCCCTGCAGGAACGTCAGCAAGCACTGCAAGCTGAGCAACAGGACCTGACAACGCGCGTCACGCAATGGCGCGCGTTGCACCCCGAACTGGATGACGACGGCCTGACACGCCTATTGGCCTTCGACGAGGCCCAGGTCGCACAACTGCGCCAGCAACTGCACGCCAGCGAGAAAGCCGTCGAGCAGGCCAAGGTACTTCTGCAAGAGCGTGAACAACGCCTGGCCGAACACCAGGCATTGCACAACGGCAACCTGGACGCCGAGCAATTGGACAACAGCCTGGCGATGCTGAATCAGCAACTGGCCGACGGCGAGAATCACTGCGCGGAACTGCGCGCACGTCAATCTGAAGACCAGCGCCGCCAAGACGCCAACCAGGCCCTCACCGAACAGATCACCAAGGCTTACGAAGAGTGGCAACGCTGGGCGCGCCTGAATGCGCTGATCGGCTCGGCCACCGGCGACACCTTCCGCAAGATCGCCCAGGCTTATAACCTCGATTTGCTGGTGCATCATGCCAACGTACAACTGCGCCAACTGGTGCGCCGCTACCGGCTTAAACGCGGCGGCAGCATGCTCGGCCTGCTGGTGATGGACACCGAGATGGGTGACGAACTGCGCTCGGTGCACTCGCTGTCGGGTGGCGAAACCTTCCTAGTGTCGTTGGCGCTGGCCCTGGGCCTGGCGTCCATGGCGTCGAGTACCTTGAAGATCGAGTCGCTGTTTATCGACGAAGGTTTCGGCAGCCTCGATCCTGAGTCGCTGCAATTGGCCATGGATGCCCTGGACGGCCTGCAGGCCCAGGGCCGCAAGGTGGCGGTGATCTCCCACGTGCAGGAAATGCACGAGCGCATCCCGGTACAGATCCAGGTCAAGCGTCAGGGCAATGGCTTGAGCACCCTGGAGGTCAAGTGAGCGAGGCGCTGCTGTATTCGTTCCGCCGCTGCCCCTATGCGATGCGGGCGCGGTTGGCGTTACGTTATTCAGGCGTGGCGGTGCGTATTGTCGAAGTCAGCCTGAAAGCCAAGCCGGCCGAGATGCTGGCGCTGTCGCCCAAGGCTACGGTGCCGGTGTTGAGCGTGGAGGGTCGAGTGCTCGAAGAAAGCCTGGACATCATGCAATGGGCCCTGGCACAGCACGATCCTGATGATTGGCTGCTCGAGGGCAACCCTGAGGTATTGGCGCTGATAGCCGAGAATGATCAGGTGTTCAAACATTATTTGAATCGATACAAGTACCCTGAACGCTATCCGGAGCAACCGATGGAACATTATCGGGCCGAGGGCGAGGTGTTCTTGCAGAAGCTGGAGAATTTGCTGGCGAATCGGGAGTATTTGCTCGCCGATCACCTGAGCCTGGCGGATGTGGCGCTGGCGCCATTTGTACGGCAGTTTGCTCATGTGGATCGAGAGTGGTTTGCGGCTACGCCCTATCGGCGGTTGCAGGCTTGGTTGCAGCGGTTTCTTGAGTCGCCGTTATTTATTGCAGTAATGGCAAAATCTTAAAACCAGCACAATCAAACTGTGGGAGGGGGCTTGCCCCCGATAGCCATAGGTATCTACACAACTCTGACGTAGCGACCGTCAGTAACCACGATGCGAAGCGAGCCGCTCTTGATCTTGCTCTGCTTCTGATCTTGATCTTAGGCGCCCCGTTAAACCACGCTGGCCGGAATTCGACAGGGATTTGGGGGGTAAACCGGCAGGGATGCCGGTTTAGCCGCCCCGCGCCATGGATGGCGCGTGGCGGCGGCTCCCCAAATCCATGGCGGATTACGGGCACACCGAGCCTGGGCGAGGTGCCGAGTGGTGGGGCAAGAGCCCTTTTGGTTACTTTTGGGGCTCTTTTCCAAAAGTGACCCGCTGTAAAAGCGGAACCCTTAGTGGCCGTTACCGCAACAATGGATATGTACTCGGTCTGATCCAAGATCCTGGTCGGCCCGAAGGCCGCCATCGGGAGCAAGCCCCCTCCCACAGGTTCATCTTCGTTAGTGCTGGTTCTTGTGATCCAACGCGGCATAGAAGTTGGCGCTCTGTTGCAGGTATTTCTGGGTATAGGCCGTGACGCTGGATTTTTTGCCGGTGACTTCCACGCTGGCAGCGGCTGGCAACGCCACGGTGGCGGAAACAGCAGAAGCAGCGATGATGGAGAAGAGATTCAAGTTCATGGCGGTAACCCTTGTGTTCGTTTGGTTGAGTGGCCGCTGGAGGCCTTGGAATCAAACTTACGCCCGAGGGTTGGACCTTAGAAATGCTTTGAAACAGTAGCTGCTATCAATGCAATTAATACAAAGGCTCAGGCCCCGCAATGCGGGGCCTGTGGCTTATTGACGCACCAGGAACTTGATATCGCTGGGCGCATCGATCGGCAATTTCTGCACGGTTTTACCCAGCAGGCCGGTCTTGGGGTCGCGTTCTATCACCACGATTTCATTGCTTTTCTGGTTAGCGGTCAGCAGGAACTTGCCGCTGGGGTCGAGGCTGAACTCGCGTGGGTGATCACCTTCGACGGAGCGGCGCTGGACTTCCTTGAGGTGCGCGGTGGCCGGATCGATGCTGAACACCAGCAACTGATTGGCCGTGCCACGGTTACTCACGTAGAGGAACTTGCCATCGCTTGAAGCATGCAACGCGGCACCGGCCTTGTCGGATACCGGTTGGCCGGCGGCATAGTCCAGCAACTGGGTTTGCGTGAGCTTTCCGTCGTTGTAGTCGAACACGGCGACCTGGGCGCTCATCTCGGTAGTCAACCAGGCGTGCTTGCCGTCAGCGCTGAACAGCAAGTGACGCGGACCACTGCCCGGCGGCAACTGCACCGAAGGCGGGTTGGCCGGGGTCAGCGGCAGCTCGTGATTGGCCTTTGGGTCGTATTGGTAGACAAACACCTTGTCCGCGCCCAGGTCCTGCACAAACACATATTTGCCATCCGGCGACGACACCACCGAATGCACATGGTTGGAGGCCTGGCGCTCAGGGTTCACCCGGCTGGCCGGGTGCCCGCTCAACTGCACCGGGGCCGACAGCTTGCCCTCGCCGTCTACCGGCAGGATCGCCAGGCTGCCGCCCGGGTCTTCCAGCACCGAATAATTGGCGACGAACAGATGGCGGCCGTCGGCGGCGATACTGGAATGGGTCGGCTCATTACCCAGACTCTGTACCTGGTTGATCAAAGTGAGCTGATAGTTCTTCGGGTCGATGCGGTAGCTGCTGACACGGCCGACCGGGTCTTTCTGACCCGGGCCGTTCTCGTTGACCACAAACAGGTACTTCTGGTCCTGGGAAACCGTCAACCACGAAGGGTTGGCCGTCTTGGCCGCCAGCACGGGCTTGCCACTGAACTGGCCGGTGCGGCTGTCAAACTGCAGGCGATAGATCCCTTCGCTGGTACCAGCGGTGTAGCTGCCTACCAGCAGTTCATAGGTGTCAGCCGGTGCAGCCTGCACCGACATGGCACCGACGCTGCCCGCCATCAACAGGGGCCAGAATTTACGCATCAACATCAGCTTCATCCTCATCGTTATTGTTGCCGGTGAAGGCGCCCATGCAGATCAGGCGGTGCTCGCCCGAATCACCGGTCAGGGTCCAGCTTTGCAGGGTGTCGTCAAACGTGGCCGCCTGCACCTGGGCTGAGCTGAATGCCCAGCGCTTTTCCGCACGGCCGTCCATGGCGGTGATCAGCAGCTTTTCGGCGTCAAACGTGAAGTCAAAAGCGTGCAGGCCATCGATTTCAAGCATGTCGCTGGTGGCAAGGACGGTGGTCAAGGTGTCGGCAGTCATGGCAGTCAATCATCTACGGGAAAGCCTCGATGATAACGCAGGGCAGCGAGTGCGGTCCTGCTTTGCCGCGCACGCCGGTTACAAATACGAGGAAATACACCGGGCGGCTCCAGGGAACACGGGGCTTGGGCACGCTACGGCAATAGCTCCTAACGCAATGTCGATTTCGCGCGTCTGCCAACACGATATTTTTCTTGCTCGATTTCCATCCCAGCAAAGGAATTGCTCCATGCAATCGATCAGAAACAACCCTCGCATGTTTACTGCCACGCTACCCGCCGAACCTGCGCCGCCCCCCCTTGAGCCAAAGGTCGACCAGCCATCACTCGCCGGTCCGCAGCCCCGACGCTCGAACTTGCCGACACCGATACGCGCGCCCTCTACCCTCCAGAGCAGGCTCAGCGAAATGCCGGCGCTACCGGCCAACTCACCCGCCGAGGTGGTCGCCAGCCAGTTCGCCAGCCGGCCAACGGTGCGTTCAGTGGTTGCGGGCATGCTGGACGAGGCCCTCAAGCGCCATTACCCGACGCTGGACTTCAACAGCGCCAATACTTCCCTGGCGACCCGCCTGCCGACCGATTCGGTACAGTACAAACTGACGCCACTGCTGGACCTGGCCCTCGAGCACCTGGCAACCGGTAGCGACCTGGGCTTCACGGCGCAGAGTCGATGGGTCGAATCCCACTCCGCCAACCCCCTGAGCGTCGTCGATGCGAGCAACCGTAGCGAACCCCTGGATACGCGCATTGTCGAGCTGGCCATCCGTAGCCTGCGCCCCCACCTTGTGGACGCGTACGCAGAGGCCCTGACCCGGTTCTGGGGCCAGGATACCGCCAGCGCTACCAGCCACTGGCTTTGGCTCAGTGACAGTCTCAATGACACCGTACGCGTGGCGGGCCTGCAACAACCGGGCCTGAGCGCGGTGCAGCGCGAGACCCTCGACCAGATCGTACGTTACCCCGATAGTGCGCAGCGCCGACAAGTGATCGGCACCGACGCTGCGCAGGTCTTCATGGTGCAGACCACATTGAAACAGGCCGCTACCGCCACCGCCCTTCTGAACCCCGACCTGTTGATCACCCGCCAGGTCAACGGCCAGAACCTGATATTGCAGGTGACGCCCGCGGGTGTGGTGACGCCCCATGCCTCGATGGAGGCGTTCGCCGCGGCCCTGTCCAAGCAGCTCGAAGGGCAACTGAGCTTCGATCATCTGTCCTGGAAGCGCGTCGAGCCAGACGGCAATATTTTCGACACCCAGGCCGCTGTGATCCTCAATCGCCAGTTGCACAACCTGCAGGCCATCCACCTACCGGCGAGCATGCAGGTGGACGACCTCGAGCAACTGGTTTCCCAGGCCACCGACACGGCTGAGCTGTTCAACAGCCAGCCGAGCACAGCGCCAGGGAGGCTGGCGCAAATGAAGCGTAACCTGCCGGCGTGGCTTAACAACGCCAGCGCGGCCGAGCGGCTTGCCTACCAGCGCAACACCCTCGCCCTGGCCAGCAGCGTAGCGCGTCATCAGGGGCTAACCTTTCTCAACGATATCCCTGATATCCGCACGTATGCCGAACAACAGCTCAATGCCCAACTGGCCTCCAAGGACTATAGCGCAAGCGACCTGGAGATCACTTTCAAGGTTGCCGTCGGCACCCTTGCCGGCGGCTACATTGAGCCGATCAAGATGAGCCTGGTGGACATGGCCCTGGCTAACCTCGCCGGCCTGCCAAAAGGCAGCATGGATATTCGCCTGCGCGGGCAGCCGGTGACCGACACCCAGATGCCGCAGGAGCTCAAGGACCTGATCAGCACGGTCAACATCGGTGAGCGCTACCCCGCCCTGCTGAACCAGCGCCTGCTCAGCGACACCGCAGTCGCCCGGGGGCGCGCCGCATTGTTTGCCGAGCAGGTGCCGCTGCAACTGAACATGCAGGCCCTGGAACTCAAGCTCAAAGGTCAAGCCGGTATCACCGCGCAAGGCTACCGCTTTGTCGAGGCCGTAACCCGGCCTGGCACCGGCCCGCGCAGGGTCGACGAACAGGAGATAACTGTGCGCCCCCTGGCGTTCCTGCGCAAACCTGGCGCGACACCGGATGAGGTGGCCAATATGTTCCTGATCGAGCCACTGGACCCGGCCCGCGGCCCGCATCTGCTCTATCGCCCGATGCTCTCGCCGGCGCTGCTCGAGTTCACCAGCCGTGACGCGCTGTTGGCTGCCATCCAGGCACCGGGTGAGTTGCAACAGAGTATCCTGGCCTGGCTGCCCGACGACAAAGCCCGCGCGGTGTACGGCAATGGCGGTTTCAAGACGCCCCATGTCGCCCGCTACGGTGTGTTCAATGAGTTCGACGCCCCGCCGACTCCAGCCCCGACGGCATTGGCCTTCGACGATTTTGCTGCGGCCCGCACGCTCAGAAGCGACCTGCTCGACGGCAATCTGATGCAGTACCTGTACAACAGCAATGCCCAAAGCCTGGTGACCCTTGCCCAAGGCCAGTCCACCTCTGACGCCCAAAGCCGCTGGGCGCTGCACAAGGAATTGGGCTGGCTGTTGTTCAATACCCTGCTTCCGGTGCTGCGCGGCCCAGGGGCCATGGCCGGCTGGCTGCTGCAACTGGCCAGTGTTGAAAACGACATCAAGCACGCCACTGAGTCGGCCAATGCCGACACCACGCAGGCGATGGTGGACCTGCTGGTGAATGTCGCTACATTGTTGAGTCATTCCACGCCCAGCGAGGCCGCCGTGCGGCCCTTGGGCAAGGTGCCCTTTATCGAGCGTGCGCAAGTGTCGATCCCGCTGCGGCGCACTGACGACACTCCGCCGCCCACCCAGGTGCTGATCGAAGAAGACGCGCCTGCGCCCAGCGGGTTGCTCGACAGCAACCAGCCGTTCGACTTTGCCTTCTCCAGCCTGCGGGGCCTGAGCCCGGCCCAGCGCGCCTATATCAACACCTTCAGCGTGCCGGCACCGGCCCGCGAGGTCACACCGATTCAAAGTGGGAAGACCCAAGGTCTCTACCTTATCGACGACAAACTGCATGCTCATATCGATAACCACTGGTTCAGGGTGGCCAGGGATCTCGACGGCTTTTTTGTAATAGATGAGCACGACAAGGCGCGCACCGGTCCATCCTTGAAGCACGACGGCCAGGGTCATTGGCAGTTCGATATTGCTCCTCGGCTCAAGGGCGGCATGCCCGTCAGTGACCGGATACAAACCACCCTCGAGGGAAACGCCACTCAGGGTGAAGCCATGCTTAAAAGCTTCGCGTCCCACAGGCAGCGTGTGCTGCCCATGGAGGTACTCATGATGAGTGCCCGGGAGCGTCTTCAGCAAACCGAGCAGAGCCTGAAAAAGTCAGATAAAACCCTCAGAACGCTCTGGGGCCTGGTCAACAGCAGTGGGCGCGGCGCTGACTTCACCGATCGCTACCAGCAGGAGCTGAGCAACAACCGCAACCTGACCGCATTGCTACGCCAGCGCCTGGATGACTATCAACGCTACGCCAGCTTCACGATTGATGGCCGCAAAGACGCGATCCAGGCAGTACGCAGCGATAACCCCGCCATGGATCTGGAAGTGTTCAGAGAAGTGCGTGGTGGCGAATACCGGGCAATCGCCGAAATCCTGCGCTCGATCTATGTCGATCATTTGTACGACGCCGATGAGTTTACCCATGCCCCCTCGGGTGAACCGATGGCCGCCCTGGCAGACAGGGTCCGCGCCAATCAGCCGGGGGCCTACGCTGAAATGGTGGAAGCCATGAGCCTGCGCGAGATGCGCCTGGCCCGCTTGATGAAGGCGGGCAACGCCTATGAAGCGTTTCTCGATGAATGGAAAAACGACTCGCCGGTCAACAAGAAACAGGCAGAGATCTTTATCAGGAGCACTCAACAACCACCGGCAGATCTGCTGCTGACGAGCCGGCTGGAGCAACTGAGCACGCTGCGCGAGTTGAGCATCGACCGTATGGTCCCGACTAACGCTCCCGAGAAAAGGTTCTTCCTTGATCGCTTCAACCGTGCCGAGCTCAATGCGGTGTCCATGTCCCACATCGAGTTGCAGCAGCACGAGGGCTATACCGCCGACGAACGTATCGCGGTACTCAGCAACTTGATCGACAGATACCAGGCCGAGCTGCGCAACACCCAGGCCCTACAGGACATCAGCCCCGAAAGCGTCAGGCCGGTTTATGGCGAGTTCTTCGTTCAATGCCTGCAAAACGTCATCACCCAGGCCCAGGCTGAACTGGCCGACCTGATCCGCGAAGAACAACACCTGCCACCTTTGGTGCTCCGCCGGGAAGATCGGGCACGCAAGTCGGCCAGCAAGCGAGTCTTCAAGACCCGCGACAAGCAGACCTTGGTCGGCACCCTGCGCGACAAGCAACCTGGGGAGACGGTGCCGATCATCGACGTACTTGACCCCCAGAGCGGCCAGGCACTGAGGACCTACAGCTGGCATCAGGACGAAGGCGAATGGGTGCAGGTGGTCAAGCCAGTAGCGCTCAAACCAACTTCGGTACCCGCGCCTAAACCTTTGTCGGCGTATATCGGTACGGCGCGCAAGTTGATGGATGAGCAGGCGCCCATCGAACGCTCGATTCAATTCCAGAAAAGGAAGCTCGATGACCCGGCGCAACGGGAATCCGTCAACCCCCAGGACTGGAGCGACATGCTCGAAGCCCAGGCGGATCGTCTTGAGCAGGTGGCACGGGAAGCGCAGGCCAATCACAAGGCCGATAGCCAAACCGCAACCCTGGTAGAGCAATGGCGCAACGCGGTGGAACACATGCGCCAGCAGGCTATTGCCCACCGGTGCGATGGGTATCTACGCCAGGCGCCGCGACCGGAGAATATCGATTACCTGTGGACCCATGGCCGCGTTGATATCGGCCTGGTCAAGCGCCACAAACCCCTCAAGGGCGGCGACTTTCTCACCGAGTACGCGATACGCGATAAAAACGGACTCAAGGACTTGTGGTATGCGCACTTCCATTACCCCAAGGCAAACTCGCCCGTGGAAAACTACAGCGCTGCGCACTTGAAGATTCCGGAGCAGCGCTACCTGACCCAAAAGGACCTGGTGCGCCAGGCCGGCCAGGATAACTCGTCAATCGACCGCATCCTACGGACCCAGATCAAGCCACCGCTGGATCAGAAACTGTTCCTGAAGCTATAACCCTGGCGCTGCAGGAGCAAGTCTGCTCGCTCCTGCAGCACGAGCCTTGACGGGGCTCAGTGAGCAAACAACGAATTGCCCTTCTGCCCCGCCAGCTTCTCCGGCTTGATCAGGAACCGCGCCAGGGCCGGCAGCAGCCACAGTGCGCCGAACATGTTCCACAGCAGCATGAAGGTCAGCATCAGGCCCATGTCGGCCTGGAACTTGATGGCCGAGAAGATCCAGGTGCATACACCGATGGCCAGGCACAAGCCGGTGAACAGCACGGCCTTGCCGGTGGATTTCAACGTCTGGTAGTACGCCTCTTGCAGCGGAAGACCGGCACGCAGGAAACTTTCCAGGCGACTGTAGATATAGATGCCGTAGTCCACGCCAATCCCCACGCCCAGGGCCACCACCGGCAAGGTCGCGACCTTCACGCCGATGCCCATGAACGCCATCAGCGCGTTGCCCAGTACCGACGTCAATACCAGCGGCAGCACGATGCACAGGGTCGCCGCCCAGGAACGGAAGGTGATCATGCACATGGTCGCCACGCACAGGTACACCAGGATCAGGATGATCAACTCCGACTCCTTGATCACCTCATTGGTGGCCGCTTCGATCCCGGCATTGCCGGCGGCGAGGATAAACTCCAGGCCGTCCTTGTTGTTCTCCTTGGCGAAGTCCTGCACCGCATGCACGGCGCGGTCGAGGGTTTCGGCTTTGTGATCGTTGAGGAACACCAGCACCGGCGCCAGGGAGCAATTGTTGTTGTACAGACCATCGGCGCGGGCGATGGAGTTATTGAGCACGTCCGGGTTACGCGACAGGGTTTCCCATTTCAGGTTGCCTTCGTTCATACCCTTGATCATCTGCTTGGACACGGTCACCAACGAGATTGCTGACTGCACGCCCTCGGTGTTCTGCATCTTCCACATCAACTGGTCGATGGGCGCCATGGCTTCATAGCGCGAGCATCCTTCGGACTTGGTCTTGACCATCACCACCAGCACGTCGGAACTGGTGGAGTAATTGCTGATGATGAAGTTGTTGTCTTTGTTGTAGCGCGAGTCCGGGCGCAGTTCCGGGGCACCTTGGTCAAGGTCGCCGATCTTCAGGTTCTGGCTGTACCAGAGACCGCCGCCAAAGGCGATCAGGGCGAGGAAGATCGAGACCGGCGCGACTTTAGGGCTGGCGAACTTGGACAGCAGCCGCCAGAAACGGTGTTCGCGGTGCGCGTCCTTTTTACTGCGCTCAATCGCGCGCTTGCTGATACCCACGTAGGAGATCGCCACCGGCAGCAGGATCAGGTTGGTAAACACGATCACTGCCACACCGATGGAAGCCCCAATGGCCAGCTCGCGGATCACGCCGATATCGATGATCAGCAGCGTGATAAAACCGACAGCGTCGGCGAGGATCGCAATCATTCCCGGCAGAAACAACTGGCGGAAAGTACGCCGTGCGGCGGTCAGGGCGTTATCGGCGTCACTGGATTGCAGGGCGATGCCGTTGATCTTCTGCACGCCGTGGGAAATACCGATGGCGAAGATCAGGAACGGCACCAGCATTGAGTATGGGTCCAACCCGAAGCCGACCGCGTGCATCAAGCCCAACTGCCAGACCACCGCCACCAGGGTGGTAATCAACACGGCGATGGTGCTGCGGATGCACCAAGTGAACCAGTAGAGCAGCACCAGGGTGATCATGAAGGCGATGCCAAAGAACAGCACCACCATGATCAAGCCATCGATCAAGTCGCCGACTTTCTTGGCGAAACCGACAATGTGGATTTTTACATTAGGGTTTTGCGCCTCGAACTTGTTGCGGATCTTGTCCTCAAGTTCATGGGAAAACTTCTGGTAGTCCAAGGCCAGCAACTTGCCCTGGTCCTGCGGGTCCGGGTAGGACTCCAGCAGCGGGATATCGACGATACTCGACTTAAAGTCGTTGGCCACCAGACGCCCGACCTGACCGGACTTGAGCACGTTGTTACGCAGCTGGTCGAGGCTTTGCGGCGAGCCGTTGTAGCTCTGCGGGATCACTTCGCCACCGGCAAAACCTTCTTCGGTCACTTCGGTCCAGCGCACGCTGGGGCTCCACAATGATTTGAGGCCCGAACGATCGACGCCGGAGATGTAGAAGACCTCGTCGTTGATCTGCCGCAGGGTCTCCATGTACTCCTTAGTGAAGATGTCGCCGTCCTTGGCCTCCACCGAGATACGCACGGTATTGCCCAGGTTGGCCAGGTCGTTGCGGTGCTCCATCATCTTTTCGATGAAGGGGTGCTTGAGGGGGATCATCTTTTCAAAGCTGGTGGACGGGCGAATCAAGGTCGCCTGCCAGAACAGGAACACGCTCACCAGCAGGCAGATGACGATCACCGCCGGGCGATTGTTGAAGATCAGGCGCTCAAGAAAGGTCGCTTTATCGTTGTGATGGCTGCTCATGCGTTCCCCGCCCTTATTATTGTTTTACGAGTTCGGCGCCAGCGGGCGTAGCGACACGAACGCCACCCTGCCCGACCAGAATCAAGTTGCCGTTGCCTGCGGCCGTGACCGCCGAGAGTGAAATCCGGTCCGGGCGATTGAATACGCTGAACGTCTGGCCATCGTCATGACTGACCACCACGCTGCCGCCGTTGCCGACGACGACAATGGAGCCATCATCGAGCAAGGTCGCCCCAGACAAGCCGAACTCCAACGCACCGCGTGTGGCATTGAGCTCGACCTGATCCCAGGTGCTGCCAAAATCGGTAGAGCGGTACAGGTTGCCGCGCAAACCATAAGCCAGCAGAGTCTGCGGTTGCGCCGTGCTGATCACGCCAAACAGCGAACCCTCATAGGGGCCTTCGAGTTTTTCCCAAGTCTGGCCGTCGTCGCTGGAGCGGAACATGCTGCCTTGCTCGCCGACGATGAACAGGCCGGCGTCCTTGATCGAAGCAATGGCGTTGAGGTGGAACTGGTCTTCGTTATCGAGACGGTCACTGACGTCGTTCCAGGACGTGCCGCCGTCGGTGGTTTCGATCAGCGCACCATAGGCGCCCACGGCGAGACCATGGTTGGCATCGTTGAACCACACATCGAGCAACGGCGCTTCGCGCTTGAGGTCTTGGTATTGCTGGGCCCAGGTGGCGCCGCCATCGGCACTGGCAAGGATTTGCGCATCATGGCCGACGGCCCAACCACGTTGGTCGTCGACGAAAAACACCGCCGTGAGCAGTTGCCGGGTGGGCACCTTGGCTTGAGTCCAGGTGCTGCCCTGATCATCGGAATAGAGAATATGCCCGCGATCACCGACCGCCACCAGACGTTTGCCTGCGTGGGCTACGTCGATCATCAAGCCTTTGGCAGCCTTGGGTGATTCAATCGCCGAGACCGCGGCGGCGGTGGCATCGCTGGCGGCCAGCACCGGCGTCGACAACACGGCACCGGCAAGCAGCGAGAGCGCTGTGGCCAGCAACGCAACCCTGCGCGCGGCACGTGGGCGGCAAACAACCCAACCCATGACAGGCTCACTCATAGACCTTTCTCCCATTTATTATTGTTAGGTCGTCTCATCTTCCAGGGCCGTGAAACCTGCAATCTAGAGCGCCTGGAGTAAGCAGGGGCCATCCTATCGGGCTTTGGAATCGTCTGACAATCAGCGCTGCGTTATCTTTTGTTAACTGACGGCATTTGGCCAGGGGTGAATATGGCTTTATCAGCAGAAATGATGAGCCCAAGGCGCGTGGCCCACTTGCTGACGAGCAATGAATTTTTATTCCACCTATTGAATTAAACGAATATTTATTCCATTAATAGCCTTCCTGAAAACAATAATCCAAAGGACCACGGCTATGCGTGAACTCGGAATCGGCTTGATCGGTACAGGCTTCATGGGCCGCGCCCACGCGCTGGCGTTCAATAACGCGCGGGCGGTGTTTGAACTGCCGGTGCACCTGAAGCTGGTCGCCTTGGCCGATGCCGACACCGAGCGCGCCCAGCGCTGTGCCACGGCTTGGGGCTTTGCCCAGGCTCATGGCAACTGGCAAGCACTGATCGACGACCCCAAGGTCGACGTCGTAGCCATCACCACGCCCAACCATTTGCACTATCCCATGGCCATGGCCGCCATCGCGGCGGGCAAGGCGGTGTATTGCGAGAAACCTCTGGCCGTCAGCCTCGAGCAAGCCGACGCCATGCGCCGCGCCGCCAGTGCCGCCGGGGTAGTGACGCGAGTCGGCTACAACTACCAGCACAACCCGATGATCGTGCTGGCAAAGCAAATGATTGCCAAGGGCGACCTCGGCGAGATCATCAGCTTCCAGGGTGAATTCAGCGAGGACTTCATGGCCGACCCGGCTTCACCGTGGTCGTGGCGTTGTGCAGTCGAACACGCCGGTGGTGCCCTGGCCGATCTGGGCAGCCATCTGCTGTCGATGGCGCGCTATCTGGTCGGTGATGTGGTCAGTGTGTGTGCCGATACCCAGACCGTGCATGCCCAACGCCCCGCTACCCAAGGAAACCGCGATTTGAAACCGATTGCCGTGGATGACCAGGTGCATGCCCTGCTGCGCTTTGCCAACGGTGCCCGCGGCACGGTAAGCAGCAGCTGGCTCAAGCACGGCTACAAGAATCACCTGAGTTTTGAGATCAGCGGGACCCAGGGCACCTTGGCGTTCGACCAGGAACGCTTGAATGAACTGCGCCTGTACCGCATCGGCCAGGACGGTTTCCAGCGCGTACTGGCAGGCCCCGCCCTGCCCGGTTATGCGGCATTCAGCCCTGCCGCGGGGCATCAACTGGGCTACAACGAATTGAAGACCTTGGAGGTGCAGGAGTTGATCATGGCCATGGCCGGCCAGGGTGCGGATGGAACGGACTTTGAAGCGGCGTGGGCAGTCGAGAGGCTGGCGACGGCGATTCGTACGGCGGCTCGCGAAGAACGCTGGGTCAAGGTCAACGAACTGTAGAGCACGCTGATCCACGCCGATCTGCCGATTAAACGCCGCCCTCGCCTACGGGGTCGGCGTGCACTGTCCGGCCTATCCATCAGTGTGTTCGCAGGGATGGAGCGCTGCCCCTCACTAAACTCAAGTAAAAACCTGTTGGATCGCACTTAAACCAGTAACTTTTCCCAACTTTAAATAGCTTCATCTGCCTTCAAAAAAACACACTTCATACACTCCAATACAAATACACCAACCTTTAAGAAACCCCCTCATCTTTAATCACACACCGACATAAATGCTTCCTGGCCCTCTGTTAAAAAACACGCCATTTTACCTCGGCCCCAACACTCAGATACCTCTTGTGTGCTCATACAAATTAAATACCTCCCGGACATAAACATGCCAAGTACCGTATCTCACGCACCTATGCACCTGCACCGACAAATTCAACCCCCTGCTGGCGACTCCCCACTACCAGGGTCGCTCTCTGTATCAGACAAAGCCGCCCAGCAACTGACCCGCGACAACTTTAAATTAAAGGACAAGAATGGCGATGGCCAATTATCCGTTTCTTACAAGTTCTTCGACGCCACAGACCCGCAAACAGCCTGGCTCAAGGGCGGTGGTGCACTTGAATTCAGCCAGGCCAGAAAGAAAGCGTTCAGGAGCGCGATCAAGGCTTGGGAAGACGTGGTCAAGGTCAAGTTCACCGAAAACGCCAAGCATGCAGATGCATTTTTTGTCCTTCACGCCAACAATGGGGTCGGCGGGTACGCAACCCTGCCAAATGACCAGGGAACGGCAAATATAGGCATCGGGGTAGGCAACAGGAACTCTCCCCCTCATTCGTCGATGATTCATGAACTTGGTCATAGCCTGGGATTACAACATCCCAACCAGAACTATCCCGAAAACAGCCAAACGCACACTGCCATGAGTTACAAAAACAAATGGTGGCGCCCCGCCGACGAGCGCGGCGTGAGTGTTTCGGATAGCAACTTGACCCCGGCCATGCACGATATCGCAGCCGTTCAACGCTTATACGAGCCCAATTACGAAACTCGAAAAGGAAATACAACTTATGGTTTCAACTCCAACACTGAGCGTGACCACTATACGTTGACCTCCGCCGACGAGTTGACCAACTTTTGTGTCTGGGATGGGGGTGGCGAAGATACCTTGGATTTTTCCGGTTTCAAGCAAAATCAAAAGATCAACCTGGGCGCCGAGACACTCTCGGATGTGGGCGGTCGCCTGGGCAACGTCTCCATCGCCAAGGGCGTGGTCATGGAAAATGCCATCGGCGGCTCCGGGCACGATGTGTTGATTGGCAATCACGTCAACAACCGCATGACGGGAGGTGCAGGAGGCGACACGCTGACCGGGGGTGGAGGCGCAGATACCTTTGTCTATAACCGGGCCAGCGACTCACCGGCTGAAAACCCGGATACGCTCACGGACTTCACAAGCGGTATCGACAAGATCGATCTATCTGGGTTGTTGAAAAAAGCGGGCCTCCAGACTCCTCAACTCGTTGACCAACACACGGGGCGCAAAGGTGAACTGACGCTGGACTACGATGCAAACATCAAGCTGTACAGGCTGATTCTAAATGTGAATGGCGACCCTGGATCCGCGCTGGTGATCCTGAGCAAAAGCCCGATAAAACCTGGCGATATCTTGACAGGGGCTACGCCCGATATACCCGTTACACCAGATGCGACGGTTACACCTGTCGTGCCACCTCAGCCAGAACCAGAACCTGCACCCATTCCGCCCCCCAAGCCAACCCCTGCCCCGCCGCCCCCTGTCACGCCTCCACCTTCAGGCTGCGATACGGCTGACACCGTCTACGGCTTCAACGCCAATACCGACCGGCGTGAAACCAGCCTCTCGTCGCCCACAGACCAACCGGTTTTCAGCGTGCACGACCTAAAGGGTAATGACACTCTGGACTTTTCCGGTTTCGCGCAAGCCCAGCGAATCAACCTGGCGCCGAATTCGCGCTCCAGCGTCGGTGGCTTGACTGACAATGTGTACATCACACCCGACACCCTCATCGAAAATGCCATTGGCGGCAAAGGCAACGACCGTATTGCCGGAAACAGCGGCGATAACGTATTGATCGGCGGGGGCGGAGCCGACCACCTGGCCGGTAATGGTGGCTTCAACACGTTCACCTACCAGGCCGCCAGCGACTCCACGCGCGACAACCCGGACTTGCTCATGGACTTCACCACGGGCCAAGACAAGATCGACTTGAGCAGTCTGAGTAAAAACACACAGGTCACTTTCAACCACGTCAGTCAATACAGCGGGCGACCGGGCGATACCCTTCTGACCTTCAACCCGAACACCCACCGGTACTTCCTCGCCATTGATCTGACGGGTGATTGCAAGACTGACTTTCTGATCAAAAGCACTCGGCCGATCTACAGCGAGGATGTCATTGGCCTCAACATTCGGGATGATGGTTACCTCTGACCGTTGCTGGCAACGTCGATAGTGTCAGCGCAACGCCCGCCGCAGTACCTTGCCGACAGTCGTCTTGGGCAGTTCGGTACTGCGAAATTCCACATACCGCGGCACCTTGTACCCCGTCAGGTATTCCCGGCAGTGCGCGAGGATCTGCTCCGGGGTCAGGTTCGGGTCCTTGCGCACTACGATGATCTTGACCTTTTCCCCGCTCACCGCATCTTCCACGCCAATGGCGGCCACTTCGCTGACACCCGGGTGCATCGCCACCACATCCTCGATTTCATTGGGGTACACGTTAAAACCCGAGACCAGGATCATGTCCTTCTTGCGGTCCACCAGGCGGATATAGCCGCGGGCATCCATCACTCCGATATCACCGGTGGACAGCCAGCCCTCGGCGTCCAGCACCTCGGCGGTTTCCTTCGGGCGTTGCCAGTAGCCCTGCATCACCTGCGGGCCGCGTACTTGCAGTTCGCCTTGCTCGCCGATATCCGCCAGCTCGCCGTCTTCGCGCATAAAGCGCACCCAGGTCGATGGCAGCGGCACACCGATGCTGCCGGTGAATTCCATCTCGCGCATGCGTGAAATATCGATGGGGCTGATGCTCACCACCGGCGAACATTCGGTCAGCCCGTAACCCTCGACGATCGGCAGCCCGGTGACTTCTTTCCAGCGCTTGGCCACAGCGGTGTGGGTGGCCATGCCACCGGCGATCACCAGGCGCAGGTCGGAAAAGTCCCTTGCGCAGAACTCCTTGTTCTCCAGCAAGCCGTTGAACAGCGTGTTGACCCCGGCAATCCCGTTGAAGCGCTCTTTGCGCAGGATCATCTGCACGCGCTTCACGTCCCGCGGGTTGGCGATCAGGATATTGCGCCCGCCCAGGCACATGAACATCAGGCAGTTCACCGTCAGGGAAAAGATGTGATACAGCGGCAGCAGGGTCACGTTGGTTTCCTGCTTGTGCTGGTCCAGTTGGTCGCCGACCCAGGCCTTGGCTTGCAACAGGTTGGCGATGATATTGCGATGGCTGAGCATCACCCCCTTGGCATCGCCGGTGGTGCCGCCGGTATATTGCAAAAAGGCGAGTTCGTCGCGATCCAGGGTGACCGGCAGATGATTCATCGCCCTGCCCTGTTTCATCACCTGATTGAAACGCAGCGCGCCGGGCAGCTTGAAGGCTGGCACCTGTTTCTGCACACGCCGCAGGATGAAGTTCATCGCCGTGCCCTTGAAGGTGCCCAATAAATCACCGATCGCCGCGACCACCACGCGCTTGACGCTGCTGCCTGCCATGGCTTTTTCCAGGGTGTGGGCAAAATTCTCGAAGATCACCACGGTCTCGGCGCCGCTGTCCTTGAGCAGATGCTTGAGTTCATGGGCGGTGTACAACGGGTTGACGTTGACCACCACCGCCCCGGCCAGGATCGTACCCAACAGGCAGATAGGGTACTGCAAGCAGTTGGGCATCATCAGCGCCACGCGGTCGCCCTTCTTCACGCCCTGGCCCTGCAGCCAGGCCGCAAACGCAATACCCTGGACCTGCCAGTCGGCGTAAGTCATTTCGGTGCCGATGCTGACGTAGGCGACCCGCTCGCGGAATTTTTCCAGGTGCTCCAGGAACACTTCGCGCAATGACGGGTAGTCTTCGATCCCGGCATCGATGTCGGCCGGAACGCCGGGCAGGTAAGCGTTCAACCAGATGCGTTCGCTGTGTTCCAGGCTGATAGCGTTCATGGCAGTGTCCTTATTGTTGTTTTTGACAGCGTTACTTTTCGACGATCGCGGTGATGCCCAACCCGCCCGCCGCACAGATCGAGATCAGGCCGCGACCACCACCGCGTTCATGGATCGCCTTGGCCAGTGCCGCCAGTTGCCGGCCACCGGTGGCGGCAAAGGGGTGGCCGCAGCCCAGTGAGCCGCCGTTGACGTTCATCTTGCTGCGGTCGATGGCGCCCAGGGGAGCGTCCAAGCCCAAGCGCTCGCGGCAATACTCGGGGTCTTCCCAGGCCTTGAGCGTACACAACACCTGGGCGGCAAAGGCTTCGTGGATCTCGAATAAATCGAAGTCGGCAAAACTCAAGCCCTCGCGCTCAAGCATGCGCGGTACGGCGTACGCTGGCGCCATCAGCAGGCCCTCGGTGCCATCGACAAAATTCACCGCCGCCGTCTCACCCGTGCGCAAATAAGCCAGCACCGGCCAGCCGTTGGCGCTGGCCCATTCTTCACTGGCGAGCAGCACCACCGAGGCGCCGTCGGTCAGCGGCGTGGAGTTGCCGGCGGTGAGTGTGCCGTTGTGCCGGTCGAATGCCGGCGACAGGCCCGCGAGTTTTTCCAGGCTGATATCGGCGCGCAGGTTGTTGTCTCGGGCCAGACCGCGATGGGGGCTGATCAGGTCGTCGAAGAAGCCGCGTTTGTACGCCGCATCGAGGCGCTGGTGACTGGTGAGGGTCAGTTCGTCCTGGGCCAGGCGTTTGATTTGCCAGCGCTTAGCCATTTCCTCGCAGTGCTCGCCCATGGACAAGCCGGTGCGCGGCTCGCCGTTACGCGGCAGCAACGGCTTGAACAACATCGATGGACGCACTTTCAGCAATGTCTTGAGCTTGTCGCCCATGCCTTTGGCCCGATTGGCGGCAAGCAAGGTATGGCGCAAGGTTTCGTTGATACCGATAGGCGCATCGGAGGTGGTGTCGGCGCCGCCGGCAATCCCGACCTCGATCTGGCCGAGGGCGATTTTATTCGCCACCAACAGCGCCGCTTCAAGCCCTGTGCCACAGGCTTGTTGCACATCATAGGCCGGGGTCTGCGGCGACAGCGTGGTGGACAACAACGACTCACGGGCCAGGTTGAAATCCCTCGAATGCTTGACCACCGCCCCGGCGGCAAACTCGCCCAGGCGTTGGCCGTGCAGGTTGTAGCGGTCTACCAGACCTTGCAGGGCGGCGACCAATAAATCCTGGTTGCTGTCGTGGGCGTACACCGTGTTGGAGCGGGCAAACGGGATGCGGTTGCCGCCGATGATCGCCACGCGGCGGGTCGGGGCCGGGTTGAAGCTGTAGTCACTCATGCCTGGCTCTCTTTCCAAATGAATAGCCCGCGCATGTGGGGTTTGTCCCCAGCAAAATTGCGCACTTCGAACTCACGCCGTGGGCCGGTCACCGGGTGGTTCCACAAGGCGACCTGGCCGGGCAGGAAGATCGGCAACTTGAAATCGCAATGGGCCTGGGCCTGATCCAGGCCACCGGGTGGTTGTTGCGCCGCCAATGCGCGCCCCAGGGTCCACATGCCATGGGCGATGGCACGCCGGAAACCGAAGAGCCTGGCGCCGATGACCGAGGTGTGAATCGGATTGAAGTCCCCCGATACCTTGGCAAAACGTCGCCCCAGATCAGCCGGCAATACCCAGCGTTGGGTGCGCAACAAACCGTCTTCCTGCAGCGGCAAAGGGTCACTCCAGGGTTCACCCACGGGGTTGTCAACGTCGCGACGCAGGTACAGGCTGTCGCTTTCCCACACCAGGGCGTCAGCACCGTAGGCGCGGGTGGCGATACTCAGCGCCTGCCCCTTTGGATGGGCGACCCAGCGCTCGCAATACACCTCCAGGCGCAACGCCTGGCCTTCGTGCAGGCGTTGGTGCTGGCGAATGCGATTGGCCAGGTGCACCATGCCGCTGGCCGGGTACGGGAAGCTTGGCCGGGTCAGCAGCATCAAATGCAGTGGGAATGCCAATATATGGGGGTAGGACAGTGGCACGCCCTGTTCACGCCGAAAGCCACAGGCCCGGGCGTAAGCGGCGATACCTGCGGGCGACAGCTCCACCGCCGAGCGCACCAGTCGCGCCGTGGGCAACGACGGCGCGCCGTCGAGCTTGGGCTTGCGCAAGGCGCGCATGCCATCGAGCAACAACTGCGTGCGCGAGGGCGCTGGGTCGATAATCTGCGTCACGTAATCCATCGACTCAGGCTCCCAACAGGCTTTGGCCACACACCCGCACCACCTGGCCATTGACCCCGCCGGACGCGGGATGGGCCAGCCAGGCGATGGTCTCGGCCACGTCAATCGGCTGCCCGCCCTGGGACAACGAGTTCATGCGTCGCCCCGCTTCGCGGATCATCAGCGGGATTTTTGCGGTCATCTGGGTTTCGATAAACCCGGGGGCCACCGCATTCACCGTGACCTGCCGAGCCGCCGCACGCGGCGCCAGGCCCTGCACCAGGCCTATCACCCCGGCCTTGGAGGTGGCGTAGTTGCTTTGCCCGAGGTTGCCGGCGATACCGGAAATCGACGACACGCACACGATACGCCCACCCGGGTTCAAGCCCTGGCTGTCGAGCAAGGCCTCACTGAGCTGCAACGGCGCTTCGAGATTGACTGCCAATACACTGCGCCACGCAGCTTCGGTCATCTTGGCGATGGTCTTGTCGCGGGTGATGCCGGCGTTGTGCACCACCACGTCAAAGGCGCCGTATTGACTGACGTGGGCTTGCAACAGCGCAGCAGTGTCGGCGGCAGTGATGTCCAGGGGCAAGGCCGAACCTGCGACACTGGCGGCGGCCTGCTGCAACGCATCCTGGGCCTGGGGCACATCCACGCACACCACATGGGCGCCGTCCCGCGCCAGCACCTGGGCGATGGCCAGCCCGATGCCCCGGGAGGCGCCGGTGACCAAGGCACGTCGACCGGCGAAGGGTTTGTCCCAATTGACGGCAGTGTTGCCATCGACCGGTGTTTGCAGGCGCACCACCTGCCCCGATACATAGGCCGAACAGCGCGACAGGAAGAAGCGCAGGCTGCTGTCCAATGCCTCCTCGGCACCTGGCGCCACGTAGAGCAACTGCACGGTGATCGCCCGGCGCAGTTCCTTGGCCAGTGAACGTACCAAGCCTTCAAGAGCGCGCTGGGCGACGGCCTGGGGCAAGTCCTTGCAATGTTCCGGCGCGGTGCCGAGTACCACCACCCGGCCATGTTGGCCGAAGCGCTTGGCGTTGGCATGGAAGAACACGTAGAGCTCATCCAGCTGTTGCAGATCGGCGATGTCACTGGCGTCGAACACCGCGCCTTGCACCTTAACGGTAGACGGCGCCTTGAGGGTCGCCGGGGTGGCGGCAACGGTGTCGGTGGCGCTGAAAATGCGCTGCACCGATGCCACCAGGCGCCCGGCCCCGGCGATGATCACCGGGTTGGCCAGCCCGGCCTGGCCACCGCGATGGCGTTGCAGCGGCAAAGGCTGCGGCAGGCCGACAGCCTGGGCCAGACGACGGCCCCAGGGGGAATTGACGAATGAAAGGTAGTAGTCACTCATAGAGGGTTCCACTCACAACACTGATCCTGGTCCTAACGCCTGTAGGAGCGAGCTTGCTCGCGAAAAACTCACAGGCGCCACGTTTATTCAAGAAACCCGCGTTATCGTTGACGTTTTTCGCGAGCAAGCTCGCTCCTACATTTGGTCACTGTTTCTGTTAGTTGACCGGCGCGTTTTCGCTTTGATTGCTGCGACGCTTGGCGGTCGGCTCCACCGCCTGCTTACGCTGCTGCAAGGCCTCCAGCAAACCAAAATCCTGGGGAAAGTCATCGACCTGGATGCCGTGGTCGGCGTACTCCACATAGCGCGCCAGCAAGGTGTCTTCGTCGTCGCTGATCAAGTCCAGTGCCCGCGCCTTGACGCGCCAGACGGTGAAAGCCATGGCCGAGATCGGCAGCGGCTCGAGCAGGCCTTGCTTGATGGCGGGTTTGAGCCGAGCCTCGATCAATTCCACCTGGGGCAACAGACGGAAACCCAGTTCGCCATAGGCCAGCTTGTCGATTTCCGGGCGCGGGATATAGGAATTGGCCAGCAAACGATCGCGGGTTTCCCCCGGGGTCTGCACCACATCCGCCACCTGGGCCAGCAGCCGATCCGAGGGTTTGCGCAGTGGAATGCCCAGCGGAAAGCTCAAGCCACGCATCACCGCCGCAGCGGGTTTCGAGGGGTAGTTATCGAGCACTTCGGCCAAGGCTTCATGGGCGCGCAGCAATGCATCCTGGGCCGCCCAATGCACCAGCGGTATGTCGGCCTGGGGCTGGCCATCATCCTCAAAACGCTTGAGCACGCAGGACAGGATGTACAGCTGCGAGAGAATATCCCCCAGGCGCCCGGTGATGCTTTCCTTACGCTTGAGGGCACCGCCCAACACGCCCATGGAAATGTCCGAGATCAACGCCAGCACCACCGACAGCCGATTGGCCTGACGGTAGTAGGACGCCAGCGCCGGGTCGGTCTTGGCCGGCGCCGAAATCAGCCGCCCGCCAGTCAGCGCATGCACCGCTGCGCGTACGGTGTTGGCCAGTACAAAACTCACATGGCCGAACATCGCGCTGTCGAACTCTTCCAGCGCCTTGCGCCGATCCGGGTTGCGCGCCGCTTCCATCTCGCGAAACACGTAGGGATGGCAACGAATCAAGCCCTGGCCAAAGATGATCAGGCAGCGGGTCATGATGTTGGCGCCTTCCACCGTAATGGCGATGGGGCTTTGCTGGTAGGCGCGGGCAAGGAAGTTATTGGGGCCCATGCAGATGCCTTTGCCGGCGACGATATCCATGCCGTCGTTGACGATGATCCGCGCACGCTCAGTGACGTGGTACTTGGCGATGGCCGAGATTACCGACGGTTTCTCGCCGGCATCCAGGGACGCCACCGACACCTTGCGCACCGCATCGCAGGCATACAAATGCCCGGCCATGCGTGCCAACGGTGCCTGCACCCCTTCAAACTTGCCGATGGGCAGGCCGAACTGCTTGCGCATCGCCGCATAGGCGCTGGTACCACGCACCGCGACTTTACCCAGGCCGACGTTGGCCGATGGCAGGGAAATCGCCCGCCCCGCCGCCAGGCATTCCATCAACATGCGCCAGCCGTTGCCGATCTGCTCGCGGCCGCCGATTACCCATTCCAACGGAATGAAAACATCCTTGCCGGTGGTAGGACCATTCTGGAACACCGCGTTCAGCGGCCAGTGGCGGCGACCGCTGTTCACACCTGGGTGGGATGTGGGGATCAGCGCGCAGGTAATACCCAGTGAACCGGGCGCGCCGAGCAAGCCGTCCGGGTCTTCGGCGCGGAACGCCAGGCCCAGCACCGTGGCAATCGGGCCGAGAGTGATGTAGCGCTTGTCCCAGGTCACTTTGAAACCCAGCACTTGCTCGCCTTCGTGCAGGCCTTTACAGACGATGCCCAAGTCTGGAATCGCGCCCGCATCGGAGCCGGCATAGGGGCTGGTCAGGGCAAAACACGGGATGTCTTCGCCCCTGGCCAGGCGCGGCAGGTAGTAATTGCGCTGGGCGTCGGTGCCGTAATGCAGCAGCAGTTCAGCCGGGCCCAGGGAGTTGGGCACCATCACCGAAATCGCCGCCGCCGAGCAGCGGGTCGACAGCTTCATCACTACCTGGGAGTGGGCGTAATGGGAGAACCCTTTGCCGCCGTACTGCTTGGGAATGATCATGCCGAGGAACCCGGCATCCTTGGTGTACTGCCAGCATTCGGGCGACATGTCTTGCCAGACCTGGGTGGTTTCCCAGTCATTGGCGATGTCGCACAGGTTTTCCACCTCGTTGTCGAGGAAGGCTTGCTCCTCGGCACTCAGGCTGGCCGGCGCGGCTTGCAGTAGGCGCTGCCAGTTAGGCTTGCCGCTGAACAGCTCCGCATCCCACCACACAGTGCCCGACTCGATGGCCGCACGCTCGGTATCAGACATCGCCGGCATGATTGTACGAAACAGGCCCAGGGCCTTGCTGGTCAGCAGGGCGCGGCGCAGGGGTTTGATCGCCAGCACCAAGGCCGGCAACACCACCAGCACGGCTGCGATAGCAGTGCCCAGGCCGGCCACTGCATTGAACAGGTAGCCAACCGCCAGCCAGATTAGCCCAGCGCCGAGCCACAGGGTGGCGGTGGCTTGTCGATACGCCAGGGCAATCGCTGCGGCGAAACCCACCAATAACCAGATAAGCATGGGGATACCTCTACTTGATTCGGGGTGCGGCCAATACACAGGCAGGTCGAAATGAGCTGCGGCGTAAACCCACACTACAAACTTGAAAGACCAAATTCAAATTTTGTTTTGAAATTTTTATTTAGTTCTTCGGCGAAAAAATAGCGGCTGAACACGTCAGCCTTGTAAGTACGACCTTATCGGGTCAAACAGGGTCGCCTGCGCGACCCCGCTGCCAGCAGGTGTTCAACTGGCTCTACGCTCCTAATGAATCAGAACGCATAAGTGGCTGAAAGGCTGACAACTTCGCCTTTGGCGTCCGCTTTACCATCCAGCGTGGCTCCGCCCAGACGATCCTGGTTATGAGTTCTGAGCTTGGCTTTCTCAACGAATTGCCGCGAGTAAGCACCATCGACACTCAAGCCTGGAATAGCGCGAATGTTGTAGCCAAAGCCCAGCGAAGCGAACACCCTGTCACCGTCAGGAATACGTGGGTCACGCGTGGAATTGCGCGTGGGCGTCTGGTCGGTTGCGACCCCAGCGCGAAAGGTAAAGTCGTCGGTAAATTTGTAGTCGCCGCCGAGTGACACCATCCAGGCGTCCTTGTAGTTATAGGGAATCGACACAATCTGCGTGCCGTCAGATTTCAACGTCAGCGATTTGAACGATGACCACTGGGTCCAGGTGACGCTGGCGCCCAGCGTGAGGCGATCATTGAACTGGTGTACCCAGTCGACGGAGGCGTTTGCCGGTACGTCCAATTGCGTGGACGCGTTGGCGCCGTTAACGTTGAGGTCCAACCCCGGATAAGCCAGCGCAGGCAGGCCACCTTCTATCAGCGACTTATTCGCCTCGTCGGCATAAATACTGTATTTACCTTCCAGTTTGTTCTTGATTTTCGCGTGGTAATTCAAGCCCAGGGTATCGAACTCAGTGGGTTTCCAAACCACGCCGGCAAACCAGCCGACCGAGGTGTTGTCCACCTTGACCCGCATCAACGATGAGCCCACGCCTGAGGGGAACGCAATACCGATCTCCGGCGACAACGCCGCGGCCGCATACAGGTCGAGGTTCTGGCTTACGAAACCCTTGGTGTGCTGGACAATTGCCCCCGCCCCCAAGGAAAACTCATCATTGACCTTGAACGATAACGACCCGGTTACCCCAACGGTTTCAATGCGCGTATCGACCGCAAAGTCCCGACCAATCCAGTCGTCATCCCAGGTCGTGCGCGCCCCCATCGGTACTACTTGGCTTAATCCGAAGGCAAAACGGTCATTGATAGGCATCACCATGAAGCCGGTTGGCAACCATGCTGTGAAGCCGCCCTGCCCACCATCTCCTGTGCGAGGTGTAGAACTCAAATCTGTCGGATCAACCGCAGCAGGCGCATTACCTGCGTAGTCTTTTGCCGTGCCTTTATATTTAATGTTGATACGTGCGTAATCGACAGTGAACTGAGAAATGTTGCGATCGATAAATGCCATTGCAGCTGGGTTGTTATAAGCCGCCGAAGGGTCGTTCTGGAACAATGAGCCGCCACCGAAGGCGCGCCCCCATCCTGGAGCACCAAAGGTCGGTGTCGCAAAACCGCCAGCCTCAGCGTGTCCCGTTGCCGTGATCAGGCCGCCGAGGATTGCCAGGCTCAACAGTGTGCGCGCCTGCTGTTTCTTATTATTCATGCTCCACTCCTTATTGTTTTTATCCTCCAAGATCGGTTGTCCCGACCTGGCCTGCTGCAACCAGCGCCTCTTACGAGGCGCTAGTATTTTTCAACGCGTGATCATCACGTCAAACCTTCAAGACCCTTATGGGGTAACGGTAAAGGCCGGGCTTGGTGTAGCGGTCAGAGCGGTAATTTTGCAGGAGCCAACTGTTTGTGCGCTTGGTACGGTCAGGGTATTGGTGGAGTTTTTAAAGCCGACATTGATGGTCACCGGTGAAGCGGAGCAGTTATTCAGGATTTTGAAATTCACACCCGAAACCGTACCGTTGAAGGCATCAGGACCACCACTTGCCACGTTCAATGTCCATGGCAAGCCCAGCAACTGAGGAACACCACACAGTGCGTTGGAACCGCTGACTTGTGCGCCGGTAATCGAGGCACTCGAACCATCACCTGCTACGGAGCCGGTAAATACAATGTTGCACGTCACCGGCAGGTTCAATGAGGCGGGCGACGTCACAGTGATGGAGCCCGCGGTGGTGAATCCGGTACCGGCAGGCGCAATAGTTGCCGCATTCGCCATCGAAGCAGCGCCAAAGCACAGAGCAAACGAAGTTGCACAAACGAGGGTTTTCAAGCTTTTCATTGTTTTTCCTCACATGTAATGGCGATTCATTTCGCCAGGGGTAATGGCCATGATCGAGAGGTCACGGTGAAACTGCAGAACTTCCCTTTCCAGCCAAATTTCAATGCATCTACCGCTACAACAGTCGAAACGCTTTATTCGACAACTTTGAAGTTGGCCGGCATCTTGATCGACACCGTGTTGATCTTGCAGTCTTCGCCAATAGGCACATCGGCAGCTTCCAACTTGCCGGTGGCGTTATCCCACGTACCGTCGGCCGTCGAAGGCCCACACTTGCCGCCCAGGCCAAAGGCGTGCACATCCACGCTGATCTTCGACATCGAGCCACTTTTGGTATCTTTGGCGACCAGCACCCAGGGCAGGTTAATTGCTTCAACGCGGCTGCATTTGAGGCCGCCGTCGAATTCGACTTTATCGACATTCACTGATGAACCATCGGCAGCGACCTTGCCTGCCACCTTGATGGTGCAGTCGGCGCTGATCAGCTTGCCCTTGGAAAAACTGATAGGCCCCTGGGCAGTGAAGGCACTGCCGGCGGGTTCGATACGGGCAGCCTGGGCCTGGTGATAGACAATCAGGCCCATCGCGGCCAGCACGATGTGGGCGGTGAACTTGGCAGAACTTTGCATGGTGGACGTCCTTCCCTTAAATTATTTTTGTAGGGTCAAACCACGTTCTTGCAATTGAAACTGGGGGCGATAAGGACCTGCGCGATACACAGATCCCGAGTAAGCCCTGACTGCTTACTTCATCTCAAAACGGCTTCGCGCTGTTGCTGTATTTCTCCAGATACTTCAAGCGTTGTGACGGTTGAAGATTGGTCAGGCTGATATCCCCGGCATAGTGATTGAGTACGCGATGATCCATGCGCCGCCGCCACAAGTACGGCACATAGGCCCAGACAATCATGCTCGCGTAGCCATAGGGCAGTTGCGGTGATTCATCGAAGTGACGCAACGACTGATAACTGCGCGTCGGGTTGGCATGGTGATCGGAGTGCCGCTGAAGTTGGAACAGAAAGATATTGGTGACAATCCGATTACTGTTCCATGAATGGCGCGGCGAGCAGCGTTCATAACGACCGTTGGGCAACTTCTGGCGCTTGAGCCCGTAGTGCTCGACATAGTTCACCACTTCCAGCAACGAGAACCCGTAGATACCCTGGATGATCAGGAACGGAATCACCGCCGCGCCCAGCCAGGCAATCATCGCGCCCCACAACACCACGCTGTACATCCAGGCACTGAGTACTGCGTTTTTCCAGTGCAAGGCCGGTAGGCCGAGTTTGCGCAGGCGTTCGCGCTCCAGGTTCCAGGCCGACACGGCGCTGAACCACACCGAGCGCGGCAGGAACGCCCAGAAACTCTCACCCAGCCGCGAGCTGGCCGGATCCTCCGGGGTGGCAACCCGTACGTGATGGCCGCGGTTGTGTTCGGTGTAGAAGTGCCCGTAGAACGTCGGCGCCAGGGTGACCTTGGCCAGGAACACTTCCAGGGGCTTGGGCTTGTGCCCCAGTTCATGGGCGGTGTTAATTGCGATGCCGGTGGCGGCGCCGGTGGACATCGCCATGCCCAAGTAGGTGAACACACTGATTTCGCCGTGCAACTCGGTACGGGCTGTGATGAATGCTGCGGTCCTTGCCAGCCAGCTTGAGGGCTCCAGCGCGGCAGTGGCGTGCAGCAGGCCGCCGTTGATGATCCAGTCGATGCCGCCAGCGGCCAGCCAGCCGGTGATGACCACTGAGGCGATCACAAACAGCACGCCGGTGTAGACGATCCAGCGGTAGTAGCTTTGGGATTCGAGATTGCTGACGGCCGATTCAGGTGGATTGCTGACGTCTTCGCCGAGCAGGCCATCGATCAACGGGATCAAGCCGAAGATCACCAGCACGCCGACCCACCAGAGTTGCTGCACGCCGGTGCCGATTGCCAGGGCGCCGGAAAGTAGCGGAGTTGCGAGGGGCATGATGCCCAGCCACCACAGGTGGCGCTTGCCGTCCGTCCAGACTTGCGAGGTTGCCAGGGCCTGATTCATGGCAACCTCCACACGCATTCACTGAATGCTCGGGCAGCTGAGAGGTTCACGGAGCGCTGACAGCTCCGAGACATTGACCATG
This sequence comes from Pseudomonas khavaziana, assembly GCF_036704165.1. Lineage (NCBI taxonomy): Bacteria > Pseudomonadati > Pseudomonadota > Gammaproteobacteria > Pseudomonadales > Pseudomonadaceae > Pseudomonas > Pseudomonas khavaziana. Next base: position 3,745,595 of record NZ_CP129946.1, read on the forward strand.
CGATAAAAGGCGTTTTTTTCATTATTTTATTCGCTCTTAGGCATTTCAAAAATAATTTCAAATTACACATTGAAATAATTTTTTTAAATAAATAGCGCGGAATCGTTAGGTCGTCAACTAGTTTCTCCAGCCCTTTCTTCCGTGACCGAGCAGTCTCTTTTTCAGCCGCGTGGTCAGGTGTCTAGGGCAGGCATCAACGCCGTTGAACCGCGAGTCGGGTCGCACACTTATTTGCTCGCCAGGGCCACGGGTGGCTGCAACTGCCTGACGTTTTCGCCGGTTCGAACGCGCTTGGCAACCTGCTCTACCAGCGCCGCCACTCGCTGCGTCGCGGTGATCGGCAACATGTGCCCACGGCCTTCCACCACCTGCATTTTCAATCCTGGCACCTTGCTCGCCAGGGCCTGGCCGTGTTTCTGGAAGTCGAGCACCTGGTCTTGCGCGCCATAGATCAGCCCGATAGGCAGCGTCAGCTGCGGGTAGCGCTTGACCATGTCCGGCAGGTGATCGTTGACGCGGTTGATCTCGGTGGAGGCGGCGTAGAAGTTGTCGGGGCGCATGCCCAGCAACCCGCCGCCACGGGTGGCAAAGTCCGGCGGCGCAGCATCGGGAGCGAATACCCCCCTGACCACCGCGTCCTTGGTCAGCAGGCCAACGGGCATGGTCAACGTGTGGGCCATCCAGCGGCGCAACCAGGCCGGGCGTACCGCCAAAGACAGGAACACCAGCGGCAACATGCGTTGGGGATGGGTCAAGGGCGCCACCAGCACCAATCCGGACACCGCATGGGGATGGTCCAGGGCCAGCGCCAAGGCAATCGCGCCGCCCAGGGAATGCCCCAGGACCAGCGACTTATCCAAATCGAGTGTGTTGATGAAGGCGGCAATTTGACGGGCCTGGGCCGGCAGGTCTGGCGCCGTACCACGGCGCCGGGTGGAATAGCCCGAACCCGGTCGGTCGAGGGTGATCACGCGAAAATGTTCACGCAGTTGGCCGGACAAGGCATACGTCAGGTTGCGACTGTTGCCCATCAGCCCGTGGATCATCACCAGCGGTGGGCCCTTGCCCTCTTCGACATAATGAAAGCGCTCGCCCTGTACCTCGACGAAGCGCCCGTTGCTCGGAACGGCCGCTTCAATGCGCCGCGTCATCCAGGCACTCAAGCCCCATAACGCCGCGCTGGCGCCCACCAGCACACCCGCAGCCACTACCCATTCGACAGCCATAGCTCGGTCCTCTGCTTCCCTGCGGCTGGCGACCCGACCGGAATTGATCAAGGCCTCAGCCATCGTCCACACCCTGGACCTGGACTTGATGCATGGCGTGCTCGCCCGTCGGACAAATCCCACATGCGCAACAAGGTCCTAGCGTAGGCGATTTTTTCAGGTAGATTATTTAAAATCTTTTTTAAAATAAATAATTCAATTTTCCTTTGCAATGGTGTTCTATCTAAAAGACAAAACAAAAACAGGAGCAGATTCGATGCCCAAGCTTGCTACTAATGAGGCAGCCCTATGAATGCCCGCAGTGATTCAATCGACATCGCCATCATCGGCTCGGGTTTCGCGGGCTTGTGCATGGCGATCAAACTCAAGGAGGCCGGACTCACCGACTTCTTTATCGCTGAGCAGGCCGAGACCCTCGGCGGTACGTGGCGCGATAACCATTACCCAGGGTGCGCCTGTGACGTGCAGTCCCATGTGTATTCGTTTTCCTTTGCGCCCAACCCGGACTGGACGCGGCAGTTCGCGGCGCAACCTGAGATCCGCGCCTACCTGGAACAATGCGCCACGCGCTTCGAGCTGGCGCCCTACCTGCGTTTTGGCATGGGCCTGCAACGTGCGGAGTTCGATGAGCAGCAGCAACGCTGGCACCTGACCTTCAGCAATGGCCGCCTGGTCAGTGCACGGGTGCTGGTATCGGGCATGGGTGGTTTGTCGCGCCCGGCGATGCCGGACATTCCAGGCCTGGACAGCTTCAAGGGCAAGCGCTTCCACTCCCAGCACTGGGACCACGACTACGCCTTGAAAGGCAAGCGCGTAGCGGTGATCGGCACCGGCGCCAGTGCCATTCAGTTCGTGCCGCACATCGCGCCGCAAGTGGCGCACCTGGACCTGTTCCAGCGCACACCACCGTGGATCATGCCCAAGCCCGACCGGCCGATTTCAACCCTCGAGCGCTGGCTGTTCAAGCACCTGCCGTTCACCCAAAAGCTGGTGCGCAGCGCCCTCTACTGGGCGCTGGAAGGCCGGGTGGTGGGTTTTGCCTTGCACCCACGGCTGATGAAGATGGTGCAGAAAATCGCCCTGCGTCACCTGCGCAGACAAGTGGCGCGCCCTTCCCTGCGCAAGACGCTGACGCCGGACTACACCATTGGCTGCAAGCGCGTGTTGATCTCCAACGACTACTACCCGGCTCTCTCGCGCAGCAATGTCGAGGTGGTCACCGACAGCGTGCTACGCATCGAAGCCGACGGTGTGATCACCGCCGACGGCATCAAGCATCCCGCTGACTGCCTGATCTTCGGCACGGGTTTCCAGGCCAGCGACCCCTTGCCCCGCGGTTGCATCATCGGCCGCGACGGCATCGACCTGATGGACGCCTGGAGCGATGGCGCCCATGCCTACAAAGGCACCACCGTGCCGGGCTATCCCAACCTGTTCCTGATCGTGGGGCCCAATACCGGCCTGGGGCATAACTCGATGATTCTGATGATCGAAGCCCAGGTCAGCTACATCCTCGACGCACTGCGCCAAATGCAGCGCCAGCGCATTGCCACGGTAGAGGTCAAGCCCGCCGTGGAGCAGGCCTACAACCGCCAGTTGCAGGACAAGCTCAAGCGCACCATCTGGAACACCGGCGGCTGCCAGAGCTGGTACCTGGACCCACGCACCGGCAAGAACACCACGCTGTGGCCCGGCTCGACCTGGCGCTTTAAGCAGGTCACCCGGCATTTTGCGCTCAAGGACTATCTTGCCAGCCCACTGCCGACGCCCGCCACACCGCGCCCGCTACCCGCGCCCCACTCCGCCACAGAAGGCAGCCTGTCATGAAGTCATTCAACGGCCGCGTCGCGGCGATCACCGGTGCGGCCTCCGGCATGGGCCGCGCACTGGCCCTGGCCCTGGCACGGGAGGGCTGCCACCTGGCCTTGGCGGACAAGAACAGCCAGGGGCTGGAGCAGACCCTGACACTGGTGCAGACTTCGACCTTGGCGCCCGTGACCGTCACCACCCAAGTGCTGGACGTCTCCGACCGCCAAGCCATGCAGGATTGGGCGGCCCGTTGTGCCGCCGAGCACGGCCAGGTCAACCTGGTCTTCAATAATGCCGGGGTGGCACTGTCGAGTACCGTGGAAGGCGTGGATTACGCCGACCTGGAATGGATCGTCGGCATCAACTTCTGGGGCGTGGTGCATGGCACCAAGGCATTCCTGCCCTACCTCAAAGCCAGCGGCGACGGGCATGTGGTCAACACTTCCAGCGTGTTCGGCCTGTTTGCCCAGCCCGGCATGAGCGGCTACAACGCCACCAAGTTTGCCGTGCGCGGCTTTACCGAAGCCCTGCGCCAGGAACTCGACCTGCAACGCTGCGGGGTCTCGGCCACCTGTGTGCACCCCGGTGGCATTCGCACTGATATCTGCCGCAGCAGCCGCATCGACGCGAACATGACCGGGTTTCTCATCCACAGCGAGCAACAAGCCCGCGCCGATTTTGAAAAGCTGTTCATCACCGATGCCGACCAGGCCGCCAAGGTGATCCTGCAAGGCGTGCGCAAAAACAAGCGTCGCGTGCTGATCGGTCGCGACGCCTATTTTCTCGACCTACTCGCCCGTTGCCTGCCATCGGCCTATCAAGCGCTGGTGGTGTTGGCCAGTAAGCGCATGGCGCCCAAGCCACGCAGGCCGGTATTTGAAACCAACGACGAGCCCCGTCTCTGAACAGGAGGACGCACCATGTTGCCGATCCGTCGCGATATCCGTTTCGCCTTGCCTGCCGAGCGCATCAAGGACTGGCATGAACAAGGTCCGGTCATCAGTCATTTCTTCAATGCCCTGTCGCTGTTGTTTCCCCAAGGCGAACTCTTTTTCATGGACAGCGTGCGCCACTACCGTGGGCAGATCGACGATCCAGAACTGAAAAAGGAAATCCAGGGGTTTATCGGCCAAGAGGCCATGCACAGTCGCGAACATGTGGCCTACAACGACCTGCTGCAAGCGGCCGGGCTACCGGCGCACACCCTCGACGGGCGCCTGAAATTCTTCCTCGACCTGCAGAAAAAACACCTGCCGCCAGCGTTCAACCTGGCAGTAACCATTGCCCTTGAGCATTACACCGCGATGCTCGCGGAAATCCTGCTGAGCGACCCCTCGCGCTTTGGCGACTCGCTCAAGGGTTACCAGCAGATGTGGTACTGGCATGCCCTGGAAGAAACCGAACATAAAGCCGTGGCGTTCGATGTCTGGAACCGCGTCATCACGCCCGGCCCTGCACGCTATCTGCTGCGCACCGGGACCATGCTGACCACCACCCTGATGTTCTGGCTGGTGGTACTGGATTTCCACGTACGCCTGTTGATTGCCGACCGCACCTCGGGCGGCAAGCTCAAGGGGCTGTGGCGCATGATCAAGTATTTGTATGGCCCCAAGGGCGTGTTCCCGCGCATGCTGCGGCCGTGGCTGCATTATTTCAAACCGGGGTTTCATCCTTGGGATCATGACAACCGGGCACGCCTGGCGGGGATAGACGGGTTGGTGCAAGAGATTGAGCGGACGCGGCGCGGGTATGAGTCGGCGTAGCAGCCGAACGTAACCACGATGCGCAGCGAGCCGCCCTTGATCTTGATCTGCTTTTGATTTGAGGCGCCCCGTTAAACCACGCTGGCCGGAATTCGACAGGGTTTTGGGGGGTAAACCGGCAGGGATGCCGGTTTAGCCGCCCCAAATCCCTGTCGGATTACGGGCACACCGAGCCCGGGCGAGGTGCCGAGTGGTGGGGCAAAAGCGTTTGGTTACTTTGCGCTTTTCAAAGTGACCCGCTGTAAGAGCGGAACCAATAGTGGCCGTCACCTAAACAATGGATATGTACTCGATCAACCGAACATCCTGGTTGGCTGTGAGACCGCCATCGGGAGCAAGCCCCCTCCCACATTTGGACCGAGACCATCAGTCAAATACTGGTCAGCCGTCAGGCCGGGATCGGGGGCAGGCCCCTCCCACATATGAATCAAGCCAACGCCGCCCGCTCACGCACAAACCCCGGCAACTGATCCCCCGGCAGTGCCTTGCTGAAATACCACCCCTGGATAAACACCTCGGGCCCCGTACTCAGAAAACCCAACTGCTCGGCAGTTTCCACCCCCTCCACCACCACCCCCAGCTTCAAGGCCTCGCAAAAACGCAACATGCCGGTCAGCACCTGGGCGCCCTTGGGGTCGCGCTGGGCAACCACAAAACTGCGGTCAATCTTGATGAAGTCCACAGGAAACTGATGCAGGTAACTCAATGCAGAAAAGCCGGTGCCGAAATCATCGAGATACACCTTGGCGCCCGTGGCCTGCAGTTTCTCGATGGTCTGGCGCGTAGCCGGGATATCACTGACCAGCGCGTCCTCAGTGATCTCCACCGATACCCAGCCATGGGCCTGGGCAAGAATGTCCACCAGACGATCAGCATAGGCCGCGTCCTTCAAGGTGGCGCTGGAAATGTTAATGGTCATCGGCAATTCAAAACCGTCCTTCTTCCACTTCTGATACTGGCGCACGGCCTGGGACGCCACCCACACGTCCACATCCGGCATCAGCCTGGCCTGCGCAAGCCATTGCAGGAACTCCCAGGGTGAATGCACCGTGCCTTGGCTGTCCCGGGCACGCATCAACGCCTCGCACCCGGTGCAAAGGCCGGTGCGGGTCGACACCTGGGGTTGGAACTCAAGGTAGAACTCGTAATCGCTGATCTGCTGGATTCGACTCAACTCCACGGCCTGTCGTGCCGAAGCCCTGTGGGAGGCCAGCACCGGGTCGAACTTCAGCAGACGGCCTTTTTCTTCAAGACCGCGAAAGGTCATGTCCAGGGACTTCAAATAAACCGTGCCACCCTCGCAGGTTTGGCGATGAATTGCCCGCACGTAGGGCGCATACACCAAAGTACCCACACCTAGCAGCGCCAGCTGCAGCAGCACCGCCGCCAGATCACCATGGGTGCTGAGGTAGGCATTGAGCAGTACCGGCGCGGTAAATGGCACGCTGGCCACCGCCGGTGAGACCCAGCCCAACTGCACTGCCGTCAGCGCCACCACGGTGTTGAACGCCGGCACCAGCACAAAGGGGATGAACAAACGCGGGTTGAGAATGATCGGCAACCCGAACAACAGCACCTCGCTGACGTTGAATAACGACAGCGGCAAACTGGCCATAGCCAGCAACCGCATGGATTGGCTCCTGGAAAACAGCAGGATCGCCAGCAGCAGACACAATGTGGCGCCGGAACCGCCGATAAACGCAAAACTACCCAACAGGCCGCTGTTGAGCAGGTACAGGACTGGCTCCCCCGCGGCCTGCGCCGCGCCGTTGAGCACCACGGCCTTGTCCAGCACGTCGAACAGCGGCTGCATCGCATACACGCCGTGAATGCCGAAGAACCACAGCAGCGAATTCATCAGCGTTACAAAGAGTCCGCCGCCGTAGGGCGCTTGCAATGCATCGAGCACCTGGGGCCCCTGCAATTGCGCCACACAAGGGATCATCAGCAGCAACGACAGCAGCACCACCAACGACACCGCCGTGATCGCACCGGGGAGCACCATATTGATGGTGCCCTTGAGGTTATGCCCGACCAGGTCTTCGTTGACCAGTCGCGTCCAACGAAAGCGGTGCAGCCAGGCGATGGCGGGCACATTGACCAAGGGTGAGGCGATAGCTATAAACAGCAAGAAAGTGGCCGAAGCCCTGGGGTATTCGCGCAGCACAAAAGTGGCAACCACCACATGGGCGAGGCACAGGAATGCGACCGGCAACTGTGGAAGGCGGTGCTGGATCGCCAACATGTAACCGATGGAGGCCGCGACCAGCAGGGGAATCACCGAACTGATCTGGTTGTGCAGCCCTGCCAGGAACGCTACCACCTGCGGGCTGAACCCCAGCACCCGGGCGCATTCGGACAGGATCAGGAAACCGGCGGATACCAGCAGGCAAGGCAGGATCCATAGCAGTCCTTCACGAATCACACGCAACGATTCGGCGCTGGCCAAGACTGCCAGGCGCTGGGTAAGGAAAAGTCTGAACAGCGTTTGTGCCATGAGCCATCCTCTGCCCGTCACCTTACTGCCGCTTGATACCAGGGCCGGAGACCCTCGCTAACGCTACACGTCCTGATGGTGGGAGTGAAAGCCTTTTGCCCACGGTTCTCAGGCTTTTTCGGCACTATCTGCTGGGTTACTACACGAATTCTCTAATGAATTATCGAACTTTCTGACTTGAGTCATCCCCTAAGGCTGTCTGAGTCGGTATCATCCGCGCCTTTCTGCGTGTCAAAGGATGTTACAACCTGCGTAACAGCGGGTGCGCTCAGGGAATCTAGCCTGGAACGACAACGGGCACAAAGGAGCCTTACTATGCAAGACAAGCGACCAAGCACCATGCGTCCCTTATTTGTCACCATCCTGCTGTGGTTGTGCAGCGTGGCGCTGCTGTTCGTGATCAAAAACGTCATCGAGCTGTTTACCGGACCCGTTGCCGAGACCTGGGTAGACTTGGCATTGGTGCTGGTCGCCTACCTGACGTTCTTTCTGCTCGCGCCGTTGCAGAACTGGATGCAGCGCAGGGCGCGCAAACGGGCTCGGCGCCAGGTCAGCAGCCATACTTCCGATGCCGAGATCCGGCCCTCCAATTAAGGTGCATAGCGTTGTCAACACCCAGTGATACCTACCAGCTTGCACTGGACAGATTCCTGCGCGAACACCCGCACATCGCCAGTGAGCTGGACAACCTCAATCCACTGGCGGCCCAGGCCAGGGGCGAAACCCTGGCGCAGTATCGCGCCGAACGCCTGCACGCAGCCTTCGAAGCACAAGCAGAACAACAGCATCTGTTCGCCTGGGAACTGACGCTCAAGCTGACGGCCGAGTCCAGCGAAGCCTTCGAGGCGCAACGTCGCGAGGTGCATAAAGAAGTCGCACAGATGGCCGGCATGGACTGGGTCGAATACTGCCAGTTGCATGACTTGAAGGTCTGATCCTCGCCCTACAGATACCAACGCGGCCGTTTGCAACTCATGGCCCTGCCTAGTTCGGCGACCGTGATGGTTCGCTGTTGCGGGTCTGTTGCCAGCGCCACACGCAACGCCGACCAGCAGCGCCTGGGCAGTTGCCTCGGGCAGGTCAATCTATCCATCGGCGCGTGCTTGCCAAGACGCTTGCCATGGGCCAATTCGTAGATGATACAGGCCACGCCGTACACGTCGGCGGCAGCGCTCAACGCACCGCCTTCGCGCAACTCCGGCGCTGCATAAGCGGGCGTCCAGGCATTGAACCGGCTGCGACTCAGGCTCGACAGGCTCGCCACCTGCGCTTGTGCACACCCCAGCCCAAAATCGAACAAGCACACCCCCTCCTGTCCCACCATGACATTGGCTGGCTTGACGTCGCCGTGCAGCACATTCTGTTGATGGGTGTAGCCCAGGGCATCCAGCAACTGCAGGGCCATGGGTTGCAGCTCCCGCCAGGGCAAACCATCGGGACACTCCAGGAGCAGCCGGTCCAGGGTCAAGCCCTGCAGCCACTCCATGGTGAAAAACGCGATTTGGCTCTGGGTGTCGACCTCGAACGAAAACATCCGCACCACGCGCGGATGTCGCAGGCTACGCGCCAACGCAAATTCGCTGAACAACAACACATGTGCATCCGGGCACTGGGCAAAAGGTTCGCCCAATAGCTTGAGTGCCACAGGCGAACACGCCTCGCCTAATTGTTCGTGCAACAGGTCACGAGCACGATACACCACACCCATCCCGCCTTTGCCCAGTACGTACTCAAGGTGATAGCGCCCGCCCAGCAAACGAGGCGGCTCGCCCGTCGAGCTCAAGGCTGCACCACTACAGCGGTCAGGTCGTCCCGTGCTGCCCCACGCAACGCCTCGGCAAACAGCCGTTCCACCGCCTGCTGCGGCGCGCCCAGGCGCAACGCTCGGACCAGGTCTGCATGACTGAGCGCCTGGTAGAGGCCATCACTGCACAGCAAAAACACATCGCCTGGACGGGTACTGAGTTCCAGTACCTCCAGATGCAGTGGCGAACGTGCACCAATGGCCCGGGTCAGGGCCCGGGCGCCAGGGTAAGCCCGGGCTTGGGTCGCACTGACTTGCCCCTCGTTCATGAGGCCTTGCAACAGCGAATGGTCCCTCGACAACTGGTAAAGACGCTGCCCACGCCATAGATAGCAGCGACTATCCCCCGCCCAGAGACAGGCCGCACGCCCGCTCTCAAGCAACAAGGCCACCACCGTACTGCCCATGATGGCATCAGCGCTTGTGTCAGGCCCGGCTCGGCAACTTCTCAAGCGCTGATTGACGCTTTGCAAGCTCTTGCGGACCGCGTCGATGCGTTGATCTAGGTTGCCCCGGGCCGACACTGAAGCGAGACTGCTGACCACCCAGCGGCTGGCGACATTGCCATGTCGATGCCCGCCCATCCCGTCGGCCACTGCCCAGCAGCCATGTTGCGGGCAGTCCAGGAACGCGTCTTCGTTGCGCAACCGCGCCTGCCCGCGCTGGGTGCGCCCGGCACTGCGCCACCGGCCAGGTCCCTGGCTCACAGTTGCTGCGCCAGTCGGAAAGTGCGCCAGGTGCCGATGTCAAACGGGCCAGGTATACGCTGGCTGGTCAGCAGGTAATTGGCACGCAGGCCGGCGAGGTCCGCCTTGAAAATTTGTGTGTTTCGTCCGTTAGCGGGCTCTTTGTGCAGCAGGTCCAAAAAGCGGAACAACGACCATGCGCCTGCGTTCTTCTCGATTCCCAGTGGCCGCTGGTCCCCCCCTCTCTCCAGGACAAGGCTGCTGCGCCCATTGTCTGCATCGGTTGGCCAATGGAACGCCATGGGCACGATCGGGCCGTGGCGATATTCCAACTGCTGGTCGCCAAAGCGCAGGATCGCCCGGCTGACTGACTGATCCAGGCTGTAGGGCGCCAAGGTAAACCGAACCGACAGTTCACCCTGATCCGGGGTGAAGAAGCCGCGCCGGATAACCTGGGCCTTCATCAGTTGATCCAGCAACGAGTGCGACACCGGCAAGCCCTGACCATCCAGGCCACGCAACCGATAGCGGGCACCGTCGACACTGACGAATGGCCGCAGATACCCGTCGTAAAAACGTGCCATGACCCCATTCGGTTTGAAAAACTCATGAAAGTCAGTAAGAGCAACTTCGCTGGCCGCATGGGCATTGAATGGGTATCGCTGGCGAATCGCCTTGGCGTACAGGCTATAAACCTCGCTCTGGTAACGCTGGTTGACGTGCACATAAGCCTGCTCCAACAAATGCCGCCAACTGACATCGGCCACCCCTTCAAACCACCCCGCAAGTGGCAACGGCAAGCGCGCTGCAGCATCACGCAGGTTCCCTATCACATCGTGCTGCCCCTCCATACGACCCTTTACCCTCCGGAACGCTGCCTGCTCCGGTGCGCTATCGCGGTTCAATGCCGTCAGTTGCAGGTGTAGCTCATCCAGCAGCCGCAACGCCTGGGACAACGCCGCGCCGGGGTCCTGCTGCTCGTCCAGCAACTGGTGCAAGGGTTCAAAACGCCGTTGCAACGCTCGTCGCCCGGCGTCGGGAAGGCCCGCCTGCCCCAGCGAGGCCTTGGCTATTACCCCCAGTTCACCCGAGCGCTGGGTCACCTGATCCAAAAGTTCGTGACCCGGCAGCAGACGAGTGTTTTCACGCAGTTGCTGCAATAGCAGGATCAGGGGTGACTGGGCCGATGTCAGGGCCGTGAGTTGTTCGGCATCTTCGCGCAGGTTGTCGGTTTGCCGCAGCCTGACGCGGCCGAGCGCCGCACTCCAGGCATCGGCGTATTCACCGAAGTAACGCTGCTGCAATTGGATCATCAGCCGGCGCAAATCCTCGGAGCTCAAATCGGTGGCCTCCCCCAGCACCCAGTTGTCCTGGGCAATGGCATTTACCAGCCTCGAACCTTGAGCATCAAGGAACTGCACATAGCGCTTGGTATAGAACCCGGGAATCGGTGGGTCGAGCGCAGCAAATACCTTGCCTTCGGCCAGGCGCAAGGGCTCCAGGTCGCGTGCCTGCTCGCGCAGTACCCGATACACCACATCGGCCAATGACTCACCCCTCAGGGCTTCCCGCGCCTGGGCAACGAGGTTGTCATCAAGGGGGGTTACGAATGGCCGTTCAAGCAATCGCGCCAAGTGTTGGCCCAGGCGTTTGCGGGTCGACATGTCTGCGGCAAAACGTACTGCCCAATGATTCGTCAGGTGTTGTGCCAACCAACTGTTATCGCGACGCTCACGTGCGTTGAGCATCAGGTATGCGCGCAGGTGATCCAACAACTGCTCGCGGTCTCCAAGGTTGGCACGCACCTGCTCTCCGAGCTGGGCCGTTATCCACGCCAGCATGTGCTGTTGCAGCGCCTGATCATAAGCCTGGGTAACCCATGGGCGGCTCGGTTCCCCTTGGTACAAGCCGGCGCGTTCAATCAGGCGCACCTCTGCCGACGCAGGAAAGACCTGGGTCGCCGCCAGGCGTGCATCCAACAGCTGCAATAGCGACGACGCATCATCATGGCCCTTCAGGACCGGCAAGACGGCGGTTGTCAGCGCCGCCATTTGCGTCAGCCGTTGATGGTTGACGGAATAACTGTGCATCCACAGCGCTGCGGCGCAACCGAGCACCAGTGCTACAGCCATTGCCAGCAGCCCCTGGCGTCGCCGGATACGCTGCTGCTCCGGAGCCTGCAAACCTGCAAGGTCGGCCTCGGCAAAGATCACCCGGCTGAACAGCCCCTGGACAAAACGAGCGTGTTTGTCACCGGCGCAGGTCAGGTAGAAGCCGCGCAGACCATTGATACGCTGGTAGCGATGAGCCGAAAAAGCCGACTCAATGAACAGGCAAATACGCTCGCCTATCCGCGCAGCCTGTTGCGGGAATTCAAGCATCAGGCCGCGGCGCTCGACATTGCGCTCCTGGTGCAGGCGGCTGATCAGTTCAGCGTTCAAACGCCGCAAAAATTGCTCGACGGCTTGGCGAACCTGCGTGACGTCAGTCGCGCAGCTGCCATCGAGGGGTTGGCCCAGCACCTCGTCGGATGCCTCCCTGAGCGGCACGTCGAAAAACTCGGCGAAGCCCGGCAGTCGGTCAGCCTGGGTCAGCACCAGGTAGATCGGTACGTCCACATGCAATGACTGCTGGATGTCCTGCATGCGCGACTGTACATGTCGCGCGTGCTGATCCAGATCGTACTCGGTGGTGGTCAGCAACGCGTCCACGGAAAGCGTCACGATCACGCCACTGAGCGGGCGCACGCTGCGCCGCCACCGGAGCCTTTCCAGCAACGCCGCCCACCCTGCTGCATCCACGGCACTGTCGGGTTGGCTCAGGTAGCGTCCAGGGGCATCGATCAGCACGCCGGCATCGGCGAAGTACCAGTCACAGTGGTTGCCCAGTGCTCGCGTGTCGGCGTGATCGAGCGGCCACTGCAAGCCGCCTGTTGCCAGCAGCTGCGTCTTGCCACTGCCCTGATCGCCGATCATCAGGTACCAGGGCAGATCATGGCGCCAGCGCGCGTTGTGCATCCCATAACGGGGAGAAGTCTTGAGCACCTGGAGCGCTTCCTTGAACCGACTGCGCAGGTGTTTCTGCTCGTCCGCCACCCATTTCAAGGCTTGAGGGGGCGCCAGGCGTTCAGGTCGTTCGCGCCCACCGGCCCGTCGTCCGCCGACCACCACCATCGCCAAACCCCACAGCAGGAACAACACACTGATGCTGGCGAGGCGGGCCGTCGGTCCTTGCCAGAAGCGGTGATCGGCCACCGCCAGCAGCGGCCCGAGACACCACACCAGTACAGCGCTGCAAAGTACCAGTAGCAGACTCCAGACCCAAACCCGACTCAGCACGGCGCCAACGCCCTTGAAAAATGCGCTCATTGATTGCTCCAGCGTTTACAAGGGCGTGCGGATCGGGTCCGACGCCAGGAATTGAAGGGCTTGCAATGCATCCGCGCGCTCCTGGCTCAGCAACCAGGCAAACCCTGTGTACATCGCAAGCAGGCAGGCCAGGGTGGCGGCTACCCACCAAGTGGCCGGAATCACACGCAGCCGCCTGCCCCTCGCCAGCCCATGGGGTGCCGGTAATACGGGCCCTGTCGGCGCATCCCCACGCACATGCCTGATCTGCCGATACAAGGCATCGCGAACGGCTTCGACTTGCAACACACCTCTCTCCATGACCCGGTATTTCCCTTCGAAACCCAAGGACAGGCACAGGTACATCAGCTCTAGCATTGCCAGGTGCTTGAGCGGATCACGGGACAGTCGCTCCAGCAGTTGAAAAACCTTCTCGCCCCCAAAGGTCTCGTTATGGAAGCGACTCAACAAGCTCATCTTCGACCAGTCGCTCTGCGCTCCCCAAGGGGTGGTGACGACAGCCTCATCAAGCACGCTGCACAACACATAGCGCGCGGAGATGACCTGGTTGTTTTCAACACCCCCCTGCAAGGCACGGGTTTCGAATTGAGTCACAGCCAATGACAACCGGTCGTTGAGCATGCACAGGTCTTCGCGCTCGGCGCTGACCTTGAGTCGCACGATCTCCGACAATAACTCTCCGGCTGCGGCGACCACCGGGTTGAGCCCCGCGTTGAAACTCTGCGTGTCAAGCAGATGACCCGCGTAGATCATGCGGTCCTCAAGTTGCTCGTAGCGCGGCGGCGACGGGAAGTCCGTCAGCGGTCCCTGTACAGGCCCATGGCTGTCGCGGTCGAGCAGGACGGTTTTTTCATCTTGTGAGTAGTCGCTGTCCATGACATTCAGTTCCTGATGGCCCAAAAATCCAGTTCAAGCCCGACGAACTCACCTCCCACATGGAAAGCAAAACCACCGGACTGCTCCAGCTGCGCGATATCGCGGGCACTCATGTCGAGCATGAAATAGGTCTTAGCGGCATGAAACGGAATCTGCCGCGGCGCCACCGGCAGCGGTTTGACCCTGATCCCGGCCAGGTGCAGGTTGACCAACTCCCGTATGCGCTCTACCGGCCCAATCTTCAGATGAGCCGGCAGACGCTGGCGCAGTTCCTCTGCGTCACACTGCGCCGTGGCGGCCAGGATGAATGTGGCCGCACCGAGCAATTTCAAATCGCTCACCGGGCACACCAGCACGCCGTACTGGCGTTGCTGCAGGGTCAATTCGATAGCGTGCTGTTCCAACACCATCGACAACACCGCTCGCACGGGCTCCATCAGCCCACGAAAACTCGCGCCCTGGTCACCATGCCGGTAATGCACCTCCAGTTGCGCACGCTTGCTGTCGTTGGCGAAGGTTGATAACTCGCCAAGCATCGACACCAACGCGCGGAACACCGCCTCCGGACGCACCTGGGGCTGGCTCAGGCGGTGACGCAGTTCCAGCTCTGTGCGATTGATCACTTGCAGCATCAACAAGTCACCGATTTGCGCGCCCGCGCCGGTGCCTCCGGCGCGGATTCGCGCCGCAATAGCGTCGCCTCGGCTGGCAAGCAGGCCGATCACTTCCTTGAGACACGACGCCACATAGCCATGCGCCTGCACAAAAATGAACGACGGAAGAAAGTCCGTATCCAGGCTCAGGCCTCCCTCAGCGCTGGAATTGAGCACCTGAGCAATCTTGAGTTTGACAAAGCGCTGGTCGCTCTGGCGCTCGCCCAACAGCAGACGCAAATCGGGGCGTGCGCAGTGCACCTGGCAACGCGAATCTACCCCCACGTTGCTATCCCCCACTTCCACTTCACAGCTCAGGTAACGCGCCAGGACATCGCTGTGCTGCGGTTGGCGCACTTCGACCTGATTGCCGGTCGCCAGGGGCAGCGCCAAGTATATCCCTTGCTGTTCCGTATTCGGCGGCACCTGCAATACCAAGGGTTCCGTGGCTGCACTCAACTCAAACAGGCTGCCGTCCGGCAATACGCCGCTGGCCTGATTGACCACCAGCTTGCCCAGGTTCAGGTACTGCACGTTGAGGTCCAACGTCAGGAAACCCCAGGCGTCACTGCCCAGCAGGCGCGTCTGGTCAAGTTGCTGATGGTAATAACGGTCGTTGTGCTGCAAGTGCTGTGGGCGCAACAACATACCTTCCTGCCAGATGACTTTATGGATAGGCATATCAGCGCGTCTCCAGATCAGGCACCTGGCCGGCCACTCGAATGCCGGCCTGGTCCAGCGCCAGCTCGGCCCGTGTCACTTTCCGGGAGGTGACGGGCACCAGCATCCGCCAGCGTACATGAGGCAAGTCTCGATAAGCCGCGAGCATACCCACGAAGCGACTGTCAGGCCCGACCCTGAGTTTGAGCGCCAGGCGGTCACCGGGGCGCAGTTCAACTTCCTCACTGCTCACCCAGTCCTTCGCCAGTACCTGCTCGGCATGGCCATACAGGCTGAAGAAGTCGGCATTCTCGAAGGCCACGCCATGGCGCAGTTCAATCAGGTGGACCACCACTGGAGAGGGTCGACCGTGCAGGTCAAGGTTGACCTGCTCGCTGGCGGTCAGCACCAGATCCAACTTGGTCAACGTCGAAAAAGGCGAAATCGCGCTGCAGCCTGCCAACAGACCGAACAGCAGCAGCACGGCTGCAGAGTTAATTCGATACATGACGTTCATCCTGGGAAATCCATATGCAGAGCGCCAATCAGGCGAACCTGCTCCTCATAGGCCTTGGCAAAATCACCGTCCAGCGGACGCCGGATCAGTTGTTCATCTGCCGCCAGCCGCTGGTAGTAACGCTGGTAAGCCCGCCAATGCCATGCATCCGCGAAAAATCTAGGTGGCCTGTCCTGGGACTCGAAGCACCCCATCAGGTAGCTGGGCTCGAAGGCGGTCCTGGCGTTACGCAGCGCGCTTCGGCATGCGGCCAGCAGGGCGGCTTGACGCACTTGCAGGTCCCGGCAGGCCTGGACGATCGCCCGTTCAGCGGACAGTTGCCCCAACACCTGCGAACCCAGCATGGCGGCAATCGCAGCCCCCGTATCGGGACACACCTTCAAAGGGTTCTGGGACAGGTCCAGGCTGGCACCGGCCCCCGAGGCCAACTCGCTGTTCAGTTCGTCACAGGTGCGCAGCGTTTGTTGCAAGCCGTTCACTCCCAGGTGGAACAAGCGCGCCACCTTGATTGCCAGTGCTTCCCGACCGGACCTTTCGAGGGTAGCCAGGTCGATGCCCAAGGCTGTTGCAAACTGCACCCAGAACAGTTCATCCAAGGGCACGGCTATCGGGTCCTCCGCGCCAAGTGCCGCAACGGGTTCGACCGGGCACGGCACTATCAGGTGTTCCCGTTCGGCACCCTGGCTGTCAGTCCAGATGCCGGACTCATCGACTCTCTCGCTCAATGCGTCCAAGTCCTCCGAGTTGGCTTTACGCGGGTGATCAAGGTCCAACGCATGCAGAGGATCCAAGGACAGAAACGCATCATCCGGAATCAGTCCCCCCGTGATAACCCGCTGCTCGCTACCGTGGCGCGGCGCTTGCAGCAATTGCGCACGTATCGTCACCGGCCCGAGGTCAAATACATCGCCATCGCTGATCAAGCGCGCCTGCCCTTTACGCAGGCGTTCGGCGCTGCCCACCACCCCGATTCCATTGCGGCTGATATCCGTCAGGAAATAGCGGGCCCCACGATAGCCGACCAAGCCGTGATGGCTGGAGAGCACGCGGCTCGGATCGGGTATTACCCAGTCACATCCGGAGCCGCGGCCGATCACACCGCCTCTACTGTCAAATACTTTGCGGGCCGGGGCTACGTTTTGCGCACCCTCGACCGCGCAGGCCTCAAACACCAGCTGCATCCTTTGGCTCCCTCCATTCATCGGCCACGGGTGACCGCCTGGGGGTCGCCCAAAGGACGATACTCGGCATCGTCAAAGACGGTGTTGGCGTTACAGCCGCCCAATAAACACAACACCAGCAAGACGGCTTGCCACGAACGATCAGGCATCAGGTTTCTCCCTCAGTGAAAATCAAGTACACCACTCAACGCTCTTCCCTGGCCTTGCCAACGGGAATGTTCAAGCGCGCCAGCCGGTAGAGCAGCGTGCGTCGCGCAACCCCCAACTCCCGTGCGGTACGGGTGCGGTTGCCCTGGTTCTTGTGCAGGCAATCGAGCAGGAATACCCGCTCTACCCGCTCCATACGCTGGCGTAGCGTTACGTCGTCAGCGGTCGGTGCCGGCGCCAGTGGCATTGACAGGTGCGCCGGTAGAATCAGATTGTCGTCACACAGCAGCACGGCGCGTTCGACCAGGCATTTGAGCTCACGCACATTGCCGGGAAAGCTGTGGCTCGACAGCTGATCGAGGGCAGCGCTCGACCACTCGACCGGCGCCCTGCCCAACTGCAAGCAGGCCTGGTCGGTGAAATGCCGGGCCAGTTGCAGCACATCGCCGTCGCGCTCACGCAGGGCGGGCAATTGGAGGGGGAACTGCGCAAGCCGGTAATACAGGTCTTCGCGAAAGCGCCCCTCGGCGACCATGGCCGTCAGGTCGCGATGAGTCGCGGCGATGATGCGCACATCGACCTTGTGCGCCGTACTGGCGCCCAGCGGACGAATCTCGCCTTCCTGCAGAACCCGCAACAACTTGGCTTGCAATAGCAGCGGCATGTCACCGATTTCATCGAGCAGCAACGTACCGCCGTCGGCAGCGTCAAACAGCCCGGCATGATTGCGGTCTGCACCGGTAAACGCGCCTTTGCGATAGCCGAACAGTTCACTCTCCAGCAACCCGTCGGCAAATGCCGCACAGTTCTGCACGACAAAAGCCTTGGCACCGCGCGGGCCGGCCGCGTGAATCGCCTGTGCCACCACTTCCTTGCCGGTGCCGGTCTCGCCGCGCAGCAACACGGTGTAAGGGGTATGCAGGACTTTGCTGATCAACTCGCGCGTCTGGGCCATGGCTGCACTGTTGCCGATCAAGCCGTATGCCCCGGCCAACGGCACAGCCTGCCTCGGCGTCGCTCCAAGCCTTTGGCGCATGCCACGTAGCAGGAGCAGCCTGCTCACGGCAAAACTACCCAATTGGCCCAGGGAGATTGCGTAGCTGTGCAACTGGAGCGGGCTTTGGCTGGCGCACAACAACACGCCGGTCAGTCGATCCGTTGCGCTGAACAGAGGCATGCTCAGCAGCGCACGCCACGGTGTCGGCGACACAGGCAGGAAGCGGGTGTCATAGCAACTGCCTTGTACCTCATCGAGGCTCAGGGCCGCGCGCCGGTTCAAGGTGTAGTGCAGCAGTTGTTGATTGCGCAGGTCGACGGGTGTGCTTGCCAAGTCCGGTGCAGGCCCATCGGGAAAATGTTGGGCGACCAGCTCTAATCGGTCGCTCGCTTCATCGAGCAGATACAGCTGGCTGAGCTCGCACCGGGCCAGTTGCGCGACGTCCGCAACGCATTTTCCAGGCAGCACGTGTTCATCACTTTCAAACCCCAGGCGGGTGAAGCAGGCGGCCAGCGCATCGACAGTGAATGCACACGTACCGGTCAGCGCCTGCATGTCCTCATTAAGCATGGTCATCAGTCCCTAATAAAGATTGCCGGCGAGCATCACCACGCCATCGGCTCGCTCATGGTCCAGCCAACTGGTCCAACCCAGGCGGCAAACGTTGTCCTGGCCAATGTGCAGCGCCTTGATTTCGCTGCGCGCCAGCACCAGGCGCAGGTCATAGTCCAAAGGACTGCCAGTAGCCAGGCGCACCAGTGCACACAGCGGCTGATGGGCCTTTCCAGTCGGCAGGAAGTCGTGAAACCGTTGCCAGCCCAGCGCCTGCAACTGCACCCGGAACTTGCCGCAGCGGTCCGCAACCTGCTGCCCCAGGACCAGGTCTTCACCGAGTGCACAATTGGCACGCCCCAGGCCGTTGCGCTGCACGGGATTGATATCAACCCGGCGCTTGACCCATTGCTCGATGAACAACGCGTCGTGCTTGAAGTAGTGGCGCAGCACCGACTCGATCACGGCAGCCGAGCGCGTCCGCAGGCTCAGCAGCCCCAGGTAAGGCAGCAGACGTTTGCAGTCCAGTTGGGATGCACGCCGTATCGCGTCGCCGCGCAGGCCGAGCAGCGCAAACATCTGCGCAGAGAACGCATCATTGGCCCCGGCCTGGAAACACGCCCGATAGCGATATTTACGCCAGATCGGCAACATCAGGCGGTGCAGGCGATGGTGAAACATATCCAGGAAGTCGCGGGTGGGATTGCCCCCTGGCTGCTCGGCAAGCGCCTGTTCAGCATAAAACGCCGGCAGTGGAGAACCCGCACCGAATAGCCCCAGCACGTTGAGGCGCAGGCGGGCACGCAAACGCCCGTGGTCCGTGAAGAACTCCACCAGATCGATATCGTGTGCCGCAAACCCCAGGCTCGGATTGGCCTGGAATTCCAGTTGGTCGTACAACGCATCTTCGTCCAGCAGCGGATGCGCTTCGCGCAACCGTTCGGTCACCTGCAAGACCGCCTGGTACAGCGTGTACTCGCGGATGACACGGCAAAGCCGGGTCAGAGCAAGGGTTGCTGGCCCGTCCGGGATGGCCATAGATACACGTCTCCTTGTGTGCTGAGGACTCGCAACTCGTGATAAGAATTAAGGTTGGCATAGAGCGCAAAGAACTGATTGATGACAGAGGCGAACAGAAACAGGTCGCCGTGGCCGACGAAGCCTTGAGGGTCGACGGTCAGGTCGATGCGCAGCCCCCGGATAGGCAACCCGCGGTGCAGCCTGTCCACCGCCTCGTAGCGGATGGAACGCAGCGCGCCCAACCTTTTCTGGCTGACCTTGAGCGCCTGTCGATCGTGATGGCGCGGCAGGTCATAGGTTTCAAGCACCATTTTCAAGGCGTTGATATCGGTCAACGATAGATAGTTGAGCGACATGTTGCTGATCAGCCTCCACAGAAAATCCTGCTCCAAGGGCGGCGTGAAGCTCGCGGTAGGCGTGGTGATATTGTGAAACGTCAACGATTCCGGCGTGTGCTCGCCGGGCTGGTTGATTTCGCCCGGACGGATCTGCTGCGCCAGGTTGCTATTGGTACAGGTCAGTTCGACCGACAACGTTTCCTGACCCTGTGCGCGGCGAGTGCCAAAACCCATCCAGGTGTCCAGCCCGCCATGTTGCAACGACGAGCGCTGTCGAATGCTGTAGCTGGGAGGTGCAGCCAGCGATTCGTGGTGTGTGTCATGTTCAAAGGACTCGAACGGCACGTAGGTTTGGTGACCCAACCCACCGGGGCGCCACCCGGTGACCCGGTCCACGGAGAACACACTGGCGTGGCCCGGCGCATAACCACCGGGCATCAGGAGGTACTCATCCTGCTTGCCATCCAGGCGAATGGGAATCGCGTCTTGATTGAACAGGTTGGCGATAGGCGTGCAGTACAGCTTCACGTTATCCAGGGACGGGCGCAGGCCATCGCGCCCCTGCGTGCGCAATTGGAAGCGCACAACCATTCCGTGCGCCTGCTTGAGCAGCTCACCAGGCAGTGTGTGCAGTACATTCAGCCCTTGAATATCGACAAACAGATACTTCTCAGGAAAGGCAAAGTACTCCTGCAGGTGGCGATAACCATCGAACGTATTTTGCGGATAGGGCATCAGCGCCTGCTCCGGGGCAAAACCCACGGGCTGAACCTGACCGGCACTGAGGCGTAGCGTCACGGGGTGTCCATCGGCTGTGTTGACCGGCAAGCCGTCGTGCCCCGACAACGACAATTGGATGCCGTCAAGATGGCGCAATAGACCAAGGTACAGGCCTTGGCTGACGTAATCGTCGCCGGCCAGGTGCAACCGTAACGAATCAAACGTCAGGTCATTGAAGCTGCCTTCGGCGCTCATGGTCAGGCACAGGTCCAGCCACGCCCCGTCGCCTTGGCACCGGTACTCCAGGCCGCTGAGTTGCAGGGGCATGACGTCGGTGGCATAGCAGGTGCGAAAACGGCAACGCTCACCTTGTAT
Organism: Pseudomonas khavaziana; assembly: GCF_036704165.1. Taxonomy (NCBI): domain Bacteria; kingdom Pseudomonadati; phylum Pseudomonadota; class Gammaproteobacteria; order Pseudomonadales; family Pseudomonadaceae; genus Pseudomonas; species Pseudomonas khavaziana. Next base: position 3,766,784 of record NZ_CP129946.1, read on the forward strand.
CGGCGTGCTTTCCACCGCAGTGTCCCGTGCCACTCGGACGCTGGGGCCTGCACGCTTCAAGGGGTCAAACTGCAGGATGCTGAAGGCCGGGATTGGCCGCATATAATTGGGCCACAGCAAGTGCATCAACGAATGCGTCAACTCCGGCAATTCATCATCGAGTTTCTGGCGCAGCCGCCCGGTCAGGAACGCAAAGCCTTCCAGCAAGCGCTCGACGTCCGGGTCCTGGCCAGCCTCTGCGAGAAACGGCGCCAGGGCGGGATTGCGCTCGGCAAAGCGCCGCCCAAGTTGGCGCAGCGCACTGAGCTCGTGTTGAAAATAGTGGTTAATGGTCATCGACGCAGACCTTGATTTGTCCAGCATCCATCAGGCGCGCCTGGAACACCACGGGCTGGGTGGTACCGTCGATGACCAACCCGGCATCGATGGCAAATGCCAAGGCCAAAGGCTCTTTGGCAGCGGGCAACAACCTCACACGTACATTCACCAGCCGCGGTTCATAGGCCTGAATGAACCGCTCGATCACCAGGCGCGACCGGGTCAGGGACTCATGCAGGCTCAGCTGCATATCGTTGAAGTCAGGCAAACCATAATCAGGCAGCGCCTGGACACTGCCTGCGCGAGTGCTGAGCATCCTGCCCAAATGTGCGGCGACGGACACAACGGTGCATGTGCGGGTCGATGCATCGCCTTCAAGGCGTTCGAACAGGCTATTGTGGTGGGGCATGCCCTGGCCTCTGCTCATTCTTTATCGAGCTTACCGACCAGGGACAACGTGAAGTCCGCCCCCATGTACTTGAAATGCGGGCGCACGCTCAGGTTGACCCGATACCAACCAGGCTCGCCCTCGACATCGCTGACGACGATGCGCGCAGCACGCAAGGGGCGCCGTCCGCGTACTTCGGCACTGGGGTTTTCCTGGTCCGCCACATACTGGCGAATCCATTTATTGAGCTCCAGCTCCAGGTCCGTGCGCTCCTTCCACGCCCCCAGTTGCTCGCGTTGCAGCACCTTGAGGTAATGGGCCAGGCGATTGACCACCATCATGTAGGGCAATTGAGTGCCCAGCCGGTAATTCAACTCCGCGGCCCTGCCCTCTTCACTGGCACCAAAAAACTTGGGTTTCTGCACCGAGCTGGCCGAGAAGAACGCGGCGTTATCGCTACCCTTGCGCATGGTCAAGGCGATGAAACCTTCTTGCGCCAGCTCGTACTCGCGCCGATCCGACACCAGTACCTCGGTAGGAATCTTGGTTTCTATCTCTCCCATGCTCTGGAAGTGGTGCAGCGGAAGGCCCTCGACAGCGCCGCCACTTTGCGGGCCTATGACATTCGGGCACCAGCGAAAACGCGCGAAGCTGTCGGTCAGGCGCGTAGCAAAGGCATAGGCGGTATTGCCCCACAGGTAGTGCTCGTGGCTGTTGACCACGTTCTCCTGATAGGTAAAGGTCTTGACCGGACACTCAAGGGGGTCGTACGGGGTGCGTAGCAGAAAGCGCGGTACGGTGAGGCCAATGTAGCGGGCGTCTTCGCTCTGACGAAAACTTTGCCACCTGGCAAACTGCGGTCCCTCGAAATGATCCTGCAGGTCTTTGAGGTCCGGCAGCCCGGTGAAGCTTTCGAGGCCAAAGAAATTCGGGCCCGCGGCAGTGATAAACGGCGCGTGGGCCATGCTGGCGACGCTGGATGCGTATCGCATCAGCTTCACATCGGGGGCACTGGGCGAAAGAAAGTAGTCGGCAATGATCGCGCCCACCGGCTGGCCGCCGAACTGGCCGTATTCGGCGCTGTACACATGTTTGTAGAGTCCCGACTGGGTAATTTCCGAGGAGTCCTCGAAATCGTCCAGCAGGTCCTGGCGCGAGACATTCAGCAGTTCGATCTTGATGTTCTCGCGAAAGTTAGTGCGTTCGACCAGCAACTGCAGGCCTCGCCAGGAAGCCTCCAGCGCCTGGAAGTCGGGGTGGTGCAGGATCTCATCCATTTGCTGGCTGAGCTTGGTATCGATCTCGGCGATCATCCGGTCGACGAGGCGCTTCTTTACCGGCTCCTCACGGTTGTGCGGCTTGAGTAGCTCGGCGATAAACGCCGACACTCCTCGCTTGGCGATGCCATAGGCCTCGTCGTCAGCGCTCAGCAATGTCTGGGCAATGATGTTATCGAGGATGCTGCCGGCTTCTGGGGTTTGTACCGTTTGCAATTCCTGTTGGCTCGTGGTCATGGTCTCAGTGTCCTTTTACTGAATATGTGCGGCGTTAGGGCTGGGAAGCCCCAGCTCGGCCAGCACCCGGGCGCGGCAATCGCCGTTGGCCAGGGCATGTTCAATGGCTTTGCGAAAGTTCGGCGTGTTGCCCAGCGGGCCCTTGAGCGCCACCAAGGCTTCACGCAATGCCATCAGTTTCTGCAATTCGGGGATCTGCTCGACCAGGTTCGCGGGGTTGAAGTCCTTCATCGTGTTGATCCGCACCTGGATTGCCAACTCCTCCACGCAAACTTCATCCTGGAGGCGATTGGGTACGCTCAGTGTCAAGCCCAGCGCTTGTTTGGCCAGTACGTCGTCGAAGGTGTGCTTGTCGATGCCAATGGGCTTGCGATCCTCGAGCTTGCGCAGGTCCTCGCGCTGGGTGAAGTCCCCCAGCACCAGCAACTTCAGCGGCAGTTCGACGTCCTCTTGTGCGCCGCCAATGGCCGGTCTGAAGGTGATGTTGATCCGTTCCTTGGGGGCTACCGAACCGTCTTTGGCCATGGTGCTACTCCTTTTGATAGGGCTTTATTCAAGTACTGCTTCGAGATCGAGTTGGCATAACCGTCGATGGAGAGACTCCTTGCACTCGCGTATGCCGTGGCCTTGTGGCAACAGGTCATAACATCGGTACAGGCGCTGGCCCACTTGCACGGCCAGTTCCGGCTCCCAGCGCTCCAGGCCGTTACGCTGCAATTGCTCCTGCAGCTGCTCCAGCTGGACCCTGGCCAGGTCGTGCTTGCCCGCTTTCGCACACAACCTGGCCAGTGCCAGGCGCCAGTGAAAACGCGCCCGCTCGCCGGACGCGGCGTGCAAGCCCTGCTTGAGCACTGCGACCGCAGCCTTGAGCCCTTTCTTCCGCAGGCAAGGCAGCACCGCTTCCAACGCGACCTCCCAGGGTTCGCAGGGGGTGTCTGCCACGACGGCCAAAGGTTCGCTCCGTTGCAAATGCGGCCTGACATGGAGCGCAATCCACTCACAGGTGGCTGGGTCGGCAAAAGGTGTGGCGTCGTCGAACCGGTACTCCGGCAGGTCCGGCAGGCGCTGCAGCAGCAACGCGAAATGCATTTCCAGCTCGGTCATGGCCAGGTCTGCGTGCAAGGCCTCGAGGCATTCCCAGGCCATGCGTAAACCGTCGAACCAGAACATTGCGCCCGTCAGGCTGACTTCAAGCTCAAGCAAAAGCTCGGCATATTGGCCTTGGCCCAGGCGTTCCTGGCAGCGTTTGAGCTTGTCGGCGGCCAGAGGGCGCAGCGCCGTGACTCGCTCAGTGTTGGCATCGGGATAATGGATGAGCGTCATCCACGCCAAGGTCCGACCCAGGCGCAAGGCACGCGGATCCCTGGTGTCCTGGCGCAACCACCAGGCACACAATGGGCGGGCTTGCTCTTGCAATGAACGCAGCAGCCTGTGCGCGTCCTTTTCGTTGTCAATGGGTTGCCCGGGTTGGGGCAACTGGGTGGTTGCCGGCTTGACGGGAGCGATGCCCACGACGACCTCAGGTTTGGCGCCCTCTTGTTCGGTGCAGGCCAGGCGTTCCGACAGTTGCCTGCGGATCGGCAACAACTGTGGCGCTTCATTGCCAAGCTTTTGCCCCCACAGCTGATCAAGCCGCACGAGGTGCTCAAGCAGGGCCTGGAACACAGGCAACTGCCCGGCAACATAGAGGTTCTGCGCGAACAGTGGCTCAATGCGCAACACCAGCCAACCCAGCGCGGCCACGCGCGTACGCAACTTGCTGGGGTAGACCTGTGCCCAATGGTGCTCACAGAGATCGCGCAGCAACCCGAGACCGGCCAGTAACCCAGTGAATGAATGACATTGATACAGAGCCCAGGCCAACCAGACAGCAACGCGCAGATCCTTGGAATGCCCGCGCAATAGAGACTCGCTTAGCTGGCAGACCTTGTGCCAGTCTGGTGGACCTTCCGTATGAATCGATCGGATCTTGCCCAACTCGTCTTCGAGGGCTTCAAACTCCGCGGAAAAACGCATGTCGCTGCCGGCAAAACCGTCAGGACGACAAGGTAGTTTCGCAACTTCCTGATAATAGTCGAACAGTTCTTCTGAATATTCCATTTTTTCGATCACATCACCTTCCAAGGCAAGACAAGCAAACTTTTAATATTATTAACAAAATTGTCAGGGAGGCCTTTAACTTCCGTAGAGCCTTACTGAATTATGTGAACCTTAGCCGTGAAAAAAACGCCCAGCAAGTAACCGAGCATTAATTAAGGAATGTCCTACACCCCACTATATACAGCGCGCTGCGCAGTTATTTGCACGGTTCAGCCGCAGAAAACCCCGCACACCGCTGTACTTTCTGGCCCACCGATGCGAGCAAATAACTGCGCACATCTGCGCAACTACCATGACTAAAAAACCGATTATTTGCGGACCACCTTACTTGTTTTTATTACAGCCTGCGGCTTCATTGGCCTCCACACTTTCAGGCACGCTTCTTGTAATAGGCAGCTGCCCGTCCGGCAACTTAGCCGTTCGGCATACCTACTCAACCAGGCAAGGAAACCCATCATGCCAACACCCGCGTACCTCTCCATCACTGGCGTCAAACAAGGTTTGATCACGGCAGGTACATTCACCCAGGACTCGGTAGGCAATATTTATCAGGAAGGTCACGAGGACCAGATACTGGTGCAGGCATTCGCCCACCAAGTGATCATTCCACGCGACCCGCAATCGGGCCAGCCAACCGGCCAACGCGTGCATAAGCCCATGATGATCAGCAAGGTCTTCGATAAATCATCACCGTTGCTGTTCAGCGCACTGACCACCGGTGAAGAAGTGTCATGCCGCCTGGAATGGTTGCGCACTTCTTCGGCGGGCACCCAGGAGCACTACTTCACCATTGAACTGGAAGGCGCGACCATCGTGGACATCCAGTCGCGCATGCCCAGCTGCCAGGACCCGGACAATGCCCATTTCACCCATCTGGAGGAGGTGTATTTCACTTATCGCAAGATCACCTGGACCCACGAAGTGGCCGGTACGTCAGGCTCGGACGACTGGCGTAGCCCGGTAGCCGGCTAACGGCGCTCGAAGCAGGAACGGCTGCCAGGGACGGCGCCGTTCCTGTTGACGGCCTAGACCATCGCCAGCGGGTGCTTACGCTTGGGCGCGCCAAACACACGATCAATCGCGTCGAGGTCATGCTCATCCAGCACGAGGGTGGCTGCCCTGGCATTGAGTCGTATGTGTTCGGGGTTGACCGCCTTGGGGATAGCAATCACGCCATCCTGGCGCAGGACCCAGGCCAGGCACACCTGGGCCGGTGTCGCTTCATGGCGAAGGGCGATCTGCTTGAGGGTCGAGCTCGATAGCAGTTCACCACCCTGGGCGATCGGGCAGTAAGCCATCAGTGGCAAATGGTGCTGTTGCCACCATGGCAGCAGGTCGAATTCGATCCCGCGTTCTTCGATGTTATAGAGCACCTGGTTGGTCGCACACGCCGGGGATGCGAGCTCCTGCAGGTCCGCCACATCGAAGTTGGATACCCCCCACCGGCCGATCTTGCCCGCCTCGCGCAAACGTTCGAAGGCTTCGACGGTTTCTTCCAGTGGGTACTGGCCGCGCCAGTGCAGCAGGTATAGGTCAATGTAATCGGTGCCCAGGCGCTGCAGGCTGGCTTCACAGGCACGGGGCACGCCGTTGCGGCTGGCGTTATGGGGGTAGACCTTGCTGACCAGGAACACCTGGTCGCGCTTGCCGCGAATGGCTTCGCCGACCACCTCTTCGGCACCGCCCTCACCATACATCTCGGCGGTATCGATGAGGGTCAGGCCCTCGTCGATACCCAGTTGTAATGCGGCGACTTCGGCGCGGCGCCAGCTCGGGTCTTCGCCCATGCGCCAGGTCCCCTGGCCGATGACGGGGACGGGAACGCCGGCCAGATCAATGGTACGCATGACAACCTCCTGGTGATGATACGGATTAACAATGTGGCATTGAGCGGACAAAAGGGTTCAATCCCAGTATGGTTGCCCTCTCGCCAGTCGCCAGGAATCACCTGCAATGCTGTTTGTCGTCATGCTCGGGGGCAAGCATCCACGGGCCAAAATCGAGGTGCACGATGTAGTGTTCGCAGTGGCAGATACTTTGCAGGCCACCTACGCGCAACTACGCGAAGCCTGGTTCGGCAGCTCCAAGGGCGTGCACATCGACTCATGGATGGCGGTGGATGGCGTCGACGGCTGGAAGATCGAACTCAGCCCACTGGCGCCCCACGGCGACGCCCGTCACCTGTACTTCATCAACCTCGGCGGCTATGAGGCCAATCGTTTTGGAGAAGATCACCACTATCTCCTGGTGGTCGCCCGTGACAAACGCGAAGCGATGAGCATGGGCAAACGGCAGATGTTGCGCCATTGGTCCCAGGCCCACACCGACGCGGTCCTGGATATCGACGATTGCCTGCCCATCGATCTGGTGGACGGGCGTTATGTCCATCTCGTACAAGGCCCGCACGCCCCTGTCGTCCAGCGCAATGACTACATCGTGTTGCCCTGAGCCCTGGAACGCTTTTGGAGTGACTCAAGCAAGTGATGGGAACTTTGCCAGGAAATAACCGACTGAATCCGGTAGGCTCACCGTTTTTTTACTCTAGGAGTTATTCCCCATGGCCAAAGCCACCGCCCGTCACATCCTCGTTGCCACTGAAGACAAGTGCAATGAACTTAAGACCCAGATCGAAGGCGGCGCTGATTTCGCAGAAATCGCCAAAGCCAATTCCAGCTGCCCATCCAGCCGCCAAGGCGGTGACCTGGGTTCGTTCGGCCCAGGCCAGATGGTCAAGGAATTCGACACCGTAGTCTTCAGCGCGCCGGTCAACACCGTGCAAGGTCCAGTGAAAACCCAGTTCGGTTATCACCTGCTGGAAGTCACCAGCCGCCAGGATTGATTCAATCCGCGCTGATGCTATAAACAACGGCCCGCCCTTTGGTGGGCCGTTGTGCATCTGATGACTGGCGATGCCCAGGCCGTTAGCGTACAAATCCTTATTCTTCTTCACCCGGCGTTCAAGGCTGTTATGCGATTGGCTTTTTCATCTCTGCTCTCTTCTACTTTGGCCCTGCTGTTGGCCAGCACTGCGGTGATCGCGGCCCCGCAAACCTACCTGACGGTCTACGGCGAGCCGGCCAAGTACCCGGCCGGTTTCAGCCATTTCGACTATGCCAACCCCAATGCGCCCAAGGGCGGCAGCCTGCGACGCTCGGCGCTGGAGGTCGGGCGGTTCGACCATGTGTTGCCGTATATCGACAAAGGCATCGGCGTGTCCCAGGTCGACGGCTGGGTGTATGCGCCCCTGGCCCTGCGCTCGCTGGATGAGCCCTACACCGTCTACGGCCTGGTGGCAGAAAAGATGGAGCGCGCCGACGACGGCCTGTCGCTGCGCTTTTACCTGAACCCCAAGGCACGTTTTGCCGATGGCACGCCGATTACCGCCGAAGACGTGCGCTACAGCTTTGACTTGCTGATGACCCAGGGCAGCCTGCGCTTTCGCACGTTGTTCGCCGACGTCAAGCACGTCGAAGTCGAAGGTGAGCGCCAGGTGCGCTTCGATTTTTCCAGCAACGAGAACCGCACCCTGCCCCTGGATATCGCCACCTTGCCGGTGTTCCCCGAGCACTGGTGGAAGACCCGCGATTTTGCCAACGGTGGCGGCTACGAAGCCCCGCTGGGCAGCGGCCCGTACAAGGTGAGCAAGATCGATTCCGGCAGCACCATCACCTTTACTCGTGATCCCGACTGGTGGGGCAAGGACTTGCCGGTCAGCCGTGGCCTGTACAACTTCGATCACCTGAGCCTGGAATACTTCGGCGACACCGAGGTGGCGCGCCAGGTGCTGCGCGGCGGCGCCTACGATTTCAATCGTGAGTTTTCCGCCACCGGTTACTCCATCGGCTACAACGGTCCGTCGCTGGACGATGGCCGCCTGCAACGTGCGCATCTGGCCAAGGAGATGCCGCAACCGGCCCAGGGCTATGTGTTCAACGTGCAAAAACCGATATTCAAGGATCGCCGTGTGCGCCAGGCCCTGGCGATGCTGTGGGATTTCGAATGGGCCAATCGGCAGATGATGCGTAACCTGTACATCCGTCAGCAGAGCTACTTCTCCAACAGCCCCTTGGCAGCCACTCAATTGCCGACCCAGGAAGAATTGGCGATCCTCGAACCATTGCGCGGGCAGATCCCCGACGAGGTGTTTACCCAGGTGTTCAAGGCCCCGGTCACCGACGGCAGCGGCATGATCCGCGATAAACAATTGCAAGCCCTGGCCCTGCTGGAAGAGGCCGGCTGGAAACCGCTTGGCGACAAGCTGGTAAATGCCGAAGGCGAGCCGCTGGAGTTCACCTTCCTCAACGTTCAGAACGGCCTTGAGCGCCTGTTGCTGCCTTACAAACGCAACCTGGCGCAGATCGGCATCACCCTCAATATCCGCCGCATCGACTCCGCGCAATACGTCAACCGCCTGATGGCCCGGGACTACGACATGATCGTCACCGGTTTTCCGGTCACCACCTCGCCGGGCATGGAGCTGTACAACTACTTCGGTTCCGCCGCCGCGTTCGATTCGGGCGCCAACAACTACATCGTGCTCAAGGACCCCGCCGTCGATACGCTGATCAATGGTCTGGTCAAGGCCAATACCCAGGCGCAGATGCTCACCTACGCCCATGCCCTGGACCGCGTGCTGCAATGGAATTACCTGTGGATCCCCAACTACTACCCGCCTGGCACCTCCGCCGCGTGGTGGAACCGTTTCGGCCGCCCGGCCATCGAGGCGAAGAACGATGAAGCCCTGGAAACCTGGTGGGAGGTCAGCCCCACCCCGCTGACCAATGAGCAGATGCAAGCCGAGCTGAAAAAACGCGGAGGGGCCCGCTGATGCTTGCCTATACCCTACGACGCCTGCTGCTGATCATCCCGACGTTGGTGATCATCCTGCTGGTGAACTTCGTGATCGTGCAAGCGGCGCCCGGCGGGCCGGTGGAACAGGCCATCGCCCATCTGCAAGGCATTGGCGGCGGTGGTGTCGCCGGCGCATCCGGCGAAGGCATCAGCGGCTCGCGGGCCAGCCGCGGCCTGGACCCGAAGCTGATCAAGGACATCGAAAAACAATACGGCTTCGACAAGTCCGCGCCGGAACGCCTGTGGCTGATGCTCAAGAACTACGCCCAGCTGGATTTCGGCAACAGCTTCTTTCGCGGCGCGACGGTGACCGACCTGATCCTGGAAAAAATGCCGGTCACGATTTCCCTTGGCCTGTGGGCCACCTTGATTACCTACCTGGTGTCGATCCCTTTGGGCATACGCAAGGCCGTGCGCCATGGCAGCAGCTTTGATATGTGGAGCAGCACCGCCATTGTGATCGGTTATGCGATGCCGGCGTTCCTGTTTGCGATGTTCCTGATCGTGGTGTTCGCCGGCGGCACCTCGCTGAACTGGTTCCCGGTGCGCGGGCTGGTCTCGGAAAACTTTGCCGAACTGAGCACAGTGGGCAAGATTGCCGACTATTTCTGGCACCTGGTGCTGCCGGTGACGGCGCTGGTGATCGGTGGATTCGCCACCTTGACCATCCTCACCAAGAACTCGTTCCTCAATGAGATTACCCGGCAGTACGTGGTCACCGCCCGCGCCAAGGGCCTTAGCGAACGCCGGGTGCTGTACGGTCATGTGTTTCGCAACGCCATGTTGCTGGTGATCTCGGGCATTCCCCAGGCATTCATCAGTGTGTTCTTTGCCGGCTCGCTGCTGATCGAGGTGATTTTCTCCCTCGATGGCCTGGGCCGCATGAGCTATGAAGCCGCTGTATCCCGGGACTACCCGGTGGTGTTCGGTTCGCTGTTTATCTTTACGTTGTTCGGGCTCTTGATAAAGCTCATCGGTGACCTCTGCTACACCCTGGTGGATCCGCGTATCGACTTCGCCGCGAGGAACGCCTGATGCTTAACCTGTCTCCCGTAGCCCGTCGGCGTTTCGAGCGGTTCAAGAAAAACCGTCGCGGCTGGTGGTCGCTGTGGTTGTTTATCGGCCTGTTTATCCTGACCCTGGGCGGCGAGTTGATCGCCAACGACAAACCGCTGGTGCTCAGTTTCAAGAACGAGCTGTATTTCCCGGTGTTCAAGCGCTACACCGAGCAACAGTTCGGCGGGCAACTGCCCTTCCAGGCCGACTACCGCAGTGACTACGTGCAAAAGCTGATCAAGCAGGACGGCGGCTGGATGCTGTTCCCGCCGATTCCGTTCAGCGACGACACGCCCAACTACGAATTGACCCGTCCTGCCCCGAGCCCACCGTCGGCGGTAAACTGGCTGGGCACCGATGACCAATCCCGCGATGTGCTGGCGCGGGTGATTTTTGGCGCGCGGGTATCGATCCTGTTTGCCCTGGCCTTGACCGCCATCAGCGCCGCCATCGGCATCGCCGCCGGAGCCTTGCAGGGATACTACGGCGGCTGGGTGGACTTGCTCGGACAGCGCATTCTCGAGGTGTGGTCCGGGCTGCCGGTGCTGTACCTGCTGATTATCCTGTCCGGGTTTGTGGAGCCGAATTTCTGGTGGTTGCTGGGGATCATGGCGCTGTTCTCCTGGCTGACGCTGGTGGATGTGGTGCGTGCCGAGTTCCTGCGCGGGCGCAACTTGGAGTACGTCAAGGCCGCACGCGCCCTTGGCCTGGGCGACGGCAAGATCATTCGCCGGCATATCCTGCCCAATGCCATGACCGCCACCTTGAGCTATTTGCCGTTCATCCTCACCGGGGCGATATCCACCTTGAGCGCCCTGGACTTCCTCGGCTTCGGTATGCCTGCCGGCAGTGCTTCGCTGGGTGAGCTGATCGCCCAGGGCAAGCAAAACCTGCAGGCGCCGTGGCTGGGCCTCACGGCGTTTTTTACCCTGGCGCTGATCCTGTCGCTGCTGGTGTTTATCGGCGAGGCGTTGCGTGACGCCTTCGACCCTCGCTCATGAGTAATTGCCTATGAACCTGATCGAAATCCGCGACCTGTGCGTCGCGTTCAGCGGCCATACCGTGGTGCGCAACCTGAGCCTGGACGTGCGCCCCGGCGAGTGCCTGGCGCTGGTGGGGGAATCGGGCTCGGGCAAGTCGGTGACGGCCCATTCGATCCTGCAACTGTTGCCCGAAGCCGGCACATTGAGCACCGGCTCGGTGAAGTATCGTGGCCAGGAGCTGATGGGCGCGTCGCCGGCCACCCTGCAAAAGCTGCGCGGCAACCGCATTGCGATGATCTTCCAGGAGCCGATGACCTCCTTGAACCCGCTGCACAGCATCGAAAAGCAGATCGGCGAAACCCTGCTGCTGCACAAGGGCATGGGCGGCAAGGCGGCGCAGGCGCGCATCCTCGAACTGTTGGAACTGGTGGGCATCCAGAAGCCCCAGGAACGGCTCAAGGCCTACCCGCACCAGCTGTCCGGTGGCCAGCGCCAGCGGGTGATGATCGCCATGGCCCTGGCCTGCGAGCCGGAGCTGCTGATTGCCGACGAACCCACCACGGCGCTGGACGTGACCGTGCAGCGCAAGATCCTGCTGCTGCTCAAGTCCTTGCAGCAACGCCTGGGCATGTCACTGCTGCTGATCAGCCATGACCTAAACCTGGTGCGCAGCATTGCCCAGCGTGTCTGTGTGATGCGCGCTGGGGAAATTGTCGAGCAAGCCGACTGCCAGACCCTGTTCACGGCCCCGCAGCACCCCTACAGCCGCCTGCTGTTGGACGCCGAGCCCACGGGTGATGCGCTGTGCGGTGATGAGCGCGAAACGGTGCTTCAGGTGGATGACCTGAACGTGAAATTCCCCCTCGGCGGCGGATTGTTTCGGCCCAAGACCTACCTGCATGCGGTGGACGGCATCAGCCTCAGCGTGCAGCGCGGCAAGACCCTGGGGATTGTCGGCGAGTCCGGCTCGGGCAAATCCACCCTGGGCCAGGCGATCCTGCGCTTGCTCGATTCCAGCGGCAGCATCCGCTTCCAGGGCGAGGCCCTCGACCCACTTAACCATCAGCAGATGCGCCCATGGCGCAAGCAGATGCAGGTGGTGTTCCAAGACCCCTATGGCAGCCTCAGCCCACGCATGTCGGTGCAGCAGATCATCAGCGAGGGCCTGGAAGTGCACGCGCCGTGCAGCCTGGCCGAGCGCGACGCGCAAGTCATCCAGGTACTCAAGGACGTGGGTCTCGACCCCGCCAGCCGGCATCGCTACCCCCATGAATTCTCCGGCGGCCAGCGCCAGCGCATCGCCATCGCCCGCGCCCTGGTGCTCAAGCCGGCGCTGATGCTGCTCGACGAACCCACTTCGGCCCTGGACCGTACGGTGCAGAAACAAGTGGTGGCGCTGCTGCGTGAACTGCAGGACAAATACGGCCTGACCTACCTGTTTATCAGCCATGACCTGGCCGTGGTGCGTGCCATGGCCCATGACCTGATCGTGGTCAAGGATGGCAAGGTGGTGGAGCGCGGTGCCAGTCATGAAGTGTTCGAAGCACCGCAGCACCCCTACACCAAAGAACTGCTGGCAGCGGCGCATATTCCCTTGTAGAGGTGAACACAACCCGAGACGCTCCGCGTCGCGCCCTGGCCCTACGCCAAGTGACCCAGAGCGTCACGGTAGGCATTCCCACGCAGAGCGTGGGAACGATCATTAACAGGATTCTGTACCCATGAGCACCAGCCTCAAGGACTACCAGCACGTTCGCGGCTTGGCCATCCAGTCGCTGTTCGAGATCATCGAGCAGTCCAGCGAAGGCACGGTCATCGTCGACCGCGACGCGAATATCGTGTGGATGAACGAGCGTTACGCCAAGCGTTTTGGCCTGCACAGCGCCGATGAGGCCATCGGCCAGCCCTGCGAGCAAGTGATTTCCAACAGCCTGTTGCGCCAGGTGGTGCGCAACGACCGGCCGATCCTGCTGGATATCCAGGACACCCCCAAGGGCCCGTTGGTGGTGATGCGCCTGCCGATCCACGACGATGCCGGGGCGGTCATCGGCGCGATTGGGTTCGCGCTGTTCGATGAGCTGCGCAACCTGTCGCCGCTGATCGAGCGTTACCTGAGCATGCAGCAGGAGCTCGCCTCGACGCGCTCGCTGCTGCGTTCGCGGCAAAGCAAATACAACTTCGCGCACTTTATCGGCACCAGTGCCGCCAGCCTCGAGGTCAAGCGCCGGGCGCGGCGCAGTGCAAGCGCCGAGTCACCGGTGTTGCTGCTGGGGGAAACCGGCACCGGCAAGGAACTGCTCGCCCAGGCCATCCACGGCGCGTCACCGCGGGCGCACAAAGCTTTCGTGAGCATCAACAGCGCGGCGATTCCCCATGACCTGCTCGAGGCCGAGTTCTTCGGCACCGCCCCCGGCGCGTTTACCGGCGCCGACCGCAAGGGCCGCCCCGGCAAGTTCCAGATCGCTCAGGGCGGCACACTGTTCCTCGACGAAATCGGCGACATGCCGCTGCCGCTGCAAAGCAAACTGCTGCGGGTATTGCAGGAAAAGGAATTCGAACCGGTGGGTTCCAACGAGATGCTGCACAGCGATGTGCGGGTGATTGCGGCCACGTCCATGGACCTGGAAGCCGCGATAAAGCGTGGCGAGTTTCGTGCGGATTTGTATTACAGGCTGAACGTGCTGCCAATCCAGGTACCGCCGTTGCGCGAGCGCCTGGAAGATATACCGGCCCTGAGCGAGGCGATCCTCGAAGAGCTGCGCAGCCAGCACGAGCTTGATCGTGATGCCTTGGCGTTGTTGGCCCAGCATGCGTGGCCGGGGAATATCCGCGAACTGCGCAATGTATTGGAGCGGGCGGCATTGTTGAGTGATGACCTGGTATTGAACGCCAGTGAGATTCGCGCAGCGATTGGCACGTTCAGCCCGGTGGACCGTGGCGCGGTGGCGGCGGTCGAGGGTGAAACCTTCGCGGCGGCGCGGGAGCGGTTTGATCGGCAGGTGATTGATACGGCGTTGAGGATGTGCGAAGGCAATGTGGTGGAGGCCGCCAAGCGGTTGGGGCTGGGGCGGTCGACCCTGTACAAGAAAATGGTAGCGTTGGGCCTTACTCATTCTTTAAATTGAGACAATATTCTCAATATAAAGACAATCTAATGTGGGAGGGGGCTTGCTCCCGATAGCAGTGTGTCAGGTTGAATATCTGTACCTGATCCACTGCTATCGGGAGCAAGCCCCCTCCCACATTAGGTAATTGTTTGTCTCCAAATAGAGATAAAATTTCAAAGCACCATTGAAAATCCTGAAAATATTGTTGTTTTTCAATAAGTTAACAACATGGCACACATCTAGCTATAGCCCTTCCCACCGCTTCACCCCACAACAATAACAATCCGATGGAGACACACCATGAGTGTGATCATTGCCCTGGCCGCGCTCGCGCTGCTGATGCTGGCGGCCTACCGTGGCTATAGCGTCATCCTGTTTGCCCCCATCGCCGCCCTCGGCGCGGTGCTGCTCACCGACCCATCAGCCGTCGCCCCTGCCTTTACCGGGGTGTTCATGGAAAAGATGGTCGGTTTTATCAAGCTATATTTCCCGGTGTTCCTGCTCGGTGCGGTATTCGGCAAGCTGATCGAGTTGTCGGGTTTCTCGCGCTCGATCGTGGCGGCTGCGATCCGCTTACTGGGCACCCGCCAGGCGATGCTGGTCATCGTATTGGTCTGCGCCCTGCTCACCTACGGCGGCGTATCGCTGTTTGTGGTGGTGTTTGCGGTGTACCCGTTCGCGGCGGAGATGTTCCGCCAGAGCAATATCCCCAAGCGCCTGATCCCGGCGACCATTGCCCTCGGTGCGTTCTCGTTCACCATGGACGCCCTGCCCGGCACGCCGCAGATCCAGAACATCATCCCCAGCACCTTCTTCAACACCACCGCCTGGGCGGCGCCGTGGCTGGGGCTGATCGGCACGATCTTCGTGTTCTGTGCCGGCATGCTCTACCTGGCGCGCCAGCGCAACAAGGCCCAGCGTGCCGGTGAAGGTTATGGCACCGAGCTGCGCAATGAGCCAGAAACGGCTGAGAACCTCACCTTGCCCAACCCATGGGTCGCGCTGTCGCCGCTGATCCTGGTGGGGGTTATGAACCTGTTGTTTACCCACTGGATCCCGCAGTGGTACGGCAAGACCCACAGCCTCAGCCTGCCGGGCATGAGCACGCCGGTAACCACCGAAATTGCCAAACTCACCGCCATCTGGGCGGTGCAGGCGGCGCTGCTGGTGGGGATTATCGTGGTGCTGGTGTTCGGCTTCTCCGCAATCAAAAGCAAGTTGGCCGAAGGCAGCAAGAGCGCGGTGAGCGGTGCCTTGCTCGCCGCCATGAACACTGCATCGGAATACGGCTTTGGTGCGGTGATCGCTTCGCTGCCGGGCTTTCTGGTACTGGCGGACTGGCTCAAGGGCATCCCCAACCCGCTGGTCAACGAAGCGATTACCGTGACCCTGCTGGCGGGCATCACCGGTTCCGCCTCCGGCGGCATGAGCATCGCCCTGGCGGCAATGTCCGAGAGCTTTATTTCGGCGGCCCACGCGGCCAATATCCCCCTTGAAGTGCTGCACCGGGTCGCGGCCATGGCCAGCGGCGGCATGGACACCCTGCCCCACAACGGCGCGGTGATCACCCTGCTGGCGGTCACCGGGCTGACCCACCGCGAGGCCTACAAGGACATTTTCGGCATCACCGTCATCAAGACCCTCGCGGTGTTCGTGGTGATCGGTACTTTCTACGCCACTGGCATTGTGTGAGGTTTTCATGACGACTTTGAATGGCAAGACCGCCCTGGTCACCGGCTCCACCAGCGGCATCGGCTTAGGCATAGCCCTGAGCCTGGCCAAGGCCGGTGCCAACCTGATCCTCAATGGCTTCGGCGACGCCAGCGCGGTAATCGCCCAGGTGCAGGCGTTTGGCGGCAAGGTCGGTCACCACCCGGCAGACGTCAGCGACCCGGCGCAGATTGCCGACATGTTCGCCTACGCCGAGCGCGAGTTCGGCGGCGTCGACATTCTGGTCAACAACGCCGGCATCCAGCATGTGGCGGCGGTGGAAGACTTTCCAGTGGAACGCTGGGATTCGATCATTGCCATCAACCTGTCCTCGGTGTTCCACAGCACACGCCTGGGCTTGCCGGGCATGAAGGCCAAGGGCTGGGGACGCATCGTCAACATCGCCTCGGTGCACGGCCAGGTCGGCTCAGTGGGCAAGGCCGCGTATGTGGCGGCAAAGCATGGGGTGATTGGCCTGACCAAGGTGGTGGGCTTGGAGACTGCCACCAGCAACGTGACCTGCAACGCCATCTGCCCGGGCTGGGTGCTGACGCCGTTGGTGCAGAAGCAGATTGATGATCGGGTGGCCACGGGGGTCGACCCGCAGCAGGCGCAGCAGGATTTGCTCGCGGAGAAACAGCCGTCGCTGGAGTTCGTCACGCCTTCGCAACTGGGCGAGCTGGTGTTGTTCCTGTGCAGCGAGGCTGGCGCCCAAGTGCGCGGTGCGGCGTGGAATATCGACGGTGGCTGGCTGGCCCAATAACCCCCCCGACACCGGAAATCAAAATGTGGGAGGGGGCTTGCTCCCGATAGCGGTGGTTCAGTTACAGATGTTTGCCTGACACACTGCTATCGGGAGCAAGCCCCCTCCCACATTGGAACGCTATTGTTTTAAAGACCGATACAAGAACAAGAGATTTCGCTATGTCCGACATCCTCTGGCAACCCTCCCCCGAACGCATCGCCAACACGCGGATGGACCAGTTCCGGCGTTTTATCAATGATCGCCACAGCCTGCAGCTCCACGACTACCCTGCCCTGCACCAATGGAGCATCGACCAGCGCCCGGACTTCTGGCAGGCGATTGTCGCGTACTTCGACGTGCAATTTCGCAGCCCACCCACCACGGCCCTGGACGAGGGCGCTGCAATGCCCAGTGCCCAGTGGTTCCCTGGCGCCACCCTGAACTTTGCCGAACACCTGTTACGCCGCCGCGATGATCACCCCGCCGTGGTGGCGATCAGCGAAGACGGCCAGCGCGAACAACTGAGCTATGCCGAACTGGCCGCCCACGTCGCCGGCCTGCAACGCAGCCTGCGGGCGGCAGGTGTGGGCATCGGCGACCGGGTGGCGGCGTGCATGCCCAACACCTGGCAAACCCTGGTCGGCATGCTGGCTACCACCAGCCTTGGTGCAATCTGGTCATGCTCCTCGCCGGACTTCGGCACCCAGGGCGTGATCGACCGATTCGGCCAGATCGAACCCAAGGTGCTGATCACCTGCGCCGGCTACCGCTATGCCGGCAAGGCCATCGACCAGAGCGCCAAGCTCAATGACATCCTCGAACGCCTGCCGTCCCTGCAACAGTTGATCATCGTGCCCTACACCCAGCCTCAGGCGCGGGTCGGGGACTACCGCACCCAAGCCCGGGTCGCGCTGTGGAACGACTTCTACCAAGCCGGTGGCGAGCCTGAATTTGTCGCGGTGCCGTTCGATCACCCGCTGTATATCCTCTATTCCAGCGGCACCACCGGTGTGCCCAAGTGCATCATCCATGGTACCGGCGGCGTGCTGCTCACCCACCTCAAGGAACACGGCCTGCACGCCGACCTCGGCCGCGAAGACTGCCTGTTCTACTACACCACCTGCGGCTGGATGATGTGGAACTGGCTGGTGTCGGTGCTGGCGCTCGGTGCCACCGCGGTGCTGTACGACGGCTCACCGTTTCATCCCGGCCCCGAGCGCTTGATCGACCTGATCGATGCGGAAAAAATCAGTGTGTTCGGCACCAGCCCCAAGTTCCTTGCCACTTTGGAAAAAGCCGGGCTGCAACCGCGCCTGAGCCACGACCTGGGCAGCCTCAAGGGCCTGATTTCCACCGGCTCGCCGCTGTCGCCCCAGAGTTATGACTATGTGTACCGCGAGATCAAGGCCGAGCTGTGCCTGTCGTCGATGTCCGGCGGCACCGATATCGTCTCCTGCTTTGTGATTGGCAATCCGGTACTGCCGGTGCGGCGCGGCGAGATGCAGTGCAAGAGCCTGGCCATGGCCATTGAAGTGTGGGACGACCAGGGCCGACCACTGCTTGGGGAGAAAGGCGAACTGGTGTGCACTCGACACTTTCCCGCCATGCCCATCGGCTTGTGGAACGACCCGCACCAGCAAAAACTGCGCGCCTCTTACTTCAGCCAGTTTCCCGGTGTATGGGCCCAGGGTGACTATGCCGAGCAACGCGCCAATGGCAGCCTGTTGATCCACGGGCGTTCGGACGCTGTGCTCAACCCCGGTGGCGTGCGCATCGGCACCGCCGAGATTTATCGCCAGGTGGAAAAACTCCCCCAGGTGCTGGAAAGCCTCGCCATCGGTCAACGCTGGCAGGACGATGTGCGCGTGGTGCTGTTTGTGCGTCTCGATGACGGAGTGCAACTGGATGAGGCGCTGCAACAGCAGATCCGCCAGGTGATCCGCGCCAACACCACACCGCGCCACGTACCGGCCAAGATCCTCACTGTCACGGATATCCCCCGCACCATCAGCGGCAAGATCGTTGAATTGGCCGTGCGCAACGTGGTGCACGGGGAGCCGGTGAAGAACACCGATGCCCTGGCTAATCCCCAGGCGCTGGACCAGTTTCGCAATCGAGCTGAACTGGATTATTAGATGAAAGGTTTCAGCGCTGACGCAGCGTTTTGAAGAAAAACCCTCAAGGCATGCTATTTTTCGGGGGTAGTCACCCGCTGTTATCCCTTGGGACAATGGGTGTTGTCATTTTTTCAAAGCGTCATGCTCAGGGCTTTTTCATGAATGGAACATCCACCGGTAGCGAAGCCGCTGCATTGATCAAGCGGCTGGACTGGGCGCAAAGCCCCCTCGGTGAGGCCACTGATTGGCCGCAAAGCCTGCGCACCGCCGTCGATATCGTCGTGCATTCGCCGATGCCGATGGTGCTGCTGTGGGGGCCGCAACTCACTCAACTCTACAACGATGCCTTTGCCCTGCTCGTGGGCAACAAGCACCCCGGCGCCCTTGGTCAGCCGGCGCACCATACCTGGCCGGAGCTGGAGAGCTTCGCCGGGCCGGTCTACGACGCGGTCCTCAGCGGCCAGGTGCGCACCTTCAGCGAGCAGCGCTTCGTGGTGCAACGCCAGGGCCGCGACACCGACATCTGGCTCGACCTGACCTACAGCCCGGTGCGCGATGAAAGCGGCCTGGTGGCTGGTATCCTGGTCACCGCCATCGAAACCAACGAGCGGCGCAGCAAAGCCCTCGAACTGCAGCAGCGCTCCGAAGAGAGCCTCAAGGCCCAGCACAGTACCGAGCAGCGCCTGCAACTGGCCCTGGCAGCCACCGATGCGGTGGGCACCTGGGATTGGGATATCGGTGAAGACCGCTTTATCGCCGACGCCCATTTCGCCCACCTGCATGGCGTCGACCCCAATGACGCCGGCCTGCTGCCCATCAGCGCCTACCTGCAAGGCGTGCACCCCGAAGACCGTGGCATGGTGGCGCGCAGCATCAAGCATTGCATCACCTTCGGCACCGAATACGCCGAGGAATACCGCCTGCTGCAAGCCGACGGCCAGGTGCGCTGGGTGTTCGCCCGTGGCCGCTGCTACAAGGACCAACAAGGCCGCCCTGCGCGGTTCCTCGGCGCCGCGCTGGACCTTACCGAGCGCAAGCACACCGAACAGGCCCTGCGCCAAAGCCAGACCGAGCTGCAACTGATCATCAACGCCATGCCGGTGCTGATCGGTTATGTCGACCATGAGCAGCGCTTCCGCTTGAACAACAGCGCCTACCTCGACTGGTACGGCATGACCCCCCAGGAGCTGTACGGCAAGTCCATCCGCGAAGTGCTCGGCGACGAGGTGTATGCCGGGCGTGCAGACAAGATCGAAGCCGCCCTCAACGGCAAGGCATGCAGTTTCATGACCATCACGCCCCATCGCGACGGCCGCCCGCGCCACGCGCTGATGAAGTACCTGCCACGTTTCAGCAACGACGGCTCGGTCAATGGTTTCTACATCTTTGTGATCGATGAGACCGAACGCAAGCTCACCGAAGAAGCGCTGCGCCATCTCAACGAAAACCTCGAAGAACGCGTGGCCCAGCGTACCCAGGCCCTGGCCGAAGCCAACCAGCGCCTGCAAAACGAGATGTTCGAGCGCGAGCGCGCCGAAGATGCCTTGCGTCATGCGCAAAAGATGGAAGCGGTGGGCCAGCTCACTGGCGGCATCGCCCATGACTTCAACAATATGCTCACCGGCATCATCGGCAGCCTCGACCTGATGCAACGCTACATCGCCGCCGGACGCAGCGACGATATCGGCCGCTTTGCCGACGCCGCCGTCGCCTCCGCCCACCGTGCTGCGGCCCTCACTCATCGCCTGTTGGCGTTCTCGCGGCGCCAGTCGCTGGACCGGCGCCCCACCGACCCCAACCAGTTGGTGGCGTCCCTGGAAGACCTGTTCCGGCGCACCAAGGGCGCGCATATCACACTCAATGTGCAATTGGGCAAGGACATCTGGCCGGTGAACACCGACGCCAGCCAATTGGAAAACGCCCTGCTCAACCTGGTGATCAACGCCCGCGATGCGATGCCCGATGGCGGCGAGTTGCTGATCGAAACCGCCAACAGCTATTTGGACGGCACCGATATCACCACCCTGGAGCCGGTCAAGGCCGGCGACTATGTGATGCTCGGCGTGAGCGACAATGGCAGCGGCATGGCGCCGAAAATCCTCGCCAAAGCCTTCGATCCATTTTTCACCACCAAGCCCATCGGCCAAGGCACCGGCCTGGGATTGTCGATGATCTATGGCTTTGCCCAGCAGTCTGGAGGCCACGTCACCATCCAGAGCGAACCGGGCCAGGGCACCTGCGTGCGCCTGTATCTGCCGCGCTTGTATGGCACCGCGCTGGAAAGCCACCTGCCCGCCAGCCTGGCCGAAGCCCCCGTGGCCCAGGCCGGTGAAGCCGTGGTGGTGGTCGAGGACGACCCGGCGGTGCGCATGCTGGTGGTCAACGTGCTCAACGAGCTGGGCTACACCGCCCACCAGGCGGCGGATGCCCGCGCGGCGCTGCCGCTGCTGGAGTCGGATCTGCGCGTCGACCTGCTGGTGACCGACGTTGGTCTGCCGGGCATGAACGGTCGGCAACTGGCGGAAATCGCCCGCCAGCATCGCCCGGGCCTGCGGGTGTTGTTCATGACCGGTTATGCCGAGAAAGCCGCCGAACGCCAAGGCTTCCTGGAAGACGGCATGGACATGGTGTCCAAGCCGTTTTCCATCGACCTGCTGGCCACCAAAATCCGCAGCATGCTCGGCGTCGAGGCATGAGTTCAGGCATAATCGCGCGCCGTCGCACTGCTGATAGAGACCAATGAAAGCCCAAGCCCGTCATATCCTGGTGAAAACCAGCGAAGAAGCCGAACAACTCAAGCAGCGCATTGCCAAGGGCGAAGCCTTTGATGTGCTGGCCAAAAAGTACTCCACCTGTCCGTCGGGCAAACGCGGCGGTGACCTCGGTGAAGTGCGGCCCGGGCAGATGGTGGGGGCGATTGATGCGGTAATCTTCAAGAAGCCGGTGAAGGTGGTGCATGGGCCGATCAAGAGCAAGTTCGGGTATCACCTGGTGCAGGTGTTTTACCGGGACTGATGGGCCTGGCTTTACACCGCCATCGGGAGCAAGCCCCCTCCCACAGTTGAGCCTATTCCAACTGAAGGAATGCAGTCTAATGTGGGAGGGGGCTTGCTCCCGATCCGCCCCAGGCGGCCATTCACCTCGGTATCAAAGCCCCCGACACCTGAATCACCCGACTCGCCAACCGATGCCCCGCCAAGGCAGCCTCTTGCGGCGACTCACCTTTGAGCCGCCCCGCCAGATACGCCGCACTGAACGAATCCCCCGCAGCCGTGGTATCCACCACCGTCTCCACTTTAAGTGCAGGCACTGTAAAGCGCTCCCCCGCACAACGAATCAGACAGGCATCCGCCCCACGCTTGAGCACCACTTCTGCAATCGATGGATACGCCGCAAACACCTGCTCGCTGTCTTGATAGGCAAACAAGGCGCGCTCGTCGTCCTCGGTCAACAAGGCGATATCCACTTCGGCCAGCACCTTGCGATAAGCTCCACGGGCCGCTGCCACATCGGCCCACAGCCTTGGCCGGTAATTGTTATCGAACACTACCCTGGCGCCACGACGACGGGTTTGCACCAGGGTTTGCAGCAGGCGTTCGCGCCCCGCTGCTCCCAGCACCGCCAGGGTAATGCCGCTGAAATACACCACGTCATAACCCGGTAACGCCGCCAGTATCGGCTCGGCCGCCGGCGTGGTAAAGCAGTCGCGCACCGCCGCTTCGTTGCGCCAATAGAGAAATTTGCGCTCGCCATTGGCGTCGGTCTGAATGCAGTACAAACCCGGCAGGCGTCCGGGCAGGCGCTGGACCATGCCTAGGCCAAGGCCCTCTTCGTGCCATTGCTCGCACATGGCATCGCTGAAGCTGTCATCGCCCAAGGCCGTGACGTAGTCGACGCTGCCGACCTCGCCCAGTTCGCGGCGCAGGTACACCGCCGTGTTCAGGGTGTCGCCGCCGAAGCTCTGATGCAGGCTGCCGTCGGCGCGGTGTTGCAGTTCGATCATGCATTCGCCGATGAGGGCGATGCGCGGTTGGTTGGTCATGGCTGCTGTCTCGGTGGGGCTGATGGCCTCATCGGGGGCAAGCCCCCTCCCACCTTCGAATGTGTGCACAGTTCAAATGTGGGAGGGGGCTTGCCCCCGATAGGAGCGACTCGGTCTAGAAGCAGGTATGCAGGGACTCGACCACCTGCAACTGCTCATCCACCAGGCACCCCACCTGCCACTTGTCAAAGGTCAGGCAAGGATGGGACGTACCAAACGAAATGATGTCGCCAATACGCAATTCAACCCCCGGCGCCACGCTCATGAACGCATGCTGGTCCATCACCGCCGTGACCTTGCAGGCACTCACATCATCGCCTTGGGCCGGCACGATCCCGGCCCTGTAGCGCTTGAGCGGCACCGGCAAACCGGCGTCATAAGCCACGTCGCGCTTGCCCAGGGCAACCACCGCAAAGCCCGGCTCCGGCAGCGACTGCACGTGCGCCCAGACTTCCATTGCCGGGCGCAGGCCCTCGTTGAGGTCGCTGCGGCGTTCAAGTACGCAGCACTGCGCCTCCTTATAGATGCCATGGTCGTGGGCCACGTAACTGCCGGGGCGCAACACACTGAGGAAACGCCCGGCGGCATTCTGCGCTTCGAACGACTCGGCGATCAGGTCGTACCAGGCCGAGCCCGAAGCCGTGATGATCGGCTTGGGCAGGTCGAACAGGCCGTTGTCTTGCAAGTCCACCGCCAGGCGCACCAGGCTGGCGGCGAAGTCACGAATGCCGCTGATGGCATGTTCACCGTGGATCACCCCTTCGTAGCCTTCGATACCGGTCAGGGCCAGCGCGGGCTGGGCCTTGATTGCCTTGGCCAGCTCACGCACCTCCTGCTCGCTGCGGCAACCGCAACGGCCCCCGACCACGCCGTATTCGATCATCACGTTCAGGCGCAGGCCACGGGCGGCGAAGAACAAGCCCAGGTCGGCGACGCTATCCGGGTGATCGACCATGCAATGGAAGTCGAAATCCTTGTCGGCCAGCAGCTCGGCGATCAACGCCATGTTCGGCGCGCCCACCAACTGGTTGGCCATCAACACGCGACGCACGCCACCCGCATAGGCAGCGCGGGTCTGCACGGCGCTGGCCAGGGTGATGCCCCAGGCGCCGGCGCTGAGCTGGCGCTGGAACAGCGCGGGCATCATGCTGGTCTTGCCGTGGGGCGCCAGTTCGGCACCGCTGCGGCTGACAAAGTCCTGCATCCAGCGAATATTGTGTTCCAGGGCGTCGCGGTGCAGTACCAGGGCAGGCAGGCTGACGTCGCGGACCAAGTGGGCACCGATAACGGCGGCGCCTTTTTCAACGGCATTGAGGGCAGACATGGAAAACTCCTAATCGTTGATACGCCGGGCCAGGCTGTTGGCGCTGTCGATCAGCACCCGGCGATAGTCGTGGTAATTTTTGCTGGCATCGGCCCGCGGAGCAACGATGCACAAAGTCGCGATGCTGACGCCCTGGGCGTCCCGCACCGGAGCGGCAAAGCAATGGGTAAAGGTGTCGGCCACACTGTCGAAGGAAAAAAATCCATCGAGGGTGGCCTGGCGGATCTGCGCCAGGAAGATGTGTAACGGCAGGCGCTGGCCGTCCGGCAGGATGAAATCGTCGGGGTCGATCAGGTCGATGATCTGCTGGTCGCTCAAATGCCCGAGCAGCAGGCGCCCGGAGGCGGTCCATGGGATCGGTGCGTTTTCACCGATATCCGAAGAAATCCTGAAATGCCGCTGGCCCTCGCGCATCAAGGCTACCGTGTATTTGCGCCCATTGAGCAGGCACATCTGCGCGGTTTCGTGGGTCTGGCTGACGATGTCCTGCAAGGCGTGGTCGGCCTCGCGGGTCAGGTCGAAGTGGCGCAGGTGCGCCTGGCCGAGGAAATACAACTGGCGGCCCAGATACACGTGACCGTCCTTGCCTACGGTTTCCAGGATGCGCCGCTCCAGCAGGGAAGCGACCAGCTCGTAGACCGTGGACTTGGGGCTGCCAATGCCGCTGGCAATGTCATTCGGGCGCAGGGGCTGGCCGATCTCCTTGAGAAAATCGAGGATATCGAACGCACGGTCCAGGCCTTTGGCGCGGCGCTTGATGGTGTCTTCGTTCATAGCAGTGATGGATCCGGTCAAAGTTCCAGGATTTGGCAGAGATTCCCTGTGGGAGGGGGCTTGCTCCCGATAGCGGTGTGTCAGTCAACAAATCTGTCACTGAACCACCGCTATCGGGAGCAAGCCCCCTCCCACACTGGATTTGCTGTGGGCTAAGGATCCGGGCACTTCAGCCCTTTTTCTTGTAGGCCACGCAATCGATCTCGACCTTGCAATCGACCATCATATTGGCCTGCACGCAGGCGCGCGCCGGGGCGTGTTCCGGGGTGAAGTATTCACCGAAGACTTTGTTGAAACTCCAGAAGTCCCGTGGGTCTTCCAGCCACACACCCACGCGCACCACATCCTTGAGTTCGTAACCGGCTTCTTCGAGGATCGCCACCACGTTGCGCATGGTCTGCCGGGTCTGCTCGATGATGCCGCCGCTGATGATTTCGCCGTCCACGGCGGGCACCTGGCCTGACACATACAGCCAGCCATCGGCCTCCACCGCACGGGCGAAGGGACGTGGCTGGCCGCCACCTGCAGTGCTGCCGGTACCGTAACGAGTAATGCTCATGCAAGTTGCTCCTTGTTAAAAACGAATGTTCTTGAGAAATTCCGCCAGTCGCGGCGACTGCGGTCGTTCGAAGATGTCTTTGGCGGTGCCCTGCTCTTCAATGCGGCCCTGGTTCATGAAGACGATCTGGTCCGAGACTTCATAGGCAAAGCGCATTTCGTGGGTGACCAGCAACATGGTCATGCCCTCTTCCGCCAGCCCCTTGATCACACTGAGCACTTCGCCCACCAGCTCCGGGTCGAGGGCCGAGGTGACTTCGTCGAACAGCATCAGGCTAGGGTTCATGGCAATCGCCCGAGCAATCGCCACGCGCTGTTGCTGACCACCGGACAATTGGCCCGGGAAGTGATTACGGCGCTCCAGCAGGCCGACGCGGTCCAGCCATTTCTCGGCCAGCGCCACGGCTTCATCCTTGCCCATCTTCTTGACCTTGAGCAAGCCGAGGGTAACGTTTTGCAGCGCAGTCAGATGCGGGAACAGGTTGAATTGCTGGAACGCCATGCCGGTCATTGCGCGGTGCTGGGCAATCACCCGCTCCGGATGGCGCACGCGCTTGCCGCCGACCTCGCGGTAGCCGATGGACTCGCCATCCAGGGTGATCTGCCCGCCCTGGAACTCTTCCAGCAAGTTGACGCAGCGCAGCAAGGTGGTCTTGCCCGAGCCGCTGGAGCCGATCAAGGTCACCACATTGCCGCGCTGCATGGACAGGTCCACGCCCTTGAGCACTTCCACCTCGCCGTATTGTTTACGCAGGCCGCGAATAGCCAGCAGCGGTTGGTTGGTTTGAGCTTGGTTCATGGCAAGGCCACCCGCTTTTCAATGTAGCGCCCGAATAATTCAATGGCGTAGTTGATGACAAAGAACAGAAACCCGGCGAACAGGTAGAACTCCAGGGTCATGAAGGTGCGTGCGATCACCTGCTGGGTACTGAGCAGCAATTCAGCCACGCCGATCACCGACAGCAAGGTCGAGGCCTTGACGATTTCCGTGGAGGAATTGACCCAGGTCGGCAGGATCTGCCGAAGCGCCTGGGGCAACAGCACGTAGCCCAGGGACTGGTAAAACGTCAGGCCAATCGCCTTGCCGGCTTCCAGCTGCCCCCGGGGAATGGCTTGCAGCGCGCCACGCACGATTTCCGACACATGGGAGCCACAGAACAACGTGAGCCCAACCGCACCGGCCTGGAATGCGCTGATCTGCCAACCCAGGGCCGGCAGCATGTAGAAACACGCCAGCACCAGCACAAACACCGGTGTGCCCCGGATCAAATCGACGTACAGGCGAAACGGCGCGCGCATCCAGAACTTGCCGTAGGTCAGGATCAACCCGGCGACGATGCCGATCAGGGTACCGAAGATAATCGCCAGGGCCGACACGTACACGCTGGCCTGGAAACCGGCCCAGAGCGTATCGCGGGCGACCCATAATTCATGCAGCCAACTGGGGGATTCGTACATGAAACCCTCCTTAACGACGGATCGCCAGGCGCTGTTCCAGGTAACGGAGCAGCATGGCAATGAGGTAACAGGCAGCCACATAGAGCGCGGTCGTGACCAGCCAGGTTTCAATCACCCGGTAGCTTTCGACGTTGATCTTGCGGGCGTAATAGGTCAGCTCCGGCACCGCAATCGCCGCGGCCAGGGAGGTGTCCTTGAACAGCGAGATAAAGTTGTTCGACAACGCCGGCAACACATTGCGCAGCATCACCGGCACGGTGATATAGGCGCGGATCCGCCACTCGCCAAGTCCGATGGCCAACCCGGCTTCGCGCAGGCCCTTGGGAATATTCAGCAGCCCGGCGCGGAACACTTCGGTCAGGTAGGCACCGGCATACAGCGACAGGGTGATGATGAACGAGGGGATCTTGTCCAGGCGGATCCCCAGGGACGGCAAGGCAAAGTAGATCAACAGAATCAGCACCAGGATCGGCGTATTGCGCACCACCGTCACGTACACCGAGGCCAGGATGCGCAACGCGCGGTGCCGGGACAGCATGGCAAACGCCATCAGCAGGCCGATCACGCAGCCGATGGCAATCGACAGCAACGCCAGCTGCAGGCCCAGGCCGAGCCCCGCCAGCAAGGTGTCGAAATCACGCCAGACGGCGGCAAAATTCAACTGATAGTTCATGGTCAGCAGTACCTGAGTGGGGCGTGTTCAGGCACGCCCCTATTGTTGCGGATCACTTGAATTCCACGGGAAAACCAATCGCCGGTTCTGGCAGGTCCACGCCAAACCACTGCTTGAACGAAGCTTTGTAGGTGGGGAATTCCACACCGGTCATGGCTTCGTGCAGCGCGGTGTTGACGAAGTTCAGCCAGTCCTGGTCGCCGCGCTTGACCGCGCACGCATAGGTTTGCGGGCTCCAGGCGTACGCAGGGCTGCGGTAGCGGCCTGGGTTCTGCACCATCAGGTACTTGACCGAAGACTGGTCGGTGGCGGCGGCATCGGCGCGACCGGAGTTCACGGCCTGGTACATCAGGTCGACACTGTCGTATTGGTCGACCTTGGCCTTGGGCAGCGCCTGGTGCACCAGCTCTTCGGCATACACGTTTTGCAGCACAGCCACGGTGACGTCATCGCCCGCTGCCTGCAGATCTTCGATTTCCTTGTACTTGCTGTTGTTCGGCAGCAACAGGCCGACACCTTCGCGGTAATACGGCAGGGTGAAGGCCACCTGCTGCGCACGACTGGCGGTGACGGTGATGAACTGGCAGCTCATATCAACCTTGTCGGTGAGCAGGTTGGGAATGCGTGCGTCGGACGACTGCACCACAAACTCGACCTTGCTCGGGTCATTGAACAAACCCTTGGCCACCATGCGGCCGATGTCGATATCGAACCCCTGCAACTTGCCATCCGCTCCCTGGAAGTGCCACGGCGCATTGGTACTGCCTGTACCCACGATTAGGTGCCCGCGCTTGAGCACGTCATCGAGCTTGCTGTCCGCCGCCTGCACAACACTGGCGAGGGACGCCGAGACGGCGAAGAGAAGAGCACACGCTTTGAACACGGAAGGTCGGTGATGCATGACAAGCACTCCAAGGGTTGTATATTCCGCTATACCGGAACTAAGTATGTAACAACGGAATAGACAGCAGAAAGTGTGCCATAGGCGCTGGAGAAAAACTATTTGGGGCAGAAATGCCTTATGGGTCAGCGCGATAGCGCTCGAACAGGTAGACAGTGAGACGCCATCAGCGCAGTGGACTTGCTACGCAAGGCCCCACACCGGTGTTACTGCGCACCGATACTGAGCGTCTGGGCTGACCTGTGAAAGTTGACAGTAGACGTGGGCAATCCACGGGCATAGCGTCAGCAAAAACCGCCACGGCTTTAAGGGAGATTGTCATGGGAATTGCCACGCGAAAAATTTCCAGCGCGACGGAATTTCAGTGGGTTCTGAACACACCGCGCCCCGTGTTCCTTCTTTTCGTTTCAGAGCACTGCCCCGCCTGCGCGAGCGCAGGGCTCCTCTTTGAACTGGCCGCCTGGAGGCATCCATGGATAGTCTGCCTGGCGCTCGATTGCGCACACACGCCGAGGCACCCCGACGTGACAGGCACCCCGACGCTGCTGATCTACTTGAATGGGGCCCTGGTAGAAAAATTCAAAGGCTTTGGCCCCACGGAAGAACAAGAGCAGTGCGTGAAAGACATATTCAGCCGTTATGACCTAAGCAAGGGCGTAAGCGCACTTGCGTCACTCGACGCTCCTCCACTTCAACCACCGTCAAACGCCAGCCCTCATGCTCCAGGCTATCGCCCACCACCGGCAGACGGTCGAGCAGGCTCATCACCAAACCCGCCAAGGTTTGATAATCCTCGGTCGCCGCAGCCTTGAAGCCGGTGCGCTGACGAATCTGGTTCAGGTTCAAGGCCCCATTGGCACGGAAGCCATCACCCTCCTCGATAATGTCCGGCCCCTCGATTTCACTGGCGTCGGGCAGTTCACCGGCGATGGATTCGAGGATGTCGGTCATGCTCAACACACCCATGAAATCCCCGAACTCGTTGATCACGAAGGCGATGTGAGTGGATTCCTGACGCATCTGTTCCAGGGCATTGAGGATCGAGAAGCTCTCCAGCAGATTGATCGCCCGGCGCGCCAGGTGTTCCAGGTTCGGCTCGTTACCAGCCAGGTATTCCTTGAGCAGCTCCTTCTTGTGCACAAAGCCCAGGGGTTCATCCACCGCGCCATTGCGGATCAACGGCAGGCGCGAGTAGGACGAATGCATCAACTTCAGGCGGATAGTCTCGGGATCGTCCGCCAGGTCGATGCAGTCAACCTTGGCCCGAGGCGTCATCAAGGAGCGAATCGGCCGCTCGGCCAGTTGCAGCACACCGCTGATCATCACCCGCTCACGTCGATCAAACAGCGGCCCCTGGTTGGCATCCGGCTCGCCCAGCATGTCGGCAACCTCTTCGCCCACTTCTTCCACCGCCAGGCTGCGACCACCGAGCAGACGCATCACCGCATGGGCCGTACGCTCACGCACCGGCAGCACACCTTGTGCCGATTTCTTGCGACGCGAGCGGGCGATCTGGTTGAACACCTCGATCAAAATCGAGAAGCCAATGGCCGCGTACAGGTAGCCCTTTGGAATATGGAAGCCCAAGCCTTCGGCGGTCAGGGCGAAACCGATCATCATCAAGAAGCCCAGGCACAGCATGATGACCGTGGGGTGGGCGTTGACGAAACGGGTCAGCGGCTTGCTCGCCACGATCATCAAACCAATGGACACGATCACCGCGATCATCATCACCGCCAGCTCGTCAACCATGCCCACGGCGGTAATCACCGCGTCGAGGGAGAACACCGCATCCAGCACCACGATCTGCGCGACGATCGGCCAGAACATGGCGTAGGCCACACTGCCCTTGTGCTGGGCCACATGGCCTTCCAGGCGCTCATGCAATTCCATGGTGGCCTTGAACAACAGGAACACACCACCAAACAACATGATCAGGTCGCGACCGGAGAAGCTCTTGTCGAACACCTCGAACAGCGGCTGCGTGAGGGTCACCAACCAGGAAATACTCGCCAACAGACCCAGGCGCATCAGCAAGGCCAGGGACAAACCGATCAACCGCGCACGGTCACGCTGTTCCGGCGGCAATTTGTCCGCCAGGATCGCGATAAACACCAGGTTGTCGATACCCAGCACCAGTTCCAGCACAATCAAGGTCGCAAGGCCGAGCCAGGCTGTTGGATCCGCTAACCATTCCATTTATAAATTCTCTGTCTTTAAAGTGTTCAGAACGCCGGGCACGGCAAAGTGCGGTCATACGACCGGGACAAGGTTAGTTGACGGAATACGGGGTGCTTCAGCGGGAACAGCAACAGCGGTTGTCTTGGGGAAAGACGACTGGGAGGCTCCGAGAGGGTGTTCATGCAAGTCCTGAAATGACAAAAGGACTTGAATCCTACAGCCCAAACACAAAACTCCCACAGGGCAAAACTATTACAAAACCTGTCTCCCAAACTCATGCAAAACCAATGTGGGAGGGGGCTTGCTCCCGATGGCGGTGTGTCAGTCAATATACAAGCTGGCTGACACACCGCTATCGGGAGCAAGCCCCCTCCCACACAAGCCCCCATTCCACATTTGGAACGGTGTGGGATCAGGACTTTCGGGTAGCATCATCCAGCGCCAGGATGGTGTGGGCATTGGTCACCGTCGTCGCCAGCGTATTGATCACCCCCGAGCGCAACGCCCCCAACGTCGCCGCCGCCTTGGTGTTTTCACTGGCAATCGCCACCACATCCGGGATACGGAACAGCTCCTGCACGGTCAACCCGATCACCCGGCCCTGAATGGCGTTGACCGCCGGCTGGCCGTGAATGTCGATGAAGTCATAGCCCATCATGTCCCCCACGGTGCCGGATAACCGCGCCTGGGCGATCTCCTGGGGCGAGAACCAGCCCATGCGCACCATGTTGCTGTTCTCACTCATGTCGCCGATGCCGATCAGGGCAATGTCGGCTCGCCGTGCACGGTCGAGGGTGGAGCGCACCGTGTCGTTATTGATCAGCACGCCACGCAGTTCCGGGTTGGCCACCAGCGCCGGGGCATACAGGCTTTCGCTCTCGCCGCCAAAGCGCAGGGCCAGGCGCCGGCAGATATGGTCGGGGTTCATGTACTCCCCGGCCTTGAGCGAACCGCCAATGGCACACACAAAGGTGCAGTTGCGCGTCACCGGCAGAAAGACGTTGTCGGCCACCGCGCCGACGTTACGGCCCATGCCGACGGCGACGATCATGCCGTCACCGAGGGTCTTGTTCAGGTAGTTGGCCACCAGGCTGGCGACCGCCGAGCGCTGGGTGTCAGGGTCGCTGTGGTCGACCGCGATCAAGGCACGGTCAAGCTTGAAGCGCTCCACCAGCGCCCTCTCCAGCTCATTATTCATCGCCGGGTGCTGCAATACGCGCACCTCGACAATGCCTTCATCCCGCGCCCGCTTGAGCAGACGACTGACTTTTGCCCGCGACAGGTCGAAGCGCTTGGCGATGGCCTCCTGAGTGACGTTCTCAAGGTAATAGAGCATCGCCACTTCGGTCATCTGATCGATATCACTGGCCATGCGCTGGGTACTGTCACTCATGGGGACGGGCTTCCGTTTCGGCGTCAAAGGCGCATTCTCCCGACTCTTGCCCCGTGCCGTCCACTACTGATGCCCATCGCGCTCAATCGCATTGATGCGTTCGACCTTGGCCCCCGAACGCGCCACCTCGAACTCCGAGGCCAGGAACGCAGTGACGATGCTCTTGGCCAGTTCTGCGCCGATCACCCGCGCACCGATGGACAGGATCTGCGCATCGTTGCTCTTGCGTGCCCGCTCCGCCGAATAGGTGTCATGGGCCTGGGCCGCACGAATACCCATGACCTTATTGGCCGAAATGGCCATGCCGATCCCGGTGCCGCACACCAGCACACCCAGGCGCTGCTGCCCGGCGTTGATGGCATTGGCCACGGCCAGGGCGATGTCCGGGTAAAGCACCGGCGCGGTGGAGTGAGTGCCGAAGTCGGTCACCGGGTAACCCAGCGCTTCGATATGGCGCCTCAACATCTCTTTAAGCTCAAAACCCGCTTCATCACATCCGATAGCCACCGGGAAAGGTGTGTTCATAGCGTCTGGCTCCGCTGCCGAGATCCTGATTAAGACTGATCATATGATCACTCAATGAAATTTCGCTCAGTCATTTCGCAGGCGTTTCACCCTTCCTGTCAAGCTTGATTTAACTGACCTCCCAGTCAATGCGGCTTTAGAAGCCGATATGGCGGCTAGAGATGAGAATCATCGCTTTTAAATGAAAGAGATTGACTGATCAGAATTTCATTTGATACACATATGATCACAGCGAAACATGACTGTGCGACCTAATAAGAATTCACAGCACGAGGACACGCCGATGGCCACGCCATTACTGCTCCAGGCTGAACACGTCGCCAAGGCTTACGCCGGGGTGCCCGCCCTGCGTGACGGGCGCCTTTCTCTGCGGGCCGGCAGCGTCCACGCCCTGTGCGGCGGCAATGGTGCCGGCAAGTCGACCTTCCTGAGCATTCTGATGGGCATCACCCAGCGTGACGCCGGCAGCATCCTGCTCAACGGTGCGCCGGTACAGTTCAACCGCCCGAGTGAAGCCCTGGCGGCGGGGATCGCGATGATCACCCAGGAGCTGGAGCCCATCCCCTACATGACCGTCGCCGAAAATATCTGGCTGGGCCGCGAACCACGCCGCGCAGGCTGCATCGTCGACAGCAAGACCCTCAATCGGCGTACACGTGAACTGCTGGAAAGCCTGGAATTCGAGGTCGACGCCACCAGCCCCATGCACCGCTTGAGCGTGGCGCAGATCCAACTGGTGGAAATCGCCAAGGCGTTCAGCCATGACTGCCAGGTGATGATCATGGATGAGCCCACCTCGGCCATCGGCGAGCGCGAGGCCGAAACGTTGTTCAAGGCCATTCGCCGCCTCACCGCCCGCGGCGCCGGCATCGTGTATGTGTCCCATCGCCTGAGCGAACTGGCGCAGATCGCCGATGACTACAGCATCTTTCGCGATGGCGCCTTTGTGGAAAGCGGGCACATGGCCGATATCGACCGCGACCACCTGGTGCGCGGTATCGTCGGCCAGGAGCTGACGCGCATCGACCACAAGGTCGGCCGCGAATGCGCCGCCGACACCTGCCTGCAAGTCGACAGCCTGAGCCGCAACGGCGAGTTCCACGACATCAGCCTGCAACTGCGCCAAGGCGAAATCCTCGGCATCTATGGGCTGATGGGCTCCGGGCGCAGCGAATTCCTCAATTGCATCTACGGCCTGACCGTGGCGGATTCCGGCAGCGTCACCCTGCAAGGCAAGCCCATGCCGATCGGCATGCCCAAGGCCACCATCGACGCCGGCATGTCCCTGGTCACCGAAGACCGCAAGGACAGCGGCCTGGTACTGACCGGCAGCATCCTCTCGAACATTGCGCTGTCGGCCTACAAGCGCTTGTCGAGCTGGTCGCTGATCAACGCACGCAAGGAAACCCAACTGGCCGAGGACATGGTCAAGCGCCTGCAGATCAAGACCAGCTCCCTGGATTTGCCGGTGGCGTCCATGAGCGGCGGCAACCAGCAGAAAGTGGTGCTCGCCAAATGCCTGTCCACCGAGCCGGTGTGCCTGCTCTGCGACGAACCGACCCGGGGCATCGACGAAGGCGCCAAGCAGGAGATCTACCGCCTGCTCGACCAGTTCGTACGGGCTGGCGGCGCGGCCATCGTGGTGTCGTCGGAAGCCCCGGAACTGCTGCACCTGAGCGATCGCATCGCCGTATTCAAGGGTGGCCGGCTGGTGACCATCAGCACCGACACCGCCCTTTCCCAGGAAGCCTTGTTGAGTCTTGCCTCATGAATGCCAAAACCATCGCCGCACCTATTACTACCGCCCCACGCAGCCGCCTGCGCCTGTCCCTCGACCGCTTCGGCCTGCCGCTGGTGTTTATCCTGCTCTGCGTGGTGATGGCGTTTTCCAGCGAATACTTCATGACCTGGCGCAACTGGATGGACATCCTGCGCCAGACCTCCATCAACGGCATCCTTGCCGTGGGCATGACCTATGTGATCCTGACCAAGGGTATCGACCTCTCTGTGGGTTCGATCCTGGCGTTTGCCGGGCTGTGCAGCGCCATGGTCGCCACCCAGGGTTACGGGCTGTTGGCAGCGGTCAGCGCCGGGATGTTTGCCGGGGCGATGCTCGGCGTGGTCAATGGCTTCATGGTCGCCAACCTGTCGATCCCGCCTTTCGTGGCGACCCTGGGCATGCTCAGCATCGCCCGGGGCATGACCTTTATCCTCAACGACGGCAGCCCCATCACCGATCTGCCCGACGCCTACCTGGCCCTGGGTATCGGCAAGATCGGCCCGATAGGCGTGCCGATCATCATCTTCGCCGTGGTCGCGCTGATCTTCTGGATGGTCCTGCGCTACACCACCTATGGCCGTTACGTATACGCGGTGGGCGGCAATGAAAAAAGCGCGCGCACCTCCGGCATCGGCGTGCGCAAGGTGATGTTCTCGGTGTACGTGGTGTCGGGCCTGCTCGCCGGATTAGCCGGCGTGGTGCTGTCGGCACGTACCACCTCTGCCCTGCCCCAGGCCGGGGTTTCCTACGAGCTGGACGCAATTGCCGCGGTGGTGATCGGTGGTACCAGCCTGTCGGGTGGCACCGGCAGCATCGTCGGCACCTTGTTCGGTGCGTTGTTGATCGGCGTGATCAACAACGGCCTGAACCTGCTCGGTGTGTCCTCCTATTACCAACAGGTCGCCAAGGGCCTGATCATCGTGTTCGCAGTACTGATCGACGTGTGGCGCAAGAAAAAACGCTAGAGAACGACCCACAACAATAACCGGAGTTCTACTCATGAAACTTGGTACCACTTTGGCCGCTGCGGCGACCCTCACCTTGCTTGCCAGCAGCATCGCCCTGGCTGCCGATGGCAAGACCTACAAGATCGGCGCGGCCGTCTACGGCCTCAAGGGCCAGTTCATGCAGAACTGGGTGCGTGAGCTCAAGGAACATCCGGCGGTCAAGGATGGCACCGTGCAGTTGACCGTGTTCGACGGCAACTACGACGCCCTGACCCAGAACAACCAGATCGAAAACATGGTGACCCAACGCTACGACGCGATCCTGTTCGTGCCGATCGATACCAAGGCCGGTGTCGGCACCGTCAAGGCCGCCATGGGCAACGACGTGGTGGTCATCGCCTCCAATACGAAAGTAGCCGATGCCAACGTGCCGTATGTCGGTAACGACGACGTGGAAGGTGGCCGCCTGCAGGCCCAGGCCATGGTCGACAAGCTCAACGGCAAGGGCAACGTGGTGATCATCCAGGGCCCGATTGGCCAGTCAGCACAGATCGACCGGGAAAAAGGCGAGCTGGAAGTGCTGGGCAAGCACCCGGATATCAAGATCATCGAAAAGAAAACCGCCAACTGGGACCGCGCCCAGGCGCTGACCCTCACCGAAGACTGGCTCAACGCTCACCCCAAGGGCATCAACGGTGTGATCGCACAGAACGATGACATGGCCCTCGGCGCCGTGCAGGCCCTGAAGTCCCACGGCCTTACCTCCAAGGACGTGCCCGTGACTTCCATTGACGGCATGCCGGATGCTATCCAGGCGGCGAAAAAAGATGAAGTCACCACTTTCCTCCAGGACGCCCAGGCCCAGTCCCAAGGCGCGCTGGACGTAGCCCTGCGTGCCCTGGCCGGCAAGGACTACAAGCCGCAGTCGGTGATCTGGGAGCGTTATGCCAAGGACGTGAAATGGGCCGACGGCACGGCGAAGAATTACATCCTGCCATGGGTGCCGGTGACCAATGCCAATGCGGATGCGCTGTACAAGCAAGTCAGCGGAGCCAAGTAGTTATTGACTTGAAATACAGCCAAATGTGGGAGGGGGGCTTGCTCCCGATAGCGGTGTGTCAGCCGACCGATTTATCACTGTTAAATCGCTATCGGGAGCAAGCCCCCTCCCACACTTGACCTCCACCCTACTCAAAATGGAGTCTGTTCATGTCTGGATTCTGGAACCAAGCCTTCGACCTCAGCGGTCGTTGCGCGGTGATCACCGGCGGTGCCGCCGGCATCGGCCTGGCCTGTGCCACCCTGCTGGTGGAACGCGGTGCCCGCGTGGCATTGCTGGACCGTGACCCGGCGGTGGTTGAAGTCGCCGCCAGCCTGGGTAGCGGGCACCTGGGCATCGCTGTGGACCTCGGCCAGACCGGCCAGATACAACCCGCCATCGACCGCGTATTCGCACACTTTCAACGCCTGGATTCCCTGATCAACAGCGCCGGCGTGGTGCTGCTGGACAAGGCCATCGAGGTCAGTGAAAGCGCCTGGGACACCACCCTGGACATCAATCTCAAGGCCAGTTTCTTCGTGACCCAGGCGTGCGCCAAGCACATGCTGGCCCAGGGCAGCGGGCGCATCGTCAACCTCGCGTCCCAGGCTGCCGTCATTGGCCTGGATCGTCACGTCGCCTATTGCGCCAGCAAGGCGGCCATCGTCGGCATGACCAAGGTCCTGGCCATGGAATGGGCGCCGCAGATCAACGTCAACGCCATCTCCCCGACCATCGTCGAAACCGCCCTGGGCAAACAAGCCTGGGCCGGTGAAGTGGGCGAGCGGGCCAAATTGCAGATCCCGGCGGGGCGCTTTGCATTGCCTGAAGAAATCGCCGGGCTGGCAATGTACCTGCTCAGCGATGCCGCGCAGATGATCACCGGCGCCAATATGGTGATCGATGGCGGCTACAGCATTCAGTAATTCCATCTTTATGTCGTGAGGTCCTGTCATGTCCACCGTCACCGAACGCACACCGCAACAACTCGCCCCGAGCATCCCGAAAACCATGCAGGCCGTGGTCTGCCATGGCCCGGAAGACTATCGCCTGGAAACCGTCGATGTGCCCACGCCCGGCCCCGATGAGATCCTCACCAAGGTCGAGCTGTGCGGCATCTGCATGGGCGATATCAAGACCTATCGCGGCGCGCCGTCGTTCTGGGGCGATGCCGAGCAACCGCGTTATGTGAAGCCGCCGATGATTCCCGGGCATGAGTTCGTGTGCCGGGTGGTCGCCCTTGGCCCAGGCGCCGAAAAGCGTGGCGTGGCGGTCGGCGACCGGGTGATTTCCGAACAGATCGTGCCGTGCTGGGGTTGCCGCTTCTGCAACCACGGCCAGTATTGGATGTGCCAGAAGCATGACCTGTATGGCTTCCAGAATAATGTGCAGGGCGCCATGGCCCAATACATGATCTTCACCAAAGAAGGCATCATCCACAAAGTGCCTGAATCCATCGCGCCCGACGAAGCGATCCTGATCGAGCCGCTGGCCTGCTCGCTGCACGCGGCGGAGCGCGCCAATGTCGACCATGACGACATCGTAGTGGTCGCCGGCGCCGGCACTTTGGGCCTGGGCATCATCGGCGCGGTGCGATTGCGCAACCCGAAAAAACTCATCGTGCTGGACATGAAACCCGAACGCGCCGCCCTCGCCCTGCGCATGGGCGCAGACGAAGTCTGGAACCCGGCTGAGGTGGATGTGCTGGCGAAAATCCGCGCGATCACCGACGGTTACGGCTGCGATATCTATATCGAAGCCACAGGGCACCACAAGGCGGTCAACCAGGGCCTGGCGATGCTGCGCAAGCTGGGGCGCTTCGTCGAATTCAGCGTGTTCAACGACGAAGCCACGGTGGACTGGTCGATCATCGGCGACCGCAAGGAATTGGACATCCTCGGCTCGCACCTGGGGCCCTATATGTACCCGCGGGCCATCGACTTTATCGGCAACCGCAAGATCGACATGCGCGATGTGGTGACCCACAAGTTTGCCCTGGCGGATTTCAAGGAGGCATTTGCGGTGATGGAGCGTGGCGACAAGTCGCTCAAAGTTGTACTCGAGCCTTAAGAACACCAAACATCCAAATGTGGGAGGGGGCTTGCTCCCGATAGCGGTGTGTCAGTCAACTGATTTATCTCTGTTGCACCGCCATCGGGAGCAAGCCCCCTCCCACATTGAACCAACAGAACAACAACAGGAACCGGCGTTATGAATCGAGTCATCAACGATCCCGACCAAGTGGTCGAGGACATGCTGCGCGGCATCCTGGTCGCGCACCCCGAACTGCGCCAGTACGAGACCAACCCACGGGTCATCGTCAAGGCCAGGCCTTCCGGCCAGGGCCTGGTCGGCATCGTCACCGGTGGCGGCTCCGGGCATGAGCCGGCGTTCCTCGGCTATGTCGGCCCGGGGCTGGTGGATGCCGTGGCCGTCGGCGAGATTTTCTCCTCGCCCACCGCCAAGAGCTTTTTCGACGCCTTCCGCGCCGCCGACCATGGCGCGGGCGTAGCCTGCCTGTATGGCAACTACGCCGGCGACAATATGAACGTCAAGCTGGCGATTAAAATGGCCGCCAGCAAAGACATGCGCATCCGCACCGTGGTGGCCAACGACGACGTGGCCTCGGCGCCCAAGGCCGATATTGCCAAGCGTCGCGGGGTCGCCGGGGAAATCTTCATGTGGAAGATCGGCGGTGCCGCCGCCGCCCAGCATTACGACCTGGACGGGGTGATTCGCGTCGCGCAGAAAACCGTCGACCAGTGCCGCTCCATTGGCATCGGCCTCACGCCCTGCACCATCGCCGCCGTGGGCAAGCCGAACTTCCAGATCCCTGACGGCCAGATGGAACTGGGCATCGGCCATCATGGCGAGCCGGGCATCGAAGTCATTCCGATTGAACCGGCGGCGGCCATGGCCGAGCGCATGCTCGCCCCGATCCTCGCCGACCGCGATTTCAGCCAGGACGACAGTGTGGTGGTGCTGGTCTCGGGCCTGGGCGCCACGCCGGTGATGGAGCTGTACATTTTCTACGCCGAGGTGGAAAAACAGCTCAAGGCCAAGGGCTTGAAGATCCACCGTTGCTACGTCGGCAACTACTTCACCTCCCTGGAAATGATGGGCGTGACCCTGACCCTGCTCGGCCTCGACGCCGAGCTGAAAACCCTGATCGACCAACCCTGCCGTTCCATCGGCATGACCCAGGCGGAGTGAACCATGAGCCAGCACTTTTCCACCCGTGACGGCAGCACCATCGTTGCCGACCTGGTCAGCGTCATCGTGGCCAATCGCGAATACCTCAGCGAAGTCGACGGCGCCATTGGCGACGGCGACCACGGCATCAACATGGCCAAGGGCTTCGCCCACTGCGGTCGCACCATCGAAGGCCGCCAACTGAGCCTGGCCCAGGCCCTGGATGAACTGACCCTGAGCCTCATGGAAGGCATCGGCGGCTCCATGGGCCCGCTGTATGGCAGCCTGTTTATCGGCATGGCCGACGAAGTGCGCAACTGTGAAGACATCGATGCCGCCACCTTCGCCCACCTGTTGCGCGGCGGCTTGACCTCACTGCAGGACATCACCGAGGCGGGCGTGGGTGACAAGTGCCTGATGGACACGCTGATTCCTGCGGTAGAGGCGTTTGAACAGGCGCATGCATCCGGGGCGTCTTTCAACGATGCGCTGGAGGCGATGAAGACAGCCGCCTCTCAGGGGCGCGATTCGACCAGGGACCTGGTGGCCAAGATCGGCCGCGCCAGTCGCTTGGGCGAGCGTTCCCTCGGGGCGCTGGACGCCGGGGCAGTGTCGTGCTGCCTGATCCTTACGCGCCTGGCCGACTCGGTGCAGCCGCGACTGACTGCTTGACCTGCTGGATATACCGCGCCACCGCCGGCGCTTTTTCAAAGCGCCGGTAAATCAACGACAACCACGACGAGGCCTCATTACCCTGGATAGTGCGATACACCACGCCCGGCAGGCTCACATGCCCGACCATCGATGCCGGCACTACCGCAACCCCTTGCCCTAACGACACCAGTGCCACCACCGCCACCAACCCGCCCGGCTGCGCGCCCAGACGCGGTGCATAGCCGCCCTGGGCGGCTACATGCAAGGTGCCGCTGATTTGTTCCGGCAGGATAAACGTCTCGTTTTCCAGGCACTCGCAGGTGATCGCCTTAAGCCCCAGCAGCCAGGAATCATGGGCCAGCGCCAGCACAAAGCCTTCGCTGTCCAGGCGCACCGCCTCCACGCCGTCCGGCAGGGTCATCGGCGAACGGATATAACCGATATCGCAGCGCCCATCGGCCACCGCCCCCGGTAGCGCAGCCATGGCCCATTCGCGCAGGTTTACGTTCACATCGGCAAATGCCTGGCTGAACCCCCGCACCTGGCGCTGCAACAGTCCGCAGTAGAGCGCCGAGGCCACGTACCCCAACTCAATATGCCCGATCTCGCCCCGCCCGGCACGCTGGGCATTGCGCTGGGCGAACTCGAACTGTCGCACGGTGGCTTCAGCTTCGCTCAGCAGCGCGGCACCCGCCTCGGTGAGGCTGACTTCGCGCTGCTGGCGGATAAACAAACGCGTGCCCAGGCTGGTTTCCATGTCTTGGATTTGCCGGCTCAAGGTCGGTGGCGCAATGCCCAACTGCTCGGCGGCGCGGGTGAAGTTGCGCTGCCGGGCCACGGCCAGGAAGTAACGAAAATGGCGGATTTCCATGGCAGCATTAGCTCAAAGGTAATGAAGTACTTCCTGGCGCCTAACAAAAATGTGATTAGCCAGGGATAAGCTCGCAGTACCTGAACACTAGAGAGCCCTTGCGATGCAAGTCAACCGAGATTTCCGTATTGCTTGCCAGGTAATTTGCCTATGAGCCGGATCAGTCCACGCCTGACGCTGGTGACCGCCTCCGCCGTCTGCTCGTTGATCGTGCTGGATACCAACATCGTTGCCGTCACGCTGCCGAGCATCGCCCGCGACCTGGGCGCCAACTTTGCCGATATCGAGTGGGTAGTCAGCGCTTATATGCTGGCGTTCGCCGCCTTGTTGTTGCCGGCCGGGAGTATCGCCGACCGCTTTGGCCGCAAGAAAACCCTAATCTGGGGCCTGGGTATTTTCATCTTCGCCTCCCTGGGCTGCGGCGCGGCATCCACCGCGCTGTGGCTGGACATCGCCCGAGCCGTGAAAGGAGTGGGTGCGGCGCTGTTGCTGACCTCGGCACTGGCGTCTATCGGGCATACGTTCCACGATGAAATAGAACGCGCCAAGGCCTGGGCGTTCTGGGGCGCGTGCATGGGCGTGGCGATGACTGCCGCGCCGACCCTGGGTGGCTTGATCACCGAGTACCTGGGCTGGCGCTGGATTTTCTACCTCAACCTGCCGGTAGGCCTGGGGCTGATGGCGCTGGTGCTGCGGGCGATTCCCGAGTCCCGCGATACCCGATCGGCGCGCCTGGATCCCTGGGGCAGCCTGGCGTTCAGTGGCAGCTTGCTGTGCCTGATCTGGGGGCTGATCGAGGCCAATCGCATCGGTTGGGATAGCCCGCTGACCTACGCCCGCTTGCTCGGCGGTGGGCTGCTGATGGGTGTGTTTGTGCTGGTCGAGCACCTACAGCAGCGACCCATGGTGGACTTGCAGCTGTTTCGGCACCCACGCTTTATCGGCGCCTTACTGGGCATGTTTGCCTACGCCGGTTGCGCCCAGGTGATGATGACACTGCTGCCGTTCTACCTGCAGAACGGCCTGGGTTTCTCCGCGATTGCCTCGGGCC
Organism: Pseudomonas khavaziana; assembly: GCF_036704165.1. Classification (NCBI taxonomy): domain Bacteria; kingdom Pseudomonadati; phylum Pseudomonadota; class Gammaproteobacteria; order Pseudomonadales; family Pseudomonadaceae; genus Pseudomonas; species Pseudomonas khavaziana. Next base: position 3,809,036 of record NZ_CP129946.1, read on the forward strand.
TGGGCATGTTGCCGTTTGCCTTGACCATGCTGCTCTGCCCACGCATCGGTGCACGCCTGGCGGGCCGCTTCACACCGGCGACCATGATGGCGAGCGGCTTGACCCTGGTGGGCTGCGGCAATTTGTTGAGTGCGTGGGCCGTGCAGGCTGGCGAGTATCTGCCCTTTGCCCTGGCAATCGCCGTCACCGGTGCAGGCGCGGGGTTACTCAATGGCGACACGCAGAAAAACATCATGGCCTGCGTGCCGCGAGATCGCGCAGGCATGGCCTCGGGCATGAGCACCACCATGCGTTTCAGCGCAATCATGTTGGCCATCGGCGTGTATGGCGCGTTGCTGGGCAGCCACAGCGAACAGTTGCTGAGCGCGAGTATCGACCCGCAGTGGCAGGCGCAGGTGGCGGGCATTGCTTCGCGGGTGGTAGCCGGTGATATGCCTGCGGCGCTGGACCTGGTGCCCGAAGCAGCGCGAGTAACAGTGCAACCGCTGGCGCGGCAGGCGTTTGTGGGTGGGTTCAGCGGGGTGTTGTGGGTGGCGGGTTTATTGGGGTTGCTGGGCGCGCTGGTGGTGGGGAACCTGATGAGCAAGCCGGTACCCACACACAGCTAAATGTGGGAAAGGCTTGCCCCCGATGAGCATCGGTATCTACACAACTTTGTAGCAGCTAAATGTAACCACGATGCGCAGCGAGCCGCTCTTGATCTGGCTTTTGATCTTGATCTTAGGCGCCCCGTTAAACCACGCTGGCCGGAATTCGACAGGGATTTGGGGGGTAAACCGGCAGGGATGCCGGTTTAGCCGCCCCGCGCCATGGATGGCGCGTGGCGGCGGCCCCCCAAATCCCTGTCGGATTACGGGCACACCGAGCCTAAGCGAGGTGCCGAGTGGTGGGGCATGAGCGTTTTGGTTACTTTTGCGCTTTTCAAAAGTGACCCGCTGTAAAAGCGGAACCAATAGTGGCCGTTGCCCAAATAACGGATATGTACCCGGTCTGATCCAACATCCTGGTCGGCTGTCAGGCCGCCATCGGGGGCAAGCCCCCTCCCACAGGGGACCGCCTACAACCTGAGGATGGTTACCAGAACCGCTGCTGGGTCAGCCGGCTCCACCAGGTCAGCAATACCCGGTCTACCGAACCGCTGGCCGCCAGGCCCACGCGCTCTTGCAGGCTTTTACGCTCGGCATAGTGCAGGTGGAACACTTCGGCAGTCTTGGCCTTGGTGGCCAGGTATTCATCGCTGGTTTGCAGCTCGTCGACCAACTGTTTGTCGAGGGCGGCCACACCCAGCCACACTTCACCGGTCGCTACATCGTCAATCGCCAATTGCGGGCGGTACCGCGAGACGAAGTTCTTGAACAACTGGTGGGTGATATCCAGGTCTTCCTGGAACTTCTCCCGGCCCTTCTCGGTATTTTCGCCAAACACCGTGAGGGTGCGTTTGTATTCGCCGGCAGTCAGCACTTCGAAGTCGATATCGTGCTTTTTCAGCAAGCGATTGACGTTGGGCAACTGCGCGACCACGCCGATGGAGCCGAGGATAGCGAACGGTGCGCTGATGATCTTCTCGCCGATGCACGCCATCATGTAGCCGCCGCTGGCCGCCACCTTGTCGATGCACACGGTCAATGGCACACCGGCCTGGCGGATGCGCGCCAGTTGCGACGAAGCCAGGCCATAGCTGTGCACCATGCCGCCGCCGCTTTCCAGGCGCAGTACCACTTCATCCTTGGGTGTGGCCAGGCTCAGCAGCGCGGTGATTTCATGGCGCAGGCTCTCGGTGGCCGAGGCCTTGATGTCGCCGTCGAAATCCAGCACGAACACTCGCGGCTTGGGCTCGGGTTTCTTCTTGGTCTTTTTCTTTTCAGTCTTGCTCTCGGATTTGCGCAAGGCCTTGAGTTGGTCCTTGTCGAGAAGGCTCGACTCCAGGCGCTCGCGCAGGCCCTTGTAGAAATCATTCAGCTTGCTGACCTGCAATTGGCCGGCGGATTTACGACGACCTTTGCTGCGCAGGGCTGCGAAGCTGATCAGTACCACCAGAATAGCGACCACCAGGGTGACGGTCTTCGCCAGAAAGCTCGCGTATTCGGCCAAAAAATCCATATGTCTCCTTAAGAATGCACTGCGCCAGGCGCGGATGGCCCCAGCATACCGACGCCATCGCGCCGGAGCCAGTGATCAAACCGCCAGCAGGCGGGCTCCAACGAGCTTTTAAAACAAGCGTATGTTTTTTCATTGACAGCTCGCAGGCATCCTCATAACCTCGCCAGACTTTCAACGTACCGGGAAAACGGACGTGGGCAGCATCTATCTGATTCGACATGGCCAGGCCTCCTTCGGTGCAGACGACTATGACGTACTGTCGCCCCTCGGTGTGGAACAGGCGCAAGTGCTCGGACGCCATCTGGCAGACCTGGGCCTGACGTTTGATCGCTGTATAGCCGGCGACCTGCGTCGCCAGCAACACACCGCCAGCGCCACGTTCGATCAATACAGCGCCCTTGGACTGCCGGTCCCGACGCTGGAGACCGACAGCGCTTTCAACGAATTCGACGGCGAAGCGATCATCCGCGGCCTGTTGCCCGACCTGCTCGGCAGCGAGCCCGATGCCGTACACATCCTGCGTAACGGCCCGCAGAACCGCAGCGAGTTCCAGCGTATCTTCGCGCTGATCGTCGAGCGCTGGCTGGCCGGCACTTATGACCCACCGGGGCTGGAAAGCTGGCTGGGGTTTGTCGAACGCGTCCAGGGCGGCTTGCAGCGTATCCTCGAAGCCGCCGACAACGCCGACAAAATCGCCGTATTCACCTCCGGCGGCACCATCACCGCCCTGCTCCACCTGATTACCCGAATGCCCGCCGCCCAGGCGTTCGAAATGAACTGGCAAATTGTTAACACCTCGCTCAACCAGCTGAAATTCCGCGGTCGCGAGGTGGCACTGGCTTCCTTCAACAACCATGCCCACTTGCAACTGTTGAAGGCGCCGCAGCTCATCACTTTCCGATGAACTGCGGCCAACCGTGACCCCAAGGTCACTGGACTCACCATAAAAGGATCGAAACCATGACTGACGTAGCCAAAGCTGTAGAAGCAATGAAAGCCAAATTCAACCCAAGCGCTGCCGAAGGCTTGGACCTGGTATTCGGTTTCCGCATCGACGACACCAAGAACTTTTCGCTGGTGGTCAAGGACAAGACCTGCGAACTGAAAGAAGGCGAAAACCCTGACGCCCAAGTGACCCTGGTCATGGACAGCGACACCCTGGAAGGCATCGTCGACGGTTCCACCGACGGCATGCAGGCATTCATGGGCGGCAAGCTGCGCACCGAAGGCGACATGATGCTGGCGATGAAGCTGAGCGAGCTGTTCCCTTCCTGATCCAAGAGCAATCCTGGATCCCTGTGGGAGGGGGCTTGCTCCCGATCGCGGTTTGTCAGTCGCCTCTCAGTTGACTGCCCCACCGCAATCGGGAGCAAGCCCCCTCCCACATTGGGTCTGCCGTGGTATTCAGATTCTGGGTTGCAGCAACAACGCCACCAGTGCACTCCACCCTGTCTGGTGTGATGCCCCCAACCCCCGCCCCGTCTCCCCATGAAAATACTCATGGAACAGCACCAGGTCACGGCTGGCCGGGTCCGCCTCCAGTTGCGCATACCCCGCCATTGACGGTCGCAGGCCATTTTCATCGCGCAGAAACAAGCGCGTCAGACGCTCGCTGAGGCTGTCGGCCACTTCTTCCAGGGACGACAGATAACCGCTGCCCGTCGGGTACTCCACGGAAAAATTATCTGCGTAGTACCGATGAAACTCCCGCAACGATTCAATCAGCATGTAGTTGACCGGCATCCACAGCGGCCCGCGCCAATTGGAGTTGCCGCCGTACAAGCGTGAATCGGATTCGCCGGGCTGGTAGCTGGCGCACAGGGTGTCACCATTCATCTTCAGCGCCAGGGGCTGTTCTGCGAAGGCCTTGGACAAGGAGCGCACACCAAAGGCCGACAAGAACTCATTGTCATCCAGCATACGCCGCAGCAGATCCTTAGTGCGTTCGCCGCGCAGCAACGCCAGCAACAGGCGATTGCCCTGCCCCGGTTCGTTCCAGCGTGAGACCAGTTTGGCCAGGTCCGGTCGGTGATGCATAAACCCCAGCAGGCGCTCGCGCAACCCTTCCAGCCCCTCATGCTCGCGCTGCTCGAGCACCAGCACCGCGAACAACGGCATCAGGCCGACAATCGAACGCAAACGCACCGGTTCATTCTGGCCGTCGGGGCGGTGCAGTACGTCGTAGAAGAACAGATCCTGCTCATCCCATAGGCCTTCGGCGCTGTCGTCAACGCGGTTGATGGCGCCGGCGATATACAGAAAATGCTCGAAAAACTTAACCGCAATGTCCACATACACGGCATTACGCTTGGCCAATTCCAGCCCGATGCGCATCAGGTCCAATGCATAGGCCGCGACCCAGGCGGTGCCGTCGGCTTGATCCAACTGGTAACCCGCTGGCAGCGCGGCGGAGCGGTCGAACAAGGCGATATTGTCCAGGCCCAGGAACCCCCCCTGGAACAGATTGCGGCCCTCGGCATCCTTGCGGTTGACCCACCAGGAAAAATTCAGCAGCAGCTTGTGGAAGATCCGCTCGAGGAAGTCCATGTCGCCGACGCCAGTCAGCGCCTTATCCTGCTGATACACGCGCCAGCTGGCCCAGGCGTGCACGGGTGGGTTGGCGTCGTCGAAGCGCCACTCATAGGCGGGCAGTTGGCCGTTGGGGTGCATGAAGCGGTCCTTCACCAGCAATAACAGCTGCTGCTTGGCGTAGCCCGGGTCGATCAGCGCGATGGCCACCGCCTGGAAGCCCTGGTCCCAGGAGGCGTACCACGGGTATTCCCAGGTGTCGGGCATGGACAGGATGTCGAAGTTGGACAGGTGCCGCCAATGGGTATTGCGCCTATGCAAACGCTCGGGCGGCGGCGCAGGCTGGGCCGGGTCGCCGTCGAGCCACTGGTTGACGTCGAAATAGTACAGTTGCTTGGACCACAGCAAGCCGGCCAGGGCCTGGCGCTGCACATTGCGCGCATCCTCATCGGCGATGCCTTGTTGCAAGGCTGCGTAGAAGTCATCGGCCTCCTGTCGGCGCTGTTCGAACAACTTGCGTGCGTTGACCTCGGGGGCGCCCACAGGGGCAAAGCGCAGATAGAGGCTTTGGCTTTCCAGGCCCGCCAGCTCAAGGCTGAATCGCGCCGCCACCTTGGTGCCCGCGTCACCGCGAATGGCCCCTTGATCACCCTCCACCACGTAATCGTTGATGCCATCCTTGAACGGCCCGGGCGTCGGCTGCCCGCCCAGTTTGGCGAAGTTGCTCTCGTTTTCGCAGAACAGCCATTGCACGCCGTCCTGGCCCCAGGCGCTGAGATGACGATCGTCCAGTTCATGATGACGGGCCAGCACGCGGTCGCCCTCAAGGCTCAAGCTGGGCTTGGGCGCATCGAAGGTCCAGCTCCAGTCATTGCGCGCCCACAGCTGGGGCAGCACCTGCAGGCGGGTTGGTTGGGCCGAGCGGTTGTGCACGGTAACGCGCATGAAAATATCGTCGGGCTGGTGCTTGGCGTATTCGATACTGACGTCACAGTAGTGGTTATCTTCAAACACACCGGTGTCGAGGATTTCATACTCGGCATCGCCCAATCCACGGCGGGCGTTTTCGGCGATCAAATCGGCATAGGGAAAAGCGGCATGGGGGTATTTGTACAGCATGCGCATATAAGCATGGCTCGGTACGCCATCGACGAAAAAGTACAGTTCCTTGACGTCTTCACCGTGGTTGCCCTCGGCGTTGTTGAGGCCGAACAGGCGCTCCTTGAGAATCGCGTCGCGCTCATTCCATAGCGCCAGTCCCAGGCACCAGCGTTGGGCTTTATCGCTGAAACCGGCCAATCCGTCCTCGCCCCAGCGATAGACGCGACTGCGTGCCTGTTCATGGGGAAAGTAGGCCCAGGCGTCTCCATCGGCGCTGTAGTCTTCGCGCACCGTGCCCCATTGGCGTTCGCTCAGGTACGGGCCCCACTCGCGCCAACGCTCGGCGTCTTGCGTGAGCAGGCGCTGGCCTTCAATCGTGTCCAGCAGGCGGGTTACGGGTACGGCCGTCATTGAGTCCTCCATCACCTACACAGTGAGGGGCAGTGTAAAACCCAATGACGCCCGGTTGCACATGAAGACTTGAGAAGTGGGTGTAGTTGAAGACCGGACGAGTTGGTTCTCTCATGTTCAGGTCATCATTCATTTGCAGAATGAAGTCCAGAGGAATCTTCGTTTGCAAGCCGGGCTGCGGCTCAACAAAATCAGGTAAAGGCCACTTTCATCGCCATAGCCATCAGGAATTTTTCTATGCACGCCACTGCACATGTCAGCCCCGATGAGATCCGCAAGGGTTTTTCCAAGGCCATGTCCGACATGTACCGCGATGAAGTTCCGCTGTACGGCGCGCTGCTGGAACTGGTGGCCGAGACCAATGCCGGCGTGCTCGACCGCGAACCGCGCCTGGCGCAGCAGCTGCAACGCACCGGGGAAATCCAGCGCCTGGACAGGGAGCGCCACGGCGCCATCCGCCTGGGCACCGCTGCGGAACTGGCGACCATCAGCCGCTTGTTCGCGGTCATGGGCATGCAACCGGTGGGCTACTACGACCTCACCCCCGCCGGGGTGCCGGTACATTCCACCGCCTTTCGCGCCGTGCATGAACACGCACTGCAAACCAGCCCGTTTCGCGTGTTTACCTCATTGCTGCGCCTGGAACTGATCGAAAACCCAACGTTGCGCACGTTCGCCGAAAACGCCCTGGCCAAGCGCTCAATCTTCACCCCCGGCGCCTTGGCATTGATCGAACAAGCCGAAACACAAGGTGGCCTGAATGCCAGTGACGCCGAAGCTTTTATCAGCCAGGCCCTGGAAACGTTCCGCTGGCACCACACCGCCACGGTGACGCGCGCGCAGTACCAGCAACTCAGCGACCAACACCGCCTGATTGCCGACGTGGTGGCGTTCAAGGGTCCGCATATCAACCACCTCACCCCGCGCACCCTGGACATTGACCAGGTGCAAGCTGCCATGCCCGGCAAAGGCATCACGCCCAAGGCGGTGATCGAAGGCCCACCGCGGCGCCAATGCCCGATCCTGCTGCGCCAGACCAGCTTCAAGGCCCTCGACGAACCCATTGCCTTCACCGATGCCCACGGCAGCCACAGCGCACGTTTCGGCGAAATCGAACAACGCGGTGTCGCATTGACGCCCAAGGGCCGTGCGCTTTACGACCAACTGCTGAACGCTGCCCGCGATGAACTTGGCGCATTTCCCACTGAGTCCAATGCCCAACGCTATGTGCAATTGCTGGAACAGCACTTCCAGGCGTTCCCCGATGATCATGGGCAGATGCGGGAACAGGGCCTGGCGTACTATCGCTACTTCGTCACCGACAAAGGCCTGGCAGCCCGCGGCCAGGCCGTCCAGCCGCTTGAGTTGCAAGCGCTGGTCAACGCCGGTCACGTGGCGGTGGAGCCATTGGTGTACGAGGATTTCCTGCCGGTGAGTGCGGCGGGGATCTTCCAGTCAAACCTGGGGGATGCGGCGCAAAGTCATTACGCGGCCAACGCCAACCAGGCGCAATTCGAACAGGCGCTGGGGCGCAAGACGATTGATGAGCTGCAGCTTTACGGCCAGACGCAGCAGCGTTCCATTGATGAATGTTTGGGCACACTGCTGGCATGAAATAGGGTGTCCTCCCCGGCTCAGCAGCACAATCCTTGCGCCACAACAGTCCCCAGAGCCGGGTGGACGGGGCGCATCATAAAGACTGAGTCCTACAATGTCCCGCAGGTAAATCTGAACAAATATTGCCGCGTTGCTGTTAACCCAAGCGCCCTGCAATCTCGTCTTTGATCAGCAGCCGTTTCTTCTTCAGATTTTCCACATCCTCATCGCTGGCACTGGCTTTTTCTGCCTTGAGCACCTCCCCGTCCGCAACGTCATATTGCGTGAGCAACGCGTCCAGCCGCCTGTCACTCGCCCTGCGTTCGTGAACGGCTTCCTTGCTAAAACCCAAGTCCTGATACAGGTCGTGTTTCACTGGCATGGCGTACCTCCACAAGTTATTCAATGGCCTACGCCCTTGAAACTAGCCCATTCCAACCGGTCTTGTCATGTGCCAGGTCAATACCCGCCCGTTCGTCGTAACCCTGGCGATGGGATCAAACCTTTGCCGTGCCCTGCCCTCCACTGTAGATCGCCACCCGAGGGAGAACGGTTTTATGAATCACGTTGCCACTGCTGCCGACACCCAATGCATCAACACTATTCGCACCCTGGCCATGGATGCCGTGCAGAAGGCCAACTCGGGCCACCCGGGCACGCCCATGGGCCTGGCGCCAGTGGGATACACATTGTGGAGTCGCTTCCTGCGCTATCACCCTGAGCATCCGGACTGGCCTAACCGCGACCGTTTTGTGCTGTCGGTGGGGCATGCGTCGATGTTGCTGTATTCGCTGTTGCACCTGGCCGGTGTGGTGGAGATTGACGCCCACGGCAAGCGCTCCGGCCAGCCGGCCATCAGCCTCGACGATATCAAGCAGTTCCGGCAGATGGGTTCCAAGACGCCAGGCCATCCCGAGTACCGCATGACCACCGGCGTAGAAACCACCACCGGCCCGCTGGGCCAGGGCTGCGCCAACAGCGTCGGCATGGCCATGGCCGAACGCTGGCTGGCCGAGCGTTTCAACCGCGACGGCCAGGTGCTGTTCGACTACGACGTGTACACCCTGTGCGGTGACGGCGACATGATGGAGGGCATCAGCAGCGAAGCGGCATCGATGGCCGGTCACTTGAAGCTGGATAACCTATGCTGGATCTACGACAACAACACCATCAGCATCGAGGGCCACACTGAGCTGGCGTTCAGCGAAGACGTGATCAAGCGCTTCCAGGCCTACGGCTGGCACACCGTGCACGTCACCGATGCCAATGACTTGCAGGCCTTGAGCGTGGCCCTGGAAACCTTCAAGGCCAACACCGGCGCACCGACCCTGATCGTGGTCGACAGCGTGATCGGGTACGGTTCGCCACACAAACACAACACCGCCGCCGCCCATGGCGAGCCGTTGGGCGAAGATGAGATTCGCTTGACCAAGGCTGCCTATGGCTGGCCGCAGGATTCGAGTTTCCTGGTGCCCGAAGAGGCCCGCACGGTATTGCGCGATGCCCTGTACGAACGCGCCGAACCGCTGTACGCCGAGTGGAACCAGAGCCTGGCGTCCCTCGACCCGCAACGGGCCGATGAACTGCAGCGCATGCGCGCCGGGGAAATGCCCGAGCAGTGGCAAGCGCACCTGCCGAGCTTCGCCGCAGATGCCAAAGGCGTCGCCAGTCGTGCTTCAGGTGGCGAAGTGCTGAATGCCTTTGCCCAACAGATTCCGTGGTTGCTGGGCGGCTCGGCGGATTTGTCACCTTCGACCAAGACCAACCTCACCTTCGACGGCGCCGGGCGTTTCAACGCCGACGACTACAGTGGGCGCAACCTGCACTTCGGTATCCGCGAACACGCCATGGGCGCGATTGCCAACGGCATGGCGCTGTCCTACCTGCGCCCGTACACCTCGACCTTCCTGGTATTCAGCGACTACATGAAACCGCCGATCCGCCTGGCGGCGATCATGGAGCTGCCGGTGATCTTCGTATTCACCCATGATTCCATCGGCGTAGGCGAGGATGGGCCAACGCACCAACCTATCGAACACCTGACCCAACTGCGCGCCACCCCGGGGCTGCTGACCCTGCGCCCGGGCGACGCGAATGAAACCCTGGAACTGTGGAAAGTGGCCCTGGCACAAACCCATCGGCCGAGTTGTGTGGTGCTGTCACGCCAGGCGCTGCCTACGCTGGATCGCAGTAAGTACGCGCCAGCCTCCGGCGCGGCCAAGGGTGCGTACGTACTGGCCGGTGCGGATCAACCTGAGGTTATTCTGATCGCCACAGGCAGTGAGGTCAGTCTCGCAGTGGCCGCTTATGAGCAGCTCAGGGGCGAAGGCGTTGCCGCGCAAGTAGTATCGATGCCGAGCTGGGAACTGTTTGAAGACCAAGACCAGGCTTATCGCGACAGCGTCTTGCCACCCGCAGTAAAAGCTCGGGTGGTGGTGGAACAGGCAGGTCCCCTGGGTTGGGATCGTTATGTCGGGCAGACCGGCGCCAAGATAGTGATGAACAGCTTCGGCGCCTCGGCACCGCTGGCCAAGTTGCAGGAGAAGTTCGGGTTCACCGTGGAGAATGTGGTGAAGCTGGCCAGGCAACAAATCCAACTGACCAAGCACTGATCAAAAAAGTGGGAGGGGGCTTGCTCCCGATGAGGGAGTGTCAGTGATACATCTGTGACTGACCCGCCGCCATCGGGGGCAAGCCCCCTCCCACATTTGAACATCATCACGCTTTAGACCAGCTCTCTGGCCAGATAGGGCGCAGTACGGCTGTTCTTGCTTTTGGCAACCTTCTGCGGCGTACCACACGCCACTACCTTCCCGCCCAAGTCCCCTGCCCCCGGGCCAATATCGATCACCCAGTCACTCTGGGCCACTACGCGCATTTCATGCTCCACTACAACCACCGTATGCCCCGCATCCACCAGCTGATTCAACTGGATGAGCAAGCGGTCGACATCCTTGGGGTGCAACCCGGTTGTGGGTTCGTCGAGCACGTACAACGTAGCGCCACGGGCATTGCGTTGCAGCTCGGTGGCGAGCTTGATGCGTTGCGCCTCACCACCAGACAACTCGGTGGCCGGCTGGCCGAGGCGCAGGTAACCCAGGCCGATATCGCGCAGCACTTGCAATGAACGCAACACCCCAGGCTGTTCGGCAAACACTTCTACCGCCTGCTCCACGGTCAGTCCCAATACCTGCGCAATGTTCAAGCCCTGCCATTTGATCGCCAGGGTGTCGGGGTTGTAGCGCGCGCCGTGGCAGGTCGGGCATGGCGCGTACACGCTGGGCATGAACAACAGTTCAACGCTGACAAAACCTTCACCCTCACAGTTCGGGCAACGCCCCTTGGCAACGTTGAAGGAGAATTGCCCGGCGTCGTAACCGCGCTTCTTGGCCGCTGGCATGGCAGCGAAGAGTTTGCGCACATTGTCGAACAGCCCGGTGTAGGTCGCCAGGTTGGAACGCGGCGTGCGGCCGATGGGTTTCTGGTCCACCTGTACCAGGCGGCGGATGTGTTCCAGCCCGGCGCTGATATACCCGCCACTGGCTTGGGGGGCAGCGTCTTCCAGGCTCGGCTCGTCGTCACTTTCCAGTACACGCCCCAGGCCCTGGCCCACCAGTTCCAGCAGTGCCTGGCTGACCAGGCTGGATTTACCCGAGCCGGAAATACCGGTTACTGCTGTAAAGCAGCCCAGCGGGAAATCCACTTTCAGATCGCTCAGGTTATTGCGCGTCACGCCTTCCAGCTTCAGCCAGGCACTAGGTTCACGGCGCAGCGGATTCGAGGGTCGCTGTTCGGCGAACAGGTATTCGCGGGTCTGCGATGCCTTGACCTGCGCCAACCCCGCAGGCGGACCGCTGTACAGCACTTGCCCGCCATGTTCACCGGCGGCGGGGCCGACGTCGATCAGCCAGTCGGCCCGGCGCATGGTTTCCAGGTCATGTTCCACCACAAACAGCGAATTGCCCGCGGCTTTCAAGCGCTCAAGCGCGGTGAACAGCGCTTCGCCATCCGCCGGGTGCAGACCTGCCGAGGGCTCGTCCAGCACATAGATGACGCCGAACAACTGCGAGCCCAATTGGGTCGCCAGCCGCAAACGCTGCAGCTCCCCGGACGACAAGGTCGGCGTGCTGCGCTCCAGGGACAGATAACCCAGGCCCAGGTCGGTCAGGGTACTGACCCGCTCGAGCAGGTCCTGGGCGATGCGCTGGGCCGCCAGGCGTTTTTCCACCGACAGCTTCATCTTGTCCTGCCCCGCCGCTACCGGGCGCAGCAATTCGGCCAGTTGCGCCAGGGACAGTTGCGACAACTCACCGATATCCACCCCGGCAAACTTCACTGACAGTGCGGCTTGGGTGAGGCGTTTACCGTGGCACAACGGGCAGGCACTGCCCTGCATGAACTGCGACACGCGCTTTTTCATCAGCGCGCTCTGGGTATGAGCGAAGGTGTGCAGGATATAGCGCCGCGCCCCGCTGAACGTACCCTGGTAACTGGGCTCGAGCTTGCGCTTCAACGCATCGCGGGTCTGCTCTGGGGTGAAGCCGGCGTACACCGGCACGGTCGGGGTTTCTTCGGTAAACAGGATCCAGTCGCGTTGTTTTTTCGGCAGCTCGCGCCACGGGATATCCACGTTGTAGCCCAGGGTCACAAGAATGTCGCGCAGGTTCTGGCCCTGCCACGCCAACGGCCAGGCCGCCACTGCACGCTGACGGATGGTCAGGGACGGGTTGGGCACCATCAGCGCCTCGGTCACTTCATACACCCGGCCCAGGCCATGGCATTGCGGGCACGCGCCCTGGGGCAGGTTCGGCGAAAAGTCCTCGGCATACAGCATGGCCTGCCCTGGCGGGTAACTGCCGGCGCGGGAATAGAGCATGCGGATCAAGCTCGACAAGGTGGTGACGCTGCCCACCGAAGAGCGCGCACTCGGCGTGCCGCGCTGCTGTTGCAGGGCCACGGCCGGCGGCAAGCCTTCGATACTGTCCACATCCGGCACACCGACCTGGTCGATCAAGCGTCGCGCATAGGGCGCCACCGATTCGAAATAGCGGCGCTGGGCCTCGGCATACAGGGTAGAAAACGCCAGGGACGATTTGCCGGAGCCTGACACGCCGGTAAACACCACCAAGGCATCCCGGGGAATGTCCACATCGACGTTACGCAAATTATGTTCGCGGGCGCCACGCACCCGCACCAAGCCCGACGACTGGGCGGTGATCAGTGGGATGTTGCGCTGTGAAGTCATGGGCAACCTTGTCTTGCGTTGAGCACCGTGCGTACGCGTTGCGTCAGGGCATCGGGGCTGTAGGGTTTGCTCAGCAGATGGATATCGGCGCTGAGCAGATGATTGGACGACAGGATGTCGCGGGTGTGGCCGGAGGTGAACAGCACCGCCACCGGCGGATGCTGCGCCCGGGCCCAGTCAGCCAGGTCGGTACTCTTGACCCGGCCGGGCATGACCACATCGGTGAAGATCAGGTCGGGCGCCAAGCCATTGTGCAACGCTTGCATGGCGTGATCGCCATCCTCGGCGGTGAGTACGGTGTAGCCCGACTGCTCCAGCAACTCGACCACGGTCAGGCGCACACCCTCATTGTCCTCGACCACCAGGATGGTTTCCTGGCCGCCGCCCTGCAGGTCCAGCTCACTCTGGGCGTCGAGGCATTCGGGTTCCAGGCTGTGGGGAAAATACATCTGCACCACCGAGCCCTTGCCCTCCTCGCTCCACATGTCCACATGCCCGCCACTCTGGCGCACAAAGCCGAACACCATGCTCAGCCCCAGGCCGGTGCCCTGGCCTTCACGCTTGGTGGTAAAGAAGGGTTCGAACGCGCGCTTGAGGGTCGTCTCGGACATGCCCACCCCTGTGTCGGCCACCGCCAGGCGCACGTACTCGCCGGGCTTGATGCTTTTACCGATGCAATCGCCGGGGTTGAGGATGATGTTTTCCCCGGTGATACGAATCACGCCTTCGCCCTGCATGGCATCGCGGGCGTTGATCGCCAGGTTGAGCAGCGCGTTTTCCAACTGGTTACGGTCGACGTTGATGCACCAGGAATCCTGGGGCAACTGCACATCGATATGGATGGTTTCCCCCAACGCCCTTTGCAGCAGCTCGCCCAGGCCGGCGTAGATGCGTTGCGGGTTGTACACCGCCGGCGACAAGGGCTGGCGCCGGGCAAACGCCAACAGTTGCGAGGACAGCTTGGCGCCACGTTCCACCGCGGCAATCGCGGCGTTGACGCGACGTTGCACCTGGGGGTTATCCGGCTCATGGCGGGCAAGCAAATGCAGGTTGCCGGCGATCACTTGCAGCAGGTTATTGAAGTCATGGGCCACGCCACCGGTGAGGCCGCCAATTGCCTCCAGCTTTTGCGACTGGCGCAACTGGTCTTCGGCAGAGGAGCGCGCTTGCACTTCGGCGGCCACCCGCTGTTCAAGGTTGTGGGTGAGTTCCTGGCGCACGTGTTCGGACTTCACCAGTTCGGTGGTCTCGACCACGATTGCCAGTACCCCGGCCGGTTTCTGGTCGTCGCCGGCAACCGGGCTGTAATAGAGGTCCAGCCACACGGTTTCCGGCTTGCCGTTACGCGACAGCACCAGGTCCTTGTTATTGAAAGACAGCGTGCCGCCCGCCAGGCAGGTATCCACCACATGGCGATTGAACTCGGCCACTTCCGGCCATCCCAGTTCCACCGGTGTGCCAAGCAGGTAAGGATGACGACCACCGGCAAAGGCCGAATAGCTGTCGTTGTAGATCATGTAGCCGGCGCGCCCCCACAGCATCACCATCGGCACCGGCGAAGCCAGCATCATCTGTACGGTACAGGCCAGGCTGGTGGACCAGGAGCCAATGGGGCCAAGGTCGGTGGTCGACCAGTCAAACGCGCGAATACGCTGGGCCATTTCGCCGGCCCAGCCTTCACAGCCGTGAGGGTTGGATAAAAATGGCATGGTTCAACTCTGCGCAAAAAGGACAATCGCAACTTTTGGAGCGCACCGGCGCGAGATGGTTTCATCTTGGATGAATTAGCGTGAGGGCACAAACCAGCGGGCTCAATGAAAATCCCGGCTGCGCACAGTGATCCCTGCCAGCAGCGGTGTCAGGTCGGTCAGGCGCCCGGCGATCAAGTGCCGCACCTCGCCTACCGCCTCCCAGCGACCGTCCACCTTGAGCAACCGCGAGCCCACCAGCGCCTGGCGTTGGCGCTCGGCCAGGTCACGCCAGACCACCACGTTGAGGTTGCCGAATTCATCTTCCAGGGTGACAAAGGTCACGCCACTGGCCGTACCGGGGCGCTGGCGACCGGTGACCAGCCCGGCAATGCTCACGTTGCGCCCATGCTCCACCGCCAGCAGCTCCTGGGAACTGCGGCAACGTCGCTTGCGCAACTCGCTGCGCAGCAGGGCCAAGGGATGCGGGCCAAGGGTCGTGCCCAGCGTGGCGTAATCGGCCTGCAAGTCCTCACCTAAGCTGGGCGCGGGTAACGCCACCACCGCTTCCTCGGGACTCGGCAGCCCGGCAAACAATCCAAGCTGCTGGTGCACGCCGGCCACATCCCAGCGCGCCTGATGCCGGTTGCCGGCCAGGGCGCGCAAGGCACCGGCATCCGCCAGCAGCGCCTGGGCGCGGGCATCCAGGCCGGCGCGGGCATCCAGATCGGCGATGTCACTGAAGCATTGCCGCTGGCGGACGACTTCAATACGCCGTGCGTCTTCCTCGCGAAACCCCGAGATCATGCGCAAGCCCAGGCGTATCGCCGGTTGCTGGCCGTCGATGGGTTCCAGGCTGCAATCCCAGTCGCTGGCCTGTACATCTACCGGGCGGATCTGCAAGCGATGGCGCCGGGCATCCTGCAGGATCTGGTCCGGGCTGTAGAAGCCCATGGGCCAGCTGTTGATCAGGGCACAGGCGAAGGCTGCCGGTTCATGGCACTTGAGCCAGCAACTGGCGTAGGTCAACAAGGCAAAACTGGCCGCGTGGGACTCAGGGAAGCCATAGCTGCCAAAGCCCTTGATCTGCTCGAAAATCTGCGCAGCAAAAGCTTCGGTGTAGCCGTTCCTGAGCATGCCGGCGCGCAGGCGTTGCTGGTGCGGTTCCAGCCCGCCATGACGTTTCCAGGCGGCCATGGAGCGGCGCAACTGGTCGGCCTCGCCAGGGCTGTAGTCGGCGGCGACCATGGCGATCTGCATCACCTGTTCCTGGAACAGCGGTATGCCCAAGGTCCGTTCCAGCACCGCTTTGAGTGCCGGCGAGGGATAGGTCGTGGGTTCTTCGTTGTTCCGCCGGCGCAAATACGGATGCACCATGCCACCCTGGATCGGCCCCGGACGCACAATGGCGACTTCGATCACCAGGTCATAGAACGTCTGCGGCTTGAGCCTGGGCAACATCGACATCTGCGCCCGCGATTCGATCTGGAACACACCGATGGTGTCGGCCTTGCTGATCATCGCGTAGGTCGCCGGGTCTTCCTTGGGAATGCTTGCCAGGCTCAAGTCTTGATTGCGATGACGGCGCAGCAGGTCGAAACAACGGCGGATCGCGCTGAGCATGCCCAGGGCGAGGATGTCCACCTTGAGCAGGCCCACTGCGTCGAGGTCGTCCTTGTCCCACTGGATGATGGTGCGCTCGGCCATGGCGGCGTTTTCCACCGGCACCAGGGTATCCAGTGGGTATTCGGAAATCACGAAGCCGCCGGGGTGCTGGGACAGGTGCCGGGGAAAGCCGATCAATTGCTGGGTCAGCGTCAGCACGCGGCGCAACAGTGGGCTGTGCGGGTCGAAGCCGCTTTCACGCAGGCGCTCCAGGGGCGGCGCGTCGTCACTCCAGCGCCCGCAGCAGTCAGCCAGCGCATTAATCTGGTCTGGCGGCAACCCCAGGGCCTTGGCCACATCCCGCACCGCGCCGGTCGCGTGGTAGCTGCTGACCACCGCCGTCAACGCCGCGCGGTTGCGGCCATAGCGCTGGAAGACGTATTGCAGCACTTCTTCGCGGCGTTCGTGTTCGAAGTCGACGTCGATATCCGGCGGCTCGTTGCGCTCCTTGGACAGGAAGCGCTCGAACAACAGGCTGGTCAGGCTCGGGTTGATCTCGGTGATGCCCAGGGCAAAGCACACCGCCGAATTGGCCGCCGAGCCTCGGCCCTGGCACAGGATCGAACGGCTGCGGGCAAAGCGCACAATATCGTGCACCGTGAGGAAATAGCTTTCGTAGCCCAGCTCGCTGATCAGCTTCAACTCTTTATCGATCTGTTCCAGGGTCTTGGCATCGACGCCCTTGGGCCAGCGCCGGGCGATGCCTTCTTCGGTGACCGCACGCAGCCAGGAGGCGGCGTCATGGCCGCTGGGCACCAGCTCCCGCGGATAGTGGTAACGCAGCTGGCTCAGGTCGAACGTGCAACGCCGGGCGATCGCCAGGGTTTCGTCCAGCAGTGCTTGCGGGTAAAGCCCGGCCAGGGCATCCAGGCTACGCAGGTGCCGCTCGCCATTGGGGTGCAACAGCGTGCCGGCGTCGGCTACCGTTACGTGGTGGCGGATGGCGGTCATGGTGTCTTGCAGGGCGCGACGCCCACGAGCATGCATATGCACATCGCCGCAGGCCACGGCAGGGATGTGCAGGCTGGCGGCCAATTGCAGGCGCTGCTCCAGGTGGCGTTCGTCGTCCTGGTTGCAATGCAGTTGCACCGCCAGCCACAGGCGCTCGGCGAAGGTATGGCGCAGCCATTGGATCGAGGCCTGGGTGTCCTCGTCCTGTGCCACCCACAGCGCCAGCAGGCCGGGCAGCGGTTGCTCGAAATCTTCCTGCAGCAGGCGATAACGGCCTTTTTCGGCGCGACGCCGGGCCAGGGTGATCAACCGGCACAGGTGCTGATAGCCGCTGAGGTCCTCCACCAGCAGCACCAGTTTCAGGCCGTTTTCCAGGCGCATCTCGCTGCCGATAATCAGCGGCAAGTCCACGGCCTTTGCCGCTTGCCAGGCTCTTACAATGCCCGACAGTGTGCATTCGTCGGTGATCGCCAAAGCGCTGTAGCCTTGGGCTTTGGCCCGCTCGAACAGTTCCAGGGCGCTGGAGGCACCGCGTTGGAAGCTGAAGTTGGACAGGCAGTGCAGCTCGGCGTAACTCATGCGCTACTTACTCCTGTAGGAGCGAGCTTGCTCGCGAAAAACGTGAAGCCGCCGCGTTCCTTCAGGATGCCAGCGTCATCGTTGACGACCTTCGCGAGCAAGCTCGCTCCTACAGAAGCCGACCTGTGGAGGCTCATGCGAACCAGCCTTGCAGCCACAGCCCATCGCTGTTCCCGACGTTGCGGTAGGCCCAGCCTTGCTGGCCGGCGCGGGTCTGGATCAGGTAGTAGTCGCGGCGCACATCGGCGCCATCCCACCAGCCGGTTTCGATGCGCTCAGGGCCCATCAGGATGCGCACGCCCTGCTCGCTCAGCAAGGTCGGTTCGTTCAGCAACCAGCCGGGCCGCCGGACCTTGCTCAAGTTCGGACATGGTCGGCTGTCGGTCGCCGCTTGCCAGGCACATTCGGGGCGGTGATCGGCGTGGAAACGCAGGCCCTGCACGGCGTCATCCCCCAGGCGCGCACGCAGGCGTTCGCGCAATTGTTCCCACGGCAGGGTTTGTTGCGGGCGGTCGTCGAACAGGTCCTGGCGCTGCGGCACGAACACCGGCAGGTCCTCGGCCACCAGGCGCAAGCCGCGCACCGGCGAGGTGACCTGGACCTGCTCCAGGCGCCCGCGGGCCAGTTCGAACAGCATCAAGGGCTCGCGTTCGGCGCTGAGCAGGCCAACCTTGATCACACTGTCGGGTGCCTGGGCATGTTCCAGATGCAGGTCGAAGCGCTGCACGCCACTGTCGCGCCCGCAAAGGAAGGCCGACAAGTCGCCGGTCAAGCGGCGCAAGGGAAAGAGCAGGGCCTGGTGGGATTGCACATCGAAGTTCAACTCGATGCGCGCATCGAACTGGTCCGGCGGCTGATAGAAACCCAGGGCCAACGGCCGTTGCCCGCTCAAGGCGTCAAGGTGCTTGAGCAGGCTGGCGTCAAAGCGCCGCGCCAGAGTGTGCCGGGGCAGTGCCTGCACCTGGGCCAGGGTGCGCAGGCCCATGCGTGACAAGGCCGTGGCGGCCTGGGGTTCAAGGCCGGCACGGTCGATGGGCAGCAGCGCCAGGGCCTGCATCAAGGCGTTGTCATCGGCGACGGCCAGGCCATCGTAAAGGTTCGCCAACGCCCTTGCCGCCGCAGGATTGGGCGCAGCGACGATGCGGTGACGAAAGCCAAGCTCGGCCAACTCCTTGCGCAAACGCGCCTCGAACTGCGGCCAGGGCCCGAACAGGCCCAGGCTCGACTCGATCTCGAACAACAAGGCCCGTGGGTAATACAGGCTGACCTGGGAGCTGAAACGGTAGGCCCAGGCGGCGAGCAACTGCTGCAGGCGCTCGATCTCCAGGGGATCGTATTCGACGCAGGCAAAGCTTTTGGCCAGGGCATGGGCCGCCGTCAAGGATTGGCCGGGGCGCAGGCCCAGTGCGCGGGCGGCGGCATTGACGGTTTGCAGCACCCGCCGCTGCGGCGTTCCGGCCAGCAGTGCCAGCGGCTGGTCGGGCTCGGGATGCACACGCTGGGCCCCGTCCAGCGCCAATTGCGGGAAGACAATACAAACCCAACGCATGGCAACCTCAATGCCCCGCCAGGGCAATCGGCGCCGGGTGGGCCAGCCCGCCGCGGCACTTGAGCACCCGCACTTGCGCGGGCCGGGCCTCGACCGCCAGGCGCAATGCCGCGGGCGATGCATTGACCGCCTCACTCAAGGAGCGCCAGGCAAATGCCAGGGTCTGGCCGGTTTCCGCCGCCACCTGCAAACGCCGCAAGGCCCGGTCATCGGCCTTGCGCGGCCAGCACAGCACCGCACCACAACTGCCCGAACGCAGGCATTGTTCCACCGCCCACAATGCGTCGCGCTCCTCGGCCTGGATGATGCAAAGCTTGCGCACATCCACCCCGGCGTTCTGCCAGGCGTGGGGGTACGGCGTATAGGGCGGCGCCACCAGCACAATGCGCTCGCCCAGGGCCGACAAGCGCGCCAGGGTCGGCAGTACCAACTGCAACTCGCCCACACCGTCCTTGGCCATCAGAATTTCACTCAAGGCAGCTTCCGGCCAGCCGCCACTGGGCAGCACCGCATCCAGCGTCGCCAGCCCCGTAGGGTGCACGCTGGCCGGTGGCGCGGCGGGCCGGCCCTTCCAGACTCGCCCGCCATTGAACAGCGAGTCCAGGGCAACCACGGCGCCCATCAGCCTTGCCTCACCAGGCCGCAAAACACCCCTTCGATGGCCAGGTCCTGGTCGGGCCCGACCACGATGGGTTGATACGCAGGATTGCGTGGCAACAGGCGAACCCGGTCGCCGCTGCGCTCGAACCGCTTGATGGTGACTTCACCGTCCAGGCGCGCCACCACAATCTGCCCGTTCAAGGCTTCGACGCTGCGGCGCACACCCACCAGGTCGCCGTCGAGAATGCCGTCTTCGATCATCGAATCGCCTTGCACCCGCAACAGGTAATCGGGGGTTTTCGCGAAGGTGGCAGGGTCCAGTTGCAAGCGGCTGTGCACCTCGGCATCGGCACCAATGGGCCGGCCTGCGGCCACTCGCCCCAACACAGGCACATCCAGCCACTCGGGACGCGCGGGTTGATTGAGCAGACGAATACCACGGGCCTGGTTGGGGTTGACCTCGATAAAGCCAGCGTCGGTCAGGGCCACCACATGCTTGCGGGCGACGCTGCGCGAGGCGAAGCCGAACGCCTCGGCGATCTCGGCGAGGCTGGGGGGCTGGCCTTGTTGCGCGATGCGGTCGCGGATAAAGGTCAGGATGGCGGTACGGCGGGGGGTCAGGGTCGTCATGGAGTACATTTGTACTCCTCTGGGAAATTTCTGACAATTACCGTCAGTCGGGGTTGGGTTAACTAGGTGGGTGCGCGACTCTGAATCTGGGATGGGGGCTTGATTTCATGACGGTCTGATTGGCTGCACTCGGTAAAAAATGTGGGAGCCCCCACCACATCTTCGATGTGACGCTGTCGCGCAGCAAACTAGGGAGCTTGCTCCCGTGGCGGCCTGACAGCCGAGCAGGATGTTGGTTTTCGTCCTGGGTACATATCCGTTATTTGGGCAACGGCCACTTATGGTTCCGCTTTTACAGCGGCTCACTTTTGAAAAGCCGGAATGCCGGCCCAGGCAAAAGTAAGCAAAACGCTCTTGCCCCACCACTCGGCACCTCGCTTAGGCTCGGTGTGCCCGTAATCCGACAGGGATTTGGGGGGCCGCCGCCATGCGCCATCCATGGCGCGGGGCGGCTAAACCGGCATCCCTGCCGGTTTACCCCCCAAATCCCCGTCGAATTCCGGCCAGCGTGGTTTAACGGGGCGCCTGAGATCAAAAACACAGCGAGGCGGCCTTATAGCCGACCTGATCGTTGAAGCGTGCGCGTACCCCTGTGGGAGCGGGCTTGCCCGCGAAGGTCGTTAACGATGACGCGGGAAACCAGACAGAACGCGGCGTTCTCAGGTTTTTCGCGAGCAAGCTCGCTCCTACGAGAGAAGCAGAAGCGCCGCCAGCGTATCTGCGATGCGCAGCGAGTCGCTTTTGATCTCAGGCGCCCCGTTAAACCACGCTGGCCGAACGCAGGCTTGAATCCGTGGGTAACCCGGCAGGACGCCGGGTTAGCCGTCCTGGGCCAAGGATGGCCCATGACGGCGGCCCACGGATTCAAGCCGGAGTGAGGGCACACCGAGCCCGGGCGAGGTGCCGAGTGGTGGGGCATGTACGGGACAACCACATGGGTTACAAAAAAGTATCTCTACATAGGTGACACTTTTATCGAAACGTACCCGTTCTTTGCCTCTCTAGCATAGACCCGGCCTAGGATCACCGGACCGAAGATCACCTCCCATATATCCTCACCAATCATCTCCATTCCAATGGTCTGATGCTTAAGCACATTAGCGATGTAAATCCGCAGACCTGATCGATTGATAATTCCATTGCTGTCAGCCAGGTAACACTCTATGTGACTTGGATAACTCATTTCGGGTAGCTTTTCTGGGTAAGCCCGGGTCGAGGGCGAATAGCAGGAAGCAGGCGTTTTTTGATCAAGCGCCTCGTGCCCTCGCTCGTAATTGTAGTGCTGCATAAAACGGTTAAAGTGTTTCTGCTGAGCCTCCCAAGGAATCGCTGGCGGTTGTGGCAGGGTGCTTTTCAGCGTTCGGTGCATGCGTTCGTGACGCCCATTCTGATCTGGTCTGCCGGGTTCAATTCGCTCAGGAATAATCCCTAACCGCAGCCACCAGATCGACAGCTGCGATAAGCCGGCCTGGCCCGTACTAGCAAATGGCACGCCGTTGTCTGTCCTGATGCGTTCCGGTAAACCGTACTCGCGAAAAACCCGTTCAAAGGTCTGTTGAGTTTCCTTAAGGTTAGTGCTGGGCATGCTCTGACAGGCCAGTAGGAAACGGCTGGCGTGATCCATGATCGTCAGCGGATAGCACCACACCCCCGCGCCTGTCAGAAACTGGCCTTTATAGTCAGCGCTGAAAAGCTGATTGGGCGTTTCCGCCTTGCTCAAGGGTTTGGGGTAGACCGCTACACGCCGCCGAATGCGTTGGGGCGTAATCAGGTCAGCAGCTTTGAGGATGTTGTAGATGGTCGTTTTTGACGGTGGATCCTGATCCGGAAAACGCTTGAGCAAGTCATTCTGGATTTTCTTCGGTCCTGGAGTCGTTTCTCCGATAGAGCGAAGCTCAATGATTGCCTGCCTGACGGCGACGGGCACTACATAGCTCTGATTGTGTCGACAACGACTGCGCTCCTCAAGCCCGCCTGGCCCCTCAGATTCGTATCGTTCGACCCATTTGTAGCCAGTCTTTCGACTGATTTCATAGTCGCTGCACAGTTTACTAAAGGTGTGTTTGCCCTCCAGATAGGAGGCTATGAACATCACTTTAAGATCCATTGGTTTCAGCTCTTTCCAGGGCACGGTCAGATCCTCTCGAAGTCAACCGTGCTAGTTAATAACTGTTACCTATGTGCGTGAACTGATTTGTAACCCATGTGGGTGAGTCATACCGGCAAGAGCGTTTTGCTTACTTTTGCGCTTTTCAAAAGTGAGCCGCCGTAAGGGCGGAACCTATAGTGGCCGTTACCTAAGCAACGGATATGTACTCGCCCCAACAACCCAACAACCCGGTCACATCGTCGACGTGGCGCCGTCGCGCAGCAACCCGGGCCGCCTCCAAAATATCCAGTGTTAAGACTAAATTTTAACTCTTTAAAATCAGTAGATTATTTGAAGTTTGATAAGAGGGGGCTTGCTCCCGATGGCGGTGGGTCAGTCCCAGATGCGTTGCCTGATACGCCCTCATCGGGAGCAAGCCCCCTCCCACATTGGATCGCGGGCGCATCAGTGGGATCATCGGCGGCTGTCAGGCCGCTGCGGGAGCAAGCTCCCTCACCAGCCTTCTTTCAGCATCCGCAATTCAAGATGCTGCAACAACATGATCGTCTTGCCATCCACAATATCCCCACTCTGCACCCTCTCCAGTGCCTGCTCGAAACCCAGTTCCAGCACCTCGATATCCTCGCCCTCCTCCGCCAGGCCACCGCCCGCACCCACCCGATCCCCTGGCTGATACTCGCCCATGAAAAAGTGAATCCGCTCAGTCACCGAGCCGGGGCTCATGAACGCCGCGTAGATTTTCTCCACATGCCCCACGCGATACCCGGTCTCTTCCTCGGCTTCCAGGCGAATGCGTTCTTCAGGGCTGGCGTTATCCAGCAACCCGGCCGCCGCTTCGATCAGGTAGCCGGGGTAGTCGTTGACGAAGGTGGGCATGCGGAACTGGCGGATCAACAGCACCGTGCGTTGCCCGCGGTTGTACAGCAGGATCGTCGCGCCGTTGCCGCGGTCGTATACCTCGCGGGTCTGGGCTTGCCAGCTGCCATCCCGGCGACGCAGGTCGAAGCTGTATTTTTTCAAGAGGTACCAGCTGTCCGAGAGGGTTTCTTCGGCGGTGATGCGAACGGGGCTGTTGTCCATAGTGGGCCTATGCAGGTGGGAACAGGTTCAGTGGCGATGGCTGCCGTTGAGCCGACCACCCTAACAACCTGCGCCTGGATTGTTCAATGCTGTAACACTTTGCTCTGCTACAACCGTCGCATTAATGCCTGCGCGCTCGGGCCATCTGGTAAAACCCGTGCTTCGCTTTTGTCCTGGAGCTTTCATGTCTTCTCGCTTTATCGCCCGCCTGGGCCTGCGCTGGCTGCCCTTGCTGTGCATGGCTGCGCTGATCGTCGGCCTGCCCGTCGGCTGCGCTGTGCTGCAACACAAGGAACGCGAGCTGGTATTTCGCATCGAGCCGGGGACTGCCGGCTGGTACACCGGCCTGCCCAAGGCGGTGCAGGAGTTCGAACTCAGGCCTGCCAGTTTCAAATCGGGACAGAACATCCATGGCTGGTGGTACCCGGCTGCGAACAAGGATGCGCCGGCCATCCTCTACCTGCACGGGGTGCGCTGGAATCTCACAGGCCAGCTGTTTCGCATCGAACAATTGCATGCCCTGGGCTTCTCGGTATTGGCCATCGACTATCGCGGCTTTGGTCAAAGCCTTGGCGACCTGCCTTCGGAAACCACGGTGTACGAGGATGCACGCATCGCCTGGGAGCGCTTCCAGACCCTGCAACCGGACCCCGGCAAGCGCCTGATCTACGGGCATTCCCTGGGTGGCGCGGTGGCCATCGACCTGGCTGCCGAACTGGGCAAGCAGGCGCCGCTGCCGGTACGCGGGCTGGTGATCGAGTCCACCTTCACCTCCCTGGCAGATGTGGCCACAGCCGTCAGCAATACCTCGTTGCCGGTGCGCTGGTTGCTGTCACAGAAGTTCGACTCCATCGACAAGATTGCCGACATCCACATGCCGTTGCTGGTGGTTCATGGCCTCGACGACCGTTACGTGCCACCGCGTTTCAGCCAACAATTGTTTGAAGCCGCCCAGGAGCCCAAGCATCTGTTGCTGGTACCGGGCGCCAGCCATAACAACAGCATGAGCCTGGCCGGGCGCAGTTATGGCCAGGCACTGGACAGACTGATGCGCACCAAGATGCCCGACCCGGTGGTGAGTCACTCCACAGCGCGCGACAACGCGTCATAAACAGGCTTTTCGGCACTGGGTTCGCGCTTGGCTGTCAAGCGCAAACCCTGCCCATGCTGGCCCGTAACAGAAGTTGATCAAATAATGACCTGCATTGAAATCGCCAATGCTGCCGGGTCTTCGTAAAGTTATCCACAGAGATACCCACGGTTTTCGTGGACAACTCTTTTTATATTTTTACGGTTTTTTTGCTCAGGCAACACATTCAGGAAAGCTCCCGGGCAGCAAAATCTCGCGGTTCACATCACGTATATCGTTATAGCCACACAGCGCCATCGACACGTCCAACTCTCGGGCAATGATATCCAGCGCCTTGGTCACGCCCGCCTCACCCATCGCTCCCAGGCCATACAAGTGCGGGCGACCGATCATGGTGCCCTTGGCCCCCAGGGCGATGGCCTTGAGTACGTCCTGGCCGGAGCGAATGCCACCGTCGAGCCACACCTCAATGCGCTTGCCCACGGTCTCGACAATTGCCGGCAGTTGGCTGATGCTCGACGGCGCGCCATCCAGCTGACGACCGCCGTGGTTGCTTACCACCAGCGCATCGGCGCCGGAATCGGCGGCCAGCCGCGCATCCTCCACATCGAGGATGCCCTTGATGATCAGCTTGCCGCCCCAGCATTTCTTGATCCATGCCACATCGTCCCAACTCAGGCGCGGGTCGAATTGCTGGGCGGTCCAGGATGACAGCGAACTCATGTCGGCCACGCCCTTCACATGCCCGACGATATTGCCGAAACCACGGCGCTGGGTGCCGAGCATGCCCATCACCCAGCGCGGCTTGGTCATCATGTTGAGGATATTCGGCAGGGTCAGCTTGGGCGGTGCCGACAGGCCATTGATCAAGTCCTTGTGGCGTTGCCCGAGGATTTGCAGATCAAGGGTCAGCACCAGCGCATCCACCCCCGCGGCCTTGGCACGCTCGATCAAGCGCTCGATAAACCCGCGGTCGCGCATCACATACAGCTGGAACCAGAACGGCTGGCCAACATGCTCGGCAATGTCTTCCAGGGAGCAGATGCTCATGGTCGACAAGGTATAGCGCAGCCCGAATGCGGCAGCGGCACGGGCGGTGAGGATCTCGCCATCGGCATGCTGCATGCCCGCCAGGCCGGTGGGCGCCAGGGCCACGGGCATGGCCATGTCCTGGCCGATCATCGTGGCGCGGATCGAGCGTTCATCGATATTACGCGCCACCCTTTGGCGGAATTGGATGCGCGCAAAATCACGCTCATTGGCGCGATAGGTGCTCTCAGTCCAGGAGCCGGAATCAGCGTAGTCGTAGAACATCCGTGGCACACGTTTTTGCGCCAGCTTGCGTAAGTCTTCGATGGTTGTGATCAACGACATCGGGTCACCTCTCCCTGAACTGAGGGAAGAGATTAACCGGCGATCGGCTGCGCAGCCAACCACTGGCTCGCAACCAAGGTTTTATTGGCTAAGAGGTGCCGCGTGCGACATAGCCAGATGTTCGCTGTTCACCATCAAAAGAGCGTCCATCACCGCATGGCCGCTGGCCGTGTTATCGAAGATGCACCAAGTGGGAACACCCGCCGCAGCCGACGACTCCAGCAACCGCGCATAGGCCTGCACACGCTGCGGGCCGTAGGCGCTGTGATAAATGCGCGGCGAGCCGTGCAAGCGCCAATACTGCACGCCTTGCCAGCCGGCGCCCGGGTCGATCACGGCCGGGTCGGCGTTTACCCGGCCTATCTGCATGTCCAGCAACATGGCCTCGGCATCGAGCCAACTGGGGTGACGCGGCTCCAGCACCACGGCGCCGGCAAAACGCTGGCGCAGTGCAATGAAAAAACCTGTGGCCAACGCCGGTTCATAGCGCAACGAAGGCGGCAGCTGTACCAGCAGGCAACCCAACTTCTGCTCCAGGTGCAGGCACTGTTCAAGAAATTCATCCAGCGCGGTAGCGCACCCTTGCAAGCGCAGTTCATGGGTGATGCGCTTGGGCACCTTGACCGAAAAACGAAATGCCGATGGCACCGATTGCGCCCAGCGTGCATAGGTCTTGGGTAGGTGCGCACGGTAAAACGAGCTGTTGATTTCCACCGCGTTGAAACGCGAGGCATAGCGCTGCAGATGAGTGCCCTCCTCGACAAACGCCGCCCAGTGTTCGCGCGGCAGGCTCCACCCCGCACATCCCACATACACAGGTGCCGTCAAAACAGCACCTTGGCTGCATCGCGCATGAAAATCTCGATGGTCTTGGGCCCGACCCCGTCAAACTCGCCGAGGCGCTGTTCGAAGGCGTGACGATCCTCGCTGGCGTGTTTGATCTGGGTGATCTTGCCCGCGTACTCGGCATTCAATTTGGCACTCAGGTCCAGCAGGCGCTGGGCAGTGGTTTCGTCGTAACGTACGTAGTGGGCACGCCCCAACATCGAAACCAGTTCACGGGAGGTGCAATGCTGCAGCTTGCGCGCGGTATCGCGGCCCTCCTCTTCGATAATCACCCGATACGCCTGGGCCGCAATCGGCGCCTGGATACGCTTGCCCATTAGAAAGCTGGCAATAAACCATTTAAACAGGCTGGCGTCATCATCGGGCTTGAGTTCGATACCCAGTTCAGACGCCGTGATCGACTTGGCCATCTCAATGATCCAGCTTGCGCTCAGCCTTGTCGGCCTGCTCATTGATGGCGTCGGTTTGGCGCTCGGTGTCCTTGATCGACGTCGGGGTCAGGACCTTGTCGACGGTTTCTGTCTTTGGGTCCGGATGCCCGAGGGTCTGTCCCTTGACGGGTTTTGCGGCACCTGTCTGGGCGTCTTCGGAGCTGATGGGGTTGGGGGTTTTGTCGGCAGTTTTAGCGTCAGTCACGGTGTCTCTCCTGGCAGATGCGAGCCTGCGAAAATCGGCAGGCACTTATGCAGCAGAGCCCGCCGTAATTCGATAGTTCAAGGAAATTGCCCTCGTCACCGCTGGCGAAAAAACGCAAAAAAAATTTAAACCTTTTGCGCGGCCGCCGGCTCAACACTCAGGTAACGACATCACGTCATCCATAAGGAGATTCACCATGACTAGCAAGCTGATGAAACAGATGGGCCTGACCTTCGCACTGGCTGCGGGTTCGATTTCCGTTGCCATGGCGGCGACCTCCAATGACTTCGTCGACAAGGCTGCGCAGAGTGGTATCACCGAAGTCGAGGCCGGCAAACTGGCCCTGCAAAAAAGCAGTTCGGCTGACGTGAAGACCTTCGCCCAGCACATGGTCGACGACCACACCAAGGCCAACCAGGAACTGATGGCACTGGCCAAGAAACATGATCTTGAAGTGCCGGATGATGCCGCGCTCATGGACAAGGCCAAGA
Organism: Pseudomonas khavaziana; assembly: GCF_036704165.1. Classification (NCBI taxonomy): domain Bacteria; kingdom Pseudomonadati; phylum Pseudomonadota; class Gammaproteobacteria; order Pseudomonadales; family Pseudomonadaceae; genus Pseudomonas; species Pseudomonas khavaziana. The sequence continues at coordinate 3,837,307 of NZ_CP129946.1, forward strand.
AAGCCATCCTCGAGATGCGCGACGAATCTTTCGACAAGGCTTATGCCAACAACCAGGTCAATGCCCATGAAGAAGCCGTCGAACTGTTCAAGAAAGAATCGACTTCCTCGGACAACGCCGAGCTGAAGGCTTTTGCCAGCGAGAAGCTGCCGACCCTGGAAAAACACCTGAAAATGGCCAAGGAGCTGCAAAGTAAATACGCCAAGTAATTCACTCACCCACACAGGAGATATCCGCTCATGAGTGCTCAACTCAACGGTAAGAAAATCCTGATCATCACCTCCAATACCGGTATCGAGCGCGACGAGCTGCTCAAGCCTCTGGAAGCCCTGCGTGGCTACGGTGCCACCGTGACCCACGCATCCAGCAAAGGCGGTACCACCCAGACCTTTGTCGGCGATACCGAAAAGGACGGCACCGTGGAGTCCGACGTGCAACTGTCGGATGTGGTCAGCGGCAACTTCGATGCGCTGGTCATCCCGGGCGGCACGGTGAATGCCGATACCTTGCGCCAGGATGCCGCAGCGCTGCGCCTGATCAAGGACTTCGCCGAAGCCGGCAAAACCATCGCGGCCATTTGCCACGGGCCATGGGCGCTGATCGATGCCGGCGTGGTCAAGGGCAAGACCCTGACTGCCTATAAAAGCGTGCGCATCGACCTTGAAAACGCAGGTGCCGCAGGCGTGGTCGATGCCGAGGTCAAGGAGTGCAAGGCCAACGGCTGGACCTTGATCACCTCACGTACGCCGGACGACTTGCCGGCGTTCAACGAGGCGATTGCCAAGGCTGTCGCCGGCTGATCACCAGATAAAAATCTCCAGGACGCTGGAGATGAAAATGTGGGAGGGGGCTTGCTCCCGATAGCAGTGGGTCAGCTAGCCTATTTTTCGCTGCCCCATTGCTATCGGGAGCAAGCCCCCTCCCACATTGACCTGCGCTGCTTTGAGCATTTCGTTCGCTTAACTGGCCGGCATCAGGGCAAGCCCCTCCCACATTTGGCCCTAGGCAGCATTGTGCAATCCTGAGGGAGCCCGACCATGCAAGCTGCACGAAAGCCAAGCATTGCTTAACTTATAAATAATTGATTTTAAACATAAATATTCAGAAGCAAAAGTTGGTACGCCTGATGCAATAGCCTGACCACGAGGCGTGCATTTCGACACGCCCGTCCACTACCGTGAGGTTCTACATGAATGCCATCGACCTTCTCAAAGCCGACCACGAACGCGTAAAGACCCTGCTGACCCAACTGAGCGAATCCACCGAGCGCGGGGTTAAAAAGCGTACCGAGTTGCTGGCCAAGCTCGAGATGGAAATCACCCTGCATACCCAGCTCGAAGAGGAAATCCTCTACCCTGCTTTCCGCAAAGCCGGCGGCAAGGAGCAGGACATCATGTACCACGAAGCCAAGGAAGAGCACCGCACCGTCGACTCGTTGGTGCTGCCCGACCTGAAGCAGACCGACCCATCATCCACCGAGTTTTCCGGGCGGGTCAAAGTAGTCAAAGAGTTGCTTGAGCACCACATCGAAGAGGAAGAAACCGAAATGTTTCCCCAGGCCAGGAAATTGCTCGGCAAGACGGTGCTTGACGAACTGGGCGCTGAAATGGAAGCGATGAGAGCGGCGTATAAAAAGGCCCACGCCAGTAAACCGTTGGCCGCTTGAGGTCCAAGGCAAAGTGCCAATCCATGGCGGCAAAAGTAATCAGAGGCCTGCGGCCCACTAACTCTGCGCGCTGTGGTTTTTCTACCGCTATCACAACAATGCCCCGTATCTAGCGATACGGGGCATTGTTAAACATAGGATGTAGCCACCCTGCACCTCAGTCTTTACGCGCTGAGGCCATCTCGCGCTTGGGTCCGAACAGCGCCCACACAATCAAGCCCAGCAACGGCACGAAGATCAGGATCACCAGCCACAGCCCCTTGCTCTCCCAGCCACCGGTGCTGCGCAATACGACGTTGATTGCCCACAATTCCGCCAGCAGCAGAATCACCGCCAATACGATCCAGATATAGTCTACTTGCATGAATCACCTCCTGAGGTCTATGCATTAGGTCAAGTATCTGGCCTCAGGGTTCCATCCGATTTCAACGACGCTGCCTTCTCCCAGGGTTGATTACACCCTCATGTCGATGATCACGGCAGCGGGAGGTTCCGGTAACTCTGTGAGCAAGGGTCAATGCCGGAACCGGGACCAGCCGTGCTCAGAGCCCTCCGGGTTTGCCAAGCATGCGCCGCAACACTCGGGAATCCCCCCGTAGGGAGTGCAGGATCACGGCGCCGATATGACCGACAATCAACACCAGCATCGCCCATCCCAGTTCGCTATGAAAATCTCGGCCCAGGTCGATCATCCACTGTATTTTCTCACCCTCCAGGCCTGGCATGATCGTCAGGCCAAACGCCGAGAATTCGCGCCCGGAACCGTACTGGCGCAGCAACCCGATAGCGGGAATCAGGAACATCAATACATACAGTGCACCATGCCCGAAAGACGCCAGGCGGTTCACGCTCGGCGGACGGTTATGGCGGTGCAGCAGATTCCAGCCGGCCCGCAGTATCAGCAGCACCAGCAATAGCAGACCCGCAGGCTTGTGGTAGGGCCATAGCAGTTTGTCCAGTGTGGAGTCGGACGCCAGGTAATGGGTCACTGCAGTGCAATAGCTCCAGGTGAAGAGCAAGGCCATCAACCAATGCAGCGTTCGGCTGACAGCATCGTAGTGAGCATCAGGGGAATGGGGAGTCTCGAAAGTATTCTTCATCGCGGCCTCTTTTTTTTGATATCGAAGGTGAACATCGCATTCCTGCCGGTAAAAAAACACCGATCCCACGGGAGGTAGGAAAAATCAGGCGATTCCTACAATCTTATGAAATACCGCCCGGGCGAGGCCATTGCCCACGTCGCGCGGTGCTTCAAGGCACGGGCAACCAACCACCGAAACGCGCCTGGCGGGTCAACGGACACCAGGCAAAGTCCCCTGCCGGGTCGGGCAACGCCTGGGGTTCGGCGCCCAGTAATGGTGCGCCCTTCCAATCGAAAACCCTTGTCCCTTGCCAGGCCAGCACCACGCCCTGGGCCTGGCTTTGATCGGTATTGACCCAACACGCCGCCGAGGCCGTCATAAAGGCTTCGATGGGCTCGTCGCCGATCTGCGCACGGTAAGTCGAGCCCAGTAGCCAGCGACACACGTTCAGGTGATAGGTCCAATCCAGCGCTGGCCGATTGCGATAGGCCCAGGTCATGAAACTGCGGAACAGGTTCAGCCCCTCCGGTGGGTCAAGCTTGAGCAGTGCCGGGCAGATATCAAACAACGTGTGCCAATGGGGCAACAGGCGTGCATCCAGGTGCACGAAACAGCGGGAGTTACTCGGGTAATCGGGTAGCGGCGGCTCCGCGCGCAGGCGGCGAGATGCCTTGCTGACCAGGCGGTTGGCGCCTGCAGGCAATTGTTGATTCATGGGTTGCACTCACAGTCGTGACGATAGAACGCCCCCTGGTCACAGGGGGCCCAAGGCACACGTCAGAAGTCTGGGGAAGCGCGGGGGTTGGCCGAGGGCCAGGAGTAGCGCGGTGGCGCCTTGTTGCGCCGCTCATGGGCAGGACGCGGGGTTTGCGCCAGGCCCAACAGCCAGGCCAGGCCGATCAGGAAGATGATGGCGACGGTAACGGCGCTGCACACCGGGCAGGCAAAGTAGTTCGAGATGTTGCTGGAATTCGGGTTAGCCAACCCTTTATCGGAAATCGGCGACTGGCCGCCGTCCGCAGAACAGAACAAGCCACCGATGCCATTGAGTTGCTGACCCATCATCTGGCCATGCCCCAAACCGCAGGCGAACAGGTTCATCAGCACGCAGAAGTACAGGGCCCAGGCGATCAGCGAACGGTCACAGTAACGCAATTTCATGGCGGCGACTCTACCACCGAAGCCGCAAAAGGATGAAATACGGCGCGCCCCTGTGGCAGAACGTCGCAGATTACGCCGGCCAGCCAGGGTTGCTAGACTGTGGGCCCTCCTCGTTTCTACGTTTCAAAGCCTGGCTTTCAAAGCCTGATGTGTAGATCCAGAGCAATGCAGGCGTTTCACAGGATGCACAGTTAATGAGTACGTTATTCACCCGCCGCAAAGTGCTGACCGGCATGGGCCTGTTGGGCCTGGGCAGCCTGCTGGGCGGCTGTGACTACAGCCCCAAGCTGAATTTCAAATACGGCAAGGACCTCAGTGACAAGATCATGGGCCGCACCTTCAAGCTCAAGAACACCGACGGCGAAACCGTCACCCTGAGTTCGTACCGTGGCCTGATGCCGGTGGTGTTCTTCGGCTTCACCCAGTGCCCGGCGGTCTGCCCGACCACCCTGGCCCGCGCCGCCCAGGCCAAGAAGCTGATGGGCCGCGACGGTGAGATCATGCAGGTGGTGTTCATCACCCTGGACCCCGAGCGCGATACTCCTGAAATCCTCGACAAATACGTCAAGGCCTTCGACCCCAGCTTCGAAGCGCTCTACGGCACCCCGGAAGAAATCGCCGTGGCCGCCAAGGAGTTCGGGATCTTTTATGAAAAGATCCCTGCTGGCGATACCTACACCCTGTCCCACACCGCCACCAGTTTCGTGTTCGACACCCGTGGCAACCTGCGCCTTGGCTTGCAGGCATCCCTTACCGCTCAAGAGTGCGCAGAAGACCTGCTCACCGTCATGGAGGTCTGCTAATGACTGCCGTTCAACATCTCAAGCGCCTGACACTCGGCCTCACCCTGCTGGGCCTGGCCGCCCACGCCAGCGCCCAGGTGCTGGTCACCGACGCCTGGGTGCGCGCCTCCGTGCCGGGCCAACCGTCCAGCGGCGCGTTCATGACCGTCACCGCCGACAGCGACAGCCAATTGCTCAGCGTGGCCTCGCCGGTGGCCAAGGACGTGCAGATCCATGAAATGAGCATGAAGGACGACGTGATGCGCATGGGCCCGGTGGACTCGGTGGCCCTGCCTGCTGGCAAAGCCGTCAAGCTCGACCCGAACGGCTACCACGTGATGCTGATGGGCCTGACCGGCCAGATCAAGGAAGGCGACCAGGTGCCGCTGACCCTTACGGTGCAGGATGCCAAGGGTGAAAAGCAGACGGTTGAAGTAAAGGCTGCCGCCCGTGGCCTGGATGGCATGGCCCCTAGCAAGATGGACCATAGCAAGATGCACTGATTGGGCTGTGGGAGAAGGCCCTCTGTAGGAGCGAGCTTGCTCGCGAAAAACGTCAACGATAACGCGTGCTTCCTGAATGAACGCGGCGCCTGTGAGTTTTTCGCGAGCAAGCTCGCTCCTACAAAAGCCTTAACTGACTGGCATTAGGACAAGCCCCACATTTTGACCGAATACAACCAATCCAAAGATACTTGTTATCCTGCCGCTCCAACCCACATGGACGCGCGCCTATGCAGATCGCCCCCGCCCTCATCCTGCACCAGACCGAGCACTGGCTGCTCAATCACCACCAGGCGTCAAAGCTGCCGGGCTACCTCATGCTGGGCGCCAAGGCACCGATCGATTCGCTCGCCGATATGCCTGACGCCGCGCTGGCCGAACTGGGCGGCTTGCTCGCCAATATCCAGCGCGTGATGCAAGCCCAACTCCAGCCAAAATGGTTGTACATCAGCCGTTACGGTCATATGCCAGGCTTGCCGCTGCACTTTCACTTCATTCCCGTCTATGACTGGGTAGAGCACGCGTTCTGGCAGGATGAACGTTATCGGGCACTGCAGCATTTTGGCGCCCAGGAACTCCAGGAAACGCTGACCGATGGCGCCGAACTGACTCTGTTTGTATGGCGCGAATTTGGCGAAAGCACTACACCCCCGCAGATTCAAGGGCCAGGGGTTGAGCAGGTGATTGACCAATTGCGTGTGGCATTCAAGCCCCAGTCATGACCAGCAGCCGCTTCACCATCGGAATACACGCCAGCACCAGCCCCGACGGCGAGCGATACACCGCCTGCTCAACGCCCACATAACCACACCCCCGATAGAAACCCACAGCATTCAAGGTTGCATCCAGCACCACCTCGTCAATGGCCCTCTGTCGCGCAACGTCCTCCAGATGGTCAAGCATCGCCTTGCCATATCCACGCCCAGTGAACCCAGGCCGCACGAACAATGCCCCCACTTCATTGTTATCAAGGTCGAGCATGCCGGTGGCGACGGCCTCACCGTTCACCCAGCCCAGGTAAAACAGTTTGTCCATCAGCACATCGTAGCCATCGGCGGCCTTGCCCCGCGTCCAAAGCGCCATCTGCTCGGCACTGTAGGCGCCGATGCACTGGTCAAGGATGGCGTCGCGGCGGATGTCAAACGCGCAGTTGGCGTCCTCGGGTGTCGCGCGGATTATCTCCAGCATTGCAATGTCCTTGTGTGACCTCAATTTGCCATTAGCCCATTTGTGCTAATCGACCCTTCCCAACTGCGGCGCTATATTCCCCGGCACTTCCAACGCTCCTCCGGCACCGCGCATCCATTGCGCGCGGGTTCGTTGTGCGTTGGAAAAACCATAACAACCCCAAGGAAGAAGCACCATGAAACTCCACTCCCCCGTTACTCGCCTTGCCCTGCTGGGCGCCCTGATGATCGGCGTAGCCGGTTGCAGCAATATCAAGCCCACTGAAGACCATCTCAAGACGCTGTCGGAAACCAACCTGGGCGAGCCAGTAAAACGTATCTCCAATGTGCGCAGCGACTCCATGACCACCTACTACGTGGCCAACACCGCATCCGGCGAATACAACTGCTCCGTACCCAGCGGTGCCAGCGGCGGTGCGTTCGCAATCGCCAGCTTTGGCCTGATGAAACCTGCCGCCTACTGCCAGCCCAAAGGCGCACGTGGCAACGGGCTGACGCCATTCATGCAGTAATGTTTTCCCGTCTGAGGTCGCGCAACCTGCCGCGCAGTTCCGCAGGGCGCACCGGCTTGGAGAGTATTGCGATCTGACGGTCGTGCAACGCAGCCTGGATTTTCTCCACGTCATGACCGGTGAGGATCAACGCCGGCACCGCCCAGCCACGTTGCTGGCGTAGCTGATCGATGCATTCGATACCGGTGGCGTGGTTGCCCAGGTCATAGTCGGCGACGATGATGTCGCAGTCGCTGACCAGGCCCTGCCCACTGGACTCGGCCTGCACCTCGCAACCCCAGCGCTCCAGCAGGGCCTGGGTGGCGAGCAGTACGTTGTGGTCATCTTCCACCAGGCACACTTTCAAACCCGTGAGCAGGCCGGCCTGGCGCGCATCGGCGCGCAATGCCGGTTGAACCGGCGCCGTGGCGAGTGCCAGGCCATGCAGGCTTACTGAGGTGCCACGGCCCACCCGCGAACGCAGGCTCACGCGCAACCCCATCAATTGCCCCAAGCGCTTGACGATGGACAGCCCCAGGCCAACGCCTTCGACGTCCTTGTCACGCAGTTGGCGCACGCGATAGAACTCCTCGAAGACCTGTGACAGATGCTCCCTGGCAATCCCCCGCCCCTGGTCATGCACCTCCACCACCAGGCCGTTATCGCGCATACGCACGCCGATCAGCACTGGCCGTTGTGCAGCGTATTTGAAGCAATTGGAGAGCAGGTTCTGCACCATGGTCGCCAACATACCCGGGTCCACCAGTACCCAGTGGGTGCAGGGCCGCAAGCGCAGCTCCACGCCGGCCCAGCGGGCGGCTTCGGCGTTCTGGCGCATCAGGTCGGCGAGGAAGTCGCCCAGGTGGATCACTTGGTATTTGGGCAGCAGCCGACCATTGTCGAGGGTGTAGAGATCAAGAATCGAACGGAACAGTTGCGACACGTTGAGCAGCGAACGGTCGATGTTATCCACCAGCCGCCGCTCGTCATCCCCCAGCCGGGCTTCGCGCAGGCAGGCGGTGAACAGGCCGATGGAGTGGATCGGCTGGCGCAGGTCATGGCTGGCCTGGGCGAGAAAACGGGATTTTTCCAGGTTGGCGGCGATGGCTTCTTCGGAAGCCTTGCGCGTACGCTCCAGCAGGATATGGGCGTACACCGGAATCACCGTGCTGGTGATCATCAGCATCAGCACCATGAACGGCTGCGCCTGCCACAACGGCGTGAGCCGGTACACGACCAACAGCGCCAGCAACGCCAGCCCCGTGGCAATCGCCAGGTAGCGCGAGCCGTAGCGCATGCCGTTGCCCAGGTTCACCCAGACCATCACCGCATACAGCGGCAACGCCGCTTCGCCGCCCACCACCAGGCCGAACGAAGTGCCGGTGTAGTCGTGGAGCATGCCGAAGATGCGCCGCGCCGGGTAATGCCCGGGCCAGCGCGCGATGACCTGGCGCAACACGATGGACGCCAGCAGGAACAGGAAGATATACAGGATCACCGGCAGGTAGGTGTCCAGCGAGTGCCCGGGTAGGAAACCCAGTAGGCTGATATACACAATGGCGATAGTGGCCACCACAATGCGCAGGTTAGCCTGGTCGAGTTCAGAGTTGGTCTCGAGACCCATAGTCATATCCTTGACATATCCACTGTAGGAGCGAGCTTGCTCGCGAAAAACGCTAACGATAACGCGTGTTGTCTGACAGTGCGCGGTGCCTGTGCGTCCTTCGCGAGCAAGCTCGCTCCTACAGTATTGAGAGGGGTAAAGTAGCATGCCTCAGCACACCTTTGCCCCAGGAAGGAGCACACCATGACCGGCCGGATCATCATCGCCGACGACCACCCGATGTTTCGCGAAGGCATGGCGCGTACCGTGCAACGCCTATTGCCCGACGCCCAAGTGCAAGAGGCCGGTGACCTTGCCGCAGTGAACGCACTGCTGCGCGAGGCCGGCGAAATCGACACCCTGATGCTCGACCTGCGTTTCCCCGGCCTGACCTGCATCAGCCAGCTGGCCGAACTGCGCCAGCAACTGCGACGTACCACCCTGATCGTGGTGTCGATGGTCGACGACGCCGCGCTGATCGAACAGGTCATGGCCCTGGGCATGGACGGCTTTATCGGCAAGAACATCACCCCCGACGAGATCGGCCAGGCGCTGCTGGCGATCCGCGACGGCGAAGTGCTGGTCAAGTTCGCGCCCTCGGGCCTGCTGCCGCTGGGCACCCACACCCTTACCACCCGCCAGCGCGAAGTGCTGCGCCTGATTGCCCAGGGCAAGACCAACAAGGAAATTGCCAAAGCGCTGGATATCTCGCCGTTTACCGTGCGTATCCATGTGTCATCGCTGCTGCGCACGCTGGACGTGCCGTCACGGGCGGCGGCAGCGGTGAAGTATTCCGGGGAGTTCTAGGTCAAATGTGGGAGGGGGCTTGCTCCCGATGGAGGAGTCTCAGTAAATGCATCTGGGACTGACCCACCGCCATCGGGAGCAAGCCCCCTCCCACATTAAACCGAGTCGCATCAGTCAGGCGCCGCTCTGCATCCGATATTTATGCTCACTTCCCAGCTTAATAATATTTTATTAATCACCGCCCGCCGCCTAACTTGACGTCATGCCCAAGCTGAATCCAACTGCATTACGCAAGGACAGACACATGACTCAAGCAATAACAAAAATAGACACGCTGGTAGTGGGAGCGGGTCAAGCTGGCGTAGCCATGAGCGAGCACCTGAGCAAGCAAGGCGTGCCGCACCTGGTGCTGGAGCGCAGCCGCATCGCCGAACGCTGGCGCACCGGGCGCTGGGATTCGTTGGTCGCCAACGGCCCGGCCTGGCATGACCGCTTCCCTGGCCTGGAATTCATTGATGTGCCCGCCGATGGCTTCGCGCCCAAAGAGACGGTGGCGGATTATTTTGAAACCTATGCACGCAAGTTCAATGCACCGATCCGCACCGGTGTGGACGTCACCTCAGTGGTGCGCAACGTCGGCCGCCCCGGTTTTACTGTGCACACCAGTGAAGGTGTGATCGAAGCCAATCGCGTGGTAGCTGCCACCGGGCCGTTCCAGAAGCCGGTGATTCCGGCCATAGCGCCGAAAGACACCGCGCTGCACCAGATCCATTCCGCCGATTATCGCAACCCCGGGCAATTGCCGGCGGGCGCGGTATTGGTGGTGGGCGCCGGTTCTTCCGGGGTACAGATCGCCGATGAATTGCAGCGCGCCGGGCGCCAGGTGTACCTGTCGGTCGGTGCCCATGACCGCCCGCCCCGCGCCTATCGCAACCGCGACTTCTGCTGGTGGCTGGGGGTGTTGGGTGAATGGGATCAGGTGGCGATGAAGCCCGGCCGCGAGCACGTGACCATCGCCGTCAGCGGCGCCCACGGTGGCAAGACCATCGACTTCCGTGAACTGGCCCAGCAAGGCATGACCCTGGTCGGCCTGACCCAAGCCTTTGACGGCAACGTGGCCAGCTTCCAGCCCAACCTGGTGGAAAACCTGGCGCGCGGCGACGAAAACTACCTGGCCCTGCTGGATGCGGCTGACGCCTATATCGAACGCAACGGCCTCGACCTGCCGCTGGAGCCCCAAGCGCGTCGCATATTCCCCGATGCCGAATGCATCAAAAACCCGATCCTGCAACTGGACCTGGCCCAGGCCGGCATCACCACGATCATCTGGGCTACCGGGTTTGCCACGGATTACAGCTGGTTGAAAGTCGATACCTTCGACGCGGCCGGCAAGCCCCGGCACCAGCGCGGGGTGTCCAGTGAAGCGGGCATCTATTTCCTCGGTTTGCCGTGGCAATCGCGGCGTGGTTCGTCATTCATCTGGGGTGTGTGGCACGACGCCAAATACGTGGCCGACCACATCGCCATCCAGCGTCAGTACCTTGAGTACCGCGAACCCGCACCGGTTGCCCACCACACCCCTGTCAGCGCCTGAGCACTTTTTCCTGGAGTTTTTTTGATGCCTACCCACACTCGCATCCGCATGTTCAACACCAAAGAAACCTACCCCAATCAGAGCCTGGACAACGACCTGTGCCAGGCCGTGCGCGCCGGTAACACCGTGTATGTACGCGGCCAGGTGGGTACCGATTTCGACGGCAACCTGGTGGGCCTTGGCGATGCCCGCGCCCAGGCCGAACAGGCGATGAAAAACGTCAAGCAACTGCTCGAGGAAGCCGGCAGCGACCTTAGCCACATCGTCAAGACCACCACTTATTTGATCGACCCACGCTACCGCGAGCCGGTGTACCAGGAAGTCGGCAAATGGCTCAAGGGCGTGTTCCCGATTTCCACCGGGCTGGTGGTCTCGGCCCTCGGCCAGCCACAGTGGCTGATGGAAATCGATGTGATCGCGGTTATTCCAGAGTAAGGAGGCTAGCCATGACCTTTTCTATCGTCGGCCGTTGTGCTGAAACCGGCCAACTGGGCATCGCCATCAGCTCATCGAGCATCGCCGTGGGCGCCCGCTGCCCGTGGCTGCGGCCCGGGGTGGGCGCAGTGTCGACCCAGAACATCACCTTGCCTGCCCTTGGCCCGGACGTGCTCGACCTGCTCGAGCAGGGCCTGGCCCCGGCCGAGGCCCTCGACCAAGCCCTAACGCGCAACGGCTACAGCCAATACCGGCAAGTGACGGCGATTGACCACCTGGGCCGCAGCGTGCATTTCAGCGGCAGCCAGACCCTGGGTACCCATCATGCGGTATCGGGCGAGCAATGCGTGGCGGCGGGCAATATGCTTGCTGACCGCGAAGTCATCACGGCGATGGTCACCGCCTTTGAACTGGGTGAAGGGCAACTGGCAGACCGGCTGCTGGCGGCGATGCATGCCGCCATCGCCGCCGGTGGCGAAGCCGGCCCCGTACACTCCGCCGCGCTGGTGGTGGTGGGCGAGCTGACCTGGCCGATCATCAACCTACGCGTGGACTGGGCCGATGAAGCCCCCCTTGTCGAATTGCAAGCACTCTGGGACGCCTACCGGCCGCAAGTGCAGGACTATATCGACCGCGCCCTCGCCCCCGACCGCTCCCCCGGCTACGGTGTGGCCGGAGACGACCGATGAGCCGCAGCCGCGAATTGCTGCGCACGCTGGTAGGGTTCGATACCACCAGCCGCGAGTCCAACCTGCAGTTGATCGAGTTTGTGCGCGACTACCTCGCCGGATTTGGTGTGGCCAGTGAACTCGTCTACAACGCGCAGCGCAGCAAGGCCAACCTGTTTGCCAGCATCGGCCCAGCAGAGCTGCCAGGCATCGTGCTGTCGGGGCACACCGATGTGGTGCCGGTGGATGGGCAACCCTGGACACTGTCGCCGTTCGAGTTGACCGAGCGTGACGGCAAGCTGTTCGGGCGCGGCACTGCCGACATGAAGGGGTATATCGCCTGTGTGCTGGCGTTGGTGCCGGAGCTGGTCAAGGCGCCTTTGCGCCTGCCGGTGCATATAGCGCTGTCCTATGACGAGGAAGTCGGCTGCCTCGGTGTGCGCTCGCTGCTCGCGGTCTTGGAGCAGCGCCCGGTAAAACCCATGCTGTGCATTATTGGCGAGCCGACCGAACTCAAACCGGTGCTGGGCCACAAGGGCAAATTGGCTATGCGCTGCGATGTGCAGGGCCACGCATGCCACTCGGCGTATGCGCCCTCGGGGGTGAATGCGATTGAACACGCCGCCGAATTGATCGGCGAGCTGGGCCGTATTGGCCAGCGTTTGCGCTCGCACCAGGACCCAAGGTTCGATCCGCCGTTCAGCACGGTACAGACCGGCATGATCAGCGGCGGCAAGGCGTTGAACATCGTGCCCGCCGATTGCCGGTTCGACTTTGAAGTGCGCGCCCTGCCCGCCATGGACCCAGGTGAAGTGGCTGAAGAGTTGCAAGCGTACGCAATGCAGCAGGTGCTGCCGAAGATGCAGGCCGTGAGTAAGCAGAGTTCGATTCGGTTCACCGAGTTGTCGGCCTACCCGGGATTGGTCACGGATGAACGCAGCCAAGCCGCGGAATTGATCGCCGCGTTCTCAGGCTCGCGGGACTTTGGCACCGTGGCGTTTGGCACCGAAGGTGGGTTGTTTGATTCCGTGGGTATTCCGACCGTGGTGTGCGGGCCGGGGAGCATGGACCAGGGGCATAAGCCGGATGAGTTTGTGAGCCTGGAACAGCTCGACGGCTGCGATGCCATGCTGCGAAGGATGCTGGGCTCGATTCAGATTTGAAGAAAATACAGATCCAATGTGGGAGGGGGCTTGCTCCCGATGGCGGTGTGTCAGTCACAGCTGCTTTCACTGCCACTCCCTCATCGGGAGCAAGCCCCCTCCCACATTGGGTCCTGCATTCAGCCGAGTAACCGTGCGAGCTCTTCACGGCAGTAATCCACAAACAACTGCACCGGCTTGGTCAGCGGGGCCCGCCTCAGCCACACCGCCGACAACCCCGACCCCGTCACCGTTTCCGCCAACGGAATACACACCACCTTCTGCCCATCATAGGTGTACTCACTGAACGGCTTGGTCACCAAAATCGAGAACCCAAACCCACGCCCCACCATGCCGCGCACCATCTCGATGGACGGCGAGCTGAACACGATATTCGGCGTCAGCCCGCGCTCTTCAAAAATGCTCACGAAATAGGTCCGGCTGGGCAGCACATCGAGCAAGATCATCGGCTCCAGCACCAGGTCGGCCAGGGACACCTTGGCCTGTTGCGCAAAACGGTGATCGGCCGGCAGCAACGCATAAGGCTGTTGCGGCGGCATCAGTGGCGCGGTCTCGATGGTGCCGCCCAGATCGTGTTCGAACAGCATCGCCACATCGATACTGCCTGCCGTCAGCGCCTGCACCAGCTCCTGCTGCTCGCCATCGCGAATACGGATCTCCACCCCTGGCCAGCGCGCCTTGAAGCCGGCAATCAATCGCGGCAGGTACAGCGGCGCCACGGTTTCAAAGCAGCCGATATCGATCTGCCCCGCCACTACATCGTTGTCCGCCAGGGCGTTCTGCTCGAATTCATGGGCCACCCGCAACAGCTCCAGGGCCTTGCGATAAAAACGCGCGCCACTGGGGGTGAGCGAAACGCCCTGGGCGTGATGGCGGATAAACAGCTGAACGCCAAAACTCTCCTCCAGGTGCTTGATCGCCGTGGACACCGACGGTTGGGCGATATACAGCTTGCGCGACGCCTCAGCGACGCTGCCGCATTCGGCCGTGGTCACAAAATATCTAAGCTGGCGCAGGTTATAGGCAGCCATCGGCACCTCCATAAACGTGGGATTTCGCCCCAAACAAGTGCGAAAAAATCGCGCTTTTTTCATCGATTCGAGCCCATGCAACATACCGGAGCAAAAATCTGCGCGAGATACTTTTTTTAAGGTCTATAGCAACAAACTTACTAATTTACCTCCCCGCGCCCATTGCAGATGATCACTCCAACAACAAAGCGCCGCCCCGTGCAGCGCATAGCGAAGTACGTCAACGTACTCACCTTGCCTTGGAGCTCGTCATGGTTACCACTGCAACATCCAGCGCCCCACTTATCGAAAAACACACGATTGGATACGTGCCCCCGGAAGATCGCCATGGAAAGGTAAGAGACCTGTTCACCCTGTGGTTCGGCGGCAACATCGCGCCGTTGCCGATCGTCACCGGCGCACTCGGGGTGCAACTGTTCCACCTCAACCTGGTATGGGGCATTGTCGCCATCCTCGTCGGCCACCTGGTTGGCGGTGTGTTGATGGCGTTGCACTCGGCCCAGGGCCCGCAGATGGGCATCCCGCAGATGATCCAGAGCCGCGCCCAGTTCGGCTCCCTCGGCGCGCTGCTGGTGGTGGTGATTGCCGGGGTGATGTACATCGGTTTCTTCGCGTCCAACATCGTGCTCGCCGGTAAATCCCTGCACGGCGTGGTCGACGCGGTGCCCGTGCCGGTGGGCATTGTGATCGGCGCCATCGGCTCCGGCATTATCGGCATCATCGGCTATCGCTTTATCCACGTGCTCAACCGTATCGGCACCTGGGTGCTGGGCGCCGGCATCGTGCTGGGCTTCGGCTACATCTTTACCCACGTGCAGACCACCGACTTCCTGACTCGCGGCAGCTTTAATATCTCCGGTTGGCTGGCGACGGTTTCCCTGGCTGCGCTGTGGCAGATCGCCTTTGCGCCGTACGTGTCGGACTACTCCCGCTACCTGCCGGCTGACGTACCCGTCGCCGCGACCTTCTGGACCACCTACCTGGGCTCGGCCCTGGGTTCGAGCCTGGCCTTCATCTTCGGCGCCGTCGCCGTGCTCGCCACCCCGGTAGGCATGGACACCATGGACGCGGTCAAACTCGCCACCGGCGCCATCGGCCCGTTGATGCTGGTGCTGTTTTTGCTCAGCGTGATCAGCCACAACGCCCTCAACCTGTACGGCGCAGTGCTGTCGATCATCACCCTGGTGCAGACCTTCGCCTACCGCTGGATCCCCACGGCCAAAAGCCGCGCCGTGATCTCCATCATCGTGCTGGCCGCCTGTTCGATTGCGGCGGTGTTCGCCTCCAAGGACTTCATCGGCCACTTCGTCGACATGGTGCTGGTGCTGCTGGTGGTGTTGGTGCCGTGGACGGCGATCAACCTGATCGACTTCTATGCGATCCACAAAGGCAAGTACGACATCGCCTCGATCTTCCGCGTCGATGGTGGCATCTACGGCAAGTACAACCCACAGGCGTTGCTGGCGTATGCGGTGGGGATTGCGGTGCAGATTCCGTTTATGAACACACCACTTTACGTAGGCCCGATTTCCGAACACATCAACGGCGCAGACCTGTCCTGGGTGGTGGGGTTGGCGGTGACGTCGCCGCTGTACTTCTGGCTGGCGAGTCGCGACAGTGCGTATAAGCGCCGCATGGATGGGGGTAAGTTGGTGGGTGGGGTCTGATACAACCTCTTAGTTGCGCCCTCGCGGAGGGCACTTTATAGTTCGCCCCGTCGCTGGCGTTGGCTGGCGACAGGGTTTCGCAGCCCTACAAAATAGAATCAACCTGCACAGTCATCAGACCCTCAGGCGGAGTCCGCTTGCGTCTTGTTTATGGCGGCTGTGCGTGGGAGACCTTCGGGTCTGCCGGGGGTGATTCTTCCTGGTCTGCGAACCCGCGCACAGTTGCCACCCAGTCTGTTTCGCAGCAGCAAGGTGGCAGTTCTTTTTACCCAAATAGAATCGAACCTTATGACTACTCAACACCCGCCACGCCGCTTCACCCCCATGTCCCAAACCGCAACCGACTACCCCGTGCTGCTGATCGACAGCGACGCGCCGCTGAGCGAGTTGCACGCCTGTGCCAGCGAACGGCTCAATGCCGCACTCGCCTACCTGCACCTGATGGCCTGCTCCAACGTGTCGGACTATGCCGAGCACGATATCAACACCGTCGCCAATACCGCCCGGATCATGGTCCAGGATGTGGCGGATGTGTTTACCGTGATTGAAAAGCGCGGCTTTGATTCGCCTGCTATTGCCTGATGTGATGTGAGCTGTGAGGAAACCCGCCTTGGCGGGTTTTCTGGTTTTGCAGAACTCAAACCTACCGCCAGGCTATGTCGAACTCGGTCAACTGTGGGAGGGGGCTTGCCCCCGATACGTAACCACGATGCGAAGCGAGCCGCTCTTGATCTTGATCTGCTTTTGATCTGAGGCGCCCCGTTAAACCACGCTGGCCGGAATTCGACAGGGATTTGGGGGGTAAACCGGCAGGGATGCCGGTTTAGTCGCCCCGCGCCATGGATGGCGCGTGGCGGCGGCCCCCCAAATCCATGGCGAATTACGGGCACACCGAGCCTGGGCGAGGTGCCGAGTGGTGGGGCATGAGCCTTTTGCTTACTTTTGGGCTTTTCAAAAGTGAGCCGCAGTAAGAGCGGAACCAATAGTGGCCGTTGCCCAAATAATGGATATGTACTCGGTCTGATCCAGCATCCTGGTCGGCCCCAAGGCCGCCATCGGGAGCAAGTCGAATCGTCGCACCGCCCCTCCCACATTTGGATCGCGGCGCATCAGTTAGTTAGCGTTATGATATGACCTTTCGCTCAACGCACCAGGAAACACCTATGCCCGCCCTCACCTTGCGCAACGCCCTCCCCGCCGACGCCGCCCGCTGCTTTGAAATCGAAACCAGCGCCTACGAAGGCGACGAAGCCGCGACCCTGGAAAAGATCGCCACGCGCATCGCGCAGTATCCCCAGGGGTTTCTGATCCTGGAAGCAGACGGCGATGTGGTCGGGTTTATCAATTCGGGCTGCGCCCATGAGGTAGTGATGTCGGACGAGGCCTTCAAGGAGTTGGTCGGTCACTCACCCGAGGCACCGAATGCGGTGATCATGTCGGTGGTGGTCGACCCGGCGCATCAGGGCAAAGGCTATGCAACAACCCTGATGACTGAGTTCGTGCAACGCATGCGTACGCTGGGCAAGCAGACCATTCACCTGATGTGCAAGCAACAGCATGTGCCGTTGTACACCCGCATGGGCTACACCTATGTGCGCCCTTCGCCGTCGGACCACGGTGGAATGGCCTGGCATGAGATGGTGATGGTGTTGTAGCGCTCCTCCTGGGAATGATCGTATTTATGTTGCAAAGCTTGAATCCGCCAACAAACGCGCAGCCTATCAATGTATTTCACCGAGTAAAAACCTTGAATTGATCGCCGCGATCTTACGTTAAGCGAGTCATTGCATGCGTTCCTCAAGACTGTGCCTACAGCCACTTCTTGCGAGTCGGCGGCCTGAACATACAACGGTTTCACGCCGTTACATTCACCCGAAATGCGCTGATTGAGCGCCCGCTAGCGGGGCTGTAGCCTGCGAAATACCCGGCTAGGATCAGATCCTGGCGGGTCCATTTCCTAGCTAGCAAAGAGGTGCAATTGTGACTTCAATCAATGGTTTCGTCCCATTCATACCTGCCCAACATCCCGCTGACAAAAGCCGAATCGATAGCGACCAGGCAAGGCACAACCCCTTGGATAAAACGGCTGGGGAAGATGCCGAAGTGTTCGATGACAAGAAGGCCGGAATAAGCGCCAGTGACGAGGCTCGGGCTCAGGCCAACCGCAATCGGTTGGACGGCAACCTCCTGCCCTCGGATGAAAAAACTGTCGACGATGCTCAGCTCAACGCCAAGCGTGAGCCCATCGACTTCGAAATCAAATCTGATGGCAAAGACGGTTGGGTTAAGGTGTAATCCTGGAGTCTGCAAAAAACTACACGCCACGCCAGCGCCAAGCCCTAGCCTGTATGTGGGAGCGGTCTTGCTCGCTCCCATATCTGACTGGGCATCAACCGAAGCGCTACCAACTGCCAGAAGCCCCACCACCGCCACTGGAACCACCGCCACCAGACGAACTGCTGCTGGAGCTGGAGCTACTGGAACTCGAACCGGATCCGCCGCCCGAGCCAGATCCCGCCCCCTCGCCAACCTTGCCAAAGATAATCAGCGCGACAAACGATGCGATGGGAAACGCCAGCAGCCAGCCATCGCGCCCGCCATCGATCACCAGCCCGGCGACCACGTACACGGCCACTACCGCCCACAGTCGCACGCTAAATCCTGTACGGCTGCTCCTCCAGGTGTGCCTCATGATCAGCAGCAGCACCAGGTACAAGCCCAGCACTACCCCTATGCACAGCGGCCATAGCAGCCAATGGATAAAACTGACGTCCACGTAGTGGTCCGCCACCACCAGCCCGACGCTATAGGCCAGCAGCCCGATCACGCCGTAGAACAGCGGGCGTACCTGCCACAAGGCACCAAATGTGGCGCCGCCAATCAACAGGGTCAGCGGCATGACAAACAGGAACATCGGCCATTGTTGACCGCCACCGAGCAGTGCCAGCAACAGCGTGGCCGCCACCGCGAGGATCAAGCCCTTGCGCCAACGCAGCTTGCCGGCGGCGATCAGCACGCCACCCAGGCCTCCCAGGACAAACGCCGCCAGTATCGCGATAAATTGGGGGTTGATCCCGGGCCCGGCCACCTTGGGCAGGTCGCCGCCGTCCACCAGTACAATCAGCGCATCAACACCTTGTTGGATACCTCCGGCAAAGTCCCCCTGGCGAAACGCCGGGGTGATGCGCTCTTCGATAATGCGGTGGGCCAGCAGATCGGTGACCGTACCTTCCAGGCCGTAGCCCACTTCGATGCGTACCTTGCGGTCGTCTTTGGCCACTAACAGCAGGATGCCGTCGTCGACGTCCTTACGCCCCAGCTTCCAGGCGCGGAACAGTTGGTTGGCGTAGTCCTCGATGCCGTCGCTGCCGGTGGTCGGCACCAGCAATACCGCGACTTGCGAGCCTTTGCGTTGTTCAAGCTCGGCGAGTTGATTTTTCAAGCGCTGGGTGGTGGTGGAGTCGAGGGTGTTGGTGAGGTCGATCACCCGTTGGTCGAGGGCCACCCCGATGGGCGAAGTGTCAGCCCGGGCCAGGCTCATCAGACCGACAATTAACAGGGCCAGCAGGCTCAACACCGATTGCCGCAGAATCATCACCATGCTTTGTTACCTGAAGTTTCTTCCTGAAGGCGCCGACTTTACCTTATCGACGTATAACACGTGACCCCAGGCCTTCGACTATCTAAACTGCCGCCACGCCCACATAGCTATTTGCCATCTACGAGAACGCCATGGATCTATGCCAACGCAACAATATCAGCGTGAAGGGCCATGGGCCTTCGACCCTGGTGTTTTCCCACGGCTTTGGCTGCAACCAGGCGATGTGGAATTACTTGGCGCCGCACTTTCTCGAGCGCTTTCGCGTGGTGCTCTATGACTTGGTCGGCGCCGGCCGGTCGGACCTGAGTGCGTTCGACAAAACCAAATACAGCCGCCTGGATGGCTATGCCCATGATCTGAACGAAATTATCGACGCCTACGCCGAAGGCCCGGTGATTCTGGTGGGCCATTCAGTCAGCGCGATGATCGGCACCCTTGCCGACCGTTTCGCCCCCGGGCGCATTGCCGCGCATGTGATGATCGGCCCATCGCCGCGCTATATCGACAGCGAGGATTATGTCGGTGGCTTCAAGCACGACGATATCGACGACCTGCTCGACACCCTGGACAGCAACTACCTGGGCTGGTCCAGCGCCATGGCCCCGGTGATCATGGGCGCGCCCACGCAACCGACGTTGAGCACCGAACTCACCGAAAGCTTCTGCCGCACCGAGCCGGACATCGCCAAGCAGTTCGCCCGCGTGACCTTCCTCTCGGACAACCGCCAAGACGTGCAGGGCCTGGCCACTCCGGTACTGATCCTGCAATCGAGCGACGACCTGATCGCGCCTGTGGCGGTGGGTGAATTCCTGCATGCCGTGATGCCCAACAGCACCTATTGCCTGGTGGACAATATCGGCCATTGCCCCCATATGAGCGCGCCCCAGGCGTGCGCGGCGGCGATGGACGCGTTCCTGGCACCATGGGCTGCTGCCGATGCCTGACTCGCTGTTTGACAGCGCCGCCTGCGCCCTGGCCGTGACCCGGGAGGACGGTACGATCCTGCACGTCAACCCGCGCCTGAGCGACTGGCTCGGGTTCAGCGCGGCCGAGTTGCAGGGGCGCAGGTTCCAGGACCTGCTGACCATTGGCGGGCGGATCTTCTACCAGACCCACCTGGCACCAATGCTGCGCATGCATGGCAGCGTCAACGAGGTGAAGCTCGATATCCGCCATTGCGCCGGGAATAAAGTCACCGTCTTGCTTAACGCCAACCAACGCCAGCAGCCCGATGGCGTGGTGCATGACCTGGCGCTGTTCGGCACCACCGACCGTGACAAATACGAGCGCGAACTGCTCAATGCGCGCAAGTTGGCCGAAGCCCTGCTCCAGGAAAAAACCGCCACCGAACTGGCCTTGCAACAGGCCCAGGCCGAATTGAGCGAGGCCTATGCCATCGCCCAGCGCCGGGCGTTGTTCGCCGAACAGATGGTGGCGATTGTCAGCCATGACTTGAAAAACCCGCTCACCGCCATCCGCATGGCCTCGGACTTTCTCCAGCGTGGCGAGCGTACGGCCAAGGAGCGCCAGTTGCTGGGGCATATCGGCCAATCGTCGGAACGCGCCCATCGCATGATCGCCGACCTGCTGGACTTCACCCAGGCCCGGGTCGGCCAAGGCATCACCATCAAGGCGGTTCCGCTGGATCTGCACAATGTGATCCAGCATGCGGTGGACGAACTGCGCGTAGCCTTCCCTGCCGCCACGCTGGTGCACCACGCCGAAGGCCTTGGCCAAGCGTGTCTGGATGCCGACCGGGTGCAGCAGATCATCGGCAACCTCGTCGCCAACAGCGTGGCCTATGGCGACCTGCTGCAACCGATCACCATCACCTCGCGCCTGGGCGACAACGCCTGTGCCGTCGCCGTGCACAACCATGGCCCGGCAATTCCCGAATCACTGCTGGCGGGGCTGTTCGAACCCATGACCCGTGGCACCGACCAGGGCAGCGATGTGCGCAGCGTCGGCCTGGGCCTGTATATCGTGCGCGAACTGGCCAGGGTGCATGGCGGCGATGTGGCGGTGCGCTCCTGTGCGATGGCCGGCACCACCTTTACCGTGACGTTCTAGTAAAGGTGCGCGGTGCCCTGCATGATCGGTTCGACACGGCCGGTCAGCAGTAATGGGGTTGTTCTGGCCACGGCGGTCGATGATGATGAAGTCGTCGCCGTGGGCGTGCATCTTCACGAACGGCAAGGTCATGGGCGCAGGTCCTGTTGTCGAAGTGAAGCAGTTCTAATAACACTGTAGGAGCGAGCTTGCTCGCGAAAATCGTGAAGACGACACGTTTTACCTGCAAGTACGCGTTATCGTTGACGTTCTTCGCGAGCAAGCTCGCTCCTACAAAGGATTGATGGTCATGCTTATCGTATTCAGCGGCCTGCCCGGCAGTGGCAAGACTACGATTGCCAGCCAACTGGCGCGACAGACCGGCGCGGTTTACCTGCGCATCGACGTGATCGAACAGGCACTGCGTGATGCCGCGGTATTGGCCGGCGATGTGGGTGCCAGTGGCTATGGCGTAGCGAATGCGCTGGCGCTGAGTAATTTGCGCTTGGGGCAGCGGGTCATTGCCGATTGCGTGAACCCGGTCAAGGAGAGCCGCCTAGCGTGGCAGACGGTGGCGACGACAGCGGGGGTAGAACTGATCAATATCCAGGTGGTGTGTTCTGATCAGCAAGAGCACCGGCGCCGTGTGGAAAACCGTGTGGGCGATGTTCCCGGGCTGGCGTCGCCGACCTGGCAGTCGGTGCTGGTGCATGAGTATGAAAGCTGGGATGAACCGGCGTTCAGGCTTGATACAGCGCGGATGACGCCGGCACAGACAATCGCGACAGCCCACGCACATTTGTTCAATGTGGGAGCTGTCGAGCTTTAGCCGGATTCAGTCGGGGAAATTGCCGCGCAACGCCTCAAGACCACCGTTATAGACGCCGGCAAACAACTCCTCCACCGCCGCGTCCGTAGTGTCTGCCACTGGGGTGAACACGCCGGACCAGGTCACTTTCGCCGACGTCTCAGTCAGCGCTTCAACCTGCAAGGTCGCCAGATAAGCACTCACCGGAAACGGCGACGCCTCAATGGTGTAGCTGTAGGTGCGCGCCACGTTGTCGAAGCTCTGCAAGCGCTCGACGATCTGGCCACCGTCAGCCGTGGTCAGGTGACGCACACGACCACCTTCGCCTGGCTCGCTCTTGGCGATAAAGGGCAGCCAGTCGGGCAGGCTGTTGAAGCCGCCGATCAGTTGCCAGACGTGGTCGGCCGATGCCGGGATTTCAATCACAGAAGATGCTGTTGCCACGATAAATACTCCAAACAGAGAAAAATCAGATCGCCATGCTGTCGACAACGCCGCCGTCGACCCGCAACGCGGCACCGGTGGTGGCAGACGACAGCGGTGAAGCAATGTACGCCACCAGGTTCGCCACTTCATCCACATTGGCGGCGCGCTGGATGATCGAGGTGGGCCGCGCATTACGCACGAACACATCGGCCTCCTCCCGTGCACTGCGCCCGGACTCGGCCGTAGCGTCCTTGAGCATCTGCTCCAGGCCGTCGGTAAAGGTCGGCCCCGGCAGGATCGCATTCACCGTGACCCCGGTGCCTGCCAAGCGCTTGGCCAAACCGTGGGATACCGCCAGGTTGGCGCTTTTGGTCACGCCGTAGTTGATCATGTCGGCCGGCGTAGCCACGCCGGACTCCGACGACACAAAGATCACCCGGCCCCAGCCCTGCTCGACCATGCCCGGCGCATAATGGCGCGACAGGCGCACGCCGGAGATCACATTGACCTCATAGAAGCGCGTCCACTCGCTGTCTGGCGCCTCGAAGAAATCCACATCGTTAAAGATGCCGAGGTTGTTGACCAGGATATCGGCGCGAGGTTCGGCAGCGAAGAGTTTCTCGGCGCCCTCAAGGGTGCCAAGGTCGGCCACCAGCCCACGCAGGTCGGCGCCGGGCACCACCTGGCGGATGCTGGCCAAGGCGTCGTCGACCTTGCCCGCGTCCCGGCCGATCACCACCACCGTAGCACCGGATTGCGCCAGCGCCTGACTGATGCCCAGGCCGATACCGGCGGTGCTGCCGCTGACGATGGCTACTTTGCCGCTCACATCGATTTTCATGCTTAGACTCCTTAAGAATTAGAGGGGCAAAGGCGCACGGTCCGATATCAATCGGGCCTCGCGCAACGCTTGCCAGAAGGCTGCTGGAATCTTCTCTGACAACGCGGCGACATCTTCGGCAATCCGTCCCGGACGACTGGCACCGGGAATCACTGCCGCCACGGCCGGGTGCGCCAGGGAAAACTGCAGCGCCGCGGCTTTCACGCTCACGCTAAACACCTGGGCGATCGCCTTGATCTGCTCGACCTTGCTGATGATTGCCGGGCTGGCTGGTTGGTATTCGAAATGCGTGCCGCCGGCAAGAATGCCGGAGCTGTAGGGGCCACCTACGACAATTTCGACGTGCTGGGCCAACGCCGAATCCATCAAGCGTTGCAGGGCGCGCTCGTGGTCCAGCAAGGTGTAGCGGCCGGCCAAAAGGAAACCGTCGGGCTGGGCCTCAGCCAGGTCCAGGGTCAGTTCGCAAGGCTCGACGCGATTGACACCAAGGCCCCAGGCCTTGATCACGCCCTCTTCACGCAAGCGGGTCAGCACTTTGAACGCGCCGGTACGGGCCTGGTTGAAGTGCTCCAGCCATTGGTCGCCGTAGAAGTCCTGGGCGATGTCGTGAACCCATACGATGTCCAGGCGATCGGTCTGCAGGCGTTCGAGGCTGTCTTCAATGGAGCGCAAAGTGGCGTCGGCGCTGTAGTCATTGAGCATTTTGTTCGGCAGGCCGTGTTCGAACACGCCGCTTTTTTCGCCGAGGTCGCGGGAGCCGGCTTCGACTTCATCCAGAATCACCCGGCCGACCTTGGTGCTGAGCACGTAGTCATCGCGGTTGTAGTTAGACAGGGCCTGGCCCAGGCGGATTTCCGACAGGCCCGAGCCGTAGAAGGGTGCGGTGTCGAAGTAACGCACGCCGTGGTTCCAGGCGGCCTCGACGGTGGCTTGGGCTTCGTCCTCGGGAATGGCGCGGAACATATTGCCCAGGGGCGCGGTGCCAAAGCCCAGTACGCCGGGCAGTTTGTCTTTCAAGCTCATGGTGGGGTCCTCAATCGGTTCAGGGGGGTTACCGTTGAGCAGATCCTAGATTGCGTTAGTTAGACCGTCCAAGACATACTGCGACCAACTTGAGTCCCCATAGGTCTTACATGATCGATCTACGCCAACTGCGCTACTTCGAAGTGGTCGCCGAGGAAGAACACGTCGGCCGCGCCGCCGAGCGCCTGCACATCTCTCAATCGCCCCTGAGCCGCCAGATCGCCCAGCTCGAAGAGCGGCTGGGCCTGACCCTGTTCGAGCGCAGCCAGCAGCGCATCCGCCTGACCCGCGACGGCCAGACCTTCCTGGCCGAAACCAAAGCGCTGCTGACCCACGCCAATCGCCTGGAATCCCTGGGCAAGCGCCTGGGCCGTGGGGAAGAAGGCGGCTTGTGCATTGGCTATATCGAAAATGCCATGCATGCCGGCGTACTGCCCAATGCCTTGCGCATCCTGCGCGATGATCGGCCCACCGTGCACATCAAGCTGTATAACCTGCCGTCCCTGGAGCAACTGGAGGGCCTGCGCCAACGCAGCCTGGACATCGCCCTGGTGGGCGAACCGCCTGCCGCCGACGACCCGGACCTGACCGCCTTGCAAGTGCTCGACGACCCGATGCTGCTGGCCCTGCCCGAACAGCATCCACTGGCCAGGCAAAACGAGTTGCTGCCCCAGCACCTGGCCGAACAACAATGGATCGGCGTGCAGCGCAAACCCGGCGCCAACCCCGCCGATGATTTCGTCGCCGCCTGCATCCGTGCCGGGTTCACCCCGCAGATTCCCATGGAAGCCAGCGAGCCCTTTACCGCATTGGGCCTGGTAGCCTCGGGGCTTGGAGTGGCGATGGTGCAGAAGGGCCTGAGCCGCAACGCACCGCCCGGCGTGGTGTTGCGTGAGCTGCCATGGCTGAGCTACACCACACCGCTGTGGGCGGCGTGGCACCGGGTCAACCTGCGACCATTGGTGGAAACGTTTCGCAAGGTGCTGACTGAACCTACCGCTATCTAACTATGTGGGAGGAGGTTTGCAGCGATATAGGTGGGTCAGTCAACATCCCTGTCCCTGAACCACCGCTATCGGGAGCAAGCCCCCTCCCACATTTCAACCGCGTTTTGCCTGAATAAATGCGATCAACTGTGGGAGGGGGCTTGCCCCCGATGAGGGAGTGTCAGCAAGCATATCCGTGACTGACCCACCGCCATCGAATCATCACACCAGCCCCACATTTCTAACGTGCCAACCTCTCCATGATCCCCGCCGAGTTGACGAAAATCGCAATCCCCACAAACACCAGCCCAATCGCAACCCACTGCCCCAGGCTCAGCTGTTCGCCGAAGAACACATAGGACGTGAACAGCCCCGACACCGGTACCATCAACAACAACGGCGCCATCCGCGAAGCCGGGTATTTCTTCGTCAGGTTGTTCCATACCCGGTACCCGACGATGGTAGTGATATAGCACTGGAACACAATCGAGAAGCCCGCCCCCCAGGTCAGGTCGGTGACCAGGTGCGTGAGCGGCTCGGCCCCCTCGAACCACAAGGTCATCAACAACAGGACGGGGATCGAAAACAGACTGGACCAGACGATAAAGGCCACCATGTCCTCAGGCTGGTTGACCTTGACGATCAAGTTGCACAACGACCACGACAGCGCCGCCAGCAACACCAGCAGAATGCCCAGCGTGGTCGAGGCGTGTGCCGACAGGTGCAGGATCATGAACAGCCCCAGCGCAGACAACAGCATTCCCGCCCCGTGGCCCCTGCTTATGGGTTCCTTGAGAAACAACCGGCTCATGATGAGGGTGAAGAACGCACTGAACTGCAGGAACACCGAAGACATTCCCGCCGACAGCCCGTTGTGCATGGCTACGTTGACCACGCCCCACAGCCCGGCACCGAACAGCACGCCATAGGCAGCCAACAAGACGTAGGAAACACCCTGCGGCTTGGGAATGAACATCACCAGGGGCAGCGCACAGAAGGTGAACCGCAGCAGGGTCAGCACAAACGGGTCCAAATCCTCCAGGCCCAGGCCAATGACCGAGAAGTTGGCGCCCCAGATTATCGTCACCGCCAGCCCTGCGACTAGATCGGATTTACTCAGGCGCATGGCCCTTCCCCCCCGTTATGCCAGCGTCTTGGGCGGCATGGGGACTGTCTATAAGCGTCTCCCTGGACCGCAGCTTATGCGGGGCGCAATTTACGCAAAGATTTGCACGCGGGTAACTAACCGTACGGTCAGTAGGCAAGGGACGGAAAAAGTGTCTTGAAAAAAGCCCTTCCGCTTTTCGCCACACTGCTCCGCCCCTTTAAACACCACCTGGGGTCAGAGCATCTCGCGTAACCGATACCACAACATGCCCAGCGCCAGCAGCGGCGAGCGCAGTGCCTTGCCGCCCGGGAAGGTCATGTGCGGCACCTGGCTGAAGATATCCAGGCCGCGGCTGCTGCCGGCGTGAATCGCTTCGGCCAGCAGCCGTGCGCACCAGTGCGTTACGTTGAGGCCATGGCCGGAATAGCCCTGGGCATAGAACACATTCGGGTACTGCTGCAGCCGCCCGACCTGGGGAAAGCGGTTGGCGGTGATGCCGATCTTGCCGCCCCACTGGAACTCGATGGCGGTGTCGGCCAGTTGCGGGAACACCTTGAGCATTTTCGGGCGCATATACGCGGCGATGTCCTGGGGATCGCGCCCCGAGTAATGGCAGGCGCCACCGAACAACAGGCGTCGGTCAGCGCAAAGCCGGTAGTAATCCAGCCCGACCTTCTGGTCGCACAGCGCCAGGTTCTGTGGGATCAACTGTTGCGCCACGTGCTCAGGCAGCGGCTCGGTAGCGATAATGTAACTGCCGGCCGGCAGCACCTTGCCGCTCAAACGCGGCTCCAGGTCTTCCAGATGCGCATTACACGCCAGCACCAGTTGGGCGGCGCGCACAGTGCCCGCGGCGCAGCGCACCTGCACGGTGTCGCCATGGATCAGTTCCAGAACTTGCGTGTGCTCGAAGATCTTCACGCCAAGGGCCTCGGCCACCTGGGCCTCGCCCAGCACCAGGTTGAGCGGGTGCAGATGCCCTGAGCCCATGTCGACCAGGCCACCGGCGTACACCGTCGAGTCCACCACCTGCGCCATGTCCTGGGGGCCGACCAGTCGCGTTTCATGGGCGTACCCCATGGCCGCCAAATGTGCCTGTTCGCCCTTGAACGCCGCGAACTGTACCGGCGTGTTGGCCAGCTCACAGAAGCCCCAGCGCAGGTCGCAATCGATGCCATGCTCGACAATGCGCTGGCCCACCAACGCCACCGAGTCGATGCCGGCCCGCTCCAGGTAACGCACGCCCTCCTCACCCACGTATTTGGCAAACCCCGAGACATCATGGCCGATGCCGCGGATCAACTGCCCGCCGTTGCGCCCACTGGCACCCCAGCCAATGCGCCGAGCTTCCAGCAGGATCACCGAGAGCCCGCGCTGGGCCAATTCGATGGCGGTGTTGACCCCGGTAAAACCGCCACCGATCACACACACATCGGCGCTCAGGTCTGTACCCAGGGCGGCGCGCTCAGGCAATGCGTGGGCCGAGGCGCGGTAATAGGACTGGGCGTGGTCATGGGACAGCATCATTTGTTGGTCTTCACTTTGCTCCAGGCGCGGGTCATCAGGCGCATGGTTGCCGGCGTCGGCGTGGTGGAAATATAGAGTTTGTCGAGCACTGCCTGGGGCGGGTACACCTCGGGGTTGTCCACCAGTTCCGGGGCCATGAACGGCTTGGCCGCCGGGTTGGCGTTGGCGTAACCCACTGAGGCGCTGACCTTGGCGATCACTTCAGGGTCGAGCAGGTAGTTGATAAAGGCGTGGGCCTGCTTGGGGTTGGTGGCGTCTGCCGGGATCGCCAGCAGGTCGAACCATAGGTTGGAGCCTTCCTTGGGGATCGAGTAGGCAATGTTCACGCCGTTCTTGGCTTCCTTGGCGCGGTTGGCGGCCTGGAATACATCGCCGGAATAGCCGAACGCGACGCAAATATCGCCGTTGGCCAGGTCCGAAATGTACTTGGAAGAATGGAAATAGGTAACGTACGGCCGCAACGTCAATAGCTTGGCCTCGGCTTGCTTGTAGTCCTCGGGGTTCTCGCTGCGTGGGTCCTTGCCCATGTAGTTGAGGATCGCCGGGAACAGTTCGTCCGCCGAGTCGAGGAAGGCCACACCGCACTGGTTGAGTTTCTTGATGTTCTCGGGCTCGAACAGCACCGCCCACGAATCGATATGATCGATGCCCAGCACCTGCTTGACCTTGTCGACGTTGTAGCCGATGCCATTGGTGCCCCACAGGTACGGCACCGAGTGGGCGTTACCCGGGTCATTCTGCTCCAGCAACTCGAGCAGCTTGGGGTCGAGGTTCTTGAAGTTGGGCAACTGCGCACGGTCGAGCTTGAGGAACGCACCGGCCTTCACCTGGCGCGCCAGGAAATGATTGGACGGCACCACCACGTCATAGCCGGTGCGCCCGGCCAGCAACTTGCCCTCCAGGGTTTCATTGGAGTCGAACACATCGTAGATCACCTTGATCCCGGTTTTCGCCTGGAAATCCGCCAAGGTGGTCTCGCCAATGTAATCAGTCCAGTTATAGACGCTGACCGTCGGCGCGGCCTGCCCTGCACTGCTGAATGCCGCCACCAGGGCCAGCGGGAAAAGCTTGTTCACAAGACGCATATCGTCACCCCTTTTATGATTGTTTTTAGACACTCAATAGCAGGAACTCACGCTCCCAGGAACTGATCACCCGCTTGAAATTCTCATGCTCGGCGCGCTTGACCGCGACGTAGCCGCGCACGAACTTTTCTCCCAGGTACTGCTTGACCGTGTCGCAGTCCTCCATGCGCGCCAGGGCATCCTCCAGGGTGAACGGCAGGCGCAGGTTGCGCCGTTCATAGGCGCGGCCTTCCACCGGCGCACTGGGTTCGATCTGCTCGATCATGCCCAGGTAGCCACACAACAGGCTGGCGGCAATCGCCAGGTACGGGTTGGCATCGGCGCCCGGCAAGCGGTTTTCCACGCGCATTGCCTCCGGGCTTGAGGTGGGCACACGCAGGCCGACGGTGCGGTTCTCTTCGCCCCACTCGACGTTGACCGGCGCCGAAGTGTCCGGCAGAAAGCGGCGGAACGAGTTGACGTTGGGCGCAAACATCGGCAGCAGCTTGGGGATGTATTTCTGCAAGCCGCCGATGTGATGCAAAAACAAGGGTGTCATGCGGCCGTCGGCATCGACGAACACCGGCTTGCCGGTGGCGATCTCCACCACGCTCTGGTGCAGGTGCATGGCACTGCCCGGTTCATCGGCCACCGGCTTGGCCATGAAGGTCGCGGCGACGTTGTGCTTGAGCGCGGCCTCACGCAGGGTGCGCTTGAATACGGTGATCTGGTCGGCGAGGTCCAGGGCATCGCCGTGGCGAAAGTTGATTTCCATCTGCGCCGGGCCGTCTTCGTGGATCAGCGTGTCGAGGTCCAGGCCCTGGGCTTCGCACCAGTCATAGACATCTTCGAACAGCGGGTCGAATTCGTTGGCGGCGTCGATGGAAAACGATTGGCGCCCGGTTTCGGCGCGCCCGGAACGGCCTATAGGTGTCTTCAACGGCAGGTCCGGGTCTTCGCAGCGCTGGGTCAGGTAGAACTCCATTTCCGGCGCGACAATCGGCTGCCAGCCCTGGTCGGTGTAGAGTTGCAAGACTTTCTTGAGCACATTGCGCGGCGACAGTTCGATGGGGTTGCCCTGCTTGTCGAAGGTGTCGTGGATCACGATGGCAGTGGGTTCGATGGCCCAGGGCACCACGTAGGTGGCGTTGGCCACCGGGCGGCAGATCATGTCGATATCGGCCGGGTCGAGCAGGTCGTAGTAGATATCGTCGTCGACAAAGTCCCCGGTTACCGTTTGCAGCAACACACTTTCCGGCAGGCGCATGCCTCGCTCATGCAGGAACTTGTTGGTGGGTGCAATCTTGCCGCGCGCGATGCCAGTCAAATCACTGATCACGCATTCGACTTCGGTAATCTTGTGTTCTTTCAGCCAGGTGGAGAGCTGATCGAAGGGGGCGTTCATAAGGACCTCGTCTTGGGTGGGATGCGACGCCGGCTTGTACTTGCGGCGCATTGAGGTCTATCTTGGGCCAGCCTTCAAACCGCATCTATCCACTTTGCACGCAGCACAACGCACCAATAGAGTGCGCACGGATCACCCATGACACAGGCAACCGCTTTGCGCGTACAGGCCTTCGCTACCGGCGATGTGGCCGCCCAATGCAGTGCGACACCCGGTTGGGTGCAGCAGTACCAGCAGATGTCCCCCGGGCATTTTGCCGGGCGGGTACGCTACCTCGACCTGCAAGGCGTGCAGGTGTACGAGGAGTGCATGAACACCCGCGTGGAACAGCAGTTCAACGCACCATCCGGGGCCCTGGCGTTCTGTTTCGACGGCAGCGACAACAGCCTGTATATGCTCAATGGCGAAAGCCGCAACACCTGGATCACCCCGGAAAACTACCGTGAAGTGGCAGTGGTGTTCGGCCCGCAGTTTGTGCAGCGTCATGGGCTGGACGTAGCAAAACTTGAAGGGTTGTTCATGGCGCCGCTGAGGTGCCAGCAGAACGCACTGTTCACCCGCTGGCTCAGTGGCACGCTGACGCGTCTGTCGGCACTGACCGACCCCATCAGCCGCGATGCCCTCACCCAGCAACTGCTCGACGACTGCCTGTTTATCCTCGACAACGCCTGCGTGTGCCTGGACCGCGGTTCATTGCAAAAGCGCAGCG
Organism: Pseudomonas khavaziana; assembly: GCF_036704165.1. Classification (NCBI taxonomy): domain Bacteria; kingdom Pseudomonadati; phylum Pseudomonadota; class Gammaproteobacteria; order Pseudomonadales; family Pseudomonadaceae; genus Pseudomonas; species Pseudomonas khavaziana. The sequence continues at coordinate 3,868,634 of NZ_CP129946.1, forward strand.
AGGCACGCCGGTTGATGGCACGCATCGGTGAATGGACGGCGGATGCGCCGGATGAAAGCGTCAACCTGCTGGAACTGGCGCAGATTGCCGGCGTACCGTTGCGCCAATTGCAGCAAGGCTTCAAGACCTATACCGGAATGAGCCCGGCGCAGTGGTTAAGGTTGCGCCGGTTGAATGGGGCGCGGCGGGAGCTGTTGAGCGCGACGAACACGACGGTTGCCGAAGTGGCGATGAACTGGTCGTTCTGGCATTTGGGGCGGTTCTCTAACAGCTATCGAACATTGTTCAAGGAACTGCCCAGCGAAACGCTCAAGCGCTCACTGTGAAATCCAGTCATTTGTGGGAGGGGGCAAGCCCTAATGCCAGTCAGTTAGGGCTTTTTTGTAGGAGCGAGCTTGCTCGCGAAAAACTTACAGGCGCCGCGTTCATTCAGCAAACACGCGTTATCGTTAACGTTCTTCGCGAGCAAGCTCGCTCCTACCGAAGGCGATGACCGCTTAACTGACTGGCATTAGGGCAAGCCCCCTCCTACATTTGGCTGCATTTCAAGGCTGGGATTTGAGGAAGGTTGCAATCAGTTGGTTGACCTGTTCCGCCGCTTCCAACTGCACCATATGCCCCTGGCCGGGCAGGACCTCCACCTGGGCCTCCAGGCCCTGGGCATGGCCGGCCGGGATGATTGCATCGTCACTGCCCCAGATCACCAGGCTCGGTTGCTGCCCCACCACGTTGCGCAAATCCAGGCGCTGGCGCCCGCCTTCAAACAACTGCGCATTGAGTTGCTTCAAGGCCTGATCCACGCCTTCCAAGCGCTTGAACTTGAGCATGTCCTCCAGCATCTGCCGCGTCACCAGCGCCGGGTCGCTGAACAGTTGCACCAGTTGCGGCTTGAGCGCATTACGGTTGTTGGCCTCGGTAAAACCGTGCAGGTAATCGCCATTGATAGCCGCACCCAACCCGGCGCTGGCGATCAGGGTCAGGGAGGCAACGCGCGCGGGTGCCTGGCGCGCGACCGTCAGACTGACCAGCCCGCCCATGGAGTGCCCGGCCAGGTGCACACGGTCGAGTTGCAGGTGATCGAGCAAGGCCAGTACGGCCTGGCTCAGTTCCTCGGCGTTTCCCGTTTGCAGGGCCTTGCCCGACTCGCCATGCCCTGGCAGGTCCAGGGCGATCACCCGGCGTTCGGCGGCCAGGGCCGGTTGGTTGAACAGCCAGTTGTTCAAGTCGCCGCCAAAACCATGCACCAGCACCAGCGGCGTAGCGCCTTCGCCCAGGTCGAGATAGCGCAACAGGCGCCCGCCCACCTCGATCTTCTGCGCACTCGGCCCGGTGGCTTCGGCTTCGGTGCGGCTGGAGACAAAGCCGGCGTTGAAGCTTTCGATCACCGCATCGATCTGCGCCTCGCTGGCCTCACCTTCCACCACGATCCCCAACAGCGCGCCCACCGGCAAGGTCTCGTCGCTCTGCGCCAGCACTCGGCGCAATACACCGCTGAACGGCGCCTCGACACTGCTGGAGATCTTGTCGGTTTCCACGTCCAACACCTCCTCGCCCTTCTCCACCCGGTCGCCGGGCTGCTTGAGCCAGACATCGATGCGGCCTTCGGTCATCGACAGCCCCCACTTGGGCATGGTCAAGGTATGGATCATGCGGCACTCCTCCTGTCGGCGATCTTCAGCACCGCGGCCTCGATCTTCGCCGCGTTGGGGATGTACAGGTCTTCCAGTGCATCGGAAAACGGCACCGGCGTATGCGGCGCAGTAACCATCTCGATCGGCGCACGCAGGAAAGAAAAGCCCTGCTGGGCCACCAACGCACTGATGTCGGTGGCGATGGAACAACGCGGGTTGGACTCGTCGATCACCACCAGGCGCCCGGTTTTTTCCACACTCTCAAGGATGCTGTCTTCGTCCAGCGGGCTGGTGGTACGCAGGTCCAGCACCTCGCAGTCGATGCCCTGGCGCGCCAGGTTGGCGGCGGCTTCCAGGGCGACGTGCACCATGCGCCCGTAGGTCACCAGGGTCACATCGCGACCTTCGCGCACAAAATTGGCCTCGCCGAACGGCACGGTGTAGAGCTCTTGCGGCACTTCGCCTTGCAGGCTGTAGAGCATCTTGTGTTCGAGGAAGATCACCGGGTCGTTGTCGCGGATCGCCTGGATCAACATGCCCTTGGCGTCATACGGCGTGGCCGGGCAAACCACCTTGAGGCCGGGAATGTGCGTCCACATCGAGGTGAGCATCTGCGAATGCTGGGCGGCCGCGCGCAGGCCGGCGCCGTACATGGCGCGCACGACCAGCGGCGTGGTGGTCTTGCCGCCGAACATGTAGCGAAACTTGGCGGCCTGGTTGAGCAACTGGTCGAGGCAGCAGCCGATAAAATCGACAAACATCAACTCGCACACCGGGCGCATGCCACGGGTGGCGGCGCCGACGGCCATGCCGACGTAGCCGACTTCGGACAACGGCGCGTCGAGTACGCGCTCCGGGAACTCAGGGTAAAGGCCTTTGGTCACCCCCAGCACACCACCCCAGGCGTCCTGCTCGCCGGGCGAACCGGTGCCGCCGGACACATCCTGGCCAATAATGAACACGCTCTGGTCCCGGCGCATTTCCTGGGCGAGGGCTTCGTTGATTGCCTGCTGATAGCTGATTTTGCGAGCCATGGGATTTTCTCCACCTGTTGTTGTTATTAGCGGTAAGCGACGTAGACATCACTGAGCAGGTCGGCGGCCTGGGGTTTGGGATCGGACTTGGCCAGGCGCACGGCGTCGTCGATCAACTGCGCGACCTCGCCGTCGATACGTTCGAACTGCGCGGCATCGAGCCAGCCTTCGGCATTGCAGCGCTGGCGGAACAGGACGAGGCAGTCGTGGGATTCGCGCAGGTTCTTGACTTCATCCGGGCCGCGGTAGGTTTGCGCATCGCCTTCGAAGTGGCCATAGAAGCGGCTGAGCTTCACTTCCACCAAGGTCGGTCCTTCGCCCTGGCGTGCGCGCGCCACCGCCACGCCCAGCGCCGTGTGCACCGCGAAGAAATCATTGCCATCGACAATCACCCCCGGCATGCCAAAGCCTACTGCCCGTTCGGCAATGTCCTTGCACGCCACCGACCAGCCGGAACCGGTGGCCTCGGCATAGCCGTTGTTCTCGGCGACGAACAGGCACGGCAGCTTCATGATCGACGCCAGGTTCATCGCCTCGAAGACCGCGCCCTCGTTGGCGCCGCCGTCGCCGAAGAACGCCACGGCCACGCCCTGGCTGCCCTTGAGCTTGGAGGCCAGCGCAGCGCCTGCCGCCAACGGCGCACCGGCACCGACAATGCCGTTGGCGCCGAGCATGCCCTTCTCCTGGTCGGCAATATGCATGGAGCCGCCCTTGCCGCCGCACACGCCGGTTTTCTTGCCGTAGATCTCGGCCATCATGCCGAACACATCCACGCCCTTGGCAATGCAATGGCCGTGACCACGGTGGTTGGAGGCGATGCAGTCTTCATCGTTGAGGTGCGCCATGACCCCGGCGGCGCTGGCTTCCTGGCCGGCATACAGGTGCACGAAACCGGGGATCTCGCCGGTGGCGAATTCCACATGCAGGCGTTCTTCGAAGTCACGGATGGTGCGCATCACCGTGTAGGCATGCAGCAATTGATCGGTGGACAGGTGAGTGGACATCTTGTTGTTCTCCAGGTTGTCTCGACACACAAAAGGCTGGCTGCGGCCAGCTGTAAGCGCTTGAGCACAGGCTGTGCCAAGGCCCACGAAAAACCGGCAAAGCCTTGACCCAGAGCAGTGCCGCGCGGTTGTGCCGCTGCGCCATGCCAGCGCAGAATGAGACCCGGCATTGCACGGTGCAGGCTCCGTCTCAGGCGGGCTGAGACGCTGCGTCTCAGCGCTGGCTGTTGGTCAGGCCGACCTTGTCGGTCGGCGCCCATGGGCGCTTAATGACGGGCATAACAACAAGGATCGAGAACCGGAGGCCTTATGCTCGCCGCGAACTCCAGAGAACACGTCGACTGCGTCAGTCGCGTGGTCCGCAATGCCGATCGACTGCCCCAGGCGCCGGTGCCGGCGCTGATTTTCGATTCATGGCGCCGTTCCATGGAGCAATACCACCTCGACCCCGGGTCGCTGCAGGGGCCGCGCATTCTCACCGAACCCTTGCTCAAGGAATGTCGCGAGCGCGCTGAGCTGTTCATGCGCATCGCCGGCGAAGAAGTCGGGCAACTGCACCACCGTGTGCGCCACGCCGACTACTGCGTGATGCTCACCGACGCCCAGGGCCAGACCCTCGACCACCGCGTGGACACCGCCATTCGCGGCGACTGTCGCAAAGCCGGCCTGTACCTCGGAACCTGTTGGTCGGAAGCCGAGGAAGGTACCTGCGGCGTGGCCACGGTGCTGACCAGCAAAGCCGCCGTGACCGTGCACAAGCGCGATCATTTCCGTGCCGCCTTTATCGGCCTGACCTGTTCCGCCGCCCCGATCTTCGACCCCCAGGGCAACCTGCTGGGGGTAATGGATGCTTCGGCGCTCAAATCCCCGGATGACCGGCGCAGCCAGCACCTGGTGCGGCAGATGGTGGCGCAGAGTGCGCAAGCGATCGAAAACGCTTTCTTCATGCACAGCGCCCGCGAGCATTGGGTGCTCCAGGCCCACAGCACACCGGGCTATGTGGACAGCCAGCCGGACCTGCTGCTGGCCTGGGATCAGGACGGCCGGCTACAGGCCCTGAACAGCAAGGCGCGCCAGGCACTGCGCCGGCGTTTCGGCCAGGTGCCCGACTACATCGGTGAAGTGTTCGACCTGGATGCGTTGCGCTCGGTGACGGACCAGTCGACCCAACACCTGCAATGGCTGGGCGAGCCTGGCGTAATGCATGTGCGGGTCAATACCCCGCGACGCAAACCGCCGCGAGCCATTGCGCACACTCAAGTCGACCCGCGGGTGGAAGAACACCTGCGTCTGGCCGTACGCGTCAAGGATCGCAACCTGCCGGTGCTGGTGCAGGGGGAAACCGGCGCCGGCAAGGAAGTTTTCGCTCGCCAACTGCACGAACGCAGCGCCCGGCGTACGGGGCCCTTTGTCGCGGTCAACTGCGCAGCGATCCCCGAGAACCTGATTGAAAGCGAGCTGTTCGGCTATGTGGCCGGGGCTTTTACCGGTGCATCCAGCAAAGGCATGGCGGGGCTGTTGGTGCAGGCCGATGGCGGTACGTTGTTCCTCGATGAAATCGGCGATATGCCGCTGGCGTTGCAGACACGCCTGCTGCGGGTGATGGCCGAAGGTGAAGTCGCGCCCCTGGGCGGGGCCAAGAGCCGCACGGTGGACATCCAGGTGATCTGCGCCAGCCACCGCGACCTGGCCGCGTTGGTCAGCGACGGGCGTTTTCGCGAAGACCTGTACTTCCGCCTCGGCTGCGCGCGCTTCTGCCTGCCGCCGCTGCGCGAACGCAGTGACAAGCTGGCATTGATCAACCGATTGCTGGAGCAGCAAGCACGCGGCGGCGTCTCGGTGGGCATCGGCCAGGCCGCACTGGAACGGCTGCTGGGCTACGCCTGGCCGGGCAATGTGCGCCAGTTGCACCACGTACTGGCGTATGCCTGTGCCGTGTGTGAGGGCGGGACTATCCAGTTGGCGGATCTACCGGTGCAGGTGCGCGGCGAACAGGTTTCGCTGGCTGCTGAACCTAGCGTGAGCCCGGAACGTCAGGTGGTGCTGGACGCGTTGGTCCGGCACCGCTGGAAGCCGTTGCCGACGGCCCAGGCGCTGGGTATTTCCCGGGCGACCCTGTACCGCCGGGTCAACCAACTGGGCATCGACATGCCCGGCAAGCACTGATACATCGAGGTCAAACATGTGGGAGGGGCGGTGCAACTTGCTCCTTGGCAGCCTATAGCTATCTAACTGATGCACCACGATCCAAATGTGGGAGGGGCGGTGCGACGATTCGACTTGCTCCCGATGGCGGCCTGGCAGCCGACCAGGATGTTGGACTTTGACCGAGTACATATCCGTTATTTGGGCAACGGCTGCTATTGGTTCCGCTTTTACAGCGGGTCACTTTTGAAAAGCGCAAAAGTAACCAAAACGCTCTTGCCCCACCACTCGGCACCTCGCCCAGGCTCGGTGTGCCCGTAATCCGACAGGGATTTGGGGGGCCGCCGCCACGCGCCATCCATGGCGCGGGGCGGCTAAACCGGCATCCCTGCCGGTTTACCCCCCAAATCCCTGTCGAATTCCGGCCAGCGTGGTTTAACGGGGCGCCTGAGATCAAAAGCAAGATCAAGAGCGGCTCGCTTCGCATCGTGGTTACCGGGGCAAGCCCTAATGCCAGTCAGTTAAGCGGTCATCGCCTTCTGTAGGAGCGAGCTTGCTCGCGAAAAACGTCAACGATAACGCGTGTTTGCTGAATGAACGCGGCGCCTGCAAGTTTTTCGCGAGCAAGCTCGCTCCTACAAAAAGCCTTAACTGACTGGCATTAGGGCAAGCCCCCTCCCACATTTGACCGAGCAGCTCTTGAGAGATCAGCGGTAGACAAGGCCACCGTCGATCAACGGCGCTTGCCCGGTCATGTAGTCCGCATCCGGCCCGGCCAGGTAGGCCACCAATCCCGCCACATCCTCGGGCGTTTGCGCACGGCCCAAGGCAATCCCGTCTACGTACTTCTTGTAGGTCGCCCCCACTTCGGCCCCGGTAATCTCGGCCATGCGCTTGTCGATCTCCACCCACATATCGGTGCCCACCACGCCTGGGCAGTAGGCATTGACCGTGATCCCGGCGCTTGCCAGTTCCTTGGCCGCCGCCTGGGTCAGGGCACGCACGGCGAACTTGGTGGCCGAGTACACGCCCAGCAGCGCAAAGCCTTCATGGCCGGCAATAGAGCAGGCATTGATGATCTTGCCCTTTTGCTTGAGCGCCTGGAATTTCTTGGCGGCGGCCTGGATACCCCACAACACACCTTGCACGTTGATACCGAGGGTGCGCTCGACCTGTTCCGGGCTGACGTCCAGCAACGAGTCGATCTGCGCGATACCGGCGTTGTTGACGATGATGTCGAAACCGCCAAGGGTCTGGTGCGCATGCTCGACCGCCGCTACTACCTGATCACGCTTGGACACGTCGGCGATAAACACCGAGGCCTTGCGCCCCAGGGCCAGCACTTCTGCGGCCACGGCTTCAAGCTTGGCGCCATTGATGTCGACCAGGGCGATGTCGGCACCGTCCTGTGCCAGGCGCAGGGCGATGGCCCGGCCAATGCCCTGCCCGGCGCCGGTCACCAGCGCGACTTTTCCAGCAATACTCATGACAATCTCCTGCAACGATTGAGAAAGCCTTGTCTATCGCAGATGCCCGCAGGGGCTGTCGAGGCGCAAGGGGTTTGGCGTAGAGGTTGAGACGCTGTGTCTCAGCACGCGCGCGCGTACCGAACGCTTGTAAAAGCTGGCCGTTATGCCTAGCTTATGCGCCCCCGCCCTGCGCTATAAGGCCCTGCCCCATGGTTTTGCGTTTTCGTCCCGTCGTCAGTACACGTTTGGCTCTCGGCCTGCTGCTCAGCGGTGGCATCGGCAGCAGCCTGGCCGCGGAGATTGAACTGCCGGCGGTCAAGGTCCAGGGGCAGGATGAGTCCGGCTACCGTAACGAAACTGCCTCGGTGGGCGGGTTCGATGAAGCACCGCTGCTGGACACACCGGCCTCGATCACGGTGATCAACGCCGCCCTGATCAAGGACCAGCAAGCGCGCCTCCTCAGTGAAGTGCTGCGCAACGATGCGTCGGTGGGCGACAGCTATGCCCCCATCGGCTACTACGAAAACTTCGTGGTGCGTGGCTTCTCGCTGAATGCGGCCAGCAGCTACAAGATCAACGGGCGTACCATCACCGGCGAGCAGAATGTCGCCCTGGAAAACAAGCAGCAGGTGGAAGTGCTCAAGGGCCTGGCCGGGTTGCAGAGCGGCATTTCCGAGCCCAGCGGCGTGATCAACTATGTGACCAAGCGCCCCGAGGATGTACGCTCGGTAACCGTCTCTACCGATGATCGCGGCAGCGGCTATATCGCCACGGACGTCGGTGGCTGGTTTGGCAGCGAGCAGCAATTGGGCCTGCGCGCCAACGTCGCCCGTGAAGACCTCAATTCCTATGTGGAACACGCCAATGGCCAGCGCGATTTTGTGTCCCTGGCCCTGGACTGGAACATCAGCCCCGACGCCCGGCTGCAACTGGATGCCGAATACCAGAACAAGCAACAGCGCTCGGTGCCGGGTTACCAACTGTTGGGTGGCACCGAAGTACCCCACGACGCCTCGCCGAAGAAACTGCTGGGGCACCAGAGCGGCGGCAAGCAAGTGGGGATTGATTCGCTGAACCTCAACGGCAAGTTCGAGTACCGTTTCAGCGACCAGTGGAAGGGTAATATCAGCGCGGCGCGTAGCAAGGTGGTGATTGATGACTACAGTTCGTTTGCCTGGGGCTGTTATTACGTCAGCAACTGCAACGCCAACACCTTCAGCCCCGAAGGCGACTACGACATCTACGACTACCGCAGCCCCGACGACACCCGCCGCGATGATGAAGTCCAGGCGGCCATGACCGGGCTGTTCGACACCGTCGGTCTGGGCCATGAGTTGACCTTCGGCACCAGCGCGTTTCGCCGGGTGGTCGACAAGCGCGACTCGGTCAATGAATACATCGGCAGCGGCAATATCCATCAGGATGCACCGAGCTTCCCACCCACCGCCAAGCCGCTCAATGATAGCCATCGCAACCTCGACAGCCGCCAGTACGGGTTGTTCGTCACCGACCGAATTCGCTTCAATGAGCAATGGCAAACCATTCTGGGTGGGCGTGAAGTGCGCCTGGATGAAAAGGCTTTCGACAAGAACGGCACTGAGTCCCGGCATACCCAGCAGTACGTGTTCCTGCCCCAGGCCTCGCTGATCTATAAGCCGATTGAGAACATCTCGCTCTACACCAGCTACAGCAAGGGCCTGTCCCTGGGCGGCACCGCGCCGTGGTTCGCCACCAACAGCAGCGAAACCCTGGCGCCCACCACTTCACGGCAGATCGAAGCCGGGGTGAAGTACGATTGGCGCCGCATCAGCTTCGCCGCCGCGGTGTTCCAGACACGCCAGGCCTACCAGTATTCCAAGCCGGATGGCGCGGGCAACTTTACCTACGTACAACAGGGCCAGCAGAAAAACACCGGCCTGGAACTGTCCGCCAACGGCTGGGCCACCGAGCGCCTGCAAATAGCAACCAGCGTCGCGGCTATCCGCGCACGGGTGAGCAGCAGCGGCACCCCGGACTATGAAGGCCACCAGACGATCAACGTACCCAAGCTGCGCGCCAGCCTGTACGCCGACTATGCGTTGCCGTGGGTCAATGGCCTGGCGGTGCTGGGCGGTGTGCAATACAGCGCCAGGAAGTCGGCCAACCGCAATGGCACTGTGGAGGTGGGCGACTATGCAGTTGTCAATCTCGGCAGCCGCTACACCACCAAGGTCGATGGCTATGAAACGGTGTTTCGCCTGAGCGTCGACAACCTGTTCGACAAACGCTACTGGCGCGATGCGGGCGAGTACATGGGCGATGATTACCTGTTCCAGGGCGCGCCGTTGACGGCGCGCTTGAGTGCATCGGTGAATTTCTGATTCACCCGCCCTGCAGAAATTACTTGGGCATCTTGCGAAAGCCCACCGCCAGGCGGTTCCAGCTGTTGATGGTGGCGATGGCCACGCTCAGGTCGACTTGTTCCTGCGGGCTGAACTCGGCGGCCAGGGCATTGAAGTCTTCATCCGGGGCGTGGGTCTGGCTCAGCAGGGTCAGGCTTTCAGCCCAGGCCAGCGCAGCGCGTTCACGCGGGGTAAAGAATGGGGTCTCGCGCCAGGCCGACACGGTGTACAAACGCCGCTCGGTTTCGCCACCCTTGCGGGCGTCGGCGGTGTGCATGTCCAGGCAGAACGCGCAGCCGTTGATCTGCGAGACGCGCAGGCGCACCAGTTCGAGCAGCGGCAATTCGATGGAAAGTTTGCCGACCGCCGCTTCCAGGGCAAGCATGGCTTTCATGGCGTCGGGGGAAGCGGTGTAGAAATCAGTACGGGTTTGCATGGTGTAGCTCCAGAACGTTGGGATTGGTGAGCAGGTTAGTCACCAGGGCGTCCTGGAGGAATAGCCAATCCGGGCGAAGAACAGGTGACCAATCTACAGGCCACGCTTGCGCAGCCATTGCAGGAAACCCTTCTTCACCGGCACCACGGGCGCGTCTTCGGTCAGGGCCTGGGCGGCATGTCGACGGAAGTCCAGCAGCGCCTTCATGGCTTCGCCGATGTCATGCCGTGCGTCCAGGCAGGGCTTGAGGTATTCATTTTCGATGCGATAAAGCGTGCAGTAGGTCTTGGCCGAAAAATCCGCCAGCGCTGCCTGTTCCGACAGCACGCCGGATTCGCCGATCACCTCCCCCGGCCCCATGCGCCCGGCCTCGAACGTGTGCCCGTCCTTGACCAACAGCACCGAGACCACCCCGGATTCGATGATGAACAAGTGATCGCTGACCTCCCCCGCCGCCAGGATCATCTCGCCGGCGCGGTAGGTGTGCAGGGTCATGTTCTGGCTGAAGGTGTCTTTTTCTTCCTGACGCAAGGTGGAGAAAATCGACGAGCGTTCAAGCAACGCCCGCGCGCCGGACACCGCTGGCGGCGTGCTGCCCTCGGTGGCAGACAACAGGCCCACGCCCGCCGCCTGCAAGTGACGGTAGGCCAAATCGTAAAGCAGGTTGCGGGTTTCGCGCTTGAGGCCCATGGCCGGTACGAACCCGCTGATTTCATATTCGACGCCGCCACTGGTCGAGGCTTTGAACGCCACGCTCGGGGCGGGCTGGGCCAGTAATGGCCGGCAGCCCTGCATTGCCCGTTCCAGGGCCTCGATCACGGTTTGCGGACGTGCGTGGGGGCTGACTTGCAGGCTCACTGCCAGGCCGAACATGTCCGCCGGGCGCGAGAAGTTGATGATCTTGGCCTTGGCCGCCAGGGAATTGGGGATCACCGCCAGGCTGCCCTGGGAGGTTTGCAAACGCGTGGCGCGCCAGTCGATATCGGTGACACGGCCTTCGGTGCCGTCGATGGAGATCCAGTCATCGATCTGGTAAGGCTTGGTGGTATTGAGGACGATCCCGGAAAACACGTCGCTCAGGGTGCTTTGCAACGCCAGGCCGACGATGATCGCTACCGCACCGGAAGTGGCCAGCACGCCCTTGACCGGCAGGTCGAGCACGTAGGCCATGGCGGCGATGATCGCGATCAGGAAGATTACCGCGCCCATCAGGTCCTGCAGCAAGCGCCCGGTATGCCCGACCCGCTGCATCATCACTGCGCCGAGCAATACCGTCAGGGTGCGTGCGGCGAACAACCACCAGCCGATCTGCAACGCCGTGGCGGCCAGGTGCAAGGTGGTGTCGTCGGCATAGGGCGCCGTTTGCATGGGGTTCATGCCGTCGTTGAACAACACGACGCTGAATACCGCGAAAATCACCAACCGCGCGGCGAGTTTCCAGTTGGCCAGGTCGGCGGAGATGAGACGCCACACGGCGATGTCGATAAAGATCAACGCCACGGCGCACAGCATCGGGTGATCAGCGATAAATGAGGGCATCCAGGCGACTCCAGGGCGAATGCCGAGAAGATCGCATGAAATCGATAAGACGGGTATAGCGCAGGAAAAAATGTGAGAGAGGGCAAGCCCCCGCCCACATGGGTTATTTAAACCTACCCGGCATTCAGGCGTGCATCTGCCCGAACTGGCCCGACTGGAAGTCGGCGAACGCTTGGTGGATCTCCTGCTCGGTGTTCATCACGAACGGACCGTGGCCGACGATGGGCTCGTCGATGGGTTCGCCGCTGAGGAGCAACACCTTGGCGTCGTCATTCGACTCCAGGGTGAGCTGGTCACCGTCACGCTCGAACAGCGCCAGCTGCCCTTGTCGCGCAACTTCCTCGCCATTGACCAGCACAGTGCCACTGAGGATCACCAGCGCCGTATTACGCCCGGCGTGCAGGTCCAGTGTGACCGCCTTATCGGCATTGAGGCGCAAGTCCCACACGTCAATCGGCGTGAAGGTATGGGCCGGGCCATGAGCACCAGCGAATTCACCAGCGATCAAGCGCAGGTTGCCAGCGTCGTTCGCCAGTGGCAGCACCGGAATATCGCCATCGACGATGGTCTGGTAGCCGGCATCGGCCATTTTGTCCTTGGCCGGCAGGTTGACCCACAGTTGCACCATTTCCAGCGCCCCGCCGCGACGGGCGAAATCCTGGGAGTGGAACTCCTCGTGGAGAATGCCCTTGGCCGCGGTCATCCATTGCACATCACCGGGGCCGATCTTGCCGCCGGCACCGGTGGAATCGCGGTGCTCGACTTCGCCGTCGTAAACGATAGTCACGGTTTCAAAGCCGCGATGCGGGTGCTGACCGACGCCACGACGCTGTTCGGTGGGCGTGAATTCAGCCGGCCCGGCGTGATCCAGCAACAGGAATGGGCTGATGTGCTTGCCCATGGTGTCGTAGGAAAACAAAGTGCGTACCGGGAAGCCATCGCCGACCCAGTGGGCGCGGGGGCTGGTGTAGATACCAATCAGCTTTTTCATGTGTACCTCCAAAGTGGGTACACAATAAATCGCCTCATCCCTGAGCACTAGACGGCAAAACCGGCCCTGATCGTTCTATGTATAGGACAATGCTTTAACCTGGCGCTGGCGCAACAGCTGGAATGCAACAAAGGCCGACAGCGCAAACCCGGCTTGAATCATCACCATCGGTGCAGCACTGCCATCGCGCAGCTGGCTCAACAGCAAACCGCTGCAGGTGGCACCGAACATCTGCGCGAACCCCATCAGCCCCGCCGCCAAACCGGCACGATGTGCGTTGGGCATCACCGCGCCGGTAACTGCGCCTGGCAACACCAGGCCACCGCCGAGGGTGACCAGGGCAATGGGCACGTCCAGTCCCACCACCGACAGCCCGAACAGTGCGTAAATCACCAGCGCTGCCACCCCGCCGAGCGCGACCATTGTCACGCCCATCGCCACAATCCGCTGCGGCCCCAGGCGTTGGATATTACGCCGGGTATAGGTGGAACCCACGATCAGCATCGACACGATCAACCCGAAGTTGAGGCCGTACTCCAGGCTGCTGAACCCCAGCAGGTTGATGAAAACCGCCGAGGAGCCGGCGATCACCGCAAACATCGCACCGTAGGTGCAGGCCAGGGCCACGGCATAGGCCCGGTACTGGCGGCCCTTGAGCAGGTCCAGGTATTGCCCGCCGAGGGTACGCCAGTGCGCGGCCTTGGGATCGAGGTGGTGGTTGCTCTCGCGAAAGAACAGCAGCGCCAGCACCAGCACCAGGCTGCCGATCACCAACGCCAGGCTGATCGGTGCGCGCCAACCCAATAGTTTGATCAACAGGCCGCCAAGCATCGGCGCGACGACGATGGCATACAGCATGCCGATCATGGTCAGCGCCAGGGCCGGGCCCGCCTCGGCTTTCCACACATCCCGCACCACCGTGCGTGCCAACACCAACGCGGCGCACGCGCCCAGGCCCTGGAACACGCGGGCGATGATAAATTGCTGGATATCGTTGACCAGCAGCATCGATAGCGTGGCGAGCACATACAACGCCAGGCCGGCGATCAATACCGGGCGTCGACCAATACGGTCCGACAGCGGCCCGAACAGCAACTGCCCCAGGCCAAAGGCACCGACAAACGCCGACAGCGCCAGCAGTGCCGAACCCACCGGCGCCGCCAGCGCCTGCTCGATGGCGCCCAGGCCCGGAATGATCAACTGGGTCGAGACTTCACCCAAGGCCGTAAGGGCAACCAGTAATAACAACAAGCTGCGTGAAGGTGCCGGGGCGATTGCCATGGGGATTATCCGGGGCTGGATTAATTTATATTTCGACCATAATATGCGTAAAAAATTATGTCCATAATTTTTTGCCCGATGGTTACCCCTGGAGCCCGCCATGCCCCCTCTCCCCCTGCGTCTTCTCACGCCCCTGGCCCTGTTGATGGTGCTCGGTGGCTGCCACAGCCAAGCTGACAACGCCGCTCAAGCGCCGCAGCCACGTCCCGTATTGGCGGCCACCGTTGAAGCCGCCGGCACCCAGCAAAGCGCATATACCGGTGTGGTCGCTGCCCGCACCGAAAGCGACCTGGGTTTCCGGGTCAGCGGCAAAGTGATCGAGCGCAAGGTCGACCCCGGCCAGCGCGTTGCCCGTGGCGATACCTTGCTGGTGCTGGACATCGGCGACTTCGAACTGGCGCTGCGCTCGGCCAAGAATCGCGTCAACGCCGCCCAGGCCCAGCTGCGCCAACGCCGCGACGATGAAAACCGCTACCAGCGCCTGGCCAGTACCGGCGCAGTGTCACGGCAGATCTTCGACCAGTCGGCCACCAACCTGCGTGTTGCCGAGGCGGAACTGGCCGCGGCGCAATCGGATGCCAGCCAGATCGAAAACCGCCGCACCTACTCGGTGCTCAAGGCCGATGGCGACGGCATCATCACCGACGTGCGAGCCGACCGCGGCCAAGTGGTGGCCGAAGGGCAAATCGTCGCGCGCCTGGCCCACGAAGGCGCCCGTGAAGCCATCGTCAACCTGCCGGAAAACCAGCGCGACCTGGCTGCGCAAAAAGCCCTGGCCTTTCCCTTCGGCGCCCCCGACCAAGCCGTGGCCGCGAGCCTGCGCGAACTGTCCGCCAGCGCCGACCCCATCACCCGCACCTACCGCGCCCGCTATGTGTTGCACGGCGCCGTCGAGCGTTTCGCCCTCGGCTCCACCATCACCGTACGCCTGCAAGTCAACGGCCAGGCCGCGCAAACCCGCGTGCCAATTGGCGCATTGCAGGACGCAGGCCAGGGCCCCGGCGTGTGGCTGATCGGCGATGACAACACGCTGACCTTCGCGCCGGTGAAAGTCGCCCGCCTCGGCCAGGAAGACGCCTTGCTCGACAGCGGCGTGACAGCGGGGCAAACCATCGTCGCCCTGGGAGCGCACCTGCTGCACAGCGGTGACAAGGTACGCTTGCTGCCCGCCCAGGCCCTGGCCCTCAACCGCAAGCAGGACCAATGACCATGCGCGGGCTCAACCTCTCTGAACTGGCGGTCAAACACCGCGCAGTGACGCTGTTCTTGCTCATTGCAATCCTGGTCGCCGGAATGTTCGCGTTCGGCAAACTGGGGCGCGCCGAAGACCCCTCGTTTACCGTCAAGGTCATGACCATCACCGCCGCCTGGCCGGGCGCCACCGCCCAGGAGATGCAGGAACAGGTGGCCGACCGCCTGGAAAAACGCCTGCAGGAGCTGGACTACTACGACCGCGTCGAGACCATCGCCCAGCCGGGTTTTGTGTCGATGCGCATGACCTTTCTCGAATCCACGCGCCCGAGCGAAATCCAGGCACTGTTCTACCAGACCCGCAAGAAGCTCAGTGACGAAGCCGCGCAATTGCCCAAAGGCGTGATCGGCCCGTTTTTCAACGATGAATACTCTGATGTGTATTTCGCGCTGTACGCCCTGGAAGCCGAACACCTGCCCCATCGCCAGCAAGTGCAAATGGCCGAGACCCTGCGCCAGGGTTTGCTCAACCTGCCGGGGGTGAAGAAGGTCAATATTCTTGGCGAGCAGGCCCAACGGGTGTTTGTCGAGTTTTCCTATGAACGCTTGGCGACCCTGGGCATCAAGCCCGAGCAGATTTTCGCCGCCCTCGCCGCGCAAAACGCGGTGGCGCCCTCAGGCTTTGTCGAGACCGCCGGTGCCCGTGCGTATATCCGTATCGACGGCGCCTTCGACAGCCTGGCGCTGATTGAAAACGTGCCCCTACAAGTCAATGGCCGCGTGCTGCGCATCGCCGATGTCGCCAGTGTCAGCCGCGGTTATGAGGACCCGCCCAGCTACCGTATCCGCCACCAGGGCGACCCGGCGCTGATGCTCGGGGTGATCATGGAGAAACACTGGAACGGCCTGGAGCTGGACCAGAGCCTGCAGGCCCAGGAGGCCAAAATCCGCGCCGACCTGCCCCTGGGCGTGAACTTCGTCAAGGTCTCCGACCAGGCGAAAAACATCAGCCTGGCGGTGAATGAGTTCATGCTCAAGTTCTTCGTCGCCCTGGCCGTGGTGATGCTGATCAGCCTGCTGGCCCTGGGCTTTCGCGTGGGCCTGGTGGTGGCGGCGGCCGTGCCGCTGACGCTGTCGATCGTGTTCGTGATCATGCTGGTCACCGGGCGCGAATTCGACCGCGTCACCCTCGGCGCGCTGATCATTTCCCTGGGCTTGCTGGTGGATGACGCGATCATTGCCATCGAGATGATGGTGGTGAAACTCGAAGAAGGCTTTGATCGTATCCATGCGGCGACCTATGCCTGGAGCTCCACGGCTGCGCCCATGCTGACCGGTACGTTGGTGACAATTATCGGCTTTTTACCCGTAGGGTTTGCGCGCTCCGGTGCAGGCGAGTACGCCGGGAATATCTTCTGGATCGTCGGCTTTGCATTGATTTCATCGTGGTTGGTGGCGGTGGTGTTCACGCCCTATCTGGGCGTGAAGCTGTTACCGCAGATCAAGCCTGTGCCCGGTGGGCATGATGCGATTTATGCCGGGCGCTACTATCAGAAACTTCGGCGTCTGGTGGAGGCCTGCGTGCGCGGGCGCTGGTTGGTGACCGGGCTGGTGGTGGCCGCGTTTGTGCTGTGCGGGCTGGGTATGGCGGTGGTGAAGAAACAGTTCTTCCCCGACTCCGACCGTTCGGAGCTGATCCTGGAAGTGTATATGCCGCCCGGCAGCGCATTCAAAAGCACTGAAGCGGTGGCGGCGCAGGTGGAGAAAGCCCTGTTGCAGGAGCCGCAGACGAGCATGGTCGACACCTATGTCGGCGGCGGCGCACCGCGGTTTTTCCTGTCGCTGAACCCGGAAATGCCTGACCCGGCATTCGCCAAGTTGATCGTGCAAACCCCGGACTCCCACGCCCGTGACGCGTTGAAAGTGCGCATGCGCGAGCGCATCGCAGCGGGTGAGTTTCCAGCGGCGCGGGTGCGCGTCACGCAATTGGTGTTCGGCCCGCCTGTACCGTTTCCCGTGGTGTTCCGTGTGTCCGGGCCGGACTTGGACGAGTTGCGCGGGCTGTCCGAGCAAGTGCGCCAAGTGGTGGCCGCCAATCGGCTGACCCGTGACACCTTCCTCGAATGGGGCGAGCGCACCAGCGGTTATCGCCTGGTGCTGGACCAGGATCGCCTGCGCTTGCTCGGCTTCACCCCCGATGAGGTCAAATCCCAGCTCAACGCCCTGCTCAGCGGCAACCCGATCACCGAAGTGCGCGAAGGCAACCGCACCGTATCCGTGGTGGCCCGCGCCCAAGGCAGCCAGCGCGAAGACCTCGCCAACCTCAACAACATGACCCTGACCAACAGCGCCGGTACATCGGTGCCGCTGGCCCAGGTCGGGCATTTCCAGGCGGTGATGGAAGAGCCGATCCTCAAGCGCCGTAACCGTGCAACCACAGTGGAGGTGCGCGCCGACATCATCGACGGGGTACAACCGCCCGATGTGGAAATGGCCGTGTACAAAGACCTGCAACCCCTGATCGCCAAGCTGCCGACCGGTTACCACATCGACATCGGCGGCCCGGTGGAAGAAAGCGCCAAGGCCAACGTGGCGCTGGCGGCGTTGTTCCCGATCATGATCCTGCTGACGCTCACGGTGATCATGTTCCAGGTGCGCTCCTTCGGCGTCATGTTGATGGTCTTCGCCACTGCGCCCCTGGGCTTGATCGGCGCGGTGCCGACCTTGCTGCTGTTCAACCAGCCGTTTGGGTTTAATGCGATCCTGGGCTTGATCGGCATCGGCGGCATCCTGATGCGCAACACGCTGATCTTCACCGACCAGATTCGCCAGAACCAGGACCACGGCATGGCGATTCGCGAGGCAATCATCGAAGCCACGGTACGTCGAGCGCGACCGGTGATCCTCACCGCACTGGCGGCGGCGCTGGCGTTTATTCCGCTGACACTGTCGGTGTTCTGGTCGTCCCTGGCCTATGTGTTGATTGGCGGGGTGTTGGTGGGCACGGTGCTGACGCTGTTGTTCCTGCCGGCGCTGTGCAGCCTGGTGCTGCGCGACGCAGTTGCCGAAACGTCCCACGCAAGCGCCGGATAAGCTCTACTCCCCCGCCCTGAAAACCTCTGCAAAGTCCCTCGCCTGATTGAACAGTGCGAGGGATTGCAGATGGTTTTTTTCGTTACAGCCCTGGTTGATAGGGCTGGCTCTTGATCCCGGCGTTTGCCAGCTTTGTGCTGGCGCCCATGGATCCCAAGGCCCCGGACGTCAGTCGGGTTTTAGCCGATTTTCGCACCTGCCTGAACACCTTCGATGAGTGGGCCGACAGCCTGTTGAGTGGCTCGGCACTGACTGTGGAGCAGGTGTTCAAGGTTGGGGAAGACGTCGCACTGGTCGCGCCGATCTCTTCCGACAAGCCCAGCCGCACGGTCGCTCAATGCAAAGCCCAGGGTGGGTTGACCCTGGTGCATCTGTTCGAAAGTACCCAGTTCGTTCCCATCGGCAACACCCGGGTGATGCTGCAAGCCCTGGCCACAGATGGCAGCCTGGTGGGCACGCCGATCCACCACACCATTGGCCCCACCGGCATTCTTGAAGTCAACGACTGCAGCCGCGACCAGCGCTACCAGATCACCTTTTACCCCAATGTTTCCAAGGATCACGTCAAGGCGCTGTATGCCTCCTACGGGTCAGTGATTGCCGGGCTGGAAGCTGAACTGTGCAAACAATGGGACGAGCGTTTCAAGCTGCAATGGGCAGACTTTGCCCAGGCGCCAGCCTACAAGCGCAGCGGCCTACAGGGCATTGCCTTTGCAACCGGGATTGGCAAGGCCTTCTACAACCTGTGGGACAACATCACCGAGCTGTATGACCTGCTCGCGAACCTCAAATCCAACAGCGAGAAACTACTCAAGTACATCTCCCAGGCCGAACTGGACGAGTTGCTCACGCTGGGCAAAGACACGCTGGCCAAGGGCTTGCTGGTGCTCAGTGATGAGCCGCTGTTGTTTATCTACCTGGCGGCGATGGTGGCGTGGATACGCATGCTGCCGCCGCCGCAGATGTATGAGCTGCTGGGTGAAATCACCGGCGAAGTCTTGATCAACCTGCTGCTGATCTGGGCCACGCGGGGCATTGGGGTACAGCTGCGCCTGGGTGCGCAGATGCTCAGTCGCGTCAAGTCCGGGCAAGCGCGGGCGTTGTTGGAGTTGCTGGCCAAGCAGGCAACGGGGCCGCGGTTGGAGGCTCATGTAGAGGCGGCCAAGCCTGTGTTGCTGAGCAGTGCGGCGACGCCGGTCAAGGTGGTGCCGGCTGTACCGTTGAAGGCTGGGGATCAACTGGTTTCGAATCCGCTGCCGGCTGTGCGCAGCAAGGCCCGGCAGACGGTGCTGGTGCGGCAGGAGCACGTCGATGATGCGCCGGCCATGGCGTCGAATCCCAAGGGGGATGCGGCGGCGCCAGCGGACAAGACCGTTACCAATGGCTGCCCGGTGTCGATGGTTACCGGGGAGGAATTGCTGACCCTCACCGATGGTGCCCTGGACGGGGTTTTACCGTTTGAGTGGACGCGCTTGTATCGCACCAGTGCGGTGGAACTGGATTGTGGGTTGGGGTTTGGCTGGAGTCACGCGCTGGCGCACAGGCTTGCTGTGTCGGGCGATTCGGTGGTGTGGACGGACCATGAGAATCGCCGTACGCAGTTTCCGTTGCCCACATCTGCTCGACCCGCGATCACCAATAGCCTGGCCGAAGCGGCGATCTACCTGGGCTCGGCGCCTGATGAACTGGTGTTGGCCCAGGCGTCGCGGTTCTATCACTTTCGTGACGGTGTGCTGGTCTCGATCAGCGATGCGTATGACAACCGCCTGCGCATTGTGCGTGATCGTTCCGGGCGGATTGAGCGGTTGGATAACGGTGCCGGCCGTTCGCTGCTGCTGCGTTATGAAATGGATCGCATCGTCGCGGTGGACTACCAGGTTCATCGCGCCAAAGGCCGTGAGCCCTACGTCTGGGAGACCGAGCAGAACGTCGTTTCCTACGCCTATGACGAAGATGGACGACTGGTTTGCGCGACCAATGCTGTCGGGGAAAGCGAGCGTTATCGCTACGACGAGCAGCACGTCATTCTTGAGCGGCAGTTGGCCGGTGGGGCGAGTTTCTTCTGGGAGTGGGAAGGCTCTGGCAAGGCAGCACGCTGTGTCCGGCATTGGGCAAGTTTTTCGCAGATGGACACGCGTTATGCCTGGGGGGATGACGGCCGTGTCACCGTGCATAACGCCGATGGTAGCCAGGAAGTGTATGTCCACGATGATCGGGCGCGCTTGGTGCAGCGCATCGATCCCGACGGCGCCCAGCATTTTAAATCCTACGATGACAAAGGTCGGCTGACCGTCGAGCAAGACCCGCTGGGTGCGGTGACGGCCTATCAGTACGACGAAGCCGGACGCTTGGTGGCGTTGTTTCCGGGGGATGACGAGCCGACGTTCTACGAGCATGACAACGGTTTCGTACGGGTTGTCAGGCGTGGCGAGGCGGTCTGGAAATATGAGCGTAATAGCCAGGGCGATGTTACGCGTAGGACTGATCCTGACGGGCAGGTCACAGACTACAGCTACAACAAACGTGGGCAACTGACGGGCGTTTGGTACCCCGATCACAGCTGTCATCGGCTGGTGTGGAACGAGCGTGGGCAGTTGCTCGAAGAACAACTGCCCAATGGCGGGATCAAGCGTTATCGCTATGACGATTTAGGGCGGCAGATTGCGCGTGAGGATGAACATGGCGCGCAGATTCTTTATGAATGGGACGCCGTAGGACGTCTGCTGAAACTGACCCAGCCCGGCGGCGCCTGCCGGGAATTGAGCTACAACCCCTACGGAAAAATCATCGCCGAGCGCGATGAACTCGGCCACGTCACCCGCTACGAATACGAAGGCGGCCTGCACCTGATCAGCCGCCGCATCAATGCCGACGGCACCCAGGTCAAGTATCGCTACGACAACGCCCGGCTGTTGCTCACCGAGATCGAAAACGAAGTCGGCGAAACCTACCAGCTCGACTACCACCCCAACGGCCTGCTCCAACAGGAAACCGGCTTCGACGGCCAGCGCACCGCGTATGCCTACGACCTCAACGGCAATCTGCAGGAAAAGACCGAATACGGCGACGACGGCAGTCAGCTAATCACCCGTTACGAGCGCGACCACGCCGGACGCCTCGTACGAAAAACCCTGCCCGATGACAGCGTGGTCGACTATGCCTACGACCGCCAAGGCAACCTCCTCAGCGTCGAGGACGGTCACTGGGCTTTGGCCTACGAGTATGACCGCCAAAACCGCCTCACCGCCGAACACCAAGGCTGGGGCACCTTGCGCTACGGCTACGACGCCTGCGGCCAGCTACAAAAACTGCGCCTGCCGGACAATAACCGCCTCACCTTCAACCACGACAAAGGCGGCCACCTCGCCACCGTCGAGCTCAACGGCGAAGTGCTCACCTCTCACCTATTCCGCGCCGGTCGCGAACACCAGCGCCAACAAGGCCAGCTGCTCAGCCACTACCACTACGACGACCAAAACCGCCTGCACGCTCACGCCGTCACACAGCAGGAAAATTACCTTTACCAGCGCCAATACGACTACGACAAAAGCGGCAATCTCACCCGCCTGCTCGACACGCGCAAAGGCGAACACCGCTACCACTACGACCCCCTCGCCCGCCTGACCCGCGCCGACCATTCGCAGGACGTGCAGGAACGCTTCGCCCACAACCCGGCCGGCAACCTGCTCATGCAAGACCGCCCCGGCCCGGACATCGTCGCGGCGAACCGCCTGGTGATCCAGGGCGACCGCCACTACGACTACGACGCCTTCGGCAACCTGATCCGCGAACGACGCGGCAAAGGCCAGCAACTCGTCACTGAATACCGCTACGACTGCCAGCACCGGCTGATCAGCGTCACAAAACCGAACGGCGAAACCGCCAGTTATCGTTATGATCCGTTTGGGCGGCGCATCAGCAAGACCGTGGACGGCAAGACCACCGAGTTTTTCTGGCAAGGCGACAAGCTGATTGCCGAGCATCATGCGGACCGCCACCGCAGCTACATCTACGAGCCCGGCAGCTTCCGCCCACTGGCACTGCTGGAAGGCTTCGGCCCAAAAGCCACAACGCCCTACCACTACCAGCTCGACCACCTCGGCACACCACAGGAACTCACCGACACCGCAGGCGAAATCGTCTGGTCCGCCCACTACCGCGCCTACGGCCAGATCGCCCGACTCGACGTAGGCAAGATCGACAATCCACTGCGTTTTCAGGGACAGTATTTCGATCAGGAAAGCGGGCTGCACTACAACCGCCATCGCTACTACAATCCGGATATTGGTCGTTACCTGACGCCGGATCCGGTGAAGTTGGCGGGTGGGGTCAATGGGTACCGATACGCGCCAAATCCGACAGGCTGGATAGACCCGCTGGGCTTGAATACATGCCCAGATGAGAACGGATGTAAACCCAGCGCTAGCGTTCAGAACCCTACAGCGAGTGTTAACCACGGAGGACCGGCCTTACCGCAACTGCCCCGCTCGCAGCGACAGGCGCGAATTGATGAGCTTGCAGAGGCAAACGCCTACAGACGTTTGAAAGAGATCGAACAAGCATTTCCAAGAGCACATTTTTTGGAGAAGCACGGCGCGCAGACAACCCCCGGCTCCCAACTCGAAAGAGTAAGGTCAGGTAAAAACCCAACAACAGAGGAAATCGAAAGATACATTGGTGGAAGAAAAGATGGTGAACCCAAGATACCTACTGCAGCTACTAGATATTTCAGCCATCGGGACCAACTCAACGCTATTTATCGCGCACAACTTATATTTAAGTATACAAATCTTCAAACATCTCGCAGGCCAATTAACATGGGAAAAATAATTGGAGAAGGATACAAAAAAAATAATTTTGAATATGGAAGGCAAAACAAAGCCATTGTAATACTTGACAATGATGGCAACCCAATTACTGCGTACACGGAATTCTAAACATGAAGCTCAAACCAGATCTATCAATACTCAAAAGCCTACTATTCACCTATAGCATTGAAAACTACGACGACCCTGAAAGAGAGCGCTTCATCGCTTCAAAAAATGTCAACGACGAAACAGAACTCGCTGAGCTTTTTGAAAAACTAACCAAGCCAGAATTCCTATCATACAAAATTGAAATTCAACAATGGCATATTGAGACACTTCAACACTACCTAAATATTGATGAAAATTTTAGTTCTGTTTTTTATCTTCTCGACACCTATTTCGATGACGAGATAACTGACCACAGGCAATTCATGAGAGTGCTACTACGCTGCTTGCAGCATTACAGGTTAGAAACCGATGCGAGCGGATGCTCCCAAACAAATAAATAACCCACTAGAAAGGAAAACCCTATGCAGCTAAGCACCCAGTTTAAAAGTTATCGCGCTCAATTCGCTGTCCTAAATGAAGCAACCACAAGAGCAGAACGTAATCTACCTCCTTTTACAGGAGAGGATTATTATGGCAATCCAATCGTCCGAATCGAAATGCAGGATTGTGGAAGAGGATACATACCTAACCCTGCTGACCTGAACAATCCAATACTTGATGAAAATATGGATACAGCGATCGCGAAGTTTGATCGTGAGACAAAAAAACTTTATACCGTTTTCCCTGTGAGCAATGACCAATGCTGAAACACCCTTTTCTGAATATACCGTACGCACCAAAACTTCGGCATTTTCTAGGCCCATTCGACATTTATGATCGCGAAGAAACTCTAGGTGAGGAGCTTGCATGTTACGATATCAATACTGACATCGACAGAACGCAATTAATCAAAAAATATATAATTGATAAATCCTCAGACTTAAATTATCGGCATCGTAAAGTCCTATGCGATACATTAGAGGCAGCACTTAGCGACAAAACCTATGATTTTTCGCAATTATTTAGACAGGCTCCTGGCTATTATTGCAACCTGCCTTGGGGATGGAGTGAAATGGACAATCCAAGAGGCTTTTTCGAAGAGATTTACAGATTAACTAATGAGTGGTGGAAAGAAGATCTCCAAAAAGCCAGTCTCGAAGACCCTGCCACATGGTGACCCCCAATATTGAATACACCAAATATCCAATGTGGGAGGGGGCTTGCCCCCGATAGCAGTAGTTCAGTCAATGCATATGCAAGCTGACCCACCGCCATCGGGGGCAAGCCCCCTCCCACATTTGGATTGAGGCATATCAGGTAAATATTCGGCGGCTGAGATATCGCCACTGCTGCGAGCCCCCTCCCACATTCAAACCTACTTCGTTCTGTAATCCCGGATCTGATCAGCGCTTGGCCAGTTCCATAATCATCCGGCTCAACAAATACACCCGCGGCACCACACTCTCCACCTCGGCATATTCCTGCGGTGTGTGAATATTCCCGCCCACTATCCCAAACCCATCCAACGTCGGCGTACCTACCCCGGCCGACAAACTCGCGTCCGCCGCCCCGCCACTGCCTTCGATGGTCAACTTGCGTCCCAACTCGGCATAAATGCCCTGGGCTATCGTCACCAACTTATCCGACTCGGCCGTCTGCGGCATCGGCGGTAAGCCGCGTTGCAGGCTGGTCTTCACGTCGGTTTCGGGGATCAGTTTGTTGGCTGAAACCCGGGCCAGGTCCTTTTCGATCCGGTCAAATTCTTCCGGCAAGGCGGCGCGTACGTCGGCCTTGGCGGTGGCCTGGTCGGGGATGACGTTGGTGCGGTCGCCGGCCTTGAGCACGGTGAAGTTGATGGTGGTTTTCTTGTCTTCATCGCCCAGCTTGCCCAGCTGCAGGATCTGGTGCGCGGCTTCCATGGCGGCGTTGCGTCCCAGTTCCGGGGCGACGCCGGCGTGGGCGGCCTTGCCTTTGACTTCGACCACGGCGGTGGCGCTGCCTTTGCGCCACACCACCAGGCCGTCGGCTGGGCGGCCGGGTTCGAGGTTGAGGGTCACGTCGTGGCCCTTGGCAGTGTTGCGGATCAGTTCGGAGGCGGCTTCGGAGCCGGTTTCTTCGCTGGCGTCGAGCAGGAAGGTGATTTGCGCATAGTCCTTGAAGCCCTGGTTCTTCAGGACCTTCAGTGCGTAGATGCCGGCGACGATGCCGCCCTTGTCATCCATAACGCCGGGACCATAGGCGCGGCCGTCCTTGATGTGGAACGGGCGCTCGGCGGCCGAACCTTCCTTGAACACGGTGTCCATGTGGGCCATCAGCAGGATTTTGGCCTTGCCGGTGCCCTTGAGCGTGGCGACCACATGGCTGTTGTTGGCGGCTTTGTCCGGCACCAGTTCAATGCTGAAACCCAACTGTTTCAACTCGTCCACGGCGATGTCGCGCACTTGGGTCAGGCCCGGCTCGTAGCCTGAACCTGAATCGATGTTCACCAGGCGTTCGAGCAGTTTCAGGGCCTCGGCCTTGTACTGTTCGGCATCAGCCTGGACCTGCTTGTGGGGTTCGGCACTGTAGGCCGGCAGGGCGAAGGAAAAGGCCAGGGTGGCGGCCAGGAGGGTACGCGGGAAAGTGAAGAGCATGGACCGATCCTTGTTTTTTTGTTGGAAGGCGCGCCAATACCCTACCCCACTAGACCGAGCGCAACCAACTCCCCTGCCCCGCGCTGACGCGGTTGCGCCCGCTGCTCTTGGCTTCGTACAGCGCCTGGTCGGCATCGTTGAGCCAACTGATGGCGTCGGCATGGGCCGGCTGATACAGCGCCAGGCCGATGCTCAAGCTGACGCGCAGCGCCGGGTCCTGAGTGTAGGCCAAGGCGTTGAAGCGATCGCGCAGCGCCTCCATGACCTCAGTGGCACGGTTGAGCGGCATGTCTGGCAGAATCACGCAGAACTCATCGCCGCCGTAACGTCCGGCCAGGTCGGTGGTGCGCAGGTTCTGGCGCAGCACCTTGCTCAACTGGCGCAGCACGATATCGCCGGTCACATGGCCGTAGGTATCGTTGATGGTCTTGAAATGGTCGATGTCGATCAGGGCGATGGCTGCACCCGCCGGGCCTCGGCGGCAGCGTTGGAATTCGATGTCCAGGTGGTCTTTCCAGGCCCCGTGGTTGAGCAGGCCGGAGAGGCTGTCGGTACGGCTCAGGGCCAGCAGTTCGCGCTTGTGACGGGCCAGGGTTACCGCCTGGCGATAGCAGATCCAACCCAGGGCCATCGGATACAGCATCAGGATCGGCAGGCAGGCATACACCTGGGCTTGGGTGGTCACGGTGATGAACGCCGGGGCGAATATCAGCAGCGCCGTGCCCAGCCCCAGCGCCTGTGCCACCCAGCCAACGAACATGAAGCGCGGGCCGCCGATAGCGACGTTGTTCATGCTCATCATCGACAAGGTGGTGACGCTGGGCAGCGGGTTGAAGTGCATCGCGCCGACCCAGAAGCCACCGCAGAAGGAATCGAACAGCAGGCTGCGGCGCTCACTGCGCAACGGGTGGGCCGCACGCAACGAAATTTGAAAAGCCACATGCGGCCACACAAACGCGTTGATCAGCATCCAGGCCCACACCCACATGGGGGGGCTCAGCGGATACATGCCAAACGCGACGCAGATAAAGCCGAGCGTAAGCCCCAGCAGGCGTGATTTGTACAAGCGCGAAGCGAGCGGAAGTCCATTTCCTCCGACGGCTGGCATGGTGGGGTGCGATCCTGGGTGAGTGCCTGGAGTCTATCAGGGTAACGGCAAATCGCCACTACCGCCTAGAAGCTGACGTCAGTGTGAAAAACCACGTGCCAGCATCAACGCCACGCCCAACAACAACACCGCGGTGGCGCGCTGCAACAACACCCGCCGCTTGGGGTTTTCCAACACGTGCTTGATACGCTGGCCGAAATAGCAATACAGGCAGCCGCTGGCAAATTGCAGCAGCAGGAAGGTCAGGCCGAGGATGGCGATATCCGCCGCTGAACTGTGCTCCCCGGAACCTGCAAACTGCGGGAACACCGCACTGAACATGATGATGGTCTTGGGGTTGGAAAACCCGGTCAACAGCCCCTTGCCAAACAGACTGCGCGAGCCCTCCACGGTGCCGGCGTTGTTGATTGCCACACCACTGCTGGTCCACTGCTTGTAGGCCAGGTACAGGATGTAGGCCACGCCGACAAACTGGATGGTCTGGGTAATGGCGAGGTTGCCCTTGATCAACTCCGAGAAGCCGACGGCAAAGATCAGGATGGAAATCAGGTACGACACGCTGGCGCCGATCTGCGCCGGGATCGAACTGCGCAGGCCGTCCTTCAAGCCCAGGCTCAGCAACAGCAGGGTCATGGGGCCGGGACTGAAAGTCATGGTGGCGCAAAACAGCAGGAAGTAGAGAAACGAAGACAGGGTTAACGCACTTGTCATGGCCAGGGACCTTGAGTGGATAGAAACAGCAACAGGGCGAGCGCCGCGAACGCCCGCCGCAGGGCCCGTCAGGCGACAGCGATTTCGGTCGTCAGGGATTCGCGGTACATCACCGCCAGATCGGCCAGGGCTGCCTTGGCGGTCTGGTTGCGGGTTTCGAAGGCCACCAGGCCTTTCCAGTTGGTCTCGACGATGGCCTGCATGACGTCGGCATAGTCACAGTTGCCGTCATGGATGCCGAAGTGCTGATCCTGCACGCCGTTGTTGTTGCTGAAGGAAATGCCCTTGATCAGGTGGTGATACTTGCGCACCACTTCCGCCGGTAGACCGTTCTCGATGTTGGCATGGCCGGCATCGAGGAAAAAGTACAGATTGCTGTGGGCTTGCAGGCGCTCGAACACAAAGGCGTATTCCGCTTCATGGGTGAAGATGTAGTGGAACGGCCGGTAGTTGACGTAGTTGGACAGGTTTTCCAGGTAGATATCCGTGCCCTTGGCCTCGGCGTAAATCGCCAGCTCCTGCACCGACTTCAGGTAATGTTCCAGGGCGACCTTTTTGGCCATCAGCACCATTTTCGGTTCGACGATGCAACCGCCATGAATGATCAGCGGCGCGCCCAGGCGGCTGGCGATATCGATTTCTTTCTTCACATATTCCACGGCCGCGGCACGGAACGCTTCGACGTCACTGCCCAACGGCGCCTTGAAGTTGCCATGGAAGATCGGTTTGATGCCGGTGGCCGCAATTTGCGCCTGCAGGCTCTGGATGCGTGCCTCGGTCCAGTCATCGACCATCTCACCAAACAGGCTGCCGTCGATGTACCAGTGGGTGCAGTTGCCTTCGATGGCGGTTTCCAGGCCCTTCTCGGCGCCCAGGTATTTCTGGTGGGCTACACCGGTGCAGAACGGCACGGTGGCGTTGATTAGTTTGCTTTCCATGGGGCGATTCCTTTCGTGGATGGAGCGTCAGGCTTCTAGAGATTCGGGGAGCTCGATGGCCATGAAGTCGGCCTTGGTCACGCCGCAATCCGGGCATGTCCAGTCTTCAGGTACCTCTTCCCAAGGGGTGCCTGCCGGTATTCCGTCTTCCGGGATACCCAATTCTTCTACGTACATAAAACCGCAGGGAGCACACATATAAGTCTTCATGAGAATGCAGAATCCATTGCCCGCTTGTAGGAAACTTCGCCAACTCCTGGCGAGATGCCGCGCAGTCTAGGGGACTGGCATTGCACAAGGCAGGTAAAGTAGTGCCTAATCCGGCCTAACTTCACCGGTAAAAGCACCAGCAAAGACAAGGAAGGTTCATGTTTGTATCGGCTATCGCCTTTGTGGACGGCACGCCCAAGGTGCAACAGATCGTCGAGGCGTTCAGCCAGTCCATCGAAAACGGCGAATGGGCACCGGGCAGCAAGTTGCCGTCGGTGCGTGAATTGACCCAGGTCCTGGGCGTCAGCAAGTTCACCCTCAACGAAGCGCTGGACCGCCTGCGCGGGCGCCACCTGCTCACCTCCAGCCAGGGCCGTGGGTATTTCGTGGCCATGGACAACGCCCGCCCGGCCTCGGTGACCTGGGTCGACCTGTTGCCCCAGGACCTGCTCAGCGTACTGCGCCGCCCCTTGGTCACCGCCAGTGGCGAGCTGCGTCCCGGTGGCGGGCACCTGCCGGAGGAATGGCTCAATGGCGAGGCCATTCGCCAGGCCATGCGCAGCGTGGTGCGCGCGCCGTCGTTGCGCATCGCCGGGTTGGGCACGCCAGCGGGGTTGCTGCCGTTGCGCCAGGCGTTGCAACAGAAGCTGCATGGCGAGGGCTTGTCGGTACCGGTGGAGCAAATCATCACGACGCCCAATACCGTGCAGGGCCTGGACATGCTTATGCGCCTGCTCGCCCGGCCCGGCGACACCGTGCTGCTCGATGCGCCGTGCTACTTCAACTTCCACGCCAACCTGGCGCTGCACGGCGTCAAGGTCGTCACTATCGAGCGCCGCCCCGACGGCTTCGACTTCACCGCCCTCGAAACCTTGCTCGCCGAACACCGCCCCAGCCTGTACCTGACCACCAGCGTGTTACATAACCCCACCGGCCACTCCTTCAGCCCAAGCCAGGCGTTTCGCCTGCTGCAACTGACCCAGCAGTACCACTGCCATATCGTCGAGGATGACCTCTACGGTGACCTGCACCCCAACCCGCCACCGCGCCTGGCCGCCGTCGCCGGACTGGACCAGGTTACCTACCTGTCAGGGTTCTCGAAGATCCTCAGCGCCAACACCCGAGTCAGCTACGTGGTGGCCGCGCCGCAACTGGCCGCCAACCTCACCAACATGAAATTGATGAGCGGCGGCGTGACCTCGGAACTGTTCGAGCAGATCGTCTACCGCATGCTCAGCGAAGGCAGCTACGCCAAGCATCGCAAGCGCATGGTGCAACGCCTGATGGAGGCCGGCGGGCGCGTCGAACAATGGCTCAAGCGTTGCGGCTGCGAACTGCCAATGGCCTATGAAGGCGGGATGTTCATCTGGGCGCGCCTGCCGCCGGGGGTCAACGGTGAACTGCTGGCCCAGGAGGCATTGAAGCGCAGCATGGTGCTCGCGCCCGGCGCGCTGTTTGGCTACGACCCGGCCCATCGCGACTCAATGCGCTTCAATGTGGCCCACAGTGATGAGCCGCGGGTGCAGCGGGTGTTTGAGGCGCTGTTGAGGGGGGCGCCGCGCTGACTTGTTTTGATTCGATCTCTGGGAGCCTCAATGGCATTGAGGCATCGGAAAAACAATAACAACGGTTTCTGCAAGGCGGTTTAAAACCCCACCCCCCGCACCATAAAACTCAGCACAGCCGCAGAATCATTATATCGTCCAACACCACCCCCCCTATAAAGTCTATACAACTGTAACAATAAAACAGTATTCCCCCTTCAACAGCATTTCGCAACATCCACCCTCTGGAACTTATTGCTTTGTTCCGCCACTATTCTTTGCGATAAACCTTAGCAACAGCTGGGCACCAGAGTAAATTCATTTCGAAAAAAACAAACATCATTACGGAGTCATTATGAACGGAATCCCGCCCTCTCCCACTCCGCTACGCCTTTCAGCGGCTCGTGTTTCACAATATGAGCCTGAAGAGGAAACCGACGCTGGTAAAAGTGTAAAAATGTCGCTGGATACTTTTCAGGCCGGAAGAATCATTTCGCGTAACGGCGCTGTATGGGGTGACCAAAACCGCGACGGACACACCACAATTTATTACAAGTTCGGTCAACACAACTATACTGATCAACACGACATAAACACTAATTTTACTGAATCACAAAAAAATGGCCTTCGACTTGCGATGCAAAGTTGGTCTGATATCGCCAACGTTGCCTACAAGGAGAAACCACCAAAAGGAGAATGGGTGGATGACGGCAAATCGGGTAAGGATACCCGGGACGCAGAAGCAACGCTCAGCCTACTCAAACGTGTAAACTCTCACGACCCAGGTGGATACGCTGGTATAGGGACAAGTCATGTTGGCATAACATTTCGCTACGCAGGAGAATCCACACTTCCTAACACCGAGTTTGCTGGCGTAGCCATACATGAACTAGGTCACCATCTGGGCTTACCTCACCCCGGAAATTACAACGGAAGAGGGAGCGACTATGAGAAAGACGCCGCTTACAACGAGGATACTATAGCTCATAGCATCATGAGTTATTTCTCCGAAAAAAATAACGGTTACGACTTTAAAGGGTCCGTTGTACGCACGCCCATGATGGATGACATCAGCGCCAGCCAAAGAATTTACGGTGCAAACTATAATACTCGAAATACAGACACCACCTACGGCTTCAATTCAAACACCGGGCGCGAGGCTCTGACCTTCAAGTCCTCCAGGGACCGTCCGGTACTTTGTATATGGGACGGGGGTGGCAACGATACACTGGACTGTTCCAAATTCGCAGCTGATCAACAGATCAACTTGAACGAGCAGACATTCTCCAATGTGGCAGGCCTGAAAGGTAATATTTCAATCGCCAGGGGCGTCACCCTCGAAAACGCCGTTGGGGGCCATGGTAATGACCAGATTCTGGGCAATGATGCAGATAATCGCCTGACGGGCGGTGTTGGCGCAGACCAACTGACAGGCGGCAAAGGAAAGGACACCTTCATCTATAAGGACATTTCCGACTCGACCCCGGAAAAACCCGATTTGATTACTGACTTTGTCAGCGGCACCGACAGTTTCGACCTGTCCGCTATGCTGAAAAAAAACGGTTTGAAAGACTTGCATTTCGTCAGCCAATTTTCAGGGAGAGCCGGGGAAGCTTTGCTGGACTTCGACGAGGACCGTAATCTAGGTCGCTTGAAGGTGGATCTCAGCGGCAAGGGTCGAGAAAATTTCATGGTCACAACCAACGGCAGAATCTACCCCTCCGATGTATTAAGCACTCCGTCTCTGCATAAAACTGTTGATACATCACCACCACGCTTCACCCCGGACGGAGCCCGAACCGATGGTTATGTACCTCCACCCCCACCACCACCGTTGGTGCTGCCACCCACGGTCAAGTTCATGACAGGCACTCAAGGTAATGATGTACTTCGAGGTGACCATGGGGACAATAACATTACAGGCGGAGCAGGGGCGGACGTATTATTTGGCGGTGCAGGAAAAGACATCTTTATTTATGAAAAAGCCAGCGACTCCAGCGTTAAGCGTCCCGATCAAATACTCGACTTTACAACGGGCATAGACAAAATTGACGTATCCAAAGCGCTCCAGGCCGCAGGCACTGACACACTGATATTTGTGGAAAAGTTTACCGGCCGAATAGGCGAAACGGTTATTCGCTACAATGCAAAAAACAAAGAAAGCAGTCTCGCGGTTGATATGACAGGTAATGGCAAAGCAGATTTGCATATTGTATCCAGGGGTCAAATAAAAGCTGACGACATCATAAGCAAATAGCTCCAACACTTACCTGACTCCACTCACACCTTGGATTATTCTTCAATGACCTTATCGATGAATCTGCCCACCCACGCTCCTCAAACTATTGCCCTTCCAGATTCCAATACACGACCCATAGCTCCATTGGTCAACGGGAAACAATCGCTGTCTACCGAGCAGGCCGCGAATCTACTGATACAGCGGGGATTAAGTGACTTAAACCGAGACGGCACCATCAACATACTCTATGATTTCTTTTCCCCGGCAAAAAGCGAAAATCACACATATCATAGCCCGAGCGCCTTTAACGAAAATCAAAAAGACCACACCCGGCGCGCACTGCAATCATGGGAAGACTTGGCGAATATCCGCTTTACTGAGCGTCCAGAGCCTACAGCTTTGGTTGAAGTCCAACCCGTCACGGAAAAGTACACTCGTTACGACAAACGAATTGTTTTTGCCAATAATGATTTCAACGCGAATACGTGGAACGATGAGGGGTGGAATGCCGTTGGGGCTGTATTAGACAATACAACTGAGGCTCCCGATTATGGCCACGAACACTTTAAACGTGGCTTGTTAACTCGCGCAATTGGCAATGCCATCGGCTTGGGTACTCCACTTCAAATCCCCACCAGAAGCCACATCGACGCAACC
The DNA here is from genome assembly GCF_036704165.1 of Pseudomonas khavaziana. NCBI lineage: Bacteria > Pseudomonadati > Pseudomonadota > Gammaproteobacteria > Pseudomonadales > Pseudomonadaceae > Pseudomonas > Pseudomonas khavaziana. The sequence goes on from NZ_CP129946.1 coordinate 3,901,725, forward strand.
GCAAAAACGCTCCCTGGCGACACCGCATTTCACACCAAAGACAACCTTGACTACACGATAATGAGCTCCCATGCGGGTAAAAACTCCCATATTGGCTATGAATCACGTACCTCTTCAATCACCGAGTCGACGTATTTAAAAGCGCGTGAGGAGGTCCGGCCCGCAGCCGCCATGATGCATGACATAGCCGCTGTCCAAAAAATCTATGGCGCCAACTTAGAAACCAGAAACACTGATACTGTTTACGGTTTCAATTCAAATACCGATCGCGACCTTCTCAGCCTTAACTCTGCGAAAGACAAGCCGCTTTTCTGCGTGTGGGACGGGGGTGGTAATGACACCCTGGACTTTTCGGGGTTTTCTCAAAACCAAAAAATCAACCTATATGAACGCTCGTTTTCCGACGTGGGCGGCATGAAAGGCAATGTCTCTATTGCCAGGGGGGTAACGCTGGAAAACGCCATTGGGGGAACAGGCGACGATTTATTGATTGGCAATCACGTCGACAATCGACTCAAGGGCGGCGCCGGCGCGGACACCTTGGAAGGTGGCAATGGCGCGGACACTTTTATTTACGACCATGCCAGCGACTCCGCCCCCGACAACCCCGACCTGATCACAGACTTCAGCAGTGGGACTGACAAAATCGATCTTTCTGGCGTGCTAAAAAGCAGTGGAGCCAGCAATCCGGCTTTTGTTGAAGGCTTTACCAGCAAGGCGGGAGAGATCGTCCTGAATTACGACGCCAAAAGCGGTCGCGGCAGCCTTGCAATAGATTTGACAGGCAACGGCCAAGCCGATCTTTTGATCAAAACCGTGGGCCAGATACACCCCGGGGATGTGCTGGTTTCCTCGCAGCTACAACCTCCTGTAGCTGCGATATCAAGCCAAGAACCGCCGTTGATTCATCCAGCGCCTGCCGGCTTATCAAAAGCGTTTCAACCGAGGCAGATACGCCAGAACATGATGTCGCCCCTCTCGCAAGCTCCGACAGATGACTCGGTTGTAAAGCCTGATAACGTCGCCTATCGATTACTGCCGAATATCGAATTTGGCCCCACTGCAAGTGGTAGTTCGCGCGTGCCAGACACGGACTCGCCGATCACAATACTCTCAGTGAGAAATGGTAACTGGAACCGATACATTGATATGCCAGAGCACCCCAAGGATAACGACCTGGTCGTTATCAATATGACGGCATCGGATGCCACCAAAGTCATATACGACAGCTTGGAGGGTACACAGTATCTTGAGATCAAACCGGGTGAAAAACGTGCACTCAGGTATTCCGAATATACCGATACCTGGCGCCTTGAACCCGCTGGCGACGAGACGCAATGGGTTGGTTCAAAAATTCTGCTTGGCTCTTCCCACCCCCTAATTTCACTGAGTTCGGAGGGAGGGCAAGTATTCGAGAACGGAGCGTGGCAAAACGTACCCAGCCAATGGAGGCCTGAAGCCATATTGCCCAGCGAGGCCATAGACGGTGATGTTTTGACAGTGCATTCAGACTTGAGATTTCCCATCGACATCAAGACATCTGACATCAACGATCCAACCGTATGGCAGTTGACCAAAGGTGACTCCATTGACTTTATCTACAGTGCCAAAACCGAGACATGGGAGATGAGGCGCCCTACTCAACAGTTTTACCGCGCACAGGCACTGGTCAATGGTGTACTGCCTACGCCCGTTTATAAACGAACCTATATTGAAGCAGACGAAAAAAACTGGCGGTCTTCCATTACCCTACCTACCAAAGGACTACGCGAAGGGCAGCAAGTGGTGGTCAAATCAACGGCTGACAAAAACATCAAAATCAATACAAACCAAGTCAGTTATACAATTGGCGCGGGAGAGACGGCTACATTCCGTGCCGATAAGAACGGGCAGTGGACCAGGGAACAGCCACCTTACAGTTACCTGGGACACCTCTATATGAGACAGGGACTGAATCACTTCGCCCGCACGGGCGAGTGGACATGATAAGGACACCGCGTCTACACATCACGCGACTCGTTGCACTTGAATGGGTATCACATCCTTGATCCAGCGGGGGCTGCAGGTGCCGAAGTGCATTGCTACGCGGTATGGCCGCCATCAGGGGCGAGCCCTAATTTCCTTCAGCTAAGAGATGGCGCGGGTAATCGATAACCTGTGGCGCCACTTCTCCTACTGACTGACATTGGGGCACGCCCCCCTCGCACAGCCGGACCGCACGGCATCACTTGAACACTCCTCCCACTTTTCTTGTGCTTAATATCCACCACCGTCCCTGTCTGTACATCTTTGATCGGCGAGAGCAGGTGCGGCGAGATATTCCAACGCTGTCCATTATCAGTGACCACGGTGACGCTCTTGCGGTTGAACTTCATAATCGTTCCAGACAGGCGCCCCACTGCTGGGTGAGTCGAAGCTGCGGTCTGTGTGCAGAGATTCGGCTGCGGCTATAGGCATGGGTATCTACACAACTCTGACGTAGCACCGTCAGTAACCACGATGCGAAGCGAGCCGCTCTTGATCTTGCTCTGCTTTTGATCTCAGGCGCCCCGTTAAACCACGCTGGCCGGAATTCGACAGGGATTTGGGGGGTAAACCGGCAGGGATGTCGGTTTAGCCGCCCCGCGCCATGGATGGCGCGTGGCGGCGGCCCCCCAAATCCATGGCGGATTACGGGCACACCGAGCCTAAGCGAGGTGCCGAGTGGTGGGTCCCCCGGTGTCAGGATAGTTGTCGCCTCTCCTGATTTACCCCCAAAAAAGCATACCGAGGGCGGAAAGAGACAGGTTGTGACGTACTATTCACCCGAACGTAAAGCCACATTGCTTAAGATGTTGCTTCCCCCGCTGAACCTGACGGTAGCCGAAGTTTGTCGCCGTGAAGGGGTCAGCGATGTATCGCTGTATACCTGGCGCAAGATGGCCAGTGTCCAAGGAAGCAAAGTGCCAGAAGATATATCGCTTTCTGATAAATGGTCTGCTGAGGCCCGGTTGACCGCTGTCATTGAAACAGCCAGCCTGACGCAACTTGAATTAGGTGAGTACTGCCGTCGAAACGGCCTTTACCCCGAGCAGATCAATGCTTGGCGTCAAGCCTGTATTAGCGGTCAAGAGGCGGTGCAGATCCAAAAAATGGCTGACCATGAGCAGACGCGTAAAGACAAAAAACGCATCCTGGAGCTGGAGCGCGATCTGCGCCGTAAAGACGCTGCATTGGCCGAAACCGCAGCGTTGTTAGTGCTGCGAAAAAAGCTCAACGATTACTGGGGGACCGACGGCGAGGACAACTGACTTCTTTGCCGGAACGGCAGTTGTTGGTGGGTTGGTTGATTGAAGCCATCGTCGCAGGCGCCCGAAAATTACGCGCTTGCCAAGAGGTTGGACTGTCGCTGCGAACCTTGCAGCGCTGGACTCAGGCGCCAGAGTTACAGGCCGATGCGCGCACCACCACCTTGCGGCCCAAGCCGCGTAATGCGCTGAGTGAAATTGAAAGACAAGCCATCGTAACCCTGTGCAACAGCCCGCTATACGCCCATTTACCTCCCAGCCAGATCGTTCCGCGCCTGGCAGACGAAGCACGGTATCTGGCGTCGGAAGCTACGTTTTATCGCATCTTGCGAGCAGCCGGCCAACAACACCACAGAGGTCGTAGTCGACGACCTCGGCGCGTAGTAATGCCGACAACGCACGCAGCTCAGAGGCCTAATCAGGTGTGGTCGTGGGACATCACGTATCTTCCTTCGCCCATACGCGGTAAGTATTTTTACCTGTATTTGATCGAAGATATTTACAGCCGCAAGGCGGTAGGTTGGGAAGTTTATGATGAAGAAAGTGGTGAAAAAGCTGCTGCGCTGTTGCAACGTAGCGTGATCAATGAGAAGTGCCTGCGTGAGCCCTTGGTATTGCACTCTGATAACGGAGCGCCAATGAAATCGGTGACGCTGTTAAGCAAAATGTATGAGCTGGGTATCACGCCTTCTCGCGGTCGTCCACGTGTAAGCAATGACAACCCGTATTCGGAATCACTGTTTAGAACATTGAAATACTGCCCGCAATGGCCCTTGGAAGGCTTCGCCAGCTTAGACGCTGCACGGACTTGGGTGAGGGATTTTATGCGGTGGTACAACAGCGAACACAGGCACAGCCGGATCCGCTTCGTCACCCCATCAGAGCGCCATGGAGGGAAAGATCATCAGATACTGGCGCTGCGTCATGAGCTGTATGAGCGGGAGCGCCGGAAAAGACCTGAACGGTGGTCAGGACAAACACGTAACTGGGAACCAGTAGGAACGGTGCTGCTGAATCCGGATAGGGAACAGCAGACCGAACAAAAAGCGGCATAGCAGACGGTTGACGCGACAACTACCTTGAAAAACGCCGTGGGTAAGAGCCCTTTGGTTACTTTGGGGCTCTTTTCCAAAGTGACCCGCCGTAAGGGCCAGCCCTTTCAAGGTCTTTGCCTAAATCGCGTCCTACGCCAATTCCAGGCTGAAATTAAGAAATAAACGAGTTGAATTTGGCTCAGCCAGCATCTCTTTTGGTCAAAAAACGATCATGTTTTGGGGCTTTTTCCAAAGACCTTGAAAGGGCTGGCCGTAAGGGCGGAACCAATAGCAGCCGTTACCCAAATAACGGATATGTACTCGATCAAACTCCAACATTCTGGTCGGCTGTCAGGCCGCCATCGGTGGCAAGTCGAATCGTCGCACCGCCCCTCCCACATTTGGATCGCGGTGCATCAGTTAGATAGCTATAAGCTGCCAGGCAGCAAGCTCCCTTGCCAGAGGAGCAGCGGCGTAACAAAGTTGTGTAGATACCCATGCCCCAATGGCGGCCTGACAGCCGACAAGGATGTTGGATCAGACCGGCAGCGGAATCACCCGCAACGGCCGCACCGACTTATAGGAAAAGCTCGAGTAGATCTCCTTGACGCAGGGCAAGGTCTGCAACACTTCGCGGGTAAACTCGCCAAAAGACTCCAGGTCCTTAGCCACCACTTCCAGCAAAAAGTCATAGCGCCCCGACACGTTATGGCAGGCTACGATTTCCGGAATTTCCAACAGCCGCTGCTCGAACGCCCGGGCGATGTCCTGGGTGTGGCTGTCCATCATGATGCTGACAAAGGCCGTCACCCCGTAGCCCAGCGCCTTGGGTGAGAGGATCGCCTGGTAGCCACTGATCACCCCGCTGTCTTCCAGCGCGCGCACCCGCCGCCAGCACGGCGAAGTGGTCAAGGCTACCCGCTCGGCCAGTTCGGCCACGGTCAGGCGAGCGTTGCCTTGCAATGCGTTTAACAGCGCTTTATCAGTGCGATCCAGCTTGATGGGCATGACGTGCCTCTAATCCTTGTTTTTATCGGTGTTTGATCCACAAACGCGGTTTTTCCCTGCATTTTTTGCAAGGTTCGTCTGCGGTTATGAGCATAGCATTGTAGGAAATAAGGAGCGCCCGACATGAACAATAAACACCCCGCATCCGGCTTTTCTACCCGTGCGATTCATCACGGCTATGACCCCAAGGACCACCACGGCGCCCTGGTGCCGCCGATCTACCTGTCGGCCACCTTCGCCTTTCCCACCGCCGAATATGGCGCCGCCTGCTTTGCCGGTGAAGCCAGCGGCCACTTCTACACGCGCATTTCCAACCCGACCTTGGCCGTGCTGGAATCGCGCATGGCCAGCCTGGAAAACGGCGAGGCCGCGGTGGCGTTCAGCTCCGGCATGGGCGCGATTGCCGCGACGTTCTGGACCCTGCTGCGCCCGGGCGATGAGATCATCGTCAGCCAGACCCTCTACGGCTGTACCTTCGCGCTGTTGCACCACGGCATCGGTGAGTTCGGCATCCAGGTGCGGCACGTCGACCTGACTGACCTGGCCGCCCTGCAAGCGGCGCTGTCCCCGGCGACCCGCATGATCTATTGTGAGACCCCAGCCAACCCCAACCTGCGCCTGATCGACATCGCCGCCGTGGCCGAGCTTGCCCACCGCCAGCCGAATATCACCCTGGTGGTGGATAACACCTACTGCACCCCTTACCTGCAACGTCCGCTGGAGTTGGGCGCGGATGTGGTGGTGCACTCGGCCACCAAATACCTCAGCGGCCATGGCGACATCACCGCAGGCATTGCCGTGAGCAGTCATGCCCTGGCGCAGCGCATTCGTCTGCAAGGGCTCAAGGACCTGACCGGTGCCGTGATGTCGCCCCAGGACGCGTCGTTGCTGATGCGCGGCCTCAAGACCCTGGCCCTGCGCATGGACCGCCATTGCAGCAGCGCCCAGGCAGTGGCGGAAGCCTTGCAGGCGCACCCGACCGTGCAATGGGTAACCTACCCCGGCCTGCGGTCTTTCCCGCAGTACGAGCTGGCGAAACGACAGATGAAGCTGCCCGGCGGCATGATTGCCTTTGAACTCAAGGGCGGCATCGAGATGGGCCGGCGCTTCATGAACGCATTGCGCCTGTTCACCCGCGCGGTGAGCCTGGGGGACGCCGAGTCACTGGCCCAACATCCGGCGAGCATGACTCATTCCACCTACACCCCCGAGGAACGGGCGCAGCACGGTATCAGCGAAGGCTTGGTGCGTTTGTCGGTGGGGCTTGAGGATGTCGCGGACCTGCTGGCGGACGTGCACCAGGCCCTGGCCAAGTGCAGCCGCCCCAGCGTGCGCCGTGCCGCAACGGCAGCCCACGTCCTGAGATAACGCCTCATCAGGCGTTATTCTTTCCTACAAGCGATGATCGGACTTATCGATCGTCGTTGTAGGCTTAAATCTGTTTTTTTTCGATTGGATCCCCCTCCCTTCGCCAGCCTGTACTAGCATGGGTTTCGGCGGGAAGCATTATCACTGCGGGTTATTCATATTGGTCACCTCGTTAAACCCCGTCGCTATATGGCTGGATGCCCGCGCTCGATACTCATGGACGAATTGATGAACTCACACCTGTTCCCTCATATAGGCAAGGTCATCGCCAGCACCGGCAGCCGCCATTTCCCACGCATGCTGCATGACCTTATCCTCACTCAATTGGCGGTGGATGCCACCCATATCACCCAACTGCGGGTCAGCAGCGAAGGCCACAGCCGCCGCAAGATCAGCCCGGTGTACACCGACTCGGTGGCTGCCCTGGGGCCTGAGCAACCTGCGGCACAACTGCACCTCACACGGCGCAAGGACGATGTGCGCTATGTGCTGTCGGTGTACCGCTCGCACCAATCCGAGAGTTTTTCCGCCCAGGAGCGCAGCATGCTGCAGGATTTCTCCACGCTGCTGCTGCCCATGGTGGAAAAGCACATCACCGCGATCCAGCCGTGCCGCCAGGACAATGAGTCGCCGGTACCGCAAAACCAGGGCATCGACACCCTGCGCCGACGCATCCAGGAACGCCTGGTGCAATCGGGGCTGAGCCTGTCCAAGCGTGAACTGGAAGTATGCGTGGGCCTGCTGGCCGGCCGCACCGCGCCGGAACTGGCCGAGCAAATGGCGTTGAAGGTCAACACCATCGAAAGCTACCTCAAGCGCGCCGCAATCAAGCTGGGCATCAGCGGGCGGCATTCGTTGTTGCGGTGGATGTACGCCACCGAAGACAGCACAGGCTTCTAATCCGACATCGCTCGAAATGTGAGAGGGGACTTGCTCCCGATGAGCATGAGTACCTACACGAAGCAGCCGACCGTAACCACGATGCGCAGCGAGCCGCTCTTGATCTTGATCTGCTTTTGATCTCAGGCGCCCCGTTAAACCACGCTGGCCGTAATTCGACAGGGATTTGGGGGGTAAACCGGCAGGGATGCCGGTTTAGCGGCCGTCAAGGCGGAACCCATAGAAGCCGTTACCGCAGCAATGGATATGTACTCGGTCTGATCCAACATCCTGGTCGGCCCCAAGGCCGCCATCGGGGGCAAGCCCTAATGCCCGTCAGTTAAGCGGTCATCGCCTTCTGTAGGAGCGAGCTTGCTCGCGAAAAACGTCAACGATAACGCGTATTTGCTGAATGAACGCGGCGCCTGTAAGTTTTTCGCGAGCAAGCTCGCTCCTACAAAAAAGCCTTAACTGACTGGCATTAGGGCTTGCCCCCTCCCACATTCAGTCCTCATTAGCAGGTAGAAATCAGTCCCGGGCCAGCGCCTCGATCGGGTCCAGGCGCGCCGCATTCCGTGCCGGCACAAACCCGAACACAATGCCAATCAACGTCGAGCAGGCAAACGCGGTAATGATCGAGCCCAGCGAAAACACCATTTCCCACTCCTTCACAAACAGCGAAAACAGATAGCCGATGGCGTAGGACAACGAGATCCCGATGATCCCGCCGATCAGGCACACCATCACCGCCTCCACCAGGAACTGCTGGCGAATATCCGACTGACGCGCACCCACCGCCATGCGAATACCAATTTCGCGGGTGCGCTCGGTGACCGACACCAGCATGATATTCATCACGCCAATGCCGCCCACCAGCAACGAAATCACCGCGATCAACGACAACAGCAACGCCAGGGAACGGCTGGTTTTCTGCACCGTCTGCATGATGCTGTCGAGGTTGTTGGTGAAGAAGTCCTTGGTGCCGTGGCGTTGCAGCATGAGCTTGTTGACGTTGTCTTCCACCACCTTGCTTGGCTGGCCGTCCTTGATGCGTACGGTGATGCTGTCCAGGTGGCGCTGGCCCAGCAAGCGCCCCGCCGCCGTTTCGTAAGGCACCCAGACGTTCAGCGCCTTGCTGGCGGCGAACATGTTTTTATTGTCCGCCGTTACACCGATCACCGTGCACGGCAGGTTGCCCACCAGGATCACCTGGCCCAGCGGGTCGATGTTCGGCCCGAACAAACGGTGGCGCGTATTGTGATCGATCACCACCACTTGGGCCTGGCGTCGCGCATCGCTTTCACTGAAGGCGATGCCCGCTTCGAGCTTGAGGCCCTTGACCTTGAAGTAGCGATCGCTGACCCCGTTGACCTGGGCATCGAGGTCGATATTGCCGAAGCGCAGCAGCAGGTTGCGGCCCACCACCGGCGTGGCGCTGTCCACGTAATACAGCTGGTTCAATGCATCCACATCCGAGGGCATGAGGGTCTCGATGGCCGATGCGCGACTGTCACCAAAACTGGTACCTGAAAAGATGTCGATGGTGTTGCTGCCGATGGCCTGGATGTCCTTGAGCACATAGCGCTTGGCCCCTTCACCGATGGCCGAGATCGACACCACCGAGGTGATACCGATGACGATGCCGAGCATGGTCAGCAAGGTGCGCATGCGATGGGAAATCAGCGCGACCCAGGCCATGTTGAAGGCTTCCTTGAACAACCCCAGGCTTGCCACCAGGCGCCGAGCGCCGCTGCGCCTGGGCTCCATCGGCGCCTCGCTGGGCAGCTCCAGGCCGACGCTGTCGTTGGTCTTGTCGCTGATGATCTGGCCGTCACACACCTCGACGATACGCTGGGCATTCGCTGCGACCTTGGGGTCGTGGGTGACAATGATCACCGTGTGCCCGGCCGCATGCAGCTCGGCGAGGATGCGCATCACCTCTTTGCCGCTGTGGGTATCAAGGGCGCCGGTGGGCTCGTCGGCCAGGATCACCTCGCCGCCGTTCATCAAGGCCCGCGCAATACTCACCCGCTGCTGTTGCCCACCGGACAACTGGCTTGGCCGGTGGCTGACGTGGCCTGACAGCCCCAGACGAGCCAGCAACTCACGGGCGCGGCTGTGCCGTTGGCTCTCCGGCGTACCCGCGTAGATCGCCGGCATTTCCACGTTGTGCAACGCGCTCAGGTGGGCGAGCAAATGGTAGCGCTGGAAGATAAAGCCAAAGTAGTCACGCCGCAGCTCCGCCAGTTGCTCATCGCCCAGGGAGCGGGTTTCGGTGCCGTTGATCTTGTAGCTGCCGGCGGTGGCGTAGTCCAGGCCGCCGAGGATGTTCATCAGGGTCGATTTACCCGACCCGGAGGCGCCGATGATCGCGAGCATTTCCCCGGCATGAATGCTCAGGTCGATGCCCTTGAGCGCGATGAATTCGCGCTCGCCGGCCATGAAGCTGCGGGTGATGCCCTTGAGTTCCAGCAGGGGTTGGGTCATGGCTCAGCTCCCCGCCACGGCCGGTGTGGCATCACCGATCACCACCTTGTCGCCCTCGACCAGGCCGTCGAGGATCTGCACCTTGACGTTGTTATTGATGCCGGTCTTGACGTTGCGCGCTATGGCCTTGCCCTTGGCATCCAGCACCCGCACCGAGTAACTGCCATCGGCATTACGCGCCCCCAGTGCCGCCACCGGAACCATCAGCGCAGCTTGGGCGGTGTCGAGCACGATGCGCACCTGGGCGGTCATGGCGATACGCAGGCGGTGGTCGGGGTTGGGCACGTCGAACAACGCATTATAGAACACCGCGGTGTTCTGCTTGGGCGTGCCGGCGGTCTGGGTTTCGAGGAAGTTCTGCGGTGCCGGCTCAGTGCCACGCAGTTTGGCGTAATAGCGCTTATCCGCCTCGCCGAGGATGGTGAAGTACACCTGCTGGCCAGGGCTGATGTGAATCACATCCGCTTCCGAGACCTGGGCCTTGACGGTCATGGTGTCCAGGTCGGCCAGCTTGAGCAGCACCGGCGCCAGCTGGTTGGCGATCACGGTCTGGCCTTCCTGGGTGACGATACCCACCACATCGCCGTCGATGGGCGCATTGATGCGGGTATAGGCCAGGTTGACCTTGGCGGTGTCGATCTGGATGTGCGCGCTTTTGATCTGTGCATCCAGGGACAACAGGTTGGCCTGCTGCACCTGGAAACTTGATTCGGCATCTTCGAAGTCCTGGCGCGACACCGACTCATCCACCTGCAGGCCTTTGTAGCGTTCGTACACCGACTTGGCCTGCCTGAGCTGCGCCGCCGTGGCACGGCGCTGGGCCTGGAGGTTCTCTTCATCGACCTGGGCTTTGCGCAGGGTGTTTTGTAGGATCAGCGGGTCGATTTCGGCGAGCCACTGGCCCTTTTTCACCTTGTCGCCGACTTTGACCTTGAGGGACTTTAATTGGCCCGAGACCTGGGCGCCGACGTCGACTTGCTTGATGCCTTCGAGCAGGCCGGTGGCCAATACCGCGTTTTCGATATCGCCGCGTTCGGCGCTGGCGGTGAGGTATTGGGGAGCGTCGGCGGGGGCCTTTACGGTGTAGATGATCAGGCCGATGGCGACGGCCAACACTGCCAGAAGGCCGATTTTGCGGAATTTAGACGTTTGCATAGTTGGCTTCTTGATTGAGTACAGATCCGTTACTTGGGTAAACGCGGCTTCCAATGTGGGAGGGGGCTTGCTCCCGATGGCGGCCTTGGAGCCGACCAGGATGTTGGATCGGACTGAGTACATATCCATTGTTTGGGTGACGGCCGCTATTGGTTCCGCCCTTACGGCGGGTCACTTTCGAAAAGCGCGAAAGTAACCAAAGCGCTCTTGCCCCACCACTCGGCACCTCGCTTAGGCTCGGTGTGCCCGTAATCCGCCAGGGATTTGGGGGGCCGCCGCCACGCGCCATCCATGGCGCGGGGCGGCTAAACCGGCATCCCTGCCGGTTTACCCCCCAAATCCCTGTCGAATTCCGGCCAGCGTGGTTTAACGGGGCGCCTGAGATCAAAAGCAGAGCAAGATCAAGAGCGGCTCGCTTCGCATCGTGGTTACCGGGGGCAAGCCCCCTCCCACATTTCTTACGGTACCCGGCCTCACCAACCGGTCGGCTATAAGGCCGCCGCGCTTTGCTTTTGATCTGGAATCGCCCCGTTAAACCACGCTGGCCGAACGCAGGTTTTGGAGCGTGGGTAACCCGGCAGGACGCCGGGTTAGCCGCACTGGGCCATGGATGGCCCATTGCGGCGGCCCACGCTCCAAAACCTGCGTTCGGGCACACCGAGCCTGGGCGAGGTGCCGAGTGGTGGGGCGAAGGCCTTTTGGTTACTTTTGGGCCTTTCCAAAAGTGACCCGCTGTAAGAGCGGAACCATAAGTAGCCGTTACCGCAGCAACGGATATGTACCCCGAACGACCACCATCGAGGACAAGCCCCCGCCCACATTCGGACCGGTACACAGCCATCAAGACACCACCTCCCCAACCGCCACGCACTCAACCCACCACTTGGCCAACCCCGACACATTCGGCGCCTTGAGCAAGGTGAAATGATTCCCCCCGCCATACCAAACCTCCAACCCACTCCCCTGCCTTTTCCACCCCTCAATCATCAATCCCTGTTCACGCTGGTTCCCCGCCGCATCCAACGCCGGATCCTGCGCCAACACCAAGCGCACCACACCATCAAACCGAGCCTGCGGCCGATAAACCGTACGCAACGCCGCCGCATACGTGCGCGCCGGCCCGTCCATGGCGCCCACGGCAGCCCGTGCCGGCAGCAACCCGACGCCGACCATCCCCGCATGCAACCATTGCCGCTGCGCCACCTCATTCCGCCCGGCAAAATCCACCGGATCAATCCCCAGGGACTCTCCTGCCGCCAACTGCATCGCCTCGATCAACCGCAACAACGCTGCCGTCGAGGTATACGGCTTGCCGGCCCGCCCCGGCGCCTCACTGTCGATCACGGTCAACGAGGCCACCTCGCGCCCCATGGCCTGCAAGCGCAGCGCCATCTCCAGCGCGACCCAGCCCCCAAACGAATGCCCGACCAGATGTACAGGCCCCTGGGGGCGCTCCAGCTCCAGCGCCGCCAGATAACACTGCGCTGCCGCCTCAACCTGGCTATGGGGTACGGCCTGCCCATCCAGCCCGCGGGGCTGCAAACCCAACAGCGGCCAGTCACGCCCCAGGGCCTCGCTCAAGCCCACAAACCCGGTCACGCTGTCACCGGCCCCCGGCACGCAGAACACCGGAGCATGGGCGGCGCGCCCACTCTGGATACGCAACAGGGGTTGATGCACCGCGCAACTTACCGGCGTACTCGCCGCCAGTGCCGCCGTGATCGCCCGGCCAAGGCCCTGGATATGCGGCGCCTGCATCATGCTCTGGTGATCCCCCGGCACCTCCACCTGGCGCAGTTGCCCTGGCGCCAGGGCGATATCCCACCCCAGCACCCTGCTGCGCCGCGACAACTCGGTGGGACGTTGCTCGGCGCTGAACAGGTGCACCGGTATCGGCAGCGGGAACAGGCTGTAATGGGCCAGCGCGTGCCCATGCCCGACTTCCCGCTGGATAAAGCTCAGCAGGTCAGCGTCCGTCGCCGCCGCCATTTGCGCGTATAGCAGACCTTCATCGCGACAGCGTTGCAGCACAGCCGCAAAGTCCAGCTGTCCAATCTGCGCCTCCAGTTGTTCAAGGCTTGCCAGCTCATTCACACCTCCCTGTGCTTTCCAATACGCGCTGCACTGCAACAGCAAATGCCGCGTGAATGCCTGCGGCCCGCTCCAGCGCGCCTTGCCCTGGTCGGTCATGCGCGGCACATAGCTGTCGATCAAGCCGAGGAAGGCCACGGTCTCGTCCAGCCCCAGCAGTTGCATGGCGATTTCATAGGCCAGCACACCGCCAAACGACCAGCCCGCCACACGATACGGGCCGTGGGGCTGTCGCTCGCGGATCAGCCCGACCATGCGCGCCGCCAAGCCTTCCATGCTGTCCAGGTGCGCCTCGCCCAGCGCCAGGCCTGGCAGCCCGTAGATTGGATAATCGCCGGGCAGGTGCTGGCCCAGGGCCGGGAAATACACGTCCATGCCGCTGAACTCATGTATCAGGAACAGCGGTGCCTGGGAGCCACTGCTACGCACGGTGATCACCGCCGTGTCAGGCAGTGCTTGATCCCCACGCTGGCGCAGCAACGCCGCGACCGAGGCCACGCTGGCATGTTCGAACAGTTCGGCCAACGCCAGCGGCAGCCCGGCTTCGTCGAGCAAATTGACCAGGCGAATCGCCAACAATGAATGCCCGCCCAGCTCGAAGAAACTGTCGTGCCGCCCTACGTGCTCAAGCTTCAATACCTCGGCCCACAACTGCGCCAGGGTCTGCTCCAGGGCATCGGCCGGCGCTTCAAACGTGCGGCTGGTCGAGGCTTCCCAGGCTGGCGCAGGCAAGGCTTTACGGTCGACCTTGCCATTGGCGGTCAACGGCAGCTGCTCAAGCGCCACGTAGGCGGACGGCATCATGTAGTCCGGCAATTGCGCCTGCAGATATGCACGCACCTGTTCAATGCCTACGGGTGCGCCTGCCCAGGTGAAATAGGCCACCAGGCGCTTGTCCCCCGGCACGTCTTCACGGGCCAGCACCACGGCCTCCTGGATGCCGTCGAACGTCGCCAGCCGGGCTTCGATTTCACCCAACTCAATGCGAAAACCACGGATCTTCACTTGGTCATCGTTACGCCCGATGCACTCCAGCAAGCCGTCGGCCGTCCAGCGTCCGAGGTCGCCGGTGCGGTACATAAGGGCGGTTGGGTTGAACGGGTCCTGCACGAACTTTTCGGCGGTCAACTCAGGACGATTCAAATAGCCTTTGGCAACACCGTCGCCGCCGATGCAGATCTCACCAGTGACACCCAGGGGCAGCGCCTGCAACTGCGTATCCAGCACATACACCTGGGTATTGGAGATCGGCCGGCCCACCGGCACGCTGTCGGCGTCAGCGGCGAGCGCACGCACTTCATAGGTGGTGGCGTAGGTGGTGGTTTCGGTCGGCCCATAGCAATGCACCAGGCGCAGCGCCGGTGCCTGCGCCAACAGGTTGCGGAAGGCTGCCGGGTCGGCACGCTCGCCGCCGCACAGCAGGATGCGCAAGCCGGCCAGGGCCTGTGGAATCAGTTGCACATACTGGTTGAACAGCGCGGTGGTGACAAACAACACCGTAGCGCCCTGCAAGGCCACGCCGAAGGCGGTCGGGTCGAGCAAGGTCCCATGGTCGATCACCTGCACCTGGCCGCCGTTGAGCAACGGCCCCCAGACGTCCATGGTGCTGGCATCGAAAGCCGGGTTCGAGGCGAAGGCCACGCGGTCACGGGTATTGAAATCGGCATAGCCGTTGTTGAGCACCAGGCGCGTGATGCCGCGATGGGGCACCAATACACCCTTGGGCGTGCCGGTGGAGCCGGAGGTGTACATGATGTACGCCACGCTGTCCGAGGACTGCGACAGGTCCGGGTTGTGGTGCGGTTGCGGATCAAGGGCCAGGGTATCCAGGTCCAGGCGGCGCGCTTCGCTATCCATGACACTCTCACTGCGGGTCAGCAGCCAGGCCGCACCACTGTCTTGCAGCATAAAGCCCTGGCGTTCGGCCGGTGCGTTGATGTCCAACGGCACATAAGCGGCAGCGCATTTGAGGATCGCCAATTGGCTGACCAGCAACTCCAGCGAACGCGGCAGCAGGATCGCCAGGTTATCGCCCGGTTGCACACCCAGGCCAAGCAGATGATGGGCCAGGCGGTTAGCGCGCCTATTGAGCTCGCCGTAGCTGACCTGCTGCTCGCCGTGCAACACCGCCACGGCGTCGGGCCGCGCCTGGGCCTGGGCTTCGAACAGGCGCTGCACGGTATGTTCATGGGGAAAGCTGCGGTGGGTGGCGTTGAAACCCTTGAGCAGTTGCTGGCGTTCGGTCTCGGGCAGGATCGGTAAACGGCCGATGGCGATGTCGCGGTGGTCTTCCAGGGCCTGCACCAATTGCGTCAGCGCAATCTCCAGGTACGCGCACAAACGCTGGGCGCCCTGCCCCATGGCCGTCAGGCGGAAGCCTTCACCGAGGTCGTCCACGCTGATCGCGACCCCGTAATGGGTGTGCTCCTGGGCCTTGAGCAACTCGATGCCCTGCCACGCCACAGCTACACCACCCGCCTGGGTTGCGCTATGGCGATAGTTGAACAGCACGTTGAACAATGGCGTCGCCAGGGGCACGCCGCTGCAACGCTGGACCAATGCCAGGGGCGCGTGCTCATGGCTGAGCAGTTGGTTCAGGCGTCCATGGGTGGCACGCAGTGCCGCCAGCACCGAGTGCTCACCCAGGTCGACCCGCAGCGGCAAGGTATTGATAAACACACCCATGGCCCGCTCGGCGCCTTCGCCGCCTTGCAGGCGGCCGAGCAGCACCGTACCGAACACCACTTGCTCACGGTCGCAGACCTTGCCCAGCACATGGGCCCAGGCCAGATGCATCAGGCTGGCCGCACTGACGCCTGCCTGGCGGGCCTGGCCGCGCAGGCGCTGGCTCAGCGACGGGTCGAGGCTCAGTTGCGTGTGCTCATCGGCGCCGAGGTGAGGAACGTCAGTCGGTTCGTCGATATCAGCGAGCATCTCGCGGAAAAACCGCTCGTGATCAGCCGCACCCGAACGGGTCTGCACCACGTAGTTGCGATACGGCACGGGCGCGTCCAGGGCATCCTCGGTACCCAGCAGGAACGCCTGCATTTCATGCTGCAGAATCTCCAGGGCGATATGGTCCATCACCAGGTGGTGGAACAACAACGTCGCCACCACCCGTTGCGGTTCCTCGGCGTACACCAGTCGCATCAGCGGCGCCTGGCCGAGGTCCAGGCGTTGCGGCAAGGGCCCGTTTTCAATGCTGAGGGAGGCATGCCGCCACACCACTTGCACCGGTTCTTCCAGCCCGTCCCAATGCAGGGATGAGCGCAAAATGTCGTGGCGCTGGATCACTGCCTGCAACGCACGGGCGAATGCCTCCAGACGCACGCGGCTGTCGAAGGCAAACTGCGCCTGCAGCACATAGTCATCGCTGCCCTGTGCAGCGCGATGCTGATACAGGATGCCAGCCTGCAACGGCGCCAGCGGGTAAATGTCCTGCACATTCGCCGCGCCGCCCGGGATGCAGGCGACGATGCGCTCGATAGCCGCTTGGTCGAGGTCGATCAGCGTCAGCATGTCTGGGGTGATGCGCACGCAATCGGCCGCGATGCGATTGGCCGGCACCGCCACTTCACGCCCGCCGCCCAATGCCGCCGCCAGGGCCGACAAGGTCGGTTGGCCAAACAGCGCTTTCACATCCGCCGACAAACCCAGGCGCCGCAGGCGCCCCATCAGGCTGACCGCCAGCAGCGAGTGGCCGCCCAGCTCGAAGAAGTTGTCGTGCCGGCCCACGCGCTCCACGCCAAGCAACTCGGCCCACAACGCGGCCAAAGTGATTTCGGTGTCGCCCTGGGGTGCCTCGTATTCACGCACTACCAGGGCATCCAGGCCCGGCGTCGGCAGCGCCTTGCGGTCAAGCTTGCCGTTGGGGCTCAGGGGCAAAGCGTGCAGATGCACGAAGCTGGCCGGCACCATGAACTCCGGCAAGTGCAGCAGCAAATGGGCGCGCAGGTGTTCAATCTCGGTGGGCAGGCCGGTGTAATAGGCGATCAGGCGCTGCTCGCGGGCAATCACCGCGGCTTCCTGGACCGCTGGATGCTCGGTCAGGCGCGCCTGGATTTCCCCCAGTTCGATGCGCAGGCCACGGATCTTCACTTGGTCATCATTGCGCCCCAGGTACTCGATATTACCGTCCGGCAAATAGCGCCCCACGTCACCGGTGCGGTACATGCGCCCCGGCATGAATGGATCATCGACAAAGCGCTCGGCGGTCAGCTCGGCCCGGTTCAGGTAACCGCGCGCCACTTGCACACCGGCGATGAACAACTCGCCTACCACACCCAACGGCACCGGCTGCAACTGCCCGTCCAGCACGTACAAGCGCGTGTTGGCAATCGGCTTGCCGATAGGCGTGTTGTCGGGCACGTCAGCGCCTGTGCAGTCCCACGCGGTAACATCCACCGCTGCTTCGGTGGGCCCGTAGAGGTTATGCAACTGGCTGCCCGGCAATTGCTGCTTGAAGCGCCGCACCAGGCTGCCCGGCAGCGCTTCACCGCTGCACATCACACGCACCAGGCCGGCTGCCTGGCTGACATCGCCATGGGCCAGGAACACGTCGAGCATCGACGGCACAAAATGCAGGGTGGTGATGTTTTCTGCCGCGATTACTTCGCACAGGTACTCAGGGTCTTTATGCCCGCCAGGGCGCGCCATGACCAGGCGTGCACCCGTGCACAGCGGCCAGAAGAATTCCCATACCGACACGTCGAAGCTGAATGGGGTTTTCTGCAGCACCGTATCGCTGGCCGTGAGCCCGTATTCGTCCTGCATCCACAGCAGGCGGTTGACCACCCCGGGGTGTTCGTTGATCACGCCCTTGGGCTGGCCGGTGGAGCCGGAGGTGTAGATCACGTAGGCGGCCACACTGGCCACATCAAGGTTGCTGATGGGCTGGTGCTGCCAGGTGGGTTGGCCCAGATTGATCACCGGCACGTCACCCAGCAAACCCAGGGTGCTGCCTTGGGCCAGCACCACGGTGGGCGCGCTGTCGTGCAGCATGTAGGCGATACGCTCCAGCGGGTACGCCGGGTCCAGCGGCACATAGGCGGCGCCGGCCTTGAGGATGGCGTACAGACCGATGACCATGTCCACGCCACGCTCCACACAGATGGCTACCCGCGCCTGCGGCTGCACCCCGAGAGCTTGCAGGTGGTGGGCCAATTGGTTGGCGCGGGCGTTCAGTTCGGCATAGGTCAACTGCTGCTCGCCCGCCTTGAGGGCAATGGCGTCAGGGCTGCGGGCTACTTGCGCTTCGAACATGCCATGCAGGGTCTGGTCGAGGTCGTAGTGCACCGCGGTGGCGTTGAAATCCACCAGCAATTGCCGACGCTCACGCTCATCCACCAGCGGCACATGCGCCAGCACCGCCTGGTCGTTGGCGACCATGGCCTGCAGTACGCGGGTGAAGTAGCCGACATAACGCCGCAGGGTCGACTCATCGAAGAGCGCCACGGCATATTCCAGCGCACCGAGAATGCTGCCCTGCACTTCGCCCAGGTTCAGCGACAGGTCGAACTTGGCAAAGTGGCTGTTCTCGACAATGCCTTCCAGGGCCAGGTCGCCCAGCGCCAAGGTCGGTGCGCTGCTGTCCTGCCAGCTCAGCAGGGTCTGGAACAACGGGCTATGGGCCAGGCTACGCGGCGGCCGGGTGATTTCCACCACCTGCTCGAACGGCAGGTCCTGATGGGCCTGGGCGGCCAGGGTCAGCGCCTTGACCCGTGCCAGCAACGCCTCGGTGCTCAGCTCGCCCGAGGTATCGATACGCAACGCCAGGGTGTTGACGAACAGGCCGATCAACCCTTCCACCTCGGTAAGTGTGCGGTTGGCCACCGGCGTACCGATCACCAGGTCATCCTGCCCGGACAGGCGCGCCAGCAACGCGGCCCAGGCGCTCATCAAGGTCATGTACAAGGTGGTGCCATGACGTTGGCTCAAAGCCTTGAGCCCGGCGGTGAGGCGTTCATCCAGGCGTACTTCGACGCTGCTGCCGGCGTAGTCCTGCTGCGCCGGACGTGGGCGGTCGGTAGGCAAGGTCAGCAATGCCGGGGCGCCGGCCAGGGCCTGCTGCCAATAGCTGCTCTGGCGGTGCAGGACTTCGCCGCTCAACCATAGGCGTTGCCATACGGCAAAGTCGGCGTACTGGATCGGCAACGGCGGCAGCGGATCGACGTGGCCATGACTGAAGGCTTGGTACAGCGCCATCAGTTCGCGGGTCAGAACACCCATGGACCAGCCATCGGAGACGATATGGTGCAGGGTGAGCAACAGCACATGGTGATCGTCGGCCATCACCACCAGGCGCCCGCGCAGCAATGGGCCACGCTCGAGGTCGAACGGCGCCGAGGCTTCGCCGTGGATCAGCGCGTCCAGGGCTTGCTGGGGTTGCGGGTGGCGGCGCAGGTCCTGCACTTGCAGGGCTTGCAGTTCTTCGGCGGGCACGATCAGCACCTGGGCCTGATCGCCGTTCTGGGCGAAACGGCTGCGCAGGGTTTCATGCCTCGAGACGATGCGCGCCAAGGCCCGTTGCAGCGCCTGCACATGCAACTGCCCACGCAAACGCAGACCGATGGGAATGTTGTAGGCGGTGTTGGCACCTTCCATCAACGCCAGGAACCACAGGCGTTGTTGGGCAAACGACAGCGGCATGTCGTCATCACGATTGGCCGGCAAAATATCCGGCAAGGTGCTGCGCCCGGCCTGGGCCAGCAGCTCGGCGACCGCCGTCAGTTCAGCATTGGCAAACAAATCGCCCAGCGCCAATTCCACTCCCAGACGCTGGCGGACCTGGGAAACCATGCGCATCGCCAGCAGCGAGTGCCCGCCCAACTCGAAGAAGTGGTCACGCCGCCCAACCCGCTCTACCTGCAACACCTCGGCCCAGATCTGCGCCAGCAGCGTTTCGATCTCGCCCTGGGGCGCGGCGTATTCGCGGGTGAACACCGCGGCCATGTCCGGCGCCGGCAGGGCCTTGCGGTCGAGCTTGCCATTGGCAGTCAGCGGCAGCGCGTCGAGCTTGATGAAAGCGACGGGCACCATGTAGTCCGGCAAGTGCGCCACCAGGTGGGCACGGATCTCGCTTATCGTCAGCGCATCGAGTTGCGGGTTCTCAGTGAAATAGGCCAACAGCCGTTCTTCACGCACCAGCACCACCGCTTCCAGGATGCCCGGCAATTGGTTGAGCCGGGTTTCGATTTCGCCCAGTTCAATACGCACGCCGCGGATTTTCACCTGGTCATCGTTGCGCCCCAGGTACTCGATCGTGCCGTCCGGCAACCAGCGCGCCAGGTCGCCGGTGCGGTACATGCGCCCCGGGTTGAACGGGTCGCGCAGGAAGCGCTCGGCGGTCAGCTCCGGACGGTTCAGGTAACCACGTGCCACGCCCTTGCCCCCCACGTACAGCTCACCCGCAACACCCAACGGCACCGGGCGCTGCTGGTCGTCGAGCAAGTACACCGCGGCATTGGCGATGGGCTTGCCGATATGCAACGGCTGGCCCGCCTCGACCTTGCCGGAAGTGGCCACCACCGTGGCTTCGGTGGGGCCGTAGTTGTTGATCAGTTCAAAGCGCTGCGCCCGGCCGAACTGGCGCAGGCGATCGCCGCCGACCAGCAGGGTGCGCAAGGTCGGATGCTCGATGTTCTGGCTGAACGCGTACTCGGCCACCGGCGTGGGCAGAAAGCTCACGTCCAGGGGCTGTGCGCACCACCAGGCCAGCAGCGCGTCGATGTCTTCGGCGCCGTCATGGGCCGGCGGCAGGTGCAAGGTGGCGCCCACACACAGCGCCGGCCACACTTCCCAAGCCATCGCATCAAAGCCGAAACCGGCGACGCTGGCGGTATGCCGGCCGGCGCGCAGGTCGAAGGCGCTGCAATGCCAGTCCACCAGGTTGGCGACGGTGTGGTGTTCGACCATCACGCCTTTGGGCAAGCCGGTGGAGCCGGAGGTGTAGATCACATAGGCCAGGTGCTTGGGGCCAACGCCAACCTTGGGGTTGCTCGCCGAATGGTGCTGCCAGGTGAAACGGTCGAGGTTGATCACCGGCACCTCAAGCTCGGGCAGGCGCCCCAGCAAGGCGTGTTGGGTGAGCACCACCACCGGGGCACTGTCGCTGAGCAAGTAGTGCAGGCGCTCGGCCGGGTGAGACGGGTCCACCGGCACATACCCGGCGCCAGCCTTGAGGATCGCCAACAAGGCGGCCAGGGTATCGAGGCCACGCCGCGCCACGATGGCCACGCGGTCATCGGGCTTGACCCCCAGCGCCAGCAGGTGATGGGCCAGCAGGTTGGCTTGCTGGTTGAGTTCGGCGTAGGTCAGTTGCCGACCCTGGTGCACCGCAGCGATGGCGTCCGGGGTCAGCTCGGCCTGGGCTTCGATGCGGCCATGCAACGTGGTGCCTTGGGGGAACAGCGCCTCGGTGGTGTTGAACTGCTCCAGCAACAGACGCTGTTCGCTTGCAGGCACTACCGAGAGCTGGTTGAGCGCCGTGTGCGGCGCCTGCTCCAGCGCGGTGACGAGGTTTTCCAGCGCGGTGTGCAGGTAGGCGCACACGCGCTGGGGGTCGACCAGGGTGCTGGCCAGCAAACTCAGGCCAAAGCCCTCGCCGAGGTCGTCCACGCTCAGGGTCAGCGGGTAGTTGGTGCGCTCCTCGGCGCGCAACGCGGCGATGCCCTGCCAGGCCGACACTGCCTCGGCACTGGCGGCGGGTGCGCTGTGCCGGTAGTTGAGCAGCGCACTGAACAGCGGCGTCGGCGCTATCACGCCGCTGCAGCGCTGGGCCAGGGCTAAAGCCGCATGCTCATGACGCAGCAAGGTGGTCAGGCGTGCGTGGGTGGCCTTGACCCCGCTGCGCACATCCTGGGCGTCCACATTCACGCGAAACGGCAAGGTATTGATGAAGATACCCAAGGCACGGTCGGTATCATGACTGCCCTGCATGCGCCCCATCAGTACGGTACCGAACACCACTTGAGCTTTGCCGGCCAATACACCCAGCACCTGGGCCCAGCCCATGTGGAACAGGCTGGCGGCGCTCACGCCGAGCTGGCGGGCCTGCACACGCAAACGCAGCGCCAGTTGCGGCGCCACCGGCTGGCTGACCTCGGCGATGCCCCGCGCATCCCCTTGCACATCCTGCAACCCGAACGGCAGGGTCGGCTCGCTGATATCGCCGAGCATCTGCCGGAAGAAGCTTTCATGCTCCTGCTCGCTGATACCCAGCCGCGCCTGCGCTACATAATTGCGAAACGGCACCGCCTGGCCCAGGGCGGCGCCCTGCCCCAACAGGCACGCCTGCATCTCATGGCACACCACTTCCAGGGCGCTGTGGTCCAGCGCCATATGGTGAAACAGCAGCGTGGCGACAATGCGTTGGTTGACCGGGTCTTCAGCCCGCACCAGGCGCAGCAGCGGCGCCTGGGTGACGTCAAGGCGATGGTGGCGGGCATCGAATACCTCATGCAGTTGCGCGGCGATATCGCCGTTGGCGGTGTCCAGCATCAAGGCTTGCACCGGCAGCCGCGCCTGGCGCCACACCACTTGCGAAGGTTGCGACAGGCCGTCCCAGACCACGCCAGTGCGCAGGATGTCGTGGCGGTCCATGACGCTTTGCAGCGCCTGGGCAAACGCCTCGAAGCGCTCCAGGCTGTCAAAGGCGAACTGCGATTGCATCACGTACGGGTCGCCCTGCTCGGCGCTGACATGGTGGAACAGGATGCCTTCCTGCAACGGCGCCAGCGGGTAGATGTCCTGGATATTTGCTACACCCCCCGGCACGGTGGCGACAATGCGCTCGATCTCGTCCTGGCTCAGACTCGAGAGGGTCAGCATCGCCGGGGTGATGCGTGCGGCGCCGACGGGGATGCCATTGACCGGCACCGCCACTTCGCCAGCCTTGGTCGCCGAGTATTCACCGGCCTTGATCAGCTCGATCAGCGCCGGTTTGTGCTCGCGCAAGGCAGCCAATATTGCCGGGTCGCTCAAGGCTTGCTTGTTGCCGTTCACCGCCAACTGCTCGCCTTTGAGCGCCAGTTGCACGTCCTTGGTTTTCAGGGTTGCCAGCAGCTCAAGGATGTTCACAGGACGATCTCCATTCGTTCGGTCATTGCGGCGTAGCCGGCCAGGGTCGGTTGTTCGAACAACGCCCGTACATCGGCTTCCATGCCTTCCTGGCGCAGGCGCCCGATCAAGCTCACGGCGAGCAGCGAGTGCCCGCCCAGTTCAAAGAAGTGGTCATGCCGGCCTACCCGCTCCACCTTGAGCAGCTCGGCCCAGAGCCGGGCCAGCAGGATTTCGGTATCGCCTTCGGGCGCCTCGTATTCGCGTACCCGCAGCGCGTCCATGCCCGGTGCAGGCAGGGCCTTGCGGTCGAGTTTGCCGTTGGGGCTCAGGGGCAAGGCGTCCAGGTGCACGAACAGCGCCGGCACCATGAACTCCGGCAGGTGGTGCAGCAGTTGATCACGCAGACTCTGGATGTCGCTCGGCACGCCGGTGTAATAGGCGACCAAGCGCTCTTCACGGGCCACCACCACCGCGTCCTTGACCGCCGGATGCTCGACCAGGCGTGCCTGGATTTCCCCCAGCTCGATGCGCAGGCCACGGATCTTGACCTGGTCATCGTTGCGTCCCAGGTATTCGATATTACCGTCGGGCAAATAGCGACCCAGGTCGCCGGTGCGGTACATCCGTCCTTGGCTGAAGGGGTCATCCAGAAAGCGTTCGGCTGTCAACTCAGGGCGGTTCAGGTAACCCCGCGCCACTTGCACGCCGGCGATAAACAGCTCACCAACCACGCCCAGCGGCAGCAGCTGCAACTGCCCGTCCAACACGTACATACGCGTGTTGGCAATCGGCTTGCCGATGGGGGTGTTGTCCGGCACGTCGGAGCCGGCGCAGTTCCACGCGGTAACGTCCACCGCTGCTTCGGTGGGGCCGTACAGGTTGTACAAGCCACTGCCCGGCAGTTGCTGCTTGAAGCGGCGCACCAGGCTGCCCGGCAACGCCTCGCCGCTGCACATCACCCGTACAAGGCCGGCGGCCTGGCTGACATCACCGTGGGCCAGGAACACATCGAGCATCGATGGCACAAAGTGCAGGGTAGTGATCTGTTCTGCCTCGATCACCTCGCACAGGTACGCCGGCTCCTTGTGCCCGCCCGGGCGCGCCATGACCAGGCGTGCGCCGGTGAACAGCGGCCAGAAGAATTCCCACACCGACACGTCGAAGCTGAACGGGGTTTTCTGCAACACCGTATCGCTGGCCGTAAGCCCGTACGCGTCCTGCATCCACAACAGGCGGTTGACCACCCCGGCGTGTTCGTTGATCACACCCTTGGGCTGGCCGGTGGAACCAGAGGTGTAGATCACGTAGGCCTGGTGCCGGGCGGTGAGGCCCGGCACTTGGGGGTTGGTGGCTGGCTGCTGGTGCCAGGTGCTGTGGTCGAGGTCGATCACCGCCACGTCACCGAGCAAGGCACGGGTGGCGCCTTGGGCCAGCACCACCACCGGCGCGCTGTCGTGCAGCATGTAGGCGATTCGTTCCTGCGGGTAAGTCGGGTCCAGCGGTACGTAACCGCCACCGGCCTTGAGGATGGCGAACAGGCCGATGACCATGTCCAGGCCGCGCTCCAGGCAGATCCCCACTCGCGAATCGGGCTCGACGCCCATGTTCCGCAAGTGATGGGCCAGGCGGTTGGCGCGCTCATTGAGTTGCTGATAGCTCAGTTGTTGCTCGCCCGCCTTCACCGCCACGGCCTGCGGTGTGCGCAGCACCTGGGCCTCGAACAGGCTGTGCAGGGTCTGGTCGAGGTTGTAGTCCGCCGCGGTGGCGTTGAACTCGACCAGCAGTTTATGACGCTCCTCGAGCCCCATGATCGGCAAGCGATTCAATGCCTGGTCGGGTGCCTGCTCCAGCGCTTCGACCAGCCCGGACAACGCCGCCTGCATATACCCGCAGACCCGCTGCGCATCCACCTGGGCCAAGGCGGTGATCCCATAGCCATCGCCCAGGTCATCCACGTTCAAGGTCAGCGGGTAGTTGGTGCGCCCGTCGTTGGCCAGGGTCTGCATGCCCTCCCACGCCTGCTGCGCATCGGCAGCACGGCCGGCGGCGCCGCGATGACGATAGTTGAGCATTGAGCTGAACAACGGCGCCGGTGCCGCCACGCCGCTGCAACGCTGCGCCAGGGCCAGGGAGGCGTGTTCATGGCCGAGCAATTGCGTAAGCCGCCCATGGGTGGCGCGCACGGCGGTGCGGGCGCCCTGGTCGTCGATGTCCAGGCGCAGCGGCAAGGTGTTGATAAACACCCCCAGGGCCCGGTCGGCGCCCTCGCCGCCTTGCAGGCGGCCAACCAGCACGGTGCCGAACACCACGTGCTGGCGGCCCGACGTGGCTGCCAGCACCTGCCCCCAGGCCAGGTGAAACAGGCTGGCGGTGCTGACACCCAACAGCCGCGCCTGGGCGCGCAGGCGGCGATTGAGGTCGCTGTCCAGGTGCAGGCTGTGTTCGTGGATATCGACACCGTCGCCGCGCACATCCTGTAAACCGAAAGGCAACGTCGGCTCATCGATATCAGCAAGCATGTCGCGAAAGAACGCTTCATGTTCCTGCTCGCTGACACCCAGCCGCGCCTGGGCCACATAGTTGCGATACGGCATCGGCGCGGCGGTGGGCGCGGCGTGCCCCAGCAGGTAGCCCTGCATTTCGCGCAGCACCACGTCGAACGCAGTGTGGTCCAGGGCGATATGGTGGTAGAGCAACACCGCCACCACGCGTTGGTTGGCCGGGTCCTGGGCGTACATCAGGCGGATCAGCGGCGCCTGGCTGATCTCCAGGCGATAGCGTCGCGCATCGAAGCGCTCATGCAGACCGGCGAGTACGTCGCCTTGCAGCTGCAGCGCCTGCACACTCAGCTCAGCCTTGCGCCACACCACTTGCAGCGGTTGCGCCAGGCCTTCCCATACCACCCCGGTACGCAGGATGTCATGGCGGTCGATCACCTGTTGCAGCGCCCCGACAACGGCTTGCAGGCGCTCGATACTGTCAAACGCCAGGTGCGATTGCAGCAGATACGGGTCGCCCTGCCCGGCGGTGATGTAGTGGTAAAGAATGCCCTCTTGCAACGGCGCCAGCGGGTAGATGTCCTGCACATTCGCGGCACCACCGGGCACCTGGGCGATCACCTGGTCGAGGGTCGACTGGTCAAGGGTGACCAGGGACAGCATGTCCGGGGTGATGCGTTGGCAGTCGGCGGCAATACGGTTGGCCGGCACCTGCACTTCGCGACCACTGCCGACGGCGGCGGCCAGCGCGGCGAGCGTCGGCTGGCTGAAGAGTACGCGCACGTCGGCGCTGAGGCCGACCTGGCGCATGCGCTCGATCAAGCTGACGGCCAGCAGTGAATGGCCGCCCAGTTCAAAGAAGTGGTCATGGCGGCCCACTTGCTCCACCTGCAAGACCTCGGCCCAGATACGTGCCAGGGCGGTTTCGACCTCGCCTTGGGGGGCTTGGTACTCGCGGCTGAGCAAGGCCGACTGGTCGGGGTCCGGCAGTGCCTTGCGGTCCAGCTTGCCGTTGGCTGTCAGGGGCAGCACGTCGAGGCGCATATAGGCAACCGGCACCAGCGCATCCGGAAGCTGCGCGTGCAGCTGCCCACGCAAGGTCTCGATATCCACCGCGCGCTGCTCGGTGAACCAGGCCAGCAAGCGGCCTTCGCGCACCAGCACCACCGCTTCGCGAATGCCGTCCAGTGCCGCAAGGCGGCTTTCGATCTCGCCCAGTTCCACACGCACGCCACGTACTTTCACCTGGTCGTCGTTGCGGCCCAGGTACTCGAGATTACCATCGGACAACCAGCGCACCAGGTCACCGGTGCGGTACATGCGCCCGTGGTTGAACGGGTCTTGCAGGAAGCGCTCGGCGGTCAAGTCCGGGCGATTCAGGTAACCCCGCGCCACGCCGCTGCCGCCTATATAGAGTTCACCGGCCACGCCCACCGGCACCGGGCGCAGTTGCGTATCCAGTACATAGCTGCTGGCATTGGCAATGGGCCGACCGATATGCAACGCCTGCCCGGCGCGTACACGGCCGGAGGTGGCAACCACCGTGGCTTCGGTGGGGCCGTAGTTGTTGATCACCGCAAAGCGCCGTTCCTTGGTGAACTGACGCAGGCGGTCACCGCCGATCAGCAGGATGCGCAAAGTCGGGTGTTGCAGCGGCTGGCTGAATGCGTACTCGGCCACTGGCGTGGGCAGGAAGCTCACGTCCAGCGGTTGTGCCAGCCACCAGGCCAGCAGTTCGTCGATGTTCTCGTTGCCCACTTCGGCGGGCGGCAGGTGCAGGGTCGCGCCGACGCACAAGGCCGGCCAGACTTCCCAGGCCATGGCATCAAAGCCAAAACCGGCCACGCTGCTGGTGTGGCTCACGGCAGTCAGGCCGAAAGCTTCGCAGTGCCAGTGCACGAGGTTTTCCAGCGTGCGGTGCTCCACCATCACGCCCTTGGGTTGGCCGGTGGAGCCGGAGGTGTAGATGACGTAGGCCAGGTGCGCCGGGGTCAACGCGGCCACCTGCGGATTGCTGACGGCGTGGCGCTGCCAGTTGGGATCATGCAAGTCGACCATCGCCACCGGCCCCAGTAGCCCGCGCGTGCTGCTTTCGGCCACGACGGCCACCGGGGCGCTGTCCTGCAACAGGTAGGCGATACGCTCGGAAGGGTACGCCGGGTCAATCGGCACGTAGCCCGCACCCGCCTTGAGAATGCCCAGCAACCCCACCAGCATCTGCGGGCCACGGCGGCAGCACAACGCCACGCGATCATCCGCTTGCACACCCAGTTCCAGCAGGTGATGGGCCAACTGGTTGGCACGTTGATTGAGTTGCTGATAGCTCAGCGTATCGCTGCCTTGCTGTACGGCAATCGCGTGGGGTTGGCGCTCGGCCTGCACCTCAAATGCGCCATGCAGGGTCTGGCCCCGGGGGAAGTCCTGGGCCGTGGCGTTGAACTCACCCAGCAGGGTATCGCGCTCGGCGGTTGGCAGGATGGGCAGTTGGTTGAGCGCGGTGTGGGGAGCACTCTCCAAGGCCGTGACCAACTGAGCCACGGCGCTGTGCATGTAGTCGCACAGGCGTTGTGCGCCGATTTGTGGCACCGCCAGCACGCTCAGGCCGAAGCCGACACCCAGGTCATCCACACTCAGGGTCAGCGGGTAGTTGCTGCGTTCCTCACCACCGAGCAGTTGCACGCCCTCCCAGATGCCATGGCCGTCGCGGGCCATTTCGCCGGGGTTGCTGTGACGGTAGTTGAGCAAGGCGCTGAACAAGGGCGTGCTGGTCGGCACACCGCTGCAACGCTGAGCCAGGGCCAGCGAGGCATGTTCATGCCCAAGCAAGGCACTCAGGCGTGCATGGGTGGCCTTGACCGCCACCGAAGCGCCGGCCGCCACATCGACCCGCAGTGGCAAGGTGTTGATAAACATCCCCAGCGCCCGGTCCGCGCCGTCGCCGGCTTGCATACGCCCCATCAACACCGTGCCGAACACCACGTCATCACGGCCGGACACCAGCCCCACCACCTGGGCCCAGGCCAGGTGCATCAGGCTCGCCGCGCTCACGCCCAACTGTCGTGCCTGCTGGCGTAGCCGCTGTGCCAGCTCGGCGTCCAGCTGCAAACCGGCTTCTTCGATAGCACGGCCATCACCCTGCACATCCTGCAGGCCGAACGGCAAGGTCGGCTCGTCGACGTCGGCGAGCATGTCGCGGAAAAATTGCTCATGCTCCGCCACACTGACACCCAGCCGTGCCTGGGCCACGTAGTTGCGAAACGGGGCGGCCTCGGGCAAGTCACGCCCTTGGCCGAACATGAAGGCACGCATCTCCTGGCCGACCACTTCCATGGCGGTATGGTCCAGCGCCAGGTGATGGAACAGCAGGATCGCCACGACGCGGTCAAGCGCCGGGTCCCGGGCATAGACCATGCGCAGCAACGGCGCCTGGGTGATGTCCAGGCGGTAGTGGCGGGCATCGAAGCGTGCATGCAGTTGTTCGATGGCACCGCCCTCGGCCGGGTCCAGATGCACCTCCTGTACCATCAGCCGCGCCTCGCGCCATACCACCTGGACGGGGCTGTTCAGGCCTTCCCAGACCACGCCTGTGCGCAGGATATCGTGGCGCGCCACCACCTGTTGCAGCGCGCCCATGAACCCGTGCAGGCGTTCGAGGCTGTCAAACGCCATGCGCGATTGCAGCAGGTACGGGTCACCCTGCTCGGCGCTGATGTGGTGGTAGAGAATGCCTTCCTGCAACGGCGCCAGCGGGTAGATGTCCTGCACATTCGCCGCTCCACCCGGCACGTTGGCGACGATACGTTCGATGGCATCCGGCGTGAGTTGCACCAGGCTCAGCATCGACGGGGTGATCTGTGTGCAGCCTGCCGGGATGCCATTGACCGGCACCACGATCTCGCGACCACCGCCCACCGCTGCCGCCAGCGCCGCCAGGCTTGGCTGGTTGAACAGCACACGCACATCGGCACTCAGGCCCACTTGGCGCATGCGTTCGATCAGGCTCACCGCCAGCAGCGAATGCCCGCCCAATTCGAAGAAGTGATCGTGACGCCCGACGCGTTCGAGCTTGAGCACGTCCTGCCAGATCTGCGCCAGCAGGGTTTCCACTTCGCCTTGCGGGGGCTCGTAGCCGCGATTGAGCAAGGCGCTCTGGTCCGGTATTGGCAAGGCTTTGCGATCCAGCTTGCCATTGGCGGTGAGGGGCCACAGCGCCAGCCAAACATAAGCCGAAGGCACCATGTAGTCGGGCAACTGGCCTTGCAGGTGGGCACGTAGCGCTTCGATATCCAGTACGGTGTCGGCGGTGTAGTAGGCAACCAGACGTTTGTCGCCAGGCTCGTCTTCCCGGACCAGTACCACAGCCTCCTTGACCCCGGCGCAGCTAGCCAGGCAGGTTTCGATTTCTCCAGGCTCAATGCGATAGCCGCGAATCTTCACTTGCAGGTCATTACGCCCTTGGTACAGCAGGGTACCGTCGGCCTGCCAGCAGGCCAGGTCGCCGCTGCGGTACAGCAGGCCATCGCCGAATGGGTTGGGGACGAATTTTTCTGCGCTCAGTTGGGGCTGGTTCAGATAGCCGTTGGCAACGCCCGCGCCGCCGATATACAGCTCGCCAGTCACCCCCACAGGCAACGGTTGCTGGCGCGCATCCAGCACATAGGCCTGAGCGTTGGCAATCGGCCGGCCAATCGGAATAGCCCCGTTGCCCAGCGTGGTGATCTCAAAGGTGGTGGAGAACGTGGTGGCTTCGGTCGGCCCATAGCCATTCAACAGGTGCTGGGGTTTGCCGTGCTTGAGCACACGGCCGATCACCTGGGGGTCGAGCACGTCGCCGCCGACAATCAGGTAGCGCAACTGGCGGAACACTGGCATCAGCGCGTCGGCGTATTGGTGGAACAGCCCGGCGGTCATCCACAGCACGCTGACGGCCTGCGCCTGCAACAGTTCGGCGAACGCGGCCTGGGACAACAACTGCGCTTGCTCGACCACCACCACGCAACCACCATTGAGCAATGGCGCCCACACGTCGAGGGTGCTGGCGTCAAATGCAGGGTTGGACGCGAAGGCCACCCGGTCTAGGGCGTTGAAATCGGCGTAGCCGTTGTTGAGCACCAGCCGCGATATGGCGCGATGGGGCACTTGCACACCTTTCGGCGCTCCGGTGGAACCAGAGGTATAGAGGATGTAAGCGACGCTTTGCGAAGAATGCGTGAGGTCGGGGTTATGCGGCGACAGTGCGTCCAGGTTCATCTGCGCCAGGTTGTCCAGCACATGGCGTGCACCGCTGTCCCGTACGATGAAGCCCTGGCGCTCCACAGGGGCGTTGACGTCCAGCGGCACGTAGACCGCCGCGCACTTGAGGATCGCCAGTTGGCAGACCAGCAAATCCAGAGATCGTGGCAAGGCAATCGCCACGCTTTCACCCGGTTGCACGCCCTGGCTGATCAGATAATGGGCCAGGCGGTTGGCGCGACGATTAAGGTCGCGGTAGCTCAACGATAGCTCGCCCTGCACCGCCGCCATTGCTTCAGGGCGGGCCAATGCCTGGGCTTCAAACAACTGCGGCACAGTGAGTTGCGCAGGGTAGTGACGGGTAGTGGCGTTGAAATCCACCAGCACTTGATGACGCTCGGCGGGCGGTAGAATCGACACCGCTTGCAATGGCGTGGTCGGTGCCTGCTGCATCGCCGCTACCAGGTGACGCAGCGCGGTAAGCATGTAGTCGCCCACCCGTTGCACATCCAGCTCGGCGACGCCTTGCACGGTAAGGGTGAAGCCTGTACCCAGGTCATCGACATTGAGCACCAGCGGGTAGTTGCTGCGCTCCTGGGAGCTGAGGATCTGGATGCCGGATGCGGCGAAGGGATTGTCCCCCGGTGCTTCATCCGGCGCGCTATGGCGGTAGTTGAGCAAGGTGCTGAACAGTGGCAACGAACCCGGCACACCACTGCAACGCTGGGCCAGGGACAGCGAGGCATGTTCATGCCCCAGCAACTGCGCCAGGCGCGCATGGGTGGCGCGCACCCCGGCTTGTACGCCGACGGCGCCGAGGCTGACCCGCAACGGCAAGGTATTGATAAACATCCCCAGCGCCCGGTCGGCGCCCTCGCCGCCCTGCATGCGCCCCAGCAACACGGTGCCGAACACCACTTCCTGCTGGCCGGACACCTGGCCCAGCACCTGGGCCCAGGCCAGATGCACCAGGCTCGCAGTGCTGACGCCCAGTTGCCGCGCCTGTTCACGCAGGCCCAGGCTGAGGGCCGGTTCCAGCGGCAAGTGAGCTTCATGGATGCCGCTGCCGTCGCCATTCACATCCTGCAAGCCGAAGGCCAGGGTTGGCTCGTCGATATCGCCAAGCATCTCGCTGAAGAAGGCTTCGTGCTGCGCCTGGCTCAGGCCCAGGCGCGCCTGGGCCACGTAGTTGCGGTACTGCACCGCGTCGGGCAGCTGCGCGCTGTTGCCGCTGAGGCTGGCGCTCATTTCTTCGACCAGCACTTGCAGTGCCGTATGGTCGAGCAGGATATGGTGCAGCAGCAGGATACCGACCAGGCCGCCGGCCTCTTCGGCATAAGCCAGGCGCATCAGCGAGGCGCGGGACAGGTCCAGGCGATAGTGGCGTGGGTCGAAGCGCTGCTGCAACTGCGCCAGGGCATCGACGCCCTGGCTATCGACGCGCTCGACGGCCAGCGGTGCCTGGCGCAGCACCACTTGCACCGGCTCCTCCAGGCCCTCCCAGAGAATCGCGGTGCGCAGGATATCGTTGCGCTCGATGACGCTGTGCAGCGCGTGGATAAACCCATCCACGGCGCCCTGGTCGTTGAAGCGCAATTGCACCTGCAACACGTAGGGGTCGCCCTCGCTGGTTGCCAAGTGGTGATAAAGAATACCGGCTTGCAACGGCGCCAGGCCGTAGATGTCCTGCACGTTGGCCACGCCCCCAGGCACGGCCTGGATGATGTGATCAATGGCGGCCTGGTCCAATTCCACCATCGGCAGCATGTCCGGGGTGATCTGTTCACTGTGTGCCTGGATCAGGTTGACCGGCACCTGCACCTCCCGTTGCCCACCCACCGCCGCGGCGAGCGCCGCCAAGGTCGGCTGGCCGAACAACACGCGCACGTCGGCGCTGAGCTCAACCTGGCGCATGCGCTCGATGAGCTTGACCGCCAGCAGTGAATGCCCGCCCAGCTCGAAGAAGTTATCGTCGCGGCCAACCTGGTCGAGCTTGAGCAGCTCCTGCCAGATCGTGGCGATGGCGTTTTCCACCGCGCCCTGGGGCGGCGCATAACCGCGCCGGGCCAAGGCATCGGCGTCCGGTGCGGGCAAAGCCTTGCGGTCGAGCTTGCCGTTGGTGGTCAGCGGCAACTTGTCCAGGCGCACAAAGGCGCTGGGCACCATGTACTCGGCCAGGCTCAGCAGCAAGTGGTCGCGCAAGGCGGCGACGCTGGGTTCTCCCTCGGTGATCACGTAGGCCACAAGGCGCCTGTCACCCGGTTCGTCTTCCCGGGCGATCACCACCGCATCGCGTACGCCGTCGGCGCTGGCCAGGTGCGCTTCGATTTCGCCCAGCTCGATCCGGAAACCGCGGATCTTGACCTGGTCATCATTACGCCCCAGATATTCGACACTGCCATCGGCCAACAGCCGGCCGAGGTCGCCGGTCTTGTACATGCGCAGACCGGTGGCCGGGTCTGCAAGAAAGCGTTCGGCGTTGAGCGCCTCGCGGTTCAGGTAACCGCGCGCCACTCCGGCACCGCCCACGTACAGCTCGCCGATCACACCCAATGGCAGCGGCTCGCGCTGTGCGTCCAGTACGTACAGCTGCAAATCAGGAATACGCACGCCAATCGGGCTGACGCCGACCAACTGGGCATCCGCCGCCTGCAATGCACGATAGGTCACGTGCACGGTGGTTTCAGTGATGCCGTACATGTTCACCAACTGCGTACCGGCATTCACCGCTCGCGCATACCAGGGCTTGAGCATGCCCGGTTCAAGGGCCTCGCCGCCGAAGATGACCTGGCGCAGCGAATGCGACCGGGTGCTGTGGCCCTGGGCGGCGATCAACTGGCGGAACGCACTCGGCGTCTGGTTGAGGATGCTCACCTCGGCGTCGCAGAGCAGCGCGTAGCACTCGTCCGGTGAGCGGCTGACCAGTTGCGGCACGATCAGCAATTGGCCGCCGTACATCAGCGCACCCCAGATTTCCCACACGGAAAAGTCGAAGGCGAAGGAATGGAACAGCGCCCATACATCGTGCTGGTTGAACCCGAACCAGTGCTGGGTGGCGCTGAACAGGCGCGCCACCTGGCGGTGCTCGATCATCACGCCCTTGGGTTGGCCGGTGGAGCCGGAGGTGTAGATCACATAGGCAAGGTTGGCCGGGCTCAGGTGCAGGCGTGGGTTGAGCAGGGACGCCTGGCCGAGGTTGTCGAGATCAACCTGGGCCAGCTCGCCGACCAACTGGCGGGTGTTGGCCTGCACCAGCACGGCCACGGGTTGGCTGTCGGCCAGGGTGAAGGCGATGCGTTCCTGTGGGTAAGCCGGGTCAATCGGCACGTAACCGGCGCCGGCCTTGAGGATGCCGAGCAAGCCGATGATCATCTGCGGGCCGCGCTCCACGCAGATCGCCACGCGATTGTCCGGGCCCACGCCCTGGGCCAGCAGCGCATGGGCGACCTGGTTGGCGCGTTCGTTGAGTTGGCGATAAGTGAGACGTTGTTGCTCAAAGCGCACGGCAATGGCTTCGGGCTGGATGGCGGCGTGGGTTTCGACTTGCTGGTGGATCAGCGTGGTGTCGGCGTAGTGCGTGGGACTGTGATTCAAGGTATGTAGCAGGGTGTGGCGTTCAGCGTCGGGCAGGATGTTCAGGCCGCAGAGCGGCATTTCCGGTCGCTGCTCAAGGGCCTCGGCCAGGCTTTCCAGGGCGGTATGCAGATAGCTGGCGACCCGCTGCGCGCCAATGGATGCATCGACCATCACCGTAAGGGCAAAGTCTTCCCCCAGGTCATCGACGTTGACGGTCAACGGGTAGTTGGTGCGCTCCTCGGCGCCCAGCACCTGGATGCCCTCGGCGACATTGATCACCGCAGCCATGTCAGTGGCAGCACTGTGGCGATAATTAAGCATCGCACTGAACAGTGGAGTCGGCGCCGCCACGCCACTGCAACGCTGGGCCAGCGCCAGGGATGCATGTTCGTGATCGAGCAAACGCGTGAGGCGTTCATGGGTGATCTTGACGGCAGCGCGTACGCCTTGTTCGCCGACATCCACCCGCAGCGGCAAAGTGTTGATGAACATGCCCAGGGCCTGTTCACCGCCCTCGCCCGCGCCCATACGACCGAGCATCACGGTGCCGAACACCACCGCCTCACGCCCGGAGACCACGCCCAGCACCCGGGCCAGGGCCAGGTGCATCAGGCTCGCCACGCTCACCCCCAATGGACGTGCCAGGCTGCGCAGGCGGCGACTGAGTGTGCTGTCTACGGAACTGCGCGCTTCATCGATGCCCTGGCCATCGCCCTGCACATCCTGCAGGCCGAACGGCAGCGTTGGTTCATCGATATCTGCAAGCATGTCGCGGAAGAATGCTTCATGGGCCTGCTCGCTGACACCATGGCGCACCTGGGCGATGTAGCTGCGAAACGCCACCGGCGCGGCGGCCTGGGCCTGCTCACCGGCGAGGTAGAGCTGGATTTCATGGCGCACCAGGTCCAGGGCGGTGTGGTCAAGAATGGTGTGATGGAACAGCAGCATCGCCACCACGCGCTGGTTGGCCGGGTCATCGGCGAACACCAGGCGCAGCAGCGGTGCCTGGCTCAGGTCCATGCGATAGGTGCGGGCGTCATAGCGCGCGAGCAATTGGGCGAGACGGTCGCCGCTGTCCAAATGCGCTTCTTCGCAGGTCAACTCAGCCTTGCGCCACACCACTTGCAGGGGTTCGTCGAGGCGCTCCCACACCAGGGAGGTGCGCAGGATATCGTGGCGGTCGATTACCCATTGCAGCGCCCGGGCGAAGGCCTCAAGGCGGGCGCGGCTGTCGAACACAAACTGCGCGTGCAGTACGTAGGGGTCGCCCTGCGCTGCCGAAAGGTGGTGGTAAAGCATGCCTTCCTGCAGCGGCGCCAGGGGGTAGATGTCCTGCACATTCGCCGCGCCACCGGGGATGGCCGCGACGATCCGGTCGATGGCCGACTGGTCCAGGTTGACCAGCGGCAACATGGCTGGGGTGATGCGATAGGCCGGGCTCAACCAGTCACCGCCATGCTCGGCGACCAACTGCAACAGCCGGGGTTTGTGCGCGATCAATTGATCCCAGAGCGCATCATCCAGGGCTTCGTCATCGCCGAGAATGATCAGGTCGCCCTCTTCAGTTTGCAGACGGATCGCGTGGGTGGAAATCGCTGCCAGTAAGTCGCTGAACTGCATGGGGAACCTGCCTGATAAGTCACGGTTTTAGAGAATGTCCGTATTCAGTTTTTCCGCTAGGCGCGGCGCCCTTGAAAAACAACGGGCGCAGCCGGGGGCCAGGAGGGGCTTCCGGCAGGCTTGGAAAATTAAGGGATTTGAAGGGTGGGGGGTGACATGGGAAGCGGGGACAAGTGTGGGGCGGGAGGGTTCCCGTTTTTGCTCGTGGGTCTTCAAGTTAGCTGAGTTTTACCAGTACAGCGGTAATGACGTCCATGTCACACCTGTGGGAGCAAGCCCCCTCCCACATTTTGGCCTGTGTCGCCTGCTCGACATGCATTGTTAAAGGCCAGCAATCCATATCCCTTTAATTTGCAGGACGTTTCCTAGACAATTCTTCGGCCTTGCGCCTGCTCAGTCCACTGGCTAGCCTTCGCTTCGTCGCTGCATATCAGCGATCGGGTGTGGAAACCCGGGAATGAGTAGGCGTCATGATCGTATGCAAACGCTCAATGGCGGCTGTGCGCGGGCAGACTTCGGTCTGACTGGGTCCTACTCCCCGGTTTCCACCCCGCGTATGGCTGCCACCCAATCTGCCGTGTGGAAACGGCACCGGATGGCGCCCCAACTGAGTAGGACCTATATCCATGAGCAAAGTCGTCCCCGATCCACCCTATCCCGTTTTTGTCGCCCACGAAGACCTGAGCTTCGAAGACGCCATCGCCAGCATTTCCTCGCTGCTACGCTGCGCCACCACCACAGCAACCGAAACCGCCGAGGGCCTCAAAGGCACCCAACGCGACATGGCCTGCTCCACCGCCCACTTGATCGACATGGCCCGCACCCTCGCCGACCGCGCACTGCTTTGCCTGCAACCCACACCTACCAAAACCCCATACCCCCTGTGAGAGGGGGCTTGCTCCCTCCCACATTTTGGCCTGTGTCGCCTGTTCGACATGCATTGTTAAAGGCCAGCAATCCATATCCCTTTAATTTTCAGGACGTTTCCTAGACAATTCTTCGGCCTTGCGCCTGCTCAGTCCACTGGCTAGCCTTCGCTTCGTCGCTGCATATCAGCGATCGGGTGTGAGATCCCGTGTATGAGCAGGCGTCATGCGCTACAACCGTCTATGGCGGCTATGTGCGGGCAGACTTCGGTCTGGCCGGGTCCTGCTTCCGGTATCTCACCCCGCACATAGCTGCCACCTTTTGACGTGTGAGATCGGCAAAAGAATGGCTTCCAATCCAAGCAGGAGCTTCAAGCATGAACAAAGTCGTCCCCGATCCACCCTATCCCGTTTTTGTCGCCCACGAAGACCTGAGCTTCGAAGACGCCATCGCCAGCATTTCCTCGCTGCTACGCTGCGCCGCAACCACAGCAACCGAAACCGCCGAGGGCCTCAAAGGCACCCAACGCGACATGGCCTGCTCCACCGCCCACTTGATCGACATGGCCCGCACCCTCGCCGACCGCGCACTGGTTTGCCTGCAACCCACACCTGCCAACACTCCATAACCCCTGTGGGAGGGGGCTTGCTCCCGATAGCGGTGGGTCAGTCAATTAATCCATATTTGACCCACCGCCATCGGAGCAAGCCCCACACATTCGGCGGTACAGACCTGGCAACCCCAGGGTAAACAAGGCCGGCGGGAAGTGGTACAACAGGGGTCCTTGCCACTTCCCTGGAGGCCACCACTCATGACATCCAAGCTCGAACAACTCAAGCAATTCACCACCGTGGTCTGCGACACCGGCGACCTGGAAGCCATCAGCCGCCTGCGCCCGGTGGACGCCACCACCAACCCGTCGCTGTTGCTCAAGGCCGCCGCCATACCGGAATACGCCGAGTTGCTGCGCAGTGTCGTCGCGCAGTCCAAGGGCGACGTGGGCCTGGCCTGCGATCACTTCGCGGTGGCGGTGGGTGCGGGGATTCTCAAGGTGATCCCGGGGCGCATTTCTACCGAAGTCGACGCGCGCTTGTCCTTCGACGCAGACGCATTGTGGGCCAAGGCCAACCAGTTGATCGCCCTCTATGACCAGGCCGGCATCGGCCGCGATCGCGTGCTGATCAAACTGGCCTCCACCTGGGAAGGCATCCGCACCGCCGAACGCCTGGAAAAAGCCGGCATCCAGACCAACTTGACCCTGCTGTTCTCCTTCGCCCAGGCCGTGGCCTGCGCCGATGCCGGAGTGTTCTTGATCTCGCCATTCGTGGGCCGCATTTATGACTGGTACCGCAAGAACACCGGCCTGGACTACACCGGCGTGGATGACCCGGGCGTGCAGTCGGTGACGCGTATCTACCACTATTACAAGGCCAACCAGATACCCACTGTGGTGATGGGCGCCAGCTTCCGCACCCTGAGCCAGATCGAGCAACTGGCCGGTTGTGATCGCCTGACCATCAGCCCGGACCTGCTGCAAAAACTCGCCGACGACAACGGCCCGCTGACGCGCAAGCTGGTGCCCGGCACCGAGGGCGAAGCGCGCCAGACCTTGACCGAAGCGCAATTTCGCTGGGCCTCGAATGAAGATGCGATGGCCACTGAAAAACTCGCGGAAGGCATCCGCCAGTTTGCGCGGGACCAGGAAAAACTGGAAAAGCTCTTGGCCAGCGCATGACATCATCCATCGCCCCGCTAGGCCAACCGCGTTCCCTGGTGTTCCTGGCCTATCCACAAATGGGCCTGCTCGACCTGACCGGCGCCCAAACCGTGTTCTGGGCTGCGACCAAGGCCATGACCGAGCGTGGTCTACCCGGCTACGTGGTGCACAACGCCAGCCTGGCAGGTGGGCTGATGCCGACTGCCGAGGGCTTGAGCGTCGACACCCTGGCGTTGGCCCAGTTTGAACCGGGCACCATCGATACCCTGGTGGTGCCCGGCGCGCCCGCCATTGAACAAGCCATGGCGGACAACACCGCCCTGGTGGACTGGCTGCGCAACGCCTCCGGCCAGGCTCGACGCACCGCCTCGGTGTGCAGCGGCACCTTCCTGCTGGCATCGGCCGGCTTGCTCGAGGGCCGCCGCGCCGCGACCCATTGGGCGATGTGCGACCTGCTCAGGCAACGCTTCCCGAGCATCGAAGTGGATATGGACGCGATCTTCGTGCAGCAAGGCCAGGTGTGGACCTCAGCTGGCGTGAGTGCCGGGATCGACCTGGCCCTTGCGCTGGTGGAAGCCGACTGCGGCCGTGAAGTGGCGCTGCAAGTGGCGCGGGAGTTGGTGGTGTTCCTCAAGCGTCCCGGTGGCCAGGCGCAGTTCAGCCAGGTGCTGCAAGCGCAAACCACCGACAGCGCCGTCTTCGATGCGCTGCATGTCTGGATCAGCGACAACCTGCAACACAGCGACCTCAGCGTAGAACGCCTGGCCACCCAGAGCCATATGAGCCCGCGCAACTTTGCCCGGGTCTATAAACAGAAAACCGGGCGCACCCCGGCCAAGGCCATCGAGCTGTTTCGCATGGAAGCGGCGCGACGCATGCTCGAAGACTCCCAACGCAGCATCGACCAGATCGCCCGGCTGTGCGGGTTTGGCGACGAGGAACGCATGCGCTGCACCTTCCACCGTCATCTGGCCATCTCGCCCCGTGATTACCGGGAGCGCTTTTCTCGTTAGCGCTGACGGTGCTGGCAGTCATCCAGGGTTTTATGTCCTTTCTGCCAGTCCGCGCTGCTTTTACAGTGATCAGGCAATGCCTTGCGGCTTATCTGGTCTCTGGAGCAACCCCATGAAACAACACATTCTCATCATCGGCGCCGGGTTCGGCGGCGTGTGGAGCGCCTTGAGCGCGGCCCGGCTGCTGGACAAACATGACCGCAACGATGTGCACATCAGCCTGCTCGCCCCGCAAGCGGAACTGCGCATTCGCCCACGCTTCTACGAGCCCGACGTACACAATATGCTGGCGCCCTTGGGCCCGCTGTTCGATGCAGTGGGGGTGACGTTCGTGCAAGGCGCCGCCGAAAGCATCGACGTCAATGCCAAGCAGGTGACCTACCGCAACGCGGCCGGCGTCCCCACCGCCCTCAGCTAC
Source organism: Pseudomonas khavaziana (assembly GCF_036704165.1). NCBI lineage: Bacteria > Pseudomonadati > Pseudomonadota > Gammaproteobacteria > Pseudomonadales > Pseudomonadaceae > Pseudomonas > Pseudomonas khavaziana. The sequence goes on from NZ_CP129946.1 coordinate 3,942,034, forward strand.
GACCGCTTGGTATTGGCCGCCGGCAGCCGCTTGAATCGCCCCGACATGCACGGTATCCAGCACGTCTTCGATGTGGACCAGATCGAAGATGCCACGCGCCTTGAAGCCCATATCAAGGCCTTGAAAAACCTGCCCGACAGCCCGGCCCGCAACACCGTGGTGGTCGCCGGCGGCGGTTTTACCGGCATCGAGACCGCCACCGAGATGCCGGCGCGGCTGCGTGCGGCGCTGGGAGATGCTGCCGATATTCGGGTGATCGTGGTGGACCGCGGCCCGCAAATCGCAGCATCCATGGGCGATGGCATACGCCCGTCAATCATCGAAGCCAGCCAGGAATTGGGACTGCAATGGATACTGAATACTTCGGTGGCCTCGGTGGATGCCGGCGGCGTGACCCTGGCGGACGGGCAGCGGATTGAATCGAGTACCGTGATCTGGACCATTGGCTTTCGCGCCAACCCCTTGACCGAACATGTTGACGGCACCCGTGACCCCCAGGGTCGCTTGCATGTGGACGCACACTTGAAGGTCAAAGGCCAGCCCGCTGTCTTTGCAGCCGGTGACGTGGCCTACGCCGCCACCGACGAGCTGGGTAACTTCGCCGCCATGTCCTGCCAGCACGCCATCGCCCTGGGCCGCTACGCCGGCAACAACGTCGCCGCCGACTTGATCGGCGTGGCGCCGATGGCCTACAGCCAACCCAAATACGTGACCTGCCTCGACCTCGGCGCCTGGGGCGCGGTGTACACCGAAGGCTGGGACCGCCAGCTGAAACTGGTGGGCCAAGAGGCCAAGGCACTCAAGCAGCAGATCAACAGTGTGTGGATCTACCCACCGGCGGCAGATCGGGCAGTGGCGCTGGCGGCGGCGGATCCGTTGATTCCGGTGGCGTAGAACTTCGCGTTGCTCACCACATTGACAGGGAGAGATCGATTCAATTTTTTGATGTCGTCCACTCCCCGGTTGCGATAGAGCATCCTCCACGCTACTCTTCCAACTCGCAGCAAGTGCTGCGATTGGACTTGGCGGTCCGACCAGATATAGGCGCAACGGCGCCCCCAACACGATTGCAGGCGCTTTTTTTGCGCCCGTGATTTCGTGCAATGGCGGGTTGCGCAGGGACTTCTTCGGAAGTGCCGGGTCCTATATCCCCGGTCCGCCAACCTTGCGTAATCCGCCACCCTAATTCTGCTTGGCGGCAGAAGGTGACGGCTCACTTAGATATAGGAGCAAGAACCATGACCTCATCTGATCGATACATGCCCATCACGGGCCCCGATTGCACCATACCTACCCTGCTAATCGATACTCAGGCACCGCTTGATGCCTTGCATGACGCAGCTGTTTTTCGCATTCGGGCAGTCACTCAAGTTCTGGAAAACCTGGCACTTCGCGATGAAATAAACAGCGATACCGTTGTGTTGAAGGACTTCGCGTTGCTGTTAAGTATTCCATTGCGTGACGGCTGCGATTTACTGGATGTGATTGGGCGTAGGCTAAGGGCAAGGATGTCATAGACGAAAACGGGCGGCCTCGCGGTCGCCCTCTATAAGCATGGGTATCGACACAACTTTGATACACCGCTGCTCCCTGGCAGCTTATAGCTATCTAGCTGATGCAGCGATCCAAATGTGGGAGGGGGCTTGCTCCCGATGGCGGCCTGATAGCCGACCAGGATGTTGAGTTGGTTTGCGTACATATCCATTGTTTAGGTAACGGCCACTATTGGTTCCGCTCTTACTGCGGCTCACTTTTGAAAAGCCCAAAAGTAAGCAAAAGGCTCATGCCCCACCACTCGGCACCTCGCTTAGGCTCGGTGTGCCTGAGATCAAAAGCAGATCAAGATCAAGAGCGGCTCGCTTCGCATCGTGGTTACTGACGGTCGCTACGTCAGAGTTGTGTAGATACCCATGCCTCTATAAGCTCAGCCAATCAGCAAAACCGCACTTATTCAGTGCGCCTTGTGATAGTTGGTCAAAGCATTCATATAGGCCGCTTTAACTGTCAGGCCTACAGTATCCAATACCTGCGCGTTAAGAGCAGCAACCTTGTCACCGATTAAGCTTTGCCCCACCTGCTTCAACTTGAGCCGGGAGCGCCCAGGGTATTTCGCGCCGGCGATGTCCACCGTCAGGCTAACCTCACAGGCGTAATAGTCAGGAGAGTTCCAAGTCTTGACGAAGACTCTGTCGATTTCGACGCTGGTTTTGAGTGTCGAAGTGGGAGAAGCGTCCACAGCACGTTTGGTGAACTCGGTCCAGTCGTCAACAGGAACGTTGGCGAACCCCTCGTAAAGGCCGACATTGTAATTCGCAGCATGCCAAACAATCTTGCTCGACTCCTTACAGCGCGTACACTTTTCACCGCCAGTCACTTGCACGATATCGGCCTGTACAACACGACCTTTGATTGCCGCCAACTCGGCCTCCGTCGAGTACGCCGCGAAGTGCAACTGGTTGGTAACGCAGCCACCGAGCGATAACAGAACACAAACAACCATTAAGTACTTCATCAATCACCAGTCCCTGTGAATTTTATTTGTTGAACGGCACTCCCTGCCCAAACCGCCGAATCGCCAGGCAATATCCCACCAACGCCAGCGCCGCCAGCAACCCGCCCGCCGCGCCGATCCAGGCGAAGCCGAAGTGGCTGCCGACCCAGCTGCCCATCAACGCGCCACCGCCGATGCCGATGTTGTAGATACCGGAGAACATCGCCATGGCCACGTCGGTGGCGTCCGGTGCAAGCACCAGCACTTTGGACTGCATGGCCAGGCCAAAGCCCATGATCGCCATGCCCCAGAAAATGCTCAACACCACCAGGTAAGACTCGGCGCCGCTCAACGGCAGCATCAGGGCCAGGCATGCGGCGAGCAGGAATACCGTGCTGATCACGAAGACATGGGGGTTGAGGCGATGCACCAGGCTGAACAACAACGAACCGATAATGCCGGCACCACCGAACACCAACAGGATCACAGTGACCGCACTGCCGCCCAGCCCGGCGACGCCTTCGACGAAAGGTTCGATATAGCTGTAGGCGGTGAATTGCGCGGTGACCGTCATCGCGGTCAGCACGTAGAGGGCCACCAGCGCCGGGCGCTTGAACAGCAGTGGCAGGCTGCGCAGGGAACCGGAGTTCTGGCTGGGCAGCGGCGGCAAGGTGCGCGCCAGCCAGAACACCAGGGCGGCGGCGAACGCGGCGATCACCAGGAAGGTGGTGCGCCAGCCCATGGCCTCGCCCAACAGACGACCTAAAGGAATGCCCAGCACCATCGCCAGGGACGTGCCGGTGGCCAGCAAGCCAAGGGCCTGCACCTGCTTGCCTTCCGGCGCCAGGCGTACGGCCAAAGAAGCCGTGATCGACCAGAACAACGCATGGGCCAGGGCGATGCCGACCCGACTGACCATCAGCAAGCCGAAGCTGGTGGCCACGCTGGAAAGGATATGGCTGGCGATAAACAGGCCAAACAGCACGATCAGCAATTTGCGCCGTTCGACGTTGCGGGTCAGCAGCATTACCGGCAGCGAGGTCAGCGACACGATCCAGGCATAGATGGTGAGCATCAGGCCGACGCTGGCTACGGGCATGTCGAAGCTGGCACCGATAGCGCTGAGCAGCCCGACAGGGACGAATTCGGTGGTATTGAACACAAACGCGGCCAGCGCCAGGGCGATGACCGGTTGCCAATTGGCTTGGGGGGTTGCGGCTGAAAGGCTCATTGACGGGCGCGGTACTCTGACGATGATCAGGCGCCGCCCAGGACAAGCGCCGCCGCCGAGCATTCTATAGGTTTCTCGGGCGGCTGTTGAGGCGGATCGTCGCCCGAGAGCTATGGCGAGGTCATGGTAATCACGTAGTTGCCCGACTCGATGGCCTTACCCGCATTGTCCACCAGCAGATAGCGCTGGTCGTAATAGCGCCCCTCGCCGCTGTCCGCCACCAGCCGCACATGGGCCGCGTTGACGCTGGCAACCGACGCTACATTGCGCACCTCGAAGCGGCTGCCGCGACTGACTCTGGCACAGCCGCGCAGTTCCATCACCGAACCGCTGCGCGCATTTGTCGCACACCCCGATTCGACGATGGCGCCGGTGAACCTGAGAGTGCCCTGCCCAGCTATCTCCGCCGCGCCGCAGGTGCTTGCCCATAGACAAAGGAGGCTCGCCATTACTGAAAAACGACCAACGTTCATGCCGACACTCCTTCTTGGGTTAGTAAGAAGTTAGTCGTCGGCGCGGCGGTTAACTTGAGCTTATTTACCCGAGAATGAGAGGTGGATCACGGATCCACCTGCCCCATCAACTCAGGAATACTTTCCGGACGCTGGGCATAGCGCTGGGCCAACGCCGCGCAGACCATCAACTGGATCTGGTGAAACAGCATCAACGGCAAAATCAACACGCCCATGCTCGCCCCGGCGAACAGCACCTGGGCCATGGGCACACCGGTGGCCAGGCTTTTCTTCGAGCCGCAGAACAGGATGGTGATGCGGTCTTCCTGATTAAAGCCAAACGCCTTGCCCAGCAGCGTGGACGCCACCAGCACCAGGGCCAGCAATACGCAGCAGGCCACCACCAAGCCGCCCAATTCCCACAGAGGAATCTGGTGCCAGATGCCTTCATTGACCGCTTCGCTGAAGGCGCCGTAGACCACCAACAGAATCGAGCCCTGGTCGACGAATTTCAGCCAGGCTTTGTTACGCCCGACCCAACCCCCAATCCAGCGGCTGGCGACTTGACCGGCAATGAACGGCAGCAACAACTGCACGCTGATTTTGACAATCGCATCGACTGTGGAGCCGCCATCACCGTGCACGTTGAGCAGCAGCGCTACCAGCAGCGGCGTCAGGAAGATACCGAACAGGCTGGACGCCGCCGCGCTGCAGATGGCCGCCGGGATATTGCCCCGGGCCAGGGACGTGAAGGCAATCGCCGATTGCACGGTGGCCGGCAAGGCGCAGAGGTAGAGCATGCCCATGTACAGCTCGTTGCCGATCAAAGGCGACAGCAGCGGCTTGAGCGCCAGGCCCAGCAGCGGGAACAGCACGAAGGTCAGGCTGAACACCAGCAAATGCAGGCGCCAGTGGCCGGCACCAGCAACAATAGCCTTGCGCGACAGTTTGGCGCCGTGCAGGAAAAACAGCAGCGCGATGGCCAGGTTGGTGACCCAGCCGAAGGCGACGGCGGTCTGGCCGCTGGCCGGTAGCAGGGAGGCGAGGATCACCGTGGCGATCAAGGTCAGAGTGAAGTTATCGGGTAGAAAGCGCGGGCGGGTCATAAGCAAGTCTTCCAGGGGTTGCCAAGAGCGTCGTGGCGACTCTAACGTAACCGCCTGTTACCGACTAACGCCAATGAGCCAGTAAATGCCGCCTAAAGGACATGAAAAAGCCGTTCGACGCAGTGTGCCCGGGCTTTCCAGCCTGCCACGGTCGGTGTATGGGCGTACTGAATCCTTGCCCAATCGGGCGCTGACACGACGGCACAGTCATCCGTGGGTGCAGTTATCCTATGCGATTTCCGGGGTGCTGGAGATCCAGACCAGCGTCGGCCGCTTCGTCGCGCCGCCGCAACGTGCAGTGTGGATCCCGGCGGGCATGCCCCATCGGGTGTTCAGTTCGCCCCATACCGAAATGCGCAGTCTGTACCTCGATTGCAGCGTCACTGCCTGGGCGGCCGAGCGTTGCCAGGTACTGGAGGTGAGCAGCCTGCTACGCGAGTTGATCCGCAGTTTCAGCGAAGTGCCGGTGGAATATGCCCAGGACGGGCCCGATGGACGCCTGGCCCAGGTGCTGCTCGACCAACTCGCCGCCGCGCCCCAGGTTGACCTGATGTTGCCGCTGCCCCATGACCCACGCCTGCGGCAGATCTATCGCAGCCTGAGCCTACGCCCGGAGCAGCAGACCACATTGGGGGATTGGAGCGCCAAGCTGGGGGTCAGCGAAAAGACCCTCAGCCGCGTGTTCCTGAGTGACACCGGGCTGACGTTCCGCGCCTGGCGCCAGCGCCTGCGACTGCTGAGCGCCCTGCCCGCCCTGGAACGAGGTGAGCGGGTGACGGATGTGGCGTTGGGATGTGGGTATGAATCGACGTCGGCATTTATCAATGCGTTTCGTCAGCAGTTTGAAACGACACCGGGTGAGTTTTTCCGCTGATCCTTTGGGGCTGTGAGGATCAAAATGTGGGAGGGGGCTTGCTCCCGATGGCGGCCTGACAGCCGACCAGGATGTTGGATCAGACCGAGTACATATCCGTTGCTGCGGTAACGGCCACTTAGGGTTACGCCCTTACGGCGTGTCACTTTTGTAAAGGCACAAAAGTAACCAAAAGGCCTTCGCCCCAACACTCGGCACCTCGCTTAGGCTCGGTGTGCCCGAACGCAGGCTTGGATCCGTGGGCCGCCGCCACGCGCCACCCATGGCGCGGGGCGGCTAACCCGGCGTCCTGCCGGGTTACCCACGGCCTCAAGCCTGCGTTCGGCCAGCGTGTTTGACGGGGCGCCTGAGATCAAGATCAAAAGCCAGAGCAACAGCAACAGCGCAAGAGCAAGCAGTTGTGTAGATACCCATGCCCCGACGAGGGAGTATCAGCACACACAACTGTGGCTGACACACCGCCATCGGGAGCAAGCCCCCTCCCACATTTTTTGACGGCATTTCATGTCTAGAACGGGGTTGGCTGCCTGCGCTCCACAGGGCCCGGACAGAATATCGGGATCTATTGTCATGCAAATAACCCACAAACCCGCGCTCGGCTGGTATTGTGCCGCGCGTTGAAATACCGCTACTGACCTGCGAGGAAATGGACGTTGAACACTGACGAAAAAATGACCGGGGACCTGTTCGAGGTCGATAAGCGCCTGTCACTCAAGCCCGTGGTGGACTTCAACGCTTACCTGCGCAGCGCCTTTGGTGACGGCCCGTGCACCTGCGTACGGTGCGCTGCCAGCGGCGGTGATGAAAGCGGCTATGAGTTCCAGCACACGTTCACCTTCGACGGTAAGCCGATGCACCGTCGCTTTGCTTCGACAGCGGGCAGTGATGTGTTGATGGCGCTGAAGAAGGCGTGGTTGTCGTACACCAAGGTCGAGCTGCCGCTCAGTGGCGTGCTGGTGGTGGAGATGGTGAAGGAGTTTGTCGAGCCGCAATTGCACAAGCGCCTGGCGCCGTTGTTCGTGGCCAGCGGGCTGGTCAAGGATGTGGACGGCGAGTTGCGCATTCAGCCGCAGTCCATGGCCTGACACTGTAAATGTAGGAGGGGGCTTGCTCCCGATCGCGGCGTGCCAGTCAACCGATGTAGGGGCCGTCACGCTGCTATCGGGAGCAAGCCCCCTCCCACATTTGTACCGGGTACTTTCTAGAAACCGGGCACGCCCTGCACGCGTAACTCAGGGGTCAGTTCCTCTTCCAGCGGCTCGGTCAGCGGCCGATCACTGATCCCCGGCAGCAGGATCACCTTGCGGCACTCTTCCTCGGCTTTATCAAACAGTTCATAGCCCCGCGCGGCCTGTTCCAGGGACAGCCGATGGGTGACGATCGCCTCGGGGTTCAGGTGCCCCAGTTCGATATGCTCCAGCAGCTCGGGTAAAAAGCGCTGTACATGGGTCTGGCCCATCTTGAAGGTCAGGCCCTTGTCGAAGGCATCGCCGAACATAAAGCCGTGGATAAATCCGGCGTACACCCCGGCTACGCTGACCACGCCACCGCGGCGCACGGCAGCGATGCACTGGCGCAGGGCCTTGCCGCTGCTGCCTTCGATCTTGAGGGTGGTGAGGATGGTTTCCGTGGTGCTGCCCTTGGCTTCGAAACCTACCGCATCCACCACGCCATCGACGCCACGCATGCCGGCGGTCTGGCGGATGATGGTATCGGCCGGGTCATCGTCTTCTTCGAAGTTGATCGGGATCACGCCGTACATCTTCTGCGCATAGGCCAGCCGGTACGGATGGTCGTCGACCATGAAGATCTGCCCGGCCCCCAGCATCTGCGCGCACGCCGCACTGAGCAGGCCCACGGGCCCGGCGCCATAGATCGCCACGCTTGAGCCCTTGCCGATACCGGCATTGGTCACTGCCTGCCAGGCCGTGGGCAGGATATCGGAGAGGAACAGCACCTTTTCATCGGCCAGGGTGCCCGGCACCTTGAACGGCCCGGTGTTGGCCTTGGGCACCCGAACCAACTCTGCCTGGCCGCCGGGAATGCCGCCATACAGACGGCTATAGCCGAACAGCGCCGCGCCCGGTGGAATGGCTTTTTTATTCAGGATCGCCCCGCGCCCGTCGTTGGTGGTTTCGCAGGCGGCGTATTGCTGGAGCTGGCAGAAAAAGCAATCGCCACAGGCAATCACGAACGGAATCACCACGCGGTCGCCACGCTGCACCGCGGTGACCGCCGGGCCGGTTTCTTCGACGATGCCCATGAATTCATGGCCGAAGATGTCGCCGTGTTCCACGGTGGGGATCTTGCCGCGGTACAGGTGCAGGTCCGAGCCGCAGATGGCCGTGGCGGTGACACGCAGAATGATATCGTCGGGTTGTTCAATGGTCGGATCGGGCACCGTGTCGACCTGCACCTTGTGTGCGCCCTGGTAAGTCATTGCTCGCATGCTCTGCGCTCCTGCTATTGAGAGGTTACTAGTTAAGGGCGGCGCGATTGCGTCAGTGTTCCTTCAATTTGGTGGAGCACCCGATCAGTGGTCGCCCCTGCTTTGGTCCAGCAGTTTGTCGACCACATGGCGCAGACACTCCAGCTCATCGGCACCATCGGCCCGCGCCTGGGCGTGCCAGCGCAATTGTTCGGTGGCGCTGTTGCCGCGCCGCAGCAGTGCTTGCAGGGAAACGAACAGCTGCGACTCGCCCATGGCTTCGGCGGTGGCGGCAAAGGTTTGTCGGGCGCATTGCAACCATTGCTCAGCGCTGCCCATGGCACCCGTGTCGTTCAACGCGAACCGGCCCTCAGCGCCGTAGCGTTTAGCCTGCCAGCGATTCTCCTTGAGCAGCCAACGCGCTTGGGCGCTGAATTCGGCGCCGGGGCGCTCCAGGGTGCAGGCGTGGGTGACCATCACCCGAAACAGCGTGGCAAGGGCCAAGGCATCCGCCAGCCGTGGGCAGGCGTCGGTCATGCGCAGTTCAAGGGTTGGGTAACGCGCCGCCGGGCGAATGCCCCACCAGCCGTTGCCATCGGCCTTGATCGCGCCCACGCGCTGCAGCAACGCAAGGTAGCGCAGGTACTCGTTCCAATCGGCAAAATGTTCGGGCACGCCCATGCGCGGCCACTCATCACAAGCCGCCTGGCGGTAGCTCATGAAGCCGCTGGGCGCGCCGTCCCAAAATGGCGACGAGCAACTGAGCAGCAACAACAACGGCAGCCATGGCGAAACCTGGTTCATCACGGCGATGCGGTCCAGTGTTTGCGGGACCTGCACATGCACGTGCAGCCCGCACAACACACTGCGCCGCGCCACATACTGGATATCATCGAACAGTTGCTGGAAATGCGCCTGCGGGGTTGGCCGCTGCATGCGCCAATCGGCCAGGGGGTGGCTGCCGGCGCACACTGCCCCGAGGCCGAATTCGCCCAGGGCCTCGGCCAGGTTGCCGCGCACTGTCGCCAGGTAATCCGCCGCTTCGCCGCTGGTAGTGAAGACTGGTGAGGCGGCCTCGATCTGCCCCTGGAACATCTCATAGGCGAAGCCCCCGCCAATCGCCTCACGGCAGGCCGCCAGCACCGCCGCCGAGGGTTCGGCGAGCATGCAGCGGGTGTGCAGATCGGTGAGCAGATATTCCTCTTCGATACCAAAGGTGAGCATGGACGTCAGCGCAGCCGTGTGACGGTGAGCGCGACCACGGCGATGCGCTCCACACCTTCATACCCCGGTTTGTCGAGTTCTTCGCCAAAGACGTCGGGGTCCAATTCACGGTAGGTCCAGCCATAGGCATCGTTGGCCAACAGCGGCTTGACTGCCTCCAGGAACGGATCGGCACCGGCGACCATCGCCACGCCGGTGTAGAGCACCAGGCTGCCGCCAAGGGCCAGGCGCCCGATGGACTCGCTGACGATGCGTACCGACAACTGCTCGCCCAACGCGCCGCCACCATGGCGATAGGCGCGCTGGCAATCGTCATTCATGTACGGAGGGTTGGCGACGATCAGGTCGAACTCACCCTCGACGCTGGCCAGCACATCGCTGTGATAGACGCTGATATTACTCAGCCCGGCCAACTCGGCATTCACCGCAGTCATGCGCAGGGCGCGGGGGTTGATATCCACCGCCAGCACCTCGGCGTCATGCCGTGCGCGGGCAACCATCAGGGCGCCAACACCGGCACCACAGCCGATATCCACCGCGCGTTTGAGCGGCTCGAAACGCTGTTGCAGATGGGCTTCGATTACTTGGGCAAAACGGTAGCTGTCGGGGCCGAAAAATACCGCATCGGCTTGTACGGTGGGAAATGGTGAATGGGCAAACAGCAGCCCATCGAGGCTCGACCAACGCACCGTGCTGCGCCACAAAGCGTCATGTTTTTCGATCGCGCCGGCTTGCAGCAACTCTTCGCGAAACGCCTCTGGCAACAGCTCATTGTCGAACGGCATCGACCAGCCGAATACATCACGCATGTTCATCGCCAGCGGCGTCGCCAAACGCCGGTAGACACGCTCGTGGGTCAGGGGCGTTGGCGTGATAAAGCGATAGCCACTTTCCTTCAACCCTCGGCCCAGGTTCAGCAAGGCGCGATCAGCGAGTTGTTGTGCAGACATGGGCAAGTTCCTTAGCGCAAACGCGCACGCAATTGGATAAAGCGGCGGGTCGCGTACAACCCTGCGGGCGTACAGTGACGGCGCGCCGACATCCAGGGGATCAGCGCTGTGAGCTGCTGGTCATCGGGCAGTTGCCACAGTGAATCCACCAGGGCCTGGGTATCCGGATCCGCCGGGCGATGCTGTTCGCGGGAGAAACGGCTGCCGCGTCCCGGACGAACCGGCGGCACGCGCTGGCTGCTTATCCAGTCCCCGGCGATCCAGTCATGCATCAGTTGTTTTTCATAGCCGCTGAACACGCCGAACATCGCCGCGCCGGCGCCTTCGATCAATTGCCAGAAACGGCTCTCGACGGGATCCTCATTGCGTTTGATCCAGCCCTTGTCTTCCAGGGCCTTGAGGAAATCGCCGATCTGCCCCGGCTTGGCCAGCCACTGGTTGACGGTCTTGCCTTCGAAGCGGCAGTAGTCCGAATGCATGTGCTGGCCGAAGGTGCGCTTGCGTTCAAGCATGGCGACCACTTCGTCCTGCAGGTTGAATTGCTTGATCACCGCCGTGGTGCCCGGGCCAAGATCATTGAGGCGATACCCTTGCGCCACACGCCGATAGAAATCCGCCCTGCCCTCGCCCAACGGCAACAGGCTCAGCACCGATTGCGCAGCCTTACAGGCATGGCCGCTGCTGGCGTTGTCGATAGTGACGTGGAGGGTAAAGTAATAGGGGTCGATGCCCAGTTCGCTCAGCTCGTAGGAAGTAATCAGCAGGTGCAGGGGCAACTGTTCGTAGCCCAGGTTGAAGCCGATGATCTCCGGCAGGAACTCTTCGGCGCACAGGCCCAGGGCCAGTTGCAGCGCACCTTGCAGGTAGTGGTCATCGTCGAGGCCGGCTTCGCTGTCGGCATCGTGGTCGCTGAGCAATTTGCGGTAGATCACCACATGGTTCTGCGCGGCCTCGCCATCGCCCAACTCTTCCAGGTAGGTGGTGAGCAGGCCATCGAAACGCGGGTCCTGCCAATAGCGCAGCAAGCCGTTGAGCCAGGCGCCATCCACCTGTTTGGTCGGGCCCACGCGCTGCAGGAAATACAACGCATGGGCCTTGTTCTGGAAATAGCGCCGAGGCCGGCCTTGCTGACGTTGCTCAAGGTAGTCGGCGTAAGCCTGGGCCACGTCCGCGCAACGCTGTTCGATCCAGGCCGGCAACTGCTCGGGCATTTCGGGCAATTCGCTGGGTGCCTCGCGTACTTGGGCCAATTGCGCTTGCAGGAAGTTGCGCGCAGCTTCTTCACAGCCATGGGTTTCCCCATAGAGCTGCTGGTAAAGCTCCTGGTACGGGCCGTGAGCCGATGGGGTCATGGAGGCCGGCTGGCCTGACAGCGCTGTAAGGAGTGTCATGATGGCAGTTTCCGCAAAGTCCGTTACGACGGGCCTCCCAATCAGGCGGCCCCGCAAGAGCGCTCAAAAATGTGCGCTTCTAAAATGCAGAGCATTGGGATGTGCGAAAAATTCAAATGAGGTTGGGTTGAGGTAGATAAGCGGTCATTGACGGCATAACGCAGGTCCAAATGTGGGAGGGAGCAAGCCCCCTCCCACATTCAGCACACTCTGATGAACTATTTACGCGCCGCCTCCCACTGCTTGAGCAGGTCGTCGTAGTTCACGGTTTCGCCCTTGGGCTTCTCATTGGCCAGTTTCGGCTTCGGTGCACCCGGCTGGTCGAACCAGTATTGCGCGTCACGCTCGGGGTTCATTTTCGGGCCGCATACCGGTTGCACCTTGGAGCGCTCCAGGCGCGTCATGATCGCGTCCTGCTCCTTGGCCAGGTTGTCCAACGCCTGTTGCGGGGTTTTCTCGCCGCTGGCGGCGGCGGCGATGTTGCTCCACCACAGTTGCGCCAGGCGTGGGTAGTCCGGCACGTTGGTGCCGGTCGGCGACCACTCGGTGCGGGCCGGGCTGCGGTAGAACTCCACCAGGCCACCGAGCTTGGGCGCCATGTCGGTCATGGCCTGGGAGTTGATATCCGACTCACGAATCGGCGTCAGGCCCACGATGGTTTTCTTCAGCGACACAGTTTTGGAGGTGACGAACTGCGCGTAGAGCCAGGCCGCGAGTTTCTGCTTCTCGGGGGTGGACTTGAGGAAGGTCCAGGAACCTACGTCCTGATAGCCCTTTTTCATGCCCTTTTCCCAGTAAGGTCCGACCGGCGACGGCGCCATGCGCCATTTCGGCGTACCGTCGGCATTCACCACCGGCAGGCCCGGCTTGACCATGTCGGCGGTAAACGCGGTGTACCAGAAGATCTGCTGGGCGATGTTGCCCTGGGACGGCACCGGGCCGGATTCGGAGAAGGTCATGCCGGCTGCTTCCGGCGGCGCGTAGGCCTTCATCCAGTCCACGTATTTCTGCGTGGCGAACACTGCCGCCGGGCCATTGGTGTCGCCGCCGCGGGTCACGCTGGAACCCACCGGGTGGCAGTCCTCCACACGAATGCCCCACTCGTCCACCGGCAAGCCGTTGGGCAAGCCCTTGTCGCCGCCGCCGGCCATGGAGAACCAGGCGTCGGTGAAGCGCCAGCCCAGGGACGGGTCTTTCTTGCCGTAGTCCATGTGCCCGTAGATGCGCTTGCCGTCGATTTCCTTGACGTCTTCGCTGAAGAACTTGGCGATGTCTTCATAGGCCGACCAGTTCACCGGTACGCCGAGGTCGTAGCCGTATTTTTCCTTGAACTTGGCCTTCAGCTCCGGGCGTTCGAACCAGTCGGCGCGAAACCAGTAGAGGTTGGCGAATTGCTGGTCGGGCAGCTGGTAGATCTTGCCGTCCGGCGCGGTGGTGAAGGACAGGCCGATAAAGTCCTTGAGGTCCAGGGTCGGCGAAGTGAAATCCTTGCCTTCGTTGGCCATCAGGTCGGTGATGGATTCGGTCTTGCCGTAGCGAAAGTGCGTACCGATCAAGTCGGAATCATTGACCCAGCCGTCATAGATGTTCTTGTCGGACTGCATCTGGGTTTGCAGCTTCTCCACCACGTCGCCTTCCTGCAGCAGGTCGTGGGTCAGCTTGATCCCGGTGATTTCGCTGAAAGCCTTGGCCAGCACCTTGGACTCGTACTCGTGGGTGGTGAGGGTCTCCGACACCACGTTGATCTTCATCCCACGAAAGGGTTCCGACGCCTTGATAAACCACTTCAACTCCTCAAGCTGTTGGGCTTCGGTGAGGGTGGAGGGCTTGAACTCGCTGCCGATCCATTTTTTTGCGGCATCTTCATAGGCATCGGCCCAGGCCGAGGCGCTCAAACCGCTGAGGGCCAGTACGGCGGCCAATGAAATGCTATGTCGCAGCTTATTGTTTTTATTCAACATAGAGACCTCCTGGTTAATTTCAAACGGGGCTTGTAGGAGCGAGCTTGCTCGCGAAAAACTCAAAGACACCGCGGGCTACCAGGAGCACTGCGTTATCGTTGACGATTTTCGCGAGCAAGCTCGCGCCTACAGGGTCGTAAAGACCTAGCCCCAACGCATCACACTCAACAGCCATACCAGGGAGAGCGCGGACGCCACCCAGATGCTCCAGTCGGTAACGCCGATCACCAGCAAATGCAGGTAGGCGCTGCCGAGAAGTCCGATAAACAAGCGATCACCACGGGTAGTGCTGATCGGTAGAAAACCGCGCCGTGGGATGCTCGGCGAGCGCAGTTCCCAGGTGGTCATGCCCGCCAGGATCAGGGCTATGCCGCCAAAGAACAGCGCAGTGGGGGTGGTCCAGGCCATCCATTCCATCATCGATTCCTCTAGACCCGGCCCAGGGCGAAGCCCTTGGCCACGTGGTTGCGAACAAACCAGATCACCAGCATGCCCGGCAGGATGGTCAACACCCCCGCCGCTGCCAGCACGCCCCAGTCGATTCCCGAGGCCGAGACCGTGCGGGTCATCACCGCCGCGATGGGCTTGGCGTTGACCGAGGTCAGTGTGCGCGCCAGCAACAGTTCGACCCAGGAAAACATAAAGCAGAAAAAAGCCGTGACGCCGATACCGGAGCCGATCAGCGGGATAAAAATCTTGACGAAGAACTTGGGAAAACTATAGCCATCGATGTAGGCGGTTTCGTCGATTTCCTTGGGTACACCGGACATGAAGCCTTCAAGGATCCACACCGCCAACGGCACGTTGAACAGGCAATGGGCCAGGGCCACGGCGATATGGGTATCGAACAGGCCGATGGAGGAATACAGCTGGAAAAACGGCAGCAGAAACACCGCCGGCGGCGCCATGCGGTTGGTCAGCAGCCAGAAGAACAGGTGCTTGTCACCCAGGAAGCGGTAGCGCGAGAACGCATAGGCTGCCGGCAACGCCACACTGAGGGAAATCACCGTGTTCAGGCTCACGTAGTACAGCGAGTTGAGGTAGCCGGTGTACCAACTCGGGTCGGTGAAGATCACCTTGTAGTTGGCCAGGGTGAAATCCTGGGGAAACAGGGTCAGGCCGCCGAGGATTTCGGTGTTGCTCTTGAACGACATGTTCAGCAGCCAGTAGATCGGCACCAGCAGGAACAGGATGTAGATCAGTAGCGGAATAAGCTTGCGCTTGCTCATGTTGGCGGCCTCAGCGGTTGGCATCGGAATGGGTCATGGCGGTGTAGAACAGCCAGGACACCAACAGGATGATCAGGAAGTACACCAGGGAAAACGCCGCCGCCGGGCCCAGGTCGAATTGGCCTACGGCCATTTGGGTCAGCGTCTGACTGAGGAAAGTGGTGGCGTTACCCGGCCCGCCGCCCGTCAGCACGAATGGCTCGGTGTAGATCATGAAACTGTCCATGAAGCGCAACATCACCGCGATCAACAGCACGCTTTTCATCTTGGGCAGTTGGATATGCCGGAACACCGCCCAGGCGGACGCCCGATCAATCCGCGCAGCCTGGTAGTACACATCCGGAATTGCACGCAGCCCGGAATAGCACAGCAGCGCCACCAGTGAGGTCCAGTGCCACACATCCATCACCAGCACGGTGACCCAGGCGTCCATGGTATTGGCCGCATAGTTGTAGCTGATGCCCATGGCGTTGAGGGTCGAACCCAGCAGGCCGATATCGGCACGCCCGAAAATCTGCCAGATGGTGCCGACCACGTTCCATGGAATCAGCAGCGGAATGGCGAGGATGATCAGCACCAGCGATGACCAGCGGCCCTTGGTTGGCATGGTCAGGGCGATGGCGATGCCCAGGGGGATTTCAATCAGCAGTACGCAGGCCGAATAGATGAACTGGCGCAGCAGCGAGTCGTGCAGCCGTGGGTCGAGCAACACCTGCTTGTACCAGTCAGCCCCGACAAAGTAGCGGCTGGACTGGTCGAAAATATCCTGCACCGAATAGTTGACCACGGTCATCATCGGGATCACCGCACTGAACGCCACCAGCAGGAACACCGGCAACACCAGCCACCAGGCCTTGTTGTTCTGCACCTTGTTCATGGCGCCACCTCCACCAGGTAATCGTCGGCATAGAGCATCAGCCATTGCGCGGGGAAGCTGATCGACGCCCTGCCCTGCGGCACTGGTTTGTCTTCGGCCAGACGCACTTTCAGCGGTGCGCCGTCGAGGTTGAGGGTCATGATCTTGTAGGTGCCGAGGTCTTCCACATGCACGATCTCGGCTTGCAGGGCGTCAGGGTTGTACTCGTCCCATACGTGGATAAATTCCGGGCGGATGCCAACCTGGAGCTTTTGGTAGTCGGTGACGCTGATACGTTGCTGCAAGGCCTCGGACAGCGGCAGCTGCGTGTCGGCAAAGCCCACGCCGCCGGGGTTGGCCTGCACCTCAATCAGATTCATCCCGGGGCTGCCGATGAAATAGCCGACAAAGGTATGGCTTGGGCGCTCGAACAATTCACGCGGGGTGCCGAACTGCACGATCTGCCCGCCGTACATCACCGCGATCTTATCGGCAAAGGTGGAGGCCTCCAGTTGATCATGGGTGACGTAGACCATGGTGATGTTGAACTGCTCGTGGATCTGCTTGAGCTTGCGCCGCAGTTTCCATTTCAGGTGCGGGTCAATCACCGTCAACGGCTCGTCGAACAGAATTGCCGACACGTCATCGCGCACCAGGCCACGGCCCATGGAGACTTTCTGTTTTTCGTCGGCGGTGAGGTTGCGGGCTTTTTTGCTCAGCAGGTTTTGCAGGTCGAGGACTTCGGCAATTTCCTGCACTTTGCTGTGGATCTTCGCCTCGGCCATGCCCTGGTTGCGCAGCGGGAAGGCCAGGTTATCGAACACCGTCATGGTGTCGTACACCACCGGGAACTGGAACACCTGGGCGATATTGCGTTTCTCCGGGGTCAGATCGTTGACCACCTGGGTGTCGAACAGCACCTGGCCTTCGGAGGGGCTGAGCAGGCCGGAGATGATATTGAGCAGCGTGGACTTGCCGCAGCCCGACGGCCCGAGCAAGGCGTAGGCGCCGCCCTGCTCCCATACGTGGTTCATTTCCCGGATGGCATAGTCCTCTGGCCCCGCTGGCGTAGGGCTGTAGCTATGGGCAAGGTTACGCAAATGGATCTCGGCCATCAGGCAACCCTCGCGATACGGCGCCCGGGGGCCTGGACCAAACGGCCCTGGCCATCGAACACAAACAGTTTATGGGTGGGGATATACACGCGGATCGGCGCGTCGACGTCGTACTCGTGCACCCCCGGCAGGTGCAGCACCAGCAGGAAATGTTCGCTGCGCACATGCAGAAAGGTTTCCGAGCCACTGATCTCGGCGACTTCCACGGTAACGGCCAGCTCCAGGTCATCGTCGTTGCTCGGTACCAGGCTGATATGGCTGGGGCGCACGCCAAAGCGAAATTCGCCTTCGCCGATGGGACGCAGGTCGACGTTGAGCGGGAAATGCACAAAGTTGGCAAAGCTGACCTCGTTGCCGCTGATGCGCCCGGGCATCAGGTTGATCGGCGGCTCGGAGAACAGCTCGGCAGCGAGCACCGTCTGCGGCTGGTGATAGACCTCGGCGGCCTTACCGCTCTGGATCACCCGGCCCTCGTGAAGAATGGTGGTGGTGCCCCCCAGGGCCAGGGCCTCGTTGGGTTCGGTAGTGGCATAAATGGCGATGGTATGGCGCGCCTTGAACAGTTCGCGCATTTCCTGGCGCAGCTCTTCGCGCAGTTTGTAGTCCAGGTTGACCAGCGGTTCATCGAACAAAATCAGTTCGGCGTCTTTCACCAGGGCGCGGGCCATGGCGGTGCGTTGCTGCTGGCCACCGGACAGCTCCAGGGGGTGGCGCTGCAGGAATTTCTCGATGCGCAGCATCTTGGCGGTTTCCAGCACCTTGCTCTGGATCAGCTCGTTGGACACACCGGCCTGGCGCAACGGCGAGGCGATGTTTTCGAATACGGTCATGGTCGGGTAGTTGATGAACTGCTGGTAAACCATCGACACATTGCGCAGGCGCACCGGTTTTTGCGTGACGTCCACGCCGTTCATCAGGATGCGCCCGCTGTCGGGCTTGTCCAGGCCGGCCATCAGGCGCATCAGGCTGGTCTTGCCGGACAGCGTGCGACCGAGCAGGACGTTGAACGAACCGGCTTCGAAACGCAGGTTGGCGTCGTCGATCCAGGTTTGGCCGTCGACAACGCGGGAGACATGTTCCAGGGTCAATGACATGACACGACCTTTTTTATTATTGGAATGAATCTGGCCAGTCGTCAGAGCGAGTTTCGTGCCAAAACTGCAAACGCTTGATGCGTAAGGAAATCGGTTAATTGGGATGTTCACGAGTGAACAATCAAGCTGAACAACTGAACACTGCCGGGGTTGACAATGAACAGTTCTGAACAACACTCTCATGACCAACAGAGGATAAAAATGTGGGAGGGGGCTTGCTCCCGATAGCGGTGCGTCAGTCAGCATTTTTTTCACTGACACACCGCTATCGGGAGCAAGCCCCCTCCCACACTTGAACCCATTTCAATGGTTGAATGTGCACATCCAATAACAATAAAAATGAAGGTCGCACCATGGCCGAACCACTGGCTCACGACACCCTTATCCAGGATTCCTGGCGCCGTTGCCGCGCCTTTGGCCTGGATCACCAGAGCGCTCCCAGCTTTGACCAGCTCCCTGCCGAAGGCATTCGTCAACTGCTGGAGAGCCAGCATTCACTGGTGCAGACCACCCACCAGGAAGTGCTGCCCTACTACGAGAACATCCTCAGTAATTCCAACTGCCTGATCATGCTGGCCGACAACCAGGGCCAGGTCCTGACCTCCTGGGGTACCCAGCGCTTTATCGAGCCCAAGCTGGCCCGTGGTTTCAGCCCCGGCGCCAGCTGGAAGGAGCGCTCCAGCGGCACCAATGCCATCGGCACCGCGCTGGCCTGCGCCCAGGCGGTGCATATCGAACACGATGAACACTTTCTCAAGGCCAACCGCTTCATGACCGGCTCGGCCGCCCCCATTTTCGATGCCCAGCGCGAAATCATCGCGGTGCTGGATGTGTCCAGCGACAGCTACCTGCCGCCCTCCCACACCCTGGGCATGGTCAAAATGATGAGCCAGACCGTGGAAAACCGGCTGATCCTCAACTTGTTCCGCGGCGAACATTTCCAACTGACGTTCAACACCGGCTTGAGCAATCTCGACAGCCAGTGGGCCGGCCTGTTGATCTTCGATGAGAGCGGCCAGGTGCTGTCGGCCAACCGGCGTGCGGACAACCTGCTGGGTATCAGCCTGTCGCGAGTAATGATCGACCGTTTGTTCAAGGTCTCGCTGCTGGAGCTGCTCAACCAGCCGGAGGGCTTGCCGTTCTCGTTGCAGGCGGCGGGACGCAATCGGTTCCAGTGCCTGTTGAAGCGACCCAAGCAGATGCCGGTGCAAGCCCGGGTGTTCAATGAACCGACGCCGCCGCCAACCCCGGCCTCGATCAACCTCAAGACCCTGCATTTTGGCGATGCACGGGTGGAGAAAGCTGTGCGTCAGGCCGAGCGCCTGTTGGAAAAGGACATACCGTTGCTGATCCACGGCGAGACCGGCGTGGGCAAAGAGGTGTTCGTCAAGGCCCTGCATCAGGCCAGTTCCCGCAGCCGCCAGGCGTTTATCGCGGTGAACTGTGCGGCGATTCCCGCTGAGTTGGTGGAATCGGAACTGTTCGGCTATGAAAAAGGCGCCTTCACCGGCGCCAATCAGAAAGGCAGCATCGGCCTGATCCGCAAGGCGGACAAGGGCACGCTGTTTCTCGATGAGATCGGCGATATGCCATTGCCGACCCAGGCCCGGCTGTTACGGGTGTTGCAAGAGCGCTGCGTGCAACCGGTGGGCAGCAGCGAGGTGTTCCCGGTGGACTTGCGCATCATCTCGGCGACCAACCGGGCCCTGCGTGAGCTGGTGCAGGCCGGACGCTTTCGTGAGGACTTGTACTACCGCATCGGCGGCCTGACCCTGGAGTTACCGCCGTTGCGTGAGCGTACCGACAAGCGGGCGTTGTTCCAGCAACTGTGGCAGCAACACCGGGAGCCGACCCAGTGGGCCGGGCTGAGTGCCGAGGTGCTGGGGTTGTTCGAGCAACATCCGTGGCCGGGGAATTTGCGCCAGGTGAGCAGCGTATTACAGGTGGCACTGGCAATGGCCGAAGAGCAGCCGATCCGTGCGGAGCATCTGCCCGATGATTTTTTTGTCGATCTAAAAGAGGCGGCACCGCTGTCTACACGCGAGCGCCTGGATGACAACCTGGATCTGAGCCAACGCCTTGAGGCCGTGGGCGGAAATATTTCCCACCTGGCGCGGGAATTGGGGGTAAGCCGCAACACCCTGTACAAGCGCCTGCGCCAGCACGAAGGTTGATTAACGCCAACGCCAAGACACACCGGTGTAAACACCACGTCCATCGGCAGGGGTAGAGCGTGCTGCGTCCATGCCTTTGTCGTCGTAACCCGGCGTAACGGTATTGGCATAACGACGGTTGGTGAGGTTGCGCAGGTCGACCCAGGCTTGCCAGTCCTGTTTGGGCGCGTCGTAGCCGAAGGTGGCACCGAAGGTGGTGTAGGCCGCGGCATAGTAGGAATTGGCGTAGTCCACCGCGACCCGTGAGGCATGTTCGGTGTTGAGGCTGGTGTAGAAACCCGTCGGGTGGCTGTAGCGCACCTGCGCCTGGTAATAGTGCTCGGGGATGCCAGGCAAAGTGTTGCCACCGAAACGTTCATCGTTGCGGTAGTGGAAATCGCTGAAGGTGTAGGCCTGGCGCAGGTCGAGCTTGCCGCTGGAGCCGCCGTCCCATAACGGGCTGAGCAGGCCCAGTTCCACACCCTGGTGCACGGTGGGGCTGGCGTTGGATTCGGCAATGATGGCATTGCTGGTGGAGGTCTGGGCCTGGGTTTCCACGGAGAGCAGTTCGTGGCGTACTTCGGAGCGGTAGAGGGCCAGGTCCCACTGGCCGAGCCAGACTTCGCCGCGCCCGCCGATTTCCAGGGTGGTGGCAGTCTGATTGCGTAACTTCACACCTTCGCGCTGTAGTCCCGTGGCCGCGCCGTTGCCAGGACCGAAGTATTTGTTGGAACCCCAGATCATCGACCAGGCATGCGGTGGCTCTACCGAGCGGCTCAGGTTGGCGTATACCTGCAGTTGCGGGGTGAAGTCGTAGCGCAGGCCGATGCGCGGTGCATAGTCCCAGTCATGTTGACTGAGCGGCGCCTGGCCCTCGGGGTAAGTCACCTGGGTTTCGCGGCGGGTGTAGATCGCGGCGAGGCCGGTGGTGAGCCATAGGTCGGGGACCAGCTCCAGGTCGTTGCCGATGTGCAGCACGGTGTCTGACCCCAGGTAGCTGTAGTCGCGGGTCTTGGTGCCGGGGGCGTAGCTGGCGGTCTTGCCTGTGGGGGTGCGTACGTACTCGGAGGCGCCATTGTTGGGCATCGCCTGGGTGGTGCGCAGGCCGACGGTGGTTTTGCTGGCATGGCCGAACAGGCTGTCCTGGCGGATGTAGTTGAGGGTGCCGCTGATATCGGTGTAGGCGACTTTCAGGCGGTTGCTGCCTTCGCGCAGGTCCATGGGGTAGTCGTGATAGGCCAGCCCGACCTCGACCCTCGATGCGTCATCCAGTTGCAAGGTGGTCTTGTTGGCGATCCAGGTGGAGCCCGGTTGCAGGCGTTTGGAATCGCGAGCGGCATTCACGCTGTTGGCGGCACGTGGGTCATGGCTGATCTGGTAGCGCGTGAGCTTGCCGGGGGAATCGTTGGTGGTTTCGCGGTAGCGCAGGTAGAAACGCGTTTCCAGGTCCGGGTTGAAGCGGTAGCCAAAGTTGGCGGCGATGCCCTTGCCGGTGCCGGCGCTCTGGTGCTGGTAGCCATCGGACTCTGAATCGGTAAGGCTGATGTAGTAGTCGGCATCCCCCAGCACCTGGCCGGAACTGATCTCGCGCTGGGCATAGCCGCGACTGCCGACCTCATAGCGCACTTGCAGCTTGGGCGCGTCGTAGCCGGTGTGGGTGACGTAATTGACCGAGCCACCTAATGCCAACGCGCCCTGATCGAACCCGTTGGCACCGCGCAACACTTCTACCCGGCTTTGCCACAGCGGGTCCTTGAGCTCATAGGGCGTGCCGCCGGGGCCGGTCAGCGGCAGGCCGTCGAACATCTCATACAGGCCGGAGCCATGGGCACCTGGGCTGCGGTTCAAGCCCGAGCCACGAATGGATAACTTCACCCCTTCGTTATTCGCCGCCTTGGCGTACACCCCGGCCTGGTACTTGAACACATCTTCGTTGGTGCTGACACGACCTTGTTGCACGCTACTCATATCGATGTAGTTGGTGCCGCCGGGCACGCTGTTGAGCTGCGCCTGGGCGATTTCGCCAGCGCTGGCCTCAGCGGTAGTGACTTCGACCGGCGCCAATTGCAGGCCTTCGGCCTGTACCAGCGAGCTGAGGGTCAGGGCGGCAAAAAGGAACGGAGGTTGACGCAGCGGCATTGGGGCGGGTCCTTGGAATTCAGGAGCGTGGCAGGCCGGGCCCACCACGCGAACAGTGATGGGAAGGCAAGCACGCCCGTCAGGTCACGCCTTATTGACGGACCAGGCTGCCTCCAAGACAGTATCGAACCTGATTTAGCCGTCCGGCGCCGCTAACGCCCGCATCAGATCATCGGCTTCCGAACCTGCCGGAAAGCGGAACCCGTACATTTGCTCCGTGGCCAGAATCTCACCCAGTGCATCGCGCAACTGGGCCTCCGTGGGCGAGTCACGCAGCAGCTTGTGGGCCGGCAACAGCAACTCGGCAGAGACGCCCTGGACCGTCGCCGCATCGATCACGGCGAAGAGGATAAACCGCAAACGTATTTCGCGATCCGTGGGCCAAACCGTTTTTCGTTTACCCAAGGTAGGGCCTCGTGTTTAAGAAAAATCCGAGGCTATTGCCCGCAGGGACGCGTTTCAAGCAGCAGGAGGCAAGATAGGCCGCTTCCTACAGTGGAAAGGGAAACACCGCACCGTTTGAGCTATTTATGCGCGCTGCCGCGTCTCACTGCACCGGCAGAAAATTCATCAGCAACAGGCTTTGTGCGTAATTGAGGCCGATGCGGCGGTAACGCTCATCGAGGATTTGGGTGAGCAAGTCGAGGCGCGCAACGATCTTGCCAAACTCGACAGCAAAACTGAGGTTACTGCCCTCCTCCGATATTTCATTGGAAAACAACAGCAATACACCGTTGGCATCCTGACGCTGGCTGAGCAGCCAGGTGGCCTTCTCGATATTGCGTGCGGCATTGCTGACGAACTGCGGGTTGATCGAGTCAGTGACGTAAAACTGCGTGCGCCCGCCGTGGGCGGTCACGAGCATGCTACCGATCGCGTAGATAAACGCGCCGACCCGGTCGCCACGAAAGTCGGGACTCAACGAATAACTCAGGGCAGCCAGATCACGCCGGTCTCCCAGTGCGGGCAAGGGTTGGCGGTTTTCGATGGCCTGGCGGATTACCCGCGCCGCGCTCACCGCATCCGGATAACCCGATTGACGCCACTGGCTGGGGTTACGCAGGTAGAGCTTGCTCATCAGCAGGTAGAGGCTTTGCAGGTTGTCGCGCATGCCCAGGGTCGCCATGCGGTCGACGCTGGTCTGGAAGAACTCATCGGGCTTGCCGCTGCTGAACTGCCTGGCGATATCGCGGCCTTGTTGCTGGCTGCAACCCACTGCGCAGAGCGCGAACACCACGGCGAGCAACAGCGACCATAGCGAGGTAATAACAGTTGACGTTCGATCCATCGGCACCGGGTCTGATTCTGTGGGCCACCCTCGGAGTCGGGTGGCCGGGACAGGGATAGATCAACAGAATGGAAAAAAGTGCAGCCGCACGGGTCAGATAAGCATAGGACTACAGGCGCTGATCTGACCCGGCACTGGATGAGCGGGGCGTTAAAGCAGTATCGTGGCAAGCATACCCAAGGCGCCCAGGCAGAACCCGACCAGCGCGCCGCGTCCAGGCGCTTCATGAAACAGCGACCAGACCACTACTGGCTCAAGTAGCAACAAGGACGTGACCGAGACCACGGTGACAATCCAGATGTCCCCCACCGCCCTGTACCCCAGCCAATAGGCGCCCAGCAGGCAAAGCCCGGCAAAACACATCACCACCACGGGTAGCACAAACGCTCCCCAGGAACCGCCGCCGGTGTGGGCCAGCCGGGCGGTTACCACCTCGCTGTAGATTGCACAAAACTCCCCGATCACCATCAAGCCTAGAGCAAAAACTCCGAGTAGTTCTTTGGACATATCAAAAATTCCTTCGTATTCAGCGCGATATTTTTCAGCTCCCAGCCGGTGATGCTGGCGTCCAGGGAGGCATTGCCTTCATACGAAGTGCGTTTGAAAAGGCCTGAATTATCGAAGTACTTGTCCATGCTCTTATCCTTCAAAGGGGGTTGAGGCTCAGCGGCCCGATGCCGGGCGCGTGCTGATCATAGAGGCATCGTGATGTCATTCACAAATAGGGAATGCCGATATGTGCCTGCGGGGCTTTTAGCGCCTTGCTGACGGTAATGGCCTGCCACACAGCCACTGCCCATGCTAACCAAGCGCCGTGTCCAGAAACATCATCACCGCAAAGCCCAACATCAACCCCAAGGTGGCAGATGTCTGATGCCCATTGCGGTGAGTTTCTGGAATGACTTCGTGAGACACGACAAAAATCATTGCCCCTGCGGCAAGTCCTAATGCAATGGGATAACCCAACGCAAATCCACTTGAAATCCCCAGGCCGACCACGGCGCCCAGCGGCTCCATCAGTCCGGAGCCGATGGCAACAAGCGCGGCGCGCAATGCCGAAATGCCGGTCACGCGCAGCGCCAGTGCCACTGCCAGGCCCTCAGGGATATCCTGGATGGCGATAGCGGTTGTCAGGGGCATGCCAACGGTCAGGTCTCCATGGGCAAAGCTGACACCAATGGCCATGCCCTCGGGCAGGTTATGCAGCGTGATCGCAAGAACAAACAACCAGACACGGTTGAAGCGCTCGGTCTGTGGACCTTGGCGTCCAATCTCGGCATGTTCGTGAGGTACGAAGCGGTCAAGTCCGACCATCAGCGCAACGCCAAGGGCAAGCCCCAACACGACGATGCCCGCGGCCAACAGCTGATTGCCACTGATGGCTTGAGCCGCGTCGATGCCTGGCAGGATCAATGAGAAGGAACTCGCTGCGAGCATCATCCCGGCGGCGAAGCCCAGCATTACATCCTGCGTCCTCGCGCCAATATCACGCAAAAGAATCGCAGCGATGGCACCGGCTGCCGTGGCGACAAAACCACTCACGCCCCCCAATACGGCGTAGCGAAGATGGTTTTTATCGGCATCCACAATCGCGCTATACCCGCAAACGAGCAGCAGGACAGTGACCGTCGCAAGAACCGTCCAGAATATCCCGCCTGTCCAGCCCAGTTGCGCAGCACGCCGGACCCAGCCATTCTTCAAGCCTTCAGGCGCCGTGGTCAGTTCCGACATCAGCCGCCCCGCTTGATTGAATCGCGCCGTGCAGGACGTTTCCTGAGCGCCAGTTGCTGGACGATACGCCCAGCATCACGCTCGAACGAAGCGGCTGCCGAGCGCAACAGAGCGTCCAATGCTGTTACTGAAGTCGAAGCCATATTCACGTGATCACGCCTCATGGGAATCTCCTGATTATAATTTCTTGCTTGGGCCGCACGCCGTTACGGGCGTGGGGCAATGGAATCCGGGTCCGACATCGTCCTGGCTTTCATGTCCATCAGCAGCGCGTCATCATCGGCATCCAGGTTAACGCTCGAAGTCGGCCGTCGGCTCACCTCCTCACATCTGAAATGGCCCGTCAGGCAAAATTTCAAATAGATTTGGCGGTGGGTGACAAGCGGTCGAAGAGCCGAAGTAGAAAACCCAGGCAGGAAGACCTGCTGCATGCTGATCGCCACGTTGGGGATGGCGTCCACACTGGGCCAAACACCGCGCCGCTCCAGTCAGAGCCCGGGTTATCTGGTGTGCACGGCTCCAGGCGATAGAAATGCTTTAATGCACGCGATACCCAGATAGCAAAGGAAAATGCGCAATGAACAAATACCTGCTGTGTTCGCTGTTGGCACTGGTCGCGGGGTGCAGCACGGGGCCCTACCTGCATCCAGAATCGTCGGTAGGCCAGAATGCCCTGCTCTCACGAACCTGCCCGGGTGCACACGCCGCAATCAGTTTTACGCCACTGTCCGAGGAGCTCAACTGGGTTCACGTGCTGGTGTATGTGGCCCCGCCGGGGACACTCAGTTGGCCGGGTAAGGTGAGGGCTACCGACACAGAACTTCGCCTGTTCGGTCGCCTGTATAAACCGCATCTGGGCAACCCCGCCACATCGCTTTGGGTAAGTGCGGCCTCGCCTGACGTAACCGTGAAACTGGCTTCGGGGCAGACGTATCAGGTCAGTATTGAGCAGTTGAAAACGGGGTTCGACCCCAAGCAAACATCCACGTCCTCGATTAAAGGCACAGCTTTGGGTAAAGGCGACATGGACGACTTCACGCTGACCTTTCCGGATATCTTCGTCAACGGTGAAAAAGTCCCCATGGCGCCCATTCGCTTCAAAAAGCACGAAGAGCGTTATGCGCCGGTGTTCAACTGCTGAATCGAATCAGTCGTGTTCATGAAGCTGAATTACCTTGCACAAAAGCCAGCTTGATCCCGAGCGCTACAAAAGCGGCGGCGCTGGTATATTGAATGGTGCGCTCTTCATCGTGTTCCCTACGCCCGATGCCGCACAAGGAGCATGCGGCAACGATAGAGCCTGTACATGCGTTTGAACGCCAGGTTCCTGACGTACTCGGCTGGGGTACACATGCAATCAAACTGTGGGAGGGGGCTTGCTCCCGATGGCGGAGGGTCAGTCAGCACATCTGATACTGACCCACTGCCCATCGGGAGCAAGCCCCCTCCCACATTTGGTCAATGGTGTGCTTGAGTCAGGCGCCAGACAGTGCCAGTACCACTTGCAACGAGACGGGGCCAGCAGCCTCGGGCCACTTAAAGCAAAGGTTGAAATGCAAGGGTCTCAGATACTCCTGAACAGGTTTTATCGGAGGTGATATTTTAAGAACGGGACGATTTGCGCCCCCGGCCCAGCGCCGGCCTTCTTGTTTCTAGTGATCCCCCCACTCTGCTATGGTGGCGCCCTCACACCGCAATGCAAGCATCAAAGAATGGGCTCATGTAAGACTGTTGTAATCGTCGTGATGACATTGTTCGGCAACCAGGTAGTAGCGGCGGAAAATGCCAACCCTTTCGATAAGGGTCTGATGATCACGACGTTCCTGCCAACTATTCTGATTGGGGCAACGACGTCTCTCACGACCGAACCGCCAGAGCTTTTCAAATCAGCCAAAACCGATGCTCTTGCCTACATAGGCTCGAATGGCGAGATTCGCGGTGCGCAGTTTGAGCAAGCATCCCGGCATTATCGCTCGACTTATAGATCGCCCCTCATGTCCGATATGCAGCTCGCCCAGGCGATTGCGACTACATACTGATACCGACCGTTAACCTATCCTCCCTGCAATCAGCGGCGGGTGCCTCGACCTAATCCAACTCCCCGCCTGCTGCCGGTGCCCATTCTGTAAGAGCGCATCCGTACTCGGCCCACAAAACCTGTGATCCCTTCCCGTTCAAAGTCAGCCGCTAATGCTCTTGCGGAATCGCCGGGAGCCAGCCCTTGGCAAATTCTCGGGTTTTCGGGTCGAAATTGATTGGGTGGCCAGTGGGGTATTTAACCTAGCCCTATCGAGACCTCTCGCCAGGGCGTTGGTCATCGTTTCCCCCGGCAATGAATCGGGCGCCTCCTCAAAAAGCATCTTCCCATCAACTCCGTAAACCCCTATGAACAACTCCGTTCTGCCGAGAAGCGACATTCGGACCTGGACGTTCAGAAGCGTGCCATCAGGCTGCCGCTCATCTACGGATCGAGTATGAAGTGCGGGATCAGCCCAGTCCCAGAAAACCTTACCTCTGTTTCTCATGTAAGCGCCCCGATGTTAAGGCGGCAATTATGCGACTGGATTTGGGAGGAAAATAGTACAGAGCGAGAGAAATTTTCTGTTCCCCCTGAGGCTCGATGTTACTGATCCCACGATCAGCCTCGAATGAAACCCTGCATCATTCGCAGATCTCGTCATAAACGGCCCTGATGCTTGAGTGCCGGCCCATCAACTGATCGATAGAGAACAGCAGGGAAAGATCGACAAGTTCACAATGAGCCGATCCATACAGGAAGCAACGAAAGGGCTTGAGGCCTATGAGGATGAACTGCGCAAAGCTAGCGCTGGAGGACATGGTGTCGCGACATACTTATTGGCGAACCTGGATGATGGTCGTGCGGCAACCCTTCTAGATGTCCATGAGGCGATGCATGCAAACGCCTGCGCGCTTTACCAGAGCGCCTCCGATCAAGGGTTGATTGCCGGAGCGGTAATAGTGCTGCGCAACTGTGACGAAGCGTCCCAGCGGTACAAATTCGATGATCCCGAGCTTCTGCGCAAGCATAGTCAGCTGGCCAGAGCGCTGGAGCAGCCTGATCTGTACTCTGATTATTACCCACTGCCAGCGAGAGGCTCTTACTGTTTCAAAGACTCTCAGGTTACCGAAGTCGAGCACCAACAACCGTTGACCACCATGAGAGACACCTACCAGCCCATTGCTCTGAGCCTTGAACAGTTCCGCGCCGACGGTTATTACCTGTTAGCACTGAAGGGCGATATCGTAAACCCTAAAGTTCGGGGCTATCTCAAGCAGGTGCAAATGCTGGCGCCTGACTGCCTGGACCCCTCCCATCTACAATCCTTGTTCAAAAAAATGGAGAGGAAAAGCCACTGACTTAGTACCATCTTTTGCCACGATTTGGCGCACTCGGAAACGTGGCGCGAGTGAGCCAGGTATAATTCGCCGATTTTTTCCGAGACATCAAACCCATACGCTTGTATCTCTGCGCGGTGCTTATCGTTGGCCCAGTTATGACCGCGGAGCCCTCCCGCTACGGAGCTGGTCTGCGATGACTTTGCCGGCTACAAGGCAGGCTTTGAACTGGGCGTTACGGAGATCGGCTGCATGGCCCATGCCCGCCGGAAGTTCTTCGACTTGCACGCGACCAACAAGAGCCAGGTCGCCGAAAAAGCGCTGCACTACATCGCGGCCTTGTACGAAGTTGAGCGAGAAGTCCGAGAGCTGGAGCCGGGTGATCGGCAGCGAATTCGGCAGGAAAAAGCAGCGCCAATCGCCGACGCACTTCATACCTGGATGATCGCCCAAAGATAGCTTGTGCCTGAGGGTTCGGCCATCGCCAAGGCGCTGGATTACAGCCTCAAACGCTGGATAGCGCTGACGCGCTATCTCGATGACGGTGCTGTGCCCATCGATAATAACTGGTGCGAGAATCAAATCCGGCCGTGGGCTCTTGGGCGCTCGAACTGGCTGTTCGCGGGCTCGTTACGCAGCGGTAAACGTACGGCGGCAATCATGAGTTTGATCCACTCGGCGCGGCTCAACGGGCACGATCCGTATGCTTGCTTGAGGGATGTCCTTGCACGCCTGCCGACGCAGCGGGCGAGTGAAATTGTTGAACTGCTGCCGCATAAGTGGGCACCCGTTTAACCACGCATGGTGTATTGGCGGACGCTTACAAATCGGCGAGTACGCAGGCGTCAGATCTTGAACGCTAGAGATAAAATGTGACGGAGCAGTGACATGAGCCTACACATTCAAGCTGTGGCGATAGCCCGTCTTGAATACTTATAAGGCTGACGTTTATGTGAGCGTTTGCTGCCACATCGGTGGGAATCGCCCTGAGTCAGGCGAGGTAATTTCGGCGGATGCTTACACCATCATGCTCAAGGCCTAAGTTCCATCGTGCTGGCAAAAGACTCAGTAAAGTAATCCATGACAGTTCGCACAATTGCTGAGCGTTTCATGTCCCGGTGAGTGACTAACCAGAGATCACGTAAAAATGACACCCCATCGTGTTCCAGCTTGACCAACATTGGGTCTGCATCACCTAAAAAACAAGGAAGTCCGGCCACTCCCACACCCGATCGAGCGGCAACCATATGGCCAGTGATGTCGCTCAGTTCGCACGCAACGTTGCGGTTGCCTGCAATCTCCAGTAGCCACCTCTGCTGGGGCATATCGCAAAACTCTCTTTCATAGGCAATGAAAGCCCAATGCTCCGGCAAGGCAAGATCCGGATAAGTGCGGCTTGCGTAGAGATCGAACTTCATCTTTCCAACCCGTCGAGCGACGCTACCCGGCTCACTTGGCCGCACGTGCCGGACAGCGATGTCCGCCTCACCACGACTTAGAGAGACCTGATGCGCCTGCGCGCTGATTGATAACTGAATGGCCGGATACTTCTGACGGAAATCAAACATGCGCGGCGCGATGAAATGCGTTGCCAGTACAGGAGATGCGCTCAACGTAACTCGCCCGCTCAACGTCACCTGCTGGGACTTTACCTGCCGAGTGACATCGAACGCGGCGCTCTCCATGCGCCTTGCCTGTTCAACAACCAGCACGCCAGCTGCGGTCAGGCGGCACGATCTTGGCAGACGCTCAACTAACAGCGTTTGCAGTTCGGCTTCAAGCGCCGTGACTCGTCGACCCACTGTCGCGTGATCCACGCCCAATTCGCGCGCCGCACCGGAGAGTGTCCCGGATTTTGCCACGGCCAAAAAATGCCGCATGTTTTGCCAGTCAAACATCGGTGCAAATTCTCCCATTAGCATTGCGCATATGTGGAATTTACACGATAGACACGCCGGGCATAGTCTTTGTTTGTGAGCTGGAACCTGGCTTGAACCTGTGATGGAGCGAAGAAGAAAATGAGTCTTGCTATGGCGATGATGCAAGCGGGTGGCCCGGATGTTTTACAAAGGATTGATATCAAAGTCGGACGTCCTGGCCCCCTTGAGGCGCTAGTTGCCCAATCGGTGATCGGCGTCAATTTCGTGGACACCTACTTTCGCAGTGGGCTTTATCCGGTTGCGACACTTCCAGCCATTCTCGGTTTCGAAGGTGCTGGTGTCGTGATTGATACCGGTAAGGAAGTAACCCGCCTACGCCCGGGTGACCGGGTTGCCTACACAGGTGGCGCGCCAGGAGCGTATACGGAGTCGCGCCTGCTACCCGAGAGCCGACTCATCAAGCTCCCTGACGAAGTGTCATTCGAGGCGGCCGGTAGTTCCATGCTACGCGGACTTACCGCGCACATGCTTTTACACAAAGTGCATGCAACGAAGCGCGGCGACTGGATACTTGTCCATGCAGCAGCTGGGGGATTGGGGCAAATTGTTACACGCTGGGCAAAACGGCTGGGTGCCAACGTCATTGGCACTGTTGGCTCAGTTGCAAAGGTAGCTCTCGCTCGCGAGGCAGGTGCCGATTTTGTGCTACTGCATCCTGATGGCGATTGGGTAGAAGAAGCCGTGCGATTGTCAGACGGAAAGGGCGTCCACCTTGCGATCGACGGCATCGGAGGCAGCATGGTGAACCAATCATTGAGCGTCGTCCGACCTTTTGGTGTCGTCGCAAGCCTCGGTCAGCCTGCCGGGCCAATTCCACCGGTACGGGTCGAAGATCTGGGCTTCACCCGTTCAATCTCTCTTATCCGGCCAAGCTCGCTTCTGTACGCAAATGATCCACAGTTATACAAGTCTGGAACTGACGAGCTAATAGAGATATTAATGGACGGCATGGTCACACCAATCGGTGCACGCTATCCGCTCATAGACGCTGCAAGGGCTCACGCCGATCTGGAATCAGGTAAGACGACAGGGAGTGTAATACTCGTGGTATGACAGCGGACGAGCATTCAGGGCTTCGTTGGGATACTCGCCAAGCTGCAGACCAACACGCTCGCGAACATCCTCGATCTGCGCACCAGCGACCTGGCTGACGCGTCGAGCATGACGCTTCACGGTAAGGCTGTCGCCGCGTTGGTCGCGATCATAATCAAGCGAAAAGCGCTGGATTTTATAGCGCTCGGCCGGTTACCGAATGAACACCGAAGACAACGGTGAAGACGAGTGAATCATCCAGGCTGATAATTTGATTTGAGCCTACTTATTGGGCTCGAATTTCGCGAACATCATGCCGAAGAAAAAGCCCCCGACCATCGCCAGATAGACAGATTTATAACCGGAAACGTTATAGGCCAACCAGTAGTTGGCTGCGGTGATTACGGCGAATGCCAAGAAAAACTGCTTACGAGAAAATTGGCTTAAAAAACGACTTGCCGCCGCGTTCATAGCCTTGAGTTCATTCATTGCGCCTCCTTCCTTGAAAAATGCGGCAATCCTAACCTAGACACCTTTTGCCCGCCATGCTGCATCCGGTAACCGAAGGGCGACAGCTGCGTATGACTGCTACATGAGCATGTAACTAGGGCTTTACTGAGCTCTTGATCACCCAAACACCAACAAGAACAAACGCTGCTGATTTAGCCACGGCGAACAGAGAATCTCTTCCAGCAAACAACTCGAAAGCCGAAAATAGTAGCGAGATCGTCCCTACTACCACCAACCCATAGCCAACCGGGCGCACGTACCTGTGGAACATTTTTTCGTTTCCCTGATAAAAATGAAATTGTAGATTTCCTCACATCGTAACCTTATCAACCTTTGCGCCACCATCCGCGATCACGGAGAGCGGCGCGTGAATGCACATAATCCATGAGCAACGACGTGTACAAGGCCACCGCACCTGCTGTGGTTTTGATTGCGGCATCAACGACCAATAGCGGTCTATCCCAGCGTTAATCCACAATGAACAATTTCGCCCCCCTGGTGCTGAAAGATCGGTGCCCTTCAGCATTGCTGCCCACCTGATAGCTCATCCCCGCGGTGAGTGTGAACTGACGACCATCTTCCAACTCCGTGTGCAACTCGCCTTCCAAGCACAACAGGATATGACCTCTCCAGCACCAATGATCGGCAAGATATCCAGGACTGTATTCAACCATTCGGACACGTGTCGAACCAAACTGGCAAGTTCGCCAATAGGCGGTACCCGTCTGTCCAACGTACTCGATAGGTTCGACGGTTGACCAATCGGTCGTACCAAACGGAACAGCGGTCAGGTCCATGTTTGCCTCATCAATGGAAGGAAGTCTGCGGACCGTACTCATCCAGCGATCCTATCGATAGACACAGATGCCCCGCTTTTATGAGATACAGACGCCCAATCAAGCGTGCAACCCAGAAGCAAGCTCTCGGCCGAGGATGTGTAAAAACGTATGTCCCCGCGATTGAAGCCCAGTGTTGGACTGGAAATCGTGTTTCTACGCAAAACCCGGATCGGCTGAGCAGTCGATAATTTTCGGATTCCTCATAGATGCGCTAGCTTCAATTTTCCCGAAGCGTTTTTACACGCTCTGGTGGGTGGCCATTGATCGTCGAAACTCAAACTAAAGGCTAAAGGATTCCCCAGTCCTACGCCTGCAAGACCAAGAACAGGCAGTTTCAATTCCGTAACATCCGTCCGAAAGCTGCCAGCGAGATCCTCGACCTTGAGGATGCAAGCCGCCTTTTGGGTCACATCGACACGCGGATAAACCGAGACAGTTTATAGACACGTTGGCGAGTTCGTTAAGCCGACCAGATGACCGAGACGTGCAATTGGTGCGTAAACCGCCCGAAACGATGCGGAAATCGTCAACATTAATAGCCCGACATAACCAAACCCCATAAACGCAAAAGCCCCGCTTTCGCGAGGCTTTCGTGTAAATCTTGGCGGGAAACCAGGGATTCGAACCCTGGGAACGCTATTAACGTTCGCCGGTTTTCAAGACCGGTGCATTCAACCACTCTGCCAATTTCCCTTGTGCATCACAGGATTATAGTAGCTCATCCCGTCTCAGCGGGCGCCATAATACCCGAATGAAACACACTGTCAAACTCTCTGCATCGCTTGTTACAGGGCGTCTGTTATGATCTTTGCGACTGAACGTTTCAAAACTGAAGGAGTGTCGCCATGCGCGAACAGAATTACGCAGTGAATGGTAACGCGCAGGCTGAGCAGCTTGAAGTCAGCCGCGTGTTGCGCAACACCTACGGCCTGCTCGCCCTTACCCTCGCATTCAGCGGCGTAATGGCGTATGTAGCCCAGCAGATGCGCGTTGGTTATCCGAATATCTTTGTCGTGCTGATCGGCTTCTATGGTCTGTTCTTCCTGACCAACAAGTTGCGCGATTCGGCCTGGGGCCTGGTGTCGGCGTTTGCCTTGACCGGTTTCATGGGCTTCATCCTGGGCCCGATCCTCAACCGTTACCTCGGCATGGCCGGTGGCGCGGAAGTGGTCAGTTCGGCGTTTGCCATGACTGCCCTGGTGTTTGGTGGCCTGTCGGCCTACGTGCTGATCAGCCGTAAGGACATGAGCTTCCTGGGTGGTTTCATCACCGCAGGCTTCTTCGTGTTGCTGGCGGCAGTGGTGGCCAGCATGTTCTTCCAGATCAGCGGCCTGCAACTGGCGATCAGCGCGGGTTTCGTGCTGTTTTCCTCGGTGTGCATCCTGTTCCAGACCAGCGCCATCATCCACGGCGGTGAGCGTAACTACATTATGGCGACCGTGAGCCTGTATGTTTCGATCTACAACCTGTTTATCAGCCTGTTGCAGATCTTCGGCATCATGAGCCGCGACGACTGATCAGTCGTCACAATAAAAAATGCCCCGTATCGCGAGATACGGGGCATTTTTATTTGCAGGCCTGCACGAATGGTCAGTACTGGTTAGGTTCCATTTCCAGCTCGACCTTGAAGCGCTTGAAGATATCCTGCTGAATACGCGACGCCAGGTTGGCAATCTCGCGGCCTGTGGCGGTACCGTAGTTGACCAGCACCAGTGCCTGCAGCTTATGCACGCCCGCATCACCGTCACGAAAGCCCTTCCAGCCTGCCTTGTCGATCAGCCAGCCGGCGGCGAGTTTCATTTTCCCGTCGGCCTGGGGGTAAGCCACCAGGTCTGGATACTGGCTTTTCAGCTCATCAGCGACGGCCTGGGATACGAGCGGGTTCTTGAAGAAGCTGCCGGCATTGCCCAGCTCCGCTGGATCGGGCAGTTTTTCCCGGCGAATGCTGCAGATCGCCCGGCTCACGTCGCTCGGTGTTGCGTCGATGATGCCCTGGGCGGCCAGGCGTTGTTGTACCGGCCCGTAGCCGAGTTTCAACTGGCTGGCGCGGCTGAGGGTAAAGCGTACCCGCAGGATCAACCAACGCCCCACTTCATGCTTGAACAGACTGTCACGGTAAGCAAACTTGCATTCGCCCAGGCTGAAATCCCGCAGCTCGCCGGTCTGGCGATCCAGGGCGGTGAGGCCGGCGAACACATCCTTGATCTCCACGCCGTAGGCCCCGATGTTCTGCATCGGCGCCGCACCGACGGTGCCGGGGATCAGGCTGAGGTTTTCCAGGCCGCAAAAGCCGTGCTCAAGGGTCCACAATACAAACGGATGCCAGGCTTCGCCTGCTTCGGCCTCGACGATGACCTGCTCGCCATCGTCATGCAGCACGCGAATGCCTTGGGTGGCCATGCGCAATACCAGGGCAGGCACATCCTGGGTCAGCAACAAGTTGCTGCCACCGCCTATCACCAATAGCGGCAGTGCTTGCTTGGCGGCGTAGGCCAACGCCTCGCGGACATCCGCATCACTGTGGGCCTCGGCAAACAATTGAGCACGCACATCAATGCCAAAGCTGTTGAATGGCTTGAGCGATACCTGCGCAAGCACTTGCAAGGTCATAACCGCCCCTTCAATTCGATCACCAATAAATCGCAGGCGCGCTCGATCAGGTCCAGGACCCGCTCGAAACCTTGCTCACCTTCATAGTAAGGGTCTGGCACTTCGTCCACTTCACCGTCAAAGCGACGCAGGAACAAATCCAGCTCTGCCTTGCCCTGCCCCGGCTGCATGGCCTTGAGGTTGCGCAGGTTGCTGTGGTCCATGGCCAGGATCAGGTCATAGCGCGCAAAGTCAGCGCGGCTGACCTGCTGGGCACGCTGGGATGACAAGTCATAACCACGCGCCAGCGCCGCACGTTGGCTGCGCTGGTCCGGCGGGTTGCCGATATGCCATTCGCCGGTGCCGGCAGACGCCACTTCAACCTGGCCGGATAAGCCTGCATCGCGCAATTTATGGCGTAACACGCCTTCAGCGGTTGGCGAGCGGCAGATATTGCCCAGGCATACAAACAGGACTTCCATCAGGCGCCCAGCAGGCGACGGACGCGCTCCAGGTCTTCGTGGGTGTCGACACCTGCTGGCGGCGCCTCCAGGGCATCGCTGACATGAATGCGCACGCCGTGCCACAGGGCACGCAGTTGCTCCAGGGATTCGGTGTTTTCCAGCCAGCAAGGCCCCCAACTGACGAAGTCATGCAGGAAACCAGCCCGATAGGCGTATATGCCGATGTGGCGGCGATACGGCACGCCTTCCGGCAATACGTCGCGATTGTTGGCGAAGGCATCCCGCGCCCAAGGCAGGGTCGAGCGACTGAACGTCAGTGCCAGGCCATTGATGTCGCTGACCACTTTCACCACGTTCGGGTTGAACAGCGTGTCAATATCTTCGATCGGTTCGGCCAGGGTCGCCATGCGGGCTTCGCCATGGGCCGCCAGGTTGGCGGCAACCTGGTCGATGACACTCGGTGGGATCAACGGCTCATCGCCTTGTACGTTGACCACGATGGCATCTGGCGCCAAACCGAGCTGAGTGGCCACTTCGGCCAGGCGATCAGTGCCGGAGTTGTGGTCTTCACGGGTCAGTACCGCTTCGGCACCAAAGCCTTTGCACGCCTCGATAATACGCGGGTCGTCAGTGGCAACCACCACGCGCTCGGCGCTGCTTTTGCAGGCTTGCTCCCATACCAGCTGGATCATCGGCTTGTCGCCGATCATTTGCAGCGGCTTGCCCGGCAGGCGCGTCGAGGCATAGCGCGAAGGAATGACAACGGTAAAGGCGGTGGTCATTTATCCAGGCGCTCATCGGTGGTCAAGGTGCGGGCTTCGCTTTCAAGCATGACCGGGATGCCGTCACGGATGGGGTAAGCCAGGCCGGCGCCCTTGCTGATCAGCTCGGTCTTGTCGGCGCTGAGCTTGAGCGGGCCTTTGCAGATCGGGCAAGCGAGGATATCGAGCAGTTTGGTGTCCATGAGTGTTTCCTGGAAAGAAGCGTTTTAAGGCAAGAGACGGTCGGGCAGCAGACGCATCAGCTGCGTGTCGAACCAGGCGACGAACGCCGGTGACGGCACCGCATCCACCGCAAGGTACCACCAGTCGGGCTGGGCAAAGGCGCGGCACTTCACCGCGTCCTTTTCGGTCATGACCAGCGGCAATGACGGGGTAAAACTCAAGACCTCGGCGCTGTAGGGCGCGTGGTCGGCAAAAGCATGGGGTATCGGCTGCCAGTGTAGCGTTTCAAGGGTATTGAAGAAACGTTGCGGATTGCCGATGCCAGCGACTGCATGCACCTGCTGGCCCTCAGGAAAGTAGGCTACCGGCTGGCGCTCGCCACTGTGCAGGTTGATCAGCGCAGTGGGTTGCAGGCGAAAGGCAAAGCCATCCTCACGGTCTGTCGCGGCACCGTTATACAGCAGCGCATCGACACTCTGCAGGCGCTCCACCGGCTCGCGCAACGGCCCGGCAGGCAGGCAGCGTCGATTGCCAAGCCCGCGGGCGGCATCGATCAGCACCAGTTCGAGATCGCGGGCCAGGCGGTAATGCTGCAAGCCGTCGTCGGAAAGAATCAGGTCCAGGGGCTCACTGGCCAACAACGCCTTTACCGCGCGACTGCGGTCGGGGTCGATCATCAGCGCTACGCCGCTGCGCTGCACGATCAGCAAGGGCTCGTCGCCGGCCACGTCGGCGCTGTGGTCGGCCTCGACCCGCCACGGCAGTTGCGGTGGCTTGGCACCATAGCCACGGCTGACCACACCCACGCGCAAACCGCTGCGCCGGCAGTGTTCGATCAGCCACAGGATCAACGGCGTCTTGCCGGTGCCTCCTACGGTGATGTTGCCGACCACCACTACCGGCACCGGCGATTGATAGATCTCGCCCTCGCCCGCCACAAAGCGCGCACGCTTGCGTTGCACTACCCGGCGATACAGTGACTCCAGCGGGCGCAACAATACCAGTGCCGGATGGCCCTCGTACCAGGCCTTGAGCAAACGATCGGACATGGCCATCAGGGTGGGCTCGCCGCCTCGACGGTGGTCATGCGCAAATGACTGAAACCGAGCTTGCCGGCAGCGTCCATGGCGGTGATCACGGCTTGGTGCTGGGTCTTGCCGTCAGCACTGATGGACAGCGGCAACTGGGTGTCACCACCGGATTCCTTCTGCAAGGCTTCCATCAGGCTGGCGAGGTCGTTTTTTTCCAGCAACTGATTATTCACCGAAAACACGCCATCGGCGCTGATGGCGATATCCAGTTGCTTGACCTGCTGGTCCTCGGCAGGCGAACCGCTCACTGCTTCAGGCAAATCGACACGCAGCTGGGTTTCCCGGGTGAAGGTAGTGGTCACGACAAAGAACAGCAGCAGGATAAACACCACGTCGATCAATGACGCGAGGTTGATATCGACATTTTCCCGTTGCTTGCGGCGAAATTTCACGCTTTGCCCTCGACCAGGTCTACGTCACGGTCGCCCTGCACCACTTCCACCAGCTTGATGGCTTCCTGTTCCATGCCGACCACCAGCTCATCGATGCGCCGTTGCAGGAAGCGGTGGAAGAACACCGCGGGAATCCCCACCATCAGGCCCGCAGCCGTGGTGATCAAGGCTTTGGAAATACCGCCGGCGAGTACCGCTGCGTTGGTCGCCATGCCCGCGCCCATGAACGAGCTGAAGATATCGATCATGCCCAGCACCGTGCCGAGCAGGCCGAGCAGCGGTGCCATGGCGGCGATGGTGCCGAGAGCGTTGATGTAACGCTCCAGCTCATGAATCACCCGCGCAGCCGCTTCTTCAATGCACTCTTTCATGATCTCGCGACCATGCTTGGAGTTGGCCAGGCCGGCGGCGAGGATTTCACCCAGCGGCGAATTGGCGCGCAGTTCCTTGAGTTTTTGCTTGTCGAGTTGCTTGTTCTTGATCCAGCCCCAGACCTGCCCCAGCAAGTGCTCGGGGGTGACGCGACTGGCGCGCAGGGTCCACAGGCGTTCGGCAATGATGCCGAGTGCGGCGATGGAGCTCAGAATGATCGGCAACATCATCCAGCCGCCGGATTTGACCAATTCCCACACAGTGAATGTCCCCTCGAAAAAGTGCGCCACTTTACCATATAGGTTCGGCAGCGGGGTTCGTCGGCTACAGGCCCGCCTGTCGCGGCCCAGAGTCTTTGGTAACGCCGGATTACGGTAACGGTTCTCGCCAGAACCTGCGTTGACTGCGCGCAACAGTCGGTGGAAGGAACGTTCCCAGGCGCAGGCGCACAGCGCCTTGTTCAGCGCTGTCATATACCCGACTGCCCAAGGCCTGATAGCGCTCCATTACTTGTGGATGAGGATGGCCGAATGCATTGCTGCGCCCACGGGAGATCAGCACCGATGCCGGCGCCAGCCGCTGCAGGAAGGGCCAGGACGAAGAGCTGCGGCTGCCATGGTGCGGGGCCTGCAACCAATCGGTGGGCACCGCCAGCGGCGAGGCCAGGAATGCCCGTTCGGCGGCGCGATCAATATCGCCGGTGAGCAGCAGGCGTTCGCCATTCGCCTCGACCTGCAGTACGCAGGATCTCGGATTGCCATCACTTGCACCGGCCCATTGCCACAGTTCAAAGGCCACGCCATCCCATTCCCACCGCTCGCCACTGTTACAAGGCTGGGTACCGAGAAACCCCGGCAGCCCTTCGGTTTCACCGCCCACCACGCGCTTGACGGGCAGCCCCCGGGCCACTGCCGCCGCACCGCCGGCATGATCGGCATCAGCATGGCTGAGCAGCATCATGTCCAACTGCCCTACCCCGAACTTTTTCAACGACGGCAATACGACCCGCGCCCCCTGGTCGACAGGCCCCGACCGGGGCCCGGCGTCATAGAGCAAGGAATGATGGCGGGTGCGCAGGATCAGCGCCTGCCCCTGGCCGACATCCAGTTGCACCACGTCCACCTGCCCATGGGGTATCGACTCCCTGGGTGGAAACACCGCCAACAACAGCATGGGCCAGCCCAATAACCGAAACGGGAGGCCCTTGGGCAGTAGCAAAATCACTGCGCCGGCCAGGCTCACCAGCCAGTAGCCCAGAGGCACCTCGGCCGGGATCCAGGCCGGCAGTTGCGCGGCCAACAGCGCCAGGCCCTTGAATAAGCCGTCCAGCGCACCACCGGCCAACCACAGCAAACCGTCGCCGGCCAACGGCACCCACAGCAGCGCCGTGCCCAGCAGCGCCAAGGGAAGAACCACCAGGCTGATCCATGGCACGGCAACCAGGTTGGCCACGGGTGCACTGAGGCTGATGGGCAAACCCAACACCAGCAACAGCGGGAACAAGCCAATGGCGATCAACCACTGGGGACGCGTCCAGACCTGCCAGGCGCTCCACGGCCCCAGGCGCCCGCTGAATGCCAGGACCAGCGCTGCGACCGCCGCAAACGACAGCCAGAACCCCGGCTGCAGGCTGGCCAGGGGCTCAAGCATCAGCACAGCGTTCAGCGCCAGCAACAACGGCCACCACACACCCAAGTGACGAAAGCGCAAACGCCACAGCAACACCAGCCCCACCATGACGCAAGCCCGCTGCACCGGCACGCCGAACCCCGCCAGCAGGCCATAAGCCAACGCCCCGGCAAATGCCAGGCCGCACGCCCATGGCAGCCACGGCCAGGTTCGGGGCCAGCACCCATAGCGCGCCAACAAAGCGATCAAGCCGTAGATCAACCCCGCCAGCAGGCCAATATGCTGCCCGGAAATCACCAGCAGATGCACCGTGCCGGTGTCCTGCAACACCTGCCAATCCTCAGGCGCCAGCCCGGAACCGTCGCCCAGTACCAATGCAGCCAAGCCCGCCTCGCGGCCCTGGGCATCCACGGCCATCAGGCGCTGGCGGACAGCGTCGCGCCAGGCATTGCGGGCCGGCGTCAGGCGCTCGCCGTCCTTTACCGTCGCGGTGGCGCCGATACGCTGGGCCAGCAGCCAGGCCTCATGGTCAAACCCGTGGAAATTAAGCAGGCCGGCAGGCCGCTTCAGCGTCAATGCCAGGCGCCAGCGCTCCCCGCTGTTAACCGTGGGCCCGCCGTGCCAGGACACGCGAATGCGCTTGGGCAGCCGCGCAGTGCGCGACCGGCTGTCGGCCAGTTCGAAGCGCACGCTTGTGCCCGTCTGCTGCGGCAGGCCGATGACACGCCCTTCGACCCAGCGCGTCTGCCCATCCAGCATCGGGCGCAAGCGGTCATCCAGCGCCCACTGCGCACTGATACAGGCCCAACTCAAACCAAACAGAAAGAACGCCCCGGGATAGGTGCGAAAAGGCAGCAGCATCAACGCCAGCACCAACATGGCCAACACCCCTGCGCCAGGCGGCAACGCAGGTAACCAACGCAACGCCAGTAGCCCCAGCGCCAAGGCCAACATCGCTGTTTTCATGGATCATCCTTTTCCACTGATCCATTCAGTCTTAGCTGGCTGACCGACAGCGCCTATGATGTTTTGTCACAAAGTCTGAATTTTCTGTTTATAGAATCCGGGCATACTTGCCCCTCAAATTGACCTGGACCCCTTATGCCCCGGCGCTTATTCAAACGGTACATGCCCGATCCCAGCAGTATCAGGGAACATAAGTCATTACAGTTTCTTGGCACCCTGCTGCATGATCCAAACCTCTGGCACCTGAACCGACACTCAGTGGCTCGCGCCATGGCGGTGGGTTTATTTGCGGCGTTTATACCGATTCCATTGCAGATGCTGCTCGCGGCAATCCTGGCGATTGTCGTGCGCGGCAATATGCCGATCGCCGTCAGCCTGGTGTGGCTGACCAACCCGATCACCATGCCGGTGGTGTTTGTGTGTACCTACATGACCGGCGCCTGGCTGATGAACGTACCGCCGCGCAGCCTGCCCGATAACCTCACATGGGAATGGATCAGCGGCCAGCTGAGCACGCTCTGGCAGCCGTTCCTGCTGGGTTCGGTGGTGCTGGGCCTGGTGTTGGGGGCGCTGGCCTATTGCTTGACGATGACGTACTGGCGCTGGTGGGTGGCGCACCAGTGGAAAAAACGTAAATTGCGTCGGCGCTGAACAGCTAACGCGCCAGCAAGCGCAGATGCACCCGCAGGCCCTGTCCGGTATTTTCCGCCCATAAGCGCCCGCCCTGGCGCTGCACGGCGTTGCGGGCGATGCTCAGGCCCAGGCCGAAACCACCATCGCCGGGCCGCGAGCCGTCCAAACGGGTAAAAGGCGCGAAGATGCGTTCCAAATCCCGCTCATCAATACCGCCGCCCTGATCCTGCAGCCAGATATGCCAATAATCCCCCTCGCGACACCCGTCGAGTTGCACGCAGCCATCGTCGGGAGAGTGGCGTATGGCGTTGCGCAGGATATTTTCCAGGGCCTGGGCCAGTGTGTTCAGGTTGCCACGCACCCAACTGTCCGCCGGCAACAGGCACGGCAAGCGCGACGCCGGCCAGTGGCTTTCGAAACAGGCGTTTTCGCGCAACATGTCCCATAACGCCTGCAGCTGAATGTCTTCCTGGGGCAGCGGCGCTGTTTCGCTGTCGAGCCAGGCCAGTTGCAGGCTATCTTCCACCAGCCGTTGCATAGCGTCGATTTCCCGGCCCAGGCGCTCACGCAGGCGGGTCGGGTCTTGCTCGCTGTCGCAGGCCACCCGCAGGCGACTCAAGGGCGTACGCAGTTCATGGGACATGTCGCGCAGCAACTGCTGCTGCAAGCGCACCGTGCCTTGCAGACGTTCGGACATATGGTCAAAGGCGCGCCCCAACTCTCCCAATTCATCCTGGCGGCTGGTCGCGTCACGGGACATCCGCGTATGCAGTTGGTCCGCACGCCAGGCATTGGCCTGCTCGCGCAATTGATTGAGGGGCATGATCAGCAGCCGATAGAGGCCGATGCACAGCAACAGGGTGAACAGGCCCGGAATCACACCGTTGGTGACTACCCGCCAGAACAGTTGATAGCGCCCCGGCATAAAACGTTGCGGCAACTCGATCACCAGCGACCCCAGGCCAGAATTGACCGGAAACGGCACCTTCATCCACGGCAGCCCTATGACATGCCGGCTGACCGGCCAATCCAGCCCGCGCAAAAAGGTCAGGCGCTGGCTTTCCTTGTCACTCAGGGGCTTGCTGCTGAGGGATTGCAAATCGTTGCCGATCACGCCAACCCAGGTGGTTTCACGCTTGGCCATCAGTTGCAGCCAGGCGTCCACCCCAGCGCGACCTTGTGTGCTCCAAGCCAGCTCGGCGCCTGCCGCATAACCACTGAGAATCTCCCGCGACTTGTCCGACAGGTACGCGCCCTGCTGCTCCATATAGCGGCCCCACGACCAACTGAGCCAGATCATCAGTAAACAGAACGCGATCAACAGGCAGGCCAGTTTCCAGAACAGCGAGTGCTTGCCCGGCAGCCGCTCAAAGCCCTTCATCATGACCGCTCAGCATATAGCCCTTGCCCCACACC
This sequence comes from Pseudomonas khavaziana, assembly GCF_036704165.1. Lineage (NCBI taxonomy): Bacteria > Pseudomonadati > Pseudomonadota > Gammaproteobacteria > Pseudomonadales > Pseudomonadaceae > Pseudomonas > Pseudomonas khavaziana. Next base: position 3,985,921 of record NZ_CP129946.1, read on the forward strand.
GTGCGCACTTCACGCTCGGCATAGCCGATGGCCTTGAGTTTGCGGCGAATCTGGCTGACGTGCATGTCGAGGCTGCGGTCATGGGGCGAATAACCACGCTGCAGCACCTGCTGGTACAGGAAGGCTTTGCTGAGGACTTCTTCAGCGTTGCGGTGCAAGGTTTCCAGCAGGCGGTACTCGCTGCGCGTCAGCCCGGCCCACTGTGCCTGGCAGCCCACATCACAGCGCTCATCATCAAAATGCAACACCTGGGCATTCTCACGCGTCACTGTGCGTGGCGACTCAGGCCGGCGATCCAGGGCTACCCGGCGCAGGATGGCTTCAATGCGCACGCACAATTCAGCCATGCTGAACGGCTTGGGCAGATAGTCGTCCGCGCCCAGGCGAAAGCCGCTGATGCGGTCGGCTTCGGCGCCCAGGGCCGACATCAGGATCACCGGCATGGCGTGACTCTGGCGCAAATACGTGAGGATCGACAACCCGTCCAGCCCCGGCAGCAGGATGTCCATCAGCACCAGGTCAAATGCCTGGTCTCGGGCCATTTGCAGGCCTTGCTGGCCGTTGCGACACCACGTCACCTGAAAACCATTGCGGCCGAGCTGCTCATGCACGTAGGCCCCCAACACAGGGTCATCTTCGATGGTCAGGATAGTGGGTAGGCCAACTGCTGCGGGAGTCATTAGCGTCTGCAAGTCATTCTCAATCACTGATTATTCAAGATTAAATGGTTACAGGCAATCGCCACCCGGCACCGAATGGCCCGAAGATTGCCGCATGTCATTAATTTGCGAGATTCCGGATCGTGCAAATGGCTACACTGCGCAGGTGGCGCGGGCTGGATGCCAGCGTGGATAATTGATAACAACGTAGTAGCAGGAGAGTGGCGTGCTTAGAAGAATGGGGATAAAAGGCCGCGTACTGTTGCTGACCTTATTACCGACCAGCCTGATGGCCTTGGTGTTGGGAGGCTATTTCACCTGGATGCAACTGTCGGAATTGCAGAGCCAGTTGCTGCAACGCGGCGAAATGATCGCCGAACAGTTGGCGCCGCTGGTGGCGCCTGCGCTGGGCAACAAGAACACCGAACTGCTGGAGCGCATCGCCACCCAGTCCCTGGAGCAACCGGATGTACGCACCGTGTCGTTCCTCGCGCCAGACCGCTCGTCCCTGGCCCACGCTGGTCCGACCATGCTCAACCAGCCGCCCACCGGCAACAGCTCGCGCTTGTTGCAGCGTACCGGCAACGACGCCACCCGTTACCTGCTGCCGGTATTTGGTCGCCATCGCAACCTGGCGGGCGAACTCATTCCGGATGAGTCTGACCGCCTGCTGGGCTGGGTCGAAGTGGAGCTGTCCCACAACGGCATGCTGCTGCGCGGCTACCGCAGCCTGTTCGCCAGCCTGTTATTGATTGCCGTCGGCCTGATGTGCACAGCTGCCCTGGCCCTGCGTATCAGCCGCACCATCAATTCGCCGATTGGTCAGATCAAGCAAGCCGTGGCCCAGCTCAAGGACGGCAACCTGGAAACCCGTTTGCCGCCGTTGGGCAGCCAGGAACTGGACCAGCTCGCGTCGGGCATCAATCGCATGGCCGAAACCCTGCAAAATGCCCAGGAAGAACTGCAGCACAGCATCGACCAGGCCACCGAAGACGTGCGCCAGAACCTTGAGACCATCGAGATCCAGAACATCGAGCTGGACCTCGCGCGCAAGGAAGCCCTGGAGGCCAGCCGCATCAAGTCGGAGTTCCTGGCCAATATGAGCCATGAGATCCGCACGCCGCTCAATGGCATCCTCGGCTTCACCCACCTGCTGCAAAAGAGCGAGCTGTCGCCACGCCAGCTGGATTACCTGGGCACCATCGAAAAATCCGCCGACAACCTGCTGGGTATCATCAACGAAATCCTCGATTTCTCGAAGATTGAAGCCGGCAAGCTGGTACTCGACAGTGTGCCGTTCAACCTGCGCGACCTGTTGCAAGACACCCTGACCATCCTCGCCCCCGCCGCCCATGCCAAGCAGCTTGAACTGGTCAGCCTGGTGTACCGCGACACGCCGCTGGCGTTGGTGGGCGACCCGCTGCGCCTCAAGCAGATCCTGACCAACCTGATCAGCAACGCGATCAAGTTCACCCGCGAAGGCACCATCGTTGCCCGGGCGATGATCGAGGACGAACAGGAAGACAGCGTGCAGTTGCGCATCAGCGTGCAAGACACCGGCATAGGCCTGTCCAACCAGGATGTACGCGCACTGTTCCAGGCGTTCAGCCAGGCCGACAATTCGCTGTCGCGCCAACCTGGCGGCACCGGCCTGGGCCTGGTGATTTCCAAGCGCTTGATCGAGCAGATGGGCGGTGAAATCGGCGTCGACAGCACGCCGGGTGAAGGTTCGGAATTCTGGATCAGCCTGAACCTGCCCAAGACCCGCGACGACGTCGAAGACCTGCCCGCACCGCCGCTGCTGGGGCGCCGCGTGGCCGTGCTGGAGAACCACGAACTGGCGCGCCAGGCCCTGCAACATCAACTGGAAGACTGCGGCCTGGAAGTCACTCCGTTCAACACCCTGGAAAGCCTGACCAACGGCATCACCAGTGCGCACCAAACCGAACAGGCGATCAGCCTGGCGGTGCTCGGCGTCACCGCCAATGACATTCCGCCCGAGCGTCTCAACCAACACTTGTGGGACCTCGAACACCTGGGCTGCAAGGTCCTGGTACTGTGCCCGACTACCGAGCAGATGCTGTTCAACCAATCGGTGCCCAACCCCAACAGCCAGTTGCAGGCCAAGCCCGCTTGTACACGCAAGCTGCGCCGCTCCCTGGCCGACCTGATCAGCCCGCGCCCCTCGCGCAGCGAACCGGGAGAGCCGCTGTCCAGCCGTGCGCCACGGGTGCTGTGCGTGGACGACAATCCGGCCAACCTGCTGCTGGTACAAACCCTGCTGGAAGACATGGGCGCCAAGGTGCAGGCGGTGGAAAGCGGTTATGCGGCCATTGATGCGGTGAAGCAGGAAACCTTCGACCTGGTGTTGATGGATGTACAAATGCCCGGCATGGACGGGCGCCAGAGCACCGAGGCCATCCGCCAGTGGGAAAGCGAACGCCACGGCACGCCGCTGCCAGTGGTCGCTCTCACGGCCCACGCCATGGCCAACGAAAAACGCGCCTTGCTGCAAAGCGGCATGGACGACTACCTGACCAAGCCCATCAGTGAGCGGCAATTGGCCCAGGTGGTGTTGAAATGGACCGGCCTGGCCCTGCGCAACCAAGGCCCGGAGCGCGTCAGCGACGGCCTGGCCCAGGGCGTGCAACTGCTGGTGCTCGACCACGAGGAAGGCCTGCGCCTGGCCGCCAACAAGGCAGACCTGGCCGCTGACATGCTCGCCATGCTGCTGGCCTCCCTGGAAGCTGATCGCCTGGCAATCACCCTCGCCCGCGAAGCCAATGACAACCACGCCCTGATCGAACGCGTCCACCGCCTGCACGGCGCGACGCGCTACTGCGGCGTGCCGCAATTGCGCGCAGCCTGCCAACGCGCCGAAACCCTGCTCAAGCAGGATGATGCCAAGGCCATGGCCGCGCTGGATGAACTGGACATGGCAATTGCGCGGCTGGCCAGTGAAGCGAGGGTCAGCGCCTGATCCTGTTTGCATGGGCAACGGATCAACAATGTGGGAGGGGGCTTGCTCCAATCCCTGTAGGAGCGAGCTTGCTCGCGAAAAAACCATAGGCGCCACGTTTATTCAGAAAACCCGCGTTATCGTTGACGTTTTCGCGAGCAAGCTCGCTCCTACAGATATTGGGGCAAGTCAGCATTTCATCGTTGTAAATTGCAGGGAGCCTTCTTGATGCGCGTCATTCTTTTCAGCAGCCAAGCCTACGACCGTGACAGCTTTCTCGGAGAGCCGCGCCCCCAGGGCATCGAGCTGCAATTCCAACCCGCCCGCCTCAACCTCGACACCGTGGCCCTGGCCGAACACCACGAGGTGGTCTGCGCCTTTATCAACGACGACCTCAGCGCACCGGTATTGGAGCAACTGGCCAAAGGCGGCACGCGCCTGATCGCCCTGCGTTCGGCCGGCTACAATCATGTCGACTTGCCGGCTGCCCAGCGCCTGGGCCTGACCATCGTGCGCGTGCCCGCGTATTCGCCCCACGCCGTGGCCGAACATGCCGTCGCGTTGATCCTGGCGCTCAATCGGCGCCTGCACCGGGCCTACAATCGTACCCGCGATGGCGACTTCAGCCTGCACGGGCTCACTGGTTTCGATCTGGTCGGCAAAACAGTCGGCGTGGTCGGCACCGGACAGATCGGCGCCACCTTCGCCAAAATCATGGCCGGCTTCGGCTGCCGGCTGCTGGCCCATGACCCTTTTCCCAACCCCCAGGTCCAGGCCCTCGGCGCCCGTTACGTGAGCCTGCCCGAATTACTGGCCGAGGCGCAGATCATCAGCCTGCACTGCCCGTTGACCGCCGACAGCCAGCACCTGATCAACGCCCGCTCCCTGGCGCAGATGCAGCCCGGCGCGATGCTGATCAACACCGGGCGCGGTGGCCTGGTCGATACCCCGGCGCTGATCGAAGCGCTCAAGGAGGGCCAGTTGGGTTATCTGGGGCTGGATGTGTACGAGGAAGAAGCCCAGCTGTTTTTCGAGGATCGCTCGGACCTGCCCCTGCAAGACGACGTGCTCGCCCGCCTGCTGACCTTCCCTAATGTGATCATTACCGCGCACCAGGCTTTCCTCACCCGCGAGGCCCTGGCAGCGATTGCCGGCACGACGCTGGCCAACATCGCGGCGTGGGCCGAGGGCCGGACGCAGAACCGGGTCGAGGGATGATCAGCGGTCACATACCAGGCTCATGATAGGCCGGCACCCGTGATAGGATGCCGCGCCTATTTGGAGGATCCATGGCCGAACACGATTTCCGCTTCAGCTTGCTGAGCCCGCAACACACCCTGATCGAATGCCGCGCCCTGGTGCCGGGACGTTACCAGGTCACTGGCAACGGTGGTTCGATCAAACATGGTGACGTGCTGATCGTCACCTTGCGCGGCAGTAAAACCTTGTCGATGCGCCTGACCGTCGAAGGGGATGCGCGCTACTCCATCCGCCCCGCCGGCCAATGGGTCGCCATGGCCCAGGGGCCAAAGTTCGGTGAGCTGGAGATTCATACCTGGAAGGTCAATTGCGACAGTTGCGACACCGTGCTGGAGTTTGAATTTGCGGTGGAAACCAAGCTGACCAAGGAGCCACTGCAGCCGGCTGCCAACGCACGCATCAAAGAACTCGGCTGGGCCAGCGAAGGCGACAAGCACCGCTGCCCGAAATGCCAGCAGGCTGCGCAATGAAAGGCGCGTTGTTGCTCGGCGCAATCGGTATGGGCCTGGCCGGCTGCGCCGCGGATGGCGCGAAGCTGGAGCGCGACCACAGCTATGTGGTGGAATGGATCGGTGAACGGCCGCTGATGGACTATGCGCACCTGACCGTCACCCTCGGCGCTGATGGTCGTGCCTATGGCAATGGCGGCTGCAACCACTGGTTCGCGCCGTACACCGTCGAGGGCGACAAGCTCAGCTTCGGCCAGATCGGCAGCACCCGCAAACTCTGCGCCGAGGCCCTGATGGAGCAGGAGCAGCGCTTCTTCCAGGCTTTGCAAGGCGTGCAGCGCTGGGACATCTCGCCGATCGAACAGACGCGGTTCTGGCCGGCCGAGGGCAAGCCGATTCGCTTGTGGCTTGAAGAAGGCTGATATCCCCAATCTTCGGATTGATGGGATCTCAATGTGGGAGGGGGCTTGCTCCCGATAGCAGTGTGTCAGTCAATACATCAATTGACTGTTACACCGCTATCGGGAGCAAGCCCCCTCCCACACTTTCTCTGAGGTGTTGCTTTAACCGCGCAGAGCCTTGAGCTTGGCCAATACGCCCTCTGCCGTCTGTTCCCCCATCAACTGCTCCCGCACCTTGCCCTTGTCATCGATGATATAGGTCACCGGCAATGCCTCGCTGCGGGGAATCTCGAAGATGCCATCCGGGTTCTGGGCCAGGACCGTAAACTTGATCCCCAGCTTGTCGCTGGCGGCCTTCAATTCCTCGCCCTGCACATTGTCGAAGTTGACTCCGAACACCCCCACACCCTGCCCCTTCAACTGCTCGGCCAAGGCATTGAGCTCGGGGATTTCCGTGCGGCATGGGCCACACCATTCGGCCCAGTAATTGACCACCAGCCACTGCTTGTCCAGGCGTTCGGCCGCCACTTTCTGGCCGTATTGGTCAACGCCGTAATCGTTACCGCAGCCGCTGAGCAGCAGGGTTGTGATGATCGCCAATGCACCGATCAGTCGCCTTGTCATGGGGTATTCCTTCGCAAAAATGAACGTTGGCTGCGGCCTATCGCCTCTTACGGTTTAAGGACAGGCGCCAGCGCAGGTAGAATACCCGCCACCTTACGCAAGATGCGACCCGCACATGACCGATCTGACGCTTTATCACAACCCGCGCTGCTCGAAATCCCGCGGTGCGCTCGAACTGCTGGAAGCCCGTGGCCTCGCCCCGACCGTGGTGCGCTACCTGGAAACCCCACTGGACGCGGCGCAAATCAAGGCCCTGCTGGAAAAACTGGGGGTCAGCGCACGTCAGCTGCTGCGCACCGGCGAAGACGAATACAAGACCCTCAACCTGGCCGACGCCAACCTCAGCGAAGCGCAATTGATCGCCGCCATCGCCGCCCATCCCAAGCTGATGGAGCGCCCGATCCTGGAAACCGCCGATAAAGCCATTATTGGCCGCCCACCCGAGAACGTGCTGGAGATCCTGCCGTGAGCGCGCCTTATGTGCTGGTGTTGTATTACAGCCGCAATGGCTCGGTGAGCGAGATGGCCCGGCAGATTGCCCGCGGCATCGAACAAGGCGGCATGGAAGCGCGGCTGCGCACGGTGCCGGCGATTTCCACCGAGTGCGAAGCCGTGGCACCGAGCATTCCCGATGAAGGCGCGCTGTATGCCAGCCTGGATGACCTGAAACACTGTTCGGGCCTGGCCCTGGGCAGCCCGACCCGTTTCGGCAACATGGCCGCGCCGCTCAAGTATTTCCTCGACGGCACCAGCAACCTGTGGCTCACCGGCGCGCTGGTGGGCAAGCCTGCCGGCGTGTTCACCTCCACCGCCAGCCTGCATGGCGGCCAGGAGACCACGCTGATGTCGATGCTGCTGCCGCTGTTGCACCATGGCATGCTGATCACCGGCCTGCCCTACAGCGAGCAGGCGCTGCTTGATACCCAGGGCGGCGGCACGCCTTACGGCGCCAGCCACCATTCCGGGCCCGACGGCAAGCGTATGCTCGACCCCCATGAAATCACCCTGTGCCGGGCACTGGGCCTGCGCCTGGCCAAGACCGCCACGCTGCTGGAGAACGGCCGTGGCCCGCAAACCTAAAATCCTGCCGCCCCAGGCGTGGCTGGAACCGCGGGTCAAGGTTGCACGGGCACTGAGCCTGCTGGCGTTTTTTGGCCTGGTGGGCTTGTTGTGCGTGTACTACCTGTTCATCGCCGACCTGCATGGGGCGCGCCCATGGGTGATCCTGCTGATCGAACTGGTGCCGCTGCTGGTACTGGCGCCAGGGATGATCATAGGTAGCGCCCGCGGGCATTCGTGGATGTGCTTTGTGGTGAACCTGTATTTCATCAAGGGCGCACTGGCGGCGTACGACCCAAACCGCCAATGGTTCGGGGTGCTGGAGATGCTGGCGAGCCTGGCGGTATTCTGTACGGCGCTGCTGTATGTGCGCTGGCGGCATCAGTTGAATCGGCGTTTGGCAGCAGAAACCTAAGCGATCGTTCCCACGCTCGGCGTGGGAATGCCGCCCAGGACGCTCTGCGTCCCGACGTCGATGCCTATTTCACGCTGTGGGCAATGTGACGCAGAGCGTCACAGGATGCATTCCCACGCGGAGCGTGGGAACGATCAGCGCAGTGATCAATGGTTCACGGTATACGCCAGCATCATCGACAGCTGGCACATCGGCCGCCCACTCTCGGCATGCCACTGGTTGAATGCGCCCTGCACCGTTGCCAAATCCCGCAGGCTGGTGGGGGCCTTATCGACGATCTTCTGTGCGTTCAACGCCGCCACTACGTCATAGCTCGGCACAAACGTATCCTTGCCCACCATCCGCAGAAACCGTGGCGCCGACAGCCCGCCCAACTGATGGCCGTGTTTGCTCAGGTATTTCCATAACCCGACGATATCAGTCACCGGCCAATCGGCGACAAACGCACCGAAGCTGCCCTTCTCCTGCTCGATATCGAGGATCATCTGCGCATTGCGCGGCACACTCTTGAGCTTGCCCAGGTGGCGGATGATGCGCGTGTCCTGCATCAGGCGCTCCAGATGTTCGGCACCCATCAGTACGACTTTTTCCGGGTCGAAACCGAAAAACACTTGCTCGAATGCCGGCCATTTGGCATCGACCACACTGTGCTTCAAGCCCGCACGAAACACCCGTAGCGCCAAGGTCGACAGGTAACGATCATCGGGGATCTTGCGCAATTGCGCCGGGGTTTTGGGCAAAGGCAGGTGGGCTTCCAGCTTGGCCGCCGAACCGAAGCGGTTCAGACAATATTCGTGCAGCCACTTGTAATCGCGCATGCCCTCTCCTGGCAGTTGAATTGAAAACGGCGCCCGCAAGCGCCGTTTACTAGAGCCTCGATGAGGCTCAGAGGTTCACTACATTGACGAAACGCGACGCGGCCGTCTCGTCGATTTTCAAGCTGGTGAAGTCGAACAGGTTGCGGTCGGCCAACTGCGACGGGATCACGTTCTGCAGGCTGCGGAAGATGCTCTCGGTACGCCCGGGGGTCTTGCGCTCCCAATCCAGCAGCATGTCCTTGACCACCTGGCGCTGCAGGTTTTCCTGGGAGCCGCACAGGTTGCAAGGGATGATCGGGAATTGCTTGAAGTCGGAGTACGCCTGGATGTCCTTCTCGTTGCAATACGCCAACGGGCGGATCACCACGTTGCGCCCGTCATCGGCGCGCAGCTTGGGCGGCATGGCCTTGAGCGAGCCATTGAAGAACATATTCAGGAAGAAGGTCTCAACGATGTCATCGCGATGATGCCCCAGGGCCATCTTGGTCGCGCCGATCTCGTCGGCAAAGGTGTAGAGCGTGCCACGGCGCAGCCGCGAGCACAGCGAGCAGGTGGTCTTGCCTTCCGGGATCAGCTCCTTGACCACCGAGTAGGTGTCTTTCTCGACGATGTGGTACTCGACGCCCAGTTCTTTCAAGTAGGCCGGCAGCACGTGCTCGGGAAAGCCTGGCTGTTTCTGGTCCATATTGACGGCGACGATCTCGAACTGGATCGGCGCGACCTTTTGCAGGTGCAGCAACACGTCAAGCATGGTGTAGCTGTCTTTGCCGCCGGAGAGGCAGACCATGACCTTGTCGCCGTCCTCGATCATGTTGAAATCGGCGACCGCTTCACCGGCCAGGCGCCGCAGGCGTTTTTGCAGTTTGTTCTGGTTGACCGTAAGAGTGCCCATGGCGCTTGAATCCGCTGAAGGTGTGTGACGAAAAGCCGGGTATTTTAGCGATATGAACGACCAAGTTCCAATGTGGGAGGGGGCTTGCTCCCGATAGCGGTGTGCCAGGCACTACAAGTGCTGGCTGATACACCGCTATCGGGAGCAAGCCCCCTCCCACATTTGACAGACCCTACCGCGATTAAGCGTCAGGTTTACAGCGCAATTTGCTCTAAAGGCCCTACAGTTATTCCGGTCATCACTTCCTATACTGCGACTTGAGGTCGCACACATATATCCAGACCTTTCAGGCCATGTGGCCCGTGGGCGCTCCGATGGGGGGCGATGGTAATAACGACAGGAGTGACTGGCATGATCCATCACGTCGTGGGGCTTTTTACCCATCCCGACCAGGAATGGCGGGAAATTCGTGGCGATAAGGAAGAAAGCATCGGCCACATGTACCTCACTCATACCCTGATCCTTGCGGCGATCCCCGCCGTATCCGCCTTTATCGGCACCACCCAGGTCGGCTGGGTCATCGGCAACCGCGCGCCGGTCATGCTGACCCAGGAAAGCGCGCTGTGGATGACCCTGATGTCTTATGCCGCCATGCTCGGCGGCGTGGCAGTGATGGGGGCATTCATCCACTGGATGGCGCGCACCTACGACGCCAGCCCCAGCATGGCCCGTTGCGTGGCCTTTGCCACCTACACCGCGACCCCGCTGTTTATCGGTGGGCTGGCGGCGCTCTACCCGCATATGTGGCTGGGCATGGTCGTGGGCACGGCGGCAATCTGCTACACGGTGTACCTGCTATATGTGGGGTTGCCGACTTTCATGAGCATCGACCCGGACGAAGGCTTCCTGTTCTCCAGCTCGGTACTGGCCGTGGGCCTGGTGGTACTGGTGGCGATCATGGCTTTTACTGTCATCGTCTGGGGCTTGGGCGTAGGGCCGATCTACACCAGCTGAACAAACAAGACCCTGGGACAAGGCCACCGCAAGGTGGCCTTGTGTGTTATGCATGACCATTCGGCGCCTGATAGATTCGGAAACACCCCACTTTGCGGCATACTGGGCGTCTCTGGAGATATGTACAGCATGCCCGAGCAACTCAATACCCGCGTCGAAGATTGTTTCCTGCAAGCCGAATCCTTTTTCAAACGAAGCTTCAAACGCCCCCAGGTCAGCCTCAAGCTGCGGGGCCAGAAAGCCGGTGTCGCGCATTTGCACGAGAACCTGCTGCGCTTCAACCCCCAGTTGTACCGTGAAAACAGCCAGCACTTTCTCAAGCAAACCGTGGCCCACGAAGTGGCGCACCTGATTGCCCACCAGTTGTTCGGCGAACGTATCCAGCCCCATGGCGAGGAATGGCAGCTGATCATGCGCGGGGTTTATGAACTGCCGCCGGATCGTTGCCATACCTATGAGATCAAGCGTCGCCAGGTAAAGCGTTATATCTATCGATGCCCGTGTGCGGACAGTGATTTTCCGTTTTCGGCGCAGCGCCATGGCCTGGTGAACCAAGGACGGCGGTATTTGTGTCGGCGGTGTCGGCAGACTCTGGTGTTCACCGGGGAAACTCGGGTGGAATGAGGGCCTCTTCGCAGGCAAGCCAGCTCCCACATTTGGATCTGTGAACGCAATCGAAATGTGGGAGCTGGCTTGCCTGCGAAAGCGTCGGCTCAGTCAACCTACAACCTTGGCCTGGCGCAATGCCTTTATCCGCTCAACACCGAACCCCAACTCCACCAGCACCTCATCACTGTGCGCCCCCACTGCCACACCAATATGCCGAGGCTCTGGCAAACCTTCAGAGAACTTCAGCGGGCAGGCCAATTGCGCTTGTGTCGAGCCATCCCCCCTGGGTACCTGGCTGACCAGTTCTCGAGCCTTCAACTGCGGATGTTCAACAGCCTCCGCCAGGCTCAACACCGGTTCCACACACGCATCCACCCCGGCGAACAGCTCGCAAAGCTCCTCAAAGCTGCGCTTCTCAAACTCTACCCGCAGGGCCTGCTTAAGAACGGCCTGCTGTTCAGGCTTCACGCTGTAGGCCGCCAGCTCCGGCTGACCCAGTGCCTCGCATAATTGCTGCATAAACGCTGGCTCCAAACTCCCCACCGACATCCAGCGTCCATCACGACTGCGGTAGTAGTCGTAGAAACTCCCACCATTGAGCACATGGTTCTCCCACTCAGGCATCACCCCGCAGGCCAGGTAACCGGCCCCGGCCATGGCGTTCAGGCTGAACGAGCAATCGGTCATGCTCACATCCAGGTACTGCCCCACCCCGCTCTGTTGCCTGGCAATCACCGCTGCCAGCAAGCCCACTACAGCATGCAGCGACCCGCCTGCCACATCGGCCAGTTGTACCCCCAGCGGCAGCGGCCCGCTGTCCCGGCGTCCGGTATGGCTGGCCACGCCGGCCAATGCCAGGTAATTGATATCGTGGCCGGCGCGGTCCTTGTAAGGGCCGGTCTGGCCATAGCCGGTAATCGACACATAAATCAGCCTGGGATTGATTGCCTTGAGCGCTTCATACCCCAAACCCAGGCGCTCCATGACCCCGGGGCGGAACTGCTCGACCAGAATGTCATGTTCCTTGACCAACTCACGCACGATCTCCAGCGCCTCGACCTGCTTGAGATCCAGGGCCAGGCTGCGCTTGTTGCGATTGAGATAGGCATGGCTCGCCGACGTGCCGCGGTCATGGGGCGGCAATACGCGCAGCAGGTCCATGCGCGTAGGCGATTCGATACGCAGCACCTCGGCGCCCATGTCCGCCAGCAGCAAGGAGGCAAACGGGCCGGGCAGCAAGGTGGAAAAATCCAGCACTTTAAGGGACGCCAAGGGACCTGACATACGGACTCCATCCGGGTTGCGAATTCCCACAGACTAGGCAGCCTTGCGCCTGTCGGCAATCGTCAGAACGATCAGCGGCAGTGACCGTTTTGATCACGGCGGGCTTTTTCGCGGCGGCGGCTTTATCATTGGCCCACGTTTGTTGGCAGAGTGTTCCATGAAGTTCGCGATTGCACTGTATAGCGCCGCCCACACGCCCTCCTCGCGCCGCGCCCTGTTGTTCGCCCAGGCAGCGCTGGCCGGCGGGCATGAGATTGTGCGACTGTTTTTTTATCAAGATGGCGTGTACAGCGCGTCCAATAACGTCGTTGCCCCCCAGGATGAGCAAGACATCGCCCGCCAATGGCGCGAGTTTGTCAGCCAGCACCAGCTTGACGGCGTGGTGTGCATCGCTGCGGCCTTGCGCCGTGGCGTGCTCAATGCAGAGGAAGCCACGCGCTATCAACGCAGCGCGGTCAATCTGGAAGCACCCTGGGCGCTGTCAGGCCTGGGTCAATTGCACGACGCAATCCAGGACGCCGACCGCCTGATCTGTTTTGGAGGGCCATGACATGTCCAAATCCCTGTTGGTGATCAGCCGCCAGGCCCCATGGTCCGGGCCGAGTGCGCGGGAAGCGCTGGATATCGTGCTGGCCGGTGGCGCGTTCGATCTGCCCATTGGCCTGCTGTTTCTTGACGACGGTGTGTTTCAGCTGGCGCCGCATCAGGACGCCAAGGCCGTGCAGCAAAAGGACCTCGGTGCCAACCTGCAGGCATTGGGGCTGTTTGGCATTGATGACGTATTCGCTTGCAGCCATAGCCTGGCGGAGCGCGGGCTCACTCCGCCGGCCAGCGCCCAGCCCCTTGGCAACGAAGACATTTGCAGACTGATTGACCGTTACGACCAGGTGATAACCCTCTGATGTCGACTTTACATGTGCTGTCTCATTCTCCGTTCACCGATAGCCGCCTCGACAGCTGCCTGCGCCTGTGTGGCCGTGAAGACGCGATCCTGCTCTGCGGCGATGGCGCCTACGGCTTGCACAGCCCTGCCCTGCACACCAAGGGCGTGAAGGTGTTTGTACTGGCCGAAGACATGCAGGCGCGTAGTTTGCCCCTGCCCGACTGGGCCGACAGCGTGGACTACCCAGGTTTCGTACAACTGTCGATCGACTACGACAAGGTCAATACCTGGCTATGAACACCCTGACCGTAGGCGCCCGCGCCCTGGAACTGGACAAGGACGGCTACCTCGTCGACCTGAATGACTGGTCCGACGAAGTGGCGCAGGCCCTGGCCGCCGCCGAAACCCTGGAGCTGACCCCGGATCACTGGGAGATCCTGCGGCTGCTGCGCCAGTTCTATGCCGAATTCCAGCTGTCCCCCGCCACGCGCCCGCTGATCAAGTACACCGCCTTGAAACTGGGCCCGGAGAAGGGCAACAGCCTGCGCCTCAACAAACTGTTCAACGGCACTCCCGCCAAACTCGCCGCCAAGCTGGCGGGCCTGCCCAGGCCGACGAATTGCTTATGACCGACTTTGCCCCCCTGACCCTCGCAACGCCCCAAGAGCATCCCTTTGCGCAGTTCGTGCGTATCCTCGGCAAAGGCAAGCGCGGCGCGCGCAACCTCACCCGCGAGGAAGCCCGGGAGGCCATGGGCATGCTGCTCGATGAAAAGGTCGAGGATACCCAGCTGGGTGCCTTCCTGATGCTGCTGCGCCACAAGGAAGAAAGCCCCGAAGAGCTTGCCGGCTTCACCGAAGCGGTACGTGAACGGCTCAACGCTCCAGCCCTGAATGTGGACATCGACTGGCCGACCTATGCCGGCAAGAAACGCCACCTGCCGTGGTTCCTGCTGGCGGCCAAGTGCCTGGCACAAAACGGCGTGCGCATCCTGATGCACGGCGGTGGTGCCCACACGGCGGGCCGGTTGTACACCGAGCAGTTGCTGGAGGCTCTAGGGATCCCGCTGTGCCGCAATTGGCAGCAAGTCGAGAGCGCCTTCGAGCACGGCAACCTGGCGTTTATCCCCCTGGGCGACTGGGCGCCGCAATTGCAACGCATGATCGACCTGCGCAACACCCTCGGCCTGCGCTCGCCCATCCACTCCCTGGCGCGGTTGCTCAACCCGCTGAATGCGCGTTGCGGCCTGCAAAGCATCTTCCACCCGGGTTACCAGGGCGTACATCGCGATGCCAGTGGCCTGCTCGGTGACAATGTGATTGTGGTCAAGGGCGACGGCGGCGAGATCGAGATCAACCCCGACACCCTCAGTCACCTGTATGGCACCACTGGCGGCCAGAGCTGGGACGAAGAGTGGCCCGCCCTCTCCGACCAGCGCCACGTCAAGCCAGCGACCCTGGAGCCCGAGCATCTGAAAGCGCTGTGGCGCGGCGACGTTGAGGACAGCTACCCGCAATTGGCCCTGATCGCCACCATGGCCCTCGCGTTGCGCGGCCTGGGCCACCCACGGCAACAGGCATTCGAATTGGCCCAGCAATACTGGGACGCACGGGACAAATCGATTTAATCGATAATTAACCCCGGGTCTTTGCGCTTTTAGTTCGAACTCACCCCGCTAGACTGGCTCCAACGCTTATAGCCAAGGAGTCAGTCATGGGTTTGCTGATTGAAGGACACTGGAAAGACCAGTGGTACGAAAGTAGCGCAGATGGCGCATTCCAGCGGGAGCAGGCACAACGCCGCAACTGGGTGACCGCCGATGGCCAGCCTGGCCCCAGCGGTGAAGGTGGCTTCCAGGCCGAGGCAGGTCGCTATCACTTGTATGTTTCCCTCGCCTGCCCCTGGGCGCACCGCACCTTGATCCTGCGCAAACTCAAGGGCCTGGAAAGCCTGATTGACGTCTCGGTGGTCAGCTGGTTGATGCTGGAAAACGGTTGGACCTTCGACAAGGCCCACGGCTCCAGCGGCGACAAACTGGACGGTCTGGACTTCATGCACCAGCGCTACACCGCCGAAACTGTCGATTACACCGGGCGCGTCACCGTGCCGGTGCTGTGGGACAAGAAGCTCAAGCGCATCGTCAGCAATGAGTCGGCGGAGATCATCCGCATGTTCAACAGCGCATTCAACGGGCTGACCGGCAACACGCTGGATTTTTATCCCGACACCCTGCGCCCAACCATCGACGCACTCAACGAACGCATCTATCCCGCCGTGAACAACGGTGTGTACCGCGCAGGCTTCGCCACGTCACAACAGGCTTATGAAAGTGCCTTTGATGATGTGTTTGCCGAGTTGGATCATTTGGAACAGCACCTGGACCAGCATCGTTATCTGGCCGGCGAATACCTGACCGAGGCCGATGTGCGGCTGTTCACCACGCTGATTCGTTTTGATGCGGTGTACTACAGCCACTTCAAGTGCAACCTGCGGCGGATTGCGGATTATGCGAATTTGTCGAACTGGCTGAGGGAGATGTATCAGTGGCCGGGCGTGGCTCAGACGGTGGATTTCGAGCATATCAAGGGACATTACTATGCCAGCCATCGCACGATCAATCCGACCGGGATTGTGCCGAAGGGGCCGTTGCAGGGGTTTGACAACAGCCATGATCGGGCGCGACTTTCAGGTAAAGGTGTCTTTAGTTGATCGGGATCATCGGTTGTATTTGATGGCCTCATCGGGAGCAAGCCCCCTCCCACATTTTGACTGTGTTCACAAACCAAAATGTGGGAGGGGGCTTGCTCCCGATGCTTTTAAGGCTCAGACCTGAGACTGAGCGTCCTCGAACCATTTGAGCTTCTCGCGCAGTACCACCACCTCACCCACGATCACCAATGTCGGTGCATGCACTTCATGCTCCGCCACCATGCGCGGCAAATCGGCCAGGGTGCCGGTGAACACGCGCTGGTTGGAAGTGGTGCCCTGCTGGATCAAAGCGGCCGGCGTGTCCGGCGAGCGCCCGTGCTTGATCAACTGCTCGCAAATGATCGGCAAGCCAATCAAGCCCATATAGAACACCAGGGTCTGCGACGGCCCCACCAGGTCCTGCCAGGGCAGATCCGACGTACCGTTCTTAAGGTGTCCCGTGATAAAGCGCACCGACTGCGCATAGTCGCGGTGCGTCAGCGGAATCCCGGCATACGCCGCACAACCACTGGCCGCCGTGATCCCCGGCACCACCTGGAACGGGATGCCATGGGCCGCCAGTTCCTCGATCTCTTCACCACCCCGACCAAAGATGAACGGATCGCCACCTTTGAGGCGCAGCACGCGCTTGCCTTGCTTGGCCAGGTCCACCAGTTGCTGGTTGATCTGGGCTTGCGGTACGGCGTGGTCAGCGCGGCGCTTGCCGACGTACACGCGCTCGGCGTCACGACGGCACAGTTCGAGAATCGCCGGCGCCACCAGGCGGTCGTAGAGCACCACGTCGGCTTGCTGCATCAGGCGCAGGGCGCGGAAGGTCAGTAGGTCCGGATCGCCCGGGCCAGCGCCCACCAGATAAACCTCACCGGGCGCGTGCGGCGGTGCGCCGTTGACCTTGTCGATCAGCAGGCGCTCGGCCTCGTCGCCCTGCCCGGCCAATTGACGGTCGGCAATCGGCCCCTGGAATACCTCTTCCCAGAACGCCCGGCGTTGCTGCACATCCGGGTACAAACCTTTGACCTGGGCACGAAAACGCGCCGCCAACCCGGCCAACTGGCCGTAGGTCGAGGGAATCCAGGTTTCCAGCTTGGCCCGGATCAAGCGCGCCAGTACCGGCGCATCGCCGCCACTGGAGACCGCAATCACCAAGGGCGAACGGTCGACAATCGCCGGGAAGATCACGCTGCACAAGGCCGGCGCATCCACCACATTGACCGGTACGCAGCGACGCTTGGCGTCACTGGACACCTGCGCGTTCAGTGGTTCATCGTCGGTCGCCGCGATGATCAGGGTGCAACCGTCAAGGTCGGACTCCTGATAACCGCGCAAAATCAGTTCCCCGCCACTGCCCAGCACCAGCTCGCGCAGCTGGTCTTCGATCTGGGGAGCAACCACCCGCAGCAATGCACCGGCGTCGGCCAGCAGCCGGGATTTGCGCAAGGCAATCTCCCCGCCACCGACGACCAACACACGACTGCCGCGCAGGTTATGAAACAGCGGCAGAAATTCCATTTAGCCGATGACCTCAACGCCGCCCATGTACGGCTTGAGCACCTCAGGCACACGGATCGAACCGTCAGCCTGCTGGTAGTTTTCCAGCACGGCCACCAGGGTACGGCCTACGGCCAGGCCCGAACCGTTAAGGGTGTGCACCAGCTCCGGCTTGCCGGTTTCCGGGTTACGGAAACGCGCCTGCATGCGACGGGCCTGGAAATCACCGCAGTTGGAGCACGATGAGATTTCGCGGTACTTGTCCTGGCTCGGCACCCACACTTCGAGGTCGTAGGTCTTCACGGCGCTGAAGCCCATGTCGCCGGTGCACAGGGCCAGGACGCGGTATGGCAGCTCCAGCAGTTGCAACACGCGCTCGGCATTGGCGGTCAGGCCTTCCAGGGCTTCCATGGAAGTCGACGGCTCGACCACCTGCACCATCTCGACCTTGTCGAACTGGTGCTGGCGAATCATGCCGCGCGTATCGCGGCCCGACGCACCGGCTTCACTGCGAAAGCACGGGCTGTGGGCAACCAGCTTCAACGGCAATTGCTTGGCATCGAGGATCTCGCCGGCGACGATGTTAGTCAGCGACACTTCGGCAGTCGGGATCAAGTACAGGTCAGCTTCACCGTCGCGAGTGATCTTGAACAGGTCTTCCTCGAATTTCGGCAACTGACTGGTGCCCATCAGCGCCGGTGCCTGGACCAGATACGGGGTGTAAGCCTCTTCGTAACCATGCTCACCGGTGTGCAGGTTGATCATGAACTGCGCCAGCGCACGGTGCATGCGCGCAATCGGGCCGCGCAGGAGTGCAAAGCGCGCACCGGACATTTTTGCCGCGGTTTCAAAATCCAGGCCGCCGGTCAATTCGCCCAGGGCGACGTGGTCCTTGATCTCGAAATCGAAGGCTTTGGGCGTACCCCAGCGACGTACTTCTACGTTGCCGTCTTCGTCTTCGCCCACCGGCACGGATTCGTGGGGCAGGTTCGGGATGCCCAGCAGGATCGAATCCAGCTCGGTCTGAATGCCTTCCAACTCGACCTTGCCCTCGGACAGCTCAGTGCCCATGCGCTCGACATCTGCCATCAACGGCGCGATGTCTTCGCCGCGCTGCTTGGCCTGGCCGATGGATTTGGAACGCGCATTACGCTCAGCCTGCAGTGCTTCGGTGCGGGTCTGGACGGTCTTGCGCTGTTCTTCCAGCGCTTCGATGCGCGCAACATCCAAGGCAAAGCCACGGGATGCCAGGCGGTCCGCTACGTCCTGAAGGTTGCTACGTAACAGTTTGGAATCGAGCATGTCGGTCTCTCGTTATCAAAGTTTGGTCAAGGACAGGCCGGCCCAGGTGGCGAGCAGCCCGCCGAATACGCTGATGCCCAGGTACCCGAAGGCGACCAGGGCCTGCCCGCTTTCCAGCAAGCGCAGCGTATCCAGTGAAAAGGATGAAAAGGTCGTCAGACCGCCTACAAAGCCGACAATCAAGCCGGCGCGAATTTCAATCGGCACTTCCGGGCGCAACAGGAACCAGCCGTACAACAGCCCGATAATCAAACAGCCCACCAGGTTGACCGCCAAGGTCGCCGCATAAAAATGCTTCGGCCACTGGGCGCTGACCCAGGTGCTGGCGGTGAAACGCAATAATGTACCAGCGATGCCGGCTATGGACACGGCAAGAATCGTCTTGAGCACTACTTTCTCCGCTGACGGGGGCTGAGACGGTCGAGTTGGGCCAGATGGTTGAGTTTTTCGCCGATCTTCAGCTCCAGGCCACGGGGCACCGGCTGGTAGAGCGGCAACGGTTCAAGCGCATCCGGGAAATAATCTTCGCCGGCTGCATAGGCATCCGGTTCGTCATGGGCGTAGCGATATTCATCACCGTAGCCCAGTTGCTTCATCAGTTTGGTCGGCGCGTTGCGCAAATGCATCGGCACTTCCAGCGAGCCATGCTCGGCCGCCGCCCGCAGGGCAGATTTGAAGCCCATGTACACCGCGTTGCTTTTCGGCGCGCAAGCCAGGTAGGTGATGGCCTGGGCCACCGCCAACTCGCCTTCCGGGCTGCCGAGGCGCTCCTGCACCTCCCAGGCCGCCAGGCACAGGCTCAAGGCACGCGGGTCGGCATTGCCGATGTCTTCACTGGCCATGCGCACCACGCGACGGGCCAGGTACAGCGGATCGCAACCGCCGTCGATCATGCGCGCGAACCAGTACAGCGCGCCGTCCGGGTTGGAGCCGCGCACGGATTTGTGCAGCGCGGAAATTTGGTCGTAGAAAGCTTCGCCGCCCTTGTCGAAACGCCGGCGCGTATCACCCAGCAGGCTTTGCAGCAGGTCGACGCCAATTTCGCCGCCGTCTTCGGCCAGGTCCGAGGCATTTTCCAGCAAATTGAGAAAGCGCCTGCCATCGCCATCGGCGGCGGTGAGCAGGATCTTGAAGCCTTCTTCACTGACACTCAGATGGCGCTTACCCAGGCCCTTGTCTTCATTCAAGGCTCGCTGCAGCAGCTTCTGCATCGCCGCTTCGTCCAGGCTTTTGAGCACGTAGACACGCGCTCGCGACAACAAGGCGTTGTTGAGTTCAAACGAAGGGTTTTCAGTGGTGGCGCCGATGAAGATCAAGGTGCCGTCTTCCACATACGGCAGGAACGCATCCTGCTGCGACTTGTTGAAGCGATGCACTTCGTCGACGAACAGAATGGTGCGCTTGCCGTATTGCCCGGCCTGCTGCTTGGCGACTTCCACCGCCTGGCGGATCTCCTTGACCCCGGCCAGCACTGCCGAGACTGTTTCAAAGTGCGCGTCCGAGACTTTCGCCAGCAGCCGCGCCAGGGTGGTCTTGCCCACGCCTGGCGGGCCCCAGAAAATCATCGAGTGCAGCACGCCCTGCTCCAGGGCTTCGCGCAAAGGCTTGCCGCGAGCGAGCAGGTGTTCCTGACCGACGTACTCATCCAGGTTGGTCGAGCGTAGGCGCGCGGCCAGGGGCTGGGCAATCGGGTCACTTCGAAACAGATCCATGGGCAGCGCTTGAAACCTCTGGGCAGTTTATTCCTGGATCACGTCGGCACCCTTGGGGATGTCGAACTTGAACTTGGAGGCAGGCACCGGCTGGTTGGCCTTGACCCCGGAAAACAGGATATCGGTGCGCTGGCCAACGCTGTCGACCAGGCGCATGTTATTGATCACGCCGTTGCCGAACGACAGGGACAGCGTGTCAAACAGCGTGTCCTTGGATTTTGGCTTGAGGGTGAACTCGATCACGTTGCTGGTCTGCTTGGAAGTGATGTCGAAACTATCGTTGATTTTCGACACGTCACCCGAGAGCAACAGCGCGGGGGTCTGATTCAGGCGCGGATCCAGCTTCTTGATGGTCGCCTGTTCCAGGTCCGGGTCCCACAGGGTGACTTTCTGGCCATCGGAAACGATGGTCTGCTCGGCCTTGCCTTCGGTATGCCAGTAGAACAAGCCAGGACGCTGCACCGCCATTTCACCGGCAGTTTCCTGCAGTTGGGTGCCACCGGCATCCAGGGTCAGCTGCGAGAAACGCGCGGTCAGGGTTTGGGATTTGTCCAACAGGTTCTTCAGGCTGGCGACGGAAGCCGGGTCAGCGTGGGCCGAGACAGCGGTCAGGGCCAGAGCCGGCAACAACAGCATGCGGATAAGGCGCATGGGAGTCCTCATTGAATGGTCAGGGCGTGGCGCGTGTTGCCACGCGCCACGGGGTCAGTCGCGCATCTGCCCGGGGGCGATGATTTCACGCGAGCCGTTGGTGTTCATGGCCGTTACGACGCCGGCGTGTTCCATGGCTTCGATCATGCGGGCAGCGCGGTTGTAGCCGATTTTCAGCTTGCGCTGCACTGCAGAGATAGAGGCGCGACGGCTTTCCAGCACGAAGGCCACCGCCTCGTCGTACAGCGCATCGGTTTCGGCATCATCGTCGCCACCGCCGCTGCCACCGTCGAAGCCGCTGCCGGCCTCTTCGACGCCAGCGAGGATGTCGTCGTTGTATTCCGGCGCGCCGCGCAGTTTCCAGGCTTCGACCACGCGGTGTACCTCGTCATCGGACACGAAGGCACCGTGCACGCGGATCGGCAGGCTGGTGCCGGGCGGCATGTAGAGCATGTCACCGTGGCCCAGCAGTTGCTCGGCGCCACCCTGGTCAATGATGGTGCGCGAGTCGATCTTGCTCGATACCTGGAACGCCATGCGTGTCGGGATGTTGGCCTTGATCAGGCCGGTGATCACATCCACCGACGGACGCTGGGTCGCGAGGATCAAGTGAATCCCGGCGGCACGGGCCTTCTGGGCGATACGGGCGATCAGTTCTTCAACCTTCTTGCCGACGATCATCATCATGTCGGCGAATTCGTCGACCACCACCACGATGGTCGGCAGCTTGGTCAGCAGCGGGGCTTCATCATGGATGCTCTCGCGCTTGTACAGCGGGTCGGTCAGCGGCGTGCCGGCATCCTGGGCTTCCTTGACCTTGGCGTTGAAGCCCGACAGGTTACGTACGCCCATCTTCGCCATCAGCTTGTAGCGGCGCTCCATCTCGGCCACGCTCCAGCGCAGGGCGTTGGCGGCGTCCTTCATATCGGTAACCACCGGGCACAGCAGGTGCGGAATGCCTTCGTAGATCGACAGTTCCAACATTTTCGGGTCGATCATGATCAGCTTGGCGTCATCCGGCCCGGACTTGAACAGGATCGACAGGATCATTGCGTTCACGCCCACCGACTTACCGGAACCGGTGGTACCGGCCACCAGCAGGTGCGGCATCTTCGCCAGGTCGGTGATCACCGGCTTGCCGCCGATGTCATGGCCGAGGGCCAGGGTAACGGGTGACTTGAAGTTGTCGTATTCGGGGGTCGACAGTACTTCGGAGAAACGCACGATCTGGCGGTCTTCGTTGGGAATCTCGATACCCACGGTGGTCTTGCCCGGGATCACTTCCACCACCCGCACGCTGGTCACGGCCAGGGAGCGCGCCAAGTCTTTGGCCAGGTTGGAAATGCGGCTGACCTTCACACCCGCGGCCGGCTGGATTTCGTAACGGGTAATCACTGGGCCTGGGTGGATCGAATCCACCGAGACTTCGACGCCGAACTCCTTGAGCTTGATTTCCAGCAGGTGACCCACGGCCGCCAGGGATTCCGGGGAATAATTGAGCTGTTTCTTTTCTGCCGGGTCGAGAATCGAGATCGGCGGCAAGGTGCCTTCCACGGCGCTGTCGATGAACAACGGCGCCTGCTTCTCTTTCTGCACGCGATGGCTGGGTTCCGGCGCCTTGGGCGGTGCCGGAGCGATCACCGGTGGCACTTGCTTCTCGCGGTCCGACATGTGCTTGCTCAGGGCCTGCTCGCGCTCGATCAAGCGTTCCTTGACCTTGGCCTGCTCGCGCCGGTCCGGGGTGCTTGGAGCCACTATTTCGTTGACACGGGTGTCCACCTCGCGAAGCTGCGCAACCATCTGCTTGCGCTCGACACGGGCGGCCCACCAGCGGTTGGCGGCCCCTTGGAACAACTCGAACAGGTCAAGGGTGATCTTGCCTGTCACGTCCATCACCTTGAACCATGACAGGTCGGTAAAGACCGTGAGGCCGAACAGGAACAGCGCGATAAACATCAGGGTACTGCCCTGTATGTTCAGGGTCCTGCGGGCCAGGTCGCCAAGGCTTTCGCCCAGGGCCCCGCCAGCACCCGCCGGCAGGCCGGTCGGCGCATGAAAGTGAATATGCGCCAGCGCCGCGCCGGAGAGCACCAGGAACACCAGGCCGATCAGGCGCCAGGAGAACAGCCAGCCGCTCCACTGCCACGGCTCATGGCGCTGGCGGAAGATCTGCCAGGTCTTGATCGCCAGCAGCAGCGGGAAAATGTAGGCGAAGTAACCCAGGATCATGAACAGGATATCGGCACTGTAGGAACCCACGGGGCCACCGAAATTCTGCACATCATCGATCTTGCTGTTATGACTCCAGCCCGGGTCGTCCTTGCCGTAGGTGAGCAAGGCCATCATCAGGAACAGGCACAGGGCACCGATGGCTATCAGTGCGCCTTCCTTGAGTCGATAATGCAGGTGCTGGCGCCAGGCCGGTACGACTGCTGCTTTAGGTGCTGCGGCGGATTTCTTCAAAACGGGTCTTTTCCTGCGCCTTTAGCGCGTCCATCTGTTGAATGACTACACATGACTGCTCTATCCCGAGCAGCTGAAAAATGAACGAATGTTGCTGAATCTACTTTTAACACCGGGTGATGGATAGGTGAAATGGCGATAACGCCACAATGGCCGCATTGTACGGGTTTGCGTGCGCGATGCCACACACTTGCCCTTCACCCGGCAGACTGGACAATTGCGTTGTCACAGCCTGTTCAATTTGAGCATGCATTGTCTTTGCTGACAAAGGCTTATGAGCTGTATTTAGCAATCCAGGCAAGCTTGGCAGATGGCCGGCATTCCTCAGCCCCGATTACGACCACGCCTGATGCACGGAGTTGCAGAAATACCCGCTCATGCTAATCCTGGCCGATAACCTATTCGGGCTGGCCCCCTGGCGCCAGGTCGACAATAATCAACGCTTGCGGGGCAGGCGTCGCCTGCCACTCCCCTCCCCTGCCATAAGCCTGGATGCCATGCTGACCTGGTTACAACGCGACACCCTGACTTTCCCACCCTTGGCCAAGGCCCTGCGCGAACCCAATGGTCTGCTTGCCGCTGGTGGCGACCTGTCAGCCGAACGCCTGATCCAAGCCTATCGCCATGGCTGCTTTCCGTGGTTCTCCGAGGGCCAGCCGATCCTCTGGTGGTCACCCGACCCGCGTACGGTGATTTTCCCCGACGAACTGCATGTCTCCCGCAGCCTGGCCAAACTTCTGCGCCAGCAGCGCTATACGGTGACGTTCGATCAGGACTTCGCAGCGGTCATCCAGGCGTGCGCCGCGCCGCGCGCCTACGCGGACGGCACCTGGATCACCGAGGGTATCCAGAGCGCCTACCTGGAGCTGCACCAGCGTGGTTACGCCCATTCCGTCGAGGTGTGGGACCAGGGCGAACTGGTGGGCGGGCTGTATGGCCTGGCGATGGGCCAACTGTTCTTTGGCGAGTCCATGTTCAGCCGCGCCGACAACGCCTCGAAATTTGGTTTCGCCACACTCACCCGCCAGTTGCAGGCTTGGGGCTTTGTGCTCATCGACTGCCAGATGCCCAACGATCACCTGCATAGCCTGGGTGCCCGGGCCATACCGCGCAGCGACTTCGCCAACTTCTTGCACAAGCATCTGGACCAACCCAGCTCTGGACCGTGGGTTTCCTAGGCGACTTTCGCCCACCTGGCTTACACTTATTTCAAAGCTTTAACCCGAGGGTTGATCATGACCGAGCTGGCGCGCTTGAAGTTTTATGCCACTCAAGCCCACTCTTGCAGCTACCTGCCCGACGAGCAGGCCACCACGTTGTTCCTCGACCCCAGCCAGCCGATGGACGTGCATGTGTACGCCGACCTGTCCGAGATGGGGTTTCGGCGCAGCGGTGATCACCTGTACCGACCTCATTGCCAGAATTGCAATGCCTGCGTGCCGGCGCGCATCCCTGTCACGCAATTTCTGCCGGATCGAAATCAGAAACGCATCCTCAAGCGCAACGCCGACCTGACGGTAACGGCCACCAAGCCGCAGTACAGTGAAGAATATTTCGATCTTTACCAGCGCTACATCGAACAACGCCACGCCGATGGCGATATGTTCCCGCCCAGCCGCGATCAATTTTCTACCTTCCTGGTACGCGACCTGCCGTTCTCGCGCTTCTACGAGTTCCGCCTCGACGGTCGCCTGCTGGCAGTGGCCGTCACCGACCTACTGCCCAACGGTCTGTCGGCGGTGTACACCTTCTATGAACCTACCGAGGAGCGCCGCAGCCTCGGGCGCTTTGCCATCCTCTGGCAAATAGGCGAGGCACTGCGCCAGGAATTGGAGGCGGTGTACCTCGGATACTGGATCAAGAACTGCAAAAAGATGAACTACAAGACCCAATATCGGCCCATTGAGCTGCTGATTAATCAAAGATGGGTCACGCTTAACTAGAACCCCTTGGCTTGAACACCCTTTTTCGGGCACAATGCACGCCGCTTTTGCCTGGCGCAGTTGCACCGGGCCATTCACTGGATACCGAGGGCTTTACTGCATGTCGAAAGAAGACAGCTTCGAAATGGAAGGCACTGTCGTCGACACCCTGCCCAACACCATGTTTCGCGTGGAGTTGGAAAATGGGCACGTCGTAACCGCGCATATCTCCGGCAAGATGCGCAAGAACTACATTCGTATTCTTACCGGTGACAAAGTGCGCGTCGAGCTGACGCCCTATGACTTGAGCAAAGGGCGCATCACTTACCGCGCTCGTTAAGCAAGTCAATACAAGACGCCCGGTTATGCCGGGCGTTTTTGTGTGGGTGGGATTTACCAAGCAATAGGGAACCCTGTGGGAGGGGGCTTGCTCCCGATAGCAGTGTGTCAGCAACTAATCTGTTGTTGAGCCACCGCTATCGGGAGCAAGCCCCCTCCCACATTGGATCTCCACTGCTCTGAGAATTGCATTTCAAGTCAGCAAAAAGGCGCCTTTCGGCGCCTTTTTTATTGCTGCAGAGCGATCAGGCCATTTCCGCCGTGGTCTCGAACTCGAAGGTCAGCTCGCCATCCTTCAGGTCGATATGCACCACGCCGCCATGGTCGGAGAGTTCGCCGAACAGGATCTCTTCGGCCAACGGCCGCTTGATCTTGTCCTGGATCAGACGCGCCATCGGGCGAGCGCCCATTGCCGCGTCGTAGCCACCCTCTGCGATCCAGCTGCGCGCCGCTTCCGTCACATCCAGCTGCACGCGCTTGTCTTCCAGCTGCGCTTGAAGCTCGGTGAGGAACTTGTCCACCACGCTTTTGATAACCTCATGACTGAGGCGACCAAACTGGATAATGGTGTCCAGACGGTTGCGGAACTCCGGCGTGAAGCTCTTCTTGATCACTTCCATCGCATCGGAGGAGT
This sequence comes from Pseudomonas khavaziana, assembly GCF_036704165.1. Classification (NCBI taxonomy): domain Bacteria; kingdom Pseudomonadati; phylum Pseudomonadota; class Gammaproteobacteria; order Pseudomonadales; family Pseudomonadaceae; genus Pseudomonas; species Pseudomonas khavaziana. The sequence goes on from NZ_CP129946.1 coordinate 4,012,407, forward strand.
GATCCTGATGCGTGAAGCCAATCGAAGCCCGCGCAGCGGTTTCAGCACCGGCGTTGGTGGTCATGATCACGATCACATTGCGGAAGTCCGCCTTGCGCCCGTTGTTGTCGGTCAGGGTGCCGTGATCCATGACCTGCAACAGCAGGTTGAAGACTTCCGGATGAGCCTTTTCGATTTCATCGAGCAGCAATACGCAATGCGGCTGCTTGGTGATCGCCTCGGTCAACAGGCCGCCCTGGTCGAAGCCGACATAGCCCGGAGGCGCACCGATCAGGCGCGACACGGTGTGGCGCTCCATATACTCGGACATGTCGAAACGTACCAGCTCGATTCCCATGGCCTTGGCCAATTGCCGCGCCGCTTCGGTTTTGCCGACGCCGGTAGGCCCTGCGAACAGGAACGACCCGACCGGCTTGTCCGGCGACTTGAGGCCCGCACGGGACAACTTGATCGCGGTGGACAGCGAGTCGATGGCCGCATCCTGACCAAACACGGTGAGCTTGAGGTCGCGCTCCAGGTTACGCAGCAGCTCTTTGTCGGAACTGGTGACGTGTTTTGGCGGAATCCGCGCGATCTTCGCCACGATGTCCTCGACCTGAGGCACGTCAATGCGCTTCACACGTTTCTCGACCGGCTGCAGGCGCTGATAGGCCCCCGCCTCGTCGATCACGTCGATGGCCTTGTCCGGCATGTGCCGGTCATTGATGTAGCGCGACGCCAGCTCAGCCGCGGCACGCAGGGCCTCATCAGTGTATTCGATGCCATGGTGCGCCTCGAAGCGCCCCTTGAGCCCGCGCAGGATGCCAATGGTGTCTTCAACCGAAGGCTCGGACACGTCGACTTTCTGGAAGCGACGCGCCAGGGCACGGTCTTTCTCGAAGATGCCACGGAATTCCTGGAACGTGGTCGAACCGATGCAGCGGATATCGCCCGACGACAGCAACGGCTTGAGCAGGTTGGAGGCGTCCATCACCCCACCGGATGCTGCACCAGCGCCGATAATGGTGTGGATCTCGTCGATAAACAGGATCGCCTGCGGGCGTTTTTTCAGCTCGCCGAGCAACGCCTTGAAGCGCTTCTCGAAATCGCCCCGGTACTTGGTCCCGGCGAGCAAAGCGCCCAGATCAAGGGAGTAGACGACGCTGTTGGCCAACAGGTCCGGGACCTGATTGTCGACAATGCGCTTGGCCAGGCCTTCGGCGATCGCGGTTTTACCCACGCCCGCCTCCCCAACCAGCAACGGATTGTTCTTGCGCCGACGAGCAAGGATCTGCGCTACACGCTCAACCTCAAGCTCACGCCCCACCAGCGGATCGATCCGCCCCTGGCGCGCCAATTCGTTGAGATTGCTGGCATAGGCATCCAGTGGATTGCCCGAAGAAGAAGACTCACCGCCCTCGTCATCCTGCATTTCCTGCTCACCCTCGGAATGATCGCCGTGCCCAGGCACTTTGGAGATACCGTGGGCGATGTAATTGACTACATCAATACGGGCAACGCTCTGCTGCTTGAGCAGGAACACGGCCTGGCTTTCCTGCTCGCTGAAAATTGCCACAAGCACGTTCGCGCCCGTGACCTCACGCTTACCGGAGCTCTGTACGTGGAAAACAGCACGCTGCAATACCCGCTGGAAGCCCAGGGTTGGCTGGGTTTCACGGTCCTCGTCATGCACGGGGATCAGTGGCGTGGTGGAGTCGATGAACTCCTGCAGGTCGTGCTTGAGCTTGTCGAGGTTGGCGCCGCACGCACGCAGAACGGTGGCGGCAGCTTCGTTATCCAAAAGTGCCAGCAGCAGGTGTTCGACGGTCATGAATTCATGACGCTTCGAACGAGCCTCCTTGAAGGCAAGATTAAGGGTGACTTCGAGCTCGCGGTTTAACATAGCTTCACCTCATACCCAAGTGGTCGGCGTTAACCGTCCTTCTCGATTTCACAGAGTAGCGGATGCTGGCTTTCCCTGGCGTACTGGTTGACCTGCATGGCCTTTGTCTCGGCGATGTCGCGGGTAAACACTCCACATACTGCCCGTCCTTCTGTGTGAACGGCCAGCATTACCTTGGTCGCCAACTCGCGGTTCAGGTTAAAAAACACCTCGAGCACTTCGACGACGAAATCCATCGGTGTGTAGTCATCATTGAACAAAACCACCTTGTACATCGGCGGCGCCTGTAAAGCAGGCTTGGCCTCCTGGACAGCAATGCCTGCAGAACCGTCGTCATCATGTTCCTGATCCGGGCGATCCTGATTGAATGTTAGTCGAATCTGGCTGTTTGCATGCATGGAAAGAAAGGTTCGTCAGTGGTTCAATTACAGTGGTGGGGGCGACCTGTCAGAATTTCAACTCTGACCGGCTGGTCGCCTTGACTATCGGCGAATCGGTGTTACAACCAATAGAACCCACAGTGGGTAAAAAAGGTCCGCGCAGTCAACCTTATTTATTCGGGTTAGGACGGATAGACAGGATGATACTCCAGTGATGGAGTCTGGTGCAGAGGGATATGGGAATGGCTAGTGGTAAGGTCAAGTGGTTCAACAATGCCAAGGGTTACGGCTTCATTATCGAGGACGGCAAGGATGAAGACCTTTTTGCGCATTACTCAGCGATCAAGATGGATGGGTATAAGACATTGAAAGCGGGCCAGCCTGTCTGCTTTGAAATTATTCAAGGCCCCAAGGGCAAGCACGCTGTGAATATCGGTACGCCCATCGCCCCTAAAGACACTGCAAAAACGGAAGCGCCCGCTCAAAAAATCAAAAAAGCAACTGGCCTGATCAGCCACTGAGCATAGCCTTGAATGCCAAACCGGCCATTCTGAATCATCAGAACGGCCGGTTTTTTTGCCTGCTTACATGTGCTTGATCAACGCATCGCCAAACCCCGACGACGACACCAACGTAGCGCCATCCATCAGGCGCTCGAAGTCATAGGTCACCGTCTTGGCCGAAATCGCACCATTGGTGCCCTTGATAATCAGGTCAGCCGCCTCGGTCCAGCCCATATGGCGCAGCATCATTTCTGCCGACAGGATCAATGAGCCCGGGTTGACCTGGTCCTTGCCCGCATATTTGGGCGCCGTACCGTGGGTCGCTTCGAACATCGCCACGGTGTCGGACAGGTTGGCCCCAGGCGCGATGCCGATGCCGCCCACTTCCGCCGCCAAAGCGTCAGACAGGTAGTCGCCGTTCAGGTTAAGCGTCGCGATGACGTCATATTCAGCTGGACGCAGCAGGATCTGCTGGAGCATGGCGTCGGCGATGGCATCCTTGACCACTACGTTCTTGCCGGTCCTGGGGTTCTTGAACTGCATCCACGGGCCGCCGTCCAGCAGGGTCGCACCGAACTCTTCGGCCGCCACTTCATAGGCCCATTCCTTGAAGGCACCTTCGGTGAACTTCATGATGTTGCCTTTGTGCACGATGGTCAGCGAATCGCGGTCGTTATCCACGACATATTGCAGGGCCTTGCGCGCCAGGCGCTTGGTGCCTTCTTTCGACACCGGTTTGACGCCGATCCCGCAGTCCTGGTCGAAACGGATCTTGGTAACGCCCATTTCCTCCTTGAGAAACTTGATTACCTTGATCGCCTCAGGCGAACCAGCTTTCCACTCGATGCCGGCGTAAATATCCTCGGAGTTCTCGCGGAAGATGGTCATGTCCACGTCGCCAGGTTTCTTGACCGGGCTGGGCACGCCTTCGAACCAGCGCACCGGGCGCAGGCACACATACAGGTCGAGCTGCTGGCGCAGTGCCACGTTCAGTGAGCGAATACCACCACCGACCGGCGTGGTGAGCGGCCCTTTGATGGACACCACGTAATCCTTGACCGCATCCAGGGTTTCCTGGGGCAGCCAGGTATCCTGGTCGTAGACCTGTGTAGCCTTTTCGCCGGCATAAACCTCCATCCACGAGATCTTGCGCTTGCCGCCATAAGCCTTTTCAACAGCTGCGTCGACCACCTTGATCATCACCGGGCTGATGTCGACGCCGATACCGTCACCTTCGATATAGGGGATGATCGGTTGGTCAGGAACATTGAGAGAATGGTCTGCATTGACGGTGATTTTGTCGCCGACTGCCGGAACCTGAATCTTCTTGTATCCCATGCTGAACTCCATCTATGGATTGAACATCTGGCTGCGTTCGAGCCTACTCCAGATAAATGGCGACTGAAACCTCGCGCCATGCTCATTTGCATCGAAAACAGCATAATTTGTCGTCTACAAGCCTGAAATCAAAGGGAAAAGTGCCAATCCTGAGCACAACGTGCGACTTTAGGCGTAAGCGGCACCTGCGACCTTTAGACCAATGGACGACCCGCCTTTTGTATGAAGGCTCGGCGTAAGCATAGCGACCTATGTATAATGCCGCCGCTGACCAAAGAGTCACGACGGCGGACCGCTCTAGAACATGGCCCTCCGCTGCAAAGCAGGACTAATACAATAGTCCACCCGCTTGACGCTCGACTGATGCAACCCAACATCACCGCGAAGAAACCTCGACCTTTCGCTCATGGATGACTTGAACGAACGCGCTCCACCCGGCGCATCTCGAGTTTCTGCGCACGCTTTCAGCAAAGAAGAGAGTTAATCCGAATATGCCCACCCGCTCGAAGATCATCTACACCTTCACCGACGAAGCCCCAGCCCTCGCCACCTATTCGCTGCTGCCTATCGTAGAGGCCTTCACCGCTTCCGCTGATATTGCCGTGGAAACCCGCGACATTTCCCTCGCAGGGCGCATCCTCGCAAGCTTCCCCGAGCAACTGGGCGACAAGGCTATCCCGGACCACCTCGCCGAACTGGGCGACCTGGCCGTTACGCCTGAAGCCAACATCATCAAGCTGCCGAACATCAGCGCCTCGACCCCGCAGCTGCAAGCCGCGATCAAGGAACTGCAGGCCCAGGGCTATGCCCTGCCGGACTATCCTGAAACCGTAACCACCGACGCGGAAAAAGAAACCCGTGCACGTTACGACAAGGTCAAGGGCAGCGCCGTGAACCCGGTCCTGCGCGAAGGCAACTCCGACCGCCGCGCACCGCTGTCGGTCAAGAACTACGCACGCAAGCACCCGCACAAGATGGGCGCCTGGGCTGCCGACTCCAAGTCGCATATTGCCCACATGAGCAATGGCGACTTCTACGGCAGCGAAAAAGCCGTGCAGATCGAAGCCGCTGATGCTGTCAAAATTGCGCTGGTTGCCCAGGACGGCACCACCACCGTGCTGAAGGAAAAGACCAGCGTCCAGGCCGGCGAAATCATCGACACCGCCGTGCTGAGCAAGAAAGCCCTGCGCAGCTTCATCGCCGCTGAAATCGAAGACGCCAAGAAGCAAGGCGTGCTGCTGTCGGTTCACCTGAAAGCCACCATGATGAAGGTCTCCGACCCGATCATGTTCGGCCAGATCGTTGCCGAGTTCTACAAAGATGCCCTGACCAAGCACGCTGCAGTGCTGGAGCAGATCGGCTTCAACCTGAACAACGGCATCGGCGACCTGTACGCCCGTATCAAGGCGCTGCCGGCTGACCAGCAAGCGCAGATCGAAGCTGACATCCAGGCGGTCTACGCCGTTCGCCCTGCCCTGGCGATGGTCAACTCCGACAAAGGCATCACCAACCTGCACGTGCCGAGCGACGTCATCGTCGACGCCTCGATGCCAGCCATGATCCGTGACTCCGGCAAAATGTGGGGCACCGACGGCCAGCTGCACGATACCAAGGCGGTGATCCCGGATCGCTGCTACGCCACCATCTACCAGGCGGTCATCGAAGACTGCAAGGCCAATGGCGCCTTCGACCCGACCACCATGGGCAGCGTGCCAAACGTTGGCCTGATGGCCAAGAAAGCCGAAGAGTACGGTTCCCACGACAAGACCTTCCAGATCAAGGCTGACGGCGTCGTCCGCGTCACCGACAGCCAGGGCAACCTGCTGATGGAACAGAAAGTCGAAGCCGGCGACATCTTCCGCATGTGCCAGACCAAGGACGCGCCGATCCAGGACTGGGTCAAGCTCGCCGTCAACCGTGCCCGCGCCAGCAACACCCCGGCCATCTTCTGGCTGGACCCTCAGCGTGCCCACGATGGCGTCGTAGTCGAGAAGGTCCAGGCGTACCTGAAGGACCACAACACCGAAGGCCTGGACATCCGCATCATGGCCCCGGTCGACGCGATGAAGTTCACCTTGGAGCGCACCCGCAAGGGCCTGGACACCATCTCGGTGACCGGTAACGTACTGCGCGACTACCTGACCGACCTGTTCCCGATCATGGAACTGGGCACCAGCGCCAAGATGCTGTCGATCGTGCCGCTGATGAACGGCGGCGGCCTGTTCGAAACCGGCGCTGGCGGTTCGGCGCCGAAACACGTGCAGCAACTGCTGGAAGAAAACTTCCTGCGCTGGGATTCCCTGGGCGAGTTCCTGGCCCTGGCCGCGTCCCTTGAGCATTTGGGTGTGACGCACAACAACCCGAAAGCGCTGGTATTGTCCAAGACCCTGGACCAGGCCACCGGCCAGTTCCTCGACAATAACAAGTCGCCATCGCGCAAAGTCGGCAACATCGACAACCGCGGCAGCCACTTCTACCTGGCGCTGTACTGGGCCCAGGCCCTGGCCGCCCAGACCGAAGACACTGCACTGCAAGCGCAGTTCGGCGAACTGGCCCAGACCCTGGCCGCGAACGAAGCAACCATCGTTGCCGAGCTCAACGCCGTACAGGGCAAGCCAGTGGACATCGGTGGCTACTACGCGCCGAACCCGGAGTTGACCAGCAAGGCCATGCGCCCAAGCAACACCTTGAATGCGGCGATTGCCAAGTTGAAGTAAGGTTGTAAAGCTGCAAGGAAGCCCCGGCCCAGTGCCGGGGTTTCTGTTTCTACCGTTCAACTGTAGAAGCCGGATAAAAATGTGGGAGGGGGCTTGCTCCCGATGGCAGTGGGTCAGCCCCAGATGCATTTACTGACCCTCCCTCATCGGGAGCAAGCCCCCTCCCACACTGACTGTAATCCTGCTGTAAGACGCCACTGCGTCCTGAATCGAGGCAACCATGACCTGGCTCCCCCACATCACCGTCGCCACCATCGTTGAAAACAACGGCCGCTTCCTGATGGTCGAAGAACTCAAGGGCGGCCGTGCCGTGCTCAACCAGCCCGCCGGCCACCTGGACCCGAACGAAACCCTGACCGAAGCCGCGGTGCGCGAAACCCTCGAGGAAACCGGCTGGGACGTCGAAGCCACCGGCATCGTCGGCATCTATCTCTACACTGCGCCCAGCAACGGCGTGACCTATCAACGGGTCTGCTTCATCGCCAAAGCGCTGAAACACCACCCGGACTATCAACTCGACGAAGGCATCCTCCGCGCCCACTGGCTGACCCGTGACGAGCTGATGGCCGTGCGCGACAACTGGCGCAGCGAGCTGATCATCCGCTGTATCGATGATTATCTGGCCGGCCAGCGCCACAGTCTCGAATTGATCCGCCCTTCTCTTTAGCCTTAGCGGCCCGGGCCTGATAGAATCGCGTCCTTTTTCAAGACACCCGTTGAAACCCTATGCGTGATCCAGCCCCTTCTGACACACAAAAGAAGCGCGTCATCGTCGGCATGTCCGGCGGCGTGGATTCTTCCGTTTCCGCCGTTCTGCTCATGGAGCAGGGTTATGAGGTGGAAGGCCTGTTCATGAAGAACTGGGAAGAAGACGATGGAACCGAATACTGCACCGCCATGGACGACCTGGCGGACGCCCAGGCCGTGTGCGACAAGATCGGTATCAAGCTGCACACCGCCAACTTCGCCGCCGAGTACTGGGACAACGTGTTCGAACACTTCCTGGCCGAATACAAGGCCGGACGCACACCGAACCCGGACATCCTGTGCAACCGCGAGATCAAGTTCAAGGCGTTCCTCGACTACGCGATGATGCTCGGCGCCGACCTGATTGCCACTGGCCACTACGTGCGCCGTCGCGATATCGATGGCCGCACCGAACTGCTCAAGGGCCTGGACCCGAACAAGGACCAGAGCTACTTCCTGCACGCCGTGGGTGGCGAACAGATCGCCAAGACCCTGTTCCCGGTGGGCGAGCTGGAAAAGCCCGAAGTGCGCAAAATCGCAGAGAAACATGGCCTGGCTACCGCCAAGAAGAAAGACTCCACCGGTATCTGCTTTATCGGCGAGCGCCGCTTCAGCGACTTCCTCAAGCAGTACCTGCCGGCGCAGCCGGGTGAAATCAAGACCACCGAAGGTGAAGTGATCGGCCGTCACCACGGCCTGATGTACCACACCATCGGCCAGCGCCAGGGCCTGGGCATCGGCGGCCTGAAAGACGCAGGCGAAGAGCCATGGTACGTGCTGGTCAAGGACCTGGAAAACAATGTGCTGATCGTCGGCCAGGGCAACGAGCACACACTGCTGTTCTCCGGCGCCCTGCTCGCTTCCGAGATCTATTGGGTCAACCCGATCGACTTGAGCACGCCGCGCCGCCTGACCGCCAAGGTACGCTATCGCCAGAGCGACCAGCCCTGCACCCTGGAAAAAACCGCCACGGGCTACCGCGCCACCTTCGATGACCCGCAACGCGCGGTCACCCCAGGCCAATCCGTGGTGTTCTATGACGGCGAAATCTGCCTGGGCGGCGGCGTGATCGAAGTCGCGCAAGCCTGGAGCAAGCCGGCATGAGCCCGACCCAAGAGCAATTGACCGCACTCGGCGGGGTATTTCTCGCTGCCGTGCTGGTGGACAAGATCGCCAAGACCGGCCAGGTCAGCGAAGCCGGCTTGACCTGCATGCTCGGCAGCCTGCTGATCCGCGACCCCAAGGACACCCTGGAGGTCTACGGCGGTGACGACCTGGCGTTGCGCGAAGGTTATCGCGCACTGATCGGCGCCCTCGAGCGCGACCCCAGCACCTTGCAGCGCGAGCCATTGCGCTATGCCTTGTCGATGCTCGGCCTTGAGCGCCAACTGGCCAAGCGTGACGACATGCTCGAAGCCATCGGCAAGCGCCTGCCGCAGATCCAGTCCCAGGTGGAACACTTTGGCCCGGCCCACGAAAACGTGATCGCTGCCTGTGGTGCGTTGTACCAGGACACCTTGAGCACCTTGCGCCAACGTATCCAGGTGCACGGCGACATGCGCAACCTGCAACAACCCAACAACGCGTCGAAAATCCGCGCCCTGCTTCTGGCCGGTATTCGCTCGGCGCGGTTGTGGCGGCAGTTGGGCGGTCATCGCTGGCAGTTGGTGATCAGCCGGCGCAAATTGCTCAAAGAGCTTTACCCGTTGATGCGCAACGAATAAGTCGCAGCGACAGGCCCTTTTCAAGCCGTTACGCGTAATACGCCGGTCAGTTGGCAACGGATCGGCGGATTTTTTCATGTATGATACGCGCCCCATTTCGTTGCCCGACTGTCCGAGAACACCCCATGCAGCTCTCTTCGCTCACTGCGGTTTCCCCTGTTGACGGCCGCTACGCCGGCAAAACCCAGGCCCTGCGCCCTATTTTCAGCGAATACGGCCTGATCCGTGCCCGCGTTCTGGTTGAAGTGCGCTGGCTCCAGCGCCTGGCCGCTCACCCCGCCATCAGCGAAGTGCCGGCATTTTCGGCCGAAGCTGACGCTGTATTGAATACCCTGGCGGAAAACTTCTCCCTGGAGCACGCCGAGCGTGTGAAAGAGATCGAGCGCACCACCAACCACGACGTCAAGGCCATCGAATACCTGCTCAAAGAGCAAGCGGCCAAACTGCCGGAACTGGCCCAGGTCAGCGAGTTCATCCACTTTGCCTGCACCAGCGAGGACATCAACAACCTGTCCCACGCCCTTATGCTGCGCGAAGGCCGCGATGACGTCATGCTGCCCCTGATGCGCCAGACTGCCGAAGCCATCCGTGAGCTGGCGATCCGTTTCGCCGCCGTGCCGATGCTGTCGCGCACCCATGGCCAGCCCGCTTCGCCAACCACCCTGGGCAAGGAACTGGCCAACGTGGTGTACCGCCTGGAGCGCCAGATCGCCCAGGTCGCCGCCGTACCATTGCTTGGCAAGATCAACGGCGCCGTGGGCAACTACAACGCCCACCTGTCGGCCTACCCTGAGATCGACTGGGAAGCCAACGCCCGCGCCTTCATCGAAGACGAGCTGGGCCTGGACTTCAACCCGTACACCACGCAGATCGAACCCCACGACTACATCGCCGAGCTGTTCGACGCCATTGCGCGTTTCAACACCATCCTGATCGACTTTGATCGCGATATCTGGGGCTACATCTCCCTGGGCTATTTCAAGCAGCGCACCATTGCCGGTGAAATCGGTTCGTCGACCATGCCGCACAAGGTCAACCCGATCGACTTCGAAAACTCCGAAGGCAACCTCGGCATCGCCAACGCCCTGTTCCAGCACCTGGCCAGCAAGTTGCCGATCTCCCGCTGGCAGCGCGACCTGACCGACTCCACCGTATTGCGCAACCTCGGCGTGGGCTTCGCTCATAGCGTGATCGCCTACGAAGCCAGCCTCAAGGGCATCAGCAAGCTTGAGCTCAACGAGCAGAAGATCGCCGCCGACCTGGACGCCTGCTGGGAAGTATTGGCCGAGCCGATCCAGACCGTGATGCGCCGCTACAACATCGAAAACCCCTACGAGAAGCTCAAAGAGTTGACGCGCGGCAAGGGCATCAGCCCCGAAGCACTGCAGACTTTCATTGACGGCCTGGACATGCCAGCCGCGGCCAAGGCCGAGCTGAAACTGCTCACCCCGGCCAACTACATCGGCAACGCCGTAGAGCAAGCCAAGCGCATCTGATCCAAGCAAGCCCCTTTGAGACGCCCGGCCGCGCCGGGCGTTTTTATTCCTGTCTTAAAAGTGCTTTTTTTCAATAGGTTACACATGAATCCTGACATTCCTCTTCAACTTCTGGGCGGCATCACGGCACGGGAATTCCTGCGCGACTACTGGCAGAAAAAACCGCTGCTGATCCGCCAGGCCATCCCTGACTTCGAAAGCCCGATCGACGCCGACGAACTGGCAGGCTTAGCGCTGGAAGAAGAAGTCGAGTCGCGCCTGGTCATCGAACACGGCGAACGCCCGTGGGAACTGCGTCGCGGCCCGTTCGCCGAAGACGCCTTCAGCACCCTGCCTGAGCGTGAGTGGACCTTGCTGGTGCAAGCGGTTGACCAGTTCGTGCCGGAAGTAGCGGAACTGCTGGAGCACTTCCGCTTCCTGCCGAGCTGGCGCATCGACGATGTGATGATCAGCTTCGCCGCGCCGGGCGGCAGCGTCGGCCCGCACTTCGACAACTATGACGTGTTCCTGCTGCAAGCCCAGGGCAAGCGCAACTGGAAGATCGGCCAAATGTGCAGCTCCGAAAGCCCGCTGCTGCAACACGCCGACCTGCGCATCCTGGCCGAATTCGAAGAGACCGCCGAATGGGTGCTGGAACCGGGCGACATGCTTTACCTGCCGCCGCGCCTGGCGCATTTCGGTATTGCTGAAGACGACTGCATGACCTATTCCGTAGGTTTCCGTGCACCGAGCGCCGCTGAAGTATTGACCCACTTCACCGACTTCCTCAGCCAGTACCTGACCGACGAAGAGCGCTACACGGACGCCGACGCCCAGCCAGTCAGCGACCCGCACCAGATCCAGAGCGACGCCCTCGACCGATTGAAGGGCCTTTTGGCCGAGCACATGAGCGACGAGCGCATGCTGCTGACCTGGTTCGGCCAGTTCATGACCGAACCGCGCTACCCCGAACTGGTGGCCGGCGAAGAACTGGGTGAAGAGGATTTCATCAGCAGCCTGCAAGATGGCGCGATCCTGGTGCGCAACCCAAGCGCGCGCCTGGCCTGGTCCGAAGTCGACGACGATGTGCTGCTGTTCGCCAGCGGCCAGAGCCGTTACCTGCCAGGCAAGCTGCGTGAGCTGCTGAAGCTGGTGTGCTCGGCTGATGCGTTGCACAGCGAGAACCTCGGCGACTGGTTGGCGGACGAAGACGGCCGCGACCTGCTGTGCGAACTGGTCAAGCAAGGCAGCCTGGGGTTTGCGGATGAATAAGATTCACGTAAGTGTCGCGGACTGGCAAAAGGATATCGCCGAGATTCGGCGCATTCGTGAAGCGGTATTTATCGCTGAACAATCGGTTCCGGCCGAGCTTGAGTGGGACGCCGACGATGCCGGCGCCATGCACTTCCTTGCGTTCGAAGGCGACTTTCCGATTGGCACCGCGCGCCTACTGCCCAGCGGCGAGATTGGTCGCGTGTCAGTGCTCAAGGATTGGCGCGGGCTGAAGGTAGGCGACAAGCTGATGGAAGCGGTGATTGGGGTGGCTGAACAGCGCGGCCAGACCCGGCAGTTCCTCAGTGCGCAGGTGTATGCGGCGCCGTTTTATGAACGACTGGGTTTCAAGATCGTCAGTGATGAGTTTCTTGAAGTCGGGATTCCGCATGTGGATATGGTGCGCGAGGGCTGACTCACGACCGCGTCGCCTATATCGGGAGCAAGCCCCCTCCCACATTTGACTGAGTCCCTCCTTTGGAATGCGGTCAAAATGTGGGAGGGGGCTTGCTCCCGATTGCCCTATCAGCAACACCTCAAAATGCCCTGCTTGCCAGGGCATTTTGCCGTCTACGATTCAACTTGCGACCCACCAGGCCGACAAACTGGCACTATCAAGCAAATGACTCGCAGAGATAACGGACATGTCCCTACGCACCCTGCTCACCGCCCTCCTCCTGACCGCCAGCGTTTCGGCCATGGCTGATACCCAAGTCGTCAACCTGAGCAACCGCACCAGCGCCGACCTGCTGCCTGTAGCCCAGAACTTCATCGGCAAGGACGGAACCGTCAGCGCCTACGGCAACCAGTTGATAGTCAATGCACAGCCCGACAAGATCGAGGGCCTGCGCACCTTGCTCTCCCAACTGGACACACCGGCCAAGCGTCTGCTGATCACCGTCGACACCAACGAAAACAATCAGCACAGCAGTGGCGACAGCCAGACCCGCATCATCAGCTACGGCACCGCCAGCCGCGATGGCGGCGTCCAGCAGATCCAGGCCAGCGAAGGCGTGCCGGCGCTGATCCAGGTTGGCCAGAGCGTACCGCTGACCACCACCCAACAGGATAGCTACGGCCGCCTGCAGAACCAGACCCAGTATCGCAACGTCACCCAGGGCTTTTACGTCACCGCCAGCGTCACCGGCGAGACCGTACACCTGGCCATCAGTACCAACCGTGACCGCATGAGCCAGGAACGTCCCGATGTAGTGAACGTGCAGAGTACCGACACAACCGTCAGCGGGCGCCTGGGCGAATGGATCACCCTGGCGGGCATCAATCGTGAGACCCAGGCCGATAAATCCTCTACAACCCGCAGCTACTCTACTCAGGGCCGCGATGACCTGACTTTGCGGGTCAAGGTCGACACCCTGAACTGAAGCACCGAAAACTGACTGACGAGTCGTATAAGACTAAAGATGTAGTGCCTGAAAAAAAGCACTACAAAACATTTGACGATCCAAAAAAGCATGGGCATGATGGCCTCGCTCCCGCTAATCAGGGGCCCTGGCAAGGGCCTTCGGATCGCCGCTCCAAGCTACCCACCCGAGCCGATTCGTGTCTGTACCGCCCACAAGGCGTGTTTGACGAGGTTGCGACTGGAACGAAGTTGTCCCGAGGGACGGAAGCTAACCAGGTAACCCGGCTACGCACTGATGGATCGTACAAAGGCCCACGACGCCCGAAGACCGTTCGCAGTTCGCCTTTACCTGCTCAACTCCGCCTTGAGCCACTCGTTCATCCCGTCGCCTTCCCCGCCAAGCCCGGCTTGACCACCTGAGCTTCTGGTCAGCGAGCAGCCGTCACCACGGATTCAATCCGTGGCTGGCAAATGGAATTCTCCACCTAGACCTATGCGACGAGGTTTTTCCCCATGGCACTGACACGCGAACAGCAAATTGCAGCCCTTGAAAAAGACTGGGCTGAAAACCCACGCTGGAAAGGCGTGACCCGCGCTTATTCCGCTGCTGACGTCGTCCGCCTGCGTGGCTCGGTCCAACCTGAGCACACCTTTGCAAAACTCGGCGCCGAGAAGCTGTGGAACCTGGTCACCCAAGGTGCCAAGCCGTCCTTCCGTCCCGACAAAGATTTCGTCAACTGCATGGGCGCCCTCACTGGCGGCCAGGCAGTACAACAGGTAAAAGCCGGTATCCAGGCGATCTACCTGTCCGGCTGGCAAGTGGCAGCGGACAACAACTCCGCTGAATCCATGTACCCCGACCAGTCGCTGTACCCGGTGGACTCCGTGCCGACTGTGGTCAAGCGCATCAACAACTCGTTCCGTCGCGCCGACCAGATCCAGTGGAAAGCCGGCAAGAACCCAGGCGATGAAGGCTACATCGACTACTTCGCGCCAATCGTAGCAGACGCCGAAGCCGGTTTCGGTGGCGTACTGAACGCCTACGAGCTGATGAAGAGCATGATTGAGGCTGGCGCTGCCGGCGTGCACTTCGAAGACCAGCTTGCGTCAGTGAAGAAATGCGGCCACATGGGCGGCAAGGTACTGGTACCGACCCAGGAAGCCGTACAAAAGCTGACCGCTGCCCGTTTGGCCGCTGACGTTGCCGGTACACCGACCATCATTCTGGCCCGTACCGATGCCAACGCCGCGGACCTGCTGACTTCGGACTGCGACCCATACGACCAGCCGTTCGTGACCGGCGAACGTACCCAGGAAGGCTTCTATAAAGTCCGCGCCGGTCTCGACCAGGCCATTGCCCGTGGCCTGGCCTACGCGCCATACGCCGACCTGATCTGGTGCGAAACCGCCAAGCCGGACCTGGACGAAGCCCGTCGCTTCGCCGAAGCGATCAAGAAGGAATACCCGGACCAACTGCTGTCCTACAACTGCTCGCCTTCCTTCAACTGGAAGAAAAACCTGGACGACGCGACCATCGCCAAGTTCCAGCGTGAACTGTCGGCAATGGGCTACAAGCACCAGTTCATTACCCTGGCCGGCATTCACAACATGTGGCACAGCATGTTCAACCTGGCGCACGACTACGCCCGCAACGACATGACCGCCTACGTGAAGCTGCAGGAGCAGGAATTCGCTGACGCCGCCAAGGGCTACACCTTCGTGGCGCACCAGCAGGAAGTGGGCACCGGCTACTTCGATGACATGACCACCGTAATCCAGGGCGGCACCTCGTCGGTGACTGCGCTGACCGGTTCGACCGAAGAAGATCAGTTCCACTAAGTACCGCGTACACGGCCACCGCGGCCCCACGGAAGACCTAACCGCAGTGCCGCACAACAATCACGCCCCGACTGGTTCGGGGCGTTTTTTTTGCCTGCACAAAAACTTACCGATGCACTGCGGACCAAATGTGGGAGGGGGCTTGCTCCCGATAGCGGTGGATCAGCAACAGCTAGGTTGGCTGATACTCAGCTACTCAGCTATCGGGAGCAGCCCCCTCCCACAAGAAATTTTGCGCAAAACATTGATCCAGAGCGGTATCCGCGCACATCAAATCGGTTAAAAGAACCTTTGCATCAACTAAGCGGCACTCAACCAAGTAACGGCAACTTCCCCCGCCACATGAGAAACAATCGCTTAAACCCCACGCAAACAATAGTCATTATCATTTAGCGCTTGAAAACTTCGTTACCGCTTAAACAAAACATAATTGATGAAAAGCTCGCTAATGCCCACACCACAAGGGCTACAGCCCCAAGAAGGTGCACTATGTGCTTATTCCACCGAATAATTTCACCCCAGGAATTTTACTTGCCCGGTGTTTAGCCATAAAATCATCGCGATTGATTGCAGTGCGACATATCGTCACTGCATCGTTACTTTTTCGAGCTCAGAGACCTTTGCTCTCTGTTAAGGATTTCCAGCATGACCGAAGCGACAGGACTCATGGCCCACAACTGGGGCTTTGCCATTTTCCTCCTCGGTGTTGTCGGCCTCTGCGCCTTCATGCTCGGCGTCTCCAGCCTCCTCGGGTCAAAAGCCTGGGGCCGCAGCAAAAACGAACCGTTCGAGTCCGGCATGCTACCTACAGGTGGCGCCCGCTTGCGGCTCTCAGCCAAATTCTATTTGGTCGCGATGCTGTTCGTGATCTTCGATATCGAAGCCCTCTTTCTCTTTGCCTGGTCTGTGTCCGTCCGCGAAAGCGGCTGGACCGGATTCGTCGAAGCTCTCGTTTTCATAGCAATTCTGTTGGCAGGTCTTGTCTACCTGTTCCGAGTGGGCGCCCTTGACTGGGCTCCGGAAGCTCGTCGCAAGCGGCAGGCGAAGCTGAAACAATGAGGCTTTGGCAATGCAATACAATCTCACCAGGATCGACCCGGATGCTCCTAACGAGCAGTACCCCATCGGCGAACGGGAAACCGTTTCCGACCCGTTAGAAGACCAAGTCCACAAGAACATCTACATGGGCAAGCTGGAAGACGTGCTGAGTGGCGCGGTCAACTGGGGGCGTAAAAACTCCCTGTGGCCGTACAACTTCGGCCTTTCGTGCTGCTACGTGGAAATGACCACCGCCTTCACGGCGCCCCACGACATCGCGCGCTTTGGCGCCGAAGTGATCCGGGCATCACCGCGCCAGGCGGATTTCATGGTTATCGCCGGTACCTGCTTCATCAAGATGGCGCCGATCATCCAGCGTCTCTATGAGCAAATGCTCGAGCCGAAATGGGTTATTTCCATGGGTTCGTGCGCCAACTCCGGTGGCATGTACGACATCTACTCCGTCGTTCAAGGGGTGGACAAGTTCCTGCCCGTGGACGTCTACGTGCCTGGCTGCCCGCCCCGCCCCGAAGCATTTCTGCAAGGCTTGATGCTGTTGCAGGAATCGATTGGCAAGGAGCGTCGCCCGCTGTCCTGGGTCGTCGGTGATCAAGGCGTGTACCGCGCCGAGATGCCGTCCCAAAAGGAACAGCGCCGCGAACAGCGAATCGCAGTCACCAACCTGCGCAGCCCCGACGAAGTCTGATCCAGACCCGCTTCTTTTATAGAACGAAAACCTGGCTTCATTCTTTACGTTGACCGAAAGCGATAAAAAACCATGACTACAGGCAGTGCTCTGTACATCCCGCCTTATAAGGCAGACGACCAGGACGTGGTTGTCGAACTCAATAACCGTTTTGGCCCTGACGCCTTCACCGCCCAGGCCACACGCACCGGCATGCCGGTGCTGTGGGTGGTGCGTGCCAGGCTCGTCGAAGTCCTGACCTTCCTGCGCAACCTGCCCAAGCCGTACGTCATGCTCTATGACCTGCATGGCGTGGACGAGCGTCTGCGCACCAAGCGCCAGGGGCTGCCGAGCGGCGCCGATTTCACCGTGTTCTACCACCTGATGTCGCTGGAACGTAACAGTGACGTGATGATCAAGGTCGCCCTGAGCGAAAACGACCTCAGCATTCCGACCGTGACCGGCATCTGGCCCAACGCCAGCTGGTACGAGCGCGAAGTCTGGGACATGTTCGGCATCGACTTCCCCGGCCACCCGCACCTGACGCGCATCATGATGCCGCCAACCTGGGAAGGTCACCCGCTGCGCAAGGACTACCCTGCCCGCGCCACCGAATTCGACCCGTTCAGCCTGACCCTGGCCAAGCAGCAGCTTGAAGAAGAGGCTGCGCGCTTCCGTCCGGAAGACTGGGGCATGAAGCGTTCCGGCACCAACGAGGACTACATGTTCCTCAACCTGGGCCCGAACCACCCTTCGGCCCACGGTGCCTTCCGTATCATCCTGCAACTGGACGGCGAAGAAATCGTCGACTGCGTGCCGGACATCGGCTACCACCATCGTGGTGCCGAGAAGATGGCCGAGCGTCAGTCGTGGCACAGCTTCATCCCCTACACCGATCGTATCGACTACCTCGGCGGCGTGATGAACAACCTGCCGTACGTGCTCTCGGTGGAGAAGCTGGCCGGTATCAAGGTGCCGGACCGCGTCGACACCATCCGCATCATGATGGCCGAGTTCTTCCGCATCACCAGCCACCTGCTGTTCCTGGGTACCTATATCCAGGACGTCGGCGCCATGACCCCGGTGTTCTTCACCTTCACCGACCGTCAGCGCGCCTACAAGGTTATCGAAGCCATCACCGGTTTCCGTCTGCACCCGGCCTGGTACCGCATCGGCGGCGTGGCCCACGACCTGCCCAACGGCTGGGAGCGCCTGGTCAAGGAATTCATCGACTGGATGCCCAAGCGTCTGGACGAGTACCAGAAAGCCGCGCTGGACAACAGCATCCTCAAGGGCCGCACCATCGGTGTTGCGCAGTACAACACCAAGGAAGCCCTGGAGTGGGGCGTCACCGGTGCCGGCCTGCGTTCCACCGGTTGCGACTTCGACCTGCGCAAGGCGCGCCCGTACTCCGGCTACGAGAACTTCGAGTTCGAAGTGCCGCTGGCGGCCAATGGCGATGCCTACGACCGTTGCATCGTGCGTGTCGAAGAAATGCGCCAGAGCCTGAAGATCATCGAGCAGTGCATGCGCAACATGCCGGCTGGACCGTACAAGGCGGATCACCCGCTGACCACGCCGCCGCCCAAAGAGCGCACGCTGCAGCACATCGAAACCCTGATCACGCACTTCCTGCAAGTCTCGTGGGGCCCGGTGATGCCGGCCAACGAGTCCTTCCAGATGATTGAAGCGACCAAGGGTATCAACAGTTATTACCTGACGAGCGATGGCGGCACCATGAGCTACCGCACCCGGATTCGCACCCCAAGCTTCCCGCACTTGCAGCAGATCCCTTCGGTGATCAAAGGCGAGATGGTCGCGGACTTGATTGCGTACCTGGGTAGTATCGATTTCGTTATGGCCGACGTGGACCGCTAAGCATGAACAGCACGCTTATCCAGACAGACCGTTTCACCTTGAGTGAAACCGAGCGCTCGGCCATCGAGCACGAGCTGCATCACTACGAAGACCCGCGCGCGGCGTCGATCGAAGCCTTGAAGATCGTGCAGAAGGAACGTGGCTGGGTGCCGGATGGCGCCCTCTACGCCATCGGCGAGATCCTTGGCATCCCGGCCAGCGATGTTGAAGGCGTGGCGACGTTCTACAGCCAGATCTTCCGCCAGCCGGTGGGCCGCCACATCATCCGCGTGTGCGACAGCATGGTCTGCTACATCGGTGGCCACGAGTCCGTGGTCAGCGAGATCCAGGCCAAGCTGGGCATCGGCCTCGGCCAGACCACCGCAGACGGCCGTTTCACACTGCTGCCGGTGTGCTGCCTGGGCAACTGTGACAAGGCGCCGGCGTTGATGATCGACGACGACACATTCGGTGACGTACAGCCTGCTGGCGTGACCCAATTGCTCGAGGGCTACCCATGACCCTGACTTCCTTCGGCCCGGCCAACCTGATCAAGCGTTCGGCCGAGACCCACCCGCTGACCTGGCGCCTGCGTGACGATGGCGAGCCGGTATGGCTCGACGAATACCAGGCCAAGAACGGTTACGCCGCAGCGCGCAAAGCCTTCGCCGACATGGCTCAGGACGATATCGTCCAGACCGTGAAAGACGCGGGCCTCAAAGGCCGCGGCGGTGCGGGCTTCCCCACCGGCGTGAAGTGGGGCCTGATGCCCAAAGACGAATCCATCAATATCCGCTACCTGCTGTGCAACGCAGATGAAATGGAGCCCAACACCTGGAAAGACCGCATGCTGATGGAGCAACTGCCCCATCTGCTGATCGAAGGCATGCTGATCAGCGCCCGTGCGCTGAAAACCTACCGGGGTTACATCTTCCTGCGTGGCGAATACACCACCGCCGCCAAGCACCTCAACCGTGCCGTGGCAGAAGCCAAGGCCGCAGGGCTGTTGGGCAAGAACATCCTCGGTTCCGGTTTTGACTTCGAACTGTTCGTGCACACCGGCGCCGGGCGTTATATCTGCGGTGAAGAAACCGCCCTGATCAACTCCCTCGAAGGCCGCCGCGCCAACCCGCGCTCCAAGCCGCCCTTCCCTGCCGCCGTCGGCGTGTGGGGCAAGCCGACCTGCGTGAACAACGTCGAGACCCTGTGCAACGTGCCGGCGATCATCGCCGACGGCGTGGACTGGTACAAATCCCTGGCCCGTGAAGGCAGCGAAGACATGGGCACCAAGCTCATGGGCTTCTCCGGCAAGGTCAAGAACCCTGGCCTGTGGGAACTGCCGTTCGGCGTAACCGCCCGCGAGCTGTTCGAGGACTACGCCGGCGGCATGCGCGACGGCTACACCTTGAAAGCCTGGCAGCCAGGCGGTGCCGGTACCGGTTTCCTGCTTCCTGAGCACCTGGACGCACAAATGTATGCCGGCGGCATCGGCAAGGTCGGCACCCGCATGGGCACTGGCCTGGCGATGGCGGTGGACAACACGGTGAACATGGTGTCGCTGCTGCGCAACATGGAGCAGTTCTTTGCCCGTGAATCCTGCGGCTTCTGCACCCCATGCCGTGACGGCCTGCCGTGGAGCGTCAAGCTGCTGATGGCGCTGGAAAACGGTGAAGGTCGCGAGGGTGATATCGAGACCCTGCTGGGCCTGGTCGGTTTCCTCGGCCCGGGCAAGACCTTCTGTGCTCACGCACCGGGCGCCGTGGAGCCATTGGGCAGCGCAATCAAATATTTCCGCTCGGAGTTCGAAGCCGGCATCGCGCCCACCAGCGCCGCCGTCCCGCCTCTGGCGAGGCCGATCGTAGTCGGCGCGTAACGCTTAAAACAGGCGAAGGGTTCGTGCCCGTAGCCTGTCATGTGCTGACGCCGTAAAGGCTGTGTAGATGCACATGAATAACAAGATTCCATTAGCCACGCCCGCTGACAACGGGCCAACGAAGAACTTTGAACCATGGCCACTATCCACGTAGACGGCAAAGCGCTCGAAGTCGATGGGGCAGACAACCTGTTACAGGCATGTCTGTCACTCGGCCTCGATATCCCGTATTTCTGCTGGCACCCCGCGCTCGGTAGCGTCGGTGCCTGTCGCCAGTGTGCGGTCAAGCAATACACCGACGAGAACGACACCCGTGGTCGTATTGTCATGTCCTGCATGACCCCAGCCACCGACAACACCTGGATCTCCATCGACGATGAAGAATCCAAGGCGTTCCGCGCCAGCGTTGTCGAATGGCTGATGACCAACCACCCCCACGACTGCCCGGTCTGTGAGGAAGGCGGTCACTGCCACCTGCAAGACATGACGGTGATGACCGGCCACAACGAGCGCCGTTATCGCTTCACCAAGCGTACCCACCAGAACCAGGACCTCGGCCCGTTCATTTCCCACGAGATGAACCGCTGCATCGCCTGCTACCGCTGCGTACGCTTCTATAAAGACTACGCCGGCGGCACCGACCTGGGTGTGTTCGGCGCCCACGACAACGTGTACTTCGGTCGCGTTGAAGACGGCGTGCTCGAGAGCGAATTCTCCGGCAACCTCACCGAGGTCTGCCCGACCGGTGTGTTCACCGACAAAACCCACTCCGAGCGCTACAACCGTAAGTGGGACATGCAGTTCGCACCGAGCATCTGCCATGGCTGCTCCAGCGGTTGCAACATCTCGCCGGGCGAACGCTACGGTGAATTGCGTCGCATCGAAAACCGCTTCAATGGTTCGGTCAACCAGTACTTCCTGTGCGACCGTGGCCGTTTCGGCTATGGCTACGTCAACCGCGAAGACCGCCCACGCCAGCCACTGCTGGCCGATGGCGCCAAGCTGAGCCTGGACGCGGCGCTGGATAAAGCCGCCGACCTGCTGCGCGGGCGCAACATCGTCGGTATCGGTTCGCCGCGTGCCAGCCTCGAAAGCAACTTCGCTTTGCGCGAACTCGTCGGCGCCGAGCACTTCTATTGCGGTATCGAAGCCGGTGAGCTGGAGCGTATCCGCCTGGTCCTGCAAGTGCTCAATGACAGCCCGCTGCCAGTGCCGAACATGCGCGACATCGAAGACCACGATGCCATCTTCGTGCTCGGTGAAGACCTGACCCAGACCGCCGCCCGCATCGCCCTGTCGCTGCGCCAGTCGGTCAAAGGCAAGGCCGAGGAAATGGCCGACGCCATGCGCGTGCAGCCGTGGCTCGACGCCGCGGTGAAAAACATCGGCCAGCACGCGCTGAACCCGCTGTTTATCGCTTCCCTGGCTGAAACCAAGCTCGACGACATCGCCGAAGAATGCGTCCACGCCGCACCGGACGACCTGGCCCGTATCGGTTTTGCCGTGGCCCACGCCCTCGACGCCAGCGCGCCTGCCGTCGAAGGCCTGGACACCGAAGCGGTCGAACTGGCCCAGCGCATCGCCGACGCCCTGCTGGCGGCCAAGCGCCCATTGATCATTGCCGGCACCTCGTTGGGTTCCAAGGCGCTGATTGAGGCTGCTGCGAATATCGCCAAAGCCCTGAAGCTGCGCGACAAGAACGGTTCCATCAGCCTGGTGGTGCCGGAAGCCAACAGCCTCGGCCTGGCCATGCTCGGTGGCGAGTCACTGGACGCCGCCCTGCAAGCGGTGACCGACGGCGACGCCGACGCCATCGTGGTACTGGAAAACGACCTGTACACCCGCACCGACGCCGCCAAGGTTGACGCCGCACTCAACGCCGCCAAGGTGCTGATCGTCGCCGACCACCAGAAGACCGCCACCAGCGAACGTGCCGACCTGGTGCTGCCAGCCGCTACCTTCGCCGAGGGCGACGGTACCCTGGTCAGCCAGGAAGGCCGCGCCCAGCGCTTCTTCCAGGTGTTCGATCCGAAGTACATGGATGCCAGCATCCTGGTGCACGAAGGCTGGCGCTGGCTGCATGCCCTGCGCGCGACCCTGCTGAACCAGCCGATTGACTGGACCCAGCTCGACCACGTCACCGCCGCCACCGCTGCGAGTGCGCCGCAGTTGGCACGCATCGTCGACGCTGCGCCGTCCGCCGCGTTCCGTATCAAGGGCTTGAAACTGGCCCGTGAACCGCTGCGCTACTCCGGGCGTACCGCCATGCGTGCTGATATCAGCGTGCACGAACCGCGTACCCCGCAAGACATCGACACCGCGTTCGCCTTTTCCATGGAAGGCTACTCGGGCTCGGCCGAGCCGCGTCAGCAGGTGCCGTTTGCCTGGTCGCCGGGCTGGAACTCGCCGCAGGCCTGGAACAAGTTCCAGGACGAAGTCGGTGGTCACATCCGTGCTGGCGACCCGGGCACCCGCCTGATCGAAAGCACCGGTGACTCGCTGAACTGGTTCGCTGCGGTACCGCGTCCATTCAACCCGGCCCCGGGCACCTGGCAGGTCGTGCCGTTCTTCCACCTGTTCGGCAGCGAAGAGACCTCTTCCAAGGCCGCCCCGGTGCAGGAACGCATCCCTGCGGCCTACGTGTCGCTGGCCAAGTCCGAAGCCGATCGCCTGGGCGTCAACGACGGTGCGCTGCTCAGCCTCAACGTGGCCGGCCAGACCCTGCGCCTGCCGCTGCGTATCAACGAGGAGTTGGGCGCTGGCCTGGTTGCACTGCCTAAAGGCCTCACCGGTATTCCGCCTGCCATTTTCGGCAAAACCGTTGACGGTCTGCAGGAGGCAGCGCAATGACTTGGTTCACGCCGGAAGTAATTGACGTGATCATCTCGGTGGTCAAGGCCATCGTGATCCTGTTGGCCGTGGTCGTTGCGGGCGCCCTGCTCAGCTTCGTCGAGCGTCGCCTGTTGGGCTGGTGGCAGGACCGCTACGGTCCGAACCGCGTTGGCCCGTTCGGCATGTTCCAGATCGCTGCCGACATGCTGAAAATGTTCTTCAAGGAAGACTGGACCCCGCCGTTTGCCGACAAGGTGATCTTCACCCTGGCACCGGTCGTGGCCATGAGCGCCTTGCTGGTCGCTTTCGCGATCATCCCGATCACCCCGACCTGGGGCGTGGCGGACCTGAACATCGGCTTGCTGTTCTTCTTCGCCATGGCCGGTTTGTCGGTGTATGCGGTGCTGTTCGCCGGTTGGGCCAGTAACAACAAGTTCGCCCTGCTGGGCAGCTTGCGTGCCTCGGCGCAAACCGTATCCTATGAAGTGTTCATGGGGTTGGCACTGATGGGCATCGTGGTGCAGGTTGGCTCGTTCAACATGCGCGACATCGTCGAGTACCAGGCGCAGAACCTGTGGTTCATCATTCCGCAGTTCTTTGGCTTCTGTACCTTCTTCATCGCTGGCGTTGCCGTGACTCACCGTCACCCGTTCGACCAGCCGGAAGCGGAACAGGAACTGGCCGACGGTTACCACATTGAATATGCCGGCATGAAGTGGGGCATGTTCTTCGTCGGTGAGTACATCGGCATCATCTTGATCTCGGCCCTGCTGGTCACGCTGTTCTTCGGCGGCTGGCACGGTCCGTTCGGCATCCTGCCGCAGTTGGCCTTCTTCTGGTTCTTCTTGAAGACCGCGTTCTTCATCATGCTGTTCATCCTGCTGCGCGCCTCGATTCCGCGCCCACGCTATGACCAGGTGATGGATTTCAGCTGGAGATTCTGCCTGCCGCTGACCCTGATCAATTTGCTGGTGACGGCCGCCGTCGTGTTGTTGAACACGCCAGCTGCCGCGGTTCAGTGAGGATTTGACCCATGTTCAAATATATTGGCGACATCGTTAAGGGTACCGGTACCCAGTTGCGAAGCCTGGTGATGGTGTTCGGTCACGGCTTTCGCAAACGCGACACCCTGCAATACCCCGAAGAAGCGGTGTACCTGCCGCCGCGCTATCGCGGCCGCATCGTACTGACCCGCGACCCCGACGGCGAAGAGCGTTGCGTAGCCTGCAACCTGTGCGCCGTAGCGTGCCCGGTGGGTTGCATCTCCCTGCAGAAAGCTGAAACCGAAGACGGTCGCTGGTACCCGGACTTTTTCCGTATCAACTTCTCGCGCTGCATTTTCTGCGGCCTCTGCGAGGAAGCTTGCCCGACCACCGCGATCCAGCTCACACCGGATTTCGAGATGGCCGAGTTCAAACGTCAGGACCTGGTGTACGAGAAAGAAGATCTGCTGATCTCTGGTCCCGGTAAAAACCCTGATTACAACTTCTATCGTGTTGCAGGTATGGCCGTTGCCGGTAAGCCGAAGGGCGCCGCACAAAACGAAGCCGAGCCGATCAACGTGAAGAGCTTGCTGCCTTAAGGAAGAAAGATGGAATTCGCTTTCTATTTCGCATCGGGTATTGCAGTGGTGTCCACGCTTCGCGTGATCACCAACACCAACCCCGTGCACGCCCTGCTCTACCTGATCATTTCGCTGATCGCCGTGGCCATGACCTTTTTCAGCCTCGGCGCACCGTTCGCCGGTGTACTGGAAGTGATTGCCTACGCCGGCGCCATCATGGTGCTGTTCGTGTTTGTGGTGATGATGCTCAACCTCGGGCCGGCTTCGGTGGCTCAGGAACGCGTCTGGCTCAAGCCCGGCATCTGGCTCGGCCCGGTTGTCCTCGCAGCGCTGCTGCTGGGTGAACTGCTGTATGTGCTGTTCGCTCACCAGAGCGGCCAGGCCATCGGCCACACCACCGTGGACGCGAAAGCCGTGGGCATCAGCCTGTTCGGCCCGTACCTGCTGGTGGTCGAACTGGCTTCGATGCTGCTGCTCGCCGCAGCCATCACCGCCTTCCACTTGGGCCGCAACGAAGCCAAGGAGCAATGACGATGCCTGCTATCCCTTTGGAGCATGGTCTGGCGGTCGCCGGCATCCTGTTCTGCCTTGGCCTGGTCGGCCTGATGGTGCGCCGTAACATTCTGTTCGTGTTGATGAGTCTGGAAATCATGATGAACGCCGCGGCACTGGCGTTCATCGTTGCCGGTGCACGTTGGGGCCAGCCGGATGGACAAGTGATGTTCATCCTGGTGATCAGCCTGGCAGCTGCCGAGGCCAGTATTGGCCTGGCGATCCTGCTGCAACTGTATCGTCGCTTCCACACGCTTGATATCGACGCTGCCAGTGAGATGCGCGGATGAACATGATCTTTCTGACTTTCGTATTCCCCCTGATCGGTTTCCTGCTGCTGTCGTTCTCTCGCGGGCGCTGGTCGGAAAACCTCTCGGCCCTGATCGGCGTGGGCTCCATCGGCCTGTCGGCCATCGTGGCCGCCTACGTCATCTGGCAATTCAACGTCGCACCGCCCGAAGGCGGTCACTACACCCTGGTGCTGTGGCAGTGGATGTCGGTGGAGGGCTTCAAGCCCAACTTCGCCCTCTACATCGACGGCCTTTCGATCACCATGCTCGGCGTGGTGGTGGGTGTGGGCTTCCTGATCCACTTGTTCGCGTCCTGGTACATGCGCGGTGAAGCCGGTTACTCGCGCTTCTTCTCGTACACCAACCTGTTTATCGCCAGCATGCTGTTCCTGGTGCTGGGCGATAACCTGTTGTTCCTGTACTTCGGCTGGGAAGGCGTGGGCCTGTGCTCGTACCTGTTGATCGGTTTCTACTACAGCAACCGCAACAACGGTAACGCGGCACTCAAGGCGTTTATCGTCACCCGCATCGGTGACGTGTTCATGGCCATCGGCCTGTTTATCCTGTTCCAACAGGTGGGCACGCTGAACATCCAGGAACTGCTGGTACTGGCACCGCAGAAATTCCAGGTCGGCGACTTCTGGATCACCCTGGCGACCCTAATGCTGCTGGGCGGCGCCGTGGGTAAATCCGCGCAACTGCCGCTGCAAACCTGGCTGGCGGATGCGATGGCCGGCCCGACACCTGTGTCGGCACTGATCCACGCCGCCACCATGGTGACCGCCGGTGTCTACCTGATCGCCCGTACCCACGGCCTGTTCACCCTGGCGCCGGATATCCTGCATCTTGTCGGCATCGTCGGCGGCGTGACCCTGGTACTGGCCGGCTTCGCCGCGCTGGTGCAGACCGACATCAAGCGTATCCTCGCCTACTCGACCATGAGCCAGATCGGCTACATGTTCCTGGCCCTGGGCGTTGGCGCCTGGGACGCGGCGATCTTCCACCTGATGACCCATGCGTTCTTCAAGGCCCTGCTGTTCCTCGCCTCCGGTGCGGTGATCGTCGCCTGCCACCACGAGCAGAACATCTTCAAGATGGGCGGCCTGTGGAAGAAACTGCCGTTGGCCTACGCCAGCTTCATCGTCGGTGGTGCCGCCCTGGCCGCCCTGCCGCTGGTGACCGCCGGTTTCTACTCCAAGGATGAAATCCTCTGGGAAGCCTTTGCCAGCGGTAACCAGAACCTGCTGTACGCAGGCCTGGTGGGTGCATTCATGACCTCGCTGTACACCTTCCGCCTGATCTTCATCACCTTCCACGGTGAAGCCAAGACCGAAGCACACGCAGGCCACGGCATCTCCCACTGGCTGCCACTGTCGGTGCTGATCATCCTGTCGACCTTCATCGGCGCCATGATCACTCCACCACTGGCCGGTGTATTGCCAGAAAGCGTCGGCCATGCCGGCGGTGCAGACAAGCACAGCCTGGAAATCGCCTCGGGCGCCATTGCCATCGCCGGTATCCTGCTCGCGGCCCTGCTGTTCCTCGGCAAGCGTCGCTTCGTGACCGCCGTGGCCAACAGCGGCATCGGGCGCTTCCTGTCGGCCTGGTGGTTCGCTGCCTGGGGCTTCGATTGGATCTACGACAAACTGTTCGTCAAGCCATACCTCGCCATCAGCCATGTACTGCGCAAAGACCCGCTCGACCAGACCATCGGTTTGATCCCGCGCGCCGCCAAGGCTGGTCACACAGCCCTGAGCCGCAGCGAGACTGGCCAACTGCGTTGGTATGCAGCTTCCATGGCGGCGGGTGCCGTGCTGGTGATCGGCGCCATCGTCGTGGTAGCGGTCTGACTATGTTTAAGTGCACTGCGTACTTTGCGAACTTGCGAAAGGAAACGAGCCCGTCATGATTCTGCCCTGGCTAATCCTGATCCCCTTTATCGGCGGCCTGCTCTGCTGGATGGGTGAACGCTTCGGCGCCACCCTGCCCCGCTGGATTGCGTTGCTGACCATGTCCCTGGAACTCGCACTCGGCCTCTGGCTGTGGGCCCATGGCGACTATTCATTTGCTCCGGCACCGGGCGTCGATCCGACTTTCGCGCTTGAATTCAAGCACGTGTGGATCCAGCGCTTCGGCATCAACGTGCACCTGGCCCTCGACGGCCTGTCGCTGTTGATGATCCTGCTGACCGGCCTGCTGGGTATCCTCTCGGTACTCTGCTCCTGGAAAGAGATCCAGCGTCACGTGGGCTTCTTCCACCTGAACCTGATGTGGATCCTGGGCGGCGTTGTCGGCGTGTTCCTGGCGCTGGACCTGTTCATGTTCTTCTTCTTCTGGGAAATGATGCTGGTGCCGATGTACTTCCTCATCGCGCTCTGGGGTCACAGTTCTTCGGACGGCAAGAAAACCCGGATCTACGCAGCAACCAAGTTCTTCATCTTCACCCAGGCGTCCGGCCTGATCATGTTGGTGGCGATCCTGGGCCTGGTGCTGGTCAACTTCAACAACACCGGCGTGATTACCTTCAACTACGCCGACCTGTTGAAGACCAAGATGTCGCTGACCACCGAGTACGTGCTGATGCTCGGCTTCTTCATCGCCTTTGCGGTGAAGCTGCCGGTGGTGCCGTTCCACTCCTGGTTGCCTGACGCCCACGCCCAGGCGCCGACTGCCGGTTCCGTGGACCTGGCCGGTATCCTGCTGAAGACCGCTGCCTACGGCCTGCTGCGTTTCGCCCTGCCGCTGTTCCCGAATGCCTCGGCCGAGTTTGCGCCGATCGCCATGACCCTGGGTCTGATCGGGATCTTCTACGGTGCGTTCCTGGCCTTCGCGCAAACCGACATCAAGCGTCTGATTGCCTTCTCGTCCGTTTCCCACATGGGCTTCGTACTGATCGGCATCTACTCCGGCAGCCAGCTGGCGCTGCAAGGCGCGGTGATCCAGATGTTGGCCCACGGTGTTTCGGCGGCTGCCCTGTTTATCCTCAGTGGTCAGCTGTACGAGCGCCTGCACACCCGTGACATGCGTGAGATGGGCGGCGTGTGGTCGCGCATTGCGTACCTGCCGGCGATCAGCCTGTTCTTCGCCGCAGCGTCCCTGGGCTTGCCGGGTACCGGTAACTTCATCGGCGAGTTCCTGATCCTGATGGGGGCCTTCGTGCAGACACCGTGGATCAGCGCCATCGCCACGTCCGGCCTGGTGTTCGGTTCGGTCTACTCGCTGATCATGATCCACCGCGCGTATTTCGGCCCGGCCAAGTCGGACACCGTCTTGCACGGTATGGATGCGCGCGAACTGATCATGGTGCTCGGCCTTGCGGTATTGCTGATCTTTATCGGCGTATACCCGCAACCGTTCCTGGACACTTCTGCCGCAACGATGCATGGCGTGCAGCAGTGGTTCGGCACCGCCTTCTCCCAACTCGCTTCGGCCCGGTAAGAGCGCTATGGAATTCACGATCCAACACTTTATCGCGCTTGCGCCGCTGCTGATCACCAGCCTCACCATCGTGGTGGTGATGCTGGCGATCGCCTGGCGCCGCAATCACTCGCAAACGTTCCTGCTGTCCTGTGCCGGTTTGAACCTGGCCCTGCTGTCGATCATTCCGGCCCTCAAGGTCGCGCCATTGGCGGTGACCCCGCTGATGATGGTCGATGACTTCGCGCTGCTGTATATCGCCCTGATCCTGGTGGCGACCCTGGCGTGCGTGACCCTCGCCCACGCCTACCTCGGCGAAGGCGGCACCGGTTACCCGGGTAACAAGGAAGAGCTGTACCTGCTGATCCTGCTGGCTGCGGCCGGCGGTATCGTGCTGGTCAGCGCGCAGCACCTGGCCGGCTTGTTCATCGGCCTGGAACTGCTGTCGATCCCTACCTACGGCCTGGTGGCCTACGCCTTCTTCAACAAGCGCTCCCTGGAAGCCGGCATCAAATACATGGTGCTGTCGGCCGCCGGTTCCGCGTTTCTGTTGTTCGGTATGGCCCTGCTCTACGCCGAAGCCGGCAGCCTGAGCTTCACTGGTATCGGCCAGGCCCTGGCCGCCACCAACAGCCCGGCGCCGATTGCCCAACTGGGCCTGGCGATGATGCTGATCGGCCTGGCGTTCAAGCTCTCCTTGGTGCCCTTCCACCTGTGGACCCCGGACGTGTACGAAGGCGCCCCGGCGCCGGTCGCCGCGTTCCTGGCCACGGCGTCGAAGGTCGCGGTGTTTGCGGTGATGGTGCGTCTGTTCCAGATCTCCCCTGCCGCCAACACCGGCGTGCTGAGCAACGTGCTGACCGTGATCGCCATTGCGTCGATCCTGTTCGGTAACCTGCTGGCGCTGACCCAGAACAACCTCAAGCGCCTGCTGGGTTACTCCTCCATCGCCCACTTCGGCTACCTGCTGATCGCCCTGGTGGCGAGCAAGGGCCTGGCCGTGGAAGCCATTGGCGTGTATCTGGTCACCTACGTGATCACCAGCCTCGGTGCTTTCGGTGTGATCACGCTGATGTCCTCGCCTTACAAAGGCCGTGACGCCGACGCCCTGTACGAATACCGCGGCCTGTTCTGGCGCCGTCCGTACCTGACTGCCGTGCTGACCGTAATGATGCTGTCCCTGGCCGGTATCCCGCTGACTGCGGGCTTTATCGGCAAGTTCTACATTGTCGCTACGGGTGTCGAAGCCCACGAGTGGTGGTTGGTAGCGTCCCTGGTATTGGGCAGCGCCATCGGCGTGTTCTACTACCTGCGCGTGATGGTCACCCTGTACCTGATCGAGCCCAACCTGCGCCGTGTGGATGCCGAGTTGCACTGGGAACAGAAGGCAGGCGGCGTGATGCTGCTGGCCATCGCCTTGCTCGCGTTCTTCCTGGGCGTGTACCCACAACCGTTGCTCACCTTGGTGCAGCATGCGGTGCTGGGGGTTTGATCGCTTAGGTTGATGCAGTCAACAGAACGGCGCCTTTGGGCGCCGTTTTGCGTTTCCCAGGATCTGCTTTTCCCCTCCCCTGCTCGCTGAATTTTCCTCCTCGATCTGCCTCTTCATCCGGCATTTACCCGATGAAGCCGGCCGTATGGTGTTTGCGTTTTAAGAAAGTTCCCACAGCACGGTCACTTGACCTAACGCGGGTGGGCCACCAAACTCTACGCAGACTACGTACAGAACATGGATGCTCTATTTATCGAACTGCCGGCATTCGAGCGGCATCGCAAGGACTATCTGAGTGAGGAGCTTTTCCAGGGTTTTCAACAGGAGTTAATGAAAACCCCCGAAGCAGGAGATGTGATCGAAGGAACGGGCGGGCTGAGAAAGGTTCGCTTCGTTGATGAACGGCGAAACAAAGGCAAGCGTGGTGGCCTGCGAGTCATTTACTACTGGTGGTCAGGCGGCACGCAATTCTGGTTATTCACCTTGTACGGCAAGCACGAACAGAGCGACCTGACACCCCACCACAAGAAAGCTCTTAAACACATGCTGGACAGGGAAATCAAAGCGAGAACACATCATGAAACGTGACATCTTTTCCGAACTGGTCGAAGGCTTCGACGCCCTGGCCGATGAGCGCCAGGGTAAAATCACCCTGCGCAACCACAAGGTCCACCTCAACAAGCTGGCGCCGCTCACCGCTGATGAGGTGATCGCCGTGCGCCAGCAACTCAACCTTTCCCGGTCGGTATTCGCCATGTACCTGCGTACCAACACCCGCACCCTGGAGAACTGGGAACAAGGCAGGGCCAAGCCCAACGCCCAGGCCGTCACCCTGATCCGTCTGGTAGCGCGTTTTCCTGAAACCGTGGCGCAACTTGCCGCATTGGGCTGACCTGCGAAAGCCAAAAAAACGCCCCGATTATCGAGGCGTTTTTTGCAGTACAACAGCGTCAGAATGCAATACCGACCTTGAAGCCGTATTCGTCACGCTTGAGCTTGGTGTTGTCGGCCACATAGGAGTCGTCGTCGAGCTTGTACTCAGTGCGGGTGTAGTACAGGCCCGCCATCACTGGCAGGTCGCCCTTCTGGTTCATCAGCAGGCTGACTTCGGCATAGGGGTTGGTGCGGTCCTTGAGGTCCACGCTGTCGCTGCCAACGCCGTCAACCTTGAGTTTGGCACGGCCATCGATGGTGTGACGGGCGCCGGCTTCAACGCGCAGGGTCATGTCATCGAACTGGTGGTTGTAGCCCAGCGCAGCCTTGGCAAACGGCGACTTGTTGGTCAGTTTCATGTCGTAGCCATTGGTGTCCGGCTCATAGCGGGTCCAGGTGTAGCCACCGCCCACGATCACGTCGACAAAGTTGCGCGCATCCAGCGCGGCACGCCAGCCGAGGTCGAGGTCGGCCTGGCCTTCCTTGAGCTTGTTATCGCTCTTTTCGCCGTACTTGGCTTCGATACCGGCCTGGTAGATGAAACCGGACTCGGCAGTGAGCTTGTTGCCGAAGTTATAGAACAGGCCGGCTTCAGGCATATGGTCTTTGTCGCTTTCGCTACCGCCTTCGAGTTTGAAGTCGTTGTAGCTGCCGAGGATCCCGAAGGTGGAAATCGGGTCGGTGGAAGGTGCAGCGAACACTACGCCAGGCGCAGCCACCAGGGCCAGCAACGAGGTGTTCTTGAGGAATTTTCCGAATAGTTTGGACATCGTCTTACATCTCCATTTTAAGGTGGGCAAAGTATTCAGGAATCGGTTCGAACCTTGGCGTTTGCAAAAAGTTCGAACTGATTTGCACCAAAACGGAGAAAAAACGGTTCAGCGAAGGCTCTATCTCAATATTCTTCAGGATTCATACAGATAAGGCGTTCCACGGCTTCGCGAAGTTGAGGCTGATCCGGCAGCCGAATGCCGAAGGTGTCGCGCAATAGCCCCAGCAATTCATCGGCAGTACGAAGCGTGCGCTTTTCACTGGGTCGGTCCAGGTAATGAAGCGCATAGTGGGCGTTGGCTAAGGTATGACGTTTACCGGGTGCCAGCAGTGCGGCCTTCAACTGCCCCACAAACGGCGAACCCGGGTGCGTGGAGACGTACCAGTTGCCGATTTCGTAGTCGATGTCTGCCTGGATTTGCAGGTCGAACACATACAGGCCGCGCCACTCTTCGCCGACTTGGGCCCAGAGCGTGTAGCTGCCCTGATTGGAGGTCAGGCGATAGGGCTCGTGGGCAGTGGCCTGGGGCGCGTCGGTGTCCAGTTGCAATGGGCTGCTGGGTACCATGCCGCCAAAGCCGACGTCGGTGATGTAGCGCACCCCTTCAAGCGTCACCAGGCTCAGGCGATGAGTGCGCCCGGTGTGGGCGTCCGGTGGCCCGCCAATCACCACGCGTCCCGTGATGCCCCGGGCTTCGAAGCCCAGTTCCTGCAGCAGGGCCAGGAACAACTGGTTCAATTCGTAGCAATAACCGCCGCGCCCCTGGTGCAGCACCTTGTGCTCGACGCTGGGTAGGTCGATCGGCACCGGCGCATGCGTCAGCGTCGACAGGTTTTCAAAGGCAAAAGTGCACACGTGGCGCAGTTGCAGGTCCTGCAGGGTTTGCAGGGTGGGCGGTGGCGGCGAATCGTAGCCCAGGCGTTTCAAATAGAGAGCACGGTGAGTGAGTTCAGGCATGGCGCGGTCCTTGGCACGAGGCGGAACATCACTATGCCGCGCCTGCGCGCACGTTGTCATTTTG
Source organism: Pseudomonas khavaziana (assembly GCF_036704165.1). Classification (NCBI taxonomy): domain Bacteria; kingdom Pseudomonadati; phylum Pseudomonadota; class Gammaproteobacteria; order Pseudomonadales; family Pseudomonadaceae; genus Pseudomonas; species Pseudomonas khavaziana. The sequence continues at coordinate 4,045,973 of NZ_CP129946.1, forward strand.
AATGAACCTTTTTGAACACTGGCCTATCCATCTATAACAAGACAGGGAGGCAACATGAGTACCGCAAAAATCTACACCATCCACTATCAGCTACACGGTAAACCCAAGTCTTTCGTGGTGCGCGCCGAAGTGATGAACAACGCCGAGGCATGGCATTGGGCGGCCGTTGATGCCGACATTGCCCATGTCAGCCGCATCGGCCGCGTGGGTCACGAGCAAGTGAAAAAAACCACCCGGCCCTGGGCGGAAAAGTATGGCATCACCGACGTCAGCTGGACCCCGCCCAAATAAACAAAGCCCCGCACAACGGCGGGGCTCGGTTCACTTTTTCAAGTCGCCCAACGGATCGTAGGGCGGCTTTTTTTTCGCCTCTTCCTTAGCCTTTTTGTCTTTATCCAATGGCGCGATGGCCGGGCCTATCGGGTCGACCTGCGGGTCTGCCACATCCGGCGAGTCCGGGTCAAAACCCAGATCATCCCTGCCGCTGGCATGTTCATTGGAGTGGGGGCCATCGGTACGCTTGTTCATCAGGTTCTCCTGTTAAAGCGGGCGCGCTCTGTCGTGGAGGTTTTCCAAGTCTTCTTCGACGCGCTCGACATCGTCGTCCGGGCCACGCTCTTTCGGATCATTGGGGCGCAACGCATCGTTGTCGCGCTCTTCTTCACCGGGCGTGCGGTTCGGGTCGGGTGCACCAGGTGGTGGCTGCTTGTGTTCGGACATGACGGCTTACCTCATGGGGGCTTCACAAATTTAGAGAAACTGCCCGCGGCTATCGTTCAACTTCATTACTGCAAGCATGAGAAGATGGCTGCCCTTTCTGGAGACCTTCCTCGGATGTTCGAGCTCAAACCCTGCGACCCCGTCACCTACCGTCAACAGACCCGCCGCAGCACGCTGATCGTCGCCGTGCTTTTCCTGGCCCTGGCCATGTTGCTGTCGAGCCTGGCGGTGATGCTGTTCGGTGAGCCCGGTGGCGACAACTTTCGCTTTAATGTCGGTGGCGTATTTGCCGGGGTGTTGATCACTGTCGCGCTGGTGCGTGGCCCGTTCTGGACCCAGCCCTGGCTGGCGCCGGCGGTGTATGGCTGGCAGCTCAAGCGCAGCCTGATGAGTGTGACCAACGTAATGCACAAGGTCAGCGAGCGCGTACAAGCCAACGACCCGGCGGCCATCAAACTGTTGCGCTTCTATCACTTGGGGCTGACACAGATGCATGAGCTGGACGCCAACTCCAGCGCCCAGGCGCAACTGGTCGGCGAGATCGAGGCTCATAAGGCAAAAATGGAGGCTCTGGGGATCGATACCGACCAAACCCGACTCGATCCCACATGGCTGCAAAGCCTGAAAAGCGCTTAAGGCAACGTCAGTGGGCGACCTTGCCCCGCCAGCAGAACAGCGCGCTCACGGCAATTGCTGCGCCGGCCAGGCCAAACACCCAAGGCGCAGCGGCTACTGGCAGCAACAGGCCCGCCAGCAGCGGCCCGAGGCCGGCGCCGATGTCGCGCCATACGGCGTTGGACGCCAATGCCGATACGCGCATGGCACCCGGGTTGCGTTCGGCCACCAGCGTGGTCACCAGTGGCAGTTGCAGGGCACGCAGCACCAACACCGCCGCCGCGCCGACGATCACCCAATGGCTGCCGAAGGCTGTCAGCGCCAGGGCGCTCATGAACGAAAACCACAGCAACATCGAGGTTGCGCCAAACCGCTGGGCCGCACGCCCGCCCAATGGGCTCAGCAGCAGCTCGGACAGATAACGCAAAGCCATCAGGCCCCCGGCCACCAGCACGGCATCGCCACCCATGATCTTCTGCGCCTGGATCGACAAGCCAAAGATAAACAAGCCATCCAGCGCCACGCCTTCGATAAACGACCACAGCGCCACACTGTCCGGCCACTTGAAGCGGCGCCCCGGGGCGCTATGCAAATCATGGCCGCCAGTGGGCAAGCCGCGGGCGAGCCACAGCCCCACCAGGCAGCAACCGGCGAGAATCAGGAAGATCGGGCGCGGCCCTGCCCATAACGTCAACAGCCCGCCCAGGGGCAAAGCCAGCATGGGCCCGAAGGCGATCAACGCCCGCGAACGCCCCGCCCTGCGGGCCGCGCCCTCCGGCTCGGAGGTCGCCAGTACTTGGGTCGACAGGTTCAGCGCGGCAAAACACAGGCCCCATACCAGCCGCAGGCCCACCAGCGCGGCGAACCCGGACAACACCGAATTTCCCAGCGCGCAGAGCGCCGCGGCACCGGCGGCGATCATGCAGGTCAGACGGTCGCCGTTACGCGCATAGAAATTCAGTACATGCCGGTAGCCGAAGATCCGTACCAAGCGGTTGGCGGCCAACAGCACGCCGGCCTGGGCCAGGGTGATGCCGAACGCCTCGGACTCCATTGGCAGCAACAGATAGAGCAACACATCGCTGGGCAGGCAAAACCCCAGGGTCAAGGCGGCGCGGCGCGAGGTGATATCGGCAGTGCGTTGAGTGAGGCTGGGCATAAAGCTGAAACATTCAGAAATATTCAGACCGCCACACTAGCGTTGCCGCCATGTGTTTTTCAAGAACGCAGGTGCAGAAGCGTTAAAAAACCAAACTCAGGTCCAGGCGCCCTTCCCTGACCGGCGGGCACCAGTAGTAACCACCGGTCAGCGGCTTACTGACGCGATACAGACCATCAACAATCCCATCCTCCAACCCGCTCATACGTCGAAGCTGTGCCTCAAACGCATCGACGGAATGCCCGAACGCCAGGAACATCAACCCCGCCTGGCCGTTCTCGGCCCAGGGCATGGAGCGGCGCACCACGAATGCCTCCGGGGTAAAACTTTCCTGGGCTGTGCGCTTGGTATGGGCGGATTCTGGGGCGTCATCCAGCTCTTCGTTATCGCCATGGCGGCGGCCGATGATGTGGTCACGCTCCTGGGCCGGCAATGCGGCGAAACCGTCGAGGTCGTGCTGCCATTGCTGGATCGCGGCGAAGCTGGCGCCGCTGTCGGTCAAGGCGGCTGCCACGGCGGCGTCGTCGTGGGGGTTTTCGGTGCCGTCTTCGTAGTCGGTCAGGTCAAAACCGGTCTTGTAGCGAAAGCCTTCAGTTGATTGCACCAGGCGAAAAGCCGGGGCCAGGGCTTTTTCAAGCGTGCGGCTGCGCAGCAGCAACTCGCCGCGATCCACCCCGTGCGACCATACCCACAATGCCTGCTGGGTCGACGGGTTGTGTGCGCCGGGGCCGCTGACCACGGGGAATGTACGCAAGCCTTCAATCTCAGCGCCCAGGGCCTTTACCAGCGGCTCACCGAAACCGACCACGGCCGCCGCATCCGTCAACTGCACCAGTGCGTCCAGGGCAGCAGGCACCGCTTGCAGGGAATCGAGGGCAAAAAACAGATGGCGGGCCTGCAAAGGCACCGGGGCGGCAAGAATGCCCGGCTGGTACTGACTCATGTGAACTCCTTCTGAAAAGCCGCGCAGTTTACCCGGCGCACGCGACACTGCGAACAAGAATGCAAAAAACCCGGGATCGTTCTGCCCGAGGTGGACCTGGACAACGCGGTGAGTGAAGCAGTCACCGGCTCGCTGTCGTTCAACGGTCAGCGTCGCACCGCGCTGAAAATTCTGTTCGTGCACGCGGATGTGGTCGACAGCTTTATAGAGAAGTTCAACGCCAAGCTGTCCACCCTCAAACCTGGCATGCCTTGGGACGCTGGCGTAGCGCTGACACCGCTGCCGGAAGTGGGAGGGGGGGTTGCTCCCGATGGCGGTGGGTCAGCTGATATATCCACCGCTGATACTCCGTCATCGAGGGCAAGCCCCCTCCCACACTGTGCGTATTCCAATACTTGGATTCAACGCCCTTGAAGGCAACACTCTGAAACGTGGGAGCGGGCTTGTCTCACGTTGAGATCCATGTGTTCAGGGTTGCACACTGGAGCAGTCATGACTCGGTCAACACTCTATAACCATACTTGGAGAACCGTATCATCGTGCCCATCTCGCTCCTAGGGTCATCGTCGAACCCGCTTAATCGCCCAGACTCTCGTGGATTGTCTTCGTCCCTTTTCAAACCTGGGTTGTTATTAATGGATTGAGCTACATGCGCCAAGCGGTACATGGCTTCGGCACGAGATATAGGATCTCGATTATCAGCGGTGAAGTCGCCTACTTGCTCTATCAAGCCATTGCGAATATTTAGCGCATAATAATCCTCCGTTTTAAAAGCCATTATCTGCGCCATAAATCCCGAGTTAAGCATGGGGTTATCGTAGAAGATATCCATGGCTGAACGTTGATCGCCTGCGGGGCGCTTTTCCTCGCGTGAAGGCGGATTGGACATATCGGTCTCACCGCGTACAGCTGGCGTCGGCACGTTGGCCTCCTCACTTACAGCCAGCTTCGGCATATTGGCCTCCTCGCTTACAGCCGGCTTCGGCTCAAGAGGAGCGTTTTTTTTCTGAGCCGCGTCATTGACGGCATCGATCAACACGGGGTAACCACCCCGGGCAAATGCCAATACCAGTCGCGCCTCGGAGCCTTTCAAAGAAAAATACTCGCTCTGCGGATTTATAAGCATAGGAATAATGCGCTGTTCCCCGTCTATTTTGTTATTTCCAGCCGTTGAATGGTCGCCACCCAGCCCGTCGATCAAACGAAGTGCTGCCTCAGCGTTCAGTGCATTAGCCTTTTGTTCGTCCAGGGGCAGGCTGTGGTCATCCCAGTCACCGGTGTGCGCTTTAAAGGCTTTCAGCTCTACAGGGTTCAATATGTAATGGAGATTATTGAACAACGGGCCCGCCGTGATTTTCTCTACCGTGCGTGGGTCTTTCTTGACTTGGCTTTGAGCACCATGGGTTTGCGCGGCCACCTCAGATTTGGGCTTGCCGACGTCATGTCCATTATTAGCATTTTGATAATGGCTTTGAAGCTGAGAGTGTCCAATGGGTAAAGTCATAACTACCTGCTCTATTAAAGTTCAATGGCGTCGCGCCACATGAGCCTCGATGCGGTTGTGAAGCAAACCCTGATTGGTCACGAAGTAAAAGTCGGTTCCATTCAATGTACGACGCACACCCTATATCCCGCTGAAATACTGGCCGCATACCGTGGGCAAATTCGCCTTTTGATAGAGCCGATACAGATACCAAACAGGTGAGCGCCTACTGGCCTTTCGTCACGATTTGTATGTGCATGCCGCAACGACAGGTGCTGGCCGGCGACGCGATCGCGGATCGTTTTGGCGCGCGCAGGCTGTATATGACCGGCTTGCTGGTGTTTACCCTGGCCTCGCTGCTGTGCAGCGTGGCCGGCGAGTTTGTTCGCGCCTTCGGTAGACGCTGGCTGATCGGTGGCGCCCTGATGCTCTACGTGACCGGTTTTGGCCTGTTGCTGATGGGCGGCACAACGCCCGATTACGCCTTGATCGTGGTGCCCATGCCCCTGATTGGCCTGGCTGCCGGGTTGATCACCCCCGCCGCCACGGTCGCGTTGATGAATGCGGTGCCGCCGGAGCAGGCGGGAATCGCCACCGGCATCCTCAATACGGCGCAATAAATTGGCGCCGCATTGGACGTGGCGCTGGCCGGCGCGCTGCCGTAACGCGTCTGGCGCTTGCCACACAGCCCTTGGATGGGTGACTCTCTAGTCATGTTTTGCAACTATTCCAGGGGTAGCGACATGACCACCAGCAATCTGCTCGCCCAGTTGTTTCCTTCTTCTGCCGCCGACATTCCTGAGCAATTTCGCCTGGCCGCGCCCATTGAACAGCGTGATTACCTGGTCGATGGCCAGTTGCAGGTGTGGAACGGCCCGCTTGCCCGAGTACAAAGCCCCGTGCAACTGGGCGATGAACGCGTGCATATCGGCAGCACCCCGCTGCTGGATGCCGATACCGCCCTCACCGCCCTGGATGCCGCCGTGCGCGCCTATGACCGTGGCCAGGGTGAATGGCCGACGATGCGCGTGGCGCAGCGTATCCAGCATGTCGAAGCCTTCTTGCGGCGCATGCGCGAACAGCGCGACGCGGTGGTCAAGCTGCTGATGTGGGAAATCGGCAAGAACCTCAACGACTCGCAGAAGGAATTCGACCGCACCTGCGACTACATCACCGACACCATCAACGCCCTCAAGGAACTCGACCGCCGCAGCAGCCGTTTCGAGCTTGAACAGGACACCCTCGGACAAATCCGTCGTGTGCCCCTGGGCGTGGCGCTGTGCATGGGGCCTTACAACTACCCGTTGAACGAGACCTTCACCACGCTGATCCCGGCGCTGATCATGGGCAACACCGTGGTGTTCAAGCCGGCCAAGCTCGGGGTGCTGTTGATCCGCCCATTATTGGAGGCCTTCCGCGACAGCTTCCCGGCCGGGGTGATCAACGTCATCTACGGCAGCGGCCGCGAAACCGTGAGCGCGCTGATGGCCAGCGGCAAGATCGATATTTTTGCGTTTATCGGCACCAACAAGGCCGCCAGCGATTTGAAAAAGCTGCACCCCAAGCCGCATCGTTTGCGCGCTGCGCTGGGGCTGGATGCAAAAAACCCGGGGATCGTGCTGCCCGAGGTGGACCTGGACAACGCAGTGAGTGAAGCAGTCACCGGCTCGCTGTCGTTCAACGGCCAGCGTTGCACCGCACTGAAAATCCTGTTCGTGCACGCGGATGTGGTCGACAGTTTTATCGAGAAGTTCAATGCCAAGCTGTCCACCCTCAAGCCCGGCATGCCTTGGGACGATGGTGTAGCGCTGACACCGCTGCCGGAAGTGGGCAAGGTGGATTACCTCAACGAACTGGTGGCCGATGCGGCCCGGCACGGTGCCAAGGTCGTCAATGCCGAAGGGGGCAGCAGCCGTGGTTCCTTCTTCTACCCTGCGGTGCTGTACCCGGTGAATCCGCAGATGCGCGTGTACCACGAAGAGCAATTCGGCCCAGTGGTGCCGATCGTGCCCTACCGTGATCTGGAGACCGTGATCGACTACGTGCTGGACTCGGATTTTGGCCAGCAGTTGAGCATCTTCGGCACCGACCCGGTGCAGGTCGGGCGCCTGGTGGACACCTTCGCCAACCAGGTCGGCCGCATCAATATCAACGCCCAGTGCCAGCGCGGGCCGGATACCTTCCCGTTCAATGGGCGCAAGAACTCGGCCGAGGGCACGTTGTCGGTACATGACGCCCTGCGCGTGTTCTCGATCCGCACCCTGGTGGCGACCAAGTTCCAGGAGAGCAATAAGGCGTTGGTCAGCGAGATCCTGCGTAACCGTGACTCGAGCTTCCTGACCACTGACTACATTTTCTAATGTTCACCTCGGTCAAAAAATGTGGGAGGGGCTTGCCCCCGATAGCGGTGCGTCATCAAGCATATTCTTTACTGATCTATCGCTATCGGGGGTAAGCCCCTCCCACAATGGACTGAGTCAGCCCTGACGATTGAGGCTCTTTTAATACCGATGAACCTGCCCTTCTTTGCCCGGCGCCTGCTGCGCCCCCTGCTCGACCCGTACCGCCGCTATCGTCACGCCAAGCTGATCCACGCAGCGCGCGTGTCCGTCGGTTTGCTCGCGACAATCCTGCTCACCAGCGGCCTGAACCTGCCCCACGGGGAATGGGCGTCGGTGACCATGTTGATTGTAATCGGCGGCTTGCAGCACCACGGCAATATCGGCAAAAAAGCCGTGGAACGCGCCTACGGTACCTTGATCGGCGCCAGCGTCGGTTTACTGCTGGTGGTGCAACAGGCTTACTTCAGCGTGCCGCTGCTTACCTATCTGCTGATGTCGGTGGTGTGCGGGTTCTTTTCCTATCACGCCATTGGCAAGGGCGGCTATATCGCGCTGCTGTCGGCGATCACGGTGTTTATCGTCGCCGGCCACGGTGATAACCCGATTTCCGATGGCCTGTGGCGCACCGTGGACATCCTCATCGGCATCGCCTTGGCCCTGGCGTTTTCCTTCGCCCTGCCGCTGTACGCGGTGTACTCGTGGCGCTACAACCTGGCCAGCGCGTTGCGTGATTGCGCGCAGATCTACAGCCGGATCATCAGCGGTCAATCGGTGACCGATGATGAACACCTCAAGCTGCTCAACCGCTTGAACGCGGCAATGCTGCAACTGCGTTCATTGATGCCGTCGGTGTCCAAGGAAGTGCGGATCTCCATGACCGAGTTGGACGCGATCCAGCGCCACCTGCGCATGTGCATCAGTACCCTGGAGATTCTCGGCAATACCCGGCCCGATCCTCGCGATGAGCAGGCGATGGCGCGTATGCAGGTAATGTTGAAGGCTGAGCATCGGCAAATCAGGGTGCAGTTGGTGGGGATGGCGCGGGCGTTGAAGTCGGGGGTGACGCAGCGGTTGGAGCGGGCCAGCCATGGCAGCAGCGCCGAGCCCACAATGGATGCGCCCGTTTATAGCGCACTGGATGGGTACCGTCTGTTGACATTGCAACTGGCGGCGAATGTAGATGCTATGCATCAACGGCTGGCCAAAAGCGCGACGCACTGGAAGATCTAAGGTTTGGGCGGTCATGCAAAAAGAGACGGTTCATCTATACGATGAACCGTCTTTGGACCAGAGTCGCTACTTTTTCACTCCGACACCCGCCAGATGCGGCCCCAACAGTTTGTCTTCACTTGTCCCCACACCGTTGCCAGGAATGTCCAAGAAGTAATAGTTATTAATAAAGAAGAATGAGTGGGAAAAGGTACTCGACCAGTACCAGCCATTACCCATAGGCCACCTGTTGCCATAGGCATTGCTGATGGCGCGCAATTCATCGAGGTTCGTCAGCGTTACTCCCATGCCAGCGGCCCTAGCGTTGATGTTGCGAAAAGTGTCTCTGCCCAGACCGTAACAATGAACAACGTTGGAGACATGAACGAGATAACTGCGGGTCTGCGCCGGTACCGATGAATCCCTGACGGTAATAGTCGCATAACCATTGCCGCGCACGGTTACCAGCCCACTTCCATCCACAACAGCCGCCGACGTATTGCTTGATGAGTAGTAGTAGGGACGTGTCCCTCCCGACGCCTCGTACCTGATCGAGTTTCCTGCGCCGAAGTTAGGCAGTACATTTGGATATCCCGCTAGAAGGTACGTCCTGGTATTCAGATAAACCGTCGCCTGATTGAAGACTAACGCGGTGGTATGCACGATCCGGTACTGCGTCTGCGGGAAGGCCACCGCCTTGGGCTTGTCAACCTGCTTATTGAAGTTGACATGGGGTGTAATAGTAATCATGCCATTATTTGGCACGGACATCAGCCAACTGCGCAGCACCGTGAGGTTTATAAAACCATTGGCGGCCTCACTGGCGGTAACGTGGTGTTCGGACAGCAATTGCTGCGTGGTCGCGCCGGGGGCCGCCACGGACAACCAGGCAATATGACCTTCCTGGCTATACGGCCACTTGCCCATTCTCAGCACGGCATTGCCGCTAAGGCTGGCCGAGTTTATGGTGCCGCCATGTCCAATATTGTTGATAAAGGCTCTTGGCAGACTGGCCAGTGGAATCGCCTGGACATGCACTATCTGAACCTCTGACGACCCCTGCCCACCGCGGCCCAGTATTACCTCATACTGAAACTGAATCGTGGTGTTAATGGCCGCTCCAACCAGGTCATTGCTAATATTGAAGGTCACTGTGCCACCGTCAAGGCCAGGCAGCGTACCGACTTCAATCGAGGTACCCTGCGAATCGATCAAGAACAGCGTAATCAGGTCTTCCCCGTCCTTGTTCATGTTCGGATAGGTCACCAGCACCTGGCATTTATTTTCAACAGTGATTGGGCTGATGACGACTTCAGGTCCCTCCGGGGGAGTCGAATACCTGATCTGCGGATGCGGGAAAATATTGGATTCGGTTTGGACCATATAATGACGAGTTTCAAACCAGACTATATCCCCGGCATTGTTGCTGTGATTGAATGTCACACCAAACTCGATGGTTAAAGGCGTCCAATCCTTCAGGTTGCGCAATCTGCCCACAGGTGTATAGGAAGAAGGCCCGTCGTTTACATCGTTGTCTGATACGTTACGACCTACAAACGTCTCCTCATAATATTCATCATCATTTTTGAATGTTCCGTGATAGCGTTTATACATCTTCTGTTCAATTGCACTGTACGGCCAAGGAGGCACGCGGGTCTGATCGAGGTCATCCAACTTGGGTATTTCGAGAACGGCGCTTTCGCCGATGCTGTCGATCGTGGCTCCAGGCACATGATTCAGGGTCAGCAAGTTCAGGGTAAGGGTCGGTGAGTCGGTGGGGAACCCATTGCGTATCACCGTGAATGATATGTCGATATCACGCCCTAACGGGTGAATACTGAAGCCAATCGCTTCGACTGGGACGATCACATCGACATAAGCATCTCCGCTGTAGGCATCCTTGGCTTCAAAGTGTATACCGCCACCCGCCAACCCTCGCCAGCAGACTTCCACGGTGTCCCCATCTTTGGGCTCATCATAGCGGCAACGCACTGTGGCTCCGGTATCGGCCACCACCCACGGGTCGAGTTCATCCGGCCCCGTAGTTGCCTCAAGGACCTCAGGCAGGGACAGCAAGCCCAAGGCCTTACCGATGGTGTAGGTGGACTCCTCGGACAACTCATCAACGGCAAACCGCCTGCGCACATAACTGATAGTGAGCGTGCCATTCTTATTGCCCTCTATCAGTTGTTTAGGAATATCGGCAAGAAACGGATTGGAACTCACGGCCAGTACATAAGGAGACAAAGTTGTGCCCGTTACCGAACCGACGAACTTGATAATGACTTCATCGCCAGCCCTGAACTCTGCACGAGCTTCAAAGGTTGCAACGCTGCCAAGGCCGTCCGGGTTGATATTATTGGTGGAGTCCGCCTCTTGGATTCGCGGTGCGATCAAACTGCGTGGCGGACGCCCGACCTGAATATATCGACGTTCGGACTCACGTATGTTGACCGGCCCGGTGACGATGTAATACACACGGGTTCGATGCAGCCCTTCAAATCGCGCATAGTCAGCATTCAAGAAATCACGGAAGCGGGGATGAGTCCCTGCTGCCCGATTGTTGAACACGCGCTCGACACTGCCGTCCAGATAATCACCCACGATATTGACTTGCAGATCATCCCCCGAGTTGCCAGGGGGGGTGTAATCGGGCATTGCCGCAGTGATATAAGCCAGGTCAGGCTCGACAAATGGACCGTGTGCCTGGACTACGTCGGGCTGGGGCAAGGAATAGCGGACGCCGGCGACCCCATATACGGTTGGCCTGGATGGCAGCGAACCTCGCTCCCGAACATAGGAAATCGTCAGGGTGCCCTGGATCAACGAACGGATAAATGCATTGGGAATAGGGACGTCATTGTAACTGCTCAGGACAACTTCCACACGCAAGCCATAGGAAACCTCCTCTCTATCCGCGGTGGTGCCTTCCACTTTCCAAATAAGGAAATCACCGCTGACAAAGTTCGGGTCATTTCTCTTAATCAATACTGAGCCGGTGGCAGGATAACCATGTAACTCATCGGCTTCCAAGAGCAGTGTCGCCGGGTCGGCCTCGACAATCTCAGGTTCATCCAGCAACGTAATGTCAAGGTTCACATTGACAGGAATCGGCTTGCTCCATCGATGGCAAGGCCCGGACTCATCCAGCACTTCGTCATACAAAAAGAAGTGCACGATAAAATGGCCGCTGCCTGCTGCATCCAGAAAATCAGGCTCTATGGTAAACGTCAGATCAGAACCGACTTGATCATGACGCAAGGGCGGCAATTCATAGCGGTACTGTCCCCAGTAGAACATCACCAGGTCATTGACCCGCATGTTTTCCCACTTATGGATGGTGCATGTCACCCCCCGCCCCGCCACCACAGAATCGACATAGGTATCGGAGAGCGTAAACGTCAACCCACGATGGTAGGAGCCATCGCAATTGCCCTCACCACCGGGCAGGGTGTGCAAAATCAGAATGCGCTGCGGTACTGAAGTACTGGATGTTCCCGGGCCAACCCGGATGACTTCGCCATAAACATCACTGACAAAATAGTGCAGGAGATGGGTTCTAGGGATCACCAGAAAGAAACGTGGGTCATCTTTATTGGCATTAGTAACTTTGGCTTCTCCCATGTGTATGCCGTTCATCCACATGTGGTACTCATCACCTGGGCTACAATTGGTCCAGCGTTCAAAGATATAGGTCAGACCATCTTTGATATGACGATGACCAATCCCGTAGGCTGCCCCCAGAACCGGAATGACCTGTTCGGGAACAGGATAGGGGGAATCCAGATCCTGATTCACCACAGGAGCAACTGGAGCTGACAGCGTCTCCACTGCGGCTTTCTTGGCTTTATCCGTGTTGGTTGTTTTTTTCTTGGGTTTGGCTGCAACGTTATTTTTTTTAGGAACGGGTTTGGTCGGCATAGCTGTTCTCCCTAGCGGAAATCGCCAAGGAAATAAAGCCCTATCGTCTACGATCAGTCACCTGTGAGAATTGACAGTTCTGATCAGCGGCCACAACCCTATTGGCGCGCATACCTTTGAGCCAAAGCGCTAATCACACTTTTTCTTACATATTTTTCACGTTTTATTCACATCCCAAGACGTAGGGTGAAGCCTCATCCGTTACAAACGCTTCACATCAAGCCCGCCGCCCCAGCGGGCTTTTTTTTGCCTGTTTTTTAGCGCGGAAAAAATGGCCAGCCCCGCGTAGGAGCGAGCTTGCTCGCGAAGAACACAATGATGCCGTGGTAAACCAGAATGCCCGCGTTATCGTTGACGTTTTTCGCGAGCAAGCTCGCTCCGACAAGGAATTTCGGATTGGCTTCAGCGTGTGGCTTGCTCGCGAATGGCACGCTGGGTATCCAGCACCTTGGCCAACGCCGTTTCAGCCTCAGGACTTTGCTGCGGCACGCGAATCGCCGCCGACACCAAGGTGATCAACTTGGCCATCACCTCCGCATCCGTGGCCGGGCGGCCCAGGCTCATGGAGTTCATCAGCAGGCGCAGTTCGGTGCCGGCCATCACCCCGGAAATCGCCTTGAGGGCAAATTGCAGACGCACGCCCAGTTCATTGCGCGGCAGGTCCGGCAAGGCCAGGGCAAAGGCTTCGAAGAAACGCTGGAACACCGGCTGGTAATGCACCTTGAGGTATTCCTGGATGAACGGTGAGGTATCGCTGTAGACCCGTCCCAGGAAACGGATGAACGAACGCCCTTCCCCGCTGGCCGGGTCGCTGCGTTCCAGGCCCATGGCAGGGGCGAACAGCACGCCGAGCAGGGTGTCGCAATCCAGGGGGCCGTCGGATTCGGCTTCGCAGCGTGCGAGCAATTCCAGGCGCTGCTCGTTGAGCGGCTCCAGGCGTTGCATCAGCAGGGTTTTCATCAGGGAGTCCTTGTCCCCGAAGTGGTAGTTCACCGCGGCCAGGTTGACCTGGGCACGCTCGGTAATCTGACGTAACAAAACGGCGTCGTAGCCGTACTTGATGAAGAGTGCCTCTGTCGCATCCAGCAATCGAGTCTTGGTAACGTTTGGAGCGCTGAGTTTCTTCGCGGCCATAAGGGTTCCACGGCGGAAATATTGTTTTAAAAAATAATTTGATTTTTTATACCGGGGCGGCCCTGTGAAAGCAAGTAGTGACACTGCGCCATATCACTGAAAGCCTGTATAACCGGGCTATTCAGTCATGCTAAAAAGCGTTTCGCCGGCTCGAAACCCTCCGCCTGGAAACCGTTTCGCAGGGTAAAACCGCTCTACATCCATGGCTGGCGAAGCGTAAGGAACGCGGTTACTATTCAAACAATATTTTAAAAACAAGAAATAAAACCAGTCCGTGACACGTACGCGCAGCTCCCGAACTTGTTACAAGGATTTTCTGGGGGGCGCGCCGACACCGTCGAGACTGCAGGCGTAGTCATGATGACAGACACTCCCACGCACCCAGGTTTGATTTCCCTGCAAGGCATCGGCAAGCGCTATCAGCTGGCCGGGCAGGAGCTGAGCATTCTCAATGACGTGTGCCTGTCCATCGCCAGCGGTGACAGCTGCGGTATCCTCGGTGCCTCCGGCTCCGGCAAAAGCACCCTGTTGAATATCCTCGGCCTGCTGGACCTGCCCAACTGCGGCCAGTACCACTTTGCCGGCCACGATATCCTCAAGGCGAGCCCCGATGAACTGGCGGCGATCCGCAACCGGCAGATCGGTTTCGTGTTCCAGAGCTTCAACCTGCTGCCGCGCCTCAGCGCCCTGGACAACGTTGCCCTGCCCTTGAGTTATCGCGGTGTGTCGCGCCATGAATCGGTGGAGCAAGCCCAGCGCATGCTCGATCAAGTGGGTTTGGCCGAGCGCGCACACCATCGCCCCGCCGACCTCTCCGGCGGCCAGCGCCAGCGCGTCGCCATAGCCCGCGCCCTGGTGGGCCAACCCTCGGTGATCCTGGCCGACGAACCCACCGGAAATCTGGACAGCACCACCGCCCAGGACATCATGGACCTGCTGCTCACCCTCAACCGTGAGCAACAGGTCACGCTGATCATCGTCACCCACGATGCGCATATCGCCGAGCGCCTGGAGCGCAGGATCCTGGTGCGCAATGGCGTGGTGCACGAGGCCGGGCGCCTATGAGCCTGGGGGTCGAGCAGAGCCTCAGCCAATTGCTGCATGAAGCGTTCATCAGCCTGCGTACCCTGGGCAAGCGTTCGATCCTGGCGTTGCTGGGCATCGTGATCGGCAGTTCCTCGGTGGTAGCGCTGATCAATATCGGCCACAACGCAGCAGTGGACGCGGCGATGATTTTCAAGGACATGGGCACCGACACGCTGATCGCCCAGTTCCCGCCCAAGGGCAGCAGCAATGTGCAGATGCACACCCGGCTCGACCTCGACAGCGTGCGCCTGGCGGTGCCGGGCATTGCGCATATCGGCGCCCTCAGCCTGTTCAGCGGGCCCGTCGTGTTCCATGGCCGCACCACCAATGCCAACCTGGCCGGCAGCACCCCGGATATCTATGCGGCCATGCGCCTGAGCATGCGCGAGGGGCGTTTCCTGTCAGCCTTCGACGCCAACGAAACCTACGCCGTGATCGGTGACCAACTCGCCCAGGCCCTCGGAGCACCGGGGGACCCACTGAGGCTGGGCGATCGCGTGCGCATCAACGACTACCTGTTCCTGGTCGTCGGCATCCTGCACAACCAGCCCCGGGCCATGCTGATGCCGGTGCAAGCCAATGAATCGCTGTTTATTCCCGCCGAGGGCATGCGCCGCATCTATGCCAGCCCGCAGATCAGCAATGTGATCATCCGTGCGACGCCGGGGCAGGACATGGAACGTATTGCCCGAGACGCTAGCGCTGCGTTGCAACCCCAGCTCACCGAGCATGACGTCGACATCATCGTGCCCCAGCAGATGATCGACGGCATGACGCGCCAAAGCCGCACATTCGCCTATCTGCTGCTGGCCCTCGGCGCGATCTCCCTGGTGGGCGGCGGCGTCGGGGTGATGAATGTGATGCTGATGAACGTCTCGGAGCGCCGCCGCGAGATCGGCATTCGCATGGCCCTGGGCGCGCGCCGGCGGGATATCCGCAACCTGTTCCTGCTCGAAGCCGTCACCCTCACCGCTGTGGGTGCGCTATGCGGCGCGGTGTTGGGCATGACCGCTGCGTGGCTGTATGCCTGGCTGTCGGGCTGGGCATTTGCCCTGGCGGTGGCCGCCCTGCCCCTGGGGGTGGGCAGTACCTTGCTGGTCGGCTTGTTCTTCGGCATCTATCCGGCGGTCTCGGCCTCGCGGTTGCAACCGGTGGAGGCCTTGCGCGATGAGTAAATGGCTGTGGTTGCTGGCGCTGATCAGCCTGCCCGGCGTGGCTGCCGAGGTGGTGGTCAAGCCATCGGCGCCCAGCAGCACGCGCAGCGCCTACGACCGCGGGGTATCGCTCAATGCCCAGGTCACCACCATGACCCTGGGCGATGCCGTGTACCTGGGCCTGCGCAACAATCCGGCGATCCGCAGCGCCTATCTGCAGCGAGTGGCGCAGAAGTTTGACCTGCGCGTCGCCGAAGACGTGTTCAACCCCAAGCTCACTCTCAACAGTAATTACCGCACCAGCCGGGGCTCCCAGGACAACGCCCGCAATGCCAGTGTGGCGCCAACCAGCAGCCTGCTGGGCGAATACGGCACGCGCCTGAGCATGGCCTGGACCCAGCAGTTGAACAATGCCAACCGCGCCGGCCGCTACCGCAGCGACGGCCTCGACCTGGCGATCATCCAACCGCTGATGCGCGGGGCCGGCTGGGACGCCACCACCGCGCCGCTGCGCCTGTCGCGCCTGGCCGAGCAGGCCAACCGCCTGAATCTGAAGGCCACCGTCGCGCAGACTATCAGCCAGATCATCGCCACCTACCGCGAACTCCTTCGCGCCCAGGAGCAATTGGTGATCGTCCAGGAAGCCCTCAAGCGTTCCAACACCCTGCTGGATGTAAACAAGGCTCTGATCAGCGCCGGGCGCATGGCCGAGTTCGAGATCGTGCAGACCGAAGCCGATATCGCCACCCAGCAATTGGGCGTGGAAGAAGCCCAGAACCAACTGGACACCAGCCGCCTGGCCTTGCTGCGCCTGCTGGCCCTGGACCTGTCCACACCGATTCGCGCCACCGAAGCCCTGGAGGCCAACCCCATGGAAATCGACAAGCGCCAGGCCTTCAACCTGGCGCAGAACCAGCAGCCGGAATACCTCGCCGCCTTGCTGGGTAGCCAGCAGGCCGATCTCAACCTGGTGATCGCCAAGGACTCCGGGCGCTGGCAGGTGGACCTGGTGGCCGGCGCCAATCAGGTGCGCGACGCCTACGATAACGACAACGGCCATACCAATAACCGCACCTGGGACAGTTACGCCGGCGTGCAGGTGCAGATCCCCATTGGCGACATCAGCACACGCCAGGCCGAAGTCCGCGCCCGGGTGAATGTGGAGGATCAGGAAATCCGCATTACCGACGCCCGCCAGGAGCTGGAGCGCAACGTCAACAACGTGGTACGTGACCTCGGCACCCGCTGGCGCCAATATGAGATTTCCAAGCGCGCCGTGGAGTTGTCGCGGCGCAAGATCGAGATCGAGCGGGAAAAACTCAGTGCCGGACGCTCCACCAACTTCCAGGTATTGAGCTTCGAGACCGACCTGCGCAACGCCGAAAACGCCCAGCTCAATGCGCTGATCGCTTATTTGAACGCCCAGACCCAGCTCGATCTGACTCTGGGCATGACGCTGGAAAGTTGGGAAATCGCCCTCAATGACTACTAATCAAAAACGCTTGCTGGTCTGTGCCTTGATCGTGCTGCTGGCCGGCGCGGCCATCGGCCTGCTCAGCCAGCGCAGCGACGCCGAGCAGGCCAGCACCGCCGAACAGTGGCTGGCGGTGAAGCCCGACCCGCTGGTACACCAGATCGGCCTGGTGGGCAAGATCGAGCCCGACACTACCGTTACCCTGACTGCGCCGTTCGACGGTAACGTGTTGGCCAATCTGGTCGAACAAGGCCAGCGCGTCGAGGCCGGCCAAGTGCTTTTGCGTATGGACCCGGCCACCCTTGAAGTGCAGCTGCGCGATGCCCTCTCCGCCCAGCTCAAGGCCCGGCGTGCCGTACAGGAAATGCAGGACTGGGACAGTAGTCCCGCCGTCAGCCGTGCCCGCCGCAGTTTGCGCACCGCCGAAATGACCGCCGGCAATACCCAGCGCAAACTCACCGAGAGCGAAAACCTGTTCAAGCGCGGCATCATTCCGCGCAACGAACTGGACGATCTCAAGCAGCAAACCCAACAGCAGCAACTCGACCTGGCAGCGGCGCGCAGCGAACTGCAACAGGCCCAGGACCAAGGCAGAGGCGAATACCGACAGATTGCCGAAATGGAGCTGACCAACGCCACGGTGAAATACGAAGCCCTGCAAAAACTCCTTGAAGGCAAGGAGGTCAAGGCGCCGTTCTCCGGCATCGTGGTGCCCGCCCCCGGCAGCACCAACACTGCCCAAGGTGGCGGCAACAACAACACGCCGGTGCAGGCCGGCAGCAAGGTCAGCCAGGGCCAGGTGCTGTTTGGCCTGGCCAATATCGAGCGATTGAAAATCGTCGCCAAGGTCTCCGAGCTGGACATCAACCAGCTACACCGGGGCCAGGCGGTGGAAGTGATGGGCGATGGCTTCGACGGCGAACGGCTGACCGGCTCGGTCAGCGTGGTCAGTGGCTTGGCCATCGCCAGCGACAACCAGGGCAGCGCGCAGTTTCCGGTGACCCTGTCGATCCCGAAGCTGACGCCGCAGCAGCTGCAGCGGGTGCGCCTGGGCATGAGTGCGCGGTTGACCATCGTGACCTACAACAATGACCAGGCGCTGGTGATTCCCAGCCAGGCGATTCATCCGGATATGACTGTAGAGTATCGGCCAGCGATGGATAAACCCGTGGAGCGGGTCAAAGTGACCACCGGGCAATCGACACCACAAGGGGTTGAGGTGTTTGGGCTGAAGCCAGGCTTTGTGAAAACCTCAAGCTAAACGCAGATCAAATGTGGGAGGGGGCTTTCTCCCGACAGCGGTGTGTCAACCACTGATCTGCTTAATGACACCCCCTCATCGGGGCATGGGTATCTACACAACTTCTGGTACGCCGCCGGACCCTGTGGGAGGGGGCTTGCTCCCGATGGCGGCCTGACAGCCGACCAGCATATTGGATCAGACCGAGTACATATCCATTGCTGCGGTAACGGCCACTTAGGGTTCCGCTTTTACAGCGGCTCGCTTCGCATCGTGGTTACGGTTGGGTCAGCTGATATAAAGTTGTGTACATACCTATGCCATCGGGGCAAGCCCCTTCCTACATTTAGATCTGTGCCAGCTTGGCGGCCAGTGCCTTGGCCTGGAGCGCCACGTCGGTCACCGCCGTACTCTCCCACCACATGCCCCGCAACGGCGGGCCCATGGCAAACAATCGCTGGCTGGCCTGGCCCTGGGCATCCAGCACCGCGCCGGCCGCATCCGCCGCAATCCCCAACGCCAACGGCCCGGGCCGGATCAACCCACGCTTGAGTAGTTGCTGCGGCAATGGCCGGGCCACGCGGCGCCAGTCGTATTCGATGCCGCTGGAGTTGATCAACGCAGCGCCCGAAACCCGGGTGAGCCCTGGCTCGCCACGATGGCGCAGCGCAATGACGACCCCCTCATCCGACGGCACCGAACCCTTGAACGACGCTGCGCGAATCCGCAACCGCCCTTCTCCCTGCAAGCGCGCCACCAACTGCGCGCTCATTGGCGGCGAGCGGTGGTGATGGCTTTCCCACCATGGCCGCACATGCCGCACGAACTGGCGCTTCTCACGCTCACTGGCCTGGCTCCATAGACGCGCGATATGCACGCGCACTGTGTCCAGCGGCGCCTGCCAATCGATGCCTTGGTCGATTGCGAAGCGGCATTGGCGGCGCACCTCGCGCAGCAATTGCCGAGGGCTGCGCAGGCCGTGGTCCGCGGCCAGGAAGTCGTCCCAACTCGGCGGTTGCCGGCGCACATGGGGCAACAGGCCGTGGCGCGAAAAAATCTCGATAGGGCCGCGATGCCCGGCCTGTTCCAGGGACACCACGGCGTCGACCATGGTCAATCCGGAGCCGATGATCAGCACCGTTGATTGCGGGTCGAGTTGGGTCATCGCTTGCACGTCCCATGGGTCCAGTGCGGCGGCGTTCAAACCGCTGGACTCGGTGAGCGGCGTGCGCGCTGCCGGGAACATACCGGTGGCCAATACCGCGAAAGTGCCACGCACTTGCTCGCCGTTATCGAGGGTCAACAGCGTGGAAGCTGCGTCGACTTGCAGGTCCACCCCTTCGGCGCGGATATGCTCGACGATGGATGTAGATAACGCCTTGGCCTGGGCCAGGCGCTGTTGCGCGTACAGCCCGAAAATCCCCCGTGGCGGGAACAGTTCGCTGATGGGCACATGCTGCTGGTCCGACTCGGGCCAACCACCGCCAGCGATGTAGTCGGTGAGCCACTGGGTCAGGTCGTCGGCATTGTCCGGGTCGACGCTCATGCGCGCCGCGTTGCCGTTCAAGGTATGACCCAGCTCGACCGCACTGTAGGCCTCGCCACGCCCCAGCTCGGCACGCGGCTCGATCACCAGGATGCGCTGCGTGCCCGGCAGGCGCAGCAGTTGCACGGCGAGCATGGTGCCGCTCAGGCCGCCGCCGATGATCAGTACGTCGGCGTTGCGGGTGGATTCATTCATGCTGGTTCGCCCTTATGTCTGCGCAGATAAATAGCATGCAGATCGCCACGCGCCAACAGTTGCGCGGCACTTGCGCTCAAAACCACAGGCCCGGTATCCAGCACGTGGCCCCGGGACGCATAGTTGAGTGCGAGATTAATATACAGCTCGGAGTTTTTCACTGTTACGCAAGCAGCAGTCAAGCCATGGTCAACTTCAAACTTTCTGGTTGATAGTTATTTTTGCAATTAAAAATCCTCAGATAATACCTGTCATCTTTGACAGTAGACGATAAGTTCCGCCCTTTCTAAACTCAATCATCTACCGCCTGCACAGGAAGAAACATCATGAATCCTCCGTCCACAGAAACACCTAAATGCACCACCGGCAAAGCATCTGCAACCATTAAAGACAGCGACAATGAATTCAAGAATTTTAAAGGCAAGGGTTTTTCCTTTTACTTGGATGAATCAGCAAAAAAATGGCAGGTCACAGCCATAGGCGATGAGAGCGCCGGCGTTTATCAGACGCTCGCGCTGCGGTTTCCCAACGTTGGGAACGTATCCGGAGAGGTGTATGAAATTTCGAATAATGGGGCCGATCCGCGCACAGCCAATGCAACATGGACACGCGCCAGTGCCGGTTCATTTCGACCCTACCCTGCTGTCAGCGGGCGTGTAACGGTTACCCTCGACAGCACCCTTCAGACCGCAGAACTCAAGTTCGACTTCGAGGGAGAAAACGGCACAAAAACGGTCCGTGTCACAGAAGGGAGCATGAGCGTCGAAGGCCTGACCGAAGAGAAACGAATCAATACGACGGGCTCAGCCAGTTGCGTCCTCAGAGACACCATCAATGCACCCTACCAATCCACCACGACCGAGCTCTACAGCAGGCCTGCACTGGGTATCTTTCCTCCTCACATCCTCGCCCATACGCAGCAGTACGCCCCGAAACCCGAACTCATCAACTACGTGTTGAACATCCAGATTGCGAACGGACTGCCAAGCGGCACTTACCTGCTTAGGCCAGACAGCAAGCAAGTGCGCATCTCTTTCCAAAACTTGAATCAGTTCACTGGATGGTTCGCTGAAAGTGGTGAAATCACGCTTGATTCAATTCCGGACTTCGAGACACTTCAGGGCCCGCTGTCGGGGACGTTCAACTTTAAAGCAACGGCCATACAATCTGACGGCACCGTTCTTAAGCTAACTGCCGACGAGGGAAT
This sequence comes from Pseudomonas khavaziana, assembly GCF_036704165.1. NCBI lineage: Bacteria > Pseudomonadati > Pseudomonadota > Gammaproteobacteria > Pseudomonadales > Pseudomonadaceae > Pseudomonas > Pseudomonas khavaziana. The sequence goes on from NZ_CP129946.1 coordinate 4,067,401, forward strand.
ATTTGACATCACCACTGTTGCGCTGGAGCGTTCGTGAAACCACGTCCTCGCCCATCCTCACCTGGCACAGACTTTCAATATTGCCATTACCCTGAATATTGAAAGTTAACTACCGGGAGCTTATAGCCGATCCAGCACGAAATATTTCTTTTCTTCAGAATAATTAATTAGCGTGCCGTCTGCGCCCTCTACTTAGCCTGATATGAGTCGATAATTGAGTGGCAATATCGACTCTACGTCCCCCACTCGCGCTATAAGGGGTGAAAGCTCACAGTTGACAAACAGGATATTACGTTAGATCACCACGTTTCTCACAAACCGAACTGCCACCTCTCCTTCATTGCGATAAGCGTGGGGCTGGTGGCTAGGAAACATGAAGAATTCGCCAGCACCAACGGTGTATTCGGTGCTGCCTATCACCAGAGTCAAGCGGCCCTCAAAGACAAATAGCTGCTCACTCCAGCCCTCCAAATCAGGATCCGGGCAGTACCGGTCACCCGGCTCAAGGCGCCACTCCCATAACTCGACTTCACGCCGCGCTGTGGCTTTGGCCAGGAGCACCGCCTTGCTGCCAGCAATTTCACCCGCCCAGGCCAGCTCATTGATGCGGCTGTGATCACGTACATCCGGAGCCTGGATCAAATCGCTGAACGCCACCTCCAGTGCTTCGGCCACACGGTCAAGGGTGGACAGGCTGACGTTCTTCTCCCCCGCTTCAATCGCCACCAGCATGCGCCGGCTGACCCCGGACTTTTCCGAGAGTGCGGTCTGGCTCAGGTCGGCGGCATGACGCAGGCGACGGACGTTCTGACTGACGTGCTGCAGGACCGAGGCCCGTTGCGGATTTTCTTTGTGCACTATATTGCTCAATTAGTGGGTGTGCGCAGTATACTGCCCAGCAGTGCGGCGCATTGTGCGGTCCGTGCTTTTCCCTTGCAAGACCGAGCCGCCATGACCGCCCCGACCCCCCCTTCGCGTTTCAATCGTTTCAGCAAAGCCGAATGCATCCTGGTGGTCATCACCATGTTCTGGGGCGGCACCTTTTTGCTGGTACAGCATGCCATGACCGTCAGCGGCCCGATGTTTTTCGTCGGCCTGCGCTTTGCCGCCGCCGCTATCGTGGTGGGCTGCTTTTCCTTGCGCACCTTGCGCGATCTCACGCTGTTTGAGTTAAAGGCCGGGGTGTTTATCGGCGTGGCGATCATGTTTGGCTACGGTTTGCAGACCATTGGCTTGCAGACGATCCTGAGCAGCCAGTCGGCGTTTATCACCGCGCTGTATGTTCCCTTCGTGCCGTTGTTGCAGTGGCTGGTACTCGGCAAGCGTCCGGGGTTGATGCCAAGCATCGGCATCATGCTGGCGTTTGCCGGGTTGATGCTGCTGACAGGCCCTGCGGGCGCTTCGCTGGATTTCAGTGCCGGGGAAATCGCTACCTTGATCGGCGCGGTGGCGATTGCGGCCGAGATTATTCTGATCAGCGCGTTTGCCGGGCAGGTGGACGTGCGCCGTGTAACGGTAGTGCAACTGGCGACGGCGTCAGTGCTGTCGTTCATGCTGGTGGTGCCGATGGGCGAGGCGTTGCCGGGCTTTTCGTGGTTGCTGCTGTTCAGTGCGGTGGGCCTGGGCTTGACCAGTGCGGTGATCCAGGTGGCGATGAACTGGGCGCAGCAAAGTGTCTCACCCACCCGGGCCACCTTGATTTATGCCGGCGAGCCGGTGTGGGCCGGGGTGGTCGGGCGGATTGCCGGAGAGCGGTTCCCGCCGATTGCGATGCTGGGGGCGGTATTGATTGTGGTGGCGGTGATTGTGAGCGAGCTGAAGACGCGAGGGCAGAAGGCCGTCGAATTGATCGATGAGATGGAACAGGAACGTCATGGTTGAGGTCCGAACTGCAGCGGCGCCCAACGGATAGCCATCGGGTGCAAGCCCCCTCCCAAATTGACCGGTGTCGTTGGTTGGAAAGCGACCACCTGAAACAATGCCAAATGGGAGTCTTCGGCCTATCTTGTAGGATCCTGCCACATCTTGGCGTTTGGTGATCGTGAAAGCGGCACGTATGATGCATCCCAAACTCCCGCAGATTAGAAGCCTATGTCCCTGATAGTTCTACTGCTTCTGCCTTTTATCGGCAGCTGTCTGGCGGCCTTGCTGCCGCATAACGCACGTAACACCGAATCCCTGCTGGCCGGCCTTGTGGCGCTGGTCGGCACCATTCAAGTCGCCCTGCTTTACCCCCAGATCGCCCATGGTGGCGTGATCCGCGAAGAATTCATGTGGTTGCCCAGCCTTGGGTTGAACTTCGTGTTGCGCATGGATGGGTTTGCCTGGCTGTTCTCGATGCTGGTGCTCGGCATCGGCACGCTGGTGTCGCTGTATGCGCGTTACTACATGTCGCCGGATGATCCGGTGCCGCGCTTCTTTGCGTTTTTCCTGGCGTTCATGGGCGCCATGCTCGGCCTGGTGATCTCCGGCAACCTGATCCAGATCGTATTCTTCTGGGAACTGACCAGCCTGTTCTCGTTCCTGCTGATTGGCTATTGGCACCACCGCGCGGATGCGCGACGCGGTGCCTATATGGCGCTGATGGTCACCGGCGCCGGCGGCTTGTGCCTGCTGGCCGGGATGATGCTGCTGGGGCATATTGTCGGAAGCTATGACTTGGACCTGGTGCTGGCAGCGGGCGATCAGATTCGTGCGCATTCGCTGTACCCGGTCATGCTGGCCCTGGTGCTGGTCGGCGCTTTAAGCAAAAGCGCGCAGTTCCCGTTCCACTTCTGGCTGCCCCATGCCATGGCGGCACCGACGCCCGTTTCAGCCTACCTGCATTCGGCAACGATGGTGAAGGCCGGCGTGTTCCTGCTGGCCCGCCTGTGGCCGTCGCTGTCCGGCAGCGAAGAATGGTTCTGGATCGTCGGCGGTGCCGGCGCCCTCACCCTCCTCCTCGGCGCTTACTGCGCCATGTTCCAAAACGATCTCAAGGGCCTGCTGGCCTACTCCACCATCAGCCACCTCGGGCTGATCACCCTGTTGCTGGGCCTTAACAGCCCGCTGGCTGCCGTCGCCGCGGTGTTCCATATCCTCAACCACGCCACCTTCAAGGCCTCGCTGTTCATGGCGGCGGGCATTATCGACCACGAAAGCGGCACGCGGGATATCCGCAAGCTCAGTGGCCTGGTGCGCCTGATCCCGTTTACCGCGACCCTGGCCATGGTCGCCAGCGCGTCCATGGCCGGGGTGCCGCTGCTCAACGGCTTCCTGTCCAAAGAGATGTTCTTCGCCGAGACCGTGTTTATCTCCTCGACCCAATGGGTGGAAATCGCCCTGCCGCTGATCGCGACCATCGCCGGTACGTTCAGCGTGGCTTACGCCCTGCGCTTCACCGTGGATGTGTTCTTCGGCCCGCCCGCCACCGATTTGCCGCACACACCCCATGAACCCCCGCGCTGGATGCGTGCGCCGGTCGAACTGCTGGTATTTACCTGCCTGCTGGTGGGGATTTTCCCGGCCCAGGTGGTGGGTTCGATCCTTGCCGCGGCGGCGCTGCCGGTGGTCGGTGGCGTGCTGCCCGAATACAGCCTGGCGATCTGGCACGGCTGGAACGCACCGATGATCATGAGCCTGGTGGCCATGTGCGGCGGCGTGGTGCTGTACCTGCTGCTGCGCAAGCAACTCAAGCGCGGGCGCTTCAAATACCCGCCGCTGATCAGCTACTTCAACGGCAAGCGCGGTTTCGAGCGCAGCCTGGTGGTGATGATGCGCGGCGTGCGCCGGATCGAGAAACGCATCAGCACCAAGCGCCTGCAAACCCAGTTGTTCCTGTTGGTGCTGCTGGCGGTGGTCGGCGCGATGATCCCCATGCTCAACAGTGGCCTCAGTTGGGGCGACCGGCCGAAGATCCCGGGCTCCATCGTGTTCGTCACCCTGTGGCTGCTGGCAATTGCCTGTGCCCTCGGTGCCGCCTGGCAAGCCAAGTACCACCGGTTGGCGGCCCTGACCATGGTCAGCGTGTGCGGCCTGATGACCTGCGTTACCTTCGTGTGGTTCTCGGCGCCGGACCTGGCCCTGACCCAACTGGTGGTGGAAGTGGTCACCACCGTGCTGATCCTGCTCGGCCTGCGTTGGCTGCCGCGGCGGATCGAAGAGGTGTGGCCATTGCCCAACACCCTGCGCAAGGCGCGCATTCGCCGGGTGCGCGACTTCCTGCTGTCCACCGTGGTGGGCGGCGGCATGGCGCTGTTGTCCTACGCGATGCTGACCCGCCAGACGCCCAACGATATCTCCTCGTTCTACTTGAGCCGGGCTCTGCCCGAAGGCGGCGGCAGCAATGTGGTGAACGTGATGCTCGTGGACTTCCGCGGTTTCGACACCCTGGGCGAGATCACCGTGCTCGGCGCGGTGGCATTGACCGTCTACGCCCTGCTGCGACGCTTCCGCCCATCCAAGGAAAGCATGGAGTTGCCGCCACAACAGCGCCAACTGGCACCGGACGTGGCCACCGACCTGGTCAACCCACGCCAGGCCAGCGACACCGCCCTGGGCTTCATGATGGTGCCGGCAGTGCTGGTGCGCCTGCTGCTGCCGATTGCGCTGGTGGTCTCGTTCTACCTGTTCATGCGCGGGCATAACCAGCCGGGCGGCGGTTTTGTCGCCGGTCTTGTGATGTCGGTGGCGTTTATCCTGCAATACATGGTGGCCGGCACCCAATGGGTCGAGGCGCAAATGAGCCTGCGGCCAATGCGCTGGATGGGCTTTGGCCTGCTGTCGGCGACCCTGACTGGCCTGGGCGCGCTGTTCGTCGGCTATCCATTCCTGACCACCCATACCTGGCATTTCAGCCTGCCGCTGCTGGGCGACATTCACATCGCAAGTGCGCTGTTCTTCGACGTTGGTGTGTACGCCATGGTCGTGGGTTCCACGCTGCTGATGCTCACCGCCCTCGGCCATCAGTCGGTGCGGGCGCATAAACCGAGCAACCAGGCCAAAGTGGTCGTCACAACCGAAGGAGCCGCCTGATGGAAGAAGTCATCGCAATAGCCATTGGGGTCCTGGCGGCCTCCGGCGTCTGGTTGATCCTGCGGCCAAGGACGTTCCAGGTGGTGATGGGGCTGTGCCTGTTGTCCTACGGCGTCAACCTGTTCATTTTCAGCATGGGCAGCCTGTTTATCGGCAAGGAGCCGATTATCAAGGACGGCGTGCCCCAGGACCTGCTCCACTACACTGACCCGCTGCCCCAGGCCCTGGTGCTGACGGCCATCGTGATCAGCTTCGCCATGACCGCGCTGTTTCTGGTGGTGCTGCTGGCATCCCGGGGCCTGACCGGCACTGACCATGTGGATGGCCGGGAGCCCAAGGAATGACGTGGATGAACCAACTGATCGTCGCGCCGATCCTGCTGCCGCTGCTCACGGCCGGGTTGATGCTGATGCTGGGCGAAAAGCGCCGTCCGCTGAAAGCCCAGATCAATTTGTTTTCCAGTGTGATCGGCCTGGGCATCGCGATCCTGCTGCTGTACTGGACGCAACAAGGCGGCCCCGGCTCGATCGGCGTGTACCTGCCGGGCAACTGGCAGGTGCCGTTCGGCATCGTGTTGGTGGTAGACCAACTGTCGGCAATGATGCTGGTGCTGACCGGAATCATCGGCGTGAGCGCGCTGCTGTTCGCCATGGCCCGCTGGGACCGGGCGGGCACCAGTTTCCACGCGCTGTTCCAGATCCAGCTGATGGGTTTGTATGGCGCGTTCCTCACCGCCGACCTGTTCAACCTGTTCGTATTCTTCGAGGTGCTGCTGGCAGCATCCTACGGCCTGATGCTGCACGGTTCCGGCCGTGCGCGGGTGTCGTCGGGGCTGCATTACATTGCGATCAACCTGCTGGCGTCATCGCTGTTTCTGATCGGCGCGGCAATGATCTACGGCGTCACCGGCACGCTGAACTTCGCTGACCTGGCATTGAAAATCCCGCTGGTGCCGGAGGCTGATCGTGGCCTGCTGCATGCCGGCGCGGCGATCCTTGCCACAGCGTTCCTGGCCAAGGCCGGCATGTGGCCGCTGAACTTCTGGCTGGCGCCCGCCTACTCGTCGGCCAGCGCGCCGGTGGCGGCGATGTTTGCGATCATGACCAAGGTCGGCGTGTACACGGTGTTGCGCCTGTGGACCCTGCTGTTTTCCGGCCAGGCCGGGGCTTCGGCACTGTTTGGCGGCGATTGGCTGGTGTATGGCGGCATGGCGACCATCATTTGCGCCGCATTGGCGATGGTGGCGGCGCAGCGCCTGGAGCGCATGGCCAGCCTGAGCATCCTGGTCTCGGCCGGGATCCTGCTGTCGGCAGTGGGGTTTGCCCAGCCGAGCCTGACCGCGGGGGCGTTGTTCTATCTGGTCAGCTCCACCCTGGCGTTGAGTGCGTTGTTCCTGCTGGCGGAGTTGATCGAGCGTTCGCGTTCGGCCAACGACCTGCCGCTGGATGAAGAAATCGATGCGTTGCCCAAGGCCATGGAGTCGCTGCATCCGCGGCCGGGCGTGAACCTGGATGATGAGCAGAAAGCCGTGGTCGGTCAGGTGATCCCCTGGACCATGGCCTTCCTGGGCTTGAGTTTTATCGCCTGCGCCTTGTTGATCATCGGCATGCCGCCGCTGTCCGGGTTTATCGGCAAGCTGAGCTTGTTGAGTGCACTGATCAATCCGCTGGGCCTGGGTAATGCCATCGATGAGCCGATTCGTCCGGCGGCCTGGGGGCTGGTTGCCTTGCTGATCCTCTCCGGGCTGGCCTCGCTGATCGCCTTTGCGCGCCTGGGCATCCAGCGCTTCTGGACCCCGGAAGAACGCCCATCGCCGCTGTTGCGTCGTAACGAGTGCCTACCGATCTTCTTTTTGCTCGGCCTCAGCATCCTGCTGACCTTCAAGGCCGAGCCACTGATGCGTTACACCCAGGCCGCCGCCGACAGCCTGAACAACCCGGAGCGCTACGTGATGGCAGTGCTGGCGACACGTCCGGTCCCCAGCCCCGAAGCCCAGGCCGCCGCGCTGGAGGTGCAGCCATGAAGCGCCTGTTCCCCGCTCCGTGGCTGTCATTGGCGTTATGGGTGTTGTGGCTGGTGCTGAACTTGTCGGTCAGCCCCGGCAACCTGCTGCTGGGCGCGCTGCTGGGCTTTCTTGCGCCGTTGCTGATGGCGCCGCTGCGACCGTTGCCAATCCGCATCCGCCGGCCCGGGGTGATCGTGCGCTTGTTTTTCCTGGTGGGCCGCGACGTGATCCTCTCCAACCTGAATGTGGCCTGGGGCGTCCTGACCTGCGGTACACGCCCGCCGCGCTCGCGCTTTATCAAGATCCCCCTGGACCTGCGCGACGCCAATGGCCTGGCCGTGCTGGCGATGATCACCAGCGTGACGCCGGGCACCGTCTGGTCGGAACTGGCCCTGGACCGCAGCATCCTGCTGCTGCACGTTTTCGACCTGGATGACGAAGCGCAGTTTATCCAGCACTTCAAGCACGCCTATGAACGGCCCCTGATGGAGATCTTCGAATGAGCGCCCTGCTCTCCAATGCGATCCTCGCCAGCCTGTTCCTGTTTTCCCTGGCCATGGTGCTGACCCTTATCCGCCTGTTCAGAGGCCCCTCGGCCCAGGACCGGGTACTGGCGCTGGACTACCTGTATATCCTGGCAATGCTGATGATGCTGGTGCTGGGTATTCGCTATGCCAGTGACACCTACTTTGAAGCAGCGTTGTTGATTGCGCTGTTCGGCTTCGTCGGCTCGTTTGCCCTGGCCAAATTCCTGTTGCGTGGGGAGGTGATTGAATGATGCCGTTATGGGTTGAAGTGAGCGTAGCCGTGCTGCTGATAGTGAGCAGCGTATTTGCACTGATCGGTGCTATCGGCTTGCTGCGGATGAAGAGCTTTTTCCAGCGCATGCACCCACCTGCGCTCGCCTCGACATTGGGCGCATGGAGTGTGGCGTTGGCGTCGATCATCTACTTTTCAACGCTCAAGTCCGGGCCGGTGTTGCACGGCTGGTTGATTCCGATTTTGCTGTCGATCACCGTGCCGGTGACCACCTTGCTGCTGGCGCGCACCGCGTTGTTCCGCAAACGCATGGCCGGTGATGACGTACCCGCCGAAGTCAGCAGCCGCCGCTGAGCACTGAAGACAACACAATCCAATGTGGGAGGGGGCTTGCTCCCGATGGCGGTGGGTCAGCTACAGATTAGCTGACTGACCCACAGCTATCGGGAGCAAGCCCCCTCCCACATTGGAACTCTACTAGGCGAAAGACCGGATTCGCTCTGCCAGCTCAGCCAGTTCGGCATCATCCGCCCGCACATGATCGTGGGAAGAGATATAGCCCTCATAAGCCGCAAAAAACTTATCCACCTTCGAGCTCAACGGCTTGAACGTGCTGTCCTGCCCGGTCCCATGCATGGGAAACAACTTCGCATGCAAATGGTCCACCCCATACCCTTCCAGGATCATCCCCGTACGCGCCACATCGGGAAATGCGCGGTCGATCTGTTGTGCGGTTTTCTTTGCTGCGACCGCGAGCCCTGCCAACACTTCATCCGACTGCGCAAACGCATAGCTGCCGTAGTGCTGCTTGGGGATCACCACGCTGAAACCTGGTGTGTTGGGAAAGATCGACAGGAACGCCATATATTGGTCATCCTCCCACAGGATATGGGCCGGGGAGGTTTTGCGGACAATGCTGCAGAAAATACAATCCATTTGAATCACCGCCAGTTTCGTCTTGGGTTTGGTCGTGGCAACCATCTAAAGCCAGGATGGAATGAGCGTCAAACCCTACGGGCATTTTGGGAAATGTCCTAAGACCTGGGTATGCCCGCTGTGCTGAGACAGGAGTTCACCATGGATAAAAACATTATTGTCATCGGCGGCGAGTCCAGCGAAGACATGACGCGCATGACCCGCATCGACGAATATATCGTCGCTTCCTCGGGCAAAACCCAGCCCACGGTGCTCTATATCTCCACCGCCAATGGCGATGACCGTACGAAGATTGCCGACTTCACGCTCAAATACCAAGGCGCCGGCTGCACCGTTGTGCCATTGACGTTTTTCATTCCGCCTTTTCCAACCCCAGCTCATGTTGCCGCGCTGTTTGAACAGGCTGACATCATCTACGTGGCCGGCGGCAACACCCGAGCCTTGCTGGCCATCTGGCGTGAATTTGACGTGACCGCCCTTTTGAAGCAAGCCCAGGAACACGGCAAAGTGCTTTGCGGCGTCAGTGCCGGCGCCATCTGCTGGTTCGACCACGGGCATTCCGACTCAGGGGGCGTATATGCGCTGATCGACGGGCTGGGTTTTCTCCCTGGCGCGCTGTGCCCGCACTTCAGCTCAGAGGCGGGAAGAGAATCTTCGTTTGTTGAACTGGTTCGACTTAAAAACATACACCCCGCCTACGCGCTGGATGACGGAGTTGCCCTGCATTTCAAGAACGGTGAATACCATGCGACTGTCCATAACGACGCAGTTGGTAGTGCATCTAGCGAAACTGGAAAGTAGCAGGCGACTTCCGTCGCTCTATTCATTCGCACCATCGCAGCAAAACGCCCCGTTATACCGCAATGCCATTAAGTTAAGGCTTTTTGTAGGAGCGAGCTTGCTCGCGAAGAACTCTGGGCCACCGCGCTTATCGAGAATGAACGCGTTGCCTGGGCGTTTTTCGCGAGCAAGCTCGCTCCTACAGTGAATCACTTTCGCTTAACTGAACGACATTGCGGTATAACGGGGGCGTTTTTCTTCTCGCACAAAACCGAATAATCCTACATCCCGCTCGCACGATAAAAGGCGAAACATCCGATATTTCCTATTTACATTTTTCCGTATGTTTATGGTGAATAAATCAGGATACCAACGTCCATGGCTAATCACGGCTACATGTCCATTAACGGAAAATCTCAAGGCCTGATCTCGGCTGGCTGCTCAACTCAAGACTCCATCGGCAACAAGTGTCAGGAGGGGCACAGGGATGAAATCATGGTGATGTCCTTCAACCACAATATGCTCAACACCGGCAATGTCAGAGCTTCCACCCATGGTCCGGTGGTCATCACAAAAAACATTGATAAATCCTCGCCCTTGCTGGCCGTGGCGTTATCCAACAGAGAAGAACTGAACTGCGTCATCAACTTCTATCGAATTTCACAGTTTGGTCGGCACGAAAAATACTACACCGTCGATATAAGGGGCTGCATCATTGCCAGCCTGACCGTCGACGTTCCCCATTCCGTACTACTGAATGATGTAGACGCACAAGAACATCTGTCGATTCGTTATCGGGAAATTATCTGGACACATCACATCGCGGGGACCAGCGGCTATGGCTCATGGGAAACCGGGCAATGAAATCAAAGAACAAAAATCAAACACCGAGCTTTTATGACTTATGGGTCGTCAGCCAAGCCGCAGGCAACCTGACCAGCCAGGCTTGCACAATCAGCGCTCGTCATCTGCAGGACGGTGTTACTCGCTCGATATTCAATCGGGAAGTGGCCTATTACGCTCGTAGCATTGTTAATGATGTGGAGCAGGGGAAAAAGACGGTTGCAGAGGGGCTGATCGAGATAAAAAAAGAGCAGCGTAGTTTGCTGGATCAGTCAATAGCAATTGGGAGAAATGGAATCGGAGCCGTTGCGGGCGCGCTTCAAATAGCTACTGGTGCCGGAATTTGCTACGCATCGGTGGGCACTCTATGTCTCATTGCGGGTGTGCCGTTGATGGCGCATGGGGCTAATAATTTATATGAAGGTGGACGTAACCTAGTAACAGGAAGGTCCGACACCGTCGGCCCGGTTCGTACAGTATATCAAGCGGCTGCATCCGCCTTTGGTCACGGGGAGCGGGAAGCAAACATGGCCTACGGCGCTGTTGATATTGGGCTATCTATATACAGCACTGTAAGACATATATACAAACCAGATGCTTGGCGTTTATTTAGGTATCTAGATTCAGACCGGATAAGAGCCTATAAAACTATGACACCAACTTCGCTGGCAGCAGAGGCCGCAACAGATGCAATCACTTTAAGGCAATTACATGAAGAATCTAAAAAATGATTATCTTGGCTTTTCTAATACTTTCGCCACTAGGCTTATTATTCGCTTACAGCCTTAGAGTCATCTTCTCCGGCAAAAACCTTGGATATACCAAAATCTATATCAGCTTAGCAGTCAACATTTTCTTTATGATGACACATATGGAGATCGCTCAATTTGACAAATACTTATACTTCGGGACTCATCCAGAAATCATTGAAAACTACCCAGCCATTGGCTGGATAGCACTAACGTTCTTCATACTGCATGCACTCGCACTCCCAGTCAAACGGGACGTGAACTGGTGGTGGAAACGTTAATGGTGCACTGCTATTTCGCTTTAAAAAAAACCCCGAACCAGTCGGGGCGTTTTTTATTCAGCGTACAGCAACCAACCGTCAGTCAGCCAACCGCCACGTCGTCCCACCCTTCCCGTCTTCCAACACCACACCCATCGCGGTCAGTTGGTCACGGATACGGTCGGATTCCGCCCAGTCCTTGTTAGCCCGAGCAGCCAGACGCGCCTGAATCAACGCATCCACCTGCGCCGCATCCACACGCCCTTCAGCACCAGCCTGCAGAAAGTCATCGGCTTCCATCTGCAACACACCCAGTACGCTCGCCAGTTCTTTCAGGCGCGCCGCCAGACCCGCTGCCGCGTCGAGATCAGTCTCACGCAAGCGGTTGATCTCACGCACCATCTCGAACAGCACCGCGCAGGCTTCCGGCGTGCCGAAGTCGTCGTTCATGACTTCGGTAAAGCGTGCCACGAACGTTTCGCCACCAGCAGGTGCCACCGCTGGCAAGCCTTTCAACGCGTGGTAGAAACGCTCCAGGGCGCCCTTGGCGTCCTTGAGGTTGTCTTCCGAGTAGTTGATGGCGCTGCGGTAGTGGCTGGACACCAGCAGGTAACGCACCACTTCCGGGTGGTACTTTTCCAGCACGTCGCGGATGGTGAAGAAGTTGTTCAAGGACTTGGACATCTTCTCGCCATTGATGCGGATCATGCCGCAGTGCATCCAGGCGTTGGCGTAGGTCTTGCCGGTGGCGGCTTCGCTTTGGGCGATTTCGTTTTCGTGGTGCGGGAACTCAAGGTCGCTGCCACCGCCATGAATGTCGAAGGTCTCGCCCAGGCAGCAGGTGGACATCACCGAGCATTCGATGTGCCAGCCCGGACGCCCGGCGCCCCAGGGCGACTCCCAGCTTGGCTCGCCCGGCTTGGTGGCTTTCCACAGCACAAAGTCGAGCGGGTCCTGCTTGGCTTCGTCGACTTCGATACGTGCACCGATGCGCAGGTCTTCGATCTTTTTGCGCGACAGCTTGCCGTAGCCCATGAACTTGGCGACGCGGTAGTACACGTCACCATTGCCTGGGGCGTAGGCATAGCCCTTGTCGATCAAGGTCTGGATCATCGCGTGCATGCCAGGGATGTGGTCCGTGGCACGCGGCTCCATGTCCGGCTTGAGGATGTTGAGGCGCGCCTCGTCCTCGTGCATGGCGGCGATCATGCGCTCGGTCAGCGCGTCGAACGCCTCGCCGTTTTCGTTGGCGCGGTTGATGATCTTGTCGTCGATGTCGGTGATGTTGCGCACATAGGTCAGGTCGTAGCCGCTGAAACGCAACCAGCGGGTCACCAGGTCGAAGGCAACCATGCTGCGGCCGTGGCCGATGTGGCAGTAGTCGTACACGGTCATGCCGCACACGTACATGCGCACCTTGTTGCCATCCAGGGGCTTGAAGACTTCTTTGGTCTTGCTGAGCGTGTTGTAGATCGTTAGCACGATGTTTCCCTTAAGACTTAATCACTGGCCCCACGAATCTCGCAAGGTCACGGTACGGTTGAATACCGGAGCACCAGGTTTCGAGTCCTTGATATCCGCGCAGAAGTAACCTTCGCGCTCGAACTGGAAACGGTCTTCCGGCTGTGCGTCGCCAAGCGATGGCTCGGCACGACAACCAGTGAGCACTTGCAGGGAGTCAGGGTTGATGTTGTCGAGGAAGCTCGCGCTGTCTTCAGCCTTCTCGGGGTTCGGCGAGCGGAACAGGCGATCGTACAGACGCACTTCGCACTCGATGCTGGCGGCGGCCGGCACCCAGTGGACCACGCCCTTGACCTTGCGGCCTTCAGGGTTCTTGCCCAGGGTGTCGGGGTCGTAGGAGCAACGCAGCTCGACGATGTTGCCATCGGCGTCTTTGATCGCTTCGTCAGCGCGGATCACGTAGCTGCCGCGCAGGCGCACTTCGCCGTTCGGCTCCAGGCGCTTGTAGCCCTTGGGCGGCTCCTCCATGAAGTCATCGCGGTCGATGTAGATTTCGCGGGCGAATGGCAATTTGCGCACGCCCAGCTCTTCTTTCTGTGGGTGACGCGGCAGCTCGAGGTTCTCGACCTGGCCTTCCGGGTAGTTGGTGATCACGACTTTCAACGGGCGCAGCACGCACATGGCGCGGGGGGCGTTGGCGTCGAGGTCCTGGCGGATGCTGAACTCGAGCATGCCGTAGTCGACCACGCCGTCGGAACGGTTGGTGCCGACCATCTCACAGAAATTGCGGATCGACGCCGGGGTGTAGCCACGACGACGGAAGCCCGACAAGGTCGACATGCGTGGGTCGTCCCAGCCATGCACGTGCTTTTCATCCACCAGTTGCTTGAGCTTGCGCTTGCTGGTGATGGTGTAGTTGAGGTTCAGGCGGCTGAACTCGTACTGGCGCGGGTGCGCCGGCACCGGCAGGCTGTCCAGGAACCACTCGTACAGCGGGCGATGGCTTTCGAACTCCAGGGTGCAGATGGAGTGGGTGATGCCTTCGATGGCATCCGACTGACCGTGGGTAAAGTCGTAGTTGGGGTAGATGCACCACTTGTCACCGGTCTGGTGGTGGTGGGCATGGCGGATGCGGTACATGATCGGGTCGCGCAGGTTCATGTTTGGCGAGGCCATGTCGATCTTGGCGCGCAGCACGCGGGCACCGTCCGGGAACTCACCGGCGCGCATACGGTTGAACCAGTCCAGGTTCTCTTCCACCGAACGGTCGCGGAACGGGCTGTTCTTGCCCGGCTCGGTCAGCGTGCCACGGTACTCCTTGGCCTGCTCCGGGGTCAGGTCGTCCACATAGGCCTTGCCGGCCTTGATCAGCTCGACGGCCCAGTCGAACAACTGGTCGAAATACTTGGAGGCGTAGCGCACTTCACCGGACCACTCGAAGCCCAGCCACTTGATGTCACTTTCGATGGCGTCGATGTATTCCTGGTCTTCCTTGGCCGGGTTGGTGTCGTCGAAACGCAGGTGCGTGACGCCACCGAACTCCTGGGCCAGGCCGAAGTTCACACAGATCGACTTGGCGTGGCCGATGTGCAGGTAGCCGTTGGGCTCTGGCGGGAAGCGGGTGACGATCTGCGTGTGCTTGCCCGAATCCAGGTCCGCCTGGATGATCGGGCGCAGGAAGTTGACCGGGACGGCAGGTCCGGCCTTGGAATTCGAGGTAGGGTCGACAGTGGGCTTGCTCATAGGATCCTTGAACAGACAGGTTCGTGGCCGGGTCGGGCCAGATAAAACAAAGGGCTTATCATAGCCGAAGCTGTCAACCACCTGACAGAGCGCGGTCGAAAACTGCTGCTTTAATTGCTGCTTTAATGACAGGCGCGGTAAAAAACCACCTCGAAATTCCTGCAAGGCACGCTAAACTGCGCGTCTTGGCCCAAGTTTCGCCAAATCGGTCGTGGCGCCCAGGCGTCCAAACCCACGAATTCCCTGAAAAGAGTAGTGAACATGACTCAAGTCAAACTGACCACCAACCACGGTGACATCGTCATCGAGCTGAACGCCGAGAAAGCGCCGATCACCGTCGCCAACTTCATCGAATACGTGAAAGCCGGCCACTACGAAAACACCGTTTTCCACCGTGTCATCGGTAACTTCATGATCCAGGGCGGCGGTTTCGAGCCTGGCATGAAAGAAAAGAAAGACAAGCGCCCAAGCATCCAGAACGAAGCGGACAACGGCCTTTCCAACGACAAGTACACCGTCGCCATGGCCCGCACCATGGAGCCGCATTCGGCCTCCGCGCAGTTCTTCATCAACGTCGCCGACAACAGCTTCCTCAACCACAGCGGCAAGAATGTGCAGGGTTGGGGTTATGCGGTGTTCGGTAAAGTCACCCAAGGCACCGACGTTGTCGACAAGATCAAAGGCGTGTCCACCACCTCCAAGGCCGGTCACCAGGACGTTCCAGCAGACGACGTGATCATCGAGAAAGCCGAGATCATCGAAGCGTGATATTGCTGATTTCAGACTTGCATCTGGAAGAGGAACGCCCGGATATTACCCGGGCGTTTCTGGATCTGCTCCACGGCCGCGCCCGTGGCGCCCAGGCGTTGTACATTCTGGGGGACTTCTTTGAAGCCTGGATTGGCGACGATGGTATGACCCCCTTCCAGCGTTCCATCTGTGCGGCGTTGCGTGAACTGAGCGACAGCGGCACCCCGATTTTCATCATGCATGGCAACCGCGATTTCCTGATCGGCAAGGCGTTCTGCAAAGCGGCAGGCGCCACCTTGCTCAAGGACCCGAGTGTCGTGCAATTGTATGGCGAGCCTGTGCTACTGATGCACGGCGACAGCCTCTGCACCCGCGACCTTGGCTATATGAAGCTGCGGCGCATCCTGCGTAACCCGATTGTGTTGTTTATCCTGCGTCACCTGCCCTTGGGCACGCGCCACAAACTGGCGCGCAAGCTGCGCAGTGAAAGTTCTGCCCAAGTACGCATGAAGGCCAACGATATTGTCGATGTCACCCCCGAAGAAGTACCGCGGGTGATGCAGCAGTTCGGCGTGCACACCCTGGTCCACGGCCATACCCACCGCCCGGCGATCCACAAGTTGCAGATTGGCGACCAGGCGGCCAAGCGTATTGTACTGGGGGACTGGGACAAACAGGGCTGGGCGTTGCAGGTGGATGAGCAAGGCTTTCAACTGGCGGCGTTTGACTTCGTCAACCCGCAGTTGGCATTGCCTGGCGCCTGACTCTCAAACACCACTGGTCGAATGTGAACAGAGATTAAACTGTGGGAGGGGGCTTGCCCCCTCCCACAGTTTGATTGCATTTCAACCTTTGCTTTCAGTGGCCCGAGGCTGCTGGCCCCAACTCGGTGCAGGTAGTACCGGCACTGCCTGGCGCCTGACTCAAATACACCATCGATCCAATGTGGGAGGGGGCTTGCTCCCGATTGCAGTGGGTCAGTATCAGATGTGTTGACTGACCCACCGCCATCGGGGGCAAGTCGAATCGTCGCACCGCCCCTCCCACAGTTTGATTGCATTTCAGCCTTGGCTATCAGTGGCCCGAGGCTGCTGGCCCGGCCTTTGCGGTAAATGGCGGTTTGGCCAGCCACACCAGTAACATCAAGCCCATGAACATCCACCCCAGCAACGTGAAGTAATCCACGGTGGACATCATGTACGCCTGGCTGGTGAGGACTTGATCCAGTTGCGCGTACGCCTTCTGCCCCGCTCCACCGAGCGCCTGGATGGCATCACGGGTGGCCGAGTCGTAGGGGGTCATGCTCTCGCTCATGTAGGCGTGGTGCTGGTCGGCGCGGCGGATCCAGATCCAGGTGGTCAGCGACGCCGCGAAGCTGCCGCCCAAGGTACGCAGGAACGTCGCCAGCCCGGCGCCGTCGGCAATCTGGTGCGGCGGCAGGTCGGACATCAGGATGCTCAAGGTCGGCATGAAGAACAGCGCCACGCCGATGCCCATGAACAGCTGCACCATGGCGATGTGGGTGAAGTCCACTTCGTTGGTGAAGCCTGCGCGCATGAAGCAGCTCAAGCCAATCGCCAGAAATGCCAGGCCCGCCAGCAGGCGCAGGTCGAATTTGTGCGCGTACTTGCCCACGAATGGCGACATCAGCACCGGCAGAATGCCGATCGGCGCCACGGCCAGCCCGGCCCAGGTGGCGGTGTAGCCCATCTGGGTTTGCAGCCACTGCGGCAGGATCAGGTTGATGCCGAAGAAGCCCGCGTAACCGAGGATCAACACGATGGTGCCAATGCGGAAGTTACGGTGCGCGAACAGACGCAGGTTGACCACCGGGTGCTTGTCGGTCATTTCCCAGATGACAAACACCGCCAGGGCAATCACCGAGATCACCGCACCGATGATGATGAAGTTGGATTCGAACCAGTCCAGGTCATTGCCCTTGTCGAGAATGATCTGCAAGGCACCGACCCCGACGATCAGGCTCAGCAGCCCAACGTAGTCCATCGGCTGGTAACTGGTGACCACCGGGCGCTTTTTCAGCTGCGCACGCACCACCATCACCGCAAAGATGCCGATGGGCACGTTGATAAAGAAGATCCACGGCCAGCTGTAGCTGTCGGTGATCCAGCCGCCGAGGATCGGCCCGGCAATCGGCGCCACCACCGTGACCATCGCCAATAACGCCAGGGCCATGCCGCGCTTGGCGGGTGGGTAGACCGCGATCAACAGCGTCTGCGTCATCGGGTACAACGGCCCGGCGACCAAGCCTTGCAGCACCCGAAAGCCGATCAGCTCGGGCATCGAGGTGGAAATCCCGCAGAGGAACGACGCCAGCACAAACAGGATGGTCGCCCACAGGAACAGCTTCACCTCGCCGAAGCGTCGGCTCAACCAGCCGGTGAGCGGCAAGGCAATGGCGTTGCTCACCGCGAACGAAGTGATGACCCAGGTGCCCTGCTCCGAACTCACGCCCAGGTTGCCGGAAATGGTCGGCAACGCCACGTTGGCGATGGTGGTATCGAGCACCTGCATGAAGGTCGCCAGCGACAGGCCAATAGTGGCCATCAACAGGCTGGGTGGCGTGAACGAGGCGTTATTGCTCATCAGCGTTGCGCAGCCTTGGGAGCGGCGACGCTGTTGTCATGGATCAACTGATTGATCATGGCATCGGCCTCGGCCAACTGGCGCTCATACACGTTGGTGGTGAACGACGCCTTTTGCGGCGCCTGTTGCGCCAGCACGGGGCCGCTCTGGTCGTGCAGGTCCACATTCACCACAGTACTCAGGCCCACTCGCAGCGGGTGCTTGGCCAACTCTTCGGCGTTGATATGGATGCGCACCGGCACCCGTTGCACGATCTTGATCCAGTTACCGGTGGCGTTCTGCGCCGGCAACAGGGCGAATGCACTGCCGGTGCCGGCACCGAGGCTGTCGACAGTGCCGCTGTACTTCACGTCGCTGCCGTAGATGTCCGACTCGATATCCACCGGCTGGCCGATACGCATGTCGCGCAGTTGGGTTTCCTTGAAGTTGGCATCGATCCACAACTGATCCAGCGGGATCACCGCCATCAGCGCGGTGCCCGGCTGCACGCGCTGGCCCAGTTGCACGGTGCGCTTGGCCACATAACCGGTGACCGGCGCGATCAGGGTGCTGCGCGCATTGGCCAGGTACGCCTGGCGCAATTGCGCGGCGGCCGCTTGCACGTCGGGGTGCGACGAAATCACCGTGTCATCCACCAGGGCATTGGTGGTTTTCAGTTGTTGCTCGAGGTTGGTCAAGGCGTTCTTGGCGGCAGTCAGGCTGTCGCGGGCGTGGGACAGTTCTTCCTGGGAGATCGCGCCGCCCTGGGCCAGGGTCTTGCGCCGGTTGTAGTTGTCCTGGGCGGTTTGCACGTCGGCCTTCTGTGCATTGACCTGGGCTTTCATGCCATCGACGTTGCTGTACAAGCCGCGCACCTGACGCACGGTGCGGGCCAGGTTGGCCTGGGCACTTTGCAGGCCGACGGCAGCATCGTTGGGGTCGAAGTTGATCAGCACCTGGCCTTCATGGACCAGGTCGCCATCGTCGGCGCCGATGCTGACCACGGTGCCGGTGACCAGCGGGGTGATTTCCACCACGTTGCCGTTCACGTAGGCGTCGTCGGTGCTTTCATTGAAGCGCCCGTAGAACTCATACCACGCCCACACGCCCACCACACCAAGGATGACGATCAGCGCCAGGCCGATCAGCATGACTTTGCGTTTGCGTGGGTTGTTGTCTTTGGGTTGTTCAGTAGCGTTGTTGCTGTCGGCAGTGGCCATGACAAATACCTCAAATTATTCCGTGCGTGTAGCTGGGGTGGTCGCGGCCACATTGCTGGCGTTGTACCCGCCACCCAGGGCCTGCATCAGTTGAATCGACAGGTCGATCTGCGCCGCATTCAAGGTCGCCAGCTGACGCTGGGCCTGCAGCAATTGCTGCTCGATGCTGAGCACATCCAGGTAGTTGCCGATGCCTGAGCTGTAGCGTTGCACCCCGGTGTCGTAGGACTGCTGGGCGATGTCGGCGGCATGTTGCTGGGCCTGGATCTGCCGCCCGGTGTCGCGCAATTGCGAGAGGGTGGTGCCGATATCACCCAGGGCTTGCACCAGGGTCTTGTTGTACTGGGCCACGGCCAGGTCGTAATCGGCGTCGCGGGCGTCGAGGTCGGCACGCAGGCGGCCGCCGTCGAAGATCGGCAGGGAAATCGTCGGTGCAATGTTGAAAAAACGGCTGGCCGAACCGAACATCGCGTCCCCCAGCAACGACTCGGCCCCGGCGCTCGCGCTCAGGTTGAGGTTGGGGTAGAAGCGGGTCTTGCTCGCGTCGATGTTCTTGCTCGCCGCTTCTACTCGCCAACGTGCTGCGATCAGGTCGGGACGACGGCCGAGCAGCTCGGCGGGCAATACCGAAGGTACGGCGACGGCGCTGGGCTTGAGCACCGCGGGACGGGCCAACTCGCCACCCCGATCCGGGCCTTTGCCGAGCAACACCGCCAGGGCGATCTTGGCGCTTTGCAGTTGTTTTTCCGCATCGATCAGCTGCGACTGGGAGCTGGCTTCCAGGCTCTCGGTCTGCTGGTATTGATATTCACTGTCGATGCCTGAACTCAGGCGACGCTTGCTCAAGTCGAGCATCTGGCGGGTGCGCTTGAGGTCGTCGACCGCCAGGTCGCGCACGATATGCGCCTGGCCCAGGTCGCTGTAGGCCTTGGCCACGTTGGCGGCCAGGGTGAGGCGTGCGGCCTGTTGGTCGACTTCGGCGGCACGGGCCTCGCCCAGGGCGGCTTCCCAGGCGGCGCGCTGGCCGCCCCAGAGGTCGAAGTTGTAGTTGAAGCTGGCGCCGATGTTGCGCACCGTCGAGTACGCATCGCCCTGCCCGCGTGGGTCCTGGTCCTTGGCCAGGCGCGAACGGCTGACACCGGCGCTGGCATCCAGGGTTGGCATGCGCGCAGCGTTGGCGGCATAGGCAGCGGCTTCGGCCTGATGGGCACGGGCGTCGGCGACTTGCATGTCGGGGCTGTTTTGCAGGGCTTCGGCGATCAGGCTGTCGAGCTGTGGGTCGCCAAGGCTTTTCCACCAGTCGGCAGCCGGCCAGGCAGCGTTCGACAACGTCACGCCGCCGAGGGATTTACCGGTTTGCAGGGTATTGGCGTCGAGGCGCTGGCCTTGTGTGTCGAGACCGCTGTAATTGGCGCAACCGGCCAACGTCATCGCCGCCAGCACCAGGCTGAATGCGCGTGTGTTCATGATTTACCTACCCGCTGGATAGTGATGGGGTCACCCGCAGCGATGAGCATTTTCTTCAGGATTCGCTCCAGGGTCTCCAGCTCGCCCGCCTCGAGGACGCCGGCCAACTGGTTGAGGGCCTGGGCGCCAATGTGCGGGAGCATGTCCGCCAGGCGCTGGCCCTCGGCGGTCAGCACCAACTGCACCTGGCGCCGGTCCAGCTCGGAACGCTTACGGCTGAGCAGGTTTTTTTGTTCCAGTCGGTCGAGCATGCGCGTCATCGAGCCGCTGTCCAGGGACAGGTTGCGGCACAGCTCGGCCGGGGTATCGACGCCGAACTGGGCCATGATGATCAACACCTTGAACTGCGCGGCAGTGATGCCGTGGGGTTCCATATGGGTGTCGATGATGCGGTCCTTGAGAATCGCGGCGCGCCCCAGCAACAGGCCGAGGTGGCAGTTGTGGAAGTTATCGGGGGTGAAGTGAGGCATCGAAAGTCACCTTATTACTGCCTAGGCAGTGAATGTGTGACGAGATGTTACTGCTTAGGCAGCGAATGTCAAATGGAATTATTAGTTTGCTTGGTAGTTGGCTGAAGGCTGGATTGAAATGAAAACCAATGTGGGAGGGAGCGTGCTCCCGATTGCGGTGGGTCAGCTACAAGCAAGCTGACTGATATACCGCTATCGGGGGCAAGCCCCCTCTTATCAAACTTCAAATAAGCTACTGATTTTAAAGATTTAAAATTTAGTCTTAACGCCGGATATTTTGGCGGCGGCCCGGGATGCTGCGCGACGGCGCCACGTCGACGATGTGACCGGGTTGTTGGTTTGTTGGAGCGAGTACATATCCGTTGCTTAGGTAACGGCCACTATAGGTTCCGCCCTTACGGCGGCTCACTTTGCAAAAGCGGCAAAGTAAGCAAAACGCTCTTGCCCCACCACTCGGCACCTCGCCCGGGCTCGGTGTGCCCTCACTCCGGCTTGAATCCGTGGGCCGCCGTCATGGGCCCTCCTTGGCCCAGGACGGCTAACCCGGCGTCCTGCCGGGTTACCCACGGCTTCAAGCCTGCGTTCGGCCAGCGTGGTTTAACGGGGCGCCTGAGATCAAAAGCGACTCGCTGCGCATCGCAGATACGCTGGCGGCGCTTCTGCTTCTCTCGTAGGAGCGAGCTTGCTCGCGAAAAACTTGAGAACGCCGCGTTCTGTCTGGTTTCCCGCGTCATCGTTAACGACCTTCGCGGGCAAGCCCGCTCCCACAGGGGTACGCGCACGCTTCAACGATCAGGTCGGCTATAAGGCCGCCTCGCTGTGTTTTTGATCTCAGGCGCCCCGTTAAACCACGCTGGCCGGAATTCGACGGGGATTTGGGGGGTAAACCGGCAGGGATGCCGGTTTAGCCGCCCCGCGCCATGGATGGCGCGTGGCGGCGGCCCCCCAAATCAATGTCGGATTACGGGCACACCGAGCCTAGGCGAGGTGCCGAGTGGTGGGGCAAGAGCGTTTTGCTTACTTTTGCCTGGGCCGGCATTCCGGCTTTTCAAAAGTGAGCCGCTGTAAAAGCGGAACCATAAGTGGCCGTTGCCCAAATAACGGATATGTACCCAGGACGAAAACCAACATCCTGCTCGGCTGTCAGGCCGCCACGGGAGCAAGCTCCCTAGTTTGCTGCGCGACAGCGTCACATCGAAGATGTGGTGGGGACTCCCACATTTTTTACCGCATACCGATCAGAAGTCGCGTTTGTAGAAGATATCAAGAGAGCTGGCCACACCCGTCGCCACCTCCAGGTACACCTTCTTACTCAACAAATAACGCAAGGCAATGGTGTTAGCCGGTTCAAACACCCCGACCCCATAACGCAAACTGAGCTTCTCGTTGATCTTGCCGCTGGCCACCACGGCGGTGCTGTTGCCGGTGCCCTGGGTATCGAGGTCGAAGTCCTGGATACCCAGTTTGTTGGCAATATCCGTAGTCACTCCGGCGCTGCCCATCAAACCCAGGCCCAGGGCGGCTTCGGCGAGCATGTTGTTGTCTTCGCCGGTGTTGGTGCGCGAACGCCCCAGTACCAGGTACGACAGCGCGTCTTCCTGGGCCATGGCCGGTTCGGAGAAGATCTGCGTGGTGGGTTGTTCGGCGCTGCCACTGAGACGAATACCTGCGGTGACCGTGCGGCTGGATTCGGTGACGATGCGTACCGCCTCGATATCCAGGAACGGTTGGTCCAGCGGCCCGGCGAACAGCAGCCGCGCACGGCGCACATTGAGGCGCTGGCCGTAGGCGCGGTAGCGACCGTCGTTGAGCCACAGTTCGCCACGGGTATCCATGTTGTCGCCGATGTGCACATGGCCCTGGACCTTGGCGGTGAGGCCGAAGCCGGCGAAGTTGAGCTGGTCTTCGCCCACCTCCACGTCGATATCCATGGCCATGGCCATCGGCGGCTTGCCCTCTTCGGTCTGGCTGCCGATGATCACGGTGTCATCGGAGACCTTGACCGTCGACGGCGGCAGTTCGCGCACGGTGATATCGCCACGGGGGATATGGACCTTGCCAGCAATCGCCAGCTTGTCGTCCTTGAGGCTGATCTTCAGGTCGGGCGCCACTTCCAGCTTGGCATAGGGTTCCACCGTCACCGGCAGTTGCGAGCCCTTGAGGTTGAGATCAACCACCAGCGCACGGCCCCAGTCGATCTGGCCCTTGAGGCTGCCCTGCCCGGCCTTGCCGCTGTGCCAGCCACCGTTGAGCTGCACGCTTTCGCCAGCGATCTGCGCCTGCAGGTTCAGGCCCTCGAGGCTGATGGGCAGTTCCGGCCCGGAGACTTCGCCTTCCACCAGGTTCAGGTTGCCGTTGACCAGGGGCGCGAGCAAACCTCCGGAGATGCGGCCACTGCCGTTGAGCTTGCCGTTGAGCGTTTCCACCATCGGCACAAAGGGCCGCGCTACGGCGAGGTCCAGGCCCGTGAGGCTGAAATTGCCGGTGATCGGCTTGTTGCTCGGCAGTGGGTTGATCTGCGCCTGCAACAGCAACTCGCCGAGCTTGCCGCCATGGAAGTTAAGCTGGGTGTCGATGCGCTTGGGGTTGAGGGTGGTTTCCAGCTTCAGGGTGTTGTAGGGAAAATCCAACCACTGGCCCTTGTCGCGCACGCGCAGGGTGCCGCCGCTGGCATCCACCGAAACCACGCCTTTGGGGCCGCTCTGTGGCAAATCAAGTTGTACGTCGGCGTTGAGCTTACCCTGCCAGGCGAAGTCTTTGGGCAAGAATGCCGCGAGGCTGTCGATGGGGAATTGCTTGAGGTGGTAGCGCAGCTTCGGCTCGGGCATCAGGCGCTGGTCTTCGCCACACAGGCTGGCGGGGCCGGAGACCCAGCAGTGCGCGCCGAAGGTCAGCTTGCCATCGGCCAGGCGCTCGATTTTCGCCGGGGCTTGCAGTCGCCAATCCTTGCCACCGGCTTGTACGCCACCGCTGGCCAGGCGCCCGCGCCAGTTGCCTTTGTCGAGATTGCCGTCCAGGGCCAGGGCCAGCTTGACCAGAGGGCCGGCGAGGTCCAACTGGACCTTCTGGCTCTTGATATCGCCCTGGGCGCTGGCACTGAGGATGCCGACCTGGGTTTCGCCAGCCTGAATGCCACTGGCCTTGAGGTCGAGCCTGGCGCGCTGGGCGTTATCAAGGTTGGCGTCGAGGTTGAGGGTTTGCAGGCGGTTGTCGGCAAATGCCAGTTGCTGGCCCTTGAGGTCGAGCTTGCCTTGGGGGGCTTTCAAGGTGCCGGCTACATCGACGCGTCCATTGATTTGCCCGCGCAGTTGCGGCCAGAGCTGGGCCAGGCGCGTCAGCTTGATGTCGATCTGCCCGGCCAGGCGTTGTTGCAGGCTGCCGCTGCCGTTGATGCGGTTGTCACCGAGGCGGATATCCAGGTTGGCAAGGGTCCATTGTTCCCCACCACCTTCGGCCTTGGCCGCCAGTACCGCCGTCTGTCCACGCAGGCGACCCTTGAGGTCCAGGTCGGCGTTGAGCTTGAGCTGTTCATTTTTGAATTCGCCTTTGCTGCGCAGCAGCCCAGCCAGGGTGCCGGGCAACTCTGCAACCCAGTAGGCCGGGTTCAGCGCCGACAGATCCAGCGCCGTATCCCAGGCAATGGCGTCGGCAAATTGCAGGTTCAGGTGGCCTTCGGCCTTGCCTTGGCCGGCGGTCAGCTTCAACTCGGGCAGGAACACTTGTTTGAGGTCGCCACTGAAAGGCGTGACCAGATTGAATTTACCCGCCGGGCCGTCGAGGTCGGCCTTGAGGTTGCCGAGGTAATTGCCGTCTTTATAAGAGATTTCACCGTTGAAGCTGCGCAACGCCACTTGTGGCTCGTCGATCACGGGATACAGGCGATGCCAGGGGAAGTCCAGCCAGTCAATTTTTGCGTCAGCACTGAAACCTTGTTGCCAGTCCAGGTTGGCACTGAGTTTGAGGCTTTGCTTATCGCCGGCATTCAGGTCCAGGCCGGCAATCTGTGCGCCCTTGGCATCGACCTTGCCTTGCAGCAGTAAATCCACCGGGCCTTTTTCCGCCGGCAGCACGGCTTTGCCTACTAACTGATAGCCGCTTTTCAGGTCGCCCTTGGCATTCAGGTCCAGTTGGTTGAGTTGCAGGGTGTCAGGCAGGTCAGCGCTGGGCTTGAACGCCTCGGAGGTGATGTGCAACTGCGCCGGCAGGTTTTCCACCATGGGTTGCAGTTCGCCGCTGAGCTTGGCCGGCAGGTAGCCGCTGCTGTCAGCGTCGAGCTTGAGGGTCTTGAGCAGGTCGCCGTCGAGCTTGAGGGCGATGGTCCAGGGAGCGCCGCCCGGGGCGTAGGGCAGGCTCAGGTTGCCGCTGGCGGTTAGCGGCCAATTGCCACTGGGTTGCAGCAGTCCGGCAAGATCCAGCACCAGGCCGTCGCGCTGCACGTGCACCGAGTCAATCTGCATACCCGCGTCGGTCCAGTGCGCCGCCAGTTGCAGGCCCTTGAGTTCTTCACTGCCGTTGAACAGCAGCCTGCCGATGCGCACATCGCCCAACTGGAGGGCAACCGGCAGCTTCAGATCGGGGAGCTGGATCGGCCCGCTGTCGCTTTCTTCGGTACTGGGCGCAAACGCCAGGCTGACCTGGTTCACATCCAACTGGTTGATGCACAGGGTCATGCGCAGCAGACACCCGGGCGACCAGTCAAACTTCGGCGCATTTAACTCGACACGGCTGCCATCCTGCTGCCACACCAGATGATCGGCACTCCACTGCCCGCCCAGGCGGCCCTGGAAACTTTCCACGCTCAACCCCGGCACCTGGCCCAGTGCCCAGCGACTGCCCGCTTGGGTACCCAGTACCGACCACAGAGCCAACAACAGCACGACGAGGACAGCGACCAGCGCAAGCCCCGCGATTTTCAAACCACGCATCACAGCTCAGGCCCCATGGAAAAGTGCAATCGAACGCCGCCCGGATCTTCGAGGGCATGGGCAAGGTCAAGGCGAATCGGCCCGACTGGCGAGACCCAGCGCACACCAACGCCCACGCCGGTTTTCAGGCTGGGGAAGTCCAGGTTGTTGAAGGAGTTACCCTGGTCGACAAAGGTCGCGATGCGCCATTTGTCGGTGATGGAATATTGATACTCAGCGCTCAAGGCCACCATATAGCGGCCGCCGATGCGGTCGCCGCGGTCGTTCTCGGGCGACAGGGTCTGGTACTCGTAGCCGCGCACGCTCTGGTCGCCACCGGCAAAGAAGCGCAACGACGGCGGCACGGATTTGTAGCCATTGGTGGCACTGCCGCCAAATTGCGCACGACCCAGGAAGCGGTGGTTGTCCCACAAGGTGGTCAGGCCTTTGATGGTGGCCGTGCCGTAAAGCAGGTTGGTGTCGGACCCCAGGCCTTCCTTCGCGACCTTGGTGTCGAACATCAGGCGATAGCCATGGTGTGGGTCGATACGGTTGTCACTGCGCAGGTAGGAATAACTCACGCCTGGCATCAGCAGGTTACTCAGGCCCGAATCATTGCCCAGGCGGTATTCTTCGCGCTGGTATTTGAGGGAAATCACCCGCGTCCAACCGCTGGGCAATTTGCTGTGCCATTCGGGGCCGATGGTGAGCAGCTTGCTCAAGGTGTCGGTGTTGGCGATCTCTTCATTCTGATAGCCGCCGGCGAAACGCAACTTGTCAGTGAGCGGCGGATCGAGGGGGATGTCGTACCACAGGCCGACGTTCTGCCGGGGCGCCGACAACTCGGCTTCCCAACCATAACTATGACCCTGGGGGTTGACCCAATGCCGTGTCCAGTTGGCTTTGCCACGTGGGCCGACGTCGGTGGAGTAACCCAGGCCCAGGCCCATGGTGCGCGGCTTGCGGGTTTCCAGCTGCACGGCAACCGGGATTACGTCATTGGTCGCGGCAGTGGGGCTGGCGTCCACCCGCACGCCTTCGAAGAAGCCGCTGGCTTGCAGGTTCTGGTTAAGTTCGGCGATCAGTTCGGAGTCATACGGCGTGCCGCTGTTGAACGGCACCATGCGTTGCAGCAGTTCTTCATCAAAGGGCGTGTCGCCGCTGAAGCTGACCTTGCCCATGCTGTAGCGCGGGCCGCTGTCGTAAATGAGTTCGATATCGGCCACGCCGGCCTGGGGATCCACCGCCAGCTTCTGGCTGGTAAAGCGCCCGCTGAAAAAACCGTAGCGCGAAGCCTGGTTCTGGATCAGGCGCTTGGCGTCTTCGTAATGGCCGTGGTTGAGCACCGCGCCGGATTTGAGGTCGTCGCTGGCAGGCACGCGAAAAACCTTGAGGCTCGCGGCCTGGCCATCGACCCGAATGGTCACGTCGCGCAGATGCACCGGTTCGCCGGGGTCGATGGTGAGCGTCAGGCGCGGGTTCTTCCCGCCCCTGACATCACTGGCGATCCGTGGCTGGTAGTAGCCCAGGGCCTGGGCTGCTTTACGCGCCTGCTCCTCGGCGCCGCGGCTGAACCGCAGCAAGGCTTCTTCATCACGATCGCCCACCCCGCCGATGTAGCCTTCGATGTTGGCTTTCAACGCGTCGTTTGAGGGTTTGATCCGCACGTCCAGTTCGCTTTGCGCGAATGCGCCGCAGCTTGTGAACAGCAGAATCAAGCCGCTGGTAAATCTTCCTGGAAACTTCATAGGCGCGGATGCTACACGAGCTGGGGAGAGTCTTTGAACCCGGATTTGTCTGAATAATTCTGTCTAAGCCGTTGCAGCATGTAACGCCTGGGGATTGGGATGGAAAAACACATGCTCCAGCACCGGGCCTACGGCGACTTCGCCGATCTCTTCATAGCCTTGGCGCTTGTAGAAATCCAGGTAGCGGGAGTTGCCGGTGTCGAGCACTACCCCGGAGGAATGCGGGTCGTCGGCGCACCAATTGTGTACGGCTTCCAGTAGTTGCTCTCCGAAGTGCTTGCCCTGGAACTGTGGGTGAATACCCAACAGCGGCAATACATGCACCGACTCACTGGGCAGGCATGCCAGGACCGCCTGATGGTATTCCAGGTAACGCCGCGTCCCGCGCACGCCGGTACTCAGCCACATGCGGATCTGCCACGCCCAACTCTCGGTGATGCCAAGGCGCCGCTGGGGCGGTGCAATCAGGGCGATGCCAATCAGCCGGTCGTTGACGAACAGACCGATGGCGGGAAGTTTCTGGAAGAAGTGCTGCTTGACCAGTTCGCGCACAGTGGCGCGTACCCGTTGCTCATAACCCGCTCGCTCGGCTTCGAAGATGTAGGCGAAGGTCGGCTCGTGGCGATACGCCTGGTAAAGCAGGGATCGCGCCTCGCGGGAGTAACCGCTATTGAGCAGGCGAATGTCGGCAACGGCCGTCGAAGTGTCTGGCATAACAGTCAATCTCCTGGGCGCCACTCAAACATGGCGTTCTTATGGGTACGAACCTGAACAACTCCAGTCGTTCCCAGACATTAGCAGCGCATTCATCCTACCGCCACGCTGGCCCCCGTCGGACTTGTCGGCTAGCATCGCCCTTTTGCCAGACTGGACTGCCGACCATGAAAATCGTCTCCTTCAATATCAACGGGCTGCGTGCTCGCCCTCATCAGCTGGCGGCGCTGATTGAAAAGCATCAACCGGACGTGATCGGCCTGCAGGAAACCAAGGTCCACGATGACCAGTTCCCCCTGGCCGAAGTGCAAGCCCTGGGGTATCACGTGTACTACCACGGGCAGAAAGGCCACTACGGCGTGGCCCTGCTCTCGCGCAAAGAAGCCCTGAGCGTGCACAAAGGTTTTGCCAGCGATGAAGAGGACGCCCAGCGGCGTTTTATCTGGGGCACCTTCGCCGATGAAAACGGCCACCCGGTGACCATCATGAACGGCTACTTCCCCCAGGGTGAAAGCCGCGACCATCCGACCAAGTTCCCAGCCAAGCAGCGCTTCTACGCAGACTTGCAGCACCTGTTGGAAAGCCAGTTCAGCAACGACCAGGCACTGGTGGTGATGGGCGACGTGAACATTTCCCCGGAGGACTGTGACATCGGCATCGGCGCCGACAACGCCAAGCGCTGGCTGAAAACCGGCAAGTGCAGCTTCCTGCCGGAAGAACGCGAGTGGATGGCACGCCTGAAGAACTGGGGCCTGGTGGACAGCTTCCGCCACCTCAACCCGGACGTGGCCGACCGCTTCAGCTGGTTCGACTACCGCAGCCGTGGGTTTGAAGACGAGCCCAAGCGTGGGCTGCGCATTGACGTGATCATGGCGTCCACCGGACTGGTACCGCGGGTCAAGGATGCCGGGGTGGATTACGATTTGCGCGGCTTGGAGAAACCGTCGGATCATGCGCCGATCTGGCTGGAACTGAGCTGATAGCGAGCTTGGTGAAGATCTAAATGTGGGAGGGGGCTTGCTCCCGATTGCGGTGTGTCAGCCAGCTCATCTGTAGCTGATACACCGCAATCGGGAGCAAGCCTCCTCCCACATTTTGTCCTGCTGTGTGCCTGTAATATTCATGCCATCTGCCTGACTTAATCTCGCGGCACTCCCTTTGGCTTAAGAAGGTGCCAGCATGAGGCTGCGCGTTCTGTTCCTGTGCTTTGCGATCTCCCTGCCCACCGTGGCCGCTCCCCTTCCCGTCCCAGGCCAAGGCCCGGCGCTGCGCATCCAGGGTTCCAATACCATCGGGGCGGCACTCGGCCCGGCGTTGGTCAAGGGCCTGATGGAGCATCAAGGCCTGCAAGGTGTACACAGCGAACCGGGTGACGGGGCAAACGAACAACGGCTGGTTGGCAAGACGCGCCAAGGCAAGACCGTGACCATCGAAGTGGCTGCCCATGGTTCCAGCACCGGTTTTGCTGCGCTGAAAAACAACCGTGCCGACCTCGCCGCGGCGTCCCGCCCGATCAAGGACAGCGAACTGGTAGACCTCGAGTCCCTGGGCGACCTGAAAAGCCCCGAAGCCGAACAGGTGATTGCCATCGATGGCCTGGCAATCATCCTCAACCCGCGCAATCCACTCAATACGCTGAACACCGAGCAACTGGCGCAGGTCTTCAACGGCGAGGTCAGCACCTGGGAAGCGCTGGGCGGCATTGGCGGGGCCATTCATGTCTACGCCCGGGATGATCAGTCCGGCACCTACGACACCTTCAAGGAACTGGTGTTGAGCCGACGCGGCAAACCGCTTGCCGGGACCGCACAGCGTTTCGAGTCCAGCGAGGCGCTGTCCGATGCGGTCAGTCATGACCCCCAGGGCATCGGTTTTATCGGCTTGCCCTACGTACGCCAGGCCAAGGCAGTGGCGATTGTCGACGGCGACTCACAACCGATGTTGCCGTTGACCAGCTTGATTGCCACCGAGGATTACCCGCTGTCACGGCGGCTGTTCTTTTACCTGCCGCCCTCCTCCCGCAACCCCTGGGCCAAGGCGCTGGTGGACTTCGCCCAAGGCAGCAAGGGCCAGGCGATAGTCGCCGCCAATGGCTTTATCGCCCAACAGGTGCAGGCGATTGGCGTGGCGCCACGCCCGTCAATGCCCGACGACTACCAGGCCCTCGCCCGTGACGCCCAGCGTTTGACCGTGAATTTTCGTTTCGAGGAAGGCAGCGCCAGCCTCGACAACAAGGCGCGCCAGGATCTGCAGCGGGTGGTGGCTTATATACGAAGCCACGGCAAGCTCGATAAACAGGTAACCCTGGTGGGGTTTGGCGATGCCAAGAATGATCCGCAGCGTGCGGCGTTGCTGTCGAAGCTGCGGGCTATGGCAGTACGCCGCGAGCTGGCAAAGAGCGGCGTGGTGCTCAAGGATATCCGCGGGTTCGGCGCGCAGATGCCGGTGGCGGCGAATACCGCGGACGAAGGTAGGATCAAGAATCGGCGGGTGGAGGTTTGGGTGTACTGAGCCTTGGAGTTTGAGGTGCTTGGACTGGCCTCATCGGGAGCAAGCCCCCTCCCACATTTGGATTTGTGAATACAGTCAAAATGTGGGAGGGGGCTTGCTCCCGATAGAGGCGACGCGGTGCTACTGCCCGCTACGCATCAACTCCCGCGGCACGTACTTGCCAATCTCGAACTTGCCGATCGCTGCACGGTGCACCTCGTCCGGGCCGTCGGCCAGGCGCAGGGTGCGTTGCATGGCGTACATATAGGCCAGCGGGAAATCATTGGAAACCCCGGCGCCGCCATGGATCTGGATCGCACGATCGATGACCTTCAAGGCTACATTCGGCGCCACCACCTTAATCTGGGCGATTTCGCTTTTCGCCACTTTATTGCCCACCGTGTCCATCATGTACGCCGCTTTCAAGGTCAGCAGGCGCGCCATGTCGATCTCCATGCGCGAGTCGGCGATCTTGTCGATATTGCCCCCCAGGCGCGCCAAGGGTTTGCCGAACGCGGTGCGGCTGACCGAGCGTTTGCACATCAATTCCAAGGCGCGTTCGGCCATGCCGACGGAGCGCATGCAGTGGTGGATACGGCCTGGGCCAAGGCGGCCCTGGGCGATCTCGAAGCCACGCCCCTCCCCCAGCAACACGTTTTCGTAGGGCACGCGCACGTTGTCGAACAGCACTTCGGCGTGGCCGTGGGGCGCGTCGTCGTAGCCGAACACCGGCAGCGGACGCAGGATTTTCACCCCGGGGGTGTCCACAGGAACGAGGATCATCGAGTGCTGCTGGTGGCGCGGTGCATCCGGGTTGCTCAGGCCCATGAAGATCAGGATTTTGCAGCGCGGGTCGCAAGCACCTGAAGTCCACCATTTTTTGCCGTTGATTACCCACTCGTCGCCCTGGCGTTCGGCGCGGGCGGCCATGTTGGTGGCGTCCGAGGAAGCCACGTCCGGTTCGGTCATGGCGAAGGCGGAGCGAATCTCACCGCGCAGCAGCGGTTCGAGCCAGCGCTGTTTCTGTTCTTCGTTGGCGTAGCGCACCAGCACTTCCATATTGCCGGTGTCGGGCGCGGAGCAGTTGAACGGCTCCGGGCCGAGCAACGAGCGGCCCATGATTTCCGCCAGCGGTGCGTATTCAAGGTTGGTAAGCCCCGCGCCCAGTTCGGATTCGGGAAGGAACAGGTTCCACAAGCCCTCGGCCTTAGCCTTGGCCTTGAGCTCTTCCATGATGGCGGTGGGCTGCCAGCGATCACCTTCGCTGACCTGCCGCTCGAACACCGGCTCGGCCGGGTAGACGTAAGCATCCATGAACGCAGTGACACGTTCACGCAGTTCCTGAACCTTGGGCGAATAGGCGAAATCCATGGGCAGCTCCCTTCTCTGAGAGGTTGTTTAGGTCATGCAATCGATGCTAGAACAGCGTTGATAATTTACCTAGCCTATTCTCGGCGTGTATTAACATTCATCACCGATATATGATCGGCGTATGGACCTCTAACAATAAGAGCGCAACGAAATGAATCTGAGCAAGGTCGACCTCAACCTCTTCATCGTCTTTGATGCGATCTACACCGAAGCCAACCTGACCCGTGCCGGGCAGATCGTCGGCATCACTCAACCGGCGGTGTCCAACGCCCTGGCCCGCCTGCGCGAGACCTTCAACGACCCGCTGTTCGTACGCACCGCCCAAGGCATGGTGCCCACGCCCATGGCGCAGAACATCATCGGCCCGGTGCGCAATGCGCTGTCGTTGCTGCGGGTGTCGGTGCAGGAAAGCCGCATCTTCAACCCGCAGCAGGCGGCCAAGACCTACCGCATCAGCATGACCGACCTCACCGAGGCGGTGATCCTGCCGCAGCTGTTCCAGCGCCTGCGCCGCCTGGCACCGACGGTGGTGATCGAGAGTTTCCTGTCCAAGCGCCGTGAAACCACCAAGGAGCTGGCGGCCGGGCGCCTGGATTTTGCCGTGGACGCACCGCTCAACACCGACCCACAGGTGCGCCATGTCAAGCTCATGGAAGACCGCTACGTGTGCGCCATGCGCAAGGGCCACCCGATGGCGGGCAAGGACAAATTCAGCCTGGATGACTACCTGTCGTTGACCCATATCCATATCTCCAGCCGCCGTAACGGGTTGGGCCATGTAGACCTGGCCTTGGGCAAAATGGGCATCCAGCGCAAGATCGCCCTGCGTTCCCAGCATTACCTGATGGCTTCCCAGGTGTTGCAGCAGACCGACATGGTGATGACCGTGCCCGAGCGCTTCGCCCGCCGTCATGAACTGCACTGGTTCAATTTGCCGGTCAATGACGTACCGCTGGTGGAAACCCATCTGTACTGGCATGAAAGCACCGACCAGGACCCGGCGAACCGCTGGATGCGTGAGCAGATGATCGAGTTGTGCCAGCAGGTGACGGCCCATGAAAAGAAACTCGATAAACAACAAGCCTGAGCCCTGACGTTGTAGGAGCGAGCTTGCTCGCGAAAATCGTCAACGATGACGAGGGCTGCCTGGTTTAGCTCGGTGCTCTCGGATTTTTCGCGAGCAAGCTCGCTCCTACAGTGTTGATGGCGGCCTTGACGTTCACGTCAACCTGCAATTAGCTTAGCGCCAAGCCTTTCTTGAGCACCGCCATGAGCACCACCTACAGCATCTCCGACCTCGCCCGCGAGCTCGACATCACCACCCGTGCCATTCGCTTCTATGAAGAACAAGGCCTGCTGGCCCCGGAACGCCGGGGCCAGGAGCGCATCTACTCGGCGCGGGACAAAGTCAGCCTCAAGCTGATCCTGCGCGGCAAACGCATCGGCTTTTCCCTGGCCGAATGCCGCGAGCTGATCGAACTCTACGACCCCACCGGCGGCAACCAGATCCAACTCAACAGCATGCTGGCCAAGATCGCCGAACGCCGTGAACAACTTGAGCAACAGTTGCTGGATATCGAACAAATGAAGCTCGAGCTGGACACCGCCGAAGAGCGTTGCACCCAGGCACTCGCGCACACCATCAGCCAAGCCGGCCATTGACCAGAAGGTAACTGCCATGTCCCTCCCCTCACACGTACGCCTGGTGGAAGTCGGCCCGCGCGACGGTTTGCAGAACGAAGCCCAGCCCATCAGCGTGGCGGATAAGGTCCAGCTGGTGGACGCCTTGAGCGACGCCGGGTTGAGCTATATCGAAGTCGGCAGTTTTGTCTCGCCCAAATGGGTGCCGCAAATGGCCGGCTCAGCCGAGGTGTTTGCACAGATCCAGCGCAAGCCCGGCGTGACCTATGGGGCGCTGGCGCCAAACCTGCGCGGGTTCGAGGATGCGCTGGCGGCCGGGGTCAAGGAAGTTGCGGTATTTGCCGCAGCGTCCGAAGCGTTTTCCCAGCGCAATATCAACTGCTCCATCAGCGAAAGCCTGGCGCGGTTCGCACCCATCATGGACGCGGCCAAGCAGCAAGGCATCAGCGTGCGCGGGTATGTGTCGTGCGTGTTGGGTTGCCCGTATGAAGGCGATATCGCCCCAGCGCAGGTGGCGGCCGTCGCTCGCGAACTGTATGCCATGGGCTGCTATGAAGTGTCCCTGGGCGACACCATCGGCACCGGCACGGCGGGGGCAACCCGGCGGCTGTTCGAAGTGGTCGGTGCCCAGGTGCCGCGGGACAAGCTGGCCGGGCATTTCCATGACACCTATGGCCAGGCCATCGCTAATGTCTACGCCAGCCTGCTGGAAGGCATCCAGGTGTTCGACAGCTCCATCGCCGGCCTCGGCGGTTGCCCTTACGCCAAGGGCGCGAGCGGTAACGTCGCTACCGAGGATGTGCTGTACCTGCTCAATGGCCTGGGTATCGACACGGGCATTGACCTGGAGCGCTTGATTGGCGCGGGTCAGCAGATCTGCGACGTGCTTGGGCGGCCCACGGGTTCCCGTGTAGCGAGAGCGCGTAACGCCGGGTGAGTAGCACAGCTGTGACAATGTGTTACCGCACACCCGCACAACGGGTAACGAGGGAACAGAATTTATGGTGCGACCCAACAAATATATCTGGCTAAAAAATTAAATCATTGATTTTAAAGGAATTTATAAAGTTGGCACGCCTTCTGCTATCTCTATGGCATAACAAGAATAAAAAGCTCCAAACCTAATAAAAATAAGACGAAACGACTCTGACATAACAAAAACAACACGGCAGAGACGCAGCTAACAGATTTTTTTGGAGAAGATGTGCTTCCCAGGGTACGGCATGCCGCAACCCGCAACCGGATAGAGAAAAATAAAACTACCTCAGGTAGCTGCCCACTGGTTGGATCGTTTACGAAGAAGCAGGTCAGCGTTCAAAAAAATACGTTTGCTCTTGATCCCGGATGGGGTCGCCAAAAACAGCGGTACGGGCCACGGCTACCAAAAACAACAACAGGCCGCCCCTCAATAATAAGAAAAGAGCACGCAACGACAAATTAAAGGGGACCTTCGGGTCCCCTTTGTGCTTCCTGACGCACGGTTCAGAGGGGCACGGGTCGATCCAGGATTGATTGGGTAACAGCCACCAGAGCACGCTTTTCCTCTAAAACCCAGGCATCTCCCAATGCAATGCGTTGGGTTGATAGAAAGTCCCCTTGCGGCATCCCCGCAGGATCGACAATCTGCTGAAGCTCTAAACCGAAAAGCCTCTGTACTTCCTCCAACGCCTCGTTGACATCCTCTAGATGCGAGCGACGCGCCTCAGCATTCTCGGTTCCATAATAGTTCCCGACGCTATCTTCGAGGTCATCCAGGGCGGACGATTTTTCTTGAAGCATTTGTTTGGTTTGACTGAAGCGTTGCTCAATGTCACTGGTATAGAGCTTCCTCAGGTGATCCTCCCAAAAAGCCTCTTCCACCAAAAAACGCGCCAGCACACCCGGCACGGCCTCCTTGTGCTCAATTGTGTCGCCGGCTTGGCGTATGACCGGTTCGCTGACCGGGTAGATATCCCCAAACATGATGAGGCGCGGCTGGAGCGGCAGTTCGAGCCGATCGGCCAAGGAGGTGCGATAAACCAGATCCACCTCGAGACCTTCACTAAAGGGCTCTCTGGGCCAATCAACAATGCCTGCCGTATTCGCAATCTCGCGTGCCTGACGTTCGGCAGCATCTGCGGCCTGGGCCCCTGGCGCCCCCAGTTGCGCCGCGGCCTCTGCGCTCTCTGCAGCCTCTGTTGCCGCCTGTGCGGCCTCGGACAAATCGGCGGCATTTGGCAATGCTTGTTCCCGAGCGACAGCCGCAGCCTCGCTCACCGCAGTAGCAGCAGCACGTGCGTGCAACGCCGATTGACGCGCTGCAATATCAGCGCTGACCAGTTTATCCAGCTCCACCAGACGAAAATGGCCCCTGCCCAGCGCTATCAGCCCCGACTCAACCTGCAAAGTACCGGCGTCAAGCCCAGCTTTATGAATTCGCACCTGTAGACGGAGCTTGAACAGCACATCGGTGCGTTGGTCCGTACAGGTACCTGGGGCGTCGACCGCCGCGAAAATCTCCCGACGAAGTTGCTCATCGTCCGCAACATCTTTTATCAGCGTCCAGACTTGCTCCGCGAGTCCGGCGCGTGCCGGGGCAGCCTTGTAAGTCGCCGAACGCGTCATATCCGCAATCAGCCGAAAAAAAGCATCGGCCCCAGGCTCTACCCTAAGGTCCTGCCATAGCTGTGTCAGCTGTACACGTTGAGCAACTGGCATTTCTTCAAGCCAAACCAACAAAGCAACGTTCTCAGTGACATACCGTGGCATCGCCCTGTCGAGCAATGCCACCCCGCTGCGCAGTCTATAAGCTTCAATTCGGTCCAGGGTGTGCAGGGATAATTCAGGGTTCTGCTGCAACGTCGTCCCGCGGTTCTGCGCCGCGGTTCGCTGAAATAGCGTCTGGGGCAGCTCCACCAACAGGTTGCCACGCAAGTCCAGGCGCCTTAACCGACGCAGCTCAAGCACCCCGACGGGCAACACGTTCAACTGGCAATGGGCCAGGTAGAGCTGATCCAACTGCGCCATGGCGCTTACATCCGGAGCCAGCACCAGAGGGTTGTTCGACAGAGAGAGCACCCTTAAATGCTTCAAGCGAGCCAACGCCTTCACACTGTCCAGGGTCAACCGCAGTTGATTGCCCCCCAGGGACAATTGGGTCAGCCCGCTCATGCTGCCAATGATTTTTGGCAGGTCGGTCAGCCGGTTTCCATCCAAAACCAGGTGGCGCAGGCCCTTGAAGGCCTCCAGAAACTCCCCGACGTTATTGAGCAAGCCCATGCGTCGCAGAGACAGACTCGACACATGGGGCATTTCGACCGTCAACGTCGGCAAGTCTTCGACAAGCCAATTGCTGAGGTCAAGGGCATAACCTGTTACCTCACCTGCATTATTGTGAACAAACTCGGTACGTCGCTGCCAGCACGCCTTGATGCTCTCTGCGACCTTTAACTTGCTGGGGTGCGTGTTTGCCCATCGCTGCAAGTCCTTGCCCAAGCGGTTAAATTCAACCTGCAATCGGCGAACCTCCTTGAGCATGAAGGCATCCCCCTGCCCCTTGACGTTCAGGTAGGCCTCAATTTGCTCCAGCGTAGAACCGGGATACAGGCTGTGAGCTTCGAAGCGGCATTGGAAGGCGCGCGTTGAGGGCGCTACCGCGCTAAGCCCCCGGGCACCTTGAGCCAATGCCATCGGCGATTGATAGCCCTGCCTGACGCTGGGCATATCAAGGGTATCGCGTAACTCGTCCGGGGTGGGTGCCTGTCGCTGCAAGGCTTGGCGCAAGTTCGTCCAGCGCGCTTCTCCAGGGTAAACCATGACCTCGACATCAGGCATCGGTACCATGTTAAACAGTGACTCGTAGAACCTGTCCGTGTCATAGGAGTGCCATGAACTCCCTACGCGACCATCAGCACGTTTGATCAAAACACTGGTCCGCTCGGCCTTATTCGGCCCGATGCTGTCCAACACCGGCCCCGTAAACGAGCCGTCGCGTAATTCGATACGTACCGTATCCGACCATCCCGGTATTTTTTCCAAGGTGTGCAGGGCGAGACGCGCTATGTCTTCGCTCGTGCCTTCATACAGGTAGAGGCCTTCGTAAGCTCGTTGCAGTCGAAAAGCATCCAGGTATTCGCGTGCCTCTTGGGAAAGCCGCAAGGGAGGACGTTGGGTGGTAGTCAATTGTTGACGCTGCGTCTCATCCATATGTTCCAGCAACTGCCCTACCGCAACCGCAGGCAACTCGGGAAACGTCTCCTGGACCCACCGCGCCGGCTCATCCGGGCTCTGAGGTACGGCGTTCAACAGCTCCTCACGCCTGGATCGCGCCGCCAGTACCAAACGCAGTCGCAACCTCGACAGCGTCGCTCCAGGATCACGGGGGCGGCGCAGCAATTTTTTCAGTTCCTGGGAGTACCCGCCTGAGTACGAATTATCATCGCGCCCTTCGCGCAGTCGGGCTTCCTGTACATCCTCACCCAACAAGACCTTCAACTGCTCGTCGCTCAGGTCCGCGATCACCGTGTCGAGCAGTTGCCCGTTGGCCAACGCTTGCTCGCTGATCGCCACTTGGGCCAACGTTTGCGATCCAGCAGGCGCCTGATAAATCGTGGTGCCTTGCTCGGTACCGATGACACTCAGGCCCCTGGAAGAGGGCCAAATACTCTCGTGGGTCATCAGTTCCAGCTGCAGATCAGGATCTGCCCGACTGTAGACCGCTGGGTCCGGGCTGCGCATCTGCTCAATAAAACCGCCGTAACGACGATCAATCTGAAAACGCCGGATGGTCTCAGCCACTAGCGGTGGCGGTGACGCCAGGTCGATGTACATCTTGCGCAACTGGTCTTCCTGGACTCCGCTGACCTGGTAAATCTGCTCTAACTGCTCGTCGTTGAGCCCATCCACAGCAGGGCCGATACGCCGCATAAGGGTGCGCCGGTCCCAACTGAGTGGTTGCTCAAATTCGTGTACCCAGGCGCCCATGCCGTTATGCGTAACGCGTGGCGCATAGCGTCGTACATCGCTGGGGTGACGGAGAGTGAAGGCGTCATCCGCAAACGCCAGCTCGTAATAACGCCCGTTCCGTGCCGGTAAGTAGCGTTTGCCGGCATGGGTATACAACCCCATGGAATCCGGGCGCGCACGCGATGGCATCGTCACCGATTGTTGATAATCGTCCACGTTCGGCCTCGCCAGACGTGTTTTCCCCTGGGGCGAGACCACATGCACCCAGCCTTTGACATACTCAGACTCGCTGATGACCGGAATAAGCTTGTGCCCGGCAGCTGCAAGCGCCAGGTTCAGCATGATCCCCGACGCGTGTGCCCACCCCTCTTTCGTATCCCCTGCCCTGAAGTTGGAAACGGTTTGCTCCAGCTCATACATTATCTGAATGGCACCGACCATCATCATCAAGGGACCTAGCCCCGGAACAACGAATGAGGCCAGGTTAAAGACGTCCAACGCCGCACTGCCGACCGCCTGTAACCATTCAAGCCTGGCGCGTGTGTCTTGATCTGCCGTGGACACCACCAGTGCCTTGGCGTTATCGCGGACGAGGGTCAGTTGCTGCTGCGACCAGTAATGCCAATCGACGTAGTAGGTTGTCTCAAATATCCGAGGCCGGTGATGCCCTGCGCTGCTGTCTAACGTGAAGTTGTCATGCAGCCCATAGATGTCTTCAGGATCCAGGGTCCGTTTAACCGCAGTAAAAAACTCACTTTGGTGCTCAACCGGAATAAATCGACTGAAAAACAGACGATACTCGGATGAGCACAGACGTTTGGCCAAATCATCGGCCACTGCCCATAGCGACGTGTATTCCATCAGGGGCTTGTTTGGGTCACCCGGTACGTAAAGCAGGTAGTTCTCGACACGGGGGGCGTCGGTGTAAAACAACATGATCTGCCTGGTTTGCACACGTTCGATCGTCGGAGAGGAGCACATCATATTCCCTCCCCTCCAGCTAACGGTTTTCTGCCCTAAACGGTAGGCTGCGTAATCCAAGATCATCTGAAAACTGTCCGGTGCGATGTGTTGACGCACCAGTGCGACCCGGGCCTGAACCTCCAATTGCTTTTTTTTATACGCAACCAATTCCCGCAGCAATGCGTTGACTGCCGTACCCGCCTCGGTTCCTGGTTCGTCAGCGGGAACAAGCACTGAGTCGACATGCGCCTGGTACTGCTTACCCAGATCAAGGCTGCGGCAAAGGTCGGCAAACCGATAGGCTGGCAGCGGCAGCGCCAACTGCTTGACGGCAAATTCGGTGGACAATATTTCGCTGTTGCTATGGAAATCAAACCGCGTAATCAGTTGGCAATCGTCGCACGTCCCCTGAAGCGCTTCGCTAGCAGAGAAGTTACCCATTGCGGCTTCCAGCAACGTGATGCCTGAGTAGTAATAGTCTCTCTGTCCGCCAACATTTGTCGCAAACGCAAATGCGCCCCCCAAATCGCTGCGCTCATCGACACGTTTTCGGTAGTAAATTTTGCGCGCAAAAAAGGTTCGCCGGACATCCAGCTCAAGATTGAACTGCTCTTTTATCGCCTTGACCAACAAGGGTTCGACATACTCGACGCTGTCCTTGAGCCCATCAAAAACACGGTCTATCGCATTCAATGCAGCCCAACCGTCGGCATGGGCTGCATGGATCGATTCACGCGCCACGGTATCGGCGCAGCGGTAAAAGTCCGGCACCTCCAGTGCAAATTCAGCCAGTTCGCGCTTTCGGCGCAACGAAGAGTCGGTATACCAACCAGGGATGTGCTCCCTGATCGGACCGGTATGAATACTTTGCGCTTCTACCAGTGCGAATGCGGTGTCCATATCGCTCATATCAGGTCCAGTGAGAATTCTCAAAAGACCAATTTAAAGAGCTGCACCTGTTTCCTGGGCTAAGTAGTTAACGCGTCAGTTCCTCGATGCTGATCTCACGCATGCGAAACTTCTGAATCTTGCCCGTCACCGTCATCGGAAACTCGTTCACAAACTTGAAGTGCCTGGGCGTCTTGAAATGGGCGATGCGGTCCTTGCACCAGCTCAACAGTTCAAGCTCGTTGGCGGCATGACCCGGATGGAACTTGATCCAGGCCACGATTTCTTCGCCATAGCGCTCATCGGGGACGCCGATGATCTGCACGTCGGCCACCGCCGGGTGGGTGAAGAAGAACTCTTCCAACTCCCGTGGGTACACGTTTTCGCCACCGCGGATGATCATGTCCTTGTTGCGCCCGGCGATGCACACATAGCCGTGCTCATCCATGGTCGCCAGGTCGCCGGTGTGCATCCAGCCGGCGTCATCGATAGCCTCACGGGTGCCTTCGGGGTTGTTCCAGTAACCGAGCATCACGCTGTAGCCACGGGTGCACAGCTCTCCTATCACGCCGCGCGCGACGGTGTTGCCGGCCTCGTCGATAATCTTGGTTTCCAGTTGCGGTTGGGTGCGGCCCACCGTGGTGACGCGCCGCTCTATATCGTCATCCGCACCAGTTTGCAGTGACACCGGGCTGGTTTCGGTCATGCCGTAGGCGATCTGCACTTCACTCATGTGCATTTCGTTGATGACTCGGCGCATCACTTCGATAGGGCACGTGGCCCCGGCCATGATCCCGGTACGCAGGCTGGACAAGTCGAACTCGGCGCGGCGAGGGTGATCGAGCATGGCGATGAACATGGTTGGCACACCATATAAGCCGGTGGCTTTTTCTTCGGCGACGGCACTCAACGTGAGCAGTGGGTCGAATCCATCGTTGGGATAGATCAGGGTGGTGCCGTGGGTGATGCAACCCAGGTTGCCCATCACCATGCCAAAGCAGTGATACAGCGGCACCGGGACCACCAGGCGGTCCCGCGCCGTCAAGCCCAGGCTTTCGCCGACCATGTAGCCGTTATTGAGGATGTTGTGGTGACTGAGGGTGGCGCCCTTGGGGAAGCCGGTGGTGCCGGAGGTGTACTGGATATTCACGGGTTGGTCAAAGTGCAGGCTGGCCTCGCGGCTGTGCAGTTGCTCGGGCGGGACACCGGCGCCCAGGCCCGACAGCTGCGACCAGGGCATGAAGCCCGGCGGCGGGCTGGGGTCAAGGCTGATGAGGCCGCGCAGGTCGGGCTTCAGCGCCTGGAGCATGGCGTGGTAATCGGAGGTCTTGAACGCACCGGCGCACACCAGCCACTGGCAGCCGGATTGCTTGAGCACGTAGTCCAACTCACTGCTGCGGTACGCCGGGTTGATATTGACCAGGATC
Source organism: Pseudomonas khavaziana (assembly GCF_036704165.1). Classification (NCBI taxonomy): domain Bacteria; kingdom Pseudomonadati; phylum Pseudomonadota; class Gammaproteobacteria; order Pseudomonadales; family Pseudomonadaceae; genus Pseudomonas; species Pseudomonas khavaziana. The sequence goes on from NZ_CP129946.1 coordinate 4,109,530, forward strand.
ACCCCGAGCTTGGCGCTTGCCACCTGGCAGATCAGCCATTCAGCGCAATTGGGTGCCCAGATGCCCAGGCGGTCACCGGTTTGCATGCCCAAAGCCAGGAATGCCCGCGCATGCAAATCAACCGTCTCGGCCAGTTGCCGCCAGGTGTAGCGCCGCTGTTGATGGCGGACCACCAAGGCTTCGCCGTCGGGAAATTGCGCGGCGGTGCGATCAAAAACCTGGCCGATAGTCATGGCCAGCAAGGTCTTGTCCTGGGAACCACGGCTGTAGCTCTGATTCGGTTGATGCATAACGACCCCTGTTGTCTTTTTTGTAGGTTGACGTATACGTAAACTACGATTGACAGCACCGCAACGCAAGCTTACGTTAACGTAAAGGTGAGCGCCCTCCCCTGGCGCCCAACCCACACAACAACAAAGCTCACATTAAGGTGCCTGTCCATGAGTTACCCGTCCCTGAACTTCGCCCTCGGCGAGACCATCGACATGCTGCGCGACCAGGTGCAGGCCTTCGTGGCCAAGGAGATCGCACCGCGCGCGGCCCAGATCGACATCGACAACCTGTTCCCCGCCGACCTGTGGCGCAAGTTCGGGGACATGGGCCTGCTGGGCATCACCGTGCCGGAAGAATATGGCGGTGCCGGCCTGGGTTACCTGGCCCACGTGGTGAGCATGGAAGAAATCAGTCGCGGTTCGGCTTCGGTGGCGCTGTCCTACGGCGCGCACTCCAACCTGTGCGTGAACCAGATCAACCGCAACGGTAACCACGAGCAAAAACTCAAGTACCTGCCCAAGCTGATCAGCGGCGAGCATGTCGGCGCCCTGGCCATGAGCGAGCCGAATGCCGGCTCTGACGTCGTCTCGATGAAACTGCGCGCCGATAAACGCGGCGACTACTACGTCCTCAATGGCAGCAAGACCTGGATCACCAACGGCCCCGACGCCAACACTTACGTGATCTATGCCAAGACCGACCTGGAGAAAGGCGCCCACGGCATCACCGCCTTCATCGTCGAGCGCGACTGGAAAGGCTTCAGCCGCAGCAACAAGTTCGACAAGCTGGGCATGCGTGGCTCCAACACCTGCGAGCTGTTTTTCGATGACGTGGAGGTGCCCGAAGACAACATCCTCGGCGTGCTCAATGGCGGTGTGAAAGTGCTGATGAGCGGCCTGGACTACGAACGCGTGGTGCTGTCCGGCGGCCCCACAGGGATCATGCAGGCATGCATGGATCTGATCGTGCCCTACATTCACGACCGCAAGCAGTTTGGCCAGAGCATCGGTGAATTCCAGCTGATCCAGGGCAAGGTCGCCGACATGTACACCCAGCTCAACGCCAGCCGCGCCTATCTCTACGCGGTGGCCCAGGCTTGCGAGCGCGGCGAGACCACGCGCAAGGACGCCGCCGGGGTGATCCTCTACAGCGCCGAGCGCGCCACGCAGATGGCCCTCGATGCAATCCAGATTCTCGGCGGCAACGGCTATATCAACGAATTCCCCGCCGGCCGCCTGCTGCGCGACGCCAAGCTGTATGAAATCGGTGCCGGTACCAGCGAGATTCGGCGGATGTTGATTGGCCGCGAACTCTTCAACGAAACCCGCTGAAGGAGCGCGTCATGGCCACCCTGCATACCCAGCTCAACCCACGCTCGGCGGAGTTCGCCGCCAACAGTACGGCGATGCGTGAACAGGTCGACGCCCTGCACAGCCTGCTCGCCCATGTGCAACAAGGCGGCGGCACCAAGGCCCAGGAACGCCACACCTCGCGGGGCAAGTTGCTGCCCCGTGAGCGTATCAATCGCCTGCTCGACCCGGGCTCGCCGTTTCTCGAGCTCAGCCAGTTGGCGGCTTATCAGGTGTATGGCGAAGACGTACCGGCGGCCGGAGTCATTGCCGGCATTGGTCGCGTGGAAGGCGTCGAATGCATGATCGTCGCCAACGATGCCACAGTCAAAGGCGGCTCCTACTACCCGCTGACCGTGAAAAAACACCTGCGCGCCCAGACCATCGCCGAGCAGAACCGCCTGCCGTGCATCTACCTGGTGGACTCCGGCGGCGCCAACCTGCCGCGCCAGGACGAGGTGTTCCCGGACCGTGAGCACTTTGGGCGGATCTTCTTCAACCAGGCCAACATGAGCGCCCAGGGCATCCCGCAGATCGCCGTGGTGATGGGCTCATGCACCGCCGGCGGCGCCTACGTGCCGGCCATGGCCGACGAAGCGATCATGGTGCGCCAGCAAGCCACCATCTTCCTTGCCGGGCCACCGCTGGTGAAAGCCGCCACCGGTGAGGTGGTCAGCGCCGAAGACCTCGGCGGCGCCGATGTGCACTGCAAGATCTCCGGCGTGGCCGACCACTATGCCGACAGCGATGAACACGCCCTGGCCCTGGCTCGGCGCAGCGTCGCCAACCTCAATTGGCGCAAGCAAGGCCAATTGGTGCAACGGCCGCCAGTGGCGCCGCTGTACAGCAGCGAAGAGCTGTACGGTGTGATCCCGGCGGATGCCAAGCAACCCTTCGATGTACGCGAAGTGATCGCACGCCTGGTGGACGGCTCGGTGTTCGATGAGTTCAAGGCCCTGTTCGGCACCACCTTGGTGTGCGGCTTTGCGCATTTGCATGGCTACCCGATTGCGATCCTGGCCAACAACGGCATTCTGTTCGCCGAGGCCGCGCAGAAAGGCGCGCACTTTATCGAACTGGCCTGCCAGCGCGGGATTCCCCTGCTGTTCCTGCAGAACATCACCGGCTTCATGGTCGGCCAGAAGTACGAAGCCGGCGGCATCGCCAAGCATGGCGCCAAGCTGGTGACCGCCGTGGCGTGCGCCAAGGTGCCGAAGTTCACCGTGATTATCGGTGGCAGCTTTGGTGCCGGTAACTATGGTATGTGCGGCCGCGCCTACGACCCACGCTTCTTGTGGATGTGGCCAAACGCACGCATCGGCGTGATGGGTGCCGAACAGGCCGCCGGGGTGCTGGTGCAGGTCAAGCGGGAACAGGCCGAGCGCGCAGGCAACGCGTTCAGCGCCGATGAGGAAGCTTCAATCAAGCAACCGATACTCGACCAGTATGAAACCCAGGGCCACCCCTACTACTCCAGCGCGCGCTTGTGGGATGACGGCGTCATTGACCCGTTGCAGACCCGCGACGTGCTGGCCCTGGCCTTGTCCGCCTCGCTGAACGCCCCCATCGAGCCGAGCCGCTTCGGCGTGTTCCGCATGTAACCTGCAGGCGCGAGCTTGTTGTGGCGAGGGAGCTTGCTCCCGCTGACTGCGCAGCAGTCCCGGCTTTTTTGGGGGCGCTGCGCACCCCAGCGCAAGCAAGCTTGCTCGCCACAACAAGCTCGCTCCTACAGGAGGCCTCTTATTATCATGGAGCTCCTTGCATGAACGACTTCAACACCCTCGAACTGATCACTGACAGCCGTGGCTTTGCCACGCTGTGGCTCAGTCGTGAAGCCAAGAACAACGCGTTCAACGCCGAGATGATCCGCGAACTGATCATTGCCCTGGACCGGGTGCAAGGCGACCCGTCCCTGCGTTTTTTGATACTGCGTGGGCGCGGCAAGCATTTCAGTGCCGGCGCCGACTTGGCCTGGATGCAGCAATCGGCCGAGCTTGACTACCACACCAACCTGGACGACGCCCGCGAACTGGCGGAGCTGATGTACAACCTGTCCAAGCTGAAAATCCCCACGCTGGCCGTGGTGCAAGGCGCAGCCTACGGTGGCGCGTTGGGCCTGATCAGTTGCTGTGACATGGCCATTGGCGCCGATGAGGCGCAGTTCTGTTTGTCGGAAGTGCGCATCGGTCTGGCGCCGGCGGTGATCAGCCCCTTCGTGGTGCAGGCCATCGGCCAACGCGCTGCCCGTCGTTATGCCCTGACGGCCGAGCGGTTCGGCGGCCAGCGAGCACGGGAAATCGGCTTGCTGGCAGAAAGTTATCCGGCCGAAACCCTGGATCAGCAGGTGGACCAGTGGGTCGAAAACCTGCTGCAAAACAGCCCGGCGGCGATGCGTGCCAGTAAGGATTTACTGCGCGAAGTGGGCAACGGTGCCCTCACGCCTGCGCTGCGACGTTATTGCGAAAACGCCATCGCGCGCATTCGGGTGAGCGCCGAGGGCCAGGAAGGTTTGCGTGCGTTCCTGCAAAAGCGTGCGCCGAGCTGGCAAGCACAGGAGCCGCGTTCATGAGCACACTCACCACCGTACTGGTGGCCAATCGTGGCGAGATTGCCTGCCGGGTCATGCGCACCGCCAAGGCCATGGGCCTGACCACCGTGGCCGTGCACAGCGCCATCGACCGCGATGCACGTCATAGCCGCGAGGCCGACATCCGTGTCGACCTGGGTGGCAGCAAAGCCACCGACAGCTACCTGCAAGTCGACAAATTGATTGCCGCCGCCCACGCCAGCGGTGCGCAGGCGATTCACCCCGGCTACGGTTTCCTCTCGGAAAACGCTGGCTTCGCCCGCGCCATCGAGGCCGCCGGCTTGATTTTCCTCGGCCCGCCCGCCTCTGCCATCGACGCCATGGGCAGCAAATCAGCGGCGAAGGCCCTGATGGAAACCGCTGGCGTACCGCTGGTGCCGGGTTACCACGGCGAGGCCCAGGACCTGGAAACCTTCCGCGCCGCCTGTGAGCGTATCGGCTACCCGGTGCTGCTCAAGGCCACGGCCGGCGGCGGCGGCAAGGGCATGAAGGTGGTCGAGGATGTCAGCCAGTTGGCCGAAGCCCTGGCCTCTGCCCAGCGTGAAGCGCTGTCATCCTTCGGCAATGGGCAGATGCTGGTGGAGAAATATCTGCTCAAGCCGCGGCATGTCGAGATCCAGGTGTTTGCCGACCAGCATGGCCACTGCCTGTATCTCAATGAGCGCGACTGCTCGATCCAGCGTCGCCACCAAAAGGTCGTCGAAGAAGCCCCGGCGCCGGGCTTGAGTGCCGAGCAGCGCCGGGCCATGGGCGAAGCAGCTGTGCGGGCAGCCCAGGCCATCGGTTATGTAGGCGCAGGCACGGTGGAATTTCTGCTGGATGCCCGTGGCGAGTTTTTCTTCATGGAGATGAACACGCGACTGCAAGTGGAACACCCGGTGACCGAGGCGATCACCGGTCTCGACCTGGTGGCCTGGCAGATCCGGGTGGCCCAGGGCGAGGCGCTGCCGATCACTCAAGACCAGGTGCCGTTGAACGGCCATGCGATTGAAGTGCGGCTGTATGCCGAAGACCCGGCCAATGACTTCCTGCCGGCCACCGGGCACCTGGCGCTGTACCGCGAGTCCGACCCGGGCCCGGGCCGCCGGGTGGACAGCGGTGTCGAGCAAGGCGACGACGTATCGCCCTTCTACGACCCGATGCTCGGCAAGTTGATTGCCTGGGGCGAAGACCGTGAACAGGCGCGTTTGCGGTTACTGAGCATGCTCGATGAATTTGCGGTCGGCGGGCTCAAGACTAACCTGGGTTTTCTGCGACGTATCATCGGTCATCCCGCGTTTGCGGCAGCCGAACTGGATACCGGCTTTATCCCGCGCTATCAGGAAGAGCTGTTGCCAGAGCCCGGCGCATTGAGCGATGCGTTCTGGCAGGCGGCGGGCTCGGCGTTTATGCAGAGCCTGCCGATGGGCGATGGCCCGTGGGCCAACAACCAGGGCTTTCGTGCGGGCCTGCCGGCCGAGGTTTCGCTGCACCTGAGCTGCAATGGACAGGATCGGCTGGTGACATTATCGAGGGACGCGCCACAACTGTGCGGCGAGCAATTGCTGATCGAGCACCAAGGGGTGCGCCGTGCTTACCTGGCGGTCCGCAGCGCAGGCAGCCTGTACCTGCGTTGGGACGGTGAGATGCATGCGGTCAGCCTGTTCGACCCGATTGCGGCGGTGGAGGCCGGGCAATCCCATCAAGGTGGCCTCACCGCTCCGATGAACGGCAGCATCGTGCGCGTGTTGGTAGAGGTGGGCCAAACCGTTGAGGCTGGCACTCAACTGGTGGTGCTGGAAGCCATGAAGATGGAACACAGCATCCGTGCGCCTCAGGCCGGGGTGGTCAAGGCGTTGTTCTGCCAGGAAGGTGAAATGGTCGCCGAAGGCAGCGCACTGGTGGAACTCGAGACGGCCGGCTAGAACTTCGCCGTGGCTTGCACCACCACCCCCAGGATTCGGCAATCCTCGGTGAGCAGCGCCTTGGGGTAAGTGGGATTGAGCGGCACCAGGTAACGCTGGCCGCTTTCTTCCTGCAATTGGCGAAAGGTCGCCTGGGGGCTGCCAGCCCATTGGGCAACCACCAGTCTGCCGGGTTCGGGCTCGATGGCCGGGTCCACCAGGATCATCATCCCGGCACCGATGCTCAGGCCCGTGGGGGCAGTCATGGCATCGCTCGTCACCGGTAGCCAGAACGCCTTGCCCTGAGCGTGGTAATCGGTCAATTCGTAGCGACTCGTTTCATAGGTCGCCCGCTCTTCACGTAACTCGCACGCGTGCTTCCAGTCGCTGACCGGGTAGCGGAAATACGGGTTGTAGCGTCGTTCCAACGCCGCCTCTGTTGCGGCCCGCTCGCGAATCTCGAGCGCCACTTCCAGGCCCCCCAACCCCAGTTCCGCGAGCACCCGGTTCATGTCCGCCAGGCTCGGCACGCGGCGCTTGTTGAGCCAGTGGCCAACACCGCCCTGGGACATGCCCAGACGCTCCGCCAGTTCGCCTTGCGTGACCTTGCGGTCTTTCATGTTGGCCTTGACCAACGCTATCCATTTATCCATGGCGCCTGACGATACGACGTGTATTTTTCAGGGCAATAAACAGTTTGTAGTAATCCATAAAACGACATAAATACGATACGTACTATCATCAAGCCTAAGGATTTCGACACCCACCGGAGTACTGCCGCTTATGACGAACAGCCCGTATCCATTGCCCGAAACACCTGAACACATTGAATTACACGATATGCACAACAGCGGTGCGGCCCAGCGCGCGCTGGATTATTACTTGAAAGAAGAGATGTCGGCGCCGGCCCAGGATGACGCCATGTTCGTGATCAAACCGGGCATCAGCCAAGAGGAAGCTCTGGTGCATGCCTCGGACCTGTTGCGCAGTGCAGCGGCAACCGCCTATGAATCAGCGTGCAGCCATCAAGGCACTCAGCGCGACCTGGCGTTTTCCGTGGTGTATTTGATTGATATGGCCAAGGCGATGGTGGAGCGGTCGTTGCAAGGGCCAGTGGCCCAGGCAAGCGCATAAAAAGCGTCAAGGAAAAATATTTCTATCTCACGGATAAAAACATTTGACTTGCAAATGATAATGATTATTATTGGACCCAGCTGATCGCGAGATCAGTCGATAGACCAAGAGACCTTAGGTCGGACTCTTGGAATATCTCCTCATCAGGCTAATCACGGTTTTTGACCCGGCTCTTTGGCCGGGTCTTTTTTTTGCCAGTTTCCCTGGCGTGGCTTCAGGCTAATGAAGACTGTGTGTTGCTTGATGGCGCGCATGGTAGCAAAAGACTATCGCCTAAAGAAAGCCACTCGACTGCTCTAGCCCGGATCTTTGCGATTTAGCGCTTGAGAATCAATCTCATAGACTCTAAGCTGCCGCGGCGTCAGGGATGACGCCCCCTCCCCGTGCAACAATTTTGCATCCAGGTTTTGCCTGCCGCCTGTGTAATATAGCCACCACCTCACTCATATTCAGGCAACCAGACTATGACCGTGGCCTTGACCTCCATCAAGATCAGCACCGATTTCGACAGCGGTAACATCCAGGTCCTGGATGCCAGCGATGCCTATCAGTTGTTGCTGGCAATCAAACCCGATACCCGCAGCGATCACTTCCAATGGTTCCACTTCAAGGCCGAAGGCATGCACGTGGGGCATACCCACACCTTTCGCCTGAGCAACGCGGGTCGCTCGTCCTATCGACATGCCTGGAGCGGGTACAACGCCGTGGCGTCCTACGACCATATCAACTGGTTCCGGGTACCGACGCGCTTCGACGGCGAGATCCTGCATATCACCCTCCAGACCCGGGAAAAACACGTCTGGTTCGCCTATTTCGAGCCCTACAGCCGTGAACGCCACGACTGGCTGATCGATCAAGCCCTGAAGTACGCAGGCGTCACCCTGCTCGCCACCGGCAAGAGCGTCGAAGGCCGCGATATCCAACTGCTACGACGCGGCAAAGGGGGCGAAGGTCGCCGCAAGGTATGGATCATTGCCCAGCAGCACCCCGGCGAGCACATGGCCGAATGGTTTATGGAAGGCGTTATCGAACGCCTGCAACAGGACGGCGACGACGAGCTGAAAAAGCTGCTGGCCGCGGCTGACCTGTACCTGGTTCCGAACATGAACCCCGATGGCGCCTTCCATGGCCACCTGCGCACCAACGCCATGGGCCAGGACCTCAACCGCGCCTGGCAAAACGCCAGCCAGGAACTCAGCCCGGAAGTCCTGTTCGTCCAGGAACAGATGGAAAAATATGGCGTGGACCTGTTCCTCGATATCCACGGCGACGAAGAGATCCCCTACGTCTTCACCGCCGGCTGCGAAGGCAACCCTGGCTACACACCGCGCATCGAGGCTCTGGAAAAACACTTCCGCCGCCATCTGAGCCACCTGACCCGGGACTTCCAGACCACCCACGGCTACACCCGCGACCTGCCGGGCGAAGCCAACATGACCCTGGCCTGCAACGCGGTCGGTGAAAAGTATGACTGCCTGTCCCTGACCCTCGAGATGCCCTTCAAGGACAACGACGACGCACCCAACCTGCGCACCGGCTGGTCAGGCGATCGCTCGAAACAGCTGGGCAAGGACGTCTTGAGCAGCGTCGCCGATATTGTCGGCCTCTTGCGTTAAGCACATGTGGCGAGCTTGCTCGCCACAAAAGCCATCAGTCCTTGGTGCCGGTCATGCTTTGCAAGACACCATCGCGGCGGATCAAACCGTGGAACAACGCCGCCGCCAAGTGCACCAGTACCGTAAGGAACAACAGGTAGGCAAGATAGCCGTGGGCCTTGCGCAACAGCGCAAACAACGGCGCATTCGCCCCCACCAGCGCGGGCAGTTGCACGCTGCTGCTGAGCATTACCGGATCACCGGCGGCCGAAATCATCGCCCAGCCCAGCAGCGGCAACACCAGCATCAACGCATACAGCAGCACATGGGAAGCCTTGGCCGCCAGCACTTGCCACGCGGGCAAATCCGCTGGCAATGGCGGCTGTCGTGTGCAAAAGCGCACCACCAACCGCACGATCACCAGGGCCAGTATCGCGATCCCCAGCGGCTTGTGCAGGTGGATCAACCACTCATGGCGCTCAGACACTGACGCGGCCAACCCCGCGCCGATAAACAGCATGGCAATGATCATCAGCGCCATCAGCCAGTGCAGCAGACGTGCCAGGGGGGCAAAAAAGCGGGGCTGGGCATTCATGGCTTCGACTCCTGAGGGGCGCTGTGCAACGGGCTGACTTCACCGGCGCGGCGCAGGTACGAACTGGCATACGCGGCTGAGCGGGCAGCCAGCAACGGATCATTGGAGGCCTCGATGCCGCTGGGCAGAATCAGCGGGTCAAAGTTGATATCGCGGCAATCACCGTCTGCCTGGGGCTGGCTGCTTTGCAGCACCAGGGTGCCGGCGTTCAGCACCCTGTGCTCGCCGGCCCAGGTCTTGCTCGCGTCATCCAGCGGGTCGCCGGGGTTGGCCAGGGTCATGTTCAATTGCCAACGCAACGGCCCGGTGGCGAGGCGTTGCACCAGATCTTTCTCGAGGAAATCAGCGCCATCCGGCGCGGTATCACCCGGTGCGTCCTGGCTGAGCGGCACCACGCCCCACCGCACGGCCTGGCGTTTGCCATCGGCGCTCACCAGGTAAAACGCATTGATGCCGTTATAGGTTTCAGTCGCGTAACTGGCCGATGGCTTGGCGGTCTTGACCCACGCCAGGAACGGTGCCGTCTCCGGATGCGCGGCAAAAAATGCCGGCATATTGGCCGGGTTCGGCTTGCCAGTGGCCGGATCAGGCGCGCCCGCCTTGAGCAACTGGTAGAACGCCTCGGGGGTGCCCACCGGGAATACCGGCATGCTGTTCATGCCGGTGCGCCACTGCTGGCCGTTGGCCTGGCTGAATTGCACGGCAAAACTGCGGATCGGCACACTGCTGTCCGGCGCATAAGGGTTGGCGCTGGGCAAGGCAAACCGGCCGATGACCGGGGTCTTGGCCGCGCTGAACACTTGGGCACTGGAGTACGCACGCGCCTCGGCGCTGCTCTGGAAGTAACCGGCCACGCACACGCCCTTGGCGTGGTTACGGCGAAAGCCTGGGTGCACGCCGTTATTGGTTTCCAGAGCATTGACCAAGGTTTTAGGCCGTAGGCGTTGTGGGTCAAGGGTACCGTTGACGTAGGCAAATGCCCCAGCGACAACGGCAACCACGGCGCCGATACCCGCCAGACGTAGGATCAGGCTCGTAGTGCTCAATGGAGGACGGGGGGGTGATGAGTGATCTACCATGCAGGAACTCCAGGGCCAGTGGCCTTAGGGTGAAACATAAGGTCGGAGCATTAAGACGAACGCCGATTTGCTCTATTCCCTGACCTTCGAATTATTTTGCGGGCCGTGGAATAACCTTTAACGCCGGACGTCTTTCTAGTCCCAGCGTAGTGACCAGCCAGACACCCATGCATGAACTCGACGAACAGTTACGTGAACTCATCCCCAGGTTGCGGCGTTTTGCCGTGTCCCTGACGCGCAACAGCAGCAGCGCCGACGACCTGGTGCAGGCGACTCTGGAACGGGCGATCATCGCCTGGGCCGATAAACGTCTGGAAGGTGACCTGCGCGCCTGGCTGTTCTCGATCCTCTACCGGCAGTTCCTCGACGCCCACCGCCGCAGCCGACGCTATGCGCGCATGCTCGAATTCTTCACCGGCCGCGATGACGCGCAGCCTTCGGTGGAGCGCACGGTGATGGCCCAATCCACCCTGCAAGCCTTCGACCAGCTCACCGCCGAACAGCGTGCCCTGCTGCTGTGGGTGTCTGTCGAGGGCTTGAGCTACAAGGCCGTGGCCGACATCCTCGACGTGCCCATCGGCACCGTGATGTCACGCCTGTCCCGTGCGCGCCAAGCGTTGCGTCAACTCAGCGATGGCGAAATTGCCGGCCCTGCCCTGCGGAGACTCAAATGATCAGCCTGCCCCCCAGCGAACGCGACTTGCATGCCTACGTCGATCACCAATTACTGGAGAGTGACCGCCGCGTGCTTGAAACCTGGCTGGCCAGCCACCCCGAAGTGGCCGCCCAGGTCCAGGCCTGGCAACAGGATGCGCAATTATTGCGTGCGTCTTTAAGCGGCGCGCTGCAACAGCCGAACAACCCGGCACTGGACCCTGCACTCATTCGCCAGCGTATCAAGCGTCAGTCCCGCCGCCACTTCGCCACCGCGGCGCTGCTGCTGATTGCCGTGAGCCTCGGCGGGATAGGCGGCTGGCAGGCCCGCGAAGCCACCCAACCGCCGCTATTGCCGATGACCGATGCCATGCAGGCCTACCGCCTGTTTGCCCAGGACGGCATCATGCCCGCCGACTTCAGTGCCGAGGGTAGCGGCACTATGCAGGCCTGGCTCGACCGCTATTTCAATCAAGCCCACCGCCTGCCCGACCTGAGCCAGGCGGGGTTCAAGCCGGTCAGCGGGCGCCTGCTCACCACCGACCAGGGCGCGGCAGCCATGGTGCTATACCAAGACCCGCAAGGCCGGCGCATCAGCTTCTATATACGGCCGCCAGGCCCGAACAACGGTTTCCTGCCCCGCGGCAGCCGCAGCGCCGATGGCTTGCAGGCCGAATACTGGTCAGGCGGCGGCTATAACTACGCAATGGTCAGCCCGGTAGACCAGCCCACCACACCGTTGATGAAGTTCTAGAAGCCCACGTCCAGCACCACGTTGTCGACATAGGTGCCGCCTGGCGGCGTGGGCTGGTCGGTGTAGATCCGCGCGTTGTAGTTGTAGACCTGGCTGCCGATGCCCAAGCCGTTGCCAGGGTTGATCTCGGCCGTGGAGCTGGCGCGCCGCGCCGCACCGACACTGCCCCAACGCGTGGTGCCGGCGCTTTTGAAAATGTCGTAGGCCAGGTAGCTCGTGCCGGAAATCATACGCCGGCGCCCGCCGACGCTGACCGGGTTCTGGCCGTCGCTCAAGCCCACGGTATAGGCACTGCCCTTGGTGCAGGCGATGTTGATGGTCTGTCCGGTCACCGCGGTAAACCCACTGACCACCGGCGCGCTGCCAAAGCTGATATTCGGCGCGGTGATCTGGCAGTCATTGGTCACGGTCATGCTGACGGTCAGGGACGCCGTGCCGCTGCCAATGTCGCGCCCCAGGCAGATGCCGCCAATGCCGATCCCCGAGCAATAATTCCAGTTCCAGGCGATGTTCAATGTCTCGGTATACAAGCCGGCCGCCACGTTGCTGCCGGTGATGCTGCTCAGGTACAGCGGTACGGTTTTCGCTCCGGGCCCGGCGATCAGGCCAATGCTTTGTGCAATCCCACCGGCGCCACCAAAATCGAATTGGCTGCCGCGGGTAATCGGGTAACTGGTGCTGTTGTTGCCATAAATGGTGTAGCCGATCACATCACCGGTCGGCCCGACCATGCCCCCCGTGGCCGAGGTGATCGTGGCGTAGAAGTGGTCGGTGGACACCAGCAACGAAATCAACGCCGAGGTGCAGCTCAACCCGGCGTTGGTGGTGGAACTGGTTTGCGCGGCCGTGCGCACTGTCATCGAACTGATCGAGCCAAAACTGGCAGGTACGGTGGAAACCACCGAGCATACCGCCATTGCCTGCCCAGAAAACAACACCGCTGCTGCGTACAGCCATGCCTTATGCCTCACCCGAAGCCTCCTTGCTCAGTTGTTCATTGGCACACCAACGGCCCGATCAGGGGCACATCCTGTTGTTGCGCATCGATATCGAATCTCGCCTGGCAGGTCCGACCTTCGCTGAGGGTGACCTGCAGGGTGTTGTGGCCACTGAGGTTTTCCAGATACACCAGGCCATCCCAGCCCACCACCGCCTGGGTGTTGCTTTGCTCGTGCACCACCAGGCTGCCCAGCGGCAGCTCCTGATGCTGGCGGTCCACCAGGGTGATACTGGCGGCGAGCACCCGGCGCAGCGGGAACTCCAGCAGATAGCCGCTGCCCCGGCGCACCGAGACGCGCTGTTCAACATTAGGGCTCTGCACATTCGCCGGTAGGTTCAGCGGGTCGATCTCATATTTGCCGCGGTAATAGGCACTGCTCCACGGCACCAGCAAGTGGCCATTGCGATCGGTCTGGCCCACCAGCTGGTTTTCGTAGCGCACCGGAATCCCGGCAAACCCTTGGGTGCTGACCACCACAAACGCGTCATTGATGCGGTTGGCGGCAAAGGCCTGGCCGCCCATCCACACCAGTGAGCCGCTGGCATCCGCCCAACGCGTCTGGGCATCGCTGCTGCCGTACACCCCCGCCTGCAACTGCACCGACTGCAAGCGCCAGGTCAGGTCGGCTTGCCGATAGGTCGGACTATCGCCCTGGGCATAGCCGAGGTTGTAGCCGACGCCGCCTTCGCTGGGCACCGAGCGGCTGTAGTTGATGCGCTGGCGACTGGCACCGTCCTTGCTGCGCTCGGTACTCAAGGCCAGGCTGCCGTTGAGGTCGAACGGGATGACCAGTTGCGCTTGCATGGCCCAGTTGCTGTCACCGATCTCACGGTTGGCCGACAGGTAGAAGCTGGTGTTACGCCACAGCGGTTTGCTCCAGCTCAGGTTGAGCAGGCGCGTGCGCGAATCGTCCGCCGCCTGCACGTCGAAATAGCCCAGGCCCAGGCTGCCGAAACGCTCAAGGTTGAGGCTCAGGGTCGCCTGCTCGCTGCGCTTGCTGAGGCTGGCATAAGGGGTGTCGACCAGGGTCAGGTCGGCATACTCGTCGCGCCGTTCCACCCGTTGGTACATCAGGCTGTAGCGCGTGCTGTTGTACTGGTAGCCGAGGCTCAGTTGCTGGCCGCTGCGGCCGTCGAACTGGCTCTGACTGACGGCGGTATTGAGCACGCCGAAGTTACCCAGGCGCAGGTTGCCGCCGAGCCCGCCGAGGGTCAGGTCACTGGACGCTTCGGCGTGGCTTTCCAGGGTCAGGTTGTCCGAATAGCCATAGCGAAAGGTGCCGCTGGTCACGCCCGGCCCGTAGCCGAAATCCCGCAGGGTGTAGTCGCGGCGCAAGGTGCCGGCGGCCACCGAAAAATCCGTCAAGCCTTGTTGCAGCAAGGTGCTGGTCACATAGAACGGCACTGTGGTCGAGACCTGGCGACCCAGCGCATCGGTGGTGACCACCACGGCCTCACCAGCACCGTTGATGAATGGGATGTTGGTCAAGGTGTAAGGGCCAGGTTGCAGCTGCGCGCTGTCGGATTTGTAGCCGTTGATAAACAGGTCCACCGACGAGGGCACCGCCGCCTCACCGGCAAACTGCGGCAAGGGGTAAGTGACCAGGTCCGGGCGTACAGAGAAGTCCCGAGACAGTTGCACCCCGCCCAGGCGCACCGAGCTGCTCCAGGGCAGCGAGCCGCTGATCACGTCGCCGGCCTCGTAAGTGAGCAGGCGCTCATCATCGGAAAACCGCCAAGTAGTGTCGTAGCGCCGGTAGCCGTTATTGAGGGGGCTGTCGATGATGCCATCGGCCAGGGTCTGACGCAGTTGCCCGGTGTTGGACAAGGTGCCCCAATTGTCGAACAGCCGCACCTCGTTCCAGGCGGCCAGGTAGCTACCACCGTCGTCGGTGTCGTTGAAATACACGTCATAGTTGAGCAAGGCGCCGAAGCTGCTCATGGCCTGGGTGCGCGGGTACGTATTGCGGTGACCGATAAACTGTTCCTGCAACCATGACGGCGGCACATCCAGCAGCAGGCGCTGGCCGTGGCTGTCATAGTCGCTGTGGAGGCCGGGCACCTGGTCGAGGGCCACGCTGCCGACGGGCTCACCGGGCAGCTTCATGCCCACGTCCTGCAGGGCGCTGGCGGGCACAAACAGCTGGCCAGCACGCTGGTCGACCGCGATGACCCGACCGGTGTCCATCTGGTTGACCACCAATTCCAGGAACAGCTGCGCATCCGCGACTGCCTCCATGCTGCTCGGCGGCGGCGGCAATTCCCCCGCCACTGCGGCGCCCCACAGTCCGCTTGCCAATGCCACCGACGGCCATAAACCCCGAGCCCAGCCACGACTCTCGCTGGTGTTAGGTCCTTCCATGGACATCTCCATCCTGTCAAACCCAGGGCTTAAGCCCGTCCCGCTACAACCATCACCGCTTCGGCGCCAGGCTCTCCAATTGCGACGCGCCGTTGACCCGCACTTGCAACGGCTGGTCCGCCGACACCGTATCCGGCACTGGCCAACGCATGCTTGCACCCGGTAATACATAACCGAGCAACCCTTCCACCAGCGGCCGGACCTGCCCACCCTGTTTGAACGAGGCATCGGTGAGCCGCGCATGCACGGCGCCCTGGTTGCGTACCTCGATGTAACTGCGCCCACCCACGTTGACCTTATGCCAACTCAGGTCCGGCTTGCCCACGCCCTTGGGATCGCGTTGGCGGGTGGCATCGTCCTTGCTCCAGAGGCCAGCGCCGTAGGCAAACAACGGCACCGAATAACGCATCTGGAAGCGGATCGCCGCCGCGGTGTTCTTGCCCTCCGGCGGCACGGGCACCTGCAGCGCCGAGGGGATTTCATCGATGATGATGCGGTAGGCCAACTCCTGCCCCGGCGGCACTTCACGGGTGCGGGTCAGGCGCACCAGTTGCTTCTGGCCGGGTTCGATCCTGGCCACCGGCGGGCTGCCGATCACATCGCGCTGGTTCTGGTACTGCTCGTCGAAGCCGTTCTGGCTCCAGGCAAATACGCGAATCTGCAGGTTGGCGGTCTCGGTGCCACGGTTTTCCAGCCACAACGCACTGGCCTGTTGATCGGCCTCCAACACCGGGTCGATGGGCCAGATCAGCACCGAACTGGCTGCCTGCACCAACCCTGAGCTGCACCAAAGCCCCAAGGCAAAACCCGCGGCCCACCACCGCCGGGAGGTTGAACGCATATCTGCACTCCTCAATACCGTTAGCCTTACCACGACAGCTGCACCTGCAACGTGTCGCTGTACGTCCCCCCGGGCTGATTGCCCGGCAATACCACCCGCCCGTAAATCGGCAGGCTGATGGTGTTTGCATCGCTGTAGCTCACACTGACGCTCTGGCTGATGCCCAGGCTTTGGCTGAATGCCGCATCCCGAAACAACTGATAAGCCACTCGCGCGCTGCCCGTGTTGAGCTGCAAATTGCGCCCGGTGCTGCTGTGCAGGCCGCCATTCACACTCATGCTCAGGGCCACTCCGGGCGTGCATTGCAAGGTCACCCCGCCGGTGATGGCCGCAGTAACCGTGCCAGTGGCCAGGGCCGAATAGCTGCCGTAGGCCAACGCGCCGTAGTTGGAGCCGCCGCCCACGATCAGGCAGCCTGGGGTAATGGTCGCGCTGACCTGGAAGCTCTGGCTGGTCACCGCCGCCAACGGCAGCGGCAACGCCAGCCCACAGGCCAACCACGCTCTGAGCCACATTGTTAGAACGTCAGCTCCACGGCCACGGTGTCGGTGTAGGTGCCCGCCGGCAGCCCCGCCTTACCCACCGCCCGCCCATACAGGCCCACGGTTTGCGCCACGCCGGTACTCGCGGCAAGTGTGATCACGCCATCGATGGCCAGCAGCGAAGAGAAACCGCTGTCGGTGTAGAAGTCGTACGGTACAAAGTTGCCCGCGCCATCGGCCAACGCACGGGTGCCACCCGGCGAGGCACCGTCATGGGCACCGGCGCGCACTTTCACCGCCGGCGTGGTGCCGGCCGAACACAGGATCGACAACGCCCCGCCGGTGCCGGTGCCGCCGAGTAATTGCGCATCGGCATTGGTAAACAGGCTGTTGGTGGTGCCGAAGTTCAGGCTACCGAAGTTCAGCCCGGTGGCCGCCCCGGAGCCGTTCACCTGGCAACTGGCGATCAAGGTCAGGCTGGAGGTGATCTGCCCGGTCACTGTGGTCGCCGCATTCAGGCTGGAAGCCATCGCCAGGCCCAGGGCACAGACGCCTATTCGCGATACAAGTACATGCATGATATTTATCCTCATGGTTTACCAATCCAGAGTCACCGTCAGGGTGTCTGTGTAGATGCCGGCCGGTAAGGCCCTGGTATTCGCCACCACGGAGCCGAATACCGGGATGGGTACTTGGGTGCCCTGGGTCACGACGAAGTTGCGTTGCTGGCCGATGCGATAGGCGCTCTGGCCCAAGGCATCGGCCGAAAGGCGATAGGGGATGGTCTGGCGACCATTGCTCAGGCGGCGCGTGGTGCCGTCGCCGTGGGCACCGCCGTCGATGGTCACAGTGAAGCTGCTGACCACCGAAGGGTTGCAGGACACCGACAGCGGCGCCTTGTCGCCATCGGCAATGGTTGCGCCCAAGGTGTCGTTCCAGGTCGGCCCCTGACTGCCGAAATCGAGCAATGCGGTGCCGCCTTCGGGGGTTACCGGCGCACGCTCCACGCCTTTGCTGACCTCGCAACTGGCGGTGATTACCAGGCGTGCGTGGATCTGCCCGTTGACCGCGGCCGCCAGTGCATCATCGGCCGGCAACAGCAAGGCGCCCAAGGCCGCAACGGCCAGGCAGCGGCTTACCATGTGACCGTAACCTTGAGCAGGTCGGAGTAACGGCCGACGGTGGGGATGTCTTTGAGCGGTTCGATGCGGCCATACAACGGTAAGTCGACCGAGCCGGAGTCCGGTACGCGGCCACTGATCGGCACGTCCACCGGCAAAGGGATCAACCGCGCAGCGTCAGCGTAGATTCGATAGGGGATGGGTTTGCTTGAGGCGGCCGCATTGGCGAGGTAGCGCACCTCGCCTACGCCGCCATGCAGCCCGCCATCAACGCGCATCTGATAAGGCGTGTCAGGGTTGCATTCCAGGCGCGGCTGGCGCTGGCTGATCAGGGCCGCACTCAGGGGGCCGGCCAGGTCATCCAGGCGCGGGCCGCTGCCGAAATTCAATACGCCCAGTTGCTCGATGCCCGCATTACGGGTGGTGCCCACCAACTGGCAGCCGCGCTGCACGTCGATACGCACCTCCACCTGGAGTTGCGCAGCGTCAGCCGGGTTGCAGAACATCGCGCCCATGACAGCCAATACCGCCGATCCCTTCACAGCCCCAATTCCTTATACAGGGGTGACAACTTTGTATGAGGTTAGCCATCGAAAAAGAAACTGCCAGTTTGGATGGCTTCTTGGAGTGGCATGCTTTTTTGAGATAGCTGCTGGCCTTTTCCCTATTGGTCAAATCGAGGCAGGCGTCCTAGAGTGAACGACCGCCGCAACACAGAGTGATACTCCATTGCCCGTGCTTTCCCTGCTCCAGCGCCTGTTCGCGAAACAACCCAGGCTCTCGAACGCCTCGCCTATCTCGGCATACTTCCAAAAAAAGGCCGAGCAACAGGGTTATACCCTCAGTGAGGGGCAAATCCGGGCGATTACCGCCCTGAATCGCGAAGCCCAACACCTGCTCAACGGCCAAGCCGCCCGTAGCCTGTACCTGCACGGCCCGGTGGGGCGCGGCAAAAGCTGGCTGCTGGACGGGTTCTTCCAGGCCCTGCCCCTCGCCGAAAAGCAACGTGTGCACTTTCACGATTTCTTCGCCCGCCTGCACCAAGGCATGTTCCTGCACCGCGGGCGCGACGACGCCCTGGCCATCACCCTCGATCAGCTGCTGGCCGACTGCCGAGTGCTGTGCTTCGACGAGTTCCACGTCCACGATATCGGCGATGCGATGCTCATCAGCCGCTTGTTCCAGGCGCTTTTCCAACGCGGCGTGCTGGTGCTGGTAACCTCCAACTATCCGCCCGAAGGGTTGCTGCCCAACCCGCTGTACCACGAACGATTCAAGCCGGTGATCGACCTGATTGCTGCGCGCATGGACGTACTGGAAGTCAACTCGCCCCAGGACTTTCGCAGCCTGCCCCAGGCCCACGCACAACAGCGCTTTACCAGCGGCCAATATGTGTGGCCCGGTACGCCGGTTCAACGTGAAAGCCTCGGGTTGCCCACCACGGATTGCCCGGCGCAACCCCTGGATGTTGGCACTCGACAGCTACTGTGCCGCGGCCATCAGGGGCGAACCATCGTCTTCACCTTCAACGACCTGTGCGAACAACTCACAGCGGTCATGGATTACCTGCTGCTGTGCAAGGATTTCGACCACTGGATCATCGACGGCCTGCCGCATTTGGCCGAATGCCCAATTGCCGTGCAGCAGCGTTTTATCAACCTGGTGGATGTGCTCTATGACCAGGACAAACGCCTGACGCTCATCGGCCACCAGCCCCTGGATAAATGCCTGGAAGGTCAGGCCATCGACCTCGCCCGCACTGCCAGCCGCCTGCGCCAGTTGCAAACACCCTGCGCGCAAACCGCCCCCGACCCGGTATCATGAGCGCCTTTTACGCCCCCCATCCGAGTGCCGCGCTGTTCATGACTACCCTCGCCCAACTCAAGGCCGGCCAATTGGCCGGCGCCACGCGCCTGGACCTCGCCTGCGGGCTGACCGAGTTCCCCCGGGAAATCTTCCAACTGGCCGACTCCCTGGAAATCCTCAACCTCACGGGAAATGCCCTGAGCAGCCTGCCCGACGACCTGCATCGCCTGAGGCACTTGCGGGTGCTGTTCTGCTCGGACAACGCCTTTACCGAGTTACCACAGTGCCTGGGGCAGTGCGCGAAGCTGAGCATGATCGGCTTCAAGGCCAATCGAATCAGCCACGTGCCCGCCGCCGCACTGCCGCCCCAGTTGCGCTGGCTGATCCTCACCGATAACAGCATCAGCCAATTGCCCGATGAACTGGGGCAGCGCCCGTTGCTGCAAAAGTTGATGCTGGCCGGTAACCAACTGACGCATCTGCCGCATAGCCTGGCCCAATGCAAAAACCTGGAGCTGATCCGCATCGCCTCCAATCGCCTTACACACCTGCCGGATTGGCTGCTGACGCTGCCGAGCCTGACCTGGCTGGCCTACGCCGGCAACCCGGTGGAAATGGCCGTGACCGTGACGGGCGATGATGGGACGCCGAACATTCCCTGGTCTGAACTGGAACTGGGAGAAGTATTGGGCGAAGGCGCTTCCGGGATCATTCACAAGGCAATCTGGAAACCCCAGGCGCTGCCGGTCGCGGTCAAGCTATACAAGGGCACCATCACCAGCGACGGGTCACCGCAGCATGAAATGCAAGCCTGCATTGCCGCCGGGCTGCATCCCAACCTGATCAAGGTGCAAGGCCGTGTCATCGGGCACCCGCAGGGTCAGGCGGCATTGGTCATGAGCCTGATCGACCCGAGCTACCGCAACCTCGCGGCTCTGCCTAGCCTGGCGTCTTGCACCCGGGACATCTACGAACCCGAAACGCGTTTCAGCCTCGACGTGGCGCTGCGCATGGCACAAGGGATCGCTTCGGCGGCGGCGCACTTGCACCGTCAGGGGATTACCCATGGTGACCTGTATGGCCACAACATTCTGTGGAATGCGACGGGTGATTGTTTGCTCGCAGACTTCGGCGCGGCGTCATTCCATGCCACGGCCGACACCTTGGAATCCAGGGCGTTGCAGCGTATTGAAGTGCGCGCATTCGGGGTGTTGCTGGGGGAATTGTTGGAGCGGAGTGAAGGGGCAGTAAGTGAAGTCCTGATTGAACTGCAAAAAAGCTGCTGCCAGCCCGATGTGTTGGCGCGGCCGAGCTTTGATGAAATTGAAGGCGTACTGAGCTCTATCTAACACCGCTGAAACAATGTGGGAGGGGGCTTGCTCCCGATAGCGGTGTATAAGCCACAACCTCTGTGTCTGACCCACTGCTATCGGGAGCAAGCCCCCTCCCACATTTTTGACCGCATTTGTCCAGTGGCTAGCCAGCCAGGCCGACAAACATATCCTGCACATCATCATGGTTGTCCAGGCCTTCCAGGAACGCCTCGACTTCGGCCATCTGCTCATCCGTCAAGCCACTGACCGGGTTCTTCGAGAGGTAGCCCAATTTGGCCGACAGCACGGTAAAACCCTGCTCCGGCAAGGCCTTTTGCACGGCATCCAGGTCGGTGGTTTCGGTGATGAACAAGGTGGTGCCCTCTTCTTCACCGTCTTCAAAATCCTGGGCGCCGGCTTCAATGGCGGCCATTTCCGGATCTGCATCCGGGGTATCCGGCGAGGCTTCGATCAGGCCGACATGATTGAAGTCCCAGGCCACCGAGCCGGAGGCGCCCAGTTGGCCTTTGCGGAATGCCACGCGGATTTCCGCCACGGTGCGGTTGATGTTGTCGGTCACGCACTCGACGATCAATGGCACCTGGTGCGGGGCAAACCCTTCGTAGGTCACGCGGTGGTATTGCACGGTTTCACCGAGCAGACCGGCGCCCTTCTTGATTGCGCGGTCCAGGGTTTCCTTGGGCATCGAGGCTTTCTTGGCTTGCTCCACCACCAGGCGCAGGTGCGCGTTGGTCGCGGTATCGGCACCGTTACGGGCGGCGATGGTGATTTCTTTCACCAGCTTGCCGAAGATCTTGCCCTTGGCATTGGCTGCCGCTTCTTTATGTTTGACTTTCCACTGTGCGCCCATGACTCACTCTCTACTATCCATGGCGCCGAAACGTCTACTGGCCGGCGCTTTGGGGGCAGAGTTTATAGCGCAAAAACACTCTAATCCACCAAAAAACCGGCCAGGTGCCTCAGGTGCGCAGGGGTTTGCCTGTGACGTTGCGATCAGGGACGAAGTCCCCGACCTGGGCCAGTACCGCAGGCCTGGCGTTCCAGTAGGGCATCAGCACCAGCGACGAAAACAGCGCCGCGCCGGCAAAGACGATAAATACCGTGACCGTATCGAAGTAGCCCGGCAGCAAACCGCCAAGGATCGCTCCCACCGAACCGCAACCATTAACGAAACCTGCCGCCGTGGCGCCGGCCTTGGCCGTGCCGAAGTCGATGGCCGCCGTGCTGCTGATCATCGAATCAGGGCCGTACAGGGTCAGGCCCATCACAAACAGCAGGGCCATCACCAGCACCACGCTGCCGGTGTGCAGCGCGCCCATGAACAACGCCAAGGCTACGGTCAGCGCCAGCAGGCTCAGCACGCAGGCGGGCATGCGCCGGGCGCCGAACAGTTTGTCGGAGGCCAGGCCGATCAGCACCGGCCCGAGCAAGCCGGCCAGCTCGAACGCAGTAGGCACGATGGCCGCGCCAACCTTGCCCACTGATGGCATCTGCTCGTAGACGATCACCGGGCCCCACAACAGGATCGCGTAACGCGCCGGCTTGAGCAGGAAGTACGCCAGCCCCAGGGTCAGCACCGTGCGGTTGCGCAGGATCGCACGCAGCGGTTCGAGCACGCTGATACGCTTTTCAGCAGCAGCCTCTTCGGCGCTCAAGACCGGCTCGGGCTCCACCGCCGGCAAGCCTACATCCTGCGGGGTATTGCGCTGGAACATAAAGAACAGCACGGCCACCACGGCCACCACTGCGGCACTGGAGATAAACGCCGCATGCCAACTGCCGATCAGCGTATACGCCCACCAGCCGGCAAACGGCGAAGCGACCAAGCCGCCAAAGGCGTAGCACGAACTCCACAGCCCCAACACCCGCCCCCGCTGTTGGGCCGGGAAGAAACTGCCAAGGTTCTTGCATAACCCCGACCAACCGGTGGATTGCGCCAAGCCCTGGATCAACATGCAGGTGACGAAGATCGGCAAGGTGGCGAACGTGCCCATCACCAGCGCCGCGGCGGCGGAAACCAGCAAGCCGCCGAGCACCACCACCCGCGGCCCGAAGCGGTCGGCGAGCATGCCCCAGGTGAACTGGCCCACGGCGTACGCGGCGAGGTAGAGGCCATCCAGGTTGGCCATCATCATTTTGTCGAGAGGGAAACCCGGGTCGTCGCCAATCCCCAGCTTCGCTACGGAAAATGCTTTGCGGGTGAAATAGAAAGCGGCGTACGCCAGCCAGGTGATGGCGAAAATCTGCACGCGCCAACGCTTGATGCTACCCATAGGGATATTCATGGTGGTTCTGACCTCAGGTGTGAGTGTGCCGGCAGAATCGAAAGAAAACGCCTGTTGTTTTTATGGTTGAGCACTGCAATGCCGGGCCGTGGTGGCGCAACATTGGTCAGATGGGTGCGGTTTGCCTGCGCCCATGGCCACCGAGGTTGTAGGACTCAACCTACGGCAACTGAGGTGCATCAAAGCAATGGCTGACTAATAGGTAAAATCGATTTATCGTATTTCAAATATAAGCCCAGCTTGTAAGAGGATCTGCCATGTCGGTTTCCCATGCCCAGCTCAAGGCCTTCCACGCGGTGGCCGTCCACGGCAGTTTTACCGGGGCCGCCGAGCGCCTGTTCCTGACCCAGCCGGCGATTTCCGACCAGGTACGCAAACTCGAAGAGCGCTTCGGTGTGCTGCTGTTTCACCGCAACAAGCGCTCGGTACGCATGACCGATCTCGGTGAACGCCTGCTGGGCATTACTCAACGGCTGTTTGTGATCGAGGCCGAAGCCGAGGAATTGCTGCAGGACTCCCGCGCCCTGCTTACCGGCACCCTCACCCTGGCGGTGGATGCCCCGGTGCATGTACTGCCGCAGATTGCGCGCTTCTGCCAGCTGTACCCCGGGATCAGCGTGAAGATCGAAACCGGCAACACCGATGAATCGTTACTGCGCCTCTATAACTATCAGGCCGACCTGGCGCTGTTGGGGCGCGATGTCGACGATGCGCGCCTGGTGTCGCTGCCCCTGCCCGACGACCAACTCCTGGCGTTCGTCGCACGCAACCACCCCTGGGCCGGACGCGATTCGATCTGCCTGGCCGACCTCGATGATACGCCGTTGGTATTGCGTGAAATCGGCTCGGTCACCCGTCAGACACTGGAGCAGGAAATGAGCCAGGCCGGCCTGCGCATTCGCCCGGCAATCCAGGTGGAAGGCCGCGAAGCCGCCCGCGAGGCGGTGGTGGTGGGTATTGGCGTGGGCGTGGTGTCGGCGGCCGAGTTCGGCGCCGACGCACGGGTGTACGCCATGCCGATCCGCGATTGCACCCAGCGCATGAAGGAAACCCTGGTGTGCCTGAAGGAACAGAGCTCACGCCGGGTGGTGGCGAGCTTTTTGGACATCGTGCGTGAGAGCCTTCATGCCAATTCGAAAAATGCCTGAATCAAGCGCAGCGAGCGGCGCCGCTCCATGCACCCGAGCATATGCCGGTTGAGCAGACCATCGCCCAGGATCGGCACCGCTTGCACACGCGGGTCCGGGCTGACCTCCATCGACGACACCACACCCACGCCCAACTCTGCCGCGACCGCTTCGGTCACGGCCTCACGGCTGTCCAACTCCAGCAGCACCTTGGGCTGCACATGCGCCGCCAGGCAAGCGTCGTCAAAGGTGCGCCGGGTGATGGAGCTGGGCTCTCGCAGCACCATGATCACCTCGTGCAGTTGCGCCAATTGGATCCCGTTGGGCTGCCTGGCCCACGGATGCGCAGCCGGCACCAGCGCGCAAATCCGTGACTCGTCCAAAGGCTGCAAGTGCAGGCCATTGCGCGGCTCCACCTCGGTAAGCACCGCGACGTCCGCATGTTCGGACAGCAGCGCCGCCAGGGTCTCCTGGGCATTGCCCAGGCGCAGGTTCACGGTAATGCCCGGATAGCGTGAGCGCAGGCTGGCGATCATCGGCATTACCAAGTGCGGGCCATCGGCCGCCACTTCCAAGCGCCCAGTGAGCAACTGCCGGTTGGCCTCCAGCATGGTCTGCGCCTCGTCCACCAAACCGAAGATCGCCCGGGTGATGGCCGCCAGGCGTGCGCCCTCCTCAGTCAACTCCACGCGCCGGGCAGTGCGGCGCAACAACGGGATCTGGTAGTGCTCCTCCAACGCCTTGATATGCCCGGTCACCGCTGGCTGGCTGATAAACAGTCGAGCGGCTGCCCGGGTAAAACTGCCCTCGCGGGCCACCGCATCGAATGCACGCAATTGGAACAGGTTCATAGCTATCGGCCTCACTGATAGCTCGCATAACAACAAACAATTTGATTGATAACAAGCCAAACTGCAATTTAGGCGCCGTAGCTTCAACCCCGACACCTTGCGAGGATTTGAGATGACCACTGCCGCGCCGATCCTGTTGACCCCTGGTCCCCTGACCACATCAAACCGCACTCGCCAGGCGATGATGGTGGATTGGGGCTCCTGGGATGACCGCTTCAACCAGCTCACCGCCAGCGTTTGCACGCAACTGCTGGCGATTCTCAACGGTGCTGACAGCCATCATTGCGTGCCGTTGCAAGGCAGCGGCACCTTCGCCGTCGAAGCGGCCATTGGCACCCTGGTCCCCCGCGAAGGCAAGGTGCTGGTGCTGATCAACGGCGCGTACGGCAAGCGCCTGGCGAAGATCTGCGAGGTGCTTGGCCGCACGTTCAGCACCTTTGAAACCGCTGAGGATGAGCCCACCACCGCTGCCGATGTAGATCGCCTACTGCAGGCTGACGCGGCTATCACCCACGTCGCGTTGATCCATTGCGAAACCAGCACCGGCATTCTCAACCCGCTGCCGGAGATCGCCCAGGTCGTCAAACGCCACGGCAAGCGCCTGATCATCGACGCCATGAGTTCCTTCGGCGCGCTGCCGATCGATGCCCGCGAAGTCCCGTTCGAGGCGTTGATCGCCGCCTCCGGCAAATGCCTGGAAGGCGTACCGGGCATGGGGTTTGTCTTCGCAGAAAAAGCCGCGCTGGCCGCGTCCCAGGGCAATTGTCATTCCCTGGCGATGGATTTGTTCGACCAGCACACTTATATGGTCAAGACCGGCCAATGGCGCTTCACCCCACCGACCCACGTGGTCGCCGCCCTGCATGAAGCCTTGCTGCAATACGCCGAAGAAGGCGGCCTGCCCGCCCGCCATCAACGCTACGCGGACAACTGCCAGGCCCTGCTGGATGGCATGGCCGCACTGGGCCTGCGCAGCTTTCTGCCGGCGGCGATCCAGGCGCCGATCATCGTCACCTTTCACGCACCAAAAGACCCGGGCTACCAGTTCAAGGACTTCTACGAACGGGTCAAGGCCAAGGGCTTCATCCTTTATCCGGGCAAGCTGACCCAGGTGGAAACCTTTCGCGTGGGCTGCATCGGCCATGTCGACGCGGCCGGCATGCGCGCAGCGGTCAAGGCCATCGCCGAGGTGCTGCAAGAAATGTGTAGGAGCGAGCTTGCTCGCGAAGACCATTAACCATGACGCGGGCATTCTGACTCAACGCGATGCCCGGAAGTTTTTCGCGAGCAAGCTCGCGCCTACATGAGTTTCATTACCCACAGGATCTGAACCATGAACTATCAAAACCCCAACACCCTCCAGGCCGTTATCCTCGACTGGGCCGGCACCGTGGTCGATTTCGGCTCCTTCGCGCCCACGCAGATCTTTGTCGAGGCGTTTGCCGAGTTCGACGTGCAAGTCTCTATCGAGGAAGCCCGTGGCCCGATGGGCATGGGCAAGTGGGACCATATCCGCACCCTCTGCGACCAGCCACAGGTTGCCGAGCGCTACCGCGAGGCCTTCGGCCGCACGCCGACCGATGATGATGTGACCGCCATCTACCAGCGCTTCATGCCACTGCAGATCGAGAAGATCGCCGAGCACTCGGCGCTGATCCCCGGCGCCCTCGACACCATTGCAGCGCTGCGGGCACAAGGGATCAAGATCGGCTCCTGCTCCGGCTACCCCAAGCAAGTGATGGACAAGGTCGTGGCCCTGGCCGCCACCAACGGCTATGTTGCCGACCATGTGGTCGCCACCGACGAAGTCCCCAACGGTCGCCCGTGGCCGGCCCAGGCGCTGGCCAACGTGATCGCCCTGGGCATTGATGATGTGGCCGCCTGCGTGAAGGTCGATGACACCGTGCCGGGCATACTCGAAGGCCGTCGCGCCGGGATGTGGACGGTGGCGCTGACCTGCTCGGGCAATGCCCTGGGCCTGACCTTCGATCAATTCCGTGCCCTGGACAGCACCACACTGGCCAGCGAGCGCCAGCGTATCGAAGCGATGTTCGAAAGTTCGCGCCCGCATTATCTAATCGATACCATCACCGATCTGCCGACTGTCATCGCCGAGATCAATGCTCGCCTGGCCCGCGGGGAAATGCCGCAGAGCGACTGACCAGGATCAAGACAACGGCATTTGCAACGAGCGAACCGCTTGAAACGGGCATACAGTTAAACCACTCCGTCGCCAAAGAACGGAGGTATGCCCTGATGAGAGAGGAACCCAGCAATGCCGTGGAAAAATTCCGATTCACGCTACAGCAGCATGTCGATTGCGCTGCACTGGTTGATGGTGGTGCTGCTGGCGGTGGTCTACGCCTGCATTGAACTGCGCGGGCAATTCCCCAAAGGCAGCGGTGCGCGCACGTTGATCGTCGAAATGCACTTCATGCTCGGCCTGACCGTGTTTGTGCTGGTGTGGCTGCGCCTGTTTGCACGCAGCCTGGGCGTGGCGCCGAAGATCGTGCCGGCACCGCCGCCATGGCAGAGCCTGCTGGCGACGCTGATGCACTGGGCGTTGTATGCGTTGATGATCGGCTTGCCGATTGCCGGTTGGTTGATCGTCAGTGCCAAAGGGCATTCGGTGATGTTCTATGGGATCGAGCTGCCGCCGCTGATCGCAGAAAACAAGGCGTTGGCCGAGGAGATTGAAGGCTGGCATGTGTTGTTCGCCCAGGTCGGTTATTGGCTGATCGGGCTGCATGCGCTGGCGGGGATCTTTCACCATTATGTGGTGCGCGATAACACTGCTCTGCGCATGATGCCGGGCAGGCACAAGCCCGCCAACTGATAGCCGATACCCTGTAGGAGCGAGCTTGCTCGCGAAAAACCCAAAGGCGCCGCGTGCATTCAGGCTACCCGCGTCATCGTTGACGTTCTTCGCGAGCAAGCTCGCTCCTACGGGAAGCCTCGGCGGCCTTGTAGGCCACCGGTATGGATGAAGATCAGGCGAGTGCCGGGGGTGAAACGTCCGGCCTCGATCTGTTGCTTCAATGCCAGCAACGCCTTGCCGGTATAGAGCGGCTCCAGCTGCAACCCGCAGGCATGTTCGGTGTGCTGGATAAAATCGAGCAGCAGCGGATCGACCTTGGCAAAGCCGCCTCGGCTGGTCTCCAGTAGTTCATAACCGCCCTGCACCAGGGCACTCACATTTCGCGCCACTCCGTGGTCATTCGGCACCGCCATGGCGCCATACACCGGATGCGCGCCAGCCTCGGCCAACACCAACCCGGCCAATGTCGTGCCGGTACCCGCCGCCAACCACCAAGCATCGTAATCCGCCCAACCGAGGTTGCTCAACTGCCCCCGTGCCTGTTCGACCAACACCCCGCAGCCCAGCGCACCAGCCAGCCCACCGCCACCCTCGGGCACCGGATGGAGGTGGGGATATTGTTCGCGCCAAGGCAGCCAAAAGCCCGGCTCATGGCGTGCGCGATAGCCGCCATAACCGAGCCAATGCAGTTGCATGCCGAAGGTCTTGAGATCGAGCACGGTGGGTGTTTCTTGAGGATGGCCGCGCAACAGGCCGACGGTAAGAAAATCAAAGCGCTTGCCCGCCGCCGCCAATGCGTGCAGATGGTTGGAGTAGGCCCCGCCGAGGCTGATAACCCCTTTGGCGCCAATAGCGCGAGCCTGAGCCAGGTGTTCAGTAAGCTTGAACCATTTGTTGCCGCTGATCAGCGGGTCGATGCGGTCCAGGCGCAGCACGGCCAGCTCGACGCCGTTCAGCCAATCCAGTTTCAAAGGTTCAAGGGGCGCGTGGGGCAGCCAGTCGAAAGGACCCATGGGGGCGCATCTGCATGAAAAAAGGGGCGGTAGTCTAACACCGCCCCTGTTGTCGCTTTACAACTCGGCCGCCAGGCGCGAGCCCTGGTTGATGGCGCGCTTGGCGTCCAGCTCGGCGGCCACATCGGCACCGCCGATCAGGTGTACGTTCTGGCCGGCGGCGACCAGGCCGTCGTGCAACTCGCGCAGCGGGTCCTGGCCAGCGCAGATGACTATATTGTCCACCGCCAGCACCTGCGCTTCGCCCTCGGCGCCGATGCGGATGTGCAAGCCTTGATCATCGATCTTCAAGTACTCGACGCTGTTGAGCATCTGCACCTGCTTGTTCTTCAAGCCGGTACGGTGGATCCAGCCGGTGGTCTTGCCCAGGCCATCGCCGACCTTGGAAGTCTTGCGCTGCAGCAGGAACACTTCACGGGCCGGCGCATGGCGCTCGGGCTTGATCCCGGCCACACCGCCACGCGCTTGCAACTGGGTGTCGATACCCCATTCTTTCCAGAACGCCTCGCGATCCAGGCTGGTGGACACGCCTTGGTGTACGAGGAATTCCGATACGTCAAAGCCGATGCCGCCGGCGCCAATCACCGCTACGCGCTTGCCCACCGGCTTGCGCTCAAGGATCACGTCCAGGTAACTCAAGACCTTGGGGTTTTCGACGCCCGGGATCGCCGGGGTGCGTGGCGCGATGCCGGTGGCCAGGATCACCTCGTCATAACCACCCGCCACCAGTTGCTCGACATCCACGCGAGTATTCAGGCACAGCTCGACGTGGGTGGTCTGCAATTTGCGCTTGAAGTAACGCAGGGTTTCAAAGAACTCTTCCTTGCCCGGCACGCGCTTGGCGATATTGAACTGGCCGCCGATCTCGCTGGCGGAATCGAACAAGGTCACTTGGTGCCCGCGCTCGGCGGCCACGGTGGCAGCGGCCAGGCCCGCAGGGCCAGCACCGACGACCGCGATTTTCTTGATCTGCTTGACCGGTAAATAATTGAGCTCGGTTTCATAGCAGGCCCGCGGGTTGACCAGGCAGGTGGTCAGCTTGCCGCCGAAGGTGTGGTCCAGGCACGCCTGGTTGCAGCCGATGCAGGTGTTGATTTCATCAGCACGCCCGGCCGCGGCCTTGTTGACGAACTCCGGGTCGGCGAGAAACGGTCGCGCCATCGAGACCATGTCGGCATCGCCTTCGGCCAGGATCTGCTCGGCGACCTCCGGGGTGTTGATACGGTTGGTGGTGATCAGCGGGATCTGCACCGCGCCGCGCAATTTGGCCGTGACTTTGCTGAACGCGCCACGGGGCACCTTGGTGGCGATCGTCGGGATGCGCGCTTCGTGCCAGCCGATACCGGTGTTGATAATGGTCGCGCCGGCCTGCTCGATGGCCTTGGCCAACTGCACGACTTCTTCCCAGACGCTGCCACCTTCCACCAGGTCGAGCATCGACAGGCGGAAGATAATGATGAAATTCGGGCCTACGGCTTCACGCACACGGCGCACGATTTCCACCGCCAGGCGCATGCGGTTTTCAAAGCTGCCGCCCCAGCGGTCGGTGCGGTGGTTGGTGTGGGCAGCGAGGAACTGGTTAATGAAGTAGCCTTCCGAGCCCATGATTTCCACGCCGTCGTATTCGGCGACCTGGGCCAGCAACGAGCAGGTGACGAAATCCTGGATCTGCTTCTCGATGCCCTCTTCATCCAGTTCCCTGGGCTTGAACGGGTTGATCGGCGCCTGGATCGCGCTGGGTGCCACCTGTTTGGGACTGTAGGCGTAGCGTCCGGCGTGGAGGATCTGCATGCAGATCTTGCCACCCGCCTCGTGCACGGCCTGGGTGACAATCTTGTGTTTCTGCGCTTCTTCGTCAGTGGTCAGCTTGGCGGCACCGGCATACACACCGCCTTCATCATTCGGGCCAATGCCGCCGGTGACCATCAGGCCCACGCCACCGCGGGCGCGCTCGGCAAAGTAGGCCGCCATGCGCTCGAAACCACCGGGTTTTTCTTCCAGGCCGGTGTGCATCGAGCCCATCAGGGTACGGTTGCGCAGGGTGGTGAAACCCAGGTCCAACGGGGCCAGCAGGTGCGGGTAGGCAGCAGCGGTCATGGTACAGCTCCACAACGGATCATCACGGGACGTGGCGCACTCGAACGGCGTGCCATCGGTTTATGTCCCACAGACTAAGAGGCAGCGGAGCACGGCTCAATGACTGAAACTGACAAGTTATTGATCCAAATGCACAGCGCCCCTTGGCAAGCCGCGCCATGGGCCCTACCCTAGTCGCGAACCCTGTACCCGGTCTGTTGTCTGTTGCCCCATGCGTAAACTTCTAGCATTCACCGTCACCATGGCCCTGGTTGCCGCCCTCGCCGCGTATCTGGTCTGGACCCAGGAGCGCCCCGTGGCGCATTACCTGTCGGACCTGCGCATCACCCTCGCCGTCAACGAGGGCCAGCCGGCCGAGCGTGGCAACCTGCTGGGCATCCAGCCCGAGCTGTTCCCCGCCGACTACCAGAGCCTGGAACGCCTGCACCTGAAGCTTTCGGCCTACCTGCAAAACGCACGGGACCTGGGCCTGATCAACCCCAAGACCATCGTGGTGCTGCCCGAACATATCGGCACCTGGCTGATGCTCAGTGGCGAAAAAAACGAGCTGTACCAGGCCGCGCATCTGAAGGACGCCATGCACTGGCTGTCGATCAGCAACCCGCTGCCCTTCATGCGTGCCTGGATCAGCGCCACCGGTGACAACCGCATGGACGACGCGTATCTGCGCATGAAAGCCCCGGCCATGGCCCAAGACTACCAAGTACTGTTCGGCGGCCTGGCCAAGGAGTTCGGCGTGACCCTGGTGGCCGGTTCCATCGCCCTGCCCAACCCGACTGTCAGCCAGGGGGTGCTGCAGGTAGGCCACGGCCCGCTGTACAACGCCAGCCTGGTGTTTGCCGCCGACGGCCTGCCATTGGGCCAGCCGCAGCGCCAGCTCTACCCGATCTACGATGAACGCGGGTTTATCGCGCCAGGGGATGAAAACATCCTCAGCGTGGTCGACACGCCCGCCGGGCGCCTGGGTATTCTGGTAGGCAGCGACAGCTGGTACCCGGACAACTACCGCAAGCTCAACGAACAGGGTGCTCAACTGATCGCGGTGCCAGCCTTTGTCACCGGGCGCGACACCTGGGACCGCCCATGGCGTGGCTTCAAGAGCGTGTCGACACCTGCTGAAGTCAGTCTCAAGCCCGAAGAAACCAGTGAGGGCGCTGCCTGGCGCCGCCTGACCCTGATCAGCCAGCAACCCGTCAGCCAAGCCACGGCGGGCATGAGCGTATTTTTACGTGGGCAGTTCTGGGACCTGGGCAGTGCCGGCCAGAGCTTTCTCAGCAGCAACGGGCAAGTGTTCGCCGACAGCGACGCCCGCGGTGCGCGCCTGCTGAACATCTGGTTGTAGCCCTTGAAGCCGGTGCGCCTGGGGGATTTGTCGGTGGGCTTCGTGCACACCCTGGCCGACGCCATCCACAGCCACGGCCTGGACCCGCAACCGCTGCTGCTGCAATACGGCCTCGATCCGGCACGCCTGGCCGAGGCCGGCGCACGCTTATCGATCCCGCGCTACATGCGCCTGGGTCACGCGGCCATCCAACTGACCGGCGACCCGGGCCTGGGCCTGCGCATGGGCCAGCTCAGTCGCTTGAGCCAGGCTGGCCTAGCCGGCGTCACCGCCGCCCAGGCGCCCAATGTGCGCGAAGCGGCGCGCACACTGACACGCTTTGAAGCGCTGTACGGCTCCAACTATCGCGGGCAATCGAGTTTTCACGAGGATGCCAAGGGCGCTTGGCTGCGGTTCTATTCCATCAGCCCCTACAACGCCTATAACCGTTTTGTCGTCGATTCGATCATCGCCGGTTGGCTGCAGCAATTGTCTGGCCTGGCGCAGCAGCCGGTGCAGGCGCAACGGATCGAAATCGAATTCCAGGCGCCGGACTACCACGAACAATACAGCGTGCTGGGAGACGGCCTGGTGCACTTCGGCGCCGACGCCAATCAACTGCGCCTCAGCCAACCGACCCTGGCCCTGCGCAACCCACAGCATTGCCCCAGCACCTGGCACCTGTTGTTGCAGTTGTGTGAGAGAGAGTTGGAGCAGTTGACCCGCACCCGTAGCCTGCGCGAGCGCATCACCCAGTTGCTCGGGCCGATGCTCAATGGCGGCCGGGAACCCGACCTGGAAGAAGTGGCGGCACGCTTGAAACTGCCGACCTGGACACTGCGGCGCAAACTGGCCGAGGAAGGCACGCAGTTTCGCGCCATTCTCAACGACACCCGCCGCGACCTGGCCATGACCTATATTCGCGATACGGAACTGGCATTCGGCGAAATCGCCTACTTGCTCGGTTTTTCTTCGGCCCAAGCCTTCCAGCGGGCCTTCAGGCGCTGGAACAACCAGACCCCAGGGGAATTTCGCCGCAGTCAGCGGCATTGCGCCTGAGGTCGGTCTTACAGCTCGGTGGCATCGTCGGCGGGATCCAGCGGATCCAGCTCGAATGCCTGGTACTCCAGCAATTCTTCCTGGTATTCGTCCATGGTGAACTCCTTCTTGAATTGAAAGCGGTTGCAGATAAATGACCTGCAAACCCAGCCTAAAGTGCCGTCATGACGAAAAAATGTCGACGTGATGACATTCCGGTATTTCAGGGTTAAACGCGCCAGGGTCGGGATGATTTAAACGCGAGGCTTTTCAGATGCAATTGCAATCATTGCAAATGCAACCACATTTCCATTAGGGTACGAGCATCCGTTGAAAGGAGCTTCGCCCCATGCCTGCTTCCACCGCGTATTCTGCGCAGCGCTGCATCGATGCGCTCGACACCGCCGCCAGCCCGGGCAACTCGCCGTTGAATACGGTCATGACTATCGCCAATACCTTGGAATCCGGCCGAGAAGCCTGGGTGATCCGCGGCCAGTCACGCAGCCGCCGCGTGGGCAACTGGCCCACCTGGTTCGC
Source organism: Pseudomonas khavaziana (assembly GCF_036704165.1). Taxonomy (NCBI): domain Bacteria; kingdom Pseudomonadati; phylum Pseudomonadota; class Gammaproteobacteria; order Pseudomonadales; family Pseudomonadaceae; genus Pseudomonas; species Pseudomonas khavaziana. The sequence goes on from NZ_CP129946.1 coordinate 4,143,465, forward strand.
GCGCAATAACGGCGAAAAACCCCTGCTCTACCTGCACAGCGCGACATCGTCGGCACAGCTGTGTGCACTGTCGGACCAGATCGCCCAGCGTGGCATCTTGTGCAATGACATCGAAAACCAGCCCTCCCCATGGCCCAAGGGCGCGCACCCGTCGCTGCCGTTGTGGCTGGCGACCCATCCGCGCTGCACCCCCTACGATCCCGCCTCGGGTGACGAAGCCAGGGCGATTGTGCTGGCGGGGCTGCGCACGCTGTACGTCGACGGGCAGCCGGGTTTTTATTACCTGGCGCTGCATGATCAGGACGCTAGCACCACGCTGGATAGCCAGGACCGTGCAGACGCCCACAAAGGCATGTATCCGATCCAACGTGGCCAAGTGGCAGATGTGCGCCTGCTCGGCGCTGGCCGGGCGCTTGAAGAAGTCATGCTCGCCGCTCGGTTGCTGGCACAGGACTGGAATATCACCGCGCAGGTATGGAGCTGCCCCAGCTACACACGGCTGGCCCGTGAGGCGGCGGCGGCCGAGCGCTGGAATCGCTTGCATCCCCTGGCCCCCACGCGCAGTTGCCATTTGCGTGAGTGCCTGGCGGGAAATACAGCGCCGGTGATTGCAGTGACCGGCTATCCGCAGGCGATTGTCGATCAGTTGAGAGCCCACGTAGATACGCGGTTTATAGCGTTGGGCGCGGGGTCGGTGCAGGCGACGGCGCCGAGTCGGTATTGGGTGGTGGTATCGGCGCTCAGGGCGTTGGCGGAGCAAGGACGGATCGATGCATTAGACGTGACGAAGGCAATGGCCCGCTACCCACTTGGATGAGCTGGAGTGTGGGAGCCGCCGCCACATCTTCGATGTGACGCTGTCGCGCCGCAAACTAGGGAGCTCGTTCCCGTGGCAGCCTGACAGCCGAGCAGGATGTTGGTTTTCGTCCTGGGTACATATCCGTTATTTGGGCAACGGCCACTTATGGTTCCGCTTTTACAGCGGCTCACTTTTGAAAGGCCGGAATGCCGGCCCAGGCAAAAGTAAGCAAAATGCTCTTGCCCCACCACTCGGCACCTCGCCTAGGCTCGGTGTGCCCTCACTCCGGCTTGGTTTAACGGGGCGCCTAAGATCAAAAGCAAGATCAAGAGCGACTCGCTGCGCATCGCAGATACGCTGGCGGCGCTTGTGCTTTTCTGTAGGAGCGAGCTTGCTCGCGAAAAACCTGAGAACGCCGCGTTCTTTCTGGTTTCCCGCGTCATCGTTAACGACCTTCGCGGGCAAGCCCGCTCCCACAGGGGTACGCGCACGCTTCAACGATCAGGTCGGCTATAAGGCCGCCTCGCTGTGTTTTTGATCTCAGGCGCCCCGTTAAACCACGCTGGCCGGAATTCGACAGGGATTTGGGGGGTAAACCGGCAGGGATGCCGGTTTAGCCGCCCCGCGCCATGGATGGCGCGTGGCGGCGCCCCCCAAATCCATGGCGGATTACGGGCACACCGAGCCTAGGCGAGGTGCCGAGTGGTGGGGCCCCCGGTGTCAGGATAGTTGTCGCCTCTCCTGATTTACCCCCAAAAAAGCATACCGAGGGCGGAAAGAGACAGGTTGTGACGTACTATTCACCCGAACGTAAAGCCACATTGCTTAAGATGTTGCTTCCCCCGCTGAACCTGACGGTAGCCGAAGTTTGTCGCCGTGAAGGGGTCAGCGATGTATCGCTGTATACCTGGCGCAAGATGGCCAGTGTCCAAGGAAGCAAAGTGCCAGAAGATATATCGCTTTCTGATAAATGGTCTGCTGAGGCCCGGTTGACCGCTGTCATTGAAACAGCCAGCCTGACGCAACTTGAATTAGGTGAGTACTGCCGTCGAAACGGCCTTTACCCCGAGCAGATCAATGCTTGGCGTCAAGCCTGTATTAGCGGTCAAGAGGCGGTGCAGATCCAAAAAATGGCTGACCATGAGCAGACGCGTAAAGACAAAAAACGCATCCTGGAGCTGGAGCGCGATCTGCGCCGTAAAGACGCTGCATTGGCCGAAACCGCAGCGTTGTTAGTGCTGCGAAAAAAGCTCAACGATTACTGGGGGACCGACGGCGAGGACAACTGACTTCTTTGCCGGAACGGCAGTTGTTGGTGGGTTGGTTGATTGAAGCCATCGTCGCAGGCGCCCGAAAATTACGCGCTTGCCAAGAGGTTGGACTGTCGCTGCGAACCTTGCAGCGCTGGACTCAGGCGCCAGAGTTACAGGCCGATGCGCGCACCACCACCTTGCGGCCCAAGCCGCGTAATGCGCTGAGTGAAATTGAAAGACAAGCCATCGTAACCCTGTGCAACAGCCCGCTATACGCCCATTTACCTCCCAGCCAGATCGTTCCGCGCCTGGCAGACGAAGCACGGTATCTGGCGTCGGAAGCTACGTTTTATCGCATCTTGCGAGCAGCCGGCCAACAACACCACAGAGGTCGTAGTCGACGACCTCGGCGCGTAGTAATGCCGACAACGCACGCAGCTCAGAGGCCTAATCAGGTGTGGTCGTGGGACATCACGTATCTTCCTTCGCCCATACGCGGTAAGTATTTTTACCTGTATTTGATCGAAGATATTTACAGCCGCAAGGCGGTAGGTTGGGAAGTTTATGATGAAGAAAGTGGTGAAAAAGCTGCTGCGCTGTTGCAACGTAGCGTGATCAATGAGAAGTGCCTGCGTGAGCCCTTGGTATTGCACTCTGATAACGGAGCGCCAATGAAATCGGTGACGCTGTTAAGCAAAATGTATGAGCTGGGTATCACGCCTTCTCGCGGTCGTCCACGTGTAAGCAATGACAACCCGTATTCGGAATCACTGTTTAGAACATTGAAATACTGCCCGCAATGGCCCTTGGAAGGCTTCGCCAGCTTAGACGCTGCACGGACTTGGGTGAGGGATTTTATGCGGTGGTACAACAGCGAACACAGGCACAGCCGGATCCGCTTCGTCACCCCATCAGAGCGCCATGGAGGGAAAGATCATCAGATACTGGCGCTGCGTCATGAGCTGTATGAGCGGGAGCGCCGGAAAAGACCTGAACGGTGGTCAGGACAAACACGTAACTGGGAACCAGTAGGAACGGTGCTGCTGAATCCGGATAGGGAACAGCAGACCGAACAAAAAGCGGCATAGCAGACGGTTGACGCGACAACTACCTTGAAAAACGCCGGCCGAGTGGTGGGGCAAGAGCGTTTTGCTTACTTTGCCGCTTTTGCAAAGTGAGCCGCCGTAAGGGCGGAACCTATAGTGGCCGTTACCTAAGCAACGGATATGTACTCGCCCCAACAACCCAACAACCCGGTCACATCGTCGACGTGGCGCCGTCGCGCAGCAACCTGGACCGCCGCCAAAATATCCGGCGTTAGGACTAAATTTTAACTCTTTAAAATCAGTAGCTTACTTGTAGTTTGATAAGAGCAGGCATGCATTGGCTTTTGATTGTTGCTCAGCGCTTGCCGCGGCTGCGGGTCGGCACGCCCGCCTCCATCGCAAGCCCCGCAGTGCGCTCCAGGGCATCGGCAAACGCCTGGCGTTGCCCAGGTTCGATCTGCGACAGGAACAGCTCGTCCACGGTGCTTTCGTAGATCTTCCACATTTTTTTGCGCAGCACCCGGCCGGCGTCCGTGATCGAGGCAAACGCCGCACGACCGTCGCCGTCGGAACGCGAGCGCACCACCAGGCCGTCCTTTTCCAGGCGATCCACCAGGCGCGTGAGGTTGTAACGCTCGATGGCCAGCACATCGGCCAATTCGTGCATGCGCCGGGTACCGTCGGGCCCGCTTTCCAGGCCCCACAAGGCGTCGTACCAGGCATACGGCGGCAGGTCCGCCGCGGCCAGCCTCCGCTCGATTTCACGGATGACCGTCCTATGGGCCCTGACAAAACGGAACCAGACATCCGGCTCTTTCGACGACATGCAACACCATCCGGGGGATTTCAAGAAGGTTGCAATAGTAGCTCATCCCGCGCTAGATTCCGTCATGTAGTTGCAATTGCAACTACATTTGCGTCACTCCCACAAGGAGCTCGCCGCTTGAATCCGCCTACCCTGGAGCCTCACATGACCTCGAATAACACAGCAAGACTCGACGATGATCCACAGGAAACCCGCGAATGGCTGGAGTCCATCGAATCGGTGCTGTCCACCGAAGGCCGCCCCCGCGCCCATTACCTGATCGACCAGTTGCTGGATTTCGACGTTGCGCGCCATGGCGACTTCTACGGGCGGGTCACCACCCCCTACGTCAACAGCATCCCGGTCGAACGCCAACTGCCCTACCCTGGCAACCTGGATATCGAGCGTCGCACCAATGCATTTATCCGCTGGAACGCCATGGCGATGGTCTTGCGCGCAGGTAAACACTCAGGTGTGGGTGGGCATATCGCCACCTACGCATCAGCGGCGGTGTTGTATGACGTCGGCTTCGATCATTTTTTCCGTGGCCGAACCGACACCTTCGACGGCGACCTGGTGTACATCCAGGGCCACTCCTCCCCAGGCATCTACGGCCGCGCCTACCTGGAAGGCCGCATCAGCGAAGCCCAACTCGACAACTTCCGTCGCGAGGCCGGCGGCGAGGGACTGTCGTCCTACCCTCACCCACGGCTGATGCCCGATTTCTGGCAATTTCCCACCGTGTCCATGGGCCTTGGGCCGATTACCGCCGCCTACCAGGCGCGGTTCATGCGTTACCTGGAGTTTCGCGCCCTCAAGCAACACCAGGGCCGCAAGGTGTGGGCCTTCCTCGGCGATGGCGAAATGGACCAGCCGGAATCCCTGGCCGCCATCTCCCTGGCAGGCCGCGAAAAACTCGACAACCTGATCTTCGTGGTCAACTGCAACCTGCAACGCCTGGACGGCCCGGTGCGCGGCAATGCCAAGGTAATCCAGGAGTTCGAGAGCCTGTATCGCGCCGCCGGTTGGAATGTGATCAAGGTGATCTGGGGAGGCGGTTGGGACGCACTGCTGGAGAAGGACCAGAGCGGCCTACTGCGCCAACGCATGATGGAGTGCGTGGACGGCGACTATCAGAACTACAAATCCCAGAATGGCGCTTATGTGCGTGAACACTTCTTTGGCAAATACCCGGAGTTGCTGGCGCTGGTTGCGGACATGTCCGACGACGATATCTGGAAACTCTCACGGGGCGGGCATGACCCGGACAAGGTCTACAACGCCTACGCCGCCGCCGTGCGCCACAAGGGCCAGCCAACGGTGATCCTGGCCAAGACCGTGAAGGGTTTTGGCATGGGTGAAGCCGGCGAAGGCCAGAACATCAACCATCAGCTGAAGAAGATGGGCGCCGACGCGGTAAAGGCCTTTCGCGACCGCTTCGGCCTGGAAGTCGCCGATGACCGGCTCGACGAAATCCCTTACCTCAAACCCGCCGCCGACAGCGAAGAAGCCCGCTACTTCGCCGCAAGACGCCAAGCCCTGGGCGGCTATGTACCGGCGCGCCACACGGCTGTCACCCCCCTGCAGATCCCCGAACTGAGCGCGTTTGCCACCCAACTCAAAGACACCGGCGAACGCGCCATCTCCACCACCATGGCCTTTGTGCGCATCCTCGGCACCCTGCTCAAGGACCCGCACCTGGGCAAGCTGATCGTGCCCATCGTGCCGGATGAGTCGCGTACCTTCGGCATGGAAAGCCTGTTTCGCCAGATCGGCATCCACTCCGCCGTCGGACAACTCTACACCCCCCAGGACGCAGGGCAATTGAGCTACTACAAGGAGAGCAAGGATGGACAGATCATGCAGGAAGGGCTGAATGAATCCGGCGCCATTTCTTCGTGGATCGCGGCGAGTACGTCCTACAGCAATCATGGCCTGATGACTGTGCCGTTCTACATTTTCTATTCGATGTTCGGCTTCCAGCGCGTTGGCGACCTGGCCTGGGCCGCGGGTGATGCACGTGCGCGCGGCTTCCTGCTGGGTGCCACGGCCGGGCGCACCACGCTGATGGGCGAAGGCTTGCAGCACGACGACGGGCACAGTCATATCCTGGCGTCGGTGATTCCGTGCTGCGTGGCCTATGACCCAACGTTTGCCTACGAACTGGCGGTGATTATTCGCGAGGGCATGCGGCGCATGTATGTCGAGCAAGAGGACATCTATTACTACATCACCCTGCTCAACGAAAATTACCCGCACCCAGCGATGCCCGAAGGCGTTGAAGAAGGAATCCTCAAGGGCATGTATCCGCTGAGCACCCACCCGCAAGCGCAGGTGCAACTGATGGGCAGCGGCTCGATCTTGCGCGAAGTGATCGCCGCAGCCGAGCTGCTCGCCAAGGATTTCGCCGTGCACAGCGATGTCTGGAGCGTCACCAGCTTGACCGAGCTGCGCCGTGACGGGCATGCCGCCGAGCGCAGGAACCTGCTGCATCCGCAAAGCGAGCCGCGCCAGAGCTATGTCGAAACCTGCCTCACCGGGAGAACCGGAGCAGTGGTGGTAGCGACAGACTACATGAAGTTATTTGCCGACCAGATTCGCCCCTTCGTGCACGGTCGCCGTTTCGTCGCACTGGGCACCGACGGGTTCGGGCAGTCGGATACCCGCGAAGCATTGCGCGAGTTTTTCGAGGTCGACCGCCACTTCATTGTTCTGGCGGCCTTGAAGGCGTTGGCGGATGACGGTGTGATTGGCCGGGACAAAATCGCCCTGGCCATCAGCCGCTACGGGATCAACGTCGACAAGGTAGATCCCGTAGCCGTCTGAGTCACTGCGCAGGCGCTGGCAGCGGCGGAATCGCCTCTGTCGGTGCCGGCAGGCTGGGGTTGCTCGGCGCCGGCGCAGGCTCGGTTACCGGTGTCGGGGCCGGCGCAGGTTCCGGGTTCGGCTCTGGAGTCGGCGCGATCGGCGCTGCCTCAGGTGGCGGCGCAAGCGGTTGCGCGGCGGCAGGCGGCAGTGTGTCCTGCGGCGCCTCGACCTTCTCGGCAGCCGGCGCAGCCTTGGGTTCGGGCATGCCCAGGTCAGCCTTGGGCTTTTCGGGAATATGCTCGGCCTGCTTCACCTCCTGGGGCAGGAACACATCCACCAGGGCGAAGTACCGCTCGTAGAACTTCGGCGCCGAGACGGTTTCGCTCGCCACCTTCACCATCGAGTCATCGGTGGAGCCAATCGGCATCGACACCGAGCCCAGTACACCCACGCCCAGGCTGGCGGAGTTGTTGACCTTCTTCAACGCATAGCGATCCTGCAAGGCATTGGCAAACATCGTCGAGTGATTGCTGCCCTTGCCATCTGCGGCACACACCACATTGAAGCTGATCTGCAGGTGGGTTTCGCCGGTCTGCTGGAAGCTCTTGTTGCCGGCCACCAACTTGGGATCGCTGCTGGTGATGATGTAACCCTGGCTCAGCAACGCACGGCGCGCCGCTTCACAGGCGGCCACGTCGCTGACCGGGTAATCACGGGAAAACGTACCGGAGTCATCGAAATTCTCGTGTTCATAGATAGCGGTCTTGGGTGACGAGCAACCCGCTGCGCCCGCCAGCACCAGCGCCAACCCGAGGCTGCGCAAGTGAAATGATGTCGACATTGAAAATCCTGAGGAAAACGGTCCGGACGGTATTGTGCAACAGAACGAGCCTTGGAGGCGCGCATTCCTGTCGGTAAAACGTCACCGGCTCAGGGAACCGCGCCGGTAGGAAAAAGCCCGGCACACATATGGTCGATGAATACCCGCAGTTTGGCCGAGGCATGGCGACTGGCCGGCCACAACAACCAGAAACTGCCGCGGTGCTCAAGGTGCTCGTCCAGCACTCGCTGCAATTGCCCTGTGCTTACCGCCTGGTTGACCATGTAGTCCGGCAGGCATGCAATACCGAGACCTTCCTGCACCACATGATAGAGCGACTCGATGGTGGTACTGACCAATGGCGTGCGCAGGCTCGGCTCCGTTGAGCCCGGAACCTGACGCAGGGGCCAGGGCTCCAGCTTGCCGGTGGCGCAGAATTTATGCCGCAGACAGGCGTGGTGATCCAGGTGTTGCGGCTGACTTGGAATGCCGTGCTGCTCAAAGTAGCCGGGCGTGCCGACGAGGACCAATTGGTAGTGCCCCAGATGGCGCGCCATCAAGCGCGAATCTTCCGGTTTGCCGGTGCGAATCACCGCATCAAAGCCCTCTTCGATCACGTCCACCATGCGGTCGGAAAAATCCACGTCCAACTCGATTTCCGGATAGGCCCGCATAAAGTCGCTGATCACCGGCATCAACAAACCACGCACCTGGGGCACGCTGATACGCAACTTCCCTCGAGGCGTGGCGCTGGCCTGGGTCAACTCCTGTTCGGCCGCCTCCACTTCCGCCAGGATGCGTCGCGAGCGCTCCAGGAACAGCGCGCCCTCACTGGTCAGGGTGATACTGCGGGTGCTGCGATGAAACAGCCGGACCCCCAGGCGCTCTTCCATCCGCGCGATGCTTTTGCCTACCGCCGAGGATGACACACCCAATATCCGGCCCGCCGCGGTAAAGCTGCGGGTGTCCGCGACCTGTACGAATACCGAGAGACTGCCCAGATTGTCCATGGTGATGCCTTGAATGATTACGGACAACAACGTCCGATAAGTTCGGAACCTTAGCCTGTTTTTCCGCACGCCGCAGCCCCATACCCTGTCTCCTTGCCTCTTCAAGGAGAACCCCATGAACGACAGCCCTTTATTGGCCGCTACTGCCCCCCAGCATGAGGCCCTCCCCCTGGCAGGCTTGCTGACCTTGGCCTCGGCTGGCTTTATCACCATTCTTACCGAGGCGATGCCCGCCGGATTGCTGCCGCAAATGAGTGCAGGGCTGGGCGTGTCCCAGGCCCTGGTCGGGCAGTTGGTGACGCTCTACGCCCTCGGCTCGTTACTCGCGGCCATCCCCCTGACGCTACTGACCCGAGGCTGGCGCAGACGTCCCCTGCTATTGATTGCCATTGGCGGCTTTGCCTTGGTCAACAGTGTTACCGCGTTTTCCAGCCACTATGGCCTGACCTTGATCGCACGCTTTTTCGCGGGTGTGTTCGCTGGGCTGCTGTGGGCACTGCTGGCGGGTTATGCCAGCCGCATGGTTGCGCCTCACCTGCAGGGCCGGGCGATTGCCGTGGCCATGCTCGGCGCGCCGCTGGCCTTGTCCCTCGGCGTACCTGCCGGCACGTTGCTGGGTACGCTGGTCGGTTGGCGCACCAGCTTCGCCATCATGACTGGCCTGACCCTGTTACTGCTGGTATGGGCGCGCTGGCAACTGCCGGACTTCGCCGGTGAACCGGCAAGCAAACGCCTGGGCTTGCATAACGTACTGACCTTACCGGGCATACGTCCGGTGCTGTGGGTGACCCTTACCTACGTATTGGCCCACAACATCCTCTACACCTACATCGCGCCGCTCCTGGTGCCGGCCGGGATTGGCGGCGACATCGACAGGGTATTGCTCGTGTTCGGCTTGATGGCCTTGTTGAGCATCTGGCTGGTAGGCATCTGGATTGACCGGCATTTACGGCTACTGACCCTCATCAGTTGTGCGATGTTCGCCGTGGCCGCCTTGCTGCTTGGGCTCTGGATCAGCTCGCCAATCAGCCTCTACATCAGCGTGGCGTTGTGGGGCCTGGCGTTCGGTGGTCTCGCGGCCCTGTTGCAAACCGCCCTGGCCAAGTCAGCGGGCCATTCGGCCGATGCCGCGCAATCAATGCTGGTCACAGTGTGGAACCTGGGCATTGCCGGGGGAGGATTGGCAGGTGGTTTATTGCTGCAAAGCTTCGGTGTCGAGGTATTCCCATGGGCAGTTTTAGGCCTGATGAGCCTGGCGGTGGGCGCAATCCTGGGTAAGACAACCCACGCACGATGACAAGTTTGTTTACAACTTATTCATCAGCTTCCTATCATCCCCCCTGGGTGCGTCGCTGCATAAAGTACGGCGCAGGTTAAAAGCCAAGCATTGGTCGGGCCGCCAATGGAGATTTGTCGTGCCTGATAAACACCCTGCGATCCCTCGCCCTCAACGTCTGGCTGAGGGCGCGTTGTCTGCCCTTGAGCGCTTTTCCCGTATCGAAGCCGTCAGCGGTATCGTCCTGCTGCTGGCGGCCATTGCGGCGCTGATCTGGGCCAACAGCCCCGCCGCGGCGTCCTACGAGCACTTCTGGAACACCCCCATCACCCTGGGGCTGGGCGACTACAGCGTCTCACGCTCCCTGCACTTTCTGGTCAATGACGGGCTGATGACTATCTTCTTCCTGGTGGTCGGTGCCGAGATCCGCCAGGAAATCAAGGACGGTGCCCTCGCCAACCTCAAGCTCGCCACGCTGCCGTTGGGCGCGGCGCTGGGCGGCGTGCTGATGCCGGCGCTCATCTACACCCTGCTCAACCACGGCACTGGCGCCGCGAGTGGCTGGGCCGTGCCCACCGCGACCGACATCGCCTTTGCCGTGGGCGTGCTGGCGTTGCTGGGCAAATCGATTCCCAGTGGCGTGCGTATCCTGCTGCTGGCCCTGGCGATCATCGATGACATCGTGGCGATCCTGATCATCGCTATCTTCTTCACCGCTAGCCTGGATTACATGGGGCTGGTGATTGCCGTAGGCGGCCTGGCCCTGGTGCTGGTGTTTCAGCGCATGGGCATCGGCAAGGCCGCGATCTATCTGCTGCCAGGCGCGATTGTCTGGTTTGGCCTGCTCAAGACCGGCGTGCACCCTACCCTCGCCGGGGTCATCCTTGGCTTGATGACGCCGGTCAATTCCAAGCCCACCACTGAACGTCCGCTGGAGACCATCGAACGCACGTTCAACGAACTGATGGAGCGTTTTTCGCAATCGTCAGAAGGCCCCCAACAGGTTGCCCAGCCCCTCAAGCAACTGCGCGAAGCCCAGCGGGAAATATTGCCGCCGGTGCAACGGGTGCAGTCGGCGCTGCACCCATGGGTCGCGTTCGGCGTGATGCCGCTGTTCGCGCTGGCCAATGCCGGAGTGAGCCTGGACGGTTTCAACCTGGATGACCCGCTGGCCCACGGCGTGTTCATGGGTGTCATCTTCGCCCTGGTGCTCGGCAAGCCGTTGGGCGTGATGCTGGCGAGCCTGGCCCTGGTCAAGCTCAATATCTGCAAGCTGCCCGATGGTGTGACCTGGACCGGGGTGGGCCTGGTCGGCCTGTTGGCGGGGATCGGTTTCACCATGTCGATCTTTATCTCTTCCCTGGCCTTCTCCGACCCGGCCCTGCTGTCGGCTGCCAAGCTGAGTGTATTGGCCGCTTCAACCCTGGCGGCGCTGATCGGCCTGACCTGGGGCAAGCTCAAGTTCGCCGGCAAGCCTACTTAAGACGAGTTCAGCAGCGCTTTAACGAGAGCAAAAAAAGACCCCGGCCTTTTCAGGACGGGGTCTTTTTATTCAGGCCGGCATCAGTATTTCTTGATGTCTGCCTGGGTTTCCAGCTGCTTGCGGTACGCCGCGAAGTCCTGCTGGCCGATACGGGAAGCGAGGAAGCGACGGTATTGCGCCTTTTCTTCGTCCGTAGGCGCTGCCGCTTCGTTGACGCCGTTCAAGCGCACGATCACCAGGCTGCCATCGCGCAGGGTCACGGTGGTGAAGGTCGGCTTGTCCTTGGCCGCAGGCTTGGGCATGCGGAACAGGGCTTGCAGCACGGCCGGGTCGATGGATTCCTGACCACGGGTCGCCGCTTCGGTGACCTTCCAGGCTTGGCCGTCGATCGGCTGGTCCAACGCGGTCTTGCCGTCGCGCAGGCTGGCGATCAACTCGTCAGCATGGGCCTTGGCAGCAGCACTCGCGCGCTCCTTGGTCATCTGTGTGCGAATGGCGGCCTCGACCTTCTCGAGCGGCAGTTGGGCCGGCTTGAGATGCTCCTTGGCACGCAGCACGATGATGGTTTCCGGGTCCAGTTCGATGGCGCTGCTGTTGGCACCTTCATCCAGCACTTCCGGGCTGAATGCGGCGGTGACCACGGCACGGTTGGCCGCGACACCTTCGCCACCTTCGCGGCCAAATGGCGCGGAGGTGTGCACGGTCAGCTTCAGGTCAGATGCCGGCTGGGCCAGGTCGGACGCTTCGAATGCCGCATCTTCCAATTGCTTGGTCGCTTCGACAAACCGCTGTTCTACCTGCTGGGTCTTGAGCTCGCGGGTCAGCTTGTCTTTCAGGCTGGCGAACGATGGCACCTCAGGTGCTTCAACGCCCAGCAACTTGATCAAGTGCCAACCGAAAGCGCTGCGCACCGGCGCCGATACCTGGTCTTGCTTCAAGCCGTACAGGGCGGTTTCGAAATCCGGATCGTAAACGCCCGGACCGGCAAAGCCCAGGTCGCCACCATTGTTGGCCGAACCTGGATCCTGGGAGAACTCCTTGGCCAGGGCTTCGAACTTCTCACCCTTGGCCAGGCGCGCCTGGATCTCTTCGATCTTGGCCTTGGCTTGCGCCTCGGTGACCTTGTCGTTGACTTCAATCAGGATGTGCGCGGCACGACGCTGTTCAGCGAGGTTGGCGGTTTCCTTCTCGTAGGCAGCCTGCAGCTCATCGTCCTTGACGGTGACCTGGTCGAAGAACGACGACTTCTTCAGTTCCAGATAGTCGATGACCACCTGGTCCGGGGTCATGAACTCCTTGGCGTGCTGGTCGTAGTAAGCCTTGACCTCGTCATCGGTGAGTTTCACCGCCGCAGGGTCAGCCTTGATATTGACGGTGGCGAAATCGCGGGTCTGCTTTTCCAGACGGGCAAATGCCAGCACCTCGGCGTCGGTCACGAAGCCGCTGCCGGCGATACCTGCGCGAACCTGGCCGATCAGCATTTCCTGAGTCAGCATCTGACGGAATTGCATACGGCTGTAGCCCAGCTGACGGATCACCTGGTCAAAGCGTTCGGCGCTGAACTTGCCGTCCACCTGGAATTCCGGCGTCTGCAGGATCACCTGGTCCAGTGCCGCTTCCGAGAAGCCGAACTTGGAATCCGCAGCGCCTTGCAGCAGCAGCTTGCGATCGATCAGGCCCTTGAGGGCGGCGTCGCGCAGCAGTTTTTCATCCAGCAGGGAAGCGTCGAAATCCTTACCCAACTGTTGCATCAGCTGGCGCCGTTGCATGTCGACAGCCTGGCTCAATTCGGTCTGGGTGATTTCCTCCCCGTTGACCTTGGCCACGTCCTGCTTGTTGTTACCCGAAGCCTGGAAAATAGCCTCGATACCGGTGAACGCCATCAATGCGACGATGATCCCGATAATAGTCTTGGCAATCCAGCCTTGTGAATTGTCCCTGATATTTTGCAGCATGCGTCCCCCAGAAACGGTTGAACTTCAAATTTAGGCAACCGTGGAGCGTGGGTAGAGTCCGGATAGAAGAAAGGCGCATCCGAGGATGCGCCTTCTCGTAACTGGCGGAGCGGACGGGGGTTAGAACCCACACCCCCGGCATGGCGACCCAATGGATATGTGGGTCAGCTGCCGCTCCGCTGCCAGGCCAGACCTGCGTCTAACCCGGGTAGGTAAGGCAAGAACGAAGCTTAGTTAACCGCTTCTTTCAGAGCTTTACCGGCTTTGAAACCTGGTTTCTTGGCAGCAGCGATTTGCAGTGCTTTACCGGTCTGTGGGTTACGGCCAGTGCGAGCTGGGCGATCGGTCACAGAGAAAGTACCGAAGCCTACCAGTACCACGGAGTCGCCGGCCTTCAGAGCGCCAGTGACGGATTCGATTACTGCGTCCAGCGCACGGCCAGCAGCAGCTTTCGGGATATCAGCGGATGCGGCGATAGCATCAATCAGTTCCGACTTGTTCACTCTAAGTCCCCTTATATATCTATTGAGTATGATTCTAAGTTTTTTGGTAAAAGCAAAAACCAGTGCTGAATGGCCTACAGACACTTAAGAGCCGCTTTATAACAAGGGCTCTAAAAAGCTGTCAAGGAAGCCCCCAGGCTTTAACACATTAATGCGTGCTAATTCTTTCCTTGGAATCGGACTCGCGTTTTTCGTCCTTCGCGACTATCTCCGGAGCCACATCCGGCAAGGGCTCCGGCGCGTATTGCAGCGCAATTTGCAGGACCTCGTCAATCCATTTAACCGGTTTAATCTGAAGATCCTGCTTGATATTGTCAGGAATTTCCTTCAAATCGCGAACATTCTCTTCAGGAATGATCACTGTCTTGATTCCACCCCGGTGTGCGGCGAGTAATTTCTCTTTCAGACCACCGATCGCCAATACCTGGCCACGCAGGGTAATTTCCCCGGTCATTGCCACGTCGGCGCGCACAGGAATGCCGGTCAATGCCGACACCAGGGCCGTGCACATGCCTACACCAGCGCTGGGGCCATCCTTCGGAGTCGCCCCTTCCGGCATGTGGATGTGGGTGTCGTGCTTCTCGTGGAAGTCCAGGGGGATGCCCAGGCTGCGGGCGCGACTACGCACCACGGTCTGCGCGGCCGTAATGGATTCGACCATCACGTCACCCAGGGAGCCGGTCTTGATCAATTGGCCTTTGCCCGGAATTACCGCGGCTTCGATGGTCAGCAATTCGCCACCCACCTGGGTCCACGCCAGGCCAGTCACCTGCCCGACCTGATCCTGCTGCTCGGCCAGGCCGTAGCGGAATTTCTTCACGCCCAGGAAGTGTTCCAGGGAGTCAGCAACCACCTTCACCGAGAAGCGTTTTTCCAGGGCATGTTCCTTGACCGCCTTACGGCAGATCTTCGCAATCTGGCGTTCGAGGCCCCGCACGCCGGCCTCGCGGGTGTAGTAACGCACGATGTCGCGGATCGCCTCGACGTCAAATTCGATCTCGCCCTTCTTCAGGCCGTTGGCTGAAATCTGCTTGGGCGCGAGGTATTTCACCGCGATGTTGATCTTCTCGTCTTCGGTGTAGCCCGGCAGACGAATCACCTCCATCCGGTCCAGCAACGCTGGTGGAATGTTCATGGAGTTGGAGGTGCACAGGAACATTACGTCGGACAGGTCGTAGTCGACTTCCAGGTAATGGTCGTTGAAATTGTGATTCTGCTCTGGATCGAGCACCTCGAGCAACGCCGACGCCGGGTCGCCACGCATGTCGCTGCCCATTTTGTCGATTTCATCGAGCAGGAACAGCGGGTTGCGCACACCCACTTTTGTCATCTTTTGAATCAATCTTCCTGGCATCGAACCGATGTAGGTACGGCGATGACCACGGATTTCCGCCTCGTCACGCACCCCGCCCAGGGCCATGCGCACAAACTTACGGTTGGTCGCGCTGGCAATCGACTCCGCCAGGGAGGTTTTACCTACACCCGGAGGGCCGACCAGGCACAACACCGGGCCACGGATTTTCTTCACGCGCTTTTGTACAGCGAGGTACTCGAGGATGCGTTCCTTGACCTCCTCGAGGCCGTAGTGGTCGGCATCGAGGATCTCTTCGGCACGGGCCAGGTCCAGGCGCACCTTGGTCTGGGCTTTCCACGGCACCTGCACCAGCCAATCGATGTAGGAGCGCACCACGGTGGCTTCGGCCGACATCGGTGACATCTGCTTGAGCTTGTTCAGCTCGGCGGTGGCCTTGGTCAAGGCGTCTTTCGGCAGGCCAGCGGCGTCGATACGCTTTTTCAGCTCTTCGATTTCGTTGTGGCCTTCCTCACCGTCACCGAGCTCTTTCTGAATGGCCTTCATCTGCTCATTCAAGTAGTACTCGCGCTGGCTGCGCTCCATTTGTTTCTTCACGCGGCCGCGGATGCGCTTCTCGACCTGCAACAGGTCGATTTCGCCATCGAGCAGCGCCAGCACGTGTTCGACACGTGCCGGCAGGTCGATGATTTCGAGGATGTCTTGCTTCTGCTCGATTTTCAGCGCCATGTGCGCCGCCATGGTGTCGACCAGGCGGCTTGGCTCATCAATGCTGTTGAGGGAAGACAGGACTTCAGCCGGGACTTTCTTGCCCAACTGCACATATTGCTCGAACTGCGAGAGCAGGCTGCGCACAAACACCTCGGATTCGCGCTCCGGGGCTTCGAGTTCTTCAATCAGCGCCACTTCGGCGCGCAGGTGACCATCCACCTCCATGAAACGTTCTACCGCGCCGCGCTGCTCGCCTTCCACCAGCACCTTGACGGTGCCATCAGGCAGCTTGAGCAATTGCAGTACGGTCGCAACGGTGCCGACGCGATACAGGGCGTCTTCGCCCGGATCATCATCAGCAGGATTCTTCTGGGCCAACAGCAGGATTTGCTTGTCGCCCGTCATCGCGGCCTCGAGGGCTTCGATAGACTTCTCGCGCCCCACAAACAGCGGGATAACCATGTGCGGATAGACGACGACATCACGCAACGGCAGGAGAGGCAATTCGATGGTTGTCTTCATGATTTCGCCTCTATGACAGTTGAAAAGTAAGCTTGAAACCAAGATGGGGGTTCGATGCAAAAAAAACAAGCTCAATGCCAGCAGTTAAACGCATGAATAAACGCGAATTTAACCGCTACTCAGAGAATGCACCCCAAAAAACAAGGGGCCCCTTAAGGCCCCTTGCTTGTACTGCGACTGCTGGACGCTTACGCGTCTGGCGCAGCCTTGGCAGCCGGCTCACTGTTTTCGTAGATATACAGTGGCTTGGACTTGCCTTCAATAACGCTTTCGTCGATCACCACTTTACTCACCTCAGACTGCGAGGGGATTTCGTACATGGTGTCGAGCAGCACGCCTTCAAGAATCGAACGCAGGCCTCGCGCACCGGTCTTGCGCTCCAGTGCCCGCTTGGCCACCGACTTGAGTGCGTCGGTGCGGAACTCGAGGTCTACGCCTTCCATCTCGAACAACTTGGCATATTGCTTGGTCAGGGCGTTTTTCGGCTCGGTGAGGATCTGAATCAGAGCAGCCTCATCCAACTCATCCAGCGTGGCCAGGACCGGCAGACGGCCAACGAATTCCGGGATCAGCCCGAACTTGACCAAATCGTCAGGTTCGACTTCACGCAGGGACTCGCCCACCTTCTTGCCTTCTTCCTTGCTGCGCACTTCCGCGCCAAAACCAATGCCGCCACGGGTGGAGCGCTGCTGGATAACCTTCTCCAGCCCCGAAAACGCACCGCCACAGATGAACAGGATGTTACGCGTATCAACCTGAAGGAATTCCTGCTGCGGATGCTTGCGGCCGCCTTGGGGCGGTACGGAAGCAACCGTGCCTTCGATCAGTTTCAACAAGGCCTGCTGCACGCCTTCACCGGAAACATCCCGGGTAATCGACGGGTTGTCGGACTTGCGCGAAATCTTGTCGATTTCGTCGATGTAGACAATACCCATCTGGGCCTTCTCTACGTCATAGTCGCATTTCTGCAGCAGTTTCTGAATGATGTTCTCGACATCCTCACCCACGTAGCCAGCCTCGGTGAGGGTGGTGGCGTCGGCAATGGTGAACGGAACGTTCAACAGGCGGGCGAGGGTTTCTGCAAGCAGGGTTTTACCCGAGCCTGTAGGACCGATCAGCAAGATATTGCTCTTGCCAAGCTCAACTTCGTCGCCTTTCTTGTCACGCTGGTTCAGGCGCTTGTAGTGGTTGTACACCGCTACGGCCAGAACCTTCTTTGCACGCTCTTGACCAATCACATACTGGTCAAGGATGCCGCTGATTTCTTTAGGCGAAGGTAATTTATGCGCGCTGCTCTCGGCCTGCGCTTCCTGCACCTCCTCGCGGATGATGTCATTGCACAGGTCGACGCATTCGTCGCAGATAAACACCGAGGGGCCGGCAATCAATTTGCGTACTTCATGCTGGCTTTTGCCACAGAAGGAACAATAGAGCAGCTTGCCGTTGTCCTCGCCGTTGCGGGTGTCAGTCATTCGTTCGATCCAAATCCGATAGGCTTGCAACACAAGATGAAGGCTTATGCGGGCTTTTTCAAGCCCGCCAGTGGTCGGACATGCCGACCAGCCCTATTTTGAGCGGCTTATATTAAGCGGGGCGCTTGTCGATCACTGCGTCGATCAACCCGTATTCCTTGGCGGCTTCAGCGCTCATGAAATTGTCACGGTTGGTATCGCGCTCGATTTCTTCCAGGGTGCGCCCGCTGTGGTGGGCCATCAGTTTATTGAGGCGCTCGCGAATGAAGAGGATTTCCTTGGCATGGATTTCAATATCCGACGCCTGGCCCTGGAAACCGCCCAGTGGCTGGTGAATCATCACACGCGAGTTCGGCAGGCAGTAACGCTTGCCCTCGGCACCTGCGGTCAGCAGGAACGCGCCCATGCTGCAGGCCTGGCCGATACAGGTGGTCGACACGTTTGGCTTGATGAACTGCATGGTGTCGTAGATCGACATGCCCGCGGTCACCGAGCCACCCGGCGAGTTGATGTAGAGATGGATGTCCTTGTCCGGGTTTTCCGCTTCAAGGAACAGCAGTTGCGCACAGATCAGGTTGGCCATGTAGTCCTCTACCGGGCCCACCAGAAAGATCACTCGCTCCTTGAGCAGGCGCGAGTAGATGTCGTAGGCGCGTTCGCCACGAGCGGACTGCTCGACAACCATCGGGACCAGGCCGCCTGCGGCCTGGATATCAGAGTTCTGCTGAATATAGGAATTACGGAACATGCTCTGCAGTTACTCCCAAATAGTCATGTCTTGAAAACGCATAAGCCAGCGCGAGGCTGGCTTATGGTTGAATTTCCAACGAGTTGGACAATCAGTCGGCTTGTGCTGCTTCCGCCGGTTTGACTGCTTCTTCGTAAGAGACCGCTTTATCGGTCACCTTAGCCTTCTGCAGAACAGTATCCACAACTTGTTCTTCCAGCACAACCGAACGTACTTCGTTCAGTTGCTGGTCATTCTTGTAGTACCAAGCCACGACCTGCTCTGGCTCCTGGTAGGCGGAAGCCATTTCCTGGATCATTTCGCGAACACGGTCTTCGTCTGGCTTGAGGTCGAACTGCTTGACCACTTCGGCCACGATCAGGCCCAGCACAACGCGACGCTTGGCTTGCTCTTCGAACAGCTCGGCCGGCAGCTGGTCAGGCTTGATGTTGCCACCAAACTGCTGCACAGCTTGTACGCGCAGGCGATCCACTTCGTTGGACAGCAGCGCCTTAGGCACTTCGATCGGGTTGGCGGCCAGCAGACCGTCCATGACCTGGTTCTTGACCTTGGACTTGATTGCCTGACGCAGTTCACGCTCCATGTTCTTGCGAACTTCGGTGCGGAAGCCTTCGATGCCGGTTTCCTTGATACCGAACTGAGCGAAGAACTCTTCGTTCAGTTCTGGCAGCTTAGGCTCGGAAACGCTGTTGACGGTCACGGTGAACTCGGCGGCTTTGCCAGCCAGGTCCAGGTTCTGGTAGTCAGCCGGGAAAGTCAGGTTCAGCACGCGCTCTTCGCCGGCCTTGGCGCCCACCAGGCCATCTTCGAAACCCGGGATCATGCGGTTGGAACCCAGTACCAACTGGGTGCCCTTGGCCGAGCCGCCAGCGAAGACTTCGCCGTCAACCTTGCCAACGAAATCGATGTTCAGCTGGTCTTCGTTCTGGGCAGCGCGGTCGGCCACTTCAAAACGGGTGTTCTGCTTGCGCAGGATTTCCAGCATGTTGTCCAGGTCCGAATCAGCCACTTCGGCGCTCAGGCGCTCGATGGCGATACCGTCGAAACCGGCCACTTCGAACTCTGGGAACACTTCGAATACGGCAACGTATTCCAGGTCCTTGCCCGCTTCCAGGGACTTAGGCTCGATCGAAGGCGAGCCAGCCGGGTTCAGCTTCTGCTCGACAACAGCCTCGTAGAAGGAAGACTGGATCACGTCACCCACAGCTTCCTGGCGTGCATCAGCACCAAAACGACGCTTGATTTCGCTCATCGGCACTTTGCCTGGACGGAAACCAGCGATCTTGGCCTTCTGGGCAGTCTGCTGCAGACGCTTGTTGACCGCAGTCTCGATACGCTCTGCCGGCACGGTGATGCTCATGCGGCGCTCGAGAGCAGTAGTATTTTCAACAGAAACTTGCATGGATATTCCTCGTTGCACAGACATTAGCCGGCCATTTCCGACCCCAATCAAGGGCATGCATTCTAGTGGGTCAAACTCAAGAAGTCACCCTACTGAGAATACACCGGAAAACCGCCGGCAATTTATCGGTACGAAGGCACTGAAGTACCTCGCCCCGGTGACAAATACCGCCAATTGCGCCAGGGCTCTGCGCCGCCTCTTTATATATAGAAGGCGAAGCCGTTCATCTCCCTGACGGCCCGCCCTGCGAACAGAGTAGGCAGGCAGCGCGGCATCATCGAGATACACAAATACGATGAAACGCCCTGCCGATGCGGCCCAGTACCTGCGACCGCCGAAATATTCAAACCGCTGAAACCAAAAAAGGCGCCAGACTGTTAAATCTGGCGCCTTTCGAATATGGGGTGGACGAAGGGGATCGAACCCTCGACAACGGGAGTCACAATCCCGTGCTCTACCAACTGAGCTACGCCCACCATATTGCGTTAACAAAGAAACCAAACCACTTCTTCTTTGTCGAGCCCTACTGACCTGACGGCCGAGTAAAGCTTAATTGGTGCGGATGAAGAGACTCGAACTCTTACGCCTCGCGGCGCTGGAACCTAAATCCAGTGTGTCTACCAATTCCACCACATCCGCGCTTGAAGCTCTTAAAGCAAAGGCGCCAGATGATTAATCTGGCGCCTTTCAAAATATGGGGTGGACGAAGGGGATCGAACCCTCGACAACGGGAGTCACAATCCCGTGCTCTACCAACTGAGCTACGCCCACCATATAGCGCTACTTGTGCCAAAGCTGCCTAATGGCGCACCCGGCAGGACTCGAACCTGCGACCATCCGCTTAGAAGGCGGATGCTCTATCCAGCTGAGCTACGGGCGCCTTATTAATCTGTACTCTTTAAGGATTACAAACTAAGTGCTTCCAGCCTTGCAGGACAACTATTCTGCTCGACCTTCTTAACCAGTGCTAGGCTGTGCCCGACAAGTGCGACGAATAGTATAGAGCCCCCGGAAACCCGTCAAATCTTTTTTGAAAAAAACTGATTTTATTTAAGGGGTTAGGGCAATTTGCAGACCAAGCGCCTTTGCCCTCGCGCCTTGGCGTGCGAGAATGCGCGCACTTTTCTTCCCCCTCTCGATGGTTAATCACGCGTAATGACTGCACAACTTATCGACGGCAAATCAATCGCCGCCAGCCTGCGCCAGCAGATCGCCAAACGAGTCACCCAGCGCAGCCAGCAAGGCCTGCGCACCCCGGGCCTCGCGGTGATCCTGGTCGGCAGCGATCCTGCCTCTCAGGTTTATGTCTCGCACAAGCGTAAAGACTGTGAAGAGGTCGGCTTTATTTCCAAGGCCTATGACTTGCCTTCCGAGACCACCCAGCAGGCCCTCACCGACCTGATCGACGGCCTCAACGAAGACCCGGCGATCGATGGCATCCTGCTCCAACTGCCATTGCCCGAGCACCTGGACGCGTCCAAGTTGCTGGAGCGTATCCGCCCGGACAAAGACGTCGACGGTTTCCACCCTTATAACGTTGGCCGCCTGGCCCAGCGCATTCCGTTGCTGCGCCCCTGCACACCCAAAGGCATCATGACCCTGCTGGAAAGCACCGGTGTCGACCTGTACGGCCTCGATGCCGTTATCGTCGGCGCATCCAATATCGTCGGTCGCCCGATGGCCATGGAGTTGCTGCTGGCCGGTTGCACCGTGACCGTCACCCACCGCTTCACCAAAGACCTTGCCGGCCACGTCGGTCGCGCCGACCTGGTAGTGGTGGCTGCCGGCAAGCCGGGGTTGGTCAAGGGTGAATGGATCAAAGAAGGCGCCATCGTCATCGATGTGGGCATCAACCGCCAGGACGACGGCAAGTTGGTTGGCGACGTGGTGTATGAAACCGCCCTGCCCCGCGCCGGCTGGATTACGCCGGTTCCAGGCGGGGTCGGCCCGATGACCCGGGCCTGCCTGCTGGAAAACACCCTGTACGCTGCGGAAACCCTGCACGGTTAATAACCAGGCGTAATGAAGAAGCCCTGCCTTATCGCGGGGCTTTTTATTGCTCGCTAAAAAAGCGTTTTTTGTTAGTTTTTAAGCACTTTCGTCTGGTTCTAGAAGAACATTCGACAGTTCTTCATCCATACTCCTAAAATGTAACGCCATTTATCATAAAACCCGTTCCCAGACGGTATTTCTTACTTTTTAGCGAGTTCATCCGCGTGAAAATTCGTCTCTCTATTGTCAGCCTGTTTTTCGCTTTCACAGGCACCTTCGCCCACGCCGCCGAATCCACCCTGGCCCCGCGTGACGCCTCCAAGCTGCAGATCGCCTCCGGCAGCGCCATGCTGGTGGATCTGCAAACCAACAAGGTCATTTATTCCAGCAACCCCGACGTGGTGGTGCCTATCGCCTCGGTGAGCAAGCTGATGACCGGCCTGATCGTCCTCGAAGCCAAGCAGAACATGGACGAATACATCGACATCAACATCACCGATACGCCCGAGATGAAAGGCGTGTTCTCGCGGGTAAAGATCGGCAGCCAGATGCCACGCAAGGAGATGCTGCTGATCGCGCTGATGTCCTCGGAAAACCGCGCTGCGGCAAGCCTTGCCCACCACTATCCGGGGGGCTACGCGGCC
This sequence comes from Pseudomonas khavaziana, assembly GCF_036704165.1. Lineage (NCBI taxonomy): Bacteria > Pseudomonadati > Pseudomonadota > Gammaproteobacteria > Pseudomonadales > Pseudomonadaceae > Pseudomonas > Pseudomonas khavaziana. The sequence goes on from NZ_CP129946.1 coordinate 4,166,026, forward strand.
TTCATCGCGGCAATGAACGCCAAGGCCAAGTCCTTGGGCATGACCAGCACCCACTATGTTGAGCCCACTGGCCTGTCGATCCATAACGTGTCGACCGCCCGCGACCTGAGCAAGCTGCTGGCCTATGCGCGCAAGTTCCCGATGCTCAGCCAGTTGAGCACCACCAAGGAAAAGACCGTGGCGTTCCGCAAGCCCAACTACACCCTGGGTTTTTCCAACACCGACCACCTGATCAACCGCGCCAACTGGGACATCAAGCTGACCAAGACAGGCTTTACCAACCAGGCCGGGCATTGCCTGGTGCTGGTAACCAGCATGGGTAACCGCCCGGTTTCGCTGGTGATCCTGGATGCCTTTGGCAAGTTCACTCATTTTGCCGACGCCAGCCGCATTCGCAGTTGGGTCGAGACCGGCAAAGGCGGCGCGGTGCCGGACGTGGCGTTGCGCTACAAGGCTGACAAGAATCTGAAGAATCGGGGGAATGCGGTAGAGGTTCGCCGCTAACTGACCACCATCTTATTGAAATAAGCAGGCCCAATGTGGGAGGGGGCTTGCTCCCGATAGCGGTGTGCCAGGCTATAAAACTTATCCTGACCAACCGCTATCGGGAGCAAGCCCCCTCCCACATTTTTATTTGCGTTCTGCCAACACTTTGAGCGCTTGGGCCGCTGCCCCTTCCTGCCCCGCCTGGCCCGTTGCATTCGCCGCATCACGCCAGCGCTGCGCATCCACATTGGCCGGCAACTGGCTCGGCCGCTGAGTCAGGATGGCCCAGTGCCCCGCACTCTTCCACGCCGACTCGAAGTCGCTGAATCCCATGGCCAATCGGCGCTCGTTCCCAGAACGCAGCAACACCGTACTCTTCTGCTGGTTGAACCCCACCACCACGACATAGCGCGCCCCGGACCAGAAGCTGGAGTTGATTCGGGCCATTACCGGGTAACCGGCCGCCACCTGCGCAAGCAGCGCAGTCAGCTTGGCATCCAGCGGGTAGACCATCAGCCCGTATTCACGGGCCAGTACCTGCATGTTGCGTTCAAGACCCGCCTCAGCGCCCGGAAGACGCAGCGGCTTATCCAAAAGCCCGGGTGTCATGACAATGCCTTGTTGCGACAGCATGCTGGCCAATGCCGTAGGACCGCTTTGATAAGCCTCGCTGCGGAAGGTCGGCACGCCGTTGAGCTCAACGCGCTCCGGCAGGCCAGGCAGTTTCGACGGCTGGCTGGAACAAGCCCCGAGCCCCAGGGCAACAGCCAGCAGAAAGGATGTTCTAACGTTCGACCGTGTGCGCAATTTTTGACTCTCTTGATCAACTGCCGGTAAAGGCCCCGATCATAGCCCAATCGCGCTTTCTCTATCCTGTAGGAGCGAGCTTGCTCGCGAAAAACTTGCAGGCGCCGCGTTTACTCAGGAAGCCCGCGTCACCGTTGAAATTTTTCGCGAGCAAGCTCGCTCCTACAGTGGACCGCGCAAGACCGTACATCTATAGCTGACCAGCGCAGTAAAGCGCGGCTGATAGAGCAAACAAGTTGGACAGACTCGACCATTGGTCAATAGCAGGCAACCGCCGTGTAGCTAGACTGTCCATTGAGAAGACTGTGTGTGCCCCAAGGGGCGAAAGGAGGCCCGAATGAGCCTTGCTACGACGATTTTCCTGTTGATCTGTGGTTGGCTGGCGGTCGCCGCCGCCATGCTGTGGGGCGTAATGCGCGTGACCCGCAGGCATCATCACCCCCACGTCAAACCCGCAGCCCCCGCCAAGCCTCCCAAGGCGACAGCGCATCACACCTAGCCGGGCATGCAATTGAAGTCCTGGGTCGCCGCGATTTCCTTGCCGTGCCCATCCTCGAGGGTCGCACGCACGGTGGTGCCCAGGCTCGACTCCACCAGAGTGTAGTGTTCGCCCGCCTTGAAATGCTTGTACTCGATCCGACCCTGGCAATCCTGCTGGTTGTCGTCGCCTGGCTCCTCTTCAAATAACGTCACGTCCAGGCGATGGTCCCCCGGGGTCACTTCAAAATAGCGGCCATCATCCACGCGCTTGCCGTCGACCCGTTCGGCCATCAGGTCATTCGGCGCTTCTTCCTTCAAGCCGATCCAGGCTTCGCTGGGGTCCGCCTTGGGGATTGGGCCGGCGCAGGCCGAGAGCAACAATACAACGCCAAGTGCGGGAATCAACAACAGTGGTTTAAGTGACATGGCAGGGCTCCAAAGGCATCAAAAAAGGTGTATCCGATGGCTGACAAGCTTGATCAGCCCGCCTTTGTAGAACAAATGAATACATATGAAAGGATCTTCAGCCGTTAACTAAATCTTCCTTCACCTGGCTGAAAGGTGCGTGTTAGGTGGGTCGGGCAAGACTGCCGGGGTTTGCAACCCTGCTTTTCTCGGAGACTCACGCATGCTCGGGCTGGTAAAGACCGCACTGCAAAAGCCGTACACGTTCATCGTGTTGGCCATATTCATCTGCATCATCGGGCCCATGGCGGCCTTGCGTACACCTACTGACGTGTTCCCCGATATCGGTATACCGGTGGTCGCCGTGGTCTGGCAGTACAACGGCCTGTCCCCGGACGCCATGGCCGGGCGGGTGATCTACACCTATGAACGTTCCTTGAGCACCACCGTCAACGACATCGAACATATCGAATCGCAATCGTTGCCCGGCATGGGCATCGTCAAGATCTTCTTCCAGCCGGGGGTCGATATCCGCACCGCCAACGCCCAGGTCACGGCGGTGTCACAAACCGTGCTCAAGCAGATGCCGCCTGGCATTACCCCACCGCTGATCCTCAACTACAGCGCCTCCACGGTGCCGATCCTGCAAATGGCGTTCTCCAGCCCCAGCCTGTCGGAAGCCAGGATCCGCGACCTGGTGCAGAACAATATCCGCCTGCCCCTGAGCGCCCTGCCCGGCCTGGCCATGCCCACGCCGATGGGCGGCAAGCAACGGCAGATCACCCTCGACCTTGACCCACAGGCCCTGGCCGCCAAAGGCTTGTCGGCCCAGGACGTGGGCAATGCCCTGGCGCTGCAGAACCAGATCATCCCGGTGGGCACCGCCAAACTCGGCCCCAACGAATACACAATTTTGCTCAACAACAGCCCCAAGGCGATCGATGAGCTCAACGACCTGCCGATCAAGACCGTCGATGGTGCGCTGATCACCATCGGCCAAGTGGCCCACGTGCGCGACGGCTCACCACCCCAGACCAACATCGTGCGCGTCGACGGTCATCGCGCAGTACTGATGCCGGCGCTGAAAAACGGCAGCATCTCGACCCTGTCGATCATCGACGGCATCCGCCAGATGCTGCCGCGCATCAACGAAACCCTGCCGCCTTCACTGAAAACCTCGCTGCTGGGTGACGCTTCGGTGTTCGTCAAGCAATCGGTGGGCAGCGTGGCCCAGGAAGGCATCATCGCCGCGTTGCTGACCAGCGCGATGATCCTGCTGTTCCTCGGCAGCTGGCGCTCGACCCTGATCATTGCCGCATCGATTCCCCTGGCGGTACTGTCGGCCATTGCGCTGCTGGCGGTCAGCGGGCAAACCCTCAACGTGATGACCCTCGGCGGGCTGGCATTGGCTGTGGGGATCCTGGTGGACGACGCCACGGTGACCATCGAAAACATCAACTGGCACCTGGAACAAGGCAAGGCGGTGAAGACTGCGATCCTCGACGGTGCCGCACAAATCGTCGGCCCGGCGTTCGTCTCGCTGCTGTGCATCTGCATCGTGTTCGTGCCGATGTTCTTGCTGCAAGGCATCGCCGGTTACCTGTTCCGGCCGATGGCCCTGGCGGTGATCTTTGCCATGGCCAGCTCATTCATCCTGTCGCGCACCCTGGTGCCGACGCTGGCGATGTTTCTGCTCAAGCCGCACACACCGGAGCCAGGCGTTGGGCATCATCCTGAAGACGCGTTCATCAACCACCATGAAGGCGAGCAGCACGAGCAGCCGCGCAATGCCGCGCTGCAAGCCGTGTTGAATTTCCAACAGGGTTTCGAGCGCCATTTCTCGAATATCCGCGACACCTACCATGGCTTGCTGACGTTGGCCCTGGGTCATCGCAAGCGCTTTATCGTGGGTTTTCTGGCCTGTGTAGTCGCGTCCTTCCTGCTACTGCCAAGCCTGGGCCAGGACTTTTTCCCGGCCACCGATGCAGGAGCCCTGGCGCTGCACGTGCGCTTGCCGCTGGGCACGCGCATCGAGGAAAGTGCCGCGGCCTTTGACCGCATTGAAGCGCGGATCCGTGAAGTGATCCCCGCCGAAGAACTGGACACCATCGTCGACAATATCGGCATCCCGCTCAGCGGCATCGACATGGCCTACAGCAGCAGCGGCACCATCGGCCCGCAGGATGGGGACATCCAGGTCACCCTGAAAAAAGACCATGCGCCCACCGCCGACTACGTGAAAAAACTGCGTGAAGCCCTGCCGCAAAGTTTCCCCGGCAGCCACTTCGCCTTCCTGCCGGCCGACATCAGCAGCCAGATCCTTAACTTCGGCGCGCCGGCCCCGCTGGATGTAAAAATCTCCGGGCGCAGCGATGCAGAAAACCGCGCCTACGCCGTGGAACTGGAGCGGCGTCTGCAACATGTGCCGGGCATCGCCGACCTGCGTATCCAGCAGTCCACCGGCTATCCATCGTTGCAGGTGAATGTCGACCGCATGCGCGCCAATGGCCTGGGCATCACCGAGCGCGACGTCACCAACAGCATGGTCGCCTCCCTCGCCGGCAGCTCGCAAACCGCACCGACCTTCTGGCTTAACCCGGCCAATGGCGTGTCCTATTCCATTGTTGCTGCCACCCCGCAATACCGCCTCGACAGCTTGCCGTCCCTGGAAGCGCTACCCGTGACCGGCGCCGGTGGCCAGTCGCAGATCCTTGGCGGCGTGGCCACCATTTCCCGTGTGCAAAGCCCGGCAGTGGTCACCCACTACAACATCGAACCCACCCTGGACCTGTATGCCAACGTACAAGGCCGCGACCTGGGCGGCGTCGCCCGAGACGTGCAAAAAGTCTTGGATGACACCGCCGCCATGCGCCCCAAGGGTGCGACGATCAGCCTGCATGGGCAGATCGATGCGCTGCATGAGGCGTTCAGTGGCTTGAGTTTCGGTTTGCTCGGCGCGGTCGTACTGATCTATCTGCTGATCGTGGTCAATTTCCAATCCTGGGCCGACCCCTTTGTGATCATCACGGCCTTGCCGGCTGCACTGGCGGGCATCGTGTGGATGCTGTTCCTCAGCGGCACCTCGTTGTCGGTGCCGGCCCTTACCGGAGCCATCTTGTGCATGGGCGTGGCTACCGCCAACTCGATCCTGGTGGTGAGCTTCTGCCGTGAACGCCTGGCCGAACATGGCGATGCATTGAAGGCGGCGCTGGAAGCTGGCTACACACGCTTCCGCCCGGTGTGCATGACCGCCCTGGCGATGATCATCGGCATGCTGCCCCTGGCGATTTCCGAAGAGCAGAACGCCCCGCTCGGCCGCGCGGTAATCGGCGGCCTGATCTTCGCCACCCTCGCCACCCTGTTGTTTGTTCCCGTGGTCTTCAGCCTGGTCCACGGACGTCACCCTACTCGCGCTGCAGCTGGAGAAACCGCACATGTCGTCTGATCAAAAAACCTCGCGCAAGCGTCTGATGCTCATGGGTGCCGGCGGCCTGACGTTGGCCACCCTGTTGGTCGCCAGTGGCCTGCACGCCCGCACGTTGCACGAACAATCGGTCACTGCCTGGACCGAGGCTGCCGCCATCCCCCAAGTGATGGTATTTCAACCCAAGCAGAACGCCGCCGGCGATACACTGCGCCTGCCCGCGCACCTCGAGGCCTGGAGCAAGGCGCCGATCCATGCGCGGGTCAGCGGTTACTTGAAGGACTGGAAAGTCGACATCGGCAGCCAGGTTCAGGCCGGGCAGATCCTCGCCGAAATCGACAGCCCCGACCTTGATCAACAACTGGCCCAGGCCCATGCGCGGCTGATCCAACAACAAGCGAATGCGCGCCTGGCCGCCACCAGCGCGACCCGTTGGCAAAACCTGCTGGCCAGTCACTCGGTATCGCACCAGGAGGCCGATGAAAAAACCTCCAACGCCGCGGCGGCCAAGGCCAACGCCCAGGCCGCCGCGGCCGACTATGCGCGACTGTCGGCGCTGGAAAGCTACAAGACCATTCGGGCGCCATTCGCCGGCACCATTACTGCGCGCAACACCGATATCGGCCAGTTGATCAAGGCCGATACCGACAGCGACCCTGAGCTGTTCAACATTGCCGACACTCACCAGTTGCGCCTGTATGTGCCGGTGCCGCAGAACTATGCAGCGGTAATCCGTCCTGGCCTGGAAGCCGAGTTGACCGTGCCCGAACACCCTGGCGAGCACTTCAAGGCACGCCTGATCGGTGACTCCACCGCCATCGACCGCCGCTCCGGCACCCTGCTTGCCCAGTTCGTTGCCGACAACCCGAACGGCGAACTGCTGCCCGGCGATTACGCCGAAGCCACCCTGCCGATCCCGGCCGATACCCATGGCGTGAGCATCCCGGCCAGCGCCTTGATCTTCCGCGCCCAGGGCACCCAGGTTGCGGTGTTGGACAAGCACAATCATGTGCACCTGCAAGCCATTCATATCGGCCTCGACCTGGGCGAACGCCTGGTGATCGACCAAGGCCTGAAGCCCGCCGACCGCATCATCGACAACCCGCCCGATGCCCTGCGCGAAGGCGACTCGGTGCAACTGGCTGACGCCTCCGGAGGTGCCCATGCGCCCAAGGCTTAAACCCCTCGCCGCTCTAATGCTGCTGGCATTGCAGGGGTGCTCGATGGCGCCCACCTACACAGTGCCGAGGGTGGACCTGCCGACTCATTACCGCGAACAGACCAGCGACGGCCCGTGGCACAGCGCACAACCGTCCGATCAATTGGCGCCAGAATGGTGGAAGCTTTACAACGACCCAACCCTGGATAACCTGCAACAGCGCCTACTCGAGGCCAACCCGGACCTGGCGGCAGCGCTGGCGCATTTCGATGCGTCCCAGGCGTATGCCAGCCAGTTGCATGCCGGCCTGTTCCCGCAAATCACCGCCAGTGCACAACCGCTGCGCCAGCGACAATCGGATTCGCGACCGCTGCGCGGCAGCACGCAGCCGTCGGTGTACAACAGCAACACTGCTGGCTTTTCCCTGAGCTATGACCTCGACCTGTGGGGCAAAGTCCGCAACCAAGTGGCTGCAGGGGATGCCCAGGCGCAAGCGAGCGCCGATGACCTGGCGGTGGCGCGATTGAGCCTTCAACACCAATTGGCCAGCTTGTATGTGCAGCTCAACGGGTTGGATGCACAGGGCCGGATACTCGACAGCTCACTGGAGGATTTCAGCCAGGCGCTACAACTGACCCGCAGCCGTTATGAAGGCCAGATCGCTTCGGAGCTGGACCTGACACGCGCGCAAAACCAACTGGCGCAAGCCAAGGCCGAACGCGATGAAGTGCGCGGGCAACGCAACCTGACCGAACATGCCATTGGTGAATTGGTGGGGGTGGCGGCCAGCGATTTTTCATTGCCGCCCAGCCCGCAGTTGCTTGCGTTGCCAGGGGTTCCGTCGCAGTTGCCGAGCCACCTGCTGCAACGCCGCCCGGATATCGCCGCGGCGGAACGGCGGGTGTTTGCGGCCAACGCGAATATCGGCGTGGCCAAGGTCGCGTGGTATCCGGATTTCAACCTGACCGGGTTGATGGGCGGGCAAACCCAAGGCGTGGGTAACCTGCTGTCGGCAGGCAATCGCTATTGGGCGCTGGGACCGCTGGTGAATCTGCCAATCTTTGATGGCGGCCGGTTGAGTGCCAACGAACGCCAGGCCGAGGCCGAGTTTGAAGAGGCCTCGGCGCAGTACCGTAGTCAGGTGTTGAAAGCCGTGAGAGAGGTCGAAGATAACCTGGGCCAGCTAAGGGATTTGCAGCAGCAAGCGCAGGATGAACAAGCGGCGGCGGATGCGGCACGGTATACCCAAGCCCTGGCGATGAACAGCTATCAGGCCGGGGCGGTTAGTTACCTGGATGTGGTCACCGCGCAGACGGCAGCGTTGCAGGCGCAGCGGACATTGCAGGCAGTGCAGACGCGGCAGTTGCAGGCGAGTGTGGGACTTGTGACCGCACTCGGCGGCGGCTGGCAGCCAGGGGCCTGACATCATTCTACGACCTAGCACAGCCCTAAATGTGGGAGGGGGCTTGCTCCCGATTGCGGTATTTCAAACACTGCATCATTGACTGACCGACCGTCATCGGGAGCAAGCCCCCTCCCACATTGGTTCTGCGCCAGACACACAATGTATGAACATCGCGGAACTCATGTGGGAGGGGGCTTGCCCCCGATTGCGCCCTTCCAGACACATCCGGCCAAAAGCCTGCCCACCAGCTTCTTGCTCTGCGACCTAGCCTCTCTAGACACATCTGAGAGGGCCAGGGAATGGCAGATTTACCCGCTTCACACCGCCTGCGCATCGGTCGATTCAGCGAGTCGAATCGCATCTACCTCATCACCACCAACACCCATGAACGCCTACCGATATTCAACAACTTCCATCTCGGTCGCCTGGTGGTCTGGCAATTTCGCATCGCCCAGTACCAAGGGCTGGCGAAGTCTCTGGCATGGGTGATCATGCCCGACCACTTTCATTGGATCATCGAGCTACGAAAAGGCTCGCTGGCGGATTTGATGTGTCAGGTGAAAACGAAAAGCACGCGCACCGTGAATGGTGCAAGCGGCCGTAAGGGGCGGTTATGGCAGGAGAGCTTCCACGACCGTGCCCTGCGCAAGGAAGATGACTTGGTGAAAATGGCCCGGTATGTGGTGGCCAATCCATTGCGAGCGGGGTTGGTCGAGCGGATTGGCGACTACCCACTGTGGGATGCCATCTGGGTATAACTTCAAATACAGTTCAAATGTGGGAGGGGGCTTGCTCCCGATAGCGGTGGTTCAGTTAATACACACGTACCTGACACACCGCTATCGGGAGCAAGCCCCCTCCCACATTTTTACCGCGTTTCAGGCCGCCAGCTTGCCGCTGGCAATGGCCGCTGAAGCGGCCACCATCGCGCGCAGCAACACCGCACACCCCGCCGCCAAATCATCCGGTGCGGCGTTCTCGATTTCGTTATGGCTGATACCACCTTCACACGGCACGAAGATCATCCCCGCCGGGCCCAGTTCGGCGACGAAGATCGCGTCGTGCCCTGCCCCGCTGACGATATCCATGTTCGACAGGCCCAGGCTATTGGCCGCATCGCGCACGGCATCGACGCAGCCTTTGTCAAAGTACAGCGGCGGGAAATCGGCGGTGGGTTCCATCTCGTAAGTCAGCCCATGTTTGGCACAGGTGTCATCGATCACCTGGCGTACCTGGGCAATCATCGAATCCAACCGCGCAGGCTCCAGGTGACGAAAGTCGAGGGTCATGCGCACTTCACCGGGAATTACGTTGCGCGAGCCCGGATACGCCTGCAGGCAACCCACGGTGCCGCATGCATGCGGCTGGTGCCCCAGCGCGGCCGCATTCACCGCTGCCACCACCGCTGCCGCGCCCACCAGGGCGTCCTTGCGCAGGTGCATGGGCGTCGGCCCCGCATGGGCTTCCACGCCACGCAATTTCAGGTCGAACCACTTCTGCCCGAGGGCGCCGAGGACCACACCGATGGTTTTCTTTTCATCTTCCAGGATCGGCCCCTGTTCGATATGGGCTTCAAAATACGCGCCAACCTTATGCCCGCTCTCAGGCCGGGTTCCGGCGTAGCCAATGGCGTTCAACGCCTCACCCACGCTGACGCCATCCACATCGACCTTGGCCAAGGTCTCGGCCAGGCTGAATTTCTTGGCGAACACCCCGGAGCCCATCATGCACGGCGGGAAGCGTGAGCCTTCTTCGTTGGTCCACACCACCACTTCCAATGGCGCCTCGGTTTCGATCTTTAGATCATTGAGCGTACGCAGCACCTCCACGCCAGCCAACACACCAAAACATCCGTCGAACTTGCCGCCGGTGGGCTGGGTGTCGATGTGGCTGCCGGTCATCACCGGGGGCAGGTCGGGATTACGGCCCGGGCGGCGGGCGAAGATATTGCCGATGCCGTCGACGGTCACGGTGCAACCGGCCGCTTCGCACCACTGCACGAAGAGGTCGCGGGCCTTGCGGTCGAGGTCGGTAAGGGCCAGGCGACACACCCCGCCCTTGGGGGTGGCGCCGAGTTTGGCCAGGTCCATCAGCGACTGCCACAAACGGTCGCGGTTGATGTGCTGATGGGTCGATTGCAGAACGTCGATGGCAGCGTTCATGGGGATCTCCTCAGTCTGTATTTCTTATGATTGCAACAGGTGGAACGCGGTCCAAATGTGGGAGGGGGCTTGCTCCCGATTGCGGGGGCCAGTCACACATGCATTGGCTGAATGACTGCTATCGGGAGCAAGCCCCCTCCCACATTTGGTTTGCATTTCACATTCACTGCAACGGTGATTTGGCAGCCACTGGGTTGGTCGCACGCTTGGCATTCAAGCCGTAATACAACACTCCACCCAACGCCGAACCGGTGAACCAGCCATAGCTGTAGAACCAGCTGAACGCATCGCTGCCCAGAGACAGCAGCGTCAGCACCACCGGCACACCAAAGGCGATAAAACCGCTCCAGTTCCAGGCCGGGTACACGTCATCGCGGTACAGCCCCGCCAGGTCCAGCTGCTGTCTGCGGGTAATGAAATAGTCCACCACCATGATCCCGGCGATCGGCCCCAGCAGGCTCGAATAGCCCAGCAGCCAGTTGGAATACACCGTCTCCAGGCTCACATCGGAAACGATCAAGCCGAGTTTTTTCAGCAACTCATGGGCCATCAGCGCCAGCCCGACCAGGCCGGTCAGGATCACCGCCGTGGTGCGGTTGATCAGCTTGGGCGCGATGTTCTGGAAGTCGTTGGTGGGCGAGACAATGTTCGCCGCCGTGTTGGTGGACAAGGTGGCGACAATGATCAGCGCCATCGCCACGGCCACCCATACCGGGCTCTGGATATGGCCGATCAGGGTCACCGGGTCAGAGACACTGACCCCCACCAGTTTTACCGAGGCGGCGGTCATGATCACGCCGAGGGCGGCGAACAGGAACATGGTCAGCGGCAAGCCGAAAATCTGCCCGAGGATCTGGTCTTTCTGGCTCTTGGCGTAGCGGCTGAAGTCGGGAATGTTCAGCGACAAGGTGGCCCAGAACCCCACCATCGCCGTCAGCCCCGCCATGAAGTAGCCGGTGAGGCTCGCGCCTTCAGGGCGCTTGGGTGGGATCGCCATCAGTTCGCTGAGGGACACATTCGGCATTGCCCACACCAGCAGGCCAACCCCCACGGCCACCAGCAGCGGCGCCGATAAGGTTTCCAGGCGCTTGATCGACTCTGCGCCACGCAGCACCACCCACAGGTTCAGGCACCAGAAGATCATGAAACCGATCACCTCGCCGGTGCCACCGAGGGCCTTCCAGCCGTCGAAAATCGAACCCAGGAACAGGTGGATCGCCAGCCCGCCGAACATGGTCTGGATACCAAACCACCCACAGGCCACCAGCGCACGGATCAGACAGGGCACGTTGGAGCCAAGGATGCCAAAGGATGAACGCAGCAACACCGGAAACGGTATGCCGTACTTGGTGCCGGGAAACGCGTTGAGGGTCAGTGGGATCAGCACCACGATATTGGCCAGCAGGATCGCCATCAGCGCCTCGCCCACCGACAGCCCGAAATACGCGGTGAGCACACCGCCCAGGGTGTAGGTGGGCACGCAGATAGACATGCCGACCCACAGCGCCGTGATGTGCCACTTGTTCCAGGTGCGCTCGTGCACCTTGGTGGGTGCCATGTCGTGGTTGTAGCGAGGGCTGTCGAGGACGTCGGGGCCGGCGTCGAGTTCGTACAGGCCGTTGCGCTCGATGACTTGCGATCTGTTCTGTTGCATGGCCGCTCCACGGTTTTTTTAAAATTATTTTTTGCTCACCTGAACGTTGTGTCCAGGTGGCCGGAGTACCGCGTAAACAACATGACATCACGGGCTCCCGCCAGCCGCCACTGCACTCAATTACCGTGCCGACACCCTAACTTGAACCCGCACCGTTTATATAAGGTGCTGATGTTATTCAACTTTCAGATTGCATCAAGGCGACTATTCACGTTACGCAGGCTACATAACGCCAAAGTTATCCAAACCGTCCGGACTCAATCTGGTGCAACACAATTATTTTTATTTGCCGACGCCGTCAAGCGGCATATCTCAAGCGCCTGATTTGCAATAAGAAATGTTGTTCAAAAGCAGAACCTGTCAAGTGCGTCAAAACGGTGAGGCGTTGCTACATTTTGGTGAATTTATAATTTTCACTATATAAATCAGTAATTTAATATCAGAAAAAGCTGAGGAAAAATCTTCTTGCCCAATCCAAAAACTCGGGCTAGTTTCTATTCCTGTCACCGATGACAGGAATCAACCGACCATCGGCGTGCAGTATTACAACACTTAGAACTGGCACAAGCCGGTCAAGCCTGTGAGGAACTCGACATGTCGCTGTTGATCCGTGGCGCCACCGTTATTACCCATGATGAAAGTTACCGCGCCGATGTTTTATGCGCAGGCGGTCTAATTCGCGCCATTGGCACGGATCTGGAGATTCCCGCCGGCACTGAAATACTCGATGGCAGCGGCCAATACCTGATGCCGGGCGGCATCGACCCCCATACCCATATGCAACTGCCCTTCATGGGCACAGTGGCCAGTGAAGACTTTTTCAGTGGTACGGCGGCGGGCTTGGCCGGTGGCACCACATCGATCATCGATTTCGTGATTCCCAACCCGCAGCAATCGCTGATGGAAGCGTTTCACCAGTGGCGCGGCTGGGCGGAGAAGTCCGCCTCCGACTACGGCTTTCATGTGGCAATCACTTGGTGGAGCGAGCAGGTGCGCGAGGAAATGGCCGAATTGGTCAGCCATCACGGCGTCAACAGCTTCAAGCATTTCATGGCCTACAAGAACGCGATCATGGCCGCCGACGACACCCTGGTGGCCAGCTTCGAACGCTGCCTGGAACTGGGCGCGGTGCCCACCGTACATGCCGAAAACGGCGAATTGGTGTACCACCTGCAACGCAAGCTGATGGCCCAGGGTATCACCGGGCCGGAAGCGCATCCGCTGTCGCGCCCGTCCCAGGTGGAAGGCGAAGCGGCCAGCCGGGCGATTCGTATTGCCGAGACCATCGGTACGCCGCTGTACCTGGTGCATGTGTCGACCAGGGAAGCGCTGGATGAGATCACCTATGCCCGGGGCAAGGGCCAGGCGGTGTACGGCGAAGTGCTCGCCGGCCACCTTCTGCTGGATGACAGCGTCTACCAGCACCCCGACTGGCAGACCGCCGCCGGCTATGTGATGAGCCCGCCGTTCCGCCCGCGCGGGCACCAGGAGGCTCTATGGCACGGCCTGCAATCGGGCAACCTGCACACCACCGCCACCGACCATTGCTGCTTTTGCGCCGAACAGAAAGCCGCCGGGCGTGACGACTTCAGCAAGATCCCCAACGGCACCGCCGGCATCGAAGACCGCATGGCGCTGCTGTGGCACGAAGGCGTCAATACCGGGCGCCTGTCGATGCAGGAGTTCGTTGCACTGACCTCCACCAACACCGCGAAGATCTTCAATCTCTACCCACGTAAAGGCGCGGTGCGCGTAGGTGCCGATGCCGATCTGGTGCTGTGGGATCCGCAAGGCACGCGAACGATTTCCGCCAAGACCCACCACCAGCAGGTCGACTTCAACATCTTCGAAGGCAAGACCGTACGTGGCGTGCCGAGCCACACCATCAGCCAGGGCAAGCTGGTCTGGGCCGATGGCGACCTGCGCGCCGAACGCGGTGCCGGGCGCTATGTGGAGCGGCCGGCGTATCCGTCGGTGTTTGAGCAGTTGAGCAAGCGGGCGGAGCATTCCAGACCTACAGCCGTAAAACGCTGACCTTCCCCTCGATGATCGTTCCCCCGCTCTGCGTGGGAACGCAGCCAGGGACGCTCTGCGTCCCGAGAGCAGACGCAGAGCGTCCATTGAGGCATTCCCACGCAGAGCGTGGGAACGATCGCCCGCCAGAGGCAAAACAAAAACCGTGAGGCCCACACCGTGATCCAGACCCTGACCCACCTCCCCCATCCCCGCGAAGACGGGGCTACCCTCGCCAGCCAATTCACCGACCTGGCACCGCCCCTCAACGCCCGCCAGGCCCAACTGGAAGCCTCGCGCTGCCTGTACTGCTACGACGCGCCCTGTGTGAATGCGTGCCCCAGCGAGATCGACATTCCGTCGTTCATCCGCAATATCCACACCGACAACGTCCAGGGTGCCGCGCAGAAAATCCTTTCGGCCAACATCCTCGGCGGCAGTTGCGCCCGGGTCTGCCCCACGGAGATCCTCTGCCAGCAAGCCTGCGTGCGCAACAACGCCGAAGAATGCGCCCCGGTGCTGATTGGCCTGCTGCAACGCTACGCCATCGACAACGCGCACTTCAACGAGCACCCGTTCCAGCGCGCCGCACCCACCGGCAAACGCATCGCCGTAGTCGGCGCCGGGCCGGCGGGCCTGGCCTGTGCCCACCGTGCCGCATTGCACGGCCATGAGGTGGTGATCTTCGAAGCCCGGGAAAAAGCCGGTGGCCTGAACGAATACGGGATCGCCAAGTACAAACTGGTGGATGATTTTGCCCAGAAGGAACTGGATTTTCTCCTGCAGATCGGCGGCATCGAAATTCGCCACGGCCAGCGCCTGGGCGACAACCTGAGCTTGAGCGAACTGCACCAGCAGTTCGATTCGGTGTTCCTCGGCCTCGGCCTGGCCGCCAGCAAACAGCTCGGCTTACCCCACGAAGAGGCCCCGGGCCTACTCGCCGCCACCGACTACATCCGCGAACTGCGCCAGGCCGATGACCTCAGCCAATTGCCCCTGGCCGACCGCTGCATCGTACTCGGCGCCGGCAATACCGCCATCGACATGGCCGTGCAGATGGCTCGCCTCGGTGCCCGGGATGTGAACCTTGTGTACCGCCGCGGTCTGGCGGACATGGGCGCGACCCACCACGAACAGGACATCGCCAAGGCCAATCAGGTGCGGCTGTTGACCTGGGCCCAACCCGAAGAAGTGTTGCTCGACGATCAGGGGCGCGTACGCGGCATGCGTTTCGCCCGCACCCGCCTGGACAACGGTCGCCTGCTGCCCACCGGCGAAACCTTCGAGCTGGCCGCCGACGCGATCTTCAAGGCCATCGGCCAAGGGTTTGACGGCGACGCGCTGCATGACCCATTGGCTCAGCAACTGCACCGTGTGGGCGAGCGCATCTTCGTCGACGAACAGCTGCGCACCAGCATCCCTGGCGTGTATGCCGGCGGTGATTGCGTCAGCCTCGGCCAGGACCTCACCGTCCAGGCCGTGCAACATGGCAAGCTGGCCGCCGAGGCCATGCACGCTCAACTCATGCTGAATGTGGAGGCTGCGTAATGGCCGATCTCTCGATTGTATTCGCCGGTATCAAGGCTCCTAATCCATTCTGGCTGGCCTCCGCACCACCCACCGACAAAGCCTACAACGTGGTCCGCGCTTTCGAAGCTGGCTGGGGCGGCGTGGTGTGGAAAACCCTGGGTGAAGACCCGGCAGCGGTCAACGTGTCGTCGCGTTACTCAGCACATTACGGCGCCAATCGCGAAGTGCTGGGCATCAACAATATCGAACTGATCACCGACCGTTCCCTGGAGATCAACCTGCGGGAAATCACCCAGGTCAAAAAGGACTGGCCCGACCGTGCGCTGATCGTATCGCTGATGGTGCCGTGCGTTGAAGAATCCTGGAAAAACATCCTGCCCCTGGTGGAGGCCACCGGCTGCGACGGCATTGAACTGAACTTCGGCTGCCCCCACGGCATGCCCGAACGCGGCATGGGCGCCGCCGTCGGCCAGGTGCCGGAGTATGTGGAGCAAGTAACGCGCTGGTGCAAGACCTACTGCTCGTTACCGGTGATCGTCAAGCTCACGCCGAATATCACCGACATCCGCGTGGCGGCGCGGGCAGCGTATCGCGGCGGTGCGGATGCGGTGTCGCTGATCAATACCATCAACTCCATTACCAGCGTGGATCTGGAACGCATGGTCGCCCTGCCGATGGTCGGCACCCAGAGTACCCATGGCGGTTACTGCGGCTCGGCAGTGAAGCCGATTGCCTTGAACATGGTGGCTGAAATTGCCCGTGATCCTCAGACCCAAAGCCTGCCGATCTGCGGTATCGGCGGTATAGGCAACTGGCGCGATGCCGCGGAATTCGTCGCTTTGGGCTGCGGCGCGGTGCAGGTATGCACAGCGGCGATGCTGCATGGGTTTCGCATCGTTGAAGAGATGAAGGATGGCTTGTCGCGGTGGATGGACAGCCAGGGTTACACCAGCCTGCAGGACTTTTCCGGGCGGGCGGTGGGCAATACCACGGACTGGAAGTACCTGGATATCAACTACCAGGTCATCGCCAAGATTGACCAAGAAACCTGCATTGGCTGTGGGCGTTGCCATATTGCGTGTGAAGATACCTCCCACCAGGCGATTGCCAGCTTGAAGCAGGTGGATGGCACGCATAAATATGAGGTGATCGATGATGAGTGCGTAGGCTGCAACCTGTGCCAGATCACCTGCCCGGTGGCGGACTGTATCGAGATGGTGCCGATGGACACGGGCAAGCCGTTTTTGAATTGGACCCAGGATCCGAGGAACCCATACCGGGAGGCTGTGTAGCCCTTTAGATCTCTATCGGGAGCAAGCCCCCTCCCACATTTTGACTTGTGAATACAGTCAAATGTGGGAGGGGCTTGCTCCCGATGGGGCCCTAAGCCCCACCATCCCACTCAAGGCTCCAACCCAATCCCCCGCAAAATCACACTGGTCACGGTCTGGATCGCCTTCTCGAACTGCATGTCCGACAACGGCTGGTGGTCGTTCAGGATCTTCACCTGGTGATCAAAGTCGGCATAGTGCTGGGTCGAGGCCCAGATCATGTACAGCAGGCTTGAAGGCTCCACCGGCAGGATGCGTTTGTCTTCCACCCACTGGCGAATTTTCGCCTCCTTCATCTTGGCCCAGTCGTACAGGCTTTCATCCAATGCCTCACCGAGGGTCGGCGCGCCGTGGATGATTTCATTGGCCCAGACCTTGGAGCCATAAGGTCGTGTCCGCGAGCGCTGCATCTTGGCGCGGATATAACTGCTGAGCACCACCCGCGGGTCGTCGAACGTCTCGAAGCTCAGGGCGTCCTGCTTCCACAACTCGAGCAGGTCGAACAGCACCGCGCTGTACAGCTCGCTCTTGGTGGTGAAGTAGTAATGCAGGTTAGAGCGCGGCAGTTGCACCTCTTCGGCGATGTCGGCCATGGCGGTGCTGCCATAGCCTTTTTCGGCGAAGACTTTTTCTGCGGCCAACAGGATTTTTTCGACGTTGACCCGACGAATTCCACTCTTGTGATTGCCCATAAGGGCTCCCTGACAACAACACGGCCTAAAGACTACCATCGGCTCTAGATCGGGGCGACAGGCGCGGTGCAAACTTCGTACACTGCTTGTCCTTCCCATTGATTGGTATTGAACAATGTTGATCAAGAAAGCCCTGACTACCGTTACGCTGTTGGCATCCCTGCTGGGCGCTTCGGCAGCGTTTGCCCATGCCCACCTCAAGAGTGCAGAACCTGCGGCCGACAGCAGCGTCGCCGCGCCGAAAGACCTGCGCCTGACCTTCAGCGAAGGCGTCGAGGCGACGTTCACCAAGGTATCCCTGAGCAAGGACGGCACCGAAGTCGCCATCAAGGGCCTGGAAACCCCGGACGCCGACAAGAAAGTCCTGGTAGTGACACCTGCTGCACCGCTCGCGGCGGGCAATTACAAAGTGGTATGGAACGCGGTGTCGGTCGACACCCACAAGAGCAACGGTGAATACAGCTTCAAGGTCGGCCAATAACCCATGGCGACGTTGCTGGTGCTGTGCCGCTTCCTGCATTTCGTGGTGGTGCTGTTGATGTTCGGGGCCTGGGTGTTCAGGCCCTGGCTGCTCGGCACTCAAAGGCAGCCGGCATTGGACCGGCAATTGCTGCGCATCACCCGTGGCCTGGCCTGGGTGGGACTCGGTTCCGGCCTGGTGTGGTTGCTGTTGATCACCGCCAGCATGGCCGGCAGTTGGGATGCGGCGCTGCAACCGGCCACAGTGCAACTGGTGTTGGGCAAGACCTTCTTCGGCCAGGTATGGGCCTGGCATCTGCTGCTGAACCTGCTGCTGGTGATCGCGCTGATCAAGCCCTGGCCAGTCTTGCGCATGCCATTGATCGCCCTGCTGCTGGCGACCCTGGCCCCCGTTGGCCATGGCGCCATGCTCGATGGGCTGAGTGGGCAATTGCTGATCCTCAACCAGGTGGTGCATCTGCTGTGCGTAGGGGCCTGGCTGGGTGGGTTGCTGGTTCTGGTGCTGATCCTCAGACACGCGCAAGAGCACCGGTTGGAGCCGATTCTGCGCCGCTTCAGCGGCGTGGGTTATGGCCTGGTCGCAGGCTTGCTGGTAACCGGCTTGATCAACGTGCGCGTGCTCACCGGGCAACTGTGGCCCACGCCGTTGTTCAGTGGTTTCGCCCTGATTCTGTTGATCAAGGTGATGCTGGTGCTGGGTATGTTGGCGCTGGCGCTGCTGAACCGGCTGCGCCTTGATCGCTGCGAACAGCGACTGGGCAGCTTGAAAGCCAGTGTGATGGTGGAGTGGCTGTTGGGGGTCTGTGCAGTGGCCGCGGTTTCACTCCTTGGCACCCTGCCGCCGATGGTCCTGGCGGGATAAATCCACGGCAATTTTTTAAAGTTGAACTCGGTCAAATGTGGGAGGGGGCTTGCTCCCGATAGCAGTGTGTCAGTCACATTCATTCCAACTGATACACCGCCATCGGGAGCAAGCCCCCTCCCACATTTGACCATGCCCGCTTTATATCAAGGCTCGCCAGGTCATCGTATAACTTCTGCTTGACACACCCCGAAAACCCCGCAAATATCCCGCTCAATGTTGTACGACGACGTATAACAAATAATAAAAACAACAAAAGAAAGGGAGCCTCACTGTGAGTCAATTCGCCCGCAATTGCTCTGCGCGCCTGGGCCTTATCAGCCTCGGCAGCCTGGCCGTCACCCTACCCCTGGCCGTCCAGGCCGAGGGTTTTATCGACGACACCAAGGCCACGCTCAACCTGCGCAACGCCTACTTCAACCGCAACTTCACCAACCCGACCAACCCCCAGGGCAAGGCCGAAGAGTGGACGCAGAACTTCATTCTCGACGCCAAGTCCGGCTTTACCCAAGGCACCGTGGGCTTCGGGATCGATGTGCTGGGCCTGTATTCGCAAAAACTCGATGGCGGCAAAGGCACCGCCGGCACCCAATTGCTGCCGGTGCATGACGATGGCCGCCCCGCCGATAACTTCGGCCGCCTGGGCGTGGCGCTGAAGACCAAGCTATCGAAGACCGAATTGAAGGTGGGCGAATGGATGCCGGTGCTGCCAATCCTGCGCTCCGATGATGGCCGTTCCCTGCCCCAGACCTTCCGTGGCGGCCAGGTCACGTCCAATGAGATAGCCGGCCTGACCCTCTACGGCGGCCAGTTTCGCGGCAACAGCCCGCGCAACGACGCGAGCATGGAAGATATGTTCATGAACGGCAAAGCCGCCTTCACCTCCGACCGCTTCAACTTCGGTGGCGGCGAATACACCTTCAATGACAAACGCACCCAGGTTGGCCTGTGGTACGCCGAACTCACCGATATCTACCAGCAGCAATACCTCAATCTGACCCACAGCCAACCCGTGGGCGACTGGACCCTGGGCGCCAACCTCGGCTTCTTCAACGGCAAGGAAGACGGCAGCGCCCTGGCCGGCGACCTGGATAACAAGACCGTTTCCGCCCTGTTCTCAGCCAGATACAACGGCCACACCTTCTACGTCGGCCTGCAGAAGCTCACCGGCGACAGCCTGTGGATGCGCGTCAACGGTACCAGTGGCGGCACCTTGGCCAACGACAGCTATAACGCCAGCTACGACAACGCCAAGGAAAAATCCTGGCAGTTGCGCCATGACTTCAACTTCGTGGTGCTCGGCGTCCCTGGGCTGACCCTGATGAACCGCTATATCAGTGGCAGTAACGTGCACACCGGGGCGATCACCGATGGCAAGGAATGGGGACGCGAATCGGAGCTGGCCTACACGGTGCAAAGTGGTGCGTTGAAAAACCTCAATGTGCGGTGGCGCAACTCCACCATGCGCCGGGATTTCAGCAATAACGAGTTTGATGAGAACCGGATATTTGTCAGCTATCCGATATCACTGCTTTAAATGCGGGAGAGCTTTTGTAGGAGCGAACTTGCTCGCGAGAAACCTATGGGCACCGCGTTTATTCAGAAAACACGCGTTATCGTTGCCGCTTTTCGCGAGCAAGCTCGCTCCTACATTGAAAGTCACTTGTCTGGAAGGGCGTTGACAACACAGGGAATCCCTAACACTATTTCCCTATAGTCATACGACAACCTACAACAAAAATCTGGAATGCCCATGACCACCACAACGCCCGCTCCCTTTAACCGCCTACTGCTCACAGGCGCCGCCGGCGGCCTCGGCAAAGTCCTGCGCGAACGCATGCGCCCTTACGCCAAGGTCCTGCGCCTGTCGGACATCGCCGACATGGCCCCTGCTGCCGGCGCTCACGAAGAGGTACAGCCCTGCGACCTTGCCGATAAACACGCTGTGCACCACTTGGTGGAAGGCGTCGACGCCATCCTGCACTTTGGCGGCGTATCGGTGGAGCGCTCGTTCGAAGAAGTGCTTGGTGCCAATATCAGCGGTATTTTTCATATCTACGAAGCCGCCCGCCGCCATGGGGTCAAGCGAGTGATCTTCGCCAGCTCCAACCATGTGATCGGCTTCTACAAGCAGGGCGAACAACTCGACGCCCACTCCCCGCGCCGTCCGGACAGCTACTACGGCCTGTCCAAGTCCTACGGCGAGGACATGGCCAGTTTCTACTTCGACCGCTACGGCATCCAGACCGTGAGCATCCGCATCGGCTCCTCGTTCCCGCAACCCCAGAACCGCCGAATGATGCACACCTGGCTGAGCTTCGATGACCTGACCCAGTTGCTCGAACGCGCGCTGTATACGCCCGATGTCGGCCACACCGTGGTCTACGGCATGTCGGCCAACCTCGACACTTGGTGGGACAACCGCTACGCCGCGCACCTGGGCTTTGCGCCCAAGGACAGCTCCGAAGTGTTCCGCGCCCAGGTCGAAACCCAGCCGCCAGTGGCCGCCGATGACCCGGCTGCGGTCTACCAGGGCGGGGCCTTTTGCGCGGCAGGGCCGTTCGGTGACTGAGTGCATAGCAACCCAAGGGAATGAGTAGCCATGAGCGCTGAATTGATTGTCGACGCCCGCAACGCCGTGGGCGAATGCCCGGTGTGGGTGCCCGAAGAAAACGCCTTGTATTGGGTGGATATCCCCAACGGCGGCCTGCAACGCTGGGACGCCTCCACCGGCTACCTCAGCGCATGGAAGGCGCCACAAATGCTCGCCTGCATCGCACGCACTCAAGCGGGCAACTGGGTGGCAGGCATGGAAACCGGCTTCTTTGAGCTGACGCCCCACAATGACGGCAGCCTCGACACTAGGCTCTTGGCCGGTGTCGAACACCCGCGCCCGGACATGCGCTTGAACGACGGCCGCTGCGATCGCCAAGGCCGCTTCTGGGCGGGCAGCATGGTGCTGAACATGGGTTTGAACGCCGCTGAGGGCACTCTTTATCGCTATGCGTCTGGCACGGCGCCCTGTGCGCAGCTCGATGGTTTCATCACCCTCAACGGCCTGGCCTTCAGCCCCGATGGCCGCACAATGTATGCCTCTGATTCACACCCGTTGGTGCAGCAGATCTGGGCATTCGACTACGACATCGACACCGGCACGCCGTCCAACCGCCGGGTGTTTGTGGACATGCATGGTTTCCTCGGCAGGCCCGATGGTGCAGCTGTCGACGCGGATGGCTGTTACTGGATTTGCGCCAACGATGCCGGCCTGGTCCACCGTTTTACCCCGGACGGTCGCCTCGACCAGTCCCTCACCGTACCGATAAAAAAACCCACCATGTGCGCCTTCGGCGGCAGCCGCCTGGACACCCTGTACGTCACCTCGATCCGTGACGATGCGAGTGAACAGTCGCTGTCCGGCGGCGTATTCGCGCTCAACCCGGGCGTCAAGGGACTGGCCGAACCGCACTTCATCCTCTAGCTGTACTGCTGTGCCTTGAATACAACAATAACAAGACAGGAGTGACACCCCATGGACTTCAAACGCACCTTGCTCGCCGCCGCACTCATCACCCTCAGCAGCGCCGCCCACGCGCTGGAAATCAAATTCGCCGACATCCACCCCGCCGGCTACCCCACCGTGGTCGCCGAAGAAAACATGGGCAAGGCCCTGACGCAGCAAAGCAACGGCGAGCTGACCTTCAAGTATTTCCCGGGCGGAGTGCTCGGTTCCGAGAAGGAAGTGGTCGAACAGGCCCAGGTCGGCGCAGTCCAGATGACCCGCGTCAGCCTCGGCATCGTCGGCCCGGTGGTACCGGATGTGAACGTGTTCAACCTGCCGTTCGTATTCCGTGACCAGGCGCATATGCGCAAGGTCATCGATGGCGAGATCGGCGACGAAATCCTCGCCAAGATCACCAACTCCGAGTTCGGCCTGGTGGCCCTGGCCTGGATGGATGGCGGCACGCGCAACCTCTACACCAAGAAGCCGGTGCGCAAGATCGAAGACCTCAAGGGCATGAAGATCCGCGTGCAGGGCAACCCGTTGTTCATCGACGCCTTCAACGCCATGGGCGCCAATGGCATCGCCATGGACACCGGCGAAATCTTCAGCGCCTTGCAGACCGGGGTCATCGACGGCGCGGAAAACAACCCGCCGACCCTGCTGGAACATAACCACTACCAGACCGCCAAGTACTACACCCTTACCGAGCACCTGATTCTGCCCGAGCCTATCGTGATGTCGAAAATCACCTGGAACAAGCTCACGCCAGCGCAGCAGGACATGGTCACGCAAGCCGCCAAGGCCGCACAGGCCGACGAGCGCGTGCTGTGGGACAAGAAATCCGCCAGCAGCGAGGAAAAACTCAAGGCTGCCGGTGTCGAGTTCATCACGGTCGACAAAAAGCCCTTCTACGACGCCACCGCCCAGGTGCGCGCCAAGTACGGCGCACCTTATGCAGACATGATCAAGCGCATCGACGCCGTTCAATAACCTCCCAGCTCCTTGCATAAGGCCCGGCGCGGTCGGCATCGACGCGCCCGGTCACGGTGAACGCCATGAAGAATCTACTGCTGCGCATCAACGACCGTATCTACATGACCTGCATCTGGGTCGCCGGCCTCTCGGTCCTGGGGGTGGCGCTGATCATTCCCTGGGGCATCTTCGCCCGCTACATCCTCGGCACCGGTTCCAGCTGGCCGGAGCCCACCGCCATCCTGCTGATGCTGGTGTTCACCTTTATCGGCGCTGCCGCCAGTTACCGCGCCGGCGCGCACATGTCGGTGGCGATGGTCACCGACCGCCTGCCCCCCGCCCAACGCCGCATCGTCGGCATCTTCTCGCAATTGTTGATGGGCACCATCTGCCTGTTCATGACCCTCTGGGGCACCAAGCTGTGCCTATCGACCTGGAACCAGTTCATGAGCGCCATTCCCACCCTGCGCGTGGGCATCACGTACATGCCGATCCCCATTGGCGGTCTGCTGACCCTGATCTTTGTGGTGGAAAAACTCCTGCTCGGGGACCAGAGCAACCGGCGCGTTGTGCGCTTTGACCTGGTGGAAGAAAGCGAAGGGGCTGCCTGACTATGGACGCATTGATTCTGCTGGGCAGCTTTATCGCCCTGATCCTGATTGGCATGCCGGTGGCCTACGCCCTAGGGCTGTCGGCACTGATCGGCGCGTGGTGGATCGACATTCCCTTCCAGGCCTTGATGATCCAGGTGGCGGGCGGGGTGAACAAGTTTTCGCTGATGGCGATTCCGTTCTTCGTGTTGGCCGGTGCGATCATGGCCGAGGGCGGCATGTCGCGGCGCCTGGTGGCGTTTGCCGGGGTGCTGGTGGGCTTTGTGCGTGGCGGCCTGTCCCTGGTCAATATCATGGCCTCGACGTTTTTCGGCGCGATTTCCGGCTCGTCGGTGGCCGATACCGCTTCGGTCGGTTCGGTGCTGATCCCGGAAATGGAACGCCGTGGCTACCCGCGTGAGTTCGCCACGGCGGTGACTGTGAGTGGCTCGGTACAGGCACTGCTGACGCCGCCCAGCCATAACTCGGTGCTCTACTCCCTGGCCGCCGGCGGCACGGTGTCGATCGCCTCATTGTTCATGGCCGGCGTGGTGCCGGGCCTTCTAATGAGCGCATGCCTGATGGTGCTGTGCCTGATCTTCGCGAAAAAGCGCAACTACCCCAAAGGCGAAGTCATCCCGCTCAAGCAGGCGCTGAAAATCTGCGCTGATGCCCTTTGGGGACTGATGGCCATGGTGATCATCCTTGGCGGCATCTTGTCAGGCATCTTCACCGCCACCGAGTCCGCGGCCATCGCAGTGCTGTGGGCGTTCTTCGTCACCATGTTCATCTACCGCGACTACAAGTGGAGCGAACTGCCCAAGCTGATGCACCGCACGGTGCGCACCATTTCCATCGTGATGATCCTCATCGCCTTCGCCGCCAGCTTCGGCTACATCATGACCCTGATGCAGATCCCGGCGAAGATCACCACATTGTTCCTGACCCTGTCGGACAACCGCTACGTGATCCTGATGTGCATCAACGTCATGCTGCTGTTGCTCGGCACGGTAATGGACATGGCGCCGCTGATTTTGATCCTCACGCCGATCCTGATGCCGGTGATCCTCGGCATCGGCGTCGACCCGGTGCACTTCGGCATGATCATGCTGGTCAACCTCGGCATCGGCTTGATCACGCCTCCAGTGGGCGCGGTATTGTTCGTCGGCGCGGCGGTGGGCAAGGTCAGCATCGAAAAAACCGTGACCGCCCTGCTGCCGTTCTATGCGGTGCTGTTTCTGGTGTTGATCGCCGTCACCTACATCCCGGCGTTGTCGTTGTGGTTGCCACACTTGGTGCTGTAACCCGAACGTCAGAACAGAGGTGAGCAAATGTGGGAGGGGGCTTGCTCCCGATTGCGGTGTGACAGTCACTACAGATATGACTGATCCACTGCTATCGGGAGCAAGCCCCCTCCCACATTTTGTTCCGCATTGTGTCAGGGTCAGGGTGGTGAATTTTTCAGGCGCCCCGCAGTATCGATACTCACCACCACCGACAACCCCGGCCTCAACCGCTCACTCTCGGCCTGATCCGGGTCTACGGTAATCCTCACTGGCACGCGCTGGGCGATCTTGACGAAGTTGCCGGTGGCGTTGTCCGCCTGCAACAAGCTGAACTCGGACCCGGTTGCCGGTGAGATGTGCTGCACCGTGCCATGGAATTTGCGATGGTTCAGCGCGTCCACGGTGAAGGTCACCGGCTGGCCCACCTGCACATTGTCCATCTGGGTTTCTTTCATATTGGCGATCACCCACAGTTGCTTGGGCACCAGGGCCATCAATTGCGCGCCGGAATTGACGTAGGCGCCCAGACGCACGCCGATCTGCCCGAGCTGGCCGTCGCGGGGGGCGGTGATGCGGGTATTGGACAAATCGATCCGTGCCAGTTCCACCGCCGCCTCGGCACTCGCCACGGCTGCTTCCAGGGAGCCGCGGTTGACGATGACGGTCTGCAGGTCCTGGCGGGCAATTTCCAAGCTGGCCTGGGCCTGGGCCACGGCGGCGATGGTCTGGGCATTGGCGGCGCGGGTCACGTCCAGTTCGCGCTTGGACACAGAGCCGTCGCTGATCAGTTCTTCGTTGCGGCGCAAGTCAGCGGTGCTTTTGCGCGCCTGGGCCTGGCTATCGACCAACGCGGCCTGGCGCAGCTTGATGGTTGCTTCGGCGCTGTTGCGTTGCTGCACGACATTGGCCAGCGACGCCTTCTGCACCGCCAGTTGCGCCAAGGCCTGATCCAGGCGCTGCTTATAGATGCGGTCGTCCAGGCGCACCAGCAGGTCGCCGGCCTTCACATACTGGAAATCCTGCACCGGCACTTCGAATACATAACCGCTGAGCTGCGGGCCGATAATCGTCACCTGCCCGCGCACCAGGGCGTTCTCGGTAGTCTCCACCGCGCTGCTGAACGGTGGCAGCTGCCAGGCATACAGCACGATCAACACACCGATGATGGCAATCGCGGCAAAGCCCAGGGACGAGACGATACGCACCCGCAGGGAACGCGGCTCAGTCACCGTGGCTCCGGGGGGCGTGGTGCCTTCCGGGGTCGCGGCGATGGCGTTGGTGGTCGTGGTGGTAGAAGTCGGTTCGGTCATGAAGAAGCGCCGCTGGGTTGAACGGGAGGGGTTGCTGCCTTGGTGGTGCTCATCAACCACAGGCTGCGGGTAAAGATCCAAAGCATGGTCAGGATCGCGATAATCGCGATCAGCATGAAGACATCGTTGTAGGCCATGACGTTCGCCTCACGGGTGGCCGCCGTGGCCAGGCTGCGGATGCCCATGAGGTTGCGTAGCTCCGGGTCGGCGACGATCCCGCCATAGGCCGAACCGCCGCTCTGCACCCGCGCTGCCACACGTGGATCGATCAAGGTCAGGTGCTCGACGATCATGCTCGAGTGATACTTCTCGCGCACGATCTGGAAGGTGCCGAGCAAGGCCGCGCCAATCAGGCCGCCAAGGTTCTGGCAAATCCCGAACATCACCGAGAAGCTCACCAGGTTGCGTGGGTTGGTCAGCACGTTTTTGGTGCCCAGCACCATGGTCGGCCCGAGGAAGAACGTGCCGCCAAAGCCTAGCAGGAACTGGCTGATGTAGAGGTTTTGCGGGCGGGTCAGGTTGCTGGAGAAACTGTCCATCACCGAGCCTGTGGCCATCAGCGCCAGGGAAATCACCAGGGGCATCAGCAGGTGCGCCGGGTTGATCGTCAATGCGCTGACCACCAGCCCGGCGATCGCGCCGGCCAGCATCACCACATACAGGGTATGCATCTGCTGGTAGCTCATGTTGAGCATCTGCATGAACCCCACCGCACCGGTGGATTGCTCGGACAGCACCATACGGATCAGCACCACCGCCAAGGCCAGGCGAATCATCGCGCCGCTGCCCAGCCAGCGCGTCATCAGCATCGGGTTGCTGCGGTTATGCTCGATGGCCAACCCCGTCATGATCAGCACCAGGGAACAGGCCGAGGCCACGCCGATCCAGGGTGCTTCCAGCCACCAGTCGATACGCCCCAACGACAGCACCGCGCAGAGCAAGGCCACGCCGCTGGCGAGGATGGCGAAGGTGAGAAAGTCGAGTTTTTCAAAGGTCTTGAAGCGGTCGCCGGGTGGCAGCTTGAGCAGGAACACACAGCCCAGGCAGATCAAGGCCAGGCCCAATTCGAACAGGTATAGCCCGCGCCATTCGGCGATCTGCAGCAAGTCTTCGGAAAACAACCGCGCCAACGGTAACGCAAGCTGCGCGGTGCCCAAGCCGAGCACCAGGGCTTTCAAACGCCACTTGGCCGGGAACGCCTGGATCATGTAGTACAGGCCCAGTGAACTCAGCGCAGCGCCGACCATGCCATGGGCGGCGCGCACGGCAATGGCCGAGTTGAGGTCGTTGACGAACAAGTGCCCGAAGGTCACCAGCGCATAGAGCACCAGGAACACCTCGGTAAACGCGCGCAGGCCGAACTGCTGGCGAAATTTCACCAGCAGCAGGTTCATGCACACGTTGGTCATTACATAGGCGGCGGGCAACCAGGCCATTTCCGCAGTAGTCGCGCCGAGGGCGCCTTGCAGGTATTGCAGGTTGGCGATGACCAGGGCGTTACCCAGGCCACCGGTGATCGCCACCAGCACTCCGACCATCGCGTACAGCCAGCGCTTGTGGGTGGGGTGCAGCGGCGTCGACGGCGAACCGGGCAGGCTCGGGCGCTCGTGGGGCTGCCAGGTGTGGGGGGTGTATTTATCCATTCGGTGACCTTGGTGAGCCGACGCGCAAGGCCGGTAAATCCACTGCTTAGAGAACAGTAACCTGAGATACGTTCAGCTCGCCATGTCTCAAGCGTGCACGGTCAAAACTGTGGGAGGGGACCTGCCCCCGATAGCAGTGGCTCATTCGACAAATATTCAAGTGTTTCAACGCAATCGCCAGGAGCCCACTCCCACATCACTACTGCTTTGTATTAAGAACAAACGTCTTAAACTGGCGATCCGGCCACGGGAAACTCACGAGCCAGTGCAGCGTCTACCAACATCTGCGCCATTTCAACTGACTGCACCAGTGTCATCAATTGCTCGCGATGGACGCCAGACATATGTTCGCCAGCCTCATGAGCCGTTATGACAGCACTCTCAAGAATTTCACTGGCATTGCTCAGCGCATCTTCTGTACTCAGATCGGGACGCACGCAAAAAAGCGGATGTCCATCAGCCTGCTCTGGGGGATTGGGTGTAGGTTTTTTCACTATGAAGCTCCTGACATTAATGGAGCCACCACCCTCGTGACCAAACGAAAGGTGGTAGGCCGTACGCAGGTTGGTCAACCGGGATGTCAGGCACCCGGCGCACTCGAAAGTGCCCCGCGCACAGCCCACCATAAAGCACTATCGCAGGCACAAAAAAACGCCTGAAATACTACGTTTGGCGCTTGTGCGCCTGACATTGGACGGGTGACCAAACCCGATCACTGATTTTGCAGTGACGGGGCAAATCATAGACGGTGAACGGCATGGGTGCAACGGGCGGCAATGCACTCATCTCATAGCATCGGAAATGCCGAGATGATGCTATCGCAGCAATAACTTTGGCGTGGCCCTGAACCTGTGGCGAGGGAGCTTGCTCCCGATGGCGGCCTGACAGCCGACCAGGATGTTGAATCAGACCGAGTACACATCCGTTGCTGCGGTAACGGCCACTTAAGGTTACGCCCTTACGGCGTGCCACTTTTGTAAAAGCACAAAAGTAACCATGGGCCTGTCCCTGAGATCAAGATCAAAAGCCAGAGCAACAGCAACAGCAACAGCGCAAGAGCAAGCAGTTGTGTAGATACCTATGGCTATCGCAGGCAAGCCAGCTCACACATATGAACTAGAGTTCGAGTTAGGGTCGGAGAGCTGCGCTGAGTAACATCCCGACAGCCACCACTACACACAGGCTAGCAAACCCCACTTGCAAGGCCCGCGCGGGAATCACCGAACACAAGCGTCGTCCGGCCAGCATGCCGACGACGCTTGCGCCGATAAACACCCAGCCTACCGGCTCGATGCTAACCCCGGCATGAAACGCCCCCACCACGCCGATCAGCGAGAGCAGGCTGACCACCATCAACGAGGTCGCGACGATCCCACGCATCTGCACGTCGGTCAGTTGCTTGAACGCCGGCACGATCAGGAAGCCGCCGCCGACGCCAAGCAACCCCGAGACTGCGCCGGTCACCGCGCCCAATGCAGCCAGGGTGGCCGTGCATTTGGCCGTCCAGGCCAGGCGCCCGGTCTGCTGGTTGAGCATGCAGTTCTTCTGGCCCCACGAGGCCGAGCCATGGTCGCTTGGCCCGGCTTCGACTTTCTCGCGCCGCAACATGCGCCAAGCCACCAGCACCATCAAGGCGCTGAACAGGCCCATCAGCAGTTGCTCCGACAATTGGTGGGCGACGAACACGCCCAACGGCGAAAACAGCGCACCCAGCAATGCGATCAACAGCGCCGCGCGATAACGCACCAGCCCATGGCGCAAGCCATCAATCGCGCCCACTGCCGCCGCCGCGCCCACTGCGAGCAGTGACACCGGGGCCGCCTGGGTCATACTCAAGCCCAGCCCCAGCACCAGTGCCGGCACCCCTAGGATGCCGCCGCCGGCGCCGGTCAGGCCCATGACCAGGCCCATCAATACCCCCAGGATACTTGCCAGCAGCATTCAGTCCACCTTGCTCAGGCGGGTCAGCCACTCGCGGCCCTTGAGCATGCCGTTCCAGTAGAACCACGGCAGCAACGTGGCCTTGAGGAACCACATCGAGCGACGCGCCCGGGTCGGGTCGAGGGGAAAGGTCGGCAGCAGCTTGCCGCCGTAGCCGAACTCGGCGAGTACCACCTTGCCCTTCTCCACCGTCAGCGGGCAGGAGCCATAGCCGTCATACTTGAGCGGCAGCGGCGCCTGTTTGCGCAGGGCCAGCAGGTTCTCGGCCACCACCACGATCTGCTTGCGCACGGCGGCGGCGGTCTTGGCGTTGCTGGTGCCGCACACATCCCCCAGGCCGAAGATATGCGGGTAGCGCAGGTGCTGCAGGCTGTGGGGGTTCACCTCGCACCAGCCGGCGGCGTCGGCCAGCGGGCTCTGGCGGATAAAGTCCGGGGCCACCTGCGGCGGTACGACGTGCAACATATCAAAGGTTTTCTCTTCGACGTTCACCTTGCCTTCGGCGTCCTTCACTTCAAACCAGGCTGTGCGCGCCGGGCCGTCGACTTTCACCAGGTTGGAATTGAACGCCAGGCGCGCCTTGTATTTCTCGACGTATTCCATCAATGGCGGCACAAAGGTCGCTACGCCAAACAGCGCGGCGCCGGCCAGATTGAACTCGACGTCGATATTGTTGAGATTGCCCTGCTTGAGCCAGTGGTCGCACGACAGATACATGGCTTTCTGCGGCGCGCCGGCGCATTTGATCGGCATGGCCGGCTGGGTGAACAGTGCCTTGCCGCCCTTGAGTTGCTGCACCAGTTGCCAGGTGTAGGCGGCATGCTCATAGCTGTAGTTGGAGGTCACGCCGTGGCGGCCGAGGGTGTCTTGAAGGCCCTCGATTTTCTCCCAGGCCAGGCGCAGGCCGGGGCAGACGATCAGGTTGTTCCAGGTCACGCGCTGGCCGCTGTCGAGCACCAGCGTTTGCTCGTCGGGCAGCAGTTCGCTGACGGCGGCCTGCACCCAACTGACGCCGTTGGGCAATACGTCGGCCAGAGGGCGGCGGGTCTTTGCCAGGTCGTAGGCGCCACCGCCCACCAGGGTCCAGGCCGGCTGGTAACAGTGGTAGTCGTTGGGTTCGATCAGGGTGATGTTCAGGTGCGGGTCGCGCTTGAGCAGGCTGGCCAACAGGCCGATGCCTGCCGAGCCGGCGCCGATGACGACGATATCGCCACTGATGGTGGGTCCCCAGTGTTGTTCGGTCATTGTCTACTGCCTTTTTGAGTCAATGCACACAAGGGTCGCTGCCGGATGGCGTCACGCCCAGCTTTTTATGACCGCGCCGCAATACAGGCCGGACAGGGTCTTCATTACTTGAATCACTTCGTGGCTGGCCAGACCGTAGAAAATGTATTTGCCTTCACGACGGGTTGCGACCAGCCCTTCATCGCGCAGGATGCCCAACTGTTGGGACAGGGTGGGCTGGCGCACGCCGGTCAGGGCTTCCAGCTCGCCGACGTTACGCTCGCCCTGGGTCAACTGGCACAGGATCAACAGCCGGTCTTCATTGGCCAGGGCCTTGAGCAGGCAACAGGCCTTGGACGCCGACGCACGCAACTGGGCGACTTCGCCCTCACTCAAGGTAGATTCCATTTGCTTCGGGTCCTTTATGTCACTTAAGCTCAAGACATTATGTTTAAACATAAACTGATTGTAACCACTTTTTTCTTCATCGGGGACAGCCGCCATGCCAGCGTTGATTCAAGCCTTTCTGGATGACGCATCGTCGACCTACACCTATATCGTCTATGAAGCGGATGGCGGCCCCTGCGCCATTGTCGACTCGGTGCTCAATTACGACCCGGCGTCCGGGCGTACCGACACCGCCCAGGCTGACAAGGTCATTGCCTTTGTGCGCGAGCACGGCTTGCAGGTGCAGTGGTTGCTCGAAACCCACGCCCATGCCGACCACCTGTCCGCCGCGCCCTACCTTCGTCGCACGTTGGGCGGCAAGATCGCGATCGGCGAGTCGATCAGCAAGGTACAAGGCGTATTCAAGCACCTGTTCAACCTGGAGCCGGAATTTCGCGTCGACGGTTCGCAGTTCGATCACCTGTTTGCGCCGGATGAAATCTTTCATATCGGCGGTTTGAAAGCCCAGGCCCTGCATGTGCCGGGACACACCCCGGCCGACATGGCCTACTTGATCGACGGCCGCTTGATCCTGGTGGGCGACACGCTGTTCATGCCCGACGTCGGCACCGCCCGCTGCGATTTTCCCGGCGGCGATGCGCGGCAGTTGTACGCGTCGATGCGCAAGCTGCTGGCGTTCCCCTCGGATACCAAGCTGTATGTGTGCCATGACTATCCGCCTGAAGGGCGTGAGGCCAAGTGCCTGACCACCGTGGCGGAACAACGGGCGGGGAATATCCATGTGCATGATGGGGTGGATGAAGCGACGTTTGTAGAGATGCGCACCACCCGTGATGCCGGGCTGGGCATGCCGACGCTGTTGCTGCCGGCGATCCAGGTGAATGTGCGGGCGGGGAACATGCCGCCAGCGGAAGAAAACGGCGTGACCTACCTGAAGATCCCTCTCAACCAACTGTGAAAATACAGTAAAAAATGTGGGAGGGGGCTTGCTCCCGATAGCAGTGGATCAGCTACACATACGTTGACTGACGCACCGCTATCGGGAGCAAGCCCCCTCCCACATTTGGTCCTGTGTTGAATCAGGAACCGAGGCTGATGCCATTGGCCGGCAATGGCAGTGCGGTTTTGTAGCGCACTTGCTTTAACGCAAAGCTGGAGCGAATGTTCGCCACCCCCGGCACCTTGGTCAAAAAGTCCATCATGAAACGCTCCAGCGACTGGATCGTCGGCACCAGCACGCGGATCAGATAATCC
The DNA here is from genome assembly GCF_036704165.1 of Pseudomonas khavaziana. NCBI lineage: Bacteria > Pseudomonadati > Pseudomonadota > Gammaproteobacteria > Pseudomonadales > Pseudomonadaceae > Pseudomonas > Pseudomonas khavaziana. The sequence goes on from NZ_CP129946.1 coordinate 4,199,046, forward strand.
GGATCGCCCGCCATCAGGTAGCACTCCATCACTTCCGGCCGGTCGGAGATCGCCCCTTCGAATTGCTGCAATGCCAGCTCGTTCTGCTTTTCCAGGCTCACGTGGATGAACACATTGACGTGCAGCCCCAACAGGTCGGCATCCAGCAGCGTGACCTGCTCACGAATCAGGCCCAGCTCTTCCATGGCCTTGACCCGGTTGAAGCACGGCGTCGGCGACAGGTTGACCGAGCGGGCCAGGTCGGCGTTGGTGATCCGGGCATTCTCCTGTAGGGCGTTGAGAATGCCGATATCGGTACGGTCCAGTTTGCGCATGAGACAAAATCACCTGCTTATTATGTTTATGCAGTTTTTTTATCCTCAAATGGCTCTGAGCGCAATGAAACACAGATAAATATTCTTCTACGCCACGCCTATGATTGTTGTAGGACAGGATTTCTTCTACCCGAAGACTGACTGTCAGCTAGCGCGCCCACTACAAGAAATTCACAAGATAGAGCGTAGAAAGCCATGACCCAGCCGTATGCACCGCTGCGCCTGCACGTTCCCGAACCCTCGGGCCGCCCAGGCTGCAAGACCGACTTCACCTACCTGCGCCTGACCGACGCAGGCCTGGTACGCAAACCCGCCATCGACGTAGAACCGGCCGACACCGCCGACCTGGCCAAGGGCCTGATCCGCGTGCTCGACGACCAGGGCCAGGCACTGGGCCCGTGGGCCGAAGGCGTGCCTGTCGAGATCATGCGCAGCGGTATGCGCGCCATGCTCAAGACGCGCATCTTCGACAACCGCATGGTGGTCGCCCAACGTCAGAAAAAGATGTCGTTCTATATGCAAAGCCTTGGCGAGGAAGCCATCGGCAGCGCCCAGGCCCTGGCCTTGAACATCGACGACATGTGCTTCCCCACCTATCGCCAGCAAAGCATCCTGATGGCCCGCGATGTGCCGCTGGTGGACCTGATCTGCCAACTGCTGTCCAACGAGCGTGACCCGCTCAAGGGCCGCCAGTTGCCGATCATGTATTCGGTCAAGGACGCCGGTTTCTTCACTATTTCAGGCAACCTTGCCACCCAGTTCGTCCAGGGCGTGGGCTGGGGCATGGCCTCGGCGATCAAGGGCGACACCAAGATCGCCTCGGCCTGGATCGGCGACGGCGCCACGGCTGAATCAGACTTCCACACCGCCCTCACCTTCGCCCACGTCTACCGTGCGCCGGTGATACTCAACGTGGTCAACAACCAATGGGCTATCTCCACCTTCCAGGCCATCGCCGGCGGTGAAGCCACCACCTTCGCCGGACGCGGCGTCGGTTGCGGCATCGCCTCCCTGCGCGTGGACGGCAACGACTTTATCGCGGTGTACGCAGCCTCGGCCTGGGCTGCCGAGCGTGCGCGCCGCAACCTTGGGCCAACCCTGATCGAATGGGTCACCTACCGCGCCGGCCCGCACTCCACCTCCGATGATCCATCAAAATACCGCCCCGCCGACGACTGGAGCCACTTCCCGTTGGGCGACCCGATTGCCCGCCTCAAGCAGCACCTGATCAAGATTGGCCAGTGGTCTGAAGAGGAACACGCGGCGGTCAGTGCCGAACTTGAAGCCGAAGTGGTCAAGGCGCAGAAGCAAGCCGAGCAGTACGGCACCCTGGCCGGCGGACAGATCCCAAGCGCCGCGACCATGTTCGAGGACGTCTATAAAGAGATGCCGGAGCATTTGAAGCGCCAGCGTCAGCAGTTGGGGGTGTGACATGAACGACCACAACAACAGCATCGAACTGGAAACCGCCATGACCACCACCACCATGACCATGATCCAGGCCCTGCGCTCGGCCATGGATGTGATGCTTGAACGTGACGACAACGTGGTGGTGTTCGGCCAGGACGTCGGTTATTTCGGCGGCGTGTTCCGCTGCACCGAAGGTCTGCAGACCAAGTACGGCAGCTCGCGGGTATTCGACGCACCGATCTCGGAAAGCGGCATCGTCGGTGTCGCGGTGGGCATGGGTGCTTACGGCTTGCGCCCGGTGGCTGAAATCCAGTTCGCCGACTACGTCTACCCCGCCACCGACCAGATCATCTCCGAAGCGGCACGCCTGCGCTATCGTTCGGCCGGCCAGTTCACTGCGCCCCTGACCATGCGCATGCCCTGCGGCGGCGGCATCTACGGCGGCCAGACCCACAGCCAGAGTATCGAAGCGGTGTTCACCCAGGTCTGCGGCCTGCGCACAGTGATGCCGTCCAACCCCTATGACGCCAAGGGCCTGCTGATCGCCTCCATCGAGAACGATGACCCGGTGATTTTTCTCGAGCCCAAGCGCCTGTACAACGGCCCGTTCGACGGCCACCACGACCGCCCGGTAACGCCGTGGTCAAAACACCCGCAAGCCCAGGTACCGGATGGTTACTACACCGTACCGCTGGACGTGGCCGCCATTGTGCGCCCGGGTTCGGCCGTGACCGTGCTGACCTACGGCACCACCGTGTATGTGTCGCAAGTTGCCGCCGAAGAAACCGGCATCGACGCCGAAGTCATCGACCTGCGCAGCCTGTGGCCGCTGGACCTGGAAACCATCGTCAAGTCGGTGAAAAAGACCGGTCGTTGCGTGGTGGTGCATGAAGCCACGCGCACCTGCGGCTTTGGTGCCGAGCTGGTGTCGCTGGTGCAAGAGCATTGCTTCCACCACCTGGAAGCGCCGATCGAGCGCGTCACCGGTTGGGACACTCCCTACCCGCACGCGCAGGAGTGGGCGTATTTCCCAGGCCCGTCCCGAGTGGGCGCGGCGTTGAAGCGGGTCATGGAGGTCTGAATGGGCACGCACGTTATCAAGATGCCGGACATCGGCGAAGGCATCGCGGAAGTTGAATTGTCGCAATGGCATGTAAAGGTCGGCGACCTGGTGGTTGAAGACCAGGTGCTGGCGGATGTAATGACCGACAAGGCGATGGTGGATATTCCCTCGCCGGTCCACGGCAAGGTGATTTCCCTCGGCGGCGAGCCGGGTGAAGTCATGGCGGTGGGCAGTATTTTGATCAGCATTGAAGTGGAAGGCGCGGGCAATACCAAGGATGTGCCGGCGGCCGCCGAACCGGTAAAGACCGCGCCTGTGGCCGAAGCCAAACCGGCACCGGCACCGGCATCGGTAGAAAACAAATCCGCGCCTGCCGTGAAAGCGCCGCAAGCACCCGTGGCCCGTGAAGCCAGTGAACGCCCCTTGGCCTCCCCCGCCGTGCGCAAGCACGCGCTGGATGCCGGGATTCAACTGCGCTTGGTCCAGGGCACGGGCCCGGCGGGCCGAATCCTGCACGAAGACCTGGAGGCGTACCTGCAGCAGGGACCGGCCGCCGGTGCGAGTGCAGTTAACCCTTACACCGAGCGCAATGACGAACACCAGATCCCGGTGATCGGCATGCGTCGCAAGATCGCCCAGCGCATGCAGGACGCCACCCGCCGCGCCGCGCATTTCAGCTATGTGGAAGAAATCGACGTCACCGCCCTCGACGAGTTGCGCGTGCATCTCAATGAGAAGCACGGTGCCACACGCGGCAAGCTGACCCTGCTGCCGTTCATCGTGCGCGCCATGGTGGTGGCGCTGCGCGAGTTCCCGCAGATCAACGCCCGCTATGACGACGAAGCCCAGGTCATCACCCGCCTCGGCGCGGTGCATGTGGGCGTCGCTACCCAGAGCGACGTGGGCCTGATGGTGCCAGTGGTACGCCACGCCGAAGCCCGCAGCCTGTGGGGCACTGCCGAAGAAATCGCCCGTTTGGCCAACGCTGCACGCACGGGCAAGGCCAGCCGTGATGAGCTGTCCGGTTCGACCATCACCCTGACCAGCCTTGGCGCCTTGGGCGGCATCGTCAGCACGCCGGTATTGAACCTGCCGGAAGTGGCCATCGTCGGCGTCAACCGTATCGTCGAACGGCCGATGGTGATCAAGGGCCAGATCGTGGTGCGCAAAATGATGAACCTCTCCAGCTCCTTCGATCACCGCGTGGTCGACGGCATGGACGCGGCGCAATTCATCCAGGCCATCCGCGGCCTGCTCGAACAACCCGCCAGCCTGTTCCTGGAGTAAAGGCATGACTCAGACATTGCACACCACGCTGCTGATTATCGGCGGCGGCCCCGGCGGTTATGTGGCGGCAATTCGCGCCGGTCAGCTGGGTATCCCCACCCTCCTGGTGGAAGGCCAGGCACTGGGCGGCACCTGCCTGAACATCGGCTGCATCCCGTCCAAGGCGCTGATCCATGTGGCCGAGCAGTTCCAGCAAACCGTGCACCATAGCCAGGGCTCGCAGCTGGGCATTGAAGTGGATGTACCGACTTTGGACATCCGCAAGAGCGTGGAATGGAAAGACGGTATCGTCGACCGCCTGACCACCGGTGTTGCCGCGCTGCTGAAAAAACACAAGGTGCAGGTGATCCACGGGTGGGCCAAGGTGGTCGACGGCAAGACCGTCGAGGTGGGCGACCAGCGTATCCAGTGCGAGCACCTGCTGTTGGCCACTGGTTCGAAAAGCGTCAACCTGCCGATGCTGCCGATTGGCGGGCCAATTATCTCGTCCACCGAAGCCCTGGCACCAACCCGCGTGCCCAAGCGCCTGATCGTGGTGGGTGGTGGTTATATCGGCCTGGAACTGGGCATTGCCTATCGCAAGCTCGGTGCCGAAGTGAGTGTGGTCGAGGCCCAGGAACATATCCTGCCCGCCTACGATGCCGAGCTGACCTTACCGGTGGCCGAGTCCCTGAAGAAACTCGGGGTGAAGCTTTACCTTGGGCACACTGTCACCGGCTTTGCCGACAACCAACTGCAAGTGCGCGCGCCCGACGGCGACGCGCTTGCGCTGGACACCGACCAGGTGCTGGTGGCCGTGGGCCGCAAGCCAAACACCCAGGGCTGGAATCTCGAAGCGCTGAACCTGGACATGAACGGCGCGGCGATCAAGATCGACAGCCGCTGCCAGACCAGCATGCGCAATGTGTATGCCATCGGCGACCTCAGCGGCGAACCGATGCTGGCGCACCGGGCCATGGCCCAGGGCGAGATGGTTGCCGAACTGATCAGCGGTAAAACCCGTGAATTCAACCCGGCGGCGATTCCGGCGGTGTGCTTTACCGACCCGGAGCTGGTGGTAGTCGGCAAGACCCCGGACGACGCCAAGGCCGCCGGCCTGGACTGCATCGTGTCGAACTTCCCGTTCGCCGCCAACGGCCGGGCCATGACCCTGGAGTCCAAAGCCGGCTTCGTGCGGGTGGTGGCGCGACGTGACAATCACCTGATTGTCGGTTGGCAAGCCGTGGGGGCCGGGGTGTCCGAGCTGTCCACCGCCTTTGGCCTGAGCCTGGAAATGGGCGCGCGCCTGGAGGATGTGGCCGGCACCATTCACGCCCATCCGACCCTGGGTGAAGCGGTGCAGGAAGCGGCGTTGCGGGCGTTGGGGCATGCGTTGCATTTATAAATGACACAACACTTGTAGGAGCGAGCTTGCTCGCGAAAATCGTCAAGGATAACGCGTGCAACCCGGTTAAACGCGGCGCCCTTATGTTCTTCGCGAGCAAGCTCGCTCCTACAAGGGATGCGAACAGCCCTGCGAATGCAGTATTGTTGCTCCCATCCAGAAAAAAAACCGACTTGACCAGAGATAGAGGGTGTCATGGGTAACGAAAGCATCAATTGGGACAAGCTGGGTTTTGACTACATCAAGACCGACAAGCGGTTTCTCCAGGTCTGGAAAAACGGCGAATGGCAGGAAGGCACCCTGACCGACGACAACGTGCTGCACATCAGCGAAGGTTCCACCGCCCTGCATTATGGCCAGCAGTGCTTCGAGGGCCTGAAAGCCTATCGTTGCAAGGACGGTTCGATCAACCTGTTCCGCCCGGACCAGAACGCTGCGCGCATGCAGCGCAGCTGCGGCCGCCTGCTGATGCCGCAAGTACCGACCGAAGCCTTCATCGACGCCTGCAAGCAAGTGGTCAAGGCCAACGAGCGCTTCATCCCGCCGTACGGCAGCGGCGGTGCGCTGTACCTGCGCCCGTTCGTGATCGGCACCGGTGACAACATCGGCGTGCGCACTGCACCGGAGTTCATCTTCTCGGTGTTCTGCATCCCGGTCGGTGCCTACTTCAAGGGCGGCCTGGTGCCGCACAACTTCCAGATCTCCGGTTACGACCGCGCCGCGCCGCAAGGCACCGGTGCCGCCAAGGTCGGTGGCAACTACGCCGCCAGCCTGATGCCGGGTTCGGAAGCGAAGAAATTCGGCTTCGCCGACGCGATCTACCTGGACCCGATGACCCACTCGAAAATCGAAGAAGTCGGCTCGGCCAACTTCTTCGGGATCACCCACGACAACCAGTTCATCACGCCGAAGTCGCCTTCGGTACTGCCAGGCATCACCCGCCTGTCGCTGATCGAACTGGCCCAGACCCGCCTGGGCCTGGAAGTGGTTGAGGGCGAAGTGTTCATCGACAAGCTGGACCAATTCAAGGAAGCCGGCGCCTGCGGTACCGCGGCGGTGATCTCGCCGATCGGCGGCATCCAGTACAACGGCAAGCTGCACGTGTTCCACAGCGAGACCGAAGTCGGCCCGATCACCCAGAAGCTCTACAAAGAGCTCACCGGTGTGCAGACCGGTGACGTGGAAGCGCCAGCGGGTTGGATCGTCAAGGTATAAGCCAGCGACACCGCAATACCCTGTGGGAGGGGGCTTGCTCCCGATGGCGGCAGGTCAGTCAACATTTTCATCGACTGACACTCCACTATCGGGAGCAAGCCCCCTCCCACATTGGATCTCCAGTATTTTCAGGATTGAGGGATATTTCCGACAATCTTCTTGCTCATACTGATCCTCGGCTCCACCCCCTACCCCAACGCGTCGTAGAACCCCACCACTACGTCATTGCCGCCAGTGACCTGCAGGTTGATCTTCATGCAGCCCAGCGCCGTCACCGCCTGCTCGGCAGGTTATGCGTCGCGCCATGCTGATCGTTCCCACGCTCCGCGTCATCTGCCGACATTTAAGTTGTCCGGCGGGACGCGGAGCGCCCCTGGCGGCATTCCCACGCAGAGCGTGGGAACGATCAACTGTAAATGCATCCACCCTGTCAAGTTTGACAGTAGAGATGCGCGGGGATCGAGATTATAAATGCAGAGGCTGGATTCTCACCAAACCTCAAGGAGACACCTCATGGGCAAATTTATCATTCACCTCACGACAGATGACTTCGAAGGTGACGCAAGCAAAGAAATATTGATGGAAGTATTGAATGCCCCCAACGATCCCGACCCTCTTCTGGTGTATGCCAGTTCCAGCGAAAAAAATGGTTTTTATGACCGTTCCTCAAGCCCGGGGGATGCCGACGGTGACGGCGATGTCGAAGGGGATATTGACGACAAGATCCTGTTTCTGAACTTGGCGAATGCTTTTGCGGCAATGAAAGGCTATACCGCGAAGCGGAAAAAATAAGCGTAAGCCTTAAAGGCTAGACGGATGATCAGATTGCTGTCGGTCATCTACTCTGTCCTGGAATACACTCAACGATCCTCTTACCCATACTGATCCTCGGCTCCACCCCATACCCCAGCGCCTCATAAAACCCCACCACCACGTCATTGCCGCCGGTGATCTGCAGGTTGATCTTCATGCAGCCCAACGCCGTCAACGCCTGCTCGGCATGGCGCACCAGCGACGATCCCAAACCATGGCGACGATAGTCGGCATGCACAGCCACGGAGTACAGCCAGCCACGGTGACCGTCATAGCCGGCGAGTATCGTGCCGATCACGGCTTTCTTCTCGGTGGCGACGAAGAACAACCCATCGCTGACCGCCAGCTTCTTGTCAATCGCCAGACTCGGCAGGTTATGCGCGGTGTCATAGCCAAACGCCTCCTGCCATAACTCGATCACTTGGGTACGGTGCTGACGGTCTCGATAAGGGCCGATGGGATGTCGTGACAGCAGCGCCTTTTCCATCACCAGCGTGCGCTCGTTGCCATGGTAGACATCGCGCACGGTATGAAAACCCAGCTTGGTATAGAAGGGCTCCGCAGTCAGTGAGGACGGCACGCTGAGTATCGTCACGCCCGACTCCCGGGCGCGCAGTTCGATCTCGATCATCAACAATCGGCCAATGCCCTGCCCTTGCAGCGCTGGGTTGACGAATACCGAGCGCACCACATTGCCATCCAGTGCGGCCGTAGCGACGATCAATTGATCCTGAGTCGCCACCAACACCACCCGCCGCTGGAGCAACGCCAGTACAGCGTCGGGGGTGAAGTTGCTGGCAACCCGCGCAATCACATCCGCGGGGTAATCACCTGCGTTGCTGCTGTGCAGCGCAGCCAGGATGACTTGGCTGATGCCCTCGGCATCTGAAGGTTGGGCAAGGCGAACAGCGGTAGACATGGCTCCTCCTGGCGGACACAACAATAACAATCACCACAATACCAATGTGGGAGCTGGCTTGCCTGCGATAGCGGCGGGCCAGCCAGATTAATGGGGCTGACACACCGCTATCGCAGGCAAGCCAGCTCCCACAGTTTGATTGCATTTCAAGTTAGCAGCTGATTCGGCTGCGTCACTCCCCTTTTCAGCTTTCCCGGCTGAGCCGCCCTACTGTTTCAGCCGGGATCCTCCCCGCACAACGCACAAAATAGCGCTACAAGATCACCCCATGGACCCGTGCCCCCATGCAAACCACCAACACCGTCCTGATGATCCGCCCGGCGCGCTTTGCCTTCAACCCGGACACCGCGATCAACAACCGTTTTCAACGCCCGCCGCTGGACCCGCTCAGTGCACAGCACAAAGCGCTGGAAGAGTTCGACGGCTATGTCGACACCCTGCGCAATCACGGGGTGGAAGTGCTGGTGGTGCAGGACACCCCGGCGCCCCACACCCCGGACTCGATCTTCCCCAACAACTGGTGGAGCAGCCACGCCGACGGTAGCCTGGTGCTCTACCCCATGGAGGGCCAGAACCGTCGATTGGAGCGCAACAAGGGCGTGTTGCAAGTCTTGGAGCAACGCTTTGCGATCAACACCACCATCGACCTCAGCCACCTGGAACAACAGAATATCTTCCTGGAAGGCACCGGCAGCATGGTGCTCGACCGCCAGCACCGCATCAGCTACGCCTGCCATTCGGGGCGCACCCACTACGCGGCGCTGCGCCAGTTTGCCGAACGCCTCGACTACCAGCTCTGCGTATTCCATGCCCTCGACCGCCACCACGCACCGATCTATCACAGCAACGTGATGATGAGCGTCGGTCGCGACCTCGCGGTGGTGTGCCTGCAAGCCCTGCCCGATGAAAGCGAGCGCCTGACGTTGGAGCGCTCACTGCGCGACACCGGCAAAGACATCCTCGCCCTCGACTTCGACCAGTTGGAAGCCTTTGCCGGCAACATGCTCGAAGTCCACGACCGTGACGGCCAGCCACTGCTGGTGATGTCCGCCAGCGCCTGGGGCGCGCTGCATCCGGCGCAGCGCCAGCACGTGGAGCGCCACACGCGGCCGGTGGTGGTGAATATCGACAACATCGAACGCATCGGCGGCGGCAGTGCCCGCTGCATGCTGGCCGAAGTGCATCTGCCGGCCCGTCCCTCATTTCAATAAGGAGTCTTGCCATGACCCGTTATATCGACGTCAACGACCTCAGCTACCTGGTTTCGCAGAAAGGCCTGCAAACCTGCATCACCGAGATGGCCGACTACATTCGCGCCGACTACCTGCGCTGGCAGGATTTCGAAAAGTGCGCGCGCCTGGCCAACCATTCACCGGATGGCGTGATCGAGCTGATGCCGGTGTCCGACGCTTCGCTATATGCCTTCAAATACGTCAACGGCCACCCGAAAAACACCCTGGCGGGCATGCTCACGGTGATGGCTTTCGGCGCTCTGGGCGATGTGGACACCGGCAAACCGGTGCTGCTGGCGGAAATGACCCTGACCACGGCGATCCGCACCGCCGCCACCTCGGCCCTGGTCGCCCGCTACCTGGCCCGTGCCGACAGCCGCAGCATGGCGCTGATCGGCAACGGCTGCCAGAGCGAGTTCCAGGCCCTGGCTTTCCACGCCATGCTCGGCATTACTGAAATCCGCCTGTTCGATATCGACCCCAAGGCCACCGCCAAGCTCGCCGCCAACCTCAAGGCGTTTCCGGCGATCAAGGTGATCCTGGCCGGCAGCGTCGCCGAAGCGGTCAAAGGCGCGGATATCGTCACCACCGTCACCGCCGACAAGGCCTACGCCACCATCCTGACGAACGAGATGATCGAGCCCGGCATGCACCTCAACGCCGTGGGCGGCGACTGCCCAGGCAAAACCGAGCTGGACCGCCGCATCGTTGAGCGCGCCCGCGTGATCGTCGAGTACGAACCACAAAGCCGTATCGAAGGCGAGATCCAGCACATGCCGGAAGACTCGCCAGTCACCGAGCTGTGGCAGGTGATCAACGGCCAGAAACCCGGCCGCGAGAATGAGCGCCAAGTCACCCTGTTCGACTCGGTGGGTTTTGCCATCGAAGACTATTCGGCATTGCGCTATGTGCTGGACGTGGCCAAGGCCCTTGATATAGGCAGCGAACTGGAACTGGTACCCGACCTGGCCGACCCGAAAGACCTATTTGCCCGCCTGGCCCAGCAGCCGGTCGCACAGCACAAAAAGCGCGCCTGAGACCGCTCTGGCCTGCCGCTTTGCGCCAAGGGCAGGCCAGATTTGCAGAGGCAAAAAGCCGATTCAGCGGGTGCTGCAGCCGATTCCGCTGCATTGCAGGTTTTAACAGCGCAATTTGCGCTTTGCACACCGGGTAAACGACACAAAAAACGCACCATCATGAAGCATTCTCTGCTCCCAGTTATTCACTGCCCTGACATCAATTACAAAATAAAGGGACCTCCACATGACTCCACTGCGATCACTCTTCGCTGCCTTGCTGTTGCCACTGTGCGCCACCGCCGCCCACGCCCAGGATTGGAAAGAAATCCGCTTCGGCGTGTTCCCCGAATACCCGCCCTTCGAATCCGTAGCCGCCGACGGTAGCCTGCAAGGCTTCGATATCGAGCTGGGCAACGCCATCTGCGCCAAGCTCGAAGTCAAGTGCACTTGGGTGCACAATGAATTCGACGGCATGATCCCGGCCCTGCGGGCGCGCAAGTTCGACGCGATCATGTCGTCCATGGCGGTGACCCCGGCCCGGGAAAAAGTCATCGATTTCACCGATCGGCTGTTCCTCAGCCCGACCTCGGTGATCACTCGCAAAGGCGCGGACTTCGGCGACACGCCCGAATCGCTCAACGGCAAGCAAGTCGGCGTATTGCAAGGCTCGCTGCAGGAGGCCTATGCGCGGGCGCACCTGGCCAAGCTTGGCGCGCAGATCAAGGCGTACCAATCCCAGGAGCAGAACTACGCCGACCTGCAGAACGGTCGCCTCGACGCTACCTTGACCGACAAGCTCGAAGCCCAGCTCAACTTTCTGTCCAAGCCCGAAGGCGCCGACTTCAAGACCGGCCCGGCCTTCAAGGACCCGACCCTGCCCCTGGACATCGCCATGGGCCTGCGCAAGAACGACCAGGCATTGCGTGAGCTGATCAACAAGGGCATCGCCGCCGTCCAGGCCGATGGCACCTACGCGCAGATCCAGAAGAAATACTTCGGCGATCAAGATATCTACAACGAGTAACCAAGCCATCGCCTGCCCTGTGGAAGAAGCTTGTGTGGGAGGGGGCTTGCTCCCGATAGCAGTGTGTCAGTCACTGAAAATATTGACTGAGCTACGGCTATCGGGAGCAAGCCCCCTCCCACACAGGTCGGTTCCCGCAGAGATTGTGTGTGCCTTTTAGAGATCTTGCCCATGAACGAACTCTTCAACCTGCAAGGCTACGGCCCGATGCTGGCACAGGGTGCCTGGATGACGCTCAAGCTGGCCTTCCTGGCCCTGGCCCTAAGCCTCACCTTGGGCCTGATCGCCGCCGGCGCCAAGCTTTCCAGCGCCAGATGGCTGCGCGTACCGGCCACGTTGTACACCACGCTGATCCGCAGCGTGCCGGACCTGGTACTGATCCTGCTGATCTTCTACAGCCTGCAACTGTGGCTCAATGACCTGACCGAAGTGTTCGGCTGGGAATATTTCGAAATTGACCCCTTTACCGCCGGGGTGATCACCCTGGGATTTATCTACGGCGCGTATTTCACCGAGAACTTCCGCGGCGCGATCCTCAGTGTGCCGGCAGGCCAATTGGAAGCCGCTACCGCCTATGGCCTGAGCCGCTGGCAGCGCTTTCACCTGGTGCTGTTCCCGCAACTGATGCGCTTTGCCCTGCCAGGCCTTGGCAATAACTGGCTGGTGCTGCTCAAGTCCACGGCGCTGGTATCGATCATCGGCCTGTCAGACCTGGTCAAGGCCGCGCAGAACGCCGGCAAGTCCACCAGCGAGCCGCTTTACTTCCTGATCCTCGCGGGGCTGGTGTACCTGGTGATTACCACCCTCTCCAACCGCATCTTCAAGCGCCTGGAACGGCGCTATAACCTGGGCATCAAGGGGATGGCGCGATGATCGAACTGTTCCAGCAATACGGCATGGCCTACCTGTTCAGCGATGGCGCGGGGTTGTCCGGTGTGGCCATGACCTTGTGGCTGTTCATTATCTCGGTGGTGCTGGGCTTTGGCCTGTCGATCCCCCTGGCGTTGGCACGCGTCTCAGAGCATTTCTGGCTGCGCTGGCCGGTGGAGCTCTACACCTACCTGTTCCGTGGCACGCCGCTGTATATCCAATTGCTGATTTGCTACACCGGGCTGTACAGCCTGGAGGTGGTGCAGGACAACGCCCTGCTCAACCAGTTTTTCCGCAATGCGCTGAACTGCACGCTGTTGGCGTTTGTGCTCAACACCTGCGCCTACACCGTGGAAATCTTCGCAGGGGCAATCCGCAACATTCCCCATGGCGAGATCGAGGCGGCGCGCGCCTATGGCCTGCACGGCTGGCGGCTGAACCTGTATGTGGTGGTACCCGCCGCCTTGCGTCGAGCGCTGCCGGCCTACAGCAATGAAATGATCCTGATGCTGCACGCCACCTCGCTGGCGTTCACCGCCACGGTTGCCGACATCCTCAAGGTCGCGCGCGACGCAAATGCCGAGACATTCCTGACCTTCCAGGCCTTCGGCATCGCCGCCCTGCTCTACATGCTGCTGTCCTTTGCACTGGTGGGCCTGTTTCGACTGGCCGAACGTCGCTGGATGCGTTTTCTTGTTCCTACCCGAGGCTAACCCATGAATCAGTCCGCGCAGGCCCTGGCCACTTATCCGGTGGATGTACCCGTGACCAACGCTGCAACTGCCGCGATCAAGCTGCAAGTCGAAGGCATCCATAAACGCTACGGCGAACATGAAGTGCTCAAGGGCGTATCCCTCAATGCGCGCCAGGGCGATGTGATCAGCCTGATCGGCGCCAGCGGCTCGGGCAAGAGCACCATGCTGCGTTGCATCAACTTTCTCGAACAGCCGGACGCCGGGGTGATCACCCTGGATGGCATCAGCATCCAGATGCAGCCAGGCCGCGCCGGCAGCCGCGCGCCGCATCAGGCGCAACTGCAAAACCTGCGCACGCGCCTGGCCATGGTGTTCCAGCACTTCAACCTGTGGAGCCACATGACCGTGCTGGAAAACATCACCATGGCCCCGCGCCGGGTGCTGGACGTGAGCGCCGCCGAGGCGGAAAAACGCGCACGCCTGTACCTGGACAAGGTTGGCCTGCCAAGCCGCGTGGCGGACCAATACCCGGCGTTCCTGTCCGGTGGCCAGCAGCAGCGCGTGGCGATTGCCCGGGCGTTGGCAATGGAGCCGGAGATCATCCTGTTCGATGAGCCGACCTCTGCCCTCGACCCAGAACTTGTAGGAGAAGTCCTCAAAGTCATACAGACGTTGGCCGAGGAAGGTCGTACCATGCTGATGGTCACCCACGAAATGGGCTTTGCCCGCCAGGTGTCCAGCCAAGTGCTGTTCTTGCATCAGGGTCGGGTCGAGGAACACGGCGGCGCCGAGATCCTCGACCATCCCAACAGCGAACGCTTGCAGCAATTTCTTTCCAACCGTTTGAAGTGAACCCATGGATACCAAGGCCAACGGACCCCATTCTTCCCCTGCGCTGGATCGCATCGACGAGGCAATCATCGACGTGCTGCGGCACCAGGGGCGTATCACCTACGAAAGGCTCTCATCGCTGGTGCACCTCACCCCAAGGCCCTGCCTGGAGCGGGTGCGCAAGCTGGAGCGACGCGGGGTGATCCGTGGGTATGGAGCGATCATCGACGTGCAGATGGTCTCGCCGGGGCTGTCGCTGCTGGTGCTGGTGGCCTTGTCCAACCAGAGCGGGCGTTCGGCGCAAAAGGCCTTCGAAGCCTGTGTGAAGGCCTGCCCGCAGGTGTTCGAATGCCAACTGATCAGCGGGCCATTCGACTACAGCCTGCGCATGCGCTGCCGGGACATGGAACATTACCGGGTGCTGACCGAGACCTGGTTGAATAATGATGAGTTGCACATTGATAAGTTGGTGGCGCATCCGGAGTTGGCAGTAGTCAAGAACACTGCCACTGAACTGGCCTGATCCAGCTGGCTTGTGTGGGAGCTGGCTTGCCTGCGATGGCGGCCTGACAGCCGACATCTATCTACCTGACACCTTGCGATCAAACTGTGGGAGCGGGCTTGCTCGCGAAGGCGGCCTGACAGGCGACACAGTTGGATTGTGTACATATCCATTGCTGCGGTAACGGCCACTTAGGGTTCCGCTCTGACAGCGGGTCACTTTTGGAAAAGAGCCCCAAAAGTAACCAAAAGGGCTCTTGCCCCACCACTCGGCACCTCGCTTTGGCTCGGTGTGCCCGTAATCCGCCAGTGATTTGGGGGCCGCCGCCACGCGCCATCCATGGCGCGGGGCGGCTAAACCGGCATCCCTGCCGGTTTACCCCCCAAATCCCTGTTGAATTCCGGCCAGCGTGGTTTAACGGGGCGCCTAAGATCAAGATCAAAAGCAGATCAAGAGCGACTCGCTTCGCATCGTGGTTACCTTTGGGCGCTACAGCGTTGTGTAGATGCCTATGTGCGATAGCGGTGCATCAGTCACCCCACATCTGGCTGCTCGACCGCTATCGCAGGCAAGCCAGCTCCCACATTGATCGGGTTTGCAATTCTTTTGCCTGGCTTGGCCCCCACCCACTTCGCCTGCCCATCCTTCTGCTTGCCCGTGCGCGCCTCGCTGATCAACCCGGGAATCAACCTGCCCTCCGGCAGATTCTTCCAGAATCGGCTGGGCAAGTGCCCCTCCATCACCTTGGGGTTCAACCGCGCCGGGTTGAAGATGTGGCTGTAGTAGGTCAGCCACATGGCGCTGTGGGGATCTTCGACATTCTGTGCCAGTAGCTGCCAGGCCTCGGGGCACCTGCGCTGATGAATCAGTTGCTCGCCGTCGTAATAAACCCCGTCCAGGGGTGTGGCGATCATCCAGCGATGGCAGCCCATGCGCCCGATGAAATGCTGGCTGGCGCTTTTGAGAATGTCGTGGGCCGGTTCATGCCAGGCCACGTACTCCGGCAGTTCCGGCCCTGCCTCGGCCGGCAGCGCGATGAAGCGCACAAACGCGTGCAAGTGGTGGGCTTCCCGGCTGACCTGCTTGATGCGCCGCTGCAACTCGCTGCCCAACTTGTCCCCCGCCAGCATCGCGGTGCGATCTCCATGGCTGACCCGCCACAGCACTTCGTACAACAGGCTCCAACGCTGATCGCCGTGGTAACAGGCGGCCGACTCCAGCAGTTCCAGCAACGTCTTGGGAATCCGTGCCTGGAACGGCCCCAGCCCTGGCGGGATCGGCTCATCAGTGGCGAACAGGTCTGCCGCCTGCACCTCGCCCCAACTCACCTGGCTGGGGTCGACCTGATGGCTGAGCAGCCAGCGCGCCTGTTCGCGCCAAGTGCTGAACAGGTTGTCGCATTCCAGGCTGATCATCCCCACAACCCCATCTGTTGTGGCTGCGGGCGGTCGCGCAATTGCTCGCGCAACAACACACTGGTGCTGTCGGCCTGTTGCGGGTGGTAGTCGCTGGTGATGAAAAACGGCTTGGCCTTGGCCAGCACGCAGCGCATGCGTGCGAGGTCTTCGAAGCGGATCTTGCGTTCGCGGCGCAGGTCCACCAGGCGCTGGGTGGTGCGCAGGCCGATGCCGGGAATACGCGCAATCAGGGTCGGCTCGGCGCGGTTCAGGTCCAGCGGGAACACCTCTCGGTGCTCAAGGGCCCAGGCCAGCTTGGGGTCGATGTCCAGGGCCAGGTGGCCGGGGCCTGTAAACAGTTCGTTGGCGCTGAAACCGTAGCTGCGCAGGAGGAAATCGGCCTGGTACAAGCGGTGTTCGCGCATCAGCGGCGGCGCGGCCAAGGGTACGCTTTTCGGGCTGTTGGGGATGGGGCTGAACGCCGAGTAATACACGCGGCGCAGCTTGAAATTGCCATACAACGCCTCGGCACCGTGGAGGATGGTGCTGTCATCGGTGTCGTCGGCGCCAACGATCATCTGCGTGCTCTGCCCGGCCGGGGCGAAACGCGGGGCACGGGGTTCGTTCAGCACCGTCTGCTCGCCGGTGTAGATGGTCTGCATGGCCTGCTTGATCGAGACGATCTGTTTCTCCGGCGCCAGGGTTTGCAGGCTGGCGTCGGTGGGCAGTTCGATATTGACGCTGAGGCGGTCGGCATAGCGCCCGGCCTCGGCGATCAGCGCCGGGTCGGCCTCGGGGATGGTCTTGAGGTGGATATAGCCACGAAAGTCATGCTCTTCGCGCAGCAGCTTGGCCACCCGCACCAGTTGCTCCATGGTGTAGTCGGCCGAACGGATGATGCCGGAACTGAGGAACAGCCCGCTGACGCAGTTGCGCTTGTAGAAATCCAGGGTCAGGGTCACCACCTCTTCCGGGCTGAAACGCGCACGAGGCACGTCGCTGGAACGGCGATTGACGCAGTATTGGCAGTCGTACAGGCAGAAGTTGGTGAGCAACACCTTGAGCAACGACACGCAGCGCCCGTCGGGTGTGTAGCTGTGACAGATGCCCATGCCATCGGTGGAACCCAGCCCCGCCTTGCCCTCGGAACTGCGCTTGGGCGCGCCACTGCTGGCGCAGGACGCGTCGTACTTGGCGGCATCGGCGAGGATGCTGAGTTTTTCGATCAACTGCATGGCGGGCTACCGATACTGGTTTTTTGTACAGTATCAATAGCCACACATTGTCACAAGTGCCGTCTGTAGGAGCGAGCTTGCTCGCGAAGACCGCAAGAGCGCCGCGTTAATCCAGACAGGACGCGTTATCGTTGACGTTCTTCGCGAGCAAGCTCGCTCCTACAGAGGGGCCGCTCAGCTGGCGGTGGCCAGCAGCAGGTCCTGCACCGAACGGCCCTTGTCATGGTTTCGATCGTTCTCATACAACGACGCGGCAATCTCATCGGCGCGAATCGGCAGCACCGACAGCAAGGTATCGCTCAAGCCATGGCTGGCCTGGCTGAAGCCCTGGATGTAGATGCCGGCCTTGCAGCGCTCGTCGGTGACGATGCGGTAGTCGCGGGCCACTTCGAAATCGCCCATATAGGCCTGCAGCGGCGCCAACAATTCGCGGTGCATCTGGCGCTCGTAGCCGGTGGCCAGGATCACCGCGTCGTAATGGTTGAGGCTGGTTTCGCCGGTGGCGTTGTTGCGCAGCACCAGTTCGACGCCCAGCGGGCCGGCGGTAGCTTTCTCCACCACGGTCATGGTGCGGAATGCCTGGCGGGCGATGCCGGAGACTTTCTGGCGGTAGAAAATCCCGTAGATGCGCTCGATGAGGTCCAGGTCCACCACCGAATAGTTGGTATTGCGGTACTCGGCAACCAGGCGCTCGCGCTCTGCACCGACTTGCTGGAACACCAGGTCGGTGAAGGCCGGCGAAAACACTTCGTTGACGAACGGGCTGTCATCGGCCGGCTTGAGTGCCGAGCCGCGCAGGATCATATCGACCTGCACCGACGGGAAGCTGTCATTGAGGTCGATAAACGCTTCAGCCGCGCTCTGGCCGCCGCCGATCACCGCAATGCGCATGGCCCTGCCGTTCACGCAGGGCTGGCTGGCCATGCGTTCCAGGTAGTGGGAATGGTGGAACACGCGGGTATCGTCCTTGAGCGCCTTGAACGCCTCGGGAATCCGCGGCGTGCCGCCGGCGCTGACCACTACCGAGCGGGTGGTGCGCACATGCTGCTCGCCCTGGGCATCGCGGGAGATCACCCGCAACGCCTCGACCTGCTGCTGGTGCAGGATCGGCTCGATGGCCAGCACTTCCTCACCGTAGCTGGCTTGTGCCTGGAACTGTCCCGCAACCCAGCGCAGGTAGTCGTTGTACTCCATCCGGCACGGATAGAAGGTGCCCATGTTGATGAAGTCCACCAGGCGGTCATGGGCCTTGAGGTAATTGACGAAGGAATATGGGCTGGTGGGATTGCGCAGGGTTACCAGATCCTTGAGGAAGGAAATCTGCAGTTCACTCTGGGTCACCAGGGTGTTGCCGTGCCAGCGGTAGTCGGCTTGCTTGTCGAGAAACAGCACGTCCAGCTTGCCCTGGGCTTTTTCACGTTCCTGCAGGGCGATGGCCAGCGCCAGGTTCGAGGGGCCGAAACCTATCCCGATCAGGTCATGAACCTCGGGCGAAGCAATTACCTGTGTCATTCCAGTGTCCTCTGGATAAGCCCCTTGGCGGTGGGGGCGGGAATACCTTTCATGGCCTGAACAACCGGCCGTGTGTTGATAGGAAACGAGGACAGTGAAATAAAATTTAACCAACAGCTGATCAGTGCGCTTCCCACTCGCGCATGCGCACCCGGCAATGCTTCATCGCGTTGACGATGTGTTTTTCCACCAGACTGCGGGAAATGCCCAGGCGCGCGGCGATCTGCAGGTGGGACAAGCCTTCGAGCTTGCGCAGCAGGAAGCTGTCGCGACAGGCGGCCGGCAACTCGGCCAGGGCGCGTTCGAGCATCTCCAGGCGTTGGCGCTGGTCGTGGCTGGTGTGGGGCGAACAAGGGGCGAAACGTTCTTCGCTGTCCAGCACCTCAAGGGGTTCGCACTGACGCAGGGCATTGCGTCGATGGCCGTCAATCACCAGGTTCAAGGCCGTGCGATAAAGAAACGCACGGGGCTGCTCGATCGGGGTATCGCTGGCGCGCTCCAGCACCCGCACATAAGCGTCATGCACCACATCTTCGGCCACCTGACGGTTGCCCAGCTTGGCGTTGAGGAAACACACCAGCTCGCGATAGTAGTTTTCCAACATGACTCCTGGCCCCATGGCCGTGGTACTGACGATGCCCGTCCGTGCAGGAACGAGCCCATCGATGATGGCAGTTTGAGTGCGTGCAATTTATAGTAATTCTCATCTACTTTTAAAGAAGTCTTGCATCAACGCAGGTTTTTTTTCTCCGCAGACCTGTTTCTGCGTGTGTAACAGCCTAAATCCCCGGGGCTTTTTCTCGTTTAACTGTCAGCTTTGCGCAACTGCGCCCCGATCTTTCCTGGCTGGAACCTACCCATGAAACGCCCTCGACCTGCCCGACGCGCCCTGCTAGCGGTAGCGTGCCTGATTCCCATCGTTGCGTTCGCCACCTGGCAGGGCCTGGCACCGGGCCGCGACGCCCTGGCGACCGTCACCGTGACCCGTGGCGATATCGAAAACAGCGTCACCGCCCTGGGCACCCTGCAACCGCGACGGTATGTGGATGTCGGCGCCCAGGCCTCCGGGCAGATCCGCAAGATCCATGTCGAGGCCGGCGACCAGGTCAAGGAAGGCCAGTTGCTGGTGGAGATCGACCCCTCGACGCAACAAGCCAAGCTCGACGCCAGCCGCTACGCCATCGAAAACCTCGAGGCCCAATTGCAGGAGCAAAAAGCCCAGCACGCGTTGGCCCGCCAGAAGTATCAGCGCCAGCAGCGCCTGAGCGCCGGTAATGCCACTCGCGAAGAAGATGTGCAGACCGCCCAGGCCGAACTCAGCGCGACCCAGGCCCGGGTCGACATGTTCCAGGCCCAGATCCGCCAGGCCCGGGCCAGCCTGCGCAGCGATGAGGCCGAATTGGGTTACACGCGCATCTATGCACCGATGACCGGCACCGTGGTGGCCGTGGATGCGCGGGTCGGCCAGACCCTCAACGCACAACAGCAAACCCCGCTGATCCTGCGCATCGCCAAGCTGTCGCCGATGACCGTATGGGCCGAAGTCTCCGAAGCCGATATCGGCCACGTCAAACCCGGCATGCGCGCGTATTTCACCACGTTGAGCGGCGGCAGCCGGCGCTGGGCCAGCACCGTGCGCCAGATCCTGCCGATCCCGCCCAAGCCCCTGAACGAAACCCAGGGCAGCGGCAGCCCGAGCAGCTCCGGCAAGAGCGGGACCGGCCGAGTGGTGCTGTACACCGTGCTGCTGGACGTGGACAACGCCGATAACGCGCTGATGGCGGAAATGACCACCCAGGTATTTTTCGTCGCCGGCCAAGTCAAGGACACCCTGACCGTGCCTGTCGCCGCCCTGCAGGGCACGCCCGGCGCAGACACCCAAATCGCCCGGGTCGTGGCGAAAAACGGCGCCATCGAGGAGCGCAAAGTACGCCTGGGTATCAGCGACCGCCTGCGCATCGAGGTGCTCGAGGGTCTCAATGAGGGCGATCACCTGCTGATCGGCCCGTCCGACAGCAGTGGGGGTTGACGTGGCCACGCCGCTGATCGAACTCAAGCACATCTGCAAATCCTACGGCGGCGGCGACAGCCCGCAGGTCGACGTGTTGCGCGGCATCGACCTGGCGATCCATGCCGGGGAATTCGTCGCCATTGTCGGTGCCTCCGGTTCCGGCAAGTCGACGCTGATGAATATCCTTGGCTGCCTCGACCGCCCGACGGAAGGCGACTACCTGTTCGCCGGGGAAAACGTCGCCCATCTGGGCAGCGACGAGTTGGCCTGGCTGCGCCGTGAAGCCTTCGGGTTTGTGTTCCAGGGCTACCATTTGATTCCCTCAGGCTCAGCCCAGGAAAACGTCGAAATGCCGGCGATCTATGCCGGCATCAGCGCTGCCCAACGGCAGGCCCGCGCCAATGCCCTGCTCACCCGCCTGGGGCTGGCTGAACGCACCGGCAATCGCCCGCACCAGCTTTCCGGTGGGCAACAGCAACGGGTATCCATCGCCCGTGCCCTGATGAACGGCGGCCATATCATCCTCGCCGACGAACCCACCGGCGCCCTCGACAGCCACAGCGGCGCCGAGGTCATGACCCTGCTCGACGAACTGGCGGGCCAGGGCCATGTGGTCATCCTGATCACCCACGACCGCGAAGTGGCGGCGCGGGCCAACCGTATCATCGAGATCCGCGACGGCCAGATCATCAGCGACTCGGCCGACACCTGCACGGTCAAGCCAGCCCTGGCGGCCGGCGCCCTGCATGCCGTGGACCTGCGCCAGCGGCTGGCCGACGGCGCCGAGCACAACGGTGCATGGAAGGCCGAGTTGCTGGACGCGGTGCAAGCCGCCTGGCGAGTGATGTGGGTCAACCGCTTCCGCACCGCCCTGACCTTGCTGGGGATCATCATCGGCGTGGCGTCGGTGGTGGTGATGCTGGCAGTGGGCGAAGGCAGCAAGCGCCAGGTCATGGCGCAGATGGGCGCGTTCGGCTCCAATATCATCTACCTCAGCGGTTCTTCGCCCAACCCGCGTACGCCATCGGGTATCGTGACCCTCAAGGATGTCGAGGCCCTGGCTGCGTTGCCCCAGGTCAAGCGCATCATGCCGGTCAACGGCGCCGAAGCCGGCGTGCGCTTCGCCAATGTCGACTACATGGCCTACGTGGGTGGCAACGACACCAACTTCCCGCACCTCTTCAACTGGCCGGTGGTCGAGGGCAGCTACTTCACCGAGGCCGACGAACAGGCTGCCGCCACGGTCGCAGTGATCGGTGCGCGCATCCGTCAGAAACTGTTCAAGGACGTGCCCAACCCGATCGGCCAGTACATTCTGATCGAGAATGTGCCGTTCCAGGTGATCGGCGTGCTCGCGGAAAAAGGCGCAAGCTCCGGCGACAAGGACAGTGACGACCGTATCGCCATTCCCTATAGCGCCGCCAGTGTTCGCCTGTTCGGCAGCTATAACCCCGAATACGTGGTGATTGGCACCACCGATGCGCGCAACGTGCATGAAGCCGAAGTGGCGATCGACCAGCTGATGTTGAAGCTGCACAACGGCAAGCGCGACTACGAGCTGACCAACAACGCCGCGATGATCCAGGCCGAAGCGCGGACCCAGAACTCACTGTCGTTGATGCTCGGCTCGATTGCCGCGATTTCCTTGCTGGTAGGCGGTATCGGCGTGATGAACATCATGCTGATGACCGTGCGTGAGCGCACCCGCGAAATCGGCATTCGCATGGCCACCGGCGCGCGGCAGCGCGACATCCTGCGCCAATTTCTCACCGAGGCGGTGATGCTCTCGGTGGTCGGCGGCCTGTTCGGTATCGCCCTGGCGTTGCTGGTCGGCGGCGTGCTGGTGCTGGCCGAAGTGGCGGTACAGTTTTCCCTGGTGGCCGTGTTCGGCGCATTTGGCTGTGCACTGGTCACCGGCGTCGTATTCGGCTTTATGCCGGCCCGTAAAGCTGCCCGGCTCGATCCGGTTAAGGCGTTGACCAGTGAATAATCGATCCATTCCCGCGCAGCTGTCAGCGTTCAGCCTGTGCCTGTTGCTCAGTGCCTGTACCGGCAACCCGCCCACACTCGACAGCGGCATTGCCCCGCCCGCCGCCTGGCAATACGCCGAACGCGCGGCGACCCAGGCCACCAACCAGCGCTGGTGGATGCAGTTTGGCAGCCCGGCGCTGAACCGCCTGATCGAGCAGGCCCGGCGCGACAGTTTCGACGTGGCTGCCGCCATGGCCCGGGTGCGGCAGGCCCAGGCCACGGCAGTGATCGCCGGCGCGCCGCTGTTGCCGGAGGTGAAATTCAACCTCGCCAGCAGTCACCAGAGGCTGCTGCGCGGCCAGGGCGGGCCGGACCTGGACGCCTCGCAAAGCGACGAAACGGTGAATAATTTCGGCGCCAACTTCAGCGCCAGCTATGAAGTGGACTTCTGGGGTGGCCGCGCTGCCGCCCGCGACAGCGCACTCTACAGCCTGCGCGCCAGTGAGTCGGACCAGGCCACTGTGGAGCTGACCTTACTCAGCAATGTGGCCGACCGCTATGCGCAAACCCTCGCCGCAAGCCAGCGCCAACAGATTGCCGAACTCAACCTGGCCAATGCGCGCAACGTCCTCGACCTGGTACAGACCCGCTATGACGCAGGCTCTGCCACCGCCCTGGAGCTGGCCCAGCAGAAAAGCCTGGTGGCCGGCCAGCAACGGCAATTGCCGCTGATCCAACAGCTGGCCGAAGAAGCGCGGATCACCCTCGCCGCCCTCCTCGGCCAGCCGGTGCAGGCCCTCGACCTGGGCAGTGAAGCCTTCCAGACGCTCACCTGGCCAGCCATAGGCCCGGGCGTACCGAGCCAACTGCTGAGCCGCCGGCCCGACCTGGCCAAGGCCGAAGCCGAACTGGCCGCTGCCCAGGCGGATGTCAGCGTGGCCCGTGCCGCCATGCTGCCCGCCGTGACCCTCGGCGCCACGCTCGGCTCCGACGCCTACAAGGCAGGGCAAATCCTGCGCAGCCCCTACTACACCCTGACCGCCGGCCTGGTCGCCCCCATCTTCAACAACGGCCGTTTAAGCGCAGAGCGCGACAAGGCTCGCGCGCGCCAGGATGAGCTGCTGCAAACCTACCGCGCAGCGATCATCAACGGCTTTGCCGATGTAGAGAAAGCCCTCAGCAGCATCACCCGCCTGGACCAGCAACGCCAATGGCAGAGCCAAGAGCTGCAACACGCGCAGGCGGCCTTCCAGATCGCGCAAAGCCGCTATGAGGCCGGGGCCGAGGGCTTGCTCACGGTGCTGGAGACCCAACGCACCCTGTACGCCGCCCAAGACTTGAATGTGCAATTGCGCCTCTCGCGCTTGCAGGCCGGCATCGCCCTGTACAAGGCATTAGGGGGGGGGTGGAACACCGAAAGCTGATAAACAAACTCTTATTTCATACACGAGTTGTTTCTTCACCTTACATTTTCCAACTCGAGGTCCTTGGTAAAAAAGCCGTTATCACACGGCTGCCCTGGACCTCTTGATGAAACCCAGCGTTTTCCTAAAAAGCCTGGCCTGCATCGGTTGCTGGCTGACAGCCAACCTGGCGCTGGCAGAGCCCTTGATTGCCCCTACGGCGATCAACTGGCTGCTGGACTGCCCCCTTCCCACGACCGCGCGCCTGGACCCCGAGGTAGTCGGACGTACCCAATGCGGCCTGGTCAGCGTGCCCCGCGATCATGCCGCCCCCGAGCGCGGCCACATACGCCTGAGCGTGACCCGCGTCGGCGCAAGGCAACCGCTCAACCGAGAAGGTGTTGTGTTCATCCAGGCCGGTAAGCCTTCATCAGCCAGGGAAGCGCCTTTCGCCCTGCATCTGGCCAGCCGCTGGGAATCCCTTGCCACCCGCGCCTATCGAACACTGGTCGACCGTTATGACGTCATCGAACTGAGCGCCCGCGACCTGCGGCAGATGAATGCGGTCGAGCAAGCCGCACGAGACATGGAATTCGTACGCGGGCAACTCGGCGAAGCACGTCTCAACTACCTGGGAAACGACACCGCCACCCGCCTCGGCAGCCGCTACGGCGCGCTGTTTCCCGAGCGCGTGGCGCGCATGGTATTGATCAATGCCGCGCCTGGCGAACCTATGGCCATCGGTGTCGAGCAACTCTTGCTCAAGGAGTCGAATGCCGACGGCTGTGTCAGCCGCTGGCTGGGGGACTTCCTGGCCTTCGGCAAACTACCACCGCCGTCCGCCCGTTGCCTTGACCTCGGCGCCTGGCGTTGATCAGCACATTTACGACCTCCTGCCACCGAAGACTCGCGCGCTACGCCGCAAACGCCAAATGCTTCCCGATGTGAGAACACCAAGCCCCCTCATTTTTTTGCCTCAACCGTAATTGACTTGATATCCACACCCAGATATTCGCTCGGGGAAGAAGCATCACGAAATAAAATCAAAATTTGCGTACGGCCAGGTTTTTGTGGTGTCCACCGAGCAACCTCGGTGTGCCATTCACCGTCAGCGTCTGGCGCGGGGATCGAAACCCCACCACCGGTATCGCCAATAGCGGTAACAACAATACTTGACACGTTGACACCCTGGGGCAGGCGCATGACTAACTTCACCTGCACTTCCTCAGTTCCAAATGCCTGCGGGAATACTTTCCTCAGGTCTGCCGAAGAGTCAATGATCGGCGCACTGAAGTATGAGTCCAACCCATCCGGATTATCTGCTCGGATAGCGTGCACCCCTGAGGTAGAGAACCAACCGTGCAACGGGGCAGGAGAGAAAATTGAAACATCATTGATAACGCTTGAACCGCTCATACTAAATTCCTTGTATTCGGTATCGGGGGGTTTAGTTTCAACAAGCGATTGGACGGCACCTCAACCACTCTTCCGGTCATTCAAACGCGAGAAAAAAGAACCGTCTACTGTCAGAACTGACAGGTACCTTATGGTAGGCCTAACCTCACCGCGCAGCAGCTCGGCTATGCTGGCGCCCGTGCAGGTGACTGATCCAACATCCTGGTTGGCTGCCAGGCCGCCATCGAGGGCAAGTGGAGCGCCCCCCACCTTTTTGAACGCATTCCAATCCACCTGCCTCTACAATGTCCCCCATTCATCCCCGGGGGCTTCATGGATATCGAATTGGCACGCACCTTTCTGGAAATCACGCGCTGCGGCAGCCTGGCCGCAGCGGCCGAGAAGCTGCACGTCACCCAGACCGCCATCACCGCCCGGGTGAAGAACCTGGAGAGCCAGCTGGGCAGCACGCTGTTTATCCGCAACCGTGCCGGTGCGCGCCTGACCGCCGATGGGGAAGCCTTTGTGGTGTACGCCAACCAGCTGCTGCAAACCTGGGAGGCCGCACGCCGTGATCTGCCGTTGCCCGATGGCTATCGCAATATGCTGCATATCGGCGGTGAGGTAAGCCTGTGCAACCCGTTGATGCTCGGCTGGGCCCAGGCCCTGCGCCAGCAGATTCCCGGCCATGCGCTACGTACTGAAATCCGTGAGGGCGAGTACCTGCTGCGCCAACTCGAGTTGGGCGTGCTGGACGCCGCCCTGGTGTTTCAGCCTCAGTATTGGCCAGGCTTACAGGTGGAGCAGGTGCTGGAAGAAAAACTGATCCTGGTACAGCTGGCGAGCAAACCAGAGCCCTACGTGTATATCGACTGGGGCCAGGGTTTTCGCCAGCAACATGACGCCGCCCTGCCCGACAAGGCCCGCGCCGCGTTGAGCTTCAACCTCGGGCCGCTGGCGTTGCAGTACATCCTGGAAAATGGCGGTGCCGGCTATTTCCGCACGCGAGTGGTGCAGAGCTATCTGGACAGCGGCGTGATGCAGCGGGTGGCCAAGGCACCGGAATTCAGCTTCCCCACCTACCTGGTTTATTCACGGGCGCGGGACTCGGCGGTGCTGCAACAGGCATTGGCGCTGCTGCGCGAAGTGGTCAAGGCTGAAAGTGACTGGTCGCAACGCTGGGATCCGCTGATTTGAAGCACCGGATGCCGCCGCGCATGCTAGCCTGCGGGTGTGTCCTTTTGCAGCCTTACCGATGAACAAGAAAAAGTCCGTCACCATCAGCGACATCGCCAAACGCGTCGGCATGACCACTATCACGGTGTCCCGGGCGCTGAGCAAACCCGACCTGGTCAAACCCGCCACCCTGGCGCGCATCCTGGAGGTAGCGCGGGAGCTGGACTATGTGCCCAACGCCTTCGCCCGTGGACTCAAGCGCAGTGAGAGCCTGATCATCGGGGTGATTACCGCGTCGGTGGACAACCCGTTCTACAGCGAGATGATCAAGGCGATTTCCCGCGAGGCGAAAAAGCACGGCTACACCATCATGCTGGTGGACACCGATGAGCTGGAGGAACTCGAGAGCAAAGCGGTGGATACCCTGCTGGGCTACCGCGTGGCGGGGATCATCCTGTCGCCGGTCTCCGATGAGCCGAGCTACCAGCCCGATTACCTGGAACGCCTGGGCAACGGCAAGACCCCGGTGGTGCTGCTTGATCGCACCCTCCACGACAGCCCGTTCAGCCGCGTGGTGCTGGACAACTACCACAGCGGCCTGCAGGCCGCACACCACCTGCTGCGCCAGACCCCGAACTTCAAGCGCCTGCTGGTGCTGACCGGCCCGGAACATTCGCGAATCACGGTAGAACGCCTTAAGGGCCTGCGCGAAGTGCTGGCCGAACACCCGCACATTCAGGTCGAGGTGCAGGCCGGCGACTACACCTTGATGCCGGCGTATTTGCACACCCTCGACTACCTGGCCAGCCACTCGGCGCCGGATGCGATCATGGGTTTCAACCAGTTGATCACCCTCGGAGCCCTGCGCGCATTGCGCATGCACAACATCTCCCACGACAGCCTGACCATCTGCGGTATCGACCGCCTGCCCTTCGCCGATATCTTTGGCGTGCCCATCGCCTGCGTGGCCCACGACGCCTCCCTGGCCGGCAGCAGCGCGGTACGCCTGCTGCTCGACCGGTTGGAAGATCCCTACAAGCCACGGGACAAGGTTGTGATCGCCGGTCAGTTGGAAAACGGTTAGCGGCTGGTGTAGCCACCGTCGATAGGCAAGCTCACGCCGCTGATCATGCTCGCCGCATCGCTCAGCAGGAACAGCACCGGCAACGCCACTTCCGCCGGTTGCGCAAAACGCCCCAAGGGAATCGCCGCCAGCGCCGGGTCGCGCTTGGCCGGGTCGGACCAGGCCATGCTTGCCATCGGCGTCAGCGTCACGGTGGGGTTGACGCTGTTGACGCGGATGCCAAAACGGCCCCATTCGGCGCACTGCACGCGGGTGATCGCATCCAGGGCCGCCTTGGAGGCGCAGTAGCCGAGATGGTCATCCAGCGCCACCAACGACGCCTGGCTGGAAACGTTGACGATACTGCCGGCGATGTTCGCCGCGATCATCTTGGCCGCGACACGGCTGGCCACCTGGGCGGCGGCGCGGGCGTTGACGTTCATCACCTGGTCGAAGGCGTCTGCGCTGATGGCAGCGGCGGGCTCCAGGCGCGAAATGCCGGCGCAATTGACCAGGCCGTGCAGGGGCGGCAGGTCTTGCAGCACTTTATCGAGGGCCGCGCTGTCGGCGATGTCCACACACAGGGAGTGGCAGCCCAGTTGGGCCAAGGCTTGGGCGTCGCGGCCGAGGGCAAAGACTTCGGCGCCGTTGGCAATCAACTGCCGCGCGATTTCCCGGCCGATACCGCTGCTGGCGCCGGTGACGAGGATGCGGTGGTGGGTGAAGTTGAAGACTGCGTTCATAGATAAAAATCTCAAGAACAATGAAGATCCACTGTGGGAGGGGGCTTGCCCAAATGCCAATCAGTTAAGCGGTCATCGCCTTCTGTAGGAGCGAGCTGGCTCGCGAAAAACGTCAACGATAACGCGTGTTTGCTGAATGAACGCGGCGCCTGTAAGTTTCTCGCGAGCAAGCTCGCTCCTACAAAAAAAGCCTTAACTGACTGGCATTAGGGCTTGCCCCCTCTCACATTTTTTTCTGTATTGAGTCAGGTAGCTTGCAGGTTGTGCATGATCGGTTTCAGGGCCGGGTATAGCTTCAGGTACTCGGCAAACCCTTGGTCGTAGACCGCGACATTCTCGCGCTTGGGCTGCGCCCGTTGCTGCAGTTGCACCCAGCCTGTATCCATCGCCTCATCACTCACCAACCCCACCGTATGCGCCGCCAATAACGCCGCGCCCAGGGCCGCTTCAACCTCCTGGACAATGGTGTAGACGGGGTAGCGCGTGACATCCGCGATAATCTGCATCCACAGGTCAGAATGGCTCGCCCCGCCCACTACAATCAGGCGCGGATCCAGTGAATGTGCGCCCTGGGTGCCTGCTTCGATATTGTGGCGCAGGGCAAAACTCACCCCTTCCAGCACTGCGCGGTACAGGTGGATACGGCTGTGATACAGGTTGAGCCCGACAAAACTGCCGCTGGCGCGGTCGTCCCACACCGGGCTGCGCTCACCCATCAGATACGGCAGGAACAACAGGCCTTCGCTGCCCGCGGGGATCTTCGTCGCGCTCTGCTCCAGCAGCACCAGGCTGTCTTGCCCCGACGCCTGGGCCTGTTGCTCTTCGGCCTGGCAGAACTGCTCGCGAAACCAGCTGACCGAGGCCCCCGCGGTGATCGCGCCGCCGAAGATGTACAGGTCGCGATGGCCGTTGTAGACGTGGGGCATGCTGACCAAGCCATGGCGGGCATCCACCTGCTGGTTGAGGTAACCCCAGCACATGCTGGTGCCAATCATCGCCACATGATTACCCGGCTGGGTCACGCCTGCGGCCAGGGTCGCCATGGCCGCGTCCACGCCGCCCGCGAGAATCGGCATGCCCGCCTGCAAACCCAGGCGGGCCGCCCAGTGCGGCAACAGCCCACCCACCACCTCGCCGGAATACAACAGGCGCTCGGGCATCATGGCCAAGGGAATCTCCAGCGCCGCGAGCATCTCCTCGGACCAGCCGCGCTCGGCCACGTCATACACACCGCCGATATTGCCGGCGCTGCTGTGGTCCACCGCCAGCTCACCGGTCAGGCACCAGTTGATATAGCTGTTGGGCGGCAACAGGTAGCGGGTATTCGCCCACACCTGCGGCTGATGCTGCTTGAGCCAGAGCATCTTGGTGAAACCGTAGTAGCTGTCCACCGAGTTGCCGGTCAGCGCAAACAGCCGGTCCAGGTCCACGTGCTCACGCACCCACTCGACCTGTTCGCCGGCGCGGCGATCCATCCAGATCAGGCACGGGTGCAGCGGCGTCATCTGCGCATCCACGGCAATCCCCGAACCGCCGTACAGGCTGCTGATGCACAGCGCCTTGACCTGCTGCGCCGGCACGCCAGCCTTGGCCATGCACTGGGCCACGCACGCCTCGACTGCATCCAGCCACACCTGCGGCCATTGCTCGGCCCAGCGCACTTTCGGGGTATCCACCCGATAACCCTGGCTGTGCTGGGCGATGATCGTGCCCTGGGCATCCACCAACAGCGCCTTGGTGCTCTGGGTGCCGATGTCGACACCCATGACGTAGTGCATGCCGTTACTCATGGGCGGGCAGCACCGGCTTCAACAGCACCTTGATCGACTTGGTCGAGTTGGCCAGTTCGAAGGCTTCGGCGAAATCGTCCAGCGGGAAATCATGGGTGACAATGCCTTTGGAGGTGACCAGGCCGCGTTCGAACAGGTCGATGGCAATCGGGTAGCAATACGGCCCAAGGTGCGCGCCACGCACGTCGAGTTCCTTGCGGTCGCCGATGATCGACCAGTCGACGCTGGTCTCGGCGCCGAACACGCTGAACTCGACAAACCGCCCGAGCTTGCGGATCAGGTCCAGGCCCTGGGTGACGCCGGCCGGTACGCCGGTGGTTTCGATATAGACGTCACAGCCGTAGTTGTCAGTGAGGCCATTGATGATTTCGCGAGCGTTGTCACGGGCCGGGTTGATCACCACATCGGCGCCGAATTTTTTCGCCAGTTCCAGGCGCTCGTCGACCATGTCGATCACCACCAGTTTTTTCGGGGTCTTCAGCGCCGCCACCTGGACCATGCACAGGCCGAGGGTGCCCGCGCCGGCAATCACCACCACGTCGTCGAGCTGGATATCGCCACGGTTAACGGTATGGATCGAGCAGGCCATGGGCTCCACCAGCGCCGAATCCTCCAAAGACACTGCCTCGGGAATCCTGTGCACGATGGCCGTCTTGGGAATGCGCATGTACTGGGCCATGCCGCCTTCGGCCACTTCGCGCTGGAAGCCGAAGATGTTGTGCACTTCGCACATCCAGTATTTGCCCGATTTGCAGAAGCGGCACTTGCCACAGGGCACGATCTGTTCGGCGATGACCTTGTCACCGACCTTGACCTCGAAGTGTTCCTCGGCGCCCTCGCCCGCTTCCACCACGTAGCCGAAAAATTCATGGCCCGGCACCACCGGCGCCTTGACCCAGGGGTTGTCACCGCCCCAGAACATCGCCGCGCCCGAGTGGCACTTGCAGTCGCTGGCGCAGATGCCACAGGCGGCGATGCGGATCACCAATTCATTGGCGCGGGCCTGGGGCTTGCCGATGCGTTCCAGGCGGTAGTCTTTCGGGCCGTGGCAGACGACGGCTTGCATATGGGTGTGCTTGTCCATGGTGTTCGGTCCTGTGTAGTGAGGTATTTATCGATGACGCTGACGGCTGATAAAGATCGCCAGCAAAATGATCCCGCCCTTGATCACGCTCTGCACGTAAGGCGACACGCCGAGCATGTTCAAGCCGTTGTTCAATACGCCCAGCAGCATGGCGCCGAGCAAGGTGCCGACGATCACCCCGCGTCCGCCGGCAATCGATGCGCCGCCAAGCACCACGGCGGCAATTGCATCCAGCTCGAACGACACGCCGGCATTCGGCTGGCCGCTCATCAGGCGCGAGGTGAGCACCAGCCCGGCAATCGCCGCGGTGAAGCCGCTGATGCCATACACCAGCAGCTTGAAGCGCGCTGCGCGCACCCCGGACAAACGCACCGCTTCTTCATTGCCGCCGATGGCGTAGATGTAGCGGCCGATACGCGTGTGTTGCAGCAGCACATAGGCGGCCAGGTAAGTGAGCAGCATGACCAGGATCGGCACCTGCATACCGAACACGCTGCCGCGCCCGAAAAAGGCGAACCACTCCGGCAACCCGGAAATCGGGTAACCGTCGGTGTACATCAGCCCGAACCCACGGGCGATGCCCATGGTCGCCAGGGTGACGATGATCGGCGGCATGTGCAGGTAAGCCACGAACAAGCCGTTACCGATGCCGAACGCCACGCCCACCAGCAACCCGGCGCCAATCGCCAGGCCGGGAGGCACACCCGCGACCATCAGCCCGGCAGTCAAGGTGCCGGACAGCGCCATCACCGGCCCCACCGACAAATCGATGCCACCGGTAAGAATCACGCAGGTCATGCCCACCGCGATAATCGCGTTGATCGACACCTGGCGGGCGATGTTGGACAGGTTGCTGGCGGTGAGAAACGTGTCGCTGGCAAGGATCATCACCAGGGTCACCACCACCAGCCCCACAAACGGATAAAACGCCGGCGAGCGCAGCAGCCGCGCCAGGTTCAGGCGCAAGCGGCTGGTGCCTGCGGTGTTAATGGACGTATTCACTTGAGCCCCCTGTTGCATGGCGCATGACCTCTTGAGGATTGACGGCGGACGCTTCCAGCAGCTTGACGATCGCGCCCTTGTGGAACACGGCGACGCGGTCGCACATGCCGATGACTTCGGGCAGTTCGGAAGAAATCATGATGATGGCGTAGCCCTGTTCGGTGAGGCTGCGCATCAAGGCGTAGATCTGCGCCTTGGCGCCGACGTCGATGCCACGTGTGGGTTCATCGAACACCAGCACGTCGCAGTGGTGATTGATCCAGCGCGCGATCACGACTTTTTGCTGGTTGCCGCCGCTGAGGTTGAGCACCCGGCTTTCGCCGCTGGGCGCCTTGATCGACAGCTGGCGCATCAGCGCTTCGACGCTGGCGCATTCCTTGGCCGTGTCGATCAGCCCGCTGGCGTTCTGGTACTTGGGCAGGTTGTTCAGGGAAATGTTTTCGCGAATGCTGAAATCGGTGATCAGCCCTTCGCTCTTGCGGCTTTCCGGCAGCAGGCCGATACCATGGGCGAGTGCCTCGGCCGGGTCATTGAGGCTGATTTTTTCGCCGCGCAGCCACACGTCCTTGCTCACCGACGGCAGCGCGCCCATCATGCCCAAGGCCAGTTCGGTGCGGCCCGAGCCCACCAGCCCGGCGAAGCCGAGGATCTCGCCCTTGTGTAGTTGGAAACTGTTATGCGGGCCGTTGCGTACCAACTGGATGTCCTTGACCTCCAGCAACAGCGGACCGCGCTCGCCGGTGGGCTTGGGCGGGAAGCTGCATGCCAGGCGCCGCCCCACCATCATTTCCACCAGGCGGTCGATATCGCTGTCGGCCACATCGGTAACGCCCACATTGCCGCCGTCGCGCAACACGCTGATGCGATCGCACACCTGGAAAATCTCTTCCAGATGGTGCGAGATAAAAATCACCGCCACGCCCTGGCGCTTGAGTTCGCGCATGATCTCGAACAGCAGCTCGGCTTCGCTGGGGGTCAGGGTTGCGGTGGGTTCGTCGAGTACCAACAGGCGCGCATCCAGAGCCAGAGCCTTGGCGATTTCGACGAACTGCTGCTCGGCCACGCTCAGGTGTTTGACCGCGCAATGCAGGTCGATACTCACCCCAAGGCGTTGAAACAACGCCTGCGCCGCCGCGGCCATTTCGCGCCTGCGCAACAGGCCGAAACGGTTGCTCAACTCATGGCCGAGGAAGATGTTTTCCACGGCCGTGAGGTAGGGAATCAGGCTGAATTCCTGGAACACGATACCGATACCGGCGGCAATCGCGTCACGGTAGGTCGCAAATTGCCGGGGCTGGCCGTCGATGAGGATCTGCCCTTCGTCCTGATGCTCGACACCGCCGAGGATCTTCATCAGGGTGGATTTTCCCGCGCCGTTTTCGCCGAGTAAGGCGTGGATTTCACCGCGCTCCACTTGCAGGTTGATCGACTTGAGGGCCTGCACGCCCGGGTACCGCTTACAGATGTTTTCCAGCTTCAGAAGACTGCTCATACCGCCGACCTCGCGTTCAGGGCCCCACGGCGAGCGTGGGGCTTGAGGGGTTTACCAGCTGAAATCCTTGGCCTTGGCCTGGTCGATCAGGGTGATGTCCACCGGAATGGTGGCGGGTACTTGCGAGCCCCACTTCTTGGCCAGGGCAATACCCAAAGCCAAGCGGATCTGGTCACGGGGGTATTGGGCCGAGGTGGCGATGAAATGGCTGCCGGGCTTCTGGATCGCCTTGATCGCTTCCGGCGCGCCATCGACGCTGACCAGCTTCACATCCATGCCGCTGGCTTCGATGGCCGAGAGTGCACCGAGGGAGCCGTTGTCATTGACGCTGAAAATACCCTCGAGGGTGGGTTGGGCCTGCAACATGTTTTCGGTGACGGTCAGCGCCTGGTCACGTTCCTGCTTACCATTCTGGATGCTGACGATCTTGATGCCCGGGTGCTTGGCCACCGCCTCTTTGCAACCGCGCACACGTTCGAGGATCGGCACCACGGCAATGCCGTCGAGGATGGCGATATTGCCTTTGTCACCGATGTTTTTCGCCAGGTATTCACACGCCTGGAAGCCAGCATCGAAGTTCTTCGAGCCGACGAACGAATCCAGCGGGCCGTCCGCCTGGGCGTCCACCGCCACCACCACGACGCCCGCGGCATGGGCCGACTTCACGGCCGATTGCACACCGACCGAATCGGTAGGGTTGATCAGCAGGATATCGATGCCTTTTTGCAGCATGTCTTCGACGTCACTGACCTGCTTGGACACGTCGTGACGGGCGTCGGTAATGATGAGCTTTGCACCGATGGTCGCGCCGGCTTCTTCCAGGGCGTTTTTCATGGTGACGAAATAGGGGTTGTTGATTTCCTGGAACGAGGCGCCGATGCGAATGGGCGCAGGTGAGGTGGCGGCAAATGCCTGAGTGCCGAGGGTGATGCCGGCAGCCAGTAAACACAGGGTCTTCGAGAGCATTTTCATGGCGTGGGTCTCTGTTTTGTTTTTATTTTTAGAGCAAATGTTATCGTTAACATTTTACCAGAAGCTAACAAGTAAATCGGACCTGCGCAAGCCTCCACTGGTCGGTCTCGATCAAAATGTGGGAGGGGGCTTGCTCCCGGTAGCGGTGGGTCAGCCACTGATGTATCACTGACATTCCATCATCGGGGCATGGGTATTTACACAACTGAGTAGCAGCCAACGGTAACCACGATGCGCAGCGAGCCGCTCTTGATCTTGATCTGCTTTTGATCTCAGGCGCCCCGTCAAACCACGCTGGCCGGAATTCGACAGGGATTTGGGGGGTAAACCGGCAGGGATGCCGGTTTAGCCGCCCCGCGCCATGGATGGCGCGTGGCGGCGGCCCCCCAAATCCCTGTCGGATTACGGGCACACCGAGCCTGGGCGAGGTGCCGAGTGGTGGGGCAAGAGCCCTTTTGGTTACTTTTGGGGCTCTTTTCCAAAAGTGACCCGCTGTAAAAGCGGAACCCTAAGTGGCCGTTACCGCAGCAATGGATATGTACCCGGCCTGATCCAACATCCTGGTCGGCTGTCAGGCCGCCATCGGGAGCAAGCCCCCTCCCACATTAGGAGCGGGGCTCCAAAAAATTCGCACATTGCGCCCCATCCACTAAGCTCAGTCCCTGACAAAAAGACCGAGCAGCCCACCATGGTCCATCCCACCGAAACCTTCCGCGCCCACTACCGCGCCAACGTGCATCGCCATTACAACCCCTGGCTGCACGCCACGTTCGTCCTCGGCTACGGCATCATCTGCATGACCCTGGCCTGGTCCGCCACCGCCGACATCACCGCGCTAGAGTGGCTGACCGTGCCCTTGACCCTGGTGTTCTTCAACCTGTGCATCTACCTCGTACACCGCCACCTCGGCCATCACAAACATGGGTTCGCTCGGCTGTTCTACGCACGCCACACCGGCGACCACCACAGCTTCTTCACCCCTGGGCACATGACCTACGACAGCCCCCGGGACTGGCGCGTCATCCTGTTCCCCGCCTGGCTGATCGTGCTGCACAGCCTGGCCATCACCCTCCCCGCCTGGTGGCTGCTCAAACAGTTGAGCCCCAACGTCGCCGGGTTGTTTGCCGGGTGCATGATCCTCGGCTACCTGCTCTACGAAGTGTTCCACGCCTGCGAACACTTGCCCGCTGAACACCCGGTGGCGCGTCTGCCGTGGATTCGCCAGATGCACCACCTGCACGCCCTGCACCACCGTCGCGAGCTGATGCAGGGGCGTAATTTCAATATCGTGCTGCCGTTGATGGACTATCTGTTTGGCACTTTGCATTGGGAACCCACGGTAAAAAAAAGGGGCAGTCCAACTGGACTGCCCCCCGCTTCACACACATAGATCAATCAGTGCACGATGGTCTGGCTGCAGATGTGGCCGAGGCTGACGTATTGGACGTTATTGCCACCCACGCCCACACCAGGGAACTCCCTGAGCTCGATGCGCCAGCCGCCCTCGTTGAACCAGGTTTCCCAGTTGTAGGTCTGGCCCGAGGCGCTGTCCGGGTACCGCACTTTGTAGTCGCCAGAGCAGGTGCCCAGCGCGACATTCCCCGAGGCTGCACCGGTGATGCCGGTCTTGGCCTCATAGTCGACCCAGTTGTAAGTGGCGCCAAAATGCTTGTCGACACGCAGTACAGGGGTGACGCCGCGCAGGGGCTCGCCAGTGCTGTCTGACCACTGGGTGCTCCAGCTCAGATTGCGGGCCGCCTGGGTGGCCAGTTGGAAGATCGAGCTGGGGATGCGTACCACGTTATCGCCGTTCACATTGTGCTGGTTCAGGCGTGGCGCCGAACCGAGGGTCAGCTTGTATTGAGCCTGAGGGTTCAGTGCCACCGCTGGATTGGCCCGTACACGC
Organism: Pseudomonas khavaziana; assembly: GCF_036704165.1. NCBI lineage: Bacteria > Pseudomonadati > Pseudomonadota > Gammaproteobacteria > Pseudomonadales > Pseudomonadaceae > Pseudomonas > Pseudomonas khavaziana. The sequence goes on from NZ_CP129946.1 coordinate 4,235,776, forward strand.
ACCTTGACCGTGTAGCCCGGCGTCAGGTTGGGATAGGTGGAGGTGGAGCCCTGCGGGACTTCCACCCACTTGGTGCCATCGAACCGTTCGAAGATCCACTGGTTACGCGTGCCCGCACCGTCATCGCCCAGGAACATGCCCACACCTTGGCCACGCAACGAGACGAAGGAGAAGTAATCCACGTCATTGACGCTGTCGAGGTTACCAGTCACCTGGTTCAAGGCATCCGGCAGCGCGAACGCGGTTTGCTCAGTGTCATTGGGCTCGTAGGCATCAATGTTGCTGTCCACCGCCACGCCGAAACTGAACTGCGCGTTACTCGCGGTATTGGCCACCATGAACCAGTAGTAGTCACCGGCCGGCAACACGCCGTTGAGGTATTCATCGGCACTGCCAGGGTTATCCGAGGTGCCCAGTGGCGTCAGGTTACCCTGGCCGTCGTCGTGGAACAGGGTCAACGACATGTCCGTACCGGCGCTCTGGTTCAGCAGTTGCACCTGGATTCGCGAGTTTTTCGGCAGGTTGAAGTGATAAGCGATTTGCGCGCCGGTCTCCACCCCGGTAACGGTGTAAAGGGTATTGATATCCAGGGTCGGAAACAGCGGCGTGAATGCAGCAATTGCAGACTGCTTCGCTTGCGCCGGATCAGGTTTTTGCAACGCCTCAACCTTGGTGTCAATCGCCACGTTGCTGGCGACTGCTTTGCTCTTGACGACTTTGGACTGGCCGCTCTTGGCCGCGTTGAGCTTTTGCTTGAGCGCGTCCGAAACGGTGGCCGTCTCCAGCGTGCCGCCAGGTTTCAACGCTTTGTCCACGGCCTGCTTGACCGTCTGTGCGCTGAGTTTCAGAACAGGTTGCTCGGCCAGGGCGAAGGCCGAAACGAAGCAGGAGGCCGCCATGGCCGCGCCCAGCATAAAGGCTTTTTTCGATTTCATTTTTTTATCCATCCATAGTTAAAAAATTGAAGCTCAGGTAACCGGTGACATCCGGTCACCTGGGATGGACTGTAGGACAATGCTGTATGGATGTACAGTATTTTTTCAATATTTTATGGGACTGCTTCGCTCGGGTCGTAGGAAGAGTCGGCGAGACTGCAGCGTCCTAATACCCCGTCATCTCCAGATACCCCACCCCCCCCTCAAACCGCACCGGCCCTTCCCAGTACGGGATGCTCAAATTCATCCACGCCTTTGGATTGACCGCCTGGGTAGTGATATCCAGCTGTTTGCCAGGAATTTTCAGCGACCAGCGCGTAGGAATGCTGCGCCCGTCGATGCCCGTGGTGGCGAGCGGTGTCAGTTGGATATCGGCGTTGTGCAGGGTCTCGGTGTGGCCTTGGGCGTCGATCCAGGTCCCGGTGAGGTAACCGCCACCGTCTTTTTGCCGTACGCGAAACAGCATCAGTTGCTCGCCACGGTCCAGGTGCAGGGAAAACCAGTCCCAGCCGGTCTGGCTGGCAGACAGGGGTTGGCTGCTCCATTCGCGGTCGAGCCAGGCCGGGCCGCTGACCTGGTAAGTCTGGCCGTCGAGGCTGACGCTGCCGCTGGCAGTGAAAAACGGCTGGCTGTAGTAGTACGACGCCTGGCCCTGGTCGGATTTGCGGCTGTAGCCCTTGTCGCCTTGCAACACCAGCGGGCGGCTGGAGGTCAGGCGCAGGTCGTAGGCGAATTGGGCACCGCTGGCCTTGAGTTGCATGTCGGCCAGGGGGCTGGCGGCGCCGGGGTGGGTGGCGAAGTTCCAGTCGTCGATCCAGGCGTTGAACGGCACCGCCTGGGCTCCGGCCTGGCCGACGCCGCCGCGGGCCAGGCGTTCTGCGGCGTAGTGGCGGGTGGCCGAAGTGACGGCGGCGTGACCGAGCCACACCGTTGAATCGTGCCAGCCCGGTTGCGTGGGACCGGCCTTCAGCGCATTGCGAAACAGCGTCCATTGCACACCGAAGACATTGCCCTGGGCATCCTTGAGGTTGGCGGTGACGTACCACCATTCGATACGAAAGCCTGGGTGCGGGCCATGGTCCTCGGGAAAGCTGAAGACTTTGCCGGGCACTACCTGAGTAAAGTCCGCCGCCTCACTGCCCAGGCCGGCGAAGCTGGTCTCAGGCGCGGGCGTCTTGTCGCATGCGCTCAGCAGGAACAAGGCGGCGCAGCACAAGGCCTTAATCTTCATGGGCAAAGGTCCTCAACAAATCCGCCGGGCGGCTGCGGTACAACTGCCACAGGGGCCAGGCAGACGCCAGCAACGTGGCAACCATCGCCAGCCCCAGCAATTGCGCAAGCTGCCACGGGAACACCTGCAACGGCAGGCGCCAACCGAAGGCCTGGACATTGATCACCGCATCCAGGCACCACGCCAGCAGCAGCCCCAACGGCAGCGCCAGGATCAGCGTGAGCAACGCCAGCAGCCAGGTCTGGCCCAGGTTGAGCAGCATCAGCTGGCGTCGTGTCACACCCAATGCCCATAGCGGCGCGAGTTGGCCGAGGCGGCTCTGGCTCTGGGTCAGCAGGCTGATGAACAACGCCACGCCAGCCACGCCCAGCGTAAGGCTGTTCAACGCGGCGGTGGCGGCGAAGGTGCGTTCGAAGACCTGGCTGGACCAGCCCTTGAGTTGCTGTTGATCGACAATGCGGCTGTCTTCGAGGGCAAATGCACGCTGCACTTCACCCACCAGTGCCGGCACGTTCTGGGGCGCCACCCGCAGGTTGAAACGCGCCGGTAACAGTGTCGGCCAGTGCGCCAGCAAGTGCCGGGCATTGACCAGCAGATGGCCCTTGGGATTGCCATAGTCGGCGTAGATCCCGACGATCTGCGGCGCCCAGCTTCCCTGTGGCGTAGGGATCGAGAGGGTATCGCCCAACTGAACGTTCAAGCGTCGCGCCAGTTGCTCGCTGAGCATCACGCTGTCGTCTTGCAGCAAGCGGTCCCAGGGTGCGTTTGCAGCCTCAAGCAACGGCCAGTGCTGGCGATAGGTGGGGTCGTCGACCACGCCGAACACGTCTGCCGGCCAGCCTTGCAGTTGCACCGCGGCCTGCCAGGTAGGCAACACTGCCTGCACCAGCGGCTGGCGTGCCAGCCAGGCATTCAGTTGCTCGGCCTGGGCCGGGTTCTGCGGGTTGAGGTACAGCTCGGCGGTCAGGCGCTGCTCCAACCAATGGTTGAAGGTCTGGCGGAAACCCGAGGTCATGGAGCCGGCGCCGATATTCGCCGCCAGGGCCAACAGCAGCGCCATCAACGCCAGGCTCAGGGCCGGCAGTTGCTGGCGGCAATCGGCGAGGAACCACTGGCCGAGCACCGAGCGACTGCGACCCAGCACGGCTTTCAACAGCCCGTTGAGCAGCACCGGCAAGCCCAGCGCGGCGCCCAGCAGCAACGCCGCCATCAGCACAAAACCGGCGGCCAGGCTATCGCCCAGCCAGAGCGCCAGCAGCGCGATCAGCAGTGCCGCGCACGCCACCCAGCCCTGGCGCCGCAACCAGCGCCCATGGGCCTCATGCCAGGCTTGGGCGTTGGCCAACGCCAGTAAGGGCAAGCGCGCGGCACGCCACAGGCTGCTGGCCCCGGCGAGCAGTGCGCCAAGCAGGCTCAAGCCCAGGCCGGCGAGCCACCACCAGGGGCTCAAGCTCAGTTGGCCCGGGACTTCAGCGCCATACAGGCCACGCAAACTGGCGGCCACATCCGGCAGCAACAGGCTGGCCAATACATATCCGCTGGCGATGCCGAGCAAGCCGCCCAACAACGATAAAACCCCCAGTTCCACGCCCAGGCTCAGGATCAGCATCCGCGCGCTGACGCCACAGGCACGCAAGGTGCGCAGCAGGCCACGGCGTTGTTCCAGGGCCAGGCCGATGGCCGCGTGCACGATAAACAACCCCACCACAAAGGATAGAAAGCCCAACGCATCAAGGTTCAGGTGAAAGCTCTCGGTGAGGCGCGCGAGGTTGTTGTCCTCACCCTGCTTGAGTTGCAGCGCGACGGGGGGCGTGGGGCGGCGGGCGGCGAAGGTGTTGTCCAGCAGCAAGCGTGACAGTTGCCCCTGCATGTGGAGCAAGGGTTGGGCAAACGCAATATCGGTCAGCAGCAAACCCGGCGCCATGTCCGCCTGTACCTGCAATGGCGGCAGGGTGTGCCCGTTGACTGTCTGCGGCTGATCGCCCTCGTGCAACCCAAGCGCCTGCAAGGTTTGCGCAGCCACCCAGGTACGCCCTGGCGGGGTGAAAAACGCCAGCATCTGCGCCTGGCTCAAGCGTTGCCCCGCCACACTGCCACTGCCGGGCAACGACACCGGGTCGATGCCCATCAGTTGCAGGCGCTGTTGCTCGTGCCCCTTGAGTACCAACCGTCCCTGCACCACCGGGGACACCGGCCACCCGGCGCGGCGCAGTTGGGCAAACAGCGCTTGCGGGAAACTGGCGGCGTCCGGCGCATTCAGGCTGGCTTGGGGCTCACCACCGATCAACTGGCTGGCGCGGGCATAGCTGTCCCGTGCCTGGCTGTTGAGGGCCTGCACACCGGTCAATAACGCCGTGGCCAGCCACAGACCGGTGAGCACACTGAAAAACTGCACTGGGTGACGTCGCCAATGGCTTACCAACGCACGCAACGTCCAGTAGAACAGCGCCATCTCAGCGCGCATCCATCGGCACGACACGGCCATGATGCAGCACCACCTGGCGGTCCAGGCGTGCGGCCAGGCGTGGGCTGTGGGTGACCATCAACAGGCTGGTGGGGCTGTCGCGCAGCAGGTCCAACAGCAGTTGCAGCACCTCATCGCTGGTGGTTTCGTCGAGGTTGCCGGTGGGCTCATCGGCCAACAGCAAGCCTGGGCGCGATGCCAGGGCTCGCCCCACCGCTACTCGCTGTTGCTGACCTCCGGACAGTTGCTCAGGGTAACGCTTGAGCAAATCGCCCAGGCCCAGGCGCTCCACCAACTGCGCCTGCCACTGTGCATCGAAACGCCCGGCCAACCGCGCCTGGAACGCCAGGTTGTCCTCCACGCGCAAGCTGCCGATCAGGTTGAACTGCTGGAACACCAGGCCGATTTCAGTGCGCCGCCAATGGGCCAATTGCGCCTCCGTCAGTTGGTCGAGGCGCTGCGCGCCGATTTGAATGCTGCCGCCATCCACACGGTCCAGCCCGGCCACCAGGTGCAACAGCGTACTTTTGCCGCTGCCCGACTCGCCCATCAGCGCCAGGCTGCTGCGCTCCCCCAGGTAGAGGTCGACACCCGCCAGGACGGCCAACGGGCCTTGGGGGGTGGCGTAGTTTTTTACAACACCTTGCACCTGCAACATAAAAACGCTCGTAGGAAGGACTGCCAACGAGAATAACGGCTGATTGTGCAGCCCATGCAAATTTTTCACATGGATTTCACTGCCTGCCCATCCTCGACACTTTAGATTGCGCGTCAAACGGCGATAAGCCGCAACTTATTAGTTAGTGCACAGAGTGTTGTTAATAGGCAGGTGTTCAGCAAAAAGACAGCAGCGCTATGACAGGCTCCTGTTCCACAACGGGCAACTGCCCATTCACTGTGCGTGTTTATAAACACAACAATAGAGCCAAAGGTGAACAGCGTGGCAGATATGACCCTGGCCAACCCTAAACTCAAAGGGGCACGGTTAAAGCGCCTGAAAAAATACCGCCTGCATTTGCTGGGTATCACTGTTACCGCCGTTCTTCTGACGGGCTTCCTGTTATGGCCGGTCTCGCCGCTGGACCTGGGCGTCGGCAACCGACTGGTAACCTCGGGGGTGCTCGCCAGTTGGCGCAATGGTGACGTGGTCGTGCTGGTGCGCCATGAAGAGCGGTGCGACCGCTCCACCAACCCCTGCTTCGGCCCCGCTGGGGGCCTCACAGTCCAGGGCAGCCAACGCGCCGCGCAACTGGGCAAAGCCTTTGATTCATTGGGCATGGAACTCACCGACGTGCTCAGCAGCCCCACCACGCGCACCGCCCAGACCTCACTGTTCATGTTCGGCAAGACCGAGCTGTCGCCGGGGCCCCTTGCCATCTGTGGTGACGCCATGGGCGAGGAAATCCTCGGCCACAAACGCAGCGGTCGCAACCTGATGCTGATCACCCACAGTGCCTGCATGAGCGACTTCCAAAAGTCGCTTGGCTTCCCCCACGCTGCCGCCGCCGAATACGGCAGCGCGCTGTTCGTCAAGGTATTGCCCAACGGCGAATTCGAGGCATTGGGCACTATGAACATGCGGCAATGGACGGTCGCACTAAAACAACTTTAAACACACTTTTTTACATATATCACGGTTATTACGTTCAGCAAAACGACAGCCCAGTTATGGCATGTTCGCTTGCACCTGTTAGTTAAGTATCCCCTCAATGGTTCAGTGAACATCGTGACTCTTCGCCCTGCATATTTAATTGCCTCATTGTGTCTTATTGAACGTCATGGAGCGACGTACTCATGACCCGCTTGAATCCCCTGCCTTGGTTATTACTCGGCTTTGCCGTCTTCTTCCTGCTGCCCTTGGGCTTGCATGGTTTGTGGACTCCGGATGAAACCCGCTATGCCCAGGTCAGCCAGGAGATGCTGATGAGCGGCAACTGGGTGGCACCGCACTTCATGGGGGTGCGTTACTTCGAGAAACCTGCCGCCGGCTATTGGCTGATAGCCCTCGGCCAGGCCGTGTTCGGTGAAAACCTGTTCGGCGTGCGCATCGCCTCGGTGCTGAGCACTGGCGTGAGTGTGCTGCTGGCCTACCTGCTCGCCCGGCGCTTGTGGAACGATCCGCGCAAGAGCTTCGCCTGCGCCCTGCTGTACATGAGCTTTGGCCTGGTGGCCGGGCAAGCGGGGTATTCCAACCTCGACCCGCAATTTACCTTATGGGTGAACCTGAGCCTGGTAGCGCTGTGGTTTGCCCTGGACAGCCGCACACCCCGCGAACGCCTGGGGGCCTGGGCAGTGTTGGGGTTGGCCTGCGCCATGGGGTTTATGACCAAGGGTTTCCTGGCCTGGCTGCTGCCGGTGCTGATCGCTGTGCCTTACCTGCTCTGGCAGCGCCGCGTGGGCGAGCTGATGCGTTACGGGCCGCTGGCAGTACTGGTCGCCGTGCTGGTGTGCCTGCCGTGGGCCCTGGCGATCCACCTGCGGGAACCGGATTACTGGCATTTTTTCTTCTGGCATGAACACATCCGCCGCTTTGCTGCCGACAACGCACAACATGCGCGGCCGATGTGGTTCTTCCTGCCGATCATGGTGGTGGCGTGCCTGCCGTGGGCCGCCTTGTTACCCACCACATTGCGCAAGACCTGGCAGGAAAAGCGCCAGCCGACGATTGCCTTTCTCGCCCTGTGGCTGCTGCTGCCCCTGGGCTTTTTCAGCCTGAGCAAAGGCAAGCTGCCCACCTACATCATGCCGTGCCTGTTGCCCCTGGCATTGCTGATGGGTCACGGGTTGATCGACCTGATCAAGCAAGGCAAGGCGCGCACGATCGTGATCAACGGCGCGGTCAATTTCACCCTTGGCATGGTCGCCATGGTGGTGCTGATTTACCTGCAAATCACCGACCCGCTGTACGGCAACAGCCATGCCGAGATGTTCAGCCTGTCCCTGGTGTTTATCGTGCTGCTGGGCTGGATCCTCGCCAACCTGCTGCAAGCAGTACGGCCAATGACGTTATGGGCGATGCCGGCCCTGGGTATCGGCTTGCTGGTGGCATTGTTGCCGGCGGGCATGCCGGCGCTGATCGCGGATAACGAAATGCCCGACCAGTTCGTGCTTGAGCACCTGGAGGAACTGCAGCAAACCCAGGCTTTGCTGAGCAACGAACTGGGGGCCGCGTCGGCCTTGTCATGGCGCTTGCGACGGCCGCAAGTGGCCTTCTACAGCACCGTGGGCGAGTTGCGCTACGGCCTGCATTATCAAGACTCGGCACACCGCAAGATCACGCTGGATAACGTCCAGGCCTGGTTGGCCGAGGCTCGCCAGCAGGGCTCGGTCGGCGTGCTGATGCGAGTCAGGAGCACCAGCGAACATCGCGAAGAAGGGCAACTGCCTCCCGGCGGCAAGCGTTATCGCAAAGGCAACCTGGTACTGACGATTTACCCACGACAACCTTAATGCAGTGCCTGCCACAGGGAACACCCATGAGCTTCTGGAGAACCGAACGCGACGCCTTGGCTGTATTGCTGGGCACCTCGGCCTTGCTGTTGCTATTGGGCCTGGGCAGCCGCGACCTGTGGGGGCCGGAAACCCGCTGGGCGAACATCGCCTTGCAGATGCTGCAAAGCGGTGATTACTTCGATCCCTATCTCAAAGGCACGCCCTACTACGACAAACCCCTGCCTTCCTACTGGCTGATTACAGGCTTCGCCCACCTGATGGGCGGCCTGGGGCCGTGGTCGCTGCGCCTGTCATCGGTGATTGCCGCATGGCTGAGTATCTGGCTGATCTACCTGATTGGCGAACGCCTGTTCCGCAAGGGCACCGGGTTGATTGCCGGCTGGATGCTCGCTACCACCTTCTACTTCCTGTTCTGGGGGCGAGTAGCCACCGCTGATGTGCTGACTGTGTGCGGCGTGCTGGCGGCGGTGTGGTGGTATTGGCGTGGGCCGGACGACACACGACTGGGGCGCTACACGGTATTTTTCCTGCTGTTGGCAGCCACCTCACTGTTCAAGGGCTTGATCGGTTTCGTGCTGCCGGGGCTGCTGCTGTTGCCGCACCTGCTCAACGAGCAGCGCTACAAACGTCACCTCAATCTGCGCCTGCTGCTGGCCGTATTCATTGCCGCAGCGTTCTACGCGATTCCTTTCGTATTGTCCCACTACTACAGCGCGCCCACTTACGGCCAGAGCGGCCTGGAACTGGTACTGCGGGAAAACGTGGTGCGCTTCTTCGACCCCTTCGATCATATGGGGCCGATCTACACCTACCTGATCTACCTGCCGGTCTACACCCTGCCCTGGGCGCCCTGCTGGCTGCTCGGCCTGTGGCTGGCCGTGCGGCACTGGCGCCACACCCCGCCCAACGTGCGCTGGCTGGTGTGGGGCCTGGGCCTGTTGTTTGTGTTCTTCACCGCCAGCGGCAGCCGTCGCAGCTACTACGTACTGCCGCTGGTGCCCTTTGCCCAATTGCTCGCTGCCTGGTGGCTGAGTGAACGCCTGCAAACAAGACCGGCGAGTTGGCCGCGCTGGCAGAAAGGTATTGGACTCGGCGCAGGCTTGATGGTGTTGGTGCTGGGCGTGATCTACCCCTGGACCAACGGCAACGGCGGCGTGACCCGCTTCGCCGCAGACCTGCAGGTCCAAGCGGTGAAAAGCGCACCGTGGAACCAGTGGCAAATGGTGCTGGTGGACGTCGACAACAAGCTGCCGATGTACCTGCAAAACCATGGCAAGCCCTACTACTACGTCAGCGAAACCCAGGACTTCCCCCGCCAGGGTGACAGCGCCGCATTCATGGCCTGGCTGGACAAAACCAGCGGCCAACGCTTCGACCCGCAGCGCACGATTATTGTCGCGCAGTATTCCAAGCAGGAGCCGATGCCGCTGGCGTTCCTGGGGGTGGATCATCAGGTGGTCACCACGCAGCCGGATAATGGCGAGCGGTGGTTCCAGAAGCGTGAGGGGGGGAGCGTGGCGTTTGTGCCTGGACCACGCTGAGCCTGTGTCACTACTGGCCTTTCGTCATGGTTTGTAAAGGGCCAGCAAGTCGTATCCCTTTAAATTGCAGGACGTTTCCGAGACAATCCCCGCCGCCTTGTGCCGGTTGGAATCGGTGGCTAGTCTGCGATCCGTCACTGCTCATCAGTGATCGGGTTTAGTCGCCCGGATTCCAGTTGTGCGCAAGCTGTCACCCTGCTCATGGTGGCTGTGCGCAGGGCACCTTCGGGTGCGCCGGATCCAACTGGCCGGTCGACTAACCTGCGTACAGCCGCCTCCCAACGTTTAGTCGCGAAGGGTTCGGCTCCTTAGCTACCAGTTGGAGTTACACCATGAATAAAGTCCTACCCGACCCACCCTTCGACCCTGCCAAAACCCGCGCCGCGTTCAATCGCGCCATCGACCACTACCTGCCCAGCCAGGGTTTCCACAGCGTCAACGACGACCTGAGTTTTGAAGATGCGTTGCTGTACACCGCCAGCCTGCTCGACAGCGCTTCGGCGACCGCGCTGGATTGTGGTGAATTGCTGGATAGCCCAGGGCGCGCGAAGATTTTGGCGGTGTGGCATTTGCTGGAGATTGCCAGGACCACAGTAGATCGCTCTATCGAATGCCTGAAGCCCTTGAAGGCCACAGCCTAAACGCGGTCGAAAAGTGTGGGAGCGGGCTTGCTCGCTCCCACATTTGATCTTCGCTGCTTTGAGCATTTCGTTCGCTTAACTGAACGGGCAAGCCCCCTCCCAAACTGAGCGTATTCCAATGCTCGCAGTATCAACGCTTCAATTTCCAGGCAGGCTGGCCGCGTGAATAAATGCCTCATCCAAAGTACTGCCGCCATACCTGCTCATAAAGCCCTCGGCATCGGTAAAACGATTAAAACGCCGCTGGCTCAGCATATAAAAGTCATCACAGTGAGTGACGATCTCATCGACGTTATGCGACGACACGAGTACCGCAACGCCTTCCGCCGCCGCCCCCTCCAAACACCGCCAGATGTGATAACGAAACTCCGGGTCAACACCCGCGGTTGGTTCATCTAGAATCACCAGGTCTGCGTTGACGGACAGCAAAGACAAGGTAAAAAAACAGCGTTTTTCGCCATAACTGCAAAGGGAAGATTTTTTCTTCCAGATTTCGCAGTACCGCTCAGCAATACCAGGGCTCCACTTTTCAATTTTCTCCAAGGCATGCCGTTGGGTAATCGGTGTGTCGGAGCAAAAAAGCATCATCATGTTGAACACATCGAACATGCGAAAAACAGGGGGCGTTGCGATGATTTGCGACAGGTAAAGCAGCTTGGAAAACGAACGATGTATTTCGCCGCCACTCCTTTTTTTCAGACCGCAGATCACGTCAAAAAACGTGGTTTTCCCAGAACCGTTAGGCCCCAGCAATCCTGAAATCGAGCCCGATTCTACGACTAACTCAGCGTTGTTGAATAAGACGTGCTGGGCATACCTGACATCCAGTGCATCCACGATCAGCCGTTTCATCAGTACCGACTCCAAACGGGGTTGATGAGTAAAAATCGGAACACCAGCCACCCTGTGACGATGATCAACCCTACAACCACCGCGACCACAGGTGCAGATTCGGTCACACCCACCAACATAATGCGATTAGCCCACCCCATCGGATTAAAAAGACCCATCACGTTAAACAGTGGATGTGAGGCGCTCAGGCTACCGATACCTAGCGCCAACATCGCGACTGAACAAATGGAAAAAAGGGTGTTGCTATTTTGAAAGCCGATAGGCACCAACGTCAGTAAGAGCGCTGGCGTGGAAAACAGCAAGAAGCACATATAAAAACGCCCAACTATAACCATCCATTCATCCAAAGCCACGGAGCCAAAATAACCCCGCGTCAGTACGTAAAACACCGAACAATAAATAACTGACATGAAGGAGTAGGCTAAAAACTGCCCAGTAAGAAAGGTAATCTTGGTGCGTTTTGTATAAACAAAGGAACGCAAAAAACCACTTTCCCTGCGCCCTACGATATAAAACGCCAAGCCAAATAGGGCCACGCTTGAAGAGATAAAAGCGTAGAACCATGAAGTCGCAGAGGTGTAGTCTCGGTAGAGTTCATCACCAGTGACCCTAGCGTAAGTTAACAAGTAAAAAGTAACTGCAGGGGATATCACAATCCAGAGCAAGGCAACCGGCTCTTTCAGCTGTTCTTTGATAAAAAGTATCGCCAGCAAAAACGGTTTAGATAAGGGATAGGTACACATAGATCACCTCACGGGAAAGGTACCATGGTCTCCAAACGAGACGACAATATTGATGATTCAAAATTTTCGGAGTATCTATTTTTTAGATTTATATTTTTCGAGTTATCCATATGGAGGAACAGATCAGGTGAAATGTACTTTGTAAAGACACAGCTAACCCCATTGACGTTTGAACACTTGGAATAAAAATAACCCATAATACCGAGTTTTTTCAGGACAGACAGAAAGACCTCTAACGAAAATGCTGAAAAATTTCCTCTATTTTGCTCATCTGCGACAACTACATAATCAGTTATTTCTTGATATGTAATATAATCATTGCAACTCAAGAAATAGCGAAGATAAGAATCCTCAACCTTGTCCTCATCAGACTCGATCGCTTTAAACAAATCCATGAAACGATAGGTTTGCCACAACTCAAGCACTGACTTTTCCAAGGCTTCAGCCACCTCACCACAATAGGACATACCCGCACAGTACTTCACATGGTGATTTGCCTTTTTTTGGCCATAAACTACTAGCAAACAAACTCCGGGGAAACGGTTGTCAGAGATATCAAAAATGGAAACCTCACCTGAAAAAGTAAGCGCATCATATAGACATTTAACATTTCTTCCCGCCAGCAGACTTTCAACTTCAACGCGGGAAATTAGTGACCTACATTGTTTGGTCAACCAAAACCTTATAAGAAATTGTCGCTCAAGATACTCTTTTATAGCTCCTAGAAATGCGACATTCAGGTCCCAGTGAAAACTGCAACCACATGTATCCCTTAGAGGATATAGAAAGTTATCCTTTTCAAGGCCATACGCAGATAGTGAAATTGTTATTGTGGGAATAAAGCATTCAGAAAAATCAGAAGCTCTCATGACTCGAGTCAATGAGAATTGATGCTTTTCAATTTCGTCAACTGAAACAAACTTCGACGCAGTCTGAGTGAGTGCGCGTGCAAAACTATCAACTTCGATTTTCGTCAATGACTCATTAAGCACCCCGTTTTTTGTTGAGAGAAGTTCTCTGTAAAAATGCCGTCTTTCGAAATACTCTCCTAGGGCAGCCTTGATAGAACGTGCACCCCCACCCACACCTGATCCATTAACTGAAAGAGCGTCTGACACCTCCACGGAATTTGGCAGAGAAAGCAGCCCAGCAGGTTGCAACAATAATATTCCCGGAAGATCCGGCTTCTGCATTGCGTTAACCAGTTTCATGCTGTTTACCTATCAAGTGAACACAAACAGGAAAGAACAGGGCTGGATTAACTCCCAACAGCTTACATACCATAGAGTCTGTGTAGGCGGACCAGGGCCGACATGCCAGTCCCAGCTGTTTTGCTTGAATCTCTATAAGCATATAAATAGAACCAACCTCCATAAGTCCCATTCGATATCCGCGATATCTATACTTGAAAAGGTTTTTAGGAATATAGACCGCATAGATAATCGCCAAACTCGGAAGCCCAATTTCTTGTGGCGAATTCAAAATAGCCGCTTTGACATCCTCAAGATCCACCTTCTTCTGCAACACTTCAAACTTTCTAGATTTGGGCAGCAAATGTAAAATATTGCCATGGGTGGGCCAGTCAGTATTATAATCAGTGAGGGAACAAACAAATATTTCAACTGGGTATAGCGCTCCCGCACTCGGATATCCTCGCTTATTTCCCCCAATACTCCTGGAGACGAGAGGAGCTACTAGTTTATTCAGGCTTTTGAAGGCCAAGGGTTCTGGTGAGAATTTTTCACATGATTCATTTCTATACAACCAACTCGCCCTATCCTCCTCAGAAAAATCAAGCTCAACCGTTATATCCATATCAGGATAAAGGACAAGTTCATTGCCGGTTAACTGTTTCAGACGTTTTTGATCCAGTGAGTGGAGGCCTGTACAAGCTTGAAACGCTTCATGAAAAATAAAATTACCCTTACAGTGAAACTCGAGCACCGCATCGTAGACCGAATGATCTAGAAATCTGAGGTAATAATCATGCGGAATATTTTTCATACCCCGCCCCCCAAGCAGTCACACATATACCAATGCGAATTTGGTTCTTGAAATATTCCGCCATCGCTTAACTTTACATACGACGAACACAAAATATCGTCATGGTATTTACGCAACACGCCGCCCTCAGTAAAAAACCTTACATTTCTAATAATCGCACCAACAACAATCAGCTCTTGATACAGGCTTAGTTTTTTAAACGGTATATTGACATGCTTATTTTTACAAAATGCCAAAGCAGACGCCCAATTATTTTTCGCCAGCCTGACTGACTCATTATGAATAAGTCGATCAACGGTACAAAAATGACAAGGATTCCCAACCTCTGCGATATAAGGCTGCCCGATGCAAAAAAAATCCCCCATCGGCCAGCAAACACTAATAGCGCTGCGCGGTGACGACTTGACCAAGTCGAAATGTAGCTTTTTCAGACCTTCATAATCATATGAATGACACAGTAAAACAATAAAACACCTAATCCCTGCAGCGGACTTTACTACATCACTTGAAAATTCTTTAAACTCCACCGCACCGGAAAGCTCTTGTCTAAATAGGTCCTCAACGCCAACAACCCCCTCCTTTGAATATACAACTATGGTCTTTTCAAAATAAAGGTCACCTACAGTTCTGATAGGAATTATTTTCTCCAGAAACGCAAATGCACTGTCCGCATTTAAACCGTTACCAGAAAGTACTTCATCTAATTCATCTCTAGTCATAGCCCGGGACATCTGCAGTTGTCGCAACGCCTTTAAAAGTGGTTGTGAATGTACCTTTGAAATACCTACATCAGATATCACTAGGCTTTCTGTCTCGAAATTCAGAATCTGGTAGTTTGGTATGGATATATTCATCGCATGATCCCCAGCAGGGGCTTCAGGCAGCGCCTAGGAAACCCCGTCAAGTGGGTAAGTTAAACTTTTTCGATGGCAGGTGATTGATCTTCTATAGAGTTGTGACCACATCCACCGGAGCCACCACTCCCTCCATTACAACCACCGCCACCTCCACAACCTCCGCTGCCACCACAACCACCCTGGCTTCCTGAAGCGCCTGCATTACCGGCATACGGATTAAATCCATATTCACTATCGAAGCCGAAGAGGACCTCTCCAAACTCTGACTCTTTCATTTTGACACCCCTTACAATTTGTTGTGAAGTCACTTAACCGAAGTGACATTCACAATTTAGTAGGCGAAAAAAAACATGCAAGAAAAACAAACATTCCTAGTAGGAAAATTAATACTTTCAATTAGGAAATTTCTCTCATTAAAATCAGAACACAAGTAATTGTCCGAGGTAGAAAATTCCGAATCAAACTTTCAAGAATTAACCATTCCCAGCGAAATTAAGACTTTAGAAAGTATCAATTATTGAATATGAAAATTATCCGAGGACGAACTCTGCGTAGGAAACAGCGTGGCATGTCAAAAACAAGGTAAAAAATCCGACAAACGGTTCAGTCAGGGCTCCACAACATCAACAACGACCTGAGTTTTGAAGATGCGTTGCTGTACACCGCCAGCCTGCTCGACAGTGCTTCGGCGACCGCGCTGGATTGTGGCGAACTGCTGGACAGTCCAGGGCGGGCGAAGATTTTGGCGGTGTGGCATTTGCTGGAGATCGCCAGGACTACGGTAGATCGCTCTATCGAGTGTATGAAGCCCTTAAAGGCAACACCTTAAAATGTGGGAGGGGGCTTGCTCCCGATGGCGGTGGGTCAGCTGATATATCCACTGCTGACACTCCGTCATCGGGGGCAAGCCCCCTCCCACATTGGACGCATTTCAATGCCTTGATCCGCTTCGGCAGTCGAAGCGTGGATAGCTCTATCGAGTGTATGAAGCCCTTAAAGGCAACACCTTAAAATGTGGAAGGGGGCTTGCTCCTGATGGCGGTGGGTCAGCTGATATATCCGCTGCTGACACTCCGTCATCGGGGGCAAGCCCCCTCCCACATTGGACGCATTTCAATGTCTTGATCCGCTTCGGCAGTCGAAGCGTGGATAGCTCCATCGAGTGTATGAAGCCCTTGAAGACAGCACCTTAAAATGTGGAAGGGGGCTTGCTCCTGATGGCGGTGGGTCAGCTGATATATCCACTGCTGACACTCCGTCATCGGGGGCAAGCCCCCTCCCACACTGTGCACTCAGATCCGGCGCCGACGGTCGAGTGGGGGGATGGCGGTTTGTGCGATTTCCACGCGTTGTACCTGCGCCACCGTCCTGGCGGCGAGTTGGGCCAGGGTGGGTTGGCTGAACAAGGTGCGCGCATCCACTTCCAGGCCGGCCTTGCGCAGACGGGCTACCAGGTTTACGGCCAGCAGCGAGTGCCCGCCAAGTTCGAAAAAGTGATCATGGCGCCCTACCCGTTCGAGTTTCAACACCTCGGCCCAGATCCCCGACATCAGGGTTTCCACGTCGCCCACGGGCGCTTCATAGGCGCGGCTGAGCACCGCTTCCAGCCCGGGTTCGGGCAGGGCCTTGCGATCGAGTTTGCCCGCAGGGTTGAGAGGCAGTGCTTCCAGTTGTACGAAGGCGGCCGGCACCATGTATTCCGGCAGTTGCTCCAGCACATGGGTGCGCAAGGCTTCCAGGCTAGAGGCCTGGCCACGCAGGGTGTAGTAGGCGACCAGGCGCTCATCGCGAATCAGCACCGCCACTTCACGCAAGGCCGGGTGTGCGGCCAGGCGTGCCTCGATCTCGCCCAGTTCCAGGCGTACGCCGCGCAGTTTGACCTGGAAGTCGTTGCGCCCGAGGAACTCGAGGTTGCCGTCCGGCCGGTAGCGCACCAGGTCGCCAGTGCGATACAGGCGGTCACCGGCCACGAAGGGGCTGTCGATAAAGCGCTCGGCGGTCAGTTGTTCCAGGCCCAGGTAGCCTCGGGCAACCCCAACGCCACCGATATGCAATTGGCCGCTGATGCCCATCGGCACGGGCATGTCATGGGCGTCCAGCACGTACAGGCGGGTGTTGTGGATGGCGCGACCAATCGGCAGTTGCCCGGCGGGTACGGGCGCGCCGGGCTCGAGGGTCCAGGCGCTGCTGTCTACCGTGGCTTCGGTGGGGCCGTATACGTTGTGCAAGCGCACCTTGGGCAAGCGTGCCTGCACGCCCCGGGCCAGGGCTTCGGTGAGTTCGCCGCCGCCGCACAAGACGTCGGTGAGGCTGGTGCACAGCGCCGACTCATCCAGTTCTAGAAATTGCTGCAGCATTGCCGGCACGAACTTGATCACGCTGATCTGTTGCTCGCGAATCAGCTGGGCCAGGTACGCCGGTTCACGGTGCCCGTCAGGCCGCGCCAGTACCAGGCGCATGCCGTTGCTCAGCGGCCAGAACAGCTCCCACACCGAACCGTCGAAGCTGAACGGCGCGCGCTGCAACAATGCACCACCTTCGGCATTCGGGCACAGCCGGGAGCCCCAGTGCAGCAGGTTGCCCAGGCCGCGATGTTCGATCATCACGCCCTTGGGCGTGCCGGTGGAGCCTGAGGTGTACATCACGTAGGCCAGGTTGGCGACGCTCAAGCCCGGCACCACGGGATCAACCGTGGGTGCCTGATGCCAGGTGCAGTGGTCGAAGTCGATCAGCGGGATCGCGACCTCGCCCACCAACTTGCGGGTGGTGGCCTGTACCAGCAGTGCCACCGGCTGGCTGTCGGCGAGCATGTAGACCAGGCGCTCACGCGGGTAACCCGGGTCGAGGGGCACATAGGCGCCGCCCGCCTTGAGAATCGCCAGCAGCCCTACCACCAACTCCAACCCGCGCTCCACGCACAACGCTACCCGCGAGTCAGGCTGTACTCCACGCTCTTGCAGATGGAAGGCCAACTGGTTGGCGCGCTCGTTGAGTTCGCGGTAGGTCAATCGCTGCTCGCCCGCTTGCACCGCAATGGCATCGGGGGTCCGCCGCGCGTGGGCTTCGAACAGCGCCTGCACCGTCAAGGTTTGCGGGTAATCGGTGGCGGTGGCGTTGAAGTCCACCAGCAAGGTTTGCAATTGGCTGGCAGGCAGCACCTGCACGTCGCGCAGCGGCATTTTCGGGGCGCGCTCAAGCGCGTCCACCAAGCCATGGAGTACCGTATCGAGATAGCCCAGCAGCCGTTCGGCACCCACTGCACGCGGTGTCTTGGCCTTGAGCCGGAAGCCGCTGGCCACGTCATCCACCGTGAGCATCAGCGGGTAACTGAGGATGTCTTCACTGCTGAGCAAGGCAATGCCCGGCACCAGGTTCAGCTCGGGGTTGGCCGAGGTGTGGCGGTAGTTGAGCAGGCTGTTGAACAGCAGTGACACGCCGCTGCAACGCTGGGCCAACGCCAGGGACGCCTGTTCATGGACGAGCAAGGCACTCAGTTGGGCGTGGGTGTCGTGCAGTGCATCCAGCACGTTTCGTTCGGCCAGGCGCAGGCGCAGCGGCAAGGTGTTGATGAACATCCCCAGGGCTCGCTCGGCGCCTTCGCCGGCTTGCAGGCGGCCAAGCAAGACGGTGCCGAACACCACATCGTCGCGGCCGGCGACCCGGCTGAGCACATGGGCCCAGGCCAGGTGGAACAGGCTCGCGGCACTGACACCCAGGGTCCGCGCCTGGCTGCGTAAACGCAGATTGAGCGTATCGCTGAGCGAGCATTCAGCCTCTTCGATCTCGGCACGGTGGGCCTGGCGCTCCTGCAAGCCAAACGCCAGGGTCGGTTCGTATACCTCTGCCAGGCGCTCACGAAAGAACTGCTCGTGGGCAGTCTGACGTGCGACACAACGGGTCTGCGCAACCACGTTTCGATACGGCACGGGGGCGGGCAATTGCGCCTGTTGGCCGAGCAGATGGGCACGGATTTCCTCCACCAAGACAGTGGTCGAGGTGGCATCGTTGACCAGGTGATGAAAGCGCAGCCTGGCGACCCAGCGTTGGTTATGGGGTTCTTCGGCATAATCCAGGGCCATCAGCGGCGCCTGGCGCAGGTCCAGGAGTTCAGCCGGTTCGCGCAGGGGTTCGACCTGCAGCCGCGCTTGACGCCACACCACCTGCATCGGTTGTTCAAGGGTGTCCCAGGCCAGGCTGGTGCGCAAAATATCGTGGCGGTCGATCACCTGTTGCAGGGCGTTGGCGAAGGCGTCCAATTGTTCGCGGTGCGCAAAGCTGAACAGCGCCTGTTGCTGGTACGGGTCGCGCTCGTCGGTGAGGTGGTGGTAGAGCAACCCTTCCTGCAACGGCGCCAACGGGTAGATTTCCTGCACATTGGCGGCGCCCCCGGGGACGCCGGCGACAATGCGGTCGACGCTGGGTTGATCCAGCTCGGCCAGGGCGAGCAGGTCCGGGGTGATATGGGTGCAGCCTGGCGGAATGCGATTGGCCGGCACCTTGATGTCACTGCCAACACACGCCGCCGCCAGCGCCGCCAACGTCGGCTGGCCGAACAGCACCTGCACATCGGCGCGCAGGCCGGCCTGGCGCATGCGCTGCACCAGTTGCACCGCCAGCAGCGAATGCCCGCCCAGCTCGAAGAAATGGTCCTGGCGGCCCACCTGCTGCACTTGCAACAATTCAGCCCAGATCTGCGCCAGGGTGGTTTCCACCCCGTCTTGCGGGGCTTCGAAGCGGCGGGTGACAAAGGCTGCCGGGTTCGGTGGCGGCAAGGCCTTGCGGTCGAGCTTGCCGTTGGCGGTCAGCGGCATCACCTCCAGGCATACGTAGGCCGCCGGCACCATGTAGTCGGGCAACGCGCTTTGCAGGTGCGCGCGCAGTACCTGGATATCGACCGGCTCACGCGGGATAAACCAGGCCAGCAATTGCCCCTCACGGCACTGCACCACGGCTTCCTTGATCGCCGGATGGGCGGCCAGGGCCGATTCGATTTCGCCGAGTTCAATGCGTACGCCGCGGATTTTTACCTGATCATCATTGCGCCCCAGGTATTCTAGGTTGCCTTCCGGCAACCAGCGCGCCAGGTCGCCGGTGCGGTACATGCGACCGTCGTTGAAAGGATCCTCCAGAAAACGCTCGGCACTCAACTCGGCACGGTTCAGGTAGCCCCGCGCTACGCCTTTGCCGCCGACATACAACTCCCCCACTACGCCAATCGGCACCGGGCGCTGTTGCGCGTCCAGCAGGTAGACGCTGGCATTGGCGACCGGCGCGCCGATATGCAGCGGCTGACCCACTTCGACAGGTCCTGAGGTCGCCACCACGGTGGCTTCGGTAGGACCGTAGTTGTTGATCACCGCGAACGTCTGCACCTGGGTAAAGGTGCGCAGACGGTCTCCGCCGATCAATAAGGTGCGCAAGGTGGGATGTACAAGGTGCTGGCTGAAGGCGTATTCGGCAACCGGCGTGGGCAGGAAACACAGGTCCAGTGGTTGCGCACGCCACCAGTGGAGCAGCGCATCGATATCTTCTGCGCCGTCGTGGGCCGGTGGCAGGTGCAGCGTCGCGCCCACGCACAGGGCCGGCCAGACTTCCCAGGCCATCGCATCAAAGCCAAAGCCGGCGACGCTGGCGGTGTGGCTGCCCGCGTGCAGGTCGAAGGCCCGGCAATGCCAGTCCACCAGGTTCGATACGCTGTGGTGCTCGACCATCACCCCCTTGGGCAAACCGGTGGAACCAGAGGTGTAGATCACATAGGCCAGGTTCGACGGCGTGACCGGTACCTGGGGGTTGCTGTCGATGTGTGCAGCGGCAGGCTCCAGCGCGATCACCGGCACCGGCGACGCAGGCAGCCGCTGGCGCAGGTCGTGTTGGGTCAGGATCGCCACAGGCGCGCTGTCATGCAACAGGTAGTCCAGGCGCTCGGCGGGATGGGCCGGATCCAGCGGCACGTAGCATGCGCCGGATTTGAGGATCGCCAACAGCCCCGCCAAGGTGTCCAGACCGCGTCGGGCCAGGATCGCCACGCGATCATCCGGCTGTACGCCGTGTGCCAACAGTTGATGGGCCAGGGTATTGGCCTGGCGGTTGAGTTGGCTATAGGTCAACTGGCGGCCCTGGCACACCGCGGCAATGGCATCCGGCGTGCGTGCGGTTTGCGCTTCAATCCGCTGGTGCAAAGTCTGTGGCGCGGCGTTGGGCTGCGCGGTAGCGTTCCAGTGCAACAACCGGGCCTGCTCCTCAGGCGGCAGCAGGGACAACTCACCGATCTTCAATGCGCTGTCTTCCAGCCCTTGCTCCAGCAGCCAGATGAAGCGCCGCGCCAACGCCTGGACTTCGTCGTGCTGGAAGTACGCCTCGTTATAGACGCAGTGCAGCCAGGCGCTGTCCTGGTAACGGTTGCTGCGCAGGTGAATGGCGATCGGCAGCGTCTCATGCTGGTTGGAGACCTTGATAGCGCGGGCCTGGACCTGACCGAAACGCAGGTCATGGTCGTCCTGCTCGAACGACACAGACAAATCGAACAACTGGCCGCGATCCGTGCGGCGCAGGCCCAGCTCGCGGTTCATCTCGCTCAAGGGGAAACGCTGATGACGGAAGTCCTGCTTGAGCTGATCACGTATGCCGCGTACCAGGTCACAGAAAGACAACGCTTCGCTGAACTGAAAACGTACCGCGCTGACCTGGGTGAACATGCCTACGGTGGCGCGAAAACGCGCGTTGGAGCGGTTGAGGATGGGCAGCCCCACCACCCATTCCTCGCGTTGGCTGGTGCGGGTGAAATACACATACAACGCCGCCAGCAACACATGGAACGCCGACGCCTCGTGGCGATGGGCGACCTGCTCCATGCGGTCGAGCAGCGCCGCAGGGAAATCTTGCACGAGGGTGTTGCTCGACGTCTTGGCGGCGTTCTTCGGTGTAAGCAACGGCTCGGGCAACACCTGGTATTTGTCCAGCCAATAAGCACGGTCGCGAGCGTAGCGGGCCGATTGCAGGTAGCGCTGGTCGGTGTCGATGAACTCGATATAGGACGGGGCCAGCGGCTGCGCTTGACCACCCTGTTCCAGGACGGTGTACAGCTCGGCAAGGGATTGCAGCATCTGGCCAAAGCCCCAGCCGTCGAGGATCAGATGATGGGCTTGGGTGCCGAGGCGGTAGTGATCATCGTCAAGCTTGACCAGGAAAAAACCAAACAACGGCGCACCACTCAAGGCGTACGTCCGGGCCATCTGCGCCTGCATCAAGGCATGGGTCGCCGCGAGTGGGTCGGGCAGCGCGCAGAAGTCATGCAGTGGCACGTCCACCGCCAATTGCGCGGCAAAGGTTTGCCGTGGCATGCCATCGGCGTCGGTTTGCAGCTGGGTGCGCAACGCATCGTGCCGAGCCACCAGTTGTGCAACGGCCTGCCGGATGCGCTCGGGCACCACCGGGCCGGCAAAATCGAGATAGCCGCCGATGGTGTACATCGGCGAATCGCCCAAGCGCAATTGATCGAGCCAGATGTCCTGTTGGGCGGCGGTGAGCGGGAAGCTGGCCGGCAGGCGGGAGGAATGCTGCATAAGATCCTTCTCATGGGGGTCAGGCACTGGCGGCGCAAGGTGGCCCATTACGCGGAAGTTGCCGAATTTGAGCATGCAGGCAGGAGGCTGTCTGCCACCCGAAACCCGGACATTCGAATGGATAGAACGGGGCTGGCGAGGGGTTCACTGCTGAAACGATTAAAGCCCTGTAGGAGATTGGCTATATATAGCCGATGCTGGCATTTCGACCACCCACTTAAATTAATATTTTTATCTTTAATATCAGTTATTTAGCCGCATGTAAAAATTATCCATCTGGGTTCGTTGCCGGTTTTACTCGCCAGAAACGTCGAATTAATGACGCGATTTTTATGGCAGCTTGTGTCCCTCGTTTCCGCTACATACGTAGGACAATTCCCTATGGCTAAATAAAATCTCGAACGCCGAGTTACGTTCAAGCAGTACGGACCGCCCCGCCCAGGCCCAGGGCGTCCGTTGACGGTTTTCGACATCAAGGATGAGATGGCTATGAGTCTGACCCGTAGTATTGGCGACACACAGGGCGCGCAATTTTATGCCGAAATGGGCGAGTTGATTTCAAACAGCGGCAACGAACATTTCGCCGCCAATATGCTGCACCTGGTGGACAAGTGGGTGCCAATCCATTTGGTGGACCTCAGCGAATGGACCCTGGATGAACTGCGCGACTGCGTGCTGGACATCAAGTTGCTGGGCAGCGCCGGGCTGAACAAGGATTTGTCTGTAGACCAGACCCTGCACCCGCTGAACGACCATCCGTTGCTGCGCCAGATGTTGTGCATGCAAGACCCGTTGCTGATCCAGATGAAAGCCAAGGCCGACAGCGCACACCCACGGGGCAGTTCGCACCAGTGCAACCTGGTATCGCGCCAAGGCAATCGACGCTCCGTGATTTCGTTTTATCGGCCTCCGACCCAGCGTGGGTTTTCCCTTGCGGAATTGTCGTTTCTCAAATGTTTATCGGACACGCTGTTGCCGCTGATGGAGCGGCACGCGCAGCTCCTGCGCCAGGCACCGCAGGCCGAGATCGGACCGGCCCATACCCTGCTGGAGCAATCGCAATTGCAGCGCGAGTTCTACAAGCGTCTGTCCCTGAGCGATATCACCCTGTCGGCGCGGGAGCAGGAGGTGTGCCTGGGCCTGTTGACCGGCGGCACCGTGCCGCAGATCGCGGAAAAGCTCAGTGTCAAAAACAGCTCCATCGAGACCTACCTCAAGCGCGCCGCCGCCAAGCTCGGCGTGAGTGGTCGGCACGGCCTGGCCAAATGGATGGTGGGCGCCTGATGAACAAACTGACGTGGTATACCGTCGGCATGGCCTGGATGCTCGGCGGTTGCTCGTTGATCCCCGAGTATCAACGGCCCGCAGCACCGACACCGGCGCAGTATCCCCAGGGCGGCGTCTACAGCCTGGCGCAGGCCGGCCCCTTGGCGCCGAACCCGGACTGGCAGCAGCTGTTCCACGACCCGGCACTGCAACAGCTGATTGGTCAAGCGCTGGTCAACAACCGCGACCTGCGGGTGGCGGCCCTGAATGTGCAGGCGTTCCAGGCGCAGTACCGCATCCAGCGCGCAGATCTGTTCCCGGCGATCTCCGCCAACGGCGCCAGCAAGCGCCAGAAGCTGCCGGGGGACGTGACCGGCACCGGCAAGTCGGCGATCACGTCCAACTATTCCGCCACCCTGGGCCTGAGCGCCTACGAGCTGGATTTGTTCGGCCGTGTGCGCAGCCTCAGCGAACAGGCGGTGCTCACCTATCTGGGCACCGAAGAAGCACGGCGCAGTGCGCAATTGAGCCTAGTGGCCAACGTGGCCAATGCCTACCTGACCTGGCGAGCCGATCAGGAACTGCTGGCCCTCGCCGGGCAAACCCTGGTGGCCAATGACCACAGCTGGCAATTGACTAGCCGCAGTAAAAGCGCGGGCAAAGCCTCGGCGCTGGATGTGGTGCAAGCCCGCACAGCGGTGGAAAGCACCCGTGCCAGCGTGGCCCGCTATGAACGCCAGGTGGCCCAGGACCTCAACAACCTCACCCTGCTGGTGGGCGGGCCGGTAGATGAAAACCTGCCCTCGCGTCCACTGGCCGACGACCTGGTTGCCCGCGTCCCCGCCGGCTTGCCCTCCGACCTGCTGCAACGCCGTCCGGATATCCTCCAGGCCGAATACCAGTTACAGGCGGCCAACGCCAATATCGGCGCCGCCCGTGCCGCGTTCTTTCCGTCGGTAACCCTTACGGCCAACGCCGGCAGCACCAGCAAGGAACTGTCGGGGCTGTTCAAGGGCGGGTCGGGCACGTGGACATTCCAGCCGCAGATCAATCTGCCGATCTTCAACGCGGGCAGCCTGCGTGCCAGCCTTGATTACGCCAAGCTGCAGAAAGACATCACGGTGGCCCAGTATGAAAAATCCATCCAGGTCGCGTTCCAGGAAGTCGCCGACGGCCTGGCCGCGCGCCAGACCTTCAACGACCAACTGGACGCGCAACGGGATTTCGTCGCCGCCAACCAAAGCTATTATAACCTGGCCCAGCATCGCTACCGCAGCGGCGTGGACAGCAACTTGACGTTCCTCGATGCGCAGCGGGCATTGTTCAACTCACAGCAGGCGCTGATTGTGGATAGGCTGGCGCAGTTGGTGGCGCAGGTGAATCTGTACACGGCGCTGGGTGGCGCCTGGAGTGTCAACCCAACCCCGACTGCCGCAGCCGATACTCCCCCGGCGTCATCTGCGCATAACGCAGGAAAAACCGGCTGAAATACGCCGGGTCCTTGAACCCCAGCTGGTAGCAGATTTCATTTGCCGAACTTCCGCTGAACAGCAGCAGGCGCTTGGCTTCCTGCATCAGCCGTTCAAGGACCAGACGCTTGGAAGGTAAGTCGGCGATGCGTCGGCACACCTCATTGAGCCGCGCCGGTGTCACGCCGATTCCCTCGGCATAGCGCACCAACGGCCAATGTTCCAGGTAATGGGCTTCGACCAGCTCGTTGAAGCGATGGAAAATGCGCAGGTCTTCACGGGCCATCGGGCGTGCCGGCAACGCGTGGGCGCACAGGCGCAGCAGGCGGATCATGATCAGGCGCGTCAGGCTGTCGAGGGCGGCAGCGCGCCCTGCCCGTTCGGCGTTGATCTCGTCGCACAGTGCTTCGAAGAGCTGATCCAGCCCGTCGGCGTCGTCGCCCAGCGCGACACAGGCCGCACCTGAGGCGAGGCTGGGGTCGGCGTCGATCAACCCCCACACCAACTGCTGGCGCACCGTCAACACATGCCCATCGGCATCGGCTTCGGTGACGAAGGCGTGGGCCACCGTGGGCGGCGTGAGGAAAAACATCGGCCCCGACTCGACGTATTGACGATCATCCAGATAAACCCGCACCGCGCCACTCTTGACGTAATGCACCTGGAAAAACCGGTCATGCCGATGCACGGCCATGTTGCGCCCGAAAAAACCCGCCAGGTTGCCGAGCTTGTCGTAATGCACCTCGGCATCGCTGTAGCGCTGGTCGTAGACCTGCCCGATGTTGATATTGGGAATCGGCTTCACGCGGCCCTCCTCTTGTTGTTCTGATGCCGTTGGAGTTTGCCATGCTTGACGGTAGTTAACATATTAATTATAACGTTAACAACTTAACGAACTGCCAACGCAGTCTTCGTCACCGCCAGGAGAAACGCATGAGCCGTACCCTGCATGATGTTGCCAGCGGCACCCTGTTCGGCGTTGCGCTGAACTACCAGGGCCTGCTGGAGCAACATCTCGCCGCCTTCGAGCAGGCGCCCTACCAGAAGCCACCGACCAAGCCGGTGCTGTTTATCAAGACTCCCAACACCCGCAATACCCATGGCGGCGTGGTGCTGCAGCCGGCGGGCGAGCGTCTGCAACCGGGCCCGGCGTTGGGTGTGGTGATCGGCCAGCGCGCCAGCCGCGTCAGCCAGGACAATGCCATGGCCCATGTCGCCGGGTATGTGGTGGTCAACGAGTTCAGCCTGCCGGAAGACAGCTACTACCGCCCCGCCGTCAAAGCCAAATGCCGCGATGGGTTCTGCGCCCTGGGGCCTGAGGTGATCGCCCGCGACCAAGTGACCAACCCCAATCAACTGGACCTCAAGCTCTTCGTCAACGGCCAACTGCGCCAGGAAAATTCCACCGCTCATTGGGTGCGAGACATTGCGCAATTGATCGCCGAGATCAGCGAATTCATGACCTTGCACCCTGGTGACGTGCTGATCACCGGCACACCGGAAGGCCGCGTCGATGTGCAGCCCGGCGACCGGGTTGAAGTTGAAATCACCGGTGTGGGCCGTTTGCTCAACACCATTGAGGCAGAGGTATTGGCATGAAGCGCGCACGCATCGGCTTTGAAGGTCAAATCCATTCCGTGCAGGTCGACGACGACTGCAGCGTGCGCCTCGGCGATGGCCGCCGGCTCGCGCAAGAACAGGTGCAATGGCTGCCACCCGCCACCGGCAACATGTTCGCCCTCGGCTTGAACTACGCCGACCACGCCGCCGAACTGGCTTTCACACCGCCGACCGAACCGCTGGTTTTTATCAAGTCAGTCGGCACCTACACCGGCCACCGCCAAGTCACCTGGCGCCCGGATAACGTTGCCTACATGCATTACGAGTGCGAGCTGGTGGCGGTGATCGGCAAGACCGCCCGCAACGTCAAGCGCGCCGACGCCCTGGATTACCTGGCCGGCTACACGGTGTGCAACGACTACGCGATCCGCGACTACCTGGAAAACTACTACCGCCCCAACCTGCGGGTAAAAAACCGCGACGCCACCACCCCGGTCGGCCCGTGGATCGTCGACGTGGCTGACGTGCCCGACCCGGGCAACCTGAAATTGCGCACCTGGATCAACGGCGAGTTGCGCCAGGAAGGCAGCACTAAAGACATGATTTTCGATATCCCCTACCTCATCGAATACCTGTCCAGCTTCATGACCCTGCAACCTGGCGACATGATCGCCACCGGCACGCCCGAGGGCCTGGCCGATGTGGTGCCAGGGGATGAAGTGGTGGTGGAAGTCGAAGGCGTGGGCCGCCTGGTCAACCGTATTGTCAGTGAGACGCAGTTTTTCTCCGCGCGCAAAGAGGCTTGAGCAACATGATCAAACATTGGATCGATGGCCGTGAGGTCGAGAGCAAAGACGTGTTCGTCAACTACAACCCGGCCACTGGCGAGGCCATTGGTGAAGTGGCCAGCGGCGGCGCCGAAGAAGTCGCCCAAGCCGTAGCGGCGGCCAAGGCGGCGTTCCCCAAGTGGGCCAACACCCCGGCCAAGGAACGCGCACGCCTGATGCGCAAGCTGGGTGAGTTGATCGAACAGAACGTGCCACGCCTGGCCGAGCTGGAGACCCTCGACACAGGCCTGCCGATCCACCAAACCAAAAACGTGTTGATCCCACGCGCCTCGCACAACTTCGATTTCTTCGCTGAAGTCTGCACGCGCATGGACGGCCACAGCTACCCGGTGGACGACCAGATGCTCAACTACACCCTGTACCAGCCGGTGGGCGTGTGCGCGTTGGTGTCGCCATGGAACGTGCCGTTCATGACCGCCACCTGGAAGACCGCACCGTGCCTGGCCCTGGGTAACACGGCGGTGTTGAAGATGTCGGAACTGTCGCCCCTGACTGCCAATGAACTGGGACGCCTGGCAGTGGAAGCCGGGATCCCCCACGGTGTGCTCAATGTGATCCAGGGCTACGGCGCCACCGCTGGTGATGCCTTGGTGCGCCACCCGGATGTGCGGGCGATTTCCTTTACCGGCGGCACCGCCACCGGCAAGAAAATCATGCAGACCGCGGGCCTTAAAAAGTACTCCATGGAACTGGGCGGCAAGTCGCCGGTGCTGATCTTTGAAGACGCCGACCTTGAGCGTGCCCTTGATGCCGCACTGTTCACGATCTTTTCCCTGAACGGCGAGCGTTGCACCGCCGGCAGCCGGATCTTTATCCAGGAAAGCGTCTACCCGCAGTTTGTTGCCGAGTTCGCGGCGCGGGCCAAGCGCTTGATCGTGGGCGACCCCCAGGACCCCAAGACCCAGGTCGGCTCGATGATCACCCAGGCCCATTACGACAAGGTCACCGGCTACATCAGGATCGGCCTGGAGGAAGGCGCTACGCTGCTGGCCGGCGGGCTGGAGCGGCCGGCCAACTTGCCTGCGCACTTGAGCCGCGGGCAGTTTATCCAGCCGACGGTGTTCGCCGATGTGAACAACAAGATGCGCATCGCCCAGGAAGAAATCTTCGGCCCGGTGGTGTGCCTGATCCCGTTCAAGGACGAAGCCGAGGCGCTGCAATTGGCCAACGACACCGAATACGGCCTGGCCTCCTATATCTGGACCCAGGACATCGGCAAGGCCCATCGACTGGCACGCGGTATTGAAGCAGGCATGGTATTTATCAACAGCCAGAACGTGCGCGACTTGCGCCAGCCATTCGGCGGCGTGAAAGGCTCAGGCACCGGCCGTGAAGGTGGCCAGTACAGCTTTGAAGTGTTTGCCGAGATCAAGAACGTGTGCATTTCCATGGGCAGTCATCACATTCCGCGCTGGGGCATCTGAAGCCCGCATTGCCTGTAGGAGCGAGGGGGACGCCTAGTCCTTGCTCGCGAAGCACCCACAGGCACCGCCGGCTACCTGAAGCGCTGCGTTATCGTTGACCTTTTTCGCGAGCAAGCTCGCTCCTACAAGAACAATTATTCAGGAGAATCATCATGGGCGAAGTGGTTCTGGCAGCGAAGATCTGCCACGTACCTTCGATGTACCTGTCGGAACTGCCCGGCAAGCATCACGGCTGTCGCGAAGCGGCGATTGCCGGGCACAAGGAAATCGGGCGCCGCGCCCGCGAACTGGGGGCCGACACCGCCGTGGTGTTCGACGTGCACTGGCTGGTCAACAGCGGTTATCACATCAACTGTGGCGAACGGTTCCAAGGCACCTACACCAGCAACGAACTGCCGCACTTCATCAAGAATATGGACTACGCCTACCCGGGCTGCCCCGAGCTGGGTGAGTTGATCGCCGCCGAAGCCAACCTGGCCGGCGTGCGCAGCATGGCCCACAACATCCCCAGCCTGGAGCTGGAATACGGCACCCTGGTGCCCATGCGCTACATGCACATGGGTGTGCCCGAGGATGACAAGTTCAAGGTCATTTCCATCGCCGCCTGGTGTGCCTGGCATCGCCTGGAAGACAGCTTCGCCTTTGGCGCCGCCGTGCGCCGGGCCATCGAAAAGAGTGACCGCAAGGTGCTGGTGCTGGCGTCCGGGTCGCTGTCCCATCGTTTTTCCGACGATCGCCAGGCCGAAGCGAATATCCATAACTGGACCCGCGAATTCGACAAGCAGGTGGACCTGCACGTGGTCGAGATGTGGCAGCAGGGCCGCTTCAAGGAGTTCTGCGCCATGCTGCCGGACTACGCCGAACACTGCTTTGGCGAAGGCAAGATGCACGACACCGCCATGCTCCTGGGCCTGTTGGGTGGGCCCGACTATGCCCAGCCGGCCGAGATCATCACGCCGCCGTTCGGCAGTTCGGGCACTGGCCAGATCAATGCGATTTTCCCGCTGTAGACCAGGGAGAACACCATGCCGCACTTTATTGCCGAATACACCGACAACCTTGAAACTCAGGCCGATTTGCCCGGCCTGTTTGAAAAAATCCACCGCGTGCTGGGCGACAGTGGCGTGTTTCCGTTGGGCGGCATCCGCAGCCGCGGCGTGCGCCTGGACACCTGGCGCATGGCCGACGGCAAGCATGACTACGCCTTCGTGCACATGACCCTCAAGGTCGGCCACGGTCGCGACCTCTCCACGCGCCAGGCGGTGGCCGAAGCGGTGTTCGCGGTGATTACCGCGCACTTCGCCGAGCTGCAGGCGCAGCGGTTATTGGCGCTGTCGTTCGAGATGATCGAGCTGCACCCGCAGCTCAACTTCAAGCAGAACAATGTGCATGCGTTCCTGAACAACGCGGCGAACTGAAAAGGGCCCCGCCCCCCTGTAGGAGCGAGCTTGCTCGCGAGAAACCTCCAGGCACCGCGGATCCAGCAGCGCTGCGTTTTCGTTGACGTTTTTCGCGAGCAAGCTCGCTCCTACAACAAAAAGTACAACATCATGAGCACAGCCCACTCCACTGCAAGCCTGCGGCTTGCCGAGCACGACCGTACCCATCGTTTGGTGACCTGGCGCCTGATGCCCTTGTTGCTGGTGTGTTACCTGTTCGCCCATCTGGACCGTATCAACATCGGCTTCGCCAAGATGCAGATGAGCCACGACCTGCAGTTCAGCGACACGGTGTACGGCTTCGGCGCCGGGCTGTTTTTCATCGCCTACGCGCTGTTCGGCGTGCCGAGCAACATGGCCCTGGACCGCGTCGGGCCACGGCGCTGGATCGCTTGCCTGATGGTGGTGTGGGGCCTGCTCTCCACCGGCATGCTGTGGTTGGAGAGCGCCCGCGGTTTCTACCTGCTGCGCTTTTTACTGGGGGTGGCCGAGGCCGGTTTTTTCCCGGGCATCCTGGTGTTTCTCAACCGTTGGTACCCGGCGCGTCGGCGTGCCCAGGTCACCGCCTTGTTTGCCATTGCCGTGCCCATGGCCGGGGTGTTGGGCGGGCCGATTTCCGGGGCGATCCTGGAGAACTTCCACGACGTCGGCAGCCTGCGCGGCTGGCAGTGGATGTTCCTGATCGAAGGTGCGCCCGTGGTGCTGCTGGGGCTGGTGGTGCTCAAGTGCTTGCCGGACAGTTTCGAGTCAGTGCACTGGTTGAGCACCGAGCAAAAACAGCAACTGCGCACCCAGTTGAGCAATGAGGAACAGCGCAAGACTATCACCTCGCTCAGCGGCATCCTGCGGGACCCGCAAGTGTGGCTGCTGGTAGCCGTGTACTTTGCGGTGATGCTGGCGGTCAACACCCTGGCGTTCTGGATGCCGACCCTGATCCACGGCGCCGGCATCGGCCGCGACAGCCAGGTCGGCCTGCTCAGCGCCGTGCCCTACCTGGCCGGCTGTTTCTTCATGATCGGCTGTGGGCGCTCCTCCGACCGCCATCGCGAACGCCGCTGGCACTTGTGCGTGCCGCTGCTGATGGCCGCGATCGGCATCGCCGTGGCGGGCCTGGCGCCCGGCAATGCGCTGCTGGTGATGAGCGGGTTGGCGGTCGCCGGCATGGGCGCCAGCGCGGCGCTGCCAATGTTCTGGCAACTGCCGCCGGCGTTTCTGTCCAACACCACCCAGGCGGCGGGCATCGCCATGATCAGCTCGTTCGGCAGCATTGCCGCGTTCCTCGCGCCGTACCTGATTGGCTGGATGCGCGACGCCACCCAGAGCGCCAGCCTGGCCCTGTACGTACTCGCCCTGTTTATCGCCCTCGGTGGTCTGCTGGTGCTACGCACCCACGCCGCCATCGTCAACCCCCACTAGAGACCGTTGCCATGCTCGACTCCCAGCAAATCCTCGCGGCCGCTGCCCACCTGGACCGCGCCGAACGCAGCCGCGAACAGGTGCGCCAGTTTTCCCTCGATTACCCCGCCATCACCATCGAGGACGCCTACGCCATCCAGCGCGCCTGGGTGGCACAAAAAATCAACGATGGGCGCACGCTCAAGGGCCACAAGATCGGCCTCACCTCACGGGCCATGCAGGTCTCTTCAAACATCACCGAGCCCGACTACGGCGCCCTGCTCGATGATATGTTTTTCGATGAAGGCAGTGATATTCCCTTCGAGCGCTTCATCGTGCCGCGCGTGGAAGTGGAACTGGCATTCATCCTCGGCAAGCCGCTCAAGGGTCCGAACTGCACAGTGTTCGATGTGCTCGATGCCACCGAATGGGTAATCCCGGCGCTGGAAATCATCGACGCGCGCATCCAGCAGATCGACCCGCAGACCAACGCCACCCGCAAGGTGTTCGACACCATCTCCGACAACGCCGCCAACGCCGGTGTGGTGCTCGGTGGCCGTGCCGTGCGGCCGACCGAGATAGACCTGCGCAAAGTGCCGGCAGTGCTGTACCGCAATGGCGTGATCGAAGAGTCCGGCGTCTCGGCGGCAGTGCTCA
This sequence comes from Pseudomonas khavaziana, assembly GCF_036704165.1. Lineage (NCBI taxonomy): Bacteria > Pseudomonadati > Pseudomonadota > Gammaproteobacteria > Pseudomonadales > Pseudomonadaceae > Pseudomonas > Pseudomonas khavaziana. The sequence continues at coordinate 4,268,117 of NZ_CP129946.1, forward strand.
ATCACCCGGCCAAGGGCGTGGCCTGGCTGGCCAACAAACTGGCGGCGTATGACGTCACCCTGCTGCCCGGCCAGGTGATTCTAGGCGGTTCGTTTACCCGCCCGGTGGCGGCCCGCCCCGGGGATACTTTCCACGTCGACTACGACCTGCTCGGCTCGATCGCCTGTCGCTTCGTCTGAACACTGGAGGACTGTCATGGACATGCCTGTCAACCGCTTCAAACAACGCCTTCACCAGGGCGAGGTGCAGATCGGCCTGTGGCTCGGCCTCGCCAATGCCTATAGCGCAGAGCTGGCCGCCAACGCCGGTTTCGACTGGCTGCTGATCGATGGCGAACACGCCCCCAACCACCTGCCGGGCATGCTTGCGCAATTGCAGGCCATAGCGCCCTACCCCAGCCAGGCGTTGATTCGCCCGGTGATCGGCGACACCGCGCTGATCAAGCAATTGCTGGACATCGGCGCCCAGACCCTGCTGGTGCCCATGGTCGAAAGCCCATCCCAGGCCCGGGAACTGGTGCGCGCCCTGCGCTATCCGCCCCAGGGTATTCGCGGCGTCGGCAGTGCCCTGGCGCGTGCGTCGCGTTGGAACAGCCTGCCCGAGTACCTCGACCAGGCCGACGCGCAGATGTGCCTGCTGGTGCAGATCGAAAACCGCGAAGGCCTGGCCAATCTGGACGCCATCGCCGCCGTCGATGGCGTGGACGGTGTGTTTATCGGCCCGGCGGACTTGAGCGCAGCCATGGGCCATCGCGGTAACCCCGGGCACCCTGAAGTGCAGGCGGCGATTGAGGATGCCATCGTGCGCATCGTCAAGGCCGGCAAGGCGGCGGGGATTCTCAGTGCGGATGAACGCCTGGCGCGGCGCTATATCGAGCTGGGCGCAACGTTCGTGGCGGTGGGGGTGGATACTACGGTGTTGATGCGGGGCTTGCAGGCATTGGCTGGGAAGTTCAAAGACACTCTACAGACCACCACCACAGGCGGCGTGTACTGAGATCCAATGTGGGAGGGGGCAAGCCCTAATGCCAGTCAGTTAAGCGGTCATCGCCTTCTGTAGGAGCGAGCTTGCTCGCGAAAAACGTCAACGATAACGCGTGTTTGCTGAATGAACGCGGCGCCTGTAAGTTTTTCGCGAGCAAGCTCGCTCCTACAAAAAAGCCTTAACTGACTGGCATTAGGGCTTGCCCCCTCCCACATTTTGATTTCCTGGGTTTGGGAGATCGCCTTATCGCTTGATGTTCTTCAAGTCATCCAGCAACCCCAGCAAGGTCTGGAATTTCTCCTCGCCAAACTGATCCTGCAAGCGCTGGTAGTTGGCCTCCATGCACTGGCTCATGGACTCGAAACTCGCCTTGCCCTTGTCTGCCAGGGTAATGAGCACCCGGCGCTGGTCCTGCTCGGCCTTGCGCCGATGCACCATGCCCGCCGCTTCCATACGCACCAGCACGCCGGTCATGCTCGGCTTGAGGATGCAGGCCAGTTCCGCCAGTTGGTAAATCTCCAGCTCACCGTGCTGTTCGAGGATGCGGATGATGCGCCATTGCTGTTCGGTCAGGCCGTGCTCATTCAACGAGGGACGGAAAAAACTCATCGCCGCTTCACGGGCTTGCAACAAGGCCAGGGTCAGGGATTGTCGAGGTTTGGACATAGGGCTCAGGGTCACGAAGTATTTAGTTAATAATTTAACGAAACTCTAACATTCCGCGCCCATTCGCGCGCTATAACTTGTCTGTCGCCGCGCCCGTGGCGCGCTGAATCAAAAAACCGGGCACGCAGGATCAAGACTTCCAGCCCGCCAGGGGCCCTAATGGGGGCATTCGCTTCAGCGCCTTCCTTCACTTTTTCAGGCTGCGCCATGATCAACATCGAAACCCCCACCTATTACACCGCCACCAAGAAATACAACCTCAGTTTCCCTACCCTGGAGCAAGACATCGACGCAGACGTCGTGGTGATCGGCGGCGGTTTTTCCGGGATCAACACCGCCCTTGAACTGGCGGAAAAAGGCATCACCAATATCGTCGTGCTCGAAGCCCGCTACCTGGGCTTTGGCGGCACCGGCCGCAACGGCGGGCAGATCATGGCGGGCATCGGCCATGACCTGGAGAAGATCAAGAAGGACGTCGGCGAAGACGGCCTGCGCCAGGTGTTCGAGATCAGCGACCTGGGCGCCGACATCATCAAGAACCGCATCGCCAAATACAACATCGATGCCGATTTCTGCCACGGCTACGGCTACATGGGCTTCAACGCCCGCCAGGAAAAAACCCTGCGCGCCTGGGAGAAGGACTTCAAGTCGGTCAACAGCCAGCATGAAATCCGCTTTCTCGGCGGCTCGGATGTGCAGCAGATCATCGGCTCCAACGCCTACACCAGCGCCCTGCTGCACATGGGTGGCGGGCATGTGCATTCGCTGAACCTGCTGCTGGGCGAAGCCACCGCGCTGGCCAGCCATGGCGTGCGCATCTTCGAAAACAGCCCGGCCCTGGAGGTCAGCTACGGCGAGCGCATTACCGTGCGCACCGGTCGTGGTTCGGTGCGCGCCAGCAAGTTGCTGTGGGCCTGTGACAGCTTCCTCAACAAGCTGGAACCGGAACTGCACCGCTCGACCATCAACACCTACGCGTTCCAGATGATGACCGAGCCGTTGTCCGAAGAGTTGATCCAGCGCATCAGCCCGATCCGTGGCGCCTACAGCGACATCCGCCCGGTAATCGACTACTACCGCGTGACCAATGAAAACCGTTTGCTGTTCGGCGCCGCGACGCCCCTGGTGGAACACATTCCCGGCGACCTGAAAGCCTGGAACCGCACGCTCATGCTGAAGATCTTCCCCTACCTCAAGGACGTCAAGATCGACCTGGCCTGGGGCGGCCCGATGGCCTGCAGCCCCAACCTGTTCCCGCAGATCGGCACCTTGCCAGGGCGCAGCAATGCGTTTTTCGTGCAGGGCTACTCGGGCTTCGGCGTCACCCCCAGCCACATCATCTGCAAGGTCCTGGCCGAGGGCATGAGCGAAGGCTCGGCGCGCTATGACCTGGTTAGCTCGATCCACCGCCCGACCATCATCGGCAAGGATGCGATCCGCCCCTTGCTGCTGACGGCGGGTAAATCCTGGCACCAACTGTCCGGCTACTGGAACGGGCGTCGCTAACCCCTGTAGGAGCGGGCTTGCCCGCGAAGAACATCAACGATAACGCGGGCATTGCAGTGAATCGCGGCGTCAGGACGTTTTTCGCGAGCAAGCTCGCTCCTACAAAAAATAATGTTGTATTTATCAGGAGCAATTGCCATGACCCTTACCCCTATCAAACACAACATCCAGCTATCGGAACTCGATGCATGGGGCACCGTGGCCGACCTCGGCTCGCAGATCCTTGAAGGCGAGGTGCGCGCCTTCGGCAAGATGACCTTCGGCGCCCCCACCGATGCGGTCAGCAGCGCCTACTTCGGCACCACCCAGGGCAAGTTCCGCATGGTCTACCCCTTCGCCGAACAAGCCACCGTGGTCACCGGCGAAGTGGTGCTCACCGATGAGTCCACCGGACAGTCCACCCGCTACAAGGCCGGTGACAGCTGGTTCGTGACCAAGGGCACGCCGGTGCTGTGGGAAGTGGTCAGCGAGAGTTTCGTCAAACACTACTTCGCCGTCGTTTAAGGGAGCATTGCCATGACCACTTCTTCTGACTGGATCACCGTGGGCGCCTTGGCCGACGGTTTTGCGCCCGAGGCATTCATCCTGCCGAACCTTGCCGACCTGGCCGGGCAGACCTTCACTTTGCACTTCGCCAATGGCTGGCAGATCGAACACCGTTTCGAGCAAGAGCGCCTGGCCTGGCACGCTGCCGACGGCCACTCCAGCGGCAGCGCCGCCTACCGCGCCAGCTCGATTCGCCCGGGCCTGTACCTGGTGGACTTCATCAAGCACGAGGCCGGGCAAAGCTGGTCGATCAGCCTGGTGCTGGACACGCCGAATGCATCCTTCACCGCCGTGATCGGCCGCCTGCCGGAACAGGCAGACACCCATGAAGGCCTCTATCATCGCGCCCTGGCCGGCAAGCCGCTGACCTCGGTGCACGCGGAGTTCCTCCACGGCAGCGTTGACCGGCCCTGGCAGGACGGCCACTGCCTGCATGCGCCCACCGATGAGCTGGTGGGCCTGCGCAACCTGTACCGCTACAGCCCCAGCGAGGTCTACGAGCACATCTACCTCAACCCGGGGTTCTACGCCTGGCAATGCCTCAAGGGCGTGGAGCAAGGCTTGTGCGACACCGACCGCTGCCATTACTACAAGATCGCCGAGCGGCTGTACCTGTTCGTCTGGCAGGAGAAGATCGTGCCGACCCTCGGCCTGGTGCTGATCGATCTGCAACAGCACCGCAGCGACGGCAAGATCTTCGGCTATGCGGGGGCGTCCTTCGATGCACTGTCGAACTTCCCCATCAGCTCCTATTGCCAGGTGCTCAACCACACGGAATATCCCCGTGACTGAGGCGCGCACGGTGGTGATCACCGGGGCCGGCACCGGCATCGGTGCCGCCTGTGCCCAGTTGTACGCCGAGGAAGGCGCACGGCTGGTGCTGATCGGCCGGCGCCGTGAGCCGCTGGAGCAGGTGGCGCACGCAACCGGCGGCCTGGTCCTGGTAGGCGATGCGGCCCGCCCTGACACCTGGGACGGTTTTATCAGGCAGATCCACACCCACTACGGACGCATTGATGTGCTGCTGGCCTGTGCTGGTGGCCATGGCCTGGGCAGCGCCACCCAGACCAGCCCGGCCACCTGGGAGACGGCGCTGCGCAGCAACCTGGACAGCGCGTTCTACAGTGCCCGCGCCTGCCTGCCGCTGTTGCAGGAAAGCGCCGGCAGTATCGTGCTGATTGGCTCCATCGCTTCCCTCGCAGCAGGGCCCGAAGTGTGCGGCTACACCACGGCCAAGCATGCGTTGCTCGGGCTCAATCGCTCGTTGGCACGGGACTATGGCCCCCACGGCGTGCGCGTCAACGCGGTGTGCCCAGGCTGGGTGCACACGCCGATGGCCGATGCAGAGATGCAGCCGTTGATGGACGCCTACGGGGACACCTTGCAGCAAGCGTACGAGCGTGTGTGTGCCGATGTACCCCTGCGCCGCGCCGCCCGTGCCGATGAGATCGCCAAGGTATGCCGCTTCCTGGCCAGCAACGACGCTTCGATCATTACCGGGGCGACCTTGGTGGCAGACGGTGGATCGAGCATCGTCGACGTGCCGACGCTGGCGTTTACGCGCCTGGAGCCTGCCCATGCCCAATGACCTGGATTTCAGCGGCCAGGTGGTGCTGGTCACCGGCGGTGCCCAAGGGATTGGCCTGGGCATCGTCCAAGCCTTTGCCCAACGGGGTGCGCGGGTGGTAATTGCCGATCGCTTATTTGAACAGGCCGAAACGGTGGCTGCAGAGCTGTGCGCGCGGGGTTATCAGGTCGAGGCCGTGGCTGTCGACCTGGCGCAAGCCGAGGCGGTGTTCGCCTGCGTTCAAGGCTTGGCGCAGCTGGATATCCTGGTGCACAACGCCGGGTATTTCCCGCTGACAGCCTTTGCCGACATCACGCCGGCGATCCTGCAACGCACCTTGGCGGTGAACCTCTCGGCGCTGTTCTGGCTGACCCAGGCGGCGCTGCCGATGTTTCGCGAGCAAGGCCGGGGTTGCGTGCTGGTGACGTCTTCGGTCACCGGCAATCGGGTGGGTTATCCGGGGCTGAGCCACTATGCGGCGTCCAAGGCCGGGGTGAACGGGTTTATCCGTAATGCGGCGCTGGAACTGGCGCCGTTGAACGTGCGGGTCAATGGCGTGGAACCGGGCATGATCGCCACGCCGGCGATGGGTAACCTGGGTGATGCTGCGTTGACCGACAGTATCGCCAGCCGTGTGCCGTTGGGGCGTTTGGGTACGGCGGCGGATATTGCCGGGGCGATGCTGTTTCTGGCTTCTGACCTGGCTGGCTATATCACCGGGCAGACGCTGGTGGTGGATGGTGGGTCTACCCTACCCGAAACCTGAAACTCAACTCGGTTCAATGTGGGAGGGGGCTTGCTCCCGATAGCGGTGCATCAGCCAGCACATGTATAGCTGATAGACCGCTATCGGGAGCAAGCCCCCTCCCACATTGGATCTCCTGCAGCCTGAAGGACCTGTTTATGCCCCCACCGCCTGCAACCGGCTGGTGCGGAAATCCTTGGGCGACACTTCGAACTGTTTCTTGAACGATCGGCTGAAATGCGCCGAGTCGGTAAAGCCCCATTTGTAGGCAATCGAGGTGATCGATTCACTGCGCAGGAACGGATTGGTCAAGTCGTCCGCACTGCGCTTGAGCCGCGCCCGCTGGATGTAGCGGCAGACGCTGTCGTCCTGTTCCTCGAACAAGCGGTACAGGTGCCGCACCGAGATATTCAGGCGGTTGGCCAGGCCAATCGGGCTCAGGCCAGGTTGGCCCAGTGACTCATCGATGACTTTTTGCACATAGCTGCGCAGGTTATTGCCCTGCAACGAGGCCACACCTTCGTGGCACTCATCGCCCTGCTCCAGCGCCGACCCCAACAGTGACACGAAGGCCGCTTGCAGTGCTTCCACTTCCGTGGCGTTGTCTTCGGTATCGTCCTTGCACAGTTGATCCATCAGCACATGCAACATGCGCCCACAGGCCTTGGTCGATGAAATCTTGCCAAAGGCCCGCGCCTGGCCGCGCAGGTGCTTGCACACCTCAGTGCGCGAGAGGGACAACGAGGCGTGTTCGATCAAGCCGAAGGGCGTGATTTCGATGGAGCCTACCGAGTCCATCAGCAGCATCTCGCCAGGGGCCAGTTGCACAGTCTGGTCGTTCTGGGTGATCTGCGCATAGCCGCTGCGCTGGCTGACCAGGAAACATTCCTGGTCGTTGTCGTGGTCGGCATGGTGCGTGAGGCGCTTGATCAGCCCGGCATTGGTGCGCAGGATCGCCAGGCCACGGGGCAGGTTGTGGATCTCGCCGATAAACAGCGAACGGTTGAAGGCCAGTTCGGTGTCGAAGTGGCCGCACGCGGCGCGCAGTTCGCGGTTCCAGCTGTCGAGCCCGTCGGGTGCATGCTGTGGGATGCTCATGGGGTGTCTCCGCAGTGGCGTTCTTTTTGTTGTTCTGGTGCAATAGTTAACATGTTATCTATGTGCGCGCAACAACAACTCGTTTGGCCTTTGCAGAAGCACTAATGATGCCAATCAGACATTCGACAGTACCCGCTTCATGCCAGCCAACGCCGCCAGTAAATAGTTGCGTTGCTCCGGGCTTACAGCGATATAACGCCGAAACGCCGGCATGCGGTTGACCACTTCGCTGCCGCCCATATGCTCCAGGCGCACGCACCATTGCTGGTCCTTGAGGTCGATACGCAGACGCTTGAAATCCAGAGGCATCAGCGCTTCGAATAACCCTTTGTCCGCCAGCAAACGCGCCTGCAGTTCAAGCCCCTGGGCCTGGTTGCCAGAACGCTGCCGCACACGGATGCCGTTGCGCCGAATAGCCCCGCCATGGTGCACCTCGAAGCTGCCCGCCCCTGGGGTAGGCGTGGGCACGTGCAACACGAACTCCGTCATCACCAGATGCATCAACAACTGCGATTCGGTGCGCTCGACCAGCTCAAATACCGCCCCATCCACGTCGAGTGTCGCCAGGCCAAGATCACGCCGCAAACGCGCCAGGGTCACCCCGGGTCGATAGCCGCTCGGTGCGCGATCAGCGCTGAACAGGTCAAACAGTTTTTGCCGCAAAGTCGCTATAAGGCTCATGGGCATGTCCCGGTTCATGGCTGAATTCCTTGGCCAACACCTCCTCGACGCAGGCGGGCTTGAAGGGGTTGACCTTCTGTACCACCAGGGTCCAGAACAACGCGTAGGTCGCCGTTACGCCAAGCATCACCCCGAACGGCACATAGATATCCGCCGGGTTCATGCCGGGCGGAGTGATAAACCACATGCCCAGCAGGATGCCGATGCTCGACACGACCTGCGGCAGCGGGAACCACGGCGAACGGTACGCCCGGGGCAAGTCCGGACGGCGAATGCGCAGGATCACCACCGACAACGTCACCAGCAGGTAGGCAAAACTCCACGCGCACACCGCCGCCAGCACCAGGTGCATGATGTTGTCGGTGTTACCGCCCAGGTACAGCGCATGCAGGCACGGGATCAGCATGGCCACCAGGATGCACAGCAGCGGTGTCTTGAAGCGCGGGTGCAGGTAGGTGAACACCTTCGGTAACGCGCCATCCACCGCCATGCCATAGAGGATGCGCGGTACGCCAGCCATCAGGGTGTTGATGGTTGCAGCGCCGGCAAACAGGAAGCCAATGCCCAGCCACAACGGGCCGACCTGCCCCATCACCTGTTCGGCAAACCGGGGGATGGCCATGGGTGTGTCGAGCAAGTGCACACCGGAGGCGGCGTCGAGCACCACGTTTTCCACCTGGCGCTTCATCGCGGCGCCATAGATGAACATGCACGTCGCCACGCCCATCAGCCCGAGCATCATCGCCCGTGGCATCACCTTGGCCGATTGGCGCAGGTCCGGTGCCAGCGGAGTGACAAACTCGCAGCCGACGAACATGAACATCGCCATGCCCACCAGCGACAACACGGTGACCAGGTCAGTGCCCACCAGCGACTCCCCGAACCAGCCGTCCAGTTGCACCGCTGGCGCGGCGATCAAGCCCAGCACGCCGAACACCATCAGGGTGGTCCACATGCCGAACGTAAGGATGATCTCTGCGCGGCCAAAGGCACTGACCCCGAAGGCGTTCAGCACCCCGAACACGATCACGAAACCCACGCCCAGCAGCCATGAGCCGCCGGCCGATTCTGCCAGGGTATTGAGGTGTTCGAAGTTCACCAGGGCCATGACCCCGGCGAGGATGGTTTCGGCGGTGCCGGCGAACACATGCACGATCAGATACGCCGACAGGGTGCCGGTGATCGCGAAGAACCGGCCCATGCCGCAATTGATGTAGTCGTACACCGAACCGGTGGTGGGCAGCATCGAGGCGGCCTCGGCAAAGGTGGTCGCCTGGGCCAGCATCATCACCACGGCGATCAGCATTGCCAGGGCAAACGCACTGCCGCCGATGCCGAAGCCCATGGTGGCGGTGAGTATCACCGGGCTGGCCATGATCAGGCCGATGGTACTGGCCAACGCGGTGGGGAAACCTACCGTGCCTCGGTTGAGGTGCGCGGTGAGTCGGTCGTTGATCGACATGGTGGGGTCCTCGAAAGCGGTTTTTTTAGTGTGTCGGCACTCTGCGCCCCACCCGCGTTGATCGTCTTGCCCCTGTCTGCCGCTGGTTTTGTAGCTGCCTGCCACGGCGTAGCACCTGGCGGCCAGGGTCAATTCCCTGGCACGCATGGCAAAGACTTGGCTTGACGCCCCTCGCCCTAATGCGCCCTCACTCTTAACCAAGATGGGGACAATAACAATGGAGCACACACTGAAAAATCGCCCTCTGCGCCAAGCGGTCGTCATAGGCGTCGCGCTGTTGGCCGGGCAAGCTCATGCCGTCGAGTTGTACGCCGATGCCGACACCCAGGTCACGGGAAACTTCCTCGCTGTGTATGGGATGTTCAACAGTCCGAAAAACTACGACGGCCGCCGGGGCGGCTCCACCTGGCGCGAGGCGTTCATCAAGTACGGCCTGAGCGTCGAGCAAAACCTGGGTAGCCTGGGCGGCGTGTATGGCACGGCCAATCTGGTGAGTTCCGGCACCTGGGGCGATGGCGATGCGTCCGGGGTCACCAATGGCACCGAGCGCACCACCAAGTTTGACGAGGCCTTCGCCGGCTGGCGCTCCGGCGAGCTGTTCCCGGCGCTGGGCAAGGACGGCCTAGACCTGTCGTTCGGCCGCCAGATCATCATGCTGGGCGACGGTTTTATCATCAACGACGACGGCCCCAACCTCGGCAATGGCGTGGGCGATGGGGAGTTCAATCGCGGCGGCGCCTACTACATCGCCGCGCGCCATGCTTTCGACAAGACAGCGGTCATTCGCCTGGGCGGCAAGGATGGCGTGCATGGCAGCCTGATGTGGATCAAGTCCGACAACCGCGCCCAAGCCAGGACCGAAATGGCTGCGGGCACCCTGGAGTACAGCGCCGCGCCGGGTACCCTGGGGCTTACCTATATTCACGGGATCGACGTGGATGAGCGTTTCGCCACCGACCTGCAACGCCAGCGCAAAGGCATGAACCTTTATAGCGTGCGTGGCGCCGGCAATGCGGGCATCGACAACGCCCACTTCGCCTTCGAACTGGCGCGCCAGGACCGCCGCGACAGCCAGCAGAGCGCCGGCTACGCCGAAGCCGGCTACACCTTCGCCGACCTGCCCTGGTCACCGGACCTGACCTACCGCTACGCCCGTTATTCAAGAAACTGGGACGGCATGTTTTCAGGCTTCAACCGCGGCTATGGCACCTGGGTACAGGGCGAAGTGGCGGGCAACTATTCCGGCCCCTACAACAGCAACACAGCGGTGCAACACGTGGCGTTCAAGGCCAAGCCGCTGGAGAACCTCACCCTCGGCGCGCTGTTCTTCGACTACAACACCGTCAGCACCCGCGGCCAGTTGAACCTGGATGGCCGCGAACTGGACCTGTACGCCGAATGGGCCGTCAATGAACACCTGATCATCACGCCGCTGCTGGGGCTGTACAAACCCGACAAAGATGCCGACACCGGCGGCAACCAGGTCGGCGGCAACGGCACCAATGTCTACAGTCAGCTGGTGGTGGCCGTACCGTTCTGAACCCCGTCGGGCGCGCACGGAGGCAGCGCCCGCACCTCGGCATAAGCGCCTTGATGATAGAGCAGCGGCGCCCGGCCAAAATCATCGAAGGCCACCACCTTGCCGATCATGATCCAGTGGTCGCCGCCATCGATCTGCTGGTATTTCTCGCAGTGAAAGCGCGCCGAGCAATCGGCGAACACCGGCGAGCCGCCCTCCCCCGGCTCGTATTCGATCAGGGCGAAGCGATCTTCACGGGGGCGCGCAAAGTTGTTGGACAGGTGCACCTGGTCGGCCGCCAACACATTCACGGCAAAGTGGCTGGCCTCCTCGAACACCTCATGGCTATTGGAGCGTTTGTCGATGCTCCACAGCACCAGCGGCGGGTCGAGGGACACCGAGTTGAAACTGTTGGCGGTCACGCCCACCTTGCGCCCGGAAGCGGTGGCGGCGGTAACCACGGTCACGCCGGTGGCGAAGTTGCCCAGGGCGCGGCGAAAGGCACGCGGGTCGAAAACGTCAGACATGCAAGGCTCCCGGGTGGCGTCTATTGGCCGCCCTGATGGTTATGGAGGAATACGCGACTACACCATGCTCGGGTCGGGCTCCAGGCCCATCAGCTCACGGCCGAGGATCTGCGCGCAGACGTCGTAGTCGGTGTAGGCATGGGCGCCGGTCATATGGGAATCGCGGAACAGGCGCTGCATCTCGTTATGTTCGAACCAGGCATTGCCACCCGCGGCAGCGAACAGGCGATCCACCGCTTCGATGCACATCTTGGTGGCATAGGCCTGGTTGGTGCGCCAGAACGCCAGGGTCTGGCGCGTCGGGTAACGCTGGGCGGCGCTGTGTTCAGCGTGTTCCTGCCAGGTCTTCTCCAGGAACGCCCGGGCGGCGGCCACCTGGTGGGTGGACTCGGCCAGGCGCATCAACGCCGGGGTGGCGGCGCCCACAGCGGCACCGGTGTAGGCGCGCACCCGGGTCTTGGTTTTTTCGCGGAACACGTCGAGCATGCGCTCGGCCACACCAAGGCTGACGGTGGAGAAACCACTGGCAAAATACGGCCGATAAGGTGCGTAGAAAATCTGGCTGTCGGGGTAGAGGCCAAAGCCTGCGGACTTGCCCTCCATCATGTCCTTGGCCTTCTGGATACGGTGCTCGGGCACCCAGGCGTTGTCGATGACCAGGGTTTTGGTGCCGCTGCCTTTCATGCCGGCAGCGAACCAGTCGTCGCGAATCTGATAGTCACTGCGCGGCAGCACGGCAAAGCAGTAATCCTGGGTGCCTTCGGCATTCTGGCGGCGGCAGCCGACAATTGCCCACTCACCATGGTCGCAGCCGCTGCTCCAACCCATCTCGCCGCTGAAGTACACGCCGCCTTCGCCCTCGGTGACCCGACCAAACGGCGCAATACTGCTGCTGGCCGTGGCATCCGGGTTGGCGCCCCAGATTTCCTCCTGCAACCGAGCCGAGAACAGCGCCAGCTGATGGCTGTGGGTACACAACAAACTCATGGCCCAGGCGGTGCTGGCACAACTGCCGGCAAGCAAGGCGATGCAGTCGGCGAATTCGGGCAATGACAGCTCGAGGCCGCCGTACGCCTTGGGCTGAAAGGCGCGATGCAGGCCGATGCTTTTGAGCAAGGCGATATTCTCATCCGGCACTTGGCGCAGCTGTTCGGCGCAGCCGGCATTGGCGGCGATGGCCGGCAGGAGGGGCTTGAGGTCTTCGAGGAGCGGGTTTGGCTTTTTCATGGACGGCCCTGCTTATTATTGGAAGTCCGGCAGGCGCTCCGGATTGCGGAGCGGCGCGGGATACAGGGCCAGTATCGAACGGCTCACGCAGGCGGAGAATGCACATTCGGCAGGCAAACTTGTACTTTTCACAGGTGCGGCATGCACAGGCATAAAACCTGGCAGGCACAGTCAAGCCGCTTATCGGTGCGTTGGTTACCCTCGGGTTTTCTCTATGAACTGCCAGGAACCTGCCATGAGCGATATCCCGCTGCTGCCCCAAGTCGAAGCCTTTCTGCGTCGCCGCCATGGGGTGTTTATCGACGGTGTCAACGTGCGCAGCCACGCCGCTGAAAGCCTGAGCGTGACCAACCCCGCCAACGGCCAGGTGATCGCCGAAGTCGCCGATGCTGACCTGGCCGATATCGACGCAGCGGTTGCGTCCGCCAACCGTGGTTTCCAACTCTGGTCCCAGGCCGCCCCCGCCACCCGTGGCAACGTGCTGCTGAAACTGGCCGACCTGCTGGAACAGCACCGTGAAGAACTGGCGCAGATCGAAACCTGCCAGTCGGGCAAGATCATCCAGATTTCCCGCGCTTTCGAGGTCGACCAGGCCGCGCATTTCCTGCGTTACTACGCCGGCTGGGCCACCAAGCTCAGCGGCCAGACCCTGACCCCATCGCTGCCGTCGTTCAATGGCGAGCGCTACACCGCCTTCACCCTGCGCGAACCGGTGGGCGTGGTGGTTGGCATTGTGCCGTGGAATTTCTCCACCATGATCGCCATCTGGAAACTCGCCTCGGCGCTGGTGACCGGCTGCAGCATCATCATCAAGCCCAGCGAGTTCACGCCGCTGACCCTGCTGCGCATCGCTGAACTGGCGATCGACGCGGGGTTACCGGCGGGGGTGCTCAATGTGTTGACCGGCGGCGGCCATGTCGGCAAGGGGCTGGTGGAACACCCAGGCACCCACAAAGTGTCCTTCACCGGCTCAGTGCCCACCGGCATCGCCGTCGGCCGCAGCGCCATGGGTGCCGGGTTGACCCGTGCAACCCTGGAGCTGGGTGGCAAGAATGCTGCGGGCTTCCTGCGTGACATGGACGTGGACAAGGCAGTGGACGGCATCATCGAGGCGGGCTTCCTGCACGCCGGGCAAATCTGCGCGGCGGCTGAACGCTTTTTCGTGCACCGCTCGCAGATCGACGCCGTGCTGGAAAAACTCAAAGCGCGCCTGAGCCGCCTGAACATCGGTTCGCCCCTGGACGAACACACCGAATTCGGCCCGGTCACGCACCAGCAACACCAGCAGAAACTGCTCGGCTACTTCAACCAGGCCCGCGCCGAAAACAACACGATCATCCATGGCGGCCACCTTATCGACCGGCCTGGTTGCTACGTCGAACCCACGGTGATCCTCGCCAACCACCTGCACGACACCCTGCTCAACGAAGAAACCTTCGGCCCCATCGCCACCTTCCTGCCCTACGATGACGAAGACGAACTGCTGGCGCTGATGAACCACGGGCCCTACGGCTTGAGCGCCAGCCTGTGGACCAACGATTTGGGTAAAGCCCTGCGCCTGATCCCGGCGATCAAGGCCGGCACCTTGTGGGTGAACATGCACACCTTGCTCGACCCGGCTGTGCCGTTTGGCGGCAGCCGGTCTTCGGGGGTTGGGCGAGAGTTTGGCAGTGCATTTATTGAGGATTACACCGAGCTTAAGTCGGTGATGATTCGGTATTAAGGACTGAGTGCCGGCGACCGGAATCAGCGCTCAGGTTTGGCTGGTGGGCCACGAAACAGATTCCTGGAAATGATGTCGGCCTTCAGCATCTTGAGTTGCAGATGGCGGTTTACTGCGCCAACGACTTCCATATAACGGGTGACGTGGCGCTTCCACGTATCGACCAGCAGGAAGGGCACCAAGCCAATCGCAACAAACGGCAAAATAACCACACCGAACAGGATTGTCAGAAGCTCCCAGCACCCTTGCAGCAAATCCACAGGACCCAAGGTTTTTTCATAATGCAACTTCTTGGTCAGCACATCGGAAATCAGGTTCGTGCCGATGGCGGCGGTTACAAACGGGAAAACAAACAGGAACAGGTTGGAACGGTGTTTGACCTGGTCAAACAGATCACCGCTGATTTTGCCTTTTTCATGTAGTGACTGCGCCAGCCCATTGAATGCGTCGATAGAGACCACGGCACACGCGGCAATCGAAATCAGCGCAACGCCAGTCGCCACGACAACTTGCGGCGTGGTGTCTTTGTCAAGAATGAAACCAATCACCGCCATCACCAACACAAAGGCCATCACCAAAAAGCCCAGTTGCACCTCCAAGCCAAACAACAACGCGTAATTCATCCGTGAATTCCTCTATTAAGACTAATTAAAATACCCAACTGTCACTGATAAGGAATCAAGCGATCGTGGTCCAGATCCCGCATCAAGTCGCTCAACATTTCGCTTTCACTGCGGGGCTCGGTCATGGGGATATACCAGGTCGTGGCCGTCCAGCCACCGCGTTTGTAGGCATAGGTTTTGAGCAGGTGCCCGTCCTTGTACAGCGAGCCGTGCAACTGGCGCTCATAGGTGTAGGGCACCGGCACGGTCAGCAGCGTCAGCGCGCCGAGTATCGCCGGGAGCGCACCGGCACCTTTACCGCCGCGTTGATCGACCAACAAGCTGTAGCCGGTCTTGCTGAAGCCGCCATCCATAAAGCTGAAGGCACCTGTGTCACGCAACAGCTGGATGACCTCGCGCTGGGTCTGCTGTTCAAACCTCGACGTGGGCGACGGCATTGTGACGCTCATCGGCACATAGGCACGTTCTGCCTTGTAGTCCAACGGTTTGAGGGCGGTACCGCAACCGCCGAGCAACAGCACGGCAGCCAGTAGCGTAGTCCTGATCATTGTGCGTGCTCCTCGGGCAGCAAGCCGTCGCGTTGTACATCCTCGGCAAAAGCACGTGCGACACGATGACCGCTCTGTAGCTCCATCCCGCCGGGGCCATCCAGCAGCCAGGAGTATTTGTGGGTGACGTTGCGGTAGCTGTACTGCTTGAGCTGCTTTCCATCGTGCTGCAGGGAGAACTCGGTGGTGGTGTCGACGGTCACGGAAAGGGGCATTAGAAACAGGGTTGCCGCACTCAGCAATACCAAGGGGAAAGGCGGCATATCACGCTGGATGTTGTAGCGCACCCATACTGAATAATCCCCCGGGTTGCCCCTGCCGGTTTCGACACTGCGAAACACCCCGGTCTCGCGCAACTGATTACGGATGAGTGCGGCATTGAGCGGATCATCGATCATAACGTGGATCGGCTTGAGGTATTCCTTGCCATCCGGCAATGCACGCTCAGGCAGCGTATGGGTGGTTGCACACCCCGTCAGCAGCGTCAGGGCGCCGAGGGTCATAAAGCGGTTCATGGACGTGTCTCGTGAAGGGTGTTCTGGCCCGCGCCGGCTGGCAGAGGCGCGATGATGTAAGGGGCGGCGCTGCGATAATCCAGGGGCAGCAACTCCAGAGTCGGCAAGCCCGGAACATAGTGGCGCGCAAGCAGCTCGTCACGAGCTTGCTGATCGCGCCAGCGGAAGGCACACAGGGAGGCTCCAAGGCATAACGAGCGAAACTCACCGAGGTAATAGGCGTTGCCGGCTTTCAGGCGCAGTGGCAGGTTGAACTTCTCTCGCGCCTGCACCGAGGTATAGGTGGTCCCCAGAGTCGGTGAGTAACTGCTGGAGAAAAACTGAAAATCATAAAACTCGTAATCCCCAGGCTTGAGCGCCAGCACAAATATACTGGCGGCACCGGCCGCATCCTTCACATCCTGAGGGGTTTGGCGCCCCGCACCGACCCATATCGCCGCGGCACCAAATTCGGAACCACGCTTGCGAAACAGTAGACGCTGGTTAGGTGCTGGGGACGCGCTGAGACTCTGCGGGCCGATCGACCCGACAACATAAGCGACCGGTTCCTGGGGGCCAGGCTGCAACGGCTGGCTGACCAGCGAGGCGGGCTGAGTACCGCACCCCGTCAGGGCCGCCGTGATCAAGAACAAGGCCAAAGGCCGGGAGAAGCAAGACATATCGAATCCTGAACGCTGGCAAAAAGTACACTGCAGCCGTCAGGACAAATATGGGATGAGCCTTCCTGGCGCTGCGCCTCACGTCACTGCGAGGGGGCGAATGGTACGGCGGGAATCGGGGTTTGACTACAAATGATGCTCAAAGCAGCGCAGATCAAATGTGGGAGGGGCGGTACGACGATTCGACTTGCTCCCGATGGCGTTGGGTCAGTCACAGATGTATTGGCTGACACTACCTCATCGGGGGCAAGTCGAATCGTCGCACCGCCCCTCCCACCTTTGGATCGCACGTGCACCTTTACCCTACCCACGTTCAAAAAAGCGCTCGCCTAACTGAACGGAACCACCGCCTCTGCCTCAACCTCGATCAACCATTCCGGCAACGATAACCCACTGACCATGATCCACGAAGACGGCGGCGGGTTATGCGCGAAGCGCTGGCGCAGCGCTTCAGCAATCGGTTCCTGCTGCTCCCGGGCAGATTCGACGATATACAACCGCAGCATGATCACATGGGACAGATCGCCACCCACCTCAGCCAGCACCTTCTCGACATTGTCCAACGCCGTGGCGGTCTGCTCGGCAATGCCAGGGCCCACAGTGCGCTCTTGAGCATCCACGCCCACCTGCCCGGAAAGCATGATCCGCCGACCATCCGGCACTTCCATGGCCTGGCTGAAACCGTATTGCAGCGAATTGAATACCGTCGTGGGATTAATGACCTTTCTTTGCATGACGAGTCCTTGTTGGCATTAAGAAAACAAGGCTAACCCAGAGAAACTGCCCACGCTGACGGTTCAACATCCAGCAACATGTTCATGGGTGAAGCGCTGGCCTGATGAATAAACGCAAATTCAACAAGCAATGACATCCCACTGTGGGAGGGGGCTTGCTCCCGATGAGGTAGTGTCAGCCAATACATATGTAACTGACCCACCGCCATCGGGAGCAAGCCCCCTCCCACATTTGATCTGCTGCACCCGAACCATCGTGCTCAACGCTGGACGATCACTGCTATCATCCAGCCACTACTCATGACATGGAGGTCGCAATGCGCCGGATAACAGCCCTCGCTTTCGTACTGGCCTGCATCGCCCTCACCGGCTGCAGCATCACGCAAACCGTCACACCTGTTCCCGCCTCTAATGTTCACTCCCCTGAAATCTGCATGATCCCCGCTGCCGGCTTGCGTGAAGGCTTCAACACCACCTACACAGCCCAATTGCGCAGCAAAGGCTTTCAAACCCGCGAGTTACCGCCAGGCACCCCGCCAGCCAATTGCGCGCTGTCGACCACTTACATCGGTACATGGAGCTGGGACATGGCGTTGTATATGAGCTTCGCCGATATTCAGGTGTTCGAGAACGGTCGGCGGATCGGACAGGCATTGTATGACTCAACCTCCGGCGGCGCCCGAATGGGCAAGTTTATTGATGCACAAAGCAAGATCATCGAGATGACCAACCAACTGTTTCCCAACACCGACTACGGCAAAACTGCGGGTCAGGCCAACCGCCTTCCATAGACTGAATTCGTCAGACGGCTCTTACACAAACTTCGGGTTGCGTCCGATGAGCCTCACCGCTAACCTTCGCGGGCCGCTGCAAAATCAGCGAATGGGTGTGGTAGCCCAGTTCTTTCATAGACCCCAAAACGCTCGAGGGCGTTTTTTTGTGCGGGCTGCTTTGTGGCGGCTGTGCATGGGAGGCTTCGGCCTGCCGGGTTTCTATGACCGGTCTACCACCCCGTGTACAGTCGCCTCCTTACTTCGTGTGGTAGCGAAATGGAGGTGCTCATTCATAGGAGCTTCGCCATGAAGAAAGTCACACCCAATCCCCCGCCATCCCACTCGGATGAGCCGCAACTACCTCCCGATGTCATCTTCACCGTCCGCCCTGGCCTCAGCACTGAAGCCGCCCTGAGCAATGCCAGCGAAATGCTGGAGTCAGCGACTGTCTGTGCCTACGACTGTGCCGAACAGCTCGAGGGTCACGGTCGCAAACAAGTGCTGGCAGTGGTGCAGATGATGGAGATTGCGCAGTTGCTGGTCGATGAAGCGCTGAACCGGGAATGCCCGGTGGCCTGATGAACAAACGCAAACCCAACAGGCAATGATGTTCTCTGTGGGAGGGGGCTTGCTCCCGATGGCGGTGCGTCAGTCACAAATGTGTCTACTGACACCACCTCATCGGGAGCAAGTCGAATCGTCGCACCGCCCCTCCCACATTTGATCTCACTGCATCAGTGAGGTAGCTACGCCTGGGAGCGCGGGCCAGGCTACCAGGTGCCCATCGCCAGGCTGTGCGGTGAAAACTCCGCGAACTGCCAGCGCAGTGCCAACGCTGCCGGACGGCGGACCACGTGCTCCACCGTCACCGTCCACAAGCGCTGCGCGCCCTCGAACTCGGCCACTTGCGGCCCGCTGAGAATCAACGTTGTACGTCCCGCCACTTGCAGCACGTCGCCGGTTTCAAAATCCACAAACAATAACCCTGCCACCGGGTTGGCGTGCAGGTTGCCGAGGGTATTGAAAAACAGGTTGCCGGCAAAATCGGGGACGGTCAGCACGTTGCCTTCCACCCGCACAAACCCCGTGTCGCCGCCGCGATGGGAAACGTCCACCGAGCGTTCGCCGTGCTGGTCCACGTAGCTGGCGACAAAGAAGGTATCGGCGTTGCGGATCAGCGTTTGGGCGGCAGTGTCCAGGCTGGTGCTGCGCTCGATGTCGTTGCCGGGCTTGCGTGCTATAGCCTCGACCGGACGCAGTTGGATGTACTTGGGGCAGTTGCCGAAGGTGTGCACCACATCAATCGCAAATCCATGATGATCCAGCGCTCCGATCCGACCGTTCATGCGGTTGCGACGCCGGGTGCCCAGGTCGATGCCCAGCAAGCCAACCGACGCGCCACGAGTGACGCCAGCCGAGGCGGGATCGCTTTTGGACGGCAGGCTGTCGATCTGCAATGTCTGCGAATCCGGTGAATGGGCGAACCCTGGCGCGCCCTCCAACATCGTCGCCCAGGGAATACCCTGTTCATCCACCACACCCAGAACGAGGTAAGGCAACAACGGATAAAAATCACGATGCTGCTCGGGCAAATGATCACGAATGACCTTCGGCCCGATCATGGCCATGCGCTCGGCGACGCCTGCACTTTCCTGCAAGTGCCGTTCGCCGGCATGCCAAGGGGATTGTTCGATCGAGTTCATGGCGATCACCTCTGGTTGGATAACCGGATGCTGCGCCTGCCCAGCCATCGAGAGAATGCCCACCCCAGGCAATCCACTATTACGCCAACTGAAATGCCGGATGTTCGCGCAACGCGGTGACGCAGTAGTCGACAAAACTGCGCACGCGCATCGACGCATGCCGGCCTTCGCGGTAGATCACATGCACCGGCAGTGGCGGCAGTTCAAAGGCCGGCAAGACACGACGCAGTTGGCCACTCATCAAGTGATCGTGAACCGGGTAACTGAGGCAACGAATCACCCCCGCGCCCTGCACTGCCGCATTGATCGCGCCTTGCACCGTGGCGCAACTAAGGCGTGCGCGGGCCTTGAGGGTGTAGTGAGGGAAACCCCAATGCACCGTTTCAGCGCTGGCAATCAGATGATGTTGCTTGAGGTCAGCCGGATGCCGGGGCTCGCCCCTGGCCGCCAAATACGTGGGGCTCGCGCAAAGCAGGGTGCGCACTTGGCCGACCTGTCGTGCAATCAGCGATGAGTTGGGCAGCTCACCCACCCACACCGCCACGTCAAACCCCTCTTCGTGCAGGTTGGGGTAATAGTCGTGGTAATGGGCGATGACACGCACCGCCGGGTAGCGATCCATATAGCCAGCCAGCAGCGGTGCCATCACATAGCGGCTGAACAGCAACGGCAGGCATATCCGCAGGTTGCCCTGGGCGTGCACATGGGCGCCGTTGGCCGAGGCTTCGGCCGCGTCCACCGCGGCCAGCAGGCGTACACAGTCGGCAAGGTAAGCCTGGCCTGCATCGGTGAGGTTGACCCCGCGTGTGCTGCGTTGCAGCAACACCACCCGCAGGCGTGCCTCCAGGCGCGCAACCGCACGTACCAGAGTCGGGCCGGAAACCCGGGCATGGCGTGCCGCCGACGCCAGGCTGGGTTGCCCGGCCAGCGCGGCAAACAACTGCATATCGCGAAAGCGCTCCATCAGGCACGACGCTTCGTCGCTGGATTGAGGGCCGCGTCCTGTCCGAGGCGCTGGCTTAAGAAATCCACAAAGGTGTTGACCTTGGCCGGTATGCGGCCGTTTTGCTGGAACACGACGTGGATCGGCAGCGGCGCCGGTTCGAAAGCCTCCAGCACCAGCTCCAGCTCACCCGCCGCCACCGCTGCCGCTACCTGATAGGACAGCACCCGGGTCATGCCCCAGCCCAGGCGCGCCAGGTTGATTGCGGCATTGTTCGCCGTAACGCTCAGACGCGGCTCAATGGCTATCTTCAGCGGCCGCCCGGCGTCGACGAACGTCCATTCACTGACCAGTTGGCTGGACGAAGAGGTGACAATCTTGGCTTCTCGCAATTGCTCAGGCCACTGCGGGCGCCCATTTTCGTCCAGATAAGCCGGCGATGCGCACACCACCCGGCGCACTTCGCCGACCTTGATCGCCTGCTGCCCGGGTTCGTGCAGATGGCCGATACGCACCGCTACATCGACGCCTTCATCGGCCATATTGACCACACGGTCGACCAGCAAGGCACTGATGCTCACCAGGGGGAACTGGTCCAGGTACTCCCCCAGCACAGGCGCCACATACAGCTCGCCAAACAGCACCGGTGCGGTCACTGTCAGGTGGCCGCCGGGGATGGAGTAACTGCCCGCTGCCGCTTCCTCGGCCTCTTCCAGTTCGGCGAGAATGCGTCGGCAATCTTCCAGGTAACGCTGGCCGGCATCGGTCAGGTGCAGGCTGCGCGTGGTGCGCGCCAGCAGTTGCGTACCGATGCGCTGCTCCATGGCTGCAACGGCGCGGGTGACGCTGGGTGGCGAGGTTTTCAGGCGACGCGCAGCAGCCGCAAACCCCTCCTCCTCGGCCACCGCCAGGAATACCTGCATCTCATGAAATCGGTCCATCGGCGCCTCTTGATCGTTACTGTGATTGCAGCCCCACCGCCGTGCGCGGCATAGCGACAAACCCCGGCAAGGCTTCGATGCTGGCAAGCCAGGCACGCACCTTAGGGTAGTCGGCCAGCGACACGTTGCCTTCCGGCGCATGGGCCACGTAGGTATAGAACGCAATATCGGCAATGCTTGGCTGATCACCAGCCAGAAAACGGCTCTCGCCCAGGTGCTGCTCCATCACGTTCAGCAGTGCATGGGCTCGGTTGATTGCGCTGATAGTATCCACCTCGGCGCCAAACACCGTGGCCAAGCGCGCCGTGGCGGGCCCGGCATGGAGTTGACCGGCGGCGGCCGAGAGCCAGCGTTGGACCCGCGCTTGGCCGATGGGATCGCTTGGCAGCCACTGCCCTTTGCCATAGGTACTGGCAAGGTAGACCAGAATCGCGTTGGAGTCGGCCAAGACAGTACCGCCGTCATCGATCACCGGGACCTGGCCGAAGCGGTTGAGGTTGGCGATGAATCCGGGCGTTTTATGCGCACCTTGCTTGAGGTCCACCAGGATAAATTCACTGGGCAGGCCCAGCAGGGAGAGCATCAGCTCGACCCGATGGGAGTGACCGGACAGGGGAAAACCATAAAATTTGATCGCAGGCTGGGTCATGAAAAGCTCCAAAAGAATGGGTATTGACGCCAGGCATATTCCACTGCCGCCTCAGTCGGCGGAATGACCAGAATTTACAATCCAGCATTTCATTGGGCGAAACAATCACCTGTCCGAAATTCTCCGCGCCGGCGTCGCAATTTCATGAAAAAAATTCAAACTATCGCCCTCCCCATCGTTCACACCTTCACGTGCAACGTTAAGTAGGAGGCGACATGCAATACCGACAACTGGGTCATTCCGGCCTGCTGGTCTCGGAAATCATCCTAGGCACCGTGCCCTTTGGCGGTCGTGCCGAGTTCGAAAAATGCGGCGCGGTGGACGTGCCCCTGGCCAGGCGCATGTTCGATATCGCGTTCGACGCCGGGGTGAATATGGTCGACACCGCTGACCTTTACTCCCATGGACTGGCCGAAGAGGTAGTCGGCAAGGCCCTGGGCGACAAGCGCAACGATATCCTGCTGGCGACCAAGGGCCGCAGTCCGGTGGACAGCAACCCGAACAATTCCGGCTCATCGCGCTATCACCTGATCCGCGCCTGCGAAGCCAGCTTGAAGCGGTTGGGCACCGACCATATCGACCTGTACCAACTGCATAACTGGGACGGCATGACGCCCATCGAAGAGACCCTCGAAGCGCTGCGCCTGTTGGTTGGCTCGGGCAAGATCCGTTACTTCGGCACCAGCAACTTCACCGCTTGGCAGATGATGAAGACCCTGGGCAAGGCCGAGCTGCACGGCATGCTCAAGCCCATTACGCAGCAGATCTACTACACCCCGGAATCCCGTGAAGCCGAGTACGAATTGCTGCCGTTGGCCTTGGACCAGCACGTCGGTACTTTGGTATGGGGCCCGATGGGTGAAGGCTTGCTGACCGGCACGACCCGCCGCGGACACAAGCCACCGGCCAATACCCGCCAGGGCAGCGGCTGGCCGGAACCCTATGTGCATGACCAGGAACGCGCCCTGGATATTATCGAGACCCTCGCCGCCGTCGGTGACGAGCATGGCGTCTCGGTCGCCCGCACCTGCCTGGCCTGGCTCAAGGATCGGCCGGGGATCACTTCACTGATCGTCGGTGCGCGCACCGAAGAGCACCTGCGCGATAACCTTGCCGCGACTGAGCTGAAGCTGACCGAGGAACAATCGTCACGCATCGAAGCTGTTACGCGTCGTCAGCCGTTGTATCCCTATTGGCATCGCTTTACGGCCGGGATTGATCGTTTTGATCCTGCGGAACAGCCGTTCCTGGCCGAGCATCAAAAGACCATGGATGCGCGCAAGGACAAATAACAGTGCGGTTCAAAGGTGGGAACACACTATTCCCACCCTTGAACAAAACGCCCCCAGCAAAGGAGTCTGGCTTTGATCGCGCAAATCATGATCGCCGCCCTCGGCGTCGTCGCTATCTGGTTCAGCCAGAGCAAACGCTTGAAGGTGCGCCGCTATGCGTGCCTGTTTGGCATGGCCGGCCAGCCGTTCTGGTTCTGGTCGTCGATCAATGCCGAGCAGTGGGGCATCGTCTTGCTCAGCTGTTTTTATACAGTGGCCTGGGCCAAGGGCATCAAGACCCATTGGATCGATCGCAAGGGTGATGGGCAAGGTTGATTTGCAATTGTGCGCCGCGCTGCCTTTGCTGGGCGACATGATGTTCCATGCGCTGCTGCGCCTATTGATTGATGCTGCGCGATACGATCAGCGTTTGGGAAACAACCCCACGGCACATGCCACCACAGTCGGGTCGCCCTGATAGAACGCCCGCGGGCTCATCGAAGCCTGGGGCGGCCGGCCGTCCACGGTGCGCAGTATCGGCCGCTCAACGGGCGGGGAACTGTGCGCCGGATCGACAATTTCCATGCAGCGACGCAGGGAGTTGAAGTCGGGCGATTGTGACAACGACAGGTGCAAGGTCTGGCTCACCGATACCGACACCACGGAACGTTGCGCACATTGCCCGTCATAGATCAGCGTGTGGCGGATCAACGGGTTGTCATGGCAATACTTCAATAGGTTGACCTGCCGCGAGTGGACCAGGGCGGTGTTGATGATCAGTAAGTCGAACGCCACGACGCCCGAGCGTGTCAGTGCCTGCAATTCGTCGAACGAACTCAACGGAGCGATGCGGTGATAGCCCAGTTGGTTGAGCATTTTCTCAATCTTGATCCGTTGCAAAAGCTCTGCATCGGCAATCAGAAGGCGTAACGCTTTATTGGACATAGGGTAAACCTGACAGTTGGGCATCCGCGTCGATCATTCAACGCTGAACAAATTAACCGTCAGGGGTGAAACCTGACTTTAAGGCGATTCTGAAACGGCAATCCGGGGCACACCGTACTTTTAAGAATCGCCTCAAAGCCTTAGCTCCACCCACTACCTACCATGGGCTGCGTTCCCTTACCCGACCATGGAATTGCCGTGTTCATGTTTCTACTCAGAATGGTACTGGTGGCCTGCGGGCTGCTGATGCTTGCGTCTCCACCTGCCAATGCGGCGCTGAAGATCGAAGGCACACGCCTGATCTACTTCGGCCAGGACAACGCCGCCGGTATCAGCGTGGTCAACCAGGCCTCGCAGGAAGTCGTGGTGCAAACCTGGATCACAGGCGAGGACGAATCCACCGGCCGTACCGTGCCCTTTGCCGCCACCGAGCCGTTGGTACAACTGGGCGCCGGGGAGCATCACAAGCTGCGCATCCTGTATGCCGGAGAAGGCTTGCCCAGCGATTGCGAATCGCTGTTTTGGCTCAATATCATGGAAATTCCACTGAAGTCGCAAGACGCCAACAGCGTTCAGTTTGCGATTCGCCAGCGGCTCAAGCTTTTCTATCGGCCACCCGCACTCCAGGGCAGTTCGGCCGAGGCCGTAAAGCAGTTGGTATGGAGCAGCGACGGGCGTACGGTCACCGTCGACAACCCCAGCGCCTTTCACTTGTCACTGGTCAACCTGCAAACCGACAACCTGGCGCTCAGCGACTACCTGATGCTCAAGCCCCACGAGCGTAAGACCCTGACCGCACCAGGCGCCTTGCCCAAAGGCACCACCCTCCATTTCACCGAAATCACCGATATCGGTTTGCAAGCCCGGCATAGCGCGGCGCTCAACTGATAGAACACAGGGTATTTATACCAATGTCACTGACCAAACGCTGTTTACCCCTACTGATATGGGCCTGTGCAGTCCTGCCCGCCACCAGCCATGCACTGGCCTGCCGCGAGGACGGCACCAACTCGATCATCACCCAGGAAGCGCTGGGTACGGCGCTGGCGGTGGCAGCCGACGCCCCCAACGGCACGATTATCTGGGAGTCCGGCCCTCGCTCGACCAACGTGATCTGCAAGGACGACTACCTCCACGGCCGTGAGGAAGTGTATTTCTATGTCAACCCGGCCAGCGTGAGTATTGGCACCGGGATTCGCGTGGGCATTCGCTATAACAACCAGCCGATTACCCAAAGCACCGGCAAGGTGGGTACCGGCTTCTTCTCCGACCGAGGCTGCAATTTGTCCAATTGCGTGGGTTGGGACAAGGCGCGCTTTACGCTCAATTTCAGCGTATTCATCGAGAAGTACGACCCCACCCCTCCGAGCGGCCAGGCCAGCACCTTAACCTCTTACCGCGTGTTCCAACTGGATGGGGTGCGCGGGCTCAACTCACGACCCAACAGCAATTTCAACTATGTGGTCACCGGCATGAACGATATCCGCTTCGTGCCTTGCACCCCAGAACTGACCATCAGCCCCAGCGTGGTCAACTTCCCCACGCCCTCGCGCAAGGCCGCGATCGGTGAAGTCGCCAGCAGCGCTAACTTCAGCCTTAACCTGCGCAAGGGCTGCGACACGCCCTATACCGTCAGCGCACGCTTCGCCACCACGCCCGGCGGCGGCAGTGTGAACAATGGCTTGCTGGTGCCGGACAACAACAGCTCGGTCGGCATCTCACTGTCTCGCGCCGAGAGCCAGCAGCAACTGCCGTTCAACAACTGGTTCACGCTGCAGGAGTTGATGGGCCTGGGCCAGAGCCACGATGAATTCCGCGCAGACCTCAAATGGCGCACCTTGCCGATTCCAGGTGCGTTCGACGCTGCCGTGGTAGTGGATATGTACTACAAGTAGGCGATTTTTAAGGATCGTCTTATGCCACCGGCAAAGGCCCAGCCGTAAAGTCTGCCGATGCGATTGAAAAGTTACCTGCTACAGATCAACCCCGTCCTTTCCCGACCCGAAGCAGCCAGAAGGCTGCTTCGTATTTTTGCGAGCGTGCTGCTGGTGGGCATCCTGGGCGGGGTCTATACCTTTCTGCTGTCAACCTTCAACAACGACATTTCCCAGCGCCGCGGCTATATGAGCAGCGCCATAGCCGAAGCCCATACGTTTTTCACCAACCGCCAAGCCTTGCTCGAAAGCCTGAGCCTGTCGGCAGTGCGCAAGCAGTCCAGGGTCTATCCCTCTTCGGCGGAAGAACAACACCTGGAGCTGGGGGACACCCCGGGCGGTCAATGGAGCATCTGGCTGACCGCGCGCATGCGCGACTACCTCAAGGCCAAGCAGCTCAACCTGCTCTACGTCAACACCGGCTCCAACCCGCACGTAACGCGGCTGTTCGATGCGACCACGCAGGTATTGCCGATTTCCAAGTGCATGCTCAACCGCCTCAAGGCCCTGCAACACACCGACCCGGCCACGCTCAACGAGCTCTGGCTGAGCGACAGGACTGAACAGCACTCGCACCTCTATATCTTCATTCGCCTGGACGAGCGTGATCGCGACTCCGGCTGGCTCGGACTGGAGATGGAAAGCAGGGAAGTCTCCACGACCCTGAGCGACCAGAGCGCCGGCGAGTTCATGATGCTCAATTCCCAGGGCATGCTGGTGTTCACCAACAGCACCGATACACAGTTGAGCCAGCAACACCTGAGGCCCGGCGAAGACAGTTTTTTCGGTTTTGTCGGCAACGGCTGGCTGCCCGACCATCTGGTGATTCGCAAACACCTGAAGTCCTCTGAATGGCAGTTGATGTACTCCATCGACCTGCGTGCGGTGGTCACCGGCCTGTGGAAACAGCTGCTCGGTGCGCTGCTGTTTTGCCTGTTCAGCCTGACGCTGATCTGGTTGGTGATGCGCCGCGTCGACCAGCGTTTCATCCTGCCGTCGATCCATCGCATCCAGGCGTTGATCGAAAGCGAAGCCTTCGGCCGCGATGTGATCCAGACCGCCCCCGTGGCCCTGTGCGTGCTGCGCCGCACCGACGGCCAGGTGGTACTGGAAAACACCCTGGCCCAACAATGGCTGGGGAACGGGCCGGAGCGCGAAGCGCTGCGCGCCGGCTGGATCGAGCAGGCCTTTGCCAACGGCCCTTCCGAGCGCAGTGACTACTTTGAAACCATCGACGGCCGTCACCTGTACCTGAGCAGTGCACCGACCCGTTACAAAGGCGAAGACGTGCTGTTTTGCGCCTTCAGTGATATCAGCGCGCGCAAGCAGGTCGAGGCGGCGCTGGAAGAGGCGCGGCAATCGGCGGACGCAGCTAATGCCGCGAAAACCCTGTTCCTGGCGACCATGAGCCATGAAATCCGCACACCGCTGTATGGCGTGCTCGGCACCCTGGAACTGCTGGCGCGCACGCAACTGGATGCGCAACAAAAGGACTACCTGCAGGCGATCGAAGGCTCATCGTCGACCTTGCTGCAACTGATCTGCGATGTGCTGGACGTATCAAAGATCGAAGCCGGGCAGCTGGCACTGGAGATGAGCGAGTTCTCGCCGCTGGACCTGGTGCATGAAATCATCCAAGGCTACGCCGCGGCGGCCCACGCCAAGGGCCTGCAGCTGTACGCCTGCTTCGATCCCAAGTTGCCGGAACGGCTGATCGGTGACGTGACGCGCATCCGCCAGATTCTCAATAACCTGCTCAACAACGCGGTGAAATTCACCGACTATGGGCGCGTGGTGCTGCGGGTCAAAGTGCTGGGCCGCGACGGCGAACGCTCCAGTCTGTTGTGGCAAGTCTCAGACACCGGCAAAGGTATCGCCCAGGAAGACCAGGCGATGATTTTCGAGCCGTTTTACCAGAGTGAAGGCAATACCAATGTGGTTGCCGGCACCGGCCTGGGCCTGCCGATTTGCCAGCGTCTGACGGAGTTGATGAACGGCAATATCCGCATGGTCAGCGAACTCGGCCTGGGCAGCAGTTTCAGCCTGATCCTGCCGTTGGAGGAAGCATCTGTTGCACCGATGACACCGTTGCTGGCCGAGACCATTTACGTGGCCTCGCCGATTCCGGAACTGGCAAACGCGATCGCCGGCTGGTTGCGCCGTTGGGGCGCCAGGGCCCAGGCGGGCTTGCCGACGTTGGCGGACACGCACCTGCTGTTG
Source organism: Pseudomonas khavaziana (assembly GCF_036704165.1). Taxonomy (NCBI): domain Bacteria; kingdom Pseudomonadati; phylum Pseudomonadota; class Gammaproteobacteria; order Pseudomonadales; family Pseudomonadaceae; genus Pseudomonas; species Pseudomonas khavaziana. Next base: position 4,296,826 of record NZ_CP129946.1, read on the forward strand.
CAAGTGCACCCCGGCAGCGTTGACCCGTTACTGGTGCCCGAGTGGCCTGGGCCGGTGATTCACGTGAGCAGCAATGCCTGCCCCTGCGTAGAAGCCGACGCTGGCGCCTGGCACGTCAACCTCAACCACCTGGGAGCCATTCATCAGGCCGTGAGCCAGGCGCAAGGGCTATGGGTGGCCCGCGCCGATGAGCAAACGCACCAGCGGGACCTGAACAAACTCAACCTGCATCTGCTGGTGGCCGAGGACAACATCATCAACCAGCTGATTTTGCGTGACCAACTCGAAGAACTCGGCTGCACCGTGGAACTGGCGGCCGACGGTCAAGAAGCGTTGCAGCTGTACAGCGCCGGCAACTTCGATGTGGTGTTGACGGATGTGAACATGCCCCATATCAACGGCTATGAACTGGCGCGTGAACTGCGTCGACAGGGCTGCCCGTTGCCGATTATCGGGGCCACCGCCAACGCCATGCGCGGCGAGACCGACCTGTGCCTGGCCGCCGGCATGAACCATTGCCTGGTCAAACCTTTTGCGTTGCGGGCTCTATTCAACTCCCTGGCGCCTTATGCACGGATCCCCCATGAAGCCCCTTAGTATTCTGATTGTCGAGGACCATCCCCTGCAGCATATCTACCTGCAGAACCTGCTCAGCGAGTTGGGAGACTTCCTGCTCGAAACCGCCGAGGATGGCAACCAGGCGCTGAAGCGTCTGCGCCAGCGGGACTTCGACCTGGTGCTGACCGATCTGCTGATGCCCGGCATGGACGGCGTGCAATTTATCCAGTGCCTGGCCAGCCTACGCTGCAAGCCGGCGCTGGCGATCATGAGCGCGGCGTCACGGCGCATGCTGATGGCGGCCAGCCTGGTTGCAAAAAACCTCGATGTCGAAGTGATCGGGCTGATCTCCAAACCTGTGACCGCCGAGGCCTTGCGCACACTGGTCGATCAACTCAGGAACAAGGTGCACAAACCTTCTCCGGAATTGCCCGAGCACATGGACATCGACCGTCAAACGCTGGTACAGGCCATGAGCGGTGGCCAGTTCCAGGCCTGGTTCCAGCCGAAGAAATCCCTTGCCAACGGCCGTATTGTCGCCGCCGAAGCCCTGGTGCGCTGGATGCACCCCGAGCAAGGCGTGATGCTGCCTGCCGCGTTCCTGCCGGCGATCAAGGCGTTCGAACTGGAGGAGCGGCTGTTGTGGCTGGTGCTCAAGCAAGCGATCCACGCCCAGGAACACTGGCGCCAGCGCGGCTATGAAATTCCAGTGTCGATCAACCTGCCGACCCACTTGCTCAACAGCCATGACCTGGCAGACCGCTTGCTGGAGTTCGTGCTGCACCACAACGGCATCCCCGCAATGATCTGCTTTGAGCTGATGGAATGCTCGGTGCCGCAAGACATCAGCAACTTCTACGCCGGCGCCTGTCGATTGCGGATCAAGGGATTCAGTTTGTCCCAGGATGATTTCGGCAAGGGCTACAGCTCCTACCTCAATCTGGTGTCCACGCCGTTTACCGAACTGAAGATCGACCAGGCACTGGTGCAGGGCAGCCACGACAACGAAGGCATCGCCCAGGCGTTGGCGAGCATTATCGCGCTGGGCCGCAAGTTGGGCCTGACGGTGGTCGCCGAGGGCGTGGAAACCCCTCAGCAATTGGCGCTGCTGCGCAAAATCGACTGCAATCAGGTGCAGGGCTTCCTGATCTCCCATGCGGTGTCTTCAGACCAATTTCAACAACTACTGAACAATGATGGCCCCGCGACATCTCACTAGCTGGCGGCCCCGGATTTCTTGCCCTTTAAAGGAGCAAGCAGCATCCAGTGCCGATTTTTCCTGCGCCTGCGGACCCCCTGATGAAGCACAACAACGCGATCCTCGAAGCCTTTACCCGCAGCTCATTGCGCCTGAACAAGGGCTTGATGGTGCTGATGGGAATTGCTTTGCTGCTGGTACTGACCAATTACTGGTCTCTGCAAAGGGGCGTCGAAATCCGGTATGGCGCGATGCGCTTTCACTTTGCGCGACTGATGGAAAATCTCTCAGATCAGCAAACCTACCTCAAGAGCCTGACGCATCCCGGCATCCAGGCCGAACTGCTGCACGCCACCCACGTGCAGATCAGCCTCAAGAGCCGCATGGTCGACAACCGCCGCACATTGTACGAAGGCCAGAAGTATTCGTTTTCGGTACCGTTCAGCATCAAGTTCGATGAACAGCAGATCGGAGCCGCCGCCAGGCCGCCGATTTTTGCCCTGGGCGCGCACCTGACCAGCTACTACAGCGCCTTCTGGTCCTCGTCGCCGTACGAGGCGCCGCAAACCTTTCTGCTCAATCGTCAGGCGAACTACACCATCACTGTTCCGTCCGTGGGCTATCAGCACCGGGAAAGCCCCGAGGATACCGACAACCCCGTGGCGCGAGTCAACGCTGTGCAGCAAATCCTCGCACAGACACCGCAGCCGCTTGAGCAGAATCGGGTGTATTGGCAGGCCGGGCCCGAACCCGAATATTTGCTGGCCTACATCGGCCTGCCACTCGACGTACAGGGCCAGGCAGTGATCGGCACCCTGCTCGATGTGTCGCAGGTCGACGATGTACAGCGCGCGCTGAATCACTCGGCGTTTGATCGTTTCACCCTGATTGGCCCTGACCGCACCCGGTTGATCGGGCCAATCATCCAGGCGCAGCTCAGCGACGGTGTGCATTTCACGGCCAACGGCATTGAATTCAAGATCACCCAGGCCGGCGACCAGCCCTGGAGCGCGGTCTATGGCCTGAACTACTCGCACTTCTTTCACTCCGCATTGTGGCCGTTGAGCACCTTGGCGTTGCTGCTGTTCAGCCTGATCACCCTGTGTTGGGCCGGCAGTCGCTGGTATCGACGCCAGGTGATTACGCCGGCGCAACTGGCTCACGAACGCATTGCCGAAAGCGTGGCATTCAGTCGCGTGATCATCGACACCGCCCCAACCGGGTTATGCGTGGTGCGACGCAGCGATGGCAAGGTGTTGATCGAAAACCAGCGGGCCCAGCAATGGCCCGGTACCGCACGTTTGGTGGCGGCCATGGCCGGTAAGCACGACATGGCTGAGAGCGGTGAGACGCATCTGGAGATCGAGGGCCGGCACCTGCAGATCGGTTTTGTGTCGACCCGCTACCAAGCTGAAAATGTGCGCCTGTACGCTTTCAACGATATTACCCGGCATATCGAAGATGCCCAGTCCCTGGAAGAGGCGCGCCACGCCGCCGATGCAGCCAGCGAGGCCAAGACGTTGTTCCTGGCAACGATGAGCCATGAAATCCGCACGCCGCTGTATGGCGTGCTCGGCACTCTCGAATTACTCGGTCTGACAAACCTTGACCCACACCAGAAGGCCTACCTTCACACCATCCAGCGCTCGTCCGCCACCCTGTTCCAGCTGATCAGCGATGTGCTGGATGTCTCGAAGATCGAGTCCGGGCAAATGGCGATAGAAGCTGTGGAGTTCTGCCCGCTGGACATGCTCGAAGACACCCTGCACACCTACGCCGCTTTTGCCCAGCGCAAGGGGCTGCAGCTCTATAGCTGCATTGACCCGCAGTTGCCGGACTGCGTGATGGGCGACCCGATGCGCATCCGCCAGATTCTCAATAACCTGGTCAGCAACGCGATCAAATTCACCGATTTCGGGCGCGTGGTGATTCGTGCCAGGGTGACGGGCCGCGACGCCAATCATGTCGACCTGCAATGGCAAGTCACCGACTCCGGCGTAGGCATCCCCGAGGCGCAGCAGGCCAAGCTCTTCGATCTGTTCTACCAGGCGCCGGACACCGCCAGCGAAGGCGGTGCCGGGCTTGGCCTACCGATCTGCCGGTGGCTGGCGCAGATGATGGACGGCCAGATCCGTGTGGTCAGCGAGCCCGGGCTGGGCAGCAGCTTTACGTTGAAAATGCGCCTGCCGCTGTGTGGCGGCACACTCACCAACCTGCCGCTGATCGAACCCAGCCCGACGCCGGTATACGTACAGGCACCGGTACGCGAACTGGCACAGGCGATGAGTGACTGGCTCAACCGCCTGGGCATTACTGCCACCCTGGCGGCGACCACCCAGGACAAAGACAACCATCACGCAGTGCTGGTGGACCTGTTGCCCAGGGAGCCCGCCAGGCCATGGATCGGCCAGCGCGTGCTGTGCCTGCCGGGTGCGCACAGCCCGCCGCTGCACACGCCGCAAGGCTGGGTGGTGGATCTGCACGACGTACGCACCCTCGCCGCCACCGTGTCACTGGCGCAGCATGGCAAGCATGAGCAGCCCACGCCGACCCGACCACAAACTGCGGGGCAGTTGGGGCTGCGCATCCTGGTGGCCGAGGACAACCCGGTCAACCAGGCGATCATCAAGGAGCAGCTGGAGGCACTCGGTTGCTCGGTTAGCCTGGCCGCCAACGGCGAGCAGGCGTTGCAATTGTGGCAACCCCAGGCTTTCGACCTGGTACTGACCGACGTGAATATGCCGTTGATGAATGGGTACGAGCTGGCCAGAACCCTGCGCGAACATGACCCTCAGTTGCCGATTATCGGCGTGACCGCCAATGCGATGCGCGAGGAAGGCGTGCGTTGCCTGGCGGTGGGCATGAACGCCTGGATCGTCAAGCCCTTGAGCCTGCAAACCCTGCGTGGCCAGTTGATCAAGCTGTGCAAGGTCAAGCCCCCGGTTGAGCCTGCCGCGCCGGTATTCGACGACAGCGTGCAACTGTCGGACAAGATGCGCCCGCTGTTCATCAGCAGCGTGCAGCAGGACATACAGCGCATCGATGTGGCTCTGGCACAGCGTGATACCCGCAAACTCGGCCAATTGCTGCATTCGATCGCCGGCGCCCTGGGTGCTGTTCAGGCGCTCAGCCTGGCCCAGGCGTGCATCGAACTGGAAAGCGCCCTTGACCGCGGCAGCCTCGACACAACGCTTGAGCTCAAGGTGAAGACTGTGATGCGGCGTCTGTCGGCCGTTCTGGAAACTCTCCAGCCCGGGCACCCTTCACTCACTTGAACTGGCACTACGGACGGCCCTTTATGAAAAAATTCAACGTGGTAATCGCCGACGATCACCCGATCGTGTTGCTGGGCGTTCGCGAACTGGTAGAGCGGGACGTACGCTTTCAAGTCGTCGGCGAGGCCGTGTGTTCGGCCGGCCTGATCGAGTTGTTGCAGTATCAAGGCGTCGATATCGTGATCACCGACTACAACATGCCAGGCGATTCGCCCTACGGCGATGGCCTGAAGCTGGTGGAGTACCTGAAACGGCATTTCCCGCAGGTACAGATCCTGATCCTGACCATGATCTCCAACCACCTGATCCTCACCCGCCTGCAGGAACTGGGCGTGGTCGGCATCATTCAGAAAAGCCAGTTGCACACCGAAATTCAACTGGCGCTCAAAGCGATTGCGCAGCGCAGCGCCTATCGAAGCCTGGAGCCGCCCAAAACCTCAGTGATCGAGACCCTCACCGCGATAGACGAACGCTTTACCAGTTTATCGCCCAAAGAGTTCGAGATCCTGCGCTTGTTCATTTCCGGCATGAGCGTAAGTGATATTGCCCGCCGTCAGAACCGAAGTTCAAAGACCATCAGTGCGCAAAAGATATCGGCCATGCGCAAACTTGAAGTGAGCAGCGACCAGGATCTACTTGCTTATTGCCTGGAACGAAACATCTTCAACTAACGCATAACTTTCAAGCCATTCCTGGACAATGGCTTTGCCCTTTGTTTTCAAGCCTTCCACCGTTGCAACCACCACAAATAACCTGCCCGCCCCAGAGCTTATAAGAATCGTCTTATTCGCTCCCGCCGCCTCGTCGCCTACTCTTTGCTCGCAGTTCAACAACAGCAACTTTTCCAACTAACACTTACGGACATTATCATGAAAAAGTTTTCCCTGGCTGTGATCGCCTCGGCCATTATCGCCGCTTCCGGCAGTGCATTTGCCGTGGATCCTGCTCCGACGCCAACCACGGGTGGCAGCGGTAAAATCACCTTCACCGGCGTCATTAACAACGATGCCTGCTCGGTGGACGGCGCCAACTCCGACCGCACTATTTCGGTGGACATGGGCAACGTATCGATCAAAGACATGGGCACCGCGGAAAACCCGACCGCAGGCCGCGTGACCGCCAAAGACTTCAACCTGAACGTCAACTGCAACCAGGGCACCAAGGTCGCCATGATCTTTGACGCCAACAACGGCGGTTCGGGCCTGGTCACCGGCAAAAAAGTACTGGCCCTGACCCCGGGTTCGGCCACTGCACAAAACGTCGGTATCGCCCTGCTCGACAGCAAGGGCGGTCTGATCGACCTCAGCTCGCCAAGCACCGCACGCATTGAAAGCACCATGCACGGTGCCGGTACTGAAGGCGGCGACGCCACCCTGAGCTTCGCGGCCGCCTATGTCACTACCGCAGCCGCGGGTTCGTCCACCGCCGGTCGCGGTGACGCCACCCTGCCGTTCATCCTGCAATACGAATAATTCGGCGCCCCGGGCACCGAACGCGCGAGGCCTTGCGGCCTCGCCATTGTCTTCTGATTACACCGGATAACCCTCATGCCGCCTCGTTCTATCGCCGCATGTCTGGGGCTGCTGGGCTTGCTCATGGCTACCCAGGCCGCCGCCAGCATTTCATTGAATGCCACCCGTATCGTGTTTGACGGTGACCACAAGGAAGCCAACATTACCGTGCGTAACGGTAACCAGGATGTATTGATTCAATCCTGGGTCGACATGAACGACGCCAGCGCCAGCCGCGCGCCGTTTGCCGTCACCCCGCCCCTGGCGCGGGTATTTGCCAAGGAACAACAACTACTGCGCATCCTGTACGAAGGCACCGGCATGCCCACGGACCGCGAGTCGGTGGTGTGGCTCAACGTGCAGGAAATCCCCAAGGCCAGCGAAGCCGAGAACACCTTGCAGTTGGCTATCCGCCAACGCATCAAGATTTTTTACCGCCCTGCCGGCCTTACCGGCAGCGCGCTGCAAGCCCCTGCGCAGCTTGAATGGACGCTGGCCAAACACGGCAGCCAAACCCTGTTGCAGGTGAAAAACCCGACGCTGTACCACGTGTCCATGGCCGACATCAAAGTGCAGGCGGTATTGGCCAGCGACTCCACCATGATTGCGCCCGGCGAACAAAAACAGTTTGCGCTCACCGCTCCAGTCGCAAGCGGACCAGTGCAGTTGTCGTTTTCCAGCATCAATGACTACGGCGCGCAGAACCACTACAGCGCACCGCTGTCCAGCGGCGCGACGCTGCCGGCGCACGCGACTGAATCGCGCCTCAACCCCTAAGCACTTTCGTTAACCCACAGGTTCACTTCGCGTGCGTGTTTGCGTGCCCGGCTGTCCGTCAATCAGGGATGTCATAGGTCTTCGCATGTCTTTTCTTTCCAGCAACACGCCCGCACGTGGCGCACTGAAGTTGAAGACGCTGTCGCTGGCGATTGCCGCCAGCCTGCCCGGCCTGGTCATGGCCGATGACGCTACGGAAACCTTCAATACCACCTTCCTGCAAGGCTCGCAGTCACCAGTGGACTTGCAGCAATTGCTCTCTGCAAACAGCGTGCTGCCGGGCACTTACCGCGTCGACCTGTACAGCAACGAAGTGCTGGTGGGCCGGCGCGATATCGATTTCAAGCGCACCCCCAAAAACGGCCGGGTCGAAGCCTGCCTGACCCTCGACCTGCTCAAGCAACTGGGTATCGACATGCACCGTTTGCAGGCCGAGGGCAAGCTCGACCCGCAGCAGCCGCAGGAATGCTACGCCCTTGCCGACATGATCGAAGACGCCAGCGTGCGCTACGACAGCAGCCGCCTGCGCCTGCTCGCAAGTATCCCGCAGGTGGCGATGCAGCGCGGCTTGCGCGGGTATGTCGACCCACAGTTGTGGGACGACGGTGTGCCCGCCGCCTTCATCAATTACCAGCTCAACAGCAGCCGCACCGCCGGCGACTACAAGACCCGCATCGCCAATAACCTGGGCCTGCGCAACGGCATCAACCTGGGGGCCTGGCGCCTGCGCAACGAGTCGAACCTGAGCGGCGGCACCGATCGCTCGAACACCTTTGCCAGCAACCGCACTTACCTGCAGCATGACGTCACCGCGATCAAGGGCCAGTTCAGCGCCGGTGAGATTTTCTCCGACACTGACCTGTTCGACAGCGTGCGCTATCGCGGAGTCAAGCTCGCCTCGGATGATGGCATGCGCGCCGACAGCGAGCGCGGCTATGCCCCCGTAATCCGTGGGGTGGCGCAGACCAACGCGACGGTGGAAATCCGCCAGAACGACTACATCCTCTACACCGCCAACGTCGCGCCGGGGCCGTTCGAGATCAACGATATCTACCCCAGCGGTTCCAACGGTGACCTGCAAATCACCGTGATCGAAGCCGACGGCACGCGTCGGGTGACGATGCAGGCGTTCTCCAGCCTGCCGATCATGGTGCGCGAAGGCCAGGTGAAGTACAGCGTCTCGGCGGGCACGTTCAAAAGCAATGCCGATGGCCTGGCAAGCCCGCGTTTTCTCAGCGGTACGCTGGCTTACGGCTTGACCAGCAACCTCAGCGGGATTGTCGGTGTGCAAGCCAGTGAGGACTACAGCGCGCTGTCGATCGGCGCCGGCCGCAACACCGCATTCGGTGCGTTCTCCCTGGATACCACCCATTCGTCCAGCAAGGCCCAGGGCCGAACTTCCCAGGGCAGCAGCGTGCGCGCCTTGTACGCCAAGACCTTTGCCGGCACCGACACCAACTTCACCCTGGCCGCCTATCGCTACTCCACCGAGGGCTATCGCACCCTCACCGACCATGTGGAAGACAGCAGCGAAGACCTGCGCGTGCGCACCGGCCACTCGAAAACCCGCACCGACCTGACCATCAACCAGAGCATCGGACGCAACAGTGAATTCGGTAGCCTGTATGTAAACGCCAGCGACCAGCGCTACTGGAATCGCGGCGGTTCCCAGAGCTTTTCCGCAGGCTACACCGGCAACTGGGGCGACCTGAGCTACAACCTTGGCGTGACGCGTACCAAGCAGATCGTCACCTGGGGCGAGCCGAGCAGCGACACACAGTTGAACCTGTCGGTGTCCTTTCCGCTGGGCAGCCAGGCCCGCGCGCCACGGGCGTTTGTCACCACCAGCCACCAACGTGGCGACACCACCACCCAAGCGGGCATCAACGGCTACGTGGCCGACACCAGCGACACCTTCTATTCGGTGCAGGCCGGCCACAGTGACACCAGCGGCGACTCAGGCTCGGTGAACATCAACAGCCGCACCGCCGTGGCAGACGTCAGCCTCGGCTACAGCCAGGGCCAGGGCTACAACTCACAGAACTTCAACCTTGCCGGTTCTGTGGTGGCCCATGCTGGCGGCGTCAACCTGGGGCAAACCGTCAGCGAGACCTTCGCCCTGGCTGAGGTGCCTGGCGTCGCTGGAGCCAAGATCAGCAGCTACAGCGGGGTGGAAACCGGTTACAACGGCTATGCGGTGGTGCCCACTGCGCAACCTTACCGGGTCAACTGGATCAGCCTGGACACTCGCGATCTGGGTGGCGACGTGGAAATCACTAACGCCACCCAGCAGCTGGTGCCGCGCCGTGGCGCCATCGTGGTGGCGCATTACAGTGGTACTACCGGACGGCGGGTGTTGTTTGAGTTGTTTGACGCACAGCATCAGCCGCTGTCGTTTGGTGCCTCGCTGGAAGACGCCAATGGCAAGCAATTGGCAATTGCCGATCCAAATGGCAATGCCCTGGCACTGGTGGAAGAGGATCAGGGCACGCTGATCATCAAGTGGGGTGAGCAGCATTGTCGTGCCACCTATGCGTTGCCACCGCAGAACAAGGCGCTGAACTATGAGCGCCAGTCACTGGTGTGCACGCCTTGATTGTGCGGGTGATTGCGCTACTGTGCTGACCACGCGCCTACCCTCTGCGAGACTTGCCCATGCGTAACTTGTTCTTCGCCAGTGCCTGCCTGTTGACCACCGCCCTTGCAGGCTGCCAGCAAACCCCACCGGCCAACGACCAACTCGACGCCGTGCTCTGGACCCAGACGTCCATCGAGCACGAGCTGATCTACCGCCAGCTCTTCGCCAACGCCACCCGCCAACTCGATGTAGCGCTGGCCGACCCCAACTGGGACGCCCTGCCCTTCCCGGCGCGCAAGCTGGCCGGCCTGCCACCGGCGGTGGTGGTGGATATCGACGAGACCCTGCTGGACAACGTGCCGCTCAACGCCCGCGACATCATCAATAACCAGGTGTATTCCTATGACCGCTGGAACACCTGGGTGGAGCAGGCCAAGGCCCAGGCACTACCAGGTTCCGTGGCATTCCTGCAGGCAGCCAGGCAAAAAGGGATCAAGGTGTATTACCTCACCAACCGCGAACACAGCCAGGTCGCGGCCACTGCTGAAAACCTGCGTTTGCGTGGCTTTCCGATAGAGAGCGACGCACAGATCCTGGCGGCCAGCACCCCCATCGGCCACTGCGAAAGCGCTGGCTATGGCAAGAATTGCCGTCGCCAGTGAGTCGCCAATCATGCCCGCGTGCTGTTGATGGCCGGTGACTCGCTGGGAGATTTCGTGCAGGCCGAACACAACACCCTGGCTGCGCAGCGCAAGGCCGTCGAACCCTATGTGAACTGGCTGGGGCAGCGCTGGTTCCTGCTGCCCAACCCGAGCTACGGCAATTGGTACAGCGCGCCGTATGGGGACGATGAGACCTTACCGTTTGCGCAGAAACGCAGGTTCAAGCAGCAGGCATTGTTGTTGCAGGAATAGGGGTAGCCCTACATCGCCTCCCACATTTTTAGCGAGTGCGGCCCGGATTATTGAGCGGGCCGCAACAGCTGCATCTGCTGGCGATAGTCATCCGTCACCTGCCGCGCCTGGCTGCTGCTGGTAATTACCCTCGGGGTGATCAGCACGATCAACTCCGTTCGGTCCTTGGACTTGCTGGTATTGCCAAACAACCAGCGCAAACCCGGGATCTTGCCCAGGTAAGGCACGGCACTGACACTCTCAGCGTTGTCTTGCTTGATCAACCCGCCGAGCAACACCGTCTGCCCACTCTGCACCGCCACCTGGGTGGACACCGAGCGTGTGGAAATCCGCGGATTCACCGGCGTGTCGCTATTACCCACCTGGCTCTCGGCATCGCTGACCTGCTGCTGGATATCCATGTACACCAGGCCACCCGGATTGATGCGCGGCACCACGTCCAGAATCACCCCGGTCTGCACATATTCGACGCTGCTCAAGGTAGTGTCGGCGTCACCGGTGTTGACGGTGGTCTGGCTGATGGGAATGTTGTCGCCCACCTGGATCTGCGCCGGCTGGTTGTTCATCACCACCAGCGACGGCGCCGACAGCACCTGGGTACGGCCGTTGGTTTCCAGGGCGTGCAGGGCCACTTGCAGGTTGGAGCTGACAAAAGAGTAGAACAACGAGTCCGCCGCCCCCAGCCCGGCCCCACCACCGCCCAGTGCGCCCTGGCTGCCGGAGGCATTGGCCACCGTAGTGCTGGTGGAATTGCCGGCCAGGCGACCGAGGTACCACTGCACGCCCAGGTCCAGCTCACCGGTGAGCTTGACCTCAAGGATGCGGGTCTCGATCTGCACTTGCAGCGGCGGGTTGTCCAGGCGCTTGATCGCCGCTTCGATCTCTTTCCACTGCGCCGGGCGAGTGCGCACCAGCAGTTGGTTGCTGCTCTTTTGCGCGGTGATGCGGGTGCCGGCCTCGAGGTCGCTGGTGGGGGTCGCCGGGGTGTTCTCGCCGCTCTGCGGCTCGGGTTCCTCGGCGGCCGGCACAGGGGCGTTGGATTGCAAACCGGCGCTGGTGGACGATGACAATGTAGTCGTACGCAAGCCCGGGGCGACCTTGGCGGGCGTGTCGTCCTTGATCGCGCCGTTGCCGTAGATCTGCCGCAGGTACTTGGCCAGGTCGGCGGCCTTCATATTGCGCACGTCGTACACATACATCTGCGGCTCGTTGCCGCCGCCCTCGTCGATGGTGCGAATCCAGTCGCCCACCTCGCTGAGGTACTCGGGCTGGGAAGAGATCGCCACCACCGAATTGGTGCGCTCGACCGGCAGGAAGCGCAGCATGCCCGCCAGGGGCGTGCCGCTGTCGGCACCGAACATGGCTTGCAGCTCGGGCATCAGTTCGGCCACCGAGGCGCGTTGCAGGCCGAAGACCGCCACCGACATGCCCTTGAGCCAGTCGACGTCGAAGGTGTCGATGGTGTCCTGGTAGTTGGCCAACTCTTCCGGGGTGCCGGCCAGGCTCAGTACATTGCGTGCCGGGTCGACCAACAGAAAGGCGTTCTCGCGGGCAAACGGCTTGAGCAGTTTCTGCATCTCGGTGGCGGAGATATAGCGCAGCGGGAACAGCCGCGCCGAGAGGCCGCTGGACGGTTGCGCCACGCGCATCTGCGGCACCAGCTTGCCCGCCACCGCCTGGTTGGCCGGCAGGATCACGTAGCGGCTGCCCTGCTTGATCATGGCATTGTCGGTCCACGACAGCAGGGTCTCGAGAATCGACAGCGCCTGTTGCTTGTCCACCGGTTTGGAGGTGGAGAAGCTGACATTGCCCTTCACCCCCTCGGCGATGCTGTAGTTCTCGTGCAGCAGGTCGCCCATCACGCTGTTGATCACCGCCTCGATGGGCTGGTCGGCGAAGTTGAACACGATGTCGCCGCCCTGCTCCGGCACTTTCGCGGGCGCGGTGGGTTGGCGCACGAAGCCTTGATTGCCGCGAATCAACTGGCGTTGCGGCGGTGCCGGGGTGGCCGGCTGAGGGTTTTCAGCCACGGGCGACTCGGGCGGCGGGCGTTGCGAGCCGGTACCCTGCAGGGCTTCGTGCAGCAGGTCGGCGTCGGGGTCGAGGGTGTCGGGCAAGGATCCACAGCCGCCCAGGGAGACGGCAGTGGCCAGGCAAAACAGCGAAGTGCGCATATCGATCAAGGGAGGGGCTCGCGGGGATGGGAAATCAGGGGTAACCGCTTGCCGTAGAGGCTCAGGGTCTGGGTGCGCCCGTCCAGGGCGAAACGGGCGTATTGCGGGGTCAGGTGTTCCAGGCGCCAGCCATTGGGCAGGGTCTGGCCCAGGCGTACCGTCAGCGCCGGGCCATCGGCTTGCTTGAGCATGGCCATTTGCAGGTTGCCGGTGATCATAATGCCGCTGAGGGTCAGGTTGGCCAGGCTGGCCACCCGCACCTTGCCCATCACCCGGTCCGGGCGGCGGTCCGGGCTGAACAGCGGTGCTTGCCAGGTGGCAGCCAGATCCTGCAACGCCAGCGCAGGAGCGGCTTGCACACTGACGGAGGGCTGCGCAGGCACCGGCGCTGCGGGCAGCCACCGCGGTTCATCGCCGATGCTGCTGAGGATCACCGCCATCAACAGACATAATAGGCCGGCCAGGCCGAGCAAGCTCCATTCCAATGGGCGCAGTGAGCCGATCATGGCGCCACCCGCGCAGGTTGCAGGTAACCACGCACCAGCAGTTGCACCGCCAGCTTGCCCGCCCCGCCAGTGGACGGCGCCTGTTTGCTGCGGCGAATGCGCAGCTCATCGACAAACAGAAACGGCGGCTGATATTCCAGCGCATGCAGGATCGCGGTCAGCGGTTCGATTGCGCAGTTGAGCGTGAGGCTGACCTTGACCTGGCGGTAAGGCTCGCTGTCGTCCTGTTCGGCAGTGATGGGTTTGCGCTGGGTCAGGGTGCAGCCGCCGCCAAGGTTGGCGTGGCTGTTGATCAGGTCGGCGAGGCGCTGCATCAGGTCGGCAGCGACCACATCGGGATCATCGCCGGGCAACAGGCTGGCGCTGCTGGCCGGGTCTTGCCGCGCGCGCTCAAGCTGCTCGCGCAATGCATCGCCCTGGCGCAATACGCTGGCGTAGCGTTGCTGCTGTTCACGCAATTGTTCGGCTTGTTCGCCCATGGCCCGCAGCGGCCCGGCAAACCAGCTGTCGATCAACAGCCAGTAGGCCGCACCGAGCACCACGGCGAGAATCAACAAGGCCCCGCCGCGACGTTCACGGGGTGTGAGGGGTCGGCGCATCGGCGGCCTCCTGGCGTAAGTGGGCGCGCAAGGCAAACTGGTCCTTGCCGGTGCGCGCATCGGGTTGGATCACCCCTTCGAACTGGGCATTTTCCAGGCGTCGGCAGCCTTTGATGCGGGTGATCAGGCCGCTGGCCTTGGCACTCTGGCCAGAGAACGTCACCTCGCCCTCCTTGACGGCCAATTGGTCAAGCCAAGTGTCGGCGGGCAGGCAGGTGGTCAAGTCGTTCAGCAGCGCAGCCAGGGGCGGCTGTGCCAGTTTGCGCTGGGTGAGGTACTGCGCTGCGCCGCGGGTATTTAGCAGTTGCTGGCGTACCGCGTGCACCTGGGCGACCTGGGCTTTTTGCTGCTGTACGGTGGCGTGCATGGTGTCGAGTACGCGCTGGCGGTCGTTGAGCCACAGCAGCATCGCGGCGATCAGCAAGGCACCGCACAACCACGGCAGGCTGCGCTGCAGTTGCTTTCCGGCTGGACGTTGGCGCGGGCGCAGCGGCGCGGGCAGCAGGTCGATGCCCATGCCCGCCACGTCCACGCGGTGTGGATGCAAGCCAAGGGCGGCGCAGTCGCTGAGGATCTGGTCCAGGCGCTCGCGCAGGATCGCCACCAGCGTTACCTCAAGGTGACTGGACGTGCGCTGCTCCTGGCGAGCCACGAAGTACAGCTGCTCGGCGTCGAACGGGGTGTAGCGGTCCAGTTCATAGCCGACCACCTCCGTGAGGTTGCGCGCGGCAGCCAGGGGCAGTTGCACGCGTTGCTGCAACACTGCGTCGGGAGCGAGCATCAGCACCTGGCGCGCACTGCCCGGCGCAACGGGCGTCGTCAGCGGCCAATGATGGACCTGCTCAGGTGGCTCCTGCAGGGCCAGCCACTTCGGCACACAGCCGCGCAACTCCGTGAGCCACAGGCGCCAGCCTTGTTGCAGCAGGCTGCCGCGCCACTGCCTGGCGATAGGTTCGAGTCGATTCATTCTTGCCACCGCACGACCCGATAGGGCTGTGCGCTGTCCTCCGCGGGGCTCAATAAGACGGTGAGTTGCAGGCGCGCCTGATAGCCGCCGGGGCGTTCGGCGCGGCTGTCGATTTCCAGCACCTGGCCAGGGTCGACGCCCTCGGCGTTTTGGCGCGGCAGGTTCAGTGCCTTGCGCATCAAGGCGCTGGCGAATGCCGGATCGGGTCGGTCCAGGTCGCTCCACAAGGTGAGTTCCGGCAACAGTTGGCTGTAGAGCGCCTGGGTCATACCGGGCATTTGACGCACTTCTTCCAGCACCCGAAACGGTGCCAGGCCCTGTTTACGACGGGCCTCTAGGGCCTTGACCAATTGTTGGGCCTGGGCCGGTGTGGCACCGCAAGCCAGGGCCAGGCGCAGCAGGTCATCGGTATGGGCGTTGACCAGGTACAACTTGCCGCGCTCACTGCGCAGGCGCACCTGTAGGCGGGCATCATCGAAGGTCAGCGCGATAGCACGACCATCCGCCACCCAATGCCCACCAGCCATGACCTGGGCAATACCCGCTTCGGCGGCCAAGCGTGCCTGGGTGTGCTGGCGATGCCACAGCGCCTGGCGACTTTCCAGCTGTACCCAGCCCGCCAGACCGCCAAGCAATACGCTGAGCAAGGCCAGCACCCACAGCACCAGCAACAGCGCCGCACCGCGTTGGCGCCTCATTCCTCAATACTCGCGCTGGACAGGTTCAGGCGCAGGGCAATCACCTGGGTCACCCAAGGCACCGGCCCGTTGACGCTGGCGTCGATGCGCACCGCTGCGGGCAATCGCTTGGGCCAGGGCCAGGTGCTCAGCCAGCCGGTGGGCTGGCCCAATGGCGAGACACCACGAAAACTGAACCGCAACGCCTGGACGTTATGCAGCAGCACCTGGGGGTCGTCGCGCAGGGGATGTTTGTGCGATTCCGGCTGCGAGAACACCACCTGCAGATCCTGCTCGACCCGTTGCAGGGTAAAGCGCTGGATGCCACCGCCGAGCACGCCGGGCAAGGTCGACACAAACTGCAAGCGCTCTGGCGTCGCGATAAAAAACCCATCGGCCTGGCTGTCGTCCTCAGTCACATCCAACGGCAGCGCCTCGCTGATGGCGGTGCGCAAGAACTGTTGGGCTGCGCGCATTTCGTCCAGGCTGGCGGTGTAGCCCTGGGCCTTGGCCACCGCCCGGTTGGCTCCGAGCAACGCACCGCCCACCAGCAGCAGCAATATCGAGAGCAGGCTGAGCACCACGAGGATCTCCAGCAAGGTGAAGCCCTGCTCGCGGCGCTTCACAGGCGTGCCTTCAAGGTGCTGAAACGGGCCTGGCGCGAGCCTTCGCGCAGGCTCAGGTCGAGGCGAAACAGATGGGGCTGTTGTCGCGTGCTGGTCAACTGCCAATGGATGCCATCGAGTTCGCCCTGGCGGGTGCCCTCGGTCAACGGGCCGGCCGCTTCCTGGTCGAGCACCGTGAGCGCGGCATGGGTGAGCCGGTCGCTGTGGGCCACTTGCGACAACGAGCGCGCACTCTGGCCGAAGGCAACCAGCAACACACTGCTGCACACCGCCATCAACGTCAGGGCGGCGAGCATTTCCAGCAAGGTAAAGCCGGCCTGGTACTTCATGGCAGCGCCTTGGACTGCACGCTGCCCGTGAGCCAGCCAATATCGATACGCCAACGCCGCGTGCCGTTGGCCAGCAACAGGTTGCCGCCGGTGGAGCTGCCATCGGGGTAGAACACCACGGCGGCGCCCGCCGCCTCGGCACTGTGCAACGTCACCTGCAACTGGGCCGGCCAGTGTTGCGGCGCACGCCCTGGGGCCTGGAAAGTCAGGCCCTGGAGATCGAACTCGGTGCGTGCCGCCTGGCCACTGATAATCGCCCCCGCCCGCGTGGTGCGCAGTGCCTCGACCATCTGCCCGACCACCCGGCGTTCCTGGGCCATCTGCAGCCCCTGGCGCACACCGAAGGCCAGCAACCCGGTCGCGATACCGATCAATACAAGCACCACCAGCATCTCCAGCAGGGTAAAGCCGCGCTGGGCCATGGGCGGGTTATTCCCAGTTGCCCAGGTCGGCACTGTAGCCCTCACCGCCGGGCTGGCCGTCCTGGCCGTAGAAGATCAGGTCGAAGGCGCCGTGCTCACCGGGGAAGCGATAGCCGAAGCCATGGCCGAACGGGTCTTTCAATTCCGAAGGCTTGGCGTAGGGGCCAGCCCAGCTGGACGCATTGGCCGGTTTGTCCAGCAGCTGTTGCAGGCTGTTGGGCGGCGCGCCCACGTCCAGGGCGTAGCTGTCGATCTTCATGCTCAAGCTGGCCAGTTGCGCCTTGCCCGCGCCGTATTTGCCCTTGTCCACATTGCCGCCGACCTGGCGCACCACAATGGTCGCGACGATACCCAGCAGCACGATCACCGCGAGCATTTCCAATAGGGTGAAGCCGCGTTGGCGATGCCTGGTTTTCATTGATTCCACTCCATGAAGGTTCATATATGGCTGGTAAGGCTCATCAGCGGCAGCATGATCGCGAGCATGATCACTGCCACCAGCACGGCCATGACCACGGTCAGTGTCGGCACCAGCGCCGCGAGCAGACGCTCGATTGCGCGTTTGGCCTCTATGTCGAAGATGTCGGCGACCTTGAGCAGCATGCTGGGCAGTTCACCGGCTTGTTCGCCGACCTCGATCATTTGCAGGGCCAACTCCGGCAGCAGCGGCTGGCGGCCAAATGCATCGGCCAGGGTGCCGCCGCCTTTGACCCGTTGCGCCGCCAACGCCACTTGCGCCTGCAGTGCACGATTGCTGCAGACCTGCCGGGCGATGACCAACGCCGGCAGTAACGCCACGCCATTGCTGAGCAAGGTGCCGAGGGTGCGGGTCAGGCGGGCGGCTTGGACCCGCTGCAGCAGCGGGCCGATTACGCGCACGCCCAACAGACGACGGTCAAAGCGTTCGCGCCGACCGGGGTCGCGCAGGCGCGCTGCCAGGCTCCATGCACTGATCGACATCCCGGCCAACAGCACCAGGCCATAGGCCCCCAGAAACTCGCCAAGCCCCAGGATCACTTGGGTGATCAGCGGAATCGGCACGCCCAGGTCCTGGAAGATCGGCACAAATTGCGGCACCACATAAGCCAGCAACAGCGCCAGCGAACCCAGCACGCCGACCACCAGGAACGCCGGGTAGATCAGTGCGTTGATCACCTCGCCACGCAGTAACTGGCTGCGCTCCAGATAATCGCTGAGCTGGCGCAGGGTCGCTTCCAGCGCTCCACCGGCTTCACCGGCGCGCACCATGCTCAAGTACAGCGGGGAAAACGTACCGCCCTCCTCCTCCAACGCGACCGACAACGGCTTGCCGGCCTTGACCTCCTCGCGGATACGTTCGATCAATGCCCGCACCTGGGGTTGGCCAGGTTGCTTGAGCAGCAGGCCCAGCGAGCGCTCAAGGGGCTGGCCGGCGCCAAGCAGCGTGGCCAGCTGCTGGGTGAAACTCACCAGCGCGGCACCCTTCAACGTCCGATGTGTGTGGCGCAATAAAGGGCTGCCCGCCGTTTCGATGTGCAGCAGCAACCAGCCACGTTTGTGCACGGCGGCGACGGCGGCGGCCTGGTCAGCGGCGTGCAGCGTACCGCTCTGGGCGACGCCCTGGCTGTCCAGGGCGCGGAATTTGAACAGGCTCACGCGTCCTCTCCACGGGTCACGCGCAGCACTTCTTCCAGGGACGTGACGCCCGCCAGCGCCTGGCGCAAACCGTCTTCATACAAGGTGCGCAAACCGCCGAGGCGCGCCGCCTGCTCAAGGGTGGCGGCGTCGGCGTGGCGCATCAGCAGGCTGCGCAATTCGTCGTTCATCACCAGCAATTCGGTGAGCGCGCTGCGACCGTGGTAATCGCCGCGGTAGAGCAGGATCGGACGCTGCTCGGTCAATCGATCCAGGCCATGTTCCTGGATCAATGCCGGCGGCGCTTCGAAGGCTACCCGCGTGGCCGGGTCCAGGCGCCGTACCAGGCGCTGGGCGAGGATGCCGCTGACGGTGGAGGCAATCAGGTAGCTCTCCACGCCCATGTCGAGCAAGCGCGTGATACTCGCGGCAGCGCTGTTGGTGTGCAGGGTCGACAGGACCAGGTGCCCGGTGAGGGAGGACTGCACGGCGATGCGGCAGGTTTCCAGGTCACGGATTTCGCCGATCATAATCACATCCGGGTCCTGGCGCACGATGGCGCGCAGCACCCCGGCAAAGTCCAGGCCGATGGCCGGCTTGACCTGGATCTGGTTGATCCCTTCGAGCTGGTATTCCACCGGGTCTTCCACGGTGATGATCTTGCGTTCGCTGGTGTTGAGCCGCGACAAGGCGGTGTAGAGCGTGGTGGTTTTGCCCGAGCCGGTGGGCCCGGTCACCAGCAGGATGCCGTGGGGCCGTTCGAGCAGGTCGAGGAAGGCCGCCAGGCGCTGGCCATCGAAACCCAGGCTGGGGAAGTCGAACTGCACGGTTTGCCGATCCAACAGGCGCATCACCACCGACTCGCCAAAACTGGTGGGCACCGTGGACACGCGCAGGTCCAGCTCCTTGCCCTGGATGCGCAGCATGATGCGCCCGTCCTGGGGCAGGCGCCGTTCGGCAATGTCCAGGCGCGCCATGATTTTCACCCGCGAGATCACCGCCGCCGATGAACTGGCGGGCGGCGCTTCGGCGTCGTGCAGCACGCCGTCGATGCGATAGCGCACCTTGAACTGGTTTTCGAAGGGCTCGATATGGATGTCCGAAGCGCGCTGTTCCACCGCACGTTGCAGGATCAGGTTGACCAGGCGAATCACCGGCGCTTCGGACGCCATGTCCTTGAGGTGCTCGATGTCTTCAAGGGCGCCGTCCTGCTCGTCGAGGTTCTCGATCAGGGTGCCCATGGCGGAACGGCCCTGGCCGTAATAGCGCTCGATCAGTGTGTCGACTTCATTGCGCGGGCCGATGGCCAGCCACACCGGCACCTGACAGGCATAGGCCAGGGCCTGGAACGGATACAGCTGCGCCGGGTTGGCGGCCAGTACGCGCAGGCCTCCTTCGCTCCAGCCCATGGGCACCACTTGGTAGTGCCGCATAAAGCGTTCGGTCAAGACCGGCAGCGGGTCGAGCAGCGGCGGCGCGGCGTCGGCCAGCAGCAAGGGCGCATCCAGCAGATCGGCCCAGGCACGCGCCAGCTCGACCTCGGAGACCAAGCCCAGGCGCGTCAGTAACCCCAGCAGGTCGCGGGGGTCAGTGGATAAGCGCTGGGCGCGCTCCAGGTCGAGGGATTTGAGCCCGGCATGCTGCATCAGCCACGCGCACACCTGGTCGGTGTGCGGGATAGGCAGCTTGCAGGCATCAATGGGGGCTGACGACATCATCTGGGAATATCTGAGGTTGCGAAAAGTATGGCTATTTGGAACTACCGAACAATGCCATTAGTTCGCCACAGCCCATACGGGAGTTAGCCGGGGGTATCGACTGGAAGTTATAGCGCTAGTTCCGGATCACGGGAGAATTAAATACAAAACGTTGCCAAATGCACTGATATAGAGCATTAGCAGCCAATAGCCACTAGTTGCCATTAGCCATACTTCTTATTAATTCGGGCACTTTCCCGTTCAATTAACCGGCAGTGCAAAAAGATTCAAGCGCTGAACTTCACTCGTGATCGGTAATACGCCCAACCTTTGCAAGACCCCTGTGGCAGCAACGACACCGATCTCCAGCGCGGGTAAGCCGCCGGCCGCAAGGTTGTCATTGGCGAAGAAGATCGCATCGGGCCTGCTGACTCGGCCATCAGTGCATAGGTATCTACACAACTGCTTGCTCTTGCGCTGTTGCTGTTGCTCTGGCTTTTGATCTTGATCTCAGGCGCCCCGTCAAACACGCTGGCCGAACGCAGGCTTGAAGCCGTGGGTAACCCGGCAGGACGCCGGGTTAGCCGCCCCGCGCCATGGATGGCGCGTGGCGGCGGCCCACGGATTCAAGCCTGCGTTCGGGCACACCGAGCCTAAGCGAGGTGCCGAGTGTTGGGGCGAAGGCCTTTTGGTTACTTTTGTGCCTTTACAAAAGTGACACGCCGTAAGGGCGTAACCCTAAGTGGCCGTTACCGCAGCAACGGATATGTACTCGGTCTGATCCAACATCCTGGTCGGCTGTCAGGCCGCCATCGGGGGCAAGTCGAATCGTCGCACCGCCCCTCCCACACTTATAGGTCGCGGGGGTGTCAGGTAGATAGTCGCCAGATGCCGAACCGTCACGGGAGCAAGCTCCCTCGCCACAGGTTCAGAGCCACGCCAAAGTTATGTAGATACCTATGCTCATCAGCACATCCATGGCCTGCCTGCCCGCTTCGAAGGGTGCGCGATCGGTATCCGGGACGAAGACCGAAGGCTGCACGCCCAGTTCGCTGAGGGTTGCGGCGAAACCATCACGCCGCTCCAACGCGCCGAAGTCGCCCAACGCGCTGTTCGTGGCCGACAGCATTGCTGCCGCCACTGGCGGAGTTGCAGCCAGATGGCGCGGTCGAACCATTTCGAGTCCCGCGCGCGCCGAGCAAAGATGGCCTGGGCGACTATTGTTTTGTCGCCAAGACAAAACGGTGCACGAGGCCACCAGCCACTGCGCCAAGCAAAGGCATCACCCAGAACACCCACAACTGGGCCATCGCCCAATCGCCTTGGAACAGCGCCACACCCGTACTGCGCGCCGGATTAACCGACGTGTTGCTTACAGGAATACTGATCAGGTGAATCAAGACCAGGGCAAACCCGATGGCCAGCGGCGCAAAACCCGCCGGCGCCTGTTTATCGGTGACGCCCAGGATGATCAGCAGGAAAAACGCCGTGAGCACACACTCGGTGACCGCTACCGACAGCAACGAGAAGCCCCCGGGTGAATGCTCGCCATAACCATTGGTGGCAAACCCCGCCGTTACATCAAACCCGGCCTTGCCGCTGGCGATCAGGTACAACACCCCGGCCGCCGCAATCGCACCCAGAACCTGAGTGAGGATATAGGGCACCACATCCTTGCCATCAATACGCCCAGCGGCGAGCAAACCCAAGGTGACCGCCGGATTGAAATGCCCGCCAGAAATATGGCCGACGGCGTAGGCCATGGTTAATACCGTCAAGCCAAATGCCAATGCCACGCCTGCAAAACCAATGCCCAACTCAGGAAATGCGGCAGCCAACACGGCACTGCCGCAGCCACCCAGCACCAATAAGAATGTACCGAAGAACTCGGCGGCGAGACGTTTTGTCATCAGGAAACTCCTTGAATCAGGTCAAAGAGTTGGAGCCTAACAACCGGGTATCGGGGTTGGATGTGGGAAATTTCCTTGGCGCATGTCTATGCGGTTTCCAGCGCCACTGAGGTGGTTGCCGCTTTCGGCGCCCTGCCGAGCATGGACACGGGAATGGCCAGGATCAGCCCGCCACTGACGAACAGACATAGGGCCAACACATAGGTGCCATTGTTGATGTTGCCGGTGAGGTTCTCAGCCACCGCAGTGATCATCGCCCCGGTGAACCCCGACAGGTTGCCGATGGCGTTGATCATGCCGATGCCGGCTGCAGCCGCTACGCCTGACAACAAGGTCCCCGGCAGGGTCCAGAAAATCGGCATCAGGCTGAGAATCCCGGAGGCGGCGACGCTCAGGAAGAGTACGGACAACACCAGGTTGTCGGCGAAGAAGGCGCTGAAGATCAAGCCGACCCCACCGATAAAGGCAGGTATCGCCGCATGCAGGCGCCGCTCGCCGGTACGGTTGGAGTGTCGAGCGTTGAGCAGCATCACCACCGTGGCGACCGCATAGGGTATGGCGGTCAGGAAGCCAATGTGCAAACTGTTGGTGATACCGCTGCTCTTGATAATCGAGGGCATCCAGAACGCCAGGCCGTAGAAGCCCGTGTTGAAGGTCAGCAAAATCAACACCAGCAACCACACCTTCGGGTTGAAGAACACCTCGCTCAAACGCGTCGCCTTGCCGTGGTTATCGGTTTGCAGGTTGGCCTTGAGCAGGGCTTTTTCCGCCGCTGAAAGCCACTTGGCCTTGTCGATGTTGTCGGCCAGGCAAACGATCACGATGAAGGCCATGATGATCGACGGAAGCCCCTCGATGATCAGCATCCACTGCCAGCCCGACAAGCCATGCACGCCCTGCATGCTGTTCATCAGCCAACCGGACAACATGCCGCCCAGTGTCAGGCTGATCGGCATGGCCATCAGGAAGCCGGACATCACGCGGCTTTGCCGGTGCGTTGGAAACCAATAATTGAGGTACAGAATCACGCCGGGGAAGAAGCCGGCTTCACACACCCCCAGCAGGAAGCGCAACACATAAAACATGCTGCTTGACTGGATACCGAAGAACCCCGCCAGCGGCACGGTGTAGGCCACCGCCATGGAGATCACTGCCCAACTGAGCATGATCCGGGCGATCCAGAACCGTGCCCCGAAGCGATGCAGCAGCAGATTGCTGGGGACTTCGAAGAGGAAATACCCCCAGAAAAACATACTGGCGCCCAACGCATAGACCGTGTTGCTGAACTGCAGCTCATTGAGCATATCCAGTTTGGCAAAGCCGATGTTGACCCGGTCCAGGTAGGCTGCCATGTAACACAAAAGCAGCACGGGAAGGATGCGCCAGATGACTTTGCGATAGGTCTGGTTTTCAAAGTCGAGTTCGCGAGATGGCGCCTGCGCGGGCGAATGCTCGGGTATGGTTTGCATGAGGTAACCCCTGGGCATATGGATATGCCTGATTATTTTTATCGAATGGGTCAAGCCGAATGAGCACTCATCCGGCAGTGCTGCCGTTATTACAGTGGCTGGGCCGTGTGTTCTCCGTTGACCAGGCGCATCAGCCCCAAGGGATTGCTGTTCTTCAAGGCATCGGGAAGCAAGCCATCGGGGAAGTTCTGGTAGCACACCGGCCGCAGGAACCGATCGATGGCCAAGGTGCCTACCGAGGTGCCACGGGCATCGGACGTCGCCGGCCAAGGCCCGCCATGGACCATGGCATCGCAAACCTCTACCCCGGTCGGGTAACCGTTGATCAGCACTCGCCCAACTTTTTGCTCAAGCACGGCCACAAGGTCAGCACACTGCTCAAGTTCAGCCGGCTCACCAATCAGGGTGGCTGTCAGTTGGCCGCGCAAACCCTGCAAGGCCGCCAACAGCTCAGCCCGATCAGCCACTTCCACCACCACCGTGGCTGGACCGAAGATTTCTTCCTGCAGCAAGACGCTGCCAGTCAGAAGCAGCTCGACATCGGCCTGGAACAACTGCGCGCGGGCCTGATCACCCTGCTGAACGTGCCCGGCCAAATGGGTGATCCGCGGATGCTCCAGCAAGGCTTCACAGCCCTGAACATAGCTGCGCAGGCCATTGGCATTGAGCATGGTTTGCCCCGGCTGATCGGCCAGCAATGTACTCAGCGTTTGCACGAAGCGGCTGAATGCCGCTGAGCGAATGCCGATGACCAAGCCAGGATTGGTACAGAACTGCCCTGCCCCCATGACCACCGAAGCCGCCAGCTCGGTCGCGACACGCTCGCCCCGTACCTGCAAGGCTTCTGGCAATACCAATACCGGATTGATGCTGCTCATCTCGGCAAACACCGGGATCGGTTGCGGGCGCGCAGCCGCCATGTCACACAGCGCCCTGCCGCCCTTGAGTGATCCGGTGAAGCCGACGGCTTGAATCATGGGGTGCTTGACCAGGGCTTCTCCCACACCGGCACCGAAGACCATATTGAAAACACCTCTGGGCATGTCGGTCTGCTCCGCGGCGCGGATGATGGCTTCGGCCACCCGTTCCGCGGTCGCCATGTGCCCGCTGTGGGCCTTGAATACGACCGGGCAGCCCGCGGCGAGCGCGGCAGCGGTATCGCCGCCTGCGGTGGAAAATGCCAGCGGAAAATTACTCGCGCCGAATACCGCTACCGGACCGAGGCCCAAACGGCACTGGCGCAGGTCGCTGCGGGGCAAGGGTTGGCGGGCAGGCAGCGGCAAGTCGATACGCGCTCCGTAAAAGCCGCCGTGGCGCAGGGCCTGGGCGAACAGGCGCATCTGGCCACTGGTGCGGGATCGTTCACCCTGAATACGCGCCGCCGGCAATGCAGTTTCCTGACAGACAAGGGCCACGAAGTCATCGCCCAAGGCGTCCAGTTCAATGGCTATGGCCTCCAGAAATTGCGCTCGGCGCACGGCCGACAGGTTGCGAAAGGCGGGATAAGCCTGGGCGGCCGCCACGGCTGCGGCATCCACCTCCTCGACCGTGGCCTGGA
The DNA here is from genome assembly GCF_036704165.1 of Pseudomonas khavaziana. Taxonomy (NCBI): domain Bacteria; kingdom Pseudomonadati; phylum Pseudomonadota; class Gammaproteobacteria; order Pseudomonadales; family Pseudomonadaceae; genus Pseudomonas; species Pseudomonas khavaziana. The sequence goes on from NZ_CP129946.1 coordinate 4,322,185, forward strand.
CGAAACCTGTGGGCAATGGTTGCCCGGTGGTAGCATCAACGCTGTGCAGCAACACCGACCCTGCAGCGCTGCGGCCACCGGCGATAAAGTTGTGTCCGGACAGTTCGGGCATGACAATCTCCTGACCCAGATGGGAATCTGGTCGGTACTCTACTGCCGCCAATCGATTCTTTCCCAATGGCATTTATTGATTATCCGATAACGATCCGTTATCGCAACAACCGTCATTTTTCGCCCCTTAACCCGGCTGATCCCTGGCCAGGCGCGCGTTTTCCTTGAGTATCTGGGCGAACTCCAGCGCCGCCCCTATCAGTTGTTCGCCTTTGCGCGTGAGGATGCCGTAGTCCTGCGGCACCAAATGCAGCGGGGTATCGAGCGTCTTCAATTGGCCACTTTCAAGCAGCGGGTTGACCATGGCGCTGGGCAGCATCCCGATCATCGGCCCGCGCTGCAAAACCTGGAGGAAGGTCTGCATGGAAATGGTGTCAATGGTGTTGCGTGGCATCCCGACCCCGGCTTCGGCAAAGGCATGTTCCATGCGGCCACGAATCGGCGTGCCGACCGGATAGAGAATCCACGGCAAGTCCACCAATTGCTGTAACGAGAGCGGGCCGGCGTCCGCCAGCGGATGACGACCGTTGACCACGATCGAGAACGGTTCGGGGGCCAAGGGCTCGAAGTCATAGCGTTGCTGCTGGCTTTGATCGGTAAACCGGGCCACCGCCAGATCCAGCTGCTTCTCTTCAAGCATCTCCATCAGGCGATTACTGGTCTGCTCCACTACTTCAATCGAAAGCAGCGGCCAGCGCTGTTTGATCTGCAGGACCGCTTCGGGCAAAGCCGCAGCCGTTGCGGCAAAAATCCCGCCGACCTTGAGGGAGCCGTGACCGCCCTCGCGCAGGCTGCTGATTTGCTCGACAAACGAACGCGCGTCGTTCAAGGCAATCTGCGCATAACGCAGCACGTGCTCACCCAGGGCGGTCGGCGGCATGCTGCGCGGCAATCGTTCGAACAGGGCGAAGCCGAGCAGGCTTTCGATTTCCTTGAGCATCTTGCTGATGGCCGGCTGACTGAGATTCATCTGTTGCGCCGCCAGGTGCATGTTGCGCGTGCGTCCCAACGTATCGATCAACACAAGATGACGGAATTTCAGCCAGCCGCAGAAGCTGGAAAAGGACAGATCGGACATGACTATTCCTTGGGCTACTAATAACCTGAAGTTATCAAATACTGAATATATCTCATTGGAGTTTATCGACTCGCCGCCCTAGCGTGAAGGCTTTACGAACCAGGAAAATTCGCCATGCCGTTATTGCTGACTCCCGAAAATACCCTGCCGGTCGATGGTATGGCCGCCACCCTGATCGGCCGCGCGTGGGTGCCTGGCAGTATCGCGGGCCCCTCGCCGATAGTGCTGCGCAGCGACGGTGTGTTTGATCTGTCGGAGCGTTTTGCGACCCTGAGTGAGCTGCTGGAAACGCCATCTCCACTGGCGGCCGTCAGGCAGACGCCCGGCACCTTCATCGCCAGTGTCGAAGCGCTGCTCGCCAACACTGGCCCCGCTCCCGATCCGTCCAGACCCTACTTGCTGGCGCCCCTGGACTTGCAAGTGATCAAGGCCGCCGGGGTCACGTTCGCCGCCAGCATGATCGAGCGCGTGATCGAGGAGCAGGCCGGCGGTGACATGGCAAAAGCCGAGGCTGTGCGTGCCACCGTCCGCAGCGTAATTGGCGACAACCTGCGCTCGATCGTACCGGGCTCGGAGCAAGCCATGCGTCTCAAGGCCTTGCTGATCGAACGGGGGATGTGGTCGCAATACCTGGAAGTCGGCATTGGCCCGGATGCGGAGATCTTCACCAAGGCACCTATCCTTGCGGCGGTGGGAAGCGCCAGCCACATCGGCATTCATCCCGGCTCGCAGTGGAACAACCCGGAACCCGAAGTGGTGCTGGCGGTGAACAGCCGTGGCCAGATCCACGGCGCCACCCTGGGCAACGACGTCAACCTGCGCGATTTCGAAGGCCGCAGCGCGCTGTTGCTGAGCAAGGCCAAGGACAACAATGCCTCCTGCGCCATTGGGCCGTTTATTCGCCTGTTCGACGAACACTTCGACCTGGATGATGTGCGGGCCTGCGTGGTCGATCTAGAGGTACAAGGCGAAGACGGTTATCGGCTGCAAGGCTCAAGCTCAATGAGTCAGATCAGCCGCGACCCACAGGACCTGGTGGGTCAGACGCTCAACGCCAATCACCAATACCCCGACGGTTTTCTGCTGTTTCTCGGTACGCTGTTCGCCCCCACTGAAGACCGCGATCAGGCCGGCAGCGGTTTCACCCACAAGCTGGGTGACCGCGTCCGTATCAGCAGCCCGTTGCTCGGTAGCCTGCATAACCAGGTGACCCACAGCTCTGCCGCCACTCCCTGGACATTTGGGGTCGGCGCCTTGTTGCGCAATCTGGCGACCCGTGGCCTGCTCGCCCGCTGAATCCCAACCGATTGTCGATTCAGCCAATAATGACAAGAGAGAAATGAATCATGAGTGAAATGCCAAAACGTCGTCTGCGCAGCGAGCAATGGTTCAATGACCCTGCCCACGCGGACATGACTGCCCTGTATGTCGAACGCTACATGAACTACGGGATGACCCGCGAAGAACTGCAATCGGGACGCCCGATCATCGGCATCGCCCAGACCGGCAGCGACCTGACCCCCTGCAACCGTCATCATCTGGAGTTGGCGCAACGCGTCAAGGCCGGTATTCGTGATGCCGGCGGCATCCCCATGGAATTCCCGGTGCATCCGATCGCCGAGCAATCGCGTCGGCCCACGGCCGCACTGGACCGTAACCTGGCGTATCTGGGGTTGGTGGAGATCCTCCACGGTTACCCGTTGGACGGCGTAGTCCTCACCACCGGTTGCGACAAGACCACCCCCGCGTGCCTGATGGCTGCCGCAACCACCGACCTGCCCGCCATTGTGCTGTCCGGGGGCCCCATGCTCGACGGTCACCACAAGGGTGAATTGATCGGCTCCGGAACCGTGCTGTGGCATGCGCGCAATCTGATGGCTGCCGGCGAAATTGACTACGAAGGCTTCATGGAGATGACCACGGCGGCCTCGCCGTCCGTTGGGCACTGCAATACCATGGGCACAGCCCTGTCGATGAATGCGTTGGCCGAAGCCTTGGGGATGTCATTGCCTGGCTGTGCGAGTATTCCCGCGCCCTACCGTGAGCGCGGGCAAATGGCCTATGCCACCGGCAAGCGCATTTGCGAGCTGGTCCTGCAAGACGTAAGGCCATCGCAGATCATGACGCGTGAGGCATTCGAGAACGCGATCGCCGTCGCCTCGGCACTCGGCGCATCCAGCAATTGCCCTCCGCACCTGATTGCGATTGCCCGGCACATGGGCGTCGAACTGAGCCTGGATGACTGGCAACGGATTGGCGAGGACGTGCCGCTGCTGGTCAATTGCATGCCGGCGGGTAAGTACCTCGGCGAAGGCTTCCACCGCGCCGGCGGCGTGCCGGCCGTGATGCACGAACTGCAAAAAGCCGGGCGTCTGCATCAAGATTGCGCAACGGTCAGCGGCAAGACCATCGGCGAAATCGTCAGCAGTACCCTGACCAGTAACGCCGATGTGATCTACCCCTTTGAAACCCCGCTCAAACACCGCGCCGGTTTCATCGTGCTCAGCGGCAATTTCTTCGACAGCGCCATCATGAAAATGTCGGTGGTCGGCGAAGCGTTTCGCAAGACCTACCTGTCTGAACCCGGCGCAGAAAACAGCTTCGAGGCCCGGGCGATCGTGTTCGAAGGGCCAGAGGACTATCACACCCGCATCGACGACCCGGCGCTGGATATCGACGAGCGCTGCATCCTGGTCATCCGCGGCGTGGGCACCGTGGGCTACCCCGGCAGTGCAGAAGTGGTGAACATGGCGCCTCCCGCCGCCCTGATCAAACAAGGCATCGACTCCCTGCCCTGCCTGGGCGATGGGCGACAAAGCGGCACGTCGGCAAGCCCGTCAATTCTCAACATGTCCCCCGAAGCAGCGGTAGGCGGTGGCTTGGCGTTGCTCAAAACCAACGACCGCCTGAAGGTCGACCTGAACACACGCACGGTCAACCTGCTGATAGACGAGGCCGAGATGAGCCGGCGTCGACTCGAGTGGACGCCGAACATCCCGCCCTCCCAGACACCCTGGCAGGAACTGTACCGGCAGTTGGTGGGGCAGCTTTCAACAGGTGGATGCCTGGAGCCTGCGACGCTGCATCTACGTGTGATTGCCCGCAGTGGTGAGCCGCGGCATTCGCACTGACAAGCGAGCGAGGGCATAGCGCCCCGCTTGAGAAGCCAACGCAGAAAAGCCCAGCAGACATGCCGGGCTTTTACCGTTTAATCAAAACCAGGCGTCAGGCGTTTTATTGCTGATCAAAGGCCAGGGTCTTTGCGACCGCAATACCGCTGCGATTGGCCAAGGAATGCTCCGGACACCGAACGTTTGCGCGGCGCCCCACCTCCATTACCCCTTGCTCAATTTAGGTATGGCGATGCGACTACCGGCCTTGATTTCGCGCAAAGCCAGGCTCGACTGAATAGACGCGATACCCACCTGCCGCCTCAGCACTTGCTCGATAAAGTCGCTATAGCTATCAAGATCCTCTGCCAACACCTGGAGCACGTAATCGGCGTCACCGGTGATCTTGTGGCAGGCCAATACTTCTGGCAATTGCGCAATCACTGCCTCGAAGGCGTCCGGAGCATGATCGGCGTGGGTAGAAAAGCGGATGTGCACGAATGCCATGATATCCAGCCCCAGCATTCTTCGATCAAGGGTTGCCTGATACCCCTTTATTACCCCCGCCTCCTCCATTCTCTTGCGCCGTCGCCAGCAAGGCGTGAGGCTCAACGAAAGCCGCTCACTGAGTTCGGCGTTGGAAATGCTCGCGTCCTCCTGCAATAACTCAAGAATGGCCAGATCGGTCTCATCGAGACTGATGCGCCTGGATATATTTTTCTTCATTAAGCCATTTCCGAGTTAAATCGCCCGATAAATACACAGAAGCACGAAAACAAAGCAAAGAAATCGCGCCCAGACCAGAACAGAATATTTCCACTGGCTCACATTAACGGATGCGCAGAATGTTTACAGTTTTCAGTGATTCCCACCGTCTGCACCATGGCACCGAATTGAAGGATGGCGTGCTCAAGCCCTCGTTCGAGCAGCCCAGTCGGGCCGACACCGTTCACAACCGTGTCAAGCAAGTAGGCCTTGGCCAGATAGTCGAACCCCGCGTGTTTGACCGGTCGTGTTACGTCAACGCGCACAGCGAGCGCTACGTGAGTTTCCTGGAAAGCGCGTGGTCAGAATGGTGCGCGACAGGACGCACTCATGATGCCTTGCCACTGGTATGGCCTGTACGCGATTTGGCCAACGACCAGGTGCCAACCTTTATTGACGGCAAACTCGGCTTTTATGCAATGGATGCCGGTTCACCCATCACCGCCACCACCTGGCAGGCGGTCAAGACCAGCGCCGATATCGCACTGACAGGTCTGGCACTTATCGATGAAGGCCACGACAGTGCCTTTGCCCTTTGCCGTCCGCCGGGCCATCACGCGGCGCGTGAATACATGGGGGGTTACTGCTATCTCAACAATGCAGCCATTGCCGCACAGCAGGCGATCACCCAGGGCGCCAAACGTGCCGCGGTACTCGACGTCGATTTTCATCACGGCAACGGCACCCAGAACATTTTTTACTCGCGCAATGACGTCATGTTCGTCTCGCTGCACGGCGAGCCAAGCGTGTCCTATCCGTACTACTCAGGGTTCAGCGATGAGGTCGGCGCCGGTCGTGGCGAAGGGTTCAACCTCAATTACCCATTGCCGAAAAACACCGCCTGGGAAAGCTACCGCGACGCCCTGCTTCACGCCTGCAAGAAACTTCAGCAATTCGCGCCAGAAGTATTGGTGATCTCATTGGGCGTCGACACCTTCAAGGACGACCCCATCAGTCATTTCCTGTTGGAAAGCGAGGACTTCATCGGGATTGGCGAGCTGATAGCGAGCGTTGGTTGCCCCACCCTCTTCGTGATGGAAGGCGGCTACATGGTCGATGAAATCGGAATCAATGCGGTGAACGTACTGCATGGCTTTGAGAGCAAACGCGCCTGAACACCGCTCTTCGCTACCTGCATGCGATGGCGCACGACCATCAAGTCGGCCGGCATCCACTGGGTGCCGACGCCTGAAAATATAAAAACCTGTTGCAGATGCTTGATCAGCAACCGACCAAAGCCGCCCATATGCGCACGGTCGGTTGACCTGTAAGTGACGCCACAGGCATGTGCAGGGGGACGTCATCGCCCAGATAAACCAATACCGTCACCCGCCATTGCATCCTGACAGTGGCGCCGGATACCCACTTTTCTGCCAAAACTCAAAAACATAAGATCAAGAGGTTTTGAAATGAAATCGAATTCATCAGAGCGGGTTGAACAACCTGCGCTGCAGCGCACGCTCAGCAATCGTCACATCCAGCTAATGGCCATGGGCGGCGCCATTGGTACAGGTTTGTTCATGGGCTCCGGAAAGATCATCGCCCTCTCCGGCACCTCGATCATCCTCATCTACATGATCATTGGCCTGTTCGTTTATTTCGTCATGCGTGCCATGGGCGAAATGCTGCTTTCCAATTTGAATTTCAAAACCTTTGCCGATTTTGCCGGCGCTTACCTGGGACCTCGCGCCGCATTTTTCCTCGGCTGGTCGTATTGGCTGAGCTGGAGCGTTGCCGTGATCGGCGATGCCGTCGTCGTTGGTGGCTTTTTCCAGTACTGGTTCCCCCATCTGCCTGCCTGGATACCGGCTATCGGGATGCTGGCGACACTGTTTGCCTTGAACGTGCTGACGGTCAGGCTTTTCGGTGAAGTCGAATTCTGGTTCGCGATCATTAAGATCATCGCCGTCGTGACGCTTATTGGGGTCAGCATCGTGCTGATTGCCAGCTCATTCGTATCCCCCAATGGCGTTACCGCGTCCCTGAGCCATCTAGTGAACAAGCAGGCTGCATTCCCTAACGGTTTGCTGGGTTTTTTTGCCGGTTTTCAGATGGCGATATTCTCATTTGCCGGCACCGAGCTGATCGGCACCGCTGCGGCAGAAACCCGGTCTCCGGAGAGGACCTTACCCAAGGCAATCAACTCGATTCCGCTGCGAATCATCCTGTTCTACGTGTTGGCATTGGGCTGCATTATTGCGGTGACGTCCTGGCAACAGGTGTCACCTGTAAAAAGTCCTTTTGTCGAACTTTTCCTCGTCGCCGGCTTTCCCGCAGCTGCCGGCATCGTTAACTTCGTGGTGCTGACATCCGCCGCTTCATCGGCCAACAGTGGCGTATTCTCCTCCAGCCGTATGCTGTTCGGGCTGGCGAATCAGGACAACGCTCCGGGTATTTTTCGGCGACTGTCGAGCAACAGCGTGCCTCTGCTGAGCCTGGCCTTCACCACGCTGTTGATGCTGCTGGGTGTACTCGTGCTGTTCATCGTTCCGGAAGTCATGACGGCCTTCACCATCGTTTCCACTGTGTCAGCGATTCTGGTGATCTTCACGTGGTCGACCATCCTCGTGTCCTACATTGCCTATCGCAAAAAGCGTCCTGAGCTTCACGCAAAATCTGCTTACAAGATGCCAGGCGGCGTGCCAATGGCATGGCTTTCACTGGCTTTTATGGGTTTCGTTCTGTGCCTGCTGGCATTGAGACCTGACACCCGCGTTGCCTTGATGGTCATGCCAGGATGGTTTATATGGCTGGCCGTTGCTTATCAGCTAACGCGCAGCAGGAAGCCACAGCCCCTGAAATCGCAGACAAAGAAAAGCCCGCGATGGGGCACGGGCTAAGAGGTTTTCACCAGGAGCTGGAGTCACCATAAACACATGAATGTGAAGAGGGCGTGAAAGGTTGTGCTCAGTACGCCACGACGATCGCTCGCGCCAACTGCATGTCAGACATTAGCGGCGAGTTGTAGGTCGAGCGATAGTAGCGAGAAGCCTGCTCAAACTGCGCGCCGCGGATCTCACCATCAGAGCCTATGAAGGCGAGCGCATCGTTCTTGGCTTTTTTCATCAACGAGGGACCATACATTGTAAATGCTGTTGTTCCGCCGAGGATCATGGTCGGAAACAGCGTCGTGACGGTCAGCGCCCGCTCTACTGGATTTTCGACATACCACGCCATTACGTCAGCACTGATCGACACCGTGATGATGGCTGCCAACGTCTTCCATAAGTCCATGCTTCGATGCTTCCGCTGCGATACGAGCGGGCAAGATAGCAAAATAGAGGGCTAGCGCAAGCGATGGGAGTGGGAAATGCGGGTGCCGCGCTCTACTCCCAATCATTGGTGATCGCCACGATTACACCAGCTCCGGATAGAGCTGCAAGAAGTGTTTGAGAATGCCGTTCACGGCACAGCGTAGAGTGTCGCCTGGAAAACCCAGCACAACGGTTTCAGCCAGCATTATTACTACAGCGTGAACGCGGCGGTCAGCACTACCTGTGGCGATATTGACGATGATCGCTACACCCTGGCCATGGCCGGCATTTTCATTGACATAACAGAGTTGCCGATCACGCTATGCAGCCATGCACGCAACAACGCTGGGCAACCGTCGGCCATTCGCACAGATGCGATCAGAGGCGCTACGGTTCGCTCGCAACGTCATGCCAGGTGATGCGGCACTCTCTGATCTTGCTAACCAGGGTGACTTCCATCGGGATTCGGCCATGCACTCACTGTGCCACGCCCGCCCTGGCGATCAACTCACGCAATCGGGAATCTTTAGGCTCAAACACATCAAGGAGACCGATCGCCTTTAGAGCGGGTAAAGATTGAATAATCTCTCGCTCAGCCAGCAGTTGATCATCCATGCTCGCGTCAGAATCACTCCAAACCCGTACGTTTGCCAAAAAGGCACCCACCGTCCCCTTACGTACGGTCACGCCTTCAAATGTTGCCTCGTTTGTGTCGTCGGCGAGAATGTCTTCGGCATGCATATCAGTCTCCGCAGTTGGGTTGCTTTAACTTCTCGGCCTTTTCGATAAGCCTCATGCCGACAATAGCGTAATTATTTTGCGCTGGCATTTAAATGCAAACCGAGCCCCGGTATTGACTCCTACGTCGATCTATCCAGCTTCCGACGCTGAAAAGGAATTGGCCTATCAAGGCAAACCCGGCGCTTGGCCGGGTCCGTTGATCTGAATGCTCAGTTGTCAGGATGCTCACTGGCTACGGAGTCGGCAGCGTCCACGTCCGACATATCCTCCTCGAGGGGTGCCTCGTCATCTGGTGGCAGCGGGATATGATCCTCATCGCGCTTTGGATCATGACCGGTCTCATTGTCCGTGCCGCGCGTTACTGCCTGCTGTGAAATATTGCCTGGGGCGTTCTCGTTGATTTCCATGCTGTCTCTCCGCTGTAAAAGCACGACAAATACGCACTTAAACCATTGGAGCAGGCTTGTAGCAGTGAGTGCCGGGCACTGGACGAACGGAGGATCGGAAGGCTGTGATGGGCGTAAGGTTGGTAGCTGCTTTGCTTAAGCACTCCTACGATCCATCCAGCGGTCATCTCCTAAGGAATTTGAAGTGCACCAATGATAGCGAGCGATTTTGACGCGACTTGAGCGGCATCACTGGGGGCTCTCCCCCGCCGAACCGCAGCGGGGGCGACCCGGTTACCATTGGCCAGAGAGCCAACAGGTTGCCGCTTCAATCATGCTGAAGTGGTACCACGGCTGAGAATCCTGGCAACTGGTGGCGAACGACGCATGCGCGCTTGAAGTTGCTAACAGGCAGGCTGCAGCCGTCATATAGACGTATTTTTTTATTGTCATCTTCACTCCCCTTCCCATCGTTAATACATTGGCTTGCGCTTCCAACTTTAATAGTGGGCTTGAGCAAGGATCAATTAGGGCAGGTGTGCTAATGGCATATTGACCAGACTGCACCTGCAAGCTTGCAGGCAAATACTGGGCTTAAGTAGACTTTCTGCTCAATGGCGCGCGTCCAAGTCCAACATGGGAGAACGACATTGCCGTGCCGCGAAGCAACAGCGTATCGCCATAAGCGATCAGCACCTCCGCTGGCTTTACTTCTTATCGTTGCAGTTCACCACGCTCACATCGGTGATCACATCCTTGCCATCTGTCAACAAGGTGATGCTGCAGAAATAATCGATCACGATCCTGTTCTCTTCATAGCCGACCTTGCGATAGATAGGTTCACTACTGACGGGCATGATGCCATTGAGTCCACGACCTCCAATTCCGACCCACCTCTCTTGCTGACCCACATACTCAACCCCCGTCTGGATGAACACCTTTTCAGGAGTGACGCGTGTTTGGATCCGATTCCAGGCGTAGAAGCCGCCACTACCATATGATGAAGGCCCCATACCCTGGTCAGGCGCTCCGAATACTTCAAAAGCCCTTTCGGCGGGCTGCCCTACGAGCCTCTGGGCTGCCACCTGGATATCATTGGCGCCACCATTTTTAGTCGAGGGCGAAGTCGAACAGGCAGTAATGGCAAAAAACGCCAAGCCAGCACATAGGCTTTGCATTACGGACATGGTAGTTACTCCTTCGTTCTCGGCATTTTCTGCACCCAATAACGGCGTCTTTCAAGGTAGTTTTCGCGTCAACCGTTCTGCTATGCCGCTTTTTGTTCGGTCTGCTGTTCCCGGTTACGTGTTTGTCCCGACCACCGTTCAGGTTTTTTCCGACGCTCGCCATTAGCTCAAGTCCTAATTGCTCTTGCATTCGATCGCTCGGAGAAAAGATGCGTACGGCGAACCTAGATTTCAAAACGATAAATCATCTGAGACGGACAGCAATTCCCAGGATGCAATCAGGAGCTGTCCTACAGGGCCCCCTCTCTAATTCTGACCCGCTGCAGCTCAATCGGCTTGGACACTCAGGTCTTGACCATCAGACGTCATAGCTCAAAGCCACCACTGGGACTACAAGCACGTTCAACCCGCGAACGCCGATAAATCCGCCGGACTACTTTTTGATGATGACTTGCATTTAACCGCCATCGCCAAACGTATCAAGAATGAAGATGTGATTACACCGCCTGAATTGAAGTCGATCACTCGCACTGACTAGGATGCCCACTTCGCGTCGAGGCCAGGACAAGGCTACGCCGCGGGCAGTTGCGGTTATCGAGAAGCTCGCCAGGGCCGCCGCGAAAGGAAGACTCAAGGAGTCAGACTTGGTTCTGCTGGAGGGCATAGCCGCCCTGCTTGAAAAGCCAACGCTGAAAAGCCTTGAGCCAGATGCAAAAAGCCCAGCGCAAGGCTGGGCTTAAGGATTAAGGACACGAATACGTATTTATCGAGGTTTTACAGTCAGAATTTCGCCAGGCTTCGCTGAGCGAATCACTTCCCTCTGCTCCTCAATGGCTGCACTAGCTGCCATGTGATAAACGGCTCGCCTCTCCTCCACGGTCCCGTGGCGGAAAAAATCAGACATTTTCGACGAACCATGAATCTTCGTCGAAGCGTCTGCTACCTTCTCGCCTTTCATTGGGATTCTCCGTTCAAAATACGTTCAAGCTCATTTTGATCATAGGGCTGGCTGACAAACAGGTCAATTCCGTCAGCCGAAAGGTCAATGCCGATATCCTCGTTACCTCCATCGATATCTTTGATAATTACATCAACCTGCAATGCATCCTGGAACTCACGCTTCAGGGCGCACACAGATGTTTTTGCAGCATAAAACTGTCTGACAAACTCAGGGCAAGGAATATTTCTTCCTTCTTGTTTCTCTCTCGCGAGAACGAATTCCCACGCACCTAGCCGGCTTATAAGGAGATGCTATGGAAATCTGGCGGCAAGGTTCGAACCGAAAAACTGGGTGGGCCATACTTCGCTCAAAGAAAGCGGCAGTCACCTCGATTGCGACCGAAAAAGAAGTTCTTTACGCAGCGTTCAACGTCAAGAAAACCAGCGATCCCGACCGAAGCGGCGAATATGATCATGAGATACGACTAACCATATCGGAAGTCGCAGCACTCTTAGATACCCTAGCCAATCAAGGAGTGAAAAAATACCAAGCGGAATTGATGACGGGTCTGTCTCAGTCAGTACGATCATTAAACCGTCTTGCTGCTATTGCCAGCGGGGTACCTATCACAGCACCGGAGTAACTTGCGGTGGACCGCCTATCAGTTGCGGGGTCGCTTGCCATCACCACCTAAAAAGACCAGAATAAAGACCTATATAGGAGTCTTATCTATGCAAAATATTCTGGCTGATGTGGCGGTGAGCGTTTCCGAACTCAAGAAGAACCCCTCCTCCGTCTTGAGCGGTGCCAACGGCCTGCCCGTGGCCGTACTGAACCACAACCGCGTAATGGGCTACATGGTTCCGGCAAATGTCTACGAAGCGATGGTAGAGCGCCTGGACGAACTGGAGCTGGTTCACCTGGTCAAGGGTCGTCTCGATGCCAAGGAAACACCTGTTCGAGTATCTCTCGACGATTTGATTGGCGAGGCCGAGGCAGACATAGCCAATGGGCGTTGAGTACGAGGTTGAATGGGATCCGAAGGCGCTGAAAGAACTGCGAAAACTCGACGGCACAATCCGCCTCCAGTTTCTGAAAAAGCTCCAGGAGCGGCAGGCCGGACCTCGGGTGGCAGGCGATGCACTCCACGGCATGAAGGATTGCTACAAGATCAAATTGCGCGGCGCCGGCTACCGGCTGGTGTATCGCGTTGAGGATGAGCGAATAGTTATCCTGGTGCTGGCTGTCGGCAAGCGAGAGCGCAGTTCGGTGTACGAGCAGGCAGGGAAACGGTAGGCAGATACGAGAAGCCCGGCGCTGGGCCGGGCTCTATACAGCGAAAAAGCCTATTACTTCAGAAGAGGCTGATTTGCGTACGAAGAAATGGCTAATTGAGCTACAGATATCGGCAGAGCCTTGGCTTTGACCTTCGTTGTTAGGTACGCCTCAAACTTGCCAGCGCCCATGTATACCTCACGGAACCACCTCCGAAACTCCCCCAGGGCCGACTCTGGATAGCAGTTTGACTCTTGAGGGTTCGACAGAGCTTGCGGGAAATAATCTGGGTAGTTGTGTTCGTATTTTATTCGTGGGCTGTAAACGTTTTCTAACTCAGCGGCTTTCCAATGCTTTGCCCAATGTATCCCACGCTACCGTCAGGAACAAAGGTCCTATCAATATGAATGCCGCTCTGTCCAAGATGGACGACCATATCAGCGATTTCTTTGAACACCCCAAAGTAACCCGCTGGCACCGCGTTGTAGACCAGAGACATCCTATCGTGGAACTGCTTCCACTGAGTAGGAACGTGGTTCTCTGGATCGTATCCGACCTGCGTGTAAATGAAGTCTCGAAGAGCTTTACCAGCAAGAAGCCTGAAGTTCATCAGTGCTTCGTCTTTACGATTTATTCCTGCTTCAAATGCGTAATATTCTAAGATCGCCAGGCAAACGCCATCTGGGTACGCATGTGACATCGTGCCTTTGTCAACAACCGTTGTGTAAGGCTCCTCATAGGTCAGCCCATGTGTTTGAAGCAGCGAGTGAATTTTGGTGATTGCCGGCCTATTCGATGCCCAGTCGTTTGCAATATCCAAGATCGACGTGTGCTGAATGCCACATAATCGGGCCAGACCGCGCGCAGTTAGAAAAGGCGTACCATCCGAAAGTACGCCCATACCAATGCCATCGATCTCAATCTGAGCATCAATTGCTAAAGGCATCTGTGATTTAGGCCTGGTGGGCAAATTAGCCATTTTTCTCATATCCATCTGATTTAAACGGTTTTATGTGGTGTGCATGTGCGCTTGATATAGCGCCCAAGCGTTTCCTGCTTGTCGATGCTAAGTACTCGCTAGTCGAACGAACCTTCCCGCTTTCAACCTATCCGCACAACCTGCTACAACATTCCGTCACGCCATGCCTGCTCCAGCTAAGACATCTCGCCGGTCATTATCAAAGTCAGAAACTGCTCAGCATCAATGATGAAAGCCCCGGCCTCCTGGGCTTTCGCAACCTTAGTAGGTCCAGCGTTATCGCCATAGCAGAGAAAGGTCAGCGTGTTACCAGGCGTACTCATAACTTTGAATCCTGAATCCAATGCTTTTTGCTCAAGCTCGGCCCGGTGCACCGCCGCAAAGCCCGTGAAAAGAATTTGGTTAATACCGCCAGGCGTTGCCTTTGGCGATGGATGGTGGGAAGTAGCAGCCGACACAGCTTTGGCCGAGGGTCGTGTTTTTTGCAGCAACTCTGGAGCAGGTGGTGCGGCGTCATTCAGCAACAGCTCCGCACCAAAGTAGACTTCAACTATGCGGTCTTTCCTGAAGGTTTTAGGGAATGAGTCAGCAGCAGATCTCCCCTGAATGTAGAGCGAGTTCTCTGACCACTGGATCAGCTCGCGCTGACTCAAATCACCCTTTGCATCCCTGTAACTGAACTTGATGGTTGTCACCAGATTCGCTCCCTTGTGCGATGGTCGAGTGACCAGATTCGTTGCGCTTTCTACTCAGCCTTCCCACGCAAAATTCTTCCCCCATTCACCTCATCCGCATAGCCCGCCAGCCTGTCCTCGACATCCTGATAGCTCGCTGCAATCCTCTGCAACTCCTTGGCTTCATCTTCCTGACCAGCCTCAGATAGCCGCACAGCTGCCCGCACCAGATCGATGCCCAACCACTTACGCAGGGCCGCAGCCTCTTTCAGGTCACGGCGCAATTGGGCTGGGTTCGCCAGGTGCATGCCAGCTTCCTACAAGGCAACGCTGAATCAGGGCTTAGATCAGTGACAATGCCGTGTACCCGCCTTCTTATCGTTGTGACACCCCTGCTTGTCGGTACGACCGCCGTGCGCGATTGCAGACACAGAGGTGACGGCAAGAACTGCCGCGAGTACGAGGGTGATAATTTTCATGGTTCACTTCCTGTGATTATTATTTTGTGTTTTGTCGATCTGACAGATTGTCATGCCCTACGCCTCTCCATCGCTACTGACTAACCCCAAGCACGACTGGTGCGCAAAATTTAGCACCATTACTTCGCCACTACGAGCCACCCAGGCGGGTTTTATTTCGGCATGTAAATTAGCAAAAAAGAATCAGCAGAAATAATTTGCTAATTTACAGCCACTCCTTCGCCACCTCATGGCGAAGCAAGAGCACCTCAGTTTTTTGCGAAAGCCAACAACGCGGCGGGCCCTTGCTCGCCCTGGAGAAAGTGAATGTCACGTAAACCCATCACACCGCTTCAGCTATTCAAAGTGATGATTTCCATCCTGCTCTACATCACCGCCTCTGGCGCCTGGCTGCTTTTTGCCGCCCGCGACTTGATGAGCAGTTCCTCGGATTTCGACGTGGCTGCGGCTTTCTTCGGTACCGCGGTCTGGCTCATTGCGAGTGCCTGCTTGTTCCTCCTCATCACCACGCCGAAATCAGGCGAATAAGGCAACAGACGCGGCCTGGATTCGGTTCAGGGTCACGCCAGAGCTGCAGGCGGTAATCAGCCGGAGCCGCGATGATGTGGTTTCGCCTTACCTGGTACACCGCAAGCCGGATCGGCTAAAACAGAAGCAGGCGCAGACAAAGGACCATTGGACTAAGATTGAGGAACGGTATTTGACGCGAGCGTTCAAGGAGGCCAGAGAGGCGGCGAACTGCTACGCGGGATGGAAGGAGGAAGAGATGCCAGGCTTCCATGGAGTGCGGGCACTGTCGCTGCACTTGTACAAGAAAGCAGGAAAGGATGGGCAGAAGATCGCAGGCCACGCGAGCGAGGGCATGACCAAAAACTACCAGCGGGACCATGAGGAAATCATCTGGTCCGAGGCAATTCCGGACCTGAATATCAGCGAAATCACCGGGTAGTTTTGCGCGGATTTTGCGCAGGCACAAAAAAGCCGATCTGTCTGATCGGCTTAAGTGTCTGATTTTACTCAGGAATAATGGTCGGGACGGAGTGATTCGAACACTCGACCCCTAGCACCCCATGCTAGTGCGCTACCGGACTGCGCTACGCCCCGACTAGGCGTGTTACTGGGTTCGCTTCTTAACGAAGCGAATCGGAATATACCGCAAGCTTTTGAAATGTGGAAGTATTTTTAAAAGCTTGAATCATTTCTTCAGCACCACCAGTACATCTTCCAATTCGGAGATCATCTGGCGGATCAGTTGCTTGTATTGGGTGGTGTCGTCTTTGGCTTCATCACCGGACATACGCTGGCGTGCGCCACTGATGGTGAACCCCTGGTCGTACAGCAACGCGCGGATCTGTCGGATCATCAGCACGTCCTGGCGCTGATAATACCGACGGTTCCCGGTGCGTTTGACGGGGTTGAGTTGAGGAAACTCCTGCTCCCAATAGCGCAGCACATGCGGTTTTACCGCACACAACTCGCTGACTTCACCAATGGTGAAGTAGCGTTTGCCTGGGATGACGGGTAGCTCGTCGTTATGACTTGGTTCCAGCATAAGCCTCAACTCGGGCCTTTAACTTCTGCCCTGGACGAAAGGTGACCACACGGCGAGCCGTGATCGGGATTTCTTCTCCCGTTTTTGGATTGCGGCCAGGCCGCTGGCGTTTGTCTCGCAGGTCAAAATTGCCGAAACCGGACAATTTGACCTGTTCGTTGTCTTCCAGAGCGTGGCGGATCTCTTCAAAAAACAGCTCGACCAATTCCTTGGCCTCGCGCTTGTTCAGACCCAACTCTTCGTACAGACGTTCCGCCATCTCAGCTTTCGTCAAAGCCCCCATACGTCACTTCCTTAACGTGGCGTTCAACCTTTGTTCGAGCGAGGTGAGGATATTTTGCGTCGTGGTATTCACCTCATCGTCATTAAGAGTGCGCGATGGATGCTGCCAGGTCAAGCCAACTGCAAGGCTTTTTCTATGCGGATCAATGCCTTTACCCTGATAGACGTCAAATAGCCTGAGGTCTGTCAGCCATTCCCCTGCATTTTCACGGATTACATCCAGAACGGCAGTGGCGGCGACGTCACGGTCGGCGATCAGGGCCAGGTCACGGCGCACTTCAGGGAAGCGCGACAACTCGCTGAATTTAGGCATCTTGCCCGTGGCAACTTCAGCCAGGACCAGCTCAAAAACGAAGACCGGGCGATCCAGCCCCAGGGTTTTCGACAGTTCTGGGTGAATAGCACCGACGAAGCCCACCAGGCGACCTTCGCGCTCGATACGCGCAGTCTGGCCCGGATGCAATGCTGGGTGGCTGCCCGGCACAAAAGTGAAGGCATCCAGCGCACCGGCAAAGCCCAGTACCGCTTCCACGTCAGCCTTGACGTCGAAGAAGTCCACGACGTCGCGGCCCTGCGCCCAGCCTTCCGGCAGGCGGCTACCGCAGACGACGCCGGCCAGCATCGGTTCCTGCTTAAGACTATCGAGCTGCCCCACGAAACGCAGGCCGCTTTCGAACAGGCGCACGCGGTCTTGCTGGCGGTTCAAGTTGTGGGAAAGCGCTTTTACCAGACCCGGCCACAGCGACGAACGCATGGCGGCCATGTCGTTGGAGATCGGGTTAGCCAGCAACAGTGGCTCAACACCTGGGTTGAACAGCTCGAACTGCTTTGGATCAATGAAGCTGTAAGTCACAGCTTCCTGATAACCACGAGCCACCAGCAGGCGACGCAACTCTGGCAGGGCCGCACGCGCCTCGGCCTTCGGCTGTGGCGCCAGGCGCGCTTGCGGGTAACGAACCGGCAGACGGTTGTAACCGTACAGGCGCGCCAGCTCTTCGATCAGGTCGACTTCCAGGCTGATATCGAAGCGATGACTTGGTACTTCAACCTGCCATTGCCCTTCCCCACTCGAGGAAATGCCCAGGCCGAGGGCCGACAGCAGTTGCTCGATTTCAGTCGGCTCGATGACCAGGCCGAGCATTTGCTCAACGCTCTTGGCGCGCAGGGTGATCGGCGCAATCGACGGCAGGTATTGTTCGTTGACGGTTTCGCTGATCGGGCCGGCCTCGCCGCCAGTGATGTCCAGCAGCAGGCCAGTGGCGCGCTCCATGGCTTCACGGGCCAGCTTCCAGTCCACGCCACGCTCGTAGCGGTGCGACGCATCGGTGTGCAGGCCGTAGGAACGTGCCTTGCCAGCGATGGCGATCTGGTCGAAGAATGCGCTTTCTAGAAATACGTCACGGGTGGTCGCGGACACACCGCTGTGCTCGCCACCCATTACGCCGGCAATCGCCAAGGCGCGGGAGTGGTCAGCGATGACCAGGGTATCGGCACGCAGGCTGACTTCCTGACCATCCAGGAGCACCAGCTTCTCGCCTTCTTCGGCCATGCGCACGCGGATGCCGCCATTGATTTCGGCGAGATCGAAGGCGTGCAGCGGCTGGCCCAGCTCCAGCATCACGTAGTTGGTGATGTCGACGGCAGCGTCGATACTGCGCACGTCAGCGCGACGCAAACGTTCCACCATCCACAGCGGGGTTGGCTTGGACAGGTCGACGTTACGGATCACTCGCCCCAGGTAACGGGGGCAGGCGTTTGGCGCCAGCACGTCAATCGAACGTACTTCGTCGTGCACTGCCGGCACGGCAGCGACGACTGGACGGGCGACAGGCGTGTTGTACAGCGCGCCCACTTCACGGGCCAGGCCCGCCAGGGACAGGCAATCGCCGCGGTTCGGGGTCAGGTCGACCTCGATACTGGCGTCTTCCAGTTCCAGATAGACACGAATGTCCTGGCCCACTGGCGCGTCAGCCGGCAGTTCCATCAGGCCATCGTTGCCTTCGCCCACTTGCAGCTCAGCCTGGGAGCACAGCATGCCGTTGGACTCAACACCACGCAGCTTGGCCTTCTTGATCTTGAAGTCGCCCGGCAGTTGGGCACCGATCATGGCGAACGGGATCTTCAGGCCCGGACGCACATTTGGCGCTCCGCACACGACCTGGAAAGTTTCCGCGCCATTGCTGACCTGGCACACACGCAATTTATCGGCATCGGGATGCTGCTCGGTGCTCAACACCTCGCCCACCACTACACCGCTGAAAACACCGGCGGCCGGCGTAACGCTATCGACCTCAAGACCGGCCATCGACAGACGCGCAACCAGCGCATCGCGATCTACCTGCGGGCTTACCCAGCCACGCAGCCATTGTTCACTGAATTTCATCCTGCTCTCCTAAAGATTCGTTACGACTAGCGAAATTGCGCGAGGAACCGCAAGTCGTTGTCGAAGAACAGACGCAAGTCGTTCACGCCGTAACGCAGCATGGCCAGACGCTCGACACCCATGCCGAAGGCGAAGCCCGAGAACTCTTCCGGGTCGATGCCGGACATGCGCAGCACATTAGGGTGGACCATGCCGCAGCCCATCACTTCCAGCCAGCCGGTCTGCTTGCACACGCGGCAGCCTTTGCCGCTGCACATCACGCATTCCATGTCGACTTCAGCCGATGGTTCGGTGAAGGGGAAGAATGATGGACGGAAACGCACCGCCAGCTCCTTCTCGAAGAACACCCGCAGGAATTCTTCGATGGTGCCCTTGAGGTCGGCGAAGTTGATGTCGCGATCCACCAGCAGGCCTTCGACCTGATGGAACATTGGCGAGTGGGTGATATCCGAGTCGCTGCGGTACACACGGCCTGGGCAGACAATGCGGATCGGCGGCTTGTTCGCTTCCATGGTGCGAACCTGTACCGGCGAGGTATGGGTGCGCAACAACATGTTTGCGTTGAAATAGAAGGTGTCGTGCATCGACCGGGCCGGGTGATGGCCTGGGATGTTGAGCGCCTCGAAGTTGTGATAGTCGTCTTCGACCTCAGGGCCTTCGGCAATGCCGTAGCCGATGTGAGTGAAGAACTGTTCGATACGTTCCAGAGTCCGGGTGATCGGATGCAGACCGCCCGAGGCCTGGCCACGGCCAGGCAAGGTGACATCAATGGACTCGGCGGCGAGCTTGGCCGCAAGATCGGCCTCCTCGAGCGACGCCTTGCGCGCATTGAGGACCTCTGTGACACGCTCCTTGGCGACGTTGATCAGCGCACCGACTTGCGGGCGCTCTTCAGCTGGCAAATTCCCCAGGGTCTTCATCACCTGAGTCAATTCACCCTTCTTGCCAAGGTAGTGAACCCGGATTTGCTCCAGGGCATTTACATCTTCAGCGCTTTGCACAGCCTCGAGGGCTTGGGCGACGAGCGCGTCCAGGTTTTCCATGTACAGACTCCAGATACAAAATAGGGGAAGAGCTTGAAGGCTCTTCCCCTATTTATGACGTTTAACACCTTGGGCTACAGGAGCAGCCCAGGGTGACTGTCGGGGGTACTTAAGCCAAGGTGGCTTTAGCTTTCTCGACAATCGCAGCAAACGCCGCTTTTTCGTTCACTGCCAGATCAGCCAGAACCTTACGGTCGATCTCGATGGACGCTTTTTTCAGGCCAGCGATGAAACGGCTGTAGGACAGACCGTTAACACGTGCACCAGCGTTGATACGAGCGATCCACAGAGCGCGGAACTGACGTTTTTTCTGACGACGGTCACGGTAGGCGTATTGGCCTGCCTTGATTACCGCTTGCTTGGCAACACGGAATACGCGTGAGCGTGCACCGTAGTAGCCTTTAGCAAGTTTCAGAATTTTTTTGTGACGCTTACGGGCAATGACGCCACGCTTTACACGAGCCATGAGTTACTTCCTCTATTCTTGATCCAAAATTAACGAAGGCGCAGCATGCGCTCGACTTTTGCCACGTCAGACGGATGCAGCAAGCTGCTACCGCGCAGTTGACGCTTACGCTTGGTCGACATTTTGGTCAGGATGTGGCTCTTGAAAGCGTGCTTGTGCTTGATACCGTTAGCAGTTTTCAGAAACCGCTTAGCAGCACCACTTTTAGTCTTCATCTTTGGCATGTTCGGATACTCCGCATTCAGTTGATAAACATAATCAGAAGGCCTGCCGTGCCCTGTTGATTACTTCTTCTTTTTCGGGGCGATGACCATGATCAGCTGGCGTCCTTCCATCTTAGGATGCTGTTCGACCGAACCGTACTCGAGCAGGTCAGCTTCAACCCGCTTGAGGAGTTCCATCCCCAGCTCCTGGTGGGCCATCTCACGGCCGCGGAATCGCAAGGATACCTTGGCCCTGTCCCCATCACTCAGGAAACGTACCAGGTTGCGCAGTTTTACCTGGTAATCCCCTTCCTCCGTCCCTGGACGAAACTTGATTTCTTTAACCTGGATCTGCTTCTGGTTTTTCTTGGCTGCGGCAATCTGCTTCTTCTTCTCGAAGATCGATTTGCCGTAGTCCATCAGCTTGCAGACAGGCGGTACAGCATCGGCGGAAATTTCCACCAAATCGAGCTTGGCTTCTTCAGCCTTAAGAAGCGCGTCTTCAATTGACACAATCCCAAGCTGCTCACCCTCAGCCCCAATTAACCGAACCTCGCGTGCCGAGATATTCTCGTTGATCGGGGCTTTCGGTGCAGCTCGTTTATCTTGTCTCATTTCACGCTTAATAGTAATTACTCCGAATCTGGGCGACCACGCCGGGAAACCGCTTGCGCGAGGAACTCAGCGAACTGGGCGACGGGCATAGAGCCCAGGTCAGCACCTTCACGAGTACGCACAGCGACAGTCTGCATCTCGACTTCCCGATCTCCGATAACCAAAAGATAGGGAACCTTGAGCAAAGTATGCTCGCGGATTTTAAAGCCGATTTTTTCATTTCTCAAGTCGGTCTTGGCACGAAATCCGCTTTCATTGAGAGTTTTTTCAACTTCAGCGGCAAAATCTGCCTGTTTATCAGTGATATTCATGATCACTGCCTGGGTCGGAGCCAACCACGCAGGGAACGCGCCCTCGTAGTGCTCGATCAGGATGCCGACGAACCGCTCGAACGAGCCGAGGATCGCCCGGTGCAGCATGACCGGGTGCTTACGGCTGTTGTCTTCGGAGACGTATTCGGCTCCCAGACGGATCGGCAGGTTAAAATCGAGCTGCAGGGTACCACACTGCCAGACGCGGCCAAGGCAATCTTTCAGCGAGAACTCGATCTTCGGACCGTAGAATGCGCCCTCCCCCGGCTGCAAGTCGTACGCAAGCCCCGCACTGTCCAGCGCTGCGGCCAGTGCCGCTTCGGCGCGGTCCCACAGTTCGTCGGAACCGACGCGTTTTTCCGGACGAGTGGACAGTTTCATCTCGACTTCGGTAAAGCCGAAATCGCGATAAACATCCATGGTCAGCTTGATGAACGCGGCGGATTCGGCCTGCATCTGCTCTTCGGTGCAGAAGATGTGGGCATCGTCCTGGGTGAAGCCACGCACGCGCATGATGCCATGCAGCGCACCCGATGGCTCGTTCCGGTGGCAGGCACCGAATTCGGCCAGGCGCATCGGCAACTCGCGGTAGCTCTTCAGGCCCTGGTTGAACACCTGCACGTGGCATGGGCAGTTCATCGGCTTGATGGCGTAGTCGCGATTTTCCGATTGGGTGGTGAACATGTTGTCGGCGTAGTTGGCCCAGTGCCCGGACTTCTCCCACAGGCTGCGATCAACGACCTGCGGGGTCTTGATTTCCAGGTAACCGTTTTCGCGCTGAACCTTGCGCATGTACTGCTCGAGTACCTGGTACAGGGTCCAGCCGTTCGGGTGCCAGAACACCATGCCCGGCGCTTCTTCCTGGAGGTGGAACAGGTTCAGGCGCTTGCCGATCTTGCGGTGGTCGCGCTTTTCGGCTTCTTCGATGCGCTGGATATAGGCGGCCAGCTGCTTCTTGTCAGCCCAGGCCGTGCCGTAGATCCGCTGCAGTTGTTCGTTCTTTGCATCGCCGCGCCAGTAGGCACCGGACAACTTGGTCAGCTTGAACGATTTCAGGAAGCGCGTATTCGGCACGTGCGGGCCGCGGCACATGTCAACGTATTCTTCGTGGTAGTACAGGCCCATGGCCTGCTCGTCCGGCATGTCTTCGACCAGGCGCAGCTTGTAGTCCTCGCCACGCGCGGTGAACACGTCGATCACTTCGGCACGCGGGGTGACTTTCTTGATGACGTCGTAATCTTTCTCGATCAGCGCGTGCATGCGCTGCTCGATGGCCGTCAGGTCGTCCGGGGTGAAGGGACGCTCGTAGGCGATATCGTAATAGAAGCCTTCTTCGATAACTGGGCCAATCACCATCTTGGCGGTCGGATACAGCTGCTTCACCGCATGACCAATCAAGTGGGCGCAAGAGTGACGAATGATCTCCAGCCCCTCTTGGTCCTTGGGCGTGATGATTTGCAGGCTGGCGTCGCTGGTGATCAGGTCGCTGGCGTCAACCAGCTTGCCGTCGACCTTGCCGGCCACGGTGGCCTTGGCCAGGCCGGCACCAATGGATGCGGCGACCTCGGCGACGGAAACCGCATGATCGAATGAACGTTGACTGCCATCGGGAAGAGTAATAGTTGGCATGGCGCCTCCTCTCCTAGTGGTGACCCCTACCAAAGGTCACGTGGGTTGGGATGAGCCAGTACAAGATCCAACACCAGGCCGTTCAATGGAGAACGCCTGCCTTACAGCGGCAGGAGCCTTTCGGCCAACCGATAATCGAACCAGAGTGACTGGAGTGAACAAAAAGGACCTGGCAAGGCGGCAAATGGCGCGCCGGGAAATAGCCAGGCGAAGATGCTAGCACAGATGAACGGTCGTCGCGCCGGCGAAGCTTTGTGTAAACAGCATTTCAAGGCTTTATAGCTGCAAAAGTGAACTTGAGCTGTACGCCGGGCCTCCAACCCACTGAGAATCGCCGTTCGTCCTCGACCCAAAGGAGCATCCCATGATGCGTTTCACCTCTACCCTCGCTGTCGCCGCTACCCTGAGCCTCCTTTCCCTCGGCGCACAGGCTGCAGCCCCTTCCAACTGGCCAGCCGGCGCCCGTGACAGCTTTGTGAGCGACTGCAGTGCCGCCGCCAGCCAGAACGTAGACGTCAAGACTGCCAAGGCCCACTGCGAATGTGGCGCCGACAAGATCAATGCCGAATTGAGTTCTGCCGAGATCAAGGAACTCATGACCAACCAGAACGCCAGCCCGGAGCTTAAAAACAAAGCAGTCGCGGCTATTTCGTCCTGCAAAGTCGTGAAGAAAAAGTAAGATTGACCACTGATCAGACGGCCTTTTCACTGAAAAAACGGCCTCAAAACTGCTATTTCGCACAAAATACGCAGGTTTTACGGCTTTTTTTAACAGCTGATATTTCACTGCAAAGCCCCGTAGATCGGGGCTTTCAGCCGGCCCAGGGATCAAACGCAACGCGATTGATTAGCAAACAATGCCTTGGGGGGGCTCCCAAGTCGAACATTTCGACTATGATAGCCCAGTGTGCCCAGTTGGCCTGAGCAGCACAGCACTACTGAAAATATATGTTTCTTGGAGATACACCATGTCTAATCGCCAAACCGGCACCGTTAAATGGTTCAACGATGAAAAAGGCTTCGGCTTCATCACTCCTCAAGGTGGCGGTGACGACCTGTTCGTACACTTCAAAGCTATC
The DNA here is from genome assembly GCF_036704165.1 of Pseudomonas khavaziana. NCBI lineage: Bacteria > Pseudomonadati > Pseudomonadota > Gammaproteobacteria > Pseudomonadales > Pseudomonadaceae > Pseudomonas > Pseudomonas khavaziana. The sequence continues at coordinate 4,346,727 of NZ_CP129946.1, forward strand.
GAAAGCGACGGTTTCAAAAGCCTGAAAGAAGGCCAGACTGTTTCCTTCGTGGCTGAGAAAGGCCAAAAGGGTATGCAAGCTGCACAGGTTCGCGGCGAGTAATTCCCCGCTGAGCTAAAAAAACCCCGTCCATGTGGCGGGGTTTTTTATGGGCGATGCAAAAGCCGCAGGGCAATCAGCCGCAATTGACCCGAGTGATCACCAGGTTGTTATCGGTGTTCAGGTTCAAGCGGTCGGAGCGATACTCCAGCGTGATCATATCGTTGGGCTTGAGAATGCGTGCATTCTGCGCACCGGCACGCGTACGGGCCTGCTCCAGCAACTGGGGCGAGGCTTTCTGGCCGATTGCAAACTCGGCGGCCTTCGACTCACAGCGGCTATGACCGGTATCGGTCGCGGCGGCGCCTTTGCCTGGCTCAGAGGCACCCGGGGTGCTGCAACCCGCCAACGCGAGTGCTGCCAACAAAGTACCGAATGATGCGAGCTTCCAAGGCATGAAGCCTCCTATGATAAAAAATGGACAGAGATCGTGCGACAGCAGTCAAAGCGATTGGTTTCAAGACGTTAACCGCCTGCGCGCAAGTCTGCCTCACTCACAGCAGTCAAGCGCCCTGTCAATCGTGACTAGATATGAACGCACCTAGTAGATATCAATGTAGTCAGAAGAAGGTGTAGGCCAATTCTGCTTCAGCGCGTTAAAAATCTGCATGACCCAGACTTCGTCGCTTGCCGCGACGATGCCGACATACCCGGAGCCCTTCGACCAGGTCTCCAGCCGAAAGAGCAGGCCGTCGATATCAACGCCTCCCACGGTCCCCGAAGAAATATAGGCAATACCCTCCCTGGTGACCCGCAGTTGGGTATGTTCATCGTCACTGGCGCTGGCAAGCAGTTCGCGCACGGTAGCCTGGGTCAGGTCCTCAGGGTTGTTCAAATTGATCTGCACGCGTTGTTTCCCGGCTATTGGACAGGCTCGCAGTGTCGCACACCCCCTCCTTCATGCCTAAGTAGCAGTGCCAAATGCCGCGCAAAATGCTTAACTGCGCCCGCTGGAACCGCATTCCAGCGCATTGCCCAGTACTTTCAGCCCGTGAGATTTCCATGACCACCGTAACGATCCAAGCCGACATCAAAGCCAAATGGCCCCAAGGGCAAAGCTCCTACAGCCCCACCAGCCCGGAAGAAATGGCGATCATCGGTATCGACCTGCTGGTCAAGGAGCTGGGCACCCAAGCTGCACAAGCATTCATCGGCCAGGTATTCGAGAAATATCCGGCCGACCATATGGGCGCACCAGCGCACAAATAAGAACCGGCCAGCGAACGCTGACCGGTAAACGCCTTACTTCAGACGCGCCAGACGCTCGGTCAGCAGATCGAAGAAGCCCTGGGCGTCGCCGTTCTCCACCCAAAACACATTCTTCTCCTGCTTGAGTCCGTCATACCAATCGACGATGGTCTGGCCGAAAGTCGGACCTTCGCGGCTGTCTACGACCATATTGGCCTGACGACCGCTGAACAGCGAAGGCTTGAGCAGGTAGGCAACCACGGTCGCATCGTGGACCGGACCGCCTGGAATGCCGTAGTGCTCCATGTCACCCTTGACGTACTCATTCAGAATGCTGCTGACGACCTTGCTTGCGTTGTTGTTCAGGTCCGCAATCTTTTTCAGGCGCGCATCGCTGGTGAGAACTTTATGGGTCACGTCCAATGGCAGGTAAGTCAACTTCACACCGCTTTTGAGCACGATCTCAGCCGCGACTGGATCGGCGAACAGGTTGAACTCGGCCACCGGCGTGATATTACCGCCATTGAAGTGCGCGCCGCCCATCACCACCACTTCCTTGATGCCTTGGGTGATTTCCGGCGCCTGGGTCAGCGCCAGCGCCAGGTTGGTCTGCGGACCGAGCATGGCGATGGTAATGCTGTGCGGCTTGGCGCTGCCCAGGGTCTTGATCAGGTAGTCAACGGCATTACCTTCGGCCAGGCCTTTTTTCGGTTCGTGCACGGTGACGCCGGAAATGCCTTCCTTGCCATGGATGTTCTCGGCATAGATCGGCTTGCGTAACAGCGGCGCGGGTGCACCGGCATACACCGGAATATCCTCACGCCCTGCCCACTCACGCGCCAGGCGCGCATTGCGGGAGGTCTTGTCCAGGCGCACGTTACCGGCGACGGTGGTCAGCGCACGAATGCTCAGCTCCTCTGGCGAAGCCATGGCAAACAACAGCGCCACCACATCATCGGCACCCGGATCAGTGTCGATGATCAGGTCGATTTTTTCCGCCGCCTGGGCGCTTGCTGCTGTGAGCGCGGACAAAAGCAGGACACTCCGGAACAGGTTTTTCAGGGTAGGTAGACCACGTTGCATAAAGCACTCCTTGTCATAGGGGGGACGCTAGAACGTTACGCCGGACACCAGCGCGATATTGCAGTAAGGCTGGCATTCGCCGGTGCGCACAACCGCGCGGGCGTTGCGACTCAGTTGCTTGAACTGATCATGGCTGAGCAGGCGTCGTTCACCCAACGCGGCCTGCTCTGTGAGTATATTGAGTTGGGTCAGCGCAGGCGGTTGCTTGAGCAGGATTTCTTCGGCCAGCACGTGGCTTTCTACCTGCATTTCGCTCAGCACAATGCGTAATGTGCTGATGAAATCCGGAATGCCCTGGGTCAGCGCCAGGTCGATCAGTTCCACACCGGGAGGTACCGGCAGGCCGGCATCGCCGATGACCAGGATGTCACCGTGACCCAGGGATGCGATCATGCGAGACAAGGCGATATTGAGCAGGGGGGTCTTTTTCATGAGGGCACAAAACCTTGTACGTCGTGCAGCGTAGGAATGGAAGGCTGAGCGCCGTTACGGGTGACCGACAGCGCTGCCGCGACCTGGCCAAAACGGATGGCCTCGAGCTCGCTCTTGCCAGCAGCCAGCGCAGCGGCAAAGCCACCGACGAAGGTGTCGCCGGCGGCCGTGGTGTCCACCGCCTTGACCTTTGGCGCGACCAGATGCTCGAAGCTTTTACCATCCGCGAACAGCGCGCCCTGGGCGCCCAGGGTGATGATGACTTTACCCGCCCCCGCCTTGATCAGCGCCATCGCGGCGACCTTGGCGCTGTCGAGCGAGTTGACCGCCACACCGCTCAGGGCGGTGGCCTCACTTTCATTGGGGATCAGGTAGTCGATCGAGGCATACCACTGCGCGGGCAGAGGCCCGCTTGCCGGGGCCGGATTGAGGATGACCGTCTTGCCCAACTCACGACCGCGCTTGAGCGTATAGCCAACGGTGTCCATCGGCACTTCAAGCTGGCAGATGATCACCTCTGCCGCCTGCAGCACAGCGTCGCAGGTTTTCAGCGACTCGGGCGTCAGCTCACCGTTGCTACCCGCCACAATAACAATTGCGTTCTGGCTGCTGTCATCCACCACGATCAACGCCACACCGCTGGAACCTTCCACGGTGCTGATCGCTTGGCAATCGATACCTTCCACCACCAATGCCTCGCGCAGTTGACTGCCGTAGGCGTCGGTGCCGATGCAACCAATCATCGCCACGCCGGCCCCCAGGCGCGCCGTTGCGACGGCCTGGTTGGCGCCCTTACCTCCGGGAACGGTGGAAAAGCTTTGGCCGACCAGGGTTTCACCGGCATGCGGCAAGCGACTGGCACGGGTGACCAGGTCCATGTTCAAGCTGCCTACTACCACTACTTTTGCTGGCATACATCACTACTCATCAATTCGTTTCAGCGGTATTGGGCGAACACACCGGCCAATGGCGCCGTCGACTCACGCAAAACTATACTCGGCGTCACGATACGTTGATCGATCGGCAGTTGGGGTGTTGCTATTCGTTGCAGTAATAATTCGGCCGCGGTCTCGCCCAGCTGCAGGATCGACTGCCCGACCGTCGTCAATGCCGGGTACACGTAGCGCCCCATCTGGATGTCGTCAAAACCGATCACCGATAGCTCACCTGGCACACGGATATTTCGCTCGGCAGCGGCGCGCAGTACGCCAAAGCCGATCATATCGTTGCTGGCGAAAATCGCGCTGGGCGGGTTTTCCGAGAGCAACTGCACCGCTGCGGTATAACCCCCGGTGCTGGTGAAGTCGCTTTCCAGGATACGGCTGGCCAACACTTCGACACCGGCCTCACGCAACGCACGCTGGTAGCCGGCAAGGCGCATCTGCGCCACGCGGGTATGCCCCGGGCCGCCAATACAGGCAATGTCCCGATGTCCCAACTCCAGCAGGTGCCGGGTCGCGAGGTAAGCGCCCTCTTCGTGGTCGATGCGTACCAGATCGACATCGATACCATCCAGCGCCCGATCGACAATCACCATGGGCGTGCGCACCGCACTCAAGCCAGCGGCAAGGCCACTGTCATCACCACCTACCGACGTCACGATCAAGCCGTCGACACGCTTTTCCAGCAGTACGCGCAAGTAACTGCGCTGCTTTTCAGCGTCGTCATCGGAGTTGCAGAGGATCACGCAGTAACCATTACGCTCGCAGTAATCCTCGATGCCACGGGCCAGCTCCGCGAAATACGGGTTGAGGCTGTTGGGCACCAGCAGGCCGATGGTGGCCGTGGTCTTAGCCTTGAGCGAACGTGCTACGGCACTGGGCACGTAGTCCAATTGCTTGATTGCCGCCTCGACCTTGATGCGTACCGGCTCGCTGACCGGCCGAGTCTTGTTCACCACATGGGATACCGTGGTGTAGGAAATACCTGCAAGCGCTGCCACATCCTTGATCGTTGCCATGGTTCAGCCCCGCCGACTGGCGCGCTGGCTGCGGTAAGTATCGAGGACGACGGCGATCACGATCACTGCACCGGTAATGATGCGTTTCGTGGGTTCCGTTGCGCCGATCTGCGCCAAGCCGGCAGCCAATACCGAAATGATCAACACACCGAAGAACGTACTGATGACCGAACCGCGCCCGCCCATCAGGCTGGTGCCGCCAATCACCACGGCGGCGATCACTTGCAGTTCCAGGCCCGAACCGGCATTCGGATCCGCCGCTTCCAGACGCGAAATCTGGAACAGGGCAGCCACACCGGCCAACAGGCCCATCAGGCTGAACACCAGGATCTTGTAGGGTTTGGGATTGATGCCAGCCAGGCGCACCGCCTCTTCGTTGGTGCCGATACCGATCAGGTAACGCCCGAATACAGTACGGGTCAGAACCAGCTGGGCCGCAATGATCACCAGCAGCGCGATGATGAACGATGGTGAAATGCCAAACGCAATCGGGTTGGACAGCCAGGCAAACGAGTCACCGATATAGGCGGTGCGCGAGCCTGTCATTTGGTAGGCCACGCCACGCGCCATCTCCAGCACACCCAGGGACACGATAAATGACGGAATGCGCCAGGCCACGGTGATGGAGCCGGTGATGGTACCGGCCAATGCGGCGCAACCCATGCCCAGCAAAGCGGCGGGCAGCACGCTCCAGCCCCAGCCAAGAATCGCCACGCTGACCGCCGACGCCGCCAATGCCAGCACGGAACCTACCGACAGATCGATGCCGCCGATGATGAGGATGAAGGTCATGCCCACCGCCAGCACCATCAGGTCCGGAATCTGGTTGGCCAGGGTGCTGAAGGTGTCATAGGACAGGAAGTGGTCGCTGAGCACCGAGAACAGCGCAATCATCGCCAGCAAAGCACCCGCCAGGCCCAGGTAAGTACCCAGGCCATAGAAGTTGCCGCCAGTCTTACCGGGGGAAATGCTTGTTTTCATGGGGTATTCCTAGGCGCTGCCTCGTTGAGCAGCGCGTCACGTTTCTGGTAGCCGGCAAAGGCGGCGGCGAGCAATTCGTCCTGGGTCCAGCTGTCACGCTCGAAGGTCTGGATCAGGCGTCCGGCGGACAATACGCCGATGCGGTCACAGATCAGCATCAGCTCACGCAGGTCACTGGACACCACCACCAACGCCTTACCCTGGCGCGTCAGTTCGCCGAGCAAGGCGTAGATGTCGAACTTGGCGCCGACATCGATGCCCCGGGTCGGCTCATCGAACAGCATCACCGAACAATCGCGCTCCAGCCAACGGCCGATCACCACCTTCTGTTGGTTGCCCCCCGACAGCTCGGAGACCAATTGCGCCGGGCTGGAACTGCGGATCCGCATCGCGTCGATCTGGCGCTTGGCCAAGGCCGTTTCATCGCGGCTATTGACCAGGCCGCCACCGGAGATTTCCGGCATGTTGCCCAGGGCGATATTGGCGCTGATGGACTGAGTCAGCAGCAGGCCCTCGCCTTTGCGGTCTTCGGTGATCAGGGCAATGCCGTGACCGACCGCGTCCACCGGCGAGCGGATACTCACCACCTTGGCCGGCGAGCCCAGGGCCACGGTGCCGCTGTCGGCCAGGTCGGCGCCGAAGATCAGGCGGAGCAATTCGGTGCGACCGGCGCCGATCAAGCCGGAGATGCCATAAATCTCGCCAGCTCGCACTGCAAATGAGACGTCGCGAACCTTGTCCGAGCGGCTCAGGCCGGTCACGGTCAAGGCCGGGGCACCAATCGTACGCGGGCCCAGGTCGATGTGTTCGCCCAGCTCGCGACCAACCATCAAGGTCACCAACTGCTCGCTGTTGTAATTGGCCATCGGCTCGACGCAGACCAGCTTGCCGTCGCGCAGTACCGCAATGCGCTGGGCGACACGGGCCAGCTCTTCCAGCCGGTGCGAAATATAGATGATCGCCACGCCTCGGGCCTGCAGGCGGGTGATTTGTTCAAACAGCATCTCGACTTCACGGGCGGTGAGCATGGCCGTGGGTTCGTCGAGGATCAGTACATGACAGTCGCCGATCAGGTTACGGGCAATCTCGACCATTTGCTGATGACCAATGCCCAGGCTGCCAACCAGCGTATCCGGGTCGATCGCGTCCAGGCCGACCTGGGCCATGGCGTCGATCGCAGCCTTGCGCAGTTGTTTGCGGCTGATCCAGCCACAGCTGCTTGGCAGATTATCCAGGAACAGGTTTTCAGCCACCGTCAGTGTCGGCAGCAGGTTGAGTTCCTGCATGACCATGCGTACGCCCAAGGCTTCGGCCTGGGTACGGCTGGCGGGGCAAAAATCCTGGCCATTGAACTGCATGTGCCCAGTGGTCGGCGTGACCAGGCCGCCAATGATCTTCGACAAGGTACTTTTGCCTGCGCCGTTCTCACCGGTCAGCGCCAGCACTTCCCCGCGATTGAGCGTCAGGGTGATATCGGACAGAACCGGCTGGGCATAGGTCTTACCGATACCGCTGACCGAGAGGACAGCGTTCGGGGCGGAAGATGACATAGGAAAATCTCCAGGCGCCCGCCCAGGACGAGCGAGCGCTGTTGGGTACTGCCAGGATTACTTCTTGAGGACGAGTTCGACCGGGGTTTCGATCACGCCATCTTTGGCATCGACTTTTTCACCCTTGACCAGCTTCAACGCGTTCTGGATACCGAACACGGCTTGCTGGGCGGCAGCCTGGTCGGCAGTCGCGAGCACACGTCCGTCCTGCAGCATCGGCTTGATGGCTTCGATGTTGTCGTAGCCTACGACCAGCACCTTGCCGGCCTTGCCCGCTGCACGTACAGCAGAGACGGCACCCAGGGCCATGTTGTCATTGCCGGCCAGCAGCGCCTTGAGATCGGGGTGTTCGCTCAGCATCGCCGACGCAACCTTTTGGCCCTGGTCGATTTCCCAGTTACCGGATTGGGTGGAGACGATCTTCATGCCCGCGGCATCCATCGCATCCTTGTAGCCCGCAGTACGCTGCTGGGCGTTGGTGGTGGTCGGTACGCCTTCGATGATGCCAACCTTGTCACCCGCGGAGAGTTGCTTGGCCAGGTAGTCGCCCACCAGCTTGGAGCCTTTGCGGTTGTCCGGGCCTACGAAAGGAATATCGAGGTTTTTGCTTTTGAGTACGTCAGGGTCAAGGCGGTTGTCGATGTTGACGACCTTGATACCAGCATCAGAGGCTTTCTTCAGTACGTTGGCCAGCGCTTTGGAATCGGCGGGTGCGATCACAATGGCGTTGACCTTGGAATTGATCATTTCATTAACGATGGCAATCTGTGCGCTGGTGTCGGTTTCGTTCTTGATACCGTTGGTAATCATGTCGAAATCGGCGGTGTGTTCTTTCTGATAAGCCTTCGCGCCCTCTTGCATCGTGACGAAGAACTCATTGGCAAGGGACTTCATCACCAAGCCAACCTTGGGCTTGGCGGCGGCGTCTTCAGCAAATGCAGAGGAGAGAGGTAAAGCGGCGGATGCGGCAGCAAGCACAGCGACAGCAAGAAGACGTCCAGCAAATGGCAGCTTCATGGGTTCACTCCGATCTTATGATTATTGTGAGCAACGCTTGCACCGAAGAGCCTTCGGCAGCCTCCCACCTGGGTGGCCGATACGAGCTGTCACGGTACTCAAAGAGTGCGTCGTGAAACATCTCGCAAACGTTTGCGTTAAACAAACTATGAGAACCTTGTCGGGATTTGTCAACGGTAGAAAACAAGCCTTCCATCCAGCTGTTCAGAACTGGCTGCTCGATCGAAGCCACTGATACGTTTAAGCAAAGCCCTTTACCGAATAATCCCTGAAACGACAGATCACGCCCGCCGAAGCCGTACGAGCCACCAGGATAATCCGTACAGGCTTTCGGACAACCGAACACAACAACCCTGCGCCGTTCGGAAAGCCGGACGAGGCGTCGCGCCAGCGATCTTAAAATTCGATAAAACCTGTTCTAAATCAAAACGTTAAATTAAAACAGCAAGCACCATCAGTCTGGTATGAATCCTGCTCTTTCCCAGCACCCTGCGGCGCTCAGAACCGCCCGGGTGTTCTAGATGAACCTGCAACAGCACTCATCAAAAACCAGAGAGAAAAATAATGACATCTGCACTGAAGAACTTTGTCCCGGGCGCCCTCGCGCTCCTGCTGCTGTTCCCCCTTGCCGCCCAGGCAAAAGAAGTTGAAACCAAGGCTAAACTGTCCAACGTGGTCATCCTGGCCACAGGCGGCACCATCGCCGGTGCCGGTGCCAGTGCCGCCAATAGCGCTACCTACCAGGCAGCCAAGGTCGGCATCGAACAACTGATTGCCGGCGTGCCCGAACTTGGCCAGATCGCCAATGTGCGCGGCGAGCAGGTAATGCAAATTGCCTCGGAAAGCATCAACAACGAAAACCTGCTGCAACTGGGCCGTCGCGTCGCTGAATTGGCCGACAGCAAGGATGTCGACGGCATCGTGATCACCCACGGCACCGACACCCTTGAAGAAACCGCCTACTTCCTCAACCTGGTGGAGAAAACCGACAAGCCTATCGTGGTGGTCGGTTCCATGCGCCCAGGCACTGCCATGTCGGCGGACGGCATGCTCAACCTGTACAACGCGGTTGCCGTCGCCGGCAGTAAGGATGCACGCGGCAAAGGCGTACTGGTCACCATGAACGACGAGATCCAATCGGGTCGCGACGTGAGCAAGATGATCAACATCAAGACCGAGGCCTTCAAGAGCCCGTGGGGCCCGCTGGGCATGGTCGTTGAAGGCAAATCCTACTGGTTCCGTCTGCCGGCCAAGCGTCACACCATGGATTCGGAATTCGATATCAAAACCATCAAGAGCCTGCCAGATGTCGAAATTGCCTACGGCTATGGCAACGTGAGCGACACCGCCGCCAAGGCACTGGCCCAGGCTGGCGCCAAGGCCATCATCCACGCAGGTACCGGCAATGGCTCGGTCTCTTCCAAGGTGGTCCCTGCCCTGCAGGAATTGCGCAAGCAAGGCGTGCAGATCATTCGCTCTTCCCACGTGAATGCCGGCGGTTTCGTCCTGCGTAACGCGGAACAACCTGATGACAAATATGACTGGGTTGCCGCCCATGACCTGAACCCGCAGAAAGCCCGCATCCTGGCAATGGTCGCCCTGACCAAGACCCAGGACAGCAAGGAACTGCAACGGATGTTCTGGGAATACTGATACCTGTTGATCGACCTGTAGGAGCGAGCTTGCTCGCGAAGAACGCTAACGATAACGCGCAAAGCTGACTCACTGCGGCGCTATCACGTTTTTCGCGAGCAAGCTCGCTCCTACAGTTCCTTTGTCCCACCTCTCAACAAATTTCCTTAATCGCTGTCAGACGAACTTCTTGAAATTTAAGCAGTTGCGAAATCGCCTACATTTAAATACTGTATGTGCGTACAGCCTATTAAGGAATGCTCCGTGGCAAAGCCCCCGTCCGCAGTATCAGCATCGCCTGACGCCTACCAGCGCCTGGCCATCCGCGTGCAAAAAATCATCAATTCGACCAACGCCCAGAAGGCCAAGGCAGCCTTGATCTTCCGTTTACCCGATGAGCCGGAGGACGAGTGGCAGCGTCTCCTGGAAGAAATTGCTGAAAACGACAATGTCACCCTGGCTTATCGGGATGACGGCGGCGTGCAGATTTTCTGGGTTGTGCCGAAGGAAGATTGATTGAATGAGTGCCCGCTTTATTGCCCTGTGCTGTCTGTTTTTTACCGTCACCGCCCACGCCCAAGCCCCTCGAACCTTCAGCGAAGCCAAGAAAATTGCCTGGAAGCTCTACGCCCCGCAATCCACCGAGTTCTATTGCGGGTGTAAGTACACAGGTAATCGTGTGGACCTGAAAGCCTGTGGCTACATCCCGCGCAAAAACGCCAACCGCGCTGCGCGCATCGAGTGGGAACACATCGTGCCGGCCTGGCAGATCGGGCATCAGCGCCAATGCTGGCAAAGTGGCGGGCGAAAAAACTGCACGCGCCATGACGAGGTGTTCAAGCGCGCCGAAGCTGACCTGCACAACCTGGTGCCGAGCATCGGCGAAGTGAATGGCGACCGTAACAACTTCAGCTTTGGTTGGCTGCCGGTGCAAAGCGGGCAGTACGGCTCATGCCTGACCCAGGTGGATTTCAAGGCCAAGAAGGTCATGCCACGCCCTTCCATTCGTGGAATGATCGCACGCACGTATTTTTATATGAGCAAGCAGTACGGTCTGCGCCTGTCGAAACAGGACCGGCAACTGTATGAAGCCTGGAACAAGACCTATCCAGTGCAGACCTGGGAGCGCCAGCGCAACCAGACCGTGGCCTGTGTGATGGGGCGAGGCAACGAGTTTGTCGGCCCGGTGAACCTGAAGGCCTGCGGCTGAATGTGGGCGGGGATGCCGCCCACTCAGGCCTTACTGTGCAGCCTTGTGTTCGACGATCTCCGACACCGTATCGGTTTTTTTGGCCCTGGCCATCTTTTCATTAAGCAACGCCTGCCTGGCTTCGGCCTCCGCTTTGGTAGCGAACGGCCCCAGCCGCACCTCATCCTTGCCATCGACCTTCACGATGTAAAAACTGAAACCATGCTCCAGCAACCAGGCGGTCAGGTCAGTGATCGCCTGCAGCTTGTGGTCCGGCGGGCCGACCCATAGATCCCATTCCTGAGCGGCAATCGCACCGGTTTGTGGCAGGTTTTCAGTCACGGCAGGCTTGGCCTTGGGGGCATCGACCGATTTACCTTCACCGCATCCGGCCAACGTCAACACCACAATTGCCATCGCTACTTTACGCACTGCCCTGCTCCTTTGAGGATCAAAGAGGCGACTTTACCATTCGCTGTCTATTCTGGCCGTCATAAACGTTGGTTCAAACAATGCGAATGATGTATCGCGACCTGTATGATGCCGCCATGGGAATTAATGTCGCCTCTATGCGTCCTAAAAGAGGCAGTCACAGGGAAGCGCTTCGCAGTAAGCTACACACATCCGACACCTGCCCTGTCTGAAACATGTGTCCTTAAAAGTAATCAAGGAGAAGTCCATGCTTATACTCACCCGCAAAGTCGGTGAAAGCATAAACATCGGTGATGACATTACGATCACCATCCTGGGCGTTAGCGGCCAGCAAGTACGAATCGGCATCAACGCCCCCAAGGATGTTGCCGTGCATCGCGAGGAGATTTACCAGCGCATCCAGGCTGGCCTGACTGCACCCGACAAAAACCAGATGCCTTGAAACGCCTCAGTAGCCAGCCTTTTCGTTCATTGTAATGGCTGGCGAAAACCCAATCGGCCTGCTCGCGCTTTTTTGCGTGACCAGCGCGTCCTTTGCATGTCTCTTCGCTGCAAGATGAAACTGTCCGCGTACCTGGAACTTGTCGATCTATTCGTAGCCCAATTTGTGACGCTTTTTTCCGCCATCCGAGTGCATTCAGGAGCACGTCGATGAGGCCAGTCGCGACGCCCCCACTTGTTACCCGATCCTGGATGATCGCCCTGCTGATAGGCTTGGTTTTCCTGGCGCTCGGGTATGGGTTGAGAGTGGAAGCTGAACGGGCCTTTACCGATGACCACGCCTGGCTGGACTTGACACTTCTGCTGTGCGGTTACTTGCTGGTGTTCTGCCTCAAACCCATGCAAAAGGTTATTTTGCGCAAGTTGTGCCAACGCGCAGCTGATCGTGCACACCAGCAAACCCTACGCTGATACCGCTGCATGCTATCGGATCGCCGGTATTTACAGTTGAGCAACAAGACCTATGCTTGGGCATGCACAGTCAGTCAAAGGTGCAGGAACAGATGGACACGCTCAGCAAATCCCAAATCGAAACGGCCTTGGCAGACCGCCTTCCCAGCTACAGGGTTGAGTGCACACTGCATGCCGACGGTACCTTGTCAGCCGTTCTCAGCAGCCCGGAAACCGATCATTTTGCGGTTACTGGAATCGTGCGGGCGCATTATCACGGCACTGAAGCCATCAATCGGCTCGCCACAGAGATACTCAGGGAAATGGTGTTGTCGCGTCAGGGAATGAAAAGCAGCCGGTTGCAAGCAGCCGCCTGCACAGAAGGCCGAGCCCAGTAAAGGCTCGGCCTTCTGTGCATCAGGTGTCAACGATGAACACAAAGCAAGCCATCAGCGTCGCGTAGCGCCCGCAACCCGTTATACCCCTCGATACAAGCATGATCAGTCAGCATCGGCGTCAGGTGCGCAGAGGTTACGACCATGATATCCGCCCCCGCCGCCTCGCCCGCTCGGATTCCCACGGTGGCGTCCTCGAATATCAGGCAGTCTTGCACCGGCACGCCCAGGCGCTGGGCACCCAGCACATAGCAGGCCGGATCCGGCTTGCCGCTCGCCACGTCTTCGGCTGTCACTAATACTTCCGGTACTGGAATGCCTGCCGCTTGCAGTCGGCGCATCGCCAATGCCTTTGGAGCGGATGTGACCAGCGCCCATTGATCGATGGGCAAGCCCTTCAAAAACTCTACAGCGCCAGGAATCGCAACAACCCCTTCGACATCATTCAACTCAGCCTCGGTGATCCACCGAGCTTCCACTTCGGGATCGACACCCGGCAAGGCCTGGCGAGTAATGGTATCAATCGCGCGGGCGCCATGAATGGTGGTCAGAAAGGCCTCCACGTCCAGGCCGTGACGTTCCGCCCAGATACTCCATACCCGCTCGGCTGCGGCGATGGAGTTAAGCAGGGTCCCGTCCATGTCGAACAGGAAGGCGCGATAGCGCCGGGTAAACACAGTTGGATTCGGGATGGACACTACGCGGCTTCCTCATGAGCTGGACCCCTGCAATCTACGGATCACCTTCACGCTTGTAAACGCTGAGCCCCCTCAAACCGCCTACGTATCGGTCTCACGTCAAGAATGACGAACTTGTCATGATCCTGTTGGTTGGCTGTTGGGATTGCCTGGTTACCGTGAACTCACTGCCACTGCGGCAGCCAATCCGTAACGAGAGATACCACCATGAAACTGTTTACCCTCGGTTTTGCCGCTCTGCTCACCACCGGCTCGGCGTTCGCTGCCGACACGGTCCCTGCCTCCAACGTCATTCATGACCAGACCGGCTTCTTCGTACACCTGGATGTGGCCAAGGTGCTGTCGAGCACCGACACCTATGGCCAATGCGGAGTCGTACCGGCGCAATTGCGTTACCTGGACCACCAGGACCGCGAACACGTGCTGGATTACCAGGTCCAGGGCATTGGTTGCGCCAGTGACAATTGATCGGGCTACACTTGCGCCACTTATTGAAGCAGGACATCAGCCATGAACATCCTCGTAGTCGAAGACGAACCCAAGGCCGGCAATTATCTGTTCAACGGCCTGCAGGAGCTGGGCCACTCAGTAAGCCTGGCCCGCGATGGCGTGGATGGTTTACACCAGGCCCTGGAGACGCCCTTCGACGTGATTGTGCTGGACGTGATGATGCCGAAGATGGACGGCTGGGAAGTGCTGCGCCGCCTGCGTAAAGAAGCCGATACGCCGGTGCTGTTCCTCACCGCCCGGGATGATATCGCCGACCGCATCAAAGGCCTGGAACTGGGTGCCGACGACTACCTGATCAAGCCCTTCTCCTTCGCCGAGCTGGTCGCACGCCTGCGCACCCTCAACCGCCGCGGCCCCAGCCGCGAGGAAGAACAGCTGCACATCGCCGACCTGCACATTGACGTGCTCAAGCGCCGTGTCACCCGTGCCGGCACGCGCATTACCCTGACCAACAAGGAATTCGCCCTGCTGCACCTGTTCGCCACGCACCAGGACCAGGTGCTGTCCCGCTCGTTGATCGCCTCGCGGGTATGGGACATGAACTTCGACAGCGACACCAACGTAGTGGATGTGGCCGTCAGACGCCTGCGCCTGAAAATCGACGACCCGTTCCAGCTCAAGCTGATCCACAGCGTGCGGGGCATTGGCTACCGCTTCGATACCCAGCCATGAACCGTCATCGCCACTACTCCCTGACCCTGCGCCTGGCGCTGATCTTCGCCTTGCTCGCCTTCGCCTTGCTGGCAACCCTGGGCGTGACGTTGTACCGCGAGCTGGAGCGTGAACTGATCAAGCGTGACGACGCCGCGCTGATCTCGCGCGCCAACCAACTGCGCAACCTGCTTAATGACGGCAACACCCTGGAGCTGATCAAATCCAAGCCGGAGCTGTTCCAGAATATGCTGGGCAACAGTGAGTCGGTATTGAGCATCGCCGCACCCGGGCAGCAAGCGTTATTGCTGGTGAACCCTGGCAACATCCAGATTCCCCCGGTATCGCCCGTGACGAAAGACCATGCGCTTGGGCTTGCCGACGTGCAGCATTTCCTCGATGTGAGCGGCGTACCGTTGGCCACAGTGGCGGCGTCCATCGACACCGGTGACCTGGGCAGCCTGCAAATCACCGTCGGGCGCCTGATGGCCGAGCGCACGACCATGCTCGGGCGTTATCGCTTGAACGTGTTCATCCTGGCCAGCATCGCAGCGGTGATCCTCGCCTTGGTCGGTTATGTGCTGGTACACCGTGGGTTGGTGCCGTTGCGGCGCCTGGCCAGCCATGCACAGGGCATCGGCGTCAGTAACCTGGCCGAACGTCTCGACAGCCACGGCGCCCCCAAAGAACTGCTGCCGATGATTGACTCCTTCAACACCATGCTTGAACGGCTGGCCAAAGGTTTTATCCAGCTGGGCCAGGTCTCCACCGATATGGCCCACGAGCTGCGTACCCCGATCAACAATTTGCTCGGTGAAACCCAGGTTGCCCTGCAACAGAGCCGCAGCATGGAGAGTTACCAACAACTGCTGGCCTCCAACGTCGAAGAGCTCGAACGCCTGGCGCGGATGCTCGATAACATGTTGTTCCTGGCCCGTACCGACCCTGTCAGCGCCTTGCGCCAACGCCAGGAGCTGGATGCAGCGGATGAAGTGGAACGCATCGCAGATTATTTCGAGGGGTTGGCCGGTGATGTGGGCATGCACATCGTTGGCTTGGGCGAAGGGGTGATCTGGGCTGAACCGATGCTACTGCGCCGAGCCCTGGCGAACCTGTGTGCCAATGCCATCAAGTATGGCGCGCCGAACACCGAGCTGAGTATCCAGGCAATCCCGACGACCGGAGGTACCCACCTGAGGGTCAGCAACCACGGCCAAACCATTGCCGCCGAGCATTTGCCCAGGTTGTTCGAACGCTTTTACCGGGTGGATGAATCCCGCGAATGTTCGTCCCAGTCCAACGGGCTGGGACTGTCGATTGTGGCGACCATCATGCAATTGCATAACGGCCGCTATGGCGTTACCAGTGAAGGCGGCGTGACGTGCTTCGAGTTGTTTTTTCCAGCACAGGAGGCCTGAACCTTCACCCGCTCAATCAAAGGCGCCATTGAGCACTTCGTAGATAATGCCACTGGCAATGGCCACCAAGATCAAGTCGGTTCCCGCTTGCTGCCATTCATAACCATCGTAATGGGGCAACCGTCCCAACAGGCGGCCGTCGAGCTTCTTGGCGATACCGGGTGGCAGCGGCTTGCCACGCGCCAGGTTCTTCTGGATACCTGGTGGCAATGCAGGCCCTGGGCTCCAGTAATCGCGATAACCGCCCAACACATTCAGCACGCTCCCTCGATCAACGCTGGGGCCATGACCACCTGAGCCGCTTTTGCCTTTGGGCTTGTCGTGGCCTTGTGCACCCTGGTTACCGCCTTTGTTATTACCCTGGCCCTGCTCTCCCTTGTTATTACCTTGACCCTTGCCATTACCGGGATCAGCCAGGGTAAGACCGCTACCCGCAAACAGCGCGAGAGACAACGCGACAGACACGAACTTCGGGCACTTGATCATGATGGTTTTCCAAGGTGGATACGCTTTTGAACTATAGCCGAAGTTTCCCCACCTTTTATGCGCAGCCCAGCCGTCAGCTCACCTGCCCACCCGTTTCGACCACATCGGCCTGGGTGAGCCAAGCCGTAGAGACCGCCAGCCGCAAGCCTTCAACCTGCGAAGGCTGGCCCGGTGGTGGAGAGCTCGGGATATGGATAAACCCACCGCGTATCCCGGCCCCAACCAGCCGATGTTGCAAAAGATAGAACACCTGGTTGCACACAAAGGTCCCCGCCGTTTGCGAAACCGCTGCCGCAACACCGGCCTCGCGCAGTGCCTTGACCATGGACTTGATCGGCAACGTCGAGAAGTACGCAGCCGGGCCATCGACCACCACCGCCGTATCAATCGGTTGTTGCCCGAGGTTGTCGGGGATGCGTGCGTCGTTGATATTGATCGCCACCCGCTCGATGGACATCTCGCTGCGCCCAGGTGCCAGGCCGGTAGCAATCACCATCGACGGGTTCAACTCGCTGATCAGTTGGGACAGGTACGCGCCTGCGGTGGCAAAGGCGCACGGCAAGCAACGCGCGACAATCTGCACGCCCTCGACCACTTGCACGCCATCGAGCTGTCGCGCCGCCTCCCAGGAGGGGTTCACCAAGTCGTTATCAAAGGGCTCGAAGCCCGTCAGCAGCACCGTTTGCATATGAGCCTCACATCAACAGATAAAGCAGCACGATATTGACCACCAGCATCATCAGCGCCGTGGGTATCTGGGCCTTGATCACCGCGTTTTTATCAGGCAGCTCCAATAACGCTGCCGGTACGATGTTGAAGTTGGCCGCCATCGGCGTCATCAGCGTACCGCAGTAGCCGGAAAACATGCCGATCGCCGCCATCACCGCGGGGTTGCCGCCATAAATCCCCACCAGTACCGGCACGCCGACGCCACCTGTCATTACCGGGAACGCCGCGAAGCCATTACCCATGATCACGGTAAACAAGGCCATACCCAGCACATACACCATCACCGCCACCAACTTGTAATCCAGGTTGATATAAGTGGTGGTGACGTGGGCGACAGCAGTGCCCACCCCAGCTTCATTGAACAGCAAGCCGAGCATCGCCAGCATCTGCGGCAGCACCATCGCCCAGCCCAGGGCCTCGGTCAGGCGGCGCGATTCGCGCAAGGCTTGTACCGGCGTATCGCGGGTCAGCCAGCAGGCCAGGCCCAAGGCAATCAGGCAGCCGATGCCGAGGGACACAAAGGTGGTGTTCTTCGGGTCCAGCAGCGGTACACCGCCTATTTCAGTGTGTTTGAGCAATACCGAACCAATCACCGTGGTCAGCGGGATCGCCAATGCCGGGATAAACAATTTATGGCCCAGGCGCCCGGCACTGGCGCGGGACGCCTTGTCGTGCAATTCGGCGTGCTGGCCACGACCAACACCGCCCAGCCCTGCGATCAACGCCATCACCACTACACCGACACCGATGACCACCGAAGGCAAGCGCTCCCCCACCAGGAACGGTATGGCGAACAGCAGCCAGAACAGCGCGCTGGACCAGCGCTTGGGATGGGAGCGATCGAGCAGGATCATGCCCGCGGTGATCAGCAACAGCACACCGGCCAGCCAGTACAGGTATTGAATGGAAATGATCATTGCGCAGCCTCCACCGGAGCGGTAGCCGGGCTCATCTCTCGGGTCAGGCGTCGATCAAAACGATGCAAGCGGATAGCGTGAATGATGAAGGCACAGATCGCCGTGGGAATGCCCCATACGGCAATGTGCAACGGTTCCACATCAATGCCCGAGCCCAACAGGAAGGTATGCATCAACGCAATCGCACCGAAAGCGACAAAAATATCTTCACCAAAAAACAGCCCGACGTTGTCGGTGGCCGCGCACATGGCCAATACCTTATGCCGCAGCTTGTCCGGCAGCTTGCCGTAGCGTTTTTCCGCCGCGCCTTCGGCCATGGGCGCCAACAGCGGGCGCACCATTTGCGGGTGCCCACCCAGGCTGGTAAGCCCCATGGCGGCCGTGGATTCACGCACAAACAGATACATGATCAGCAAACGCCCAACCGTGGCGCGCTCGAAGCGGGCGATCCAGTTCTGCGCATGCAGGCGCAGGCCATGGCGCTCCAACAGGCCAATCACCGCCAGCGGCAGTAACAGAATCAATTGCAGGGCACGGGTCTGGAGGAAGCCATCGCCCATGGTGGCGAGAATTTTTTCCAGCGGAAACTGGGCGGCGAACCCGGTGGCGATGGCGGCCGCGGTGACCACCAAAAGCGGATTGAAGCGCAATACAAAGCCGACCACGATGACAAGTACGCCGATCAACGGCCATAAATTCACTACTGTTTGCATGGCGGAGAGGTCCTTTAGTGCGCGCTGCGGCGCCATACAGCAGGATGTGGGCAAAGGGCTCACAGCATGAATTGGCGTGCAGTCGGCTCGGTTTTTTATTGTTGACCCGGAAGGTCGAGCGTCAGTGGCGGCAACTTTGCTGCCTGAGGGCGGGGAGTGTCCAACAAGAAAAATTGTTGCTGCAAACCAATAATTTTTGTGGGGGATGGCACCGAGCAATCGAACGCCAGCAGGTGGATTCAGACCCGGTTTTTTTGAAAAAAGATGTATGGATTCCCGAAGAGGAACTGATCATCGGTTCAGCCATATGGATTCCCAAACAGAACCTATACTCCACAATGCAGCTGTGTGTACCTGCAGTTCGTTCACGGTGTTATGCCGACAATGAGGGCTCGCGCTATGTATGCCGGACAAATGAGTGATATGGCGACCACGATTGGCGAGATACGCTGCCAAGTGTTCGTCCAGATAATCTGCCTGCTGTCGGTGGCTACGCTGTTCTGCTGACCCACCCTTCAAACCCCGAAGTACGCCGCGAGGCGTCTGTGGGTGACCATTGCCCAAATTCCAGGTAACAAAAAAGGGCCCACCTTTCGGTGAGCCCTTCCAGACCGCCCAGCAGAGCGGATTTTGTTTGGTAGGCGCGATTGGACTCGAACCAACGACCCCCACCATGTCAAGGTGGTGCTCTAACCAACTGAGCTACGTGCCTGCTGTGAGGCGGCATTCTACGGAATTCCGGAGGGGTGTCAACATCTTTTTTGCAGCTAAGCCTATGAATATGCGAATTTTTTATTTGCGCCGGGCACGCCTGTGATTTCCCGGTGGCTGGCAGGCAATTTTCAACTCAGGTAGGATCGCCGCACTCGTAAAAAATATAAAACAGAGGTTCCAGGATGGCGAACACCCCCTACCCCCAGTCGTATTACGCCGCTTCCGCCAATGCAGTTCCGCCTCGCCCGACACTGCAAGGTGAAGTCGAAACCGATGTGTGCGTGATTGGTGCCGGTTATACCGGGCTTTCCAGCGCGCTGTTCCTGCTGGAGAACGGCTTTCGCGTGACCGTCCTGGAAGCAGCCAAGGTCGGCTTTGGTGCCTCGGGCCGTAACGGTGGGCAGATCGTCAACAGTTACAGCCGCGATATCGACGTGATCGAGCGCAGCGTCGGCCCTAAGCAAGCACAATTGCTCGGGCAGATGGCCTTTGAAGGCGGCAGGATCATTCGCGAGCGCGTGGCCAAGTACCAGATCCAGTGCGACTTGAAGGACGGCGGTGTGTTTGCCGCGCTCAACAGTAAGCATATGGGCCACCTGGAATCGCAGAAGCGCCTGTGGGAACGCTACGGCCATACGCAACTGGAGTTGCTGGACGAACGCCGCATCCGCGAGGTGGTGGCCTGTGACAACTATGTCGGCGGCTTGCTGGATATGAGCGGCGGGCACATCCACCCGCTCAACCTGGCGCTGGGCGAAGCGGCCGCGGTTGAGTCGCTGGGCGGTACGATCTATGAGCAATCGGCAGCGGTGCGTATCGAACGCGGCGCCAACCCCGTGGTGCACACCGCCGAAGGCAGGGTCAGGGCCAAATTCATCATCGTTGCCGGCAATGCCTATCTGGGCAACCTGGTGCCGGAGCTGGCAGCCAAATCGATGCCGTGTGGCACGCAGGTGATCACCACCGCACCACTGGGCGACGAATTGGCCAAGACCTTGTTGCCGCAGGATTACTGTGTCGAGGACTGCAACTACCTGCTCGACTACTACCGCCTCACCAGTGACAAGCGCCTGATCTTCGGCGGCGGCGTGGTGTATGGCGCCAGGGACCCGGCGAATATCGAGGCAATCATCCGGCCGAAAATGCTCAAGGCATTCCCGCAGTTGAAGGATGTGAAGATCGATTACGCCTGGACCGGCAACTTCCTGCTGACGCTGTCGCGCTTGCCGCAGGTAGGCCGTCTTGGTGACAACATCTATTACTCACAGGGTTGCAGCGGCCATGGCGTGACGTACACGCACCTGGCAGGCAAGGTGCTGGCAGAAGCGCTAAGAGGTCAGGCAGAGCGCTTTGATGCGTTTGCCGACCTGCCGCATTACCCGTTCCCGGGTGGGCAGCTGTTGCGCACGCCATTTGCGGCGCTGGGGGCTTGGTATTACGGCCTGCGGGATAAATTCGGAATGTAGACACACACCCGGTGTGAGAGCGACTTGCTCGCTCCCACACTGGTTGAGCGCTTTCTACACTGCCGTCAATGCGCCTCGTGTTCTGCGGACGGCGCCTGGGCTTGCAGCTTCTGCACATCGTTCACGGCCAGCTCAGCCGATTGGCCGCCCCAGCCTTGGCGCAGGTAATTGAGCAGATCGGTCAGCTGTTGTGCATTGAGCTTGTCGGAAAACCCCGGCATCGGTTGCATGTGCTCGAACCCGGAAAATTTCTGTTCGCCGATACCGTCCTCGATCACGCGCAGCAGGTTGCGCGGGTCTTCCAGGCGCAACGTGGTGTTACCGCGCATGGCCACTGCGATGTGCGGCTTGCCTTCGCCACCTGCGGCATGGCAACCGGCGCAGACGTTCAGGTATTCCTGGCGGCCGCGCTGAGCGCTCGGGCTGAGTTGATCCATCGGCACTTCGACCAGCGCTTTGGCGGCCGGCGGTTTATCGCCCAGCAGGAACGTCGCCATCGCCGCCAGATCCGGATCGCTCAAGCCCTGGGTGCTGTTATGGAACACCGGGAACATCTCGTTGAACATCGTGCCTTGGGCACTCATGCCGTGCTTGAGGAATGTGGCCAGGTCCTGCTCATTCCAGCCGCGAGCCGCCAGGTCAGTAGCGAGCAGGCTCGGCGCCAGATACCCGTTGAGAATGCCGCCGGTCAGGCGCTTGTCCAATTGCATCGCACCCGGCAGGCCGCGGGGTGTGTGGCATTCGCCACAATGACCGAGTACCTCGACCATGTACTGGCCGCGTTTCCAGGTATCGCTTTTGCCTTCGGCCGGCTCCAGTTTCAGGGCTTTGCCGTACAGCAGGTTCCAACCGATCAGGCCCAGGCGCACGTTGAACGGAAAGCTCAGGCGGGTCTCCGGCGCGGCGCGCTCGATAGGCTCGATAGTTTTCAGGTACGCGTGAATCGCGTCCGAATCCTCACGGGGCATCAGGTGGTACGAGGTGTATGGCATCGCCGGATACAAATGTGCACCGTCGCGACGCTTGCCTTCGGTCAGCGCAGCGAAGAACTCCTCATCACTGTACAAACCGATGCCGTGCTCTTTGCTCGGCGTGATATTGGTGCCATAGATCGTGCCGAACGGCGAGACGATCGGCAAGCCGCCCGCAAACGGCGCGCCGCCCGGTGCCGTGTGGCACGCCATGCAGTCAGCTGCGCGGGCGAGGTATTCACCGCGCTTGACCTGATCATCGGCATGGGCAAACAACACTGGCGCAGCCAGGCCGACCGCCAGGGTCAGGCGGGTCAGAAATAGCTTCATGCTTAACCCTCCTTGACCAGACCGAGATCGTTCAGCACGTTGCGGGTGGCGTTGTAGTAACGCACATACCCGGTGCACCGGCAGATGTGATGGCCCAGGCTGTCTTCGATAACCTGTTCCAGCTGGCTTTGCACAATCGGCTGGCGTTGCAGCTTTTCCACCAGCACCGTCGCCGCGTTGACGAAGCCCGGTGCGCAGTAGCTGCACTGGAACGCGAACTCGTCCACAAAGCGCTGCTGGATCGGGTTCAGCTCTGTGACCTGCCCCGACTCGTCGCGCTTGGCATGGGATTCGATGGTGCGCACTTTCTTGCCTTCAAAGTAATGCGCGCCAGTGATGCACGTGCGCACTTCCTCGCTGGTGCCGTCCGGGTTGTCGACGATCACCACGCAAGCGTGGCAAATACCCTGGCCGCAGCCTAGACGCGAGCCGGTAAGGTTTTTGTATTCGTGCAGGTAATCGATCATCGGCAGGTCATCAGGGATGTCCACCGGGCCGACGGATTGACCATTGAGGGTCAGTTGAAGCGGACGGTCAGCCATTGAGGGCCTCCTTGATGCGCGCAGCCGTGATTGGCAGGTCGCGAACACGTTTACCGATGGCGTGGGCCACGGCATTACCGATGGCCCCGACGATCGGGATCATCACCACTTCAGCGATCCCCTTGGACGGGTCGCTTGGCGACAGCGCCGGCAGAATCTCCGACGTTTGCTTCCACACGGCTACGTGACGCGCCATCGGCAGACGGTAACGGTTGAAGTTCCAGTCGCCCTCCCCCGGCCCGCCTTCGTACAGCGGCATCTCCTCCATCAACGCGTGACCGATACCCATGGCGACACCGCCTTCTAGCTGGCCTTTAACCAATTCCTCCACCAACACACGGCCGCACTCGATCCACGAATGGTGATTGAGCACTTCGACCTGCGCCGAGCCCTTGTTGACCTTCAACTCGACCAATGTGGCCACCGGGCTGTAGTAAGTCACGGCAGCGTTGTTCAACTGCGTCGCGGGGTAGCTGATGTTCTGGCGGTCCAACAGGTGGAAACCGGCGGTGCTCATCAGCGCTTGCTTGGCTTTCGGCGCACCGTCGCCGTACTTCACCGCCAGACCGTCGAGGGGCAGGCGCTCGCGAACGCCGTCGATGCTGTATTCAGCCTCTGCCCAGCTCCAGCGGTTGAACCCGTGGACAGTGGCAGCGGTGACCAGGCCACGCTCGTGGGCGTGCTTGGCCAACACCTCGAAGCTCAACGGTTGCATGCCGTTGGCGGTGAGCTTGCCGTCGACCCAATGCGCATCCTCACGGCGTACCACATAGGGGTTGGCCTGGCCGCCGAACGGACCCTGACGCCAGATCTCCAACGCCGCCGGCCACAATCCGTGGTTGAACAGCACGCGCGCCGCTTCACGGGTGGCATGGCTGAAGTAATACGCCGAGTTGGTGGCCGAAGACGCCGAAGCGAGCTTGCCTACCCAACGCGGGTTGCGCAGCAGGTTGTCCTGCTCGGCCTGACTCATGATGTAAGGGTTGCCGCTGGTGATCAGCTGCATCTCCTTCCATTCTGTTTCGCCGGTCTTCACTTCGTGTGCCGGGCTGCCGAGGAAATCAGCCACCACCAGCGACTGCGAGGTAGACATGCCGGTGCCGATTTCGATACCGATGTGGCGCAGGCTGATGCGACCGTCTGCGCTGAACTCGATACTGGCCATCGGCGCTTCGGAACCGGTACCGAAGTCTTTCTGGCAGATGGCAAAACCGACGCCGTACCAGTTGTCCGGGTCAGCGGCTTCGCGTTGTTTCTTGATCGCGTCGCGGTTCTTCCACACGTCGTGCACAGCGGCTTTGTCGAGAATTTCGTGCAGGCGCAAGGCACCGGCAGGAATGGCGCCCTGGGTGTTCTTCATGCCCGAACGCAGGGCATTCTTGCGACGCAGCTCGATGGCATCCACACCGAGACGACCGGCGATTTCGTCGACCATCATTTCCGTCGCGGCCATGCTCTGCAGGGTGCCGTACCCGCGCATCGAACCGGCTTCAACGCCCCGCGAGTGATAGGCGGTGACTTGCAGGTCGTTCTGCGGCATGTAGTAGATCGATTGCGCAGCCGTGGCGCCTACTGCGGCGACCGAGGGGCTGTAGTTGACCCGGCCACCGCCATCGACGCTCATATCAGCCAGGAAGATCTTGAAGCTGTGGTCGTTCTTGTCGACAGCCAACTGGTAGCGGATGTCGAACGGGTGACGCTTGATGCCGCTCTGGAACTGCTCGTAACGGTCATTGGCCAGGCGCACCGGCACGCCGCCGCCATACAAGGCTGCGAGGGCTGCGTAGTAGACAAAGATATTGTGGTCTTTGGAGCCGTAACCCACGGTATAACCGGGGTGCATATTCAGGTTGGCCAGGCCGAAGCGCGACGGCGAGATCATTTTTGCGGTCTCGGTCGCAACTTCCAATGGGCACTGGGTGGCCACCACAAAGTGCAGGGTCTTGGTCGCTGGATCGTACCAGCCGTTGCCGTTATCCGGCTCCATGGCCGCCGGTTCGATCGATGGGGTTTTGTAGCGCTCGTCGAACACCAACCAGTTATCCGGCGGCGTGTTGAGCTGGCTCTTCATGCGGTCGGCGTAGAACAGACCGCGCTCGGTCAGGTTGCCGTGCAGGTTCGGCTGGGAATTCCACACCGGGCGCCGGTTTTTCAGCATCGGGAACAGGATCGAATCCTTGAGACTGGCGAATTCATCCTCATCTGCCGAGGTCGGGCCGCCAACGCGCACGTAGCGAAAGCTACCGTAAGGGTCGCCTTCGTAGTACGGCACTTTGGCGCCGTAACGAATCGCCTTGTCATTGAACTTGAGTTTGTTTTTTGCCTGACGGAACCGCTCGAAATCGTTCCAGATCAGGATCGCCACCGGATGACCGATGAACATCGGCACCTTGCCTTCCGGCAACAGTGGATCCGGAGCATGTTCTTCCGGGAACACGATACCGTCGTTGTCCAGGTCGGCAGCGGTAACAATACGGTCCGGCTGCAGGCCGGCGCCGAGCCACGCCAGGTCGTAGCCCGCATAGATATGGTCGGCCTTGGTGGTCTTGAGCAGCATGGCGTGACCTTGCTGCACAGGCCAGCCGGGCATGTCCTTGGAACGGATGTCGCGGGCGAAGACTTTACTGCCACAGACTTTCGACAAGGCATCGTTACGCTGGCGCGCCTTGCCGTTATTGCCCAGCCATTTTTCGGAGGGCACGGTGACGCTGTTTTCCATCAAGGCCGCCAGCGCCTGGGTGCTGAGCGGCGTGAGCGTGACGCTCACACCCGCCACCAGCCCGCCCTGGAGGAACGAGCGCCGGGTTATTTCACGGTTGGACATGGATCATCCTCTGAGCGGTTATACATCCGCCCTTATGGTTAAGTGCAGCGAATCTGGAGACTTGCAGAAGCCTTTCTGGACGAACTAAAAGGCCATGATGACAGTTCAAAGTTGACCGAAGGGTTAACTTTAAAGGTTTCTGCGCCTGCGGCAAATAACCACATGGAAATTTTTTGACACAACAATGCAAAACGGCCGGCAAGATCGATACGATCTGTCGGCCGTTTGCCTGTGAATGCGGGATATTGGCGCAGCTCAAGAAATTGGGCGTTGGCTGCTGCGAACACGATGGTGAGGTTTTACAAACGCCAGACACAAAAAACCCCGGTCTTTCGACCAGGGTCTTTGCTATCAGATCAAGTCAGCCAGTGGCTTTCTTGTGCTTCAAGGCGTTCAGTGGGCCTTGAGGCAGATATGGCGCAGCGGACGGGACTCGAACCCGCGACCCCCGGCGTGACAGGCCGGTATTCTAACCGACTGAACTACCGCTGCGTATCGCTTGGCTGATTGAGCGTAAAGCCTCAACCACCTTTAAACATCTGATCGATCAACCTGGGTTGTTCAATCTCAAGCCCGATACATCGAACCTGGAAAATATGGCGCAGCGGACGGGACTCGAACCCGCGACCCCCGGCGTGACAGGCCGGTATTCTAACCGACTGAACTACCGCTGCGCGTCGGTGCAACCTTTAACGTTGCGTCTTGCCCTGAAGCAAGACTCTCAAGAAGTGGTGGGTGATGACGGGATCGAACCGCCGACCCTCTGCTTGTAAGGCAGATGCTCTCCCAGCTGAGCTAATCACCCTTTGCTTCGTTGAGGCCGCGAAATTTACGCAGGTAGCGGACCTAAGTCAATAGCCCGCTTGAAGTTTTTCTGAAAAAGACAAAATCACTTCAAGACAGCTACCCCGCCCTACTCGCTATAAATCATCTTCTTGCTCATGCCACCGTCCACCACAAACTCTTGCCCGGTGACAAACCCGGCCTGACGCGACAGCAACCAGGCTACCATCGCCGCCACGTCCTCAACCGTACCGACCCTGCCCGCAGGGTGCTGGGCATGATCGGCGTCGGTGAGCGGCTCGGCACGGCGCGCAGCAGGATCACGCGCATCGATCCAGCCGGGGCTGACCGCATTGACCCGTACTTCCGGGCCCAGGCTCATGGCCAAGGCGTGGGTCAGGGCCAGCAGGCCACCCTTGCTCGCCGCATAGGCTTCGGTGTCCGGCTCCGATTGACGGGCCCGGGTCGACGCCAGGTTGACTATGGCACCGCCGTGGGCCCGCAGGTAAGGCGCACAATGCTTGGCCAGCAGCATCGGCCCGCTGAGGTTCACCGCCAGTACGCGATTCCAGTGGGCCAGATCGAGGCTTTCCAGGGTGATATTGCGCGGATCGGCCACAGCCGCATTGCATACCAGCGCATCCAGGCGCCCGAACTGCCCCAGCACCTCGGCGACACCCTGGGCGACTTGCTTCTCGTCAGCCACGTCCATGGTGATGAACCAGGCATTCTCGCCCAGCACCTTGGACACCCTGGAACCGCGCTCGCGGTCCAGGTCAGTCAATACCACCTGCCAGCCTTCGCTGATCAGCCACGCGGCAATACCGAGCCCAATGCCGCGCGCCGCCCCCGTTACCAGCGCAACGCGCCCGTTAGTGGCCGCTGCAGCCTCCATGGACCACTCGATCACAAGGCCGCCAGCCCGCGGGCCAGGTCTGCCTGCAAGTCAGCGACATCTTCCAGGCCCACCGCGATACGGATCAGGCTGTCACGGATACCGGCGGCTTCACGCTCCTGCGGCGCCAGGCGCCCGTGGGAGGTGGTGCTCGGGTGAGTGATGGTGGTCTTGCTGTCGCCCAGGTTGGCAGTGATGGAAATCAGGCGCGTCGCATCGATAAAGCGCCAGGCGCCGTCTTTGCCGCCCTTCACTTCAAAGCTCACCACCGCGCCGAAACCACGCTGCTGGCGCTGGGCCAATGCGTGTTGCGGATGGCTCTTGAGCCCGGCGTAGTGCACTTTTTCGATACCGTCCTGCTGCTCCAGCCACTCGGCCAGGGCCTGAGCATTGGCGCAATGGGCCTTCATACGCAGGCTGAGGGTTTCCAGACCCTTGAGGAAGATCCAGGCGTTGAACGGGCTCAGGGTCGGGCCGGCGGTGCGCAGGAAGCCCACCACTTCTTTCATCTGCTCGCTGCGGCCAGCCACCACGCCGCCCATGCAACGACCCTGGCCGTCGATGAACTTGGTCGCCGAATGCACCACGATGTCCGCACCCAACTTCAACGGCTGCTGCAAGGCCGGGGTGCAGAAGCAGTTGTCGACGATCAGCATCGCGCCCTTGGCGTGCGCGATCTCGGCCAGCGCGGCGATATCGACCAGCTCGGCGAGCGGGTTGGAGGGCGACTCGACGAACAACAGTTTGGTATTGGCCTTGATGGCCCCATCCCAGCCGGACAGATCTGCCAGGGGCACGTAGTCCACTTCGATGCCGAAGCGCTTGAAATACTTTTCGAACAGGCTGATGGTCGAGCCAAACACGCTGCGCGATACCAGTACATGGTCGCCAGCGCTGCACAGGCTCATCACCACCGCCAGGATGGCCGCCATGCCGGTGGCGGTCGCCACGGCCTGCTCAGCGCCTTCCAGGGCCGCGATGCGCTCTTCGAACGCACGCACAGTCGGGTTGGTGTAGCGCGAATACACGTTACCCGGCACTTCGCCGGCAAACCGCGCAGCAGCGTCAGCGGCGGTACGGAACACGTAGCTGGAGGTGAAGAACATCGGGTCGCCGTGCTCACCTTCCGGGGTACGGTGCTGGCCGGCGCGCACAGCCAGGGTATCGAAAGCTACGCCATCGAGGTCGCTGTCCAACCGACCGGCATCCCATTCCTGACTCATGCTGCGACTCCTTACTCAATACTTTATTTAAGATACAAAACCGGCCCCTCAGGGCCGGTTGTTACTCAGTTGTTATACAGGTCGATGATCGCACTGACCGCCTGGGTCTTGATCTTCGACGAGTCGTTGCGCGCCTGCTCGATCTTGTTCAGGTATGCCTCGTCGACATCACCGGTCACGTACTTGCCGTCGAACACGGCACAGTCGAACTGGTCGATCTTGATCTTGCCACCGCCGACCGCTTCGATCAGGTCCGGCAGGTCCTGGTAGATCAGCCAGTCGGCGCCGATCAGGTCGGCCACATCCTGGGTCGAACGATTATGAGCGATCAACTCATGGGCGCTCGGCATGTCGATACCGTACACGTTGGGGTAACGCACCGCAGGCGCTGCGGAGCAGAAATACACGTTCTTCGCCCCGGCTTCGCGGGCCATCTGGATGATTTGCTTGCAGGTGGTGCCACGTACGATGGAGTCGTCTACCAGCATCACGTTCTTGCCACGGAACTCAAGCTCAATGGCGTTGAGCTTCTGGCGCACCGACTTCTTGCGGGCTGCCTGGCCCGGCATGATAAAGGTACGGCCGATGTAGCGGTTCTTGACGAAGCCTTCGCGGAACTTGACGCCCAGGTGGTTGGCCAGTTCCAGGGCAGCGGTACGGCTGGTGTCCGGAATCGGGATGACCACGTCGATATCATGCTCAGGACGCTCGCGCAGAATCTTCTCGGCAAGCTTCTCGCCCATGCGCAGACGCGCCTTGTAGACCGAAACGCCGTCGATGATCGAATCCGGACGCGCCAGGTAGACGTGTTCGAAGATGCACGGGGTGAGCTTCGGCGCCACGGCGCACTGGCGGGTGTGCAGCTTGCCGTCTTCGGTGATGTAGACAGCCTCGCCCGGCGCCAGGTCGCGGATCAGGGTGAAGCCCAGCACATCCAGGGACACGCTTTCGGACGCGATCATGTACTCGACGCCTTCGTCGGTGTGACGCTGGCCGAACACGATCGGGCGGATGCCGTGGGGGTCGCGGAAACCGACGATGCCATAACCGGTGACCATCGCCACTACCGCGTAGCCACCGACGCAACGGTTGTGTACGTCAGTCACGGCGGCGAACACGTCTTCTTCGGTCGGCTGCAGCTTGCCGCGCTGGGCCAACTCGTGGGCGAACACGTTGAGCAGCACTTCCGAGTCGGAACTGGTGTTGACGTGGCGCAGGTCAGATTCGTAAATCTCCTTGGCCAGTTGTTCAACGTTGGTCAGGTTGCCGTTGTGCGCCAAGGTAATGCCGTAAGGCGAGTTAACGTAGAACGGTTGAGCCTCGGCCGAGGTCGAGCTACCGGCAGTCGGGTAGCGCACATGGCCAATGCCCATGTGCCCGACGAGGCGCTGCATGTGACGCTGATGGAACACGTCACGCACCAGGCCATTGTCCTTGCGCAGGAATAACCGGCCGTCGTGGCTGGTCACAATACCGGCAGCGTCCTGGCCGCGGTGCTGGAGGACGGTTAGCGCGTCATACAGCGCCTGATTGACGTTCGACTTACCGACGATACCGACGATGCCACACATGCGACGCAACCCCTACTTAATGAATCTTGACTGAACACAACTTACTGAGGCGTTTGCGCCGGCAAGAGGTGTTCCTTGAACGGAAGATCAGCGGGTACGCTGATTCCGCTGGCCAGCCACTGACTGCTCCACCCCAGGATGAGGTTCTTGGACCAATCTGCAACCAATAGAAATTTTGGCACGAGTACCGACTCCTGCCACCACGAATCCTGCTGTACCGGCCCCAGGCTCAACAGCCCGACTGCCACGACCACCAGCAACGCGCCGCGCGCAGCGCCGAAGGCCATGCCGAGAAATCGATCGGTCCCGGAGAGGCCGGTGACACGTATCAACTCGCCAATAAGATAATTGACCATTGCCCCCACCAGCAGCGTGGCGATGAACATGATGGCGCAGCCCGCGATGACGCGAGCCGAAGGTGTCTCTATGTATCCGGCCAGGTAGACCGACAGTGAACCACCGAACATCCAGGCTACGACTCCTGCGATGATCCAGGTCAGCAACGATAGTGCTTCTTTTACGAAGCCGCGGCTCAGACTGATCAAAGCGGAGATGGCGACGATGGCAACGATCGCCCAATCAACCCAGGTAAATGGCACAGTGCAGCCTACGTACGGATAAGGCGGCGCATTTTAGCAGAGCGCCGAGCGATGGGTAAGCTGTGATTGCGGGTGCTTTGCAAATCAATAGATTGGGCGGTATGAACGCGATTTCAAGCCCAGCATAAACCAATGTGGGAGGGGGCTTGCTCCCGATTGCAGTGTGTCAGTATCAGATGTACTGACTGACCCACCGCTATCGGGAGCAAGCCCCCTCCCACACTTAGATTGCGTTAATGCCTGCTTGAATCATCCGCGCTCAGGCTGGAAGCGCACCACAAACCCATTGAGGTTCTGCTGGCGCCCCAGCAAGTCCCGCAGGCGATCAGCCTCGGCACGTTCGATCAGCGGCCCGACAAACACGCGATTCTTGCCGTCGGCGCTGCGGATATAAGCGTTATAGCCCTGGGCCCGCAGCTTTTTCTGCAAGGCATCGGCACTTTCGCGATTGGCCAGGCTGGCCAGTTGGATCGACCAACTGATCGGCAGGCCATTGGGGTCGATGCGACTCTGGCCCACGTCCGGCTTACCCGGCGCGGCAGGCTGCGGCGCTACCGGCTTGGGCGCCGGTGCAGGCGCAGCCGGTTTGGCGGCGACTGTCGGGGCCGGTGTCGGTTTGACCACCGGCACACTCGGCTGCACCGGCATCGAAGGCGCCTCTTGCGCGGCGACCTCCTCGTCAGTCGGCACGGGTTCTTCCTCTGGCAATGCCTGGGGCTCAGGCACCACCACCGGCTCGACCTGAACCTGAGGCACCACAGGCGCCTGGGGTGCAGCAGGCGCCTCAACCACGACCTGGCGCTGTTCATCCTGGCGGGAAAACAGCATCGGCAGGAAAATCACCGCCAATGCCACCAACACCAGGGCTCCGACCATTCGCTGCTTGTATGCGCTATCCAGTAATGCCATGTGCAGCTTCCTCCGTGGAGCGCCGGGCCAACCATTCGAGCGCCTCGGCGACACAATAAAATGATCCGAACAACAGGATTTCGTCGTCGGCGGTCGCTACCGCACACTGAGCCTCGAGGGCAGCGGTGACGCTTGCATACGACGCCACCGGCGCACCAAGGTTCTGCAACGCAACTTCCAGCTCAACCGCCGGGCGGCTACGCGGCGTATCCAACGGCGCAACGGCCCAAGACTGAACGCTGCCCAGCAACGGCGCAACCACGCCGTCGAGGTCTTTGTCGGCCAACAACCCGAACACCGCCAGGCGACGGCCGGCCGGTGGCGTGCGCGACAGACGCTGCGCCAGGTAGTAGGCAGCATGGGGGTTATGCCCCACA
This sequence comes from Pseudomonas khavaziana, assembly GCF_036704165.1. Lineage (NCBI taxonomy): Bacteria > Pseudomonadati > Pseudomonadota > Gammaproteobacteria > Pseudomonadales > Pseudomonadaceae > Pseudomonas > Pseudomonas khavaziana. The sequence goes on from NZ_CP129946.1 coordinate 4,378,902, forward strand.
TCCAACAACAGGTTCAGGCGCCTGCCTGCCCAGTCGAAGGCGCGGCGATCCAGGCGCCCCACCACTTTGGTCGCCAGCAACGTCGCGGCAATCTGCCCGGCATCCCAAGGCAGGTCCAGCAGGAGGTAGGCTTGCAGCGCCAGCGCAGCGTTTTCCATCGGCAGATTAAGCAGTGGCAGATCCAGCAGTTCTACCGCCTTGCCACGCGCATCACGCCCGCGCCATTGCCAATGGGAAGCACCGATTTCAAGATTGAATTCGCGACCACGCAGGTAGAACGGGCACTCCAGTTCGCGCACCTTGTCCAGCAAGGGTTGCGGCGGATCCAGGTCGCCACACAGCGCCGGCCTGCCCTGGCGGAAGATTCCGGCCTTTTCATACGACACCGACTCGCGGCTATCGCCCAGGTAATCGGCGTGGTCGACACCAATGCTGGTGACCAGCGCCAGATCGGCATCCACCACGTTGACCGTATCCAGACGCCCGCCAAGGCCGACTTCCAATACCACCACATCCAGTTGCGCACGCTCGAACAGCCAGAACGCCGCCAGGGTGCCCATCTCGAAATAGGTCAGGGAAATATCGCCGCGCCCGGCATCCAGGGCAGCGAAGGCTTCGCATAATTGCTCGTCGGTGGCTTCGACACCATTGAGCTGCACCCGCTCGTTGTAGCGCAGCAGGTGCGGCGAGCTGTACACGCCGACTTTCAGGCCCTGGGCCTGCAACAGCGCAGCGACAAAGGCACAGGTGGAGCCCTTGCCGTTGGTGCCGGTCACCGTGATCACACGCGGTGCCGGCTGGCCCAACCCAAGGCGGGCCGCTACCTGTTGCGAGCGCTCCAGGCCCATGTCGATGGCGGACGGATGCAACTGCTCAAGGTAGGCGAGCCATTCGCCCAGGGTACGTTGGGTCATAGGTTTGCAGGCACCGGCGGCACGACGATTGGCTCAACTTTAGGCGCGACGTACACAGGGGTCGGCAGGCCCATCATTTGCGCCAGCAGGTTGCCCAGGCGTGGGCGCAGTTCGCCACGTGGAATGATCAAGTCGATTGCGCCATGCTCCAGCAAGAATTCGCTGCGCTGGAAGCCTTCCGGCAGTTTTTCCCGCACGGTTTGCTCGATCACTCGCGGGCCGGCAAAACCGATCAGCGCCTTGGGCTCGCCGACGATCACATCACCGAGCATCGCCAGGCTGGCGGAAACGCCGCCGTAGACCGGGTCGGTGAGTACGGAGATGAACGGGATGCCTTCTTCACGCAGACGCGCCAATACCGCCGAGGTCTTGGCCATTTGCATCAGGGAGATCAGGGCCTCCTGCATACGCGCACCACCGGAGGCGGCAAAGCAGATCATCGGGCAGCGGTTTTCCAGGGCATAGTTGGCAGCGCGTACGAAGCGCTCGCCGACGATGGCGCCCATGGAACCGCCCATGAAGGAGAACTCGAAGGCCGAGACCACCACGGGCATGCCCAGCAGCTTGCCGCTGACCGAGATCAGCGCGTCTTTCTCTCCGGTCTGCTTCTGCGCAGCGGTCAGGCGGTCCTTGTATTTCTTGCCATCGCGGAACTTGAGGCGGTCGACCGGCTCCAGGTCAGCGCCCAGTTCATTGCGGCCGTCGGCATCCAAAAAGATGTCAATGCGCGCGCGCGCGCCGATACGCATGTGGTGGTTGCACTTGGGGCAAACGTCCAGGGTCTTCTCCAGCTCCGGGCGGTACAGCACCGCGTCGCAGGATGGGCACTTGTGCCACAGACCTTCAGGAACCGAGCTTTTCTTCACCTCGGAACGCATGATCGAAGGGATCAGTTTGTCTACTAACCAGTTGCTCATGCTTTCTTTCTCCAGTACCGGTGGCTTGAACACAGCCCCGCGTATGCCCTTGAGCTAAATTCATATGTGGCGATGATACCTGCGGGACGGGGTCAGACGTTCGACCTGCCATTTCCTGCCTGCATCCTCAGCCTTCCAGACAACCTGCAAGCGCAGGGTTGCCACTTCATCTCCGGCCCACCACAGGCGGCGCCGGGCTGTTTTACACAGTGGTAGTTATGGACGGCGGCAGACTGCCAGCCGTCACATCCCAACGCTGCTGTTGCGCACGGCCTGCACGAATGCGCGAATCTTGCTGTGATCCTTGATGCCCCTGCCCTGCTCTACCCCCCCGCTGACATCCACGGCATACGGCCGCACCTGCTCGATGGCCGCTGCAACATTCCCAGGGTTGAGCCCGCCAGCCAGGATGATCGGTTTGTCCAGCCCCTCGGGAATCAGCGACCAGTCGAACGCCTCGCCTGTGCCACCGGGCACGCCTTCGACGTAGGTGTCCAGCAGAATCCCGCGAGCGCCGCTATATGCCGCACACGCAGCGGCGATATCGTCGCCGGCCTTGACCCGCAGCGCCTTGATGTAAGGGCGCTGATAGCTTTCACACTCATCTGGCGTTTCATCGCCGTGGAACTGCAGCATGTCCAGCGGCACGGCATCCAGGGTTTCGTTGAGTTCGCAACGGCTGGCATTGACGAACAAGCCCACCGTGGTCACGAATGGCGGCAGCGCGGCGATGATTGCCCGCGCCTGCAACACATTCACCGCCCGCGGGCTCCTGGCATAAAACACCAGACCGATGGCATCCGCCCCCGCCTCGACTGCCGCGAGCGCGTCTTCTATGCGGGTAATCCCGCAAATCTTGCTGCGAACGGCTGGCATATCGTAGGAACCTCAGGGTTTGGACCGTGAAAGTCCCGGATGGTAACAAAAGCTTTTCCGGGCGTCAGCCGCCAAGTTCGCTGAAACCTGTGAGGAAGTGTGGACCGATAAAGCGTTCCGGCAATTGGAACTCGTCGCGATACTCCACATCCACCAGATACAGGCCAAACGGGTGCGCCGTTACGCCGCCCGTGCGGCGAATGCGGCTTTCCAGCACTTCCCTGGCCCACTCCACCGGGCGCTCGCCGGTGCCGATAGTCATCAGCACGCCGGCAATGTTGCGCACCATATGATGCAGGAAGGCCCCGGCGCGGATATCCAGCACGATCATCTTGCCGTGCCGGGTGACCCGCAGGTGGTGGACCTCCTTGATCGGCGACTTCGCCTGGCACTGGCCGGCACGGAAGGCGCTGAAGTCATGCACACCCACCAGGTGCTGCGCGGCCTCGGCCATGCGCTCGGCGTCCAGCGGGCGATGATTCCAGGTGATTTCTTCATTGAGGTGCGCGGGGCGGATCTGATCGTTGTAGATCACGTAGCGGTAACGCCGGGCGATGGCCTTGAAGCGCGCATGAAAATGCGCCGGCATGACCTTGGCCCAGCTCACACTGACATCATGAGGCAAGTTGATATTAGCCCCCATCACCCACGCCTTCATTGAACGCTCGGCCTGGGTATCGAAGTGCACCACCTGGCCACAGGCGTGGACACCCGCGTCGGTACGCCCGGCACACATCAGCGACACCGGCGAATCAGCGACTTTGGACAGGGCGTTTTCCAGGGTTTCCTGCACCGTCGGCACACCAGACGCCTGGCGCTGCCAGCCGCGATAGCGCGAGCCTTTGTATTCCACGCCCAGGGCGATGCGGTAAAAGCCTGCGGCCGCCATTTCGGCGGCCGCGTTATCTATATTTGCCAAGAACTGAGAGCCTGATGAGTTGCGCAAAGGCGGGCATTATAAAGGCGCCGGATGGGTGGCGGGCGTTTTGTTATGGATCGATGCCAAACAAATGTGGGAGCCGCCACCACCTCTTCGATGTGACGCTGTCGCGCCGCAAACTAGGGAGCTTGTTCCCGTGGCAGCCTGACAGCCGAGCAGGATGTTGGTTTTCGTCCTGGGTACATATCCGTTATTTGGGCAACGGCCACTTATGGTTCCGCTTTTACAGCGGCTCACTTTTGAACGCTTTTGCAAAGTGAGCCGCCGTAAGGGCGGAACCTATAGTGGCCGTTACCTAAGCAACGGATATGTACTCGCCCCAACAACCCAACAACCCGGTCACATCGTCGACGTGGCGCCGTCGCGCAGCAACTTGGACCGCCGCCAAAATATCCGGCGTTAGGACTAAATTTTAACTCTTTAAAATCAGTAGTTTACTTGTAGTTTGATAAGAGGGGGCTTGCTCCCGATAGCGGGGTATCACCCCTGCTATCGGGAGCAAGCCCCCTCCCACACTGTTACAGCGTCTGGCTTCAGATTCGGCCGAGCATTTCCTTGGCTTCGCTACGCTGACCTTCATTGCCTTCGACCAAGACCTCGTTAAGGATGTCTTTGGCGCCATCGGCATCACCCATGTCGATGTAAGCCTGGGCCAGGTCGAGCTTGGTGGCGACTTCATCCGTGCCCGAAAGGAAATCGAATTCCGGCTCATCACCGCCCAACGCCGCGTCTTCAGCGGTGAAGGAAGGCTCGATGGGCGGATGTTCCAGGCTCTGGGACAAGCGGTCCAGTTCAGCGTTGACATCGTCCAGCTCCGACGAAAAGGCGTCGGGCTTGGCTGCAGGGGCGTTCGGTTCATCAGCCAGAGACAGGTCGAAGTCTTCCGGCAGTTCGAATTCGTCCAGTGCGGCGGGTGTCAGGGTGGGGGGTTCTACCGGCGGCACATCCGCCACCTGCCCTTCGAGCCCCGAAAGGAACTCATCATCGGACTGCGACGCCGGCGGCTCCAGCTGCAGGTCCAGGTCGAAGTCCGACAGGTCCTGAGCATCAGGCTTGGCTGCGGTCTGTTGCTGCAACAGCGCTTCAAAGGTTTGCTGGTCTTGCGCGATCTCGGCCGGCGAAGCGGCTTCCAGATCATCCAGGCTCAGGTCGAAATCGGTGTCGAACGCAGCGGTGTCCGCCTCGGGCGTCGGAGCCGGCTTATCGTCGAGCAGGTCCTTGACGTATTGCGCATCCAGCGCGGCCGCAGCCACTGCGGCACTGACACCCGCCGCCAACACGGCCATGGCCGGGAAGCGCGCCTTGAGCTGCTCGACCTGGGCATGGTTCTCACCATTGGCCACCAATTGGCGCTCCTGGGTGACGAAACCATCCTTGTCGTTCTGCAGGCCGTAGACTTCCATCAGCTTCAAACGCAGGTCGCTACGCTTGGGCTCGTGCTTGATGGCTTGTTCGAGCACATCAGCCGCCTGGTTCAGGTGGCCACGGTCGATATGGGACTGGGCTTGCGCCAGGGCATCGCTGGAGTTCTCCTGGGCCACGGCAACAGCCAGCGGCGCGAGCACAGAGGCGACAGTCGGCACGACAACGGGCTCAACCACCGGGGCAGGCGCTGGCGCGGACGCCAGCTTGACGCTCGGCGGCGGCACTTCAAGGCCTTCGAAACTGTCGGGCGGCAGGTCCTGGTCAATATTGGGGGCAAACTCGGGCTCTTCGGCCAACGCCCGGGCCATGCGCAGGTGTTTTTCTTCTTCGCGGCGGGCATTGCGATGCCGCGCCCACAGCAGCAAGAGCAGCAGCACCACCAGGATGGCTGCGCCGCCAAGGATGCCGAGCACAATCGGGTTGGTCAGCAGGTCGTTGAACTTGCCTTCGGTGCTGGCAGGCGCTGCAGCCGGCTTGACCGGCTCAGGGGCAGGCTCAGGGGCCGGAGCCGCAACGGGCGCAGCAGGTGTTGCCGGCGCTGCCTCGGGCTCGCCGGCCAGCTGCGCAGGCATGGCCGCCGTTGCCGGCTCACCTTTTTCAGCCTGCAAGCGGGCGAGCTGGTCATTCTTCAGTTGAATCAGCTTTTGCAGCTTGTCCAACTGGCTCTGCAAGTCGGCGGCGCGGCTTTTCAGCTCTTCGTTATCACGGCGCGTGGTGTCCAGCTCTTCCTGGGTCATCGCCAGTTTGTCGCTCAGGGCACGGCTATCAGCGGCCTGGCCCTTCACGCCTTTTTTGGCGGACTCGGCCGATACCAGGCTCAAGTTATCTTGGGCTGCGGTGCTTGACGGCGCATTGCCGGCCTGGGTGCGTTTGGTCGCATCCAACTGCGCCTTGCCGGCCACTTGGCCTTGAGGGGTACGGCGGCCTTGGCGCCAGGCGGCATTCTGCGCGCTTACTTCGGCAATCGCTTGCGGTTGCGCCAGCGCAGTGCTTTGTGTGGCATCCGGAAGGCGCAGGACCCGGCCGGTTTTCAGGCGGTTGATGTTGCCGTCGACAAAGGCATCAGGATTGAGCGCCTGAATGGCCAGCATCGTCTGCTGGATCGAGGCACCATTGCGATTCTTCGCTGCGATTTCCCATAAGGTGTCGCGGGAAGTGGTGGTGTGCTGGGCCGGCTGGCTGACCACGGGCGCAGTGCTGGCCGGCGCGCTGGCAGTCGGGGCCGGCTGGTCGAACTTGGCAGGATCGAGCAGCACGCTGTAGTCACGCATCAGGCGGCCGTTGGGCCATTGCACCTGCATCAGGAAACGCACATAGGAATCGGGCAGCGGCTTGCTGGAAGTCACCCGCACCACGCTGCGACCTTCGGGGTTGATCACCGGTGTGAACGTCAGGTCATCGAGAAACGCCTGGCGGTCGACACCCGCATCCACGAAGGCCTGGGCCGAAGCCAGGCTTGGCGTGATCTCAGACGCGGTGAGGCCGCCCACGTCGCGCAATTCGATTTCCACCGACAGCGGCTGGTTCAACTTCGACTTGAGGGTCATCTCCCCCAGTTGCAGCGCCTGCGCCATACCGGAGGACAGCGCCGAGGCGGCCGCTATTGCTAACACCAGTTTGCGAACTTGAACCATAGCCTCATCCTTTGTTTGAACACTCCCCGCCCTGCGAGAAGGTTGGTAACCGCTGCCATAAGGCATGGCGAGCCGATAGGTTACCGACGCGCTTGTGTTCCACTTGGGGCCAAGCATAGCGCCTGGCTAGAATCAATCTACAAATTGCCGCCAAGTATCTTTTACACAAGGCCTTTTATCAACAACTGCGCCAGCTCCACAGCGTTCAGGGCCGAGCCCTTGCGTACGTTATCTGACGTCAGCCACAGATTTAGTTCCGCGGGGTCGTCGACTCCTGCGCGAACTCGTCCTACGTATACAACGTCCTGGCCGACAGCGTCGCCTACAGCCGTTGGGTAATCGCCCTCCTCGACCAGCTCGATAGCAGGCGCAGCGTCGAGGGCGCGGTTCACCGCGGCCAAGTCGACCGGCGCGGCCAGTTGCAGCGACACAGTCAGGCTATCGCCAAAAAACACCGGGGCTTGAACGCAGGTGGCGGAAATCTTTAGCAACGGTGTTTCCAGCACGGCACGCAACTCGTGTACGAGGCGTTTCTCCAGCTCTGTATGACCTTGGGCGTCTGGAGTACCGACTTGTGCCAATAGATTGAAAGCCATTTGCCGGTCGAAGAACTTCGGCTCCAACGGACGCACGTTCAACAGCTCGGCTGTCTGGCGGGCCAACTCGCTGACGGCTTCGCGGCCCTGGGCGGAGACTGCCAGGTTGGCGGTGACACTGACGCGTTGGATGTCCACCAAACCACGCAGCGGCGCCAGCACTACCGCAAGGTAGGCGACGCAAGGGCTTGGGCTGCCGAGCTGAAACGGCTTTTTCAAACCCTTCAGCACATGGGCGTTAGCCTGCGGTACTACTTGCGGTGCCTGCTCGGCTGGCAGTGCGCCGGACAAGTCGATCACCGAACAACCGGCGGCCGTGGCACGCGGGGCGAAGCTCAGGGTCACCGCCGGGCCTGCCGCGAAGAAGGCCAACTGCGCCTTGCTGAAATCGAACTCGTCGACCTCCTTGACCCGCACGTTCTTGCCACGAAACGGTACCGAAGCCCCCGCCGAGTTGCTGCCCGCCAGCAAATACAAGGTGCCCACCGGGAAATTCAGCTCTTCAAGAATCTGCACCAGGGTTTCACCCACGGTGCCGGTGGCGCCGATCACGGCGATTTCAAAGGTCTGGGTCATGGGGGGTTGCCTCGGGCGTTACGGGGGAGCGGCACTTTACCGGGTGGTTGGGGGTGAGGCAATTAGCCTGGGCCTTGTGGTGGGGCTGATGGCGCTATCGGGAGCAAGCCCCCTCCCACATGTTGATGTATGAACGCATTCAAATGTGGGAGGGGGCTTGCCCCCGATTGGGCCCGAAAGACCAACAAAAAACCCGCGCCTGCCACCAGAACGCGGGTTTCTCTTACTACCTCAAGCGATCAACGCTCCAGCAAGATCCGCAACATGCGACGCAACGGCTCAGCCGCGCCCCACAGCAGTTGGTCGCCGACGGTGAACGCGCCAAGGAACTGGCTGCCCATGTTCAGCTTGCGCAAGCGGCCCACCGGCACATTCAGGGTGCCGGTGACCTTGGTCGGGCTCAGCTCCTGCATGCTGATATCGCGGTTGTTCGGCACCAGCTTGACCCAAGGGTTGTGCTGGCTGATCAGCCCTTCGATATCGGCGATCGGCACGTCTTTGTTCAGCTTGATGGTCAGCGCCTGGCTGTGGCAACGCATGGCGCCGATACGCACGCAGATGCCGTCCACCGGGATCGGGTTCTTGAAGCGACCGAGGATCTTGTTGGTCTCGGCCTGGGCCTTCCACTCTTCGCGGCTCTGGCCGTTGGGCAGTTCCTTGTCGATCCACGGGATCAGGCTGCCGGCCAATGGCACGCCAAAGTTTTCGGTGGGGTAGGCATCGCTGCGCATGGCTTCGGCCACACGGCGGTCGATGTCGAGGATCGCGCTGGCCGGGTCGGCCAGTTGATCGGCGACCGCAGCGTGGGTCGCGCCCATCTGCTTGATCAGTTCACGCATGTTCTGCGCGCCGGCACCGGAGGCCGCCTGATAGGTCATGGCGCTCATCCACTCGACCAAACCAGCCTCGAACAGGCCGCCCAGGCCCATCAGCATCAGGCTGACCGTGCAGTTGCCGCCGACGTAGTTCTTGGTGCCGGCATCCAGTTGCTGGTCGATGACCTTGCGGTTGACCGGGTCCAGGATGATCACTGCGTCGTCCTGCATGCGCAGGCTCGAGGCGGCATCGATCCAGTAGCCCTGCCAGCCGGCTTCGCGCAACTTGGGGAAGACTTCGCTGGTGTAGTCGCCACCCTGGCAGGTCAGGATCACGTCGAGGCTCTTCAACTCTTCAATGCTGTAGGCGTCTTTGAGCGGGGCGATATCCTTGCCCACGGACGGCCCTTGGCCACCTACGTTCGAAGTGGTGAAAAACACCGGCTCAATAAGATCGAAATCCTGCTCTTCCAGCATCCGCTGCATGAGCACGGAACCGACCATACCGCGCCAACCGATCAGACCTACACGTTTCATCGCAACTACACCTTGTTAAAAAGTGGGCCGCCTTGCAGCAACAACTGCAAGCGGGCCCGAGAGATTACAGATTCCGCAGCGCGGCGACTACTGCGTCGCCCATTTCTTGCGTACCGACCTTGGTGCAACCCTGGGACCAGATGTCACCGGTACGCAGGCCCTGGTCCAGCACCAGGCTGACGGCTTTCTCGATCGCGTCCGCCGCTTCACTCAAGTTGAAGCTGTAACGCAGCATCATCGACACCGACAAAATGGTCGCCAACGGGTTGGCAATGCCCTGGCCTGCGATATCCGGCGCCGAACCGTGGCACGGCTCGTACATGCCCTTGTTGTTGGTGTCCAGGGACGCCGACGGCAGCATGCCGATGGAACCGGTGAGCATCGAGGCCTGGTCGGAGAGGATATCGCCGAACAGGTTGTCGGTGACGATCACGTCGAACTGCTTGGGTGCGCGCACCAGTTGCATGGCGGCGTTGTCGACGTACATGTGGCTCAGTTCGACGTCCGGATAGTCCTTGGCGACCTCTTCGACGATTTCGCGCCACAGCTGGCTGGAGGCCAGTACGTTGGCCTTATCCACCGAACAGACCTTCTTGCCACGCACGCGAGCCATGTCGAAACCGACCCGGGCAATACGGCGGATTTCGCTCTCGCTGTACGGCAGGGTGTCGTAGGCCTGGCGCTCGCCATTTTCCAGCTCGCGCACGCCCCGTGGCGAGCCAAAATAGATACCGCCGGTCAGCTCACGCACGATGAGGATATCCAGGCCCGCTACCACTTCCGGCTTGAGGCTCGACGCGTCAGCCAGTTGCGGGTAGAGGATCGCCGGGCGAAGGTTGCCGAACAGGCCCAGTTGCGCACGGATTTTCAGCAGGCCGCGCTCAGGGCGGATGTCACGCTCGATCTTGTCCCATTTCGGCCCGCCCACGGCGCCGAGCAGCACGGCGTCCGCCGCACGGGCGCGGTCCAGGGTTTCGTCGGCCAGGGGCACGCCGTGCTTGTCGATGGCAGCGCCGCCGATCACGTCGTGGCTCAGCTCGAAGCCCAGGCTGTACTTGCTGTTGGCCAATTCCAGGACCTTGACCGCTTCGGCCATGATTTCCGGGCCAATACCGTCGCCAGGGAGAATCAGAATCTGCTTGCTCATGCGTTCCTCATTTCATCAAGCGACCCGCCCGCGGGCAGGTCGGGAAAAATCCAATCAGCGTTCGGCGAACACCACCAGCACGTCGGTGCTGAAGGTGCCGTCGGCCTGTATTTCGTAGTAATCACGCACTTCCTGGCCCATCGCCTGTTGCAGCTCAAGGATTGCCGTGCGCAACACCTCTGGCGTGCGCATGCGCTCGACCCACGAGGTGTATTCCAGCCGCAGACGCTGGCGGCTGCTGTTGCGCACATGCAGACCGGACTCGCTGAGTTGCTGCATCCACTCGGCGGCGGAGTAATCACGCACGTGACTGGTGTCGCGCAGCACTTCGACGGTTTGCAGGTAAGTGTCCAGCAATGGGCTGCCCGGTGACAAGACATCGACAAACGCCGCCACGCCACCCGGCTTGAGCACCCGGCGCACTTCGCGCAGGGCCAGGCCGAGGTCGCTCCAATGGTGGGCCGAGTAGCGGCTGAACACGAAGTCGAACTCACCTTCGGCGAAGGGCAAGCGCTCGGCAGCGCCGTTTACCGTACGGATATTGTCCAGGCCGCGATCAACCGCAGCCGCGGCAACCACATCGAGCATCTGCTGGGACAGGTCGTAGGCCACCACTTCTTTGACCAGAGACGCCACCTGGAAGCTGACATGACCAGCGCCGCAGCCCAGGTCCAACAGTCGTGCAGCGCCCTGCCCGGCCAGTTCGGCCTGTAGCAGTGCGAATTCGGTGCCCTGGGCGTGCACGGCACTGCTCAGGCAGGCCGAGGCTTGTTCGCCGAATTGCTTTTGCACGACTTGGGTGTGGGCGGTGGTGGTCATGGGGGATTCCTCAATGGACCTTGTGGTGTTTGTTCTGGCCCTATCGGGAGCAAGCCCCCTCCCACATTTGGAATGCGTTCCCCTGTGGGAGGGGGCTTGCTCCCGATAGCGGCGGCCCTGCCTACATCAATCTATGCATCGCGAAACAACCAAGGCTGACTCGCCCGGTGCCTGGTTTCAAACGCCGCAATCGCATCGCCGTCCTGCAAGGTCAGGCCGATATCGTCCAGGCCGTTGATCAGGCAATGCTTACGGAACGCATCCACCTCGAAGTGATACACCTTGCCATCCGGACGGGTCACGGTCTGCGCGGCCAGGTCCACCGTCAACTGGTAGCCCACATTGGCTTCCACCTGCTGGAACAGCTCATCCACTTCGGCGTCGCTCAAGATGATCGGCAACAGGCCGTTCTTGAAGCTGTTGTTGAAGAAGATGTCGGCATAGCTCGGCGCGATAATGCTGCGAAAGCCGTATTCCTCCAGGGCCCACGGCGCGTGCTCACGGCTGGAGCCGCAGCCGAAGTTTTCCCGGGCCAGCAACACGCTGGCGCCCTGGTAACGCTCGGCGTTGAGCACAAAGTCTTTGTTCAGCGGGCGCTTGGAGTTGTCCTGGTAGGCATAGCCCACGTCCAGGTAGCGCCACTCATCGAACAGGTTGGGGCCGAAACCGGTGCGTTTGATCGACTTCAAGAACTGCTTGGGGATGATCTGGTCGGTGTCCACGTTGGCACGGTCCAACGGCGCGACAAGGCCTGTGTGTTGGGTAAAAGCTCTCATCGGGTATTCCTCAGATCAATTCGCGAACGTCGATGAAACGACCGTTGACGGCCGCCGCGGCAGCCATGGCCGGGCTGACCAGGTGGGTACGGCCACCGGCGCCCTGACGCCCTTCAAAGTTACGGTTGGAAGTGGACGCGCAATGCTCGCCCGACTCCAGGCGGTCGGGATTCATTGCCAGGCACATCGAGCAGCCCGGCTCACGCCATTCAAAACCGGCTTCGAGGAAGATCTTGTCCAGGCCTTCAGCTTCGGCCTGGGCTTTGACCAGACCGGAACCTGGCACCACGATGGCTTGCTTGATGGTCGAGGCAACCTTGCGCCCCTTGGCGATCAGTGCCGCGGCGCGCAGGTCTTCGATCCGCGAGTTGGTGCAGGAACCAATGAATACGCGATCCAGCTGGATGTCGGTAATCGCCTGGTTGGCTTTCAAGCCCATGTACTTCAAGGCGCGCTCGATGGAGCCACGCTTGACCAGGTCAGCCTCTTTCGCCGGGTCCGGCACGTTCTGGTCAACCGCCAGGACCATTTCCGGCGAGGTGCCCCAACTGACTTGCGGCTTGATCTGCGTGGCATCGAGTTCGACCACGGTGTCAAACACCGCATCGGCGTCGGAGACCAGGTCTTTCCAGGCTTCGACGGCGGCATCCCAGTCAGCACCTTGCGGGGCAAATGGGCGGCCTTTGACGTACTCGACAGTTTTCTCGTCCGCCGCCACCATGCCCACGCGCGCACCGGCTTCGATGGACATGTTGCAGATGGTCATGCGGCCTTCGATGGACAGGTCGCGAATCGCGCTGCCGGCAAACTCGATGGCATGGCCGTTGCCACCTGCGGTGCCGATCTTGCCGATCACGGCGAGCACGATGTCCTTGGCGGTCACGCCAAACGGCAAGGTGCCTTCGACGCGCACCAGCATGTTCTTCATCTTCTTGGCCACCAGGCACTGGGTGGCGAACACATGCTCCACCTCGGAAGTGCCGATGCCATGGGCCAGGGCGCCGAACGCACCGTGGGTGGAGGTGTGGGAGTCGCCGCAGACCACGGTCATGCCCGGCAAGGTCGCACCCTGCTCCGGGCCGATGACGTGGACGATGCCTTGACGCACATCATTCATCTTGAATTCGGTGATGCCATATTCGTCACAGTAGTCGTCGAGGGTCTGTACCTGCAAACGCGAGACCTGGTCGGCAATGGCTTCGATACCGCCCTTGCGCTCAGGCGTGGTCGGCACGTTGTGATCCGGAGTGGCGATGATCGAGTCGACGCGCCAGGGCTTGCGCCCGGCCAGTCGCAGGCCTTCAAACGCTTGGGGCGAGGTCACTTCATGGATGATGTGACGGTCGATATAGATCAGCGACGATCCATCATCGCGACGTTTCACTTCATGGGAATCCCAAAGCTTGTCGTAAAGCGTTTTGCCGGCCATCAGTCGGTCCTCATCAGCGGTGCTTCTATACGCCGGGCTTTTCAATAACCCTTTGGCTTGTGAGGCTGATGGTATGGCGCTACATTAAATAACTCAAATTCATATTTTTTATGCTTTGGATTACCAACTGGAATAGCACCATGGACCTGGCCAACCTCAACGCCTTTATTGCCATCGCTGAAACCGGCAGTTTCTCGGGTGCCGGCGAACGCCTGCACCTGACCCAACCGGCCATCAGCAAACGTATCGCCGGCCTGGAACAACAACTGAAGGTGCGTCTGTTCGATCGCCTGGGCCGTGAAGTGGGTTTGACCGAAGCCGGGCGAGCCTTGCTGCCTCGCGCCTATCAGATCCTCAATGTGCTGGACGACACCCGTCGCGCCCTGACCAACCTCACCGGCGAAGTCAGCGGGCGACTCACTCTGGCCACCAGCCACCATATAGGCCTGCACCGTCTGCCGCCGATCCTGCGCACCTTCACGCGGCAATACCCGAACGTGGCATTGGATATTCAGTTTCTGGATTCGGAAGTGGCCTACGAAGAGATCCTCCACGGTCGTGCCGAAGTGGCAGTGATTACCCTGGCGCCCGAACCGCACAACCTGGTGCGCGCCACGCCGGTCTGGGATGACCCGCTGGATTTCGTGGTGGCTCCCGAACACAGCCTGATCAGCAACGGCTCCATCAGCCTGGCCGATATCGCCGCGCACCCGGCAGTGTTCCCCGGGGGCAATACCTTCACCCACCACATTGTCAGCCGGTTGTTCGAGGCCCAGGGCCTTGCGCCGAATATCGCCATGAGCACCAATTACCTGGAAACCATCAAGATGATGGTCTCCATCGGCCTGGCCTGGAGCGTGTTGCCGCGCACCATGCTCGATGACCAGGTGGCAAGTATCGCTTTGCCGGGCATACAGCTCAGTCGCCAGCTAGGCTATATCGTGCACACCGAAAGGACGCTGTCGAACGCTGCGCGGGCCTTCATGAGCCTATTGGATGCACAGGTCGATCTGCCAGGGTTACCGGCATGACACCGTGCGGCCCCGGGTTCTAACTACTACCGCGCTGTTTTCCCAACGAGCCAAGGCCCTTTGACAATGCGCAATCCCGTCGACCCGATGCCCCCCCTCCCCCGCATCTACGCCCTGGACCCTCAAGCGGCGGAGCAAAGCTGGGACAGCGCCCCGCAATTGCTGGCGGCCCTCAATGCCGCCCGGCTGGGTGCCTGGTGCTGGGAAATCGATACGGGAAAAATCAGTTGGTCACGGGGCACCCAGGCGTTATTTGGCTTTGATCCTCGCCAGCCGCTGCCCAAGGACCTCGACTATCTCGATCTGCTCGCACCGGAAGACCGAACCCGCGTGATACGCGGTTTTCACGCGGTACTCGCCGGGGAGCCATTCGAGCGCGCCATGCACCACCGCATCCAGTGGCCCGATGGCAGCCTGCACTGGCTGGAGATCAGCGGCAGCCTGGCGCCAGACAAAGCAGGTCGCCGCCGCATGATCGGAGTGATTCGTGAGATCACTCACCAGCGCGAACGCGAATACGCGCTCAGTCATTCAGAAAAGCGCTTCGCCACGCTGTTCCACCTGTGCCCGAACATGGTGCTGCTGACGCGCCAGGCCGACGGTTTGATCAGCGAGGCCAACCAGTACTTCGAAATGCTGTTCGGCTGGCCGGTGGCCGACGCCATTGGCCGTACCACCCTGGAGCTGGGCTTGTGGCGCGACCCTGAACAACGCGCACTGCTGGTCAAGGCCACCCAGCGCAAGGGCGAGCCCATGACCATGGAGGTGCAGTTCTGCGCCAGCAACGGCCAGATCCACGATGGCACGCTCAGCGCCCAGAAGGTCGAGCTGGACGGCGAGGCCTACCTGATCAGCACGTTCCTCGACACCACAGAGCGCAAAAATGCCGAACAAGCGCTCAAGGACAGCCAGGAACGCCTGGACCTGGCCCTGGACTCGGCACAGCTGGGCACCTGGGACTGGCACATACCCAGCGGCATGCTTTACGGCTCGGCCCGTGCCGCCCAACTGCACGGCCTGGACCCCGCACCGTTCCACGAATCCTTCGATGCGTTTTTCGAAGGCATGTCCGATGAAGACCGCGAGGGCATGCGCAACGCCTACCGCAGCTTGCGCGAAGGTCCGGGTGGCAACTATCAGTTGACCTATCGCGTGCTGATGGAGGACGGCAGCCCACGCTACCTGGAAAGCCGTGCCCGCCTGTATCGCGACGAGTCCGGCCACCCCTTGCGCATGGCCGGCACGTTGCTGGATATCACCGACCAGGTCGAGCGCGAGCAACGGCTCACAGCCTCCGAAGAAAAATTCGCCAGCTTGTTCCAGGCCAGCCCCGACCCGATCTGCGTGACCGACCTGGACAGCGGCGCCTTTATCGAGATCAACCCCGCGTTCACCCAGACCTTCGGCTTTACCGCCGCCGAAGTGATCGACAAAAGCGCCGAACAGATCGGCCTGTGGGACGAGTCCAGCAAGCGTCTGCAACGCATCGAGCAGGTGATTCGCGAACAGGCCCTGAGCAACGTAGCCGTCGTAGTGCATCACAAGGACGGCCAAAGCCTGACCTGCGTGATTTCCAGCCGCTTGATCAAGGTCAGCGACCAGTCGTGCATCGTCACCACGCTGCGCGATATCACCCAGCAGCAACGCTCGGAAGCCGCACTCAAGGCCAGTGAAGAGAAATTCGCCAAGGCATTCCACTCCAGCCCCGACGCGATTTCCATCACCGAACGCGACAGCGGCCGTTATGTGGAGGTCAATGATGGTTTTTGCCGCCTGACCGGTTACCGCACCGAGGAAGTGATCGGCCTGACCCTCTACCAGATCGGCATCTGGGCCGATGAAAACCAGCGCTCCGCCCTACTGGCCGAGTTGCAGGTCAAGGGCCGCATTCATCATCTGGAAATGCTCTGGCACAACAAACGCGGCGAGGTGTTGGCGGTGGAGGTTTCGGTTGAGCCGATCACCTTGAATGAAACCCCATGTCTGCTGCTGACCGCAAGGGACGTCAGCCTGTTGAAAAACGCCCAGGCGCAGATCCGTCACCTGGCGTACCACGACCCGCTCACCAACCTGCCCAACCGTGCGCTGCTGATGGATCGCCTGAGCCAGCAGATCGCCTTGCTCAAGCGCCACAACTTGCGCGGCGCCCTGTTGTTTCTTGACCTCGACCACTTCAAGCACATCAACGACTCCCTCGGCCATCCGGTGGGCGACACCGTACTAAAAATTGTCACCGCACGCCTGGAAGCCAGCGTACGCATGGAAGACACCGTGGCACGCCTGGGCGGCGATGAGTTCGTGGTGCTGCTCAGCGGCCTGGAGGGTTCGCGCCAGGCCGTCAGCAGCCAGGTGCAAGCATTGGCCGACACCCTGCGCGAGTTGCTTTCGGAACCGATGTTCCTCGACGGCCATCGGCTGCAGGTCACGCCCAGCATCGGTGTGGCGCTGATTCCCGACCATGGCAGCACACCGGCCGACCTGCTCAAGCGCGCTGACATCGCCCTGTACCGCGCCAAGGACTCAGGGCGCAATACCACGCAGATGTTCCACAACAGCATGCAAAAAACCGCCAGCGAACGTCTGCGTATGGAAACCGACCTGCGCCTGGCCTTGTCACGCGGCGAGTTCAGCGTGCATTACCAACCGCAAGTAGACGCGCGCGGCAACAGGATTATCGGCGCCGAGGCCCTGGTGCGCTGGCAGCATCCGCAACTGGGCGCGCAGTCGCCAACGGAATTTATCAAGGTATTGGAAGACAGCGGCCTGATCCTGGAAGTCGGCACCTGGATTCTCGATGAAGCCTGCGGCGCCTTCGCACAATTGATTGCCGACGGCCTGGTGGACCCGCTCAATTTCAGCCTGTGCGTGAACATCAGCCCGCGGCAGTTTCGCCAGAATGATTTCGTGGAACGGGTGGAACGCAGCCTCAAACAGCACCAACTGCCCTTCAGTCTGCTGAAACTGGAGATCACCGAAGGCATTGTCATCCAGAACCTTGACGATACCGTGGCGAAGATGCGCCGCCTGAAAAAGCTAGGCGTGAGCTTCGCGATGGATGATTTCGGCACCGGCTATTCATCCCTGACCTACCTCAAGCGCCTGCCGGTGGATGCATTGAAAATCGATCAGTCGTTCGTACGCGATGCCACCCACGACCCGAATGATGCGGAAATCATCCGCGCCATTGTGGCCATGGCGCGCAGCTTGAACCTGGAGGTGATTGCCGAGGGCGTGGAAACCCCGGAACAACTGGCGTTCCTGCAGCAGTTGGGCTGCCATTTATTCCAGGGTTATTTGCACAGCCGGCCGTTACCGATAGAGGGGTTCAGGCGGCTGCTGGAGTAGCGATCAGATCAGCGCTACGGCCTGACCTCGCGTGGGGGCCGAACCTTGGCGCCCCCATAATTCTTCGCGGCCATTGATGACCGCCACCGAATGCATGGCCCGGTTACACATACCCAGTTGCCCATTGGCAAGGTCGCGTACAGAAACCTTTTTCATATGCTTCTTCAACCCCAGCCGCATGAACCCTTCACCCGGCCCGGTCTCGTCCTCGCCATTATTCAAACTGCGGATCGCCGCCTGGAAGCTTCGGCCCGCCGTACGATCATTGTTTTCCATCTGCGCACGCTTGGCACTGACCGCAAACAAGAACTGCGCATCCTTGAGCATCCCCTTATCGGCGCCGACAAACCGCGCAGCTCTCGCCCCTTCGGCGAGCTCACGGTCGGTCAGGGTGAGCTGGAAGTCATCCCGCATGACCACTTGGTAGCCGTTACTGGTTTTGGTCACTTCCTTGAAAATATCCGTGGGGCTCTGACCAAATCGATACATCGCCGCCTTGATGGCCGATACCGTCACACAGTTGCCATCGGGGCCCTGACGAAACCCGCTCCAGATGTTGTCAGGCTTGGCGCCATTTCGCTTGCTGGAAAGCCCCTGGATTTCCAGTGCAGCACCTGGTTTGGGGGCGACAGGTTCTGGCGTCACCTGCGGGGTAACTTTTACGGAAGGAGCAGGTGCATCAGGACGTACCCGGGCCCGTTCTCTTCGATCAGATATCAATTCTTGTAACTGAAAAGAAATTGAACGCAACGCAGTAAGAACTTCCGGCAACGTGCCAGTTTCGATTTTGCTTTCCGACACCGTATCAACAGGAAAACTTACATTGCGTTTAACACGCCCACTGTCACCCCATAGTGTCGGGCGTGATTCATTACTTGCCTCAAGCAGAGGACCAAACTTATTGAAATCTACAAGACGCGCAATATTATTAATTGAATGGATAGACATATACTTCTCCACACACAGGCATCCCACGAATACACACGTCGCCGAAGGTGCCTGCTTTTCTTAAAATTTTAAACCAGCCCGCGCATACACAGCCTCGGGGCGCTCTTGCGCCCCTGTTCCAGTGCGGGTATTGATTTGATTTTTATGAACTGGAAACAACAGCGTCACCCAGTCCATCTATTCGTGGAGAATCCGCCTATCGAGTTCCCGAAATCGTTTCTCATATAACCACACCTACACGTACTCAAGGACGCCACTCCCTGCCTGCGCCCATTGAGCCCTTGCGCCAAGCTGCTGCTGACCAAGCTCAATCCTTACATACGTTAATAAACTGCTTACATGTAAATACCCGATAATATTCGAGCAACTTCAAGCTGAGTTTTTATGGTATTTCGCGCACGAGAAAGATAGGGCTCAACTGGAGCCCTATCAGGTAAATATAAAACTTAATTAATGATTCAATTCAATGTGACGGGGTGCTGCATGCCCAACAGGCGACTGACCTGCTCCAATTGCGTCTCACGGCGCAGGGCCGTGAACAGTTCCACCGCCTGCGGGTAGTTACGGGTCAGCATCGCCAGCCATTGCTTCAAGCGGCCGGGCGCCTGCTTTTCAGTCAGTTGTGCCACCGATTGACGCCAGAATTCCTGGAGCATTGGCTGCATCTGCGCCCAGGTCATTTCGACCACGTCCTCGCCCGCCTTCGCGGCTACGATCTGCCGTGCCAGGTCAGGGCGAGCCACCAGGCCACGGCCGAGCATGATGTCTTCGGCACCACTGATTTCGCGACAACGCTTCCAGTCTTCGACGCTCCAGATATCACCATTGGCGAACACCGGCACCTTGACCACTTCCTGCACCCGCGGGATCCATTCCCAATGGGCCGGCGGCTTGTAGCCATCGGCCTTGGTGCGCGCGTGCACCACGATATGCGCAGCACCACCCTCGGCCAGGGCCGTGGCGCACACCAGCGCGCCGTCCGGGCTGTCGAAGCCCAGGCGCATCTTGGCGGTGACCGGAATGTGGGCAGGCACCGCGCGACGCACGTGTTCGACAATCTGGTTGAGCAGTTCCGGCTCCTTGAGCAGCACCGCACCACCACGGGATTTGTTCACGGTCTTTGCCGGGCAACCGAAGTTCAAGTCGATGACTTGCGAGCCCAACTCGCAGGCCAGTGCGGCATTTTCCGCCAGGCATACCGGGTCGGAGCCAAGCAGTTGTACACGCAGCGGCACACCTGCCGCCGTGTGGGCACCGTGCAGCAGCTCCGGAGCGAGCTTATGGAAATAGGCAGGGGTGAGCAGGCGGTCGTTGACGCGGATGAACTCGGTCACGCACCAGTCAATACCGCCCACGCGGGTCAGCACGTCCCGCAGGATGTTGTCGACCAACCCCTCCATGGGCGCCAAGGCAATTTGCATGGAAAACACTCAACAAAAATCGTGGCGCAGTTTACTGGGTTTCCTGCGGTAACCGTTAACCCCCGGTCAGGGCGGGGCCATAACCTTCAATAAACTCGGCGGGCATACGCTTGGGCTTGCCGCTGGACAGCTCGATGCACACAAAGGTGGTTTGCGCACGCAGCAGGGTCGCGCCATCACGGGGGCGTACCAGCTGGAAACGACGGGTCATTTTCAGGCGCTGGTCCCAATCAACGATCCAGGTGGCCAGTTGCAACTCATCGCCTTCATAGCCGGCCGCCAGGTAATCGATCTCGTGGCGCACCACGGCCATGGCACGATCCAGGCGCCGGTACTCGGTGAGGTCCAGCCCCAGGCGCTGAGAATGGCGCCAGGCACAACGCTCCAGCCAGGACACGTACACCGCGTTATTGGCGTGCCCGAGGCCGTCGATGTCCTCTGGCGCGACCTGCAGATCGATGATAAACGGCGTTGCCAGGTCCCAGCCCATGCCTTGCTCCAGTCGATTAATGTCGGCGGGGCAGTGTATCAGGCGATTTGCCGTTCCTGTAGGCGGCCAGCCAACAGCACGAGTACCGCATCGATCACCCTTGGGTCGGCCAGCACTTTCTGATGCCCGCCGGCCTCCAGACGCAACAGACGGCTGTCGAACCACGCCTCATGGATGGCTTGCGACGCCTTGACCGGCACGAAGGTGTCGTCTTCGGCATGCACGATCAGGCCGGGGATATTCATCTGGTAGTGAGCCACATCCAGATGCTTGAGCGGCATGCCGAACGTCAGTTCCACCTCCCGGATAAACGCCGCCCGCGCCCGCGCCGGCAAACCGACCATGTGGGTGAAGCCGCGCAGCACATCCAGAAAACGCGACGGCGCGGCAATACTCACCAACGCCTCGGTACGCAGCCCCAGTTGCACCGCCAGCATCGCACTGGCGCCGCCCATGGAATGGCCGATTACCGCGTGCAGCGGCGGCAACTCGGCAGCGGCCTCGAGCATGGCGCGGGCAAACAACAGCACATGGGCTTCACGCCCCGGTGAACGGCCGTGGGCGGGACCATCGAGGGCAATCACTGAATAACCGTTGTCCACCAACGCAGTGATCAAGCTGGCGAACTGCGTGGGCCGACCTTCCCAGCCGTGCATCAACAACACCGCAGGGCCCTGGCCCCAGCGCAGGGCGGATAAGCCAAAGCGCAGAGTAATGCGCTCCGACTGCGCCAACAGCGGCAGCTCCCAGGCTCGTGGCGGCAGATCACGCGGCGTCATGAACACACGTCGCATCCTGTTGGCCACGGTTTGCGGCGCCAGATGCCCCAGGGTGCCGTTGAAGCGACGAAGCCAGGTTAACGTGGCCATCATCCAGCCCTCCCCTAGCGTACGGCCGACTTGGCGGCACGCAGCACACGGTCAGACAACTCACCCGGGCCAAGGGCACGGGCCAAAGCCAGGCCGCCGATCATCAGCGCCATGTCCGCCAGGGCTTTGTCAGTGTCCTCAGGGCTGGCGGCCAACTGCGCAGCCATCAGTTCACAGTGCTCACTCAGGGCCTGGCGGAATTCATCGGGCAGGCGGCTCATCTCGCCCACCGTCGCCGGGATCGGGCAGGCCTGGGTGGTGGAGTCGCGGTGCTTGCGTGACAGATAAAAGGCCGCCACCAGTGCCCTGCGCTCCTCACCGGTCAGCTGCGAATCAATGTCGTCAATGGACGCACGACGCTTGGCCAACAGCTGGGTGAACGCCTCGAGCATCAAGGCGTCCTTGCTTTCAAAGTGCGCATAGAAACCACCGACCGTCAGCCCCGCCGCCCCCATGACTTCGCCCACGCTCGGCTCAGCCGGGCCACGCTGGATCAATGCTGCACTGGCAGCCTGCAAAATACGCTCGCGGGTCTGGGCTTTTTTATCGCTCATACTTGCCTCCGTCTCTCATGGGTTGAATATTATTACCATAATAATATTTGGCAAGCGACCGGCATGACCATTGGTCAGTACACAGGGATGGGATCAGGGAGAGGATTGGCCAAACGCCAGACAAACAAAAGGGCCATTCAATAATTGAATGACCCTTAAAAATCCCGCAGAGCGGGTAATCGTGGCGTCCCCTAGGGGACTCGAACCCCTGTTACCGCCGTGAAAGGGCGGTGTCCTAGGCCACTAGACGAAGGGGACACAAACCTTCTGTACATAGATCAGGGCTGAGTCCTGATCGATTCAAGGCCGGTGTGGCCAAACCTTGAACCTGTAAATTGGTGGAGCTAAACGGGATCGAACCGTTGACCTCTTGCATGCCATGCAAGCGCTCTCCCAGCTGAGCTATAGCCCCGGATTTTTCGCCTCGCGGCGCAGCAGACCTTGCGAGCTGCTTGTTGAAACTGGCGTCCCCTAGGGGACTCGAACCCCTGTTACCGCCGTGAAAGGGCGGTGTCCTAGGCCACTAGACGAAGGGGACAAAACCTTCTGTACAACTGATCAGGGCTGAGACCTGATCGATTCAAGGACGGTGTGGCCAGACCTTGAACCTGTAGATTGGTGGAGCTAAACGGGATCGAACCGTTGACCTCTTGCATGCCATGCAAGCGCTCTCCCAGCTGAGCTATAGCCCCTCATCGGTGAGGACGGGGCGAATCTTAATGGCGGTTTGGAAAGGTGTCAAATTTATTTTCAACATTTTCCAAAATTTTTTGCCGGGATAACAATCACTTACCGACAAAACCCCGGAAAACCGGGGTTTTGTCACTGCAGCGGCCTGATTACACGATGGCGCCCAGCAGTTTTTCCCATTCCTTGTTTTCTTTCTTCGACACACCACCAAGCAAATCAAGGGCTTGGCGCAGACGGAAACGAGTCAGGTCCGGCCCAAGGATTTCCATCGCATCGAGCACCGACACCGAACTGGCCTGCCCGGTGATCGCGGCAAACATCAGGGGCATGGCGTCGCGCAGTTTCAGCTCTAGGGATTCCACCACCGCCTGGATCGTCGCAGTGATTGCGTCCTTCTCCCACTGGCGCAGGCTTTCGAGCTTCCACAGGATCAACTGCATCAGTTGGCGAACCTGGTCAGCCGAAAGCTTCTTCGATTCAAACAGCCTGGCATCCGGGTTCACACCACCGGCAAAGAAGAAACTGGCCAACGGTGCGACCTGGCTGAAGGTCTCTACCCTGCCCTGCACCAATGGCGCGATCTTCATCATGTACTCAGGGTTCAACGCCCACTGCTGCACACGGCTGGCGAACTCTTCCACCGGCAGGTCACGCAGCCACTGGCCATTGAGCCACGACAGCTTCTCGATATCGAAGATCGGCCCGCCCAAGGACACGCGGGACAGGTCGAAGTTATCGACCATTTCCTGCAGCGAGAACTTCTCACGCTCGTCCGGCATCGACCAGCCCATGCGGCCCAGGTAGTTGAGCATCGCCTCAGGCATAAAGCCCATGCGCTCATAGAAGGTTACCGACGTCGGGTTCTTGCGCTTGGACAGCTTGCTCTTGTCCGGGTTACGCAGCAGCGGCATGTAGCACAGCTGCGGTTGTTCCCAGCCAAAGTACTCGTAGAGCAGGATCAGCTTCGGCGCCGACGGCAGCCACTCTTCGCCACGCAGTACGTGGGTGATGCCCATCAAGTGATCGTCGACCACGTTGGCCAGGAAGTACGTCGGCAGGCCGTCGGTCTTCATCAGCACTTGCATGTCCATGCGGTCCCACGGGATCTCGACGTCGCCGCGCAGCATGTCCGGCACCACGCACACGCCTTCGCTCGGCACTTTCATACGAATGACGTGAGGCTCACCGGCGGCCAGGCGCGCAGCCACTTCTTCCTTGGACAACAGCAATGCACGGCCATCGTAGCGCGGGGTTTCGCCACGGGCCTGTTGCTCGGCGCGCATCTGGTCCAGTTCTTCGGCGGTGCAGAAGCACGGGAAGGCGTGGCCCATGTCGACCAGTTGCTGGGTGTACTGCTTGTAGATGTCGCTGCGCTCGCTCTGGCGATACGGGCCGTGGGGCCCGCCGACGTCCGGACCTTCCGCCCAGGTAATGCCCAGCCAGCGCAAGGCGTCGAAAATCTGCTGCTCGGACTCACGGGTGGAACGCAGTTGGTCGGTGTCTTCGATCCGCAGGATGAACTCACCGCCATGCTGCTTGGCAAAGCAGTAGTTGAACAAGGCGATGTAGGCAGTACCGACGTGGGGATCCCCAGTAGGCGATGGCGCAATGCGCGTGCGGACGGTGGTCATGGCAGGTCTCGAATGGGCGATAAAACTGAAAATTGAAGCAAGGGGCGAATGGTAACAGCCTGGGGGATTTCTGGAAAACCGCGGCGTGGCCATCGGGGGCAAGCCCCTCCCACATTTGACTGTATTCACAAATCAACATGTGGGAGGGGCGGTGCGACGATTCGACTTGCCCCCGATGAGGCCAGTAAAGCCAGCGCAAATCAGACCGTCAGCAACCGCTCACGCAACTTGCCAATCTCATCGCGCGTCTGTGCCGCCGCCTCGAACTCAAGATCGCGCGCCAACTGGTACATCTTCTCTTCCAACTGGCGGATGCGCTTGGTGATCTCACTCGGCGAGCGCAGTTCGTTCTCGTACTTGGCGCTCTCTTCGGCAGCCTTGGCCATGCCCTTGCGCTTCTTGCTGCGCGAGCCGGGCACGGTGGCGCCTTCCATGATGTCGGCAACGTCCTTGAACACGCCTTTGGGGATGATGCCGTTTTCCAGGTTGAACGCGATCTGCTTGTCGCGACGCCGCTGGGTCTCGCCAATCGCCCGCTCCATAGAGCCGGTGATGCGGTCCGCGTAGAGAATCGCCCGGCCATTGAGGTTACGCGCCGCCCGGCCGATGGTCTGGATCAGCGAGCGTTCGGAGCGCAGGAAGCCCTCCTTGTCCGCATCCAGAATCGCCACCAGCGACACTTCCGGCATGTCCAGGCCTTCGCGCAGCAGGTTGATCCCCACCAGCACATCGAAGGTACCCAGGCGCAGGTCGCGGATGATCTCCACGCGCTCCACGGTGTCGATGTCCGAGTGCAGGTAGCGCACGCGCACACCGTGGTCGGCCAGGTAGTCGGTCAAGTCTTCGGACATGCGCTTGGTCAGGGTGGTGACCAGTACGCGCTCTTCGAGGGCGACACGTTTGTTGATCTCCGAGAGCAAGTCATCGACCTGGGTCAGCGCCGGGCGGATTTCGATTTCCGGGTCCACCAGGCCAGTCGGACGCACCAGTTGCTCGATCACGCGGCCAGCATGCTCGGCTTCATAGTTACCGGGCGTGGCGGACACAAAGATGGTCTGCGGGCTGATGGCCTCCCACTCGTCGAAGCGCATCGGCCGGTTATCCAGCGCCGATGGCAGGCGGAAACCGTATTCCACCAGGGTCTCTTTACGCGAACGGTCGCCCTTATACATCGCGCCCACCTGCGGCACGCTGACGTGGGACTCGTCGATCACCAGCAAGGCGTCTGGCGGCAGGTAATCGTAGAGGGTTGGCGGCGGCGCACCGGACTCGCGACCCGAAAGGTAGCGCGAGTAGTTTTCGATGCCGTTGCAGTAGCCCAGCTCCAGGATCATCTCCAGGTCAAAGCGGGTGCGCTGCTCCAGGCGCTGGGCTTCCACCAGTTTGTTGTTGGAACGCAGGTATTCCAGGCGCTCGGCCAGCTCGACCTTGATACCCTCGATGGCGCCCATCAGGGTTTCCCGGGGGGTCACGTAGTGGCTTTTCGGGTAGAAAGTGAAGCGTGGCAACTTGCGGATCACTTCGCCGGTCAACGGATCGAAGGCCGACAGGCTTTCGACTTCATCGTCGAACAGTTCGATGCGAATCGCTTCCAGGTCGGATTCCGCCGGGTAGATGTCGATCACATCGCCGCGCACCCGGAAGGTGGCGCGGGCGAAGTCCATGTCATTGCGGGTGTACTGCAGGCTCGCCAGGCGCCGCAGCAGTTCGCGCTGGTCGAGTTTGTCGCCACGGTCGACGTGCAGCACCATCTTCAGATAGGTTTCCGGGCTGCCCAGGCCGTAGATGCACGACACCGTGGTGACGATGATCGCGTCCTTGCGCTCCAGCAAAGCCTTGGTCGCCGACAGCCGCATCTGCTCGATATGGTCGTTGATCGATGCATCCTTCTCGATAAAGGTATCGGAGGACGGCACGTAGGCTTCGGGCTGGTAGTAGTCGTAGTAGGAAACGAAGTACTCCACCGCGTTGTTCGGGAAGAACGCCTTGAACTCGCCATACAGCTGCGCGGCCAAGGTCTTGTTCGGCGCCAGCACCAGGGTCGGGCGGTTGATCTGGGCGATGACGTTGGCGATGCTGAAGGTCTTGCCTGAACCGGTCACCCCAAGCAGCGTCTGATGGGACAGACCGGCCTCGATGCCTTCGACCATCAGGCGAATGGCTTCCGGTTGATCGCCGGCGGGTTCAAAACGGGTGACGAGCTGGAAATCCGACATAACGTACCTCGTGTAGTCACCCCAGACTCAACACCGCCAGGGACGAAATAGCTCAGCAACCCGCGATTAATCATCGCCGGTTGCAGGAAAAAACCATGATAGCTGTAGAAGTGGAGACGAATGTGATGGGTTTCAAGGCTATCGTCCTACATGACCTTTGCCTTCAATGTTGCAATAAGACTAACGGTCAACAAATAAACCGAAAAACATGGCCGAAAAGCCGTTTCGGTTGTCGCCCTAAGCGGTGATGGCCTCTATACTAGCTCCCCGTTTGTGCACCGCTCTAGTGCATTCGGCTGGAGCGCGACACGTCCCTCCCTTCCCCCATAGAGCTGCCGCAAAAATGAGCCTGTTTTCCGCTGTCGAAATGGCACCACGCGATCCAATCCTGGGCCTCAACGAAGCATTCAACGCCGACACACGAACCACCAAGGTCAATCTTGGCGTGGGCGTTTACTGCAACGAGGAGGGGAAAATTCCACTCTTGCGTGCCGTTGCCGAAGCGGAAGCCATTCGCGTGGCGCAACACGCCGCCCGAGGCTACTTGCCGATCGACGGCATCGTGGCCTACGACCAGGCGGTGCAAAAGCTGTTGTTCGGCGCTGAATCCCCCCTGCTCAGCGCTGGCCGCGTGATCACCGCCCAAGCGGTAGGCGGCACTGGCGCGCTGAAAATCGGCGCAGACTTTCTCAAGCAATTGCTGCCCAATGCCGTGGTCGCCATCAGCGACCCGAGCTGGGAAAACCACCAGGCGCTGTTCGAAAAAGCCGGTTTCCCGGTGCAGACCTACCGCTACTACGACGCTGCCACCCACGACGTCAACCGTGCCGGCCTGCTCGAAGACCTCAACGCCCTGCCGCCACAGTCCATCGTGGTGCTGCACGCCTGCTGCCACAACCCGACCGGCGTCGACCTGAGCCCGGCCGACTGGCAAAACGTGCTGGAGGTGGTCAAGGCCAAGAACCTGGTGCCGTTCCTCGACATGGCCTACCAGGGCTTCGGCGATGGCATCCACGAAGACGCCGCTGCCGTACGTCTGTTCGCTGAATCGGGCCTGACTTTCTTTGTGTCCAGCTCGTTCTCCAAGTCGTTCTCCCTGTACGGCGAGCGCGTGGGCGCGCTGTCGATTGTCAGCGAGTCCAAGGAAGAAAGCGCGCGCATCCTGTCTCAGGTCAAGCGTGTGATCCGCACCAACTACTCCAACCCGCCGACCCACGGCGCGGCCATCGTTGCAGCTGTGCTGAACAACCCTGAACTGCGTGCCCAGTGGGAAGCCGAGCTGGCTGAAATGCGCTTGCGCATCCGCGGCATGCGCGAACAGATGGTGGCTGAGCTGGCCAAGGCGGCTCCAGGTCATGATTTCAGCTTCGTCGGTCGCCAGCGTGGGATGTTCTCCTACTCCGGCCTGACCGTTGAGCAAGTCACCCGCCTGCGCACCGAGTTTGGCATCTATGCACTGGATACCGGGCGTATCTGTGTGGCGGCGCTGAACCAGTCGAACATTGGTGCGGTCACACAAGCAATCGTTCAGGTGCTGTAAACCTGCTGGCGTTGCACAGAAGGGGAAGCCATGGCTTCCCCTTTTTTGTGTCCAGCCCCTAGACTGAACCTTGACCGCCCCTTTGCTGTGAGAGCCCTATGAGAAACGACGACCTGGACCTGCGTGCCGACCGTGACGAATTGCACGACTACGCCCCACGTGCGCCGCAAGCCAAACGCCAGAAGAGCTTGGTGCTGCAAGTGGCGCTGGGGGTGTTCCTCGGTGGTTTGGCGTTGTGGCTGGTGCAACTGGGTGCGACGGCGATCATGGCCAAATTGGCCATGGGCACCTTCCAATTCGGCGGCTGATGAAGAACAAAATGTGGGAGGGGGCTTGCTCCCGATTGCAGTGGGTCAGCTGGGCATAAGCTGACTGACCCACCGCTATCGGGAGCAAGCCCCCTCCCACATTTGATCTAGGATGCTGGCAGATTGCGTTCTTCCAGCAGTTTTACGAAACTGTTCAGGCTCTGTGACACCGTGCCCCGCCGCCAGATCAGCCAGGTATTGAGGATGCGGAATGTATCACTGAGCGGCCACACACTCACCGCCGCACACCCCGGCATACTCTCAAGCATGCTGCGCGGCATCAGCGCCAGCCCGGCCCCGGCGCTGACGCAGGCGAGCATGCCGTGGTAGGACTCGATCTCGAAGATCTTGCCCGGCATCGCGCCATCCTGTGAGAACCAGCGCTCGAAGTGGTGCCGGTACGAACAGTTGGAGCGAAACGTATAGATGTTTTCGCCAGTTACATCCTGCCCACGGGTGATCGGCGCGTGATGCAGCGGCGCAATCACCACCATCTCCTCTTCGAACACCGCCACGCCTTCCAGGGTGGAATGCAGCACTGGCCCATCGACGAAAGCCGCAGTCAGGCGCCCGGACAACACGCCTTCGATCATGGTGCCCGACGGCCCCGTGCTCAGGTCCAGCTCGACCTTGGTGTACTGCTGGTTATACGCCGCGAGCAAGGCGGGGATGCGCACCGCCGCCGTGCTCTCCAGGGAGCCCAGGGCAAACGCACCTTGGGGCTCCTCCCCCGCCACCGTAGCGCGGGCCTCTTGCACCAGGTCGAGAATACGCCGCGTATAACCGAGGAAATTCCAACCGGCCGGGGACAGGCGCAAACGGCTTTTCTCGCGGATAAACAACTCCACGCCCAGGTCCTGTTCCAATTGCTTGATGCGCGTGGTGAGGTTTGACGGCACCCGATGAATCAGCTGCGCGGCAGCGCTGATGCTGCCTTGCTCGGCAACGGCCTTGAAAATTTCCAGCTGCACCAGATCCACTTCATTCTCCAATCGTGAACGTATTGCTTAATATTATTCAGTTTCCAGAAAAGATACAGCCCCGTACGCTGGTCCCATTCCACTTATTCAGCCGGACGGTGCCATGAACGCAATGACCCACCAGACCCACGCCTTGTCGATCAACCCCGCCAACGGCGAAACAGTCGCCAGCTACGCCTATGAAACTGCGGCGCAGTTGGACGCCGCCCTCACCCGTTCGGCCAGCGCGTACCGCACTTGGCGCCGCCAGCCGGTCAGTCAGCGCGCAGAATTGCTGCTGGCCCTGGCCGCCGCCTTGCGCGGGCAAGCCGAAGCCATGGCGCAAATGATCACCCTGGAAATGGGCAAGCCCATCGCCCAGGCCCGCGCCGAGATCGAAAAATGCGCCCAACTCAACGAATGGTACGCCGCCCACGGCCCGGCCATGCTCACCCCGGAGCCGACACTGGTGGACAACGGCAGCGCCCGGATCGAATACCGCCCGCTGGGCCCGATCCTCGCGGTGATGCCGTGGAACTTCCCGGTCTGGCAGGTGCTGCGCGGCGCCGTGCCGACCTTGCTTGCCGGCAACACCTACGTGCTCAAACACGCGCCGAACGTGATGGGCAGCGCCTACCTGATCCAGCAAGCGTTGCGCACAGCCGGTTTCGCTGAAGGCGTGTTCGAAGTGATCAACGTGACCCAGGACGGCGTGTCCAGCGCCATCGCCGACCCACGCATCGCCGCCGTGACCCTCACTGGCAGCGTGCGCGCCGGTATCGCCATCGGTTCCCAGGCCGGGGCCGCGCTGAAGAAATGCGTGCTGGAACTGGGCGGCTCCGACCCACTTATCGTGCTCAACGACGCCGACCTCGACGCCGCCGTGCAAGCCGCCGTGATCGGCCGCTTCCAGAACAGCGGCCAAGTCTGCGCCGCTGCCAAGCGCCTGATCATCGAAGCCGGTGTGGTTGAAGCCTTCACCGCCAAATTCCTTGAGGCCAGTCGTGCCCTGGTGATGGGCGAGCCGACCTCGACCACTACCTATATCGGCCCCATGGCCCGCTTCGACCTGCGCGACGAACTGCACGGCCAGGTCCAGGCGACCCTGGAGGAAGGCGCGACCCTGCTGCTGGGCGGCAACAAAGTCCCAGGCGCGGGCAACTACTACGAACCGACCGTATTGGCCGACGTCACCGACCAGATGACCTCGTTCAAGCAGGAATTGTTTGGCCCCGTGGCGTCGATCATCACCGCCCGCGATGCCGAGCATGCCGTGGCCCTGGCCAATGACAGCGAGTTTGGCCTCACCGCCAGCATCTTCACCACCGACTCAGCGAAGGCCCGCGATATTGCCGACCAATTGGACACAGGCGGGATATTCGTCAACGCGTTCAGCGTGTCGGACCCTCGGGTGGCGTTTGGCGGCGTGAAGAAAAGCGGCTTCGGCCGCGAGCTGTCGCACTTCGGCGTACGCGAGTTCTGCAATGCGCAGACAGTGTGGCTGGATCGCAAATAGCCAGACAGGGGCGGCTGCGCTGGCTGCGCAGCACCCCGAGTCCTGCATCAACTGCGGATGTGCCGTCGCACACATTGCACCAACCCTTCCAGCGCCTGCGACTTCACCGGCGCGAGCACACAGACCGTGTGCTCGCGCTCGCCCTCCACCACTGTCAGGGTGTAGTGCACTCGGCCGGGGTTACCGGCTTCGGGCACGGTGCTTTGTGGCAACTGAAAAAAATCCGCAGCTTCGATCAGTTGCCGCAATTCCTGCTGGTCCGGCTCGGGTAACTTCTCCAGCTCTACCGTACGCGGCTTGGCCAGCCCCGGAAAAAACGCCGGCCCACCGCTTTCCTTGATTGAGATTCGCATGGCTGTTCCTCGCCGCCCAAGCGGCTGGTCAAACATTGATGCCCACGGCTTTCCACCCCTCCTTGACCGCTTTCTGTTCATCCTTGTTCGCGCCGTAAAGACGCCCGGCCACATCATAGGTAATACGCGCAAAACGCAGGAACCCCGAGTTCGGTCGCAACCGCGAATCGCGCAATGCGTCATACCAGATACGCCCTGCACGCTCCCAGGCGAACCCGCCAATCCGGGTCGCCACCTGATAGAACGCGTGGTTGGGAATGCCGGAATTGATATGCACCCCGCCATTGTCCTCATAAGTTTGCACAAAATCATCCATGTGCCCAGGCTGTGGGTCTTTGCCCAGCAGCTTGTCATCAAACGCAGTGCCTGGCGCTTTCATCGAGCGCAGGGCGGTGCCCTTGATCTTTTTGGTAAACAGCCCTTTGCCAATCAGCCAATCAGCCTCCTCGGCGGTTTGCTTCAACGCATACTGCTTGATCAGTGAGCCGAACACGTCGGACAGCGACTCGTTCAACGCGCCGGACTGGTTGAAGTACATCAGCTTGGCCTCATCCTCGGTAACGCCATGGGCCAACTCATGGCCAATCACGTCGAGCGCCACGGTGAAGCGATTGAACAGTTGCTGGTCACCGTCGCCGAAGACCATCTGGCTCGAATTCCAGAACGCGTTGTTATAGTCCTGGCCGAAGTGCACCGTGGCGTCCAGGGCCATGCCGGCATCGTCGATGGAGTTGCGGTCGAACACCTGGTCAAAAAAATCGAAGGTGGCGCCCAGGCCGTCATAGGCTTCGTCCACCGCGGCATCGCCACTGGCCGGTTGCCCTTCGCCGCGGATCAGCTTGCCAGGCAGGCTGTCGGTGTTTTCAGCGCTGTAGATCGAGCGCTGTTTCTCGGCTCCCATGGCCAACGCCATGCGGGCTGGGCCCTTGGCGGGTACAGCGACCATGCGCAACGAGCGGAACGTGCTGTCCTTGGCGCGAGTGCGTAATGCGACTTCCCGTTGGGCTTTATCCCCGTGGCGGGCGATCTGGTCGAGCATGTAGGGTGGGATCAGACAGAAAATCGGGTTGCGCGGCTGGCGAACACACATAAGCTGGCTCCTTTTTGGCGTGTGATGAACGTCCGGGTAGCGGTTTCAGGATAGCCCTGTGTTCGCCACCTGGGCCAAATTGTCATGAGTTTGTGTTGCAGTGGTGTTTATCCGAGGCCCATAAGGAACATGCCCATGCCCGCCCGCACAGCCAAAATCGACCTTTCCCACCGCCCCAGGCTTGCTGACCTGCGCCCATTGGTCGCGCTCAGCCCCACCCTGCTGGAAGCCAGAACCGCGACGCCGCGCGTCACCGCGGCCACGGACCTCAAAAACCGCGCTGGCTATGCCGACGACTTCCTCAACGACTTCGTGGTGCCATGGCCCACGGTTGACCAGCCACTGGCGGGCGACGTGCAACCCAAGCGCCTGGACTACACGCATTTCTCCATCACTATGTCGCGCTCCCGACGACTGGCGCTCTACGTGGGGGTGAATATCGACGGTTCAAAGCATGTGGACATCACGCGCAGCAACGACACTTGGGCCTACGATGGTCGCCTGCCCCTGGATGCGCAGGTAGGTGAAGACCTCTACGCCGGCAATGGCCTGGACCGCGGCCACCTGGTGCGGCGCCAGGACCCCAACTGGGGCGACGAGGCCAACACCGCCAACTTCGACACCTTCCACTTCACCAACTGCTCGCCGCAAATGAGCGGCTTCAACCAGAAGACCTGGCTGGAACTCGAAGACTACATTCTTGACAACACCCAACGCTGGGAAGCCCGGGCCACGGTGTTTACCGGCCCGGTATTCGCCGATGACGACCGACTTTATCGTGGGGTGAAAATCCCCAAGGCGTTCTGGAAAGTCGTGGCTTACCTCAGCGACGACGGCAAACCCTCCGCCAGCGCCTACATGATCGACCAAAGCCGTGAGCTGGGGCAGCTCGACCTGGTGTTCGGCCAGCTTCGCACCTACCAGCGCAGCGTGATCCATATCGAGCAACTGACCGGCATCCGCTTCGCCAACCTGGCCGACTATGACGGGTTCAGCAATGAAGAACGCGCCACAGGAACGCGCATCGAGGCGCTGATTCGCGGCCCCCAAGACATACGACTCTGAGCCATTCCTCTGTAGGAGCGAGCTTGCTCGCGAAGCACCTGAGCGCACCGCGGAGCATCAGGTTCCCCGCGTCATCGTTGACGACCTTCGCGAGCAAGCTCGCTCCTACAGGGCGTGATCGACTACCATACCGCCGCCGGTTCCCGTATGGGACTAACAGGGAATTCGAAACGCCGCCCGCGACGTCAATCGAAACTGCCCCCGCAACTGTAGGTGCCGAGCCTGCTCCCCACTGCCACTGGACCCTGTCCGGGAAGGCGGGAGCAAGGTGACGACGCATCAGTCAGGAGACCTGCCGGCCCAGCAAAACCACTAACCGGCGGGGTGTCCGGGAAGGACATCCTTGCCTGCCTGATCGGCAGCGTTCGAGGCTGTATTTCCGAGCCGTACCGCCCCTGCTGCACTCGGAGATCTCCCCATGCTGCCACGCGTTACCGCCCTGATCGCAGGCTTGGGTGCCTGTGCAATGGCCCAGGCCACGCCCACCCATTACCCGCTGAGCCTGGAAAACTGCGGCAGTACCCTGACCTTCCAGCACGCGCCTGCACGCAGCGTCACCATCGGCCAGGCCGCCACCGAGATGCTCTATGCCTTGGGCGTGGGCGATAAAGTGGTTGGCACTTCGCTGTGGTTCAACAACGTGTTGGCGCAGTACAAGGCACAGGACGCCACCATCGAGCGCCTGGCCAACAACGAGCCGAGCTTCGAAGCGGTGATCGCCAAGCGCCCGCAACTGGTGGCCGCCGAGCTGGAATGGGTGGTGGGGCCCCAAGGCGTGGTCGGCACCCGCGAGCAATTCCATGAGCTGCAGATCCCCACCTACCTGCTGCCCTCGGATTGCGAAGGCAAGGACAACCTGGTGGGTGCCGACGGCACGCGACTGGAGCCGTTCCGCATCGACACGATTTATAAAAGCATCCGCCAACTGGCGCAGATTTTCGACGTCCAGGATCGCGGCCAGCAGCTCAACGATGAACTGCAGGCGCGCCTGGTCAAGTCCATCGCCACCGCGCAAGGCAAAGGCTTGAAGCAAGCCAGCGCGCTGGTGTGGTTCTCCAGTGCCGAAATGGCCAGCGATCCCTATGTGGCCGGGCACAAGGGCATTCCCCAGTTCATGCTGCAAACCCTCGGCCTGCGCAATGTGGTGCAGTCCGATGAAGAATGGCCCGCCGTCGGCTGGGAAACCATCGCCAAGGCCAACCCGACGTTCCTGGTGATCGCACGCATGGATCGGCGCCGCTACCCCGCCGACGACCATGAAAAGAAACTCGCCTTCCTGCGCAGCGACCCGGTGACCCGCAACATGGACGCGGTGAAACACAACCGCATCATCATCCTCGATGCCCTGGCGTTGCAGGCCAGCCTGCGTACCTTCGATGGCCTGGAACAACTGGCCGCCGCCATCGACGGCTATGACCTGCCGAAATGATGCGTACCCTGCTCGCCCTCACACTGCTGTTGCTCGCCCTGCTCGCCGGCGTGGCCATCGGCGAAACGGCCATCTCGCCACAGGTGGTGCTCCAGGTGCTCGCCAACAAACTGTGCGCCGCGGGCTTCGTGCTCGACCCCATCGATGAAGGCGTGGTGTGGAACTATCGCCTGACCCGCGCACTGGTGGCCGCTGCCTGCGGTGCGGGGTTGGCGACCTGTGGCGTGATCCTGCAATCGTTGCTGCGTAACCCGCTGGCTGATCCTTACTTGCTCGGCATCAGCGCCGGCGCGTCGACCGGCGCGGTCCTCGTTGCCTTGATCGGCGTCGGCGGCGGGCTGGTGTCGCTGTCGGCGGGGGCGTTTGCAGGGGCGATGGCGGCGTTTGCGCTGGTGATCCTGCTGGCGCGGGCCAGTGGCTCGTCCAGCGGCACCGGGCAGATCATCCTCGCGGGCATCGCCGGCTCGCAATTGTTCAATGCCTTGACCGCGTTCCTGATCACCAAGTCGGCCAGCTCCGAGCAAGCCCGCGGCATTATGTTCTGGCTGCTGGGCAACCTCAGCGGCGTGCGTTGGCCGTCGGTGTGGCTGGCGGTGCCGGTGGCGATCGTTGGGCTGGCGGTGTGCCTGTGGCATCGTCGCGCATTGGATGCCTTTACTTTCGGCAGCGACTCGGCGGCGTCCCTGGGCATCCCGGTGCGCCGCGTGCAATTTGTGCTGGTGGCCTGCGCTGCGCTGGTGACGGCAGTGATGGTGTCCATCGTTGGCTCCATCGGTTTTGTCGGCCTGGTGATTCCCCATGCGGTGCGCCTGCTGCTGGGCACCGGGCATTCGCGGTTGCTGCCGGCGAGCGCTCTTGGTGGCGCGTTGTTCTTGATTGCGGCCGATGTGCTGTCGCGCACCTTGATCAAGGGCCAGGTGATTCCCGTAGGTGTGGTCACGGCGTTGGTGGGCGCACCGGTGTTTGCGCTGATCCTGATTGGCCGCAGGAACGCGCGATGAGTGTGCTCAGTTGCACCGGCCTGGGTTTCAAGGTGCGAGACGCTGAGTTGCTGCGCGATATTCACCTGGACGTGCAGCAAGGGGAAACCCTCGGCATCGTCGGGCCCAACGGCTCGGGCAAATCCACCCTGCTCAAATTGCTCGCTGGCTTGCGCGCCCCGGCCAGTGGTGAAGTACGCCTGGGCGCCAAGCGCGTGGGTGAGCTGTCGCGCCGCGCCATCGCGCAACAGCTGGCGGTGGTTGAACAGCAGGCCGACACCGACGATGCCATCCGCGTGTTCGACGCCGTGGCCCTGGGCCGCACGCCATGGCTGTCGGCGCTGAGCCCGTGGTCTAGCGAAGACGACGCCATCGTCCGCCAGGCCCTGCACGACGTAGACGCCACCCACCTGAGCCACCGCGCCTGGCGCAGCCTCTCCGGCGGCGAACGCCAACGCGTACACATCGCCCGCGCCCTGGCGCAAAGACCGCGGATTCTGTTGCTGGATGAGCCGACCAATCACCTGGATATCCAGCATCAACTGGCGATCTTGAAAGGCGTGCAAGGCTTGCCGGTGACCACCTTGATTGCCCTGCATGACCTGAACCAGGCACTGACCTGTGATCGCCTGGCCGTGCTGGATCGCGGGCGGTTGGTGGCATTGGGCACGCCGTTGGAAGTGCTGACGCCGGAGCGCCTGCAAGAGACCTTCGGGGTACAGGGGCATTACCTCACGGACCCGTTCGACGGCGCGCAAATCCTGCGCCTGCGCCCTACCTGACACACCTGGGACAAATGTGGGAGGGGGCTTGCTCCCGATGAGGGAGTGTCAGTGAATACACCTGGGGCTGACCCACCGCCATCGGGGGCAAGCCCCCTCCCACATTTTTGACCCAGGGGGTGTCAGCCAGGCCGCCGCCCCTGCCACATTTGATCTACAGAGACCGGTGCATATGTGTGGTCTGCCATACCGGATCAGCTTCCACATCCACCACCTCGAATCCTTGCCGGATCCAGAAATCAATCGCCCCGGGCAGAAACGGGTGGGTATGCAGGTAAACCACTTCCACCCCGTCCGCCCGCGCCCGCGCTTCCAGCAAACGGTATAACTCACCCACCAGACCGCAGCGACGCCCTACCTGACACACCTGAGCCAAATGTGGGAGGGGGCTTGCTCCCGATGAGGGAGTGTCAATGAATACACCTGGGGCTGACCCACCGCCATCGGGGTGCAAGCCCCCACATTTTTGACCCAGGGGTGTCAGCCAGGCCGCCGCCCCTGCCACATTTGATCTACAGAGACCGGTGCATATGTGTGGTCTGCCATACCGGGTCAGCTTCCACATCCACCACCTCGAATCCTTGCCGGATCCAGAAATCAATCGCCCCGGGCAGAAACGGGTGGGTATGCAGGTAAACCACTTCCACCCCGTCCGCCCGCGCCAGCGCTTCCAGCAAACGGTATAGCTCACCCGCCAGACCGCAGCGACGAAATGCCGGATGTACGTACAGGCGCACCACCTCCACTGTCTTGCAGCCTTGGTAGTTCAACTGTGCAAAGCGGCCGTCGTACGGCAGATAACCCACCGCCGCAACGACCTGGCCTTCGGCACGAGCAATCAGAAACTGCCCGTCGCCCTGCAGGTAAATGGCTTCGAACTGCGCCAGGTCATCCGGTACCCCGGTTGCGCTGAGCTTTGGGAACAGTTCATCACGCGCCTGCAACGCGAAGCTGAGCACTTCGGGCAGATCAGCCGGGGTGACGACCTGGATTTTCGGCCTCATACCACCTCGATCCGGGTAATCCCCACCACCTGCGCCTGCTCCAGGATCTCCTCCGGCGTTGCATCTGCCGCCGGCATGATCAGGCCGTTTTCCGCGTCGCCGAAATGCAACGCCAGCAGGTGCATCGCCGCCTCATGCACAGGCAATTCAGTCTGCTTGAGGTCAAACCTGTGAGTACGAGGTTCATCATTGAAGAGGTAGTTCAGGGTGTAGGCACGCATGCGGGAATCCTTGTAGGGAGAGAAGGCGCAACTGATTAACCTGACTCAGCGATCAGTTTTTTAGTTCCCACTCGATGCAGATGCTGCGTTATCCATTTGCGACTATAGGCCAACACGTTGCCTGCCATCTCCAGCGGAAAATGAATGAAACCATGGGCCGCCTCCGGCAGCAGGTGCGCTTCTGCCCCGCTCCAGCGCTCGGCGATCAGCAGCGTGTCGTCTTTGAGCGGGTCCAGCTCGCCCACGAACATCAGCGCTGGCGGCAACCCTGCAAAATCCCCGTACAACGGTGACAACGGCGGCTGCCGGCGCGCCTCGTCGGTGATGCCCGGCGTCAGCAGGCGCAGGGCCTGGACCATGCCCGGCCCGTCCAGCAACAAGGTGTCCGGCCCCGCCGTGCGCACGCTTGGCGTGCCGGTCAAGTCATAGACGCCGTAATACAACACCGCGCCGCTTACCCGCTCGAGCAACTCGGGCCATTGCTTGAGCGCCAGCAAGGTGGCCGCCGCCAAGTGACCACCGGCCGACTCGCCGACCACGAACACCGGCAGGTCGGCAAATTCCGGGCAATCCCCCAGGAGCCAGCGTGCAGCGACCAGGCAGTCTTCCAGCAATCCTTCTATCGGCGTGTCCACCGCCAGCCGATAATCCACCGACACCACCGCCACGCCGCAGGCGTTGACCATGCCGAGGTTGAGGTCGTCATCCATCTGCGCATTGCCGATTACCCAGCCACCGCCGTGGATATCCAGCACCACGCCTTTGGGCGTGCCGCTGGGCCGCAGGATGCGCACCGGCACCGAGCCCACCTTTTTGCGCTCTGCCACCGGCGCCTTTTTCAGCGCTTGACTGGCACGCAACAGCGCCTGGATCAAACGCGGCGTGACGCGGTTGCGGATTTTAAAGCGCGGCATCCACCCAAGCTTCTGATTGAAGCGGCGCATCTGAACCAGCTCGGACTCGCTGGCGGGCCAATGTTGGTAAGCCATCAGCGATTGTTGCGCAAGATTGAGAAGTTCAACGCCGCGGCTACACACAACCACGCAAGGTAAGGGAACAGGATCAAACCGGTGATCAGGTCCAGGCGCACGGCCAGCACCACCATCGCCGCCACGGTGAGCCACAGCAGCACGATAATCACCATCCCGGCCAGCAGTCGGTGGGCACCGAAGAACACCGGTGTCCACAAGGTATTCAGGGCAATCTGCGCCGCCCACAGCGCCAGCACCATTTCGCTGCCGGGGATCAAGGTCAAACGATAACCGGCCCAGGCCAGCAGCAGATAGATGATGGTCCATGCCACCGGGAACAGCCAATTAGGCGGCGTGAAGCTGGGCTTGACCAGGGATTCGTACCAGGCGCCGGGCTTGAAGATCACACCGGTGCTGGCGGCGGCGGCGCAGGCCAGGAGGAAGATAAAGAAGGTCATGGTCGGTCCTTGAGGTCGAGTGATATAGAAAGCAACGCTATGCTTGAGTGACTCAAACACCTGCGCATAAATTCAATGCATTCGCCAAAAAATACCCTCTCTTCTGCGCGTCATGAAAATTGGGTAGGGTCTGCAAAATGCCGGCTAAGCCTACCCTACAGCAGAGAGCCTGACCTTGGCCAAGTCCACTACCGATCATCCTGACAGCCCCTGGTCGGTGTTCCTGATCTTCCTGCGCCTGGGCCTGACCTCCTTCGGCGGGCCGATTGCGCACCTGGGCTATTTCCGCGAGGCGTTCGTCACTCGGCGGCAGTGGTTGAGCGAGCGCAGCTACGCCGAACTGGTCGCCTTGTGCCAGTTCCTCCCCGGCCCGGCCAGCAGCCAGGTCGGCATTGCCCTGGGCTTGTCCCGTGCAGGCTACGGCGGCGCCGCAGCGGCCTGGGCCGGGTTTACCTTGCCGTCGGCCATCGCCTTGATTCTCTTTGCCGTCGGCCTCTCGCGCTACGGCACCGCCATCCCTGGCGGAGTCTTGCATGGCCTCAAGGTCGTCGCCGTGGCCGTCGTCGCCCAGGCCGTATGGGGCATGGCGCGCAACCTATGCCGAGGTGCCGTGAAGCTCACGCTGATGCTGATCGCCGCATGCATCGTGCTGCTGGCGCCGTCCGCCTGGAGCCAGGTCGGGGTGATCGCCGCCGCGGGCGTGGCCGGCCTGCTGCTGTTCAAGCCCCAAACCCATACAGAGCCCGACAGCCTGCCCATCGCCATCAGCCGCCGCGCCGGGGCCATGTGGCTGGCGCTGTTCGTGGTGCTATTGGTGGGCTTGCCGATCCTGGCCGACGGGCTGCCCAACTCCACCCTCGCCCTGGTGGACGCCTTCTACCGCACCGGCGCCCTGGTGTTCGGCGGTGGCCACGTGGTGCTGCCGCTGCTGCAAGCCGAAGTGGTGCCGCCGCAGTGGGTGAGCAATGACGTATTCCTCGCCGGCTACGGCGCCACCCAAGCCGTGCCCGGCCCGCTGTTCACCTTCGCCGCCTTCCTCGGCGCCTCGATGACCCACGCCCCCAGCGGTTGGCTCGGCGGCATGATCGCCCTGCTGGCGATCTTCGCCCCGTCGTTCCTGCTGATCTGCGGTGCCTTGCCTTTCTGGGCCAGCCTGCGCACAAGCCCGCGCACCCAAGCCGCCCTGGCCGGGGTGAATGCAGCGGTGGTCGGGCTGTTGCTGGCGGCGCTGTACCGGCCGGTGTGGACCAGCGCGATTTTCAGCGGGTATGACTTTGCCCTGGCCGTGCTCGCACTGGTCGCGCTGATGGCCTGGAAGCTGCCGCCCTGGCTGGTGGTGATAGGTTGCGGCGTACTGGGCACGTTACTGGACTTGTAGGAGCGAGCTTGCTCGCGAAAATGCCAAGCCACGCCGTGCGACGATCCTGCTTATCCCTACCTTTAGTCGGATATATCTGAGGGTACTGACGCAACGGCTAGCCTTCAGCCTAGCGTAAGGGATAACGCTGAACATTCGGTCCATGAAGGGCCAGTACGCCTCGTCGTCCCGACGCTTTATCTGCTGAGGAGACGATAATGAAAATAACCTTGAAACGGTTGGCGTGCCTGGGTGCAAGCTTCACCAGCGCGCTCGCCATGGCCGATGCGGCCGGCCCGCCAGTGCTGTCACCTGCGATCCCCTTCGACGTCACCGCCAACCCTCCCTTCACCCTGGACAACCTGCAACACGATTTCGACGTGCTGTCGTGGCAGACCTTCGTCGCCCTGAACTGGCCCGCAAAGGCCGACGGCAGCGCCGACACCTCGGTGAAAATCGGCACGCCGGGGCAGACGGTTTGGGAGTCGTGGAAGGAGAGCTACGCGATTTTCCTGCCACAAGGCCAGAAGCCACTCCCCTGGGACCAGGCCACGCCGCCGCCCGCCGCCTGCCAAGGCAAAGGTAACCTGCCCGTACTGCAACAGATGGGCAAGGTCGCCGGTGTGCTCGACGAATTCATCCAGCCGTTCAAGACCGGCCCGCTGGTGGACCAGAACGGCACCTACACGCGCAACGCGATCATGGTCAACCAGCCGATGTTCGACGACATCGTCAACAAGGGTCTCTACAGCAAGGAAGGCCAGCAAGCGTTCCTGGGCAAGGCCGACAACCGCATCGCCTTCTCCTGCGGCGTGAAGGACAAGCAGGTCGGCGCGATCATGGTCAAGTCGGCCTGGAAGGTACTCGGCGGCAACGACAACCCGCAGGAATTCCATGCCGTCGACGCCTTGGTCTACACCCCCGGCAACACCGACCCGAACACGGGCGCGGTGATCCCCGAGTCGTGCAGCGCACAGAAGGTCGGGCTGGTCGGCCTGCATATCGTGCACAAGACCAAAGGTGCGCCGCAGTGGGTATGGTCGACCTTCGAGCACGTGCGCAACGTGCCGGAAAAGACCACGCCGATGAACGAGCGCAAGGGCCCCTACCTGTTCTACGACGCCCAGGCCAGCGACCGCCCGGTGAACGAGCCGCCAGCGCGCCCGTGGGACCCATCGAAGAAAGCCACGCCGTCGCAGATCGTGCGGGAAATTCCGCTCACCGCCGCAACCCACCAGCTCAACGCGCAGTGGCAAGGCGCGCTGAAGGGCACGGTGTGGGCCAACTACCAGCTGATCAGCACCCAGTGGCCAACCGCCCCCGCCGATGACTGCCAACTGCCGTCGCCAACCAACCCGCTGGGCACGCCTGCCCCGTCCTTCCTGGCCAACGCCACCCTGGAAACCTACAACCAGGGCACCACACCACAGGCCTCGTCCAGCTGCATGGAGTGCCACAACAACGCGACCACCCGGGTGA
The DNA here is from genome assembly GCF_036704165.1 of Pseudomonas khavaziana. NCBI lineage: Bacteria > Pseudomonadati > Pseudomonadota > Gammaproteobacteria > Pseudomonadales > Pseudomonadaceae > Pseudomonas > Pseudomonas khavaziana. The sequence continues at coordinate 4,421,010 of NZ_CP129946.1, forward strand.
CCCAGTCCCCGCGCACCAGCTTCGCCGATTTCACCTTCCTGCTTGAACGTGCCCAATCCACTGGCGCCAAGGAGTGATGCCATGAGCGACCCGAACCTGCAAAACTTCATCGACCTGTCCGCCGTGCTCACCGGCCTTGCCGCCGACTTGCTCGCGCCGACCCTCGACCCGATCAAACTACCGCCGCTGTTCTTCGCCACGGCCCAGCAAGGCATGGGCACCGCCGCGTTCAGCAATTTGCTGACGCTGTACGCCAGCATCAAGAACCAACCGCCTGCGCAAATCGCCAACGCCGTGCTCGGCAACTCGGACCCGCAGATCGCCCAGGGCGCCCGCTCGATCATGAAGCTGTGGCTGCTTGGCAGCTGGTACCAACCTTATGACCAGGGCACCGCCCACAAGGGTGACACCCGCGTGGTCTCCGACCAGGCCTACAAGGAAAGCTGGGCGTGGAAGATCGCCCAATCCCACCCCATGGGCTACAGCCAGTACCACTTCGGCTACTGGGCCGAGCAGCCACCGACCCTCAAGCAATTCACCGGTGTCGACGCCAAGGAAGGGCAGCAGCCATGAGCACTCTACACACCCAGAACATCGAAACCGCCGATGTAATCGTCGTGGGCGCCGGCATGGCCGGCAGCGTCATGGCCTATCAGTTGGGCCTGGCCGGCTTGAAAGTGCTGGTGCTCGAGTCGGGCCCGGCGATTCCGCCTAACCGCAGCGAGTACCTGGAGCGTTTCTATACTGCCGTGTTCAAGTCGCCGGAGTCGCCCTACCCACCGGAGCAGACCGAGCAAACCCCGGCCAAACAGTTCGCCCCGCGAGCGACTATCCAGGACTTGATCACTGCCGGCAGCGACGACCCGAACAAGGTGCAGAAGAGCTACCTGGTACAGAAGGGGCCGCACCTGTTCGCCAGCACCTACGAGCGGGTGGGCGGCGGCACCATGTGGCACTGGATGGGCACGGCCCTGCGCCTGTTGCCCAACGACTTTCGCATGCGCACTGCGTACAACGTCGGGGTCGACTGGCCGATCAGCTACGACGATCTGCAAACCGCCTACTGCCGCGCCGAGCAAGAGATAGGCGTCTCCGCCGATGTCGCTTCGCAGACCTACCTGGGCGTGACCTTCCCCCAGGGCTATCAATACAGCATGCACGGCATCCCGCCGTCGTTGGTCGACCAGGGCCTGGGCAAGGGCATCAATGGCACGCAGTACCTGGGCATCACCCTCAACGTGCGGCAGACTCCGGCCGGGCGCAACTCGCAGAACGACAACGGCCGCCGGGTGTGCGCCGGCAACACCAGCTGCACGCCGATCTGCCCGATCCAGGCCAAGTACGATGCCACCGTGACCATGGCCAAGGCACTGGATACCGGCAACGTGCGTATCCTCTACCAGGCCGTGGCGAGCCAGGTGCAGGTCGATGCCAGCGGGGTCACGGGTATCGATTTCATCCAGTACCAGAACAACGGCACGCACCAGAACGGCACGGCCCAGGGCAAGCGCTACGTGATCGCCGCCCACGCGATCGAAACGCCGAAGCTGCTGCTCAACTCCATCGGCCCGCACAGCCCTAAAGGGGTCGCCAACAACAGCGGCCAGGTCGGCCAGGCGTTGGCCGACCACCCGGTGTACCTGGCCTGGGGCCTGATGCCCGAAGGCAAGCCACTGTTCCCGTTCCGCGGGCCGTTGTCCAGCTCGGGGATCGAAGACATGCGCGATGGCCCGTTCCGCAGCCAGCGTGCCGCCTGGCGTATCGAGATCGGCAACGAGGGTTGGAACTGGTCGGTAAACGACCCCTACACCTCGGTCTGCGATTTCATCGACGGCACCAACCATGGCGGCGCCAACCCCAATAACCAGGCGTTGTCCGGCGTGGCGCTGGTGCAGCAGCTCAACAGCGTGCTGACCCGCCAGTTCCGCCTGGGCTTCTTGATCGAGCAGGTCGAGAAAGACCCCGACAAAGCGCTGTGCCGGGTAGAGAGGGCCGAGGGCTTCACCGACGGTTTGGGCCTGACCAGGCCACAGATCACCTACGAACTGTCCGACTACACCAAGGAGGGCTTCAAGCAAGCGCGCCTGGCCGCCACGCATATCATCACCAAGCTGATGGGCGCCACCGAGCTGACCGACCTGAACCCTGAACTCAAGCCCGGCTCGCAAACGGTGTTCAAGTACGACGGCCAGAACTACGCGTTCTTCGGCGCCGGCCACCTGATGGGCACCTACCGCATGGGCTCGGACCGCACCAAGTCAGTGGTGGACAAGGACCAGCGCAGCTGGGACCACCCCAACCTGTTCCTGGTCGGCGACGGCGTGTTCCCCACTACCGGCACTGCCAACCCGACCTTGACCATCACCGCGCTGACCTTCCAGGCCGCCGACGTGGTCGCCAGCGACCTGCTCAAGCGTACCGTGCAGGTGCAGGCCAACCAGGCCTGGCAAGGCACCGGCGTGCAGGTCAACGGGCATAGCTGGCAACTGGCGGTGTGCACCGGTGGGCAGTGGACGGCCAACCCGGGCACCGGCATGGTCGGCGCGGCGGGCAATTCAAGGTTGACCGCCAAGCCCGGCTATACCTTGCCCGGTCAAGCGGAAGGCGCGTTGATCGGGCGTATCGGCACCAGCGGCACGCCGTTTTTGGTCGGCAACCAGGCGCAATTGCCGCGTGGCCAGCAGGGGGAGTTGCAGTTGTGCATCAATGACGACCTGACCGGGCGCTACGGGGCTGGCCTGAGCGATAACAGGGGCAGCCTGACGGTGGAGGTGCGTTTCGGCACGGTGTAAGCGCTGGCATAGCAACCCCACAGTGCTGCGGTATTGTGGGGTTGCTGTCTGTCGGCAAGTTGGCTTCCGATGAAGTGGGACGCCCGGTTACCGTGCGGTTGCCGGCAACTCCTGGCACCACTTGATAGACCGCAGCGCTTCCTCGGCAGGCACAAGCGCGTAGCGCGAGTAAAACATTGTTCCACCGAAACTACCCTCGTCGACTTCACCCAGGGTTTGCCCGTCCGTGTAGGCAGAGGTGCTGAGTTGATCGGCGATGTAATACACCTTTCCATTCTCGACGTTGATATCGAAACGCTTGTTAACCATACCGCTGATGATCGGTGGCGAGGTGGAGGCGATGCTGTGCTTGCCGGCGGGCATGCCGGCCTTGAAAAAGCTACCGGAAGGCAAGCTGCCGACAGCGCGGCCATCGACCTGAATCGTCGGGGCCACCCCGTCACCGATGCTGGCCGCCGTGCGATAGAAGTACACCGTGGCTTCATCCGCACGGGGCTCTGCCGGTGACGTGAAGAACGGTTGGCCTTTGAGGTCCGGACCGCTGATGCAGCCGGTCAGTGAGGCCAGGGCTGCGAACAGGCCGACCCAGAGTAGCGTAGAGCGCTTCATGCATGAATTCCTTGAACGTGGATCAATGGGCGTCGGGTTTGATGACTGTCACCGTTACCCGATTCAGATCGTGCACAGCCCTTTACCGAAGTCAGTGGCATCAGAACTCGGCCAAGGCGCAAAACCGCTCTTCGGCGTCAGATTCACGATGTTGCGGTCCTTGAGCATCGGGTACTTGCGCTTGAGCGCCTGCACCGTGTCCTCGGCATTGTTGACGTTGGACAAGCAAAAACGCAGGGCATCGGCGCGCAGATCGCCGATATAGAGGGTTTCCCCGGCCTTCACCGAGAAAACCGCAGGCACAGGGCGCGCCATCGACTTACCCGCGTAATACACGTAATGCCACTGCGTGTACTCATACTCACCCGGCGGCACTTCATACATGAAGTAATGGCCCAGCACAGAGGGTGATGGCTGATCATCTTCATTGCCCAAGGTCGTCAGCCGTATTGCGGTGCCGGGTGCTCCCTGTTGGTCGATTTCAACCACCAGCCCATGGGCCTGCATCATCGGAAAACTCTCACCAATTGAACCCATGATGATCGCCTTACTCGGGTCCGGCGCGTGCTTGCCGTCGTAGCGTGACGCCGCGCACCCGGACAGAAGCGTCGCGCAAAGTGCGACCGCGGCCCAGACGAGATATTTACTGCTGACTTTCCCTAGCATTGGTCTTTTTTCCGATCAGTAATTTTGCAGTTTGTAGAGCCCAGCTGAGCGAACCGAAAGTTCGCACGCCTGGTGCTTCGTTGTTGGCTCGTCGGCATCTATTGTCCAGCTACCCGCACCTTGATAACAACCCACTCTTGACCCACTCCTGTAGGAGCGAGCTTGCTCGCGAAAAAACCAAACGATAACGCAGCGCCTGAAGGCAAAATCCGATTCCCCTGCCGCACCTTGCTCCATTGCCTACGCCTGCGTCAGAATCCGCCGGCTTGTGCGCTGGGGTAGCCGTCTCTAAGGTGGCTCGGTCGCTGAATTGTTCAGTGATCGGGTTTAGTAGCCCACCTTTAGACCTAACAAGTGCACAAGCTTCCTCCATCAGACGTCCTCGTCTGTGCTTGATGGTGGCTGTGCGCAGGGCGTCCTCGGACGCGCCGGTTTTGTTAGGTTCCACCGGTCTACTAACCTGCGTACAGCTACCGCCCTATTGTTTAGTAGCGATGGGAAGTGGCCCAAGCAAGGAACTTAACCATGGTTAACGATTCAACCACGCTCTATACCGTAGCCCCCAACGCCAGCAACGAAACCCTCATCACCAACAGCTACGAAACCTTCACCAGCGTCAGCACCCTGCTGCTCGACCTATCCGAAGACCTCAACGGCAAACACCGCGACATCGCCCTCGCCATACACCAACTGAGCGAACTGGGCGTACTCCTCACTGCCAGACTCCTCGACCGCGAAGTGCCCTGCCCTGGCTGATGAGTAGCTCGTTGACTCATTAGACCGATGACTCGCTGCGTCGTCGTAAGCCACATACAACGACTCGGCGAGTTGGTGCTTGATGGCCTTGGTGTATTCAGCCTTGGCACAAAACCCTCTGCGATGACGAGAGCGGCACTGCTTTCGGCCAAAAGCGGACGTCTGTTTTCTACCCTTCCTCTTCCAAAAGCTCATCATCCGGCTGCATCTGGCCGTTTGGCAGATTCAGTTTGGCCATCTCGGCAAGGCAGACGGCGATGTAAGCTAGCTCCTGAGTCAGCTCATCTGCCCGCCTGCGCAAGAGTCTCAGGCGCGCCTCAGCGTCCTTTTGCACCCCTTCTGGGGCCTGGGCAAGCTTGGCAAGCTTCCCTACCCACTGATCGATCTTATCGTTCACTTCAACCAGCAATGCCTTACATGCAATGTCCTTCTTGAGAGGGAAAAACTGGCATTCAAGTAAGCGAATCGCGTCGTAGATCCTGACCACTTCCTTGCTGGTTTTTGAATGTACGAAGTTCAAACTTCCCTCATCAAATGCGTGGTGTTCCTGGTTCTGGCCGGCCCAGTTCACCAGATCATTTTTGATCAGATTGAAATGGACAGGATCATAAGCGAGCACCGGCTCGATCAGTGAGAAGGTTCTCTCCAAACTTACCTGCAGATATACGTTCTTCTTCAACTGAGACTTACCGAACTGAGCAGTGATAGACACGGCATTTTCCAGGCAATACTCGATCACAATTGACTCAAACCAAATCCGGCAATATATCAATGCCTGCCTCACGTCATAAACGCGCAATGCATCGTGCACCTTGCCTTGAAACCCACCGGAGTGGTCGAGCGCCACGACACCTTTGTTCGTATAACTCAAAACGCAACTTCTATGCTGATCGGCTTGAGGGTGCCGATCAGCGATGATGCAGAAGCGCTCCCAGAACAGACGGTCATGTGTTGTCACGACCATCTGAGTAAGCCGAAGGTAACGGTCAGAGAAAAATAGATCGATGATGTTCGACCGGTGATCGCTATCGATCGCGTTCACGACGTCATCGAAGACAATCAGTGGGAGCTTATTCTTCTCTGCCATTGCCAACAGAAGCGAAAGGCCGAGCACACGAAGGTGCCCTTCACTCAACACCGAGAACGCGTCCTGCACTGTGCCGTTCGCACCGTTGATCTTAATTCGATAGCTGTCGTTGATCTTCTCGAAGCGGATAGCATCAATACGCTCATGCTCATCGTCATGATCGTTGATGGCTTTGTAGTACTCAGCCGCTTTTGTCTCGATCCCAGTAATACGTGCTTTCTCAAGGTGCAGTTTGTACCCCAGCAGATCTTGATAGAGGTTGCCGTACTCATCCTGCAACTGACGAATGAGGGTATTGAACCGAGCCGTATCGGCATCATCACGTTTTAAACTATTTCGTCGAACAATGAGGCCCGCGATTTTTTTGCCTGCAGTCTCAATCAGTTTTCTACAGGTATTTTTGGCACCAAATAGATCTTTGATTGCATCTTGCTTCTGCTGGAGTAACTCGACCGAACTACTTAGACGGGAGATCTCCTCCGAAGCTTGCGCGAACACTTCGTCCTTCTGTTCACAAGCCTGTAGGTAGGTCTCGATCTCGGCTGCCTCATCTCTAACAAGCGAGTCAAAGTGACTTAGCACGGATGCCGCACACGCTCCTCGATCGGCGGATGTCTGGAGGTTGGCCAGTTCGCGTTTGAGGTCGTCTAGATGAAGACGACAAGGGATATCCAGCCGGGTGTTCTTTTCGACTCCCACAAGCCCAGCGGCCACCGCTCTAACGACTTGAAGAATCTTCTCGTCATTGCGCTGGTCAGCAGCTCTTAAACGCTCCAGCCGGCTTAAGGCCTGAAGCTCTCGTTTTGCCTTTTCAAATGGGTTCTCCACAACGAGTTGCAACGGAGTAGAGCATGCTGGACAGGCGTCATTTTCTTCCACTTGGCCCAGGTCTTTAATAGCCAAGTAAATGGCTTCGTAGTTAACATCCTTGGCACTTTTTACAAACAAAGCCTCGATCATCGACTTTCGGGCAAGGAGGTAGCGAGCGGCGCGTGCTGCGCGCTCGATTCGAACGAAAGAATCAACGACCGGAGCTTCTGCAAGTTTCAGTTGCTCCGCCTTGCGGATCTTCAGCCCGATCTCGCTCTTCAGCCGCAAAAATCTAATTCGAACAGCGGATTGCTGATCCGACTGCAGACCGAGCGCCTCGCATACTTGGTCATTGATCTCAGTCATGCTTTTGAAGTGACCCTGGCGCTCGGCAAGGAGGTCTTTTCGGTCTAATTCAACCTGGGTCAACGCTTCGGCCTGGTCTGGCTTCAAGTACTGGGTGAGATTGAAGCTCTCCGGTTTCACGAACCGCCCGATGACCTCTTGAAACTCTTCAAGGCCGAAGAGGCTGGCCAATACATCGCTTTCAGCGCTCCCAGTATCCTTAGAGCCGAGCAATGAGAACTCTTGAAGACGGTTGCGATCAATGAAGCAAGCTGACCAAGCTAGACTCTTGATCACGGCTTTTCTGTTCCGACCCACCAACGACAGCGTCGGCTTTACACTGCCCCTCGCAATGTAGGCCTTTACCTTCGTTTTCCGGCGATCTGCTTCTTTGATATGCCCGGTCGTGCCGTACTCAATCGCCTCGCAAAGCGAAGACTTCCCCCCACCATTAGGTGCGTAGAAGATGTTCTTCATTTTGCTAAAACGCAGAAAGCACCCCCTGTCATCCGCAGACAACTCGCCGAAGCCCCTGAAGTTTTTAACCTGCAAATCCAGCAATGGGCTGAGGCCTGAAGGCGCCACCCAGTCCAGTTCCGGCCTAGACTCCAGCCCCCTTTTAAATAGCGCACCGATACGTTGAAAATTAGTATTCAGTAGTTGGTCAGCGCTCGAAGCGAGATAGGACTTGATGTGGTCTGAATAGCGTCCGCGATCCTGGCTCGCTTTGGCCATGCACCAGAGAAGGGCCAGATAGCCATCCGATTTGCCACTCAAGTGGCTTCTGGCGAAGCTCAATAGATACTGACTCATTCGCATGCCCTCCCTGAAGTATCTTCAGCCTAACCGGAGCGTGGGCATTTCGCCATCAGACAGGCACCTGCAGTAACTCAGCTCAGCAGTCCTACCGGCCGCTTTTGGCCGCTTTCAGACGGTTGTGGATGGAAGAAACCGACCCAGAGATGCCGTTCATAGAGAGTGGCTCACGGTCAGGAGCGGTTGATCGAGCTATTAAACTGGACCAGACTCCCTTTCGCTTAGCAGGTATGCAAAAATCTTCCGAAATATGACAGGGAAGCTTATGAATAACGTCTTCAAGGGCAGCGCTTCCATCGGCAATTCCGGTATCAAGAAGCACTTCAAAACGGCGGAGTCTTGGCAACCTCTATTCGAGCTGGCCTGGAATGGCTTCGATGCTGCCGCAAGCTCCGTATCCATTACTGTGTTCGAGAACGAAATGCACGGCGTGGAGCGTGTAGTTGTACTGGACGACGGTGACGGCATAGAGTTCGACACGTTGAACGACACGTTCGGAAGCTTCAATGATTCTGCGAAGAAGATCAACCTCGCGATGAAGGGAGAGCACGGTCGCGGGCGTCTTGCGTTTCATCTGCTTTGTCGCAACGCATCATGGTTCACTAGGTTCAGCAACGTCGATGCAGTAATAGACGTCGCCGAGCCGACCATCAAAGATTTTGAGGGGCGACTTCTAGAGAGGTCTGAGCAGAGGCCGGAGCTGCTGACCCAAGGAAAGGGCACTCTGGTGGAACTGACGCATTTTACGGGCGTTCTGCCGGAGTCGGATGATCTTCGCGAGATTTTTTCCGTCGAGTTCGGTTGGTACCTTGCTGTGCATCCAGAAAAGCAGGTAGTACTGAACGGAGTGCCCGTTCTGGTTCCGAAACACGAGGTGGTTCAGAAAGAAATTGTGATCGAGGATACTGTCTTTCAGGCCCAGGTGTTTCGCTGGGAGCAACGGCCTACCTCGGAGAGGTCATACCTATACTTGCTCAACTCCAGTGGGGCTCCTGTCTATAAAGTACTGAGCTCGCTCAATCAGAAGCCGAACTTCTTCACGAGCATATGCGTGATATCCGCATGGGCTGACACCTTCTCGAAAGAGCAGGACCTGCTCACTCCTGAGGCGCACACACCAGCCTCACCAACTTGGAAGAGGTTCAAGTTACAGTTGGACCGTCTGAGTCAGTCCGTGTATGGCGATTTCTTGCGCGTGCGAGCTGAGGAGGTGGTACAGAGTTACGAAGATGAAGGCTACTTCCCGAGCTACGCGGGAATGGATGACACGGAGAAAGAATGGCGGCACCAGTACACCCGCGAGTTGGTGCGGAACATTTACATCGCTGAACCGCGTGTATTCCACAAAACCAACAAGAAGCAAGCGAAACTGATCATTCGTCTTCTAGATAGGCTCGCAGTCTCAAACGAGAACGACGCCCTGTTCGAGGTGCTTGAAGGCGCGCTCGACCTTGATGAGAAGTCGATGCAAGACCTAGCGAAGCAACTGCATCGCACCTCGCTCGAAAATATTGTTTCGAGCATTGAGGTGCTGCAACGACGAGCTACCGCGGTACAGCAGCTGCGATATGTGATGAACGAACACTACCGCGAGGTTCTCGAAACGCCGGACTTGCAAAAGGTCATCGAGGCCAACACATGGCTGTTCGGGCCACGCTACGAGACCATAGGCGCGGAGGAGGACACCTTCGCCAAGATTGTTCGCCGCATGCGGGATGAAGTTATGAGACGGTCGCCACTGAGTGTGGACGATGTAGATGAAGATGCAGATTTTCCCGGCGCGCAACGGCAAGTTGACCTCTTTATGGCTCGAAAATTTCCAGCCTTTGATTCGCTGGGGAATCGTGTTTACAAATGCATTGTGGTGGAGATAAAACGGCCTGCGATATCTCTTAACAAGAAGCACCTTCGGCAGCTTGAGGATTACGCGGAAATCATCGCAAGCGAGCCACAGTTTAAGTCGGAGAAGATGCACTTTGAGCTCATCCTCCTTGGACGTCAGATTTCTTCTGCGGACTCCATCATCACCAGCCGGTTGAACGCTCATGTCTTGCGAAACGATCCAGGCCTCGTAACGGATGACCCGCGCATGAAGCTATATGTCATGAACTGGTACACGCTGCTTGATGGCTTCGAGTTGACGCACGGCTTCATGCTCGACAACCTCAAACTAAAGCGAGACGACTATACCGACGCGACCAAGGAGGGGTTGGTTGCAGAGTTGCAGGTCGAACACTAAAACTAGGAGCACTACCCCCCGAATGAGCCGCGCGCGATGGCCGAAGGGATGAGAGTTTCGTCGGGCATCTTCAAGCGCGGGAGGAGACTATCCCCCTGAGGACCACCGATTTCAGAGGCCCGGATCGCTTTCGCAGCAAAGCTGGCCCCGGCATGCAAAAGCTAAACGACAGCAACGGCTTGGTCGGTGACAGTCGCGGATCGCGCCAATAGCTGCCGTTCGTGAACGTCAGCAATCGCCCCATTGCAGCCGTTCGTGGCGTCTACTCGACTTGGAGGTGGCGTTGAATACCCAGTCGGCATCAAACACTCATGTTCCGAGTCCAGCTCCAAGTCCGACGGATGCGGCGGCGTTTACTGCGAACGCTACTAGCGCGCTTGCTTGCTACGAAGCTCAAAGCAGTCATCATAATAATTGGAATCTGGGGTTTGGGCTCCAGTCGCTTTCATTATCATTTTCGTAGAAAAGCAGGTTGTTTCGGATTTGATCATCAATTTTCGCTAGGAATGAAACAACCGACGATATAAGAGCAATGACGTTTTGCTCTGTTATATCTCGATACTCGCCTTTAAACGTTTTGCCATTTCTGTGGACAATATCGTGCCGGATCTCAACAGCTTTCTTTAGCTCTAACATTTCTTCGCTAGGGAAGTTCACAATCAAAACGCTTTGATATAGTTTTGATATTTCTTCGACATTGTGAAAACTGGTCTTATCGAGCAATGCCGACACATCTTTTTCAAGCTTTTCAAGCGTCAGGTATATCTCACTAATCTTGATTTTTTTCTGAAACAAATCCTCAAATTCAACATACCTTCTGATTACTGCTTGATTATTAAATATCAATTTTCTCATTGTGTCTGATAGGTATGTTTCAAGCGCGGTAATAACACCTGAAAACAGAAGCTTTGCAAGTGTATTATTTACTTCAATCGTGTGCACAATGTTTTCTATGTCATGTATCGATGTTTTAAAAATCTCATAAAAGTATGTGCGCGGCTGAAGGTACTCGATATACGTATCGAACGCAGCTATAGATCCTGCCTTGACGCAGTCTGTACAGTCCATAATCACTTCGGCATCGTCAGGAGTGACTTCTAACACTGCGAGCGTGTAGCAGTCGGGAGTAAGGCAAGGGAAAGAAGCATATCGATTATCGCTATTCCATTTGCCAATACTAGTCAAATAGTTTATTACCGCATCCGCGTGCTGATAGTCATCATGTAGAGCACGGTGATCTAACTCCTCATTTACGATAACTTTCAATTTGGATAACCAGTCGTCCAATGTCATTCCGGTAATTGCTTCGCGGAGAGTGGCTACGTCGTCCGGGTAGTATTCTGTTGCATATTCAAATTCTTTCTCAATATCTAGAATGGCTCGCTCATATTCCGATTCTAGGAGACGTCTGTCGCACCCTTGGAGCGCTAGTCGCCGACGGGCCGTCGCTGCGTCGGTCACATATAAATACCGTCTAGTGCCAATGTTAGCTTCATCCCCTTCCCTAGTTATACGATCAGATTTTTGGAAATACCACTCTGAGAAACACTGACTAGAGTTGCAAAATACTTTAAATCCTTGAATTTTAATGTCATACCAGCTGGACATTGCTGTCTCCTTATGTCTACTAGATCGCGACGCAGACCGATAAATGCTATGCGTCGATTGCAACTGCTTGCATATCTTACCTGGGCCAGTGTCGCTCGACGGAGCGCCCGAAACAGAGAAGACAGCCAAACGTTAACCCGAAGTTAGCATTTCGCCAGTAAGTCGTCGAGCGGCTGCTTTTGGCGTTTTCTGCCTGTCGCGACGGACAGAAAACGGCCAGAAGCGGACATTGATCTAGGGTTATTTCTGGCCAAAAGCGGCCGTTCCACATTGCGCACTAAGTCAGTGCGTTCTTCCTTTATAACCGGCGGGTGCAGTTTTAACCTGTGTTGGTGATCGCCCGGGTTTTGTGGATTTGAATGGGGCTGGGTCTAGTTCGAAAACACTGACCGCGACTTGATTATTGCCGTGGATATGGGCCACTAAACGTTCATGTTTAGGAAGCGGGACTTGGGCGGTAGATCCTCCAAATTCACCTGAGTTCGCAAGCACTACTGGTTGGTACATGTGAAAATGTAGTGCCGCCACCATATTATCAAATGTTTGTACGTCCTGATTCAACGCTGAAACGAGGAATACATCTGACCGGTCTCGTAAGTCTGCTACCAGATCAAGATCAGTTGCATCGTAGCAGATCGCTGCAGCCAGACGTGTTGGTGACGTTGTACCTATTGGAAGCTCCACCAGTGTTATATGAGGACGATGCCCTTTAACTCCCATTTGTTGCTCAAGTTTCGTTGGGTGCAGTTTTCCCTGCCACACGTATTGGATATTCCGGCTCTGATCTGGAGCGTCTGTCCGGATTAACCATAGGCCCTGATTGATTGGGCCTCCACATTTGATGGAATGCATGAAGGTAAGTCCAGTGAAGATATTGGCCTTAAGCATGTCTGAAAGGCGGCGTAGAAAAAAAACGTGTTCGGGATGAACTGCTAACTCAGGGAAAAGAATAACATCGATTTTAGAGTCTTCATCCTCCCCGTCTTTTAGCGGTCGAGATGAAGCCCAAGCGCGTAATTTCGCGTGCGCTAGGCGACACACCTGAGCCAAGTGACGTCGATGCTGTGACAACATTGCCGGAGTCCAGTGGGTAGGGTCCTTGGTATCGAAATCATCCATCCTAGGACGAAGCGTCTGGACGATCGCAACCCGCAACGGCCTGTCCACAAGGATGGTGCCTTCGCTGGTAGGGATAACGTAGAAAGGAGTTTTACTACGTACCCCATATAATTCCCGTTGCTCTGAAATGCGTTTTTCAAGAATTGCTAACAGCTCACCCGGTGTGCGGACGTCGGAAACCGGTGACGCATCATTGGCTTTAAATTCGATACCAGGCCATTGGAGGAGTATCGAAATAAATCCAGAAAGCCACGGTGAAATTGGTGCAGGCTCCTCCAGCATGCCGCTGCCAGAATTGAGCATTCCAAAGCGGCGCTTATACCAGCTGCTCCGAATGCCTCTGTAGCGTCCAATTTCCTCTGTTACTAAAAGTCTCCGCGCGGTGAAGTCGAAATCTCCTGTTAATGCTGATCTTAGAATTCGACCCAAGCCGTACATCCAGGTCTGATCACCGCTAACCCATTCTGGGTTCTCATATAGCGGATTGTTTTCATCTGATTCTTCGGACAAAATAACTTTCATGAATTCAGAATTGCTCGGAAGAGATTGTAATTGCGTCCAGTCCGAACATGTAACGGTAATATCTATGGGGCTGAGTCTATTTGAAAGCCGCGCTTCGATGCCTGGTGTGGTAAGAAGTGCTTTAGCAAGCATTAAAAGCCCATTTTCTTGGCCGAAAGCATTTAATGGGTCTTGCATAATTCGAAGTAACTGGCGTGTTGGTAGTATTTTATTTTCTTTTTGTTTGCTGGCACTGATGCGGCCAATTTCAACTATAGATTGCGGAACAAATTTTTTCCATTTTTGCAACATTGCATCCCGCTTACTGGTCGCTTCCAGAAGCAAATCAGGCCTTTCAAGGGCAACTAAGTTGACAACTTTTTGTATCTGAGTGGCTGACGTGGTAGAGCGAAGACCTTCAGCTAACCAAGCAGCAAAGCGCCGGGGATTTGGATGCATCTGCTGAGCAACGAGTGCATACGGAATTGTTTTCAATAGTTCGTCCGAGCTGGAGTGCTCAAAGAGAAGTGCGCTTCGTAACTTTTTATATGGCTCGTCAACCAAAGGCTCTTCAATATCATTGAGGCTTACACTATTATCTCCAATCGATGCTAAGTAAAGCAGTGCCTGCTGTAGCAAGTACCAAGGCGAATTTTTTCGTCCTACAACGATAGTTCTCGCGAAGCCTCCAAGATCCTCTCTATAACCTTGAATGTCGATATTTTCGGGATAGCTCTCGTCATCCCGAAAGCCAGTCTCCACAATGCCGGCACGTAATAAGTCTGCGGCAATGTATTCAGCGCTTTTAATTTGACGCTGCTCATTCTGACTGGGTTCGCCGGGAGCTTCGAAAAGCTTTGCACCAAGCGCTTCCAGTACTGGTGCGAGCAACTTGGGGTGGGGAAATAAATCAAGCCCACATCGGAGCAATAATACGAGGGCGGGATTTTCTGCCCAGCATTTAATTAATTTACGCGCTGTAGATTCGAATTCATGGGCAAGGGCTTCTCCGCCATTCATCCGATCCCCTAAGGACTCGCCTGTATCGTCAGGTGCGCTGAGATCAGTCATGGCTAGACGCTGTCTCATCAACTCTACGAGACGGGTCGCAACAAAGCGTTTGACTGTGTCATCTCGAACGTCTGTTGCGGGGGCAGCGATCGTTGCTAATCGTAGTTTGGATTTTGGCGGTTCTTGTGATCCTTCTATCTGATCCGATATCCAGAGCAACCCCTCGAGGCCGCCAGCAGCTTGTGCTAATGAATCTATATCAAACGTTCCACTCAACTCAGCCCCAAGCACGCTCATTAATGTTGATACGTTATTCTGGGACGACATTGAACGATAGGGGGTTATAGAACACTTATCTTCTGATAGCAGAATATTTTTTTGGGCCCCAATGCGTTTGCAATGCTCTTGGAGCTTCTCAATCACATAGCTTTTTACTTGATTGAGTGGAGATGCGTGGCTTGGTGCTTCAATTACAATCCTGATATCGTCCACATAACGGCAGTAATCAAGTATTTTTATTCCGCTATCCTCAATTACGAGGTTCTCACGAGTGTCTTTGTCGACTGCTTGATCAAAGCCGATTAAATATGCATTCGCAAAAAAACCTGATGCTACGAGACCTTGCGGAAGTCCAAGGTCTAGCTTTTTACTTCCCAACTCATTGAATAATTCAGCTTGTTCATTGTCGCTTTCCCGCCAGCGCCATTTTAATATTTTTTCCGTTTTATCCCAAAACTCTTGGTCGGCGCCATTATCCGCCTGCACATGAAATTCTCGATTAAACTCGGTCTCGAGGCGTTGTAGCTCTGTTATCAAAGCCTGACGGTCCACGCGGTCATAGAATGACTTTAAATCAAGAGCGATTACGGATAGCTCTTTCCCTTTGGGTGTCCGTTGAGCTGATTCGGCACAGATTTGCCGTGGGCGAGATAGGAACGCGCGATAGTCTTGGTAGTATTTACGATACGTCTGGCTATTACCCCAAGAAAAATTGGCTTTAGCACGGCTTCCTGCACTTTCGGACCATCGACAATGGAGTCGATTTCCGTAGCTTGTGAGTCCATTTGAGCGCGCTTTAACAGCATCAACCTCGTCCGGTTTTCCTTGAGTTGTTTCTATGGCTTCAGCAAGGCACATCATTACGGCAGTGGCTAGAGACTGATCGCGAATACCTATGTGCGCGAGGGGCCGTAATTTTTGAAGGCTGGGTCGGTTAGATGGATTATCTTCTTTGTCTGGAACCGGCCCCCAAGCGTCAAATAGAGAGCTGGTAAAAATGGTATCTAAGAAATTGTCTTTCTCAGGCTCCAGTTCCGCCGGGAATACCCACCTCCCATTTTTGGGAGCAGGCACCAGCATCATTTCTATAGTCCGAAACCGAGGTTTCTCTAATGCTGTGGCCCACACGGTCAATTGCCGCTCTAGGTTGACGGTAGATCTATCCAGTTCGAGAACATCAGTATACGAGTTGTGGCGACGGATGAATCCTTGGGTCTTTTTCCAAGCTTGGGCAAGGATGACGATGTCTTTAAGCTTCTCGCCATGGGGGCGTAAGACCAGATATTTCGTTTTGATTATGGACATTATCTCTCTCGTGTAAGGCAGTGCGCAGCAGTTTCAACTGGCGTGCATGTGGCTGGTAGCACCGAGAGAGACGAAAGGAGGCATCAAGCCTTCTTGTGCAAGAAACCTTCCTTGGTAACGCCCGCATGCCATAATCTCACGATGATATCATCGTATTTAATAGCGACGTCGACAAGGGTTAGGTAGAGGTAGTAGCGGGACTTTTTGAAACTCCTTAGACGGCTATGGACCAAAATCTGGTGACGCCTGAATCGCCCCGGAATTCTTAGATAGTGAGCGACCGCCTTTGGCCGATTTCTAGCGTTCGTAAAGGGCAGCAATCGCAAACCTGATACCCAGGGTTAAATCACCGCTATCTGGTACACAACCGAATCATATTTCTCCGCCATCCGCCTCTCGATGACCACTCCCCCCAAAGCCTCGGCAATACGTCGACTCGCACTATTCTGCGTCGCAACAGGGTAGATAAAGTACTTCGCCGCCACCCGCTGGCCAGCCCACTGAACAACCGCCCGCACCGCTTCACCACCAAAGCCCAGCCCGTGTTTATCTTCACGGATCCAGATACCCAACTCCGGTGTTTCACTGCCGGTATGGTGCAGCCCGACCAAGCCGGTAAAACGAGCATTCACCAGTTCCCTGACCGTGAACACGATGTCGCTGCCATCCGCTATCGCAGGCAGCCACTGCCCCCAGACTTGCGCGTATTCCTCCAGAGAAGCAGGCGGTTCCCAGGACATGTAGCGAGTCAGAGACGGTGTGAGGCAAGGGAAGGACTCAGCAGCGTCCTGCTCGCAGAAGGGCTCAATGCTAAGGCGTTGCGAGAGAATGCGGATTGGGTGGGTGTCTACTGGCATTGCAATTTCCTTCCTGGGGCCGTTACTCCATTTATGCCGTGAACATATCATGCGGGTCGCTTCATCAGTATCAGGCTCTCTATACTGGGCCCCCAGGATGGTAGTTGGAGCACACCCTATGCCCGTCGCACCCAATCAAAATTCCCCCATCATTTTGGTCACCGCTCAACAAAGCGACTTGGATAATCTGGTAGCCATTCGAATTGAGGCCATGCGCGAGAGTCTGGAGCGTGTTGGGCGATTTGATCCGGTCCGTGCGCGGGAGCGGTTTCTTAGCGGCTTTGAAGCTCGCTACACACGTTACATCGAGGCAGCTGGAGAGCGGGTGGGTTTCGTGGTGGTCAAACTTCACGACAATGAACTCTTGCTCGACCACTTGTATGTAAGGCCGAGCGCGCAGGGATCAGGGGTGGGGTCTGCTGTTCTCGCTCAGATTTTCAAAGAGGCGGATGCGGCTGCCCTTCCTGTTAAAGTGGGGGCTCTCAAAGAAAGCGCTTCCAATCGCTTTTATACCCGCCATGGCTTCCAGTTCATCGAAAGCAGTGAATTCGACAATTATTATGTTCGTCAGCATGTTCCGGCGATTGGTCCAGCTTGCTAGCTGAATATGATGCACCTTAACGTACGCAAAGCTCTGCCTTTTCAACAGGTTCGTTTTCAGCTTGGCCAGCCGGGTTCAAGCGCTGCAACGCGACCAGGCACTGGCCATCGTCCAACAGAACCAGTTCATAGTCCTGACCCGCCTTTGGGGTGAACGGCGGATTTGCTGGCAGGGTCAGCGGCAGTGGTAAGGACTCTCGCTGCGCAGTTCCTCGCCACTATGGGGGATAGCCGGTAGCGGCAACCAGGACCACTGCGCAAGCTATTGAAATTGAAGGGTTGCAGGCTGGATATGTGTTAGTTCCTGCAGGTTGTGAAATCGTTATTCATCCGATGTGTCAAAAACAGCAACCCTTGGCTTAAAGAATTCTGGTTACCTGCCGCTATAGAGGTTGAGCCTTGCTGTCTTTTCTATACAAGACGACGCGCAAGGACAAGAGTCATAGTGATTATCAAATTAAAGGGATATTTATGAGATTCGCTAAACTGTTCGGGGCAGCAACTTTATTCGTCTCTATGATTGCATCTGCCCAGGCAGGCATAATCGTCACCGTGAAGGTGAAGAACTCTACGGCCGGTCCAGCCGCCTACACTTTCGAGTACTTTTCAGGGAGTGTAGCCCCCTCCCCCAGTACGATTCTACCGTCTGCAACGACAACATTTGCCCTGACCAGTGTGGCGGATACGGTTTCAGGAATGCGGTTCGTCTATACGTCAGGTAATAAGAAATGTCGTTTTGCAGCAAGCCACCAAGTCAATCCAACGACTAAAACCCCTAGCTGGACTAAAATGGGCACTAGCACTGGTTCCGATAAGGCCACTTGCAACGCCAATATCACAGCAATTCAATCGACGCCTCCCTATAACTACACCGTCGAATTTGAAATCAAATAATCCGACATTTGTATAGGCACCCTAGCTGGATATAGCTCTCGATCTATCGCCAGCGTATGGAGTATCACCATGGATATTTCGATTAAATCGTATCAAGCGAGCACACAGGCAAAGGTTTCTACACAAGAGAAGCCTCCTTCGTCCAACCCTGTAAATTTACCTTCAGGGGATGCCCCCCTCAAGACCACGGAGACCGTCACAATCTCCGATTCTGCACGGGCACTGTACGCATTAAGTAGCGCTGATGATAAACAAGCCGCTATGTCCAATAGGGATTTAAAAGGACAATATGCAAAAGGTCAGAGCGATATGTACAATTTCGGGCAGCGGATTGCTGGGGGGAATCTTAATAATGCGGATCTACTTCCCAAAACAGACGACCCAGTCCGTTTGGCGTTAGGTCAGCGGTCACTGGATTACGCAATTGGGCTTTCTAAGCTCCCGCCCGAAAAACTTCCAAACCCATTTGAAGGTATGGCTCGAAACGGGCTAAGCAATATTGTTTATGATGATTCAGGAACCTATACGGATGCAGAGCGATATGCCGCTTATGGGGAGCTTAGTAAGCAGGATGAAACCTATTTTTCCAAGTTGTACGCCAATATAACGAACGGCGGTGACAACAGTGAAATTTTCAAAGGCATCATGGACTATTTCGATGATCTTCCAGCGGTCGAGAAAGCGGCATACCCTGATGGCTTTAGGGACAGTATAAAAAGTCTTTATCAAGAGCAGTTAGAACAATCGGGGCCGCTCGCCCTTATCAAGCAGTCGACTGAAAACGACTCTGATAAATTGTCATCGAGCGTCTTCGACAAGGCACAATCACCGGAGAAGATGTTACAAGCTGTCTTAGAAAAAGCGATTGCGCTTTCGACGGTCTGAGGTCTCTCTTGGGCCGAAAGCCGTCGTTGAAAACGCTTGAGTTCAGCACCAAACAGGCTGCATGCATTTGCGGTGAGCGAAGCATTGCCTCGATCAGCTCGGCCCATTTGGTCTTATTCATCACTGACAAAGTTGTGCCGGCAGCCGACAGCTTGTGAAGCTTCACTTTAGCAGCATCGTCGGGCTCGGGAAGTTGCTGCTTGAAATTCGTGCCCCTCATTGACTCGGCGGTTCCTTCTGCAGTTTGTCGAACGTCTCCAGCGCTGCGCGGAACTCCTCCAGGGAAAAGCTTACCGGCTGGTTTTCCGCGTTCCAGCGAGTAGAAATACCCACTTCCAGCTTGCCGGAAGCGCTCCAGCCGAAACGCCGCCAATGCACGGTGTCGCCGTCGATAACCTGTTCGACCATCAGCACGGTGCAGTCGAAGTCCATATCATCGCTGCACACCAGCAGGGGTACAAGGGTGGAGCTGCCGTCCTCGCCGGGAATGAAGCGACGCCTGGCGAGGGCATCTTCTTCCTCATCCATTAACCACATTAAGGAAAGCCCAAGCAGGGCGACACTGGCGTCATTCAGGTGAGAGGCCAACCATTGCTCGATGGCCACATCGTCAATGATCAACCACGCGCAAGTGCTGCGGGAGAAGGCCGCTTGATGGTAAGCGGCGTGGATGCGGTGATGCATGAACGAATCCGTCTGTTAATAGAGCAAGCCTGGCGAGCTATTGTGCCTATTTTAAATGCGCTCATGGGTAGCAATAATTTGGTTTTGAGCAGCCGATATTTTCCATAAGCGTCGGGCCAATCTCGCAGAGAAATCGGGGGGCAGACCAGGGTCATAAAATTGTGGTCTGGCCTCGATTTTCAGGGTTTCAGCAATTCGAGCTTGGGGATTAGCTTGGCAACCAACTATGTATCCTCCCAGCCCCTGAATCACCGCTGGTTAAGTAGACACTGGAGAGCGTCCACTTCTGGCCGAGAACAGCCTCTCACCAATGACCGTTTTCGGCCAGAAGCGCACGGTTGTAGGCAGATTGCGAATCAACCAAGACGCTGCCCGTGGATCGTTGCCTTTGAAGTGTAACGAGCGTTAATGTGCCTGCTAACAAAAACTCCAACAGTAAGGAAATTATTGGATGCAGTATTTTCACATTGACAGCTGCTACGCGCCAGCGGGCAAGCGACTCCTTGAAATTGGGCAAACTATCAATACCAGCAGTCGCCCCTTCAATCCCTACTACGAGCAAATGCGCGATATCCATCATGTGATTCCCGTTGGTGGGCAGAAACGCAGACTCAAGGAGCTTCTCCTTAGCCGCGACATCGAGCAATTTCCTAGCCGAGAGCTAGCCAATAGTTTTCACAGCGTCATTGACACCTACATCCGCCTGCTCCGAGAGATGGAGTTCGAGAATATACGGAGGGAGCAGTACGCGACTCGTCCATCCCGAACTCGATGTATATGGTTGACGGACAATCTCAACGAAGCAATCTACTGGCGCAAACGTTTGAACAAGCCCAATAGCACGCGCATTGTACGGGTGGAAGTGGACGGCACCGTCCACCAAGCCGATGGTCGTTACCTGAGCGCAGAATCGAGCTCCCTCTCGGAGCTACACGTTGCAGCGCAGAGCTACTGGAGAGGAGTGCTTCGTGCCGGTTCGGAAAGAGAGTTTCTACTGGAGGGGGCGATGACAGTTATTGCAGTCGAGGAATATGAATCGCCTATTTCCTAAGTTACAGGCTCATTTTTAGCCAGCGGGTGCCTCCTAAAATACTCTGTTAGACAGAAGCGCTCTGTTGTATGTCTATGAAAGCCTGGCTGATTCAGTCCAGGCTGCCTTTGGTTATTCACTCAACAGAGACGCCCTCATTCCCGCAGCCATGGACTGATTTGCACTAGCCCTTCAACTCACCCGCCCGATTGCTCGCCGCATCGTCATACGCCACATACAGCGACTCTGCGATTTGGCTTTTGATCGCCTTGGTGGCCTCCAGCCCCAACACAAAACCCTCGGCTTTACCGCCAGCGCGGTTAAGTTCTTCATGGGTGGAGGCCCCCGTAATAGCGTCAAGCAGCTTGGCGGCGTGGGGGCCGACGCCTTTGGGGAGGGAGATCTGGTCGATGGACATTATCGCTACCTTGAAAAATTGAGTTCGGGAGCGAGTGGAACCACTGCCGGGGCTGGCATGGTAGACCTGTTTGCCATGAAAGGGGTCGCTTTACGCGCAGCGGCGCTATTCTTCGCGGTTACACAGTCAGCGTTGGGTCATTGATAAATCTGGAGGGGCTTATGGAGTATTGCGTTGAGGGCTACCGCCTTCGTCCATTGTCACGGGACGATTTCGAGCGGATCAGCCGTTACGAACGCGTCAACCGCAGGCATCTGCAACCCTGGGAGCCGCTCAGGGACGAGGAATATTTCACAACGGGCAGCGCCAAGGCGAGGGTCGAGCAGCAGGTAAACAGTATGCAAGCTGGCAACGCTCTGTGTTTCCTCTTGCTTGAACCTGAGAGCGGAGAGGTTCTAGCGCGGTGTAACTACACGAACATTGTGAGAGGCGTTTTTCAGGCCTGTCATCTCGGCTTCTCGCTGGCGGAATCGGCCCAGGGTCGCGGCCTGATGAAAAAGACCCTTCAGGTCACTAACCGTCACTGTTTTGAGCAACTGGGCCTTCACCGGATCATGGCCAATCATTTACCCCGCAATGTGCGAAGTGAACGCCTTTTGGAATCGCTGGGATTTGAGAAGGAAGGTTATGCGCGAGCCTATTTGAAAATTGCCGGCGTCTGGGAGGACCATACGCTGAGATCACTGATCAACCCTGAACAATAAGCGCGCCACCCACCCCACTCAGGAAAAAAGCCGATGCCCACCGAGCCCCTCTGCCTGGTTTTCGTCCCCGCCCTCGCCGCCGTGCTGACAGCCGCTGAATCGAAAAAAGGCGCCCCCCTCAGCGAAGTCGAAGTCTGCGATATCCGCGACCAAGCCACTTGCATTGCGGTAACCTTCTCCACCGCGCTGGCGATGGAACAAGAGCGGGGTTACCCGGATATCGTTGCCGAGGATTGCTGGAACGAGTGGCAACGCTTGCGCCCCTCGCTGCAATAACCCTCGCTCTGAACAGCCTATCGCCTGACGCCCCAACCCACTCCCAGGATTCACGGACTTGAAAAAATTACTTTCGCTTGGATGCATCACCCTGGCCTTGAGCGGCTGCACATTCACCGGCGCCAATGAAGTTGCCCCGGGTGAATACATGATCAGCAGCCATGGCAGCATCTTCAACTCCAGGGAAGGCCTGCTGGAAAATATCAACCAGAAAGCCGCAAAGGTCTGTAACGGCAAGCCTTATCGCTTGGAAGGTGACACCGGCGCCAATATGCTGGTGAGCACAACCTCCCATCTGGGCCCGACGCCTACTACCGTGCTGGGCCTGAAAGCCATTTGCGAGGGCGACAAGCCATAAGCCGTTGGAGCCTTTATGCCGCCTGCCTCACGCGACCACGCACGTATTGAACGCCGTCTCATCGCAACCCTGACCGAAGCCTGCGAAATCGCGAAAGCTGAAATACCGGGCTTCGACTGGTTGACCCACACCGTCGACTACCGCGCCTTCCCCCAAAGCCTGCGCGTGACCTGGGTGTTCGACAGCCGTGCGAGCAAGGAGCACGCCCTCTCCACCGGGGCTGACGCACGCATGCGCGAGCTGACCGCCGCGGCGCTGGATGCCGCTGGCGTGCAGGTCACGCACATGGCTCGTTGCGTCAGTTTCGACTCCGAAGAGGAATGCCATCACCAGCATGGCGGCGATTGGAGTCGGCGATTGGCCAATATGCGGGCGATCTGAAATCGGCCTTTCACTCCCCCGCTTTACACGTCAACCAGGCCCCCCAGAAAAGGCTGCTGAAGAAACGCGTCGCGTCGCCAAACCCGGCGTCGTGCAACAGTTTCTGAACCGCTGCTTCGGAATTTGGAGGGTCGGCGCCTTGGAGAATTTTCCCGAGCTTGGCCTTTACTTCGTCCGCGCTGGCTCCATGCTGGCGCCACCGTTGCCCCCAGGCCGCCAGCAGTAACGGCTGGCTCGCATAAGCATAGTGATTGCCCGCGACAATCAGCGGTGCACCCGGTTTGAGATGCGCCCGGATCGATTGCAGAATCTGGCGCTTGGCCTCATCACCCTCCAGATGGTGGAGCACACCGATCAAGGTGGCGGCGTCGTATGACGCATCTGCTGGCAGGTCTTCGAGGTGCCCAAGATGCAGGGTGGTTCTTTCAAGCAAGTGGTTTGCTTGCAACTGCTGCCTTGCTGCTTCCAGCATCGGCTGGGAAGGATCAACGGCCATGAAGCGCCAGCCCGGCTCGAGCCCGGCCATGGCTATGATCTCCTGCGCCGTACCGCCCGCGCCGACCACGAGTATGTTGGCCGAGGGCGCATCGCCAATGCTTGCCGCCAGCATGCACGCGGCCAGATCCTGGCAAGCATCATATCCCGCCAGGGCAATACGGCTCTGGTGTGCGTATTCACTGGCTCTTGAGGTATCGAATTTTTCAGCAGGGTTGGATGGGGTCGAGTTCAAGGCGGTTCTCCGTGGCCTTGAAGCAACTTACGTCACCCACAGAGATAAGAAAAATTCATTAATTTTATCTGCTGCATTCCCATAGGGAATACGCGCCGAGGCCCTCGCATGCATGCCGAACGTTCGGAGGGCTCTATAGCAATTGCCCCACTCGATCCCTATCATGCCTGCGTACGGAGCGCCCACCCCATCAAGGAGAATGCAATGAAAGCGTTAATAGCCGCGGCCTTACTGGTCACCCTGGCAGGTTGTGCATCATCGGGTAAAAGTGACCAGCAGATTTACCAGGAAGCCGCTGACGCCCATGTCATGACACTTGCTGCCGGCCAGAACACCGTGAGCCTGCCCAGTGTAAAAATTCCAAGTCATGGCCTGATCGGCGACAGCATGGCGATTGCTGCGGGCGGTGGCGCCAATGCAACGGCTCTCAAGCAAGCCCTGCTGCAGGCAAAAAGCGCGGGCGACAGCGGCTTTTTAATTATGGGTGCGGGTACCGCGCTCGACGTGGCGATTATCAAGAACGCGTTTGATTCGGTCGATTTGAGTGGCATGCGTATCTATTACGCCGGTAATGAAGCGCAGAAAGACGCAGTGCGCAGCGCGGTCGAAAAAGCGCAGGCGCATTTCCAGTACATCAGCATGCAGTGATGTTCTAACGCGCAGCCCACAGGTCTGCGTTGTGGGCTGAGGTGAGTGACGTTCCCCTCAATCCTCAGCCTGTGACAACGGCCGCGCCACCGCCTCCAGCGCCTGGCGCTCCGCCGCCACGCCCCATACCGCCTGCACCAGCGCCGCCGCGCACATCAACCCTGCGCCGATCAAATACCCAATCAGCAAACTCCCGCGCTGCTGGGTTTGTATGAGTTGCCCGAACAACGTCGGGCCGATAATCCCGCCCAGCCCGGTGCCGAACGCATAAAACACCGCAATCGCCAGTGCGCGTATCTCCAGCGGGAAGGTTTCCGCCACGGTCAAATACGCCGAGCTCGCCGCCGCCGAGGCGAAGAAGAAGATGACCATCCACGCCAGCGCCTGCTGGGTCACATCGAACCAGCCTTGCTGGAACGCGTAGCCACTCAACGCAAGCAGCACGCCGGAGATGGCGTAGGTCGCGCTGATCATCACCCGGCGGCCAATCACGTCGAACAAGCGCCCCAGCAACAGCGGGCCGCAGAAGTTGCCGAGGGCCAGTGGCAGCACGTACCAGCCGACTTTTTCGGCAGGGACTTGGTAGAAATCGGTCAGCACCAAGGCGTAAGTGAAGAAGATCGCGTTGTAGAAGAACGCCTGGGCGGTGAGCAGGGTCATGCCGACCAGGGCGCGGCGACGGTAGCTGACGAACAGGGTGTGGAAGATCTCGCCCAGGGGCGTGTGGTCGCGGGCATGCAGGCGCAGCGCTGGGCCAGTGACGGCGGGGAGCGTGTGGCCGGTGTCGCGCAGGCGCGCTTCGATGCCTTCGACGATGCGCCGGGCTTCGTCGTGCCGGCCGTGGATCATCAGCCAGCGCGGGCTCTCGGGCAGCCACAGGCGCATCACCAGGATGATCAAGCCCAGGGCGGCGCCGATGCCGAAGCACAGGCGCCAGCCAAGGTCGCCGCCGACCACTTGAGGATCAAGCAGCACAATCGCGCCGCCGGCACCGAGGGCCGCGCCGAGCCAGAAGGTGCCGTTGATGGTGAGGTCGACCCAGCCACGAAAACGCGCCGGGGTGAATTCCTGGATGGTCGAGTTGATCGCGGTGTACTCGCCACCGATGCCCATTCCGGTCAGGAAGCGGAACAGCAAGAAGGTTTCCAGGCTGAAGGAAAACGCCGTGGCGGCGGTGGCACCGATGTACAGCCACAGGGTGATGAAAAACAGCTTGCGCCGCCCCAGGCGGTCGGTGAGCCAGCCAAACAGCAGGGCCCCGAGCACCGCGCCGGCGATGTAGACGCCGCCGGCCAGGCCGATGTCGAAGTTGCTCATGCGCAGCTCGGGGCTGTTTTTCAAGGCGCCGGAGACCGAGCCGGCCAGGGTCACTTCCAGGCCGTCGAGCAGCCAGGTGATGCCCAGGGCAAACACCAGCAGGGTATGGAAGCGGCCCCAGGGCAGGCGGTCGAGACGTGCAGGCAGGTCGGTTTCGAAGACCGTGCCCATTTCGCTTTTGAGTGCCTGTTGTCGGGTCATTGCCACATCCATCCTGTGCACTTGCTCCTTCGTTATGAGTCAGCCCGCGCAGCGGGAGTTCAGTTGCGCAGGCTGAACGAAGCAGGCCCTGATGCAGTCGGAACAGCAGGCCCTAAAGGCAAGGAACCCTGCTCATGTCGTTACGCTGCGCCGCCCTCCTCAGCTTGTTCACCTTGACTGCCAGCTCGTATGCCGCGGCCCAGGAACCATTGCGCCTGGAAAACCTCAAGCGCTGTGGCGACCTGCTGGACAACCGTCAGCAGGACTGGTGCCTGAGCGTGCGCGGCCTGGGCGCTGGCACCCCGCAGTTGAAACTGGCGGGCCAGGCATTGCCGGCGAAGGCCCTCCAGCGCGACGGCAACCAGTTGCGCCTGCACCTGGACAGTGCCACCTACCAGAGCGGCCCGCTGTGGCTGGAAGACGGCCCGCGCGCCAGCAATGCCGCATGGCTCAGCCTGCGCCACAGCCAGGTGGTGGCCGCCGGGCCAAGTGAAGTCGCCAAGAACATGGACGGGTTGGCCACCTATGTCGACCTGGTCAGCGTATTGATTGAAGAAAACCACGAGGGTCGCCAGGAAGCCGAGCGCCTGGCGCGCAAGTACGGCGCAACCGTGGTGGGCAGCATTGCGCCACTGAACGTCTACCAGCTGCGCCTGCCGACCAAGGACCTGATGCAACGCGATGCACTGGTGCTGCGCCTGGGCAGCGAGACCAGCGTGGATGCGGTGGTCATCGAAGAGTCCGCAGCCGAAGAAGCCGAACAGGCCCGCCCTGAAAAGCCAAACAAGCCGGCGCCAGATTCTGATGAGTGGGCCGCCAACCGCTTTCTTGACGCCGTGGCTTACTACCAGCGACGCATCCCCGGGCAGCACACGCCTATAGCGCCGCAACCGGTGCGCATCGGCGTGATCGAGCGCGGGGTGGATTTCGACACCGCGGATTTTGCCGGCTACCTCGGCCCCTGCTCGCCCAAACGCACCTGCGTATATGCCCGCGATACGCAGGCGCCGGACAGCCATGGCACCACGGTCGCCGGCATACTCGCGGCAGGCTGGGATAATGGCGGCAACAGCGGCTTTCTGCGCGGGTTGGACAAGGCCAGCGGCGGCTTCGAGGTGATTGTCGACCGCAACTCTGATGCCGGCATTACCGCCAACATCGCCGCGTCAGTCAACCTGGTGGAAGACGGCGTGCGCGTGCTCAATTGGAGCTGGGGCATTCATCGCGTCGGCACCAAGGACGTCAATGGCAACGACGTCGATTCCCTGGTGCGCTCGGGCATCGCCATGAGCGGCTATGAAGAATTGCTGGAAGAGTTTTTCCTGTGGCTGCGCAAGGAACATCCCGACGTGATCGTGGTGAACTCCGCCGGCAATGGTTCAGCGTTTTCGGGCAGTGACGACTACCGCCTGCCCTCCTCCTTCATCACCGAACAATTGCTGGTGGTCGGCGCACACCAGCGCAACCAGCGCACCGGCATTGCCGTTGAAGACCCGGCTTACGCCGTCACACGCAGCTCTTCGAATGTGGACATGCGCGTAGACATCACCGCCGCCGCCTGCGCCCACGCTTCAACGGCCACGGCCGACGAGGAAGGCGCGGTGCATTGCGGCACCTCCTACGCCACACCGATGGTCGCAGGCCTGCTGGCAGCGATGCTGTCGATCAACCCGCAACTGGAACCCGAACAACTGCGCATGCTGCTGCGCCGCAGCGCCATGGCGATTGGCGACAACCATGATTTCGAACGCAGCGATGCCCAGGACCTCACCGCGCCCATCCTGCCATCGGAGCGCAACTACCAACTCAATGACAAGGACGTGGGCCGTTCGGCACGGCTGGATATGCAAAAGGCGTTGGACCTGGCAGTGCAGAGTCGTACGCGGGTGCGCTGAGGTTGCAGGATCGTACAAGCCTGCTGACCGCCTGCCTGGGTAGTCTGGCCTTCTCATCGACAGGAAGATCCAGCATGACTCAAGCACAGCCTGTAAATCTTACGCAAAAAGCCTCGCTCATCGACCAGCAATGGAGCCCAAGGGTGGTCGCCGAAATGAACGACTACCAGTTCAAGGTGGTGCGCATCGAGGGCGAATTCATCTGGCACTCGCACCCGGAAACCGATGAGGCCTTCCTGGTGCTCGAAGGCACGCTGCGCATCGACCTGCCGGACGGCCCTGTGTACGTGGCGCCGGGTGAGTTGTATGTGGTGCCGCGCGGCATTGAACACAGGACGGCGGCCGAGGGAGAAGCCAAGCTGATGATGATTGAGCCTAGGGGCGTTCTGAATACCGGGCATGAGGGTGGTGAGCGTACCGCGTTGAATGACCAGTGGATTTGAGCGTTGAGGCGCATGACTTCAGGTACGCCGCGGGCCCTTGTGGAGGGGGCTTGCTCCCGATAGCGGATTGTCAGTCACTGCATGTGTTGACTGAACCACTGCCATCGGGAGCAAGCCCCCTCCCACAGGGGCCAGCGGCGTACGCAAAGTTGTGTTGATACCTAACACCGCGGCCTTATCGCCTTTGAACCTGCACACTCGCAAACGTCGGTTCGTCACGCGCCTGCTCCAACGTGTTCTTGGGCCGGTCCGATACTGGGGCCGGCGTCACCGGTCGCACTGCGGCGGGCGGGTGCAGGCGCATGTCCAAGCGTTCGTCACTGGGCGCCACGCCGAAAAAATCCCGGTAGCACTTGGAGAAGTGCGGCGTGGACACGAAACCACAGATCACCGCCAGCTCGACGATCGAAATCGGCGTCTGCATCAGCAATTGGCGGGCACGGGTCAGGCGCAGCTTGAGGTAGTAGCGCGACGGCGTGCAGTACAGGTACTTCTGGAACATGCGCTCCAACTGGCGGCGGGACACTTGCACATAGGCCGCCAGGTCGTCGAGGTCGATGGGCTCTTCCAGGTTGGCTTCCATCAGGGCCACCACTTCCTGCAGCTTCGGCTGTTGGGTGCCAAGCAGGTGTTTGAGCGGTACGCGTTGGTGGTCGCGTTCATTGCGAATGCGCTCGTACACGAACATCTGCGAAATCGCCGCCGACAGCTCATGCCCGTGGTCGCGGCCGATCAGGTGCAGCATCATGTCCAGCGGGGCGGTGCCGCCGGAGCTGGTGAAGCGGTTGCCATCGAGGGTGAAGACGCTGGAGCTGACCCGCACGCGGCTGAACGCCTCCTGCATCGACGCCATCAGCTCCCAATGCACGCTGCACTGGAAACCGTCGAGCAAACCCGCCTGGGCCAGCGCCCAACTGCCGGTGCACACCGCACCGAGGCGCTTGCAATACAAGCGCGCCTGGCTGCGCAACCAGGCAATGTGGGCAGGGCTGATGACCTGCTGAATGCCGATGCCACCGCACACGATCACCGCGTCGAAGCCGCGCTGATCCAGCGCGCAGGCATCCGGCGTGACCGACACGCCATCGCTGGCCCACACCGGCCGGCCGTCGAGGCTCAGGGTCTGCCAACGGTAGAGTTCTTCGCCGGCCAACTGGTTGGCCATGCGCAACGGCTCGACCGCACACGACAGCGATATCAGCGTGAATTGGTCCAGCAGCAAAAAGCCGATGGTCTGGCAAACCGGCGCGTCAGCGTCCATCACGGCGATTCTCCACGCGGGATCAGGACTGTTCCAGCGCAACCGGCCTGGTCGCCCGATTGTGCTGGCGCGCCGTGACCAGGCCGATGAAGGAAATCACCAACGCCAGGCCAATGGTCGAGGACACTTCGGTGCGATGTTCCGGCGTCACCATCATCACCCCCAGCGCCAGGCAGATAAACACGATCACCAGGTAAGTCAGCCAGGGAAACAGCCACATGCGAAAGGTCAGCTCGATGTTCTGTCGAAGCAGGAGCCGACGCATGCGCAGTTGCGAGATCGCGATGACCAGGTACACCAACAACGCGATCGCCCCGGAGCTGGCGAGCAGGAACTGGAACAACCCCGCCGGCATGAAATAGCTCAGCAGCGTGATGCCCGCGCCGATGATAGTGCTGGCGATCACCGCCGCCCTGGGCACACCCGCTGCCGAGGTGATTTTCAGCGCGCGTGGCGCATCACCGCGCTTGCCGAGCGAAAACAGCATGCGCGAAGAAATGTAGATCGAGGAGTTCATGCAGCTGGCCACCGCAATCAACACCACCACGTCGACCATGAACTTGGCGTTGGGGATATTCATCAGCTCGAGTGCGCGCTGATAGGAGCCCACGGATGCCAGCAGCGGGTCGTTCCAGGGCACCACGGAAATCACGATGGAGATCGACAACAGGTAGAACACACCGATGCGCCAGATCACCGAGCGTGTGGCCTTGGCGATGTTCTGCGCCGGGTTGCTCGATTCGGCTGCGGCGATGGTCACCGCTTCGGTGCCGATGAAACTGAACATGATGGTGATGAACGCGCCCACCACCGCCGACAGGCCGTTGGGGGCAAAACCACCGTGCTCCTCCATCAAACGGCTCAAGCCGCTGGCTTCACGATCCGGGATCCAGCCCATCAGCACGCTGAAACCCAGGCCAATAAAGCCAACGATGGCAATCACCTTGGCCATCGCGAACCAGAACTCGAACTCGCCGTATTTGGCCACGCTGAACAGGTTGGTGATCACCAGCAGGATGATCGAGAGCAAGGCGAACAGCCAGGCATCGACCTGGGGGAACCACTGGTTGAGCACATGCCCGGCGGCCAGCGCTTCAATCGGGATCACCAGCACCCAGAACCACCAGTACAACCAGCCGATGGTGAACCCCGCCCAGCGACCGATGGCCTGGTCGGCATAGGTGGAAAACGAACCGGTGTCGGGGCGCGCCACCGCCATTTCCCCGAGCATGCGCATCACCAGTACCACCAGCAGGCCGGAGAACAGATAAGCCAGCAATACCGCCGGCCCGGCGGCGGCGATGGCGTGTCCGGAGCCGACAAACAGCCCCGCGCCGATAATGCCGGCGATGGACAACATGGTCACGTGACGGGGCTTGAAGCCCTGCGCCAGCTGACCGTTGGAATCGTTGGGAGTCAGGCTAATCATTGTTTTTGTTGTGCTCAGGCGGCCAATGACCCTCACCTTAAGTGCGCGAGGCCCGGTACAAGTAGCCTGGTTACGCCATCATCGAGTCTGATATCGACATTGGTGATGGCGATGCACGGGTTTAGCGAGCGTCGCGTCTTACTCTTGAACGCTGCGAATCAGCGCGCCAAACAGCTCCCCACGCGGCATCTTGTCCAGTGGGATATCGGCATTCTCGAACCACTCCTGGCCGGCTTCCGGATGCGGCCCGCTCAGCACCACAACGCCTTTCTGGTAGACGTAGCGCGCCGCTGCTACATCGCCATTGTGGTAAGTGGCGAGGGTCTTGTAGGGCGCGGCGGCGCTGGCCTTGGGAAAGTACGGGCCGTCCTGATAGAACACATGATCAGCCTGGCCGTCCCACGTCACCCGCACAGCACCGTCGTCGATACCGGTCACTTCAAAACCGGGGCGGCCGGCTTCGGTGTCCAGCGCCTGGGGGATCAGCCCGAGATTGTTGTCGTCCGCCAAGTAGGCGCCCATGCACAAGCCCAGGTAGCGGCCACCCTTGGCGACGTAGTCGCGGATGGCCTCGGCACGCTCGTCACCGAGACTGTCGAGGGCGCCGGGGATGTCCTGGCCGCCGCCGGGTTGTACGTAGAGGTCGTAGCGGGCCAGGGTGTGTGGGGTGATGTCGATGGGTTCGTCGGCACCCACGAAGTCGATCTGGTAATTCGGGTTAAGACGCTGCAAGGCGGTCTTCACGTTTTCCGAGCAGTCCGCGCAACCCGCTGGGCCACGGTAGATGGCGACATGGGTGATGGGCGTTGCGCCGTGTACGGGTAGCGGATGCAGCGTAGCGAAGGCAAGCAACGTGGCAGCGATGGCGGGCAGTTTCATGGGGTAGGCTCAACGGTCAGTTGACGGGGTGTGATCCAGAAGTCGCAGCGCCAAGCCTATAACGATGAGCTTTTTGAAGTGGTGAAGAGTTGTAAATCCGCGTGGGCCATTCATCCATTTCCCAGCATCTGCCACAACGACGCGCCCACGCCAGTAATGCTCTCCCCGGCGATCAGCCCTGCTGCCGCTGTGATCGCGAAGCGTTGCGTCACGCTCGGCCAGCGACAACTCACCGCCCAGGTGATCACCGCGCCCAGGGCCATCATCAGCGACACCGAGGCGGGCAGGACAAAGGCCAGGCCCAAGGCTGCCGCGCTCGGCAAATAGCGCGCGCGGTGGGCCGGCAGCGTGCTGTCGAGCAGGCCCAGCAGTACGCCAAACAGGCTGGCGATGGCGATGGCCCAACGGATGCTCGGCGATAGAGAATCCAGGCCATGGGTCAGGGTCTGGGCCACGGCTTTCCAGGTGGCCACCGCAGGGGCCGGCCACTCTTCAGTGAGCAGCATGGTTTGAGGGTCGGGAATCAACGCCAGGTAAGCGAACACGCCGACGATGCTGCCGACAAAAATCCCCAGGATCTGGGCGATCACTTGCTTGTGAGGCGTAGCGCCAATCGCCTTGCCCACTTTGAAGTCATTCATCAAGTCGGTGCATTGCCCCGCCGAACCGCCGGCGGTGTTGGCGCTCATCAGGTTGATCGGCACCTGGCCGGGCGCAACGATGCCAAAACTGAGCTGGGACAGTTGCCCGATGGCGCCAATCGGTGGAATGCCAGTGGCCCCCACTACCCGCGCCGCCACAGCGGCCAGGCAGATCGCCAGGGGAATGGTCAGCAGCGCCATGCCCAGGTTGATGCCGAACAGCAACGCCTGCAGGCTCACCACCAGCACGATCGCCAGGGCAAAACCGGCGGCAGGCCCAGGCTTGGGAACCGTCCACGGCATACCGCCAGCGGCCCGGGTCGAGCGATGCAATGCCCACAGGCGAATCGCCAGGGACGCCAGGGTAGAACACACCATCAGGCTCACCCCCGGCCACAACAGCCATTCCACCAACACCGCAAACTGCGGGCCGCTGCTGCCGGCGGGCAGGCTCACCAGCCCGTTCGCCAACAGCCACGGGCCCAGCCCTCCCCATGCGAGCAAAGCGCCGAGCAGCAGGGTCAGGCCCACGCGAATGCCGATAATGCCGCCAAACCCCAGCAACAGCAGCGAAGGGTCTGCGGTGAAGGTCAGGCGCTCCAACTGCGCACTTGGCGACCAGCGCGGGAAGGCCCACATAAAGGTATCCACCCACTTGACCAGCCCCGACAACAGCGCCGCGCCGAGCAGCACTTTCAAGCGCGTTGCGGCTTCGCGACCATGGTTGTAGATGTGCAGCAGGGTCTCCAGGGTGGCCATGCCTTCGGGAAATTTCAGTGCCTTGTCATTGAGCAATGAAGGCCGCAGGTACCACGCGATCCAGATCCCCAGGAAGCTCACCGAAAACACCCAGGCGATCATCGGCAGCGCCGCCAGTTGGTTGCCGGTGAGCAAGGTATAGGCCGGGATGGGCGCCACCAGCCCACCGGAAATGATCGAAGCGGCGGCCGAGGCAACGGTCTGGTTGATATTGCTTTCGTGCAGGGTCCACGACAGGTGCTCGCCGGAACGCCGGGCCAGGCCTTGCCAGATTCCGTAACCGATCAACAGGGCGATGATCGACATATTGAATGACCAGCCGATCTTCAAGCCTGCGTACACATTGGAGGGGGTCAGCAGTATCCCCAGCACGATGCCGGTGATGACCGCCCGCAGGCTCAGTTCGCGTTCTACGGGGACGGTTGCCGAGGTGGAGTGCATGCAGATTCCTTTCGAGAAAAACCAGTGCCGCCTTTTAAGTGAGCGCTGGGAGACTCGAAGGTTCATCTACCGTACACGGGACTGGTTCCAAATGTGGGAGGGGGCTTGCCCTAATACCTGTAGGAGCGAGCTTGCTCGCGAAAAACTCACAGGCGCCGCGTTCATTCAGGAAGCACGCGTTATCGTTGAGGCTTTTCGCGAGCAAGCTCGCTCCTACAGAGGGCAATGAGCACTAACCTTCAAGTCTGGCTATTTGGCGAACGCATATTCCCCGCCCCGCTCCACCGCCTTGCAGTATGCCGGGCGCGCCTGAAGCTTTTGCAGCCACGCCGCAAGGTTCGGGTAGGCCTGCAATTTGCCCTGGGCCTGGGCGACTTCGCCGATAAAGCTCATCTGGATATCCGCGCCGCTGAGTTCGTCGCCCACCAGGTACGGCGTGTGGCCCAGCACATCATTCAGGTAGCCCAGGTAGTTGGCCAGCTCCGATTCAATCCGCGGATGCAGCGGTGCACCCGCTTCACCCAGCCGCCCCACGTAGAGGTTGAGCATCAACGGCAGCATGGCCGAGCCTTCGGCAAAATGCAGCCATTGCACATAGCTGTCGTAGGCGTCGGTGGCCGGATCGGGTTGCAGTTGGCCGTTGCCGTGGCGGCGGATCAGGTAGTCGATGATCGCGGCAGATTCGATCAGCACACGAGAGCCGTCTTCGATCACCGGGGATTTGCCCAGGGGGTGAATGGCCTTGAGTTCAGGCGGAGCCAGGTTAGTCTTGGCGTCGCGCTGGTAGCGCTTGATGTCGTAGGGCAGGCCCAGTTCTTCAAGCGTCCACAGGATACGTTGCGAGCGGGAGTTGTTGAGGTGGTGGACAGTGATCATAGCGGGCAACACCTTGGGGGATTTAGGAGAAGACTACAGGGTAGCGGTGAAGTGCCGCGAATGTGGCTCATGAATACTGCGGTCTGCACGGTCAAATGTGGGAGATGTCGAGCTCTGGCGAGGCTTCGAAGGCGGCGGCACTCGCGACATAAATGTTGCCCGATACACCGCTATCGAAGCCTCGCTAAAGCTCGACATCTCCCACATTGGATCGGTGGCGCTCAGGCGAGCAACTGATTGATCCACTGCACCTGCTGCACGATCTCCTGCACTTTCTGCTTGGGCACCGCCTGCCGCGCTTGTTCGAGGCTGGCCAATGTCTTGCGTTTCTCGCGCAATATACGTTGCCACTTCGCCAGGAAATCCGGGCTGCGCGCCTGCATTTGCAACGGGCCGAAGTACAACTGCTCGGTGGTATAGGTCATTGCCTCGGTGCGTTCGGCGACGATGATTTCGTAGTAGAAGCGGTTTTCCCGCAGCAGCTCTTCGTGGAGGATCTGGTAGCCGTTGTCCATCAGCCATTTGCGCAGCGGCTGCTCGCCGCCGTTGGGTTGCAGGATCAGGCGTTCGCGGCCATTGAGGTGCGCCTTGCCGCTGTCGAGGATGTCGCGGATGGTCTCGCCGCCCATGCCGCACAGGCTGATGGCGGTGATTGCGTCGGCCGGCTCGATGGCCGCCAAGCCATCGGCCAGGCGCACGGTGATGTGCCGCGCCAGGCCGTTGTCTTCCACGGTACGGTTGGCGGCGTGAAAGGGGGTAGCGGCCACTTCACCCGCTACGGCCGCCGCAATGGCGCCACGACGCATCAAGGCCACCGGCAGGTAGGCGTGGTCCGAGCCGATATCGGCCAGGCGTGCGCCGGTCGGCACATGCGCTGCCACACGTTCAAGGCGCATGGACAAGGTGTGTTGGTTCAACGGTGGTTCCTTATGATTGCCCGGAAAATCGATCCCGGCTGTTGGTCAAGTGCAGCATCATGGCCGCCCGTGCGGCGTCCGGGTCCTGGCGCTTGATCGCATTGTAGATCGCCTCATGCTCCAGGTTTGCCAGTTGCCCCAGCTTGGCAAAATCCGCGCCGCCACGTTCGGCGGCCTTGACCTGGGTGCGCGGGATCATCCCGTTGCCCAGGTGCAGCATGATGTCGGTAAAAAACCGATTGCCGGTGGCCTCGGCGATCAGTTGGTGAAAGCGCTTGTCTTCCTCCACGCAACTGTCGTTGTTGGCCAACGAGGCTTGATAGTCATCCAGGGCCTGGCGCATGTGGGCCAGTTGTACGTCGCTCCTGCGCAGCGCGGCCAGGGCCACGGCCTGCACTTCCAGGCCCAGGCGCAATTCGAGCATGTTGCGTACGCTGGCGACCGTGTCCACGTGCAGGCGCAAGCCGGGCTGCGTGTGCTGCTCCAGCACGAAGGTGCCGATGCCGTGACGCGTCTCCACCAACCCCGATGCCTGCAGCTTGGACAGCGCTTCGCGCACCACGGTACGGCTCACCCCGTGTTCACGCACGATGGTGGATTCAGACGGCAGCTTTTCACCCGGCTTGAGTTGCCCGAGCTGGATGCGCTGGGTCAGCGACTCGACCACGCCTTGGGCCAGGTTGGTTGAGCGTCTACGCACAGGTGTTGTGCTTTCAATGGGCATTGTCACGGTCCACGGGGCTTGGGCTGGAGAGAGCTTATCACTCTGGATGCAAAGGACACTTCATTGCTGAAAAAACACTCAACTTGTATGACAACATCATCAGCTGCCTTTTTTATCAACAATTTTGCTCTGAACGCGACGCCCTGCCACCCCGCCCTCACCGCAGCGAAAACACCCCACAAACACTCACAAATAACCAAAATACGCAGCCAAGCCTGGCCCTTATAAACACAAAATCACTGACCTGAGCATTGCGATACTCAGAAAACCACTTGTATGATGTCTGGCAACAAAACAGCTAACCCGCATAAAAACAATCAGGGGACGTTTTCAAATGGTGAGCCATTCAAGCCCAGCATCCGCCGCACCCGAACGTGATTCGGTGCTAGACCGCGCCGTGAGCAAAGTGAAGCGCCATGTGCTGCCACTGTTCGTGATCATGTTCATCCTCAACTACATCGACCGGGTCAATATCGGCTTCGTGCGCACGCACATGGAGCATGACCTGGGCATCGGCGCGGCGGCCTACGGCTTCGGTGCCGGGTTGTTCTTCATCGGCTACGCGCTGTTCGAAGTGCCGTCCAACATGCTGCTGCAAAAAGTCGGTGCACGTATCTGGCTGACCCGCATCATGTTCACCTGGGGCATCGTCGCCACGCTGATGGCGTTCATCCAGAACGAAACCCACTTCTACATCCTGCGTTTCTTGCTGGGCGTGGCCGAAGCGGGCTTTTTCCCGGGGGTGATCTACTACTTCACCCGTTGGTTGCCCGGTGTGGAGCGTGGTAAAGCCATCGCCATCTTCCTCAGTGGTTCGGCGCTGGCGTCGTTGATCTCCGGGCCGTTGTCGGGGGCGTTGCTGCAGATCGAAGGGCTGGGCCTGCACGGCTGGCAATGGATGTTCGCCATCGAGGGTCTGGCTTCGGTGGCGCTGGGGTTCTTTGTGTGGTTCTGGCTGGATTCCAAGCCCCATGATGCCAAGTGGATGACCCGCGAAGAACAGGACGCCCTGGTGGACGCCATCGATCAGGAGCAACGCGAACGTGAAGCCCTGACCACGGTGAAACCGACCATCGGCAAGCTGCTCAAGGACCGCCAGATCCTGCTGTTCTGCGCCCTGTACTTCTGCATTCAACTGACGATCTACGCCGCGACTTTCTGGCTGCCGAGCATCATCAAGAAAATGGGTGACCTGACTGATGTGCAGGTCGGTTTCTTCAACTCGATCCCCTGGCTGATCTCGATCATTGCCATGTACGCCTTCGCGTCGCTGTCGGGCAAGTTCAAGTTCCAGCAGGCCTGGGTCGCGGCGGCCCTGCTGATCGCGGCGGCCGGCATGTTCATGTCCACCACCGGCGGGCCGATCTTCGCCTTCGTGGCGATCTGTTTTGCCGCCATAGGGTTCAAGTCTGCGTCGTCGCTGTTCTGGCCGATTCCCCAGGGCTACCTGGATGTGCGCATCGCCGCTGCCGTGATCGCACTGATCAACTCCATCGGCAACCTGGGCGGCTTTGTGGCACCGACCACCTTTGGCTTTCTGGAGCAGACCACCGGCTCGATCCAGGGCGGGCTGTATGGCCTGGCCGGCACCTCGGTGCTCGCGGCCATCCTGGTGTTTTTCGCCAAGACGTCGCCCTCTGTCGTGCAGACCCCACATAGCGCTGCACCCTCAGGCGCCACCATCAGCAAACCCCTTTGAGCGTCTATAAGGACCTTGCCATGAATACCCCTGTAGTCACCCATTTCCAGGTCATCCCGGTCGCCGGCCACGACAGCATGCTGCTGAACCTCAGCGGCGCCCACGGCCCCTACTTCACGCGCAATATCGTCATTCTCAAGGACAGCAGCGGCCACACCGGCGTGGGCGAAGTGCCCGGCGGCGAACGCATTCGCGAAACCCTGGAAGATGCACGTGCCCTGGTGATCGGCCAGCCGATTGGCCAGTACCAGCGCATCCTCAACCAGATGCGCAGCACCTTTGCATCGAGGGATAGCGCTGGTCGCGGCCTGCAAACCTTTGACCTGCGCATCACCATTCACGCCGTCACCGCCATGGAAGCCGCGCTGCTCGACCTGCTGGGCCAGTTCCTCGAAGTGCCGGTGGCCGCCTTGCTTGGCGAAGGCCAGCAACGCGACGCAGTGAAAATGCTCGGCTACCTGTTCTATGTGGGAGACCGCAACGCTACCGACCTGGCCTACCGCAACGAAGCCGACGCCGATGACGACTGGTTCCGCCTGCGTCACGAAAAAGCCCTGACCGCTGACGCCGTGGTACGCCTGGCCGAAGCGGCCAAAGCCAAATATGGCTTCAACGATTTCAAGCTCAAGGGCGGCGTATTGAGTGGCGATGCAGAAATCGAAGCGGTCACCGCGCTGGCCGAACGCTTCCCGGATGCGCGCATCACCCTTGATCCAAACGGTGCGTGGTCGCTCAAAGAAGCCATCCGCCTGTGCCGCGACCAGCATCATGTGCTGGCCTACGCCGAAGACCCCTGCGGCTCAGAAAACGGCTACTCGGGCCGTGAAGTCATGGCCGAATTCCGCCGCGCCACGGGCCTGAAAACCGCCACCAACATGATCGCCACCGACTGGCGTGAAATGGGCCACGCCATCCAGCTGCAATCGGTGGACATTCCCCTCGCCGACCCGCACTTCTGGACAATGCAGGGCTCGGTGCGCGTCGCGCAAATGTGCAACGAGTGGGGCCTGACCTGGGGCTCACACTCCAACAACCACTTCGATATTTCCCTGGCGATGTTTACCCAGGTGGCCGCAGCCGCCCCGGGTGAGATCACCGCCATCGACACCCATTGGATCTGGCAGGACGGCCAGCGCCTGACACGTGAGCCGTTGAAGATTGAAGGCGGTTACGTAAAGGTGCCGGCCAAGCCGGGCCTGGGTGTGGATATCGATATGGACGCCGTAGCCAAGGCCCATGAGCTGTACAAAGGCATGGGCCTAGGGGCGCGGGATGACAGTGCGGCGATGCAGTTCTTGATTCCGGGTTGGGCCTTTGATAACAAGCGGCCTTGCTTGGTGCGGTAAATCAGCTTTATGAACGCTCAGCGCAATTTGAGCGTTACGCAAAAAATCCGATGCCCAAACAGGCATCGGATTTTATTTCATAAAGCCAACAGTCAGATCAGAAGCTTAGCTGTTTGACCTCTGGCACGTCTGCCAGAGGTCTCTTTGCGCTACTGCCGATTGGCGACCTCCAGATCCGCCGCATCCTGCTCCAGGCCAGAGAGAGCAGTGCCATTGATCATCGGCCCATAACGGCGGCTGAATTCCCAGTTGTAGGGCACGTGGTCTTTGCTGATCCCGTTGTCCCAATTCACCGACCAGGTCATCAGGCCCTTGATCGACAATCCTTTGTCGTGCAAACGCTTGAATGCATTGGTTACGGCTGTCGGGTTGATCACATAACCGGTGGCAGCCGCGTCGACGTTCGCGGGCAGGCCAATGACGAACTTGTCTGCCGGGATTTTGGTAAACCCGCGCGTTCCGCTCACCAGGCTTTCGGTCAGGTAAAACAGGAAGTCCTCTTTCATTGCGTCGTTGTTCTGGGCAATCCAGGCGCCGTTGCCATTGTTGACCTCTTGCACCCAGATCCCGTCGCCGCCCTGGTTGTAATACTGCGGGGCGATGAAGTCGTAATAGCCTTCCAGCGCCTGGATGTAGCCGACATATTTGCCGGCGGTGGTGAGGTAGGGAAACTCCGGCGCCATGCTGATGATGAAGTGTTTGCCTTGACCGGCGTAGTGGTCCTTGACCAGTTTCAACGCGGCGGGCAGGACAGTCTTGTTGTCGGCGAAATCAATCGCGCTCTGTTCAAGATCGATGTCCAGGCCATCAAAGCCATAGGTTTCCACCAGGCGGATAATTTCGTTGGCCAGTGGCTGTTCGTTGCCTTTATGCAGTTCGATGTGCGCATCGGCGCCGCCAAGGGAAATCAGCACCGCCCTGCCCTGGCTGTTCAGCACGCCCACCTGGCGACGGAACTCGGCGTCGGAGAGGTTGTACGGCTTGAAGGTTGGGATACCGTTGCCCTTCATGAAGGCCACGGCCACCACGTTGTAAGCCTTTGGTACATCCGCCAGGCTGATATTGGCGAACTGGCCACGCTGGTAGCCATCGCTCTGGCCGGCAGGCCAGTTGTGCCAGAAGCCCATGAGGATCTTTTTGCCGGCGATGCTCGGCATCAGCGAAGCGGCATCGTTCAGTGGCGATTGCAGTGAGGTAAAGTCGATATTTGACATGTTCTAATCCTTCAGAACCTGTGGGTTTAACGGTGCGGGCTTATTTGAAGTCCACGTCGAAGGCTTGATAGAAGGCGTTGCCGGTGTTGGCGACGATCCACATCAATACGATCACATGCTGGCCCTTTTTGTTGGCCGGCAGTTTCACTTCATGATTGACCTTGGCCTTCAGTTCGCCTGCATGGCTGTAGTACGGCACCTGGGCATAGAAGTCTTCGGCGAACGGCTGGGTTTCCAGTTGTGCGCGGGTGATGCGCTGTTTCGGATCCCAGCCATCCTTGGTGATCAGCCAGCGATAGCCACGGGTGGTGTGCGGCGCGGTGTATGCCCAGGTAACCTTGAAGGTCTGACCCGGCTCGACATTGAGCAACGGCCAGGTGAAGGCGCGGCCAAGTTTCTTGGCCATTTCCTCGTGGGTGAAGTTGACGCAGTCACGGGCATCGGTCTTGCCACCGCTGAGAATGAAGCCGTCGGCGGGCGGGGTGACGCTGTCACTGTCGGTTTGATAAGGCGCCGGGAACGGACCGGCCATCAGCGCCGGGAAGTTCTTGCCGCCTTCCATTTCATTGACCTGCCAGGTCTCCAGCAGGCCGAGATCCACGGCGACTGCGCCACGGCTGGAAGGGGATGTGACACGACCATGGCGAAGAGGTGTCTGGGTTTGTGGTTTGTTCATTTTGTGACTCCATTCACTTGATTAAGAACTCTCCTTTCTTGAAGGAGAGGACCTCAACCTAACGGAGTCGCTTTTTTTTGCCACAGGCCCATTTTTCACTCATTTTCGTTTCATGAGCGCGTCGACCTGAAAACACTGGATATATAACCAGCACTATGGGAATAACCTTACGCCGCCAGAGGTCGATTTCCTACAAGACCAGGCGCACATCAACTCAGCTTCTCTCTAAAATCGTTTGATCCCGTTCGTAAGGGAATGGCCCTCTGTGGACAAAAAGGGACGTCTCTATTTTCAATCAAATAAACCGTCCTCTTTTGGGTCCATCAGGTTTTGCCAATGACGGCCGTTTTTTTAATTGCGGTCGCGGCAATCGGTTGCACCGTCAGTTCCACCCCTAATGCCAACATCAGCTTCTGGACCGTCTCATAACGCGTCTTTGAGCCGCCTTTCAGGGTTTTATACAGGCTCTCCCGATTCACCCCCGCCGCTTCGGCAACCTTGTTCACACCCTGGGCCTTGGCAATCTCGGCCAGCGCCTTCATAAGGACTTGCGGGTCATGGCACGCCATGCTTTGCGCAAGATAGGCACTGATGGTTTGCGGGCTATCAAGGAAGCGTGAAGCCTCATAGGCGCTGGTGCCGGATGTATCCAGCTCGAGGATCGGCATGTCCTCTGGTTTGAATGTCGACTTACTCATGTCATTGACCTCTCAGGGCATCGAGAATCTCTTTTGCCCGCTTGATTCCTCGTTTCTGGTCGGTTTTATCGCTCCCCCACAGCATCAGGTAAGCGGTGATGCCCGTGCGCACAAAGTAAATCCTGTAGCCGGGCCCGACAAACACACGCATTTCACTCATGCCATCGCCTACAGGCTGGCAATCGCCAAAATTGTTTTCTTCGGCTCGATCCAGGCGGATCAGTACAGCCGTTTTTCCCCACACATCCCTCATACCGTCGAGCCATGTATCGAACTCCGGCGTCCTGCCAATCGTATTGATCACAGAGTCACTTGTAGCCTACTGGCTACTCCTTGTAGATGCCAGTGAATTTTTAATGTCGGTGAGCACCGCAAGAAAAAATCCTAGTCCAGCCGCCGCGCAGACAGCCGAGCAATACTATTAGCACTTGTGTACCTTGCATCCAGAGCAGTTGATCAGGCATTGAGCCGAGGGCAGCGCCAGCCGAAAAGGGAGGGCCAATCAACGCCTATCAATGTGGGAGGGGGCTTGCTCCCGATAGCGGTGTATCTGCCACTAAGAGGTTGGCTGACCTGCCGCAATCGGGAGCAAGCCCCCTCCCACATTTTGCCCTGCGCCTGGCCTCAGAAAGCCAATGAAGTGCCATCCTCAGGAATATCCACACGCCCCTCGATGCCGTGCTGCTTGACGTAGCTACGCAACGCCTCGCGGGTCAAGGACATGTGATTGATGGCATCCATATGCACAGCCACAATCTTCGCGTTTTTCGCCACCTGTGCAGCGCGCAGCACGTCTTCCTCACCCATGATGATCGAGCCCTCATACCCCGCCATCATGGCCTTCCCGGCATTGAGCACGATCACCTCGGGGTGGAACTTCTCGATGGTCTGGTCGACCTCTTTACGCCACACCGTGTCACCCGCCAGGTATAGGGTTTTGTAACCGGGTGCTTGAAAAACCACGCCCATGGCTTCGCCTAATGGCTTTGCCAGCGCCGGCACGGCATACATCTCATCGGTGCCATGCTGGCCGCCGGTCTTGGTGATTTTGACGCCGCCAAATTCCGCTTCGTCGGTCAACACACGCACATTCTTGAAACCCTGGGAACGGATCAACTGCGCGTCTTCTTCATGCTGGGCAAACAACGGGATGTCTTTGGGCAGCGCTTTTTGTGCTGCGTCGTCCCAGTGGTCAAGGTGCGTGTGGGTGACGATCACAGCGTCGACACCGGCGATGACCTGTGCCGGCGGCTCGGTCAAGTCCACCAGCGGATTGCGCAGCTCGCTACGGTAGGTATTTTCGAAACCTGGGTAAGTGCCCTTTTTGGCCAGCATCGGGTCAATCAGAAAGGTGGTACCACCATAGGTGATTTTCACCGTCGCGTTACGTACTTGCTGAAGGTCTAATTTGTTGGCTGCATCAGGGGCAGTCGAGCCTGCCAATGCAGGCGTGGCAGCTGCGCCGCAAGCGATGCTGAAAACCAGAGGGAGCGTGGTAAGTTTCATGAGTTGAGTCCTGTTATGTATCGAGGCGTTTATTCTTGCCGAACCCCGTAACGGCCAACAGTGGCCTGAATGACAGATAGCGATATAATCGGGCCATTCGATCCCGCCCCCAAGGTGGCCTCATGCCTCCCATCCGCGTAGCCGTTCTCGCCTTTGATGGCGTAAGCCTCTTCCATCTTTCCGTGCCGGGGATGATGCTGGGAACCGCCCAATCCACAACCCACGAGCCTCATTACCAGATCAGCTACTGCGCAGAAGTGCCTGGCACGATCAGCAGTGACCAGGGCCTGGGTTTGTCGGTAAGCCTGGGCCTGGAACTGATGCATACCGCCGACGTCATCATCATCCCCGCCTGGGGCGATCAATCGATCGTGGCCTCTCCCACGCTCGTCCAAGCGCTGCAACTGGCCGACGCACAGGGCAAGCTGATCGTCGGCTTGTGCCTGGGCGCATTCGTGCTGGGCGATGCTGGCCTGCTGGACGAAAAGGAAGCCACCACCCACTGGGCCGCCCGCGACGAGTTTGCGCGACGCTTTCCCAGCGCGCGATTCAGGCCAGAGGCGCTTTATGTGTGTGCCGATAACATCATCACCTCCGCCGGCACCGTCGCGGCCATCGATTGCTGCCTGCACTTGATACGCCAGAGG
Source organism: Pseudomonas khavaziana (assembly GCF_036704165.1). Lineage (NCBI taxonomy): Bacteria > Pseudomonadati > Pseudomonadota > Gammaproteobacteria > Pseudomonadales > Pseudomonadaceae > Pseudomonas > Pseudomonas khavaziana. Next base: position 4,464,987 of record NZ_CP129946.1, read on the forward strand.
CTCGGCGCCGATGTGGCGAACCGCACCGCAAAAATGCTGGTGACCCCGCCCCACCGCCAGGGTGGCCAAGCGCAATACGTTGAACACTCCGTGCCGCAACTCTTAAGCGAGACACACCTGTCGGAGGTGCTGGCATGGGCGCGCGTCCGTCTGGCCAGCGACCTGTCGCTCGATGTGCTGGCCGACCGGGCAAAGATGAGCCGGCGCACCTTTACCCGCCGTTTCAAGGAAGCCACCGGCACCACCGTGTTCAAATGGCTGAACGCTGAGCGCGTAGCCAGGGCGCAGGCGCTGCTGGAAACCACGGAACTGCCGGTTGAATGCATTGCAGGCGAAGTGGGGTTTGGCACCGCGCTGTCGTTGAGGCAGCATTTTGCCGCGCAACTGGGGACGTCGCCTTCGGAGTATCGGAAGATGTTTTGCCTGGGGATGGGCGAGTCGGCGGCTTTCTTCGGGGTGACGCAGATCGGTGGCAGCCCATTGTAAGATGTGGCCTGAGCCCCCTGCCCTACCATTAACAGCGCAGCTCTATCTTCCCTCCCCGACATCGGAAGCGCTCTGCATGAAGCTACCTGAGATCAGTACATTCATTGCTCAATGGCCCTCCCTTGGCGTGACGCAGCCTGCCGCCTGGCGGGTGTCTCAAGACTGCGAAAACCAGGTTCTGGCCTTGCTGTCACGCCTCGGCACGGGCTACCGGCGCCACGGAGACTGTGCCATCCACGAAAGCGCCATTGTCGAAGAAGGCGCTGTGCTCAAGGGCCCGATCATCATCGGCGAAGGCGCATTTGTAGCAGCGGGGGCCTACCTGCGTGGCGGCGTTTATCTGGGCAGCCATTGCATTGTGGGCCCAAGCTGCGAACTGAAAAGCACCTTCATACTTGCCGCGAGCAAGCTGGCGCACTTCAATTTTGTCGGCGACTCGTTGATAGGCGAAGGCGTAAATATTGAAGCAGGTGCGATCATCGCCAATTACCGTAACGAACTGGATGGGGCGGCTATCAAGATTCGCTATGCAGACATTGTGATCGAGACTGGCGTGAACAAATTCGGTGCCTTGATAGGCGACGGCTGCAAAATCGGCGCGAATGCCGTCATTGCTCCAGGCGCAATATTAGAGCCGAACAGTCGTGTTCTGCGTTTGGGGTTGATTGACCAGTTCGCCTACGAGTAGCGATAGCCTGTAGATATGTCCTACAGCGCGCTGCACCACCTTGCTCCGTTGCCTACAGTTGCGTCAGAATCCGCCGGCTTGTGCGCTTGGATGGGCGTCTCTAAGGTGGCTCGGTCGCTGACAACTCAGTGATCGGGTTTAGTAGCCCGAGTGACAACATAAAGTGCATGAGCCTCATCGAGCAGATGTTCTTGTCTGTGCTTGATGGTGGCTGTGCGCAGGGCGCCCTCGGGCGCGCCGGCTTTGTGTGTTTCCCCGGTCTACTAACCTGCGTACAGCCGCCACCCTTTCGTTTAGTAGCGAAGAGGTGTTGGCCCTAAAACAGGTACAACACACATGTATAAAGTCACGCCCAACCCTCCAAACGATCCAAACCTCAAGCTTGATCAGGCATCCCTTAACACCCACGCCGAACCACCCCCCTCACCGCTGTTCAGCGTTGCCGACGACGCCAGCAGCGAAATGCTCATCGCCAACAGCTACGAAACCTTTTCCTCGGTCACCACATTGCTGCTTGACCTGTCGGATGAACTGACAGGTAAACAGCGCGATGTCGCGTTGGCGATTCATCAGCTGAGTGAACTGGGGGTTTTGTTGGTGGACAAATTGATGGCGAGGGAAAGTGCTTCAACGGTTAGCTAGTCTTGCAGCCACCCGATAGAACGCCGCGTCGTCATGATCGACTTCACGACGACTCGGCAGCGCCTTGGCGCCGGTCAGGCCTTCGGGGCCTGGTGGGCGCTCTTTCTCTTGGAAGACGCCGGAGCCACCCCTTCCTCGCGCAGACGATTAATCAGCAACTGCGCATTCTGCACATGCCCTACCCTCGGGTTTACCTTCGAATACCATTGACCTCAAAGTTGGCTTTAAACCTAAGTCATTGGGTGGCCAAGGGTGTGATTGCCCCCCTCCTCATGGTTTTGGATTTTTCATCAATTTTAATAAATACCCAGGCCAGCGCCATCGCGGGGTGGACTGATCGGGGGTGCCTGCAAGGGTGTCTATCAGAGAGCGCGTCTTCAAAGGGCCGGTTACGGCCTCACCGACGACGCTGCGCGGCTGCCTGTCGTCGACTGAAGGCGCAACCGCCCGACGCGGTTTTCCGGTGGCCGGGTCCATGGTGTAACCCGCGGCCTTACCTTTTTCGGTGATGGTCCAGATGCCATCGGTGTTGATAAGCACGGGCTCATCAAATGTGAGCGTTACCTCTTCGGCTACTGTGACCACCATATTGTCGTTGATACTTATCGGTGTGTAAGTCGCGAACTCCCTGCCCAGCAAAGCTTGCGTGGCACCTGCACTGGAAAATTTCAGCACCATCTGCTCAAGGAAAGCGATGCTGCCCATGTTGCTCAGCGCGCCGAAGTCCGGGTTCAGGACATGACGCAAAAAACCCTGTTCGAGGCGGGTAGAGTCAATAGCCGAGCCGTTCAGAATGCGTGATGCCGCAGCTACATCATGCTCCTTGAAGTTGAACGTCACCCGGCGCCCCTCCTGGTTGTAGCCATTGTTACCGCTCAAGAGCTGGCGACCATTGTCGTGATGGCGGTAGTTGCCGAGGTCGTAAGCCAGCATGTCGACATATGCCAAGTCGGCTCCTTGCTCCTGCGCATAGGCGTACATGTCTGACAACAGGCTGCGATCATCACGAGTCAGGAAGTCGTAACTGCTTTGGGCCATATTGCTAGAAGTCAGGGTGCCTTCGGCCACCGCAGGTTCATGCCCCAGGAAGAGCCGAGAGATCATGAGTTCACGCCCAGTGGCGGAACCTGAAGAGGCGCTGACCCGCTGTTCATTCAGGCGAACCTCCTGCCAGGCTGCGCGCCGTTCGTTGACGGTGAACGTACCGCTTTCGTCGCGAGCAATCAGCGTCAATTGATCGACCGCGAGTCCTTTGAAAGGGTTATTGGCCAAACCGTTGGCAAAGGCGGTGGCTTGCTTGGCGCGCTCAAGCAATTCCAGAACGTGAGTATCGGGAACCTCAGCATCATGCTGAGCCTTGTCAGCGAAATATCTTTCATCGCTGATCGCATCGAGCGGATTGGAGAGGTTGTTGCCTGGGTCTGCTTGACGCATGCGGGCGTCATGGTTGGCAGCGTCACTTAGTTGCCTCGCCAGGATCGATAAGGTGTTGTCAGCATCGGCTTCAACAACGGCAGGCGCGCCGATAGGGTCTCGAAGAGGCAACACCGAGGCTGGGCTCAAGTCACGGACAACAGTACTACCCAGGCGATTATTGGCTAACGACGTATCAACGTTGATAGTTACCATAAATGGCCTCGCGATCGATTAATAACGCTTTTGAGCTGCAAGTAAGCCCCGCAGGCTGATCGAGAGCGGGGCTCGCAACTTAGTCCCTATACCGAACTGTCACCGTGTCGCTGCCAGCGGGATAACCCAGTCGTGCACCGCCGCCCAAAACATGATGCTTGATGGTCAGGCCCGCACCTTGGCCGAAGGGCTGATCATTGAAGTCGGTCGACGTTCCGGAAGATCCAGGCCAAATCGGCACACACGTTCGCTGGGCGGTGTTATAAGGACGCGAATAGCACAACTCAACGCTTTCCTTTATGTTTTCGGGGTAGGAGGTCGTATTCCAATCAATCCCTAGCAACTGTTTGGGAACGCCGAAGGAACCGGCTGGAAAATCGCTGGGGGACAATCTAAAAATGGCCAGTCCAGTCCCACCAATAGAAATGACGTTGATAACAGTGGGCGTGACCGTTTTACTGATCATTTTTTCCTCGGCATTAACTACACCGGAGGGGGAAAAAGTCATTCCGATCAGCAAAAAGACTAAATAACTACGGCCAGACAGGTCATACCTCGGCTTCGAACCAAGTGATGCACTTATAAGCTCCATAATCATCACCCTTTAATTAAAGGTCAGTGTCGACACATCCAGTAGGATTCACGCCCCAACACTGCATGATTTACAGCTTCAGGTAAGCCAGCTACTTCCTAAAAACGTGAAGTCCCCATCTGTAATACCAAGCAGTAGGACTCTGTCAGCCACTTCGTAGTCCCGCCTCCCCTCTACCTGAACCGACCGTTTCAGGTCATGCTGCGCCCTCCCTTTCAAGGACGAAAAAATCATGAAAGCCCCCCTCGCCGCTCTGCTACTGATGTGCCTGAACGCTCCCGCATTCGCCGCCGACAACCCCGTCGGCTTCCAAACCACCAACCTGCCCGACACCCACAACAACCGCCCGTTGGAAATGGCTGTGTGGTACCCCGCCGCCGCCACTGCCAAACCCAAGCTGATCGCCGACAATGTGGTGTTCATCGGCGTGCTGGCCGTTCCCGATGCGGCGCCGACGCCTGGCAAGCATCCTTTGGTGGTGCTCTCCCACGGCTACGGTGGCAATTGGGGCAAACAGGCGTGGCTGGCCAGTGCGTTGGCGCAGCAGGGTTATATCGTGGCGGCGGTCAACCACCCGGGCACTACCAGCCAGGATCGCAGCGCCCAGGCGGCTGCGCAGTTATGGCAACGGCCCAGGGATTTGAGCCGGGCAATCGATGCGCTGCTGGCGCAGCCCGAGCCATTCGGTGCGGTGGATAGCGGGCGGATCGCGGTGGTGGGTCATTCCCTCGGGGGCTGGACGGTGATGGAGACGGCCGGTGCACGTTTCGACCCGGAGCTGTTTGCCCGAGACTGCAGCGCCCATCCGACGCTGGTCGCGTGTACCGCCTACCGTGAGATGAACCCCGAAGGCACTCCGAACGGGAAGGAGCAATTGGCGGCGGACTTGAGCGACAAGCGCGTCAGCGCCGTGGTGTCTTTGGACCTGGGCCTGTCGCGCGGGTTTACCGATGCAAGCCTGGCGGTGCTACCAGTGCGGGCCTTGGTGATAGCGGCCGGTGTGCCGTCAGCGGATTTGCCGGCGCAGATGGAATCGGCCGACATGGCCAAGCGGCTGCCAAAAGCCTCGACGCAGTACGTGGAGATCCGCGACGCCAGCCATTTTAGTTTTATGTCCCAATGCAAACCGGGCGCGGCGGCGATACTCGACGCCGATGTGCCCGGCGACAGCATCATTTGTCAGGATGGTCCGGACGCACGTCCACGACCGATTATCCAGCAGCAGGTGATCACGTTGATCAGCCAGTTCCTGGCACGCTGAACCTGTGGCGAGGGAGCTTGCTCCCGCTGGGCTGCGTAACGGCCCCAAAAAAGCTGGGAGCGCTGCGCACTCCAACGGGAGCAAGCTCCCTCGCCACGGGTACTGTTTGACCTTGCCCATCAATCCAGGACCACGGCGATGAATAGCGGCAAAAAAGACACCTTCGCCTATCAAGCGGTGTACCGCTACCTCATCGAGCTGATCGAGGCCTGCCCGGCCGACGGCGAACGCAAATTGCCGTCCCTGCGCCAACTGGCCCTGCGCCTGGGCGTGTCGGTGTCGACCACCAAGTACGCGTATGCATTGCTTGAGGAGCAAGGGCGGATCCAGGCCAGGCCCAAGCTCGGCTTTTTTATCGCCTCGAACTCGACTCCCGCCATCAACCCAAGCTCATCCCCCCTGCTCGACCAGGTATTCGCCAACGCGCGCCAACCCGGCATGTTGGCCCTGAGCAGCGATGCCCCGGCGATGCTGTTGTCGCTGGAGCAGCCTTTGTTGATGCTGGAACGTGAACTGGCCCGGCAATATCCACGCTCGTTGACGCCGCTGTACCAACCGTTTGGCGAGCCCGAGTTACGCACAGCCTTGGCCGAACGCTATAGCCGCTCTACTGACCATTACTGGCAAGCCGACCAGGTGTATATCGGCTCGGACCTGCACAGTGTATTGGAGGTCTCGCTCAATGCCCTGGACTTGGCGGGCACGCTCGCACTGGTGGAGTCGCCGTGTTCCTGGGCGATTCTGCGGCAATTACAGGCGGCGAAAATCCGTGTGATCGAGATGCCCCTCGGCGCAGATGGGCGTTTTGACCTGGACGCCCTGAACACGCTGCTCAAGCGTGAGCCGATCCGCCTGGCGGTGCTGTCATCGACGGTGAATATGCCCCAGGGCAGTGTGATGCCCACGCAGGATAAACAGCAGATCTGCCAGTGGTTGGCCGAGCGGGATATCTGGCTGTTCGAAAACGACACCTACGGCGAGCTGTATTTCGGCATACAACCGACGCGTTATCGCGACTATGCCGACCCACACCGACTGCTGGTGTTTTCGACCTTCGACAAAATCATCGGCTCGGAAGCGCCCTACGGCTATGTGCTGTGTCGCGGGCATACCTCAGCGTTGCAGCGGCTGTTCCTGGAACGCTGCTTTCGCCTCTCGCCAATCCGTCAGAGAGCCATCGCCAGGCTGTTTGCGTCCAAGCGTATCGACACCCACCTGAAGGCGTTGCGGGCACGGTTGCTGGAGCGCATGACGCAGCTCAAAGCCTTGCTATTAACCCACGGCAATGACCAATGGCAGGTGGTCGAACCCCACGGCGGCGCCAGCTTCTGGCTCCGGGCCAACCGCCCGGTGGATATGCGCCAGGTGTTTGCGGACCTGCTCGGTCAACGCATCGTCATCGCACCCGGCGTACTGTTCAGCCAACAAGGCGCCTGGCCTCATCACCTGCGCCTGAGCTACACACTCGACTGGAGCAAGGACATTGCCGGGGCCGTCAAGCAGCTGGCCCAGGCGCTGCGTCAAAGCCCGTAGCAATGCCGCGCCTCGGGGAACCGGCCATGGCGTACATCGTCGGCGTAACGCTCGCACGCATCGCGAATCACCGTCCCCACATCAGCATATTGCTTGACGAAGCGCGGCATCGAGCCGCCGCCCAGGCCCAACACATCCTCGGTGACCAACACCTGGCCGTCACACGCAGGCGATGCGCCAATGCCAATGGTGGGTTGGCTTGAGTCCAGAGTGATCTGCCGAGCCACGCCTTCGGCCACCCCTTCCAGCAGCAGGCTGAAAGCCCCCGCTTCCAGGTTGGCGCGAGCATCTGCGGCAATCACCGCAGCGGTTTCAGCGCTCAGGCCCTGGGCCTTGAACCCGCCCATGACGTTGACGAACTGCGGCATCAGCCCCACGTGGGCCATCACCGGTACACCCCGTGCAACCAGGAACTCCACGGTACCGGCCAGGGCCTGATTGGCCTCCAGCTTGACCGCGTCGCAACCGGTACGCGCCAATACTTGGGCACAGTTGCGAAAAGCCTGCTCATACGACTCCTGGTAACTGCCAAACGGCATGTCGGCGATCACACAGGCCAAGCGCGTACTGTCGACCACCGCCCGGGTGTGGCCGATGATTTCTTCGAGCTGCATGCTCAGGGTCGAGGCCCGGCCATAACCGACCATGGCCGTGGAGTCACCGACCAGGATGAAGTCGACAATCGGATCGATCAGCTTGGCGATAGCGCTGGAGTACGCGGTGAGGGAGACGATCTTCTGCCGGCCCTTCATGGCAACCAGTTGGGGGACGGTGGTGCGCTTAGTGCGGGTATGGATACTCATTGGGGGCTTCCGTTTGCGCTGGATACCGGACCTGATTATTGGTAAAACCCAGCCCCGTTCAATGCACAGATTGCCGCGAAAAAGCGACCCAGGCCCGGCCATGTTTTTTCAAGCTGGTATCATCCACTCCTTTCCTCCCCAGGCAGCAAGACATGAACCGCCAGAAAAAACTCCAGCAGCTCTTCAAGGCCAAAGCCAAGAAGGCCAGTGCCAAGCTGGCGCCAAAAAGCAAAGACAGATACGTCAGCAAGGCCGACCGTTTGAAGCTGGAAACCGACGCTGGCCAGGACCCGGTTACGTCCCCCGAGACGCCTGCTGAGTAAGGCGCACCGTTGAAGGGGCTTCCGCTTCATATTTGCCCCAGATACGCCGCAGATGCCGCGCCGAACCAAAGCCTGCACGCTCGGCGACAGTTTCAATGGCCAGGTCAGACTCCATCAGCAATTCGCGGGCCACGGCCAGGCGCAGGCGGTGCAGGTAATCCAGCGGGCTGATGCCGACATGCTCCTGGAACAAGCGCCCCAGGTGGCGGCTGCCGGTGCAGGCCAGGGCGGCCATGCGTGTAACGGTCCAGGCTTCACAGGGGGCCGCTGCGATAGCGTCCTGCACCCGATGCACCGCCGGATGCAGGTGATTACGCCCGGCTATCCACGGCGATAACTGCGGGTCGCTGCCGCTGCGGCGCAGGTACACCACCATGTCCCGCGCTACCGCACACGCCAGCCGTGGCCCGGCCAGTTCGGCGACCAGGTGCAGCATCAGGTCGATGCCGGCCGTGACACCGGCGCTGCAACTGACCGGGCCATCGGTCACGTACAAGCGGTTTTCCAGAACCCGGGCCTTGGGCGCCATGGCTTGCAAGGTGGCGCACAACGAGTGGTGCGTGGTGCATTGGCGCCCATCAAGCAGCCCGGCCCTGGCGGCACTCAATGCGCCGGCGCATACGCACACCAGGCGTTCCGCCGAGGGTGCGAAGACACTTTGCAGCCAGTGGGTCAGGTGGTTGCTGGCCGACTCGAAAGCCTGCTGGCGCGCCTTGTCGACCTTCATCGTCGAGCCCACCAATACCACCAGGGTGCCGGGGGCCAGGGTCGGTGGCAGTGGCGCCAACCCTGTCAGCGGCAAGCCGATGGACGTGTGCAGTGACGCCACCGGGCTGACGTAGTGCAAGTCGAAATCCACCGCCGCCGGGTCATCGACTTGCGCGGCCAGGCGCAGCACTTCGGCAGGCCCCGCCAGGTCGAGCATCAGCACGTTTGGCAACAGCACGAACAGTACCGGCACGCTCATTGATTCATCCCGCCAGCGCCTGGGCGACCGTCACGATGCGCGCGAATCGGTCATCCAGGACCAGCTCCGTGCGTTGGCGAATCTCAGCCGGCGTGTAGACCCGACCGCTATGCGCATGGGTCATCGGAAAGGTCAGCGTCGCCTCGCTGACAAAATCCACCGTAAAGCCGCTGTCCGCAGCCTGTCGTGTAGTGGTCTCGCAGCATTGCTCGGTGCGAATGCCGCTGATGATCAGCGTGTTGACGCCCATCTCCGTCAGGCGAGCAGCCAATGGCGTACCGGCAAAGGCACTGTGGTAGCGCTTGTGGATCACCAACTGCGGGTTGATCGACAACTCGCTCAATGCCCTGACGTTGCCCGATTGCATGGAGAAATGCCCCTGGTCTTCAACATGGAAGACTTGTATCACCGGGATGCCCTGCTGAACACATCCATCGATGAGGGCCTGCTGTTTTTCCAGGTAATCGGGCAGGTCATTTTCGGACCAGTAGGTTGAATGCCGGAACGAATGCTGGGCGTCGATCACAATCAGGGCTTTACGGCTCATGGGTTGTCCTTGTGGCTTGTATCAGTGACTGAACGATGCAGCCAGGGTAAGGACAACACACTTCGCACGACAGACGCGCCACGGACTACTTCAGGACGGATTCGGACATCCTACCGGCCACGCCATGGCGCATCGGCTGCCAGGTTCGAAGCCATGGGCATACTCATCCGCCAGGAGATTTTCCAAACGCTGATCGGTATGCGCTACAAAGCCCAGGCGCCGATAGAACGGGGCATTCCACGGCACCTGCAGGAAAGTGGTCAGCGTCACCGCACGCAGGTGCCGAGCACGTGCATGGCCCATCGCCGTTTCCACCAGCCTGCGACCCCAGCCTTGGCCTTGCAGCGGCTGGGCCACCGACACTTCATGGATATGCAGGTCGTCACCGACAGACTCTGAGCTGAGGAAACCTTGAGGCTGGCCGCGTTCATCAACCACTACCCAACAGGTCATCAAGGCGATCCATTGCCGATGGCGCTCGACGCTGATCGGCGCGGCATCCGCCAGCCAGCCCAGCCCCTCGATTGCCCGGAACGCTTGGGCGGCAGAGCGCTCGATGGCGGGCAATAGCCCGGCATCGTCCGTGCGCGCCAAGCGAATGTGAGCGGGCCGCTCAGCACCCACTCAAGGCCACCTGGGGCCGTTCGCCCGCGAAGAAAAACGGCCGTAGGCGCACGCCCACGCCGTTGCCGATAAACGCCGCCACCAGCCACACCCAACCATGCAGGCTGCCCGAAGCAATGCCGCTGAAATAGGCGCCGATGTTGCAGCCGTAGGCCAGGCGCGAACCATAACCGAGCATCAGGCCGCCGATCACAGCCGCAATCAACGAGCGCGCCGGAATATTCAGGCTGGGCGCAAAACGCCCGGCCAGGCCAGCAGCCAGCAGCGCGCCGAGGACAATGCCGATATCCATGACGCTGGTGATGTCTTCCCATACCGGCGCGGCCAGCGCCTTGGCATTGGCCGGCATCTGCCAGAACGCCCAGCTCGCCACATCCACGCCCAGCCCACTCGCCACCTTGGCGCCCCACAGCGCGAACGCCGAGGTAATGCCCCACGGCCGCCCGGCCAGGGCCAAAGTGGCGTAGTTGAGCAACGCCAGGCCAATCGCGCCCCACACCAGCGGCCAGGGCCCACGCAGGAAGCGGCGCAGCCCTTGATGTTCGCTTTGCACGCCTTGTTCAAGCTGGCCATGGCGGCGTTTTTCCAGGCGCACCGTGACTAGCGCAATCAACGCAAACAGCGCCAGGCTCAGGACCAACGCCGGCAGTACACCGAAACTCTTGACGATGGACACCGCGGGGAACGACGGCAACGCAAACCACCAATCGACGTGATGGGTGGCGATCAACGAACCACAGATAAAGAACAACAGCGTCACCAGCATGCGCGCATTGCCGCCGCCCACCGTGAACAAAGTGCCCGATGCACAGCCGCCGCCCAATTGCATGCCGATTCCGAAGATAAACGCCCCGAACACCACCGACACCCCGGCCGGCGCCACCAGTCCGACCACCGGCTGGCCGAACAGGCTGCCCGCGCCCAGCGCCGGGAAAAACAGCAGCACCGCTACCGCCAGCATCACCATCTGCGCCCGCAAGCCGGCGCCACGCCGATCATTGATAAATACGCGCCAGGCCGAGGTAAAACCGAAGGCGGCGTGGTAGAGGGTCAGGCCCAGGGCGGCGCCGACCACCAGCAACAGCACTTGGCGCGCACCCACCGTGTTTTGCAGGAACAGGGCGCCCGCCACCAGGATGATAAAGGCGATCAGTGGCGCGGCAGGCTTGCGCGCAGGCGCCAGGGAAAGGGAGGTGCTCATGGGGATCTCGATTGGTTGGAAGGAGGCCAGTATAGACCCTTCAGGTGCGGGTCCTATTTGAGGCTCAAGGAATTCCACGCGGCGTCGGCCAGCAGCTCACGGTACTCAAAAGGGCTCTTCTTGACCTTCGCCGACAACCACGCGCGGGAGTAGCTTTCCGCCGCGCCAATGATCAACGAAGGGATAAGTTCTGCTGGCAAATGGTTGAAGTGCTCCTTGCGCCCTTCCCCACTCATCCAGGCTTTCAACTGCTGGTTGCGCTGCTGGTTGCGTGCGATCAGCTCGTCCTTGAACGGGCCGTTGGACACGGCAAAACGGCTCTGGAACACAAACCGTGCCCACTCCGGCTGCGCGCTGACCCATTCAACGTAGCTGTACACCAGGCCGACCACACCGGCGTGGGCGGTGTCCGCCGTTTGCAGGTAGCGATCACGCAAACTGGCCTGGTCTTCCAGCGCAGCGAAGAACAGCGCCGCCACCAAACCCTCTTTATTGCCGAAGTGGTGATAGATAGCGCCGACGCTGGTATCACAGCGCGCGCGGATGGTTTCGATATTGGTCGCTTCGATACCCGCCTCGTTAAAGCACGCCAGCGCTTCACGCAGGATGGTGCGCTTGAGGTCGCTGCGCCGACCGGGAAAGGTGCGCTCTATAAGATCGATGGAGTGCATGGGGGGACGCCAAATAAAAACAGTTTATAGGTTGAGCGACCGCCAGAGAAAGCCTGGTTGACAGACAGGGAAGCTACGGAATATTGTTCCGTTACAGAATATTATTCTGTAAATCACTTCTGAGGATACTCCTATGAGCCAAGCCCTGAGCATGTTCAATAGCGTCGGCCCTGCCGCATTCAGCAACCTGGCCTGTCAAATGGCCCCTTACTTCAGCACGATCACGCCGCAAATCGCTGAGCTGAAGCCCAACCACGCGGTGGTCACCGTGCCGTTTCGCAAGGAAATCACCAATCACCTGGCCTCGGTGCACGCCATCGCGCTGTGCAACGCTGCCGAACTGGCCGGCGGCATGATGACCGATGCGTCGATCCCCCCTGGCGCGCGCTGGATCCCCAAGGGCATGAGCGTGGAATACCTGGCCAAGGCGAAAACCGATATCCGCGCGGTCGCCGACGGCAGCGCCATCGATTGGCAGACTGCGGGGGACAAGATCGTACCGGTAGAGATCTTCGATGCGGGCGACATCAAGGTGTTCACCGCCCACATCATCATGAATGTGAAACTCGCATAGGCACACCGTCGTTCAGTGCCCCGCCACCGCAGGCCCATTGGCAGACCGCCGTCCCGGCTTGAAACCATGGGCATGCGCCGTCCAGGCGATCAGCAACGCGAGCATGATCAATACCAGCATCGCCCAGGGAAACGCGGCCACGCCGCAGTGATCCAGCAGCACCCCGCCGATCACGCCACTGCCGGCAATCGCACTGTTCCACGCCACTACGTTCAGTGACAGCGCCACATCCGCGCCGTCCCCGGCGGCATCGGCCAGGGCGGTTTGCAGCAAGGTGGCAGCGCCGCCGAAGCTCAGGCCCCATATCGCCACGCCGAGGTAGATCACTTCGGGCTGGCTGCCTAGCAGGCCAAACACCACGCAGATCACCGCGAATGCCCCCAGGCTCGTCAATACGGTTTTGCGCAGCATCGGCTCGACCAGACGCGCCGTCAGCCAGATGCCCGCTAATGCGGCAACACCGAACACCAGCAGCACCAGGTCGACCCTGCTCGCCAAGCCAGCCCGCGCCACGAATGGCGCAATGTAGGTGTACAGAATGTTGTGGGCCAGCATCCAACTGATGACGACCGCCAGCACCGGGCGTACGCCGGGCGTAGTCAGCACTTTGCCCAAAGATACGCGCTGATGCGCAGGCTGTGGTGGGTAGTCCGGGACCTTCACCAGCACCCACACGATCAGCCCCAGGGTCAGCGCCGACATCAGGCCGAACGTGCTGCGCCAACCCACCAGGCCACCGAGCCAGGTGCCCAGCGGCACGCCCAGTGACAGCGCAATCGGCGTGCCGACCATCGCCAACGCCAGTGCCTTGCCTTGCTGATGGGGCGCTACCATACGCCGCGCATAACCGGCCAGCAGGCTCCAGGCCAACCCGGCTGAAACGCCGGCAAAGAAGCGCGCCACCAGGGTCACGCCATAATGGGACGACCACGCGGTGATGGAGTTGAACAACAAAAAACCAACGATGGTCAGCAACAGCACATTGCGCCGGCGCCAGCCACGGGTGGCGATGGTCATGGGGATCACCGCCAGCACCGAGCCCAGCGCATAGGCGGTGACCATCTGCCCGGCCATGGACGGCGAAATGCCCAGGCCTGCGCTGATCAACGGCAACAGCCCGGCGGGCAGGGTTTCGGTGACGATGCAGATAAAACCGGTCATGGCCAGGGCGAGCAACGCGCCGATGGGCAGGCGTTCGGACGACGCCGAGAGGCTGAGTGAGGGTGTCATGGGAAACTCCTTGGCGGACTTAAATACTGATCGATACAAATGTTGCACAGCGGGACACCGCATTGTCAACGACTTATGTATCGACTAGTATTTATCTCATCTTCCCCAAGAGGTTTGTCGTCATGGCGCAAATGGGCCGCCCCCGCAGCTTCGACCGAGAACAGGCCGTTGAACAGGCCATGCACCTGTTCTGGCAGCACGGCTACGACGCCACTTCCCTCGCCCAACTCAAGACGGGCCTGGGTGGCGGGATTTCCGCACCGAGTTTCTACGCCGCGTTCGGCTCCAAGGAAGCACTGTTCGATGAGTGCGTGCAGCGCTACCTGGCGACCTACGCCCAGGTCACCGAATGCCTGTGGGATGAAAACCTGCCGCCACGCCGGGCCGTCGAAACCGCATTGCGCCAGTCAGCGCGCATGCAATGCGACGACGCCCACCCCAAGGGCTGCATGGTGACATTGGGGGTGATGAGCGCGCCGAGCCCGGAGCACGCACGGGTGGTGGATGCGCTGACCCAATCCCGGGCGCGCACCCGGGCGGGGATTGTCGCGTGTGTACAGCGGGCGATCCAGGCCGGTCAGTTGCCGGACACGCTGAATGTTGAGGCGATGGCGACCGTGTTCGATTGCTTCTTGCAGGGCGTGTCGATCCAGGCGCGGGATAACACGCCCTATGAGCATATCGATGCAGCGATCAACCATCTGCTGTTGACCTGGGACATCGCCGCTTCTACGGCTGCGCCCATTCGTCACGGCACGCCAATGCTGTTAAAAAATTGATCGTCGTAAGGACCCCCTTCCTGTGCGTGACACACTCAGCACGCTGTCATCGCCCGAACTGAACGCATCAATGTGGCTCACTGCAAAAAATAAGTGCCAAGGGTTTTCTGGAGTATTGACTGAGCCTGCCCTATGTCGGGGGTAGGCTGCGGCAATACGCTGCTGAACCTTTTTCGTGCCCAGCTGAAAAAGAACGCGCCATCAATAACGGGCTCGGCGTGTTCCTCCAAATACAACTGGGTAGCCTGGGCATATCGAGGAAACACATGAAAATGCAGTACCGGATCCAGCTCGGATATACGCATTATGTAGATCTTCTCAGGTGCGAACACGCTGTGTAAGGCCCGCTCTGCATACGTTAATCCCAGCATCAACTCTGCACGCTCATCCCCGCCGAGTTCGCCAAGCTCAGAGACCACCCGTTGCAACGAAATGATCATGTAGCCAGGAATGTCACAGTCCCGACAGTGACTAATGACGATGTGTTTTCCTGAATAAACTGTCAGAGCAGACATGCCTACCCTCCCATGAACCAACCATGATTAACGTGCAGGGTTTGGCCGGTCAAACTCATGCCGCTGGTTAGCAGAAAGGTCAATGCGTTGACAATTTCTTCAGGGTTGCCTAACTGGTGGCTGGGTATCTGCTCCTTCAGGTTCTGGATAAAACTCTCATCGAATTTGCCCATCCCGCCAACCACCGCACCGGGAGCGATGGCGTAAACCGGCATACCCAATGCCCCGAATTCGCGCGCCAAGGACTTGGTCAAATTGATCACCCCTGCTTTCGATGCGCTGTAGTGCGCCGCCGACACGCTGTAAGGAAACAGCTTATTGGTATCAACACCAGAGCCCGTAGCCCCCATCATCGACGCAATATTGACGATTTTTCCTTGCTTGGCCTTCAGTCCCTCAAAAAAATACTTACACATCAAAAAAACGCTTTTCAAATTGGTTTCCATGACCAAGTCCCATTCATCATCCTCGATGTTCAGGAACGGAATTCGTTTACCAGTGGGCAACTTGGGGGAAATGCCAGCGTTGTTGACGAGCAGGTCAATGCCTTGGAACCTTGCCTGCACCCGTTGGGCGGCACTCATCACTTCCTGGGGGTCAGTGATATTGACGTCCAGCGCAAGTACTTGAGTATCAGGGTATTCACGGTGAAGCGTGGTTTGAAGCGCATCGAGATTACCCCGGTGAGTATCGATGATGACCAAGTCGTAACCCATACTTGCCAAGGATAAGGCGAAACATTTGCCGATGGTGCCCCCAGCGCCGGTGACCACTGCTGTCAATGTTACTGAAGACATGGCTTACGCTCCTATTTGCTGCACTGTAGAGGTGTAGGCGTTGAGGACAGACTCGATGTGCTGCTCAGACGTGGAGTCCTTGTTCAATACTTCAAGGCTTACCGGGGCTTTTACTCCCATCTGCCGCAGGGTTTTAAAAAACTGCTCAAGAGGAAAGTCCCCCAAACCCGGCGCTACCCGATAGCCACGGGTTATCTCAATCAATGACAATGTTGAGAAAAGATCAGGTTGCTTAATCAGGTCGTTGCTGTGAATGAGAAAGATCTTCTGCGCAGGCACCCTCTCCAAAGCCGCCAGATCCGCATCGCCCATGAAGAAATGATAGGTATCGAGCAAGATACCGACGTTCTCGCGATCAACTGCGACAAGCACCGCTTGCAACGCTGAAATAGAAGGGATCTCGGTCCAGGGAAGAAATTCGATTGCAAGAGAAAGCCCTTCGCGCTCCAGTCGTTGGGACAGCTTTCTGATGTTCTCTTCGTACAGAGAAGGTTTGAGGTTTTCTCCGAACGTCGCGGCCGTTAAAAAAGGCGCGTCGAACAATTTTGCATAGAAAATACCGCGCGCAATTTCGTGCTGTAATTGAGGGTCTTCATACTCATGAGTAAAAAGGGTTTTTATAAAGTTAATCTCAATAACATCGACAGCTTTTTCCTGCAATAACGCTTTTATCTTCTCAGGCTCGGCATGCTCCTGTTGCAACCAAAGATCGAGTTTTTCGAACCACAAACCGATGCCAGAAAATTTCGACTCGGAAATCAGTTCGATTTTTTCCAAAGGTGACATCGCAAAACCAAAACTACCTTCGTTAATATAAACTTTCATTGCTTAAGCCTCCAATATATCCAGGCATTTATTGATAATGCCGTGGGTATCAAGCGTGTGATATTCCAATGCCCGGCCATAGGTTTGATTACGCACAACAAGCTCACCCACCCCCAGGCAGTGTATTTGACTACCGGCCTTATTCGTGGAAGAGGTAAACCCTATATGGGCGCCGACCCCACAGAATGCCAAGTGTTCTTCCACAATTAACAGATGCTGGTAATTTTCCACATAGTGCTGGGTGCTTGACCGTAAGCGTTTGACATCCAAGTCACACAAGGGATACACGGGAACATCCACCTCTCGTGACGACTTTATATAGTCGGACGCCAGCAAACTGCGTTTGACCGACTGACCGGTTGCGAGTATGGCCAGCTGGGTGAAATCGCCAATTCTAGACAGACCGTTGGATGCATCACTATCAAGGTAGTCACTGCCCGGTAGCGGGTTCTCAATCCTGACATAGGAAGGCCCGTCATGCATCAATGCATCCTCCAGGCAGTGTTGGGTACTGTGAGTGCTATAAGGTGAATATATGTTCAGATGTGGCAGTGAGCGAGTAACGTTAATATCATCTATCTGCAAGTGCGTATAACCCTGATCCGAATAATAAAGACCGCACCAAAGTCCGACAAAAATGACCTTGAATTTATTCTCACAGATGACCGAGCGTAATTGCTCATAACCTCGATAAAGCAGGAAGGTGGAAATACCGAACACAAATACCGTAGCCCCTTCCCGAGCCAACCCGGCAGCCACATCGAACGCATTTTGCTCAGCGACCCCTACGTCGATAAAGCGGTGGCCCAACCTGCTTTTAAACGCTTGAAGGTTGGAAGAAATCGCCGAATCCACAGCCACCACGTAGAGATCAGCGCTTTCTGCGTTCATCACAATGTAGTTATTGATAACGTCCCTTAAATCCTTTTTCATCGTTATGGCTCCCTGGCATTCAGTGAACATTCAACTCGTCTTTTACAAAGTCCAATTCCAAAGCCGTAGGGATTCGATAATGCCAACTGAGGTCTTTGGTGCAAAAACTGATGCCGTGCCCTTTAACCGTGTGTGCAATCAAGACAGAAGGGCCTTGGGTCTTCTTGCATTTGAGGGTGCTGATGGCATCGCTGATCGCCTGAGTGTCATGCCCATTCACACTGAGTACGTCACAACCAAAGGCAGTCAACTTATCCTGCAGCGGTTCGATATTCATCACCGTTGCGGTCGGACCATCAATTTGAACTTTGTTGTAGTTGACTATAACAATAAGGTTATTGATCGAGAAGTGCGCTGCCGCCATGAGCCCTTCCCAGTTGCTCCCTTCATCCAGTTCGCCATCCCCGACAACAACATACAAAGTATGCTCTTGCGCGGCGTTAAACCGCTTATGCAGGCCCATCCCAACAGCCATTGAAATACCATGCCCGAGAGAACCCGAAGTCATATCTGAAAACGCAAGATCAGTATTGGGGAACATGGTCAGATCCGACCCTTCTTTCAAGAAGTCAGAGAGTTGGAAATCCTCACGCTTGAGCGCATATTGCACGCTATACAATGCCAGCGCGCCCTGGCAGGAACTCAGCAGAAACCTGTCGTGCGGTGCTTTATAATGCGCGGAAAAAATTGACCACAATATTTCCACCATCGATAACGACGAGGCGATATGCCCTCCCCCCGATTCGTGACACTGTTTGAAGATCTGGTAACGGATATTTTTCTCAATTTGCCCAACCATATGAAATCCCACCGCGCCTGTTCAGTTGAAGTTAAACGCCGATTTGACCCCTTGCTTGTTGCGAGCAAAACTGAACGCTTGTTGATATTCATCCGGCGTAAATAAATGAGTCGTCAGCCCGGACAGCTTGTGACCACGGGAATCTATGTAATTGCAGGCCGTGACCATATGACTGTGGTGTATGCCCTTGCTCGTGGATATGTGACACCCACTCTTGACCACATCGGAGGAGCTGATGCCCTTCTCTGTCGAAAGATTCAGCACCCTGAGGTGTCCGCCGGGTTTACAACGGCTGAGTGCGAATACCGCACCGGAACTGGTATCGCTGGAGTCGATGACCAGGTCGTATTGCTGCTCGAAGACCGAAGCAGCATCGGTTTTGAAGACCCTATTCGCCCCCAGGCCAAGCGCCTTCTCCAGGCGATGATCATCGCTGCCAAGACCGTACACATCGACCGAGAAGTCGTTTTCCGCCAACAGCAGTGTATGCAAAAGCCCAAGGATCCCAGGACCGACCACGGCGACCGTCATTTCCTCATCCCGGCGTCCGTCGAAAATACTGGCCATGGAGTTCAGCGCAATGGAAAGAGGCTCGGCGAGCACACTGATTTGAGGAAGGATATCGTCGCCGATTTTATGGACCATTGACTCGTCAACGGTCAGGTACTCAGAAAATGTACCGTTGGAATTGATGCCGATATGCAGCCAATTACGACAATAATTAGTGAGGCCCTGTACACATGAGTCACATTGCTGGCAGGGAAAGACGGTCTCAAAGACCACATGATCGCCCTCCTTGAAAGGACTGCCGGGCGCGCTCTGCACGATGTGACCACAGCCCTCATGGCCGAGGACGCCATTGGGTCTTAACAGCGCTTTATTATAATATTTGCCGTCAACGATCTTCAGGTCCGTCGAACAGATTCCGGCTAACTGGATTTTTATTTTTACAGGACGAGGATAGACGTCGGTATCACTGTGGCCAACGTCCTGATAAACGACTTGTTGCCCGTCATAGCTCAACGCTTTCATTTTTAATCTCCTGTTTTATTTTATCTACAACAGCCATATTCCTCAGCGCATCGTCGATATTGACCAAGGGCACATCTTTGCCTTCTATAACTCTAATAAAATGGTCCATTTCCAGCTTGAGGGGATCCTCGCCAACCGTATTAGAGCCCACAGTGCTTGCCGAAAAAGCCGAGAACCAGTCACCACAGCCTTCATATGGATACAAGGTAAAACTGGGGAAAGAAATCGCGCCCTTGTCCCCGAAGACTTTCAGAAAGTCCACATTACTCTTAGGGAATGAGTGGTTTTCATCCATGGTTTTTTCGTAATTGAAGGGAGACGGAATGTTATCGCCGATCAACAGCGTTCCGATAATTCCGTTATTCAATTTAAAAATAGCCGTGATATTTTCTTCGACGGCCAGGCGCCTGTTACGTTGACCCAATAGCGCCTTGGTCAAGCCGATTTCACCAAACAGATACCTGACAGTGTCTATTTCATGCACACCATTGATCGCTAAAGGCCCACCGCCCTGATTGGCGTGAATCCGCCAGTTGGCCTCATCATTATTAAAGTACTCATCGTTCTTTTTAATGCACCAGACCGAGTCAAAAGAGATAACCCTGCCGATAATGCCAGACGCAATGATTCTTTTGAACTCCTGCACCTTAGATGAAAACCTGCGGTGATGGCCTATCAACGCCGTACATTTATGTTCTTGAAGCATTTCCTTTATCGTGGAAATCTCCGACGCATTATGGGCTACTGGTTTTTCAATCAAGAAAAATTTTATTCTATCAGCGCTGAACTCAATTATTTCGCGATTTAAATTGTGCGGGCCGGCCAGCACCAATGCATCGAGACAGCCCTCGTCGACCATGGTCTTATAGTTGCTGTACGTTTGGACGCCTGCTTCGACTTCAGAACGCTTCGAAGAGTTCTTATAGGTAAGGCCTTTAACTCTGGCGGACTTGGAATGATAGCGCTGTATGTTCTTCAGGTGCTTCATTCCGTGATTACGACCAACGATACCAATGTTCAACATGAGTCGAGCCTCCTGGCTGTGTTTATCGTCCACCCGCCACTCTGAATAGTTCACCAGTGACGTAACTGGCATCGGCGCTGGACAAAAAGAATTCAACGCCAGCGATATCCTCCGGCAGTGCAATGCGACCTAAGGGCACCAGGTTCACCAGCCGTTCCAGGGTGGTCGATGGCAACCCTAAAGCGGCATCCGTCATGGTCAGGCTGGGCATGATGGCGTTGACCCGAACGTTGTACGTGGCGAGCTCTTTGGCCAGGGATTTCGTGAGCCCGATCAGTGCGCTCTTAGAAGTCGCATAGGCACAGGCCATGGGGTACCCGTCAGTAGCGGCCACTGACGCCATATTGATGATCACGCCTTCACGCCTGCGTTTCATAGCGGGTATCACGGCTTTGCACAGATGGAAGACACCATCAAGATTCGTATCAAGAACGTTGCGCCAATCCTCAAGATCAATGTGCTCCAGCCCCTCAGAAGGCGGCTGCTGAATACCGGCACAGTTGACGAGTGTATCAACCCTGCCCACCTCCAGAAGGATCTGGTCAATACACTCAGTAACGGTCCTGAAGTCTCGGACATCACACTTTATTACATGGATATTTGCATGGGTTTTGGTGTACTTCTCCGGGCTCAAGCACAACGAGAAAACAGTATCGCCAGAAAGGGCGTGTTTCTCTGCAATGGCCAGGCCAATCCCCCGGGTGCCGCCGCTTATTACAACAACTCTACTGGACATAAGTATCCCCCTTTAAAATAGAAAGTCTAAGTTATGACCCACCCCCCATTACAATCAAGTGTGGCCCCATGCACATAGTCAGCATGTTTGGAAATCAAGAACAAAACGGCCCCGGCGATATCTTCTCCGCGGCCTAGCCGACCGAGCGGAACATGTTGTTCAGCCCATTCATCGCTTAGTTTCGCGTCGGCAATCATATCGGTATCGATGCGACCGGGTGCCACCGAATTAACAGTAATGCCACAACCTCTTAATTCGTAAGCGAGGCCTTTTGTGAGCCCTATCAGCCCGGCTTTCGACGAAATATAGTCGACGGATGCGAGTATCCCGCCAAACCTGGCAGAAGCTGAGGAAATATTAATGATTCGCCCATATCGATTTTTTTTCATATGGGGAATCACCTGCTTGCAGGTGTAAAAGGCGCCTGACAAATTAGTATTGAGGACCTGATGCCACGTCTGCTCTTCAAGATCTTCGATCAAGAAACGGCCATTAGGCTTGACATGAGAGATACCCGCATTATTGACGAGTATGTCGATTTTAGAGTGCACAGCAATAATCTGATCGATCATCGCCGTGACGGAATTTGAATGGGAGATATCACACTGAACATATTCAACTTGCTCAGGGAATTCAACCCCTGGTTGCGGTTTTGTACCACAGGTGATAACCCTCAGGTTTGCTTCCTGTGCGAGTAACTCTACGATAGATAAGCCAATACCTCTCGTCCCACCCGTGACAAGTGCAACTTTCATAATTCAACTTCCCTGTTGTAGAAAAAGAAATACCAACCACATCGGTAGCTTGCTACCTATATAGTTATTTGATTTCTTATGTGCTTATATTTTTAAAGGCCTCAGCCAAAAAAGTCAAACAATGGATTGGATCCAATGATCGTTTGATTTAATTGAGGTTTTTATGTTTTTTATAAGCAGGCCAAATAAACAGCACCGGGTTTATCGTAATAAATTATAAGAAATAAAAAATTCACCTTTCACAGAAGGCACCCATTCAGTACATCTTCGCTTGATATCTAAATGCCATCCCTGCGCGCACCGCGCCATATCTGGAGACTATGAAATAGTGTGCGACTCATCGGCAAATTGATGCGCAACTGTCATTTACCAGCCAGGCGCTTTCAACACCAAGCCTGTCGATTTGCTCGCTGACGAAGGTGAATGATGGTTGCCTGCTCAAGGCTAGACAGCTGACTCCCCAGCCTTCACGCGGGTGAAATCGAGGACGACCGTAAACCGTTGCTGCTCGCGGATCACGTTAATCTGCCAGTTCAGCTTTGCGCACAATTGCCGCATCAACTGCAACCCAAGGCCATAGCCATAGTCGTCGGATTCCTGGCGCGGCTTGACCTCCCTGATGTGATTGGCAATCACCAGCCGAGGGTATTTGAAGCTGATATCTACTGCGCCCTCTTCGGCGTATTGCAGTGCATTGCGCAGGAAGTTGCCGATCACGATGCGGCACGCGGTAGGGGGCAGTCGGCAAGGTTCGTCGTGGATGTCGATGCTCAGCTCGATGTCCCGGTTACCGATCAGGTAGCGGTGCTTCTCAATCAATTCGCCAACCACTTCGCTCAAGTTGACGTCCTCCTCCGGCAGCGATTCAGCATGCTCGCGACTCATCCACAGTAAGGTCTCGGCGATAAGCTGCATATTCAGCACGGAGCGTTCTATACGCTGCAAGGAGGGAGGCAGGACACCGCCGGATTGCAGGGCCAGCAGTTCGATATTGGCCTTGAGCACCGCCAATGGCGTTCGCAGTTCATGGCTGGTGTAGCGCAACAGGCGGCCTTCGCGCTGGCTGGCGGCCTGCACCTGCTCGACACTTTTGGCCAGGGCATCGGCCAGCATATTGAACTCCTTGAAGCTGAAACCAGGCCGTAGGCCGGCCAGTGCATCAGGGTCTTTGAGTGTGCCGGACCATTGCACCAGGCGCCCCAGCGGCCGAACCAGCCACCAGACCAGCAAGGCAATAATCATCAGCGCCGGCACGAAGACAGCCAGGCTGATGAACTTGACACTCTCTATGACCTGGTCGAAATAGGCGTCAGACAACGGCGTCTGGACCTCACCCCCGGCTTCCTTATCGTGGTCGATGTCGTACATGTAGAGGGTTTTGCCATCACCCAGGGGCTGTTCGAGGATGATCTGGAACGGCTCGTCGTCATCATCGGAATAGAGATCGCCGAAGATATTCACCGCACCGAAGGACAAGCTCGGCGAGGTATTGAGCAACTCACGGACGTCCTGTGGCAATGCCTCCTTGCCGATGACGCTGGTATAGAAGTAATTGTGCGGCGTCGGCGTGGTCGGGTCCTGTTTGTAGTGCCGGAGAAAATACTGGGCCTCCTCCTCCATCATCGCGCTGGCGGTATAGAACAGGCCGCGCACGGTAAATTCAGGCAGCAGCTTACTGTAGATCACCAGCACCACCGCAATCAGACACAGGAAACTGCCGCTGATTACCCACTTCAGGCTCAGGCCGTTACGCATGGGGTTTTACCTGAATGCCGACACCCGCCAGGGTATGGATCAACGGCCGGCCAAAAGGCTTGTCCACGGCCTTGCGCAACCGATGCATATGCACCTTGAGCGTATCAGTGTCGGGTGGCTCATCGCCCCAGATCTTCGCTTCCAGGCGTTCTCGGGAAACGGGTTGGGGACTTGCGCGCATCAGGCTCTCCAACAAGGTCCAGCAAATGGGTGACAAATGCAGCTCCTGACCCGCGCGGCTGACTTTGCGGGTAGTCAGTTCCATCACCAGATCATCTACTTGCAAGCGACTGGTCTGACCGCTGCGGCGCAGGCTCAGTGCACGAATCCTGGCCAGCAGTTCAGCCAATTCGAACGGCTTGACCAGGTAGTCGTCGGCGCCCGCAGCAAAACTGGCGAGCTTGTCAGACAAGGCGTCCAGGGAAGTCAGCATCAAGATGGGCGTCTGGATGCCTTGCTGGCGCAGCCGCTCGCATAATTGCTGGCCGTCCAGTCGCGGCAGCATGATATCCAGGAGAATTACGTCGTAATGCTGGTTGAGGGCCAGGTTGAGCCCGGTCTGGCCATTAGTGACATGGTCGCAGACGATGCCGCTGATCTCCAGGTACTCGATGACGGTGGTGGCCAGGTCCAGGTTGTCCTCGACCAGCAGCAAGTGGATATGCACGGAAGAAACCTCAGACAAGTAGTGCGCAGAGGTTTGAAGGATAACGGAAGTCGAGCGGTTCCCTGCGGGTGTTTACCTGACGTTAACCCAGCGCCGATTAAGCTGAGGTTCCTCTAGTCCAGAGCTCGTCATCGCCATGAACCTGTCTTCGATGATCAAAGGCGTCCTGCTAGCCTTGATTTTCCTCACACTGCTGGTCGGTTGCCTGCCACCGCAAGCTCAGCGGGTGCGTATGGGAGGCAATAGCTGGTTTCCGATTGGCCACAACATCGAGCACTCAGAGTCGTGGTATGTCACCCGTGCATGCTGATGACGTCGGCGCCAGCTATACCAACCAGTTGGTCGCCTGTGTGGTGCTGATTGTGTGTGTGTCGGTTGCGGTGGGTATCTATATCGCGCGCTTGAATGCCCATGTTGATAAGCAACGCGAGCTGGCGTCGGTGTATCTGCACGAATGTCATAACGGGCGCGGGGGTTTTATTGTCTACCCTGATGGCAGACGTAGCAGTGACCGTTGTTACACAGCCGAAGAGGAAGAAGTGACAAACACCAATGACGCGCTGGATCTTCCAGGGTCAAGTGGGAGTAAATGGCTTGAATACGTTCTGCCTGCCGTTGAATTACCGCGTATGTTCTAGAGTTCCAACTGAAGAATCGCGGCTAATCAAGGTTTTGGATTGCTCCCCTGTCCTCCTCGCAACAACAGGAGCGTTGCGAAGAAGCCAGGTCTATTGCATGGGATCAAGCGCGACGGGGTGCAGGCAGCGCCTTATTCATCGAGAAGATCACACCTGCCAACGAGACAATCAAAATTGCGATTATGACCCACGGAAATGACGTCGATCCAGCCTGCGCCAGCAGTACACCGCCCACTACCCCACCACCGGCAACCGCAGTGTTCCAGGCCGTGGTGTACATCGACTGGGCGACATCAACCGAATCACCCGCCAAGCGTGACAACGCCGTCTGGGTGATGGTTGCAAATCCTCCGACAGCCAGCCCCCACACCGCAACAGAGGGATAGATCATCGCCGGGACGCTGCCCCAAAGCCCAAGCGACAGGGACGCTAAAGCAAAGATAAGCACACTCGCCACGATAAGAAATTGCAACCGACGATCAATTGTTGCTCCCACAAGCCACAGGCCAACGATGGAACCTAGCCCGAATACAAACAGAACCACATCCAATTCTGCAGCCAGCCCTGAAGTATCCAGGAATGGCTCAATGTAGATGTAGAGAACGTTGTGGGCGACAACGAAAGTGAAAACAACAAAGAGCACTGAGCGAATACCCGACGTCAGGAAAACATTAACAAGGGACTGACGCTGCTCCTTGGTCTGCCCAGGAAAATCCGGCACGGTGGCGATCACCCATACGATGAGCAATAACGCCAATACGGTCATCAGGCCAAAGGCGCCTTGCCAGCCAATTGCTCGCCCCAGCAGGGCTCCCAGTGGAACCCCCAACACCAGCGCGATCGTAGCACCTGCCCCGGATATAGCGATTGCCCTTCCACTCAGGTGACTCGGCGTCATACGAACCGCATAACCTGCCAGCAGCGACCATACAACGCCGCCAAATACACCCGCAAAGAAACGTGCCACCAGCGAAACCATGTAATCGTCAGACAGCGCCGTGACCAAATTCACCACGGCAAAGCCAGCGATCGCAGTCAACAGCAGCGGTCGGCGCCGCATGCCCTGGGTCAAAATCGTCAATGGAATAGCGGCGATCAACGCGCCCACCGCATACACGGTGATGAACTGTCCCGCCAGGCTTTCGGATACGCTCAACCCTTGCGAAATCGAGGAGAGCAACCCGGCAGGCATGATCTCCGTCAGCAGCGTGATAAAAGCTGCCATTGCCAACGCCAAGAGACCGGCCAGGGGTAGACCTGGGCTGAGGGTGTCTGGACTGGAAAAACCAGCCTTATTGTTAGTCGTCATTGAGATTTCACTCCCTTAACCACCCAAACAACTTCCATTTCCCGACAGTTGCCGTGTGGCGCGAGTACAGCTGCATGCCTGATCGCACAACGCAGCAGGTGCGCCGCGGGCTCGTCTAAATGTGCATAACCCATCGGGATTTTCCTTCTAAAAAAATATTGAAGACTCAGCGATGCCGGCCACCTGAATCCTATTTGGCAAAGATGAGTGTGGCCCACGTAGGGGGAATGAAAAACAGGGTACAGTTCCGAACATATATGACAGGTAAGTCAATAATAGGCAGGGTGTATGGAGAGTTTGGGTGTACTGGATGTTTTTGTTCGAGTCGGTGAAACGCGAAGTTTTACCGCCGCCGCAAAACAGCTCGGCATATCGGCATCGGCAGTCAGTAAGGCTATCGGGCGTCTTGAAGAACGATTGCGCGTAAGGCTATTTCACCGATCAACCCGCACCGTCAGCCTGACGCCAGAAGGTGCGCAGTTTCTAGAACGCTGCAGGCGGATCCTGTACGAGGTCGAAGCGGCAGAAAATGAATTGTCGCACTCGCAAGCCACCCCCTATGGCAAGTTAAGAGTCAGTGTTCCGTCCGTGGGCATGCTGTTCATGCCGACGTTTGCCAGGTTTAAACAGCGTTATCCAGACATCGAACTGGACATTGATTGCACGGATCGCTTGGTGGATGTCATCGAGGAAGGCTTTGATGCGGTTATCCGCACAGGGGATCCAACGGATTGCCGATTGATGGCCCGTGAGGTCGGTACCTACCGACGTGTCATTGTCGGATCCAGCGCGTATTTTAAACGTGCGGGGGTGCCGCATAAACCGGAAGACCTGAGCCAGCATGCTTGCATGCTATATCGCTACCGAAGTACCGGGAAGTTGGCCAGTTGGCCTTTGGGCCAGGGCCTACCAGCCAACCTTGAGCTGCCTGTCAGTATGATAACCAACACCTTGGAACCCTTGGTCACGTTTGTTGAACATGGCCTCGGGATAGCCTGCGTACCGGATATCGCTATCAAGCGTCAGTTGGCCGACGGAACGCTGATATCAGTGTTGGAGGACTTCAACGAGGACGTGACCACCTTCCGGATTCTATGGCCTTCGAGCCGCCTTTTATCGCCCAAACTGAGAGCATTCGTCGATTTCATGGTGGATAATCTTTTCCCCCTTTAAGCCAATTGACCGTGCAATCAATCGCAAGAAATATGTTCGGCTAAATGCGATATGAGCGGGCTGATCCCTGGCTCGCTCAAAAGGTGAAAGTGCGTGGCCTCAACATTGACGACTTGCATCCCACCTTTAAAGCAATCTGTGCGCATTTCAAAAAACGAGGCATGATCATTGAGGGCACTGAAGACCAGCCCAGACGCAGTCACGGATGGAAGCTGTGCAGGGTCAACTGCTTGGATCCCGACGCTCGGTAGCACAGTGGCAGGCATCCCCTTGCCGGGTGTGTAGAGGACTTTTACCTCCAAGTCACCAGCGTGGCCACCCACAGCCAAACTGGTTGCGCTTGCGCGCAACGCGCCTCGAGTGGGAAATAGCGTATCCACAACAAAGCCGTCCGGGATGATCTTTTCCTTGATCGTCGATCCATTCAATCGATTTTTATACATATAAAATATGCATAATAAAAACATTCATGGTTCAATTCGATAACGCAAAAAGCATCTCCAATCAGCGCAAGCACAGAGGCGTAAGCCTTGCTGATGCAGAACCGGTGTTTTACGACGAGGCAGCCCTGACCCTGCAAGACCACGATCACGGAGAAGAACGCTGGGTGATCATGGGCACAGATGCAAAGGGCCGCGTATTGGTGGTGGCCTACACCTATCGTGATCCCAATTTCGTACGCATCATCAGTGCCCGGCTTGCATCCAGAAATGAACGGCGCCAGTACCTGGAGGTTTGAATCATGAAAGACGAATACGACTTCAGCGACGCCAAGCGCGGCGCTATCGCGCAGAATAAAGGCAAAACCCGCATTACGATCATGCTGGACGATGCAGTGATCGAAGCTGCCCGTGAACGTGCGGAAAATGCCGGTACCGGCTATCAAACTGTGATCAACAACCTGCTGCGACAGGCGTTGGTTTCCCAGGATGCACATAACCTCGCGCCTGCCTCGAAGAAACAAGCCAAAACCCTGCAGGTCATCAACAATGGAATCAGCGTCTCGGAGGTAAAAGCCTTGGAACAGCAGTTGATAGCGCTTGCTGGAGAATTAGATCGAATGCTTGCCAGCCCAAAACCTACCAAATCAAAAAGCAAATCTATCTGAGCCGAAGGATTAGCGATGGCGTCATGCGAAGCGCGCTCTGCGGTTGGATTGCCGGGTCAAATCCCAAGCAAAAAAAAGCCTGCATCTCTGCAGGCTTTTCTCTATCTGGCTCCACGACCTGGACTCGAACCAGGGACCCAATGATTAACAGTCATTTGCTCTACCAACTGAGCTATCGCGGAATGCGCCGTATGTTACTGATTAAAAAGAAGAAGTCAAGCTTTCCCTGACACTCGCCGCAATTCACCGTCATGTCCACTTGAAAACGCCGGCTCCAGGGCCAAATCCAGCCAGGCCCGGGCCGCGGGTGGCAGGTGGGCACTGGCGCGCCAGGCCAGGGCGATGTGCCAGTCGGTGTGGGGTTCGTCCAGAGGGATCAAGGCGATGCCGGTGTGTTGGTGCTTGTGCGCCAGCATGCGTGGCAGGAAGGCGACGCCCAGCCCGGCGGCGACCAGGTCGACGATAAAGTCGATCTGCCCGCTGCGGGCGGTGACTTTGGGGGTCACGCCCTTGCGCTCGCATGCGCTGAGGATCTTGGCGTTGAGGGCGAAGCCGGCTTCGAACAGGATAAATGGCGAGTCCGCCAGGTCGGTGAAGTCGATGCGCTTGCGACGCGCCAACGGGTGACTGATGGGCAGCACGGCGATCAGGGGTTCGTTGCGTACCGGCTGGTAGTCGAAGCCTTCGTCTACCGGCAACAGCAGGGCCGCGAGGTCGACCTCCCCCGCCTCCAGGCATTCGCGCAGTTTTTTACTGCCGTATTCGGTCAGTTCGATATCGATGTCCGGGTAACGGCTGCGGTATGCGGCAAACATGGCGGCAAACAACACGCCGCATCCCACGGGCGGCAGGCCAATGCGTAGCACACCACGCTTGAGGCCGCGCAGGTCATTGATTTCAGCCACCAGGTCGTTGCGTTCGGCGAGTATCACCAGGGCGCGGCGGTAGGCAATTTCGCCGGCGGCGGTGAGCTCGTTCTTGTGGCCGAGGCGATTAAGCAGCGGCGTGCCCAGCTCGTCCTCAAGGGTCTTGACCGCCTTGCTGACGGTTGACTGGGTCAGCGCCACCGTATCGGCCGCTTGGGAAAAGCCGCCCTGACGTACCACTTCGACAAACGCACGCAAGGTTCGCAGGTTCATCAGTATTCCTTTTGCGACTGGATAGCAGTGATAAAAGTTGTTTTTATCATGTCACAACTTTGCTTATGGTGTAGCACTTTGCCCTGTGGAGACACCGTAGATGATCATCTCGTCCGCTTCCGACTACCGCGCTGCAGCCAAGCGCAAGTTGCCGCGCTTTCTGTTCGACTACATCGACGGCGGCGCCTATGCCGAGCACACGCTGCGCGCCAATAGTTCGGACCTGGCCGAGATCAGCCTGCGCCAGCGCATCCTGCGCAATGTCGATAACCTGAGCCTGGGCACCGAGCTGTTCGGCACTGAACTGGCGATGCCGGTGATTCTCAGCCCGGTGGGCCTGACCGGCATGTATGCGCGGCGCGGGGAAGTGCAAGCGGCCAAGGCGGCGGCCAATAAAAACATTCCCTTCTGCCTGTCGACGGTGTCGGTGTGCTCGATTGAAGAAGTGGCCTCGCAAAGCCCGCAGTCGATCTGGTTCCAACTGTATGTGCTCAAGGATCGCGGCTTTATGCGCAACGCGCTGGAGCGGGCACAGGCGGCTGGGGTGACCACGCTGGTCTTCACCGTCGACATGCCGACACCTGGCGCGCGCTACCGCGATGCTCACTCGGGCATGTCCGGCCCATACGCGGCGCAACGGCGCATGTTGCAGGCGATCACCAAGCCGCAATGGGCCTTCGATGTGGGCCTGATGGGTCGCCCCCATGACTTGGGCAATATCTCCAGGTACCTGGGCAAACCCACTCACCTGGAAGATTACATCGGCTGGCTCGCCAACAACTTCGACCCCTCGATCAGCTGGAAAGACCTGGAATGGATCCGTGAGTTCTGGAAAGGCCCGATGATCATCAAGGGCATCCTCGACCCACAGGATGCCAGGGATGCGGTGAGTTTCGGCGCCGACGGTATCGTGGTCTCCAACCATGGCGGCCGGCAACTCGACGGCGTGCTGTCCACGGCCAAGGCGTTGCCGCCAATCGCCGAAGCCGTGGGCGACGACCTCACCGTGCTGGTGGACTCCGGCATTCGCTCCGGGCTCGACGTAGTGCGCATGCTCGCCCTGGGTGCCAAGGCATGCCTGCTCGGGCGTGCCACCGCCTATGCACTGGCTGCCGAGGGCCAGTACGGGGTGGAGAACCTGCTGGATATCTTCGCCAAGGAAATGCGCGTAGCAATGACCTTGACCGGAGTCACTTCAGTCGCACAGATCGACCGTAGCACCCTGGTCTAGCCCTGCTGATCGGCAATAGCGCGAGCCTTAACGTATGCCTGGATTTTACCGTGATGGTAGCCGTGCTGTATTTGCGGCTTAATCCAGGCTTTTTTATTTTCGACAAACAACCCGATCCGCAAAAAGAGTAAAACTGAGCAAGCTGTAGCAACTCCAGCTCCAACCAGCCAAATAACTGGCGCCATTGTTTGTCAGACTTTCTTATCTCAAATACAGTCGATTGATTTATAAGGAATTTTATTGACTCTATAAACTTGGCACGAATCTCGCCCTGATACTTTCCAAGCAGGTTAGGCGATGACAAGACGTGCGGCAGTGCCCTGGGGTTATAACCCGAGGCAAAGCGGTTTAAACTGTTTCCAATGTTTTACGGTACTGAAGGAACAGTAAGACGCTTGGCGTTCGCCACTCTCATCCCGCCTGTAAGACAGCCAAGTGCTTAGAGGCCATTCGTTTATGAAAACACCCACCCAGACCAACGCAATTGACTTCGACAGTGCCAAATTGCAGCGCCTGGGATTGGGTCAGCCTTCCCTTCGCCCACGCCGTCCTGCGACCCTCACTGAACTTCGCCAGCAATTGAGCCAGCAGCTGCAAACCAGCCTTGAGCCGGAGCGTATCCTCAGTCTGTTCTTTCGCGAAATACAGCGCCTGGTGCCACTGGATGCGTTGCAATATCGCCATGTCGCCAGCGACCTGCGCCTGGAGTTCGGTCATCGTGGCCACCATTCGGTGAGCTATACCTTGAGCCACGAGGGCGAGCACTTGGGCGAACTGGTATTGCGCCGTAACCAACGCCTGATCGAAGAGGAGCTGCACCAGCTCGAGGCGCTGTTGGTAACGTTGCTTTACCCGATGCGCAACGCCCTGCTCTACCGCGCCGCCACGCGCAGCGCCCTGCGTGACCCGTTGACCGAAACCGGCAACCGCGTCGCCATGGACCAGACCCTGCAACGGGAGATCGACATGGCCAGGCGGCACCTGCACCCTTTGTCGTTGCTGATGCTGGACATCGACCATTTCAAGAAAATCAATGACACCCACGGGCATGCCGCCGGCGACAGTGTGCTGCGCGCCGTGGCCGGGGCGATCAAACGCCAGTTGCGTAACGTGGACATGGTGTTCCGCTTTGGCGGGGAAGAGTTTCTGATCCTGCTGTCCAACACCGGTCGCGAGGCCGCGAGGATGGTCGGCGAGCGCCTGCGCCAGGCGGCACAAGCCCAGGACTACTGGATGGAGGGCACACGGATCGAATTGACGGTGAGCCTGGGCTGCTCGACGCTATTGGCGGCCGAGTCGGCTGAAAGCCTGCTGCGCCGGGCAGACAACGCGTTGTACGTGGCCAAGCGCGAAGGCCGCAATCGCTTGGCAATGGCGGGGTAGGCCCCCGCCATCACACTTACCTCATGCCTCGCTGGCGACGCGCATTGGGCGTTCACGAACCGCCGGCGCCTGGTCTTGGTCTTTCTGCGCGTTCTCCAGGCGCATGCAGCTTTCCAGGAACAGGTACATGTAGTCGTAGCTCTTGCACACCGCCTGGCGCAGCTCTTCCTGCAGCGCCTTGCTGGGGTTGGTCCCGGCCAGGGTGCAGATGATTTCCAGGGCTTCCCACGGGTGGGCATCGTCGTACTGGGCGTGCATCTTGAGCCACTTCATCGCGCGCTTGCGATCCTCCTCAGGGAAGGCGCCAGCATATACACCGGTCGAGCAGACCACGGCGGACCACTCCCCAGTCGCCCCCTCAATCGCGTAGTTAGTGGCGGCAATCGCGACGATCAATGAATCGGCCGAACTGGTGTGCCAGCACCAATGGCTCAGTGCGTGCAATTCCGGCGGTACGTCTTGCGCTTGCAGTTCTTCCAGGCTGACACCGTGGGCACGCGCCCAATGCACCCAATAATCGGCGTGGTTGAGTTCCACGCGAATATTGCGCATCAGCCAACGTCGCGCCATGTCTTCGCCAGGGTGACGGGCAAACTTGGTCTTGGTCAGGTTTTGCGCCATGTACAAGGCAAACTGTTCCACCACTGGCCAACCACCAATCAGGTAGTGGCGCATGGTCTTGGCGCTGAGGGCGTTGTCACGCATGCGCTGATACAGTTCGTGCTCGACAACCCGACGCTTGCTCTCGCTACAGGCCTGGATCAATTGCTGCGCCCAGGCGGGGTAACTCGAGGCTTCCATAAGCGGGCCGGTTCTGTTGAATGTGTCGATCACTGTAGGGCTCCTTTTTAAGTGTGATTGTACAGACCAGCAAATGTTTCAGCGGAAGGTGCCGGGCGCCTTGAATAACAGGGGCTGCGGTCGCGCAGGTCGACACTGCAAGCTATCAAAGGTAAACAATCGCGGGCGTTCAATCAGATAGCCCTGGGCGTAATCCACACCGATCTCAAGTAAAGCCTGTTCGATCTGGGGTGTTTCAACAAACTCGGCAATTGTGCGCTTACCCATGACGTGGCCGATGTGGTTGATCACTTCGACCATGGCGCGGTTAATCGGGTCGTCCAGCATATCCTTTACGAAACTTCCATCGATCTTCAGGAAGTCTACAGGTAAATGTTTCAAATATGCGAATGAGGACATTCCGGCGCAAAAGTCATCGAGTGAAAAATGGCAACCTAAGGCTTTGAGTTCATTAATAAAGCGAATCGCACTGCCCAAATTGGCGATAGCGCTGGTCTCAGTTATTTCAAAACAAATCATTTCCGGGGGTATGTTGTAAGTGCCGAATTTTTCACGCAAAAACCCTAGGAAATCATCATCGCCAATGGTGATGCCTGACAGATTAATCGCACACATGGCCATGGGGCGGCCCGGGCGTTCATTCAGGCAACGGGCGATGATCTTGAATACGTTCTCTACCACCCAACGATCCAGCGATGTCATCAGGCCATAGCGTTCCGCCGCCGGGATAAAACTATTGGGCAAAATGATCCGCCCCGCCTCGTCATGCAGACGCAGGAGAATTTCGATGTGCCCATTGCCAGGTTCGGTGTGCCCCAAAGGCGAAATTTCCTGGGCGTAGAGACAAAAGCGGTTCTCTTCAAGGGCCATGTGCAGTCGCTGCACCCAGGCCATCTCGCCAAAGCGCAGAGACAGCTCCGAGTCATCGGCGTGGTACACCTGCACGCGGTTGCGGCCCTTTTCCTTGGCCATATAGCACGCCATGTCAGCGGCACGCAGGGACGTTTCCAGGGTAGTCGGGGTTTGCGAGATATGCACCAGACCGATACTGACGGTCGTCATGAACGGCCGCCCCTTCCATACGAAGTGCAGGCTCTGCACGGTATGGCGCAAACTTTCGGCGATTTTTTCCGCCACCGCCGGCGGGCAGTTTTCCAGCAGGATGCCGAACTCATCGCCGCCCAATCGCGCCAGGGTATCGCCCTCGCGCAAATCCGATTGCAACAACGCACAGATGTGACGCAGCAGCTCGTCACCCGCGGCATGGCCACAGGTGTCGTTGACCAGCTTGAACTGGTCGAGGTCGAGAAACATCAGGGCATGTCGCCCACTTTGCTGGCGTGCAACCTGTTGCAGCACTTGCTCAAGGCGGAACTCGAATTCGCGACGGTTGGCCAGGCCGGTCAAGGCGTCGTGGGTCGCCTGCCAGGAAAGGTTGGCAATGTACTGGCGCTCCTGGGTCATGTCGTGCAGCACCAACACCGCACCACTGATCTTGCCGGCGCTGCGGATCGGCGCGCCGACCAGGGTGACCGAGACGGTACTGCCGTCCAGGCGCTGGATCAGCTTGGAATGCTCGCTGCCGCCACTGAGCTGGCCCTTGACGATGTGTTCGATCAAGGTGAAACCGTCGGGTTCGGCGTTTTCATCCAACAACTTGAACAACGCCGCCAGCGGCAGGCCCTGGGCTTGTTCCGACTTCCAGTGGGTCAACACTTCGGCCGCCGGATTCATATAGGCAATGGCACCGTCAACGTCAGTGGTAATCACCCCATCGCCAATTGACTCCAGGGTGATCTGTGCCCGCTCCTTCTCCGCTTGCAGGGCATCGGCGAATGCGTGGCGCTGGGCCAGCAACTTGTGGGTGCGCAGCAGCGCCAGGATGATCAAGCCCAGGGCGGTGGCCAGGTTGGTGATCAACAACAGCCGCAGGATCATCCGCGAACCTTCGCCCAGGGCATCGCTGAACGCCTTGGCGGCCGGTGTCACTCCCTCGTTGATGGCGATGATGCGCTTCTTCCAGCCATGCACTTCATTGTCCGTGACCTGATCACTGACGATGGCGCGGTGCATCTCCCGGGCCAGTTCATCCAGCTGTTCCAGATAACCATCGCCGACTGTCCACAGCTCAATGGCTTTTTCCAGATAACTGAAGTGGCGGAAGTTGAGGTACAGCCAGATCAGGCTGGGGACGTCATCCGGGTGATTGCCGCCCTTGAGGATGCCCAGGCGTGCGGCAGCCAGGTCAGGCGTGGCACTGTCCAGGGCGACACGCAACTCATGCCCGCCCTGGGGCACGGCAATGGCCTGCTGGTATTTGAGGTAAGTGGCGTCGTCGCGGCTATCGGCATACAGCGTCAGGTAGTAGATCGCGTCTTTCTGGCCTTTGGACCACAGGCTTTCACCAGCCACATAGCCACGCACCGCAGAAAGCACGTAGAGACTACCGCAGCCTAACAATGCCTGGAACAAGACAACGGCGATAAAGGGCCAGACAATACCCAACAACCGTGGCGTTCCGAGAGTCCGCTTTTGCTTCATGAAGTCCCTTGCACATGCACAGCTCAATACGCACGCGAAAATCCGCTTCCGATAGCACAGCCTAAGCTAAATCAACGCACTTGTTGCAGATGTCCGTACAGTTTTGCATACAATCCGCCATCGGCGATCAATTGCTGATGATCGCCATCCTCGGCGATATGCCCGCCATCGAATACCAGCACCCGGTCAGCCTGCTTCACTGCAGACAGCCGGTGGGCGATGATCAGTGTAGTACGTCCACTGAGAAACCGCGCCAGTGCCTGGTGCAGGTTGTATTCGGTAGCTGCATCCAGCGCCGAGGTGGCCTCGTCCAGAATCACCACTTTTGGCTCGGCAAGCACCATGCGGGCAATGGCCAGGCGCTGCCGTTGCCCACCGGAAAAACGCACGCCAGAACGTCCCACCACGCTGTCCAGCCCCAGGGGCAGTGCCTTGACAGTCGCCTCCAACTGGGCGATTTCCAGCGCCTGCCAGCAGGCCTGGTCGGAACGCGTGCGGCCCATGGTCAGGTTGGCGCGTACGGTGTCATTGAACAGCGCCGGATGTTGCAGCACCACCGCGACGTTCTCGCGAATGGTCTCCAGGCCGATCTCCTGCTGGGTTGCACCGCCAAAACGAATAATGCCCGCCTGCGGCGTGTACAGCCCCAGCAACAGTTGCACCAGGGTACTTTTACCGCCACCGCTGGCGCCGACAATCGCAACCTTCTCGCCCGGTGCGATGGCCAGGTTCAATTGGTCAAGCACCAGGTCTTCGCCATAGCCGAAGTCGAGGCCACGCACCTCGATGCCGACGGTTTCGCGCCCGCTGAACGGATCTGCGCCGCCAGCGTATTGCGGCTCATCGGCACGCGCCAACAACTCGTTGATGCGCGTCAGCGCGCCACCGGCCGCGTAATAGGCGTATTGCAGGTTCAATAGTTGTTCCACCGGGCCGATCATGAACCACAGATAGCTGAACACGGCGAGCATCTGGCCGATGGACAGGTCGGAAAACAGCACGGTCAGCATGGCCGCGGCACGGAAAATGTCGATACCGAACTGGAACAGCAAGCCACTGGCGCGACTTGACGCATCGGTTTTCCATTGGGAATGAATGGCGTAGTCACGCACCTCCTGGGCACGCTGGCCAAGGCGCCCAAGGAAAAAACCCTGGCGGTTGCCGGCACGCACTTCCTGGATGGCATCCAGGGTCTCGGTCAGCGCCTGGGTAAAACGCGAGGTACTGTCGTTCTCCAGCTTCTTGAGATGCTTGACCCGTTTGCCTAACTGCACCGTGGCGTAGATCACCAGCGGGTTGAACAACAGGATCAACAACGCCAGCTGCCAATGCATCCAAACCAGGATCGCCGAGGTGCCGACCAGGGTCAGCATCGCCACCAGGAAACGGCTGAGGGTTTCACCGACGAACTTGTCCAGGGTGTCCAGGTCGGTGACCAGGTGGGTGGTGACCGTCCCGCTGCCCAGGCTTTCGTACTCGCCCAGGGAGATACGCTTGAGGCGCTCGATCAAACGCACGCGGATGCGATAGACAATGTCCTTGGCCAAGCGCGCAAACAGGCGCGCCTGCACCACGTTGAACACCAGCGCGCCACAACGCAGGGCCAGGGTCACCATAAGCATCAGGCCGATATAGCCCGCGGCTTTCTGCCAACCCAGGGGCAGCGCGTGGTTCATCACCTTGAGCGCGGCATCGCCATGGCCGAGCAGCACCTCGTCCACCAGCAATGGCAACAGCAGCGGTATGGGCACGCTGCAAAGGGTCGCCAGTACGGCGACACCGTTGGCAAGCCACAGGGATTTCTTGTGGCGCAGGGCCAGACGGCGGATTTCGGCCCAGGTCAGGCGGTCGGTGCGTTGAGGTTGCTCATACACAGGCGGCTCGCTCCAGCCAACGGGCGAGCAATGGCGACAATTCGGACAGCGGCTGGTAGCCATTGGTCAGCAAGGCCAACTGCCCATCGCGCTCGGCCAGCAAGGTTGGGAAGCCGGCGATGCCCAAATCCTGCACCCAGGTAAAATCGGCCGCCGTTGCCGCATGCTGTTCGGCACGGTCGAAGGCACCGGCAAACTCGATGCGTGGTATGCCCGCCTGCTCCGCCAGTTCCACCAGCACGCTGGCAAGGGTCACATCGCGGCCCTCGACATAAAATGCACGCTGGATCAGCCCCAGCAACGTCCATGCGCAATCCGGCGCCAGGCTGCGCGCTGTGACGATGGCGCGGCAGGCCGGCTCGGTGTCGTAGACAAAACCCTCAGGCAGCGCGCCCTCGCGCTTGAACAACTGGCCGGTGGCGTCGGTGACGGCCTGCCAGTGCTCCAGGATATAGCGCCGGGTGGTCGGCTCCAACGCCGCGCCGCTGCCGGTACGCAGGCCGCCCACCACCAGGTGCACGTCTACGCCGGCCGCCTGGGCCTGCTCAACCAGCGCCTGCGCTACCGGGGCAAAACCCCAGCACCAGGAACACATCGGGTCCATTACATAGAGCAGGCGCGCTGACATGGTTCAGGCCTCGGAAGGGGTTTGCTTGTAGTTGAAGCCAATCGGGTGCGGCATGTTGCGGGCCTTGGCCAGCTCAATCTGCTTCTGGCGGTCAATCGCGCTGCGACGGGTCTTCTCCGGCAGCTTATCCCAGCAATGGGGGCAACTGATGCCGGCCACATAATGCTCGGATGCACGGTCCTCGATGCTCACCGGTGTGCGGCAGGCATGACATTGATCGTAGTCGCCTTCGCTCAAGTCGTGGCGCACGGTCACGCGATTGTCGAACACAAAACAGTCGCCCTGCCATTTGGTCTCTTCCTGGGGCACCTCTTCAAGGTACTTCAGAATCCCACCTTTAAGGTGGTAGACCTCATCGAAGCCCTCGCTGAGCATATAGCTCGAGGCTTTTTCGCAACGAATGCCGCCAGTGCAGAACATGGCGACCTTCTTGTGCCTGGCGGGGTCGAAGTTGGCTTTGATATAGTCGGGAAATTCGCGAAAACTGGTGGTTTTCGGGTCGATCGCGCCCTCAAAGGTCCCAATGGACACTTCGTAGTCGTTACGGGTGTCAATCAACAACACTTCCGGGTCGCTGATCAGCGCATTCCAGTCCTTCGGATCGACGTAGGTGCCGACCTTCTTGTTCGGGTCGACGCCTTCAACGCCCAGGGTGACTATCTCTTTCTTGAGCTTGACCTTGGTGCGGTAGAACGGCTGGTCGTCGCAGTAGGATTCTTTGTGGTCGATATCGACCATGCGTGGGTCTTTTTTCAGCCAGGCCATCAGACCATCGATACCTTCACGGCTGCCGGACACGGTGCCGTTGATGCCTTCTTCGGCGATCAGCAAGGTGCCTTTGATGCCGTTATCGACCATCGCCTGCAACAGTGGCTCGCGCAGGGCGACGTAGTCTTCGAGGGTGACGAACTTATACAGTGCCGCCACGACAATCGGTTGAGTCATGGGTGTTCTCTCCAGGTGGCTACCCTCGTAAGGGGTGAACCGGATGCAAAAAAAACGCGCCGGCTAAGCGGCGCGTTGCGGATTCTAACAAATGCCGGGGGTCAGAGACACCCGATCATCAGTCATGCCCGCCGGCGCAGGTCGGCGAGGCCGGGGCTGCGTCGATTTTCGCCCATTCTTCAGGCGTGTAGGTATGCAGCGCCAACGCATGGAACTCGCCCATCAGGTCACCCAGGGTGGCATAGACCTTCTGGTGGCGCTTGACGCGGTTGAGCCCCTCGAACTCCGGGCTGACCAGCACGGCCTTGAAGTGGGTCTGCAACCCACGGCTGTGCATATGGCTTTCATCCAGCACATTCAAGTGCTGCGGAGCCAGGGCGACAAGCGCCGTTTCGATACGCTGTTGCATGGTCATCGCTGCTTACTTCTTCTTGGCCGGTGCGGCGGCTTTTGGCGTCAGCTCGTTGGTCATGTCTTCCAACAGCTTGTTCACCACCGGCACGGCGCTTTCAAGCTTGGCCTGGGTCATCTGGGCCGATTGCTGGGTCAGCTGCGGCATTTTCTCCAGGACTTTCTTGCCCAGTGGCGACCGATAGAAAGCAACCAGGTCCTTGAGCTCGGACTCGCTGAAATTGGTGGTGTAGAGCTTGACCATGTCGGGTTTGAGCTTAGGCCAGCCGATTGCCTGGTCCAGGGCGGCGTTGGCCTTGGCCTGGTAGCTGTCCAGTACGGACTGCTTGGCGGCAGGCGCCTTGGTCTGTTCGAAACGCTGGGCGAACATTTGCTGCACTTGCATGTACACCGGGGTCCCCAGCTTGTCAGCATGGGCCAGGGTAAGGAAGGCTTCGGCACTGGCGTTGTGGCTGGCGGTATCGGCAAAAACCTGGCCGCTGGCGCAAACCAGAGCAACCGCGGTACAGATGGCACGAAGACGAGTCATCGAGTTTCCTTTCTAGCAGGCGAGGTAAGACCCCAAGGGCGACCATTCTGCGCCTAAAAAACCTCGCGGCTCAACCCCACCCCCTGGCGGGCCCCGGTTTTGCGGGGCGCGATGGCCCAAATGCGGATTTAGGGAACCCACGGCAGCCGCCAGGGCCTAAACTGACCAATCACGACTGGATAAGGAGGGTGCCCGATGAGCCGTATCGAAACCGACAGCCTGGGAGAAGTGCAAGTCCCTGATGACGCGTATTGGGGCGCGCAAACCCAGCGCTCGCTGGTCAATTTCGCAATTGGCGAGCAGCGTATGCCGCTGGCGGTATTGCATGCCCTGGCCCTGATCAAGAAGGCCGCCGCCCGGGTCAACGACCGCAACGGCGACCTGCCCGCCGATATCGCCCGGCTGATCGAACAGGCCGCCGACGAGATCCTCGACGGCCAGCATGACGACCAGTTCCCCTTGGTGGTCTGGCAGACCGGCAGTGGCACCCAGAGCAACATGAACGCCAACGAGGTGATTGCCGGCCGCGCCAACGAACTGGCGGGTAATAACCGCGGTGGCAAGAGCCCGGTGCATCCCAACGATCACGTCAACCGTTCCCAGAGTTCCAACGACTGCTTTCCTACCGCCATGAGCATCGCTGCAGTGCAGGCGGTTCACGAGCAACTGCTGCCGGCCATCGCGACCTTGTCCGGTGGCCTGGCGGAGCTGGCCGCGCGGCATATGAAGCTGGTCAAGACCGGCCGCACCCACATGATGGACGCCACGCCGATCACCTTCGGCCAGGAACTCTCGGCGTTTATCGCCCAGCTCGATTACGCCGAGCGGGCGATCCGCAGCGCCTTGCCCGCCGTGTGCGAGCTGGCCCAGGGGGGCACCGCAGTGGGCACCGGACTCAATGCGCCCCACGGCTTTGGCGAGGCAATTGCCTCCGAACTGGCCGCGTTGTCGGGCTTGCCCTTTGTGACCGCGCCAAACAAATTCGCCGCCCTCTCCGGCCATGAGCCGCTGGTGACCCTGCACGGCGCGTTGAAAACCCTGGCCGTGGCGCTGATGAAAATCGCCAACGACCTGCGTCTGCTGGGTTCAGGCCCGCGGGCCGGACTGGCCGAAGTCAAGTTGCCGGCCAATGAACCGGGCAGTTCGATCATGCCGGGCAAGGTCAACCCGACCCAGTGCGAAGCCCTGTCCATGCTGGCTTGCCAGGTGCTGGGCAACGACGTGACCATCAGCATGGCCGCCAGCCAAGGGCACTTGCAGTTGAACGTGTACAAGCCGGTGATCATCCACAACCTGCTTGAATCGATCCGCCTGCTGGCCGACGGCTGCAACAACTTCCAGGAGCACTGCATCGCAGGCCTTGAGCCCGACGCCGAGAAAATGGCCGAACACCTGGAGCGCGGGCTGATGCTGGTTACCGCACTCAACCCGCATATTGGCTACGACAAGTCGGCAGAGATCGCCAAAAAAGCCTACGCCGAAGGGCTGACACTACGCGAAGCCGCCCTGGAGCTGGGCTACCTCACCGACGCCGAGTTCGACCAGTGGGTACGCCCGGAAAACATGCTCGGTAGCTAAACCGCCATGCGCAGCCGCCGGGCCTTGAGCCCGGCGAGCAGCGACGGTGCCAGGGCAACTGCAGCTGACCCCAAGACCACCACGAATGCGCCGAAGTAGCCCAGGGCGTTGATCTCTTCGGCCTGGACATAATCCGGCCACAGCCACGCCGCCAGCGCCACCGCGACAAAGGTCACCAGCGGCGTCAACGCCAGGGTCGCACTCACCCGCGAGGCCTCCCAGTGGGCCAGCGCTTCGGCAAACGCGCCATACGCCACCAACGTGTTCATGCAGCACGCCAGCAGCAGCCAGCCTTGCAGCGGGCTCAACTGCAACGCCTCCAGGGGATGCGCCCATGGCGTGAGCAGCACCGCGCAAAACAGGTAGATCACCATCATCACCTGCAAGGAATTCCATACCGTCAGCAATTGCTTCTGGCCCAAGGCATAGAACACCCAGATCGAGGTGGCCAGCAGAATGGTCAGCACCCCGGCGGTATAGGTGCCCAGGGACGTCAGCAACTCCACGAGGCGCTGATTGAAAAACAGGCCGAAGCCGATGATCAGCACCACCAGGCCGAGGACCTGCCCCAGGCTGAAACGCTCCTTGAAGACAAACACGCTGGCGATCATCAGGAAGATCGGGCCCATCTGCACCACCAGTTGAGCGGTGCCGGGGCTGAGCATCTTCAGGCCAACCAGATACAGCACGTAGTTACCCACCAGCCCGCACACCGCCATGGCCACCAGCCAGCCGCCCCTGGGGCCGAGCACTTTGCGGCTGGGCAGGCGCTTGGTGGCGGCGAGGTACACGAACAAACAAGTGCCGGCCACTGTAAGACGAAACCAGGTGACGGTGATCGGGTCCATCACCTGCAACACTTGCTTGAGCTTGATCGGGAGAATGCCCCACAGAAAGGCGGTCAGCAGGGTCAGCAAGAAACCGTAGACCCAGCGGCCGGAAGAGATGTGCATGAGTGCCCCAAAAACCAGAGGTGGAGGAGCAGCCATTCTAGGGGTAAGTGACCAGATTCGGATACGCGGATGACCAACTGTGGGAGGGGCGGTGCGACGATTCGACTTGCCCCCGATGGCGGTTTGGCTGGACCACCGCTATCGGGAGCCACCCCTCCCACATTTTGATCAGCGTACAGCTTCGAAGAGCCCGGTAGCGCCCATGCCCCCGCCCACGCACATGGTGACAATGCCGTAGCGCAAATTACGGCGTTGCAGTTCGCGCACCAGATGCCCCACCTGCCGCGACCCGGTCATGCCAAACGGATGGCCGATGGAGATCGAACCGCCATTGACGTTGTACCTGGCGTTATCGATTTCCAGGCGGTTGCGTGCATACAGGCACTGTGAAGCAAAAGCTTCATTGAGCTCCCACAGGTCGATATCCCCCACCTGCAAGCCCTTGGCCTTGAGCAGCTTGGGCACCGAGAACACCGGGCCAATGCCCATCTCATCCGGCTCGCAACCGGCGACGGTAAAGCCACGAAAAAACGCCTTGGGCTTAAGCCCCAATGCCAGGGCTTTTTCCAGGCTCATCACCAGGGTCATCGAGGCCCCATCGGAGAGCTGGGAGGAATTGCCCGCCGTCACCGAACCGTCTTCAGCGAAAACGGGCTTCAACCCGGCCAGGCTGGCCAGGGTGGTGTCCGGGCGGTTGCAGTCGTCGCGATCCACCACGCCATCGAGGATCTGCACCGCACCGGTGTGCTTGTCCTCGACCTTGTACTTGACCGTCATTGGCACGATTTCGTCTTCGAACAGGCCCTCGGCCTGGGCCTGGGCAGTGCGCTGCTGGCTTTGCAGGGCATAGAGGTCCTGCT
The DNA here is from genome assembly GCF_036704165.1 of Pseudomonas khavaziana. Classification (NCBI taxonomy): domain Bacteria; kingdom Pseudomonadati; phylum Pseudomonadota; class Gammaproteobacteria; order Pseudomonadales; family Pseudomonadaceae; genus Pseudomonas; species Pseudomonas khavaziana. Next base: position 4,508,476 of record NZ_CP129946.1, read on the forward strand.
CTTCACGGCTGACCTGATAGCGACGGGCTACAATTTCGGCGGTCTGACCCATCGGGAAGTAGATGCCCGGCACCTGCTCCTTAAGCAGCGGGTTGATCAGGTTGTCGGTGTTGACGCTCTTCATGGTCAGGCTGATGGACTCCACGCCGCCGGCGACAATGATATCGCTGCAGCCCGAGGCAATCTGGTTGGCGGCGATGGCAATCGCCTGCAAGCCCGACGAACAGAAACGGTTGAGGGTCATGCCCGCCGTGCCGGTACCCAGTTGCGAGAGCACCGCCACATTGCGCCCGATATTGTAGCCCTGGGCGCCTTCGTTGGAGCCGGCACCGACGATGCAATCCTCCACCGTGGCCGGATCGAGGCCATGGCGGGCCAGCAGCGCATTGACGCAATGGGCCGCCATGTCATCGGGGCGGGTCTGGTTGAACTTGCCACGAAAGGACTTGGCCAGGCCGGTTCGCACACTGTCGACGATCACTACTTCACGCATGGGCTTACCTCGATCTTGTGGTTGTGGATCGAGGATAGAGCCAGGCCCGGCCGGCTGCGATGATCATTCACTGCATAAATGCAAAAGCATGGGGCCAACACACGGCCTACCTGATGTGTGGCGATCCAATGTGGGAGGGGGCTTGCCCCCGATAGCGGTGGGTCAGTTGCAAATGCAGGTACTGACAGCCTGCTATCGGGAGCAAGCCCCCTCCCACATTTGGACCAATGTTTGATCCGCGCTATTTCTTTTTCTTTTTGTCGTGCTTGTCGGTTTTATCGAATGCGTCTTCCAGCGCACGGTTAATGGTGCGCAGCACCTTGACCCGCGCCCAGCGCTTGTCATTGGCTTCCACCAGGGTCCAGGGCGCCACCTCGGTGCTGGTGCGATCAACCATGTCGCCCACGGCTGCACGGTAGTCGTCCCACTTGTCACGATTGCGCCAGTCGTCCTCGGTGATCTTGAAGCGCTTGAACGGAATCTCTTCACGGGCCTGGAAACGTTCCAGCTGGGTTTGCTTATCAATGGCCAACCAGAACTTGACCACGATCACGCCAGCATCGCGCAACTGCTCCTCGAAATCATTGATCTCGCCATAGGCGCGCATCCAGTCCGTCGGGGTGCAGAAGCCCTCGACGCGCTCCACCAGTACGCGGCCATACCAGGAACGGTCGAACACGGTGAACATGCCGCGTGCCGGGATCTTCTGCCAGAACCGCCACAGGTAGGGCTGTGCGCGTTCGTCTTCGCTGGGCGCGGCAATCGGCACAATATGGTACTGGCGCGGGTCCAGGGCCGCGGCGACACGGCGGATCGCGCCGCCCTTGCCCGCCGCGTCGTTGCCCTCGAACACCGTCACCAACGCGTGCCTGCGCATGCGCTTGTCGCGCATCAGGCCGGAGAAGCGCGCCTGCTCGGTGATCAGTTGCTCCTCATAGTCGTCCTTGTCCAGGCGCAGGGTCATGTCGAGGCTGTTGAGCAGGCTTACCTGGTCCACGGCCGACGGCAGCGGCGCCGGGTTCATGCCGCTGGCCTTGCCCCTGGGCATTTTCAAGGCATTTTGCAGGCCTTCGAGCAGGATCTTGCCCACGGTGAGGCTGCGATAATTGCTGTCCACGCCTTCAATCACATGCCAGGGTGCGTAATCCCGGCTGGTGCGGCGCAGCACGCGCTCACCGAAATGCACGAACTTGTCGTAGGTCTTGGACTGCTGCCAGTCCAGCGGGCTGATGCGCCAGCTGTGCAGCGGGTCATCGGCCAGCGCCTTGAGACGAGCCTTCATCTGTTTCTTGGACAGGTGGAACCAGAACTTGAAAATCAGTGCGCCTTCGTCACAGAGCATTTTTTCCAGGCGCTCGGCACCGGCAATGGCCTGGTCGAGTCGAGCGTCCTTGATCTGCCCATGCACCCGGCCTTGCAGCATCTGGCTGTACCAATTGCCGAAAAAGATACCCATACGGCCCTTGGCCGGCAGTTGCCGCCAGTAGCGCCAGGCCGGTGGGCGCGCCAGTTCCTCGTCGGTCTGCTGGTCGAAGGTGCGCACCTCGATCAGGCGCGGGTCCATCCACTCATTGAGCAGCTTGACGGTCTCGCCCTTGCCGGCGCCCTCGATGCCGTTGATCAGGATAATCACCGGGAAGCGTTTCTGCTGCTGCAGTTCGTACTGCACCTCCAGCAAGGCTTCGCGCAGGGCTGGCACTTCGGCGTCATAGGTGTCTTTGTCGATGGCGTGACCGATTTCGGCGGATTCGAACATGGGCAGCTCCGTTTCAAGATGGCTCAAGACTAGCGGATTGGGCAACGACCTGTGGCAGGAAATTCCACCCGCGCTTGTCGTGGGTCAATCCAACCCCTGTTGATCGGCTAGAATGGCCGCCTTGTCTTTGCCCGCTTTCCTTTATGAGCCGCCATGAACCCCATCACCCACGCCCAGCTCGACTGGGATGACCAAGGCCGCCCGCACTCGCGGGTGTTCGACGATGTGTACTTCTCCGACCAGTCGGGCCTTGAAGAAACCCGTTATGTATTCCTTGAGCAAAACCGCCTGCAGGAGCGCTTCGCCGCCTTGCCTGCCGGCGGGCGACTGGTGATTGGCGAGACCGGCTTCGGCACCGGCTTGAATTTCCTCTGCGCCTGGCAACTGTTCGAGCAGCACGCAGTGGCCGGCGCACGGCTGCACTTTGTCAGCGTGGAAAAATACCCGCTCAGCCACACTGACCTGCAACGTGCCCTGGCCCTCTGGCCTGAACTGCAACCCTTGGCCGAGCAACTCCTGGCGCAATACATCGCCATCCATCAGGGTTTCCAGCGCCTGGTGCTGGGCCACGGCCGCGTGACCCTGACCCTGTTGATCGGCGATGCCCTGGAGCAACTGCCGCAACTGGATGCACAGATCGATGCGTGGTTCCTCGACGGCTTTGCCCCGGCGAAAAACCCCGATATGTGGACCGCCGAGCTGTTCGCCGAACTGGCGCGCCTGGCAGCGCCGGGCTCGACCATCAGCACCTTCACCAGCACTGGCTGGGTGCGGCGCCTGATCAACGCGGCAGGCTTCAAGATGAAGCGCACCCCGGGCATCGGCCACAAGTGGGAAATCCTGCGCGGTGAGTTCGTCGGCTGGCCGCAAGACACGCCCAGGCCCACGGCCACACCGCCGTGGTTCGCCCGCCCGACAACCCACCACGCCGAACGCCGCGCCCTGGTGATCGGCGCGGGGCTGGCCGGTTGCGCCACGGCAGCCAGCCTGGCGTCACGCGGCTGGCAGGTGTGCCTGCTGGAGCGACATGCAGCGCTGGCCCAGGAGGCGTCCGGCAACCCGCAAGGGGTGCTGTACCTCAAGCTGTCGGCCCATGGCACCGCACTGTCGCAGATGATTGTGAGCGGCTTCGGCTACACCCGCAGGCTGCTCGAGCAGTTGCAGCGCGGTGTGGATTGGGATGCCTGCGGCGTGCTGCAACTGGCGTTCAACCCCAAGGAAGCCGAGCGCCAGGCACAGCTGGCGCAGGCCTTTGCCGCGGACCTGCTGCACCCGGTGGATGTGGCCCAGGCCCAAGCCCTCGCTGGCGTGGCGCTGGACCAGGGCGGATTGTTTTTCCCCGAGGGCGGCTGGGTCCATCCGCCAGCACTGTGCGAGTGGCAGGCCCGCCATCCAGGCGTTGAGTTGCGCCTTCATCATGAGGCGCTGACCTTGCAGCAGGTCGACGGCCAATGGCAGGCCCGAGACGCCGAGGCGCTGATCGCCAGTGCACCGGTGGTGATCCTCGCCGGTGCCGCCGAGGTCAAGCGCTTCCCTTTCAGTGCCGCCCTGCCCCTCAAGCGCATTCGCGGGCAAATCACCCGTTTGCCGCAAACCACTGAAAGCCAGCACTTGAGCACGGTGGTCTGCGCCCAGGGCTACGTCGCCCCCGCACGCCTGGGCGAACATACCCTGGGCGCCAGTTTTGCCTTCAACAGCGACGACTTGACCCCCACCCTGGCTGAACATGCCGACAACCTGGCCCTGCTGCGGGAAATCTCCCCGCGGCTGCTGCATGCCTTGCACGCCGATACCTTGCCCCTGGAAACCTTGCAAGGCCGTGCGGCATTCCGCTGCACCAGCCCCGACTACCTGCCCATCGTTGGCCCGCTGGCCGATGCAGCGGCCTTCGCCCAAGCCTATGGCGTACTCTCCCGCGATGCCCGGCAAGTGCCCGATACGCCCTGCCCCTGGCTGGACGGCGTGTACATCAACAGCGGCCATGGCTCACGCGGCCTGATCACCGCGCCCTTGTCGGCAGAACTGTTGGCCGCCTGGCTGGATAACGAACCGCTGCCGTTGCCCACCAGCGTCGCCCAGGCGTGCCATCCCAACCGTTTTGCCTTGCGCGAATTGATTCGCGGCAAGCCCCGGCAAACGCCTTGAGTCGTGCCTAGCGAATCTCGCACACCCCCAGTTCGTCAGCGCGCATGGCCGCCAGGGTCAGGCGCTCGAAGGCCACCTGTTCGGCGGTGGCCTGCTCCTGCAGAATGCCGTTCATGCGCGACCGGAAGACCTCGTCCTCAAGTTCATCACCTTGTTCGAACACCTCTTGCATCCGCGTCTCGAACGGCTCGTTAAGGGTTCTGAAACTGGCGGCATAGGCGCGCTTGAGGTAGTCAGTCCAGAACGGCAGGTCATTGAGAAAACGCAACAGCTCGGGCGACACCTCTGCGGCCTTGATTTTGATTTGCGCATCGCTCAGCGCCGCCGGGGTGACACCGCTCAAGCCGGCATAACGCATGTGTCTAGGCTGCCCTGGCAAATAGAAACGGCTGGCCAGGCCGGTGCGGTAGGCCAGGCTGACTTCCAGCGGATCGCCGCCGGGGTTGGCGATGCTGTGGTTGCGCGCAATGCTTTCCAGGCGATCAAGCCGATACAGGCCGCGCCCCAACGCCAACAGCGGCCTGGCAGACAACTGGCCGCCCTCGACCTGCTGGCGCGCATCGCTGATCTCAACCAGGATTTCCAGGGCGCTGAAACTCACCGCCGCGCCATCGTCACAGTTGTACGGGGTGGCGGCGCGTTCGAATATTTCGGTGGACAGTTCGGCGCGCTGGCTGCTCGCCTCGAGGACACGCCAGACGCGCCGGGCCATGTCTTCACGCACATGCTCGCTGTCGGCCGCCCCGCCCAGCTCGGCCAGCAACTTGAACAAGCCGTCACTGGACCTGTCATCCTTCAACATCCGCCACATCACCTCTTTTTGCGCGTAGTCGGCCAGCCGCGAATCCGGCATCCACAACTCGCGAGCGGCCTGCTCGTTCAAGCGCGCGATATCGTCTTCGTAAAAGCCCATGCCCACGCCGCGCTGGCGACGGTAATCGAGCACTTGCCGAATGGTCGGTCCCGACAATGGGTTGTAGCGCAGGTTGATACCTTGGGTACGTTGCCGAGGCGCCGTGAACAGCCACGCCGGCAGCTCGGTAATGTCGTTCTCGCGCAGGTCCACACTGGTCAAGTAGGGCAAGCGCCATAAATGTTCGGGAAAGGTCTTGAGCCGGCAGTCACGTAATATCAATTGGTGCAGGTCGAACAGGTGGTCGACCTTGGGCGGATCAACCAGCGGGTTGCCCGCCAGGTTCATGATCCTGAGGTTGCGCAGATCTGCCAGCTTGGTGCGCGTGTAGGAGGTCAGTACCAGTTGATTACCGTCCAGATACAGGGCTTCCAGCTGCGGCATGTGTGACAGTATCTCCGGCAGACGGGTCAAGCGGTTGCCTGACAGTTGCAGGGAAGTGAGACCGGTGAAGTGCTTGAGGAAATACGCCACCTCATCACCGACCCCCATGTTCTTCATCGACAGTTGGCGCACATGCTCGAACTTGATCTGCTCAGGCAAGGTCGGCAAGGGGCCGCCGACCATTTCGTCGAGCGACAGGCTGGCCTCTTCATTCAAGCCGGTCATCCTCCGCCAGCAGACTTTAAGCCGCTGCACGATGATTCTGCGACTGAACCGTGCGTCCTCGGGCGTGCCAGGGATTTTCGCCAGCGCGGCCCGGTCATGGCGCCAGGTGTTGAGCACTGAACGCAGGGTTTCATAATCGCTCTGCAACCCCCTGACCGCCTGGGCACGGGCCATGTGGTCAGCCCCCAGGCCTTCGATCAGACTAGAGGCCTGGGCGTCGTCCAGCATGGGATAGAGCTTTTTCACCTTGCGTACCAGTGCCGCCGGTTGTGGCGTAACCTGCGGCGGTGACGCCTGCACGCAACCCTCCTCGCGCCACGACGGCAAAGGTTCGGCGGAGGCATTGCGTAGATGGCCCGCCACCAGGTCGCGTTCATCCCCGACCAGCCAGCGCAATTTCAACTGCAACTGTGTGGCACCGCGCTCACCCGTAGAGTAAATCCCCAGGCCTGTGCGCTCTGTGGCTGAAAGCGTGCTCAACAGTGCCTGGTAGAAGCCCGGCGGGCCCGGCAACGGCTCATGCAGGGCCTGGCCCTGTTCGTCGAAGGCCTGGTAGCCGCGGGTGGACTTGACCAGCTTGCGCACGCGCGTCGCGGTGGTACTTTCCTGCTTGCCGAGCAAAGCGCCATCCAGCTCCTGCTCATGCATTTGCAGGCGCAGTTGCGCCGGCCATCCCGGTAACCGGCCCAGTAGGCTGACTGCCAGGCGTTGAGTTGATTCGGTGGCCAACGGCGGCAAGTAAAAACCGGCCACCGCACGGTCTTCCTGTAATTCGCGCAATGCCTGCCCCGCGCGCTGGGACAGGCGCAAGGGCACGCTGGCGGTGTTGCGCAAATATAGACGTTCCAATGACGAGGCCTGGGATAAAAGCTCCTGGACCACCCCGGTAGGCAATTCTGGGAAGCGTTGCTTAAGCACGCCAGTTATCCCCGTTACCGGCGGGTCAGCGTGATGGCAAAGCTGTTCGAATAACGCCTGATAATGCTGCTTCACCCCCGCCAGCAGGCGTGTGTTCAACAGCCGCTGTGCCTGTAGGGGGTCGGCTTTTTCCCCCAGCAGCCCTTCGCGCTCCGCGTCGTCAAGGTTCTCGAGCAGTGTGGGCATCACCTGCCCTTCCTGGAGTTGCTGCTCGCTGACGTGGATACTCATGTCTTCGTAATCGAATGGAGCGGTGTCGGGGTAACGCTTGAGCAAATTGCCTTGAGGGTCCAGCAGCTCGAAAAAACGCCCCTTGGGCCACCCCTCCAGCATCGGCAAGGCCAGCATTTGCACCCAGCCCGTACCCGCATCCGGCTGGCTCTGGAATTCCAGTTGCCAGGCCAGGTCGCGGATCAGTTGCTCTTGCCGCCAACGCAGCACACTGTCTTGCAGCCGCTGCGGCAAGGGCAGGTTGTACTTGGCCAGTTGTCGTAGCCAGGGCAACCGGCTGTTGGTGGTGCTGATGATTTCGTCCAGGCGGCCGTCGGGCAGTGATCTCAGCCCGGGCGCCAGGCGTTCGAGCACATAGGCTGGGCTGTTCCACTGCTCGACCTGCTCGGCCTGATGGCGCCAGCCGCCGAAACCATTGTGTTCCAATAGCGGGCTATAGACCGTTGGACGCACCGGATGCAGCACCCGCCAACGACCGACGCCTGCATCGAAAAACACCCGGTAAATCGCGCCGTCAATCGCAATATAAGAGCGCCCTTGATATTGATAGATGCCCTTGTAGCTGGGCGTGGCGAGTACCTCGGGAGCCACCGACTGCTGGTAAGGGCGCAGATCGCGCCGCCACAAGCGCGACTCACCCTGGGCGGACTTGACCGCCTCGAACTGTTCGAAATAACTCGCCGGCGTGCGCGACGCGCCCTTGAACAGGGTGCCCACGACTTTGCCCGCAGCCGTCATCAGCGCCATTGATGCAATGCCTTCGGCCACATTGGTCATGTGCTCCAGCGCATCGGTCTTATGCCCGTGCTGCCAGTCCTGTACGCCCTCATAGACCTCGCCCAGCAGCTGACCCACTCCTACCCCCAGCATCAACTGGCCCAGCCCAGGCACAAAAAAACCGGCGATATTGGCCAATGTCAGCCCCAGCTCCACATAGCGCTCGGCCAGTGATCGGCGGGCTTCCTCGTCGACCTCTGCCACCGGCACCGCCAACACCCTGGCATCCAATTGCGCCTTGCCCACGTAGGCATCGAAAAAAAACCGCGACACGCTGACCGGGGCCGACACCGCCTCCAGGCTTTCCACGGCCTTGCGGGTATCAAAGCGCTGGAAAAAGTCCACGCGTTCGGACTCATCCAGATAGCCCTTGAAGAATTCGCGATAGGCAGGTTCCTGCAGCTTGGAAGACAGATAACCCTTGAACGCCGCCAGGGTGTCGTACTCGAACCATGGGCGGGCTGGATCGTTGGGCATGTACACCACACAGCGCCCCGGGGACAGGCCCCGCTCGGCGCTCCCGGAAAACACCAGCACGCTCCAGGCGCAAGCCTGGTCGATGTTCAACCCATGCCAGACCAGGGCGCGGCCGTCCAGCAACAGCTCGCGGGTGGGATAAGTGTCGCTGCCCGACCAGAGCACCTTGAACAACAGCGTGCCGGTCTCCTGGCGTACATGCCCCTTGCCCATGGCGATATGCAGGTCCAGGCGCATGTCACTCAACTTGAGCCGGCCAATGTCCCTGGCTACCGGGTTATAGTCATCGGCCGTCGTCACCTCGCCAGGGGCAGGCAAATCGAAGACCACCCGCAGATGTGCCTGATAGGCCGCGCCCAGGTCCAGCTCGCGGCAGTAACCGGCAAATTGGACGGCACTCATGGACGCGACCTCAAGCCCCGTGTCGACGCTGCGCACCTGCGCGCCGATACCCAGGCCGCCATCCTCCGCCTGGGAGGCGCTGAAATTCTGCATGGCGGCGTGCAGCAGCGTGCGCTTCTCCACCGTCACCGTCATCAACAGCGGCCCGAGCAGATCGGGGTTGGCGTTGATCATCGAGCGATGGGGCAACTCCAGCACATCATGCTTCACATCCAGATGCTGCCCCTTGGAAGCCAGCAACGCTTCAAGTCGATCGCTGCAAAACTCATCCAGCGGTTCCAGGTTTTTCAACAGTGTATTGAGCGTCTCGCGCAGTACCTCACTGTCCTCATGCTCGCGCTTGATATGGGCCAGGCTGCGAGCGTCGGCATGGACCATCCAGCCGGGCAACCGGTCGAGCAATACATCAGTTATATCCAGATCCTGGGTGGCCTCCAGCAGCTTGCCGGGCAACTGCGCCCACACTTTTGGGGTAACCACCTCACTTACCTGTGACATCCATGACCTCCATGAAAACCTTGAATAATGACGCCCCACCATAGGCCCGCCGCTGCCGGGAATGGGTTTGAATAACTGCTGGTTTGCGCGGGCTACAGACCCATAATTTGCGTTCGACCTTGACCTATCTAACGCCCCGGCCACGCAGCCCGCGGCGGGCGGTGAATGCCCATGCGCGCTTCAGGCCACGACTGCTTATAACTTATCGTTCTAAAACTCCACGGGTATGCCTGGGTCAGTTTCAGGGTACCTGCGCGTTCAGCGCGCGATGTGTCGACCCCTCCCCAACGGAAAAACCGGTAAGGACCTTATGTGTGGATTAGCTGGCGAGTTACGCTTTGATCATCAACCTGCCGACCTGGCAGCGGTAGAACGCATCACCCATCACCTCGCCCCCCGAGGTCCCGACGCGTGGGGCTTCCATGCCCAAGGGCCGATTGCCCTGGGCCATCGTCGATTGAAAATCATGGACCTGTCGGATGGCTCCGCCCAACCGATGGTCGACGCCCAATTGGGGCTGTCCTTGGCGTTCAACGGTGCGATCTATAACTTCCCGGAATTACGTGAAGAGCTGGAAGCCCTCGGCTACGCCTTCTATTCCGGCGGTGATACCGAAGTGCTGCTCAAGGGTTATCACGCCTGGGGCGAAGCACTGCTGCCCAAGCTCAACGGCATGTTTGCGTTCGCCATCTGGGAACGTGACGCCCAACGCCTGTTCGTCGCCCGTGACCGCTTGGGCGTAAAACCTTTGTACCTGTCGCGCACCGGCCAGCGCCTGCGCTTTGCCTCGGCCTTGCCGGCGCTGCTCAAGGGCGGCGATATCAACCCGATCCTGGATCCGGTGGCGCTTAATCATTATTTGAATTTCCACGCCGTGGTGCCCGCACCGCGCACCTTGCTGGCGGGTATTGAAAAGCTGCCGCCCGCCACCTGGATGCGCATCGATGCCAGCGGCAAGACCGAGCAGAAAACCTGGTGGACCCTGCCCTACGGCCCCCATGAGGATGAGCAGAGTCTCAGCCTTGAAGACTGGACCGACCGCGTCCTCGACAGTACCCGCGAAGCCGTGGCCATCCGTCAACGCGCCGCTGTGGATGTAGGCGTGCTGCTCTCCGGTGGCGTCGATTCGAGCATGCTCGTCGGCCTGCTGCGTGAAGTTGGCGTGCAGGACCTGTCGACCTTTTCCATCGGCTTTGAAGATGCCGGTGGCGAACGCGGCGACGAATTCCAGTACTCGGACCTGATAGCCAAGCACTACGGCACCCGCCACCACCAACTGCGCATCGCCGAGAGCGAAATCATCGAGCAATTGCCGGCGGCGTTCCGCGCCATGAGCGAGCCGATGGTCAGTCATGACTGCATCGCCTTTTACCTGCTGTCGCGGGAAGTGGCCAAGCATTGCAAGGTAGTCCAGAGCGGCCAGGGCGCCGACGAGTTGTTCGCCGGTTACCACTGGTACCCGCAGGTGGACGGCGCCAGCGACCCCTACGCCGCTTACCGCGATGCCTTCTTCGATCGCAGTTACGACGACTACGCCGCCACCGTCGCGCCCAAATGGCTGACCGCCAACGACGCCGCCGGTGACTTTGTGCGCGAGCATTTTGCAATGCCCGGTGCCGACGCTGCGGTGGATAAGGCTCTGCGCCTGGACAGCACGGTGATGCTGGTGGATGACCCGGTCAAGCGCGTGGATAACATGACCATGGCCTGGGGCCTGGAAGCACGTACGCCGTTCCTCGACTACCGCCTGGTGGAACTGTCGGCCCGCGTGCCGGGCAAGTTCAAGCTGCCCGACGGCGGCAAACAGGTACTCAAGGAAGCGGCGCGCCGGGTCATCCCCAGCGAAGTCATCGACCGCAAAAAGGGCTACTTCCCGGTGCCTGGCCTCAAGCACTTGCAAGGCGACACCTTGAACTGGGTGCGTGAACTGCTGCTGGACCCGAGCCAGGACCGTGGCCTGTTCAACCCGGCCATGCTCGACCGCTTGCTCACCGACCCCCAGGGCCAACTGACCCCGTTGCGCGGCTCCAAGCTATGGCAATTGGCGGCGCTGAACCTGTGGCTCAGCGAACAAGGAATCTGATCGATGAAACCGAATGCCGCGGCGTACAGCCAACGCTTACTCAAGGGCCAGGCGCCGACCTACGAGCGCCTGCAGGCGCGCCTGGCCGAAGATGGCAGCCCCCTGGCCGCCGAGCCGATTGCCGTGCATTGCGGCTGGGGGCGGTTGCTGATCGGCCATACCTTCCCGGACCCGGCCAGCCTGGCCCAGGAACTGCTCAATGAGCTGCCCGGCGAGCGCGACATTGCGCTCTACGTGGCAGCGCCCCAGCAGATTCTCGGGATCGATCCTCAGCAGCTGTTCCTCGACCCGTCCGACACCCTGCGCCTGTGGTTCAGCGATTACCGCCCGGCAACCCGGGTGTTTCGCGGCTTTCGCATTCGCAGGGTGCAAAGCGAAGCCGATTGGCAGGCCGTCAACCAACTGTATCAAGGCCGCGGCATGTTGCCCGTCGACGCCGAACGCCTGACCCCGCGTCACCAAGGCGGCCCGGTGTATTGGTTGGCCGAGGATGAAGACACCGGGGCAGTGATCGGCAGCGTGATGGGCCTCAATCACCACAAAGCCTTCCAGGACCCGGAAAACGGTTGCAGCCTGTGGTGCCTGGCCGTCGACCCACAGTGCACGCGCCCAGGCGTCGGTGAAGTGCTGGTGCGCCATCTGGTGGAGCACTTCATGAGCCGTGGCTTGAGCTACCTAGACCTGTCGGTGCTGCACGATAACCGCCAGGCCAAGAGCCTCTATGCCAAGCTTGGCTTTCGCGCGTTGACCACCTTTGCGATCAAGCGCAAGAACGGCATCAACCAGCCGCTGTTCCTCGGCCCTGGGCCGCAGGCGGAGTTCAACCCCTATGCGCGGATCATCGTTGAGGAAGCCCATCGGCGCGGTATTGATGTGCAGGTCGACGATGCCGACGCGGGCCTGTTCACCCTCAGCCACGGCGGGCGCCGCGTGCGTTGCCGGGAATCCCTGAGCGACCTGACCAGCGCCATCAGCATGACCCTGTGCCAGGACAAGAGCCTGACCCATAAAGTGCTCAAGGCCGCCGGCTTGCAACTGCCCTCCCAGCAGTTGGCGGGCAGTGCCGATGACAACCTGGAGTTCCTCGACGAGCACCAGCGCATCGTGGTCAAGCCGTTGGACGGCGAGCAAGGCCAGGGCGTGGCGGTAGACCTGCAAACCATCGAGGAGGTGCAGCAAGCCATTGAGGCGGCGCGTCAGTTCGACAGCCGCGTATTGCTGGAAAGCTTCCACGAGGGTCTGGACCTGCGCATTCTGGTGATCGGTTTTGAAGTGGTCGCCGCCGCGATTCGCCGTCCTGCCGAAGTGATCGGTGACGGCCAGCATTCGATCCGCGCCTTGATCGAGGCCCAGAGCCGACGTCGCCAGGCTGCCACCGATGGTGAGAGCAAAATCCCCCTGGATGCGGAAACCGAGCGCACCCTCAAAGCTGCTGGCTATGACTACGACAGCATCCTGCCCCAGGGCGTGCAACTAGCCGTGCGACGCACCGCCAACCTGCATACCGGCGGTTGCCTGGAAGATGTCACGGCGATCCTGCACCCAACGCTGGTGGACGCCGCCGTGCGTGCTGCCCGCGCCCTGGACATCCCCATGGTCGGCCTGGACCTGATGGTGCCGGCCGCCGACCAGCCGGAGTACGTGTTTATCGAAGCCAACGAACGGGCCGGGCTGGCCAACCATGAACCGCAACCTACCGCAGAAAAGTTTGTGGATTTGTTGTTTCCGCACAGTCAGCCGACGGCTTGAGGCTTGTGTTGAATGTGAAACCGCTATCGGGGGCAAGCCCCCTCCCACATTTGCCTGTGTTCACACATCAAGGGTGGGAGGGGGCTTGCCCCCGATGAGGCCGGCACAGGCAACGAATCGCTCAACCCTTTCATCGAAACCATCGATGCCCCCAACTCATCAGGAGTTTCCATGACCCGAACCATTCCCGAACCCGATCTCGCTTACCTGCAAAAAGTGCTGCTGGAAATGCTTGCCATCCCCAGCCCGACCGGATTCACCGACACCATCGTGCGCTACGTCGCCGAACGCCTGGAAGAACTTGGCATCCCGTTTGAGATGACCCGGCGCGGCACCATTCGCGCCACACTCAAGGGCCAGAAAAACAGCCCGGACCGGGCCGTCTCCGCGCACCTGGATACCATCGGCGCCGCCGTGCGTGCAATCAAGGACAACGGCCGCCTGACCCTGGCCCCAGTGGGCTGCTGGTCGAGCCGCTTTGCCGAAGGCAGCCGGGTCAGCCTGTTCACCGATAACGGCGTGATTCGCGGCAGCGTGTTGCCGTTGATGGCCTCCGGGCACGCGTTCAACACCGCCGTGGATGAAATGCCGGTGAGCTGGGACCACGTGGAGCTGCGCCTGGACGCCTACTGTGCCACCCGCGCCGACTGCGATTCCCTGGGCATCAGCATCGGTGACTATGTGGCCTTCGACCCACTACCGGAGTTCACCGAGAGTGGGCACATCAGTGCTCGCCATCTGGATGACAAGGCCGGTGTCGCCGCCCTGCTCGCAGCGCTCAAGGCCATCGTCGACAGTGGCGAGCCGCTGCTGATCGACTGCCACCCGCTGTTCACCATCACCGAGGAGACCGGTAGTGGCGCCGCGGCCGCCCTGCCCTGGGATGTCAGTGAGTTTGTCGGCATCGACATCGCCCCAGTCGCCCCCGGCCAACACTCCAGCGAACATGCGGTGAGCGTGGCGATGCAGGACTCCGGCGGGCCGTATGACTATCACCTGTCGCGGCACTTGCTGCGTCTGGCGGCTGATAACGACCTGCCGGTGCGCCGCGATCTGTTCCGTTATTACTTCAGCGATGCGCACTCGGCGGTGACTGCCGGTCATGACATCCGCACCGCCCTGCTGGCCTTCGGTTGCGATGCCACCCATGGCTACGAACGCACCCACATCGACAGCCTGGCCGCGCTGAGTCGCTTGCTGGGCGCGTACATCCTTAGCCCACCGGTGTTCGCCAGCGATGCGCAACCGGCCCAGGGCTCCCTGGACCGGTTCAGTCATCAGATCGAGCATGAAACGCAAATGGAGAGCGACACCCGCGTGCCGTCAGTGGACAGCCTGGTCGGTCAGAAGTCCTGACACGGGCAATTCCAGGTACTGGCAACAAAGGTCCCGGCGCAGTAGCATCGCCGGGATTCTACCCCCGAGGCTTGTATGCTGATTCCCCACGATGCACTTGAAGTCGACACCCTGACCCGCCTCATCGAAGACTTCGTCACCCGCGACGGCACCGACAATGGCGACGATACGCCCCTGGAAACCCGCGTGCTGCGCGTGCGCCAGGCGCTGACCAAGGGCCAGGCCCTGATCGTCTTCGACCCCGAGAGCGAGCAATGCCAACTGATGCTCAAGCACGATGTGCCCAAGCATCTATTCGACTGAACACCTGCGCCTAGAGATTGGGGACCGGCACAGGATGGGTGGCGGGCCCCTGGCGTTTGAGAATCTTCCGGTACACCTCGGCGCGGTGCACTTTGACGTCCTCTGGCGCGTCGATGCCGAATTTCACGTGGGTACCGTTTATTTCAAGGATATGCACGACGATGTCATCGCCGATGGAGATGGCTTCGCCTAAGGTGCGGCTCAAGACCAGCATGGCGGTTGTCCTTTTCGAGTGACAGGACCTTGACCATGCGCCCTTGAAAATGGACCGGCAATGGCTTGCGATCAAATCAGGCGCTGCCTACACAAGTAGGTAATTTACCTGACAGACCTCGGCCGAATCAGCCTTTAACGGTTTGGGCCTTGGTGCGCATTTTGTCAGCCATCAATGTCATCTCGTCATACAGCAACTGCGGGTTTTTCTGTTTCAGCGCCCAGGCCATGCGTCCTTGCTCATGGGGCAGGATCATGAATTCGCCTTCGGCCACGCGCTGGTAGATGTAATCGGCGATGTCAGTCGCGGTGATGGGTGAACTCTCGAGCAGCTTGCCCACCTGTGCCTTCATGGCCGGGGTTGGCCCCCGGAAGGAGTCAAGCAGGTTGGTCTGGAAAAACGATGGGCACACCACATGCACGCCGACTTCCTGCTGCTTGAGCTCCACCAGCAGGCTTTCCGACAACGCCACCACGCCGGCCTTGGCCACGTTGTAGTTGCTCATGGCCGGGCCCTGCATCAGCGCGGCCATGGACGCAATATTGATGATCCGGCCCTTGCTCTTTTCCAGCAGCGGCAGGAACGCCTTGCAGCCCTTGACCACGCCCATCAGGTTGATTGCGATCTGCCAGTCCCAGTCCTCCAGGGACAGTTCGGCAAAGAACCCGCCGGAGGCCACGCCGGCATTGTTGACGATCACATCGATGCCACCGAGCTTCACCTCGCATGCCTGGGCCAGCGCGGTGAGCTGGCTGTAGTCACGCACGTCACAGCGCTGGGTAAACCCATCACCGCCCGCCTCGCGAACCAGCCTGAGGGTTTCCTGCAACCCGGCCTCGCTGACATCCGACAAGGCCAACTGCCAGCCCTCACAGGCCCAGCGCAGAGCGATTTCACGACCCAGGCCGGACCCGGCGCCAGTGATCATCATGCGGTTTTGCATAGGAAGTAGCCTTGTGGTTCACGAAAGAAGTGACCGGCAGTGTAGCGAAGGTTTTTCCCGTACCCACGCACCATCAGAATGATGAATGCCCCAGGCAAACCGTGGGCTCGGTCGGACGCCTGCGTATAGCCTAAGTTCAATAAACTTCAACTAATAAGATGGTTTTGCGTACACGTTAAAAGAAATAAGCAACTGAGCAAAATGCTTTAAAAAAACACTGAATTTTCTGCGAAGTCAAAGAGTCGGAGTTAGTAAGGCGCCCGTAATCAGATAGACGGGGGTATCGTAAATAACCGGTCTTTACCAAAGACCTATAAGGAAAAAACCATGAGCCTCATTCTGATCATTATCCTGATCCTCCTGCTGGTGGGTGGTCTGCCGGTGTTCCCGCACTCGCGTAACTGGGGCTATGGCCCGTCGGGTATCCTCGGTGTGGTGTTGGTAGTGCTGCTGGTATTGCTGTTGCTCGGTCGGATATAAACGCCGCGCCAAGCGTTTAACAAGCAAAAAAAGAGGCCTTCTAGAAGGCCTCTTTTTTATTGCCGGTCAGTTAGTCCGGCTTACCATCCACGACACCCGCGGTGTTATCCAGCAGGCTCTTGGTTGCGGTTTGCAGGAACGACTCAAGTTTCTGTTTGAGTGCAGCCTCGTCCGGCGATTCCGGGATCACCTTGCCGGTCGGCTCGGCGCCCAGTGTGTATTCCCACAACTTGGGTGGCATTTCTTTCGGCAATACCAGCACACGATCACCTGTGAGCAACGCCACAGTCTGGTCGCTGCCCGACGGCTTGATCACGCCGAAGCCCTTGTCGCCTTCCGGCAGGTTGAGCAGGTCACGACCCCAGCACTGGTGCAGGGTATCGCCGCCCAGGCGACCCATAATGGTCGGTACGATGTCGATCTGGGTGCCCACCGTATGATCACGCTCACCGAACTTCTCCTGCATGCCCGGCGCAATCATCAGCATCGGTACATTGAAGCGGCCCAGGTCCATCTCGGTGATCTGCTGCTCGTTGCCAAAGCCGTGGTCACCCACGATCACAAACAGGGTCTCCTTGAAGTACGGCTCCTTACGGGCCTTTTCAAAGAACTGGCCCAAGGCCCAGTCGGAGTAGCGCATGGCCGTCAAGTGCTCGTTGAGGCTGCCACGATCGGTGACTTTTTCAACCGGCAATGGTGTCGGCAGTGCGTACGGCGTGTGGTTGGACAAGGTCTGCAGCAGCGCATAGAACGGCTTGCCGCCTTCACGGGCTTTCAGCTCTTCCAGGCCACGGTTGAACATGTCCTGGTCGGACACGCCCCAGGTCGGGTCGGAGAACACCGGGTCTACGAAGTCATTACGGCCAATGAAGTTGGTCATGCCCTGGTTGCTGAAGAACCCCGACTGGTTGTCCCAGGCGAAATCGCCGTTGTAGACATACACATCGTCGAAATCACGGGCGCTGAGCAACTGCGGCAGGCCAGACAGCTTGTGACTGCCTTCCGGGGTCTGCATCAGGTACTCAAAACCCGGCAGGTTCGGGAAGCAGGCCATGGTGGCGAACATACCCTGGTGGGTGTGGGTGCCGTTGGAGAAGAAACGATCGAACAACAAGCCTTCCTTGGTCAGCTTGTCGAAGTACGGGGTGATATTGCCCGGACGTCCCAATGCACCCACCGAGTGACCGGCGAAGCTTTCCATCAGGATCACCACGACGTTCTTGATCGGCAGGGTCTTCTCGGCCGGTGGCGTGAAGTCACGGCGCACGGCGGCGGTGTCGGTATCCACCAGTTTCTCTTGTGGCAACACCAGCATGTCACGCACGGTCTGGGTGGCCAGGGGCTGTTCCAGAGTGGCTTTCCAAATGTTGGCGCGGTCTTCACCAAAGCGTGCCTTGGCCGCCGCGATCAGCGACAGGGTGCCATTGAGGCCCAGCTGGTTGGCGAAGTTGGAATCGGTGGTGTAGACATCACCCCAACGCAGCGGCGGCCCCTGACGCAGGGTGCCGCGGATGGCGACCACGGCGACCAGCAGGCACACCACGAACACCGCGATGCGGCTGTACCACGGTGCCACCTGGCGCGTACTGATAGTGCCGCCGCTGAACGGGCCACGCGGGCGTGTTGCACGGTCGGCGCCCTTGAAAGCCATGCTCAGGATCAGCGTGCCCACGGCCCAGGCCAGCAGGTAACGCACCACCGGGAAACCGTACCAGAGCATGCTCATCACGGTTTTCGGGTCTTCCTTCACATACTGGAAGACCAGGCCGTTGAGGCGCTGGTGGAATTCACGGTAGAAGTCCATCTCCATCAGGCCCAGGAACAAGGCGATGCTCGACGCAACGGTCAGCCACAAGCGGAAGAACCCGCGCGCCGCCATGGCCCGCACACTGAACAGCGCCAACAACAGCGGAATCAGCAGGTACATGACCAGGCGGATGTCCAGGCGCAGACCGTTGGCGAACGCTTCCAGGAACGTCGAGGCTGGCGTATCCAGGATCATCTCGCGGTTGTAGACCAGCAACGCCAGGCGCAGCAGGGAGAACATCACCATCATGACCAGTGCGCACAGCAGCGTATAAGCCAGATGGGATTTGACGGTCGGTTGCAGCAGGCGATTTGCAGCTCGCTGCTGATTCAGGGCGTCCGGGTTTGCCATGTCGTTTTAGGACCCATTGGAAGTTTAAGTTGCGAAATAAGGCAGTGGCGTCCGTCCCTCGCCCAGGCTGGCTGGGGTAGGCGGTTAACGCGGCGGCACAAATGGTGCCCGATCAAGGCCGGCAAGGCTATTAATTACTGAACGTGCAACGATGCTGGGTCTTTAGAAGCCCCAGGGATAGAGCCTCGCCAGGCGAATAAAGCCGGCGAATTGTCTTGGATGGAATGTGAAAATTCTGTGCAGCGAATATCTCGATACACAAAATGCGAACTGCCCGGTCATTCTCACGCGGTGATCCCGTCAATTACACCAGTGACTTACCCAGCGCAGTCGTCCACATTATGGGGGTCATGAGTCGACTGGACCTGCAGCAAATCACCCAGGCCAACTTTTCGGCCTACAGAATAAAAAGCCTGGACTTGATCGATTTTCTTAAACTGAAACCATGGACGAAGACGGTAAAACAGAATGCCCACTTATCTGCAACCTGATTTTGCCACCGCCCTGTATCACCAGCACGTCGAAGGCGCCGCTGATTGCGCAGGCATCCTCTGCGGATCAAAGGCGCCTCAATGAGTGCCAACTCTTCAGGCATCACCTGGGGTTTTCCCGGCATCGACCGGCGTCTGCTGAAAGTGCAATTCAGCTTTTTGCTGATGGTGCTGGGGGGGCGCTGCAATCAATTGGCGGTGGCCTGGTGGGCGTTGCAGGAAACCGGGTCTGCAGTCTATTTTGCCAATATGATTGCCTGTTCCATCGCAGCCGAGGTATTTGCCAAACCCCTGCTGGGGTGGCTGGGGGACAAGTACAACAAGATCCTGATCATCAAGCTGGCTTCCTGGCTCAGTTTGCTCACCGCCTTACTGATGGTGGCGCTGTCTGCCACGGGGTCTTTCAACCCCTGGACGGTGGGCGCGCTGATGATGATCAGCAGTGCGATCGTGGGCGTACGTGATCCGCTCCAGGCGTCGATCATTCCTTTATTTGCACACGACGATAAAGTCTCCCTGGCCTTTCGCACCAAAAGCATGATGTCGTCCTTTTCGAACCTGCTGGGGCCCGTCTTGGCCAGTGGGTTGATCTATGGGTTCGGTGTCACACTTGCGTTTGCCGCCGATTTTGTCGCGATTCTCTTCGCCGGGGCGCTGATTGCGACCATACCCAACCCCGTCGGCGCCACCAGCCACAGCGACACTGCCCCGGCCGCCAGCGGCTGGCGCATGATCTATTCCGGCTTCAAGGTGGTGTACGGCGTGAAGGTGGAATTTTACCTGGCCATTGTCGCGATGCTGATCAACTTTGCCTTGTTTCCCTTTTTCACCATTCTGCTGCCACTCTACGTCAAAGACGTGATCCACTATCCGGTCACTTACATCGGTCTTCTGGACTCCTGCTTCGGGCTGGGGATTCTGGCGGGCAGCTACAAGATCATCGGCTGGTTATCCGAACGCATCCCCCGCGACTTATGTGTATCGGCAGGTTTTGCGTTATTGGGGTTCAACCTGGTGGTGGTCGGCACCGTGTCTTCGTCGTTGCTGGTGCCAGTGGCGTTTTTCTGCGGCGGCGTCGGCCTGATGCTGATCAACATCCCCACCTCGGCCGTGAGGTTACTGGCAACCCCCAAGCTCCATCGCAACCGGATCTTTGCCACGGTGTCGTTTCTCTCTGCCGCGGCAAGCCCCCTGGGCAGTTTCGCGATGACCAGCCTGATCGCCCATCTGGGCGTCGCGCTGACCATCACCCTGCTGGGCTTCATGGTGCTGCTGTTGTCATTGCTGGTGTTTCTGGTACCCGACTTCAAAACGTTCATGCGCACCCAGGACACGCAACTGAACGATGCCTACCAGGACAAATACCCGGCAGCGTTCGCGCGCTGATGCGCCTCGTCATTACCCACAGAACCCGCGGGATGCAAACACGGTAGAAGGTTTGCGCAGAGCGCTGGCCCGTCTGTCGCAGCCAGCCTGACTGCCAGCAACGCGGCTGCGCCTGCGGTGCATCAGACGCACCGTAGGCCCAGCCTCGGTGAACCGTCTCTGACGCGGCTTCAGATCCGCACGTTACCGCG
Source organism: Pseudomonas khavaziana (assembly GCF_036704165.1). Taxonomy (NCBI): domain Bacteria; kingdom Pseudomonadati; phylum Pseudomonadota; class Gammaproteobacteria; order Pseudomonadales; family Pseudomonadaceae; genus Pseudomonas; species Pseudomonas khavaziana. Next base: position 4,529,049 of record NZ_CP129946.1, read on the forward strand.
TGGCCCGGCAATCGCCCAGATGATCAGGCCCAGTACCGGCAACAACAGGATCAACAAGATCCACAGCACCTTGGCGCCCGTGCTCGCGCCGCTTTTGAACACGTTGATGATCGCCCAGATATCCAGCGCGAGGATGATCAGGCCAATCAGGCCATTAAAAGTGGAACCCATGGTGTCGCTCCTAAGTGAGGGCATGCCCTTGTAGGATAGCCAGGCCTGGCGGGGGTTCCGTTTTATTTTCAGACGTGTACGGCAATCTTCAAGGCTTCCAGGGACGGCTCGGCCTTGATGCCGACTTCGGCGCACAACTCCAGCACCCGTGGCAGGTCATTGCCGAACACCAGTACCGCCTGGATCTCGTCGTCCAGCAACTGGCTGAAGTTCATCAGCACATAACCGCCGTCTTCAGGGCTCAGGGCACTCATCTGGATCTGGATACGGTTCAGCGCAGTCAGGTCTTCGGCCTTGGCCAATTGCTTGGGCTTGAGGTTGAACGCCACGCCCGGGCCGAACGACGCGACGATCTGGGCAAACAGGTCGACATAGGTATCGGCCTGGAACAACACCGTGTCCGGCAGGCTACCGACCACCACCCATTCACCCAGTGGGATCGGGAAGCTGTCGTCGTAGTTGATATCCGGGTTGGCCGCCAGGAACGCCGCCGGGTCCGCGTAGGCCTGGGCCGCTTCATCGGCGATGCGCGCGACCTCGTCGTCGCCCATGACGCCGGCGCTGATTTTGCTGATGAGTTCGACGAGGGCGGTTTTCATGGGCGATCCTATGGCGGGCGAGTTTTCGAGGGCGCGTAGCCTACACCAGTTTCTGCAACTGCGCCGCCGTATCCACCGCGCCCATGGTCTTCGCCGCCGCCAGCGCAGTGGCACCCTGTGCATCGGTGGCCTTGGGATTTGCGCCCTTGCTGAGCAGGTAATCAACCATCTCAACGCGGTTGAACATCGCCGCCATCATCAACGCGGTACGCCCGTCCGACGACGCCGCCTCAACCGGCGTGCCGCCGTCGATCAGCGCCTGCACCACCGGCAGGTTGCCTTTGAACGCCGCGCCGGCAATCGGCAACTGGTTCTTGTCATTGGCGATCAAGGGGTCGGCCTTGAACTCCAGCAATACTTTTACCGCCTCGGGGTGGCCGTGGTAGGCCGCGAGCATCAATAAGGTGTCGCCATTGTGATTACGGAAGTTGGCTGGCAAACCCTTGGCCAACAACGCCGCGAGCATGGCGGCGTCGCCACGGCGGGCCACGTCGAAGACCTGCTCGGCAAATTCGGCAGCTTCGTCTTCGGTCATTTGTTTGGGCTGGTCTGACATGGGGGCTCCTTGCTGAGACGGCTTATGTAACTGAATAAGGCGCTCAGTGTCGCGAGGGAGTTCCCCCGTGTCATGGCTTTTTTGTCAAAAGCCGTCATAGCCAGAATCAATAACGGAAGTGTCCGCCCTGAATCTGTACCAGCAATTGCCCAGTGACGGGCACGTAACTGTCAGTGCCCGGCAACCAGGCGTAGACCGGATCATTGCCGGCCTTGCCCGGGTCGAATGCTTCCTCCCTAAGCTTCACTTTCTGGTACTTGAAGGTACCGGTGGTTTCCATCTTCACCTTGATCCGCAGAAATAGTGGCACCGCGTAATGTGGCAACTGGCCGTGGGCGAATTGCAGCAATTCACGCATATCCAGGGCGGCCAGGGACTCGCTGGGGGTGATGGCGACCATACCTGCACGACCATTGGTGTTTTCGATCTCGACACCGTAGGCCACCACCTCGGCGATCTGCGGGTGTTGCAGCAGGACGTTTTCCACTTCGGTGGTCGAGACGTTTTCGCCCTTCCAGCGATAGGTGTCGCCCAGGCGATCGACAAACTGCGCGTGGCCAAAGCCAATGCTACGCACCAGATCGCCGGTATTGAAATAGCGGTCGCCCTTTTTGAACACGTCAGTGAGCACCACCTTGCGGTTCTTTGCGGGGTCGGTATAGCCATCGAAAGGCGATTTCTCATCGATTCGCGCCAGCAACAGGCCCTGGCCGCCAGTGGCGACCCTGTGCATGAACCCGTCGCTGCCGCGCAGCGGCTCACCCGTGTCGTGGGCGTAATCCACCAGCGCCCAATGCTGCAGGCAAAAGCCAATGGTGTTGTCGAAATTCAGCACATTGGTGAAACCGATATTGCCGTCACTGGCGGCATACAGTTCGCAGATATGCTCGACCCCATAACGCTGCTTGAACGTTGCCCACACACCGGGGCGCAGGCCATTGCCGACCATCTTGGTCACGCGGTTATCGCGATCCTGCTCGCTGGGTGGCTGGTCGAGCAAGTAGCGGCACAACTCGCCGACGTAGCCAAGGGTGGTCGCGTTGAACCTGCGCGCATCGTCCCAGAACTGGCTGGCACTGAACTTGCGCCGGATGGCGAAACCGGACGCGCCAATAATCGCCGAACCCCAGCACACACACAGGCCGGTGGCGTGGTACAGCGGCAAGGTGCAATAGAGGACGTCCTGCGGGCCCATGTCCAGAGCGATGCTGCCGAAGCTCACGGCGGTCTTGGTCCAGCGCCCGTGTTTCATGATGCCGGCCTTGGGCAAGCCGGTAGTGCCGGACGTGTAGATATAGAAGCAGGGGTCGTTGAAGAAAACCTGCGCGGAGCTCGCCGGGTTGTCTACCGGGCCGTCGGCGCTGGCGGCCATCAGGTCGATATAGCCTGCGGGTGTCGCACTGCCGGGCTGTTCCGCGACGAACCAGGTTCGTTCGGCCGGGATCCCGATCTGGTCGCGCACTGCCGCATAGGCGCTCAACAGCTCCGCGCCTACCACGATGGCTGCCGGGCTGACCAACGTCAGGCTGTGCTCCAGTGGCGCCAGGGTTTGCGAGGTGTTGAGCATGGCGCAGATGCCCCCCAGCTTGGCCACGGCCAACACGCTCAACAGCAACTCGGGACGGTTCTCGATAAACAGCGCCACCACGTCACCCTTGCGAATGCCTTGGGCCTGCAGGTAGTGGGCGATGCGATTGGCATGCTGATTGGCGTCGCGATAGCTGATCGCGCTGTCAGCGTACAGCAAGGCATCGCCGTCAGGATTGCGCACGGCGGCTTGCTCGAAATGCCAGCCCAAGCCGCAAGGTTGCCTGGGGTCAGTGACATTGGCAGCGCGCATGCCGCGCACCACTCGCGGCAGCGCTCGAACGATAGCAGGCACCTTGCGCAGCATCATGCTCCAGGTGATGAGGTCGTTTTGCAGATGGCTCATGGCGTCCCTTTTCTTATTCTTGGTCTGGTCCAGAAACATCGACGGCCCCATGGGAATTCGCCGAATGGCTCGCAGGAAAATACGTCAGCCATTCTTTGGCTGTACACGCAGGATTTGAAAAGTTTTGTATCCCAGGCAACGGTGACCATTGGTGATGGAATTTTCTGGGAAAAATCGTGGTCAATAGTGTGAAGGGCAAACGGCACAGCGTGAAAATTGCTCGACCCGATAGCGCAAAATGCAGGATGCACGATGGGCCTTCATGCAAAATGCACGGAAATGAAAACTGCGAAAATTTATAACTAGCTGATTTATAACGTTTTTTTAAGACGGACAATACTGGCACAATCACTGCACCTATCACTCCATGCTTGCCAACTTGAGCCAACGGAGCTGATAGACATGAGCCTGATCCAAGATAAATTCGCTTCAGTATTCTCCAACTACGACGTCACCACCCAACCACGTCCAGACGGCGGCATCCTGTTGACCCTGCGCAACAGCGAAGGTAAGCAGGTCAAGCGTTCGATCTCTTACCAGCAGCTGCACACCGCTGATCAACTGACCTGGGTAATCAGCGCCATTCGCCGCGACCTGGCCGAACAAGCCAGTGAGCTGCCACAGATTTCGATGCTGCAAAGCCAGAACCGCTTTGCGCTGCCGACTTACCATTCGGCTTAAGACATCGACATGAAAAGGGTCGCGGCGCTTTTGCGCGTCGCGGCCCTTTTTTATGCCTTCAACACAAGCCCTGGCGGGAGGCTTCATTCATCGCCTGCACACGGTTGGTGACATCCAGCTTGCCGTAGATATTGCGCAGATGGAATTTCACTGTGGCTTCGGAGGTGGCGCGAATCTGGCTGATCTCCCAGACGGTCTTGCCCTCTGAGGCCCACCGCAGGATTTCCAGCTCCGTCGGCGTCAGGGGCTTGCCAGACAAGCTCAGACGTTTCCTGACAGCCGTGGGTACGATCACCAACGGGCGATATGTCTGCTCTGGGCCATTCATTGCTCTCTCCTTTGATATCTGCTGATGCGCTGCCACCTTTCGGATTCCTCCTATTGACAGATGGCTTAAACATTGACGCGGAACAGAGAGTTACATAACGAATGGAGTGAAAGCGTAAAGCACAGAATAAACAGCTTCGCCCTACAACTAATTAAGTTTCTTCCCACAGCAAATTCCAACTTGCCTGGGTTGAACATTCAATTTTTTATGCTTAGTCGTCCAATTTCGGGAAACGAGCGGCGATATCGTCGCCGGTGCATTGCGCGACTGCGCCTTGAGCGGTGTCGAACAATCGCAGCGTTACACAGTGCGGGTTCTCGCCCATATCGAACCAGTGGGGTAGACCTGCCGGGATGATCAGCAGGTCATGTTTCTCACAGCGCACGCCGTACACATAATCGTCTATATGGAGAGTGAACAGCCCCTGGCCGGCGACGAAGAAGCGTACGTGATCTTCACTGTAGGTTCGTTCGGCCAGGCCCTGGGTGCGCAACTCATCCTTCTGTGGATGGTCATTCTCTACGCGAATCACTTCCACGGCGGCGTAGCCGAGGGCATCGATCTGCGCCCGGTACGCCTCGATCATTTCAACATCACTGGAGCCCTTCCCGACCGGGCTGGGCTGCCAGCGCTCAAAGCGCACGCCGTGCTCGGCCAGGGTCGACTGGATATCATCGATATGGGTGAGCACCTTGTTCGGGGTATCTGCAGTGGCGATGGGGTAGACGGCTACATAACTCATGGCATGGTTCCTTGGTTCGGCTCTTGCAATCGAAGGCCAATGATAATGGCGGCAGCCAGGGCCGCGGCGCTGGCGATACTGAACGTCAGGGTCGGCCCCAACAGGTTCCAGCTATAGCCGGAATACAGGGCACCAAGGGCGCCGCCCGTGCCGGCCAATGCCGCGTACAGCGCCTGGCCCTGGCCTTGCTGGCGGTCACCGAAACTGCGTTGCACAAAGGCAATTGCCGCCGCGTGAAAGCTGCCGAACGTGGCAGCATGCAGCAGCTGCGCCAGAAGCAGCACCCAGAAAAACTCGGCGAATGAACCCAGCAGCAGCCAGCGCAGCGCCGCCAGCAGAAAACTTGCCAATAGCACCCGACGCACGGAAAAACGCGCAAGGATGCGGCTCATGGCCAGGAACATCAGCACCTCCGCCACCACCCCCAGCGCCCACAACAGGCCGATCACACCACGGCTGTAGCCCAAGTGTTCCAGGTGCAGGGTCAGGAAGGTGTAGTACGGGCCATGGCTCATTTGCATCAGCGCCACGCAGGCATAAAACGCCAACACCCCGGGACTGCGTAGTTGCTTGAGGAAACCGTCTCCGGCCAGGCGCTTGCCGTGGCTGGTGGGCTGCGCGTTCGGCACCCACAGGCTGGCACCAATGATGCCGGCCATGATCACCACGACCACCACCGGGTAGATATCCAGGCTCAGCCAGTCGAACAGCCGCCCCATGATCACCACGGTGAGGATAAAACCAATCGAGCCCCACAGGCGGACCTGGCTGTAGCGCGAGGTCTGCTTGTGCAGGTGAGCCAGGGTGATGACTTCAAACTGCGGCAGCACCGCATGCCAGAAGAACGCGTGCAGGGCCATGACCATCGCCAGCCAGGCGTAGGTCTTGCTGACGAAGATCAGGCAGAAACTGACCAGGGTGCACACCGCGCCAAACCGCACGATGGCCAGGCGCCGGCCGGTGTAGTCGCCGATCCAGCCCCACAGGTTAGGCGCCACGCAGCGCATCAGCATGGGGATGGCCACCAGCTCGCCGATGCGCGCACTGGAGAACCCCAGGTGATCGAAGTACAGCGCCAGGAACGGCGCTGTCGCCCCCAGCAGGGCGAAGTAGAACAGGTAGAAGCTGGAGAGGCGCCAGTACGGGAGTGGTGGGGTCATTTCAGGGGTGGCGGCTTCGCAGCCCAGCGCGAGCAGGCTCGCTCGTCGCCACGCACCGTCACAACTGGCCCAGTACCGGGGTACTCACGCGCACATCGGCATTTTGACCACGGTTGCGCAGCAGGTGGTCCATCAGCACGATGGCCATCATGGCCTCGGCAATCGGCGTGGCGCGGATACCGACGCACGGGTCGTGGCGGCCCTTGGTGATCACGTCCACCGGGTTGCCGTGTACATCGATCGAGCGGCCCGGCGTGGTAATGCTCGAGGTCGCCTTGAGCGCCAGGTGCGCCACGATCGGCTGACCGGAGGAAATACCGCCGAGGATACCGCCCGCGTTATTGCTGAGGAAACCTTCAGGGGTCAGCTCATCGCGATGCTCGGTACCGCGTTGGGCGACGCAGGCAAAGCCGGCGCCGATTTCCACACCCTTCACCGCGTTGATGCTCATCAGTGCGTGGGCCAGCTCGGCGTCGAGGCGGTCGAAGATCGGCTCGCCCAGGCCCGGTTTAACCCCTTCGGCCACCACGGTGATCTTGGCGCCGACGGAGTCCTGGTCGCGGCGCAACTGGTCCATGTAGGCTTCCAGTTCCGGCACCTTGTCCGGGTCGGGGCAGAAGAAGGCGTTGTCTTGCACGCTGTCCCAGCTCTTGAACGGGATTTCAATCGGGCCCAGCTGGCTCATGTAGCCACGGATGACGATGCCCTGGGTGGCCAGGTATTTCTTGGCGATGGCGCCGGCAGCCACACGCATTGCAGTTTCCCGCGCCGAGCTGCGGCCACCGCCACGGTAGTCGCGCTCGCCGTATTTGTGATGGTAGGTGTAATCGGCGTGGGACGGGCGGAACAGGTCCTTGATCGCCGAGTAGTCCTTGGACTTCTGGTCGGTGTTGCGAATCAACAGGCCAATGGCGCAGCCGGTGGTGCGACCTTCGAAGACCCCGGAGAGGATTTCGACCTCGTCCGGTTCCTGGCGCTGGGTGGTGTGGCGGCTGGTACCGGGCTTGCGGCGGTTGAGGTCATGCTGCAGGTCGTCAAGGCTCAGCTCCAGGCCTGGCGGGCAGCCGTCGACAATGGCGACCAACGCCGGGCCATGGCTTTCGCCCGCGGTGGTGACGGTGAACAATTTGCCGAAGGTATTGCCGGACATGCAGGGCGCTCCGTGAAATCAGTTGAATCAAGTCAACCGTAATAACTTAAGACGGCCAGTATACGCAGGCTAACCGACTAGTTCATCCTCGAAACCTTACCGGTAGACGTTGGTCCAACCGGCACCTCTCTGATGATGGCGCGATGATGCTGCGAGTTTTACTGTTCACCCTCACCCTGTTGACCACTGTGGCCCAGGCCGCCTCCCCTGTCGTACTGCAACGCCCGATCAGCCTGGACACCGGCAGCGGCGAGCTATTTGGCTCGTTGCTGTTACCGCAGTCCGACAAACCGGTGCCGGTGGTGCTGATCATCGCCGGCTCCGGCCCCACCGACCGCAATGGCAACAGCGCCGACGGCGCCCGCAATGACAGCCTCAAGCGCCTGGCCTGGGTACTTGCCCGGCACAACATCGCCAGCGTGCGCTACGACAAGCGCGGCGTGGCCGCGAGCCTGGCGGCCACGCCGGATGAGCGCAACCTGACGCTCGACGCCTACGTGTCCGACGCCGTGGCCTGGGGCAAGTTACTCAAGGCCGACCCGCGCATGGGCCCGTTGATCGTGCTGGGCCATAGCGAAGGCGCCCTGGTGGCGGCACTCGCCGCCCCGCAACTGGCGCCGGCCGGGGTCATTTCCTTGTCCGGCAGCGCCCGCCCGGTGGACCAGGTAATTCGCCAGCAACTGGCTGATCACTTACCCCCCGCCCTGCTACTGCGCAGTAATCAAATCCTCGACCACCTCAAGGCCGGCCAGGTGGACGCCGACGTGCCGCGTCCGCTGGAGGGCATTTTCCGGCCGAGCGTGCAGCCTTACCTGATCAGCCTGTTCCGCGCCGACCCGTCGGCCGCCTTCGCCAAGCTGAGCATGCCGGCGTTGATCATCCAGGGCACCAACGACATCCAGGTCGGTGTAGCAGATGCCCGGCAACTCAAAGAGGCCAAGCCCGACGCGCAGCTGACGGTGATCGAAGGCATGAACCACGTGATGCGCATCGTGCCCAACAACGTGAAGCAGCAACTGGCGTCCTACAACGACCCGAAACTGCCCCTCGCCGCTGAGCTGGGCCAGCGCATCGTCGGCTTTATCGACGGACTTCAACCCCGTTAAGCGACTATTGGCCTCCAGTCCTGGGAAAAACGGCCGATAAGCCCTGGGTCGACAGTAAAAAGACTGTCGGCTCGCCGGGCTTGGACAGGATCGCGCCGCATGACAACCACCGAAGCAACACCCGAATCGACTGCCGACACCCCGACTGGGCCCGAGGCCGTCGTGGCGCCGGCCCTGCCGTGGGCGGACGTCCACGCCGAACATTTCAAGATGCTGCGTCTGGCGCCCCTGGCCACCGACCGCGCCACCGGCGCCCGGCCGTTGCGCTTCGTGCAGTTCGGCTATGCCGAGCGCCATGACAAACATCACAGCTTGCTGCGCATGGTCATTCAGTTGCCAGGCCAACGGGTGCGCCGCGAGCAGAATCACTTGGATATCTGGGTCGATCACGATAAACAACGCGTGCACTTCGGCCCAGGCAACAGCCTCGAAATCGAACCCGCCAACCGTGGTCTAGGCCGCTTCCTCGTCGCCCAGGCAGCGGCATGGGCAAAGAAGAAATGGTCACACTACCGCGTCGATGGCGTCGACCTGGCCAACAAGGACGCCCTCAACGAAGCCACGCGCCTGCGTCGCGATCACTTCCTGCGTATCCAGGGCTTTGATGTGGCCTACGCCGATGTGCAGCACCTCAAAGGCAATGTTCAGCCAGGCAAGGTCGGCGACGTTCTGGATAGCTGGAACACCGAGAAGGTGCAGTTCGTGGAGATCCTGGAAGCGGCGCAGATGCTGCAACAGGCCGAGCAGAACCTGATGGAACAGGAAGTGAAGCTGCGCAAGGAAGAGGAAAAAGTCACCAAGTTCAAGCGTGAGGACAGCGGGCTGCGCTTTACCATTACCTGCCTGGTGGCGTTTACGGTGTTTCAGGCGGGGTTGTTGATCTGGATTGCCACACACCGGTAGCAGACTGGAATGCAATTACAAATGTGGGAGTCCCCACCACATCTTCGATGTGACACTGTCGCGCAGCAAACTAGGGAGCTTGCTCCCGTGGCGGCCTGACAGCCGACCGGGATGTTGGATCAGACCGAGTACATATCCGTTATTTAGGTTACGGCCACTATTGGTTCCGCTTTTACAGCGGGTCACTTTTGAAAAGAGCCCAAAAGTAACCAAAAGGCTCTTGCCCCACCACTCGGCACCTCGCCCAGGCTCGGTGTGCCCGTAATCCGACATTGATTTGGGGGGCCGCCGCCACGCGCCATCCATGGCGCGGGGCGGCTAAACCGGCATCCCTGCCGGTTTACCCCCCAAATCCCTGTCGAATTCCGGCCAGCGTGGTTTAACGGGGCGCCTAAGATCAAAAACACAGCGAGGCGGCCTTATAGCCGACCTGATCGTTGAAGCTTGCGCGTACCCCTGTGGGAGCGGGCTTGCCCGCGAAGGTGGTTAACGATGACGCGGGAAACCAGAAAGAACTCGGCGTTCTCAGGTTTTTCGCGAGCAAGCTCGCTCCTACAGAAAAGCAGAAGCACCGCCAGCGTATCTGCGACGCGCAGCGAGTCGCTCTTGATCTTGATCTCAGGCGCCCCGTTAAACCACGCTGGCCGAACGCAGGCTTGAAGCCGTGGGTAACCCGGCAGGACGCCGGGTTAGCCGTCCTGGGCCAAGGATGGCCCATGACGGCGGCCCACGGCTTCAAGCCGGAGAGAGGGCACACCGAGCCTGGGCGAGGTGCCGAGTGGTGGGGCAAGAGCGTTTTGCTTACTTTTGCGCTGTTCAAAAGTGAGCCGCTGTAAAAGCGGAACCTATAGTAGCCGTTACCTAAGCAACGGATATGTACTCGCCCCAACAACCCAACAACCCGGTCACATCGTCGACGTGGCGCCGTCGCGCAGCAACCTGGGCCGCCTCCAAAATATCCGGCGTTGAGACTAAAATTTAACTCTTTAAAATCAGTAGATTACTTGAAGTTTGATAAGAGGAGGCTTGCCCCCGATAGCGGTGTGTCAGTTAGCAATGCATCTACTGACACTCCCGATCGGGAGCAAGCCCCCTCCCACATTGGCCCAGTCTCTTCAGTTAAACCTGGGTTAAACCCTGGCAGCGAAAATGGCCTGATGTTGGCGGCACTGCCCAGCCGTCAACATGAACACCCCATGCCCGCCGCGCTGGAAATCCAGCCAGGCGAAATCCACTTCCGGGTACAGCGCTTCAACATGCACCTGGCTGTTGCCCACTTCGACAATCAGCAACCCCTTCTCGGTCAGGTGATCGGCCGCTTCGGCCAGCATCCGGCGCACCAGGTTCAGGCCGTCGTCACCGCAGGCCAGGCCCAGTTCCGGCTCGTGCTGGTACTCATCGGGCATGTCGGCGAAATCCTCGGCATCCACGTAGGGCGGATTGGACACAATCAGGTCGAAACGCTGGCCAGGCAGGCCGTCGAAACCATCACCTTGCACGGTGTAAACGCGCTCGTCGACGCCGTGGCGCTCGATATTCTGATTCGCCACCTCCAGCGCTTCGAAAGACAAATCACCCAGCACCACTTCGGCGTCCTGGAACTCATAGGCACAGGCAATGCCAATGCAACCGGAGCCGGTGCACAGGTCGAGGATGCGTGCAGGTGGCTGTGCCAGCCAGGGTTCAAAGCGGTTTTCGATCAACTCGCCAATCGGTGAACGCGGGATCAACACGCGTTCATCGACGATAAACGACAGGCCGCAGAACCAGGCTTCTTTCAACAGGTAGGCGGTAGGCACACGCTCATGGATACGCCGATGCAGCAAGCGCTGCACATGGGAGATTTCCTCTTCTTCCAGGTTGCAATCCAGGTAGCTGTCGGCAATTTCCCATGGCAGGTGCAAGGCGCCGAGCACCAATTGCCGGGCTTCGTCCCAGGCGTTGTCGGTACCATGGCCGAAAAACAGGTCTTCCCCATGGAAACGGCTGACAGCCCAACGGATGTGGTCGCGCAAGGTGCGCAGGCGGGAAGTGATCACGGGGGCAGACTCCTGGAAAAAACGACTGGCGATTCTAACAGCCTTCACCTGTACCGACGATGTACGAAAACCCCGGCCCCGTACGTCGGATTTCATCCAATTAGCCCACTTTGTGTTAAACAGGCCCACCTCTTGACATGGCTGCACGCCAGCAACGGCGTACCTTACGATGGTAGCGATTCACAGAAGCGCTCAGCCAGTGGACAATGTCGCAAAAGCCCCACTCACAGGAGCCCCCAGAATGTCCGTTCCAAAGACGATGTTTCAACTCAGCGGTCGCGGTTACGCAGCAGCCAACCTCAATCATGCGACCCTCGTGATCATCGACGCCCAGAAGGAATACCTCAGCGGCCCCCTCGCCCTTTCGGGCATGGACGCGGCTGTCGAGCATATCAAGCAACTGTCGGCGGCGGCACGTAACGCCGGGCGCCCGATCGTGCATGTGCGCCACCTGGGCACCGTCGGAGGCCTGTTCGACCCCCAGGGCGAGCGTGGCGAGTTCATTCCGGGCCTGGAGCCTGAGGGTGACGAAACCATCATCGGCAAGCTGCTGCCCAGCGCCTTCCACGGCACCGGCCTGGAAAAATACCTGCAGGACCTTGGCTCTCTGGATCTGATCGTCTGCGGCTTCATGAGCCACTCCAGTGTCAGTACCACCGTGCGGGCGGCCAAGAACCTGGGCTTTCGCTGCACCCTGGTGGAAGACGCCTGTGCCACCCGCGACCTGCCTTACAAGGGCGGCATCCTGAGTGCCGAGCACGTACAGCAGACCGAAATGGCGATCATGGCCGACAACTTCGCCACCCTCGCCTTGACCAAAGATCTGATCTGATCACTCCCCAATGAGCGGCGTATTGACTGCGCCGCTCATCCGCAAAGCCCTCTCATTTGGCGCATTTACCTCGGGTACAGGAACAACCTGTGTATCTTCCGGTCGAAGGGCCGATACCCTGGAGGAAAGGTCGGAATGAAGATATCCGATGGTTTTGATGCTCGTCGCTTGCGCCCCAAGGGCCCGAGCAATTGGCGTCTGCGCCTGGTTGCGGGCATTGCCGCGTTGCTGGCGCTGGTTGGTTTATTGTTGGCAGGCGCTGGTGGCGCCGGCCTGTTTGGGCATTCACCGGCACTGGGCGAACTGAATGCCAGCCCGGGCGGCTCGGCGATCCTGTTAGTGATTGGCCTGCTCGTAATATGGCTGGGTGTATGGCTGTGGCGCCGCAGCCGTCGGCGGATGCGCCAGCCGTTGTCGTTGAATATCGCCTCGCACCTGATGAAAAAGCACGACTGATGGCGCTTGGATAGTATTTGCTGCGCCCTGGCCGCCGCGATTTAGGTAAACTGCCCGCCCTTCGCGGAGGCTGACATGCAAGACGACGACTTTTCCCTGTTCAAAAACGAGCTGCGCGGCGTCAAGCCGATCAAGCACGACCGCGCCGACACCGGCAAACCCAAGTCTGACCGGGCGCAGATTGCCAAGCTGCGCCAGGCCGCGACCGTGCGCACCGATGCCACCACGGTAGATGGCCTGTCGGACCAGTTCGTGATTGACGTCGGCCCCGAAGATGAGCTGATGTGGGCCCGCGACGGCGTGCAGGAAAGCCAGATACGCAAGCTCAAGACCGGCCAGATCCCGTTCGAAGGCAGTCTCGATTTGCACGGCATGAACGTGGAAAAAGCCCGGGAAACCCTGTGGGCTTTCCTCGCCGAAGCCACCCGTTTCGAAATCCGTTGCGTGCGCGTTACCCACGGCAAGGCTGTACGGCTGGACGGCAAGCGACCGATGATCAAGAGTCACGTCAACACCTGGCTGCGCCAGCATGCCCAGGTGCTCGGCTTTACCTCCTGCCAGCCCCGCCATGGTGGTGCCGGCGCGGTGTATGTGATGCTCAAGCGCACCATGCTGGAGGGGCGCGACGAGTAACAAGACCGTCGTCAGGCTTGCAGCGATGTGTCCGTCACCGTAACCTTGCGCTTTGCGAAAATCCCACAGGTAGTTTCATGTCCCTGGAACAGAATTACACAGAGATTCTCGGCCAACTCGGCGAGGACGTCTCCCGCGAGGGTCTGCTCGACACGCCAAAGCGTGCCGCCAAGGCGATGCAGTACCTCTGCCGCGGTTATGCACAGACGCTTGAAGAAGTCACCAACGGTGCCTTGTTCAGCTCCGACAACAGCGAAATGGTGCTGGTCAAGGACATCGAGCTGTACTCGTTGTGCGAGCACCATCTGCTGCCGTTTATCGGCAAGGCTCACGTCGCCTATATCCCAAGCGGCAAAGTGCTGGGCCTGTCGAAGGTCGCACGGATTGTCGACATGTATGCGCGTCGCCTGCAGATCCAGGAAAACCTCAGCCGCCAGATCGCCGATGCCGTACTGGAAGTGACCGGTGCCCTGGGCGTGGCCGTAGTGATCGAGGCCAAGCACATGTGCATGATGATGCGCGGTGTGGAGAAACAGAATTCGTCGATGATCACGTCGGTGATGCTCGGTGAATTCCGCGACAACGCAGCTACCCGCAGTGAATTCCTCAGCCTGATCAAGTAACGGGCGAGTAGTAAAAAAACCGGCGTTCATCGCCGGTTTTTTTTCGCCTGCAGAAATCAGGTAAGCTGCGCCCCCTCAGTTATGGGCAAGAGGTAACAGCCATGTTCGTCAAAGCACTTCGAGTGGGCCTCGGCCAAATCATCATCGCCGGCGATTTCCTGACCCGCCCACGCAAAAAACAGCGCCCCGCCGAACAACAGGCGCAAGTGAACGAAGCGGCCAAGAGCCTGACGCTGTATCAGTTCCACGCCTGCCCGTTTTGCGTCAAGACCCGCCGTACCCTGCATCGCCTCAACGTGCCGGTCGCCCTCAAAGACGCGAAGAACAACGAGCAGGACCGCCAGACTCTGCTGGAGCAAGGTGGCAAAATCAAGGTGCCGTGCCTGCGCATCGAAGAGAACGGCCAGACTACCTGGATGTATGACTCCAAGGTGATCATCGATTACCTGGACAAGCGCTTCGCTGCGATCTGAAGCACGCTGCGGTCAATGTAGGAGCGAGTTTGCTCGCGAAAAACTCACAGGCACTGCGTTTACTCAGGAAGCACGCGTTATCGTTGACGTTTTTCGCGAGCAAGCTCGCTCCTACAGAAATCAGGTCGGTGTTATCAGGTCCAGATCCAGCAGTGCCGAGCCCAGGCACTTACCGTGGGCATCCAAGGCCAGTGAGCGTGTCACGCCGCCGCGCAGGATTCCCGGCAGAACGAAGTTCAGCCCCTGCACGCTCGGCAGCTCATAACGCCGTACCGGCGGCGCATCAAGTTCACGTAAACCGGCAAAGAACTCGGCCACGCGCTCAGCAGTCAACTGTTCACACAGCAACGGATAATCCTCGGCGCGATAAGCAATGATGGAAATGTTCGACGTGTCGCCCTTATCCCCGGTGCGGGAATGGGCCAACGTGTGCAGTTTCATACTTCAATCCTCACCTTGACCGACTCTCGGGGCAGCAATAACGAGGCTACCGCCACCACCTGGCGCACGTTCTTGCTCGCCCCTCCACCACCGCTAGGGCCGTTGGTATAGAGGGTTTCCACTTCATTGCCGACGCGCACGGCTTCACTGCGTTCCTCACAACGGGCCGCCACCCGCAGACGTACTTCCCAGGGTTCAACACTGCTGCGCTGGCCGTGCAGCGCGTCTATGCCGATCAATTCGGCGCGCACCTCCTGCATCTTCACGCCCATCAATTCCAGACGTTTGAGTACAACGTCTCGTGCCAGCTGCGCCCGTGCGACAGCCCCCGGACCGCCGTAGGACATCTGTCCCTCACCGATCCAGCCATCCAGATAACCGACGCTGACCTTCAATTGTTCAGGCCGCGCACGGCCATCAGCGCCCTGGACACGCACTCGGTCCACGTTCTCCTCCACAAACCCAACCTGGGAAAAATCGGCGGTCACATCAGGGGTCAAATAAGCGGCAGGGTCATGCACTTCGTAGATCAACTGCTCGGCGCATGTGGCCCGGCTGACCCGCCCCCCGGAGCCTGCGACTTTGGTGATCAAGGCGTGGCCGTCCGCATCCACTTCAGCCAGCGGAAAGCCCAGGCGCGCCAGGTCATCGACGTCCTTGAAACCCGGGTCGGCAAAATAACCGCCACTGACCTGCCCGGCACATTCGAGCAAATGCCCAACCAAAGTGCCGCGACCCAGACGCTGCCAATCATCAGCGGCCCAGCCAAACTCAAACATCTGCGGCGCCAGGAACAACGAAGGGTCGGCCACACGCCCGGTGATCACCACATCAGCGTCGACGCGCAGCGCCTCAAGAATGCCCTCCACCCCCAGGTAGGCATTCGCGGAAATCAGGCGCTCGCCGAGGGACGCGACGGTCTGGCCGTTATCCAGCAACTGCTCGCCAGGTAAGGCGTGCAGTACATCATCGCCCACCACGGCCACCACCTTGAGGCCAAGGCCGAGTTCGGCGGCAATACGCCGTACTTCAATGGCAGCCGCCAGCGGGTTGGCCGCGCCCATATTGGTGATTACGCGCAAGCGGCGACGCCCTGCAAGCCGTCCGACGAAGGGCAAGACCCGGCGCATGCGCTCACCCAGCAACGGGTCGTAACCGCCCTGCGGGTCGCTGATACGCACCTGCTGCGCCAGGGCAATGGTGCGTTCGGCCAGGCACTCGAACACCAGGTAATCCAAATCCCCCTGTTCGGCCAATTCCACGGCGGGTTCGATACGGTCGCCGGAGTAGCCGGCTCCAGAACCGATACGCAAGGTTTTCATTTCAAAACACTCCCAGGAGCAATGCCGTCAGGGTCATCAACACCGACGCGGCAAACAGGAAAGGAATGGTGAAGCGCTGGTGATCGGCCAGCTCGATCTTGCACAGGCCCACCAGCAGGAAGGTCGCGGGGGTCAGCGGGCTGACCGGGAAACCAGTGGTGTGCACGCCCAGCAACGAGGCCTGGGCCACTTGCAGGGGGTCGACGCCCAAGGCTTTGCCGACTTCGGCGATCACCGGCATCACACCGAAATAATAGGAATCGGGATCAAACAACATGCTCAAGGGCATGGATAAAAAGCCCACCACTGCCGGGATCAACTTGCCGTGACCCGCCGGAATCTGCGCCACCGCGACTTCGGCGATGGCCTTGAGCATGCCGGTGCCTTGCATGATGCCGGTGAACACCCCGGCGGCGAGCAGGATACTGGCCATCGTCAGCGCGGTTTTCGCATGGGCGTCGATGCGTGCACGCTGGGCGTCGACGTTGGGGTAATTGATACACAGCGCGATCACGGTGCCGAGCATGAACATCACCACCGGGTCGACCCAACCGGCGATCATCACCACCATCACCAGTACGGTCAGGAGCAGGTTGACCCAAAACAGCCGTGGGCGGCGCAGCTTGATATCGTCATCGCTGAGTACCCGCTGCGGCACTGCATCTACCGTGGAGCCGGCGCCCAGGCCGAGGCGCTTTTCTTCACGATGGCCCAGCCACCAGGCACAGGCGAAGACGAAGATCAGCCCGACGATCTGCACCGGAATCAACGGCTGGAACAGGTCAGCGACAGGCACATGCAGGGCCGCCGACGAGCGCAGTACCGGCCCGGTCCAGGGCAGGAAGTTGACCCCCGCCGCCATTGCGCAAACGCAGGCGAGAATGCGCTTGTCGATGCCCAGCCGCGTATACAACGGCAGCATCGCCGGCACCGTCACTAGAAAGGTCACCGCACCAGAGCCGTCCAAGTGCACCAGCAACGCCAAGGTCGCGGTACCGACCACAATCCTTGTGGGACGCGTGCCTACCGTGCGCAGGATGCGATCAATGATGGGGTCAAGCATGCCGGCGTCGGTCATGATCCCGAAAAACAGGATTGCGAAGACAAACATGCCGACCACGGGGGCGACGTTCTTGATCCCGGTAATGATGAAGGCACTGGTCTGCAGGCCGAACCCACCGAGCAGCGCGGCGATGATCGGCAAGGCGATCAGGGCCACCAGCGGTGAGAGGCGCTTGCTCATGACGGCAGCGAGCAGGCAGAGGATGGTGATGACACCCAGGGTTGCGAGCATGGGTTACTCCAGGACGGCCTGGTTGGCCGGTTATTGTTTTCCCTGGAGTATTGGAAGCGGGTTAGTCTTTGTAAATTGGAATATTCGGCCTAGCACGTTCGGAAAAACAGAATGAAAAACTCGATCCAGCACATTCAGGCTTTCCTCGCCGTTGCCCGCACCGGCAGTTTCACCAAGGCCGCGAATGAGCTGCATCTGTCGCCGTCGGCCCTGACCGTGCAGGTGCAACAACTGGAAGACTGGCTCGGCGTCGCCCTGCTCGACCGCAGCCCACGCCACGTGAGTATTACCGCTGCCGGCCAGGAGGCGCGCGGGCCCATGGAAAAACTGCTGCTGGACCTGGACAACATCGTCACCGGCTCCCGCGACCTGGCCGCCCTGCGCCGGGGCGTGGTGACGATCGCCGCCCTGCCTTCGGTATGCGCCGGCGCCCTGCCTCCGGCCTTGCGCCAGTTTCGCCAGCGCTTTGCCGGCATTGAAGTGCGCCTGCATGACTTGGTGGCCCATCGCATTCATGCCCAGGTGCGCAATGGCGAGGTGGATTTCGGCATTGGGGTACGTGCGCGCTTGAGTCATGGCCTGGAATTTGTGCCGGTGCTGAATGACCGCTTGTGTGCGTTTGTGCCACTGGACCATCGGCTGACGCGCTATCGCTCACTGACCCTGGAGCAACTGGCAGAGCAGCCGATCATCCTTACCGGACGCGACAGCAGCGTGCGCGAACAGGTGGACGCCCTGTTTGACGAGACCCGATTGACGCTGAACGCGGGCATGGAGGCCAACTACATGTCGACGGTATTGGCATTGGTGCGCCAGGGGCTGGGAATCAGCGTGCTGCCGGAGTCAGCGGCAGACAGCCTGGAAGGGCTGAAGCGGATCGACATCAAGCACCCCGGGGTAAATCGAGAGATTGGTTTGATCAGTCGCAGTGGGATGACGTTGAGCCCGGCAGCACAACGCTGCTTTGAGCTGCTCAATGAAGAATTATCCGATACGCCGCTGCGCTGAATGTGGGAGGGGACAAGCCCCCTCCTACCTTTGCGCCTGTGGTTAATCCACCATGGTCACATGCTTCGGATGCCTGGCCACTCGCTGCAACCACGCCTGCACCGCCGGGTAAGGCGCCAGGTCGAAGCCCCCTTCATGGGCCACATGGGTGTAGGCATACAGCGCAATATCGGCAATCGAATACTGCTCACCCACCAAGTACGGCGTGGCTTGCAGCTGGCGTTCCATGACCCTCAAGGCCTTGTAACCGCCCTTGTGGGTGGTCTTGTATTCCTCAAGGCGATCTTCCGGCATGTTCAGGTAGAACTGGATAAACCGCGCCACCGCAATATATGGCTCATGGCTGTACTGCTCGAAAAACTGCCACTGCAATACCTGGGTGCGCAGACGCGGTTCGGACGGCAGGAACTCACTGCCATCGGCGAGAAAGTTAAGAATCGCATTGGACTCCCACAGGCAGGTACCGTCTTCCAGCTCCAGTACCGGGATCTTGCCGTTGGGGTTCTTGGCCAGGAATTCAGCGGTCTCGGTGTCGCCGTTGAGGATGTCGACATCGATCCATTGATACGGGATGCCCAGCAGATTGAGCATCAGTTTGACTTTGTAGCAGTTGCCCGACTTGTAATCGCCATAAACCTTGTACATGGGGCTCCCCTTATGCCGCTTGTGCGCTCTGACCGAATGCTTGCGCCGATAAGGTGCGGGTGTCGAGGAGTTGTTTCAAGGTGAGCGGCAGAATAATTACCCAGCACGTCCTGGAAAATCGCCTTTCATCTCCTTTCGTCCAGACAATCGAAAACATTATTTGCTTTATTTGTATACAAAAGCATAATTCGCTTCGTGCGAGTTCCTGACCTTTTGGTCAACAAACCCGCCAGTACCTCAAAGTGCTGTTGCCCACTCATGTGACCGGCGCTGGAAATAACAATAAAACGATTGAGGAGTACTCGCTGTGGATAGCCGTAAAACCGAAGCCCCTACATTGGACCTCGCCGCGCCGCAAGGTGGCTGGCTGGAGCGCCTGTTCAAACTGCGCTTGCATGGCACCACAGTGAAGACCGAGCTGATCGCCGGCCTCACTACCTTCATCACCATGGCCTACATCATATTCGTCAACCCCAACATCATGGCTGACGCCGGTATCGATCACGGCGCGGCGTTTGTCGCCACGTGCATCGCCGCCGCCCTGGGCTGCCTGTTGATGGGCCTGTACGCCAACTGGCCGGTGGGCCTGGCGCCGGGCATGGGCTTGAACGCCTTTTTCACTTACACCGTGGTCGGCACCATGGGCTACACCTGGGAAACCG
Source organism: Pseudomonas khavaziana (assembly GCF_036704165.1). Lineage (NCBI taxonomy): Bacteria > Pseudomonadati > Pseudomonadota > Gammaproteobacteria > Pseudomonadales > Pseudomonadaceae > Pseudomonas > Pseudomonas khavaziana. The sequence continues at coordinate 4,548,806 of NZ_CP129946.1, forward strand.
CCCTAGGCGCGGTATTTGTCTCGGGTGTGCTGTTCATGATTCTGACGCTGTCACGCATTCGCGAATGGCTGCTCAATAGCATCCCGGTCAGCCTGCGCCATGCCATGGGCGCAGGCGTCGGCTTGTTCCTCGGGGTGATCGGCCTGAAAACCGCAGGCATCATCGTCGACAGCCCGGCCACCTTGATCAAGCTCGGTTCCCTGCACGAACCGGCACCGCTGCTGGCGGCGGTGTGCTTCCTGCTGATTGCCATCCTCAGTTATCACCGTGTATTCGGCGCGATCCTGATCAGCATCATTGCCGTAACCCTCGCGGGCTGGGGCCTGGGCCTGGTGCATTACAACGGCATTGCCTCCATCCCACCGAGCCTGGCACCGACCTGGATGGCCATGGATGTGATGGGTGTGTTCAATGTGAGCATGATCAGCGTGGTATTTGCCTTTCTTTTTGTACACATGTTTGACACTGCCGGTACACTGATGGGCGTTGCCCAACGTGCCGGACTGGTGAAGGCCGACGGCAAGATCGACAACCTGTCTCGCGCATTGAAGGCCGACAGTGCTTCCAGCGTGTTCGGCGCCATGGTGGGTGTACCACCCGTGACCAGTTATGTAGAAAGCGCCGCAGGCGTGGCGGCCGGTGGTCGCACCGGCTTGACTGCCGTGACCGTGGGCGTGCTGTTCGTGGCGGCGATGTTTTTCGCCCCATTGGCAGGCATGATTCCCGCTTACGCCACCGCGGGCGCGTTGATTTATGTGGCAATGTTGATGATGGCGAGCATGGCCCATATCAACTGGGATGAAGCCACCGACAGCATCCCGGCGATCGTCACCGCGATCATGATGCCGCTGACGTTCTCGGTCGCCGATGGGATCGCCCTGGGCTTTATCACTTATGTGGCGCTCAAGGCCGGCACCGGCAAATACCGGGAGATTTCCGTCAGCCTGTGGGTGCTCTGCGCGATCTTTATCGCCAAGTTCATCTTCCTGTAGTCCGGGAATGGCTGAAAAACCGCCTCACCTTCGGGTGGGGCTTTTGCATGAAGGGAGGAATGTAGATGAACCTGGAAACCTGGCTGCTGTTCAGCGGCGCTGCATTGGTCGTGATCCTGATCCCCGGCCCGCTGTCGCTGCTGATGATCAGCAACAGCCTCAACTACGGCCTGCGCCGTTCGTACCCGGCGTTTCTGGGCGGCGTGTTTGCTTCGATCTGCCTGCTGAGCGCTTCGGCCTTGGGCCTGGGTGCGCTACTGCTGGCCTCGGAGCAACTGTTCAGCGCCCTGAAGGTCGTGGGTGCGCTGTACCTGGCCTACCTCGCCTGGCAGAGCTGGCAGCAATCGCGTCAACCAAGCCACGCCACCGAAGTCCCGCAGGCCCAGGCGACGCCGCGCTTTCGCAGCCTGTTTGGCCGGGCTTTTGTGCTGGGCGCCAGCAACCCCAAGGACATCTTGTTCTTCGCAGCCTTCCTGCCACAATTTCTCAGCAGCCAGCAGGCGTTCCTGCCGCAGTTGCTGGTCATGATCGCCACCTGGACCGTGCTCGACCTGTTTTGCAAGCTGGCCTACGGCCTGGGTGCCCATGGCGCTGCGCGGTATTTGCGCAGCGGTTCGGGGCAAAGCTGGTTCAACCGGATCAGTGCTGCACTGTTTGGCGGCGCGGCGGCCACCGCATTGCTCAAGGGGTGAGCGCGGCGACCTTGGCAAAAAACACACTGGGCGGCTCGGCATACCGAGCCGACCATTGGACGCCCGCCACCAGCCTGACCAGCCGCCCTTCGTTCAGGGCGATTTTCATGGCCGCGAACTCCGCCGAGAACGGCGTGGCCGAGATGAATCGCTGGCGAAACCACGTATCGGAGAGCTGCGGCGCCACCCGTGAGCGCAGGACGACCGTGCGATTGTCGGCCCAGCGCGTCAGCACGAAATAGACCCTGTCGGTCTCCGGATGCGTACAGAAGAAATCGATTGAGGCCGGCCCGCCATGGCGCCTGTCGATGGGACTGACGACAAAGCCATTCTGCTCAAGAACCTGCCTGACCGCGCCTTGTGCCGCTTGCGAGCGCCGCGCATTGCGGCCTCTACCCATGCTCCTGAGCAATGCGGTATCGAGCCTGAAGGGAGGCGCGAAATCTACGCGCATGAACCCGGGTGAAGCCCCATCGACCCCTATATTGATACTGGCCGCACCGGGGACGCCTGCGGGCCGGAGTATCTTCAACAAATCGACCATATGCCCCGAGGTGCCCGGCGCCAGCCAATGGTCGAGGCTGGCGCGGATATTGAGTAAATGCGTGGCCGTAATCGAAGTCCCGCTGTCCGCCAGCTCAACCAGGCGCTCGCCCAAAAAAAGCCGGCTGCCCTCCGTCAGCATGGGAAAGGCTCTGCCCACTGTCACGCTCAGGGGTTCGTTGAACAGGGGTTGATGCGGCGTCCATAAACCATCGGTACCCAGGGTGGTCGGCACCGGCTGTTCGGCGGAGTTGCTGCCCAACCAACGCTCCATATACCCATAGGCCCTGAAGGAAAGATCGTGGTTTCTCATGATGAAAACGATACTGCGGGATGACACCCCAGAGCCCTGGGGCAACAGCCGGAAATAGTTGTCGCCTAACTGCAGCACCTCGTATCCCGGGTAACCTGACATCGCGGGCACTTGGTAAATCCGGCGCGGGGGCGCTACCTCATTCAGCGCGAAATCCGGCTGGAAACCCCAACTTTGCCAGGTGGTGTCGGCTATCGGCGAAGCCCGCAGAGCCGCCTCCGTGAGGGCCCGCGAGGGCGGTGCCCACTCACCGGCGCTCCGGGCCGGAGCCCAAGGCTGGAATACCGCGGAACTCGGCCCCGCTACCGGCGCATCGGCCTGCAGCAGCCACTCACGAGGGTGCTCGATGTGCAGCATCAGTTCGTCCGAGCCTTGCGCAGAAGGCGTTTTCAAGCGCAGGTCCGCTTCATTCCGGCGTTGATACACCGAATAAATCTCGTCACCATCGGCCAGCAACTGTTGACCATTTTTCACATACCGTCCCTTGTCTTGGGGCCACTTCAACTCGACAGCATCTTCCAACCCGCCTGAATACTTGAAGCGTCCCAGCAGGCTGAGCGGTCTGCCAGGCGAGACGTTCAGGCCGGCGAGCGCACCGCTGGCGAAACCATGATGGCGATGCAAGTGCGACAGGGCGACCCGCGCAACCCTGGCCCCCTTGGGCGCGGGGCCAAACGACAACAGTACGTCAACGAACGCCAGCAGGGTCAGGAACGCCACATCCACGGCGTCGTGGGCATCGCGGCTGAAATGATAACGCCGCGCCGCAAGCAGCATTTCGTACAGGCTGATACCCACGCCCAGCACCGGGACAAAGGACAGCAGACCGCGGATGCTCGCAGCATGCTGCTCACCCAGACGTTGCTCGCGATATGCCTGCAACGCCAGGGAAGAGTTGGACTGGGCCTGGGTACGACGCTGCACCTCGAACATTCGTGCATGGGCCAGCAGCGCCCTGGCATTGCCCTGGGAGGTGGTCACCGTGGCCAGCCAACCTTCGGGCACCAGCGCAATCTGCTCGTTGATTTGCGCCGCCACACTGTCCGGGTCAACCGCCGGCACCTTATGCCGCACCGTGAAGAAACCGACGATCAGCCCAATAAGACGGGCCACAGACGGCACGTCAATACGGTGTACAAACAGCTTGCGCGGTGCTAACTGCGGGTCTTCGCCGGGGTAGCTGTCGACCGCCTGGGTCTCCCAGCCGGGCGCTACCTGGCGCGCCAACACCTTGCGATTCAGGGGCAAGGCACCGTCCTTGTTCAAGGCTTGCTCGGCCAGCGCCACACTGGCGTACTCGGCGATGGGCGGGCTTTCCAACGCTGCGGGCCAATAGACGACGCACAGTCCGGAAAGCCTGTCCTGCATCACCAGCATTGCGGCAACATGGCGATCATGCTCCAGAGTGTGGCCCACCAGACGCACCAACCCCAATTGCACATCCAACCCGTCACCTCTCAGATCACTGGCCACCTGCGCCTCCATGACGCGGCTGAACAGCCGTTGCGCCTGCTCGCTCAAGCCCTGCCGGACCGCGCTGTACACCTGCATCTGAGCCCTTTGTTGCAGGGCCCGATAGACCAGCGCCTGGGATAAGCCCTGGGACGGTATCCGGGTCGATGCCGGCGGGTAGAACGCGCGCTGGATCAGCTTGTCGTATTCCCCACCCAGATCCAGGGAGGCGAGCGTCTTGATCAGGTAACGCACACTCAGTCGTTTTTTCAGATCCGGGTCGAGCCAGCGTGCACGGTTCAAGCGCCAGCGGGTCCATGGGGCTTTGGGATCCAGGTTATGCAGCGCCAATTGCAGCAGGCTGAAGGTCGTGCGCTGCTGGCTGACAGTGATTTTCACATCGCGATCCGCCACCGCACATTGGCTCGACCAGCTACACAACTGGGAACTCACATCATCTGGCACATCGAGCAGGGGTTTATCAATATCCAATGGCGGGTACAAACCGTCTTTGCTCAAGCGGGCGATCAGCGCCTGGCGGGCAAAGGATTCGAGGTCGGGCAACTCCAGCCACAGCTTGCGTTCCACCGCCCAGGCACTGGCCAGGTAGCGGCGACACAAGCCCTTGTAGTGCTGGCGTTGGGCGCTGGTCGCCGTGGCCAGCCAGGCCGGCAGTTTCTTCGCCTGGATGGCGGCCGTCTGCAACAGGTTGAGATTGGCCATGGCCAGGGTCCGTGCATCATTGGCCGGCACCTGCAGGCCGTCGAACAATTCCTGGGCCAATAACAGCCGGCTCAGTTCCCGGTCACTCACCTGGTTGAACAGCCGGTGCCCCTGATCAATCCGCTTGTTCATCTCGATGTGATGTTGCACCTGCTTGATGAACAGGTCTTTGAGCAAGGCGCGTTCGATCACTGCATAGCTCACCACCAGGGGCGTATCGGTGGGCACCGCGCTGATCGCCATGCGCGCCTGCGTGCGCTGGTGCCGCCCGATACAGCGCCACAGCATCGAGCCATCGCGGCTTTTCAGGCTGGCTTCAAGCGCCTTGGCAAACGCACTCAGGGAGTCAAACGCCACCAGCCCTTCGTAATGTCCGGCCACATATAACAACACCGGGTGCGGGGCGTCAGGGTTGGCCTGGGCCGCGTTGCAAGTCACCAGCACCGCGCCCAGCAGTGGGTACAAGGTGAAGGCATCACCGCCCACCGCCACTTGCAGCACGCAGGTATCGGTGGCCCGCTGCCCAGGCCGCCAGGCTTTACTCAGCGCTGTTTCGAGATGTGCCAAGTGGGCGTCGCTGAGCAGGCTCAGGCGGTGTTGCATCTGCGCCTCGTACAGCAAAGCCTGCAGCTGTGCCGAGCCCAGCGAGGAGCCACGATTGCGCGAACCCTCGGGTTGCTCCTGCCAATACTCTTTTTCAAACACACGGTCCAGCGGCCCCCGCGCCCATTTGCGCGCAGTCTCTACATGTGTCTGCCACTGGCGTTCGAGGCTGAGAAAATCCTGGTAGGCCACGCTGTCCTTGCTCACATCCGTCGCGTCGAGCAAGCCCATCAGGCCTTTTTCGTAACGCTTGAGCTGCGCTTCGCGGGTTTTCAACGCAAGTTCCGGCGCCAGGTGCCCAGCCACGATCTCGTCGCTGCGGCGCTGCCGATCCCACTCCAGCAAGATCTCCAGGGTGTGTCCCAAGCGCGGGAAAGTGACCAGGCGCCGACGTCCTTTCTCGATAAACTTGAGAAAGCGCCGCACATCGGGAGCCGCTGACGCGCTCGCGCCCTGAAGGCCCACCGCCGCGTGGTTGATCGACAAGGCACACGCCAGTTCGTTATCCCATTGCCCGTCCAGCGTCTCGCCGGCACTGACCAACAGCGCGTCACCGCGCAACACGCCGCCACGCTGTGGTACGAACGGCATGGGTATAACGCTGGGTGCCTCACACAGTTCATGCCAGCGGCGCAACGGCAGGCACTGCCACAACATGCGGCTCAGCGGGCCATTGACCAGTATCGGCAGATCACACACCAATTGGTGCCAGGAAGCGAATTCGTAGAACTGGCGAAACAGGCCAGGCAGATACACCACGTGGGTCGAATCCCCCTCACCGCCCTCGCGATAGATGTGCAAGGCACCCGGAACCGACACGCTACGCTGGTTGGTGGCAGGCCACATGATCTTGCTTGCCTGAACGTTCGCCCATTCGCCGCCGGCCCGCTGGCGCTGGTCGGCTTCGGGTATTTCCAGCAACTTGCGCAGCATGTCATAGCCGCTGTCAGACAGGTGGTACGCGCGATAGGCCAGCCAAGCGTTTGCGGCAAACAAGGAGGTACGCAATTGCACCCAGCGCTCGCGACGGGTCAACCACGAACCATGGGCCAGCTGCTGCCAATACTCACGGGCCGCCTGTTCGATGCGGCCGAGCAAGGCCAAGCCCTTGACCCGCACCAGGGCATCCCAAGCCGTATAAGGCAAGGTACGGGCCGGATCATCCTTGATACTCAGCGCGGTGAAGTGGTTGATATTGACTGGTACATAGGGCTGGATCAGCAAGGCCAGTGCGCGTTCGGTCAGGCTGTCGACCTTCTGGGGCGGGGCCGGTGGCCGCGGTTCGGTGAACAGCACGGTGTCCGGGTCCAGGCCAAATGCCTCGTGCAGCGCGTTGCGCACGACTCCCAGCACTCTGGGCGCACGGCCAAGCAAGCCACTGAGGACCTTGGCCGCTTCGCTGGCGCTGGCCTGCGCTTGGTGGAGCCGATTGATTTCCAGGCTGGGCTGCATGACCGCGTTGAGCCGACGGGTCAGCAGCGTGCGCATCGCCTCGTCACGATCTGCTGATGTAGTGTGCGGGTCGTCGAAGTCGAGCTTGTCGGCCCAGGTGGAGGTGGTGTCAGTGCTCATGGCGGACTTTCCCGTACAGAAAAAGCCGAGCCTAGGCACCCCGGCTATCCAGGGTGCGTTACATAGTTGGGCGCCCCACCCACAGGCCGCAGGCAAAAAAAAGCCCGCAGTGCGTGCGGGCGAAACCAACGAAGAGCATTTGGGGGGTGCGAAGCGCGGTGACGACTCAGCTACCGCGGTAGGTGGAGTAGCTGTAAGGCGAAATCAGCAGGGGCACGTGGTAATGATCCTGTTCAGCGCTGATGCCAAAGCGCAGCACCACCACATCGAGAAACGCAGGCTGGGGCAGTTGAACACCACGGGCGCGGTAATAGTCGCCGGCACTGAATTGCAACTGGTAGACACCGCTGCGGTAGTCGTCACCTTGCAGCAGTGGCGCATCGCAACGGCCGTCGCTGTTGGTCATGGCACTGGCAACCAGCTCCAGCTGCGCGCCTTCGACGCGGTACAGCTCAACCTTGATCGCGCTGCCGGGGCAGCCGTGTGCGGCGTCCAAAACGTGTGTGGTCAAACGTCCCATGGCGTCTACGCGCCTCCCTAAGTCAGTAGAAGAGAAATCCGCACTTTATCAGGGCAGTGAAAAAGCCGGCGATGGGTGATTAAGACACTTTTCAAAAAAATTGTACACAATAAATTCAACCTACTCATCGCGTCTTCTGAACTGCGCCCTGTGGGAACGAGCTTACTCGCGAAAATTGCCAACGATACCGCGGGTCTTCAGGAGAAACGCGGTGACTTGAAGTTCTTCGCGAGCAAGCTCGCTCCTACAGTTCCCTGCACCTACGCAGACAGCGCAGTTATTTTGCTTAAATTGACCAGTCAGGCAGGTTTCTTGCAACCCTTGTAAACCGACCGTTCAGAAAAAATGCAGAAATGCACACTTACAAAGTGGCGAATAAGTTGTATACAATCACTCATCGCCACCTCGACGAACAAGAAGGAAGACTGCAGTGAGCGCTGACTACCCACGCGACCTGATCGGTTACGGCAGTAACCCTCCTCACCCCCACTGGCCGGGCAAGGCACGCATCGCGCTATCGTTCGTACTCAACTACGAAGAAGGCGGCGAGCGCAATATCCTGCATGGTGACAAAGAGTCCGAAGCCTTCCTCTCGGAAATGGTCTCGGCCCAGCCGCTGCAAGGCGAGCGCAACATGAGCATGGAATCGCTGTACGAATACGGCAGCCGTGCCGGCGTATGGCGCATCCTGAAGCTATTCAAAGAATTCGATATCCCGCTGACCATCTTCGCCGTAGCCATGGCCGCCCAGCGCCACCCGGACGTGATCCGCGCGATGGTGGCTGCCGGTCACGAAATCTGCAGCCACGGCTACCGCTGGATCGACTACCAGTACATGGACGAGGCCCAGGAGCGCGAGCACATGCTCGAAGCCATCCGCATCCTCACCGAACTCACCGGCGAACGCCCACTGGGCTGGTACACCGGGCGCACCGGCCCCAACACGCGCCGGCTGGTGATGGAGGAAGGCGGCTTCCTCTATGATTGCGACACCTATGACGACGACCTGCCCTACTGGGAACCCAACACCCCCACCGGCAAGCCGCACCTGGTGATCCCCTACACCCTGGACACCAACGACATGCGCTTTACCCAGGTGCAGGGTTTCAACAAGGGCGATGATTTTTTCGAGTACCTCAAAGACGCGTTTGACGTGCTGTATGCCGAAGGCGCCGAGGCACCGAAGATGCTGTCCATCGGTTTGCATTGCCGCCTGATTGGCCGCCCGGCACGCCTGGCCTCCTTGAAGCGTTTTATTGAATACGCCAAGAGTCACGAACAGGTGTGGTTCACCCGGCGTGTCGACATTGCCCGCCATTGGCAGCAAACCCACCCCTGCACGGGAGCGGCGAAATGACTGCATTCCAGACCTTGAAACCTTCGACCTTGAGCCGCGACGCATTCGTCGAGGCCTTCGCCGATATCTACGAACACTCGCCATGGGTGGCCGAAAAGGCCTTCGACCTGGGCCAGGATGCCTCGATCGACCAGATCGAAACCCTGCACCAGCGCATGAGCGATATCCTGTTGAGTGCTGATCACGCCTCGCAACTGGCGCTGATCAATGCTCACCCGGACCTGGCCGGTAAAGCTGCCGTCCAGGGCCAACTCACCCAAGCCAGCACCGATGAGCAAGCTGGCGCGGGGATTCACCAATGCACGGCCGAAGAGTTTTCTCGCTTCACCGAGCTGAACGACGCCTACAAGGCCAAGTTCAAGTTTCCCTTCATCATGGCGGTAAAAGGCAGCAACCGGCACCAGATCCTCGCCGCGTTCGAAACGCGCATCCATAACTCCACGGATACAGAGTTCAAGTGCGCGCTGGACGAGATCAACAAGATCGCGTTGTTCCGTTTATTGACCCTCTAAACGACCATCCCCAGCCACTCTATCTAAGGCAGACAAGAAGAATGAAAGCTTACGCCGTACCTTTCGAAAAGTTCGTCAACCTGGCCGACGCCCGCCTGGGCACCAAGATCATCTCGGTGACCGATGACTGGTTCGCCGACGCCAACCGCCTGTTCCAGCCGACCCCGGCCGTATGGAAGGAGGGCGTTTTCGATGACAACGGCAAGTGGATGGACGGCTGGGAGTCACGCCGCAAGCGCTTCGAAGGCTACGACAGCGCAGTGATCCGCCTGGGCGTGCCCGGCTCGATCAAGGGCGTGGACATCGACACTTCATTCTTCACCGGCAACTTCCCGCCGTCGGCCTCCCTGGAAGCCTGCTTCCTGGCCTCGGGCGAGCCGGACGCCAACACCCAGTGGGTGGAAGTGCTGTCGGCGGTCGAGCTGCAAGGCAACAGCCACCACTACCACGAAATCAATAACGACCAGGCGTTCAGCCACCTGCGCTTCAACATCTACCCGGATGGCGGCGTTGCCCGTCTGCGTGTGTACGGCGTGCCATTCCGCGACTGGTCGTCGGTGGGCGACAACGAACAGGTCGACTTGGCTGCCGCGCTCAATGGCGGGCGTGCCCTGGCCTGCTCCGACGAACACTTCGGGCGCATGAGCAACATCCTCAACCCGGGCCGTGGCATCAACATGGGCGACGGCTGGGAAACCGCGCGTCGTCGTACACCAGGCAATGACTGGGTGATCGTCGCGCTCGGCCACCCGGGCGAGATCGAGAGGATCATCGTCGACACCCTGCACTTCAAGGGCAACTACCCGGACACCTGCTCGATCCAGGGCGCGTTCGTCAAAGGCGGCACCGACAGCCAGATCGAAACCCAATCGCTGTTCTGGCGCGAACTGTTGCCGGCGCAGAAACTGGAAATGCACGCCGAACACACCTTCGCCGAGCAGATCAAGGCACTGGGGCCGATTACCCATATCCGCCTGAATGTGTTCCCGGATGGCGGTGTGAGTCGCCTGCGTGTCCTGGGCAAAGTGTCGAAGTAATGCTGAGCCTGTAGGAGCGAGCTTGCTCGCGAAGATCGTCAACGATAACGCGCCCATTCTGGATATACGCGGTGTCCTTGAGTTTTTCGCGAGCAAGCTCGCTCCTACAAAGATCCAATAACAATTCAAGATTAAGAAGACAGCCATGCGCACACTGATGATCGAACCCCTGACCAAAGAAGCCTTCGCCCCTTTCGGAGACGTTATCGAAACCGACGGCAGCGATCACTTCATGATCAACAACGGGTCGACCATGCGCTTTCACAAGTTGGCTACGGTCGAAACAGCACAGCCTGAAGACCACGCCATCATCAGCATCTTCCGCGCCGATGCGCAGGACATGCCGCTGACCGTGTGCATGCTGGAAAGACACCCGCTGGGCAGCCAGGCTTTTATTCCGCTGCTCGGCAACCCCTTTCTGATCGTGGTCGCGCCACTTGGCGATGCACCTGTATCAGGCTTGGTCCGCGCCTTCGTCACCAACGGCAGGCAGGGCATCAATTACCATCGCGGCGTCTGGCACCACCCGGTGCTGACGATCGAAAAGCGGGATGACTTCCTGGTGGTTGATCGCAGTGGCACAGGCAATAACTGCGATGAGCATTTTTTCAAAGAGGATGAGCGGTTGATCCTCGCCCCCCACCAATAAGAGAAGGCCGGATCACCCGACAACAGGGTGACAGGCGAGAGGTAAAGACTGTGGAAGCACATTTGATGGAATGGCTGAACCTGAGCGTGCGCTGGGTTCACATGATCACTGGCGTCGCCTGGATCGGCGCTTCGTTCTACTTTGTCTGGCTGGAAAACAACCTCAATCGCGTCAACCCCAAGAGCGGCCTGGCCGGTGACTTGTGGGCGATCCACGGTGGCGGTATCTACCACCTGGAAAAATACAAACTGGCCCCGCCGACCATGCCGGACAACCTGCACTGGTTCAAATGGGAAGCCTATTTCACCTGGATGTCGGGCGTCGCGCTGCTGTGCGTGGTGTTCTACTGGAACCCGACGCTGTACCTGCTCGCCCCCGGCAGCAGCCTCAGCGGCACCGAAGGCGTGTTGCTGGGCATCGGCTCGTTGTTCGCCGGCTGGTTCATCTACTCCTTCCTCTGCGACTCGGCCCTGGGCAAGCGCCCTGCCCTGCTCGGCTTGATCCTGTTCGTGCTGTTGATTGCGGCCGCCTACGGCTTCAGCAAGGTGTTCAGCGGCCGCGGTGCCTACCTGCACGTGGGCGCGGTGATCGGCACGATCATGGTGGGCAACGTGTTCCGCATCATCATGCCGGCCCAGCGCGCGCTGGTGGCGGCCATCGCCGAGAACCGCACGCCGGATCCGGCGCTGCCAGCCAAGGGCCTGCTGCGTTCGCGGCACAACAACTACTTCACCTTGCCGGTGCTGTTCATCATGATCAGCAACCACTTCCCGAGCACCTATGGCAGCCAATACAACTGGCTGATCCTGGCCGGGATCGCCGTGGCGGCCGTGTTGGTACGCCACTACTTCAACACCCGGCACAACAGCCAGAAGTATGCGTGGACCTTGCCGGTAGGCGCGTTGGCGATGATCAGCCTGGCGTACGTGACCGGGCCCAAGCCGGCTCCGGAAGTGGCCAAGGCACCTGCGGCGATCGAGTATCAGCCGCTGCCGGAAACGGCATTGGGCGGTGGTTTGAAACCCGCAGCACCTGCCGCGCCTGCCGCTGAACCGGCACCGGCCCAGGCCACCACCGACTTCGGCCAGGTGCACCACGTGATCGAGCAACGCTGCACTGTGTGCCACTCGGCCAAGCCGACCAGCCCGTTGTTCAGCACCGCGCCGGCTGGGGTGATGTTCGACACGCCGGCACAGATCCAGCAGCAGGCGGCACGCATTCAAGCGCAGGCGGTGGCCAGCCAGATCATGCCGTTGGGCAACATTACCCAGATGACCCAGCAGGAACGGGATCTGATCGGTACCTGGATCAACCAAGGAGCCCGCACCAACTAACTGATTCACCTAGCTTCAATGTGGGAGGGGGCTTGCTCCCGATAGCGGTGGCCCAGTCGAATAGCTGCTGCTGATACACCGCAATCGGGAGCAAGCCCCCTCCCACAAGGGTTCTGCTGTGTTTTGAAGATTGCGTTACACACAACACAAAAATAAAAAAGATCCGAGGTGTTGCATGACCGAGTTAGTCGAACCGCAGATTCCTGCCGCGCCCGCCATGGTGCGGCTGCCCCTCTTGCAACTGATTCTGGTAGGCCTGCAACACGTCTTGCTGATGTACGGCGGCGCCGTCGCCGTGCCCCTGATCATCGGCCAGGCCGCGGGCTTGAGCCGTGAAGAAATCGCGTTCCTGATCAACGCCGACCTGCTGGTAGCCGGGATCGCTACCATGGTGCAATCGTTCGGCATCGGCCCTGTGGGCATCCGCATGCCGGTGATGATGGGCGCCAGTTTTGCCGCCGTCGGCAGCATGGTCGCCATGGCAGGCATGCCCGGTATCGGCTTGCAGGGCATCTTCGGCGCGACCATCGCCGCCGGGTTTTTCGGCATGCTTATCGCGCCGTTCATGTCCAAGGTCGTACGCTTTTTCCCGCCGCTGGTGACCGGTACCGTGATCACCGCCATCGGCCTCTCGCTGTTTCCCGTGGCCGTGAACTGGGCCGGGGGTGGCAGTGCCGCCGCCACGTTCGGTTCACCGATCTATCTGGCGATTGCCGCTTTGGTATTGGCCACCATCCTGCTGATCAACCGTTTCATGCGCGGCTTCTGGGTCAACATCTCGGTGTTGATCGGCATGGCGCTGGGCTACGGCTTGTGCGGCCTGCTCGGCATGGTCGACCTCAGCGGCCTGGCCCTGGCACCGTGGGTGCAGGTGGTAACGCCGCTGCACTTTGGCATGCCCAGGTTCGAGTTGGCGCCGATCCTGTCGATGTGCCTGGTGGTGGTGATCATCTTTGTCGAGTCCACCGGTATGTTCCTCGCCCTGGGCAAGATCACCGATCAGGAGGTCACACCGAAGATGCTGCGTCGCGGCTTGCTGTGTGATGCCGGCGCGTCGTTCCTTGCCGGTTTCTTCAACACCTTTACCCATTCCTCCTTCGCGCAGAATATCGGCCTGGTACAGATGACAGGCGTGCGCTGCCGCTCGGTCACCATCATGGCCGGCGCGTTCTTGATTGTGCTGAGCCTGCTGCCCAAGGCGGCCTATCTGGTGGCATCGATTCCACCCGCGGTACTCGGTGGCGCGGCGATTGCCATGTTCGGCATGGTGGCGGCGACCGGGATCAAGATCCTGCAGGAAGCCGACATTGCTGATCGCCGTAACCAGTTGCTGGTAGCGGTAAGCATCGGCATGGGCCTGATCCCCGTGGTACGCCCGGAGTTCTTCGCGCAATTGCCGCTATGGATGAGTCCGATTACCCATAGTGGCATCGCTATGGCCACCCTCAGCGCGTTGTCGCTGAACATACTGTTCAACATCCTGGGCGGCGCTGAGCGCGTTGCCGTTGAGCACGTCCACACCTGAAGCATGCTCCATTGTCGTCCTGCGCGCGCTGTAACGGCGCACTTGAGCCCAGACGTAGGAGCCAGTATTCTCCGCGCCCGCTTGAATCGACGGTTTTTAACCGCCTTGGCGCGGCTTTTGCTGTAAGCATAAAAGCTGACCAATCAGATGATTTTTTCAGCGAATCCAAAGGCGCCACATCAGAGCGCCAGATTAGAAAAAACATAAAAAAACTTTAACTCGGGAGCAACCGAATGAAACCTATGTTCAAGGGCCTGGTGCTGGCAGGATCCCTGCTGGCCGCCGGCCAAGCCGGAGCCGGCGACTTGTTGCAGTGGCAGAACAACAGCCTGACTTACCTGTGGGGCAAGAGCTTTACCGTCAACCCGCAGATCCAGCAAACCGTCACCTTCGAACATGCTGACGCATGGAAGTATGGCGACAACTTCTTCTTCCTCGACCGTATCTTTTACAACGGCAAGGAAGACGGCAATGTCGGCCCCAATACTTACTACGGCGAGTTCAGCCCGCGGTTGTCATTCGGCAAGATTTTCGACAAGGACCTGTCGTTCGGCCCGATCAAGGATGTGTTGCTGGCCTTCACCTACGAGTTTGGCGAAGGCGATAACGAATCCTACTTGCTCGGTCCTGCCATCGACTTGAACATTCCGGGCTTCGACTATTTCCAGCTGAACTTCTACCAGCGCCAGACCGAAGGCAACCGCCCGGGTGACGGTGTCTGGCAGATCACCCCGGTGTGGTCGTACACCATTCCAGTGGGCAACTCCGACGTATTGATCGACGGTTTTATGGACTGGGTGGTGGACAACGACAAGAACGCCCGTGGTACTTATCACGCCAACCTGCACTTCAACCCGCAGGTCAAATACGACTTGGGCAAGGCGCTGCATTGGGGCGACAAGCAGTTGTATGTGGGTTTTGAATACGACTACTGGAAGAACAAGTACGGGATTGAAGACAGCGGCGCGTTCAAGACAACCCAGGACACGGCGAGCTTCCTGGTCAAGTACCACTTCTGATTGAACACCGCAGGTCAAATGTGGGAGGGGGCTTGCTCCCGATAGCGGTGTGTCATTCAAAGTATCTGTGACTGAATCGCCGCCATCGGGAGCAAGCCCCCTCCCACATTTTCAGCTCTGCGTCAGGCCGAGGAATCGCGACAACTCCTCACGCTTGGCCAGCGCATCCTTGCGCCCCAACTCGATCAACTCGCTGCAATACCCCGCCTCGAACAACAAATAACTCAATACCCCCGCCCCACTGGTCTTGGTCGCCCCCGGCCCACGCAGGAACAGGCGCAACGCCGCCGGCAACTCCTGGCGATGCCGCGCAGCGATCTCATCGATCGGCTGGCTGGGCGCAATCACCAGCACCTCCACCGGCGCCAGGCCCTGTACTGCTGCATCAGCAGGCACGACACGACTGAACTGGTTCAAGCGTTCCAGCAGTTCAATATCGCTTTCCAGGCTGTCGATGAAGGTGCTGTTGAGCATATGCCCGCCAATCTGCGCCAGGGTCGGTTCCTGGCCGGTGTAGGTGCGTTGCATCGAAGGTTCATTGCCCCGTGGGTTGCCGCTCACGCCGACCACCAATACGCGGCTGGCGCCCAGGTGCAGGGCCGGGCTGATCGGCGCCGACTGGCGCACCGCGCCATCGCCGAAGTACTCCTGATCGAGCTTGACCGGCGCAAACAACAGCGGAATCGCCGAACTCGCCAGCAGGTGTTCCACCGTCAGTTGGGTGGGCACGCCGATCCGTCGATGGCGCAACCACGCATCGATGGTGCCGCCGCCCTGATAGAAGGTCACCGCCTGCCCGGATTCATAACCGAAGGCCGTGACCGCCACCGCCTGCAAATGCTTGCAACGAATGGCTTCGTCGATGCCGTCGAGGTTCAGGCGTTCTTGCAACAATTGGCGCAGCGGCGAGCTGTTGAGCAGCGCCACTGGCACCTGGGCGCCCAGGCCCAGCAGGCTGTGGATGAGGAAACGACTGGCCTGGCGTATCACCCCCGGCCAGTCGCTGCGCAGCACTTGGTGACTGCGAAAGCCCTGCCAGAACGCCGTCAATCGTTGAATAGCCGCACGGAAATCGGTGGCCCCGCTGGCCAGGCTCACCGCATTGATCGCACCAGCCGACGTGCCGACAATCACCGGAAAAGGATTCGGCGCCCCTGGCGGCAGCAACTCGGCAATCGCCGCCAATACCCCCACCTGATACGCCGCTCGCGCCCCGCCGCCGGAAAGAATCAAGCCTGTGACCGGTTCAACTGGGCGCATTGCGTCACTCCATGTGGGAAAAGCCAGCGCTTACCGGCGGCGTTTTTCGTACAACTTAGGCTCGCCCGCCGGCCGGCTCTTGAAGCGGCGGTGGGTCCAGAGGTATTGCTCGGGGCACTCGCGTACCGAGGCTTCGACCCATTGGTTGATGCGCAGGCAGTCGATTTCGTCGGTTTCGCCGGGGAAGTCGGTCAACGGCGGATGGATCACCAAGCGGTAACCGCTGCCATCGGCCAGGCGTTCTTGGGTGAATGGCACGACCAGCGCCTTGCCCAGGCGTGCGAACTTGCTGGTAGCGGTGACAGTGGCGGCCTGGATGCCGAACAGCGGCACGAAGATACTTTGTTTCGCGCCGTAGTCCTGATCCGGTGCGTACCAGATGGCGCGGCCGGCGCGCAGCAGCTTGAGCATCCCGCGCACGTCGTCGCGTTCCACGGCCAGGGAATCGAGGTTGTGGCGTTCGCGGCCACGGCGCTGGATAAAGTCGAACAGCGGGTTGCCGTGCTCGCGGTACATGCCATCGATGGTGTGTTTCTGCCCGAGCAGCGCCGCGCCGATTTCCAGGGTGGTGAAGTGCAAGGCCATCAGGATCACGCCCTTGCCTTCCAACTGCGCCTGCTTGAGATGCTCCAACCCTTCGACATGGGCCAGGCGCGCCAGGCGCGGCTTGGGCCACCACCAGCTCATGGCCATCTCAAAGAAGGCGATGCCGGTGGAGGCGAAATTTTCCTTGAGCAGGCGTTTGCGCTCCTTGGCGGACTTTTCCGGGAAGCACAGCTCAAGGTTGCGCGCCGCGATACGGCGGCGATCACCGGCCACGCGATACATGCCCGCGCCCAGCAGGCGACCAATGGTCAACAGCGCCCGGTACGGTAACTGGGTGACCAGCCACAGCAGGCCGAGCCCCAGCCACAGCAGCCAAAAACGCGGGTGAAGAAATACAGCTCGAAAACGCGGGCGATCCATTACAGATTCCGGTAAAGACAAGGGCCGCGCATTCTACAACGGTTCGACTCGGCTTGCGGCGGGTGAGTGTTCTCGTTATAAGTCTCGACACTTTTCGTGACAAGCCGCTTTCGCCGACCATGAGCCAAACCGAACCGCTAGACCAAGATCCCGTGTTCCAGCTGAAAGGCAGCATGCTCGCCATTACCGTGCTGGAACTGGCCCGCAACGACCTCGATGCCCTGGACCGCCAACTGGCCGCCAAGGTCGCCCTGGCGCCGAACTTTTTCAACAATGCCCCGCTGGTGCTGGCCCTGGACAAACTTCCGGCCGGCCAAGGCGCGATTGATCTGCCCGGGCTGATGCGCGTATGCCGCTCCCATGGCCTGCGTACCCTGGCGATTCGCGCCAGCCGTATCGAAGACATTGCCGCAGCCATCGCCATTGAACTGCCAGTACTGCCACCGTCCGGCGCGCGCGAGCGTCCGCTCGAACCATTGGTCGGTGAAGAAAAGAAAAAACCGGAAAAACCACCCGAACCTGCGATCAAGCCGACAAAGATCATCACCTCGCCCGTACGCGGCGGGCAGCAGATTTACGCCCAGGGTGGCGACCTCGTGGTGATCTCCTCGGTCAGCCCGGGGGCGGAACTTCTTGCCGATGGCAACATCCATGTATACGGCCCGATGCGCGGACGCGCCCTCGCCGGCATCAAGGGTGATACCAAGGCCCGGATTTTTTGCCAGCAGTTGACCGCTGAGCTAGTGTCCATCGCAGGCCAGTACAAGGTTTCAGAAGATTTGCGCCGCGATCCGCTGTGGGGGGCTTCGGTGCAGGTCAACCTGTCGGGCGATGTGTTGAACATCATCCGTCTTTAACGGATACTGCCGCATTTTCCAAGCATCTCTAGACTCTGATAGCAAAGCGAAACCGGCAAGACTTGTGTAGGACTATTTGGAAGTTGGTGTTTCCCCGTGGAAACTCCTTCTTTTTCCTGCAAAGGCTGTCCGCCTGCAGCGAGTTCCAAGAGATGTTTTTCAGGGACTGAAAAGTCCTTTTTCCTTAGGGGTGAAACACCTTGGCCAAGATTCTCGTGGTTACATCCGGCAAGGGTGGTGTGGGTAAGACCACCACCAGCGCCGCTATCGGTACCGGCCTCGCTCTGCGCGGCCACAAGACAGTCATCGTCGACTTCGACGTCGGTTTGCGTAACCTCGACCTGATCATGGGCTGCGAACGCCGCGTGGTGTACGACTTCGTCAACGTAGTCAACGGCGAAGCCAACCTGCAACAGGCCCTGATCAAGGATAAGCGCCTTGAAAACCTGTACGTGCTGGCCGCCAGCCAGACCCGTGACAAGGATGCGTTGACCAAAGAAGGCGTGGGCAAAGTCCTCGCCGAGCTGAAAGAAACCTTCGAATACGTGGTGTGCGATTCCCCGGCGGGTATCGAGACCGGTGCCCACCTGGCGATGTACTTCGCCGATGAAGCCATCGTGGTGACCAACCCGGAAGTCTCTTCGGTACGTGACTCGGACCGCATGCTCGGCCTCTTGGCCAGCAAGTCCAAGCGCGCCGAAGAAGGCCAGGACCCGATCAAGGAACACCTGCTGCTCACTCGCTACAACCCTGAGCGCGTCAGCAATGGCGAAATGCTCGGCGTCGAAGACGTGAAGGAAATCCTCGCCGTGACCCTGCTGGGCGTGATCCCGGAATCCCAGGCCGTGCTTAAGGCATCCAACCAGGGCGTGCCAGTGATCCTCGACGACCAGAGCGACGCCGGCCAGGCGTACAGCGATGCCGTGGATCGCTTGCTGGGCAAGACCGTGGAACACCGCTTCCTCGATGTCAAGAAGAAGGGATTCTTCGAGCGTATCTTTGGAGGCAACTAAACAATGAAATTTCTCGACTTCTTTCGCGCCAACAAAAAGCCAAGTACCGCGTCGGTAGCGAAAGAGCGTCTACAGATCATCGTGGCGCACGAACGCGGCCAACGCAGCACGCCGGACTACCTGCCAGCCTTGCAGAAGGAACTGGTGGAGGTGATCCGCAAGTACGTCAATATCGGTAACGATGACGTGCATGTCGCCCTGGAAAATGACGGCAGTTGCTCGATTCTGGAACTCAATATCACCCTGCCCGATCGTTGATCGAAAGGGCGGTCGCCACGGCGGCTCTGCTACCTGGCCCCTGTACTGCTGTAGGAGCGAGCTTGCTCGCGAAGAACCTGAGAACACCGCGTTTCACCTGAATGAACGTGGTGCCGATGAGTTCTTCGCGAGCAAGCTCGCTCCTACAGGGTGAGGGGGCAGTCAGTGGAGCCGCCGTTGGCGTTTGTTACGAGGCTGTTTAATGCCGCTGTCCAATATCCATATCCTGCATCAGGACGACGCTGTCCTGGTGGTGAACAAGCCGACCCTGCTGCTCTCGGTGCCGGGTCGCGCCGATGACAACAAGGATTGCCTGATTACCCGCCTGCAGGAAAACGGTTACCCCGAAGCCCGTATCGTCCACCGGCTTGACTGGGAAACGTCGGGGATCATCCTGCTGGCCCGGGATGCCGACACCCACCGCGAACTGTCACGCCAGTTTCACGACCGCGAAACAGAAAAAGCCTACACCGCCCTGGCCTGGGGCCAGCCGGAACTGGACAGCGGCAGCATCGACCTGCCCCTGCGCTACGACCCGCCGACCAAGCCACGGCATGTGGTGGACCACGAGTTCGGCAAGCACGCCCTGACCTTCTGGAAAGTGCTGGAGCGTTGTGGCGACTGGTGCCGGGTAGAGCTGACGCCAATCACCGGGCGCTCGCACCAGTTGCGTGTGCATATGCTCTCCATCGGGCATCCGTTGCTGGGTGATGGCTTGTATGCCCATGAACAAGCGTTGGCTGCCTGGCCGCGGCTGTGCCTGCATGCAAGCATGTTGAGCTTCACCCATCCGCAAAGCGGCGAGCGCTTGCGCTTCGAGTGCCCTGCCCCGTTCTAGAATTGGCAATACAATCAAAACTGTGGGAGGGGGCTTGCTCCCGATGGCGGAGTGTCAGTCACTGTATGTGCTCACTGACACACCGCAATCGGGAGCAAGCCCCCTCCCACATTTAGTTCTGTGTCAGTTCTAGACACCGAGTCAAACCAATACGGTAAACTCCGCGCATTGCTGTCTGGAGCTATTTATGCGCGAAGCGTTGAATCAAGGCCTGATCGACTTCCTCAAGGCCTCCCCTACTCCTTTTCATGCCACTGCCGCCCTCGCCCAGCGCCTGGAAGCGGCCGGTTACCAGCGACTCGACGAGCGCGACACCTGGGCCACCGAGGCCAACGGTCGCTATTACGTGACCCGCAACGACTCCTCGATCATCGCCTTCAAGCTCGGCCGTCACTCGCCGCTGCAGGGCGGTATCCGCCTGGTCGGCGCCCACACCGACAGCCCATGCCTGCGGGTCAAGCCCCAGCCTGAGCTGCAACGCCAGGGTTTCTGGCAGTTAGGGGTGGAAGTCTACGGAGGCGCGCTGCTGGCACCGTGGTTCGACCGCGACCTGTCCCTGGCCGGCCGCGTCACCTTCCGCCGTGACGGCAAGGTCGAAAGCCAACTGATCGACTTCAAGCTGCCCATCGCGATCATTCCCAACCTGGCCATTCACCTCAACCGTGAAGCCAATCAAGGTTGGGCGATCAATGCCCAGACCGAGCTGCCGCCGATCCTCGCGCAATTTGCCGGCGACGAACGCGTGGACTTCCGCGCCGTACTCACCGAGCAGTTGGCCCGCGAGCATGGGTTGAACGCTGATGTGGTGCTCGACTACGAGCTGAGCTTCTACGACACCCAAAGTGCCGCGGTCATCGGCCTCAATGGCGATTTCATCGCCGGTGCGCGCCTGGACAACCTGCTGTCGTGCTACGCCGGCCTGCAAGCCTTGCTGACCAGCGAGACCGACGAAACCTGCGTGCTGGTGTGCAACGACCACGAAGAAGTCGGCTCCTGCTCGGCCTGCGGCGCCGATGGCCCGATGCTGGAACAGACCCTGCGCCGCCTGCTGCCCGAAGGTGATGAGTTCGTACGCACCATTCAGAAATCCCTGCTGGTATCGGCCGACAATGCCCACGGCGTGCACCCCAACTACGCCGAGAAGCACGACGCCAACCACGGCCCGAAACTCAACGCCGGCCCGGTGATCAAGGTCAACAGCAACCAGCGCTACGCCACCAACAGCGAAACCGCCGGGTTCTTCCGCCACTTGTGCATGGCCGAGGAAGTGCCGGTGCAGAGTTTTGTAGTACGCAGCGACATGGGTTGCGGCTCGACGATCGGGCCTATTACCGCCAGCCACCTGGGTGTACGCACCGTGGATATCGGCTTGCCGACCTTTGCCATGCACTCCATTCGTGAACTGTGCGGCAGCCATGATTTGGCGCATCTGGTGAAGGTGCTGGGTGCGTTTTATGCGAGTCGCGACCTGCCCTGATTTGACCGGCAAAATGTGATCGAAATGTGGGAGGGGGCTTGCTCCCGATGGCGCCGTGTCAGGTTCAAATATTTACCTGATATACCGCCATCGGGAGCAAGTCGAATCGTCGCACCGCCCCTCCCACATTGGGTTCTGTGTACTGCCAAACTGACTTGCATCATCTGCACTTCCCGCAATCCGGCCTAGACTTGTCAAAACTCCCAGTCTGACAAGGCCGCCCCTCCATGATCTCAATGTCCTCCTTCCACGCCATGCTGATCCCCATCGTGATCGGCATGATCATGCTCGCGGTCGGTTTCAACTTTCGCGACAAGCCCCTCGGTGTGTTCGGCATGTGGATCGGCATGCTGTTGATCCTCGGCACCGTGGTGTACAAGATTCTCGCCAAACTGGCGGAATGATAAATGCGCTCGCATTGGGCATAGCGGCCTCGTACACTCGGTCAATTCGTCGTTTTCAAGGTTGACCGCCTCGTGTTCTCCCGTCTGTTTGCCCTGCCCTGCTATCTGCTGATCGCCCTGCTCACCCTGCTGCCGCTCACGTCCGCCCAAGCCGTAGGCTTGCCCGGCATGCTGGGCGGCTCCAGCAAGACCCAACCCCAGGCCGAAGTGCCGCTGGGCCAGTCGCTGGACGAGGTGATCAAGACCCTGGAGAACGACCAGCAGCGCACCCAATTGCTGAGCGACCTGAAGAAGCTGCGCGCCGCCACGCAAAAGGCCCAGCCCGCCGCCGAACAAGGCGTGCTCGGATTGATCGGCAGTACGCTGTCAGGCTTTGAACAGCAGTTTTCCGGCGCCGACAGCCCGCTGGGGCGCTGGTCGAATGAAGTCGATCTGGCCAAGGATGAACTGGGTGCGCTGATGCTGCCGGCCAACGAGTGGCTGCCGATCATCTTCGGCTTTGCCGTGATCCTGGCGGTGTGGAGTCTGCTGGCTGCCGCGTTGATCTGGCTCAGCCACCGGGTACGCGAGCGCTTCGGCCTGCCCGAGGAGTTGCCGCAACACCCGCGCACCTGGGACATGCTGCGCTTTGCCCTGCGCAAGCTCGGGCCCTGGCTGATCGCCCTGGTGATCACGGTTTACCTCAGCTACGCCCTGCCGTCATCCCTGGGTAAATCCCTGGCGATGGTGCTGGCCTATGCCTTGGTGATCGGCACCTGTTTCTCGGCGATCTGCGTGATTGCCTTCTCCGTGCTCGACGGCCCACACCGCCACCGCGCCCTGTATATCCTGCGCCACCAGGCGTTCCGCCCGTTGTGGTGGATCGGCAGTTTTGCCGCCTTCGGTGAAGCCCTGAGCGACCCGCGCCTGGTCGAGGCGCTCGGCCAACACCTGGCCCACACTGCCGCGACTGTGGCCAATGTGATGGCGGCGCTGTCCACCGGCGTATTTATCCTGCGTTTCCGCCGGCCGATCGCGCACCTGATCCGCAACCAGCCACTGTCGCGCCGCCTGACCCGTCGCGCGCTCACCGACACCCTGTCGATCATCGGCACCTTCTGGTACATCCCGGCCTTGCTGTTGGTGGGGATATCACTGTTCGCCACCTTCCTGTCCGCCGGCGACACCAGCACCGCCCTGCGCCAGTCACTGCTGTGCACGGTGCTGCTGGTGTTGTGCATGGTGATCAACGGCCTGGTGCGCCGCCACGCCCTCAAGCCGCAACGCGGGCACAAGCGCCATGCGCTGTACTCCGAGCGCCTCAAAGGCTTTGTCTACACCCTGGTGCATCTGGTGGTGTGGCTGGTGTTTATCGAGTTGGGGCTGCGGGTGTGGGGCCTGTCGATGATTCGCTTTACCGAAGGTGACGGCCATGAAATAGCCGTGAAGCTGTTCGGCCTCGCTGGCACCTTGCTGTTTGCCTGGCTGATCTGGATCCTCAGCGACACCGCGATCCACCACGCCCTGACCCGCTCACGCAAAGGCCTGGCCAACGCGCGTGCGCAAACCATGATGCCGCTGATCCGCAACGTGCTGTTCGTGACCATCTTTATCATCGCCGCCATCGTGGCGCTGGCGAACATGGGCATGAACGTCACGCCACTGCTGGCCGGTGCGGGCGTGATCGGTATCGCCATCGGCTTCGGTGCGCAGTCGCTGGTAGCCGACTTGATCACCGGCCTGTTCATCATCATCGAAGACTCCCTGGCCATCGACGACTACGTGGATGTCGGCGGCCACCTCGGCACGGTGGAAGGCCTGACCATCCGCACCGTGCGCCTGCGCGATATCGACGGCATCGTGCACACCATCCCGTTCAGCGAAATCAAGAGCATCAAGAACTACTCCCGGGAGTTCGGCTACGCGATCTTCCGGGTGGCGATCCCCTACAACATGGAAATCGACGACGCGATCAAGCTGATGCGCGATGTCGGGCATGCCATGCGCAACGACCCGCTGCAACGCCGTAATATCTGGTCGCCGCTGGAGATCCAGGGGGTGGAAAGCTTCGAGTCCGGCAGCGCGATCCTGCGCGCACGCTTCAAGACCGCACCGATCAAGCAGTGGGAAGTGTCGCGGGCGTTCAACCTGTCGCTCAAGCGCCACCTGGATGAAGCCGGGCTCGACCTGGCGACACCGCGCTTGAGTGTGCAGGTGGTCACCGCCGGCACGGTGCAGGAGAAAGAACCAGAACAATAAAGAAGGAGAGGTTTGTATGCGTTTGAACGGTTTGACACATCAGTGGGTGTTCGGCTTGCTCTGCGGGGTTGCCAGCAGCGCAGTGATTGCCGCCAGCAGTGGTCAGGATAGCGCCCGGGAAGAAATTGCCGCCCAGGCGAAGATCCTTGAACCGAGCCTGCTGGAAACCCGCCGCGATATCCACGCCCATCCAGAGCTGGGCAACGCCGAAACCCGCACCGCCGAGCTGGTCGCCAAACAGCTGCGCGAACTGGGCCTTGAGGTCAAGACAGGCGTGGCGCGCACCGGCGTCGTCGCCGTATTGAAAGGCGCCCTGCCCGGCCCGACCGTGGCCCTGCGCGCCGACATGGATGCGCTGCCGGTCAAGGAAGTCGCCGACCTGCCCTTCGCCTCCAAGGCCAAGGGCACCTACCTGGGCAAGGAAGTCGACGTGATGCACGCCTGTGGCCATGACGCCCACACCGCGATCCTGCTGAGCACTGCGAAAATTCTTACCGGCATGCGCGAGCGTTTGCCCGGTACCGTGGTGTTCTATTTCCAACCGGCCGAAGAAGGCCCGAGCGACTTCAGCCCCGACGGCAAGAACATCTGGGGCGCGAAGATGATGGTGCAGGAGGGCGTGATGAAAGCGCCGAAGCCGGATGCGGTGTTCGGCCTGCATGTGTGGGCCGGCGTACCGGCCGGGCAGATCGCCTACCGCCCAGGCCCGACCCTGGCCAGCTCCGACGACCTGCGCATCAAGATCCTTGGCAAACAGACCCACGCGGGGCAGCCCTGGAACGGCATCGACCCGATCACCGTCGGCGCGCAAACCATTGTCGGTTTGCAGACCGTGGTCAGCCGCCGCACGAATATTTCGTCATCGCCCTCGGTGGTGAGCATCGGCACCATCAACGGTGGCACCCGCTACAACATCATCCCCGAGTCGCTGGAGATGACCGGCACCATCCGCTCCTATGACTACGGCATTCGCCAGAAGCTGCATGCCGATGTGCGCCAGACCGTAGAGAAAATTGCCGAAAGCGGCGGCGCCAAGGCCGAGGTAACGATCATCGAGAAGTACGACCCCACCATCAACAACCCGGCACTGACCGAGAAAATGCTGCCGAGCCTGCGTTGGGCAGCCCAGGATGATGTGGTGCAAGGCCCGTTGGTAGGAGGCGCCGAAGACTTCTCGTTTTATGCCAAGGAGGCGCCGGGATTGTTCATATTCCTGGGGGTGACCCCGAGGGACCAGGACATGAGCAAGGCGGCGCCGAATCACAACCCGGGATTCTTTGTGGATGAGTCGGCGTTGGTGGTGGGCGTGAGGACGCTGGCGTCGCTGGCGACGGATTACCTGTACACCCACGCCCCCCTGTAGGAGCAAGCTTGCTCGCGAAGTACTTCAGAACGCCGCGTTTACTCAGGGTGACCGCGGCGTTCTTGCGTTCTTCGCGAGCAAGCTCGCTCCTACAGGGTATTGCGGTGAATCAGTTGGCCGGCGCGGCGCTGTCCATCTTCTGGCGCAGGCTCAACGGGCGCATATCGGTCCACACTTCCTCGATATAGGCCAGGCACTCTTTCTTCATGCCGCTTTTGCCTACGGTGCGCCAGCCTTCGGGCACTGCCTTGTAGTCGGGCCAGATCGAATACTGTTCTTCGTGGTTGACCACTACCTGAAACAGGATGTCATCGCGGTCAAATACTGAGGTCATTGCTGTTCTCCGTCGCTCAAAGGCTGGCTGCGCACCACGCGCAGCACTGATATCTGTAGAAACGTATCAAGGGCCTGGAAAATTAGACGCTGGCAACCGCCGCCGCCAAGGCGCGCCCGAAGATCTCGGCCACCTGGTCGATTTCGCCAGCGGTAATCACCAACGGTGGCAGGAAACGCACCACGCCGCCATGGCGCCCGCCCAGTTCGAGGATCAGGCCGCGCTTGAGGCATTCGCGCTGCACCAGCGGCGCCAACTGGCGATGCACCGGTGGGTGGCCCTGGGTATCCGGCGTGCCCGTCGGGTCTACCAACTCCACCCCCAGCATCAACCCGCGGCCACGGATATCCCCCAAGTGCGGGAAGTCGCGCTGCAGGATGCGCAGGTGTTCCTCCAGACGTTCACCCATGGCCGCCGCATGGCTCGCCAGGTCGTGTTCCCTGAGATAACGCATGACCGCCGAGCCCGCCGCCATCGCCATCTGGTTGCCCCGGAACGTTCCGGCATGGGCGCCCGGCAGCCAAGTGTCGAGCCAGTCGCGATACACCACCACGGCCAACGGCAGGCTGCCGCCAATGGCCTTGGACATGACCACCACGTCCGGGATGATGCCGGCGTGTTCGAAGGCAAACATCTTGCCGGTGCGCCCAAAGCCACTCTGGATTTCATCGACGATCAGCGCCACACCGGCCTGCTCGGTGATACGCCGCAGGCCGCGCAACCAATCGAGGTCTGCGGGAATCACACCGCCCTCGCCCTGCACCACCTCAACAATCACCGCCGCCGGCAGCAACACGCCCGCCTCCGGATCGTTGAGCAGGTTTTCCAGGTAATGCAGGTTGACCTGCACACCTTGCGCGCCGCCCAAGCCGAACGGGCAACGGTAGTCATACGGGAATGGCAGGAATTGCACGCCATTGCCGAGCAACGCCCCCAGGGGCTTTTTCGGCCCCAGGCTGCCCATCAGGCTCAAGGCGCCCTGGCTCATGCCGTGATAGCCACCCTGAAACGACAGTACAGTGCTGCGCCCAGTGGCGGTGCGCACCAGCTTCAATGCAGCTTCCACCGCATCGGTGCCAGTGGGGCCGCAGAACTGGATCTTCGCTTCCCGCGCCAATTCAGAGGGCAGCAAGCCAAACAGGTCCTGCACGAACTGATCCTTGACCGGCGTGGTCAGGTCAAGGGTGTGCAGTGGCAGTTCGTCGCTCAGCACTTGCCGGATGGCCTGGATCACCACCGGGTGGTTATGCCCCAGCGCCAGCGTTCCGGCACCGGCCAGACAGTCGATGAAGCGACGCCCCTCGACGTCCTCCACATAAAGACCTTTGGCGCGCTTGAGCGCCAGGGGGATACGCCGCGGGTAGCTGCGGGCGTTGGACTCCTGCTGGCGCTGACGGGCCAGCAGCGGGTTTTCGTCGAACTGATAGAGCGTTTCCGCAGGCGCCGCGGCGTCTTCGGTACGGCTGGTAGCGACTGACATCTCTGGATCCCTCAATACGCGGGTGATGGTGACCAAACTGCCGATCCGTTGGCGTCTGGCCCAAGGGCATGCGCACGGATTTCCTGTTCTGGAGACGCATCAGCGAGATGAGGATTTAGGGAGCGGGCTGGTTAACTGATGAATGAAGATCCAAATGTGGGAGGGGGCTTGCTCCCGATAGCGGTCGGTCAGTAAAAAATATGCTAACTGACACACTGCTATCGGGACCAAGCCCCCTCCCACATTTGAACAGTGTTCGAATCAAATTCCGCGGTATTTTTCGTTCAGCGCATACAGGATCGCGCAGGTCTGTGCATCCAGGACGCCGCGATAATCCTGGGCCCGAAAGTGCATCTGGAACGCCCGGGTTCGCAGCTCGAATGCCCGGCGATTGCGCGCCGGTTTATACCCATAGCGCTGGAAAGCCCGCTCCACTTCTACCTCGGGTGGCAGCCTGACATTGAACCGGCGCTGATACATCGCGCGCGTGGCCTCATCGAACCAGGCCCCCAGCCCCGCTTCATGCAAGCGACACCAGGGGAACCGCGGTCCCGGATCACTCTTGCGCCAATAGGCCACATCCGCGTGACCGAGGATGTCAGTCGGGGCAATCTGCGGATACCGTCCGAGAATGTCGCGGATCAGGGCAATGAGCATATCGACCTGAACCTTGGGGTACGCCGGAAAACTGAACACGCCCTTGTCGTCCCGCGCCAGGTTGACGATCTCAATGCCAATCGACCCGCTGTTGAGGTTGTCACGCCCGTCCCAGTGACTCACTCCCGCATGCCAGGCACGCTCGTTCTCGTCCACCAGGCGGAATACGCGCAACTCTTCATAACCGGCAGCTCGGTAACTGGGCTCATCGGGATCGGGTAACAGGTAATGAGCGCTCACGCCATCCTGGGTCAGAGTGCGCAGGGCCGAGGCAAAGGTCCCGGTGGTGTAATGCAGGATGACCTGCCGTACGCTTTCGCCGTCGCGGTCATTGAAATCCCTGGCTGGAAAACTGGTATCGACAACCAACATAAAAAGAGCCGTCCTTTTCATTTCGGACCGAATCATTCGGCCCGTTCAAACGCAAAAAATTACCGCCATCCTGAAGGGTTGAATGTCAGGCGGGCGGTAATTATTTGGCACGTGAAAAAGCGGCTCAGCGACGCAACGGCATGCCCAGGTCAACCCGCAGGCCATCGGGCTGGCTGTCGAATGCCAACGAGCAGGAGCAGCGCTGCACAATCGCCTGGACGATAGCCAGGCCCAGGCCACAGCCTTCGCTGGTGCCGTTGCGCCAGAAGCGTTGGGTGAGGCATTGCAGGTCTTCGCTGGAGATCTGCTTGCCATGGTCACGCACACGGAACACCACCTGGTCAACGCTGCTGGATAGGCTCAGCTCCACCCGGGTATCGGCCGGGGTGTGGCGCAAGGCGTTATCCAACAGGTTGCGCAAGGCCGCGACCGCCAGGCCCACCGGCATGTCCACCGGGCTTGCGGCAAGGTCGTGGGCCAGGACCAGGTCGATCCGACGATTGTCGCCAGCGTTGGCATCCTGGATCGCCAACCTGGCGACTTCCTCGGCACTGGACTGCAAGCCGTCGTCAAATGACAGGCTGCCTTCCACCCGCGCCAGCAGCAATAACTGCTCCAGGGTGCGATGCAAGCGGTCGGCGCCTTCCTCGGCGTGGGCCAGGGACTGGTCGCGGGCCGCGCCCTCGGTCATGCGCGCCACTTGCAGGTGGGTCTTGATCGCCGTCAGCGGGCTGCGCAGCTCATGGGCGGCGTCACCGGTGAGGCGGCGCTCGCGTTCAATGGTCTTGGCGATGCGTTGCAGCAGTTGGTTCTGGGTGTCGAGCAACGGCTTGAGTTCGCTGGGCAATGGATGGATCTGCAGCGGTTCGAGGGAATCGGCACTGCGGCGCATCAAGGCGTCACGCATGCGGTTGAGCGGCACCAGGCTTTGACCGATACCCAGCCACAACAGGCACAGGCAACCCAGCAAGGCCACGCCGACGGGCACCGAGGCGGCGAGCAGGATCGACAGGTTCAGCGCCTCGCGCTCCACCTGGCGGTCGGCGGTGGTGATCAGCAAGTCACCCCGCGACAAGGTGAAACTGCGCCAGCCCACGCCATCGATCATCTGGTCGCGAAAACCGCTTCTGCGCGACTCCAACCCTTCCTCCGGCGTGGTGTGGCTGCGCGCCAGGATCTCGCCGCGCAGGGAGCTGACCTGGCACGCCATGCCCCCCGGCACATTCAGCTGTTCAGTGCGCAAATGGGTAGCGGCGCTGACACTGGCCAGCCCCGGCATCTGCTCGGTCAGCCCTGCCACCATGCGCGCCGAAGCCACCAGGCGCTGGTCGAGGGAAAACATCATCTGGTTGCGCAAATCGTTGAGCATCCAGGCGGCCGCCAGCACCCAGATCAGCACAAAAGCGGCGCCCAGCTTGAACGTCA
Organism: Pseudomonas khavaziana; assembly: GCF_036704165.1. Lineage (NCBI taxonomy): Bacteria > Pseudomonadati > Pseudomonadota > Gammaproteobacteria > Pseudomonadales > Pseudomonadaceae > Pseudomonas > Pseudomonas khavaziana. The sequence goes on from NZ_CP129946.1 coordinate 4,578,591, forward strand.
GGCGCAGGCGCAGGCTCTTCACTTGCTGTTCTCTCCAGCATCCGCCGGGCCCAGGCGATAACCGAGGCCGCGCACGGTCTCGACGATGCCATTGCCCAATTTGCGCCGCAGGTGATGGATATGCACATTCAGCGCATTGCTTTCCAGTTCGTCGCTGAATCCGTAGATGCTGTCCTTGAGCTGCTCGCTGGACAGTACGCGGCCCTTGTTGTGCAGCAGCGCCTGCAACAGCGCCTGTTCGCGACGGGACAGGTCCACCGGCTGGCCATCCAGGAAGGTCTCGCGGCTGCTGGGGTCGTAGGCCAGCCGCCCGTGCTCGATCAGATTGACGCTACGCCCCGCCACCCGGCGCAACAGGGTTTGCAGGCGGGCGGCGAGTTCGCGCAGGTCGAAGGGCTTGAGCAGGTAGTCATCGGCGCCGGCTTGCAGGCCATCGACGCGGTTAGTGACTGAATCCCGCGCGGTGAGGATCAGCACCGGAATCTCCAGGCCCTGGCTGCGCTGTTGTTGCAACAGCTTGAGGCCGTCTTCGTCCGGCAGGCCGAGGTCGAGCACCATGATGTCGAAGGCCGCCGCCTTGAGCATCGCCCGCGCAGCGGCCGCCGTGGCCACGCGTTCCACGGTAAAGCCCTGGGCGGTGAGGCCGGCCACGATGCCGCTGGCGATCAGTTCGTCGTCTTCGCAGACCAGTACGTGCATGCTGAGCCCTTCATAAAAGATGCGGGTGATTAGAAAAGGCACGGATTAAGCGCGCATTATGCCGTCAAAGTTCACAACATCAGATTATCCCTACACTCTAGAATAGCGTCCGGTTAATCATCGGTTAATCAGCGCCACACATTGTGTGCCTCACTTGCATCGAACTAAGGCTTGACCATGCGGCATCTGTTTATCTTTCTGCTGGTGTTGTTCGCGGGATTCGCCCAGGCAGCGCCGGGCAACCCCTTCGAAACCAAACCTGATTTTCTCCCGGTGGGCAAGGCCTTCACCTTTACCTCCGAACGTCTTGAAAGTGGCGAAACCCAGCTGTATTGGCAGATTGCCGACGGTTACTACCTGTACCAGCAGCGCATGAAGTTCGAGGGTTTGGCCGAGCAACCGGTGCTGCCCCAGGGTGAAGCCCATAGCGATGAGTTCTTCGGCGAGCAGCAGGTGTATCGCCAAGGCCTGGAAGTGAAGATTCCCGCCGGCGCCACCGGCCAGGTCAAGTTGGGCTGGCAGGGCTGTGCCGATGCCGGCCTGTGTTATCCGCCGCAGTCGATTACCGTGGACCTGGGTGGCAACCCGGCTGTAGCCGCCACCGCGCAGGCCCAGGACCAGAGCCTGGCCAGCGGCCTGCAACAGCGCAGCCTGGGCTGGAGCCTGCTGGTGTTCTTCGGCCTGGGCCTGCTGCTGGCGTTTGCGCCCTGCTCGCTGCCGATGTTGCCGATTCTTGCCGGCCTGGTGGTTGGCAGTGGCGCCAGCCCACGGCGCGGCTTTGCCTTGGCCGGCAGCTACGTGGTGTGCATGGCGCTGGTGTATGCGGCCCTGGGGGTGATGGCCGCGTTGCTCGGCGCCAACCTCGCCGCGCTGCTGCAAACCCCGTGGATTCTCGGTAGTTTTGCCGCGCTGTTCGTGATCCTCGCCTTGCCGATGTTCGGCTTCTTCGAACTGCAACTGCCCGCCTTCCTGCGTGACCGCCTCGACAACGTCAGCCGCCAGCAAAGCGGTGGCAGCCTGGTGGGTGCCGGCATTCTCGGCGCATTGTCCGGCCTGCTGGTGGGCCCCTGCATGACTGCGCCCCTGGCCGGCGCCCTGCTGTATATCGCCCAGAGCGGCAATGCGCTGCACGGTGGGCTGATCCTGTTCGCCATGGGTATCGGTATCGGCATTCCGCTGTTGTTGCTGGTCACCGTGGGCAATCGCTTCCTGCCCAAGCCGGGCACCTGGATGAACGTGCTCAAGGGCATCTTCGGCTTCCTGTTCCTGGGCACGGCCGTGCTGATGATTCGCCCGGTGGTCGGCGACAGCCTGTGGATCGGCCTGTGGGGTGCCTTGGCCCTGGTAATGGCTTATTGCGGCTGGACGCTGGCCCGTGAGTCCGGCCTGGCAGCCAAGGTGTGTGGCGCAGGCTCCCTGGTACTGGGCCTATGGGGCGCGGTACTGGTGGTGGGCGCGGCCGGTGGCAGCGATGAGCTGTGGCAACCGTTAAAGGTCTACAGCGGCTCACGGGTCGCCAGTGCCCCGAGCGCCCACGATGCGTTCACCACCATCAACGACCCGGCCGCGCTGCAAAGCCAGCTCGAGAGTGCCAAGGCCCAGGGCCAATGGGTATTGCTGGACTACTACGCCGACTGGTGCGTGTCGTGCAAGATCATGGAGAAACAGGTATTCGGCAAACCTGAGGTGATGGCCGCGCTCAAGGACGTGCGCCTGCTGCGTCTGGACGTCACCGCCGACAACGCCGCCAGCCGCGAGCTTCTGGGCCGTTACAAGGTGCCGGGGCCACCGAGCTTCGTGTGGATCGGCCCGGACGGTGAAGAACGCCGTGCCCAGCGCATCACCGGCGAAGTCGATGCCGCTGCCTTCCTGCAACGCTGGACCCAGACCCGAGACGCCCTCTGATGCTGACCTTCACCATCGGCACCTTCGCCATCGCCCTGAATCACCTGCTGCTGATCAGCGCGTTGATGCTCGCCACCCTGGTGGGCTGGCGGGTGGCCAAGCGTGGTGGTGAGAACCCGGAGTCGGTGCTGTTCAGCCTGTTCCTGCTGGGCCTGCTCGCCGCCCGTGTCAGCTTTGTGCTGATGTACTGGAGTTATTACAGCGACGATTGGGTGGAAATGGTCGACCTGCGTGACGGTGGCTTTCTGGCCTGGCCCGGGATCATCACGCTGATCCTCGGCTCGCTGGTCTACGGCTGGCGTCGCCCGGCCCTGCGCAAGCCCCTCAGCGCCGGGGTGGTCACTGGCCTGCTGTTCTGGGGCATGACCAGCCTGTCCCTCAGCGTCTACGAAAAAGGTACGCGCCTGCCGGATATCACACTGCGCAATGCCAATGGCGAGGTGGTGCAATTGGCGGATTACCAGGGCGGCCCGTTGGTGATCAACCTGTGGGCCACCTGGTGCCCGCCGTGCCGGCGCGAAATGCCGGTGCTGGAAAACGCCCAGCGCATGCGTCCCGACGTGACCTTCCTGTTCGTCAACCAGGCCGAAAGCATGCAAAGCGTCAGCACCTACCTGGCCACCCAGGGCCTGAACCTCGACAACGTGCTGTTCGACGCCAGCGGCCGCCTCGGCCAGGCCGTGGGCTCCATGGCCCTGCCCACCACGCTGTTCTACCAGGCCGATGGGCGCCTGATCAACAGCCACCTGGGCGAACTCTCCGATGCCAGCCTGGCCCGCGCCATGGAACCCTTCGACAACACCCAGACAAGGAAACCGACATGCCTCGCCTCCGCCACTTGCTGACCCTGCTGCCTTTGACCTTCTTGTCACTCAGCGCAACCGCCACCCTGGCCCAGGCCGAAGACTGGCCGGCGCCGATCAAGCAGATCGAAGCCAAGGGCGCCAAGATCCTCGGCAAATTCGACGCCCCCAGCGGCCTCACCGGCTACGCTGCCCAGTACCAGAACCGTGGCATGGCCCTATACTTGACCTCCGACGGCAAGAACGTCATCGCCGGCAACCTCTACGACGCCCAAGGCAATGACCTGAGCAGCGCGCCCCTGGAAAAACTGGTGTACGCGCCGATGGCCAAGGAAGTCTGGGCCAAGATGGAAAAAAGCAGCTGGATCCAGGACGGCGATAAAAACGCGCCACGTATCGTCTACCTGTTCAGCGACCCCAACTGCCCCTACTGCAACATGTTCTGGGAGCAGGCCCGCCCGTGGGTCAAGGCCGGCAAGGTACAGCTGCGCCATATCATGGTCGGCATCATCCGCGAAGACAGCCCAGGCAAATCCGCCGCCCTGCTCGCCGCCAAGGACCCGCAAAAAGCCTTGCAGGAACACGAAGCCGCCGGCAAGGGCAGCCAGCTCAAGGCCTTGGAGAAGATCCCGGCCGAGGTCGAGGCCAAACTCGATGCCAATATGAAATTGATGGATGAGCTGGAGCTGTCAGCGACGCCGGCGATTTTCTATCTGGATGATAAAGGGGGGTTGCAGCAGCAGCAAGGGGCGCCGTCGCCGGAGAAGTTAGTTAAGATATTGGGCTCCAAATGAACGCTAAAAAGCGTCTATCCCAGATAGGCGCCTTTTTCAGCAACAACGAGCTTAGCGGTTGCTAACCATGCACTCGGATATCCGTAAACGCATAGTCATTGCCGTATCCCGCCCCCTCATGATTCAAAATCTCCAACCGCATTGACTCTGCGCTGGCGACGAACGAGCCCTTGAGTGGGGTCCACGCCGTACTGGAGAGCGTAATGACGTTTGTAACAGCTCCCGCATTCGTCCGCAGTGATAATTTGGGGAGTGCCGGTGTGGCATTGAGCGAGCACGCTATCATGCTGAACTCGTATCTACGATTAACCTCAAGTCCAGTAAAGTCTTTATATAGAAGCACTCCCAAAACAGCTGGACGACTTGTCCAATTGACTAAGCAAGATTTTCCCGCATGTGACCCGTAGACCAGTTCACCATTGGCTGCACTACCGAGCCTCCAGCTGTTCCAATTGCCACCTATAAACGGAGTAAAGTCATTCAATACAGCTTTGACGGTCAGCACCCGCAATGGGCACACCACGTTTTCCTTCAAGTTGCCCTGCGTGGACACGCTGAAAGCAAGGGTCAAGGTGCTGTTGTTTTTTAGTCTGTCCAGCGAGGCATGTTGGATAGGACCCGCCACCCCTTTAGTCGCCTCTTCATCGGTGACGGTTCTGTTCGCATAGACATCGAACGTGTAAGAAAAACCATTCTTATCTGTCCCCGTCGCCCGCAGCCAGCACTTCTGCCCTTTTCGTAAGAACCACATTGGATCTTCGAAGGAGTTGGCATTGCCGGTAATTGCCCGCATGTCCAAAATGCCGTGATCAACCCCAGGTGGTGTCGCTTCCAACACGTTTGGCGTTTCCAGACGCGTGGGCAGATTGATCTTCAAACTCAACGGCGCTGAAGTCTGTGCTTCCCTACATTTGGTGATCACGGTGTAAGTTATTTCCACCGTTTCACCCATGCTCTCTATCGCAGCATCAGCAGGCAGGGAAAATTTGACAACGCCCTCACGGCTGCCGGGTTGAGGTTTCACTTCCCAGCAGAGGCCGTTAGGTTTCTTCCAACAGAGACTGATCTGATGCTTGTCACTCATACGCAGATAGCTGGCGCTTACCTCTACGCCTTCTTGAGCATTCCAAGGCTCCAACTCGCCCTCCTGAGCCTTGTCGACTTTGGGCGCGGGCAGCACCAGGTCTTCCTGGATGATATGGAAGGTCGCCGGCGGAGCCTCGATAGCTTCCGATCGGTCAGAGACCTCGCAATAGCTCACGGCAAAAAGCAGTTTGAAATCACTGCAATCGGCCAGTTGTTGCAACTTATCTCTATGGATAAACGCTTCAACACCCTTATTCTTCCAGTCCTCGGTAACTAACTCCCTCGTCAAAATATCGAGTTGGTATTCTTTGTCACTGCCGTCCTCAAGTTCGCCGATGATCCACATCCAGCAATACGCAGAGCACCTGGCATAGTCCCCTATATGCACAAAAGCCGTTGCGTCGCCTGAGAAAATATTGAGGTTAACCTTACCGTGAGTGGCCTCTGCAATCTCCGACGGTGAAAGCACAGGCTTCAGCACATCGACTACCCGCTCCGGCGACTCTGGCTCTAGAAACATCAGGTTGGGGAATCGAACCGTGTAGCTCAGCGTCATCGCTTTATTAAAGAAACAAGCAACCACACAGCGTGGCAACTTGACGGAGGCCGGGTCTCCATCGTTTTTAATCTCTACGCAGCCAAGTAACTTCGATCCGTAGCCGGGCCCGCTCACGTAGAAGCAGATCTCATCATCGGCATAAGTTTCCAGTTCCGGCGCGTCTACATCGCCCCCGTTTTTGGTGAGTTCCGGGTTGAGGCACCACTTATCGTCGAAAAACGCAGATTGCCGCAAATGGGGCGGCAGCAAATTCTCCAGGCCTTGGTCCCCAATGAAAGCAGCGGTACGACGATGTTGGATTTGAAGAGCATTCCTGGGAAGACGGGTCTCCTCATCAGGATTTTCTACGTCAGCCGGAGGTTGGGGATCCTCGCCACTGGTGATCCAGGCAGCCTGGCAAGTGATCGATTCCCAGCGTGGTTTTTGCCGTGCCAGCCAACCACGAGGAATCGGAAATTCAAGCTTTTCGCCTGATGCTATATCTGCGAGCGTTAATGCGTACCCGTAAGCCACGATATAGAAAACGGGTTTTCCACTGAATTGCTCAATAACGACACTGCAATAAATTTCATCTCCAACCTGGGCGAGTGGAGGAATAGGTATTTCAACTATCTCATCGCCTTTGTGATCGTGCATGTCATAGGTTGGCGTATTTTGGAATATCTTTTCATCCCTTAATCGAGGCGCTATCGCTTTACTTTGTTCTGCAGAGTAAAAAGTCACCCCCACTTCCTTGGTCAGTGAAACAGCTGGTTTACCGCTCACTGTGCCCTCGTACCATACGATCAGCGTGTACCCCATGGACATGGTCAGGTATTTCTGCGGAATCAGGATTTTCCTGGCACCCGGCTGCCCGCTTGAGTCAACAACATCATTCAATCGGATCTCTGGCTTCTCCTTTATGCTGAACTTTACGGTGATGTCCAGCCTGTCCATGCGCGAGTCGACAGTCAGGTATGAGTCCTGCTCCATCGCTTCTGCCGTAATCGTCCCGTACAGCTCACTGGAGATGATTGGCGCGTCGACTTCCAGCGCCTGCGGCTGTGGCGTAATTGATTCAAGAGTTTGAAGCGTTGACGCATTGTCGGTATTTGAGGGGGCTTCAGGCGTGGATGTTTGCTTGGCCATTTTCAGAACTCCGTGTTCAAGAGAGGTAGGTATCCTCGACCAGCCCAGTCCGGCCAAGGCACTCCCTTAAGTAAGTCCTATCTTTTCGTCCCCGCCTACTGTCAGAATTGACAGTAGGCGCTGAAAAAACGGCGCTGCCCTACCAACGGACAGCGCCCTTTGCGCCTTAGAGCCCCTCCAACTCCGCCATCAAATCACTCAACCGATCCACCTTCTGCGCACTGATCTCATTCCATCAGGTAGCCATTGCTGGTTGTGCGGATCTCTGGCGCCATTCCACCTTCGGCTTAACCCCTCTTACCCTTCAGAAAAGCTTCAAAAAGAATGCCCGCATAGGCGGGCATTCTTTGAGTAGTACACACTAGTGACAATCAACTTCGCATGAACGTCATGACTCCACTCCCCTAAAGCACATACTGATGTTGTCGATAAACGAGTAGTCCTCTGCAAAAACCTTCATTGAAGTAATAGCAGTTTCCGGTGCCGCTGCATATTCGACCCAGAAGCCAGCCCGCGTGTCTTCCGGATAATTGAATGACTTCAATACAGTGCCAGCTTGATCGTAAAACGTTACTGTTCCTGGCCGCTGCTTCCACACCCAGGAGAACCGCACAGACTCTAATGCGCGAGTAAATTCAAACAGATGTGCCTGGGGTTGATACTCGGCACCATTGCTCAGAACATAGTGTTTGCCCGAGTAGAACTCGCTATTACCGTATGTGACGATGCCTGCCGTACCCAAACCGGATTCAAAAGTTATTTTCAGCGAAGAGGTCTGGACGTTACCGCCTACTCCAAAGGTACCCAACGCCAGCGCCTCGAAACGCTCCACATCACAGACCAGAGGCAGCTTGAGAATAAGGTCCAATTTTGGGAAAGCAATCGCATCACTCCCATGTTCACTGTCATTGGGCGCCGTAATACATGTGACCGTAAGAAGCGAGTCATGCTTCAACAACGCAAGTTCTGCTCGGCTTAATACCTCCACGAGCCCGTTGTCGACCTCTTCGGCTGTGAGTTTTCTACCCCGCAAAATGTCAAAGGTATATACGCTTCCATCCTTTTTGGTGCCTGTACACTTCAACCAGATATAGTGGTACGCCAACGCGAACCACCAGCTTTCAACAATGATAGCGGCATGCCCTGCAAAGCTGGATAACGCCAAGACGCCTCCTTGTGTAGCCGGCGGAGTAGCCTCTGGCACTACCGGGGTGGGCAACCTCGTCGGCACGCTGATCTTCAATGCCAGCTTCTGCGACAGTGCCTGCTTGCATTCACTGGTGACCGTGTAGCTGATCGCGATGGTTTTGCCCGCGCCCCGAATTACCGCCTCACGCGGAATATCAAAATCTACATAATCCAGATCGGTATTGCCTGGTTTAGACACCAATGGCCAGCAGGAACCGTCCGAACTCTCCCAGCACACTTTGATCTCATGGTTCGCGCTGATCCGCTCATACGCCACCCGTACCGTCACCCCATACCGGCCGTTCCAGATGTTCAGTTGATCCCCCACCGCTTCCCGTACCGTAGGGGCTGGCAGAACCAGGTCTTCCTGCACCAGATTCAAGACCAACACCGGAAACTCTTCAGCGCTGGCCTTATCCACCTGACCGTTGTAATTGACTGCAAAATGCACATATATGAGACTGCAATCCGCCAGTTTTTGCAGCTCGCAGCGCGACAGGCTGATACTGACACCCGTTATCGGGCCAGACTCGCCTCGTATCACCTCAATACAGAACGACGTGCCGTCCTCCAATGTTCCTGTAACCCATAGCCAACGCGGGTCAACAACACCGATAAACCACCAGGGGCTGACAAGTATCACGGGATCAGCGCTAAAGGTATTAAGGTCCAGCGTAGTCCCCGTGGCTTCAGGGATCTGCGGCTTGGGTAAATCGCTGATGTTGAGGATATGGATATCGCGGGACGGCGAGAACCACGTCTGGCCCTCGCGCAACACGGTATAGCTCACTGAAACCGTTTGCTTGAAGTTGGCGCTGATCGCCGACGCCGGCACCGCAAAGTCGATATATCCTTCAGTCCCTATCTCCTGGCAAGTCAAATAAGGCGTTCCCGGCCCGGCAGTACCCTTCCAGTGAGCGCATACATAGTCCCCGGGGCATGCGTGATCGTAAGCTACTCGCAGCGTGGCGCCGTCCGTGGCATTGAGTGGGTTGAGCAAAAACTCCCCGGGGCTGCATTCCACCGCTTGAACGACGTTGGGTGCATCCAGTTCCAAGTGGGGCTCGGTGAGCACAGTCAACGTCTTGCTTGGGAACAGCCGGTAAGTGTTGGTCCCAGGACCGCCAAAATTGACATCGAAGATCAGGGTCAGCTTGCTGCCATGCTTGAGCTGCCTGAGCAGGTCAAGCGGAAAAGACCTGGTCCAGCCGCTTTGCACCTCTCGCTCAGTCACGTTTTCGCCCTGGAAAAACTCCTCATAAAAGCGCGTTTCATCTGTTTTGGTACCTGATACGTACAAATTGCTGGTCTGAATCGGATCAATGAACGCCCAAGGGGCAACCCATATATCGGGGTCGTCACAGCACAACAGGGAAAGATCCAGAATACCGTCTGGCGCTTGTATGAATGTGGGGGCAGGCAGATTGGAAGGCAGTCTGATTTTGACGCTGGCCGGCTGCGATGGATAGTCTTCACCGTCACGGGTCACGACGTAGGAAAAGTTAGCGTAATTATCGATTCGCAGGCCTACGTAAAACGGTGGGATATGAAACTCGACGCAACTGTCTTCAACGCCATTTTGTGAATCGATGGGTGCGGTCTCATTCGGGAGGGATGCCCATACTAAAGTGACTGTATCGGTGCTGCGACTGTCGGGGTAATACACCTGCACCGTCGCGCCCTCCAGCAATTTCAAAGGGTCGACCCATGTTGCTCCCTCAGCCTCAACCAACTTCGGCTTGGGCAGATCAAGGGCATCCGACGCGGACTTGGGCATGGTGAAAGCTCCTTCTCAATGAACAGGGAATGCCGAAGCCCAGGTGTCGGCCGGATCGACATCGCCCTATCACATCGTAAAAAAGCAAGTGTTCCTACTGTCAGAATTCACAGTTCGAATCCAACAAGGGGCGCTCTCCGACCAACGGACAGCGCCCTTTGCGCCTTAAAGCCCCTCCAGCTCCGCCATCAAATCACTCAACCGATCCACCTTCTCGGCACTGATCTCATTGCCCGCCAGCCCCTCGATGTACTCGGCCAACTCCGCCACCGTGCTGCACTCGAACATCGCTCGCAACGGCACATCGCGCTGCAGGGTTTTCTGCACCCGCGAGGCGATCTGCGTAGCCAGCAACGAGTGCCCGCCCAGCTCGAAGAAGTTGTCCTGTACCCCAACCCGCTCAACCTTCAACACCTCGGCCCAAATCCCGGCCAGGGTGGTTTCCAGTTCATTGCGCGGCGCCAGGTAGTCCTGGCTGTGCAGTTGGCCGATCTCCAGGGCCGGCAGGGCCTTGCGGTCGAGCTTGCCGTTGGCGTTCAGCGGCAGGCGTTCAAGCCATAGCCAGTGCAGCGGCACCATGTACTCGGGCAACTCGGCACGCAGGCGCTGCTTGATGCGATCCAGGCGCTCGCCAGCGTTCAACGTCTGGTCGGCTGCCACCAGGTAGCCAACCAGATGCTTGCCGTTGACGCCCTCCTGAACGCCGACCGCCGCGTCACGCACTTCGGATTGTTCGTGCAGGCGCGCTTCGATTTCACCCAGTTCGATGCGGTAGCCGCGAATCTTCACCTGATGGTCGATACGCCCGACGTATTCCAGCACGCCATCACTGCGGCGCCGCGCCAGGTCACCGGTACGGTATAAGCGCTCGCCCGGCGCACCAAATGGGTTTGGCACAAAGGCCTGGGCAGTGCGCAGCGGATCGCTGACGTAGCCGCGGCCGACACCGGTGCCGGCGACACACAGCTCACCGACCGCGCCCTGGGGCACCAACTCAAGCGCACCATCGAGCAGGTACAAACGGTTGTTGTCGGTCGGCGTACCAATTGGCAGGTAGGTGCCACGGGTGGACGCCAGGTCGACGCGGAAGAACGCCACATCATCCGAGCACTCCGCCGGGCCGTAGGCATTGACCAAACCTATATCCGGATAGCGCAACAGCCACTGGTGGGCCAACTCCGGAGGCATGGCTTCGCCTGTCGGCAACATCCAGCGCAGGCCGTCGAGGCTGATGCGCTCCTGGGCCAACATGCCCTGGATCAGCGACGGCACACTCTCCAGCACGGTGATGCCGTGGGCTTGAACGTGTTCCAACAAACCTTGCGGATCATGGGCAAGGGTGTTCGGCACAATATCCACCCGCGCGCCAAACAGCGGCGCGGCGAGGAACTGCCAGACGGAAATGTCGAAGCTTTGCGAGGCAGTCTGGGCGATCACATCCGCGTCAGTCAGATCCAGGTACGGCACCTTGCTCAACTGGTTATTAAGCATGCCGCGCTGTTCGACCATCACGCCCTTGGGCAAGCCGGTGGAGCCCGAGGTGTAGATCACGTAGGCGAGGTTGTCCGGGCCGCTGTAGACACCCGGGTTCTCACCACGGGCGGGCACTTCCTCCCACACCAGCAACTGGCAATCAACCCCTTCGAGCAACTCGATAGCCTGTTCGCGGCACGCCTCGGTACAGACCAGCAACGGCGTACGACTCAGGTCAATAATGCGGCTCAAACGCTGGCTTGGCAGACCCGGATCCAGCGGCAAATAGCCGGCACCGGCCTTGAAGCTGCCGATGATCATGCCGAGCAAATCGAGGTTACGTTCCGCCAGCAACGCCACCGGTTGGTCCAGGCCGACACCCGCCGCGACCAGCGCGTGGCCCAGGCCGTTGCTGCGGCGGTTCAGCTCGTCGTAGCTCCATTGCTGGTCGAGACAACGGGCGGCGATACGCTGCGGATGTTGCGCCACCTGTTCTTCGAACAGCTCAATGTAACTGCGCTCCAACGGGTAGCTGCGCTTGCTCTGGTTGCAGCCGTTCACCAGGAACTCACGCTCCTGCTCGGCAATCAGCGGCAGCTCGGCCATGTCGCCATGGAAGCCCTGCACCAGCGCCAACAGCAAGCGCTTGAACTCGCCGAGCATGCCTTGCACGGTGCTTTCGTCGAAGTAACGCTGGTCGTAGGACAGGTGCAAGCCAAGGTCATCGCCTGGATAGCACACTGCGGTGAGCGGGAAGTTGGTGTGGGTGCGGCCGGAATCCGAGGTGGCATTCAGGCTTTGCGCACGATCAAGCACCGAGACCTCAACCGGGGCGTTCTCGAACACGAACAGGCTGTCGAACAGCGGCTGCCCCTTGGGCAATTCGCTGTGCTCCTGGATAGTCACCAGCGGCAGGTATTCGTACTCGCGCAGCTGCATATTGCTGTCGAGCAAGGCGCTCAACCACTGGCGCACGCTGCAACGCTGGTCATCCTCAGGCAGCTTCACCCGCAACGCGATGCTGTTGATAAACAGGCCGACGGTGCGTTGCATCTGCGGCATGTCTACCGGGCGCCCGGCCACGGTGACGCCGAACAGCACGTCACGCTCGCCGCTCAAACGGCGCAGCACCAAGGCCCAGGCCGCCTGGGCGAAGGTGTTGACGGTGAGCTGGTGGGCCTGGGCCAATTCACGCAATTGCGCACCATCGTGGGCATCGAGACGGGTGTAGCAGTCGCCCACCACCATGCCGCCGCTGCCACCGGCATGTTCGCGCAGGAACGGGCGGTCGCTGGGGATCGGCGTAGCGCGTTCGAAACCTTGCAGGTTGTGCTGCCACCACTGGCGCGCCTCATTGAGGTCCTGGCGTTGCAGCCAGGCAATGTAGTCGCGGTAGCGTGGCGGCGTGGCCAGTTGCGCTTCGCGACCTTCGCCCAACGCCATGTAGATATCGAAGAAATCATTCATCAGCAGCGAACGGCACCAGGCATCGATAAGGATGTGGTGGTTGCTCATCATGAACCAGTAGCGCGCCTCACCCACGCGGATCAGGCGCAGGTGGAAAGGCGCCTGGTTGAGCAGGTCGAAGCCGGCTTCGCGCTCGGCCTTGAGCAGCGCTTGCAGGCGCGGCTCCTGCTCATCCTGCGGGTCGGCGCTCCAGTCCAGGTACTCAATCGGTGTGCTGCCGGGTTTGTGGATCACTTGCAGCATGTCTTCGCCGACGTTCCAGCAGAACGATGCGCGCAAGGCTTCATGCCGGGCGATCACCGCTTGCCAGGCCTGGGCAAAACGCTCGGGGTCCAGGGCGCTGTTGATGCGGTAGCGGTCCTGCATGTAATACAAGCCGGTGCCCGGTTCAAGCAGGGTGTGCAGCAGCAGGCCCTCTTGCATCGGGGTCAGCGGGTAGACGTCTTCGATGGCGCTGGCTGGCACCGGCAAGGTATCCAGTTGCGCCTGGGTCAGGTGGGCCAGGGGGAAGTCGGACGGCGTGAGGCCGCCGGCATCGTCCTGCAGGCAATGGGCGATCAGGCTGTGCAATTCGGCCAGGTAAGCCTCGGCCAGATCGGCAATCACCTGTTGATCATGACGCTCACGGCTGAAGGTCCAACGCAGCACCAGCTCACCGCCGAACACCTGGCCGTCGACGCTCAACTCATTGGGTAACGGCGCGTCCGGATCATGGGCCAGGCCGGCGGACTCTTCCAGCGGGTGGAACAATGCATCGGTGCCAAAGCTCTGGTCGAACTGACCCAGGTAGTTGAAGGTAATCGGCGCGCTCGGCAGTGCGGCCATGCTCTGTTTGCACAGGTCATCGGCCAGGTAGCGCAGCACCCCATAACCCAAGCCTTTGTGCGGCAGGACGCGCAGTTGCTCCTTGATCGCCTTGATCGAGTCGCCCTGCCCGGCCTGCGGTGTCAGGCGCAACGGATAGGCACTGGTGAACCAGCCGACGCTGCGGGTCAGGTCGATATCATCGAACAGGGTTTCGCGGCCATGACCTTCCAGCTGGATCAATGCCGAGTCGTGCCCGCTCCAGCGGCACAGCACGCGGGCCAGGGCGGTCAGCAGCAGGTCGTTGACCTGGGTGCGATAGGCGCTCGGTGCCTGCTGCAGCAACTGGCGGGTGTGTTCGGCATCCAGGCGAACGCTGACGGTTTCGGCATCGCGATTACGCCTTGCGCCTTGTGGGCGCTGCACCGGCAAGGCCACGGCCGGGCCGGCCAACTGCGCCTGCCATACGCTCAATTCTTCGCGCAGGGATTCACTCTGGGCATAGGCCTGCAAGCGCGCCGCCCAATCGCGCAACGCGCTGGTCTTGGCCGGCAGGCTGACGGACTGGCCTTCACCGAGTTGGCGATAGACGTTTTGCAGGTCTTCCAGCAACACGCGCCAGGACACGCCATCCACCACCAGGTGATGGATCGCGATCAGCAAGCGCTGCTGGCCCTGCGGCCCGTCCACCAGCAGGGCACGCAACAGCGGCCCGTGTTCCAGGTCGAGGCTACGCTGGGTGTCGGTGAACAGTGCGGTGCACTGTTGCATATCACCCACCTGGGCCTGCATCAGCACGCCGCCTTCCGGCACGGCCAGGTGTTCGGCGTGCCATTGCGCGTCGCGCCGGGTGAAGCTCAGGCGCAGGGCGTCGTGGTGTTCCAGCACCGCCAGCAGGGCTTGCTCCAGGCGATGGGGGTCGAGCAGTTGCAGGGGCTTTAGCACCAACGCCTGGTTCCAGTGCTGGCGTACGGGGATGTCAGTGTCGAAAAACCAATGCTGGATCGGCGTAAGCCCGGAGCTGCCGGTCAATACACCTTGCTCGGCCGTGACCTGCTCCGAACGGGTGGCGACGGCCGCCAGGGTCTGTACGGTCTGGTGCTGGAACAGGTCGCGGGGGCTGAAGTGAATGCCGGCCTGACGTGCACGGCTGACCACCTGGATCGACAGGATCGAGTCGCCGCCCAGCTCAAAGAAGTTATCGTCGAGGCCGACTTGCTGCACGTTCAACACCGCGCACCAGATCTGCGCCAGGGTGTGTTCAAGCGCGTTGCGTGGCGCCACGTAGTGTTGGCGATTGACCTCCGGATCCGGCGCCGGCAAGGCGCGGCGGTCGAGCTTGCCGTTGGCGGTCAGCGGCATGCTGTCCAGCACGATCAAATGCGCCGGCACCATATAGTCCGGCAGTTGCGCCTTGAGGTGCGCCTTCAACGCGTCGCGCAAGGCGGTGTGTTCGGCGTCGCTGGCCAGGTAGGCCACCAGTTGCTTGCCACTTGGCGCATCCAGTGCCAGCACCACCGCCTCGCGCACGGCGGGATGTTCCAGCAGGCGCGTTTCGATCTCGCCCAGCTCGATGCGGAAACCGCGGATCTTCACCTGATGGTCGATGCGCCCCAGGTATTCCACCAGGCCATCGGCGCGTTGGCGCACCAGGTCGCCGGTGCGGTACAGACGCCCGCCATTGGCGGCAAACGGGTCGGCGACAAAGCGCTCCGCCGTCATGCCCGGGCGGCGGTGATAACCCTGGGCCAGGCCGGCGCCGCCGATATACAACTCACCACTGGCGCCTTGGGGCACCAGCGCCAGGTCGGCGTCGAGAATGTAGGCCATGCGCTCACCGATGATGCTGCCAATCGGCACGCTGCCGGCGCCCTCCTCCACCTGCTGGGGTGCCAGGCTGGCCAAGGGCATCACCACCGTTTCGGTCGGGCCATAGGCGTTGAAGAACACCTCGGGCATGAACGCCGCCCGGATGCGCTGCAGGTGCTCCCCGGTCAATGCCTCGCCACCGGTGATGCACATGCGCACCGGTAAGGTCTGCTGCTGGGTCGCCAGCCACTGGGCCAACTGGCTGCCGTAGCTGGGGGTGAAGCCGAGGATAGTGATGCGATGGGTGCGAATCAGTGCGCAGATCTCTTCGGCGTCCCACTGCCCCTGGGCGCGCAGCACCACCTGCGCACCACTGAGCAGCGGTACCAGCAAACGCTCGGTGGCGGCATCGAAATTGATCGAATAGAAGTGCAGCTCGCAGTCATCGGCACGCATGCCAAACCGCTCGATCACCGCCTGGCAATGCATGGCGATTTCACCGTGGGACACCACCACGCCTTTGGGCTTGCCGGTGGAGCCCGAGGTGTAGATCAAGTACGCCTGGTGCTGCGGCAGGCTCACAAACGGCAGTGCATCAGCGGGATAATTGGCCAGCACCGGCAGGTCATCTTCCAGGCACCAGCACGCCACCGTCGCCGGCAATTCGCCGAGGGCTTCGAACATCGCCGCATCACTGAGCAGCAGGCCGATGTCGCTGTCCTCGATCATGTAGTGCAGGCGGTCCAGCGGGTATTCCGGATCCAATGGCACGTAGGCGCCACCGGCCTTGAGGATCGCCAGCAGGCCGATGACCATCTCCAGCGAGCGCGGCAGCGCCAAGCCGACACGCACCTGCGGGCCCACGCCGCGTTCGCGCAGCATCCAGGCCAGGCGGTTGGCGCGGGCGTCCAGCTCAGCATAAGTCAGGGTCACACCGACAAAGGTCAACGCTGGCGCATCGGCACGCTGGCTGGCCTGCTGGCCGAATAGCTGATGGATGCACTGGTCGAGGCGATGTTGGCCCTTCTCCACCCCCAGGCTGTCTTGCAATGCGCGCTGTTCATCTGCGCTCAGCAACGGCAATTCGCTCAGACGCTGCTGCGGGTTGGCGATCAAGGCTTGCAACAGGTTGCGCCAATGCTCGGCCATGCGCGCAATGCGCGGCTCGTCGAACAGGTCGGTGCTGTAGGTCAGGCAACAACCCAGGCGGTGGTCGAGGTCGGTGACTTCCAGATTGAGGTCGAACTTGGTCGCCCGCGCATCGTTGGCCAGGTACTCGACGCTCATGCCCGCCAGTTGGCGGCGCTGCTGGAACTCCCAGCGCTGCACGTTGCACATCACTTGGAACAGCGGGTTGTACGCCGCGCTGCGCGGCGGTTGCAGGGCTTCGACCAGATGGTCGAACGGCAGGTCCTGATGAGACTGGCCCTCGATCACGGTATGGCGTACTTGCTCGAACAGTTCGGCGACACTCATCTGCCCATTGAGCTGGCAACGCAGCACCTGGGTATTGAGGAACGCGCCGATCAGCCCTTCGCTTTCCGGGCGAATGCGGTTGGCCACCGGGGCGCCGATGCGCAGGTCGGTCTGGCCGCTGTAGCGGTAGAGCAACACGGCCAGGGTCGCGGTCATGGTCATGAACAGGGTCAGGCCGCGCTCGGCATTGAAGGCGCGTACACGGGAGGCCAACTCATCACTCAGGTCGAAGCGGTACAGCTCGCCCTGGTGGCTTTGTACCGCTGGCCTTGGGCGGTCGGAGGGCAGCTCCAGCAACGGGTGTTCAGTGCCCAGTTGCGCGATCCAGTAATCCAGCTGGCGTTGGCGCTCGCCGGACTCCAGCCACTGGCGCTGCCACACGCTGTAGTCGAGATACTGCACCGGCAGCGGCGCCAGCGGCGAGTCGCGTTCGTCGATAAAAGCTTCGTACAAGGCGCTGAGTTCACGGGCAAAGATGTCCATGGCCCAGCCTTCGGTGACGATATGGTGCAGGGTCAGCACCAAGTAGTGTTCCTGCTCGCCGGCCTTGACCAGGCAGGCCCGCAACAGCGGCCCGGTTTCCAGGTTGAACGGCGTGTGCGCTTCTTGAGCCGCCAGTTGCTGCAAACGCTGTTGGCGCTCGGTTTCGCTCAGCGCCGAGAAGTCCTGCCAGTCCATGCGCACAGCGGCCTGCGGCGAAACCTTCTGGCATGCCACGCCGTCGACGCTCGGGAAGGTGGTGCGCAGGGTTTCATGGCGCATGATCAACGCCTGCAACGCTGCCTCGAAACGCTGCACATCCAGCACGCCGCGCAGGCGCGCCATGCCGCCGACGTTGTAGGCCGGGCTGTCGGGCTCCATCTGCCAGAGGAACCACATGCGCTGCTGGGAATAGGACAACGGCACCGGCGCGCTGCGGTCGACCTTGGCGATTGCCGTCTGTTGGTTGCGTTGGCCCGCGGCCTGGATCAGCCCGACTTGCTCGACAAAGGCGCCCAACTCGCTGGCTTCGAACAGGGTGCGCAACGGCAGCTCGACGTCACAGGCCTGGCGGGTGCGGGAGATGATTTGCGTGGCCAGCAACGAGTGCCCGCCCAAGGCGAAGAAGTCATCGCCCAGGCCGATGCGTGGCAGGCCGAGGACCTCGCGCCAGATCGCGGCGATTTGCAGCTGCAACGCTGTGTGCGGTTCGATGTGTTCGCGGGTGTGCCAGACCGGCTCCGGCAAGGCGCGGCGGTCAAGCTTGCCGCTCGGGCTCAGGGGCATGGCGTCCAGGCGCATCAGCAGCGCCGGCACCATGTACTCCGGCAACTCGGCGGCCAGGGCGGCCTTGAGTTGTTGTGCGTCCAGTTCGGTGTGGGCGGTGTAGTAACCGATCAATTGCGCATCGCGTACCAGCACCACGGCTTGGGCGATGCCATCAAGGGCCAGCAGCCGCGCTTGAATTTCTTCCGGCTCCACACGAAAACCACGCAGTTTGACCTGCTGGTCCAGGCGCCCGAGGTATTCAAGTACGCCATTGGCATTCCAGCGTGCGCGATCCCCGGTGCGATACAGGCGTGCACCCGGCGCGCCCAAGGGGTCCGCGACAAAGCGTTCAGCGGTCAGCCCGGCACGGCCAAGGTAACCGCGGGCCAGGCCGATGCCGCCGATGCACAACTCACCCGGCACACCGGCCGGCAACGGGTTGAGCTGCTCGTCAAGCACGCGGCAGATCACATTGCCCAAGGGCCGACCAATCGGCGAGCGTTCGCCATCGGCGGCAGTGCAATGCCAATGGGTGACATTGATCGCGGTCTCGGTGGGGCCATAACGGTTATGCAGTTGCACTGCAGGTAATTGCGCGAGGACGCGGTTACGCAACTCGGCGGGCAAGGCTTCGCCACCGGAGAACAGGCGGCGCAGACTGGTGCATTCGGCCACCAACGGCTCGTCGATAAACACCTGCAACAGCGGCGGCACGAAGTGCAACGTGGTCACGCCATGTTCCTGCACCAACTGCGCGATGCGGTGCGGGTCGCGATGCTCACCCGGCCCCGCCAGCACCAGGCGGCAACCGGTGATCAGCGGCCAGAAGCATTCCCACACTGACACGTCGAAACTGATCGGCGCCTTTTGCATCAGCACATCGGTTTCATTCAGTTGGTAAGTGGCCTGCATCCACTGCAAACGTTCGGCCAGCGCGCCATGGGTGTTGCCCACGCCCTTGGGTTGGCCGGTGGAACCGGAGGTATAGATCACGTAGGCAAGGTTGTCGCCGTGCAGGTGCAGGCCCGGTGCCTGGGTTGGCCAACGGTCCAGGTGCAAGCTGTCCATGGCGATCACGCAGACGCCTTCGGCAGTCGGCAACTGCGCCAGCAACGCTGTCTGGGTCAGCAGCAGATGCACGCCGCTGTCCTTGAGCATGAAGGCCAGGCGCTCGGCGGGGTAATCCGGGTCCAGCGGCACGTAGGCGCCACCGGCCTTGATGATCGCCAGCAGGCCGACCAGCAGTTGCGGCGAACGCTCGGCGGCGATGGCCACGCACACGTCCGGGCCAACGCCCTTGTCGCGCAAGTAATGGGCCAGGCGGTTGGCCTGGGTGTGCAGCTGGGCGAAGGTCAGGCTGCCGTCCTGCCAGACCAGCGCGGTGGCGTCCGAGACCTGTTGGTTGAGCAGCTCGGGCAGCCATTGCCGGGCCGGTTCACAAGGTGCTGCGCTCCAGGCGTGCTGTTCGTCGGCCAGCATCAACGGCAGGTCGCCGAGGGCTTGCTGGGGTTGGGCGCACACAGCTTGCAGCAGGTGGATGAAATGCTCGGCCAGGCGCCGGATGGTCGCGGTCTCGAACAGCTCGTCGGCGTAGTCAAACGACAGGCTCAAGCGCCCGTTGCGGTCTTCTTCGCTGTGCAATTGCAGGTCGAACTTGGCTTCGCGGCTGTGCCATGGCAGTTCATCGGCGAGCAGGCCCGGCAGGCGGCGCAAGGCGCTGAGGTCACGTTGCTGGTGGTTGAACATCACCTGGAACAGGCCCTGTTCGCGGGCCTGGGGGAAGGCTTCCAGCAGTTGTTCAAAAGGCAGGTCCTGATGGGCCTGGGCGGCCATTGCCGTCTCGCGCGTGGTCGCCAACAGCTGGTTGAACGGCTGGCGCCCATCCAGTTCGGCACGCAGCACCAGGGTGTTGATAAAGAACCCGATCAGGCCCTGGGTTTCGTGGCGCGGGCGGTTGGCATTGGGCACGCCGATACGGATATCGTGCTGCCCGCTGTAGCGATAAAGCAGGGTCTGGAACGCCGCCAACAACAGCATGAACGGCGTCGACTCGTGGGCCTGGGCGGTCTGGCGAATCGCGGCGCTGAGGCGTGCATCCAGGCGCACGCTATGGCGCGAAGCACTGTGCAGATGCTGGGCAGAACGCGGATGATCAGTGGCCAGGTCCAGGGCGGGATGCTCTTCACCCAACTGCGTTTTCCAATACACCAGTTGTCGCTGGCCCTCGCCTTCGGCCAACCATTGGCGCTGCCAACTGCCGTAGTCGGCGTAGTGCAAGGTCAACGGTGGCAGGTCCAGGTTCTGGCCTTGGACGGCAGCGGCGTACAGCCGCGAGAACTCGTCGATGAGGATATTCAGCGACCAACCATCAGCGATGATGTGGTGCAGCGTCACCAGCAGTTGATGGTCTTCATCATCCAGGCGCACCAGGGTGACCCACAGCAGCGGGCCTTTTTCCAGGTCAAACTGGGTATGAGCCTCGTCTTCGCGGATCTGTTGCGCACGGGCTTCGCGCTCGGCGTGGGGCAGGTCGCTGAGGTCGATGACTTGCAGCGCGAAATCCACCTGCGGTTCTACACGCTGGAAGGCTTGCCCATCACGTTCGTAAAAACGCGTACGCAGCGCTTCGTGGCGCTGGATCAGGTGCTGGAAGCTTGAGCGCAGCGCGTCTTCATCCAGCTCGCCGCGCAGGTGCAAGGCACCGGGAATGGTGTAGGCGCTGCTGTGTGGGTCCAGTTGCCAGGTGATCCACAGACGGTTCTGGGCCAGGGATTGGGGCAGGTCTTCGTGGCGCGACAGCGCGTGGATCGCGCCTTCGGCAACGCCGCCGTCCCGTTGCAATTGCGCCACGGAGGCGGCAAAGGCTGCTAGGGTTGGCGCTTCAAACAGCAGGCGCAGGTTCAGCTCCAGGCCCAGGGTTTCGCGCAGACGCGCGACCACTTGCGTCGCGGTGATGGAGTTGCCGCCGAGCAGGAAGAAATGATCGTCGGCGGCCACGCTGGTCAGTTGCAGTTGCTCACACCAGATCGCCGCGATCTGCTGTTGCAGGTCCGATTCCAGCGCCACTTCGCTCGCCTGCCCCAGCTGCCCGGGGAATTGCGCGTAGCTGTCGAGGCTGCCATCGGCATGGCGAATCGCGCAGGCTGCACGTTGTACTTTGCCGCTGGAGGTCTTCGGCAAGGCACCGGGGTTGAGCAACACCACCACGCTCGGGGCTTCTTGATAAGCCTCGGCCACGGCTTGGCGGATCGCCTTGATCAGCGCTTCGGGTGGCAGGATTTTCTGCACGCTGCGGCTGATTTCCGCCGCGATGCCGATGCCTTCCACGCCCTGGTCATTCACCGCAAACGCGGCGACCCGGCCCTTGCGCACCACTTCCACTTCGCGCTCGATGGTCTGTTCGATGTCCTGGGGGTAGAGGTTGTGACCACGCACAATCAGCAGGTCTTTGAGGCGACCGGTGATGTACACCTCGCCGTCGCGGATAAACCCCAGGTCACCGGTACGCAGCCAGGTGTGGCCGGCGTGCTGGACGAAGGTCCTGGCGCTGGCTTCGGGGTTGCGCCAGTAGCCGTGGGCGATGCTCGGGCCCGTGGCCCAGAGCTCACCGACGCGGTTGTCGGCAAGCTCCGCCAGGGTATGAGGATCGACGATCAGCACGGCGTGGTCCGGCTGGCTGGTGCCGCAACTCATGATCGCACTGCCCTGTCCGGGTTCGGCGCGGTTGGCGGCCAGGGCCTGTTCGTCCATGTGCATCGCGGGGATGCCGCGGCCACGGGTGCCGCCGGCGACAAACAGGGTGGCTTCGGCCAGGCCGTAGGAAGCGAAGAAATTATTCGGGATGAAACCACAGGCCGCGAATTTTTCCGCGAAGCGTTCCAGGGTGTCGAGGCGGATCGGTTCGGAACCGGAATAGGCCACGCGCCAGCGGCTCAAGTCCAGGCGCTCCAGGGCCGACTCACTGACCCGTTCGCTGCACAGGCGGTAGGCGAAATCCGGGCCGCCGCTGATGGTGCCGCCGTATTCGCTGATCGCTTCCAGCCAACGCAATGGGCGGCCGAGGAAGTAGGCTGGCGCCATCAACACGCAGGGCACGCCGCTGAAAATGGGTTGCAACAGACCGCCGATCAGGCCCATGTCGTGATACAGCGGCAGCCAGCTGACGATCACGTCATCGGGGTTGAGGTCGATGCCGAAGCCACGACGGATCAATACTTCGTTGGCGACCAGGTTGCCATGGCTGACCTGCACCCCCTTGGGCAAGGCGGTAGAGCCGGAGGTGTATTGCAGGAAGGCGATGTCGTCAGCTTGCAGCTCGGGCTCGAGCCAGTGCTCGGCCTGCTGTGCATCCAGGCTGTCCACGCTCAATACTGGCGGTGCGTTTTCGATCTGCGCCAGGCCTTCGCTGAGGCTGGCAATGGTCAATAGCAGGCGCGGCTCGGCGTCCTGGATGATCGACAGCAAACGCTCCTGGTGGTGACGGCGCGTGGACTCCGGCGGATAAGCCGGCACCGCGATCACCCCGGCGTACAGGCACCCAAAGAACGCCGCGACGTAGTCCGGGCCGCTGGGGAACAACAGCACCGCACGCTCGCCCGGGCCGGCCATGGCTTGCAAGGCGGCGGCGATGGTGCGGGCGCGCAGGTCCAGATCACGGTAGCTGAGCACCACGCTCTGCTCGGCCGACTCGGCCAGGAAGCGCAGAGCCACCTGGTCCGGTGTCTGCGCAGCACGGCGTTGAAGGGACTGGACCAAAGTGCGGGGGAGTTCGAAGGCGTCCATCATGGGGTTCCTGCCTGAAATCGGCTTACGGGAAATTCGGCTTACTTGAAAAATCGACAGTGGGGAGCGCTCAGACGGCAAGCCGTTGCCGCGCCGCGTCGATGCGCCAGCGCGCCAGATGTTCCTCGGCATAGCGGCGCACACAACGCAGCACGGCGCTTTCGTGCTGCACGAGGAAGAAGTGGTGGCCGTCAAACATGTCCAGGGAAAAACCGCTGGCGGTGTCGAGCTGCCAGTCGAGCAACTGGTCGGCGCGCACGCTGTCCTGCTTGCCGCCGAACACATGGATCGGCAGGCCCAGGGGCTTGCGCTCGCCATAGGTGAAGCTGCCGCACAACAGGAAGTCAGCGCGCAGGATCGGCAGCATCAACTGCATCAACTCGGGGTTGGCCAGGGCTTCTTCGGCGGTGCCCTGTAATTGGCGCAAGCGGGCGATCAGTTCGGTATCGTTTTTTTCGATGGCGTATTCACTGACATCGCGTCGCGCCGGCCCGGCGGTGCCGGAAGCAAACAGCGCCAGAGGCGCCGGCACATCGCGCGCACTCAAGGCATGGGCCAATTCAAAGGCCAGCAACCCGCCAAGGCTGTGGCCAAACAGAGCATAGGGGCCGTCGAGGTCACGGCTGATTTCCTCGGCCAACTGTGCTGCAAGGGCCTTGATATCGCGCTGCAACGGCTCGTCCATGCGCAGGCCCCGCCCGGGCAATTCCAGCGGGCACACCTGCAGCCAATCCGGCAGGGCGCGACGCCAGCGAGCGTAGACCGAGGCACTGGCGCCTGAATGAGGCAGGCAAAACAGGCGCAGCCGGGATGGCGCACTCATGACGTGAGGACTCCAAACTGCAACATGCCGAATGCACGATAAAAACCCATCTGGTCCTCCTGCGGGTACTGATCCTTGGCCGTTGTACTAACAGGCCTGTCACCCAGAAGAACGGACGGCAGAGGTAAATAATTAGTCGTCAGGGACGAGCGAGACGTGGCTCACACCTTTCACAAAGGCATAAGATTAGTTCGCCTTCTCATTTGACAATCATTATCATTCAGCATAATTTGTTGCCCGATGTGTAGGAGGCCTCAGCAGGGACGCCCTCCCCTAACCTAATAGCAGTAAGGTGATTTCCATGACGGAACAAGTATCCACAGGCAGGTGCGATTCACCCCTTCTCCAGGCGTTTGTCGACAATCGACTCATGCTGGTGAAGATCGCGGCACGTATCACCGGTTGCCGCTCCCGCGCCGAAGATGTGGTTCAAGACGCCTATTTCCGACTGCAGTCTGCGCCGACGATCACTTCATCGTTCAAGGCCCAGCTGAGCTACTTGTTCCAGATCGTGCGCAACCTGGCCATCGATCACTACCGCAAGCAGGCCCTGGAGCTCAAATACTCCGGGACCGAAGAGGAAGGCTTGAATGTGGTTATTCACGGCGCTTCACCGGAAACCTCCCACATCAATTTCAACACCCTGGAAAACATCGCCGACGCCCTGACGCAACTGCCCCAACGCACCCGCTACGCGTTCGAAATGTACCGCCTGCACGGCGTGCCGCAGAAGGACATTGCCAAGGAACTCGGGGTTTCGCCGACGTTGGTGAATTTCATGATTCGCGATGCGTTGGTGCATTGCCGCAAGGTGTCGGGCAGCCATAGCGATACGTTTGCGCGCAGGGTTTGAACGCGGCGCAAACACATGTGGAAGGAGCGGCGCGGGGATTCAACTGGTCTCTGATAACAGATGTCGAACTCGATCAATGTGGGAGGGGGCTTGCCCCCGAAGACGTCAGCCCAGCAAACATTGACGGTGGCTGACCCACCGCTATCGGGAGCAAGCCCCCTCCCACAGGGGATCTGCGCTTAACTGACCGGCATCAGGGCTTGCCCCGGTGAGCATGGGTATCAACACAACTCTGACATAACGACCGTCAGTAACCACGATGCGAAGCGAGTCGCTCTTGATCTTGCTTTTGATCTGAAGCGCCCCGTTAAACCAC
The DNA here is from genome assembly GCF_036704165.1 of Pseudomonas khavaziana. Taxonomy (NCBI): domain Bacteria; kingdom Pseudomonadati; phylum Pseudomonadota; class Gammaproteobacteria; order Pseudomonadales; family Pseudomonadaceae; genus Pseudomonas; species Pseudomonas khavaziana. The sequence continues at coordinate 4,603,581 of NZ_CP129946.1, forward strand.
GCTGGCCGCAATTCGACAGGGATTTGGGGGGGCAAGAGCGTTTTGGTTACTTTTGCGCTTTTCAAAAGTGACCCGCTGTAAGAGCCAGCCCTTTCAAGGTCTTTGCCTAAATCGCGTCCTACGCCAATTCCAGGCTTAAATTAAGAAATAAACGAGTTGAATTTGGCTCAGCCAGCATCTCTTTTGGTCAAAAAACGATCATGTTTTGGGGCTTTTTCCAAAGACCTTGAAAGGGCTGGCTGTAAGAGCGGAACCAATAGCGGCCGTTACCTAAACAATGGATATGTACACGGTCCAACATCCTCGTCAGCCGCAAGGCCGCCATCGGGAGCAAGTCGAATCGTCGCACCGCCCCTCCCACATTTTGTCCCCCTGAGATCTCAGGGCAGCGGTGTTACATCAATGCGATAAGGCTCAAAGATCTTCAGCATCTGGCCATTGTCCCGCAGACCCTTGAGCAATGCGTAAAACGCATCACCTGTGATCGGTGCCTTGGGACGCAGCAACGCGTAATGATGGTAAACCTGGTCAATGCGCTCCGACACCAGGAACTGCCTGGCCATGCTCGCGTTGCGCACCATGAAATCACTCAGGTAAGAACGGGTGACCAGCGCGATATCCGCACGCCCACGCGCCACCATCAGCAAGTTGCTGTCATGGGAATAGGTCAACGTGGCGTTGAAGTGTTCGGCCATGTTTTTGGGGTCGGGGTTGAAGTTGGCGAAAGCGTAGTGATAGCCGCTGAATACCGCCAGGCGCTTGCCAGTGAGATCGGCGAAGTAACTCTGGTCGCGCCCGGCCTGACGTTGGGCGACGAAGATTTCTGCGTCTTCCAGGCCCATGTCGACGCTGGTATGGGCAATCTCCTGCCAGCCCCAGGAGGGGTTTTCGAAGATCGCCATATCGACCCGACCTTGCTCGAAGTCGCGAAAACGCCGGGGGATAGAGGTGGGTACCAGTACAAACTGATAGTCGCTTTGCTCAGCGTTCAGCGCCTCGAGCAATTGCGGCAGCAAACCGGTGTCGGCCCCTTGCTCGGGACGTACGGTGTAGGGCGGAAAGTGCGCCGCACCGACCCTCACCAATTGCGCAGCACCCGCCTGCGTCCAGGCGGCGCTGCCCAGTGCCCATAATGTAAATCCTGCAGCCAGCCGCCATGGCGAAAACATCGAGGCACACACCGTTGAATTCTTTGATGGCGATAAGCTAGGCGTTTTTATCTGGAGAGACAACTTTCGCCATCAAATTTAATAACTTGCGCCTCAGTCTGACTTAAGCACCATCAGCAAGGCCTCTTCAGCCAACTCTTCAAGGGTCAGGCTGCCCTGGGCGCGGAACCAGGTGGTGGTCCACGACAGCGCGCCGGTCAGGAAGCGTCGGGTGATAAACACGTCGCCCCTGATATAGCCGGCGGCCTTGGCCTCACCCAAAACCTGCAGCCAGATCTGCTCGTACACGTCACGCAGGGCCAGCACCTGGGCCTGGCCTTCGGCCGACAGCGAGCGCCATTCGTAGACCAGCACCGCCATGGCCTCGCCACTGCCGCCCATGATCGACTGCAACTCACAGCGAATCAGCGCCAGCACACGCTCGCGCACGTTAGTCGCTTCCTCCAGCGAAGCACGCATCAACGCGGTGTTGTAACGGATGGTTTCTTCCATCACTGCCCGCAGGATCTCATCCTTGCTCTTGAAGTGATGAAAGATGCTGCCGGACTGGATGCCCACGGCGCTGGCCAAATCCCGCACGGTGGTGCGCTCAAAGCCCTTGTTGCGAAACAAGTGAGCTGCGGTTTGCAGCAATTTGCCCCGCGCACTTTCCGGGTCGGTCAATTGGCCACCGTCGACCATGGTGCGCATCACCCCCAGGGCTTTGTGCTCATCCACGCTACTCTCCTTCACTTCTGCTGACGTCTTGGGCGGCAATTTAGGCCGTGGCAGCTACCCAAGCAAGCGCTTGGGTGAAACTTGTTTCGACAGTTTACAAACCAAGCGCTTGCTTGGTAGTCTCGACGCCAGCCATTAGAGCAAGGATTTCTCATGAGCAAGACGGTTCGTATCGGCTGCGCCAGCGCCTTCTGGGGCGACACCTGCACCGCTGCCGCCCAGCTGGTGCATGACGGTGCCTTGGATTACCTGGTGTTCGACTATTTGGCCGAGGTCACGATGTCGATTCTGGCCGGTGCGCGCATGAAAGACCCCAAGGCCGGTTACGCCACGGATTTTGTCGAGGTGCTCACGCCCTTGCTGGCGGATATCCAGCGCCAGGGTATCCGCGTGATCAGCAATGCCGGCGGCATCAACCCCCAGGCATGCGCCGCCGCGCTGCAAGCGGCCTGCGACCAGGCCGGCAACGGGCTGAAAATCGCTGTGTTGCTCGGCGATGACCTGCAACCCCAGCTCAAGCACCTGGCCACGGTCACCGACATGTTCACCGGTGCCCCTCTGCCGCCTCTGTGCGTATCCGCCAATGCCTATCTCGGTGCGCCAGGCATCGCCCAGGCCCTGGAGCTGGGCGCCGATATCGTTATCACCGGCCGGGTGGTCGACAGTGCAGTGGTCAGCGCAGCACTGGTGCATGAATTCAACTGGTCATGGCAAGACTACGATCGCCTGGCGCAGGCTGCCCTGGCCGGGCATATCATCGAATGCGGCGCCCAGTGCACCGGCGGCAACTTCACCGATTGGCGCGATGTGCCGGACTACGAGCACATCGGTTTCCCCATCGTCGAAGTCAGCGCCGACGGCCAGTTCACCGTGAACAAGGTCGAGGGCAGCGGCGGACTGATCAGCGAACTCAGCGTGGCTGAACAGCTGCTGTATGAAATCGGCGACCCGCGTGCCTACCTGCTGCCGGACGTGATCTGCGATTTCAGCCAGGTCAAATTGCAGCAACAGGGCAAACACTCTGTACGCCTGCATGGCGCCAGGGGACTGCCACCCACCGATCAGTACAAGGTCAGCGTCACCTACCCCGATGGCTTTCGCTGTACCGCCAGTTGCCTGCTTGCAGGCATTGACGCAGTGGCCAAGGCCGAGCGAGTCAGCGAGGCGATCATCAACAAGACCTCGGAGCTGTTCAGCCAACGTGGCTGGGCGCCCTACTCCGAGGTCAATATCGAACTGCTCGGCAGCGAAGCCACCTACGGTACCCATGCACGGCGTGAGGACTGCCGCGAGGTGGTGGTCAAGCTCGCCGTACGGCACCCGAGCAAGCAGGCGCTGGTGCTGTTCGCCCGCGAGATCGCCCAGGCGGCCACCGGCATGGCGCCGGGGTTGACCGGCATCGTCGGCGGGCGGCCCACGGTGTATCCGCTGATCCGGCTGTTTTCGTTCCTGATCGACAAATCGTGCTGCGAAGTGGTCATCGACTACCAAGGCCAACGCCATACTGTCGAACTGCCCGCCTCTGCCGCCATGCTCACCCCGGCCGCACCCATTGAGCCCGCCAAACCCCAGGGTCGCGCCGACGCCAATGTACCGCTGGTGAAACTTGCCGTGGCGCGCTCCGGTGACAAGGGTAACCACAGCAATATCGGCGTGATCGCCCGCCACCCCGACTACCTGCCGTGGATCGCCGAAACGCTGACCCCGGAGGTGATCGTCGACTGGATGGGCCATGTGCTCGATCCGATCTGTGGCCGTGTAGAACGCTGGTATTTGCCCGGCAGCCACAGCCTGAATTTCCTGCTGGAAAATGCCTTGGGCGGTGGCGGCATCGCCAGCCTGCGCATCGACCCCCAAGGCAAGGCCTTCGCCCAGCAGTTGCTGGAAATTCCTATCGCCGTGCCGCAACACATCGCCGATCAATTGACCTAAAGGACCCTCGCCGTGGCCTTCAACTCGATCTTCAAAGCCGACCTGTTCCAGGGGCAAACCGTGATTGTCACCGGTGGCGGCAGTGGCATTGGCCGCTGCACCGCCCATGAACTGGCGGCCCTTGGCGCCCGTGTCATTCTGGTGGGGCGCAAGACGGACAAGCTGCAGAAGGTCGCGGCGGAAATTGCCGAAGACGGCGGCGTCGCCTATTGGCTGGCCTGTGATATCCGTGATGAAGAGGCGGTAAAGACGTTGATCACCCAGGTCATGCACGATCACGGCCCGATCCATGGCCTGGTCAATAACGCGGGCGGCCAATATCCGTCGCCCCTGGCTGCAATCAATCAAAAAGGCTTTGAAACCGTACTGCGCACCAACCTGGTGGGCGGTTTCCTGATGGCGCGGGAGGTGTTCAACCAATCAATGAGCCAACACGGTGGCGCCATCGTCAACATGCTCGCCGACATGTGGGGTGGCATGCCAGGCATGGGTCACTCCGGCGCTTCGCGCTCGGGCATGGACAACTTCACCAAGACCGCCGCGTTTGAATGGGGCTACGCCGGGGTTCGCGTGAACGCCGTGGCCCCCGGTTGGATCGCCTCCAGCGGCATGGACACCTATGAAGGCGCGTTCAAGGCGGTGATCCCGACGCTGCGCGAACATGTACCGCTCAAGCGTATCGGCACCGAGTCGGAAGTCAGCGCCGCCATCGTATTTCTGCTCAGCCCGGCTGCGGCCTTCGTCAGCGGCAGCACCCTGCGCATCGACGGCGCCGCCAGCCTGGGCAGCCGGGCGTGGCCGCTGCACAAGGCGCAGGCGCCGAGCGAACCGTTCAATGGTTTCCACCGCGCCTACCTGCCGGATGTACTCAAGGTGGAGCGATAACCCTATGCCAATGATTGAAAGCCTGATCGACACCCACAGCCCGCAGTTCGCGCAAAACCGCGAGGCCATGTTGGCCACCATCGCCCAGTTGCGCCAACTGGAGCACACCCTGTTTGCCAAGGCCCAGGAAGCCAAGCCCAAGTTCGACAAGCGCGGCCAACTGCTGCCCCGCGAGCGCCTCAACCTGCTGCTCGACCCCGGCGCGCCGTTTCTCGAATTGGCCAGCCTTGCCGGCTACAAACTTCACGACGACAAGGATGGCAGCGCCGCCGGTGGCGGGCTGATTGCCGGTATCGGCTATGTCAGCGGTGTACGCATGCTGGTGGTGGCCAACAACAGCGCAATCAAGGGCGGCACCATTTCTCCCTCCGGCCTGAAAAAATCCCTGCGCCTGCAACAGATCGCCATGGAAAACAAACTGCCGGTGGTGACCCTGGCCGAAAGCGGCGGTGCCAACCTCAACTATGCCGCCGAGATTTTCGTCGAGGGCGCGCGCAGCTTCGCCAACCAGGCGCGGATGTCGGCCATGGGCCTGCCGCAGGTCACGGTGGTGCACGGCTCGGCCACCGCCGGCGGTGCGTATCAACCGGGCTTGTCGGATTACGTAGTGGTGGTGCGCGGCAAGGCCAAGCTGTTCCTCGCCGGACCACCGCTGCTCAAGGCCGCTACCGGCGAAATCGCCAGCGACGAGGCACTGGGCGGCGCCGAGATGCACGCGCAAACCGCGGGCACTGCTGAGTACCTGGCGGAAAACGATGCCGACGGTGTGCGCATCGTGCGTGAAGTTGTCGGCTTGCTGGCGTGGAATCAGCGTCTGCCCCTCGCGCCCAAACGGGCCTACGCAGAGCCGCTGTATCCCATTGAAGAGTTGCTGGGGCTGATCCCCGATGATCCGAAAAAACCCTACGACGTGCGCGAGATACTCGCACGCCTGGCCGACGGCTCGCACTTTCTTGAATTCAAGGGCGAGTTCGACGCCCACACCGTCTGCGGCCACCTGCAGATCCAGGGGCGCGCCGTCGGCGTGATCGGCAACAACGGTCCCATCACGCCCAAGGGCGCGAGCAAGGCCGCGCAGTTTATCCAGCTGTGCGACCAGAGCCGCACACCACTGCTGTTCCTGCACAACACCACCGGTTTCATGGTCGGCACCGAGTCTGAACAGCAAGGGGTGATCAAGCACGGCGCAAAGATGATCCAGGCGGTGGCCAACGCCCGTGTGCCGAAGCTCACCATTGTCGTCGGCGGTTCCTACGGTGCCGGCAACTATGCGATGTGCGGCCGCGGCCTGGACCCACGCTTTATCTTTGCCTGGCCCAACAGCCGCACGGCGGTGATGGGCGGCGCGCAGGCCGGCAAGGTGCTGCGCATCGTCACCGAAGCTAAGCAGTTGAAGGATGGCCTGGTGCCCGATCCCAAGGTGCTGGACATGCTCGAACAGGTCACCGCGCAGAAGCTCGACAGCCAATCCACCGCACTCTACGGCAGCGCCAACCTGTGGGACGACGGGCTGATTGATCCACGGGATACCCGTACCTTGCTCGGGTTTCTATTGGATATCTGTGATGAAGCCGAACGGCGGCAACTGCAACCGAACAGCTTTGGTGTAGCGCGTTTCTAACGACGATGATCGTTCCCACGCTCCCGCGTGGGAATGCAGCCCAGGACGCTCCGCGTCCCAACAGGGAGCACAATAAAAAATGATCTTCACCCAAGAACACCAGGAACTGCGCCGCACAGTGCGCGCCTTCGTCGACCGCGAGATCAACCCCCATGTGGATGAATGGGAAAAAGCCGGGCGTTTTCCTATTCATGAAATCTTCCGCAAAGCCGGCGACCTCGGTCTGCTGGGCATTTCCAAGCCGGAGCAGTTCGGCGGCATGGGCCTTGACTACAGCTATTCCATCGTCGCTGCGGAAGAATTCGGCAGCATTCGCTGTGGCGGCATCCCCATGTCCATCGGCGTGCAGACCGATATGTGCACCCCGGCCCTGGCCCGCTTCGGCTGCGATGAACTGCGCGACGAATTCCTGCGCCCGGCCATCAGCGGCGAACAGGTCGGTTGCATCGGTGTTTCGGAAGCCGGCGCCGGCTCCGATGTGGCCGGGCTCAAGACCCATGCGCGCAAGGACGGCGGCGACTACGTGATCAACGGCAGCAAGATGTGGATCACCAACTCGCCCAGCGCCGACTTTATCTGCCTGCTGGCCAACACCTCCGATGACAAGCCGCACATCAACAAATCGTTGATCATGGTGCCGATGAACACCCCGGGCATCAGCGTCAGCCCACCCCTGGAAAAGCTCGGCATGCACAGCTCCGAGACCGCCCAGGTGTTCTTCGACGGCGTGCGCGTGCCGCAGCGCAACCGCATCGGCCAGGAAGGTGCGGGCTTCATGATGCAGATGCTGCAATTCCAGGAAGAGCGCCTGTTTGGCGCGGCCAATATGATCAAGGGCCTGGAGTACTGCATCGACAGCACCATCGCGTACTGCAAGGAGCGCCAGACCTTCGGCAAGGCGTTGATCGACAACCAGGTGATCCATTTCCGCCTGGCCGAACTTGGCACTGAAATCGAATGCCTGCGCGCCTTGGTCTACCAGGCCACCGAGCAATACATCAAGGGCCAGGACGTCACTCGCCTGGCGTCGATGGCCAAGCTCAAGGCCGGGCGGCTGGGCCGCGAGGTCAGCGACAGCTGCCTGCAATATTGGGGCGGCATGGGCTTCATGTGGGACAACCCGGTTGCTCGCGCCTATCGCGACGTGCGCCTGGTATCGATTGGCGGCGGCGCCGACGAAATCATGCTGGGCATCATCTGCAAACTGATGGGCACCCTGCCCGGTAAAAAGCCATGAACACCTTGCTGCTCGAAGCCCATAACGGCGTGCTGCATATCACCCTCAACCGGCCCGAATGTCGCAATGCGATGAGCCTGGCAATGGTCAAGGAACTGCGTGCGGTATTGGCACAGTTGGACAGCCAGGTGCGCGCCGTGGTGATCAGTGGCGCGGGTGGGCACTTCTGCGCGGGGGCCGATGTGAAGGACTTGGTCGGCGCAGGCGGTCAGTTACAAGCGTTGAACCGGGCATTTGGCACCTTGCTGCAAGAGGTAGAGGCGCTGCCGCAGGCGGTGATTGTATTGCTGCAAGGCGCGGTGCTGGGTGGCGGCTTTGGCTTGGCGTGCGTGAGTGATATTGCGATCGCCGACCACCAGGCCCAGTTCGGCTTGCCCGAGACCCGCCTGGGGTTGCTGCCGGCGCAGATTGCGCCGTTTGTAGTCAAGCGCATCGGCTTGACCCAGGCACGCCGACTGGCGCTGACGGCGGCACGGTTCGATGGGGTTGAAGCCGAGCGGTTGGGGGTAGTGCATTTTGTCGAGCTCGATGCCCAGGCACTGGCTCAGCGCCTGGACGAAGTGCTTGGACAGGTGCTGCAGTGTGCGCCGGCGGCTAATGCGCGGACCAAATCCCTGTTGCTGGCCAGCGTGGATGAGCCGCTTGGTGCCGTGCTGGACCGCGGGGCGCAGTGGTTTGCCGAGGCAGTGGCGAGCGAGGAAGGGATTGAGGGCACACAGGCGTTTGTGCACAAGCGCAAGCCTCGGTGGGCTCGCTGAATGGGGTGGATATTTACCGGATGTACGCAGACCGAAATGTGGGAGGGGGCTTGCTCCCGATGAGGCCAGAACAGCCAATCCATCCTTCAAGGAATAGACCAATGCCCGCCTTCAGCAAAATCCTGATCGCCAACCGCGGCGAAATCGCCTGCCGCATCCAACGTACCGCCCAGGCATTGGGTTACCGCACCGTCGCCGTGTACAGCGACGCCGACAGCCACGCCCTGCACGTGCAGATGGCCGACGAAGCCGTGAACATCGGCCCCGCCCCCGCCCATCAGTCCTACCTGAACATAGCTGCCATCCTCGACGCCGCCCAACGCACCGGCGCCGACGCCATCCACCCTGGCTACGGCTTCCTCTCGGAAAACCCCGACTTCGCCCGTGCCTGCCAGAACGCCAATATCACCTTCATCGGCCCCAGCGTCGAAGCCATCGAACTGATGGGCAGCAAGCGCCTGTCCAAGCTCGCCATGCTCGATGCCGGCGTACCTTGTATCGCCGGCTACCAAGGCAGCGCCCAGGACGATGCCACCCTGCAACGGGAAGCCGAACGCATCGGTTTCCCCTTGATGATCAAGGCCAGCGCCGGTGGCGGTGGGCGTGGCATGCGCCTGGTGCACCAACCCGAACAGTTGCTGGAGCAACTGCGCACCGCACGCTCGGAAGCCATGAACGCCTTCGGCAGCGACGAACTGATCCTCGAACAGGCGCTGGTCGACCCACGCCACGTTGAAGTGCAACTGTTCGGCGACAGCCATGGCAACCTGATCTACCTCGGCGAGCGCGACTGTTCGATCCAGCGCCGCCATCAGAAAATCATCGAAGAAGCCCCTTGCCCGGTGATGACCGCCGAGTTGCGCCAGGCCATGGGCGAAGCCGCGCTCAAGGCTGGACAGGCGGTGAATTACGTCGGCGCCGGCACCGTGGAGTTTCTGCTCGACCGCAACGGCCGGTTCTATTTCCTGGAAATGAATACACGCCTGCAAGTCGAACACCCGGTGACCGAACTGATCACCGGCCTCGACCTGGTGGCCTGGCAACTGCACATCGCCGCCGGCCAGCCCCTTGCGTTGGCACAGGCCGATGTAGCCCTCAACGGCCATGCCATGGAGGTGCGCCTGTACGCCGAAGACCCGGCCCAGGGTTTCCTGCCGCAAACCGGTGAAGTGTTGCGTTGGGAGCCCGCCCCCGGCGTGCGTATTGACCATGGTTTGTGTGAAGGAGACCAAATCAGCCCGTTCTATGACCCGATGCTGGGCAAAATCATCGTCCATGGCGCCAACCGTGAAGAGGCCCGACGTAAGTTGCTGCGGGCGGTGGAAGACACGGTGTTACTCGGCGTCACCACGAATCAGCAGCTATTGGCTGATTTGCTCAAGCATCCGGGTTTTATCGTCGGCGATTTCAGCACCGCATTTATCGCCGAACACTTCGGCGAAATACCGCCCCAGGTGCTCTCAAACGAACAGCTCAGCTTGGCAGCAGCGCTATTTTATAGACACAGCGCCGACCAGCATCCCCAAGGTCTGGCAGGATGGCGCAACAATGCCAATGCTCCGTGTACCTATCGCCTTGAGGCCAATGGCGAAATCCACACCGTGAGTGTCGACGCCCTGCAACTCACCACCGACGGGCGTTGGGCTACATGGGTACTCAATGGTATCCGCCGGCGTATCGCCTACCACCTTGACGACACCCAGTTGTGGCTGCCCGGCATGAAGGTAGTCAACCGCACCCAGCAAGTCGCCAGCCGCCGGGCCGACGCCAGCAGTGGCACGGTCAAGGCCCCCATGGACGGCGCCATCGTCGACATACGCGTCAGCGTCGGTGAGCGGGTCAGCAAAGGCCAACTGCTGCTGGTGCTCGAAGCGATGAAAATGGAGCACCCGCTGAAGGCCGGCATCGATGGCATCATCAAGGGCGTGCAGGTCGTGACGGGCGATCAAGTGCGCAATCGCCAGGTTTTGCTGGAGATCGAATAACGGCCCTGGGCGGAACTACATGGCCGGGCTACGCTCTATCCCCATCAGGAAGGGACGAGTACGGGAACCTGCACCATGCCTCATTGGCTGATTATTGACCTTGAAGCCACAACGGATGACGGCGGCTGGCCCGTGACGGAGATGGAAGTCATCGAGATCGGCGCCAGCCTGGTCAACCGCCAGGGTCGCGAACTGGATCACTTCCAGCGCTTTGTGCGGCCACTGCGACGGCCATTGCTGACGCCCTTTTGCCGCAAACTGACCCACATCACCCAGGCCAATATCGACGCAGCCGCACCGATCACCGAGGTGTGGCCGCTGTTCGAGCGCTGGCTGGGCCAGCATCAGGCACGCCTGGAAGGCTGGGCCAGCTGGGGGGATTACGATCGCGTGCAGCTTGAGCTGGAATGGCAACGCCATGGCCTGGGCAGTGCGCTTGGCCAAACGCCCCATGTGAATCTCAAGCAACGCTTTGCCAAGGCCCGGCGCCTGGACAAGCCGCTGGGCCTCAATGGCGCCCTGCAATTGGCGGGGATGCAGTTCCATGGCCAGCAGCATCGCGCGTTGGAAGATGCGCGCAACACCGCACGCCTGTTGCCGTTGATTTTGCCGGTCTAGGCAGCGCTTGCAGCCTTGGGCATACTGGACAACCACTTTCCTTGATGCTGCCCACCTGTAGGAGCGAACTTGCTCGCGAAAAACCTGAGAGCACCGCGTTTAACCGGATGCGCTGCGTTATCGTTGACGATCTTCGCGAGCAAGCCCGCTCCTACAGTGGTGGCGTAAGCCTTGACCCTTTTTTGAGGATTCACCCATGTTCAAAGTCAACGAGTACTTCGACGGCACCGTCAAGTCGATCGCTTTCGGCACCGCAGAAGGGCCGGCGACCATCGGCGTGATGGCCCCGGGTGAATACGAATTCGGCACCGCCCAGCGTGAAATCATGCACGTGGTCTCCGGCGCCCTGACCGTCAAGCTGCCCGACAGCAGCGACTGGGAAACCTTCGCCGCCGGCAGCCAGTTCAACGTACCGGCCAACAGCAAGTTCCAGTTGAAGGTCGCCGTGGACACCGCTTACCTGTGTGAATACCGCGGCTAAGCATCACCGGCAAACAAAAATGCCCGTCTCCAGCGAGACGGGCATTTTTTATTCCAGCAGCGTCACCGGCATGCCGACTTCCAGGCGCCCGATGCCGTCGTTGACCAGGTTCTGGCCGAACATCGCGCCCTTCTCTGTCTTGCGATAGGTCTCCAGCGTCGCGAAAGGCTCTCGGTCGGGGCTGCGCTCGCCGGTCTGCGGGTCAATGGTGGTGAGGATGCAACGCGAGCACGGCTTGACCACCCGAAACTCCACGTCGCCGATGCGCAAGCGTTTCCAGCCATCTTCGGCGAAGGCTTCGGCGCCCTCGATCACCAGGTTGGGACGAAAGCGCAGCATCTCCATCGGCCGGCCGATCTGCGCACACAGGTCGTCCAGAGAAGCCTGCCCGATCAGCAGCAAGGGGTAACCGTCGGCGAACCCCACCTGATCGTGATCCTGGCCATAACCGGAGTCGGTAGAACGCGCACGCTCCAGGGGCATATGCACCAGGCGCGTGGGTTTGCCGATGAACGCACTGACCCAGGCCGCCGCTGCATCGCCCGCATCCGGTACGCGCAGGGTGTCGCGCCAGATGGTGACACCGCGTAAGTCCTCGTCGCCGGGCAAAGCCACCTCCAGCGGCGCATGACCGGGCGAACTGAGGGTCAGGCCGCCCATGCTGTTCCACAGCGCCGACAGTTGGCTCATCTTCGCCACGGCCCGTTGCGTCAGGAACCGCCCGCTGGCTTCGTCCACCAGCATCCAGCGTCGATCCCCGTGCAACCCGAGTTTATCCAGGCCGATCTGCTGCAAGGGTTCGCCCTTGCCGGATTTCAACGGGTAACGGTACAAAGCACTGAGACGAAGCATGGGCCTGCATTCCTAGGACACAAAGTGTCATCCTAACTCAGACAGGCACTTCGTCCAACATCAGTCGTTGGCGCACCACATCCACCAGCTTGTCCGGCTGGAATTTGGAGAGGAAATTGTCGCAGCCGACCTTCTTGACCATCGACTCGTTGAAGCTGCCCGACAGTGAAGTGTGCAGCACCACGTAGAGGCCACGCAGGCGCGGATCATTGCGAATTTCGGTGGTCAGGCGATAGCCGTCCATCTCCGGCATTTCGGCGTCGGTGAAGATCATCAGCAGCTTGTCGGTCATCACCTGGCCCGTGTCAGCCCAGGCCTTGAGCATGTTCAGAGCCTTGAGGCCGTCACTGGCGATGTGCATCTTCACGCCCAACTGGCCGAGGGTGTCACGCAACTGCGACAGCGCCACGTTGGAGTCGTCCACCAGCAGCACTTCGCGGCCACGGGCACGCTCCAGGATCGGGTCCTCGAGTTTTTCCCGGGAAACCTTGGCGTTGTAGGGCACGATCTCGGCGAGGACTTTCTCCACGTCGATGATTTCCACCAACTGGTCATCGACCTTGCTGATGGCGGTAAGGTAATGCTGGCGTCCGGCGCTGGTCGGCGGAGGCAGGATGGCTTCCCAGTTCATGTTGACGATGCGGTCCACGCCGCCCACCAGGAAGGCCTGCACCGAACGGTTGTATTCGGTGACGATGATGGTGCTGTTCGGCCCTGGCACCAGAGGACGCATGCCGATGGCCTGGGACAGGTCGATCACTGGCAGGGTCTGGCCACGCAGGTTGACCACCCCGCACACGAAAGGATGGCGTTGGGGCATCAGGGTCAGCTTGGGCAGTTGCAGCACTTCCTGCACCTTGAACACGTTGATGGCGAACAACTGCCGCCCAGCCAGGCGGAACATGAGAATCTCCAGGCGATTCTCCCCCACCAATTGCGTGCGTTGATCTACCGTGTCGAGAATGCCGGCCATTGAAAGCTCCTGGTGTGCTGGGGGTATGCAACGGATGCGTGCGTCGCTCTTAAAGTGGGTTATCGGCGGCGCGCGCCAGACCTTGACCCACGTAAAATGCCACGCAAACGCATTGATGTCACACTGACATCATGCTTTACTGCAACGACCTCTCCATATGAGAGTAACGAGCCTTGCGCGACATTCAAATCGACGCGAGGTTCCGCCATGTAAGGGATTCCCCTAGGCACAATCAGGCCCAACCTGATATTCGCGATATCTAATAGCCATTAATGTGACGCCATTCTCATTGCATGAATGGAGTCAGGCTTTTGTTTGCCATCCCAAGCCCACGACCTACGGGTCTTTCAGGCACTTACATACCGGCAACTGAAGTTGTGCAATCGCCTTGGATCATGAGGGCCATGCAGGGCACTCGTATGTATTCAAATAAATTTCCTACTAAATTATCGGAAGCGACCTACAGATCTCCGTCAAATTTCAGCGCTAGTTTTAAGCTATTCGCCCGGTGCGACATCTCATCACCCGACCTTAAGTTGTGGAGACTTGCATGATGAATAGCGCAAACGAATGGCAAACAGCACTTCCCGATTTTCTGCTGGAAGCTGAAATGCTGTTGGCCAAGTCTGAAGAATGCCTGAGCCACCTGCACCTGATCCGCAACGACAGCGACGCCATCGACTGCATGAAGGCCAACCTGGCGAAACTGGCTGAAAAAGCCGACGGCCTGGCCTTGCAGGCGATCAGCGAGTTCTCCCGGCATATCCAGTACCTGATCGCCAATGCTGTGAGCCCCGTGCAGTTGCATGACCAGGCACTGGATGCGCTGCATGACTGCCTGACACTGCTGGCCTGGCAACTGGAGCTGATCGACATCCGTACCGGCGAATTGGGCCTGGATGACAGTGAGCAGGTATCGCTGATTGCAACGGTGACCTCGCAGATCCCGCAAAAAGATCATGCCCCTGACTTGCAGTCTCGTTTGCAACAGGGACCGTGAGCCGCAAAGGTCGTATTTAATACCTGAGCTATCTGAAAACGACCGCTTTTGCTCAAACGATGAAACCCACTTAGCCCCCCCCATTTCAGTAGTTGTACAAACTACTCTAATTCATACAACTGGCTATCTTTGAACTCTGGGACTATTGCTCAGGGTGTTGACGTGGCCAATACAACCAATACGGAAAGTGCCAGGCGACCAACGGTAATAGTGGTGGTACTATGCCCCGCTCGAAGTGACTTAACTTCATCATGGATAAATACGATTCGGCAGCGCATTCCCAACAGAGCCCAGTCAACCGCCATGACCGGTCTTCCCGCAGCGAACCCTCATTGGCTCCATCCGCTATGTACGCCAGCCTCAAGTCACTCATCGCAAGGTCCGTGTCGGGCATTCATGCACGTCGCGTAGTCCTCGCCCTGTGCCTGTGCGCAACGCTGGCCAGTCTATGGGCCTACGTGCAGGACGCGCCGCTGCTGTTATTGATCCTGCTGCTCAACCTCGCCACGCTGGTGGTGGTCGGCCTGCAACAGTGGCGCTCGCGCAAAGCCATCAAGTTTGAGCCCCAGGAACTGGCCGACCGCCTGCTGCAAGTCCAGGAAAACGAACGCCACCGTCTCAGCCGCGAACTGCACGACGATATTGGCCAACTGCTGACCGCCGCCAAATTGCAAAGCGAATGGCTGCAACGCCGCCTGCCCCAAGACCTGCAAAACCATTGCTCGGTGCTGTGCAATACACTCAACGAAACCCTGGCCAAGGTGCGCGACGTGTCCGCTATCCTCAACCCTCGCCAGTTGGCAAGCCTGGGCCTGGAAGCCAGCCTGCGTGCGCACCTGCTCAAGGTCTTGGAGAACACCCAGGTGTGCTGGAGCCTGGAGTGCCAGCAACGGCTGACCGGCATCCCCGAAGAAATGGCCGTGGCGGCCTTTCGCATCACCCAGGAAGCCGTCACCAATATGCTTCGCCATGCTCAGGCGCACAATCTGCTGGTGCGCCTGCAACGCCTGCCCGAGGGCTTGTCGCTGATGATCTGCGATGACGGCCGAGGCTTCTCGCCTGCCACCGACCCCGCCCGGGAAGGCCAACGGGGCATGGCAGGCATGGCGGAGCGAACCGATCAGTTGGGGGGCAGCTTGACCGTCAGCAGCCAGCCAGGCAAAGGCACACGCATCGACGCGCTTTTCCCCTGGGCGCCCCGCACCCTCAAACGGGCCAGCGCCCCTAAGGTTCTCGAGTGACCTGCACTTTACTTCTGGTCGATGACCACGCATTGATTCGTGCCGGTGTGCGTGCGCTGATCCTGGATATCCCCGGCTACAGTGTGGTCGGCGAGGCCAGCGATGGTGCGCAACTGCTTGAGCAATTCAGTGCCCTGCAGCCGGACATCGTGTTACTCGACCTGTCGATGAAACATACCGGCGGCCTGGATGCGTTGCAGCAACTCAAAAATGCCTACCCCAAGTGCAAGGTGCTGATCCTGTCGATGCACACCGACCCCGAGCTGATCATGCGTGCGCTGGAGTCTGGCGCCCATGGCTACCTGCTCAAGGACACTACCGCCAGCGAGCTGGAGCATGCCCTGCTGGCCCTGCGTAACAACGAACGCTACCTGAGCCCCGCCATCGCCCATACGGTGATCAACCAGGCGCTGATCCACAGCCAGGGTCAGAGCGCCCCCGTTGCCCACAGCCACAACCTGACGGCGCGGCAGTTGGAAATCCTGCGCCTGATCGTACGCGGCAAGTCCACCCGGGAAATCGCCCACGGCCTGGGGCTGAGCATCAAGACCGTGGAAGCCCATCGCTCGCAGATCATGAAGCGCCTGCAGATTTTCGACGTGGCGGGCCTGGTGCTATTCGCCGTGCGCGAGCAGATCATCAGCCTGGACGACTAACGGCGATCCCAGCGGCAGGTGCACACGCAGGGCCTTGGGCAATGCCTCGAAATGCAGGTCATCGCCTTCCAGCGGCTCACCATCGAGGTTGATATACAAGCCTTGCGCGACCTTGATATTGACCCATGGCAGGCGTGCTCGAACGAACATGGTGTCCAGGCCCCAGCCGTTGTTCATCAACTCACGCAGCGTACCGACCACCTCCTGGGGGGCCGGCAGGATGCTGACGTCGAGCAATCCATCATCGGCCAATGCGCCGGGGCACAGGACATGCCCGCCACCGGCCTGCCGCCCGTTGCCGATACCCAGTGCGAGCAGCTCGCCCTTCCAGTGGAAATCCGGGCCTTCCAGCTCCCCGTAGGCGGCTTTCAATTCACTGAAGCGCGATAAACCGGTGAACAGGTAGGCGGCACCGCCGAGGACTTTCTTCAGGTCTTCGGAGGTGTTGGCCGTGACCTGGCTGCCGAAACCGCCAGTAGCCATGTTCAGGAAGATCTGCCCGCCCACCTGGCCAAGGTCGATTGCCCTGGGTTGAACGTCAAGCAAGGCCAATGCGCCAGCCGGTTCCAACGGCACGCCGGCGGCCTTGGCGAAGTCATTGGCGGTGCCCAGGGGCATCAGCACCAGGCTGGCATCGGTCTTGGCCAGGGCCATGGCCTCGGCCACATCGCGCAGGGTGCCGTCGCCGCCACCGGCGATGATATGGGTATACCCGCCATCCAGTGCTTCGTTGACCAGGCGCTGGGCATCACCACCTTCCCAGGTCACTCGCACCGCCAGTTCCCAACCCTGCTTGCGCCTGGCCAGCACGGCGGCACGCACGTCCTCGTTCAGGGCTTGTTTGCCATGGAGGATCAACAGGGCTTTGGGGGTGGTCATTTGGGGGTATCTCCTGGGTCAGGGTGCTTGAAGGATGTTGACCCTTGGGGAACAGGAAAAGTCTGTGGCTGGAGAAAATTGACTGATGTATGGCGATCAAAAGGTGGGAGGGGGCATACCCTAATGCCAGTCAGTTAAACGTACATCGCCCTCTGTAGGAGCGAGCTTGCTCGCGAGAAACGTTAACGATAACGCGTGCTTTCTGAATGAATGCGGCGCCTGTGAGTTTTTCGCGAGCAAGCTCGCTCCTACAAAAAGCCTTAAATGACTGGCATTAGGGCAAGCCCCCTCCCACCTTGAACCCAGCAAGCCCAGCCCCCATCAGCTCTTGTGCAACTTACTCATCAACTGCGCCTCAGCCTGGGTCAACCCGCAGGACTGCGTCAGCTCATCCACGGTCGCGCCCATGCCCACCAGCTTGGCGGCCTGGGCAAACGACAGGTTCGAAGGATCGCGCTGCTCCAACTGCACCAACTTATCCGGCAATGGCGCAAGAATCGCGCGCAGCTCATGCACTTCATCCCCGACCCGCACGGCACTTTGCTGAAAGTGGTCGACCCGCTTGACCAGTTCCAGGATGCGCCGGTCGCGCACCGCATCGCGTTCGGCCTGTTGCAGGGCCAACTCCCGTTGCTGGCGTACATAGCGCAGCACAAACGCCAAGGTCCCGGCCCATAACAGGGCCAGGACAATCACCGCTGCCTCAAGGAACAATCAGATGCTCTCCAGTTCCGACCATTCTTCTTCGCTCATCATCTTGTCCAGCTCAACCAGAATCAACAGTTCGTTGTTCTTGTTGCACACGCCCTGGATGAACTTGGCCGACTCTTCGTTACCCACGTTCGGCGCGGTTTCCACTTCCGATTGGCGCAGATAGACCACTTCGGCCACGCTGTCGACCATGATCCCGACCACTTGCTTGTCGGCTTCGATAATCACAATGCGCGTATTATCGCTGACTTCGACCGTGTCCAGGCCGAAGCGCTGGCGGGTGTCGATCACGGTCACCACGTTGCCGCGCAGGTTGATGATGCCCAGCACGTAGCTTGGCGCACCCGGCACTGGCGCGATTTCGGTATAGCGCAGCACTTCCTGCACACGCATGACGTTGATGCCGTAGGTTTCGTTGTCCAGTTTGAAGGTAACCCATTGCAGGATCGGATCATCCAAACCTTGTGCGGACGCTGACTTGTTCATCTCTCTGACCCCTTCAAGTGCCGTTCGACACGGCGTATAGGCTGCTCTGACCGCACTCGCGCGCGGACCTTATTGTTCAATCAACTGCGTTTGTTCTGTGGCATCGCCTTGACCGCTCCGCTGGCGATCAACTCGGCCAGTTCAGCGACATCCAGCAAGGCGCACATGTGTTCGATCACGGTGCCCGCCAACCATGGCCGCTGGCCGCGATGGCTGCGCCATTTGATTTCATTCGGGTCCAGGCGCAGCGAGCGGCTGACTTGATGCACTGCCAGCCCCCACTCGTAGCCCTGCACCGAGATCACGTATTGCAAACCCTGGCGGAAGTCGTCGCGGTAGCGGTCGGGCATGACCCAGCGCGCGGTATCCAGCACCTTGAGGTTGCCGGCCTGGCTGGGCAGAATGCCGAGGAACCACTCCGGCTGGCCGAACAGCGGCGTCAGTTCGTGGCCTTCCAACGAATAGATCGAGCCCAGGCACACCAGCGGCACCGCCAGAGTCAACCCGGCGACATCGAACAGCAGGCACTCGAACGGCTCGGCAGCCCATGAAGGGCGACCATCGCCGGTCACCGGCGGCGGCGTGATGCTCGGCGGCAAGTGCACTTCAACCAATGGCTCGACCACCACGGGCGGAACCGGGTCTGGCGTGACCGGCACCACCACAGGTGCAGCCTCGGCAAGTGCATCGCGGGCCTGCTCCTCGAGCACCGCCAGCTGGAATTCATCCAGCGTGCCGGGGGGTTCGACAGCAGGTTCCAGCACCAGAATCGGCTCCGGCAGCTCTTCCTCGGTCGCATCCTGCAGCAAGGCATCCAGGTAGGATTGCAGTGCCAGTTGCGGCCGGGTCTTGAGGTCGACGGGACGGTTCATCACGCCACCTGCGCCACAAGCTGCTGCGACAGCAGATGCTTGAGCAATGCACGATACGCCAGCACTCCACGGCTCTTGCCGTCGAACTGCGATGGCGTGAGCCCGGCGCGGCTGGCGTCACGCAGGCGCGTGTCCACGGGTATATAGCCATTCCAGATCGTCTCCGGGTACGCATCACGCAATACCCGCAGGGTGCCGAGGGACGCCTGGGTACGACGGTCGAACAACGTGGGCACAATGCTGAATGGCAGCGCCTGCTTGCGCGAGCGGTTGATCATCGCCAGGGTGCTCACCATGCGTTCCAGGCCCTTGACCGCCAAATGTTCGGTCTGTACCGGAATCACCAGTTGCTGGCTGGCCGCCAAGGCGTTGACCATCAGCACGCCAAGCAAAGGCGGGCTGTCGATGATTGCGTAGTCGAACTCCTGCCACAGCTGCGCCAGGGTCTTGGCGATCACCAGACCCAGGCCACTTTGCCCCGGCGACTGGCGCTCGAGGGTGGCCAGGGCGGTGCTCGACGGCAACAGCGAAATGTTGTCGTTACTGGTGGGCAGCAACAGTTGCCCAGGCAAATCCGCCGCCACGCTGCCCTTGTGCAGGAACAGGTCATAGCAGCTGTGTTCCAGCGCATCCGGGTCATAGCCGAAATAGCTGGTCATGGAACCGTGGGGGTCCAGGTCGACCACGACCACACGCTTGCCCGCCTCGGCCAGCAAACCGGCTAAGGCGATGGAAGTGGTGGTCTTGCCGACTCCACCCTTTTGATTGGCAACTGCCCAGACTCTCATTCGGTTGGTTCCTCCCGGTGGGCATAGGCGCGACCGAGACATTGCATAAGGTTATTGAGCCGGCGACGGAGAATTGACGTTACTCGATCTGACCGGCGACTTGACTACGGGCGGTGCAGTTTGTGTGCCAGCACGCTTCAACGCCGCATCCGGGGTTGCATTAGCGGTGCCGGTGCCGGTCAGGCTGCGGCGTACATCCAGGTTGCGCGACACCACCAACACCACCCGGCGGTTGCGTGCACGGCCTTCCACCGTGGCGTTATTGGCCACCGGCTGGAATTCACCATAGCCCACCGAAGCCAGGCGCTGGGGGTTGACCCCCTGCATGGCCAGCATGCGCACAATGCTCGACGCTCGGGCGGATGACAGCTCCCAGTTGGTCGGGTACTGCGCGGTGCTGATGGGGAAATTGTCGGTAAAGCCTTCCACGTGGATCGGGTTTTCAAACGGTTTAAGGATCGCCGCCACCTTATCGATGATGGTGAACGCCTGGTCGCTCGGCAATGCATCGGCGCTGGCGAACAACAGGCTGGAGTTCAGCTCGATCTCCACCCACAGCTCGTTGCCGCGTACGGTCATCTGGTTGGAGCTGATCAGGTCGCCAAACGCGGCGCTGATGTCATCGGCGATGCTTTTGAGCGGATCACTGGTGCCACCGACGCCGGCGGCGGTTTCATCGCTGTCGTTGACCAGTGGCTTGGCCGGCGTCACGGTCTTGGGCCGCTCGTCGCCAATGGGAATCGGCTTGAGGGCACGTTCGGTATCGTTGAACACGCCCACCAGCGCCTGGGAAATGATCTTGTATTTGCCTTCGTTGACCGACGAGATGGAGTACATCACCACGAAAAACGCGAACAGCAGGGTGATGAAGTCCGCGTAGGACACCAGCCAGCGTTCATGATTGACATGTTCCTCGGGCTCGCGACGGCGACGGCTCACAGGCTCCCCCCCCCACACACCCACCCCACTGTAGGAGCGAGCTTGCTCGCGAAAGACGTCAATACAGACGCGGGCATTCTGGATGCACGCGGCGCTCTCAGGTTCTTCGCGAGCAAGCTCGCTCCTACGGGGATACGGGTGCTCATGTGCATCAATCCATGAAGCCCTGGAGCTTCAATTCGATGGAGCGCGGGTTCTCGCCCTCGGCAATCGACAGGATGCCTTCGAGCAGCATCTCGCGATAACGCGACTGGCGCATGGCAATCGACTTGAGCTTGCTTGCCACTGGCAGCAGCACCAGGTTGGCACTGGCCACGCCGTAGATGGTGGCGACAAACGCCACGGCGATGCCGCTGCCCAGCTGCGAGGGGTCGGCCAGGTTGCCCATCACGTGGATCAGGCCCATCACCGCACCGATGATGCCGATGGTCGGCGCGTAGCCGCCCATGCTTTCAAAGACTTTGGCGGCGTTGATATCACGGCTTTCCTGGGTGTAGAAATCCACCTCGAGAATGCTGCGGATCGCTTCCGGTTCGGCGCCGTCCACCAGCAATTGCAGGCCTTTGCGTGCGTAGTTGTCGGGTTCGGCATCGGCCACGCCTTCCAGGCCCAGCAGGCCTTCCTTGCGTGCGGTGAGGCTCCAGTTGACCACACGGTCGATGCCGCCTGGCAGGTCGACCCGTGGCGGGAAAATGATCCACACCAGAATCTGCATGGCACGCTTGAACGAGCTCAGCGGCGACTGCAACAGTGCCGCGCCCACGGTGCCGCCGATCACGATCAGCGCCGCCGGGCCATTGGCCAAGGCGCCAAGGTGGCCGCCTTCCAGGTAGTTGCCGCCAATGATGGCGACAAACGCCATGGTGATGCCGATCAGGCTCAAGACATCCATCAGAGGCAGGCCTCCACCAGATGCTTGCCGATGTCGTCCAGGCTATAGACCGCGTCGGCCAGGTCAGCCTTGACGATGGCCATGGGCATGCCATAGATCACGCAACTGGCCTCGTCCTGGGCCCAGATGGTGCTGCCACCCTGCTTGAGCAGGCGTGCGCCTTCACGGCCGTCGGCGCCCATGCCGGTAAGCACCACCGCCAGAACTTTGTCACCGTAGGACTTGGCTGCCGAACCGAAGGTGATATCCACGCACGGTTTGTAGTTCAGGCGCTCGTCGCCCGGCAGGATCTTGATCGCGCCACGGCCATCCACCATCATCTGCTTGCCACCCGGGGCCAGCAGCGCCAGGCCAGGGCGCAGGATGTCACCATCCTCGGCTTCCTTGACGGTGATGCGGCACAACTTGTCCAGGCGCTCGGCAAATGCCTTGGTGAACGCGGCGGGCATGTGCTGCACTAGTACGATCGGCGCCGGGAAGTTGGCCGGCAATTGCGTCAACACCCGCTGCAAGGCCACCGGGCCGCCGGTGGAGGTGCCGATGGCGACCAGTTTGTATGCCTTGCGCTTGGGCGCTGGCGAATGAGCGCTCGGTGCCGCTGCGGTACGTACCGGCGCCACCGCAGGCCGAGCCACGGGCGCAGGCGCCGGGCGTGCAAACGACGAACTCGGCGCAGGCGCTGCGGGCGCGGGCGCAGGTGCAGGTGCAGGTGCAGGTGCGCTGAACAGGCTGCGACGGTTGCTGCGGGAAATGCTGTGCACCTTCTCGCACAGCATCTGCTTGACCTTCTCGGGGTTGCGCGAGATGTCTTCGAAATTCTTCGGCAGGAAGTCCACCGCGCCGGCATCCAGTGCGTCGAGGGTCACTCGCGCGCCTTCGTGAGTCAGCGAGGAAAACATCAATACCGGGGTGGGGCAGCGCTGCATGATATGACGTACGGCCGTGATGCCATCCATCATCGGCATCTCGTAGTCCATGGTGATCACGTCCGGCTTCAAGGCAATAGCTTGATCGATCGCCTCTTTGCCGTTGGTGGCCGTGCCGACCACCTGAATCGTTGGATCGGCGGAAAGAATTTCCGAGACGCGGCGGCGGAAGAAACCCGAATCGTCCACCACCAGGACCTTGACTGCCATAAACACTCCGTTAGGCGGGGCAGGCGTGACCGCCCTGCCCCACCAGAATCAAATACGCCGTGCGGCGTAACGCTTGAGCATGCTCGGAACATCGAGAATCAGCGCGATGCGACCGTCACCGGTGATGGTGGCGCCCGACATGCCCGGGGTTCCCTGCAGCATCTTGCCCAAAGGCTTGATCACCACTTCTTCCTGGCCCACCAACTGGTCGACCACAAAGCCGATGCGCTGGGTGCCCACGGATAGAATCACCACATGGCCTTCGCGCTGTTCTTCATGGGCAGCCGAAGCCACCAGCCAGCGCTTGAGGTAGAACAGCGGCAGCGCCTTGTCGCGCACGATCACCACTTCCTGGCCGTCCACCACGTTGGTGCGCGACAGGTCGAGGTGGAAGATCTCGTTGACGTTGACCAGCGGGAAAGCGAACGCCTGGTTGCCCAGCATCACCATCAGGGTCGGCATGATCGCCAGGGTCAACGGCACCTTGATGACGATCTTGGAACCCTGGCCCTTGGTCGAGTAGATATTGATCGAGCCGTTGAGCTGGCTGATCTTGGTCTTCACCACGTCCATGCCCACGCCACGGCCGGACACGTCGGAGATCTCGGTCTTGGTCGAAAAACCCGGGGCGAAGATCAGGTTGTAGCACTCGGTGTCGGTCAGGCGGTCGGCGGCGTCCTTGTCCATCACGCCGCGCTTGACGGCGATGCCCCGCAGGATGTTCGGGTCCATGCCTTTGCCGTCATCGGTGATCGACAGCAAGATATGGTCGCCTTCCTGCTCCGCCGCCAGGATCACTTTGCCGTTGCGGGACTTGCCCGAGGCTTCGCGTTCTTCCGGGGTTTCGATGCCATGGTCGACGGCGTTGCGCACCAAGTGGACCAGCGGGTCGGCCAGGGCCTCGACCAGGTTCTTGTCGAGGTCGGTTTCTTCGCCCACCAGTTCCAGGTTGATTTCTTTCTTGAGCTGGCGCGCCAGGTCGCGAACCAAGCGCGGGAAACGGCCGAAGACTTTCTTGATCGGCTGCATCCGTGTCTTCATCACGGCGGTCTGCAAGTCAGCGGTGACCACATCGAGGTTCGACACGGCCTTCTGCATGGCTTCGTCGCCGCTGTTCAGGCCCAGGCGCACCAGGCGGTTACGCACCAGCACCAGTTCGCCAACCATGTTCATGATGTCGTCCAGGCGCGCGGTATCCACGCGCACGGTGGTTTCGGCTTCACTGGCGGGCTTTTCCGCCGCCGCCGGTGCCGCTGCGCGCGCAGGTGCCGGGGCGGCCGCTGGGGCCGGGGCTGGCTTGGCGACCGGCGCGGCAGCTTTGGCGGCAACCGGTGCGGCGGCGACCGCAGCCGCGGCAGCCGGGGCTACCTCGGTGAACTTGCCTTTGCCATGCAACTCGTCCAGCAAGGCTTCGAACTCGTGATCGGAGATCAGTCCGTCGCCGGCCGGAGCGGCGGTGCTGGCCGCTGGAGCCGCTGGAGCTGCGGCAGCAGTGGCAGCAGTGGCAGCAGTGGCGGCGACTTCCGGCAGGGCTTCGGCTACAAACGTGCCCTTGCCGTGCAGTTGGTCGAGCAATGCCTCGAATTCATCGTCGGTAATGTCGGTGCTGGCGCTGGCAGCCGGTGCTTCTGGCGCAGCGGGTGTCACGGCATCGGCTGCGAACTGGCCTTTGCCATGCAACTGGTCGAGCAGGGATTCGAATTCTGCGTCGGTAATGTCTTCGCTGGTCGGCGTGGCCACAGGCGCCGCCGGGGCTTCGGCTTCGGCCTTGACCGCATTGAGCGAATCGAGCAGCTGTTCGAACTCGCTGTCGGTCACGTCCGCCTCGGCTTGCACCACAGGTTCCGGCTCAGCTTGTGCTACCGGCGCAGCCGCAGCCGGTTCCGCCAGGCGCGCCAGGGCCGCCAGCAGTTCCGGAGTGGCCGCAGTGATCGGCGCACGTTCGCGCACTTCGCTGAACATGCCGTTGACCGCATCCAGTGCTTCTAGAATCACGTCCATCAGTTCCGAGTCGACCTGCCGCTCACCCTTGCGCAGGATGTCGAACACGTTCTCGGCGATGTGACAGCACTCCACCAGCTCATGGAGCTGGAGGAAGCCGGCGCCCCCTTTTACAGTGTGAAAACCGCGAAAAATTGCATTGAGCAGGTTCGCATCATCCGGTCGGCTTTCCAGCTCGACCAGTTGCTCGGACAGTTGCTCTAGAATTTCGCCGGCCTCTACAAGGAAATCCTGAAGGATTTCTTCATCGGCGCCGAAGCTCATGGGTGTGCTCCTTAGAAGCCTAAACTGGATAACAGGTCATCTACGTCATCCTGACCTGACATAACGTCTTCACGTTTATCGGCATGAATCTGCGGACCTTCACCCTTGGCGAGATGTTTTTGTGGATCTTTTTCCGAGAGGATCGCTTCACGGTCATGCTCGATGCCGGCAAAACGGTCGACTTGGCCGGCCATCAGCACCAATTTGAGCAAGTTGCTTTCCACTTCGGTGACCAACTGGGTCACGCGCTTGATCACCTGGCCGGTGAGGTCCTGGTAATCCTGGGCGAGCAGGATGTCGTTGAGGTTGCTGGCCACCGTGCGGTTTTCCTGCTCGCTGCGCGACAGGAAACCTTCGACCCGACGGGCCAATTCCCGAAACTCTTCAGCCCCCACTTCACGACGCATGAAGCGGCCCCAGTCAACGCTCAAGGCCTGGGCTTCGCTGGCCATGCCATTGACCAACGGCGTGGCGTTTTCCACCAGGTCCATGGTGCGGTTGGCCGCCGCCTCGGTCAGCCTGACCACATAGGACAGGCGTTCGGTGGCGTCGGTGATTTGCGAAATCTCTTCGGCCTGGGGCATGCGCGGGTCAATCTGGAAATTGACGATCGCACTGTGCAGCTCGCGTGTGAGCTTGCCCACTTCCTGATACAGGCCGCGATCACGGGTCTGGTTAAGCTCATGGATCAACTGCACCGCATCGGCGAACTGGCCTTTTTCCAGGCTGTCGACCAAGCGGTGAGCATGTTTTTTCAGGGTCGACTCGAAGTCGGCCTGCGATGATTCGTTATGCTCCATAGCTCCCCCGTGGCAGCATCAATGACCGATGCGTTCGAAGATTTTTTCAATCTTCTCTTTCAAAGCCAGTGCAGTGAATGGCTTGACCACGTAACCGTTGACCCCGGCTTGGGCGGCTTCGATGATCTGTTCACGCTTGGCTTCAGCGGTCACCATCAACACAGGCAGGCTGCGCAGTTTTTCATCGGCACGTACATGGCGCAGCAGATCGATACCGGTCATGCCCGGCATGTTCCAGTCGGTTACCAGAAAATCGATGCTGCCGCTGTTGAGGATCGGAATCGCCGTGATGCCGTCATCCGCCTCGACCGTGTTGGTGAACCCAAGGTCACGCAACAGGTTTTTTATGATCCGCCGCATCGTTGAGAAGTCATCAACGATGAGGATTTTCATGTTCTTGTCCAATTCGACCTCCAAGCAGTCTTAAACGCGCCCAGCACCTGGACGCGCCATTTCAATCAACAGGCGTTACACAAAAAGGACTGCCGGGGGCACCACGGGCCAAACCCGCGAAGGCCTATCACCTTCGCGGTATCGCGTTGCAGTGTCCCCACACTGCCTGTCAGCGCGCGCGCCACTCTCCCAACCGCCCCCGCAAGCGGGCCGCGCACTGGCTGTGCAACTGGCTGACACGCGACTCACTGACCCCCAGGACCTCACCGATTTCCTTGAGGTTCAGCTCTTCGTCGTAGTACAGCGCCAGCACCAGCCGCTCACGTTCCGGCAAGTTGGCAATCGCATCGGCCAGCGCGCCCTGGAAACGTTCGTCTTCCAGGTCGCGCGAAGGCTCCATGTGCGTACTCGCGCCGTCCTCGTGCAGCCCTTCGTGTTCGCCGTCCTGCAAGAGGTCGTCGAAACTGAACAGGCGGCTGCCCAAGGTATCGTTCAAAATCCCGTAATAATCGTCGAGACTCAATTGGAGTTCGGCCGCAACCTCATGATCTTTAGCGTCACGACCGGTTTTTGCTTCAATTGCACGAATTGCATCACTGACCATGCGCGTATTGCGGTGTACCGAACGCGGCGCCCAATCCCCTTTACGCACTTCATCGAGCATCGCGCCACGGATGCGGATGCCCGCATACGTCTCGAAACTCGCACCCTTGCTCGCGTCGTATTTGGTCGACACTTCGAGCAGGCCGATCATGCCGGCCTGGATCAGGTCCTCGACCTGCACACTGGCCGGCAGGCGCGCCAACAAGTGATAGGCAATGCGCTTGACCAGGGGCGCGTAACGCTCGATCAGTTCGCCCTGGCTGTCACGTGCCGACTTTTTGTAAAGGTTGTAGCCGCTGGATGTCATAGCACCGGTCCTGCGCTCGTCTGATGCACCAAACGCTCGACGAAAAATTCCAGATGCCCCCGGGGGTTGGCGGGCAATGGCCAGGTATCGACCTTCTGGGCAATGGCCTTGAACGCCAGTGCGCACTTGGAACGAGGGAACGCTTCGTAGACCGCACGCTGCTTTTGCACGGCCTTGCGCACACACTCGTCATAGGGAACTGCGCCGACGTATTGTAAAGCCACATCGAGGAAGCGGTCCGTGACCTTGGTCAACTTGGCGAACAGGTTGCGCCCTTCCTGCGGGCTTTGGGCCATGTTGGCCAGCACGCGGAAGCGGTTCATGCCGTAGTCACGATTAAGCAGTTTGATCAACGCGTAGGCGTCGGTGATCGAAGTGGGTTCGTCGCACACCACCAGCAGCACTTCTTGCGCGGCGCGCACAAAACTGACCACCGACTCGCCGATCCCGGCGGCAGTGTCGATCACCAGCACGTCGAGGTTGTCGCCGATATCGCTGAAGGCCTGGATCAGCCCGGCATGCTGCGCGGGGCTCAGGTGCACCATGCTCTGGGTGCCCGAGGCCGCCGGCACGATGCGGATGCCACCGGGGCCCTGGAGCAGCACATCGCGCAGCTCACAGCGGCCCTCGATCACATCGGCAAGGGTGTGTTTGGGTGTCAGCCCCAGCAGAACGTCCACGTTCGCCAAGCCCAGGTCAGCATCCAGCAGCATGACGCGACGGCCAAGCTCTGCCAGGGCCAGGGACAAATTCACTGACACGTTAGTTTTGCCGACGCCACCTTTGCCGCCGGTCACCGCGATCACCTGTACGGGATGCATGCTGCCCATTTTATTTCTTTACCTTGTCTTGCTTAGACGCAGGCTACATGGCTTGGCCGCGTGAATCGCTTGCAGACCATCGATGTAGGTACATTTCACGGTGTTCATCCTGCCTTAACCGACCCGTTTAGCCGGGTGGTGGTAAAGGTCGGCGAACATATCGGCCATCGCTTCCTCGCTAGGCTCTTCTTGCATTTGCACACTTACGGCACGGCTGACCAACTGATGACGGCGCGGCAGATGCAGATCATCCGGGATCCGCGGCCCGTCGGTCAGGTAGGCGACCGGTAATTCATGGCTGATGGCCAGGCTCAACACTTCGCCCAGGCTCGCAGTTTCATCGAGCTTGGTGAGGATGCAACCGGCCAGGCCGCAACGCTTGTAACTGTGATAAGCAGCGGTAAGAACCTGTTTCTGGCTGGTGGTTGCAAGCACCAGGTAATTTTTCGACTTGATGCCACGCCCGGCCAGGCTTTCGAGTTGCATGCGCAGCGCCGGGTCGCTGGCTTGCAGGCCGGCGGTATCAATCAGCACCACGCGCTTGCGCAGCAGCGGGTCGAGGGCATTGGCCAGGGACTGGCCCGGGTCGACGTGGGTCACCGGCACATTGAGGATGCGCCCCAGGGTCTTGAGCTGCTCCTGGGCGCCGATGCGGTAGCTGTCCATGCTCACCAGGGCGATATTCTGTGCGCCGTACTTGAGCACATAACGAGCGGCCAGCTTGGCCAGGGTGGTGGTCTTGCCCATGCCGGCAGGGCCGACCATGGCAATCACACCGCCCTCTTCCAGAGGTTCGATTTCCGGCGTCGCGATCATGCGTGCCAAGTGCGCCAGCAGCATGCGCCAGGCCTGGCGGGGTTCTTCGACTTCGGCGGTCAAGGCCAGCAAATCGCGGGACAACGGGCCGGACAGGCCGATGCGTTGCAGGCGACGCCAGAGGTTGGCCTGTTGCGGCTTGCTGCCTTGCAGTTGCGTCCAGGCCAGCGAGCCCAGCTGCACTTCGAGCAATTCGCGCAGACCGTTGAGTTCAAAGCGCATCGAGTCGAACACACGTTGGTCGACAGCGGCGGCCGGGCCTGGCGCAGCTGGACGCGGTGGCTCGATGAACGTCGGTTCTACCAGCGGCTCGGCGGCGGTCAATGGCAGGCCGGCGAACAATTGGCGATTGGTGCTGGCATCGCTGTCGCCACGCATGCTCAGTTCAGCCTGGGCCGACACAATGCGCGAGGCAGTCTTGCGCAGCTCGTCTTCGAGTTCCATGTTCGGCACACGCGGGGCCAGGGCCTGGGGCGTGTAATCCAGCGCAGCCGTCAGCTCGACACCGCCGGCAATCCGACGGTTACCGATAATCGCGGCGTCGGCGCCCAGCTCATCACGGACCAGCTTCATGGCCTGACGCATATCGGCGGCGAAAAAACGCTTAACTTGCATAACCCACTACCTCAGCCATTGGGCCCTACTGTCGCGACGATAGTCACTTGCTTATTGTCAGGAATTTCCTGGTAAGCCAACACGTGCAGATTCGGTACAGCCAGGCGTCCAAAGCGCGACAACATCGCCCGAACCGGACCGGCCACCAAAAGAATGACCGGGTTGCCCTGCATTTCCTGGCGCTGCGCGGCGTCGATCAACGAACGCTGCAGCTTTTCAGCCATGCTCGGCTCCAGCAAAACACCTTCTTCCTGGCCCTGACCGGCCTTCTGAATACTATTGAGCAATATTTGTTCCAACCTTGGCTCCAAGGTGATAACAGGCAGCTCGGACTCAATGCCTACAATGCTTTGCACGATTGCACGGGACAATCCGACGCGCACCGCCGCCACCAGAGCGGCAGTATCTTGACTCTTGGCGGCATTGTTGGCGATGGCCTCGGCAATGCTGCGAATGTCGCGCACCGGCACCTGTTCGGCCAGCAGCGCCTGCAATACCTTGAGCAATTGCGACAGCGTCAGCACGCCCGGCACCAGCTCTTCGGCCAGTTTCGGCGACGACTTGGCCAGCAAGCCCATCAATTGCTGGACTTCCTCATGGCCGATCAGCTCGTGGGAGTGCTTGTAGAGAATCTGGTTGAGGTGGGTGGCGACCACCGTACTGGCATCGACCACGGTGTAACCCAGGGACTGGGCCTGGCTGCGCTGGCTGACTTCGATCCACACCGCTTCCAGGCCAAAAGCCGGATCTTTGGCGGTGATGCCGTTGAGGGTACCGAACACCTGGCCGGGGTTGATCGCCAGTTCGCGGTCCGGGTAGATCTCGGCTTCGGCCAGGATCACCCCCATAAGGGTCAGGCGGTAGGCACTGGGGGCCAGGTCGAGGTTGTCGCGGATATGCACGGTGGGCATCAAAAAGCCCAGGTCCTGGGACAGCTTCTTGCGCACGCCCTTGATCCGCGCCAGCAATTGCCCGCCTTGGTTGCGGTCCACCAACGGGATCAGGCGGTAGCCGACTTCCAGGCCGATCATGTCGATCGGGGTCACGTCATCCCAGCCCAACTCCTTGGTTTCCTGGGCGCGGGCCGGGGATGGCAGCAGTTCCTGCTGGCGTGCAACCTCCTGCAGGGCCTGGACCTTGACCTGGTTCTGCTTTTTCCAGAACAGGTAGGCACCGCCACCGGCCAAGGCCGCCATGGTCAGGAACGACACGTGGGGCATGCCCGGCACGATGCCCATGATCGCCATGATGCCCGCCGCCACGGCCAAGGCCTTGGGAGACGCGAACATCTGCCGGCTGATCTGCTTGCCCATGTCTTCGGAGCCCGAAGCACGGGTGACCATGATGGCCGCCGCTGTGGATAACAACAGTGATGGCAATTGCGCCACTAAACCGTCACCGATGGTCAGCAAGGCGTACACCTTGCCGGCATCGCCGAAGGTCATGCCGTGCTGGAAGATACCGACTGCAATACCGCCGATCAGGTTGATAAACAGAATCAACAGGCCGGCGATGGCGTCACCGCGCACAAATTTGCTCGCACCGTCCATGGAGCCGTAGAACTCGGCTTCCTGAGCCACTTCCAGGCGGCGGGTCTTGGCTTGGTTCTGGTCGATCAGGCCGGCGTTGAGGTCGGCGTCGATGGCCATCTGCTTGCCGGGCATCGCATCGAGGGTAAAGCGTGCGCTCACCTCGGAAATCCGCCCGGCGCCCTTGGTCACCACCACGAAGTTGATGATCATCAGGATCGCGAACACCACGATACCGACCACGTAGTTACCGCCGATCACCACCTCACCGAAGGCCTGGATCACCTTACCGGCGGCGGCGTGGCCGTCCTGGCCGTGGAGCATCACCACCCGCGTCGACGCCACGTTCAGCGCCAGGCGCAGCAGAGTCGCAATCAGCAGGATAGTGGGGAATACCGCGAAATCCAGCGGCCGCAGCGCATACACGCAGACCAACAGGACCACGACGGACAGGGCAATGTTGAAAGTGAAGAACACATCGAGCAGGAACGGCGGCATCGGCAACATCATCATTGCCAGCATCACCAGCAACAACAACGGCACACCCAGATTGCCCCGCGACAGGTCAGTCAGGGTGCCACGGGCCGTGTTGAGCATTTGAGAGCGATCTACCACCGGTATTCCTCGTGTCCTTGAAGCAAAGTTTTGACGCTGGAAGGCGACTTGGAGGCGGGGTTGCAAGAAGCCTTCCAACTTTGCTTTTGGGCTCGGAGAACCTCGCAAACACCCCGGGTCACCGGGTGTAAATCAATCCAAATGTGGGAGCAAGCCCCCTCCCACATTTGATCTGTGTACAGCCGGGGCTATCGAGGAAATTTCTGACAAGGATTTGGGGTTGCCCCTAGGAAACCGGCTCTCTAGTCTCCGTACACCGCTGCAAACGCAGCGGTCGGGCGTCGCGGCCCGGTTCACAACGGAGCAAAAGCACCATCTCCCTTTCAGTAAGCGGTTTTTTATCGTCTACTGTGCGGCGCTATGGCGGCTGTGCGCGGGATACCTTCGGGTATGCCGGGTTGCTCCTTCACCGGTCCGCGAACCTGCGTACAGCTGCCACCCCCCATCGCGTCGCGGCGATCAGTGGCGGCTCCATTTTCGTAAGGAGCTTTACAATGATCAAACCCACCCCAAATCCCCCCATCCGGCTGTTTACCGTAGCCGACGGCATCAGCACCGAAGACCTGCTGGTCAACCTTAGCGAAACCCTCGCCTCGGCCAATGCCCTGAGCTGCGACCTGGCCTTTGACTTGGAAGGTTCGAAACGAGAGGAGTTGCTCGGCGTTGCGCAGTTGATCGAACTGGCGCAATTACTGGCTGATCGTGTGCACGCTGGCGCAGAACCGACGAGCGCCGCAAGTAGCGGGTGATACGGCTGAAACGGGGGAAGTCTTCCCCAGTGCTGTGTGTCAGGTAATTAAACCATTGATGACAAATACTGATCGCCAGCGTCGAATCGACCATTCCCGTGCGCGAGCGTGGGAATGATTTGAATAGCGATCGATTTTTGATTGACAGTTAATGCTTACGTCACGCTTCGGAGATTTTCCGCAACTTCCTTTCCCGTCCGCCTATCGCTTAGGACGTCGTATTGCACCTTTTGCCCTTCTACAAGCGTTGGCAAATCCGAACGCTCAACTGCTGAAATATGAACAAAAACTTCCGTTCCACCGGCGTCCGGAGTAATAAACCCAAACCCCTTGGTTGCGTTGAAGAACTTGACCGTGCCCATTGCCATGATGGCTCCCCTCGACTCATTCCATAGCCGCACATCCGCGTGCGACATCACAACCTTATCTAACCGTAAAGACATGGCCCGGACTACTGTCAAAGTTAACAGTCGGTTAATGGTTCCGACAGCCGGAATACGGCGGCCTGGAGGGCAAGTCAGCATCCAAATCTGGATCTGTGTACGGAGCAGGCACCAAGGAAATTTCTGACAAGAATTTGGGGTGCCGCCTGGGATGCTCTGCGTCCCCGAGGCTGGTGCACGGCTTGAGCCCTGCGCAAGGGTGACGCGTAGCGTCACGGGATGCATTCCCACGCAGGAGCGTGGGAACGATCAATCAGGCTTTCAAAGGACTCTTACCCCCGTGGCCACAGGGCCTTTTGTGCGCTCCACTAATTCAAAGCTCACTTTCTGCCCCTCACGCAAAGCTTCGTTCTTGTTTTGCAACTCCCTCCAATGCACATAAATATCCTTCCCCCCACCATACGGGGTTATAAAACCAATCCCCTTCTCCGCGTTAAACCACTTCACAGTACCCTCGCTCATTACCGTTCTCCTCACATCTATCGACTTGCTCAGATAAAGTGCTGCCTACCCATGACACCGTGAGAAGAGACTGCTGACTACTGTCAAACCTGACAGGTTGCTGATGATTCCGATGATCGGCGTAGGCGTAACGCGCTCGACAATCAACTGAACTTATCTGAGTTGAAATCAGCCCCCCTCCCACATTTGAGCTGTGGACAGCCAGTGCTACCGAGGAAATTTCTGACAAGGATTTGGGGTTGCCCCTAGGAAACCGGCTCTTTAGTCTCCGTACACCGCTGCAAACGCAGCGGACGGGCGTCGCGGCCCGGTTTACCAATGCGCAGAAGCGTCATTGTCCGCTTTCAGTCAGCGATTTTTTGTCGTCTACTGTGCGGCCTTATGGTGGCTGTGCGCGGGATACCTTCGGGTATGCCGGGTTCCTTGGTAACCGGTCCGCGAACCTGCGCACAGCTGCCACCCTCCATCGCGTCGCGGCGATCTGTGGCAGCTCCACCTTTACCGAGGAACTTCACAATGATCAAACCCACCCCAAATCCCCCCATCCGGCTGTTTACCGTAGCCGACGGCATCAGCAGCGAAGACCTGCTGGTCAACCTCAGTGAAACACTCGCTTCGGCCAATGCCCTGAGCTGCGACCTGGCATTTGACCTGGAAGGCCCTAAACGAGAGGAGTTGCTCGGCGTTGCGCAGTTGATCGAACTGGCGCAATTACTGGCTGATCGCGTGCACGCTGGCGCAGAACCGGCGAGCGCCGCAAGCAGCGGATAACACGGCTGAAAATGTGGGAAGGCTTACCTCCTATTGCTGCGTGTCAGGCAATAAACCACTGATGACAAATTCTGATCGCCGCCGTCAAACCAATCATTCCCGCGCGCGAGCGTGGGAATGACTTGAATACCGATTGATTTTTGATTGACAGTTAATGCTTAACTCACGCGTTTAAGATTTACCGCAGAGTCCTTTTCCGAAACCCCCTTTTCGAGATCGTATTGCACCTTTTGCCCTTCCGAAAGCTCTCCCAAACCCGAATTCTTAACTGCTGAAACATGAACAAAAACTTCCGCTCCACCGTTGTCCGGAGTGATAAATCCAAACCCTTTAGTTGCGTTGTAGAACTTGACCGTGCCCATTGCCATGATGGCTCCCCTCGACTCATTCCATAGCCGCACATCCGCGTGCGACATCACAACCTTATCTAACCGTAAAGGCATGGCCCGGACTACTGTCAAAGTTAACAGTCGGTTAATGGTTCCGACAGCCGGAATACGGCGGCCTGGAGGGTAAGCCAGCATCCAAATCTGGATCTGTGTACGGAGCAGGCACCAAGGAAATTTCTGACAAGGATTTGGGGTGCCGCCTGGGATGCTCTGCATCCCCGAGGCTGGTGCACGGCTTGAGCCCTGCGCAAGTGTGACGCGGAGCGTCACGGGATGCATTCCCACGCAGGAGCGTGGGAACGATCAAAGCCTTTAAAGAGGCCGTATATTCTCGGCCTGCGGACCTTTTGGTCCTTGTGCCATATCAAATTCCACTTTTTGGTTTTCTTGCAAGCTTTTGTATCCAGCCGTGGTAATTGCCGAGTAATGGGCAAAAACATCCGCACTCCCATCATCCGGGGTAATAAAACCGAAGCCCTTCTCCGCGTTGAACCACTTCACAGTACCCGTTGCCATTGCCTTTCTCCTTACACCGATAGACCCGCCCTGCACGCTCGCGTCGACGGGAAGCGCATAAACGCCCTTGGGTTTATGGATCATCTGAAACGTTATCTGCTCACCAATCGACAGTGCAGCCCAATGCCAATCGCTCCAGTCGATGAAAACGCTTTCTTGCTCGTCATTCAGCGCAATCAACCACTCTCCCCGAGTCAGCTCATAGGATTTGACAGTACCTGTAGCCAGCTTCAATACCGCTCTCCCCTGCATCCGGTTTACTACATGCGCGAAGTGCTTGCGATCTGTACTAAACAACGGCACGCGCCCTTTGGCTACTGTCAAAGTTGACAGGTAGACGCGAGCAGCCGATGGGTGCTAGCGCCGTCGAATCATGTATCCAGTGATTTTTTCCGCTTGCGGGGTTTTCGCCGCTTGGGCGCGGCGGGCGGAACTTCAGCGTTCTTAGCGCCTTTGGACTCAACAGCAACCTCATTGCCATCACGGTCTCGGGCAATAAAGCCAATGCCCTTGACCGCATCGAACCACCTGACCGTGCCCTTATCCACCTGTACCTCCCGAGGCGCGCATGGCTGCGCGCCCCATCGCTGTATCAAACAGTGAAGGCGGCGTCATGGCTACTGTCAAAGTTGACAGGTAATGGGCACCCTCTTGTAGGAGCGAGCTTGCTCGTGAAGGCGGGCAACGATAACGCGGGAATCAGGACGAACGCGACGACCCTGAGTTTTTCGCGAGCAAGCTCGCTCCTACAGAGGCAGGCATAAAAGCTCGATTTCAGGAATCGCGACGTAAATCCGGCGGGATCGGCAGGTCTTTGAGTGGGTCCGGGCGCTTGCCCTTGCCGGCGCGGTATTGGCGGATCTGGTAGACGTACGCCAGCACCTGGGCCACCGCCAGGTACAACCCGGCCGGGATTTCCTGGTCGAGGTCGGTGGAGTAGAAGATCGACCGCGCCAGCGCCGGGGATTCCAGCAGCAGGATGTCGTTGGCCACGGCGATTTCGCGGATTTTCAGCGCGGTAAAGTCGCTGCCCTTGGCCAGCAACATCGGCGCACCACCCTTTTCGGGGTCGTACTTGAGGGCCACGGCGTAGTGGGTCGGGTTGGTGATGATCACGTCGGCGTCGGGCACCGAGGCCATCATCTTGCGCTGGGACATTTCCCGCTGCAGTTGGCGGATGCGTTGCTTGACCTCGGGGCGGCCTTCCTGGTCCTTGTGTTCGTCGCGCACTTCCTGCTTGGTCATCAGCAGTTTCTTGTGGCTTTCCCACAGCTGGATCGGCGCATCCACCGCGGCGATGAGGATCAGCCCCAAGGCCATCCACAGGGAACTCCAGCCCACCACTTGCACGCTATGGATGATCGCGGATTCGAGCGGCTCATGGGCGATGCGCTGCAAGTCATCGATGTCGGACGACAGTACGGCCAGGGCCACGAACAGAATCAGGATGAACTTGGCCAGGGCCTTGAGCAGTTCCACCAGGGCCTTGGCGGAAAACATGCGTTTGAGCCCGGCGCCGGGGTTCATGCGGCTGAATTTGGGCGCCATGCTGCCGGCGGCGAACAACCAGCCGCCGAGCGCCACCGGGCCGATCAGCGCGGCGAGCAACAGGGTGATCAGGATCGGTTGCACCGCCAGGATCGCGATCTGGCCCGAGTGCAGCAGGTACTGGCCCATGGCGCCGGGGCTGAGCAGTACCTCACGGGGCAGGCTGAAGTTGTGCTTCATCAGTTCCATCAGGTCCAGCGCCAGGCCACCGCCATAGATCAGCAAGGCACCGGCGCCGGCCATCATGGTGGCGAAGGTATTCAGCTCTTTGGAGCGTGCAATCTCGCCCTTTTCCCTGGAGTCCTTTTTACGTTTCTCCGTGGGGTCTTCTGTCTTGTCCTGACCACTCTCGCTCTCGGCCATGGCTCAGCGCGCCCGTGCCAGATCACGTAAGAACTGCAAGGCATCGGTGGCCAGCGGTTGATACTGATTGAGAATGTCAGCCAGGCCGATCCAGAAAATCCCCATGCCCAACACCAGGGTCAAGGGGAAACCGATCGAAAAGATGTTCAGTTGCGGCGCCGCACGGGTCATCACGCCAAACGCAATGTTAACCACCAACAGCGCGGTGATCGCCGGCAGCACCAGCAGCAGCGAGGCGCCCAGCACCCAGCTGAGGCGTCCCACCAGCTCCCAGAAATGATTGACCACCAGCCCCGAGCCCACCGGCAAGGTGGTAAAACTCTCGGTGAGCACTTCGAATGCTACCAAATGGCCGTTCATGGCCAGGAACAGCAAGGTCACCAGCATGGTCAGGAATTGCCCGATCACCGCCACCGACACACCGTTGGTGGGGTCGACCATCGAAGCGAAGCCCATACCCATCTGGATCGAGATGATTTGCCCGGCGATTACAAACGCCTGGAAGAACAGCGTGAGGGAGAACCCCAGTATCACCCCGATCAGTATTTGTTCGGCAATCAGCAACAGCGCACTCAGGTCCAGCGCGTTCACCGGCGGCATCGGCGGCAAACCGGGCACGATCACCACGGTAATGGCGACAGCGAAATACAGCCGCACACGCTGCGGCACCAGGGTGGTACCGAACACCGGCATGCTCATCAACAGCGCCGCCACGCGAAACAGCGGCAGGATGAACGAAGCCACCCAGGTGCTGATCTGGGTGTCGGTGAGGGCCAGCAACGACTGCATCAGGTCAGCCGATCAACTGCGGAATACTGCCGTACAGCTGCAGGATGTATTCCATAAAGGTTTGCACCAGCCACGGGCCGGCGACGATCAGGGTGACCAGCATCACCAGCAGGCGCGGCAGGAAGCTCAAGGTCTGTTCGTTGATCTGGGTCGCGGCCTGGAACATCGCCACCAACAGGCCGACCAGCAGGCTCGGCACCACCAGCACGGCGACCATCATGGTGGTCAGCCACAGCGCTTCACGGAACAGGTCGACGGCGACTTCTGGGGTCATGCTGCTTCACCTAACAAATCACACGCCTCCGAAACTGCCGGCCAGGGTGCCGATAATCAGCGCCCAGCCGTCCACCAGCACAAACAGCATGATCTTGAACGGCAGCGAGATGATCAACGGCGAGAGCATCATCATACCCATGGCCATCAGCACGCTCGCCACCACCAGGTCGATGATCAGGAACGGGATAAAGATCATGAAGCCGATCTGGAACGCAGTCTTCAATTCAGAGGTGACGAACGCCGGCACCAGGATAGTCAGCGGCGCCTGGTCCGGGGTGGCGATGTCGGTGCGTTTGGACAGGCGCATGAACAGCTCGAGGTCGCTGGAACGGGTCTGCGACAGCATGAAGTCCTTGATCGGGCCCTGGGCCTTGTCGATCGCGTCCTGGGCGTTGAGCTTTTCCGCGAGGTAAGGTTGCAGGGCTTGCTGGTTCACCTTGTCGAACACCGGCGCCATGATGAACAGCGTCAGGAACAGGGCCATGCCGGTGAGGATCTGGTTCGACGGCGTCTGTTGCAGGCCCAGGGCCTGGCGCAGGATCGAGAAGACGATGATGATCCGCGTGAAGCTGGTCATCAGCATGACAAACGCCGGGATAAAACTCAGCGCGGTCATGATCAGCAGGATCTGCAGGCTGACCGAATACTCCTGGGCACCGGCCGCGTTGGTGCCCAGGGTGATCGCCGGGATCGACAACGGGTCGGCCCCCAGGGCCATCGGCGCGGCCAGCAACAGCATGAGCGTCAAGAAAACGCGCATTACTTCTTATCCTTCTGATCCTTGCCCAGCAACTCCATCAGGCGCTGGGCGAATTCTGGCGTGGCGGCCTCGGTCTTGGCCGTGTCCACCGGTGTCTTGAGTACGTGCAGCGGGGTGATGCGCCCGGGAGTGATGCCGAGCAGGATCTGCTCCTCGCCGACCTGCACCAGCACCAGGCGATCCCGTGGGCCGAGGGCGCGCGAGCCTACCAGCTCGATGACCTGGGCATTGCCCGGGCCGATGCCCTGCACGCGGCGCATCAGCCAGGCCAGCACGAATATCAAGCCGACCACCAGCAACAGGCCCAGCACCAGCTGGGTCAATTGCCCGCCGACGCCGCTGCCGACCACCGGCGCCGCAGCCGCCTGGGCAACCGGCTCCGCCGCCAGGGCGCTCAATGGCAGCGCCAGCAACAGTCCCGCCATCGAATACTTCATCTCAGCGCAACTTCTTGATGCGTTCGCTCGGGCTGATCACGTCCGTCAGGCGAATGCCGAACTTCTCGTTGACCACCACCACTTCGCCGTGGGCGATCAGGGTGCCGTTGACCAGCACGTCCAGGGGCTCACCGGCCAGGCGGTCCAGCTCGATCACCGAGCCTTGGTTGAGTTGCAGCAGGTTGCGGATGTTGATTTCAGTGCTGCCCACTTCCATGGAGATCGATACCGGGATGTCGAGGATCACATCCAGGTTCGGACCATCGAGGGTCACAGGCTCATTGTTCTTCGGCACGCTGCCGAATTCTTCCATCGCCAGGCGATTGCCAGCCGGTGCGGTGGCGGCGTCGGCGGCCAGCAGCGCGTCGATGTCGTCCTGACCGACATCGCCGGTTTCTTCCAGGGCCGCAGCCCACTCGTCGGCCAGGGCCTGGTCTTCGGCGGAAGTGTTTTCGTGTTCGGTAGCCATTACATGTCCTCGGCGAAGCAAACATTCATAAATAGGGGTGCATCAGCGGCGGGTGATCGGCTCGACCACCTGCAGCGCCAGGTTGCCCTTGTGGGAACCGAGCTTGACCTTGAACGACGGCACGCCGTTGGCACGCATGATCAGTTCTTCCGGCAACTCGACGGGGATGATGTCCCCCGGTTGCATGTGCAAAATATCCCGCAGGCGCAACTGGCGACGAGCCACGGTGGCGCTCAGGGGCACGTCGACGTCCAGCAGGTCTTCGCGCAGGGCCTTGACCCAGCGCTCGTCCTGGTCGTCGAGGTCGGACTGGAAGCCGGCGTCGAGCATCTCGCGCACTGGCTCGATCATCGAGTACGGCATGGTCACGTGCAGGTCGCCGCCACCACCATCGAGCTCGATGTGGAAGGTCGACACCACAATCGCCTCGCTGGGGCCGACGATGTTAGCCATGGCCGGGTTCACTTCCGAGTTGATGTACTCGAAATTGACTTCCATGATCGCCTGCCAGGCCTCCTTCAAGTCGATGAAGGCCTGTTCCAGCACCATGCGCACTACACGCAGTTCGGTGGGGGTGAACTCACGCCCTTCGATCTTGGCGTGGCGGCCGTCGCCACCGAAGAAGTTGTCCACCAGCTTGAACACCAGCTTGGCGTCGAGGATGAACAGCGCGGTGCCGCGCAACGGCTTGATCTTGACCAGGTTGAGGCTGGTGGGCACGTACAGCGAGTGCACGTATTCACCGAACTTCATCACCTGCACGCCGCCCACCGCCACGTCCGCCGAACGGCGCAGCATGTTGAACATGCTGATGCGGGTGTAGCGGGCAAAGCGTTCGTTGATCATTTCCAGGGTCGGCATGCGTCCACGGACGATGCGATCCTGGCTGGTCAGGTCGTAACTTTTGACGCTGCCGGGTTCGGCAGCCATTTCGGTCTGTACCAGACCATCGTCCACGCCGTGCAACAGCGCATCGATTTCATCCTGGGACAGCAGGTCCTGCACGGCCATGTCGTGATCCTACTGCAATACGAAGTTAGTGAAGAGCGCCTGCTCGACCACGACTTTGCCGAGTTCTTTCTGGGCCACTTCCTGCACGCTTGCAGTGACCTTCTGACGCAGCATTTCCTGGCCGACCGGGGTGGCGAGGCTGTCGAAGGCCTGGCCGGAGAACAGCATCACCAAGTTGTTACGGATCACCGGCATATGCACCTTGAGGGCATCCAGGTCCGCCTGGTTGCGCGCCAGCAAGGTGATGCTCACCTGCAGGTAGCGCTGACGACCGTTGACGTTGTAATTGGCAACAAACGCCGGAAGCATCTGTTCGAAGATTGCCGGTTGCTTGACGTTGGTGGCGGTTTCAGCGGCGGGCACCGGCTTGCTTGCACTGCTGTGCATGATGTACCAGGTGCCGCCAATCGAGGCGCCGATGGCCAGGAGCAGGCCCAGCACAATCAGCAGGATCAGCTTGAGCTTGCCTTTGCCTGCTGCGGGGGGAGTTGCTGCGTCGTCGCTCTTCGCCATGCCAATAATCCGTCACTATTCGGGGATTCATAGATCTACGGGAAGGCAAGAGCAAGTGTTATGCCAGAGTTGTCTGGCAATACGGGAAGAACCAACACCACGAAACAAATGTGGGAGGGGGCTTGCTCCCGATAGCGGTGTGTCAGCAATGGATTTGTTGACTGACACACTGCTATCGGGAGCAAGCCCCCTCCCACATTTGGATCTCTATTTGACTCAGGTCAGGCGTAGTAATCGACGGCGCTGGAGCCGATCACGGTTGAGGTCACTGGCGCTGCAACTTCAGCCACGTCAACTTGACTGCCAGTGTCAGCGCTATCACCACGCCGACCGCCACTGCCCACGCCCCGCGCCTGGCCCTGCTGTTGCTGCTGGTCCTGCCCCCGCGATTGGTCAGACACATTCACATCCACCTGCCCCATACCTTGCTGGGCGAACATTTCGCGCAAGCGCCCAGACTGGCTTTCCAGCGCTTCACGCACCACCGCATGGCCGCTCATGAAGTTGACCTGGGCCTGCTGGTCCGCCGTCATATTGACCTTGATATCCAGACGCCCCAATTCAGCCGGCTGCAACTGGATCTCCGCCGACTTGAGGTTGGCGCTGGAGAGGTACATCACGCGGTTGACCACTTCTTCGGTCCAGCCGCTCTGGTGCATGGCCAGCGGCGCATTGGTGACCGGCGGCAAGGCATTCGCGGTTTTCGGCGTGGCGGCCTGGGTCAGCGCGGCCAGGCGGTTGGCGAAATCATCCACGCGGGTGTCGCTGTTGGCGTTCTTGAGGTCCTTGAGGCCGTCATCGATCAAACCGCTGAAAGCATTGTCGCCACCCTGGTCGGTGCTGTCCTTGGTGGCTTGCTGGTCGACCATAGTGGCCAGGCCGGCGGCAAAGCTCTGCGCGGCGGTCGGTTGATCCTGGGGCGCGGTTTTCTGCGCCGCCTGGCTGCTGGCCGACACGTGACCGCCCTGCTCCATCGCCAGGCGCACAGCGGGCATCGCATCCAGGGGGTCAGCCTCCGGGTCGAAGGCCGTTAGCTTGGCTTCGTCGGTCACGGCGACCGGCAGGGCCGCGTCCTCGGCGGCCACGGCGGGAGCCGAGGCTTGCACGGGCACAGGCACCGGCGTCACCGCAGCGATCACCGCCGGATCAACCACCGGGTCAACCGGGGGCTGCTGCGCCTGGGACGGGTCGGTGGCTTTGTCGCCGTC
This sequence comes from Pseudomonas khavaziana, assembly GCF_036704165.1. Taxonomy (NCBI): domain Bacteria; kingdom Pseudomonadati; phylum Pseudomonadota; class Gammaproteobacteria; order Pseudomonadales; family Pseudomonadaceae; genus Pseudomonas; species Pseudomonas khavaziana. Next base: position 4,645,877 of record NZ_CP129946.1, read on the forward strand.
GCTGCCAGCGCCGTCGTCGGTCTTGGCCGCCGGCTTGGCAGGCAAGGAATTGCCGTTATCGGCAACCGCTGGTTTGCTGGCGGCAGGCGTATCGCTATCGGCAGCCGGTTTGGCGTTGGTATCAGCAGGCTTGTCACGGGTGACTTTGCCTGGGCTGTCGCCGACCTTCGGCGCCGGCTTGGGACCTTGGTTGGCAAACACTTGAGCAAAGCCAGCACCCTTGTCACGCGGGGCCGCAGCCGCTACCGCCGGGGTGGCGACAGGCGCTTGAGGCTTGGTCGCGGGGGCAGCCTGTAGAAGCGAATTGGGAGCGACTGGCATAAGTAAGGGTCTCCACTGCATGAAGGTCGGGGATGCAGTCCATGGAGATAGAGCAAGAGTCGGGCCAGGTTTACAAAATGCCTGGATATATCAGATTCAATGTAGGAGCGAGCTTGCTCGCGAAAAACTCACAGGCGCCGCATTCATCCAGGAAGCACGCGTTATCGTTGACGTTTTTCGCGAGCAAGCTCGCTCCTACATTCATACAGTGGCTTGACCAGCGCGAACTCATGATCAATCTGATCAACCAGAGCGCCTAAATCCGAGGCCGCCTCGACGGCCTCGGTCTCCAGCAACTCACACAATTGGGCCAAACGCACCGCCCCAAGATTGCCGCTGCTGCCTTTGAAACTGTGGGCAATCCGTCCCAACGTTTTGGCGTCGCCCCCAGCCTTGCGCAGTGCTGCGACGCGCTCTTGCGAGTCCTCAATAAAGGTGTCGAGCAACGTCGGGTACTCGCTCTCCATCACTTCCTGCAGGTCCGACAACACGTCGGGGTCCAAATGAATCTCAGCCACTTGCTCGCTCCTTGATCAAGAATCGGCGGATTATGCCAGAGCCTCCCAACAAAATTCCACGCAGACACTGCGCCCGCCATCGGACCAGCGTACGGCGCTGCTCAATTGACGCACCAGACTCAAGCCCCGGCCAGACAGACGGTCGACGTCCACCGGCCGCGCCAATTCCTTGTCTACGTCAAAACCCGACCCGCTGTCTTCAACCCGCAAGGTCATGGTGCCGCCCTGGTCGGTCGGTACCACCTGCACATGCACGCGCACATAGCCGCTGTTCAATTGTGCCAGCCGCTCATTGCGCTGGCGATAATACTGCGCAAAACCCTGCGCATCGCGCTTGAGCGCCGAATCCAGGCCGAGCACGCCATGCTCCAGGGCATTGGAATACAACTCGGCCATCACGCTATAAAGCGCCCCGCCCTGCTCGCGCAGGCCGTGGACCTCCAGCAGCAGCTGCAGCAAGTACGGCAGCGGGTTGTAGTTTTTGAGAGTCTGGGCGCGAAACTCGAAACTCACCGACCAGTCCAGCGGGCTCGACTGGCCGCTGTCGGCATACATCGGCTCAGCCACCCGCAGCGGCGGAGCGGACAGCAAGGTGATCTCGACCATGCTCACATCGTCCCGCGCCTGGCCGCGAAATGCTGCCAGGGCCTGTTCGATATCCTCGAACAGGCGGTCGGGCTCGCGGTTGGCGGCGAACACCTGTTGCAAGCGGGCGGCACCGAACAGTTGGTCGTTGGCGTCAGCGGTATCCAGCACGCCATCGGAGAGCAGGAACACCCGGTCGCCCAAGGCCATGGGCCAGACCTCGGTGCTGTCATCGAACGCCTCCGCCGACAACACCCCCAAGGGCAGATGTCGCGATATCAACGGCGTGCGCCGGCCGGTGGCGACTTCATGCACATAGCCTTCGGGCATGCCGCCGTTCCACACCTCCACCGCCCGCCGCTGGGCGCTCAGGCACAGCAAGGTGGCACAGCAGAACATGTCCACCGGCAGGATACGCTTGAGCTTGGCGTTCATCTCTCGCAACGTCTGGGTCAAGCCATAACCCTTGGCGGTCATGCCGTAGAACACCTCGGCCAGGGGCATGGCACCGATGGCAGCAGGCAGCCCATGGCCGGTGAAGTCGCCGAGCAACACATGCATGTCACCGGACGGTGTGTAGGCCGCCAGCAGCAAGTCACCGTTGAACAGCGCATAGGGCGATTGCAGGTAGCGGATATTCGGTGCGGCGTTGATACAACCGGAATGGGCAACCTTGTCGAACACCGCCTTGGCCGCCCGCTGCTCATGCAGCAGGTGTTCGTGGTGCCTGGCGATCAGGTCACGCTGTTGCAGGACCGTGGCCTGCAGGCGCCGCAGGCGGTCCATGGCGTTGATCTTCGCCGCCAGGATCAGCGGGTTGTAGGGTTTGGGCAGGAAGTCGTCGCCACCGGCATCCAGGCACTGGGCCAGGGCTTCGCTCTCACGCAACGAGGTGAGGAAGATAATCGGCACCAGCGCCTCCCCCGCCAATTGCTTGATCTGCCGGGCGGCTTCGAAGCCATCCATCACCGGCATCAGCGCGTCCATCAACACCAGTTGCGGGCGCTCGTGGGCAAAGATCTCGACCGCCTCGACACCATTGCCGGCGGTCAGCACCCGGTGCCCCTGGCGACGAATGATGGTCGACAGCAACAGACGGTCGGCGGCGCTATCTTCGGCGATCAGGATGGTCAGCGCCTCAAGGACCGGGGCCAGGGCGCTCAACTGATGTCGAACAGCTTGTCGAAGTTAGAGATGGCGAGGATCTTGCGCACGTCGGAGTTGCTGTTGAGCACACGGACCTCAGCGTCCTCTCCGCCGGCGTGATCACGTAGCAGCAGGAGCATGCCCAAGGCAGAACTGTCCATGTAGGTGGTCTCCTTGAGATCGACAATATAGGTCTCGGGCACCTTGTAGAAACGCTCGTAGGCGTCCCGAAACGCCTGATGACTGCCGAAATCGAACCGGCCCTTGATTGCGATCGTCAACTTCTTCCCGTCCAGGGATACTTCTGACTCGACTGACATGTGACTGCTTCCTTGTCGTTGGCACTGTGCAACAAGGTGTAGCAGGCGAACCGGATCCAAGCAACACATCGGATCAAATGTGGGAGGGGGCTTGCTCCCGATTGCAGTGTGTCAGTCAACAAATCCATAGCTGACACACCGCTATCGGGAGCAAGTCGAATCGTCGCACCGCCCCTCCCACATTTGTCCTGCGTCGTCAGTTAGAACTGTTCGTGGCGGGGCAGGCGCTGGGACAATTCATCGAGCAGCTTTTGCTCGCGTTTGTCTTCGATGGCCCGGGCCTCGTCGATATAGCGCTGCACCAGCTTGCGCAGCCCTTCGACACGGGCGAACGCCGCTTGCCAGGCCTCACGGGCCTTGTCGAGGTTGTTTTGGTGCCAGGCCAGGCTCTGGCGCTGTTGGCCGACGGCTGTTTCAAGCTGATTGAGAAAGCCCTGATAACCCATCAGCCACTGGCCGGACACGCCCTTGCTGCCGCGTTCGATCCACTGTTGCTGGTATTCGACGCGAAAGCGCTCCAGGTCGCCCAGCTTGCTCTCCGCCAGGCGCACCTGGCCCTGGAAATAACCCAGACGCTGCACGGCGGCTTTTTCGGCCTTCTCGGCCATGTCCACCACCGGGGCCAGGCGCGCGGCGCGGCTGTTGGCCATGGCTTAGCCGCCCGGCGCGGGGGCGAAGATGGACTGCAGATGCGCCTGGCTTTCGGCCATGCTGATCTTGTCGTTGAGGCCCTGGCGCAGGTAGGTCACCAGTTGCGGTTGCAAGGCGATGGCCAGGTCGGTGTCGCGGTCGCCACCGGCCACATAGGCACCGACGCTGATCAGGTCGCGGCTCTGCTGGTAGCGTGACCACAGCTGCTTGAATTGCTGGGCACGGGCCATATGCTCGGGCGTGACCACCGACGGCATGACCCGGCTGATGGACGCTTCGATATCGATGGCCGGGTAGTGCCCCTCTTCCGCCAACCGCCGCGACAGCACGATATGTCCGTCGAGCACGCCTCGCGCCGAGTCAGCAATCGGGTCCTGCTGGTCGTCGCCTTCGGATAGCACCGTATAGAACGCCGTGATCGAGCCACCGCCGGCCTCGGCATTACCAGCGCGTTCCACCAGTTTGGGCAACTTGGCGAATACCGACGGCGGGTAGCCCTTGGTAGCGGGCGGCTCGCCGATGGCCAGGGCGATTTCCCGCTGGGCCTGGGCGAAACGTGTGAGCGAGTCCATCAGCAACAGGACATTCTTGCCCTTGTCGCGAAAATATTCAGCGATGCGCGTGCAGTACATGGCGGCGCGCAGGCGCATCAGCGGCGCATCGTCCGCAGGCGAGGCCACTACCACCGAACGCTTGAGCCCTTCTTCACCGAGGCTGTGCTCGATGAACTCCTTGACCTCACGCCCCCGCTCACCGATCAAGCCCACCACAATGATATCGGCCTCGGTAAAGCGCGTCATCATGCCCAGCAACACCGACTTACCCACGCCGGTACCGGCGAACAGGCCCAGGCGCTGGCCGCGACCGACCGTCAATAAACCGTTGATGCTGCGAATGCCCACGTCGAGCGGCACGCTGATAGGGTTGCGCTTGAGCGGGTTGATGGTGGGCCCGTCCATCGGCACCCAGTCTTCGGCTTTCATGCCGCCCTTGCCGTCCAGCGCGCGCCCGGCGCCGTCGAGCACACGGCCGAGCATGCCCATGCCCATGGGCAGGCGACCGGTATCGGCCAGCGGCACCACGCGGGCGCCGGGGGCGATGCCGGCGAGGCTGCCCACCGGCATGAGGAAAATCTTGCTGCCGGAAAAGCCCATTACTTCAGCTTCGACCTGCACCGGGTGGTAACTGTCGTCGTTGATCACCATGCAACGACTGCCCATGGCGGCGCGCAGCCCCTCGGCTTCGAGGGTCAGGCCGACCATGCGCAACAGGCGCCCTTCGAGGATCGGCTGGCCGGGCAACTCGGTCGCCTCGGCGTAGCTGCCCAGGCGCTTGGCGAAACTGGTGCGATCAAGGCGCATCGGAGGCGTCCAGGTCAACGCTCAAGTCCGGCTCTGCCGGGTGCAGGGCTTGCTCATGCAGTTGGTCCAGCAATTTGGCCATGATCTGGCTGATGCGGGTTTCCACCGTGGCATCGATGCGGCTGTGTTCGGTCTCGACGCGGCACCCACCGGGCAGCAACGCGGCATCCTCGACGATGCGCCAGGTTTCTTCATGGCGCTCGCGCAGGGCCTTGACCTGCTCGAAATCCTGCGGGTTGATGTACAAGCGCACATTGCCGACACCCAGGGGCAGCAGCTTGAGGGCTTCGCGCATCACGCTTTCGATCTGGCTGGAATCGAGCACCAGCTCGCGCTGGATCACCTGGCGGGTGATGTGCTGTACCAGGCCGACCATGGATTTTTCCAGCTGCGTATCCTGTTCGGCAATCGGGTCGAACAGGTTGGCCATCAGGCGTTCCAGGCTGGCCACTTGGGTGGCCAGCGCCGCCTCGGCTTCCTGGCGGACCTTGAGGGTGGTGCTGCGAAAACCGTCTTTTTCACCCGCGGCAAAGCCTTCGTTGTAGGCCTCCTGGCGGATGGCCTCCAACTCGTCGAGGGTCAGTGGCTGGACTTCATCCAGCGGCACTTCTTCCATTTCCGCCGGTGCTTCCTCGACCGGTTCAGGCTCAGGCTGCGGCACATGGGGATCGAAGCTGGGCAGCGACCAGATGTCGAACCCACCGACATCCCGCGCGCGAATCAGATCGCTGGGCGTCTCATCTTTGTTCGACATGGGAGGCGCCTTAGATCATTTCTTCGCCGCCCTTCCCGCCGAGAACGATTTCTCCGGCTTCGGCCATACGGCGGGCAATGGTGAGGATTTCCTTCTGGGCGGTTTCCACGTCGCTGACGCGCACCGGACCCTTGGCTTCCAGGTCGTCGCGCAACAGCTCCGAGGCGCGCTTGGACATGTTCTTGAAGATCTTCTCCTTGACGTTTTCGTCCGAACCCTTGAGGGCCAGCACCAGCACGTCGGAGGATACTTCGCGCAGCAACGCCTGGATGCCACGGTCGTCGACATCGGCAAGGTTGTTGAACACGAACATCAGGTCTTCGATCTGGCCGGACAGGGTGTCGTCGATCTCGCGGATCGAGTCCATCAACTGGCCTTCGACCGAGCTGTCGAGGAAGTTCATGATGTCGGCCGCGCGCTTGATGCCACCCAGGGTGGTGCGCGAGGCATTCGAGTTACCCGAGAATTGCTTCTCGAGAATCGTGTTGAGTTCTTTCAGCGCCGCCGGCTGCACGGTGTTCAGCGACGACACGCGCAGGATGATGTCCAGGCGCACTTTATGGTCGAAGTGGCCGAGCACTTCACCGGCCTGGTCCGGGTCCAGGTAGGCCACCACGATCGCCTGAATCTGCGGGTGCTCGTAGCGGATCACGTCAGCCACCGCACGCGGCTCCATCCATTTGAGGCTGTCCAGGCCACTGGTGTTGCCACCCAGCAGGATGCGGTCGATCAGGCCGTTGGCCTTGTCTTCGCCCAGGGCCGAGGTGAGCATCTTGCGGATGTAGCTGTCGGAGCCGACGCCCAGGCTGGTCTGGTCGCCGACGATCTCGACGAATTCACTCATCACCTGCTCGACTTGCTCGCGGTGCACATTGCGCATCTGCGCCATGGCCACGCCTACACGCTGGACCTCTTTAGGGCCCATGTGGCGCAGCACTTGGGCGGCATCGGTTTCACCCAGGGACAGCAGCAGCACTGCAGCTTTGTCGACCCGGGAAAGCTTGGCCACAGCGGCTCGATCATTCATCTGCGTTAATCCACTCTTTCACGACCTGAGCCACACGGCCCGGGTCTTCTGCTACCAGACTCTTGATTGCGTTCAACTGAGCGTCATAGCCTTCGCTCGGGCTTGGCAACAGGATGCTTTGCGGGCCGCCGAGGCTGACGCGGTCGTTGGCCAGTTCGCCGTCCAGGCCGCCCATGCCACCCAACTCGACGTCACCACCGGCCAAGGCCAGCTGTTTCTTGCTGCCACCGGTGATGTTGTTGAGCACCGGGCGCAGCACGCCGAACACCAGCACCAGGATGAACAACACCCCCAGCACTTGCTTGACGATGTCCCAGAACCAGGGCTGGGTGTAGAACGCCGGGTCAGCAATCACTTCGCTGCGTTCGGCGGAGAACGGCATGTTGATCACGCTGACGCTGTCACCACGGCTGGCGTCGAAACCGACGGCGTCCTGCACCAGGCGCGTGAAGCGCGCCAATTCGTCGGCGGTCCAGGGTGCACGGGTGACGGCACCGTCAGCGGCGTTGACCTTGACCTGGTCATCGACCACCACCGACACCGACAGGCGATTGATCTTGCCCTGTTGCTGCTTGGTGTGGCTGATAGAACGGTCGAGTTCGAAGTTCTTGGTGGACTGGTTACGCTTGTCCGCAGGATACGGCGCAAGCATCGGCTGGCCGGTGGCCGGGTCCATGATCTGCTGGCCGTTGGCATCCAGCAGCGGCTGGCCGGGCTGGATCGCGCCAGCAGTGGCAGCAGCGCCCCCGGTGGTCTGCGGTGCCGAGGCGGCCGACGGTGGCTGGTTGCTCAAGGCCCCCGGCACACCTTGCGGGCCATTGGCGGCGGTGCGCTGCTCGCTGGTGGACTGCTCGCTGCGCAGCGCCGGCTGGTCAGGGTTGAACTGCTCGGAGGTGGACTCGACGGCACTGAAGTCCACGTCGGCAGACACTTCCGCCTTGTAGCGGTCGTTGCCCAGCACCGGTTGCAGGATGTTGTGCACGCGCTGGGTGAGCATGCTTTCCATGCGGCGGCTGTAATCGAATTGCTTGCCGGCCTGGGTCAGCGCCGAGTTTTCCGCCATGTCGGAGAGCAGGTTGCCCTTCTGGTCGACCACGGTAATTTGCGACTTGCTCAATTCCGGAACGCTGGTAGCCACCAGGTTGACGATCGCCAGCACCTGGCCAGGCTCCAGGGAGCGGCCGGAAAACAGTTCGACCAGTACCGAGGCGCTGGGCTTGCGTTCGTCACGCACGAACACCGAGCTTTTCGGAATCGCCAGGTGCACACGGGCACCCTTGACGTTATTCAGGCTGGAGATGGTGCGCGCCAGTTCGCCTTCCAGACCACGACGGTAGCGGGTGGCTTCCATGAACTGGCTGGTACCCAGGCCCTGGTCCTTGTCGAGGATTTCAAAACCGATATTGCTGTCGGACGGCGTCACGCCAGCGGCAGCCAATTTCATCCGCGCACGGGCCACATCATCGGCCTTGACCAGCAAAGCCCCGGAGTTGGGCTCCACGGTGTAGGCGATGTCGGCGGCGGCGAGGGTTTCCATGATCTGCTTGGAATCCATGCCCGCCAGGCTACCGTACAGCGGACGGTAATCAGGTTGTTGCGACCACAACACCACGGCAAAACCGATCGCCACGCTGGCCGCCAGGCCGACCATCAGGCCCACCTGACGCAGCATGGTCATTTCCGAGAGGTTTTCCAGGAACGACAGGCCAAACAGCGGCGGTTTGCCGTCTGTCTTGGCGGGGAGGTTGTCGGAGAGTGCTTCAGCCATGACTTAAATCTCGTCCTTAAACCGGCATCTGCATGATGTCTTGGTAAGCCTGAACCAGCTTGTTACGCACTTGGGTCAAGGCCTGGAAGGACACACTGGCCTTTTGCGAGGCAACCATCACATCGGTGAGGTCCACGCCGCTTTTACCGATCTCGAACGCAGTGGCCAGCTGGCTGGACGCCTGCTGGGTATCACTGACTTTATTGATTGCCTGGCCGAGCATGTCGGCAAAACTGCTTTGGCCCAATTCCGGTGCTGGCGCGACGGATTTCGGCTGAGCCATGGCGTCCATTTGCATGGCGCGCATATCCAACATCAACCGATTGAACTCAATACCCTGGCTCATGAACTTCTCTCTCCGACAACCCGCATTTTTTTGACGCTACGCCGCTCTTATAGGGGAGGTAGCAACAAGGGTGCCAGCTCTGTGACAACTCGTAAGAAAAGGCGACAAAGCTTGTCGAACTTGTTACCGCACGTTTTTTGTAGGAGCGAGCTTGCTCGCGAAGAACTCATGGACCCCGCGAGCATCCAGGAAGCACGCGTTATCGTTGACGTTTTTCGCGAGCAAGCTCGCTCCTACAAAAAACGGTATTGGCGCGAAGTCAGGTGGCGAACAGATACGCTTCCACATCCATTCCCGCGTCGCGCATCTGTGCCAGCTTGTAGCGCAAGGTGCGCGGGCTGATGCCCAGGCGCTCGGCCGCTTCTTTGCGGCGGCCGCGTTCGGCGCGCAGGGTGTCGATGATCATCTGGAATTCGCGGCGGCGCAGGTCATCGCCCAGGGCACCGGCCGATTCCGCCTCGGCAACCACCGGCGCCGGCGCCAGGCTCGGCAACGGCGCCGCGCCATTGCCCATGGCCAGGCAGAAGTCCTGGGGCTGGATCAGGCCGCCCTGTTGCAAAATCAACGCGCGCTGGATCGCGTTGTCCAGTTCGCGCACGTTACCCGGCCACGGGTAGCTGACCAGGCAGGCCTGGGCCTCGGCCGACAGGCGCGCCTGGGCGTGCTTCATTTTTTTGACGTGGTTGTTCAGCAGGCGCTCGGCCAGCGGAAGAATGTCCGCCGGGCGTTCGCGCAACGGGCGCCAGGCCAGGGGAAACACCGATAACCGGTAGAACAGGTCTTCACGGAAGCGCCCCGCCGCCACCTCGCCGGCCAGGTCGCGGTTAGTGGTGGCGACCACGCGGATATCCAGCTGGATCGGCTTGCGTGCGCCCACCCGCTCCACTTCGCGCTCCTGCAACACGCGCAGCAACTTGGCCTGCAGGCCCAGCGGCATTTCCGAGATTTCGTCGAGCAGGATGGTGCCGCCGTCGGCCTGTTCGAACTTGCCGGCCTGGGCCGCGATGGCGCCGGTGAACGAGCCCTTTTCATGGCCGAACAAGGTGGCTTCAAGCATGTTGTCGGGGATCGCCGCGCAGTTGATCGCAATGAAGGGTTGCTTGGCACGGCTGGATTGCTGGTGAATGTAACGCGCCAGCACTTCTTTACCGGTGCCGGACTCGCCGGAAATCAGTACGGTGGAATCACTGCGCGCTACCCGCGCCGCCAATTCCAGCAATTGCGCGCTGGCCGGTTCAAAGGCAATCGGCCCATCGCCCTCGCCCGCCGAAATCACACCCAGGGCATGCCTGGCCACCAGTTCGATCAATGCCTTGGGCTCGAAAGGCTTGACTAGGTAATCCGCCGCGCCCTGGCGCATGGCGTCCACCGCCCGCTCCACGGCGCCATGGGCGGTCATCAGCAGCACCGGCAGCTGCGGCTGGCGTGCGCGCAGCAGGCCGAGCAACTGGTGACCGTCCATGCCGGGCATGTTGACGTCGCTGACCACCAGGCTGAAGGCCTCCTGCTCGACCGCCTCCAAGGCTTCCTCGGCAGAGCCGACCGCACGGTAGTCATGGCCCGCCAACAGCAGCGTATCAGCCAATGCTTCACGCAGGGCGCGATCGTCTTCCACCAATAAAACCTTGATAGCCATAGTCGTTTTACTCCGCGCTTGCCGCACTGGAAAACAGCGGCAAGGTCATCAATGCACAGGTGCCACGCCCCAGGCGGGAACGCAGCTGCAATTGTCCCTGATGGGCCCGGGCCACCGCCTTGACCACGGTCAGGCCCAGGCCAGTACCGTTGGCCTTGGTGGTAAAAAACGGTTCGCCCAGGCGTTGCAACACCTGCGGCTCGATGCCGCTGCCGCTGTCGCTGATACACAGGCGCAGGGTTTGTTCACGGGTATAGAGGTGCACTTTCAGGCGTGCGCCCGGGCCGCTGGCCTGGGTGGCATTTTCGATCAGGTTGAGCAGCGCGCCGACCAGGGTGTCGCGGTTGCACAGCAACTCGCCCTGGTGGCTGTCACACTGCCAACGCAGGTTGGCGTCCTGGACATGGGTGGCCGCCGCCGCTTGCAGGGACTGCATCAGGCCGGCAGGCGTGACGCGGTCGGTCAGCGGCAATTCGCCGCGGGCAAACACCAGCATGTCGCGCACCTGGTGCTCCAATTCATGCAGGCGCTCCTTGAGGCGCCCGGCAAAGCGTTGGTGGGTGGCGGCCGGCAATTGCTCATCAGTCAAATGACTGGCGTAGATCAACGCCGCCGACAACGGTGTGCGGATCTGATGGGCCAAGGATGCGACCATCCGCCCCAGCGACGACAAGCGTTCGTGGCGGGCCAGCTGGTCTTGCAGGTGACGGGTTTCTGTCAGGTCGTTGAGCAGCACCAATTGGCCCGGCTCGGCGTCCAGGGAGCGGGTAGCGATAGAGAGGCGACGCCCGTCCTTGAGGGAGACTTCATGGCCGTCGTCTTCACGCGGCGCAAAGCAGCGCGTGATGACTTCACGCCACAGCTCGCCTTCCAGCGGCAGGCCGAGCAGGTCGCAGGCGGCCGGGTTGGCTTCGCGCACGCGGCCCTGGTCGTCAATGACGATCACGCCACCGGGCAGCAGGTCCAGCAGGTTTTGCAGACGGTTGGCCAAGCGCTCTTTCTCGGCCAGCTCTTGCATGCGCTGGGCGCTGACCACCGCCAGTTCGCCTTTAAGCTCGGACACCCGGGCTTCGAGCAGACTGTAGGAGTCGGTCAGTTGGCTCGACATCTGGCTGAACTGTGAGAACGCTTGCTCCAGGCCCTGGCGGGTCGGCGGTTCTACAGGCGAAACCAGCCCCTGGATGGCAGGGGCCGTAGCTAGTTGGGCGGCGTGGGGCATGATGCTCTCTCGCTGGGCTGACCGTCAGTTAAACGGAACGTTGCGAGGGTTGTAGCAATACCCGTGCCGAAAAAATCGCCGGTGTCCGACCTCGCCAATACAGTTCCGTTTTGACGAGTGACTGTTGCTGTCAGACAAGGCGCCGCGACGACTCATAGCTCGCTATGGGGAGGAGCGGCAACGCAGTATGACGGCAACAGGCACCGTCATAAACTGAACAGTATTGGTGAGGTCGGGCACCCTAAATCAATGCGTTGAAAAACAGGCGTCAATCATCCGCCTGTTCATCGCCTTCTTTGCGGCTCATACCGTACTTGCGCATCTTCTCCACCAGGGTGGTTCGACGGATACGCAAACGCTCGGCGGCGCGGGCGACGATGCCATGGGCGTCGTCCAGGGCCTGTTGGATCAGCCCCTGTTCCAGGTTGCCGAGGTAGTCTTTGAGGTCCAGGCCTTCGGGCGGCAACAGCGCGGTGGCGCCGAAGTCCGGAGTATGGCCGTTGATCGCCACGCGCTCTTCCATGTCACTGCGCAGGCTGTCCAGTTGCTCGTCTTCATCGTCGACGTAGCGGAATTTCTTCGGCAACTCGACCACGCCGATCACCCCATAGGGGTGCATGATCGCCATGCGCTCCACCAGGTTGGCCAACTCGCGGACGTTGCCCGGCCAGCCGTGGCGGCACAGGGACATGATCGCGGCGGAGTTGAAGCGAATCGAACCGCGTTTCTCATGCTCCATGCGCGAGATCAGCTCGTTCATCAGCAACGGGATGTCTTCCACGCGCTCACGCAGCGGGGCCATTTCGATAGGGAATACGTTGAGGCGGTAATACAGGTCTTCGCGGAAGCTGCCGACCTCGATCATGCTTTCGAGGTTTTTGTGGGTGGCGGCAATGATGCGCACGTCGACACTCTGGGTCTTGTTGCTGCCCACGCGCTCGAAGGTACGCTCCTGCAGCACGCGCAGCAGCTTGACCTGCATCGGCAGCGGCATGTCGCCAATTTCGTCGAGGAACAGGGTGCCGCCATTGGCCAGTTCAAAGCGCCCGGCACGGCTGGTAATCGCCCCGGTAAAGGCGCCCTTCTCGTGGCCGAACAATTCGCTTTCCAGCAGCTCTGCCGGGATCGCCCCGCAGTTGACCGGCACGAACGGCCCGTCGCGGCGCTTGGAGTGATAGTGCAGGTTACGCGCGACCACTTCCTTGCCGGTGCCCGACTCGCCGAGGATCAGCACACTGGCGTCGGTATCGGCCACTTGCTGCATCATCTGGCGCACGTGCTGGATCGCCCGGCTGGTGCCGACGAGGCTGCGGAACAGGTTGGGTTCACGGTGACGGCCGCGCTCGCGGGCCTGGTCGTACATCTCGCGATAGACCTGGGCGCGGTGCAGGGAATCGAGCAATTTGCTGTAGCTGGGCGGCATTTCCAGATTGGAAAGCACACGGCGGCGCTGGTCTTCCGGCAGGTCCACGGAAGAAATATCGCCCATCAGCAACACTGGAAGGAACTCATCCCAGGTTGACAGTGTCTTTAACAAGCCCAGAACTGCGCCAGGAGCGTTTACCGTCCCGATCAACACACAGATGACTTCACGGCTCGACGCCAACGAGCTGACCGCCTGCTGCCAATCGTGGCTGCCGCAGGGCAAATTTTCTTCACCGAGAAAATTTAAAATCACCGCTAAATCGCGGCGGCGGACGCTATCGTCATCGATCAGCAGAATTTTGGTTTCACGCCACATGCAATAGCAACTTCCCTAGTAAAACTTCCTGCCCCGGAATGAGGGCAATCAAGACGCTTGTAAGATTTCTTACTTACTAGACGTCTGAAATCTGAAAACAGCACTAGTTAAGTCAAAAATGCTGGCACAGTCAAATATATGACGCACCGTTCGGACCAACTGAGCCCATTCAGCCGAACAGATGGTAAACCTTTGACGCATTTTTAGCTTGGTTGATCTGCGACATCTCTTCGAAAATCGCCTGGCGCTCGCCGGTCGTGACTTCCAGCAACTGCTGGTACACCACCAACAAACTTTCCAGTTTCTCGCGCAACGCGCCCTCGTCTACCGGTGCCTCATTGAGCACCTCATCAATCACCGCACGGCAACCCAGATCCAACTCCCCGACAGCTTCCCAATTACGCTCAGCCAGCGCGCCGAGAAGGGCTTCGCGGGTTTCGTCGATGCGTTGCAGTGCATGGCTCATAATGTGTACCTCAAGGCGATCGGCCTTATTGTGGAGCGATGGCATCCCAGCCGGTCTTGACGGTGATCAGCAGGCGCGCGACTTCGTCGATCATCTCGGCGTCATTGACACGGTTCGCCTCGACCAAGCGGTTGCCCATGTAGTTGTACAAGGCATCCAGACGCTGGATCGCTTCCGGGTCTTCGGCTTTCTCCGGCTCCAGGCCATCACGCAGGCCCGAAATGATTTCGATCGCCTTGCCCAGCATCAGGCCTTTTTGCGCGATATCCCCGCGACTCAACGCACCCTTGGCCTGCGCCATGCGGTCAAGGCCGCCCTCCATCAGCATCTGCACCAGGCGGTGCGGGCTGGCTTCGGAGACCTGCGCATGGGCGTTGACCTTCTGGTACTGACGAAGGGCTCTCATTGGGTTCATGTTGCTACCTCGTAACTGGCGACAATCGAATCGGTTTGCTTAACCAGTTTTTCGACCGTGGCGACAAAAACTTTAATCCCCAACCAAACGCAAAGGCCCTGAATCAGGGCCTGAAAGCGCGCCGTCCATCAGTTCGATTTCGGGTTGTTCAGCGAGTTGAGGGTGGTCAAGATGCTGGAGCTGCTGGCGTTGATCTGCGCGATCATGGTGTCCATGGCCGTGTACTTCGCGGTCAGGGATTTCTGCAAGGCGTCCATGCGTCGTGTCAGGTCGGCCGTCTCTTTGGTCAAGTCGGTCAACTTGTTGTTGAGATCCGTCGCCCGGGTTGCCAGGGTGCCCGTGGTACCCACGTAGCTCTTGGTCGCCTTGTTCATGCGCGTGATCAAGCCAGTGTCGCCGGTGAACAGCTTGGCAATATCGCCAGCGCCCTTGACCACAGCCTTGTCCCACGCCTTGTCATCCAGGCTCAGCAAACCGGTTTTCTGGTCGGTGCTGATGCCCATCTGCGCCAGGCTGGTCATGGTGCCCGCACCGGAACCGCTGACCAACTCGGAGCGCAGGCTGTTGACCAACTGACGCATCGACGCGTCGCCGGTCAACGCGCCCGCGGTGGTAGTGGAGGCGTCGCCGGTGGCGGTGACTTTGGTCTGGGTATTGATCGCCGTCATCAGCGTGTTGTACGCGCTGACGAACGACTGCACCGAGGTTTTCAAGGTGTCAGTGTTGCTGGCCACGGTGATGGTCGTGGGCTTTTTGAGGTCAATGGTGTCCAGCAACTCCAGCGTCACGCCGCTGATCGCTGACGTGATTTTGTTACTGTTGGAAGACATCTCGATGTCGTCGATGGAGTACTTGGCATTGGTCGGAGCCGTGCCTTTGTCATACCCGGTGGCCAACTGCGAATCACCGCTGAGGGTGATGTCGGTGCCTTCGCCCATATTAGTCGACGTCAGTACTAACCGCGCGCCATTGGAGTCGCTCAGCACGTTGGCGCTGATGCCTTGGGACGAGAGCTGGGTATTGATGGACTCGCGCACCTGCTGCAGGGTCGCGCCGCCGGGGATCACCACATCGTAGCTTTTGCCCGACTGATTGATGGTCAGCGTCTGGTCTTCGTCCGTGCTGTTAGCCTTGCCGGTTGCGCCGTCAACATTCACCGCAGTGGTGACTTTCGAGGCGGTCGCCAGATTAGTGACTTTCAACACGTACTTGCCGCTGGATGCGCCGTCACCCAGAGTGACCTTGGCGTTTTTTTCTTCCGAAGAAGACGCCGCCAACCCGTTGAAGGCCGAGGTATTGTTCAACTTGGTGATCGCCGCCTGGTAGGCTTCCAACGCCGTCTTGACCGAGCCCACGGCCGACAACTGCACGGTGGCTTTTTTCTGCTCGTTGGTGATCTGAGCCTGCTTGGGTGCCTGCTCGGCACCGACCAACGCCTTGACGATAGCCTGGGTGTCGTAGCCCGAACCTGGGCCGGAAATCGTTGAACTAGCCATTTGCCATTCTCCTTGTCCTGGGGCGGCCGTTTTTTTGGCGCTTAAACGCTTAGACCGCTATCAGAAACATGTTTCGTGCCAACTCAAGCCTTGCTATCAAACAACAGGCTGCCAGCATCGCTCAGGTTCTGCGCCAATTTCAGCGCAGTCTCTGATGGTATCTGTCGAATTACTTCACCACTGTCGGTGGCGATCACCTTGACCACTACCTTGCCGGTGGAGTCATCGATGGAAAAATCCAGGTTGCGCTGGGAAGCCTGCACAAACTCACGTATATCGGTAACAGCCTTTTCCAGCGCCATGCGCTGCGGCTCTTCGACCTTGGCCGGTTCACTGCTGGCCGCTGGCTTTACCGGGGCCAATACAGCGCCAAGACTGGCCTGTGCCGTGCTTGCGGGGTAAGACGGGTTCAGCTTGATGCTCATGTCCATGTCACCACCTCCAAACTGAAAAAACGGAAGGGCACGTCGTTAAACGCACCCTCCCGTTATTTAACCGCTAGCGCTATTACTGAAGCAGCTTCAGAACAGACGATGGCAGTTGGTTGGCCTGGGACAGGATCGCAGTGGAAGCCTGTTGCAGGGTTTGTTGCTTGGTCAGCTCGGCGGCTTCAGAAGCGAAGTCAGCGTCTTCTACGCGGCCTTTGGCAGCGGAGGAGTTCTGCGAAATGCTCTGCAGGTTGGCCACGGTGCTGGCGAAGCGGTTTTGTACGGCACCCAGCTGCGAACGCTGGCTGTCGATTTGCTGCATGGCGTCGTCCAGAGCTTGAACAGCCTGCTGCGAAGCAGCAGCAGTCAGGATGTTCAGGTCGGAAACGCTAGTTTCCATGGTGACAGCCGCCTTGGTACCAGCGTCAGAAACAGCGGTCAGGCCCAGAGCTTTCAGACCGGTACCAGCGCTGCCGTCTTTGATAGTAATGTCTTTGTCTGCGAACAGGTTGAGAGTACCGTCAGCGTTTTTGCTGGCTTGTACACCGGTGCTGGCGCTGTTGATCGAAGCTACTACTGCGTCAGCGGTATCACCCTTCTTGAACTTAACTTCAACACCGTTTACGTCGATAGAGGTGTCAGCGGTCAGCTTAGCCTGGGTAGTACCGGCCGACAGGCCCAACTGCGACAGCGAACCGCTCGTGGTGTTGGACAGCTTGATGTCTGCGCCGTCACCCGAGGTCAACTTGACACGGCCTTCAGTGAAGGTCGCCGATGCACCAGTCGCTGTACCACCAGCAGCGGCGGTCAGGTCAGTGAGAACGCTAGCCATGGTAGCGTTTTTATCCCACTTTACCTCAGTACCATTCACAGAAATGGAGCCGGCAGAGGTCAAATTGCTGGTAGTAGGGATGTTAGCTGCAGCAGTGAGATTGAGACTGGCCAAGCCATCAGTTTTGGCAGCGACAGGGGGTGGGCCAGGAATTGCAGCAGCAACCTCACCAGCTTCAAGCTTGATCGCCTTGGTGGAGGACAATGTCAGGACGCCATCGGCGTCGGCACTAGCAGTAACACCAGTGGTAGCGGTCTGCTTATTGATAGCCTCAACAGCTGCTGCGCCCTTGTCAGTAGCAGCGAAAGCACCAAGGCTGATTACTGTACCGTTAATCTTTAGAGTGTCGGTAGCCGCTGTCGCGCCCGCAGCAGCGGTGCCCGTAGTAGTGGCTTTATCAGTGAGTACCGAACCAGTAGCAGTCGCGGCCAAACCAGTCAATGCAGTGCTGTTAACGCTGGCTTCTTTGTAGTTACCCTTCAGAGCAGTGGAGCTGATGTCGGTCATACCGAACGAGATAGTCTCGTTGGCGTTGGCGCCGATCTGGAAGGCTACGTTGCTGAACGAGCCGTCGAGCAGGTTACGACCACCGAAGGTGGTAGTGCTGGCGATACGGTTCAGCTCACCCACTTTAGCGGTGAATTCCTGCTGCAGGGAAACACGGTCAGCGTCGCTTTTATCACCGTTGGCCGCTTGCAGGGCAAGTTCACGCAGACGCTGCAGGGTGTTGGTGGATTCCTGCATTGCGCCTTCAGCGGTCTGGGCAATCGACACGCCGTTGTTGGCGTTGGCGATGGCAACGTTCAGGCCTTTGACCTGGTTGTTCAGACGGTTGGCGATCTGCATGCCGGCAGCGTCGTCTTTGGCGCTGTTGATTTTCAGGCCGGAGGACAGACGGTTCATCGACTGGCTCAGAGCGTCGGAAGCTTTGTTCAGGTTCTTCTGGACACCCAGGGAGGTGATGTTGGTGTTTACTGATAATGCCATGACGAAATCCTCGTGGTTTGGATACTGCGGCTTCCGGCCCTGGCGACCGCCGGGTGTGGCCTAGAGAACCTACGTAATAGTTATCGTCGTGGTAGCCGGTTGCTTGAGGATTTTTTTGATTTTTTTTAGTAGCCCTGTGCCAGCCCTTGTATTTCAAGGCCTTATAGAGACGTGAAACGCCAGCAATCACGGGTTACTGGCGCCAAAACTTCGCCTTCAAGACAGCCCCCTTGTAGGAGCGAGCTTGCTCGCGAAGAGCGTTAACGATGACGCGGGCATTCAGGATACACGCGGCGCTCTCAGGTTCTTCGCGAGCAAGCTCGCTCCTACAGGGGGCACAAAAAAACGCCGATGATCGAAGGATCATCGGCGTTTTTTATGCAGCGGCTAAAACATCACGGGCGATAGAGGATCGCCGAGCCCCACGACAGGCCCACACCAAAACCACTGATCGCCACACGCTTCCAGGTGGCGTCCATCACGTGCTTTTCCAGCAGCAACGGAATGCTCGACGACACGGTGTTACCGGTCTCGACCATGTCCTTGATGAACTTGTCCACCGGCGCCTCTTCGAAACGGCGCGCCACGGCATCGACGATGGCCGCACTGCCCTGGTGGATACAGAAGGCATCGATGTCATCGGCCTTGAGGTCCGACTCGGCGAGCAGCTCGTGCAAGTGCGCCGGCACCTTGAGCAAGGCGAAGTTGAACACTTGGCGGCCATTCATGAAGAACACGCCGTCGCTGACCTTCAGGTGCGGCGCGCCGGAGCCGTCGGTGCCGAACTTGGATTTGCCCAGCAACCAGGGTGCATCTTCGCCCATCCAGGTGGCGGTGGCGGCATCGCCGAACAGCATGGTGGTGTTGCGGTCTTCCGGATCAACGATCTTCGAATACGGGTCGGCGGTGATCAGCAGGCCGTTTTTCAGGCCGGCGGCTTCCATGAAGCCCTTCATCGCATAGATGCCATAGACGTAGCCGGAGCAGCCCAGGGAGATATCGAAGGCTGCCACGTGGGTCGGCAGACCCAGTTTGTCCTGGACGATGGCTGCGGTGTGAGGCAAGCCCTCTTCATCGCCGTTCTGGGTGACGACGATCAGCGCGTCGATGGACTCGCGCTTCAACTCCGGGTTGTTGGCAAATAAAGCGTTGACCGCTTCGACACACAGGTCGGACGTCTCCTGTGCCGCTTCCTTGCGCGGCAGGAACGCCGAACCGATCTTGCCGATGATGAACTCTTCATCCTTGGCGAATTTGGCACCCTGGGCGTAGTTATCGATCCCGTCTGCCGGCACGTAACTGGCGATGCTTTTTATGCCAATCATTATGGCTTCCCAATACTAAATAGCTGGAGAACACCCCTCGGGCTACGCCGGGAGTGCTGACAATAAAGGGGATAACCCCATGAAAATCTCGCTGAAAGCCACCGCGCAAGGACCCTGCGACGACTTATCCTTTTCACACGATACAGTGAAGATGCGCTTTATGACTCACAGGTCACTCAATTTTGTGTGCTTTGTGCAAAACCTTTCAACAATTAAACCCCATAAACGACAACGGCCCGCCCTGTTTCCAGAGTAGGCCGCTTGACTAAAAGCCGTTTACATCTTGTTGAACAGGCTCAACTGCGAGATTTTCACAAAGGCCAGCTGCGAGGCCTGCAACATGGTCTGCTGCAAGCTCAGGTTGATGGCCGCTTCGGCGAAGTCGACGTTGCCCAAGGCATTCATGGTGGTGGTATTGGCCAGGTCCAGGCTGACGTTTTCCTTGGACTGAATGTCCAGGCCATTGAGGCGCGCACCCAGGGAGCCGCGCGCTTGGTCGATCTGGCTGTAGGCATTGGTCAGGTTGCCAATGGACTTGGCCACCACATCCTTGAGTTCCTTCTGCGCCGCCGGATTGCCGTCTGACGGCGTTTCCAGGATTTTGCGCAAATGGCTCAGGGTGTCGAGGACGTTTTCGTTCTTGTTGCTGGTGGCGCCGATCGAAAACTGGTCGCCGGCGGCTGGAGCCGGCGCGGTGGTGACATCGAAGGTCACCCCTGCCGCCGTGATCGAGGTTGCACCGGCCGCCAGGGTACCGCTGGCGATGGATTGGCTGTCTGCCGTATAAGGCTGCGCGTACAGGTCATAGGCGCCGGCCGCACCGAACTTGACGATGACACCGGAGTTGGGAAAGGTACTGGCGTAGGCCGCCGGATCGCTCACCGTGCCACCACTCAGCTGTGCAGTGGAGGGATTACTCGGGGTGCGCGATACGCTGAAGGTGTCCGGCTTGACCGAGAGGCTGAATTCCCGATCCTTGACAATGGCGTCTGCTGGCGCGCCGGGCAGTATGTCCTTGCCCAGCGCGTCCTTGCCCAGGTTCAAGCCAATGTCGAACTTGACCCCGCGCAGCTTGATACTCGATCCGCCTTCCTTGGTGGCATCGAAAGTGCCGTTGCCCGGAATCTCAGAGGTAATGTCTTTGCCGGCATTGTCGGTTACTACATATTGAGTGCTGCTGGTGAAGGTCAACTTATACGGCTGACCATCGGAAAAACTGCTGTTATAGCTGGTGTTAGCCGCAATCAGGCCGGCCGACACCGTGACCTTCCCATCATCGACCGCTGGCGGCACAAGGATAGGTGCTGTTTGCGTACGGCCAGTGTTCGCCGAGCTTTCCAGCATGCTTTTGGCGGTATTGCCCATGGCTACCGACAGGTTCTCCGCAACCTTCAGGCTCAACGGCGTGTCATCGCCCTGGTAGCTGTAGGTGCCATCATTGTTACGGGCGTAGGGAGGCGTGTCGGTCTTGCTCCCGGAGAACATGTAATTACCACTGGCGTCCTTGGTATTGAGCAAGCCCAGGACTTGGTCTTCAATGGCGCCGATCTCCGCGGCGGTCGATTTACGATCCGCGTCACTGATGCCGACGTTACCCGCTTTGAGCGCCAACTCGCTGGCCCTCTGAATCGCGATATTGATATTTTCCAGCACGCTTTCCTGGGTGGTCAGCGAGTTTTTCAGGGTGTCGATGTTGCCATTGAACTGCCCCAGCATGTCTTTCTGCTGCTGCAGCATCAGCAAGCGCGCCGCCGCTACCGGATCATCCGCGGCGGTTTGCACACGAACACCGGTGCTGGCCTGGTCCTGGGCCTTGACCACACTGGAATAGTTGTTCTGATACTTGGCAGAGCTGGTCTCGAAATACTGCTGTGTAGAAATACGCATCGTCCCAGCCTCCTTTAAAGGGCATTCATCAGTGTGGTGAAGGTTTCCTGCGCAGCCTTGATGATCTGCGACGACGCGGTGTAGTACTGCTGGAACTTGATCATGTCGCCCGCTTCGTCATCCAGGTTGACCCCGGACACCGAGTTGCGCGCTTCCTTGTTGGCGCTCAGCAAGGCGCCGGTGGCGGCGGTGTCGACTCCGGCCTGGCTGGCCTTGGCCCCCACTTGCGAGACCAGCTTGCTGTTGGCCCCCACCAGGCTGGTGCCGCCATTGCCATCGCCCATGCCGACGGTGGCCTTGGTTTGCAGGTTCAGCAGTTCCTGGGCGTTGCGGCCGTCGGACTTGCCGCCACTGTTGAAGGCGAATGTGGTGCTGTCGCCTTCTGCCGGTGAACCGTTAACGGTGGTGTCGAACTTGAAGCTCTTGCCAGGGATAGCGGCACCGCTGGCGTCGCGCATCGGCACGTCCACGGTGATCTTGTTGCCCTGCCCCGGAATAATCGAGCCGGTGCTGATCGGGTTGCCCTTGGCATCGCTGATCGTGTAGGACTGCGTACCATCGGCGGCCGGTTTGGCAAAGACCATTTTCACCGGCATCGAGTTTTCAATACCGGCGCGCAACTGTGCGGTGTCGGCGCCGCCATTAATATCCAGCGGTACTGTCAGGGACGGCTGGGTGAACGTGCCCGTGCCACTGTTGGTGTTGCTGCTGGTACCCGCCAACGGGCCGGCAAACGCCAGCTTGTTCGCATCGGTGAGCGCCACGCCAATCGCACTGGCCCCGGTGGCAGTCGGGCTGACCTTGAAGCTGTCGCCATAGGCCATCGTGCCCTTGCCATCCAGTGCCAGGGTAAAGCCGTCCATGGTCGGCGGCGGCGTAGAGGACATATCAAAGGTGCCCATGGCCTTGCCGTCCGAACGCAGTACCGTGACCTTGTTGGGGTCGGTCTTGTCGTTGAAGCTCACGGTGTAGTCGAACGCGGACAACTTGCTGCTGTCCTTGATCGTCACATTCAGGTTGCTTGCCCCGGCACTGTTGCCCGCTGCCCCCTGGCTGCGCGACGCAATGGCGACGGCGCTGTTGATGTCTTTGAACAACGAAACGCCGAAGTCACCATTGAGGTCCAGGCCTTGGCCCAGTTGATTGTTGATGGTGTCTGCGGTGGCTATGGCGATACGGCCCAGGTCGTTGATAGCCGGCATCAAGGCATCACTGCGATAACGCAACAGGCCGCCGATGCTGCCGCCGCTGATCACGCCGCCCAGGTCCATGGGGGTGCCGTTGTTGTCCAACTGAATGGTGTACTGGCTGTTATCGGTTTTGCTCGGCACTGCGGAAATCGTATTGGAGATCCCGCCTTCTACCAGGGACTGGCCGGTGCCGGTGGTCACGCTGAACTGGCCGTTCTTCTCGGTGGCCGTTACGCCGATCAGCTCATTGAGCGAGCGTACCGCCTCGTTACGCGAATCCAGCAGGTTGGCCGGCGCATTGCCCGACGCGCCTTGCACCTGGGTGATCTGCTTGTTGAGCGAGGCAATCGAGGCGGTCAATTGATTGACCTGCTCACTCATGCTGCTCAGTTGGTTGTTGATGGTCTCTTTCTGCTGGGTCAACTGCGTCGAGATCGCGTTGAAACGACTGCTCAGGGTCTGGGCGTTGGTCACCAGCAGTTGCCGCGCAGACAGATCATTGGGGTTGGACGCCGCGGTCTGCAGGGTGGCGAAGAACGAACTGAGCACCGAGGACAAACCGGTGGTCTTGTCCGACAACACTTTGTCGACGGCACCGACCTGATCCAGATATGCCTTGGCATCGTTGTTCAGGGCCGTGCTGTTCTGGTAGGCGGTGTCGAGGTATTCGTTGTACACCCGGCGCACGTCAGCCAGGGTGGTGCCGGTGCCGATGAACACACCGCCGAACGGGTTCGACGCGTTGGTATTCTGCGTGGTCTGCTGACGCGAGTACCCTGGGGTATTAACGTTGGCGATGTTATTACTCAAGACCGACAGCGATCCTTGAGCGGCGTTGAGCCCTGACATCCCGATACTGAGCAAACTCATGGTTCAGACCTTATAAATGTGTGGTTGCGCCAGCGGCAGCGTAGTTCTGGTAACTGTTCATATTTTTTGCGATCTGCGAAATCTTGCTGGCGTAAGCCGGATCGGTTGCATAACCGGCTTTTTGCAACTCGCGTACAAACTGTTCCGGGTTATCGGCTGATTTCACAACTTCTTTATAGCGATCATGGCTTTGCAGCAGAGTCACGAGGTCGTGGAAGCTGTCCTGGTAGGAGTTGTAGGAACGGAACTGCGCCGTTTCCTTGACCATCGCGCCATCGCGGAACTCACTGGTGATCGCACGGGCCTGGCCGCCCTGCCAACTCTGGCCGGCCTTGATGCCGAACAGGTTGTGGCTGCTGCTGCCGTCCTCGGCGCGCATCACCGATTTGCCCCAGCCGGTTTCCAGTGCGGCCTGGGCCACCAGGTACTTGGGATCGATACCGATACGCGCGGCGGCCGCCTTGGCCATCGGCAGCATGGTGGCGACGAATTCGTCCTGGGAGCTGAAGGCTTTTTTCGCCGGCGCCAGCGGTGGCTGGGCAATGGCGCGGCCATAGACCTGCATTTGTCCGCTTGGCACGGCAAAGCTGCGGGCGGCGCTGCTGACCACATTGTCGTCGGCGGCACTGTTGCGCAGGGGCGCGCTTTTGGCTTCGGCAGTGACCGGGGCGCTCGGCACGATGCCCGCCAGCAGGCGGTCGGCCAGTTTGCTTGGCAAGGCGATACGGCGCTGGTTCATCAGCTCCATGTCGTTGGTGTGCGCACTGGTGCCCTCAGGAACCGCCACGCGATACGCCCACAAAGGCCGCTGACCATTGGAGCGGCCCAGCGGCCCGTCGGCCTGGGTACCGGCGCCAATCTCGGTCGGCACATCGACTTTCTTCACCGGCACATCCGCTGCCGGGCCTTGCAAGGTGGCGGCCTGGGCCTGCACCGGCTTGTTCTTCTGCATCTGGCGCATCAGCACGTCGGCCAGGCCGATACCGCCGCCTTCGCGGGACATCGAGACCGCCAACTGCTGGTCGTACATTTCCTGATACTGCTTGGCCGCCGGGGTGTTCAGCGGGTTGTCCTTGCCCAGGGCGTCGGTGGCCGAGCGCATGGACTTGAGCATCTCGTTAAGGAACAGCGACTCGAACTCCTGCGCCACCTTGCGCATATTGCCTTCGCTGTTCTTATCGGCGCCGACCTTGAGCTGGTTAAGCCGGTTCAAGTCGGAGTAAGACCCCGAGTCCGCCGTGCTGCTGATGCCGCTTTTGCGCATATCCATGGCCATGGCCTCAGATCACAATGAGGTCGGCTTGCAAGGCGCCGGCCTGTTTCAAAGCTTCAAGGATCGCCATCAAGTCACCGGGCGCTGCGCCCACCTGGTTCACCGCGCGGACAATCTCGTCCAGGGTGGTGCCGGGGCCGAACTTGAACATCGGCTTGGCTTCTTGCTGGGCGTTGACCCGCGAACGCGGGACCACGGCGGTCTGGCCGTTGGACAGCGGCCCCGGCTGGCTGACGATCGGGTCTTCGGTGATGGTCACCGTCAGGCTGCCGTGGGTCACCGCTGCCGGCGAAACCTTGACGTTCTGACCGATCACGATAGTGCCGGTACGCGAATTGATAATGACTTTTGCCACGGCCTGGCCGGGGTCGACTTCAAGGTTTTCCAGGATCGACAGGTAGTCCACGCGCTGGCTTGGGTCCAGCGGCGCGGTGACGCGAATCGAGCCGCCGTCGATGGCCTGGGCTACACCAGGGCCAAGCATATCGTTGATCTTGTCGACCACGCGCTTGGCGGTGGTGAAGTCGGAACGGTTGAGGTTCAGGGTCAGGCTGTTGCCCTGGTTGAACCCGCTCGGCACGGTGCGTTCAACCGAGGCGCCACCGGGGATGCGCCCGGCCGACGGTACGTTGACGGTGATCTTCGAACCATCGCGGCCTTCGGCGTCAAACCCGCCCACCACCAGGTTGCCCTGGGCGATGGCGTAGACGTTGCCGTCGATACCTTTGAGCGGCGTCATCAGCAAGGTGCCGCCACGCAGGCTCTTGGAGTTACCCATGGACGAAACGGTGATATCCACCACC
This sequence comes from Pseudomonas khavaziana, assembly GCF_036704165.1. NCBI lineage: Bacteria > Pseudomonadati > Pseudomonadota > Gammaproteobacteria > Pseudomonadales > Pseudomonadaceae > Pseudomonas > Pseudomonas khavaziana. The sequence goes on from NZ_CP129946.1 coordinate 4,671,242, forward strand.
TGGCCCGGCTTGGCGAACGGCGGCAAGTCGGCGCTGATCGACACGGCGGCGACGTTCTTCAACTGGACGTTGCCCGAGCCTGGCGGCACCTTGATGCCGAACTGCGAGAGCATGTTGTTGAAGGTCTGCAGGGTGAACGGCGTCTGGGTGGTCTGGTCGCCCGTGCCGTTGAGCCCCACCACCAGGCCATAGCCGATCAACTGGTTGGAGCGCACGCCGGAAATACTGGCGATGTCCTTCAGGCGTTCGGCCTGGGCCACAGCGCTTAAGGCCAGCAAGAGTGCCGTCGCCATCAGCTGTTTGAAGTTCAAAGTGGCCACCTAGAAAGGGAACAGCGGGCTAAGGAAGAACCGGTCGAACCAGCCCGGCTGACTGGCATCAGCAAACGAACCCGTACCCGAGTAGGTGATGCGTGCATCGGCAATCCGCGTCGAAGGCACGGTGTTGTCGGTGGAAATATCATCGGCGCGGACCATCCCGGCAATGCGCACCAGCTCATCGCCGGTGTTGAGGGTCATCCACTTCTCGCCGCGTATGGCGATGATGCCGTTGGGCAATACGTCGGCCACGGTCACGGTGATCGAACCGGTCAGGCTGTTGCCCTGCCCTGCCGCACTCTTGCCATTGGTGGCGCGGTCGCCGCTGTAGCCGGCGTCCAGGCTCAGGTCACCGCCGCCCAAGGGGTTGTTGGTGTTGAGGCCGCCGCCGAACAACGAGGTCAGGCCGATGCTGGTCTTGCTGTTCTTGCCGATCTGCGAGTTGGCGTTCTTGCTGGCCTGGGTCTTCTCGTTGAGGGTGATGGTGATGATGTCACCGACCCGGAACGCCTTGCGGTCGCTGTACAGGTTCTGTTCGAAACCGGCCTGGTAGATCGAGCCGTTATTGGCCGCCGCCGGCAATGGCGTGCGCGGCAACACCGGCGCGTAGTACGGGTCATTGGGCTTTGGCGTCGGGGCAACACACCCCGCGAGCACGGCGATCCCACTCAATGCCAAAACGGAAACATAGCGATTCATGACCCTTACCTCATGGTGTTGCAGGCGCTTCTTGAAAGCGCCCCAGACTGGATTACAGATTCTGCGTAACGAACGAAAGCATCTGGTCGGCGGTGGAAATCACCTTGGAGTTCATCTCGTAGGCGCGCTGGGTGGTGATCATGTTGACCATCTCCTCAACGGTGCTGACGTTGGAGGTTTCCAGGGTGCTTTGCAGAGTGGTGCCGAAACCGTTCAGGCCAGGGGTGCCGATTTGCGGCGCGCCGCTGGAGGCGGTTTCCAGGAACAGGTTGTTGCCCATCGCCTGCAGGCCGGCCGGGTTGATGAAGTCGGCGGTTTGCAGGTTGCCGATCACTTGGGACGCCGGGTTGCCAGCGACGGTGATGGACACGGTGCCGTCGTTGCCGACGGTGAAGGTCTTGGCGTCGGGCGGAACCACGACAGCAGGCTCCAGGGCGAAGCCGTTGGCAGTGACGATCTGGCCATTGGAGTCCAGGTGGAAGGTGCCGTCACGGGTGTAAGAGGTGGTGCCATCCGGTTGCAGCACCTGGAAGAAGCCACGGCCGTTGATGGCCATGTCCAGCGGTTGTCCGGTTTGCTGCAGGTTACCGGCGCTGAAGTTTTTCTGGGTGCCGACGATCTGCACACCGGTACCCAGTTGCAGGCCCGATGGCAATTCGCTGTCCTGGGTCGACTGGGCACCCGGCTGCTTCTTGATTTGATAGAGCAGGTCCTGGAACTCGGCGCGATCACGTTTGAAGCCCGTGGTCGAGACGTTCGCCAGGTTGTTGGAAATGGTGGTCAGGTTGGTGTCCTGGGCGGACAGGCCTGTCTTGGCAACCCATAGAGCCGGAAGCATGCTGTTCTCCTTCGTGCGCCTGTTTGTTGGCGCCGTGCGACGAAATTAGTTAGGGGCTTAGCTCATCTGCATGACGCGAGTCATGGCCTGGTCGTCTTCTTTAGCGCTGTTCATCATCTTGATGTGCAGCTCGAACTGCTTGGAAAGCGCCAGCACCGCGGTCATTTCCTCTACCGCGTTGACGTTGCTCGCCTGCAGGAAGCCCGAGGTCAGGGTGACGTTCGCGTCGGCCTGGGCCGGCTGGCCATCCTTGGTGTGGATGGTGCCGTCCAGGCCCTTGGTCATGTTCTTGAGGTCGGGTTGGACCAGCTTGATGCGGTCCACTTCCGCCATCACCCGCGGGCCTTCGCCCATGGCGCGAATGCTGATGGTGCCGTCCGCCCCCACTTCGATTTTCTGCTGCGGCGGCACGGCAATCGGGCCGCCGTTGCCCATGATCGGCATACCGTTGCCGGCACGCAGCACGCCCAGGGCATCCACATTCATGCTGGCGCTGCGCACGTAGGCTTCGCCGCCATCCGGGGTTTGCACGGCCATCCAACCGTCGCCGCTGACGGCTACATCCAGGTCACGACCGGTTTCGATCATCGCCCCCGGGGAGAAATCAGTGGCCGGCCGCTCGGTCATGGCAAATGCCCGCGCCGGAAAGCTGTCACCGAACACCGGCATCGAACGCGCCTGCTCCAGGTCACGCTGGAAGCCGTTGGTGGAAATGTTCGCCAGATTGTTGGCATGGGCCTTCTGCGCCAGTGCGTTCTGGCTGGCGCCGGTCATTGCCACATAAAGGTATTTGTCCACGCTCTATCCTCTTTCTGACGGACGCTTGCCGCCCACCGCTGTACTGATGAGGCTTAAGCAATTTGCGAACCAACTTTTAAAAAGAGGCTCAAGTCCAGGCGCCGCGGGGGTTTGCGGCGGAGCAGGATGATTTGAGGCTTGAGAGCGAGTCGAAAAAACGGCGGACTACTGCCGCCTGCGGCAATCACCGACCTGGAAAACGACGAAGATCAAATGTGGGAGGGGCTTGCTCCCGATGGCGGTGTATCAGCCAGCTCACCTGTAGCTGACACACCGCCATCGGGAGCAAGCCCCCTCCCACATTTTTGACCGCGTAGTGTCAGCGAATTATTTGTCGGCCTTGAGAATTTCGTAGTCGCGCAGCTTATTGGCGATGGTGGTGTGCGACACGCCCAGGCGTTTGCCAAGCTGCCGACTGCTGGAATGTTCGGCATAAAGGCTTTCCAGCACGGCCTTCTCGAACCGTCCAACAATCTCCTCCAACCCGCCCTCCAGGGAAAAATCCCCAAGGGGTTGGCGCACCCCGTAGTCCGGCAAGCGGATATGCTCGGCCTTGACCACCCCACCGTCGCACAGCGACACGGCCTGGAACAGTACGTTTTCCAGCTGTCTTACGTTGCCTGGCCAGTGGTAGTGGCTCAAGCGATCCATCGCCGCGGGCGCGAGCTTAGGCAAAGGGCAGCCAATCTGTCGGCTGGCCTGGTCGAGGAAGTGCTCAACCAGTGGCACCAGGCCGTCGAGGCATTCACGCAACGGCGGGATATGCAACGACAGCACATTGAGCCGGTGATAAAGATCCTGGCGAAACTCACCTCGGGCGCAGAGTTCCGACAAGTCCACCTGAGTGGCGCAGATCACCCGCACATCCAGGTAGACCTCTTCATCACTTCCGACCCGGCGAAAGCAGCCGTCCTGCAGGAAGCGCAGCAGTTTGACCTGCAAACGCGCGCTCATTTCCCCCACCCCATCAAGGAACAAGGTGCCGCCCGCAGTCAGCTCCAGCAGGCCGAGTTTGCCTTCGGCCCGCGCGCCTTCAAAAGCCCCGGGGCCATAGCCGAACAGTTCGGTCTCGGCCATCGACTCGGGCAACCCTGCGCAGTTGAGCGCCATCAGCGGTGATTGCCCACGGGGACTGGCCAAGTGGCAGGCACGGGCCAGCAACTCTTTACCGGTGCCGGTTTCACCTTCTATTAATAGAGGCGCATCCAGCGGCGCCATGCGCCGCGCTTCGCGGACCACCGCGGCCATGACCTTGGAGCTTTGGAAGATACTGTCGAAACCACGCAGCTCCTGCTTGCGCACGTTATAGATACGCTCACCGACGCGGTCGGCGCGATGCAAGGTGAGCACAGCGCCAGCCATGGCTTCGCTGTCATCGTGTTCGGAGGATTGCAGCGGCGCGATATCCGCCAGGAACACGTCCCCCTTGACCTTGACCCGCAGGCCATTGATGCGCGACTTGCTGGCGCGCACCAACTCCGGCAAGTCGAAGTCCTCGGCGTAGCGCGACAGCGGAATGCCCGGCACTTCGTCCACCCGCACCCCGAGCAACTGCGCCGCCGCACGGTTGGCGGCCACGATGGAGCCGCCCATATCGATGGACAGCACTGGAAACTCCAGGGCGCCGAGCAGCGCATTGAGTTCCATATGCCGCCGCTCGCTGGGCATCAGCCCTACTCGCTTGACGCCGAATACGCCGCCAATCGCTTCGAACTGCGGGCGTAGTGCCTGGAACTGCATGTTCACCAGGTTCGGGCAAAACAGGTAGATGGCATTGCCATGTTCCCCGCCGACCTCGCCCTTGGCGACGTTGACGCCGTATTCCACCAGCAGGTTGAGGATGTCCCGCAGGATGCCGATGCGGTTCTGGCAATGCACTTTGATACGCATGAAAAGGCTCGAAAAGTAGGTAGGCGCCGCGTCTTTTTGCCGCCGGGCGCAGATAGTCGTCAAGATTATGTGACAGAGCGTAGGCGTTTCCCAGCCCATAGCGCGGATAAGTCATCCATCCGTAACGAATACTTTACGAATAACGGTGATTTTTCCTACATACCCAGGAACAACGTAGATGGAATCCTGCGCCCACCGGGTTATCAATAGTGCATCGCAGGACATAACAAGAACGAATGCCTAGCAGGAGAGCCGTATGAAGCAGACGCACTACGTGGCCCGCGAGCCCGATGCGCAAGGTTTTATCCACTACCCGCCGGAAGAACATGCGGTGTGGAATACCCTGATCACTCGTCAACTCAAGGTGATCGAGGGTCGCGCCTGCCAGGAATACCTGGACGGCATCGACAAGCTCGGCCTGCCCCTGGATCGCATCCCCCAATTGGGCGAAATCAACAAGGTGCTGGCCGAAACCACCGGCTGGCAAGTGGCCCGCGTGCCGGCGCTGATTCCCTTCCAGACCTTCTTCGAACTGCTCGCCAGCAAGCAGTTTCCGGTGGCGACGTTCATTCGCACCCGCGAAGAACTGGACTACCTGCAAGAGCCGGATATTTTCCACGAGATCTTTGGCCACTGCCCTTTGCTGACCAACCCCTGGTTCGCCGAATTCACCCACACCTACGGCAAGCTCGGCCTGGCGGCGACCAAGGAGCAACGGGTGTACCTGGCGCGCCTGTACTGGATGACCATCGAGTTCGGCCTGGTGGATACGCCCCAGGGGCGGCGCATCTACGGTGGCGGCATTCTGTCTTCGCCTAAAGAAAGCGTGTACTGCCTGTCGGACGAGCCCGAGCATCAAGCCTTCGACCCGCTGGAAGCGATGCGCACGCCGTATCGTATCGACATCCTGCAACCGCTGTATTTCGTATTGCCCGAACTCAAGCGCCTGTTCGACGTGGCGCAGGAAGACATCATGGGCATGGTCGAGCGCGGTATGGAATTAGGGCTGCACGCCCCGAAATTCCCTCCGAAACCAAAAGCCGCGTGAACCTCAGGTTTTAACGCCAGGTGAGTCTGTTCCCTGGCCCCGCGTTGCTTTAGGGTAACGCCACTGACCTTCATACATTCGAATTCAGGACACCTCCCATGACCATCTTGAACCAAGCCCACTGCGAAGCCTGCCGCGCCGATGCCCCGCAAGTCAGCGATGAAGAACTGCCGGTGCTGCTCAAGCAGATCCCCGACTGGAACATCGAAGTGCGCGACGGCGTCATGCAGTTGGAAAAGGTTTTCCTGTTCAAGAACTTCAAATTCGCCCTGGCCTTCACCAACGCCATGGGTGAAATCTCCGAGGCCGAAGGCCATCACCCTGGCCTGCTCACCGAATGGGGCAAAGTCACCGTGACCTGGTGGAGCCACTCCATCAAGGGCCTGCACCGCAACGACTTCATCATGGCCGCACGCACCGACGAAGTGGCCAAGACCGCCGAGGGCCGCAAGTAATGCACTTCGACGCCATTGGCCGCGTGCCCGGCGACCCGATCCTCGGGCTGATGGACCTGTATGCCCAGGACGCCAACCCGAACAAATTCGACCTGGGCGTGGGCGTGTATAAGGACGACCAAGGCCTGACGCCGATTCCCCGCTCGGTCAAGCTTGCGGAGCAGCGCTTGGTCGATACCCAGGTGACCAAGACCTACATCGGCGGCCATGGCGACGCGGCTTTCGGTACGCTGATCAGCGAGCTGGTGCTCGGTGCCGACTCAAGCTTGCTGCGCGAGCGCCGTGCCAGCGCCACCCAGACCCCAGGCGGTACCGGCGCCTTGCGCCTGAGCGCTGACTTTATCGCCCAGAACCTGCCTGGCCGTGGCGTGTGGCTGAGCAACCCGACCTGGCCGATCCACGAGACCATCTTCGCCAAGGCTGGCCTCAAGGTCAGTCATTACCCTTACGTGGGCAGTGACAACCGCCTGGATGTGGCGGCGATGCTGGCAACCCTGGAGACGGTGCCCGAGGGCGATGTGGTGCTGCTGCACGCCTGCTGCCATAACCCGACTGGCTTCGACCTGTCACGGGATGACTGGCGCCAGGTATTGCAGATCGTGCGCGAACGCCAGTTGCTGCCGCTGATCGACTTTGCCTACCAGGGCTTCGGCGATGGCCTGGAGCAGGACGCCTGGGCAGTGCGGTTGTTTGCAGCCGAGCTGCCGGAAGTGCTGGTCACCAGTTCCTGCTCGAAGAATTTCGGCCTGTATCGCGACCGGGTAGGCGCGTTGATCGTATGTGCAGCGGATGCGGGAAAACTCATCGATGTGCGCAGCCAGCTGGCGAATATCGCTCGCAACCTGTGGTCGACACCGCCGGATCACGGCGCTGCCGTGGTAGCGACCATTCTTGGTGATGCCGAGCTGAAAAAACTCTGGAGCGAGGAAGTCGAGGCCATGCGTTCGCGGATCGCGCACTTGCGTTCCGGGTTGGTGGAAGCCTTGGCGCCCCATGGCTTGGCCGAGAAGTTTGCCCATATCGGCGCACAACGCGGGATGTTTTCCTATACCGGTTTGAGTGCCGATCAGGTCAAGCAACTGCGCGAGAAGCACAGCGTGTATATGGTCAGTTCAGGCCGGGCCAACGTGGCCGGGGTGGATGCGACACGTTTGACAGTGCTGGCCCAAGCTATCGCCGACGTTTCCAACTGAAAACCCCGGGACCCAATGTGGGAGGGGGCTTACCCCCTCTTATCAAACTACAAGTAAACTACTGATTTTAAAGAATTAAAATTTAGTCCTAACGCCGGATATTTTGGCGGCGGTCCAAGTTGCTGCGCGACGGCGCCACGTCGACGATGTGACCGGGTTGTTGGGTTGTTGGGGCGAGTACATATCCGTTGCTTAGGTAACGGCCACTTATGGTTCCGCCCTTACGGCGGCTCACTTTGCAAAAGCGGCAAAGTAAGCAAAACGCTCTTGCCCCACCACTCGGCACCTCGCCTAGGCTCGGTGTGCCCGTAATCCGCCATGGATTTGGGGGGGCGCCTGAGATCAAAAACACAGCGAGGCGGCCTTAAGCCGACCTGATCGTTGAAGCGTGCGCGTCCCCCTGTGGGAGCGGGCTTGCCCGCGAAGGTCGTTAACGATGACGCGGGAAACCAGAAAGAACGCGGCGTTCTCAGGTTTTTCGCGAGCAAGCTCGCTCCTACAGAAAAAGCAGAAGCACCGCCAGCGTATCTGCGACGCGCAGCGAGTCGCTTTTGATCTTGATCTCAGGCGCCCCGTTAAACCACGCTGGCCGAACGCAGGCTTGAAGCCGTGGGTAACCCGGCAGGACGCCGGGTTAGCCGTCCTGGGCCAGGGATGGCCCATGACGGCGGCCCACGGATTCAAGCCTTCGTTCGGGCACACCGAGCCTAGGCGAGGTGCCGAGTGGTGGGGCAAGAGCGTTTTGCTTACTTTTGCGCCTTTCAAAAGTGAGCCGCTGTAAAAGCGGAACCATAAGTGGCCGTTGCCCAAATAACGGATATGTACCCAGGACGAAAACCAACATCCTGCTCGGCTGTCAGGCTGCCACGGGAACAAGCTCCCTAGTTTGCGGCGCGACAGCGTCACATCGAAGAGGTGGTGGCGGCTCCCACATTTTTACCGAGGCGAGGCTTTTAGCCAGTGACCATTTCAGCCTTGAGCTGCGCCTCCCTGGCCTGGGCATCCGCCAACCGATACAACTCGATATGCCCATCCCAGTGCTCGATCAACGCCGTGCATGACTCCACCCAATCTCCGCAATTGAGGTAATCCACCTCCCCCACCTTGCGAATCTCGGCATGGTGGATATGCCCGCACACCACGCCATGCAGTTCACGCTTGGTGACTTCGTGGGCAATCGCTTCTTCGAAATCGCTGATAAAGCTCACCGCGGTTTTCACCTTGTGCTTCAGGTACGCCGACAGCGACCAGTAGCCGTAGCCATAGCGTGCACGCCAATGATTGAGCCAGCGGTTGAGGGTGAGTGTGAATTCGTAGGCCGAGTCACCAAGGAACGCCAGCCAACGGTGATAACGGGTGATCACATCGAACTGGTCGCCATGGATCACCAACAGGTGCCGACCATCGGCGGTCACATGCACCGCCTCGTCCACCAACTGGATATTGCCCAGGATCAGCTTGGAGTAGCGCCTTAAAAACTCATCATGGTTGCCAGTGACGTAGATCACCTCGGTGCCGCGCTTGGCCATGGTCAACAGGCGACGGATCACATTGGTGTGAGCCTGGGGCCAATACATGCCGCCGCGCATTTTCCAACCGTCGATAATGTCGCCCACCAGGTAGACCTTGTCGGCGTGGTAGCCCTTGAGAAACTGTGAAAGGTGTTCGGCCTGGCAATCCCGGGTGCCCAGATGCACGTCGGAAATCCACAGGGTTCGCACCCGTTGCTTGCGGCTGGGCTTGGTGAACTCGGCATGGGTCATGGGCATCCCTCGACGCTGTTTTCGCGAGCTTGCGCCTTGGCGATTAATAGCCCATGACAGCTGTGCGTCAGTCTCATGACAGCGCTCGATGCGCGCAAAGCGTTGTAGACTGGCGCCTTGCCGCCCTGGAGACCGCGATGAGCCCGAGCCTCACGCTACGCCACTACCTCGAAGCGCCCATCGCCCACAGCCATGATCATGCGCAGTTGGTGTTCGGCCTGTCCGGGCACCTGGACCTGGAAGTCAATGGCCGTGGCAGCCAGGTACGCGAAAGCAGCGTGATGGTGCTCCCCTTCTCCACCCACCACGCCTGCGGCAGCCGTGATGGCAGCCGTTGCCTGGTGCTGGATGTGCCAAACGAGCATTGGGTGGTGCAATCTTTGGGTGAGCATGCCGATGCCAGTCGTCGCTTGCTGGGGCAACCGTCGCGACTGACGCTGGATCCCAGGCAAAGCCAACTGGTGGAGTGGCTGGCGCACAGCCCGGTGCACGACCCGCTGATCGTCCAGCAAGGTGCGGTGCTGTTACTGGCCAGTTTCAATCATCCCCAGGCCCAAGCGCTGCCAGGTCGACGCTTGCCTTATGCGGCGTTCAATGCCCATATCCAGCGCCACGCTGCGCACCCGTTGCAGGTGGCTGACCTTGCGCGTATCGCCGGGCTTAGCGTGGCGCGCCTGCATGCACGCTTCATGGCCGAATGCGGGCAGACGCCGATGGATTATCTTCGCAGTCGTCGCCTGCACATGGCGCTGGAGCTTTTGCGCGGCACACCGCTGGCCATTGGTGAGATTGCCGAGCGCGTTGGCTATGCCTCGCAAAGCGCATTCAGTGCAGCCATGCTGCGCGAGTTTGGTGCCTCCCCTCGCGCCCTGCGCCGGGGCGACTGACGAGAGCCCCACGCTAAAAGACGCGAGGCCGGCGACAGACGTCCGCGAACCAACCCTCTAGACTGCGAGGCTGTTACCCCGTTGGTTCAAGGATCGCAATGACTCCCCGTTCAGCCCTTGGCGCCCTGCATATCGGCGCATTGATGTTTGGCCTCACCGGCGTATTCGGCAAGCTCGCGGCGGCCTCCCCCGCCATCATCGTATTTGGGCGTGCCGCGTTTGCCGTGCTTGCCCTGGCGGTGTTTGCCCGCTTTGCCAGCAACGCGTCCTGGAAGAAACTGGAGATGCGCGACTGGCGCCGCCTGTTGGTCAGCGGTGTGTTGCTGGCCGCCCATTGGGTAACGTTCTTCATTGCCGTCAAAGTCGCCGGTGTAGCCGTGGCGACCCTGGGGTTCACCGCCTTCCCGGCCTTTACCGTGATCCTTGAAGGGTTGATATTTCGCGAACGCATTCGTGCCAATGAAGTGCTGCTGGTGGTCCTGGTCAGCGTTGGCCTGGTGCTGGTCACCCCGGATTTCAACCTTGCCAGCGAAGCCACGGGCGGGTTGCTGTGGGGGATCGCTTCGGGATTATTGTTCTCCTTGTTGTCGTTGAACAATCGCGCCAGTTCCGGACGCATTCCTGCTGTGCAGGCAGCGCTGTGCCAGAACGTGGTGGTCGCAGCCTGCCTGCTGCCGGTGGCAGCCCCGGGGCTGGCGGATGTACGCGCCATTGACTGGCTATGGATCGGGCTGCTGGGCGTGTTTTGTACGGGCCTTGCCCATAGCCTGTTTGTCGCCAGCCTCGCCGTGATCAAGGCGCGCACCGCCTCGGTGGTGTTTGCCATGGAACCGGTCTACGGCATCAGCGTGGCCTGGCTGCTGTTCGCCGAAACGCCGACCTTGCGCATGCTGCTAGGCGGCGCTTTGATCATCGTCGCCATCGTGCTTTCCGGCTTGATGGGCAGCGCCAGCCAGGCGAAACAGCCGGCTACGGCGGCCTGATCTATACTTCAAGCGTCCGCAACAGTCTGTAGTCGTTCAACGGATAAAGACTCCTCGACGACAGCCATGGTGTTTTCTGAAGTTGCTGCAAGCGAGTGGTCATCCCTCAATGCGATGCAGGAGCTTCATCATGGAAATGCTCATCAGCTTGCTGGTCCAGATCATCAGCGGTGCCGTCGGCGGCAACATCGCCGGTATGACCAGGCAAAGCCTGGGGACAGGGCTCAATACCTTTCTCGGCGGGGTCGGCGGCCTGGTGCTGGGCCAGATTGTCGCCGCACTCACCGGCACCACCAGTGGCCAAGCGCTGGATGTGGCTGCGGTCGGCAGCAATATTGTCGGCGGTGGCGTCGGTGGGTTGGTGTTGACGTGGGTGGTTGGTTTTATCAAGCAAAAGCTTGCCGCCAAATAGCGATAGGGTCACCGCCCTCTGTGGCGGTGACCTTCATTGCATACGATCGTTATGGCCCAGATCGCGCTGCGGGTCGATCTGATCGCGCACCCGCTGTTTAAGCACCTTGGCTTCGGGGAAGCCGCCATCGGCCTTGCGTTCCCAAATCTGCACCCCATCACAGGTGATACGAAAGGCGCCGCCGGTGGCCGGTTCCAACGCCACGCGCCCCAGGTCATCGGCAAAGGTACTGAGCAGCTCCTGGGCCAGCCAGGCAGCGCGCAGCAGCCACTGGCACTGGGTGCAATAAGTGATAACAATCTCGGGTTTGCTTGCAGACATAATTTAAGCGGCTCCTGACATGACGGGCCCGACGCATCGGGTGGCTATAATAGCGGCCTTTATCGCCCAGCCTCGAGATTGATGATGCGCCGCCTGTTGTCCTGCCTGTTCCTGTGCCTTGTCCCCCTGCTTGCCGACGCCTTGGAAACACCACGCCCCAAAATCGGCCTGGTGCTGTCCGGCGGTGCCGCCCGCGGCCTGGCGCATATCGGCGTGCTCAAGGCACTTGAAGAACAGGGCATCCATATCGACGCGATTGCCGGCACCAGTATGGGCGCGGTGATTGGTGGGCTGTACGCGTCGGGCTACAAGATCGACGAGCTGGAAAAGCTGGCGCTGGGTATCGACTGGCAGCAGGCCCTGTCGGACGCTCCACCGCGGGAAGACGTACCGTTTCGACGCAAACAGGACGACCGCGATTTCCTGGTCAAGCAGAAACTCAGTTTCCGCGACGACGGCAGCCTCGGCCTGCCGCTGGGCGTGATCCAGGGCCAGAACCTGGCACTGCTGCTGGAAAGCATGTTTGCCCATAGCAGCAACACCCGTAACTTCGACAAGTTGCCGATCCCGTTCCGCGCCGTGGCCACCGACATCACCACCGGCGAAAAAGTCGTGTTCAGCAAGGGCCACCTGCCCCAGGTGATACGCGCCAGCATGTCGATCCCTGCCGTGTTCGCCCCGGTGGAGCTCGACGGGCGCCTGCTGGTGGACGGCGGCATGACCGACAATATTCCGTTGGATGTGGCGCGGGAGATGGGCGTCGACATCGCCATCGTGGTCGATATCGGCACCCCGCTGCGCTCGCGCAAGCAACTGGCAACCGTGGTGGACGTGCTCAACCAATCCATCACCCTGATGACCCGGCGCAACTCCGAAGAACAACTCAAGGCCCTGAACCCCAAGGATGTGCTGATCCAGCCGCCCCTGGCCGCCTATGGCGTGACGGACTTCGGCCGCGCCAAGGACATGATCGACGCCGGCTACCGCGCCACCCGCGCCCTTGATGTACGCCTGGCGCACCTGCGCCCCGCCGAGCCCATCGACCCTGAGTTGGTGGCTGCTCGCACACCGGGCGAACGCACCCCGGTGATCACCGCGATACAGGTGGAAAACGACTCCAAAGTCAGCGACGACGTGATCCGCTACTACATCCGCCAGGGGCTGGGCGAGCCGCTGAACCTCGGCCGCCTGCAATCGGACATGGGCACCTTGTACGGCCTGGATTACTTCGAGCAGGTGCAATACCGCGTGGTGAAAAAAGGTCAGGACAATACCCTGGTGATCAGCGCGCGCGGCAAACGCAGCGGCACCGATTACCTGCGCCTGGGCTTGAACCTGTCGGATGACATGCGCGGCGACAGCGCCTTCAACCTCGGCGCCAGCTATCGCGTCAACGGTATCAACCGCCTCGGCGCCGAATGGCTGACGCGGGTGCAGATCGGTGATCGGCAAGAGCTGTACAGCGAGTTCTACCAGCCGATGGACACCGGCTCGCGTTACTTTGTCGCGCCGTATATCAGAGCCGAGGCGCAGAACGTAGAGCTGGTCCTGGACAACGACCCCATTTCCGAATATCGCCTGGAACGCTACGGCTTCGGCTTGAACGTGGGCCGGCAGATCGGCAACAGCGGCGAGATCCGCTTCGGCGTTGGCGAAGCCTGGGGCAAGGCCGACGTACGTATTGGTGACCGCGACCTGCCGAGCGTGAGCTTCAGCGAAGGCTTCTATGAACTTAAATATTCATTCGACTCCTTTGACAACGTGTACTTCCCCCATAGCGGCGAAGACATCGGCCTGGCCTATCGTGAGTTCGAACCGGGGCTGGGCTCGGACCAGCGCTACCGCCAATGGGAGTTCAAGCTGGACAAGGCCATGAGCCACGGCCCGGACACGTTGATACTGGGCGGTCGTTACGGGCGCACCCTGGATGATTCGGATGTGGTGATTTCCGCCTTCCAGCTGGGTGGAGCGCGGCAACTGTCGGGCTTTCGCCAGGATGCGATCTCGGGGCAGAACGTCAGCCTGATGCGCGCGGTGTACTTCCGCCGGCTGACCCCGCGCTCATACCTGCCGCTGGACTTCCCGTTGTACCTGGGCGCCTCACTGGAACGGGGTCGGGCGTGGAACAACGACAATGAGTTCGACAGCGGCTATATCAACGCCGCGAGTATCTTCCTCGGGTTTGATACGCCGTTGGGGCCACTGAATTTCAGCTATGGATTCAATGATGATAATCAGAAGGCGGTGTACTTGAACCTGGGCCAGACCTTCTGACACAGCATCGAGCTAATGTGGGAGGGGGCTTGCTCCCGATGGCGGGGTATCAGTCAACAATTCTGTAGCTGGCCCACCGCAATCGGGAGCAAGCCCCCTCCCACATTTGGTCCTCGGCAAATTAGGAATCAGGACTTTTCCAGGTTCGCCAGAATGTGCTCATGCACACGCATGCACACGCGCAAATCCTCTTCATTCACCCCTACGAACAACTCATGACGCAACGCCGTGGCAATGGTCTCGATCTGGTCAATCAGCGGCTGGGCGGTATCACATAGCAGGATGCGTTTGGCGCGACGGTCTTCCACCACGGCCTGGCGTTGCACCAGGCCCTGGCCTTCCAGGCTATCGAGCAGGCGCGCCAGGGTTGGCCCTTCCACGCCGACACTTTGTGCCAATTCACGCTGGGTAGGGGCTTCTGCAAAACGGGCCAAATGCAACAGCACCAGCCAGCGCGCCTGGGACAAGCCCAGCCCCGCCAGGCGGCGGTCCAGCTCGGCGCGCCAACCTCGGGACATTTGCGCCAATTGCATGCCAAAACGGTGTTGATCGGTTAACGGCATAAAAAACTCATGTTTAAGACTGAAAATAAAGTATGGCTAATTATTAGTCAGCTAAGCATGAGCCATGTCAGTAGGCAAGGCCCGGTATGTACTGATTCGTTACATTGTCGTAATTGGCACACTAAATTTCGAATTCCGACTGCAAGGCGGCACGCACGCAGTACAAAACGCCCTCAGGAACACGCCCGGTAAACAATGGAGCGATCTCAGCGACAGGTGGCAATTCGCCTTCTCCATCGAGAAATGCATCCTGAATTTCGCCGAGCAAATCCTCAGGCAAATCAAGAGCCTGCTCCAACGACAGTTGCTGCTTGCCGATGGCTTCGGCGAGCAAGGTATACACATTTTTTTCCGAGCATTGCAGCTGGCCGGCGATCTGGATCGGGGTCATGCCAGCGCGGGCCAGGCTGATCAGTTCGTGGCGAATATCAGCCACTTCCTTCGGTGCTTCAGCCTGGCCACCGAGCACTTCGAGGAACGCCTGGCCGTAACGCTCCAGCTTGCGCGCACCCACACCGCTGACCCGGGCCATCTCGGCCATGGTGGTGGGTTGTTCGCGAAGCATTTCCAGCAAGGTGGAGTCGGGGAAGATAACGTAGGGCGGCACGCTGTGTTCCTGCGCCAGTTTGCGCCGCAAGGTGCGCAGGGCTTCCCACTGTTCGCGCTCCTCGCCCCGCACAAGCTGGCTGGCCTGGCTGGTGCTGCTGCTCTTGGCGGTGGTCTGCGGCTTGAGGTCACGGCGCAGCTCCAGGCTCACTTCACCCTTGAGCAACGGTCGGCAACTGTCATTCAGGCGCAGCCCGCCGTAGCCCTCGATATCGATGTCGACAAGGCCACGGGCAACCATCTGCCGGAACAGCGAGCGCCACTCGCCTTCGGCGCGGGCCTTGCCAACGCCGTAGACCGAGAGTTTCTCGTGGCCGAAGCTGCGGATTTTTTCGTCGTCCTTGCCCAGCAATACATCCACCAAGTGTCCCACGCCATAGCGCTGGCCGGTGCGGTAGATCGTCGACAATGCCTGGCGCGCCGGTTCGGTGGCGTCCCAGGTCTGCACACCGTCGATGCAGTTATCGCAGTGGCCGCAGGGCTCGGGCATGTCTTCGTCGAAATAGGCCAGCAGCGTCTGGCGCCGGCAGCGGGTCTCTTCACACAACGACAGCATGGCATCGAGCTTGTGCTGCTCCAGACGCTTATGGCGTTCGTCGCCTTCGGAGTTCTGCAGCATCTGCTTGAGCATCACTACGTCCTGCAGGCCGTACACCATCCAGGCATCCGCCGGCAGGCCATCACGGCCGGCACGCCCGGTTTCCTGGTAATAGGCCTCCAGGGACTTGGGCAGGTCCATGTGTGCCACGAAACGCACGTTGGATTTGTCGATACCCATGCCGAAGGCGATGGTCGCCACCATGATCAGGCCCTCCTCGTTGAGGAAGCGCTTCTGGTGGTAGGCACGCAGATCGTTCGGCAGGCCGGCGTGGTAAGGCAACGCCGGATAGCCCTGTTCGCAAAGGAACGCGGCGACTTCATCGACCTTCTTGCGCGACAGGCAATAGACAATGCCCGCATCGCTGCGCCGCTCGGACAGGAACGCCAGCAACTGTTTGCGCGGCTGCTCCTTGGGTACGATGCGGTAGAAAATATTCGGTCGATCAAAGCTCGACAGGAAACGCTCGGCGTTCTGCAGATGCAGGCGCTCGACGATCTCTTCGCGGGTACGTTTGTCGGCGGTGGCGGTCAGGGCGATGCGCGGCACGTCGGGGAACAGTTCCGCCAGTTGGCCAAGCTGCAGGTATTCGCGGCGGAAATCGTGCCCCCATTGCGATACACAGTGGGCTTCGTCGATGGCGAACAGGGCAATGTCCAGGCTCTGCAGGAAGGACAGCATACGCGGCTGCAACAGGCGCTCGGGGGCCAGATACAGCATCTTCACCTCGCCACGCTTGATGCGGGCGGCCAGGTCACGCTGCTGCTCGGCGCTGAGGGTGGAGTTCAACGACGCAGCGGCGACACCGAGTTCTTCAAGGGTGGCGACCTGATCGTCCATCAGCGCAATCAGCGGTGACACCACCACGGCCAGGCCATTGCGCAACAGCGCCGGCACCTGGAAACATAACGATTTGCCGCCACCGGTAGGCATCAGCACCAGGGCATCGCCGCCATTGGCCACGCGCTCAATGATCGCACCCTGGCGGCCACGAAAACTGTCGTAGCCGAAGATGTCCTTGAGGACGCGTTGAGCCTGCTCGAGCATGTAAAACTCCAAAATGGTGCCGAAATCCCTCTGTACAGGCTGGCCGAAAAAATGCGCTGCCACGGTAAATAATCCGTAAGCGAAGTTTTCCCGGATTGGCGCTGGGCCTGCAGGGGCATCACAAAACGCGGCAGTATACCCGAGCATCATCCGCCAAAGGGCGCGCCTGACGAATAGACGCCCACGCTAAAACCGGGCAAATGTGCGGTGCGGCTGGCCTGGGCGCTCAAGAAAGCCTAGAATTCAGCATCGTTTATTCCCAAGGTAGCCCTTCAATGTCCTTCGCTGAGCAACTAACCCGCCTGCAAGCCTTCCTCGACGCCGATGAGCTGCATGACGAGGCGCTGGACTATGTGGCCGCCCACGGCTACCTGACCGCCCTGTCGATCTCTTCTGACGTCGTGCCGGACCGTGAGTGGATCGACGCCTTGTTCGCCGAAGAGCCTCACTACGCCGACGCCGCCCAGCGCGAAGAAATCGAAGCCACCCTGCTGGCCCTCAAGGCCCACATCGGTCGCCAGCTGGCTTCCGATGAGGAATTCGAGCTGCCATGCGACCTGGACCTCGGCGAAGAGCCGGACGACTCCGACCTGCGCGGCTGGTGCATCGGTTTCATGGAAGGCGTGTTCCTGCGCGAAGCCGCCTGGTTCGAAACCGCCGAGGAAGAAGTCAGCGAAATGCTCCTGCCGATCATGGTCGGTTCCGGCCTGTTCGACGACCAGCCTGAATTCGCCGACATCGCCGCCGACGCCAACCTGATGGACGACATGATCGTACAGATCCCGGAAGCCCTCACCGCGCTGTACCTGCTGTGCAACGCGCCTGACGAAAAACCGGCGATCCTCAAGCCACGTCACCACTGAGTCGCTTGCCCGTGGCACCCATGGGCAACCGCTCGCCGCTCCTGCGCTACGCGCTGCTGGCCATTGGCTGGCTGAGTGTAGCGCTGGGAGTGATAGGCATTTTCCTACCGGTGTTGCCGACCACGCCCTTCCTCCTGCTTGCCGCCGCCTGCTTCGCTCGAAGCTCCCCGCGTTTCTACCACTGGCTGGTAGAGCACCCGCGCCTGGGCCCCTGGATCCGTGACTACCTGGACGGCAATGGCATCCCGCTCAAAGGCAAGGTCTACGCCATCGGCTTGATGTGGTTGAGCATCGCGATCTCCTGCTACCTGGTCCCCCTGCCCTGGGCACGCGGCTTCATGCTGACCAGTGCGGTACTGGTGACGATCTACATCCTGCGCCAGAAAACCCTGCCACCGCGCTGACGCACCTGCGACATTAGATCCCACACGACCTTGGTCGACACTGACTAACCCCAGGCATCATGCGAGACTGTCCAACCGGGCCTGGAGTGCCCGGGTGTTCTTATGCTCGGAGTTACCATGACGCTGTCCAGCGGGCTGATTGCCGCCGTTGCCCTGGCCTATATGGCCATTATGTTTGCCATTGCCTTTTACGGTGACCGCCGCCATGCGCCGCTGCCACCGCGTGTGCGTGCGTGGGTCTACAGTTTGTCGCTGGCCGTGTACTGCACCAGCTGGACTTTCTTTGGCGCTGTAGGCCAGGCTGCCGAACAGTTGTGGGCATTTTTACCGATCTACCTGGGACCGGTGCTGTTGCTGGTGTTGGCCCCCTGGGTGCTGCAAAAGATGATCCTGATCAGCAAGCAGGAAAACATCACCTCGATTGCCGACTTTATCGCCGCCCGCTACGGCAAATCCCAGTCCCTGGCGGTGGTGGTGGCGTTGATCTGCCTGGTCGGCGTGCTGCCCTATATCGCATTGCAACTCAAAGGCATCGTACTGGGGGTGAACCTGTTGATCGGCGCCGGCCCTGACACCACCGGCACCCGGGCCCAGGATACGGCCTTGATCGTGTCCCTGGTGTTGGCGCTGTTTACCATTGTGTTTGGTACGCGCAACCTCGACGCCACCGAACACCATCGCGGCATGGTGCTGGCGATTGCGTTTGAGTCCCTGGTCAAGCTGTTTGCTTTTCTTGCCGTCGGTGCGTTTGTCACCTACGGCTTGTACGACGGTTTCGGCGATCTGTTCAGCCAGGCAATGCTCGCGCCACGCCTGGAGGAATACTGGAAAGAGACCATTAACTGGCCATCAATGGTGGTACAGACCGGCGTCGCCATGATGGCGATCATCTGCCTGCCGCGGCAATTCCATGTGACCGTGGTTGAAAACATCGACCCCCAGGATCTGCGCCTGGCCAAATGGGTGTTCCCGGCCTACTTGATCCTGGCCGCACTGTTCGTGGTGCCCATTGCCCTCGGCGGCAAGATGCTGCTGCCTGGCTCGGTGCTGCCAGACTCCTATGTAATCAGCCTGCCGATGGCCCAGGCCCATCCGGCGCTCGCCGTGCTGGCATTCATTGGCGGCGCCTCGGCCGCCACCGGCATGGTGATCGTGGCCAGCATCGCCTTGTCGACCATGGTTTCCAACGACATGCTGCTGCCCTGGCTGTTACGGCGCTCCAGCGCCGAGCGGCCATTTGAAGTGTTCCGCCACTGGATGCTCTCGGTACGCCGGGTGAGCATCGTGATCATCCTGCTGCTGGCGTATGTGAGCTACCGCCTGCTGGGTTCCACCGCCAGCCTGGCTACCATCGGCCAGATCGCCTTTGCCGCCGTGACCCAACTGGCCCCGGCAATGCTCGGCGCACTCTATTGGAAGCAGGCTAACCGCCGGGGCGTGTTCGCCGGCTTGGCCGCGGGTACATTCCTGTGGTTCTACACCTTGGTCCTGCCAGTTACCGCGAAAAGCCTGGGTTGGTCGCTCAGCCTGTTCCCCGGCCTGACCTGGATGCATTCCCACCCGTTCGGGCTGTCGGTGACGTCGCTGACCTTGGGCACCGTATTTTCCCTGGCGGGTAACTTCACCTTGTTCGTGTGGGTTTCAATGCTGTCACGCACACGGGTGTCCGAACACTGGCAGGCTGGGCGTTTCATCGGCCAGGAAATCAGCCAGCGCGCCAATGCCCGGTCCATGTTGTCGGTGCAGATCAGCGACCTGCTCAGCCTGGCGGCACGCTTTGTCGGCGAAGAACGTGCCCAGCAGAGTTTTATCCGCTTCGCCTATCGCCAGGGCAAAGGCTTCAACCCCAACCAGAATGCCGACAACGATTGGATCGCCCATACCGAACGCTTGCTGGCGGGCGTACTGGGTGCCTCTTCTACGCGAGCTGTGGTGAAAGCGGCGATTGAAGGGCGGGAAATGCAACTGGAGGACGTCGTAAGGATCGCCGACGAGGCCTCCGAGGTACTGCAGTTCAACCGTGCCCTGCTGCAAGGCGCCATCGAGAACATCACCCAGGGCATCAGCGTCGTGGACCAGTCCCTCAAACTGGTGGCTTGGAACCGGCGCTACCTGGAGCTGTTCAACTACCCGGACGGCCTGATCAGCGTCGGCCGGCCGATTGCCGACATCATCCGCTACAACGCCGAGCGCGGCTTGTGCGGGCCTGGCGAGGCAGAGGTGCACGTGGCGCGCCGCCTGCACTGGATGCGCCAGGGCCGTGCGCACACCTCCGAGCGCCTGTTTCCCAATGGTCGGGTGATCGAGCTGATCGGCAACCCGATGCCCGGCGGCGGCTTTGTCATGAGTTTCACCGACATCACCGCGTTTCGCGAAGCCGAACAAGCGCTGACCGAGGCCAACGAGGGCCTGGAGCAGCGGGTCACCGAGCGCACCCATGAACTGTCGCAGCTCAACGTGGCCCTCACCGATGCCAAGGGCGTGGCCGAGTCCGCCAGCCAATCGAAGACGCGATTCCTGGCGGCGGTGAGCCACGATCTGATGCAACCGCTGAACGCCGCGCGGCTGTTCTCCGCCGCCCTCTCCCACCAGCACGAGGGGCTGTCCAGCGAGGCCAGGCAGTTGGTGCAGCATCTGGACAGCTCGTTGCGTTCGGCCGAAGACCTGATCAGCGACCTGTTGGATATCTCCCGCCTGGAAAACGGCAAGATCAACCCCCAACGCCAGCCCTTTGTACTCAATGAGCTGTTCGACACCCTGGGCGCTGAATTCAAGGCGCTGGCCCATGAGCAACGCTTGCGCTTCCGTTGGCGCGGCAGTCGCTTGCGGGTGGACAGCGACATCAAGCTGCTACGGCGGATCCTGCAGAACTTTCTGACCAATGCCTTCCGTTATGCCGACGGCCCAGTGCTGCTTGGCGTACGTCGACGCCAGGGCGAACTGTGCCTGGAAGTATGGGATCGCGGCCCAGGCATTCCGCTGGATAAACAAAAGGTGATTTTCGAAGAGTTCAAGCGCCTGGACAGCCACCAGACCCGGGCTGAAAAGGGTCTGGGCCTGGGCCTGGCGATTGCCGACGGCTTGTGCCGCGTGCTGGGCCATCAATTGAGTGTGCGTTCATGGCCGGGCAAGGGCAGCGTCTTCAGCGTGTGCGTGCCGCTGGCGCGCAACCAGGCCATCCCGCAACCCAAGGCGCCGGCGGAAAACGGCCTGCCTCTGAGCGGCGCCCGGGTGCTGTGCGTGGATAACGAGGAGAGCATCCTGATTGGCATGCGCAGCCTGCTCACACGCTGGGGCTGTGAAGTCTGGACCGCAGCCAATCAGGCCCAATGTGCGGCACTGCTGGCCGAGGGCATGCGCCCGCAACTGGCACTGGTGGATTACCACCTGGACCACGGCGAAACCGGCACCGAGCTGATGGGCTGGCTACGGGCACAATTGGCCGAGCCGATCCCCGGCGTGGTGATCAGCGCCGACGGGCGCCCGGAGATGGTCGCCGAGGTGCATGGCGCGGGGTTGGATTACCTGGCCAAGCCGGTGAAACCGGCGGCGTTGCGGGCACTGTTGAGCAGGCATCTGCCTCTGTAAAGGGTCGTACTCGGTGAAAATGTGGGAGCCGCCACCACCTCTTCGATGTGACGCTGTCGCGCCGCAAACTAGGGAGCTTGTTCCCGTGGCAGCCTGACAGCCGAGCAGGATGTTGGTTTTCGTCCTGGGTACATATCCGTTATTTGGGCAACGGCCACTTATGGTTCCGCTTTTACAGCGGCTCACTTTTGAAAGGCGTAAAAGTAAGCAAAACGCTCTTGCCCCACCACTCGGCACCTCGCCTAGGCTCGGTGTGCCCTCACCCCGGCTTGAATCCGTGGGCCGCCGTCATGGGCCATCCCTGGCCCAGGACGGCTAACCCGGCGTCCTGCCGGGTTACCCACGGCTTCAAGCCGGCGTTCGGCCAGCGTGGTTTAACGGGGCGCCTAAGATCAAAAGCAAGATCAAGAGCGACTCGCTGCGCATCGCAGATACGCTGGCGGCGCTTGTGCTTTCTGTAGGAGCGAGCTTGCTCGCGAAAAACCTTAGAACGCCGCGTTCTTTCTGGTTTCCCGCGGCATCGTTAACGACCTTCGCGGGCAAGCCCGCTCCCACAGGGGTACGCGCACACTTCAACGATCAGGTCGGCTATAAGGCCGCCTCGCTGTGTTTTTGATCTAAGGCGCCCCGTTAAACCACGCTGGCCGGAATTCGACAGGGATTTGGGGGGTAAACCGGCAGGGATGCCGGTTTAGCCGCCCCGCGCCATGGATGGCGCGTGGCGGCGGCCCCCCAAATCCCTGTCGGATTACGGGCACACCGAGCCTAAGCGAGGCCCCCGGTGTCAGGATAGTTGTCGCCTCTCCTGATTTACCCCCAAAAAAGCATACCGAGGGCGGAAAGAGACAGGTTGTGACGTACTATTCACCCGAACGTAAAGCCACATTGCTTAAGATGTTGCTTCCCCCGCTGAACCTGACGGTAGCCGAAGTTTGTCGCCGTGAAGGGGTCAGCGATGTATCGCTGTATACCTGGCGCAAGATGGCCAGTGTCCAAGGAAGCAAAGTGCCAGAAGATATATCGCTTTCTGATAAATGGTCTGCTGAGGCCCGGTTGACCGCTGTCATTGAAACAGCCAGCCTGACGCAACTTGAATTAGGTGAGTACTGCCGTCGAAACGGCCTTTACCCCGAGCAGATCAATGCTTGGCGTCAAGCCTGTATTAGCGGTCAAGAGGCGGTGCAGATCCAAAAAATGGCTGACCATGAGCAGACGCGTAAAGACAAAAAACGCATCCTGGAGCTGGAGCGCGATCTGCGCCGTAAAGACGCTGCATTGGCCGAAACCGCAGCGTTGTTAGTGCTGCGAAAAAAGCTCAACGATTACTGGGGGACCGACGGCGAGGACAACTGACTTCTTTGCCGGAACGGCAGTTGTTGGTGGGTTGGTTGATTGAAGCCATCGTCGCAGGCGCCCGAAAATTACGCGCTTGCCAAGAGGTTGGACTGTCGCTGCGAACCTTGCAGCGCTGGACTCAGGCGCCAGAGTTACAGGCCGATGCGCGCACCACCACCTTGCGGCCCAAGCCGCGTAATGCGCTGAGTGAAATTGAAAGACAAGCCATCGTAACCCTGTGCAACAGCCCGCTATACGCCCATTTACCTCCCAGCCAGATCGTTCCGCGCCTGGCAGACGAAGCACGGTATCTGGCGTCGGAAGCTACGTTTTATCGCATCTTGCGAGCAGCCGGCCAACAACACCACAGAGGTCGTAGTCGACGACCTCGGCGCGTAGTAATGCCGACAACGCACGCAGCTCAGAGGCCTAATCAGGTGTGGTCGTGGGACATCACGTATCTTCCTTCGCCCATACGCGGTAAGTATTTTTACCTGTATTTGATCGAAGATATTTACAGCCGCAAGGCGGTAGGTTGGGAAGTTTATGATGAAGAAAGTGGTGAAAAAGCTGCTGCGCTGTTGCAACGTAGCGTGATCAATGAGAAGTGCCTGCGTGAGCCCTTGGTATTGCACTCTGATAACGGAGCGCCAATGAAATCGGTGACGCTGTTAAGCAAAATGTATGAGCTGGGTATCACGCCTTCTCGCGGTCGTCCACGTGTAAGCAATGACAACCCGTATTCGGAATCACTGTTTAGAACATTGAAATACTGCCCGCAATGGCCCTTGGAAGGCTTCGCCAGCTTAGACGCTGCACGGACTTGGGTGAGGGATTTTATGCGGTGGTACAACAGCGAACACAGGCACAGCCGGATCCGCTTCGTCACCCCATCAGAGCGCCATGGAGGGAAAGATCATCAGATACTGGCGCTGCGTCATGAGCTGTATGAGCGGGAGCGCCGGAAAAGACCTGAACGGTGGTCAGGACAAACACGTAACTGGGAACCAGTAGGAACGGTGCTGCTGAATCCGGATAGGGAACAGCAGACCGAACAAAAAGCGGCATAGCAGACGGTTGACGCGACAACTACCTTGAAAAACGCCGGGGGCAAGAGCGTTTTGCTTACTTTGCCGCTTTTGCAAAGTGAGCCGCCGTAAGGGCGGAACCTATAGTGGCCGTTACCTAAGCAACGGATATGTACTCGCCCCAACAACCCAACAACCCGGTCACATCGTCGACGTGGCGCCGTCGCGCAGCAACCTGGACCGCCGCCAAAATATCCGGCGTTAGGACTAAATTTTAACTCTTTAAAATCAGTAGTTTACATGTAGTTTGATAAGAGGGGGCTTGCCCTAATGCCAGTCAGTTAAGGCTTTTTTGTAGGAGCGAGCTTACTCGCGAAAACTTACAGGCGCCGCGTTCATTCAGCAAACACGCGTTATCGTTGACGTTTTTCGCGAGCAAGCTCGCTCCTACAGAAGGCGATGACCGCTTAACTGACTGGCATTAGGGCTTGCCCCCTCCCACACTTGGCCACAGGTCTATTCGGGGAGATGCGCTACACCATCCGAATCTGTCATCGCCCGTTCCAGCAGATCCGCCGGCAGGCTCTTACTGGCACGGGCACCGAGCAGCCTTAGTTGCTCGGTACGACTGACCAGATTCCCACGCCCATCCGTCAGTTTGTTTCGTGCCGCGCTGTAGGCCTTGTCCAACTGCTGCAACCGATTGCCCACCTCGTCCAGGTCCTGGATAAAAAGCACGAACTTGTCGTACAGCCACCCGGCACGCTCGGCGATTTCCCGGGCGTTCTGGCTCTGACGCTCCTGTTTCCACAGACTGTCGATCACCCGCAGGGTAGCGAGCAAAGTAGTGGGGCTGACAATCACGATATGGCGGTCGAAGGCTTCCTGGAACAGGTTGGGCTCGGCCTGCAATGCCGCGGAAAACGCCGCTTCGATCGGCACGAACAACAGGACGAAGTCCAGGCTGTGCAAACCTTCGAGGCGCTTGTAATCCTTGCCGGCCAAGCCTTTGACGTGATTGCGCAGGGACAGTACATGCTGCTTCAAAGCGGCCTGGCCAATCACATCGTCGTCCGCCGCGACATACTGTTGATAGGCGGTCAAGCTGACCTTGGAATCGACCACCACCTGCTTGTCGCCCGGCAACATGATCAGTACGTCCGGCTGGAAACGCTCGCCATCCGGGCCCTTGAGGCTGACCTGGGTCTGGTATTCGCGGCCTTTCTCCAGGCCCGCATGTTCCAGCACCCGCTCAAGGATCAGCTCGCCCCAGTTGCCCTGGGTTTTCTGGCCCTTGAGGGCTCGGGTCAGGTTGGTGGCTTCATCCGACAGGCGCAGGTTCAGTTGCTGCAAGCGCTCCAGCTCCTTGGCCAGGGAAAAACGCTCGCGGGCTTCGTTCTGGTAGCTTTCTTCGACTCGCTTCTCGAACGACTGGATGCGCTCCTTAAGCGGGTCGAGCAGTTGGCCCAGGCGTTCCTGGCTGGTTTCAGCAAAGCGCTGCTCACGCTCATCGAAGATTTTGCCGGCCAGCTCGGCGAACTGCGCACGCAGCTCATCCCGTGAGCCTTGCAGGTCAGTGAGACGTTGTTGATGGCTGTCTTGTTGCTCGCGCAGTTCCGCGCTCAGGGCCGCCGCCAGGGCGTCGAGACGCCGCAGCTCGGCTTCCTTGGCACTGCGGTCGAGGTTCCAGGCGTGGGCGGCATCGCGGGCGTTATCGCGGTCGATCTGCAACAATTCGACTTCGCGGCGCAAGGCAGCCAGGTCGGCCTGCTTGGCGGCATTGGCGTGGCTCAGGTCACTGATCTCATCGCGACTGGCGTCCAACTGGGCAGCGAGCCCCTCCTGGGCCAGTTGCGCGGTCGCCAGGCGCTCTTCCAGCAGTTCCCAGCCGGTAGCGCGTGCGCTCAGACGTCGCTGGAGTTGCCAGCACAGCGCCAATAAAGGTACTGCTGCGCCAACAAGCCCCAAGGCGATACTGGTCCAGTCAACTACCATAGCCATTTCTGCCATCACCGAAAAAAAACAAGGGTAACCAAGCGCAGGGCTGGAGGACAGCTCAGTCTTCGACCTGGCCCAGTTCGCGCTGAGCGCGACGGTCGCCGGCGCGAGCGGCAGAACGCAACAGGTCGTGGCCTATACGGCGGTCGCGGGCGTTCCCGCATTCGCGGCACATCAGTTGGCCGAGACGACTCTGCGCGGCAACCACACCTTCACGGGCGGGCTGTTTGAGCAAGCGTCCAGCGAAGTGCTTGATATTGCTGCTCTGCCCAAGGCGCGGGCTGTCGAGCAGCCACAAAGCAACCTTCAAGGAAAAACGCTTGGGGGTGGTAACAGTTTGGGCAGTGTCGGTAACAGAAGGTGATACTGAGCGAAACTTCATAAAGCACTGTGGGACAGAACGGAAGGCGCGCCACTCTACTCTTTTTTTCGTACAGGTAAAGCTGAAAAAACCCGGCACGCCCGTTCTAGAGCAAGCGCTCGGGACAATCCACAGAAGCTGTGGATAACTCAGTGGACAACCCCCCTTGAACTGGCTCAAAGGCCCATGGAATGGGGCCTCAGGTCAAACTGACGATTTTTTCACCAATAAAAAAAAGCGAGATTTTTCATTGACTTAAATTTTGATTACAGGCAAATGAGCGCCGTCCAGGGTCAGGAACCGAAGGGTTACACACGCCGCAACCAATGTGCACAAGTACCCGCGAGGAGGTTATAAGGTCAGCGTTTTTTGATTCAACATGCCTTAAACATGTTACTGCCCGGACAAACCAAGGGACTTTCCAAATGTGTCGCGTCTCGCCACACTGCCCCACCGACAACGCAACCCTGTAGGGCCGATGAAAGGAATTCTGTTATTCGCCTTGCTGCTATTGGCTGTCTGCGCGACCTCCCTGGGCATCAATGCCGCGCTACCTTCACCGGACGGCGCGCTGTTCGCCAGCGCGATCCTGATATCGGCCACCTTTACCGCCGTGAGCCTGTGCATTGAATTGAGTGACGGCAGGATCAATGACATGCACGAGGTCATACGCGTGATCGAGACCAGGCAGTCTCTACGCTTGACGCTTGCGGCCTACGGCTTGGGTTGCGCTCTGGCAGCGTCAATGACGGTACTGGTCTTTCGCGGGTGGCTCGGCGGCTGATGAAGTTTTTTGACGCTGCCCTTCCCTTCCCCATTTCGATCCGTTACTATCCGCGGCGTTAGTACCAAGCTGAAAGTCAATTCTGGTCGAACAATCCCCTGAACACATGGGATCGACCACCTCGATGGTTTCCAGGTATTCCTTGCGACGACACAGCCTTTGAACAAGCAAAGGGTGTCGCGAAGATTCAATACTCTGACCGAACCAACCTGCAAATTGATCAGGATCTTCACCCTGGGCCCAGAACCTTTGCCCCTGTTGTGTTGCCTGCCCTCCTAAGTACCTACCTGCCAGCCCAAGCGCGCCTAATTTATCAGCGCTTCAAACTGGCTGCTTTGTTCCAGTCAGGTTCTTCGCTTGATCAATGGTGATCAGCGTTACTGGAACGTTTTAACGTTGCACGGTTCTTATCCGTGTCATTTGTAGGAACACCAATAATATGAACGCTCAAATCCACACTCAGGATGCCATTCGCACCCTCACTAACGCTTTTGCCCCAATGAACTGCCTGATCATGGCCGCTCGCAAAGGCTGCTTCAGCTTCACCCTGGTCAACGAACACGGCATCGCACGTCACAGCGAACGCCTGTACCCCGATCAATACTCCAGCGCAGAGCCGCTGCAGGCCGTGATCGAGCGTACCCGTCAGGCACTGACTGCCTGATCGACCCGAGTCGCTGAAATACAAAAACCCTGTCTGAAAAACAGGGTTTTTTATTGCCTGGAATTTGGCCAGCATGCCGTTGAATTAAGTACAAATAGATATAAACGTTATAACCGAATGAAGAAGATGTTTTAAAAACAGTCCTTTACATCATGAATATGACACTACACTTCAACTCGAGCGGCATGATCCGCTTGCGACGGGCCTGAGATCCGATTCACCGCTGCCAAGCCCTCCCTTCTCAGGCTCGTCCACCCCTTTATTGGACTGAGGCTTGTATGGGTATTGCCGCCAGCGAATTGTGTCGTTATGTGATCAGGCCGACGTTGATGTACCTCGGCCGTCATGACGCGGCAGCCGAATCCCTGTTGCTGGGCATTGCCGCCAGCCAGTCGGAACTTGGCTCGGCCCTGCATGATAGACGCGGCCATGGCCTATACCGCATCACCGAACCACGCCACCGCGCCCTCTGGGATGACTACCTGGCCCTGGACCCCGAGCGGGCCAGCCTGGTACGCGGACTCGCCAGCCAACATGCTTTCCTCACTGCGCCCCAGTTGGAGTTGACGGTAAATCTGCGCTACGCCACCGCCATCGCCTGGCTGCTGGTGGAGCAGAATAGCCCCGCCTTGCCCACACCCGGCGATGTGCTCGCCATGGCGCGTATCTGGAAAGAAATTTTCCACCCGCAAGGTCGTCTGCGAGATTTTACCCAGGCGTGGCAAACCTGCGTCTGCCCCATAAAACAGGTGGCATGCTGACCGGGCAAAATGCAAGATTCGGCAAAAAACCTGAATTTTGGTCGGATTGTCCTACAAAACCGCTCTATCTCCAGCGTTACAGCCTATAGCGCGATGCGAAATTTATTGATACTTTCCGCAGCGGTGATCACCACGGAGTTCTAATAATGAAAAAAGTAATGCTCAAGACCACACTTAGCCTCGCCGTTGCCATGGCATCCTCCCAACTGTTTGCCAGCGGCTTTGCCCTGAACGAACAGAGCGTCAGCGGGATGGGTACCGGTTTCGCAGGTCGCTCGTCCTCTGCCGATGATGCAAGCACTGTGTTCGGTAACCCTGCTGGCATGGCACGCCTGGAAGGTCAACAGATCACCGGCGGTGTTGCTGCCATTGATGCCTCCACTGATATCAGCGACGTCAGCGGCCGTTCCCGCGGTAGCAACAAAGGCGACATGGTGCCTTTTACTGCCGTCCCTTTCGGTTTCTACACCAATAAACTCAACGATCAGTGGGCTGTCGGTTTCGGCGTCTATGCACCGTTCGGCCTGGTGACTGACTACGAAAGCGGCTTCCAGGGCGCTCCTTTTGGCAGCAAAAGCGAAGTAAAAGTCATCACCTTCCAGCCGACGGTCAGCTACGCCTTCAACGATCGCGTTTCCGTCGGTTTTGGCCCGACCTTCAACCGCATCGCCGGCACCCTGGAATCGGACCTGACGCTGAACCCTGCCGCGCCATCCACCAATATCAAGATCAAGGGCGACGACACCGCGCTGGGCTTCAACATCGGCGTGCTGGTACAAGCCACCGATACCACTCGCGTCGGCCTGACCTATCACTCCAAGGTCAGCTACAAGCTGGACGGGCACACCGAAGTCAGCGGCCCGGCTGCGACCGCTGGCGCCCTGCGCAGCAACCGCTACGATGCGTCGCTGAAGATCGACACGCCAGAGTCCTACGACCTGTCGGTCACCCAGGACCTGACTGACGCCTGGAAACTCTATGCGGGTGCAACCTGGACGCGCTGGAGCCGCTTGAAAGACATCACCGTCAAGAACGAGGGTGTCGTCGGCGGCACTTCCGGCGGCGTACTCGCCCCCGCCCTGATCGGCACCATCAAGGAAGACCAGAACTGGCACGATACCTGGGCCTACGCCGTGGGCACCTCGTACCAGCTCACCAAGCAAGTGGTGTTGCGTACCGGCCTGACCTTCGACCAATCGCCGACCAACAATACGGATCGTTCGCCACGCATCCCGACCGGCGACCGTACGATCTTCAGCCTGGGCCTGGGCTACGAGGTCATGCCGAACATGACCGTCGACCTGGCCTATTCCTACCTGAAGGAGGAAGACGTCAAGGTTGCACGCTCCAACCAATTGGCCAGCTACAACGCCAAGTATGAAAACAGCGCCAACGGTTTCGGCCTGGGCATGACTTACCGCTTCTGATTCTCGGCGGTATAAAAAAGCCCCGCTCTCCTGCTCAGGAGGCGGGGCTTTTCATTGGTCGCGGCTCAGGGCTTGGACGCCAATGCCTCTTCCACTGCCTTGATCAGGTCCGGGCTGTCCGGCTTGGTCACACTGGAAAAGTTGGCAATTACCTTGCCCTGGCGGTCCACCACGTATTTATAGAAATTCCACTTCGGCGCACTGCTCTGCTGCGCCAGCAGCTTGAACAGGTGCACTGCGTCCGGCCCCCTGACCTTCTGTGGTTCGGTCATGGTGAAGGTCACGCCGTAGTTCACGTAGCAGACCTTGGCGGTTTCTTCGCCGGTCTTGGCTTCCTGTTTGAAATCATCGGACGGCACGCCAATCACTTCCAGGCCTTGGTCCTTGTAGCGCTGATACAACGCTTCCAGGCCTTTGAACTGCGGAGCAAAGCCACAGAAGCTCGCCGTGTTGACGATCACCAAGGGTTTGCCAGCGAATTGCTGGCACAGGTCGATGGATTCCTTGGCCCGCAACTTGGGTAATTGCCCCTCCAGTAACGGGGGGCAACTGGCGGCCATCGCCACGCTGCCAACAGCCATGAGGACGGGTACAGCGAGCCAGCGTATCAGCATGTCGACATTCCTTGAGTCAGTTCAGGCATTGAACTTAACAGATCGCCATGCCCAGTTGCATCAACGCCAGGCCGCCCTGTTGCCAACCCCACCAGGCCAGCAGCAACAGAGCCAACACCGCCGCCATGGCCATAACGCGCACCGCTAGCCTCATGCCGCCTCCATCTGCGCCTGCATACGCGCCACCGGGCGCTCACGCACCGGCCAGTTCAGGGCCGCAGCGAGCAGGCTGAGCAGAATCGCCACCTGCCAGATCAAATCGTAGCTACCGGTTCGATCATAGACCACCCCGCCCAGCCAACCACCGAGGAATGAGCCGAGTTGGTGGAACAGGAACACAATCCCACCGAGCATTGAAAGGTTGCGCACACCAAACAAGGTCGCGACAGTGCCGTTGGTCAGGGGGACGGTGGACAACCACAGGAACCCCATCGCCATGCCAAACAGATACGCGCTGACTTCGGTGACCGGCGCCCACAGGAACAATACAATCACCACGGCCCGCAACAGGTACAAACCGGTCAGCAGGCGCGGCTTGGACATGCGCCCGCCCAGCCAACCGGCCGTGTAGGTGCCGAACACGTTGAACAGGCCGATCAAGGCCAGCACCGTGGTGCCTACCGTGGCCGGCAGGTGCTGGTCGACCAGGTACGCCGGCAAGTGCACGCCGATAAACACCACTTGGAAACCACAGACAAAAAAGCCGAAGGACAACAGCCAGAACCCTGAGTGAGAGCAGGCTTCCTTGAGAGCTTCGCCCAGGGTCTGCTGACCGACCGTGACCGGCAGCGGTCGATCCTTGAGCATCGCGACCAGCGGCAGGATCAACGCCACCATCAAGCCCAACGCCAGCAGTGCCGCAGACCAGCCCAGCCAGCCAATCAAGCCGAGGGTGCCGGGGACCATGGCGAATTGGCCGAAGGAACCGGCGGCGCTGGCGATGCCCATGGCCATGCTGCGTTTTTCCGGGGCTACGGCGCGGCCGACCACACCAAGAATCACCGAGAACGAAGTACCGGACAGGCCAATCCCAATCAGCAAGCCTGCGCTCAGAGACAGCGACCACGCAGAGTCGGACATGCCCATCAGCACCAGGCCCGCGGCATACAATACGCCGCCGACAAACACTGCCTTGGTCGCGCCGAACCGGTCGGCCAAGGCCCCGGTAAACGGTTGGGCCAGGCCCCAGATCAGGTTCTGCAAGGCAATGGCGAAGGCAAAGGTCTCACGCCCCCAGCCAAACTCGCTGCTCATGGGCGACAGGAATAGGCCGAAGCCATGCCGTACGCCCAGGGACAACGCCAGGATCAGCGCACTCCCCACAAGGATCCAACCACTGGTGCGCCACATTGAGGTCATTTCTTATTCTCCGCTCGCGGGTATATACCCGCTTATAGTCGAACAAACCGCGCTTCAGGCGAGTTCGTCCAGCAAGGCCAACAACGTTTCGCGCTTTTCGGCGCCCAACTTATCAATCAGCTTCTGTTGCGCCGCTTCCCATGCCGGCAAGGCCGCGGCCAGTCGCTGCTGGCCTGATTCGGTCAACACCACCAGGCGGTTGCGCAGATCGTCGCCCTCGACCAACTGCACCAGCCCTTCGCCTTCCAATACACGCAGATTACGTCCCAAGGTACTGCGGTCCAGACCCATGGCCTCGGCCAGGCTGGAAATGCTCGGTTGGTCGAGGCGCTGCAAGTTACACAGCAGAGAATACTGGGCAACGTTGATCCCGAAGCCGTCGAGAGCGCCGTCGTAATGCCTGCTGACGCCACGGGCGGCGCGTCGCAGGTTGGTGCACAAACATTGGGAGGCAAGCATAGAGCGTGTATATACCCGCAGTTAAGGAAATGCAAGAAAGGGTTACAGGGCCAGCCCGACCAGGACGGCAACTTCAAGCAGCTCCAATAGCGCACCGGCCGTATCGCCCGTGGTGCCGCCCAGACGCCTGACCATCAAATGACGCAGCCACACGAAGCACAGCGCCGCCAGCAACACCGCGATGCCGCCGTTGAAACCACCAATCAGGATGCATGCCAGGCCGCAGAGGATCAGTACCTGTTGGCCGACAATCCGCGGTAAATGATCGGACAATGCCTGGCCCAATCCTCCTGCACGTACGTAGCGCGTGGTGAGAAACAGCGCCAACATCGAAGCCCGCCCGATCAGCGGCGCCAGGATCAAGGCAGCGCCATTGTGCTGTTCGATCAGGGCCACCAACGCGCTGAACTTGAGCAGCAACACCAGGCCCAGGGTGACCACCGCAATCGGCCCGCTGCGCGGGTCTTTCATGATGTTGAGGGTGCGCTCGCGGTCACCAAAGCCACCCAGCCACGCATCGGCGCTGTCCGCCAGGCCATCCAGGTGCAGGCCGCCACTGAGCAGCACCCAGGCCGTCAGTAGCAGCGCGGCATGCAATAGCAACGGCGCGCCCATCAACACCAGGTTCAGGCCCCATAGCAGCAGGCCGAACAGCAGTCCCACCAGCGGATAAAACAGCAACGAGCGGCCCAGCTCTTGAGGCTGTGGCATGCCCGGCAAACGGATCGGCAGGCTACTGAGAAATTGCAGGGCGATCCAAAATGGCAGCATCGTCAGGTTCCTTCCTTCAAGACGCTGTCGGCGCCAACCTGCAGGCTGAACAACGCGCCGTGGCCGACTTCGACATTCAGCAATTGCTCACGGGGCAAACCGCGTGCGCGGGCCAACAGCAGGCGCATCACGCCGCCGTGGCTGATCAATAGCACGCGCTGGCCAGCATAAGCTTGATGCAGTCGGGAGACAGCGCCGAGCACCCGTTCGGAAAACTCACTGACCGGCTCGCCTTGCGGCGGCGTGAACGCGTATGGATCGGCCCAGAACAACCCTAGCCCTTCGGCGTCGGTTTCCATCAGTGCGGCTGCGCTCTGGCCTTCCCAGGCGCCGAAGTGGAGTTCTTGCACATCAGGCTCAAGACTCACCGGCAGGTCAAGCTGTGCCCCCAACTCCTGGGCAAACAAGGCACAGCGTTGCAGCGGCGAGCTGATCAGCCGATCCCACGGCCCCTGCTCGACCACTGCGGCGCGCATCTGTGCCCAGCCCCTGGCGGTCAATGCATCGTCCAGGCTGCCACGCAGGCCGCCGCCCAGCTCGGTTTCGCCGTGGCGCAGCAGGTCCAGGCGCAAGGTCATGCGGGGCGATCCGCCACGGACGCTTCGGCGAACGTTGCCATCTGCCCGTGCAACGCGCACGCCAGGCGCAACAATGGTACCGCCAGCGCCGCGCCACTGCCCTCGCCCAGGCGCAGGCCCAGCTCCAGTAAAGGTCGGGCATCCAGGCTGTGCAGCACATGGCGATGGCCCGGCTCGGCGCCCCGATGGCCGAACACCAGCCATTCGCGACATCCCGGGTTCAAGCGCACCGCCATCAGTGCGGCAACGCTGCAGATGAAGCCATCCACCAGCACCACAATGCCCTCTTGGGCGCAGGCCAGATAAGCGCCGACCAACGCCGCCATTTCAAAGCCGCCGAGGTTGAACAGGGTTTGCAACGCATCACCACGCTGAGCGGCATGCACCGCCAATGCCCGCTCGATCACCGCGACCTTGTGGCTGACACCCGTGGCATTCAAACCCGTGCCCGGGCCTGTCAGATCACTCACCGGGCAATCCAGCAAGGCACAGGCCAAGGCGCTGGCCGCAGTGGTATTGCCGATGCCCATCTCACCGCCGATAAACAACTGCGCGTCGCTGTCCAGGGCGCGGCTCACGCTGTCTCGTCCGGCTTGCAGGGCCAGTTGCCCCTGGGCCCGAGTCATCGCCGGCCCATCGACGAAATTGGCCGTGCCCGCGCCGATATTCAGGTGACGCACGCCGGGCAAATCCAGCGACGGCGTGACGGTGCCGAGGTCGACCACTTCCAGCTGCGCATCCAGCTGCCGCGCCAACACACTGATCGCCGCACCACCGGTGACAAAGTTATGCAGCATCTGCCCGGTCACTTCCTGGGGAAATGCCGACACGCCTTCGGCAACCACGCCATGATCGCCGGCAAAAATCGCGATCCACAGTCGATCTACCGACGGTTTGACCTGGCCCTGCAGGCCTGCCAACTGCAGCGCCAGCGCCTCCAACTGACCGAGGGAACCGGCTGGCTTGGTCAACTGCTGCTGGCGCGCCAGCGCCTGTTCGTGGGCAGCGGCATCAATGGCCTTGCAGGGCTTGAGCCACCAGGAATCCGTCATAACGCAGTACCTTTCAAAGTCAGGGGCAGGCCGGCGACCGTCAACACAACACGCTGACACCGCTCGGCCAAGGCTTGATGCAGCCAACCGGCTTCATCCACATAACGGCGAGTCAATTCGCCCAGCGGCACGACACCCAGACCGGTCTCGTTGCTGACAAAAATAATTTCACCCGGCAGCGACGCCAGGGTTTGCAGCAGTTGATCGCGCTCAAACGCCAGGCGATCAGCGTCTTCGAGCATCAGAAGATTGGTGAGCCATAACGTCAGGCAGTCCACCAACAGGCAATGCTCGGCAGCGGCGTTTTCACCCAGCACCCGCGCCAGCTCAAGGGGTTCTTCAATCAACCCCCAATGGTCTGGACGACGCTCACGATGCAGGGCAACCCGCTGATTCATTTCACCGTCCAGCGGCTGGCTGGTGGCGATGTAAGTGACCTGCAAACCGCTATCGCTGGCGAGCTTTTCAGCAAGGCGACTCTTGCCAGAGCGTGCGCCGCCCAAGATCAGTTGGAGCATGGAATAAGCCCTGTAAAAGTCATGGATGGAGCGGGAAGCCAGAATGAACGCGGCGCTCTCAGGTTTTTCGCGAGCAAGCTCGCTCCTACAGAAAAGCAGACACGCCGCCAGCGTATCCACGATGCGAAGCGAGCCGCTCTTGATCTTGCTTTTGATCTTGGGCGCCCCGTCAAACCACGCTGGCCGAACGCAGGCTTGGATCCGTGGGTAACCCGGCAGGACGCCGGGGTAGCCGTCCTGGGCCAGGGATGGCCCATGACGGCGGCCCACGGATTCAAGCCGGAGTGAGGGCACACCGAGCCTGGGCGAGGTGCCGAGTGGTGGGGCAAGAGCGTTTTGGTTACTTTTGCGCTTTTCAAAAGTGACCCGCTGTAAGAGCGGAACCCATAGTGGCCGTTACCGCAGCAATGGATATGTACACCGACAGGCCGCCATCGGGAGCAAGTCGAAACGTCGCACCGCCCCTCCCACATTTGAACACCGTCAGATCCCACATAGGTTGCGCAACAAATCGGTGTCCAAGTGGTGCTCAACCAAGTCCGCCAGCCGCTCGATATCACGCTCACGAATGAACGCGGCGTTCTCAGGTTTTTCGCGAGCAAGCTCGCTCCTACAGAAAAGCAGACACGCCGCCAGCGTATCCACGATGCGAAGCGAGTCGCTCTTGATCTTGATCTTAGGCGCCCCGTCAAACCACGCTGGCCGAACGCAGGCTTAGATCCGTGGGTAACCCGGCAGGACGCCGGGTTAGCCGTCCTGGGCCAGGGATGGCCCATGACGGCGGCCCACGGATTCAAGCCGGAGTGAGGGCACACCGAGCCTGGGCGAGGTGCCGAGTGGTGGGGCAAGAGCGTTTTGGTTACTTTTGCGCTTTTCAAAAGTGACCCGCTGTAAGAGCGGAACCATAAGTGGCCGTTACCGCAGCAATGGATATGTACACCGACAGGCCGCCATCGGGAGCAAGCCTCCTCCCACATTCGAACACCGTCAGATCCCACATAGGTTGCGCAACAAATCGGTGTCCAAATGGTGCTCAACCAAGTCCGCCAGCCGCTCGATATCACGCTCACGCAACCCGTGATAATCCACCTCCTGCACATCCTGCAACCCAGCCCAACGCAACAACGCACTGCACGCCGCCGGTGCCTCAAACAGCCCATGCAGGTAGGTACCAAGAATCTGCCCATCCGCACTCAGCGCCCCATCGCTGCGCCCATCGTCCAGCAACACGGCAGCGCTGACCAAAGCATCACCCGACGTCACCCCCGCATGAATCTCATACCCACTGACCTCCGCATCCTCGAGCACCAAGCGCCCGCGTACATTACGCAGTTGCTTCTCCTCCTCCAGCGTCGTAGTAAACGCCAGCAACCCAAGACCAGCACTGGACCCGGCCACACCCTCCAGCCCGAGCGGGTCATGCACCTGCTCGCCCAGCATCTGCAACCCACCGCAAATCCCCAGCACCTTGCCGCCATAACGCAAATGCCGCGCCACGGCTGCCTCCCAGCCATTGGCACGCAAGAACGACAAATCGCTGCGCACGCTTTTCGAGCCCGGCAGGATGATCAAGTCAGCCGCAGGAATCGCCTGGCCCGGCCCGACAAACTGCAAATCCACCTGGGGGTGCAGGCGCAACGGGTCGAAATCCGTATGGTTGCTGATACGCGGCAACACCGGCACCACCACCTTGAGCACCTGGGCGGCCTTGTCGACCTGGCGCTGGTCGATACCGTCTTCGGCCTCCAGGTGCAGGTCCATCACATAGGGCAACACCCCCACCACCGGCTTGCCAGTGCGTGCCTCCAGCCAATCCAGCCCAGGCTGCAGCAGCGCGATATCACCGCGAAAACGGTTGATGATGAAACCCTTGACCCGCGCCTGCTCACTGGGCGAAAGCAGCTCCAGCGTGCCGACCAGATGGGCAAACACGCCGCCGCGATTGATGTCGGCGATCAACAGCACCGGGCAATCCACTGCTTCGGCGAAGCCCATGTTGGCAATGTCGTTGGCACGCAGGTTGATCTCGGCCGGGGAACCCGCGCCCTCGACCATCACCACCGGGTAGGCCTGGCTCAAACGCGCGTGGGAAGCCAGTACCGCTTGCATCGCGATAGCCTTGTAGTCGTGATAGGCCACGGCGTTCATGCTGGTCACGGCGCGGCCATGGATAATCACTTGGGAACCGGTGTCGCTGTTGGGCTTGAGTAATACCGGGTTCATGTCGGTGTGGGGCGCCAGGTTGGCGGCCTGGGCCTGGACCGCCTGGGCACGGCCGATTTCGCCGCCTTCGGCGGTGACGGCGCTGTTGAGCGCCATGTTCTGCGGCTTGAACGGCACCACCGCCACGCCCTGACGCACCAGCCAGCGACACAGCGCGGTCACCAGGGTGCTCTTGCCGGCATCGGAGGTGGTGCCCTGCACCATCAGGGTACTCATGTGGCTTCCTTGTAGGCGGCCAGGGCCTGGTCGAGTCGCAGCCAATCGGCGTCGGTGTCGGGCAGGCCGAAACGCACGCTGCTGTCATGCACAAACAGGCGCAGCAGGATGCCGCGCTGGGCCATGAATTCGTGCAGGCGTTCGGCGTGCGGCGTAATCAACCACTGGAACAACGCGCAACCGCCGTGGGGCTCAAAGCCCCGGCGTTCAAGCAATTCAAACAAGCGCTGGCCGGCTTCGATGCAGCGTTTGCGCTGGCGGGTATGCCCGGCGGTGTCGCGCAGGCACACTTGGCCCAGCACCCGTGTCGGCCCGCTGACGGCCCAGGGCCCGACCTGTTCGGCGAGCAACTTGAGCAGCTTGCGCTCGGCCAGCACAAAGCCCAGGCGCACACCGGCCAGGCCGAAGAACTTGCCGAATGAACGCAGCACGATCAAACCGACCTCATGGGTATGGCTGGCCAGGCTCAACTCTGGGGTAACGTCCATGAAGGCCTCGTCCACCACCAGCCAGCCACCGCGCTGGGCCAGCCGCGCATGCCAGTCCAGCAGGCGCTGTGGGGGCAGGCTCAGGCCTGTGGGATTGTTGGGGTTGACCACCACCAGCACGTCGAGGCTGTCGAGAAAGAAATCGACCTCCTGCTCCTGCACTTCGCGCACCACGTAGCCAGCGCGACGCCAGGCTTCGGCGTGCTCGGCATAACAGGGCGAGAGCACGCCGACCTTGCCGGAGCGACGCAGGCGCGGCAGCAACTGGATCGCGGCCTGGGAGCCCGGCACCGGCAACAACTGGGCGGTACCGTAATAGTCGCTGGCGGCCTGCTCCAGGCCGTCGTCGCTTTCCGGCAGGCGCGCCCAGGCACGCAACGGGATTTCGGGAATCGGCCACGGCCAGGGCGCCAGGCCACTGGACAGATCGAGCCAATCCGCTTCGGCAATCCCATACTCAATCGCGGCCTTTCGCAGCCGACCACCGTGTTCAAGCATAGATGTGTGCCCCCACGCACAGGACTAACAACCACAACCATACGCCGCGTTGCACCAGTTGCCAGCCGCGATCAATGGAATCGGCGTCGGCCGGTGGACCTTCGCCCAACTGCGGGCGCTGATGTACCTCGCCGTGATAAATCGCCGCACCGCCCAATTCGACCCCCAGTGCACCGGCACCGGCAGCCATCACCGGCCCGGCGTTGGGACTGTCCCAAGTCGGGCCCTGGGTGCGCCAGCATTTGAGGGCTAGGCGGGTTTTGCCCAATAACGCGTAGGTCAAAGCCACCAGGCGCGCAGGAATATAGTTGAGCACATCGTCTATCTTGGCGGCAGCCCAGCCAAAACGTTCGAAGCGTTCGTTGCGATAGCCCCACATGGCATCCAGGGTGTTGCTCAGGCGATAGAGCACCACGCCCGGCACACCGGCCACCACGAACCAGAACAGCGCGGCGAATATCGCGTCGCTGCCATTTTCCAGCACCGACTCAGTGGCGGCGCGGGCGACTTCAGTGCGGTCCAGTTCGCTGGTCTGGCGGCTGACCAGGTAGCTCACGCGTTTGCGCGCCTCGTCCAGGTCATCCCTGCGCAGAGCCTGGGCCACCGGGGTCACATGCTCACCCAGGCTACGCATGCCAAGGGCGCAGTACAACGCCAGGATTTCCACGAGCCAGCCAATCAACGGCGCCCATGACAAAGCCGTGGCCAGCAGGGTCAGCGGCACCACCGCGATAAACCACGCGGTCACGCCATGGCTGCGCCAGCCGCGTCCACCGGTATTGAAACGCTGCTCGATACGCCCGGCGAAATTGCCGAACGCCACCAGCGGATGCCAGCGCCTGGGCTCACCCAGCAGCGCATCCAGCGCCACCGCAGCGACACACAGCAAGGCCACACTCATTGACTCACTCCCCACTTGTTTTCATACAGCATGTCACTCAGCGGTCGCGGCTCGGTCCAGCCTTCAAGCTGCAACATCGGTGCCGGATAGAATTGCGCCACCGGTCCCAGGCATAACACCGCCAGGGGCTTGGCACCGGGCGGCAAGCCCAGCAGCTCGGCCAGGGCCTGGGGTTCGAACAGCGAGACCCAGCCCATGCCCAAGCCTTCCACGCGCGCCGCCAGCCATAGGTTCTGAATTGCACAGGATAGAGACGCCATGTCCATTTCCGGCAGGGTGCGGCGCCCGAAGATATGGCGCTCGCGATCATCCATCAGTGCGGCCACCAATACCTCGGCGCAGTCGTTGATGCCTTCGACCTTGAGCTTCATGAACGCATCGGAGCGCTCGCCCAAGGCTTCGGCGGTGCGCACGCGCTCTTCTTCCACCAACTGTTGAATCTGCCCACGCAGGGTGCGGTCGCTGATGCGGATAAAACGCCAAGGCTGCATCAGGCCGACGCTGGGCGCCTGGTGCGCAGCCTGGAGCAGGCGCTGCAGCAGTTGCGGGGCGACGTTGCCGCCAGTGAAGTGGCGCATGTCGCGGCGTTCGGCGATGGCGCGGTAGACAGCGTCGCGGTCGGCCTTGGGGAAGGCGTTGTCAGTCATGGCCTCATCGGGGGCAAGCCCCCTCCCACATTGGATTGGGTTTCAACTCGGTCAACTGTGGGAGCTGGCTTGCCTGCGATAGCGGTCTCAAGGTCTGGCGCGAACAACGCGGCCACCGCGCCAGGATTCGACGGGAAATAAAAGTGCACGTAGGACGCGGTCATCCGCCCTTGGCGGTACACCGCTTCGGCACCGCGCCCACCGTTGGGGCTCAGGCCGCGGGCAATTGGCGCCCATTCGGTGTTGGTCAGGGAATGGTGGTAGGTGTGGCCGCGCAGGACGCCTTCCGGCAGTTCGACGCTTTGCAGAGCCAGGGCTGCAAGTTTCTTTTGCATCACTGCATCGCCCTGCAGCAGGCCCACCAGTTCGGCACGAGAACCGTGCACATCGGTGAGCGAATCGAGCAGGTAGAGCATGCCGCCGCATTCAGCAAGCAGCGGTTTACCGGCGCCGTGATGCGCACGGATGGCCTCCAGCATCGGGATGTTGGCCGACAGGGCCTGGTGGTGCAATTCCGGATACCCGCCGGGCAGATACAGACTGTCAGCTTGCGGCAGTTGGCGATCATGGATCGGTGAGAAAAAGCTCAGCTCAGCGCCCATCCCCCGTAACAGGTCAAGGCTGGCGCCGTAGGTAAAGGCAAAGGCTTCGTCACGGGCCACGGCGATGCGCACGCCGGCGAGCAACGGCTCGGCCTCGATCACGGCGGGCGCGGCAAAGGTCACGGGCGGCGGCAGGGCCACTTCACAACTGCTGCCCAGGGCCTGGGCGGCGGCGTCCAGGCGCACATCGAGGTCATTCAATTCACTGGCTTGCACCAGGCCCAGGTGGCGGCTGGGCAGTTCGATGCCGGTCTCCCGGGACAACGCGCCGTACCAGCGCAAGCCCTCGGTGAGGCTGCCTTCGAGCAACTGGGCATGACGCAAAGTACCGACACGGTTGGCCAGCACGCCAGCAAACGGCAGGTCGGGTTGATAACGTGCCAGGCCCAGGGCCAGGGCGCCAAAGGTCTGGGCCATGGCGGTGCCATCGATCACGCCCAGTACCGGCACGCCGAAGTGCCGCGCCAGGTCGGCGCTGGAGGGCGTGCCGTCGAACAAACCCATCACGCCTTCGATCAGGATCAGGTCAGCCTCCCCTGCCGCTTCCCAGAGCAGACGGCGACTTTCCTGCTCGCCCACCATCCACATGTCCAGTTGATACACCGGCGCCCCGCTGGCGCGCTCGTGGATCATCGGGTCGAGAAAATCCGGGCCGCATTTGAACACGCGTACCTTGCGTCCCAGGTTGCGATGCAAACGCGCCAGCGCGGCGGTGACGGTGGTTTTGCCCTGGCCGGACGCCGGAGCGGCGATCAATACGGCCGGGCAATGACGGGGCTGATTCAAAGTTCGACGCCTTTCTGGGCCTTGATACCGGCCTGGAACGCGTGCTTGAGCATGCCCATTTCGGTGACCGTGTCGGCCATTTCAATCAGTTCCGGCTTGGCGCCGCGGCCGGTGACCACCACATGCTGCATTGGCGGGCGGGCTTGCAGGTCGCTGAGTACCTGATCCAGGTCCAGGTAGCCGTGCTTGAGGGCAATGTTCAGCTCGTCCAA
The DNA here is from genome assembly GCF_036704165.1 of Pseudomonas khavaziana. Lineage (NCBI taxonomy): Bacteria > Pseudomonadati > Pseudomonadota > Gammaproteobacteria > Pseudomonadales > Pseudomonadaceae > Pseudomonas > Pseudomonas khavaziana. The sequence goes on from NZ_CP129946.1 coordinate 4,713,071, forward strand.
CACTACCAGGCCGATAGAGGCGTCTTGCAACATTGCACGGGACACGGCCCAGGCCGCCTCGGCGGCGGCGATGTCGCGCTGGCGGTCCTGGGTTTCCCAGGTGAAGCCTTCGCCCATCACATGGAAACGCACCTGCTCGGGAAAGCGCCGAAAGAACAGCTCTTCGCCGGTGCTGTTGCGGCCCTTGATGAACTGCACCACGCCGCACTGCATGCCATGGCCCATGGCGCGGGCCAGCATGCCGAAGGCCGAGCTGCTCTTGCCTTTGCCATTGCCGGTCAGTACCAGCAACAGGCCGCACTCATTCGGCGAATTGGCGATGCGCTCGTCGATCACGGCTTTTTTGCGCAGCATGCGCGCCAGGTGGCGTTCGTCGCGGTCAGGGGAATCGGTCATGGCAGCTCTCCGTTGGGGCTGGACAAAAAACGGCGGGCAGGAAAAAGACAAAACAGACAGCCAAGCATCGCCCACCGTGATGCTGTTGAATGTTCAAGGCCGGTCTCCGGACTCATGAGTGGCGCGTCGTATCGATGCAGCCGAGGGCGCGCCTTCCCATATCGCGAGCGATACAGTGGCAAACAGCACCGTCTTGACTCATTTACCGTTGCGGGGGCAGCGCCGGAATCGCGGCAACACTGTGTACAAGTGCGCTCACTCACCGGCTTCCCTGTTTCACTCTGCCGACGCGCACGCCACAGAGCACCTGGAACAAGCCGCGAAGGTTAGTGGGTTGGGGGTGGAGCGTCAATTAAAGCTGGCCTGGTACTTGAACCATCCGTACACCCTGCTTCTCTACCCTTACAGGTATCAAGGAGAAAACCATGCATAAAACCCGACTCGCCTTACTGATCATGCTCGCCGGCGGCCTCGCCGCCTGCGGTGAAAGCTCAACCTTGCAGGTCTCCGACGGTACCGGGCCCGCGCCCAAGCTGCCGGAACCGAACAAGACTCTGGTCCCCACCGTCAATATCGCCCCGGCCATTGGCTGGCCTGAGGGCGCCAAGCCAACTGCTGCTGCCGGCACCCAGGTTGCCGCGTTCGCCGAGGGCCTGGATCACCCGCGCTGGCTTTACGTGCTGCCCAATGGCGACGTGCTGGTGGCCGAGACCAATGCGCCACCCAAGCCGGACGATTCCAAAGGCGTGCGCGGCTGGGTAATGGAAAAGGTCATGGGCCGTGCCGGTGCCGGCGTGCCGAGCCCGAACCGCATTACGTTGCTGCGCGATGTCGATCACGATGGCGTGGCCGAAACCCGCACGGTGTTCCTGGAGAATCTCAATTCGCCCTTTGGCATGACACTGGTCGGCAACGACCTATATGTGGCGGACTCGGATAAGTTGCTGCGCTTCCCCTATCAGCCGGGTGAAACCGCGATCAAAGCCCAGGGCACCAAGGTCGTGGACTTACCGGGCGGGCCTTTGAACCACCACTGGACGAAAAACGTGGTAGCCAGCAAGGATGGCAGCAAGCTGTATGTAAGCGTCGGCTCCAACAGCAACGTCGGTGAAAACGGCCTGGAGGCAGAGCAGGGCCGCGCCGCAATCTGGGAAGTCGACCGCGCCACCGGCAAGCACCGCATTTTCGCCTCCGGCCTGCGCAACCCTAACGGCATGGCCTGGGAACCTCAGAGCGGCAAGCTGTGGACGGCGGTCAATGAACGCGATGAAATCGGCAGTGACCTAGTGCCTGACTACATCACCTCAGTCAAGGATGGCGGGTTTTATGGCTGGCCTTTCAGCTATTACGGCCAGCATGTGGATGTGCGTGTCACACCGCAAAACCCTGATCTGGTCGCCAAGGCCATCGCGCCGGACTACGCGGTAGGCCCTCATACCGCCTCACTGGGGCTGACGTTCGCCGAGGGCAGCAGACTGCCCGCGCAGTTCAGCAATGGTGCGTTTATCGGCCAGCATGGCTCGTGGAATCGCAAGCCGCACAGTGGCTACAAGGTGATTTTCGTGCCGTTTGAAGGGGGCCAGCCAAAAGGACAGCCGGTGGATGTGCTGACGGGGTTTCTCAACAGCGATGAAAAAGCCATGGGCCGGCCAGTGGGTGTGGTGATCGACCAGCAAGGGGATTTGCTGGTGGCCGATGATGTGGGCAATAAGGTTTGGCGGGTTTCGGCAGCCAAGTAACCCATCTCAGGAGCACTATAAAACCAATGTGGGAGGGGGCTTGCTCCCGATAGCGGTGTAACAGTCAGCACATACTCAGCTGACAGATCGCTATCGGGAGCAAGCCCCCTCCCACATTTGGATCTGTGTACGACTTAAGGGTTGCGTGCCAGATTCCCGGGCAGCACTCGCTTTGCACTCAGGTAGGCATTCTGCCAATACGCTTTGGATAGCGTATCCAGCTTCACCGTACCGCCGGTTTGCGGCGCATGCACAAAGCGCCCTTCCCCGACATAAATCCCCGCATGGCTGACCCGCGAACCACCACCAGTGGCAAAGAACAGCAGATCACCGGTTTGCAGGTTCTGCTCGCTGACGTCCTGGGCACGCATCACAATCAGCTCGCGGGTGGTGCGCGGCAGGGAGATCCCGGCGGCATCGCGGAATACAAAGCCAATCAGGCCGCTGCAATCAAACCCCGAGTCCGGCGTGTTACCGCCCCAACGATAAGGCGTGCCGACCAGGCCCAGGGCGCGGAAGAGCACGTCTTCGGCAGCGGGCGAGAAATTCTGGGTAGCGTAGTTGAACACCGGCTTGGGCTTGACCGCTACAGGCGCGGGCGGCGGTGGACGGCTTGCGCAGGCGCTGAGCAGCGCGGCGCAAACAATAAGAATCAGGCGGGCCGAGGTCGACATGTGCAGAACAATCCTGGTCTGGATGCGGCTTTCGCTGCCGAACGTTGAAAACCAGAACGCGCAAGCAAAGCTCGCGCGAACGGATGACAACAATGTCCAGGGATTCTAGCGCTTACACGTCAAACTTCAAGTATCACTTTAACTTTACTTACTAGCGGTAACCGTAGTCGGGGCCATGGCGAGTGCGCGCTTGGCTTCGATGAAGGTTTTGCTCCAGTAGCTGTCACCCAGGTTATCGACCCGGACACCACCACTGCGGCGGCTGCTGGAGTGAATAAACTGGTTATCACCCAAGTAGATACCAGCGTGGCTGACACGCCCGCGACCACTGGTACTAAAGAAAAGCAGATCACCCGGCTTGAGGTTGTTGCGTGCGACCAACGGTGCATCCACGTTGATCATTTCGCGCGTCGAGCGAGGCAGATTCATGCCGGCTTCTTCACGAAACAGGTAGCCGATGAAGCCGCTGCAGTCGAAACCAGCTTCAGAGGTACCGCCAAAACGGTAACGGGTACCGATCAGAGACTTGCCGCGTTCAAGAATGCTGTCGGCCAGCAAAGGCAGCTGGTAAGGCTTGCTGCCGGAGAAATCGGCCAGTTCCTTTTCAGTGGCCAGCTCTTCCTCATAAACAGTGGAAGACTGGGCGGCGACAAATTTTTGTTGAGTCTGCTGTTGTGGCTTCTGCTGCTGCTCTACCACCTGCTGAGGGTGGGAGGCGCAACCAAACAACAGGGTAACGAGTGCGAGAGGCACGAGGGGTGCGAAGCGATTTAGCATGGGCACGACCGTGGCTGATGTGTAAAGAAGCCGAGACTATGCCCTCTATCACATCGATTTGCAAATTCAATCGTGATCTATGTGACTTCTGGTTTCGACTATGACATCTAAGCCGTAACTCCAATTATCGCTGCTGCTGCGTGGCCTGCTGGGCTCGAACGCGGGTTTTCTGGCGCCTGAAAAGTGCCGAACCGTGGCAAATCAACCGCTTACCAACCCAACGTCTCTTTCAGGAAAGGGATCGTCAATTTCCTTTGGGCCTGCAACGACGCCTGGTCGAGCTGTTCGAGCAAATCGAACAACGCGCTCATGCTGCGCGTGCCACGGGTAAGGATGAAGTGCCCGACTTCGTCGGTCAGGTGCAGGCCGCGACGGGACGCACGCAGTTGCAGGGCACGCAACTTGTCCTCATCGGATAGTGGGCGCATCTGGAAGATCAGCGCCAGGGTCAGGCGAGACTTGAGGTCAGCCAGCTTCACCGGCAGCTCACGCGGTGAAGTCGATGCGGCGATCAGCAGGCGCCGGCCGCTGTCGCGCAGGCGGTTGAACAGGTGAAACAGCGCTTCTTCCCATTCCGCTTTGCCGGCCACTGCCTGCAAGTCGTCGAGACACACCAGTTCGTACTGCTCAAGATTGTCGAAGATGCCGATACCGCGATCCATCAACTCGGCCAGGGGCAGGTACACCGCCGGCTCCCCCATCTGCTCGAAGCGCAGGCACGCGGCCTGCAGCAGGTGGGTACGCCCCACGCCATGCTTGCCCCACAGATAGATCAGGCTTTCAGTCCACCCGGCGTCGGCTTCGCAGAGCCGCTCGACATAGCCGAGTGCAGCGGCATTGGCGCCTGGGTAGTAGTTGATAAAGGTAGCGTCATCACGCAGACGCACACCTAGGGGCAGCTGAATCGGTTTCATGCTGACTGAACGGCTCCCATCGAACCGTTAGTGGCCTCTATGTAAAGTTTGCAAAGTTTATACCCGTGACGCCGGGCGCACAATGCAGCAGACCACAAGCAAAATCAAAGGTTTGCGTTAACCTGGTGAATTTACGCGGATTGTTTGACGCACCCGCCGCCATAAACAACAAACCCGGCCTGGGCCGGGTTTGTGACATCACGATTACAAATCAGGCTCATCGATGCCCGTGTACACGTCCGAATCCTTATACAAGTCGTGTACATGCCGTACCAGCACCATGATCACCGCCGCCACCGGCAGCGCGAGCAGGATGCCGGTAAAGCCGAACAACTCGCCACCGGCCAGGATCGCAAAGATCACTGCTACCGGGTGCAGGCCAATCCGATCACCCACCAGCAGCGGCGTCAGCACCATGCCTTCCAAGGCCTGGCCGACCATGAATACCGCGACAATCCCCAGCATCGGGTACAGGTCGCCGCCAAACTGGAACAAGCCCGCCACCAGCGCCGCACCGATGCCAATCACGAAGCCCATGTACGGCACAATAGCCGCCAGGCCCGCGATCAGGCCGATCAACAGCCCCAGCTCGAGGCCGATCGCCATCAGACCGGCAGCGTAGATAACCCCCAAGGCCAGCATCACCAGCAATTGGCCGCGGACAAATGCACCGAGCACCTCATGGCATTCTCCTGCCAGCGAGACGATGCGTTCTTCACGGTCACGGGGCAGCAGGCTGCGGATCTTGGCCATCATGATGTCCCAGTCCCGCAGCAGGTAGAAAGCCACCACCGGGATCAGCACCAGGTTGGTCAACCAGCCGATCAGCGCCAGGCTTGAAGCGGTCGCCTGGCTGAGCACCACACTGACGATGTCGGTGGTCTTGTCCATATGTTCGCTGATGGCCGCCTTGACCTTGTCGAACTTCCAGAAACCATCCGCCAGCCCAAACTTGGACTGCGCCCACGGCATTGCCGTGTGCTGCAACCAGTCGAGCATCTGCGGCGCCAGTTCATAGAGGCGAAACAGCTGCTTGGCCAACATCGGTACCAGTATCAACACCAGCGCCGTGATAATCAGTGTGAACAGCGCAAACACCGTGACCACACCCCAGGTGCGCGACATACCGGCTTTTTCCAGGCGATCCACCACGGGATCGAACAGATACGCGAGCAGCAGCGCCACCAGAAACGGCGTCAGGATCGAATGCAGCAAGAACACAAAACCGCACAGCAGGACAATCCCGCCAAGCCACACCCAACGACGCGTATCCGCCATAAACCACTCCATCTGTTATCTATCTACGCCCTCCTTTTATATAGAAGGAGGAGCACCATTTACCAACGAAAACGCAGTTGTGCCTGGGGCTCAGGTGCAGGCGCCGGTTGCGTGTCATCCACCAGCGGTTGCTGAACCGGGACTTCACCTGCGGGAATTTCCTGCAATTTGGCCAGGCTCAATTGGGTACGCAGCTGCTCGGCGCTGCCATTGACGCGATACACAATGCGATTGCCGTCCACTAATTGCGGCTGGCCACCAAAAGGCTCCAGCAAGCGGCCCAATGCCGCGTAGCGCTCCAGGTTCATGCCTTGCACTTCAAGCATCTGCTCGCTGCTCACCCCCGGCTTGACCGCAAAGCGCGGCGCCAGCGCTTGGCTGACCGCCAGCAATACAGCATCGGCCAGTGCGGCAGTGTCAGCGCCCTGGGCAGTGCCCTGCTCGGCCTTGTCGCCCAGCCACAGGCGCCATTTGGCCTGCCACTGATTGCCTTCCTGACGCGCGTGCACAGCGAGCAAAGCATCGGCGCCGTAGCGCTCGGAGGCTGCGCGCAAGGGCGTGGCGTCGGCACTTTCCAGGTTTGGCGCAGTGGCAACCACCTGCTCATCCAGGTCGCCCAGCGGCAGGCGCAGCGGCAAGCCACGGTGTTGCGCGGCCCGGCGCAGCGCCTGGGCAACCGTCTGGCCATCGCCGACCAGGCTGCTGCCTTCGGTGGAATCGTTCAGCCACCAACCGAGGATCGACGGCCGATTGCTGCCCCAGATCGACAGGCCCGCGTCACGCAAGGCGCGATCAGTGCTGACCGGGTCGAAGTCCACTTGCAGGCTTTCCGGTGGGCCGGCGTCGTAGCCGTACTGGCTGATGATTTGTTGCGGGTCCTTGCGGATTGCCGCCAGCCCGGGGCCGTCGGCCGCCTTGGCGTCGCCGGTCAGGCGGATCACCAGGGTCTGCACGGCACGCTGGGTGGCCTGGTCGCGCTCTTGGGGCGACTGGCTGCTGACGGGCTCGAGTACTTGATAGAGGCCATTGAGGGTTTCGGCATGGCTCGCCAGGCTGACCAACGACAAGCAGCCTACAAAAAAGAATTTACACAGACGCATGGAAGATTCCCGAACGACAAATTAGCGGCTGGAACAGACCGTGTGAAACCGGTTTAGCCAGGCTGTGACCACACCAGCCAGCAAAACATTCACAGGGCCTCGATAAGTTTTGGTGCTGTCATAACGATTACGGTTCCAAGGCTATACCTTAACAGCCACCCAAGCAGAGCCGATCAGGATTTTTTCAGCGGTTTTCTACCTATATGGCCCTGCCCGTCGGCCCGAGGATGGCCGCTGCCCCTCAAGCCTGATAAAATCGCGCGCCTTCGCAGACCGTCAACGGCTGGGCCTTTTACCAAAAGCGCCTGCCCGCTCGGTCGTTACCCAGAAATCCCCCCTAAAGGCCTGGATCATGAGCAAGCAACCCTCCCTGAGCTACAAGGACGCCGGTGTAGACATCGACGCCGGTGAAGCATTGGTCGAACGCATCAAGAGCGTCGCCAAGCGCACTGCGCGCCCCGAAGTCATGGGCGGCCTGGGCGGTTTTGGCGCCCTCTGCGAAATCCCGGCCGGCTACAAGCAGCCTGTACTGGTGTCCGGCACCGACGGCGTGGGCACCAAGCTGCGCCTGGCGCTGAACCTGAACAAGCACGACAGCATCGGCATCGACCTGGTTGCCATGTGCGTCAACGATTTGGTGGTGTGCGGCGCCGAGCCGTTGTTCTTCCTCGACTACTACGCCACCGGCAAGCTCAATGTCGAGACCGCGACCCAGGTCGTGACCGGCATCGGCGCCGGCTGTGAACTGTCGGGTTGCTCCCTGGTCGGCGGCGAAACCGCTGAAATGCCAGGCATGTACGAAGGCGAGGACTACGACCTGGCCGGCTTCTGCGTCGGTGTGGTGGAAAAGGCCGAGATCATCGACGGCTCCAAGGTGGCGGCCGGCGACGCCCTGCTCGCCCTGCCATCGTCCGGCCCGCACTCCAACGGCTATTCGCTGATCCGCAAGATCATCGAAGTCTCCGGCGCCGACATCGAGAACATCCAGCTGGACGGCAAGCCACTGACCGACCTGCTGATGGCCCCGACCCGCATCTACGTCAAGCCGCTGCTCAAGCTGATCAAGGACACTGGCGCAGTCAAGGCCATGGCCCACATCACTGGCGGCGGCCTGCTGGACAACATCCCGCGCGTATTGCCAAAAGGCGCCCAGGCGATTGTCGACGTGGCCAGCTGGCAGCGCCCGGCAGTCTTCGATTGGCTGCAGGAGAAAGGCAACGTCAACGAAACCGAGATGCACCGCGTGCTGAACTGCGGCGTGGGCATGGTCATCTGCGTGGCGCAAGAGCACGTTGAAACCGCGCTGAACGTGTTGCGTGAAGCCGGTGAGCAACCTTGGGTCATTGGCCAGATCGCCACTGCTCCGGAAGGCGCAGCCCAGGTTGAACTGAAGAACCTCAAGGCTCACTGATGCCTTCGACCTGTGATGTCGTGGTGCTGCTTTCCGGCACCGGCAGTAACTTGCAGGCCCTGATCGACAGCACGCGCATCGGCGACAGCCCGGTGCGCATCGCTGCGGTGATTTCCAACCGCAACGACGCCTACGGCCTGCAACGCGCCAGGGACGCAGGTATCGAAACCCGCTCCCTGGATCACAAGGCGTTCGATGGTCGCGAAGCCTTCGACCGCGCCTTGATCGAACTGATTGACGCCTTTGAGCCCAAACTGGTGGTGCTGGCCGGCTTCATGCGTATCCTCAGCGCTGATTTCGTGCGGCATTACGAAGGACGCCTGCTCAATATCCACCCTTCCCTGCTGCCCAAGTACAAAGGAATGCACACCCATCAGCGCGCCCTTGAGGCTGGCGACAGCGAGCATGGCTGCAGCGTGCACTTTGTCACCGAGGAACTCGATGGCGGGCCTCTGGTCGTACAGGCAGTGGTTCCGGTAGAGTCAGGCGACTCGGCGCAGACGCTTGCGCAACGGGTTCATACCCAGGAACACAGGATTTACCCGCTGGCTGTTCGCTGGTTTGCCGAGGGGCGGTTGATTCTTGGTGAACAGGGTGCATTATTGGACGGTCAGTTACTCGCGGCCAGCGGCCACTTGATTCGAACCTAGGAGATTTTATGCGTCGCGCCCTGCTCTTCGCTTTTGCGCTGTTCGCTTTGCCTGCCGTACAAGCGGCAGACCTTCACCCTTTCTCCGTCAGCTACACCGCCGACTGGAAACAGCTGCCCATGAGTGGTTCGGCTGAACGCAGCCTGGTCAAGAATGGCGACGGCACCTGGACCTTGAACTTCAAGGCGTCGATGATGATTGCCAGCCTGACCGAAACCAGCGTGATCCTGTTCGACAAGGACACCCTGCAACCCAAGAGCTACAGCTTCGAGCGCGGTGGGCTGGGCAAGGCGAAGAAAATCAATCTGGACTTCGACCAGAGCGCCAAGAAAGTCACCGGCTTTGAAAACAAAGACCCGGTCAATGTCACTCTCGAAAGTGGCATGCTCGACAAGTCCACCTACCAGCTCGCCTTGCAGCGCGACGTCGCCGCCGGCAAGAAAAGCATGAGCTACCGCGTGGTCGAAGGCACTGATACCGATACCTACGACTTCCGCGTAATCGGCCCGGAAAAAGTCCAGACCAAGGTGGGCTCGATCGATGCGATCAAGGTCGAGCGCGTGCGTGACCCGTCACAGAGCAAGCGCATTACCCAGATGTGGTTTGCCAAGGACCAGGGCGGCATCCTGGTAGCCCTGCGCCAGGTTGAGACGGATGGCAAGGAATACAACATCATGCTGCAGGATGGCACTGTTGATGGTCAGGCCGTCAAGGGCAGCTGATTGCTGATGTGCTGCAAAAGAGCCTCGCTGAATGCGGGGCTTTTTTTTGCCTGGAAAGTTTGTTGTGAAGATTCTGACGCCATCGGGAGCAAGCCCCCTCCCACATTTGAAATGCATTCCACTGTGGGAGGGGGCTTGCTCCCGATAGCGACGGCAGAGCCGATAAAAGGCTCACAGCCAGGCTGGAACATGAAACTTTTGTCATAAAACTCATGACCCTGCGACCGAATGCCCCGGTTTTAGCGGCCTGCGCGATTGTTGCGCCTGCTGCAATAAATTGTTGCGTGCAAAAACCGTTTACTTAGCAAGCTAACAAAACATATAACAAAGGCCTGCGACGACTTGCCGCAGATCAACCAGAGATTGGAGCAAGCAGATGACTGTAAAAGTAACTGAACGCGACGATGCACATATGTCCCACGAAGCACTGGGCCATGGGATTCACATCTGGGATGTACACCAACAAGATTTGCTGGTCGGCATGTTTCACAACGAGAGCGACGCTCATAATTATAAAAACGAGCTTGAAACTCTTGAACTGCAACGCCAGGCACAAAGCTCCTGAAACCCTGAAATCCAGCAGCCATCCCAGCCCCACGCAGCTGGAGTGCCTGCAAACAAAAACCCCGCCTTTTCGAGCGGGGTTTTTCATATCTAAAGGTTTACCACATCAGGTCATCCGGAATCTGGTAGGCGGCGTACGGATCATCCTCATCCGGCACCTGGCTTTCAGTCAGGATATTGAGCTGCACGATACGCTCAGGCGCGCGCTCCTGGATCTTCAGCGCCGCTTCCCGTGGGATCACCTCGTAGCCGCCACCGTGGTGCACGATGGCCAGGGAGCCGTTGCTCAGCTTGTTGCGCATCAACGTGTTGACCGACAGGCGCTTGACCTTCTTGTCATCCACGAAGTTGTAGTAGTCCTCGGTGGTCAGCTTAGGCAGGCGCGAGGTCTCGATCAGTTGCTTGACCTGCGCAGTACGGGCCTTGGCCTCGGCTTTTTCCTGTTGCTGACGGTTCAGCTCCTGGTCCCGCTTGACCTTCTCGGCGTGGGCCTCGGCGGCCAGGCGTGCCTGGGTGTCATCGACTTCGGCCTGGCCCTTGTGGACCAGGCGCTGCTGCTTCTGTTTCTCTTTGCCGACCTGCTTGGCCTGCTTTTGGTTGACCAGACCTGCTTTGAGCAACTGGTCGCGAAGGGAAAGGCTCATGGTGCTTACTCACTTAGGCAACTGCTCAACCGCAGCTGGACACATTCTTTTCCTGGCGTTTTGCTTCGCCCCACAGGGCGTCCAACGCTTCGAGGGTGCAATCTTCTATGGGTTGGTGTGCATCGCGCAATGCCTGTTCGATAAAACGGAAACGTCGCTCGAACTTGGCATTGACGCCGCGCAACGCAGTTTCCGGGTCGACCTTGAGGTGACGGGCCAGGTTGACGGCGGCAAACAGCAGGTCACCGACTTCATCGGCAATGGCCTGCGGATCGTTATCGGCCATGGCTTCGAGCACTTCATCCAACTCTTCACGCACGTTGTCTACCACCGGCAAGGCGGCTGGCCAGTCGAAACCGACCTGGCTGGCGCGCTTTTGCAATTTGGCCGCACGGGACAGTGAAGGCAAGGCCGTTGGCACATCATCCAGAAGGGAAAGTTGCTCGGGTGCATCGGATTTTTCCGCACGCTCCTCGGCCTTGATCTGCTCCCAGCGCTCCTTGACCTGTTCTTCGCTCAATTGCGGAATATCCAGCGGTGCATACAGGTCGCCGGTGGGAAACACATGAGGATGGCGTCGAATCAGCTTGCGCGTGATGCTATCAACCACGCCGGCAAATTCGAAGCGACCTTCTTCACGGGCCAGTTGGCTGTAATACACCACCTGGAACAACAGGTCGCCCAACTCGCCTTGCAGGTGATCGAAATCGCCACGCTCGATGGCGTCGGCCACTTCGTAGGCTTCTTCGAGGGTATGCGGGACGATTGTTGCGTAGGTTTGCTTGATGTCCCACGGGCACCCGTATTGCGGGTCGCGCAGGCGGTTCATCAGGTGCAGCAGGTCATCTAGTGAATACATCAATCTCTTTCCACTGAAGATCTAATGTGGGAGGGGGTTCGCTCCCGATAGCGGTGTTTCAGTCACCAGATGTATCAACTGATAGGCAGCTATCGGGAGCAAGCCCCCTCCCACACTTTAAACGGCGTTCACCCAGTTACTCATGGGGTACGGTTACGCCGCGTCTCGATGATGTTCGGCAACTGGGAAATCCGCCCGAGCAAACGCCCCAGCGCATCCAACCCAGGAATCTCGATGGTCAGGGACATCAACGCCGTGTTGTCCTCCTTATTCGAACGGGTATTGACCGCCAGCACGTTGATCCGCTCGTTAAGCAGCACTTGCGAGACGTCCCGCAGCAAACCGGAACGGTCGTAGGCACGAATGATGATGTCCACCGGGTAGGTGAGCACCGGCACCGGGCCCCAGCTGACCTGGATGATCCGCTCCGGCTCGCGCCCGCCCAGTTGCAGCACCGAGGCGCAGTCCTGGCGGTGAATGCTCACGCCACGGCCCTGGGTGATGTAGCCGACAATGGCGTCGCCCGGCAGCGGCTGGCAGCAGCCGGCCATTTGCGTCATCAGGTTGCCCACGCCCTGGATCTGGATATCACCACGCTTGCCCGGCTTGTAACCGGTGGCCTTGCGTGGGATGAGTTCCAGCTGTTCGTTGCCGCGCTCCGGCTCGACCAGTTGCTGGGCCAGGTTGACCAGTTGCGCCAGACGCAGGTCGCCGGCACCGAGGGCAGCGAACATGTCTTCGGCGATCTTCATGTTGGCCTTTTCGGCCAGCTTGTCAAAGTCCACCTGGGGCAGGCCCAGACGCGCCAGCTCGCGTTCGAGCAGGGTCTTGCCGGCAGCGACGTTCTGGTCGCGCGCCTGCAGCTTGAACCAGTGGACGATTTTCGCCCGCGCCCGCGAGGTGGTGATGTAGCCCAGGTTCGGGTTCAACCAGTCGCGGCTCGGCGTGCCGTGCTTGCTGGTGATGATCTCGACCTGTTCACCGGTTTGCAGGCTGTAGTTGAGCGGTACGATGCGCCCGTTGATCTTGGCGCCGCGGCAGTTATGGCCGATTTCGGTGTGCACGCGGTAGGCGAAGTCCAGCGGCGTGGCGCCCTTGGGCAAGTCGATGGCATGGCCGTCAGGGGTAAAGATATAGACCCGGTCCGGCTCGATATCCACGCGCAGTTGATCGGCCAGGCCGCCGATGTCGCCAAGTTCTTCGTGCCATTCCAGCACCTGGCGCAGCCAGGAGATTTTCTCTTCGTACTGGTTGGACCCGGCTTTGACGTCGGTACCCTTGTAGCGCCAGTGTGCGCACACGCCCAGCTCGGCCTCTTCGTGCATGGCGTGGGTGCGGATCTGCACTTCCAGCACCTTGCCCTCGGGGCCGATTACCGCGGTGTGCAGCGAGCGATAGCCGTTTTCCTTGGGGTTGGCGATGTAGTCGTCGAATTCCTTGGGGATATGGCGCCACAGGGTGTGGACGATACCCAGCGCGGTGTAGCAATCGCGCATTTCCGGCACCAGCACGCGCACGGCGCGCACGTCGTAGATCTGGCTGAAAGCCAGGCCTTTGCGCTGCATTTTGCGCCAGATGGAATAGATGTGCTTGGCGCGGCCGCTGATGTCGGCGTCCACGCCGGTGGCCTGCAACTCGGAACGCAGCTGGCCCATCACATCGCTGATAAAGCGCTCGCGGTCCAGGCGCCGCTCATGCAGCAGCGTGGCAATCTGTTTGTATTGCTCGGGTTCCAGGTAGCGGAAGGACAGATCCTCCAGCTCCCACTTGATATGGCCGATACCCAGGCGGTGGGCCAGCGGAGCATAGATGTCGAAGACTTCGCGGGCGACGCGGTTGCGCTTCTCGTCGTCGGCAGTTTTTACCGCACGGATCGCACAGGTACGCTCGGCCAGCTTGATCAGGGCGACGCGCACGTCGTCGACCATCGCCACCAGCATCTTGCGCAGGTTTTCCACCTGGCCCTGGGTGCCCAGCACCATCGACTGGCGCGGGCTGAGGCTGGCACTGATGGCCGCCATGCGCAGCACGCCGTCGATCAGCTTGGCCACCACTGAGCCGAAGCGCTGGCCAACGGTTGCCAACGGAATATGCCCTTCACGCACGCCGCGATAGAGCACGGCGGCGATCAGCGAATCCTGGTCGAGCTTGAGATCGGCCAGGATCTCGGCGATTTCCAACCCGGTGCGAAAGCTTGAAGTGCCTTCGGCCCACAGGTTCTTGGCCGCATTGTCTTGCTGCTCAGACTCACGAGCGAACTCGCAGGCTGCCTTCAAGGCTTCACGGTCCAGTGCCGGGTCGACACTGACGGCATGATCCAGCCATGCCTCGAGATTGATACTGCCGTCGGTGTTGATCGGCTGGTGTGCTCTCACCTGTACCATCTTGCTTACCTTCCCTACGACGCACCTTCAGTGCGCCAATGAATCATCGCTGACCTTTTGCAGCAGACTCCCTGGCGGATCAGGGCCTTGGAGAATGCAGGCCAGTCGGATTAAACGGGCATCCTAGCCCGCTTCAAATAACGCCATGGCCTCGACATGCGCGGTCTGCGGAAACATGTCGAGGATCCCGGCACGCTTTAGCCGGTAGCCTTGCTTGACCAACTCAACCGTGTCCCGCGCCAGCGTGGCCGGGTTGCAGGACACATACACCAGGCGCTTGGCCCCCAAGGTGGCGAGCTTGCGCACAACCTCCAGGGCACCATCGCGGGGTGGGTCCAAGAGTACCGCAGAAAAGCCCTGTTTGGCCCACTCCGCGTCCGTTAAAGGCTGGGACAAATCCGCCTGGAAAAACTGTGCGTTATGCACATTGTTGCTCTCAGCGTTGAGTGCGGCGCGGTCCACCATGGCCTGTACGCCCTCCACCGCCACCACTTCGCGTGCTTGACGAGCCAGTGGCAAGGCAAAGTTGCCCAGGCCGCAAAACAGATCGAGCACCCGTTCGTCGGACTGTGGCGCCAGCCATTCCAGGGCCTGGGCAACCATCGCCTGGTTGACCCCGGCGTTGACTTGCACGAAGTCTCCCGGCCGGTAAGCCAGCTCCAGATCCCAGGCGTCCAGTCGGAAACCCAGGGCCAGGTCGGGTTCGACGGGTTCCGGTTGCCCTTCCCCGTGCAGCCACAATTGGGCGTCATGGAAGGCGCAGAACTCCTTGAGGATCTGCACGTCAGCCTCGGACAACGGCGCCATATGCCGCAGCAACACCGCGATGGTGGAGCCGCTGAACAACTCCACATGCCCCAGCGCCTGCGGCTTGCTCAAACGACGCAGCATGTTCGGCAGACGCTGCATGATCGGTTGCAAGGCCTGTACCAGCACGGGGCAATCATCGATAGCGACGATGTCCTGGCTGGCTACGGCGCGAAAACCCACTTCGAGTTGCTTTGCCTTGGCGTCCCAACGCACCGCCACACGGGCGCGACGCCGATAACTGAACTCCGGCCCGCTCAATGGCGGCGCCCATTCTTGCGGTTCGACACCGGCCACCCGCGACAATTGCTCGGCGAGCATGCGCTGTTTCAGGGCAAGTTGTTCTTCATGGGGCAGGTGCTGCACGCTGCAACCACCGCAACGGCCAACGTGGGCGCAGGGTGCCGGGCGACGCAGTTCGCTGGCCTGGAACACCCGCTCGGTGCGCGCCTCGACCACTTTGCCATGGGCGCCCAACACCCGTGCTTCCACCTCTTCGCCGGCCAACGCACCATTTACAAACCAAGTGCGGCCTTCAAAGAACACGATGCCCCGACCGTCATTGGCCAGGCGCTCAATGGTCAGGCGCTGTTTCTTGCCCACGGGTATCTGTGGGGCCCGGCTGCCGCCCGTCGGTTGGAAGCGCAGGCCTCTCTCGTGCTTGGCCATCAGTTGGGTTCGTCGAAAATGCCGGTCGACAGATAGCGGTCGCCTCGGTCACAGATGATCGCGACGATCACCGCGTTTTCCACCTCTTTGGACAAGCGCAACATACCGGCCACGGCACCACCGGAGGACACGCCACAGAATATGCCCTCTTCACGGGCCAGGCGGCGTGTGGTGTCTTCGGCTTCACGCTGGGCCATGTCGATAATGCGGTCCACCCGCGTGGCGTTGTAGATCTTGGGCAAGTACTCTTCGGGCCAGCGGCGGATGCCTGGGATGGCCGCGCCTTCCATCGGTTGCAGGCCAACGATCTGGATCGCCGGGTTCTGCTCCTTGAGGTAGCGCGAGTTACCCATGATGGTACCGGTGGTGCCCATGGAGCTGACGAAATGAGTGATGGTGCCCTGGGTCTGGCGCCAGATTTCCGGACCGGTGCTGGTGTAGTGCGCTTCGGGGTTATCACCGTTGGCGAACTGGTCCAGTACCACGCCACGGTCTTCGGCGGCCATGCGCTCAGCGAGGTCACGGGCGCCTTCCATGCCTTCTTCCTGGCTCACCAGAATAAGCTGAGCGCCATAGGCGGTCATTGCTGCCTTGCGCTCGGCACTGCCGTTGTCGGGCATGATCAGCACCATTTTGTAGCCTTTGATCGCGGCGGCCATGGCCAGGGCGATCCCGGTGTTGCCGGAGGTGGCTTCGATCAGGGTGTCGCCGGGCTTGATCTGCCCACGCAGCTCGGCGCGCGCGATCATCGACAGTGCCGGGCGGTCTTTGACCGAGCCGGCCGGGTTGTTGCCTTCGAGCTTGAGCAACAGGGTATTGCTGGTTTCACCCGCCATGCGTTGCAAGCGGACCAGGGGCGTGTTGCCGACGCAATCGGCGATTGTTGGGTACTGCAAGGTCATGGCGTATTCGCAATCCAGACTGCGGGGCGAACATCATACCGGGAAAGGCCGGCGGGCCATATCACGCAAAGTGTGGTGCTTATGGCTTATAGGAATAAGCGAACAAATTGGCGACTGTTCGGACGCCATCGGGAGCAAGCCCCCTCCCACAGTTGATCGCATTCCATCATGAGAATGCGGTCGAATGAGGGAGGGGGCTTGCTCCCGATGGTCGCGCCTCGATAAACCTGCTACTCCTGCCGTCCGCCGCCATGATTTCTCCGGAAAATTTCTTCCCCCATCGCCGCAATCTGCCCCTCAATCAATGCTTCAAAGGGTTTGAGCAGCGGCTCGAAGGATACCGGCGCTTCCAGTACCTGCAGCGCTTGCATGATGGCTTCGAGCGTCGACAAGGCTCCGGGCCCCGGCGCCTTGCGCAAGCGATACCGGGAGACGCCGCCGTTGGCCAATGTCACCCGAGGCAACGCCGCCAGCAACGGGTTGAGGTGCAACAGTTTGCGCGCCTTGCGCCAAGTGCCATCGGGCACCACCAGCAACAGCGGCTGGTCATCGGGCGCGTAGGCTTGCAAAGGCTGGGCATCATCGGCAGGAAACAACAGCCGAGCCTGATACCCAGGCGCGCTCAATAACGTCGCCAGGTCATCAAACACCTCGCCCACCAGCAACTGCGCATTATTCAAGCCCAACGCCGCCAACCGTGCGGTATTGAGCGCATGGTTGACCTCGCTCGGATGCTGCAACAACAACACGCGGGTACGGCTGTCGAGGTGGGGGATCAGCGCACAGAGGCAGTGAGTGGTCGGCCGCAGGCATCGCGGGCATTGGGGTCTGGACATGTGTTTTCAGGCCTGGTTGAGCTGGGTCTTGAGCAAGTCGCGGAAAGTCTGGATCAGCGGTTCACGGCTGCGACCACGGCGCATGATCATCGAAAACGGTGCCTGATAGCCGAACGTGGCGGGCAGCAATACACGCAGGTCGCCCTTGTCGGCCCACGCCTGGGCGTAGTGCTCGGGCAGGTAGCCGATGTACGCGCCGGACAGCACCAGGATCAGTTGAGCCTCCATACTTTCCACCGTCGCGGCACTGTGCTTGAAACCATGGCGCGCCAACTCGGCCTGGCTCCAATAGCCACGGCCGACCATGCGCTGCTGGGTGATCACTTGTTCAGGGATACGCCGCTCATTGAACAGCGGATGCCGGGTGCTGCAATAAAGCCAGTGCTGTTCACGGTACAGCGGCATGTAGACCAGTCCGCTCATGCGATTGGAAAACGCGCCGATGGCCAGGTCCAGGCGGTTGTCCTGTACACCCAGTTGTAGTTCATAGGGGCTCATCACCGACAGGTGCAGGTGCACTGCCGGGTGCTCCAGGCTGTAGGCGCCGATCACCTCGGCGAAGGGCAAGGCCTTGTCGCTGACGGTGGAGTCGAGCACGCCGAGCTTGAGGGTACCGCGCAGCTCGCCTTTCAACGCCGCGGCGTATTGTTCGAAGCCTTCCAGTTCGCCCAGCAGGCGCAGGGTTTCCTGATGAAACAGCTCGCCCTTGCTGGTCAGGCTGAAACCACCACGACCACGATGGCACAGCACCAGGCCCAAGGCTGATTCCAGCTGGCTCATATAGGTGCTGATGGCCGATGTGGACAGGTTGAGTTCGTGCTGGGCATTGGCGAAACCCTGATGGCGCACGACGCTGACGAAGATGCGCAGCAGTTTCAGGTCGGGCAAGGCGTTGGCCATAGGGTCTCCACAAACTTCAACTAACTGTAGGAGCGAGCTTGCTCGCGAAAAACCTGAGGACGCCGCGTACATTCTGGATGCCTGCGTCATCGCTGACGTTTTTTGCGAGCAAGCTCGCTCCTACAGGATCAGGGAGTTTACCCCAGTCATTAGTTTAGAAAAATCTGAACTAAGTATTTGCCCCAGCCGATTCTTCCTACGCCAGGCTTTTCGCAGAATCGCCCACTAATAAACAAAACAACGATGAGGCAATCCCGTGGACAAGATTTTCCACCAACCACTGGGCGGCAACGAAATGCCGCGCTTCGCCGGCATCGCCACCATGATGCGTCTTCCTCACCTGCAAACGGCCAAGGGCCTGGACGCCGCCTTTATTGGCGTGCCCCTGGATATCGGCACCTCATTGCGCGCCGGCACGCGTTTCGGCCCACGGGAGATCCGAGCCGAGTCGGTGATGATCCGTCCGTACAACATGGCCACCGGCGCGGCACCGTTCGACTCGCTGTCGGTGGCCGATATCGGCGACGTGGCGATCAACACCTTCAACCTGCTCGACGCCGTGCGCATCATCGAAGAAGCCTACGATGAAATCCTTGAGCACGATGTGATCCCCCTGACCCTGGGGGGCGATCACACCATCACCCTGCCGATCCTGCGGGCGATCCACAAGAAACACGGCAAGGTCGGGCTGGTGCACATCGACGCCCACGCCGACGTCAATGACCATATGTTCGGCGAGAAAATTGCCCACGGCACCACCTTCCGCCGTGCCGTGGAAGAAGGCTTGCTCGATTGCGACCGCGTGGTGCAGATCGGCCTGCGTGCCCAGGGCTACACCGCCGAAGACTTCAACTGGAGCCGCAAACAGGGCTTTCGCGTGGTACAGGCCGAAGAATGCTGGCATCACTCCCTCGCGCCGTTGATGGCCGAAGTACGCGAGAAAGTCGGCGGCGGCCCGGTGTACCTGAGCTTCGACATCGACGGCATCGACCCCGCCTGGGCGCCCGGCACCGGCACCCCGGAAATCGGTGGGCTGACCACCATCCAGGCCATCGAGATCATCCGCGGTTGCCAGGGCCTCGACCTGATTGGTTGCGACCTGGTAGAGGTTTCGCCGCCCTACGACACCACCGGCAACACCTCGCTGCTCGGCGCCAACCTGCTGTACGAGATGCTTTGCGTACTGCCGGGCGTGGCGCATCGCTGATGAACGCACACGGGGTATGAAAATAACAAGAACCGTCTTTACACACTGACAACCAAGGGGGTCGTAGAGCCCCCTCCTCGAGATACCTGACTTTCGCTCGCGTGTTTACGGAGCCGGCTGCCGCCTGATCGACCATAAAAAATATAATCGGAGAATCACCGCCATGGCTTTGGATTTATTCGTCGTACTCCTCTACGCCGCCGGCATGCTCGTGCTCGGCTACTACGGCATGCGCCGTGCTAAAACCCACGAAGACTACCTGGTGGCCGGCCGTAACCTCGGCCCGTCGCTGTACATGGGTACCATGGCCGCCACGGTATTGGGCGGCGCTTCCACCGTCGGCACCGTGCGCCTGGGCTACGTGCACGGCATTTCCGGTTTCTGGCTGTGCGCCGCGCTGGGTGCGGGAATCATCGCGCTGAACCTGTTCCTGGCCAAGCCGCTGTTGAAGTTGAAGATATTCACCGTCACCCAGGTCCTGGAAAAACGCTACAACCCCATGGCGCGCCAGGCCAGTGCGGTGATCATGCTGGCCTACGCGCTGATGATCGGGGTGACTTCGATCCTGGCCATCGGCACTGTGCTGCAAGTGCTGTTCGACCTGCCGTTCTGGATGTCGGTACTGGTAGGTGGTGGGGTGGTGGTGGTGTATTCGACCATCGGCGGCATGTGGTCGCTGACCCTCACCGATATCGTGCAATTCGTGATCAAGACCGTCGGCTTGATGTTCATCCTGCTGCCGATCTGCCTGTACCGCGTCGGCGGCTGGGACGAACTGGTGGCCAAGCTGCCAGCGTCGAGCTTCAGCTTCACCGCCATTGGCTGGGACACGATCATCACCTACTTCATGATCTACTTCTTCGGCATCCTGATCGGCCAGGATATCTGGCAACGGGTGTTCACTGCCCGTGATGAAAAGGTCGCCCAATACGCCGGCACGTTCGCAGGTTTCTACTGCATCCTCTACGGCTTGGCCTGTGCGCTGATCGGCATGGCCGCCCATGTGCTGATCCCGGACCTGGACAACGTCAACAATGCCTTCGCCGCCATCGTCAAAGCTTCGTTGCCGGATGGCATCCGTGGCCTGGTCATCGCCGCCGCACTGGCCGCGATGATGTCTACCGCCAGCGCCGGCTTGCTCGCCGCCTCCACCGTACTGACCGAGGACCTGCTGCCACGGCTGCGCGGTGGCAAGCAATCGAGCCTGCGCATCAACCGCTTGTTCACCCTGCTGACCGGCGTCGCCGTACTGTGTATTGCCCTGGTGGTGAACGATGTGATCAGCGCCCTGACCCTGGCCTATAACCTGCTGGTAGGCGGTATGTTGGTGCCATTGATTGGCGCGATCTTCTGGAAGCGCGCAACAACCTCGGGCGCAATTACGTCCATGACCCTGGGTTTTGTGACCGCACTGGTGTTTATGTTCAAGGATGGGCTGGCCGCAAACACGCCGATTTACTACAGCCTGGCGGTCGCGCTGGTGAGTTTTGTGCTGGTGAGCTTAGTGTCGCGCCGACCGGATACAGTGGCGGCTCGGACGGTTTGAGCTATAAAAGGATTTAGCGAGTTTCTTCAGCGGGCGCGACGTCGGAGGTCGCGCCCGTTTTTTTTCGCCTTGAGCAAACAAATGCGAGAGCGAATGCTTAGCGGCGACGTGGCCGACGCTGCTCATCATCAGTACGGATCGGCACCGGTTGCAGCGGTGGCTCGATCAAGCCCAGCGCAACGCCAAGGTCATGGAGCCAGTTCTGGATTTTCTCTTTCATGGTTGCCCCCTTTGAGGGTAGTGCTGGTCGGCGTGAGTTTTGTCGCCGTTTCCTACAGTGATAGTAGCCTTAAGTCCTAGGTATTGCTTGAACGAAACCACAACGAACTATTACTGGATTGATCCGAATCCTGACGGATCGTTCAAGCAATCGCACGGGTATCTGGCAAAGACTCGGCCCTACCCTCTTGCTGCAGGTCGATCCATGCATTGAGGTTAGCGCCGAGCATACCCTTTCGCCACATCAGCCAGGTGGTTGCAGTGGCAAAAGGCCCAGTCAGCGGATGAACGGACACGCTGTCCTTGCCTGGCAGGCTGTTGAGCATGGATTCGGACATCAACGCCACCCCGGAACCGGCGATCACGCAAGCGAGCATGCCTTGGTAGGACTCGATCTCGATCGCCCGCCCCATGGCGACGCGATCATGGGAAAACCAGGTTTCCAAGCGGGTGCGGTAGGCGCAGCTGCGTCGAAAAGTGAACACCGAACGGCCAGCCACGTCCTGTGGACCGCGCACCGGCGGGTGATCAGCCTCGCAAATCAGTACCAGACGCTCTTCGCATAAAGGCACGCCATCCAAGCTGGCGATCGTCATCGGACCGTCCACAAAAGCTGCGTCCAGACGCCCAGTGATCAAACCTTCCAGCAGTTCCCCGCTGGGTGCCGACTGCACCTGCAGGTTCACCATGGGATAAGTCTTGTGATAACGCGCCAGCAGTTTCGGCAAGTGGACTGCCGCGGTGCTGTACATGCTACCCAACACAAAGTCACCGGCCGGTTGCCCGCCTTGTACGGCGCCGTGGGCTTCGTCATGCAGCGCCAGCAGCCGAGTGCTGTAGTCCAGCAGCACCTTGCCCGCAGGAGAAAGCTGCAAACGCTGGCGCTCACGGACGAACAGCTCGACGCCGAGCTGTTCCTCCATCTGCTTGAGCCGAGTCGACAGGTTCGAGGGCACGCGGTGCAGACGCTCAGCCGCACGGGTAATGGAGCCCTCTTCTGCCACCGCCTGGAAAATCCGCAATTGACTGAACTCCATACCTTTCTCCAAAACTGAACAAGTTTCTCACTATTATTCATTTTTACAGAAAGTCAATCCACCTTAGCCTGCAAGTCATTCGCTTTCTTGCAGGAACCCTGAGCATGTCACCGCTGATTCGTTTACTCGCCAGCTTCATCGCCCTGATGATGGCCATGGGCATTGGCCGCTTTGCCCTCACTCCGCAAATGCCACATCTGCTCAGCGAAGGTCAGATCGACCTGACCGGCGCCGGGCTGATCGCCGCCGCCAACTACCTGGGCTACTTCGTGGGCGCGGTGGACTCGATCTTTGCCCGCAGCCATCAGCATGTACGCGGGCGCCTCTACGGCGGGCTATGGCTCTGCGTATTGCTGACCCTGGCGTCGTATTGGGCCAACGGGTTCTGGCCACACTTGCTGTTGCGCTTCGGCACCGGCGTGGCAAGCGCCTGGGTGTTGGTGATGATCACCAGTTTGAGCCAACCGCTGGCGATTGCCGCCGGAAGACCACGCCTGGGCGCGTTGATCTTTGCCGGGCCGGGGCTGGGGATCTTGCTGACAGGTTTGCTGGCGCTGGGCTCGAATCTCAGGGGGCAAAGTTCTGCCACGCTGTGGTTGATCTACGGCGTGGTGGCGTTGCTGATGCTGCTGGCGATCCTGGCGTTTTTACCCAAGCCGACCCTCGCACCTGCACAGGCCACCAGCGCAGGTAATAACGGCAGCATCGCGCACCTGTGCTGGATTTACTTTTTATACGGCCTGGGCTACATCATACCGGCGACCTTTCTCTCACAGATGGCCAGCGCACAGTTCAAAGGCGCCTGGCAGGCCGATCTGTTCTGGCCCTGCTTTGGCCTGGCGGCCGCGCTGGGTGTGGCGGTGGCAAGCCTGCGCCGCAAGGACCCACACACCACCCGCCACTGGCTGATGGCGACCTTGTGGCTGCAAGCAGCAGGCGTGTTTGCCTGCCTGCTCGGCAATAGCTGGGGCCTGGCGCTCGGTGTGTTGCTGTGCGGTGCGCCCTTCCTGGCCTGCATGCAATTGGTTATGGCCCGCTTGCGGGAAGTCGCGCCCCACGGCTACCAACGCAGCACCGGGCTGTTGACCGCCAGCTTTGCCATCGGCCAACTGAGCGGGCCGCTGCTGGCGTCGGTGAGCAGCCACCTCAGTGGTGGCCTGCAACCGGCGCTGGCCATCGCAGGCACCGGGTTGTTATTGGCAGGCTCAGTGTTGATCAACCGCTCCCTACCGACGCAGCCGATGTGCACACAGATGGCCGACGGTGCAGCACATCGCCGTTAGGCAGGTGCCCCACGCCATGTCCATCACCGCCAGCCCGGCTGACCAGCCTTCAAGCGTGGCCCAGTTGCTCAGGTCATAAGTGCCATAGGCCACCAGGCCAAGCAGGGCGCCCAAACGCGCAGCGCGTTGCCAGCTTGCGCTGGGCAAGATCACCAGCACCACACAACCGAGCACATACAGGAGATAGAACAATACCGCCGGCAACAGGCGCGGCTGATCAAGCATCAGCGGGCCGAGCAGGGATTTGTAGGTGGGACCCATCAGGACGCCGAGCCATAGGCCGTCAAGGATGAGAAAGGCGAGCAGGGTGCCGAGGTAGGCGAAGAGCGTTCTCTTGGACATGACACAAGCCTTTGTAAGAGCGAGCGTATTGTGGCGAGCAAGCTTGCTTGCGCTGGGGTGCGAAGCGCCCCCAAAAGCTCGCGACTGCTGCGCAGTCGAGCGGGAGCAAGCTCCCTCGCCACAATAAGCTCGCTCCTACAAAGATCCAGGCGCGATCAGCTTAGTTCAATGCGATCGGCATGAATCACAATCTGGCCCTGCTTGTAGAGCGCACCAATGGCCTTCTTGAAGTTGCCCTTGCTCACGCCGAACAAGTTGCTGATCACGGCCGGATCGCTTTTATCGCTGACCGGCAGCGTGCCATTGTTGTCGCGCAACTTGGCGAGGATCTTGGAGTTCAGGCTGGAGGCTGCTTCCTGGCCAACCGGTTGCAGGCTCAGGCTGATGTTGCCATCGGCACGGATCTCCTTGATAAAGCCTTTTTCTTCCTTGCCCGGGCGCAGGAACTTGAACACTTCGTTCTTGTGGATCAGGCCCCAGTGCTTGTTGTTGATGATCGCCTTGAAGCCCATGTCCGTGGCTTCGGCCACCAGCAGGTCGACTTCCTGGCCCACTTGGTAGTTGGCTGGCGTCTTGTCCAGGTAGCGGTCAAGACGTGCGGTGGCGGTGATGCGCTTGGTGTGCTTGTCGAGGTAGACGTGCACCACGCAATACTCACCCGCGGTCAATTGGCGTTTTTCTTCCGAATACGGCAGCAGCAGATCCTTTGGCAACCCCCAATCGAGGAATACACCGATGCTGTTGACCTCCACAACTTTCAAACTGGCAAATTCGCCGACTTGAACTTTGGGTTTTTCGGTGGTGGCGATAAGTTTGTCATCGCTGTCCAGATAAATGAAAACGTTAAGCCAGTCTTCATCTTCACTGGGAATATCTTTAGGGATATACCGATTAGGCAAGAGGATTTCCCCATCTTGCGCACCATCCAGGTACAAACCGAAGTTAGTATGCTTGACCACTTGCAAGCTGTTGTAGCGCCCGATTAAAGCCATTTCCAATACCCTCATTGCGTGGGCGGCATTCTACCCGAGTTGCGCCTTGCACGCGCGTACGCCTGAAAAATCACGGGCTGGCATGGCGTTACACTGGCAACGCTCCACTCGTCTGATCAATCGGTTGAATTTTGCCGTGTCACCCTCTTCGGCCCGCCCAATGGTTCCGAGCTAAAACAGTAAGTTAGCGCTTTATTTCATCGATTATCTGCGTTTATCCCGAGGCCTGTAACTTATTGCCCGGGGATATTTGCCAAGCAATTGTCAAGTATTTCCTGTACGATGCCTGGCCAAGTTAATTTTCTACAGGTTAGTGGCCGCCATGCGCGTAAAAGCATCCAACAGCAAAGCAAAGCCAGCTCCCGCCGTTGAAACCAGCGAATCGATCAACAGCCAGATTGCTGCGTTCCTCAAGTCCGGTGGCGAAATCCAGCAGATTGCCAAGGGCGTGAGTGGCCAGACTTTCGGCCCGTCCAAGCAGATCAGCCTGGGCAAGAAGTAATACCTGCGCACTGCATCTGGTCCCTAAGCGTCTTGCCCTCAAGGCGCTAGGACTAGAGTTCGAAACACCCTCGCACCGCATCCAATATCAAGCTAATCGACGAACGGGTCTCAACGCCTGGCATTCGCCGGTATCCTTGCACACGTCTAGCACGGGCATCTGCTCGAACCCATCCGTTACTGCTCCTCGCTTTTCATGGAGTGAAGCATGCTTAAACGCTGTATTTTCCTGGTCAGTATCCTAGTCGCCAGCCCATTGGCCGAAGCGCAGATTTTCCAGCGCGAACTGGGTGACTTCGACCTGAAATTGGGCACCACCCCCAGCCGGAGTATGGCTCAGGGCCTGGTCAAGCCGACCTCCCCTGGTAGCGACTCGTTCCACGGCGGCCTGGACTTGAGCCACGACAGCGGCCTGTATTTCGGCCAGTTTTCGCCGAACATGGGCCTGTCCTCACCCAACAATCTCGAAGTCGACTCCTACCTGGGTTTCAAACGCCCTTTCGACCAGACCCTGGGCTATGAAGTGGGCTTGATTCACTACAGCTACCCCAAGGTCAGCCCCCTCGACAGCCAGGAGTTCTATGGCGGCCTGAATCTGTTGGGTAACCGCTTTGGCGTATCTTTCAGCAACGACCCCGACCGCCAGGACAGCACCCTGTTTGCCGACCTCGGCGGCACCCAGCCTTTCGGTATCGGCGTCAGCATGAAGTACACCACCCACCAATTGGGCACACCGGTCTCGGTGGAGAACGGCGCCATCAGCAGTTTCAGCGATTGGTCGGTGCAATTTTCCCGGGCGTGGAAAGGCATTGACCTGGACCTGATCTACAGCGATTCCAGCCTCAGCGGCGGTGACTGCTCGGCCTACTCCGGACATAATTCGCAATGTGACGGCCTGTTGACCTTGAAGGCTGTCCGGCCGTTTTATTGATGGGCTGAACTGTCGCACCTCGCGCAGGTTCACATGCATTAACCCCATCCGTGCAAGGACTCGCCCATGTTGCGCCGGCTCAAACTCCTGATGGTACTGTTGACCCTGAGCCTGGTGCTCGCCGGCTGCAATCGCGTGGGCCTGGCCTACCGTAATCTCGACGTGATCATCCCCTGGACCCTCAACGACTACCTGGACATGAACGCCGGGCAAAAGAGCTGGTTCAACGACACCCTCAAGGAACACCTGGCCTGGCATTGCACCACGCAATTGCCGGGTTACCTGGACTGGCTGGACCGCTTGCAGCAAATGGTCGACAGCAACCAAATCACTGACGCTGCGCTGCAGACCCGAACCGCCGAAGCCAAGCAGGCGATTGCCGAGATCGCGCGGGAGATCACCCCGTCCGCCGTGCAGTTGCTGCAGGGTCTGGATGATCAACAGGTCAAGGATATGAGCGAGGCCCTTGCCAAGGACCTGCGCAAACGCCAGGACGAATACCTCAAGCCACCGCTGGCCCAGCAGATCAAAGAACGCGCCGAGCGCATGAGCAAGCGCCTGGACGCCTGGATCGGCCCGCTGAGCGCCAGCCAGCAAAACCGCGTAACGGCCTGGTCCATCGCCCTGGGTGAACAGAACCACGCGTGGATCGGCAACCGCGCCCATTGGCAGGCGCAGTTTATCGAGGCCGTCGAGCACCGCCACGACGCCGACTTCCCGCAGAAGATGCAACGTTTGCTGGTGGACAGGGAGAGCCTATGGACGCCTGAATACCGTGCTGCCTATGCCCAGACCGAAGCAGCAGCGCGCAGTCTGATCGTGGACCTGATGGCTGAGAGCACGGTGCAACAGCGGCAGAAACTGAAGCAAAAAATCGACGGCGTACGGGGCGATTTCAAAGCCCTTAAATGCCTCAAGGCTGGCGCAAATCAATAGGGAGGGGAGCATCGCTCCCGCCCACATTGGATTCAGGGGTTATATAGCGCCACCGGCAATCGCAGCTTTGGAAGAGACTTGATCGAAGGTCGCTTCATCCAGCGCGTCCTCCTGCTCGTCCATCACTTGACGGGGGTGCTCATTGCCAGGAATCGAGCTGTCGATCAACGCCAATAGCCTTGCACCCCGCTCAGTCAAGATGAAGTTCTCACCGTTGCCGCCTTCCTCTTCGGGACGCGACTCAATGAACCCGCGCTTGAACAACAACGCTTCGTAGTCCGCAGCGGTTTTTTTCAGCGCATCCAGGTTGCCGGTGTCCTCGCCAGCCGTCGCTTTATCAGCGGCTTCCTGCTCGGCGTATTTACGCGGGGCAAAGCTGCCCTCGCCGTTCTGCACTTCATGCAGCAGACGTTCGATCAGATCCCAGTTGTAAGTCGTCATCCTGATTCCTCCTGCAGGCCGATGGAAAATTAGCCCGTCATAGGTAGTGACACGTGCGGGCACTGGCCGTTCACCCGGATAGACGGGCGTCATTTCTCTGAACTTTCCAGACGTTCGCCGCCTCAACTGCCTATACCGCCAAGGAGGTCCGACCATGAAAACCCTGAGAAACCTGGCCATCGCCGCCACGTTGCTTGCCGCCCTGCCCGCCTGGGCTTGTACGCTCGACGAGGCCACGGCCAAGCGCGAAGAACTGGCCAAGGAAGTGACCAAGCTCACCGAGCAGAACCCAACCAAGGCCAAGGAGATGAATGACGAGTTGCAGAAAATGGATCTGGATACTGAGAGCGCAGAGTTTCCCGACAAGTGCCAGTTGATTGATGCCCGGCTAAAGGAACTGAAAGAAGCTGCCGCCAAGGCCAAAAGCTGAGTACGGCGGCGCGCAGAGCGTCCCGGGAGGCATTCCCACGCAAAGCGTGGGAACGATAAAGGCATAAAAAAACCGGACATTGTCCGGTTTTTTTGCCCATCTGCTTATTCGGCAGCCGGTGCTTCTGGCTTGCGGCGCTTGAGCGGCGCCATGCCGTCCTTGCTGACCAGCGACAGGTTGTCGGTCTTCGGCCGGTTGGCGATCTTGCGCTTGGTCGGCGACTTGGCGCCTGCCTTTTTCTTGTCGCCCTTGGCGTCGGTCTTTTTCTTCTTCACGCCCACGGCTTTGCCCGACGCCTTGACCTTCTTCGGCCCGGTGTAGGTGCCTTTGACTTCCTTGATGGTGCGGCGCTCGAACGACTGCTTGAGGTAGCGCTCGATGCTCGACATCAGGTTCCAGTCGCCGTGGCAGATCAGCGAGATGGCCAGGCCATCGTTGCCGGCACGCCCGGTACGGCCAATACGGTGTACGTATTCGTCGCCGCTGCGGGGCATGTCAAAGTTGATCACCATGTCCAGGCCGTCCACGTCCAGGCCGCGGGCGGCGACGTCGGTGGCCACCAGGATCTTCACGCCGCCTGCCTTGAGGCGGTCGATGGCCAGCTTGCGGTCCTTCTGGTCTTTCTCGCCGTGCAGCACGAACGCCTTGTAGTCCTGCGCCACCAGGCGACCGTAGATGCGGTCAGCCGCGGCCCGGGTGTTGGTAAACACGATGGCCTTCTGATAGGTCTCGTTAGCCAACAGCCAGTTGAGGATCTGCTCTTTGTGCACGTTGTGGTCGGCGGTGACGATCTGCTGGCGCGTGGTCGCGTTGAGATCGCTGACGTTGTTGACCTGCAGGTGTTCGGGGTTGTTCAGGACCTTGGCGACCATGTCGCGCAGGGTCGAACCGCCAGTAGTGGCGGAGAACAGCATGGTCTGCTGGCGATTGACGCACTCGGCCACCAGGCGCTGCACGTCATCGGCGAAGCCCATGTCCAGCATGCGGTCGGCTTCGTCGAGCACCAGCACCTCGACTTCCTTGAGATCAAGGTTGCCGGCATTGAGTTGCTCGATCATGCGCCCCGGGGTGCCGATCAGGATGTCCGGCACCTTGCGCAGCATGGCAGCCTGGACCTTGAAGTCTTCGCCGCCGGTGATCAGGCCGGACTTGATGAAGGTGAACTGCGAGAAGCGCTCCACTTCCTTCAAGGTCTGCTGGGCCAACTCGCGAGTCGGCAGCAGGATCAAGGTCTTGATGCTCACACGGACTTTGGCCGGGCCGATCAGGCGGTGCAGGATCGGCAAGACAAAAGCAGCAGTCTTGCCGCTGCCGGTTTGAGCCGTCACCCGCAGGTCACGCCCCTGGAGCGCGAGCGGGATGGCCGCTGCTTGCACAGGCGTAGGCTCGACAAATTTAAGCTCGGCCACGGCTTTGAGCAGGCGTTCGTGCAGGGCGAATTGGGAAAACACGGGTGCTACCTCGAAGAAATACAAAATATCAGCGGCATAGGTTACCGGTTTCGCGCGTCCAAACCGAGTTTCTTTACGCGAACAGGGCTAATCAGCTGCTTTTTTGTCAGCGTATTTGTCTACAGCGTCAACTTTGTTGCACTTAAATGCTCTAATCCCCCCTCGTCTTGCCTTACAGAAGAATCGGTTTCATTCATGGATATCAAACAGCTCTGGCTCAACGCCCAGGACCTCTGGGGCACCCTCGATGAACATCCGCTGCTGCACGCCGGCCTCGGCTTGCTGGTGTTGCTGGTGGTGGCCCTGCTGCTCGGACGGGTAGCGCGCTACCTGATCATCCACGCCATCAAGTTGCTTGGCCGGCAACCGGCCCTGCACTGGCTCAACGACCTGCAGCACAACAAGGTCTTCCATCGCCTGGCACAAATGACGCCGTCCCTGGTGATCCAGTTCGGCCTTTACCTGGTGCCGGGCCTGAGCAAGACCGCCATCCTGTTTATCGGCAATGTGGCCCTGGCGATCAGCATTCTGTTCCTGGTCCTGGCCATGAGCGCACTGCTCAATGCTTTGCTGGACATCTACGCACGCACCGAACACGCACGCACCCGCTCGATCAAGGGCTACGTGCAATTGGCGAAGATGGTGTTGTTCATATTTGGCGCAATCATCATTGTCGCGACGCTGATCGACCGATCGCCGCTGCTGTTGCTGTCGGGTCTGGGTGCCATGTCAGCCGTAATCCTGTTGGTGTACAAGGACACCCTGCTGTCATTCGTCGCCAGCGTGCAGTTGACCAGCAACGATATGCTGCGGGTCGGCGACTGGATCGAAATGCCCCAGGTGGGCGCCGACGGTGATGTGGTGGATATCACCCTGCATACGGTCAAGGTGCAGAACTTCGACAAGACCATTGTCTCCATCCCCACTTGGCGCCTGATGTCCGAGTCGTTCAAGAACTGGCGCGGCATGCAGGCTTCCGGTGGGCGGCGCATCAAGCGCAGCCTGTATATCGACGCCAGCGGCGTACGTTTTTTGCGCGATGACGAAGAAGTGCGCATGACCCAGGTGCACCTGCTCACCGGCTATATCGGGCGCAAGCAGGCCGAACTCAAGGCTTGGAACGAAGCCCAGGGCCAAAGCGCGCAGCTCTCGGCCAACCGCCGGCGAATGACCAACCTCGGCACGTTCCGCGCCTATGCCCTGGCCTACCTGCAAAGCCACCCGGACATCCAGCCGAACATGACCTGCATGGTGCGCCAGATGCAAACCACCGCCCAAGGCGTGCCGCTGGAGATCTACTGCTTTACCCGCACCACCGCGTGGGGCGATTACGAGCGGATCCAGGGGGATATCTTTGATTATCTGCTGGCGGTGTTGCCGGAGTTCGGGTTGAGCCTGTATCAGCAACCGAGCGGCAATGACCTGCGCGCCGGCGTATTGCCTGCGTTGGCCGGGGCCACCCAGGTGTCCAACGTCGAAACGGCGTGATGTGACCCGAACGGGATTACGGCAGTGATGCCGTAATCTCCTTGCGACACACCTCAAGCACTTCATCGGCCAGGGCGGAATCATCCGGGCACGCCCGCGACAACACAATGGCGCCGATGGCGTGGGCCATCCGGTTGAGCATTTTCGCGCGCCCGTCTTCCTGTGATTCGTCCTGCGCCGCGTTGTACTTTGCCTCCAGGGCTTGCAGCGTGTTTTCCAACCCGTTGGCGAAGGTCTGCTTGAGCGTGTCCGATTGACGCGCAGCGTCTGCACACAACGCCGCTAATGTGCATCCGCCGCCGGGATGATCGCGGTGCTGCCTGGACAGGTACACCTCGAAAAACTCCCCCGCCTCCATCCCCGCGCTGCTCGCGAGCGACTGCGCCAGGCTATTGGCGGCCGCTTCCGCCATCAAATCCGCCTTGGAGCCGAAGTGCTTGTAAAAGCCGCCCTGGGTAAAACCGGCGGCAGCCATCAATTCGGCCACACCTACCCCATCGAAACCGCGTTCACGAAACAGTTCGGAAGCCGTCGCGACGATATGCGCTCGATTGCTCTGTGATTGCGTCTTGGTGATCTTCATTTTTTGCCCTCCTGCTGCCCTGCAATATAGGCATCTTACTATGATGTCGATCATAATCAAAACCGTTGACAGTTTTGATTATGATCGACATCATAAAACCTCATCGCATCCACAGAGCATCACACCATGAGCACTTCCACTACCGTTCTCATCACTGGCGCTTCGACCGGCATTGGCGCCGCCTACGCCGAGCGTTTTGCCCAGCGCGGCCACAATCTTGTATTGGTCGCCCGTGACATCCAGCGCCTGGAAGCGCTCGCCGCCCGCCTGCGCCAACAGCACGCCATCACCATTGATATCCTCCCCGCCGACCTGACTCAAAGCGCTGACCTGGCAGCGGTTGAAGCGCGCCTGCGCGAGGACGCCAGCATTGGCACGCTGGTGAATAATGCCGGGGCCGCGCAGTCCGGCAGCTTTATTGAACAGTCCAGCGACAGCGTCGCTCAGTTGGTTGCGCTCAACACCACGGCGCTGGTGCGACTTGCCAGCGCCATCGCCCCGCGCCTGGCGGCAGCAGGTGACGGCGCTATCATCAACATAGGCTCGGTCGTGGGCCTGGCGCCGGAGTTCGGCATGACGGTGTATGGCGCCACCAAGGCGTTCGTACTGTTCCTGTCCCAGGGTATGAGCCTTGAGCTGGCTCCCAAAGGCGTTTACGTACAAGTCGTGCTGCCGGCGGCCACGCGTACCGAGATCTGGGAGCGGGCTGGCATTGACATCAATACCCTCACGGACGTGATGGAAGTGGGTGACCTGGTTGATGCGGCGTTGATCGGCTTTGACCGGCGCGAGCCCGTGACTATCCCGCCGTTGCAGGACGGCGCACGCTGGGATGCCTTGCAGGCAGCGCGACAAGGCTTGCTGGCGCAGATCAAGCAGTCCGAGGTAGCCGAACGCTACCTGGTCAAAGCCTGATCAACCCTTTTGCAGGCGTGCTGTGCTACTGCGATGCATAGGCGCCTGCCCTTCCCGTCCAAGCCATGAGCGTTGAACCATGAAGGCATTTTCAATCGAGCGTTACGGCAAGCACACAGGCCGCCTCACCGAAGCCCCGGCACCGGCGGTGGGTGAACATGACGTGCTGGTTCAAGTGCATGCCAGCAGCGTCAATATGCTGGATGCAAAAATCGCCAAAGGCGAATTCAAACTGATCCTGCCGTATGCGTTGCCGTTGACCCTGGGCAATGACTTGGCCGGTGTGGTGCTCAGCGTGGGGTCGGCGGTACGACGCTTCAAGCCGGGTGACGAAGTCTATGCTCGCCCTCCCCAGCAGCGCATCGGAACGTTCGCCGAGCTGATTGCGGTACGCGAAGACGCAGTGGCACGCAAACCTGCAAACCTCACGATGGAGCAAGCCGCCTCTCTGCCCCTGGTCGCGCTGACGGCGTGGCAGGTGTTGGTTGAAACGGCGCGGCTGAAAAAAGGCCAGAAGGTCTTCATTCACGCCGGCTCCGGTGGTGTCGGCAGTATCGTCATCCAGCTCGCCAGGCATTTGGGCGCTTTTGTCGCCACGACCACCAGTACCGCCAACGTCGAGTGGGTCAAGGCGCTGGGCGCGGATGTAGTGATCGACTACAAGCAGCAAGACTTCGAAACCGTGCTCAGAGACTACGACGTGGTCTTGAGCAGCCTCGGCCCGGATGCGCTGGCAAAGTCACTCGACATTCTCAAGCCGGGCGGCCAGCTCATCTCCATCTCAGGGCCACCGACGCCGGCATTCGCTCGCGAGCAAAACCTGTCGTGGGGATTGGGCTTGGTCATGGGTGTCTTGAGCAGCGGCATTCGCCGCAAAGCGCGCAGAAAAAACGTCCGTTATGACTTCGTCTTCATGCGCGACAGCGGCGCCCAACTGGATGAACTCACCGCGCTGGTTGAATCCGGCATTATCAAGCCGGTGATCGACCGTATCTTCCCTTTCGAGTCGACGGCCGAGGCCTTGAGTTATCTGGAACAAGGCCGGGCCAAAGGTAAAGTCGTGATCACGATAGAGGAGACGATACCGCCTGACGCACACCCAGCCGGCTGATCCACACCGCCGCCAGAATCACCAGGCCGCCCAAGGCCAAACGCCCCAGCGGCTCGTGCTGGTTCCAGATCAGCAGGTTCAGCAGCAGCCCCACCGGCACATGCAGGTTATTCATCACCGCCAGGGTGCCGCCATTGACCAGGCAGGCGCCCTTGTTCCACCAGTACATGCCCAGCGCGGTGCTGACCACTCCCAGGAACACCAGCACGCCCCACTGCAGCGGCGCTTGCGGCAGGAAATCAGCCTTGCCGAACAGCAGGAATGCGGGCAACACCACCAGCAGGGCGCCCAGGTAGAAATAACCGAAACGCCGGAAATGCGGTTGGTCACTCGGATAACGCGCCACCAGGTGCTTGTACATGACTTGCCCGGCCGCGTAGGTGAAGTTGGCCAGTTGAAGCAGCAAGAACCCCATCAGGAAGTGTGGAGTGATCTGATCAAAACGAATCACTGCCGCACCGCTCACCGCCACCAAGGCTGCGACCAGCGCCCAAGGGTTGAAACGGCGATTAAGCGCGTCTTCGATCAGGGTCACGTGCAACGGCGTGAGGATGGTGAACAGCAGCACTTCCGGCACCGTCAGCACGCGAAAGCTCAGGTACAGGCACACATAGGTCACACCGAACTGCAATGCACCGATCACCAGCATGCCGCGCATGAACGCCGGCTCCACCGAGCGCCAGCGGGTCAGCGGGATAAAGATCAGCCCCGCCAGCACCACGCGCACCAGCACCGCAAAGTAGCTGTCGACGTGACCGGCGAGGTATTCGCCGATCAAGCTGAAGGAAAATGCCTGAATCAGGGTGACAACCAGTAGATAGCCCATGCGCGCCTCATTTCGAATGGTCGCGACATTAAAGCTTTTCGTGGCTTGAAGAAACTCGGCGCAAAAAAAACCCGACCTCGCTTAAGCGGCAGTCGGGCAGGAGCACTCAGGAGCAACAAGTGCAAAGGGAGGTTCGATACGCGTACTTGAAGGGTTTGCGTGGCGCTATATAACCAGCGCGGGATTATCTGGCGATTAACGCTTCAAGCGACCTGCGCCAGCAGTGCTTTAGCCTGATTGACGCCCTTCTCCTGGAAGCCCGCCCCCAGGTTCACCCCTTCGGCGTGAATGAAGGTCACGTCGTGAATCCCGATAAAAGCCATGACCTGGCGCAGGTACGGTTCCTGGTGATCCGAGGTGGCGCCGGCGTGAATGCCGCCACGAGCAGTGAGTACGATGGCACGCTTGCCGGTCAACAAACCCTGTGGCCCGGTGGTGGTGTACTTGAAAGTCACACCGGCCCGCAACACGTGGTCCAGCCAGGCTTTAAGGGTGCTGGGGATGGAGAAGTTGTACATCGGCGCAGCCATCACCAATACATCGGCAGCCAGCAGTTCGTCAGTCAATTCATTGGAACGGTCCAGGGACACCTGTTCATCGTCGTTGCGTTGCTCGGCGGGTTTCATCCACCCACCCAGCAGGTTGGCGTCCAAGTGGGGAACGGGATTGCGCGCCACGTCACGCAGGGTGATGCGGTCCGCCGGATGGGCTGCCTGCCATTGACCGATGAACTGTTGGGTGAGCTGGCGGGAGATTGAATCCTGCTGGCGCGCACTGCTTTCGATGATCAGGACATTGGACATGGCTTGGTAGGCTCCATCGGTAATTGCTGTAAGTCGATGGAGCGAAGGTTAACCAGGGCCTATTCGATAAAAAAGCGCAAAAAACTGCTATAACCCATCTAGAAATTTGTTGTTAAGCGGAGTATTCCTGTCTGGCATGCTCCGCTGCTTTATTTTGGAGCGCAGTCCAAGGCAATACGCATTTTGATAATCGCGCGGTTGAACTTGGCCGTGGTGTTGGTGCTTTTGCCGGCGGGTACGGTCACGGTGCGACGGCGCGGCGATTCCGGGCCGTTGGTGAAGATTACCGAACACACCGCATCGTGGGTGCCGTAGTTACTCAACTGGATCGAACTGATGTCGGCGTCCACATCGGATGCGGTGTAGTCCACGCTTACGCCGTCGATCTTTTTAGTCACGTCGATGGGGTAGGCAAATGCGCTCAACGGCAGCAGCGCCAGCAACACACAACAGAATTTTCTCATTCGGCAGTCTCCAATAAGGACCGCCAGCTTAGGACAAGAGGAGCTCATCTTGAAAGCGCCCCGCGTTACCCTTGATCAATGGCGCACGTTGCAAGCCGTGGTCGACCACGGCGGCTTCGCCCAGGCCGCAGAAGCGCTGCACCGTTCACAGTCCTCGGTGAGCTACACAGTGGCCCGTATGCAGGACCAACTGGGTGTGCCGCTGCTGCGCATCGACGGGCGCAAGGCGGTGCTGACCGAGGCCGGTGAAGTGCTGCTGCGCCGCTCCCGGCAGTTGGTGAAGAACGCCAGCCAGTTGGAAGACCTCGCCCACCATATGGAACAGGGCTGGGAAGCTGAAGTGCGCCTGGTGGTGGACGCTGCCTATCCCAATGCGCGCCTGGTGCGCGCCCTCACCGCGTTTATGCCCCAAAGCCGCGGTTGCCGCGTACGCTTGCGCGAAGAAGTGCTGTCGGGGGTTGAAGAATTGCTGATGGAAGGCGTGGCCGACCTGGCGATTTGCAGCTTCAGCATCCCCGGTTACCTGGGCACTGAAATGAGTGCGGTGGAATTCATTGCCGTCGCCCATCCCGAGCACACCTTGCACCGCATGGGCCGCGAACTCAGCTTCCAGGACCTGGAAGGCCAGATGCAGGTGGTGATCCGCGACTCCGGTCGCCAGCAACCGCGGGATGTCGGCTGGCTCGGCGCCGAACAGCGCTGGACCGTCGGCAGCCTGGCCACCGCCGCCGCCTTCGTCAGCAGCGGCCTGGGTTTTGCCTGGCTGCCCCGGCACATGGTCGAGCGCGAACTGAACGAAGGCGTGCTCAAGCAGCTGCCTTTGGCACAGGGCGGCAGCCGCCACCCGACCTTCTACCTGTATTCGAACAAAGACAAACCCCTGGGGCCGGCGACGCAGATCCTCGTGGAACTGCTGCGCACCTTTGATACCGCTCCCCTGGACGCGCCCTTTGCCGCGCCCCTGCAAGCCTGAAACGGAGTTCATCCATGGCCTGGTTCGAGCATGAAGGCTGCAGCCTGCATTACGAGGAATACGGCCACGGCAGCCCGCTGATCCTGATCCATGGCCTGGGCTCAAGCAGCCAGGATTGGGAGCTGCAAGTGCCGGTATTAGCCCGCCACTATCGCCTGATCGTGGTCGATGTGCGCGGTCATGGGCGCTCCGATAAACCCCGCGAGCGCTACAGCATCCAGGGGTTCACCTTCGACCTGGTCGCGCTGATCGAACATCTGGACCTGCCCGCGGCCCACGTGGTGGGGTTATCCATGGGCGGTATGATCGCCTTCCAACTGGCGGTGGATGAACCCACGCGGGTTAAGAGCCTGTGCATCGTCAACAGCGCGCCCGAGGTCAAGGTACGCAGCGCCGATGACTATTGGCAGTGGGCCAAGCGCTGGACCCTGGCCCGCGTGCTGAACCTGAGCACCATCGGCAATGCCCTGGGCGAACGGCTGTTCCCAAAACCTGAGCAAGCCGACCTGCGGCGCAAGATGGCCAAACGCTGGGCAAAGAACGACAAACGTGCTTATCTCGCCAGCTTCGACGCGATTGTGGGCTGGGGCGTGCAGGAACAACTTTCGAGGATTACCTGTCCAACCCTGGTCATCAGCGCCGACCACGACTACACCCCCGTGGCGCAGAAAGAAAACTATGTAAAACTGCTGCCCGATGCGCGGCTGGTCGTCATTGAAGATTCCCGCCATGCCACGCCCTTGGACCAACCCGAAGTCTTTAACGCGACCTTGCTCGATTTTCTAAAGACCGTCGAAACCACTACCCAGGATCACTGACCCATGCTGAAAAAAATCGCCTTCTTTGCCGGTTCCGTTCTGTTCGCTGCCAACCTGATGGCGGCCGAACCTGCCAAGGCGCCTCACGTATTGATCTCCACGACCAATGGCGACATTGAAATCGAACTGGACCCGGTCAAGGCGCCGATCAGTACCAAGAACTTCCTGGCCTATGTCGACAAAGGCTTCTACACCAACACGATTTTCCACCGCGTGATCCCGGGTTTCATGGTCCAAGGCGGCGGCTTCACTGCACAAATGGCGCAAAAACCGACCGAAGCGCCGATCAAGAACGAAGCCAGCAATGGCCTGCATAACGTGCGTGGCACCTTGTCGATGGCGCGCACCAATGACCCGAACTCGGCCACCAGCCAATTCTTCATCAACGTCGCCGACAATGCCTTCCTGGATCCGGGCCGCGATGCCGGTTACGCCGTGTTCGCCAAAGTGGTCAAGGGCATGGATGTGGTCGACATCATCGTCAACTCCCAGACCACCACCAAGCAAGGCATGCAGAACGTGCCAATCGATCCTGTCCTGATCAAGTCGGCCAAGCGCATCGACTGAGGTCAGCAGCAAGCTTCGCGCGCAGCCCACAAGGCAGCGCGCGCATTTGAAAGGAGAGCCCGCACGGCGGGCGTCAAGCCTAATGCTCTATCGTCGTTTTGAACAACTGATCGATATTTTCCGCGACGCGCCCAGCGCCGCGCCTCCCGATAAAGTCCTGCCCTTCTATCTCTACTACCTGCGCCAGGTGTGGCCGCATTTCGCCGCCTTGCTGGTGGTGGGCCTGATTGGCGCGCTGATCGAAGTCGCGTTGTTCAGCTATTTGAGCCGCATCATCGACCTGGCCCAGGGCACGCCGCCCGCCGATTTCTTCCAGATCCACAGCACCGAGCTGATCTGGATGGCCGTGGTCGCCCTGCTCTTGCGCCCGATTTTCGGCGCCCTGCACGACCTGCTGGTACACCAGACCATCAGCCCCGGCATGACCAGCCTGATTCGCTGGCAGAACCACAGCTACGTGCTCAAGCAGAGCCTGAATTTCTTCCAGAACGACTTCGCCGGGCGCATTGCCCAGCGCATCATGCAGACCGGTAACTCGCTGCGCGATTCCGCCGTGGCGGCGGTGGATGCGATCTGGCACGTGGCGATCTACGCCATCAGCGCCCTGGTGCTGTTCGCCGAGGCCGACTGGCGCCTGATGATCCCGCTGGTGAGCTGGATCATCTGCTACAGCCTGGCACTGCGTTACTTCGTGCCACGTGTGAAGGAACGCTCGGTAATCTCCTCCGAAGCGCGTTCCAAATTGATGGGCCGAATTGTCGACGGCTATACCAATATCACCACCTTGAAACTGTTCGCCCATACCCAATACGAGCAGCGATACGCCAAGGAAGCAATCATCGAGCAGACCGAAAAAACCCAACTGGCCAGCCGCGTGGTGACCAGCATGGATATCGCGATTACCACCATGAACGGCCTGCTGATCGTCACCACCACCGGCCTGGCCCTGTGGTTGTGGACCCACTCGCTGATCTCGGTGGGTGCGATTGCCCTGGCCACCGGCCTGGTGATCCGTATCGTCAACATGTCCGGCTGGATCATGTGGGTGGTCAACGGCATTTTCGAGAACATCGGCATGGTGCAGGACGGCCTGAAAACCATTGCCCAGCCACTGGCCGTGACTGACCGCGACAACGCCCCACGCCTGAGCGTGCCCCAGGGTGAAGTGCGCTTCGAACAGGTGGATTTCCATTACGGCAAGAAGAGCGGAATCATTGGTGGCCTGAACCTGGAGATCAAGGCCGGGGAGAAGATCGGCCTGATCGGCCCGTCCGGCGCGGGCAAATCGACCCTGGTCAACCTGCTGCTGCGCCTCTACGACCTGCAGGGCGGACGTATCCTGATCGACGGCCAGAATATCGCCGAAGTCGCCCAGGAAAGCCTGCGCGAACAGATCGGCATGATCACCCAGGACACTTCGCTGCTGCACCGTTCGATCCGCGACAACCTGCTGTACGGCAAGCCCGACGCCACGGACGAAGAGCTCTGGGCCGCAGTGCACAAGGCCCGCGCCGATGAGTTCATCCCGCTGCTGTCGGACTCCGAAGGCCGCACCGGGCTGGACGCCCATGTGGGTGAGCGCGGGGTGAAACTCTCCGGCGGCCAGCGCCAACGTATCGCCATCGCTCGCGTGCTGCTCAAGGACGCGCCGATCCTGATCATGGACGAAGCCACCTCGGCGCTGGACTCGGAAGTGGAAGCGGCGATCCAGGAAAGCCTGGAAACCCTGA
Source organism: Pseudomonas khavaziana (assembly GCF_036704165.1). NCBI lineage: Bacteria > Pseudomonadati > Pseudomonadota > Gammaproteobacteria > Pseudomonadales > Pseudomonadaceae > Pseudomonas > Pseudomonas khavaziana. The sequence goes on from NZ_CP129946.1 coordinate 4,752,891, forward strand.
TGCAGGGCAAGACGGTGATTGCCATCGCCCACCGGTTGTCGACCATCGCACGCATGGATCGCCTGGTCGTACTGGAAAAAGGCCAGATTGCCGAGAGCGGCAGCCATGCCCAGTTGCTGGCCCACAAGGGGCTGTATGCGCGATTGTGGCAGCACCAGACCGGAGGATTCGTCGGCATCGACTGATGCAAATACCTTTTAAGGGGTGGAAGGGGCTTGCCCGCGAAGACGTCGCCCCAGCAACAGTGATCTTGGCTGACCTACCGCTATCGGGGGCAAGCCCCCTCCCACATTTGATCGCATCCACTCAGTATCATTTACAACACGCGCCAGTGCCCATAGGCATCTGGCGTTTTTTCATGGCCTGGATTTGTGTAAAAACCCTGCTGTACTCAGTGCAGTGCCCAGATGGGCGCTGAAGTAAATCTGCAGGGAGCATCACTGATTTACTGATTCGGTAGAGCTATCTATCAAGGACGTGGCACATGTCTTTGTTCAAACGTTCAATCACAGAGGGGCTGGGTACGTTTTGGCTGGTGTTGGGCGGCTGCGGGAGTGCGGTGCTGGCCGCAGCGTTTCCCAATGTCGGAATCGGCCTGCTCGGTGTGGCCCTGGCGTTCGGGCTCACAGTGCTGACCATGGCATTTGCCATCGGGCACATCAGCGGCTGCCACCTTAACCCGGCCGTTTCGGTGGGTCTGGTGGTAGGCGGACGATTCCCAGCCAAGGAGTTGCCGGCCTATATCGTGTCCCAGGTAATCGGCGGCACCCTCGCCGCCGCTCTGCTGTACTTCATCGCCAGCGGCAAACCGGGGTTCGAACTGGCCTCCGGGCTGGCAAGCAATGGGTATGGCGAGCATTCACCGGGCGGGTATTCAATGGCGGCAGGGCTGGTCTGCGAGCTGGTGATGACAGCGATGTTCGTGCTGATCATCCTTGGAGCCACCGACCGCCGTGCCCCGGCAGGCCTCGCGCCTATCGCCATTGGCCTGGCGCTGACGCTGATCCACCTGATCTCGATCCCGGTCACCAACACGTCGGTCAACCCAGCCCGCAGCACGGGGCCTGCCTTGATTGTCGGCGGTTGGGCACTCCAGCAGTTATGGTTGTTCTGGCTCGCGCCGATCCTCGGCGCGGTGATCGGCGGTATTACCTACCGATGGTTGGGTGAAGAAAAACCCGCTTGACCCAATCCCTGTAGGAGCGAGCTTGCTCGCGAAAAATGCCAACGATGACGCAGTGCTGACAGCTGTAATCCCGCGTCGTCTGCATGTTCTTCGCGAGCAAGCTCGCTCCTACAGGGTGTTTTACTGACTTCAATTGAATGCGCTTCAACCTTGGTGGGCTTGCATATACTGACGCAACAATTGATTAATACGTGTCTGATATCCGGTGCCTTGGCCTTTGAACCACTCGAGAACGTCGGCATCCAGTCGAATAGTCACCGCCTGCTTCACCGGGACACGAAGCTCGGCACGCCGGAAAAATTCGGCGTCCAGCTCGGGGATATCACTGGTATCGATTTCTTCTTCATTCATCTTGGCCAAGCGCTCCCAATCAGTTTTCGATGTTTGCGTCATAGTATTTGGCCTCCTTCTTGGTTGCTTTTCGGGCGGAGATGATACGGATCACATCACCACGCCGCTCGGTATATACGACCACACCCACTAACAGTTTGATCCAGCCAATACTGATCCAACGCTCTTCGCCATAATCCGCCCGATCATCGCGCAAGGCCAGCATTGGGTGTCTAAAAATATCAGGGACGTCGTTAAAATCGATGCCGTGCTTAGAAATATTGGCTTTGTTCTTGGCTTCATCCCACTCAAAATGCATGGCACATCCTGTATGTACTTTTGTACATACAGAATAGCGATTTGACCGTTCACCTGCAGTACTGCCAGACCGATGGTTCAGCCCTGCCGATAAGGCAGGGCTGCCCTCGCCTCTTCGGCATACGCCAGGATGCCCACCCGTTCACGCTCAAGAAAGTCCGCTACGGCACTCTTGAGCCCCGGATGACGCAGGTAGTGCCATGAGCGTGTAATCACCGGCTCAAACCCGCGAATCAATTTGTGCTCGCCCTGGGCACCGGCGTCGAAGCGTTGCAGGCCGTGGGCGATGGCGTAGTCCATGCCCTGGTAGAAACAGGTTTCGAAGTGCAGTCGGTCGAATTCCGCCAGGCAGCCCCAGTAGCGGCCGTAGAAGCTGTCGCCACCGATCAGGCTGAAGGCCATGGCCACCGGGCGCGAGCTTTGCTTGGCCAGTACCACTCGAATAGCCTCGGGCATGCGTTCGGCCAGCAGGCTGAAAAACGCGCGGGTCAGGTAGGGCGATTGGCGGCGGACTGCATAAGTATTGGCATAGCAGGCATAGACGAAATCCCATTGAGCTTCGCTCAGTTCATGGCCCTGCAGCCACTCGAATTCGATGCCCTGCCCCGCCACTTGCTCGCGCTCCTTGCGCATCTGCTTGCGCTTGCGTGAACTCAAGGCATCGAGAAAATCCTGGAAGTCGCGGTAGCCGCGGTTCTGCCAATGAAACTGGCAACCCAGGCGTTGCATCCAGCCCGGCTGCCGGGCCAAGGCCTCATCGGCCAAGGCGTCAGTGAAATTGATATGGGCGCTGGACAGCCCTTCGATCTCCAGGTAGCCCGGCAGACTTTTGAGCAACTCGAAGCCGTCCCCGGCATTGGCGGCCAAAACGCGTGGGCCGCTGACGGGACTGAACGGCACCGCCGTCAGCAGCTTGGGGTAGTAGTCGATACCCGCGCGCTCACAGGCATCGGCCCAGCCATGGTCGAACACATACTCGCCATAGGAATGCCATTTGCGATAGCTCGGCAGCGCCGCCACCAGGCGCTGCCCTTCCCAGTGCAGCAGATGCTCAGGCTGCCAGCCCGATTGCGGCCCCAGGCTGGCGCTGTCCTCCAGCGCGCTCAAGAACCCATGCCGTACAAACGGCTGCGCCTGCGGCACCAGGGCGTCCCAGACCTCAGGGGCGATTTCGGACAGGCTGTCCAGGCGTTGCAACGGCATCGGCATCCTCACTGATTCTTGGCGTTAAAGCCTGGCGAGTATCGCTTATCGCAACCCCGTGCACACCTTGAAAACACGCTGACAGACTTGGAAATAAATAGTTCCAGTCTCACCCCATTTGTCATCTAGATGAAATCACTTAGCCACTACTCCGTCATAAACGGTCGCGATACTGACGCCAGTTTTTAGAGCGCCTGGGTCTACCGGGCGACATTTTTTCCGTCCGTCATTGGTCGGTTGTGTCCTGGATGGTTTGCCATCCCTCCTCACTTTCGGAGATTGATATGCGTCTTGCTTCCACTAAAACTGCGGCGGTCCTGTGTGGCGGCCTGTTGCTGGCCCTGAGTCTACCGGCCAGCGCTGCAGTCGACGCTAAATTGCTCGACATGCTCAAGGCCAACGGCCAGATCACTGCAGCGCAGTACAGCGAACTGCAAGCAGAGCTGGCCAGGGACCAGAAAGAACAGCAGATCGCACGGCAAGCTCAACAAGAGACCAACGAGCAGATCGCGGCCACCGCGAAAAAAACCAACGAGCTGAGCAGCTTCGATCAAAAATTGGCCTGGGCCGCCAAGACCCAGTTCAAGGGTGACGTACGCTTCCGCCAGGAAACCATCAAGATCGATGGCGAGCCCAACAACGGCGGGCGTGACAAGGACCGTCAACGTATCCGTGCCCGCCTGGGTGCCTACACCGAGATCAACCCACAGGTGGACACCGGCATCCGCATCGCCACCGGTGGCGGCGACGACGCGCGCTCGACCAACCAGGATCAGGATGGCTACTTCGATAAAAAATCGATCTGGCTGGACCTGGGCTACATCGACTACCACCCGGACCAGATCAAGAACCTGCACGTGATCGGCGGCAAGATGCTGCAGCCATGGGTGAGCATGGGCGACGTGATCTGGGATAGCGACATCAACCCGGAAGGCCTGGCCGTCACCTACAAATACCCACTGGGCAGCAGCGCCGAACTGTTCGGCAGCCTCGGTAACTACAATCTCAAGGACAACGTCGACGGCGACGGCGTGCAGTTCCGCCACGACCTGCGCCTGACATCCGGCCAGCTGGGTACGCGTTTCTCGGTCACCGACAACCTGAAAATGACCTTGGGCGGCAGCGTCTACGCCTACAAAAATGACGAGGACAGCCGCTGCACAACCACCACCACGCCTTGCGCGTTGGCGGTCAACGGCAACTCGGCCAACAACGAATTCCGCCTGTATGAAGGTTTTGCCCAGGCAGATATCGGCGGCCTGGCAGTGCCCCTGGCGTTCTACGGCCAGTACGTGAAGAACAACGATGCGGTGACCGACCAGGACACCGCGTGGTTGCTGGGTGCCAAGTCCAAGGTGTTCGGTTTCAACCTGGACTACAACTACCGCGACGTTCAACGTAATGCCGTCGTAGGCGCCTTCACCGATTCGGACTTCGCCAACGGCACCACCGGTTCGCGCGGCCATAAGATGAAGGTCAGCTACGACATCGACAAGAACTTTGCCCTCGGCGCCACCTACTTCCTGACCAAGGCTGACTTCGCCAGCCGCACTCAGCGGGATGCCAATACCAACACCTTGCAGTTGGATGCTGAAGCCAAGTTCTAACGCTTAACATGTAGGAGCGAGCTTGCTCGCGAAGAACGTCAACGATAACGCGGTATCCTGGATAAACGCGTTGCCTGTGGGTTCTTCGCGAGCAAGCTCGCTCCTACATGATGTCTTTACGCCTCTCGGCGGCCAGTTGTTCAGCCAGCGCATCAGCACCGTTCACCGGCTCCTGCGGCATACGCTTGAGCGTCGCCTGCATCAGGCGCATCTGACGGATAAAGCGCCGGCAGTTCGGGCAGAACATCAAGTGATGACGCACCATCAGACGTTCACGAAAGGTCAGTTGCCCATCGAGATAGTCGCTGGAGCGTGCTACTTGTTCTTTACAGGTCAACATTCGCCCGTTTCCTCAAAATGCTCCACAGTGGCGAAGACTTTAAGCCGTGCCCGATGCAACAGCACACGCACGTTGGAGAGCGAAAGGCTTAGAAGATTACAGATTTCTTCCAGTTCCAGGCCCTGGCGCTCACGTAACACCAGCACGGCGCTTTGCAATTGGGACAGACTCAGAATCGTATGCTCCAGGCATTTGCGCAATTCATCTTCGGTCAGCAACGCTTCCGGGGTGTCCTGGTGCCAGGCATACGGAGCGACCGCCCAATGGCCATCATCCGGGCTGAAGCGGTCATCACCAATGGTGCCGTGGGGCGAAGGCAAATCGTCGAGCAGCACTTCCCGGCGATTGTGTTTGTAACGGCCTTTGGCAGCGTTGGCGGTGATGGTCAGCAGCCAGGTCTTGAGGCTGGAGCGTCCTTCGAACTTGGCCAGGTTGCGCACCACCGAGAGCCAGGCGTCTTGCACGACTTCGTCGGCGTGGCGCTGGCCGACGATGGCATAGGCCACCGCTCGCATTGCACTCTGGTAAGTGGTGACCAATTCCTTATAGGCCCGCTGCTCTCCCTTGAGCAGGCGTTCAAGCAGGTGCGCGTCGTCCGCTGCTGCCATCGTTTACCTCGATATTGCCTTGGAAATACGGTCAATGTGGGAGCTGGCTTGCCTGCGATGCAGACAACTCGGTGATTCAGGCACACCGAGCCGATGCCTTCGCAGGCAAGCCAGCTCCCACATTTGACCGCGTCCGGCCGTGCAATCAGCGTTTACGCAGGATCACGCTGCCGATGGAATAGCCGGCGCCGAACGAGCTGAGCACCGCCACGGTGCCCTTGGGCAAGTCGTCCTGATAGGTGTGAAACGCAATCACCGAACCAGCGGAGCTGGTATTGGCATACGTATCGAGAATCACCGGCGCTTCTTCCACCGACGCCTCGCGCCCCAGCAGTTTCTTCACGATCAGATGGTTCATGCTCAGGTTGGCCTGGTGCAGCCAGAAGCGCTTCACATCGGTGACGTCCAACTGGTTTTCCGCCAGGTGGGCACCAATCAACTCGGCCACCATCGGGCAGACATCGCGGAAGACCTTGCGGCCTTCCTGCACGAACAGCTTGTCAGGGGCGCCGACACCCTCTTCCGCGGTGCGGTTGAGGAAGCCGAAGTTGTTGCGGATGTTATTCGAGAACTGGGTCAGCAGCTTGGTGCTCACCACCTCGAACTGGTGCTCGGACGTCGCCAGGTCAGCGCGCTCCAGGATCACCGCAGTGGCGGCATCACCAAAGATGAAGTGACTGTCGCGGTCACGGAAGTTCAGGTGGCCGGTGCAGACTTCCGGGTTGACCATCAGAATCGCCCGGGCCTGGCCCAACTGGATGCTGTTGGCCGCGTTCTGGATGCCGAAGGTGGCCGAGGAGCACGCCACGTTCATGTCGAAACCGAAGCCCTGGATACCCAAGGCTTCCTGGACTTCGATAGCAATCGCCGGGTAGGCGCGCTGCAGGTTGGAGCAGGCGACGATCACGCCGTCGATATCGGCGGCTGTCTTGCCGGCGCGTTGCAGGGCCTGCTCGGCGGCGCCGACGGCCATTTGGCAGAGCACCGACCATTCGTCGTTGCTGCGCTCGGGCAAGCGTGGGGCCATGCGCTGAGGATCGAGGATGCCGTCCTTGTCCATCACAAAACGGCTCTTGATACCGGACGCTTTCTCGATGAATGCCGCGCTCGACTCAGTCAGCGCTTGCACATCGCCACGCTCGATGGCGGCAGCGTTGTCTGCGTTGAACTGTTGTACGTAGGCATTGAAAGACTGCACCAGCTCTTCGTTGGAGATGCTGTTGGCCGGGGTATACAGGCCGGTGCCGCTGATGACGACGTTATGCACGGTCGTTCCTCTAAATCTGTCAGGCAGAAGATATTGGTACCGTCGTACCAAACTGTAAGTCGTTTGAGTCCATCAGGCAGGCATCAAACTGGCAATTCGTTATTCAATCTTGTGACCGCGAAGTTTGCCACAACCCCAAGGATTTGGCGCTATAGGCCACGCAAACACCAATTGTGGGAGGGGCAAGCCCTAATGCCTGTAGGAGCGAGCTTGCTCGCGAAAAACCCATAGGCGCCGCGTTTATTCAGGAAACACGCGTTATCGTTGACGTTTTTCGCGAGCAAGCTCGCTCCTACAGTTGGGTCTGTTCAGCTTCGGAATTAGGGCTCCACCTGGCTCCATTGCTTGCTCAAGCGCTTATCGGAAATCGGTACCTTGGTGCCCAACTGCTGGGCAAACAACGACACACGATATTCTTCCAGCCACCAGCGGTACAGCTCCAGCTGCGGGTCGCGCTTGCCTTCCTGGGTGTGTTTGTTCAGGCGATTCTGGTATTGCACCCACAGGCCGCCCAGTTCGCTGCTCCACACCCGGTCCTTCTGCACCTGGCTCGGCAGTTTTTCCAGGCGCAGCTCGATGGCCTTGAGGAAACGCGGCAGTTCCTTGAACCATTGCGCCGGGGTTTCGCGCACGAACCCCGGGTACACCAGGTTGGCCAGTTGCTGCTTGATATCGTTCAAGGCTACCGCCTGGGCCAGGTCGATCTTGCCTTTGAAGCGCTTTTGCAGGCCGTGCCACAGCTTCAGTACTTCCAGGGTCAGGCGCGCCAGGCGTTCGGCGTGTTCGGTCCAGCTGCCGCGCTTGCGTTCCGCCAAAGCCGCCAGGCCGGCGCCATCACGAGGCAGGCTGGCTTCGCCTTCCAGGACGCAGGTGTCGAGGCTGGCCAGCAGGATGTCTTCCACCAGCGCGTCGATACGCCCCAACTCGCGGTACATCAAGCCCAACTCGGTCAAGCCCGGCAATTTGCCGCGCAGGAATTTCGCCGGCTCGGCCAATTGCTGCATCAGCAGACGCTGCAACGCGCGGCGATGCTGGAACTCAGCCTCGGCGGCGGTCGAGAAACGGCCTTCCTTGACCGTACCGTTTTCTTCTACCAGCGCCGGGTACACCGTCATCGACAGCCCGGCGATGTTTTGCTGGGTCTTTTCGGCCACCGCCGCGAACACCTTGGCCTCCACCGGCTGCTGGCTTTTCGCGGTCTGCGGCACGGCCAGGGCGGCCTGGCTGGCTTCGGCAAACCGTGCGGTCAACTCGGCAAGGTCGCGGCCTTCGCCAAGGAACTTGCCCTGGCCGTCGACCACTTCCAGGTTCATTTTCAGGTGGCTTTCCACCTGTTGTGCCGCTTCGGCCCAGGCTTCATCGCTGACCCGCGCACCAGTCATGCGCAGCAGTTCGCGCCCCAGCGCCTGGGGCAGCGAGCCCTGGCCGAACTCGATACGTTGCAGTGCCGCCTTGACGAAGTCCGGCACCGGCACGAAGTTCTTGCGCAGCGCCTTGGGCAAGTTACGCACCAGGGCGATGCACTTGGCTTCGATCACGCCGGGCACCAACCACTCCAGGCGCTCGGCCGGCAAGGCCGGCAGCAACGGCGCCGGCACGCGCAGGGTGACGCCGTCGCGGGGGTGATTGGGTTCGAAGTGGTAACTCAAGGCCAGCGCCAGGTCGCCCAGGTGCAAGGTGTCCGGATAATGCGCGGCGGTGACTTCGCTGGCCTCACGGGCCAGCACGTCTTCTTCGCGCATGATCAGCAATTGCGGATCTTTCTGGCTGTTGACCTTGTACCAGCTGTCAAAGGTGGCCGTCTGGTGGATCTCCGCCGGCAGGCGCGCGTCGTAGAAGGCGTAGAGGGTTTCTTCGTCGGCCAGGATGTCGCGACGGCGGGCCTTGGCTTCCAGTTCGTCGAGTTGCTCCAGCAGGCGCTGGTTGGCTGCCAGGCACTTGGCCCGGGACTGAATCTCACCGCGTACCAAGCCTTCCCGGATAAACAACTCGCGGGACACCACCGGGTCAATTGGCCCGTAATGCACCGGCCGACGCCCGACTATGATCAACCCGAACAGCGTGATCTGCTCAAATGCCACCACCTGGCCGCGCTTCTTCTCCCAATGGGGCTCGAAATGGTTTTTCTTGATCAGGTGCCCGGCCAGCGGTTCGATCCAGTCGGCGTCGATCTTCGCCACCATGCGCGCATAGAGCTTGGTGGTTTCCACCAGCTCGGCAGTCATCAGCCATTGCGGGCGCTTCTTGCCGATACCGGACGAGGGGTGGATCCAGAAACGCCGCTGCCGCGCACCGAGGTAATCGCCGTCTTCGGTCTTCTGGCCGATCTGGCTGAGCAGGCCGGACAGCACCGCCTTGTGCAGCTTGGGAAAGTCCGCCGGTTCTTTATTGACGCTCAACTGCATGTCGCGGCAGATCAGGCTCAACTGGCGATGGGAATCGCGCCACTCGCGCAGGCGCAGGTAGTTGAGGAAGTTCTTGCGACACCAGTTGCGCAGCGGGCTGGCGGTCAATTCCTGGCGTTGCTCTTCAAAGCCACGCCACAGGTTGACCAAACCGGCGAAGTCCGAGTCCGGATCTTTCCACTGCGCATGGGCCTGGTCGGCGGCTTGCTGACGTTCTGGTGGGCGCTCGCGGGGATCCTGGATCGACATGGCGCTGGCGACGATCAACACTTCCTGCAAACTGCCGAGCTTGGCCGCTTCCAGCAACATGCGACCCATGCGCGGGTCCACCGGCAAGCGGGCGAGCTGGCGGCCCAGCGGTGTGAGCTGGCTGTTGCGGTCCACCGCCGAGAGTTCTTGCAGCAGGTTGAAACCGTCACTGATCGCCTTGCCATCCGGCGGTTCGATAAACGGGAAATCGGTGATCTCGCCCAGGCGCAGGTGCAGCATTTGCAGGATCACCGCGGCGAGGTTGGTGCGCAGGATTTCCGGGTCGGTAAATTCCGGGCGGCCGATAAAGTCCTCTTCGCTGTACAAGCGAATGCAAATGCCCGGCTCGACCCGGCCACAGCGCCCCTTACGCTGGTTGGCGCTGGCCTGGGAGATCGCCTCGATGGGCAGGCGCTGCACTTTGGCGCGATAACTGTAGCGACTGATGCGTGCCGTGCCGCTGTCGATCACGTAGCGAATGCCCGGCACGGTCAGGGAGGTTTCTGCGACGTTGGTCGCGAGCACCACGCGCCGCCCTGGGTGGGACTGGAAAATGCGCTGCTGCTCGGCCGGTGACAGGCGCGCATACAGCGGCAGGATCTCGGTGTGCTTGAGCTGGGCTTTGCGCAGCATGTCGGCCGCGTCGCGGATCTCACGCTCGCCGGGCAAAAACACCAGCACGTCGCCGGGGCTGCGTCGCTCGCTGCGCTCATAGGCGGCGATTTCATCGAGGGTGGCGAGGATCGCCTGGTCGACGGTCAGGTCGTCCTCGACACGGTTGCCCTCTTCGTCCTGCTCCAGGGTCAGCGGGCGATACCAGGTGTCCACCGGGAAGGTGCGGCCCGACACCTCGACAATCGGCGCGTCGTCGAAGTGCTTGGAAAAGCGCTCCAGGTCGATGGTCGCCGAGGTGATGATGACTTTCAGGTCAGGGCGACGCGGCAATAGGGTCTTGAGGTAGCCGAGCAGGAAGTCGATGTTCAGGCTGCGTTCGTGGGCTTCGTCGACGATGATCGTGTCGTAGCGCTCGAGGTAACGGTCGTTCTGGGTCTCGGCCAGCAGGATGCCGTCGGTCATCAGCTTGACCAGGGTGTTGGCATCGCTCTGGTCTTCGAAGCGCACCTGATAGCCGACCAACGCGCCCAATGGCGTGGCCAACTCTTCTGCTACACGGCTGGCGACACTGCGCGCCGCAATCCTGCGCGGCTGGGTGTGGCCGATCAGGCCGTATTGGCCGCGGCCGATTTCCAGGCAGATCTTCGGCAACTGAGTGGTCTTGCCCGAACCGGTCTCGCCGGCAATGATCAGTACCTGGTGCTTGAGCAGCGCGTCCTTGATCTCATCGCGCTTGGCGGCAATCGGCAGGCTGTCGTCATAGCGAATCACCGGCAGGCTGGCGCGCCGTGCCGTGACCTGGGCACAGGACGCTTGCATGCGCGCCACCCACTGCGCCAGCTTGTCCTCATCGGGCTTCTTGCGCAGCTCGAGCAACTGCCGACGCAAGCGGTGGCGGTCGGCGAGCATGGCGTGATCGAGGGTTTTGAGCAGTTGGTCGATGGTGGGTGCTTGGTCAGTCATCAGCTACTTCGACGGTCATCTATGTTATACGCGGCCGGCAAGTGTGGCAGAAAAGCGACTCATCTGGCAGGTCAAACATGTGGGAGAGGGCTTGCTCCCGATGACGGCGGGTAAGTTAATGAAGGTGTTGACTGATTCACCGCCATCGGAGCAAGCCCCCTCCCTCACCGGGATGCGTTAAAGCGGGTCCTTTCTGCGATAGGGGAACACATCGATGACCTTGCCGGCACGAATTGCGTCCTGCAGGCCCTTCCAGTAATCGGCGTTGTACAACTCGCCATGCAGCTCGTCGAACAGCTTGCGCTGGCCGGCGTCGGCAAACAGGAACGGTGGGAATTCCTCGGGAAACACGTCCAGCGGGCCGATGGAGTACCAGGGCTCGGAGGCCATTTCATCCTCGGGGGTGCGCGGCGCGGGGATATGCCGGAAGTTGGCTTCGGTAAGGAAACAGATTTCGTCATAGTCGTAGAACACCACGCGGCCGTGACGGGTGACGCCGAAGTTTTTCAGCAGCATGTCGCCGGGGAAGATATTCGCCGCTGCCAGTTGCTTGATCGCCAGGCCGTAGTCTTCCAGGGCTTCGCGTACCTGGGCGGGGTTGGCGTTGTCGAGGTAGAGGTTGAGCGGGGTCATGCGCCGCTCGGTCCAGCAGTGGCGGATAAGTACCGTGTCGCCTTCGACCTGGACCGTGCCGGCAGCGACTTCCAGCAGCTCGGCCAGGCACTCTGGCTCGAACTTGCCCAGGGGGAAGCGAAAGTCGGCGAACTCCTGGGTGTCGGCCATGCGCCCCACCCGGTCGACACTCTTAACCAGGCGATACTTCTCGATCACCGTGGCGCGGTTGACGTTTTTTGACGGCGAAAAGCGGTCCTTGATGATCTTGAATACGGTGTTGAAGCCCGGCAGCGTAAACACGCTCATGACCATGCCGCGCACGCCGGGGGCCATGATGAACTGGTCATCGGTGGTGGCCAGGTGGTTGATCAGCGCACGGTAGAACTCGGATTTGCCGTGTTTGTAGAAGCCGATCGAAGTGTATAGCTCGGCAATGTGCTTGCCCGGCAGGATGCGCTTGAGAAAGCCGATGAATTCGGCGGGCACCGGTACATCGACCATGAAATAGGAACGGGTGAACGAGAAAATGATCGACACGTCGGCTTCGTCGGTAATCAGCGCATCGATCTGGATGCCACGGCCTTCGCGGTGCAGCAGCGGAATGACCAGGGGCCATTGTTCGTCACGTGTGTAGATGCGCCCTACCAGGTAGGCACCTTTGTTGCGGTAGAGCACCGAGGAAAACAACTCGACGTTGAGGTCCGGGTCTTTGCATACCCAATCCGGCAGGTTTTCCCGCAGTTGGGCTTCGAGGCGTTGCAGGTCTGCCGGCAGGTCGGCGTAGGGCTCGCTGAAACTGTAGTCAGCAAACACCTGCGCGAGCATCTGCGCAATATTACCGGTTGGCGTGTAGATCCGGGTTTGCGCCGCCCTTGCACGGCGCTGGCTTGGCCGAGTGGTGTGGATGAACATGCAGCGGTCGCTGATCAGGTCATGGCTGAACAGGCCGCAGAAGATCGAGTTGTACCAGGTCTCGGACAGTTCATCGTCAAAGCGCAGGTCGATCAGGTCGATATAGGCGCTTTTCACCTGGGGCCACAGGTCGATGTCCAGCAGCGCGGCCGCTTCGGTGCTGGCTCGCAGGCGCGTGGTGACCTCGGCGACTTTCTCTTCATAGAGGTTGATACGCGCCGCCGAGGCGGCCTGCCCCTGCTGCCACTGCGCCTTCTCGAAACGTTCGCGGGCGCCATCGGTGATCAGGCGAAAGTGCTCACGGTAATCATCAAAACCGTCGAGGATCATCCGGGCGATAGCGAGGGCGGGCTGCGACATGCGGGAAACCTCGAGCGGGTAGCTGGAAGCCCAGAGCTTAGCCAGTGAACGGTGGCAGGAGAAGGAAGATTTTTCATGGGCCGCGGTACTTAGAGATTGTGTCGACCAAGACGCTGGGCAACACTCCCCGCCTGATTGGCGTAGGAGTTTTCCGTGAGACCTGTTGATACCTTCTACTTGCTGGGACTGGCGGCCATCTGGGGCGCGAGTTTCCTGTTCATGCGCATCATCGCGCCGGAAATCGGCACCGTGCCGACTGCATTTTTCCGCGTGTCGATTGCTGCCGCGGGGTTGTTGGTGATCCTGGCGATGATGCGCGTGAGCTGGGATTTCCAGGGCAAGTTCAAGACGGTACTGCTGCTGGGCGTAATCAACTCAGGGATCCCGGCGACCATGTACTCGGTGGCGGCCCAGGTATTGCCGGCGGGTTATTCGGCGATCTTCAATGCCACCACGCCGCTGATGGGCGTGCTGATTGGCGGGGTGTTCTTCAGCGAACGCCTGACACCGTCGAAAGTCGCGGGGGTAGCCCTGGGGCTGCTTGGCGTAGCCGTGCTCACGCGTGCGGGGCCGGTGGCCTTTGATCTGCAATTGTTGATGGGCGCACTGGCGTGCCTGCTGGCGACCACCTGCTATGGCTTTGCCGGTTTTCTGGCGCGGCGCTGGCTGGATCAGCGCGGCGGGTTGGACAGTCGCCTGTCGGCCCTGGGCAGCATGCTGGGCGCTACATTGTTCCTGCTGCCGTTTTTTGCCTACAGCGCCATCAGCCAGCCACCGGCGAGCTGGGGCGGCTGGCAGGTATGGGCGTCGTTGCTGGGGTTGGGGCTGGTGTGCACGGCGTTTGCCTACATCCTGTACTTCCGCTTGCTGTCATCGATTGGCCCGGTCAAGTCGATGACTGTAACCTTTATGATCCCGCCATTCGGCGTGCTCTGGGGCGCGTTGCTGCTGGATGAGCCGTTGTCCATGGCCCATCTGTATGGCGGTGTGTTGATTGCAGGCGCGTTGTGGTTGGTGCTGCGCCCGGCCAAATTACACCCCCAAAGGTAGGAGCGAGCTTGCTCGCGAAAAACCTGAGAGCACTCTGTTCATTCAGGATGCCCTCGTAATCGTTGACGTTCTTCGCGAGCAAGCTCGCTCCTACAGGGCTGGGTTTCAGTTTTTACGGAATACAAAGACCAAACCGACGATGATCAACAGCATCCCCAGCAGGCTCAACAGCGCCAGCCGATTGCCGAAGATCAAGTAGTCCATCACCGCCGTCACCGCCGGCACCAGGTAGAACAGGCTGGTGACATTCACCAGGTTGCCCCGGGCGATCAGGCGGTACAGCAACAGCGTTGCCAGCACTGATACCACCAACCCCATCCACAGCACCGGCAGGTAAAAGCTCGCATTGTGCTCGAAATGGAAGGGCTGGAATGGCACGAACACCGCGCATAACAACAGCCCGGCCAGGTATTGCAGCGGCAACGTGCCCAACGGATTGTCGGTAATGCGCTTTTGCATGATCGAGCCCAACGTCATGCTCGCCAGCGCCAGCAGCCCGAACAGCATGCCGGCCAGGGACATGCCTGCCAGCCCGATACCCTGGTACACCACCATGATCAACCCGGCCAGGCCCAACCCCAGGCCGAACAACCGGCGCCAGGAGCGCTGGCGTTCGACCAGCACCACGGTGAGGATCGGCTGCACGCCCATGATGGTCGCCATCACCCCAGGCGTGACTTTGAGATCCAGGGCCAGCAGATAAAAAATCTGATAGGCCCCCAGCAGCACCAGGCCCGTCGACACCGCATACAGCATGGGCTTGCCGGGACGTGGCAGCTGCAACTTGAGGATTGGCACCAGCACCACCAGCCCGACCAGGGCGATGGCAAACCGGATCAGCAAAAAGGCAAAGGGGGAAGCATGAGCCAGGCCCAGCTTGGAGAAAATCGCCCCGCTGCTCCACAGCAGCACAAACAGGCTTGTCGAGGCCGCCGCGGCCACGGATTGTTTCGAAAGAACAGACATGAGTTACCACCTGTGATCAGGCAAAAAAGCCGACTCGGTAAATACCGAATTTCAGTAGGTTTTTTCAGGTAGGCACAGGGCTACAGCGAACAGCTGATCAGCCCGAAATGCCAACACCCGGCGGTGATACGACTGCGTACACCGGCGTGCTACTGACAGGTGGGGGGTAGTGACTGATCTGCGCAGGCTGCTTGGCGCCGCACGGCACGACCACAGCGTTGACCGCTGAATCGACTACCGCTATGCGCTGGGAAGCTGGCATGTGCTGATCTTTTTGAAGGGATAAAGACGCGTCGACTATAACCACCCGCAAACTTACTTGGCAATCCTTTCCCTACAGCCTTTTTGCGTGGAGGAGTTTTCATGCCGTCGGACCAGGCCGCTCGCTATAATGCCGCCCAGTTTTTTCCAAGGATTTCACATGATTGCCCTGCCCTGGCTGTACCTCACGCTGCTTTCCATTGGCTATGTCGTGGCCTTGCTCTACGGCCAACTGGGCCTGCTGGCAGCGGTGTCCGTGGCGCTGCTGCTGGTGGCCGGTTATGCCGTACGCCAGCAACGCAACCCTTGGGCCCGCTACCTGGGCCACGGGTTGTTCATCGTCCTGGCCCTGGGCCTGGCGATGCACTGGCTCCCGGGTTTCTACAACGGTCGGGGCATCGCACCCCAGCGTTTTACCCCTGACGCCGTGCCCTTCTCGATGTACCTGAACCAGGACAAACCGCTGATCGGCTTCTGGCTGCTATTGGCCTGCCCATGGATTGTGGCGCGGCGGTCATTGCGCCTGTCGATCTGCATCACGGCCATGGCCCTGACCCTGACCGCCATCGCCGCCCTGGGTGGCGCCGCCCTGCTGGGCATGATCAGCTGGGCACCGAAGTGGCCGGACCAGGCGTGGCTGTGGGTATTGAATAACCTGCTGCTGGTGACGCTGGTTGAAGAGGCGCTGTTCCGTGGCTATATCCAGGGCGGCCTGGGTCAGCGCTTCAAGCACCTGCCCTACGGCGAGAACCTCGCGCTGCTGCTGGCCTCGTTGTTATTCGGGCTGGTACACCTGGGCGCCGGTTGGCAGTGGGTGCTGCTGGCGAGTATTGCCGGCGTCGGCTACGGCCTGGCGTATCGCTTCGGCGGGTTGGGCGCGGCGATTGCCACGCACTTTGGCTTGAATCTGCTTCACTTCGGGCTGTTTACGTATCCGATGCTGGCCGGCTGAGCGTAAACCCGCTCGTCCGGATTGTTGCAAAAATAAGTTAAATAAATGCCCGCCATGGCCGATAACCCCTGAAAGCCTTGCGGATTGAACAATCATGCGTAATAACCAACCCGTTACCCAGCGCGAACGTACCTTCCCCGCTCAGCAACGGTTGATCTCCACCACAGATGCCAAGGGTGTCATTACCTACTGCAACGATGCGTTTGTCGAAATCAGTGGGTTCACCCGCGACGAGCTGACCCGGGCGCCGCACAACCTGGTGCGTCACCCGGATGTGCCGTCGGCGGTGTTCGCGCACATGTGGTCAACGCTCAAACAAGGCTTGCCATGGATGGGCATTGTCAAGAATCGCTGCAAGACCGGTGACCACTACTGGGTTAACGCCTATGTGACACCGGTCTTCGACGGCAACCAGGTGGTCGGCTACGAATCGGTGCGCATCAAGCCCACCGCCGAGCAGATCCGCCGGGCCGAAGCGCTCTACCAACGTATCAACCAAGGCAAGTCGGCCATTCCCCAGCGGGACAAGTGGCTGCCGGTGCTGCAGGACTGGCTGCCGTTTATCCTGGTCAGCCAATTGAGCTTCATGATCGGCGCCACCCTTACGTCCCAATGGGGCTTCGCCTTGGCGGCGGCGCTGTCGGTGCCGTTGGGCCTGCTGGGCCTGAGCTGGCAGCAGCGCGGCCTCAAGCGTTTGCTGCGCCTGGCCGAGCAGACTACCTCCGACCCGTTGATCGCACAGATGTACACCGACAGCCGTGGCGCCCAGGCGCGCCTGGAGATGTCGATCCTCAGCCAGGAAGCACGTCTGAAGACCTGTCTTACGCGCTTGCAGGACACCGCCGAACACCTCAACGACCAGGCGGCACGCTCCAACACCCTGGCGCACAACAGCTCCAGTGGCCTGGAACGCCAGCGTGTGGAGACCGAACAGGTCGCCACTGCGGTCAACCAGATGGCCGCGACCACCCAGGAAGTTGCCAGCCATGTGCAGCGCACCGCCGACGCTACCCAGGAAGCCAACCGCCTGACCGGGCGCGGTCGCGATATCGCCGGGGAAACCCGCGAAGCGATCCAGCGGCTGTCGGCGGCCGTGGGCGAGACTGGGGTAACCGTCACCCAATTGGCCAAGGACAGCGATGAGATCGGCGGCGTGGTCGATGTGATCAAAGGCATCGCCGACCAGACCAACCTGCTGGCTCTCAACGCCGCCATCGAAGCGGCGCGTGCCGGTGAGATGGGCCGTGGTTTTGCCGTCGTGGCTGACGAAGTGCGCCAGTTGGCCCAGCGGACAGCAGAGTCCACCGGGCAGATCCATACCCTGATCGCCAAGCTGCAACACACCGCGGCTGCGGCCGTGCAAACCATGGACGCCGGGCATCGCCAGGCTGAAGAAGGTGTGGCGCGGGTGATGGAAGCGGACCAGGCGTTGGTGGGCATCAGCGAAGCGGTGGCGAATATCACCGACATGACCACCCAGATTGCCGCCGCCACCGAAGAGCAAAGCTCAGTGGCCGAAGAGATCAGCCGTAATATCAGCACCATTGCGCTGTTGGCCGATCAGACGTCGGAGCAGGCGATGAACTCGGCGCAGTTGAGTGAAGAGCTGACGCATACCGCCAATACCCAGTATTCGCTGGTAGAGCGCTTCAACCGGTAGACCACTGTGGCGAGGGAGCTTGCTCCCGGTGGAGTGCGAAGCGCTCCCAAGACTTTTGGGGCCGCTGCGCAGCCCAGCGGGAGCAAGCTCCCTCGCCACAGGTTTCATTCAAGACTCAGCAAAAAACTCGACACCTGCACCGCCGCAGCCTCCAGATGCTGCTCATGGGTAAACCCCGAAGCCTTCAACGGCTTCAGGTCATGGTCCCCTGCCACCAGCCACATCACCTCGATGCCCGGCGACAAATCATAACCCTCCACCGCCGCCCGATTACCCAGCGCATCGCGCTCACCCTGCACAATCAATGTCGGCGTCTTCAGCCCGGCCAGATGCTCGACCCGTGGTTTTTCTGGCTTGCCCGCCGCATAAAACGGATACCCCAGGCACACCAAGCCATCGGCCCCCAACTCGTCGGCAACTAAACTCGCCATGCGCCCGCCCATGGACTTGCCGCCAATCGCCAGTTTCCCAGCGACATGACGTCGCACCTCGGCATAAATCTCGCGCCAGCATTCCAGCAGTTTTGGCGCCGGATTCGGCGGGCGCTTGCCGCCATCCACACGGCGCTGGGCCATGTACGGGAACTCGAAGCGCAATACGTTCACGCCATGCCCGGCAAGGCGTGCAGCCATGTCATCCATGAATGCCGAGTCCATTGGCGCGCCGGCGCCATGGGCCAGGATCAGGGTGACCGGCTCGCTCGAAGCCGTACCCGTGGCGACATCCCACAGCCAGCCGCGTTCGCGCACACACTGCGCCCATTGATCCCCGTCAATACTGGCCTTGTGCTCTTTGCCCATGCTTGCCTCGCTTTTTAGTCTGCCTATAACTCCAGCCCAAGTGCCGCATCTGCTTGGGTTGAACCGTGGATGGGGAACCATGAACACTACTTTAAGTACCGCCTATAACTACAAGGTGGTCCGCCAATTCGCCATTATGACGGTGGTGTGGGGCATCGTCGGCATGGGGCTCGGGGTTTTTCTCGCCGCCCAATTGGTTTGGCCTGCGCTCAATTTCGATCTGCCCTGGACCAGCTTCGGGAGACTGCGTCCGTTGCACACCAACGCGGTGATCTTTGCCTTTGGGGGCTGCGCGCTGTTCGCCAGCTCGTTCTACTCGGTACAGCGCACCTGCCAGACCCAGCTGTTTGCGCCGAAACTGGCAGCGTTCTGCTTCTGGGGCTGGCAGCTGGTGATCCTGCTGGCCGCGATCAGCTTGCCGCTGGGCTACACCAGCTCCAAGGAATACGCCGAGCTGGAATGGCCGATCGACATTCTCATCACCATCGTCTGGGTCGCTTACGCCATTGTGTTCTTCGGCACCGTGGCCAAGCGCAACACCAAGCATATCTATGTGGGTAACTGGTTCTTCGGCGGGTTTATCCTCACCGTGGCGATCCTGCATATCGTCAACAACCTGGAAATCCCGGTCAGCCTGACCAAGTCCTACTCGCTGTACGGCGGTGCGACGGATGCCATGGTGCAGTGGTGGTATGGGCATAACGCTGTGGGCTTTTTCCTCACCGCGGGCTTTCTGGGGATGATGTACTACTTCGTGCCGAAACAGGCCGAACGTCCGGTGTATTCCTATCGCTTGTCCATCGTGCACTTCTGGGCGCTGATCACCCTGTACATCTGGGCAGGTCCCCACCACTTGCACTACACCGCGCTGCCGGATTGGGCTCAGTCCCTGGGCATGGTGATGTCGCTGGTACTGCTGGCCCCGAGCTGGGGCGGCATGATCAACGGCATGATGACCCTCTCGGGCGCCTGGCATAAGCTGCGCAGCGACCCGATCCTGCGCTTCCTGGTGGTGTCCCTGGCGTTCTACGGCATGTCGACCTTTGAAGGTCCGATGATGGCGATCAAGACCGTCAACGCCCTCTCCCACTACACCGACTGGACCATCGGCCACGTACACGCCGGTGCACTGGGCTGGGTAGCGATGATCTCCATCGGCGCGCTGTACCACATGATCCCGAAAGTCTTCGGTCGCGAGCAGATGTACAGCCTCGGCCTGATCAACGCGCACTTCTGGCTGGCCACCATCGGCACCGTGCTCTACATCGCCTCGATGTGGGTCAACGGCATCGCCCAGGGCCTGATGTGGCGTGCAGTCAACGAAGACGGCACCTTGACCTACTCCTTCGTCGAAACCCTGGTGGCCAGCCACCCAGGCTTCATCGTGCGACTGGTGGGCGGTGCGATCTTCCTCACCGGCATGTTGCTGATGGCTTACAACACGTGGCGCACCGTGCGTTCGGCGCCACCCCTCCAAGCCGCCGAACACACCGCCGCAGCGCAGATGGCCTGAGGAGTCGATGATGAAACACGAAACGATTGAAAAGAACGTCGGCCTGCTGATGCTGCTGATGGTGCTCGCCGTAAGCATCGGCGGCCTGACCCAGATCGTCCCGCTGTTCTTCCAGGACGTGACCAACAAACCGGTGGAAGGCATGAAGCCCTACACCGCGTTGCAATTGGAAGGCCGCGACATCTACATCCGCGAAGGCTGCGTGCAGTGCCACTCGCAGATGATCCGCCCGTTCCGCGCCGAGACCGAACGCTACGGTCACTACTCGGTGGCGGGCGAAAGCGTGTGGGACCACCCGTTCCTGTGGGGCTCCAAGCGCACCGGGCCAGACCTGGCCCGCGTTGGCGCGCGCTACTCGGACGACTGGCACCGCGCGCACTTGTACAACCCGCGCAACGTGGTACCGGAGTCGAAGATGCCGGCCTATCCATGGCTGGTCACCGCCGCCGTCGACAGCAGCCACACCGAGACCAAGTTGAAAGTGATGCGCACCCTCGGCGTGCCCTACACCGACGACGACATCAATGGCGCGGTCGCCAGCCTCAAGGGCAAGACCGAGATGGACGCGCTGGTTTCCTACCTGCAAGTGCTCGGCACTGCCATCAAGAGCAAGAGGTGAGCCATGGGATTTGAATTCGATGCAGGCACCATCCGCGGCCTAGGTACGCTGGTGGTCGCCATCGCCTTTATCGGCCTGTCGCTGTGGGTGTTCAGCCCACGGCGCAAGTCGGAGTTTGACGATGCGACCATGCTGCCGTTTGCCGATGAACCCTCCCCAACCGACGCTCAAGCAGAGCCAGCAACAAGGAGCACTCGGCCATGACCACCTTTTGGAGTACATGGATCTGCGTACTGACCCTCGGCAGCCTGATCGGCCTGACCTGGCTCTTGGTCGGCACCCGCAAGGGCGAAACCAAGGGCAGCGTCGACCAGACCATGGGCCACGCCTTCGACGGCATTGAGGAATACGACAACCCGCTGCCCCAGTGGTGGTTCATGTTGTTCGCCGGCACCCTGGTGTTTGCCGTCGGCTACCTGATCCTCTACCCGGGCCTGGGCAACTGGAAAGGCGTGCTGCCAGGTTATGAGGACGGCTGGACCCAGACCAAGGAATGGGACAAGGAAATGGCCAAGGCCGACGCCAAGTTCGGGCCGATCTTCGCCAAATTCGCGGCGATGCCTGTGGAAGAAGTCGCCAAGGACCCGCAAGCGTTGAAGATGGGCGGTCGTCTGTTCGCCTCCAACTGCGCGGTGTGCCACGGCTCGGATGCCAAGGGCGCCTATGGCTTCCCGAACCTGGCGGACAGTAACTGGCGCTGGGGCGGTTCGGCCGAAGCGATCAAGGCCACCATCATGGCCGGTCGTCACGCGGCGATGCCGGCCTGGGGTGAAGTGCTGGGTGAGGACGGCGTGAAGAACGTCGCCGCCTATGTGCGCCACGACCTGGCGAAGCTGCCCTTGCCAGCGGACAACAGCGCTGACCTGGCCGCCGGCCAAGCCGCATTCAGCACCACCTGCGTGGCTTGCCATGGCCCACAAGGCCACGGCGTGGAAGCCATGGGCGCGCCGAACCTGACCGAGCCAAGCGGGTTTATCTACGGCACCAGCCTGGCGCAGTTGCAGCAGACCATTCGCCATGGGCGCCAGGGCCAGATGCCTGCTCAGGAACTGCTGCAAGGTAATGACAAAGTGCATCTGCTGGCGGCTTACGTGTACAGCCTGTCCCATAATACTGAAGGTGCAACGCCAGACAGCCAACCGCAGTAAGAGGTCTACCTGTGGCGAGGGAGCTTGCTCCCGCTGGAGTGCGAAGCGCTCCCAAGATTTTGGGGCCGCTGCGCAGCCCAGCGGGAGCAAGCTCCCTCGCCACATGCTCCAGTCGCGACCAAGTGTCGCACCCTCGCAACACCCAACTTTCCCCCCCTCATATTCGGGTCTACGCTTGTTCCCACAGTGGAGCAATTCTGGCGTAGGCGACGGTATCCGTTGCGCCCCCTAAAATTCCTGTCCACTTGATCAGCTTTCTATTTCGGATTTAATCCTTACGCCAAACATGGAAAGGGCGCAGAATCTGGCGTGGAACGCATTGATACAGGTCAGCCATTGCGTTGCAATGGCCCCTCGCTTTCTACATACTTGCGACCGATTTTACCTATAAAAAAACCTAAACCGTGGAACCTTAGAATGAGCACAGCAATCAGTCCGACTGCTTATAACTATAAGGTAGTCCGCCAGTTCGCCATCATGACGGTGGTCTGGGGGATCCTTGGCATGGGGCTCGGGGTGTTCATCGCCTCGCAACTGGTCTGGCCGCAATTGAATTTCGACCTGCCATGGACGACCTTCGGTCGCCTGCGCCCGCTGCACACCAACCTGGTGATCTTTGCCTTCGGTGGGTGTGCGTTGTTTGCCACTTCCTACTATGTCGTGCAGCGCACCTGCCAGACCCGCCTGATCTCCGACAGCCTGGCTGCCTTCACCTTCTGGGGCTGGCAAGCGGTCATCGTCGGCGCCATCATCAGCCTGCCCCTTGGCTACACCACCACCAAGGAATACGCCGAACTGGAATGGCCGATCGCGATTTTGCTCGCGATTGTCTGGGTGACCTACGCAGTGGTGTTCTTTGGCACCATCGTCAAGCGCAAGACCAAGCACATTTACGTGGGCAACTGGTTCTACGGGGCATTCATCCTGGTCACGGCGATGCTGCACATCGTCAACCATGCGTCCTTGCCGGTCAGCCTGTTCAAGTCCTACTCGGCGTACTCGGGTGCGACGGATGCGATGATCCAATGGTGGTACGGCCACAACGCCGTAGGCTTCTTCCTCACCACCGGTTTCCTCGGCATGATGTACTACTTCGTACCGAAACAGGCCGAGCGCCCGATCTACTCCTATCGCCTGTCCATCGTGCACTTCTGGGCGCTGATCACCCTGTACATCTGGGCCGGTCCTCACCACCTGCACTACACCGCGCTGCCGGACTGGGCACAATCGTTGGGCATGGCGATGTCGATCATCCTCCTGGCCCCAAGTTGGGGCGGCATGATCAACGGCATGATGACCCTGTCGGGCGCCTGGCATAAGCTGCGCACCGACCCGATCCTGCGCTTCCTGGTGGTGTCCCTGGCGTTCTACGGCATGTCGACCTTCGAAGGGCCGATGATGGCGATCAAGACCGTCAACTCGCTGTCCCACTACACCGACTGGACCATCGGCCACGTACACGCCGGCGCACTGGGCTGGGTGGCGATGATCTCCATCGGCGCGCTGTACCACATGATCCCCAAACTGTTCGGCCGCGTGCAGATGCACAGCGTCGGGCTGATCAATGCGCACTTCTGGCTGGCCACCATCGGCACCGTGCTCTACATCGCCTCGATGTGGGTCAACGGTATCACCCAGGGCCTGATGTGGCGTGCGATCAACGATGACGGCACCCTCACCTACTCCTTCGTCGAAGCGCTGCAGGCCAGCCACCCGGGCTTTATCGTGCGTGCCCTGGGCGGAGCGTTCTTTGCCAGCGGCATGCTGTTGATGGCCTATAACGTTTGGCGCACCGTGCGTGCCTCTGACCCTGTAGAAGCCGAAGCCGCCGCCAAGATCGCCGTAGTGGGAGCCCACTGATGAAGCATGAAGTAGTCGAGAAGAATATCGGCCTGCTGGCCTTCTTCATGGTCATCGCCGTGAGCATCGGCGGCCTGACCCAGATCGTGCCGCTGTTTTTCCAGGACGTGACCAACAAGCCGGTCGAAGGCATGAAGCCGCGCACCGCCCTTGAACTGGAAGGCCGCGACGTCTACATCGCCAACGGCTGCGTAGGATGCCACTCGCAGATGATCCGCCCGTTCCGTGCCGAAACCGAACGCTACGGCCACTACTCGGTCGCCGGTGAAAGCGTATGGGACCACCCGTTCCTGTGGGGCTCCAAGCGCACCGGGCCGGACCTGGCCCGTGTCGGCGGGCGATACTCCGATGACTGGCAGCGTGCGCACCTTTACAACCCGCGCAACGTGGTGCCTGAGTCGAAAATGCCAGCGTATCCGTTCCTCGTGGAAAACAAGCTCGACGGCAAGGACACCGCGAAGAAGATGGAAGTCTTGCGCACCCTTGGCGTGCCCTACACCGACGAAGACATCGCCGGTGCAGCGGCCGCTGTGAAGGGCAAGACCGAAATGGACGCACTGGTGGCCTATCTGCAAGGCCTTGGCACCATCATCAAAAGCAAACGGTGACCTACATGGATATCGGGATGATTCGTGGCCTGGGCACCGTTGTGGTGATGTTGGCCTTTATCGGCCTGGCGTTGTGGGTGTTCAGCCCACGGCGCAAGTCGGAGTTTGACGACGCGACCATGCTGCCCTTCGCGGATGACCCCGAAGCCATCAAGCACGTCGAGCAAGCGTCTAGGAGTAACAAAGAATGACTACGTTCTGGAGTCTGTACGTCACAGTCCTGAGCCTGGGTACCATCTTCGCCCTGACCTGGCTGCTGCTGTCGACCCGCAAGGGCCAGCGCAGCGAACAGACGGACGAGACCGTCGGCCACTCGTTCGATGGCATCGAGGAGTACGACAACCCACTACCGAAGTGGTGGTTCATGCTATTTGTCGGCACCATCGTCTTCGCCCTCGGCTACCTGGTGCTGTATCCCGGCCTGGGCAACTGGAAGGGCCTGTTGCCGGGCTACAACTACCTCGACAACGACAAGCAAACCTCCTTCGCCAACGGCCAGACCGGCTGGACCGGCGTGCACGAATGGGAAAAGGAAATGGCCAGGTCGGACGCCAAGTTTGGGCCGATCTTCGCCAAATTCGCCTCGATGCCCATTGAAGAAGTTGCCAAGGACCCGCAAGCCTTGAAAATGGGCGGCCGCCTGTTCGCCTCCAACTGCTCGGTGTGCCACGGCTCCGACGCCAAGGGCGCCTACGGCTTCCCCAACCTGACCGACGCCGATTGGCGCTGGGGTGGCGAACCGGAGACGATCAAGCAAACCATCATGCAGGGTCGCCACGCGGTGATGCCAGGTTGGGCCGAAGTCATCGGCGAGCAAGGGGTGGCTGACGTCGCGGGCTTTGTGGTGACCAACCTTGACGGCCGCAAGCTACCGGAAGGTGCCAAGGCCGACGTGGCCAACGGTGAAAAACTCTTCGCCGCCAACTGCGTGGCCTGCCACGGCCCGGCCGGTAAAGGCACGCCTGCAATGGGCGCGCCGGACCTGACTCATCCGGGGGCGTTTATCTACGGTTCGAGCTTTGCCCAGCTGCAGCAGACCATTCGCTATGGTCGCCAAGGCCAGATGCCGGCGCAGGAGCAACTGCAAGGGAACGACAAGGTGCATTTGCTGGCGGCGTATGTGTACAGCCTGTCCCATGGGGATAAGAAGGCAGAAGAGCAATAAATCCTCGCACATAAAAAAGCCCCGCCTAACGAAAGCTGGCGGGGCTTTTTTGTTTCTGGCTCCCGTCGGCCATTCAAGACTGTCATTGAGTACCGCTCATACCTCGAACTTGCCACGCGCCCCGCCAAAGTAGTAACGTAACTACATCAAGTCTAACGAAGGGGGTTGCCCCATGACCATCACGACAATTTCCAGCCGCGAATTCAACCAAGACACAAGTGGTGCCAAAAAAGCCGCCCGCAACGGCCCGGTTTTCATCACCGATCGCGGCAAGCCTGCCCATGTACTGCTAAGCATTGAGGACTACCAGAAACTCACAGGTTTGAATGCCGACATCGTTGACCTGCTGGTGATGCCGGAAGCGGCCGATATCGACTTCGAAACCGAAC
Source organism: Pseudomonas khavaziana (assembly GCF_036704165.1). Taxonomy (NCBI): domain Bacteria; kingdom Pseudomonadati; phylum Pseudomonadota; class Gammaproteobacteria; order Pseudomonadales; family Pseudomonadaceae; genus Pseudomonas; species Pseudomonas khavaziana. The sequence goes on from NZ_CP129946.1 coordinate 4,778,860, forward strand.
GTGCCGTGATCATTCATCGACCCGTGGACCTTTCTTGATGTATCTACTCGACACCAATGTAATTTCTGAACTGCGTAAACCCCAGGCTGATGCAAATGTCGTTGCCTGGGCAAAAAGCGTGATTGCGCCGCGTATGTTTATCTCGGCGATCACGCTGAAGGAACTGGAAACCGGCGTCCTGCGCATCGAACGGCGAGACCCGGCTCAGGGGAAGGTATTGCGGACCTGGCTCAAGCGTCACGTAATGCCCGCCTTTGATGCCAGAATCCTGCCCGTCGATGCTGCTGTCGCGTTGCGCTGCGCACACTTGCATGTTCCAGACCGCGCCAACGAAAGTGACTCGTTGATTGCCGCAACCGCTCTGGTTCATGGGCTTACCGTGGTCACACGCAATGTCAGCGACTTCAAGTCCAGCGGCGTTGCGCTGATCAATCCATGGGACGAATGACCGTCTTGCGAGCAAAAAACGTCCATACTTCACAAGTCAATTGATCCAGGTCATGTACACCATCAATTGATTTCCCCCAACGCGACCAAAGGTCGCACCCCTGACATACCCTCGGGGGCGTATCATCAGGCCACTGCAATACCCCCAATTTGACCGCGGCTGGCACGTACTGGCCGAGGCAAATCTCCACCGCCGTGGGATGCAATGATGAGCAACCAGATACCGGTACATGACGTTACCCCGCCTGCCAAAAACGCGAGCAACAGCGTCGACCTCTACGCCTCGCGAGAGAAAATCTACACTCGCGCCTTCACTGGCATGTTCCGCAACCTGCGCATGCTTGGTGGCGCCGGTTTGTTCCTGCTCTACTTCGGCACCGTGTGGCTGAATTGGGGCGGCCACCAGGCTGTGTGGTGGAACCTGCCGGAGCGTAAGTTCTTCATTTTTGGCGCGACCTTCTGGCCCCAGGATTTCATCCTGCTCTCGGGCATCCTGATCGTTGCGGCCTTCGGGCTGTTCTTTATCACCGTGTACGCCGGGCGTGTGTGGTGTGGCTATACCTGCCCGCAAAGCGTGTGGACCTGGATTTTCATGTGGTGCGAAAAGGTCACCGAAGGCGACCGCAACCAGCGCATCAAGCTGGACAAGGCGCCCATGGGCGCCAACAAGTTCCTGCGCAAGTTCAGCAAGCACACGCTGTGGCTGCTGATCGGCTTTGCCACTGGCATGACCTTCGTCGGCTATTTCTCACCGATCCGCGAACTGGTGTTCGACTTCTTCACTGGCCAGGCCGACGGCTGGTCATACTTCTGGGTGGGTTTCTTCACCCTCGCCACCTACGGCAACGCCGGCTGGCTGCGTGAACAGGTGTGCATCTACATGTGCCCGTATGCGCGCTTCCAGAGCGTGATGTTCGACAAGGACACCTTGATCGTTTCCTACGACCCGCGGCGCGGCGAAGTACGCGGCCCGCGCAAAAAGGGCGTCGACTACAAGGCCCAGGGCCTGGGCGATTGCATCGACTGCACCATGTGCGTACAGGTATGCCCGACCGGTATCGATATCCGCGACGGCCTGCAAATCGAGTGTATCGGTTGCGCCGCCTGTATCGATGCCTGCGACACCATCATGGACAAGATGGAATACCCCCGCGGGTTGATCAGCTACACCACCGAGCACAACCTGTCCGGGCAGAAGACGAATAAGCTGCGCCCACGGTTGATCGGCTACGCGCTGGTGCTGCTGGCAATGATCAGCCTGCTGGTTGGCGCATTTTTCATGCGTTCGCTGGTCGGCTTCGATGTCAGCAAGGACCGCGTGCTGTACCGCGAAAACGCCGAAGGGCGCATCGAGAACGTCTACAGCCTGAAGATCATGAACAAGGACCAGCGCGACCACACCTACGTGCTCGACGCCGCCGGCCTGCCGGACCTCAAGCTGCAAGGCCGACGCGAAATCAAGGTGGCTGCCGGCGATATCGTCAGCATGCCGGTAGAGCTGTCGAGTGCGCCTGAGCAGTTGCCGTCGAGCACCAACGAGGTGACGTTCATCCTCAAGGACGCCGATGACACCAGCATTCATATTGAAGCCAAGAGCCGATTCATCGGCCCACAAGTCCGTTAACAGGGAATAGAACCAATGTCCTCAGCCACTGCCGCAAGCCCTTGGTACAAGCACCTCTGGCCCTGGATCATCATCGCGATCCTGGCTTGTTCGGTGACGCTGACCTTGTCCATGGTGACCATCGCGGTGAACAACCCGGACAACCTGGTCAACGACAACTACTACGAGGCCGGCAAAGGCATCAACCGCTCCCTGGACCGCGAACGCCTGGCCCAGACCCTGCAATTGCGCGCCAGGCTGCACCTGGATGAACTGACCGGCGAAGTCGAACTGCAACTGACCGGCAACAGCGGCCCGGCGACCCTGGAACTGAACCTGATTTCCCCAACCCAGCCGGAGAAGGATCGCAAGATCGTCCTGGCCCGCAGTGACACTGGGCAGGGCCGCTATATCGGTCAGGTCACCGATAAGGTCGAAGGCCGGCGCTTCGTGGAATTGCTCGGCGTGGAAGGTGACCAGACCTGGCGGATGTTCGAAGAAGAAGAGGTCAGCCATGACAAGGACTTGCTGCTGGGTGACGAGCCGTTGCAGGGTGCCGAAGACCTGAAGCCGTAACTTGATCGTTCCCGCGCTCTGCGTGGGAATGCAGCCCGTGACGCTCTGCGTCACAAAAGCGGACGCGGAGCGTCCAGCGAGGCGTTACCACGCAGAGCGTGGGAACGATCTGCGGAACTGAGCCATGACCCAACCCACCCCCTGCTACCACTGCGCCCTGCCCGTCCCCGCCGGCAGCCGGTTTACCGCCCAGATCCTCGGCGAGCGCCGCGAACTGTGCTGCCCGGGCTGCCAGGCGGTCGCCGAGGCCATCGTTGCCGGTGGGCTGGAAAGCTATTATCAGCACCGCAGCGAAGCCTCGGCCAACCCCGAGACGTTACCGGTGCAACTGGTGGATGAGCTGGCGCTGTACGACCGCGCCGATGTGCAAAAACCCTTTGTGCGCCATGAAGGCGACCTTGCCGAAGCCACCCTGTTGATGGAGGGTATCAGCTGCGCCGCCTGCGGCTGGCTGATCGAAAAACACCTGCGCAGCCTGCCCGCAGTGGCCGAGGCCCGGCTGAACCTGTCCAATCACCGCCTGCAGGTACGCTGGGCCGATGGGCAATTGCCGTTGAGCCAATTGCTCAGCGAACTGCGCCATATCGGCTACGCCGCCCACCCATACCACGCCGACCGCGCCGCCGAGCAATTGGCCAGTGAGAACCGCCTGGCCCTGCGTCAACTGGGCGTCGCCGGCTTGCTGTGGTTCCAGGCGATGATGGCAACCATGGCTACCTGGCCGGAATTCAATATCGACCTGAGCCCGGAGCTGCATGTGATCCTGCGCTGGGTCGCGATGTTTCTGACCACGCCCATCGTGTTCTACAGCTGCGCACCCTTCTTCAAGGGCGCCCTGCGCGACTTGCGCACGCGCCACCTGACCATGGACGTGTCGGTGTCCCTGGCGATTGGCGGCGCCTACGTGGCGGGCATCTGGACCGCGATCACCGGTGTGGGCGAATTATATTTCGATGCGGTGGGCATGTTTGCGCTGTTCCTGCTGGCTGGGCGTTACCTCGAGCGTCGCGCCCGGGAGCGCACCGCAGCGGCCACCGCTCAGTTGGTCAATCTGTTGCCTGCCTCCTGCCTGCGCTTGAAAGAGGATGGCCAGAGCGAACGCATCCTGCTCAGTGAGTTGGCGCTGGGTGACCGCGTGCTGGTGCACCCCGGTGCGGTGCTGCCGGCGGATGGCGTGATTCTCGATGGCCAATCCAGCATCGATGAATCCCTGCTGACCGGCGAGTACCTGCCGCAACCCCGGGGGATTGGTGACAGCGTCACCGCCGGCACGCTAAATGTGGAAGGTGCTCTGAGCGTCGAAGTGCGCGCCCTTGGCCATGACACACGGTTGTCCGCCATCGTGCGCCTGCTGGAGCGCGCCCAGGCCGAGAAGCCCCGCCTGGCGCAGATCGCCGACCGCGCCGCGCAGTGGTTCCTGCTGTGCTCGTTGATCGCCGCCGCGCTGATCGGCCTGCTGTGGTGGGAGCTGGACCCATCCCGGGCGTTCTGGATCGTATTGGCGATGCTGGTGGCCACGTGCCCGTGCGCGCTGTCCCTGGCCACGCCGACCGCCCTCACTGCTGCCACCGGCACCTTGCACACCCTTGGGTTGCTATTGACTCGTGGCCATGTGCTCGAGGGCCTGAACCAGATCGATACGGTGATTTTCGACAAGACCGGCACCCTCACCGAAGGACGCCTGGCATTGCGCGCCATCCGGCCCCTGGGCACGCTGGACAGCGACCAATGCCTGAGCCTCGCCGCCGCTCTGGAGAACCGCTCGGAACACCCGATTGCCCGCGCATTCGGGCGTGCGCCGCTAGCCGCCGACGAAGTGCTCAGCGCTCCGGGGCTCGGCCTGGAGGGTCGTGTGGGAGAGCAGTATTTGCGAATCGGCCAACCGGCGTTTGTCTGCGCGCTCAGTGGTTGCGCGATGCCGGCGGCGCCGGATGAAGCCGGGCAATGGCTGCTGCTGGGCGATCGTAACGGCGCCCTCGCCTGGTTCGTGCTGGACGACCGCCTGCGCAGCGATGCTCCCGCCTTATTGGCAGCATGCAAGGCACGCGGCTGGCGTACGCTGTTGCTCTCGGGGGACAGTTCGCCGATGGTCGCCAGTGTCGCCCTTGAGCTGGGCATCGACGAAGCCCACGGTGGCCTGCGCCCTGACGACAAGCTGCGGGTGCTACAGAATCTGCACAAGGAAGGCCGCAAAGTGCTGATGCTCGGCGATGGCGTCAACGATGTGCCGGTGCTGGCCGCCGCCGATATCAGCGTAGCCATGGGCTCGGCTACGGACCTGGCGAAAACCAGTGCCGACGCGGTGCTGCTGTCCAACCGCCTGGATGCCTTGGTACAAGCCTTCAGCCTGGCGCGACGCACTCGCCGGGTGATCATTGAGAACCTGCTGTGGGCCGGGCTGTACAATGGCCTCATGCTGCCATTTGCCGCCCTGGGTTGGATTACTCCAATCTGGGCGGCAATCGGCATGTCCCTCAGCTCATTGACCGTGGTGCTCAACGCCTTGCGCCTGACTCGCCTGCCGAGCGCGCCGGCAACTGGCACCACCTTGATAACCCGCCCACTGCCGGCCTGAGCCGCGTGGGCATGGAGTGCAGATGCCAGCTCTATACGTGATGATTCCGGCGGCGCTGCTGTTAGTGGGAGTGGCGATCTACATCTTCTTCTGGGCCGTGGACAGCGGCCAGTACGAGGATCTCGATGGCCCGGCCCACAGCGTGTTGTTCGACGATCAGGATCCGAATCACCTGGCCGCCATCGACGAAGCCAATGGCCCCGAGCAACCGCCCAAAGACCCGCCCCATGCTTGAGCTGGCGCCCCTGCTGGTCTCGGCGCTGATCCTTGGCCTGCTCGGCGGCGGCCATTGCCTGGGCATGTGCGGCGGGCTGATGGGCGCGCTGACCCTGGCGATCCCCAAGGAGCAACGCAGCCGCCGCTTTCGCCTACTGCTGGCGTACAACCTGGGGCGCATCCTCAGCTATGCAACGGCGGGGTTACTGATTGGCCTGGCTGGCTGGGCGGTGGCCAACAGCCCGGCGGCGATGTTCATGCGCGTGCTCGCCGGGCTGCTGCTGATCTGCATGGGCCTTTATCTGGCCGGCTGGTGGAGCGGCCTGACCCGTATCGAAAGCCTGGGGCGCGGCCTGTGGCGGCATATACAACCTGTTGCCAACCGCCTGCTGCCGGTGTCCAGCCTGCCTCGCGCCTTGCTGCTGGGCGCGTTGTGGGGCTGGTTGCCGTGCGGGTTGGTCTACAGCACCCTGCTCTGGGCGGCGAGCCAGGGCAATGCGCTGGACAGTGCAGTGCTGATGCTGGCCTTCGGCCTGGGCACCTGGCCGGTGCTGCTCGCCACCGGACTGGCGGCCGAACGCGTGACCGCGTTATTGCGCAAGCGCAGCGTGCGCGTCGCCGGGGGCGTGCTGGTGATGATCTTCGGTATCTGGACCCTGCCGGGCCCGCATCAGCACTGGCTGATGGGGCACTAAAGGCCATGTGGCATAGCGCCGCTCCCCGTTGATGCAAATCAAGATGCCTGCCCAGCCCTGCCCCTAGACTCGGCCCACTAGCCATTCCCGGGGACCGCCCGCATGCTCGACGCCATTCGTTGGGACACAGATCTGATTTGCCGCTACGACTTAGCGGGGCCGCGCTACACGTCCTACCCCACCGCCGTACAATTCGACAGCCAGGTCGGCACCTTCGACCTGCTCCACGCCCTGCGTGACAGCCGCAAGGCCGTGCGGCCATTGTCGCTATATGTGCACGTGCCGTTCTGCGCCAACATTTGCTACTACTGCGCCTGTAACAAAGTCATCACCAAGGACCGCGGCCGCGCCCAGGCCTACCTGCAGCGCCTGGAGCAGGAAATCCAGCTGGTGGCCTGTCACCTCGACCCCAAGCAAACTGTTGAGCAGCTGCATCTGGGCGGCGGCACACCCACTTTTCTCAGCCACGACGAACTTCGCCAGGTGATGGCCTGCCTGCGTCAGCACTTCAATTTACTGGATGACGACTCAGGCGACTACGGTATCGAAATCGACCCACGCGAAGCCGACTGGGCCACTATGGGCTTGTTGCGTGAGCTGGGCTTCAACCGCGTGAGTATCGGCCTGCAAGACCTCGACCCCGAGGTGCAACGGGCGGTCAATCGCCTGCAAAGCCTGGAAGAAACCCGCGCGGTGATCGATGCGGCACGCACCCTGCAATTTCGCTCGATCAATATCGACCTGATCTACGGCTTGCCCAAGCAGTCGATGCTGAATTTCGCTCGTACCGTGGAGGAAGTCATCCGCCTGCAGCCCGACCGCCTGTCGGTGTTCAACTACGCGCACTTGCCGGAGCGCTTCATGCCGCAACGGCGGATCAACACCGACGACCTGCCCTCGCCGAGCGAGAAACTGCTGATGCTGCAAACCACCATCGAGCAACTGACCCAGGCCGGCTACCGTTATATCGGCATGGACCACTTCGCCCTACCTGACGACGAGCTGGCCATCGCTCAGGAAGAAAGCACGCTGCAGCGCAACTTCCAGGGTTACACCACCCACGGGCATTGCGACCTGATTGGGCTTGGAGTGTCGGCGATCAGCCAGGTCGGCGACCTGTACTGTCAGAACAGCAGTGATCTGAGCCAGTACCAGAATGCCTTGGCGGGCGCGCAGTTGGCGACCAGCCGTGGCCTGGTCTGTACCACGGATGATCGTCTGCGCCGGGAAGTAATCCAACAACTGATCTGCAATTTCAGCTTGGCATTCGGGGAGATCGAACAGAGGTACAACATCGATTTTCGCGGCTATTTCGCCGAGCTATGGCCGCAGCTGGAGACCATGGCTGCCGATGGCTTGATCGAGCTGGATGCCCTGGGCATCCGTGTACTGCCGGCGGGGCGCCTGTTGGTGCGCTCGGTGTGCATGGTGTTCGATGCCTATCTGGAGCACCAGAACAGGCAGCGATTTTCGCGGGTCATCTAAAGGCTATTACTTCATTGCCAGGCTGGCCGCTTTGACCGCGTCACCGGCACTCATGTCTTTCATCGCCTTGGTGAGAGACGCCTGGGCGCTGGTCAAGCTCGCCTGCAGCCCACTCAATGCCGATTGCAGGCCGGAAAGTCGGGCGCGGGCCTGTTCCGGACTGAGGTTCTTGTCGGCCATCACCGCCGCCATCTCAGCCTGCTTCTCGGCAATTTGCTTCTTGATCTCGCGAATCATCTTGAGCAGATTCTTGACATTGTCCGCCAAGCCGCTGTCGTCGATATCACTGTTTGAGGTTTTTTCAGCGGCCGCAGCTTTCATCGCGGCACCTGAAATGGTCACTGAAACGGCGGGCTTGGCTGCATCAGTCGTCGGGATCTCGGCAACATCGGATTCAGTAGCCTTCTTGGTTTCGGGCAGCGCCTGGATCTGAGTTCGCGACGCGAGTTGAGTACTGAGAGATAACATGGTTTGAACTACCCGCATTCATATTTGATGGCAGTGCTATCGGCCGCTTCGGGCAAATCTTTATATTCCGACAGGTTTTTTGTACACGCTGGCCTCCATGCCCCCCAGTACGTTACCCTTACGTCTTATGTGTGTTTTCCCACAAGGATTTAAGAAATGTCTGAGCCAGCCAAACTGCGCGCTCACAACCAGGTTCACTGCAAGGATTGCAGCCTGGCCCCCCTCTGCCTGCCACTTTCATTGAATCTGGAAGACATGGATGCGCTGGACGACATCGTGAAACGCGGCCGCCCGTTGAAAAAAGGCGAGTTCCTGTTTCGCCAGGGCGACAAGTTCGATTCGGTCTATGCAGTACGTTCGGGTGCGTTGAAGACATTCAGCCTCAGCGATGGCGGCGAAGAACAAATCACCGGTTTCCACTTGCCCAGCGAGTTGGTCGGGCTGTCGGGAATGGACACTGAGGTTCACCCGGTATCGGCCCAGGCGCTGGAAACGACTTCGGTATGCGAAATTCCTTTCGAGCGCCTGGATGAATTGGCCCTGCAGCTGCCACAGTTGCGTCGCCAGTTGATGCGCGTGATGAGCCGTGAGATTCGTGACGACCAGCAAATGATGCTGCTGCTGTCGAAGAAAACCGCCGACGAGCGCATCGCGACATTCCTGGTCAACCTGTCGGCGCGCTTCCGCGCCCGTGGTTTCTCAGCCAACCAATTCCGCCTGAGCATGTCACGCAACGAAATCGGCAATTACCTGGGCCTCGCGGTAGAGACCGTGTCCCGCGTATTTACCCGCTTCCAGCAGAACCAGCTGATTGCCGCCGAGGGCAAGGAAGTGCATATCCTTGATCCAATCCAGTTGTGCGCACTGGCCGGGGGTTCACTGGAGGTCTGATCCAGACTGCGGCCGCGCCAATCAGCGAGGCCGCAGGTATACTTCGAGTCCATTTTCCGCCCAGGACTCTGCGACGATGACTTTCGATTCGTTCGACATCAAATCCCTGATTCGCCCTGTCATCGACTTCCCCAAGCCTGGGGTTATCTTTCGTGACATAACCCCACTGTTCCAATCGCCCCGCGCCCTGCGTCTGGTCGCCGACAGCTTTGCCCAGCGTTACGTCGAAGCCGACTTCAGCCATATTGGCGCGATGGATGCGCGGGGCTTCCTGATCGGTTCGATCATCGCCTACCAGCTCAACAAGCCGCTGATCCTGTTTCGCAAACAGGGCAAGCTGCCTGCAGACGTGCTGGCCGAGGGTTACCAGACCGAATACGGCGAAGCCTTCCTGGAAGTGCACGCCGACAGCCTGTGCGAAGGAGATTCGGTGCTGATGTTCGATGACCTGATCGCCACTGGCGGCACCTTGATCGCGGCGGCGAACCTAGTGCGACGCATGGGCGCGAAGATTTTTGAAGCCGCGGCGATTATTGATTTGCCGGAGCTGGGTGGGTCGCAGCGGTTGGAAGACATGGGGATTCCGACGTTTTGCCTGACGCAGTTTGGGTTGACTGAAAGATAGTCTTTGTCAGGACTGACCCCATCGGGGGCAAGCCCCCTCCCACCTTTGTTCTGTGAACGCAGTCAAATGTGGGAGGGGGCTTGCCCCCGATGAGGCCCTCAAGACCAACACATATCACAGCCCCATCTGCTTGCTGATGATTTCGTTCATCACCTCCCGCGTCCCCCCACCAATAGACAGGATGCGATTATCGCGATAAAGCCGCTCCACCAGGCTGCCACGCATATACCCCTGCCCCCCCAATATCTGCACCGCGTCATAAGTCACCCGATCAGCGGTATCGGTGGCCAGGTTCTTGGCCATGGAAATCTCCTTGATGACACTCTTGCCGGCGGCCATCCTGGCAGCCTGGCGGTAGGTAAACTCCCGGGAGACTTCCACGGCGGTGGCCATTTCCGCCAGGCGATGCTTGAGCACCTGGAACTTGCCGATGGGCTTGCCGAATGCTTCGCGCTGGGTGGCCCACTTGAGGCTCTCCTCCAGGGCCAGTTGCGCGGTCATGTTGGCCATCAAGGCCAGGGCCAGGCGCTCGCTCTGGAAATTGCTCATGATGCAGGCAAAGCCCATATTTTCAGCGCCGATAAGGTTGCCGGCGGGTACGCGGCAATCGTCGAAGAACAACTCGGCGGTGTCCGATGCCCACCACCCCATCTTCTTCAGCGGCTGGCCAACGGTGAACCCCGGGGTGTCTTTTTCGATCAGCAACAGGCTGATGCCGCCAAAGCCCGGCCCGCCTGTGCGCACGGCTACGGTGTAGAAGTCAGCGCGAATGCCGCTGGTGATAAAGGTTTTGGAGCCGCTTACACGGTAATGCTCGCCTTCACGTACGGCGCGGGTTTGCAGGTTGGCTACATCTGAGCCACCGCTGGGCTCGGTCACCGCCAGGGCGATGATCTTTTCGCCGGCCAGCACCCGAGGCGCTATGCGCTCACGCACGTCGGGCCGGGCCCATTTGACGATGGGCGGCAGGCCGATATCCAGGGAGCCGAGCCCTGCCACCACGCCACCAGAACCGCAGCGCATCAGTTCTTCGCTGGCGGCGACCTTGGCAAACAGATCGCCTTCGTGGTTACCTCCAAAAGCTTCGGGATAACCGATGCCGAGGATGCCCGCCGCGCCGGCCTTGCGATAGAGCTCACGGGGAAAGCTGCCGGCTTCCTCCCATTGCTCGACGCCGGGCAACATTTCGCGCTCGACAAAACGGCGCACGCTGTCGCGGATCAACTGGTGGCTGGGATCGAAGTATTCCTGATAGGCAGACATCGGCAAGCTCCATGGCGAGATGGAGCGAACTTACCAAGCGCTTGCTTGGTTATCAAGCCATGCACAGTTATCACTGGCACCATAAAACTACTGTGGGAAGGGGCTTGCTCCCGATAGCGGTGGATCAGCCAATAACCCTGTCGACTGACACACAGCAATCGGGAGCAAGCCCCCTCCCACATTTGATCCTGCTGCGGATGTTAGAGCGCGATCGGCTTGCGACCCGCGAACGAGTGGGCCAAGGTGCCACCATCGACCAGCTCCAACTCGCCACCCAACGGTACACCATGGGCAATACGCGAGGTGATCAAGCCTTTATTGGTCAGCAGCTGGGCGATGTAATGCGCCGTGGCTTCACCTTCCACGGTCGGGTTGGTCGCCAGGATCACTTCGGTAAAGGTGCCCTGCGCTTCAATCCGTGCGACCAGTTGCGGAATGCCAATGGCTTCCGGCCCCAGGCCATCCAAGGGCGACAGATGGCCCTTGAGCACGAAGTAGCGCCCGCGATAGCCGGTCTGCTCCACTGCATAAACATCCATCGGCCCTTCCACCACGCACAGCAAGGTGTCGTCGCGGCGTGGGTCGGCGCATTGGGGGCAGAGCTCTTCTTCGGTGAGGGTGCGACACTGACGGCAGTGGCCCACGCCTTCCATGGCCTGGCTCAGGGCCTGGGCCAGGCGGGTGCCGCCGCTGCGATCACGCTCCAGCAATTGCAGGGCCATGCGCTGGGCGGTTTTCTGGCCGACACCGGGCAGCGTGCGCAAGGCGTCGATCAGTTGGCGAATCAGGGGGCTGAAGCTCATGGGCGAAGGGTCCGACAAAACAACGAGACGCGGTTTATACCCGCGCCCCGGATTAGCGTCAAATACTCAATCCTGTGCGACGCGCACCACCAACTTGCCGAAGTTGCGTCCCTCGAGCAAGCCGATAAAAGCTTCTGGCGCCTGCTCCAGGCCATCGACCACGTCCTCGCGGAACTTGATCTTGCCATCGCGCACCCAAGGCGCCATGGCGCTGAGGAACTCCGGCTGGCGGTCGCCATAGTCGTCGAACACGATAAAACCCTGGATACGCACCCGCTTGGTCAGCAAGGTACGCTGCAGTGCCGGCAGGCGATCAGGGCCGCTCGGCGCTTCATGGGTGTTATAACCGGCAATCAACCCGCACAGCGGCACGCGTGCCTTGGGGTTGAGCAACGGCAGCACGGCATCGAAGACTTTACCGCCGACGTTTTCGAAGTAGATGTCTACACCCTTGAAACACGCCATGGCCAGTTCGTTGGCAAAGTCCGCGCTTTTGTGGTCGATACAGGCATCAAAGCCCAACTCATCCACTACATAGCGGCACTTGTCCGCACCACCGGCGATGCCCACCACACGCAAGCCCTTGAGCTTGGCCACCTGGCCCACCACCGAGCCCACCGCACCGGACGCAGCGGCCACCACCAGGGTTTCCCCGGTCTTGGGCTGGCCGATGTCCATCAGGCCCATGTAGGCGGTCATGCCCGGCATGCCCAGCACACCCAACGCCATCGACGGACTCGCTAAGCCCTTGGGCACTGGCATGAGGTTACTCCCATCGGAAATGCAGTGGCTCTGCCAGCCGGTGGAGCCCACCACCAGGTCGCCCACCTCGAATTTCGGGTGGCGCGATTGCTCGACACGGCTGACAGCACCTCCGGTCATTACCTCGTCGATTTCCACGGGCGCGGCGTAGGACGGTGCGTCGCTCATGCGCCCACGCATGTAGGGATCCAGCGACAAGTACAGGGTCTTCAACAGCACTTGGCCATCTGCCAGGTCTGGCAGGCTCACGCGCTCCAGGCGAAAGTTTTCTGGCGTGGGCGCGCCTTGGGGGCGTGAGACCAGAACGATGCGTTGATTGAGCGTCATTTCTTGAGGCATCAGCGGGGCTCCTGTTATCGATGAAAATTCAACGGTATAGGGTGCAGACCCTGGGTAACGGGTTGAGGTTCGATGTTTCGTCGGCCCAAAAAAAATGCCAGGCGCAATGCCCGGCATTTGAGTCCAGCCAAAGTGTGTATCAGAACGGCAACTTCATGCCCGGTGGCAATTGCATGCCAGCGGTCACGCCGGACATTTTGTCCTGGCTGTTGGCCTCGATCTTGCGCACGGCATCGTTGACGGCAGCGGCGAACAAGTCTTCGAGCACTTCGCGGTCATCGTCGCTGACGCCTTCCAGCAGGCTCGGGTCGATGCTCACGCGCTTGATGTCGTGACGACCGGTCATCACCACGCTGACCATATCGCCACCGGCTTTACCGGTGACTTCGGCGTTGGCCAGTTCTTCCTGCATCTTGGCCATCTTTTCCTGCATCTGCTGCGCCTGCTTCATCAGGCCGGCCATGCCACCTTTCATCATGGGAATCACCTCAAAAGTACGTGGATCAAGTTAGTAGCCCGGAGTCATGACGCCTGGGACACCGGGGCTTCGACAGGTTCAATAGTATCGTGACGGACGACCGCACCGAACTGTTGCATCATTTGTTGGATCAGCGGATCAGCGTGGATCGAATCCTCGGCCTCGCGTTGACGGTTAAGGCGCCGACGGGTCGCCGCCTGGGCCGGGGTTTCCTGCTCGGGCTTGATCAGCTCGATGGCGATGGTCAGCGTGCGCCCATGGTACTGGTTGAGCGCATCGTTGAGCCGGCGCTGCTGGGTGGCATTGAACAAGGCGCTATGGGCCGGGTCCAGGTGCAACAGCCAGTGGTCGCCCTCGATGGAAATCAGGGTGCAGTTGGCGGCGATACTGCCGGTCATGCCGGAGATCGGCAATTTCGGAAACAATTCCAGCCATTGCAGGGCCAGGCCGGTGGCCGGGGCCGCAGCCGGTTCTGCCTCGGGCTCGGGCGCTGGCTCGGCGGTGTGCTCACTGGCCAATTCGTCCAGGTAGCTGTAGGCCGAGTCCATGTCCGGCTCGATGTAGTCTTCATCCAGCGGCGGTTCATCGTCCAGGTCAATGCCTGGGGTTGCAGCCTCGACCTGGGCGACCGTCGGCTCGGGGACCGGTGCCGACCCCCATTCAGGGGCATCCGGCACGACGCTGTCCGGGGTCGGCGCCGGCATCGGCGTCAGCTCGGGCTGCTCGCCGGCGGTTTCCAGCATGGGCTCCACGGCGGGTTGTTGCTCAGGCTCTGGCTCGGCTTCGGCTTCGACCGGGTCATTCCAGGGCAGGTCGACCACAGGCTCTGGCTCGACAACCGGCGCAGGTTCAACCACAGGCGCTGCTGCAACCGGCACAGGTTCAGGCGTCGGTGCAACCGGTACGGGCGCAGCGACTACTGGCGCAACAACTGCCGCGCCAGCCACTGGTTTGGCGGAATCAACTGTGGCCTGGCTGATCCCCACTGGCTTTAGCGGCTGTCTCGGCGCGTCTGCCGAATCCGCCGGCCGGAACGCCAGCATGCGCAGCAGCACCATTTCAAAGCCACCGCGCGGGTCCGGCGCCAGGGGCAGGTCCCGGCGGCCAATCAGGCCCATCTGATAGTAGAACTGCACATCCTCGGCCGGCAACGCCTGGGCCAGGGCCAATACGCGATCACGGTCGCCATGGCCGTTGTCGACGCCTTCCGGCAGGGCCTGGGCAATGGCGACGCGGTGCAGCACATTGAGGATCTCCGAGAGCACGCCGTTCCAATCCGGGCCTTGCTCCGACAGGTGGCGCACCGCTTCGAGCAGCGCCTTGGCGTCGCCTTCGATCAGCGCATGAAGCACATCGAACACCTGACCGTGGTCTAGGGTGCCGAGCATGGCGCGCACATCGGCAGCCATGACCTTGCCTTCGCCGAACGCGATGGCCTGGTCGGTGAGGCTCATGGCGTCACGCATCGAACCGTCGGCAGCGCGGCCCAGCAACCACAGCGCGTCGTCTTCGAACGGTACGTTCTCGACGCCCAGCACGTGGGTCAAATGCTCGACCACCCGCTCGGGGGTCATGTTTTTCAGGGAGAACTGCAGGCACCGCGACAAAATCGTTGCAGGAAGTTTCTGCGGGTCGGTGGTGGCCAGGATGAACTTAACGTAGGGCGGCGGCTCTTCCAGGGTTTTCAACAGGGCGTTGAAGGAGTGGCTGGACAACATGTGCACTTCGTCGATCAGGTAGACTTTGAAGCGGCCACGGCTCGGCGCGTACTGCACGTTGTCGAGCAGCTCGCGGGTGTCTTCGACCTTGGTGCGGCTCGCGGCGTCGATCTCGATCAGGTCGACAAAACGCCCCTCGTCGATCTCGCGGCATACCGAACAGGTGCCGCAAGGCGTTGAAGTGATACCGGTTTCACAATTCAGGCACTTGGCGATGATGCGCGCAATCGTGGTCTTGCCCACCCCGCGAGTACCGGTGAACAGGTAGGCGTGGTGCAGCCGTTGGCTGTCCAAGGCATTGATCAGAGCCTTGAGCACATGGGTCTGGCCGACCATTTCGCGGAACGAGCGCGGGCGCCATTTACGTGCAAGAACCTGATAACTCATCGAAAACCGTCGCAACTGGGAAGCGGAAGCCGGTAATGCTAGCGGAGCAAGGGGGAAATTGCATCCGGCACGCTCGTCTAATCTGACGAAGCTGGCCCGATTCGCCCCACAGCGGGCTTTTGCGCACGTCCTGCATGAACGATTGAACGCCAGTGGCCCTCCAGGCTGATAGCGGCCACGCTGGCCAGCACGATCACCGCCCCCAGCATCACCTGTAGGGCCACATGCTCGCCGAGCAGCGTCGCGGCCATCACCATGGCCACCGGTGGAATCAGGTACATCGCCACCGAAGCGCGGCTGACTTCAACGTGCTTCAACACATAACCCCAGGCCAGATACGCCAGGGCGCTGGGGAAAATGCCCAGCACCAGTACGGCGGAGTTTTCTGCCAGTGGCGCCTGTCCGACGGCAGCAGGCAGGCCCGGCAGGTTCACGCAAAGCATCAAGGTGCCGGACCACACCATGTAGCACGCCTGGGTCAACGGGCTGTAGCGATGGGCGTAATGCCGCGCGATGGCGAAATACACACTCCACGAGCACGCCGCCAGCAGAATCAGCAAGCCCCGAGGGTCGATGTCGCCCACGCCATGGTCGCCCCAGATCACTACCAGCACGCCGGCCAGGCCCAATAGCACACAGGCCCAGCGCCAGGCACTGACCCGTTCCTTCAAGCAGAAAAACGCGATCAACACACTGAACAACGGCGCCGACTGTGCCAACACGCTGGACGCCGCCGCCGTCACCCATTGCTGACCGCTATTGATGCTGGTGTGGTGCAGGAACACCCCGAAGAAACCCAAGACCAGCAGCCAGGGAAGATCGCGCACCTGCGGGCGGCCGATACCGACCACCAGCGCCACGCCCCCCATGAATACCGATGCAATCAGGAACCGCAGCAACGCCAATTGACCGGGGCTGTAGCTGTGCAGCCCCATGTGCACGCCGATGGGCGAATAGGCCCAACAGAGGATGACGCCGGCAATGACTAGCGTAAGCTTTAGAGGTGACGGGGTATTCATCGACGGCATCCACACATTGAGAAGGCATGCCGTCAGTCTTGGCCCAGGCCGGGCCTGGGACAATTAAGTGTTTCTGACTTCTGAAATCAAGGGAACTGAGCAATGGAACTGGCCCAACTGAAAATGGTGCGCGCCGTGGCACAAACCGGCAGCGTGGCCCAGGCTGCCCTGCAGTTGCACTGTGTGCCGTCCAACATCACCACACGCATCAAGCAGCTGGAAAGCGAGTTGGGCACGCCGCTGTTTATTCGCGCCGGCCGCGGCCTGGCGATCAGCGCCGCGGGTGAGATCTTCCTGGATTACTGCGAACGCATCCTGGCGTTGGTGGACGAGTCCAAACGTGCGGTGGATGCCAACGCCATTCCCCGTGGCACCTTGCGCATCGGTGCGGTGGAATCCAGCGCCAGCGGCCGCCTGCCACCGCTGCTGGCGGAATACCACCGACGCTACCCCGACGTCAGCCTGGAACTGGTCACCGGCGCCTGGGCACAATTGCTGGACGACCTGCAACACCACCGCCTGGACGTGGCCCTGGTGGCCGCCGGTGGCAAACGTACGAAGCTGGAGCAGAGTGTGGTCTACAGCGAGCGCCTGGTGTTGATCGCCAGCGCCTCCAGCGCCCCCATCCACAGCGCCGAGGACCTGGCCGGTCGCACGCTGCTGGTATGGCCGCCAGGCTGCCCCTATCGCGCCGCCCTGGAAAACTGGCTCAAGCCCCATGACTTCAAGCCGGCAATTGCCAGCTATGCCAGTTGGGGCACGATCATCGGCTGCGTCAGCGCGGGGATTGGCGTGGCACTGGCGCCCGAGGGCATTCTGGCGCGCTATGAACAAGCCAATCAGCTGGCGTCCTATCGGTTTGACGAACTGGCAGCGGTAGACAACCTGCTGTTTTGGCACAAGGACACCCAGCGGCATCTGGCGCGGGATGCATTTGCCGGGCTACTGCGCGAAACCTTTGGCTGACACATTCCTAAATGTGGGAGGGGGCTTCATTGCCCTTTGTAGGAGCGAGCTTGCTCGCGAAAAACGTCAACGATAACGCGTGCCTCCTGAATAAACGCGGCGTCTATGGGTTTCTCGCGAGCAAGCTCGCTCCTACAGAAGCCTTAACTGACTGGCATTAGGGCTTGTCCACATGTTCAGCGCTTCGGTGCAACCAATCGCGCGTACTGGTCCTGGCTGATCCACCCTGTAAAGGAGCGCTCGTCAGCATTGATAAACTCCACCTGCGCCCAGCCATCCTTGAACGCCAGCACACCCACCACATCATCCTTGACGATGTAGGGACGCTTGGCGGCCTTGGCACCCGGGGCTTTAAGCAGGTAAGCCTTGTCGGCGGATACGGTCACCAAACCGATCCACTTTTTGCTGGCGGTCTGGGTCAGGTCCAGGCCGGTGGCGATTTCCGGCATCAGCACGTTGATACAGCCGGGGTGTTGACGGCCCTGCTCCACCATCAGGATCACCCCGTCGGGCGCCACAGCCACGCTGCCTGGGTAGGCGGCGTCCAACCAGGTGGTAAGCGCCTCAGGCTTGCCTTGCAGGTAGAAGGTGCAACGGCGGCTCACGCCCTCGCCCATCGCCTCGGCATAGAAACCTTCGACCTGATGCCCAGGCGTCACCGCCAGCATCAGCCCTTCGTACTTGCCCGAATGCAAGGTTGGCGAGCCAGCCAGTGCCGACGCCACCGTGCACAATGACAACACGCCCATCGCCAGAAAACGAATCATCTTATTTCTTCCCTTCAAAGGCTTCGTAGGCTTGTTTCATCAGCACGTCATAGTTGCCGTAGTCGTCGCCGTTATAGTTACGGGCCATGGCCGTGAAATCCTTGTTTTTCATCGCACTCATCAACGCCGTGCTCTTGCTGCAAAAGCTGATGTAGGCCTTGAGTTGATTACCGGCGTTCACTTTCAACGCGGCGACAAACTCAAACACCGTCTTGAAACCGCAGGATGCGAAGTTGAATCCCATGACCTGAAACATGCCCCAGGATGCCGACATCAATGCCGCTTCCTGGTCCAGGGCGAATGCGGTGGCCATGGTTTCCCAGGCCTTGACCTGGTCCTTGTTATTGGTCTGCCACTGCGGCCCGGCTTTTTTCTTGTAGATGTACGACAGCAGCGGGTGCGACTGGTCGTAGATGTGCTTGGTGTACTTGCGAAAATGATGGCCTTCGAAGGCGATGATCGGCAACTTGGCCGGCCCGAAGCCCACCTTCCCACCGGACTCCACGGTAGCGAAGGCCTTGACCACATTCACCGAGATGCCGTTGCCCAGTTGCTTGGCGGCATTCTGGAAATCCGTATCGCTGAGCGTGGTACCGCCGTCGCAGGTGGCCTGAAGCATCAACTGACGGTTACGCCGCTCGGCTTCGATCATCGCACGCACACGGTCCAGATAAACGTTCACCGTGGCCTGCACCGCATCGACGTTGTTATTACCGAACACATTGATAAAAGTCGGAATGCGCATAGTCGGGAAAGCCTTCACCGGTACCTTTACCGCCTCTTCGATCAGACTGTTGAACGTGCGCCCCGTGGGGTCGATCACTCCATCGGGATGGGCGTATTTGAGATGGCGGAACTGATACTGACTGATGCACTGCACCAACTGGCCGTCGCACTTGCCGTTTTCCTGCAGGGCGAAGCCCATTTTTGGAATGATCAGGTTGAATAAATACTGGATGCACTGAACATCGGCGGCCAAGTTGCGGGCTTTACCGGGGGCGCCTACCGAAGCACTGATAAGACGAGGCAACCCTTGCAGGCTTTTCATGACAGACATCCTTGTGAGTGAAAGAAGTGATAGCACTTCAATGTCAATTCCATACCCTTGTCATACTCTGAAACAAGTGGCTGGCGGAAGCTAGCAAGGTGGTCTGCGGATTGTCCAGAAGGCTTTTTGAAAGTTGTGAAACAGCCTGGTAAATCCGTCAGTAACCATGGGATTCACGGGTCTTCTGATACTGGTGGTAGTCAAGCCACTCCACCACATCGTAGGGCAGGTACAGTTGCATCCTGGCCCGGGAAATCGCGATATAGACCGCGCAGAGCCGCTGGTCGAACGCGTAGGCGTCCTTGAACTTCACGTTGGTCAGCAACTCGGGCGTGAGCAGCACCCGGTCGAATTCCATGCCACCGGCGTCTTGGGCCAGCATCAACAGGCAGCGCTCATCCGGATGACCGCTCAGCCTGTTCAAACGCGTGACATCAGACAGGTTAAAGCCTTTTTCCAGCTCGGCCTCGACCCACAGGAACGCCTCGTCGAACTGGCAGGCTTCACGCACCTGCTGCCAATCAGCCATATCGCTGAAAAACGGATGAGGGCCGCTGTCATTGAACTCGTTGCTGTAGAAGTCCGGCTTGAACAGCGCTACAACCGTATCCATGAAGTATTTGAGCGACTGCTGCGCCTCTTTGCTCGCCAGGCCGAAGGGGCAACGGGCTTCGCTCAGTTGCATGGCCCACTTCATGGTGTCCCAATGGGACGCGGTCAGCACCACGCAACCCTGCGGGGGTACGAAACCCTGCGGGTAAAACTCGATACCCACGTCGGCATCCCGTGCGCCCTCGAAAAGCACTTTGCTTTTATCCGAGTGCTGGCTGATCAGTGGGTTGACCAGGCGCTCGACATTGCGTCCCGAACGCACGGAGTAGCACACGTCCGTGTGGCGAACTTCACGGGAGCGCTTGACCACACCGCCACTGGCCTGTTGATACTCATCCCCGAGCGTGATCAGCACCTGGCGGCCGCGTTCGATGATCTGTAACAGCGGCGCCGGAATGTCCTGGCTCTCGTCGATCAGTACGTGGGTATAGCGCTCGGGCACCACGCAGCCGGCGAGGCTGGCGCGTTTGATCATCAACAAGGCTTCAAAGCCCGTCTGGCTGCCCCAGGCCGGATTCGCCTCAAGGTAGCTCCACAACCGGCTGGCATATTCGAGCAGTGCCCGCGCATCGACGCTGGACAGCGGCTGCTTGAAATGCGGTAGATGCTTCGCCGACAGGCTGTATTCCCAGGAGCGGCAGTAGGTTTCAAGCACTTTGAGGCAGACATCCACCACCGCCTGCCCCTCCAAGCGCCGGAAGCCGAAGATATTCAGCTCCCGAGCCAGTGCCTGCTTGCTCGGCGCCCTTGCTTGAGTATCCAACGGCTTGGGCCTTGGGCCATGCAACAGGGCATGCGCAAACGCGTAGAAGGTATGCCCGGCCTTTCGCTCGCGAACGCCCACCATGCGCGCACGCAGGGTTTCCAGTTTTGCCGGGGTACGCGCCAGCAGCAAGGTTTTTTCCGGGCGCAGGTGCTCCATCAAGGCCACCAGCAGGTGACTCTTACCGATGCCCGCGTAGCCTTGGACATGCAGGTCTTCGTTCAGGTTGGCACGGAAGGTCCTGACCAGCTTGTCTTGCTCGGCGCTCAACCAGCGTTCGCGGTGCCGGGGCGTGACCATCTGTTTGCTGAACGGGTCATTTGCCTTGAGGTGGCGCACTTTATATTCAAAGTCCCATTTGCCGCTGGGCAACAGGTAGTCTCGCGCCTGTACTTCCTCCGCCAGCAGAAAACGCAGCCTGAGGCTTTTGACCACATTGAGGCCGAAGTACAGTTTCCTTTGGTCGAACAGCCGCTGTGCTTCGGAGAGCAGGGACACGCTTGTCGAATGGCTGGCCTCTGCCGCCCAGTCAATGAGCTTGGCCAAGACTTTTTCCGCACCACTGGCGCTCAGGTCGGGCTCCGGCACCTGCGCCAGATTCTGGATAACCAGCACTGCAGCCAACTCCGGTTCACTCAGGGCTACGAGCGCGCCAGCACCGTCGCAAACCAACAAACCCGAACAGGTTTCATCGGTGATTGGCAAGAACACAGGGCTGGATAAATCAAAATGTTCCGAGTGCATATAGCCTCGTAGCCAGTGGAAAGAGACGCTTGGGAGTATGCCACTGGTCGTGAGATGACCGTCATGCACTGTACGGCAGGCGTCGCACTGGCAGGATAGAATGGAAATCGAAGAAGGGACCGCAGGAGGGAGCGTTATGGAGGCAACCCCACCAGCCACACCCCGGCACACAATGTTCCCGCTGTGGCTGCTGCCTTCCGGCTCTGACCAGGTTCACGGGTAATCGTTGCGGGGGGACCGATGGGGTCACCATAACGACGCTGGCCTCTCGGCAAGCCGCGCCATTGTACCCATCTCATCGGAAGTTACAACCGTAAAAAATGAGAAGCTTCAAGTACTTGCCATGGCGTTCAACAATTGCGCCATCCAATGTGGGGGCTTACCCCTCCCCACAGGGGTTAATCATTGTGCCTGCAGGACCGCATCGGCCCTGCCGCCCTCTTCCTGGATGACCAGGTGAATAAAGTGCAACTTGGCAATCACCGCCGACGGCAGCACGAACGGGTAGAAATCCGCCTGGCCCATGGCGCGGGACAGTTCGTTGAGCATGCCGGCCAGTTCAATCCAGGCGTTGACGAAGCTGAGGAATGCCGGGCCACCAGGATGCTCGGGATCGTACAGCGTCGCCAGGGCAAACGGCTGGTAATCCAGGTCCATCTCGCGGGCGCTCATGCCAAAGCCAAGGGCAGTGTCCACCGCATCCATCATGTGCAGGTAGTGAGCCCAGGTTTCGGCCCAGTCTTCCCAAGGGTGCATGGTGGCGTAGGCACTGACGCAGTTTTGTTGCCAGTCCGGGCGCGGGCCGTTCTGGTAGTGCTGGTCGAGGGCGTCGGCGTAACTGGCGCGCTCATCGCCGAACAGGGCACGAAAAGGTTCAAGCCAGTGGCTGTCGGCAATCAGGCGATCCCAGTAATAGTGGCCGACTTCATGGCGAAAATGGCCGAGCAAGGTGCGGTACGGCTCGTGCATCTGTACGCGGACTTTTTCGCGGTGGGCGTCGTCGGCTTCCTTGATGTCCAGGGTGATCAGGCCATTGGCATGCCCGGTGGTGGGCGCATTGCCTTGCAGGTCGGTGCCGATGAAGTCAAAGGCCAGGCCAGTGTCTTCGTCGACACTCTTGGGCAGCACTTGCAGGCCCAGGCTGATCAGTTGTGCCACCAGCCGGCGCTTGGCCGTTTCGACCTTGCGCCAACGTTCGGGGTTTTGCGCAATCGACAGATCGGGAATGGTGCGGTTCAGGCTGCAGGCCACGCACAGCGTCGCGGTGCTGTGGGCAGGAATCAGCCAGTTGCAGGCGGCGGGTGAATCGAGGTTTGCACAGCGCCGGAAAGCGCCGGCATCGAGATGATCGTCCGCCAGCCAAGTGCCGACCGCAGGCCCAGGTTGCAAGGACGACAGGCGGCTTTGCTGCGGCCGGTAACCCAACGCCGCCTGGCAGGCCAGGCATTGGCTGTTGCGAAAGAACAGCGACTGGCCACACCGGCATTGCCACACCTTGCTGTTGCGCGAAGGTTGGGCCATGAACGGCGCGGCGATGCGCGAACTGAGTTGCTCGAAGTAGCGGAACATGGCGATCTCCCCCTGGAGTGACAGAGACTAGATCATTTCTCGTGAGAGATCGTTCAACACGCCTCTGCTCCCTGTAGGAGCGAGCTTGCTGGCGAAGAGCCTTAACGATAACGCGGGGCGCCTGGTTCACAGCGGCGTCCTCCGGTTCTTCGCGAGCAAGCTCGCTCCTACAGTGTTGAGAGATCGCTCCCACGATCAATCAGACGGTGATGTTGTGCTTGGCCAGGAAGGCGACGAAGGCCTCTTCGTCCAGTACTTTCAGGCCCAGCTCACTGGCCTTGGCCAGTTTCGAGCCGGCGCCCGGTCCCGCCACCACACAGTGGGTTTTCGCCGAAACGGAACCGGCCACCTTGGCTCCCAGACTTTCGAGCTTGTCCTTGGCCACATCGCGGCTCATCAGCTCCAGGGAGCCGGTAAGCACCCAGGTGTGCCCGGCTTCCGGCAAGCCTTCGACCACCTTCTTCTCACTCTGCCAGTGCATACCGAAGTCCTTGAGCTGTTGCTCGATGGCCAGGGCGCGATGGGCGTTGTCGGCATTGTCGAAAAAGTCGCGCACGGCCTTGGCCTGCTTCTCGGGCAGCGCCTGGCGCATGTCGAGCCAGTCAGCCTTGATCACGCCTTCAAGGGTGCCGAACTTGTCCGCGAGTTTCTGCGCGGCGCCCGGCCCTACGGAAGGCACGTGCAGCTTGTCGAGCAAGCCGCCCAAGGTGGTGCTGGCAGCGAATTCGGCGCTCAGGTCGCCCTGGTCCTGCAATTGCAGACCGCATTCGTCCGCTGCCAACAACGCACCGATCACTTCCTGGTTGTGGTCGTCTTCAAAGAAACTATGGATCTCATGGGCCACTTCCAACCCCACATCCGGCAAATACGTCAGCACCTCCGGCAAGGCCTTCTGCACACGCTCCAGCGAAGCCAGGGAGCGCGCCAGCACCTTGGCGGTCTCCTCGCCCACATCGGGAATGCCGAGGGCATAGATAAAGCGCGCCAGGGTCGGCGTCTTGCTGTTTTCGATGGCGCTGATCAGCTTCTTGCTGGAGATATCGGCGAAGCCTTCCAAGTCGATGATCTGTTCATACTTGAGCTTGTAGAGATCCGCCGGCGAGCCGATGAGTTTTTCATCCACCAGTTGCTCAATGGTCTTGTCACCCAGGCCGTCGATATCCATGGCACGACGCGAGACGAAATGGATGATCGCCTGCTTGAGCTGCGCGCCACAGGCCAGGCGCCCGACGCAACGGTACACCGCGCCTTCGCTGACGGTTTCCTTGCCCTTGCTGCGCTTAACCAACTGCGTGCGCTCCACATGGGAGCCGCACACCGGGCAGCTGTCGGGGATCTGCACCGCACGGGCGTGTTCGGGGCGACGCTCGGTGACTACCGAGACCACTTGCGGGATCACATCACCGGCGCGGCGGATGATCACCGTGTCACCAATCATCAGTCCCAGGCGTGCCACTTCGTCCATGTTGTGCAAGGTAGCGTTGGCCACGGTCACACCGGCCACCTTGACCGGTTTCAAGCGCGCCACTGGCGTCACGGCGCCGGTACGGCCGACCTGGAATTCCACGTCGAGCAACTCGGTCAACTCTTCCATCGCCGGGAATTTATGCGCGATGGCCCAGCGCGGTTCGCGGGCGCGGAAGCCCAGTTCACGCTGGGAGGCAATACTGTTGACCTTGAACACCACGCCGTCGATCTCATAGCCCAGCGCATTACGCCGCTCGCCAATATCGCGGTAGTAGTCCAGGCATTCCTGGATGCCCTTGGCCAGCTTCAGCTCGTGGCTGATCGGCATGCCCCACTTCTGCAACTGCTTGAGGTTACCGATATGGGTGTCACTGATATCTGCGGTCACCTGGCCGATGCCATAGCAGCAGAATTCCAGTGGGCGGCTGGCGGTGATCTTCGAATCCAGTTGGCGCAGGCTCCCGGCCGCAGCATTGCGCGGGTTGGCGAACGTCTTGCCACCCACTTCCAGTTGCGAGGCGTTCAGGCGCTCGAAACCGGCCTTGGACATGAACACTTCGCCACGCACTTCAAGGGTGGTGGGCCAACCCGTGCCATGCAGCTTCAAGGGAATATTGCGCACGGTGCGCACATTGACGCTGATGTCTTCGCCCGTGGTGCCATCACCACGGGTAGCGCCGCGCACCAACTCGCCATCCTGGTACAACAGGCTGACTGCCAGGCCGTCCAGCTTCGGCTCGCAGCTGTACTCCACCGCCGCGCCAGCGCCGAACAGATCGCCCACCGGCAGGTCGAGGCCCTCGGTGACCCGGCGATCAAATTCGAGCATGGTGGTTTCATCAAAGGCGTTACCCAGGCTGAGCATTGGGATCTCGTGCTTGACCTGGGTGAACGCCGACAGCGCTGCACTGCCGACCCGCTGCGTCGGAGAATCGCGCGTCACCAGTTCCGGGTGCTCGGCTTCCAGGGCCTTGAGTTCGTGGAAGAGGCGATCGTACTCGACGTCCGGAATACTCGGCTCGTCGAGCACGTGGTAGCGATAGTTGTGCTGATCCAGTTCAGCGCGCAGTTCGAGGATGCGGGTATGGGCGGCGGTCATGGGTGTTCTCTCATAAAGCAAAAGAGCAGCCGAAGCTGCTCAATATGTTAGTGCATGGATTCTACAGACAACGCTTATGATCGAACCTCAGCGTTTCTGTGTCAGGGCGCGACGCTCGAACTCGACGATGCGCTGACGGTAATGTTCGATGGTCTGGGCGGTCAGGACGCTGCGTTGGTCGTCCTTGAGCTCGCCGTTGAGTTCCTGGGACAGCTTGCGGGCCGCAGCCACCATCACGTCGAACGCTTGTTTCGGGTGACGCGGGCCCGGCAGGCCGAGGAAGAAACTCACCGCCGGAGTGCTGAACAGGTCGATATCGTCCAGGTCGAAGGTGCCCGGCTTGACCGCGTTGGCCATGGAGAACAGTACTTCGCCATTGCCGGCCATGCTTTCGTGGCGGTGGAAGATATCCATCTCGCCAAAACGCAGGCCGCTTTCGAGGATGTTCTGCAACAGTGCCGGGCCTTTGAAACCACCGGCATCGCGGCAGATCACGCTGATCACCAGCACTTCTTCGGCGGCCGGCTGATCGTTCACCGATTGGCGCGCTGCGCTTTTGGTCGGGGTCTCGTCGGGGAAATCGTTGTCACGGCTGCTGAAGCTCGGGCCGTCATCAACGTCGAGGTTCAGGTCGCCCTGGTGCGGTTCGGCTACCGCTGCACTGCCACGCTTGCCGCGCTTGGACGACGGCTCGCGAGCTTCACGCACCGGCGCGCTCATCGACGGCAAGTCGTGTTCGTCCAGTTGCGGCTCTTTATGGGTATCCAGCACACGGGGCGGCCCCAGCAGCTCGGCGCTGCTGTCGTCGTCGGGCAGGTTGGACAGGTTTCGGTCCAAGCGGAACTTGAGCTTGCCCTTGCCACCGCGCATCCGGCGCCAGCCATCAAAAAGAATACCGGCAATGACAATAATGCCGATGACGATCAGCCACTCGCGCAGACCGATTTCCATGTAATCCCGTGCCTCTATAAAAAATGCTGAAAAATAAGGGGTTTAGCACCGTGCAAACCGCTTTAAAACGTGGCGCCAACTCTATGTTCTGACTGGCGTTTTGCCCACGCACACGAAAAATTGACATTAAACTAGCACGACCAAAGACAACTTTACACCGTCTGTCAAAATGCCTTGAACAAATATGTCCATTTGCCACTTTCGCCAGACCGGTAAACCGCCCTACATCGTGCTGAAAATTCTCTCTCCTGGCGTGGTTCAGGATTCCACCATCGCCATCGCTTCTTCCACATCCACCGCGACCAATCGCGAACAACCCGGCTCGTGCATCGTGACCCCCATCAACTGATCGGCCATTTCCATGGCGATCTTGTTGTGGGTGATATAGATGAACTGCACGGTCTGGGACATCTCTTTGACCAACCGAGCGTAGCGTCCCACGTTAGCGTCATCCAGCGGCGCATCCACTTCGTCGAGCATGCAGAACGGCGCCGGGTTCAACTTGAAGATGGCAAATACCAGGGCCAATGCGGTCAGCGCCTTTTCGCCGCCGGACAACAAATGGATGGTGCTGTTCTTCTTGCCCGGAGGCCGCGCCATGATCGTTACCCCTGTATCGAGTAGATCTTCGCCCGTCAGTTCCAAGTAAGCGCTGCCACCACCGAAAACTTTTGGGAATAACGCCTGTAAACCGCCATTAATCTGATCAAAGGTATCTTTGAAGCGGTTGCGGGTTTCCTTGTCGATCTTGCGGATCACGTTTTCCAGGGTGTCCAGGGCTTCCACCAGATCGGCGTCCTGGGCATCCAGGTAACGTTTGCGCTCGGACTGCTGCTGGTACTCATCGATGGCCGCGAGGTTGATCGCGCCCAGGCGTTGGATGCGTGCGGCAATCCGTTCAAGTTCTTCTTCGGCGTCTTTCTCATTGGCCTGGGCGGTCAAGGTGTTGAGCACGCCGTGCAGGTCATAGCCGTCTTCAAGCAGCTGGTCCTGCAAGGTCTTGCGCCGCACAGTCAGGGCCTGCCATTCCATGCGCTGTTGTTCGAGCTGGCCGCGGATCAACTGGGATTGCTGCTCGGCCATGGTGCGGCGCTTTTCAGCATCACGCAGTTCGCGATCGGCATCTTCGAGGGCGATCTGCGCGGTCTTGAGTTCTTCGTCGACGGTCATGCGCTTATCGAGCAACTCTTCGAGCTTGAGGCGCAGCTCTTCCAGTGGCGCCTCGCCCTCCTCCAGGTTCAGGCTCAGTTGCTCGCGCTTTTCGGTCAGGCGTTCGGACTGCATCTCCAGGCGCTCGAGGGCCTGACGCGTGGAATCATGCTGGGCGCGCAACGAGCCGAGGCGCACTGCCAACTGGTGGGCGTGATCCTTGTGCTGGCGCGCTTCCTGGCGTACGCGGTCGAGGCGCTCGCGCAGGCTGTCGCGCTGGGCCAGCAGCAACTCGCGCTGCTCGGTGTCCAGGGCCATGCTGTCGAGGGCTTCCTGCAATTGCAGGCGTGCTTCACCGATCTGTTCGTGTTCCAGGGCGCGCTGCTCGCCCATCTCGGCCACTTCTTCATCGAGGCGTGTGAGGCGCAGGGTCAGTTGTTCGACCTTGGCCTTGCTCGCCGACAGTTGGGCTTTCAATTCGCCCTGCTGGCGCGCCTCGTCTTGCAACAGCCGGCGCAGGTGTTCGCGGCCGGTCTCCTGCTGGCGCTGGGTGGCGCGCAGGGTTTGCAGTTCGGTTTCCAGGCTTTCGAGGGTGGCTTCGCGCTCCTCACGCTCGGCGGTCAGATTGACAATTTCCTGGCCTCGGGCCAATACACCGCTTTCGGCTTCACTGGCACGGCGTACCCGCAGGAAGTGGCGGCCGATCCAATAACCGTCGCGGCTGATCAGGCTTTCGCCGGCCGTCAACTGGCCGCGCTGGGCCAGGGCCTGCTCAAGTGACTCAACCGGCTTGACCTGGCCCAGCCACGGCGACAAGTCGATCGCCGCCTCAACCTTGTCCAGCAGGCTGCCCGGCACCCGCGTGCCATCGGCCGCAGGGCTGAGCAGGCGCAGGTCGCCCTGGGCAAAGCCGGCCAGGTCAAAGCCGCCAAAATCGTCCACCAGCACGGCTTGCAAATCGGCGCCCAAAACGGTTTCCACCGCCAGCTCCCAACCGGCCTCTACCTTCAAGCCTTCGGCCAGGCGCGGACGCTCGGCCAAGTGCTGGTCGCGCAGCCATTCGGCCGTGCCTGTGCCAGGGTCCAACGCGGCTTGCTGGAGCGCTTCAAGGGATGCCAGGCGACCATTGAGACGCTGCAAATCCCCCTGGGCCTGTTGCTGCGCCTGGGTCGCCGTGTGCAATTGCTGACGCAATTGCTCCAGGCGCTCCACTTGCTGTTCTTCGCTGGCCTCCAGCTCTTCGAGGGTCATTTCGCTTTCGGCCAGTTGCTCGCTCAACTGCATGATCGCCGCGTCTTCCGGGTCGGCGGCGAGCAATACGCGCTCTTCCTGCAGACGGCGCTGGCGCTCGGCCAGGCGTTCCATGCTGGTTTCCAGCTGCTGGATGCGCGACTGCTGCACCTCGGCCTGGCGGCGTGGCTCGGCCGATTTCAGGTTGAAGGCGTCCCACTGCTCCTGCCAGCCGTGCATGGTGGTTTCGGCTTCTTCCAGGGCGGCGGCGGCTTCTTCGGCGGCAGCGTTGGTGATTTCCTGCTCGGGGGTGAGCATGTCCAGCTCTTCGCCGAGGGTCAGCAGCAAGGTGCGGTCATGGCCCAGGTGCGATTCGGTTTCCAGGCGCGCGCGTTCGGCTTCCTTCAGGTCATCCTGCAACTGGCGCAGGCGCTGCTGGCCGTGCTGGATGCTCTGCTCGACTCGAGCGATATCGCCGCCCACTGAATAGAAACGGCCCTGCACCAGATTGAAGCGTTCGGAGAGTTCATGGTGGCCGTCACGCAGGCGCTCGATGCTGGCGTCGGCGTTGCGCTGCTCGGCCACCAGCGCTTCGAAGCTGATTTCCTGGGTGCCAATGATCGCTTCGCGCTGGCCCACCTGGTCATTCAGCGCCTGCCAGCGCAGGGCCGAGAGTTGCGCCTTGAGTTGACGCTCTTCGCCCTTGTATTCCTGGTATTTTTCGGCGGCCTGGGCCTGGCGGTGCAGGCGCTCCAACTGGCGCTCCAGCTCTTCGCGCAGGTCAGTCAGGCGGGCGAGGTTTTCATGGGTGCGGCGGATGCGGTTTTCGGTCTCGCGACGACGCTCCTTGTACTTGGAGATACCCGCCGCTTCTTCGATAAAATTGCGCAGGTCTTCGGGCTTGGCTTCGATCAGCTTGGAGATCATGCCCTGTTCGATGATCGAATAACTGCGCGGGCCCAGGCCTGTGCCGAGGAAGATGTCGGTGATGTCGCGACGACGGCACTTGGTGCCGTTGAGGAAGTAGCTGTTCTGGCTGTCGCGGGTGACTTTGCGGCGGATCGAGATTTCCGCATAGGCCGCGTACTCACCGACCAGAGTACCGTCGGAGTTATCGAACACCAGCTCGATGCTGGCCTGGCTCACCGGCTTGCGGCTGGTGGAGCCATTGAAGATGACGTCGGTCATCGACTCGCCGCGCAGGTTTTTTGCCGAGCTCTCGCCCATCACCCAGCGTACGGCGTCGATGATATTCGACTTGCCGCAGCCATTGGGCCCAACCACTGCCGCCATGTTGCTGGGGAAGTTCACCGTAGTGGGGTCGACGAAGGATTTGAACCCCGCCAACTTGATGCACTTGAGCCGCACGTCTAGGCGTCCGCCAGCGCAGCGATGACCAGCGAGCTGCTGCGCTCGCAGTAAGCCGACAGCACCAGGCGAATTTGCACCAGATCACGGGCCAGTACGGCAGCCAGCAATTGCTCGAACAGCGCCAGATATTCGCTCATGGACGCCTTGCGCTGATCCAGGGCCAGGTAATAAGCGCGGTTCATCGCCGGTTGCAGGTTTTCGACGGTTTCCTGCAGATACGGATTGTTGGCGAAGGGGTAGGCGGCGCGCATCACATTGAAGCTTTCTTCGACGAAGGCGCGGATATCCTCACGCTCGTAACTGGCTTGCAGCCGTTGCTGGATCTGCAGGAACGGCGCCATGTCGGCCTGGGTTTGCCAGCCTTCGGCTACCGCGTTGCCGAGCAGGATGTACATCTCGCCCATCAACGTACACAGGCTCTGCACCTTGTGCGCGGTGAGCTCGGTGACATGGGCGCCACGGCGCGGCAGTATTGCGATCAGGTGGCGACGCTCAAGGATCAGCAAGGCTTCACGCACGGAACCACGGCTGACGTTGAGCGCCAGCGTGACCTTCTGTTCCTGGATCCGCTCCCCAGGCTTGAGATCGCCGCGAATGATACGTTCGGCGAGGTGGTGAGCAATTTGCTCGGCGAGACTGTCCGGCGCCTTGAACGTCATGTTTTCCCTTCAAAATCTTCTATCGGTACAAGCGCGGCAGTGTAGCGCATTGGCCCGCTGATGGCGCTACGCCCACCGTGGCGAATTTGGCATGAAATAAGCAATGTGCAAAGCCTGCACACCGCCCAAAACACCGGTTCCAGAAGACTGAACCATAATTGAAAGTGTTGCGACCGCATTTTCTTGACCCTTAAGTCAGAAAACCATTGACCGAAAAGTCAGACATGACTAGATTCGGCGCAAAGCGGTTAACAACAATAATGAGTCTGCGAGGCCTTCCGTGATCCAGTTTTTACTCAACCAGGAACTCCGTAGTGAGCACGCCCTGGACCCCAACCTGACCGTGCTCAACTATCTGCGTGAGCATGTGGGCAAGCCCGGTACAAAGGAAGGCTGCGCCAGCGGCGACTGCGGTGCGTGCACCGTGGTGGTCGGCGAATTGCACACCAACGATCAGGGTGCCGAGCAGATTCGTTATCGCAGCCTCAATTCCTGCCTGACCTTTGTGTCGTCGTTGCACGGCAAGCAACTGATCAGCGTCGAAGACCTCAAGCACCAGGGCCAGCTGCACAGCGTGCAACAGGCCATGGTCGAGTGCCACGGCTCGCAGTGCGGCTTTTGCACCCCGGGTTTCGTCATGTCGCTGTTTGCCCTGCAAAAGAACAGCGATGCCCCCGACAGCCAGAAAGCCCATGAAGCCCTGGCCGGCAACCTGTGCCGCTGCACCGGTTATCGCCCGATCCTCGCCGCCGCTGAACAAGCCTGCTGCAACAAGCCCCAGGACCAGTTCGACAGTCGCCAGGCCGACACCATTGCACGTCTCAAAAGCATCGCACCAACCCAGACCGGCGAACTCAACAGCGGCGACAAACGCTGCCTGGTGCCGCTGACCGTCGCCGACCTGGCTGACCTCTACGATGCCTACCCCCAAGCCCGCCTGCTGGCCGGCGGCACCGATCTGGCGCTGGAAGTCACCCAGTTCCATCGCACCCTGCCGGTGATGATCTACGTCGGTAACATTGAAGAAATGAAGCGCATCGAAGATTTCGACGACCACCTGGAAATCGGCGCGGCCACGGCCCTCTCCGATTGCTACGCCGCGCTGCATCACCACTACCCGGACTTTGGCGAGCTGTTGCACCGCTTCGCCTCCCTGCAGATCCGCAACCAGGGCACCCTGGGCGGCAATATCGGCAACGCCTCGCCGATTGGTGATTCGCCACCGCTGCTGATTGCCCTGGGTGCGCAGATCGTCCTGTGCAAAGGCAACACCCGCCGCACCCTGGCACTGGAAGACTATTTCATCGATTACCGCGTCACCGCTCGCCAGGACAGCGAGTTCATCGAGAAGATCATCGTACCCAAAGGCCATGCGCTGTTTCGTGCCTATAAGGTGTCCAAGCGACTGGACGATGATATTTCCGCAGTCTGCGCCGCGTTCAACTTGAAGATCGACAATGGGGTAATCAACGAAGCCCGCGTTGCCTTCGGCGGCATGGCCGCCACGCCAAAACGCGCAAAAAGCTGCGAAGCCGCGTTGGTGGGCGCTACCTGGAACAGCGCCACCGTGGAAAAAGCCTGCGCCGCCCTGGCCGAGGATTTCACCCCACTGTCGGACTTCCGCGCCAGCAAGGAATACCGCCTGCTCAGCGCGCAGAACCTGCTGCGCAAATACTTCATCGAGCTGCAAACGCCGCACATCGAGACTCGGGTGACCGCTTATGTCTAACCATCACGCCGTCGTAAAGACCCAGGCCGAACTGGCCGAGCTGTTTGCCCAGGACTTGACCTCCGGGGTCGGCCGCAGCGTCAAGCATGACAGCGCCGCCAAACACGTCAGCGGCGAAGCGCAGTACATCGATGACCGCCTGGAATTTCCCAACCAGTTGCACCTGTATGCGCGCCTGTCCGACCGTGCCCACGCCCGCATCCTCAGCATCGACACTGCGCCCTGCTATGCCTTTGATGGCGTGCGCATTGTCATCACCCATGAAGACGTACCGGGCCTGAAAGACATCGGCCCATTGATGCCCGGCGACCCGTTGCTGGCCATCGACACCGTGCAGTTCGTAGGCCAGGTGGTGCTGGCCGTGGCGGCCCGCGACCTGGAGACTGCCCGCAAGGCGGCGATGGCCGCCGTGATCGAATACGAAGATCTGGAGCCGGTACTGGATGTAGTCGAGGCCTTTCGCAACAAGCATTTCGTGCTCGACAGCCACACCCACCAGCGCGGTGACTCGGCCGCGGCGCTGGCGAGCGCCAAGCACCGTATCCAGGGCACCCTGCACATCGGCGGCCAGGAACACTTCTATCTGGAAACCCAGATCTCCTCGGTCATGCCCACCGAAGACGGCGGCATGATCGTCTACTGCTCCACGCAAAACCCCACCGAAGTGCAGAAGCTGGTGGCCGAAGTACTCGACGTGTCGATGAACAAGATCGTGGTCGACATGCGCCGCATGGGCGGTGGTTTTGGCGGCAAGGAAACCCAGGCCGCCAGCCCCGCATGCCTGTGCGCGGTGGTGGCGCGCCTCACTGGTCAGCCGACCAAGATGCGCCTGCCACGGGTCGAAGACATGCTGATGACCGGCAAGCGCCACCCCTTCTATATCGAATACGACGTGGGCTTCGACGACAGCGGTCGCCTGCACGGCATCAACCTGGAACTGGCGGGTAACTGCGGCTGCTCGCCGGACCTGTCCAACTCGATTGTCGACCGCGCCATGTTCCACGCCGACAACTCGTATTACCTGGGCGATGCCACGGTCAACGGCCATCGCTGCAAGACCAACACCGCGTCCAACACCGCCTATCGCGGCTTCGGCGGCCCCCAGGGCATGGTCGCCATCGAGGAAGTGATGGACGCCATCGCTCGCCATCTGGCCCTCGATCCGTTGGTGGTGCGCAAGGCCAATTACTACGGCAAGACCGAGCGCAACGTCACCCATTACTACCAGACCGTCGAACACAATATGCTCGAAGAGATGACCGCCGAGCTTGAAGCCAGCAGCCAGTATGCCGAGCGCCGCGACGCGATTCGCCTGTACAACGCCCACAGCCCGATCCTGAAAAAAGGCCTGGCGCTGACCCCGGTGAAATTCGGCATTTCCTTTACCGCCAGCTTCCTCAACCAGGCCGGTGCGTTGATCCATATCTACACCGACGGCAGCATCCACTTGAACCACGGCGGCACCGAGATGGGCCAGGGCTTGAACACCAAGGTCGCCCAGGTGGTGGCTGAAGTGTTCCAGGTGGACATCGACCGCGTACAGATCACTGCCACCAACACCGATAAGGTGCCCAACACCTCGCCCACTGCCGCTTCCAGCGGTGCGGACCTTAACGGCAAGGCGGCGCAGAATGCCGCTGAGACCATCAAGCAGCGCCTGGTGGAATTTGCCGCGCGCAAGTACGACGTCAGCGAAGCGGACGTGGAGTTCCGCAACGGCCATGTGCGCGTACGCGAGCAGATCCTGACGTTCGAAGCGTTGATCCAGCAGGCGTATTTCGCCCAGGTATCGCTGTCGAGCACCGGCTTCTACAAGACCCCGAAAATCTTCTACGACCGCAGTCAGGCGCGGGGCCGGCCGTTCTACTACTACGCCTTCGGCGCCGCCTGTTGTGAAGTGATCGTCGACACCCTGACCGGCGAATACAAGATGCTGCGCACCGACATCCTCCACGACGTGGGCGCCTCGCTTAACCCGGCTATCGACATCGGCCAGGTCGAAGGCGGCTTTATCCAGGGCATGGGCTGGCTGACCATGGAAGAGCTGGTGTGGAACGACAAGGGCAAGCTGATGACCAACGGCCCGGCCAGCTACAAGATCCCCGCCGTAGCGGACATGCCGCTGGACCTGCGGGTCAAGCTGGTGGAAAACCGCAAGAACCCGGAAGACACGGTGTTCCACTCCAAGGCCGTGGGTGAGCCGCCGTTCATGCTCGGGATTGCTTCGTGGTGCGCGATCAAGGATGCGGTGGCGAGTTTGGCTGACTATCGCCAGCAGCCGAAGATCGATGCGCCGGCGACGCCGGAGCGGGTGTTGTGGGGGTGTGAGCAGATGCGGCAGGTACAGGCGGTGAAGGCCATTGAGGCTGAAACTGAGATGGCTTCGCTCTAGACCGCGGCGCTGCCATCGGGGGCAAGCCCCCTCCCACATTTGAAGGTATTCACAGAGCAAATGTGGGAGGGGCGGTGCGACGATTCGACTTGCTCCCGATGACGACCGAACTGACAACAGTAATGTTGAGGTGAACATGAACAACTGGATCAGCGCCCTCGCCACCCTGCAAGACCAGGGCGAACCCTGCGTACTGGTGACCATCATCGAAGAGCTCGGCTCCACGCCGCGCAATGCCGGTTCAAAGATGGTCATCAGCGCCGCCCATACCTTCGACACCATCGGCGGCGGGCATCTGGAATACAAGGCGATGCAGATCGCCCGAGACATGTTGGTGCGCGGCCAGCAGAACACCCATCTGGAGCGCTTCAGCCTCGGCGCCAGCCTGGGCCAGTGCTGCGGTGGCGTGACCGTGCTGCTGTTCGAACCCATGGGCCAGGCGCAGGCGCACATCGCCGTGTTTGGCGCCGGCCACGTCGGCCGTGCGTTGGTGCCATTGCTGGCGAGCCTGCCTTGCCGGGTGCGCTGGATCGATTCCCGCGAGCAGGAATTCCCGCAGCACATCCCGCAAGGCGCGCGTAAAATCGTCAGCGAAGAGCCGGTCGATGAAATTGCCGACCTGCCAGCGGGTAGTTACTGCATCGTCATGACCCACAATCACTCGCTGGACCTGGAACTCACTGCCGCCCTGCTCAAGCGCAATGACTTCGCCTACTTCGGCCTGATCGGCTCGAAGACCAAGCGCGTGAAATTCGAACACCGCCTGCGTGACCGCGGCTTCGACACCGCGCAGCTGCAACGCATGCGCTGCCCCATGGGCCTCACCGAGGTGAAGGGCAAGTTGCCGGTGGAGATCGCTATCTCCATTGCCGGCGAAATCATCGCCACCTATAACGCCAATTTCGGACAGCACACTGCCGGCGCCGAACCCATTGCCAAATTGCTGCCGGCTTCGCGCCGCAGCCAAGCTATCTAAGTTGAGATAACCATGCCTTTGACTCGCAAAGCCTACCGTGCCGCCATACTGCACAGCATCGACGACCCTGCCGTGGTTGGCATCGAAGCCTCCTACGAGTATTTCGAAGATGGCCTGCTGGTGATCGACAATGGCCAGATCAGCGCGCTCGGTCACGCCAGCGATCTGCTGCCGAGCCTGCCTGCCGATATCGACATCACCCACTACCAGGACGCGCTGATCACCCCCGGCCTGATCGACACCCATATCCACCTGCCGCAGACCGGCATGGTCGGTGCCTATGGCGAGCAACTGCTGGATTGGCTCAACACCTACACCTTCCCGTGTGAAAGCCAGTTCGCCGACAAGGCCCACGCCGAGGAAGTCGCGGACATCTTCATCAAGGAACTGCTGCGCAACGGCACCACCACTGCGTTGGTATTCGGCAGCGTGCACCCGCAATCGGTGAATGCATTCTTTGAAGCGGCCGAGAAGCTCGACCTGCGCATGATCGCCGGCAAGGTGATGATGGACCGCAACGCGCCGGACTATCTGACTGATACGCCTGAATCCGGCTACCAGGAAAGCAAGGCGCTGATCGAACGCTGGCACGGCAAGGGCCGCTTGCACTATGCGGTGACGCCTCGCTTCGCCCCCACCAGCACGCCGGAACAATTGACGCTGGCCGGGAAACTGCTGGGGGAATACCCGGACCTGTACATGCAGACCCACATCAGCGAGAACAAGCAGGAAGTCGAGTGGGTGAAGGAACTGTTCCCGGAGCGCAGCGGCTACTTGGATGTGTACGACCACTACAAACTGCTGGGCGAGCGCTCGGTATTTGCCCACGGCGTGCACCTGTGTGATGACGAGTGCGCACGCTTGGCAGAGGCCGGCTCGGCGGTCGCATTCTGCCCGACGTCGAACCTCTTTCTCGGCAGTGGTTTGTTCAACCTGCCGATGGCGGAAAAACACAAACTCAACGTAGGCCTGGGCACCGATGTGGGTGGCGGTACCAGCTTCTCGCTCCTGCAAACATTGAATGAAGCCTACAAGGTCATGCAGTTGCAGGGCGCACGGTTAAGCCCGTTCAAGTCGCTGTACCTGGCGACACTGGGTGGTGCGCGGGCGTTGCGCCTGGAAGACAGGATCGGCACGTTGCAGCCTGGCACGGATGCGGACTTTTTGGTGCTGGACTACAACGCCACGCCGCTGCTCAGCTATCGCTTGAAGCAGGCCAATAATATTGCCGAGACGTTGTTTGTGCTGATGACACTGGGGGATGATCGAGCGGTGTTGCAGACCTATGCGGCCGGGCAGTTGGTGCATCAACGCTGATTCCAGCCACAACACAAAACCAATGTGGGAGGGGGCTTGCTCCCGATAGCGGTGTGTCAGTCAGCCTATCTGCTACTGTCACTCTGCTATCGGGAGCAAGCCCCCTCCCACATTTTTGTCCCCCAGTGAATCAGGGAGATTAGAGTTTTACCGACGGGCGCCCTGGCTTCTTGGTCTGTAAAAGGTGCGAGAACACCGCATGCAGGTCATCCGACGCGCTTTCTTCATCGAGGTTGAGCTTGCTGTCGATGTGGTCCATGTGATGCATCATCAGGTTCACCGCCAGCACCGCATCGCGGGCTTCGATCGCGTCGATCAACTGGGTGTGTTCATCGTAGGAGCAGTGCGAGCGGTTGCCACTTTCGTACTGGGCGATGATCAATGAGGTCTGGGACACCAGGCTGCGTTGGAAGCTGATCAGCGGCGCGTTCTTTGCTGCCTCGGCCAGTTTCAGGTGGAATTCGCCCGAAAGGCGTATACCCGCACCGCGATCGCCACGGGAAAAGCTGTCGCGCTCGTCGTTGACCATCTGGCGCAACTCGGCCAACTGCTCGGCGGTGGCGTGCTGCACCGCCAATTCAGTGATCGCCCGCTCCACCAGGCGCCGGGCCATGAATACCTGGCGCGCTTCTTCCACGCTTGGGCTGGCAACTACCGCGCCGCGATTGGGCCGCAGCAGCACCACGCCTTCATGGGCCAGGCGCGACAGCGCACGGCGGATAATGGTGCGGCTCACGCCGAAGATCTCGCCCAGTGCCTCTTCACTCAATTTGGTTCCGGGCGCCAGGCGTTGTTCGAGGATCGCCTCGAAAATATGCGCGTAGACGATATCGTCCTGGGTTCCGCTGCGACCGGCCTTGCCGGCTCGCGGTTGTTTCTTGAGAGGTTGCAACTGTTCGTTCATGGGCACTCGGGTAGGGAGAACGGCGGCGAAATAACGGTAATACGGCAACAAAGGTTTGCTGGCAAGTATCACCTAAAAACAGTGCACATTGTACACAACCCGATGCGCCAACACACTGTACGGCTGTTTGCGGCCCCGGCTGTATTGCAATGACTCGTTACGTTTGAGTTTAGGCTTGATTCCACGATTTCCCATAAACGATATCGCACTGTAGGAGCGAGCTTGCTCGCGAAAAATCCGAGAGCGCAGCAATCCTCCAGAAACCGCGCGTCATCGTTGGCGTTTTTCGCGAGCAAGCTCGCTCCTACACTGTGCGTAGTCAGGTAAAAGGAATACCCCTCCATGACCGATGCCACCCAAGCGCCCTTGCGCCCGCTGGCCGATACTTCCGCGTCGGCCGTCGTCGCCGGCTTTATCGCCATGATGACCGGCTACACCAGTTCCCTGGTGCTGATGTTCCAGGCCGGCCAGGCCGCCGGCTTGACCACGGCGCAGATTTCCTCGTGGATCTGGGCGATTTCCATCGGCATGGCGGTGTGCAGCATCGGCCTGTCGTTGCGCTATCGCACGCCTATTACCATCGCCTGGTCCACACCCGGCGCGGCGCTGTTGATCACAAGTTTAGGCGGCGTGAGTTATGGCGAGGCCATTGGCGCCTACATCACCTGCGCGGTGCTGGTAACGATTTGCGGGTTGACCGGCAGCTTTGAAAAGCTGGTCAAGCGGATCCCGGCGTCGCTGGCGGCGGCACTGCTGGCGGGAATCCTGTTCAAGATCGGCAGCGAGATTTTTGTCGCCGCGCAGCATCGTACCGGACTGGTGCTGGGGATGTTTTTCACCTATCTAGTCATCAAGCGTCTGTCCCCGCGTTATGCCGTGCTCGCCGCGTTGCTGATTGGCACCGCGCTGTCTGGGTTGATGGGGTTGTTGGATTTCAGCGGCTTCCACCTGGAAGTGGCGACCCCGGTGTGGACCACGCCGCACTTCTCACTGGCGGCGACCATCAGCATCGGCATTCCATTGTTCGTGGTGGCCATGACCTCGCAGAACATGCCCGGCGTTGCCGTGCTGCGGGCCGACGGCTACAACGTGCCGGCGTCGCCGCTGATCACCACCACCGGCCTGGCCTCGCTGGTGCTGGCACCGTTCGGCTCCCACGGTATCAACCTGGCGGCCATCAGCGCGGCGATCTGCACCGGGCCCCATGCCCATGAAGACCGCAACAAGCGCTACACCGCAGCGGTGTGGTGCGGGGTGTTCTACGGGATTGCCGGGGTATTCGGCGCCACGTTGGCGGCACTGTTCGCAGCGCTGCCAAAGGAATTGGTACTGTCGATTGCAGCCCTGGCGCTGTTTGGCTCAATCATCAACGGCCTGAGTATTGCCATGAATGAGCCGAAAGAACGGGAAGCGGCGCTGATCACCTTTATGGTCACGGCGTCAGGCTTGACGTTGTTTTCCATCGGTTCGGCGTTCTGGGGGATTGTGGCGGGGGTGCTGACGTTGCTGATTCTGAATTGGCGCAAGGCATAAAAAAACGGCGACCCTCAGGTCGCCGTTTTTTTTAGTATCACTTGGCCGCGTTGATCGGCTTTTCCGGATACCACACGTCCAGCAGCGGGCTGACTTCAGCCTTGGTCAGCTCGGAACGGGTTTTCAGCCAGGCTTCAACAGCAGCGCGCTGCTCTTCGGAAACCGAGCCACGCTTCTGCAGGCAAACCAGACCGTAGTCGTCGCCGCCGACATAGCCCAGGCCGTTGGCTTCCATGGCTTCTTTGATGAATGCTTCGAGGAAAGCGTCGATAGCTTCTTCACTCAGGCCTTCGTTGAAGTCCAGGTTCAGTTCGAAACCCAGCTCTTGAAATTCATCAACGCACAGTTTTTTGCGCAGACGCTGGGAACGGTTAGTCGCCATTGGAACAATCCTCATAAGTAATAACGGGCGGCACTTTAGCAGTTTAAGGCGGCAATTGCCCGACTCTCTGGGACGGGCGGGCAATTGCCGACAAAAAAACCGCGATTAGCAGCTATCGTTGAGCTACAAGTGGTTCCAGCTTGGGGCATAATGCCGACACTTTCGTGACCATTGAGGGATTTTCTTTCATACCCCTCACCTTTTCACCCTCCTCAGCAGTAGGGTTTTACCTCTTATGATCAAATCTTTACGTTCAGTGTTAGTCGCCAGTTTCCTCTTGCCACTGGCCTTCTGTGCCACTGCTGCCCCTATTAATACCACCCTGCCGCCCAGCGTTGCCCAGGCCCTGCAGAAAGCCAAGCTGCAAAACACCGCGCTGTCCCTGGTGATGCTGCCACTGAACGGCCCCGGCACAGCCACCGTCTTCAACGCCGATGTCTCAGTGAACCCGGCCTCTACCATGAAGCTGGTCACCACCTACGCGGCCCTGGAAATGCTCGGCCCCAACCACCAGTGGAAGACCGAGTTCTACACCGACGGCACCCTCAGCGGCGGCGTGTTGCGCGGCAACCTGTACCTCAAGGGCGGTGGCGACCCCAAGCTGAACATGGAAAAACTCTGGCTGCTGATGCGCGACCTGCGCGCCAACGGCGTGCAGCAAGTCACTGGCGACCTGGTACTGGACCGCAACTTCTTCAACCAGCCGCAATTGCCTGAGTTCAACGACGACGGCAATGACGAAAACAAGCCGTTCCTGGTCAAGCCCGATGCCCTGCTGGTCAACCTCAAGGCCCTGCGCTTCGTGACCCGCAACGATTCGGGGCGGGTGATCGTGTCGGTTGAGCCGCCGATTGCCAGCATTCGTATAGATAACCAAGTGAAGGTCACCAACGCCAAGCAGTGCACCGGTGATGTGCGCTACAGCCCCGTGACTGCCGCCGACGGCAGTGTGACCGTGACTGTCAGCGGCCAACTGGCCGATGGCTGCAGCTCGCAGACTTACCTGTCGCTGCTTGACCACGCCACTTACACCGCCGGTGCCGTGCGTGCAATCTGGAAGGAATTGGGCGGCACCATCCAGGGCCGTGATATCCAGGCGCCGGTGCCCAAGGACGCCAAGGTGCTGGCCCGTGCGTTCTCACCGGACCTGGCGGAAATCATCCGCGACATCAACAAGTACAGCAACAACACCATGGCCCAGCAGTTGTTCCTGAGCCTGGGCGCGCAGTTTCGCAACGATGCCGATGGAGACGATGCCAAGGCCGCGCAACGCGTCGTGCGCCAGTGGCTGGCGAAGAAAGGCATCACCGCGCCGCACCTGGTGATGGAAAACGGCTCTGGCCTGTCCCGCGCCGAACGGGTCAGCGCCCGCGAAATGGCGGCCATGCTGCAAGCGGCCTGGAGAAGCCCCTATGCGGCGGAGTACATCAGCTCGATGCCAATCGCTGGCACCGACGGCACCATGCGCAGACGCCTGAAGACCACCGCCATGCGCGGCGAAGCCCATGTGAAGACCGGCACATTGAATACCGTGCGTGCCATTGCCGGGTACAGCCGCGACAACAACGGCAATACCTGGGCGGTGGTGGCGATCCTCAATGACAACAAACCGTGGGGCGCCTCGTCGGTGCTGGACCAGGTGCTGCTGGACCTGTATCGCCAGCCGAAGGCCGTTGCCGCCGCGCCGGTTCTCTAAAGCACCACACTACCCTGTAGGAGCGAGCTTGCTCGCGAAAAACCTCAGCGATAACGCGTGACTCCTGAATAAACGCGGCGCCGATGTTTTTTTCGCGAGCAATCTCGCTCCTACAAACCGTCTGGCATTAGGGCTTGCCCACTTCCACACGCCTCGACCCGGTCCCTGCCCGCCTGCTTGGCCACATACACCGCCGAATCAGC
This sequence comes from Pseudomonas khavaziana, assembly GCF_036704165.1. NCBI lineage: Bacteria > Pseudomonadati > Pseudomonadota > Gammaproteobacteria > Pseudomonadales > Pseudomonadaceae > Pseudomonas > Pseudomonas khavaziana. The sequence goes on from NZ_CP129946.1 coordinate 4,820,737, forward strand.
GCGCAGCAGCAATCCGTCGATATCTTCATCGATCCGCCAGCTGGCCACGCCAAAGCTGGCGGTGACGATGCCCACCGGTTCCATCGACGTGTCGCGCAACGACTGCCACAACTGAGTCGCCAGGCTATAGGCCTGGGTGCCATCAGTATTGGGGCACAGCACCGCGAACTCTTCCCCACCCAGCCGGCAAAACACGTCGGTGCGGCGTACGCGTTGGCCTATGCGCTTGCACAACTCCTGCAGCACTGCGTCGCCCACCCCGTGCCCGTGCTGATCATTGATGCGCTTGAAGTGATCGATATCAAGCATGATCAGCGACAACGCACCGCAGTTGCGATTAAGCCGTAGCACCTCGCCCTTGAGGCGATCCTGGAAGTAGCGACGGTTATAGATCCCCGTCAGGGAATCGGTGATCGACAGCGCACGCAGTTCTTCCTCGACCCGTTTAAGGTCGGAGATATCCGATACATAACCGTGCCAAAGCGTTCCACCTCCCGGCAACTCCTCAGGCGTAGCCTCGCCGCGAATCCAGCGCAAGCCGCGCTGGGGTAATTGCACACGGTACTCTTCGCGCCAATGGCTCAGCTGCAGCGCCGACAAGCGTATCGAGGCGCGCACGCGCTCGGCGTCCAGGGGATGAATGCGCTCGAATACCCTGCCCGCATCCTGCTGCAATACACTCAGTTCAATTTCATAGATATCGCGCATGCCTTCGCTGGCATAGATGAAGCGCCAATTATCCTGGGGCTCATGGGTGAACTGGAAGATCCCGCCCGGCACATGCGCACTGAGTTTCTTCAGCAGGCGGTCACGGGCGGCCAAGGCCTCATAGGCGCGCTTTTGTTGGGTGACGTCCAGGTAAATCGCCAGGTACCCGACCCACAAACCATAGTCATCCAAGAGCACGGTCGCCAGCATGTTGACTGTCAACTGGCTGCCGTCCTTGCGTACCAGCGTCCACTCGCGGGCTTCATGCTGGCTGTCCGGGCTTTCCACCAGCATCGCCTGGCTCGGCGGAATACGCTTGCCTAGCGCCAGACTTAAAAGCCCCGCGCGCGCTTCGAGCTCCACGCCCACATGCAAGCTCTCCAGCGTCAGGTGGCCCAGCACCTCCTCAGCTTTCAAGCCCAGCATCTGTTCGGCGCCGGCATTGAAGGTATTGATCACACCGCGCAAGTCCGTGGCGATGATGGCCACTTGAGTCGCTGCATTGAGCACACTGCGCAATTGCCCATGGGCACCGCGTAACTCCTGCTCTCGGGCGCGTAGCTGCACGGTGCGTTGCTCCACCAGCTTCAGGGCTCGCTGACGCTGGCTGACCAGCACGTAGAGCAACGCACTGAGCAAGGCGCTGAGCAACACGCCCATGGCCAGGATGGCGCGCATCGAGGAATGGTTGGACTTGTCGAATATTTCGCTCGCACGCAGGCTCAGGGCATAGACATGGTCCCCCAGGACGAGACGGCGAGCCGCCCTTAAGTCGCTGTCGCCCACGGCATTGCTGGACTCATACAACACCCGTTGCTGAGTGTCGGAAGTGTCGACGATCTGCATCACCAGATTGTCGCGGTTCGACCGGGGCAAGCCATCGGCAACCAACTGGCGCATGCTGATCACCGCCATGACAAAACCGTAGGGCTCGGTATCGGCAACTTTGCTCACGGGAGCCACCAGCAGCACACCCGCCGCATAGGCAGGCTCCACGCCCACTAATTGCATGGGTTGTGATACCGCCAACTTGCCGCTGTGTTGGGCGCGTTCCAACACCGAGCGCCGTAGAGGCTGGGCCAGCAGATCAAACCCCAACGGCGAGCCCAGCAAGCTTTGCGTCTGGCTGAAGAGCACCGGCACGTATTCATCGCGCTCGGCGGCGCGCGCCAACTCACCCACAGTGTTCAGTTCACGGATGCTGAAAGGGACGCCACGTTGGCGGGAAATGTCCTGTTCAAACAGGCTGCGTTGCTCGCGAAATATGCGCGGCGCCCAGGCATAGGCACGGGCATTCAACAACAGCGGTTGGGCGAAACCGTCGAACTCGGCACGGGACACGTCGCCGGAGTTGACGAAAAAACGCTGCAAGCTACCCAGGCGTTGCTCCTGGTCTTCAAAACGTTCTTGAATGCGGGTATAGCGTTCGTTGACCAGCAACTGGAACCGCTGGCGCACTTGTTGCTGATACAGGTCGGCAGCCGCCCATGCGACTATCACCGTCAGCGCGCTGCCGGCCAATAACACCACCAACGCCACCAGCCAAGCCGATGCCTGCTCACTGATAAAACCAAGGATTTTCGGGCGGACGGCTTGCATCGGCATAAGCAACACTCACAACGCCAGCGTGCGGGGGTGTCACTTTGGCTAGGACTTTAAGTTATAGCCATCGGTCGGGTGTTTGACCAGCCAAAAGAATGCGGGGGCTCATGTGGGAAGGGGCTTGCCCCCGATAGAGGTGAATCAGTCAATACATCGGCTGACTGACACTCTGCTATCGGGAGCAAGCCCCCTCCCACACTGGATACTCAGCGCATTCAGAACTCTTGATGTTTAATCAGCGTGCGGTGATTTTCCAGGCCCGGTGGATCTTCGCATTGCGCGCAAAATCCGGATCGATAGTCTTGTCGCTGATTTCCTCGACCGCATAGCGTTCACTGAGGTTGTCTTCGAGCTGGAACTTGCGGAAGTTGTTGGAGAAGTACAACACGCCACCCGGTGCCAGGCGGGCCATGGCCAGGTCGAGCAACTGCACGTGGTCGCGCTGCACGTCGAAGATGCCCTCCATGCGCTTGGAGTTGGAGAAGGTTGGCGGGTCGATGAAAATCATATCGAACTCATCACGGCTGGCTTCCAGCCAGGCCATCACGTCACCCTGCTCCAGGCGGTTTTTGTCGGAGAAACCGTTAAGCGAGAAGTTGCGACGCGCCCAGTCCAGGTAAGTCTTGGACAGGTCGACGCTGGTGGTGCTGCGCGCACCGCCCTTGGCAGCGTGCACACTGGCGGTGGCGGTGTAGCAATACAGGTTGAGGAAGCGCTTGCCCGCCGCTTCCTTCTGGATACGCATGCGCATCGGGCGGTGATCGAGGAACAGGCCGGTGTCCAGGTAGTCGGTGAGGTTGACCAGCAACTTCACGCCGCCTTCGCTGACTTCGGTGAATTTGCCCTGGGCGCTCTGGCGCTCGTATTGCTTGGTACCGCTCTGGCGCTCACGACGCTTGACCACCACGCGGCTCTTGTCGACGTTAAGGGCCTGGGGAATCGCTGCCAGGGCGTCGAACATGCGGGCCGAGGCTTTTTCCGGGTCGATGGATTTCGGCGCGGCGTATTCCTGCACATGCACCCAATCGTGGTACAGGTCGATGGCCATGGAGTATTCAGGCATGTCAGCGTCATACACACGGTAGCAATCCACGCCTTCACGCTTGGCCCATTTGCCCAACAGCTTGAGGTTCTTTTGCAGGCGGTTGGCAAACATCTGCCCGCCTTCGCTCAAGCGTGCCTGTTCCACCACGGGTGCCGGGGCCGGCTTGATCGGGTTGCCGTTCTTGTTGTACTGGCGCTCGACCGGCTCGGTAGGGGCCTGGTCGTAGGCCGCTTGCTCACGCTCGGCCTGACGCTGTTCCGGAGTGCGACGCTCGCCAGTGACGAACTGATCCGGATTGACCTTGATCAGCAGCAATTTGCACGGCAATGCACCGTTCCAGAACGAATACTGCTTGTGACTGCGGATGCCCATACGCTTGCCCAGGTCCGGCGCGCCGGTGAACACCGCCGCTTCCCAGCCCATGCACGCCTGGCGCAGGCGCTCGCCGAGGTTCTGGTAGAGGTACAACAGGCTGGCTTCGTCACCCAGACGCTCGCCGTAGGGCGGGTTGCAGATCACCAGGCCTTTCTGGTTCTGGTCCGGGCGCGGCTCGAAGGTGCCGACTTCGCCCTGATACACCTTGATCCAATGGCTCAGGCCAGCGCGCTCGATGTTGTTGCGTGCCGGCTGGATCAGGCGTGGGTCAGCTTCGTAGCCGCGTACCCACAACGGCGGTTTGTTCATGCCGATGGCCGCGCGCTCGGCGGCCTCGCTGTGCAGCTTCTTCCACAGCGCCGGGACGTGGCCCAACCAGGTGGTGAAGCCCCACAGTTCGCGGTTGAGGTTGGGGGCCATGTCGGCGGCAATCATCGCGCCTTCGACCAGGAAGGTGCCGACGCCGCACATCGGGTCAGTCAGCGCGCCGCCTTCGGCGGCAATGCGTGGCCAGCCGGCGCGGATCAAAATCGCCGCCGCCAGGTTCTCCTTCAACGGTGCCGCGCCCTGCTGCAGGCGGTAGCCGCGCTGGTGCAGGCTGTGGCCGGACAGGTCCAGGGACAGGATGGCTTCGCCACGGTCCAGGCGCAGGTGGATGCGCAGGTCGGGGTTGATCTTGTCGATGGACGGACGTTCGCCGGTCGGGGTGCGCAGCTTGTCGACGATCGCATCCTTGACCTTCAGCGCGCCGAAGTGGGTGTTGTCGATGCCCGAGCCATGACCGCTGAACTCCACCGCCAGGCTGCCATCGGGCACCATGTGGTCGGCCCATTCGATATCCAGCACGCCATGATAGAGGTCCTCGGCATCCTTCATCGGGAAGCGCTTGAGTACCAGCAGCACACGGTTGGCCAGGCGCGACCACAGGCACAGGCGGTACGCGGTTTCCATGTCGGCCATGCCGCGCACAGCCGAGGTGTGCTCGCGGGCTTCCTCAAGGCCAAGCCCGACGGCTTCCTCGATCAGCAGGCCTTCGAGGCCTTTGGGGCAAGTGAGGAAGAGTTCAAAACGGTCCGACATGGGGCATTCCAGGCTTTTCAGCAATAAATGAACGGGCGACGCATCGCCGGCTCGGTTTTCAATCGAGCACTTTTCTTGAAGAGTGCTCGCGTGGCACGAATGTGCCGTTCCACCCCGTCTGACGGGCCCTCGGGCCTTTGTTGACGGGGCAGAGAGAACTTTTTAGCGATTACATCCGCAACAAAAAGAAATAATCTGACCCTTCGTCGAATAATAACCGACTGCAACAGGCGGAAATTCTCACTAAAGGATTAAACCCTTTCTCTTTGCAGGGCACATCATAGCTGGCTTTGCCCCATAAAAGGGACGAAAAGCCATCCCAGCTTATGGCTATAGCATCGTTATCGTTACGTGCTTATGACAAAACGATCATTGAATCCATGTGACCTATTGGTTAGAACTCAACACAGGTTGGCGCCGTCACGACGCCGACACATCGGCTCGCCACGCCGGCAGCGAGCCCACCAACGGCAGAAAAACTCTGCCCGGCCTTGGACAAGGCCGAAGGATATCTAGACAGTCAACAAGTGAGGGAAACACCCTATGAGAAGACTTAAGCGTGATCCGTTGGAAAGAGCATTTTTACGCGGATATCAATATGGTGTTCATGGAAAATCCCGTGAGCTTTGCCCATTTACTCTACCGTCGGTACGCCAAGCCTGGATCAACGGCTGGCGAGAAGGACGCGGCGACAACTGGGACGGTATGACTGGCACTGCGGGCATCCACAGACTCAACGAACTTCACGCCGTCGGCTAATCAGGGCATTAAATTCCGACACACCACCTCTGAATATGTAATGACTTAACCACGCGCGCCCCATCCGGGCGGCGGGCTTCGGCCCAGGGGCTCCTTTATGGAGCCCTTTTTATTACCTGCCGGTTAGCCGTCAGCGTCAGCGTAAGGCAGCGATGGCATCCACCGACTGACGAATCAGCGCCGGCCCCTTGTAGATAAAGCCTGAGTACAGCTGCACCAGGCTCGCGCCAGCCGCGATCTTCTCGGCTGCATGCTTGCCTTCGGTAATACCGCCCACTGCGATGATCGGCAAACGCCCGGCCAACTCGGCCGCCAGCACCTTTACAATATGGGTGCTCTTGTCCCGTACCGGCGCGCCCGACAGGCCGCCCGCCTCGTCGCCATGGGCCAGGCCTTCGACGCCCACGCGGCTGAGGGTGGTATTGGTCGCAATCACTGCGTCCATCCCCGACTCCACCAGGGCCTGGGCCACCAGCACGGTTTCTTCATCGCTCATATCCGGGGCAATCTTGATTGCCAATGGCACACGCTTGCCGTGGCGCACGGCCAGATCTTCCTGGCGTTGGCGCAAGGCTTCGAGCAATTGCTTGAGGGAGTCACCAAATTGCAGGCTACGCAGGCCCGGGGTATTGGGCGAACTGACGTTGACGGTGACATAGCTGGCGTGGGCGTAGACCTTGTCCAGGCAGATCAGGTAGTCATCCACCGCACGCTCAACCGGCGTATCGAAGTTCTTGCCGATGTTGATACCCAGGATACCTGTGTACTTCGCCGCCTGGACCCGCGCCAGCAGATGGTCGACGCCCAGGTTGTTGAAACCCATGCGATTGATGATCGCCTCGGCTTCCGGCAAGCGGAAAATGCGGGGCTTGGGGTTGCCCGGTTGCGGCCGCGGAGTCACGGTGCCGATTTCGACAAAGCCGAACCCAAGCTGCGCGAACCCATCGATGGCTGCGCCGTTCTTGTCCAGGCCGGCTGCCAGGCCGACCGGGTTGGGGAAATCCAGCCCCATCACCGACACCGGCATTTTCGCCGGAGCCTTGCATACCAGGCCATTGAGTCCCAGGCGGCCACCGGCACCGATCAGGTCCAGGGACAGATCGTGGGAGGTTTCCGGGGAAAGTTTGAACAACAGCTGGCGGGCCAGGGTATACATGGGCGGGCTAGACTCGGATGGCGGCAAAAGGTGGCGCCGATTATAGCCGGGGTGGCGGGCCGCATGCGAGGCGCGCCGCGCTGATCTCATCGGCGCTGCGAAACCAGCGCTTCATAACGCACCCAGATCCTTTCTGCGTACCGCAGACGTAGTGCCTCACGCTGCGGGCCTGGCCCCGGCCCGACGTTGTAGGCACCCACCGCCGTCCAGTTATATCCGAAACGCTGGATAAACTCAGCCAGGATCGAGGCACCGACCTCCACTGACAGGCAAGGCTCGTTCAGCAGACGCTCTTCGGTAATGCCCTGCTTGAGTAAACGCGGCAGGTGGATGCTGTTGATCTGCATCAGGCCGATATCACGCGTGCCGTTGCGGTTGGTGTAGTTCATTGCCTGGGAGCGGTAACCCGACTCTACCGCAGCGATGGCCTGCAACAACTCAGGTTCCAGGTCGTATCGCCTGGCCATTTCGTCCCAGCAGTAGGCCAATGCCTGGTTGCTGCCCATCAGCAAGCCGAGCAGCAGGCCCCTGCTCCCCCCCTTAAGCATTGCTGGCCTGACCACAGAATGAACACACGTGCATAACGTGCCTTGATGGGTCGCTCACCACCCGCACCGGGCAGGTAAAACGATACCCCTTGCCATAGATAGTCTTGATAAACCCTTTATCGGTTCCCAGGTGCTTGCGCAGGGAGTAAATGCACCGCGTCAGTGACTCATCGGCCACTTCGCCCCGGGACCAGGCCAGTTCCAACAAACGGTCCTTGGTCATCAACGTGCCACCGGAGGCCAGCAGCAGGCGCAGAACCTGCCCCTCCTTGGGTGGCAACTGAATGTCCGCGTGCCCGCCCGTCAACCGGCCATCGCCATGCAAAGTCCAGCGAGCAAAGACCAGGGAAGTCGCAGGTTCAGCATTCACGACGACCATACGCACCTCTGCATTCGACTACTGCCATTCAAAATCCTTATTTCCTGTGCCAGCTCGCGCCAATGTCACAACTATAGAAATCGGCACTTCGGCCCGCGCTAGGACAAAACCCATTCAGCCAATTATTTTTTGCACCTTCCGGTAGGAAAATTCGCTACCCGCCCTTATTGAGAGATCCATTCCTGATAGGTCTCCTGCAGCTCCACCCCCAGCCGGTCCTCCAGTTGCACCAGCTCACCCAATGCCATCAGTTGTCCATTGACCCGCACCTCCACACATCGGGTTACGCCTGGATCCAAGGGCAGCACCTTCCCCGGTGCGAACGCAGCCAGACGCTTGCGGCTGATCAGTTGCTCCTGCAACAGTATTTCCAGATGCATGGACAAAGGCCTTTTTCAGGGGGGAAAACTCAGGATCTGTTTGCAGGAACGCACGTTACACAGGCTCAGATTGCCCGGTGGTCAACGGCCTCACACCAGACAGCGCAACTGCCCAGCAACAACACGCCACAGATCAGCACCAGGTACAGCCAGCGGTATTTGATCGTTACAGGTGAATCAGCGTGCACCGTGGATATTCCTGGGCTGTATGGCTTGAAGAAGCGGCCATACTGCGAGGCGCAAGAGGTTCAATCATGATGGAAAGCTGACGGCAGAACCCACCTTCCAACCCATGGCATGTGCCTTGCTATGCACTCTGTAACAGGCCCGCGCCAAAGACTCGGCGAGCCTACGTACATAGCCGTGGTTGCCCTGCATTGGCCTGCATGGCCGCCCTGGAAATCACGGCTTTCTTGAAAAAAGGCAGGTGTCGATGAACGATCCACTGGCTTGGGTAAACGGCAGTGACGCTCCGGAAAAAAGCAGCCTCGACCTGGGCTTCATGGCATTGAGCGATTGCGCCTCGCTGGTAGTCGCCGCTACCCAGGGCTTTGCCCAACCCTATGGCCTCACGCTGAATCTCAAGCGCCAGTCGTCGTGGGCCAACCTGCGTGACAAGCTGGTCAGCGGCGAACTGGACGCCGCCCACAGTCTCTACGGGCTGGTCTATGCCGTGCATCTGGGCATCGGCGGCGTCGTCCCCTGCCCCATGGCGGTGCTGATGGGGCTCAACCAGAACGGCCAAAGCATCAACCTGTCCCAGGGTCTGCAAAACCAAGGGGTGATCACTCCTGAGGCGCTGGAACGCCATGTGCACCAAAGCCGGACAAAATTGACTTTCGCCCAGACGTTTCCCACAGGCACCCACGCCATGTGGCTGTATTACTGGCTGGCGAGCCAGGGGATTCATCCATTGCAGGACGTTCAAAGCGTGGTGGTGCCACCGCCGCAGATGGTCGCCCACCTACAGGCCGGGCGCATCGACGGGTTTTGTGTCGGCGAACCCTGGAGTGCCAGTGCGGTGCGACACCACCAGGGTTTTACCCTGGCGACCACCCAGGCGATCTGGCCGAATCATCCGGAAAAGGTCCTGGGCTGCACCCAGGCCTTTGTCGATGCCTACCCCAATACGGCTCGCCTGCTGGTCATGGCAATCCTCGAGGCCAGCCGATTTATCGAACAGAGCACTGAAAACCGCCGCTCCACCGCCCGCTTGCTCAGCGCCCGCGAATACCTCGACGCACCGCTGGACACTATCGAACCCCGCCTGCTGGGCAACTATGACGACGGCCTCGGCAACCAGTGGCAAGACCCCCATGCACTGCGCTTTTTCGCCGGTGGCGAGGTGAACTTGCCCTACCTCAGCGACGGCATGTGGTTCATGACCCAGTTCCGGCGCTGGGGGTTGCTGCGTGAAGAGCCTGACTACCTTGGCGTCGCCCGCCAGGTGCAGCAACTGGCCTTGTATCGCCAGGCGGCCACGGCGCTGGGTATCACCACCTACGACGAGGATATGCGCAGCAGCCAGTTGATCGACGGCAAGACCTGGGACGGCTCCGACCCCGCCGGCTACGCCCGCAGCTTCCGCTTGCATGCCATGGCGCCTGACATCCGCCACCAAGCGCTGCGCTGACAGGAGCACGAGCATGTTACGAATCCTGTTGATCAACGACACCCCGCGCAAAGTCGGTCGGCTCAAGGCCGCGTTAACCGAAGCCGGTTTCGAGGTGATCGATGAGTCGGGCCTGACTATTGACCTGCCCGCACGCGTCGAAACGGTGCGCCCGGATGTGATCCTGATCGATACCGAGTCACCCGGCCGCGATGTGATGGAGCAAGTGGTGCTGGTCAGCCGCGACCAGCCCCGGCCCATCGTGATGTTTACCGATGAGCACGATCCGAACGTGATGCGCCAGGCGATCAAATCGGGAGTCAGTGCCTATATCGTCGAAGGCATCCAGGCACAGCGCTTGCAACCGATCCTCGATGTCGCCATGGCCCGCTTCGAGAGCGACCAGGCCATGCGCGCCCAGCTGCACGCCCGCGACCAGCAGTTGGCCGAGCGCAAGCGCATCGAGTTGGCCAAGGGCCTGTTGATGAAGATGAAGAACTGTAATGAAGAAGAGGCCTACACCCTGATGCGCCGCCAGGCCATGAGCCGCCAGCAGAAACTGATCCAGGTGGCGGAGCAGATTATTGCCATGAGCGAGTTGCTCGGCTGATCTGGCTCAGCTCTTGCTAAACAATCCTTACAGGTAGCCAACGGCGGTTGCCCCTCCACGACAAAGACGTCGCCCATCCGGTTTGCCCCTCGCGAACCTGGTGGCGGCGTTTTTTGCGTTTTGGTCCCCTAGCTCCCAACCGTTGAGGTGCATGATGAAATCAAGCTTCTGGAAATCCGGGCACACCCCGACCCTGTTCGCCGCGTTCCTGTATTTCGACCTGAGCTTTATGGTCTGGTACCTGCTGGGCCCGTTGGCGGTGCAGATCGCCGCCGATTTGCAACTGACCACTCAACAGCGTGGCCTGGTGGTGGCGACACCGATCCTGGCCGGCGCGCTGCTGCGCTTTCTGATGGGCATGCTCGCCGATAAGCTATCGCCCAAGACCGCAGGTTTGATTGGCCAGGTGATTGTGATCGTGGCGCTGTTCTGTGCCTGGAAACTGGGGATCCAGAGCTACGAGCAGGCCTTGCTGCTGGGCCTGTTCCTGGGCATGGCCGGTGCCTCCTTTGCGGTCGCCCTACCCTTGGCGTCCCAGTGGTACCCGGCGCAACATCAGGGCAAGGCCATGGGCATCGCCGGGGCCGGTAACTCCGGCACCGTGTTCGCCGCCTTGCTGGCACCAGTGCTGGCGGCCGCGTTCGGCTGGAGCAATGTGTTCGGCTTTGCGCTGATTCCGCTGGTGCTGACGCTGATCGTGTTCGCCTGGCTCGCACGCAATGCCCCAGAGCGGCCGAAAGCCAAATCCATGGCCGACTACTTTAAGGCCTTGGGCGACCGCGACAGCTGGTGGTTCATGTTCTTCTACAGCGTGACCTTCGGTGGCTTTATCGGCTTGGCCAGCGCCCTTCCCGGCTATTTTAATGACCAGTACGGTCTGAGTCCGGTGACTGCCGGCTACTACACCGCCGCCTGCGTGTTCGGCGGCAGCCTGATGCGGCCCTTGGGCGGTGCCTTGGCGGACCGTTTCGGCGGGATCAAGACCCTGCTCGGCATGTACAGCGTGGCGGTGATCTGTATTGCGGCAGTGGGTTTCAACCTGCCCAGCTCCTACGCGGCGCTGGCGCTTTTCGTCTGCACCATGCTCGGCCTTGGTGCCGGTAATGGCGCGGTATTTCAATTGGTGCCGCAACGTTTTCGTAGTGAGATCGGCGTGATGACCGGGCTGATCGGCATGGCCGGCGGTATCGGCGGCTTCGCCCTCGCGGCGGGCATGGGAGCGATCAAACAGAGCACTGGCAGTTATCAACTGGCCCTGTGGTTGTTCGCCAGCCTCGGTGTGCTGGCCTGGTTCGGCCTGCATGGCGTGAAGCGGCGCTGGAGAACCACTTGGGGTTCGGCCGCCGTGACCGCCGCACGCGTTTGATGAGCCTGCAACTGAGCATCGCCCAAGCCAGCGCCATCGGCCCCCGCAGCGAAAACCAGGATGCGCTGCGGGTGGTCACGCCCCTGGCGGAACTGGCGGCGAGCAAAGGCTATCTGTGCGCATTGGCCGATGGCGTCAGCCAATGCGCCGACGGTGGTCTGGCCGCGCGCTCGACCTTGCAGGCCCTGGCCCTGGACTACTACGCCACGCCGCAGACCTGGGGCGTGGCCCAGGCGCTGGAGCGTCTGCTGCTGGCGCAGAACCGCTGGTTGCAGGCCAATGGCGGCGGGCAACCGTTGCTGACCACCTTGAGCGCCCTGGTGTTTCGCGGCCGGCGTTTCACCCTGGCCCATGTCGGCGATTGCCGGGTATATCGCTGGCTCGACGGCGAGTTGCAACGCATCAGCGAAGACCATGTGTGGGAACAGCCGGGCATGCAACATGTGCTCAAGCGCGCCCTCGGCCTGGATCAGCATCTGGTGCTGGACTTCCTCGACGGCGAGCTGCGCGAAGGTGAATGCTTCCTTTTGCTCAGCGACGGGGTGTGGGCCACACTGGGCGACGCCAGCATCGGCACGATCCTGCGTGAACAAAGCGACCTCGACCTGGCCGTCAGCACCCTGGTCAACGCTGCGCACCTGGCCGGCAGCCAAGACAACGCCAGCGCCTTACTGGTGCGTATCGACCGACTCGGCGCCGCCACTCTCGGCGACGCCCTGGTGCAGCTGCAGCAATGGCCGCTGCCGCCAGCGCTGAAGGCCGGCCAGACCTTTGAGGGCTGGCGGGTGGAGAGCGTGTTGGCCCAGAGTCGCCAGTCGCTGTTGTACCGTGTCCGCGATGCCCAGCAACAACCCTGGCTGCTCAAGACGTTGCCACTGAGCCACGATGACGACACCGACGCGGCCCAAGCCTTGTTGTCGGAAGAATGGTTCCTGCGCCGGGTCGCCGGCCGTGCCTTTCCTGAAGTGCATGCCGCCAGTGGTCGTCAGCATTTGTACTACGTGATGCGCGAATATCCCGGGCAGACCCTGGCCCAACTGTTCCAGCAGCAAGGCCCACTGCCGCTGGCGCAGTGGCAGACGATCGCCGAACGTTTGCTGCGGGCCGTGGGCCTGTTGCATCGCCGGCAGATCCTGCACCGCGATATCAAGCCGGAAAACCTGCTGCTGGGAGACGATGGCGAACTGCGTGTGCTGGACTTCGGCCTGGCCTACTGCCCCGGGCTGTCTGAAGACCGCGCCCATCTGCTGCCCGGCACTCCGAGCTTTATCGCACCAGAAGCCTTCGGTGGCGAGCAGCCTACAGGGCAACAGGATTTGTATGGCGTTGGTGTGACCTTGTATTACCTGCTGACCGGGCATTATCCCTACGGCGAAATCGAAGCCTTTCAACGCCCGCGCTTTAACCAGCCGGTCAGCGCCAGCCGCTATCGTCCCGACTTGCCGGATTGGTTGCCGCACAGCCTGGAACGTGCCGTGGCCGCCCTGCCCGCACAACGCTATGAAACCGCCGAAGAATGGCTGCTGGTAATGGAACAGTCCGACCGCCATGAACTCAGTGTGCGGCCACGCCCCCTGCTGGAACGCGAACCGCTCAAGGTGTGGCAAACCCTGGCGGTGGCTTCGCTGCTGATCAATCTGGTGCTGCTGTACTGGCTTTTGCACCACTAACGAGCAAAATCCGCCGAGGCTCTATTTAAACGCCCAATAAAACTGGGGGTATGGGAACTTGGCACAGCTGCTGCATTAGCTTTCCCAACAACCCACATATAGCCGCCCTTCAACGTCGAAGGCGCGTGCTTCCCGAGAGAACGGGACCAGGACAAAGGCGTCCTCGCTAGCTGACTAGCGGGGACGCCTTTTTTTGTTTGCGCGTGTTTGGTCGGAGAGCGACATGAAAAAACTCAAACTGGTGATGATCGGCAATGGCATGGCCGGGGTACGTACCCTGGAGGAGTTGCTCAAGCTCAGCAGCGACATTTATGACATCACCGTGTTCGGCGCCGAGCCCCACACCAACTACAACCGCATCCTGCTGTCGCCGGTACTGGCCGGTGAGCAAACTTTCGAAGAGATCGTACTCAACGACCTGGACTGGTATCTGGATAACAACGTCAAGTTGCTGCTCAACCGCAAGGTGGTGCAGATCGACCGGGTCAAGCGCAGAGTCATCGCCGAAGACGGTACCGAGGCCGAGTATGATCGCCTGCTGATCGCCACCGGCTCCACGCCGTTTATCCTGCCGATCCCCGGCAATACCCTGCAGGGCGTGATTGGCTACCGCGATATCGCCGATACCCAGGCCATGATCGACACCGCCAAGACCCACAAGCATGCGGTGGTGATCGGCGGCGGCCTGCTCGGCCTGGAGGCCGCCAATGGCCTGATGCTGCGTGGCATGCACGTCACGGTAGTGCACCTGGGCGAATGGTTGCTGGAACGTCAGCTGGACAAGACCAGCGGCCAACTGCTGCAGACCGAGCTGGAAAGCCGTGGCCTGGTGTTTCGCCTGTGCGAACAAACCCAGGCCCTGCACGACGCCGGCAATGGCCGGGTCGGCTCGGTGCAGTTCAAGAATGGCGACATCATCCCCGCCGACCTGGTGGTGATGGCCGCCGGTATCCGCCCCAATACCGAACTCGCGGAAAAGTCCGGTATTCCCTGCAACCGAGGGATCCTGGTCAACGACACGATGCAGACCTACGACCCGCGCATCTATGCGATCGGCGAATGCGCCAGCCATCGTGGCATCGCCTATGGCCTGGTGGCGCCGTTGTTCGAACAGGCCAAGGTCTGCGCCAACCATCTTGCCCAACTGGGCTTTGCCACCTACAAGGGCTCGGTCACCTCGACCAAGTTGAAGGTCACCGGCATCGACCTGTTCTCGGCCGGCGACTTCATGGGCGGCGAAGGCACCGAGACCATCACCCTCTCCGACCCCATTGGCGGCGTGTACAAGAAGCTGGTGATCAAGGACGACATACTGGTCGGCGCCTGCCTGTACGGCGATACCGCGGACGGCGGTTGGTATTTCCGTCAGATTCGCGAGAATCACGCCATTGGCGAAATCCGCGATCACTTGATGTTCGGTGAGAATGCACTGGGCGACGTCGGCCACCAAGGACAGGACAAGGCCATGAGCATGGCCGACAGCGCCGAAGTCTGCGGCTGCAACGGCGTGTGCAAGGGCACCATCGTCAAGGCGATCCAGGAACAAGGGCTGTTCAGCGTCGACGAGGTGAAAAAGCACACCAAGGCCGCCAGTTCCTGCGGCTCCTGTGCTGGCCTGGTGGAACAGATCCTGATCAACACCGTGGGCGGCGCCGCCGACGTCAAACCCAAAAGCGAAAAGGCCATCTGCGGCTGCAGCGATCTCAATCACGGGCAGATCCGCCAGGCCATCCGCGAGCAGCACCTGCTGACCATCGACAGCACCCTGCGTTACCTCAACTGGCGCACGCCCAATGGCTGCGCCACCTGCCGCCCGGCGCTCAACTATTACCTGATTTCCACCTGGCCCGGCGAGGCCAAGGACGATCCGCAATCGCGGCTGATCAACGAGCGGGCCCACGCCAATATTCAGAAAGATGGCACCTACTCGGTAGTCCCACGGATGTGGGGCGGTGTGACTAACCCCTCGGAGCTGCGCCGCATCGCCGATGTGGCCGACAAGTACAACGTGCCGATGGTCAAGGTCACGGGGGGCCAGCGCATCGACCTGCTCGGCATCAAGAAGCAGGACTTGCCGGGCGTATGGAAGGACCTGGATATGCCGTCCGGCCACGCCTACGGCAAGTCCATCCGCACCGTAAAAACCTGCGTGGGCAGCGAGTTCTGCCGATTCGGCACGCAGAACTCCACGCAACTGGGCATCGAGCTGGAGCATGACCTGTTCAATATGTGGTCGCCCCACAAGGTCAAGCTGGCGGTCTCCGGCTGCCCACGCAACTGTTCGGAAGCGGGGATCAAGGATGTCGGAATCATCGGCGTCGACTCCGGCTGGGAGATGTATATCGGCGGCAATGGCGGGATCAAGACCGAAGTCGCGGAGTTCTTCGTCAAGCTGAAAACCGCCGAGGAGGTGCGCGAATACAACGGCGCGTTCCTGCAGCTGTACCGCGAAGAAGCTTTCTATCTGGAGCGCACGGTGCACTACCTGCAACGGGTGGGTATGGAGCATATCAAGAAGGCAGTGCTCGAGGACCCGGCCCGCCGCAAGACCCTCAACGAGCGCCTGCAGTTCTCGCTGTCATTCGAGCAGGACCCGTGGAAAGAGCGCCTGGAACAGCCGCTGCTGAAAAAGGAATTCGACGTTATCCCCGTGAAACAGCTGGAGGTCTCGCTATGAACTGGCTGGATATCTGCGCCCTGGATGAAATCAACACTCTGGGCTCGCGCATCATCAGTGGGCCGAAAGGCGACATCGCGATTTTTCGCACCAGTGACGACGAAGTCTTCGCCCTCGACGACCGTTGCCCGCACAAGGGCGGCCCCCTATCCCAAGGCTTGATCTACGGCAAGCGCGTGGCCTGCCCGCTGCACAATTGGCAGATTGACCTGGCGTCCGGCGAAGCCCAGGCCCCGGATATCGGCTGTGCCCACCATCATCAGGCCCGGGTGGAAAACGGTCGGGTGATGCTGGCCCTGCGGGACGCTGGTTGATGAACCGCCAGACCACCGCGTCCACCTGCTGTTATTGCGGGGTGGGCTGCGGCGTGCTGATCGAGCATGACGGCGAACAGATCCTGGGGGTGCAAGGCGATCCGAGCCACCCGGCCAACTTCGGCAAATTGTGCAGTAAAGGCGCCAGCCTGCACCTGACCGGCGACTTGAGCGCTCGCGCCCTGTACCCGGAGTTGCGCCTGGGCAAGGACTTGGCACGCACGCGCACCGATTGGGGCACCGCCCTGGAACACGCGGCCACTGTGTTCGCCGATACCATCGCCGAACATGGGCCCGACAGCGTGGCGTTCTATATCTCGGGGCAACTGCTGACCGAGGATTACTACAGCTTCAACAAATTGGCTCGGGCCTTGGTGGGCACCAACAATATCGACAGCAACTCACGGCTGTGCATGTCCTCGGCCGTGGTCGGCTACAAGCGCAGCCTGGGCGCCGATGCGCCGCCGTGCAGCTATGAAGACCTGGAAAACAGCGACTGCGTGATGATCGTCGGCAGCAATATGGCCTATGCCCACCCGGTATTGTTCCGACGCCTGGAGCAAGCCAAGGCGCAACGCCCGCAGATGAAAGTGGTGGTGATTGACCCTCGGCGTACAGACACCTGCGATTTGGCCGACCTGCACCTGGCAATCCTGCCGGGGACGGATGTGGCGTTGTTCCATGGGATCCTGCACCTGCTGCTGTGGGAAGGCTGGATCGACCACGCCTTCATCCGGGCCCACACCGAGGGTTTGGCCGAGCTCAAACGCCTGGTGCATGACTACACGCCGCAAATGGTCACGCAGCTGTGCGGCATCAGTGTCGAGCAATTGCGCGTGTGCGCCCAGTGGATAGGCACTTCCAGTAGCTTTTTGTCGCTGTGGTGCATGGGGCTTAACCAATCCACTGCTGGCAGCGCAAAAAACAGCGCATTGATCAACCTGCACCTGGCCACGGGAACCATTGGCCGGCCGGGCTGCGGGCCGTTTTCCCTGACTGGGCAACCGAATGCCATGGGTGGGCGCGAGACCGGCAGCCTGTCCAATTTGCTGCCGGGCCACCGCGAGACGTCCAACCCGGAACATCGCGCCGAAGTCGCCGCCTACTGGGGCGTGGAGCAACTGCCGGCGCCCACCGGCCTCACTGCGATCGAACTGTTTGAACAGGTGCAGGCCGGCAAGATCAAGGCCCTGTGGATCGCCTGCACCAACCCTGCGCAATCTTTGCCGGACCAGAATGCCGTACGTGCAGCCTTGGCGGCGTGTCCGTTCGTGGTGTTGCAGGAGGCTTTTCGCACCACCGAAACCGCTGCCTATGCCGACCTGCTGCTGCCGGCAGCCAGTTGGGGCGAAAAGGACGGCACGGTGACCAACTCAGAACGGCGTATTTCCCACGTACGTCGCGCCATCGCCCCGCCGGGAGAAGCGCGGGCAGACTGGGCGATTACCGTGGATTTCGCAAAGCGCCTGGAACAACGAATGCGCCCGGGGTTGCCCAGCCTGTTTGCCTTTGAGCAAACGACCCAGCTGTTTGATGAATTCAAGCAACTTACCCAAGGTCGCGACCTGGATTTATCAGGTATCAGCCACGCACTGCTCGACCAGCTCGGCCCGCAGCAATGGCCGTTTCCCAAGGGCGCGCAGGCGGGTACGCCGCGCCTTTACACAGACGGTATTTTCCCCACGGACGATGGCCGGGCGCGGTTTATCGCCGACCCTTACCGCGCTGCCAAGGAGCAGCGTGACGCACGCTTCCCCCTGACCCTGATCACCGGGCGCCTGCGCGACCAGTGGCATGGCATGAGCCGCACCGGCACGGCCGCGCAGTCGTTCGGGCATGTCAACGAGGCGTTGCTGGGCCTGCATCCGGACGAACTGCGTCGCCATCGTTTCAAAGAAGGTGACCTGGTCAACCTGAAAAGCCGTCGAGGCAATGTGATCGTCGCCGTCAGCAGCGATGACAGCGTGCGCCCCGGCCAGGCGTTTCTGCCTATGCATTGGGGCGACCGTTTCCTCAAGGGCGGCGTGAACGTCCTCACGCAGCCGGCGTTCGATCCCTTGTCCAAGCAGCCGGAACTCAAGCACAGCGGTGTGCGTCTGGAAGCGGTGCAACTGCCGTGGCAACTGTTCGCGCTGATCGAGGGCGATGTGCAGCAACACTTCGACGCCCTGCGCCCGCTGTGTGAGGGCTTTGCCTACGTGAGCCTGAGCCTGGCCGGACGTGAGAGACCAGCGCTAGTGGTGCGGGCGGCACATACCGAGGCACCCGACCTGCAACAGTTGAACCGCATTGACCAACTGTTGGGTCTGGACGACGGGCCGGTCATGGCCTATGACGACCCACGCCGCTCAATCGGCAAGCGCGTGAAGATCGAGAAGGGACGCATCACCGCCCTGCGCCTGGCCGGCGAGACCCTGGCCCGTCACTGGCTGCAAAGCCTATGGCTGGAAGGGCGTGCCGACGAGCAGCTGCGGCGCTGGCTGTTGGCGCCATTAAGTGCGCCACCGGGCGGTGCGGCGGCCAGCAGCAAGATTGTGTGCAACTGCAAGAACGTCAGTGAAAACGCCGTATGCGAAGGTATTGCGCAGGGCTTGGACCTGGACGGCCTCAAGCAGGAGCTGGGCTGCGGCACGCAATGCGGCTCCTGCGTGCCGGAAATCAAACGTCTTTTGGCCAGCACCCCGCAGCCAATCGCAATCAGTGTATGAGGGAACAATATGAGCGCAAAAGTATGGCTGGTAGGCGCCGGGCCCGGCGATCCGGAATTGCTGACCCTCAAGGCGGTAAGAGCCCTGCATGAAGCCCATGTGGTGCTGATTGATGATCTGGTCAACCCGGCCGTGCTGGACCACTGTCGCAGCGCACGCGTGGTGACTGTCGGCAAGCGCGGTGGCTGCCGCTCCACGCCCCAGGAATTTATCCATCGCCTGATGCTGCGTTATGCACGCCAGGGTAAATGTGTGGTGAGGCTCAAGGGCGGCGACCCGTGCATCTTTGGTCGCGGTGGTGAAGAGGCGTTTTGGCTGCGCGAGCGCGGCGTTGAAGTTGAATTGGTCAACGGCATCACAGCAGGGCTGGCGGGCGCGACCAACTGCGATATCTCGCTCACGCTGCGCGGTATCAGTCGCGGCGTGACATTGGTCACCGCCCATACCCAGGACGACAGCCAACTGAACTGGCGCGCACTGGCCGAAGGTGGAACCACGTTGGTGGTGTACATGGGAGTGGCGAAGCTGGAGGAAATTGGTCAGCAACTACTGGAAGGTGGCATGGCGGCTGATATGCCTGTAGCGATGATCGAAAACGCATCGCTGCCCCAACAGCGCGAATGCCGCAGCGAGCTTGCACGGATGCATGCGGATGCGCAGGCATTCGCCTTGAAAAGCCCGGCAATCCTGGTGATTGGCCACGTTGCTGCTGCCGCACAGACGGCTTGTGTCGCTGCAGCGGCCAGCGCCTGAGGCAAATCGCAGGCGAAAAAAACCCGGCCTAAGCCGGGTTTTTTTAAGCCAGGCTAATTACTTAGCGGTGGCTTCAACAGCAGCTTCTACGCGACGGTTAACAGCGCGGCCAGCTTCAGTTGCGTTGTCAGCAACTGGGCGGGACTCACCGTAACCTACGGAAGTGATGCGGCTAGGCGCTACGCCATCTTTAACCAGGACTTGCTTAACAGCGTCAGCACGACGCTGGGACAGCTTCTGGTTGTAGGCGTCTGGACCCACGGAGTCAGTGTGACCAGCAACTTCTACGTTGGTGTCTGGGTACTGAGCCATGAAGTCGGCCAGGTTTTTCACGTCGCCGTAGCTGTTAGGCTTAACAACCGACTTGTCGAAGTCGAACTTAACGTCCAGCTCAACACGAACAACCTGAGCAACCGGAGCTTCTGGCTCTGGAACTGGCTCTGGAGCTGGTGCTGGGGTAGGAGCTGGAGCAGCTGCGCCAGCGTTACCGCCGAAGTTCACGCCCAGGCCAACCAGTGCGGAGTAGTCCCACTTGCCGTTGTCCAGACCGTAGTCAGCTTCAACACCAGCACGTGCGTACAGGTTGTTGGTGAAGTAGTACTTCACGCCGGTACCGATGGTAGCGAAAGTGGTCTGATCGCGACCGCTGTGGCCATCAACCTTGACGTTGGTACGGCTCTGGTGGCCGAAACCGCCTTCAACGTATGGACGCAGGCTATCAACGCCAGCCTGACCGAAGTGGTACTGGGCAACGAGGCTGCCAGTGTCACCTTTGATCTTCTGGTTGCCAGTGCCGTCGTTCGAACGGGTGTGGTTGGTCTTGTCGTACGACAGATTCAACGACAGATCGTCGGTCAGGAAGTAACCAATGCGAGCGCCTGGGTTGAAGCCGTCTTCGATGTGCTTAACGCTATCGTTGTACTGCTTCTTGTAGAACAGCTCGCCTTCAACTGCGCCTTGGCCTTGTGCCAGAACGCCGAAAGAAGTAGCGGCAATAAGAGAACCAATGGCCAAGCCCAAGGTGTTTTTCAGTTTCATCCGTTAAATCCCCATCTGGTGATTGTAAAGCAGTCCCACAAACCGGGGGACAACTCGGCGACAAGTCTAACAGAACTTGCCTACACGTAAGAGATATTTGCTACGCACTAAGTTTCAGTCTCGCCCGCAAATTTCTCACGTAATTTATCAAGAGCACGTTTGTAACGCATTTTTGTAGCACTCAAGCCCATATGCATGATGTCAGCGATTTCCTGGAATTCCAGCTCTGCGACAAAACGAAGCACCAGAATCTCTCGGTCAATCGGGTTCACATGCACCAGCCAGCGATCAAGTCCGCCCTTCTCCTCGGGTGCCGGCGCCTTTTCCTCAGACGCCTCCTCGAGGGGGTCCAGACTCAAAGCGTCCATCAAGCGACGCTTTCGCCGTTCCTTCCGATACTGCGTGATGCACTCGTTGTACGTGATGCTATACAGCCATGTCTTGAACTTCGATTTGCCCTCGAAGTTCTTCAGGCCGTAGAGCACCTTGAGCATCACTTCCTGACAGACATCGTCCGCATCTCTATCGTTCCCCAAATACCTTGAACAAACGTTGAACAGAGTGCGTTGATACCTGCGCATCAATTCTTCGTACGCACGTGTTACGTGAAACAGCTCCGTGTGCGAGCGCGCGACCAACTCCTCATCAGAGAGCTCACGTGGGTCATAGCGCGTGGACAGCGTTTGGGCTTTATTCAAAACAAGTCGTGCCGACAGTCAGGTCAATGTCCGTTGCAACCCGGTCACCCGGGTTCGCGGCGGCGTACATTAGCAGGGTTTGCCGGGTTAGCGGCTACTGACCTGCTGCTCAAGAAGAATCCGGTTGGACAGCGACACCAGTTCCCCGTCATCGGTCAGCACGGTTGTCTTGACTGTGCCGATCTCCTCGATTTGCCCTTCGACCTCGCCCACACGCACCTGTTGCCCAACTTGATACAGCTCACGCACATAGATTCCCGCAAGAATCTGGCCGGCAATTTCCCGGCTTCCCAAGCCCATGGCCAGCGCAACGGCCAGACCAACGGTAATCAAAACAATCACAATCACGTGGTTGAGCAGGTCAGTCTTGACCTCCAACTGGCTGATCGCGACGGAAATACTGATGATGATCACCAGCCCCTGGGCGATTCGTCCCAGGCCTGCCGCATAGTCCAACCCCACGCCTTCGGCGGCCCCGCGCACCAGCCCGTTGGCCAGTTGCGCCAGTAGAACCCCCACCAGCAACACCAGCGCGCCGCCGAAGACTTTCGGCAAATACAGCGCCAGCATGTCGAGCGTAGCTGAAACTCGCTCAAGTCCAAGGGATTGAGCCGCAGAAACCAGAAAAATAAGTAGAACGAACCAGTAGACGATCTTGCCGATCAGGGTCGAAATCGGCACCTGCAGCCCGGCGCGGCCCAGTAACTTGGTGAGGCCGGTGCCGGCCATCAGGCGATCCAGCCCCAGTTTTGCCAGCAATTTGGACAGCAGGGTGTCGAGCAACTTGGCCACGACAAAACCCAGCAATACCAGAACCAGGGCGCCAAACAAGTTGGGAATGAAATTCGCCACCTTGGTCCACAATGCGGTCATTGCGGTAACCAGGCTCTGGGTCCAGAGATCAAGTTCCATATTCAATCAGCCTTATCAGCAGTGCGAGCAAGAGGTTTACGACGGGAAACCGGTGAAACATGGGCCGAACCATTGTTCAGGGCCATCATCAATGCCGGCAGCCAGCGCCCGAGCAGACCGAACAGATCTCCCGCTCCGACCTGACGGTTGGCGGTTTTGAGTACGCGACCCAGGCAAGCATCGTCATCCCGGTTGGATGGCGAGGCATTGAGCATGTCACGCAAAGACTGTTCGAACGGATCGTGCATAGAGACCTCTCGCAAGTGTTTTAAAAGACGAGGGTAAATTTCATGGGGTCACATCGGCCCCTTCTTACGTTCAGCTCATATTCAGGTTAAACCCAGCGCAATCGTCGAAATAACCACCACTGCCCCAGTGCCACCGAGACCATCAACAGGCAGGCAATCATGAATCCATAAGGGCTGTCAGAGAACGGAATGCCCCCCACATTTATACCGAGCAAACCGGTGAGAAAACTCATCGGCAAGAAGATCCCGGTGATGATCCCGAAGCGGTACATAGTGCGGTTCATGCGCACGCTCAAGCGCCGGTCTTCGGCCTCAAGCACAAGCCCCACGCGCTCTCGCGCCAATTCAAGCTCTTCCAGGTAACGGGTCAGGCTGTTGTGCAGTTCATTCCAATAGTCGGCATCGTCGTCACAAAACCACGCCGGTTTGATCCGCGTCAGCTGGGCAAAAATATCCCGCTGCGGCGCCAGGAAACGCTTGAGCCCTGCCGCTCGCCGACGGATCTGCAAGACACTGCCGTGCTCCGGCGTATACCGTTCGTCGGCATCGAGTTTTTCTTCCTCTGCATCGACGATTTCAGACAAGGACGTGACCAGATCCTGCACTTTATTGGTCAGGTACTGGGCCATATAAAGGATGAGTTCAGAGGCAGTCTTGGGGCCTTTACCGTCCGCCAATTGCACCAGCAGCTCATCGGTCGCACGCAGCGGGCGCAAACGCAGGGAAATCACCCGGTTGGCGGCGGCAAAGATACGTACCGACACCATGTCCTCGGGCTCGGCGCCTGGGTTGAGGTTGATCCCGCGCAGAAACAACAGCAATTCGGCGTCCGGCAGCGGCAACAGCCGTGGGCGAGTGTTCTCTTCCAGCAGCAGGTCACAGGCAAACTCGCTCAGGCCGCTGGATTTGCGCAGCCAGGTCTGGGTCTGGGGATGGCTGCGATCCCAATGCAGCCACAGGCTTTCATGGGGCTGCACTTGCAAATCGTCGAGCTCAGTCCGGGCAATCGAACGCGCACCGCCTTTACCGTCCAGCACCAGGGCATGCACCAGCCCCCATTGCGCGTTCTCTTCCTCGAACATCCTCACCCCTATCGGCTACTGCGGTTTATTCAGGCATTTTCAGCGGGCTGGGCGATACGATCACGCCGTTGTTATCGGCATAGACGTACTCGCCCGGGCGGAACGTCACGCCTGCGAACGTCACCACCACGTTCAGGTCGCCCAGACCGCGCTTGTCGGTTTTCATCGGGTGCGATGCCAGCGCCTGCACGCCCAGGTCGGTCTGGGCGATAACGTCGACATCACGGATGCAACCGTAGATCACCAGCCCTTCCCAACCATTTTTCGCAGCTTTCTCGGCGATCAGGTCGCCCAGCAGTGCACGGCGCAGGGAACCGCCGCCATCGACCACCATGACTTTGCCGGCGCCTGGCTGGTCCGCCTGTTCCTTGACCAGGGAGTTATCTTCGAAGCATTTGATGGTGACAATCTCGCCACCAAAGGAGTCTCGGCCACCGAAGTTGCTGAACATCGGCTCCACTACCTGCACCAGCTCCGGGTAGGCGTCACACAGGTCGGGGGTCACGTAATGGTTCATCGAGAAACTCCTGTCGTCAAAGAAGAGGTCAAACATCCACGCTGTACATCAGGAAAACGCGCCGCGACAGGCATTCTTTAACTGCGTGTCGGACAGCGGCGGCCATGATCAGATCCACCTAGGCGCAACGCAATACACGTTGCGCGACTGAATATGACCAGAAGCGCCTGGCGCGTCATATCTTAGCCGCAACCACTCAAGAGTGAAACGCCCTTGGTAGAGCGTTTCGTCAAACCGCCGCGGCCATGTCAGGCTGCGTACCGAATACAGGTGTCAGCGGATCTCGCAACCAACGTTCTACCAATGGCCATACTTCGGCCTGCGCGGCGTTGCTGACCAGCATCTGCACATGCCCGAAATCTTCACTGAAACCTTGCTTGCGCCCCAGGCACAGGTACTGACGATGCTCGCTGCCGACTTGCTCGAAGAGTTCACGGCACGCCCAGTCTGGATCTTGGCGGTCACCGGCCGCGCTGACCGCCAGCAGTGGCACGTCGACCTCTGCCAGGCCCTTCCACCAATCACGCTCGGCATCGCCAAAACGGCCAAACAGGCCGTTCCAGCGCATCGCTTCGATCATCACACCGGCCGGCTCGTCCTCCGGACCGCGCTTGAATCGCGGGCCGGACACCAGGGCAAGGCGCTTGAGGATAAATCGACCGCCCCACTCCACCGGTGGAATTTTCAACGGCCAATGGGTGCGACTGACCTGGCAGCCGAACAAGGCCACCGAAGCTACCATTGGCGCCCCCAGGTGCTGGCCACCCAGGGCCGCAGCCAAGGTCGTGGCACCCAGGGAATGCCCGATCCAATGGGGGATTTGTCCGTTTTGCTCACGCACAAACGCACCGATGGCCGGCAAATCGTAGCGCGCGTAATCAGCAACCCGGTTTCTGGCGTAGTCCTGGTTACGCTTGGACAGGCCATGCCCGCGCATTTCCGGGATCCATACATCAAAGCCCCGGCGCGCCAGGTAAGCGCCCAGGCCGATGCCTTTGGGGGAGTACCAGAAGCGTCGATTGGAAAAACTGCCGTGCAACAGAATAATAGGCGTGCCCCGGTTTTCGGGGACATTGGCCAGGCCCAAACGGGTCACCGCCAGTTCGACGGTGCCGTCGGGACTGTTGCCGGGCTTGAGCCGGTACACATCTTCACTCAGGTCGCCACGCCGTTCAGCGCTGATCAAGGCGACAGGAAATAGTTTGCTGCTGCTTTGCATAATGCTCTTGCACAAAAAAGGGCGGCGTCCGCAAGGAGTTCCGCCCTGTACAGATAAGAATGCCGGTCACCCTCTATGAGTGACCGGCACTTTTGACATCGCGACCTCAGGCGGACGCTTGGCCTTCCGCCAGGAAGAACCAGGTTTCCAGCACGGAATCGGGGTTCAGCGAAACGCTCTCGATGCCCTGCTCCATCAGCCATTTGGCCAGGTCAGGGTGGTCCGAAGGGCCTTGGCCGCAGATCCCGATGTATTTGCCGGCCTTGTTACAGGCCTGGATGGCGTTGGCCAGCAGCTTCTTGACCGCAGGGTTACGCTCGTCGAACAGGTGAGCGATGATCCCCGAGTCGCGGTCCAGGCCCAGGGTCAGCTGGGTCAGGTCGTTGGAGCCGATGGAGAACCCGTCGAAGAACTCCAGGAACTCTTCGGCGAGGATGGCGTTGGACGGCAACTCGCACATCATGATCACGCGCAGGCCGTTCTCGCCACGGGTCAGGCCGTTTTCGGCGAGCAGGTCGACCACCTGGCTCGCTTCGCCCAGGGTGCGCACAAATGGCACCATGATCTCGACGTTCGTCAGGCCCATCTCGTTGCGCACGCGCTTGAGTGCACGGCACTCGAGCTCGAAGCAGTCACGGAACGCTTCGCTGATATAGCGTGAAGCACCGCGGAAGCCCAGCATCGGGTTTTCTTCCTCCGGCTCGTAGAGCTTGCCGCCGATCAGGTTGGCGTATTCGTTGGACTTGAAGTCCGACAGGCGCACGATGACCTTTTTCGGGTAGAACGCCGCCGCCAGGGTACTGATGCCTTCCACCAGCTTCTCGACGTAGAAGCCTACCGGGTCGTTGTAGCCGGCAATGCGCTTGTCGACGCTTTCCTTGATGTCCAGCGGCAGGCCGTCGTAGTTCAACAGGGCCTTGGGGTGCACGCCGATCATGCGGTTGATGATGAACTCCAGGCGGGCCAGGCCCACGCCGGCGTTCGGCAACTGCGCAAAGTCGAAGGCGCGATCCGGATTGCCGACATTCATCATGATCTTGAACGGCAGGTCAGGCATGGCGTCGATGGAGTTCTGCTTGATATCGAAGCCCAGCTCACCTTCGAAGATGAAACCAGTGTCGCCTTCGGCGCAGGACACGGTCACACCCTGGCCGTCCTTGAGCAGTTGGGTGGCGTTGCCGCAACCGACTACCGCAGGAATCCCCAGCTCACGGGCGATGATCGCCGCGTGGCAGGTACGCCCGCCGCGGTTGGTGACAATGGCGCTGGCACGTTTCATCACCGGTTCCCAGTCCGGGTCGGTCATGTCGGAGACCAGCACGTCGCCAGGCTGGACCTTGTCCATCTCGGACACGTCCTTGATGATCCGCACCTTGCCGGCGCCGATGCGCTGGCCGATGGCACGACCTTCCACCAGTACGGTGCCGGTCTCCTTCAACAGGTAGCGTTCCATGACATTGGCCGAAGTGCGGCTCTTCACGGTCTCGGGACGGGCTTGCACGATATACAGCTTGCCGTCGTCACCGTCCTTGGCCCACTCGATGTCCATCGGGCACTTGTAGTGCTTCTCGATGATCATCGCTTGTTTGGCCAGCTCGCTGACTTCAGCGTCGGTCAGGCAGAAACGCGCGCGCTCGGCCTTGTCGACGTCAACGGTTTTCACCGAGCGACCGGCCTTGGCCTCGTCGCCGTAGATCATCTTGATCGCCTTGCTGCCCAGGTTGCGGCGCAGGATGGCCGGGCGGCCGGCCTCAAGGGTGTGCTTGTGCACGTAGAATTCGTCGGGGTTGACCGCGCCTTGTACGACGGTTTCGCCCAGGCCGTAGGCACCCGTGATAAATACCACGTCACGGAAGCCCGATTCGGTGTCCAGGGTGAACATCACGCCGGCCGTGCCGGTTTCCGAACGCACCATGCGCTGCACGCCGGCAGACAGGGCCACCAGCTTGTGGTCGAAACCCTGGTGGACGCGGTAGGAAATTGCACGGTCGTTGAACAGAGAGGCGAAGACTTCCTTGGCAGCGCGGATCACGTTTTCCACGCCGCGGATGTTCAGGAAGGTCTCTTGCTGGCCGGCGAAGGAGGCGTCCGGCAAGTCTTCGGCGGTCGCCGAGGAGCGCACGGCCACGGCCATGTCCGGGTTACCGGCGGACAGGGTGGCGAAGGCGGTACGGATTTCTTCGTTGAGCTTCTCGGGGAACTCGGCTTCCATAATCCATTGGCGGATCTGGGCGCCGGTCTTGGCCAGGGCGTTGACGTCGTCGACGTCCAGGGCGTCCAGCGCGGCGTGGATCTGGGCGTTGAGGCCGCTCAGCTCGAGGAAGTCGCGGTAAGCCTGGGCCGTGGTGGCGAAACCACCGGGCACCGAGACACCAGCGCCTGCAAGATTACTGATCATCTCGCCGAGGGATGCGTTCTTGCCCCCTACGTGCTCTACATCATGGACGCCGAGCTTATCGAGGGAAACTACGTACTCTACCAAGGTGATCTCTCCACTTTCTGTGTTGGAAAAGCTCAGGACGCCGACTGCTCAGTAGGAGCTAACGCCAGCGCTTGTGGCCTGGACCTGGAAAATAAGTGAGAATGCGGCCCACTGCGGGACGGCAAAATCGCGCCTATCATATCCAAGATTCGCCATCAGCTTAAGGCCCAGGGCTCAAATGAAACGATCTGCTTTCTTTATCTCCGACGGCACCGGCATCACAGCCGAAACATTGGGCCAGAGCCTTCTCGCGCAGTTCGAAAACATTACCTTCGCCAAATTCACACGGCCTTATATAGACAGCGTGGATAAAGCGCGGGCCATGGTACAACAAATCAATCTGGCGGCTGAAAAAGACGGATTTCGTCCGATCATTTTCGACACCATCGTCAATCAAGACATTCGTGAGATTCTCGCAACGTCGAATGGTTTCATGATCGACATTTTCTCGACCTTTCTGGCGCCGCTGGAACAGGAGTTGAGTGAGCATTCATCGTACTCCGTCGGAAAGTCCCACTCCATCGGGCATAACTCCAACTATATGGAGCGTATCGAGGCGGTGAACTTCGCCCTCGACAACGACGATGGCGCCCGCACCCACTACTACGACAAGGCCGACCTGATCCTGGTGGGCGTATCGCGCTGCGGCAAGACCCCGACCTGCCTGTACATGGCCATGCAATTCGGCATCCGTGCGGCCAACTACCCGTTGACCGAAGATGACATGGAGCACCTGACGTTGCCCGCCGCCCTGCGTGCGCATTCGCACAAGTTGTTCGGCCTCACGATTGACCCGGACCGGCTGACCGCCATCCGCAACGAGCGCAAGCCCAACAGCCGTTATTCCAGCTATGCCCAGTGTGAGTTTGAAGTGCGCGAAGTAGAAAATCTGTTCCGTCGCGAGAATATTGCGCACATCAATTCCACGCATTTTTCGGTGGAAGAGATTTCGGCGAAGATTTTGGTGGAGAAGGGTGTGGAGCGCAGATTCAAGTAGTTGTATTGCCTGAACTGGCGCTTTCGCGAGCAAGCCCGCTCCCACATTTTGACCGTATTCCAAAGAAGGATCTCGGTCCAATGTGGGAGCTGGCTTGCCTGCGATGAACGGTAACGCGGATTTACAGATGAAACCGCCCGCCCCCCTGCCCCAGCGCCGTCGCCAGCGCATCAAACCCCTCGCGCAGTAACTGATCATCGCCAGATGTGTTGCAGATACTCGCTCGAATAAACTGCGGCACCGCCGTCTGGCCCACGGCAAACGCCTCGGCGGTGGCGATCAGGTAATTGTTCTGCTTGAGTTCTGCCTCGATTTCCGACGCACGCCATGGCTCCGGTACTTCTATCCAGAAATGCGGGCTGTTGAGGTGGGTGCGATACGTCAACCCGGTCAATAAATCCTCGACCAAGGTCTTGCGACGGCTGATTTCGTTGATTTGTTGGCGCAGCAGATATTCCGCCGTGCCGTTTTCAATCCACTGGGTGGCCAGCTCCAGGGTCACGGGCGTGGCCATCCAGCAGGTCGAGCGCAGTGCCGCCGAGATGCGGCTGACCAGTGCCGGTGGCGCGTGCACGTAGCCAACCCGCAAACCTGCCGACACCGCCTTGCTCAGGCTGCTGATCAAAATCGTACGCTCAGGCGCAAAATAGCTGAGGGGCGGCGGACGATCTTCCACCAGCACACCGTGAGCTTCGTCTTCAAGAATCAGCAGGTTGTGCTCGCGACACACCTTTGCCAGGGCTTCGCGACGCGCAACCGATAGCACCGCCGTCGTCGGATTCTGAATAGTCGGCGTGCAGTACAACGCCGAAATGCGGTGATTACGACAGACCTCATCCAGCGCCGTGGGCAGCACGCCCTCCTCATCCATTTCCAGGCCAATCAGCCGTATGCCGAGCATGCGCGCAGCGGTAATCAGCCCGGGATACGTCAGTTGCTCGGTGACCACCGTATCGCCGGCGCGCAGCAAAGCCATCATCGAGCACAGCAAGCCATGCTGGCCGCCGTTGACGCAGATGACCTGCTCGGGGATTGGATGGAAATCGCGCTGCACCAGCCATTGTGCACCGGCTTCACGGTAACGCGGCAGGCCGGCGTCGGGGGTGTAGGCACTGATGTCCTGGAGGAACTTGGCGTTGGTCGACAGGGTTTGGAAGCTCTGGGCGAGAAATACCGTCTCCTGCCCAGGAATATGCATGTTGCGGCTCATGTCGAAGTATTGGCGCGGCTCCTCGCTGAAATTGCGAAAGCCCTCATCGCGCTGGCGCTCCATCCCCCGTTTGCGCACGAAGGTTCCATCACCTACCCGCGCGACCACCAACCCCAGGCGCTCCAACTCACCATAGGCGCGGCTGATGGTGCCGATGGTCACCCCCAGGTTGTCGGAAAGCACCCGATGGGGAGGCAGTTTTCGTCCCGGTTCAATCAAGCCTTCGAGGATGCCCCGCTCCATGACATCGGACAGGCGCTTGTACTTCACGCCCTGCCCGCTGGACAAGCCCTCACGCATAATTGACACCATGTCAATATTTGTTTTGACAGCCATCTTTCGCCCTAATAGTGTGCTTTTACGGGTTCAATCACCGATAAAACTACCTCATTACAAGTCCAATATAGAGTTCAATTCCGGCTCAGGGAAGCAATAAACGATGCCAATGTCCGCCGTTCTCGAAAACACTGCAAAAACTAAAACGCAAAAACAGTGGTTGGCCGGGCTGGTGACCAGCGTGATGTTCCTCATCGTATGCCTGAGCTGGGGCACCACCTGGCTGGGCATCAAAATTGCCGTGGAGAGCGTGCCGCCGCTGACGTCTGCCGGCCTGCGCTTCCTGATTGCCTTCCCGTTATTCCTGTGTTTTGCCATGGTGCGGCGCGAACCGATCCTGTTCCCCCGGGAAAGTCGCTGGTTTTTCGTATTCGTGACCCTGTCCTACTTCAGCATTCCTTATTACCTGCTCAACTACGGCGAGATGCATGTGTCGTCCGGGCTCACCGCCCTGCTGTTCAGCTGCATGCCGGTGTTCATCCTGATCTTTTCCGCGCTGTTCCTGCGTGAGCGCATCTACTTCTCCCAGGTGGTCGGCATCGGCATCGGATTCGCCAGCCTCTACATGATCATCAGGAGCCAGGGCCTGCACCTGGACCACGCCGAGTTCTTCGGTGTACTGGCCATCCTGAGCGCGGCGATCATGCATGCCTTGTGCTATGTCATCACCAAGCAAAAAGGCAGCGCCATCAGCGTGATTACCTACAACACCCTGCCCATCGGCATTGCCGGGCTGATGCTGTTCGTGGCCGGCCTGTGGTTTGAAACCCCGGTCTTCAACGCCATCACCCTGCGTTCCTGGAGTGCGCTGTTCTACCTGGGGCTGGTGGCATCGGTAGGCGGGTTCATCGTGTATTTCATGCTGCTCAAGCGCCTGAGCCCGATCATCCTGTCGTTCGTCTTCATCATCTTCCCGGTGTTCGCAGTCATCATCGGTGCCTGGTACGAAGGCGTGGAAATTTCCCGCGACCTGATGCTGTACTCGGCGATCCTGCTGGCCGGCTTTGCGATCACCAAGTTGCCCATCGAAAAACTCCTGGCCAAGAAAAATTGACCCCTGACCAACGCGAGAGAAACATGGAAGTCCTCCGCCCCACCGCCCTGGAACAAATCTACGCTCACGCCAGCTGCAGCTACCCCGAGGAATGTTGCGGTTTTGTCTTCGCCGACGGCAGCGTGTACCTGGGCAGCAATATCCAGAACGAGCTGCACCGCAAGAACCCCGAGATGTACCCGCGCAGCGCGGCCAACGGCTACACCTTTTCGGTGGCCGACACCTTGTTGATGAACAAGGCGTTTCGCAGCGACAACCCGGTAGCAGTGATCTACCACTCGCACCCGGATGTCGGCGCTTATTTCAGTGATGAAGACCAGGACAAGGCGCTGTTCCTGGGTGAGCCGATCTACCCCGTCAGCTACTTGGTGGTGGATGTTCGCCAGGGCCAGGCCCTGGGCTCGAAGCTGTTTGCCTGGGATGGCAGGCATTTCGCCCTTCAACCTTTCAACGACCTGCACACGGAGTTGTCCATGAACGCTGTCTCTTTCCCCGACATCCTGGTCCGCGTGGCCAAGCTGCCGGAATCAACCCTTGAGGGCACTGGATCGACATTGCGCGAAGTCATTGAAAACCTCTGCAGCAGTTACCCACAGTTGCGCCAGCACCTGTTTCATGAAAAGAACAACCAGCTCAAGGAACACTTCCTGTTCACCGCCGAGGAAGAACTGATCGAGGCCGACGAACGCTTGCCGGAAAAAGCCCGCATCGAAGTGTTGCTTGCCACCTCCGGTGGCATGGACGTCGATACCCTGAGCAATGAAGAAGTGCAGCGCTACGTGCGCCACATCACCCTGCCCGGCGTCGGTCGCGAGGGCCAGTTGAACCTGAAGAAAGCCAAGGTGCTGATCATCGGCACCGGCGGCCTGGGCTCGCCGATCAGCCTGTACCTGGCGGCGGCCGGTATCGGCACCCTCGGCCTGGTGGACTTTGATGTGGTGGAAAGCAGCAACCTGCAACGCCAGATTGTGCACGGCAACAGCACCCTGGGGATGCCCAAGGTCGAGTCCGCCAAGCAGCGCCTGCAAGACCTCAACCGCCATATCCAGATCAACGCCCACGACACGGCGCTCAACGCCGACAATGCCCTGGAGCTGGTGGGCGCCTATGACCTGGTGATCGACGGCACCGATAATTTTGACACCCGCTACCTGGTTAACGACGCCTGCGTACAGCTGGGCAAGCCCTTGGTGTACGGTGCCATCTACCGCTTCGATGGGCAGATCAGCGTGCTGAACTATAAAGGCGGCCCGTGCTATCGCTGCCTGTTTCCCAAGGCTCCCCCTGCCGAACTGGCGCCCAATTGCAGCGCCGGCGGCGTGATCGGCGTGCTGCCAGGCGTGGTGGGCATGATCCAGGCTACCGAGGCGATCAAGTTGCTGATCGGCATCGGCGAGCCCTTGTCCGGGCGCCTGATGCGCTTTGACGCACTGGCGATGAAATTCACCGAGATCCGCTTCAAGCGCCGCGCCGACTGCCCTTGCTGCTCGGAGTTGCGTCACAGCGAAAGCGTCGCACCTGCTACCTGCGCGGATGCCGTACCAAGCCTGCCGTCCCTGGCGGCAGAGCGCTACATCAAGCCCCAGGGCCTCAAGCACGTGCTCGAACACCCCAGCAGCGCCGATGTGTTGCTGGATGTACGTGACGCCAGCGAGCTGGAGGTGTGCAAACTGCCGGGTGTGGTGCATATCCCCCTGGCCGAACTGGATGGGCAATTGGCCAACCTGAGCCGCGACAACACCCACTACCTGATCTGCTACGCGGGCACCCGTGCCGAGCAAGCCGCCAGCACCTTGCTGGCGGCCGGCTTTGCCAATACCAAAGTCCTGCAGGGCGGCATGAAGCACTGGGTTCGCGACGTCGAACCCGACATGCCTTTGTATTGATCGTGGGGGCGTGCTGATGTTGCATAACTCGATTCTCGACGTCATCGGCCAGACGCCAATCGTGCGTCTGGCCCAATTTTCCGAAGATCTCGGCATCGAGGTCTACGCCAAGCTGGAGTCCCTGAACCCGGGCGGCAGCCACAAGGCGCGCATCGCCTTGGGCATGATCCTCGATGCTGAGCGCCGGGGCGTGCTGATCCGTGATTCCGGACAAACCATCATCGAGCCCAGTGGTGGCAACACCGGCATCGGCCTGGTGATGGCCGGCAACGTGCTCGGCTACAAAGTGGTGCTGGTGATCCCGGATAACTACAGCCCCGAAAAGCAGAAACTGCTGCGCCTGTATGGTGCCAAGGTGGTGCTGTCGGACAGCCGCCTTGGCAATAACTCCCATGGCGAAAAGTGCCTGGAACTGCAGTTGGAGAATCCCAACTACGTGATGCTCAACCAGCAGCGCAACGGCGCCAACCCTCAGACCCACCGCGACACCACCGCACCGGAAATCCTCCGTGCCTTCGGTGAGCGGCGCGTCGATTATTTCGTCAGTGGTATCGGCACCGGTGGCCATATCACCGGTATCGGCGAAACCCTCAAGACAGCCTGGCCGGCGCTGCGCATCATGGGGGTGGAGCCGGAAGAATGCGACCTGTTGAAAGACCAGCACGCCGCGCACGCGATCCAGGGCCTGTCGATTGGCCTGATCCCGAGCATTCTCAATCTGGATGTGATCGACGGCATGCTCAAGGTGTCGCACGCGGCATGCCTGGACATGATCAAACGCATCATGCGCACCGACGCCATCAGCCTGGGGTTGTCCTCGGCCGCCAACATGGTTGCCATCGCCCAGCTCGCCCCCGAATTACCGCCTGAAACGGTGGTGTTGACCATGGTCTACGACAATGCCGACAGCTACCTGCCCAGTTTCGAGTAACGGGTTTACCAACCATCCAGAATGCGGGGGTGCCTCCATGGGGGGCTTTATCGACATGCAACAGCTGCACGATGAGCTGCTGACCCATCTCATCACGACCCTGACGCCCGGACAGATGAAGCAGCTGGAACCGCACCTTGCGCCGCTGATCCAGAACGCGGCCCAGGCGGTGGCCGAAGACTTGATCGCCTACGCCTATCGTGACCCCGCATCGCGTGGGCGCGGGGAATTGATCCTGGAGTCCTATGCCTCGTTCAAGGCAGTGCTGTTCTATCGCCTTGCGCATCTGGTGTGGAATTTTCCCGACCCTGGCCACGCGATGTTTTCGCGCATGGCCCTCAAGCTCAGCAACCAGGGCAAGATCCTCTCCGGCGCCGAAATTCACCCGGCGGCGCGCATTGGCCGGCGCTTTGTGCTGGACCACGGTTTCGGCACCGTTATCGGCGAGACCTGCGTGATTGGCAACGATTGCTACATCCTCTGCGGCGTGACTCTGGGCGCACGCGGCATCGCCAACAACCCGGACGGCAAGCGCCACCCGCGCCTGGGCAACAATGTCGAGGTGGGCGCCGGTGCCCGGGTGCTGGGTTATGTATCGATTGGCGATAACGTGTTTATCAGCCCCTCCTGCGTCATCACCCAGGACGTGCCGGCAGGCACCAAGGTCAAGGTGGTCAACCAGATCCAACTGCAAAAAAACGATGAATCGGACCACAGCAACTACCTCGGCGCCTTTGCCCTGGATGAGCGTTTGCATGTCGTCGGCGAGGTCAGTGCCGGCCACAAGGTCACCGTGCTGGATGCTGACTTTCATCCACTGCAAGGGTTGATGCTCGAGCCCACGATAAAAGAGCGGCATCATCTGCAATTCCGCCTGCATCGCCTCGACACCGGTGACCAACTGCCGCGCCTGCCGCTGAACTTGAAAGTCTGCGGACCAGAATTTGAAATCACCCTGCTCTCTCCTCCTGGCTTGAGCGCAATGGTGCGCCACCTACTGCAAGCCAGCCCACTGATCGTCGGAGGTTGAACATGTCCGTGCATTCCATGGAAACCCTGGCGCTGTTCGACAGCGCGCCCTACCAGAACGCTTTCAGCGCCCGGGTGATTGCCGTCAGCGAACATGGCATCGCCCTGGAGCACACGCTGTTCTACCCCACCGGCGGCGGGCAACCGGGCGATACTGGCCATTTGACCCTGACCGATGGCACGCGGGTCGACGTGACGGGTACCGTGCGCGACCCGGTGTTGCGCTCGATCATCTGGCACCAGGTGGAGCATTGCCCCGAGCAATTGACCGCCGGCGTCCAGGTTGACGCAGGGCTGGATTGGGAGCGGCGCTACCAGCACATGAAGATGCACACCTGCCTGCACCTGCTGTGCTCGCTCATCGACGCGCCGGTGACCGGTTGCAGCATCAGCTCGGATAAAGGCCGCCTGGATTTCGACCTGCCGGAAATGACCCTGGACAAAGACAGCCTCACCCGCGACCTCAATGCCCTGATCGAGCAGGCCCACGCGGTGAAGACCCTGTCGATGCCCGCCACCGAGTACGCGACGCTGTTGCAGATCACCCGCACGCAAGCCGTGGCGCCACCAGTGGTCTCGGGTTCGGTACGGGTGATTGAAATTCCCGGCATCGATATCCAACCATGCGGCGGCACCCATGTGCTCAACACCGAGGAAATCGGCCGGGTGTTCTGCGAGAAGATCGAGAAAAAGAGCAAGCACAATCGCAGGGTGATACTGCGGTTTGAACAAGCCTGAGCCTGCCACAATAGCGGCCACTGTGGAGGGCAAATGTGGGAGGGGGCTTGCTCCCGATAGCGGTGGACCAGTCAATGAATCTGTTGACTGACACCCAGCTATCGGGAGCAAGTCGAATCGTCGCACCGCCCCTCCCACATTGACCGAGTTACTTTCTAGATCACGAACAGGTCCATGAAACGGTTCACAGGCGTCACCTCCAGCCGTGCCTGATCCTTGCACAACGCAAAAATCTCGGCGCTGCGCTGCGCGGTGAACCTCGTCGCCAGGTTGGCCTTGAACTTGTCCTCCAGCAATGGGATACCGTCCACTCGACGGCGACGATGGCCAATCGGGTACTCCACCGCCACCTGCTCGGTACAGGTACCGTCCGTAAAGAACACTTGTACGGCATTGGCAATGGAGCGTTTGTCGGCTTCCAGGTACTCGCGGCTGTAGCGAGGGTCTTCGACAATGACCATCTTGCCGCGCAACTCATCGATGATCGGGTGGGCCGCGTGGAAGTCATCCTCGTAATGCTCGGCCACCAGGTTGCCGAACGCCAATGGCACGGCGGTCATGTATTGCAGACAATGGTCACGGTCGGCGGCATTGGCCAGTTGGCCGACCTTGGAAATGATACGAATCGCCGACTCATGGGTGGTGATCACGATGCGCTCGATCTCGTGCAGGCGCGGCTTGACCTGCGGGTGCAGGGTCACCGCCGCTTCACAGGCGGTTTGCGCGTGGAACTCGGCAGGGAAGCTGATCTTGAACAGCACGTTTTCCATCACGTAGGTGCCGTAGGGCTGGGACAGGCTGAAGGTGCGCTTGTCCTCAGGCTTGAGCGCCAGGTCCTTGTTGGTGTGGCTGAACAACACATCATAAAAGCCCCACTGCGGCGCACTCAGCACACCGGGGATACCCATTTCGCCACGCAGGGCGATATCCGCCAGACGCACGCCGCGGCTCGATGCGTCCCCCGCAGCCCAGGATTTGCGCGAGCCGGCATTCGGCGCATGCCGATAGGTGCGCAACGCCTGCCCATCGACAAAGGCCTGGGACAGTGCCGATAGCAGCTGGTCACGGTCAGCGCCCATCAGCTTGGCGGTGACGGCTGTGGAGGCGACCTTCACCAGCAGCACATGGTCGAGACCGACGCGGTTGAAAGAATTCTCCAGGGCAATCACACCCTGGATTTCGTGGGCCATGATCATCGCTTCCAGCACCGCACGCACGGTCAGCGGCGCGTCACCATTGGCCACGCGCTTTTGCGACAGGTGATCGGCCACGGCAAGGATGCCGCCAAGGTTGTCCGAAGGATGGCCCCACTCAGCGGCGAGCCAGGTGTCGTTGTAATCGAGCCAGCGCACGATGCAGCCAATATCCCAGGCGGCCTTGACCGGGTCGAGGCGAAACGACGTGCCCGGCACCCGTGCACCGAATGGCACCATCGTCCCCTCCACTATCGGCCCCAGGTGCTTGGTGCACTCGGGGAAGCGCAGGGCCAGCAGGCCACAACCGAGAGTGTCCATCAGGCAATTGCGGGCAGTGTCCAATGCGTCCCGGGAGTCGATGCGGTAGTTGAGGACATAGTCGGCGATGTCCTGCAAAACCTGGTCGTAGTCGGGGCGGTTGTTCTGGTCGACGTTGGCGCTCATGGCAGTTCTCCTAAAAGTTGGGTTGTTCCATCCTCAGGGTCAGGGTTAATCGTTGCGCAGGTCTGATTGCCTGCTTGTATCCCTGTGGGAGGGGCTTGCTCCCGATGACGGTGGGTCAGTTAATGAATGGGGCGACTGACACCCTGCTATCGAGAGCAAGCCCCTCCCACATAAAGCTAAAAAGCGTCACCCGGAACGCGGACGAAGCCTTCCATCAGCACCCGCGCACTGCGGCTCATGATGGCTTTTTTCACCACCCATTCGCCGTTCACCTGGGTGGCCTCGGCGCCAACGCGCAACGTCCCCGACGGATGCCCGAAGCGCACGGCATTTCGCTCAATACCGCCGGCCGCCAGGTTGACCAAGGTGCCGGAAATAGCCGCCGCCGTGCCAATCGCCACCGCCGCGGTGCCCATCATGGCGTGGTGCAGTTTGCCCATGGACAGGGCGCGCACCAGCAGATCCACATCGCCGGCCTTGATCGCTTTGCCGCTGGACGCCACGTAATCGGCTGGCTTGGCCACGAACGCTACCTTGGGCGTGTGCTGGCGCTGGGCGGCTTCGTCCACATGTTTGATCAGCCCCATGCGTAGCGCGCCATAGGCGCGCACGGTCTCGAACATCGCCAGGGCCTTGGGGTCGCTGTTGATCGCGCCTTGCAGCTCGGTGCCGGTGTAGCCGAGGTCTTGGGCATTGATGAAAATCGTCGGAATGCCAGCGTTGATCAATGTGGCCTTGAAGGTGCCGACACCGGGCACTTCCAGGTCGTCGACCAGATTGCCCGTAGGGAACATCGAGCCGCCGCCGCCCTCTTCTTCTGCCGCCGGGTCCATGAATTCCAACTGGACCTCGGCGGCCGGGAAGGTCACGCCATCGAGTTCGAAGTCACCGGTTTCCTGCACCGCGCCGTCGGTAATGGGCACGTGGGCGATGATGGTCTTGCCGATATTGGCCTGCCACACCCGCACAACGGCTATACCGTTGTGGGGCACGCGGGCCGGATCGACCAGGCCCGCGCTGATGGCGAAAGAGCCCACCGCCGCCGAAAGGTTGCCGCAATTGCCGCTCCAATCTACAAACGGCTTGTCGATGGAAACCTGGCCGAACAGGTAGTCCACGTCGTGGTCGGCGCGGGTACTTTTGGCGAGGATCACGCTTTTGCTGGTGCTCGAGGTAGCCCCACCCATACCGTCAATCTGTTTGTCGTAGGGGTCGGGGCTGCCGATCACTCGCAGCAGCAAGGCATCGCGCGCCGCCCCCGGGACCTGCGCCGCTGCGGGCAGGTCCTTGAGGCTGAAGAACACGCCCTTGCTGGTGCCGCCACGCATGTAGGTGGCGGGGATCTTGATTTGCGCTACGTGTGCCATGGTAATCCTCTTCAGGCGGTCGCCGCCGATTCCAGGAAGTCCTGGGCAAAACGTTGCAACACGCCGCCCGCTTCGTAGATCGACACTTCTTCGGCGGTGTCCAGGCGGCAGGTCACCGGCACTTCGACACGTTCACCATTCTTGCGGTTGATCACCAAGGTCAGTTGCGCCCGCGGGGTGCGCTCGCCGACCACGTCGTAGGTTTCACTGCCGTCGATCTGCAGGGTGTGGCGGTCGGTGCCTGGCAGGAACTCCAGGGGCAACACGCCCATGCCCACCAGGTTGGTGCGGTGGATGCGCTCGAAGCCTTCGGCGGCAATCGCTTCCACACCGGCCAGGCGCACGCCCTTGGCTGCCCAGTCGCGGGACGAACCCTGGCCATAGTCGGCGCCGGCAATGATGATCAGCGGCTGCTTGCGTTCCATGTAGGTCTCGATGGCTTCCCACATCCGCGTGACCCTGCCTTCCGGCTCGATGCGCGCCAGGGAGCCCTGCTTGACCTTGCCGTTTTCCTGCACCATTTCGTTGAACAGTTTCGGGTTGGCGAAAGTAGCGCGCTGCGCAGTCAGGTGGTCGCCACGGTGAGTCGCGTAGGAGTTGAAGTCGACCTCCGGCAAGCCCATTTTCGCCAGGTATTCACCCGCAGCGCTGTCGAGCATGATCGCGTTGGACGGCGACAGGTGGTCGGTGGTGATGTTGTCCGGGAGCACCGCCAGCGGGCGCATGCCCTTGAGCGGTCGCGCACCGGCCAGCGCGCCTTCCCAGTACGGCGGGCGGCGGATATAGGTGCTCTGCGGGCGCCAGTCGTACAGCGGGGTGACCTTGGGGCCGGTGTCTTCGTGGATCGCGAACATCGGGATGTACACCGCACGGAACTGCTCGGGCTTGACCGATGCCTTGACCACCGCGTCGATCTCTTCGTCGCTCGGCCAGATATCTTGCAGGCGGATTTCCTTGCCGTCCGCATCCAGGCCGAGCACGTCCTTCTCGATATCGAAACGGATGGTGCCGGCAATCGCATAGGCCACCACCAACGGCGGCGACGCCAGGAAGGCTTGCTTGGCGTAAGGGTGGATGCGTCCGTCGAAGTTGCGGTTGCCCGACAATACCGCGGTGGCATACAGGTCGCGGTCGATGATTTCCTGCTGGATCACCGGGTCGAGGGCACCGGACATGCCATTGCAGGTGGTGCAGGCAAACGCCACCACGCCGAAACCGAGCTTTTCCAGCTCATGGCCGAGGCCAGCTTCTTCCAGGTACATGGCCACGGTTTTTGAGCCCGGCGCCAAGGACGACTTGACCCACGGCTTGCGGGTCAGCCCAAGCTTGTTGGCGTTACGCGCCAACAGGCCTGCGGCGATCACGTTGCGCGGGTTACTGGTGTTGGTGCAACTGGTGATAGCAGCGATGATCACCGCGCCGTCGGGCATTTGACCTGGTACTTCGTCCCACTGGCCGCTGATGCCTTTGGATGCCAGGTCGCGAGTAGCGACACGGGCGTGAGGATTACTCGGGCCGGCCATGTTGCGCACGACGCTGGAGAGGTCGAAGGTCAGGCCGCGCTCGTACCGCGCGCCCTTGAGGTCATCGGCCCACAGGCCGGTGTGGCGGGCGTACTGTTCCACCAGGGTGACTTGCTCATCTTCGCGGCCGGTGAGTTTCAGGTAGGCGATAGTCTGTTGGTCGATATAGAACATCGCTGCCGTGGCGCCGTATTCCGGGGCCATGTTGGAGATGGTTGCGCGGTCGCCCAGGGTCAGTGCCGAAGCCCCTTCGCCAAAGAACTCCAGCCAGGCGCCGACCACTTTCTGCTGGCGCAGGAACTCGGTGAGCGCCAGCACCATGTCGGTGGCGGTGATGCCGGGTTGCAGCTTGCCAGTCAATTCCACGCCGACGCTTTCCGGCAGGCGCATCCACGATGCACGGCCGAGCATCACGCTTTCGGCTTCCAGGCCGCCGACGCCGATGGCGATCACGCCCAGGGCGTCCACATGGGGAGTGTGACTGTCGGTGCCGACACAGGTATCCGGAAAGGCAACGCCGTCGCGCACCTGGATTACCGGGGACATTTTCTCCAGGTTGATCTGGTGCATGATGCCATTGCCCGGCGGGATCACATCGACGTTCTTGAAGGCCTTTTTGGTCCACTCGATAAAGTGGAAGCGGTCTTCGTTGCGACGGTCTTCGATGGCGCGGTTTTTCTCGAATGCCTGCGGATCGAAACCACCAGCCTCGACGGCCAGGGAGTGGTCGACGATCAGTTGGGTCGGCACCACCGGGTTGACCTGGGCGGGATCGCCGCCTTGCAGCGCGATAGCATCGCGCAGGCCGGCGAGATCCACCAGCGCAGTCTGGCCGAGGATGTCATGGCATACCACGCGGGCCGGGAACCACGGAAAGTCGAGATCGCGCTTGCGCTCGATCAACTGGCTCAGGGACGCATTGAGGGTGGCCGGGTCGCAACGGCGCACCAGGTTCTCGGCAAGCACGCGCGAGGTGTAGGGCAAGGTGGCGTAGGCGCCGGGGGTGATTGCCTCGACAGCCGCACGGGCGTCGAAGAAATCCAGGCGGCTGCCGGGGAGCGGTTTGCGAAACTCAGTGTTCATCGTCAGGACTCGGTCACGGTGATTACAAAAGGGACCTACTGATCCAGATTTGAAATGCAGTTCAAATGTGGGAGGGGGCTTGCCCCCGATGGCGGTGGTTCAGTGCCAGTTGTATCAGCTGACAGAATGCTATCGGGGGCAAGCCCCCTCCCACATTTTTGGCCTCATTCCAATTCTGGAAGCGTTGGTTTTCAGCGACGTTCGATTGGCACGAACTTGCGCTGCTCAACGCCGATGTACTCGGCGCTTGGACGGATGATGCGGTTGTTGGCGCGCTGTTCGAACACGTGCGCGGCCCAGCCAGTCAGGCGCGAGCACACGAAGATCGGCGTGAACAATTTGGTCGGGATGCCCATGAAGTGGTACGCCGAGGCATGGTAGAAGTCGGCGTTGGGGAACAGCTTTTTCTGCTCCCACATGGTCTTGTCGATGGCCTCGGAGACCGGGAACAACACGGTGTCGCCCACTTCATCAGCGAGTTTTTTCGACCAGCCCTTGATCACTTCATTACGCGGGTCGCTGTCTTTATAGATGGCATGGCCGAACCCCATGATCTTGTCTTTGCGCGCCAACATGCCGAGGGTGCCTTCGACAGCGTCTTCGGCAGAAGAGAAACGCTCGATCATTTCCATGGCCGCTTCGTTGGCGCCGCCGTGCAGCGGGCCGCGCAGGGAACCAATGGCGGCGGTGACGCAGGAGTACAGGTCGGACAAGGTCGAGGCACACACGCGAGCGGTGAAGGTCGAGGCGTTGAATTCGTGCTCGGCGTAGAGAATCAGCGATACGTTCATGACTTTGACGTGCAGCTCGCTGGGTTTCTTGCCATGCAGCAGGTGCAGGAAATGACCGC
This sequence comes from Pseudomonas khavaziana, assembly GCF_036704165.1. Lineage (NCBI taxonomy): Bacteria > Pseudomonadati > Pseudomonadota > Gammaproteobacteria > Pseudomonadales > Pseudomonadaceae > Pseudomonas > Pseudomonas khavaziana. The sequence continues at coordinate 4,863,319 of NZ_CP129946.1, forward strand.
CGATGCTCGCTTCATCAGTCACGCAATCGATGCGCTTGCCGTCGTGGCTGAAACGGTACCAGTAGCACATGATCGCCGGGAACGCGGCGAGCAGACGGTCGGTGACATCGCGCTGTACGTTGAAATCTTTCTCCGGCTCGATATTGCCCAGGAACGAGCAACCGGTGCGCATCACGTCCATCGGGTGCGCGTCGGCGGGGATGCGTTCAAGCACTTCCTTGAGCGCCTGGGGCAAGTCCCGCAGCTTGCTCAGCTTGGCGCTGTAGGCGGCCAGTTCGGTCTTGGTCGGCAGTTCGCCGTACAGCAACAGGTAGGCGACTTCTTCAAACTGCGCATCGGCAGCGAGTTCGCGCACGTCGTAGCCACGATAAGTCAAGCCGGCCCCGGCCTGGCCCACGGTAGACAGGGCAGTCTGCCCGGCCACCTGGCCACGCAGGCCGGCGCCACTCAATACTTTTGCTTCAGCCATGGTTCTTCTCCAATTTTGTAATTATCAGGGAGCCGTCCAGCTCATACTCTGTAGGAGCGAGCTTGCTCGCGAAAAACGCAAGGGCATCGCGTTTCTCCAGGTTTGCCGCGTTATCGTTGACGATCTTCGCGAGCAAGCTCGCTCCTACAGGTATTCTGCCGTGTGATTATTTTTTCGCGGCAAACAGCGCGTCGAGCTTCTGCTCGAAGGTGTGGTAGTCGATGCGATCGTAGAGCTCCATGCGCGTTTGCATGGTGTCGATCACGTTCTGTTGGGTGCCATCGCGACGGATCGCGGTGTAGACGTTCTCGGCGGCCTTGTTCATGGCGCGGAAGGCCGAGAGCGGGTACAGCACAATGGAAACATCGGCAGATTTCAACTGTTCGGTGGTGTACAGCGGGGTTGCGCCGAACTCGGTAATGTTCGCCAGGATCGGGGCCTTTACGCGGGAGGCAAACAGCTTGTACATCTCAAGTTCGGTAATGGCTTCCGGGAAGACCATGTCGGCACCGGCTTCGATACAGGCCGCGGCACGCTCAAGGGCGGACTCCAGGCCCTCGACAGCCAGGGCGTCGGTGCGCGCCATGATCACGAAGCTGTCATCGGTACGCGCATCCACGGCGGCCTTGATACGGTCGACCATTTCCTGCTGGGACACGATCTCTTTGTTGGGGCGATGCCCGCAGCGCTTGGCGCCGACCTGGTCTTCGATATGGATGGCCGCGGCGCCGAACTTGATCATCGACCTGACGGTGCGCGCCACGTTGAACGCCGAGGAGCCGAAACCGGTGTCCACGTCCACCAGCAACGGCAGGTCGCATACGTCGGTGATGCGCCGCACATCGGTGAGTACGTCGTCCAGGCCGGTAATACCCAGGTCCGGCACGCCGAGCGAGCCGGCGGCTACCCCGCCACCTGACAAGTAGATCGCCTTGAAGCCGGCGCGCTTGGCCAGCAGCGCATGGTTGGCGTTGATTGCGCCGACCACTTGCAAGGGCTTTTCGCTGGCAACTGCGTCGCGGAAACGCTGGCCGGGAGTGCTGTTGTTGTTGGAACTCATGACTCACCTCGTGATGAAGGAGCGCCGTCCGGGAAGTGACGGGCAATGTTGCGTTTGGATGCACCGATATGACGGCGCATCAACAGTTCGGCCAGCTCGCCATCGCGATCGGAAATCGCGTCAAGAATGCGGTGATGCTCGGCAAAGGCCTGGCGTGGACGATTGGGGGTGGCGGAGAACTGGATGCGGTACATGCGCACCAGCTGATACAGCTCGCCGCACAGCATTTGCGTCAGGGTACGGTTGCCGGCGCCCTGGATGATCCGGTAATGAAAGTCGAAGTCGCCTTCCTGCTGGTAGTAACCGACGCCGGCCTGGAATGCCGCATCCCGTTCATGGGTGTGCAATACCTGGCGCAGCTCTTCGATTTCCGCGTCGGTCATGCGCTCGGCAGCCAGCCGGCAGGCCATGCCTTCGAGGGACTCGCGGATTTCATAGAGTTCTACCAGCTCGGCATGACTCAAAGACACCACCCGCGCGCCAACATGGGGCACGCGCACCAGCAGGCGCTGGCCCTCCAGACGATGGATCGCCTCGCGTAGCGGGCCGCGGCTGATACCGTAGGTGCGTGCCAGCTCCGGCTCGGAGATCTTGCTGCCGGGGGCAATCTCGCCCTTGACGATAGCCGCCTGGATACGACGGAACACGTTCTCAGACATGGTTTGGGATTCGTCTGACGTCGCTATCGGAATTTCCGCCTGATCGAGCATATTGTCGACACCTTTAAAATCAATGCGGCAAAAACTAGCCAATCCACCCGTAATAGTCAAAGAATAATTAGATATTGTCGACAATCGTCTAATGCACTCGCTTTACTTATGCCGGGCATGGCCGCCTGCCAGCGCTGGCGCCAAAAAAGCATCATGTTAGAATGCCCCGCGTATTTGCCTGACATCTCTGGATGAAACGGCGCACGAGGGAGTTTGCGCAGCAATGCCAGTCGCCTTGAATTGAACATCGCACGGCACCGCCTCAGGATTTATGAGACTCAAGCCCTTCCCCCTGTTTTTCTGCCTTCTGTTTATACCCAGCCTCGGCATCGCCGCCGAGAAGACGGTGTATGGCCTCAATGAATACGCCAAGCTGGACGGCATCGACCTGGAAGTCGCGGCCAAGCTCGACACCGGCGCCAAGACCGCCTCGCTGAGTGCCCGTGATATCAAGCGTTTCAAGCGCAACGGCGAGTCCTGGGTGCGCTTCTACCTGGCCATCGACACCGCCCACTCTCACCCCATCGAACTGCCCCTGGCCCGCGTCAGCAAGATCAAACGCCGCGCCGGCGACTACGACCCCGATGAAGACAAGAACTACACCGCCCGTCCGGTGGTTGCCCTGGATATCTGCATGGGCACTGCTTTACGCAGCATAGAAGTGAACTTGACTGACCGCAGCGCTTTCCAATACCCGCTGCTGATCGGCTCCGAAGCGCTCAAACGCTTTGATGCGCTGGTCGACCCCAGTCTTAAATACGCAGCAGGCAAACCCGCCTGCGCCGCCGACGCTCACACCGCCGAGTAAACCGAATGCGCTCTCTGACCCTGCACCTGAAAATCCTGATCACCTTGCTGGTGGTGCTGGGCATTTCGGTCACCGCCTATCAGATTTTCGTGCTGGGCATCCCCGTCACCGAGGATGCCACCGACGACTTGTGGAACATCGACGCCAAGGTCGAGTTCGTCGCCAACCCGAAAGACCCCGTCAAGATCCAGATGTTCGTGCCGCCCCTGAGCCGCGACTTCGTCAGCCTCAACGAAAGCTTTATCTCGAACAATTACGGGGTAAGCGTCAATCGCATCGACGGCAATCGCAAGGTCACCTGGTCGGCGCGTCGGGCCAAGGGCAACCAGACCCTGTATTACCGCCTGGTGCTGACCAAGCGCTACAGTGGCGAGAAGGTCAAGATCAAGGGCCCCACATTCCGCGACAGCATCGCTGTGGAAGGCCCGGAAAAAATCGCTGCCGAAGCCTTGCTGGCGCCGATCCGCCAGCACTCGGCCGACGTCGAGACCTTTATCAGCGAAGCGATCAAGCGCACCAACAACCTCAACGATGACAATGTGAAATTGCTGCTGGCCGGCGACCCGTCGACGCCACACAAGGCCAAGATCGTCGAGCTGCTGCTGTCCATCGCCCACGTGCCGGTAGAGAAAGTCCACACCATCCGCCTGGTGGCCGACCAGCCGCAAACCCCTGAACTGTGGCTGCGCAGCTTCAATGGCAGTGACTGGTTGTACTTCAACCCGGAAACCGGCGAACAGGGCCTGCCAGCCGACCGTCTGCTGTGGTGGACTGGTGATGAAAACCTGATCACGGTCGATGGCGGCAAGAAAGCCATGGTGACCTTCAGCCTGAACAACAGCGAAATGAACGCCATTCGCCTGGCCAAGCTGACCGACGAGAATACCGACGCCAATTTCCTCGAATACTCCCTATATGGCCTGCCGCTGCAAACCCAGCAGACCTTCATGATCATGGTGATGATCCCGATTGGCGTACTGGTGATCCTGATCCTGCGCAACCTGATCGGCCTGCAGACCCTGGGCACCTTCACCCCGGTGCTGATCGCCCTGGCATTCCGCGAGACGCAGCTGGGCTTCGGGATTGTGCTGTTCACCATCATCACGGCGCTGGGGCTGTCCCTCAGATCGTACCTTGAGCATTTGAAACTGCAGATGCTGCCGAGGCTGTCGGTGGTGTTGACCTTCGTGGTGGTGCTGATTGCCGCCATCAGCCTGTTCAGCCATAAACTTGGGCTGGAACGCGGCCTGTCGGTCGCGCTGTTCCCGATGGTGATCCTGACCATGACCATCGAACGCCTGTCGATCACCTGGGAGGAGCGTGGCGCCAACCATGCGCTGAAGGTGGCAATTGGCACACTGTTCGCAGCGTCCCTGGCGCACATCATCATGAGCGTGCCGGAGCTGATCTACTTCGTGTTCACCTTCCCGGCGATCCTGTTGATCCTGGTGGGCTTCATGCTGGCCATGGGGCGTTATCGCGGCTATCGCCTCACCGAGCTGGTGCGTTTCAAGGCGTTCTTGAAGGCTGACTCCTGATGTTCGGCTTCTGGAAGACCTGGAAGGCCCTGGAAGCGCGGGGGATCATGGGCATCAACCGGCGTAACGCCGACTACGTGCTCAAGTACAACAAGCGCAGCCTGTACCCGATTGTGGATGACAAGATCATCACCAAGGAGCGGGCGCTGGCGGCCGGTATCCATGTGCCGGAAATGTACGGGGTGATCTCCACCGAGAAGGAAATCGACAAGCTCGACGAGATCATCGGCGGGCGCAGCGACTTCGTGATCAAGCCGGCCCAGGGTGCAGGCGGTGATGGCATCCTGGTGGTGGCCGACCGGTTTGAAGGACGCTATCGCACGGTATCCGGCAAAATCATCAGCCACGAAGAGATCGAGCACCAGATTTCCAGCATCCTCACTGGCCTGTATTCACTGGGCGGCCACCGCGACCGGGCGCTGATCGAGTACCGCGTGGTGCCCGACCAGATCTTCAAGAGCATCAGCTACGAAGGCGTGCCGGATATCCGCATCATCGTGTTGATGGGCTACCCGGTGATGGCCATGCTGCGCTTGCCGACCCGCCAGTCCGGTGGCAAGGCCAACCTGCACCAGGGCGCGATTGGCGTGGGCGTCGACCTGGCTACCGGCCTGACTTTGCGCGGCACCTGGCTGAACAACATCATTACCAAGCACCCTGACACCACCAATGCCGTGGATGGCGTGCAACTGCCCAACTGGGACGGCTTCATGCAGCTTGCGGCTGGCTGCTACGAGCTGTGCGGGCTGGGCTATATCGGCGTGGACATGGTGCTGGACCAGGAAAAAGGCCCGCTGATCCTTGAATTGAATGCACGGCCGGGGCTGAATATCCAGATCGCCAATGACTGCGGGCTGACCTTGCGCACCCATGCGGTAGAGGCGCGACTGGAGGAACTCAAAGCTGCCGGCGTGACGGAAACCCCGCAAGAGCGGGTGAAGTTCGTGCAGGAGATGTTTGGGCATATACCGCCTGTTGAGGGCTAAGACCAACCCCTGGCGGGATGGATATCCCGCTATTGCCTCTAGGAGCAAATCCTACAGAAGACTACAATCCCCTCCCCCGCGCCATTGGCTGATCCACCCCCGCATGTTGACCTGTTCCGTGTACCCGTTGCCCTACCGGGCCAACCCCGCCGAGTATTTTGCGGCGATTCACCATGCCCCAGGGGCGGTGCTGCTCGACAGCGGTCGCCCAACCGCGGACCGCGGCCGTTATGACCTGCTCAGTGCCTGGCCCGACGCGACCCTGACGGTAGGGCCGGACGAAAACGGCAGCGATTTCCTACAACGCTTGCGTATGAACCTGACGCAACTGGGCGAGGCGGCCTTGCCTGTCGGCTATGACTTGCCGTTTGCAGGCGGTTTGATCGGTTACTTAAGTTATGATTTTGGTCGGCATCTGGAACAGATGCCGCACTTGGCGGTGGACGACCTGCATCTGCCGGATGCGCGCTTCGGGCTGTATGCCTGGGCGCTGGTCAGCGATCACCAGGCGCAAACCAGCCAGCTGGTGTTTCACCCTGCGCTGGCCGAGAGCGAGCAGCAACGCCTGATTGCCTTATTCGCCAGCGAAGTGATCAACTTAACTGCGACCTTCAAGCTTCAAGGCCCCATGGCGTCCGACCTTAGTGCCGAGGACTACCACCAGGCCATCCTCCGCATCCAGGATTACATCCAGGCCGGCGACTGCTATCAGGTCAATTTCGCCCAACGCTTTCGTGCCCCCTGCAGCGGTGATCCGTGGGTGGCCTACTGCGCGTTGCGCGAAGCCTGCCCTACCCCGTTTTCCGGGTTCCAGAGCCTGCCGGATGACGGCGCGGTGCTAAGCCTGTCCCCGGAACGCTTTGTGCGCATCAGCGAACGCCAGGTCGAGACCCGCCCGATCAAGGGCACCCGGCCTCGCGGTGTAACCCCCGCAGAGGATGCCGACCACGCCGCCGAACTGCTGGCCAGCCCCAAGGACCGCGCAGAAAACCTGATGATCGTCGACCTGCTGCGCAATGATCTCGGCCGCAGTTGCCGTATCGGTTCGGTGAAAGTACCGGAGTTGTTCAGCCTGGAAAGCTATCCCAACGTGCACCACCTGGTGAGCAGCGTCACCGGCGTATTGGCCGACGACAAAGATGCCCTGGACCTCATCGCCGGCAGCTTCCCCGGCGGCTCCATTACCGGCGCGCCGAAGATTCGCGCGATGCAGATCATCGACGAACTGGAGCCCACCCGCCGCGGGCTGTACTGCGGCTCGTTGGTGTACCTGGACGTGCGCGGCGAGATGGACAGTTCCATCGCTATCCGCAGCTTGCTGGTCAAGGATGGCCAGGTGTGCTGCTGGGGTGGTGGCGGGATTGTGGCGGACTCAGAGTGGCAGGCGGAGTATCAGGAGTCGTTGACGAAGGTGCGGGTGTTGTTACAAACGTTGGAAAATCTGTAGGGCACAGCCCCTTCCTAGCGTTCGAGTAGAACGCCATGCGATAGAAAAAGCCTGAATCAGAACCGCTGTGGACGGGATAGACGCTTGCAGATAGCGTCCGGATCGACCGTCCACCCGCCACCTGTGAAGGATCACATGAAGCGACTGCCTCCTCGTCTGGAAATATTTCCGAGATTGCCTATCCACGCAATCGCACCTATGATCTCCCAAAACGGGAGGTTGAAGCGATGCGGATAATCGCTCTATCCACCCTACGAATATTCTGGGAAAGCCATTCAGCTTATAGCGACGCCAGAACACCGCTGGTCGAGTTGTATCGGCACATGGAAAAGGCCAATTATCCAACACCGCAAGCACTCAAGGCCGAACTCAGAACAGCGAGCATTCTTAAGGGCAGCAGGGTCGTGTTCAACGTCGGCGGCAACAAGTATCGAGTGATCATGGCGATCGACTACCAGCGACAACTAGGGTTTATACGGTTCGTGGGGACCCACGCTCAGTACGACCAGATCAACGCGGAGACTGCGTGATGAACATCAAACCTATTCACTCCCAGGAAGACCTGACTGCGGCACTCGTACGAGTCGAGCAGATATGGGGAGCACCACCCGGCTCGCCTGAAGGTGATGAGCTGGAAATCCTGGCAATCCTCATCGAGAAGTACGAAGCCGAGTATTACCCCATGCCCCCTTCGGATCCGGTAGAGGCTATCAAGTTTCGCATGGAGCAATTGGGCATGACCGCCCGCGATCTAGAGCCGTTTATCGGCACCAGTGGGCGGGTGTCAGAGGTGCTGAACCACAAGCGCAAGCTGAGCCTGTCGATGATCAAGCGTCTGCATGAAGGCTTGCGTATTCCTTATGAGCGCTTGCTGGCCGAGGGTTAGGCGGTGACGGCGCCGACGCCGACGCAGGCAAGCCTGGCTCCCACAGTTGACCGCGTCGTTTGACGTTACATGATCGAAGGTGGGAGCAACTGGCTTGCCTGCGATGAGGCAATCAGCCGCGCCGCATAACTTACAGGCTCAGTTGCCGATTCGACGCCTTGATAAACTCTTTCTTCAGGTCTTCAAACGTATGCACCGCCGGGAACTGCGGGAATTCGCTAATCACATTGTCCGGCGCATGGAACAGAATCCCACGGTCCGCTTCACCCAGCATGCTGGTGTCGTTGTAGGAATCCCCGGCCGCGATCACGCGGTAGTAAAGCGACTTGAACGCTAATACCGATTGGCGCTTGGGGTCTTTCTGGCGCAGTTGATAGCTGACCACCCGGTCGTTTTCATCGGTGATCAAGCGGTGGCAAAGCAAGGTCGGGAAACCCAGCTGACGCATCAGCGGCTGGGAAAATTCGTAGAAGGTATCGGACAGGATCACCACCTGGAAACGCTCGCGCAGCCAGTTGACGAACTCAATGGCGCCGTCCAGCGGCTGGAGCGTGGCGATAACGGCCTGGATATCGGCCAGCTTGAGCCCATGCTCGTCGAGTATGCGCAGGCGCTGTTGCATCAGCACGTCGTAGTCGGGGATGTCACGGGTGGTGGCCCGCAGGGACTCAATGCCGGTTTTCTCGGCAAAGGCGATCCAGATTTCCGGAACCAGTACCCCTTCCAGGTCAAGGCAGGCAATTTCCACACGACACTCCTGTTAGATGTTGTTAGTTGAGCGAGCAAAAGGACTGCCGAACTCTAGCGACTCAAGCCCGCCGCCGCAACGCACGGCAGATTTTGATACCATCGCCGCCTATAGAGCGCTCAGCGCCACTGACCTGTAGGAACCGTCCTGATGAACCAAGCCTTCGACGTCGTTGAACTCGCCACGACTTATGCCACCAAGTCTGCCCAGGACATTCTCAAGCTGGCGTTCAGCCAGTTCGGCGATGACCTGTGGATTTCCTTCAGCGGTGCCGAGGATGTGGTGCTGGTGGACATGGCCTGGAAGCTGAACAAGAACGTCAAGGTGTTCAGCCTCGACACCGGCCGCCTGCACCCGGAGACCTACCGGTTTATCGAGCAGGTGCGCGAGTTCTACAAGATCGATATCGAACTGATCTCGCCGGACCAGAGCAAGCTGGAACCCTTCGTCAAGGAAAAGGGCTTGTTCAGTTTCTATAAGGACGGCCATGGCGAATGCTGTGGCATCCGCAAGATCGAACCGCTGCGCCGCAAGCTTGCAGGTGTAAGTGCATGGGCCACCGGCCAGCGCCGCGACCAGAGCCCCGGCACCCGTAGCCAGGTGGCGGCGCTGGAAATCGACACGGCGTTCTCTACCCCGGAACGTACCTTGTACAAGTTCAACCCGCTGGCGCAGATGACCAGTGAAGAGATCTGGGGTTATATCCGCATGCTGGAACTGCCTTATAACAGCCTGCATGAGCGCGGGTTTATCAGCATCGGCTGCGAGCCCTGCACCCGGCCGGTATTGCCCAACCAGCATGAGCGCGAAGGCCGCTGGTGGTGGGAAGAAGCCACGCAGAAGGAATGCGGGCTGCATGCGGGGAATATCATCAGCAAGGCATGAGCCTGGCAAACTGGTGTGGTAACAATGTGGGAGGGGGCTTGCTCCCGATTGCGGTGGGTCAGTTGCAGATTTTCTGACTGATATACCGCTATCGGGAGCAAGCCCCCTCCCACATTTTGTTTTGTGCGCAGCATAAAATGTACACAACCTTGTAACCATCGGTGCCATTTTTGTGTGCAATTCATATTCGATCGCACCAAAACGTAACATCCATCTCTGCTAGTTCCCACGCACCCGAATCACCCCATTCCCAATCAAAAATAAATACCTGTTCAAACGGTCAATTTATATTGCTTTTAATTCAGTAGTTTATTTAACAATACGATTAAAACGAAATTAGCCACGTTTTTTATATAACGAAAACTGGCACGCATGTGGCTTAGTGAAATGCACACCTTGTATACAATCAATACAAAACCTACATACACTTTGCCATCCGCCGCTTTGCTGCAGATGTGCTGGAGCCTGCCGGAATGCGTACAAGTCTCTCGAGCAACATCGCACTGGATCTGCCCTCCTCCACCCTGAATCCCACGGCTGCAAGCCCCGGCCCGCTGGTGCTCAGCCCGCGCCTGCACAACAAGGACCTGGCACCCACCAAAGTCGAGGGCCGACGCTGGGGGCGCTACAGCATCTTTGCGTTGTGGACCAATGACGTGCACAACATTGCCAATTATTCATTTGCCATTGGCTTATATGCATTGGGCCTGGGCGGTTGGCAGATATTGCTGTCCCTGGGGATCGGCGCGGCGCTGGTGTACTTCTTCATGAACTTGTCGGGGTATATGGGGCAGAAGACCGGCGTGCCCTTTCCCGTGATCAGCCGCATCAGTTTCGGTATCCACGGCGCGCAGATTCCGGCCTTGATCCGCGCAGTCATTGCAATCGCCTGGTTCGGCATCCAGACCTACCTGGCATCGGTGGTTTTCCGCGTGTTACTGACGGCGATTCATCCGGGCTTTGCCGATTATGACCACAATTCGATCCTCGGCTTGTCGACCCTGGGCTGGGCGTGCTTTGTGGCGATATGGCTGGTGCAGTTGGTGATCCTCGCCTATGGCATGGAGATGGTGCGCCGTTATGAAGGGTTTGCCGGGCCGGTGATTTTGCTGACCGTGGCTGCGTTGGCCGGTTGGATGTACTTCCAGGCGGGCGGCGTGATTGCCTGGTCGATCCGCGAACCGCTGAGCGGCGGCGAGATGTGGCGTAATATCTTTGCTGGCGGCGCTTTGTGGCTGGCGATCTATGGCACCTTGATCCTCAACTTCTGCGATTTCGCTCGCTCTTCTCCGTGCCGCAAGACCATCAAGGTCGGCAACTTCTGGGGCCTGCCGGTGAATATCCTGGTGTTTGCTGCCATCACCGTGCTGCTGTGCGGCGGACAGTTCCAGCTCAATGGCCGGGTGATCGAAAGCCCCACCGAAATCATCGCGGCGATCCCCAACACCTTCTTCCTGGTGCTCGGTTGCCTGGCTTTCCTGATCGTCACCGTGGCGGTGAACATCATGGCCAACTTCGTCGCCCCGGCCTTTGTGCTGAGCAACCTGGCGCCCAAGTACCTGAACTTCCGACGCGCCGGGTTGATCAGTGCCTTCGTTGCCGTGCTGATCCTGCCGTGGAACCTCTACAACAGCCCGCTGGTGATCGTGTATTTCCTCTCTGGCCTGGGCGCGCTGCTGGGGCCGTTGTACGGAGTGATCATGGTCGATTACTGGTTGATCCGTAAAAGCCAGGTGGATGTGCCACAACTGTATAGCGAAGACCCCCATGGCGTTTATTACTACAACCGCGGGGTGAATCTGCGCGCAGTGGCGGCGTTCATTCCTGCAGCGGTGATCGCCATCCTGCTGGCGCTATTGCCGGGGTTTGCCAGTGTCTCGCCATTTTCCTGGTTGTTTGGCGCCGGTATCGCGGGGTCGCTGTACCTGCTGATCGCCAAGCGTCAGCCGTTCTACGCCGATGTCAGCGGCGAAAGCATTGCCGTCGATAACGTCAGTCATTAAACAAGGACTTTCCATGCGCATCCTCGTGGTCAACGTCAACACTACCGAATCCATCACTGAAACCATCGCCCAGCAAGCGCGGGCCGTGGCGTCACCGGGCACCGAGATTGTCGGGCTCACTCCGTACTTCGGAGCAGAATCGGTGGAGGGCAATTTTGAAAGTTACTTGGCGGCCATCGCCGTGATGGACCGGGTGATGGCCTACGATCAGCCGTTCGATGCGGTGATCCAGGCCGGCTATGGCGAGCATGGTCGGGAAGGTTTGCAGGAATTGTTGAATGTGCCGGTGGTGGATATTACCGAAGCGGCCGCCAGCACCGCGATGTTCCTGGGCCATGCCTACTCGGTGGTGACCACCCTGGACCGTACCGTGCCACTGATTGAAGACCGGCTGAAACTCGCCGGCCTGTACCAGCGTTGTGCGTCGGTGCGCGCCAGCGGCATGGCGGTGCTGGAGTTGGAAGAAGCCCCCCTGGCTGCCATGGAGGCCATTGTGCACCAGGCGGAACTGGCGATTCGCGACGATAAGGCCGAGGTGATCTGCCTGGGATGCGGGGGCATGGCCGGACTGGACGAGCAGATTCGCCAACGCACCGGGGTGCCGGTGGTGGATGGGGTGACGGCGGCGGTGATGGTTGCCGAGTCGTTGGTGAGGTTGGGGTTGTCGACATCCAAAGTCAGGACCTATGCGCAGCCAAGACCCAAGAAGATCATTGGTTGGCCCGGCAAGTTCGGCCACTGAAGATCAAATGTGGGAGGGGGCTTGCTCCCGATTGCGGTGGTTCGGCTGTAGATAAGCTGGCTGATATACCGCTATCGGAAGCAAGCACCCTCCCACATTTTGATCATTACAAGGTTTTAGATGGCACTGAATCTTTGGCCTAACTGCTGCTCGGCAAACTGCTCAATGATGAAATCCACAAACACCCGAGTCTTGCCGGGCAACAGTTTGTGTTCGGCATAGTAGATGGAAATGTTGCCGTCGTTCACATACCAATCCGGCAACACCCGCAGCAACTTGCCGCTCGCCAGCCAGGGTACGGCAAACGGCATGCTCACCAGTGCAACGCCCAGCCCCTGGTCGGCGGCGATGCAGGCGGCTTGGGAGTCGCTCATGGTCATGCGCGACTTGAGCTTCAATGGGCCGTGCTCGCCATTGCGATGAGTCAGTTGCCAGGAGCGCACACGACCGGTTTGCGGTGAACGAATCAGGATACCGTCGCAACGCTCCAAGTCCTCGGGCTGTAACACCGCCGGCCATGCTGCCAGATAATCGGGGGATGCCACCAACACCCGATGCGCCGGCGCCAGCTTGCGTGCGACTACCCCTTGGGGCAGCTCAAAGCCACCGCCAAGGGCGGCATCGAAACCCTGGCCAATCAGGTCGACCTGGCGATTGTCGAAATGCCAGTCCGGAATGATATCGGGATAACGTTTCAGGAATTCACCCAGCAGCGGCACGATATACAAGCAGCCGACTACCGTGCCCATGCTGACCTTGAGCGTGCCCACCGGCCGCCCTTCGGCGCTGGCCAGGTTGGCTACGGCATTCTGGATGGTGGTGAGGCTGGAGCTGACCTCGTCCAGGAACAGCTTGCCGGCTTCGGTCAGGGTGAGGCGTCGGGTACTGCGTTGGAACAACCGCACGCCCAGGCGCGCTTCCAGTTTGGCAACGCTTTTACCCACCGCTGCCGGGGTCAGGCTCAGGTGCCGGGCGGCCTCGGCAAAGCTGCCGCCCTCGGCGCTGCGCACAAAGCATTCGATACTGCCAAAGCTCTCCATATCGCCCCACTCTAAACTTTTGGTTTACACAGACTATAGCAATCGCGATCTACCGGCTTGGATGGGTGAGGTCGATACTCGGCCCATCAACTACTCGGAGATCGACATGACCACACAAAACCTCGCCGGCAAAGTCGCCCTGATCCAAGGCGGTTCCCGCGGCATCGGCGCCGCCATCGTCAAGCGCCTCGCCGCCCAGGGGGCAGCGGTTGCCTTTACCTACGTCAGCTCGGCCGCCAAGGCTGAAACACTGCAGAACGAGGTGATCAGCGCAGGGGGTCAGGCTCTGGCGGTTCACGCCGACAGCGCCGATGCCACGGCGATTCGCGCTGCGGTCAACGCCACGGTCAAGGCGTTTGGACGCCTGGATATCCTGGTGAATAACGCTGGCGTGCTGGCCATCGCGCCGCTGGAAGAATTCAAGCTGGAAGACTTCGACCAGACCTTGGCGATCAATGTGCGCAGCGTATTTATCGCCACCCAGGAAGCGGCCAAGCATATGGGCGAAGGTGGCCGGGTGATCAATATCGGCAGCACCAACGCCGAACGCATGCCCTTTGGCGGTGGCGGGCCCTACGCCATGAGCAAGGCGGCGCTGGTGGGGTTGACCAAGGGATTGGCGCGGGACCTGGGGCCACGGGGCATCACCATCAACAACGTGCAGCCTGGGCCGGTGGACACCGACATGAACCCGGCGAACAGTGATTTTGCCGAAAGCCTGATCGGGTTGATGGCGGTAGGTCGGTATGGGCATGTGGAGGAGATTGCCAGTTTTGTGGCCTATCTGGCAGGGCCGGAAGCCGGGTACATCACCGGTGCCAGCCTGACCATCGATGGTGGCTTCAGCGCATAACCCAATGTGGGAGGGGGCTTGCTCCCGATAGCGGTGGGTCAGATACAGATCAGCTGACTGACACACCGCCATCGGGAGCAAGCCCCCTCCCACATTTTGCCCTATGTTGAATCAGGCCATGGGTGGCAAGCCATAGGCCGCCAGATCGAAATCCGCGAGCTTGCGAATAATCTGGTCAGCATGCTGGTACTTGCTGTCAGCCATCGCCTCATCGGGCACCGCAATAGCGGTCATGTGCGCAGCCTTCGCGGCCGTCACGCCGAACGGCGAATCTTCGAACACCAGGCAATCCTCAGGCGCTACACCCAACCGGCGCGCGGCGGTCAGGAAGATATCCGGCGCAGGCTTGGCAGCGCCCACCTCCGGGTCGTCCGCCGTAACGATAGTGTCGAACAGGCCAAACCATTCACGGTGCAGGGTGGTCTTGTGGCCAAACGAATTACGCGATGAACTGGTGCCCACCGCAATCGGAATATTGTGCGCCTTCAAATGCCGCACCAACGCCTCCGCGCCCGGCATACCCAGGGCCTTGGGAAAACGCTCGCTCATCAGCGGCTCGCGGATCTCCAGGAACTCGGCGGGTGTGATCGGCAAGTCCAGCGCCTTGACCACGTAATCGGCCAGGTCTTGGGCACCGCGCCCAATGATGTGCTGCTTAATCCCCCAGTCATAGGTACGGCCGTAGCGTTCGGCAATGATCTGCGTGACTTCGGTGTAGATGCCTTCGGTATCCAGCAACAACCCGTCCATATCGAAAATCACGGCCTTGATTGGACCGACTGCTGTACGCGGTGCATTCATCACAACAAAACCCTGGGGTAAGACTAAAAGGATTCAGCACAATAACGGCCCTCGTTGCCTGCAAGCAACCTTCGTTGCCCACGATCAGTAATTCATACCAGGCAACAGTTTCACCAGCCGACACCCACAGCGGCCGTCTAGGGTTTACCAAGGCAAAGCGATCTGCGATTGACTCGCGCAGGAAAATACACCTTGCAAACCTTATAAAAGACTTATTAATCTCCGATGAATTCAATCCACTGGACGCGAAAATCCGTCAAACAATTGCTTCGGCTGCATTCGTACCATCAGCAACAGGTACGCGATGCCGTGTCCGCTCTTGAGCGAATGCCCGATGCAGTCAACGTCAAGGCGCTGGTTAACCATCCTCACAGCTATCGGTTGCGGGTAGGTAATTACCGCGTCCTTTTCGACTGGGATGGCAGCATCCAGGTGGTCAGCATCCAAGAGGTTAAAAAACGTGACGAGCGAACCTACTGCCGTACAGATCATCCACAATACGGAGGGCAAGCCAGCCTTCGTGGTGATTCCCTATGAACACTATGTGGCGCGGCAAAACGATCCAAACCTGATCCCCCATGCGGTAGTCAGCCGCCTGGTGGATGGCGCGACACCTATCCGAGCCTGGCGCGAACACCTGAACCTGACCCAGGAAGAGGTCGCCAGGCGCCTGGGTATTTCACAACCTGCCTTTGCCCAGCAAGAGGCGGTCAATAAACCTCGACGGACCACGCGGGAAAAAATTGCCAAGGCGTTCGGTATCAATGCCAGCCAACTGGAGATATAAACGTCATTCCGCAAGATTCGCGCCCCCCTTCACCTCAAATCGAGCTCAAGCATGCTCTATCGTTTAGCCGCCGACGGCCTCGTGCTGTTTCACCTGACCTTTATCCTGTTCGTACTGTTCGGCGGCCTGCTCACCCTGAAATGGCCCCGGGTGATGTGGCTGCATTTACCCGCCGTTGCCTGGGGCATCGCTGTGGAGGTGCTGCACCTGCCCTGCCCGCTCACCCGTTGGGAAAACCTGTTGCGCCACCTGGCCGGGCAAGACGGTTATGGCGGCGGGTTTATCGAACACTACATCCTGACGCTGATCTACCCGGCCGGCCTGACCGCGAATATTCAGCTGGTGCTGGGGGCCGTGGTGGTGTTGGTTAACCTGGCGGTGTACGGGCGGGTTATCCGGCGTTACGTACAGGCTTGAGACAGCTGCGCTGGTGAAGAATCAGCCCTCCTCAATCCGTTCGCAGACGCCGCCATGTCCGAAGCCTTCGAAGTCCCCAGCCCCCCCACGAAAAACACCTCGAACACACCACCGAACATGCCCACGGTCACGAAGCCGAGAAGCTGGAGGCCACGTCACGGGAATGGGATCAAAAATCCGAGGAGGCACTGCACCAGCACCATCGCTGGGCCCAGGCGATGACAGCAATTCAGATCGCGATTTCTTTGACGGCGATCATCTTGCTCACCCGTAAAGAATGGCTTAAACGCATGTCGTACACCGCCGGCGCAGTGGCCGGGGTGCTCGGCAGCCTGGCATGGCTGCATCTCTGACCAAACACGGACGAATGTGGGAGGGGGCTTGCTCCCGATGGCGGCCTGATTGCCGCCACATAACCTGAAACCTCGACTGGTTGTTTTCAATCTGCCATCTGAGCGATTAAAGTGGCGCCCCCTCGAGAATTGAATCTCGAGATCGAGTCCATGGAGTTACAAGTGAAATACGTCAGTAAAGTAGTTGCAGCAGCCGTTCTCGGTTTCACCCTGGCAGGTTGCACCGGCACCGCCATGAAAACCCCGCAATACGACGCCAGCCAATACACCGTCCTCGGCCACAGCGAAGCCAGCGCCACCGGCATCATGCTGCTGGGCGTTATCCCGATTGGCCAGAACAACCGTTTCGTACGCGCCCAGGATGCAGCCATCAAAGCCAAAGGCGGCGACGCGATGATCAACACCCAAGTGCAGGAAAAGTGGTTCTGGGCCTGGGTACTGAACGGCTACACCACCAAGATTTCCGGTGATGTGATCAAGCTGAAAACCGCGCAATAAGTGTAACGGGTATGAAAAAGCCGCTTGATCTCGACATGAGACAGCGGCTTTTTTAGCGAACCCGACAAGCAGGCATACTACTTCGAAAACAGGTGATGAAAGGAAGCAATCATGCGAATTTTGTTTGTATCACTGTGCTGTTTTTTTTAATAACTGCATGCTCAAGCAACCCAGCAACACTGTTCGTAGATCAAGTCAAAAACAACCAAACGCCTTTGGCCCTCACCCCGGCCGAAGCCCTGCACATTTCGCAGGCAGTGCCCATGCCCGTCGACCCGGGTTGGCGACCACCGCAATGGAAAATTTCCGCCGCAGAACCCCGCATCCTGTTATCGATAACGTCCTGCTGATCGGCGCAGCAGCCAGCCCGATAGCCCCCATGCATATTGGCATGAACAGTTACCCATTTGGCTCAGTTGGGCCATTTC
The DNA here is from genome assembly GCF_036704165.1 of Pseudomonas khavaziana. Lineage (NCBI taxonomy): Bacteria > Pseudomonadati > Pseudomonadota > Gammaproteobacteria > Pseudomonadales > Pseudomonadaceae > Pseudomonas > Pseudomonas khavaziana. The sequence goes on from NZ_CP129946.1 coordinate 4,880,778, forward strand.
TGAGTACGAAAGAAGCGCCTTGAGGCGGTGACAGATCTGCCTTTGAATCATCGACGCTGGAAACACTCCTCGACGCTGCGACCTATCGACTTCGTGCCGCTACACAACTCCTTGAGAACCTTGCTCTACGTAGTGAAATCAGTAGTGATGCGGTACTCAGTGATTTTGCACTGCTCTGCTCAATTGCGCTGCGGGACGGCTGCGATTTGCTCGATGTCACTGGACGCCGGATGGCTGTGCCGAGCGGACTGCTTAAGAAGCCTGGCATCGGTATAACCATAAGGGTTCTCGAATAATTCAAATCGGTATTAAAAACTGTCAACTCTGACAGTATACCCACCACGACAACAAACTAAGATCAAAAGACCCTCAATATTCGTAGCTAATTTCACTCCAAAATCAAACAACCTTATCCAGCAAGCCACTTTGTTAAAAAAGGAGATGGCAGTCTCTACGAATGTATCGAGAGACTGACAGCCAACCATCATTAATGATTTATCGCGACCACGTAAAAACTTCCCCCTGAGTTTAATTACGAACAACTCAAGAGACTGAAAATGACTAATACAAAACACATTGAAATAGATCCGCTAGCCCAAGAAGTTTACACGCTCATATACAAAAGCTGGCCGATCAGTAATCGCGTCTGGGTAGATACACATATGTCCGAGCGTTATCTGCTACTGGTTGCTGGTGATCAAGCTCGCGAAGTCAGCGTTGCGGGCATAGCTTGCGTCACACGAGCAGACGTCGACGCAGCACCGCCCCATCCTCATGCGGGCGGTGGGGGTGGTACATTACGCTACGTATGGTGGAAAAACCGGCAGGCAACTGCACTTGACATCCCATTGTATCTACCATTACCACCAGATAAGTTCCCTCCAGTTCTATCTGACGCAGAAGAAATCTATAACTTTATTGTGCACGAAACGTTCCACCTCATACAATTTTCAGAGCAGCGCTGGACGCCGCCGCCCCGCACGTTTTTGAATAAAGCGTACCCTGTACCAACGAACGCGAGACTTTATCGCACACTCCTCTATCACACCCTTCAAAAATCCACGTCAAGCCCTGAACAGTCTCAGCACTATTTGTCAGAAGCCGCTTACTGGTATGCAATCCATACTAACCAATTCCCTGCCAGTACAGACGATCTCAAGTTTTCTGACACGATCGAAGGGAGTGCACAATTTTTCCAGGCTCAGATGTTGGCTGCCGCTATGATCGATAATCCTGCTGACGACCAGGCGCGGCGAAAAAAAGCGGCAGAGTTGAGCTATCCCGTTTCACCTGCCATGCAACGATGGCTACTTCAGAATGTCAACGAGTCCTATTGGATTGGAGAAGTTGCAGGCGCAGCGCTTGATGCACGTGATACGGCCTGGAGAGCAGAAGTGGCTGCTGGGCATCCCCCCATGGAAGTTTTATCTTCAAGCATTAAGCCACCTGTATCTCCCCCCGTGCCCGAGGCCGCTATTGTCCAGGAAAATACGGCGCTCCTGGCTGAACTTAACGAAATTCTTGCAACTCAATTAGAACCCGCCATTCAAGGCTACCTTGATCAGAATCATATGTTGCTGTTACTGCCAAATTGGTGGGAGATGGAGATTGATTTAAGCAAAGAACAAGAAATGGCTGAAGCGCGAGCGAAAACGATTTTGGTCACCGTTGGGAATTTTTCATCCGAGTTAATTCCGCACTCTTTGTGGGGCTCGTGGGTAGGTGCCTATTTGCTTACTGAAGGAAATTTCGTTATAAAAAATGTATCTGCACTACAAGGAAATATCGAAGAACAAGATCATATGATTATACCGCTGGATCCAGCAGCACCTGGGTTTGATCTCAGTGATAACACGCTGACTTTAAGCCAGGAAGCCATGTACGGCATTTTAAAGGTCGAGATAATCATTGACGACAATGGGCGCACCCTTCTTAAAGTCAGAGACAGTAGAAAAGCCAATTCGACGCTTTGTACAATCTGATACGTTGAGCCAAAGGGAACAGATTTGGTTTTTGTTCCGGTACCGGAAAAAGACGGAAAAGGAGACAAATTTCCATCATTGGCCGAGCGAAGGCACACTGGCTGGCGCGTAGAGATTTTTCCAGACGAGCCAATATCGCCCTTTCCCAGCCGCCAAAAACCACAAACCCCCGGCTTTCTTTATGAAAACCAGGGGTTTGTGTTTACTTAATATGGCGGTGAAGGAGAGATTCGAACTCTCGATACAATTTCTTGTATACACACTTTCCAGGCGTGCTCCTTAAGCCACTCGGACACTTCACCGTATCTCGTCAAACCAGTTCAGTCTGTCGAGGCGCGCTAATGTAGTCGAAAGCCTTTCTGATGGCAAAGGTTTTTTTCAGAATTTTCATGTGGTTAGACGGTTATGCCGTGGCGCGCCCGGTAACGGGCGGTGTTTCTGCCATTCTTGGGCAGGCCCAGCACCGGTTTTGCGGGACTGCTGCGCTGTGCTGCGGGGCGTCTACCCTTGGGCATAGGGGAAAAGCCTGACCGGGTAGTCAGTCACAGCGCTTTACCCGGGAGGGCGTGGTGGGTAACGTCTGCTGCATTCTCTCTATAACAAGCCCTACAAGGAACCGCGTCATGAGTGAGTTGATTGCCTACCATTTCGAAGACGGTATCGCGACCCTGACCTTGAGCAACGGCAAGGTCAATGCCATTTCTCCGGCGGTGGTCAGCGAATTCAATGCTGCGCTGGATCAGGCCGAGAAGGATCGGGCGGTGGTGGTCATCACGGGCACGCCGGGGATTTTGTCGGGTGGTTATGATTTGAAGGTGATGACGGCCGGCCCTAAAGAAGCGATCAGCCTGGTGACGTCGGGCTCGACCCTGGCGCGGCGTTTGTTGGCGCATCCGTTCCCGGTGATCGTGGCGTGCTCTGGACATGCGGTGGCCAAGGGCGCGTTTTTATTGTTGTCGGCGGATTATCGCATTGGCGTGGAAGGCCCGTTCAGCATTGGCCTGAATGAAGTTGCAATCGGTATGACCATGCACCATGCGGGTATCGAGCTGGCGCGGGATCGTCTGCGCAAGTCGGCATTTCATCGGTCGGTAATCAATGCCGAGATGTTTGATCCGCAAGGCGCCTTGCAAGCAGGCTTCCTCGATAAGGTCGTGGCACCGGAAGAATTGCACGCGGCAGCCCTGGAGGCGGCGCGGCAGTTGAAGAAGATCAATATGAACGCTCACAAGCACACCAAGTTAAAAGTGCGCCGAGCGCTGCTGGAGGCTCTGGACGAAGCAATCATCCAGGATCAAGGCCATAACCTGAGTTAACGCCTACACCTGCTTTATCAAAGCCCGATCTAGTATCGGGTTTTTCTTACAAATAAACCCGAAACATCTGTAGCCGCTCTGGGCAGCCATTATTGGCATGCGTAGAAACATGCGCTTAAACATCGCCTATCTCCTACATATGTAGGGGCAATTGCCGAATACAGTGCACATCCGTACACTGCGCCACCTTTTGTCCCGATGGGCCGTTTCGATGCTTTTTCTGTTACGTATGCTGTTGATGGGCCTGCACTTTATGATCGCCGGGGTACTGGGCGTAATTTTAGGGGTGTGTCGGCCATTCAATCCGGACAACAGCCGCCTCTGCGCCCGTCTTTACGCATTACCGGCCATGTGGATCTTGCGCCTGAAGTTGAAGACGGATGTCGAATCGCTGCGCAACAAACCCGGTACCTGTGTGGTGATCGCCAACCATCAGTCCAACTACGACCTGTTTGTACTCGGCAATGTGGTGCCGCACCGCACCGTGTGCATCGCCAAGAAGAGCCTTAAATGGGTACCGCTGTTCGGCCAGTTGTTCTGGCTGGCGGGCAATGTGCTGATCGACCGCGGCAATGCACATAAGGCGCGGCGTGCCATGCTTACCACCACCCATACGTTGCAGCATGAGGACACCTCGATCTGGGTGTTCCCCGAAGGCACGCGCAACCTGGGCAACGGGTTGTTGCCGTTCAAGAAAGGCGCATTCCATATGGCGATTGCGGCCGGCGTACCAATCGTGCAGGTGTGTGTCAGCACTTATGTGAAGCAGATGAAGCTCAATCGTTGGGACAGTGGGGATGTGCTCATACGTTCATTGCCGCCGATTCCTACGATTGGCCTGACAGTGGATGATATCCCTCAGTTGATGCTGGCCTGCCAGACACAGATGGATGAGTGCATTGCACAGATGGACCATGAACTTGTAGGAGCGAGCTTGCTCGCGAAAAACCTATAAGCGACGCGGGTCACCTGTGGGCGCTGCGTTATCGTTGACGATTTTCGCGAGCAAGCTCGCTCCTACAGGGGGATAGGGCAACATCAGCCCGCAACAACGGAACGCCATTCAGGCTAAGCTGCCCAACATCTGTCCTCTTGATAAGAAGTGATCAGCACCATGGGTAGAGTTGTTGCGGCCGCCGTCTACAGCGCCGGAAAGAAAGTCTCGGATATCACCCTCGATGAAGGCGCGGCCTGGGCCGCCAAACCCGGACACTTTGTGTGGATCGGCCTGGAAGAGCCCAGCGCCCAGGAGTTGAACAACCTGCAACGCCAGTTCAACCTGCACGAACTGGCCATCGAAGACGCCATGGAAAAGCACAGCCGCCCGAAGCTGGAAACCTTCGGCGACGCGCTGTTTATCGTCACTTATTCACCAGTGCGCGAGAACGGCAAGCTGGAGTTTATCGAAACCCATATCTTTGCCGGCAACGGCTACATCATCACTGCACGCAATGGTCACTCAGCGTCCTATGGCTTTGTGCGCCAACGCTGTGAGGCGCGGCCACTGTTGCTGGAGCATGGGGAAGATTTCGTACTCTATGCGCTGCTGGATTTCGTCACCGAAAACTACCAGCCGGTGAGCGAGGCGATCCATGCGGAGATTGATGAGCTGGAGCGCAACGTGCTATGCAGTTCGCTCAGCGAGGGCGATATCCAGAACCTGCACGGCCTGCGCCGTGACGTGCTGCGGCTCAAGCGCTATGTGGCGCCGATGGTGGAGATCAGCCAGGAGCTGCAGAAGCTGAGCTTTCCGTTTATCGACAAGAACATGCGCCCCTACTTTCGCGACGTGCAGATCCACGTGACGCGGCAGATGGAAGACCTCACCACCCTGCGTGATATCGCCAGCCAGACCATTGAGATCGGTGTATTGCTGGAGGCCTCGCGCCAGAGCGTAGTGCAGCGCAAGTTCGCCGCGTGGGCGGCGATCCTGGCATTCCCCACGGCAGTGGCGGGGATTTATGGGATGAACTTCCAGAACATGCCCGAGCTGCAGTGGCACTACGGCTATTTTGCGGTGCTCGGGTTTATTGCGCTGGGCTGCACAGGTTTATGGGCCAGCTTCAAGCGTTCGGGCTGGCTTTAACGCTGGCGTCCGGCTTGTGGGCGACAAAACGCATCATCCACTCCGCCACGGTTGCGCCGTGGTGGTCGCGTTCCAGGCTGGCGACGCCGTTGGTGTAAACCTTTTCCCCAAGGGTTGTTTGAAGAATCTCCAACAACTCGCGGGAATAGTCCTGGACAAATTCAGGGTGCCCCTGGAAGCACAACACCTGGTCACCGATGTGATATGCGGCAATCGGGCAAAACTCACTGGAGGCAATGACCGTGGCATTTTCCGGCAAGGTAGTGACCTGGTCCTGGTGACTGATCAATAGCGTCAGCTCCGGCACCTCGGGGCTCATCCATGGGGCCTTGGCATCCAGTTTGTAGTCATGGATGCCCATGCCCCAGCCTTGGCTCGCGCGCTCAGTCTTGCCGCCGAGCAGCAATGCCAGGAGTTGATGACCGAAGCAGATACCCAACAGCTTGTCACCGCGCTCGTAGCGCTCGAGCACATAGGTCTTGAGGGTCTGGATCCAAGGGTCAGTGCCGAACGAGTCGGCCTTGCTGCCGGTGATCAGGTACGCATCGAACACTTCGTCATCCGGTGGGTATTCGCCCTGCACCACGTTGTAGACGACAAATTCGGCGGCAATCGGTTGCTTGGCGAACAGGCGCTTGAACATCTGTCCGTAACCTTGGTACTGATCGATCAAGCCTGGACGCAGGATATCGGTTTCCAGGATGCAGACGCGTAGCGACATAAAAAATACCTGACACGGCGATGGGAATATTGCACACCCCAGAGCCTGCCTTGAAATACACCCTCAAGGCAAGCCCTCAATGGGCGCCCACACTCACTGTAGGGGCGAGCTTGCTCGCGAAGAACGTACGGGCGGCGCGTTTATTCAGGATGCCCGCGTTATCGTTGGCGTTCTTCGCGAGCAAGCTCGCTCCTACAGTGAAACGTCTAAAACAGCGCGCCTTTCGCGGCTTTCTCCAGCAACAACGCCGGTGGCAAGAAGCGCTCCCCGTACTCCTCGGCCAGGTAGCGGGCGCGGGCGATGAAGTCGTCCGGCCCGTACTGGTTGATAAACTGCAACGCCCCGCCACTCCACGCGGCAAAGCCAATGCCGAAGATTGAACCGATGTTGGCGTCAGCCGTGGACATCAGCACGCCCTCCTCCACACAGCGAACGGTTTCGATGGCTTGGATAAACAGCAAGCGGTCGCGCACGTCCTGGGCTGAAATGCGCTTGCCGGGCTGTTCGAAGCGGGCTTTCAGCTCAGGCCACAGGTGCTTCTGGCCGCCAGCGGGATAGTCGTAAAAACCAGCGCCTGCCGCTTTGCCCGTGCGCTTGTATTCGTTCACCAGCAGATCGATTACCGCCGTCGCCGGATGGTTCGGCAGTGCCTTACCTTCGGCCTGCAGATCCTTGGCGGTTTGCTGTCGGATATGGCTCATCAGGCTGAGGGAGACTTCATCGGACACCGCCAGCGGCCCCACCGGCATGCCGGCCTTGCGCGCTTCGGTTTCGATCATCGGCGCGGCCACGCCTTCGCCGAGCATGGCGATGCCTTCGTTGGTGAACGTGCCAAACACCCGCGAAGTAAAGAAGCCGCGACTGTCGTTGACCACAATCGGGGTTTTCTTGATTTGCAGGACGAAGTCAAACCCTCGGGCCAGGGTTTCGTCGCTGGTGCGCGCACCCTTGATGATTTCCACCAGGGGCATCTTGTCCACGGGACTGAAGAAGTGCAGGCCGATAAACCTGGCTTGATCGGGGACTGCCGTGGCGAGCCCGCTGATCGGCAAAGTGGAGGTGTTGGAGGCGATCACTGCGTCGGCACCGACCACGCTTTGTGCGGCGGCCGAGACCCTGGCCTTCAGCTCGCGGTCTTCGAACACCGCCTCGATGATCAGGTCGCAGCCGGCCAGATCGGCATCATCCTGCGTCGGATGAATGCGCGCCAGGGTGGTTTCCCGCTGTTCGGCGGTCAATTGCCCACGGCAGACCTTCTTGTCCAGCAACGCTGCCGAGTGCGCCTTGCCTTTCTCGGCGGCGGCGAGGTTGATGTCCTTGAGCACCACGTCGATGCCCGCACAAGCGCTGACATACGCAATGCCGGCGCCCATCATCCCGGCCCCGAGCACACCGACCTTGTGTGTGACGTAAGGGGCAATACCCTGGGGCCGCGAGCTGCCGGCGTTGATTTCATTGAGCTGGAACCAGAAGGTGCCGATCATGTTTTTCGCCACTTGCCCGGTCACCAGCTCGGTGAAGTAGCGGGTTTCGATCAGGTGCGCGGTATCGAAGTCCACCTGGGCGCCTTCCACAGCGGCGCAGAGGATTTTCTCCGGCGCCGGGAAGCAGCCATTGGTTTTGCTGCGCAAAATCGATGGGGCAATGGCGAGCATCTGCGCGACTTTGGGATTTGACGGCGTACCACCTGGGATCTGATACGCCTTGTTGTCCCACGGTTGCCTGGCCTCGGGATTGGTAAGAATCCAGGCCCGTGACTTGCTCAGCAGCTCCTCACGATCCGCCGCCATCTCATCAATCAAACCTGCTTGCAGGGCCTGGCCGGGTCGGACTTTTTTACCCTCGAGCAAGTACGGCAGGGCTTTTTCCAGGCCCAGCATGCGCACCATACGCACTACCCCGCCACCGCCCGGCAGCAGGCCAAGGGTGACTTCCGGCAGGCCGAGCTGAACGGCTTTGTCGTCCAGCGCGACCCGATGATGGCAGGCCAGGCAGATCTCCCAGCCGCCGCCCAAGGCCGCGCCATTGATCGCAGCCACCACTGGCTTGCCGAGGGTTTCCAGGCGCCGCAACTGCGCTTTCAACACCAGCACGCTGTCGTAGAAATCTTTGCCGTGGGCTTTATCGACCTTGATCAGCTCATTGAGGTCGCCACCGGCAAAAAAGGTTTTCTTTGCCGAGGTAATCACCACCCCGGCGATCTCGTTCTTTTCCGCTTCCAGGCGCGTGAGGGTGGCCGCCATGGCTTGGCGGTAGGCGGCGTTCATGGTGTTGGCGCTCTGGCCGGGCATGTCGAGGGTCAGCACCACGATCTGGTCCTGGCCTTTTTCGTAACGAATGGCATCGGTCATGACAGATTCCTTAGGCTCAGAGGCGTTCGATAATGGTGGCGATACCCATGCCGCCGCCGACACAGAGCGTGGCCAGGCCGTAGCGTTGCTGACGCACCTCCAGCTCATCGAGCAAGGTGCCGAGGATCGCGCAACCGGTGGCGCCCAGCGGGTGGCCCATGGCGATGGAACCGCCGTTGACGTTGACCCGGGCGGCGTCGATACCCATGTCCTTGATAAACTTGAGCACCACCGAGGCGAACGCTTCGTTGACTTCGAACAGGTCGATGTCTTCAACCCGCAGGCCGGCCTTGGCCAGGGCCTTGCGAGTGGCCGGCGCCGGGCCGGTGAGCATGATGGTCGGGTCGGTGCTGGTCACGGCCGTGGCAACAATGCGCGCCCGCGGTTGCAGGCCCAGTTCACGGCCTTTGGCCTCGGAGCCGATCAACATCAATGCGGCGCCGTCGACGATGCCGGAGCTGTTGCCCGGGGTGTGCACATGCTGGATGCGCTCCACATGGCTGTAGACCCGCAATGCGGTGGCGTCGAACCCCATCTGGCCCATCATTTCGAAGCTGGGCTTGAGCTTGCCCAAGCCCTCAAGGGTGGAGTCGCCGCGGATAAACTCGTCATGGTCCAGCAGCACGATACCGTTCTGGTCCTGCACTGCGATCAGCGACTTGTTGAAGGATCCGTCTGCCCGTGCCCTGGCAGCTTTCTGCTGGGACTGCAGGGCAAAGGCGTCCACATCCTGGCGGCTGAAGCCTTCCAGGGTGGCGATCAGGTCGGCGCCGATACCTTGGGGTGTGAAGTGGCTATGCATATTGGTTTGCGGGTCGAGCACCCAGGCGCCGCCATCGCTGCCCATGGGTACCCGGGACATGGATTCGACGCCGCCGACGACGACCAGGTCTTCGAAGCCGGAACGCACCTTCATCGCGCCCAGGTTGACTGCCTCCAGGCCGGAGGCACAGAAGCGATTGATCTGGACACCGGCGACGCTGATGTCCCAATCCGCTACCAGCGCGGCAGTCTTGGCGATATCGGCGCCCTGGTCGCCCACGGGAGTGACGCAGCCGAGCACGATGTCATCCACCTGGCGCGTATCAAGATCGCTGCGTTGCGCCAGCGCAGTGAGCAAGCCGGCCACCAGGTTTACCGGCTTGACACTGTGCAGGGCACCGTCGGCCTTGCCCTTGCCCCGGGGCGTGCGTATCGCATCAAAGATCAAAGCTTGGGTCATGACATCCTCGAGCCGCTGTGGGTGTATGCCCCTACCTTAGGCGCGATTGACACGGTTTCAATGACGGATGCGCTCAATGCTTTTGACCCCCTCGCTCGGACGAACGGTAGGTAGCTACGCAAAACGCCTGATTAATCGTTTTAGCTGTCTAGCCCTAGGGCTGGCGCCAAGATGGCACTAAGCCTCATGTCTTTTTTAGTACAAACGCTGATTAGCTGATATGAAATGGATCTAAGCGAATAAGGACGGGCGCTCTAAGGTTGAACCTGTAGGGCGCTGCTGCCGGGTCTTGCTGGAGCAGCTGTAAGAAAAGTGCAACGTCAGCTCGCGATACTGAAATTAACCGGCACGCATTTGACGCTCAGGAATAACAACAAATAGGCAGTCAGCCATGTTCAAACATTCGAAAGTACGTCAGGCAGGACTTATTCTGTTCGCCACCACACTGATTCTGATCTTGCCCAACCTGACCAGGGTGCTTGGGTGACGCCCCCGCCCCCAGACTCCGTGCACATACAGCACCAGGCCTGCAGCTTTTGGCAGCACCTGCCGGAACAGTGCGCTTAGCACTGCCGTAGCGGGGGCTGTCTTTTTACCTGTCGATTTCCGGTATCGTGAGCGCCACCGCCACCTAGCCTCGGGCCGCCGCCTTGAAATCGATCCTAGCCTTACTTGCCCTGCTGCTGAGCTTTCCTGTAGCCGCTGCGCAATTGACCATCGAATTGGACCACACCAGGCAGACCTGGCAGACCGCTGATCTGCTCAAACACCCGCAAGCGCAGACGGTGCAGATCGTCGATGACGTGTCCTACAAGCACAACATGACCTATCGCGCGGTGCCCCTGGCGGCACTCCTGTCCGGCCTTAAACCTCAGAGCCACCTGCAAGCGGTTGCCCTGGATGGTTTCGCCGCCGAACTGTCTGCCGCGCCGTTGTTGGAAAAAACCGGCGCCCGCGCCTGGTTGGCGGTGGAAGACCCGGCCCGTCCATGGCCCGCGCTTGCGCAAGGCAAACCGAGCGCCGGGCCGTTCTACCTGGTGTGGACCCACCCCGAAGCCGGGCACATCAGCCCGGAGCAGTGGCCGTTCCAAGTCTCCAGGATCAAGCAATTGCAGACGGTTGCCGAACGTTTCCCTGCACTGTTACCCGACCCGACGCTTGCGGCGGATGACCAGGTCAACCAGGGCTTTGCGTTGTTCCAGAAGAACTGCCTGGCCTGCCACCGCCTCAACGGCGCCGGCGATGCCCAAGTGGGTCCGGACCTGAATATTCCCTACAACCCCACCGAGTATTTTGGCGGTGATTTCCTCAAGCGTTATATCCGTGACCCGCAAAGCCTTAGGCACTGGCCGCAGGCGAAGATGCCGGCGTTTGCTGCCAGTGTATTGCCGGAACATGAGTTGGATTTGCTGTTGGATTATCTGCGGCATATGGCAGGCCGCAAGTTGTAGGAGCGAGCTTGCTCGCGAAAAGCCTGAGAGCACCGTTGGGTATCAGGCTCCCCGAGTAATCGTTAACGTTTTTCGCGAGCAAGCTCGCTCCTACAGTTATCGGTCATTGCTGCGGTGCCACAAATACCTTGGCATGCATCTGCTCATGCCCACCCCCTCGGCGCATGCCGCGTACCGGGCAGGCGTCGAGGTAGTCCAGGCCCACGGCCAGCTTCAAGTGCCGCTCTGGCCGGGCCAGTTGGTTGGTCACGTCAAAACTGTACCAGGCGTCATCCAGCCAGGCTTCGGCCCAGGCATGACTGGCCAGATGTGCGCAGTCTTCGGTGTACAAATACCCCGACACATACCGCGCAGGAATGCCCAGGCTGCGTGCGCAGGCGAGAAACGCATGGGTATGGTCCTGACACACGCCCGCAGCGCCTGCAAAGGCCTGGGCGGCACAGGTGTCGACTTCAGTAGCCCCCGGCGTGTAGATCATCGCTTGGTTGAGGGCCTGCATCAGATCGATGAGCGCCGTGCGGTCGCGACGCTGGTGGCAATGCTGCTCGGCAAACCGGCGCAGGGCTTCATCGGGCTCGGTCAGGCGCGTGCAGCGCAGGAAAGGCCAGGCAGACTGGCTTTCGTGTTCGGCCTCGCGCAACTCGTCGATCTCCACCTGGCCACGGGCGCCGATGATGATCGCGTCGTGGGGTTCGTCCAGGGTCAGCACATGCAGGATATTGCCGAAGGGATCCACCTGCGCCCGCACCGGGCGTGGCAGGTCGAGTTGCCAGCTCAGCACGCGCTGGCGCTCGCTGTCATGGGGCGTGAGCCGCAGGTACTGGATGCTGGCGCGCACTTGGTCTTGATAGTGGTAGGTGGTTTCGTGGCTGATAGAGAGTCTCATGCCGCCTCCAGATAGGAACTGTAGATGGCGTCGCCCAATTGGCGGACCAAGGGGATAAAGTCGGTCAGCCAGGCATGCAGGCCTTCCTCGAGGATTTCGTCGATGGTGGTAAAGCGCAGGCTAGCGTCCATCTCGGCGGCCAGGCGCTGGGCCGGGCGGCCGTTGAGACCGGGCAGGCTGGCAAGGATCTGGGCAATCTCCTCACTGCACGCCCTTAGTGAACGCGGGACATCGGCGCGTAACAGCAGCAGCTCAGCCACTTGCCTGGAACCCGGCGCATCACGATAAATTTCGGTGTAGGCCTCGAATGACGACAACGCACGCAGCAAAGCACTCCATTGGTAGTACGCGTGAGCCGTGCCATCGCTGACCGCCGCAGCCTGGTCGCCGGCCATTTCGTAGCGCGCGTCCAGCAGGCGCAGGGTGTTATCGGCGCGCTCTATGAAAATGCCCAGGCGGATAAAGCGGAAGGCATCGTTACGCATGATGGTGCCGTAGGTGGCGCCGCGGAACAGATGGGAGCGCTCCTTGACCCACTCACAAAACCGGCTCATGCCGTAGCGGCTCAACCCCTGTTGGGCGATATCACGAATGTCCAGCCAGGTGGCGTTGATGTTTTCCCACATGTCAGCGGTGATTCGCCCACGTACTGCATGGGCGCTGGCCCGTGCAGCGCCCAGACAACTGTAGATACTGGCCGGGTTGGCCGCGTCCAGTGCGAAAAAGTGCAGCAGGCGTTCGGCATGCAATTGGCCGTGGCGCTCGTGGTAATCCTCCAGGGTGCCGGTGATCAACAACGGCATGGCCAGTTCGTGCAGACCGTCGCCGCGCCCATCCTGGGGCATCAGCGACAGTGAATAGCTGACGTCGAGCATGCGTGCGAGGTTTTCGGCACGTTCCAGGTAGCGCGACATCCAGTACAAATCCGAGGCAGTTCTACTCAACATGGCATCAGTCCTCGACCACCCAGGTGTCTTTAGTGCCGCCGCCCTGGGACGAGTTGACCACCAGCGACCCTTCGCGCAGGGCCACGCGGGTCAGGCCGCCGGGCACCACACGGGTTTCCTTGCCGGACAGCACGAACGGGCGCAGGTCGATATGCCGTGGGGCGATGCCGTTTTCGACGAAGGTCGGGCAGGTGGATAAACACAGGGTCGGCTGCGCGATATAGGCGTGGGGCTTAGCCTTGATGCGCGCGCGAAAAGCTTCGATTTCCGCCGCCGTGGACGCGGGGCCAACCAACATGCCATAGCCGCCGGAGCCCTGGGTTTCCTTGACCACCAACTCGGGCAGGTGGGCCAGTACGTGGGACAATTCGTCGGGATTACGGCATTGAAAGGTCGGAACGTTCTGCAGGATCGGCTCTTCATCCAAGTAGAAGCGAATCATTTCAGGGACGAACGGGTAAACCGACTTGTCGTCCGCAACTCCCGTGCCGATGGCATTGGCCAGCACCACATTGGCGCAACGATAGGCCGCAAGCAGGCCCGGCACGCCAAGCATGGAGTCCGGGTTGAAGGCCAGTGGGTCGAGGAAGGCATCATCGAGGCGGCGGTAGATCACATCCACAGCCTTTGGGCCGTCGGTGGTGCGCATGAATACACGGTCGTCGCGTACGAACAGGTCCGCCCCCTCCACCAGTTCCACGCCCATTTCCCGGGCAAGAAACGCATGCTCGAAAAACGCGCTGTTGAAGCGCCCTGGAGTGAGCACCACCACGCTGGGGTTATCCAGGGGGCTGGCGCTTTTGAGGGTATCGAGCAACAGGTTGGGGTAGTGGTCGATAGGCGCGATGCGCTGGGCCGCAAACAGTTCCGGGAACAGGCGCATCATCATTTTGCGATCTTCGAGCATGTAGCTGACGCCACTGGGCGTGCGCAGGTTGTCTTCCAGTACGTAATAAGTGCCGTCACCATCGCGTACGAGGTCGACCCCGGAAATGTGGGAATACAGATCACGGTGCAGGTCCAGGCCCTGCATTGCCAACTGATACTGCTCATTGGCCAGTACCTGCTCGGCGGGAATAATGCCGGCCTTGATAATGCGTTGGTCGTGGTACAGGTCGGCGAGGAACATGTTCAGTGCCTTGACCCGTTGGATGCAGCCGCGCTCGACAACCCGCCATTCGCTGGCCGGAATACTGCGCGGAATGGTATCGAAGGGAATCAGGCGCTCAGTGCCCAGCTCATCCCCATAAAGGGTGAAGGTGATCCCGGCCCGGTGGAACAGCAAATCGGCTTCGCGCCGACGCTGGGCCAGCAAATCCGTAGGGGTGTCGGCCAGCCAGCGGGCGAACTCGCGGTAATGAGGACGCACCTGCCCTGCCCCATCGTACATTTCATCGTAATAAGTGCGGATCATGCCGTACTCCTTGTCACCCGGACGCGAGAACCTTCGCAAGGCCCGTGCCAGCGGCATAAACACTTAATAATCAATGAGTTGAATAACTCAGGCGGATTCTTCGCACCATCCCGGTGCGTAGAACGTCCCCAGTGCACGTCGCACGCGTCATTGCAACGCGGCACTTGCCTATCGATAGCATAGCCAGAGTTGATTTCACTGCCCGGCCAGCGCTGCGGATAATCACCTCCATCGGCTGAACAGGACATGTCCTACAGCGAAACCCTTTGTGCAAGCGGTACTGTGTTACTTCGTGTACTGATCTGCTCCCTCGAGCTTCCCTTTCCGCCACCCTATTGGGGTGGCTTTTTTTTGCGTGCAACTAAATCAGCGCTCCTGCCGAAGCCCCAAACAAAATCGGCCGACCCAAAGGTCAGCCGATACGCTGCGCTGCTCATAAACACCAACTACATGGGTAACCCACGCACCTCCTGCTTGACGCCCCATCCTTCGATGATCCCACCCAGGGGCTCGACCACCGCCTCGAAGTCATGCTCGAAGTCTCCTATGCCGTCGTAGGTTGCAAACATGATTTTGCTCAGTTCCAGATACCAGGCGCCATCGTCGCGCGCGCTGACCTGGGCATTCAGGGATTCGCCACGAAATCGACCCGCAGCCCTGCGCGCCCGTTCCTCATCCGGGAAAATGGCGTAGAACTCAATGGGGTGAAAACGCGAGAAATCGAAGCCGCCTTCTTTCATGCGGCGCAGGACGTTGGTACTGATGTCTTCTTGATAGGCTGTGCTCATGAAAAGTGCTCCTCAAATGATGGATAGACTTTCCGTGCTTCCCGAAGCTCGCGCCTTACTGGCGCGAGTACTACGGCAGGAACAACACCGCTGGAAAACAAGCATGTAGCTGACAAGACCAGACCTTAGCGATTCATTCGCTGATCTCGATTGCAGAGTAGCGCGAAGCTATCACCTCCACCAGAGGTGCTTGATGGGTCTAACGGAAATATTCAGGCCGCGGGTTCGACCCTGAGGTCCTTGATACCATTTTGATCATGCAGGCTCTTGACCGTGGGATCGGGAACACGATCGGCAAGATCGTTAAGGTCCAGCTTTTCCAACACCGGTGACACACGCACCCGCACCATCTGTGCGGCTTCTTCCAGCGTCGGCTCATGCTCGCAGTCGAATTGCTCGACTACCGGCTCGCCACGGTCATTGATGAAAGAAACATTCCACTTCGGCATCGGTGCCTCCTCGATAAAACCCATGTGTGGGCTTACATCTATCTGGACCTTGAGGCTTTGCCAAACGTTCCACCCAAGGCAGGAGGCACCGGATCAGTTGCGCTTATTTTTCAGCGCGCTCCTTGAGGGCCTTCAGGGTATTGAACGGCGCTTCCACCACAAATTTGTTGGCCAACCACGACGGCACGCTGCCGCCCGGCTCGGTGTGCACTTGGTAGGTCACTTCGGTCTCATTGGCGCCTTTGGGCACCAGTTTCCAGAAGCCTTCGACCTGGGCGACCCGCACATAGCCTTTTTCTTCCGACTTGTAGGTAGGCACGCCCTGCAAGGTGCGGGTTACGCTACCATCGGCGTTTTTAGCGGTTGTGACATGAGTATACGAGTCACGATCACTCACCGGAAAGGGTGCCTTGAATTGCGTGTAGGTCCAGGCCTCATCGCCTTTCTTGTCGACCAGTTTCTGGGATTTGCACTCGTGAATCCAAGCGCAGGCACCCGCCACGTCTTCCTGCAATGCAACGATCTTGGCCACAGGCGCCTTGATCACGGTCACGCCGCGATACGCTTTGTACTTGGAGCCGGCAACTTCGCTCAGGGACACCTTGATACCGTCTTCGTCCTTGGCCACTTGCCAATCCTCAGCCTGGGCAGTAGCAGCAAACAGCAGCGTAAAACCGCACAACACGGCCAGTCGTTTCAGCGAACCCATTGTTGTATTCCTTATTGTTGAAGTTCCAATAGTAAAGCCCATCAAGCCGCCGTCATCTGCTCCCACCAGCCGATCAAGCGAATTGCATCGGCCTGGTCATTGCCACAGACCTCGATATCAGCCTTGAAATCACTGCACACCGCCGGCCGTTCAGGCAGGCCGAACAGCTGGCACAGTTGTCCGACCGACAGGTGCAGGCAGCGAACACCTGCAGGCTTGCCCTGGGGCATTCCGGGCAGCGGCGAACTGATGGAGGGGGCGATGCAGCATGCGCCACAGCCTTCACGGCATTTCATGACCAGCAGGTCCTCGACGACTCAATAGGGATGGCCGGGCTAGAGTACGCCCTTAAACAGCCGTTTTAAAATGGTCCAACAGGGGTTTTTCGCACAAAACAAAAGTGACCGACCAGTCTGCGACAGATGGTCGGCAACCTGGGTCACGCATAGCCGCATAGTTTATTGCTTGAATTCAAAATCCAGCGCGGCGCCTTCAACATCACGGCGCTCATCGTTGCGCAGTTGCAGCTTCATCTCATTGCTGAGCAAGCGGCCGTTGATCTGGAACGCACTGTTGTCGGTGGGCTTTTCGCCAAACATCGGCGGCAGCAAGGGCACGCTCTTGGGCTTGGGCATGGTGCCGATGGGCTGCAACAGCCTGACCATGTCCGAAGGCAGCGAAAGGTCCAACTGTGCCGGTGGCAATTTAGTCTTGGCGACTTCACGGGCCGACTTGGATTTGCTCGCAACAGGCGCGCGCTTTTTGGTAGTTGCGGTTTTTTTCTGCGTGGCGGGGGCTTTTTTCGCGGGAGCTGGTTTCTTCGCTGAGGTCTTCTGTTCAGAACTGACTGCCGACGCGCCATCCGCCACCGGCTCCGCCAGCACAGTGCTGACATTGCACAGGCTCAACAGGCCAATCACCAGGGTAACGCGAAAAATAGAAGTCATATCGCCAGCAGCGTTAACGGCAGAAGGCCATATGCTCGCTTGTTGTGGGCGACATGACAAGAGCGCAGATCAGTGTTGTCCCCTTTGCACGCCTCAAAAACCCGCCCCGGTCTCCTGGCACAACTGGCTGGCCAGCATGCCCAAGGTCATCAACGCCCGCTCTGCCTCGCGGTTCCAGGGGGTACCGCAGTTGAGGCGAATACAGTGGTTGAACTGTTCCGTATTACTGAAGATCAGCCCCGGCGCAATACTGATGCCCTGTTGCAAGGCACGCACGTGCAGTTCCTGGGTATTGACCCGACCCGGCAAACTGACCCACAGGATAAAGCCGCCGGTTGGACGGGTCATCTGGGTGCCCTCGGGGAAATATTGCTGCACCGCCAGTTGGAAGGCGCTGAGGTTCTTGCGGTATTCCTGGCGGATATAGCGCAGGTGGCGGTCGTAGCCACCGTTTTCCAGGTAGGCCGCGACCCCCATCTGGGTGACACTGCATGCTGAGTGGGTACTGAACATCTGCAGGCGCTGGATCTCCTGCTGGTACTTGCCGGCGATCATCCAGCCGATACGCACCCCCGGGGACAAGGTCTTGGAAAAACTCGAGCAGTAGATGACCCGGTCAAGGCGGTCGTAGGCTTTCAGAGCCTTGGTGCGACCCAGTTCGAACATCAGCTCGCCGTAGATATCGTCCTCGACGATCTGGATATCGAAATCCGACGCCAGGCGCAGCAGTTGTTTCTGGCGCTCTTCGGGCATGGTGCCACCCAGGGGGTTGCTCAGGCGCGTGGTGAGCACCAGCGCCTTGATCGACCACTGGTTGGCGGCCAGCTGCAGGGCTTCCAGGCTCATGCCCGTGGCTGGGTCGCTGGGGATCTCGATGACTTTCAGGCCGAGCAAATCGGCGAGTTGCAACAAGCCGTAGTAAGTCGGTGATTCGGCGGCGATCAGGTCGCCAGGCCGCGTGAGAACACGCAAGGACATCTGCAACGCATCGACGCAGCCGTGGGTGATCACCACCTCGGAAGGGTCTACCACCACACCGGCATCGCGCATGCGGATCGCCACCTGGCGACGCAGCGGTTCAAAGCCGGGGCTGAACATGTAGCTGAAAGCCCGCGGGCTCTGGAACCGTGTGACCTTGGCCAACTGCTGGTGCAGCGCCCGTACCGGTAGGTAATCGACACTCGGCACCGCAGCGCCCAAGGGGAACACCCCTTCACGGCGCGATTCGACCAATACCTGTTGGATGATGCTGCTGCGGGTGACCAAGCCTGGACGCTCGACCCGTGCGATGTCTGGCGTCGGCGCCGTGAGTGCGGGCGTCTGGTGCACGTAATAGCCCGACTGCGGCCGCGCCCGGATCAGCCCCTGGTCTTCCAGGTTGGCATAGGCCTGCAGCACCGTGGCATGGCTCACATTGAGCTGGGAACTCATTTTGCGCACCGATGGCACGCGCTCCCCCGGTTGGTAGACACCGCGTCGGATGTCCTCAGCCAGTTGCTGGGCAATACGCTGGTAAAGCAACAGATTGGTCATGACGCAGCACTCGATTTCACGGGTATTTTATTTTTGTGTGAAACATACCAGCACAGTTTAGAAGTGTACGGGGACAGTTGTCACGATAGTCGAGCGCAGGAGGGAGTGACAGCAAAAACTGTAAAGGGAGTACGCCTGACAAAATATGGGAGGGGGCTTGCTCCCGATGACGGTGTATCAGTCAAAGATGTTGCAACTGAACTACCGCAATCGGGAGCAAGCCCCCTCTCACATTAAATCGAAGCCTGGCGCTCAGCGGGCAGCGCCCAGCTGGCCTTTCTCGTCGGAGAATACGATTTCCACCCGGCGATTCTGCGCGCGGCCTCGTTCGGAGGCGTTGGCTTCTACCGGGTACTGATCACCATAACCCTGGACCTCGATACGCTTATCATCGATACCCAGGTCCATCAACAGGTCCGCCACCGATTGGGCACGGTCGCGGGACAGTTTCAGGTTCTCCTGCTCGCCCCCGGTGTTGTCGGTGTAGCCCTCGATGCGTACACGACGCTTGGGGTTGAGTTGCAGGAACTGCACGATCTTCAACACTGTGCGATTGGCCGAGTTGGCCAGTTCCGCTTCGCCGGTGTCGAACAGCACATCTCCCAGCGTCATCACCAGGCCACGGTCGGTCTGGGTGGTGAGGCTGGCAATTTGTGCTTCAACCCACTTGCCCTGTTGCTGCACGCTGGCCAGTTTGTTTTCGCGCAGGGCCAGTTGCAGGCGCTGGCGTTCCAATTCGAGTTGGGCGCCGCGTTCCGCGTTCAGGCCTTGCTCGGTGTGTTCACGGGCGATGGCGCTGTAGCGCTGGCTCAGATAGGCGTAATGCACCACATCGGCGCCGCTGCCCCAGTAGCTGGACAAGCGATCGGCACGGGCCAGGGATTCGCCGGCGCGGATCACATCCTTAGGGGCGAAGCGCAGCACGTTGGCGTCCTCCTTGACCTTCTGGAAGTCATCGCCGGCCTGTTGCAACGCCTGCTCGCTGCTGGGTTGGCTGGCGCAACCGCCCAATGCCGCACTGCCCAGCAGCAACACGCAGCCCAAACCACGGATCATCGGGCTCATTGCGCGTCTCCCAACTGCAGCTGCTTACGCAAGCGGGTGATGCGGGTATTGAGCACGTTCAATTGTTCCTGGCTCTTGGCGGTGAGCACTTTAGCCTCGGCGAGACGCGCATCCAGCTCAGCCTGTTCGGACCGCATACGCGCGCGCTTGTAGGATTGGTCGGCCATGTTGGCCTTGGCCCTGGCGAATTTTTCTTCGGCCAGTTTCAGCTCGGGCGATTCGTCGGCGTTGACCCCGACCGCGGTGGCTTGCTCCAAGGCTTGCTGGGTCAGGCGCATTTGTTCATTCGGCGCAGGATCGGTTGCACATCCCGCCAGAGCGACAACGGCGAGGGCCGCGAAAAGAGGTCGAAAAATCACTGTAAATCCCTACTGTGTTGGGGTGCCAACGGGCTGTTGCAGTTGCGCCTTCCAGCGCTCCAGATTGCGCTGCAGCGCGGCTTGCGCGACACCGGACGCGGGCAATTCTGTCATCTTTTTCGCCAACTGTCCGCGCAGCCATGGATCATTGCACGCCGAGTTGTGGGAAATCGCCAGGTACAAGCCGGGCTGATCGACAGGCACCTCATGGGCGACCAGATCGTTATTCATGCCCAAGGTCTGGGCCATGGCCATTCCGGAATAGCGCCCGGCCAGCACGTAATCCACCTCGCCGAGCAACAGTTTCTGGAATGCCGGTGTCAGGTTCGGCAGGCGTTGCAGGCTGAGCTGCTGGCCGGCGAAGGCTTCGAATTCAGCGCTCAAGCGGGCGCGCTCCGATACCGCGCCTTTGTGGCCGTGCAGGTCCGCCACTGTGGTGTAGGCCAGGGGTGAATCCTTGCGTGTCCAGACCAGGTAATCGGTCTGCATCAACGCCGGATGGATGTAGTCGAAGTTGTCCAGTTCACCGAGGTTCAGCGGCGCGTCGGCGAGGATGTCCATGCGCCCGCTACGCGCTTCATCCAGGGCCAGGGAGCGTTTGCCGCCGTAGAGCAGGTCGATTTTCAGCCCGAGCTCTTTGCCCACTTGTTGCAGCACCTCGGCGGTAGCGCCGATCAGGTGCGTCGGGTCCTGGGGATCACGCCACAACAAAGGTGGTGCATCCGGGCTGCCGGTGATCACCAGGCGCTCGCACTTGCCGGCGGCCAGTGACAGGCTCGGCAGCAGCACAAGGCCCAGCAGTACAGTCCAGGGGCGCAGCTCCATGGCATGTTCCTTCGTAAAGTTCTTGGTAGGAGCGAGCTTGCTCGCGAAAAACGTCAACGATAACGCGTGCTTTCTGAATAAATGCATCGCCTGGGAGTTTTTCGCGAGCAAGCTCGCTCCTACAGGTAATAAAAAAGCCCGGTCACAAGACCGGGCTCTTTATAAGTGAAGCGGCTGGATTAGACCAGCTTCTCCAACTCAGGTACGGCTTCGAACAAGTCCGCCACCAGGCCGTAATCGGCAACCTGGAAGATCGGCGCTTCTTCGTCCTTGTTGATCGCGACGATCACCTTGGAGTCCTTCATACCGGCCAAGTGCTGGATCGCGCCGGAGATACCGACGGCGATGTACAGCTGTGGCGCAACGATCTTGCCGGTCTGGCCGACCTGCATATCGTTGGGTACGAAACCTGCGTCGACGGCTGCGCGGGAAGCGCCGACCGCAGCGCCCAGCTTATCGGCCAGGGCGTACAGGTGCTTGAAGTTGTCACCGTTCTGCATGCCGCGGCCGCCGGAAACGACGATCTTGGCAGCCGTCAGCTCAGGGCGATCCGACTTGGCCAGCTCTTCGCCGACGAAGCTGGACGTGCCAGCGTCGTGGGCAGCGGAGACGGCTTCAACCGCGGCCGAGCCACCTTCGGCGGCAACCGGGTCGAAACCGGTGGCGCGCACGGTGATGACCTTGACCGAGGCATTGGACTGCACGGTGGCGATGGCGTTACCGGCGTAGATCGGGCGCTTGAAGGTATCGGCGCTTTCTACCGAGATGATCTCGGAGATCTGGTCAACGTCCAGCTGCGCGGCAACCCGTGGCAGGATGTTTTTGCCGTTGGAGGTGGCGGCAGCCAGGATGTGGCTGTAGCCAGCGCCCAGCTCTGCAACCAGCGGCGCAACGTTTTCTGGCAACTGATGCGCGTAGGCGGCATTGTCAGCGTTCAGGACTTTGCTTACGCCCGCGATTTTCGCAGCGGCTTCAGCCACGGCGCCAGCGCCCTGGCCAGCAACCAATACGTGGATATCTCCACCGATTTTCGCAGCGGCAGCCACGGTGTTGAGGGTGGCCGGGGCCAGCACCTTGTTATCGTGTTCGGCGATTACGAGGATAGTCATGATCAGGCTCTCCAATTCAAAGCACCTTCGCTTCGTTTTTCAGTTTCTCGACCAACTCAGCCACCGACTTGACCTTGATGCCCGCGCTGCGTGCTGCCGGCGCTTCAACCTTGACGGTCTTGTTGGTGGAGGCGGTGGAAACGCCCAAAGCATCCGGAGTCAGCACTTCAAGAGGCTTCTTCTTGGCTTTCATGATGTTTGGCAGGGACGCGTAGCGCGGCTCGTTCAAACGCAGGTCGGTGGTGACGATGGCCGGCAGTTTCAGGGAAACCGTCTGCGCGCCGCCATCGATTTCACGGGTTACCGCGACGCTGTCGCCGCTCACTTCGACTTTCGAAGCGAAGGTGCCCTGGCCGTAACCGGTCAGTGCGGCCAGCATCTGGCCGGTCTGGTTGTTGTCGCTGTCGATGGCTTGTTTGCCGAGGATCACCAACTGAGGCTGTTCCTTGTCGACAACGGCCTTGAGCAGCTTGGCAACCGCCAGGGAGGTCAGTTCTTCGGCGGATTCGACCAGGATGGCGCGGTCGGCGCCTAGGGCCAAAGCGGTACGCAGCTGCTCTTGGGCAGTGGTCGGACCGATGGACACCACGACGATTTCAGTCGCAACACCTTTCTCTTTCAGGCGTACGGCTTCTTCCACAGCGATTTCGCAGAAAGGGTTCATCGACATCTTGACGTTAGCAAGGTCGACGCCGGAATTGTCCGCCTTGACGCGAACTTTCACGTTGTAATCGACAACGCGTTTGACAGCTACAAGAACCTTCATGGATTCCTCGTTACTCTCCGGTGAAAAGAAAGTCGCCTAGGCGAACCTGGCGGTTGATGCTCATCGGCACACAAGGGCACCTCCAAAGACTTCGGCAGTGGCCTTGCACACGGGAAGTGACGACCGTTCGTCAGTGGTGACTGAGCGGTCATTCTTTATCGCGGCGTGTAAACTGCGCCCCATTGTTCGGGGGCGCGTCACATTTTTACCTTCGGCCGGCCTTTGGACGTGCTCTTGAAACCTGCAGTCTGCCTACGGGAAGCGCAAAACCGACCGTATCTTGACCGGAACGCCTATTCTGGTCAATACGGCAAAATGGTCAGTCATAAGCCCCGTTGCTTTGATTTACCTAGGCTGCGGCCAATTCAAACAAACGTTTGTATTGGACGCTGCCAGTGGTCTATATATAATGCGCCACCTAGAGAGACAGGTGGGTGCTGCCGTTGAGCAGAACCCCGCCGAACCTCCACCCATTAGAAAAAAAAGCCTGTTGAGCCTTGAGTAGGAGATAGCCTGTGGAACGCGAATACATGGAATTCGACGTGGTCATCGTCGGCGCTGGCCCGGCTGGCCTGTCTGCCGCCTGCCGCCTGAAGCAGAAGGCCGCCGAAGCCGGTAAGGAAATCAGCGTCTGCGTGGTCGAGAAAGGCTCCGAAGTCGGCGCCCACATCCTCTCCGGTGCCGTGTTCGAACCCCGGGCCCTGAACGAACTGTTCCCGGACTGGAAAGAGCTCGGCGCCCCGCTCAACACCCCGGTGGTGCGTGACGACATCTACGTACTGCGCAGCAGCGATACCTCCACCAAGGTTCCCGACTTCTTTGTGCCCAAGACCATGCACAACGAAGGCAACTACATCATTTCCCTGGGCAACCTGTGCCGCTGGCTGGCCCAGCAGGCCGAGAACCTGGGCGTGGAAGTCTACCCAGGCTTCGCCGCTCAGGAGGCGCTGTTCGACGAGAACGGCGTGGTGCGCGGGATCATCACCGGTGACCTCGGTGTCGACCGCGAAGGCAAGCCCAAGGAAGGCGTATACACCCCGGGCATGGAATTGCGTGGCAAGTACACGCTGTTTGCCGAAGGCTGCCGTGGCCATATCGGCAAGCAGTTGATCCAGCGCTTCAACCTGGACAGCGACGCCGACGCCCAGCACTACGGCATCGGCCTGAAGGAAATCTGGGAAATCGACCCGGCCAAGCATCAGCCAGGCCTGGTGGTGCACACCGCCGGTTGGCCGCTGGACATCATGAGCGCCGAAAATACCGGTGGTTCGTTCCTCTATCACCTGGAAAACAACCAGGTGGTGGTCGGCTTGATCGTCGACCTGTCCTACAGCAACACCTTCCTGTCGCCCTTCGATGAGTTCCAGCGTCTCAAGCACCACCCGGTGCTGGCCCAGTACCTGGAAGGCGGCAAGCGCGTCAGCTACGGCGCCCGCGCCATCTGCAAAGGTGGCCTGAACTCGCTGCCCAAGATGGTCTTCAAGGGCGGCGCGCTGATCGGCTGCGACCTCGGCACCCTGAACTTCGCCAAGATCAAGGGCAGCCACACCGCGATGAAGTCCGGCATGCTCGCCGCCGATGCGGTTGCTGATCGCCTGTTCGCCGAATCCGAGGGCGGTGACGAGCTGACTGCGTATGTCGATGGCTTCAAGGCCAGCTGGCTGTATGAGGAATTGTTCGCCACCCGTAACTTCGGCCCGGCGATGCACAAGTTCGGCCCGATCATCGGCGCCGGCTTCAACTGGTTCGACCAGAACATCCTCGGCGGCAAGATGCCGTTCACCCTGCACGACACCAAGCCGGACTACGCCTGCCTCAAGCTGGCCAAAGACTGCAAGAAAATCGATTACCCCAAACCCGACGGCAAGCTGAGCTTCGACAAACTGAGCTCGGTGTTCATCTCCGGTACCAACCACGAAGAAGAGCAGCCTTGCCACTTGAAGTTGAAAGACCCGAGCATCCCGATCGGCACCAACCTGCCGCTCTACGATGAACCGGCGCAGCGCTACTGCCCGGCCGGCGTGTATGAAGTGATCACCAAGGAAGACGGCGAGAAGCGCTTCCAGATCAACGCCCAGAACTGCGTGCACTGCAAGACCTGTGACATCAAGGACCCTTCGCAGAACATCACCTGGGTGACACCGGAAGGTGCGGGTGGGCCGACTTACCCGAATATGTAAGTCGTTCGCTTAACCAAAAAAGGCTCCCGAGATGGGGGCCTTTTTTGTGGGCGGCATCGATCAACATGTAGGAGCGAGCTTGCTCGCGAAAAACGTCAACGATAACGCGTACTGTCTGAATGAATGTGGCGTCTATTAGTTTTTCGCGAGCAAGCTCGCTCCTACAGTGGGGTGTCAGGCGGCCCGCTCTTCGCCTGGGTTGCGCAGGAAGTAGCGTTTGTACTCCCGACTGAACTGAGACGTACTCTGGTACCCCACCTTGTGCGCCGCCTGCGCCACACTCATGCCCTCTACCAGCAGCAACTGCTGGGCCTTCAATAGTCGCAGGCGCTTGAGGTACTGCACCGGCGACAACAAGGTGCAGCGCTTGAAATGCTCATGAAAGGTCGAGGCACTCATATGGGCATATCCGGCCAACGTCTCGATATTCAGCGGCTCGGCGTAATGGGCATGCAGGTGGTTCAATGACGTGGCGATTCGCGAAAACTGCCCCTGCTGTTCCACCAGCGCACGCAGCACATCCGCCTGTGGCCCACGCAACGCGGTGAACAACAATTCGCGCACCCGCGCCGGGCCCATGATCCGGCTTTCCAGCGGATCGTGCAGGCACTGCAACAGCCGCTCGACGCAGCCGCGCATCGTATCGTCCAGCACCACCGAACTCATCGACTCCAAAGTCTGCGCGGTCGGCGGCGGCCCGGCTTGCATGCCCATGGCAATCACCAACTCGCCCAACACCACGCGGTCGATGCCTACCGTAACGCCATACAGCGGCGCCCCGGGGGCCATGGCAAAGGTCTCGCATTCGAACGGCACCGGCATCGCCTGGATCAGGTAATGCCCGGCGCCATACTCCAACGTGCGCGGGCCGAGGTAGGCGACCTTGCTGCCCTGGGCCACGAACATCAGGCTTGGCTCATAGATCTGCGGCCCACGCGCTACATCGCAACTGGCGCGCAGCACCTGCACACCCGGCAGGTGAGTCGGGGAAAAACCATCGCGGGGCGTGAGCCCTTCGATCAAGGAAACCAGCGTGGCATTGGCGTCCAAATGGCGGGTCAACAGCATGGCAAAAAACTTCGCGAATAAGGGATGACACCATCATCGCAGGTCTGGCGGCCAATATATCCAAAGCTCAGGCACTGCCGGACGAATAGGCATGAGACTCGGAGCATTTGCCATGTTCGCGCCAAAGGCCTACGCGCAGAATTTGCCGCCTCTGCAGTCCAAGCTTTTGTGAGGTTTACTATGTACACCGCCATCGGTTACGCCGCCCAGTCAGCCACCACCCCCCTCGCCCCGATGTCTTTTGAACGCCGCAGCCCGCGTGTCGATGACGTGGCCATCGAGATTCTTTACTGCGGCGTGTGCCACTCCGATATCCACCAGGCTCGCAACGAATGGGGCATTGCCGTGTACCCGCTGATGCCGGGCCACGAAATTGTCGGCAAAGTCACCGCCGTCGGCGCCAACGTCACCGCGCATAAAGTCGGTGATCTGGTTGGCGTGGGCTGCATGGTCGACTCGTGCCGTCACTGCGAAGCCTGCCAATCAGACCTAGAGCAATACTGCCTCGAAGGCCCGACCATGACCTACGCCACCCCGGACCGTGTGGATGGCAGCAACACCATGGGTGGTTACTCCGACAGCATCGTGGTCAGCGAACATTTCGTGGTGAAGATCCCGGCCAAGCTCGACCTGGCCAGCGCCGCGCCGATCCTGTGCGCAGGCATCACCACCTACTCGCCGCTCAAACACTACGGTGTGAAGGCTGGCGACAAAGTCGGGATTCTCGGCATGGGTGGCCTGGGCCACATGGGTATCAAGTTCGCCAAGGCCATGGGCGCCGAAGTGACGCTGTTCACCCGCTCCGCGAGCAAGGCCGAGGAAGGCCGTCGCCAAGGCGCCGATCATGTGATCGTGTCCACCGACGCCGAGCAGATGAAAGCGGCGGCCGGGCACTTCGACTTCCTGCTCGACACCATTCCGGTGCAACACGACCTGAACCCCTACCTCGATGTACTGCGCTTTGACGGTGTGCATATCCTGGTAGGCCTGATCGAACCGGTGGACCCGCCCGTCAACGCCGCCAAGCTGGTGCTGGGCCGTAAAGTGCTGGCTGGTTCGCTGATCGGCGGTATTGCCGAAACCCAGGAAGTCCTGGATTTCTGCGCCGAGCACAACATCACCTGCGACATCGAAATGCTCGACATCCGCCAGATCAACGAGGCTTACGCACGCATGATCGCGGGTGACGTGAAGTACCGCTTTGTCATCGACATGGCGAGCCTGAAAGCCTGATCAGGCTTTCGCGCCCAACTCCGCTGACAGCCGGGCTGCGACCTGTTTGATCACAGGGATCAGCTCGGCCATTTTCTCCAGCGGCATGTAGGGCACGGTACTGGCGATGCTGATGCCGGCGACTATACGCCCGCTGGCATCACGCACCGGTGAGGCCACACAGCGGATCGACGGCTCGTTGTCTTCCAGATCGAAAGCATAACCGCCGGCCACATATTCACCCATGCGCTGCTCGAATTGCGCCCAGGATTGCTCCGGGTGCTGCGGCCATTGCAGGTTTTTGCCTGCCGCCGGCAAGCTGACTTCGTAGAGGCGCTGCCACTCCTGCGGCGAATCATCCAATAACAACGCCTTGCCGATGCCGGTGCGCGCCAGCGGCATGCGATGGCCAACCCGCGAGCGCATCTCCGGGCCATTGCGACCGGGGTTCTTGTGCAGGTAAAGCACGTCGTCGTATTCACGAATCGCCAGATGGATGGTGTCGCCCGTCAAGGCCGACAGCTCGTCCAGATACGGCACCGCCAGGCTCACCAATGGCAGCTCTTCGCGGGCCTGGAAACCCAACTCGATCAGCTTCGGACCCAGCAGGTAGCCGACTTGCGGCACCACGCGCAGGTAACGCTCATCCACCAGGCAACTGGCCAGGCGGTGTGTGGTGCTGCGCGTGGTGCCGATGCGCCGGGCGATCTCTTTCAGATCCCGCGCACCGGCCGCCACCGCTTGCACCACGCCCAGGCCACGCAGCAGGGTCTGGGTGCCGGTGGGGGCGGCGTCTTTGACGGGGGTGTGGGCGTTTTCCTGCATATCGGGCCTATAGATAAAAAAGCGGGGGCATTATGGCAAATACCGCCCTTCAATACAGAGCAGATCCAAATGTGGGAGGGGGCTTGCTCCCGATAGCGGTGGGTCAGTTACAGATTTTCTATCTGATACACCGCTATCGGGAGCAAGCCCCCTCCCACATTTGATCTCCATATGGCTTTTGATCAGCGCTGCTTCATGCGGTCGATGATGACCGCCAGCAGCAGGATCGAGCCGCGAATCACGTACTGGTAAAAGGTATCGATGTTTTTAAGGTTCATCGCATTCTCGATGATCGCCAGGATCAGCACACCCGCAATCACGTGGCGGATCATGCCGATGCCGCCGCTCAGCGATACCCCGCCCAGCACACACGCCGAAATCACCGTCAGCTCGAAGCCCTGGCCGATCATGGGTTGGCCGGAGGTCATGCGCGAGGCGAGGATCACCCCGGCCAGCGCGCCGATCAAACCGTGCACGGCAAAGATGATGATCTTGGTGCGGTCGACATTCACCCCGGCCAGCAGCGCGGCTTCCTGGTTGCCGCCGATGGCCATGGTGTTGCGCCCATAGCTGGTGTAGTTGAGCAGCCAGCCGAAGAATATAAAGCACAGCACGGTGATGATGATCGGCACCGGCACGCCCATCAGCTGGCCGTTGCCGAACACGAAGAAGCGCTCATCCATCACCCCCACCGCCTTGCCGTTGGAGAAAATGTAGGCCAGGCCGCGTACGATCTGCATCGTCGCCAGCGTCGCAATCAGCGCATTGATGCGCAGCTTGGCAATCACGATGCCGTTGATCAGCCCTACCACCAGGCCCATGGCCAGGGCCGCCGACACGCCAAGTGCCACACTGTCGGTGTCACGGATCACAATCCCCGCCACTACGCCGGCGCAGGCGATCACCGAGCCCACCGACAAATCAAAATGCCCCGACGCTAGGCAGAACAGCATGGTGCACGCGGCGATGCCCACGGTGGAAATCGCCAGGCCCAGGCCACGCATGTTCAGCGGCGACAGGAAGTTATCGATAAACACTGCGCTGAGCACAAAGATGCCCAACGCCGCCAACAGCATCACCCAGTCATCGAGAAATTTGCGCTGGTTGAATGCCGGCCAGAAGCCCTTTGCAGTTTTTGCCTGAGACATACCCACACCTCTTATTCTTCAAGCCCGCGAACGCGGGAGTGCCAGTTGCAGCAGTCGTGCTTCATCCGTCCGCTCGCGGGGCAATTCACCGGCCAGGGCGCCTTCGCTCATGACCAGGATACGGTCGGCAATGCCCATCACTTCCATCAGGTCGCTGGACACCACGATCACCGCAATGCCGCTGGCCGCCAGGTTATGGATGATCTGGTAGATCTCTGACTTGGCGCCGATATCGATGCCACGGGTGGGTTCGTCCAGCAGCAGCACTTTCATCGGCATCGACAGCCAGCGGCCGAGAATGGCCTTCTGCTGGTTACCACCGGACAGGTACAGGATCTTCTGCGCGGCGTTTGGGGTTTTGACCCGCATCGCCTGGATCTGCCGGTCGGCGTTGCCCTTCTCCCAGCCGTCGCGCAGCAGCCAGCCAAAGGTGGAATGCGCCGCGCGGGCACTGATGTTGATGTTTTCGGCAACGCTGGCCAGTGGGATGATGCCTTCTTTCTTGCGGTCCTCCGGGCACAGCAAGATGCCGGCGGCGATGGCGTCGCGGGGTGAGCGCAACTGCAGCGCTTGCCCGTACAGCGCCAGGCTGCCGGCGCTGGCGCGCTCCAGGCCACTGAGCAAACGAAACAGCTCGGTGCGCCCCGCGCCTACCAGCCCGAACAGGCCCAGGATCTCGCCCTTGCGCACCTGGAAACTGATCGGCTCACGCAGGCCCGGGCCGAGCAGGCCGTCGACCCTGAGCGCCACCTCGCCCTGCTCCCGCGGGCGGTAGTCGTAGATGTCCTGGATATCGCGGCCGACCATGCAGGTCACCAACTGATCGTGGGTCAGGCTGCTCATGTCTTCGAAGGTGCGCACATAGCGACCGTCCTTGAACACCGTCACCGCATCGCAGATACGGAACACCTCTTCCATGCGGTGCGACACGTAGAGCACCACTTTGCCCTCATCCCGCAGGCGCGCGATGATCGCCATCAGCCGGTCGATTTCCCGCGCCGACAAGCTGCTGGTGGGCTCATCGAAGGCGATCACGTTGGCACCACGGGACAGCGCCTTGGCGATTTCCACCAGTTGGCGCTGGCCCAGGGACAGGCGCCCGAGCTTCTCGTCGGGGTCGATCTCATCGGCCAGGCCCTTGAGGCACGCCAGCGCCTGCTGGCGCAGCAAGCCGCGATTGACCACGCCCAGGCGCGTCGGCAGGTGCCCGAGGAACAGGTTCTCGGCGACGCTCATTTCCGGCACCAGGTGCAGTTCCTGGTGGATCACCGCGACGCCGCTGGCGATGCTGTCGGCGGCATTTTTGAACGCCATGACCTGCGCGCCGATCTGCACGCTGCCGCTGCTGGGGATGTAGGCGCCGCCGAGGATCTTCAGCAGCGTCGACTTGCCCGCACCGTTCTCGCCCATCAGGGCGTGCACCTGCCCCGGGTGGGCGGTGAAGCTGATGCCATCCAGCGCCTTGACCCCGGGAAAGGTTTTGCCGATCGCGTCGAAACGCAGGGCCGCAGCGGTCATTTCCACAGCCCGATCTTGGTCAGTTCTTCCTGGAAGTTTTCGCGGGTGATCAGGATGACTTCGTCCATGGCGGTGTACTTAGCAGGCTCCTTGCCTTTGGTGACCCATTCGTACATCGCCAGCGCGGTGTTATAGCCTTCGATATGCGGGCTCGGCAGCATGGAGCCGAAGAAACCGCTGTCGGCTTTCTTCAATTCGCCGATGGCATCGGTGCCATTGATGCCGATGCCAATCACGTTGGCCGCCTTGAAGCCGGCGCTTTCAGTGGCGCGCACGCCGCCGAGCACGGTGTTGTCGTTCATGCCGCCGATGATCAGGTTCTTCGCGCCACTGGGCAGCTTGACCAGGGCCGAGTTGGTGGCGTCCATGCTGCCGGGAACGTCGAGGGTTTTAAGCGCGGCGGTGAGGATGTGGTCCTTGGGAATGCCGGCTTCTTCCAGGGATTTGATCGAGCCGTCGGTACGTTTCTTACCGGTGTCGAGTTCGTTGAAGGTGTTGATCACCGCATAGGTGTCCTTCCAGTCCCAACCGCGTTTCTTCGCCTCGGCGGCCATGGCGGCGCCCTGCTTCTGGCCCACTTCGAAGGCGGCCATGCCCAGGTACGGCACGTCCTCCATGAAGTTGCCCTTGGCATCGACAAAGCGGTCATCCACGGCCATGACTTTCAGGCCATTGACCTTGGCCTTGGCGACGATGGCCGGGCCCAGGGATACGTCCGGTGGGCAGATGACAAAACCCTTGGCGCCGTTGGCGGCCAGGCTGTCGATGGCCGAAAGGGTTTTCTCGCCGTCGGGCACGGCGATCTTGATCACGGTGAAACCGTGTTCCTTGCCGGCTTTTTCGGCGAAGGCCCATTCGGTTTGAAACCAGGGTTCTTCGGCCTGCTTGACCAGGAAGCCGATCTTTACTTCCTCAGCCGATACAACGCCGCTGAAAGCCAACGCCAGTGCCACAGCCCCGAGTGCCTTCTTGAACATGAACCACCTCCTTCTTGTTATTGGAAAACGCTTTGTTAGTCGTGGTACATCACCGACCGCCCGCCATCGATCATCAGGCAGGTGGCATTGATAAAGGGCGCCTCGTCGGTCGCCAGGAACAGCGCAGTCATCGCCACCTCGATGGGCTGGCCGATGCGCTTGGGCGGGTGCAGGTCGAACGCTCGCTGGCGCTCGGCGTGAGGGTCGGGGAAACCGTTCCAGTAGTCGACGTTGAGCTGGGTTTCGATATAACCCGGGGCGATGGCATTCACACGGATGCCCTTGGACGCGTATTCGATGCCCAGGGCGCGGGTAAGGCCGAGCAAGCCATGCTTGGCGACGGGATAGGGAAAGCAGCCGGGAATGATGTGGCTGGAATGGGTGGAGGCAATATTGATGATGTTGCCGATGCCCTGCTCGAGCATGTGCGGCAACACCGAGCGGCAGCCGTACCAGGCGCCGTCAAGATCGATGGCAAAGCAGCGGCGCCAGTCTTCGTCGGTCATCTCCAAGGGGTCGCGGAACACATTGACCCCGGCGCAGTTGACCAGCACATCCACGCGGCCGAAGCGCTCAATGACCAGGTTGACCAGCGCCTGCCATTGATCCTTGGAAGTGATATCGACAGGTTGGGCATGGATCTGCGCACCGCGTTCGCGCCAATGGGCGGCGATCTTCTCGATTTTTTCGCCCTGGATATCGGCAATCACCAAGCGCGCCTGCTGGGCCTGGAAGCAGGCGACAATCGCTTCGCCAATGCCTTGGGCAGCGCCTGTGACGATCACTACCTTGTTCTTCAAACGCTCGCCGTAAGTCGGCTCGGGCACCGCGGGTAGTGACAACGGTTGTGCCTGCATCGCTTCACCTGTTTTATTTTTTGATAGTGAGTGCTGATGCAGGCGACTATAAACCTAGATCTTGAAATATCTCAATATATAAATTTCAATCCCATATTGTGAGCAATCGCAAAATAAACCGGCCATTCATAGCCGGTTCTGAAGACCGTCAACCTTGGGCAAAATCCCTCAGCGCATCACCTTCCATGCGGTAGCGCACCCACTCTTCCTGGGGCTGGGCGCCGATGGACTTATAGAAGGCAATCGCAGGCTCATTCCAATCCAGTACGCTCCACTCAAAGCGACCGCAACCGTTGTCACAGGCGATCTTGGCCAAGTGGCGCAGCAACTTCTTGCCTGCCCCACCGCCACGTTGTTCCGGGTTGATATAGAGGTCTTCGAGGTACAGGCAGTTGCTGCCCAGCCAGGTGGAATAGCTGAAAAAGAACACCGCAAAACCAATCGGCAGGCCGTCGCGCAGACACATCAGGCCATGGGCCGTGGCACCTTCGCTGAACAGGCTGCGTTCGATATCCACCACGCTGGCGATCACCTCATGCCGGGCTTTCTCGTACTCGGCCAACTCGGTGATAAAGGTCAGGATCTGCGCAGCATCGCTGGGCACGGCGGGGCGAATCTCGATGGTCATGGGCAAGCCTTGGGTAAATTCAAAGCCCACATACTAAGGCGGTTCAGTGAACGATTGCAGCGCAATTTCATACCCAAGAGCAGGTTTTACTCCGCCCCACAGGGATGCCAGCACCGGCAAACACAGAACAATCCCGCTGGGTGCCCATGGTAAACAGTTGGCATAAATCCAATGATCAGGTCCTGCTTATGCACGCCACCTCTCCAGTGGGCGCAAAGACTTTCGCGCTGTTCTGCCTCGCCAGTTTCCTGCTGTCGCTTTCCTATGGCTCAACTTTTTTGCTGTCGCTGCTGATCCATTCACGCGGCGGCAATGAGCACGACGCAGGCAGTGTCATTGCCACGGCGATGCTCAGCACTTTTGTGGCGGTGCTTCTTTCCGGGCATTTGGCGGATGCGTTGGGCGCGGCGCGAGCGATTGCGAGCACCGGCGTATTACTGGTGTTGGCCTGCCTGGGGTTCGCCCTGGCCCCCGGGTTTGGTCAGGGTTTGATGCTGTTCGGGCTGTCCCTGGGTCTGGGCTGGGGCGTGTTCTATACCCTGGGCCCGATCATCGTGACGCTGCTGGTAGAACCCTGCCAGCGCGCCAGGTATTTCGCCCTGCTATCGGGCAGCATGTTGAGCGGAATCGGCTTCGGCCCTTTACTAGGGCGCGCCGCCATTGCGCTGGACCTGCCCCTGACGACTGCGTTCTATATTGCCGGGCTGGCCAGCCTTGCCGGCGTAGTGATGTTCTGGCGCATGGGCATCCTGCTCAAGGGGCATGCGAATGTGCCGGCGTCGAGGATCTCCTGGTTCGCTAGTCGCCGCGTACTGTCGTCCAAAGCGGCGTTCGCCATCCTGATGGTCGGCCTGGGTGGTTGCGTGTTTGGTGGGCTGTCATCGTTCCAGACCAGCTACGCCGCTGCCCATGGGCTGGACTATTCACTGTTTTTTGCAGGTTTCCTGACGGCGGCGATTACCAGCCGTCTGCTGATCGCCGGATTTGTGGTCAAGCGCGACGCCTACCAGGCTGCCTGCGTGTTGTCCGGGATAATGCTCGGCGCCATCGCGCTGTTTGCATTTGGTGTGAGCGGCAACCTCAGCTATTTACTGGCCGCCGCTATTTTGGGGGTCGGGTATGGCCTGACGTATTCGGTGATCAATGGGCTGGTCGCCAATGAGGCACCCAGTGGCACCACGTCCCAGGCGTTATTGCTGTTCAGCATGGCGTACTTTGTCGGCGTCTTCGGGTTTCCCTGGCTCGCGGGCAAGATCATTGTCGATTACGGCCTTTGGACAATGATGCTGAGCATATTGGTTATTGCCGCACTCAATTGGGCGATCGCCACAGTGCGCCTGATAGGGCGCAGCGTTTGGGCACATAAAACGGATACAGGCGAATTGATACCGTTCGTCGACATCAAGGCACGATCACCGAATGAGGGGGGACCAATACAGGGTAAGGACATTAATCATATGGAGACACCCTCATGAAAAATTCCAAATTGTCTGCCCTCGCCCTCGCCGGCCTGTTGTCCGCCGCATCCGTGGGCGCGTTTGCCGCCACATCATCTACCGGCAAGACTGATCCAGTCGGCAGCCCGCCCAGCCCCGCCACCCAGGAATCCCAGGATTCAATGGGCACCGGCCTTGATACCAACGGTGGCGCGATCATCGACAACGGCGCGGACCCACGCACCAAGGGCAACGACACCCAGCGCCAGGCACCGGCTGCCGTCGGCAACGGCAAGATGGGCCCTGGCGCCAATGAGCCGAAGATCAACAAAGGGGATGACTCGAACGTCCCTGGTGCACCGAAACAACCCGCGCCTTGAGACACCCATAGCACGACCGACACCCGATCATTTCCCAGTGAAGAGGTACACATGAACGTCGATAGAAACCTTGAAAAAGAAGTCCTCACCCGTCTGCTGCACGCCCATCCGCAAGGCTTGGGCAAGGAGGTGCTGGACAATTACCGCGGTGAAAAAGAGGTCGCCAGTGTCTTGGCATTTCTGCAGGACCGCGGACTGATCAAGGATGGGCATGTGACCACCGATGACGCCGGTGAATACTCGTTGAACCTGCCGATCAAGCTGACTGCCTCGGGTGTGGATGAAGCGCGCAAGCTGGACGGTGCGGTCTCTCAATAATCCATTTCTGGTCTGGCCCCTGGCAACAGGGGCCGGAAGGAGTTTTAGCGATGCCTCGTGGAAGCAAAGCCAAATACACCACCGAACAGAAACGCAAGGCCGCTCATATCGAAGACAGTTATGAGCACAAGGGATTATCCAAGGAAGAGGCCGAGGCTCGTGCCTGGGCCACCGTCAACAAGCAGTCTGGTGGCGGTGAAAAAGCCGGTGGTTCGGGCCGGCGCAAGGCCCCGGCGAAGAAAGCCGAGGATCGGCATGAGTCGTCCAAGCGTGCGGCGGCCAGCCGTGAAGGGCACCCGCGTAGCAGTCGCGCCTCGCTGGGTACGCAGACCAAGGAAAGCCTGATGAAAGAAGCGCGGGCCAAGAATATCCCTGGGCGGTCGACCATGCGCAAGGATGAGTTGATCCAAGCGCTGAAAAAAGCAGGCTGAACACCCATCAAAATGAGGAAGGGGGCTTGCCCCGATTGCAGTGGACCAGTCAACAGATGTATTGACTGACGCTCGGCTATCGGGGGCAAGCCCTAATGCCAGTCAGTTAAGGCTTTTTTGTAGGAGCGAGCTTGCTCGCGAAAAACTTACAGGCGCCGCGTTCATTCAGCAAACACGCGTTATCGTTGACGTTTTTCGCGAGCAAGCTCGCTCCTACAGAAGGCGATGACCGCTTAACTGACTGGCATTAGGGCAAGCCCCCTCACTCATTTATGTTTGTCTGGAAACTAGTGCATCAACTTCGGCTGCGCCTGGACAGGTAGCCGGCCCCCAACGCGTCACTGCCAATGCCGCCGCCGCATTCGCTCGGCGCGCTGCTTCAGCCGGCTTCAACCCCGTCGCCAGGCCAGCAATAAACACCCCTGCGTGCGCATCCCCCGCACCATTGCTGTCCACCGCCTGCACCTTGAAACCGGGCACATGTTCAATCTCGCCCCTGCGCCCTACCCAGCAGCCATTCGGCCCATCGCGTACCACGAGCAGCGTTTGTGCAGGCAGGTATCGATTCAGTTCTGGCAACGCGGCAGCGATACCCGTCGCCCCGGTAAACACCAGAGCTTCCGGGCCATTGCTGGTCCAGATATCAATACGCGGCAGCAACGCCCGCATCAACGCTGAATCCGGCGCCTTGACCAGCGGCCCTGGGTCGAACACCACGACGATCTCCTGTGGCAATGCCAGCAGCCAGTCAATCAGCGGCTGCGCCTTGCCCTCAAGAAGTAAGCTGTAACCACTGACGTACACATAGTCATCGGCATGCGGCACGATCCGGGCCAGATCCCCTGCACTCAACTCGCCCTCGGCGCCGATATGGGAAATGAATGTGCGCTCGGTGCTGGCTTCGGTCAGGGACACACACAGGCCGGTGTCTTTTTCACCGCTGGCCGCCAAGGCCATGTCAATGCTCTCGGCCTGCATTGCCGCACGCGCCAGGTCACCGAAGCGCCCGTTGCCGTGGCGGCCCAGGTAAACCACCGGCAAGCCATTGCGTCGGGCGGCAGCCATGACGTTAAAACCACCACCGGCTTCGAAACTGGCGGACTTTGCCAACACGTCGCCGCCAGTTGCCGGCAGCGTATCAAGGGCCATGACCAGATCGACGATGACCTGGCCGGTGTGCAGCAATCTAGACATTAGGGCTCTCTACCAAAGCCGGACGACGGTCAGCCGCGCCGCCCAGTACCGCATAAATTCCGCCCGCCACCAGGAACGTGACGATCCAGCCCAGGCCGTTATGGCCCAGCCAGGAGTCGGACAACGGCCCGGCAAACCAGATGTTGTCGGCGGTAGTACCGATGGTGGTGAAGCTGAACCCCAGCACGATGGCCACCGCCCAGGCGCCAAACGCCCGCCATTCCACGCCGCCGCGGTACCAGTAGGCGCTGCTCGGACTGACATCCAGCAGATCTGTGGGGCTGTAGTAGTGACGGTGAATCAGGTCGACCACAAAGATCCCGACCCATGCCGTGATCGGCACCGCCAGCAGCGAAATGAAGGTGATGAACGGGCCGTAGAAACTGTCGGCGATCAGCATGAAGTAGATGGAACCTGCGAAGATCGCCACGATATCGACGATCACCGCATGCACACGCTTGACCTTCAAGCCCAGGGTCAGAGTGGTCAGACCGGCCGAATACACCGACAGGTTGTTCGACAGCAACAGACCACCGAACGCAGTGATCAGGTACGGCACGGCCATCCAGGTCGGCAGCATGTCGCGGATCGCGATGATCGGGTCGGTGGCTGACGCAAGGTCATTGTTACCTACTGACAACAGGCCGCCCAGGGTGATCAGTAACACCAGCGGAATCCCCGCACCAAACGCGGCAGAAGCCACCAGGCGCACGGCCTTGACGCTGCGGTGCTGGTAACGCGACATGTCGGCACCGGCATTGGCCCAACCGATACCCGTGCCCGCGGCCATGGTGCCCACACCAATGATCATCGCGCTCAATGGCGCCGGGGCGGCGTTGAACACTGCACTCCAGTCGATGGTGGCGCAGAGAAAGCCGCCCACCAGGATATTCAAGGCGCCGAATACATAAGTGGCCCACTTCTGGATCACCAGCAAGGTGGCATGGCCGAGGCCGGACACAGCCAGGGTCAGCAGCACGAAGATGGCAATGAAGATCAGCGTGAGCACTGGCGCGCTTTTCGCCTCGACCGCAGAACCGAACAGGATCGAGCATAACGACAGCAACACAAAGGCTGCAGTGGTGGTGTTGACAGTTTCCCAGCCCAGGCGTGACATCAAGGACACCAGCGTCGGGCCGATATTGCCGCGCACGCCGAAGATGGCACGGGACAAGGTCAGGCTCGGCGCGCGACCACGGCGGCCGGCGATGGAGATGATGCCCACTACCGCGAAGGAGCCGGCTGCGCCGAGGATCGCGACGATGATCGCCTGCCAGATGGCCAGGCCACGAAACGCCACAAGCGTCGCGCCGAGTGGCAAGCCGAGAATGCTGATATTGGCAGCGAACCACACCCAGAACAATTGCAACGGATGACCATTGCATTCGCCTTCGGGGACCGGTTCGATGCCGCGTGTTTCCAATTGCCCGGCGCTTTGGCCGGAAGAGGTACTGCTCATGAAGGGGAACTCCAGGTGCCTGTATTGTTATGGTTGTGGCAGATGCGCAATGTGAACCTTTACACGGTCGTCATGACTCGATGCGATCAAATGTGTGATCTGTGGCGTTACCTCAATGCGAGTAACCCACGGACTAACGGCTGCAAGTCCAGGCTATTGACCTTCCGGACCTGCTCGATCAATGCCTCAGGCCAACACTGCATGCCCAGGCACGCTCCCAGCATGGCGCCGAGCATGGCGGCGATCGTGTCAGTATCACCTCCCAGGCTGGCAGCCAGGCACAGGGCTTCGAAGGCACTCATGTCGCCGCAGGCCACTTGCTGCGCCAGGGCAAACGACACCACCACCGACTCTTGTGAGGCAACCGAAGTGCCGATCAACTCATAGAGCAGGTCTGCAAACAGAGCTTTATCGCCACTGCCGACGCTCAGGGTGCGGGCCCAACTGATGCGCGTAGAGATGCGTCCGCCGGCAATCCAATAACCATGGTTTTCGGCCTGCTGGGCAATCTGAATGCCGATGTTCAGGGCTTCGCCCAGGTCCACGCCGTCGATACCGGCCGAGACCACCGCCGCCACGGCTGCGGCGCTGGAGATGCCCAAGCAGGTGTTATGGGTGACCTGGCAGGCCTGGATCACCGCCTGGATAAACCGTGCCGGATCGCTGATATCGGTGGCAATGCCCACCGGGGTGATGCGCATGGCGGCGCCGTTGGTGGTGCCGTAGCGCCCGGATTCCTCCGGGGTGTGACCGGCGAGGATCATGTCGATGGCGCGCTTGGTCGACGGCCCGAGCAAGTCCTGGGAACCCTTGGCGCGCATCCCCGCTTCCCAGTCGATCAGGCGCTGGGCAAGCACGGCAGGTTCGATCCGGCCTTGACCGTCCACCAGCAGCTCAGCAACGAGGATGGCTTGCTCGGTGTCATCTGTGATGGAACCGGCGGGCATGTTCGGCGCAATGGGCTGGTCGGCGTCCGCATCTTCCAGCGCAGTGATAGCGCCGAAGCGCTTTTGTACCTGCTCTCGGCTCAAGGACTGGGTGGGCATGCCCAAGGCGTCGCCCAGGGCGAGGCCGTAAAAGGCGCCGAGTGCGCGATTTTCCCGGCTCATTTTGAATCTCCAAACTGCAGGTGCAGACGAAAATGCAAGGGGTCGAGCACGCTTTCGACATGCTCCATAAAACGCTCGCGACGGTCGTAGGTAGTGCGCGAGGCCTTGAGGAATACCGTGCCTACGGGCCGGCCGAGCAAGTCAGCGTCTTCATCACTCAAGGGCTCGGCACCGATCCATTGATCGCCCTCGGCGCCCACATAGCCGTAGGCAGCCAGGGTGATGGTCAGGGAATTATCGATCAACCCGGTACGGGGCAGGCTTTCCAGGCCACCAGAAGCAGGCATCAAGGAGCGCTCCAAAGACACGGCAGTACCATTGGCCGTACGCCGGCGGCGGTCCAGGGCAATAAATTGATCAGTGCCGAAACGGCTGAACAGGTCAGGACGGCTCACCGCTTCGAAGCGCAGGATGTCGGTACTCACCTGAGCACCCGTATCAGCCAAGGCCTGGGCCCAACCGCTGCGCTGGTCGAGCACCATGCCGTCAAAGGTGACGATGGAACCGACACCGCTCTGGGTGGCGATGTAGCTGCGGCGTTTGAGTTCGGCCAGGGCTTCGCGCAGCGTGCCACGGCTGACGGCAAACTCCTCGGCCAATTGGTGCTCGCCCGGCAACAGGAAACCGTCGGCCATTACTCCACCCTCGATACGGCGGATGAGCTCGTCGACGACGCGTTTTTTCTTATCAAATCGAACATGTCTAATCATGTACAAATTGATAACCGAAAGCGCCTATTTCCGGCAAGAGAATTATTTCAGTACAAAGACAAAATCGGCTTCAAGGTTCCAGGCCAATGGGGAAAAATACCCCGCCGCTCCATACGCCAAGCCAGTTCTGACCGTTGATCGGACGGCTCACCGCCAGCTCCACCAATTGATAGAACGCATTGCGGTGCACCAGGGCTTCGAGGTTGGTGCGCACCCGCAGATAGGGCGCAGGTTCCTGAGTGACAGGATCGATCTCAACCCGCAGCGGGTGTTCAAGGCCGGCTTCGACCTGCTCGTCGACGTTGGTGGTGAAGCACAATACCTGGCTTTCGCCCTGCCCTTGCACATCCAGGGTGACGGCGACAAAAGGTGCGTCATCGACGGTGATGCCGACTTTTTCCACCGGAGTCACCAGAAAATACTCATCGCCGTCGCGGCGAATGATGTTGGAGAACAATTTGACCATCGGCTTACGCCCGATCGGTGTGCCCTGGTAGAACCAAGTGCCGTCACGGGCAATGCGCATGTCGATGTTGCCGCAGAAATCCGGGTTCCACAGATGTACCGGTGCCGGACCCTTGCCCTTGGGCAACTGGGCCAATAGATCATTGGCCTTGGCGGAATCGGTCATGGGGTTCTCCTCAGGTCTACTGATTGCTCATGCCCAACAAGCCTCGGGCGTATTGCGCCAGGGGACGGGCAATC
This sequence comes from Pseudomonas khavaziana, assembly GCF_036704165.1. NCBI lineage: Bacteria > Pseudomonadati > Pseudomonadota > Gammaproteobacteria > Pseudomonadales > Pseudomonadaceae > Pseudomonas > Pseudomonas khavaziana. Next base: position 4,921,859 of record NZ_CP129946.1, read on the forward strand.
AGATCTTGTGGCGATGTGTCGTGGAACGTCAGTAAACCGCCACGACTGCGAATACGTGCAGTATCAATCAAATACTGTGTGCTGGTCTCGATCAACATGACTTGGATCACGCCGCTGTCCAGTCCCAGGCGGTCAAGGGCTTGCTGGTCAGTCCACTCGTCGGCGTTGCCGATACGGTCATCGGCTGCCGCAAAACGGCAATACAGCAAGTAGTGGGCACCCGCCTCGCGGGCTTCGGCCATGGCCTGCTCAAGACCTTCCGGTTGGCGCGCACGACGCACCATCGGGAAATATTCGACGAAGCCGTTGAACGCCTCCTCGGCTACCACGTTAGGCCGCGGATACGCGCTGCCCGGCGGTACGAAGGCACCCTGGGCGATAAACACAAAGGAATCCGGCTGTATACGCACCGAGGCGGTACGCCGGGTGTCGCTGTGGTCGAGCAAGCCGGCGTCGCTCATCTGATAGCGGGTGCCTTCGGCCATATCGCTGACGGTCATGCAACCGCCCAGGGCCAACGACACCAGCAGCAAAACCAGACTACGCATCCTAATCCTCCAGAAGCCGGTGACGGAAAACCGGCGAATGGGCGTGAGATGCAGAATCCGCGCCACTGCGCAGCGCCTCAAATCAAATGTGGGAGCTCGGAAGATCTACATTAGCCGCCGATGATCTTCATGACCGTTGCGCCGCCAGAAAACGCTACTTCCTGTTTGTCGCCCAGAGCCTTCATCAGCAAACCCTGCAGGGCCGGCAATGCCTGGTGGCGCGGTTGATCGAGCAAGTCACCGACGTAGTGGCGATTGCTGGATGAAAGGCACCCATGCAGCCATCCAGTGGAGGACAAGCGCAACCGCGAACAGGTGCGGCAGAATGGCACGCTTTCGTTGGCGATCACGCCGAAGAAGCCCTTGCCCGGCACTTCGTAGCGCACGGCCGTGGCGTCGACGGGTGCATTGGCCTGCAGGTATTCGTGCTGTTCGCCGATCAGGCTGAGCAGTTGTTGCAAGCTGACGAACTGTTGCAGGAACGCGTTGGAGTCTTTAGCCAAGTGGCCCATGCGCATCAGTTCGATAAAGCGCAGCTCGTAGCCGCGCTCCAGGCAGTAATCAAGCAGGGGCATTACCTGGTCCAGGTTCTGGCCGCGCAACGGCACCATATTGACCTTGATCTTGATCCCGGCGGCGCTGGCCTGGTCCATGCCATCGAGCACGGTGGCCAGGTCGCCGCCACGGGCGATGCTGCGGAAGGCATCGGCATCCAGGGTATCGAGGGAAACATTGATGCGCCGAATGCCGGCGATCACCAGCAACGGCAGTTTGCGCGCCAGCAGTTGACCGTTGGTGGTCAGGCTGATGTCGCTGAGGCCCATCTGCCCTACCGCGCCCATGAAGGCTTCCAGCTTGGGGCTGACCAGCGGTTCACCGCCGGTAATGCGCAAGCGCTCGATACCGGCGGCTTCGATCAGGTAAGCCACGCCCCGGGCCATGGCCTCGGCCGAGAGTTCGTCCTGGGCAGCCACCAGCCGCTTGCCATTTGGCACGCAATAGGTACACGCGTAATTGCAGGCTGAGGTCAGGCTGATTCGCAAATTGCGAAAACGCCTGCCTTGACGATCAACGATCATGGATCACTCCGGCAGAGGATAATTCGGGCGCACTAAAAACTGACCTATAAATCAGCTTTTAGCAAGATCCTTGCCTGAGTATATTCCTGGGGTACTGCACCTAGCAGTAAATCATTGGCGAATGACTTACGTCCCAGGGGTTTCTTCACCCTTTTCAGCGCCTGGCAGGTCAGTGCTGTGCTTGCGCTTGTTACCCATGCGCACGCCGATGTCCATCAGGAACTGGAAGAAGCCTTCCTGGTCTTCCAGCACATTGCTCCAGAACGGCGAGTGGTACAGCGCTACAGCGCCATGCACCAAGGCCCAGGCGGCGCAATAGTGGAAATACGGCGGCACGTCTTCAAGCTTGCCTTCATTGATACGGCCCTTGATCAGCAGCGTCAGGCGTTCGAAGTTCGAGGCGCGGATCTTGTGCAGCTCCTCGACCATTTCCGGCACCTGGTGACCTTTGACCACCTTCTCTTCGAGGCGGTCGAACAGGCGGTAGCGCTGCGGGTCACGCATGCGGAACTCGAAGTAAGCGCGGGACAGGGCTTCCTTGTCTTTGTCGACGTCGGCCGAGTGCAGCAGCTCGTTCAAGTCACGCTCGTAATCGAGCATCAGGCGCAGATAGATCTCGGCCTTGGATTTGAAATGCTTGTAGATCGTGCCTTTGCCGATACCCACGGCATCCGCAATCATCTCGACGGTGACACTGTCTTCGCCTTGGTCGAGGAATAACTTGAGTGCGGTGTCGAGAATTTCCTGCTCACGGCGGCGAAACTCACGGACCTTACGGGGTTCTTTGTGCATGAGGAAGAGGTCTGCAGAGGTCGGAATAGGGAGGGTTGCGCAGGGCCATAGATACGTGGCGATACGATTTACCCGATGCGAGGGATTATCCCGACTGAACGGTCGTTGGGCAATGTCTATGTGAACCCGCAAGGCACATAACTTTCAATGCGCCAACGATTTTGCCTCTATCAGTCAGAAATAATACGTATCACCTGAACCTGCCCACCTGCGCAATGAGAACTCAAGAGAAGCGGACGTATTCCAAATCTGTTTAAAAAACGATCAGATCCGACTGGACTGAATGGCATAGTGATCAATACTTCAACTGTCGGCGCGACATCTCCCCCAAGTGACGCGTCGACCTGGGTACCGACGGACTGTGTGCCCTTGTTTTACTCCTAATGGTCTTAACCCGGATTCCCCCCCCAGAACCCGGGTTTTTTTTGCCTGGAATTCAGCTGCTTAACCCAGCTATATGGGCCAACGGAAACAGGCGCTTGAAGTTCTCGGTGGTCTGCTCGGCGAAGCGCTCGTAGGATTCGCCGCGCAGCATCGCCAGGTAGTCGGCCACGTCGCGCACATACTCCGGCAGGTTCGGTTTACCGCGATGGGGAATAGGCGCCAGGTAGGGCGAATCCGTTTCCACCAGCAAGCGATCGGCTGGCACCTGGCGAGCTACGTCACGCAGGGCGTCGGCGTTGCGGAAGGTGACGATACCCGACAGGGAAATATAGAACCCCAGGTCCAGGGCGGCTTTGGCCATGTCCCAGTCTTCAGTAAAACAATGCAGTACACCGGCCTGTGGCAGCGCGGCTTCACGCAGCAGCGACAAGGTATCGGTGCGGGCACCACGGGTATGGACGATCACCGGTTTGCCGGTCTGCTGGGCGGCTTGCAGGTGCAGGCGGAACGAAGCCTGCTGCAACTCGGCAGCTTCGGGCTCGTAGTGGTAATCCAGGCCGGTTTCGCCAATGGCCACTACCCGTGGATGGTTGAGTTCGCCCAATAGCCAATCGAGGGCCGGGGCTTCGCCGGGCTTGAGGTCCAGCGGGTGGATACCCACCGAGCAATCCACATCGGCGTAGCGATCAGCCAGAGCCTTGACGTCGGCGGCGTTTTCAGCGCTGACACCGATACATAGGAAGTGGCCTACCCCACGTTGGCGGGCAGCTTCAAGGGCGGCGTCGAGGGAACCGCCGTGCTGGGCAAGGTCGAGGCGATCAAGGTGGCAATGGGAATCTACGAGCATAGGGAGTCAGGGCTTTAAGTCACGAAAAGGGTCTGACCAACGATACACCCGTCGGCCACGGAAATTAACGCCGGCCGAGCAGGCCGACCCACTGCACCAGCAGCGCTTCGAGCAACAGCACGCGGTTGAGGTTGGCCTTGCCGAGTACCTTCTGGCGCTGGGCAAGAATCCAGTCCTGGATGTTCAGCACTTTGTCCTGGGCACTTTTCTGCGCCAGGTATTGCACGACCTTGCGCATATCCGCCAGGCCCAGGCCGTTTTCATCCTGGGTCAGCTGGTAGCGCAGGATCAGGCTGGACCAGTCGCAGAACCAGTCGAACAACAGCAACAGGGGGATATCCTTCCAGGCGCCTTCGGCCAGTTGCGTGGCGGACAGTTCCTGCTTGAGCAGCTTCTTCACGCCATCCACGACCAACGCCCGCTGCTCACGCACGCCCTGGGCCTGCAGCTTGACTGCCGCCAAGGGCGAACCGGCCGCCAGGGTCAGTAATTCGATGCGTTCGTCCAGGGTGCACTCCGGCAACGCCTGCGCCAGCCATTGCAAGCTCATGGCCTCGCTCGGCAATGGGCAGGCCTGCTGCACGCAGCGGCTGCGAATAGTCGGCAGCAAACGGCTGGACTGGTGGCTCACCAGCAGCAGCACGGTATCGCCGGAGGGTTCTTCGAGGCTTTTGAGCAAGGCGTTGGCCGCGTTGATGTTCATCGCCTCGACCGGCTCGATCAGCACCACTTTGCGCCCACCCATCTGCGCGGTCTGCACCACGAAGCTGACCAGATCACGCACTTGGTCGACCTTGATCGCCTTGTCCGCTTCCTCGGGTTCCAGCACATAGTTGTCCGGGTGACTGCCAGCCTTGAGCAGCAGGCAGGATTTGCACTCTCCGCACGCCTGCAGATTGACCGGACGCTGGCACAACAGGCTGGCCATCAGGCGCTCGGCGAGGTGGCGTTTACCGATGCCCACCGGCCCATGCAGCAAATAGGCATGGGCGTGCTGGGCGCGCCCGGCCAATTGCTGCCAGAGGCTGTCCTGCCATGGGTAGGACTCAGCCACGGGTGCGCTCCAACAGTGTCGGCAACAGTGCGTCGATGGCCTGTTGCACCCGGGCCAGCGGCTGGGCGGCATCCAGCAGGTGATAACGTGCAGGCTCAGCCTTGGCACGCTGCAGGAATGCGCTGCGTACAGCGTCGAAAAATGCCTGCCCTTCCAACTCGAAACGATCCAGGCGCCCCCGGGCGCTGGCGCGAGCCATGCCCACTTCCACCGGCAGGTCGAACAGCAGGGTCAGATCGGGGCGCACATCCCCCTGCACGAAGGTTTCCAGGGTAGCGATGCGTTCCAGGCACAAGCCTCGGCCACCGCCCTGGTAGGCGTAGGTGGAATCGGTGAAACGATCGCAGATCACCACGGCACCGCGTGCCAGGGCCGGTAGGATCACTTCGGCCAGGTGCTGGGCACGGGCGGCAAATACCAGCAGCAGCTCGGTGTCCGGGTTCATCTGCTCGTCACCCGGGGCCAACAGGACGTCGCGAATCCGCTCGGCCAGTGGCGTACCACCCGGTTCACGGGTCAGCACCACTTCGATGCCCTGAGCACGCAGGCGCTCGGCCAGGTAGTCACGGTTCGTGCTTTTGCCGGCGCCTTCCGGGCCTTCCAGGGTAATAAACAAGCCAGTCACGGGCAGTCCTTAGTCAGAGTCATTGCGGGCTTTGCGGCACGATGGTGTCCGGCGCGGGCTCGATCGGTGCGTCGCCGGGCGGGGCTGCGTCGTCCAGTGGTTTCACCACCGGCGCCGGGCTGGAGCGGTAGTCGGCACGCCGCTTGAGCTGGAACTCGCGCACGGCGGCATTATGCGCATCCAGGTTATCCGAGAAAATATGGCTGCCATCGCCACGGGCGACGAAATACAGGCTACTGCCTGGCGCCGGGTTCAGCGCCGCGTGAATGGCCTCGCGACCGACCATGGCGATGGGTGTCGGCGGCAGGCCGGCGATCATATAGGTATTGTAAGGGTTGGCTTCCTTGAGGTGGGCGCGGGTCAACTTGCCGTTGTAGCGCTCACCCAGGCCGTAGATCACAGTCGGGTCGGTCTGCAGCAACATGCCGATCTTCATGCGACGCACAAACACACCGGCGATCTGCCCACGCTCTTGCGGTACACCGGTCTCCTTCTCCACCAGGGACGCCATGATCAGCGCCTGGTAAGGGTCAGTGTACGGCGCATCGGCGGCACGCTTGCTCCACTCCTGGGCGAGGACATCGTCCAGGCGGTTGTAGGCTTTTTTCAGGAATTCGACATCGGTCATGCCGCGCACGAAGCGATAAGTGTCGGGAAAGAAACGCCCCTCGGGGAATACACCCGGGTGGCCGAGCTTTTCCATTACTTCACTGTCAGTCAGCCCTGGAAGGGTCTGCACGATCTTTTCGTGCTTGGCCAGGGCCATGCGTACCTGGCGGAAATTCCAGCCCTCCACCAGCGTCAGGCTGTATTGCACCACTTCGCCACGCTGCCACAAGCCAATCAGCCCCTCGGCGGTAAGACCGGGAGTCATGCGGTATTCGCCGCTGTGCAGTGGCTGACCTTCGAGATTGAAGCGCCAGTACAGGCGCAGCCAGAAGGCATCGTCGAGCACATCGTCAGCTTCCAGTCGATTGAAGGTGCCCGTAGGGGTAGCGCCAGCCGGGACGTCGAGCAACTGCTCCTGGGACAGCTTCAAGGGCTGCTTGAGGGCAGAGTCGAGCTTCCAGGCCGAAAAGCCCACGAGCAACGCCGCCGAGACCAGGCTGATCTGCAGCAGTAAAACCAGTTTTCGTATCAACTCAAATATCCAATAGCGCGCGAACAATACCCTGCAGTTTACGGGTGAGCGGCCCAACCGACCAGCTCATCGCAGCGCATCCGCGCACCGGCCAAATGCCATATACGCTGTTGCAGACGAAGACTTCATCGGCTTGTCGCAACTGCTCGACACTGACGTCGGCCACGGCTACCGGGATGCCCAGCGCTTGAGCCTGGGCCAGCAGCTCGGCGCGCATCACGCCAGCAACGCCACAACGGCTCAGGTCAGAGGTTAGTAACAAACCGTTGCGCACCAGAAACAGGTTGCTGAACACGCCTTCGATAACCCGACCGGACATATCCAGCATCAGGCCTTCGGCATGATCGGCATCTTGCCACTCTGCGCGTGCGAGCACTTGCTCCAGACGATTGAGGTGCTTGAGACCGGCCAGCAACGGCTGTTCGGCCAAGCGGGTCGCGCACGGAAACAGGCGGATGCCTTCGACACCATGGACGGGGGGATAAGACGCGGGCGCACTGCCCTGCAAGATACGGCGCACCGGAGCGCCAGGATTGAGACCATAGCCGCGCAGGCTATCGCCACGGGTAAGGATCAACTTGAGGATACCGTCGCCGAGGGCGACGGCATAGGCCAGCACTTCGCTGCGAATCAACCCGTGATCGGCAACCAAGGCCAAACGCCTGCAGCCCTCATTCAGGCGCTGCAGGTGACGGTCGAGCAACAGCGGCTGCCCGGCCTTGACGGCGATGGTCTCGAACAAGCCATCGCCATACGCCAGGCCGCGATCTTTCAGGGGCACGGAGTCCGCTGGTTGACCGTCGACCCAGCTGTGCATCACTCGGCGAACCGGCGGAACACCAGGGACCCGTTGGTGCCACCGAAACCGAACGAGTTGGAAATCGCCACGTCGATCGGCATCGGTTGCGCTTCGTGAGGCACGAAGTTCAGGTCGCAGCCTTCGTCCGGTTCATCCAGGTTGATGGTCGGCGGAGCGACCTGATCCTTGATCGCCATCACGCTGAAGATCGCCTCCACCGCGCCTGCCGCGCCCAACAGGTGGCCGGTCATGGACTTGGTGGAACTGACCGCCAGCTCGTAGGCGTGCTCGCCGAACACCGACTTGATGGCCTCGGCTTCCGCCAGGTCGCCGGTCGGCGTCGAAGTACCATGGGCGTTGATGTACTGCACCTGGTTGGGGTTGACCTTCGCATCGCGCAGGGCGTTGGTGATGCAGCGCGCAGCACCGGCACCGTCGGACGGCGGCGACGTCATGTGGTAGGCGTCGCCGCTCATGCCAAAGCCGATCAGCTCGGCATAGATGGTGGCGCCACGCGCCTTGGCGTGCTCCAACTCTTCGAGTACCAGGGCACCGGCACCGTCGGCCAGTACGAAGCCGTCGCGGCCCTTGTCCCACGGACGGCTGGCACGGGTCGGTTCGTCATTGCGGGTCGACAGCGCACGGGACGCGCCGAAGCCGCCCATGCCCAGGCCGCAGGCGGCCATTTCGGCGCCACCGGCGATCATCACGTCCGCCTCGTCGTAGGCGATATTACGCGCCGCCATGCCGATGCAGTGAGTACCGGTGGTGCACGCCGTCGCAATGGCGTAATTAGGCCCCTGTGCCCCCAGGTGGATGGACAGGAAGCCGGAAATCATGTTGATGATCGAGCCCGGTACGAAGAACGGTGAAATTCGACGAGGGCCGGAATCGTGTAACGTGCGGCTGGTTTCTTCGATATTGGTCAAACCGCCAATACCCGAGCCCATGGCCACGCCGATGCGCTCACGGTTGGCGTCGGTGACTTCCAGGCCGGCATTACGCACTGCCTGAAAACCGGCGGCCAGGCCGTATTGAATGAACAGGTCGAGCTTGCGGGACTCTTTGATCGAGAGATATTGCTCGACATTGAAACCCTTTACCGAGCCGCCAAAACGGGTGGAATAGGCAGAAAGGTCCGTGTGTTCGATCAGACCAATACCACTGCGGCCAGCCAGAATGCCCTGCCAACTGCTTGGCACATCCGTGCCCAGTGGCGACAACATACCCATACCGGTGACTACGACGCGTCTACGCGACACAGCACTCTCCTTTTTCTAATGACGACACTTCGCTTCGCAGCTTGCTTTTCATCACCGCTTAAAGAAAAAACCGCACGCCGTTACAGCAGTGCGGTTTTTCCCTGACAGCAAGCGACGACTACAAACTATTACGCCTGGTGGCTAGTAACGTAGTCGATGGCAGCTTGAACAGTAGTGATTTTTTCAGCTTCTTCGTCCGGGATTTCGGTCTCGAATTCCTCTTCCAGAGCCATCACCAGCTCAACGGTGTCAAGGGAATCGGCACCCAGGTCTTCTACGAAGGAAGCAGTGTTGACCACTTCTTCTTCCTTAACGCCCAGTTGCTCGGCGACGATTTTCTTGACGCGCTCTTCGATGGTGCTCATACCTTGTTTAACTCCTAATGGACAAATTCAGGCAGCTGGCCAGTGGGTAAGTGTATAGAAAGCCATTTCAGCTTTTCAACTGAAAGCTTCACCCTGTACCCCGCCGACCATCTGCCTATAAATTAAGTTGCAGCTTTATAACGGATTTTAGACAGCTCGTATGACATTTTTTTGAAGCGATCCGTCACAATTTAACTCATGTACATCCCGCCGTTCACCGGGATTGTAGCCCCAGTCACGTATGCCGCACCGTCGGATGCCAGGAAAGTGACCACATTCGCGATCTCTTGGGCCTGGCCCAGACGGCCCAGCGGAATCTGCGTCAGCAAGGCTTCACGCTGTGCTTCCGGCAGTTCGCGGGTCATATCGGTGTCGATGAACCCTGGGGCCACCGAGTTGACCGTAATCGACCGCGAGCCGACTTCACGCGCCAGTGCGCGGCTGAAACCTTCCAGGCCGGCCTTGGCGGAGGCATAGTTTACTTGGCCTGCGTTGCCCATGGCACCCACTACGGAGCCAATATTGATAATTCGGCCCCAACGCGCCTTGGTCATGCCGCGCAAAACGCCCTTGGACAGGCGAAACAGACTGTTCAGGTTGGTATCGACCACGTCGTACCACTCGTCGTCTTTCATGCGCATCATCAGGTTGTCACGGGTGATGCCGGCGTTGTTCACCAAAATTGCCGGCGCGCCGAACTGTGCGGTGATCTGGGCCAATACGGCAGCCACGGACTCATCGCTGGTCACATTCAGCTCAAGGCCGGTGCCCTGCACGCCATTTTCCTTCAAGGTCGCGGCGATACGCTCGGCGCCCGAGGCGGAAGTGGCGGTGCCGATCACAACGGCGCCCTGACGACCCAGTTCCAGGGCGATCGCCTGGCCAATGCCACGGCTTGCGCCAGTAACCAGTGCAACTTTACCTTGCAGACTCATGCAGGCTTCTCCTAATTTCGCAATTCAGGCCAGTGCCGCGCGGGCGGCAGCGAAGGCTTCAGGGGTGTTGAGGTTGGCGGTCGACACACCGTCGGCGCAACGCTTGTTCAGGCCCGCCAGGACTTTGCCCGGGCCGCACTCGACCAGTTCGGTAGCGCCGTTGGCGGCCAGGGTCTGGACCGATTCAACCCAGCGCACTGGCTTGTAGAGTTGCTCCAGCAGGTCGCGCTTGAGGGTCTCAAGGTCGGGTGCAACCGCGGCACTGACGTTTTGCACCAACGGGATCTGGGGCGCCTGCCAGTCGATGGCCGCGATGGACTCGGCAAAACGCTCGGCAGCCGGGCGCATCAGCTCACAGTGAGACGGCACGCTCACCGGCAATGGCAGCGCACGCTTGGCACCAAGGGCCTTGCAGCCTTCGATGGCACGCTCCACAGCCGCCTTGGCGCCAGCGATCACCACCTGGCCTGGGGAGTTGAAGTTCACCGCGCTGACCACCTCGCCCTGGGCCGCTTCGGCGCAGGCAGCAATCACGTCAGCATCTTCCAGGCCCAGGATAGCGGCCATGCCGCCCTGCCCGGCAGGTACGGCCTCCTGCATCAACTGGCCTCGACGCTCCACCAGCTTGACCGCTTCACCGAGGGTGAGGCTGCCTGCTGCAACCAGAGCACTGTATTCGCCCAGGCTGTGACCGGCGACGAATGCCGGACGCGCGCCGCCTTCTGCCAGCCACAAGCGCCACAGGGCGATCGAAGCGGTCAGGATGGCCGGCTGGGTTTTATCGGTTTGGTTGAGCAGCTCTTGCGGCCCTTGCTGGGTCAGCGCCCACAGGTCGTAACCCAGGGCGTCGGAAGCTTCCTTGAAGGTATCCAGGATCAGCGGATATTGCGCGCCCAACTCGGCCAACATGCCGAGGGACTGCGAACCCTGCCCTGGAAAGACGAATGCGAGGGATGTAGACATGTAACAAGCCCCTAAATGATCGGGTCGTCGAAAATAGTCGCTCCCGATCTTAAAATGAATGGAGGGAGCACCGAAACTGACAGATTGGATGGTCAATTGAACTGGCCGGTCACATTTAAGCACTCCCGGGCCAATTCGCCTAAGGCAACAGATCCTCAAGACGGCCGTGCAAGCGTTGCGGCAGGTTTTCCTGGATCTCGATCAAGGCCCGCGCAATCGCGCTTTGGAAGCCCTCGACACCTGCCGAGCCATGGCTTTTCACCACAATGCCCTGCAACCCCAGGAAGCTCGCGCCATTATGCCGAGCCGGCGCCAGATCAGCCTGCAGGCGGCGCATCAACGGCAGCGCCAAGGCACCCACCATGCGCGACGCCAGGTTGCGCTTGAACAATACCTCGATACGCGAGGCAATCATGGTCGCCAGGCCTTCGCTGGACTTAAGCAGTATATTGCCGACAAAACCGTCACACACCACCACATCGGCCTCGCCACGGTACAAGCCGTCACCTTCGACAAAGCCGATATAGTTCAAGCCCCGCGCACTTTGCAACAAGGTGGCGGCAAGCTTGACCTGCTGATTGCCCTTGATGTCCTCGGTGCCGATATTCAGCAGGGCCACCCGCGGACGGGCCACGCCCAGCGCTTCGGCGGCCACTGAGCCCATCACGGCAAACTGCAACAAGTGCTCGGCACTGCAATCGACATTGGCGCCCAGGTCCAGCAGTTGGCAATAGCCTTTCTGCGTCGGGATCGCCGCGACCATCGCCGGCCGGTCAATACCGGGCAAGGTTTTGAGCACATGCCGCGACAAGGCCATCAACGCCCCCGTATTGCCGGCACTGACACAGGCTTGCGCCTTACCATCACGCAGCAGCTCCAGAGCCACTCGCATTGAAGAATCGGGTTTGCCGCGCAGGGCGGCCGCCGGCTTTTCATCCATGCTGATGGCTTCACTGGCCGGCGTAATCGTCAGGCGCGCGCGATCCACCGCCGGATGGCTGGCAATCAGTTCTTCAAGAAGAGAGGGTTGACCGACGAGGGTCAGGTGCAGCGAGGGCGTTGCAGACAGGCTGGCAATGCAGGCCTGAACAATGCTGCGGGGACCGAAGTCCCCGCCCATTGCGTCAATCGCGATGACTTGAGCAGACAAGTGATTACTCGTCAGCGCCCTTGTCGATCACTTTACGGCCACGGTATACGCCTTCTGGCGATACGTGGTGACGCAGGTGAACTTCACCAGTGGTCTTTTCCACAGACAGGGTGCTAGCCTCGAGAGCGTCGTGCGAACGGCGCATGTCACGGGCGGAGCGGGATTTTTTGTTCTGCTGAACAGCCATAATTGATTAACTCCTAAACGTTTGGGTCACGCTTTAACTGCGCCAATACACTGAACGGGTTGGACCGCGTTACCTCGTCCTCGCTCGGCTCGGCCTCGTCATCGAGACCCTCCGGCTGCTGGCATTCTTCCGGATGATGAGCAGGCACAATGGGCAAGGCGAGCAGAAGCTCCTCCTCGATCAGTGCATGCAGATCCAATGGATCTTCGCCCAGTTCCAGCACGTCATAACCTTTCGGCAACGACTGGGTATTCGCACCCTCTTTCACCACAGCATAACTGCATTCGCTGTGGATCGGCAGGGTGACCAGCTCAAGACAACGCTGGCAAACCATTTTGACTTCGGTGTCGATAATGCTGTGGATTACCACAGACTTACGTTCATCTCGTTCAAAAACGAATTTAGCCTGCACCGTACCGACAGTGTCGGAAAGCGGGTCGCAGAGTCTCTCCAAATCGGCCAGCAGCACTTCACCTTGAAGGGTGGTGCCACGATCAGCCAATTTGCGCGGGTCAACGTGAGGTGGAATCGGGTCATTCAACATAGGCGCAGCATTATAGGGATGCACCCGGCCATGTCAAAGGAAATTCAGCCCTGTGCGTCAGCCGGTCACGTCGCTAGAATCGGCGACTGCCTTGAGGAGACGTATATGCTGCCTTTATTACTCGCGTCCAGCTCGGTTTATCGCCGGGAATTACTGAGCCGCCTGCACCTGCCATTCACCTGCAGCTCACCGGATATCGACGAAAGCCACCACATGGATGAATCGGCCACCGAGCTGGTCAAGCGCCTGGCCGAACAAAAGGCCCGCGCCCTTGCCGCCAGCCATCCAGGGCATTTGATCATAGGCTCCGATCAGGTGGCAGCACTGGAAGGCCGGATCATCGGCAAACCCCACACCTTTGAAAACGCCCGCGAGCAATTGTTGGCGGCCAGCGGCAAACGGGTGATCTTTCTTACCGGGTTGGCAGTGCTTAACAGTGAGACGGGGCGCTGCCAGGTCGACTGCGTACCTTTTACCGTGCACATGCGCGAGTTGGATGCAGAGCGTATTGAGCGCTACCTGCGGATCGAGCAACCCTACGACTGCGCGGGCAGCTTCAAGGCCGAGGGATTGGGCGTGAGCTTGTTCCAGGGCACCGAAGGACCGGATGCGACCAGCCTTGTCGGGCTGCCGCTGATTCGGCTGGTGGATATGCTGCTCGCCGAGGGCGTGCAAATCCCTTAAATACATCACCAACCAAATGTGGGAGGGGGCTTGCTCCCGATCGCGGTGTGTCTGCCATAGATAACTTGGCTGATCCACCGCGATCGGGAGCAAGCCCCCTCCCACATTTTGATCTACAGCAGGCTTGGGGTATCAGCGTAGCGTCGGGCCTTGGAAGCCCATGTACAGCGCAAGCTTCTCAGCCACACTGGCACCAAGCTTCTTGGAGAAACGATCAAACGGCGATTCCTCAACCGTGAAATCCACCAACTCCTTCTCACCAACCACATCCCGCGCCACCGAACTGGCACTGCCCAGGCCATCGATCAAGCCCAGCGGCAATGCCTGCTCGCCCGACCACACCAGCCCGGAGAACAGCTCCGGATGGTCTTTATCCTTCAATCGATCCCCACGCCCCTGCTTCACGCTGGCAATGAACTGGCGATGAGTGGTGTCGAGCACGCCCTGCCAAAACTGGGTCTCATCAGCCTTTTGCGGCTGGAACGGATCCAGGAATGCCTTGTGCTCGCCGGAGGTGTAGATGCGCCGCTCCACCCCCAGCTTCTCCATAGTGCCGACAAACCCGTAACCGGCTGCCGTCACGCCAATGGAGCCCACCAGGCTGGCCTTATCGGCATAGATCTGGTCGGCGGCACTGGCGATGTAATAGGCCCCCGAGGCACCCAGGTCGGAAATCACCGCATAGAGCTTGGTATCCGGATGCAATGCACGCAGGCGACGAATCTCGTCATAGACATAGCCGGACTGCACAGGGCTGCCGCCCGGGCTGTTAATGCGCAGGATCACGCCCTTGACCTTGGAGTCTTCGAAAGCGGCGCGCAGACTGGTGACGATATTGTCGGCGCTGGCGGGCTCCTTGTCGGCAATCACTCCGCGCACTTCGATCAAGGCAGTGTAGTGACTGCCGCGGGTGGCGCTTTTTTCCATGTCCATCAGCGGGCTGAACAGCGCCAGCATGCCGAGCAGGTAAACAAAGGTCAGCAACTTGAAGAAAATCCCCCAGCGCCGCGAACGACGCTGTTCCTGGACGCTGGCCAGGAGGGTCTTCTCCAGCAGCTTCCAGCTTTTATCATCACTGCTCTCGGCCTTTTCGGGCGCTTTCCACTCGTCACTCATGCCATTAACCCCAGCAAAAACTCATTGGGCCCGGCTAAGCCAGACCTGCAATTCAGAAAAATGATCAATCGTCAGCCTCGGCTCGTATTGCTGCAACGCCTCGGCAGCCTGGGCGCCATAACTGACCGCCACGCTGTCCATGCCGGCATTGCGCGCCATCATCAGGTCGAAGGACGCGTCACCCACCATCAATGCCTGGCCTGGCGACACTCCGCAATGATCCAGGATCTGCTCCAGCATCAGAGGATGAGGTTTGCTGGCGGTTTCATCCGCAGCGCGAGTGATGTCGAAATAATCCTCGAAACCATGGGCCTTGAGCACACGGTCCAAACCACGGCGAGCCTTACCGGTAGCAACAGCCAAGTGATAGCCCTCGGCACGAAACGCCGCCAAGGATTGCCTTACGCCGTCAAACAGCGGCGACGGCTCGGCTTCCAGAGCGATGTAGTGATCGGCATAGTGCTGCCGGAACGCTATCAGTTCCTGGTCACCGATCTGCGGGTACAGGGTGCGGATGGCCTCAGGCAAGCCCAGGCCGATGATGCCTTTAACCGCCAGGTCGCTGCATAGCTCATAGCCTGAACGGGTTGACGCCATGTGCATCGACTCGACAATCCGACCAATGGAATCGGCCAGCGTCCCATCCCAATCGAAGATCAGCAGCTTGTAGTCAAGGTGCGACACTCAAACGCTCCACGGTCTTGGCCCACATCTCATCGACCGGCGCCTGCAATTTCAGCTCGCCGCCATCGGGCAGCGGCACCGTAAGCATATAGGCGTGCAGGAACAGGCGCTTACCGCCCAGGTCGCGGATTTCCTTGGAGAACCCCTCGTCGCCGTACTTGGTATCGCCAGCAATGCAGTGGCCCGCATGCAGGGTATGCACACGAATCTGGTGGGTGCGGCCAGTGACCGGCTTGGCCTCGACCATGGTGGCAAAGTCACCGAAACGGCGAAGCACCTTGAACAGGGTCAGGGCTTCCTTACCCTCCTCGTCCACCTCGACCATACGCTCGCCGGAGCGCAGGTTACTTTTCTGCAGCGGCGCACGCACGCTCTTGATCGAGCTGGCCCAGTTACCACGCACCAACGCCATGTAGCGCTTGTCCACGCCATCGCCACGCAGGGCAGTGTGCAGATGGCGCAACATGCTGCGCTTCTTGGCAATCATCAACAGGCCGGAGGTGTCACGGTCCAGGCGATGGACCAGTTCCAGCTCCTTGGCATCCGGGCGCAACTGGCGAAAGGCTTCGATCACGCCGAAATTCAGACCACTGCCGCCATGAACTGCAATGCCGCAGGGCTTGTTGATCACGATCAGCTTGTTGTCTTCGAAGACAATCGAGGCCTCCAGGCGCTGCAACAGGCCCTGGGCCAATGGCACAGGCTCGTCGCGCTCAGGCACGCGCACAGGCGGCACACGAACAATATCGCCCGCCTGCAACTTGTACTCAGGCTTGATCCGACCCTTGTTCACGCGCACTTCGCCCTTACGCAAAATGCGGTAGATCAAGGTCTTGGGCACGCCTTTGAGCCGGGCCAGGAGAAAATTGTCGATGCGTTGGCCGGCATATTCCGGCGAGACCTCAAGCAGCTGGACGCTGGGGGTCGGGGGGGCGGTAGTCGTCATGCCGGCGATGATAACAATTTTTTATGGAATTGAAGCACTTAATCATTGCTGCTATAGTCGCGAACGCCGCCAAAAGCGGCCTGGACAGAGGACATGCGGCAAATTGCCGGCCCTGACCATCGCAATTCATCAGGACGCGAGGCCGTCCTACGGGGCTTTCGCCACCTTGGAAGGCTCAAGATTGTAACAAGCGCAGGTGACATGAGGCCTGAAGCGAGTGCAGAAAGCAGAGTGAATACTCGCATTCTGCGCCGATATTTACGGCCAGTTCACAAAGTGCAGTCAGTCTTGAACCAGACCACGGCGAATACTTCGGAAACAACGCCTGTTAAGAGCTGAGTGAGAGCGCAACCGCCCACACCTAGTCTTGTTTAGCCATGAGCGTGGACTCCCCATTGGAGAACACGGTAAATGCCAACCCGCTGCGGATTCTGCGCGCGGCAGCACCCGAATTATCAGGGATACGTGTAGGGTGGAGATGCACAACCGTCGGACTGTGTAGCACTAGGCTTATTTTAGACGCTTCATCTCGTCCACAGTCGCCGGTTGATTCCTCCTCCTGACCTTAGCTTTTGTTGAAGTGGTGCCTTTGTCACCACCGCTAACGAGCAGGACGCGTCCGTCGCGATACCGGCCCAATTGGCAGGTTTTGCTGGACACTGGAGTGGCCAACCACTCTTGACGCACCTGACACCGACCGTGAGAAGTCGTGTGTGCCGAACGCCGTTTCCGGCAGCCCGGAAACCGACGGTACAACATGAAAAGAATGCTGATTAACGCAACTCAACCCGAAGAGTTGCGTGTTGCACTGGTAGATGGCCAACGCCTCTACGACCTGGACATTGAATCCGGTGCACGCGAGCAAAAGAAGGCCAACATCTATAAAGGCCGTATTACTCGCATCGAACCAAGCCTTGAGGCTGCCTTTGTCGATTTCGGCTCCGAGCGCCACGGCTTCCTGCCCCTCAAAGAAATCTCCCGCGAATACTTCAAGAAAGCCCCCGAAGGCCGCGTGAATATCAAGGACGTCCTGAGCGAAGGCCAGGAAGTCATCGTGCAGGTCGAGAAAGAAGAACGTGGCAACAAGGGCGCCGCCCTGACTACCTTCATCAGCCTCGCCGGCCGCTACCTCGTGCTGATGCCGAACAACCCACGTGCCGGCGGCATTTCCCGTCGTATCGAAGGCGAAGAGCGCAATGAACTGCGTGAAGCGCTGAACGGCCTGGTCGCACCGGCCGACATGGGCCTGATCGTTCGCACTGCAGGCCTGGGCCGCAGCAGCGAAGAAATGCAGTGGGACCTCGACTACCTGCTGCAACTGTGGACCGCCATTAAAGAAGCGTCCCTGGATCGTTCCGCGCCATTCCTGATCTACCAGGAAAGCAACGTGATCATCCGCGCCATCCGCGACTACCTGCGCCAGGACATCGGCGAAGTGCTGATCGACAGCGTTGAAGCCCAGGACGAAGCCCTGACCTTCATCCGCCAGGTGATGCCGCAGTACGCCAGCAAGATCAAGCTGTACGAAGACAGCGTACCGCTGTTCAACCGTTTCCAGATCGAAAGCCAGATCGAGACCGCCTTCCAGCGCGTGGTCGAACTGCCTTCCGGCGGCTCCATCGTCATCGACCCGACCGAAGCCCTGGTGTCCATCGACATCAACTCGGCGCGCGCCACCAAAGGCAGCGACATCGAAGAAACCGCCCTGCAGACCAACCTGGAAGCGGCTGAAGAAATCGCCCGCCAACTGCGCCTGCGTGACATCGGCGGCCTGATCGTGATCGACTTCATCGACATGACCCCTGCCAAGAACCAGCGCGCCGTGGAAGAAAAAGTCCGCGAGTGTCTGGAAGCTGACCGTGCCCGCGTACAAGTGGGCCGTATCTCGCGCTTCGGCCTGCTGGAAATGTCCCGCCAGCGCCTGCGTCCATCCCTGGGCGAGAGCAGCGGCATCGTCTGCCCGCGTTGCAACGGCACCGGCATTATCCGTGACGTTGAATCGCTGTCCCTGGCGATCCTGCGCCTGATCGAAGAAGAAGCCCTGAAAGACCGCACCGCCGAAGTCCGCGCGCAAGTGCCGATTCCGGTTGCCGCCTTCCTGCTTAACGAAAAACGCAACTCGATCACCAAGATCGAACTGCGCACCCGTGCCCGTATCGTCATCCTGCCGAACGATCACCTCGAGACGCCGCACTTCGAAGTCCAGCGCCTGCGTGACGATAGCCCGGAAGCCCATAGCGGCCAGTCGAGCTATGAAATTGCTGCTGCCGCTGCCGAAGTGGAAGAAGTCCAGCCAGCGGCTGCGACCCGCACCCTGGTCCGCCAGGAAGCCGCCGTGAAGACCGCGCCGGCCCGTGCCAACGCACCGATGCCGACCGAAGCCGCTGCTCCGGTTGCCGCCCCGGCCGCCCTGCCTGAGCCAAGCCTGTTCAAGGGCCTGGTGAAATCGCTGGTCAGCCTGTTCGCCACCAAAGAAGAGCCTGCTGCCCCGGTCGTGGTCGAAAAGCCTGCCACCGAGCGCCCGGCGCGCAACGAAGAACGTCGCAACGGTCGCCAGCAGAGCCGTAACCGCAACGGTCGCCGTGACGAAGAGCGCAAGCCGCGTGAAGAACGTGCACCGCGTGAAGAACGCGCGCCACGTGAAGAGCGTGCACCTCGCGAAGCCCGCGAAGACACCCCGGCCGTCGCCCGCGAAGAACGTGCACCGCGTGAAGAGCGCGCACCACGTACCCCACGTGCCCCGCGTGAAGATCGCAAGCCGCGTGGCGAGCGCGAAGAGCGCGTGCGTGAACTGCGTGAGCCGCTGGACGCCGCGCCAGCCATTGCTGCTGCCGCTGCTGCCAGCACCGAAGAACGCCCGGCGCGCCAGCCGCGCGAAGAGCGTGCCCCACGTGAAGAGCGCCAGCCACGCCCACCGCGTGAGGAGCGTCAACCACGCGCTGAGCAAGCCGCTGCCGCCAGCGAAGAAGAAGTACTGACCGGCGAAGAGCAACTGCAGGAAGACGGCCAGGACAACGCCGAAGGCGATCGTCCACGCCGCCGCTCCCGTGGTCAGCGTCGTCGCAGCAACCGTCGCGAGCGTCAACGTGACGCCAACGGCAACGTGATCGAAGGTTCGGAAGAAGCCGGCGAAAATGCCGAAGCCGCCAGCAACGAACCAACGGGCGCCGAACTGGCTGCCGGCTTGGCCGTTACCGCTGCCGTTGCCAGCTCGGTCATCAGCGCACCTGCCGAGGCCCAGGCCCACGAGCAAGCCGAGCGAGCTACCGCTGCTGTCGAGGAAACCGTTGCGGTAGAAGCGCCAGCCGCCGAGACCCCAGTGGTTGAAGCGCCGGCTGTTGAAGCGCCAGTCGTTGAAGCCACTACCCCGATCGAAGCCCCAGTGGCTGCGGAAGTGGAAGTTGCCCCGGTTCGCGACGCACAGCCAGAAACCGAAGTGGTTGCTGTTGAGCCCGCACCGGTTATCGAGCCTGCGCCAGTGGTTGAAGCGGCTGTAGAAGCACCGGCTGCCGAAGAAGCCGCCCCGGTTGTGCGTGAAGTTCGCGAAGAACAGACCGCCTTCCAGTGGACCGCTGAGCCGGCTGCCCCGGTTGAAGCGCCAACGCCTGCCCCTGCGGTAGAAGAAGCGCCGACGCCGGTTGCCGAAGTCGTCGCTGAGCCAACCCCAGTGGTTGAGCCGGCGCCGGTTGTGGAGCCTGCACCCGTGGTTGAAGTTGAAGCCCCAGTGGTTGCCGAAGTGGCCGCCCCTGTAGTTGAAGCTGCACCTGCCAGCGCCCTTACCGAAAACGGCCGTGCGCCGAACGACCCACGTGAAGTGCGTCGTCGCCGCAAGGAAGCCGAAGCAGCGGCTGCAGCGGCTGCCCAGGCGGTAGAGCACAAGGCCGTGGAAGAAGAGCCTAAACCCCTCGTTTGATTCCATCCGCCACTAAAAAGCCCCGCCTGAGCAATCAGGCGGGGCTTTTTTTTTGCAAAAAATTCGAACACACGGCTGTTCAAGTGTGGGAGGGGGCTTGCCCTAATGCCTGTAGGAGCGAGCTTGCTCGCGAAAAACTCACAGGCCCCGCGTTCATTCAGGAAGCACGCTTTATCGTTGACGTTTTTCGCGAGCAAGCTCGCTCCTACAGGTATTAGCGCTCGGCGCTGAACCTCAACCGTTGCGGCACGTCCACATCCCATAGCACCCCAGGATCATCCACCTGCACGCCCCGCACCTGTGCTTGTGCAAACAAAGGCTTCGCGCCACGGTCCCCTGTCAACGCCATCAACGCAGGCCCGAATACACCACCGAAAGCCACCGGATGCCCATACTGCCCGGCATGCACCGGTACAGTGATGTTTTCCGGATCGGCCAGCACACGCTCGATCGTCGCGGATCGAATAAACGGCATATCACCCAGCACAACGAGCCAACCATCCACCGAGGCGCTGGCCGCAACGGCTGCGGCAATGCTGTCACCCATACCGGCCGATTCCAGCAGCAAGACCTTGCAACCGTACGCCTCAGCTAAACGAATCACCTCAAGGCGCTCCGGTGAGGTCACCACCCAGCGCTCAACAAGCGACGCGGGCAGGTTAACCAGTACCTGCTCGATCACCGGCCGGGAAACGCCATCCAGCCCCACGCAAACGGCCAGCAACTTGTCCTGATCGGCACCGGCTTCGGCGCGAAAACGACTGCCCTGCCCCGCTGCCAGCACGATAGCCGTGACAGTCACTGCGCCACCACCGCCAAGGGTTTTTTCTGCACCGCTGCCACGCCGTTCTTGATTGCGACAATTTCCGCCATCAACGACAAAGCGATCTCCGCCGGGGTATGGCTACCGATATGCAAGCCAATCGGCCCGTGCAAACGTGCAATGGCGTCCTCAGACAAGCCCAGGGCTGCGAGATTCTCTCGACGCTTCTGGGTATTGACCCGCGACCCCAGCGCGCCGATGTAGAACGCGGTGGAGTTCAGTGCTGTCAGTAATGCCATGTCATCCAAACGCGGATCGTGGGTCAGGCAGACGATAGCGGTGCGTTCATCGGTTTGGATATTGAGCACCGCCTCGTCGGGCATGCCTGGCACAAATCGACCGTGCTGTTCTTCCCAGCCATAGACGAATTCTTCACGGGGGTCGCAGATCAGCACTTCGAAATCCAGCAAGCGCGCCATTTGCGCGACGTAGCGTGACAACTGCCCGGCACCGATCAACAGCAGGCGCCAACGCG
Organism: Pseudomonas khavaziana; assembly: GCF_036704165.1. Lineage (NCBI taxonomy): Bacteria > Pseudomonadati > Pseudomonadota > Gammaproteobacteria > Pseudomonadales > Pseudomonadaceae > Pseudomonas > Pseudomonas khavaziana. The sequence continues at coordinate 4,943,175 of NZ_CP129946.1, forward strand.
GCCCGTAAATAGCACGCAGACGCTCGCCGTCGAAGCTCACCACATCGGTCTTGCTCGCGGCGCTCAGGGCTACCGCGCCCGTGGTCAGGTCCAATTCACGCGCAACGACCTGGTGGTCTTCACAGCGCGCCAGCAGTTCGGCCACCCAGCCCCAATCATCCACCCGCTCTTCGGTCAGGCGCAGCGTACCGCCGCACGGCAAGCCAAAGCGCGCCGCTTCATCGCGGGTGACGCCGTAGGTGACCAATTGGACGGGGGGCCCATTATCAGCCAACCGCCCGTCCTGCAGGCGGGCGATCAAGTCATCTTCGATGCAGCCACCGGAAACCGAGCCAATCACCACCCCGTCGCCGCGCAAGGCCAGCATCGCCCCAGGAGGGCGCGGCGCACTGCCCCAGGTCTGTACCACGCTGTACAACACCACCCGCTGCCCGGCGCGACGCCACTCAAGGACGCTACGCAGGACATTCAAATCCACACTGTCCATCAAACCTCCTGCCAGCGTTGTTAATGAAATCGTCATTTACTGTAAAGCAAAAGAATCCAGAAGTGGCCGTACACACACGCAAACGCCCCGAACCAGTCGGGGCGTTTGCGGGTGGCCTTGGCGTCAGATCACGCCAGCAGCGACTTACTTGACGACAGGCGCCGGGCCTTCGGCCACACCCAGGTCATCTTCCTCGCGGGTGTCGGAGATACCGGTGCCGCCGGACGCCAGCTCACTTTGCAGCTTGTCGGTGTCCAGCTCCTTGACCCACTTGGCGACAACGATGGTAGCAACGGCGTTACCCACCAGGTTGGTCAGCGCACGGGCTTCGGACATGAAGCGGTCGATACCCAGGATCAGCGCCAGGCCGGCCACCGGCAAGTGGCCTACGGCCGACAGGGTCGCAGCCAGTACGATGAAACCGCTGCCGGTCACGCCCGCCGCGCCTTTGGAAGACAGCAGCAGCACCAGCAGCAGGGTGATCTGGTGGGTGATGTCCATGTGGGTGTCGGTCGCCTGGGCGATGAACACGGCAGCCATGGTCAGGTAGATCGACGTACCGTCGAGGTTGAAGGAGTAGCCGGTTGGGATCACCAGGCCGACCACCGACTTCTTCGCACCCAGGCGCTCCATCTTGATCAGCATGCGTGGCAATGCGGATTCGGAAGACGAGGTACCCAGTACGATCAGCAGTTCTTCACGGATGTAGCGGATCAGCTTCAACACGCTGAAACCGTGGGCGCGGCAGATGGCGCCCAGCACCAGGACCACGAACAGGATGCAGGTGATGTAGAAGCAGATCATCAGCTGGCCCAACTGCACCAGCGAACCCACACCGTAGGCGCCGATGGTGAATGCCATCGCACCCAGGGCGCCGATTGGCGCGAGTTTCATGATCATGTTGATGATGTTGAACATCACGTGGGCGAAGCGATCGATGAAGTCCAGCACCGGCTTGCCGTAGGCGCCCAGACGGTGCAGGGCGAAACCGAAGATCACCGAGAACATCAGCACTTGCAGGATGTCGCCGTTGGCGAAGGCGCCGACGATGGTGTTCGGAATGACGTTGAGGATAAAGCCGACAATGCTCTGGTCTTTACCGGCGGTGACGTACGCCGCCACTTTGGAAGCGTCCAGGGTGGCGACGTCGATGTGCATGCCGGCGCCCGGTTGCACGACGTTGACCACGACCAGGCCGATCAGCAGGGCGATGGTGGAGACGATTTCGAAATACAGCAGCGCATAACCACCGGTCTTGCCCACCGACTTCATGCTTTGCATGCCAGCGATGCCGCTGACCACGGTGCAGAAGATGATCGGGGCGATGACCATTTTGATCAGCTTGATAAAGCCGTCACCCAGTGGCTTGAGGGCCACGCCGGTCTGCGGGTAGAAGTGGCCGAGCAAAATACCGATAACGATTGCGACAATCACCTGGAAATACAGGGATTTGTAGATTGGCTGACGAGTCGTCATTGCAAAGTTCCTCAAACGTCCCGTGGGGCAAATATCCGCCATTGCCCACGACACTTGAATTGCGAACCCTCCTGCACTGGAGGGATTTGTTGTTGGCGAAGCCTGTAGGACAAAGCCTGCGCTGTGATCCTTATCGCAAACGGCGTGCCACTTTGCGCAAATACGCTGAAGGCCTTTAGACATCAGGGCTGGGGGCGTTATTGCCTATCCTGAGTCACGCAGCCAGGTGGCGGATTTCCGCCCACCTACCTAGTCTCGTCCTACAATTTGGCGGATATCCGCCTTGTCGCTTGGCCGGGTGATGGCTACCATCCGCCACTCCATGGACGAGGCCCTTGCATGCGCGAACGTACCATCGCCAGTCACTACGCCCGAGCAGCCCTCGGCGGTGCGCGTCGAGCCGGTTACGACTACTCGGGGTTGTTGCAGCAGGTGGGCATCACCCCTGAACTGCTGAGCGAGCCTCGCGCCCGCATTGCACCGGAGCAATTCACCCGGCTGCTGCAAATGCTCTGGCTGGAGCTGGATGACGAGTACCTGGGGTTCGCCGATGGGCCGAGCAAACGCGGCACCTTCGCCATGATGTGCCACGCCCTGATCCATTGCCGCACGCTGGAGAAGGCTCTGGAACGCGGCTTATTGTTTTATAGCCTCTTCCCGCAGGGCCCGCGCTGGCAACTGACGAAAGAAGGCGATATGGCGCGACTGAGCCTGGACGACTCGCAGCTATGGGACCCGGATCACTTTCTCAGTGAATGCCTGCTGGTGATCTGGCATCGCCTGGGCAGTTGGCTGATCGGCCAGCGAATCCGGCTGCAGCAGGCAACCTTCAGTTACCCCACGCCGGCCCATGCCAGTGAATACGACCTGTTGTTCCCCTGCCCTCACATGTTCGGCGCGCCGAACAGCAGCCTGGTATTTCCCAGCCGCTACCTGAGCCTGCCCCTGTTGCAGGATGAACGCACCCTCAAGCATTTCTTGCAGCGCTCGCCTGCCGACTTATTGTCCCGACCGGATGAAGGCGACAGCCTGAGCAGCCAGTTGCGCCGCTTGCTGAGTCGTGATCGCACGCCCTGGCCAGACCTGGAGGCCGTCGCCCAGCACCTGCACATCAGCCCCCAGACCCTGCGCCGGCACCTGCGCGAAGAAGGCACCAGCTTTCAGGCATTGAAGGATGAGTTACGCCGGGATATTGCCATCTACCATTTGGGACGGGCGGATTTGTCCTTGCAGGAGATTGCCGAGCAGTTGGGGTTCTCCGAACCGTCGGCGTTTCATCGGGCATTCAAGAAGTGGACGGGGTTGACCCCGGGGGCGTATCGCGCGCAGGAAAGTTAAAAGGCGGTGGCCTTGGCTCAGCACGGGTATCTACACAACTTTTGGTATGCCGCTGGACCTGTGGGAGGGGGCTTGCCCCGATGGCGGTGGGTCAGCCCCAGACGTATTGACTGACACACCTTCATCGAGGTGCAAGCCCCCTCCCACATTTGGATCGCAGGGCATCAGTCAGATGGCGGTCGACTATCTGGCGACCATCGCGTAAGCCCAGTCGATAGACATCACAACGCCGGAAAATGGATCCTGAAAGCCGCGCCGCCTAGTGCCGAGTCCCCTAGCGTCAGCCGTGCGTTGTAGCTTTCGATGATGTCCTTGACCACCGCCAGCCCGATGCCCTGCCCTGGGTGCTGGCGATCAAGCCGCTCGCCGCGTTGCAGAATCCGTGCGCGCTGGTCCGGCGGCACACCGGGGCCGTCGTCTTCGATACACAGTTCGATGCCGTCCAGGTTTTCCACCAGGCTGATACGTACTTGTCGCAGGCATAGGCGATAGGCGTTTTCCAGCAAGTTGCCGAGCATTTCGAGCAGGGCACCTTTCTCGATGGGCACGTCGCACTCTTGCGGCAGGTCAAAGGAGACGTTGACGCGCTTGTCGCGGTAAACCTTTTCCAAGGTATCGCACAGACTTTGCAACACAGGCTCCAAACGCACTTGGTGGCGCACCAGGCCGCTCTTACGCAGGCTGGCACGCTGCAATTGATAGCCTATCTGCTGGCTCATGCGCTCGATCTGTGATTGCAGCACCCACGCCTGGCCACGGTCTTCGTGGCGCTGAGCCATGTCCTCACTCACCCCCTGCAAGACCGCCAGTGGGGTTTTCAGGCTATGGGCCAGGTCATCCAGGGAATCGCGGTAGCGTGTGCGTTGCTCGCGTTCGCTGTGCAGCAACCGGTTGAGGGAGCCGGTAAGTCGCAGCAGTTCGCGGGGATGTTCTTCGGAAAGGCTCTCACGGGTGCCACCTTCGATCTGGTCAAGCTCCTGGCTCAAGCGTCGCAAGGCTTGCAAGCCCCAGGTCAGGCCCAGCCACAACAGCGTCAACAGCACGAGCAAAGCGGCGCCGAAGCCGAGGTAGAGGTTCTCGCGCAAGCCTTCGAGGGTCAGTTGATATTCACGCACCGGTTGCAGGGCAACAATGCTGAACGCCGCACTCTTGCCCCCCAGCAGCTTGACCTCGACGTCATACACGAAAAATTCCTGGCCATTGGCCTCGCGGATGCGCGCAAACTCGTTGCCGCGCCCATCGTAGCGCGGCTTGTAGTTGATGTTTTCTTCCCGGGTCGCCCGCGAACGCCATACCAGGTGGCCCTCGCGGTCGTAGATATAGCCAAGCAGACGGCTGTCGGTGAGGTTGAAGCGTTCATCCGGCAACTGCGCCGGCATCAGCAGGCGATTATTTTCGACCCGCGCCGCAGAGATCAGGGTGGTCACGTCCGAAGCCAGGCGCTGCTCAATGGAATCCTGCAGGGCCAGGCTGAAAGCGCCTTGCATGGCGGGCAACAAGCCGAGCATGAACAGCACGGCCAGGGTGGCGGCCGCCAGCATCAGGCGCACACGTAGCGAGCGAATCAACGGCAGCGCTCATTGAACAGGTAACCCAGGCCGCGCACGGTATCGATCGGCTTGAACCCGGTCGGTCCTTCCAGCTTACGACGCAGGCGACCGACCAGCACTTCGATGACGTTCGGGTCGCGCTCGTCGTCATCGGGGTAGAGTTGCTCCATCAAGCGGTCCTTGGCCACCACTTGCTGATGATGGCGCATCAAGTATTCGAGGATCCGATACTCATAGGCGGTCAGCGCCAGCGGCTGTTCATCCAGGGAGGCTTGCTTGCGATTGAGATCCAGCAGCAAGGGCCCGGCAATGATGGTGGACTGGGTAAAACCGCTGGAGCGGCGCAACAACGCGTTCATTCGCGCCTCCAGCTCTTCGAACTGGAACGGCTTGACCACATAGTCGTCGGCACCGGCCGCCAGGCCTTCGACTTTATCCTGCCAGTTGCCGCGGGCGGTCAGGATCAGGATCGGAAAGGTCTTGGCCTGGGTGCGCAGTTGGCGAATCAGGTCCAGGCCGCCCATGCCGGGCAGGCCAAGGTCGATGATCGCCAGGTCATGATTGAATTGGCCTGTCTGGTACAGGGCCTCCTCGGCATTGGCCACGGCTTCGACCACATGCCCGCTGTCGGTCAGGCGGGTAAACAGGTGATGGCGCAGCAGCGCCTCATCTTCCACCACCAGCAATTTCATAAGGCTCTCCAAGGCAATTCAACTATCCTATCGAGGGATATCATAGCGGCCCTGCACGTCTTGCGGGCGCAGTTTAATGCCATTGTAATGGCCCGTCAGGTGCGGGTAGCCGCTGCGATAGTCAGGTTGCGCGGCGGTAGCGCCCAAGGCCCGGCCCCACGGCGCGGTCTGGGTGCCGGCGTCCTCGAAGCTGACACGATGGATCGGGCTGCCGGATTTCTTGGTTTTCTCGCTGCCAAATCCCCTGAAGTCGCCATCCGAGGCTTGCACGCCGGCGGTGGCGCCGAGCATGGTCAACGCCAACATCAGCTTCTTGATCGCAGTCATGGTAGTCACCTCATACGCGTTTAGGCTGTGAGGTCCAGACTACGCAAGCGCCCCTGAACTCCCCCTGAACAGGCTCTGAACCACAACTGAACCGCTGCCGGGCTATCCACTGGCGCGCCAACTCGGCAAAATACTGCGCATGACGCCCCTACCCGCTTGCTGTACCCCACTCGATGCCCGTTGGCCGCTGCCTGTCCCCTTGCCGGGTACGGTGTTTTTGAGCACGCGATTCGACCCGGCCTTATTGAACCCCTTGGATTTCCAGCGCAGCGCCGTGCCGCCGCCGGCGAGCATCCAGCGCTCGGTGGCCAAGCGGCAAGCGGAGTTTCTCGCCGGCCGCCTGTGCGCCCGCGAAGCGCTACAGCGACTCGATAACCTCAACTGCATCCCGGCGATCGGTGAAGACCGCGCACCAATCTGGCCTGGGCATATCAGTGGCTCCATCACCCACAGCACCGGGCACGCGGCGGCCATTGTCGGCCACAAGACGCAGTGGCGCGGGCTGGGAATGGACCTGGAGAACCTGCTGGCCCTGGAACGCGCGGAACGCCTGGCCGGGGAAATTCTGACCGCGGATGAATTGCAGCGCATGGCCGCACTACCCCGTCAGCAGCACGGGCTGCTGGTGACGTTGACGTTTTCGGTCAAGGAGAGTCTGTTCAAGGCGCTCTATCCGATCGTGCGCAAGCGCTTTTATTTCGAGCATGCCGAGGTGTTGGAGTGGTCAGCGGCCGGGAAGGTGCGGTTGCGGTTGCTGACCGATCTTTCGGAAGAATGGAAGCATGGCAAAGAGCTGGAAGGACAGTTTGTGGTGGAGGGAGAGCAGTTGTTGAGCCTGGTGGCTATCGCAATGTAGGAGCGAGCTTGCTCGCGAAAAACGTCAACGATAACGCGTGCTTCCTGAATAAACGCGGCGCCTGTGAGTTTTTCGCGAGCAAGCTCGCTCCTACAGTCAGGACGTCAGGGTTTCTCTTGATCCCGGGGCCAACTCAAGCTGAAACACGCCCCGCCCAGGTTGTTACTCTTGCTGATCAACGCCCGCCCGCCATGCCAGTAGATGATCCGCCGCACAATCGACAAGCCCAGGCCGTGGCCGCCAGACGCGCGGGTGCGGCTGTCGTCCAGGCGCAGGAACGGCGTAAAGATCCGCTCCCAGGCGCTTTCGGGCACGCCGGGGCCATCGTCCTCCACATCAATGCGGCAACGCACCTGGCCCACCTGGTAACTGATCAGCACGTGCCCCTTGGCGTGGCGCATGGCGTTACTCACCAGGTTCTGCAGGGCACGGTGCAGGTAACGCGGTTCGGCGTCGACCCAGGCGTCATCCCAATGCGTCGATGACAGGCAAATACCGCGGGTAACGACGACCTGCGGGCGCAGTGGCGACAATTCGCCGATCACCTGGTCGAGCAAGGCATTCAGGTCCACCCGCTGGAAATTCAGCTCCGGCGCCCCCTGCTCCAGGCGCGCATAGGTGAGCATCTCGTCCACCAGGCCATCGAGGTCCTGGATATCGCCATCCATGCCTTCCAGGTATTTGCGCCGGGCTTCGGGGGTGGCGGCATCGCCAATCATCTCCAGGCCAAAACGCAGGCGCGCCACCGGTGTGCGTAACTCATGGGACACCGCACGTACAAGCTCGCGCTGAATCGCCAGCAATTGCTGCAAATGCTCGGCCATGCCATTGAATGCGGCCGCCAGGCGCCCGACCGAATCAGCCCCACGGGCCGGCACGCGGACCTCCAGGTTGCCCTTGGCGATGCGTGTAGCTGCCGCCTCCAGTCCTTTGAGTCGGCGCTCAAGCTGGCGCACCAGCAAATAGACGATCAAGCCGATCAGAGTCAGGCCGATCAAGGTGATCAGAATCAGCCATTGCGCCGGATAAGGGTTCATTTGATACAGCGGGCCGATCTCCAGCACCCATGGCGTGCCGACCATGCCGGCAAACACGCGGATCGAATCGCCGCCCTTGCCCAGAGCCATCACCGTATCGCCTTCCGCTACGCGCCGGCGCTGGTCGTCGTCCATGTCGGCCTGGTCGAGGGCCACCAAGTGCATTTCAAAACCAAAGCCCTTGGCCTCCTTTATATCGGCCAGGCGCTGCGGCTGCTCGGCGACTGGAAAGCGCACCAGTTCGTCGGCCAGCAGGTAGATGGTCGCACGGGCCAATTGCTCGCTGATCTGCTGCACTTCGCCGGTGAGCACCAACTGCTCCTGTTCGCTGACCAGTCGCAGCACTCGCGCCGCATGGGGGCCGGTCTGTTCCACCAGGACCTGGCCACGTTGCAGGCGGTTGCGCTGGCCCAAGTCCAGTTGCGCCTGGGTGAACGTGCGCAGTTCCAGCGGAATGCCCAGCAAGCGCTCCCACACCGCCAAGGCGCGCAGCCGCTCAATGGCACTCATGGGTTGCAGGTTATCGCCCATCAACGCAAAGGTGCCGTGGGCCAGGCGCTCGCGGTACTGGCCGCTGCGCACATCGTTGAGCAGGTGCAACGCCAGGGCACCGAGCAGCGCCACCAGGATCAGCGCCGCGCACATGCCGCCGTAGATGCGCAGGAAGATCGAATTCACAGCGGCATATCGGCGGCGGCTTCGGGGACGAACAGGTAGCCTTTGCTGCGGATCGTCTTGATCAGACGCGGGTGAATCGGATCGTCGCCGATCTTCGGCCGAATGCGCGAGATGCGCACATCAATGGAGCGATCCTGGCCGTCGTAGCCGATGCCGCGCAGGGCGATAAAGATTTCCTCGCGGGACAGGATGCGCCCGGCGTTCGCCACCAGCAGCCATAACAGGTCGAACTCGGCGCTGGTCAGTTCAATACCGCCATCGTGCAGCCAGGCCTCGCGCAGGGCGTTGTCCACCACCAAGGGGCCGAATTGCAGGCGGCGCTGGTTTTCCACTGCCGCCGGTAGCGCCGGCTCGCTGCGGCGCAGCAGTGCCTGGATACGCGCCAGCAACAAACGCGGGCGCACGGGTTTGCACACGTAGTCGTCTGCGCCCATGTCCAGGCCCAGTATCTGGTCCGTATCGTCGGTGCGCGCAGTGAGCATCAGGATGACGCCGTCATAGCGCTCGCGTACCTTGCGGCAGATGCTCAGGCCATCTTCGCCGGGCAGCATCAGGTCGAGGATCACCAGGTCGGGTTGTTCGGCGATGATCCGCGCCGCAGCCTGCGCACCGTCGCTTTCCACCGACACGCGCAGGCCGTTGCTTTCCAGGTATTCGCGAGTCAACTCGGCGAGTCGCTCGTCGTCTTCGACGATCAATATCTGCCAGGCTTCTTGCTCCATGCGCTACCTCGGTTCTTTATTATTGTAGGAGCGAGCTTGCTCGCGAAGAACGCAAGGGCACCGCGCTTATCCAAGTATGCTGCATTATCGTTGACGGTTTTCGCGAGCAAGCTCGCTCCTACAGTTGTCATGTGGAGCAAGCATGCTATCGCCCTGATCAAGGCCGATTGTAGCCATGGCTCGCCCCTTAAAAACAAGCCTGGAAATCCATTCGGAGATCGCGTTTGTTTGTGATAGGGTTCGCGCCCTTCGAAAATGGGCAGGCTGTTTCACGCCCGAAATATTTAATGACAAACGGCGTAATCCAGCAGCAATGCGGCCTACACGCCTATTCGACCTTTCTTACACATTTTACTCACAGCGTTATCCACAGGTTACTCCGTTGCTAACCCCTCGAAAACGCATTATCTTGTACCTCGGCGCTTATGAAGACCCTACATGTAGGGTTTTCGACATCAGCGCCCAACCACACAAGTGGCTCGAAACTCAAGCGTTTTATTGCTAGCGCAGCGTTGAACCAACAGATTTTTCAGTAGACCAAACCGCTCACGCGGATGGCAGCTGTTCTCCATCCCCGACATGGAAAACGGTACGGGTGTTGCAGGAAAAAGCCTGGCACTCGCAATCAAATATAGAACGTGGAGACAACCCCCCATGCAAACCGACACAACTCGCGAGAACCCGCAGGGCTCCGTGCCGCAGGCCGCTGATTCGAACCTGGATCTGTCCGCCACTGCACCTGGCCAACTGCGCGTGATCAAGCGTAACGGCACTGTCGTTCCTTATACCGATGACAAGATCACCGTCGCCATCACCAAAGCGTTTCTTGCAGTTGAAGGCGGCACCGCTGCTGCCTCGTCGCGCATCCACGACACGGTTGCCCGCCTGACCGAACAGGTCACCGCAACCTTCAAGCGTCGCATGCCATCGGGCGGCACTATCCACATCGAAGAAATCCAGGACCAGGTCGAACTGGCCCTGATGCGTGCCGGCGAGCAGAAAGTCGCACGCGACTACGTGATCTACCGTGATTCGCGCGCCAAGGAACGTGCCGTGCGTTCCCCGGCCGAAGAAGCTGCCGTACAAGCGCACCCGTCGATCCGCATCACCCTGGCCGACGGCAGCTTTGCGCCGCTGGACCTGGGCCGCCTGAACACCATCATCACCGAAGCCTGCGAAGGCCTGGAAGAAGTCGATGGTGACCTGATCCAGCGCGAAACCCTGAAGAACCTGTACGACGGCGTGGCCCTGACCGACGTCAACACCGCCCTGGTGATGACCGCCCGTACCCTGGTTGAACGCGAGCCGAACTACTCGTTCGTGACCGCGCGCCTGCTGATGGACACCCTGCGTGCCGAAGGCCTGGGCTTCCTGGGCGTGGCCGACAGCGCCACCCACCACGAGATGGCTGACCTGTACGCCAAGGCCCTGCCAGCCTACATCGCCAAGGGTATCGAGTTCGAATTGCTCAACCCGGTGCTGGCCACCTTCGACCTGGAAAAACTTGGCAAGGCGATCAACCACGAACGTGACCAGCAGTTCACCTACCTGGGCCTGCAAACCCTTTACGACCGTTACTTCATCCACAAGGACGGTATCCGCTTCGAACTGCCGCAAGTGTTCTTCATGCGCGTGGCCATGGGCCTGGCGATTGAAGAGAAGCAGAAAGAAGATCGCGCCATCGAGTTCTACAACCTGCTGTCGTCCTTCGACTACATGTCGTCGACCCCGACCCTGTTCAACGCCGGCACCCTGCGTCCGCAGTTGTCGAGCTGCTACCTGACCACCGTGCCGGATGACCTGTCGGGCATCTACCACGCGATCCACGACAACGCCATGCTGTCCAAATTCGCCGGCGGCCTGGGCAACGACTGGACACCGGTGCGCGCACTGGGTTCGTACATCAAGGGCACCAACGGCAAGTCCCAGGGCGTCGTCCCCTTCCTGAAAGTGGTGAACGATACCGCCGTCGCCGTGAACCAGGGTGGCAAGCGCAAAGGCGCTGTGTGTGCCTACCTGGAAACCTGGCACATGGACATTGAAGAGTTCATCGAGCTGCGCAAGAACACCGGTGATGACCGTCGTCGTACCCACGACATGAACACCGCCAACTGGATCCCTGACCTGTTCATGAAGCGTGTCTTCGATGACGGCAAGTGGACCCTGTTCTCGCCATCCGAAGTCCCGGACCTGCACGACCTGACCGGCAAGGCCTTCGAGGAGCGCTACGAGTACTACGAAGCCCTCACCGAGTACCCAGGCAAGGTCAAGCTGTTCAAGACCATCCAGGCCAAAGACCTGTGGCGCAAAATGCTGTCCATGCTGTTTGAAACCGGCCACCCATGGCTGACTTTCAAAGACCCATGCAACCTGCGCAGCCCGCAGCAGCACGTGGGCGTGGTCCACAGCTCGAACCTGTGCACCGAGATCACCTTGAACACCAACAAGGACGAGATCGCCGTTTGCAACCTGGGCTCGATCAACCTGCCGAACCACATCGTCAACGGCCAGCTGGACACCGCCAAGCTGCAACGCACCGTCAACACCGCAGTACGCATGCTCGATAACGTCATCGACATCAACTACTACTCGGTGCCACAGGCGCAGAACTCCAACTTCAAGCATCGTCCAGTGGGACTGGGCATCATGGGCTTCCAGGACGCGCTGTACCTGCAGCACATTCCTTACGGTTCGGATGCTGCGGTCGAGTTCGCCGACAAGTCCATGGAGGCGGTCAGCTACTACGCAATCCAGGCTTCCTGCGACCTGGCCGACGAACGCGGCGCCTACGAGACGTTCCAGGGCTCGCTGTGGTCCAAGGGCATCCTGCCGCTGGATTCGCAACAGATCCTGATCGAACAGCGTGGCCAGAAGTACATCGATGTCGACCTGAACGAAACCCTGGACTGGGCACCGGTACGTGCCCGTGTACAGAAAGGTATTCGTAACTCCAACATCATGGCCATCGCACCGACCGCTACCATCGCCAACATCACCGGCGTGTCGCAGTCGATCGAACCGACCTACCAGAACCTGTATGTGAAATCGAACCTGTCGGGCGAATTCACCGTGATCAACCCGTACCTGGTCCGTGACCTGAAAGCCCGCGGCCTGTGGGACTCGGTGATGATCAACGACCTGAAGTACTACGACGGTTCGGTGCAGCAGATCGAGCGCATCCCGCAAGAGCTCAAGGAGCTCTACGCGACCGCGTTCGAAGTGGACACCAAGTGGATCGTTGACGCCGCCAGTCGTCGCCAGAAGTGGATCGACCAGGCCCAATCGCTGAACCTCTACATCGCCGGCGCTTCGGGCAAGAAGCTGGACGTGACCTACCGCATGGCTTGGTACCGTGGCCTGAAAACCACTTACTACCTCCGTGCCCTGGCCGCAACCAGCACCGAGAAGTCGACCATCAACACCGGTAAGCTCAATGCTGTTTCCAGCGGCAACCACGGTGATGATTCGGTACTCGCTGCCCCCGCCGGCCCGGCACCAGTGCCAAAGGCCTGCGCAATTGACGAGCCGGATTGCGAAGCTTGCCAATAAGCTGAACCGATCCAGGGCTTGAACGCCCTGGATTTAAAAAGCCCGATGGACCCCGACTGCACAGGGTTTATCGGGCTTTTTTGTTTATCACGCCTAGAGGAACGCGTACGCAATACCCTGCTTCGGCGCGCCACCTCGCCGCCCCCATAGCTCAACTTGACCGTCGATGACCACCATTGAATGGCGATTATAGGCCACGACGCCCAGCTTGCCGCTCGCCAGTTCGCTACTCGAGGACTTCCTATAGAGCCCTTTCAAACCAAGGCGATCCAATGCTTCGCCGGGCATTTCGCCGTTGTTCAGACTTTGCATGGCATGGGCAAAGCTCTTCTTCGATTCATTGGGGTTGTCGTCCAGTCCATTGCCTTCCATTTGTGCACGCTTGGCACTCGCGGCGAACATGAAATTGGCATCGGTCAACATACTCGGATTATCGCCCTTGAACTGCGCATACCTGGCTGCCTGCCGTAATTCATCTTTGGTAAAGTTAACCTCTTTGCCATCGCGCATTTTCACGTAATAGCCATTGCTCGTCTCTTTGACCTCTGCGAAGACATCAGTGGGCTTCTGTCCAAACTTCATCATTGCCCCCTTAATCGCTGAAACGGTGACGCAATTGCCGTCCGGCCCCTGGCTGAATCCACTCCAGATATTGTCTGGTTTTTTCCCTGGGTTACTTTCATCGGGCTTGTAGTTGAAGTGCTTGGAGCCTTCGGTAATCGGCAGATTACTCATGGGCTCGCTGGGGCCGAAATCGTTGGGGCTCGGCCAATTGCCACCACCCCCACCACCTCCGCCTCCACCTGGCGATGGGCGAGGAGAAGGCGGTGAAGGTGACGGTGATGCATCATCCATCTCTGGGAACCACAACCTCATCAAGCGCCGCAGAAAATCCAACCAGGAGACGTCAGCCGTCTCCATCAGCGCCTTGATGATCTCCTTGATTTTTTCGTCACCGAGCTCTTCGCGCTTTTCGTTCAGCTTGTCGCGAAGGTCTTGAGCGGTCTGGCTCTTGGAGTCTTTTTCGGCATCCATCAACTCACTGAGCAGTTGCCTGACGGACTCAGCGTCGGTGTCTTTGTTTTTTCCGGGTTCATCCGGCTGATTTTTGCGTCCGTATAAGCCCGCACTATAGTTATTCAGGACAAACCAATGACTTCCTGGTGGTGCGCCTTCCCACTGCTTGTAAATCGCCATGCATGTCTCCCACTGGTCCATGGGCGGCATGCGCCCGTGACTCGTCCGTGGCGCAACGGGCGTTGGACGTTCCAGCAGCAAAGCGAGATGAAACATGCGGTAAACAAGTAACGCGCGCACAAAAAAAGCCCCTCTATCGAGGGGCTTTTTTTGTGCGCGCGTATTGAGCGACGGTATCAGGTCATCTGAATGATGGTCTGCATGATGGTGCTCTGCGTGGAGATGGTCTTGGCGTTCGCCTGGTAGTTGCTCTGGGCCTTGATCAAGTCCACCAGCTCGTTGGTCAGGTTAACGTTGGAGGCTTCCAGAGAGGAGCCCTTGATCGAACCCAGAGTGCCGGATTCCGGCGCGTCGTAGCCCGGCTGACCCGATGCGAAGGTCTCTTTCCAAGCCGTACCGCCAGCCGGCTGCAAGCCTTGCTCGTTGTTGAAGCTGGCCAGGGAGATCTGGCCGATGGCCTTGCTCTGCTGGTTGCTGAAGGTCGCGAACAATACACCGCTGCCGTCGATTTTCAGGCCGGTGATCTGGCCAGTGGCATAACCGTCAGTGATTGGCGGATTGCGGTAGCTGGCGGAGTTGTACTGAGTGACGTTGCCCATGTTGATAGCAATGCCGTCCTTGTTCGCTGTCGCATCGTTGGCCTTCCAGACTCCATCGGTGACTGTGCCAGGTACCCAATCCTTGATGGTCAAGGTGTTGCCGGCAACACCACCGGTCACGATGCTCTTGAGATTACCGGCACCATCGAAACTCAGAGTCGAGGGCACAGGCGCCTTCACGTCAGCACCGGTACCGGTAGGAGGCGAACCATCAGGGTTGCGGCCATCGATCAAGGTGTAGGACTGCCACTGGTTGGCGTCGGTTTTCACCACGTACTGCACCATCGGGTGAGCGTTACCCTGAGAGTCATACAATGTAGTGCTGTATTGAGTGGTGAATGTTTCGGACTTACTCGGATCAAACGGATTCTTGGTCTGGTCAATTACCGGCGACGAGGAGTTGAGGTTACTGGCAGAGTCCACCTTGGTGGACGCCTTCGGTGGCAGGTTCGCCAGGTTCAGTTGCAGGTCGACCAGGCCACCCTTGGAGATCTTGCCATTCTCGTCCGCAGCGTAACCCTGCAAACGCGAAGTACCGGTGTTGTTGGTAATGTAGCCGTCCTTGTCCGCACGGAAAGCACCGCTACGGGTGTATTCCAGCGATCCGTCGCTACCCTTCTGCACGAAGAAACCACCGCCCTGGATCGCCATGTCGAGGATGCCGCCACCGCCGTTGACGTCGCCCTGGGTGAACTGCTGGGACACCGCCGCCAGGTTCACACCGTTGCCGATAGTGTTCTGGCCGGTACCCAGCTTGGAGGCCGCGTAGATATCAGCGAATTCCGCACGGGATGACTTGAAGCCAGTGGTCGCGACGTTGGCGATGTTGTTGCCGGTCACGTCCAGTTGTTTGTTGGCCGCATAGAGGCCGCTAAGGCCGATGTTAAAAGACATGTTTCTCTCCCTCTGCCGTATCTAGCCGGCTCTATGTACCGATAGTCTGAATTTGCGACAGCTTGACGCTGCCCATGCCGCCTGCAAGGTTGAGCAGCATTTCGCCGCCGGTCTTGCTCAGGGTCACGCTGGTTACCGTGGCCGGCAGTGAGGTGGCCAGGGCCACCGCATCACCCTTGTCGTTCTTGGTGGAGGCATTGAAGGTGTAGGTGCCGGCTGGGGCGACCTCGCCCTTGTCGTTCTTGCCATCCCAGATAAAGCTCTGGCTGCCGGCACTCTGCGCGCCCATATCCACGGTGCGCACGACGTTGCCGTCCTTGTCGGTGATCTTGACGGAAACGTTGCCCACCGCCGATGGCACATCCACCGAACCGTTCATGCTCTTGCTGGTATCAACCATGGCTTTGTCGGTCTGGATAATGATCGACCGCCCCACTAGCGACGAAGCCTGCAACGCTTGCGAGGAGCTGAAGTTGCTGGAGATGTTATTCACCGAGTCGTTCAGGGTGTTGATGCCTTCCAGGCTGCTGAACTGGGCGAGTTGCGCCACGAACGCGCCGTTGTCCTGAGGCGACAGCGGGTTCTGGTTTTTCAGCTGGGTGACCAGCAACTGCAGGAATGCATCCTTGCCCAGCGACTGGTTACCAGTCGCGGCTTTGGAAACATTCGATACATTGTTCGAAGCATCCTTGACCTTGGAATTGAACAGGTCCTGGACTGCCGTATTGTTAGACGTATCAACGATGGCCATTATTTGGCGCCCCTTATCACTGACCCAGGGTCAGGACCTTCTGCATCATGGCTTTGGCGGTGTTCATCATTTCCGCGTTAGTCTGGAAAGAGCGGCTGGCGGAAATCATGTCGGCCATTTCCTCGACCACGTTGACGTTGGGGTAATAGACGTAACCCTTTTCGTTCGCGGCAGGATGGTTCGGCTCGTAACGGGCCTCAAGGTTGCTCTGGTCTTCGACCACACCCAGCACTTGCACACCAGAGCCAGCTGCGTCCTGGTCCTGGAACAACGAATCACTGCCGCCGCTCTGACCAGCCTGGAACATGGTGGCAAACACCGGGTGACGGGCGCGGTAAGTCTGGTCAATGCTCGAAGACACGGTCTCGGCGTTGGCGATGTTACTGGCGACGGTGTTCAAGCGCGTGGTTTGCGCGCTCATGCCACTGCCGGCAATATTGAAAACACTGGACAGGGACATGGCTTACTCTCCACGCAGGGCTGACATCAGCCCTTTGAATTTACTGTTGAGCAGGGTGAAGCTGGCCTGGAAGTTCACCGAGTTCTCGGCGTAATTCGATTGCTCCAGTTGGGCGTCGACGGTGTTCTGGTCGATCGACGGCTGCATCGGCGTGCGATACAGCAGCGACTCGTCAGCATTGCCCAGGCCCTGAGCTTCGATATGACGGCTGTTGGTCATGTTCAAGGCGAAGGTGCCGTTCTTGGTCTTGTCTTGCTGGGCGGCGAGCACGGCGGAGAAGTCCAGGTCCCGAGCCTTGTAATTCGGGGTATCGGCATTGGCAATGTTGTTGGCCAGGACTTCGGCACGCTGGGCGCGAAAGCCCAGGGCCTGTTCGTGGATACCGAGCGCTTTATCGAAGCTGATGCTCATGGCGGAGACCTTTAGGCTGACCTGCTGTTCGTTAGCAGGGTTATAGCAAGGTGCATGCCAATTTTGTGAAGCCCCGTATACAAGGGGTTTGCGGGGGAGATTGCCGGCGGCAATGCCAGAAAAGCGGCAAGTGATTTCCGCGTGGCGCCAGTAAAGCGGCAATGGGCATTGCCACTTTTAGTTATCTTGCCGCAAAAAAATGTGGGAGGGGGCTTGCTCCCGATGGCGGTGGTTCAGTTGATAAATCTATCACTGACACACCGCTATCGGGAGCAAGCCCCCTCCCACACTCTCACATTGACTTACTTGGCCTGGTAGATGATACCCGGGCTGCACTGCACCATCTGGTAGTGATCAGGCAGGCCGTTCAAGGCTTCGGAAGCGCCGAGAAACAGATACCCCCCACGCTTGAGCGTGCCGTGAATGCGTAACAGGATGTCTTTCTTCACTTCAGCCGAGAAATAGATCAGCACGTTACGGCAGAACACCATGTCGAACTTGCCCAGGCTCGCATAACTATCGAGCAGGTTGAACGAGCGGAACTCCACGCGATTCTTGATCGGTGCCTTGATCGCCCAGCGTCCCGCCCCTTTGGGGTCGAAGTAACGTTGCAGGCGCTCCTGGGACAGACCTCGACCCAGCGCCAGGCTGTCATACTCACCGGTCTTGCAGTTGGTAAGCATGGTGCCGGACAGGTCCGTGGCGACAATTTGCGCGCCGGCTTTCAACTGGCCCATATTGGTCCGTTCGAACTCGTCGATGGACATCGAGATCGAGTACGGTTCCTGCCCCGAAGAGCACGCCGCCGACCAGATACGCAAGCGCTGGCCCGGGCTGGCCTTGATGGCCTCCGGCAGCACCTTGTTCTTAAGCACTTCAAAGGGGTATGTATCGCGAAACCATAAGGTTTCGTTGGTAGTCATGGCATCGACCACCATTTCCTTGAGCCCGCTGCGCGGCTGGCCCTGGATCCGCTGGACCAACTCACCCAGGGATTTGATGCCCTGCTGTTCCATCAGTTTGTTGAGACGGCTGGATACCAGGTATTGCTTGTTTTCACCGAGCAATATGCCACAGGCTTTTTCCAGGAAGACCCGGAACTGTTCGAAATCCAAATTACCCGTAGACAATGGTACCGCCTCTTAAATCGTGTGACCGCCAGGGGAGAATCCCTTAGCTGTGATCTGCTGCCTTGATCCGGTCGACTACCCGGGATGCGAGGTCATCAGGACGGAATTTGGCCAGGAAGTCATCAGCACCGACCTTCTTGACCATTGCCTGATTGAATACCCCCGACAACGAAGTATGCAGGATGATATGCAGTTTTTGCATGCGTGGATCGTTGCGTATCTCGGCTGTAAGGGTGTAGCCGTCCATTTCCGGCATCTCGATGTCGGAAATCATCATCAAGAATTCTTCCTCTGGCTTCTTGCCTTCGTCCACCAGCTTGCGCAGGTAGTCCAGGGCCTGGCGACCATCATTGAGCGCTACTACGTCCACACCGACGGTTTGCAGGCAACGCGTAACCTGCTTGCGCGCCACCGAAGAATCGTCCACGGTCAGCACACGCAGAGACACGGCCTTATGCGCGGTCTCGGCATCCACCACACCGACCGAGATGGCTTCCGAGGTCGGCGCCACTTCGGCGAGAATTTTCTCCACGTCGATGATTTCCACCAACTGGTTATCGACCCGCGTCACCGCCGTCAGGTAGTGATCGCGTCCGGTGCCCTTGGGCGGCGGATGAATCTCTTCCCAGTTCATATTGACGATACGTTCCACCGAGCGCACCAGGAAACCCTGGGTCTTGGTGTTGTACTCGGTAATGATCACGAATGGGCTCTGGCGGTCTTGCAAACCCGAGGACCCCGTGGCCAATGCCAGGTCGAGAATCGGAATAGTCGCGCCACGGATGTTGGCCACGCCACACACGACCGGATTGGACTTGGGCATGATCGTCAACTTGGGGCATTGCAGCACTTCACGCACTTTGAATACGTTGATGCCATACAACTGCTTGCCGTCCAGGCGGAAAAGCAACAACTCCAGGCGATTCTGCCCTACCAGCTGTGTGCGCTGGTTTACTGAATCCATTACACCTGCCATGCCCAGACTCCCAAAACTAGGGGTACGAAGCGTACCCAACACTAAACGGCACGAGCTTTGCTATTTATTGATCATGGATATCAAAACGACAGTTTCCCGACGCTTCGGTCACCAACGCTATCGCAGATTACTCTGCGCCACGATGGCGTTGCTTGCCTTGGGACTCAATGCTACGACCCGTGCCGACAACGTTACCCTGCCTGATGTACTTATCGGCGTCACCCAAGGGTTTCTTGAGTTCACTGTAGAAGATTATCTGGCAACCACACAGACGCCGGGACGTTATGAAATCCAGGTCAATCAGTTGGACCCGCGTTTGCGCATGCCCATGTGCGACAGGGAATTGACAGCGACCCTGGAAAGTCCCGCCCAACCCATTGGCCGAGTCACGGTGAAAGTACGCTGTGAAGGTGCCTCGCCCTGGACGGTGTTCGTGCCTGCTCAAGTCAAGCTGTTCCGTGAGGTGGTTGTCGTTGCGCGACCTTTGAAACGCACCGGTATTATCAGCTTCGAGGATGTGGCCTTGCGTGAGCGAGACATCAGCCAGATTAATCAGGGTTACCTGACCTCACTGGACCAGGCTATCGGGCAAAGACTTACCCGACCAGTGGTTACAGACCAAGTCATCACCCTGGTTCATCTGGAACAGGCCGAGGTGATCCGTAAGGGTGACCAAGTGGTCATTTCCGCCAGCAGCGGCGGGTTGAACGTCAGGATGCCAGGTGAAGCGTTGTCCAACGGCGGCATGAGCGAACAGATCCGCGTCAAGAATCTCAACTCCAATCGCGTGATCAAGGCGCGGGTCACGGCACCCGGCCAGGTCGAAGTGGCTTTATAGATCACTGGAATCACACGCCAGCTTTTCCTACACTGTGTGTTGGATGTCGACCTGTACAGGTTTATTGTCAATCCGAGCCTAAAGTTTATCCGGGTATGGCCGAAAACATGGCAAGCGTCCAAATACCCAGAGGTTTTTTCAACATGGTCATTGATTTCAGTCGTTTGAATAACGCCCCGGCTTTGCCAGGCAATACGCGTACCGGCGGTGCCAAGGACAGCGTAGAAGCCAAGTCCCAGCCCCTGCCTGCCAAGGCAGAACAGGCCAGCGTCAGCCAGAGTGGGGAATCGGTACACCTGAGCAATGAGGCTCAACAGTTGCAGAAGGTCACTGACTCGCTGCGCGACCAGCCGGTTGTCAATAAAGCCCGCGTGGCCGAGTTGAAACAGGCCATCGCAGATGGCAGCTATAAAGTCGACAGCAACCGTGTAGCCAGCAAGCTGCTCAACTTCGAAGCCGAGCGCTAGGCAAAGGCCTGCGCAGGGCTTTTGGACGCTTAAAACCCAAGGCCAGCCATGCACCACGACGAACATTTGCTTCAACTGATCATTGATGATCTGGCGCCGACGCAGCAATTGCTCGAGCTGCTCAAAGAAGAGTCCCTGGCCTTGTACGGCCGGGATATGCCCTTGCTGGAAGAAATCCTGGCGCGCAAACAATCGCTGATTGTGTTGCTCGAACAGCACGGCAAGAAGCGCAGCGAGATTCTGATCAGCCTGGGTCTGCCGGCCGATCACGATGGCCTCGCGCAACTGGCCAGTCATTCTTCGGTCGGCGACCAGTTGCTGTCACAGAGCAAAGAACTCAACCAATTGCTCGCCCAGTGCCAGGAAGCCAACCAGCTCAACGGCCAGTCGATCCAGCTTCAGCAAGCCACGACCGCCAATCAGTTACGCATACTCCACGGCGGCGAACCTCCGGCCCTGTACAACGCCCAAGGCTCCACCTCACGCCTGGTCAAGCCTAGCACCCGCAGCCAAGCCTGACGCCGGTTTACAGCGCGGCCTATCCAAGGTGCGCTACATACTGGCAAAATGCCTGTTCTTGCGTGTAGTCGTATTTTGCCTGGAGATGGAAGAATCGTGTTCAACGCCCTTAATGCGGAAGATGCCCCGCAGCCCCCGAAGGTCCTTACCACGCCTCTGGAAATCGCCAGCACTTTGCGGATGCTCCAAGACAGCCATGATCCTTTGATCATCACCTTCCACGAGCGCAGCCAACGCTTCCAAAGCTACCTGGTGGACGTTTCCCGAGACAGCAAGACGCTGGTACTGGATGAAATGATTCCCCGTGACGGTGAACGCTACCTGGAGAATGGCGAACCCTTTCGTATCGAAGGTTTTCACGATGGCGTACGGGTTGCGTGGGAAAGCAACGGCACGCTGAGCCTCAGCGAAAAGGACGGCCACCGCATCTATAGCGGCAATATGCCCAACGAGGTGGTCTACCACCAGCGTCGCAATGCGTTTCGAGCCGCATTGAAATTGGCGCAATTGGTAAATATCGAGTTGGGTGGCGAGAAACTCAAGGCACCGGTCAATGGTAAGTTGCTGGATATCTCCGCCACCGGCTGCAAGCTTCGCTTCGAAGGTGACATCTCCGGACGCCTGCAGCTGGGCCAGGTCTACGACCGCTTTGTCGCTGCCCTGCCTTTCGGCAGCATGACTACCGCCGTAGAGCTGCGCTACCTGCACTTCGAAGACAAGATCAACATCACGTTCGCCGGCGTGCGCTTCCACAACATGAGTGGCCTGGTGCAACGCCAAGTGGAGCGCTTTGTGTATCAGCTGCAACGTGAGGCTCGGCGCTTCGACAAAGACGACGATTTTTAAGCTCTAACGCTGAGGCAAAAAAACGGGCAGATCTGGTGGGATCTGCCCGTTTTTCGTTCAGGGTCGCGCCCTGCTCAAGTCATGGGGGTGTTCGTCTGGGTCCAGGGGTTCTTGTGGCTCTTCGTCGGCAGGCTCTTCGTTAGCCGGCTCTTCAGGTGTGGGTTCAGGCTCTGGATCAGGAACACTGCCTTGCATCTGCTCCTGTACCACCTGCTCATCCACCCGGGGGTCCAGCGCAGCGACCAATGGCGAACTGGACATACTGTCGGGCATAGCCACGTGATGAAGCGGCGCGTCGTCGACCTGGTGCAGGTTGGTTACCGCCTTCGGTCGAATTCGCCACACCAGGACCAACGCACAAAGGCTGAAAAACGCATAGAGCATCTGGCTGCCGAAGAGCTTCATGACAATACCTGCCAACAGTGGCCCGACACTCGCACCTATGCCATAGGTCACCAGCAGCATGGCCGTCAGCGAAACCCGACGGTCACCTTCGACGTGGTCGTTGGAAAAGGCCACAGCCAAGGGGTACAGGCAGAACTGCACCAGCGAACAAAAGAAGCCCGTCACGAACAGCACTTCCAAGGGCACCTCGGTCATGATCGCCAGCGGCAACGCCGTTATCGCCAGACACAAGGCAAAGCAGCGAATCAGCAGTGCTCGGTCATAGCGGTCCGATAACCAGCCCAAAGGCCACTGCACGAGCAAACCAGCGAAAATGCAGCTACCCATGAACAGGCCGACCTGTTCAGTCGTCAGCCCCTGCTGGGACGCATAGAGCGGCGCCAAACCGTAGAACGAGCCCACGATCAATCCCGCACCCAATACTGTACTGAGCGACTGCGGCACGCGCTTGATAAAGAAGCGGGGTTCCATGGGCGCCGGGTGCAAGGGCGCAGGGTGAATACGTCGGGTCATGGCCACCGGCACCAGACACAGGGCAAAGCACAAGGCGACCAGCATCAACAGCTCGAGCCCAAGATGGGGATGCATGACCAGGATCAATTGGCCCAGCACCAGTCCGAGATAAGACGCAATCATATAGCCACTGAACACTACGCCGCGCTGCTTGGCATCCGCCTGCTCGTTCAGCCAACTTTCAATGACCATGTACTGGCACATCATACCCAGACCCACGATCATCCGAAGCACGATCCAGGCTGGCAGCCAATCGATCAGACCGTGGCCCAGCACCGCTGCTCCGACGATTCCGGCACAAGTGGCGTAGGCACGAATGTGCCCGACCCGGGCAATCAGGCGGTGCCCGATCTTGCCACCCAGAACCAAGCCAAAATAGTTGGCGGCCATCAGCGCACCGACCCACAGGCTGTCGACATTGTCTGCCGCCAGGCGCAAGGCCAGATAAGTACTGAGCAGCCCGGAGCCAATCAGCATCATCAAGGAGGCGAAATAAAGGGCTCGAAAAGATTTCCAGATCTGGCGCATCGGCGTTCCGAGCGGCTCCTTGCAGTGAGTGACAGGGCTATCGGCATGATAGTCCCGGGTGGTCGGGTCCGGACAGGCGGGATTGTCTGTTTCGGGGATTATTTTGCACAAGAGCTCAGACGCTGCACCGGTGTTTGTAGATACACCGTAGAGGTAAATGCATGACGCACCTGCTGTGAACCCTGAACCGCTGTAAGGTTCGACTGAACTTGGGCGGCATTGCAAAAAGCCTCGATAGCACAGCGCAGAGGGGAACCCATAGGGATATGGAGCAAACAAGGAACGGACACTTTCGAGCGCCCAAAACAAAACCCCAACTGCTTTCGCAATTGGGGTTTCGGAATTTAATCTTGACGATGACCTACTCTCACATGGGGAAACCCCACACTACCATCGGCGATGCATCGTTTCACTACTGAGTTCGGGATGGGATCAGGTGGTTCCAATGCTCTATGGTCGTCAAGAAATTCGGGTACTGAGTCGTGACCAGTTGGCCTCGCTTCAGCAAATTGGGTATGTGACAGCTGTCGGTGTTTTGTGAGCGTCGAACTTTCGGTTCATTGCGTCTTCACACACCGCAATCTGATGCTCGTTAGAGTAGTCAAATTGCTTGGGTGTTATATGGTCAAGCCTCACGGGCAATTAGTATTGGTTAGCTCAACGCCTCACAGCGCTTACACACCCAACCTATCAACGTCGTAGTCTTCGACGGCCCTTCAGGGGACTCAAGGTCCCAGTGAGATCTCATCTTGAGGCTAGTTTCCCGCTTAGATGCTTTCAGCGGTTATCTATTCCGAACATAGCTACCCGGCAATGCCACTGGCGTGACAACCGGAACACCAGAGGTTCGTCCACTCCGGTCCTCTCGTACTAGGAGCAGCCCCTCTCAAATCTCAAACGTCCACGGCAGATAGGGACCGAACTGTCTCACGACGTTCTAAACCCAGCTCGCGTACCACTTTAAATGGCGAACAGCCATACCCTTGGGACCGGCTTCAGCCCCAGGATGTGATGAGCCGACATCGAGGTGCCAAACACCGCCGTCGATATGAACTCTTGGGCGGTATCAGCCTGTTATCC
>NZ_CP129946.1:4972500-6340526 GCF_036704165.1 Pseudomonas khavaziana
GCCGATAGAAAGCGACTTCAGGCTTGAAATAAACCAAAGCTATATAGAAGAAATGTCTGAGTGGCGAAATCGGCGAATACCGACAACAGAAGGTGCTAGCAATATGGATGGTGTCCCAGGGCCGGTTCGAACGGCCAACCTTCCCCTTAGGAGGGTCAATTTATGCCCAATGGGTACAGCCACAAGCCCAGCATTATTGGGCCTTTTAGTCCCATTGAGTCCGTGAACGTCGAGCGGTATAGTGCTTTTTGCTGCCACCCTGCTGTCACGGTCGAACCCTTGAAAACCAAAATCACTCAGAAGCTTATTGGCAGCCTAGCCCCCGAGGCGAAAGCATACCGCGTGCATGACACCGTGCAACCCGGTTTCTTTATTCGCGTACTGCCCAGCGGTCACAAGTCCTACATGGTCACTTGGGGCCGAAACAAGAACGCCACCCTCGGGCGTGTCGGCGTGCTTACCCTTGACCAAGCCCGAACCGAGGCCGCCCAGTACTTAGCCGATGCGCACGCCCACGGCGAGCCCCTGGCCATCGCCCAGGGGCGCAAGGGATCAGCCCTGCCCTCGCTGCGCGATTTCATCGACGACACCTATATGCCGTGGTTCAAGGCTCATCACAAAGGTCACGAGAAGACACAACACACCCTCAGCAATAACTTTGAAACAATCATGTCCCAGCGCCTGGACGCGATCACCGGGCGAGACCTGGAGCAAATCCGTACCGCCTGGATGCAAGCCGGCAACAAAGCATCGACGGTGAATAGAAAAATGGGCTCGATCAGCGGTGTTTTCAGTCGCGCCGTTGAGTGGGAGTACATCGACACACACCCGCTGGCCAAGCTGAAACAGCTCAAAGTCGATTCAAAGGGGGTGATTCGCTACCTGGCTGCTGACGAGACCAAGCGTCTACGCGATGCCCTGGACGCTCGACAGGATGAAATGAGGGCCGAGCGTGAGAGTGCAAACACCTGGCGGACGGACCGCCACAGAGAGCCACTGCCAAGCCTCCTGCAACTGCCCTTCACCGATCACCTGAAGCCAATGGTGCTGGTATCGTTGAATACCGGCATGAGGCGCGGAGAGCTGTTCGACCTGAAATGGTCAGCGGTGAACGTCGACACGAAGACAATCACAGTCGTCGGGGCCACCACCAAGACAAGTGATACGCGCCACATCCCGATGAACAAGGAGACCATTGGTGTGCTGGAAGCCTGGAAGAAGCAGGTCAGCAAGTCGCCGTACGTGTTTCCAGGTCAGGGCGGCGGTCGCTTTGAAGACGTCAAAAGCGCTTGGTTCAAGTTGCTTGAACGGGCGCAGATCGTCGGGTTCCGCTGGCACGATATGCGTCACGACTTCGCATCACGCCTGGTGATGGCTGGTGTGCCGCTCAACACTGTCCGGGACCTGCTGGGGCACGCCGATATCAAGATGACTTTGCGTTACGCGCACCTGGCGCCGGGAACGAAGGCGGCAGCGGTAGAGTTGATTTAAAACGGGATTATGTCTTCATCTCTAATAGGTACGATCGTTGCGCTATTGCGGTGCTTTTCGACGTGCTCAAGAAGGTCCCGCCAGCCTGACCTAACCGAACTCAATGAAAGATCATCATGGCGATTACTAAAAGTACCGTCGGGATAATTAAGCCAAAAATATGAACTTGCCTTAATAGTTTCCCAGATTCTCAATTCGTCGTATGTGAGAGCCTCAGGCAAGTTAATAGCAAGCATTACAAGTCGCACAGACTCGTCAGTCGACCATACGCTATCGAGCACGGTCGATAGGGATGTCCCATTGACATCAGTGGATTGCTGATCGATAGCCTGGGAAATGGCCCACTCAATCACCGCGGTTAGAGATCGTTTTTGCAGCCTACCCATGATATCGAGGGCGAATTTGATTTTCGGATCAATCCTGATCCCAACGGCAACCGTAGTGCTGGTCTCGCCGGTCCGCTTGCTCGTTTTCGTCGCCATATACCTGCCACCTCAATAGATCGGCCCAACCGAATCCAGGCGTATAGCTTGCTGCACTCGCATTCTCTCGTCAATCCGAATGAGTGCGGATGAATTTAGCAAATGCTTGCACATTTAGAATTTATAAATATAGACTAGCAACCACTGGCACCAATCTAACCTAGCCAGAAGGAGTCGTTATGTCACAACTCGCCGCACTGCCACCTCTCTCAGTCAGCGTTGAGGAAGCAGCACGTATGACCGGCTACTCGCGGTCGGGGATTTATGAAGTCATGGCTAATGGAGATTTGAAGGCGTTCAAGCTTGGCAAGCGCCGCTTGATTCTTGTGGCCGAACTGAAGGCTTGGATTGAGCGCGCAGCAAAGGCCGGCGCACGGTGAAGTGCGGAAAGAATAAGGAGTGGAGATTGCGCAAGGCTGCGCGAGAGATTGCCAAGGCGGTGCTCGAACACCGCCTTAGCGAAAACACACTGGGTAGCACCAACGTGAAGGGCAAACTATGACACGTCATTCTTCAACAGAGCAAGACTGCAAGATGATGGAGGCCCTGCGAAACGGGCCGGTATCGACCATCGAAGCCGCCAAGGACCTGGATATCGTCCAGCCCCCCAACACCATCCGCCGCCTCAGGAAAAAGGGTCATGAGATCCGCACCTATTGGACGCACCAGTCCACCGAGCCAGGCCGGCCGCCTCACCGCGTGGCCAAGTACATCCTGATGCGCGAAGCGTCGTAATCCAAAGATAGCGGGTGTCTCCATAACGGAGACACCCGTTCCGCCTGCCTGTGAGCCGCTAATGGCCAGAAAAAAATCCTACAAAGTCGATTTTGGCGGCGGCCGAGTTTTGGCGCTTCCTTATCGGCTCTTGGTCAGCGACGCCTTCGACAATCTGTCGACCAAGGCGGTAACGGTGCTGATCAAGTTGGCCAGGAACTACAACGGCCGCAATAACGGGGATCTCTCCTGCACTGCCTCAATGATGGCCAAGGGTAAGCCTATGGACGCGAAGACGCTTGCCTCAGCCCTCGCTGAGCTTATGGAGGCTGGGCTGATCGTTCGCACAAGAGAGAGCCGTAAGGGCGGCAGAGAGCAGGGGATGGCCCGTTGCGCGCTGTATGCGGTCACGTGGGCAGCAATTGACGACTGCCCGGGAAAGGAACTCGAGATTTCCCCTGGGCCACCGCGCTTCAAGTTCATCTGATTTCGAGTTTTTCGGTGGGAATTTTTCCGCCTAGTACTGGGAATTTTTCCCAGTCATCACTCCCTCATTGTCCGGTTGCGTCCGGTTATTTTGCTGAGATGGTGCAGTACTGGGATTTTTTCCCAGTACCTTTCAATGAAACCGGGGCCTCCAGAGGAGTGCGTAAACGGAAAAAATCCCACCCTTTATAAATTACCACCACCAGGGGTTATTAAGATGGGACCAAGGACCTACCAGCAGGCCCGCTGCACTCATGGTTATGCAGGGAAATGTAAGCGCATCGGAGGCTTCACTTTCCTTGTTCTCGACTGGCGACCTTGGACGATGCTCGGAATGTGCAGACCGTGCGCCGAGGAAGTGAGGAAAGACCTTATCTACCTCACCGAGAAGGCACCAACGGCCAACAAATGAAAAAGGGCACCACCCTGTTTCGGGGTAGTGCCCTTGATGCTGCGAAGGTTTCGTAGTTTGTCAGCCCTACTCCAACACCAACGCGCGGTATTGCTGATCGCCGCCCAGGTCATCCGAGCCGAACAGGGCCTGATTGACGGCCTTCCGGCTCTCCAGCATCTGGTCGTGTTCATCATGCGTGCCGATGCCCGCCGCTACCCACTCCGGCAGCTCCTTGCGGCGCCGCATCTCGTACAAGTGCGTCCACCACCGGGTAGCGTGTGCCCGCTCGGCAGAAATCGCCACGGCCGCCTCTTCGTTCGCGTCATCCAGCTCGTTTTCCATGCACTCGCACCACTGATAAATTTTCGTGGACCAGTCATTCGACTCGAGGATGCCGAGTTGCGCGAAAGCGTTGCCGGTACTGTCTTCGGGGAAGTGCTGGAGCATCAGCGTGAAGATTGCGTGCATGTTGTTTAGTGCTGCCTGCGCTTCGTACAGATCACTGGTGGCGGTCTCGGCAATTGCCTTGTAGGAGCGGCTCATTGGTCACCCCCGGCGGCCAGTGCAGCACACCCGACCAGCGCGGCGGCGATTTGCTCGCGGTTGCAGTCGGCGGTGTTAGCTCCGTCAGCGGCCAGGCTCCACGCAACGTCTACCAGGTTGCGGACGTGCTGACTGGTGCCCTTGTCTGCCAGAGCGGCATAGAGAACCGCCTCAACCTTGCGCAGGGCGATCTGGGCGCTTTCGAGATCCTCAAGAGCATCATGGGCGACTTCTTGGATGGTGCGGACCTGGGCGCTCATACGACACACCCTAAGCAGATCCCGCGTGATTGGGCGGCGCCTGGCAGAACCTTGAAACTGATGTCGCCCAGGATCTTCAATGGGGCCAGCTCAGTTAGCTTGATGTTGGCCGGCAGCGCCATGGTGGCGATGATCTGGCCGCGCGCATCCAGAATTTGGATGGTATTCTGTTTAGATTGCATGACGTGTACCTCTAAGTTTCGTCGTGTGATAGCCGGCCCGGTGGTTGCACACCGGGTTGGCACCTCTTCTGAGATGGCCCAAATCTGGACCATCGATTCAATCGGCTAAGGTTTCAGCCGATTACTGCTTGCCCTTCTCGCTGATCCAGCCCGCCGCCCAGCTCAAGGGGTCTTTCGACTCCATCGGGCTGAGTGGCTTGCCGTCCCGCGCAGCTTGCTTGCCCTCCTCTTCTGTTTTGGTGTGAATCCACAATGTCTGCTGTTTGAAGCCTGCCTCGCGCTGGCGCACCCTAAATTCGCGCTGACGGTCAGCTGTGGTCTTCACCTTCTTTTCATTTTCCATTACCACCTCGTTACCCGTAACATAAGATGATGGTGCCACAACGTTACAGGTAACGCAACAAACAGTAGCCTCGATGACGGCATATCGATGTGCGACCTCAGATTTTTTCCCAGAACGACCAATCTCCGCGCGGTAGCTCGCGACAGTTTCGATGGCTAGAAATTCTCAAAATATGGACTTGATGGTGGCGTTTTGGTAGCGTTCCGCAATTCGGCGTGTCGCACAGCCACACTAACAAACAAGGAATGTAAAAATGGCCAAGGTAATAGCGTTCTTCAACAATAAAGGGGGGGTCGGAAAGACAACCACCTCTTGTAATGTGGCCGCTGGGTTATCTCAGAGGTTAAACAAACGCGTCTTATATATAGACCTAGATCCACAGTGCAATGCGACATTGCTAATTGCCGGTGAAGATCGTGTTACAGAATGCTATTGGAGCGATCCCGATAGTTATAAAACCATCATAGACATAGTTGGCCCTCTCTTAGTCGACGAACCTAGCATCAATTTTGGTGTAGACGCTATCATCAAAAAAACCAACAGGTTTGGTGTAGATCTAATTATGGGCCATCCCAACCTCTCTGAGATTGAGGACAGGCTTGGTGAAGCCTGGGTTAAGGTCCCAGGTGGCGACGTTGGCGCTCTTCGAAAAACAAACTGGTGCAACGCATTAGTGTCCAGCATCGGAGAAAAATACGACTATATAATTCTTGACCTCGGCCCTAGCTTAGGCTCCCTCAACAGATCAGCACTTATTGCGTCAGATTACTTTGTCACTCCAATGTCGATCGACATCTTTAGTATTGTAGGCTTAAGAAATATATCCCGCTGGCTTGATGATTGGAATAAAAAATACGACCGAGGGGTTAACAACCTTTCAGACACCCATCCTAATTACTTCTCTACATACCGGATAAAAGAGTCCATAAATATCAGCAGCGGCTGCCTTGGTTACACAAGCCAAGCGTACCACGCGCGAAAAAACAAAGATGGTGATAGACGCCCTACAAAAGCCTTCGAATCAATATTAAAATTATTCGAGGAAAACTTTAAGACATACCTCGGAAAATATAGCGCTCCTAATATCGAAAATCAGAGTCTTATGCTTGGTGTCATCCCCAATATGTTTAGCCTTGCAGCACTTGCGCAGCAGAGTTCATCACCTATAAGGGATTTGAAAGCAAGCGACGGGATCTTCGGCGCACATTACTCCCAAGCCAAAAACTATTCTGAGATATTTGACAAAATCGCATTGAATATTGTTAAAAACGTCGGGGCAGCGAAATGATCGACTGGCCTGATTCTTTAGTTCAAGAGCTAGCATCTAAACGAGCCATCATTTTCATCGGTGCCGGTATATCTTCCGGATCGGTATCGAAAAACAATCCTGATGTGCGTCCGCCTGGCTGGAAAAAACTGCTAACTGATGCAGGAGAAAAATTCAAACGTGCTGACGTACCGTTTATCAACCAGCTAATTCAAAATGATAAGTTACTGGATGCGGCTGAAATTATATTTCACGGTACAAATCCAGCTGATAAAAAGGCATTTTTTGTCGCTCAGTTTGCCACTCCCGATTTCATACCTTCAGATTATCACAGCGCTATTCAAGGCATTAACCCCAAAATAGTAATAACCACAAATTATGACCAAATCTACGAAAAGCAATGCGACGCATTAATAGCAGGGCACGGGTACTCAGTGAAGAAGTTTTCGGACACTGACATTCTTGACTGTGTACGATCAAACGACAACCTGATTATCAAAGCTCACGGCTGTATTTCGAGCCCAGGTAACCTGATATTAAATCGTTCTGACTACTACGCCATCAAGAAAGACCACGCAGGCTTTTACACGGTTTTAGACAGCCTACTGACTGTGAGTACTGTCTTATTTCTCGGGTGCAGTATGTCAGATCCTGACATTCAACTAGTTCTAGAGAACACTAATATATCTGCGCCATCCACACACTCACATTACGCGGTAATGCCCCACGGCACGCATACTGCACTAATGTCAGCAATGGAAAACGCATACAACATAAAAATACTTGAGTATAACCCTCAAAACCATCATGAGGATCTACTGGAAAGCCTTAATGAACTAAGACTTCTAGTCGACTCGCAACGCGAAGTAACCCTCTCTTAATTATCACAAGCGTCAGGCGGTGAGTTAGAATACTTCACCGCCCTAACTTTATAGTCCTAATGAAAAAATTAAAGATTTAGCGAACGCCCCTCGCCCGCTGTGAAACAGCGAAACATCTAATTCCTTGGTCTTACGGATAAGTCGGGAGCCTCGCTGATTATCTGTGCGAGACAGATCATATGAGCCGAATCGGATCATATGGTCTGCTTGCCTCAAATCCGCCACGGAGACCAGGCAGAGTTAGCTGCCGACGTAGGTGTGCCTCCGCGATCATAAGTGCTGCTCTCCCCCTCCCCATTGAGATCTGAGAAAGTGTGACGTTTTGATCTCAGTGAGACGTTTTGGTCTCACAAACCAAACTGATGCTGATTATTGCCCATCAGGAGATATAGCTTTTGAGCTTTTCCCGAACAAGAAGTCTTGATAGATCTCTTCCGGACAAGGGTTGCCGGTAAATTTGATAATCCGCTTGGTCACCCTGCGACCATCACCGGTAAGCCCTGCGGTAACGCCCTCATCCTTCATAGAAACTCCAAGCTGGCCACTTCCTGAAACGTCGTAGAACTCTTCGATCTGCACCTCTTCAGCGCAAGCTATGCGAAGGGCAATGGCTTGTTCCTGTTGAGCCTTAGCTTGAGCTAAAACGATACTGGCCATTGTTTCAGCCTGCATTTTCGCGTGATTGAGCTCGTCCGGTGCAGCCGCTTTAGTGCCACTTGCCGATACGACTTTCAGAAGCGCCTCAATTGCGACGCCAGTAAGGCCAAGATAAGAAAGCATGGTTTTTTCTCATAAGTGTTCACACATAGTTTCGGCCTAAGTACGCAGTCCTTTAAGGCTCCAACAGCGAAATCCTCGTGAACTGGGCAGATTGATAGCTCTAGCGGCACATGAACACCTGACAGCAGGCCGGAGCAGGTTTCACGATGACAAGGACACCCTCACTCAAATGTGAGCACATCTGTTCACATTGCCAGCGCCCGCTCTACGAACGCTCGTAGGCAAAGACCGGAATTTAGGAACTGATCCAGGAACACAACTTGACCGCCCTGCTGATAAGCGGTGTTCAGCGGTCCTTTCTTAGCGTCCAAGGTGAGAACAACCGACTCGAAGGATCGGGAAGCCAATGCTACATCTGCTTCGTTAGGATAAAGCCTTGATTTAGCTTTCATGCGCGCACCGATCGTACTCCGCTGCTGCGCCATGAACGCCAACTCCGCCTCGCTTGCGAAGCAACCCTGATCGAATCCCCCATATCGTTGTTCATCCGCCGGCACAGACTCGTCGTAGAAACCGAATAACGGAACCGTCTTGACGGCCCGCTGGACCGTTGCATTGATGAAAGTTTTCAGCTCAGCCTTCTCCTCGGGGATTGGTGGTATCTCAAACTCCGCTTCCCGGGTCATGCAAAGACAGTACTGGTTAGCTGGAAACTCAGTGGTTAGATCTATTTGATGGTCGAACAGTATATTCCAGACATTTGCGTCAATATAAACGCTGATCATACGCACGCTCCTTGCCGTAGTTAGGTCGCTGTCCTTTCAAAACATTTGGCGAGGACGATGCCCAGCCTAGCCTTAAAATCTTGCCGTGCCGAGTGAGACGTTTCGGTCTAAGTGGGATGGTTTGGCCTATCTGGCAGATCGAGAGTGGTTCCGATTTTCTCGGTACTCAGCCCGGGCGTTGTGAGACAGACCGTTTGGGCCGAAACAGACCGTATCGTCTGACTGCAGGACGATCCCAAAATGGCGACTCCTCAAAGTTGAGGAGCCAAAAGTGCCGGATATCCCGACACATCCCGCTAACGCTCGTAACGTTACTTTCCCGTTACCTCACGTTTAAAACGCGGCCAGTGGTGCGCCTGGCTGGGCATTGCCTTTGCTCGCCGCCTGGGCAACCATGAGGATTCTTGACAGACCCTAGACAGATTCCAGCCCATGGCCGCGCTCAACAACGAAATCAAAG
Organism: Pseudomonas khavaziana; assembly: GCF_036704165.1. Classification (NCBI taxonomy): domain Bacteria; kingdom Pseudomonadati; phylum Pseudomonadota; class Gammaproteobacteria; order Pseudomonadales; family Pseudomonadaceae; genus Pseudomonas; species Pseudomonas khavaziana. The sequence continues at coordinate 4,981,509 of NZ_CP129946.1, forward strand.
CCTTTATCGTCCAGTCACTGGCGTGCTTCGACTCGCCCTCACAGGTCGCGACCGCCGTTAAGGATGGCTTCGGCGTGGTCGTGTCGCGCCAGCAGGTCGAGACCCACGACCCGACACGCAAGAGCAGCAAGGGCCTGGCAAAGCGCTGGGTGACGCTGTTCGAAGACACCAGGGCCGGTTTCCGGTCTGAGGTGGTCAAGGAGCCGATCGCCAACCGATCCATGAGACTGCGCGCGCTTGGGCGGATGCTTGAAGAGGCCGAGGCGCGCGGGCACCTGGTGATGGCAATGAAGCTGATGGAGCAGGCGGCTAAGGAGTGCGGGGACATCTACACCAGTCGCAGGGCCAGGACTGACGCGGGCAAATCCGAGCCAGCCGGCCGCGTCGAGGTTGAATTCGTCATGGCTCCACCCAAAGACGCCTGACAGCAGGTCGGAGCAGGTATCCCACCACCGGTGGGGAACATATCGACGACCATTCGACGACTGCTCGACGACCGCTTAGCGAATACCGAGATGCGTCCAAAGCTGGACACATCAAATCCGCGCCACGTTTTCAAATCTCGCAAAACGTGGCGCGGAAACCTGACATCCCAAAACGGTAGGTCAGCCCTCCCCGCACCATCCTCAATCTGAAGTTGGACTGAGCTGAAAACCCAGCCCTGTATCACTTTGGATACCACCGGCTTACTGCAACAAAATCACCCGCCAAAATCCCGCCAAAACCAACTATTTCAGTCCCATTCAATCCCGTTCTGTGTAGCACCTGAGGTGCACCCTAAAAGCACTGGATATGCGGCCAGATACTCCCTAATGTGAGCTTTGCAAGGCTTTCAACAGCTCACAGAGGATTGATCATGTCAGTCAGCGCCAGCAATACCAAACCCCGTGGCCCACAAGCCAAACCCACCCGCGCCGAAATCAATGCCGCGTGGGGCCGCCTACGTTCGGCCGCCGAACAAGGAAGCGTTCAGGCAAGCGCTCTGCTGATCGCGCTTGTTGAGAACCGCCCGCTTCACGTCGACGCCGCTTAATCGACCCACACATCAAAGGTAACTCAATGAAAATCGGCAAACGCTCCGTCCTCAAAGTTGGCTTGGCCAACCTCCATTATTCCGAATACGAGCATTCCCAGGTAGAGGCCCGAACATTCAATATTCAGCGCCCCGACGGCACGAAAGGCACCTGGCAGGCCGGCGGCTTGCTGAAGTCGGTTCGCCATTTGCAAGGCTTGGCGCTGGAGACTTTCAAGGATCTTGGAGAAGAAATTCTTTCGATTCGCGGAAACAAAGACCTCAACGCCGCGGCCATCGAGCGCAAGGGCAAGGAGCAGATTGACGGGATCGTTCCTGCCTTGATGCCGGCTATGGAAAAGGCGGCAAAGGATATGCTGACGCTGGCCCAAACAGTGGTCAACGGCTTTGCTCCAGTCACGCCTCGCGCGAGCTCGGACGTTGTTGGTTTCCTGGCTGATCAGGAGCTGCGAGCCATCGTGCGCGGCCTCAAGCCGGAGGAGCGTCAGCGGCTAGTAGCTGAAGCGCGCGCAGGCAGTCACCCCGACGTTGTAGAGGCGGTGCTCAGGGCAAACCCAATGCTCTCCGGGCTATCGCCAGAGGCGGCTGACAGCCTTTCGCGCGCAGGAATTGCCGCGTCGCGCGCCGAAGACATTGATGGGCTCAAGCAGATGCTAGCTATCTACGATGACGTGCTGGCCACCGCCTCCAATGCCGGTGTCGCACTGAGCGGTATGGTCGCCAATTCGAATGGGTACACCGGCCGGTTTGAGAAGTGGCGATCGGGCTGTGAGGGCTCCGAAGCACTTCGCGAATGGCTGGCGAAAATGCCCACCCGCACCTCTGCAAAAGCGACCCCTGATCAATCCGAAGCGGCCTAACCGACCATCCGTGCGCTACGCAAGTGTTGGTAGCGCCCATCAGCCGGCTGATTCTTTGAGTAAGAAGACATGACGTTTCAAGAGCGCTTTACCGAGGCGTGCAAAACGCAGAAATTCAAACCCTACGAACTGATCCAGGGGCCGGACGCCGGCTACACGGTGTGGGAGGTCCAGCACGTCAGTGGTGGCCAACAGGTGACAGTCGACGGCCCCTTCTTCACCGAGGAAGAGGCGATGGTTTCGGCCGACCTGCTGAGGGGTACATTCCGCGGTGCCCGGGCCAGTGAGGCGATCTACAACCGGGTGTGGAACTACGACCCGCGCCAGGAGCAACTGACGATCGACCAGGCGCATATGTCGCGCGCAGTGCTCGCCATTCGCCTTGGGCTTCCAGCCCCTTTGACCAATCCATAGGAGGCCTCATGGCCGCTACAGCAATCCATTACAACCCGCTCACCACAATCAAACTCTACGGCCAGCTCAGGCAGTTCGGGAAGGTCTATCACCTGGCCGTTCGCTCGCCTGCCGAAGCAATCAAGGCATTATGTGTGCAGATTCCAGGCCTCGAGCGCTTTATCTCTAATGCTAAGTCGCGTGGCTTGGAGTTTGCGGTCTTTCGCGGCAAGAAAAACATTGGCGCGAAGGAGTTGGGATACCAGGGCACTGGCGACATCATCATCTCGCCCGTTATCGTCGGGAGTAAGAGAGGTGGCGTTCTTCAAACCATCGTCGGCGTTGTATTGCTCGCAGTCGGTGCGGTGCTTACATACGCTTCTGGCGGTACGGCCACGCCGTTCACATCAGGGATGATGATGATGGGCGCGTCCCTCGCCCTGGGCGGAGTTATCCAAATGCTCAGCCCTCAGGCAGGCGGCCTCAAGACCAGCGCCGCACCAGAGAACACCCCAGGCTACGCCTTCGGTAGCGCCAAGAACACCACGGCGTCGGGTAACCCGGTCCCGCTCTGCTACGGCAAGCGCAGGGTCGGCGGAGCAATTATCAGCGCCGCGATCTACGCCGAAGACCAAATGTGACCATTGAACACCGGTGCTAAAGTTGCAGATCATAACAAGGAGTTCCCATGCTGAAGATCGCCCCTGCAACTGCCCTGGTCGTCTTGATGGCCGGCTGCTCTACCTCTCCTGTCGCGTTCGACCAGGCCAAGCCTGTTCCTGGCGACAGGGTACTGGCCTACGGTAAAAAACCGGCTGGGCAATATGGGACAATTCAAGTTGCACGTGACACTGGCTTTGTCGGGGGTGGCTGCTTCGTTGCCATTCATGTTGACGGTCGACCAGTTGCACGAATCGACACTGGCGAAGTGGTAAGCCTTTACGTTCCTGCTGGCGAGCATCTGGTGGGGCTTGGCGCGGATGCAAGCGGGTCGGGTTTGTGTACCTGGTCGGGAGCGCTGAAAGAACAAGCGACCATCCTCAAGCCCGGGCAGACGAAGCGCTTTCGAATCGGAGGCGATACCAACGTAGGCCTGGACATCCGACCGAGCTCGATTTGATGGGCAGCGATCAGCCCCCCCCTTCAACAGATCGTATCGTTAGCGCAGAGGGATCGTCTCCGGCTACCGCTTTAAGAAACTCACGCACAGTGAGGCGCGCCAAGGCAAACTCTCCTTTGGCTTGGCCGTCGACCAATGAACGGCACGCAGCCCTCGTCGCAAGATAGAAAACGAAGCGGCCGTGATTTAAAAAAACATGCGCTCTAGATTGCTTCCACTTGTCCAGCATCGTCCCGCGCATGAACCACTCCATCCGGTAAAAGTCACGTCCTCCGACCTCTACTCGATTGTCTTCACTGAAGTTGAGGCAAGATGCAAAATTGAACGAAAGGGCTGATGTTCTCCCCATGTTCAGAAGCCAAAACATTCGATTTTCTTTGGAGTAAAACGCCTCTCTGGATGATCGCTCCTCTTCCGAGATAGGAGAGTGTTGCAACTCCAAGACTACCCCTGCCCCCTCGGGCCGCGGGCATAAAACATCAGCTCTATGGATTTCCTTTGTCTCTGGATCTCTCATGAACACTTCACAATAGCGAGGGCTGAAGCAGCCTTTCCATCCCAGATGCCATTCTCCCTCGGGCTCGCTCCACGGATCGCAATCACCACTGTCGTGACGCCAATGCGCAGCCTTGAATTGAGGGATGACGGCCCTTAGCGTGCCACCGCAGCCGACGCATTTGGTTTGCTCCCCTTTTACTTGAGGAGGTCTCTTTTCACCTTCTATCATCGCCGAGATCATTACGCACTCCATGCTGGCAAGTAGCAACCATGCTATGCCGCATCGGACGTCATCTCAATGCGCTCTTTTCTGGTATGCCTATCCAGATACAGGCTTATTTTGTCTTTTTTTGGCTTTCCGCTTGATAAGTAACACCCAAAGTGAAACAGTATTAGTAGAACGCCCTAACTGATACAGGCACCCATCATGTTCATCCGCGCATACCTCCGAGCATCCACCGAAGAACAAGACGCCGGCCGCGCCCGGGCATCGCTCGAGCAGTTCGCCAGCGACCATAACAAGGTCATCGCCAGCGTGTACTTGGAGAACGCCAGCGGCGCCACCGCAGACCGGCCTGAGCTGGTGCGCCTGCTCAAGGATGCCCGTAAGGGTGACGTGTTGCTGGTGGAGTCGATAGACCGCCTCTCCCGCCTCCCAGTGGAGGACTGGCAAAAGCTAAAGGCTGCGATCGATTCCAAGGGGCTGCGCATCGTTGCGCTCGACCTGCCGACCAGCCACCAAGGAATGCAGGACACCAAGGGCGACGAGTTCACGGGCCGGATGCTGGGGGCGATTAACTCCATGCTGGTGGAAATGATGGCTGCGATCGCGCGCAAGGATTACGAGCAGCGCCGCGAGCGCCAGGCTCAAGGCATCGAAAAGGCCAAAGCCGCAGGTAAGTACCAGGGGCGCCCCATTGACGCTGACCTGCATAAGCGCGTGACTGAACTACTACGCGCCGGCCTGGGCATCCGTGCCACAGCTAGGCACGCTAACTGCTCAACCACGACAGTGCTGCGCATCCGCGATCAATTATCGATTTGAATGGACTTTTCTCAGGAGCTACCGTGAAAAATTATCTGTCGCTTTTAAGTCATGGCAGCAAAATCGCTGGCGCTGCAGTTGGGGGCGCTGTCGGGTCACTCACGGGGCCGGCCGGCACGGTTGCAGGTGCCGCGGTCGGCGCTGCAGTGGGTGAAGCTTGCGTAGTAGTGTTGGATGACATTGCCCAACGAGTTCTTTCGCCGAGAGAGCAGCAGCGGGTCGCCGGTGTCGCAGCGCTGGCAATCGATAGTATTCGTGAACAGTTACTCTGGCGACCGCGAAGAGATGATGATTTTTTCGAGGCGGAAGCCGGGAACCCCTCACCCGCCGAGGAGGTTTTTGAGGGAGTCTTGCTCGCCGCGAAGCAAGAGCACGAACAGCTAAAGCTCCCCTACCTCGCGAATTTCTATTCCAACCTTGTATTCATGCCGTACATCAAAAAAGCCGAAGCTAATTTTCTACTCAATATTGCCGAGGACCTAACCTATCGCCAATTCTGCTTACTCAGCCTGATTGATCAGATTGCTTCGTTCAAGACCCGTGACGAACCGTGGTCCAGAGATAAGCCAATGCACCCGGAATCCCATGAAACGACATTAGAGGCTTTTTATTTGTACCAAAAGCAGCTGGCGAGCAGCTTCAGCATCAATGAGGCGCGAGGGGAAAATGTATATCAGCCGGGGCTGGTCATCCCAGCTTTCGCGATAATCTCAGGCCCTGGCGTAAAACTGGCCGGGTTACTGGGATTGCACGCGATACCTAAAGCCGAGCTGGAACGATTAGCTTCAGTCTGGTGACAATCTTTTTGCTGTCACCCTGCTGTCACAGCCTCACAAGACATGAGATTAAAACAGCTCTAGGCCTGAAATTATATGGTGTCCCAGGGCCGGTTCGAACGGCCAACCTTCCCCTTAGGAGGGGGATGCTCTATCCAATTGAGCTACTGGGACGAATACTGCCGTCAGCGCAAAAGCCAGCTAAGCGATGATCGGCGAGCATGTTAACGGCCAGGGCTGGTTTTGTCATGTCGTCCACAGGCTTTTTGATTGTAGGCGGATGCTTTTGGGCATCGCCAACTGCAATTCAACCTCTCGCCACCACGCATCGGTCGTGCAAATTGCACTGCCTTCAAATCTCCATACTTGCAAACTGCAAGCTTAAGAGACCGAATTCAAAGATAACCGGTTGATTTTATTGAAATAAAATATTGGCACGGCATCTGCAATGGTTCTATCACAAAAACCAATTGATCCAGGCATCCACGGAGTAGATCACCATGAACAGCGCCCTTCTGCTAGGCCTTAATACAGTGGCATTGACTGCCTTGGTGATGCTCCAATTCCAATCGCCTACCGAAGACACTGCGCAAATCAGCAAAGCGACCCCGCATTACCTTCAACAGCAACAACGCCCTCAACTCGCAGTGATGAACGCCACGCCGCAATCACCTGTCAGATTGGCCCTGGACGCACAAGGCGCGCCAGCCTCCGAACACTGGGTTTTCTGAGAACGCTGCTCATGTCCAAGCTTGCCTGGCTATTTCTTTGCCTCACTTTCACCGCCACACTGCTCGGCCTGGTCTCAACGACCCAGGATGATCAAACCACCGCCTTTATCGCCAGCGCAGTGTTTGGCAGCCTGCTGCTCCTGACGCTCATCGTAGGCCGTCGAATCAAATTCGACCCTGTCCTGCGCTGACCCCCTACCTTATGTCGCCTGACATTAGCAAATAAGCAAACTGCCACTAGTCTTAAGGGTGCGGGCAAAAGGCCATATTCCTTATGGCTTGAGCCCTTCGAATCGCACGCGTGACAGTCATGGGCGAAGGTCGGCCACCCTCAGCTGATTGCGAGAAGTTTTCTAACCAGTCCGCAAAAACGCAAATCAGTGCTGGCATAAAGCCTGTAGGCAGTTCAATATTTGTCACAGAATTGACGCCAATGAAATGTCAAATCTGAGGCATGATGCGGCCTCTTTGCAATTCGGGTTGAACTTTGGTCGTGAGCCTTGTCTTAACACTCATCTTGCGGCCAATTCCAAAAACCGCTCCCCTGAACTAACCGGTTAAATATATGCGCCCATTGAAACAGGCAATTTATTCCAGCCGTACGGCTGACAAGTTCGTCGTACGTCTGCCAGACGGAATGCGGGAACGCATTGCCGAGGTGGCTCGCAATCATCACCGCAGCATGAACTCCGAAATCATCGCACGCCTGGAACAGAGCCTTATTCAGGAAGGTGCCTTGGGTGAAGAGTTGAGCATGCGCCTGGACAGCCCCGAGCTGTCACTGCACGAACGCGAACTGCTGCAGCGTTTTCGTCAGCTCTCCCATCGCCAGCAAAATGCGCTCGTCTCGCTGATCGCACACGACGTCGAGGCAGCCGCAGAAGCCAATTGATTGACACAGAAAGCCGAAGCCAGCTATGTGCTGGCTTTTTTTTGCGCGAAATTTGGAAAGGTATGATGTGGACGAGGGGCAGATTTGCCCCCCCGCCGGAAGGGATCAAAGCAGGAAGATAGTCGCCAGTCCCAGGAAGATAAAGAAGCCACCACTATCAGTCATCGCCGTGATCATCACACTGGCCCCCATCGCCGGATCACGGCCAAGACGCGCCAATGTCATAGGAATCAAAACGCCCATGAGCGCCGCCAGCAAGAGGTTTAATGTCATCGCAGCAGTCATGACCACCCCCAGGGACCAACTGTCATACAGCAGGTAGGCGACGATACCGATAACCCCTCCCCAGACAACGCCATTGATCAGCGCCACCGCCAGCTCTTTGCGCATCAGGCGTGAGGTGTTGCCGGTATTAACCTGGTCAAGGGCCATGGCACGCACGATCATGGTGATGGTCTGGTTGCCGGAGTTACCGCCGATACCCGCTACGATCGGCATCAGCGCCGCAAGTGCCACCAGTTTCTCGATGGAACCCTCGAACAGGCCGATAACTCGCGAGGCGATAAACGCGGTGATCAAGTTGACCGCCAACCAAGCCCAACGGTTACGTAGCGAGCGCCATACCGAGGCAAATATATCTTCCTCTTCACGAAGGCCCGCCATATTAAGGACTTCTGTTTCGCTTTCCTCACGAATCAGGTCGACCATCTCATCGATAGTCAGACGACCAATCAGCTTCCCGTTCTTGTCGACAACCGGCGCCGAGATCAGGTCATAACGCTCAAACGCTTGGGCGGCATCATAAGCATCCTCATCCGGATGAAAGCTCACCGGATCACTGGCCATTACGTCTGCGACTTTCTTTTCTGGGTCGTTGACCAGCAGACGCTTGATTGGCAGTACGCCCTTGAGTATCCCTTCGTAGTCGACCACAAACAATTTGTCGGTATGACCTGGCAGCTCCTTGAGACGGCGCAGGTAACGCAGCACCACTTCCAGGCTGACGTCTTCACGGATGGTGACCATCTCGAAGTCCATCAGCGCGCCAACCTGATCCTCGTCGTAAGACAGCGCCGAACGCACGCGCTCACGCTGCTGCGAGTCGAGCGCCTCCATTAACTCATGGACGACGTCACGGGGCAGCTCAGGGGCCAGGTCGGCGAGTTCGTCCGCATCCATCTCCCGGGCAGCAGCCAGGAGCTCATGATCGTCCATGTCGGCGATCAGGGTTTCACGAACGGAATCAGAGACTTCTAGAAGAATATCGCCGTCGCGATCCGCCTTGACCAACTGCCAAAGGGTCAGTCGATCATCCAGTGGCAGGGCTTCGAGAATATAAGCAACGTCGGCGGAGTGCAGGTCATCGAGCTTGCGTTGCAACTCGACCAGGTTTTGCCGGTGAACCAGGTTTTCAACACGGTCGTGATTCGGACCTTCCTGACGGTGCGTGAGGTCTTCGACCACACGCTGGCGCTGCAGCAGCTCAATGACTTGAGCCAGGCGATCCTGCAGGCTTTCTTGTGTTTTCTTTACTTCTACTTCGGTCATAGGCGAACTCCACTCCCAGCAGCGGGGCACGCCGGAAGGATCAATCAGTCAATTCATGATTGGTAAGACGGGGTACTGAGTAACTACTGGGTAAGTCCATGGAGGTATTCCACAAGCCCCGGCGGGGCTGACGGGCGCATGATACACCGCCCGGAGGTTTTAAACGTTAAAAAACTGGAAAGAACAAGTGCTTGCGCGTCAAAGCTCAGCATTGACTAACATCCATGAACTGCGACGCCACTGGCGGGAGGGAAAACACATGGGGCGAGAGAAAAAGTTAGAAACCTGGGATAAAACCCACATAAACGCCAGACGGCAAAAAGCCCGCACTAGGCGGGCTTTTTGTTTGTATGGTGCACTCGACAGGATTCGAACCTGTGACCGCTCGGTTCGTAGCCGAGTACTCTATCCAGCTGAGCTACGAGTGCAGATTGTGTTTTTATACCAGATCACAACTGGTTGAAACCGAATTACTTGCATTACTGCAACTAACTCTTAAATGGTGCACTCGACAGGATTCGAACCTGTGACCGCTCGGTTCGTAGCCGAGTACTCTATCCAGCTGAGCTACGAGTGCATTTGTTGCCGCGCATTATAGGCCGTTCAATCTCTATGTAAAGCTGTTTTTTCGAGTATTTTCAACAACTTACCGAAAAAACCAGATTGCAACGTACTAAGCAAATAATGGCGGAGAACGGGGGATTCGAACCCCCGACACCCTTTTGAGGTGTACTCCCTTAGCAGGGGAGCGCCTTCGGCCACTCGGCCAGCTCTCCGCAACACGGGGCGTATATTAACCACGTTCTTCCCCGTTTGCAAACATAAAAAACGATAAAAATTAAAGGCTTGGTTCTTCGTCCTTCTCTTTCTTGATCCGCAGGTAGATTTCCTCGCGGTGGACCGCTACCTCTTTCGGAGCATTAACCCCGATACGTACTTGATTGCCTTTGACGCCGAGCACGGTCACGGTGATTTCGCCATCACCAATAATCAGGCTTTCTGCGCAACGACGAGTCAGAATCAGCATGCCTTTCTCCTCACGCATTTCAGTTCAGGAACAACAGTCTGCAAAAAAAAGGCATTCGACCTACAACCGAAAGGCCATAGCCCTACCTGCCTAAGTATTGTCGAACCCATGCAAAAGAGCATGCGCCCCACAAAAAAATGAAAGGCGCGGTAAAACCGCGCCTCCCTGGCAACACATCACTCGCCCTGTCGGGCCGGTGCATCCAGCTCAAACGCGGTGTGCAGCGCACGCACAGCCAATTCGAGGTACTTCTCTTCGATCACTACCGAGACTTTGATCTCCGACGTGGAGATCATCTGGATATTGATACTTTCCTTGGCCAACGCTTCGAACATGCGACTGGCAACGCCAGCGTGGGAACGCATGCCCACACCCACGATCGAGACCTTGGCGATCTTGGTATCACCCACCACCTCACGGGCGCCAATCTCGCTCGCGGTGTTCTGCAGGATCCGCTCCGCCGCATCGTACTCGTTGCGGTGCACGGTGAAGGTGAAATCGGTGGTGTTATCGTGCGAAACGTTCTGCACGATCATGTCAACTTCGATGTTCGCGCCGCTGATAGGGCCAAGAATCTTGAAAGCCACGCCCGGAGTGTCTGGCACGCCACGGATCGTCAGCTTGGCTTCATCGCGATTGAAAGCGATGCCGGAAATGATCGGCTGTTCCATGGATTCCTCTTCATCAATAGTAATGAGGGTGCCCGGACCCTCCTTGAAGCTGTGCAATACGCGCAGCGGAACGTTGTACTTGCCGGCGAACTCCACCGCACGAATCTGCAATACCTTGGAACCCAGGCTGGCCATTTCCAGCATTTCTTCAAAGGTAATCTTGTCCAGGCGCTGGGCCACAGGCACAACGCGCGGGTCAGTGGTGTAGACGCCATCCACATCGGTATAGATCTGGCATTCGTCAGCCTTTAGCGCTGCCGCCAGTGCCACACCGGTGGTGTCCGAACCGCCACGGCCAAGGGTGGTGATATTGCCTTGCTCATCCACGCCCTGGAAACCCGCTACAACTACCACGCGCCCTGCTTTCAGATCAGTACGAATTTTCTGATCGTCAATTTGCAGAATGCGCGCCTTGGTATGGGCACTGTCCGTAAGAATGCGCACTTGACTACCAGTGTAGGACACCGCCGGCACGCCACGTTTGTTCAACGCCATCGCCAACAGCCCAATGGTGACCTGCTCACCCGTGGACACGATCACATCCAGCTCACGCGGCAGCGGCTGCTGATCCCCACTGATGGCCTTGGCCAGGTCTATCAGGCGATTGGTCTCGCCACTCATGGCTGACAACACCACTACCAGGTCATCGCCGGCATCGCGGAACTTCTTAACCTTGTCGGCGACCTGCTCGATTCTTTCGACAGAGCCGACCGAGGTGCCTCCAAATTTCTGTACGATCAAAGCCATTTCCAAGCCGCCTCAGCCCGTAAAGGGGCGCCTAATATCCAATCCACCGGCACTGAACAAGCCCGTGACTACACCACGGGCCGATTAACAGTGCCTTAAATACCTGCCTCGACAAACGGCACGGTCAAGGCCAGGGCCGCGTCCAGGGCACCAGCGTCGACACCACCGCCTTGCGCCATGTCCGGACGACCACCGCCCTTGCCGCCGACTGCCGCGGCGGCCTGCTTCATCAAATCACCGGCTTTGAGTTGGCCAGTCAGGTCCTTGGTTACACCGGCAACCAGAACAACCTTATCCTCATGGACACTGCCGAGCAGGATCACTGCGCGACCGAGTTTGTTCTTCAACTGATCGACCAAGGCCAACAGCGCCTTGCCGTCCTGACCATCCAGGCGCGCCGCCAGGACTTTTACATCCTTGACGTCCACGGCCGAGGCCGACAGATCATCGCCCGCAGCACTGGCCGCCTTGGCCTGCAACTGCTCCAGCTGTTTCTCCAGCGCACGGTTGCGCTCCAGCACGGCGGACAGCTTGTCGATCAGGTTGTCGCGGCTGCCCTTGACCAGGGTGGCCGCTTCCTTGAGTTGTTCTTCTGCCGCATTGAGATAGGCCAGGGCCGCAGCACCGGTGACCGCTTCAATACGACGTACACCGGACGCCACACCGCCTTCGCTGACAATTTTCAGCAGGGCAATATCGCCGGTACGGTTGGCGTGGATACCGCCACACAGCTCCACCGAGAAGTCGCCCCCCATGCTCAGTACGCGCACGCTGTCGCCGTACTTCTCGCCGAACAGCGCCATGGCGCCCTTGGCTTTGGCAGTCTCGATATCGGTCTCTTCGGTTTGCACCGCGGTGTTCTTGCGAATCTCAGCGTTGACGATGTCTTCCAGGGCCTTGATCTGCTCAGGCTTGATCGCTTCAAAGTGACTGAAATCGAAGCGCAGACGCTGGCTATCGACCAACGAGCCCTTCTGCTGGACGTGTTCGCCCAACACCTGGCGCAGTGCCGCGTGCAGCAAGTGGGTGGCCGAATGGTTCAGCGAGGTAGCGTGGCGCACGTCGGCGTCCACTTGGGTGTCCACTGGCGAACCGACGGTCAGGCTGCCCGATGCCAATACGCCGTGGTGCAGAAACGCGCCACCGGTTTTGGTGGTGTCGCGCACGTCAAAGCGACCTGAGATGGCCTTGAGGAAACCACAGTCACCGATCTGGCCACCGGACTCGGCATAGAAAGGCGTCTGGTCCAGCACCACTACGCCATCATCGCCTTCATTCAAGACGTCGACGGACTGACCGTCCTTATACAGCGCAACCACCTTGGCCGAGCCGCTGGTGGCCTTGTAGCCAGTGAATTCGGTGGCCACATCGACTTTGACCAGGCTGTTGTAATCCATGCCGAAAGAGCTGGCGGAACGCGCACGCACACGCTGGGCTTCCATCTCGCGCTCGAAACCTTCCTCGTCGAGGGTCAGGTTACGCTCACGGGCGATGTCGCCGGTCAGGTCCATCGGGAAGCCGTAGGTGTCATAGAGCTTGAACACCACGTCACCTGGCACCACGGTGCCTTGCAGGTTGGCAAGGTCCTGCTCGAGGATTTTCAAGCCCTGTTCCAGGGTCTTGGCGAACTGCTCTTCTTCGGCTTTGAGCACGCGTTCGATGTGCGCCTGGTTCTGCTTGAGTTCCGGGAAGGCTTCGCCCATCTCGGCGACGAGGGCCGCCACGATCTGGTAGAAGAAGCTGCCATTGGCGCCCAACTTGTTACCGTGACGACAGGCGCGACGGATGATGCGACGCAGCACGTAACCGCGGCCCTCGTTGGACGGCAGTACGCCGTCGGCAATCAGGAAACCGCAGGAACGGATGTGGTCAGCCACTACTTTGAGCGACGCCTGGTCTTCATTGGCGCAGCCGATGGCCTTGGCCGCGGCAGCCAGCAGGCTCTGGAACAGGTCGATTTCGTAGTTGGAGTGCACGTGCTGCATCACCGCACTGATCCGCTCCAGGCCCATGCCGGTGTCTACCGATGGCGCCGGCAGCGGATGCAACACGCCATCGGCGGTGCGGTTGAACTGCATGAACACGTTGTTCCAGATTTCGATATAGCGGTCGCCGTCTTCTTCCGGCGAACCCGGTGGGCCGCCCCAGATGTCGGCGCCGTGATCGTAGAAGATCTCGGTGCAGGGGCCGCATGGACCGGTGTCACCCATGGTCCAGAAGTTGTCGGAGGCATACGGCGCACCTTTGTTGTCGCCGATACGCACCATGCGCTCAGGCGGCACACCGACTTGCTTGGTCCAGATGTCGTAGGCCTCGTCGTCAGTGGCGTAGACGGTGACCCAGAGTTTTTCCTTCGGTAGCTTCAATACGCCGGTCAGGAAGGTCCAGGCGAAGTTGATCGCGTCCTGCTTGAAATAATCGCCAAAGCTGAAGTTGCCGAGCATTTCGAAAAAGGTGTGGTGACGGGCGGTGTAGCCGACATTTTCCAGGTCGTTGTGCTTACCACCGGCGCGTACGCACTTCTGGCTGCTGACTGCGCGGGTATAGGCGCGTTTTTCCTGGCCCAGGAAACAGTCCTTGAACTGGTTCATGCCCGCGTTAGTGAACAGCAGGGTTGGGTCATTGCTTGGGATCAATGAGCTGGAGGCTACACGGGTGTGGCCTTGCTCTTCGAAGAAGCGAAGGAAGGCTTCACGGATTTCTGCGCTTTTCATTAGGTTCTTCCACGGAGGCTGCGGCCAAAGGCCAGTGCGCAACATCATCAGACGGAGCGACGGCAAAGGGCCGCATTATATCGGCCCTTTGCCGGTGGTACAGCGTGTTTATGTGATAGATACACTCAATTAGACGGCGTGCACTGTCATTTTCGCGAAAACTCGACGAATGTCTGCACGACTTGCTCGATCTGCGCCCGACTGACATCCAGGTGCGTGACCATGCGCAACCGTGGCGCAGCACTCAACTTGACCCCACGCTCGGCAGCAAAGGCTTTCAGGGCCTGGGCCTGGTCACCGACCTGCACATACACCATGTTGGTCTGCACCGGCTCCACGGTGTAGCCGGCCTTGCGCAGCTCATCCCCCAGCCATTGCGCATTGGCATGGTCATCAGCCAGGCGCTGTACCTGATGATCCAGGGCATACAGCCCCGCCGCCGCCAGAGAACCGGCCTGGCGCATGCCACCGCCAACCATCTTGCGCAGGCGCCGCGCCTTGGCAATCAGCGCCGTAGAGCCGCACAACACCGAGCCGACTGGCGCACCGAGGCCCTTGGACAGGCACACCGACACCGAATCGAAATGCTCGGCGATCTTGCGCGCATCGACTCCCAGCTTGACCGCAGCGTTGTAGATCCGCGCACCGTCCAGGTGTAAGGCCAAGCCGTGCTCACGAGTGAAGGCGCGGGCTTTGGCCAGGTACTCCAGCGGCAGAACCTTGCCCTGCATGGTATTTTCCAGCGCCAGCAGGCGTGTGCGGGCAAAGTGGAAATCGTCGGGCTTGATGGCTGCGAGCACATGATCCAGATCGAGCGAGCCGTCCGCCTGCACTTCCAGGGGCTGTGGCTGGATCGAGCCAAGCACCGCTGCACCGCCGCCTTCGTATTTGTAGGTGTGGGCCTGCTGGCCGACGATGTATTCCTCGCCACGCTCACAGTGGGCCATCAACGCCAGCAGGTTGCTCATGGTGCCAGTGGGCACGAACAGCGCGGCGGCAAACCCCAGGCGCTTGGCCAACTCGGCCTCCAGGCGGTTGACGCTGGGGTCCTCACCATAGACATCATCACCACTGACGGCACTGGCCATCGCGTCAAGCATGCCGGGGGTGGGTTGGGTCACGGTGTCGCTGCGCAGGTCGATCACGGTCATGAAGGGGGCCTCTAACGGAATGGATAAATCCTCTTGTGCGTGATTACTGCGGGCAAAACCGCGGAATATCAAGCCCCGCCTGCATTCAATCGAATACCAACCAAACAAACCGATATAGGTTATCGATACGGCACTCGTGCAGTTTTTGAAAAACCATGTTAAAAACTCTCCGCCGCCAGGGTTCTGGCGGCAACGTTCTCAGGGCGGGGTGCAATTCCCCACCGGCGGTAATTGCACGCAATGTGCATAGCCCGCGAGCGCTTGGCGCCTCGGACTGCTCACGCGGGACGGCGACAAGGTCAGCAGACCCGGTGTGATCCCGGGGCCGACGGTCATAGTCCGGATGAAGAGAGAACGGGATTGGCACCTAAGGGCCGCAAGCGCTGACTTCATGCCTGCATGACGTCGTTGTTCGTACCCTTAAATCCCATTCGATTCATAACGCCCTGTTTTTTTCTTAAACAGGAGTCAGAACATGCAACCCACCGCAATCGACAGCAAAAGCAAGAACCATCACGGCGAGCGTGTAGCGTTTATCCAGGCCTGCTGGCACAAGGATATTGTCGACCAATCGCGCAAAGGCTTCCTCGCCGAAATGATCGCCCAGGGCTACCAGGAGTCGGACATCGATTTCTTTGAAGTCGGCGGTGCCTTTGAACTGCCCCTGCACGCCAAGCTGTTGGCCAAGACCGGCCGTTATGCCGGCATCGTTGCCGCCGCCCTGGTGGTGGATGGCGGCATTTATCGTCACGAATTCGTCGCACAGTCGGTGGTCAGCGGGCTGATGCAGGTACAACTGGAAACCGAAGTGCCGGTGTTCTCGGTGTCCCTGACGCCGCATCACTTCCATGCCGGCAGCGAGCACACCACGTTCTTCTACGAGCACTTCGTGCATAAGGGCCAGGAAGCTGCGCGTACGTGCGCCGATACCCTGCACAAAGTACGGGCGATCCGTCGTAGTGAGCCGCGCGCTGTAGCGGTCTAAGCAACACTGCAAGGACAATGTGGGAGGGGGCTTGAACCCGATAACAGAGTGTCAGTCAGCTCATCTGGAACTGATACACCGTCATCGGGAGCAAGCCCCCTCCCACATTTGGATCCAGTTGGGTTTAAGATTTAAGCCAACCCAGCATCCGTGGCAGGCACGATAAGAATCCCGGCTCGCAAGCCGTTCTTCACCTTGGGGTTGGGGAAGATGATGCGGGCGCCCTCCTCCTCGATCACCCAGCGGGTCTTGGCCACATCTTCGGCCAACAGGTAGCCTTTTTCCAGTTCCGAAAAATTTTCCACATCTGCGGGCAGATGCATCAGGAAGGCATCGCTGTGCTTGATGACTTCACGGGACACGGCAAACAGTTGCAAGCCATCCAGGCTGTCAGTCTCCGGCTCGTTGCCCTCAATCATCTGCTTCAGGCGCGTTTCCAGGCGTGACACGTCCACGCCCTCGTTCTGCCCGAACGGTCGCGCCTTGCCCAGCTCCAGGGTGAAGGCTTCGGCCTCCAGCTGTTCGTAGGTAAACGCGGTGAAGGTGATCGAGGTTTTGTTCTGCAGCAACACCGCTTGCATGCCGGCTGCGCTCAGGCGCGCCAGTTCACGGCGTGAATGCTGGCGCCCCTCCTTCCACGGGTAAAGGGCAAACTGCTCGATCTTCGAACCACGAATCGCGGTATGCAGGTCGTAATGCAGGCGTGAACGGCCGGGCTGGCTGAAAAAACTGCGGGCCAGCTGCTCAAGCTCGGCGGCACGCATGGCTTCGGGGCCGATGTTTTTTTCATGCCGGCCGTTGAACAGCCGATTGACGTCCAGTTCGAGGTAACGCTCACCGCGACGCATGGCCTCGGGGTTGCCGAACAGGAACAGAATACGGGTACGGGGCTTGATCTCCCCGCGGGCAATGCCATGCAACAGTCGGTCGAGCAACTCGATCGGCGCGGTTTCGTTGCCATGGATGCCGGACGACAGCAGCAGGTCGCTGCCATTGTCACGCGCCTCAGGTGGGCGCACTTCAAGCGCGCCCTCACTGAGCCAGCGCATCTGCACGCCGTCGACAGTCAGTTGAATTTTTTGCGCCGGTTCACGACCGGCGAGGGTCAGTTCAAGCAGTTTGCCGAGGGCGAGCATAAGCAGCTTCCTTAGTGGTTGCAGCCAGGACCATGGACGTGATCGTCATCATCACCTTCAACGTCGGCCGGTTCCATTTCCAGTTGCAGGCTCATCAGGTTGGTAGCCAATGGGCGCATCAGCAGGTTGGCGTATTCGGCATCGCCCTCTTCCACATCCACACCGATCAGCAGCTGGCCGCGACCGTCGTGCTGGATCCAGATCTCCTTGCCCTGCCACACCACGGCAACGCGAGTGCAGGACGTTTCCAGCTGGGTGCCGTCGGTGTCTTCAAGGATCAGTTTCAGGGTGTCGGTGGTCATAAATAGTTCTCAGCCGTACGGCGTTAATTGATCTGGAAAGGATAAACCGAGCCCAGTTTAAGGATTTGCGTCAGTTCATCCAGTGCCGTCCGGCACTCAAGCAGCAACTGCGGATCAGCCAGGTCGGTTTCGCGCAGACTGTCGCGGTAGTGTTTGTCGACCCATTGGGTCAGCGTGTCGTACAACGGCGCGGTCATGATAACGCCTGGATTCACCGCTGCCAGCTCGGTTTCGTTCAACGCCACGCGCAGACGCAGGCACGCCGGCCCGCCACCGTTCTGCATGCTTTGCTTGAGGTCGAAGACCTTGACTTCGCGGATCATCCCACCGGAGGCGGTCAAGCCCTGCAGGTATTGCCACACGCGCTCATTGGCGCGGCACTCTTCCGGCACAATCAGCAGCATCGAACCGTCAGGGCGGGTCAGCAACTGGCTGTTGAACAGGTAGGAACGCACCGCGTCCTCGACACTGACCTGGGCACGGGGCACGCAGACGGATTGGAAATTACCGCCCAGCTTGCCCAACTTGCCGTGCAGCTCGGCGAGCATTTGTTCGGTATTGAGGAACGCGTCCTCGTGATAGAACAGCATTTCGCCGTTACCCACCGCGATGACATCGTTGTGGAACACGCCGGCATCGATCACCGCCGGATTCTGCTGGGCGTAGACCACACCGCTATCCTTCAGGCCGTGCAGGCGCGCGACGGCCTGGGACGCTTCGAGGGTCTGGCGCGCGGGGTACTTCTGGGGGGCCGGGTAGCGGGTATCGAACGCGCTGCGGCCAAACACGAAGAACTCAACGCCGGCCTCGCCGTATTCACGGCAGAAACGTGTGTGGTTGGCCGCGCCCTCATCGCCGAACTGCGCCACCGCCGGCAAGGCGGCGTGGTGGGCGAAGTGTTTCTGATCGGCGAACATCGCCCCCAGTACGCGGCTGGTGGTGGGGTGTTCGATGCTGCGGTGGTACTTGCAGTTGAGGTTCGCGGCGGTGAAATGCACGCGGCCATCTGCCGTGTCGGCGCTCGGGCTGACGGTTGCGGCGTTGGCGACCCACATGCTGGATGCCGAGCAACTGGCCACCAGCAACGGCATCGCGTGCTTGGCCGCTTGCTGGATCACCTGGGCGTCGCTGCCGCTGAAACCGAGGTTGCGCAAGGCGGCCACATCCGGGCGCTCCTGAGGCGCCAACACACCTTGCACAAAGCCCATGTCCATCAGGGCTTTCATTTTCTGCAAGCCCTGCAACGCCGCTTCCTTCGGATTGGAAGATTGCTGGCTGTTGCTCTGGGACGCGACGTTGCCGTAGGACAACCCGCCGTAGTTATGGGTCGGCCCCACTAGACCGTCAAAATTGACTTCATAGGATTTCATCGGCGAGGCTCCACGAACATCTGTTTTTATAGGCATCAAATTACTTGAATACACCCCTGAACCGGTGTGGGAGAGGGCTTGCTCCCGATAGCAGTAAGTCAGTCACCTGATTGATCAACTGATAGATAGCTATCGGGAGCAAGCCCCCTCCCACATTAGATCAGTGTAATGCCGGGGGTTAGCGTGGCTGGAACCACCAGGCTTGGAGTCTCCAGCGACGCCACCGGGTACGCGCAATAATCCGCCGCGTAATACGCACTGGCGCGATGGTTGCCCGACGACCCTACCCCACCAAATGGCGCCGTACTGGCGGCGCCGGTCAACTGTTTGTTCCAGTTGACGATGCCGGCGCGGCTTTCCAGCCAGAACTGCTGGTAACGCGCTTCGGAATCCGACAACAAACCAGCGGCCAAGCCGTATTGAGTGTTGTTGGCCTCGGCGATCGCCGCGGCAAAATCAGCGTAGCGGATCACCTGCAACAGCGGGCCAAACAGTTCTTCGTCTTCGCGTTCGGTCACGCCAGTCACGTCGATAATGCCTGGGGTAAGCAGAGCCGCCTGATCCTGTGGCTGGGTCATCTCCAGCAGCGCCACCGCGCCATTGGCCAGCATCAGTTCCTGCGCTTCCATCAGCGCTTTGGCCGCCGCCAGGGAAATCACCGAGCCCATGAACGGTGCCGGTTGCTGGTCGAATGCGCCCACTTCAATGCTCGCGCTGACCGCCACCAGCCGCGCCAGCAACGCATCGCCCCAGGCGCCTTGCGGCACCAGCAAGCGACGGGCGCAAGTGCAACGTTGGCCCGCCGAGATAAACGCCGACTGGATGACGGTGTAGACCGCCGCATCCACATCGGCCACTTCGTCCACGACCAGCGGGTTGTTGCCGCCCATTTCCAGGGCCAGGATCTTGTCCGGGCGCCCGGAGAACTGCTGGTGCAGATGATTGCCGGTGCGGCTGGAGCCAGTGAAGAACAGGCCGTCGATGCCCGGGTTGGCCGCCAGGGCGATGCCGGTTTCCCGCGCGCCTTGCAGCAAGTTCAACACACCCGCCGGCAAACCGGCTTCGACCCAGCATTGCACAGTCAGCTCGGCGACTTTCGGGGTCAGCTCGCTCGGCTTGAACAGCACCGTATTGCCCGCCAGCAACGCCGGGACGATATGGCCGTTGGGCAAGTGCCCAGGGAAGTTGTAAGGACCAAACACCGCCACCACGCCGTGAGGTTTGTGGCGCAACACGGCAGTGGCGTCGCCCAGGGGGCCGCTCTTCTCGCCGGTACGCTCGCGGTAGCTCTGTACCGAGATCGCGATCTTGTTGGCCATGCTGGTGACTTCAGTGGCCGACTCCCACAGCGGCTTGCCGGTCTCCTCACCGATGCAGCGGGCGATTTCATCGGCGCGGCTTTTCAGCGTAGCGGCGAACGTTTCCAGCACACTGATGCGTTCTTCCAGCGGGCGCCTGGCCCAGGCCGGGAATGCCTGGCGCGCGGCCTGCACGGCGGATTCGACCTGTTCGACGCTGGCGCCATTGCCGGCCCACAGCACCGCCTGGGTCACCGGGTTGCGCGATTCAAACAGTTCACCCTGGCCGGCCAGCCAGCTACCTGCGATATACAACGAATTCATTATTTCGACTCCCGAGCAGCGGACAACGCTACAGCACGCACTTGATCACCCACCACCAGCTGCAGGCGCTTGGCGGTCTGCGGATCGACCACCAGGGTGCCTGCGGCCAGGCGAGCTGGAGCGGCGGTAATACGGCACTCTTCACGCTTGCGGTTATGAATCAGGAACGGCGTGGCGTCGTCCCCCGGCGTGCCGATGGCCAATACCAGTGACTGGCTGTCGCGCACCGCGCGGATTTTGCTGGTCTCACATTCCACCGCCGGGCCAGCGTCAAAAATATCGACATAGCCCTGGTAGCTGAAGCCTTCGCTTTTGAGCATGCTCAGCGCCGGTTCGGTGTCCGGATGCACCTTGCCGATCACATTGCGTGCGTCCTCGGAAAGAAAGCAGCTGTACAACGGAAACTTCGGCATCAGCTCGGCGATAAATGCCTTGTTGCCTACGCCGGTGAGGTAGTCGGCCTGGCTGAACTCCATCTTGAAGAAGTGCCGACCCAGGCTTTCCCAAAACGGCGAACGTCCGGCGTCGTTGGACACTCCGCGCATCTCGGCAATGATCTTGTTGCCGAACAGTTGCGGGAATTCGGCAATAAACAACATACGTGCCTTGGCCAGCATGCGGCCGTTGAGGCCGTTGCGGTAATCGGCATGCAGAAACAATGAGCACAATTCGGAATTGCCGGTGAGGTCGTTGGCCAGGAACAGCGTCGGAATCTCACGGTAGATATTCAGTTCCTGGGACGCGCTGACAGTCAGCCCCACCCGGAAGTTGTACCAGGGCTCACGCAGGCCAACTGCGCCAGCGATGGCGGAGATACCGACCACACGGCCTTCGTCGTTCTCCAGCACGAACAGGTAGTCAGCATCGCCGCGCCCGGCTTCGCCGCGAAAGGTTTTTTCCGCCCAGCCAACCCGGTGGGTCAGGCGCTCTTCGTTGGCCGGCAAGGTGGTAAGGCCGGTGCCGGTGCTGCGCGCCAGATCAATCAGGGCCGGTAAATCGCTGCTGCGTACGGGACGAACGATCATGCTATCTCCTCGAACGGGTCGCTTTACAGCCACCCGCGAAACTCTGTTTATACCGGCGCTTAAACTGCAACCAGACGCACACTCGCGCCTTCGCCGACGCCCAGGGCCTCGGCGGTTGCAAGGTCCAGAATCACCGGTTTGCCCGGTGCGTAGTCCAGTTCCAACATCACCGCACGGTAGTCCTGCAACTGCGCGTTGCTCACCAGGTACTGGCGGCCGACGCCTTTGATCATCTCGCCGACTTTCACCGGCACCACGCGGCTCTGGGCAATCGAGCGGATGCCCGAAACCTTAGCGTGCAAGGTCGGGCCACCGTCGAAGATGTCGATGTAGTGATCGGTCTCGAAGCCTTCACGCATAAGAATATCGAAGGTGATCTGTGCACGCGGGTGCACCTGGCCCATGGCTTCCTGCGCTGCGTCCGGCAGCAGCGGTACGTAGATCGGGTAATGGGGCATCAGTTCGGCGAGGAAGGTACGGCTTTTCAGCCCGCACAGGCGCTCGGCCGCGGCGTAGTTGAGGTCGAAGAAGTTGCGGCCGATGGCGTCCCAGAACGGCGAATCACCGTTCTCGTCGCTGTAGCCGACAATCTCGGTCACCACCGAGTCAGCAAAGCGCTCGGGGTGACTGGCGACAAACAACAAGCGGCCACGGGAATTGAGTTCCGACCACGGCGAACCGACCAGTTCAGGCACCACATAAAAACTGGTGAGCAGGCTGTTGCCGGTGAGGTCGTGACATTGGGAAAGCACGTGGATCTTGTTGTGGATCTTCAGCTCGCGGGAGGCGTGCACGAAGGTTTCATTACGGAAACTGTAGAACGGCTCGGAGTAACCGGCCGAGGCGACGATCGCAGAACAGCCGGCGAGCTTGCCGGTCTCGGTATCTTCGAGCACGAAAAAATAGCTTTCTTCGCCGTTGAAACTCACCTCGGCCGCGAAGGAGGCTTCGCTGGCGGCGATCTTGTCGCTCAAGCGTTCCACATCATCCGGCAAGGAGGTGACACCAATCGGGCTGTCCGCAGCCAGACGCTGTACCTCGCCCAGGTCAGCCATTTGCGCGGGGCGCATCACCAGCATGGTGTCACTCCTTAACTCGAAAACTCATAGAAAAAAATACCGGACAGGCCTGAAAACAACACCTATCCCCAAGTAAGGCTAATTCCAATGTGGGAGGGGGCTTGCCCCCGATAGCAGTGTGTCAGTTGATGAATCAAGTGACTGATCCACCGCTATCGAGGGCAAGCCCCCTCCTACATTTGGCCCGATCAGGCCAATCAGGCTTGCGTCAATGCTTTTACAGCACGCTCAAAACGATCCAGGCCTTCGTTGATATCCGCCTCTTCCACCACCAGGCTCGGCGCAAAACGCACCACGTCCGGGCCGGCTTGCAGAATCATCAGGTTCTGTTTCTCGGCGGCGTTGAACACGTCCTTGGCCTTGCCCTTGAACGCATCGCTCAGCACGCAACCGATCAGCAGGCCCATGCCGCGCACTTCGGTGAAGATGCCGTACTGCTTGCCTATCTGCTCCAGGCGCGCCTTGAACACGTCGTGCTTGGCGTTGACGCCAGCCAGCACCTCGGGAGTATTGATCACGTCGATCACCGCTTCGGCCACCGCGCAGGCCAGCGGGTTGCCGCCGTAGGTGGTGCCGTGGGTGCCGACCACCAGGTGCTTGGCCAGGTCTTCACGGGTGAGCATGGCTGCAATCGGGAAACCGCCGCCCAGGCTCTTGGCGCTGGTGAGGATGTCCGGCACAACGCCGTAGTGCTGATAGGCGAACAGATGACCGCTGCGGCCCATGCCGGTTTGTACTTCATCGAATACCAGCAGTGCGTTGTTGGCGTCGCACAGCTCACGGGCACCTTGCAGGTAAGCCAGTTCAGCCGGCAGCACACCGCCTTCACCCTGGATCGGCTCCAGCACCACGGCACAGGTCTTGTCCGACACGGCGGCTTTCAATGCAGCGAGGTCGTTATAAGGAACGTGGGTAATCCCGGTAATTTTAGGCCCGAAGCCGTCAGAATACTTCGACTGACCGCCGACATTGACGGTGAACAGGGTACGGCCGTGGAAGCTGTTCAGCGCAGCGATGATCTCGTACTTCTCGCTGCCGAAACGGTCGAACGCCACGCGACGGGCCAGCTTGAACGCGGCCTCGTTGGCCTCGGCGCCGGAGTTGCAGAAGAACACACGTTCGGCAAAAGTGGCGTCGATCAGCTTATGCGCCAGGCGCAGGGCCGGCTCATTGGTGAACACGTTGGAGACATGCCACAGCTTGTTGGCCTGTTCGGTCAGTGCACCGACCAGCGCCGGATGGGCGTGGCCCAATACGTTAACCGCGATGCCGCCGGCAAAGTCGATCAGCTCGCGACCGGCCTGGTCCCAGACGCGTGAACCTGCGCCACGTACGGGGATGAAGGCGGCAGGTGCATAGTTGGGCACCATGACCTGGTCGAAATCGGCACGTTGCACCGGGGCTTGCTCAACGGACATCGGAGTCTCCTGAAGAGGAACGCCTGCCTGGAACTGGCGGGCGATGCAGGGATTGTAAGGACAGTTTTCAGCGCCACCTTGCCGCCAAGCGACAACTTCTTATAGCGCCAACCCCGGTTTTACGCGGGTTTACGGCAATGCGACATATTGCGTCGCAATGGCGCAGTGTAAACCAGCACAGCTTGTTTCGGCAGGACACCCAAAAAACAGATCACGCCGCGCTCGTTGCAATAACCCAGTAGCCCCCCCGCCTCCTCGTGCGCCGATTTACTGGTGCTTTACCACGCACAAGGATTGGCACCATGCCTGACTCTGCAGAACCTACTCCGCACACCAGTCCCTCGTCCCAGCCCGACAGCCACTATGAACCGCTGATAAATGCGATTCCGCGCTGGCTGGGCGAGACCTCTCTACGCCGTCGCGAAGCGCTGGGGCTGGTGCCTCCAAGCCTGCCGCCAGCATTGCGCGACGCCTCCTTGGTCAGCCAGGACGAGCTCAAGCAGCTGGCCACCGCTCACTGGGAGGCGCAAAACAGCGTTGAAAAAGCACTGGCCGGCCTGTTGAGCGCCAAGGACTTTGCCGAGCCGATTCTCACCCTGGCTCTCAAGACCCAATTCGGCCTGGAGCTGGATGTACGCGAAACCTTCCTGCGCCTGTACATCCCGCAGACCATTCCCGGCTTTCCCATCCGTTCGGGGGCCGCCCGCACCTGGACCGTGTCCCTGCTGGACGCTGCGCTGCACAACTTCGAACACAAGGAAACCCAGGCCGACGCCCATGAAGCCGTTTCGACCTTTATCACCCGCCCTGATGCCAGAGGCCACTTCGACACCTGGCCGGCCATCAAGCGCGTACTGTCGATCAGCGCCTTCATCCAGTTGTGCCGGGATCTCGACATCGGTGCCCTGTATGCGGTTTACCTGCGAGAACAATTGGGCTTGAACGAACCGGTGGCCGAAGCCGCCTTGCGCCTGAAAGTCGAACGCAGCCAGAAAGCCCAACTGCAGGCCGCCCTGCAATGGGCATTGATCACAGGTGACATCCAGCCCGGCTACCAGCGCCTGATCCAAGGCCTGCTCGACGGCGTGAGCGGGCTACGCCTGAACGGCCAATTGCTGCGCTACCACGATCTGAAACTGATGGATGCAAGCCTGCCCGGCATCATCGTGTTCGCCCCTGACCTTGAGCTCTCGCGCACGGCGACGCGGGTGGTGGCGTATGTGCCGGGCGACCCCGAGCATCCGATCAAGGAATACTCCTCGTCCCAGGCGATGCAAAAAGAACTGGTGCGCCAACTGCGCGATGAACAGTACCAACGCTTTTTCAGCCGGTTTGTACCCCATGAACAACGCGGGCATTTCTTCGCCAACCTCAGCCAACTGCTCGGCCAGGTCACCTGGCATCCGCCCGAGGCCGGCAGCAGCCAGCCAAGCTGGCGCCAGACCCCAACCGACAACCCCCGCGTGCGCTTTGTCGCGACCCCTGGCGGCAGCGACTTTTGGCGACATCAGTACCAGCGCAGGCTCAATCAACTACTCAACGACGCGCGCAGCACCGCCGTCAGCACGGCAAGCGCCGACCGCAAGGCGCGCTGGGCGCTGTGGGATTCATTCGTGAATGTCGCGTCCTCGATCCTGAATGCGGCCGCATTGATCGTCGCCCCCTTCGTGCCCTTCGCCGGTGAATTGATGATGGGCTACATGGTTTATCAACTGCTGGATGAGGTGTTCGAAGGCGTCATCGACTGGGCCGAAGGCTTGGGCACCGAGGCTGCAGGGCACCTATTGGGAGTGGTCGAGACACTGGTGCAATTGGGCGCCTTCGCCGTGGGCGGCCAGATCGCCATCACTGAGTTTCGCAAGGCCCTGCCCCAGAGCGTCATCGCCTTCATTGACCGCTTTACGCCAGTGCGACTGCCCAAGGGCCAGGTCCGTTACTGGAAACCCGACCTCAGTACCTACGAACACGCCATCAGTGTGCCGCCTGGCAGCTACCGCGAGCCGACTGGGCTGTACCCCTACCAGCGCAAGAAGCTGCTGGCGCTGGATGGCAAAATCTATGCGGTGGAAAAAGACCCAGTGTCTTCCACGCTGCATCTGCAACACCCGTCCCGCCCCGAAGCCTATCGCCCGTGGGTACGCCACAACGGCCACGGCGCCTGGCACACAGAACTGGAAGCCCCGTTGCGGTGGGACCAAAAAACCCTGCTGCAGCGCCTGGGCCATCCGGTGGATGGGCTCAGTGACGCCGACCAGGCCCTGGCGCTGAACATCAGTGGTGTAGACCCGGACGTGCTGCGCAAAATGCACGTCAACGGCGAAGCACCTCCCGCGCTGCTGCTCGACACCCTGGACCGGCTGCGGGTCGACCGCGAGATTCAAAACCTGATCACGCGGCTCGCCAGCGATGACCCCGCGCAATATGGCCGCGTTGACCCGCAAGCCATCCTGCAATTGCTCACCAGCTACGGCGACTGGCCGCACCGTCACTGCCTGCAATTTATCGATGGGCAGGGCAACACAGCCTGGACCTTTGGCGACGAGCAAATGCCCGTTATCCGCATCCCTGAAAGCCAGTTGAACAACGGTGACCTGCTCAAGGCCATCCTCAAGCAATTGCCTGCCCAGGACGCCGCCGAGGCCTACGGTGCCCCTGTTGGCGATACAAGCCTGAGCCTGGAGACACGCGCCAGCCATCTGCGCAAGAAGCTCGCGGCCACCGCCAAGGAGAAACGTGCGGGGCTGTTCGAGTCCCACTACGGCACCCTGCAAGCCACTCATGACCCACGAGTCCAGCGCCTGATCGATGCCGCCCCTGGGCTGCCCGCTAAAGTCGCGCAAGCCCTGCTGGAGAACGCTACCGTCGAAGAGCTCCAAGCGCTGGGCAACCAGCAAACGCCATTGCGCCTCCGGCTACTGGCACGCAGTGCGCAGGCCGAAGTGCGGGTGTGCCGTGCCTTCGAAGCCTTGCACTTCGGCGCCTCGACCTGGGACAGCGAGCGCCTGGCCTTGCACTCCTTGACCCAACTGCCGGGCGGGTTGCAGTCATTGCGCCTGGAGGTACGCAACTACAGCGTCGATGGCCCCGTGCGCGACCGCATCGGCGACCCCGAGGCGTCGCAGGTACGCACCCTGGTACGCAACGATAATGGCCAATACACGCCCTACAACGGCAGCGACGCGCTGTCACCTCCGTCCGACCTGTACGCGGCCATCCTGAGCGCCCTGCCAGAGGCCCAGCGCAACACCATCCGGATAGAACCAGGCTCCGGTTCACGACTGCGCGAGCGCCTCCTGCGCCATCCCATCATGCGGGACACACTGCGCGAGCTGCTTGCCGCCGACCCCGTGCGCAAACCTTACTATGACCCGCAGACCATGAAGCTGTTGGGCGGTATGGACGGCTATCGCGCCCAGCCCGCCCTGGGCGACAGGTTGCCCACAGCCGCCGAACGATTGCGCGAGCTGTTTCCTCAACTGGACGATGACCAGATACAGGCCGTGCTCGAACATATGCAATCTTTGCCAGGCGGAGCCCCCAACCAACTCGGCCTGCTGCGCGCAGAGCGCCAGACCCTGCGCAACAACCTGCAGGCGTGGCAGGCCGCCATCCCGACGCATCTGCCTGCCGAGCAACGCTATTACGAAACCCATACGCGCCGTCTGATCGTCGACCAGCTGGAACAATGCTGGCGCCGGGAAACCGAGCGGGATGACTACTTCATGAACACCGAGCTGGACGGTTTTACGCTGAGGCTTCACGCCCCGCTATTAACCAGCCTGCCCGAACTGGGCACAGCCTTTCGTCATGTGTCACTGCTATCGGTGGCCGGCGGCAGCGGCCTGGAAGGCGTCGAAACTCTCTTGCGCAATTTCCCCTGGCTGCGCAGCCTGGAACTGCGCAATATCCCACTTGGCGACCTGCCGCCCCCGATCTTCACAATGCCCAGGCTGAACAGCCTGACCCTGGGCGACTGCAACATAACCCTGACCGAGCAAAGCCATGCGCAGTTGAACGCGATGAAGGGTTTGAATTCGCTGGATCTGCACCAAAACCCCCTGGGTTTGATACCGGATGTCGAGGGCATGCCCGACCTGACACTGCTGGACTTATCAAACACACAGATCGAGCGCTTGCCCAACGGCCTGCTGAGCCGCCCTCATCTGAAGGCCGCGTGGCTGAACAACAACCGCATCACCGAATTGCCCCTGGGCCTGTTCAGCCTGACGCCCGACATCGCACATGGTTTCGATCTGTCCGGCAACGAGCTGAAACCGCCGGCCCTGGAACAGATCAAGCGCTATGCCCAGAACTACAATGAGTCATTCACCGCTCAGGCGCCCAGCGCGGAGCGCGCCAGGGTCCTGCAGTTGTACCCGACCTTTCTCGAGGCTGAAGCCGATCACTTTATCTTTCGCCTGCCTGGGACCATGGCCGACATCGCCCCTGCCCTGGCCCGCCTGGAAGCCGAATACGCGCAACTGGACACCGACCTGCAGCAGTGGGCCCTGGACGTACCGGCTCGTCACCCCGTCCTCGACATCAGCCTCGACGAACAAACCGCCGCCGAGGAGCAACTGGCGCGCCGACGCTTCAAAAGCTTGCTGGAAGATGCCTGGCGCCGCGAAAGCGAACAGGACGAGGAAAACCTGGAGGAGCAATTCACCCACGCAGTGGTGATCGAGACAAGCATCATGGGCCCACTGCCGCAATTGCATGCCCGGTTTGATCATGTGACCTCCCTGGAACTCATCGGCAACGGCCTTACCAATGGTGTCGACGGAACCCTGCGCTGCTTCCCCAAACTGCAAACCCTGATACTCAGCCGGTGCACCCTGGGCAAGATCCCCGACGCCGTAGGCCAAATGCCCGGGCTCACCACTCTGAGCCTTGAGCACTGCGAGGTCAGCCTGACCCCGGCGGACGTAAACGTGCTGGATAACGTACCCAACCTGGGGTTTCTGAGCCTGCGAAACAACCGGCTGGTGGTCGCCCCGGATGTCAGTGGGCTCAACCACTTGGGCGCGCTCTACCTGGGCAACACGCAGATCACCGAAGTGCCACGCGGGCTATTCCAACTCCCCGAGCTGCATACGATAGACCTGAGCGATAATATGATCAGCGAAATTCCGGCCGATCTGCTGGAGTCGACCACACCCTACAGTGAAGACTGTGACTTCAGCGACAACCCTTTGTCGCCACAGAGCCTGGATTATCTGCGACAGCACTACGTGCGCACTGGCATTGACTTTCAAGTGACAGAAGCCACCGTCGACGCGCAAGGCGTGCCCCTGGTGGTAGAAACACCGCCGCCGATGGAGGAGTGATCAACCGCGCTCGGAAGGCACCGAGGACAACTCGAAGGGGCTGCTGCTGCGGCGTTGGTTACGATCTTCACGCGGGGTGGCGCCGAAGAAATTGCGATAGGCGCTGGAGAAGTGCGGCCCCGAAGAGAAGCCACAGGACAGGCCGATCTGGATGATCGACTTGCTGGTTTGCATCAGCATCTGGCGGGCCTTGTTCAGGCGCAGCTCCAGGTAGTACTGGCTGGGGACGCGATTGAGGTATTGCTTGAAGATCCGTTCAAGTTGTCGTCGCGATACACATACGTGCTGGGCGATTTCGTCGGTGGTCAACGGTTCTTCGATATTCGCCTCCATCAGCAGCACTGCCTGGGTCAGCTTCGGATGGCTGGAACCCAGGCGGTTTTGCAGCGGAATGCGCTGGCGCTCGCCGCCCTCACGGATGCGCTCCACTACCAGTTCTTCCGACACCGCACCGGCCAACTCGGCGCCGTGGTCACGGGCCAGCACCGCAAGCAGCAGGTCAAGCACCGACATGCCACCGCAGGCAGTAAGGCGGTCACGGTCCCAGTCGAACAGATGGCTGGTAGCGATGACCTTGGGGAAGCGCTCGGCAAAATCGTCCTGCCAGCGCCAGTGCACGGCGGCGCGGTAGCCGTCGAGCAAACCCAGCTGGGCCAGCGGGTAGACACCGGCAGACAAACCACCGATCACACACCCGGCACGGACAAGCTGCTTGAGTGCAGTGCCGAGTTGGGACGCAATGACGGTAGGGGGTTCGTCCGCCAGCAGGAACAGCTTCTGGAAGCCCTCGAGCTTACCGGCCCATGGCTCGCCGGGCAGTTGCCAGGCGCCTGGGGCTGCCGGCTCGGCGAGCAGGAACGACAGCTCGTAGACCACGTCCGGATGCACCCGCTGGGCAACGCGCAAGGCCTCCTCAGCCAGCGCAAGCGTGAGTGCTTTTGTGCTGGGCCAAATCAGGAAACCAATTTTGTGGGCGGTCATGGAGTGCTATCCGAAGCGAAAACAGTGAAAGAAGCCGTGGGCCAATGCTAGCCCGTAAACCAACACAAATCTCAAAAACAATGACGACCTGCTCTCCTGTAGGAGCGAGCTTGCTCGCGAAAAACCTTAGAACGCCGCCGGGTATCAGGCTTCCCGCGTTATCGTTGACGATCTTCGCGAGCAAGCTCGCTCCTACAGGGGTTGAGTGGCAGTCTTGATTATTTCAAGCTACCGGAGAGGAACTGCTGCAACCGCTCGGACTGCGGGTTCACCAGCACTTCCCGCGGGTTACCACGCTCTTCAACAATGCCTTTGTGCAAGAACACCAACTGGTTCGACACTTCACGGGCAAAGCCCATCTCATGGGTCACCACCACCATGGTGCGGCCTTCCTGGGCCAGGTCCTGCATGACCTTGAGCACTTCGCCCACCAACTCAGGGTCGAGCGCCGAGGTCGGCTCGTCGAACAGCATCACCTCCGGCTCCATCGCCAGGGCACGGGCGATCGCCACGCGCTGTTGCTCGCCGCCGGACATATGCCCAGGGAACGCATCCTTGCGATGGCCTACACCGACCTTGGCCAGATAGTGTTCGGCTTTTTCACGGGCGTCTTTCTTCGACATGCCGAGCACATGCACTGGCGCTTCCATCACGTTTTCAAGCGCGGTCATGTGCGACCACAGGTTGAAATGCTGGAACACCATGGACAGGCGCGAACGCATGCGTTGCAGTTGCTTGGGGTCGGCTGCCTTCATCGCGCCGTCCTTATTGGCCACCAGTTTCAGCTCTTCGTTATTGAGCAGAATCTTGCCGGCATGGGGCTGCTCCAGCAGGTTGATGCAGCGCAAAAAGGTACTTTTGCCCGAACCACTGGAGCCGATGATGCTGATCACATCACCGGCCGCGGCGGCCAGGGACACCCCTTTGAGCACTTCATGACTGCCATAGCGTTTATGCAGGTCTTGGACTTCAAGTTTGTACATGCGGTCGGTTCTCACAAAAACAGGTGGTCAGTCGTTGAGCAAGCGCCCGTGACGCAGCGCTTCGCGCCCCGCCACCTTGGCCAGCCAGAAACCCGCTTGGGCATAACGTAGCCGTTCAACGGCAAACAACACCCCCGAGGTGCCCGCGCAGATAATGCTGACGCGGTCTTCCAGGGGATCAATCACTTCAAAAATCGGCTCGCCACTTTCCACCCAGTCACCGGCCTTGCGCAGGTAGCTGATCACCCCGGCGTGGGGTGCAAAGAGCAATTCGGTGCCTTCGAAGGGCACGCCTTCACAGGGTTCGTGTTGCGGCGCAGGCCACTCTCCCTTGATCAGCCCCTGTTCGGCGAGAAACGCCAGGATGCCTTCGGCGTGGAAGATGGCTTCATCGCGCCCGGTGTCGGCCTGGCCGCCCAGTTCCAAGGTCGTGGCCAGGCACGCCAACGGAATCTGCGCCTCGGGGAACGCCCGGGACAAACGCAGCCAAGGCAACGAGCACGCCTCATCAAACGAGCTGCCACCGGAATCTTCCGCCAGCAGGCCGACCTTTACATTCAAATGTGCCGACAACGAGCGCCACTGAGGCCAGTGCTGGGGCAGCGCGTACATGTGCAGCGCGGCTTCGGCATCGCAATGCAGGTCGAGCACTATGTCAGCGGTACAGGCGTGACTGAGCAGGATGCGCTGCATGCCCTGCAACTGGCTGCTCGGCTCGGGCAAGGTGCTGAGCGTATCGCTCATGGCCTGGCGAATCATGCGCACGTTGGCGTGTGGGTCGTCACCCAGTTTGCCTTGCAGCAATGCGCCGACCGGCTCACTCAACTCAACGAAGTCGCGATTGAAGTTCTTGCCGCTGCCTACCTCGAAACGCCCCTGGTGGCTGCCCTGCAACAACTGGCCAAGGCCCATCGGGTTAGCCACCGGCACCAACTCGATCACGCCGTTAAGGGCGCCCTGCTGTTCCAGCTCTGTGAGGCGTTTTTTCAGCTCCCAGGCGGCGCGCATACCCGGCAACTCATCGGCATGCAGGCTGGCCTGGATATAGGCCTTGCGCTCGCCACTGCCGAAGCGGAACACGCTCAGCTGGCGCTCGCAGCCCAGGTGGCCCCAGGGCAACAGATGATCAATACGTTCCATATCAGTGCTTCCGTGGAGCCAGGTAGCTCAGCCAGCGGCGCTCGGCCAACTTGAACAGGCGCACCAGGATAAAGGTCAGGCACAGGTAGAACACACCAGCGGTGATATAGGCTTCAAACGGCAGGTAGTACTGGGCGTTCACCGTGCGCGCGGCACCGGTGATGTCGATCAGGGTCACGATGGAGGCCAGGCTGGTGGTCTGCAGCATCATGATCACTTCGTTGCTGTACTGCGGCAGCGCGCGGCGCAGGGCCGACGGCAGCAGGATCCGGCGGTACAGCTTGTAGCGCGACATGCCCATGGCCTTGGCCGCTTCGATCTCACCGTTAGGCGTGGCCTTGAGGCTGCCGGCAATGATCTCGGCAGTGTAGGCGCTGGTGTTGATCGCGAACGCCAGGCACGCACAGAACGTGGCACTGGACAGCAGCGGCCACAGGAAACTCTCGCGCACCACTTCGAACTGCGCCAGGCCGTAGTAGATCAAAAACAGCTGCACCAGCATCGGCGTGCCGCGAATCACGTAGGTGTAGAGCCAGGCCACACCATTGACGACCGGCTGCTTGGACACCCGCATCAAGCCCAGGGGCAAGGCCGCGAGCAAACCGAAGAACAGCGAGATGGCGAGCAGTTTCAGGGTGGTCAGCAAACCGCCAAGGTACAGCGGCATGGCCTCCCAGATGACGTTGTAGTCGAAGATCATAGATCAGCCGCCCTTACGCCTACCGAGTAGCGCTTCTCGAGGTAACGCAAGGCCAGCAACGACACGCTGGTGATCACCAGGTACATCGCCGCCACTGCGAGGAAGAAGGTAAAAGGCTCGCGGGTGGCATCTGCCGCCTGCTTGGCCTTGAACATCATGTCTTGCAAACCCACCACCGAAATCAGCGCGGTGGCCTTGGTCAATACCAGCCAGTTGTTGGTAAACCCGGGGATCGCCAGCCGAATCATCTGCGGCACCATCACCCGGAAAAACACCTGGAAGCTGCTCATGCCATACGCCAGGCCGGCTTCGGCCTGGCCCTTGGGAATGGCCATGAAGGCGCCACGGAAGGTTTCCGAAAGATAGGCGCCGAAGATGAAACCCAGGGTGCCGATACCGGCGGCCAAGGGGTTCAAGTCGATATAGTCGTCAAAGCCCAGTAACGGCGCGACGCGGTTAAGCAAGTCCTGGCCGCCATAGAAAATCAGCAGGATAAGCACCAGGTCGGGGATCCCGCGGATCACCGTGGAGTACAAGTCACCCAGCCAAGCCAGCCAGCGCACCGGCGACAGGCGTAACGCGACCCCAATCAGACCCAGAACAATGGCCAAGGCCATGGACGACAAGGCGAGCTGAAGCGTCAACCATGCGCCATCGAGGATAACGGCCCCGTAGCCTTTCAACATGATTCAGGTCCTCGAAAAGGGGGATGAAAAAATGGCGCAAACTTCAGGATGACTGTTGCTTGCGCCATTTCGGACAGACAGCTGCGACTATTTACTTGGCATCAGCACCGTAAATATCGAAATCGAAGTACTTGTCCTGGATTTTCTTGTATTCGCCGTTGGCGCGGATCGCGGCAATCGCTGCGTTGATACGCTCAAGGTTTTCCTTGTCGCCTTTACGCACGGCGATACCAATACCGTCGCCGAAGTATTTGGCTTCGGTGAACGACGGGCCTACAAACGCGTAGCCTTTGCCGGCGTCGGTTTTCAGGAAACCGTCCTGCAGCAAGGTAGCGTCAGCCACGGTACCGTCAAGACGACCGGCAGCCACGTCCAGGTAGATTTCGTTCTGGGTGCTGTAACCCTTGATATCCGCACCTTTTGGCGCCAGGACTTCACGGGCGAAACGGTCGTGGATGGAACCGCGCTGCACACCGATCTTCTTGCCCTTCAATTCATCCAGGCTGTCGCTGACGGTGGTGCCTTCCTTCATCACCAGGCGCGCTGGGGACAGGTAGTAGCGGGTAGTGAAGTCCACGGACTTCTTGCGGTCGTCAGTGATGGACATGGACGACAGGATTGCGTCGATCTTGCGCACTTTCAACGCTGGGATCAGGCCATCGAACTCTTGCTCGACCCAGGTGCATTTCACGTCCATCTGCTTGCACAGCGCGTTGCCGATGTCGTAGTCAAAACCGACGATGCTGCCATCCGGCGCCTTCGAGGCAAACGGAGGGTAAGCCGCTTCGATACCAATTTTCAGTGGCTTGCCTTCGGCGAAAGCCTGCATGGACAGCACGGACAGCGCCAGGGCGCCCAACAGCACGAGTTTCTTCATCTTGGGACTCCATCGGTATAGGGCAAAAACAGCAGTATGAGCCATGGCCCACGATGCGGCGAAGGTGTAACCGAATAGCGGTGCTGCGTCCTGCGCGGGCGACACCTGCGACGACGAGCGAGTGATCGGCATTCTAACGACAGCCCGGAAGTCGATATTTCCTCAATGCGACAACAATTTACAGAAGCACCGAGAACGCGGTTCCAGCCCATTGACAGCCTCTGGATTTTATGCAGAGACAAAAGATATTAAACCCATTGGTACTGCAAATTGCGGGCCTATTATTCGCAAACCCTTCTGGCACGGCAAGTGTGGCATTTAATCTTATTTATTGGGGTGTCTAAAGCGCGGTTTTTAGAGGCGCAAGCGTGGTCCATCGCCTCAAGTTTTGATGCGGGGTTACACATTTGCACCAGCCGGTAACATTCTGAAACGCCCTACAGGAAAAACCGATATTTATTGGCTTGGTGGTTGAAATGCGCTCCAAATGCGGGAGGGGGCTTGCTCCCGATAGCGGCGGGTCAGCCAGTATATTTGGCACAGACCTGATGCTATCGGGAGCAAGCCCCCTCCCACACTGGATATCTGGTGATTGTTAGATCCCGCAGAAAAGCCCCATCCGGCTTAAACCGGATGGGGCTTTATTTGACTATCCGCGCTTACGCGTCGTTCATGGTCTTGTGCGTCTCAATCAAATGCGCCACCACCCCTGGATCGGCCAGGGTGGAGATATCCCCCAACCCGTCGTATTCAGCCGTGGCGATCTTGCGCAGGATGCGCCGCATGATTTTCCCCGAACGCGTCTTCGGCAGCCCCGGCGCCCACTGGATCACATCCGGCGAAGCAATCGGGCCGATTTCCTTGCGCACCCAGTTCTTCAGTTCCAGGCGCAACTGCTCGCTCGGTTCCTCGCCACCGATCAGGGTGACGTACACATAGATGCCCTGCCCCTTGATGTCATGCGGCACACCCACCACCGCCGCCTCGGCGACTTTCGGGTGGGCGACCATGGCGCTTTCGATCTCGGCGGTGCCCATGCGATGGCCGGACACGTTCAACACGTCATCCACACGCCCGGTGATCCAGTAGTAACCATCCTCGTCACGACGGGCACCGTCACCGGTGAAGTACATGCCACGGAAGGTCTTGAAATAGGTATCGACGAAGCGGTCGTGGTCGCCGTACAGGGTACGCGCCTGGCCCGGCCACGAATCGAGGATCACCAGGTTGCCTTCGGCGGCGCCTTCGATCAGGTTGCCCAGGTTATCCACCAACGCCGGCACCACGCCAAAGAACGGGCGTGCCGCCGAACCCGGCTTGAGCGCATGGGCGCCCGGCAGCGGGCTCATCATGTTGCCGCCGGTTTCGGTCTGCCACCAGGTGTCGACGATCGGGCAACGGGATTGACCGACGTTCTTGTAGTACCAGTCCCAGGCTTCCGGGTTGATCGGCTCGCCCACCGAACCGAGCAGGCGCAGGCTGCTGCCGTCGGCGCCTTCGCAGGCGGCAGTGCCGGAGGCCATCATGGCGCGGATCGCCGTCGGAGCGGTGTAGAGGATATTGACCTTGTGCTTGTCGACAATCTTCGCCACCCGGGTGATGTCCGGGTAGTTCGGCACGCCTTCGAACAACAGGGTGGTCGCGCCATTGGCCAGCGGGCCGTAGACGATATAGGTATGGCCGGTGACCCAGCCGACATCGGCGGTGCACCAGTAGATTTCGCCCGGGCGGTAGTCGAACACCCGCTCGTGGGTCAGGGCTGCATACAGCAAGTAGCCGCCGGTGGTGTGCTGTACGCCTTTAGGCTTGCCGGTTGAGCCAGAGGTATAGAGGATGAACAGCGCTTCTTCGGCGCCCATTTCTTTGGGCGCGCACACGGTGCCCGCCACTTTCATCAGGTCTTCGTACCAGATATCGCGATGCTGGTTCCACTTGATCGCACCGTTGGTGCGCTTGCACACGATGACCTTCTGGATGCTGCTGGTTTCCGGGTTGGTCAGGGCATCGTCGACATTGGCCTTCAACGGAATCTTCTTACCGGCGCGGATGCCTTCATCGGCGGTGATCACCACTTTCGACTTACAGTCGATAATGCGACCGGCCAGCGCTTCCGGGGAAAAACCGCCAAACACCACCGAGTGGATCGCACCGATGCGGGTACAGGCCAGCATGGCGACCACGGCTTCGGGGATCATCGGCATATAGATAGTCACCACGTCGCCGCGGTGCACATCCTGGCCACGCAGGGCATTGGCGAACTTGCAGACTTCTTCATGCAGCTCGCGGTAGGTGATATTGCGGCTCTCGGCAGGGTCATCGCCCTCCCAGATGATCGCGATCTGGTCGCCACGCTCGGCGAGGTGACGATCCAGGCAATTGTAGGAAACGTTCAAGGTGCCATCGGCGAACCACTTGATGTCGACATGGTGGTCGTCGAAAGAGGTCTGCTTCACCGCGGTGAAAGGCTTGACCCAGTCAAGGCGCTTGGCTTGCTCACGCCAGAAGCCATCGGGGTTGACCACCGACTGCTGGTACATGGCCTTGTAGGTTGCCTCGTCGGTCAGCGTGTTGGCTGCTACTTCGGGGCGAACGGGGTACAGGGAAGCCGCACTCATCTTTCTTACCTCGGTGACATAGTTGTTGTTGTATGGCCCCTGTTGTAGCCGGGGTGGGCCTATAGAACCATTCGACGATGGTAGTAACAAGACCCTACAAATTGCCCTGCTATGCCGTGTTACCGCTCTGGCCCGCAGCCTGTGGCGCTTTGCGGCTGACTGAAAAAACTTTGATTGACGGATTGTTACAAAAACCGCCAAAGGTGTTTATCAAAAGCACGGGTATATGAATATAACGCGCAGGCTTAGAATCACTTCCGCCAACCAAGGCACTGTGATTAACAACGTAACAGCCCCCACGAAGGCACGTTAATCCGAACTTCCCAACTTTCAAGTTGCACACGCGGCCTCACAAGGGCCCCGTGACCCCTTTCGCCCTGAAGAAGGTAATAAAGAAATGAAAGCTCTATTAGTTATGGCCCTCAGCAGCTTGTGCGCCACCGCCGCCCTGGCCGACGAGGCCCCGACTGAGCTGGCTGGCCAGAACGCGCCGATTGTTGAGGACTACACCTATAGCACTCACTTGGATGTGGCCAAAGTAGTGTCCATGAGCAACATCCCGGAAGTATGCGAAGTTGTACCGGTGAAGATGGAATATGAAGATTCGCAAGGTCAGCGGCATATTCTTAATTATCACGTGATGGGCAATGGTTGTTCTAACGGATAACAGCGATTCAAGTTGGAAGCTTATTCGCCGCAAGAAATCGTTCTTGCGGCAAAGGCTCGATTCCTGACGCCTCCGCGATCAAACTGTGGGAGGGGCGGTGAGACGATTCGACTTGCTCCCGATAGCGGCGCCAGCCGTACCGATGCCATCCGATCTTTCAGTGAACCCAGTCCTCGTAAGACAACCCCGCTACACGACTGAATTCCCGGACGTTGTTGGTTACCAACGTACATCCCGCAGCAATTGCATGCCCGGCTATCGCCGTGTCATTTTGACCGATGATCGACCCTTGCCCAGTCAAGCTTCGCTTCACCTCAACCGTCGCGTCCACCGCTGCCAAGCCCCAAGGCAATACCTCATCGAGCCGCTTCACAAACTCATCGACTAACGTCTTGTGTTTGGGCGAAGCCTTTTTCCCAATCTGTCCATATCGCATTTCGGCATAGGTTATGGCCGAAATCACGATTCGATTGCTCCTCGCGACCTCCAATGCCAGTCGCTCAAGCACACACTCGGGCCGTTCACGCATGATGAATGAGCAAATGCAGGTATCCAGCATGTATGTCGTCACAGATTGAACCTGCCTTCATCGCCAATAACGTCCTGACGCTCCTGTAGAAAATCTTCGTCCGCCTTGGGCAGTTCACGCAACGACCCCCAGCTAGGTCGTACAGGTCGCAACGTAATCGTATCTCCGTTGCGGGTGATTTCGAGTTCGCCGACTCCCTCATAGGCCATGTCGTTTGGGAATCGAATAGCCTGGTTCTTTCCGTTTTTAAAAATCGAGACTGTGCGCATGATTCAGCTCCTACCTATGCCTGACATATGCAATGTAGAGATACGTAGAAGCCTATGCAAGACATATGGCAATTCGCCGACAATCGGAGATGTGTGCCAGTTGCTAAAAAACTTGCGGCAGCAACACCCCGTAAACTCTCACCCCGGCTTATAAAGCGTCCTTTTTGTCTCTGATCAGTGACCATCCGCCACAACACAAACCCAAATTTTTCCCTATAATGCGCGGGTAAATCGGGCCTGCAATATCCCTTTACACTGGGATGAAGAGCCAGACCTGAGGCATCCCGCGCGAGCTTGCACCTACCGCTGCGCACCTCAAGCCTCACGCAGAGCACCCGTAGCCCTATTCCGTTTAATGCGTGCGCTAGCTGCAACAAACGATTCCTTAAGATCCACCGCGGCCATTGGGCCGTGTGAACACCCAACCATCCGGTTTCACACGGGCACCTTTGAGCCCTCACGCAGGAGACGACACGTCATGCTGAGCTGGGACGAATTCGACAAAGAAGAAGAAGACGAAGTAGCCGCTAAAGGCGCCAACGCCGGCCACGCCACCGAAGCCAACATGGACCGCCTCGACGGTGCCGGCGCCGCCGCCGCCATTGAAGCCCGCGCCGTCACCGCCAGTGACTCGGCCGCCATCGTGCGCGCCAAGGCCGCCCTGGACAAACTCGACGTCGCCGAAGGCCTCGCCGAACTCGAAGGCGCCTCCGCCCGCGTCGCCGTTGACGAAAAGCGCATGATCAACTGCCGCGCCGACCTCAACCAACTCGTACCCTTCAAGTACGACTGGGCCTGGCAGAAATACCTCGACGGCTGCGCCAACCACTGGATGCCGCAAGAGGTCAACATGACCGCCGACATCGCCCTGTGGAAAACCCCCGAAGGCCTGACCGACGACGAGCGCCGCATCGTCATGCGCAATCTCGGCTTCTTCTCCACCGCCGACTCCCTGGTTGCCAACAACCTGGTGCTGGCCGTGTACCGCCTGATCACCAACCCGGAGTGCCGCCAGTACATCCTGCGCCAGGCCTTCGAAGAAGCGATCCACACCCACGCCTACCAGTACTGCATCGAATCGCTGGCCATGGATGAAGGCGAGATCTTCAACATGTACCACGAGATTCCATCGGTCGCTAAGAAAGCGGCGTGGGGCCTGAAGTACACCCGCTCGATCTCCGATCCGAAGTTCGAAACCGGCACCGTCGAGACCGACAAGGAACTGCTGCGCAACCTGGTCGCCTACTACTGCGTACTCGAAGGTATCTTCTTCTACTGCGGCTTCACCCAGATTTTGTCCATGGGCCGCCGCAACAAAATGACCGGCGTCGCCGAGCAGTTCCAGTACATCCTGCGTGACGAGTCGATGCACCTGAACTTCGGTATCGATGTGATCAACCAGATCAAAATCGAAAACCCGCACTTGTGGGATGCCGAGATGAAGGAAGAAGCGACACAGATGATCCTGCAAGGGACTCAGTTGGAGATCGAATACGCTCGCGACACCATGCCGCGCGGCGTGTTGGGCATGAACGCTGCGATGATGGAAGACTATTTGAAGTTCATCGCCAACCGTCGCCTGTCGCAGATTGGTTTGAAGGAAGAGTACCCAGGCACGACTAACCCGTTCCCGTGGATGAGCGAGATCATGGACTTGAAGAAAGAGAAGAATTTCTTTGAGACTCGGGTGATTGAGTATCAGACAGGTGGGGCGTTGAGCTGGGATTGATTTCTGAGCCAAGCAACACCATGAAGCCCTGACTTGTTCAGGGCTTTTTTATGCACGATGAATTGCCACTTTTTGAAGTACATCACATCAAGCACCTCGCCCATAAGGGTTCGGATCGCATCACCAATGCTGTAGCCTTGTGCCCCAACTGCCATCAGCGTTGTCACCGGTCGAGTGATCGGGACGCTTTCACCGAAGGGCTTTACGCCAAAATCGGAAGATTGGCACGGGAGTAGACTCCTGCTGTCACACCTGATGCATGCACAAAAAATACTAGATAGGACCGAGGCCAACCTGTGAACCCAGACATGCTCGAAGCCGGCCCCGCTGACGCCAAAGTACTTTCCGTCTTTGACTTCGACGGCACCCTCACCCACCACGACAGTTTCGTGCCCTTCCTCAAGTTTGCCTTTGGCCCTGGTGAGTTTTATGGCCGGATGGTCAAGCTGGCGGTACCGGGGCTGCGCTTTTTGGTGCGGCAGATCAGCCGGGATGAGTTGAAAGCGCAGTTGATCCGCACCTTTATGACCGGGGTGGAGAAGACGTGGGTGCAGCAAAAGGCTGAGGAGTATTGCCAGCGCAATTGGGCGCGGTTGATGCGCCCGGCTGGGGTGTTGTCGGTGGAGCAGGAGTTGGGCTCGGGGGCGGTGGTGACGCTGTGTTCGGCGTCGCCGGCGTTGGTGTTGCAGCCGTTTGCCGATCGGCTTGGGATCAAGTTGATTGGGACTGAGCTTGAGGTGGTCGACGGGGTGTTGACCGGCAAGCTCACCGGGAATAATTGCCGTTGTGAGAACAAGGTGCTGCGGCTTGAGGCGGTGTATGGGGATTTGGGCGAGTATCGGCTGCGGGCCTGGGGCGATACGCGGGGGGATAGGGAATTGCTGGCGGCGGCGCAGGATGCGCATTTTCGGCACTTTCATGCGAAGAAGAAAAAGCGGGCTCGGTTGCAGCGGTGATGCGGGTGGGTGGGATTGGCGGGTGAACCGAGGCGATCCCTTCGCAGCCTCGCTAAAGCTCGACACCTCCCACATTTGACCTGTGTAGCTCGGGAGAGCTATGTCGTAGCTTTGAGGTCCACGCCCAAGGCTGTGGCGAAGGCTTTTACCATCGGGCTTCGTGGCGCGTTGTGGCGCAGGATCAGGTTGAACGCGGTGTTCAGCTGGACCTGTTCCGGGCACAGTGCGCGCAGGCGCCCTTCCCTTACCAGTGGCGTGGCATAGTGCTCGGGCAGGAAACCGATAAAGCGGCCGGTGAGGATCAGGATGGCGACGGCTTCAACCTGGGAGGCAGAGGCTGACTGGCTGTCGTAGTTGACAAAGGTGGCCTTGTCGCGATGGATCGCATACCGATGGTTCACCACCTCATAGTGGCGCAAGACTTCGGGCGTAATATCGCTCGCAGCGAACAGCGGGTGCCCTACGGCGCAGTAGGCGTGGGCCTTTTCTTCGTAGAGCGGGAAGTAGTCGAATTCTTCGCGGCTCTGGTACACGGGGACGATGCCGACGATCAGGCGGCCTTCGACGACGCCGCGTTCAACTTCGTCCAGTTGCGAGGCATGTAGGCGTAATCTTATTTTTGGCGACTGGCGATGTAAGTTACCCAAAGCGGTAATCAGCGGGGAATTAACGTCCGAAACGGTGTTGTCAATAACGCCGACGCTAAGGTCGCCAATAAGCTCATTTTGAGCTGAACTAAGCTTGTCGCGAAAACTGTCCACCGAGGTAAATAACTCAATGGACGCTTGATACACCAACTTGCCTTCTTCGGTCAGCCCGAACCCTTCCCGGCCCCGTGTACACAGGCGCATGCCGATGCGGATTTCAAGGTCGGAGATCTGTTTGCTGATCGCCGCCAGGCCCACATTCAGCTCGTTTTGCGCGGCACTGAAACCACCGGCTTCGACCACGGCCATAAATACCCGCAGCAGTTTGAAGTCCAGCCCGCTCAGTTGCAGGGGCGGTCTAGTGCCGGGTTTGGGTGGCAGGTTTCCAGAAGTGGAAAGTGGAGTTTCCATAATACGCGTTGACCTCAAGTGCCATATTCAACAGGCTTCAACCCAATCCTTGAACATAGCCAGGCGGCGATAATGAACATAAACATCCGCCCTTGGCAACCTTGAATACGGCGCGTCAGACGCTGGTTCTGCATCGATGAAATTCTGTTGCTACTGCCTCCGACTCTTCTAAAAACAAGCGTGAGGAATACCCATGTCCCAGCCCACCGAACGCCTTTGGGGCGCTCGTTTCAAGACCGGTCCGTCTGCCGCATTGGCGGCGTTATCCCGTTGCCCCGAGCGCTATTTCCGCCTGACACCCTACGACCTGGCCGGCTCCCGTGCCCATGCCGGTGAGTTGCAGCGCGCCGGCTTGCTAGATGAGTCCGAAACTCTGCGCACGCTGGAAGTCCTGAACCGTATCGGTGATGATTTCGCCGCCGGCCGCTTGCATCCCACCCAGGATGACGAGGACGTACACACCTTTATCGAACGTGTACTGACCGAGCGCCTGGGTGCCCTGGGCGGCAAGTTGCGCGCCGGACGTTCGCGCAATGACCAGACGGCCAACGATTTGCGCCTTTTCCTACGCGACCATGCGCGCACCATCACCACCGAGGTGCTGGGCTTGCAGCAGGCGCTGGTGGAGCAGGCCGAGCAGCATATCGAGAGTATCTGCCCCGGCTTCACCCATTTGCAGCAGGCACAACCGATCGTGTTCGCCCACCACTTGCTGGCCCATGCGCAGTCAATGTTGCGGGATGTGCAGCGCCTGGTGGATTGGGATGCGCGCACGGCGTTGTCGCCCCTCGGTGCAGCGGCGATGGCAGGGTCAGCGATTGCCCGCCAACCGGAGCATTCGGCCAAGGAAATGGGCTACATCGGGCCGTGCGAAAACTCCATCGACGCGGTCGCCAGCCGTGACCATGTGGCGGAATTCCTGTTTGTGGCGGGCATGCTCGGGGTGAATATTTCGCGGCTGTCGGAGGAGTTCTGCCTGTGGTCATCGCGCCAGTTTCGCTGGGTGGTGCTGGACGATGCCTACGCTACCGGCAGTTCGATCATGCCGCAGAAGAAGAACCCGGATATTGCCGAGTTGGCGCGAGGCAAGGCTGGGCGCTTGATTGGCAACCTGACCGGGTTGATGTCGACGCTTAAATCCTTGCCGCTGTCGTACAACCGCGATTTGAGTGAAGACAAGCACAGCGTGTTGGACAGCGTGGATACCTTGCTGCTGGTGTTGCCGGCGATGGCCGGGATGGTGGCGACCATGAAGGTGCAGGTGGAGGAGCTGCGGCGCCAGGCGCCCATGGGCTTTACCTTGGCGACGGAAGTGGCGGATTGGTTGGCGACCCGTGGCGTGCCGTTCAAGGAGGCGCACGAGATTACCGGCGCCATGGTGCAAGCTTGTGAGAAGCATGAAATTGAGTTGTGGGAAGCCTCACCGGCGATGTTGGCTGAGGTAGATGCGCGGCTCACGCCCGAAGTGCGCGACTGCTTGACCCTGGAAGCGGCGATTGCGGCGCGCAGTGGCTGG
The DNA here is from genome assembly GCF_036704165.1 of Pseudomonas khavaziana. NCBI lineage: Bacteria > Pseudomonadati > Pseudomonadota > Gammaproteobacteria > Pseudomonadales > Pseudomonadaceae > Pseudomonas > Pseudomonas khavaziana. The sequence goes on from NZ_CP129946.1 coordinate 5,025,685, forward strand.
GGTGGGACGGCGCCGGAGCGGGTTCGCGAGCAGATTGGGCGGTTGAAGATGGCGTTGGCGGCTCAGCAAAAATGGGCCGACACCTACACTGGTTTCAGAATTTGAACGCGCTCACCTTGTAGGAGCGAGCTTGCTCGCGAAGAACCCGAAAATAATGCGGGGCGTCAGGTTTCCCGCGTTAGCGTTGAAGATTTTCGCGAGCAAGCTCGCTCCTACAGTGGGCGGTTGTGTACAGCCTTTGGAGTAGAACCATGAACCAAACCCCGGCCGAGCGCTTGGAAATAGAGCGCAAGTTGTCCGAGAACCAGTTCGATATCACCCAGTACGAACACGTACCGCGGCGTTATTACGGGCGAATGTTTTTTGCCACGTTGATCGTGATCGCGTTGGCCGCGCTCTTACGCGCATTCGCCAACGGCCAGATCGAATGGTCCTACATCGGGCAGTTTCTGACGTCTGAGGCGATCCTGTGGGGCTTGGCCAATACCATCATCATGTCGATCCTGGCGATGGCGCTGGGCGTGGTGATCGGCGTGATCACGGCGATCATGCGCATGTCGGCCAACCCGATCCTGCGCTACGTGGCTATCGCCTACACCTGGCTGTTTCGCGGCACACCGCTGATTCTGCAGCTGTTGCTGTGGTTCAACCTGGCGCTGATTTTCCCGGTGATCGCGATTCCCGGCCTGTTCAGCATCGACACCGTCGACCTGATGACGCCGTTCGTGGCCGCCCTGCTCGGCCTGAGTATCAACCAGGGCGCGTATACAGCCGAGGTGGTGCGCGCCGGTTTGCTGTCGGTGGATACCGGACAGTACGAAGCCGCCAAGTCCATCGGCATGCCGAGCCTGCAGGCGCTGCGTAGGATCATTCTGCCGCAGGCCATGCGGGTGATCATTCCGCCGGTAGGCAACGAGTTCATCAGCATGGTGAAAATGACCAGCCTGGCCAGCGTGATCCAGTATTCGGAGCTGCTGCACAATGCGCAAAACATCTACTACGCCAACGCGCGGGTCATGGAGCTGCTGATCGTGGCGGGCATCTGGTATCTGGCGGTGGTGACCGTTCTTTCATTTGGTCAAAGCCGCCTCGAGCGTCGTTTTGCCCGCGGCGCCGGCAAGCGTTCGTAAGCCTGGGTTGAGGAGATTTGCCCCATGAGAAGCATCGTCAAGGCCGTCAACCTGAACAAGTATTACGACCAGTATCACGCGCTGCGCGACATCAATATCGAGGTCGAGCAGGGCGAGGTGATGTGCATCATCGGTCCATCCGGCTCGGGTAAAAGCACGTTGCTGCGCTGCGTCAACCAGTTGGAAAAAATCGACAAGGGCGGTCTGTGGGTCGATGGCGAGCTGGTCGGTTACCGGGTGGTCGGCAACAAGCTGCATGAGATGAATGAAGTGCAGATTGCCCGCCAGCGCCTGGCGACCGGCATGGTGTTCCAGCGCTTCAATTTGTTCCCGCACATGACCGTGTTGCAGAACATCATCGAAGGCCCGTGCCAGGTGCTCAAGCGCTCGCCCAAGGAAGCCATCGAGGATGCCCTGGAGCTGCTGGCTCGCGTCGGCCTGGCGGACAAGCGCAACGCCTACCCGGTGGAGTTGTCCGGCGGGCAGCAGCAACGCGTGGCGATTGCCCGTGCGCTGGCGATGCGCCCCAAGCTGATGTTGTTTGACGAGCCCACGTCAGCCCTCGACCCGGAACTGGTAGGCGAAGTGCTGTCGGTGATGCGCGACTTGGCTACCACTGGCATGACCATGATCGTGGTCACCCATGAGCTGGGCTTTGCCCGCGAAGTCTCCAACCGCATGGTGTTTATGGATGCCGGCCAGATTGTGGAAGCCGGCAGCCCCGAAGAAATTCTAATAAGCCCACAAAACCCGCGTACCCAAAGCTTTATTTCTGCCGTTCGCACTTAACTAAAAAACTAACGAGAACGCCCCCATGAAAAAATTGTTTATCCCAACCTTGCTCGCAGGCCTGATGGCTTCCTCGTGTGTATTCGCGGCATTGCCGGCGGCAATCAAGGGCAAGGGTGAGATCAGCGCGGCCATCGTGCCGAACTACCCGCCGATGGATTTCAAGGACCCGGCCACCAACAAGCTCACCGGTCTCGACTTTGACCTGGGCAACGCTCTCGCCGAGCGCTTGGGCGTGAAGATCAAGTGGCAGGAAACCGGCTTCGAGCAGATGCTCAGCGGTCTGACCACCAAGCGTGTGGACATCGTGTTATCGGGCATGACCGACACCGCCGAACGCCAGAAGGCGGTGACCTTCATCGACTACTTCACCAGCGGCCCGCAGCTCTACACATTGGCCAAACGTGAAGACCTCAAGGAACTGACCGACCTGTGCGGTAAAAAGGTCGGCACCAGCCGCCGTACGACCTGGCCGTCGGAAATTACCGCGTGGAGCAAGGCAAACTGCGAAGCAGCAGGTAAGCCGGCGATCGTGGTGATCGGCACTGAAGGCTCGGCGGATGCGCGGGCGCAGTTGCAGCAGAACCGCTTGGATGCGGCGATGCAGGGCAGCGAGACCATTCCTTATCTGATGTCACTGGATAAGGGTAAGTACAAGCCGGTGGGACAGGCGATTTCCAAGCAATTCACTGGGCTTGGGATTGAGAAGAGCAATACCGAGTTGGTCACGGCGATCAGTGAGGCGTTGCAGGGGATGATTGACGATGGGACCTACGGCAAGATCTTGAAGAAGTGGGATCTGGAGCAGGGTGCGGTGGAAAAAATCACCATCAATTCTGGTCAGTAAAACCAAGGTCTAAAAAATGTGGGAAGGGCTTGCTCCCGATAGCAATGGTTCAGTCACCTGATGTTTGTCTGATGTATCGCCATCGGGAGCAAGCCCCCCACATTTGACCTGTGTTGTCTTTAAGTAATAACTAGGACGCTCTCCCCCATCGTGGCCACCTATTCCCTGGTAATCCGCCGCCTGATGATCTGCTCGGTGACTATCGTGGTCAGCCGCGCCATGACCAGCCCGTTGCTGGCCCTCTGGCTGAGCACACGCCTGGGCCTCGACCAGCAGGACATCGGCCTGTTGATGGGCACCGCCGTGTTCATCGCCACGTTGCTGGGTTTGTACGGCGGCTACATCATCGACCGCCTGGAAAAGCGCAAGCTGCTGATCCTGGCCATGCTCTCCAGCTCCATCGGTTTTCTATTGCTGACCTTTGCCAGCAACCTCTACCTCACCACCCTGACCCTGGTGATCACTGAAGCCGCATCGGCGCTGTTCCTGATCGGCTCCAAGGCGATCATCAGCGAGAACCTGCCGGTGGGCGAACGCGCCAAGGTGTTTTCCCTGCGCTATACCCTGACCAATGTCGGCTACGCAACCGGCCCGATGCTGGGTGTGGTGATCGCCGGCCAATTACCCTGGGCGCCGTTCCTGATCGCCAGCGCCATTGCCTTTGGCAGCCTGTTCCTGATGATCGGCATTGCACCGACCCAGCGGGATGACAGCCATAAACCCCAGAGTTTCCTCAGCACCCTACGCACCTTGCGAAGCGACCGCACGCTGATCCTATTTACCAGCGGCAGCCTGTTGAGCACCATTGTCCACGGGCGCTACACCCTGTATCTGTCGCAGTTTTTGCTGGTGGCCTACAAACCTGAGCAGGCGTTGAAAATTCTGTCTGCGGTGCTGGCCTGCAACGCGATCACGGTGATTTTGATGCAGTACCAGATCGGCCGGTTCCTCAAGCGTGAGCAGTTGCGCCATTGGATCGTGCTGGGCACCTTGCTGTTTATCGGCGGATTGATGGGGTTCAGCCAGGCCGACAGCCTGGTCACCTGGTGCCTGGCGATGTTCGTGTTCACCTTGGGTGAGATGATCATCTACCCTTCTGAATTTCTATTTATCGACACCATCGCGCCGGATGCACTACGGGGCAGTTACTACGGCGCGCAGAACCTGGCAGCGTTTGGTGGAGCGATGAGCCCGGTGATTTGTGGCTATTTGCTGATCAACGCTGCGCCGACCAGTATGTTCTATGCCCTGGCCGCCCTCACCGCCGTGGGCGGCACCCTGTGTTTCTTGAGTGGCCGACGCGTGGCAGGTTCTTGCTGATATTTAGCTAGGATCCCGCTATTAATAGCGAAACTTCTCACGGACCCGAGCCCATGAAATTCGACACGGCCTACAGCCTGAGTCTCGATGACAAGCTGTCGATCTATGACGTTCGAGACCTGAACTTCGACGAAACCGCCGATTTCGACTCCGACAAGGACAGCTTCCTCTGCCCCAACGACGCCTGCCGCGCCGCGTTCGATGCGAACAATGTGTTGAGTACCTTCAACGCCAAGAACGTCAACTACCAGCGCACGCCGCACTTCAAGAACAAACCCGGCACCCGGCATATCGACGGTTGCCGCTATGCCAGCAACCAAAAGACCGCCACCGGCGAAAATGACGACGAGCGCGAGGACAATTTCCCATCGGAATTTGTGCTGACACGCCGTCAGTACGAACGTAGGACAGCTGTTGTCGACACCGATGCAAACGTCTCTCCAGAACCAACGAAAGCGCCTTCAAACTGCATGATGACTGGCCATGGCAACAGCGACACAACGCCGGACAAAACCAGCGTATTCGCCCACCCGGTGGAGTGCTATGTATCGAACATCGATGACAAGGACAAGCTCAAGGCCATGCCCTTGAAGATCGGTGAGCACACGGCGACCTACTGGGCGTTTTTCAAGAAGATCGAATATCTGCAAGATAACAAGGGCCTGATCTATTGGGGCAAGATCAAGGAAATCAGAGACTACACCAGCAGCTTTCGCATCGATTTCGAGAAGAAGGTGTGGCTCGACAAGAAACCTTATTCGGTCAACGTCTACCTGAGCAAAAAGCTCATCGAGGGCTATCGCAAGCGCAGCGCATTCCTGGAGCAGATCAAGGCGGCGGCCAGCAGCGAACGGCCGCTGTATTGTTTCTTCTACGGGGTTACGCCGCAACTCAAGCAGATACCCAGCAAGAAAAACCCCGAGCAAACGTTCGGGGTATTCAGTGCGAATATCGAGAACCTGGATCACTTGATCATCCGGGAGGCGCCAGGGCTGGAGTGACGGCGGCTGGAAGGCCTGCGAAATCGTCCAGATGATGAGCGGTACAAACAACTGTACAAAAACACAGTATAGTTGCGCCTCAACCGTCGAACCTGGAGAACCCCCATGTCCTCTCTGGCAATGAGCTCTTTCGTAGAACAACAGATCGTGCTGCACCAATTCACCGCTAAACACTGCGCGCAGGCCCGCGTCATGCTGGGCTGGAGCCGCGAAGAACTGGCTCGCCAGGCGGGCGTGGCGGTGGCGGCGATTCAACAATTGGAAAGCCACGGCGACGTCGACGATCAAACCCGTTTGATCCTGGCGTTTCGCCTCGAGGCTGAAGGGCTGGTATTTTTCCCGGGGTTCGCGCCGGGGTGGGGCATGACTGCGCGCCGGTTCGACACTCCAGCAGTCGAACCCACAACCCCAGGCCTCATGTCTCGGTTGCTGGGCACAACAACGGCAACAATTGACTCAGTAACGCCTCAACCGAATGGTGCGTAGAGTCGAGCCGCAGCACCGGACAACGCAATGGTTTCAACCAGGTTTCGTGCCGGCGCAGGCTACGTAGGCTGTGATTGCCGGCATCGTAACGTGCCGCCCAGGCGAGGAATGCGACGCTGTTTTGGTGACGGCTGCCACCTTCCAGGATCTGCTCGCCGTAGCGCTCCACCTCACGCAGGCGCAAGCGGTGCAGGCGCACTTCAGGGTCCAGGCGCAGGAACACTACGTGAGTGAACTGCGGGATCATGGCGTCGCCCCAGCCGCACAAAGAGCCAGACAGCACCCAGCTTTCATGGCCGGCAATGTGTTCCTGCAGTAGCTGAATGCGTTCGTCCCGGGGTCGGGCGATGGTGAAGGGTTCCGGAGTTTGCTGCCAGTAATAGAAATCCGAGTCGAAATAGGCAATATTCAAATGTTCAGCCAGGGCCTTGCCTAAAGTACTAGTGCCGGCTCCCGCAGCGCCGAGGATGTGGATTCTGTAACTGTCCATGGCTTTCCCCCCTGGCATGGAGTGTAGCCCGTGGCCGCGTCATGCCTGCGATGGCGAGATGGAGAAATTGAAGTTACCCCTTAGGCAACCTCTGCGGGCATCAGCCAGCAGAGGTTGATTCAAACTCACGCGTCAGTGGCGGAGACCTCAACCGTTTCATCTGCGCCTGTCGGGGCCGGCGTGAAGGGAGCCCCTGGCAGAAACGCCGGTTTCTGGATCGCTTGCGAGGCTAGCTCATAACCATAGGCGACTGAAAGCAAGGTGGCTTCGCTGTTGCCCGAACCATAAAAGTAGAGTGCGGTCGGCATGCCTTCATCATCCATTCCAGACGGAACCGACAGGCCTGGATAGCCGGCTGCCGCACTGAAGAAATAATTATGGGATAGGAAGTTCGACACCATGGCGTCGAGTTTGTGTTCCTTTATTGGATCGTCGACGGTTTTCTGAAAGATGGGAAGGATCTCCTCCCACAACTTGTCGCGCTGTTCCTGAGTCGTTTCCAGGCTGTTGATCAGCTCCAACAGCTTCTGGTCAGGCTCACCCGGCTGCTGGTTGCGCTTGATAAAAGCAACCAGCTCCGAAAGTGATTTGACCGGCAAACCTTCTCGCCCAGCCAGATAGTCTTCCAGTTGTTGCTTGACCTCTGCGAACAACACTTCGGTGTAACGCTCGTAGGTCTCATCAGCGACTGCCTCCTCCAACGGCCTCACCGGTACCAGGATCGCACCTTGGTCCTTCAACACATCGAGCGCCTTTTCGTAATGCTTGCGATCTGCGCGTTTGGCCGGGTTCTTGGCCTCCTCCTCGGACAATTCAGGCAAAGGCGTGTAGCCAATTCGCTTACCTTTCAGGGAGTCGGCATGCAGGCCATCGGTATAGGCATTGGTGCCGGTCATTGCGTTGAGGGCTTCTGCCGCATCACAGACATTACGGGTGAAAGTACCGATCGCATCCATGCGTGTACTGGTCATGACGCCATCGGTGCTGAGCAGTCCTACCGTAGTTTTCAGGCCAAAAACGCCGTTGTAGGCTGCTGGGCTGATAATCGACCCGTTGGTTTCCAACCCCAAGGCCAAAGGCACATGCCCTTGGGCAACCGCCACTGCCGAGCCCGAACTCGACCCTGCCACCTGCCCTCCCAGGCGATGCGGGTTCAGGGTCTGGCCGCCGCGGGAACTCCAACCATCTGCTGGTGATTGAGAGCGAAAGTTGGATAATTCACTCATATTGGTTTTACCCACAATCACCACCCCAGCCTTCAACAAATTGTCGACAACCTTGGCGTTTCTAGTGGCAGGCGCTCCAACCAAGGCCGTCGAGCCTGCGCTGGTCTGCATGCGATCATTGGTTTCAAATACATCCTTGAGCGCTATCGGTACGCCGTGCAAATGCCCACGCACGTGGCCGTTGGCACGCTCCTGATCACGTGCCTTGGCCTCACGGAGGGCGTCCGGGTTTGTTTCCAAAAACGCATTGCCGCCTTGTAGCCCACGATCAATGTTGGCAATTTGCTTGAGCGAGTCCTTCAACAGCGACTGCGCGGTGACACCGCTTCCCTGGGCCATTTCCACTGACATTTGACAGGCGCTCTTAAAGCCTTGCGGTGGGTTTGAAAGCTCTTGGAACAAGCCTGTCCCCCATCCGCCTGTCGACACGGGTCCGATCATGAGATGCCTCTCTACGTGACTGAGTGTGAGGGTTATCGGTCGATAACCTCACACCAGTCTAAGAAGCGCCGCCGCCGCACTGTTTCAGGCAAATCCTGCCACGCCGTCCTATCGTTCCCCGCCTGGCGTAGGCTCCAATACAATCTTCGGTCGTAGGTGGCGGTAAGCGCGCAACAGGGCCGTCAAGCGATTACCCGCCCAACGGGCACCGTAAAACCAGATTTTCGATCCATCCTCCAACGTTTCACAGACACTGGGATACCCGCTTCTGCACGCGTCATGAAACCCAGCATTCGGATCGTCTGACACCAAGGCATCAAGGCGAAAGCCAGCCACCAGCTCGTCGATTTCTTGACCCGCCTGGCCGCTGTCGCTGCCGCGCTGCACGTCTACCGCCACCCATTGCGCACCGGCCTGGCGCAAGGTATCGAAGACTCGGAGCAAGGCTGCACTGTGTTCGACGAGTTCAGCCTGCTTGCCCTGCACATAACGTTCGGCGTAGCCGAGACGATACCCCGCCAGCTCCAGTGAAGCGGTGAATGTGGTGTTATTCAATACCAGGGGAACCTCCACCATCACCGGTTCGGTAGGGTCCATGCCACTGATGGCGACAAGGGATAGCGCGGGGTCACGCACCGGATTTATCTGGGGGGCCAGGGCGTTATACCCTGGCACGAGTGTAGCGCCCGTGCGTTGCCCGGCACCATAAACGATAGAAACCGGAGCGGCGTTGAACAATGGAGCAGGAACGTCGGCAGCGTTGACGGGCACGGGTGAGGGCTGGCCGAAGGCGCAAGGCAAACCCATCTTCCAAAGTTTCTTACAATGGCTATCCATTGAAATATCCTCCCCGAAATAAAATTCTCGGAGATCATCGCACTCTCGTCTGACGTTTGTCGCAGGGCTGAAATCCTCTGAAAAGCTCTTTTTCTTAATCCCCCTGGCTCAGCCTGGTGCCCGCTCCTGCACAAGTTGAGGCTCCACCTCCAACCACCAGGCATGCCCACGCTCCGGCAGGCTCAAGCGGAACGCCTGCCCCATCGCCGGGGTGGTGATCGTTACGTTGCGCTCCCATGCCAGGGCCATGATGCGGTCGAAGGGTTCGTGCCAGGCGTGGAATGCCAGGTCGAAGGTGCCATTGTGGATCGGCAGCAGCCAGCGCCCCTTGAGGTCGATATGCGCCTGCAGCGTTTGCTCCGGCTGCATATGTACATGGGGCCAATCGACGTTGTAAGCACCGGTTTCCATCAGGGTCAGGTCAAACGGACCGTATTGCTCGCCGATGCGTTTGAAACCGTCGAAATAGCCGGTGTCGCCGCTGAAAAAAATTCGGCGCGCATCGTCGATCATTACCCAGGAGCACCACAGTGTCTGGTTGCTATCAAACAGGCCACGCCCGGAAAAATGCTGCGCCGGAGTGGCGATAAAACGAATGCCTTCCACCTCGGTGCCCTGCCACCAATCCAGCTGATGGACTTTGCTGGCGTCTACCCCCCACTTGATCAGTACGTCGCCTACGCCCAAGGGTGCCAGGAAGTAACGCGTCTTCTCAGCCAATCGAACCACGGCCTCACGATCAAGATGGTCGTAGTGGTTGTGGGAAAGAATGACTGCCTCCAGGGGAGGCAACTCCTCAAGGCTGATGGGCGGCTGGTGGAAACGCTTGGGGCCGGCCCAACTGAACGGCGAGGCGCGCTCGGCGAACACCGGGTCGGTAATCCAGAACTTACCGCGCATTTTCAGCAATACGGTCGAATGCCCGAGGCGATACACGCTGTGATCAGGGGCGGCCAACAACTGTTCACGGGTCAGGGGCTGCACCGGAATCTGCCCCACAGGCCGTGTAGTGCGCGGTTTGTTGAACAGCATGTTCCAGAAAATACGCAGGGTCTTGCCCAAGCCGCCGTGCTCCACCGGGGCTTCATTGCTGAAATGCCCCTGGCCCTGCCTGGCAGGCTTGAGCGCTACAGGCGAAGGGTCGGGACGGTTTGAAATCGTGGCCATTACAGAGTGACTCCTACGGTCCGCTCAAAAATTACACTGCACAGTGTAGTTTCTAGATTGCAACAAAAGCCGAAGCAAGTAAACTGCCGAGTGTAATTTCCATTTTGAGTCGAATGCTATCCATGACTGCCCCCAAGCGCCTCACCGAGCGTAAACGCGAAGCCATCGTGGCGGCGGCTATTGCCGAGTTTCGCGAGAATGGCTTCGAGGTCACCAGCATGGACAAGATCGCCGCCACTGCCGGCGTTTCCAAGCGCACGGTGTACAACCACTTCCCCAGCAAGGAAGAACTGTTCGCCGAGATCCTCCACCAGCTATGGGCCAGCAGCGTCGCGCAACTGGATGTGAACTACGCCAGCGACCGCCCTTTGCGCGACCAACTACGCAGGTTGCTGGAAGCCAAAATGAAGATGATGTCGGACGCCAACTTCCTCGACCTGGCGCGTGTGGCTATCGCTGCCACCATCCATTCGCCGGACCGCGCGCAAGACATGGTCAACCGCCTGAGCGCACGGGAAGAAGGTTTTACCCAATGGGTACGCGCCGCACGCGAAGACGGCCGTCTCAACTGCACCGACCCGGCTTTCGCTGCCCACCAGATCCAAAGCCTGCTCAAGGCTTTCGCATTCTGGCCGCAGATAACCCTCGGCCAGCCCACCCTCAACGCTGCCGCCCAGGCCGATGTCATCGAGTCGGCCATCGACCTGTTCCTCGCCGGCTACGAAGTCAGCGCACCACGCCCGCACTAAGTCCTGTTGCCTGGGCGACATTCCAGGTCGTATTTGGCGCATTCACCCGCTGTTTTGCGCAAATGGCCTGGAAGGACACTGATTATTCCCACAGGAATAATCGACAATCGCTCGCATTTACCGATCAGCGGTTCCGCCCGCTGATGCATGCGACTGTACCCGCACAAAACAGCTGACCCAGGACACTATGGAAAACAGACGAGGCAAAGGGCTTTCATTTGCCAGGCGTATCTACAAGCCAAGGATTATCGGCCTTGGCATCGGCAGCATCAGCGTGGTTGGCGCGTTGTACCCCTTGTCCATGCCCGCTTGGGTCTGGGCATTGCTATTGTTCAATGGCTTGGCCTGGGCGCATGTGGCGTACCAGCTCTCAACTCGCTCGCCGTTCCCCTACCAGGCCGAGCAACGCAACCTGTTGTATGACTCGTTGGCCGGCGGTTTCTGGGCGGCCACCATCCAGTTCTCACCACTGACCACCGTCACCATTCTGTCGATGATGGCCATGAACAACGTCGCAGCCGGCGGCAAACGCCTGTTCCTGCTCGGGCTGCTGGCGCAGGCGGCCGGTATCGCGGTGGCCTGGGGCCTGTTCGGGGTCAGGTTCGACTCTGGTGTCAGCCTTATCGAGGTCTACACCTGTTTGCCGATGCTGACGCTCTATCCAATGGCCATCGGAATGGTCTGCTATCAGCTGGCGATTAAACTGTCGGATCATAAACGCGCCCTCAGCGCCCTGAGCCGCATCGATAGCCTTACCGGGCTGCTCAACCATGGTTCGTGGAAAGACCTGCTCAATCTCAAGTTCCATAAGTGCCAGCAGCAACAAGGCCAGGCGACTATCGCCTTGATCGATATCGATCACTTCAAAAACATCAATGACATCCACGGCCACACCGTCGGAGATACGGTACTGCGCCAGTTGAGCCACGAGTTGCGCCAACACTTGCGGGAAGACGACCTGGCCGGCCGCTACGGAGGCGATGAGTTTTGTGTGATCCTTCCGAGGATGCCGCTGGAAGAAGCGGCGCAAGTCATGGAGCGGCTCCGCGAAACCTTCGGTAACTATCGCCATCCGCAAATTCCTGAGCTGCGCGTCAGCCTGAGCATTGGCCTGGCGGACTTCCATCCCTCTTTCGACGATGCGGTCGCGTGGCTCAACGCCGCGGACCTCGCGCTGTACGCCGCCAAGGACAGCGGCCGCGACCGCGTCAAGACCTGCGACTGGATAGCCGCCTATCCAACCTGAGTTGTCCGATAACACCTCGTCCGAATCCAGCCCCGGCTACCTGCCGCAATAGCATAATGCCGCCATTGGTCGCCTGCCCAATAATGGTCCTGCCCAACGAGCGAACTTCTTGGCAGGCTGATTACTCTGAAACCGTTGTTCCACCCCCTCTGTCAGCACCAGGAAGCTGGCAATGAGCAAGTCAACCGTACGGCCAGGAGCCCTACGGGGTCAGGCGCAAATACATGGATACCGCATATGCTTGCATGCCCGAGCTCTCTAACATGCTATTCAACGCCCACAAGAAAACCTTCAACGCCCTGCAACACCGTATTGCCCAACAAGCCAGCCTGCTGGACGCGATCGAACGCTCCATGGCCGTCATCGAATTCGACCTGCAAGGCAACGTGCTGCGGGCCAATGACAACTTCCTCAAGACCATGGGTTATCGCGCCGAACAAATCCTGGACCAGCCCCATCGGATGTTCTGCACGCCCGCATTCGCCCGCAGCGCCGAGTACAACCAGCTGTGGACGCACTTGCGCAACGGCCAATTCCAGTCGGGCACCTTCGAGCGGGTGGGCGCCAATGGCGCATCGGTGTGGTTGGAAGCCAGCTACAACCCGGTGCGGGATGAAGCCGGTCGCGTGATTAAAGTGGTGAAGTACGCCATGGACGTCACCCCGCGCCTGCAGGCCGAAAGTGAGGCCAACGCCAAGCTTGCAGCCATCGACCGCGCCATGGCGATGATCGAGTTCAACCTCGACGGCACCATCATCAGCGCCAACGCGAATTTCCTGCAGCGCATGGGCTACAGCCTGGCGCAGATCCAGGGCAAGCATCACCGTCTGTTCTGCAAACCGGAGTTGGCCAACAGTACCGCCTACAGCGAATTCTGGAAACGCCTGAACCAGGGTGAGCTGTTCAACGGCCAATTCGAGCGGGTGGATAAAAACGGCCAGGTGGTGTGGCTCGAAGCCAACTACAACCCGGTGTACGACGCCAGCGGTCGCCTGTGCAAAGTGGTGAAGTTCGCCTCGGACGTCACCGCCCGCGTGCAACAACATGCCGCCGACGCACAGAGCGCGGCACAGGCTTATCACTTGTCTTTGAACACCCAGGATATGGCCGAAAAGGGCGCCGAAGTGATTCAGAAAACGGCCAGCGGCATGCGCGAAATAGCTCAGGATATCGACACCTCTTCGCAATTGATCGCCAAACTCGGCGAGCGCTCGCAACAGATCACCGCCATCGTCAATACCATTCGTGGCATTGCCGACCAGACCAACCTGCTGGCGCTCAACGCCGCCATTGAAGCCGCCCGCGCTGGCGAGCAAGGTCGTGGCTTCGCCGTGGTCGCCGATGAAGTACGGCAATTGGCGGCGCGCACCAGTGGCTCCACTGCGGAGATTTCCGGGATGATCGCCATGATCCAGGAAGAAACCCGCCAAGCCATCGACAGCATGGACGCCACTCGCGACCGCGCGGCTCAGGGCGTAGACCTGGCCAACCAGGCAGGCACGGTAATCCTGCAGATTCGCGAAGGCACAGGCGAAGCGGTGCAGGCGGTGAGCGCGTTTGCCAATGAGCGGGGCAATCGCTGACCGGTTATTCATGTGTGTGCCTGGGGGCTCGGTCTATAGTGTTGGCTGTTTTTACGCCAAGGATCCGAGCCCGCCATGACCCCAGACAAGCCAGACGCCGCCCCCACTGACCACCTGCGTTTCCACCGAGATCACGCGCACCTGGCACCGACCTTCGGCAACGACACCTTTGCTCTCAAGGCCGAGGCCTTTGCGCGCTTTTTTGGCACCCCGACCTTCCTCGGCGCACAAACTGCGATCGTGGTGTTGTGGGTGGTGCTGAACATGACCGGCGTCACCCACTTTGACGTCTACCCTTTCATCCTGCTCAACCTCGCCTTCAGCCTGCAATCTGCCTACGCCGCGCCGCTGATCCTGCTGGCCCAGACACGCCAGGCAGCGCGGGACAAAGCCCAGTCCGACGCCGACGCGCAACACCGTGAAGCGCTCGCCACCGCCAATACCGAACGCCTGGCCCAGGCAGCACAGACCACCAAACAGCTGATGGAACTGCTGGAGCAGAACACCCGGTTGACGGAAATGACCAAGCAACTGACCGAGCGCATCGAAACCCTGACGTGTGAAATGCATGAACAGTTTGTGCGTAAAGCCTAAGGTCGCAACCCGCGCACATGCCGTCCCAACTCATCAAACAGCGTCACCACCGAACGCAACGCCCGGCAATCAGGGCGCGTCAACAGCCACAGCGAAGTGTCGTGCCCCGCAAGCGCAGGGCCCAGTGGTTGCAAGCCATCGCCCATTAGAAAATCCGGCAACGCCGCCACGCCCAGCCCGGCGCGCACCAGTTCAGTCACCGACTGCATGCTGTTGCAGCGGTAACTGGGGCGCACGCCCGGCAAATGCTCACGGCGCCAGGCCACGGTGGGGTGGTCGGGCAAAAAGTCATCCGGTGCGATCCAGGCCAGGTCGGTCAGGTCCTGGCCCGCATGCCGACGTGCATAGTCGGCACTGGCGCACACTCGGTACGCCACGGTCCCCAGGCAACGTCCGACCAGATGCTCTGGCGGCTTGCTGGTCAGGCGCAGGGCGATATCCGCATCACGCCGGCTGAGGTTGGCGAAGTCATTGGATGTGGTCAGTTCCAGGATCAACGCTGGATAGGCCGGCATGAACTGCGCCAGGGCCGGCAGCAGCAGGCCTTGCAATACCGCGTCGGTGCAGGTCAGGCGCACGGTGCCGCTGATTACCTCACCGCCCTGCTCCACCCCAATGCGCGCAGCTTGCAGTGCGAGTTCTGCCCGTTCGGCCTGTTGCGCCAGGGTACTCGCCAGGCTGGTGGGCAAGTAACCGGCGCGGCTTTTTTCAAACAGGGTCTGGCCCAGGGCCGCCTCCAGCCGCCGCACTGCACGGAATACCGTGGACACGTCTACCCTCAACAACGCAGCCGCCCGCGCCAGGGTGCCGCCACGCACCAGGGCAAGGATCAATGACAGGTCGGGGTAGTCGATTTGATAGTGCGCGGCTGCATTGAGCATATGGGCAAACGCCAATATTGATTGCGTGAACGCCAATCTATAGTGCGTATCAGCCCACCACAAGCCAAGGGACGTACACGATGACACCCCCCGCTCTGCACCTCGCCCTGATCGGCGACTACAACCCTGACGTGATCGCGCACCAGGCTATCCCGCTGGCTCTGCAGCAGGCCGCCGCCGAACTGGACCTGAACATCCATGTGCAATGGCTCGACACCGACACACTCACCTGCACCTCTGCCCTGCAGGGTTTTGACGGTTTCTGGTGCGTACCCGCCAGCCCCTATCGCGACACCGAGGGCGCACTGCGGGCGATCCGTTTTGCCCGCGAGCAAAAACGCCCTTTCCTCGGCACGTGCGGTGGTTTTCAACATGCCGTGCTGGAATATGCCCGCAACGTACTCGGCTGGGCAGATGCCGAGCATGGCGAGCTGGCCCCGGATGCAGAACGCGCCGTCATCGCGCCACTGAACTGCTCTCTTGTAGAAGTGAACGACACCGTGCGCCTGTGCCCGTACACGCGCATTGCCCAAGCCTACGCCAGCGTGGACATCCACGAAGGCTACCGATGCCGCTACGGCATCAACCCCAGGTTTGCCGACGCGCTGCTGGCAGGCAATCTGATTCCCAGCGGTCATGATTCGGCGGGCGATCTGCGTGCGGTGGAGTTGCTCGGCCATCCGTTCTTCGTCGCCACCCTGTTCCAGCCCGAACGCGCCGCGCTTAAGGGCTTCACCCCGCCCTTGGCACTGGCTTTGCTCAAGGCTTGCCGAGGGGCATCGGCATGATCGCCAAGACACCGGCCCCGCCTTATTACGCGGTAATTTTCAGCTCGCTGCGTACCGACGTCGACCAGGGCTATGGCGAGGCCGCCGCACGCATGCTGGAACTGGCACAGCAGCAACCGGGGTTTCTCGGCGTGGAGTCGGCGCGGGAAGAGGGGTTGGGTATCACCGTGTCCTACTGGGCCAGCGAGGCGGCGATCCTGGCGTGGAAGCAACAGGCCGAACATCGGCAGGTGCGTGAGCAAGGACGCGCCACCTGGTACAGGGCGTTTCATACACGGGTATGCAAGGTGGAGCGGGCCTACACCTTTTCAAATTGAGAGGTTTCCATCCGGTAGGATCGCCCGGGCAGGTTGATCGCTCAGCTCACCAAACTGCGCAACGCACTGATCTGCGGAATCTCCACCCGACGCATGTACACCCGCAACGGTTCGGTGACGTTGATACGCTCGTCGATATTCTGGTCCAGCAGCAACTGTATGCGTTCACGGCACAGGGTCATGGTGTGGTCGGCGGCGGGCAGCCAGACGAATTCGGCGGTGGGGATAATGCCGTCATCGGCCACGTCCATGCCGAAGGCATCTTCGCTGAAACGCACGATGTACTGGCCAGTCTTGCGATTGAGACCGACAAAGCCATGGAGTTGGTCGGCGGCCTGGCAGATAAGCTCGGAAGTGATGCGCATGGTAAACCTCACTGAAAAGTCCCACAGGGACTGGAAAGATGGTTTACACGCGTGGCAAAAAATACCGCCCTCTAGTGGGGCAGCTATGGCCAAGAATACTGCAATGCACCGCAAAAAAACCGACAAAATTGGCCCGTGCGCACGTTAATGTCGGTTTGGTGATAGCGCCTTTCGCAATCAATTGTTAAAAAGGACATCTTCTCAAAGTTACCTCCACGAAAGGACTTCGCATATGCCTGTCACGTTTACCAAGAGCGCCTTGCTGCTGGCGTTGATGCTCGGCCTCGGCCAGGCTCAGGCTGCCGACCCAGTCAGCCCGGCTGAATTGGCGACAAACGAAGGCATTCCCTACCCTGCCGTGATCGCTCACCGTGGCGCTTCCTACGACGCACCGGAGTCCACCGCCGCTGCCTACAAGGTTGCACGCGACCTGGGCGCCGACTACCTGGAACTGGACCTGCAACGCAGCAAGGACGGCGTGCTGTTTGCCCTGCACGACAACAACCTGCAGCGCACCACCGACGTGGCCACCAAGTTCCCCGAGCGCAAAGATGCGCCAGCCAACGAATTCACCTGGAAAGAACTGCAAAGCCTCGACGCCGGCAGCTGGTTCAACGCGGCCTACCCGGACCGCGCACGCCCCGGTTTCGTCGGCCTGAAAATCCTCAGCCTGGACGACATCATCAAGATCGCCGAAGGCAACCCGTCGCACAAACCCGGCCTGTACATCGAGACCAAGGAGCCCAAGCAATTCCCGGGCATCGAAGCCGACCTGAAAAACAAGCTGCTGGACAAGGGCTGGCTGAGCTCCGCCGGGTCCAAGTTGGGCAAGAGCAACACCGGCGTCGGCCAGGGCAAGGGCCGCGTGGTACTGCAGACCTTCGAAGTTGCCAGCCTCAAGGAGCTGCAGAAGGAAATGCCGAACACGCCGAAGATCCTGCTGTTGTGGGTCGGCGAAGGCAGCATCGAACCCAAGTCCAAAGTGACCTTCGCCGAATCCGGCGAGCCGACCAAAGCCGCCTACTACGCCAAGCAAGAGCCGAAGGACGCCGCCGAGTTCGAAAAATGGGTCGACCAAGCCAAGAGCCTGGGCGCTATCGGCACCGGCCCATCGGCTGAGCTGACCGACCACGGCGACCAGAGCTATACCGACCTGGTCAAACCTGAAATGAACAAGCTGACCCATGACAAGGGCCTGCTGGTGCATGTGTACACCGTAGATGAGCCGGTGGACTTCGACAAAGTGATGAAGGCCGGCGTCGACGGCATCTTCACCAACCGCGCCGCCGAACTGCTGAAGTTCTACAAGCGCTGGCCGTCGTCCAGCGTGCAGGACCTGCTCAACGACCATAAGTACTGAGTGAAGCCCGAATGGTCAGGCCGCCTGTGGTTGGGGCGTGACCACGGGCTGGTGCTCGGCGAGCTGGGGCGCACCGCGCCCCATGCACACTACGCACACCAATTGATGTTCTGCCCCGGCGCGCCGATCACGGTCAGCCTTGATGGTCATGTCACCACGGCCCATCGCCTGTTTATTCCTTCGCGTCACAACCACGCCATCCTTGAGACAGAAGGCGAGGTGTGGGCGTTGTATGCCGAGCCAATGATGTTTGACACCCTGGCGTTGCAGCAACTTTTGGCAGACGGCGATTTATCCCCGCAGGCTGTGCTCAGGCTGCCCCGACGACGCCTTGACGATCCACGTATCGACCGCGCACTGGCCGCCCTTGATCAGCAACTGGTCGGCAAGGTATCGGCCCAGGCGTTGGCCGCAGCGGCGCATTTGTCACTGAGCCAACTGGAGCGTCTGTTCACTGATCGACTGGGCGTTCCCATACGCCGCCTCGTAGTGTGGCGACGGTTGCGCATTGCCCTGCAACTGGCCCTTGCCGGCAGCACCCTGACTGAGGCAGCCCACGGCGCGGGGTTTGCTGATTCGGCGCATTTTTCGCGGACCATGAAGCACTTGTTCGGGGTGACGGCGGGCGCGTCCTTGCGCCAACTGCAGGTGCAGTTTCTAGTGTAGATCCTCAGGCAGCGGCGGCTCCTTGGCCAGGCGAACCGCCAGGAACGGGTCACGCAACTGTGCCGCATAGGCAACGGGGAATTGCGGTCGACTGCCAATACCCAAATCCCCCGGCCCTATGCGATAACCCTTACGATAAAACGCCGTACCCAACAGCCAATCCCACAAATTGAAGAACAGGCCGAAATTCACATCCCCTGCGCGGCCGTATTTCATGTGGTGGAACCGATGTACCGGCGCCCAGGCAAATACCCAGCGCAGCGGCCCCAGGCGCATATCCACATTGGAATGTTGCAGCAGTAACTGAATGGCGATTGCCAGGGCCAACAATTGCGCGACCTCCAGCGGGACCCCCAGCAGGATCAGTGGCATCAGGCCCGCCGTGGCTTCCAGCAACTGGTGCAAAGGATGCTTCATCAAACCATTGAAACCATAAAGCCGCTGCACGCTGTGATGCACCGCGTGCAACCGCCACAGGGGCGCAATGCGGTGGCTGGCGTAATGCATCAAGGTGATCCCGGCATCGGCCAGGAAGATCGCCATCAACAGCTGCTCCCACAGCGGCCAGCCTCGCGGCCATAGCCCCTCGAATGCCAGCAGCGCCGTAAGCCCCGGCAGGACCAACAACCCCAGAACATTCAAGCTTTCATTGATCAACGCATGCAAGGTATCGCGCCAGCGATCGCCCAGGCTGCGATTCCACTGCGGCTCGTAGGGCAGCCATAGTTCCACCACAAACGACACCGCCACCGCCACCGCGAATATCACCAGTAACCATTGGGGTTGGTAGAGCCCCCATCCGACAAACCCCAATAAGCATGCAGGCGCATAGAGCCAACTGACTAACCGTTTCATCCGAGTTTCCCTTTTTTGGTGAGGCCTCAGCATGAAATCCTGCATCCGTCCTGGATTGAATAAACTGCGCAACTGTTTGAAATAATTAAGGGTGAGTTAAGTTGCACGGGATAACCTGAGGCCACTTAAACAGCTCAACCCAGAAGGACACACCATGAAAACTCTGACTGCCTTGTTCGCCGCCACTGCCCTGACCTTGACCGCCGGCCTGGCCCAGGCTGATGTTCGTCCGGATCATATCGAAGGCCTGCTCAAGTCCGGTGCAGTGATGCCTTTCGACAAACTCAACGCTGCCGCCGTGGCTAAACACGCCGGTGCCACCATCAACGACACCGAGCTGGACCACAACAACAGCGGCGTGCTGGTCTACGAAGTTGAACTGACCGATACCGCCGGCAAGCAATTTGAAGTGAAGCTCGACGCCAAGACCGGCGCTGTACTGGAAGACAAGCTCGATACTTGAGACCACGCTCTACAAAACACACGCGCCACCTTCGGGTGGCGCGTTTTTTTTGCGCAGTACGAAACCGTCACATAACCGTCATCCCGCCTTGCAATGATTCTTGCCTGAGTGCCTGTGAAACGTCCTACAGGCCCTTTCTCTGCGAGCCGCCATGAACCACAGCATCGACCACGCCCATCAGGATCCTGACCTGTTTGGCCTGCTTTACGGTTTCCGTTTTCGCCCAGGCGAAAAAGGTCAGCAGATTGACTCAGCCACCGCCCTCGCCGCCTTGCAGCAGCCGCAAGACCCGGAAGAATTCCTGTGGCTGCACCTGAACCTGGCCCACGCCGCCTGCGAGCGCTGGATGCAGGCGCACCTGTCGCTGCCAGAGGAGTTTTTCGAAGCCCTGCATGAAGGCTCGCGCTCCACGCGGATTGAACATGTGGATTCAGCTTTGCTGGCCGTGGTCAACGACGTGGTGTTCAACTTCAGCAGCATGGTCTCGTCGGATATTTCCACGCTGTGGGTGTGTGCCCGCAGCCGCTTGCTGATCAGTGCGCGCCTGCAACCGTTGCATTCGGTGGATAAATTGCGCTCGTCGGTGAAAGCCGGTGAACACTTTCGCTCGCCCCTGGAACTGCTGGTGCACCTGCTGCGGGACCAAGGCGAAGTGCTGACCCAGATCGTGCGCAAGACCAGTATCAGCGTCGACCATATCGAAGATCAGTTGCTGTCTTCGCGCCTGTCCACCAACCGCGCCGAACTCGGAGCCGCGCGCCGAGTGCTGGTACGCCTGCAACGCCTGCTGGCGCTCGAACCGGGCTCGCTGTTGCGCCTGCTCAACCGCCCGCCGCAATGGCTGCAAAAGGAAGACGTGAAGGAGTTGCGCAAATCCACCGAGGAATTTGCGCTGATCATCAACGACCTGACGGCCCTGGGCGAACGCATCAAGCTGTTGCAGGAAGAAATCGCCGCCAACCTCAATGAGCAAAGCAACCGCACGCTGTTCACCCTCACAGTGGTGACGGTGCTGGCGTTGCCGATCAATATCATTGCCGGTTTTTTTGGCATGAACGTGGGTGGAGTGCCGCTGTCCCAGGACCCGGAAGGCTTCTGGATATTGGTAGCGCTGGTCGCGACCTTTACTTTGATTGCCGGGCGATGGGCCTTCCGAAAACGCAAAGACTATTGACCTGAAATGCGGTCAAAACGTGGGAGGGGGCTTGCTCCCGATGGCGGAGTGTCAGTCAATAATTTTTAACTGACACTCCGCCATCGGGAGCAAGCCCCCTCCCACATTGGTTCTTCTGCGTTTGGTAGACCGGCGGTGCAGTCGATTTCCTAAAACACTGACCTGCCGCAGCATCGCTGTAACATTTTGCAATGATCATTAAGGCCATCCTCCTCACACTGGATGCTCCGGCATGGCCACCCCTTCCCTGACTGCCTCCCCCCACGCTTCCCCCCCCTCCCAACCCCGGCTGGACACAAAACCAGGCTTGTTGACGGTGATCATGTTCTTCGCCGTACTTGCCATGGGCCTGTTGTTCACCGCCTACAGCCTGATGCACGACATGCACGAAATGGGCGCCCAGCTCACCACTTGGACGCCGTTCCTGATGCTGGGCGTAGCGCTGTTGATCGCCCTGGGTTTCGAGTTCGTCAACGGTTTCCACGACACTGCCAATGCGGTGGCGACGGTGATCTACACCAACTCGTTGCCGCCGCAGTTTGCGGTGGTGTGGTCGGGCTTTTTCAATTTCCTCGGGGTGTTGCTGTCCAGTGGCGCGGTGGCGTTCGGCATCATTGCCCTGCTGCCGGTGGAGCTGATTTTGCAGGTGGGTTCATCGGCCGGTTTCGCGATGATCTTCGCCTTGCTGATCGCCGCGATCCTGTGGAACCTCGGCACCTGGTGGCTGGGGCTGCCGGCCTCGTCGTCCCACACCCTGATCGGTTCGATCATCGGCGTCGGCGTGGCCAATGCCTTGATGCACGGGCGTGACGGCACCAGCGGTGTGGATTGGAGCCAGGCGATCAAGATCGGCTATGCCTTGCTGCTGTCGCCGCTGATCGGCTTTGCATTTGCCGCCTTGCTGTTGCTGGCCCTGCGCGCCTTCGTGAAAAACCGCGCGCTGTACAAGGCCCCCAAAGGCGACACGCCGCCGCCCTGGTGGATTCGCGGCATGTTGATCGCCACCTGCACCGGTGTGTCGTTCGCCCACGGCTCCAACGATGGGCAAAAAGGCATGGGCCTGATCATGCTGATTCTGGTGGGCACTTTGCCAATGGCCTACGCGCTGAACCGCACCATGCCGGCCGACCAGTCGCTGCAATTCGCAGCAGTCGCGGAAGTTACCCAGGTTGCATTGGTCAAAGCGGCACCGCAGCCGGCACCAGGTGACTCTCGCGCCACCTTGTCGACCTACGTACGCACCAAGGAGGCCACGCCGGAGCTGGTACCCGCCCTCGCCGCCATCACCGGCCATATCGGCGAAGAAGTGAAAAGCTACGGCTCCCTCGCTGCCGTACCAGCCGAAGCCGTCGGCAACGTGCGTAACGACATGTACCTGACCAGCGAAACCATTCGCCTGATGGACAAGGGCAAGGTCGGCAACTTCGACGCTGATACCCAAGGCAAGCTGCAACTGTTCAAGCAACAGATCGACAACGCCACGCGCTTTATCCCGCTGTGGGTGAAGATCGCCGTGGCCATTGCCCTGGGCCTGGGCACCATGGTCGGCTGGCGGCGCATCGTGGTGACGGTGGGCGAGAAGATCGGCAAGACCCACCTGACTTACGCCCAGGGCGCATCAGCCGAGACGGTGGCGATGCTCACCATCGGCGCGGCGGATATGTTCGGGCTGCCGGTATCGACCACCCATGTACTGTCCTCCGGTGTGGCCGGGACCATGGTGGCCAACGGCGGGGGTTTGCAGATGAAGACCATCCGCAATTTGCTGATGGCGTGGGTGCTGACCTTGCCGGCGGCGATTTTGCTGTCGGGTAGCCTTTACTGGCTGTTCACCCAACTGTTCTGACACACAGAAGGTCAAGATGTGGGGGCTTGCTCTCTGTAGGAGCGAGCTCGCTCGCGAAAAACGCCAACGATAACGCGTGTTTTCTGAATGAACACGGCAACTGTGAGTTTTTCGCGAGCAAGCTCGCTCCTACAGGTAGTAGGGCGTGCCCCCCTTGGTTCTGTGTTTTTTCAGGGGGTGAAGAGTCCAGCCATGGCCTTCAAGCGCTTCTTGTAGACCCGCCGCGCCTCCAGCGCTTGCTCCAGTGTCACCGCCACAAACCCTGCCCGCTGGTTCGGCTGCATCTGCCCGATCGAGTCCAGGTCGGCGCTGATCACCGTGCCAATCATCGCGTAGCCGCCGCCCGACACCGCATCGCGGTGCAGCACAATGGGTTCAAGCCCGGCAGGCACTTGAATCGAGCCAATCGGGTAACAACTGTCGACGATGTTCGATGGGTCGGAGCCGGCGCCAAAGGGCTGCTCCCGCGGTTGAAAACTCAACGCGCTGCCACCCTTGAAGCGATAGCCAATGCGATCCGCCTCAGAGCCGACCGTCCACGGTTCGGCAAAAAAACTGCTTTTCGCCCCGTCGGTCAAACGCTCGTAATACAGGCCCGGCACCACGCGCAAGGTCACATCGCCGCCCACCGAACGACGCAACGCCATCGGCAAGCTGTTACCCGCACGTCCATTACCGCTGGCCGTGCCGATGGGCAACTGATCACCCTCCTGCAAGCGCCGCCCGTGAAACCCACCGAGTGCGCCAAGGGTATAGGTGGAGCGACTGCCGAGCACCAACGGCACATCGATGCCTCCGGCAACGGCGAGGTAAGTACGCGCGCCGGCCTTGGGAAACTCGAACCGCAGCACCTGCCCGGCACGCACGGCGAAGGCGGTGTCCTGGTGCACCACTTCACCGTCCAGGCGCGGCGACATCAAGGCGCCGCTCAAGGCCACCAATGCGTCCTGCTCGAACTCCAGCTCAGGCCCGATCAGCGTGCATTCCAGGCCAGCCGCGCCCACGGGGTTACCCACCAGGTGGTTGGCCGCGCTCAGCGCGTACTGGTCCAGCGCACCCGAGGGCGGAATGCCCAGGTGGTAATAGCCTTCGCGGCCGAGGTCCTGCACTGAGGTGGCGAGACCGGGTTTGAGGACCTTGATCATGCCAGCGCCTCCTGCAGGGTTTTCGGATAGCCGATGGGGTCGGCAAGAAACGCATCGAGGGAAAACTCCACCGGGCGGATGCGCAAATCGAAACGCCCTGCTTCCACCTCGGCGACAGCCAGGTCGTAAGCCTCACGGTCCATCGGCTTGAACTGCACGATGTCACCGGGCCGGAAAAACACCATGTGTTCCTTGAGGTACGCCAGTTGCTGGGCCGGGTCGTAGATCGGTGCAGGGGTGACGCCAAACATCTGGTAGCCGCCCGCACCGCGCACCGAATAGATACAGCCAAAGCAACCGCCATGGCCCAGGGTCAACTTGGGCGTGTCGGTGCGTGGCCGCAGGTACTTGGGCACTTGCAATTGCCGCTCGCGCTCAACCATCTGGAACATGAACGGCAAGCCTGCGACAAAGCCGACCATCGACACAAACCACGGTGCGCCACTGTGGGCAGCGATAAACGCGTCCACGTCGGCCAGGCCATTGATGCGTGCGGCGTACTCCAGGTCGGTGCCGCTGGGGTCTTGGTGGCGGTCACGAAAGCGCATCAGGGTTTCGTGGGTCCAGGGGTCGTTATAGAGCACTGGAATTTCGATGATGCGCGTATGCAAAGTGCGCTCGGCTACAGCCTGGGCTTCGGCGCTCTGCACGGCGTCGAGCAACACATGGGGCGCGATGCGGTCAGGGTCGAAACGAATCTGGAACGATGCATTGGCCAGGCACACATCCAGCACGCCTTCCAGTGCCATACGCTCCACGGCGCGGGTTACCGCCATGCCCTTGAAAAAGGCCTGCAGGGACATGCTGTCACTGACCTCGGCAAACAGGTGTTCATCAGCGCCAAAGCTGTAGCGGATGGGGGACGTTTCAGCCATGTCTGTTCCTCTTGGAATCATTGTAGAAAGGCAGGCAAAAAAGTGATGAGGCGTTCTTATTGAGGTGGCCTGACGTCGATGCCCGCACGGTCCAAGACTTCACGGGTCGCCTCTACCAGTTCCAGGGCGCCGGGGGTGTCGCTGTGCAGGCAGATGGAATCGAATTCGATCGCCAGGTCTTCGCCTTCGACGGTACGCACAAGGCCGGTTTGACAGGCACGCAGGACACGCGCTGCAACAGTGGCAGGATCCAGCGTCCGAACCTGGCGGGTAAAGACAATGGAGCCACTCAGGTCGTACTCACGGTCGGCATAGAACTCGCGTACCACCGGCTGCCCCAGTTCCTTGGCAATGCGCCAGATCGCCGAGTTGGGCATGCAGTACAGCAACAGCGTCGGCTCGAGGATCTGCAGGTTCTGCACCAGCAACCGTGCGGCTTCCTCATCGCGAGCCAGGTGCATGTAGAGCGCGCCATGGGGCTTGATATGTTGCAAGTGGACGCCTTGGGCACGAGCAATTTCGCGCAGGGCGCCGAGCTGGTAGAGCATGTCATCCACCAGTTCCTGGGCCGGTGCATTGATATGCCGGCGGCCGAAACCCACCAGGTCACGAAAGCCCGGGTGCGCGCCGATGGCCACCCCCTGTTGCTTGGCGCGCTCGACGGTGCGGCGCATGGTGCCGGGGTCGCCGGCGTGAAAGCCGGTGGCGATGTTGGCCGAGCTGATATAGGCCATCAGTTCTGCATCGACGCCGTCGCCGATGGTCCAGGGGCCAAAGCCTTCGCCCATGTCTGAATTGAAATCCACTGCCCGCATCGAGGTTGCTCCGCCAAAGGTGATGCCAGGAAAGTAGGCTGGGGCTTGACCCCTTGGGAAGATCTATTATCAGATGCCCCATCTTCTGAAAATCAGATAGCTTTGTATCCTCGACCCCAGATCGTTCCCACGCTCTGCGTGGGAATGCAGCCATGGACGCTCTGCGTCCGCTTAAGACCGAAACGCGGCGCGTCACAACAGGCATTCCCACGCAGAGCGTAGGAGCGATCAATTAGCAGAGTGCGATATGTCTTTAACCTTGCGCCAGGTTCGCTATTTCGTCGCCACAGCGGAAATAGGCCAGATTTCCCAGGCGGCGATCCACCTGAACATTTCCCAGTCGGCGGTGACCACGGCGATCAAGGAGTTGGAAGCCATGCTCGGCGTGCAGTTGTTCGTGCGCTCGGCCCAGGGCATGAGCCTCACCGACGCCGGACGGCATTTTCTCAACCGCGCCTATGTGATTGTGCGCAGCGTGGATGACGCCCTCAACAGCCCATTGCCGGACTACCGCGCCAGTGGCGTATTGAAGGTGGCAGCCAGCTACACAGTGTTGGGTTATTTCCTGCCGCACCATTTACAGCGCATGGAACATTGGCATCCGGACGTGACCATCGAAGTGTTCGAGCAGGAACGCCAGGCCATCGAACAGGGCCTGCTCGACGGCCAGTTCGACATGGCGGTGGTGCTCACCGCCAACCTCACCCACGCGGATATTGTCTCTGAAATCCTGTTCAACTCCGAACGCCGCCTGTGGCTGCCCAGCCATCACCCATTGTGCGAACGCGGTGCCGTGAGCCTGGCGGATGTGGCGCAAGAGCCGTACATCCTGCTCACCGTCGACGAGGCCGAACACAGCGCCATGCGCTATTGGGAACAGGCTGGGCAAACACCCAAGGTGCGCCTGCGCACCAGCTCGGTAGAGGCGGTACGCAGCATGGTTGCCAATGGCAGCGGCGTGGCCATCCTGTCGGACCTCGTGCACCGGCCCTGGTCTCTGGAAGGCAAACGTATCGAGACCCTGACCGTGACTGACCCGGTAACGCCCATGAGCGTCGGCCTGGCCTGGCACCGCGAGCGCGCATTCACCCCGGCAATGCAGGCGTTCCGCGATTACTTCCACGATGCGTTCCTGGCGCCGCAGCAATTGTCGGCGCGCCGTTAAAGATGGGTCAGCAGGGTCTCGGTCAACCAGTCCATGAACACCCGTACCCGCAGCGGCAAATGCCGTTGGCCGGCATACAGTAAATACACATCCAAGGGCGGTGCCTGGTAATCCGGCAGCACCGCCACCAACTCGCCACTGGCCAATAGATCGCGGATCCCCAGTTGGGGCACCTGGGTAATGCCAAACCCACCCAGGCACGCTGACTGATACGCATCGGTGCTGTTGACGGTCACCCTTCCTGCCATCGGCAACCGTTGCACCTTGTTGCCCACCAGGTACTCAAACCCTGCCGAGCGTGCGCCCAGGGGACGTACGTAATGCACCAACTGGTGATTCGCCAGGTCAGCCAGGGTCTGCGGCACGCCATAACGTTGCAGATACGCCGGGCTCACGCAGTTGACCATCGGCATGCTGCACACCCGTCGCGCCACCACGGTTTGGTCGGGTTGGGCACCGACGCGTACGACACAGTCGAAACCTTCGGCGATCAGGTCCACCTGGCGATCCGAGCCGCTGATCTCCATGTCGATAAGAGGATGGCGGGCCATGAACGTGGGCAAGTTCGGCAGGATCAAACCCCGCGCCATGACATTGGGCATGTCCACCCGTATGCGCCCGGCCAATTGGGCTTCGTCCTGGCGGAACAAACCTTCCAGTTCGTCCATATGCGCCAGCAGATCCTTGCTGCGCTCGTACAACACACGACCATCCTGGGTCGCCTGCACCTTGCGCGTGGTGCGTTGCAACAGCCGCGCACCGAGCAGTTCCTCCAACGCCTGCACATGCTCAGACACTGTAGAGCGCGGCAAGCCCAGGCTTTGGCCGGCCTGGGTAAAACTCGACAATTCAGTGACGCGCACGAAGGTGCGCAGTAACTCAAGCTTGTTCATGGGATTGTTCGCCTTATCCGGCCAGTGATTCCGATTTCAGCCTGTTTATCACGTTATGACCGGACAAATACACTCAGTCCCACTGACCCCACCTGAGGACTGCACCATGACCCGTAAAATCGCACTCATAACCGGCGCCAGCCGCGGCCTGGGCAAAAGCGCCGCGCTGCACCTGGCTGCGCAAGGCGTAGACATCATCGGCACTTACCACAGTGCAGCGGACGAAGCCCAAGGGGTAATTGCCCAAGTACAGGCATTGGGTGGTCGCGCCGCCATGCTGCAACTGGACGTCAGCCAAAGCGCGAGCTTCGATGGGTTCGTAGGCCAGGTTGGCGCACTGCTCAAGGAGGTTTTCGCCCAGGATCACTTCAACTTCCTGATCAACAACGCCGGGATCGGCGCCCACGCCAGCTTTGCCGAGACCACCGAAGCACAGTTCGACCAGTTGGTGGCGATCCACTTGAAGGCACCGTTTTTCCTCACGCAGAAACTGCTGCCGTTGATCAGCGACGGTGGGCGCATCATCAATATTTCCAGCGGCCTGGCGCGGTTCAGCCTGCCAGGCTATGCCGCGTACGCGTCGATGAAGGGTGCCATTGAAGTGCTGTCGCGCTACCAGGCCAAGGAGCTGGGCCCACGCGGTATCACCGTGAACACCCTGGCACCGGGCGCGATTGCCACCGACTTCGGCGGCGGCGCCGTGCGCGATAACACCGATGTGAATGCGATGGTCGCCAACAATACCGCCCTGGGCCGTGTCGGCTTGCCGGACGATATTGGTGGAGCGATTTCGAGCTTGCTGGCCGATGGCAGCAACTGGATCACCGGCCAGCGGATCGAAGCGTCGGGGGGGATGTTCTTGTAAAGCTCAAACGCCGCTGCGTCGTACCAGCTCGCGCAATACCGTGTCCAGGTCGATCTGACCTTTGCGCGGGATGCCTTCAAATTCGATCCAGCCTTCGTTGAAGCCGTTGATCATCTGGATCCGCGGCAGCGGATTGCGCATGCCCTGGCTAGTGAATAACGCGTGCCAGGTATCCTGGGCGACCCGCTCGACGGTGACCGGTTTGCCGAGCACGCGGGCAAAGCCTGCGGCCAGTTCATTCGGAGTAATCCGCTGCGCAGCTTCCAGTTCCACGACGCGCGGGCCGGAGCCCAGCAGCAACTCGGCAGCCACGCGTCCCACGTCCGCCGTGGCGATCATCGGAACCGGCTTGTCCAACGGCTGCAGGAAGCTTGAGATACACCCTTCAACAGCCGAGGGTACATCCCATAAGGCATTCTCCATGAACCAGCCGGGACGCAGGAACGTCACCGGCAAATCCAGGCTGCCGACAGCTTCCTCCAGTAGCCGTAGCTGGTTGAGCAGGTTCGGCTGCACAGCCTGGGCACCGATAGTGGATAGGCACACCACCTTGCCAGGGCGTGCGCTCGCCAGGGCCTGGCGAATGTTTTCCACTGCCTGGCGGGTTTCCGGAAAGCCAGGTGAAGGATCGAAATTGGAGGGCAGCATAATAAACACCCCCTCTGCACCGGCAAACGCTTCGGCCATGGCCTGGACGTCATCCACTTGCGCCAGCGCCACGGCACAACCCCGGGCAGCCCAAGCAACGCCCTTATCGACACTGCGCACCACGGCGCGCACTGGCTGGCCGGCGGCGAGCAATGCCCGCGCGACGGCGCCGCCCACTTGCCCGGTAATACCTGTAATTGCATACATAAGTGTTCTCTCGTCGGTAGGCGACGCATGTCGCGACCGAAGTATCCTGCACCGGCTTGGGTTTCTTCGATAGCATCAGTGTCATCGCATACATGACGGAAAATCATCAATGAGCTTTGATCCGAGCCTGGCTGGCGGTATGGGGATATTGGCAGCGGTGGTCGACAGCGGCAGCTTCGCTCGTGCCGCCGACAGCCTTGACATGACGCCCTCGGGTGTCAGCCGTGGGATTTCACGCCTGGAAAGACGCTTGGGCATCCGCCTGTTTGACCGGACTACGCGTTCGGTGCAATTAACCGACGAAGGTCGACGCTTCTACCAACAAATCGCCCCGCTATTGGCCGGGCTCGAAGAAGCTGCCAACTCGGCGGCCGACAGTGCAGTCACGGTGCGCGGGCGCCTGCGGGTCAATATCGACCCCTACTTCTCACGGTTGGTGTTGGGCCCGGTGCTGGGTGAATTCATGGCACAACATCCACAATTGCAACTGGATCTGCACACTCGCGACCAACTGGGCGACTTGGTGGCCGACGGCTTCGACCTGGCGATCCGCTTCGGCATTGCGCAGTCCTCTTCGCTGATCGCGCGTAAGTTGATGGAAGTACGCGTGCTCACCCTGGCCTCGCCTGCTTACCTTGCGCGCTATGGTCGGCCGCGCACCCCCCAGGACTTGGAGAACGGCCATATATGCCTGGACTTTCGCGACTCACAAACCGGTCGCCCGTTTGCCTGGGAATTCCACCGGCCCGGCGAGCAATTGGTCGTGCGTACCGATAATCGCCTAGTGGTCAACGATGCCGGCACCCTGTATAGCGTGTGCGAGCATGGGCATGCGGTCGCGCAGATGCTCGACCTGGGCCTGGGACCTGCGCTCAAGGCCGGCAGCCTGGTGGAATTGTTTGCGGATTGGCCGGATGAGCGTTTTCCCTTGTACGCCTATTACCCCTCGCGGCATCTACCCGCCGCGAAGGTCCGCGCCTTTCTCGACTTCGTGGCCTCACGACTGCCTCTATAGCCGCTGGCTTGCCAGCGATAGCCACCTGAGAATCGCCATCGCCAGCCAGCGGGCTACTACAAAACCAAGACACGGCGTCGCAGGATTCTGTCGCGCAGTACGTCATAACCCCAGTGATACACATAGGTATACGGCAGGAAGAACAACAGCACGCCGATGTCGAGGATGAACGCCTCCAGCAGGCTGATCTTCATCAAGGCGGCAATCAACGGCACCGCCATCAGAATCAGGCCGCCTTCGAACAGCAGCGCGTGCAGCACCCGGGTCCAACCGCCATTGACCAGTTGCAGGCGTGTTTTGAAGCGGTCGAACAGGCTGTTGAAGATAACGTTCCAGCCCAAGGCCAGCAGGCTGATGCCCAAGGTTACGGCGCCCATCTCCAGCGCCGGCCTGCCGGTGACCCACATCAGCAACGGCGTACAGATCAACAAGGCCAGCCCTTCGAACCCAAGGGCTTGTAAAACACGTTCAGTAATGGATTTGGTAGGGGTCATGACCCGGCTCCGTGAGTGTCGAGGATTGCCATGTTCAAGCTTTGTCTCGATACTTCATAACCAATAACCATCGATCAGGGCGATAGTCATGGCCTCCCATGAAGTGCTCCAGGCGTTCGTTCAGGCCGCTACCCAAGGTTCGTTTTCCGCCGCGGCGCGCAAGCTGGGCAAGAGCCAGTCCACCGTCAGCGCGGCGGTGGCCAGCCTTGAGATTGACTTGGATGTAGTGCTGTTTGACCGCAGCAGCCGCAAACCGACCTTGACCCCGGCAGGCCATGTACTGCTGCAACGCGCCGAGCAGGTGCTGGAGGCCAGCAGCCGCCTTGAATTGACGGCGAGCCAGTTGTCCAGCGGGCTGGAACCGCGGCTGACCGTCGCCATGTCGGACACCTATCAGTCGCAGCGCTTCGAAACCACCATCATCGCTTTTGCCGAACGTTATCCGGAACTGGAACTGGAATGGCTGATTGCCGAGTGCGATGACCTGGTCGACCTTGTACAAAGTGGCCGGGCGCAAATCGCATTTATCGAGCAGCAGGATGAGTACCCGCCGGACTTGACCCATTCACCGGTCGAGGAACGCACCGAAACAGCCCTGTTCGTATCGCCGCAACATGCCTTGGCCAAGCTGGAAAAAGTGGACCAGCAGGCATTGAAACAGCATCGGGAGTTGCGCCTGGCGAGCATCGTCAAACCCTATGATAATCGTGCTGCAGGGCGGGTCTGGTCGGCAGCCAGTTACCTGATGCTGATGGAAATGGCGCAGTTGGGTTTCGGCTGGGCGCCCCTGCCACGCTGGCTGGTGGAACGTTTCGGCAATGGCAGCCTGCAGGAGCTGAGGGTGCGTGGCTGGCCACGCTCGGTGACGGTGGATGCGTTGTGGTCGCGCCAGCATCCGCCGGGGCCAGCGGGGAGTTGGTTGCTGGGGCAGATGCTCGAATGAGCCAGTGAGAACAATGAGGTCAAAATGTGGGAGGGGGCTTGCTCCCGATAGCTGAGTGTCAGTCAGCTAATCTTTACCTGACACACCGCAATCGGGAGCAAGCCCCCTCCCACATCTGGAGCTTCATTGTCTGGGGGGGAGTTCGGTCAGGCGTCGCTCCAGGAAGCGTTTTTCCGGGACTTGCTGGGTCAGGGACAGGGCTTTTTCGTAAGCTGCACGCGCCTCTTCAACCCGACCCAACTGCCGGCAGAACTCCCCACGCGCCGAATGTGCCAAGTGGTAATCCTGCAGTTCACCACGTTGCAAAATGCTGTCCACCAACGTCAGTCCAGCCGTCGGTCCCTGTTCCATCGCCACCGCTACCGCACGGTTCAACTCAACCACCGGCGATGGCATGGCCCTGAGCAATACATCGTAAAGCCCGACAATCTGCCGCCAATCAGTCTCCTCGGCACTCGGCGCCTCGGCGTGCACCGCCGCAATCGCTGCTTGCAGGCAATATGGCCCGAAGCGTCGCGTGGTCAGCGCCTGCTCCACCAGTGCACAGCCTTCGGCCATCAAGGACCTGTCCCACAGCCCACGGTCCTGAGCATCCAGCAGCACCAATTCACCGCTGGCCGAGGTGCGTGCCGGGCGGCGCGACTCGTGCAGCAGCATCAACGCCAGCAAGCCCATGACTTCCGGCTCCGGTAGCAACTCCATCAGCAAGCGGCCAAGGCGAATGGCCTCCGCGGTCAGGTCTTCACGGGTGAGATCGGTGCCTGTGGAAGCCGAGTAGCCTTCGTTGAACACCAAATAAATCACCCGCAGCACGCTGTCCAGGCGCTCGGGTAACTCGGCACGAGACGGCACTTGATAGGGGATTTTCGCTTCACGGATCTTGCCCTTGGCACGCACGATGCGCTGGGCGATGGTGGTGGGTGTGACGAGAAAAGCGTGGGCAATGGCCTCGGTACTCAGGTCGCAGATCTCGCGCAAGGTCAGCGCCGCCTGGGCGTCGGGCGCCAGCGCCGGGTGGCAGCAGGTGAAGATCAGGCGCAGGCGGTCGTCTTCCACGTCTTCATCACTCCACTGCGCCGCTTCCAGTGTGTCGGCCTGCTCTTGCAGAAACGGGGTAAACCGCGCCTGGCGACGTAGACGGTCGATGGCTTTGAAGCGACCGGTTGATACCAGCCAGGCCCGTGGATTATCCGGCACACCGTCCTCGGGCCAGCGTTGCACGGCGACGAAAAATGCCTCGTGCAGCGCCTCCTCGGCCAGGTCGAAATCACCCAGCACACGAATCAGCGTCGCAAGCACACGCCGTGACTCGCTGCGGTAAACCGCTTCGACCTGGCCATTGAGCGTC
This sequence comes from Pseudomonas khavaziana, assembly GCF_036704165.1. Lineage (NCBI taxonomy): Bacteria > Pseudomonadati > Pseudomonadota > Gammaproteobacteria > Pseudomonadales > Pseudomonadaceae > Pseudomonas > Pseudomonas khavaziana. The sequence goes on from NZ_CP129946.1 coordinate 5,058,719, forward strand.
ATTAAGCTAGGTTCAATTCACGTACGGGGCGTACTTCCACACTGCCGACCCGGGCCGCTGGAATGCCGCCGGCCACCTGTAACGCTTCATTGAGGTCACTGGCTTCGATCAGGTAGAAGCCGGCGAGCTGCTCCTTGGTTTCGGCAAATGGCCCGTCGGTGATCGACACCTTGCCATTGCGCATGCGCACGGTGGTGGCAGTATTGACCGGCTGCAGCGGCTCGGCGGCCAGCATGCGTCCGCTGGCCTGGATGGCCTCGGCGTAGGCAAGACACTCCGGGTCCTTGGGGCTGTCGGGCGAGGTGTGCAACAGCTGTTCGTCGCTGTAGATCAGGCACAGGTATTTCATGATGTTCTCCGTTTTCGGTCTCCTGACTATAGTTCGCAGTGCTCAAGGTTTCAGGTCGAACAGCGCCGTGCCGCTTTGCATATCGAACGGCGCCGACCAGTGTTCATGCACCACCTTCCATTGGCCATCGATGCGCTGGTAAGCGGCGGTAACGCGCATCCAGCAGGTCTTAAGTACACCATCCGGACCGGTGCCACCGCAGTGCGCGAGCCAGTGGGCGAAGGCGCTGTCCTGGGCCTGGTTGATGCGCAACTCATGAAACTCGAAAACGCCTGGGCCCGGGCAATGTTCCATGCACGCCTTCCAGTGTGCACGATAGGCCTCCCTGCCCTTGAATTGCAGCGCGCCAACCGCATCGAACGCGACGATATCGTCGGCGTAAAAGCTGACAATCTTATCGATATCCTGGGATACCACGGCTTGTTTCCATTGCTCGATCAGGGTGTTGATTGCAGTGCTCATGGCGATGACTCCTGGGTTGTAAAATCACGGAAGACACCCTTAGTCGAATGGCCTTTGAGCAAATCGACAGGCCATGGAAAAATAATTTCCTCCACCACAAACCCGATAGACTGCAGCCCTCTTTTTGCAGCCGTTCGGATAATCCGATGCAAACCCGCCTTGTTGCCTATGAGGCGCTGAATGCTATGCAACAACAGCAAGTCGGCGCCATCGAAGTTCATCCTGAACAACTGCCGTTTTCCGGCGATATGTATTGCGCCCTCAATACGCTGCTGGTCAATCCGAGCCCTGGCGTCAAAGGTTTTGCGCTGTTGGCCGACGACATTCCCGTGGCCTTCCTCCTGCTCAAGCGCCCACCCGCCCTGCCCCATTGGGCCAATGAACACAGTGCCACGCTGCATGCGTTGCAGGTGGATCGGTATCAGCAGGGACGTGGCTTCGGCAAGGAGTGTTTGCGGGCGTTGCCAGCCATGGCGCTTGAGGCATGGCCGCAGATCAAAGGGCTGGAGCTGTCAGTGGACACGCATAACCTGGCGGCGATGGGGTTGTATCTGGGGGCTGGATGGGTGGACAGCGGTGAGGCGTACAAAGGGCGGGTTGGCTATGAGCGCCGGCTGTGCTGGCGGTTCAATCCATAACGGCAATGTCACGTAAACATGACTTTCACGGGTGCATGTCGTATTTACGTGACATCGGGTGCAACCTCAGCCTCTCTCTCCAACCGGCAACCAGATCTCCACCGTCCCCGTGCCCTTCCTGCCGTCAAAATCTGCGCTATAGCGCTCGAAATCCGCACCCATCACCTTATAGCCCGAGTGCGGCAGCCACTCGAACATGATGCGCTCGTAGGTTTGTTCAAGCGCCTGCACCGGCCCGTAATGTGGGAATACGGCATAGTTGAGCGGCGGGATTTCGATGAACTCGAAGTTGCTCGGCACATCCCCTTTGCCTGGGACTTCTACCCCGGCCATGTAATCAAACTCGCCGTGGTGAGGGTTGTGGCAAACCCCGTAGGTCACGCCGCCGATGCGTTTCTTGATGTCTTTGACGCACGTGTCAAACAACTCCCATAACTTGGGGATATCGCCCACGGTGGCCTTCGAATAACGCCCCTGTACACCGGCGATCACCAGGGCTTTGCCGGCTTCCATGCGTGGCTCCAACGATTGTTTTGTCTGCTGATCCATACGAACAGTCTCCTTCTTATGAGGGAACAAACCCGCATCGAGTATAGGGGCATATCCGTGCCGCGCTCCATGTACAAATTTTTCCCACACCATCTGGACAACGCGCCATCATCGCCCGTATTGTCTGCCCCGCAGGCCACCGCAGTGGCCGACGTCGCTCGGACGGTTCCGGGCGCTTACGTACTCTCGAGGCAACAATGGCCGAACAAGGTTCGCCGCGCCGCTTTGCGCGCATAGATCGACTCCCCCCTTACGTTTTCAATATCACTGCCGAGCTGAAGATGGCTGCGCGCCGGCGCGGCGAAGACATCATCGACTTGAGCATGGGTAACCCAGACGGCGCCACGCCACCGCACATCGTGGAGAAAATGGTCACCGTCGCCCAGCGTGACGACACCCACGGCTACTCCACTTCCAAAGGCATCCCACGCCTGCGCCGGGCGATTTCGCGCTGGTACAAGGACCGCTATGAAGTGGATATCGACCCCGAGTCGGAAGCCATCGTCACCATCGGTTCCAAAGAGGGCCTGGCGCACCTGATGCTGGCCACCCTGGACCAGGGCGACACCGTGCTGGTGCCCAACCCCAGCTACCCGATTCATATCTACGGTGCGGTAATTGCCGGCGCCCAGGTACGTTCGGTACCGCTGGTGCCCGGCGTGGACTTCTTCGCTGAACTGGAACGGGCGATTCGCGGCTCGATCCCCAAGCCAAAAATGATGATCCTCGGCTTCCCCTCCAACCCCACCGCACAGTGCGTGGAGCTGGATTTCTTCGAACGGGTCATCGCCCTGGCCAAGCAATACGACGTGCTGGTGGTTCACGACCTGGCCTACGCCGACATCGTCTACGACGGCTGGAAAGCCCCCTCGATCATGCAAGTGCCGGGTGCCAAGGATATCGCGGTGGAGTTTTTCACCCTGTCCAAGAGCTACAACATGGCCGGCTGGCGCATCGGTTTCATGGTGGGCAACCCGGAACTGGTCAACGCCCTGGCACGGATCAAGAGCTACCACGACTACGGCACCTTTACCCCGCTGCAAGTGGCCGCCATTGCCGCGCTGGAAGGCGACCAGCAGTGCGTCAAGGACATCGCCGAGCAGTACCGCCAACGCCGCAATGTGCTGGTCAAGGGCCTGCATGAGCTGGGCTGGATGGTGGAGAACCCGAAGGCGTCGATGTACGTCTGGGCGAAAATCCCCGAGCAGTACGCCGCCATGGGCTCGCTGGAATTTGCCAAGAAACTGCTGCTGGAAGCGAAGGTGTGTGTATCGCCTGGGATTGGCTTTGGCGAGTATGGCGATGATCACGTGCGCTTTGCGCTGATCGAAAACCAGGACCGGATTCGTCAGGCGGTGCGAGGGATTCGCGGGATGTTCAGGGCCGATGGGCTGGTCACAAAAGCCTGAGCCTGACCTGGTCAAAATGTGAGAGGGGGCTTGCTCCCGATAGCAGAGTGTCAGTCACTGAATTGAGTGACTGATCCACCGCCATCGGGAGCAAGCCCCCTCCCACATTTGTCTTGCGGTGTGGCTTACACCACCAACGACAGCAACATGATGAAGATCAGCGCCACGATCGACAGAATGGTCTCCATCGCCGTCCAGGTCTTGAACGTCTCGGCAACGGTCATGTTGAAGTACTGCTTGACCAGCCAGAACCCGGCATCGTTGACGTGCGACAGGATCAACGACCCCGCCCCCGTCGCCAGCACCAGCAACTCGCGGTTAACCCCCGGAATCATCCCCACCACCGGCACCACAATGCCCGCGCCGGTAATGGTCGCGACAGTCGCTGAACCTGTGGCAATCCGAATTACCGCCGCCACCAGCCATGCCAGCAGGATCGGGTTGATCTGCGCGTTCACCGCCATATGGCCGATCACGTCACCCACGCCGCTGGTCACCAGCATCTGCTTGAAGCCACCACCGGCACCGATGATAAGGATGATCGCGGCGGTCGGCGCAAGGCTGGCGTCGAGCAGCTTGAGGATCTGCTTGGAATGGATGCCCTGGCGATGGCCGAAGGTGTACAACGACAGCAACAAGGCCAGCAACAGCGCGGTGATCGGGTGGCCGATCATGTCCATCCAGTTACGCACCACGTTGCCTTCGGCAAAAGCGATGTCGGCGAAGGTTTTCAGCAGCATCAGGAATACCGGCAGCAGCACGGTGACCAGGGTGATGCTGAAGCTCGGCAGATCTTTGTTTTCAGGCTCGCGAGCCAATTGATCGACCAGCTCCTGGGACGGGTTGCCCGGGATGTACTTGGCGATAAAAGTGCCGAAGATCGGGCCGGCGATAATGGCCGTCGGCAGCGCAACGATCAGGCCGTACAGGATGGTCTTGCCGATGTCCGCGCCAAACACGCCAATGGCCAGCAGCGGCCCCGGGTGCGGTGGCACCAGGCCGTGCACCGCCGAAAGGCCGGCGAGCAGCGGGATACCGATCTTGATCAGCGACACACCGGTACGCCGCGCCACGATAAACACCAGCGGGATCAGCAACACAAAGCCGATCTCGAAGAACAGCGGGATGCCCACCAGGAACGCGGCGAACATCATGGCCCACTGGACTTTCTCTTTGCCGAAGGCGCGGATCAGGGTCTGGGCGATCTGGTCGGCGCCGCCGGACTCGGCCATCATTTTGCCGAGCATCGTGCCCAGCGCGAGGATAATGCCGACAAAGCCGAGCACTCCGCCGAAACCGTCCTGGAATGCCTTGATGATCTTGTCCACGGGCATGCCCGAGGTCAGGCCCAGGAAGCCGGCCGCGATGATCAGTGCAATGAACGGGTGCACCTTGAATTTGGTGATCAGAACGATCAACCCGATGATAGTGACCACTGCATCTAGCAGCAGGTAAGACTCGTGGGACATGCCAAACATGGGGGGTCTCTCCTGTTTGTTGTTGTTATTAAAGCGGGTGTTGAATTTCCTGCCGGGGATAGCGCTATCTTTTCCGGCAAAAAATTAATGAGTTGGTTCAAAACCGTGCTTGAGCCACCAGGCATTGGTCTGCTCGGCCAGCTCCTCAACGCTGTCTTCGCTGGCGTTGAGGGCCAGGGTCAGTGGTTCGCCCTTGGGCGATTCGAGGGTGGCGAACTGGCTGTCGATCAGGCTGGCCGGCATGAAATGGCCGGGGCGGTGGGACACACGGTCAGCGGCGACTTCACGGGTCAGCTCCAGAAATACAAAGCCCAGGCCCGGCGCGGCTTCACGCAGGTGGTCGCGGTATTTCTTTTTCAGCGCTGAACAGGTGAGTACCGGATGCTCGCCGGCTTTCAACGAGCGGCGCAATTCATCGCACAGGATGTCGAGCCAGCCGGCGCGGTCGTCGTCGTTGAGGGGGTGGCCGGCGCTCATCTTTTCGATGTTCGCGGCGGGGTGAAAGCTGTCGCCTTCAATGGCGGTGGCGCCGTTCAGGCGGCACAGGGCTTCGCTGACGCTGGACTTGCCACAGCCGGAAACACCCATGATGACCAGGGCAGTAACAGGTTGACTCATGAAACACCTCAGGACGCAGATAGCGCTACCTTTGCACGCTATAAGGCTAGTGCAAAAGACAGGCTTTTCCCGCGCCGACTTGTCATTTTTATGGAGTGACGCGTGCATCTGCTCCAATCATTCGAACCGGATCAGGCAACCCTAGGTTCAATAATTTGCAGCCCTTTGGAGACAGCGCTACCTTAGTGCCTCGATTTTTGTTTGGCAAGCAGCCTGATGACCTCCAAGAACGATAAAAATACCCGCACGACGGGCCGCCCTACCCTCAACGAAGTTGCACGCCTGGCCGGGGTCAGCCCGATCACCGCCTCCCGCGCCCTGCGCGGTATCAGCACCGTCGCCACCGAACTGGTGGAAAAAGTCCAGCAGGCCGCCGCCGAACTCAGCTACGTGGTCAACCCCGCTGCCCGCGCCTTGGCATCTGCACAGAGCCATTCGGTGGTGGTGCTGGTGCCGTCCTTGTCCAACCTGCTGTTTATCGAAACCCTGGAAGCGATCCATCAGGTACTGCGGCCCAAGGGCTTTGAAGTGTTGATTGGCAATTCCCATTACTCCCGTGATGAAGAAGAAAACCTGCTGCGCAACTACATGGCCTACCAGCCACGGGGGTTGCTGCTGACCGGGTTCGACCGCACCGAAAGCGCGCGACGAATGGTCGAGGCCAGCAATGTGCCGTGTGTGTACATGATGGATCTGGACCCCAATGCCGGGGTGAATTGCGTGGGTTTCTCACAGTTGGCCGCAGGCGAGACGGCGGCGGCGCATTTGCTGTCACGGGGGCGTAAGCGCCTGGCTTATATCGGCGCGCAACTGGACCAACGCACCTTGCTGCGCGGTGAAGGTTTTCGCCGGGCGCTGCAACAGGCGGGCATGTACGACCCGGCGCTGGAATTGCTGACGCCGCGCCCGTCTTCCGTTGGCCTGGGTGGCGAGCTGTTTTTGCAGCTGCTGGCCGCCCATCCGGATGTGGATGCAATCTTCTTTGGCAACGACGACCTGGCCCAGGGCGCCCTGCTCGAAGCCCTGCGCCATGGCATCAAGGTGCCGGAGCGGGTGGCGGTGCTGGGCTTCAACGACTTGCCTGCATCGTCATTCATGGTGCCGCGCCTGAGCAGTATCAGCACGCCACGGGAAGCCATTGGCCGCAGGGCGGCGGAGCATTTGTTGACCATCATGGCGGGCAACAAGATCGCCAAACCGGTGGTGGATATGGGGTTTGAGTTGCAGGTGCGGGAGAGCACCTGACCCGCTCGTTCCCACGCTCTGCGTGGGAATGCATCCAGTGACGCTCCGCGTCACAACTTCACTGCATGGCGGGACGCGGAGCGTCCCAGGCGGCATTCCCACGCGGGAGCGTGGGAACGATCAGACAAGTGTAGGACGCCTGTAGGAAGTGGCTGACATTGCGGTAAGCGCCTTGCTCCATTGCCTACGCGTGCGTCAGAATCCGCCGGCTTGTGTGCCTGGGTGGCGGTCTCTAAGGTTTGCCGGTCGCTGAATTTCTCGGTGACCGGGTTTAGTAGCCTGAGATTGGTCACTCTCAAGTGCATAAGTCTGCCTGTGTTAATGGCGGCTGTGCGTAGGGCACTTTCGGGTGCGCCGGCTTTGAGTGTCCACCGGTCTACTAACCTGCGTACAGCAGCCACCCTCGTTTAGTAGCGATACGGCGGCGGCCCACTTCAGGATGCTCAAAATGATCAAAGAAATTGAAACCCCGCCAACCACTCTCTTCACCCTCATCCCCGATGTCTCCACCGAAAATCTGCTGATCAACAGCTACGAAACCGTGTGCTCCGTCAGCACCTTGCTGCTTGACCTGTCCGATGACCTCACCGGCAAGCACCGCGATGTAGCCCTGGCCATTCATCAATTGAGCGAGCTGAGCGTATTGCTGGTCGGCAAAGCCATGGACCAGCACACCCCGTGCTGCTGAGACCTTACTCGGCCCCAATGTGGGGGGGCTTGCTCCCGATTGCGGTGGGTCAGCTACCTGTAAGTTGACTGACCCACCGCTATCGGGAGCAAGCCCCCTCCCACATTTTTTTAACCGTGCCCACTTTACCCCTGCTAGATTGACCACTCTCCATCGCCAGGGAAGCACCATGGGACATTCACTGAAAATCTTGGGCCGCACCTCCTCCATCAACGTGCGCAAAGTGCTGTGGACCTGCCAGGAACTGGGCATCGACTATGTGCGCGAGGACTGGGGCATCGGCTTCAAGCCCACGCAGTCCACCGAGTTCCTCGCCCTGAACCCCAACGCTCAAATCCCCGTCTTGATCGACGACCACGGCGTGCTATGGGAATCCAATACCATCTGCCGCTACCTCGTCGGCCTTTACCAACGCCACGACCTGCTGCCTGTCGAACCGGCGCCACGGGCCCGCGTCGAGCAATGGATCGACTGGCAAGCGGTCGAACTCAACCGTGCCTGGGGCGACGCCTTCACCGCCCTGGTACGCAACAACCCGGACGGCCTCGACGCTGCACAAATCGCCACCGCGGTGCAGCTCTGGAACGACAAGATGGGCATTCTCGAACAGCAGCTGACCAAGACGGGTGCCTATGTCGCCGGCGAGGAATTCACCCTCGCCGATATCCTGATCGGCCTCTCGGTACATCGCTGGCAGGCAACGCCCATGCAGCGCCCACCCTACCCCGCCATTGCCGCCTACTATCAGCGACTCAGCCAGCACGCCGGTTTCAAGACCTTCGCCCTCGACGGCCACAACTAAGCACAGGGATCACCACGTGAACGGACTCAACGTACTACTCACCGGCGCCTGCGGCAGAATCGGCAAGACATTTTTCCAAGCCTCGCAAGACCGCTACCGCTTCACCCTCACCGACCGCATCGCGCCGGATTTCGACCTGGGTGGACACCGCTTCGTACACGCCGACCTCAGCGATAAATCCAGCCTGGCGACCCTGCTCGAAGGCATCGACGTGATCGTGCACTTGTCGGGCATCCCCCACGCCAGTGCCTCGTTCGACGAATTGCTGCCCAACAACATCCTCGCCACCACCTACCTCTTCGAAGCCGCCGTGGCTGCCGGCGTGCAGCGCCTGGTGTTCGCCAGCAGCGCACAAACCATCGAAGGCTATCCGGTGGACCGGCAGATCACCCCCGGCATGCAGGTGATGCCCGCCAATATGTATGGCGTGAGCAAATGCTATGGCGAGGCGTTGTGTGGCTACTACGCGGCCAAGACACCACTGTCGACCATCGCCCTGCGCATCGGCGCTTTTGAATTCCCCGAAACCCACGACCTGAACAACGCCCGCGACCTCAGCGCGTGGCTCAGCCCGCGGGATGCCGTGCAGTTGCTGCAGCGTTCGGTCGAGGTTGAGGGCGTGAAGCATTTGATCGCCCATGGCATATCCAATAATCGCTTCAAGCGTCTGGACCTGAGCGAGACCACACGTGTGCTGGGCTACCAACCGTTGGATGACGCATTCACCACGTTCGACATGCCTGATATCTACTGATAGGGCGAGTACCACATCGCCATCACCGAACCGCCACGGGTCAACGCCGCATAGCTAAGTGGCGCAAGCGTCCACCACACCCGCCTGTCAGAAAAGAGCCGCGAACTGTGAAACCTGACAGTAGACCTACCCCTACCTTCCCCACACCATAAGCACACGCAATGCCGACGCATTGCTCATTCCCTGAAGATGGAGAGATGACCATGGGTAAGGTACTTGGTGAAAACGATAAAATCTCGGGGCTGATAGCCAGCTGGGCAGTACCCTTCGAAACAAGCTTTGTTGCCCATTTGAATGGAGAGTCGGGCTTTAATTCGACGGTCGGGATCATGTCCGGCTTCGCACTGTTGAAAGTAAGCATCGACCAAGATATCCAGCCAGGCCAGACTTATGAGATTGGTGCACCGGGAAGCGACACTCACAAGGTCAGGCTTGAATTCGACGATACGCGGCCCGGCGAGCAGGGAACCTACTTTGCAACCAGCGGAGAATTCACCGTACTGCAACTGCAAGGCCAGGTTCTGAATGCATCCTTGCACTTCAAAGCGACAAAGACGGGTCACCGTCGGCAGGAAATGAGCTTCTCAAACGGCGCTTTTAAAGTTGAGGATTTCAAGCACAGCTGATTGACCTTGTCGTGGGCTGACAGGTTTACGCGGCCTGCGCGAACCTGCGGCCGTCGACAAGTCATTTCACAAGCCACGACTTCCGTTAGCCAGCTAAGATTCCAGGTCACTGCCCCTGGAATCCATCCTATGCCCACACTCACTGCCTCACCCACAGACGGCCTCGACCCGCTCCGCGCCGCGCACATCAGCGCACGCATCGACCGCCTGCCCGCGGTGGCCACCATCTGGCGCCTGGTGGCGCTGCTGTCCATCGGTGGTTTTTTCGAGCTCTATGACCTGTTCCAGACCGCCTATATCAGCCCCGGGCTGATCAGCGACGGAATTTTCCATACCGGCAGCCAGGGCGTGTTCGGCTTCTCAGACCAGGCCGCATTTGCCTCGGCGACCTTTCTCGGCCTGTTCCTGGGTGCCAGCCTGCTCAGCCCCATCGCCGACCGTTTCGGGCGCCGGGCGATCTTCACCTTTGCGTTGGTCTGGTACACCGTCGCCACGGTGCTGATGGGCATACAAACCTCCGCCCTGGGCATCATCTGCATGCGCTTTGTGGTGGGTATCGGCCTGGGCATCGAACTGGTGACCATCGATGCCTACCTCTCGGAACTGGTGCCCAAGCGCATGCGCAGTTCGGCGTTTGCCTTTGCGTTTTTCATTCAGTTTCTGTCGGTGCCAGCCGTAGCCTTGATGTCGTGGTGGCTGGTGCCCCAGGCGCCGTTCGGCGTCGCCGGCTGGCGCTGGGTGGTGTTGAGCAGTGCGGTATTTGCGCTGTTTATCTGGCAATTGCGCAAGCGCTTGCCGGAATCGCCACGCTGGCTGGCACAGAAGGGCCGTTTCGAAGAAGCCGGGGCGATCATGGACAAACTCGAAGCACGCTGCCTGAAAGATCACGGCAAACCCTTGGACGAGCCGCAACCCGAAGCCGTCAGCGTTCAGGGCAGCGGCCGTTTTGCCGATATCTGGCAACCGCCGTACCGACGCCGCGCCTTGATGCTGATCGTGTTCCATGTGTTCCAGGCCATCGGTTTTTTCGGCTTTGGCAATTGGTTGCCGGCGCTGTTGTCGGGCCAGGGCGTGAGCGTGACCCACAGCTTGATGTACGCCTTTATCATCACCCTCGCCTACCCACTGGGGCCGTTGCTGTTTGTGAAGGTGGCCAACCGCTTTGAAAACAAATGGCAGATCGTCGGTTCCGCCATGGGCGCGGTGATTTTCGGCAGCCTGTTCGCCCTGCAAACCAGCGCATTGGGACTGGTGTTCTGCGGAGTGATGATCACCTTTTGCAATGCCTGGCTGAGCTTCAGCTATCACTCGTACCAAAGCGAATTGTTCCCCACCAATATCCGCGCCCGGGCAGTAGGGTTCTGCTATTCGTTCAGCCGCCTGTCCACGGTGTTCAGCAGTTTGTTGATCGGTTTTATCCTCGAGCACCTGGGCACGCCGGGGGTGTTGGCGTTTATCGCCAGCAGCATGTTGATCGTGATGATCACCATCAGTTGGTTCGGGCCGCGTACGCGTAACCTGGCGCTGGAAAATATCGCCCACTGACCACCGTCAACCCTCGATACCGCCCGTCAGCGGCGTGACTTTACTGTCAACGTTGACAGTAGATCGCACCGCCTCATTGCCGCTCTACTGATGACCAGGCGCTCCCGTGGTGGGTCGCCGTTGGAAGGTAACCCGGAGTAAACATGGAACAGAGCGAACACGCATCGGCAGGATGGCTTAAATCCAAAGGGTTCGAAGGTGAAATAGATACCAGCAACGTCGTATATCGCGAATCCAGTACCGGACGCTGGATAACCCTGGATGGACGCCAGCCCAGCCAGGGTGGCGACTTTATTGGCATTCAAATCGACTTTCCCAAGGATCAGCCCCCAGGTCCGATCACCGTGCCTCAACCTTGGCCAAGGGACGTTAACGTCAGCTATTTCCGAGAAACAGTCTTCGGCCATCGCACCTCCTACCGTGCAAAGAGCGGCATGCTCGACTTGCGCAGCTATGACGCGAGTACAGGCTCTGCAGCCGGCACTTTCGACATCACTGCTGATGTCGAAGGCACGGACCATTCGTTCAATGGCTCGTTTGATATTCGCACCGTACAAAACAGCTAGTCAGCGGCAACGATTGGTCTCTACGCGGTCATTGCTTGCCGCCTGAAGCACCTGCCTGCCCGCGGCTACTGTGTTTCATCGTCGGGCACAGTTTTTGCTCTAGCTGTGGCACCGACCATTTGCACAGGTGACCGATCATGCTGATTAACAACAACACCCAAGCCGTGTCGACTGTCCAACAGATCAAGCGACCCGACATGGACCCCGCCAATGCCGCCGCCAGCGCGTTGTACAGCGGCGCCCTTCAGACTGCGCAGCAGAACATCACAGTGCCAGTTGCGCAGAAGGAACTGGACAAGGCCAGCGATCGCATTGACGAAGCGTTTGCCAAGACCCGTGTGCAGCTGCAAGCCTCTGCGCCGAACAGTGATGTGCCGGCCACCAGCGTCGCCGGTTCAGCACGCAGTGAGTTCACCGACTACATGACCAAGACCCCAGCCGAGCGCATCCGCGACCAACTGCTCAAAGAACGGGGCCTGACACTGGAAGAACTGAACGCCCTGCCGGTGGAAGAGCAAAATGCCTTTGCCAAGGAAGTGTCCGAGCGGCTCCAGCAGCAGCAACAACAGCAGGTAGCAGCAAAGACCGCTGACCCACAGGCGCAGACGGTGAAAGAGACCCTGGCTGCGATCTAGTCGCGCAGGGAATCCATGAACTGATGTCGACCTGTAGGCGCTATTGAGGCTTTAAGACAACTTGCTGCACATCGACTTTTTTCGGGATCAGGCCGTTGGCAAAAAACAGGTCGGCCGTGCGCTGCTGGTTGGCGATGTCGATCGCCTGCAACGGGCGGATCGGCGCAGGCGAGCGGTGCTCGAAGTAGCTTTTGACCACCGCCGGTGGCAGGCCAAGGGTGCCGGCCATCAGTACGATGCTTTCATCGGGTTGGTCGAGTGATAGTCGCTGCGCCTTGCCGAGGGTCTGGATAATGGTGGCAATGGCCTGGGGATGTTGCTGGGCGAACGGGCCATTGACCACAAAGAAACTGCCAGCCGGGTTAAGACCCTGGCCATCACCCAGGACGCGGGCAGAACCATCGACCACTGCGGCCGAGTAGTACGGGTCCCAAACCACCCAGGCATCTACCTTGCCCTGTTCGAAGGCAGCACGGCCGTCGGAAGGCGACAGGTACACCACGTTCACGTCCTTCCATTGCAAGCCGGCACGCAGCAGGCTCTTGAGGAACAGGTTGTGTGCGCTGGACCCCTTGAGCAACGCCACGCGCTTGCCCTTGAGCTCGGCGACGTTCTGCACAGCGCTGGCCTTGGGGACCAGCACCGCTTCGGTCTTGCCCTCGTTGGGCTCGACGGCAAAGTACTGCAAGTCGATGCCAGCCGCCTGGGCAAAGATCGGCGGAATATCGCCGATATTGCCGATATCCAGGCTGCCCGCATTGAGTGCCTCGATCAACGGCGGGCCGCCGAGGAATTCGGTCCATTGCACCTGGGTGCCGGGCAGCGCGGCTTCGAAGAGCTTGTGCTCGCGGGCGAGCACCATGCTCACCGAACTTTTCTGGTAACCGATTCGCAGGGTGGAAGGTTCGGCGGCGAGCGCAGGCTGGGCCAGGACGGTGAGCGCCAGCAGTAAACCACCTAGCAGGTTTTTGAGTTTTTTCATGGGTTGCCTCATTGTCGTGATCGTGAGTGGGTTGGCCGTGTGCAGTGAGTCAGGCGTGGCGTCATTCCAGGCGCAACCGCAGGCGGCCATTAAGGGCGCGGGCCATGTAATCACTGACCGAGCGCCGGGAAACTCCCAGTTCGGCGGCGATCGCGGGGTACGTCAGGCCATTGAGTCGGGACAACAGGAACGTCGCCCTGACCTTGGCCGGCAGCCCGTCGAGCCACTGGTCGACGGCTTGCAGCGCCTCGCACGTCTGGGCCAGGTTTTCGGGGGACGGAACGCTAAAGGCTTCATCGTTATCCAGGACATCGAGATAGGCGGGCTCCAGGTCACGTCGCCGCCACAGCTGATACAACAGGCGTTGAGCAATGGTGGTGAGCAAGGCGCGAGGCTGACGGATCGGGGCGACGTCGAGTGCGCTCAGAAGCTGGGCAAAGGTGTCGGCGGCGATGTCTTCGGCGTGTGCACGGGAATCGAGTTGACGATACAAGCGGCTGCACAGCCAGGCGTAATGGCTGCCGAACAGTGCGCCCACGTAGTCGCGGTGAGAGGTGTCGGCGCCGGACATAGTGGCTCCTGTCGAGTAGGTTGCGCGTTATGTCCGGTGTTCCGGTGGAGCGATCCTAACAAGGCCGCTTATTCTTTAATAATATTTAAAATTCATTTTTATATAGCTTTATTGACAACAGCCAGGTCGGCCATTCGCTCTTCACGGTGAAACTTGCAGTCAGGGCCTGGATTTCCCGGCGGTGGGTCAGGTCTAGGTAGTTGGCCATCGGCAGCTCAGAGCAGGTGTTTCCTGCTCTGTGCAGCGAGGAGCGCAAATCTTGCAGATTCTTTGGCTCTAAGCTTGTAACTCAGTGACCGAAAAGGCCCGTCTCGGATTTCTTGGCTTTCTTGTCCGCGCGTTTTTCATCGGCGGTCTTTGCCGGTTTTTTCTTCGCGGCTTTCTTTGAATCCATACCTTTGGCCATGATGCATGCTCAACTGAAAGGGGATGTAGCACTGGGTATACCACCTATTGCCCGGCAGAAGGCGCTTATAATCCCCGCCCCCTGACATTGCTGGCCCAAAGACCATGCCTGAAATGCACATCGAACCGCTGGCAGAGCCCCTGTGGCCACTGTTGAACAAGTTTTACCGCAGCCACAATTCCTCGATGAAGGCCCTCAAGGGTGGACGCTTGTGGGTGGCACGCGACAGCGAGATCGTCGCCGGTTTGTGCTTGAGCCCGGTGGTGGGTGGGCAATGGCTGACGGGCGTATTTGTCGACCCGGCCTATCGCGGCCAGGGGTTGGCGGCGCGCTTGATTCAACAGGCTGTGGCCGAGGTGGAGGGTGCGGTGTGGCTGCTGTGCCATCCGGACTTGGAGGGGTTTTATCAGCGTATGGGTTTTTCACAGGACACCGTGCTGCCACAGTCTCTCAGTGAGCGGTTGGTGCGCTACAAGCGCAACAAGCCGATGATTGCCATGGGGTTCTCAATCATCTGAATGATGCCGGGCAAAAATGTGGGAGGGGGCAAGCCCCCTCCCACAATGGAATCTCATTAGGCCTGGTGTTTATTCGTCAGCTGTTGGGGCCATTTCCGGGAACATCACTTCGATAAACCCGAACTTGCTGAAATCGGTGATCCGTGATGGGTACAACCGGCCGATCAAATGATCGCACTCATGCTGTACCACTCGCGCGTGGAAGCCATCGGCAAATCGTACAATCGGTTCGCCTTTGGGATCGAAACCTTCGTAGCGGATCTGCTGGTAACGGTTCACCGCCCCACGTAAACCGGGCACCGACAAACAGCCCTCGTAGCCTTCCTCCAGCACCGGGCTCAATGGGGTAATCAGCGGGTTTATCAGGATGGTCTGCGCCACCGGGGGAGCGTCCGGGTAGCGTTCGCTGGCTTCGAAACCAAAGATCACCAACTGCAGGTCGACGCCAATCTGCGGCGCGGCCAGGCCAACGCCACCCACATGTTCCATGGTCTGGAACATGTCGTCGATCAGTTGCCACAGCTCCGGGCTGTCGAACATTTCCGGCGGCACCGGCGAGGCGATACGCAGCAGGCGTTCGTCGCCCATTTTCAGGATTTCACGGATCATTGCTCTGGCACTTCATCGGGGGTGGGTTTGGAGTGGTCCCGGCCGAGGCCCGAGACGTGTTGTTTTTCACTGGCGTGACCGGGTTCGTCGAATTCCTTTTCACCGGGTTCCTTGCCTTCGGCCGACATGTGTTCGATCACGGCGTTCATCTCCGCGCCCAGTAGCAACACGGCGGCGGAAATATAGAAATACAGGAGCAGGACAATGATGGCGCCGATACTGCCATACATGGCGTTGTAGTCGGCGAAGGTCTTGACGTAATAGCCAAAGCCAAGGGAAGCCACGATCCACACCACCACGGCCAATACCGAACCTGGGGTGATAAAGCGAAACTTCTGCTCCACGTCAGGCATAACGTAGTACATGAGGGCTACGGCAAACATCAGCAGGATGACGATCAGCGGCCAGCGCAGGATAGTCCACAGGGTGACGACGAATTCCTGCATGCCAATCTGCCCCGCGAGCCATTCCATGACCTGTGGGCCAAGCACCATCAGCGCCGCAGCGGCCAACAACATGCCGGCGATGCCTACGGTGTAGAAAATCGACAGCGGAAAGCGCTTCCAGATCGGTCGGCCTTCGACCACGTCGTAGGCGGCGTTCATTGCGCTCATCATCAGGCGTACACCGGCCGAAGCGGTCCACAGCGCGATGACGATACCCACCGAAAGCAGGCCGCCCTTGGACTGCTGCAACTGGTCGATCACCGGGTTGACCTGTTCCAGCGCCTGGGGTGGCAACACCAGCTCCGATTGCAGGCGCAGCCAGGTGAAGAAGTCCGGCAGGTGGAGGAAACCGATCAGGGCAATGAGGAACAGCAGAAAGGGAAACAGTGAGAACAGCATCTGGTAGGCCAGTGCCGAGGCATAGGTAGGCATCTCGTCATCGACGAATTCCTTGACGGTGCGTACCAGCACCTTGTGCAGCTTGAGACCTTCGAGTACCGGAAAAATCATAGCGTCTCCTTTCGCCGCAAAGAGGTTGAGTTCGTGGGCGACTCAGGGTCCGTTTTCTACATCAAAGTAGCCCATTTGGCGACTTTGAAACAATTTCCAAAGTTTAGTTGCAACCGCTCACATAAAAACGGCCATCCGTGGATGGCCGCCATAATGCCGGGTAGAACCAGCACTACGCCTTATTCAGTGGCTTTTTTCACCGCGTCCTTGGTCTTGCCCACTGCTTGCTGCGCTTCGCCTTTTTTCTCTTGGACCACGCCTTCAGCACGCAGCTTGTCGTTATCGGTGGCCTTGCCGACGCCTTGCTTGACGTTACCGACCGCCTCGTTAGCCATGCCTTTTACCTTATCGGAAGTGCTGCCCATGGTATTACTCCTGATAACAATCAATGGTTTTTGGTCACTACCAGAAGATTGACCCAGGGCCGTTCGGCAGAGTTTCAATTATTTTGCGCAGCCATTTCATCGCCCTTTGCAGGTTTGGCTTTATGTTTTGTCCCCAACCCACGAGAATGCCCGGCACATTCAGGCTACACGGCTGAATAACAGATCCCGTAGGAAGGTTATGAAACTCAATAAAGCACAGGCCATTGCCCGCAGAAACCAGGAACTGGGCGGTGCCGTACTCGGCGTCAACAACTGCCACTTCACCGACCTGGACCGCAAACGCAACATCTGGTGGTTCGACCTGCCAGTGGCGCGGATTGCCGTGGGCCAGTACGAGTGGATCCACCTGTTGATGCACAACGCCGAGACCGACCAGTTACTGCACTTGAAGGTGCCGACTGCGTTCCTGCGCGAGAAACTCGAAGGGCTGGTAGTGCGTAATGCGGGCAAGCGCAAGCCGGAAATCACCCTGGAACTGAGCGCGGACAAGGACTCGTTCCTTAAGGATGTGCGCCCGTCGGGTGCGGGTCTGAGCTTCGCGCAGTTCGCGCTGTAATCCACCAAGCAGGCAAAGGGCCGTGGGCGAGAGCATTGCGCTCTCGCACCTTGGCCGACCTGATTAAGCGGGCCTGCCTCGCGCCTTTTCAGGCGGTTGCCACAGACCTGCTGGCAATGCGCTGCGCCAGGGCGATGGCGAACAGGCAGAACAACGCCATGACCAAAATCCCCAGCATCAGCCCCATCGCCGTGCTGGTATGCCCCTCAGAGAAAAAGTACAGCGCCAGTGCAGCGCCGGCCATCTTGATAGCGCCTTGCAGTGCACTGCCGGTACCGGCGTGTTTGGCCTGACCATGCAAACTGATCCCCAACAGCAGCGGTGAAGACAGCCCACAGCCAAGGGCGACCAAAAAGCCGTACGCCACTATCGCCGGAGCCGTAACCAGGTTGAATGCCTGCAGAACCAGCGGCGCAAGCGCTGCCAACACCGTCAGCGCAACCAGCGAAGTCATCAGGATCCGCTCGGGCGAGTAGCTATTCAAAAAGCGCTTGGTCAGGTAGGAGCCCAGCACAATCCCTGCAGAGTAGCCAACGAATAGCAGACCGTTTTCCTGGCTCTCCAGATGAAACTGCAACTGATAAATAAACGGACTGGCGGTGAAGTAGCCGATGGTGATCGCAAACAGCACCGCAGAAACCAGGCTGTAGACCATGAAGTTGAAGTCCCGCAACAGTACCTTGAAGCCCTCGAGCCGCTTGGCAGGCACACCTTGCAGTGGAGCCGTTTCAACCAATGTGGCTTTGATAAACACCGCCCCCAGGAGCGTGATCAAGGCCAGCGCGTAGAAGTTGTATTGCCAAGGTAGCGCGGCAGTAATAAAGCCACCCAGCACGGGCGCAATCGCTGGCGAAACCTGGGACGCCATGGAAAAAACCGTCAATGACTTGGACAGTTCGGTTTTGTCCTTGAACGTATCACTCAAGATTGCCCGACTTATCACGGGGCAACCGCCAGCACCGATGCCGGTCAACAAACGAAATAGATAGAGCGCCTGGATACTGTCTGCCGTCGACGTCAAGTAATTGCCCAAGGCGCCAAGGGCCAGGGACACCATAATTACCGGCACCCGCCCCTTTCTATCGGAGATCGGCCCATACACCAGTTGCGACAGTGCAAAGCCTGCAAGATAGAAAACCACCAGGCTTTGGGACTGTGCGTCCGTCACCGAAAATACCCGTGCGATTTCGGGCAAGGCTGGGTTGTACAGGTCGATTGAAAACAATCCCAATACCAGGATCAGGCAGGAGTTGGTGATGACCATTTTTGAATTCACAACAGGCTCCTCACAGTAAGGGATGATCTTTCAGGCGCGAGCTGTATTCGCTATTGGGCGTGACATGTCGCCCGTCGCACTTGATTTCAATGAGATGAGGCCGAGCCAAGCTCATGATGCTTTCAATACAATCGTGCAATGCCTCCGGGGTACTGACGCATGTCGCGCTCACGCCCAGGCTCTGGGCAAACAGGCACCAGTTGTAGTCAGGGATTTGCGTCAGCGCGGGCAAGTTATCTTTGTTATTGAAGTAACTTGCCGAATACGACCTGTTGTTGAAAACGACAAAGATGATATTCAACCCATGTTTGGCGGCGGTGGACAGCTCAAGCCCTTGCATCAACATGCAGCCGTCACCGGTAACCACCATGGTCTTGCCATGGGCACGGGCGAAGCTTGCACCTATGCCCGCGGGGATACTCCAGCCCATCGGGCCCAGGGTGGTTGCCGATAAATAAGCCGCGGGGCCGCGTGCGGTCCAATAGTGACCGAAGAACGAGCGGTGCGATCCCGAGTCGACACACACCACGCCATCACTGGGAAAATACGACTGCAGCACGGGAATATAGGCCGCAGGGTGGTCTGCGATATTGCCTGTGGCCTTGGCATCGATCGGATAATGCAAAGGCACCCGCTGAAGATCACTCGACCACTTGGAACGACTTTCCTGGGTGGCGGACAGTTCCTCTGCGTGAACCTCGCAAACCAGGCGCAAGAAGCCGTCCCCCGTCGCCACCACGCCGTGATCAATATCGAGAAAACGCCCCAGGTAATCCGGGCTCTCGTCCACCTGGATAGCGCCACATGCCGGCCTTAACTCATGGGACCACAGCATGGTGCTCCATTGAGTGGTGTCGAGCCCGAGTAGAATCACGCCATCCACGCCGTTCTTGAAGGCTTCAATGGCGCGTTTATTTCCCGAGTAACCGTAAACCCCGAGCGCGTTGGGGTGGTCTTCCGGAAACAGGCCCTTGGCGCTCAAAGTGGTGGCAACCGGGATCGAAAAACGTTCGGAAAACGCCACAAGCGCAGCTGCTACCTTGGCGTTTTTACAACGCAGCCCCGCGAGAATGACAAGATTGGTCGAGCGCTTGAAAACTGCCTTGATCGCAGCACTTTTGATCTTTTCGACGGCAAGCGCTTGATTGCTCCACGACTCCAGTACGCTTGGAGCGATATCAACGCGAGTTATGGATTTTTCATACAGCGCTTCTTTGCTGACAGCCAAGTAAGTCGGACCTTTTTCCACGCCCCTCAATAGCCGGACCGATTCACGCAGAAAGGCCGGCAAGGGTTGCCCGGCCTTGACCTCGAGGGCACTGCGGGTGATGGGTTTGAACACATCGCACAGATTGACGCCCGTTTGGCTACCGTCCTGGAGCACGTTCTGCATTTCCAGGGAGGACGCAATCTGGCCTGACAACAGCAAGACCGGTTGGTGATCGGTATAGGCGGACGCTATCCCGGTCAACGCATTGGTGACGCCCGGGCCGCCGATGACCAGGCACACCCCGATTTTTTCACTGGCCCGGGCGTAACCTTCCGCCATATAGGACGCACCTGTTTCGCAGGCAGTGACGACCGGTTCAATCTCCAGCGTTCCGGAACCATCACTAGGGTAACAACGCATAAAAGCATTGATCAGTTTGCCGGGCACCATGAAGAAGTGCGTGACGCCAAAAGACTGAAGTTGGCGAAGAATGTAATGTGCACCGGTTTCGCCAGCACTTTGCAAGTCCATTGCAATCCCCTGTTCAGATCTCAATAAAAGCGATGCTTTCGCGCTTCATCTTTAATACGGCATCCTGAGAGAAAGAGGATGGGTATCGCACATTGGGCATATCGGCAAAATACGGCTTGGGACTATTCGGCAAATAGTCGGACACGTGCAGACTACGTTCTGCCCGCGCGCGCAAGTAGGTAATATAGGAAGCGTTATGTTTGGTCGAAGCGGAGACAGTCCACTGAATGGCCAACTTCGTTGCCACCGGTGTTTCATCGGGTGCGCTGCTGCGGTGAGTGACTCGATTATCCCAAATGACCAAGTCGCCGGCCTTACTCATGACGGTGCGCTCAAAGGCCGTCGGGTCGGCAAGCCTGAGTTTGACTTCATCCTTGCTGAGTTTATGCGAACCGGGCAATAACGTGATACCGCCGCCCGCGACAGGATCATTATCTTGAAGATAATAGGCACATTGCAAAAACTCAGGAGACGCACTGGGATCAATCACTTCTTCAGGCAGAAAATAAGCATCGTTATGCCAAGGTATATAAACACTTTCACGCACCGTAAAATTGGGCAACAAAGAGAAATCCGACTGGAATATCTCCTTGATAGCGTTGACGGCTCGCGGCTCGAACAACGCGCTGATCATGTCACTGAATTGTAGAAAGGACGTTGGCAGCAGCGTGCTTTGCTGAGTCTGCGCCAAACTTCGGGTATAAGTCTCACGCAATCTAGCCACTTGATCGCTGGAAAGGACTTGCGAAATAACGACATACCCTTCTTGCTGAAGCTTTTCTCGATAATTCATGTTTTATAGTCCGTTATAAAGAGGGTGACCCGGCCACCCTCAACTCAATTCATGGATGATCAATCAGACTTCAATATGTTTGGCGGCTGTCGAAGACTCTTCGAATGACACGCCCAAGCGTTCAAACTCCTGGAAGAAATCCGGAAAGGAGCAGTGGACATCCTGGTAACCATCCAACTCGTTGATCTGTTGGCACCGCAGCGAGGCGACAAACAGTGACATGAAGATCCGATGGTCACCCCAGGCCGATAACACCGCATCACCGGCGTAACTTGGTTCTCCACGAATGACGAAGCCGTCGTAGACGCCATTTTTAAATAACGGCTCTATGGCCACGCCCATTTTTACCAGCTCAGTCACCATCGCTTCGATGCGTGGCGACTTGTGCAAGCGGGTAATGGAGCCACCAGTGACCTTGAACTCGCCTTGCACATAAGCACCGATCGCCGCCAGCGTTGGCACGATATTAGGATAATCACTGGCGTCAAAATGATATTCGCCTTTCAATTCGGTCAAGTTATTAATAATGCGCACTTCATTGGCAGCGTCATTGAATTCGACGTTTACCCCCAGTGCCTCGGCCACTTTAAGAATTGCACGCTCCCCCTGCAAACTCTTGCTGTTCATGTTTTTCAGGGTCAATGTACCGGGAAAAATTATTCCAGCTGCGATCAAGTAGGACGAGGACGTGTAATCACCGACAATCGTATAGTTGGCACTTTGGTACTGGCCTGGGTATACCGTGATCCGCGAATAGTCCGAGTTCACCTCAAAAGCAATCCCCGCTGTACCGAGCGTTTCCAGGGTTTGCTTGATATACGACAGCGACAGAATTTCACCGCGGATATTGACCACCGTAGGTTGTTTGGCCAAAGGCGCGCAGAAAAGAATAGCGGTGATGAATTGCGAGCTGATGTTGCCCTCAATCGTGCACTCCCCGCCCTGATAACCACCCCAATTGACGATAGGCGCCTTGCCACTGTGGTTGATGCATGAAATGTGTGCGCCCAGCCCTTCCAGCGCTACAAACAAGGGTTCCATGACACGTCCGCGCAGTACATCATCCCCGGTAATCACGGCTGGGGTCGTTGTAAAGCAGGTCAGCGCGGCAAACACTCGAAATACCAACCCAGAACCTAGCGCGTCGATCACCTTCTTTTCAGGCTTGATCAAGCCGCCGGTGCCCGTCACCACCAACCGTCCTGGTTGCTCCTCAATCACTGCGCCGATACTACGACAGGCCTTTTTCATTGTTTCGGTTTCGAGACAACGAAGGTCGTTGTAAATATAGGAAGTTCCTGATGCCAGGCTCGCGGCAATAATCGCCCGCTGTGTTTCAGGTTTTGAGGAGGGGATGGTAGCGATATTGCCGATCGATGCAGTAGGAAAGACTTTCAAGCGTTTTTGGGTCGACATGCGTTGCTCCCTAAGACAGTAGATCCAACTTGATCGGCGAGTGGGCGTAACACTCACCGGCTAGGCTGAAACATCTTGTTACAACCGCTTAAAAACCTAACCTAGGGATTGAGACGTTTCAAATAACAAAAAGGAATAAGATTGGATCCAATCTATGACTCGTTTTATTTTATTGTTTGATTTCAGTGCATTACGAACTCAAAAGAAACACAAAACCCATAAAAAAACCGCCATTGCTGGCGGTTTGATATTGGAGATTTTGAATAAATCAGATGGCACAACGCTACATATTGCTATTCATTAGAAGATACCAGGGTATGCTCCACCATCAATAAGGAGGTTCTGACCCGTCATATAGGCAGCCTGGTTACTGCATAAAAATGCGCACAATGCAGCAAACTCAGAGGGGTCTCCAAAGCGCCCCATGGGAATGCTCGCCAGACGACTTTCAGTCACCGCGTCGAAGGTTTTTCCTGAGCCCTCTGCTGTCGCTTGAAGCGTGTGCTCCAGGCGTTGCGTCTTGAACGCTCCCGGTAAAATATTATTGATCGTGGTGTTTTTTGCAGCGAAGTCCCGTTGGCGTGCCAGGCCGGCAACGAAGCCTGTAAGCCCACACCGTACCGAGGTTGAAAGCCCCAGGGCATCCAGAGGCGACTTGACCGCGCCAGACGTTATATTAATTATTCGACC
Source organism: Pseudomonas khavaziana (assembly GCF_036704165.1). NCBI lineage: Bacteria > Pseudomonadati > Pseudomonadota > Gammaproteobacteria > Pseudomonadales > Pseudomonadaceae > Pseudomonas > Pseudomonas khavaziana. Next base: position 5,081,983 of record NZ_CP129946.1, read on the forward strand.
GAAGCCTCGATTTGCCATTGAGTCGACCACCAACTTTATCAGCTCGATAGGCGCCAACATATTTGTGTCAATTGCCGAACGCCACTCGTCACTTGTCCACTCGCGAAAGTTTCCCGGCTTAGGTCCCCCGGCATTATTAATCAAAATATCAACTTGCGGCGCGGCATCGACCAATGATTGGCGAATCGATGGATCGGTAATATCTCCGACAACCGAGATGACTTCGACCTCCGGATTTCTTTGCTTCAAGCGTTGCGTGGCGGCCTGCAAGTCAACCGACCCTCGCGCGTTGATCACAATGTTTACACCTTCGTCCGCCAGCGCCTGTGCACAGCTATAACCCAAGCCTTTACTGGCGGCACAGACGACAGCCCATTTGCCTCGAATCCCTAAGTCCATCATCACTCCTCGATCAGCCGTTCATCTTGCAAACCCGGGTATCAAACCCGCACTTGTCCATTCGATATCACAGATGTCCGCAGAGAAACAAGCAGGGTATTACGCCTATAGAGAGGCAAAAAAATACCCCTCAGTGAGGGGTATCGTTCAAGTGCGGCTGGACGCTTGACTGAGCTATTTTTTAACGCCCAGCTTTTTCAACTCTTCATCACGCAGTTCTCGACGCAGGATCTTGCCCACATTGGTGGTCGGCAGCGCATCGCGGAACTCCACAGCCTTGGGCACCTTATAGCCGGTGACGTTGGCGCGCATGTGCTCCATCACCTGATCCTTGGTCAGGGTGGCCCCTGGCTTGACCACGATGAAGAGCTTGATGTGCTCTCCGGATTTTTCATCCGGTACGCCAATGGCTGCGCATTGTAGAACCCCCGGCAAGCCGGCCAGCACGTCTTCCAACTCGTTGGGATAGACGTTGAAGCCGGAGACCAGAATCATGTCTTTCTTGCGGTCGACAATACGCATATAGCCATCGGGCTGGATGATCGCGATGTCACCAGTCTTCAACCAGCCATCACTGTCGAGCATCTCGGCGGTGGCGTCTTCGCGCTGCCAATAGCCCTTCATCACTTGCGGGCCCTTGACGCAGAGCTCGCCGGTTTCGCCCAGCGGCAGCTCGGTGCCGTCGTCGGCGATGACCTTGCACACAGTGGACGGCACCGGAATGCCGATAGTGCCGATCTGGATGTGCTGGATCGGGTTGACCGTGGCCACAGGACTGGTTTCGGTCATGCCGTAGCCTTCGCAGATGCTGCAGCCGGTCACCGCCTTCCAGCGCTCGGCCGCTGCCAGTTGCAACGCCATGCCGCCCGACAGGGTGATTTTCAGCGCGGAGAAATCCAGCTTGCGGAAGGCTTCGTTGTTGCACAGCGCGACAAACAGCGTGTTGAGGCCGACAAACCCACTGAACTTCCACTTCGACAGTTCCTTGACCATCGCCGGCAGGTCGCGCGGGTTGCTGATCAGGATATTGTGGTTGCCGATCAACATCATCGCCATGCAATGAAAGGTAAACGCATAGATGTGATACAGCGGCAGCGGCGTGATCAGGATCTCGCAACCTTCATTGAGGTTCGAGCCCATCAGCGCCTTGCACTGCAGCATGTTGGCGACGAGGTTGCGGTGGGTCAGCATAGCGCCCTTGGCCACGCCGGTGGTACCGCCGGTGTATTGCAACACCGCCACATCGCTGCTGGCCGGACTGGCGTCGTTGACCGCCTGACCGTGCCCCTTGGCCAGCACGTCGTTGAACTTGATCGCCTGGGGCAAGTGGTAGGCCGGAACCATCTTCTTCACGTACTTGATCACACTGTTGATCAGCAGCCGCTTGAACGGCGACAGCAGGTCAGCGACTTCAGTGACGATCACATGCTTGACGGCGGTCTTGGGCACGACTTTTTCAGCCAGGTGCGCCATGTTGGCCAGACAGACCAGGGCCTTGGCCCCGGAGTCATTGAATTGGTGTTCCATTTCCCGCGCTGTGTACAGCGGGTTGGTGTTGACCACGATCAGGCCGGCACGGATGGCACCGAACACGGCGACCGGGTATTGCAGGACGTTGGGCAGTTGCACGGCGATTCGATCGCCGGGCTTCAAGTCGGTATGCTGTTGCAGGTAGGCGGCGAACGCGCCGGACAATTCGTACAGTTCACCGTAGGTGATGGTCTTGCCCAGGTTGCTGAAAGCCGGTTTGTTGGCGAAGCGTTGGCAGGACTGCTTCAATACCGCCTGAATATTCGGATACTCGTCTGGATTGATCTGTGCAGCAATCCCGGCGGGGTACTTATCCTTCCAAAAGTCTTCATTCATGGAAGCCCACTCCTCAGCGACGCGAATTCATCATCGCATTTGATGCGATTATTATTGGTGTATGTTTTTAGGTGAATCTGGCGCTTTCCAGCAGGCCGAGACGTCACAAAGCGCGCCGAGAGTAGCAGCTTTGCCAAGGGCCGCCTAGAGCCAAAAGAGGGCCCTACAGTCATAAACATGACTCAAGAATATCTAATGGTCATTTTTAGAGCAAAGATTCTATATCACTGAAATCCGCTCTGGAATGGGCTTTCCTGGGCGACAGATACCAAATGTGGGAGGGGGCTTGCTCCCGATAACGGTGGATCATCCAAATACTCTATTGACTGACACACTGCTATCGGGGGCAAGCCCCCTCCCACATTTTGACCCTATTTCAATTCAGGCTATGTCGCGCAGCTCCCGCCGCAGAATCTTGCCCACCGGCGTCATCGGCAACGATTCCCTCAGCACAATATGCTTGGGCACCTTGTAGCCGGTGAAGTTGGTCTTGCAGTACGCCTTCAATTCCTCAAGGCTCACCCCCTGGGCCCGTGCCACCACGAACAGCTTCACCGCCTCCCCCGTGCGCTCATCCGGCACACCGATCACCGCGCAGTTGGCTACGGCCGGGTGGGCCATCACTACGTCTTCGATTTCGTTGGGGTACACATTGAACCCCGAGACGATGATCAAATCCTTCTTGCGATCCACAATACTGACGTAGCCATCGGTATCGATCACCGCAATGTCGCCGGTCTTGAGCCAGCCTTCAGCGTCCAGGGTCTCGGCGGTGGCGACCGGTTGCTCCCAATAACCCTTCATCACTTGCGGGCCCTGGATGCACAGCTCGCCGCGCTCGCCCAAGGGCAGTTCATGGCCCTCGTCATCAATCACTTTCATCGCCGTACCCGGCACTGGAATACCCACGGTACCCAGGCGCGACAGCCCGCCGTAGGGGTTGGTACTGGCCACTGGTGAGGTTTCGGTAAGGCCGTAGCCTTCGCCGATGGAGCAGCCGGTCAGCGCCTTCCAGCGTTCCGCCGTGGCCTTGACCAGGGCGGTGCCGCCGGAGTTGGTGATCTTGAGGTGGGAGAAATCCAGGTTCTTGAAGTCCGGGTGATCCATCAGCGCCACAAACAGGGTGTTGAGCCCCAACAGGCAGGAGAACCGCCACTGCTTGAGTTCCTTGATAAAGCCGCCAATGTCCCGCGGGTTGGTAATCAGCACATTGTGGTTACCGGAGACCATCATGCACATGCAGTTCGCCGTGAATGCGTAGATGTGATACAGCGGCAGCGGCGCGATCATCACCTCCTGCCCTTCCTTGACCAACGGCTGGCCGTCCTCGCCCAGTTGCGACATGCATGCGCGCACTTGCTGCATGTTCGCCACCAGGTTGCCGTGGGTGAGCATCGCGCCCTTGGCAAGGCCAGTGGTGCCACCGGTGTATTGCAGCACGGCGATATCGTCCAGGCTCACCGGATGCCGCGTTACGCCAAGGCCCGCGCCCATGCGCAAGGCGCGCTTGAACGACACCGCCCGTGGCAGGTGGTAGGCCGGGACCATCTTCTTTACCTTGTCGACCACGGTATTGACCAGCCAGCCCTTGGCGGCGGGCATGAAGTCGCCCATCCTGGCTTCGATCAGGTAGTCGATCTCGGTATCGGTGCAAACCTCCTGCACCCGCGAGCCGAACAGGTTGAGGTAGACCAGCGCCCGCACGCCCGCGTCCTTGAACTGGTGACGCATTTCGCGCGGAGTGTACAGCGGGTTGGTATTGACCACGATCAGCCCGGCGCGCAGAGCGCCGAATACCGCCACCGGATAATGCAGCACGTTGGGCATCTGCACCGCGATACGCTCGCCAGGCTTGAGGTCGGTGTGCTGCTGCAGGTAACCGGCGAACGCCGCACTCTGGCGCTCGAGCTCGGCGTAGGTCAGGGTGATGCCCATGTTGCTGAATGCCGGACGGTCGGCAAAAGTCTTGCAGGAACGCTCGAAGACCTCGATCACCGACTTGTAGGCGCTGAGGTCGATGGCATTGGGGACGCCCGCCGCGCGTTTGTCATTCCAGAAATCAGGTTGCATTATTCTTGTCCTCTTACCTGAATGTGTCCGGCCGCTCTATCCATTTATAAGAAGCGGAGCCTTGGGGACGTTAGCAGCTATGGCCAAACAGGCAAATATGCTTGATCGTGTCATTGATTGTATGAATCTTGCGGCTAACGTGTAGGCAGATACTGCGTCCCTCTGCCAATGAGCGATACACTGCATTGATTCTGAGCAAATGGAGTCGCCATGAACCACAGCACCTTCTGGCTGACCGCGAACGACCGCAGCCGCCTGTACGTCAATCAATGGATGCCCGACGGGCTGCCCAAGGCCATGGTGATGCTCGCCCATGGCATGGCCGAGCACAGTGGCCGTTATGCTCGCCTGGCCGAAGCCCTGTGCGGCGCAGGCTATGGCGTGTATGCGCTGGATCAGCGCGGCCATGGCCGTACTGCTGACGAGGGTACCTTGGGGCTCTACGCCGAAAAGGATGGCTGGAACAAGGTGGTGGGCGACCTTGCCAGCCTCAACCAGCATATTGGCCAGCAGCTACCGGGCCTGCCGATTATTTTGCTTGGCCACAGCATGGGCAGCTACATCGCCCAGGGCTATCTGCTGCACCACAGTGCCAGCCTGCATGGAGCGATTCTCAGCGGTTCGAATTTCCAGCCGGTGGCGTTGTACACCGCGGCGCGGTTGATCGCGCGTATCGAACGCCTGCGCCAGGGTGTGCGCGGCCGCAGTGCGCTGATCGAGTTCCTGTCGTTCGGCTCGTTCAACAAAGCGTTCAAGCCCACCCGCACGGCATTCGACTGGCTCAGCCGCGATCCGGACGAAGTCGACAAGTACATCAACGACCCACTGTGCGGTTTCCGTTGCACCAACCAGCTGTGGATCGACCTGCTCGGCGGCTTGCAGCAGATCAGCAAAGCGTCCAATCTCGCCCAGATCGACCCGGGCCTGCCGATCCTGGTGATAGGCGGCGAATGTGATCCGGTGAGCGAAGGCAAGCGTCTCAAGGATCTGGCCCATGCCCTGCGTGAAGCCGGCTGCCAGAACGTGCAATTGAATCTCTACCCGCAGGCGCGGCACGAAGTGTTCAACGAAACCAACCGCGCTGAAGTCACAGCGGATGTATTGACCTGGCTCGACCAGGCCCTGGCACTGCGCAGGCCGGCCCGATGTGAATAATTTTTCGTTTAAAATCAGTTAATTAATTACCGCTTAGCCACAGGATGCAGCTTTAGATGACCCAGGTAACCAACACCCCGTATGAAGCCCTCGAAGTCGGCCAGACGGCCAGCTACAGCAAGTTGGTAGAAGAGCGCGATATCCAGCTGTTCGCCGCCATGTCCGGCGACCACAACCCCGTACACCTGGATGCCGAATACGCCAAGGCGACCATGTTCAAGGAGCGTATTGCCCACGGCATGTTCAGCGGCGCGCTGATCAGTGCAGCCGTAGCCTGCGAGCTGCCTGGGCCGGGCACTATCTACATCGGCCAGCAGATGACCTTTCAGAAGCCGGTCAAGATTGGCGACACCCTCACCGTGCGCCTGGAAATCCTCGAAAAAATGCCGAAATTCCGTGTGCGTATTGCCACGCGGGTGTTCAACCAGCGCGATGAGTTGGTCGTGGATGGCGAAGCGGAAATCCTGGCGCCACGCAAGCAGCAGGTGGTGACCTTGACCGAGTTGCCGCCGATCAGCATCGGCTGAGGCTGACTGCAATTTTAGAATCTACACAATGCAAAAATGTGGGAGTCCCCACCACATCTTCGATGTGACGCTGTCGCGCAGCAAACTAGGGAGCTTGCTCCCGTGGCGGCCTGACAGCCGAGCAGGATGTTGGTTTTCGTCCTGGGTACATATCCGTTATTTGGGCAACGGCCACTTATGGTTCCGCTTTTACAGCGGCTCACTTTTGAAAAGCCGGAATGCCGGCCCAGGCAAAAGTAAGCAAAACGCTCTTGCCCCACCACTCGGCACCTCGCCTAGGCTCGGTGTGCCCGTAATCCGACATTGATTTGGGGGGCCGCCGCCACGCGCCATCCATGGCGCGGGGCGGCTAAACCGGCATCCCTGCCGGTTTACCCCCCAAATCCCTGTCGAATTCCGGCCAGCGTGGTTTAACGGGGCGCCTTAGATCAAAAACACAGCGAGGCGGCCTTATAGCCGACCTGATCGTTGAAGCGTGCGCGTACCCCTGTGGGAGCGGGCTTGCCCGCGAAGGTCGTTAACGATGACGCGGGAAACCAGACAGAACGCGGCGTTCTCAGGTTTTTCGCGAGCAAGCTCGCTCCTACGAGAGAAGCAGAAGCGCCGCCAGCGTATCTGCGATGCGCAGCGAGTCGCTTTTGATCTCAGGCGCCCCGTTAAACCACGCTGGCCGAACGCAGGCTTGAATCCGTGGGTAACCCGGCAGGACGCCGGGTTAGCCGTCCTGGGCCAAGGATGGCCCATGACGGCGGCCCACGGATTCAAGCCGGAGTGAGGGCACACCGAGCCCGGGCGAGGTGCCGAGTGGTGGGGCAAGAGCGTTTTGCTTACTTTGCCGCTTTTGCAAAGTGAGCCGCCGTAAGGGCGGAACCTATAGTGGCCGTTACCTAAGCAACGGATATGTACTCGCTCCAACAACCCAACAACCCGGTCACATCGTCGACGTGGCGCCGTCGCGCAGCATCCCGGGCCGCCGCCAAAATATCCGGCGTTAAGACTAAATTTTAACTCTTTAAAATCAGTAGCTTATTTGAAGTTTGATAAGAGGGGGCTTGCCCCCGATGGCGGTAAATCAATCACCTATTGAGTGAATGACTCACCGCAATCGGGAGCAAGCCCCCTCCCACAGTTGTTACAGTGCAGGTCTTACGACTGAGCGCGAGCCTGGTTACGCAGGGCTTTTACCTGGTCATGGTTACGCTGTACGCCGTGGTACTGGCGCTCAACCAGGTCACGAATGCCCAGCAGGTTGTGCTTGTTGATCTTCTCGATCGCTTCACGGTAAGCCTTGAGTGCGTGGTCTTCACCGCGCTCAGCTTCGTTCAGCACAGCTTCTTCGTCCTTGCCGGTGACCATCGACTTCACGTCGACCCAGCCACGGTGCAGGGCGCCGGCCATGCTGCCGGAATCTTCCGGATCGCCGCCCAGGGCGCGCACGGCTGTTTTCAGTTCGGCGGCGGCAGTGGCGCAGTCAGCAGAGCGCTTGGCGAACAGGGCCTTGAGTTCCGGATGCTTGATATCTTCAGCGCATTCCTTGAAACCCTTTTGGCCGTCGATGCTGGTCTCGATCAGGTCGTTCAGTACGGAGATCGATTCTTTATTGATGTCAGTCATTTTTCAATTCCTTATACGGGTTAGAAGGTTGCCTTAGTTATTGCAGCGCCCGTGCCAGGTTTTAAAAAACAAAAATAATGTTAAATTTCAATAGCTTAAGATTTATTGAACCATCTGTATTGACGTTATTTGCATGATCTGTCATTTGGCCTTCATGCAGAATGCCTGTATTTTCGAAGATATCGCCCCAATCGCACGAAGCCCATGAACCCCGAAAAACTCGAATTGCTGATCACTCGCGAAATGCCCTTCGGCAAATACAAGGGCCGGATCATCGCCGACTTGCCTGGGCCCTACCTGAACTGGTTCGCCCGTGAAGGTTTTCCCCACGGTGAATTAGGCGGTTTGCTGGCCCTGATGCAGGAAATCGACCACAACGGCTTGTCTGAATTACTCGAACCGCTGCGCGTTAAACACGGTAAACCCGCCCCCCGTCATTAAGAGACTCGCCATGCCAAGGAATGCTGATAACGAATCCCACTGGCGCGCCATCGCCGAACGCTTTGACCTCGAGCCTGGGCCGATCAACCTGGAAAATGGTTATTTCGGGCGCATGAGCCGTGCAGTAGAGGCGCAGTACCTTGAACACATCAGCTATATCAACCGCAGCAACTCGGTGTATGTGCGCCAGCGCTTTGAGCAGGGTGAAAATATCCAGATCCGCCGCCAATTGGCCGCACTGATCAATGTCGATCCGCAGGCGCTCGCCTTCACCCGCAACGCCACCGAAGCCTTGCAGTCGCTGATTCGCAACTACAACCGCCTGCGGCCGGGCGATCAGGTGTTGATCAGTGATTTGGAGTACGACACGGTCAAGGGTGCCATGCGCTGGCTTGCAAGCGTCCGTGGCGTGGAGGTGATCGAGGTATCACACACCCATCCGGCCAGCTTCAACAGCCTGGTACAGACTTATCGCGACGCGTTCGTGCAGTACCCGCGCATCAAGCTGATGGCCCTGACCCATGTCACCCATCGCACCGGCCTGGTAATGCCTGTTGCAGCCATTGCCGGGGCTGCACGTGAACAGGCTATCGATGTGATCCTCGACGGCGCGCACGCGCTTGGCCAGATCGAGTTCAACCTGGCCGAACTGGGCATTCAATTTGCCGGTTTCAACCTGCATAAATGGATCGGCGCACCGCTGACCCTGGGCTTTATGTATATCGCCCCGGAGCGCCTGGCAGATATCGACCCGGACATGGGCGAGTTTCACTATCCCGCCACTGATGTGCGCGCGCGTACGTCCTACAGCACGCCGAATTTTCCCGCGCTGATGACCTTGCCCTTGGTGTTTGAAGAACATCGTCAATTGGGCGGCGCTGCAGCCAAGGGCGCACGGGTAAATTACCTGCGCGATCTGTGGGTAAGCCAGGTAAGGCCATTGCCGGGGATTGAAGTGCTGACGTCGGATGATCCGCGACTGTATTGCGGGATCACAGCGTTCAAGTTCATCGGGCGGGATCAGCAGGTGATGGTGGACAGGTTGCTCAAGGAATACGACCTGTTTGTCACCACGCGCACGGGGGCTGCGTTTGGCACCTGTATCCGGGTGACGCCGGGGTTGCTGACCTCGGCAGTGGATATCGGCGTGCTGGTCAACGCCATAACCGAGCTAAGCAAAGATTAAACTGTGGGAGGGGGCTTGCTCCCGATTACGGTGTGTCAGTTACCAGACGCAGTGGCTGATCTACCGCTATCGGGAGCAAGCCCCCTCCCACGGTTTTCGGTGAGCCTGGGGATTTTCTAGAAAAAAAAAGCGGCGCACCGACCAAGTGCACCGCAAAAATGCCGTTAAAGCACAGCAACAACGATTCGGTAAATCAACTCAGTCCAGCAGCGCCAGGGCCTCGGCGGTGACTTCCTGGATGCGCGCCCAGTCGCCGTTCTTGATCCACGCAGGGTCAAGCATCCAGCTACCGCCCACGCACATGACGTTTTTCAACGCCATGTAGCTCTTGATATTGGCCGGGCCGACGCCGCCGGTCGGGCAGAACTTCACTTCGCCAAACGGGCCACCGAGGGCCTTGATGGCCGCGACACCGCCGCTGACTTCGGCCGGGAACAGCTTGAAGCGCCGATACCCCAGACCATAGCCTTCCATGATGCCGGAGGCGTTGCTGATTCCGGGCAGCAGTGGGATCGGACTGTGTACCGAGGCTTCCAGCAGGTCGCGGGTGATGCCGGGGGTAACGATAAATTGCGAGCCGGCCACTTCGGCCGCTTCGAGCATATGGCGGTCAAGCACAGTACCGGCGCCGGTGCACAACTCAGGCCGCTGCTCACGCAAGACCTGAATGGCCTTGAGGCCGAACTCCGAACGCAAGGTCACTTCCAACGCGGTCAAACCGCCGGCTGCCAGGGCGTCTGCCAGGGGCAGGATGTCCTGTTCGCGGGCGATGGTGATCACCGGCAGGATCCGCGCCTTGGCGCAGAGGCTGTCGATCAAGGCAACTTTATCCGCCATGGACACGGTCGATTGAGGGCTTTTCATAGCGGCTGATCCTTGGCTCATGGGCACCAGTAAATCTCTAGAGTAGGTTGCAAAAACGCGCGAATCGGCATGGCAGCAACATCGTCACTGGCCAGGGCGGCGCTCAAGGTGGTCAATTTCGAACTGCCGGAAATCGACAGCACGGTGTAGTTGGCCGTAGCCAGCAACGCACGACTCATGGTCAGGCGCTGGTGCGGCACGGTCGGCGCCAGCATCGGCCAGCAACGGCGGGTTCCGTCGGCCTTAAGCGCCTCACCCAGGTTCGGGCTGTTGGGGAACAACGATGCGGTGTGGCCGTCATCGCCCATGCCCAACACCAGCACATCAATGGCTGGCAGTTCGGCCAGCAGGCGATCAGCCTGCTCGGCAGCATCTTCAAGATTAGCGGCAGCGCTGTACAGGCTGAGGAACCTGGCCTTGGCCGCCGGGCCTTGCAGCAGGTGCTGCTTTAACAGGCCGGCGTTGCTGTCGGCGTGCTCTACCGGCACCCAGCGTTCATCAGCCAGGCTGATGGTGACCTTGGACCAGTCCAGGCCCTGCTTGGCCAGGTTCTGGAAAAACGCCACGGGGCTGCGGCCACCGGACACCACCAAGGTCGCCTCGCCACGGGCACTGATGGCCGCGCGCAGTTGTTCGGCCACGTCATTGGCCAGGCCATCGGCCAACAGCGCGGGCGTACGGTACTCATGGGCAGTCACGCCCTGAGGCAGTTTCAATTCAGATATCGCCATACCACGACCTCCCATCCCGCGTAATCAGTGCAATCGAGCTCATCGGCCCCCAGGACCCCGCCGCATAAGGCTTGGGCGCATCGCCGGACTTCTTCCAGCCGGCGATCAACTGGTCGCACCACTTCCACGCGGCTTCGATTTCATCTTTGCGAACAAACAGGTTCTGATTGCCGCGCATTACTTCCAACAGCAAACGCTCGTAGGCATCGGGGATCCGTGCGCTGCGATAGGTGTCGGAAAAATTCAATTGCAGTGGCCCGCTGCGCAGTTGCATGCCCTTGTCCAGGCCCTGCTCCTTGGTCATCACCCGTAAGGAAATGCCTTCGTCCGGCTGCAGGCGGATGATCAGCTTGTTGCTGATCTGCAGGCGCTGCTCGGGAGCGAAGATGTAGTGGGACGGTTCCTTGAAGTGAATGACGATCTGCGACAGCTTTTGCGGCATGCGCTTGCCGGTGCGCAGGTAGAACGGCACCCCGGCCCAACGCCAGTTACGTATATCGGCACGCAGGGCGACGAAAGTCTCGGTGTCGCTCTGGGTGTTGGAATTGTCTTCTTCCAGGTAGCCCGGCACGGCTTTGCCGGCACTGTAGCCGGCGATGTATTGGCCGCGCACTACCTGGGTGGTCAGGCCCTCGGGACTGATCGGCGCCAGGGCCTTGAGCACCTTGACCTTCTCGTCACGGATGCTGTCAGCGGACAGGTCGGCCGGCGGGTCCATGGCAATCAGACAGAGCAGTTGCAACAAGTGATTCTGGATCATGTCACGCAGCTGGCCGGCCTTGTCGAAGTAGCCCCAACGGCCTTCGATGCCGACCTGCTCGGCCACGGTAATTTCCACATGGGAAATGTAGTTCTGGTTCCACTGGGTTTCGAACAGGCTATTGGCGAAACGCAGGGCGATCAGGTTCTGGACGGTCTCTTTGCCCAGGTAGTGGTCGATGCGGTAGGTGCGGTTTTCCGGGAAAAACTGCGCCACGGCGTCGTTGACCTTGCGCGAGGACTCCAGGTCCGAACCGATGGGCTTTTCCAGCACCACACGGGTGTTGTCTGCCAGGCCGACCTTGGCCAGGTTCTCGCAGATCGCGCCGTACACCGCCGCCGGGGTGGCGAAATAGGCAATCAGGCGTTGTTCGCTGCCGACGTTCTCGGCCAGGGTGACGTAGTCGTCAGCCTTCATGAAGTCGACATGCACATAGGCCAGGCGTGCAAGGAAGCGTGTGGCCACAGCTTCGTCGAGTTCCTTGCCGACGTACTTACGCAATTGTGTTTCGATATGGGCCAAGTGTTGCTGCTCGCTACCGGCTTCACGGGCCAGGGCCAGGATGCGCGTGTCGTCGTGCAGCAACCCGGCGCCATCGAGTTGATAGAGAGCAGGAAATAACTTGCGCAGCGCCAGATCACCCAAGGCGCCAAACAGGGCAAAGGTGCAGGGTTCTACGGTTATCGAAGGCATGATGTTTGTTCTTTTATCAAGTTAAGCTACAAATACCTTTTTTCAAGGCATCACTCAAGGAAAAATGTAGTAATAACCACAACATTTTCCCGAAATACGCATTCCGAGTGGTGGTGTTCAGCTACCCTCAGTAGGATAGGCCACCGCAAAGGGCCACTCATCGATTGGTCACTGCCCCTTATTTGCATCGTCGCCCGAAGGAAAGACTGAATGGACCGCGTGCGAAATCTTCTGGAACAGATCCGGAACCGCCTCGAAGAATTGAACAAGGCCGAGCGCAAAGTCGCTGAAGTCATCCTGCTCAACCCGCAGCAGGCCACACGCTTCTCGATCGCCGCCCTCGCCCAGGCCGCCTCGGTCAGTGAACCGACGGTCAACCGTTTCTGCCGTTCGTTCGGTGTCAGCGGCTACCCTGAACTTAAATTGCAACTGGCGCAAAGCCTGGCCAGTGGCGCCGCCTATGTCAGCCGCGCCGTGGAAGCTGATGATAACCCCGAAGCCTACACCCAGAAGATCTTTGGCAGTGCCATTGCCTCCCTGGACAGCGCCTGCCAGGCCCTGGACCCGGCGCTGATCAGCAAGGCCGTGGACTTGTTGATCCAGGCACGGCAGATCCATTTCTTCGGCCTCGGGGCTTCGGCACCGGTGGCGATGGATGCGCTGCACAAGTTTTTCCGTTTCAACCTGGCGGTGACCGCTCATGCGGATGTGCTGATGCAGCGCATGATCGCTTCGGTGGCCCACACCGGTGAGTTGTTCGTGATCATTTCCTACACCGGACGTACCCGCGAGCTGGTGGAAGTAGCGCGTATTGCCCGGGAAAATGGTGCTTCAGTATTGGGTGTCACCGCCGAGAACTCACCGCTGGCCAAGGCGAGTACGGTAAGCCTGAACATTCCGCTGCCGGAAGACACCGACATCTATATGCCGATGACGTCTCGCATCATCCAGCTGACGGTGCTGGATGTGCTGGCAACCGGCATGACCCTGCGTCGCGGGGTGGATTTCCAGCCGCATTTGCGCAAGATCAAAGAGAGCTTGAATGACAGCCGGTATCCGGTGGGGGATGAGTTCAACTAGGCCTGGACTTGTGTTGGCTGCACTGGCCTCATCGGGAGCAAGCCCCCTCCCACATTTGAAGGTATTCACAAATCAAACTGTGGGAGGGGGCTTGCTCCCGATAGGGCCCTCAGCCATACACCTAAACCCCAGCCCTGGCCTGCAAACTCAAATGCGCCCTCTCCCCCGGCGCCAGGCTGGCCCCGGCCATGGCCGACTCTACGCACACAAACCCCGACGCCTCGTTAAAGCTCACGCCCAACAGCGGTCGGCTACCTGGATGCCACACCACCGTGTCGGCGCTGTCGCCGGTGTCGATGCACAGTTCGCGCTGCCAGGCGTGATCCTTGAGTTGCAATTCACCCTCGTGCTGGAACACCCGCTGGCAACCGCCATCGACCCGCAGTTCACCTTCCTGCTGGCAAACCTGACGGTTGAGCTGATCATAACCTTGCGCGCCGTCGAGCCCAGACAGCGCTACCTCGTCAACGTGACCAATACGCCAGTAAGCGTGCAAAGCATGGCTCAACTGGCACGGCAACTCGTCCTGGTGCTCAGTGCTCAGGCGCAGTTCCAGGGTTTCGCCCAAGTGCGCGTGCAAGTCCACCTGCCAGTCGCACAATTGCAATTGCCAGCGCAGGCGCACGCCATCGTCATCGGTGCTGCTGTCGAGCAGTTTCCAGTCGATCAAGCGCGCCCAGCCATGGGACGGCCATGCGTTTTCACTGGGGTGACGGCCATACCACGGCCAGCACACCGGTACGCCACCACGGATAGCCCCGACTTGCGGCCATTTGGCGGCACACCACAGCCACGGCTTCTGGCCCGTCGGTTGAAAGTGCAGCAATTGCGCACCCTGGCGACTGAACACTGCCTGGCACAGGGGATGGTCGATCACCAACACGTCACGCATCTGAAAGCGCTCCCAGGCGAACACCGGACGTTCGCGCAGGGATTTGAAAAAGCGTTGCAGCGGTTGCTCATGCATGTGCCCAGGTCCCGAATATCACAGTGCAAGCCAAAAAAAAGCGGATAGCCATGGCTACCCGCAAATGCGCACAGAGAGAGGAGCTTATCGCAACAGCGTTAGAACGTAGACTGAATTTTCAAGCCAGCGACCAGAGCGTTGTCGACTTTATCCACGCCGCCAGGCTGGACAACGTATTGCAGGTTAGGACGCACGGTCAGCCAATTGGTGACGTGGAAACCATAGTTGAGTTCGACGTTGTACTCGGTCTCACGAATCGGCGTGTACAGCGGGTTGTCATAGTCGCTCACACCATTGGCGGCGTTGAGCAGTTGGGAGTTCTTCTTCACGTCATCGTTGACATGCAGGCGAGCGACGCCAATGCCGACATCATCTTTTGGACGTGCGTCGAATGGGCCCTTGTACACCAGCATCAACGACTGGTAGTTGTCGACCAGGTTGGTTTCCTTGTCGTGGAAGGTCGCGTTGGCAGCGATATTCAAGCCACGGGAAGCATCGCCGTTATGCGTAGTCAGTTGCTGTTGGGCAACGAACCAGTAACCTTTCTTGCTGCTACGGGTGCGGAAGTCTGCGCCAGAAAGGACAGCATCGCCGCCGTTGACGTCTTCACGTACATCCGGGGCATCAGCGGCGCTCTTGTAGAAGCCCACACGATATTCGCCCGGCAGGTTATTGACCTTCGGCGACCAGACCAATTCCACCGGAATCACAGTACCCTTGGTGCCGCTACCGCTGAGCTTGAAGCCGTTGCCGTGCTCCAATTGCGAAGGGTTCTGGTTGTAGGCGCCGATTTGCGCATACAGCTCAGGCGTGATGTTGTACTTCACACGGATCGCGGCCTGGGCGACCGGCCAGTTGTACCAGGTGTTTACGTAGTTACCCACTTGGGAGCCACAGAACGACAGGTTCTGGAAGTCGCACGGGAAGGTGTTGAAGTCTTCGCCTTCACCGAAGTAGCCGAGTTTCACGTCCAACTTGTTGTCGAACATCTGGTGCTGAATCCAGAACTGGGTCAGGCGTACCATGTGGCCGCGACCGTAGACTTCCTGGGACGAGCTCAAGGTGCCGGCACGCGGGTCACCAATGCGGTCATTGGAGATGTTCTGGCCATTACGGTTGGTCAACTGGATCTTGGCCTGGGTGTTATCCCAGCCCCACAGTTTTTGCAGGTCCAGTGCCACGCCCAGACCGAACTGGTCAGAGTAGCGACCGGTCTTGTCGTCGTTGTAGCCGCCGTGGGCGTTGTAGCCCATTTCCCCAACGTAGTCGGCCTTGATGTCGATACCTTGCTCGATCAGCTTGGTACGCTCACCGCCCCAATCGCCGGTCATCCACTTGGAATCGGCGCTGAACGCATCGGCCGCCATCGCATTGGCGGACAATACAAGGGCTGCTGCTGCTGACAGTTGGCAGATCAGCCGAGTGTTGTTGTGTTGCTTTTTCATCCCTACATCCTCGTCTTTATTGTTATTAAACTGTTTTTATCTAACGCGGGTTACATTTTTTTAGCCTAAACAACAAGTTAACCATTAGCCACATTACTGTAGGAGCGAGCTTGCCCGCGAAAAACCCAAGGTCATTGCGTTCATCCAGGATGCCCGCGTTATCGTTAACGACCTTCGCGAGCAAGCCCGCTCCTACACGATGCTTCAGCGACCCTTGAACTGGGTCACGTTGTCGGCATGCCCCTGTGCCGGCAGCGAAGCAGCGGTACCCAGTCGCTCACCGGTCTTGGCGTCAAACAGCAACACCTTGGCCGGGTCGAATTGCAGGGTCAGGGTCTCGCCGACCTGCGGCGCTACGTCCGGCGCCAGGCGGCAGCAGACCTTGGTGTCGTTGAGCTGAACGAATACCAGGGTGTCCGGGCCGGTCGGCTCGGTGACCTGGACTTCGGCACGAATGCTCGATGCGCTGTTGCCCTCGCCCGCCGCCAACATGATTTGCTCCGGGCGCAGGCCCAGGATCACATCGCGGTCCTCAAGGCCGGCGTCCGTCATGTTAAGCGCCAGTTCGCAACGGGCCTGACCGCTGTCGAGCAGCGCCACCAGGCGACCGTCCTTGCGTTGCAGGCGCAGAGGCACGAAGTTCATCGGCGGCGAACCGATAAAACTCGCCACGAACTGGTTGGCAGGGTTGTTGTAGATCTCTTTCGGCGTACCGAACTGCTGGATGATGCCATCCTTCATCACCGCCACCTTGTCGCCCAGGGTCATCGCTTCGATCTGATCGTGGGTGACATAGACGGTGGTGGTTTTCAGGCGCTGGTGCATCAGTTTCATTTCGGTGCGCATCTCGACGCGCAGCTTGGCGTCGAGGTTGGACAATGGTTCGTCGAACAGGTAGATCTTCGGCCGACGCGCCAGGGCACGGCCCATGGCCACACGCTGTTGCTGGCCGCCGGACAACTGGCCAGGCTTGCGGTTGAGCAGATGCTCGATCTGCAGCAGCTTGGCCACACGAGCCACTTCAGTATCGATATCGGCCTGGGGCATCTTGCGGATCTTCAGGCCGAACTCGATGTTCTCGCGCACGCTCATGGTCGGGTACAGCGCGTAGGACTGGAACACCATGGCGATGTCACGGTCCTTGGGGCTCATGCCGCTGACGTCCTGGTCGCCGATCATGATCGCGCCGCCGCTGATGGTCTCAAGGCCGGCGATGCAGTTCATCAGCGTGGATTTGCCACAGCCCGACGGGCCGACCAGGATCAGGAACTCGCCTTCCTTGATCGACAGTTCGATGTTCTTCAAGGTGTCGGGCAGGCCGGCGCCATAGGTCTTGTTTACATTGCGAAGTTCAAGCGTAGCCATGATTACCCCTTGACCGCGCCGGCCGTAAGGCCGCGCACGAAATACTTGCCTGCGATCACATAGACCAGCAGGGTCGGCAACCCGGCGATCATCGCCGCCGCCATATCCACGTTATATTCCTTGGCCCCGGTGCTGGTGTTGACCAGGTTGTTCAGCGCCACCGTAATGGGCTGGGAGTCGCCGCTGGAGAACACCACGCCGAACAGGAAGTCGTTCCAGATCTGGGTGAACTGCCAGATCAGGCAGACCATGATGATCGGCGTCGACATCGGCAGGATGATCTGGCGGAAGATAGTGAAGAATCCCGCGCCATCCAGGCGTGCCGCCTTGATCAATGCATCCGGAATGCTCACGTAGTAGTTACGGAAAAACAGCGTGGTGAACGCCAGGCCGTAGACCACGTGCACAAACACCAGGCCGGTGGTGGTGCTGGCCAGGCCCATCTTGCCGAGGGTGAACGACGCCGGCAGCAGCACGGTCTGGAACGGCAGGAAGCAGCCGAACAGCAACAGCCCGAAGAACAGCTGCGAACCCCGGAAGCGCCAGAACGACAGCACATAGCCGTTCAAGGCACCGATGGCGGTGGAAATCAGTACCGCTGGCACAGTGATCTTGATCGAGTTCCAGAAGTAGCCATCCACCGTGGCCCAGGCCTTGACCCAGCCGATGCCACTGACCACGGTCGGCCAGCTCAGCAGGTTGCCGGTGCTGATGTCTTCCGGGGTCTTGAAGCTAGTGAGCAGCATCACCACCAGCGGTACCAGGTACAGCAGCACCGCCAGGATCAGCACCGCGTAGATCGCGATGCGGCTCAGGCTGATGGCAGGTTTGGCAACGAGACTAGTCATTACGCTTGGTCCTCAGCTCGGAATACAGGTACGGCACGATGATCGCGAGGATCGCACCGAGCATCAGGATTGCACTGGCCGAGCCCATGCCCATCTGGCCGCGACTGAAGGTGAACGAGTACATGAACATCGCCGGCAGGTCGGACGAATAGCCCGGGCCGCCGGCAGTCATGGCGGCCACCAAGTCAAAGCTCTTGATCGCAATGTGCGCCAGGATCATTACCGCACTGAAAAACACCGGACGCAGGCTGGGCAGCACCACGCTCCAATAGATGCGCGGCAGGCTGGCACCGTCGATCTGGGCGGCGCGGATGATCGACTGGTCAACACCCCGCAGGCCCGCGAGGAACATCGCCATGATGAAACCGGAGGCTTGCCACACGGCGGCAATCACCAGGCAATACACCACGCGATCCGGGTCGATCAGCCAATCGAGACGGAAGCCTTCCCAGCCCCAATCACGCAGGAGTTTGTCCAGGCCCATGCCCGGGTTGAGCAGCCATTTCCAGGCGGTACCGGTGACGATCATCGAGAGCGCCATCGGGTACAGGTAAATGGTGCGGATAAAACCTTCACGGCGGATTTTCTGGTCGAGGAAAATCGCCAGCGTCACCCCGATCACCAGGGTGATGCCAATGAACATGCCGCCGAATACGGCCAGGTTCTTGCTCGCGACCCACCAACGGTCGTTGTCGAACAACCGCTCATACTGAGCCAGGCCCGCCCATTTGTAGCTGGGCAGGAAGGTGGAGGTGGTGAACGACAGCACGAACGTCCACAGGATGTAGCCATAAAAGCCCACCAACACGATGAACATGCTCGGCGCCAGCACCAGTTTGGGCAGCCAGCGTTGCAGTGCATCGAACGGCGAGGCCTTGCTGAACACAGCAACAGAACTCATGGGGAAATCCAGTACAGGGAAAAAGAACTAACAGGTAGACCGAACCCTGTAGGAGCTAGCTTGCTCGCGAAGGACTTCAACGATAGCGCGTGCATACAGGATGAACGCGGTGACCTTGAGTTTTTCGCGAGCAAGCTCGCTCCTACAGATAGCTGTGTTACTTGGCCGACTTGATCGCCGCGCCAAGCTTCTTGGCGGTGTCGGCCGGGTCGGCTTTCGGGTCGTTGATGTAGTTGGTCACCACGTCAAAGAATGCACCTTGCACCGCCAGGGTAGTGGCCATGTTGTGCGCCATGCTTGGCTGAAGGCCGCCGGTCTTGGCGTCGGTCAGGAAGTCCTTGGCGGCGGTCTGGGCGCAGGAGTCGAAGCCGTAGGAATCCATCTTGGTCAGCATATCGTTACGCACAGGGATCGAGCCCTTGTTGATGCTGAACACTTTCTGGAAGTTTTCACCCAGCACGACTTTGGCGATGTCCTGCTGACCTGCGGCAGTGCCTTTGTCTTTCTGCTTGAACACCGCCAGGGAGTCGATGTTGTAGGTGAAGGCTTTGTCGGTGCCTGGGAAGGCTACGCACTCGTAATCCTTGCCGGCGACTTTCTTGGCCGCAGTCCACTCGGACTTGGCCCAGTCACCCATGATCTGCATGCCGGCCTTGCCGTTGATGACCTTACCGGCTTCGAGGTTCCAGTCCTGGCCTTTGCCGTCGACGTCCATGTAGGTCGCGACTTTCTTCAGCTCGGTAAGGGCCTTGACCATTTCCGGACCGGTCAGCGCGCCGTTATCCAGGTCGACCAGGGCTTTCTTGTAGCCGTCCGCTCCCATGACTGAGAGGACTACCGCTTCGAACACGGTGCTGTCCTGCCAAGGCTGGCCACCGTGGGCGAGCGCAATGAAGCCCGCAGCTTTAAGCTTGTCGCCGGCTGCGTAGAATTCTTCGAGGGTGGTGGGGTTCTTGGTGATGCCGGCTTTCTTGAAGACTTCCGGGTTGATCCACAACCAGTTCACGCGGTGGATGTTGACCGGTACCGCAACGTAGTCACCGTCGTACTTGACGGTGTCGGAGACTTTCTTGTCGAGCAGGGAGTCCCACTTTTCTGCTTTGGCGACGTCCTTGAGCACGTCGGTATCGAGCAGGCCGGTGGACGCCCATTCCTGGATGTCGGGGCCCTTGATCTGGGCAACGCCTGGTGGGTTGCCGGCAACCGCGCGGCTTTTCAGCACGGTCATCGCGGTGGCGCCACCGCCGCCTGCGACGGCACCGTCTTTCCAGGTGAAACCGTCTTTCTCAACTTGGGCCTTCAGCACATCCACAGCCGCTTTCTCACCGCCTGAGGTCCACCAATGCACCACTTCGACCGTGCCTTTGGAGTCGGCGGCAAATGCAGTGAGGGGAAACAACGAGGCAATGGAAATAGCGACGGCGAGGCGATTAATCGCGTTCATCTGAGTACCTTTTCTTGTTGTTATGCATGCAAGTCTAGAGCTTGCGCTGCACGGAGTTTAAACATGGATTTCCAGGGTGCAGGTAACAAAGGGACGTACAAATGTCACCACTTGGTGACATAAGCGCCCTGGGCTAAAGCGCTGGTCATGCTGGGCGACAAGGGTAGCGCAGGCAGCACCACCGCTTGCCAGGCGTGGTAGAGGTCCGGTTTGCCGCCCCAGATCTTGCTGCTGGGCTGGTTGTGAGGGCTGAGTTCGTGGTGCCAACTGCCGTTGATGCGATCGATAAAGTGGGTTTCGCAGAACTCCCAGATTCGACGGTACCAGGTCTCGTAATGCAGTTCGCCGGTACGCTTGAGCAAGGCTTGCGCGGCGGCGCTGGCTTCGGCGTGGGTCCAGTGCAGACGCTCGCGCACCACCGGGCGATGGTTCCAGTCCAGGGTGTAGACGATGCCGGCAGCACCCTCGACAGCCCAGGCATATTCACAAGCACTGGCAAACAGATTTTTGGCGTCGCTCACCAGCCAATCTGGTGTGCTGAGCCCGGCTTGCAAGCGCGCGGCCTCCAGGTGCAACACGAGCCGCGCCCACTCAAAACCGTGGCCGGGGGTGATGCCATAAGGGCGAAAGCCATCGGCGGGGTTGTCTTGGTTGTAGTCCGGCAGCGGCTTCCACTGCGGATCGAAATGCTCGATCACCATGAACTGGTTGGCGGCGGCATGGGTGTGGATCACCCGTTCGACGATGCGCAGCGCGCGGTCCAGCCAACGGGTATCTGCAGTAACATCGGCCAGGGCCAGGAAGGCTTCGGTCGCGTGCATATTGCTGTTGGCACCGCGATAGGCTTCGACGCCGCTCCAGTCCTGGGCGAAGGATTCAAGCATGACGCCCTCCTCCTCGCTCCAGAAGAACTGGTCGATGATATGGATGGCGTCGTTCAATAAGGCCTGTGCGCCGGGCGCGCCGGCCACTGCGGCAGAGCTGGCGGCCAGGGCGACGAAGGCATGCAGGTAAGCAGCCTTGCCGGTGTTGCCATCAAGGGCGTTGGGAGTGGCGAACCAGCCGCCGTGCTTACGGTCGCGCAGCGGGCCGCTGAGGGCCTCGACACCATGGGCCACCAATTCGGCATAACCAGGTAGCCCCATGACATGGGCCATGGCGAAGCTGTGGGTCATACGGGCGGTGTTCATGGTTTCGGCGTGGGCATTGGCCAGCAGTTGGCCTTTATCGTCCAGGTTGCCGAAACCATCCGGCAGCCGCGATGCCTTGGCGAACGCCAGCAGGCGCTGGCCTTCGGCGGCGAGCCAGGCGTGATGGGCAGGTGCGTTCAGCCAACTGCTGGAAGGCAGTGGTCGGGTGGTCATGGGTGGCCCTTATTGTTCTATGTGGGATGACCGGAGTCTAAACAAGGGCGCAGGAGGGGCAAGTAACGAAGGGGAAAAGAAATGTCACCGAGCGGTGACAATCCATGTAGGAGCGAGCTTGCTCGCGAAAAACTCACAGGCGCCGCGTTCATTCAGCAAGTACCCGTCATCGTTAACGTTTTTCGCGAGCAAGCTCGCTCCTACAGAGAACGATTTCGCGTTCATTGACCCAGTGGTGTGGCCGCCGCAGGCGCATTGAGACGCTGATTCAAGTTCTGCACCTGGCTCTGCAAGGTGGTGATATTGCGCGTGGTCTGGATGCGGAACACGTCGAATTCCTTGTTGGTCGGCGCGTCGATATTGGCCGGCTGGTTTTCCTGAGCGCTCTTGAGCACCAGCAAGTCCTGCTCGAGACGGGCGATGGCCGCGCTTGGGTTGCCTTGTTTCTTCAAGGCCGCCACATCGGCGGCCAGGCCCTTGGTCTCGGCCTGTGCTGCCGTGAGGCTGGCGACCGCATCAGTAAGGGCCTGCACCTGGCCTTGCAGCTTGGTATTGGCCGCTGTCAGTTCGGTGGTGCTGGCGGTCATCTGGGCCAAACGGCTATCCAGTTCGGTAGCTTGGCCAGCCACGCCCAGCTGTTGCTTGCCCTGCTCCTGCAACTGGTCCTGCAACTGCTTGATCTGCAGTTTCAATGCTTCGCTGCCGTTGTTCACGTTGGCTTCGCTGGCCACCACCTTGCCGGAAATATCCTGCAGGCGCCCCGCCGCTTCCTCGCTGATCCGTGCAAAGCTTTCCTGGGTGGCGACCAACTGCTGACCCATCAGCGAGATTTGTTGGAAGCTCCACCAGGCCAGGCCGGCGAAGGCGATCAACAGTGCGCCGACCAATGCCCACAACGGGCCGGTGCTGGCGCTCTTGACCTTGACTACTGGCGTGGTTCGCGAGCGCACTGACGTGGCGGGGGTCGGCACGAAATCATCGTCGTCCCCATGGTCGGCCCGCAGCGTAGGAACGTTGTCGAGATCGTCATTTGCATCGTTACGCATGAATCTACCCTGAATCAATGAGGTGGCTGGCTGCGAAGCCGAGCGGCAGGAGTATAAACCGCACTCCCAGCGCATGGATCGACCCGGAACCTGGAATTCGGTTCCCGATGTGTTGCTGGTTATGAGCTTATTTGAGGCCCGGGTCCTGGGCCTTCCACCAGCTGCAGAACTCGTCGAGCGCAGCCCACAGGCTGACCTTGGGCTCATAGTCGAGATAATGCCTGGCGCGGCTGATATCGAGGGTGAAATCCTTGTTCATCACCTGCATGCCCAGGCGCGATAACGCCGGTTCCGGCCGCCCCGGCCACATGGCGCAAAATGCCTCATTCAAGGCTGCCACGCTGTAGGACAAACCGTAGGAACGATAACGGGTCACCTGGGGCAGCTCCATTTGTCGCATCACATAGTTGACCACATCCCACACCGGCACCGGCGCGCCGTTGCTGATGTTGTAGGCCTTGCCCAACGCCGAGCCGGGGGCGAGCAGGCTGCTGAGCAACGCTTCATTGAGGTTATGCACGCTGGTGAAGTCGACCTTGTTCAGACCGTCGCCCACAATAGCCAGGCGATTTTTGCGCTGCAGCTTCAACAGGCGCGGGAAGATGCTCATGTCGCCGGCGCCGGTAACGAAACGCGGACGCAGTGCCAGCACTTCAAGGCCGAACTCCTGGGCCCCGAAGACCTTCTGCTCGGCCAGGTACTTGGTGGCAGCATAGGGATGCTTGAAACGCTTGGGCACTTGCTCTTCAGTGAGCCCGAGGTGGTCGCGGCCATCGAAGTAAATGGATGGCGACGACAGATGCACCAGGCGCCCGACACGCTGCTTGAGACAGGCTTCAACAACGTTTTCGGTGACCAGCACATTACCCTGATGGAAGTCCTGGTACTTGCCCCATAGCCCGACGGCACCGGCACAATGCACCACGGCTTCGACATCGCGGCACAGGTCGCGTACCAGGTCGGCATCATTCAAATCACCTTGGATAAACTCGGCACCACGCCGTACCAGGTGTTCCACACCTTCGGCGCGCCGCCCGTTGACCCGCACATCCAGGCCCTGCTCAAGGGCGAAGCGCGCAAAGCGCCCGCCGATGAAGCCGCTTGCGCCGGTGACCAGAATTTTCATGTAGTACTCCGTGTTCTTTCGTTTTTCATCGCTGTTGCCTTGACGTCTGCCGCTACTCCAACGGCACCAACCATTGGCCGCACGCCTGGGCCAGATGGTCGGTCAACAGGCCCAACAGCTGCCCGCCACTGCGCCAATGATGCCAGTACAGCGGCACGTCGATGGGCTTATCTGGCAATAACTCGACCAATGCGCCGGATTCAAGCTGGTCACGCACCTGCAATTCGGGCACCAGGCCCCAGCCCAGACCGGCTTCCGTCAGGCGGATAAAGCCTTCGGATGACGGGCATAAATGGTGTTCGAAACCACCATTCACCCCAAGAGAAGCCAGGTAGCGGTGTTGCAGGAAATCATCCGGGCCAAACACCAGCGCAGGTGTACGCGCCAATTGATCGGCCCGCACGCCCTCGGGAAAATGCCGGGCAATAAAAGCCGGACTCGCCAGCGCGCGATAACGCATGGCACCCAGCAACAGGCTGCGAGCCCCGGCCACCGGGCGCTCACTGGCGCAGATACAGGCAGCCACTTCACCGGCACGCATGCGCTTGAGGCCAACCGTCTGGTCTTCCACCACCAGGTCCAGCAGCAAGTGCTGTTCGGCGCAGAAATCACTGACGGCTTCGGCCCACCAGGTGGCAAGGCTGTCGGCATTCAGGGCGATGCGCAGGCGTTCGGGCATCCCCTCCTCGTCCAGGGCCGGCACCTGGCTTTGCAGATCACGCTCAAGCAATCGCACCTGCTGCACATGGTTGAGCAGGCGCCGGCCAATATCGGTGGGCGTCGGCGGTGAAGCGCGCACCAGCACCGGCTGGCCGATACGTGCCTCCAACAGCTTGATGCGCTGGGAAATGGCCGACTGCGACAGCCCCAGCACCTGGGCACCGCGTTCGAAGCCGGCCTGTTCCACTACCGCCGCCAGGGCAGACAGCAATTTATAGTCGAACATCAGTTTCTCTAATGAGCGATCAGCAATATTGCTTTTTCTTATACAGCCTCGACCGTGACAATGACCAGCATTGCTTCTTTCTCTTTTAAAGGAATCTCACATGGCTGGCGAAACCGCCCTGGCGACCTTGCTGCGCAGCATGAGCCCGTACTTGAACGACGGCGACTACGTGTTCTGCACCTTGCCCGATCACCGCATCCCCCACGGCTGCGAGGTCATCGGCAGCTTTCGTGAGCAGGAAGGGCTGACGTTGATTGTCGAGCGGCACCAGGCTGAACGAGCCGGGTTGAGCTTCGACTATGTCGCCGCATGGATCACCCTGAACGTGCATTCCGCCCTCGAGGCCGTGGGCCTGACCGCTGCATTCGCCTGCGCGCTGGGCAAAGCCGGCATTAGCTGCAACGTGATTGCCGGCTACTACCACGACCACCTGTTTGTCGGTCGTACCGATGCCGACCGAGCCATGGATGTATTGCAGCAATTGGCAGCACAAGCGGAGTAAACCCTATGTGGCAAAGTTATGTGAACGGATTGCTGGTAGCCCTCGGCCTGATCATGGCGATCGGCACCCAGAATGCTTTTGTATTGGCGCAGAGCCTGCGACGTGAACATCACCTGCCAGTGGCCGCACTGTGCATCGTCTGCGATGCCATCCTGGTGGCGGCCGGGGTATTCGGCCTGGCCACGGTGCTGGCGCAAAACCCGCTGCTGCTGGCGATAGCGCGCTGGGGGGGTGCAGCGTTCCTGTTGTGGTACGGCACCCTGGCATTGCGTCGGGCATTTTCCAAACAGAGCCTGGAGCAAGGGGCCAACCTCAAGGTACGTTCATTGCGCGCCGTGCTGCTCAGCGCGCTGGCCGTAACGCTGCTCAACCCCCACGTATACCTGGATACCGTGCTGCTGATCGGCTCACTTGGCGCGCAACAAACCGAACCCGGCGCGTATGTCGCCGGGGCCGCCAGTGCATCGTTCCTGTGGTTCGCCACCCTGGCGCTCGGCGCCGCGTGGCTGGCGCCCTGGCTGGCACGCCCGGCCACCTGGCGCCTGCTGGACTTGCTGGTGGCGGTGATGATGTTCACTGTGGCCTATCAATTGATCAGCGCCTGACAAATATTCCAAAACCCTCTGGAACCTCTATCCCACACAGTTGTTGCGTGGTTATGCCGCACCCCCGGTGCTATGATCGGACTCCTGCGCCGCAAAGAGTACAAACTCCCCGGCGCATGTCTGGCCGCCCGTGATCGGCCTTGCGCTCACCGCAACTGACCTGATTAGGAGAATCATCATGGCTTTCGAATTGCCGCCGCTGCCCTACGCACACGATGCCCTGCAGCCGCACATCTCCAAGGAAACCTTGGAATACCACCACGACAAGCACCACAACACCTATGTCGTGAACCTGAACAACCTGGTGCCAGGCACCGAGTTCGAAGGCAAGACCCTGGAAGAAATCGTCAAGTCTTCCTCGGGCGGCATCTTCAACAACGCCGCTCAGGTCTGGAACCATACCTTCTACTGGAACTGCCTGGCACCAAACGCCGGCGGTCAACCAACCGGCGCGCTGGCTGAGGCCATCAACGCTGCGTTCGGTTCGTTCGACAAGTTCAAGGAAGAGTTCACCAAGACGTCCGTTGGCACCTTCGGTTCCGGCTGGGGCTGGCTGGTGAAAAAGGCTGACGGTTCCCTGGCCCTGGCCAGCACCATCGGCGCCGGCAACCCGCTGACCAGCGGCGACACCCCGCTGCTGACCTGCGACGTGTGGGAACACGCTTACTACATCGACTACCGCAACGTGCGTCCAAAGTATGTGGAAGCGTTCTGGAATCTGGTCAACTGGAAGTTCGTGGCTGAGCAGTTTGAAGGCAAGGCCTTTACTGCTTAAGCAACGCTTGCCGTGTAGTTGTTCAATTGCTGAACAGTTGAAAAAACCGGAGCCCCCGAGGGGTTCCGGTTTTTTTATACCTGCCGTACCGCCATCGTAGAGGTAAAGTTCACCAGGTCGCCGGGATGGTAGGAAGGCCGGTCTGTGCCAGGTTTTCACACGGCTTGCGATTGCCCGGCTTTTTTGTGCGTCACAAGTAGTCATCACTGCGCCGGAACCCGGTAATCGTAGTTTGCCACTGAATCAACGAGACGAATTGATCTCTCTAATCTGTCGGAGACATAACAATGACAACTGGCGCAATGACAGCTGCACACTCTGTAGTGGGCGATCTTTTAAAAACAGCACTCCCCGTGGTTGGCGATATTGTCAAAGCGGTCGCGCCGCTGATGCAACCCTTCGCGGATGCCCTCGCCAAGAAGATAGGGGAGGAGGAAAAGGAGGACTCCCCAAGCAAATCCATTGAATTTTCCAAAGACCCGGAAACGGAGAAGCTGATGGTTTCCTTCAAACAATAAACGCAACGCCCACTTCCTCGCTGCGCACGGCCAGCGTTGAAGGTTGCCTGGAAAAACCCGCAGAAACAGCAAGCGAGAGGTGGCGCAAAGGTCTCTCTGCGCCACCTCTTACTCATACAGGATCAGCAGAGATAGATAGCCCCTCTCAGACCCCGACTTGCTGCTGTTAATTCGTAGCGTTCCCAGCAAAGTTGATTACACCGCCCACCGCCTGTTTTGCTTCGTCTGCCACCCTGCTTGCCACCTGGCCTGCCACAGGGAGGACGACGGGCGCCAGCGTTTCGGCGAAGGGTGCCAGCGCTACGGCGGCCGCACCTAGTCCAGCTACTCCTGCGATCATAACGTAATACTCCGAAATTGAATGAAAGGTCTATTCCTCTCCTGATCTGAGTGAACCGTTGCAAAGGTTGGGTTCCACTTTTTTTAACTTTTTTCGCTCGCCCCAATGTTCCTTTGACTGCTACCCCCAGATTGCCAATACTCATGGCCTATTGAAGGCCACCCGCATGAGACAAGGAATGCCCCTTTGAAGCTGGAACTCAAGAACAGCTTGTCGGTGAAGTTGCTACGGGTTGTGCTGCTGTCGGCCTTGATCGTGGGCGTGGCGCTGAGCCTGGGGCAAATTGTTTTCGATGCCTACAAGACGCGCCAGGCAGTGGCCGGTGATGCCCAACGCATTCTCGACATGTTTCGCGACCCCTCGACCCAGGCCGTCTACAGCCTGGATCGCGAGATGGGCATGCAGGTGATCGAGGGACTGTTCCAGGATGATGCGGTGCGCGTGGCCTCCATCGGCCATCCCAACGAGACCATGCTCGCGGAAAAGAGCCGCGCCTTGCAGCAATCCCCCAGCCGCTGGCTGACCGATCTGATTCTTGGCCAGGAGCGTACATTCACCACGGCCTTGGTCGGCAAGGGCCCTTACAGCGAATACTACGGCGACCTGAGCATCACCCTCGACACCGCCACCTACGGCAACGGCTTTATTGTCAGTTCGGTGATCATTTTTATTTCCGGCGTCCTGCGCGCCCTGGCCATGGGCCTGGTGCTGTACCTGGTGTACCACTGGCTGCTGACCAAGCCGCTGTCACGGCTTATCGGGCACCTGACCTCGATCAACCCCGACCGCCCCAGCGAGCACAAGATTCCTCAGCTCAAGGGACACGAACGCAACGAACTGGGGCTGTGGATAAACACCGCCAACCAGTTGCTCGAATCCATCGAGCGCAATACCCACCTGCGCCATGAGGCGGAATCGAGCCTGTTGCGCATGGCCCAGTACGACTTTCTCACTGGCCTGCCGAACCGCCAGAAGCTGCAGGAACAACTGGACAAGATCCTCACTGACGCTGGCCGGCGGCAACGACGGGTAGCGGTGTTGTGCGTAGGGTTGGACGATTTCAAGAGCGTCAACGAACAGTTCACCTACCAGGCCGGCGACAAACTCTTGCTGGCCCTGGCCGACCGCTTGCGCGCCCACAGCGGCCGCCTCGGCACGCTTGCCCGTTTGGGCGGCGACCAGTTCGCCTTGGTGCAAGCCGATATCGACCAGCCCTACGAAGCCGCTGAACTGGCACAAAGCATCCTCGATGACCTGGAAGCTGAATTTGCACTCGACCATGACCTGATTCGCCTGCGCGCCACCATCGGCATCACGCTGTTCCCGGAGGATGGCGACAGCACCGAGAAGCTGCTGCAAAAAGCCGAACAGACCATGACCCTGGCCAAGAGCCGTTCGCGCAACCGCTATCAGTTTTATATCGCCAGCGTCGACAGCGAAATGCGCCGACGCCGCGAGCTGGAAAAGGACCTGCGCGACGCCCTGGGCCGCGACCAGTTCCACTTGGTGTACCAACCACAGATCAGCTACCGCGATCACCGTGTGGTTGGCGTAGAAGCCCTGCTGCGCTGGCAACACCCGGAACACGGCCTGGTGCCGCCCGACCTGTTTATCCCCCTGGCGGAACAGAATGGCACCATCATCCCGATTGGCGAATGGGTGCTCGACCAGGCATGCCGGCAACTGCGCGAATGGCACGACCTGGGCTTCACCGGCCTGCGCATGGCCGTCAACCTCTCCACCGTACAGTTACACCACACCGAGCTGCCCCGGGTGGTCAACAACCTGATGCAGATCTATCGCCTGCCCCTGCGCAGCCTGGAACTGGAAGTCACCGAGACCGGCCTGATGGAAGATATCAGCACCGCTGCCCAGCACCTGCTGAGCCTGCGTCGCTCCGGTGCGCTGATTGCCATCGACGACTTCGGCACCGGGTATTCATCCCTGAGCTATCTGAAAAGCCTGCCGCTGGACAAGATCAAGATCGACAAGAGCTTCGTCCAGGACCTGCAGGATGACGACGACGACGCCACGATCGTGCGCGCCATTATCCAACTGGGCAAAAGCCTGGGCATGCAGGTGATTGCAGAGGGTGTGGAGACCGCCGAGCAGGAGGCCTACATCATCTCCGAGGGTTGCCATGAGGGACAGGGTTATCACTACAGCAAACCCTTGCAGGCGCGAGAGTTGGCGGCTTATTTGAAGCAGTCCGAGCGCAATAATGCTGTGAGTCTTTGAATTAACAAACCGATACTAAATATTTACCGTGCATAAGCCTTTACACAAAATGCAAATCTTTCGCATTATGTCGCAGCTTTTGCGCGCCCCGCGCGTCCTATCAACAACCGAAGCAGGATGTTCGCCATGATTCGTATGCCCCTGGCCACCGCCAGTCTGCTGGCCATTGCCATTTCTCTCGCCGGTTGCGGCGAAGGTAAAGACAAGGCCGCCACGCCTCAAGCTCCCGCAGCCGCCAGCACTACCGCACCTGCAGCTGGCGCGGCAGGCCAGGTCGACGAAGCAGCTGCCAAAGCCGTAGTCGCGCACTACGCAGATATGGTTTTTGCGGTGTACAGCGATGCCGAATCCACCGCAAAGATCCTGCAGACCGCAGTCGACACCTTCCTCGCCAACCCGAACGACGAAACCCTCAAAGCGGCCCGTACCGCCTGGATCGCCGCCCGCGTGCCTTACCTGCAGAGCGAAGTGTTCCGCTTTGGCAACACCATCATCGACGACTGGGAAGGCCAGGTGAACGCCTGGCCCCTGGACGAGGGCTTGATCGACTATGTCGACAAATCCTATGAGCACGCGCTGGGTAACCCGGGCGCCAACGCCAACATCATCGCCAATAACGAGATCCAGGTCGGCGAAGACAAGGTCGACGTCAAAGACATCACCCCGGAAAAACTCGCCAGCCTCAATGAGCTGGGCGGTTCCGAAGCCAACGTTGCCACCGGCTACCACGCCATCGAATTCCTGCTCTGGGGCCAGGACCTCAACGGCACCGGCCCTGGCGCAGGCAATCGTCCGGCCTCGGACTACCTGACCGGTGACGGTGCAACCGGCGGTCACAATGAGCGCCGCCGCACTTACCTGCGCGCCGTGACCCAACTGCTGGTCAGCGACCTGGAAGAAATGGTCGGCAACTGGAAGCCCAACGTCGAAGACAACTACCGCGCCACCCTGGAGTCGGAACCTGGCACCGATGGCCTGCGCAAAATGCTGTTCGGCATGGGCAGCCTGTCCCTGGGCGAGCTGGCCGGTGAGCGCATGAAGGTGTCCCTGGAGGCCAACTCGCCGGAAGACGAGCAGGACTGCTTCAGCGACAACACCCACTACTCGCACTTCTACGATGCCAAGGGCATCCGTAACGTCTACCTGGGCGAATACACCCGCGTTGACGGCACCAAGATGAGTGGTGCCAGCCTGTCATCCCTGGTGGCCAAGGCCGACCCGGCAGCCGATTCGGCCCTCAAGGCCGACCTGGCGGCAACCGAAGCGAAGATCCAGGTCATGGTCGACCACGCTGAGAAAGGTGAGCACTACGACCAACTGATCGCCGCCGGCAACGATGCGGGCAACCAGATCGTACGTGACGCCATCGCCGCACTGGTCAAGCAGACCGGTTCGATCGAAGCCGCTGCGGGCAAGTTGGGCATCAGCGACTTGAACCCGGACAGCGCTGATCACGAGTTCTGATTCGTACGCTGTTGAAAAAGGCGACCTTCGGGTCGCCTTTTTTATACCTGTTCAAACACTGCAAATCCCCTGTGGGAGGGGGCTTGCTCCCGGTAGCAGTAGACCAGCAACCACATGCTTGACTGCCCCACCGCTATCGGGGGCAAGCTCCCTCCCACATTTTGCTCCATGTAACCTCAAGCACTCTGGTTTACATGCCTTGCACCGCAGGTAGAATGGCGCCTCTGCCCAATCACCCGAGCGAATTACATGGCGTTGCCGACCTTACGCATCATCGGTTTCATCATCGGCATCTTCCTGATCACCCTTGCGGTCGCCATGGTCATTCCGATGGCCACCCTGGTGATCTTCGAACGCACCAGCGATCTGCCCTCGTTCCTGTGGGCCAGCCTGATCACCTTTATCGCAGGGCTGGCCCTGGTCATCCCCGGTCGCCCCGAACATGTGCACCTGCGCCCCCGAGACATGTACCTGCTGACGGTCAGCAGCTGGGTGGTGGTATGCATCTTCGCCGCCCTGCCGTTTTTGCTGACCCAGCACATCAGCTACACCGACTCGTTCTTCGAAAGCATGTCGGGTATCACCGCCACCGGCTCCACCGTATTGAGCGGCCTGGACAGCATGTCACCGGGCATCCTGATGTGGCGTTCGCTGTTGCACTGGCTTGGCGGCATCGGTTTTATCGGCATGGCGGTGGCGATCCTGCCGCTGCTGCGCATCGGTGGCATGCGCCTGTTCCAGACCGAATCTTCGGACCGCTCGGAAAAGGTCATGCCCCGCTCGCACATGGTGGCGCGGCTGATCGTGGCGGCGTATGTGGGCATCACCATCTTCGGCAGCCTGGCATTCTGGTGGGCCGGCATGGGCTTGTTCGATGCGATCAACCACGCGATGTCGGCAATTTCCACCGGTGGGTTTTCCACGTCGGATGAGTCTCTGGCGCACTGGAAACAACCGGCGGTGCATTGGGTCGCCGTGGTGGTGATGATCCTCGGCAGCTTGCCGTTCGCCTTGTATGTGGCCACATTGCGCGGCAACCGTCGGGCGCTGATCAAGGACCAACAGGTACAAGGCTTGCTCGGCCTGTTGTTCGTGACCTGGCTGGTACTCGGCACCTGGTACTGGTGGACTACCAACCTGCATTGGCTCGACGCCTTGCGCCATGTGGCGCTGAATGTGACTTCTGTGATGACGACCACCGGTTTTGCACTGGGGGACTACAGCCTGTGGGGCAACTTCTCACTGATGTTGTTCTTCTACCTGGGTTTTATCGGCGGCTGCTCGGGCTCCACGGCCGGCGGCATCAAGATCTTTCGTTTCCAGGTCGCCTACATCCTGCTCAAGGCCAACTTGAACCAACTGATCCACCCACGTGCGGTAATCAAGCAAAAGTACAACGGCCATCGCCTCGACGAAGAAATTGTGCGCTCGATCCTGACCTTTTCGTTTTTCTTCGCCATTACCATCTGCACCATCGCCCTGGCTTTGTCACTGTTGGGCGTGGACTGGATGACCGCCCTGACAGGCGCCGCCAGTACCGTGTCCGGTGTCGGCCCGGGCCTGGGCGAAACCATTGGCCCGGCCGGCAACTTCTCCACCCTGCCGGATGCGGCCAAGTGGATCCTGTCCCTGGGCATGCTGCTGGGCCGGCTGGAGATTATTACCGTGTTTGTGCTGTGCATTCCGGCGTTCTGGCGCCACTGACCGCCGACATTTCCAGCAACCGCGCCCGGTATTCGCCGGGCGTGGCATCAAACCAGCGACGAAACGCACGAAAAAAGTTGCTCGGGTCGGCAAAACCCAGCAGGTAGGCTATTTCCAGCAAGGTCATGTTCGGCTGCGCCAGGTATTGCTCGGCCAGTTCACGACGGGTGTCGTCGAGCAAGGCCTGGAAGCTGGTGCCCTCTTCCTGCAGACGCCGCTGCAAGGTGCGCTGGGACAGGTGCAACGTCTGGGCCACCGCTTCGCGCTTGGGTTCGCCCTGGGGCAGCAGGCGGCACAGCACCTGTCGTGCCTTGTGGGTCACGCGACTTTCGGAAAAACGCGCCAGGTATTCACCGGCAAATCGGTCGTGCAGCAGCGCCATGGCTTCGTTGGCGGTGGGCAGCGGCGCCTCCATGTCGGCTTGCTCGAAGATCAGCGCGTCATAGGGTGCATTGAATTGCAAAGGCGCATGAAAGGCCTGTTTGTACGGCGCCAGGTCCGCCGGTTGATCGCCCTGCAGCAGCACTTTGCGCGGTTGCAGGGTGCGTCCGGTTAGCCAGCCGCACAAGGCCAGGGCGCTGGCCAACGAGGCTTCGGCGCTTTGTCGGGTCGGCGGCAGGTGATCGCCATGAACCGTCAGAATCAACGCATAGCCTTCAGGTATAAGTCGGAAGCTCAAGTCAGCGCTTTCGGCGATGATGCGCTGGTAGCGCACCAGTCGCATAAAGCCCTCGGCCAGGGTGTTGCTGGACATCAAGGCATAACCGGCGACATGAAACGAAGCAGGGCGCACCACTTTGCCCATGTTCAGGCCAATCGCCGGGTTGCCCGACAACTCCACTGCCCGCTGCCACAGGCGAGTCATGGCATCCTGAGGGAAACGCGCGTCGGGGTCATTCAGCGCCGCATAATCCAGGCCCAGCTGCCTGAACAAGACACGGCAATCCAGGCCGTCCATTTCCAGAGCCTTGACTATCCCCATCGCCCAGCTTGCAGAAGTTGTTCGTTCGCTCATGGCGTCTTCTTATTGAAAGCAGGCTCAAACGGCAGCCAGGAAGCCAAGGATACTAAAATGGCATCTATTGTCACTGGCCGTTACCTGCGATGACTCTAGACTCAAATAAGCTCCCCGCCGAACATCTGTTGGGCGGTATAACCACCCGAGGGCCGGCAGTCGTGGAAAACGTCAAGAAATTCAACAGTTTTGCCGAGTTCTACCCCTACTACCTGAGCGAGCATGGCAACAGCACCTGCCGGCGCCTGCACTTTATCGGCACCACCTTGGTGATCGGCATCCTCGCGTATGCCATCGGCAGGGGGTCACTGGTCCTTTTGCTGGCCTTGCCCGTCGCCGGCTACACCTTTGCCTGGATCGGCCACTTTTTCTTCGAAAAGAACCGTCCAGCGACCTTCCAGCACCCGCTCTACAGCTTGTTGGGGGATTTTGTGATGTACCGCGACATGATCCTGGGCAAGGTACCGTTCTAAGGGTGTGACCTCATGTCACTTGCGTTTGGACCATGAAAAAATGTGAATTCACCGAGATAAAAGTCTTTTTGTCATTTACGGTGCTGTATCCTGCCAAGGCTTTTTGAGAGCGCGGAATCACCTGCGATTGAAAAAACAGACCTTGCGAGGAGCGACGACGATGCACGAGATACCTAATCTCCCCTTCCCAAGCCTGCACCCAACTGAGCAGCCAACACCGCAGCAGGCCAGCGAGAAACAGCCTGAGGCCAAAGAAGCAAAACCAGTCGACCGCGAAACCCAGGACTGACGCCGTACCAGACCGTGTGGAAAGCGCACCATTGAGCGCTTTCCACACTGCCTGAATCACCCGAGACCCTCATTATGACCACTCCCCGTCCCGATACTCCTGACGCCGCCGTGCTCGACGCTGCCTTGCAGATGGTCGAAGTCTGGAACCGCCTCAGTGCGGACAAGCAGGCCGCATTGCTCAAGCGCTTCGGCACCCAGGAAAACGCCCTGGCGGCCCTGGTAACCACGCAACTGCTGGCCCCTGCCCAGGGTTGATGTGTTGTTGATCTGACGTTTTACATTTTTTCCCGCCATGCCCGGCCTGCGCGCCGGTATCATTAGCAGCCTATCTTTGCCTGCTGCGACAGTGGACCCTTCCCATGCCAGATTCCCAGCGACCCATGGCGGTCACGCTGCAAGTCGTCTCCATCGTGCTGTTTACCTTTATCGGCTACCTGAATATCGGCATTCCCCTGGCCGTCTTGCCGGGCTATGTCCACAGCCAGTTGGGCTATGGCGCGGTGATCGCCGGGCTGGTGATCAGCGTGCAATACCTGGCCACCCTATTGAGCCGCCCCTATGCCGGCAAGATTATCGACAACCTGGGCAGCAAGCGTGCTGTGCTGATTGGCCTGGTGGGCTGCGGATTGAGCGGAGTATTCATGTTGCTGGCAGCGTGGTTTTCCAGCCTGCCGGCGGTCAGCCTGGGCAGCCTGCTGATCGGTCGACTGGTGCTGGGCAGCGCTGAAAGCCTGGTGGGCTCGGGCTCGATTGGCTGGGGCATCGGCCGCGTCGGTGCGGCGAATACGGCCAAGGTCATCTCCTGGAACGGCATCGCCAGCTACGGCGCGCTGGCGGTCGGCGCACCGCTGGGGGTGTTGATGGTCAGCCACTTCGGACTGTGGAGCATGGGCGTTAGCATCATTCTGCTGGCGGTAGTGGGCGTGCTGCTGGCCTGGAAAAAGCAAGCGGCGCCAATTGTGCCTGGCGTCCGCTTGCCGTTCATGAATGTGCTGGGCCGGGTACTGCCCCATGGTTGCGCGCTGGCGCTGGGCTCTATCGGCTTTGGCACCATCGCCACCTTTATCACCCTGTACTACAGCACCCAGCACTGGGACAACGCGGTGTGGGCCTTGAGCCTGTTCGGCGCCAGCTTTATCGGCGCACGCTTGTTGTTCGGCAACTTGATCAACCGCATTGGCGGCTTTCGGGTCGCAATTGCCTGCCTGTCGGTGGAAGTGCTCGGCCTGCTGCTGCTGTGGCTGGCGCCAGATGCCCAGTTGGCGTTGGCAGGTGCGGCGTTGAGTGGCTTCGGCTTTTCCTTGGTGTTCCCGGCGCTGGGGGTGGAGGCGGTCAACCTGGTGCCGGCCTCCAGCCGTGGCTCGGCGGTGGGCGCCTATTCGCTGTTTATCGACTTGTCGCTGGGCATCACCGGGCCGCTGGCTGGCGCCGTGGCGGCAGGTTTTGGCTTTGCGTCGATCTTCCTGTTCGCCGCCCTCGCCGCTGCAGCGGGCTTGCTGCTGAGCCTCTACCTGTACCGCCAGGCGCCCAAAGCCCGCGAAACACGCGACGCCTAGAAGTCGACCTTGCCGCGCCCGGCCTTGATGCTGCCGCGCTTGGTCTTGGACTCCAGCCGGCGTTTCTTCGAGCCCAGGGTGGGCTTGGTCGGACGACGCTTTTTCTCGACCTTGGTGGCGCTCTGGATCAACTCCACCAAACGTTCCAGCGCATCGGCGCGGTTCTGTTCCTGGGTACGGTATTGCTGGGCCTTGAGCACCAGCACGCCTTCACTGGTGATACGGCTGTCGCGCAACGCCAGCAGGCGCTCCTTGTAGAACGCCGGCAGCGACGAGGCGGGAATATCGAAGCGCAGGTGCACCGCACTCGAGACCTTATTGACGTTCTGCCCGCCGGCGCCCTGGGCGCGAATGGCGGTCAGCTCGATCTCGGCATCGGGCAAGTGTAGGTTGTTGGAAATCACCAGCATGGAAAGCGCGAGCCTTGGTAGGAGAGCTTAGAGATACGCCCCTTCAAGCCGAGCGCGGTCAAAAATGTGGGAGCGGGCTTGCTCGCGAATGCGGTGCATCAGTGGCCTGGAAGCTGACTGATCCGCCGCATTCGCGAGCAAGCCCGCTCCCACATTCAGCGCAGTATACGACCTTACTCTGCCGTCAAGGCCACCGCCGCCTCCGACTGCTGCGCCCGCTTGTTCTTGATCCAGTAACACACCCCCATGAACGCCACCCACACCGGGATCGCATACACCGAGCGGTCAATGCCCGGAATCATCAGCATGGTGCCCAAAATAAACACCACGAACGCCACGCAGACGATGTTGCCGTAGGGGTACCACAACGCCTTGAACAGCGGCACCTGGCCGGTGCGGTTCATGTGCTGGCGGAACTTGAAGTGCGAGAAGCTGATCATCGCCCAGTTGATCACCAACGTGGCCACCACCAGGGACATCAGCAGTTCCAGCGCGTCATGGGGCATCAGGTAGTTCATCAGCACCGCCACCAGGGTGATCGCCGCCGAGGCCAGGATCGAACGCACCGGCACACCGCGCCTGTCGATTTTCGCCAGGGCCTTGGGTGCATCGCCCTGCTCGGCCATGCCCAGCAGCATGCGGCTGTTGCAGTAGGTGCCGCTGTTGTACACCGACAACGCTGCAGTCAGCACCACGAAGTTGAGGATATGCGCGGCGGTGTTGCTGCCCAGCATCGAGAACACCTGCACGAACGGGCTACCGCTATAGGCATCGCCGGACGCATTGAGGGTCGCCAGCAGGCTGTCCCATGGGGTGAGTGACAGCAGCACCACCAGGGCGCCGATGTAGAAAATCAGGATGCGATAGATCACCTGATTGATCGCCTTGGGGATCACGGTACGAGGCTGGTCGGCTTCGGCCGCGGTAAAGCCGAGCATTTCCAGGCCGCCGAAGGAGAACATGATGATCGCCATGGCCATCACCAACCCACCGACACCATGGGGGAAGAAGCCGCCGTGTTCCCACAGGTTGCTGACCGAGGCTTGCGGGCCGCCGCTGCCGCTGACCAGCAGGTAGCTGCCCAGGGCGATCATGCCGACGATGGCCACCACCTTGATGATGGCGAACCAGAACTCGGCTTCACCGAAGACCTTGACGTTGGCCAGGTTGATCGCATTGATCAGCACGAAGAAGGCCGCCGCAGACACCCAGGTCGGGATTTCCGGCCACCAGTAGTGCACGTACTTGCCGACGGCCGTCAGCTCCGACATGCCCACCAGGATGTACAGGATCCAGCAGTTCCAGCCCGACAAAAAACCGGCGAAGCCGCCCCAATACGTATGGGCAAAATGGCTGAAGGAACCGGCGACCGGCTCTTCGACGATCATTTCGCCGAGTTGGCGCATGATCATGAAGGCGATAAAGCCGCAGATGGCATAGCCCAGGATCATCGACGGGCCGGCGGACTTGAGCACCCCGGCCGAGCCCAGGAACAGGCCGGTGCCGATGGCGCCCCCGAGGGCGATCAACTGGATATGCCGATTTTTCAGGCCGCGTTTCAGCTCGCCGGAAGAAGAATGGGGTCCACTCATGAAAAGGGTCTCACGCAAGGTTTGAGGATGTTGAATGCAGGTTGCTGCCTTGAATTACCGACTCAGGCAGCGCCGCTCAAACCCCAGCGCAGGCACCAGGAATACAGCGTCTTTCTAACGGTCATGCGTCACCTGTTTGTTTTTATCTGTGACGAAATCGAACCCGTCCGGCTCGTGGCCAGGCGGAGTGATCAGGGCGAACACACACCCTGGGTCTTGGCCTTTTGCGTGGGTACGCAAGGGGGGTCACAGTAAAACGCGGCGCATTGTACACCGCTCGACGGCTTCGGGCCGAGCCTGCTAAGCGCCCGCGAGAAAATGGCAGATATTCCTTACGCGTCGGGCACACGCTGAAATACCAGGGTAAACCCGTAAACTTATCGTTACATCATGGAAAAACTACGTTACAGCCGGCTTTTACCGTCATCTACCAGAAAATTGTCGGTGAGAATTTTCCGAAGAATCGGTTCAGCCAATTGTCTGTTTTGCTTGAATAAAAAAATCTGCCAAAAAACAGAAGAAAAAATCCAAATGAAACCGTGTCAATAAATTTTTTGCATTTTGAAACACTCTCTTCTAGGTTCTTTGCACTTGCCCGCGAAGCCCGCGGGCAAGCCGTTCTCAAACAACGTCCTCTAGGAGATACACCATGCAAGCACTGGAAAAAGACCTGGAAACCGAACTGCAACTCGACGATTGGTTTGAAGCGCCGACCCATGAGGCCGCCGTTGAAATGATGCAAGCCGATGCCGTTGTGCCTTTCGGCACCGCGATGTGGCCTTTCTAATACCCGGCAGGCATCCGGCAGGTGCTGTGCACGGCACCTGCCCCCTTACCCAGGCACAGAAGGACACACGTCATGGACAAGGCCCGCGCCGTCGAACACTTTCTCTACTACCTCGCACATCACCCGGCCCTCAGCGGCCTGCATCGCCCCACCGTGCTGCTGGGCCATACCGAGCGCTACGACGCCATCGCCCAGGCAATCACCCATGGTAGCGCCGCGCGCTTCAACTTCCAGCTGCAGCGCCTGGACCTGGCGCCCAGCGACACCCTGGTCCAGGCCATTGAAGCCTGCGACCTGTACCTGTTTCTCTACGACTCCTCGACCCTGCCCAACCCACGCGCTGAAGGCCCAGACTTTGTCCGCGCCCTGCACGGCGTGATGGCCGAGCACTGGAAGAAATCCCTGCTATTCAAGGATTATGGTGATTACTTCTACGACACCTTCAGCGTCGAGCCGCAGCGCATCGCCGACCTTAACGCCACGCTGATCCGACGCATGTCCCAGGCCAGTGTGCTGAGCTTCACCGACAAGCACGGCTCGCGCCTGGAAGCGCCGATGAGCAGCATCAAAAAGTGGACCAATATCAACGGCGTCGGCAACCACGACCTGGCCCCCGGCGAAATCGCCACCCACAGCGAAGCCATCAACGGCCAGGTGCGGTTTGTCGGCACCTTCCTCAGCACCATCCCGTTTGCGCGCAAATACGGCGTGCTGCAATCACCGTTGGAGTTATGGATCGAGAACTCGACCATCTGCAGCGTAGCCAGCGAGGTGCCGGGGCTGGCGGATGATTTCAACAAATACCTGAATGCCAACCCATCGAACCGCCGCGTGGAGGAACTGGGCATTGGCACCAATGAAGGGGTCAAGGATTTGTATGCGCGCAATGCGGGCTTTGAAGAGCGCCATTGCGGGTTACACCTGGGCCTGGGCGGCGGACAGAAAGGCAGTCACCACCTGGATTTGATCTTTGCCAGTGGGGTGTTGGCCTTGGACGATAAACCGGTGTTCGATGGAACGTTTGCCTTCTGAACACAAGGCTCAAAAACATCGGAGGTCCAAATGTGGGAGGGGGCTTGCTCCCGATAGCGGTGTGTCAGTGACAGATACTTAGGCTGACATATTGCTATCGGGAGCAAGCCCCCTCCCACAGTTGATTGCATTTCAAATTTAGATCAAAAAAAACGCCAACCCTAGGGTTGGCGTTTTTGTGCAGCGCTTAGCGCATCACTGCGGCTTCTTGCGACCAAAGCCCGGACGCTGGCCGGAGCCGGCCGGTGCGCCGCGGCGCTTGCCCGACGGCTCATCGGCTACCAGTTTCGGGCCAGGGCGCTTGTTCGCCGCTGGCTTGGCTGGACGCTTGGTACTGGCGTTGTCGGCCGGGCGATCCGCTTCGCCACGGTTGCTGCGACCACCGCTTGGCGCTTCGCCACGGGCAGGACGTGGTGTGCGGGGAGCACGTTCACCTTCCTGACGGGACGGTGCGGTTGGGCGACGCTCACCTTCGATCTGCGGCTCACGGGAGATACGACCGCCAGTGGCCGGTGCATTCAGCGCCGGGCGCAGGGTACGGGCCACGCGCTCGGTACGCGCTACTGGGCGCGAGGATTTGCGCTGCATACGCTCGAGCTTGTCCTTGCTCTTGGCATTCATCTGCGGCATCGCGACCGGCGTCAGGCCGACTTCGGCGCTGAGGATGTCGACTTCGTACTGGCTCATTTCGCGCCAGCGGCCCATCGGCAGGTCGGAGTTGAGGAACACCGGGCCGAAACGCACGCGCTTCAAGCGGCTGACCACCAGGCCCTGGGATTCCCACAGGCGACGCACTTCGCGGTTGCGGCCTTCCATCACCACGCAGTGGTACCAGTGGTTGAAGCCTTCACCGCCTGGGGCCTGCTTGATATCGGTGAACTTGGCCGGGCCGTCTTCCAGCACCACGCCGGCCTTGAGGCGTTCGATCATCTCGTCATCGACTTCACCGCGTACACGCACAGCGTATTCACGGTCCATCTCGTAGGACGGATGCATCAGGCGGTTAGCCAGTTCACCGTCGGTGGTGAACATCAGCAAGCCGGTGGTGTTGATGTCCAGGCGACCGATGTTGATCCAGCGGCCTTCTTTAGGCTTTGGCATCTTGTCGAACACGGTCGGACGGCCTTCCGGGTCGTCACGGGTGCAGATCTCGCCATCGGGCTTGTTGTACATGATCACGCGGCGCACCGATTCGGCGACCTCTTCACGCTTGATCACCTTGCCATCGATGGTGATTGCATCGTGCAGGTCGACGCGCTGGCCGAGGGTGGCCTCGACGCCGTTGACCTTGATGCGCTTCTGGGTGATCCAGGCTTCAACGTCGCGGCGCGAGCCCACACCGATACGCGCCAGCACCTTTTGCAGCTTTTCGCCTGCTGGGCCGATTTCCTGGTCTTTCTGGTCTTGGTCATTCATCGTAAGCACCTCCCGGTGGGTCGATTCAGGCGTGGCCTGAAGGGTATTGAAAGCGGGGCCTTGGCCGAATAGGTCGGCAAGGGGTCGCGAATCATACGCGCATGGCGCGTGTTGCGCATCACAGACTAGTCGATAACGCCCAAGTCATTTGCTTTTCCGCCGACCGGTGGCGCCGAGTGCCAACAACCGCAGCTCGGCTTCGGCCAATACCGTGCGCTTGTCGGTTTTATCGAGTTTTTTCCAGGCACGGATTTCGCGCTTGCTGCGCCCGCAGCCGACGCAGATGTCGTCGCTGAATTTGCAGATGCTGATGCACGGGTCTTTGGTTGAACTCATTTTTTCTCCCAGACCATCCAGACAATGGAGATCCAATGTGGGAGGGGGCTTGCTCCCGATAGCGGTGGGTCAGTTGTTGCATATGTTGCTGATA
Organism: Pseudomonas khavaziana; assembly: GCF_036704165.1. Taxonomy (NCBI): domain Bacteria; kingdom Pseudomonadati; phylum Pseudomonadota; class Gammaproteobacteria; order Pseudomonadales; family Pseudomonadaceae; genus Pseudomonas; species Pseudomonas khavaziana. The sequence continues at coordinate 5,123,969 of NZ_CP129946.1, forward strand.
CACCGCCATCGGGAGCAATCCCGTTCCCACGCTAAATCAGCATCAGTCTTCGAGTAGGCGGCGTTCGTTTTCGATGGCCTCGGCCAGGGCGCGGGCTTCGTCCTCTTCGTCGCTCAGCGGCGGTTGTTCGAGGGCGGCGACAGCGGCCAGGAGCTTTTCCCGGGCGTCGGCGACGCCGAGGATGTCTTCTTCGACTTCGGGCTCGGGTTCAACGTTCACCTCGGTCTGCGGCTCGTCGGCAGCATCGCGCAATAAATCGTCAAAGTCGGTCTTGATCCCCTGCTCCATATCGTCCAGCTCCAACAATAACGTGTGGAAACTGGTCTCGTCCTTCGGCTCCTCCGGCTCGGCACTGGCATCAGCCAGTTCCTGCAGGCTTTGCGGCACCGGCGCGTCGTCGAAGTCGAGCACCGGCTCGGCTTCCATTTCGCGCAGTTCGGCCAAGGGCGGCAGGTCGTCGAGGTTTTTCAGGTTGAAGTGGTCGAGGAACACCTTGGTGGTGGCGAACATCGCGGGTTTACCCGGCACATCACGGTAACCGACGATGCGGATCCACTCGCGCTCCAGCAGGGTCTTGACGATATGACTGTTGACCGCCACGCCACGCACGTCCTCGATTTCACCCCGTGTGATCGGCTGGCGATAGGCGATCAGTGCCATGGTCTCCAGCATCGCCCGGGAATAACGTTGCGGGCGCTCTTCCCACAAACGACCAACCCACGGCGAAAACTTCTCGCGGATCTGCAGGCGATAACCCGAGGCCACTTCGCGCAGTTCAAAGGCACGGCCGTCGCAGGACTTGCGCAGGATCTCCAGGGCTTTCTTGAAGACCGGCGGCTCCGGGCGTTCGGCTTCTTCAAACAGTTCGAACAGGCGCTCCAGGGATTGCGGTTTGCCCGAGGCCAGGAGAAAGGCCTCCAGCAAGGGTGCCAGTTCGCGGGGTTCAGTCAGATTCATCGATTCAGCTCGTTATTCGGCTCGCGCCCGCACGTGGATAGCCGCAAAAGGCTCATTCTGGACCAGCTCCACCAGGGACTCCTTGACCAGCTCGAGGATAGCCATAAAGGTCACCACCACCCCAAGTCGCCCTTCTTCGGCGGTGAACAGCCCGACAAACGGCACAAACCCACCGCCCTTGAGACGCTCCAGTACATCGCTCATACGCTCGCGGGTGGACAGCGCCTCACGGCTGACCTGATGGCTTTCGAACATATCGCCACGGCGCAACACCTCGGCCATGGACATCAGCAATTCTTCCAGGCTCACATCCGGCAGCAATTTACGCGCACGCGCTTCGGGCGCATCGAGCTTGGGCACCACCACATCGCGGCCCACACGGCTCAGGTTGTCGATGCCTTCGGCAGCGGCCTTGAAGCGTTCGTACTCCTGCAAGCGGCGGATCAGTTCGGCGCGCGGGTCATCCTCTTCGGCTTCCACCGTTTCCGAGCGCGGCAGCAGCATGCGCGACTTGATCTCGGCGAGCATGGCGGCCATCACCAGGTACTCGGCAGCCAGTTCCAGGCGCACCGACTGCATCAGCTCGACATACCCCATGTACTGGCGGGTGATTTCCGCCACGGGGATGTCGAGGATATTGATGTTCTGCTTGCGGATCAGATACAGCAGCAAGTCCAGCGGGCCTTCGAAGGCTTCAAGAAACACCTCCAGGGCATCCGGCGGAATGTACAGGTCCAGGGGCATTTCCATCACCGCCTGGCCATACACCATGGCAAACGGCAGTTCCTGCTGGGCGCCGGCCTGGGGGTCAGCGGTTTCCAAGGCCGACATTCAGGCCTCGACCATGAACGGTGTGGGGTCGCCACAACCAACGCGCACCACCTCCGGTTCGCCATCGGCAAGGTTGATCACCGTGGAAGCCTTGTTGCCGCCATAACCGCCGTCGATGATCAGGTCGACATGTTTTTCCAGCAGGCGGCGCATTTCGTAAGGGTCATACAGCGGCTCGGTTTCACCCGGCAGAATCAACGACACGCTCATCAGCGGTTCACCCAGCTCGGCCAACAAAGCCAGGGCTATCGGATGCTCCGGCACACGCAGGCCGATGGTGCGTTTCTTCGGGTGCAGCAACAACCGCGGCACTTCGCGGGTGGCGTTGAGAATAAAGGTGTAGGGCCCCGGCGTGTGGGCCTTGAGCAGGCGAAAGGTGCCGGTATCGACCTTGGCAAACAGCCCCAGTTGGGACAAGTCGCTGCAGATCAGCGCAAAGTTGTGCTTGTCATCCAGTTGGCGCAGGCGTCTTACCCGCTCGACCGCGCCCTTGTCGCCGATCTGGCACCCAATGGCATAGGACGAATCAGTCGGGTAGATCACCACGCCGCCAGCGCGGATGATCTCGACGGCCTGCTTGATCAGGCGCGCTTGCGGGTTTTCCGGATGAATCTGGAAGAATTGACTCACGTGTTCTACCTGTTCAGACGGTGGCAATAATGGGGTCATGCTTGAATCGCCCCCACAACAGCGGCAGATCTTCCGGGACCTGGCGATACTCGCCAATCTCGGACCAGCCGCCTGGACCATGGAAATCACTGCCGGCACTGACCAGCAGACCAAATTCGCGGGCAAGAATCGCCAGGCTGCCGACTTGTTCGGCAGGTTGATGCCCATTGACCACTTCAATCGCGTGGCCGCCCGCTCCAATATAGTCGCTGATCAGCTTGCGGCGCTTGCTGCGGGTGAAATCGTAATGCCAGGGATGCGCCAGGCTGACCCAGGCCCCGGAGGCCCGCAGGGTCTCGACGGTGTCTTCCAGGGTCGGCCAATGCAGCTTCACATCGCCCAACTTGCCGGCGCCCAGCCATTTGCGAAAGGCCTCGGCGCGATCCTTGACATAGCCTTCACGTACCATCCAGTCGGCAAAGTGCGGACGGGCCGGCGCGTTGCCGCTGTCGCCCAACTCCTGCTGGATGGCGCGAGCACCGTCCAGAGCACCGGGCATGCCTTTAAGGCTGAGCTTGCGGCTTATTTCTTCGGATCGCAGCCAGCGGCCATCGTGCAATTGGGCGATGGCGGCCACCAGTGGCGGGGCATGCTGGTCGAAGCCGTAGCCGAGCACATGGATGGTGGCACCGCCCCAGGTGCACGACAACTCCACGCCGTTGACCAGTTGCATGCCCAGGGAATGCGCGGCTTCGCGGGCTTCATCAAGGCCCTCGAGGGTGTCATGGTCGGTCAACGACAGGACTCGCACGCCTTTTTCAAACGCCCGCGCAACCAGTACCGCGGGCGCCAGGGCGCCGTCGGAGGCCGTGCTGTGGCAGTGCAAATCAACATTCACGTGGGTATGTAACCTCAAGTCAGCTGGCGCTATCGCAACCAAGGATGTTTGTTATTATGCCGCCACATCCAGCTTCTGGCTCTTACTGTGAAACAATTCATCGACTTCATCCCGCTGTTGCTGTTTTTCATCGTTACCAAACTCGACCCCAGGGTCATCGAAATCGCCGGTCACGAGCTTTCGTTCGGCGGCATCTACAGCGCCACCGCGGTACTGATCATCAGCTCCATAGTGGTCTACGGCGCCATCTTCATCTCCCAGCGCAAGCTGGAAAAAAGCCAATGGCTCACGCTCATCGCCTGCCTGGTCTTCGGCGGCCTGACCCTGGCGTTCCACAGCGAAACCTTCCTTAAATGGAAAGCCCCGGTGGTCAACTGGCTGTTCGCGCTGGTGTTTATCGGCAGTCACTTTATCGGTGACCGCCTGCTGATCAAGCGGATCATGGGCCATGCGCTGACCTTGCCGGAACCGGTATGGGTGCGCCTGAACGTGGCCTGGATCGTGTTTTTCCTGTTCTGCGGTGCCGCCAACCTGTTCGTGGCGTTTACCTTCCAGGACTACTGGGTCGACTTCAAAGTGTTCGGCAGCCTGGGCATGACCGTATTGTTCCTGATCGGCCAGGGTATCTACCTGTCGCGGCACCTGCATGACACCGCCCCTACCACGCCGAAAACCGAGGACTGACATGCTCTACGCCATCATTGCCACTGACGTTGCCAACTCGCTGGAAAAACGCCTGAGCGTGCGCCCGGCCCATGTCGAGCGCCTCAAACAACTGCAGGCCGAAGGCCGAATCGTACTGGCTGGGCCGCATCCTGCGGTAGACAGCAATGAGCCGGGCGAGGCCGGTTTCACCGGTAGCTTGATCGTCGCCGAGTTCGCCTCCCTGGCCGACGCCCAGGCCTGGGCCAAGGCAGATCCTTATGTCGCGGCCGGCGTGTACGCCGATGTCGTGATCAAGCCGTTCAAGCAAGTCCTGCCTTGAGCCCGGCGGCGCCGAAGCAAAACGGTTCGGCGTACTGCCAATGGCTCATTATTCCCGGTGACCTGCCGACAACGTTCTGAATATTCGTGTGGAATCAGGAGTTCCGATGCGCTTACGTCAGTTGTGTCTGTTGGCAGTGTTAACGATCGGGGCTACGGCCCACGCTGAAGAGCCCTCGTACAGCGGCGGTTCCGCGCCCTTGTCCTTGAGTGCCGACGCCCAGGTCACCGAGTTGCAGCAACGTTTGAAAGAAAGCGAACGCCAGCGTGAAGCACTGGGCAAGCAACTGCAAAGCGCAGACGCTGCCCGCGAAAGCGCCCAACTGAGTCGCCTGCGCCAGGAGAACCAACGCCTGGCCCAGCAACTCAAAGAGACACAGGGCGGCGCCTTGACCCGCTGGCTGACCGAACAGCAACAGTGGTTCGTCATCGGTGCGACCGTCGCGCTGATCGCCCTATTGTGTGGGATCTTCGCCAGCGGTGGGCACCGTCGCCGTCGACAATGGCTAAATTGAGTGAGTCATGAGCGAGCTGTTACTGATAGATGATGACCAGGAGCTCTGTGAGCTGCTGACCAGTTGGTTGAGCCAGGAAGGTTTCCAGGTGCGCGCTTGCCACGACGGCTTGAGCGCCCGCAAAGCCCTGGCCGAAGCCGCCCCCGCGGCGGTGGTGCTCGATGTGATGCTGCCCGACGGCAGCGGCCTGGAGCTGCTCAAGCAATTGCGCAGCGACCACCCGGAGTTGCCGGTGTTGATGCTCTCGGCCCGGGGCGAGCCCCTGGACCGCATCCTCGGCCTGGAACTGGGAGCCGACGACTACCTGGCCAAGCCCTGCGATCCCCGCGAATTGACGGCGCGCCTGCGTGCCGTATTGCGCCGCAGCCACCCGGCCGCGGTGTCGACCCAGCTGGAACTGGGCGACCTGTGCTTCAGCCCGGTGCGCGGCGTGGTCAGCATCGATGAGCAGGAATTCACCCTCACTGTTTCCGAAAGTCGCCTGCTCGAAGCCCTGTTGCGCCAACCCGGCGAGCCTTTGGACAAACAGGAACTGGCGCAGATCGCCCTGGGCCGCAAGCTGACTCTTTATGATCGCAGCCTGGACATGCACGTCAGCAACCTGCGCAAGAAAATCGGCCCGCACCCGGATGGTCGGCCACGGATCGTCGCGTTGCGCAGTCGCGGGTACTACTACAGCCTCTAGAGGCAGCCTTACCAAATCTTTACCCTCTCCTGACGGCGGCTGACCTTGATCTCCCTAATCTACTCACATCCGGACTCACCGGAATAGAGACAGGAGAATCACCATGCGCAAGACCCTTATCGCTTTGATGCTCGCCGCTGCCCTGCCTACCGTAGCCATGGCCATGCCAGAGGGCTCAGGCCCGATGGGCGAACCCTCCGGCCACATGATGGGTGGCCCGGGCCACGGTGGTGAACATGGTCCGCGTGGCAAAGGTGGCCCGTTCAGCCAACTGGACCTAAGCAAGGAACAACGCGAACAGATCCGCAAGCTCATGGGTGACCAATGGCACGCTCGCAAAGACCTGGTCAAGAAGTACCTGGACAAACTGCCGGCCGCTGACCAGAAAGCCATGCAGGACGAAATCGCCGCCGGCAAGCAGAAAACCCAGGCCGATATCCGTGCCGTGCTCAAGCCCGACCAACAGAAGAAGTACGACGAGATCGTCAAGAAGCAAACCGAGCGCCGCGCCGAGTGGAAGGAATTCCAGGCCTGGAAAGCCCAGAAGGCGCAAAAAGCGCAATAATGCGCGAACGTAATGCCTACAGCCCAGTGGTTCACGCCGCTGGGCTTTGCCTGTTTGAGGGTTTCCTGTGCGTTCATTGTTCTGGCGTATCCTGGCAAGTTTCTGGCTGGCCATCGCCCTGGTTGCCGGCTTGTCGATCCTGCTCGGGCATATGCTCAATCAGGACGCCTGGATTCTCAGCCGCCATCCCGGCCTCAACAACCTGGCGCAGGAATGGACCCAACTCTACGAAGCCCAGGGCGAGGACGCTGCCCAGGACTTGCTGCAACAACGCAAACGCCAATACCACATCGACGTGCAAGTGCTCAACGAAAGCGGCGAGCCGGTGGTGCGTGGCACCTTCCCGCGCCGCGCCGCGGCCTTCGAGGCCCGGCAGAATGACAGCAAGGACGGCCACCTGCCCTGGCGGCGTCTGACGGCCGAGTACACCAGCGACAAAACCGGCGACACCTACCTGTTGATCTACCGCATCCCCCATCCGGAGCTGGATGCCTGGCACCGTAGCAGCCTGTTATGGCCGTTCAGTGCCCTGGCGATTGCCCTGGTGGTGCTGACCCTGTTCAGCCTGCTGGTGACGCTGTCCATCACCCGCCCACTCAGCCGCCTGCGCGGCGCTGTGCATGACCTGGGGCAAGCCACCTATCAGCAAAACAGCCTGGCGCAATTGGCCAATCGACGTGATGAGTTCGGTGTGTTGGCCACCGACTTCAACCGCATGGGTGCGCGCCTGCAAAGCCTGATCGGCAGCCAGCGCCAGTTGCTGCGTGACGTGTCCCACGAACTGCGCTCGCCGCTGGCGCGCTTGCGTATCGCCCTGGCCCTGGCCGAACGGGCCAGCCCCGAAGAACGGGAGAAACTCTGGCCACGCCTGACCCGCGAATGCGACCGCCTGGAAGCCTTGATCAGCGAGATCCTGGTACTGGCGCGGGTCGATGCCGACAACGCCAGCGCCGAAGATATCGACCTCAACCCGCTTCTCAAGACCCTGCAAAAGGACGCCCAGCTCAGCGCGCCAGACCAGATGGTGCACCTCAACACCGAAGCCGACCTGCACCTCAAAGGCTGGCCGACCATGATCGAACGCGCCGTGGATAACCTGCTGCGCAATGCCCAACGCTTCAACCCCGTCGGCCAACCGATTGAATTGCAGGCCCAGCACCAAGGCGGGCGCATTCTGATCAGCGTGCGTGACCACGGCCCCGGCGTTGAAGCCGAGCACTTGAGCCAACTGGGCGAGCCGTTCTATCGCGCCCCCGGCCAGGTTGCCCAGGGACATGGGCTGGGGCTGGCCATCGCCCGTCGCGCCGCCGAGCGCCATGGCGGCAACCTGATCCTGGCCAATCATCCTGACGGCGGTTTTGTCGCCAGTATCGATCTGCCGCTGGAACCCGGCGTTGTCACAGCCGTGTGAAGATCTTCTATAGTGGCCCCTCTCTTACGGAGGGCCTTTGATGACTGACCTGCTGACTCCCATCCAAGCCGCACTCGATTTACCATACGCAGCGATAGCCATGACCGAAACCGGGGCCCTGCCCTCGGCCTTCGCCGTCACCGACCTGGCCGCTGCCAGCATCGGCGCCGCCGGCCAGGCCATCGCCCAGTTGCTCCAGCAGCAGACCGGGCGCTTGCCCAATGTCAGCGTGGACCGGCGCCTGGCCTCCTTGTGGTTCTCCTCTTCAATTCGCCCGGTGGGTTGGCAAGTGCCGCCGCTGTGGGACTCGGTGGCCGGTGACTACGCCAGCACCGACGGCTGGATTCGCTTGCATACCAACGCGCCCCATCACCGTGCCGCGGCAGAGCGGGTGCTGGGGCCCGTGGCCGACCGCGCCGAAATGGCAACCAAAGTCGCGGCATGGAACGCCGCCGAACTGGAGCAGGCCATTGTCGACGCCGGCGGTTGTGCCGCGCAGATGCGTGGGTGGCAAGCCTGGCAGCAGCATCCACAAGGCTTGGCAGTGAATGCCGAAGAGCTGGTACAGCGCCAGGTTTTCGAAAGCCGCACCGACAAACCCTGGCTCGGTTCGCCTGCGCGCCCGCTGGCCGGTATCAAGGTGCTGGACTTGACCCGCGTATTGGCCGGCCCGGTGGCCAGTCGTTTCCTCGCCGGGTTGGGTGCCGATGTACTGCGCATCGATTCGCCGACCTGGAACGAACCCGGCGTGGTGCCGGAAATGACCCTGGGCAAACGCTGTGCCCGCCTTGACTTGAAAAGCCCCGAAGGCCGACAGGTATTCGAAGCCCTGCTTAAGGATGCTGACGTGCTGTTCCATGGTTACCGCGCCGATGCACTGGAGCAACTGGGCTACACCATCGGCGAACGACAAGACCTCGCCCCCGGGCTGATCGACGTCAGCCTCAACGCCTACGGCTGGAGCGGCCCATGGCGTAACCGTCGCGGCTTCGACAGCCTGGTACAGATGAGCAGCGGCATTGCCGAGGCGGGCATGGCCTGGAAGCAGGCGGATAAACCCGTGCCGCTGCCAGTGCAGGCGCTGGATCACGCCACCGGCTACCTGATGGCTGCCAGTGCGATCCGGGCCTTGGGCGAACGCCTGGCATCCGGCCGCGGTGGCTCGGCGCGCTTGTCATTGGCGCGTACGGCGAAGTTGCTGGTGGATGCAGGACACGTGCCGGGACAAGCGGCGTTGCGTGCTGAAGATCCAAGCGATCAAGGGCTGGTGGTGGAGCAGACGGCGTGGGGGCAGGCCCATCGGTTGCTGGCGCCGCTGAGCATCAGTGGCACGCCGTTGCAGTGGGATTTGCCGGCGGGGGAGTTGGGCGCGCACCGGCCTCAGTGGTGATTAATACACTGTAGGAGCGAGCTTGCTCGCGAAGGTCGCCAACGATAACGCGGGAAACCTGACACCCAGCGGCGATCTAAGGTTTTTCGCGAGCAAGCTCGCTCCTACAGGGTTGTCCACAGATGCTGTGCCGCATATGCCCTCAATGGTCGCCACGCCTCGGCCCGGGCCAGCAACTGCCGCGCCGACACCGGCCCACCCTCCAGCGCCGCCAGCGCATTGATCAAACCGATATCCCCAGATGCAAACGCGTCCGCCTCGCGCAACTGGCGCATGGCGATGTACTGCGCGGTCCAGTCGCCAATCCCCGGCAACGCCACCAACCGTGCAACGCCGTCCTTGAGGCTGGCCTTGGGTTGGAACACCTGCGGGTCATCCAACACTGCCTGGGCCACGGCAGACAAGGTACGGCCTCGCGCCTTGGGCATGCCCAGGGTCGCCAGGTCCGCCGCCGCCAGCACTTCGGGTGTCGGGAACACATGGGTGATACCGGCGTATGGGGTGTGCAGCGGCTGGCCATACTGCGCCACCAGCTTGCCCGCCAGGCGAATGGCCGCCACCACAGTGATCTGCTGGCCCAGCACCGCACGAATCGCCAGCTCCAGCCCATCCCAGGTCCCGGGCACGCGAAGGCCAGGACGGGCCGCGACCAGTTGCGCCATCAACGGGTCGCCAGCCAACTGGGCATTGATCACCTCGGGCTGCGCATCCAGGTCGAACATCGCCTGCAGACGTCGCTCGATCTCGGGCAGCGCCGCCGCGTCAGGAAACGCGATATCCGCCTCCAGCCAATCACCCGCGCCGGGCGCCACGCTGAGCCAACCCTGTTGCCCGTTCACGCTGATGCTGCGCCGGTACACGCCGGCCTCAACGGTTTCTAATCCATTGATGGCTCGAGCTGACAGAAACGCCAACATTGCCGCCCAATCGTAGGGCGGCTGATACGCCAATCTCACAACGACAATACCCCGCTATACAACCCGTATGCCGCCAACCCGGCGCCCGCGATCACGCAGCTGAAAATGCCTTTTTCCACGTGGGTAAACAAGGGTTGACCTTGCTCGCGCTTGGCCTGGGCGAACAGGATCACACCTGGGGCATACAGCAGCGCCGACAGCAGCAAATACTTCAAGCCCCCGGCATACAACAGCCATACCGCATAGCCGAGAGCAATCAGCCCCACTGCCAAATCTTTCATGCGCTGGCGCTGGGCGCCGGCATAGGTCTCGCCGCGCCCGCTCAATAACACCGCATAGGCCGCCGACCACAGGTAGGGCACCAGGATCATCGACGACGCCAGGTAGATCAGGGTGGTGTAGGTGCTGGCCGAAAACAGCGTGATCACCAGGAACGCCTGGATCATCACATTGGTCAGCCACAACGCGTTAACCGGCACCTGATTGGCATTTTCCTTTTTCAGGAATGCCGGCATGGTCTGGTCCTGGGCAGTGGCATAGAGGATTTCCGCGCAGAGCAGCGCCCATGAAAGCAACGCCCCAAGCAGCGAAACCGCCAGGCCGATGCTGATCAATACCGCGCCCCAGGGCCCGACGATATGTTCCAGCACGCCCGCCAGGGAAGGGTTCTGCAACTGCGCCAATTGCGGCTGGCTCATGATGCCCAGGGACAGCACATTCACCAGCACCAACAGCGCCAGCACGCCCAGGAAACCAATCACCGTGGCGCGGCCTACATCCGAGCGTTTCTCGGCCCGCGCCGAGTACACGCTGGCGCCTTCGATGCCGATAAACACAAACACCGTGACCAGCATCATGTGGCGTACCTGCTCGACCACACTGCCCATCTGCGGGTTACCCAGGCCCCAGATATCGCGGGTGAAGATATCCGCCTTGAACGCCACCGCGGCGATCACGATAAACATCAACAGCGGCACAATCTTCGCCACCGTGGTGACCTGGTTGATAAACGCCGCCTCCTTGATCCCGCGCATCACCAGGAAATGCACCGCCCACAGCAACAGCGACGCACAACCAATGGCCAGCGGTGTATTGCCCTGGCCGAACGCCGGGAAAAAGTAACCCAGGGTGCTGAACAGCAACACGAAATAACCGACGTTGCCCATCCACGCGCTGATCCAGTAACCCCAGGCGGACGAGAACCCCATGTAGTCGCCAAAACCGGCCTTGGCGTAGGCGTACACGCCGGAGTCCAGTTCCGGTTTGCGGTTGGCCAGGGTCTGGAACACAAAGGCCAGGGTCAACATGCCGACCGCCGTGATTGCCCAGCCAATCAGCACGGCGCCCACTTCCGCACGGGCCGCCATGTTTTGCGGGAGCGAGAAGATCCCGCCGCCAATCATCGAACCCACGACCAGGGCGATCAGGGCACTGAGCCGAAGTTTCTGGGCTGGTTGGGACATGCAGGTTCCTCACAATAAAAGTTTGAGCCGACCACTGCGCACTCAACTAATTCAATTTAGTGACACTAACGCTCATAACATAAGTGCATGTAAACGCGAGAAGTTTAGGCTTATTTAGAATTTAAATAAGTCAATTATGAAGCGTTCGTCAGACGCCGTACAAAAAGTTTGCACATCCGCAAATACGAACTAGCGTCAACCACCATGTCCCAGACGAAATGATTAACCACATCGGAAGAGCCCGCTCTAGCAAGCGCCCTCCCGCGGACTGCGTCGCCCAGCAACTTATGCCCCTAAGTCGTTAATTCACAATGGAATGTGCCAATGAAGTGATCTGAGTCAGCTGTTTGATTAGCGCACGGAATTATTCTGTGATCTCTCTTCTCCTGCATTGGAGTCACGCAATGTCTGATTCTCCCGGAAAACTTAGGCTTGGTGCGCTGGTTGCACTTGTAGTGGGCTCAATGATTGGCGGCGGGATCTTCTCGCTGCCGCAAAACATGGCCGCCAGTGCCGACGTAGGCGCAGTTTTGATTGGCTGGGTAATTACCGCCATCGGCATGCTGACCCTCGCATTCGTCTTCCAGACCCTCGCCAACCGCAAGCCTGACCTGGACGGCGGTGTGTACGCCTACGCCAAGGCCGGTTTCGGCGACTACATGGGTTTCTCATCCGCCTGGGGTTACTGGATCAGTGCCTGGCTGGGCAACGTGGGGTACTTCGTACTCTTGTTCAGCACCCTCGGCTACTTCTTCCCGATCTTTGGCGAAGGCAACACGCCAGCGGCGGTGATTGGTGCATCGGTGCTGCTGTGGGCTGTGCATTTCCTGGTGCTGCGCGGGATCAAGGAAGCGGCGTTCATCAACCTGGTCACCACCGTGGCCAAGGTCGTACCGCTGCTGCTGTTCGTGCTCATCGCGCTGTTCGCGTTCAAGCTGGATATCTTCACCGCTGACATCTGGGGTGTGAAAAACCCCGACCTGGGCAGTGTGATGAACCAGGTGCGCAACATGATGCTGGTCACCGTGTGGGTGTTTATCGGAATCGAAGGCGCGAGCATCTTCTCCTCCCGTGCGGAGAAACGCAGCGACGTGGGCAAGGCCACCGTGATCGGTTTTATCACCGTGCTGCTGTTCCTGATGCTGGTGAACGTGCTGTCCCTGGGGATCATGACCCAACCGGAACTGGCCAAGCTGCAGAACCCATCGATGGCCGCCGTGCTCGAACACGTAGTCGGTCACTGGGGCGCGGTACTGATCAGCGTCGGCTTGATCATTTCGCTGCTGGGCGCGTTGCTGTCCTGGGTGCTGCTGTGTGCGGAGATCATGTTTGCCGCCGCCAAGGACCACACCATGCCGGAGTTCCTGCGTAAGGAAAACGCCAACCACGTGCCGGTCAATGCCCTGTGGCTGACCAACGCGATGGTACAGATCTTCCTGGTGATCACGCTGTTTTCCGCCAGCACCTACCTGTCGCTGATCTACCTCGCCACCTCGATGATCCTGGTGCCTTACCTGTGGTCGGCGGCCTATGCCCTGCTGCTGGCGGTGCGTGGCGAAACCTACGAAAACGCCCTCAAGGAGCGCAAGAAAGACCTGTTCATCGGCGCCGTCGCGCTGATCTACGCGATCTGGCTGCTCTACGCCGGCGGCACCAAGTACCTGCTGCTCTCTGCCCTGCTCTATGCCCCCGGCGCGATCCTCTTCGCCAAGGCCAAGCGTGAACTGGGCAAACCGATTTTCACCAACGTCGAGAAGCTGATTTTCGCCGCAGTGGTCATTGGCGCCCTGGTGGCGGCCTATGGCCTCTACGACGGCTTCCTGACTCTGTAATTGTATGTTCACTGGAGGATTTGTAATGACCACGGAAAAAGTTAAGTACGGCGTACATTCCGAAGCCGGCAAACTGCGCAAAGTCATGGTGTGCTCCCCAGGCTTGGCCCACCAACGGCTGACCCCCAATAACTGCGACGAACTGCTGTTCGATGACGTGCTGTGGGTGGCACAGGCCAAGCGCGACCATTTCGACTTCGTGACCAAGATGCGCGAGCGGGATATTGATGTGCTGGAAATGCACAACCTGCTCACCGACATCGTCGCCATCCCCGAAGCCCTGGACTGGATACTGGAGCGCAAGATCACCGCCAACACCGTGGGCCTGGGCCTGGTCGATGAGGTCGGCTCGTGGCTGCGCAGCCTGGAGCCGCGCAAGATCACCGAGTTCCTGATTGGTGGTGTGTCGGCCGATGACCTGCCGAGCAGCTTCGGTGGCAGGACCATCGAGATGTTCCGCGACTTCCTCGGCCACGCCAGCTTCATCCTGCCGCCGCTGCCCAACACCCAGTTCACCCGCGACACCACCTGCTGGATCTACGGCGGTGTAACACTCAACCCGATGTACTGGCCGGCGCGACGCCAGGAAACCCTGCTGGCCTCCGCCATCTACAAGTTCCATCCGGAGTTCACCAACGCCGACTTCCAGATCTGGTACGGCGACCCGGATCAGGAACACGGCGCCGCTACATTGGAAGGCGGTGACGTCATGCCGATTGGCAATGGCGTGGTGTTGATCGGCATGGGCGAGCGCTCGTCCCACCAGGCCATCGGCCAACTGGCGCGCAACCTGTTCAAGAACAACGCGGTTGAGCGAGTGATTGTTGCCGGCCTGCCGAAATCCCGTGCAGCCATGCACCTGGACACCGTGTTCAGCTTCTGCGACCGCGACCTGGTGACCGTCTTCCCGGAAGTGGTCAACCAGATCGTGCCTTTCACCCTGCGCCCTGACGACAGCAAGCCCCACGGCATCGATATCCAACGCGAGACCACCAACTTCCTCGATACCGTCGCCGCAGCCCTCAACCTCAAGGCCCTGCGCGTGGTCGAGACCGGCGGCAACAGCTTCGCCGCCGAACGCGAGCAGTGGGATGACGGCAACAACGTAGTGGCAGTGGAACCCGGCGTGGTGATCGGCTACGACCGCAACACCTACACCAATACCCTGCTGCGCAAGGCCGGTGTGGAAGTCATCACCATCAGCGCCGGTGAGCTGGGCCGTGGCCGTGGCGGCGGCCACTGCATGACCTGCCCGATCATCCGCGACCCTATCGACTATTAAGGAGATTCCATCATGGCTTTCAATATGCGCAACCGCAGCCTGCTGTCGCTGATGCACCACACCACTCGTGAGCTGAACTACCTGCTGGACCTGTCCCGCGACCTCAAGCGCGCCAAATACACCGGCACCGAGCGTCCGCACCTGCAAGGCAAGAACATCGCGTTGATCTTCGAAAAAACCTCGACGCGCACCCGCTGCGCCTTCGAAGTCGCGGCCCATGACCAGGGCGCCCACGTCACCTATATAGACCCGGTGTCGTCGCAGATCGGCCACAAAGAAAGCATGAAAGACACCGCCCGCGTCCTGGGCCGGATGTTCGATGCCATCGAGTACCGTGGCTTCGAACAGGAAATCGTCGAAGAGCTGGCCAAGTTCGCCGGTGTGCCAGTGTTCAACGGCCTCACTGCCGAATTCCACCCGACCCAAATGATCGCCGACACCCTGACCATGCGCGAACACAGCGACAAGCCGCTGCATGACATCAGCTACGCCTACCTCGGTGACGCACGCTACAACATGGGTAACTCGTTGCTGATGATCGGCGCCAAGCTCGGCATGAACGTGCGCATCGGCGCGCCGAAAGCGCTGTGGCCGCACGACGATTTCATCAAGCAATGCCAAGCGTTTGCCGAGGAAAGCGGCGCACGCATCACCATTACCGAAGACCCTGCCGAAGCGGTCAAGGGCGTGGACTTTATCCACACCGATATCTGGGTGTCGATGGGCGAGCCAGTGGAAGCCTGGGACGAGCGTATCGAGCAACTGCTGCCCTACCAGGTCAACGCCAAGATGATGAAAGCCTCGGGCAACCCCCGGGTGAAATTCATGCACTGCCTGCCGGCGTTCCATAACAGTGAAACCAAGGTTGGCAAGGACATCGCAGCGCGGTATCCGCACCTGGCCAACGGTGTGGAGGTAACCGAGGAAGTGTTCGAGTCACCCGCCAACATTGCCTTTGAGCAGGCGGAAAACCGCATGCATACCATCAAGGCCATTCTGGTGTCGGCACTGGCGGATATCTAACTCTCACTGTCGGAACAGGGTTCAAAAATGTGGGAGGGGGCTTGCTCCCGATAGCGGTGGCTCAGCTATAGATAAATTGACTGTCCCGCCGCCATCGGGAGCAAGCCCCCTCCCACATTGGGCTCTGTGCTCACACCCTAGAAGGATTGCATTATGCGCATCGTCGTAGCCCTGGGCGGCAACGCCCTCCTGCGCCGTGGTGAACCCATGACCGCAGACAACCAACGCGCCAATATCCGCATCGCCACCGAACAGATCGCCAAGATCCACGCCGGCAATGAGCTGGTGATCGCCCACGGCAATGGCCCGCAAGTGGGCCTGCTGTCGTTGCAGGCGGCGGCCTACACCAGCGTCTCGCCCTACCCGCTGGACGTGCTGGGCGCCGAGACCGAAGGCATGATCGGCTATATCATCGAACAGGAACTGGGCAACCTGCTGGACTTCGAAGTACCGTTTGCCACCCTGCTCACCCAGGTTGAAGTCGATGCCAAGGACCCGGCGTTCCAGAACCCGACCAAACCCATCGGCCCGGTGTATTCCAAGGCCGAGGCAGAAAAACTCGCCGCCGAAAAAGGCTGGGCCATCGCCCCCGACGGCGACAAATATCGCCGTGTGGTCGCCAGCCCGCGGCCCAAACGCATCTTTGAGATTCGCCCGATCAAGTGGCTGCTGGAAAAAAACGCCATCGTGATCTGCGCCGGCGGCGGCGGCATCCCGACGATGTATGGCGAAGACGGCAAGCTCAAGGGCATTGAAGCAGTGATCGACAAAGACCTGTGTTCGTCGCTGCTGGCCGCGCAACTGGACGCCGATCTGCTGGTGATTGCCACCGACGTCAACGCCGCCTTTATCGATTTCGGCAAGCCAACCCAGAAGGCCATCGGCCAGGCCCACCCGGACGACATGGAAAAACTCGGCTTCGCCGCCGGCTCCATGGGGCCCAAGGTGCAAGCGGCCTGCGAGTTCGCCCGCCAGACTGGCAAAACCGCGGTGATCGGTTCACTCTCGGACATCGAAGCCATTGTCCAGGGCAGCGCCGGCACCCGCATCAGCACGGCAAAACCTGGCATCACTTATCTGTGAAGTAGAGGAGATACGCCTATGGCTACCTTTGAACCCGGTCACTTGCACGTTGAACGCCACGCGCTTAACAAAGACGACTACAGCTACAACCTGTGCATCGACTATGAAGTCAGCCAGGACCCAAAGGAAGGCAAGGGAATGCTCTTCAAGCTGCACGGTTCGGTGCAGGGCAAGGACCTCAAGGAAGAGTTCTTCCTGCCCAAGGACCAGGCCTTCGACTTTGCGCGGCATGCGATGAACATTGCGCAGAAATACGGCATGCCGAAAGTCGCGGTGTTGAATGGGTCGATGCACAAGCAGTACGACCTGATGTTCGAGGATGTGCGGCATCAGTTGGATGTGAAATCAGGTGATCCAGTCAAGCCCGAACACCTGGAATAACACGCCTGCACTGACACAGTGCAGTTCAAAATGAGGGAGGGGGCTTGCTCCCGATGGCTGTGTGTCAGCAACAGATTTATTTGCTGATCCACCGCAATCGGGGGCAAGCCCCCTCCCACATTTTGATCTCCATCATTTGTCAGATTTCACCTACGCCCCGCTCCAAGGCATACTTGCCGCCTCTGCTCTCCAGAATTACCAATCGCCCCATGCGTATCCACGTCAGCTTCATCGACCGCGTCGGCATCACCCAGGAAGTCCTGGCCTTGCTCGGTGGGCGCAATCTCAACCTGGATGCGGTGGAGATGGTGCCGCCCAACGTCTATATCGATGCGCCGACTCTCAGCGCCGAGGTGCTCGAAGAGTTGCGCGACGCGTTGTTCAGCGTGCACGGCGTGCAAGCGGTAAAGGTGGTCGACATCCTGCCGGGCCAACGCCGTCACCTGCAACTCGACGCCCTGCTGGCAGCCATGACCGACCCGGTGCTGGCCTTGGACAGCGCGGGCAAGATCCTGCTGGCCAACCCGGCGTTGATCGCGCTGTACGGACGCGAGCCGGCCGGGGAAAGCATTGCCGAGCTGTTCAATGACCCAACGCTGCTGGACACTTTGCTGGAACATGGTTTTCGCCTGCCGTTGCGCGAGATCAGCGTCAACGGCCAGACCCTGTTGCTGGATGCCACGCCAATCACTGACGCAGGTGCCCTGCTCACCCTCTACCAGCCCAATCGCATCGGCGAGCAACTGTCGGCACTGCACCACGACCATGCCGAAGGTTTTGATGCGCTGCTGGGCGAATCCCCGGCCATCCGCACCCTCAAGGCGCGAGCGCAACGGGTGGCGGCGTTGGATGCACCGCTGCTGATCCAGGGCGAAACCGGCACCGGCAAGGAGCTGGTGGCCCGCGCCTGTCACGCCACCAGCGCACGCCACAGTGCGCCGTTTTTGGCCTTGAACTGCGCGGCACTCCCGGAAAACCTCGCTGAGAGCGAGTTGTTCGGTTACGCCCCGGGCGCCTTTACCGGCGCCCAGCGCGGCGGCAAGCCGGGGCTGATGGAACTGGCCAACCAGGGCACGGTATTTCTGGATGAGATCGGCGAGATGTCGCCGTACCTGCAAGCCAAGTTGCTGCGCTTTCTCAATGACGGCAGCTTTCGCCGTGTGGGCGGTGACCGCGAAGTGAAGGTCAATGTGCGCATCCTCAGCGCCACCCACCGCGATCTGGAAAAGATGGTCAGCGAAGGCACCTTCCGCGAAGACCTGTTTTACCGCCTCAACGTCCTCAACGTCGAAGTACCGCCCCTGCGCGCACGCGGCCAGGACATCCTGCTGCTGGCCCGCTACTTCATGCAGCAGGCCTGCGCGCAGATCCAGCGCCCGGTCTGCCGCCTGGCGCCCGGCACTTATCCGGCACTGCTGGACAATCGCTGGCCGGGCAACGTGCGGCAACTGCAAAACGTGATCTTCCGCGCCGCTGCTATCTGCGAAAGCAGCCTGGTGGACATCGGCGACCTGGACATCGCCGGCACCTCCGTGGCACGCCAGAACGATGGCGAAGTCGACAGCCTGGAACAGGCCGTGGAAGACTTTGAGCGCGACCTGCTGGAAAAGCTCTACACCAGCTACCCCTCGACCCGCCAACTGGCCAGCCGGTTGCAGACTTCCCACACGGCGATTGCCCATCGCCTGCGCAAGTACGGCATTCCCAACAAGCCCTGATTGCAAGGGTACGGGATCTAAATGTGGAATACAGACAATGTGGGAGGGGGCTTGCTCCCGATAGCAGTGTGTCAGCCATAAATGTTTGACTGATACACCGCTATCGGGAGCAAGCCCCCTCCCACAGTTTTGAATGTATTCCAAGTTTTGGTCTGAGAACGACATTGCATGTACTGAAAGCGCTACAGCGTAACGATATCGCTACAACCCTGTTTTTTGCGCGCCATGCAAGGCTTTGATCCACATAGGCTTTTTTTAAAGCACTCGACTGTAGCGAAATCGCTACAGCCAAATGCACTAACGTCACAACCTATTTTATTAACCTGTTGATTTATAAAGGGTTAAAAACCTTGGCCGCAATATTGCTAAGCAACTCCCCATTATTCCAATCCCGTCCACCAGACGATTCTGGCCCTGAGGAGTTTCCATGAGCGAGTTGCGTTTCACTGAAGATCACGAATGGCTGCGCGCCGAAGCCGATGGCAGCGTCACCGTGGGCATCACCGCTTTTGCGCAGAACGCGCTGGGTGATGTGGTTTTCGTGCAACTGCCGGAGTTGCAGGCTTACGACAAGGGCGCTGAAGCCTCCACCGTGGAATCGGTAAAAGCCGCCAGCGGCGTGTATATGCCGTTGGACGGTGAAGTGCTGGAAGTGAACGACAAGCTCAGTGACAGCCCGGAACTGGTCAACGAAGACCCGATGGGTGAAGGCTGGTTCTTCCGCTTTAAACCGACCGACGCCGAGGCAGTGGCTAAGCTGTTGGATCAGGATGCATACGACCGCCTGATCAAAGCCAACGCAGAAGCCTGAGGAGCGCGCCATGAGTATCAATTTGACCACCGCCAACGAATTCATCGCCCGCCACATCGGCCCGCGCCAGGCAGATGAGCAGCAGATGCTCGCCAGCCTGGGCTTTGATTCCCTCGAAGCCCTCAGTGCCAGCGTGATCCCGGAAAGCATCAAGGGCACCAGCGTGCTCGGCCTGGAAGACGGCTTGAGCGAAGCCGAGGCCCTGGCCAGGATCAAGGCCATCGCCGGCCAGAACCAACTGTTCAAGACCTACATCGGCCAGGGCTACTACAACTGCCATACGCCGTCGCCGATCCTGCGTAACCTGCTGGAAAACCCGGCCTGGTACACCGCTTACACGCCGTATCAACCCGAGATTTCCCAGGGCCGCCTGGAGGCCCTGCTGAACTTCCAGACGCTGATCAGCGACCTCACCGGACTGCCAATCGCCAACGCGTCCCTGCTCGATGAAGCCACCGCCGCCGCCGAAGCCATGACCTTCTGCAAGCGCCTGAGTAAAAACAAGGGCAGCAATGCCTTCTTCGCCTCGGTGCACAGCCACCCGCAAACCCTCGACGTACTGCGCACCCGTGCCGAACCGCTGGGCATCGACGTGGTGGTCGGCGATGAGCGCGAACTGACCGACGTCAGCCCGTTCTTCGGCGCCCTGCTGCAATACCCGGCCAGCAACGGCGATGTATTTGATTACCGCGAGCTGACCGAGCGCTTCCATACCGCCAACGCCCTGGTGGCCGTGGCCGCCGACCTGCTGGCCCTGAGCCTGCTGACCCCGCCGGGTGAGTTCGGTGCCGACGTCGCCATTGGCAGTGCGCAACGCTTCGGCGTGCCGCTAGGCTTTGGTGGCCCGCACGCGGCGTACTTCTCCACCAAGGATGCGTTCAAGCGCGATATGCCGGGGCGCCTGGTCGGTGTTTCCGTCGACCGCTTCGGCAAGCCGGCCCTGCGCCTGGCCATGCAGACCCGCGAACAACATATCCGTCGCGAGAAAGCCACCAGCAACATCTGCACCGCCCAAGTGCTGCTGGCCAACATCGCCAGCATGTACGCCGTGTACCACGGTCCCAAGGGGCTGACCCAGATCGCCCAGCGCATTCACCAGCTGACCGCGATCCTGGCCAAGGGTTTGACCGCCCTGGGCCTGAAGGTCGAGCAGAAAAACTTCTTCGACACGATCACACTCAACACCGGCGCCAACACCAAAGCCTTGCATGACAAGGCCCACGCCCAGCGCATCAATCTTCGTGTAGTCGACGCCGAACGTGTTGGCCTGTCGGTCGACGAAACCACCACCCAGGCCGATATCCAGACATTGTGGGCGATCTTCGCCGACGGGAAGGCCCTGCCCGCCTTCGCCGCCACCGACAGCGCACTGCCTGCCGCCTTGCTGCGCCAGTCACCGATCCTCAGCCACCCGGTATTCAATCGCTATCACTCCGAAACCGAGCTGATGCGCTACCTGCGCAAGCTGGCCGACAAGGACCTGGCCCTGGACCGCACCATGATCCCGCTGGGCTCGTGCACCATGAAGCTCAACGCCGCCAGCGAAATGATCCCGGTGACCTGGGCCGAGTTCGGTGCCCTGCACCCCTTCGCCCCGGCTGAGCAAAGCGCCGGCTATCAGCAACTGACCACCGAACTGGAGGCCATGCTCTGCGCGGCCACCGGCTACGATGCGATCTCCCTGCAGCCAAACGCCGGTTCCCAAGGTGAATACGCGGGCCTCTTGGCCATCCGCGCCTATCACCAGAGCCGTGGTGAAGCACGTCGCGACATCTGCCTGATCCCATCGTCGGCCCACGGCACCAACCCGGCCACCGCCAACATGGCCGGCATGCGCGTGGTGGTGACCGCCTGCGATGCGCGTGGCAACGTAGATATCGAAGACCTGCGCGCCAAGGCCATCGAGCACCGCGAGCACCTCGCCGCGCTGATGATCACCTACCCGTCCACCCACGGCGTGTTCGAGGAAGGCATCCGCGAAATCTGCGCGATCATCCACGACAACGGCGGCCAGGTGTACATCGACGGCGCCAACATGAATGCCATGGTTGGCCTGTGCGCACCGGGCAAGTTCGGCGGCGACGTGTCCCACCTGAACCTGCACAAGACCTTCTGCATCCCCCACGGCGGTGGCGGCCCAGGCGTTGGCCCGATTGGCGTCAAGTCGCACCTCACGCCATTCCTGCCGGGCCACGCAGCCATGGAACGCAAGGAAGGCGCGGTGTGTGCCGCACCGTTTGGCAGCGCGAGCATTCTGCCGATCACCTGGATGTACATCAGCATGATGGGCGGCGCCGGCCTCAAGCGCGCCTCGCAGTTGGCGATCCTGAATGCCAACTACATTTCCCGTCGCCTGGAAGAGCACTACCCCGTGCTCTACACCGGCAGCAACGGTCTGGTGGCCCATGAATGCATCCTCGACCTGCGCCCGTTGAAAGACAGCAGTGGCATCAGCGTGGATGACGTGGCCAAGCGCCTGATCGACTTCGGTTTCCATGCGCCGACCATGTCGTTCCCGGTGGCAGGCACCTTGATGATCGAGCCGACCGAAAGTGAATCCAAGGAAGAACTGGACCGTTTCTGCGACGCCATGATCGCCATCCGCGAAGAGATCCGCGCGGTGGAAAACGGCACGCTGGACAAGGACGACAACCCGTTGAAAAACGCACCACACACCGCCGCAGAATTGGTCGGCGAGTGGTCACACCCCTACAGCCGTGAACAAGCGGTGTACCCGGTCGCCTCGCTGATCGAAGGCAAGTACTGGCCACCGGTTGGCCGGGTCGACAACGTGTTTGGCGATCGCAACCTCGTCTGCGCATGTCCGTCGATCGAGAGCTACGCATAACCTGAAGGTCAACTCGATCAAAGGTGGGAGCGGGCTTGCTCGCGAAAGCGGTGTATCAGTTACAGGTGCATCAACTGACAGCCCGTTTTCGCGCGCAAGCCCGCTCCCACATTTTTGACAACATTATCGAGTGCTGACGCCTAACCGCGCGCCAGCACGTTTTTCAGGAGCTGAATATGTCCACCGAAACCCTGTTGAAAACCCCATTGCACGCCCTGCACCTTGAGCTGGGCGCGCGCATGGTGCCCTTCGCCGGCTACGACATGCCAGTGCAGTACCCGCTGGGCGTGATGAAGGAACACCTGCACACCCGTGAACAGGCCGGGTTGTTCGACGTGTCCCACATGGGCCAGATCCGCCTGACCGGCGCCAATGCCGCCAAGGCCCTGGAAACCCTGGTACCGGTCGATATCATCGACCTGCCGGTGGGCATGCAGCGCTACGCGATGTTCACCAACGAGCAAGGCGGCATCCTCGACGACCTGATGGTCGCCAATCTGGGCAACGACGAACTGTTCCTGGTGGTCAACGCCGCCTGCAAGGACCAGGACCTGGCGCATCTGCGCAAACATATCGGCGACCAATGCACCCTCGAGCCGCTGTTCGAAGAGCGCGCCCTGCTGGCCCTGCAAGGCCCGGCAGCGGTGAAGGTACTGGCGCGTCTGGCGCCAGAGGTCACCCAGATGACCTTCATGCAATTTGCCACCCTGCGCCTGCTGGGTGTGGACTGCTACGTCAGCCGCTCCGGCTATACCGGCGAAGACGGCTTTGAAATCTCCGTCCCGGCAGCTAACGCAGAAAGCCTGGCCCGCAGCCTGCTGGCCGAAACCGAAGTACAGGCCATCGGCCTGGGCGCCCGCGACTCCCTGCGCCTGGAAGCCGGCCTGTGCCTCTATGGCCATGACATGAACACCGACACCACGCCAATCGAAGCCAGCCTGTTGTGGGCAATCTCCAAGGCTCGGCGTGCCGATGGCCCACGTGCCGGCGGTTTCCCGGGTGCCGACCGCATCTTCACCCAGCAACAAGCCGGCGTGAGCCGCAAGCGCGTAGGCTTGCTGCCCCAGGAACGCACCCCGGTGCGTGAAGGTGCCGAGATCGTCGACGAACAAGGCACCCTGATCGGCAGCGTATGCAGCGGTGGCTTTGGTCCAACCCTGGGCGGTCCGCTGGCCATGGGTTACCTGGACAGCGGCTTTACTGCACTGGATAGCGAAGTCTCTGCACTGGTGCGTGGGAAAAAGGTGCCATTACGTGTAAGTAAAATGCCATTCGTGCCACAGCGTTACTATCGCGGTTGATTAAATGTTTCCATAAGTAACGCGGCTGCGCTTACGCGCACTAAACTGTAACGCAGCCGCCATAAAACAGTGCATACGCGATAGTCTTTTCTATAGGAAGTCTCCTATAACAAGTGAATAACTCTATCGAATAACTCGCATCTACTACGTTCAACAAAGTGTCATGTGCCCGAGCAAAAACAGGGCCCTGCGCAGGGCTTGTTTTTTTCATATTAGTTGGCGTAGAGTTCCTTCACTGTGTTTGCATGGGTCGCTTGGAACCTGGACCTGGGCAGTAGCTAAAAGTTTTGCTACAACCCGTTCGACGTCTCTTACTTTCCTGCAACCCAGCCCAGTACTCTTTCATGTGAAAGGGGCTGTCATTAATTTTTAGCGTCAAAGGAAAGAAGAAAATGGCTGAACGTCAGAGCGGTACCGTCAAGTGGTTTAACGACGAAAAAGGCTTTGGTTTTATCACTCCTGAAAGCGGCCCGGATCTGTTCGTGCATTTCCGCGCCATTAAAGGCAGCGGCTTCAAGAGCTTGAAAGAAGGCCAGAAAGTAACTTTCGTTCCGGCACAAGGCCAGAAAGGTATGCAGGCTGACGAAGTAGAACCAGAAGCCTGATCCTTCCTGCGACAAAAAGCCCCTGATATGACATCAGGGGCTTTTTTATGGGCGTTTGTCCGTAAAATGCTGCTTTTCTTCCTGAGAGCCCTGCCATGTCGAAGCACCTGCTAAGCCCCCAAGGCCAATTCCCCGCCGTTGGCCTGGGCCGTCGCCTGGCAGCGATGTTCTACGATTTTCTGTTGTGCACAGCGCTGCTGATCGTCACCGCCTTTATTTACAAGCTGGTGTGGATCGCCTTTGTGGGCGAAGCGAAAATGCGCACCCTCACCGAATCCGGCGCGCTGGATGGTGACCCGTTGCTTTCGACAATCCTGTTGTTTGTGCTGTTTGGGTTCTTCGCCAAGTTCTGGACCCATTCCGGGCAAACCCTGGGCATGCAGGTGTGGGGCGTACGCGTGCAAAATGCCGACGGTTCGCGCATCAGCTTGTGGCAGGCGTTGTTGCGTTTTGTGGTGTCGATTGCGTCGTGGTTATGCGCGGGGCTGGGGTTTATCTGGTCGTTGTTCGATAAACAGAAGCGCAGCTGGCATGACATCTATTCGGATACGCAGCTGGTGCGGATCCCCAAGCAAAAGAAGTAACCACCTGCCAAGTGAAGATCAAAATGTGGGAGGGGGCATGCTCCCGATGGCGGTGTGACAGTCACCAGATATCTTGACTGATCCACCGCTATCGGGAGCAAGTCGAATCGTCGCACCGCCCCTCCCACATTTGGAAAGTGTTCACACCTGGGCTATGCGTTACCTGCCAGCTTGAGGCGTGCGGCCTGGGTGAAATCCAACATGCGCTTGAGCGGCCGCACCGCCTGTGGAATCACTGACGGTTCGACGAAGATCTCGTTACTGCCCTCACGCAGACACTGCAACGTGCGCTCCAGCGTGTTCATCGCCATCCACGGGCAGTGCGCGCAACTGCGGCATGCCGCGCCGTTGCCGGCGGTAGGCGCTTCAATGAAAATCTTGTCCGGGCACAGCTGCTGCATCTTGTAGAAGATGCCGCGATCAGTTGCCACGATAAAGGTCTTGTTCGGCAGGCGCTGCGCTGCAGCAATCAGTTGACTCGTCGAGCCTACGGCATCCGCCAGCTCGATCACCGAGGTCGGCGATTCCGGGTGCACCAGGATCGCCGCGTCCGGGTACAGCGCCTTCATGTCTTCCAACTGCTTGGACTTGAACTCTTCATGGACGATGCAGGCACCGTCCCACAGCAGCATGTCGGCACCGGTCTGGCGCTGGATGTAGGTGCCCAGGTGTTTGTCCGGGCCCCAGATGATGGTCTCGCCGTTGTCCATCAGGCTTTCGACGATCTCAAGTGCGCAGCTTGAGGTGACCACCCAATCGGCACGGGCTTTGACCGCCGCCGAGGTGTTGGCGTACACCACCACGGTGCGCTCGGGATGCTGGTCGCAGAATGCAGAGAACTCATCCGCCGGGCAACCCAGGTCCAGGGAGCAGGTGGCTTCCAGGGTCGGCATGAGGATGCGTTTTTCAGGGGTGAGAATCTTGGCGGTCTCGCCCATGAACCGCACACCGGCCACCAGCACGGTCTTGGCCGGGTGGGCGGCGCCGAAGCGCGCCATTTCCAGGGAGTCGGAAACACAGCCACCGGTTTCTTCGGCCAGGGCCTGGATTACCGGGTCGCAATAGAAGTGGGCAACCAGCACAGCATCCTGAGCCTTGAGCTCGGCGGCGATGGCGGCGCGCAGGCTCGCCTCTTGCGCGGCGCTGAGCACCTTGGGCTGCTTGGCGTCGAGGTGGGCTTGAACCAGTAGGCGTTCGGAAATGTGCGTCATGTTCGCAAGACCTGCAAGCGCAGTAGCGCGAAAGTCGAGTGTACCACCGGCTCTGGAGCCCTTCGGGCGCCGCCGGACGAAGTGTTTTTGTTCATCAAGCACGGGTAAAGCTGAAGCTGCGCAAGGCTACAGAATATCGAATGGATTCAAAAGCCTAATCTGGTGTGTCGGGACGCGACTGCCGGGCGCACCGCTGCCTGCTATAAACGCAATGATTAAGCGCATTAACTGCAACAATCAAAAAAACCCTATTCCCCTCCGACGCCAACCACACCCCTAAAATATTGGCGTTTCGGGTTACCACTGACCCAGCACGCACTGATTTTGTGCGTTTTTTCCCTAAATAACGTGGTACTCCTCACGTTTTGTGCAATAAATCCCCCGCTCATGTAACGAACCGTTTAATGATGACTCCAGTGTGGCAACTCCCCTGAGTTCACGGTTTGGCTCAGGAGGCATAGATCATGTGTGTTTCTACATTAAGGATGTCGAGTGCCAATTCAGCCCACAACCGGACACTGCTGTCGTATTCAAAAACTGGGCATCATCCTGCTTTGCCTGAGCGCGCTGCCGGTGGCTGCCGCCCAAGCGCCGCAGCCAGGCCAGGAAGCCCTTCGCTTGCAGCAGCAACAGCAGCGCGACCTGCAGCAATTACAACTGGAGCAGCGCCAGCGCCAGATGCAACGCGGCCGTTTCGGGACGCCTTCGGTCACACCGGCGGCGCCCAAAGACATCGCCAAGGATGAACGCTGCTGGCCTTTGCGCGGTATCCGCCTGGCCGGGGCCACCTTGTTCAACCGCACCGAGCTGGACAAACACATCGAGCCCTACGTTGCACCCTGCATGGGCGTCACCCAGATCAACCGACTGTTGGCCGAGATCACGCGCCTGTATGTCGAGGCCGGGTATATCGCCAGCCGTCCCTACCTGATCAGTGCGCCGAGCGCCGGGCAGCCGCTGGATATTCACGTCGAGGAAGGCTACCTGGAAGCCATCGAACTGGCCGACCAGAGCCTGCCCGTATCGTTAGGCGCAGCGTTTCCCGGGATGCTCGGCAAACCGCTGAACCTGCGCGACCTGGAACAGGGCCTGGACCAGCTCAACCGCCTGCGCTCGGTCGACCTCACCGCCGACATCGCCCCAGGCAGCCAAGCGGGCGCCTCGCGCATCATCCTGCGCTCGCGCAGCAGTGCCTCACGTTGGGCCCTGGGGCTTGGGCTGGATAATCTCGGCAGCGCCGGCACCGGGCGTGATCGCAATGCCCTCAGCCTGAGCCTGGACAGCCCGCTGCAATTGGGCGATTCGCTCAACCTGAGTTTCAGCGACACGCTAAACCATGGGCCGCGCTACAGCCGCAGCCACAGCCTGTTCTATTCGATCCCCTACGGCTATTGGACCTACAGCCTGTTCGCCAGCCATGCCGAATACCGCTCGCCGTTCAAACTCAGCCGCACGACGCTCTACAACAGCGGCCGCACCGATCAGGTCAGCCTGCGCAGCGACCGGGTGCTGTGGCGCGACCAGGGCCATCAACTGAGTGCCAACCTGCAACTGGCCTACAAGGACGTCGACAGTTACCTACAGAAGGCTCACCTGGACATCCAGAGCCCCACACTGACGGTGGCCGAGGCCGGCCTGAACCTGTTCTGGCTCAACAGCGCGGTGTGGAACCTGGACCTCAATTACGCCCAGGGCCTGACCTGGTTCGGCGCCGATCGCGATGCCGACCAGATGCACAAAAACCGGCCCAAGGCGCAGTTTCACAAGTACCGCGCCAACCTCAGCCAATGGCGTAACGGCCAATGGTCAGCGCAACCGTGGCAGTGGCAGAGCCAGCTGTCGGTGCAATACAGCCCGGACGCGCTGCCTGCCATCGAACAGTTGCTGGTCACCGACGACTCGGCCGTGCGCGGCTACCGCGACAACAGCAGCTCGGGCGCGATTGGCGCAGTGTGGCGCAACACGTTGCGCCTGCCGCTGAACAGCGACTTGCCGGTGAAGATCACCCCGCGCCTGGGCCTGGACAACGGTTGGGTCAAGCGCGAACACGGCGCCCAAAGCCAACGCCTGAGCGGCGCCAGCGCGGGGCTCAACCTGAGCTGGAAGAACGTGCAGCTCGACTTCGATTACCAACGCAACCTCAACACCCCCACAGGTTTTCGCCAGGAGCCGGAGGTCTGGCTGACACGCCTGAGCTTGCAGATCTGAGCGCGCAAATATGAGCCTGCAAATATGAGAACACCGCTGTTTTTTTAGCCTGAGACAACCGCCGTACCTGACCACCACAGCAGCGTTGCAACGAACAACGCACGTCGTGGATCAGCCAACACAGAGCGAGATCATTTATGCCGACTATTCCCCACAGCTTCCACCTTTCGCCCCAGGGCAAACTGCGCTGGACCATTGCCAGCCTGTTCCTGCTGCCCCAGCTTGTGCTCGCCGCAGGCGTGACCGTGGCCGAAGGGCCTGGTGGCACGCCGCAGCTGCAAAACCAGGGCGGTGTGCCCATCGTCAACATCGTCGCGCCGAACGCAGGCGGCCTGTCCCATAACCAGTTTCTCGACTACAACGTCGACCGCCAGGGCCTGGTGCTGAACAACGCATTGCAGGCCGACGTTTCCAAGCTCGCCGGGCAACTGGCGGCCAACCCGCAGTTCCAGGGCCAGGCGGCGAGCGTGATCCTCAACGAAGTGATCAGTCGCAACGCCTCGGCCCTCAACGGCGCCCAGGAGATCTTCGGCCAGGCCGCCGACTATGTGCTGGCCAACCCCAACGGCATTTCGGTGAATGGCGGCAGTTTCATCAACACCCCGAATGCCAACCTGGTGGTCGGCCGTCCTGAACTCGACAACGGCAAACTGCAAGCCTTGAGCACCCGGGATGCCACCGGCCAACTGACGGTGCAAGGCCAGGGCCTGCACAACCGCGAAGGCTCCATCAACCTGATCGCGCCACGTATCGACAGCGACGGCAGCATCAGTGCCCATGATCAATTGAACCTCACGGTCGGGCGCAACCAGGTCGACTTCGCCAGCGGGCAAGTCAGCCAGGTAGACCCGGCCAGCAAGACCCAGGACCAGCGTATCGACGCACGCCTGTTCGGGGCGATGCAGGCCGGGCGTATCAATATCATCAGCACCGCCGAAGGTGCCGGTGTGCGCGTGGGCGGCGTGCAGGTGGACGGCCGTGACGGCGTGAAAATCAGCTCGGCCGGTGACCTCGATATCAGCGGCCAGGTCCACGCCAACAGCCTCGACGCCACCCGCGCCGGTGTGCAGAGCCGCCAGGGCGATGTCGACTTGCACAGTGCCAGGGACTTGAACCTGGCGGCCACCGACGTCAGCGGGCGCAACGTCAAACTCGCCGCCAGCCGCAACCTGACCCTCAGCAGCCTGGAAAGCCGCAAACTCCAGGAAAAACGTGAACAGTGGGACAACAGCAACTTCCTGTTCACCTACGAAACCTATGACCGCACCACCACCGACAAGGACTCGCGCCAGCACGGCAACAAGGTTGTCGCGCAACAGGACGCCGCGCTGTCCTCCGGCGCCAACACCGAGATCAAAGCCAGCCACGTAGAAGCGGGCAGCGCCTTGCGCATCAACAGCGGTGCCGACCTGCTGGTAAACGCC
The DNA here is from genome assembly GCF_036704165.1 of Pseudomonas khavaziana. Lineage (NCBI taxonomy): Bacteria > Pseudomonadati > Pseudomonadota > Gammaproteobacteria > Pseudomonadales > Pseudomonadaceae > Pseudomonas > Pseudomonas khavaziana. Next base: position 5,153,505 of record NZ_CP129946.1, read on the forward strand.
GCCACCGAAACCCATGAAACCCGCGACCAGGGCAACCACCGCAAGCATTTGTGGAAAGCCAACTGGGAAAAATCCAGCAGCGAACAACGCAGCATCACCAGCAGCCTCAAGTCTGGCAATACATTGGCGTTGACCAGCAAGCAGACACTGCAACTGCAGGGTGCCGAGCTGAAAACCCCGGGTGATATCCAGTTGACCGGCGGCCAAGTCGAAATCGCCAGCGCCAGCCGCACCCAAAGCAGCAGCGATAACGCCTACTCCGGCGACCTGACCGGTGGCAGCTTCTTCGGTAAGAAAGGCGACGGTAACCAAGGCAAAACCCTGAACACCGGCAGCAAGGTCAACGCCGACGGCAAGCTGATCGTCAAGGCCGACGACGTACGCATCAGCGGTAGCCAGGCCCGTGGCGGCAAGCAGGCCAGCGTCATCAGCGACAAGGGCTCGCTGGTGATCGACGGCGTACAGGACACCTCCCACGACAACCGCTACAGCAACGACAGCAAGTTCTTCGGCATCTCCAAGGACGAAAGCCGCAAGAACCTCAAGGACAGCACCATAGTCGCCAGCCACCTGCGCTCAGACAGCAACCTCAAGCTGCAAAGCGCCCAAGACATCACCGTCACTGGTTCCCAGGTGTCTGCTGGCGACGAACTGCAGGCACAGGCCAAGGGTGATATCAAGGTGGCTGCGGCCGAGAACACCACCCACGACACCACCAGCACGCACACCCGTGGCTTCGACGGCTATGCCAGGGAAACCGCCGACGGCAGCCGTCAATACCGTGCAGGGGTGAGCTATGAAGACCAGCAGCAAACCCGCAAGACCGACACCACCCGGCAGCAGGCTTCCAGCCTTAAAGGAGGCAGTGTGGTAGTCAGCGCTGGCGGCGATGTGAGCATCAAGGGTTCCGACCTCAAGGCGACCCAGGGCGATGCAAGCCTGAGCGGTCAAAGCCTCGCGCTGTTGGCGGCCGACGACAGCAGCACCCAAGCCATCGACAAGACCACCGCCGGCGGGAGTTTCTACTACACCGGCGGCCTTGATCGGGCTGGCAGTGGCGCGCAATTCAGCCATCAGAGCAGCCAGGACACCAACAGTAAAACCACCGCGCAAACCAGCACCGTGGCAGCGACCGGCAAGCTGACCATCAACGTCGGCGACACCCTTACCAGCCAGGGCTCACAGGTCAAGGCCGGCACCGAGTTGCAGGTCAACGCGGGCCGGATCGACAATCAGGCAGCCCATGCCACCGAGGCCGGTACCCATAAGGAAAACGGCTGGACCGCCGATGTCGGCGCCAATGTGGAGTACAAAGGCATTACTCGCCCGATCGAAAAAGCCGTCGAAGGCGTGGCCCAGGTCAAGTTCCATCAGCCTGGTTTGCTGGACGCGTTCGAACAACCGAATGTCGGGCTGGACGTGGAAGTCGGACACACCCACAAAACCCGCACACAGCAGCACAGCACGGCGGTGGTCAGCCAGTTCAGTGGCGCCACGGTGCAGGTCGATACCGCTGGAAAACTGCAGGATGCAGGCACTCAATACCGGGCCACCGATGGCGGGCTGACGATCAAGGCCGGCGAACATGTCGCCACGGCCGCCGCCAATACCCACGACAGCAGCGAGCAAGGCGTGGACGCCAAGGCGGGTGTGCGGATCTACACCACCACCGGTGAAGACCTGAATGTCCGCGGCAGCGGCTTGGGCGGCAGCAGCGATGTGCGTGAAATCAGCAGCACGGCGGTGGTCGGCAGCTATGCCGGCACCCAGGGCGTGAGCATCGAGGCCAAGGGCGACGCACGCTATGAAGGCAGCCAGTTCAACGGCGGCCAGGCCGGCGTCAACCTCAAGACCGGTGGCGAGTTGACGCTCAACCAGGCCAATGACAGCCAGAGCACAACCAGCAGCACCTTGCGCGGCAACGGTTCATTGACCGTCGGCACGGCACCAGGCGCCAACGGCACGAACATGAACCTCGGTGCCGGTGTGCAACTGGACAACAAACGCCTGGACACTCAGGACAGCCAGGCCCGCGTCACGACGATACAGGGCAGCGGGCCGATCCAGCTCAGCAGCGGTGGCAACATGACCCTGCAGGGCACGCAAATCGGCTCCAGCACCGCCAAGACCGGCGATATCCACCTCAATGCCGGGGGCAAGCTGGACCTGCAAGCCGCCACCAACCGCCACGTCAGTAGCGGCAGTAATCTGGGCGGCGGCCTGACCATTGGCGCTGGCAAGACCAGCAGCGCCGACAGCAGCAGCAAGACCGGCAGCCTCAGCGCCAATTTCAACATCGGCAAAGTGGCGGAAAATGACCAGGGCGTAGTCGTCGGGCAGTTGCACAGCAACGGCAAGGTCAGCCTCGCCGGTGGTGCCGAGGCGGCCGATGCCCTGCACTTGCAGGGAACTCAGGTCAGCGCGGCCAGCGTCAACCTCGATGCGCAGAACGGCGGCATTCTGCAAGAGTCAGCACAATCGACCCAGGCCCATGACAACTGGGGTGTGACCCTGGGCGCGGGTGGCAGCGTTGGCAAGACCACCTTGGCCGACGCCGGGGAGCACGAAACACCCAAGACCCAGCGCGGCATCAATGCGCGGGCCAAGGTCGATGTGGATCACCTGCAAAGTACCACCCAGCATGACAGCCTGATCAAGGCCGGCAGCGTGGTCATCAACAGTGCCGGCGACACCCATCTGGCCGGGGCACGCATCAAGGCCGAGCAGGTGAGTGGAAAAGTTGGCGGTGATCTTGTCGTTGAGAGTCGCAAGGACCAGGTCAATAGTACCCAGGTCAATGTCGATGCCAGGCTGGATGTGGAGAAAAACCAGCCAGGCGTGGTGGATAAACTCGCCACTGCCGCCGGCCCGCTCAAGGACAAGGTGCAAGCCAAGGCCGAAGGTGCGTTCGACAAGCATCGCGACAAGCTGGAGAACGTCGTCGACAAAAGCACCGGGCACCTGGCTTCGGCCAAGGACAAAGTGGTCAACGGCGTCGTCAACGCCAAGGAGCGCTTGGAAGAAAAATTCACCCGCAGCGCCAGTTACGATGTGAACCCCGAGCCCCGTGGCGCTTTCGCCACCCGCGTGGACAAGGCCAAGGCTTACCTGGCGGACAAGAAGGAGGCCCTGGGCACGCGCCTGTCGGGTTTCAAGGAAAAGGTCTGGCCGAAAAACAGCGACAGCTACGTCGTCAGCGGCAAGAACACCACCGGCAGCTCGGTAGCCAATACCGCCGAAAGCGTGTTGTTCGGTGACAAGAGTGGCAACACCAACTACACCCCGACCCTGTATCTGGATGTCAGCCATGTGGTCAAGGACAGCGTCACCCAGGCGTCAGGCATTCGCGCAAGCCAGGGCGTCAATCTGCAGGTGAGCGGTGATACGCGCCTCACGGGTGCGCGGATCGGCGCCGAACATGGCAAGGTCGAGCTGGGCGGTTCCAAAGTCACCGCTACGGCATTGGCCGGCAGCGACTACCGTGCCGATGTCGGGCTGAACGTCTCCAAATCACCGGTCAATCTCGCACTGGGAGCCAAGGATGAATTGACCCAGAAACAGGATGACGCCACGCGCAAGGATCAAGCCTTCAACCTGGGGCCACTGCGAGCGGGTGGGCACAGTCAGGGCCAGGTCTTGCAGGCGGGGATTGATCAAGGCATCAACTAAAGGTTAAGCACCCGATTTACTAAACGAAACAGATCCAAATGTGGGAGGGGGCTTGCTCCCGATAGCAGTGTGTCAGTCAGCTTATCTGTATCTGACCCACCGCTATCGGGAGCAAGCCCCCTCCCACATTTGTAGAGCTAATTCCTGGCTTGTTGCCGCAAGGCAAGGGCCGCCAAGCCACACAGCACCAACGCAACACAGGAGACGTAGAACGCGTCGCTGTAAGCCATCAGGTACGCCTCGCGCCGCACGGTACGGATCAGCCCCTCAAGAACCTGCTGCTGGGCGGGTAGCAATTGATTGAAAATAAACGCTTCGCTGTCGGCCATGCTGACGCGCAGACGCTCCTGCAAGGACGGCGAAAACAAGGTGATCGACTCCCCGACCCGCTCGGAGTGAAAGCGTTCGCGCATGGCGACAATCTGCGTCAACCCCGCAGTGCCCACGGCACCACCCAGGTTACGCAGCATGGAGAACAAGGCAGAGGCGGAACCGGCTTCATCCTTGGGCAAGCCGGATACCGCCAGCACCGACAGCGCCACCATGATCAGTGGCTGTCCGATACCGCGCACCACCGTGGAAGGAATGATCACGTTGGCAGCGCTATCCACATCCAGATGCGCCCCCAGATAACACCCCAGCGCCATGATGAAAAAGCCGCTGGCAACCATCAGTTTCGGGTTGAGCCACTTCATCAGGCGTGGCATTAACGGCGCCAGCACCAGTTGCACCATGCCGTAGGCGATCAGGCTGATGCCGATCTCGCGGGCGTTGTAACCCTGCAGCTGGGACAGGTAATTGGGCACCAGAAACACCAGGCCGAAGGTCGCCCCGCCGAAAATGAACATTGCCGCACTGGCCACGCCGAAGTTGTAGCTCTTGAGCAGGCGCAGGTTGATGAAGGAGCGGCTGCCATACAGCTGCGACAGCACGAAATAAACCAGGGCAACGCCTGCGACCAGTGACATCCACACAATGAAATCGGAGCCGAACCAATCCTTGCGCCCGCCTTCTTCCAGCACGATCTGCAAGCCACCCAGGCCGACGATCATGGCCAGGATGCCGCCCCAGTCGCCGCGCTTGAGCAGGCTCAACTGCATGGGCTTGGCTTCGATGGACCACGCCACCGCCAGCAGCAACAGAATGCCCGGGACCAGTTGCAGGTAGAAAATCCAGCGCCAGGAATAGGCATCGGTCAGCCACCCGCCGATGGACGGCCCGGCCGCCTGGGCAACGCTGTTGGACAGGGCGAACAAGGCCATGCCCATGGCAATCTTGCTCGGCGGCAGCTCGGTGATGATCAACTGGAATGACAAGGGGATCAGCACCGCGCCGGCCGCGCCCTGGATCACCCGAATGATGATCATCACTTGCAGGTTGGGCGCCCAGGAGCAGGCGATGGACGCCACCAGGAATACAAACGAACCCACCAGCATCACCCGGCGCAGGGAGAACACCTGCACCAGCCAGGCGGTCAGCGGGATCATCACGATCTCCGCGACCAGGTAGGCGGTGGAGATCCACGAGCCTTCCTCAAAGGTCGCCCCCAGGGAGCCTTCGATTTCCGGCAATGCGGCGCTGGTTACGTGCACGTTCATGCCGGCCATGAAACAGCCGAACAGCCCACCGATCACCGCCACCCAGGCGCGAAAGGAGACGCTCTTTTCAGCGGTTTCAGTCATGTGCAACGCCCTGGTTGGCTGGCCGGGTATCGACCGTGGTGACCACCGACATACCCGGCAGGATAGGCCCGTCTTGATCATGCTCATCGATGACAATCTTCACCGGGAAGCGCTGCACGATCTTGGTGAAGTTGCCGGTGGCGTTGTCCGACGGCAACAATGCGAACACCGCCCCCGAACCTGGCGAGTAACTCACCACGTGGCCCTTGAGCTTGCGTCCTGAATAACTGTCGATGCTGATGTCCACGGGTTGGCCGGCGCGCATGTCGCGCAACTGGGTTTCCTTGTAGTTGGCCACCACGTAGGCCTGCTGCAAGGGCACCACCGCCAGCAGCGGCAAGCCTGGCGCGACGTATTGGCGGGTGCGCACTTTGCGCTGCCCCACTACCCCGTCGATGGGCGAGCGGATCAAGGTGTCTTCCTGGGCATGGGTCGCCAGGTTCAACTGCGCCTGGGCTTGGCTGCGTCGGGCTATCTGTTGTTGGAGCGAGGCTTGGGCCAATTGGCGGCGACTGATGGCAACGGTCAGCCGGGTTTCCTGTTGACGTTGCATGGCCTTGGCAATTTCCACCGCGGCGCTGGCCTGGGTGTAGCTGGCGGCCGCCGTTTCCAGGCGCTGGGCACTGGCGGCGTGTTCGCGCACCAACCCTTCGTAGCGGCGCTGGTCGAGGTGTGCGCGGTGCAACTCGGCGGCCACGCTGCGGGCGTGGGCCTGAGCCTGGGCAACGCCGGCCTGTTGCTGGGCGATCAGGCTGTCGGTGACGCGCAGGTTGGCCTCTTGCGCCGCCACCGAGGCCTGGGTTTCGGCCAATTGTGCACGGGCCTGTTCCAAGCGTGCCTGGTAGTCACGGTCCTCGATGCGCACCAGCACATCCCCGGCCTTGACGGACTGGTCGTCCTCCACCAAGACCTCGGCCACATACCCGGAGACCTTGGGGCTGATGGGAATCCAGTCGGCACGCACATAGGCATCATCGGTCTGTTCCAGATACCGGCCGACCGTCATCCAGTACACGCCGAACACCACCGTTGCGATCAACAGCGCCGCGCCGCCCAGCAGGATCAGGTGCCGTTTGCGACGTTGCTTGCGCGTATGCGCCGATTCATCCTGGACAGCAGTTTTTTCATCAACGGCGATATTCATGGCTGGGTACCGGAAAAAGTGGGGGAAGCGTGGATGGGAGCTGAAGGCTGCCAACCACCGCCAAGCGCCCGAAACAGGCTGATCTGGCGTTGCAGCAACTGGCCGTCGGCGTCGGCGCGATTGGCCTGCAAGCGGATCAGTTCACGCTCGCTGTCCAGCACGTCCAGAAAATCGATAGACCCGGCGTCGTAGTTGAATTGGGCCAACCTGTAGGCGTGGCGGCTGCTGTCCAGTGCCTGGCTCAAGGCCGCGTGACGCTGGCGCTCGCCGTCGTATAACGCCAGGGCCTGGCGCACCTCCTTGAGAGCCTTGAGTACGCTGGCCTCGAACTGCGCCACCTCCACCTGCTCAAGCGCCCGCGCCTGCTTGACCCGTGCGCGGTTGGCGCGCCAATTGGGGATCTGCCAGGTGATCAGCGGACCAATGCCGAACATCACCGCGCTGCTATCGCCCAGCTCATGGAATTTGTTGGCTGAGGAAGACACTGAAGCGCCGAAGGTGACCTTGGGGTACAGGTCGGCCTGGACGATATCCACTTGCAGCGTAGCCGCCTGCAACGCTCGCTCGGCCTGACGGATATCGGGGCGGCGCGCCAATAATTGCCAGCCATCGCCCACCGGCAGTTCGGCATTGAGTTGCGGCACCACTTCACAGGTCGCAGCGCCAGCGTCTTGCTCAAGGTCGGCGACGCCGGTGAGCATCGCCAGCTCGTACAGCGCTGCTTGCCGACGCGCCTCGAGCATCGGCAGCAAGGCCAAGGTTTCGCCCTGCAGGGCTTGCATGCGCGTGTATTCAAGGTCCGTCACCACACCGGCCTGGCGCTGGCGATCGATCAACGCCAGGCTGCGCCCGACCACGTCCAACGAATGACGCTGGACCTTGGCACGTGCACCGAGGGCGCAAGCATTCACATAGGCGCGGGTGGTTTGCGCCACGACCGTGATGCGCAACAGGTCTTCGGCGTCCTGCGCCGCCGCGGCTTGCACCTGAGCTCGTTCGATCGTGCGCTGAACCTGGCCCCACACATCCACTTGATACGCCAATTCCATGCCGGGGTTGAACGCCCATTCCGACGGTGCATGGCTATCGGTGGCCTTGGCCAGGGTCTGATCATCGGCGGTCTTGCCATAAGCCGCCCCCAGTGACGCCTGGGTGGCCGGCCAACGCTCGGCATCGGCCTGCGTGATCCCGGCCAGCATCGCCTGCACATGGGCCTGGGCTGCCGCCAGGTCACGGTTGTGCAGCAATGCCTGCTGCACCAGCGCATCGAGCTGTGGATCGTTGTACAACTGCCACCAGCGCTCGGGTAATGCCTGGGCCGATACATCTTGCGGCAAGTGGCTCAGGGCATTAATGCGCTGCGGATGTGGCTGTGCGGGCGCATGGGCAACCCAGGACGAACAACCCGCCGACAACGCCAGCGCAATGCCCAGCAGCGCAAGACGGCCATGCCATGAGGGAAAAGAAGGCGAACCCATCGAAGAAATCCAGAAGGCCAAGTAGAGACCCAGGGTAAGAGCGCAACGAGGTGCGAATCTCCCGAGTTCCGGACAACCATCGTTTTGATTGGGACAAGGTGCGGGTCTGTAGGAGCGAGCTTGCTCGCGAAAAACGTCAACGATAACGCGTGTTTCCTAAGTAAACGCGGCGCCTATGGGTTTCTCGCGAGCAAGCTCGCTCCTACAGGGGCATTAGGGCAAGCCCCCTCCCACATTTGGACCGAGGCTGACAGGGAAGCCTGTCGCCAAGTCAAATCACACTCATCGACAGTTACTCGGGGTGTAACCCATGGTGCGCTTGAACATCGCAGTAAACGCACTCGGGCTCTGATAGCCATGTTCCAGCGCCACTTCCAGGATCGACACACCACAGGCCAGGCGCTGCATGCTGAGCAAAAGCCGCGTGCGCTTGCGCCATTCGCCATAACTCATGCCCAACTCTTTCTGGAACAGCCGCGCCAGGGTGCGCGAACTCATATTGAGCTGCAGCGCCCAACTCTCCAGTGTCGACTCCTGGGAAGGGTTGTCGATAAAGCCCGCACACAACGACTTGAGCCTCGGCTCATCCGGGATCGGCACATGCGCCAGCACCCGTTGTGCCCGGTCGAGCTCCGAGAAAATCAACTCGACAATCTGCGCGTGGCGCAACAACGCCGGCTTACTGTCGAGCTTATCCCCCGCAGCGACGATCAGCTCACGCAACAGCGGCGAAACCCTGATGACCTCGCACTCCAACGTCAAGCCACGATGCGCCCCCGGCGAGATCAACAAGGTGCGCATACGCACCTCACCGGTCATGCGGATCTGATGCTCCCTCCCCGACGGCACCCACAATGCATGCCCGGAAGGCACCACCCAGGCCGTCGCCTCCACCGACACCAGCATCACACCGTTGATGGCATAGACGAGCTGACCCTCGTCATGTCGATGGGGCGCCACGATGTGGCCGTGTTCATAGTTAGCGGCGAGTGCGGCTAGTGGGGTAGGCGCGTTCATTTCAGCAGGCCATCGCGGCGTTCGCGACCGTCTTAAGGCAAGCGAGCGAGCTATCTCGGGAATGGTTGGAAGTGTCCTTGAACATCATGCGCTTTTCCTTTTTTGAAACAGACCGACGGGGCGAGACAGCCGCAGGGCTTCGATGTCAGTGGATCCAATACTAAACAAAGGCAGAGGGTCATGAATTGCGTATTTGGGGCGGCAACCTGGAAAAACGCGCCGAAAAAATCAAAAAATCTGAAATGTCAGGTAGAAAAAAGTGCGCGTTACTCCAGTGGCAATGTCCCGTCCTGATCAAATAAATCCACCCCCCTTTTTCCAGTTGCAGGTTGGGCGAGTCCTTGTAGGAGATGGCGTTGTCCATCAGGTAGCGGAACAGTTGGTCATCGTTGATGATGCCGTTGATGTAGCGCTGGCCGGCGCTGACCACGCGCCCGTTGACATTGAAGTCAGCGTTGCCGGTGGCGGCTTTACCCACTGCGTCGGTTTTCGCCGCCGGCTGCATCCCGGTTGGTCAGTCCAGATAGGAACATCAGATTGAAGGGCTGTTCTTGAACGACAATCAGCATCTGATCGCGGCTGCGCCGCGTCGGTGTGGACAGGCCAAATTCCAGGCAAAAAAAAACCCGGAAATCCTCACTTACGTGGGCCTTCCGGATTTTCTAAACCGCCAAAAATGGTGGGTCGTGTGGGATTCGAACCTACGACCAATTGGTTAAAAGCCAACTGCTCTACCAACTGAGCTAACGACCCGCTGTGTGGTGGCGCGTATAATACTGATTTCTAAGGATTATTCAACACCTTATTTGAAATAAATCAGAAAAAACGCATTTGAACGGTAATTCGGTCGGTAGAACGCCTCTCGCAGCCGCCTGATCAACGTCCCGGCTCGTCGTTCCACAGGTACTTATGCAGCTGCAATTGCAGGCGCACCGGCAGGTTGTCGGCCACGACCCAGTCAGCCAGGTCGCGAGCGTTGAGGTCGTGGTGGCTGGGCGAGAACAGCACCTCGCCCGCGCGACGCTCCAGGCCGTATTGGATCAGCTTGGAGCTGGCCCAGTCATAATCGTCGCGGGAACAGATGACGAACTTGACCTGATCATTGGCTGTCAGCAAGTCGATGTTCTCATAGCGGTTGCGGTGGGCTTCCTTGGAGTCGGGGGTCTTGAGGTCGACCACTCGGCTGACACGCGGGTCGACCGCAGAGATGTCCAGAGCGCCGCTGGTTTCCAGTGAGACCTCGTAACCCGCGTCACACAGCCGCTTGAGCAAAGGAATGGCATTGGGTTGCGCCAATGGCTCACCGCCCGTCACGCAGACGTAGCGCGGCCGGTAGCCGGCAACCTGTTCCAGGATGTCGTCGAGGGTGCGCACGGTGCCGCCGCTGAAGGCGTAGGCGCTGTCGCAGTATTGGCAACGCAATGGGCAGCCGGTCAACCGTACGAATACGGTAGGCAGGCCAGCAGTGCGCGTTTCACCCTGCAACGAGTAAAAAACTTCGGTAATACGTAATGTGTCTTGCATAGTCGCCACGGGCGTAACAGCTAAACAGGCTGTCCGCCTCCGTCAGGCACTTCAAGGGATTGCGCCAACGCGCCAACCCCAGGAAGCGTATTTCATAAAAGGGCGTGGATTCTAACGAAAAAACCCGCGCCAGGCGCGGGTTTCTTCTCAACGGGAAAGATGCGCTTACAAGCGCTGCAGATCCCGCTGGGCCAACTGGGCGGCGGACGTCCCCGGATATTGGGCAACCACCTGTTGCAGAATGCCTTTGACCTTGTCGGTATGACCCAGGCGGCGTTCTACGTCAGCAAGCTTGTACAGCGAGTCCGGCACCTTGGCGTGCTTGGGGTACAACTGGCTGACCTTGGCGAAAGCCTGGCCTGCCCCCTGCAAATCGCCCTTTGCCAGGTTGACCTCGCCCAACCAGTACTGGGCATTGCCCGCGTACTGGCTGTTGGGGTACTTGCGCAGGAATGCGGTAAAGGCCTGGCTGGCCTTATCGAAATCCTTGGCTTTGATCAGGTCGAAGGCTGCATCGTAATACAGTTTTTCCTTCGCCGGATCACCCGGTTCGCTGCTGGCGGCAGGGGCAGCCGCGGCGGCCCCTGCTGCTGCGCCACCGGCGGCAGCGCTTGGCGCGCCACCGGTAGAAGAATTATCAGGAGTAGCGGCAGGTGCAACACCGGCTCCAATACGACGATCAAGATCCTGGTATCGCTCCAGGCCTTCTTGCTTGAGCTGGTTCACCTGATTCTGCAGCACTTCAATGGCGCCTTGTTGCTGCGACAATTGATCCTGCATGCGTTGCAGTTGGTTGAACAGCTCGCCCTGTGCCGAGGGAGCGGACGTAGCCGCTCCCCCAGCATAGGCGCCGTTCGTGCCATAACCCGCTGGCGGATAACTGCTCCCGCTATTGTTATAGCCTGAGTTGCTATCCGTTACAGGAACCGCAGCCCACACCGCAAGCGGCGCGAGGCTGAGAGCCAATACAGTTAGAGCACGACGGCACGTTCGCATGACGAATTACTTACGCAGTTCGACGCGACGGTTCTGAGCCCACGACTGCTCGTCGTTGCCAGTTGCAACTGGACGCTCTTTACCGTAGGAAACCAGTTCCAGTTGGCCTGGAGCAACACCTTGCAGTACCAGGTAGCGCTGAACGGCTTTCGCACGACGCTCGCCCAGTGCCATGTTGTACTCACGAGTACCACGGGCGTCAGTGTTACCTTCCAGAACAACGCGAGCGCCGTTAGCTTTCAGGTCCTTGGCGTGAACGTCCAGAGCGCGCATGGCTTCTGGCTTCAGGTCCGAACTGTCGTATTCGAAGTAGAAGGTGGTGATAGCGCGCAGAGCAGCTTCTTCGCTCAGGGAGCCGTCAACTGCACCAGTGTTAGCGCCGTAACCAGCGTTTGGATCAACAGCAGCGCCTTCACCGGCGTTGTCGCCGCCTTTAGAGGAGCAACCAACGGCTACGGACAGAGCCAGAGCCAGAGCAGCAAACTTACCAAACTTCAGCATTTCCATCGTGAAACTCCTAATGAACCCCAGTGTGTTAAGTACTTCTTTTTGTAGCGCCGCGTCAGTTCAGGTAAGGGGACCAGGATGGTTCTCTGACTTCGCCTTGTGCGGTAGGAAGCGGGAGCCTTACGCGTCCGTTAATGGACACGAGCATCAAGACTCCCCGGCCCTGCTGGCGGGTGGCGTAGATTACCATGGTGCCGTTGGGCGCAACAGTGGCTGACTCATCTAGGTTGGTGTCTGTAAGGATTTTTACCGTTCCACGCTGCAAATCCTGGGCCGCAACCCGGAAATTAGTGAAACCATCCTGACGGTGAATCATCACCAACGTCTTTTCATCGGCCGAAAGCTTAGGGTTGGCGTTGTAGTTACCGATAAAGGTCACTCGTTCCGCACCGCCGCCGTTCACATTTGCCTTGTAGACCTGTGGCTTGCCGCCACGGTCGGAGGTGAAATAAATGGTGGAACCATCCTTACCCCAGAACGGCTCGGTGTTGATACCCGGGCCGCTGGTTACGCGACTCAGTTGGCGCGAGGCCATGTTCATCACGTAGATATCCGGGTTGCCGTCCTTGGACAGTACGAAAGCCAGGCGCGAACCATCCGGGGACCAGGCCGGTGCACCGTTGAGGCCTTCAAAGTTGGTGATCTGCTCACGGCGACCTGTATCAATGTGCTGGACGAAGATACGCGGACGGCGCTGTTCGAACGATACATAGGCAATACGCTTGCCGTCCGGCGCAAAGCGCGGCGACAGGATAGGCTCACGGGACTGCAGCAAGGTCACTGCACGTGCACCGTCGTAGTCCGAACGTTGCAGGGTATAGCGGGTGTTGTCCACCGAGAAACGCTCAGCCGTCACATACAGCAGGCGCGTCGAGAACGCCCCTTTGATACCGGTGAGTTTTTCAAACGACTGGTCCGAGATGTAGTGGGCCATGTCGCGCAGTTGCTCTGCGGTACCCGATACGCTGCCGGTCAGGACCTGCTGCTCGGTGGCCACGTTGAACAAGGTGTACTGGATCTGCAGGCGACCACCGGCCGGCGTGATGTTGCCGACCATCACGTACTGCGCGCCCACGGCTTTCCAGTCACGGAACACAACTTCGCTGGCCTGGTTGGGCTGGCTGATCATGTTGCCTTTGGGAATCGGCGCGTAGTAACCGGAGTTACGCAGGTCGTCGCTGACGATCTGCGCCATGTCGTCCGGCAGCACGCTGCCGCCCTGCCAACCGAAGGGTACAACTGCAATCGGAGTGGCCCGATCGCTGCCGCTGGTTACCAGGATGTTCTTTTCATCCGCCGCCGCTATCCCTGCCATACAGCAAATAACGACAAGCATTCCTCGAAGAAGGTTTCTCACAAGGCTAGATCCTCAGGTGTGAATGTCATCTTGAATGAACGATAGGGAGCGAAGTCACTTGGTTTCATTCCCTGCATCTCGGTCAACCGGCCAATATTCTTGACCGCGGCAACCGCTGAACTGTCGAACGTACCGTCACCACTGGACTTGGCCACGCTGACCGAGGTCACCGTACCGTCCGGCAACATGCCGATCTGCAATACTACTGTCATGCCTTTGCGTGCCGAAGGTGGTCGTGTCCAGCCTTCCGCTGCCCGCGCCCGAATCAGGTCGTCGAAACTGCCCGCGACTTCATCACCACGCTCATCGGCCAAGGCTTGCTGACGTTGCGGCGTGTCGGAAAGCAAATCTGCCAGGGCCTGGGCCTTTTTCTCTTCGGCGGATTTGCGCGCTGCTTCCTGGGCCTTCTTCTTGGAGGCGTCGGCGGCAGCTTTCTTCTTCGCTTCGTCGGCGACTTTCTTTTTCGCCTCGTCTGCTTCAGCTTTTTTCTTGGCGTCTTCGGCGGCTTTCTTCTTCGCGTCTTCGACTATCTTTTTCTTGGCTTCTTCAGCAGCCTTTTTCTTGGCCTCTTCTTCGGCAGCCTTCTTGGCTTCTTCTTCAGATTTCTTCTTGGCTATATCAGCCAGTTGTTTCTCTTCGGCCTTTTTCGCTTCGGCAGCTTTCTCGGCTTTCTTGGCTTCATCAGCCTTTTTCGCCTCGTCGGCTTTCTTGGCTTCGTCAGCCTTTTTCGATTCCTCGGCCTTTTGAGCCGCCTCTTCTTTCTTTTGTTCCGCAGCAGCCTTCACCGCTTCCTGCTCGACCTTCTTCTGTTCCATCTGCTCGACTTCAGTCTGGCGCGCAGCCGACTTCTGGGCCTCACCCGCAATCTTCTGATTGGTCTGGGTGGTGGCCTGGCTCTTCGATTTCAGCTGATACAGGGTCGCCTGCACGATCGGCTTGGCTGGCGGCAGGTCCGGGGTCATGGCAAAGCTGACGAACAGCATGCCGAACACCAGGACGTGCAGGGCAATTGCCCACACGCCAGGCCAGAAGTAGCTTTCCGAGGCGGACGGCTCTCGCTGTTGCTGCATCAGGGCGCCTCGGTAATCAAGCCAACGTTACCGACGCCGGCCTTCTGCAGTCCGCCCATGGCGCCCATGACGGAACCGTAGTCGACCGATTTGTCGCCGCGGATGAACACCTGGGTGTGCTTGCCGCCTTCGTTGCCGGAGCGAATGATCTTGGTCACCGCATCGGTCATCGCCGGCAAGGTCAGGGCCTTGTCCTGCTGCTTCTGGGTGTCGACTTCGCTGCCAAGGTTCCAGTAGTAGGTCTTGTCAGCCTTGATCGAAATGGTCAGGACCTGAGTGTTGTTGTCTTGCGGCAAGGCTTCACTGGAAACCTTGGGCAGATCAACCTTCACGCCCTGGTTGAGCATCGGCGCGGTCACCATGAAGATCACCAGCAGCACCAGCATCACGTCGATGTAGGGCACTACGTTCATCTCGGCGACCGGCTTGCGCTTTTTGCGAGCTCGAGCGATTAAAGCCATTGGGAATTACCTGCTTATTCTTCGCTGGTGTGCACTTTACGGTGCAGGATCGCCTGGAATTCATCGGCGAAGGTGTAGTAACGGCCGATCAAGGTTTCGCTGGTTGCAGCAAAACGGTTGTAGGCGATTACTGCGGGGATCGCGGCAAACAGGCCGATCGCGGTGGCGATCAGGGCTTCGGCAATACCCGGGGCCACGGTGGCCAGTGTGGCTTGCTGGGCCTGGGCCAGGCCGCGGAAGGAGTTCATGATCCCCCACACGGTACCGAACAGGCCGATGTAAGGGCTGACGGAACCTACGGTGGCGAGGTACGGCAGGCCTTGCTCGAGCTTTTCTTCCTCACGGGAGATGGCCACGCGCATGGCCCGGGCCACACCTTCCATCACGGCTTCCGGGTCAACCCCAGGCTGCTGGCGCAGGCGCGAGAATTCCTTGAAGCCGGCGCGGAAGATCTGCTCGACGCCCGAATCCGGGTCCGGGTTGCTGCCGGCCTGGCGATACAGCTTGGACAGGTCGATACCCGACCAGAAGCGCTCTTCAAAGCTCTCCAGGGCACGTCGACCGGCGCGCAGCATGTTGCTGCGCTGAAAAATCATGACCCAAGAGGTAACCGATGCGGCTACCAGGGTCAGCATGACCAGTTGAACCACGACACTGGCATTGCTGACCAGGCTCCACATGGAGGAATGGTCGACGACGGTAGGTTCCACGCTAAATCTCCTGCTTTGATTGTTGACCCGCGCCGCTCACGGCAGCAAAGGCCGCACGTAGAGTTTCGGGAATGGCCCGAGGTTTCAAGCTGTTGGTGCGCACACACGCCACCAGGAACTGCCCCTCGCAGAGCAGCGTTGCATCCGTGGCCCGCCTGACCTGCTGCTTGAAGCGCAGGCTGGCACGGTTCAATTCGATGACTTCAGCGCTGACCAGCAACTCGTCGTCCAGTCGCGCCGGCGCGTGGTAACGCGCCTCGCTGGAATGCACGACGAATAACAGGTCCTCCCCTGCAAGCTGGGATTGGGCAAAGCCCAGCTCCCGTAGCCGCTCGGTGCGAGCCCGCTCCATGAACTTGAGGTAGTTGACGTAATACACGATGCCGCCGGCATCGGTGTCCTCGTAATAAACGCGACAGCGATGTGCGAACGACTGATCCCCGTTTTGCGCGCGCATACTCTAGTGCTTACTCCTCAGGTTGCCAATTGGCTGGGCAACTGTTTTTTCAATACCTGAAAACATTTCCACTGCCTGAATGACGACACCAGACACTGGGACAGCACAAACTTCAGATAAATCACCCCACGTGGCAAATACCCTGTAGGAGCGAGCTTGCTCGCGAAAAACCCTTAGGCGCCGCGTTTACTCAGGAAGCACGCGTTATCGTTGCCGTTTTTCGCGAGCAAGCTCGCTCCTACATTTTTTAATCGTCCCCTGCATCGAGGAATTCGTCTACAGCAGGCATCTCCCCCAATCGTGACGGAATATTTAACCCGAAGTGCAGGTAAGCATGGCGCGTGACCACCCTGCCCCGCGGTGTACGCATGATGTAGCCCTGCTGGATCAGATATGGCTCCAGCACATCCTCAATGGTATGGCGCTCCTCGCTGATGGCCGCGGCCAGGCTGTCCACGCCAACCGGGCCACCGTCGAACTTCTCGATCATGGTCAAGAGCAGGCGCCGGTCCTGGTGATCGAAACCATGTTCATCCACGTCCAGCAGGTTCAATGCCAGGTCCGCCACCGCCTTGGTGATGTGGCCCTTGGCACGCACTTCGGCGAAGTCGCGCACCCGGCGCAGCAAGCGGTTGGCAATCCGTGGCGTACCGCGGGCGCGGCGGGCGATTTCAAATGCGCCTTCCGGGTCCAGGGGCAAGCCCAGGATGCTCGCCGAACGGCTGACGATGGTCGCAAGGTCGGCAGTGCTATAGAACTCTAGACGTTGAACAATGCCAAAACGGTCTCGCAGCGGGTTGGTCAGCATGCCCGCGCGGGTGGTCGCCCCGACCAGGGTGAACGGTGGCAGGTCGAGCTTGATCGAACGGGCCGCCGGGCCTTCGCCGATCATGATGTCGAGCTGGAAGTCCTCCATCGCCGGGTACAGCACTTCCTCGACAATCGGCGACAACCGATGGATCTCGTCGATAAACAACACATCGTGGGGTTCAAGATTGGTCAACAACGCCGCCAGGTCGCCAGGACGCTCCAGCACCGGGCCGGAGGTAGACTTGATCGACACGCCCATTTCCTGGGCGATGATATTGGCCAGGGTGGTCTTGCCCAACCCTGGCGGGCCGAAGATCAAGGTGTGGTCCAGGGACTCACTGCGCCCGCGCGCAGCCTGGATGAACAGCTCCATCTGCTCGCGCACGGTAGGCTGGCCGATATACTCGGCCAGGCTCAGGGGGCGGATGGCCCGGTCCTGGACTTCTTCACGGTCACGCGGGCCGGTGGCCGCGATCAGACGATCAGCTTCAATCACTTAAATCATTCCCTTCAGGGCTCGGCGGATCATGTCTTCGCTGCTCAGGTTCTTGTCTTTGATGGCCGATACCGCCTTGCTCGCCTCCTGGGGCTTGTAGCCCAGGGAGATCAGCGCACTGACCGCATCGCTTTCGGCGCTGGCGACCTGACCCGCCGGCATATCCGGCTGGTTCGGCACCAGGGCGAACATGCTCGGCACCACCTCCCAGGCCTTGAAGCGATCCTTGAGCTCCACCAACAGGCGCTCGGCGGTTTTCTTGCCCACGCCCGGCACCTTGGTCAGGGCCGAAGTGTCCTGGGCGGAAACGGCACGTACCAGCTCATCCACTTCCAGGCTCGACATCAACGCCAGGGCCAGTTTCGGCCCCACACCATTGAGACGGATCAACTCGCGGAAGAAATCGCGGTCGCGCTTGCCGATGAAACCATAGAGCAGTTGCGCGTCTTCACGCACCACTAAATGCGTGTGCAAGGTTATCGGCTCGCCGACCGACGGCAGGCGATACAAGGTGGTCATGGGCACTTCCAGCTCATAACCCAATCCATTCACATCCAGAATCAGGTGCGGCGGCTGTTTCTCAGCCAGGGTGCCGCGCAAGCGTCCAATCACGGTTCAGATCCTTAAGGCTTGAGGGTCAGGTCAGGGCCTGACCGCAAATAACGAATGCACTGATGCTATCAGAGACGTAGCCGCCCGCCACGACTACGTGCGGTGCCCAGGCCGTGAGGCAACAGGCTGGAGCGGGTGTGCGCATGGCAAATGGCGATGGCCAGGGCATCGGAGGCGTCGATCTGCGGCTTTGACGTGAGCTTGAGCATGTGCATGACCATCATCTGCACCTGCTCCTTGTTCGCTGCACCAGTGCCAACGACGGCCTGCTTGACCTGGGTCGCGGTGTATTCGGCGATCTCCATGCCCTC
This sequence comes from Pseudomonas khavaziana, assembly GCF_036704165.1. NCBI lineage: Bacteria > Pseudomonadati > Pseudomonadota > Gammaproteobacteria > Pseudomonadales > Pseudomonadaceae > Pseudomonas > Pseudomonas khavaziana. The sequence continues at coordinate 5,171,806 of NZ_CP129946.1, forward strand.
CTCGGCCCCCGCCACGATAGCGGCGCCACGGGCCTGGCCGAGTTTCAACGCAGAGTCGGCGTTCTTGGCCATGAACACCTTTTCGATGCCCATGGTAACGGGGCCGTAAGTCTGGATGACTTCACGTACGCCGCGATAGACGATCTGCAGCCGTTCGGCCAACTCACCGGCCCCGGTACGGATGCAACCCGAGGCCACATAGATACAGCCGCGCGGGGTGTGCTGCACCACGCCAAAACCGGTGATGCGTGAACCGGGGTCGATCCCTAGGATTAAAGTCATAACGCCTGCGGAATAAATAATACTTTTTTCGATACAGCGAGAATCCAATGTGGGAGGGGGCTTGCTCCCGATAGCGGTGGGTCAGTTACTTATAAATCGACTGAACTACCGCCATCGGGGGCAAGCCCCCTCCCACACAAGCCCCTTCCACATTGGGATCTACATCGTTCTTCAGCCTAGCTGTTCAGCCACCGATTCCGGGATGTCGGCATTCGAGTAGACATTCTGCACATCATCCAGGTCTTCAAGCATATCCAGCATTTTCAACACCTTCTGCGCGCCCTCCAGATCCAGTTCGGCACTGGTGGTCGGCAGCATCACGATTTCTGCATCGGTGCCGTTGAAACCAGCGGCCTCCAGGGCATTACGCACGGCGTAGAAGCTGGCGAACGAGGTAAACACGTCGATAGAGCCGTCTTCGTTGGTGACCACGTCGTCGGCGTCCGCTTCCATTGCGGCTTCCATCAGTGCGTCTTCATCGGTGCCGGGGGCGAAGGTGATCTGCCCTTTGCGTTCGAACAGGTACGCGACCGAACCATCCGTGCCGAGGTTACCACCGCACTTGCTGAATGCATGGCGCACAGCTGCGGCGGTCCGGTTGCGGTTGTCGGTCATGCACTCGACCATCACCGCCACGCCGCCCGGGCCGTAGCCTTCGTAGGTCAGCTCGACCATGTCGTCGGTATCGGCGGCGCCGGCGCCACGGGCGACGGCACGGTCGATGATGTCGCGACTCATGTTGGCGCCAAGCGCTTTATCCAAAGCCAGGCGCAGACGCGGGTTGGAACCCGGGTCACCGCCGCCCTGGCGGGCAGCGACGGTCAGTTCGCGAATCCACTTGGTGAAGATCTTGCCCTTCTTGGCATCCTGACGCTCTTTGCGGTGCTTGATGTTCGCCCACTTGGAATGGCCAGCCATAACACAACTCCGAATTCTCTAGAAACCTTATCAATCCCGCACCAGGCAGGATTTCCTTCTTTTAAACGCAAAGGCGCATCCGAAGATGCGCCTTTTTGACTGCGTACAACCTTATTGCGCTTTCACGCCGCAGCCTTACTCAGCCTTAGGCGCCTCGCGCAGGCGAATGTGCAGCTCGCGCAGTGCCTTGGCATCCACCACACCCGGCGCCTGGGTCATGACGTCCGCAGCGCTCTGGGTTTTCGGGAAGGCAATCACTTCGCGGATCGACTGGGCGCCGGTCATCAGCATCACCAGACGGTCCAGGCCGAACGCCAAACCACCGTGGGGCGGTGCGCCGTATTTCAGGGCGTCGAGCAGGAAGCCGAACTTCTCTTCCTGTTCCGCTTCGTTGATGCCCAGCAGGCGGAACACCGCTTGTTGCATCTCTTTGCGGTGGATACGGATCGAACCGCCACCCAGCTCGGTACCGTTCAACACCATGTCGTAGGCACGGGACAGCGCGCCTGCCGGGTTGGCTTCCAGCTCCTGCGGGGAGCACTTCGGCGCGGTGAACGGGTGGTGCAAGGCGCTGAAGCTGCCGTCGTCGTTCTCTTCGAACATCGGGAAGTCAACGACCCACATCGGGGCCCATTCGCAGGTCAGCAGGTTCAGGTCGTGACCGAGCTTGATGCGCAGCGCGCCCAGGGCTTCGCTGACGATCTTGGCCTTGTCGGCACCGAAGAACACGATGTCGCCATCGACCGCACCGACGCGATCAAGGATCGTGTTCAGGTTGGCTTCAGGGATGTTTTTCACGATCGGCGATTGCAGGCCGTCAACGCCATTGGCGCGCTCGTTGACCTTGATGTACGCCAGGCCCTTGGCACCGTAGATGCCGACGAACTTGGTGTAGTCGTCGATCTGCTTGCGCGGCATGCTCGCGCCGCCAGGCACGCGCAGGGCGGCGATGCGGCATTTGGGGTCGTTGGCCGGGCCGCTGAACACCTTGAAGTCGACGTCCTTGAGCTGGTCGGCCACATCCACCAGTTCCAGCGGGTTACGCAGGTCTGGCTTGTCGGAACCGTAGCGGCGCATGGCCTCTTCGAAGGTCATGTGCGGGAATTCGCCGAACTCCAGGTTCAGCACTTCCTTGAACAGGTTGCGGATCATCTGTTCGGTCAGGCCCATGATCTCTTTTTCATCGAGGAAACTGGTCTCGATGTCGATCTGGGTGAATTCAGGCTGGCGGTCGGCGCGCAGGTCTTCGTCACGGAAGCACTTGGCGATCTGGTAGTAACGGTCGAAGCCGGCGACCATCAGCAGTTGCTTGAACAACTGCGGCGATTGCGGCAAGGCAAAGAAGCTGCCCGCGTGGGTACGGCTGGGCACCAGGTAGTCACGTGCACCTTCCGGGGTAGCCCGGGTGAGGATCGGCGTCTCGACGTCGAGGAAGCCGTTCTCATCCAGGAAACGGCGGATGCTGGTGGTCATGCGCGAACGCAGGCGCAGCTTCTCGGCCATTTCCGGACGACGCAGGTCCAGGAAGCGGTAGCGCAGGCGGGTTTCTTCGCCCACATCGGAGTATTCGTTGAGCGGGAACGGCGGGGTTTCCGATTCGTTCAGCACTTCCAGCTCATAGCCCAGCACCTCGATGCCGCCGGAGGCCATGTTCTTGTTCACGGCACCGGCCGGACGCAGGCGCACCTTGCCGGTGATCTTCACTACATATTCGCTGCGCACACGGTCGGCGGCGGCGAAGCTCTCGGCGCGGTCCGGGTCAAACACCACCTGGGCCAGACCATCACGATCACGGATATCGAGGAAGATTACCCCGCCGTGGTCGCGGCGACGGTGAACCCATCCGCAAAGGGTGATTTCCTGACCTTCCAGGGTCTCGTTCAGTTGGCCGCAATAGTGGCTGCGCATCATGGTCGTGGTTTCACTTCTCGTAATTCGAATTTCGGTGGCAGGCTTGCCTCGTCACCGTACATTAAAGCAGGGGACGGATAATGCAGGAGCCTGCGCGTAGAGTTCAACTCAGTCTGCTTTGTCGCCGCCCGCCAGGTTCTTCTTGGCGCCGGTCTTGAAATCGGTCTCGTACCAGCCACTGCCGCTCAGGCGGAAGCCCGGCATGGACAACATCTTCTTCAACTCAGGTGCCTGGCAGGCAGGGCAATCGACCAGCGGCGCTGCGCTGATCTTCTGAATGGCTTCCAACTGGTGACCACAGGAAGCGCATTGATAGTCGTACATGGGCATGGGGATGTCTCGGCGATCAGAACGTTACAGCGCCACGCCCTGCCCTGTGCATTAAAGCCCGGCATGCGCAGCAAAGCGCGGGATTATATCTGGTAAATCGAGGCAGCGCAGCCGGCTTTCTGCCCCAGGGCCGGCCCGCGAGGTTGAAGGGCCGGCCCCGAAGCCAGCGGGCTATTGCACAAGCGTGTCCGCAGACGCGGCGGCGCGGCCTTTGAGTACATGAACCACGCACACCACCCTCACCAACCCACTGAAGTTCTTCACTCCTCCGTAGCGCAGATGCACTTCCCGATCGACATAGGACAACAAGGCGCTGACTGAGCAGGTATTGATCCTGGCGATCTCCGTCAGGATATTCCAATAAATCTGTTCAAGCCGCAGACAGGTAGAAAACCCGTTGAGCCTGACCGAACGGGACAATGGCTTGGCCATCCCCATATCAAACCCCTTATCAAAGGGGTCGACCTTTATCTTGTGAAAACCACAGGTTTCCATCACTCCCTTACCTACTCCACGTGACATACACCTGACACTCCATTGCCAAACAGCAGCCAATGGGTTTCTCCCATTGGGCGATGGGTCTATAAAACCGCAGGACGCGCGGAGCAGCCAGAAGACGGGGAGTTGTTAGTCGTAGGACAACGCCAGGAAGCGCAGGGAAACAAGCAGGCAGCGCCCAAAAGGCGCCGCCCGGGTTCGACAGTTACTGGTTTTCGAGCAGGGAACGCAGCATCCACGCGGTTTTCTCGTGAACCTGCATACGCTGGGTCAGCAGGTCCGCCGTCGGCTCATCACTGACCTTGTCGAGCAATGGGAAGATGCCACGGGCGGTACGCGTGACCGCTTCCTGACCGGCCACCAACTGCTTGATCATCTCTTCGGCGCTCGGCACGCCCTCTTCTTCCTTGATCGAAGACAGGCGGGCGTAGATCGAATAGGCGCCAGGTGCCGGGAAACCCAGGGCCCGGATGCGCTCGGCGATGGAGTCCACTGCCAGCGCCAGTTCGTTGTACTGCTCCTCGAACATCAGGTGCAGCGTACGAAACATGGGGCCCGTGACGTTCCAGTGGAAGTTGTGGGTCTTCAGATAAAGAACATAGGTATCGGACAGCAGCCGCGAGAGTCCGTCGACGATGGATTTACGGTCTTCTTCACTGATACCAATATCGATTGCCATGTTTTTCCCCTTCAATTGACGAGCATTCATTGATCAGGTGCAGGACCACTCTAGCAAGAGAGCGAGCCTCGTGCAGCCCGACACACCCAGGCTGCATGCGGCAAATCGACCCTGCCCCGCCTGCAGATGTGAACTGGCAAGCCTTTCTCCCCGTAGGAAGAGTCTCTGCAAGCCATTAAAAAAACCTGCACCTGTCTAGGACAAGCGTTTGCCGCAGAAATGCCGTGCCCGGCGCAACACCCCGAAATGCTTGATTTGAGTAGGCACGGCCTTTGCTGTTAAATAGACGCCGTGTGGCTGCCGTTTATTTCTGCGGCACGCCACATAGGCTGATACCCGCGCACGTGCTCAACGCCTCCCATTGTTCAGAAGCGAACCGTGCCAGTCAGCTCTTCCTTGTGATCCGTCTTAACGTGAGTTAATCAAAATGTTGAAAATCGTCCACCTGCTAACGGGCGTTGCAGCTTTGCTGCTGTCCTTTATCCCGAGCCTGCAGCCTGAAAGCCTGCCCTACCTGCAACAACACGACGCTCTGTACCTGGCCTTGTTCGGCCTTCTTAACCTGACGCTCGCACCGGTAATCCCTTACTGGAACAAAGGCACGCGTCATCAACTGCAAAACCTGGTCAGTGCGCTGCTGGTGCTGACTGTTGTCGTACAAACCCTCACCCTCCTGGCGCCCATGCCTGAAGTCGGTGGCCATCCGGCTATCCTGCTCAGCCTGGTGATTGCTGTGGTTGCCATCGTTCTTCACCTGGCCATCAGCTTCTACCGTTCGTCCCCAGCGGCCGCCTCGCAAAACTACGACATGACCAATCGGGATACCGGGACCGTCAAGTGGTTCAACACCTCCAAAGGCTTCGGCTTCATTTCCCGCGACTCGGGCGATGATATCTTCGTCCACTTCCGGGCTATCCGTGGCGAAGGCCACCGCGTCCTGGTCGAAGGCCAGCGCGTGGAGTTCTCGGTGATGAACCGTGACAAGGGCCTGCAAGCCGAAGATGTCATCGCTGCCCTGCCGCGTCGCTGATCCTAAGCTTTCGCAGCAAAAAAAACCGCGCTCCAGCGCTGCCTGGATCGCGGTTTTTTATTGTCTGCCCGTTCAATAGTGCGGCGGCGGCGCTTCTTCTTCGGACGACTCGAACTGCCCGCCCATTTCTTCCTGGCGCTTGAGCAGGGCCTTCATCTGTAATTGCAGGCGCTCGACCGCCCGCTGCTGGGTGACCAGGATGTCATTGAGGGTCTCGATAGTGTCGTCCTGAAAGGCCAGGCGGCTTTCCAGGTCGGTGACGCGATCTTGCAGGTCCATGGTTCAGTCCTGGGTAAAGATGAAGTCGGCGGGCAATAGCTCACGCAAACGGGCGCGGATCGCCGACACTTGCTCGTGGTTATAAGGTTGGGCGGGATGTTTGCCCCACACTGGAGCCGGCCAGGCGGCGTCATCGCGTTTACGCACGATCACGTGCACATGCAACTGGCTGACCACGTTGCCCAGCGCGCCGATGTTCATCTTATCGGCGGCCAGCCCTTCATTAAGCAACTGCGCCAGGGCCGTCGTCTCTTGCCACAAGGTTTGTTGATCTGCGACATCCAGTTGAAACACTTCGCTGATACCGTCGATGCGCGGTACCAGGATGAACCAGGGGTAGTTCGAGTCATTGGACAGCAGCAGGCGACACAGCGGGAAGTCCCCCATGGCCAAGGTATCTTGTTGCAGGCGTTGATCTAGGGCGAACACGTGGGCACTCCGTTCGGCAGGTCAGTTTCAGGCGCCCAGCATACCTTCGAATGCCCACGCGTTCACGGCGAATGGGCACAAGCCTTGAAGCAATCGGATAAAAACTACGCACCCTTTCGAGGCAGGCGCACAGTCGAACACGCTACGTCGGGCCTCGGCGGCACGCACCAAAATGACCCGCTTGTGCCTCAAAGGGATCCGCCAAGTACCCACTGACGGGGTGGACCGGTAACGTTTTCCCCAGGCGAACGCTTTTGTCAATGAACGCATAGGTGTAACACCCCGGCGCCAAGCTCGAACCTAAGGGTCTAAAAGCCCCGTGTTTATGCGGTTTTTACACTCCCTTCACGCTTTTCACGAAAAAATGACATTCGGCTACCAGTTTGAGCACGCTTGTTGCATTCACCCTCATATCGTCGGCAACGGCACCCGTTTGGAAGCAGGTGTTTCGCGATAAAAACCAGCGGCGGTTCAATGCGCATCAAGGAAGCTTTCAAACTTTGAAAGATGTAGGAAAAGAGCATTGAAGTTGTCAGCCCGGTTACATTTGGGCTGTGAATTTGCGACATGGATCTAGCGATTTACGACAGCCTCGTAAAGAAGCTGAAAGGAAAGATGGGTAAGTATCGTCATTAGAGTCTGCGTGATATAACTTTGCGCCGACACAAATAAAGAAAGAGCCGCCCAGATAAAAATACAGGTGGGACGGCAGTACTCTTCCTAAAACCAAAGGAGCAAATCACGATGCGCGTGATGAAGTGGAGCATGATCGCCCTGGCTGTTTCAGCAGGCACCTCGCAGTTCGCAATGGCGTCCGCCCAGGACGATTCCAAGGGCTTTGTTGAAGACAGTACGTTCACTATCAATACTCGCGCCCTGTACTTCAGCCGCGACTTCCGTAACAACCCGTCGGGCCCGGGTTCGAAGAGCCGTGCAGAAGAAACCGGCCTGGGCTTCAACGCCCTGTACGAATCGGGCTTCACCCAAGGCACCATTGGTGTCGGTGTGGACGTGATCGGCCTGATGGGCCTCAAGCTCGACAGCGGCAAGGGTCGCGCTGGCACGGGTCTGTTCCCCACCGGTTCCGACGGTCGTTCGCAGGACGATTACTCCAAGGGCGGCGGCGCGGTTAAGTTCCGCATCTCCAATACTGTGTTGAAAGTCGGTGACCAGTACACCACCGCGCCAGTGTTCGCTTCCGACGACAGCCGTCTGTTGCCGGAGCTGCCACAAGGTATCTCGATCACCAGCAACGAAATCAAGGGCCTCAAGCTTGAGGGCGGTCACTTCACCTCCAGCGTCGCGCAGGCACAGACCTACCACGACAGCCTGGGCCTGACGAAAACCGACTTTGTCGGCGGCGTCTACGCGTTCACTCCGGAATTCACCGGTAGCCTGTACTACGCGAAAACCGAAGATTACTTCCGCAAGTACTACAGCAACCTGAACTGGACCCACGCGCTGAGCGATGATCAGTCCTTCGCGCTGGACTTCAACATCTACGACACCAAAAGCGATGGCGCAGGCCTGCAACGCGCAGAGAAGGATGGCGTGACCAAGCTCGACAACCGCGCCTTCAGCTTGCAGGGCGCGTACACCATCGGCGCTCACACCTTCACCCTGGCAGCCCAGAAGGTTACCGGTGACGGCGACTACGGCTACGGCGTAGACGGCGGCGGCACGGTATTCCTGGCCAACTCCGTTGCCCGTTCCGACTTCAACGCCGAAGGCGAGAAGTCCTACCAGGCGCGTTACGACATCAACATGGCGACCTTCGGCATTCCTGGCCTGAGCTTCATGACTCGCTACATCACCGGTAGCGGTGCCAACACCGGCACTACCAGCAACGGTAAAGAGTGGGAACGCGACATCGAAGCCAAGTACGTGATTCAGAGCGGCCCGGCTAAAGACCTCAGCCTGCGTCTGCGCCAAGCGACCTACCGCTCCGGTGATGGCGTTTACTACGGCTCGCCTTCTATCGACGAACTGCGCCTGATCGCGAACTACCCGCTGAACATCTTGTAATCGCCTGTTTAATTACAACGATGGCTTAAGGCTTCGGCCTTGAACAAAAAAGCCGCTCCCTGTTTAAACAAGGAGCGGCTTTTTTATTGCAGTTTTGTTTCAATCAAAAAAAAACTAGCAAGCTAAGTAACTAGTTTACCGAAGCTGACCTATCGGCCAAGTTTGACAGCCTCAAACCAAGTTATTTAGCCGCACTTTCCTGCATCACACGAATAACCCGCTGCGGAAACGGAATATCAATCCCCGCTGCTTTCAAACGATCACGCGCCAGTTCATTAAACATGAACATCACGTCCCAATAATCCGGGGTACTGGTCCAGCAGCGCAGGGAAACCGTAATGGAGCTGTCGCCCAAGGTCGAAACCACCGCCACCGGTGCAGGATCAGCCAGCACCCGTGGGTCCTTGGCCAGTTCCAGCAGCACTTCGCGAGCTTTTTGCAGGTCTGCCTCGTAATCCACACCGACATCAAACACCACCTTGCGGGTTGGCTGGCGGTTGGTGTTGGTGATGATGCCGTTGGACAGGGTGCCGTTGGGCAGGATCACCGTCTTGTTGTCGCCGGTACGCAGCACGGTGTGGAAAATCTGGATGCTGTCAACGGTGCCGGAGGTGCCTTGGGCTTCGATCCAGTCGCCAATGCGGAACGGGCGGAACAGCAGGATCAGCACGCCACCGGCGAAGTTGGCCAGGCTGCCTTGCAATGCCAGGCCGATGGCCAGGGTCGCGGCGCCGATAGCGGCGACGAACGAGGTGGTTTCCACACCGATCATCGAGGCCACGCTGACCACCAGCATGACTTTGAGCACGATGTTCGCCAGGCTGGTAATGAAGTGCTGCAGCGCCAGGTCAGCGTTGCGTACCGCCAGCAAGCGGCCCACGCGATGGGTCAGTTTGTTGATCAGCCACCAGCCGATGGCCAGGGTCAGCATGGCCAGCAATACACGGCTGCCGTATTCCATGATCATCGGGATCCAGGACTGGGAGGTCTTGATCAAATGATCCACTTCTGCGTTTAAATCCATGTAGCTTCTCCTGTCTTTGCGGATATGCGGCTTGATTGACTGCCTGAAAACGCAATTGAGCCCCGTAGGGCTCAATTGTAGGCGCTGAGTCTGGGGCGTGGGACGTCAAAAAAACCCACAGGTTCCCCAAAGTGCCATCAGTCGCGGAAGTTATTGAACTGCAGCGGCATGTCGAAGGTCTTGGCGCGCAGGGCCGCGATGGCCTCTTGCAGGTCGTCGCGCTTCTTGCCGGTGACACGCACCTGCTCGCCCTGGATGGCGGCCTGGACTTTCAGCTTGGCATCCTTGATATGAGCGACGATCTTCTTCGCCAGCTCTTTGTCGATGCCTTCCTTGAGCACGGCTTCCTGCTTCATCAGCTTGCCGGAGGCGTAGGCGTCCTTGACTTCAAGGCACTGCACGTCGATCTTGCGCTTGACCAGAGCCAGCTTGAGGATCTCGATCATCGCTTCGAGCTGGAAATCGGCTTCAGCGGTCAGGTTGACGGTCAGTTCCTTTTCCTTGAACTCGAAGCTGCCCTTGCCTTTCAAGTCATAGCGACGGTCCAGTTCCTTGACGGCGTTCTCGACGGCGTTGGTGACTTCGTGTTTGTCCAGTTCAGATACCACGTCGAACGAAGGCATGTGATTTCTCCAATATAAGGGGCGGGCTCAGTAAAGATGGAGCGCGCCGAGCTAAAATGCCGAGGCATTATAGCGGTTCTTTCGCCCCGTTCACTGTGAGCGACCCTACGGAGCACAAACTGATGTCGACCCCCTGGCATATTCTCGGCGCTGGCAGCCTTGGCACCCTCTGGGCCACGCGGCTGGCGCGTGCCGGCGTGCCGGTCAAGCTGATCCTGCGTAATGAGGCGCGCCTGGCCAGCTATCGAGCCGGCCAGGGCCTGACCCTGGTTGAGCACGGTGTGGAACACACCTATGCGGTGATTGGCGAAACAGCCGAAAGCCCGGAGCCGATTCATCGCCTGCTGGTGGCATGCAAAGCCTACGACGCCCAACCCGCTATCGCCCAGTTGCAACCTCGACTGGCGCCGGATGCTGAGCTGATCCTGCTGCAGAACGGTCTCGGCAGCCAGGACGCCGTGGCTGCACAAGTGCCATCGGCCCGCTGCATTTACGCGTCCAGCACCGAAGGCGCATTTCGCGATGGCGATTGGCGGGTAGTGTTTGCCGGCCATGGCTACACCTGGCTGGGCGACGCCAACCATCCCACCCCACCGCTATGGTTGGACGACCTGCAAGCTGCGAGCATTCCCCACGAATGGGCCACCGATATCCTCACGCGGCTGTGGCGCAAGCTGGCGCTCAATTGCGCCATCAACCCATTGACCGTGCTTTACCAATGCCGCAACGGCGGCTTGCAAGACCACGAGTGTGAAGTGGCAACCTTGTGCGCTGAATTGGCCGAGTTGCTGGAGTGCTGTGGCCAGCCCGCCGCCGCACAGGACCTGCACAACGAAGTACAGCGTGTGATCCAGGCCACCGCCGCCAATTACTCGTCCATGTACCAGGATGTCGCCAACGCCCGGCGTACCGAAATCAGCTACCTGCTGGGCTACGCCTGCCAGGCCGCCGCTCGCCACCAGTTGGTATTGCCCCATCTGCAACAGCTGCAAGCGCGGCTGGTCGAACATTTGCTGGCACGCGGATTGGCCAGCGACTGAGGCACGCGCTACCCTGCCTACCTGTCTATCACCTGGGAAACCCCTGATGCCACTGCGCCAGCGTCTTGAAAATCTACCGGTAGGGCAGAAATTGCTGGTGGCACTGCTGGTGCTATTGACCACGGTGTTGCTGGTGGCCAACCTCACGTTTATCAGCGCCGCCTACTGGATCTCCCAGGAAAGCATGGCGCCTCAGGCATTGCAGGCCATTGGACGACTGGTGTCCAACCCATCGCTCGCCGCCGAGGCGCTCGAATCCCCGGCAAAGGCCGAGGCGCTGCTCAATGAACTGACCAGCTACTCACCCCTGCGCGCCGCCGCTCTCTACGACGGTGAAGGCAACCGTCTGGCGCAGATGCAGCACGGCGACCGCCTGCACCTGCCGGACAATTACCGGCATATCGAGGCCTGGCGCCTGACCGAATTTCGCAGCAACCAGGTCATTACCCTGCCCCGCGGCACCCAGCCTTCCGGGCATTTACTGCTGGTGGCCAGCAGTGAGCTACCGGTGGCCTTCTATACCGGCACGCTGACCGCAAGCCTGGGCATCCTGATTTTCAGTGTGTTGTTGTGGCTGGTCATTGCCCGGCAAATCAAACGCCTGATCACACGGCCCATTCATGAGCTGGAAGAACTGTCGCGGCAGGTCACCCGTGAAGAGAACTACGCCCTGCGCGCCGGGCGTGGCAACCATGACGAGATCGGCAGCCTGGCCGAAGCCTTCAACACCATGTTGTCGCGTATCGAAGCCCGCGAGCAGCAGCTCAAGCGTGCGCGTGACGATTCCCAGGCCGCTTACGACCAGGCCCAGGGGCTGGCCGAAGAGACCCGGCATACCAACCGCAAGCTGGAACTGGAAGTCCAGGTGCGCAGCAAGATCGAGAAAAAGCTCACGGGCTTCCAGAACTACCTCAACAGCATTATCGACTCGATGCCCTCGGCGCTGATCGCCCTGGATGAACAGCTCTACGTCACCCAGTGGAACCAGGAAGCCACCGCCCTTTCCGGCACGCGCCTGGATGAAGCCCTGAACCAGCCGATCTTCCTTGCCTTCCAGCCGCTCAAACCGTACCTGCCGCAAATCAAGGCCACGGTGGAGCAACACACCGTTGAACGGATCGAGCGGGTCACCTGGGTCAAGGACGATGAACCCAAGCATTACGCCCTGACGTTCTACCCGTTGATGGGCGGCGCCGGGCGTGGCGTGGTGATCCGAATCGACGACATCACCCAGCGCCTGTCCCTGGAAGAAATGATGGTGCAGTCGGAAAAAATGCTCTCGGTGGGTGGCCTGGCCGCCGGCATGGCCCACGAAATCAACAACCCACTGGGCGCGATCCTGCATAACGTGCAGAACATCCGTCGCCGCCTGTCCCCGGAGCTGCCCAAGAACCTGGAGTACGCCGAGCAGGTGGGCATCGAGCTGGACACGGTCAATCGTTACCTGCAAGGCCGCGAAGTGCCGCAGTTGCTCGACGGTATTCAGCAGGCCGGGGCGCGGGCGGCGAAAATCGTTACCCATATGCTCAGTTTCAGCCGCCGCAGTAACCGCCAGATGGCCCCCTGCGACTTGCCGGCCTTGATCGACCAGGCCGTGGAAATCGCCGGCAACGATTTCGACCTGACCATCGGCTTCGACTTCAAGGGCCAGGCGATCATCCGTCAGTTCGACCCGCAATTGGGCCCTGTGCCCGGCACCGCCAACGAGCTGGAGCAAGTGCTGCTCAACCTGCTGAAGAACGCCGCCCAAGCCATTCACTTGCGCGAAGACGACAGCGAGCCGGGGCGTATTATCCTGCGCACCCGCCTCAACCCGCCGTGGGCAGAAATACAGGTGGAAGACAACGGCATCGGCATGAGCGAAAACGTGCGCAAGCGCACCTTCGAACCGTTCTTCACCACCAAGGAAATCGGCCAGGGCACCGGGCTTGGGTTGTCGGTGTCGTATTTCATCATCACCAACAACCACAAGGGCCAGATGGAAGTGCATTCCACCCCGGGCCAAGGCACCTGCTTTACCTTGCGCCTGCCCCTGGCCGGCAGCCAATTGTCCCCCACAGAACTCACCCAACTGGAGCACTGACCATGGGCTTTCGCCTGTCGAAGATCTACACCCGTACCGGCGACAAGGGCGAAACCGGCCTCGGTGACGGCCGCCGCGTGCCCAAGGACCACCCGCGTGTGGAAGCGATCGGCGAGGTGGATACGCTGAACAGCCAGTTGGGCCTGTTGCTGGCCAGCCTGGAAGAGCAAAGCGGCAAGCACCCGGCGTTAAATGATGTGATTGAAGTGCTCACGCCGTGCCAGCATCGTCTGTTCGATCTGGGCGGTGAGCTGGCGATGCCGGTGTACAAGGCGCTGAACGCGGCGGAGGTGGATCGGCTGGAAGCGGCGATTGATCGCTGGAACGAAGAAGTGGGGCCGCTGGAGAACTTCATCCTGCCCGGTGGTTCGGCGCTGATCGCCCAAGCCCATGTGTGCCGCAGCCTGGCGCGCAGTGCTGAGCGGCGGTGTCAGCACCTGAATGCGCTGGAGCCGCTGGAGGGGGTGGGATTGGCGTATATCAATCGGTTGTCGGATCTGTTGTTTGTGGCGGCCAGGGTGATTGCCAAGCGCCAGGGTGTTGCTGAAGTGTTATGGCAGGCCGCTGCCAAGCCACACTGACCAGATCGTTCCCACGCTCCGCGTGGGAATGCATCAAGGGACGCTCCGCGTCCCAAAGCGTGACGCAGAGCGTCACAGGAGGCGTTCCCACGCAGAGCGTGGGAACGATCATCAGAGCTGCGGCCAGAACGCCCGAATACCTGCCACACCTTGCGCACCAGCTTCCCAAGCCTGCTCCCGTTGCGCAGGCCCAACCCCGCCCAGCAGGAATACCGGCTTACTGAACCCGGCAATCAACTGCGCCGCCTGCTCCCAACCCAACGGCTGCGCATCCGGATGAGTCTGGGTCGGCTGCACCGACGACAGGGTGACAAAATCCACGTCCATCATCTCTGCCAGCGCCAGCTCTTCAGCGTTGTGGCAAGAAGCCGCCAACCAACGGTCCTTCGGCAGCGGGCGGCCCTTGCTCGCATATTTGCGCAATTGCGCCGAGGTCATGTGCCAGCCGGCGGCGGGGAAATCCCCCAGCCACTCGAACGGCCCCTTGAGCATCAATTGCGCCTTGCCGGCACACAGGCCAACCGCATCCACCGCCAGGTCACGGTATTTAGGGTCGTAGCCGTTGGGCGCACGCAGTTGAACCAGCTTGATCCCCCCTGCAATGGCCTTCTGGATGCCGCGCAACAGCGTTGGGGTTTCCAGCTCGCCCGGCGTGATCAGGTACTCGGCGGGCAAGCGCGCAGCGGCAACAATCGGCGCATTTGCCGCCGGGAACTCATAGTTGACCAGGTCCCGTGGCGTCACCCATTCCAACGGCTGCCCTTCGGCCCCATGGGGCTCGCCGGTAAAGGCCGAGACTTCCCAGACGTCCAGCAACACCTGCTTGTCCGGGTAATCATGCCGCACCTTGATCAACGGCCGCGCCGTAGTGACCTGAATACCCAGCTCTTCCTGCAGTTCTCGTGACAAGGCCGTGGCGACCGACTCATCGGCCTCCACCTTGCCGCCGGGAAACTCCCAGAGCCCGCCCTGATGCTGGGTATCGGCACGGCGCGCCAGCAGGATCCTGCCATCGACACCGCGGATCACCGCTGCTGCTACATGCACTCGTTTCACGCCACTGCTTCCTCTCGTTATAGCCCTTGTAGGAGCGAGCTTGCTCGCGAAGAACGGCAACGATAACGCGCACATCCTGGATAAACGCGGTGGCATTGAGTTTTTCGCGAGCAAGCTTGCTCCTACATCAGGTACGGTATTCCGCATTGATCTTCACGTACTCGTGGGACAGGTCGGTGGTCCAGATGGTTTCGCTGCACGCGCCGCGCCCCAATTCGATGCGGATGGTGATTTCTTCCTGCTGCATCACCGCCGAACCCTGGGCTTCGGTGTAGGTTTCGGCGCGAGCACCACCGCTTGCGATGCACACGTCGCCGAGGAACACGTCGATCTTGCTCACGTCCAGGTCCGGCACGCCGGCACGACCGACAGCCGCCAGGATACGGCCCCAGTTCGGATCCGAGGCAAACAGCGCGGTCTTGATCAGCGGCGAGTGCGCCACGGTGTAGCCCACGTCCAGGCATTCCTGATGGTTGCCGCCGCCGTTGACTTCAACCGTCACGAACTTGGTCGCGCCCTCGCCGTCACGCACGATGGCCTGGGCCACGTCCATGCACACTTCAAACACCGCCTGCTTCAATGCCGCGAACAGCGGGCCGCTGGCTTGCGTGATGGGCGGCAGGTCGGCCTGGCCGGTAGCAATCAGCATGCAGCAGTCGTTGGTCGAGGTGTCGCCATCGATGGTGATGCGGTTGAACGACTTGTTGGCCGCGTCCAGGATCAGGCTCTGCAGCACGTCGCGGGAGACTTTGGCATCGGTGGCGATATAGCCGAGCATGGTGGCCATGTTCGGGCGGATCATGCCCGCGCCCTTGCTGATGCCGGTCACGGTGACCGTCACGCCGTCGTGCACAAACTGACGGCTTGCGCCTTTAGGCAAGGTGTCGGTGGTCATGATGCCAGTGGCCGCAGCCGCCCAGTTATCCACAGACAGGTCATCCAGCGCGGCTTGCAGGGCGCCTTCGATTTTTTCCACAGGCAGCGGCTCACCGATCACGCCGGTGGAGTACGGCAGCACCTGGCTGGCGTCCACGCCGGTCAATTGGGCCAGCTTGGCGCAGGTACGCGCCGCGGCCACCAGGCCAGGCTCGCCGGTGCCGGCGTTGGCATTGCCAGTATTGGTCAGCAGATAACGGATCGTACCGGCCACGCGTTGCTTGGCCAGGATCACCGGCGCAGCGCAGAAGGCATTGAGGGTGAACACACCGGCGACGGTCGAGCCTTCGGCACAGCGCATCACTACCACATCCTTGCGCCCCGGGCGCTTGATGCCGGCCGAGGCGATACCGAGCTCAAAACCGGCAACCGGGTGCAATGTGGGCAAAGGACCAAGACCAACAGCCATGAATGCGCTCCTCAAAAATAGGTGATGTCTGTGCCGTCGCGATCGACGGTGGGAATTAATGGCAAAACGCCGCGACGGCTAGTGCCGGTCGCGGCGCGGGGTGTTGCAGCGTCAGGCGAAAATCTTAGTTGATTTCGCCGTGGCAGTGTTTGAACTTCTTGCCCGAACCGCACCAGCACAGTTCGTTGCGGCCCAGCTTCTGATCGTTGCGCACCGGGGTTTGCGCAAGGGCCACATCGACCTCTTCGCCCAATGCCTCAGGCGCTTCCAGGCCCGGTGCTTCGTCATGCTGGAACTGCAGGCGCGCAGCCAATGCCTCGGCTTCCTGACGCAGGCGTGCCTCTTCCTCGATCGGGTCTTCGCGACGCACCTGAACGTGGGACAGCACGCGGATCGAATCGCGCTTGATCGAATCCAGCAGCTCGGAGAACAAGGTGAACGACTCGCGCTTGTACTCCTGCTTCGGGTTCTTCTGGGCATAGCCACGCAGGTGGATGCCGTGACGCAGGTGGTCCATGGTAGACAGATGGTCTTTCCACAGGTCGTCCAGCACGCGCAGTACGATTTGCTTCTCGAAGGTGCGCAGTGCTTCGGCACTCGCCTGCTCTTCTTTTTCGTTGTACGCGGCCAGCAGCTCGGCCATCAGTTTTTCGCGCAGGGTTTCTTCGTACAGGTGATCGTCTTCGTCCAGCCATTGCTGGACCGGCAGATCAACCCCGAAATCGCTCTTCAACGCCGCTTCCAAACCGGCGACATCCCACTGCTCAGGCAGGGACTGTGGCGGGATGTGGGCGCTGACGGTGGCGTTGAGCACGTCCTGACGGAAATCGGCGATGGTCTCGCCAATATTGTCGGCGGCCAGCAACGTGTTACGCATGTGATAGATCACTTTACGCTGTTCGTTGTTGACGTCATCGAACTCGAGCAATTGCTTACGAATGTCGAAGTTGCGGCCTTCGACCTTGCGCTGGGCCTTCTCGATGGCGTTGGTCACCATGCGGTGCTCGATCGCTTCACCGGACTGCATGCCCAGGGCCTTCATGAAGTTCTTCACGCGGTCCGAGGCGAAGATGCGCATCAGGCTGTCTTCCAGCGACAGGTAGAAACGGCTGGAACCGGCGTCACCCTGGCGACCGGCACGGCCACGCAGCTGGTTGTCGATACGACGCGATTCGTGGCGCTCGGACGCGATCACCTGCAAGCCACCGGATTCGAGCACAGCCTGGTGGCGTTTCTGCCAGTCAGCCTTGATCTGGGCGATCTGCTCGGGGGTCGGGTTATCGAGGGAGGCCACTTCCACTTCCCAGTTACCGCCCAACAGGATGTCGGTACCACGACCGGCCATGTTGGTGGCGATGGTCAGCGCGCCTGGGCGACCGGCCTGGGCGATGATCTCGGCTTCTTTCTCGTGGAACTTGGCGTTGAGGACCTTGTGCTCGATGCCTTCCTTGTTCAGCAGGTTGGACACGTGCTCGGACGTCTCGATGGTGGCGGTACCCACCAGGATCGGACGGCCTTTGGCCATGCCATCCTTGATGTCATTGATGATCGCCGCGTATTTCTCTTCGGCGGTCAGGAACACCAGGTCGTTGTAGTCTTTACGGGCCAGCGGCTTGTTCGGCGGGATGACCACCACCGACAGACCGTAGATTTGATGGAATTCGAACGCTTCGGTGTCGGCCGTACCGGTCATGCCGGACAGTTTGTTGTACAGACGGAAGTAGTTCTGGAAAGTAGTGGACGCCAACGTCTGGCTTTCAGCCTGGATGTTGAGGTGTTCCTTGGCCTCGATGGCCTGGTGCAGGCCTTCGGACAGGCGACGGCCCGGCATGGTACGGCCGGTGTGCTCGTCGACCAGCACGACCTGGCCGTCCTGGACGATGTATTCGACGTTGCGATGGAACAGCTTGTGGGCGCGCAGGCCGGCATACACGTGGGTCAACAGGCCCAGGTTGTGCGCCGAGTACAGGCTTTCACCTTCGGCCAGCTCGCCGATCTGGGTCAGCATCTCTTCGACGAACTGGTGACCGGCTTCGTTGAGTTCGACCTGGCGGGTCTTCTCGTCGATGGTGAAGTGGCCTTCTTTGGTCACCACGCCTTCGACTTCCTCGATGTGCTGCTCCAGGCGCGGGATCAACTTGTTGATCTCGGTGTACAGGCGCGAGCTGTCTTCGGCCTGGCCGGAGATGATCAGCGGGGTACGGGCTTCGTCGATGAGGATGGAGTCGACTTCGTCGATCACGGCAAAGTTGAGTTCGCGCTGGAATTTTTCTTCCATGCTGAACGCCATGTTGTCGCGCAGGTAGTCGAAACCGAATTCGTTGTTGGTGCCGTAGGTGATGTCGGCGGCATAGGCGGCGCGCTTTTCTTCCGGCGGCTGGAACGGCGTTACCACGCCGACGGTCAGGCCGAGGAACTCATACAGCGGGCGCATCCAGTTGGCGTCCCGGCGAGCCAGGTAGTCGTTCACCGTCACGACGTGCACGCCCTTGCCGGACAGTGCGTTGAGGTACACACCCAGGGTGGCTACCAGGGTCTTGCCTTCACCGGTACGCATTTCGGCAATCATGCCTTCATGCAAGGTCATGCCGCCAATCAACTGCACGTCGAAGTGGCGCATGCCCATCACACGCTTACCGGCTTCACGGGCGACCGCGAAGGCTTCGGGGAGCAGCTTGTCGAGGGTTTCACCTTTGGCTATGCGGGCCTTGAACTCTTCGGTCTTGGCGCGCAATTGCTCGTCCGACAGGGCAACCATCTGCTCTTCGAAGGCATTGACCAGCTGCACCGTCTTGAGCATGCGTTTGACTTCGCGCTCATTCTTGCTTCCAAAAAGTTTCTTTAACAAAGGCGCAAACATATCGGCAGGTTCTTCCACACATAGGGATGGAGGGCGCACCGTCAGTGGCCCGAGCAGCCCTCACGGCCGCATGCGAACGCGCATTCTACCCTGAAACGTGGGTGAGGAAAGTGGCGTTGTTCCCCGATGCTGGCATGGGCCTGTGAGAGGGCTTGTTTAAAATAAGGGCTTTTGCTGGAACTTCAACCCATGAAGTGAAGAAGTTACCTATTGATTTCATGGGAAAAGCCCTGCAGAAGCATGGCTTGGGGCCGTATCGGTGCTTTCTGTTAAGATGAGCGCTCTGTTACTTAAGGTGTCCAGACATGGCATTTCGCCCTCTTACAGCCCGCGCTCCCGGCGTGTTGCTCCGCGAAGCCAAGCCGTTGAAAGCCATCTTCGGCCAGGCGCGACGCTTGGGCCATTTACAACGCCTGCTTGAAAGCCAACTGCAACCAGCCGCCCGTGAACACTGCCACGTGGCGTCCTGGCGAGAAGGCAACCTGCTGCTAATTGTGACCGACGGCCATTGGGCGACCCGTTTGCGCTACCAGCAAAAACGCTTGCAGCGGCAATTAATGGTATTCGATGAATTTGCCGGTTTGACGCGCATTCAATTCAAGGTACAGCCGCCCGCCGTGCCGCAGCGCACGGTGGGACACACGTTGGACCTGTCGGTAAATGCGGCCGAAACCCTGCAGGCAACGGCCGACGGGATCAGCGACCCGGGCCTGCGCGCCGCCCTGGAGAGGCTTGCCGCCCACGCCCGGCCCAAGCCCTGAATCGCTATTTGCGCTTGCTGCCGCCCAGCAGCGAGCCCAGCAAGCCACGCACCAACTGGCGCCCCATCTGGTTGGCGGCCTGCTGCATCGCTGACTTCAACGCCTTGCCTGCGGTGGTGCCGAGGAATGCGCCGGCCTTGTCGGTAAAGCTCGGTTCTTCGGCGGTCGGTGCAGTCTCGCCAGTAGGCCCAAGTTCCTTGCGCGCCATCAGCACCTCATAGGCCGACTCACGATCAACCGGCTTGTCATAGCGACCCAGCAGCGGCGAACTGGCGACCAAGGCCGCACGTTCGGCTTCGCTGAGCGGCCCGATCCGCGATTGCGGGGGGGCAACCAGCACGCGCTGGACGACTTCTGGCGTGCCTTTTTCCTGCAAAGTGCCCACCAACGCCTCACCAGTGCCCAACTCTGTCAGCACCGACAAACTATCGAACGCCGGGTTGGGCCGAAAACCATCCGCCACCGCCCGCAGGGATTTCTGTTCTTTTGCGGTAAAGGCGCGCAAGCCGTGCTGGACACGTAAGCCCAGTTGCGCCAGCACCGTATCGGGCAGGTCGCCTGGCGATTGGGTGACGAAGTACACGCCGACACCTTTGGAACGGATCAAGCGCACCACTTGCTCCAGACGCTCCTGCAGGGCTCTGGGCGTGTCGGCGAACAACAAATGGGCCTCGTCGAAAAACAGCGCCAGCAAGGGTTTGTCGGCATCGCCGCGCTCCGGCAACTGTTCGAACAACTCCGCCAGCAGCCACAACAGGAAGGTCGCGTACACCTTGGGCGCTTCATGCACCAGGCGGCTGGCGTCCAACAGGTGGATGCGCCCACGGCCATCGCTGGCTGGCTGCAAAATATCCTCCAATTGCAGCGCTGGCTCGCCAAACAAGGCTTCGGCGCCTTGCTGTTCCAGCACCGCAAGCCGCCGCAGCAACGCCTGGCTGGAGCCCGTGGTCATCAATGCCGCGTCTTCGCCAAGCAGTTCCGGGTGATAGCGCAGGTGGTTAAGGAGCGCCTTGAGGTCCTTGAGGTCCAGCAGCAACAGGCCTTCGCGGTCCGCCACCTTGAATGCCGCGTAGAGCGCCGATTGCTGGCTGTCGGTGAGTTCCAGCAGACTGCCGAGCAATAACGGGCCCATTTCGCTGATGGTGGTGCGCAGTGGGTGGCCGGACTGGCCATGGATATCCCAAAGGGTGACCGGGTACGCCTGGGCCGTGTAATTCAGGAACGGCATGCCGGCAATCCGCTCGGCGACCTTGCCCTGGGGGTTGGCGGCGGCGCCCAGGCCGCACAGGTCGCCCTTGATGTCGGCGGCGAACACCGCCACACCCGCATCACTGAAGGCTTCGGCCAGGCGCTGCAAGGTGACGGTCTTGCCGGTGCCCGTGGCGCCGGCGATCAACCCATGACGGTTGGCCAGGCGCATGGACTGGGCGATGGGCTGGCCGTCTGGGCCGGCACCGATAAGCAGTTGAGTGGAGTCAGGCATTTCGTCACCTATGGTTAATCTTTAGTGCTGCGAGGTCGATATAGACAAATGTAAGCCCGACAAAGACTAAAAAATGGTCAGATAATTCCGATATGGACCAACGGAGCTATCACCAGAAATACCACACCTTTTTTGACGCTGCCATTTTGCGCCTCCCGTCCAGGACGCGCCTCGGATATTAAGACCTTAGCGGACCCTACAAGCCATGAATAAAAATCTGCGCTTCAGCCACAAAATCCTGCTTGCAGCCTCCCTTATCGTCATCGCCGCCTTCGCGTTGTTCACCCTCTACAACGACTACCTGCAACGCAACGCGATTCGCGACGACCTCAATAACTACCTGCATGAAATGGGCGATGTCACCGCCGGCAATATCCAGACCTGGCTCACCGGGCGTATCGCCCTGGTGGAAAATGCAGCACAAAATATTGCTATCAACCCTGAACCGTCCGTGGTCGCCAGCCTGCTGGAACAGAAAGCGTTGACCTCTTCATTCATGGCAACCTACGTCGGCGACAGCCAGGGCACTTTCACCATCCGCCCTGATACAAAGATGCCCGACGGCTTCGATCCGCGTGTTCGC
This sequence comes from Pseudomonas khavaziana, assembly GCF_036704165.1. Classification (NCBI taxonomy): domain Bacteria; kingdom Pseudomonadati; phylum Pseudomonadota; class Gammaproteobacteria; order Pseudomonadales; family Pseudomonadaceae; genus Pseudomonas; species Pseudomonas khavaziana. Next base: position 5,193,626 of record NZ_CP129946.1, read on the forward strand.
CCCTGGTACAAGGGCGCCCAGACCAGCAATGGCTCGACCCTGACCGAACCCTATATCGACGCGGCCACCGGTCAACTGATCATCTCGGTTGCCACTCCCAGCGCCAAGGCCGGCCAGAGCATCGGCGTGGTAGGCGGCGACCTCAGCCTGCAAACCCTGGTGGATAACATTGGCGCGCTGGACTTCGGCGGCATGGGCTATGCCTTCCTGGTCAGCGCCGACGGCAAAGTGCTGGTGCACCCGGACAAATCCCTGGTGATGAAGACCCTGGCTGACGTGTACCCAAAGGACACGCCGAAGATCAGCGGCGATTTCAGCGAAGTACAAGCCAACGGCAAAACCAACATCGTGACCTTCACCCCGATCAAAGGCCTGCCATCGGTGAACTGGTACCTGGGTGTGTCGGTGGATAAAGCCAAGTCGTTCGCCATGCTCAGTGAATTTCGCACCTCGGCCGTGATCGCCACGATCATTGCGGTGGTGATCATCATCGCCCTGCTGGGCATGTTGATCCGTGTCTTGTTGCAACCGCTGCACCTGATGACCCGCGCCATGCAGGACATCGCCGACGGCGAGGGCGACCTGACCCGCCGCCTGGTCATCCAGAACAACGACGAGTTCGGCACCTTGGGCACTGCCTTCAACCGTTTCGTCGAGCGCATCCACACCTCGATTCGCGAAGTCTCGTCAGCCACCGAGCAGGTCAATGAAGTGGCGCTGCGCGTGGTCAGCGCCTCCAACTCGTCGATGATCAACTCCGACGAACAGGCCAACCGCACCAACAGCGTCGCCGCCGCCATCAATCAACTGGGAGCCGCTGCCCAGGAGATCGCTCGCAACGCCGCCCAAGCTTCCAACCAGGCCAGCGATGCACGGCACTTGGCCGAAGACGGCCAGCAGGTGGTTGAACGCAATATCAAGGCGATGACGCAGCTGTCGAGCATGATCAGCGCCTCGAGCAGCAATATAGAAGCACTTAATAGCAAGACCGTGAATATCGGTCAGATTCTTGAAGTGATCACCAGCATTTCCCAGCAAACCAACCTGCTGGCGCTCAACGCGGCCATCGAAGCGGCACGCGCTGGAGAAGCCGGACGCGGCTTTGCGGTAGTGGCCGATGAAGTGCGCAACCTGGCCCACCGCACCCAGGAGTCGGCGCAACAGGTGCAGAAGATGATCGAGGAGCTGCAAGTCGGCGCGCGGGATTCGGTAAGCACCATGAGTGAAAGCCAACGCCACAGCCTGGACAGCGTGGAAATCGCCAACCTGGCCGGCGAGCGCTTGAACAGCGTGACCCAGCGTATTGGCGAGATCGACGGCATGAACCAGTCGGTCGCCACTGCCACCGAAGAACAGACCTCGGTAGTGGAGTCGATCAATATGGACATCACCGAGATCAACACCCTCAACCAGGAAGGCGTGGAAAACCTGCAATCGACGCTGCGCGCCTGCTCGGACCTGGAACGGCAAGCTTCACGCTTGAAGCAATTGGTGGGCAGCTTCCGTATCTGATAGACAGAGGGGGGCTGGCGGTACTCAGTCAAAATGTGGGAAGCGGTGCGACGATTCGACTTGCCCTCGATGGGAGCGGTTCAACCACAGATCTGCTGACTGACCGGCCCTCACCGGGGCATAGGTATCAATTCCGGGGACGCCGCTGGACCCTGTGGGAGGGGGCTTGCTCCCGATTGGGCCTGTCGGAGTACATATCTATTCCTGCGATAGCCGCCACCTTAAGCAGCCGTTTCCTAATACCGGATAAGTACCCGGCCTGACCCACCGTTCTGGTCGCCTGTCAGGCCGCCATCGGGAGCAAGCCCCCTCCCACAGGGTCCAGCGGCGTACCCGAAGTTGTGTAGTCGAATCGTCGCCCCCCCCCCGTCCCACATTTGCCAGCATTTTCAAGCTTGAACATACCTCACGGCACCAATCCCAATCGAACATCTCTGCGCGTCTCAGGTCCACGTTAATGAGAGCAATGGATCGGAGGGATGTTTATCGTGCATATCGCTGACATAACCATGTTCTACGCCCCGGCGAGTGGCGGCGTACGCACTTATCTCGACGCCAAGCACCGGCGCCTGGCGCTCAAGCCTGGGATTCGCCACAGCCTGCTGGTGCCTGGCGCTCACTTGAGCGAGCACGACGGGATCTTCAAGGTGCCGGCGCCTGCCCTGCCCTTTGGCAAGGGCTATCGCTTCCCCCTGCGCTTGGCGCCCTGGCGAAATGTGCTGCACGATCTACAGCCCGATCTTATCGAAGTCGGCGACCCCTACCTCACCGCCTGGGCCGCGCTCGATGCCCGGCGCCAGCTGGACGTGCCGGTGATCGGCTTTTACCACTCCGACCTGCCGCTGCTGGTAAGCAACCGCATGGGGCCCTGGTTTACGCCCAACGTCGAGGCCTATGTCAGCAAGCTCTACGGGAATTTCGATCGGGTACTGGCCCCCAGTAAGGTGATGGCCGACAAACTCACCGGCCTCGGGGTCAGAAATGTCTTCGTCCAACCGCTGGGGGTGGACCTGCAAACCTTCACCCCCGACGTGCGCGATCCTGGCCTGCGCGCCGAGCTGGGGATAGGCGAAGACACCCGATTGTTAATCTTCGCCGGGCGCGGTTCGAAGGAGAAAAACCTGTCGGTGCTGCTCAATTGCATGAAGCGCCTGGGCGACGGCTACCATTTGCTGCTGGTGGGTTCGGGCATGCCGGCCAACGTGCCGGATAATGTCACCGTAGTCGATGGATTCCGCCCTGCCCAGCATGTCGCCCGGCTGATGGCCAGCGCCGACGCCTTGCTGCATGGCGGCGACCAGGAAACCTTCGGCCTGGTGATCCTGGAGGCCATGGCCTGTGGCATCCCGGTCGTCGCCGTTGCGGCCGGGGCCTTCACTGAAATTGTCGACGAACGCTGTGGCCTGCTGTGTGCGCCCAACAACCCCAAGGCGATGGCTGACGCGGTGCGCGAACTGTTCGGTGCCGACAGCCGACGCTTGGGCGCCCAGGCGCGGCAGCACGTTGAGCAGCATTATGCGTGGGACACCGTAGTCGATAGCCTGCTGGGCCATTATCACGCCGTGCTGGGCACGCACAAACCGATGCTCGCCCATGGCTGAGCGTTCGGTCATTCTGGTGTTGCACGATGTAGCACCGAGCACCTGGGCCGACTATCGGCCGTTTGTCGAGGCCGTGGATGCGCTGGGCAACGTACCCATCACCTGGCTGGTAGTGCCGGACTTCCATCGCCATGACGACCTGGCCGCCCACGCCGACTTTCGCCGCTTGCTCGACAGCCGCGTAGCCAGGGGCGATGAACTGACCTTGCACGGCTACTATCATTGCGACGACCAGCCCAGGCCACGTACACCAAAAGACTGGTTCATGCGGCGCATCTATACCCATGAAGGCGAGTTTTACCAGTTGTCCCAGGCCGAAGCATTAAAGCGGCTTACCGCCGGCATCGAGGTATTCCAGCGCAATGACTGGCCGCTGCACGGGTTTGTCGCCCCCGCCTGGCTAATGAGCGACGGCACCCGCCAGGCATTGCGCCAGTTGCCGCTGAGCTACACCAGCGACCCGCAGCATCTTTATCGACTGCCTGACTTCACACGCATCGACGCCCCAGGCCTGGTCTGGAGCGCCCGCAGCGCATGGCGCCGCGGCCTGTCCAAAGTCCTCAGCGACCAACGGGAGCAGCGCTGGCAGACCGCCCCGGTGATCCGGTTGGGGCTGCACCCGGTGGACATGCGCCACGAGTTTTCTCGTCGTGCCTGGCTACAAACCCTGCAACGCCTGCTCAATGCTGGGCGCACTCCACAGACCAAGGCCGTCTGGCTGGCGACGCAGCCATGAGCCGACTGATCTGGCTAGTGCTGGCCCTGCTCATCGCGCTGGTGATTCCCGTGTGGCTGGGCGGCGGCGAAACCCTCTTGCGCCTGCGGCAGTTCCCCTTGCCCCAATTGCTGGGAATGTTTGCCATGATTATCGGCTGCTGGCTGATCAACAGCCTGCGCATCCGTCTGCTGCTCGGCGAGCAGCGCGGCCAGTTGGGGCCGTTCAAAAGCCTTGGCGTGGTGATCTCCACCGAGTTCGCGATGTGCGCTACGCCCGGGGGCAGCGGTGGGCCCCTGACACTGATGGCGCTGCTGGCGCGCAATGGCATACGTCCTGCCCATGGCAGCGCGGTGTTTGCCATGGACCAGTTGAGCGACTTGCTGTTTTTTCTCTGCGCGCTGGCGGGCATTCTCTTGTATGCGCTGTTCCATAGCCTCAACCCACGCATGGAGTGGCTGCTGGGGCTCAGCGCGGTATCGATGGTAGGAGGGATCATCAGCGGCTGGCTGGTGGTGCGTTATCATCGCCGCCTGATTCGCCTGACCGGCCTGGCGCTCAAAACCCTGAAAGTACGCGCCAGCACCCGCCGACGCTGGGCGCGCAAATTACTGCGCTTTCTCGCGGCCTTTACCCAAACCCTGAAATTGCCTTGGCGCACGCTGTTACGGGTGTTTGCGCTGACCAGCCTGCATTGGTTATTGCGCTACAGCGTGTTGTACCTGGCGCTGCGTGGCCTGGGCGGCGATGTGCAGTGGGCCTGGAGCTTCCTGATCCAGATGCTGGCATTGACGGCGGGGCAGTTCAGCCTGTTGCCGGGCGGGGCCGGGGCGGCCGAGCTGACCTCGGCGGCACTGTTGGCGCCCATGGTGGGCAAGTCCACGGCCGCGGCGGCGATTCTGATCTGGCGGGCGGTGACCTATTACTTCTACCTGCTGGCCGGCGCACCGGTGTTTCTATTGATGGTCGGCAAACCGCTGCTCAAACGTCTTTTTCGGGGGGCACGCAAGGCTCGTCCTGTTGCAGCTGTTCCCACAAGCGGGCAGCCCCGGGGAAATCAGTACCATCCTCGGCATCCAGCGCATCCGGGTCGTAGCGACTCAGACAGCCCTCGCCCAAGGTAGCGGGCGCCCTGGAGGTGGCTTTATCTAGGGGGTCGGTCATGTGGGTGTCCTACAAATAAAAAGGGCCTGGGGAGTTTTACCCCCAGGCCCTTTCTTATTCAACCCAACGGGCTGGTCAGAACACCACGGTCTTGTTGCCATGCACCAACACGCGGTCTTCCAGGTGATAACGCAGGCCACGGGCCAGCACCATCTTCTCGACGTCACGGCCGAAACGCACCATGTCTTCGATACTGTCGCTGTGGCTGACGCGTACGACGTCCTGTTCGATGATCGGGCCGGCATCCAGCTCTTCAGTGACGTAGTGGCAGGTCGCGCCAATCAACTTCACGCCGCGCAGGGAAGCCTGGTGATAGGGCTTGGCCCCGACAAACGACGGCAGGAAGCTGTGATGAATATTGATCACCTTGCCGGCGTATTCACGGCACAGTTCCGGCGGCAGGATCTGCATGTAGCGCGCCAGCACTACCACGTCTGCATCGTGCTGCTTGACCAGGCGCGATACCTCGGCGAACGCAGGCTCCTTGTCCTGGGGATTGACCGGCACGTGGTAGTACGGGATGCCATGCCATTCGACCATGCTGCGCAGATCGTCATGGTTGGAGATCACACAGGCAATCTCGCAGTCCAGCTCATCGCTGTGCCACCGGTGCAGCAGGTCCGCCAGACAGTGGGATTCGCGGCTGGCCATCAGCACCACGCGCTTCTTCTGCTCCGTGTCGGTGATGTGCCAGGTCATCGAAAACTCTTCGGCGATGGGCGCAAACGCCTCGCGGAAGGCTTGCAGGCCAAAGGGCAAGGTGTCGGCACGAATTTCGTGACGCATGAAAAACCAACCGCTGAGATCATCCGAGTGATGGCTCGCTTCGGTGATCCAGCCATTGTGGGAAGCCAGAAAGTTACTGACCTTGGCAACGATGCCAACCCGGTCCGGGCAAGCAATCACCAGCCGAAAAGTGCGCATTAGGGGGAAACTCCAGAACTTCGCAAAGGCCGCTATTCTAGCGATTGCGCAGAAAAACTGCAGTATTCCTGACGCCTTATTCGCGGCGCTGGTCCTGGCAACACCCCTTAATCGCGTAAGGTTTTACCACCGCTGTTTGATCGTATAAGGCAAACACGAGCAGTTAACCGGAAATTAACGCGATTATCTTTCTGCCCAGCGCCTATTAATTAACTCGTTTGCAGCGCTTTGCCACAAACATTCAATCTAATTCACATAATCACCGTCTTAAATGTTTACTTGGCGAAATTGGCTGACTATTATTGGGCCACTCACCCTGCCAATCAGCGTTCTACATAAGGTAGTCCACATGTCTCTGATCAACGAATACCGCGCCACCGAAGAAGCCATCAAAGAGCTGCAAGCTCGTTTGAAGAACCTGTCCCAAGACGACAAGCTGCAAACCGAGCTGGAATTCGAAGGTAAATTGCGCACCCTGATGGGTGAATACTCCAAATCCCTGCGTGACATCATCGCGCTGCTGGATCCAGAGTCGAAAGTTAAAGCACCACGCGGCGCTGTAAAAACTACCGGCACCAAGCGTGCTCGCAAGGTCAAGCAGTACAAAAACCCGCACAACGGTGAAGTGATTGAAACCAAAGGTGGCAACCACAAGACTCTGAAAGAGTGGAAAGCCAAGTGGGGCGGTGATGTCGTTGAAGGTTGGGCTACCCTGCTGGGCTAAGCCTGGTCGGACCTTCGCCCGATACGCAACACATTAAAAAACGCCAGATTGCTGGCGTTTTTTATTGTCAGGATATTCTGTAGTTATCCACCTACAGGTTCAGTCGAGCGGCTAAAGAGTCGGCATAGTCCTGCCATTGCTCGAGTACCCTGCACTGAAACGATGTAGCACTAACGGCCAACTCCTCACGCGCCTGCTTAAATGCCAGCAAGGTATTCGGTGCCCCCCACTGCGGATCCGACAAGCGTTGCTGGCAGAACAGTTTCCAGCGCTGTTGCTCCTCATTGTTCAAGGTTTCAGGAAAGTTACGCGCGCGGTAGCGAAATAATAATTCCGGCAAACGATGATCATCGAACGGCCACTGCTGACGCGCTAACTGCGCGGGCTCTGCCATGCGAACTTGTTCACATAAACGCCGGTCACGGTCGCCAATAAAGCCATCGTAGAGCTGCTGCTCCGGGTCTTGGTTCGCCGCAAAATCTTCCTCGGCGTAAATGGCCGCCAACTTGTCACGCCAAACTGCTTGTGCGTCAGTTAGCCGCAGCGCCCGTGCCTGAAAAGTATCCATATCCAATTGCAGACGCTCGCGATCTTGCGGGCGCAGCACCTTCAACGGCGCGACCACCGGGCAGCGGTTGATATGCAACAACTTGAGGGGTACCGGCAGTTCACCTTCGGCCAACTCGTCACGGCGCGTGTAAAGGCGCTCGCGCAGGGTCTCGGCATCCAGGTCCAACAACCCCTGCGGGTCGAGCCCCAGGTCACAGACGATCAAGGCATTGCGATTGCGCGGGTGCCAGGCCAGTGGCAATACCACCCCCAGGTAATGGCGCTCGGCAGAAAAGCGTCCGGAGATATGCACCATCGGTTGCAGCAACCGCACCTGATCCATGACCCGCTGCTTGCTGCGCAGTTGAAACAACCATTCATATAGCTTGGGCTGTTTTTCCCGGACCAGGCGCGCCAGGGCGATAGTTGCTCGCACATCAGATAACGCATCGTGGGCCTGGCCATGCTCGATACCGTTGGCTTCGGTCAACCGCTCGAGCTTGAGCGTCACGCGCCCGTCTTGTTCAGGCCAGGTAATGCCCTCGGGCCGCAATGCATAGGCAGTACGCATCACATCGATCAAGTCCCAACGGCTGTTGCCGCCTTGCCACTCCCGCGCATAAGGATCGAAAAAGTTGCGATACAGGCTGTAGCGCGTCATTTCATCGTCAAATCGCAGAGTGTTGTAGCCGGCGCCGCAGGTGCCTGGAGTGGCCAGTTCGGCGTGCACCCGGGTCATGAAGTCGGCTTCGGCAAGGCCTTGTTGCATCAGGACGCCAGGGGTAATCCCGGTGATCGCGCACGCAGCCGGATGGGGCAGGATATCGTCGCTGGGCTGGCAATAAAGGTTGATCGGCGCACCGACCTCGTTGAGGTCCAGATCAGTGCGGATACCCGCTACCTGGAGCGGGCGATCGTTGCGCGGGTTGATACCGGTGGTTTCATAGTCGTACCAGAAAATCGAGGTCACGGGCTATTCCTGTGCTGAAGACCGACAAAGTCTAGGCGCTGCAAGGTGCTCGGGGCCAGCGATACCTTTACTGTATAAATACCCAGCAAAACCTTGAAGGGTTGCTTCCACCGTCGACACTGCTAGCATCCGTGTCTCTTAGTCGCGGTGCAAAGGATCGCAATGGCAACAACACCCCTGGATACCCACTACCAGATCGAGACGCCGGAAGGGATCGACCTGCCCTTGCGTCCTGCCGGCCTGCCACCCCGGGCATTGGCCTTTGCCTTCGACCTGGGCGTGCGTGGGATCATCATGGGTATCCTGCTGGTGCCCCTGGCGCTGCTTGGCAACATTGGCGTCGGGCTAGGCTCGCTGCTGCTGTTCCTGATGAGCTGGTGGTACATGGTGCTGTTCGAAGTCCTCAACCAGGGTTCCTCCCCAGGCAAACAGGTGATGGGCCTGCGGGTGGTACAGGACGACGGCACGCCGATTGGCTGGTCGGGGTCGTTGATCCGCAACCTTTTGCGCTTTGTCGACATGCTGCCCTTCGGTTACTTCCTCGGTGCGATCAGTTGCCTGCAACACCCGCATTTCAAGCGGCTTGGCGACCTGGCCGCGGGCACGCTGGTGGTCTACCGCGAACTGCCGCTGGTGCGCCCGCGAATCCCTCAAGCCACCGCCCTGCGCCTGCCCTTCGCACTGCAACTGAGCGAGCAGCGGGCCATCCTCGGTTTCGCCGAGCGTCAGGCCGAGCTCTCTGCCGAACGGGTGCATGAACTGGCCGCGATCCTCGCCGAGCCCCTGCAAGTACCCCCGGCCCGCGCCGTGGAGCAGCTCAACGGTGTGGCCCGTGGCTTGTTGGGGCCGACATGAAGCAGAGCCTTTTTGAAACCCGCCACCAGCCACAATGGCAAGCCTTTGCCGAACAGCTCAAGCAATTGGAGCAAGGCAAAGCCAAGGCCGCCGATGTCGCGGGCTTCCCTCATCAATACCGACGTCTGTGCCAGCACCTGGCCCTGGCCCAGGAGCGCGGCTACAGCAGTTACCTGGTAGACCCGCTGCAACAACTGGCGCTGCGCGGCCACCAACAACTGTATCGCCATCGCAGCCAGCTGCCGGCAAACACGCTGGCGTTCATCCTCGCCGACTTCCCACGCCTGGTACGCCAGCAGTGGCGCTTCGTGCTGATCGCCGGCCTGCTGTTCTTTGGCAGCATGATGGGTGTAGCGCTGCTGGTCTACCTGTTTCCCGACCTTATCTACAGCATCGTCAGCCCCCAACAAGTAGCCGAAATGCAGGGCATGTACGACCCCCAGGCCAGCCGCCTGGGCCGTGCAGCCGAGCGTGCCGCCAGCGAAGACTGGATGATGTTTGGCTACTACGTGATGCACAACATCGGCATCGCCTTCCAGACATTTGCGGCCGGCCTGCTGTTCGGCCTGGGCAGCGTGTTCTTCCTGATTTTCAACGGCTTGGTCATCGGCGCGGTCTCCGGGCACCTTACGGAGATTGGCTATGGCCAGACCTTCTGGTCATTTGCCATTGGCCATGGCGCATTCGAGCTCACCGCCATCACCCTGGCAGGTGCCGCGGGCCTGCAATTGGGCTGGTCACTGGTCGCGCCGGGCCGGTTGGCACGCGGCGAGGCCCTGCGCCTGGCGGCTCGTAAAAGTGTGCGGATGCTCTGCGGTGTCATGGTGCTCCTGCTCATCGCTGCGTTTATCGAAGCCTACTGGTCCTCCACCACCAGCATTGCCCCCTGGATCAAATACCTGGTGGGCGCCGCGCTCTGGCTGCTGGTGGCCGCCTACCTGATATTCGCCGGGCGGACTCATCATGCGCCTGACTGACTCCTGCGTGATGATTCGCCCGCGTACCGCCTGGGAAGCCATGGACCTGGGTGTGTTGATGGCCAGGCAACACCGATTCCTGCTGATGGGCAGTTGGGCACTGGTAAGCCTGCCGGTGTTTATGCTGCTCACTGTGCTGCTGTGGCGTTACCCGTCGCTGGCCATGTTCCTGTTCTGGTGGCTCAAGCCGGCCTTTGACCGCTTGCCGCTGTACATCCTGTCCAAGGCCCTGTTTGGCGAAACACCCAGCCTCAAACAGGCCGTTCGCCATTGGCCGCACCTGCTGAAGGAGCAACTGTTCGCCAGCCTGACCTGGCGGCGACTGAGCCTGAGTCGCAGCTTTACCCTGCCGGTCAGCCAACTTGAAGGCCTCGATGGTAATGCACGCCAACAGCGCCTGGGGGTATTACTGCAACGCGATGCCGGAGCCGCACGCTGGCTGACGATCATCGGTGTACACCTGGAAATCGGCCTGTGGTTCGGCGCCATGGCCCTGTTCTATCTGTTCATCCCGCAAAACGTGGAACTGGACTGGGATTGGCAACGGATGGCCTTGGCAACGGGCTCGGACGTGCTATGGCTGGAACACCTGGGCAACGCGTTCTATGCCATGGCGCTGGTGTTCTGGGAGCCCATCTACGTCGCCTGCGGTTTCAGCCTGTACCTCAATCGGCGTACGGTCCTGGAGGCCTGGGACCTGGAGTTGATATTCCGGCGCTTGCGCCAGCGCCTGAGCAGTGTTGCGCCAGCATTGTTGCTGGTCGTGGGCCTGGCACTGCTGCAGCTCAGCCCATCAGCCATGGCCCAGGAACCGCCTGGCCCCAAGTCGCTCAGTACCCAGGCCGCCAGCCAATCCATCAAGGCGATGCTGGAAAAGCCACCGTTCAAGAATCCGGAAACCGTCACACGCTATCGGTTTGGCGAAGAAAAGGCGCCGGTCGGAAACCAAGGCCATGGCGATGGAAAACTACCCCGCTGGCTCCAGGCCTTGCTCGACAACCTCAACAGCGATGCCTTCGGGCACGTCGCTAACGCCTTGGAAATACTGCTATGGAGCCTGGTGATTGGCGGGCTGGCGCTGGTGGTGTGGCGTTACCGCGAATGGTTGCGCACCTTTGTCAGTCGCAGCCGACGGCCTCGCCCGAAAACAGCCAGTGCCATGCCCACCCAGCTGTTCGGCTTGGAATTGGGCACCGACACATTGCCCGATGACCTTGCCGGCGCCGCCGAACAGCTATGGCCCACCCAGCCACGGGAAGCCCTCGGTCTGCTGTATCGCGGCCTGCTCAGCCGGCTGCTGCACGAATTCAACCTGCCGCTGAAAAGCGCCGACACCGAAGGCCAGGTGCTGGAGCACGTGCATCGCTTGCAGCAGCCGCAGTTACTGGCATTCAGTGACGAACTGACACGGCACTGGCAAAACCTCGCCTATGGTCATCGCCTGCCTCCCTCCTCGGCCCAGAAGAAGCTATGCAACGACTGGCGTGGACTGTTCAGTGACGGAGCGGGCCAATGAACCGCCCATTAGTGTGGGTAGCACTGCTGCTGGTGTGCCTGCTGGGTATGGGCGGCTTGTATGCCTGGCACAAGGCAATTCCCTACGACGAAGTGGTGGATCGCGGCCCATCGCCTGATGCGCGGGCCAACCCCTATCTGGCTGCCGAGCATTTCCTGGGCGAGCAAGGCCTCACAGTGGAGCACGCCAACGGTCTTGAACGCCTCGCCGACCTGCCCGCCAAAGGCCATAGTCTGTTGCTGCTGGGGGATCGCAGCAACATGACTCCACGCCAGGTCGAGCAACTGCTCGAGTGGGCCAAGGCCGGGGGCCACCTGCTCTTGGTCGCCGAGGCCTTGTGGGACGAAGAAACCGGCAAAAGTGGCGATCTGTTGCTTGATCGACTCAATATCCGTCAAACCTTGAGCGAGACCTTCGACGATCCGCCACGGCCTCGTAAAAAGCCGGCACCGGACCTGACCAAACTCTACGTCGACAACGAAACCGCCCCTGCGCACTTCAGTTTTGACACCGACTTCAACCTCATCGACCCCAAGCACCTGGCACAGTTCTCTGCCAACAGCGCGCAGTCCAGCCATCTGATGCAACTGAACCTGGGACAAGGCCGTGTCACGGTGGTGACCGACAGCGACCTGTGGAAAACCCCTGGCATCGGCAACCACGATAACGCCTGGCTGCTCTGGTACCTGAACCAGGGCACCCAGGTAACCTTGCTGTTCAACAGTGACGTGGACGATCTGTTTACCCTGTTGCTGCGTTATTTCCCCCAGGCCCTCGTCGCCCTCGCAGCACTGGTTGTCCTGGCGCTGTGGCAGGCCGGCATGCGCCACGGCCCCGCCCAGGCTCCGGCGCCCAAGGCTCGTCGGCAGCTACAGGAACACTTGAAGGCCAGTGCCGATTTCCTGCTGCGCCGCAGCGGCCAGGGCACCTTGCTGCGAGCCTTGCAGCTCGACCTCCTGCGCGCCGCCCGGCGCCACCACCCAGGCTTTGAACACCTCGACAGCGCAGAGCAACGGCAGGTGCTGGAACACCTGACACGGCAACCTTCCCATATCATCAGCCAGGCGCTTGAACCACTAGCGCTGAAACGGCTCTCCAGTGCCGATTTCAGCCGACAGGTAGCGTGCCTGCAAACCCTCAGGAATGCCTTATGAGCGACTCTCCAATGGCCACCCCCCTGACCGCCGACAACCTTCTACGTGCCAGCCAGCAGGCCCAGGCCCTGCGTGTGGAATTGCGCAAGGCTGTGATAGGCCAGGACCCGGTGATTGACGACGTGCTCACCGCCTTGATAGCGGGTGGTCATGTGCTGCTCGAAGGCGTGCCAGGCCTGGGCAAGACCTTGCTGGTGCGTGCCCTGGCCCGTTGCTTTGGCGGTGATTTCGCACGTATCCAGTTCACCCCGGACCTGATGCCCAGCGATGTCACCGGCCATGCGGTGTACGACCTGCAGACCGAACAGTTCAAGCTGCGCAAGGGGCCATTGTTCACCCACCTGTTGCTGGCCGACGAAATCAATCGCGCCCCGGCCAAGACCCAGGCGGCACTGCTCGAAGCCATGCAGGAGCGCCAGGTTACCCTGGAGGGCGAGGCGCTGCCCATCGGCCAGCCCTTCATGGTGCTGGCGACCCAGAACCCCATCGAGCAGGAAGGTACCTACCCGTTGCCTGAGGCCGAGCTGGACCGGTTCATGCTCAAGGTGCGCATGGACTACCCCGACGCCCGGCAGGAACTGGAGATGGTCCGCGAAGTGACCCGCTCGTCCAGGGCCGACATGCTGGATGTACAGCCGTTGCGCACGGTGCTGCAAGCCGAGGACGTGGTGCTGATGCAGGAAATTGCCAGCGCACTGCCCCTGGATGAACAGGTACTCGACTACGCGGTGCGGCTGGCGCGGGCCACACGCAGTTGGCCGGGGCTGACCATCGGCGCCGGTCCCAGGGCCTCCATCGCCCTGGTACGCGGCGCCCGCGCCCGGGCGCTATTGCGCGGTGGCGAGTTCGTGACGCCCGATGACATCAAGGGCTGTGCGCTGGCAGTGCTGCGTCACCGGGTGCGCATTGCGCCGGAACTGGACATCGACGGCCTGGAAGTTGACCAGGTGCTCCAGCAGCTACTTGACCAGATTGCTGCACCAAGGCAATGACGCAGCCATGAAGCCGACCCGTCTGTTGCTGATCTGGCTGGGTGTGCTACTTGGCCTGAACACCCTGTTGGGCGCTTCGATGGCGCTGCAGGTCAAGCTACCTCAAACCTTGCATTCCATCGCCTGGGGCCTGCTTCTGGCCCTGCTGCTATTGGCGACGCTGGATGCGGCACGCTTGCGCCGCCGGCCCTCGGCGCGTGTAAACAGGAAACTGCCCGGCAGCCTGGCGCTGGGGCGCTGGGAAGAGGTGCGCCTGTGCCTGGAGCATGACTACCCTCAACCACTGACTGTAGGGGTGTTCGACCACGTGCCCGACGGCTTGAGTGTGGATAACCTGCCCCAATCCATCCAATTGCACCCCGGCGCACGCGCTGAGCTGGGCTATCGCGTTCGCCCCGTGCGCCGCGGGCATTTCGCCTTCAGTCACTGCGAACTGCTGCTGCCCAGCCCATTGGGGTTGTGGTCGGCGCGCAGATTCGTCGAAACCCATGATGCCACCCGGGTTTACCCGGACTTCGCCCGTTTATACGGCGCGCAGTTGCTGGGGGTGGATAACTGGCTGAGCCAACTGGGGGTGCGCCAACATCAGCGCCGAGGGTTGGGCCTGGAGTTTCATCAACTGCGCGAGTTTCGTGAAGGTGACAGCCTGCGCCAGATCGACTGGAAGGCCACCGCTCGCCAACGCACGCCGATTGCCCGTGAATACCAGGATGAACGCGACCAGCAGATCGTGTTCATGCTCGATTGCGGCCAGCGCATGCGCAGCCAGGACGATGAACTGTCCCATTTCGACCACGCCCTCAACGCCTGCCTGCTGCTCAGTTATGTCGCCTTGCGCCAGGGCGATGCCGTAGGGCTGTGCACCTTCGCCAGCGACCAGCCGCGCTACCTCAAGCCGGTCAAGGGCAGTGGCCAGTTGAATAGCTTGCTCAATGCGGTCTACGACCTGGACACCACCCGTAGAACCGCTGACTACCAGGCTGCCGCCAGCCAATTACTGGTGCGTCAAAAGCGCCGGGCACTGGTGATCATCGTCACCAACCTGCGCGATGAGGATGATGAAGCGCTGATGACGGCCGTCAAACGTATTGGCCGACAACATCGGGTACTTGTGGCGAGCCTGCGGGAGGAAGTCCTCGACCAGTTACGCCAAGCCCCCGTGCAGACCTTGCCCGAAGCCCTGGCTTACAGTGGCACGGTTGATTACCTCAACACCCGCAATCAACTCCATGATCGTTTGAGCGCCCATGGGCTTGCAGTATTGGATACGCTGCCATCAGACTTGGGCGCCACGTTGGTGACGCGTTACCTGGGGTGGAAAAAAGCCGGTACGTTCTAATATGCCTGCATTCAGACGGGGGCCTGCTGGGGATCAAAGCTGAAGTACTGCACCAGCGCGTTGATCAGTTGCCCATACGCTTCGGGTGGCTGATGCACCGTGAACCCGGAGTCGTAATGCTGCGGGTTAACATCTTCATGGCTCCACAAGCAGGTCGCCGTCAGATCAACCGTCTGGAATTCGCCTTGCGCCACCGGAATTTTCAAACACAGCTGAAAATCCACATCGACCATCATGGGTAATTGGCTGATCAGCATCAGCCCATTTTCAGACACATTGCCCAAGAACCCAATCGGTTTGTCGGTAACACGATTGAACACCTGCAAAAAATAAGGCAGTTGATGCCGTTCGATCCGTCGCTCGGTAAACATGATGAAGTCGCCATCCAATAGCCAATAGTCTGGCCGTGCCAGTGATTCGGAACGAGCAGTCGCTCGCTCTCCCTGGAGATCGGTGTGACAACCGGTAGCGTTTGTCACCAGACAGCTGCCGAATCCAGGCCCTGCATTCGTTCGAATAGAAACTTGTACAAACGAACATTCAAAGAATAGCCCAGGACTGGCGACGGGCCAGCTACAAAATGACAAATTTCATTATAAAGATGCCGGCCGTGGTTTTACGGCACCTGCACTCGGGAAATGCCCCAGTTGTTGCAAGGTATCGAGCCGCGCACGGGCGCGATAGGCGTACTCACTTGAAGGGTATTGGCTGATGATGAACTGATAGGTTTGTGCGGCATCAACAAACAGTTTCTGCCGTTCCAGGCACTGCCCGCGCAGCATCGACACCTCCGGCTGCACATAACGGCGGGTACGGCTTTCGCGATCGACCTGGGACAACTCCAGGGTGACGCGCGCGCAATCGCCCACCCCATAGGCACGGTAAGCGTTGTTCAAATGGTGGTCCATCGACCAGCGAGTACAGCCGACAACACTGACGGCCAGGGCAGCAACGAGCAAAATTCGCATGGGGGTTCTCCTGTCTTGTGCAGTGTATCGACCCCTGTCCGAAAATCTTCAAGGATGTTTGCCCAGTCAAGCGCAGCAAAAACAAGCCAATCGTCGATAAGTAGTGCAAACGAACAATGACTACAACGAAAGAGCATAGTAGCCTTCTCCAGCGCTTGAACTCAGGAGTCTGTGCATGTCCGTCCGTCGCACCAAAATCGTCGCCACCCTTGGCCCGGCCAGCAACTCGCCGGAAGTCCTCGAACAGCTGATTCTGGCTGGTTTGGACGTCGCCCGTCTGAACTTCTCCCACGGCACCCCGGACGAGCACAAGGCTCGCGCCAAGCTGGTGCGTGACCTGGCCGCCAAGCATGGCCGCTTCGTTGCACTGCTGGGTGACCTGCAAGGCCCGAAAATCCGTATCGCCAAATTTGCCAACAAGCGGATCGAGCTGAAGATTGGTGACAAATTCACCTTCTCCACCAGCCACCCGCTGACCGAAGGCACCCAGGACGTCGTGGGTATCGACTACCCGGACCTGGTCAAGGATTGCGGCGTCGGTGACGAACTGCTGCTGGACGATGGCCGCGTGGTCATGCGCGTCGACACCGCGACCCCGACCGAGCTGCACTGCACCGTGATCATCGGCGGCCCGCTGTCCGATCACAAAGGTATCAACCGCCGCGGCGGTGGCCTGACGGCGCCAGCCCTGACTGAAAAAGACAAGGCCGACATCAAGCTCGCCGCTGAAATGGAAGTCGACTACCTCGCCGTGTCCTTCCCACGCGACGCCGCCGACATGGAATACGCCCGTAAACTGCGCGACGAAGCCGGCGGCACCGCCTGGCTGGTGGCGAAGATCGAACGCGCCGAAGCCGTGGCCGACGACGAAACCCTCGACGGCCTGATCAAGGCGTCCGACGCGGTGATGGTTGCCCGTGGCGACCTGGGCGTGGAAATCGGTGACGCCGAACTGATCGGTATCCAGAAGAAGATCATCCTGCACGCACGTCGCCACAACAAGGCCGTGATCGTTGCGACCCAGATGATGGAGTCGATGATCCAGAACCCGATGCCGACCCGTGCCGAAGTGTCCGACGTGGCCAACGCCGTGCTCGACTACACCGACGCCGTGATGCTCTCGGCTGAAAGCGCCGCCGGCCCGTACCCGCTGGAAGCCGTGCAGGCCATGGCGCGCATCTGCGTCGGTGCTGAAAAGCACCCGACCAGCAAGACCTCCAGCCACCGCATCGGCAAGGTCTTCGAAAGCTGCGACCAGAGCATCGCCCTGGCTGCCATGTACACCGCCAACCACTTCCCGGGCGTGAAGGCGATCATCGCCCTGACCGAAAGTGGCTACACACCGTTGATCATGTCGCGCATCCGTTCCTCGGTGCCGATCTACGCGTTTACCCCTCACCGCGAAGCCCAGGCCCGCGCGGCGTTGTTCCGTGGTGTGTACACCATCCCGTTCGACCCGGCTTCGCTGGCACCGAACGAAGTCAGCCAGAAGGCTATCGACGAGCTGGTCAAGCGCGGCGTGGTAGAGAAAGGCGACTGGGTCATCCTCACCAAGGGCGACAGCTACCACACCACTGGTGGCACCAATGGCATGAAGATCCTGCACGTGGGCGACCCGCAGGTCTGAGTGACACGCTGAAAAACAAAAGCCCTGCCATGTGAATGGCGGGGCTTTTTGCATTTCAAATCAGAGTCAGCTGCTGGATATAAGGGCCTCATCGCGGCATGGATATGTACTCATATCTAAGCCCACATCCTCGTCGACCCTAAGGCCGCCATCGGGGGCAAGCCCCCTCCCACATCTTGATTGCGGTGCATCAGTTAGATAGCTATAACCTGCCCGGGAGCAAATACCTATGCCCATCTCGGCATGGGTTTCTACACCACTGTGTAGCAGCCGAAGGTAACCACGATGCGCAGCGAGCCTCTCTTGATCTTGATCTGCTTTTGATCTCAGGCGCCCCGTTAAACCACGCTGGCCGGAATTCGACAGGGATTTGGGGGGTAAACCGGCAGGGATGCCGGTTTAGCCGCCCCGCGCCATGGATGGCGCGTGGCGGCGGCCCCCCAAATCCCTGGCGGATTACGGGCACACCGAGCCTAGGCGAGGTGCCGAGTGGTGGGGCATGTACGGGACAACCACATGGGTTACAAAAAAGTATCTCTACATAGGTGACACTTTTATCGAAACGTACCCGTTCTTTGCCTCTCTAGCATAGACCCGGCCTAGGATCACCGGACCGAAGATCACCTCCCATATATCCTCACCAATCATCTCCATTCCAATGGTCTGATGCTTAAGCACATTAGCGATGTAAATCCGCAGACCTGATCGATTGATAATTCCATTGCTGTCAGCCAGGTAACACTCTATGTGACTTGGATAACTCATTTCGGGTAGCTTTTCTGGGTAAGCCCGGGTCGAGGGCGAATAGCAGGAAGCAGGCGTTTTTTGATCAAGCGCCTCGTGCCCTCGCTCGTAATTGTAGTGCTGCATAAAACGGTTAAAGTGTTTCTGCTGAGCCTCCCAAGGAATCGCTGGCGGTTGTGGCAGGGTGCTTTTCAGCGTTCGGTGCATGCGTTCGTGACGCCCATTCTGATCTGGTCTGCCGGGTTCAATTCGCTCAGGAATAATCCCTAACCGCAGCCACCAGATCGACAGCTGCGATAAGCCGGCCTGGCCCGTACTAGCAAATGGCACGCCGTTGTCTGTCCTGATGCGTTCCGGTAAACCGTACTCGCGAAAAACCCGTTCAAAGGTCTGTTGAGTTTCCTTAAGGTTAGTGCTGGGCATGCTCTGACAGGCCAGTAGGAAACGGCTGGCGTGATCCATGATCGTCAGCGGATAGCACCACACCCCCGCGCCTGTCAGAAACTGGCCTTTATAGTCAGCGCTGAAAAGCTGATTGGGCGTTTCCGCCTTGCTCAAGGGTTTGGGGTAGACCGCTACACGCCGCCGAATGCGTTGGGGCGTAATCAGGTCAGCAGCTTTGAGGATGTTGTAGATGGTCGTTTTTGACGGTGGATCCTGATCCGGAAAACGCTTGAGCAAGTCATTCTGGATTTTCTTCGGTCCTGGAGTCGTTTCTCCGATAGAGCGAAGCTCAATGATTGCCTGCCTGACGGCGACGGGCACTACATAGCTCTGATTGTGTCGACAACGACTGCGCTCCTCAAGCCCGCCTGGCCCCTCAGATTCGTATCGTTCGACCCATTTGTAGCCAGTCTTTCGACTGATTTCATAGTCGCTGCACAGTTTACTAAAGGTGTGTTTGCCCTCCAGATAGGAGGCTATGAACATCACTTTAAGATCCATTGGTTTCAGCTCTTTCCAGGGCACGGTCAGATCCTCTCGAAGTCAACCGTGCTAGTTAATAACTGTTACCTATGTGCGTGAACTGATTTGTAACCCATGTGGGTGAGTCATACCGGCAAGAGCGTTTTGCTTACTTTTGCGCTTTTCAAAAGTGAGCCGCCGTAAGGGCGGAACCAATAGCAGCCGTTACCGCAGCAACGGATATGTACTCGGTCTGAAGGCCGCCATCGGGAGCAAGCCCCCTCCCACATTTGGATTGCGGTGCATCAGTTAGATAGCTATAACCTGGCCGGGAGCAGATACCTATGCCCACCGCGGACAAGCCCGACTCCCACATTGGAATGCGGTCAACTGTGGGAGCCGGGCTAGCCCGCGATGGCGCCAGAACAGCCAACACCGTTCTATCGCCGGGCGATAAACCCCGACAACGCCGCAATCGCCTCCGGCGATCTCAAGCGTTGGGTAAACAACGCCCCCTCCTCCTCGATCACCAGCCGCAACTGCTCGCGATCCACGCTTTTCATCAGTTGCTTGGTGACCTGCACCGCGCCCGGCGCCAGGCTTTCAAAACGTTCGGCCATTTCTCGCGCCTTGGCCAAGGCCGCCTCGCCACTGCCCAACGCCTCGGTGGCAATCCCCCACGCTGCGGCTTGTTCGCCAGTGAAACCCTCGCCCAACAACAGCAGTTCAGCCGCCTTCGCATGCCCCAGCAACCGCGGCAGGATCAGGCTCGAACCAAACTCAGGGCACAAACCCAGGTTAACGAATGGCATGCGCAAGCGTGCATCGCGGCTGATATACACCAGGTCGCAATGCAGCAACAGCGTGGTGCCAATGCCCACCGCCGCTCCAGCCACGGCGGCGATCACCGGTTTGCGGCAGTTGAGCAGGCTTTTCATAAAGTGAAACGGTGGGCTGTCGAGATCGTTGGGTGGTTGGTCGAGAAAATCGCTGATGTCATTGCCGGCGGTAAAACACTCGCTGCTGCCCTGGAGCAGTACGGCGCAAATATCCGAATCTGCATCGGCCTGTTCCAGCGCCTCGGCCAGTTGCGTATACATGGCACGGGTCAGGGCGTTTTTCTTGTCAGGGCGATTGAGCTGCAAGGTCAGCAACCCGCGTTCGCGCTGCTGCAGGATGGCGTCGTTCATGGCGAATCTCGCGGCAAAGGGATTCAGCGCTCAACCACGGGGCAGGAACACATCGGCCAGCAGTTGGTTGCGCGGCAGCCCGGCCAGGAACAGGCGCTTGGAAAAGGCCTCGACGCTGACAGGGTGACCGCAGAGTAAAGCCAGCGTTTGCCGCGAAACAAGCCGCAGTTGCGCCAATGCCTGGTTTAACTCTGCCGCCGTCCATAGCTCCACCGTCAGGTTCCCATGCTGCGTGGCCAGCGCCGCCAGGGGGGCGGCCAGGTAATGAGCCTCGGCATCATGGGCCAGGTGAATGACGCGGATGGCACCTTGATGATCCTGGCGCAGCGCTTCGCGCAATACGCCCCACAACGGACCCAGGCCGGTACCGGCGGCCAGCAGCCACAACGGCCGCGATTGCCAGTCAGGGTCATAGTGCAGCGCCCCGCCCCGCAACTCGCCCAGGCGCAGAGGCTCACCAACCTTGAAATGGCGAGCGGCATCGCTGAATTCACCGTGTTGGCGGCAATCGATATGAAACTCCAGGTATGCATCCTGCTGGGGCAAGCTCGCCAGGGAATACGGGCGCGCCACCTGCCCCGCCCACAACACCAGATGCTGCCCGGCCCGATACCGCAAGCCACGCTCCGGTTGCAGGCGCAGGCGCAGCACTGTCGAACTCAGCCAGTCGGCCCCCACCACCTGGGCCGCCACACCGTCACGCAACGGATCAAAGGCTTCGACCTGGAGATCGCCGCTGACCCGGCATTGGCACGCCAGGCGCCAACCTTGCTGACGTTGCGCCGGGCTCAGGGCGTCGGGCTGCTGGTCTTCAACCTCGCCCTGGCAACGCACCAGGCACGCATGGCAGCTGCCGGCCCGGCAACTGTAGGGCACGGCGACTCCCGCCTGGTTCAAGGCATCCAGCAGGTTAGTGCCGGTGGGCACCGACCAATGGCGTTCGCCGACGTGCAGTTCAGGCATAACACCGTTACCTCTATTGGTAGGAGCGAGCTTGCTCGCGAAGATCGCTAACGATAACGCGGACAACCTGATGAAACCCACCAGATTCACGCTTTTCGCGAGCAAGCTCGCTCCTACAGATAACTGGGCCGGGCATTCGTGACCATAGTCGGGTGTATCGGTCACCGCGCCGGGTTATACTGCCGCGCCTTTTTAGCGTCGCGCCTGCACCACTTTGGCGTGCCTTGGAAAGATGGTTTCAGCCGACCGACGCAACACTGAAGCCACCTTTATTGAATGTTCCCTTATAGAGGAGCGCGACTCATGACCGTGATCAAGCAAGACGACCTGATTCAGAGCGTTGCCGACGCCCTGCAATTCATTTCCTATTACCACCCCGTTGACTTCATCCAGGCCATGCACGAAGCCTACCTGCGCGAAGAATCGCCGGCAGCCCGTGACTCCATCGCCCAGATCCTGATCAACTCGCGCATGTGCGCCACCGGCCATCGCCCGATCTGCCAGGACACCGGTATCGTCACCGTGTTCGTGCGCGTAGGCATGGATGTACGCTGGGACGGCGCCACCATGAGCCTGGACGACATGATCAACGAAGGCGTGCGTCGCGCCTACAACCTGCCGGAAAACGTCCTGCGTGCATCCATCCTCGCCGACCCGGCGGGCGCGCGGAAAAACACCAAGGACAACACCCCGGCGGTGATCCACTACTCCATCGTCCCGGGCAACACCGTGGAAGTGGACGTAGCGGCCAAGGGCGGTGGTTCCGAGAACAAGTCGAAAATGGCCATGCTCAACCCGTCCGACTCCATTGTCGACTGGGTGCTCAAGACCGTTCCGACCATGGGCGCCGGCTGGTGCCCACCGGGCATGCTCGGCATCGGCATCGGCGGCACCGCCGAGAAAGCCGCGGTGATGGCCAAGGAAGTGTTGATGGAATCCATCGACATCCACGAGCTGAAAAAGCGCGGCCCGCAGAACCGTATTGAAGAGATGCGCCTGGAGCTGTTCGAGAAGGTCAACCAACTGGGCATCGGTGCCCAGGGCCTGGGTGGCCTGACCACCGTGCTCGACGTGAAGATCATGGACTACCCGACCCATGCCGCCTCCCTGCCGGTGTGCATGATCCCCAACTGCGCCGCCACCCGTCATGCGCACTTCGTGCTCGACGGTTCCGGCCCGGCGTCGCTGGAGGCGCCATCGCTGGACGCCTACCCGGAAATCGTCTGGGAAGCCGGCCCGTCGGCCCGCCGCGTCAACCTCGACACCCTGACCCCGGAAGAAGTGCAAAGCTGGAAGCCGGGCGAAACCGTGTTGCTCAACGGCAAGATGCTCACCGGTCGAGACGCCGCGCACAAGCGCATGGTCGAGATGCTCAACAAGGGCGAAACCCTGCCGGTGGACCTCAAGGGCCGCTTTATCTACTACGTCGGCCCGGTTGATCCGGTGCGCGAAGAAGTGGTTGGCCCGGCTGGCCCGACCACCGCGACGCGGATGGACAAGTTCACCCGTCAGATCCTCGAGCAAACCGGCCTGCTGGGCATGATCGGCAAATCCGAGCGCGGCCCGACCGCCATCGAAGCGATCAAGGACCACAAGGCCGTGTACCTGATGGCCGTGGGCGGCGCCGCTTACCTGGTGGCGCAAGCCATCAAGAAATCGCGCGTGGTGGCGTTCGCCGAACTGGGCATGGAAGCCATCTACGAGTTCGACGTGAAAGACATGCCGGTCACCGTGGCGGTCGACAGCCAGGGTGAGTCAGTGCACATCACCGGTCCTGCCATCTGGCAGAAAAAGATCAGTGAGAGCCTGGCGGTAGAAGTACAGTAAGTCGATGTGGGAGGGGCTTGCCCCTCCCACACACGTCCCAGACAGCTCATGGTATGGTGCTCGCCCTTACCGTGCCTGTTCATCATCGTATGATCGTGATCCCTCGCCCCCTGCGCCTGACCTTTTACTCGTTATTGATCATCGCCGGTGCGGTGCTGGCCGCTGCCTTGGCCACACGCCATGCCGAACGCCAGGCCCTGGTGGATGACGCCGCTCGCGCCAATCAGCAGCTTGCGCTGTATGCCAACTCCCTGCACACCCTGATCGAACGCTACCGCGCCCTGCCCGCCGTGCTGGCCCTGGACTCGGAAATGATCCGCGCCTTGAAGGGCCCGCTGGATGGCACCACCCAGGACGTGCTCAATCGCAAGCTCGAGCGCATCAACGGCGCCGCCCAATCATCCACCCTGGAGCTGATGGACCGCACCGGCCTGGCGGTGGCCGCCAGTAACTGGAATCTGCCCAGCAGCTATGTCGGCCACAACTACGCATTTCGCCCGTATTTCAGCCAGACCCTGAGCCAAGGCACCGGGCGTTTTTACGCGGTGGGTGTGACGACTGGCATTCCCGGTTACTTCCTTTCCAGTGCGGTGGTCGATGAGCACGAGCAGTTCCTCGGCGCCATGGTGGTCAAGCTGGAATTCCCTGAGCTTGAACGCGAATGGGCCCAGGGTAATGACTTGCTGCTGGTCAGCGATGCGCGGGGCATTGTGTTTATCGCCAACCAGCCGGGCTGGCGTTATCGCAACCTGCGGCCGTTGTCCGAAAGCGACCTGGCTGAACTCAAGGCCACCCGCCAATACGACAAGAAACACCTGCAGCCGCTGGAGACCAGCGTTCTGCAGCGCTTCGACGAAAACAGCCATTTGATGCGCGTCAATGGCCCCGACGGTAATGCCAATTACATCTGGGAGTCCCTGCCGTTGAAAGCCGAGGGTTGGACCCTGCACCTGCTGCGCAAACCCCAGTTCCCGTTTGAAGACCAACGCAACGCCGGTCTCGCCGCCGCGGGATCCTGGCTGGCGCTGGTATTCCTGGCGCTGTTCCTCAGCCAACGCTGGCGACTGGCCCGCTTGCGTCAGCGCAGCCGCGAAGAGCTGGAACAGTTGGTCGAGGAACGCACCCAGGCGCTGCGCACCGCCCAGGATGGCCTGGTGCAGTCGGCCAAGCTGGCGGCACTGGGGCAGATGTCCGCTGCCCTTGCCCATGAAATCAACCAACCGTTGACGGCCCAACGCATGCAACTGGCGACGCTGCGGTTGTTGC
Source organism: Pseudomonas khavaziana (assembly GCF_036704165.1). Classification (NCBI taxonomy): domain Bacteria; kingdom Pseudomonadati; phylum Pseudomonadota; class Gammaproteobacteria; order Pseudomonadales; family Pseudomonadaceae; genus Pseudomonas; species Pseudomonas khavaziana. The sequence continues at coordinate 5,218,109 of NZ_CP129946.1, forward strand.
TCGACCATGGCCGGGTGGACGATGCCTACAAGGCGCTCACGCCGCTCGATGACATGCTCACGCGCATGGCCGCGCTCACCGGGCACCTCAAGACCTTCGCCCGCAAGAGTCCCAGCGGCCTGCGTGAACGCCTGGACCTGGCCACCGTGGTCGATCAGTCCTTGCACCTGCTCGACGCGCGCCTGCGTGATGAAGCCATCGGCGTCGTGCTGGACCTGACGCGCCCGGCCTGGGTACGCGGCGACGCGATCCGCCTGGAACAGGTATTGATCAACCTGCTGCGCAACGCGCTGGACGCCATGGCCGACAAGCCGCGCAAGCGCCTGGAAATCCGCCTGCATGCCGATCAGCAGCTGTGGCAGTTGACTGTCAGCGACAGCGGCGGCGGGATCGCCGAAGCACACCTGAACAGCGTGTTCGATCCGTTCTTCACCACCAAGCCGGTGGGCGACGGCCTCGGTTTGGGGCTGGCGGTGTCCTACGCAATCGTGCATGAATTGGGCGGGCGCCTGAGCGCCGGCAACCGTGGCGACGGCGCAGTGTTTACCCTGACCTTGCCGATTGCATTGGAGACGCCAGCGCCATGTTGAACGCCGTAATTGTGGTCGATGACGAAGCCAGCATTCGCACCGCCGTCGAGCAATGGCTGAGCCTTTCGGGGTTTGAGGTGCAATTGTTCAGTCGCGCCGAAGAATGCCTGGCGCACCTGCCCAAAGACTTTCCCGGGGTGATTTTGAGCGACGTGCGCATGCCCGGGCTCAGCGGCCTTGAACTGCTGGCCGAGGTGCAGCGGCGCGATGCCGACCTGCCGGTGATTTTGCTCACCGGCCATGGCGATGTGCCGATGGCCGTCGAAGCCATGCGCGACGGTGCCTACGATTTCCTGGAGAAACCCTTCAGCCCCGAGGCCCTGCTCAACAGCCTGCGCCGGGCTTTGGACAAGCGTGGCCTGATCCTGGAAAACCGTCGCCTGCATCAACAGGCCGATCACCGCGCACAGCTGGAATCCAGCCTGCTGGGGGTGTCCAAGGGCCTGCAAAACCTACGTCGTCAGGTGCTGGACCTGGCGACCCTGCCGGTCAATGTGCTGATCCGCGGCGAGACTGGCAGCGGCAAGGAGTTGGTTGCTCGCTGCCTGCACGACTTTGGCCCCAGGGCGAAAAAGCCGTTTGTAGCACTCAACTGTGCCGCCATTCCCGAGCAGCTGTTTGAAGCCGAGTTGTTCGGCCACGAAAGCGGCGCCTTTACCGGCGCCCAGGGCAAACGCATCGGCAAGCTGGAATATGCCCATGGCGGCACGTTGTTCCTGGATGAGATCGAAAGCATGCCCCTGGCCCAACAGGTGAAACTGCTGCGGGTGTTGCAGGAACAGAAGCTGGAGCGGCTGGGTTCCAACCAAAGCATCCACGTGGATCTGCGCATCATCGCCGCCACCAAGCCTGACCTTCTGGAAGAGGCCCGAGCCGGGCGTTTTCGTGAAGACCTGGCCTATCGCCTGAACGTCGCGCAACTGCGCCTGCCGCCGTTGCGCGAGCGCCGCGAGGATATTCCGTTGCTGTACGACCATTTCGCGCAAAGTGCTGCTGAACGTTTGGGCCGTCATGTCGAACCCTTGAGTGGGCCACAGTTGGGGCGCCTGCTCAGTCATGACTGGCCGGGGAACGTGCGTGAACTGGCCAACGTCGCCGAGCGCCAGGTGTTGGGGCTCGGCGATCCGGAACCGGAAGGGATCGAAGCCGGGCAATCGTTGGCGGCGCAACAGGAAGCGTTCGAGGCACATTGCCTGAAAGCCGCGTTAACCCGGCATAAAGGCGATATCAAGGCAGTGCTGGCCGAGCTGCAACTGCCGCGCAGGACCCTCAATGAAAAGATGCAGCGGCATGGGTTGGCAAGGGAGATGTTTCTCTAGCGACCTTCCGATCGCCATCGGGGGCAAGCCCCCTACCACAGGGGATCTGCGCTTGACTGACCGGCATCAGGGCTTGCCCCCGATGGCGTCAGCAACCATAAGCGGATTTCCGCTTACCAGCCAAAAATCATCGGCAACTTTCCGCTCAAAAAAATCCTGCAACCCTTCTATTCCGGGCCTTCATCTACCTGGCACAGCTCCTGCTATAGCCCGAACCAGGCAGTGCTCAAGCACGCTCCATAAAAACAACTAGATGAAGGATCCTTCAATGGATAACTCCAATACCTTGCCTCTGGGGTCGGCAACTGCGCCGGCAAAAGAGCGCACCACTTCCAGCCGAATCAAATCGATCTTCAGCGGGTCGGTCGGCAACATGGTCGAGTGGTACGACTGGTACGTCTACGCCGCCTTCTCGCTGTACTTTGCCAAGACCTTCTTCCCCAAGGGCGACACCACCGCCCAATTGCTCAACACCGCCGCGATCTTCGCCGTGGGCTTCCTGATGCGCCCGATCGGTGGCTGGCTGATGGGCCTGTATGCCGACAAAGTCGGGCGTAAAAAAGCCCTGATGGCCTCGGTCTACCTGATGTGCTTCGGCTCCCTGCTGATCGCCCTGAGCCCAAGCTATGAAGTCATTGGTATCGGCGCGCCAATCCTACTGGTGTTTGCCCGCTTGCTGCAGGGCCTGTCGGTCGGTGGCGAATACGGCACCTCTGCCACGTACCTCAGCGAAATGGCGACCAAGGAACGCCGTGGCTTTTACTCCAGCTTCCAGTACGTGACCCTGATCTCCGGCCAGCTCATCGCGTTGGCGGTGCTGATCGTGCTGCAACAACTGCTGACCACCGAGCAACTGTATGCCTGGGGCTGGCGTATCCCGTTCGCCATCGGCGCCTTGTGTGCAGTGGTCGCGCTGTACCTGCGTCGTGGCATGGAAGAAACCGAATCGTTCACCAAGAAGGAAAAAGCCAAGGAAAGCGCCATGCGCACCTTGATGCGCCACCCCAAGGAACTGATGACCGTGGTCGGCTTGACCATGGGTGGCACCCTGGCGTTCTACACCTACACCACCTACATGCAGAAATACCTGGTGAACACGGTCGGCATGAGCATCTCCGACTCCACCACCATCTCGGCGGCGACGCTGTTCCTGTTCATGTGCCTGCAACCCTTGGTCGGCGGGCTGTCGGACAAGATTGGCCGGCGGCCGATCCTGATCGCCTTCGGTATCCTCGGCACCCTGTTCACCGTGCCGATCCTCACCACCCTGCACACCATCCAGTCCTGGTGGGGGGCGTTCTTCCTGATCATGGCGGCGCTGATCATCGTCAGCGGCTACACCTCGATCAACGCCGTGGTGAAAGCCGAACTGTTCCCTACCGAAATTCGCGCCCTGGGCGTGGGCCTGCCCTATGCCCTGACCGTGTCGATCTTCGGCGGTACCGCTGAATACATCGCCCTGTGGTTCAAGAGCATCGGCATGGAAACCGGCTACTACTGGTACGTGACCGCGTGTATCGCAGTGTCGCTGATGGTCTACGTGACCATGAAGGACACGCGCAAGCATTCGCGGATTACCACGGACTAAAAATCTGGGAGGGGGGCAACCCCCTTCTCATATTGGATATGATGTGGGCTTCAGAACTGAGAGCAGAACAGGTCATGTCCGACGATATCCACTTCTACGAACCCGCCAACGGCCACGGCCTGCCCCATGATCCGTTCAACGCGATTGTCGGCCCGCGGCCGATTGGCTGGATTTCGTCACACGACCGCGAGGGTCGCCTGAACCTGGCGCCCTACAGTTTCTTCAATGCGTTCAACTACATTCCGCCGATCATTGGTTTTTCCAGTGTCGGGCGCAAAGACAGCCTGAACAATATCGAACAGACCGGCGAGTTCGTATGGAACCTGGCCACCCGCCCGCTGGCCGAGCAGATGAACCAGAGCTGCGCGGCGGTCTCGCCCGAGGTGAATGAATTCGAGTTATCCGGCCTGACGCCGGTGGCCTCGAAAATCGTCAGCGTGCCACGGGTGGGCGAGAGTCCGGTGTCGTTCGAATGCAAGGTGACGCAGATCATTCAGCTGCAACGTGCTGACAAAGAGCTGGTGCCGAGCTGGCTGGTGCTGGGCGAAGTGGTGGCGGTGCATATTGCCAAGTGGTTGCTCAAGGATGGTATCTACGACACCGCTGCCGCCGAGCCGATTTTGCGTGGCGGGGGACCCGCTGATTACTTCCAGCTGGGCCCTGAGGCCCTATTCAAGATGTACCGCCCAGGCGCCACAAAACCCTGATTGAAATGCAATAAAAATGTGGGAGGGGCGGTGCGACGATTCGACTTGCCCCCGATAGCAGTGTGTCAGCGAAAGATAAGCTGACTGACCCACCGCTATCGGGAGCAAGCCCCCTCCCACATTTGCTCATCTGCGTTGTTTAGTTCGCAGCAGGTGCCCAGCTCAGTTGGCCTTCTGCATCCACATCGATCAGGCACTCAAGTTGCAGCGTCGCCGCGTCATCGGCATCGGACGCCGTCTTGAACGTCTGCCCGTCGAGGATCTTGTGGAACTGCGGGGCGCCCATGCCATCCAGTGCCTTGACGGCGACGGCGGCGCTGTAGCCATCTTCTCCCGGTACTACGGCGGAAACGGCTTCGTGGTGGGCAAATTGTCTACGTGCCATGTTGCAGGTCCTGGCCAATGGAAAGTCGGCCATTGTAACCCTCAACCGGCCAGTTGCAGGTACTCGCCGTAGGCATGGGCGGCAGATGCATCGGTGAAGGTCTGGAAGTCCATGCTGCGGATCACCATGTCGTTCAACAGCTCGGTGAGGATCATCAGGGCCGGCGAGTTGAAGTAGGCGCTCATGGCCTGTTCGCTGCTCCAGAACCCCGAGACCAGCCACACATCGGGGTCGACCTGTGAATGCTGCAACGAGAATTGCAGGCAACCCTCGGCCTGGCGTCCTGGTTCGATCAAACTGCTCAAGCGTGCACCGAGTTCGGTGCTGCACCCGCTACGGGCGCGGATAAAGGCCATATGGCTCGCGGGAATGGGGGTGGACATGTTCGACTCTCCCGTTGAGAAGTGATGCTCGGCAAGCACTGTGGGGGCGTGTTGCCACAGGATCAAAGATAACGGCGCGGGTACGGGCGCGGTTAGTCGATTCCTGCAGGCTTATTGCACAATCCTGCGAAAAGCCTAGATAGGACGTTTGCCCCCAGGATTTATTCCACGCGTCCGCCCAGTGTTTCAGAGAGATGACAGGCCTGGCGCTTGCCTGATTCACGACAGATCGCAGGATCAGGCAAGGATCAGGCAGAATCGACGTAACACTATTTGAAAAGCTGCCGCTAAGCTGAGCCCATCAAAGCAGCGTGTAGAGGACGCCCCATGCCGTCGCCCGATCCAAAGTCCACTCCCCTCGATGCCGAGATGGAAAAGCAACGCGCCGAGTTGGCCGGTATCGTGCACCGCCACACCTGGGAAGACGGCTCCTACGGCACGGCGATTACCTCGCTGTACCTGAACCGCCACAACACACCGCGGGATTTCATGCCGGTGCTGGTGGAACCTGCGCTGTGCATCCTGGCCAGCGGCAGCAAGGAAGTGCGCCTGGCCGACGAAATCTTCGCCTACGACCCGCTCAACTACCTGGTGTTCTCGGTGGCGATGCCGGTAGCCGGGCGGATTATCGATGCCAGCGCCGAGAATCCCAACCTGTCGGTGCGTATCAACATCGACCCGACGCAACTGACGGCCTTGATCGCAGAGGCCGGGCCCATGGGCGTGCCTTCGCGCCCGTCGACCCGCGGAATGTACGTCGACCGCATCGACCACCAATTGCTCGACGCCGTGCTGCGCCTGACCCGGCTGCTGGATACGCCCAAAGACATCGCCATGCTCGCGCCGTTGATCAACCGTGAAATTCTCTACCGCTTGCTGCGTGGCCCCCAGGGTTATCGCCTGTATGAGATTGCTGTGGCCAATAGTCAGAGCCACCGTGTCAGCCAGGCCATCAAGTGGCTGAACGGCAACTATGAACAACCGCTGCGCATCGACGACCTGGCCAAGGAAGTGAACCTGAGCGTCTCGACCTTGCACCATCGTTTCAAGGCGATCACTGCCATGAGCCCCCTGCAATACCAGAAACAACTGCGTTTGCAGGAAGCCCGACGACTGATGATTGCCGAAGGGTTGGAAGCTTCGGCGGCGGGCTATCGGGTAGGGTATGAAAGCCCGTCGCAGTTCAGCCGGGAATACAGCCGGTTGTTTGGCGCGCCGCCGCTGAGAGACCTGGCCCGGCTGCGCCAAAGTATTTAAACGGATGGAGATCAAAATGTGGGAGGGGGCTTGCCCTAATGCCAGTCAGTTAAGGCTTTTTTGTAGGAGCGAGCTTGCTCGCGAAAAACTTACAGGCGCCGCGCTCATTCAGCAAACACGCGTTATCGGTGACGTTTTTCGCGAGCAAGCTCGCTCCTACAGAAGGCGATGACCGCTTAACTGACTGGCATTAGGGCTTGCCCCCTCCCACGTTTAATCAGCGTGTGTTCAGTCAAGTCCGCGGGGCAGTTGCAGGGTGACGCGAAGGCCGCCTTCGCGCAGGTTTTGCAAACTCACTTCCCCTCCATGGCTATGGGCGATGTTGCGCGCAATCCCCAATCCCAACCCATACCCCTGCTGCTGGCCGGCCAGGCGAAAGTGCGGTTCGAAGACTTGCTCCAGGCGCTGTTCCGGCACACCCGGGCCTTCATCATCCACATGCAGGGTGAACAGTGCGCCATCGTCCTCGATATGCAAATGCGCGTTCTGCCCATACTTCAAGGCGTTGTCGATCAGGTTGCCGATGCAGCGTTTGAGCGCCAGCGGCTTGCCCGGATAAGGCGCCAAGGCCGCACCATCCAGAGTCACGCGACCATTGCCATTGGGCGCCAGGTAGGGCTCCACCAGGCATTCGAGTACGTGGTTGAGGTCTACCGGCTGGATGTTTTCGTGAATGTCGGTGTCTTTCACGCATTGCAGCGCGCCCTTGACCAGCAACTCCAATTCATCCAGATCGCGGCCGAACTTGGCTTGCAGGTTTTCGTCTTCAAGCAGTTCCACACGCAGACGCAGGCGGGTAATCGGCGTGCGCAAGTCGTGGGAAATCGCGCTGAACAACTGGCTGCGTTCGGTCAGGTAACGGCTGATGCGTTCGCGCATCGCATTAAAGGCACGGCCCACCTCCACCACTTCACTGCCGCCGCCTTCGGCCACCGGTTCCACATCGGCGCCCAGGGACATGTCCCGCGCCGCCCGCGCCAGGCGCTTGAGTGGCCGGCTTTGCCAGTGCACCAGCAAGCCGATGAACAGCAGCAGCAAGCCGCTGGTCAGCACGATAAACCACACCTGCTGGGACGGCAGGCCCTGTTCTTCAAGGCTGGTATAAGGCTCGGGCAGCAGCGAGGCGATGTACAGCCATTCTCCGGGGGCAAGCTGGATCTGGGTGACCAGTACCGGCGGGTTTACCGGTTCCAGGGTCAAGGCGTAATGCGCCCAGGAACGCGGCAGCTCGTCGAGCTTCAAGCCGGCATTGAAGATACGCAGGTCTTCGGCGCTGACAAACTCCACCGAGATAAGCACGCTGGCGCCCAGGGTCTGGCGCAACACGTCATCGACCGCTTCCAGCACCGCCTGTTTGCGCGGAGTTTGCGGCAGCAAGGCCATATCCAGCGGGCGATCATTGAGAGTCACGACAAAACGCGTGCCGCCCATGCTGCGCAACTGGTCGAGCACCAAGGGCCGATAGGCCACCGGCAGCGAACGGAAATAACTCACGCTGGCGGTCATCGAATGCGCCAGGCTACGGGCGCTGGTGACCAGGCCCTCAAGTTGGGTGGCGCGCAACTGCGAGACCCAGATCACGCTGGACAATGCCTGGGCGAACAGCACCACCAGCAAGGTCAGCAGCAGCATGCGCCCCAACAGCGAGCGCGGCACCGGAAAGCGGCGGCGTCGTTCGGCCGGGTGGTCAGTGGGCATTGCCGGCAACCACGCTGGCTGCCAGTTGATAACCGCTGCCGCGCACAGTGCGGATCAGCCGCGGGGGTTTTTCGGTATCGCGCAGGCGTTGACGCAGGCGGCTGACGGCCATGTCGACGATACGGTCCAAGGGCATCAGGTCGCGGCCACGGGTGGCGTTGCCGATGGTATCGCGGTCGAGGATCTGTTGCGGGTGGTCGAGAAACAATTTGAGCAAGGCGAAGTCGGCGCCGGAGAGGATCACCTCTTCACCGTCAACGTGGAACAGCCGATGGCTGATCGTATCCAGGCGCCAATCGTCGAACACCAGCACGTCGCTACTGCTGCCGCGCTCCTGGCCAAACTGGCAACGACGCAGCAGGGCCTTGATCCGCGCCTGCAATTCGCGGGGGCTGAATGGCTTGCCGATATAGTCATCGGCGCCCAGCTCCAGGCCGATCACCCGGTCGGCTTCGTCGGAACTGGCGGTGAGCATGATGATCGGCACCTGCGCCTGGCGCGGGTGCTGGCGGATCCAGCGACAAAGGCTGAAACCGTCTTCGTCCGGCAGCATCACATCGAGGATGACCAGGTCGCACGGCGCCTCGTTCATCGCCTGGCGGAACCCCGCGCCATCCGGCACGCCACGCACCTGGAAGCCGGCGCGACTGAGGTAGGTTTGCAGCAATTCGCGGATTTCCTGGTCGTCGTCGACGAGGAGAATGGATTTACTGATTACGCTCACGGGGTCCTCCTTGTTGTTATGGGGGGCTCTTCAGGGCCTCATCGGGGGCTGGCCCCCGATGAGGCCATCACTGCCTACGCAAAAGCCTGCTCAAGCGCCACACCCGCCCCGGTCAACCCGGAATATGGCGCGGTCACCAACCACACCGGAATGCCCTTGAAGTAGTCGCTCATGCAGCCTTTATCCGCAAAGCTCTTGGCGAAACCGCTGGCGATAAAGAAGTCGGCAAACCTCGGTATTACCCCACCCACGATGTAAACGCCACCGCGCCCACCGGTGGTCAGTACGTTATTGCCCGCCACCCGGCCCAGCCAGATGCTGAACTGGTCCAACACTTCCATGGCCACCGGGTCACCGGCCAACCCCGCTGCGGTAATAGCCTCGGGACTGTCCAGCACCGGAGTATGCCCGTCGACCGCACAGATAGCGCGGTACAGACGCGGCAACCCACCGCCACTCAACGCGGTTTCGGCGCTGACATGGCCAATCTCGTTGTAAATGTGCTGCCACAGCTGGGTTTCCCGCGGGCTGCTCAGGGGCAGGTCGACATGCCCGCCCTCCCCCGGCAGCGCCGCGAAGCGGCCAGCGCCCAAATCCAGCAACGTCCCCACACCGAGGCCGGTGCCCGGGCCAATCACTACGGCCGGGCGCAACGGTTCCGGCGTGCCTTGGCAGACCACGCGGAATTCGTCGGGCTTGAGGCGGGTCATGCCCAAGGCCATGGCGGAGAAATCGTTGACCAGCAGCAGTTCATCCACCTGCAACGCCTGGCAAAACGCAGTCTTGCTCAAGCGCCAATGATTGTTGGTGAATTTAAATTCATCACCGCTCACCGGCCCGGCTACCGAAAGGCACACCGCGCCGATATCGCCGACTTGCAGGCCCTCTTCCTTGAGGTAGACCTTGATAGCCTCCTCAGGGCTCGAGTGATCTGCGGTGGCATGCACGCGGATCGAATGCAGTTCCTGGTCCCGCCACAACGCAAAGCGGGCGTTGGTACCCCCGATGTCACCGACCAGCGCAAGTTTCACTTAAGCGTCTCCAAGGCACAGGTAAAGGCGCTGGCGCCCTGCTCTGCGGAGCTTGCGGCCAAGCGCATGAATGCAAACAGCTCACGACCGGCGCCTACGTTATTGCCCAACAGGCCCGTGGCAGGCGTGCGCGCTGCAAAGGTTGCGGCGTCTACCTTAAGCTCCAAGGTGCCGGTAACGCCATCCACACGAATGATATCGCCATCCTGCACTCGCGCCAGCGGCCCGCCGCTCTGGGCTTCGGGGTTGACGTGAATCGCGGCGGGGATCTTACCCGAGGCGCCGGACATACGCCCGTCTGTCACCAATGCGACTTTGAAACCCCGGTCCTGCAACACGCCGAGGAACGGCGTCATTTTGTGCAATTCGGGCATGCCGTTGGAGCGCGGGCCCTGAAAGCGCATCACCGCGACGAAGTCTTTTTCCAGCAGGCCGGCCTTGAAAGCGTCCGCCAGGTCCTGTTGGTCCTGGAACACCACCGCCGGCGCTTCGACAACCTGATGCTCCGGCGCCACCGCCGAGACTTTCATCACGCCACGGCCAAGGTTGCCTTCCATCACGCGCAGGCCGCCTTCGGGCGAGAACGCCCGAGCCACCGGGCGCAGGATGGTTTCGTCGAGGCTTTCGATGGGGCCGTCGCGCCAGACCAGCTCGCCATCGACCAGGAACGGTTCCTGGATGTACCGGCTCAAGCCCTTGCCGGCCACGGTATTGACGTCTTCGTGGAGCAGGCCGGCTTCGAGCAGTTCACGGATCAGGAACGACATGCCGCCCGCCGCCTGGAAGTGGTTGATGTCGGCCTTGCCGTTTGGGTACACGTGGGACAGGGTCGGCACCACCTCGGAGAGGTCGGCCATGTCCTGCCAGGTCAGGATGATGCCCGCCGACATGGCGATGGCCGGCATGTGCAGGGTGTGGTTGGTGGAACCACCCGTGGCGTTGAGCGCAACGATGGAGTTGACGATGGACTTCTCGTCGACAATCTCGCCGATCGGCGTGAAGTTGCCATTGGCCTTGGTCAAGCGGGTGACCTGATGGGCGGCTTCGCGGGTCAACGCATCACGCAGCGGCGTGTACGGGTTGACGAACGACGCGCCCGGCAAGTGCAGGCCCATCACTTCCATCAGCAGCTGGTTGGTGTTGGCGGTGCCGTAGAAGGTGCAGGTGCCGGGGCTGTGATAGGACTTCATCTCCGATTCCAGCAGTTCTTCGCGGCTGGCCTTGCCTTCGGCATAGCGCTGGCGCACATCGGCCTTCTGCTTGTTGGAGATACCCGACGGCATCGGCCCGCCGGGCACGAAGATCATCGGCAGGTGGCCATAGCGCAGCGCGCCCATCATCAGGCCGGGGACGATCTTGTCGCAGATCCCCAGCATCAGCGCGGCGTCGAACATGTTGTGGGACAGCGCTACCGCCGTGGACATGGCGATGACTTCACGGCTGAGCAGGCTCAGTTCCATGCCTGGCTCACCCTGGGTCACGCCGTCGCACATGGCGGGCGTGCCGCCGGCGAACTGGCCGACCGAGCCCACTTCACGTAGGGCTTTCTTTATTTGTTCAGGGAAATGTTCGTAGGGCTGGTGCGCCGAGAGCATGTCGTTATACGAAGAAACAATTGCCACGTTGGCGGCATTCATCATGCGCAGGCTGTTTTTATCTTCGGTGCCGCAACCGGCCACGCCGTGGGCGAAGTTGGCGCATTGCAGCTTGCCGCGCATCGGCCCGTCGCTGGCGGCGCCGCGAATGAGCGCAAGGTAAGCCTCGCGGGTGGCGCGGCTGCGGGCGATAAGCCGTTCGGTGACCTCAAGGACGCGGGGATGCATGTATAGAACTCCAGGCTAACGGATGTGGCGACCTGAGTGTCTATGCTGATCAAACGCCCACGGCTCACGGGATGGCAGGGGGTCGTTTGGATCATCGGACCAGTTGATTCAGGTCACTCGTTGTAGATTGAACAAAATATTGCCACTAAAAAGGCTTGTTTTCTATTTTTATGCGAATAATCTTGTAATTCTTACAACAAATCGACGACAGGCACTTTCCAATGACTCTACGTATCGCAATCAATGGTTTTGGCCGTATCGGCCGTAATGTCCTGCGCGCACTGTATACCCAAGGCTATCGCCAGGATTTGCAGATCGTCGCCATCAATGATCTGGGCGACAGCTCGATCAATGCCCACCTGCTCAAGTACGACACCGTACACGGCACTTTCGATGCAGAGGTCGCCCACGATCAGGAAAGCCTGACCGTCAATGGTGACCGGATTGCCGTCAGCGCCATTCGCAACCCCGCCGACCTGCCGTGGGCTGCACACAAGATCGACGTGGTGTTCGAATGCACCGGTCTGTTCACCGACCGCGACAAGGCTGCCGCCCATATTACCGCCGGCGCACGCAAGGTGATCATCTCAGCACCGGCCAAGGGCGCAGATGCCACTGTGGTCTACGGGGTCAACCATGACATTTTGCGTCAGTCCCACCAGATCATCTCCAACGCTTCTTGCACCACCAACTGCCTGGCACCGGTAGCCCAGGTGCTGCACCGTGAGCTGGGTATCGAAAGCGGCCTGATGACCACCATTCACGCCTATACCAACGACCAAAACCTTACCGACGTCTACCACACCGACCCCTACCGCGCGCGTTCGGCCACCCAGAACATGATCCCGAGCAAGACCGGCGCCGCCGAAGCGGTGGGCCTGGTGCTGCCGGAACTGGCGGGCAAGCTGACCGGCATGGCGGTGCGTGTACCGGTGATCAACGTGTCCCTGGTCGACCTCACCGTGCAATTGAAGAAAGAAGCCACGGCCGATGAGGTCAATGCCCTGCTCAAACAGGCCAGCCAGCATTCGAAGATCCTCGGCTACAACACCCTGCCGCTGGTTTCCAGTGACTTCAACCATAACCCGCTGTCGTCGATCTTCGACGCCAACCACACCAAGGTCAGCGGCAAGCTGCTCAAGGTACTGGCCTGGTACGACAACGAATGGGGCTTCTCTAACCGCATGCTGGATAACTGCCTGGCGCTGTGCAACGCCGAGTAACTCCACAAGATCGACCAGATCGTTCCCACGCTCTGCGTGGGAATGCCACCCCGGACGCTCCGCGTCCTGCTCTTAAAGTTGTGACGCGGAGCGTCACAGGATGTGTTCCCACGCAGAGCATGGGAACGAGCGGCAATCCACAGAAATAGCCACTTGCCATTTCAGTTGATGATAAGCATTATCATTCACTGCAAATCGGTCTGGTATCACTGTGAGCCAATCTCGCTTCAACCACGTCTTTCTCACCCAACGGGTGATTCTGCTTCGCACTCTGCAGCGCATGGTCAATAACCACAGCACGGCCGAGGACCTGTTGCAGGAAACCTACCTGCGCGTGACTCGGGCCCTGAACGAGCGGCCAATCGACCACCTCGAACCTTTTGTCTACCAGACAGCGCGCAACCTGGCGCTGGACCACCTGCGTTCACGCCGGATCCAGGCCCGCACGTTGCAGGAAGATGTGCCACTGGACGTGCTGCAAAGCGTGGCCGCCCCGGTCAGTACGCCCGAAGAGGCCACCCAGGCCGAACAACTGCTGGAACACCTGAGCGTCAGCCTCGGCCAGTTGAGCGCCCGCCAGCAACGAATTTTCATCCTCAGCCGCCTGCACGGTTGCAGCTATCAGGAAATTGCCGATCAGTTGAACGTGTCCTTGAGCACCGTGCAAAAGGAACTGAAATTGATCATGGCCATCTGTGTAGGTGTGGCCGAACGGTTGGATCAGCCTTAAGCTTCACCCGACAGAGCTATCGATCCAAGCTGTAGGAAAGATGAATAGAACGTGGCGAAGACCCGAGGAACACCGTGACGGACCCGAATAAACTGCCCCCCCATGAGCTGGCTCATGAGGTGTTGCAAGACGCGGCCATGGATCAAGCCCTCGATTGGCTGATCGCCTTGCAGTGCCCACAACCCGGGCAGCAGGCCGCGTTCGACGCTTGGCTGGCCGCAGATCCGGCCCACGTCCACGCCTTCAGCAAGGCCCATGCCGCCTGGGGTGGCGCGCCAGTACACAGTGCCGCCGTGGCCCTCGCTGCGCCGCGCAAGCCAAGGGGTTGGCGCCGGGTCAAACCGCATTGGAAACCCCTCGCTACCGCCGCCGTGCTGCTGATCGGCCTGTTCAGCTTCAGCAACCTGCCGGTGCGCCTGCAGGCTGACCACCTCACCGTGGTCGGCGAGCGCCAGCGCCTGCAACTGGACGATGGCTCCAAGGTGCTGTTGAACACCAACTCGGCGCTTTCCAGCAGCTTCAAAGACCACCAGCGCATTGCCCGCCTGTACCAGGGCGAAGCGTTTTTCGAAATCGCCCCCACCCGTGGCCTGCCCCTGGAAATCGACGCCGGCCCCGTGCGCGCCAGCGTGCGCGACACGGCGTTCGCCGTGCGCTACCTCAATGGCGAAGCACAGGTACAGGTGCAGCGTGGCGATGTCGACTTGAGCAACACTTTCGACGATGCCCGCGTGCGACTGAGCGCCGGGCAAAGCATCCGCATCGGGCCTAAGGGGTTCGGCCAGCCGGCCAAGCTGGATGCCGGCAAGGACCTGGCCTGGATCCAGGGCCGCCTGGTATTCGAAAACTGCCCGCTGAGCGAAGTGCTGGCCGAACTGCGGCGCTATTACCCAGGCTGGATCGTCAACAACAACGAGCAACTGGCCAGCGTCGCCGTCACCGGCAACTATCGCCTCGACCAGCCTCTGGATGTGGTGCGCTCCCTGGCCCACATCACCTCGGCCAAGCTGTCGGAGTACCCGGCGTTGGTGATCCTGAACTAAATGAGAATTATTTTTACTCGATGTTAACCGGCAATACGTCTCGTTATAGCCAATGCAACTGATTCCTATTTGGTTCGGTTCGCAACTATAAGATTCGTATCCCCGGAGCGCTCTCGATGTCCTCTCGTTTCAACCGCCGGTGTTCTTCGCCCGTCTTGTCCTTGCTGGCCGCCGCGATCCTGCTGGCTGGCGCGCCTGTCATGGCCGCCACCGCCGCCGAGCCGACCCCGCGCAGCCATGCAAATTACAATTTCAGCATCGAGCAGCAGCCGCTCGTGTCGGCACTCAATGCCTTTACTGCGGTAACAGGCTGGCAAGTCGGCCTGCCGGCCGAGCTCGGCCAGGGTGTGTTATCCCCAGGCGTACGCGGCCCGCTGCCGCCGGAAAAAGCCTTGGACCGGCTGTTGGTGGGGACCAACCTGAGCTACCGCAAGTTGAGCAATAACAACATCGTGCTGGAAAAACGTGCCGCGGGCGGCGCGCTCAACCTGCAACAGGTGACCATCAGCGCCACCCGTAACGAACAGGATGTGAACAGCGTACCGAGCACCGTCAGCGTGCACGACCGCGAGGAACTGGACCGCCAGAACACCAACAACATCCGCGAACTGGTGCGCTACGAGCCCGGTGTCTCCGTCGGCGGCGCCGGTACCCGCTCGGGTAACTCGGGCTACAACATCCGTGGTATCGACGGTGACCGCATCCTCACCCAGGTCGACGGCGTCGAAGTGCCCAACAACTTCTTCAACGGCCCCTACGCCAAGACCCGTCGCAACTACGTCGACCCGGAAATCGTCAAGCGCGTGGAGATCCTGCGCGGCCCGGCCTCGGCCCTGTACGGCAGCAACGCCATCGGCGGCGCGGTAAGTTATTTCACCCTCGACCCGGACGACATCATCAAGCCTGGCAAAGACGTCGGCGCCCGCCTGAAGACCGGCTACAGCTCCGCCGACGAAAGCTGGCTGACCTCCGGCACCTTCGCCGGGCGCGTACAGAACTTCGACGGTTTGCTGCACCTGAGCCAGCGCAACGGCCACGAGACCGAATCCTACGATGGCAATAACGCTACCGGCCTGGCCCGTACCGGCGCCAACCCGGAAGATGCGCGCACCACCAACGTACTGGCCAAACTGGGGTGGAACTACGGCGATGACAACCGCCTGGGCCTGACCTACGAGAAGTTCAAGGATGATCGCGACGTCAACCTGAAGAACGCCGTGGGCGGCCCGTTCATCGGCGGTCGGGGCATGAACCTCTACCGTGCCCGCTCAGGCAACGACACCATCACCCGCGAGCGCTTCGGGCTGGAAAACAGCTTTGCCCTGGAGTCGCCGATTGCCGACCGCATCAAGACCAGCCTCAACTACCAGATCGCCAAGACCGACCAGACCACCGCCGAGATCTACCAGGCTGGCCGTCGTGTCCTGCGTACTCGCGATACCCTTTACGAAGAAAAACAGTGGGTCTTCGATGCCCAGTTGGACAAGGCTTTCAGCCTGGGTGAGACCGATCACCAGGTGACCTACGGCACCACCCTCAAACAGCAGAAAGTCACCGGCTCCCGCGAAGGCTCGGCCTCATGCCTGGCGGTTGGCGCCGGTTGCACGGCCATCGGCGCGCCCAGCCCTTCAGCCGGTGATAGCGTGAAAAAGGCCAGTGACTTCCCCGACCCGACCATCAACACCTACTCGCTGTTCGCCCAGGACCAGATCACCTGGGACAAATGGACCTTCCTGCCCGCCGTGCGTTATGACTACACCCGGCTCAAGCCCAAGCTGACCCAGGAATTCCTCAACACCGTCAACCCGACCGGCGCCTATACCGTCGACGGCAAGGACAAGACCTGGCACCGCGTAACACCCAAGTTCGGCCTGACCTACGCCTTGACCGATCACTACACCTGGTTCGGCCAATACGCCGAGGGCTTCCGCACGCCGTCCGCCAAGGCCCTGTACGGCCGCTTCGAAAACCTCAACCTGGGTTACACCGTCGAACCCAACCCCGACCTCAAGCCGGAAACCAGCAAGGGCATCGAAACCGGGATTCGCGGCAAGTTTGACCAAGGCTCCTTTGATATCGCGGTGTACTACAACAAGTACCGTGACTTTATCGACGAAGACAACGCCATGGTCGGTGGCACCGTGGAGCAGTTCCAGGCCGTGAACATCAAGCGCGCCACCATCAAGGGCATGGAAGCCAAGGGCCGCCTGGACCTGGACGCCTTCGGCGCGCCAAAAGGTCTGTATACCCAGGGTTCCATTGCCTACGCCCATGGCCGCAACGACGACAATGGCGAGCCATTGAACAGCGTCAACCCGCTCAAGGGCGTGTTTGGCCTGGGCTACGACCAGGACAACTATGGCGGCCTGCTGAGCTGGACCCTGGTGAAGAAACAGAACCGCGTCGACAGCACCACCTTCCACGCCCCCGACGGCAGCACCGACGGCCCGTTCAAGACCCCAGGCTTCGGCATCCTCGACCTGACCGCCTACTACAAGGTCAGCAACGACGTGACCGTCAACGGTGGCCTCTACAACCTCACCGACAAGAAGTACTGGAACTGGGATGACGTGCGCAGCTACGACAGCGTCGGCGAAGCTGGCGTAACCGGCCCGGCCAACCTCGACCGCCTGACCCAGCCAGGTCGCAACTTTGCGATCAACCTGATCTGGGACATCTGACCCACCCGCCTCACCTCGCCGGAATCCACAGTGGCGGGGTGAGGATTTTTTACTGTGCCGCGTCTTCTTGTTCGTCTAGTTGATAACAGCTCTCTTTAAGGGCACCCAGGCGCTTACCTTCTCAAGGACTTTTTACATGACCGCTTCTCCTACCGCAGAACGCCCGAGCCTGCGCTCCCAGCGCCTGAACCAGATCACCAATGAACCGCACACCAAGCTGGATGCGTTGGTGAAGGCTCATGCGCCGTTCGAAACCCAAGCCAACTTCGCCCGCTTCGTAGTGGCCCAGTACCTGTTCCAGTCAGAACTGGTAGCGCTGTACAACGATGCCGAACTGATCAAGATCGTCCCGGACCTGGCCGCACGCTGCCGCGCCGAAGCCGCCAAGCTCGACCTGGCAGACCTGGACACTGAAATCCCGGCCCCGGTGGCTGGTGCGGTGAAGAATCCGAGTAAAGCCGAGGCCCTGGGCTGGCTGTTCGTGTCCGAAGGCTCCAAGCTGGGCGCCGCGTTCCTGATCAAGCGCGCCGTGGGCCTGGGACTGAGTGAAACCTTCGGTGCCCGCCACCTGGGCGAACCGGCCGGCGGTCGCGCCGAAGGCTGGAAAAGCTTCACCCGCACCCTCGACAGCCTGGAATTCAGCGCCGAAGAAGAAGCTGCGGTAGAAAAAGGCGCGATCGATGCGTTTGTGCGCTTCACCGTGTTGCTGGAACAGGCGTACGCTAGCGCCCCTGAAATGGCCTGACCTCCAGATTGAAATGCAATCAGAAAATGTGGGAGGGGCGGTGCGACGATTCGACTTGCTCCCGATGGCAGTGTGCCAGCTAAACATAAGCTGACTGACACTCTGCCATCGGGAGCAAGCCCCCTCCCACACTGAGCACTCATTTCACATTGATTTTTTGTGATATTCCTACCTATGACCGGCAAACCCCAATCTTCCTCCAAAATCGCCCAGCTCCTCTTCGGCCTGCTGGCCTACGTCAGCCTGGGGATCGGCCTGGTGGCGATTGTCATACCGGGTTTGCCGACCACCGAATTCATCCTCCTCGCCGCCTGGGCCGCCACCAAAAGCTCACCACGCCTGAGCGCCTGGCTGGAAAACCACCGCCTGTTCGGGCCTATCCTGTTCAACTGGCGCAACGGCAAGATCATTGCGCGTCGGGCCAAGGTCAGCGCCACCGTGAGTATGTTGCTGTGTGCCGTCCTGATGCTGGTGATGCTGGATCACGGCTGGCCGGTGTATCTGGCCATTGCCGGTATGAGCCTGGGCAACCTGTGGATCTGGTCCCGCCCCGAGCAGCTGGCACGCCCCATATAGGGCTCCATGTAGGCGGTATCCTACCGCTCATCGCCTATTCCTCATGAATCGATTTGTGACGCCGATGTTTCAGACATGGCGCCGAATGGACTTGGCTCTGCTGCCCGCATTCCAACAAGTCATTCGTGAGTGACCCTATGTTCGACACCCTCTCCATTCGCTTGAAAATCGTGCTGCTGTCCGGTCTTTGCCTGTTGGGGGTCATTGCACTGGTGGTCGGCATCAATATCTACAACACCAACCAGAACGACCTATTGGTCAGTGACTCAAGCTCACGAATGCTGACCGCCAGCGTGGAACAACTGCTGCAGGCCAAGGCAGCCGAACAGGCCGGGCACTTGCAAACAACTTTTGGTGAAAATCTGCTGGTGGTCACGGCCCTCGCCGACCAGATCAAAGACTTGCGTCAGCTGGGGACCAAGCGCTCTCTTGAAGCCGGCGCCCTGCGCGAAGAAATCAACCAGAGCGTAAAAACCGCATTCGAACGCAACACCAAGGTGCTGGGCATCTGGCTGTCGTTCGAACCCAACGGGCTGGATGGCAAAGACAGCGAATTCGTCGACGACAAAGCGCGCGTTTCCAACGAAAAAGGCCGCTTTTCCAGCTACTGGAGCCGTGCCGGCGGTGAAGGCCTCAACACCATCATGGTCGAGGATGACCTGACCAAGACCACCCTCAACCTCAGCGGCACGCCCTATAACATTTGGTATACCTGCCCACGGGACACCCGCAGCACCTGTCTGCTGGACCCCTACGAAGACACAGTGGCCGGCAAACCTGTGCTGATGACCACCATTTCCCTGCCACTGATCGTTGATGGCAAAGTCATCGGCGTCGTCGGCATCGATATCGCCCTCACGGCCCTGCAAGCGACCACCGATGCGGCGCAGAAAGATCTGTTCAACGGCGCAGCGCACCTAGAGATTCTGTCCAGCACCGGCTTGATCGCGGCCTATAGCGGTGAACCGGCCAAGGTAGGCAAGAACCTGATCGATAGCCTCGGCGCCGAAGGCAAGGAAATTGTGCAACTGCTCGCCAATGACCGGCCAGTGATCCGCGGGCAGAACGACATCATTCACGCCGTATACCCGGTCAAGCCGATTGCCGATTCCAAGTCCTGGGGCGTGGTAATCAAACTGCCGAAAGCCGTGATGCTGGCCGATAACGTCAAGCTGCAAGCGGTGCTCGATGAGGCCCAGGCCAGCGGTACCCTCAAAGCCTTGCTGGTAGCAGCGGCTGCCGGCCTGTTGGGCTTGCTGCTGATCTGGCTGACCGCCACCGGCGTCACCCGGCCGATCAACAGCGTGGCCGCCATGCTCAAGGACATCGCCAGCGGCGACGGCGACCTCACCCAACGCCTGGCGTACGCGAAGAAAGACGAACTGGGCGAGTTGGTGAACTGGTTCAACCGCTTCCTCGACAAGCTGCAACCGACCATAGCGCAGATCAAGCAAAGCATTACCGAAGCCCGTGGTACGGCGGATCAGTCCTCGGCCATTGCGCGCCAGACCAGCGAAGGCATGCAGGTGCAGTTCCGCGAAATCGACCAGGTGGCGACCGCGTCGAATGAAATGAGCGCCACCGCCCACGACGTCGCCAACAGTGCCTCGAATGCCGCCAGCGCGGCACGCGGCGCCGATCAGTCGGCCCGCGAAGGCATGTCGATCATCGAGCAGAGCACCCGTGATATCACCACCCTTGCCGAGGAAGTCAGCAAAGCGGTGAGCGAAGTCGAAGCCCTGGCGGTCAACAGCGAACAGATCGGCTCGGTCCTGGAGGTGATCCGCAGCATCGCCGAACAAACCAACCTGCTCGCATTGAACGCCGCGATTGAAGCGGCACGCGCCGGCGAAAGCGGGCGTGGCTTTGCGGTGGTGGCCGACGAAGTACGCAACCTGGCCAAGCGCACCCAGGATTCGGTCGAGGAAATCCGCCTGGTGATCGAACGTATCCAGAGCGGCACCCGAGGCGTGGTGGCGACCATGCACTCCAGCCAGCAACAGGCCCAGAGCAATGCCGGGCAGATCCACCAGGCGGTGCAGGCCCTGGGCAAGATCAGTGACGCGGTCACGGTGATCAGCGACATGAACCTGCAAATCGCCAGTGCCGCCGAAGAGCAGAGCGCAGTGGCCGAAGAGGTCAACCGCAACGTCTCGGCGATTCGCACCGTGACCGAAACCCTCACCGGCCAGGCCACCGAGTCGGCGGCGATCAGCAGCCAGCTCAATGCACTGGCCAGCCAGCAGATGAAGTTGATGGATCAGTTCAGGGTGTAATCGATTTCACAGACACTGGGGTCAAATGTGGGAGGGGGCTTGCTCCCGATTGCGGTGTGCCAGTCACTTATCTGTAGCTGATACACCACTATCGGGAGCAAGCCCCCTCCCACATTTAAAGCATTTTTTGTCTCAAAGGCCAGTCCAGGCCTGGACGAACGGCGTCAGGTCTTCCTTCGGCGCCGTACGCGGCGGGTTCTGCGGCGTACCGAGGTAAAGAAAGCCAATTACTTCTTCATCCGCCGTCAGCCCCAACCCTTTGGCCACATGGGCCGAGTAGGACAATTCCCCGGTCCGCCACACTGCACCAATCCCCTGGGCATAGGCCGCCAACAGGATGCCGTGGGCTGCGCAGGCCGCCGCCAGCAATTGCTCGGACTTGGGCACCTTGAAGTGCTCTTGCAGGCGCGCGATCACCACCACCACCAACGGCGCACGCAGCGGGCCGTTCTGGGCCTTGTCGATGACCGCCTGGGGAGCGTCGGCATCCTGCAGGCGCGCGGCCTCGGCCAACAGCGTGCCCATCTGCTCACGGGCTGCGC
This sequence comes from Pseudomonas khavaziana, assembly GCF_036704165.1. Lineage (NCBI taxonomy): Bacteria > Pseudomonadati > Pseudomonadota > Gammaproteobacteria > Pseudomonadales > Pseudomonadaceae > Pseudomonas > Pseudomonas khavaziana. The sequence goes on from NZ_CP129946.1 coordinate 5,239,430, forward strand.
CTTCTACGGTAAGGAAACGCCAAGGGCGCAGCTGACCGTGGTCGGGCGCACGCATGGCGGCGGCGAACAACAGGTCGCGCTGCTCCTGGGTCGGTGCCGGTTCCAGCAAACGTGGCACGGATACACGGTTGAGCAAAGCGTCGAGAGCCTGCATTGGCCACCTCCAGAAAAAAATGTGCGGTCATTCTAGCGGGAAAGAATCCGGATGCCACCAAACGATAATTGCTCTTATTCAAACCGCCCTGCCCTGTTAGACTTTGCGACCACATTTTCCGACCGTTTCCAGGAATCTCGATGTTCCGTGCGCTTTTTTGCCTGTCCGCAGCGTTGATGGCTTTAAGCCTGACCGCTTGCGACGACGCCCCCCGCTTCACCAAGGCCGAGCCTGGTGAGTCGCGGTCCGGTGGCGCGGCGACGGTGAACAAGCGCGACCAGAACGCTTTTTCGTTGCCCTCGGCCAACCTGGCGCCCACCCGCCGCCTGGATTTCAGCGTCGGTAACAGTTTCTTCCGCAGCCCTTGGGTGATTGCGCCGTCCACCACCACGGCACGGGATGGCCTGGGCCCGCTGTTCAATACCAACGCCTGCCAGAACTGCCATATCAAGGACGGAAGGGGCCATCCGCCGCTGCCTGATGCGCCGAATGCGGTGTCGATGCTGGTGCGCCTCTCCATCCCTCTCTCCATTACAGAGCAGCCCCCCTACGCCAAGCTCATCGAACAGCTCGGCGTGGTCCCCGAGCCGGTGTATGGCGGGCAGTTGCAGGACATGTCCGTGCCGGGCGTCGTGCCGGAAGGCAAGGTGCGGGTCGACTACAGCCCTGTCCAGGTCAGCTTCAAGGACGGCACCGTCGTCGAGCTGCGCAAACCCGACCTGCAAATAACCCAGCTCGGCTACGGCCCGATGCATCCTGATACACGCTTCTCCGCCCGGGTAGCACCGCCAATGATCGGCCTGGGCCTGCTCGAAGCGATCAGCGACGCCGATATCCTGCGCAACACCGACCCCAAGACCGCCGACAAAGAGGCCATCGTCGGCCACGCCAATTGGGTCTGGGATGACGCCCTGCATAAAACCGTACTCGGGCGTTTCGGCTGGAAAGCCGGACAACCCAACCTCAACCAACAAAATGTTCACGCGTTTTCTGGTGATATGGGCCTCACGACCTCCCTGAGACCCTTCGATGACTGCACCGACGCCCAAGTGGCCTGCAAGCAGGCGCCCAACGGCAATGGCCCAGATGGCGAGCCGGAAGTCAGCGATAACATCCTGCGCCTGGTGCTGTTCTATACCCGCAACCTCGCGGTACCCGCACGCCGAGACGTCAATACCCCGCAGGTGCTGGCCGGCAAGAACCTGTTCTACCAGGCCGGTTGCCAGGGCTGCCACAAGCCGACATTCACCACGGCCGCCAACGCTGCCGAGCCTGAGCTGGCCAATCAGGTGATACGCCCTTACAGCGACCTGTTGTTGCACGACATGGGCGAAGGCCTCGCCGATAACCGTACCGAATTCAAAGCCTCTGGCCGCGATTGGCGCACCCCGCCGTTGTGGGGTATCGGCCTGACGCAAGCCGTGAGTGGCCACACCCAGTTCTTGCATGACGGCCGGGCCCGCAACCTGCTCGAGGCCGTGCTGTGGCATGGCGGTGAAGCACAAGCGGCGCAGCAGCATGTGTTGTCGTTCAATGCCGAGCAGCGTGCCGCGTTGCTGGCGTTCCTGAATTCTTTATAAGCTTTGCCCCACTTACAGAAGGGAGCTCGACATGTTTCGTCCCAAGTTGTTGTTCACCAGCCTGGCCGCCCTGGCGCTCGGCGCCTGCTCGCCCCAGGACCCGCAAGCGGTGACCTCGGCGGCCATCGCTAAGCAAGTGATCCTGCCGACCTACAGCCGTTGGGTTGAAGCCGACCGCCAACTGGCCGTCAGCGCCCTGGCCTACTGCCAGGGCAAGGAAAGCCTGGACACCGCCCGCGCCGACTTCCTGCACGCGCAAAAAGCCTGGGCCGAGTTGCAACCACTGCTGATCGGTCCGCTGGCCGAGGGCAACCGTGCCTGGCAGGTGCAGTTCTGGCCGGACAAGAAGAACCTGGTCGGTCGCCAGGTCGAGCAACTGGTCAGCGCCCAGCCGCAGATCGATGCCGCCGCCCTGGCTAAATCCAGTGTTGTGGTGCAGGGCCTGTCGGCCTACGAATACATCCTCTACGACGCCAAGCCAGACGTCGCCGACGAAGCGCAGAAAGCCCGCTACTGCCCACTGTTGATGGCGATCGGCGAGCGCCAGAAAGTCCTGGCTGAAGAGATTCTCGCCAGCTGGAACAGCACCGACGGCATGCTCGCGCAGATGACCAAGTTCCCGAACCAGCGCTACGCTGATTCCCACGAGGCCATTGCCGACCTGCTGCGCGTGCAAGTGACTGCCCTGGACACTCTGAAGAAAAAACTCGGCACGCCCATGGGTCGCCAGACCAAGGGCATCGCGCAACCGTTCCAGGCCGATGCATGGCGCAGCCAGTCGTCACTGCAAAGCCTGGAGGCGAGCCTCGCCGCGGCCCAGACCGTGTGGGTCGGCGTTGACAACAAAGGCTTGCGTGGCCTGCTGCCGGCGGACCAGAAGCCGTTGGCCGAGAAGATCGACGCCGCCTATGCCGCGTCCTTGAAACTGTTCGCCAGCAACCAGCGTAGCCTCAACGAACTGTTGAACGATGACGCCGGGCGCCAGCAGCTCAACGACATCTACGACAGCCTCAACGTGGTCCACCGCCTGCACGAAGGCGAGCTGGCCAAGGCCCTGGGAATCCAACTGGGCTTCAACGCCAACGACGGTGACTGATGATGCTCAGGCGACAGGCTTTGGCGGTGGGCAGCGTGCTGCTCAGCGCCCTTACGTTGGGCGGCTGGACGCTGTTCAAAGGCAAAGACAAAGGCCCGCTGCTGCTGTCGGCGCGGGATGATGCCGACGGCAAGCACTACGCCGTCGGCTATCGCCTGGATGGCAAGCAGGTATTTGCCACCCAGGTCGGCCAGCGTTGCCACGACATCGTCAACCATCCGACGTTGCCGATAGCGCTGTTCGTCGCCCGCCGCCCGGGCACCGAAAGTTACCTGATCGACCTGCGTGATGGCGCGCTGCTGCAAACCATCAGTTCGAACGCCAACCGCCATTTCTACGGGCATGCGGTCATCCATAAGAGCGGCGACTGGCTGTACGCCACCGAGAACGACACGTCCGACCCCGGCCGCGGCCTGTTGGGTGTGTATAAGTTCGAGGGCGAGCGGCTGGTGCATAGTGGCGAGATTTCCACCCACGGCATCGGCCCGCATCAGGTCTCCTGGATGCCCGACGGCGAAACCCTGGTGGTGGCCAACGGCGGCATTCGTACCGAAGCCGAAAGCCGGGTAGAGATGAACCTCAACGCCATGGAGCCCAGCCTGGTGCTGATGCACCGCGATGGCACCTTGATCAGCAAGGAAACCCTGGGCCAGCAGATGAACAGCGTGCGCCATATGGGTATCGCCAGCGATGGCACTATCCTCACCGGGCAGCAGTTCATGGGGCCGTCCCAGGAACGCTCCGAGTTGCTGGCGATCAAGCGCCCGGGCCAGCCTTTCGTGGCGTTCCCGGTGGCTGATGAGCAGTTGCAGGCGATGGGGCACTACACCGCCAGCGTGGCGGTGCACAGCGAACTGCGCCTGGTGGCATTAACCGCGCCACGGGGCAATCGTTTCTTCATTTGGGACATGGACAGCGCCGAGCTGCGCCTGGATGGGCCGCTCCCCGACTGCGCCGGTGTGGGTGCAGTGGCCGATGGATTCGTCGTCACGTCAGGCCAAGGGCGTTGCCGCTTCTATGATTGTCGTCAGGACCAACTGATGGCCAAGCCATTGGAACTACCGGCGGGGTTTTGGGATAACCATCTGCACCTGATCTGAAATTCCCCTCTGTAGGAGCGAGCTTGCTCGCGAAGGTCGCCAACGATAACGCGCCCATTTTGGATACGCGCCGTTCTCAGGTTTTTCGCGAGCAAGCTCGCTCCTACAGTTAAAGCCTCAGGCGTAAAAAAAGGGCCTCGCATCGCAAGGCCCTTTTTGGGGGGGCAATCGTTTCAACTCTGCGGCTTCATCGCTTGAGACATCCCGAACATGAATAACAGCAATTCATGATCAGGCTTGGCCGCCACACTCGCCTTGGCAATGCGTGGCAGCAGGCATTGCCCGCCACCGTCTACCGCACTGAGCACTTGTGTGCGAGGTTGTTCCCACACAGCCAGGGCCAGGGCTGAAACGCCCAACGCCCCGACCAGGAACAAACCTCGTGCTATTTCTAGCTTCATCTGGTTAAACCTTTGATAGCGCTGCCAAACGCCGTCTCGTAAAAGTAGCTGAGTTTTTTCCAGTCGGTATCATTCCACGACGAATGGCGGCGCAATTGCAGCATGTCATGGGAAGCGGCCCGATAAGCGGTCAAGCGCTGGCGACATTTTTCAAAGTCCAACAGGGCCACTTCTACAGTCGCCGCCTCGGGTTCGCCGGTGACCCGCACGAAGATGTGCTTGATATACAAGCAACCGTGCTGCCAGCGGCCTTTGTGCATGCGGGCCAGGGTGCCGGCCAATTCCTGCAGCAAGCGCTCGTGGACAGCCTCGCCATACTGTTCACGGCCGCCAGCGGCGTACCAGTTTTCGATCTCGTCGAAACCGTCCAGGGACGCAGTGACCAGCAACGCTTTCCACTGGTGCTCCGGGTCGCGTCGCGCCTCGCAGAACACCAGCTCCGGCACGCGCACATCCAGCAAACGCAGGCCCTTGAGGGCATCACGTTCACGCAGCACGGTCGGGCGACCGAAGGGGTGCAGCCAACTGCGATAAATGTGGCCAGTCTGGCGCTTGCTATAGAGCAACCGCCCATTGGGGCCTACCACCCGCTGCACGCCACTTTCGCCACCACGTCGACGGTTGGGCTCTTCAACCCACTCACCTTGCTGACGCCAGAAAAAATCAAATCGTTCTTCGGGAGCTACATGACTGCCTGCTACGCACTCAACTGCCATCCTGTTACCTCTTGCGCAATACATATACTCGCCACATGGCGTAGAGCGGTATGAAGTCCAGGGATTCCTGAACACGGAAACCGGCCTGCTCGAATTCTGCCTCGACAGTAGCAGCCGGTAACACAAACCGGTTTTGGTAACCTTCCTGCTCACCTCGTTTGCGACGACGTACTTCGTTGCGCTTGCGCTTCCAGGCCTTGAAATTACCGTCTACCCACAGCGAAATAATCACACTGTCTCGGGTAACCCGCTGAAACTCGCGCAATATTGTCAGCCTGTGCTCAGGTTCACCGATGTGGTGCATCAAGCGCATGCAGAAAATACTGTCGACGGAGTTATCTGGCAAATCGATATCAAAGGCAGATGTCTGCAAAGGGCGTACCCGTTTCACCACATCCGCCGGTTGTGCGGTGGTGGCGATCTTCAACATCGACGCCGAATTGTCAGCCCCGATAATTACACGGTTGGGTTTTTCGGCCAGCAACGGCCAGAAGCGTCCAGCGCCACAAGGCAGATCCAGCACCAGGCCGGGTTCACCGGCCATGGCCAGCGCACCGCGCGCCAGTTGCTCGTCGCGTTTGTGGGACAACCGGCGAGCCAGATTGTCCTGATGTTTGAGCAAATATTGTTGCGCGTGTTGATCGTCGTACTTTTCGGAAAATTCCAACTTGATTGGGGAAGGCATCGCACGTCTCCAGTAACTGATGCCTACAACCTTATGCAGCGAACTGTGATCAACAGGTCAACTCATTGTGAAAATCTTGTCCTGTCCAACTGTATACATTTCAAGACTTTACAGAAACATTCAGTAGCATGGGGCCATCTTCGCTGAAAAGCGCGCAGTCTGCATTAGTAAAACGACAGACTGAACGGTCAAGATTTGACCTGGCTCAACTCCACGTGAAATCGGCAGCCATTGGGCTCCATGGTGCTCAAACTCACGTTCCAACCTTGGCTCTCGCAGATCCGCTGCACCAGTGACAATCCGAGTCCCAGGCCCTCGCCGCGGTTCTCGCTGCCGCGTACAAACGGCTCGAACATCGCTTCGCGCTTTTCTTCGGGGATGCCGACACCGGTGTCCTCCACTACGAAGCCACTGGGCTCCAACGTGAGGCGGATAAACCCGTGCTCGGTGTAGTGCAGGGCATTGCGCAGAAGATTGCCCATCACCGCGTGCAAGAAGGTGGTGTTGTAGCGGGTGTCCAGGGGATTGCCTGGCCGGTAGATCAACTCCAGACCTTTTTTCTCGATAGGCTCGCGCCAGATACCGAGCAGGTCTTCGGCGACTTGGGTCAGGCTGCCTTGGGGCGATGCGGCCGCATCGTCGTGTTTGGCGCGAGCCAGCATCAGGAAGGTCTGCACCAGCTCGCGCATTTCTTCACAGGCACGGGCGATGCGCTCCACCTGGCGGCGGCCACGCTCATCGATGGCGGGGTTTTCCAGCAGCAGTTCGCAGGAACTGGCCAATACCATCAAGGGCGTGCGCAACTCGTGACTTACATCGCTGGTAAACAGCTGCTCGCGGGACAGCGCCTGGCGCAAGCGGCCCAAGGTAGCGTCGAACGCCACCGCCAGCTCGCCCACTTCATCGGCGGCATAATCCGGAGCCAGGGGCGGGGCCAGGCCCAGCAGTTGGTCACGGTGACGCACCTGGCGAGCCAGCCGCACCACTGGAGCCATTACCTTGCGGGCCAGCACCCAACCGAGGAACACTGCCAGTGCCAGACTGAGCACGAACCCCACCAACACCACGGCAAACAGCACACGCTCACGCTCTTCGAAATCGCTTTGGTCTTGCAGCAGCACATAACGCCGACCGTCGATCACTTCGACCATGGCGTGGTACGACAGCGATTCGCGAAACACTTCGTGAAAGCCCGGCTCCAGGTGGCGCAGGTCCTTGGGCAGTTCGAAATCGCCGCGCCCGCCGCTGAAGTAAAACAGCTGGTCCGGCTCCGGTCGATGTCGCCAGTCTTCCATGCTGTCCATCAACAGCAGGCGTTGCAGGTCACCGCCCAGGCCCGCCGAAATCAACTTCTCTTCCACCAGGTGCACCGTCGCAACGATCCCCATGGCGAAGGCTCCCGCCACCAACGCACTCATCAAGGCAAAAGCGATGATGATCCGCTGGGCAAGGCTCTGCTTAAACTCCATCACGACCCTCGGCCAACCGGTAACCCACGCCATGCACCGTTTGCAGCAACGGCTTGGCGAATGGCTTATCGATCACCTGGCGTAATTGGTGAACATGGCTGCGCAGGCTGTCGCTGTCCGGGCAATCGTCGCCCCATAGCGCTTCTTCGAGTATTTCCCGGCGCAGTACGTGCGGGCTCTTCTGCATCAACACCGCCAGCAGTTTAAGGCCCACGGGGTTGAGCTTGAGCAGGCGCCCTTCGCGGGTGACTTCCAATGTATCGAGATCGTAGTTCAGGTCACCCACCTGCAGGGCACGGCGCCCGCCACCCTGTGCACGACGCAGCACCGCCTCGATACGCGCGGCCAGTTCCGACAAGGCGAATGGCTTGAGCAAGTAATCATCGGCGCCAGACTTGAAGCCCTGCAGGCGGTCGTCCAACTGGTCACGGGCGGTGAGCATGATCACCGGCGTATCGCGGCGCGCGTCTTCGCGCAGGCGTTTGCACAGGGTGTAGCCATCGATGCCGGGCAGCATGATATCGAGCACGATCAGGTCGTAATGCTCGGTGGCCGCCAGGTGCAGGCCCGACAAACCGTCCTGCGCACAGTCCACTGTGTAGCCTTTGAGCCCCAGGTAATCGGCCAGGTTGGCGAGGATATCGCGGTTGTCTTCAACCAATAGAATTCGCATGGGCAGTGTCTCCGTACGCGGTAACAGCCGTGTTGGCTCGCGCAGCTTAAGGCCAAGCGGGATTCAGGGATAGACCTGCAAAGGCCCTTGATATTGGTTTTCAACCGATATTTGAATTGAACGAGATTTTCACTATAACTTCACAGACTTGCTACAGCCGCGCAGGGAAAATCGTCGCACATTTAAATGAAGAAAAAAGTGGGTGGGGGCTTGCTCTCGATGAGGGTGGGCCAGTTAATAAATATTAAACTGACACACCGCGATCGGGGCATGGGTATCTACACAACTTTGGTTACGCCGCTGGACCTGTGGGAGGGGGCTTGCCCCCGATGGCGGCCTGACAGCCGACCAGAATGCTGGATCGGACCGAGTACATATCCGTTATTTAGGTTACGGCCACTATTGGTTCCGCTTTTACAGCGGGTCACTTTTGAAAAGAGCCCAAAAGTAACCAAAAGGCTCTTGCCCCACCACTCGGCACCTCGCCCAGGCTCGGTGTGCCCGTAATCCGCCAGTGATTTGGGGGGCCGCCGCCACGCGCCATCCATGGCGCGGGGCGGCTAAACCGGCATCCCTGCCGGTTTACCCCCCAAATCCCTGTCGAATTCCGGCCAGCGTGGTTTAACGGGGCGCCTAAAATCAAAAGCAGAGCAAGAGCAAGTCAGCACGGTCAGTTGTGTAAATACCTATGGCCATCGGGGGCAAGCCCTCTCCCACATTTTTGAACGAGTACACCCGCATTATCACCGGCCAGGCCGAGACAACAAAAAAACCCGCCTGCATCACTGCAGGCGGGGTTTTTCAGTGCCGGGTGAGGCTGGCTTACATCATGCCGCCCATGCCACCCATGCCGCCCATGTCTGGCATACCACCGCCAGCTGCGCCTTCAGCCTTCGGCTTGTCAGCGATTGCGGCTTCGGTGGTCAGGATCAGGCCACCGATGGAGGCTGCTGCTTGCAGCGCGGAACGGGTCACCTTGGTAGGGTCCAGGATGCCCATTTCGATCATGTCGCCGTAGATGCCAGTCGCAGCGTTGTAACCGTAGTTACCTTTGCCGTTCTTGACTTCGTTGACCACAACACTTGGCTCGTCACCGGAGTTGGCAGCGATCTGGCGCAGCGGTGCTTCAACAGCACGACGCAGTACCGCGATACCGACGTTCTGGTCAGCGTTGTCGCCGGTCAGGTTAGTCAGCGCTTCCAGGGCGCGGATCAGGGCAACGCCACCGCCAGGTACCACGCCTTCTTCAACGGCCGCACGGGTTGCGTGCAGGGCGTCTTCAACGCGGGCTTTCTTCTCTTTCATTTCGACTTCGGAACCAGCGCCAACCTTGATCACTGCAACGCCGCCGGACAGCTTGGCCAGGCGCTCTTGCAGTTTTTCACGATCGTAGTCCGAGGAGGTTTCAGCAACCTGTGCACGGATCTGGGCGATACGGGACTCGATGTCGCCTTCAACGCCAGCACCGTCAACGATGATGGTGTTTTCCTTGGAGATGGTCACGCGCTTGGCGCTACCCAGGTTTTCCAGGGTGGCGCTTTCCAGGCTCAGGCCGATCTCTTCGGAGATAACGGTACCGCCGGTCAATACGGCGATGTCCTGCAGCATGGCCTTGCGACGATCGCCGAAGCCTGGAGCCTTGACGGCCGCGACCTTAACGATGCCACGCATGTTGTTCACGACCAGGGTCGCCAAGGCTTCGCCTTCAACGTCTTCGGAAACGATCAGCAGTGGGCGGCCGGCTTTGGCAACGGCTTCCAAGACTGGCAGCATTTCGCGGATGTTGGAGATCTTCTTGTCGACCAGCAGGATCAGCGGGTTGTCCAGCTCGGCAACCATGGTTTCCGGCTTGTTGACGAAGTACGGGGACAGGTAGCCACGGTCGAACTGCATGCCTTCTACAACCGACAGTTCGTTTTCCAGGCCCGAGCCTTCTTCAACGGTGATCACGCCTTCTTTACCGACTTTTTCCATGGCTTCGGCAATGATGTCGCCGATGGAGCTGTCGGAGTTGGCAGAGATGGTACCAACCTGGGCAATGGCCTTGGTGTCCGCGCATGGCTTGGACAGGTTCTTCAGCTCAGCGACGACGGCGATGGTCGCCTTGTCGATGCCGCGCTTGAGGTCCATCGGGTTCATGCCGGCAGCGACGGCCTTGTAGCCTTCGTTGACGATCGCCTGGGCCAGGACGGTAGCGGTGGTGGTGCCGTCGCCTGCGTCATCGTTGGCACGGGAGGCAACGTCTTTGACCAGCTGCGCGCCCATGTTTTCGAAACGGTCTTCCAGTTCGATCTCTTTGGCTACGGAAACGCCGTCCTTGGTGATGGTCGGAGCGCCGAAGCTCTTCTCGATGATCACGTTACGACCTTTCGGGCCGAGGGTCGCTTTTACTGCGTCAGCCAGGACGTTGACACCGGTGAGCATTTTCTTGCGGGCGGAATCGCCGAATTTAACTTCTTTAGCAGCCATGATCGATATTCCTTAAATACTTTGTAGTAACGGGAAAATGAACGGGGAATCAGTCTTCCAGAACGGCGAGAATCTCGCTCTCGCTCATGACCAACAGGTCTTCGCCGTCGATTTTCACAGTGTTGCTGCCGGAGTAAGGGCCGAAAACAACCTTGTCACCCACTTTCACGGCCAGCGCACGTACTTCACCGTTTTCCAGAGCCTTGCCTGGACCCGCAGCAAGAATCACACCGTGGTTGGCTTTTTCAGCAGCCGAACCTGGCAGGACGATGCCGCCAGCGGTTTTCTTTTCTTCTTCACTGCGACGGATGACGACGCGGTCATGCAGAGGACGAAGCTTCATTGTCGATCTCTCCTAATTGTGATTTTCATCGGCCGGTATCAATTCCGGCGGGTTAAATTCCGGCGGTGCCGGTCGCGACTCGCAGGGCAAATCGCGGAAGTCTGTCTGATGTCACCACCAGAAACCTTGCGGTGACCGTTACATAAGGGCGGCTGTGGTTATTACAAGGGGCCGAGGATGAAATTTTTTGTGTCGGCCGCAGGGTGAATGCAACACGGCACCCGAGGGTGCCGTGCCAGTGAAGCGGTTATTTGCTGTCGCGGTGTTCGAATTCGCCTTCGATCACATCGCCTTCACGTCCCAGGGGCTGGCGCGGTGCCGGGCCGCCACGGGGTTGCAGGTCGTCGGCGAAGGCGCGTTGGCGAATCGCGGCCTCTTCGGCACGCTGGCGCATCTTGCCGGCCAGCAGCTTGCGCGTGAACGGCAGCAGCAGGACCAAGCCGACCACATCGCTGACAAAGCCCGGCAGGATCAACAAGCCACCTGCCAGCGCCATCATCAAGCCCTCCAGCATGGTCTGGGCGGGTAACTCGCCGCGGTTCAGGCTTTCACGGGCACGCAGCGCCGTAGCCAGGCCGGCGACGCGCAGCACGAGGACGCCGAGCATCGAGCCGGCGATGATCAACAGCAATGCCGGGAAAAACCCGATCGCACCGCTGACTTGAACGAATACGAACAGCTCCAACACCGGGAACAGCAGAAAGAGCAATAAAAAAGGGCGCATCAAATGGTTCCTCAACGCAAGAATGCCTTGCCAGTTCACCTTAGATGACGTCGCCATTTCGTGAATTCAAGCATTGGCGGCGGTTTTTTTCGGCCAGGCTTGGGCATGAGCCAGTGAAACCAGGGCTTCGCGTACTTGTGTCGGGGTGTTGCAAACCTCTGCAAAAGGCAACCAGTGCAGGCACTGGCCGATACGCAGGTGCATGCCCTCACTGTCGATGCCAGCCAATTGCGCAGGCTCGGTGGTGGGCAAGCCGCTGAGCTCGACGTAATGGGCAATGGCTTTGGTGTGATCGCTGTTCATGTGCTCGATCATGCTGCGCTCGGCTTTCCCGGCAAACGGGTTGGCCAAGGTCAACTGATCGACCCAGTGAATCGCGCCAAACCCGCCGATGTAACGGTGGCGTACCGGCTTGAGTACCCAGAAGTCGAAATCGTGGGCCTTGTGGTAGTTGGCCGAATCGGGGAAATAGCGGTAATAGCGCTCGGCAGCGGCTTCAATCGCCGCTTCGTCTTCAAGCTTTTCGGCTTCGCCCAGGTAGGTCAGGCGCCCCACGGCCTGCACATCATCGGCCCCGCGCTCACCTACCAGCAGAGAGCACTTGGGATCTTTTTGCAGGTTGTGGGTGTGCTGGGCGATGCGGCTGATCAGGATCAGCGGGCGCCCCTGTTCGTCGAGGCAGTAGGGCACGACCGAGCCGAAGGGAAACCCGGGCATGGCTTTGGACAATGTGGAGAGAGCCCCACGGTATTCCTTGAGCAACAGCTCTCGGGCGTTCTTGGCAACGTGCGCGCTCAACGTATGACTCCTCGGGTGTTGCGCCGTCCATGGCATATGGGAATGGATCTCAACACAAGGTAATCAATATCCGCGCAGGTTGCCAGGCTGGCCGACGCAGGTTTTACCAGGCCACACCAAAGCCTGCGGTGTAGCGGGTCTTGCTCAAGCTGCTGTCAGAGTTGCCGCTGACCTCGTTGCGCTCAGCCTTCAAGTTCAGCGAAGCCCACTCGGTGACCTTGTAGCGCAGGCCCATTTCGGCATCCAGGGAATACTCGGCCGGTCCGGCCAGGGGTTTGCCCAATTCACCGTTGGTGAAGAACTCGACGGTCTTGCCCACCAGGTAGCGGTTGTAGTTCCACTTCATGGCCAGGGAATAGAAGTTGTCCTTGCCGCCGTCGGCATATTCATAATCGGTGCGGTTGACCAGCGAACCCAGGGAGAAGGCGCCCAGCTCATCGTCCCAGAACTGATAGCCCGGGCCGGTACCGACAACGCGCTGGCGAGCCAGGTCTTCGACCTTGTCGCGCTTGTAGGTCAAGCGGCCCTGCCAGAACCAGTGCTCGGTGATGAAGCGGTCCAGGTTGTATTCCAGCGCCCAGTTGTCGGTGGTGGTGACGTCATCCTGGAACTCGCGGTTGTATTCGCCCTTGCCCGTATGACGCCACTGGCCGTGACGGGCCGAGGTCTTGAAGTCGATGTCGTAGTCGTTGGTGTCTTTGTCGGCACGCTTGTAGTCCAGCGCCAGGTCGACGTTGCCCTTCCACACCAAGTCTTCGATCACTGGCTTGGGCTTCATGATCTGCTGGATACTTGCCAGCTCCACGGTCTTGGGCGCCTCGCCATTGGCCAGCACCACCTTGCCGTCATCCGAGGCGTGCAAGGACTTGGCCTTTTCGCCGCTGTAGGCGTCCTGCTTGACCAGCAGTTCCTGGTCGCTTTCCAGGGTCTTGACCTGTTTCCAGTCCACCGGGATGGAGCCTGCGTAGGTGGTTTGGATCAGCAATTTACCGCCGTCGAAGACTTTGATCTTGCCGGTCAGGCGGTCACCGTTTTTCAACCACACGGTGTCGGCGAGCAAGGGCGTGGAAGCACTGAAAACAGCAAGGCACAACAGGGTTCTGGACAACATAAGCAGATACGGGGCTCAGGGGTGGCGAAAATAAGGGGCGTTATAGTGTTACATGGCTAGAACTGACTCAAGGATTTATATTGAGTTCAATTCTCACCGCCATGTTTACAGACGTTTCTGACAAAACAACGACGATCTCAACGGATGCCCACACACAGTGAATCTACCTGCCGATACGCCGCAAAGCCCCGCCGACATGCGTCGTACCGCCTTGTACCTGACGCTGGCGCAAGTGCCGGAAGGCTGCGTGGTGAGCTACGGCGAGCTGGCCCGACTGGCCGGCCTGGGCCGCGCTGCCCGCTGGGTCGGGCGCACCCTGAGCCAGTTGCCCGAGGACACGCGATTGCCCTGGCATCGGGTGCTGGGTGCCGGCGGTCGGATAAGCCTGCCGGTGGGCAGTGCCTCGGGTGACGAACAACGTGCGCGTTTGCGTAGCGAAGGCGTCACTATCTTGAACAATCGCGTTGATATTCAGCGTCATGGCTGGCGCCCGGTAGAGCACAGCGGTTAGAGTGCGCGCTTTGTTTCCGCAAATCTGAGGCAGACTCCAGCCCATGCCCCGTAAAACCTGGCGCGCCGCGCTCGCCGCCTATGCCAGCCCCTCGACGTTAGTGCTGTTGTTGCTCGGTTTCGCCGCCGGCATGCCTTACATGTTGGTGTTCTCGACGCTTTCCGTGTGGCTGCGTGAAGCCGGTGTGGCCCGCGAAACCATCGGTTATGCGAGCCTGATCGGTCTGGCCTACGCCTTCAAATGGGTCTGGTCGCCGCTGCTCGACCAATGGCGCCTGCCGTTACTCGGAAAACTGGGGCGTCGTCGTTCCTGGCTGGTGCTGGCCCAGTCGCTGGTGATCCTCGGATTGATCGGCATGGGCTTCTGCGATCCGCAAAAGCACTTGTCCTGGTTGATCGCCATTGCGGTGGTGGTCGCGTTCGCGTCGGCCACCCAAGACATTGCCGTGGATGCCTATCGCCTGGAAATTGCCGACGACAGCCGCCAGGCCGCCCTGGCCGCAAGCTACATGTCCGGTTATCGCATCGCCGCCCTGCTGGCCACGGCCGGCGCGCTGTTCTTTGCCGAAGGCTTCGGCTCCACCGGCTTCAACTATAAACACTCGGCCTGGACCGGCACCTATGTGCTGTTCGGCGTGTTGATGGTTCCAGCCCTGCTGACCACGCTGTTGATGCGTGAGCCCGATGTGCCCCTGCGCACGCAGTTGCAGGCCGGGCGCTACAGCTTCGTGCACCAGCTGGTGTCAGTGTTCGTACTGATCGTGCTGCTGGTGTCGGTGCCGGCGATGTTCACCCAACTGTACAACACTGACTTCGCCAGCGTGTTGTTCCAGGGTGTGAGCCTATGGGAACTGCTGATGGAAGACCGCGCATTCCTGCGCGCCATTCTCTATATCACGCTCACTTCGCTGTGCCTTTCGGCCATGGGCCGCCGGGGCCTGGCGCCGGTGCTGACGCCGGTCAACGACTTCATCCTGCGTTATCGCTGGCAGGCACTGTTGCTGCTAGGGCTGATTGCCACCTATCGCATGTCCGACACGGTGATGGGCGTGATGGCCAACGTGTTCTACATCGACCAGGGCTTTACCAAGGACCAGATCGCCGGGGTGAGCAAGATCTTCGGCCTGATCATGACCCTGGTCGGCGCCGGCATGGGCGGCCTGTTGATTGTGCGGTTCGGTATCCTGCCAATCCTGTTTATCGGTGGCGTGGCTTCGGCCGGCACCAACTTGCTGTTCGTGATGCTCGCCGACATGGGCCCCGACCTGCAGATGCTGATCGTCACCATATCCCTGGATAACTTCAGCTCGGGCCTGGCCACATCGGCGTTCGTCGCCTACCTGTCGAGCCTGACCAACCTCAAGTTCTCCGCCACCCAGTACGCGTTGCTCAGCTCGATCATGCTGTTGCTGCCCCGCCTGATCGGCGGGTACTCGGGAGTGATGGTGGAGAAGTTCGGTTACCACAACTTCTTCATGATCACCTGCCTGCTGGGCCTGCCGACGCTGTTCCTGATTGCGTTGCACTGGTTCCAGGAAAACCGGCGCGCCCGGTTGAACCCCTCTGAAGAAACGGATCCCTTGTAGGAGCGAGCTTGCTCGCGAAGAACTCACAGACACCGCGTTCTCCCCGGTTTCCCACGTCATCGTTGACGATCTTCGCGAGCAAGCTCGCTCCTACATAGCTCATGCCTGTACGCGAGCGGCAAGCGCCCGTACAATCCCAAGTCATTTCAAGTCCAAGCAACCGACAACGGCCTACCATGCGTACCAGTCAATATTTGCTCGCCACACAGAAAGAAACGCCTTCCGACGCGGTAGTGATCAGCCACCAGCTGATGCTGCGCGCCGGCATGATCCGCAAACTGGCCTCCGGCCTGTACACCTGGTTGCCCATGGGCTTGAAGGTGATGCGCAAGGTCGAAGCCATCGTTCGTGAAGAAATGAACGCCGCCGGCTCTCTGGAAGTGTTGATGCCGAGCACCCAACCGGCTGAGTTGTGGCAGGAATCCGGGCGCTGGGAAGAGTACGGCCCTGAGTTGCTGCGCTTCAAGGACCGTCATGGCCGCGATTTCTGCGCCGGCCCGACCCATGAAGAGGTCATCACCGACCTGATGCGCAACGAGTTGAGCAGCTATAAGCAGTTGCCGCTGAACCTGTATCAGATCCAGACCAAGTTCCGTGATGAAATCCGCCCACGCTTCGGCCTGATGCGTGGCCGCGAGTTCATCATGAAGGACGCTTACTCCTTCCACGCCGACCTCGCGTCGCTGCAGGTCACCTACGACCGCATGCACCAGGCCTACTGCAACGTGTTTACGCGCCTGGGCCTGAAATTCCGACCGGTTGAGGCGGACAACGGCTCCATCGGCGGTGCCGGCTCCCACGAATTCCACGTGCTGGCCGAATCCGGCGAAGACGATATCGTGTTCAGTAACGGTTCCGACTACGCGGCCAACATCGAGAAAGCCGAAGCGGTGCCACGGGAAACTTCCCGCCCCGCACCGGCCGAAGAACTGCGCCTGGTCGATACTCCTGACACCAAGACCATCGCGGCCCTGGTGGAAAAATTCAATCTGCCGATTGAAAAAACCATCAAGACCCTGATCGTGCACGCCGAAGAAGAAGGCAAGCTGATCGCCCTGGTCATCCGTGGCGACCACGAGCTCAACGAAATCAAGGCGGCCAACCAACCTGGCGTGGCCAGCCCACTGGTCATGGCCTCCGACGCCGAACTGCGTGACGCCATCGGCGCCGGCGCCGGCTCCCTGGGCCCGCTGAACCTGCCGCTGCCGATCATCATCGACCGTTCGGTGGAGCTGATGAGCGACTTCGGCATCGGCGCGAACATCGACGACAAGCACTATTTCGGCGTGAACTGGGAGCGCGACTTGCCGGTTCCGACGGTGGCTGACTTGCGTAACGTTGTTGCCGGCGATCCAAGCCCGGATGGCAAGGGCACCCTGGAAATCAAGCGCGGCATCGAAGTCGGGCATATCTTCCAGCTGGGCAACAAGTACAGCAAGGCGATGAAGTGCGAAGTGCTGGGCGAAAACGGCAAGCCGATCACCCTGGAAATGGGTTGCTACGGCATCGGTGTTTCTCGTGTGGTAGCCGCTGCCATCGAACAGAATAATGACGAAAAAGGCATTATCTGGAGTGACGCCCTGGCACCGTTCCAGGTGGCCCTGGTGCCACTGCGCTACGAAACCGAGCAAGTACGCGAAGCCACCGACAAACTGTATGCCGAACTGACGGCCGCCGGTTTTGAAGTGCTGCTCGATGACCGGGACAAGAAGACCAGCCCGGGTATCAAGTTCGCCGACATGGAACTGATTGGCATCCCGCACCGGATCGTGGTCAGTGACCGCGGCCTGGCCGATGGCAACCTGGAATACAAGAGCCGGACCGAAGCTGAAGCCCAACCGTTGCCGGTGGCTGACGTACTGTCTTTCCTCCAGGCGCGTATTCGTCGCTGAAAACCAGACCAAGAGACGTCATGTTCAAGCCACACACCAGAGCCCTGGGGGGCGCCGCCTTGTGCGGCGCCCTGCTGGTCAGCGGCTGCGCCAATCAAATGTCGCAACGCAGTGAGCACGAGGAGCGGATCGAGCGCAAGTTGCTCGACCACAGCCTGCAGATCGATGTCGGCGAACCCAAAGTGCTGGAGCTGCCACAACGTCGGGTTCGCATCCATGAGCAAAAGACCTTCGAAGTCACCGAATTCGAAGTCACCCGTCGTTACGACCGCTACACGCCCTACCAGCCCTGGCGCAAACTCTACGAGATGCCCCTGGGGGCCGTGGCGTTGGTGGCTGGCGTGGGCGCCAACGTGGCGAATATCTTCGCCCTCGGCAACTTGCCCACTAGCGTGACCCATGACTGGTTGAGCTACGGTGTGGACGGCATCAACCCGTTCATGAACGTGCAATCCCACGGCCGAGCGCAACAGAACCTGGCAGCCATCGATGAAGTCCAGCGCGACAAGCGCCTGGAGTATTCGAGCCTGCCCTGGAGCGAACGCCCGGTACAGGTCACCGCCGGCAAGCAGACCCATGAGCTGACCACCGACCGCAACGGCATACTACGCCTGAACCTGTTGGACAACCCCTTCGCCGAGCAGGACCTGAACCGCATCACCACCTTGAAGATCAGCGTCGAAGACGGCCAGGATGACGTGCATACGGACTCGACCCTGGCGGTCAGCAACAGCCTGCGCGGCAAGTTGCTGGAAGCCCATGGGCTGATCTACGACGACCTGGAAGATGACGAGGTGAACCAGTGGGTACACCGGGTCAAGCGCCTGTCGGAGCTGGGCCTGGAAGAAGAGGCCAGCGAACTGGAACAGAGCCTGATTGAACTGACCCGCAATGATCCGGAATTGCAGCAGGAATTCCTGCAGGCATTGACCAAGGATGCGGGGCGGTTGGTGGCGGATCCTGGCGCACGCTAGTTAAGGCTTTTTGTAGGAGCGAGCTTGCTCGCGAAAAACTCACAGGCGCCGCGTTCATTCAGGAAACACGCGTTATCGTTGACGTTCTTCGCGAGCAAGCTCGCTCCTACAAGGGGCACCCGGTTTCTACCAGGAGAACTCGAGTTGTTCGTTGCCGCCACTTAAATCCAGCAACCGCACCCCAATCCCCAGCAATCGCACCGGTTTCCCCCCACGGTTAAACGCCTGGGTCAGCAACTGTTGATAACTCTCCAGATCCCGCCCTGCCCCGGCCTGCTCCAGCGTCGTCTGGGTAAAGTCATGAAACTTCACTTTGACAAACGGCTTGCCCGCCCGGTAGCTGCTGTCTATGCGCGCCATACGCCCGGCCAGGGTTTCCATCAGCTCGGGCAGTTTCGCCAGGCAGCTTGAGAGATCCGGCAAGTCCACGTCGTAGGTATTTTCCACACTGATGGATTGTCGACGGCTGTCGTTCTGCACCACGCGGTCATCAATCCCACGGGCCAGGCTCCAGAGGCGTTCGCCAAAACTGCCGAATTCGCGCACCAGCGCCAGTTTGTTCCACTCGCGCAACTGCAGGCAGTCTTCAATACCCAGGCGTGCGAGCTTATCCGCCGTGACCTTGCCGACGCCGTGCAGCTTGCTGACGCGCAACTGCGAGACAAAGTCTTCGACCTGGCCCGGGGTAATCACGAACAGGCCGTTGGGTTTCTTCCAGTCACTGGCGATCTTGGCCAAAAACTTGTTCGGCGCCACACCGGCAGACACGGTGATATGCAACTGGTTGGAAACACGGCGGCGGATATCCTGGGCAATGCGCGTGGCACTGCCGCCAAAATGCGGACTGTCGGAGACATCAAGGTAGGCTTCATCCAGCGACAACGGCTCGATCAAGTCGGTGTAGTCGCGAAAGATCGTCTGGATTTCCTTCGAGGCTTCTTTATAGGCATCCATGCGCGGCTTGACGATGGTCAGGTCCGGGCACAGCTTCAAGGCGTGGCGCGACGACATGGCAGAACGCACCCCGTACGCCCGTGCTTCGTAGTTGCAAGTAGCTATCACGCCCCGACGGTCCGCCGAGCCACCCACGGCCAAGGGCTTTTGCGCCAGGCTCGGGTCATCGCGCATCTCAATGGCGGCGTAGAAGCAATCACAATCGACGTGGATGATTTTGCGCTGCGTCATATAAACGGGGTGTGAACCAACGGGTGGGCAGTATCGCATTCACACCTGTATATAGCACCAGTAGTTTGATTCTTCCTTCTAAATGGTAGGAAGTTTCCCAGATGAATTTATTTTCTCAATCGAATTCAGCCTTCCGATAGAGCTGAAAGCCTCGGCCTGACTGGCCCCGAGCGGTTCAAGGCCGCACTTTTGAGAGCTAACCGATTGAAGCACAAGCGCTTTTCTTCGATTAACGGGTTGACACACTCGCGTTCCTCTGTAGAATGCCGACACACAGACGCGGGATGGAGCAGTCTGGTAGCTCGTCGGGCTCATAACCCGAAGGTCGTCGGTTCAAATCCGGCTCCCGCAACCAAACATCAAGAAAGGCTACTCGAAAGAGTGGCCTTTTTTGTGCGCGTCTGTTTTTCATCCCTGGTTACCAAAAACGCGCCAACGCCTTGATTTCAGAATAATTCACACTAATTGGCCTCATCGGCGCATTAACGGTTGACACCCCGCCGCTGGGCTGTAGAATGCCGGCCACAGACGCGGGATGGAGCAGTCTGGTAGCTCGTCGGGCTCATAACCCGAAGGTCGTCGGTTCAAATCCGGCTCCCGCAACCAAACATCAAAAAAGGCTACTCGAAAGAGTGGCCTTTTTTGTATCCGGTGAAAAAGTTCTTCTGAAACAATGGCATGGCATCTTTCATGAAACCCTACTCGGTTTGTTGAGTCCATCTCATTGCACGCCAGGCTCAATGCTCAAGCGCTACCCTCTACGACCAATGGCCGCAGTCGCCGCACCCGGCGATCCGCGTTAATATTTGTAATTATTTTGTCCATAGGGATTGGTAACTTGGCTGGATACCCCCATCCTGTCGCGCACAATCCACGAGGTGATTGATGCGCGCCAACTCGTCTGAACCACAAGACACCGTCACAGCAGAACAACCGATCACGCCCACCCGCTTGCGCTGGCTGGATCTGTTGAGCAAGTACCGGCAGCCCATCGGCCTGGCGGTTACGCTGCTGTTGTTTGCAATCGCCCTGATTGCCTGCCGGCACCTGCTGCTGGAACTGGATCTCTATGCCCTGCACGACTCGATCCTGGAGGTGCCCAAGCCAGCCCTGCTCGGCGCGTTTGCAGCGGCGGTCGCCGGCTTCGTCATCCTGCTCGGCTATGAATTCTCCGGTGCCCGTTATGCCGGGGTGAAGTTGCCCGCCAAAACCCTGGCCCTGGGTGGCTTCACCGCCTTTGCCATCGGTAACGCCATTGGTTTGTCGATGCTCTCGGGCGGCTCGGTGCGCTACCGTCTATATGCACGACATGGCATCGGCGCGTCGGAAGTAGCGCACATGACCGTGTTCGCCAGCCTGGCCCTGGGCTGCGCCCTGCCGCCACTGGCCGCATTGGCCACCTTGAGCAACCTGCCGGCCGCCTCGACCTACCTGCATTTGCCGCAAGGCCTGCTCGGTGGCGTTGCCGGTGCCGTGCTGCTGCTGTCAGCCGCGTTGTGCATCGGTATCTATCGCCGCCGCCTGCCGGAACAGCCCTACCCCGACAACCTGCTGGTCAAGGCCGGTCGCCGTACGCTGCGCCTGCCTGGCCGTCGCCTGACCTTCCTGCAACTGATCATCACCGCACTGGACGTCGCCGCTGCTGCTGCCGTCCTTTATATGTTGTTGCCGGAAGCACCGCCCTTCGGCCCGTTCCTGCTGGTGTACCTGTTGGCCCTGGCCGCCGGTGTACTCAGCCATGTGCCGGGCGGCGTGGGTGTATTCGAAGCGATCCTGCTGGCAGCGTTTGCCGATAAGCTCGGTGCCGCGCCCCTCGCTGCAGCCTTGCTGCTGTACCGGATGATCTACGTGGTCTTGCCGCTGCTGATTGCCTGTGTGTTCCTGCTGGTCAACGAGGCCCAGCGTCTATTCCAGACCCAGCAAAGCCTGCGGGTGGCCTCGGGGCTGGCGGCGCCAGTACTGGCCGTACTGGTTTTTTTGTCCGGCGTGGTCCTGCTGTTTTCCGGCGCCACGCCGGAGATCGACTCACGCCTGGAAAACATCGGCTTCCTGATTCCCCACCGCCTGATTGACGCTTCGCACTTTGGTGCCAGCCTGATCGGCGTGTTGTGCCTGCTGCTCGCCCAGGGCCTGCGTCGACGTTTGTCGGCGGCCTGGATGCTGACCATGGTGTTGCTGCTGGTGGGCGCCCTGCTCTCGCTGCTTAAAGGTTTCGACTGGGAAGAAGCCAGCCTGATGACCATGACTGCGGTGCTGCTGGCGATCTTCCGTCGCTCGTTCTACCGCGCCAGTCGCCTGACCGAATTGCCTTTTTCGCCGCTGTACCTGGTGGCCAGTGTCTGTGTACTCGGCGCTTCGATCTGGCTGCTGCTGTTTGCCTACCAGGACGTGCCCTACAGCCATCAACTCTGGTGGCAGTTCACCCTCGACGCCAACGCCCCGCGTGGTTTGCGTTCGCTGCTCGGCGCCGCCGTGTTGCTGGTAATCGTGTCGCTGACCTGGCTGCTGCGTACGGCACGCCCGGTCATTCACCTGCCGACCCCGGAAGAACTGGAGCGCGCCACCAAGATCCTGATGGCCTCCTCCCAGCCCGACGGCGGCCTGGCGCTGACTGGCGACAAGGCGCTGCTGTTCCACCCCAACGACGAAGCCTTCCTGATGTACGCCCGTCGCGGACGCAGCCTGGTGGCCCTGTACGACCCGATCGGCCCGACCCAACCGCGTGCCGAGATGATCTGGCAGTTCCGTGACCTGTGCGACATCCATCACGCCCGTCCGGTGTTCTACCAAGTCCGTGCCGAAAACCTGCCGTACTACATGGACATCGGCCTCACCGCGATCAAGCTGGGCGAAGAAGCCCGCGTCGACCTGAAACGCTTTGACCTGGAAGCCAAGGGCAAAGAGATGAAGGATTTGCGCTACACCTGGAACCGTGGCACCCGGGACGGCCTGTCCCTGGAAATCTTCGAACCCGGCCAGGCGCCGATGGATGAATTAAAAGTTATCTCCGATGCCTGGCTGACAGGTAAGAATGTGCGGGAAAAGGGCTTCTCCCTGGGCCGTTTCAGCGACGACTACCTCCGGCACTTCCGTATCGCGATCATTCGCTTCGAAGGGCGCCCGGTGGCCTTTGCCAACCTGCTCGAGACCTACAACCATGACCTGGCCAGCCTTGACTTGATGCGTGCCCACCCGGACGCGCCCAAGCTGACCATGGAGTTCATGATGGTGGGCCTGATTCAACACTATAAGAGCCACGGCTACGCGCGCTTCAGCCTCGGCATGGTGCCGTTGTCGGGCCTGCAACCGCGGCGTGGCGCACCGTTGACCCAGCGCTTGGGTTCGATGGTGTTCCGCCGTGGCGAGCAACTGTATAACTTTCAAGGTCTGCGCCGCTTCAAAGACAAGTTCCAGCCTGACTGGGAACCCCGTTACATGGCCGTGCCCGCAGGACTTGACCCGCTGGTGGCATTGGCCGATACCGCCGCCCTGATCGCGGGCGGCTTGACTGGATTGGTGAAACGCTGATGATTCGACGCTCCTGGCGGTATGTATTGGCCTTTGTAGTGCTGCTCGCCCTGATCCTGGGTGGCGGCTATTGGTATTGGAACCGCCCTGCTCCGCAACCGACCCTGGAGCAATTGCCCCAGGCCGACGGCTCGGTGATGACCCGCGTAACTCCGGCCAGCACCGCGAAAGCTCGTGTAGCCGTGGCGGTGATGGCTGATGAAACCCTGACCGACAGCCAGCTGATTGCCCTGAGCCAAGGCGGCACGGCACAGATCATCCAGGTGGTCCTGCCCAAGGCTGATTGCACAGTGCAGGAACAAGCCCTGCAAGGCGCCCTGGCCCAGCTCAAAGGCCCGGCGACCCTGGTCAGCGGCATCGGCCCGGGCGCCGCACTGGCCTGGCGCTGGCTGGCCTCTCAGAGCGATGACAAGGCCAACGCCATCTCGGTGGGCTTCGCATTGACCCAGGAAGGCTGCAAGGACCCGCTACCGAAAACCGCCGCCCATGGCAGCTGGCTGGTGGCGTGGAACGACAACCCTGACGATGAGAGTGCCAGTTTCGTACGCGACACACCGCGTGCCACTACCAGCATCAGCGACTACGACATTCATTACCCGCAAATCCTGAACAACGAGCTGCGCAAGCAACTGGTAGGTTCGGACAACGGCGGCCTGGCCATTCCGGTGGTGGAAGTGCCGGCCGGCCAAGCCAAGGACACCGTGACCCTGTTCCTCTCCGGTGATGGCGGCTGGCGCGACCTGGACCGCGACGTAGCCGGCGAGATGGCCAAGATCGGCTACCCGGTGGTCGGCATCGACACCCTGCGCTACTACTGGCAGCACAAGACCCCGGAACAAAGCGCCAAGGACCTCACTGAACTGATGCAGCACTACCGGCAGAAATGGGGCACCAAGCGTTTCGTGCTCACCGGTTATTCGTTCGGCGCCGACGTACTGCCGGCCATTTACAACCGCATGCCGGAAAACGAACAGCAACGGGTCGATGCAATCATCCTGCTGGCCTTCGCCCGCACCGGCAGCTTTGAAATCGAAGTGGAAGGCTGGCTGGGTAACGCCGGCAAAGAAGCCGCGACCGGCCCGGAAATGGCCAAGCTGCCGCCAGAGAAGGTCGTGTGCATCTACGGTGCAGAAGAAGTCGACGAGAGTGGCTGCACCGACAAGACCGCGGTGGGTGAAGCCATGAAGTTGCCGGGCGGGCACCACTTCGATGAAAACTACCCGGCGCTGGCCAAGCGCTTGGTGGATATTATCGTCAAGCACCAGGCCAAAGCCGAGTAGCTCCAGGCTGCACACAGGACCCAATGTGGGAGGGGGCTTGCTCCCGATAGCTGAATGTCAGTCAATGATTTAGTGACTGATGCACCGCTATCGGGAGCAAGCCCCCTCCCACATTTGTTTTGTATTGTCAGTAATAGCTAGCGCGGTTCGATGTGGGCAATCATCAGCTGTACGGTTTCATTGCCGCGAAACTCATTCACGTCCAGCTTGTAGGCCAACTCCACCCACCGCACCGTCGGGTTTGGCCACACCTCGCGGTCCACGCCAAAGGCGATACCATCGAGCCTCACTGACCCGCACTCGCTCTTGAGCACCACTTTCAGGTGTCGCTCGCCGACCACCCGCTGTTCCACCAACTGGAACACGCCGTGAAACAACGGTTCGGGAAAGTGCTGCCCCCACGGGCCGGCATGGCGCAGGGCACGGGCCAGCTCCAGGTGGAACTCTTCCACGGCCAAGGTGCCGTCGGAGAGCAGCCGGCCGGTGAGGTCCTCTTCACGCAGCTGCCGACGTACTTCGGCATCAAAGGCTTCGGCAAACAGTGGAAAGTTCGCTTCGGGCAAGGTCAGCCCCGCCGCCATGGCGTGGCCACCGTATTTGGTGATCAGGTTGGGATGCTGGCTGGCAACGACCGCCAGTGCATCGCGGATATGAAAGCCTTGCACCGAGCGGCCAGAGCCCTTGAGCAGGCCATCGCCGGCATCGGCGAAAGCGATGGTCGGGCGGAAATAGCGCTCCTTCATGCGCGACGCGAGGATGCCGATCACCCCTTGGTGCCACTCCGGGTCGAACAGGCACAAGCCGTACGGCATCGACTCCACCGGCAAGTCCTTGAGCTGGGCCAGGGCCTCGCGCTGCATGCCTTGCTCGATGGATTTGCGATCCTGGTTCATGCCGTCCAGTTGCGCGGCCATTTCCCGTGCGGCAGCAACGTCGGTGGTGAGCAGGCACTCGATACCCAGGCTCATATCATCCAGGCGCCCGGCCGCATTCAGACGCGGGCCGAGAATGAAACCCAGGTCGGTGGAGGTGATGCGGGCATGGTCGCGCTTGGCTACTTCAAGGATCGCCTTGATCCCCGGCCGCGCCCGACCCGCACGAATACGCTCCAGGCCCTGATGGACGAGGATGCGGTTATTGGCATCCAACGGCACTACGTCGGCAACGCTGCCCAGGGCCACCAGGTCGAGCAGTTCACCAATGTTCGGCTGTGGGCTGTTGTCATACCAGCCCAAGCTGCGCAAACGCGCACGCAGGGCCATCAGCACGTAGAAGATCACGCCGACCCCGGCCAGGGCCTTGCTGGGGAACCCGCAGCCAGGCTGATTCGGATTGACGATGGCGTCTGCCGCCGGCAGTTCATCGCCCGGCAAGTGGTGGTCGGTCACCAGCACCTTCAATCCCGCCGCTTTCGCCGCCGCCACGCCTTCGACGCTGGAGATACCGTTGTCCACGGTGATCAGCAACTGCGGCTCGCGTTGCAGCGCCACCGCAACGATTTCCGGCGTAAGGCCGTAGCCGTACTCGAAACGGTTGGGCACCAGGTAATCGACATGGGCCGCTCCAAGCAAGCGCAGGCCCAGGGTACCTACGGTGCTCGCCGTGGCGCCATCGGCGTCGAAGTCACCGACGATCAGGATGCGCTGGCGCTGCTCGAGGGCCGTTACCAGCAAATCCACCGCCGCGTCGATGCCCTTGAGCTGCTGGTAGGGAATCAACCGCGCCAGGCTCTTGTCCAGCTCGGCTTCCGATTGCACCCCGCGTGCGGCGTAGAGACGGGTCAACAGCGGCGGTAATTCACCGAGGAAAGGCAGGACGGCGGGCAATGGGCGGGGATCGATACGCATACGGTGGTGATAACTTCTCTTTAATAATTGTAGGAGCGAGCTTGCTCGCGAAGGTGGTTAACGATGACGCGGGATGTCTGGGTGATCGCGGTGCCCTGAGGTTTTTCGCGAGCAAGCTCGCTCCTACAGGGAGCCGTGCTCAGCCACGATTCAACCACGCTCGCCAACCAGCCATTGCAGTTGCACTTCATGCTGGCCACGGTCGTCGGTCACGAAGATCGTGCCTTCACTGATCATCACGTCCCACTTGATCACCCGCGGCATGTCCTTGGCCAGGGTCTCGAGCACTTCCTGGGGCACGGCGGCGATGTGTACGTTTTTCAGGTTGTTGGCCACCGGCACCACCTTGCCTTCCCAAACACGCAGGCTGCCGTAGGCCAGCAGGCTGGTGCGTTCGGTGCGGCGCGAGCACCAGGTCAGGCGATCGGCATCCGGCTGGCCGACTTCGATCCAGTGCAAAACCCGATCATCCAGGCTTTTTTCCCACAGGGCCGGCTCGTCTACATCTGACAGGCCACGCCCGAACGCCAACTGCTCGTTGTACCAAAGGGCGTAGGCCAGCAGACGCACAGTCATGCGCTCTTCGGTTTCCGAAGGGTGGCGGGCGATGGTCTGTTTGACGCTCTCATACACCGAGCGGTCGAGGTCGGTGAGGTTGAGTTCGAATTTGTAGGTCGTGGACGGCTGGGCCATGAACGGGCTTCTAGAGACAGGGAAAGGTGGCCAGTCTAACCGATGGCGGGGTCATTCAACGAATCTGCGCTGCATCTGCTCACCTATGTTAAAAAGCAAGGCACCTCCGTCCCGTGCTTGTAAGGATCCCCATGTCGCTTAATGCCAAACCCCTTGCCGGTCTGAAAGTCATCGAACTGGGCACATTGATCGCCGGCCCGTTCGCGTCGCGGATCTGCGCTGAATTCGGCGCCGAGGTGATCAAGGTCGAATCGCCGGACGGCGGCGACCCACTGCGCAAATGGCGCAAGCTGTATGAGGGCACTTCGTTGTGGTGGTTCGTGCAGGCGCGTAACAAGCAGTCGCTGACGCTCAACCTCAAGCACCCCGACGGCCTGGCCATCCTCAAGCAACTGCTGGCCGACGCCGACATCCTGATCGAAAACTTCCGCCCCGGCGTGCTGGAAAAGCTCGGACTGAGCTGGGAAACCCTGCACGCATTAAACCCCAAGCTGGTGATGGTGCGCCTCTCGGGCTTCGGCCAGACCGGGCCGATGAAAGACCAGCCCGGTTTTGGCGCGGTGGGCGAGTCCATGGGAGGCTTGCGTTATATCACCGGCTTCGAGGACCGCCCGCCCGTGCGTACCGGGATCTCCATCGGCGACTCGATTGCCGCGTTGTGGGCGGTGATCGGGGCGTTGATGGCGCTGCGTCATCGCGAAGTCAACGGCGGCCTGGGCCAAGTGGTGGATGTAGCGCTGTATGAAGCTATCTTCGCCATGATGGAAAGCATGATCCCCGAGTTCGACGTATTCGGGTTTATTCGCGAACGCACCGGCAACATCATGCCTGGTATCACCCCGTCCTCGATCCACACCAGCGCGGACGGCAAGCATGTGCAAATCGGCGCCAATGGCGATGCGATCTTTAAACGCTTCATGGCGACCATAGGCCGTGACGACTTGGCGAATGACCCACAGTTGGCCAGCAATGACGGGCGAGACCTGCGCCGCGACGAGCTTTACGGCGTGATCGACCGCTGGGTCAATTCGCTGCCGCTGGACCAGGTGGTTGAGCAACTGAACAAGGCCGAGGTGCCCGCCAGCCGCATCTACAGCGCCGAAGACATGCTGGGCGACCCGCAATTCCTGGCCCGGGAAATGTTCCTCAAGGCGCAACTTCCAGGCGGCAAGGACTTCAAGATGCCGGGCATCGTGCCCAAACTCTCGGATACACCGGGCAGCTGCGAATGGGTCGGGCCGCAATTGGGTGAACACAACAGCGTAGTGCTCAATGCCCTGGGCTACGACGCGGCGGCTATTACCCGCCTGCGTGAGAATGGTGCGATCTGAAAATAGCGGGCAAAAAGAAACCCCGAGCAGTGGGGAGACAACTCGGGGTTAAACGTGGCCTGCAAAAAAGGCCCGCACAGCAAGCGACAAACACCGGAGCACAATGATTGCTCTTGCTGTTACGAACTCTGACTGAGCGCCCCGTAGGAAGGTTCCGAAGAAAAATTATCTTTCATGCAACGGCGTTGCCACGGGTTTGGGCAGCGTTGCGCAAGGCCGCAATGACTGAGGGTTCAAGACGCCCTTCAGCGATCTTCAGGTCGCGAAGCAGGCAATCCACCACATCCACCAACGCACGTTTATCGGTCAATTGCCCTCGGTCGACTTCACGCTCGACCACAATGGCGCCACCGGGATTCTTCACGGTTACCAGGCAGTCGTCGCGCACACCAGAAGTGGTCAGCGTAACCTGATAAGGGCTCAGTGCCGCACTGAGCAATAGGTTGATACTTTCCATCTCGATCACCACTCAATCATTCGAAAAGGTTCGAAAAACAAAAATGTCACGAAGATGCTGACATTCAAGTGACCCGTGCTCAAAGCAGAAAGTTCGACCTTTTGTGTAATCCGCTGCTTGAGGGAAACGAGCATGCACGGAAAACATGACAGAGAAAAAACAACCGCTCACAGGCTAGAATCCCTGGATTATCTTGGGAGCCTGCCTTGAGAGCCGCGTCTGAAACACCTTTGCGCGTCGTCATTGCCGACGATCATCCGATTTTCCTGATTGGCCTGCGCGCCGTGCTCGAGCGTGACCCGCACCTCAGCATTGTCGGCGAGGCGAACTCACCCCAGGCTCTCAGTGCGTTGCTGCAACACTGTGCCTGCGATGTGCTGGTGACCGACTTCATGATGCCCGCCGAACCCGAGGCCGACGGGTTGCGCCTGATCGAGCAACTGCGCAGGCACTATCCTGACCTGCCCATTGTGGTGGTGACCATGCTCAATAACGCCGGGCTGTTTCATTCCATCCTGGCGTTGGGCGTCATGGGCCTGCTGAGCAAGGCCAGCCTGGCCGATGAATTGCCGCAGGCAATCCGCCAAGTGCGCCAGCAACGCACCTATGTGGCCCAGACCATTCGCCAGGCGCTGAGCCTGGCGGGGGAAGTCGGCGCGGATCGCCTGCATTCCCAGGACCAGCTGTCACCCCGGGAGCTGGAAGTGATTCGCCTGCTGGCCAGTGGCATGACCGTAGGCGCGATCGCTGCACACCTGCATCGCAGCAAGCAGACCGTCAGTGCGCAAAAAGTCAGCGCCATGCGCAAGCTGGGGCTGGGCAACGACGCCGCGCTGTTTATCTATGTGCAGGAACACGGGCTGGCCTAGCCTGGAACGCGATCCATTGCTTGATCGCCTCGGCGTCCATCGGCCGGGCAATGAAGCAGCCTTGCAGCCACGCCGCTCCCAGTTCACTCACTGCGTGATAGTCGGCGGCAGTTTCTACACCGGTCACCACCACGGCGATGTCCAGTCGCTTGGCCATGCTCATGGCACCTGCCACCACCGCAGCCTTACGGTCGTCATTGGACATCCCGCAGGCAAACGCCGGGGGGATTTTCAGTTCGGTGAAAGGCAGCTCCAGCAAATGCTGCAGGCTGGTGCCGCCCATGCCGAAATCACCGATAGATAACTGGCAACCCAACATACGCAGGCGCAGCAGGCCGGTCACATGCGCGCTGTCGGTTTTCAACGTTGAGGTTTCCACCAGTTCCAGGGTCACGCTGTGGGCGGGCACGCCGTGAAGTTGCAGCAAGCCTTGCAGCACCTGGGGAAAGTGCGCACGCTCGAGCATGCGCCCGGGAATGTTCACCGCTACCGGCAACACTTGGCCGGTCTCGCCCATGACCAGATTCGCGAGGCCCAGCGCCTGTTCCAGCACGTGCCAGGTAAAGGCCTCCTCCATGCCGGCAAACTCGAGTACCGGCAGGAATTCATCGGGCAGTAGCAGCTCGCCTTCCGGCAACTGCCATCGCGCCAAGGCCTCTACACCTTGCAACGCACCGGCCTGGCTGACGATGGGCTGATACCAGACCCTGCCACACGCCGCGATAGTGACCTGGCTGACATCTGCCGACGGCGGCAATTGTTCGCTGTCGCTCAAGCCCAGCAACTGGCGCACGCGCTCCCCGGACAGCACCAATGGCCCAGGGCGCAAGTGCGCCTGGCAGTCGGCCAGGACTTGCCCGATCAACGTTGCCGAGGCGGGTTTGGGCAGACACGCCAACACCTTGAGTCCCAGCTGCCGTGCCATATTCGCCACGCCTTCCAACACATCAGGCTCGGCATTACTGAGCAGGACCAGCACCTGGGCCAGACGGCGCTCGGCCAATTCGCGGATCAGCTCCAGGCCATCGCCCTGCTCCAGGTACAAATCGCAAATGGCGATATCCACCGGGCCTTTGCTGCCCAGGGATTGGCGGGCCGTCTCGACATTCTCGGCGGTCAGTACGTTGAACACGCCGTTGGCATTGAGCATCTGGTGCAGTGCCATCAGTTGAAACGGGTTGTCTTCGAGGATCAGGACATTGAGAGAGCGCATCGGTCATTGAGTCGGCATCGGGACAGAGACTGACACACTACTCAGATGTCCCGCACAGCCACATAGGACATGTCCTAAATGCGATCTCAGAGATGATCAAATGTGGGAGAGGGCCTGCCCTAATACCAGTCAGTTAAGGCCTTTTGTAGGAGCGAGCTTGCTCGCGAAACACTCACAGGCGCCGAATTCATCAGGAAGCATGCGTTTTCGTTAACGTTTTTCGCGAGCAAGCTCGCTCCTACAGAGGGCGATGTACGCTTAACTGACTGGCATTAGCCCCTCCCACATTGCACTGCGTCGGCAGTCAATCCAGATAGGGCTGCAGGTCACGGCGAAACACCTTCAACGCCTCGGACAACTTCAACCAAGGCTCCTCCAGCTCCGCGCCGCGCTGTTCGCGTGCACATTTCTCCAGGGCCATGCACGTCTTGGCCAGCGGCAGGGCATCTACCAGCGAACAAATACCCTTGAGCCGATGCAGCGCCGCATTCAAACGCGCAAGGTCATGCTCGGCCAGGGCAGTCGCCAATACCTCATGTTCGTGATCCAGGCTCTTCGCCAGTTCCTGCAACATGCTGTGCAGCACCGGCCCGTCGGCCTGGGTCATGTTGCGCAAGGCCTGGATGTCGAACGAGCGCTGCGACGCCACGCGGGCCAACACGCGGCTCCAGTGCTCCAGGGTCACCGGCTTGACCAGCAGTTCATCCATGCCGGCGTCCTCGCAGCGTTGTTGTTCATCGTTCATGGCGTTCGCGGTACAACCTATCACCGCGCAACGGGGCCGTTGTTGCTCGGCTTCGATGCGCCGGATCGCCTCGCTCAAGGCATACCCGGACATGCCCGGCATCTGACAATCGGTCACCAGCACGTCGAAAGGTTGCTCACGCCAACGCTGCAACGCGGCGTCGGCTGAATCCAGGGCAATCACCTCATGCCCGAGGAACTGCAACTGCTGGGCCAGCACCAGGCGGTTGGCCGCCAGGTCATCGACCACCAACACCGAGAGGCTGCGCCCCAGGGGTGGCAATGTTGCGGTAGGCGTCGCTGGTACATCATCGGTGCTGACCCGATCCAGGCGCAGGTCAATACACACCACCGTACCCTCCCCCACCACGCTGTCGAGGTGGATGCGCCCGCCCATCAACTCCACCAGCTGCTTGCAGATACTCAGGCCCAACCCGGTGCCGCCATGTTCGGCCGGGGTCAACGTGCTCACCTGGGTAAACGGCTTGAACACTCGCGGCTGCTGCTCGGCGCTGATCCCCGGGCCGCTGTCCTCGACGCACAGGTGCAGATACTCGGTTTCGTTCTCATCGCACTGGCAACTGACACTGAGGCGAACTGCGCCCCGCTCGGTAAACTTCAACGCGTTGCCCAGCAGGTTGTGCATAACCTGGCGCAAGCGCAGCGGGTCAAACCAGTAATGGCCCTGGGCGGCCGGATCAAATGCCAGGGTCAAATGCAGGCCCTTTTTTTGTGCCGTGGCTTCGAACAGGCGCTGAATGCCTTCAAAAAAGCCCTTCAACTCGGTGGTCTGGGGAACCAGTTGCAGGTGACCGGCCTCGATCTTGGCCAGGTCCAGGCTGTCGCCCATCAAGGCAATCAACTCGCGGGCCGAACGATGAGCCACCTGCAGCGCTTCAGACACCGTCTGGCCGCTTGCCAGGCAGCGCTCTTGTTCCAGCTCGAGCAAGCCAATGATGGCGGTCATGGGTGTACGAATCTCGTGGCTCAAGGAGGAGAGAAACGCACTTTTGGCGTAGTTCGCTTCGTCGGCGGCCTGGCGGGCATCCATCAGTTGATGCTCCAGGTCTTTGCGTTCGCTGATATCGATCCAACCGCCCAATAACCCCTGTAAACGACCCTGGGCGTCGAAGAAGGGCACGGTCCACTGGTAGACATGAATGCTGCCGCCGTTGAACTCCAGCTGCCGGTCGACAAATAACGGCTGCTGCGTGGCCAGTTGCTCCATGTGGCCTGCGTGCAGGCGCGCCGCCGTGGCCTCGGGCATAACCCCGCTCTCCATCAGCGTCAGGCCCTGAATCAACTCCAGCCGGGTCGCCAGTTGCTGTTCATAACTTTTGTTACAGGTCATCAGCCGCCCGGCCAGGTCGCGGACGAACAGCGGGTTGGGCATGCCATCGAGCAAGGTGCGCTTGAACGCCAATTGGTCATTGAGGCGCTGCTCGGCTTCCAGCCGCTGGCGGATCTGGCGCTTGAGCCGGCTGTTCCACACCAGCGACACCAGCACAAACAGCAGCGCCGTGGCCACCGTCCAATAAGCCCATGACGGCACCCGTTGCCAGGCCGGCAGCGGAATCGCCACGGCGCCGATCCAGCGCAGGCGCAACGCACTCAACTCGGCCACCGGTAATGCCTCCAGGGCCTTGTTCAGGATGCTCAACAGCTCAGGTTGATCCTTGCGCACCGACAGGCAGTTTGACGACCACTTGCCGTCGACACTGCGGCCGATCCGCAAACCATCCTCGGTATAACTCTGCACCTCCACTTCGGTCTGCACAGTGGCGGCGGCTTCACCCCGTTGCACCAGCTCACGGGCCTGGGCGTAATTGTCCACCAGCCGCAGCTTGATCCGGGGGTACATCCGGCGGATATCACTCTCCAGCACATGGCGCGCCGGCAGCGCCAGGACCTTGCCCTCCAACTGTTTCAAACCGGTCAGCGGCGCGGCATCGACGCGTTCGACAAACACCCAGCCGGAGCCGCCAAAACCATGACTGAAGTCGAGCAACGCCCTGCGTTCCTGATTCGCCGCCAGGGTGGTGTTCATCTGCGCCCTGCCCGTCTCCAGCCATTCCAGGGTTTGCGCGGTGGAATGCACTTCTTCGATGACAAACTGCAAACCGGTCATGCGCGAAATACGCTGCAGCAGGTCGACGTTCAGGCCCACCCAATGACCGTCCTTGTCCTTGAATATGTAAGGCGACATCTGCTGCGCCACCACCACGACGTGGGGGTGCTGCAACAGCCAGGTACGCTCCGAGGCCGACAATTCAACGCGCTCACCACTAAAGCCAACGCCGAGTCCTGTCGTCCAGCGGCCCAGGATCTCCCGCTGCACCGACTCGTCAATGCTCGCTAGAGCGCGGTTCATCATTGCCCCCAGCAATGGGTCGGCCTGGCGGGTGGCGAAGGCAAAGCCAATGGGCGCCAGCCGGCTTTGTTCCTTGATTTGCAAGCCCAGGTAGGGCCGCAGCGATTTGTAGGCCCGCACAATCACTTCATTGCCGATAAACGCATCGGCGTCACCTTGCTTGAGCGCTTCCAGGCCGCTGTAAAGGTTGGGTGCAAGCATGATCTGGCTGTCGGGATAGGCCGCCTGCACGTTATGCACATTGGCGTAGCCGTCGAGCAACACCACTTTCTTGCCCGCCAGGTCGTCGTCTTGAAACTCGTCACGACGCAATACCACCACGGATTGATCGGGCATGTAGTCCTGGGTGAACTGCAACCCGGGGACATCACGCTCATAGCCATTGGCGCTGGTCAGGATATCGATGGCCCCAGTGCGCAACGCCTCAACCGCCTGGGCCCGCTCGGCAAAACCCAGCACCTGCATGGGCACCTGCAGCCGAGCACCGACCAGGCCCAGGTAATCGGCACTGATGCCCTGGTAGCGATTGCGGTCGCGGGTGATATCAATCGGCTGATAGTCATCAATGGAAATGCCCACCTTCAATGTTCGGTGCGTCGCCAGCCATTGCTGCTCGGCGGGCGCCAGGGGCAACGGCTCAAGGGGGATAAATGCCGGCACCAGCTTGAAGGGCAGGCTGACGGCCGCCAGGGTCATGGGCACCTGGGTGAGCCATAGCATGCACATCAGCCGCAACGTCCATTGGATCAAAACCTGCACCGATTGGGTTTCCTTGATTGGGCGAATGGGCAAGTATGGCTCGCCAAAATAAAAAAGCCCGTCACGAGGACGGGCTTGGCCGACTGCAAAAGCGATACTTGCCGGATGAATTCGGATCAAATGTGAGAGGAACATCAGATAGATGCCTCTCAATATTCAGGCCGAACTATCGATCAGAGCGGCTTGCCGCGATTACCGTGCAGGCTGACAAACGCCTGCACTGCCTTCAGGTCGTTAGCCAGCACGGTGCAGCGCTCTTCACGCTCGAACAGGTCGACCAAATGCTCCGGTAATTCCAAGGCCTTGCCCACACCGGCCTTCTCCACCGCTTCGGGGAATTTCACCGGGTGGGCGGTACCAAGGATCACCATCGGGATGTCCAGGCTGCGGCGGCATTCGCGGGCGGCCTTCACACCGATGGCCGTGTGCGGGTCGAGCACTTCGCCGGTCTGGGCATAGACCTCGGCAATGGTTTCGCAGGTCTGCGCATCGTCCACGGCCAGGGAGTCGAACAGCTTGCGGGTTTCGGTCCAGCGTTCCTCATCAACACTGAAACCGCCACCTTGCTTGAAGCTGCTCATCAGTTCGGCCAGGGCCGCGCCGTTGCGACCGTGCATGTCGAACAGCAGGCGTTCGAAGTTGGACGACACCATGATGTCCATCGACGGCGACAGCGTGGCGTGCAGGGTTTCCTTGACGTACTGGTTGCCGCTCATAAAGCGGTGCAGGATGTCATTGCGGTTGGTGGCAACGATCAGCTGGTTGATCGGCAGGCCCATGTTGCGTGCCAGGTAACCGGCGAAGATGTCGCCGAAGTTGCCGGTGGGTACCGAGAACGACACCGAACGCGCCGGGCCGCCCAACTGCTGGGAGGCATGGAAGTAGTAGACGATCTGGGCCATGATCCGCGCCCAGTTGATCGAGTTCACCGCCACCAGGCGTGTGCCCTTGAGGAAGCTCTGGTCAGCGAAGCTGTTCTTGACCATTTCCTGGCAGTCATCGAAGTTGCCTTCGATGGCGATATTGTGGATGTTCTCGCCGAAGATGGTGGTCATCTGCCGGCGCTGCACTTCCGACACGCGCTTGTGCGGGTGCAGGATGAAGATGTCGACGTTTTCGCAGTGCTTGCACCCTTCGATGGCCGCCGAGCCGGTATCACCGGAAGTGGCGCCGATGATCACCACGCGTTCGCCGCGCTTCTCCAGCACATAATCGAGCAAACGCCCCAGCAATTGCAGGGCGAAGTCCTTGAACGCCAGGGTCGGGCCGTGGAACAGTTCCAGCACCCATTCGTTGCCGTTCAGCTGGCGCAGGGGTGCGATGGCGTTGTGGGAAAACACGCCGTATGTTTCTTCCAGGATTTTTTTGAAGTCCGCATCCGGAATGCTGCCGGTGACGAACGGGCGCATCACCCGGAACGCCAACTCGTGGTACGGCAGGCCGGCCCAGGAGGCGATTTCTTCCTGGGTGAAGCGCGGCAGGTTTTCCGGCACGTACAGGCCGCCGTCGGTGGCAAGGCCCGCCAGCAGGACGTCTTCGAAATTCAGGGCCGGTGCCTGGCCGCGGGTGCTGATGTAACGCATGACTGGCTCCTCTAAAACATTCTCGAACAGAGGCCGCCGAACAGTCGGGGCCCCTGGAACAATCGGTTAGTTCAAGTGTTCGACGCGAATACGCACCACCGGGCCCACCACGCCTTGCAGGGCTTCCAGGGCGTGGATGGCATCGTTGATATGCTGCTCGAGCACGCGGTGGGTCAGCAGGATCATCGGCACCTGGCCGTTTTGCTCCTCGACTTCCTTCTGCATGATCGACTCGATGTTGATACCGCGCTCCGACAGGATGCTCGCCACCTGGGCCAGCACGCCGGGATGGTCCTGGGCCTGGATGCGCAGGTAGTAGGCACTTTCGCAGGCTTCGATCGGCAGGATCGGATGGGCCGACAGCGAGTCCGGCTGGAAGGCCAGGTGCGGCACGCGGTTTTCCGGGTCGCTGGTCATGGCGCGGACCACGTCCACCAGGTCGGCGATGACCGACGAGGCGGTCGGCTCCATGCCGGCGCCGGCGCCGTAGAACAGGGTGGAGCCGGCGGCGTCGCCATTGACCATCACCGCATTCATCACACCATTGACGTTGGCGATCAGGCGGTCGGCCGGGATCAGCGTCGGGTGCACACGCAACTCGATGCCTGCCGGGGTACTGCGCGCCACGCCCAGATGCTTGATGCGGTAGCCCAGGGCTTCGGCGTAGTTCACGTCGGCAGTGGTCAGCTTGGTGATGCCTTCGGTGTAGGCCTTGTCGAACTGCAGCGGGATACCAAAGGCGATGGAGGCCAGGATGGTCAGCTTGTGCGCAGCATCTATGCCTTCCACGTCGAACGTCGGGTCGGCTTCGGCGTAACCCAGGGCCTGGGCTTCGGCCAGTACGTCTTCGAAGGTACGGCCCTTCTCGCGCATTTCGGTGAGGATGAAGTTGCCGGTGCCGTTGATGATGCCGGCCACCCAGTTGATACGGTTGGCAGACAGGCCTTCACGGATCGCCTTGATCACCGGGATACCACCGGCCACCGCGGCTTCGAACGCGACAATCACGCCTTTTTCACGGGCCTTGGCGAAGATCTCGTTGCCATGCACGGCGATCAGCGCCTTGTTGGCGGTGACCACGTGCTTGCCGTTCTCGATGGCCTTGAGCACCAGCTCGCGGGCCACGGTATAGCCGCCCACCAGTTCGATGACGATATCGATTTCAGGGTTGGTGGCTACGGCGAAGACATCGTTGGTAATAGCAATACCGGTCGTTTCGTACTGAGGCTTTGGCGAACGCGTGGCAATTTGCGCCACTTCAATCCCACGCCCTGCACGGCGGGAAATTTCTTCAGCGTTACGCTGAAGTACGTTGAAGGTACCGCCACCGACGGTCCCTAACCCACAGATGCCTACTTTGACCGGTTTCACTGAAGAACTCCCCATGAAACGGCCGACTCAAGGTCGGCCGTGAAAACAGCCGCACAACTGCGGCTCTCAATTAATGACCCGTCGACGGTTCGCCGGGTCATGATCGTCAAAGGCTCGACGATTAATGCTTACTTGGCACCCAGTGCCAGTTTGGCAACTTGCGGCGCCGGCTGGTAGCCCGGAATCACCTGGCCGTCGGCCAAAACGATGGCCGGTGTACCATTCACACCAATGGACTGGCCGAGGGCGAACTGCTTGGAAACCGGGTTGGCGCATTTGGCCGCCTTGATTTCCTTGCCGTCGACCATCTTGTCCATGGCCGCCTTCTTGTCGGCCGAGCACCATACGGCCTGCAACTGCTCGTCACCCGGCGAACCCAGGCCCTGGCGCGGGAACGCTACGTAGCGCACTTCCACCCCCAGCTTGTTCAACGCAGGCACTTCGGCGTGCAGCTTGTGGCAGTACGGGCAGGTGGTGTCGGTGAACACCGTGATGTGAGTCTTGGTTTCGCCGATGGCCGGGTACACCACGGTTTCAGCCACCGGGATACCGTTGATCAGCTTGGACACGCCCAGGCGCTCGGCTTTCTCGGTCAGGTTGACCGGCTTGCCATCCTTGAGCTGGAACAGGTAGCCCTGGACGATGTACTGGCCGTCGGCACTGGCGTACAGCACACGGCTGCCCTTGAGCTTGACTTCATACAGGCCGGCCATGGGGCTGGCGCTGATGCTTTCGATGGGGGTGTCGAGCGCCAGGTTGGCCAGGCTCTTGCGAATGGTCTGCTCGGCCGCATCATCGGCGACGGCAAAGGTGGAAACCAACGCAATGGCTGCGGCGGCAATAATCTGGGTCAAGCGCATGGGAACTCCTGAAGGCAGATGCAGGGACGGGGGCAGAATATCGATCTGGAACCCAACTCGGGTCGTCCCCTTTGCGAACCGGCAAAGCCTACCACAGTTGGGCCGGGGGGCAGACTGCAGCAGGTAAATTGGGCCGTTTCTGACAGCTTTATCCCCTTGGGTGATGCTTGGCGTGCATGTCCTGCAAGCGTGCGCGTGCCACATGGGTGTAGATCTGCGTGGTGGATAAGTCACTGTGGCCGAGCAGCATTTGAACCACACGCAAATCGGCGCCGTGGTTGAGCAAATGGGTGGCGAACGCATGGCGCAGGGTGTGGGGCGACAGGGCCTTGCCGATCCCGGCCACTTTGGCCTGATGCTTGATGCGGTGCCAGAAGGTCTGGCGCGTCATCTGCTCGCCGCGCAGGCTGGGAAACAGCACATCGCTGGGACGCCCGCCGAGCAGCTCGTGGCGCGCATCGCGCATGTAGCGCTCGACCCATACAATCGCCTCCTCGCCCATGGGCACCAGCCGCTCCTTGCTGCCCTTGCCCATCACCCGCAGCACGCCCTGGCGCAGGTTGACCTGCTCCAGGGTCAGGCTGATCAGTTCGGTCACACGCAGGCCGCAGGCGTACAACACTTCCAACATGGCGCGGTCGCGTTGGCCAATGGCTTCGCTCAGGTCCGGGGCGGCGAGCAAAGCATCCACGTCGGCTTCCGACAGGGATTTGGGTAACGGCCTACCGAGTTGCGGCATGTCGATTTGCAGGGTCGGATCGACGGCGATGAGCTTTTCCCGCAGCAGGTGGCGATAAAAGCCACGCACGCCAGAGAGGAATCGTGCGGTGGAGCGCGGCTTGTAGTTCTGCTCCAGGCGCCAGGCCAAGTGATCGAGGATCAGCTCGCGCCCGGCATTGATCAGCTCAAGGTTTTTCTCCTGCAGCCAACCGTTGAACAGGGCCAGGTCGCTGCGATAGGCCTGGCGCGTGTTGTCCGACAGGCCTTTTTCCAGCCAGAGGGCGTCGAGGAAGCGGTCGATCAAAGGGTGGTCGATGGCGGGCATGGGTTCTCAAGCGACGCAGCACGGGGCTTTCGCAAATTATTTAGTGAACTGTGACAAGGGTCGCTAGTCTTTCATAGCCCGCTACTTCAAGGAACAGGAAGCTTCGATGAACGAACAACAGATTCTGCTGGCCTTCGGTGGCATTGGCGTGGCGGCACTGGCCTGCCAATGGCTGGCCTGGCGCTTGAAGTTGCCGGCGATTCTCTTCCTGTTATTAACCGGCATCCTGGCGGGGCCAGTGCTCGGCTGGCTCGACCCCCAGGAGATGTTTGGCCCGCTGCTGATGCCATTGGTATCCCTGGCCGTGGCGCTGATCCTGTTCGAAGGCAGCCTCACCCTGCACCTTTCGGAGTGGAAAGAGATCGGCAGTGTGGTACATCGCCTGGTCACGGTCGGCGCCCTGTCGACCTGGGCTGTGATCACCCTGGCGACCCACTGGCTGCTGGGGTTTGACTGGATGCTCGCCCTGCTGTTCGGCACCCTGACGCTGGTGACCGGCCCGACCGTGATCGTGCCCATGCTGCGCGTCGTACGCCCCAAGGCCTCCATTGCCAACATCCTGCGCTGGGAGGGCATCGTCATCGACCCGATTGGCGCGCTGCTGGCAGTAGTGGTCTACAGCTTCATCATTGCCCGGGCTGCGGGCGACGGCTTGAGCCATAGCCTGCTGACCTTCGGCGGTGTGATCCTGTGCGGCAGCCTGTTCGGCATTGCCGGCGGCTGGGTACTGGGGCAGATCATGCGCCGGCAGTGGTTGCCGGAATACCTGCATAACCTGGCGACGTTGGCCGGCGTGCTGGGTATTTTCATCGCCGCCAACCAGGTGATGCATGAATCCGGCCTGCTGGCGGTCACGCTGATGGGCATGTGGATGGCCAATATGAAGGGCGTGGATGTCAGGCACATCCTGCATTTCAAGGAAAACCTCAGTGTGTTGCTGATTTCCGGGCTGTTCATCCTGCTGGCGGCGCGCCTGGACTTGAATGCCTTGATTGCCCTCGGGCCGTTCGTGCTGATCCTGCTGGTGATCATCCAATTTATTGCACGCCCGTTGAACGTGGCGCTTTCAACCTTTGGCTCCGGGCTGAACTGGCGCGAGCGCGCGCTGCTGGCCTGGATCGCGCCACGGGGCATTGTGGCGGCGGCGGTGTCGGCGATCTTTGCGATTCGCCTGGACGAGGCAGGTCATGAAGGCGCGTTATTGCTGGTGCCGCTGACCTTCGCGGTGATCATCGGCACCGTGGTGCTGCAAAGCGCCACGGCACGCCCCTTGGCGCGCCTGCTGAAAGTCGCCGAGCCTGCGCCCAGCGGTTTCCTGATTGTCGGCGCGAACGGCCCGGCGCGGGCACTCGGCAAGGCGTTGCAGCAATTGGGCAGCCGCGTGCTGCTGACGGATTCCAGCTGGGAAAATATCCGCGCCAGTCGCATGGAGGGGCTGCCCACTTATTTCGGTAA
This sequence comes from Pseudomonas khavaziana, assembly GCF_036704165.1. Taxonomy (NCBI): domain Bacteria; kingdom Pseudomonadati; phylum Pseudomonadota; class Gammaproteobacteria; order Pseudomonadales; family Pseudomonadaceae; genus Pseudomonas; species Pseudomonas khavaziana. The sequence continues at coordinate 5,280,302 of NZ_CP129946.1, forward strand.
CCCGGCCTCCCAGCATGCCGAATCCCATCTGGACCTGGTCGGCCTGGGGCATTTGCTCGCGCTCTCGCCCTCCGGCGAACTGAATGCCTTGGCCACCATGCGTTTTCGCCATGACTTCGGCCATCGTCTGTTCGTCCTGGCCAGCAGCCAGGAAAGCCGTCGCACCGATAAACACAAGGCCAGCCACGAACACCGCGGCCACCTGCTGGGCAGCCAACCCTTGAGCTACGCCAAGCTGGCCAGCCTGTTGGGTCAGGGTGCCGAGTTGTATAGCACCAATCTCACCGACGGCTTTGGCTGGGAGCAGTACCAGACGCTGCATGGAGAGCGCGCCACCCTGTTGTTTGCCCGCGACACCAGCGGCTGGGTGCATGTGGTCACGCCCCAGAGCAGCTTGAAACCTGTGGCCGGCTGGACCTTGCTGGCCGTGATTCAGCCAGAGAACAGTACTGCCACGTAATCAGTCGGCAAACCCAGGCAATACCGGTACAGGGCGTTTGTCCGCGTCAATCGCGACAAAGCTGAATACGCCCTGGATCGCCTTTTCACGGCCATCGACACTCATGCTCTCGACAAACACTTCTACTTCGACCTTGAGGCTGGTGTTGCCGACCTTGATCACCCGACCGATCAGCTCAACGATGGAGCCGGCCGGAATTGCGTGATTAAAGTCGATACGGTCGGTGGACACCGTCACCAAGGGCAAGCGGCAGAAACGCGTGGCAGTGATGAACGACACTTCGTCCATCCACGCCAGGGCGGTGCCGCCGAACAGGGTGTTGTGGTGGTTGGTGGTGGGCGGGAACACGGCCTTGGTCACGTGGGTAACGGACAGGTCGGTGCGGCGCTGGATTTCTTCGAGGCGGGTGGTCATGGACAAATACCGGCAGATAGACAAATTTCAGGCACAAAAAAGCAGCCCGTAGGCTGCTTTTTTCTGCATCGGGAAGCTGGACTTAAGCCAGTTTTTCCTTGATGCGAGCTGCTTTACCGGACAGGTCACGCAGGTAGTACAGCTTGGCTTTACGTACGTCACCGCGACGCTTAACGGCCATGCTGTCGATCTGCGGGCTGTAGGTCTGGAAAGTACGCTCTACGCCAACACCATTGGAGATTTTACGAACAGTGAAAGCACTGTTCACACCACGGTTACGCTTGGCGATTACCACGCCTTCGAACGCTTGCAGACGCGAACGGTCGCCTTCCTTCACTTTCACCTGAACGACAATAGTGTCGCCCGGGGCAAAGGTAGGGATCTCTTTGGTCATCTGCTCTGCTTCGAGTGCAAGGATGATTTTGTTAGTCATGCTGTGCTCCTAAGGTAAGTCAATGGACCTACCATCGATACGTTGTTAACTATCGTCCCGCGCGAGGATGTATTCCTCGAGCAGCTTCTTCTCTTCTCCAGAAAGCGAGCGGCTTTCCAGAAGATCGGCGCGTCGTTCATAGGTCCGACCAAGGGACTGCTGTAAACGCCAACGCCGGATGTGTGCGTGATTGCCACTTAGCAATACGTCGGGAACACGCTGATCCGCATACACCTCCGGTCGGGTGTAGTGCGGGCAATCCAGCAAACCATCCGTGAAGGAATCTTCCTCCGCAGAGTCCACATGCCCTAAAGCTCCAGGCAGCAGTCGTGTAACCGCATCTATCAGGACCATTGCCGGCAGCTCGCCGCCAGACAATACATAGTCCCCAATCGACCACTCTTCATCGACATGAGCTTCAATAAAACGCTCGTCAATGCCTTCATAGCGACCGGCAATCAGGATCAAACTTTCCTCATTCGCCAGTTCGCGTACCGCCGCCTGTTTCAGCTGACGGCCTTGAGGGGACAGGTAAATTACCTTCGCCTTCTCCCCGGCGGCTGCCTTGGCCTGAACCAACGCATCTTCCAGGGGCTTGATCTTCATCACCATGCCCGGGCCACCGCCAAATGGGCGGTCATCCACAGTGTGATGTCGATCCGTCGTGTAGTCTCGCGGGTTCCAACAGGTAAGCTGCAACAGCCCCTGTTTCACCGCCCGACTGGTGATGCCGTACTCGCTGATGGCGGAAAACATCTCGGGAAACAAACTGATCACTTCAATGCGCAAATTAGCCACGCTTAGAAGTCCGCGTCCCATTCCACCTTCATCTCGCCCGCTGCCAGGTCGACGGCCAACACGCATTGCTCGGTATAGGGCAACAGGCGTTCGCGATCATCCAGGCTGCCAGCGCAAGGCTTGACCACCATTACATCATTGGCGCCGGTTTCCAGAAGATGGTCGATTTTCCCCAGCAATTGCCCGAGTTGATCGATAACCTTCAGACCTTCGAGCTGGTACCAGTAGTACTCGCCGTCGGTCAATTCAGGGAACAGGTTGCGCGGCACGCAGATCTCATAACCGGCCAGAAGACGAGCTTCTTCACGATCATCAAGACCCTTGAGCTTCGCGACCAGGAACTTATCGCTCCCGCGTCCACTGACCAGCTCAACCTGTTTCACACTACCCTCGCGCTTGAGCGTCCAGGTCTTGTACTGCAACAGGTTTTCAGTCGGATCAGTAAAGGAATACACCTTCACTTCGCCGCGAACGCCATGAACAGAGTAAATCTTGCCGATAACGATCAAATCATCAGCAACAGCTGGCGTCGCGTTCATATTGCTCAGGCTGCGGCCTTAGCCGAGTCCTTCAACAGTTTTGCAACGCGCTCGGATGGCTGTGCGCCAACGCTCAGCCAGTAGGCTACGCGCTCTTGGTTCACGGACAGACGAACTTCTTGACCACGAGCAACAGGGTTGAAGAAACCAACCTGTTCCTTGTGCGAACCGTCGCGCGGGTTGCGGCTGTCGGTTACGGTCAAGTGGTAAAACGGGCGCTTTTTGGAGCCGCCAAGGGCAAGACGGATTGTTAGCATGTGAACATCGTTCCTGTAGTCGGTGCTGCAAATCTAAATGCACAGCGGGCATAGGTGCCCGAAAGGCCGCATATTCTAAGGAATATCCGGACTTTTGCAAATGTCTTTTTCTGGCGCCTAGTCAGCGTGCCACTCAGATCTGCTATAGAGCCGTCGGTTAAAACGGCGAGTCAGCCCCCGCCAACGGCGGGTTTGCTGGAGATCCCACATCCCTGTGGGTCGGAGCAGGAGTGAACTCCCGCTCGAATCTTTTACATTTTCGGCATGCCGCCGCCGGGCAACATACCGCCCATGCCGCGCATCATCTTGGCCATACCGCCTTTGGCGGAGAATTTCTTCATCATCTTCTGCATCTGCTTGTGCTGCTTGATCAAGCGACCGATGTCCTGCACCTGGGTGCCGGAGCCCATGGCGATCCGACGCTTGCGCGAACCGCTGATCAGCTCAGGGTCACGGCGCTCGGCCGGAGTCATGGAGTTGATGATGGCTTCCATCTGCTTGAACTGCTTCTCTGCCGCGCCCTGGGCATTGCCCATCTGCGCCAGGTTCACACCACCGATGTTCGGCAGCTTGTCCATCAGGCCGCCGAGGCCGCCCATGTTCTTCATCTGTTGCAGCTGGTCACGGAAGTCTTCGAGATCGAAGCCCTTACCCTTCTTCAGCTTCTTGGCCAGCTTGTCGGCCTTGTCCTTGTCCAGCGTGGCTTCGGCCTGCTCGATCAGGCTGAGCACGTCGCCCATGCCGAGGATGCGCGAAGCGATACGCTCGGGGTGGAACGGCTCGAGCGCGTCGCTCTTCTCGCCCATACCGATGAACTTGATCGGCTTGCCGGTGATGGCGCGTACCGACAGCGCAGCACCGCCACGGGCGTCGCCGTCGACCTTGGTGAGGATCACGCCGGTCAGCGGCAGTGCGTCACCAAAGGCCTTGGCGGTGTTGGCCGCATCCTGGCCGGTCATGGCATCGACCACGAACAGCGTCTCGACCGGGTTGATCGCGGCATGCAGCGCCTTGATCTCGCCCATCATCTCTTCGTCGATGTGCAGGCGACCGGCGGTATCGACGATGACCACGTCGATGAACTTGAGCTTGGCTTCTTTAATCGCCGCGTTGGCGATGTCGACCGGCTTCTGGCTCAGGTCGGACGGGAAGAAGGTCACGCCCACTTCACCTGCGAGCATTTCCAACTGCTTGATGGCCGCCGGACGGTACACGTCGGCCGACACCACCATCACGGATTTCTTCTTGCGCTCTTTAAGGAAGCGCGCCAGTTTGCCGGCGGTGGTGGTTTTACCTGCGCCCTGCAAACCGGCCATCAGCACGACGGCCGGTGGCACGGCACTGAGGTTCAAATCTTCGTTGGCCGCGCCCATCAGGCTTTCGAGCTCGGCCTGGACGATCTTCACAAAGGCCTGGCCCGGGGTCAGGCTGCGGGACACTTCGGTGCCGACCGCACGTTCCTTGACCGAGTTGACGAAGTCCTTCACCACCGGCAAGGCCACATCGGCTTCCAGCAACGCCATGCGCACTTCACGCAGGGTGTCTTTAATATTGTCCTCGGTCAGCTTGGCCTTGCCGGTTACGTGGCGCAGCGTCTGCGAGAGACGGTCAGTCAGGTTTTCAAACATGCGCGATCCTTTCAGGCCCTATTCATCGAAATGCAGGTAGACCGAGGTAATGGCGGCCCAGGCTGGGGGAAATCGCTATTAAAAACAGCGTTCGCCGAGCCTGCGGCGTGGGCAGGTCGCGGATTATAGCGAAGACTGCGCCCATGCACACCCGCTGTCTGGCCCGGGAGTCTTTCGTGGAGCGCGGGTGTGTGCCAAACTCAGCGCCTTTCGGGCTTGTCTATCAGGATTTATGCTCCCCTTGTCACCCAGTTTGCTACCCAGCCTCGCCGCCGCCATTTTGTATGCCGCTGCGACTCTCTATCAGGGCACTCGTCTGGCCCAAGGCGCCAAAGCGGACAAACGTCTGCTCGTCGGCCTTGGCGTGCTGGCCCTGCTGGCCCATGCCGCCAGCCTGTTCACTCACCTGATGACGCCGGTGGGCCTGGGCCTGGACTTTTTCAGCGCCGCCAGCCTGATCGCCGCTGCCGTCATCGCGCTGACGCTGCTGGCCTGCTACCGGATTCCAGTCGAGAACCTGCTGGTGCTGCTATTCCCCTTGGGCATGCTGACAGTGCTGCTGGCGCAATTCGCGCCCACTGGCACCGTGCAGGTGATTGACGAGGAACCGGGCATCCTTGCCCATATCCTGTTGTCGATCCTGGCCTACGGCATGTTCACCATCGCGGTGTTCCAGGCCCTGCTCCTGCTGTTGCAGGACCACCAACTCAAGCACAAGCACCCGTCCGGGCTGATCAAGAACTTCCCGCCGCTGCAAACCATGGAAAGCCTGCTGTTCGGGTTCCTGTGGGCCGGCTGGACCCTGCTGTCGCTGTCGCTGATCTCCGGCTGGCTGTTCGTCGAGAACCTCTTCGCCCAGCACCTGGTGCACAAGACCTTGCTGGCGTGCCTGGCCTGGGTGGTGTTCAGCGTGTTGCTGTGGGGCCGCAACCGCCTCGGCTGGCGCGGGCACAAGGCAATCCGCTGGACCCTGGCCGGTTTCTGCCTGCTGATGCTGGCCTATTTCGGCAGCAAGCTGGTTCGCGAATACATCCTGCATATCTGACGGGCAGCGATCATGGACAACTTGCCCTTAGGGCCGATGCTCGCCGTAATTGCCCTGCTGGTTTTATGGGCGGCGCTGTTTACCGCCATTGAAGCCGCGCAGCAACACCTGCTGGCCCTGCGCCCCGGTACACGCCAGGGCGACAAGGCTGCCGCACGCCTGAGCTTCCCGCGCCATAGCCTGATCCTGTGCAACAGCCTGTGCCGTGCCGCGGTGGTGATCCTCTGCACGCTGCTGGCAATCTATGCCTGGGCGCAGAACGGCCCATGGCTGGGTTGGCTGATCTCCTGCACCCTGCTGCTGATACTCGCCGACTACCTGCCCCGCGCCCTGGCCACCCGCCATCCACAGGCGGTGCTGGGTTTTGGTAACGCCCTGCTGGGTGTACCGCTGAAAATCCTCTACCCCCTGGCCTGGCTGCTCAATGGCATCAGCCTGTTGCTGCTGCGCCCGTTTGCCCGCAAGGCCGGCGTGGTGAAACACAGCGACGAGCCCCAACCCCACCACGACAACGAACCGCAGCCCGAAGCCGACGAAGACCGCACCCCCGGCATGCCTGGCATCCACGCCCTGGATAACATCACCGTCAACGACATCCTGGTACCACGCAGCGAAGTGGACGGTATCAACCTGGATGACTCGATCGACGAGATCATCGAGCAATTGCGCAGCTCCCAGCGCACCCGCCTGCCGGTTTTCCACAGCGATATCAACCAGGTCGAAGCAGTGCTCAACACCCGGCAGGTCCTGCACCTACTGCCCGACGCCAGCCTGACCAAAGAGGCGCTGCTCGCTGCCTGCCACGAACCTTACTTCGTCCCGGAAAGCACGCCATTGCAACTGCAACTGCTGAACTTCCACAAGCAGCAGCGGCGCCTGGGCATGGTGGTGGACGAATACGGCGAAGTGCTGGGCATTGTCACCCTGGAAGACATTCTTGAAGAGATCGTCGGCGAATTCGAAAGCGACCACGCTGTGGATAACCCGCATATCGAAGCCCAGACCGATGGCCGCTACATCATCGACGGCGCTGCCTCGATCCGCGAACTGAACAAGAGCCTGGGCTGGCACCTGCCCAGCGATGGCCCCAAGACCCTCAACGGCCTGGTGACCGAAGCCCTGGAAACCATCCCGGATTGCGCGGTGTGCCTGAAGATCGGCCGCTATCGCCTGGAAATCCTCGAGACCGAAGACAACCGGGTGAGCAAGGTGCTGATCTGGCATACCAGCCATGTGCCCGTCGCCGCATAATCCCTGACACACCAAATCCAATGTGGGAGGGGCGGTGCGACGGTTCGACTTGCTCCCGATAGCAGAGCGCCAGTCATTGCAGTAGGTGACTGATAAACCGCTATCGGGAGCAAGCCCCCTCCCACATTTTGATTTGTGGCATTCCAACCACTTGTTGTTATTCCAACCCCCTTCCTATAATCCATCCGGCTTACCCAAGCCCCGCCCGACCGCGTGCTACCCGCACTCAGCGTGTCCAGGCACCGCTTCATCATGTCCGACCGGTGTTTGCTCCCATCCCGAGCCGCCCCGCGCACAACCCTGATCCATGGGTGTTCGACCAATAATAATCCGCGTCCAAACGCGCAATGACCGTCAGGGATACTGCCATGAGCACCACCTACCAAGAGGCTGCGAGCGCCGCGCCGACCAACTCGACCGCCCGTGTCGCCACGGCGAGCATCGTCGGCACCGCCATCGAGTTCTACGATTTCTATATCTACGCCACGGCTGCCGCACTGGTGATCGGCCCGGTGTTTTTTCCCCAGAGCTCCGGAACCGCGCAGATGCTGGCCTCGTTCCTGACCTTCGGCATCGCCTTTATCGCCCGCCCGCTGGGCTCGGCGTTGTTCGGCCACTTCGGTGACCGTATCGGGCGTAAATCCACCCTGGTGGCCTCGCTGCTGCTGATGGGCGTGTGCACCACGCTGATCGGCTTGCTGCCAGGCTACGACAGCATCGGCGCCTGGGCACCGATCCTGTTGTGTGTATTGCGCTTCGGCCAGGGCCTGGGCCTTGGCGGGGAATGGGGCGGCGCGGCATTGCTGGCGACCGAGAATGCACCCAAGGGCAAGCGCGCCTGGTTTGGCATGTTTCCGCAATTGGGCCCATCGATTGGCTTTTTGGCGGCCAACGGCTTGTTCCTGATCTTGGCCATGAGCCTGGATGACGAGCAGTTCCGCAGTTGGGGCTGGCGCATTCCGTTCATCCTCAGCGCTGCACTGGTGATGGTGGGCCTGTATGCACGGCTCAAGCTGCACGAAACCCCGGTGTTCGCCAACGCCGTCGCTAAAGAAGCGCCGGTGAAGGTGCCGCTGGTAGAACTGTTCAGCCAGCATTGGCTGCCGGTGCTGCTGGGCGCCGCGTCGATGGTGGTGTGCTACGCGCTGTTCTATATCACTACGGCGTTTTCCCTGAGCTATGGCGTGTCGACCTTGGGCTACAGCCGTGAAACTTTCCTCGGCCTGCTGTGCTTCGCGGTACTGTTCATGGGCTTGGCAACGCCGCTGGCGGCGCTGGCCAGTGATCGTTATGGGCGCAGGCCGGTGCTGATCGCCGGTGCAGTCCTGGCGATTCTGTCGGGTTTTACCATGGAGCCGTTGCTGACCCATGGTTCGACCTGGGCCGTGGCGCTGTTCCTGGCTTTGGAGCTGTTTTTGATGGGCGTGACCTTCGCACCGATGGGCGCCATGCTGCCGGAATTGTTCCCGACCCGCGTGCGTTATACCGGAGCTTCAGCGGCGTATAACCTGGGGGGGATTGTCGGGGCGTCGGCAGCACCGTTCTTCGCGACCAAGCTGGTGGCGATGGGTGGGCTGAGTTATGTCGGTGGGTATGTGTCGGCGGCAGCGTTGCTGAGCTTGATTGCGGTGCTGTGCCTGAAAGAGACGCGGGATAATGATTTGAACAAGGTCGCCGGATAAACCGCTATCGGGAGCAAGCCCCCTCCCACATTCGACCGCATTCCAGAGGTTATACGCAGTTAAATGTGGGAGGGGGCTTGCTCCCGATGCTTTTAGAGCTCTACAACAACCGCTTGGGACGCCTGGGTCGCCTTGGCACGAGCCGCTTCAATCGACTCATCCCGCGCCAACGCCACACCCATACGGCGCTGGCCATTCACTTCCGGCTTGCCAAACAGGCGCAACGCCGTATCCGGCTCACTCAACGCCGCGCCCAGATTAGCAAACGCGGTCTGGGTCGACTGCCCTTCCACCAGGATCACCGCCGATGCCGAAGGCCCGAACTGACGGATCAACGGGATCGGCAAGCCCAGGATGGCGCGAGCGTGCAGCGCGAACTGCGACAGGTCCTGAGAAATCAGTGTGACCAAACCGGTGTCATGTGGGCGCGGCGACACTTCGCTGAACCACACCTGATCGCCCTTGATGAACAACTCCACACCAAACAGGCCACGGCCACCCAGGGCTTCGGTCACTGCCTTGGCAACGCGCTCGGACTCGGCCAGGGCAATCGGGCTCATGGCCTGTGGCTGCCAGGATTCCTGGTAGTCGCCCTTCTCCTGACGATGACCAACCGGTGCACAGAAAGTGGTGCCGCCAACATGACGCACGGTCAGCAGAGTGATTTCGTAGTCGAAATCGATAAAGCCTTCGATGATCACCCGGCCTTTACCGGCACGCCCGCCTTCCTGAGCGTAGTCCCAGGCTTTTTGCACATCTTCTGCGCTGCGCAACAGGCTCTGGCCCTTGCCCGACGAACTCATCACCGGCTTGACCACGCAGGGGAAGCCCAGGTCCTGGACGGCCTTGCTGTAATCTTCAAAGGTGTCGGCAAAGTGATACGGCGAGGTCGGCAGGTCCAGCTCTTCGGCGGCCAGACGACGGATGCCTTCACGGTTCATGGTCAGCGATGTGGCGCGGGCGGTCGGGATCACCGTGAAGCCTTCGGCTTCCAGTTCCACCAGGGTCGCAGTGGCAATGGCTTCGATTTCCGGCACGATGAAATGCGGCTTCTCCGCCTCGATCACCGCACGCAGGGCGGCGCCGTCGAGCATGTTGATCACGTGGCTACGGTGCGCCACCTGCATGGCCGGCGCGTTGGCGTAGCGATCCACGGCAATCACTTCAACGCCCAGGCGTTGCAGTTCGATTACCACTTCCTTGCCCAGCTCACCGCAGCCACACAGCAAAACGCGGGTCGCGGTTGGCGACAATGGAGTTCCGATTCGGGTCATCTCAGGTCCTCAGGGGAGCGGATCATGGGGAGAAAGGCCGGCATTTTACATGAACTGCAAGAATTGGCCTCAGTTGGCGACGGCACGCTTGCGCAGGCGCCAGGCCATGATCAACCACACCACCGTGACCCCGGCGAACTTCGACACCAGCGCAGTACCGGCCACCGCAGGCGTCAGCGCACCGATCAGGCCGAAAAAGATAAAGGTATCGAGGGGAATGCTCAGCGCCGAACTTATCCACAGGCGGTCATGCAGCGGGCGCTTGGTGATGCTGAATACCAGCCAGTCGATGCACTCGGACACCGCGAACGCCGTGGCACTGGCCAGGGCGATGGATGGATCGGAGGTGATATACGACAGCACCAGCGCCGCCAGCATGGCGATGATTGCGCCATGACCGAAGCGGGTTTGCACCATATCGCGCAGGATGAAGACCAGGCCACCCCAGGCGGACCAGATCACATCCAGGTGCGGGGCAGTGGAGAAGGCGAAGTTGATCAGCACGACGCTGCTGATGTAGGCGATCAGGAAAAGCATGGGGATGGACCTGTGGGTAATGCCGCACAGAGTACACAATTACAGGGAGGTCGTCTGAAAGGGCCTCATCGGGGGCAAGTCGAACCGTCGCACCGCCCCTCCCACATTTTGATCTGTGAACACATTCAAGTGTGGGAGGGGGCTTGCTCCCGATAGCAATCGATCAGACACCCGAGCCTTTGGGCGTCATCCACACTATCCCACTGGCCACCGCCCGCTCGTGACACAACCCCAGCACCACCCGGCGCTCGGCGTTATCCATGCGGCTCCAGCGCGTAATCTCGTCTACGCTGCGCTGGCAACCGGTGCAGATATCGTCCTCATCCAACGCGCAGATACTCACGCACGGCGAGGCAACAGGCCGTTCAACCGCACTCATTCTTCCTGCTCAACCAAGTCTCGGGCATAGCGCTGGGAGTTATGCACATAGTGCGCGGCACTGGCTTCGAGCATGCGTTTCTGCGCCTCGGTCAGCTCGCGCACCACTTTGCCCGGCGAGCCCATCACCAGCGAACCGTCGGGAATTTCTTTGCCTTCGCCGATCAGCGAATTGGCGCCGATGATGCAGTGCTTGCCGATCTTGGCACCGTTGAGGATCACGGCGTTGATGCCGATCAAGCTGTAGTCGTCGACGCTGCAGCCGTGCAGCATGGCGTTATGGCCGATGGTCACGCCGGTGCCGAGGGTCAGCGGGTAGCCCATGTCGGTGTGCATCACGCTGCCGTCCTGCACGTTGCTGTTCTTGCCGATCAGGATCAGCTCGTTATCACCGCGCAACACCGCGTTGAACCAGACGTTAGCGCCCTGCTCCAGCTTGACCTTGCCTACCAGCGTGGCATTCGGTGCGACCCAACTGTTGGGATGGGTCTCGACACGGGCGTCGCCCAGGCGGTATTTCATGGTTTTTCCTCACGGCTCGCCATTCAAGCGATGGCTTAGATATTGATGAAGCTCTTGGGTGGCTGATGCAGGCTGATCTTGGCATCGTCATAGAGCAAATTGATCAGCTCGACAATCATGATTGCCGTCAGGCCCCAGATCTTGTATTCGCCGAACCGGTAGCTGGGCACGTACCAACTGCGACCCTGGTAATCAATCCGGTGGGTATGTTCGCGTGGGTCCTGTCGGAAAAACTCCAGGGGTACACTGAAGACGGCGGCGATTTCGGCGTCGTTGGCCAGGTATTCGACGTAATCGGGAATGACGCCCACGTAGGGCGTTACGCGAATGCCATGCAGGGAAATCAATGGGCTCAACGGCCCGATCACTTCGACCAGCCCCGGCGGCAGGCCGATTTCTTCCTCGGCTTCGCGCAAGGCGGTGAAGATCAGGTCAGGGTCTTCGGGGTCGCGACGCCCGCCAGGAAACGCCACTTCGCCACCATGGGTCGACAGGCCGCTGGCGCGCAGGGTCAGGATCAGCTCAGGTTCGTCACTGCGGGTAATCGGCACCAGTACCGCGGCCTCGGGGAAACGCCCGTCAGTTTCCAAGGTGTGAGGGGTGTGATTGCTTACCCGGCGAAGTAGCTCGTCCAGCATGAGTCATCTCGGTCTGTTGGCTACCTTGCATCATGCACCAAAGCGGGCGGGCGCCCAAGCCCAAAACCCGGTGCATGTCGCGAAACGACAACTTGCAGGAACGCCCGGCACCAAGCCAAGATGTGCCCATTGTCCAGGAACCCCAGCATGAATTTCTGCAGCCAGTGCGGTAAACCGGTTACCCAACGCGTTCCCGAAGGCGACGTACGCCTGCGTTATGTGTGTGATCACTGCTCGACCATTCATTACCAGAATCCCAACATCGTCGCGGGTACCGTGCCGGTGTGGGGCGACCAGGTGCTGCTGTGCCGCCGCGCCATCGAGCCACGCCTGGGTTACTGGACCCTGCCCGCCGGCTTTATGGAAAATGGCGAGACCGTCGAACAGGCCGCCATGCGTGAAACCCTGGAAGAAGCCTGCGCCCGCGTACGTAACCTGAGCATCTACACCCTGATCGATGTGCCACACATCAGCCAGGTGCACATTTTCTACCGCGCCGAGCTGATCGACCTGGACTTTGCCGCAGGCCCCGAAAGCCTTGAGGTTAAGCTGTTCAATGAAGCCGATATCCCTTGGTCCGAGCTGGCTTTCCGCACCGTCGGGCGTACCTTAGAATGCTTTTTTGCTGACCGCCGGCAGCAGCTGTTCCCGGTGCGCAGCGAGTCGGTGCCACCGATGACACGCCCAGCCAAATGACCTTCCAGGCAGCACTTTTATCAGGGATACCGTTTCAATGCGTTGGTTGCTTGCTCTTTTCTGCCTGTCGTTCGCCACGCTGTCCCCCGCTTCCACGGTGGAGACCCTCGGCGGTAAAACCGTCGAGAAAGTCCTGGTACTCAAGTCCGCCCACCAGTTGCAACTGATCAACGACGGCAAGCCGTTCAAGACCTATCGCATTTCCCTGGGCAAGAACCCCAAGGGCCACAAGCTGATCGAAGGCGACCGCCGCACGCCCGAAGGTCTCTACTGGATCGACTGGCGCAAGACCAGCGAGCGCTTCAACCTGGCCATGCACATCTCCTACCCGAACATCAGCGACGCCGCACGCGCCCGCCGCGAGGGCGTGAAACCGGGCAGCATGATCATGATTCATGGCACGCCCGATACCGAGGACTACCCGGAGCAGTGGTTCCACACCCTGGACTGGACCGACGGCTGCATCGGCATGCGTAATGTGGATATGCGTGAAGTCTGGAACCTGGTCAAGGACGGCACACTGATCGAGATCCGGCCGTAATTTCGTGCCGCTCGTAAAATAATTCGAAAATAATTCCTGCCTCCAGCAGCGCCTGCCGGTGAATACCAGTTCACCGCGCGGGACAGTGCACTTGTGCGCGACACAAAGACCTCTCTAATACCACTTGATACCAAGCCCCATTAAAGAGCCCTGAAACCGGGGCTCGCACCGTTTTGGTGGCATTGACATGGTATTTAAGTGGTATTAATTTCCGGCCATTACCGAGCGACAACACTCCAATAACCGCATCGGAAACTTCACAGATGAACCCCATCCTGACGCTGCGCCCCGACGACAAGCAATCCACGCCACTGTACCTGCAACTGGCCCGCAACCTTGAAGCGGCGATCCACGCCGGCCAGTGGAAATCCGAGCAGGCCCTGCCGTCGGAACGCGCCCTCAGCGAGCAGTTGAGCATCTCGCGGGTCACCGCCCGCAAAGCCTTGGAAGTGCTGTTTGCCCAGGGCCTGATCCGACGCAGCCAAGGCTCTGGCACCTTCATCACACCGCGCCTGGAACAACCTTTGTCGCGCTTGTCGGGGTTCAGCGAAATGCTGCGGCTCAAGGGCTTTGTTCCCACGTCACAGTGGCTGGAGCGCGACATCACCCCGCCGACCCACGAAGAGCTGATCCGCCTTTGCCTGTCGCCCACCGACAAAGTGGCGCGCCTCAAGCGTTTGCGCAAAGCCGATGACACGGTGATGGCGATTGAAATGACCGCCATGCCCGCCTCGGTGTTGCCGCACCCGCAAGCCATCGGCAATTCGCTGTACGAATACCTGGAAGGCATCGGCAAGCCCATCGTGCGCGCCCTGCAACATATCCAGGCAATCAATGCCTCGGACGAATTCGCCAAGCTGGTGGGCATCGCCCCCGGCACCGCCATGCTGCTGATGACCCGCGTGGGCTACACCGCCGACAACACGCCGATTGAAATTACCGATACCTACTGCCGCAACGACTACTACGACTTTGTCGCAGAGCTGCGTCGCCACGACTATTCCGCTGAATTGCGACTCTAGAGAACTGCCCATGCCAGAAGACAATATCCTCACGCCCAGTGGCTGGATTCGCGGCCGCCTGGTGCACGAGCACGGCAAGGTGGTTGCCATCGAAGGCACGCCTTGCGACCCGGCTGACAACGACCTGCCCCACCTGCTGCCAGGCTTTATTGACCTGCATGTGCACGGCGGTGGCGGTGCCGACATCATGGAAGGTGCGCAAGCCTTTGAGACCATTACCCGCACCCACGTGCGCTTTGGTACCACCTCGCTGCTGGCCACCACCATGACTGCCCCGGTGGATGAAATCTCCCAGGTCCTCAGTGAACTCGGCAACTTCTGCGAGCAACGCCCTGCCGGCAGTGCGCGGGTGCTCGGTGTGCACTTGGAAGGCCCTTATATCAACCCGGGCAAACTCGGCGCCCAACCCAACTTCGCCCACACCGCGTTGATGGCCGAAGTCGAAGCTTATTTGCGCCTGGCGCCGATCCGGGTGATCACCATCGCCCCGGAAATTGCCGGCCATGACGGCCTGATCCGCGCCCTCAGCGAACGCGGTGTGCGCATGCAAATCGGCCACACCCTGGGCAGTTATGAAGAAGGCGTGGCCGCCCTCGCCGCCGGCGCCACCAGCTTCACCCATTTGTACAACGCCATGAGCCCGCTGCATCACCGCGAGCCGGGCATCGTCGGCGCCGCGCTGGCCCATGCCCAATACGCCGAGCTGATCCCGGACCTGCTCCACGTACACCCAGGCGCTATGCGCGTGGCCTTGCGCTCGATCCCATGCCTGTACTGCGTGACCGATTCCACCGCCGCCGCCGGTATGCCCGATGGCGAATACAAGCTGGGTAGCCACACCGTGACCAAGTGCCTGGGCGGCGTGCGCCTGGCCGACGGCACCCTGGCCGGCAGCACCCTGACCATGGACCAGGCACTGCGCAACCTGGTGAAAATCGGCCTGCCTATCAGCGAAGCCTCACAACGCCTGTCGCAATTTCCTGCGGACTACCTGGGCCTGGAAGAACGCGGCCGCCTGCAACCGGGCAGCTATGCCGACTGCGTGCGCCTGGACCGCTCCCTGACACTCACCGACGTAATGGTCGAAGGAGAAACCATTGACTTCAAAAATGCTTGAAGAGGCCCTGGCCTCCTGCGACGCCGTCGCCGCGCAACTGCAACGCCTGAACCCGCTGCTGGAAGAAGTGGCCGGCCGCCTGCGCCGTCAGCCGCCGCAAGTGGCGATGACCATTGCCCGTGGCAGCTCCGACCACGCCGCCAGTTACTTCGCCTACCTGGCCATGCAGCACGTAGGCATTCCGGTGGCGTCGCTGCCAATGTCGGTGGTGACCCTGTTGCAAGCGCCGATGAAAGTCAGCGGCCAGGTGGCGTTTGGGTTCTCCCAGTCGGGGCAGAGCCCGGACCTGGTCAACAGCCTGCGCCTGCTGCGCAAGCGCGGCGCCCTGAGCATCTCGCTGGTAAACGCCGAAGACTCACCACTGGAAGCCGCCTGTGAATTCCATGTGCCGTTGTGCGCCGGCCCGGAACAAAGCGTGGCCGCGACCAAGAGCTTTATCGCCACCCTCAGCGCCAGCGCGCAATTGATCGGCCACTGGAACCAGGAAACCGAGTTGCTCCAGGCCTGCCAGGCGCTGCCCGAGGGCTTGCGTGAAGCTGCCAAGCAGGATTGGACCCAAGCCATCGAGGCGCTGCGCGACTGCCAGCAATTGATGGTAATCGGCCGCGGCGCCGGGTTTGCCATCGCCCAGGAAGCCGCGCTCAAACTCAAGGAAACCTCGGCGATCCAGGCCGAAGCCTTCAGCAGCGCCGAGGTGCGCCACGGGCCGATGGCCTTGATCGACGAAAATTACCCACTGCTGGTGTTCGCCCCTCGCGGCGCCGAGCAACCCGGCCTGCTGAGCCTGGCCGCCGATATGCGCCAACGCGGCGCCCGCGTACTGCTGGCCGCGCCGGACGATATTGCCGAGCGTGACCTGACGCTTAGCCGCGCCGAACACCCAAGCCTGGATCCGATCCTGGCGATCCAGAGTTTCTACGTGATGGCCGCCGGCCTGGCTGAGGCACGGGGCATGGACCCGGACCAGCCGCGTCACCTGAGCAAAGTCACCCGCACTCACTGAGTGGCGTTTTCCTGATGAGTACCGTGCCCATGTCCAACAACAATAATGTACTGACCCTCAGCGCCCCCTTAAGCGGGCCGGTGCTGGCCCTGGGCAATGTTCCCGACGAAGTGTTCGCCAGCGGCGCCATGGGCGATGGCGTGGCCATCGACCCGCTCAATGATTGCCTGCACGCGCCCTGTGACGGCGTGGTCATCCATGTCGCCCGCACCGGGCATGCACTGACTATCCGCGCCGACAACGGTGCCGAAGTGCTGATGCATGTGGGCATCGACACCGTGGAGCTCAATGGCGAAGGCTTTGCCTTGCTGGTGAAGGATGGCGCACGGGTGAGCGAGGGCCAGCCGTTGGTGCAGTTTGATCTTGACCGTATTGCGCGCCAGTGCAAAAGCCTGGTGAGCCTGATCATCCTGACCAACAGTGACCGCTTCGAGCTGCAACCCATCGCGAGCAAGACAGTGAAGGTCGGTGAAACACTGATGCGGCTTGCCCTGCGCACATCCGCACCGGTTCAAACCGCTGTGGATAACTCGGTCGCAGAAGTAAGCGCTACGGTGCGCATCACCCACCGAGGTGGCTTGCATGCGCGCCCTGCCGCGCTGATCCGCAAGACTGCCCAGGGCTTCAGCAGCCAATCGCAGCTGCACTTCGGTGATAAGACGGCGGCTTGCGACAGCCTGATCGGCCTGATGGGGCTGGGTATTGGTGAAGGTGACGAGGTACGGGTAACCTGCCGCGGCAAGGATGGCGAGGCGGCGTTACAGGCATTGGTCGCCGCGCTGTCCGTGGCGATCCACGAGGAGCATCACGCGCCGGTCGTTGCCACGCCACGCAGGGCGAATACCGAAGCCAATGTGCTGCAAGGCGTATGCGCGGCACCGGGCCTGGTATGTGGGCCGCTGTTTCGCCTGACGGGCATCGAGCTGCCGCAAGACAGCGGCAATCATAGCGTCGACGAACAACTGCAACGCCTGGATACCGCCCTTGAGCAAGTGCGCGGCGAAATCCGCAATACGCTGGACCAGGCGCGCCAACGCAAGAATGTCGAAGAAGAAGAGATCTTCGCCGCCCACCTCGCCCTGCTGGAAGACCCGGCATTACTCGACGCAGCCACCGCCGCCATCGAACAAGGCAGCGCCGCCACCCACGCCTGGCGTGATGCGATCCAGGCCCAATGCGCCGTGCTGCTGGCGTTGGGCAAGCCGCTGTTTGCCGAGCGTGCCAATGACCTGCGCGACCTGCAACAACGGGTGCTGCGGGCGTTGCTGGGTGAAGCCTGGCATTTCGAATTGCCGGCGGGGGCGATTGTCAGTGCCCATGAGCTGACACCTTCGGACTTGCTGCAACTGAGCGCGCAACAGGCCGCTGGCATCTGCATGGCCGAAGGCGGTGCGACCTCCCATGTGGCGATTTTGGCCCGGGGCAAAGGCCTGCCGTGTCTCGTCGCCCTGGGCAATGAAGTGCTCGACGTACCCCAAGGCCAACGGGTAGTGCTCGATGCCGCCAACGGCCGCCTGGAACTGGCCCCCAGCGAAGCGCGCCACGCCGAAGTTCACCAGATTCGCGAAACACAGAAATTGCGACGCCAGCAACAACAGGCCCAAGCCCAACAACCGGCGTGCACCACCGATGGCGTGACGGTTGAAGTCGCCGCGAATGTCGCCTCCAGCGCCGAAGCCCAAATGGCGTTTGACAACGGCGCCGATGGCGTCGGCCTACTGCGCACCGAATTCCTCTTCGTCGACCGCCGCACTGCGCCGGATGAGCAAGAGCAGCGCCAGGCTTATCAGGCCGTGCTGGATGCCATGGGCGACAAGTCGGTGATCATCCGCACCATCGATGTGGGCGGCGACAAGCAGCTCGACTACCTGCCGCTGCCTGTCGAGGCCAACCCGGTACTGGGCCTGCGCGGTATTCGCATGGCCCAGGTGCGCCCGGAACTGCTCGACCAGCAACTGCGTGCCCTGTTGCAGGTCTCGCCATTGGCGCGTTGCCGCATCCTGCTGCCGATGGTCAGCGAAGTGGATGAATTGCTGCAGATTCGCCAGCGCCTGGATGAACTGTGCGTGGAGCTTGAGCTGACGCAGCGCCCCGAATTGGGCGTGATGATCGAAGTGCCCGCCGCCGCGCTGATGGCCGAGCAGTTGGCCAAACATGCTGACTTTTTGTCCATCGGCACCAATGACCTGTCCCAGTACACCCTTGCCATGGACCGCGATCACGCAGGCCTGGCCGCCCGGGTCGACGCCCTGCACCCGGCGCTGCTGCGGCTGATCGCCCAGACCTGCGCCGGTGCGGCGAAACACGGGCGTTGGGTCGGCGTGTGTGGCGCCCTGGCGTCCGACCCACTGGCCACACCGGTACTGGTCGGCCTGGGGGTCAGCGAGCTGTCGGTAAGCCCGCCGCAGATCGGCGAAATCAAGGACCGCGTCCGCCATCTGGACGCGGCGCAATGCCGGCAACTGAGCCTTGAGCTGCTTGACCTGAGCAGCGCCAAGTCCGTTCGCCAAGCCTGTCAACACCACTGGCCGCTGAGCTGAAAACAACAAGAATAGGGAGACACGCCATGTACCAACACTTTATCGAAGGCCTGCAACGCCTGGGCCGCGCCCTGATGCTGCCGATTGCGATCCTGCCAATCGCCGGCTTGCTGCTGCGCCTGGGCGACACCGACTTGCTCAATATCGCGGTGATGCACGATGCCGGGCAGGCGATCTTCGCCAACCTGGCGCTGATCTTCGCCATCGGCATCGCCGTGGGCTTTGCCCGCGACAACAACGGCACGGCCGGCCTGGCCGGGGCAATTGGCTACCTGGTGATGATCTCGACCCTCAAGGTGATGGATACCACCATCAACATGGGCATGCTCGCCGGTATCGCCAGCGGCCTGATGGCGGGCGGGCTGTATAACCGCTTCAAGGACATCAAGCTGCCGGAGTACCTGGCGTTCTTTGGTGGGCGACGTTTTGTGCCGATTGTCACCGGCTTTTCGGCGGTGGGCCTGGGCGTGATCTTTGGCCTGATCTGGCCGCCGATCCAGCACGGCATCAATAGCTTTGGCGTGTTGCTGATGGAAAGTGGCAGCCTCGGCGCCTTCGTGTTTGGCGTGTTCAACCGCCTGCTGATCGTCACCGGGTTGCACCATATCCTCAACAATATGGCGTGGTTCGTGTTCGGCACTTTTACCGACCCGGCAACCGGCGCGGTGGTGACCGGCGACCTGACCCGCTACTTCGCCGGCGACCCGAAAGGCGGCCAGTTCATGACCGGCATGTTCCCGGTGATGCTGTTTGGCCTGCCGGCTGCGTGCCTGGCAATGTACCGCAATGCTCTACCAGAGCGACGCAAAGTCATGGGCGGGATTTTCCTGTCCATGGCCCTGACTTCGTTTTTGACCGGCGTGACTGAACCGATTGAATTTGCCTTCATGTTCCTGGCACCGTTCCTGTACCTGATCCACGCCGTGCTGACGGGCCTGTCGATGGCCATCACCAATATGTTGAATATCCACCTTGGCTTTACCTTCTCTGGTGGGTTTATCGACATGGTGCTGGGTTGGGGCAAGTCCACCAATGGCTGGCTGGTGGTGCCGGTGGGCCTGGCCTACTCGGTGATCTACTACACGGTGTTCAGCTACTGCATTCGCCGCTTCAACCTCAAGACGCCGGGTCGTGAAGATATCCAAGTGGTACAGGCCGAAGCGATGAGCGATAACCAGCGCGCCACGGCTTATATCCAGGCGTTGGGTGGTGCAGAGAATTTGCTGAGTGTAGGTGCATGCACTACGCGCCTGCGCCTGGACATGGTAGATCGCAATAAGGCGGTGGATGCTGAACTGAAAGCACTGGGCGCCATGGCTGTAGTGCGCCCGGGTAACGGCGGGAGTTTGCAGGTGGTCGTCGGGCCGATGGCCGATAGTATTGCCGATGAGATTCGCTTGGCCATGCCGGGTTTTGTGGCCGCAGCACCTGTAGCGGTTGCGCCTGTGGATAAGCCGGTGGCGGTGAATGTGCAGGAAGCCGAGCAATGGCTGAATGCACTGGGTGGCCGAGTGAATGTGCGCCAACTGGAAGCGGTGGCGATGACCCGGTTGCGGGTGGAGTTGGGGGATGATTCGGGATTGTCAGAAGCTCAGCTCACTGTGCTCGGTTGCCAGGGTGTGAGTCAGCTTGAGAGCGGTGTTTGGCACCTGTTGATTGGGGACAAGGCGTCCGGGTTGGGTGAGGCGTTGGAACGGTTGGTCAGTGGTCGTGAGGTCGGCGCCAGGGTTTAGAGCTGTAGTGGCTTTTCTGGCCTCATCGGGGGCTTGCTCCCGATTGGCCCTCACAGGCGCCTGATCACTTCTGCTCAGGCACCTCAACTAAATCCAGCACCCGATCCACCATCAACTGAATCCCTTCCACCATCCGATGAATACCCAGCACTGCATCACGCTGGGGACCGTCGACATCAAAAGCCAGATTACCCGCCAGTGCCTGTACGGATGCCAGGTCTTGGGAGGCGTTGGCGAGTAGGGTTTCGCTGTTCAGACTGGGTAGTACGGTGAAGATCTGGTCGGACGGTGAATCACCAGCTTGGCGGGACTCGGCTTGAGATGAGATTGAACCAGTTAGCAAGTTGTCGCTGATCATCATTAAACTCCATATGGAATAGGCTCCTAGTGATTTTTCAGGCTTGCAGTCCCGGTCACTGAATTGGTAGCGACTGGCGAAGGTTAGTTGTGTGAGTTCCGATGGACAACCTGAAAGGCTTGTGGGAAAGGTCTGAGGCGCCTGCACCGGCGCCATCGCAGGCAAGCCAGCTCCCGCAGTGGGGTGATGCATGACAGGACAAGACGTTCAAACTGTGGGAGCCGGGCTTGCCCGCGATGAGGCCCTTACGGCCAACAAAAAACCCGCCGGCCAAACTGGCCCAGCGGGTTTCTTGTTTCCACAGCCGACGCGTCATCTAGGCACCTTCATTCAGGACAAAGAAATAACCGACAACTTCAATTCGGACTCATGGCTGTTCGTGACATAGGCACGGGATTCATCTACCACAGCAATTCCCATAGGGTTACGCCCTGCGGAAATTGAGCCAATCCGCTCCAGACTTTTCATATCCACAACCTCAACTCCACTATTAGGAAAAACACAGGCGTAAACACGACTACCATCTTTGCTGAACGCAATCCCGTAAGGCTGGGAGTTAACCTTGATCTCCTTTTCTACTTTTCGTGTAGTCGTATCAATGACGGAAAGCGTATTATGTATAAACGTCCCTACAACAATCCTCCTTCCATCCTCACTCATAGCCAAGCCATATGGGTAGGCGCTTACAGGGACAGATTCAATGATTTTATAATTAGCCAATTCTACATACAAAACGTTACTCCCCAACGACATGGTTAACCACGCATGTGTACCGTCTTGTGTAATTGCGATGCCTGTCACGCCACCCTCAAACTGGAAACGATCTATAACCTTTGCAGCCGCGATATCAATAACCACCAATTTCTCACCAGTGACATAAGCTTTCTTACTATCAGGACTGATTGCCACTTGAAAACCAATCATATCGACCGATACAAAAGTAACTTTCTTAGTCAAAGCATCAATAATTGAAACCTCACTACTCCCACCAGTAACAACTATTACATATTTCCCATCCGGACTAACAGCCATAAAGCCCGCGAGCTGCCCGACGTCAATCACCTGAGTGACAGTATCAGTAGCAACATCAATCAACGTTACACTACTATGTGACCAATTACTCACGTAAGCCTCTTTGCCATTAGGTGTGATAACCACATAACGCGAGCCGTTTTTAACGGGAATGTCGGCGTACGAATTTTGATTGTCGTTCATATTTATTGCTCTCTTGGGCTTCAGGCGACCCCGAGTTGGGGTAATAGCGATCAAATCCCAGACAACAAACAATATCTACTGTCAAACTTAACAGGTGCAGGCTACTTTCAGACCGACGGTAAAATAAAAGCCCGTTGAACATAACGTTTCAACGGGCTTTGTTTACATCTAATTGCGAATCAAAAATCCGCCAACTGCCACACCTCATACGCCGGTGTCTCATACGGATGGCTCAGCTTCAACGCAGCTACAACAGCCACAATCAAATCATCCGCCACCACCAGCTCAACCTTCCACTCCTCAACCACTTCAACCTGGCCCACCTGCCCGATAAACGGCTGACTGCCGTCCAACGCGCGGAATTGGCCCCGGCCCAGCACTTGCCAGGCGCAGCTGTCGTAGTCGCCGATGCGCCCGCCGCCGGCTGCGAAGACGGCGGTTTTCACCGTCTCCACATGACTGTCGGGCACAAAGAAGGCGAGCTTGTACACGGCTTTAGTTCACCCACACGCGAGCGTTGCGGAACATGCGCATCCAGGCGCCGTCTTCGTTCCACTCTTCCGGGCGCCACGAGTTCTGCACGGCGCGGAATACACGCTCGGGGTGCGGCATCATGATGGTCACGCGACCGTCGCGACTGGTGAGGCCGGTAATGCCGCGTGGCGAGCCGTTCGGGTTGGCCGGGTAGGTTTCGGTGACCTTGCCGTGGTTGTCGACAAAACGCAGGGCCACGGTGCCGGACAGGTCGGCTTCAAGCAGCGCTTCTTCGCTGGCGAATTCGGCATGGCCTTCACCGTGGGCGATGGCGATTGGCATGCGCGAACCGGCCATGCCTTGTAGGAAGATCGAGTTGGACTCCTGCACCTGCACCATGGCGACACGGGCTTCGAACTGCTCGGAACGGTTGCGCACAAAGTGCGGCCAGAACTCGCTGCCCGGAATCAGTTCGCTGAGGTTGGACATCATCTGGCAACCGTTGCACACACCCAGGGTGAAGCTGTCGTTGCGTTCGAAGAAGCCCTGGAACGCATCGCGGGCACGGCTGTTGAACAGGGCCGACTTGGCCCAGCCTTCACCGGCACCCAGCACGTCGCCGTAGGAGAAACCACCGCAGGCCACCAGGCCTTTGAACTCATTGAGGTCAACGCGACCGGCGAGAATATCGCTCATGTGCACGTCAATCGCATTGAAGCCGGCGCGGTCGAACGCCGCGGCCATTTCCACCTGGCCGTTGACGCCCTGCTCACGCAGCACGGCGACCTGTGGGCGGATGCCCTTCTTGATGTACGGCGCGGCGATGTCCTGGTTGACGTCGAAGCTGAGCATAGTGCTCAGGCCCGGATTGTCTTCTTCCAGGATCGCGTCGAATTCCTGCTCGGCGCACTCGACGTTGTCGCGCAGGCGTTGGATCTGGTAGCTGGTCTCGGCCCACTGGCGTTGCAGCAGGCGGCGCTGGCCGGCAAACACGGTGTCGCCATTGAAGGAGATGTTGACTTCACCGTTGTTGATCGGCTGGCCGATGACGGCCACGCAGTCGTCCAGGCCGGCGGCGCTGAACTGTGCGAGTACGTCTGGCGTAGCGTCCTGGCGCACCTGGATCACGGCGCCCAACTCTTCGTTGAACAGGATGCCATTGATCTCGGCGGCATCCTCGGCAACGCTGTCGAGCACGATGTTCAGGCCGCAGTGACCGGCGAAGGCCATCTCCACGACGCTGGTCAGCAAGCCGCCGTCGGAACGGTCATGGTAAGCCAGCAGATGGCCGTCGGCGTTCAGGCCCTGGATCACGGCGAAGAACGCCTTGAGGTCTTCAGCGTCGTCGACATCCGGCGCCTGCTTGCCCAACTTGCCGTGGGTTTGCGCCAGGATCGAAGCGCCCATGCGGTTCTGGCCACGGCCCAGGTCGATCAGGATCAGGTCGGTGGTGCCCTTGTCCATGCGCAGTTGCGGGGTCAGGGTCTGGCGGATGTCGGTGACCGGCGCGAAACCGGTAACGATCAGCGACAGCGGCGAAGTCACGCTCTTGTCGGTGCCGTCTTCGTTCCAGCGGGTGGCCATGGACATGGAGTCCTTGCCCACCGGAATGGTGATACCCAGTTCCGGGCACAGCTCCATGCCGACGGCTTTAACCGTGTCGTACAGGCGTGCATCTTCACCCGGATGACCGGCAGCGGACATCCAGTTGGCCGACAGCTTGATGTCGGACAGCTTGCCGATACGCGAGGCGGCGATGTTGGTGAGGGTTTCACCAATGGCCATGCGGCCCGACGCCGGTGCGTCCAGCAGGGCCAGCGGCGTGCGCTCGCCCATGGCCATGGCTTCACCGGTGTAGACGTCGAAGCTGGTGGCGGTGACGGCAACGTCGGCCACCGGCACCTGCCATGGGCCGACCATCTGGTCACGGGCTACCAGGCCGGTGATGGTGCGGTCGCCGATGGTGATCAAAAAGCTTTTGCTTGCTACGGCCGGGTGGTGCAGCACGCGTTCGATGCTGTCGGCCAGCTCCAGCGTGCTTGGGTCGAAATCATCGCCCAGCTCGCTTTCGCGTACGGCCGAACGGTGCATGCGTGGGGCTTTGCCCAGCAGCACTTCCAGCGGCATGTCTACCGGGCTATTACCGAAGTGGCTATCGGTAACCGTCAGCTGCGGCTCGGCAGTGGCTTCGCCGACCACCGCAAACGGGCAACGCTCGCGTTCGCAGATGGCCTGGAAGCGTGCGAAGTCTTCAGGACCGACGGCCAGTACGTAGCGTTCCTGGGATTCGTTACTCCAGATTTCGTGCGGGGCCATGCCCGGCTCGTCGTTTGGAATGTTGCGCAGTTCGAAACGGCCACCACGGTCGCCGTCGTTGACCAGTTCCGGGAAGGCGTTGGACAAACCACCGGCGCCGACGTCGTGGATGAAGCTGATCGGGTTCTTGTCACCCAACTGCCAGCAACGGTCGATGACTTCCTGGCAACGGCGTTCCATCTCAGGGTTTTCACGCTGTACGGAAGCGAAGTCCAGATCTGCCGAGCTGGTGCCGGTGGCCATGGAAGAGGCCGCGCCGCCGCCCAGGCCGATCAGCATCGCCGGGCCGCCGAGCACGATCAGCTTGGAGCCGACCAGAATCTCGCCTTTCTTGACGTGCTCTTCACGGATGTTGCCCATGCCGCCGGCCAGCATGATCGGCTTGTGATAACCGCGCACTTCATCGCCACGGGGGGTGGTGATGGACTGCTCGAAGGTCCGGAAGTAACCGGTCAGCGCCGGGCGCCCGAATTCGTTGTTGAACGCGGCGCCGCCCAGCGGGCCTTCGATCATGATGTCCAGCGCGGTGACGATGCGCTCAGGCTTGCCGTACGGCACTTCCCACGGCTGCTCGAAGCCCGGGATCTGCAGGTTGGACACGGTGAAACCGGTGAGGCCGGCTTTTGGCTTGGCGCCACGGCCGGTGGCGCCTTCGTCGCGGATTTCACCGCCCGAACCGGTGGCCGCGCCCGGGAATGGGGCAATCGCGGTCGGGTGGTTGTGGGTCTCGACCTTCATCAGGATGTGCACAGGCTCCTGCACCGCGCCGTACTGGCGGGTTTCCGGGTCCGGGAAGAAGCGGCCGGCGACAGAGCCGACGATGACCGAGGCGTTGTCTTTATAAGCCGACAGAACGCCTTCGCTGTGCATCACGTAGGTGTTCTTGATCATGCCGAACAGGCTTTTTTCCTGGCTCTGACCGTCGATGTCCCAACTGGCGTTGAAGATCTTGTGACGGCAATGCTCGGAGTTGGCCTGGGCAAACATCATCAGTTCGATGTCGTGGGGGTTGCGCTTCAAGCCGGTGAAGGCGTTGACCAGGTAGTCGATCTCGTCTTCGGCCAGGGCCAGGCCCAGCTCGGTGTTGGCCTTCTCGAGGGCGGCGCGGCCGCCACCGAGCACGTCAATCGCGGTCAGCGGCTTGGGCTCAGCGTGGCTGAACAGGCCGGCAGCCTGTTCCAGCTGGCCGACGATGATCTGGGTCATGCGGTCGTGCAGGCTGCTGGCGATCAGCTCGGCGTCGGCATCACTGAACTGGCCGGCGACATAGAAAGCGATACCACGCTCCAGGCGCTGGATTTTATCCAGGCCACAGTTGCGGGCGATATCGCTGGCCTTGCTCGACCAGGGCGAGATGGTGCCGAACCGCGGCAGAACCAGGAACAAGCGGCCGGTCGGCTCTTGCACGGGAACGCTTGGGCCGTACTTCAGAAGGCGTGCCAGCACTTGCTGTTCGTCGGCGGTCAAGACGCCGGTCACGTCGGCGAAGTGAGCAAATTCAGCGTACAGGCCTGTAACAGCTGGAACCTTCTGGCTCAGTTGCTCAAGGAGTTTGCTGTGGCGAAAGGCAGAAAGGGCAGGAGCGCCGCGCAGGATCAACATCTTCGGGACAGCCTCGGAAGGGGGTGTGCTTTGAGGCCGTGCATTCTAGCGTAAACCTTCGCCAACGGCACCCGAAACGCTACCGGTGGCCGCAGCCGAACGTCAGTTGGCACGCTTTGCACGCAATCGCGGTGTTATCCACGGCGTTGGGCGCAGTTATTTTAACCATCACAATCGCTCGCCAAGCCGCGTTTCTGCGGGCTGCAGCACAGTTTGGGCGGCGCTAGCAGACAAGTGCGCCGCTGTCGAGATATGGCGCCGTGGGCCGTTTGCGTATACTGCGCAGATGTTCTCCCCAACCGTTTTGCGCCCGCGATGGGTCAAATGGCTCATCGCCACCTTGCTCTTCCTGATGCTCAGTGCCTGTGTTGACAAACCCAGCACCCTCGAGCGAATCAAGGAGGATGGCGTATTGCGGGTGGTCACCCGGAACAGCCCGGCCACCTATTTCCAGGACCGCAACGGTGAAACCGGTTTCGAATACGAACTGGTCAAGCGCTTTGCCGACGAACTGGGAGTAAAGCTGGAAATCGAGACCGCCGATAACCTCGACGACCTGTTCAACCAGTTGGGCAAGCCCAATGGCCCGGTACTTGCCGCCGCCGGCCTGGTCAGCAGCGAACAGCGCCAGCAGCAGGTGCGATTTTCCCACCCGTATCTGGAAGTGACCCCGCAGATCATCTACCGCAACGGCCAATCGCGCCCGACCAACGCCGCTGACCTTGTGGGCAAGAAGATCATGGTGCTCAAGGGCAGCACCCACGCCGAGCAACTGGCGGCGTTGAAAAAGCAGAATCCTGCAATTGAATACGAAGAGTCCGACGCCGTTGAAGTAGTCGATCTGCTGCGCATGGTGGACGAGGGTCAGATCGACCTGACCCTGGTGGACTCCAACGAAGTGGCGATGAACCAGGTGTACTTCCCCAACGTGCGCGTGGCATTCGACCTCGGCAACGCCAGCCACCAGAGCTGGGCCGTGGCCGCCGGCGACGACAACAGCCTGCTCAATGAGATCAACGGCTACCTGGACAAGGTCGAGAAGAACGGCACCTTGCAGCGCCTGAAGGATCGCTACTACGGGCACGTCGATGTACTCGGCTATGTGGGCGCCTATACGTTCGCCCAGCACCTGCAACAGCGACTGCCCAAGTACGAGAAACACTTTCGCGCCTATGCCAAGGCCGAAAAGGTCGATTGGCGCCTGTTGGCAGCCATTGGCTATCAGGAATCGCTGTGGCAACCGACCGTCACCTCCAAGACCGGCGTGCGCGGCCTGATGATGCTGACCCAGAACACGGCGCAGGCCATGGGTGTGTCCAACCGCCTGGATGCCAGGCAAAGCATCATGGGCGGCGCCAAGTACCTGGCCAAGATCAAGGATGAGCTGGACGACAAGATCGCCGAGCCTGATCGCACCTGGTTCGCCCTCGCCGCCTATAATGTGGGCACCGGCCACTTGGAAGACGCTCGCATCCTGGCGAAGAAGGAAGGCCTGAACCCGAACAAGTGGCTGGACGTGAAGAAGATGCTGCCGCGCCTGTCGCAGAAGCAGTGGTACAGCAAGACCCGCTACGGCTACGCCCGGGGCGGCGAGCCGGTGCACTTTGTGGCGAACATCCGGCGTTACTACGACATCCTTACCTGGGTGACCCAGCCGCAGCTGGAAGGCGACCAGGTGGTGGAAGGCAACCTGCATGTGCCGGGTGTGGACAAGACCAAGCCGCCGCAGGACAGCCCGCAGTTGTAAAGCCGACTTTCCAAACACCACAAAACAATGTGGGAGGGGGCTTGCTCCCGATAGCCTTGTGTCAGTCACTACTACAGTGACTGATCCACTGCTATCGGGAGCAAGCCCCCTCCCACATTTGGATCTCCACTTGGCTTAGAGGCCGGTGATTAGATGGACCACCCCGCCTGTCAACACCATCACAGTCGGTACACCCGCCGCCTTCAACGCCGCCTCATCCAACCGCCCCGCATCCTGCAACTGCACCCTCACCCGCGTCAGCGCCACGCGCTGTTGTGACTTGAGATTCTCGGCGCCGCCCAAGGCACTCAGCACATCGGCGGCCAACAGGCTCGGTGTCGGCACTGCCAGTGTCTCGGCAATCAGGTCCGGGGTCAGGGCTTTCCAGAATGCCCGCTGCAATTTCTCGAACATGCTCAGTGCTCCACGACAGGTGAGGTTTCAACGGTGGCCGCGTGGTACAGGCGCAGGGCCTCACGCACTTGGCCGGCTTCCTCCAGGCCCAACACCTGGCGGGCGATGAGTTGGCAGTCGACCAGTTCCAGTTCGCGTACGGTCGCCTTGATGCTCGGAATCAGCGGCACGCTGACCGACAGTTCATCCACCCCAAGTCCGATCAACACCGGCACCGCCAATGGTTCAGAGGCCAGCGCACCACACACGCCCACCCACTTGCCATGGGCGTGGGCCGCCTTGACGGTGCTGGCGATCAGGCGCAACACGGCGGGATGGAAGCTGTCGGCCTGGCTGGCCAGGCGCGGGTGATCGCGATCCATGGCCAGGGTGTATTGGGTCAGGTCATTGGTGCCGATGGAAAAGAAATCCACATGGGGTGCAAACACATCCGCCATCAACGCCGCCGAAGGCACTTCAATCATGATGCCCAGCTTGGGCAATTCGGTGAGCCCGAGCGCCAGCGCTTCTTCTTCGAGCATCCGGCGCGACAGGTGCAGTTCGCAGAGCTGGCTGACCATCGGCAGCATGATATGCAGCCGCGCCAAGCCCGCACTGGCGAGGATCGCGCGAAACTGTTCGCGCAGCAGTTCGGGGCGTTCCAGGCACAACCGAATACCACGCAGGCCCAGGAACGGGTTGGTCTCGCTTTCCATCGGCACATAGGCCAAGGGTTTGTCGCCTCCCACGTCCAGGGTGCGCACCACCAGATTGCGCTCGGTGCCAAGGGCACGGGCGATGGCGCTGTAGGTGCCGGCCTGTTCCTCCGGGCTCGGGGCGCGATTGCGGTCCAGGTAGAGGAACTCCGAACGCAGCAGGCCCACACCTTCACCACCCAGGGTCAGGGACTGCTCGACCTCCTGCAGCGAGGCAACGTTGGCCGTGACTTCGACGTGATGGCCATCGCGAGTGATTGCCGCCAGGGATGCCTGTGCGATTTCACGCTGCAGCCGCAGCTTTTGCTGTTGGCGAACCGCTTGCAGTTGTTCGATTTCAGCCAGGTCCGGTTCCAGGTGAAGCTCGCCTTTGTCGGCGTCGAGCAGTACTCGTTTGCCGTTGGCCAGGGCCAATACATGGGCCGGTACACCGCAAATGGACGGCAGGCCGAGCGCCCGGGCAAGGATGGCCACGTGGCTGGTAGCCCCACCGGCGACAGTGACAAAACCCAGCACCTTGCTGGTATCCAGGCCGGCGGTTTGCGAGGGCGTGAGTTGTTCGGCAACCAGGATGGCGCACTCAGGCAGGTCCAATGACCGTTCGGGAACACCCAGGATCAGCTTGAGCACGCGCTGGCCGACATCGGCCAGATCCGCCGCACGCTCGGCGAGCAGCGCCTTGCCCAAGCCTTCGAAGAGTTTCGCGGTCGCCAGCGTGGCGCTGTTCCAGGCGAAGGCGGCGCTCTTGCCTTGGGCGAGCAGGCCGTGGGCTTGCTCCAGCAGGGTCGGGTCTTCGAGCAATTCCTGATGGGCGCGGAAAATTTCGGCCTGGGCACTGCCGGCGGCCTTGGCTTGCAATGCTTGCAGCGCTTCGGCTGCCGCCCGCAGGCCACGCGCCAATGCGGCACGCTCGAACGTTTCGCCGGCACCGGTTTCAGGAATATTCAGCGCCGGTTCGGCCACTTGGACGACCTGGCCAAACGCCGAGCCCGGCGACGCACACACGCCCCGCATCAAGGTTGCTGATGACACCGGCGCGGCAGGCTTGGCTACTTCGACCGCCGCCACCGTCTCGCCACAGCCGTCCAGCAACAACGCCACCAGCGCCTGGATCGCCGCTTCGGCATCGGTGCCCGCCGCGCTCACTTGCAGGCTGTCGCCCCGGGACGTCTGCAGCGCCATGATCGCCACCAGCGACTTGGCATTCGCGCTCTGGGTTTGCTTATGCAGGTAGATGCTTGAACTGAACCCCTTCGCCGCCTGGGCAAGCACTGCCGCAGGGCGAGCGTGCAAGCCGTTGGCGTTGGGCAAGGTCAGGGGCTTGGAGAACAGCGCATCGCCCTCCTCTTCATCGGCTTCTGACGACGCTTGCCCGGGGGACACTCGCAACAGTGGCTGGCCTTCCTCGACAACGCCCTGATCGGGCACCAGCAATACAAATGGCTCGCCACTGACGACCAGCATCAGGGTCAGCAGACTGCGGGCATTGAGCGCCACGTAGTCGGCGTCGAATTCAACCAGCGGTTGCCCGGCCACCACCCGCTGGCCTTCTTCGACCAGGCGGGTGAAGCCCTGGCCCGCCAGGTTCACGGTGTCCAGGCCGATATGCAACAGCACCTGCACGCCGTTGTCGTCGGTGACACTCAGCGCATGGCCGCTGTCCTGGATATTGCTGATCACCCCGGCCAGCGGCGCGCAGAGCGTCTGCGAGGTGGGATCGATGCACAGGCCGTCGCCGATCACGCGGCTGGAGAACACTGGGTCGGGTACCTGATCCAGCGCCAGCAGCACCCCGGACAGGGGTGCCAGCAGTTCCAGGGATTTAGATGGGGTCATGACTTCACCTGTTTGTATTGTTCTTTAAAAATCATCGAGTCGATGCAAGGTTGAGGATGACGAAGATCAAAGGTGGGAGCAGGCTTGCCCGCTCCCACATTAGCCCGCGCACTCCTTCCGGATTATTTCCACCAGTATTCGACTTGCACGCCCATGTTCGAACCATGCCGTGCCGTGCCATAGGCGCCGGTATCGGATAACGCCGAGCCCGCCGCGAGTTCATTCGCTGCGCGCTTGGCCGCCTGGTTCCAGCTGGCGTAGGTGTAGTACAACCGCACTTCCGGCCGCGCCCAGAACTCCGGACCTTTGGGCGACCAGGTCGGCGCAAACGTGAATTTGCTCAGCTTGCGTGTTCCGCCAGTAGCCTCAACCTGATCGTGGCCCAGTTCAGCGACCAGCTTGAATTGTTCGCTGATGGCATACGTCGGGCGTACGCCAAGGGACATCCAGTTCTGGTCCTGGCGCCCTGGGCGCACATCCTTCTGGTACACCGCCTGGACTTGCCCACCGAAACGCGGGGTCACCTGCCAGTCAAAGAACTCCACGGCACGGTAGCTTTTGCTGCTCTTGTCCAGCCGGGTATTGCCGGTATAGCCCAGCCCGGTGCCAGGGCCTTCGCCGTACTGCAAGGCAAACTTGTTCTTGCCGCCCAGGAACGCGGTTTGCACATGCTGTGCGGTCAGCGCCCAACCGCTGTTGGTGTCACGCCCGCCGGCCTTGGCGATGTAGCTCAAGCCAAGCTCCAGCTCGCCACCCGGGTTGGTGTTGAAACCTGCCACGTTGAAGTCGTGACGGGTGGCGTACTCCTTCTGGTACAGGTTGTCCTTGCGCGACAGGGCGTAGCTGTATTTCAAACCGCCGATCAGCACGTCCTCGATCCCGCCACCAGTGGCGCTCTGGTTCCAGTAGTAGAAGTCGGAGATATGGATATCGTTACGTTTGTAGTAACGCCGCCCGGCCCACAGCGAACCACCGTTGAGACTGGGCAGGTTGGACCATTGCGCATACATCTGCGGCATGCGCGCCGAGCCGTTGTTTTCACCCTGGAATTTCAGGGCGCGGTCGTACTTGTTGTAGAGAGAGGCCATGGCATCCACGCTGAGCACCGAGCCGTCGTCGAACGTCAGCAGGTCCTGGCGCAGTTCCAGTTCGGCATATTGTTCGCATTCGTTACCCAAGCGGTATTTGGTTTGCGCCCCCGGCAGTTGGAAGCACTGCTGCTTGCCACTGCCCGTTGAGGTGCCCGCGCCGCTGCGCAAGTAACCGGCGAACTCCAGGGCCTGGGCGCCAAACGGCACAGCGAGGCACGACGCAATAAGGCCCAGTTTTATTGTTGTTTTCATGAAGCGCTCCTTTATTTTTATTGTTTTTTCTTACTGTTTTGCGTGACGCGATCACTGGTAGGAGCGAGCTTGCTCGTGAAGAACTTCGAGGCGCCGCGCTGAACCTGGAGCGGCGCGTTATCGTTGATGATCTTCGCGAGCACGCTCGCTCCTACAGCGGTATTTCAGTCCGTCAGGTGCAGCACAAAAGATTCGTAGGGGCGCAACACCACCGTGCTCGTGCGCGCCGGGCAATCGGGGTAATTGCTGATGAGCAGCCGCTGCGCGCTCGACGAATTGATCACCTGGTCGGGCAGCTGGATTTCGCACGGCGTGCCGTAGAAGTTGTTGAGCACCAGCAGGCGCTCGCCATGGCCCTCGCGCAGGTACGCCCAGACCTGGCGATGGTCTTGCAGCAGTGGGCGGTAAATGCCTTCCTGGATCAGTGGCTCGCAACGCCGCAGGGCGATCAGGGCGCGGTAGTGATGCAGCACCGAATCCGGATCATCCAGCTGGCTTTCCACGTTGATCTGCGCGGTGTTGGCCGGAATACCAATCCAGGGCTCGCCACGGCTGAAACCGGCATTGGCCTGGCCGCTCCACTGCATCGGCGTGCGACCGTTGTCGCGGGATTTCTGCATGATCGCCGCCATGCTCGACGCCTCGGACTCCCCGGCATCACGCTTGAGGCGGAAAATGTTCAGGGTTTCCACATCGCGGTACTGTTCGATCTTGTCGAAACCAGGATTGGTCATGCCCAGCTCTTCGCCCTGGTACACATACGGCGTGCCCTGGAGGAAGTGCAGCGCGGTGGCGAGCATCTTGGCCGAGACCACGCGGTATTGGCCGTCATCACCAAAGCGCGAGACCACCCGCGGCTGGTCGTGGTTACACCAGAACAGCGCGTTCCAACCGCCACCGGCCTGCATGCCCAGTTGCCAATCGGAGAAAATCTGCTTGAGTTGCAGGAAATCGAAGTCGGCCCTCACCCACTTCTGCAGGTTGGGGTAATCGACTTTCAGGTGGTGGAAGTTGAAGGTCATCGACAGTTCTTTCGAAGCCGGATTCGAGTAGCGGATGCAGTGCTCCAGGCTCGTGGACGACATTTCGCCGACGTTGATCAGGTCATGGCCTTCGAAGACTTCACGGTGCATTTGCTGCAGGTATGCGTGCACATTCGGGCCGTCGGTGTAGAAACGGCGACCGTCGCTGTTATCTTCGGGGAAGTCGGCGGGCTTGGAGATCAGGTTGATCACATCCAGGCGGAAACCGCCCACGCCTTTGTCACGCCAGAAGCGCATCAGCTTGAACACTTCGGCGCGCACCTTGGGGTTGTCCCAGTTGAGGTCGGCCTGGGTGTGGTCGAACAGGTGCAGGTAGTACTGGCCGGTCTGTGCTTCGTATTCCCAGGCCGAACCGCCGAACTTGGATTCCCAGTTGTTCGGCTGGTCGCGCCAGATGTAGAAGTCGCGGTAGGGGTTGTCGAGGCTGCTGCGCGCCTGCTGGAACCACTCGTGCTCAATGGAGGTGTGGTTGACGACGATATCGAGCATCAGCTTGATGCCGCGCTTGGCCGCTTCGCTGATCAACAGGTCGCAATCGGCCATGGTCCCGTAGCTGGGGTCGATGGCGTAGTAGTCGCTGATGTCGTAGCCGTTGTCGCGTTGCGGCGAGCGCAGGAACGGGGTGATCCACAGGCAATCCACTCCCAGCCATTTCAGGTAGTCGAGCTTGTCCACGATGCCCAGCAGGTCACCGGTGGCGTTACCCGCGTGGCTATGGAAGCTTTTGGGGTAGATCTGGTAGATCACCGAGTGTTGCCAGTTTTGCATGGTGGGTTTCCTTCAATTAATTGTGTGCGGGCTTTGAGGGCCTCATCGGGGGCAAGTCCCCTTCCACATTTGAAATGCATTCGCCTGTGGGAGGGGGCTTGCCCCGATGGCGGTGGATCAGGCGACCCGATACCCAGGCCGGATAATCTTCATGCTCAACACACAGGTCAGTACAAAGGGCACGACGATCGCGACGGCCATGCCGATCACAAACACCGGGATGTACTGCGGGATGATCGAGATAAACCCGGGCAGGCCGCCGACGCCGATGGCCGAGGCCTGGACCTTGTTCAGCGAGAGGAAGATGCAGCCAAGGGCAGACCCCACCAGTGCCGCGTAGAACGGGAATTTGTATCGCAGGTTGACACCGAACATCGCTGGCTCAGTGATGGCGAAATACGCGGAAATCGCCGACGTCGAGGCCATGCTTTTTTCCCGCGCATTGCGGCTCATGTAGAACACCCCCAATGCCGCACTGCCCTGGGCCAGGTTGGACATGACGATCATCGGCCAGATAAAGGTGCCGCCCTGGGTGGAAATGAGCTGCAGGTCCACGGCCAGGAACATATGGTGCATGCCGGTGATCACCAGCGGTGCGTAGAGCATGCCGAAGATCAAGCCGCCCAGTATCGGCGCCAGCTCAAACAGCGTGACCACGCCTTCGGTAATCAGGATGCCGAGGTGGCGGGTCACCGGGCCAATGATCGCCAGCGCCAGGACACCGGTGACAACGATGGTGGTGATTGGCACCACCAGCAATTGGATGGCATTCGGCACTCGTGCCCGCAGGTATTTCTCGATCACGCTCATGACATAGGCGGCCATCAGGATCGGCAGGATCTGGCCCTGATAGCCGACTTTCTCGATCTGGAACCAGCCCAGGATGTCGAAGTACGGCAGGCTCTGCCCATCGAGCCCGGCGACCGCCTTGCCGTAGTTCCAGGCGTTGAGCAGGTCGGGGTGCACCAGCATCAGGCCGAGCACGATGCCGAGGATTTCACTGCCGCCGAACCGCTTGGCCGCCGACCAGCCCACCAGCGCGGGCAGGAATACGAACGAGGTATTGGCCATCAGGTTGATCAGGTTCCACAGGCCATCGAGGTTCGGATAGGCCTCCAGCAAGGTCATGTCCTGAATGAACATGCCCTTGGCGCCCATCAGGTTGTTCACCCCCATCAACAGGCCGGCAATGATCAGCGCGGGCAGGATCGGCATGAACACATCGGAAAATACCCGTACCAACTGTTGCAAGGCATTGACCTTTTCGCCACCGGCCTTCTTGACATCGGCGATGGTGGACGCGGCGAGACCGGTCTGTTCGCGCAAGGCGGCATAGACCCTTTCCACTTCGCCGGGGCCGATCACCACCTGAAACAGGCCGCCGGTAAAGAACGATCCCTTTACCAGGTCGACCTGGTTCAACGCACTGCTGTTAACCAGGCTCGGATCCTTGAGCGCCAGGCGCAGGCGGGTCACGCAATGGGCAGCTTGCTCAAGGTTGTCGCGCCCACCGAGGTTCTCGAGAATCTCGCGGGCGATAGTCGGATAGTCGTGGCTCATGCTCGTTTTCCACTGTGATTGTTTTTATGGGTGGCAGTCGTTGGCAGCACGCCGAGGGCAAAACTACTCGTCTGTACGAGTTAAATCAACAACTCGTCTGTACGAGTTACACTTTTGTTTATAAATGCGAACTTCCCGTCAGATTTTTCCCCTGGCTATAGGGCTGCCCAATGGACAAACCCCACCTCTACCACTAAGGTTCCTGCCTTGAATGCAAGCCGGGCATAGAGCCATCTCATGAGCAAATACAACCAGATCTATACGGATCTGCTTGCCAGCATCACCACCGAACGCCTGCAACGCGGTACGCGCCTGCCCTCCGAGACCGAGCTGATGGACGCCTACCAAGCCAGCCGCGGTACCGTGCGACGCGCCATTGAGCAGTTGCAAGAACGTGGCTTTGCCCAAAAGATCCATGGCAAGGGCACCTTTGTGTTGTCGCCCAACCCGATCGAGTTCCAGCTGGGCGGTATCGTCAGCTTCCATGAGACCCACGCCGACCTGGGCGATGACGTATGCACCGAGGTGGTTGAATTCACCCAGCTCCCATTGGAAGGGCCACTGCTGCAACACTTCGAGGCCGAGCCGGGCACGCTGATCACCCGCATCAAGCGGGTACGACGCATCGGCGGCAAACGGGTGATCCTGGACATCAACCACTTCATCGCCGAGCTGATTCCCGGCCTGGATCGCCATATCGCCGAACAGTCGATCTACGCGTTTATCGAGCAGACATTGCAGCTGCAGATCAGCTATGCACAGCGCACCATCGAGGCCTTGCCACGCAGCAAGGACGATCAGGCGCACCTGGACCTTGACGGGCAAAGCCATGTGATCGTGGTGAGTAACCAGACGTTCTTGCAGGACGGGCGGCAGTTCGAGTACACCGAGTCACGGCATACCCTGGACAAGTTCTACTTTTCGGATATCGCACGGCGCTGAGCATGCTCTTGTAGCCTAACTATGTAGCGCCCTTCCCGCGCCGGCCTGGGGGAATCTCGCCCTTCATTTTTGAAGGATGAGCACTCCCATGATTTGGAGCCAAACCCGCACCCTGCCCAACGCCGCCGACAAGGCAGCCCTCAAGGCCCTCGCCGGACGCGTGATCCTGGCCTGCCCCAGCCTGCACGATACGGCTCACGAAACCGCCCGCGGCATATTGAATAAACACGGCGTCAAGGGCCTCGACCCGGACGAGGTGTATTACCACCGTTTCAAGGCAGCCCAAAGCAGTTCGCTGACCTTTACCGGCTGGGAACATGTGCTGGAAAAACCCTACGAATCGACGACCCTGACCGAGCTGGTGATTCATCGCTTCCGCGCCACCGACTACGACAACGCCGACCTACTGGACCTGTACGGCGGCTTCTATACCAAAGGCCCGGAATACGGTGACTTCAATCAAACCAATGAAGTACGCCTGCATGCCAACGAAGTGCTCAAGGACTTCTGGGCCCTGAAGTTCAGCGACCTCTATCGCGACAAGCTCGACAGTTTCTGGCAGGACCACGCCGAGGCCTTTCGCACCCAGGCCAAATGCAACTTCCTCAGCAAGGCGGTGCAGGCCCTCGAGTTCAAGCACCTGAGTGCCGAAGACTTCCACACCTGCATCAGCGCCGTGGCCCCGCACCTGAGCTGGCCGGTCAGCCTGGCCAGGCTGCAGACCGACGCGGCGCCAGGCGCCGGTGCACAGGTCGCCGCCCTCGACCTGGACGGTTACGTGGCTACCAACCTGTTGCGCATCATTGACGCAGCCGGGCGACAAATACTCTATGTGCCAGGTGAGCAGCAAACCTTCAAAGTGTTCGAGACCGCTGCGCAATTGCACTGGTGGTTGCTCGGGATCATGGATGACAAAAAGACCCGTGACCTGTTCCTCTGCCACTTCTCCCTGACTGACCGCGAGGCCATGACCGACGGCATCACTGACCTGATGAATCGCCTGGTGCAGACCTGGGGCAAGTCGGATCATCACATGATCAACCAGAAGAACCAGGCGGTCACCACGGACGCCTTCAGTTGGCTGCGAGACCGCACCCGCGCAGCGATGTATGACGAAGCCGAGCAGTTGCTGACCACCAATGCGCAACTGAGCAAAAAACTCTGGATCGGTTACCTGAGTGCCGGCCTCAAGATATTCGGGCCGCTGGCCGTCATCGGTTGGCCGGTAGCCTTGCCGGTGCTGGGCGCCAGCATCGCCAACCTGGCCCTGAACATCGACCAGGCGGTCAATGGCCGAACCAGCGCCGAGCGCAAGGCTGGGGTGACCGGTTCGGTGTTCAGCGCGATCGACACCCTCTTCAACCTGGCAGCACTGCATGGTCCTGGGCCCATCGTTGAAGTGGGCGCCGAAGTCGAAGCAGCGGAAGCGGCCGAAATGGCCAAATACGATGAGGCGCTGAATCCCGAGGCAGCCGAACCTGCAAGCCCTGCCGTGCCTGGGCCCCCCACGCTGCCCCAACTGCCCGGCGACGGGCTGGGAATACCCTCGAGCTGGCAGCGCCTGCAAGGACTGGAGGGTGCTACGGCGATGACCGAAGGCGGTCGTTTTGAACAGCTCTACCGCATCAATGCCAACCCTTCGACCCTGATCAAGCTCAAGGACGCGGTGTTTTACGTGCGTTATGAAGCGGACGTGAACGGCGGCGGCACCTGGGCCATCATCGACCCGTTGAACCCCCACGCCAGCAGCGGCTCACTGCCCGTACGCCTGAATGCCGAGGGCGAATGGGAGCGGGTGCTGCGCCCCTCCGAGGCGGTGCGCGGTGGCAGCCCCATGGACACCCCGACCACGAGTGCACGGCCGAGGCTTGCATCCGACTATCGCCGGCCAAGCGCCTATGGGGAGCCGGGTTTTAGAAACCCGTCCTCCAGCCTACCGACCCCTTTTGATCTGAAAAACCAGAGCAGTTTCGACATCGGCCTCGCCATGTCTGGCGCGCCGGACTACATCAAGCCAATCATCACTCCCACGGGCGAAGCTGGCGGTTTCAGCACCTCGGACTATTTCATCAACCCCATGCGGGCAAAAATCCTCAGCAGCGCGCGCAATTTCTTCTCCCGGCCGTTCTTCACCAGCACACTGCCCGAGCGGCCGGCACTGCCTGCCATCACGCCAGGCATGAGCCCCGAACAACTGATTGAAAAAAGCCTGGTAAACGCAGAGGGCCTGGTCATCGCCGAGAGCCCGAACCGTGTCGCCAGTACCTATCTGTTGATCAAGCAAATGCCCAACCTGGCCAAGCAAGGCGTCAAGACCCTTTACCTGCACGGGTTCTACAACGACTTGCATCAACTGGACCTGGATGTCTTCGCCAGCAGTGGCGTCATGCCCGACCGCCTGGGCAAGTACCTGCGCGAGCTGGACCCGACCAATATGGGCCGCTTCAACACCCTGGAACTGCTGCACGCCGCCCGCGACAACCATATACGCATCCAGGCCAGCGAATGCCTGGCCAACTACCTGCCCAAGGGGTCGGCGGTGGACGTGCAAATGTCGAAGAATTTCATCACCAGTGAAATCCTGCGCCTCGACCAGGCCAAGAACGGCGTCGGCAAATGGGTGGTGCTGACGGGGGCGGAAAACACCAACACCTTTAGAGGCGTGACCGGCATCAGCGAGATAAACGGCGGCATCAGTCTGCGCGTTACCGAGGAACTCGGCGGCCAGAGCAGCCAGATCAAGATCGGCTATGGCCCCAAGGTCAACAACCTGCCGGTAATCGACCCGCTGAACCCGCCACTCAATGCGCTGGACAGTGACCTTTTCCTGCAAGTACCGATGCGCGAGAGCGAACAAATACACCCCCATATTTTTGCACAGCGAGACCTTGAAGCAATCCTCGGTTCACCTGGTGACTGCGTCATGCAACAGACCCGTAATGAGCTGACGCTTATTCACCGCAACCGCCTGAACAACCTGGTGCGCAACCCCATCCAGCACTCGGACGCCGGTTATTTCATTGATCGCGAGGCCCTTCCAAGGCTCAACGGCGCTGTCTACAAGACCCTGCCTGAGTTGCGCGGCGCCTTGCGCGCAAATGGCCTCACGCTCAAAGGCCTGCCGCCGGCCAAGACACTGGTTCCGGCAATAGAGCTGGAGCGCCCTGCCATGGAGGCCGTTGTTGAAACCACCGCCGAGACGGGCGCGGCGCTGGCGCCTTCGGCCATTCCCAGCGGTGCGGTGGAGGCCAGCCTACGGCCAGAAATCCCCCCAGCGTGGGAAGCCAATGAAATCCTCGAAGGCCGCAACCCGGTCAGCGAGCCTGGCAGGGATCAAGGCATCTATCGCTTGGAGTCCAACCCGGCGGCGGCCATCCTGCTCAACGACACGCCGTATTACGTGCAGTATGTGAGTGACGTCAA
Source organism: Pseudomonas khavaziana (assembly GCF_036704165.1). Taxonomy (NCBI): domain Bacteria; kingdom Pseudomonadati; phylum Pseudomonadota; class Gammaproteobacteria; order Pseudomonadales; family Pseudomonadaceae; genus Pseudomonas; species Pseudomonas khavaziana. The sequence continues at coordinate 5,320,546 of NZ_CP129946.1, forward strand.
TGGCGGCGGACACTGGGCAATCGTCAATCCTGAAACTCCACTTGCCCTCTCGGACGCCATCCCGGTGCGCTTCAACGCCCAGGGTGAATGGGAAGTGTTGTCCAGGCCCGGCCTGAAAGGCGGCGCCGGGCAACGCCTGAACCGGGTGCCGGGCCGCAGGCCTATGCCAACGGTGCAAAGCCCCGCCGCCGCCTATGAAATACCGCCGGACTTGCGTGCCCCCCTGGAAAATGCCGCCGCCGGGCCAGGCACTGCGAAATATGCCTTGAGCGACGAGGGCGTGAACCTCTTCGATAACGGCCCCGATCCCTACGCGCCGTTCAAAAGCAGAAGACAGCAACTGTTCAAGGATGCGGTGGCCTTCCTGCGTCGGTTCCGTGCGACCAATCGCCCGCCTATTCCCTCGGTGCCGGCCAAGGCCCCAACGGCGACCTGGCTGGAGGCACTACTGAAGGACGGACGTGGCATCGTGGTCGGCGAAGCCCACAGCGGCGTGGGCAGCAAACAGCTATTGATTGAGCACATGGAGTTGCTGGCACAGAAAAACGTCAAGACGTTGTATTGCGAGCATCTGCTGCGCGACTTTCACCAGGCAGCCCTGGACAGCTTTTTCGAAAGCGGCGAAATGCCCGAGACGCTCAGGCGCTACCTGCAGAGCCTCGATAACGGCATGGGCACCGATCCGCTGGGGCAATACAACTTCATGGAACTGATCAAAGCTGCCCGCACGCATAAGATCCGCATCCAGGCCATCGATTGCCTGGCCAGTTACCGTACCGACGGATTTATCCCGACCGTGACCGATAGCCAGATCGCCCGAGATGCGCAACGCCATGCCTTGATGAACTACTACGCAAGCACCGTGATCCGTGCCGACCAGGCGGCCCAAGGTGCGCACAAATGGGTAGCGCTGGTGGGCAATACCCACGTCAGCAGCTACGAGGGGGTTCCAGGGCTGAGCGAACTGGAAGAAGTGCATGGCCTGAGGATAGAGGATGTTGCGCCCGGGCAATCCCAAGGCATCATTCCAGACCCTGGCATCCCGGCAACCGGCGAGGAAGGCGCGGTGAAAAGCGACCTGCTGTTTCAGTCGCAGATTCCCCGAAAACCTGCAACCTCCGCAGAGTTCGACGCCTTGCTGCAACGCCGCGGAATGTTTACCGTCGACTCGTCGTCGGTGTCGCCCATCCTGAAACATCGCAGCAAACTGGGAGAGCTGGTCTCTACGGATATCCATAACCAGAACGGCTACTTCTTTATCGAGCGCCCCAATTGGCCGAGCGTTAGCGGCAAGCGCTTTGACAGCCTCAAAGGATTGTTTGCCGCGCTTGAAGACATGGGTATGGTGATGGTTGGCAAACCGGCACCGCTATGAGCAGCAGCTGAAACCAGGAAATGAGAACACCGTGAATATCCCGAGCAAATGGCGCGAACAGTTCCCCCATGCACTGATTGAACAACAGTCCATCGGCGAGTCGCGCGCAGACGTCTATCGACTGCGCAGCGAACAAGGCGAAGACCTGTTCCTGAAGTCCGAGCCCCTTGGAGAGTTCACTGAACTGGCAAACGAAATCGAGCGCCTGCGCTGGTTGCGGCAACAAGGGCTACCGGCACCGATTGTGCTGGATGAGGTGATAGACCAGGATCGCCACTGGCTACTGATGAGCGCCATGCCAGGGCAGGACCTGGCGACGATCGACGACCTTCCTGTGGCGCACATCATAGAGATCCTGGCGAACGCCCTACGCACGCTGCATCAGGTTCCCACCGTTCTTTGCCCCTTCGATCACAGCCTTGAAGTACGCATCGCGACCGCACGGGGCCACGTCAACGCGGGCTTGGTCGACGAGACCGACTTCGACGATGAACGACTAGGGCAAAGCGCCGAGCAAGTGTTGGACGAACTGGTATCGACACGGCCAACCACCCAGGACTTGGTGGTGACCCATGGCGACGCCTGCCTGCCGAACTTCATGACCGCAGACGGCCGTTTCAGCGGTTTTATCGATTGTGGTCGCTTAGGCGTCAGTGACCGCTACCAGGACCTGGCCCTGGCAGCGCGCAGCATTACCCAAAACTTTGGACAGGCATGGGTGGCACCGTTCTTCGAGTGCTATGGCGTAGAGCCCGATGAGCAGCGCATTGGGTATTACTGCTTGCTTGACGAGTTCTATTGAAGGGCTCCCACATAAAGCAAAACCCCGGCACCAGGCCGCAATGCCGTTCAGTTAAGCGTATACCGCCCTCTGTAGGAGCGAGCTTGCTCGCGAAAAACGTCAACGATAACGCGTGCTTCCTGAATGAACGCGGCGCCTATGAGTTTTTCGCGAGCAAGCTCGCTCCTACAAAATGCCTTAACTGAACAGCATTACGGCACCAGGCCGGGGTTTTGTTATTGAGCATTGACCTGCCAGTGCAGGGTCACTCCCACTCAATAGTCGCCGGCGGCTTGCTCGACACGTCATAAGTAACGCGGGAAATACCTTCGATCTCATTGATGATCCGGCCGCTGACGGTTTCCAGCAGTTCGTAAGGCAGGTGCGCCCAACGCGCGGTCATGAAGTCGATAGTCTCTACGGCACGCAGCGCCACAACCCACGCATAACGACGGCCATCGCCGACCACACCCACCGATTTCACCGGCTGGAACACCACGAAGGCCTGGCTGACCTTGTGATACCAGTCGGCCTTGCGCAGTTCTTCGATGAAGATGTGGTCGGCGCGACGCAGCAGGTCGGCGTATTCCTTCTTCACTTCACCCAGGATGCGCACGCCCAGGCCCGGGCCTGGGAATGGGTGGCGGTAGACCATGTCGTACGGCAGGCCGAGTTCCAGGCCCAGGCGGCGGACTTCGTCCTTGAACAGTTCGCGCAGCGGTTCTACCAGCTTGAGGTTCATTTCCTCAGGCAGGCCACCGACGTTGTGGTGGGACTTGATCACGTGAGCCTTGCCACTTTTGGCGCCAGCCGACTCGATCACGTCAGGGTAGATGGTGCCCTGGGCGAGGTACTTGATGTTGTCCAGTTTGTTGGACTGGGCATCGAAGACGTCGATGAAGGTGCGACCGATGATCTTGCGCTTTTTCTCCGGGTCGGACTCGCCGGCCAGGTTGTTGAGGAACTGCTCCTCGGCGTTGGCACGGATCACCTTGACGCCCATGTTCTCGGCGAACATGGCCATAACCTGCTCGCCTTCGTGCAGGCGCAGCAGGCCGTTGTCGACGAATACGCAGGTCAGTTGGTCGCCGATGGCTTTGTGCAGCAGGGCTGCTACCACCGAGGAGTCAACGCCGCCGGACAGGCCGAGCAGCACGTTGTCAGTGCCGACCTGGGCGCGTACCTGGGCGATGGCGTCTTCGGCGATCTTCGACGGGGTCCACAGGGCCTCGCACTCGCAGATGTCGAGGATGAAGCGCGACAGGATGCGCCCGCCTTGCTTGGTGTGGGTCACTTCCGGGTGGAACTGCACGCCGTAGTAGCGACGTTCGTCGCTGAACATGCCGGCGATCGGGCAGCTCGGGGTGCTGGCCAGGATGTGGAAGTCCTCGGGCATCTTGGTGACCTTGTCACCGTGGCTCATCCACACGTCGAGGCCAAACAGGCCATCGGCGTCGATGTGGTCTTCGATGCCGTCCAGCAGACGGCTCTTGCCGACCACGTCGACGCGGGCATAACCGAATTCACGCAGCTCGGAACCTTCAACCTTGCCGCCCAGTTGCTCGGCCATGGTCTGCATGCCGTAGCAGATACCGAAGACCGGCACGCCCAGGTCAAATACCGCCTGCGGGCAGCGCGGGCTGTCGGCTTCGTGCACGGACTCGGGGCCACCGGCGAGGATGACGCCTTTAGGGGCGAATTCGCGGATCGCTGCGTCATCCATGTCGAACGGGTGCAGCTCGCAATACACGCCGATTTCACGCACGCGGCGGGCGATCAGTTGGGTGTACTGGGAACCGAAGTCGAGGATCAGGATGCGGTGGGCGTGAATGTCGAGGGCCATGAAGTCAGTCTCGTCTAATGAATCAGAAACAACTCGGGGCTGAAAGAACAGCCCCGGTTACTTAACGTTTTGCTGGAAGCCTCAACCTACGCGGTAGTTTGGCGCTTCCTTGGTGATCTGCACGTCGTGGACATGGGATTCAGCCATGCCGGCGCCGGTGATCCGTACGAACTCTGGCTTGGTGCGCATTTCTTCGATGTCGGCGCTGCCGGTGTAGCCCATCGAGGAACGCAGGCCGCCCATCAGTTGATGGATGATCGCGCTCAGGGTGCCTTTGTACGGCACACGGCCTTCGATGCCCTCCGGGACGAGCTTCTCGGCGCCTGCCGAGGAGTCCTGGAAGTAACGGTCGGAAGAACCTTGCGCCTGGGACATGGCGCCCAGCGAACCCATGCCGCGGTAAGCCTTGTAGGAACGGCCCTGGAACAATTCGATCTCGCCCGGCGCTTCTTCGGTACCGGCGAACATCGAGCCCATCATGACGCAGGAAGCACCGGCCACAATGGCCTTGGACAGGTCACCGGAGAAACGGATACCGCCGTCGGCGATCAACGGCACGCCGGTGCCTTCAAGGGCGGCGGCGACGTTGGCGATGGCGCTGATCTGCGGTACGCCCACACCGGCGACGATACGCGTGGTGCAGATCGAGCCAGGGCCGATACCGACCTTGACCGCATCGGCGCCGGCTTCGGCCAGGGCCTTGGCCGCAGCGCCAGTGGCGATGTTGCCGCCGATCACTTGAACGTCAGGGAAGTTCTGCTTGACCCAGCGCACGCGGTCGATCACGCCCTTGGAGTGACCGTGGGCAGTGTCGACCACCACCACGTCAACACCGGCAGCAACCAGCGCCGAAACGCGATCGCCGGTGTCTTTACCGGTGCCGACTGCCGCGCCAACACGCAGACGACCTTGGTCATCCTTGCTGGCCAGCGGGTAAGCCTTGGCTTTTTCGATGTCGTTGACGGTCATCATGCCCTTGAGGGCGAACTTGTCGTCGACGATCAGCACGCGCTCGATACGGTGCTTGTGCAGCAGTTCGCGCACATCGTTCTTGTCGGCGCCTTCCTTGACGGTGACGAGGCGCTCTTTAGGCGTCATCACTTCGCGGACGGTGACTTCAAGGCGGTTCTCGAAACGCACGTCACGGGAAGTGACGATGCCGACCAGGTCGCCATCGTGCAGCACCGGGACGCCGGAGATGTTGTGCAGACGGGTCAGGTCGAACAGGTCGCGCACGGTGGCGTCGGCCTCGATGGTGATCGGATCTTTCACCACACCGGCTTCGTAACGCTTGACCTTGCGCACTTCGGCAGCTTGCTGCTCGATGGTCATGTTCTTATGGATGATGCCGATGCCGCCTTCCTGAGCCATGGCGATGGCCAGACGGGCTTCGGTGACGGTGTCCATGGCAGCGGAAACCAGGGGAATATTCAGCTCGATGCCACGGGTTAGGCGGGTCTTGAGACTGACTTCGTTAGGAAGCACCTCGGAATAACCGGGCACTAGGAGAATGTCGTCGAATGTCAGAGCTTCTTGGCTGATACGCAGCATCGCGGGGGCTCCCGAGCGGGAAAATGGAAGCGCGCCATTATATACATGCACCCTGCCAGGCTCAATGTAAAACTCTGACAAACTTGGTATTACTGATAGATGGAGAAAACCCGCTGCCTTTTTGTAGGAGCGAGCTTGCTCGCGAAGAACGCCCGGGCACCGCGAAAAATCAGGCAGCCCGCGTTATCGTTGACGATTTTCGCGAGCAAGCTCGCTCCTACAGTTCGACTTTGACCCAGCTCATTTTTTGATCGAGCCAATCGGCAAATTCGTCGATAAAGCTCTGCTTGAAGCCCGCCTCCGCCCAGTTGTTGAAGATAAACCCCAGGTTGGAAAACCCGCATTCCTGCAGGAACAGGAAGCCGTTGATGTCGTCTTCATGCCCACACAGCGGGCAAGTGAAATTGTCGGTATGGCCGGGCATCCAGTCTTCCAGGCTTTCGAACAGCGCCTCGCCGACTTCCTTGAGGCATTCCGGGCAGCCTGCCTCTTCGAGAAAGCCCTTGGCCGGCGTATAGATGCAGCGTTTGTAGATGATCTCCAGGCCATTGACCGGTTCATTGAACGGCAGTGCCTCGGGGTGCAGCACCACGGCGCGGGCGCCATCGGCCAGGGCGTAGGCCATACGGTTGCCGGTGCGGCCGCAGGTGCTAAGTTCTTCCTTGACGATATTCTTGCGCACCAGCCAGCGCACGATTGCCCGGGCGCGGGGTTCGTGGACAGGCAAGGTGGAGATTTTCGGGACGAGGATGCTTTGGGAGTTCATGGGAGTCCTGCGGTGTGGCGTCTGGCGCCATCGGGGGCAAGCCCCTCCCACTTTTGAATTGTGAATACGTTCAAAGGTGGGAGGGGCTTGCCCCCGATGGCGCCCTAAAGGCTGGCAGCTTAATCCCTGCTCCACACAGGTCAAGTGCTCAAATACCGCCCGATCAACGCAATACCACTGGCCAGCACCAGCCAGGTCACCAACCGCACAAACGCCTCACGCGACATGCGCATCGTCAGCCGGCGCCCACACCAAAGCCCGAAGGCCATCGCGGGCAACAGGCAAACCGCCAACATCAATAAGGGCAGATCCGCATATACCCCGGCAATCAGAAACAAACTCAGGCGCACCAGCGTGCTGCAACTGATCAGCGCACTTTGTGTGGCCCGCGCCGCGTCCTTGGATAATCGGCTATTGAGATAAATGGCGTATAAAAAGCCGCCACTGCCAAACAACGCACCAAACAAGCCGCCCACCGTAGCCATAGGCACCGACCAACCCGCCGCCAGCCGCGTCGGCCGGGCTTTCACCGCCAGGCTATAAAGGGCGTAGGCGCTGATAAACAGCCCCATCAACAACAGCAGCAGATCCGAATGCAGATTGAGCAAAAACACCACGCCCAGGGTACAGCCTATCGCCATGCATGGCAGTAATCGCAGCAGCTCCGGCGTGTTCACCTCTCGTCGCGTTTGCAGCAGGCCGCCAAACGCCGCGACAAAATCCAGCAGCACCAGCAGCGGGATGATCTTCGATAGCGGCATAAACATCAGCAGAACCGGTCCCGCCACCAACGCCGTACCGAAACCGGCGATGCCAAACACGATATAGGCCACCACGATGCCCAGGCCGATCACCAGCCAATCCATTACGCCGAACGACCACTGACTCATCCACTCAACCGCACTCATGGGCTATTCCTTGAAAGACGTGAGTTTCACTTTAGCCATCGGTGAATGTTGCGACTAATATCTTCAAAGCCATCCACCCATCTCGAAAAGGCATGCCTAGTGATTTCTACCCGGCAACTGCGTTACTTCGTCGAAATCGCCGACAGCGGCAGCTTCAGCGCCGCCGCCGAGCGTCTGTTCGTGGCGCAATCAGCCTTGAGCCGGCAGATCAAGGAGCTGGAAAACCAACTGCAGACCCCCTTGTTCGAGCGTACCGCTCGCCAGCCTCGCCTGACGGCCGCCGGCGAAGCGTTTTATCCACGGGCACGCAACCTGCTGGGTGAGTTGCTCAAGGCCAGCGAGATGGCGACGCAGGTGGGCAATGGCCAACTCGGCACCTTGCGCCTGGGCCATTCGAGCACCGTGCCAATGAGCGGAGCGTTACTGCAGGGCATCAGCACTTGGCTGGAACGCTGCCCCGGTGTGTCGATGGATATCGTCAAACTTTCCTCCGAGGCCCAGTTGGAAGAAATCGCCGACGGTCGCCTGGACGTCGGCCTGTTGCGCTTGCCGGTGTTGCGCCAGCGCGAAGGGGTGCGCGTGGTGCCTTTGTACACCGAGCCGTTGGTGTTGGCGGTGCCGCCGAATCACCCCTTGGCACACAGCGCCACACCGGTGGAATTGGCCCGGCTCAAGGACGAAGCATTTATCTCGATCCCCCATCCCCAACGTGGCGGGCTGAGTTATCTGTCGGCAGAGCTATGCATGCGCGCCGGTTTTTTCCCCAGGGCGGCGCGGGTGATGTCTCGCAAGACTACGCAGTTGCAATTGATCCAGGCCGGCTTCGGCATTGCCTTGCTACCCAAGTCCATGCAGGACATCGCCCCTGCCAATCTGCACTTGCTGCCCCTGGCCGACCCGGACTGTCACAGCACCGTCGCCTTGGCCTGCGCGCCACGGCAGAGCACGCTGGTGGAGCAATTCTGTCAAACCCTGCACGAATGCCTATAAACTGCCGCCCATGATTAAAGATCCCTTTGCCCGCCTGGGCCTGGACCGCGAAGTCCTGACTGTCAGCCAGCTCAACGGCCGTGCGCGGGTGTTGCTGGAAGACGTGTTCACCAATATCTGGGTTGAAGGCGAGATCTCCAACCTCGCCCGCCCGGCCTCCGGCCATGTGTATTTCACCCTCAAGGACAGCGGTGCCCAGGTGCGCTGCGCGCTGTTTCGCAACAACGCGGCACGGGTACGCCAGGCGTTGAAGGACGGCCTGGCGGTCAAGGTGCGCGGCAAGGTCTCGCTGTTCGAGGGCCGTGGTGACTACCAGCTGATTCTCGATACGGTGGAACCTGCCGGTGATGGCGCGCTGCGCCTGGCCTTCGATGCGCTGAAAGAGAAGCTCAGCGCCGAAGGGTTATTCAGCGCCGAGCGCAAAGTCCCACTGCCGGCGCATCCACAAAAGATCGGCATTATCAGCTCGCCGACCGGTGCGGTGATCCGCGACATCATCAGCGTGTTCCGCCGTCGGGCACCGAACATTGAGCTGACCTTGATCCCCACCGCCGTGCAGGGCCGCGAAGCGATCCCGCAGATTGTGCGCGCATTGAAACTGGCCGACGCGCGTGGCTTCGACGCGTTGATCCTGGCCCGTGGTGGCGGCTCGCTGGAAGACCTCTGGTGCTTCAACGAGGAGGCGGTGGCCCGAGCCGTGGACGCCTGCGTCACGCCCATCGTCAGTGCCGTCGGGCATGAAACCGATGTATCGATCAGCGACTTCGTGGCGGACGTGCGTGCGCCGACGCCATCCGCCGCCGCCGAGCTGCTCGCACCGGACGCCAGCCACTGGGTGCGCCAAGTGGATAACCTGCACCGTCGCCTGGTGATGCTGATGCGCAATCGGTTGGCCCACGACCGCCTGCGCCTGGAAGGCATGGCCCGGCGCCTGCGTCACCCGGGCGAGCGTTTGCGCCAACAGGCCCAGCGCCTGGACGACCTGGACATGCGCCTGCGCCGTGCTTTTGAGCGCAGCCTCAATACCCGTCGCGAGCGCCTGATCCGCCTGGAAACCCGCCTCGCCGGCCAGCATCCGGGCCGCCAATTGGCGCTGTTGCGCCAGCGCCTGGACAGCCTCGCCGAACGCCTGCCCCGTGCCATGCGCGAAGGTCTCAAGGCGCGGCGCCTGCAGCTGCAAAGCCAGGTGCAGACGTTGCAGGTGGTCAGCCCGCTGGCGACCCTGGGGCGTGGCTACAGCATCCTGCTCGACGAGCGCGGCCAGGCCATTCGCAATGCCGCACAAACCCACACCGGCCAGCGCCTGACCGCGCGTCTCGGTGACGGCCAATTGCAAGTGCGGGTGGAAGACAACCATCTGACACCCGTTACCCTTTCGCTACTGGATTGATCGATGCCACGTCTATTGAGCTTGTTGCTGCTGCTGTGCCTTGCCGTTAACGCCCAGGCTGACAGCTATATCACCCGCACCCTGAACAAACCGGTACCGGGTGGCGTGGCGGTGGTCGAACTGGGCCCGGCCGCCACGGCGCCGAAGGCCACCTACCAAGGTAAGCCGGTGCTGGTGGTCAAGGAGCAGGACAACTGGCTGGCGATTGTCGGCATCCCATTGACGGTCAAGCCTGGTAATGAGCGCATCAGCAGCGGCGGGCGCAACTTGCCGTTTGTGGTCGGCTATAAAAAGTATCCAGAACAGCGCATCACCTTGAAAAACAAAAGCCAGGTCAATCCCGCCCCCGCGCAACTCAAGCGTATCGAAGCGGAACTGGCCGTGCAGCTCAAGGCGTACCGCAGCTTCAGCCCTAACCTGCCAAGCAATCTGGTGCTGGACAAACCGGTCAATGGCCCGCTGTCGAGCAAGTTCGGCGTGCGTCGTTTCTTCAACGGTGAAGAACGCAATCCGCATTCAGGCCTGGATTTCGCCGTGCCGGCCGGTACGCCCATCAAGACGCCGGCGAACGGTAAGGTGATCCTGGTCGGCAACTACTTTTTCAACGGTAATACCGTGTTCGTCGACCATGGCCAGGGCTTTATCAGCATGTTCTGCCATATGTCGAAGATCGATGTGAAAGTGGGCCAGCAACTGGTCCGCGGTGCAGTGGTGGGCAAGGTCGGCGCCACCGGCCGAGCGACCGGGCCGCATATGCATTGGAATGTCAGCCTTAACGATGCCAGGGTCGACCCGGCAATTTTTATCGGCGCATTTCAGCCTTAACAGCCATGCCTGGGCGCCTTCCCCTGCGCGCCCTTCTCTCTCGCCTAGCCTGACCTGCACCGATTTCGCTGCAATACGCTCGCTCCTGCTTACATTTGCAGCAGGAACCAACGGATGGTCGATACGCACCCAACCTACGCGTTACCGGGAGCGTAACGACGATATAAACAGCCCATTCATCCTGCGAGTGCCCGCTTATGCCTATTTTTCTCGAGGCTGCTCCGCGCAGCCCCTTTAACGCCTTTTCTCATCCCGCTCTCGACAAATCCGGCGTCCATCCTCCAGCCGATACACATCTACCTACGTCCTCGCCGCCAGCGGCCTTGAGTTATGCGCCAGACGATCTGACGCTGCCCACGTCTTCGGGCATTGCCCCCGTTGGTGTGCATTACCCCAAGCTAGTGAAGCAGTTCAACGTCAGTCACCAGCGTGCGTTCCTTACCCAGCACGACAGCCTTACGCAAGATATGCAGCGCCTGCAAAACGAACAACCGACTTTCAAGGCCTTTGTGCAAGCGCAACTTGAACAGGCCTTTCCAGACCTGCGCCCCCTTGATGCCGACACCATCAGTTTCAACCGCTACAGCAGCGATGGCGACGAGGAAACACCGCTGTCATCAGAACCTCTGATGAAGGCCCTCGGTGAACAGGTGCGCAACATCCTGGCCAACCCGAATAAGCTCCTGCACGCAGAGCGCAAGGTACGCACCGAATTCACGACGCGCCCCACGCCTGCCGATGAGCCCCAGACGCTGAGTACCTCCAGCACATTGCAATCGATTGCCCGCGCCATTGCCACGCAATATCCGGCTTACCTCCAGGCGTTCTGGAGTACGCCGCGGCTGACGCCAATGGACGCACAGATCCAGGACATCCTGAATACCCCGCAAACGCCGCAAGTGCCGCAAGACCAACTGCTGAGCCTGCACAAACAACAGCTGTCGACCCTGGCCGCACTGCGTGTCAGCGATGGCACCCTGAGCCCGGCCAGCAAACGCTTGATTGATAGCGCCCTGCAATACCCGACGTTGGCCGAGCGGGAACGTCAATTTCCCAATGGCGAACGCCCTGGCGTTTACCCCATCACGCTGGATGACGGCAGCGAAAACGGCACCATGTTGGCGGGCAGTTTCCTCATCACCAGCACCGACGGCTCCGCCGCCGCCCCGCCAACCTGGTCAAAAGAAGGCCGGCGCCTCGCACTCAACGACCTCAACGGCCCCGTCGTGCTGTATACCCCCGGCGAAGGTTTCGAGGAGTTTGCTACCCCGGCGCAGGCACGCCAGGCGTTGGCTGCGCGCCTTGACCAGGGCGGGATAGATGCTGAACTGCTGCTGCAAACTGCGTCGCTGTCGATACAAGACCGACCCGATGTGCCTTCAGGCGATGACCTGATGCGCAGTGTTGAACCCTTAAGCGGGGATGTGCTGGCAGAGGCAATCGCCTTGATGCTCAAACGCCAGGAGGCGCAAATCAACGCACGCCTGGCCCAGGCATTGGCACCGCCAGCCAATGGCACCCGCAGCAACGCCTTGCTGGCCCCTGCGGCAATGCAAAGCCTCGATGACGCGGCAGACGCACTCTTTGTATTCGATGGCAGCAATGCCATGCTGGCACGCGACGCCAAGCTGGCCGAAAAACTGCAACCTCAATGGCTGAAAAGCCTCGACCCGGATCAAGAAGCGCTCTACGAAAAGCTGGAACATGCCGAGCAGGAAAGTTCGAGCCAACTGGCCTCACTGCTGAAAAAGATCCCATCCCTGGCGGATTTTTCCCGGGATCGGTTGAATCAAGCGCTCAGCCAGCAGTATCCGACCGCACAGCTGAACGCGGACCAACTGATGGTGCGGGTCGATACCCGCACAACCCTTCACAGCGGCCGCGGCAGTGGCCCAAGGACAACGTTCCCCGCACAGCGCTCCGTGTCCCTGACCGACCTGGCCTTGCAAAACCCCAGCGGTTTTCCAGCCGTCGAACGAGGCCTATCCACCCATACAACCCTGAGGCTGGCGTTGGTCGACACCCAAGGCCAGCCTATCCTCAATGCCAAAGGCGAGCAGGTCATCCTCGATACCGAAGCGCTTAAAGAACTGGTCAACACCACGGATGTAGGCGGCGAATACACCAAGCTGCTTGAGCAGGAGCTGGCGACTGACACCACGTCGGGGGCCTCTGCCCAAGTGCGCACCGCCTGGAAAGCCAACCTGAACGACCTGATGGCCAAGGAAGCGTTTCTCGCCCAACTCAATCCTGATGCGTATCAGGTCGAGGCCAGCCAGGACAAATCTACCAAACGCGCTGCGCAGTGGGTCGCAGCAGTCATGGACTATCCCGACCCGGCCAGCCGCCCCCAGGTGGACGGCAAAGACATCGTCGCCAACAGCCTCATGCAATACGGTTTACCTGTGCAGGGTGTGCTCGTGATCGGCAATCAGGTGGATTCATCACTGGTGCTATACGCACCAGATGCGCCCGACGGCGTTGTATTTCGTGAAGTCGCAGACCAGGCCGCACTGAACACACTGCTGAACAAAGATGAGTGGATTGCTTATACCGCCCGTAGAAAATCACCGGTGAATAAAGATGACTTTATCTCGTTCATCGAGACCGCCAATAAGAGCCTGGTCAACCCTCTGACGATCAAGAATCCCCTTGAAATGATCAGCCTGTTCGTCCAGGCGCTCAAGCTCAAAGGCGGTGATACGACCCTCGAACCGGTAACGGGCAATGTCGAGGATCACCTGTACAAGCAACATGTACAGTTGGTGATAGACAAGGCCGATTACCAATCCGTCAGCAGTGCCGAGGTAGCGGCCCAGTCGAAAATCAACAAAGTCGAGTTCGGCATTGAAGTGGGCATGCTGTTGCTGGACCTGGTGCCGATACTCGGCAAAGGCCTGTCCGCTGGCGTGCGCCTGGGCAAAGCGGCGATGACTGCACTGCGCGCCAATAGCCGACTCCTGCCACACCTGATCAGAAGTCCCGGCCTGGGCCGTGGGATCTACGCTGACTTTACCTTGGCTGCAGCGCGTATCCCCAACCTTCGCGCTGCGCCAATGCGACCGGTATTCAGTGCGTCAACAACTGCCGGCACCAACCCGATACGCCCTGGGGCCAGGGCACTGCCTGCGCCAGCCGGCTCCGGCTCCGCGCCCGCTATCGCCTCTACCAGCGCAGCCGTGGAGCGCGGGCTTGTGCAGACATCGCCGCTGGTAGCCGCCCCAAGCCGCGACCTGAGCGCCTACGCCATGCCCAACGATATAATCCGGGGCCGCACGTTAGGGACCAACGGTACCTACAATGTCGACAACGATTGGTACATCCGCTTCACAGACAATACTGGCGTGAGCAAGGTTTACCAGATCGATTCGGCCTTTCACGCCAGCAGTGGATACGCCAATATCATCGACCCCAATGCTCCGGTGACGGCGAGCAAGAGCAGCAGGATCGTGGCTTCGGTGCAACACGCAGGCAACGGTGAATGGCGCCTGAATCGATTGCCTGGAGGGGCACCGACACCGGTTTCAAGCACATCGGGAACAGAATCAGTAGAAGCGACAACATCGTCGTCGCAAGCGTCCGCCAAGAAGTTAACCGAATCCGAATATTTCAGCCTCACTAACGGCAGCTTGGTCGAACAGCACTTTACCCCCACAAAACTGCCGGTGTTCAGGACCTGGTTCAGGCGCGACATGGCGAGGTTCTACCGAAACATACTCACTCCTGGCCAAATGCCTCCTCGCCCGCCTCGACTGGAGCTTTCACCCGGCACGTCGCCAGCGGATCTTTTGCGCAAGGCCTATGAAGTCACCGACGTGGTGGTATTGGGCGAGTCTCACAGAGACATCGCCAGTTTCCAGATGATCAAAGAAGCTATGCCGACCCTGAAAGAGGCAGGCGTCACCACCCTGTATCTTGAGAACATGGAACTCAACGCCTTAAAGCAGCTTAATGACGTCGGCATGGGTGCTCACCGGCCGGCAGGCGCGTCTCCCACGCTCAACGAACTGATCAAACTCGCCAATGACAATGGCATCACCGTCAAGCCCCTTGAACATCACTACTTGACTCGCCGATCGGATATGCCCGATTTCTACAAGTACGTCGGAGACAATGACAACGGCATTACACGCCTGCAGGAGTTCAACTACTTCGCGACCCGTGTCATACAAAGGCGCAAGCCCGGTGAAAAGGTGCTTGCTTTAGTAGGCAGGGCCCATATGAATACGGCTCGCAACGTGCCGGGCCTGGCAGAAATGAATGGCGGCATAGGCATAGGTGTGTACCCGAATACTTCATTCTCCAAGAGCACGGCCATCAGCGGCCCATCCATCCGCAGGGACCCTGGGGCCGGAGTAACGGGCAGCCATACCGTAGGGGATTATCAGGTTTTCCAGCAAGTGACCTGAATGCCTTAGTCGCGCTCGATTGACGCAGTGGTGAGCCGATCACCATTGCGTTGCTCGACCTGAGCTGTGCGACAAAACCTCCACTATAATAATTGCGCCCCGCTCAAAAGCTCCGCAACAGAGTTAAACATATACAAAGATATGCGCAATAAATCATCTTGAAATTCGGTTCAGTCAGAAAATCTATCAATTTTTTCTGATCACTTGCCATCTCTTCTGCCCACGGTTAGGGTTGGGCTTATGAAAACCTCTCACACCCTCATTCAGCTTCGCCAGCACCGCAGCCTGTGCCTCGTCAGCGCACGACTGCCAGGCTGAATCGATCTGCCTCGCCCCAAGCTTTATCCCCAATAACAGTTCCATGGCAGGCCGCCTCTTCTCGGCCCCTACGCAAAGGATTCCCCGATGAGCATGCTCAAAGACCCGTCTTCCAAATACCGCGCGTTCCCGACTATCGATATCCCGGACCGCACCTGGCCCTCGAAGACCATCACCACCGCGCCGATCTGGTGCAGTTCCGACCTGCGCGATGGCAACCAGTCGTTGATCGAGCCAATGGACGCCGCGAAAAAATTGCGCTTTTGGAAGACCCTGGTCGCGGTTGGCGTAAAGGAAATCGAAGCCTCTTTCCCGGCCGCCTCGCAAACCGATTTCGACTTCGTGCGCACCCTGATCGAAGACAACCACATCCCCGAGGACACCACCATCCAGGTGCTGACCCAGGGGCGTGAAGACCTGATCGCCCGCACCTTTGAATCCCTGCGCGGCGCCAAGAAGGCCATCGTGCACTTGTACAACGCCACGTCACCGTCGTTTCGCCGCATTGTGTTCAACCAGGACAAGGACGGCATCAAGGCCATCGCGGTCAACGCGGCCAAGCTGTTTGTCAAATATGCTGCCCAGCAGCCGGAAACCCAGTGGACCTTCGAATACTCCCCGGAGACCTTCAGCGCGACCGAACTCGAGTTCGCCAAGGAAGTCTGCGACGCAGTGATCGAAGTGTGGAACCCGACGCCCGAGCACAAGATGATCCTCAACCTGCCGGCCACGGTTGAATGCGCCACGCCGAACATCTATGCCGACCAGATCGAATGGTTCGGTCGCCATATCAACCGTCGTGACAGCGTGATCATCAGCCTGCACACCCACAACGACCGCGGCACTGGCGTAGCCGCCACCGAGCTGGGCCTGATGGCCGGGGCCGACCGCGTCGAAGGCTGCCTGTTCGGCAACGGCGAGCGTACCGGCAACGTCGACCTGGTGACCGTGGCGCTGAACCTTTACACACAAGGGGTTAACCCCGAGCTGGACTTCTCCGACATCGACGGCGTGCGCAAGGTCGTCGAAGAGTGCAACCAGATTCAGGTGCACCCGCGTCACCCGTATGTGGGCGACCTGGTCCACACCGCGTTCTCCGGCTCCCACCAGGACGCGATTCGCAAGGGCTTCGCCCAGCAGAAAGACGATGCCTTGTGGGAAGTGCCCTACCTGCCAATCGACCCGGCCGACATTGGCCGCAGCTACGAAGCGGTGATCCGGGTGAACAGCCAGTCGGGCAAAGGCGGCATCGCCTACCTGCTGGAGCAGGAATACGACATCAGCTTGCCGCGTCGCATGCAGATCGAATTCAGCCAGGTAGTCCAGGCCGAGACTGACCGCGTTGGCCTGGAAATGACCGCACCGCAGATCTACGCCTTGCTGCAGCGTGAGTACCTGCAAGCCAACACGCCGTATGCATTGGTCAGCCATCGCCTGCAGGAAGAGAACGGCAACAGCTTTGTCGAAGTAGAAGTCTCTGGCAAAGGCCAGGGCGAAACCAACCTGCACTGGAAAGGCAAAGGCAACGGTGCGCTGGAAGCCTTGGTGGCTGGCCTGCCGATTGGCGTAGAAATCATGGACTACAACGAGCATGCGATCGGTGCAGGCACCAACGCCAAGGCGGCAGCCTACATTGAACTGCGTGTGAACGGCGAGCGTCCGGTGCATGGTGTGGGTATCGATGAGAACATCACCACCGCCAGCTTCAAGGCGCTGTTCAGTGCGCTGAACCGTTCGTTGAGCCAGTTGGAAGCCAAAGCGGCGTAATCAGCTGCTGAAATGTGAAAGGCCCCTGGGTGTGAATCCAGGGGCCTTTTTTACTTTGGGGTTATGGTGGTGCTGATGGCCCCATCGGGAGCAAGCCCCCTCCCACATTTGAATGTATTCGCAAATCAAAGTGGGAGGGGGCCTGCTCCCGATAGCGGTCTATCAGACAAACTGAAAGCTATCGGCATCCAGATTCGCCGGGAACCGGGTGCGATAAGCAGACAACTCGGCCGCATCCAGGATTACCTGGAACACTCCATCCGCCTCCCCTGCACTGAGCAAGGTTTCACCCTGGAAATCCAGCACTTGGCTGTCACCTGTATAGGCAAAGCCTTTGCCGTCCGTGCCCACCCGATTCACCGCCGCCACATAGCACAGGTTTTCAATCGCCCGCGCCGGTAACAACCGGTTCCAGTGTTGACGCCGCGCACCGGGCCAATTGGCGGTGTACAGCAGCAGGTCAGTGTCCTGGGCATCCCGGCTCCATACCGGGAAGCGCAGGTCGTAGCAGATCAGCGGACGAATACGCCAGCCCTTCAACTCAAACTGCACCTGGCGCTCGCCGGGGGTGTAGTGATCGTGTTCGCCGGCCATGCGGAACAGGTGGCGCTTGTCGTAATGCAACACCTCGCCATCCGGCCTGGCCCACAGCAAGCGGTTGCGATGGCTACCATCGGCGGCCTGGATAATCACGCTACCGGTGATCACCGCGTTGTACCTGGCCGCCTGCGCCTGGAGCCAATGATGCGTCGGGCCGTTTTCAGGCTCGGCCAGGGCGGCCGACTCCATGGAGAAACCGGTGGTGAACATTTCCGGCAGCACGATCAAGTCGGCGCCATTGGCTTGCTCCAGCAGCAGTTGAAAATGCTCGAGGTTGGCCTGGCGGTCATGCCATACCAGGCTGGTCTGGATCAGGGCGATGTTGAGGTTCGGTAGTGCACTCAGATCACGCATAGTTTTTCCGCCGCCTGTTGCAGCGTCTCCTCGCGTTTGGCAAAGCACAAGCGCACCAGGCGCTGGCCTTGGGGTGGGTGCTGGTAGAACACCGAGACCGGAATGGTTGCCACGCCGTGTTCGCGGGTCATCCACAGCGACATGGCAACGTCATCCAGGTCTGGCCGTATCTGCGAGTAATCCACCAGTTGGAAGTAAGTGCCGGCCACCCGGGTAAAGCTGAAGCGCGACGGTGCCAGCAGGTCGCAGAACAGGTCGCGCTTGGCTTGGTAAAACGCCGGCAGTTCTTCAACGTGCTCCGGGTGCTCGGCCATGAAGTCTGCCAAAGCGTACTGCAAAGGGGTCACGCCGCAGAAGTTGACATATTGATGCACCTTGCGCAGTTCGGCGCTGAGGGCCGGGGGAGCGACCACGTAGCCGGTTTTCCAGCCGGTTACGTGATAGGTCTTGCCGAAGGAGCTGACCACGAACGCACGCTGATACAACTCTTGGTGGGACAATACGCTGACATGGGGCACACCGTCGAACACCAGGTGTTCGTAGACCTCATCGCTGACCAGGTAGATATCGCGGTCGCGGATCAGTTCGGCCAACTGGTCCAGCTCGGCACGGCTGATCAGTGCGCCAGTCGGGTTATGGGGCGAGTTGATGATGATCATGCGGGTGCGCGGTGACAGCGCCGCCTTGAGCTTCTCGAAATCGAGGGCAAAGCCGTCCAGGCTCAGTTGCACGTGCACGCAACGACCACCGGCCAGCTCCACCGAGGGCTCATAGCTGTCGTAGCAGGGGTCGAACACGATGACTTCATCGCCATTGCGAATCACCGCCTGGATCGCGCAGAAGATCGCCTCGGTGGCGCCAGGGGTGATGGTCACCTCGCTGTCGGCATTGACCGTGGCGCCATAGCTGCGAGCGACCTTGGCCGCCACTTGCTGACGCAGCACCGGCAGGCCCGTCATCGGCGCGTATTGGTTATGACCCAGGGCGATATGCCTGCCCACTCCATCGAGCAAACCTTGCGGGCCATTGAAATCCGGGAAACCCTGGGACAGGTTGAGCGCGCCGGTTTCAGCAGCGAGTTGCGACATGGTGGTGAAAATGGTCGTGCCGACGTTCGGCAGCTTGCTGGTGATCATCGGAGGCCCCTGCAGGTGAGCCCCAAGTTTTAAGCTGCCAATTGCATCGGGTCAAGGCAGAAACCGTCGCGCATAAAAAAAGGGCTCCAAAGGAGCCCTCTCTTGCAGCTTGTCGCTTACCACTCAAAGCTGCCGTTATTTCTTGTCGCGGCGCTTCTTGTCGGCCTTCTTGTGGTGAGTCATCAAACGACGCTTCTTGTTCACCTGACGGTCGGTCAGCGTGTTCTTGTTGCCTTCGTATGGGTTCTCGCCACCCTTGAACTCGATACGGATCGGCGTACCGACCAGCTTCAAGACACGGCGGTAGGTGTTTTCCAGGTAACGCACGTAGGACTTGGGCACCTTCTCGATCTGGTTACCGTGGATCACGATAATCGGCGGGTTGGCACCACCCAAGTGGGCGTAACGCAGCTTGATCCGACGGTTGTTGACCATCGGCGGGGCATGCTCGCCCACGGCGTCTTCGAGGATCTGGGTCAGGCGGTTGGTCGGCCAGCGGGTGACCGCAGACTTGAACGAGTTCTGTACGGAGGCGTAGAGGTTGCCCACGCCGGTACCGTGCAGTGCCGAGATAAAGTGGATATCGGCAAATTCAACGAAGAACAACCGACGCTGCAGCTCGATCTTGACGAAATCGCGCTCGCTCGGCGTCATGCCGTCCCATTTGTTGATCGCGATCACCAGGGCCCGACCGGCTTCCAGGGCAAAGCCCAGCAGGTTGAGATCGTGGTCTACCACGCCTTCGCGGGCATCCATCACGAAGATCACCACGTTGGCGTCTTTGATCGCCTGCAGCGTCTTGACCACGGAGAACTTTTCAACTTCTTCGTGGATCTTGCCGCGCTTGCGCACACCGGCGGTGTCGATCAGCGTGTACTTCTCGTCGTTACGCTCGAACGGGATGTAGATACTGTCGCGTGTAGTACCGGGCTGGTCGTAGACGATAACGCGGTCTTCACCGAGCATGCGGTTGACCAGCGTCGACTTGCCGACGTTCGGGCGACCAATGATGGCGATCTTGATACCGTCTTTTTCGCTCGGGCCAGGAATGCGCTTGGCTTCCTCGCCTTCGGCGACGATCTCCTCCTCGCCCTCTTCTTCCTCGACATCATCCTTGGGGAAGTCGCGCAGGGCGATTTCCAGCATCTGGGTGATGCCGCGACCGTGGGCACCGGCGACCGGGATCGCGTCGCCCAGGCCCATCGGGCTGAATTCGGCACGGGCCGCCTCAGGATCGATGTTGTCGATCTTGTTGGCGACCAGATAGGAACGCTTGTTGCGCTTGCGCAGGTGCTCGCCAATCATCTGGTCGGCAGCGGTGTAGCCGGCGCGGGCGTCAACCAGGAACAACACGACATCGGCTTCTTCAATGGCCAGCAGCGACTGCTCGGCCATCTTTTCGTCCATGCCATGCTCGTCACCGGAGATACCACCGGTGTC
The DNA here is from genome assembly GCF_036704165.1 of Pseudomonas khavaziana. Lineage (NCBI taxonomy): Bacteria > Pseudomonadati > Pseudomonadota > Gammaproteobacteria > Pseudomonadales > Pseudomonadaceae > Pseudomonas > Pseudomonas khavaziana. Next base: position 5,340,999 of record NZ_CP129946.1, read on the forward strand.
GACAATAATGTAGGAGCGCCCTTGCCACTTTGCCTCACCGTATTGGCGATCACGGGTCAGACCGGACAAGTCGCCGACGATGGCGTCGCGAGTCCTGGTCAGGCGGTTGAACAAGGTGGACTTGCCGACGTTAGGTCGGCCCACCAGGGCGATTACGGGAACCATGCGGCTCTCCACTTCGTTATTTCAGAAAATACAAAAGCCGCTGCAGGGCAGCGGCTGGTGCTCGGGGCGGCATTTGAAATGCCACATGCCCTGCTCTGGCACCACCACTGTAGGAGCGAGCTTGCTCGCGAAAAACCCAAGGACGACGCGTCTATCCAAAAAACCCGCGTTATCGTTGACGTCCTTCGCAAGCAAGCTTGCTCCTACAGCAACAGGCATTGAAACAGGGCCGCCTGGGGGGTTACCCCAAGCATAGTCAAACCTTTACTTGATGGTCAGGGCTTCCAGCGTGCCGCCGTTGCCATACACATAAAGCATGTTACCTACCACCAGCGGGCGTGCACGCAGGCCGTCGCTGTCGATACGCTGGCGACCTACAAAGCGACCGTCAACCTGACTCAGCAGGTGCAGGTAACCTTCGAAGTCACCTACCGCCACATAGCTGGAGAAGACTTCCGGTGCCGACAGTTGGCGGCGAGCCAGTGAGTCGTTGCTCCACAGTGCAGTGGTGGAACGCTCATCGACGCTTTCAACCGTACCTGAGGCCAGGCTCACATAGACGCTGCCAAACCCTTGTGCGACACCTGCGTAGCTGGAAGCATCACGCTGCCAGTTGACGCGGCCGCTTTGCAGGTCCAACGCGGCAACACGGCCTTGGTAGGTGGCGACGTAAAGGGTTTCGCCCGACAGCAACAAGCCGCCGTCGATGTCCACGACGCGATCCAGCTCGGAACGACCTTGCGGGATAGCCACACGGGTTTCCCAGGCCGGCACGCCGTTCTGGGTATTCAGGGCGACTACTTTACCGGTCGACAGGCCGGCAACGGCGAGGTTGTTGGTCACAATCGGACCACTGGTACCGCGCAGGGTCAACACCGCCGGGGTACTGTCGTACAACCAGCGCTGGTCGCCGGTGGAGGCCTCCAGGCCGATCACGCGGTCATCCTGGGTTTGTACCACGACGATATCGCCGTTGGTCGCAGGTGCCGAGAGCACTTCACTGGTCACGCGCGCGCGCCATTTCTCTTCGCCGGTGCTGGAGTCGAGTGCGACCACATCACCTTTGAGCGTGCCAATCAGCACCATGCCGTAGCCGACGCCCACACCACCGGAAACCGGCAGCTCGAGGTCTTTTTTCCACTTCACATCGCCATTCATGCGATCCATGGCAATGACGACGCCGGTGGAGTCGGTGGCGACGATGTTGTCGCCGTCGATGGCCGGCTGCAACAGGTTGTAGAGGTCGCCCTGACCATCACCGACGGAGCGGCTCCATTGCTTTTGCAGGACCACTTCTTCCTTGAAGCTGGTCAGCTCGGCAGGCGGCAGTTCTTTTTTACTGTTGCTGCTGCAACCCGCGGCCAAAACGGCCAGAGCCAGCAATGCTGCATGTTTCCAACGGATCACGTCACGCATCCCCTTTGGCCAAGTCGTCGAGCTTGATTTGTAAGCCACCGACCGCCGCTTCATCAGACAGCGCCGCCTTGGCTTTTTGGTACGCAGCATGGGCTTCGTCGGTACGACCCAATTGGACCAACAGGTCGCCCTTGAGCTCTTCGCGAGTGGCCACGAATGCCTTGTCAGCATCGCCGTCGAGCAGTTTGAGTGCTTCGTCAGCCTTGTTCTGTGCCGCCAATACCTGTGCCAGGCGCTGACGTGCGATTTCACCCAGGGTCGGGTTGGTCGGCTTGTCGGCAACGGCCTTCAGTTCGGTGGCGGCGTCATCCAGCTTGCCGGTGTCGACCGCGACTTTCGCGACGAACAGGCTACCGTACTGGGCGTAGGTGCTGCCGCCGAATTCGTTCTTCAGCTTGCCGGCCAGGTCTGCAACCTGCGCGGGGTCAGGCTTGCCGTCCGGCGTCAGGGTAGTTTCCAGCAATTGCTGATAAACGATCGAGGCGCCCTGGGACTGGTTGGCCTGATACTTGGTCCAGGCTTGCCAGCCGAACACCACCACTAACGCCAGCAGGCCGCCAGTGACCAGGGGCTTGCCGTTACGCTGCCACCAGTCCTTGAACTCGGCCAGTTGCTCATCATCAGTACTCGACACCCCAATACTCCTTAATCGCTAAATTCGGCTGTTCGACAGCTTCAACCCTGCACGATGCAGGTGGCCAAGTGCGCAGCGAGCGCATCAAAGGCAATGTTCTGTTGTTCGCCCTGGCCACGCAGGGGTTTGAAACCTATCACCTGCTGGGCCAACTCGTCATCGCCGAGGATCAGTGCATACAGCGCACCGCTCTTGTCGGCCTTCTTGAACTGGCTCTTGAAGCTACCGGCGCCGGCATTGATCTGCAGGCGCAGGTTCGGCAGTTGGTCGCGCACTTTTTCGCTCAAGGCCAGGGCAGCCAGTTCGGCGGCCTCGCCAAAGGCGCAAAGGTACACATCCACCTGACGGGAAATCTCTTCGGGAACCTGCTCGAGGGTCTCGAGCAGCAGGATCAGCCGCTCGATGCCCATGGCAAAGCCTACGCCGGTGGTCGGTTTGCCGCCCATTTGCTCGACCAGGCCGTCATAGCGACCACCGGCACATACGGTACCCTGGGCGCCAAGTTTGTCGGTGACCCACTCGAACACGGTCTTGCTGTAGTAATCGAGGCCGCGCACCAGCTTCGGGTTGATCACGTAGGGAATACCCGCGGCATCCAGGCGAGCCTTAAGACCCTCGAAGTGCACGCGGGATTCGTCGTCTAGGTAGTCGGCCATCTTTGGCGCATCGACCAGCACGGCCTGGGTATCGGCGTTCTTGGTGTCCAGCACACGCAACGGGTTGGTCTTCAGACGGCGCTGGCTGTCTTCGTCCAATTTGTCCAGGTGCGCTGACAGGTACTCGACCAGGGCTTCGCGATAGCGGCCCCGGGACTCGCTGGTGCCCAGGCTGTTGAGTTCGAGCTTGACCGCATCGCGGATGCCCAACTGGCCCCACAGGCGCCAGGTCAGCACGATCAGCTCGGCATCGATGTCCGGGCCGTCCAGGTTGAAAACTTCGCAACCGATCTGGTGGAACTGTCGATAGCGACCTTTCTGCGGGCGCTCGTGGCGAAACATCGGGCCGATGTACCAGAGCTTCTGCGTCTGGCCACCGCCGGTGATGCCATGTTCAAGTACGGCGCGCACGCACGCGGCAGTGCCTTCCGGACGCAGGGTCAGGGAGTCGCCGTTGCGGTCTTCGAAGGTGTACATCTCTTTTTCGACGATGTCGGTCACTTCACCGATGGAGCGCTTGAACAGCTCGGTGAACTCGACGATCGGCATGCGGATCTGCTTGTAACCGTAGTTATCCAACAGGCGCGCGACCGTGCTCTCGAAGTAGCGCCACAGTGGCGTCTGCTCCGGCAGGATGTCGTTCATGCCACGAATGGCTTGCAGAGACTTGCTCACATCAAATCCTTAAATTCGTTCAATCAGCCGCGAGCGATCAGCGCTGCGTCAGCGGCGACCTTCTCGGCCGCTTTCTCGCGGATCAGCTTTTCCAACTGATCCACCAGATTGTCATTCGTCAGTTTCTGCGACGGCTTGCCGTCAATGTAAATCAGGTTCGGCGTACCGCCGGTCAGGCCCACATGGGCTTCCTTGGCTTCGCCCGGCCCATTGACCACACAACCGATCACTGCCACATCCAGCGGCACCAGCAGGTCTTCGAGGCGCAACTCCAAATCGTTCATGGTCTTCACCACGTCGAAGTTCTGCCGCGAGCAGCTCGGGCAGGCAATGAAGTTGATACCACGGGAACGCAAACGCAGGGATTTGAGAATGTCGTAGCCGACCTTCACTTCCTCTACGGGGTCTGCCGCCAGGGAGATGCGGATAGTATCGCCAATCCCTTCGGCGAGCAGCATACCGAGACCCACGGCAGATTTCACTGTGCCTGAGCGCAAACCGCCCGCTTCGGTGATACCCAGGTGCAACGGCTGTACGATTTCCTTGGCCAGCAGGCGGTAGGCTTCTACGGCCATGAACACGTCGGAGGCCTTTACGCTGACCTTGAAGTCCTGGAAATTCAGGCGCTCAAGGTGCTCAACATGGCGCAGTGCCGACTCTACGAGCGCCGCCGGCGTCGGCTCGCCGTATTTTTTCTGCAGGTCTTTTTCCAGGGAACCGGCGTTGACGCCGATGCGGATCGGGATATCGCGATCACGGGCAGCATCCACCACGGCACGCACACGGTCTTCGCGACCGATGTTACCCGGGTTGATACGCAGGCAATCGACGCCCAACTCGGCGACGCGCAACGCGATCTTGTAGTCAAAGTGAATGTCGGCAACCAGCGGCACCTTGACCAGCTGCTTGATGCGGCCGAAAGCCTCGGCGGCATCCATGTCCGGTACGGAAACCCGCACGATATCGACGCCGGCAGCTTCCAGACGGTTAATCTGGGCCACGGTAGCTGCCACATCGTTGGTGTCGCTGTTGGTCATGCTTTGCACTGCAATGGGGGCATCGCCGCCCACCGGCACAGAGCCGACCCAGATCTTGCGCGATACGCGACGTTTGATTGGAGATTCGCCGTGCATGACTATTGTCCCAACTTGAGGCGAGCAGTCTCGCCACTGGTGAACGGCGCCACGTCTACAGGCTGGCCGTTGTAGGCCACTTGCGCGCCACGGGCAAAGCCCAGACGCAGCGTCAAAGGAGGCTTGCCGCCCTGGTCCAGCGTATCTCCCTTACGCTTCAAACCGCTGAACAGCACTTTGCCGTTGCCATCGGTGACCTGCGTCCAGCAGTCAGCGATGAAGGTAATCTGTACGCGCCCATCACCGGCGATCAACGCAGGGGTGGTGGGAGGCGACATCGCCGGCGCTGTCGGTGCGGCTGGCGCGGGGGTCGGGGTCGTTGGGGCAGGCGTCGCTGCGGCCGGGGCCTGGGCCACAGGCGCTGTCGGAGTCGCTGGAGCCGGTACAGCAGGCGTCGCAGCCGGTACCGTGGCGGTTTCTGGCACAGGCTGTTCAGCCGTAGCCGGCACTTGCGGCGTGGTTTGCCCTTCTGCAACGGCCTGGTCTTCCGGCTCATCCAGCGGATGAATCTGGGTAGTGCCGTCGGCGCTTTCGACTTCGACGTGTTCCATGGCGCTGCTGGTCAGGTCTTTGCTGCGCTGGGAAGCCTGGTCTTGCCACCAGACGAAACCGCCGCCAATCACGGCAATCAGCAGTAACAGGCTGACAATCCGCAAAATCGTATGGGAAACCCGTGTTGGTTCTTCGATGCGCCCCAGGCCGTGGACGTTACTGCCCTGGGAGTCGGTACCGGTGAACTGGTCGAATTCCTGCACCAGCACGGTCTGGTCGATCCCCAGCAATTTGGCATAGGCGCGGATATAGCCGCGGGCAAACGTGTGCCCAGGCAGCTTGTCGAACGCGCCGGCTTCCAGGTTGGCCAGGGATGTACTGGTCAAATTGAGCTTGAGGGCCACTTCCGCCAGCGACCAACCATTGCTTTCGCGGGCCTGACGCAAGGTTTCGCCTGGGTTTACGCGATTAGCTGCTACATCTTCCGGGTGCGCGGCTTTCATCATTGCTCCGACAGGTATTGCTGATATTCCGGCGTACCGGGATAGAGTCGTTCGAGTTGCTGGCCAAAACGTGCGGCCGTGTCGTGTTCTTCATGAACCGTCGCCAGGCGCACACCGAGCAATAGACTACGTGCATTTTGCCCGCTGAGCAGGCTAAAACGCTCGTAATAGTCTCGTGCCGGCACATAATGCCTGTCTTCGTAGGACAACTCAGCCATTTCGAGCAATGCCCGTGGCTGGCGGCTGTTCAGGTGCAAGGCTTTTTCAAGGTGCTGGCGTGCATTTTCACGCTGGCCGAGATGCATCGAGGTCACCCCGAGGTTCTCGAACACCCGCGAACGCTCCGGGTAAAGGGTATCGGCGGCGGCCTGCTGGAAATAGCGCGACGCCAGGTCATAACGCTTCTGCTCGAACAGGAAACTGCCGTAGTTGTTCAGCAGGCGTGGGTCGGCAGGGCGTGAAGCCAGGGCCTTGTGGAAATAGCGGTCGGCCAGTTCAGGCTCGGCCTGGGCCTGGAATACCTGGGCCAGTGCGGCATTGGCGTCGGCATCATCGTTATCCAGCTCAAGGGCCTTTTTCAACGGCACCTTGGCCTGCTCGCTCATGCCTTGGCGCAGGTACCCCAAGCCCAGCTGCACATAGGCAACTCGCGCCTCATCACGGCCTTTATCCGTTTGCAAAGGGCTGACATGGCCCGATGAAACGCAACCGGCCACAAGGCCGGTAACCAGTAAAAGCAGCGCAAGGCGCAAGGGCATAGAGGTCCTCTCTCAGATTCGATTCACAGCAATTTGCGGCAAATCTTCAGCGGCGTTAAGTTCGCGCACGGCGATATAACGTTCGCTGCGGCGGGTGCGATCCATCACCTGCCCTACCAATTGACCACAGGCGGCGTCGATGTCTTCACCACGGGTGGTGCGCACGGTGACGTTGTAGCCGGCCTGGTGCAGTTGATCCTGGAAACGACGGATAGCGTTGTTGCTCGGCCGCTCGTAGCCAGAATGTGGAAAAGGGTTGAACGGAATCAGGTTGATCTTGCACGGGGTGTTCTTGAGCAGTTCGATCATCTCGACCGCATGCTCGACCTTGTCATTGATGTCCTTGAGCATGGTGTACTCGATGGTCAACACGCGCTTCTCGCCCAGGGTCGCCATATAGCGCTGGCAAGATTCGAGCAACATCTTAAGCGGATACTTCTTGTTGATCGGCACCAATTGGTTACGCAATGCGTCATTGGGTGCATGCAGCGACAACGCCAGGGAGACGTCGATGTGCTTGGCCAGCTCATCGATCATCGGGACCACGCCGGAGGTCGACAGGGTTACGCGGCGCTTGGAGATGCCGTAGCCCAGGTCGTCCATCATCAGGTGCATGGCCGCAATCACGTTGTCGAAATTCAGCAGCGGCTCACCCATGCCCATCATCACCACGTTGGTGATGGCACGGTCGACGGTTGCCGGGACGCTGCCAAAGGATTTGTTGGCAATCCATACCTGGCCGATGACTTCGGCGGCGGTGAGGTTGCTATTGAAGCCTTGCTTGCCGGTGGAGCAGAAACTGCAGTCCAGGGCACAGCCTGCCTGGGACGAAACGCACAAGGTGCCGCGTTTGCCCTGGGGAATGTACACGGTCTCGACGCAACTGCCGGACGCCACGCGCACCACCCACTTACGGGTGCCGTCGCTGGAGATGTCCTCGCTGACAACCTCGGGACCACGCACCTCGGCAATGGCCTTGAGCTTGTCGCGCAGGGCCTTGCTGACGTTCGTCATGGCGTCGAAATCGTCGACGCCAAAGTGGTGAATCCACTTCATTACCTGACCGGCACGGAAACGCTTCTCCCCGATTGAGTCGAAGAATTTCTCCATTTCCGGCTGAGTCAGACCCAGCAGGTTGGTTTTAACAGTCGATGTAGTCATGGATTCACCCTCACTCTTTAAGCCGATGCTTAGCGAGCGGTTACTTCAGTAGCAGCGAAAAAGTACGAGATTTCGCGAGCAGCAGCGGCTTCGGAGTCCGAACCGTGAACAGCGTTGGCGTCGATGGATTCAGCGAAGTCAGCACGGATGGTGCCGGCAGCGGCTTCTTTAGGGTTGGTAGCGCCCATCAGCTCACGGTTCAGAGCGATAGCGTTTTCGCCTTCCAGTACCTGGACAACAACAGGACCGGAGATCATGAAGGCAACCAGGTCGCCGAAGAAGCCACGAGCGCTGTGCTCAGCGTAGAAGCCTTCAGCTTCAGCCTTGGACAGTTGCTTGAGTTTCGAAGCTACAACCTTCAGGCCGGCTTTTTCGAAACGAGTGGTGATCTCGCCGATGACGTTTTTTGCAACAGCGTCAGGCTTGATGATGGAGAAAGTACGTTGAACAGCCATGGTGTAACTCCAGAAACGGTAATTTACGAAAAATTAAACCCGCGAATTATACGCGGGTTATTGGGTATTGCCTAACTGCGTAAAAAGGCGGCTCAGTCTGCTTCTTCGATCCACAGGCCTTGAATCGCCTCCAGGACCTTTTCGCCACTCCGATCCGGGACGTCGTCAAAATCCGGCAGTTCCATTACGAGGTTGCGCAGCTTGACGAAGTTCACGGTAAGAGGATTGACCTCAGGGTGAGCTTCGGCAAGTTGTATAGCAATTTCTTGTACATCAACCCATTTCAGGCTCATGACAGTTCCTTGAATCAATGCGGCGCTTCGGCCGCATGGTTGAGCGAATATTTCGGAATCTCGACAGTGAGATCTTCGGTGCCGACCTTCGCCTGACAGCTCAGGCGCGACGTTGGCTCCAGGCCCCACGCCCGATCAAGATAATCTTCTTCAAGGTCATCGGCCTCGTTGAGGCTATTGAAACCTTTACGAATGATGCAGTGACAAGTGGTGCAGGCATTCACGCCGCCACAGGCACTTTCGATCTCGATGTGATTGTCATGGGCGACCTCAAGCAGGGACTTGCCGGTCTCAGCCTCCACAACCATGCCGTCCGGGCAATGCTCGGCGTGCGGTAGAAAAGTAACCTGCGGCATCAGTTATTCCTCGATTTCATTCAGGTTGCGCCCCGCCAGTGCGGCTTTCACCGTCTGATCCATGCGGCGGGCGGCAAAGGCATCTGTGACCTGCGACAAGCGCTTGGTCTGTTGCTCGATGGCATAACCATCGTTGCCTTTCATCAGTTCGGCCAACTCCTGCATCTGCAGGTCGATGACCATGCGTTCCTCGGCGTCCAGCAGGCGCTCACCGTCAGCATCCAAGGCCCCCTGCACCGCTTCGAGCAGGCGCTGGGCATCGACTTGCTGTTCGCGTAATACGCGGGCGACTTTGTCGTCACCGGCGTACTGGAACGAGTCCTTGAGCATCTTGGCGATTTCGCCGTCGGTCAGGCCGTAGGACGGCTTGACCTGGATGCTGGCCTCAACGCCCGAACCCAGCTCACGGGCCGCCACGCTGAGCAGGCCATCGGCGTCGACCTGGTAGGTCACGCGAATTTTCGCAGCACCGGCCACCATCGCCGGAATACCGCGTAACTCGAAGCGCGCCAGGGAGCGGCAATCGCTGATCAGCTCGCGCTCGCCCTGCAGCACATGGATCATCATGGCCGTCTGGCCGTCTTTGTAGGTGGTGAAATCCTGGGCGCGAGCGACGGGAATGGTGGTATTGCGTGGAATCACCTTCTCCATCAGGCCGCCCATGGTTTCCAGCCCCAGGGACAACGGGATCACGTCGAGCAGCAGCAGTTCGCCACCGTCACGCTTGTTGCCGGCCAGGGTATCGGCCTGGATCGCAGCGCCAATGGCGACCACTTGATCCGGGTCGATTTCAGTCAGCGGCTGGCGACCAAAGGCTTCGGCCACGGCCTCGCGCACGCGCGGTACGCGGGTGGAACCGCCGACCATGACCACCGCAGCCACGTCTTCCAGCTCGACACCGGAATCGCGCACGGCACGGCGACACGCCCTGAGGCTGCGAGCGACCATCGGCTCGATCAGCGCATCAAAAGCTTCGCGGGTCAGCTGCGCCGACCAGCTACCGTAGGAGACTTCAACAGAAGCGGCGTCAGTCAGTGCTTCCTTGGCGGCACAGGCTGTCTGCAGCAGATTACGCTGCGCGCCTGGATCCAGGTCGGCAGACAAACCGGCACTGGTGATGATCCAGCCTGCAATGGCATGGTCAAAGTCATCGCCGCCCAGGGCACTGTCGCCACCGGTGGCCAGCACTTCAAAGACGCCGCCGGTCAGGCGCAGGATTGAAATATCAAAGGTGCCGCCGCCCAGGTCATAGATAGCAACCAGGCCCTCAGCGTGCTGATCCAAGCCATAGGCTACAGCGGCGGCAGTCGGCTCGTTGAGCAGGCGCAGCACGTTCAGGCCGGCGAGCTTCGCCGCGTCCTTGGTAGCTTGGCGCTGCGCATCGTCGAAATACGCGGGAACGGTGATCACCGCACCGACCAGTTCGCCGCCCAAGGTGGTTTCCGCACGCTGGCGCAGCACCTTGAGGATATCGGCCGACACTTCCACCGGGCTCTTAGGCCCTTGGACGGTGTCGATGAACGGCATATGGGATTCACCGCCGACAAAGCGATAGGGCAGCTGGTCGCCCAATTGCTTGACGTCGGACAGACCACGACCCATCAAGCGCTTGACCGACAGAACAGTATTCAGAGGGTCGGAGGACGCGGCCAGCTTGGCCGATTCACCGACTTCGGTACGATCCGCGTGGTAACGCACGGCGGACGGCAGGATCACCTGGCCATCGGCGTCGGGCAGCGGCTCAGACAGGCCGCTGCGCAAGGCGGCGACCAGGGAATTGGTAGTGCCCAAGTCAATCCCGACCGCCAGGCGACGCTGGTGCGGTTGAGGGCTTTGGCCGGGTTCGGCGATTTGCAGTAGGGCCATGGTAATCAGGTCTTATCTGTCTATCAGGCGTGCATCACGGGCAGCACTGGGTTAATCGTCGAGGCGCTCTTCTAGCTGGCGCACTTCGTAGGTGAGCTTGTCGAGGAACTGCATGCGCCGCATCAGGCGTTCGGCCTGTTCGCGTTGCGCAGCATCATCCCAACAGGCTGCGAAGCTTTCGTTGAGCTCATCCTGGGCGGTTTTCAGACGGCGCTTGAAAACCGCGACGCCCGCCACATCGGCTTCGTCCTGCAAGTCTTCGAGCTCTTCGCGCCACTGCATCTGCTGCATCAGGAAGTCCGGATCGTGCACCGTGACTTCCAACGGCAACTCACCACCGTTCATCGCGAGCAGGTAACGCGCGCGTTTCGCAGGACTTTTGAGCGTCTGATAGGCTTCGTTGAGGCTGGCCGATTGCTCCAGGGCCTGGCGTTGTTCACGCTCGGAAGCGTCAGCAAAACGGTCCGGATGCACGCCACGCGCCAGTTCTCGGTAGCGCGTGGCAAGCTGATCGAGGTCCAGGCGAAAGCTCGGCTGCAGCTCGAATAAAGCGAAATGACAAGGAGTACCCACGAGTAGCCTCAGATGTTGAAGCTTTCGCCGCAGCCACATTCACCGCGCACGTTGGGGTTGTTGAACTTGAAGCCTTCGTTCAACCCTTCCTTGACGAAATCGAGTTCGGTGCCGTCCAGGTAGGTCAGGCTCTTAGGGTCGATGATCACTTTCTCGCCGTGACTTTCGAACACCTGGTCCTCTTCAACCACCTCGTCGACAAACTCCAGCACGTAGGCAAGGCCGGAACAGCCTGTGGTGCGAACACCCAGACGAATCCCCTCACCTTTACCGCGCCCATTCAGGGAGCGGCGAATGTGCTGCGCAGCCGCTTCTGTCATGCTGATAGCCATCGTTGACTCCTTACTCGTCGCCAAATGCTTAGATCAAGCCTTTCTTCTGCTTGTAGTCGCGAACAGCCGCCTTGATGGCGTCTTCCGCAAGCACCGAGCAGTGGATTTTCACTGGCGGCAGGGCCAGTTCTTCGGCCAGCTGGGTGTTGCTGATGGTGACAGCCTCATCCAGGGACTTGCCTTTCATCCACTCGGTCGCCAGGGAACTGGAGGCGATGGCCGAACCGCAGCCATAGGTCTTGAACTTGGCATCTTCGATAATGCCCTGTTCGTTGACCTTGATCTGCAGGCGCATCACATCGCCGCACGCCGGAGCGCCGACCATGCCGGTGCCGACATCAGGGTCTTGCGCGTCCATCTTGCCGACGTTGCGCGGGTTTTCGTAGTGGTCGATGACCTTTTCGCTGTAAGCCATGGTACTGAATCCTCACTCATCAGGGCCGCTCTGGAACCCTGTAGAAACGCCTGCGTTTACCGCCACGTTCCTACAGAGCTTGGGTGGCGGCTTCTATAGTTAGTGTGCCGCCCACTCGATCTTGGAAATGTCGACACCGTCTTTGTACATGTCCCACAGCGGCGACAGAACGCGCAGCTTGTTGACGGCTTCGCAGACTTTCTGCGCGGCGTAGTCGACTTGCTCTTCAGTGGTGAAGCGGCCGAACGTAAAGCGGATCGAGCTGTGAGCCAGTTCGTCGTTGCGGCCCAGGGCGCGCAGTACGTACGAAGGCTCAAGGGACGCCGAGGTGCAGGCCGAACCGGACGATACGGCCAGGTCCTTGAGCGCCATGATCAGCGACTCGCCTTCGACGTAGTTGAAGCTCAAATTCAGGTTGTGCGGCACGCGGGCGGTCATGCTGCCGTTGATGTACAGCTCTTCAAGGTTCTCGACCTGCTTGTAGAAGCGGTCGCTCAACGCCTTGATGCGTACGTTTTCGGCAGCCATGTCTTCCTTGGCTACGCGGAACGCTTCGCCCATGCCGACGATCTGGTGGGTCGCCAGGGTACCGGAACGCATGCCGCGCTCGTGACCACCGCCGTGCATGGTGGCTTCAATGCGCACGCGCGGTTTGCGGCTCACGTACAGCGCGCCGATGCCTTTAGGGCCATAAGTCTTGTGGGCCGAGAACGACATCAGGTCGACTTTCAGCTTGGACAGGTCGATGTCGACCTTGCCGGTGGACTGGGCAGCGTCGACGTGCAGCAACACACCTTTGGAGCGGGTCAGCTCGCCGATGGCCGCGATGTCGTTGATAGTGCCGATTTCATTGTTCACGTGGATCACGGAAACCAGGATGGTGTCTTCACGCATCGCGGCTTCGATCATGGCCGGGGTGACGATACCGTCGGTGGTGGGCTCGAGGTAGGTAACCTCGAAACCTTCACGCTCAAGTTGGCGCATGGTGTCGAGGACAGCCTTGTGCTCAATCTTGGTGGTGATCAGGTGCTTGCCCTTGGTCGCGTAGAAATGCGCCGCGCCCTTGATAGCCAGGTTGTCGGACTCGGTGGCACCGGAGGTCCAGACGATTTCACGCGGGTCGGCATTGACCAGGTCTGCGACCTGGCGACGAGCATTCTCCACCGCTTCCTCAGCCTTCCAGCCGAATACGTGGGAACGGGAGGCCGGGTTGCCGAAGTTTCCGTCGACCAGCAGGCATTCGCTCATTTTTTGCGCGACACGCGGATCAACCGGGGTGGTCGCTGAGTAATCAAGGTAAATCGGCAATTTCATGGACTTTCTCCTAAATCAGGCTGGCTGGCGTGCCGTTAGCTCTGCGGCTGTCACTCGACGGCGGACGCTTCGATCTTGTCCAGGCGCGGCGCCTTGGTGTTGCAACGGCGCTGGTCCTGACGCTGGGCTACTTCTTGCACCTCACGGCGAGTCACAAGATCAGCCAAGCTGATACCACTCAAAAACTCATGGATCTGCAGGCTCAAGTCACACCACAAGTGGTGCGTCAGGCAGGTGTCACCGGCGTGGCAATCACCCAGGCCCTGGCACTTGGTAGCGTCGACGGATTCGTTGACCGCGTCGATTACCTGGGCTACCTGGATGCCCTGCATGTCGCGGGACAATTGATAGCCACCACCTGGACCGCGAACGCTGGAAACCAGGTTGCTGCGGCGCAATTTGGCGAACAGCTGTTCGAGGTAAGACAGGGAAATGCCTTGGCGCTCGGAGATATCGGCCAGGGACACCGGCCCAGTTTGCGCGTGCAAAGCCAGGTCAAGCATGGCGGTCACCGCGTATCGGCCTTTTGTAGTCAGTCTCATGGACAAGGTACCAAGGTGTTTCAGAATGGGAGCAAGTATGCGATTCCCGAGTATTTAAGTCAACTATAAGACCTAGTGCTTTAGTCGGGAATACCCGTAAAAAGGGCGCGCGAATCATAGCAGCATGGGGTGGGATGGACCAGCGGGAACAGGGCCTGGCAGAGATCTCGAGACCAATGGAGATCAAAATGTGGGAGGGGGCTTGCTCCCGATGACTGAATGTCAGTCACTTATCAGCTGGCTGACCCACCGTTATCGGGAGCAAGCCCCCTCCCACAGGGATCTCTGGCGGCCTTGGGACTTCAGCTTGCCTTGGTGGCGGCCTCGTCCTTGATCTCGGCAAAGTCTTCTTCGCGCAACTCAGGCAACTCCTTGGCACAGTAGGGGCTGCCCAGGTCCTTCAGTGCGCCACACATGCCGTCCAACTTGCCATCCACCGCCTGCAGGTGGTCGAGCAATTGACCAATGGCGCGCGCCACCGGGTCGGGCATGTCTTCGCTGACGCCGTAGGCATCGAAGCCGATCTTTTCGGCCATGGCCTTGCGCTTGGCTTCCTGCTCGTCGCCGACTTCCGGCTTGACGATGATGCGGCCCGGAATGCCCACCACGGTGGCGCCAGCAGGTACAGCCTTGGTCACTACGGCATTGGAGCCTACCTTGGCGCCGGCGCCCACGGTAAAGGGCCCCAATACCTTGGCGCCCGCCCCTACCACCACGCCATTTTCCAGGGTCGGGTGGCGCTTGCCTTTATTCCAGGTGGTACCACCCAGGGTCACACCCTGGTAAAGCGTCACGTCATCACCAATCTCGGCGGTCTCGCCAATCACGATGCCCATGCCATGGTCGATGAAGAAGCGGCGACCGACCTTGGCGCCAGGGTGAATCTCGATGCCGGTCAGCCAGCGACCGAAGTTCGACACCAATCGCGCCAGCCATTTCCAGCCCATGCCCCACAACACAGCAGACAGGCGATGGATCCAGATCGCGTGCATGCCCGGGTAGCAGGTCAGCACTTCAAAGGCATTGCGCGCCGCCGGGTCTCGGTGGAAAACGCTCTGGATGTCTTCTCGCAAACGCTCGAACATTGTTAATCCTTCCGTTTAAGAAGCTCGCCACGGGCCGCTTTCTGGGTTTCCGTGAGGATGCCACGCAATATATTCATCTCAGCCCTGCTTATCGAGCTGCGACCGTACAAGCGACGCAGGCGCGCCATTAAATGCCTTGGCTTTTCAGGATCGAGGAATTCGATGGCTACCAGGGTTTGCTCCAGGTGCTCATAGAAGCGCTCCAGTTCGTCCATGGTGGCCAGCTCGCCACTTTTGGTCGACGCGACTTCATCCTTCTCAACCTTGCTCGGCTGGCCTTGAGCAGCCAGCCAGGCCATGCGCACTTCGTAACTCAATACCTGCACCGCCGCCCCGAGATTCAACGAACTGAACTCAGGGTCTGATGGAATGTGCACGTGGTAATGACATCGCTGCAGCTCTTCATTGGTCAGGCCGGAGTCTTCACGGCCGAACACCAGGGCGATCTCAGCGCCACCGGCAGCTTCTTCCACCACCTTGGTGCCGCATTCGCGCGGATCCAGCAGCGGCCAGGGGATGCGTCGGTCACGGGCGCTGGTGCCAAGCACCAGGTTGCAGCCAACCAAGGCATCTTCCAACGTCGCGACAACCTGAGCGCTTTGCAGGATGTCATTGGCGCCGGACGCACGGGCATCGGCCTCGTGGTGCGGGAATACCCGCGGCTCGACCAGCACCAGGCGCGTCAGCCCCATGTTTTTCATGGCTCGCGCCACCCCGCCGATATTGCCGGGATGACTGGTATTGACCAAGACGACACGAATATTTTGCAGCAAGGGAGGCGCTCTCGGACACGGGAAAGGGGAGCAAATCTTACAGAACAGCCTAAGGTTATGCCATGAAAGCTAACGTCGTCCTTCACCTGAAGAAAGTTTCTGCTAGAATGCCCGGCTTTCTTTAACAACCTTAGGTGACACATCCATGCAGCCCATGCTGAATATCGCGCTGCGCGCCGCCCGCAGCGCCAGTGAATTGATCTTCCGCTCCATCGAGCGCCTGGATACCATCAAGGTCGACGAAAAAGACGCCAAGGATTATGTATCCGAGGTGGATCGCGCCGCCGAACAGAAGATCATCGACGCCCTGCGCAAGGCCTACCCTACCCACGGCATCCTCGGTGAAGAAACCGGCCTGCACAAAGGTAGCGGCGAAGGCGAAGACTACCTGTGGATCATCGACCCACTGGATGGCACCACCAACTTCCTGCGCGGCATCCCGCACTTTGCCGTGAGCATCGCCTGCAAATACCGTGGCCGCCTGGAACACGCCGTTGTGCTGGACCCGGTTCGCCAGGAAGAATTCACCGCCAGCCGTGGCCGTGGCGCCCAGTTGAACGGCCGTCGCCTGCGTGTCAGCGGTCGTACCAGCCTGGAAGGCGCCCTGCTGGGCACCGGCTTCCCGTTCCGTGACGACCAGATGGACAACCTGGAAAACTACCTGGGCATGTTCCGCGCCCTGGTTGGCCAGACCGCCGGCATCCGCCGCGCCGGCGCAGCCAGCCTGGACCTGGCTTATGTCGCTGCCGGTCGTTTCGATGCATTCTGGGAATCGGGCCTGTCCGAGTGGGACATGGCTGCAGGCGCCCTGCTGATCCAGGAAGCTGGCGGCCTGGTGAGCGATTTCACCGGCGGTCACGACTTCCTTGAGAAAGGCCACGTGGTTGCCGGCAACACCAAATGCTTCAAGGCAGTACTGACGGCGATCCAGCCGCACCTGCCGGCTTCGCTGAAGCGCTAAGCGAGTGAGCAAAAAAAGCACCCCTAGGGGTGCTTTTTTTATGCCTGGGATTTGTGACAGACCCGTGAATCAGCAGCAATACATATCAAATGTGGGAGGGGGCTTGCCCCCGATGGCGGTGGGTCAGCCAGCTAATCAGGTGCTGACCCACTGCAACCATCGCGGGCAAGCCCCCTCCCACATTTTGAACTGCACCTGGCCTTTGAATCAGTGCCAGGCCCGGTATTACTGCTGGTTCTGACCCAGGATCAGACGCCCTTCCTTATCCACCGGGATCTGGCTGCCTGGATCACGCTCCATACGCACAGTGCCTTCCTTGCCATCCAGGTTGTAACGCACGTCATAGCCAACAACCTTGTCGCTGATGTCATTGACGGTGTTACAGCGGGTTTGCGTAGTGGTGTAGGTATCGCGGTTCTGCATGCCTTCCTGAACCTTGTTACCGGCGTAGCCACCACCGACTGCACCGGCCACGGTGGCCAGTTTCTTACCGTTACCGCCACCGATCTGGTTACCCAGCAGGCCACCTGCAAGGGCACCCACTACGGTACCGGCGATTTGATGTTGATCCTGCACCGGACGCTGCCGGGTCACGGTGACGTCCTTGCAGACCTCACGAGGGGTTTTAATCTGGGTTTTCACCGGCTGCACCGCCAGCACTTGCGCATACTCAGGGCCGCTTTTTACCAGGCTGTAGGTGGCAACAGCGCCCCCGGCAGTCACACCGACAGCACCCAATACTGCACCAACCAGCAACGACTTGTTCACATGAACCTCCTGACCATCACAAGCGGACCGAAACGTCCGCGCTATACCCAGCCTTGGAGCCAAAAAAAAGGCACGAGTTCAATCTCGTGCCTTCTTTGTAACAGCGTATCAACGAACATCCGTCAAGGACGGTCGTCGACCTCCTTGTCGGTAGCAGCAGGAGGGATCAGGTCTTCGCTATTGAGGTTCAGCCAGATCAGCACCACGTTGGCGATGTAGATCGACGAGTAGGTACCCGCCAGAACACCGATGAACAGCGCCAGGGAAAAGCCCCACAGGTTGTCGCCACCGAAGATCATCAGCGCAGCAATCGCCAGCAAAGTGGAGATCGAGGTCGCCATGGTCCGCAGCAGGGTCTGGGTGGTGGATATGTTGATGTTCTCGATCAACGTCGCCTTGCGCAGTACCCGGAAGTTCTCGCGAACCCGGTCGAATACCACGATGGTGTCGTTGAGCGAGTAACCAATGATCGCCAGAACGGCCGCCAATACGGTCAGGTCGAAGGTGATCTGGAAATAGGCCAGGATACCCACGGTCACGATCACGTCGTGGATCAGCGACACAATGGCGCCGACACCGAACTTCCACTGAAAACGGAAGGCCAGGTAGATCATGATGCCGACCAGCGCCATCAGCATGCCGAGGCCGCCCTGGTCGCGCAGTTCTTCACCGACCTGCGGGCCCACGAACTCAACGCGCTTGACCGATGCCGGGTTGTCGCCGCCGACCTTCTGCAAGGCCTCGGCTACCTGATGACCCAGTTGCGGGTCTTCGCCAGGCATACGCACCAGCAGGTCGGTGGTCGCACCGAAGCTCTGCACGACGGCTTCGTGATAGCCAGCCTTGACCAGCTCGTCGCGCACCAGGGTAACGTCGGCCGGCTTCTCGTAGGTCAGCTCGATGAGCGTACCGCCGGTGAAGTCCAGGCCGTAGTTCAGGCCCTTATGGAACCAGCTGAACAACGCCAGAACGGTAAGGAGCGCAGTGACGCCGAACGCAATGTTGCGAACGCCCATGAAGTTGATTGTACGTAACATGGCAGCCCCTTAAATCCACAACTTCTTGAAGTCACGCCCGCCAAAGATCAGGTTGACCATTGCGCGGGTCACCATGATGGCCGTGAACATCGAGGTAAAGATACCGAGGGACATGGTCACCGCAAAACCTTTGACGGGGCCTGTGCCCATGGCAAAGAGAATCCCGCCGACCAACAGGGTAGTCAGGTTGGAGTCGAGAATCGCGGTAAATGCCCGGCCGAAGCCTTCGTTGATTGCACGTTGTACGGTCATGCCCGCCGCGATCTCTTCACGGATACGCGAGAAGATCAGCACGTTGGCGTCGACCGCCATACCCATGGTGAGGACGATACCGGCGATACCCGGCAGGGTCAGGGTAGCGCCCAGCAGCGACATCAGGGCCAGCAGCATCACCATGTTACCCGCCAGGGCGACGGTGGCGATGACGCCGAAGAAGCGGTAGATGGCGATGATGAACAGCGACACGAACAGCATGCCCCACAGCGCCGCATCGACACCCTTGGTGATGTTGTCGGCACCCAGGCTCGGGCCGATGGTCCGTTCTTCAGCGAAATACATCGGCGCCGCCAGGCCACCGGCACGCAGCAGCAGCGCCAGCTCGGAAGACTCGCCCTGGCCGTTCAGGCCAGTGATGCGGAATTGAGCACCCAGCGGCGACTGGATGGTCGCCAGGCTGATGATCTTCTTCTCTTCCTTAAAGGTCTGTACCGGCACGTCTTTTTCGACGCCGTTGACCATCTGCTTGGTGTAGGTGGTGACCGGGCGCTGCTCGATGAAGATCACCGCCATGCTGCGACCGACGTTGCTGCGCGTGGCGCGGCTCATCAGTTCGCCACCGTGGCCATCCAGGCGGATGTTCACTTCAGGGGTGCCGTGCTCGCCGAAACCGGCCTTGGCATCGGTCACCTGGTCACCCGTGATGATCAGGCCACGCTCGATAAGTGCTGGAGGACGGTTGCCTTCGCGGAACTCGAACTCTTCGGAGGTCGCACGGGTGGCACCCGGCTCAGCCGCAAGGCGGAATTCCAGGTTGGCGGTCTTACCCAGAATACGCTTGGCTTCAGCGGTGTCCTGCACGCCCGGCAGCTCAACCACGATGCGGTTGGCGCCTTGACGCTGCACGATCGGCTCGGCCACACCCAGCTCGTTGACGCGGTTACGTACCGTGGTCAAGTTCTGCTTGATGGAGTATTCGCGGATTTCGGCAATCTTGGCCGGGCTCATCGCCAGGCGCAGTACCGCCTGGCCATTCAGGTCGGCTGGTACGATGTCGAAATCATTGAAATTCTTGCGGATCAGCGCACGGGCCTGTTCGCGAGAGGCTTCGTCAGCAAAGCCCAACTGGATGGCACCGTTGAGCTGCGGCAGGCTGCGATAACGCAATTTCTCTTTGCGCAGCAGGCTCTTCACGTCGCCTTCGTAGACTTTCAGGCGCGCATCGAGGGCCTTGTCCATGTCCACTTCCAGCAGGAAGTGCACACCACCGGACAAGTCCAGACCCAGCTTCATCGGGTGCGCGCCAATGCTGCGCAGCCATTGTGGCGTGGTCTGTGCCAGGTTCAACGCAACGACGTAGTCGTCACCCATGACCTTGCGCACGACATCTTTAGCCGGCAACTGGTCTTCTTGCTTGGTCAGGCGCAACAAGCCGCCTTTGGAACCAGCCGCCAAGGTTGCCGCTTTAACCTGGATACCCGCGTCGTTGAGCGCTTTGCTCGCACGTTCCAGGTCAGCCTGATTGACCTGCAGCGAAGTGCTGGCGCCAGAGATCTGGATCGCAGGGTCATCAGGATAGAGATTGGGAGCGGAATAAATAAAACCGATCGCCAGCACCGCCAGGATCAGTACGTATTTCCACAGAGGGTATTTGTTCAGCATCACGCCGCCCGCTTATAACGCGGGGCGCCTTGCGCGCCCCGTCGATTGGTAAAGGTTGTTACTCAGATCGCTTTGAGCGTGCCTTTAGGCAGCGTGGCGGCGATGGCGCCCTTCTGGAACTTCATTTCCACGGTATCGGAGACTTCCAGTACCACGAAAGCGTCGGAAACCTTGGTGATCTTGCCGGCGATACCGCCAGTGGTCACGACTTCGTCGCCTTTCTGCAGGCTGCCCAGCAGGTTTTTCTGCTCTTTGGCGCGCTTGGCCTGTGGGCGCCAGATCATCAGGTAGAAGATGACCAGGAAGCCGACCAGGAAAATCCACTCGAAACCACCGCCCATAGGGCCGGCAGCAGCAGGCGCAGCGGCGTCAGCCATGGCGTTAGAGATAAAAAAGCTCATTTAGCACTCCAGTTGCAAATAGTGAATCTTAGGGTCGGGAAACTCAGTCCAAGGGCGGCACAGGGAGCCCGCGCTTGGCATAGAAGGCATCGACGAAGGCGGCCAATGTACCCTGTTGAATAGCCTCGCGCAAACCAGCCATCAGGACTTGGTAGTGACGCAAATTGTGGATGGTATTCAACATGCTACCCAGCATTTCCCCGCATTTGTCCAAGTGATGCAGATAAGCACGGGAGAAGTTCTGGCAGGTGTAGCAGTCACAGGTGGGATCGAGCGGCGAATCATCATGGCGATGGAACGCGTTACGGATCTTCAGCACGCCTGTATCGATGAACAGATGCCCATTGCGGGCATTACGGGTTGGCATCACGCAATCGAACATGTCCACACCGCGGCGCACACCCTCTACGAGATCTTCCGGTTTGCCAACGCCCATAAGGTAACGAGGTTTGTCAGCGGGCATCAGGCCCGGCAGGTAATCGAGCACCTTGATCATTTCATGCTTGGGCTCGCCCACCGACAGACCACCAATGGCCAGGCCGTCGAAGCCGATCTTGTCGAGGCCTTCCAGCGAGCGCTTGCGCAGGCTTTCATGCATGCCGCCCTGGACGATACCGAACAGCGCCGCGGTATTGTCGCCATGGGCGTTCTTCGAACGCTGGGCCCAACGCAGCGACAGCTCCATGGAGATGCGTGCCACGTCTTCATCGGCCGGGTACGGCGTGCACTCGTCGAAAATCATCACAATGTCGGAGCCCAGGTCACGTTGCACCTGCATCGACTCTTCCGGGCCCATGAACACCTTGGCGCCGTCCACCGGCGAGGCGAAGGTCACACCCTCCTCCTTGATCTTGCGCATGGCGCCCAGGCTGAACACCTGGAAACCGCCTGAGTCGGTGAGGATCGGGCCTTGCCACTTCATGAAGTCATGCAGGTCGCCATGCTTCTTAATCACTTCCGTACCCGGGCGCAGCCACAGGTGGAAGGTATTGCCGAGGATGATCTCGGCGCCCGTGGCGACGATGTCACGGGGCAGCATGCCCTTGACGGTGCCGTAGGTACCGACCGGCATGAAAGCCGGGGTCTCTACAGTGCCGCGCGGGAAGGTCAGACGACCGCGACGGGCCTTGCCGTCGGTAGCCAGCAGTTCAAACGACATACGACTCATAAGTTGTCCTCAGGGCCGCGCGGCGCCGGGTTACGGGTGATAAACATCGCATCACCGTAGCTGAAAAAACGGTACTCGTTGGCGATGGCCGCTTGATAAGCCGCCATGGTTTCCGGGTAACCGGCAAATGCCGACACCAGCATCAACAGCGTGGATTCCGGCAAATGGAAATTGGTGACCAGGCAATCGACCACATGGAATGGCCGACCCGGGAAAATAAAGATGTCAGTGTCGCCGCTGAACGGCTTGAGCACCCCATCACGCGCCGCACTCTCAAGCGACCGTACGCTGGTAGTGCCCACCGCCACCACTCGCCCACCGCGCGCCTTGCACGCGTTAACCGCGTCCACGACGTCCTGGCTAACTTCCAGCCATTCGCTGTGCATATGGTGGTCTTCGATGTTCTCCACACGCACCGGCTGAAACGTACCGGCCCCCACGTGCAGGGTCACATAAGCGGTCTCGACGCCCTTGGCGGCAATCGCATCCAGCAGCGGCTGGTCGAAATGCAGGCCGGCCGTCGGTGCTGCAACCGCACCGAGACGCTGGGAGTACACCGTCTGATAGCGCTCGCGGTCCGAGTCTTCGTCGGGGCGATCTATATAAGGAGGCAACGGCATATGACCGACACGTTCCAACAGCGGCAACACTTCCTCGGCGAACTTGAGCTCGAACAAGGCATCGTGGCGCGCCACCATTTCGGCTTCGCCACCGCCATCGATCAACAGGCTCGAGCCCGGTTTCGGCGACTTGCTGGAGCGCACATGGGCCAGCACGCGATGACTGTCCAGCACCCGTTCCACCAGGATTTCCAGCTTGCCGCCGGAGGCTTTCTGGCCAAACAGCCGCGCCGGAATCACCCGGGTATTGTTGAAAACCATCAAATCGCCTGGGCGCAAATGCTCAAGCAAATCAGTGAATTGACGGTGTGCGAGGGCACCGCTCGGCCCGTCCAGGGTCAGCAGTCGACTGGCGCGACGCTCGGCCAAAGGGTGGCGAGCGATCAGCGAATCAGGGAGCTCAAAAGTAAAGTCAGCAACGCGCATGATGGGGTTCGTCTAGCAGGGCCGGGAAGTCTAGCGGAAATAGTCAAAATTGACCATGAAACGTGATTGACCAACGGTAATCTCATCTCTATACTTCGCCGCCATTGAGCCCTGATGGCGGAATTGGTAGACGCGGCGGATTCAAAATCCGTTTTCGAAAGAAGTGGGAGTTCGATTCTCCCTCGGGGCACCATCTTAAAGAAAGACCTTGAAATTCAAGGTCTTTTTTTTCGCCTGTAGAAAAGTGACCGGCATGGCAGTGGAGGTAGCGGGACCATGGAATTGACGCTTGAAGCAGTTGCACTGTTTGCCCTGAAACTGGTGCATGAAACCGAGGACGGCAGCCCGCTGCTGCGCGATGACCCGGCGATGGATGGGTATGAACGCGAGGTGTTTGGGTTGCTGGTGCGCCAGGGTGATCTGGCGGGGATTCAGTTAAAGCTTGATCAGTGCCTGACGTTAGCGCTCGACTCTCTGGGCGGTGCCCACACCGTGATGGGACGCGAGCTGCAGCGGCTTACGCGGGACGTGCTTCAAGCTGCGACCCTCCAAGCACTCAATGCTCCGCTCCAGGCACTCAAGGATTACCTAAAAGCCATCCTGTAACGCGCACCTAGCGCCGCCCCTCCACCGCCATCCGCACCGCCAACCCCATCAACACCGACCCCATCACCCAGCGCTGCAGCACCTGCCAGCCTGGCCGGGTGACGAAGAACACCGCGATGGAACCCGCCATGCAGGCAATCACCGCATTGACGCTCACGCTGATAAAAATCTGCAGGGAGCCCAACACCAGGGATTGCATCAGCACACTGGCATGACCATTCGGATCGATGAACTGCGGCAACAGCGACAAATACATCACCGCTACTTTGGGATTGAGCAGGTTGGTGACCAGGCCCATGGTGAACAGTTTGCGCGGGCTGTCCTTGGGCAAATCCCGCACCTGGAACGGCGAACGCCCACCCGGCTTGACCGCCTGCCAGGCCAGGTACATCAGGTACAGCGCGCCGCCGAGCCGCAGCGCGTCGTAGGCAAAGGGCACTGCCATCACCAATGCGGTGATACCCAGTGCCGCGCAAACCATATACACCACAAACCCCAGCGCCACCCCGCCCAGGGAAATCAACCCGGCGGGGCGGCCCTGGCAGATCGAGCGGGAGATCAGGTAGATCATGTTCGGCCCGGGCGTCAGCACCATGCCGAGTGAAATCAGGCCATAGGCAAGCAAGTTGGACATATCGGGCATCGTTTCGCTCCTGGATTTTTATTCTGCCAGCGTGAAATCCTTCGCCAACGCTGTAGTGTTACGCGCAATGCTAGGGCCTTGAAGGGCCGGGCGTTAGATACAGATCCGCGAACAAAACGTCATACACAGGCGGCCCCACTGAACCCAGGACAGGCACATGATCGACTTCAACAACAAAGGCTTCTTCAAGCTCAAACAAAACAACGAATACGCCGAGCGCGTATCGGCCTTGCTGCTCGACGGCGAAGAAGTGGTCGACGCCTACAAAGCCATGCGTGACGGCGTGGTATTTACCACCAAGCGCATCATTGCGGTGAACGTGCAGGGGATTACCGGCAGCAAGAAGGACTTCACGTCGTTGCCGTATAAAAATATCGTGGCGTATTCGGTGGAAACGTCCGGGACGTTTGATCTGGATTCGGAATTGGAGATTTACTTTTCCTCACTGGGGAAGGTGAGGTTTGAGTTCACCGGCAAGACCTCGATTGTGGAAATATCGCGGTTGATTTCCAAGCATCTGCTGGGCTGATCAACACAAGGAGGCTTGCCCGCGACAGCGGTGAATCAGTGACTGGATCGGATACTGATACTCTGCCATCGGGGGCAAGCCCCCTACCACATTTTGATCGCGCTGTATCAGCTGAATACGCATGCGAGGCCGCTCACTTGGGCTGGAATGTCTCCAGGTACGCCAAGATGTTTTCAATCTTCTCCTGATCGCTGATCCCCCAGAAAATCATCCGCGTCCCACTCACCACCTTCTTCGGCGCTTCGATATAGGCGGCAAGCTTGTCCCGCGTCCATACCACCCCGGAATTTTTCATCGCATCCGAATATTGATAGTCGGTGGTTGTCCCCGCAGGCCGGCCAATGATGCCGTTAAGCTGGGGCCCGAAACCACCGCGGGCGCCTTCGCCGACGCTATGGCAGCCACCGCAGGTCTTGGTGAAGAGTTTGCCGCCCGCCTCCGCGTCGCCGGCGGCGAAGGCAGAGCTGGCGGCAAGGGTCAGGACGAGGGTGAACAGGGCGTACTTCATTGAGGGCTCCACTTCGGCTATTACCGCCGATTATGCCTGTTTAAGCGGGCATCCTCCCAACCGTTCAATCAGGCGCGTCCGATAACCCCACGCCAGTAGCAACCGCGTCAAATGACCACCCATCGTTTAAAAAACATCCAATCGAACCTATATGCACGCCCCCCACTCCACCCTACTGAACCCCTGATGGTGGAGTAAGGATCATGGCTCAGCCATCGATTTTGGTATTGGAAGACGACGAGATCATTCGTTCGTTGATGGTGGATGTGCTGGAGGAATTCGGGGCGCATGTGACGTCGTTCCCTTCGGCGGATGACGGTATGATTTTCCTGGAGCGCGATGATGAGCAGGTGGACCTGATTGTCAGCGATATCCAGATGCCCGGGCTGTTGAACGGCTATGACTTGAGCAGGGTGGTGGCGCATCGTTGGCCCTCTATCCAGGTGCTGTTGACGTCCGGTAATACGTCGCTGGCGTCTGAGTTGGGTGGCAGAGTCAGGTTTTTACCCAAGCCCTGGAGCACTGAGCGTCTGCTGGAGTGTGTGGAGTCGGCGTTGACCCAGCAGGGTGCGTCCATGCATTGATAGCGTTGCGACATCGCTCAAACCGAACTTCCGGTCAGGCGAAGGGGTCATTAGCCATGCATGGAGCGACTTTTCGGATCTGACGGTCAGCCTTTTCGCTCTGTGCGCTCAGCTGACGGCCATGAGTTGTGTAGAATCGTTGCCGACTTTTACCCGTCATGGATGGCTGACAAGCCCACAGTTCGAGCTCATTGAATGCATTCACAGGCCCATGACATTGGTGCGCCCCCATTGCTGGAAGCCTTGCGCACAGGCACGGGCTTGCTGCACGTAGCACTGGAAAAGCGCCTGCCGTTTTTCTCTGCGAGCCTGGATGTCGATTGGTACCGACGTTTACTTCAAGCGTATTACGGGTTTTACAGACCAATAGAATCAGCGCTGTACGACAGTGACTTGATCCCTGATGGCTTCGACTGCGTGTTGCGTGCGAAAACCCCGACACTGGTCAGTGACCTCCACGCCCTGGGCCTGGATGACCATGGGATCAACGCCCTGCCCCGCTGCATCCATCTCCCAGACTTGGACACCCCGGCGGCCTGCCTGGGCGCACTCTATGTGCTGGAAGGCGCGACCCTCGGCGGCCAGGTGCTGCGCCGGGAAATGTCCCTGCGCCTGGACGTGGGCGCCGACAACGGCGGCGCGTTTCTCAATGTATACGGCGCCCAGACTGGTCGGCGCTGGAAGGACTTTCTCGATTACCTGGGCCGTTTGCCGCTGGATGCACTCGCCAAACAGCACGCGGTGAACGCGGCCCGTTCGACATTCAGCGGCTTTGAGCAATGGCTCGACAGCCAGAAGGTACTGCTATGAAACCCGAAGATTTTGAAGAGCTGCTTGCCAACTGTGCTGACGAGCCCATCCGCTTTCCGGGGGCGATCCAGCCCCACGGTGTGCTGCTGACCTTATCGGAGCCCGGCCTGGAGATCATTCAGGTGAGTGCCAACGTCGGCACCTTGTTCGGCCACGCGCCTGAGACCCTGTTGAATCAGCCGTTGCACACGCTGATTGGCGACGAGCATGCCCAGGCTGTGCAAACCATGGCTGCCAACAATACGTTTTTCGATGCCCCACCCCTGCACGTCACCTTCAAAGGTGCTCCATTCGAGGGTCTGCTGCATCGCCATCAGGATGTGTTGGTACTGGAGTTCGAACCACGGCTTGAGAACTTCAAGCCACAGGCACGCAATGGCCGCACCAGTGACTTGGGCAAGATGCTGCAACGCCTGCAATCGGCCAAGACCCTGCAGGCGCTGTATGCCATCAGCGTGAATGAAATCCAGGCCATGACCGGCTACGACCGGGTGCTGATCTATCGCTTCGAAGAAGAAGGCCATGGCCAGGTGATTGCCGAAGCGTCGGCACCGTCCATGGAGTTGTTCAACGGGCTGTTCTTCCCCGCGTCCGACATCCCAGAACAAGCCCGCGAGCTGTATCGCACCAACTGGCTACGCATTATCCCGAATGCGTCCTACGAACCGGTGCCGCTGCTGCCCAAGTTGCGCCCGGATACCGGGCAGCCCTTGGACCTGAGCTTTGCCACCCTGCGCAGTGTCTCGCCGATCCACTGCCAGTACATGCAGAACATGGGTGTGCTGTCGTCCATGAGCATCTCGCTGATGAAGGGCGACAAACTCTGGGGGCTGATCAGCTGCGGCAACCGCGAACCGCTGCTGGTGCCTAACGACCTGCGTATGACCTGCCAAACCATAGGTCAAATACTGTCGTTGCAGATCAGTGCCATGGAAGCCTTGGAGCTGAGTCGCCAGCGCGAAGAGAAAATCGCAACCCTGGCGCTGCTCGATCAGGCCATGAAGGCCAACGACGGCAATGTGTTCGACAGCCTGGCCCACCACGGCAAAAAACTGATGGACCTGACCCTCTCCGGCGGCGTGGCGATCATCGAAGACAAACAATTGCACCGCTACGGCAACTGCCCGGAACCGGCGCAGATCCGCGCATTGCACAAATGGTTGCAGGCGAGCGGCGAGCCGGTGTTTTCCAGCCATCACCTGGCCTCGGTGTACCCGCCTGCCGCCGAGTACCAGGCCGTCGCCAGCGGCGTGCTCGCCATGAGCCTGCCCAAGCCTGTGGATAACGGTGTGCTGTGGTTCCGCCCCGAGGTGAAAGAGAACATCAACTGGAGTGGCGATCCGAAAAAGCCGTTGAACCTGGAAACTTCCGACGCTGGCCTGCGCCTTCGCCCACGCACGTCGTTTGAAATCTGGAAGGTGGAAATGGCCGGCATCTCCACCAAGTGGAGCCATGGCGATCTGTTTGCCGCCAACGACCTGCGCCGCTCGGCCCTGGAAAACGACCTGTCGCGCCAGGTGCTGCGCGAACAGCAAGCGGTGCGCGCCCGTGATGAATTGGTCGCGGTGGTTTCCCACGACCTGCGCAACCCGATGACCGTCATCTCTATGCTCTGCGGCATGATGCAAAAAGCTTTCAGTTCCGAGGGCCCACACACCTCACGGCGGATTTCCTCGGCCATCGACACCATGCAACAGGCCGCTGGACGCATGAATGTGTTGCTGGAGGATTTGCTCGACACTTCGAAAATCGAGGCCGGGCGCTATGTGGTCAAGCCGGTGGCACTGGATGTCAGCCAGATTTTTGAAGAGGCGTATTCACTGCTTGCACCACTGGCCACGGAAAAAGCTATCGACCTGTCGTTCAATGCCGAGCCTGGCCTGCAGATCAATGCCGACCCGGAACGCTTGTTCCAGGTACTGTCGAACCTGATCGGCAACGCAATCAAGTTCACGCCTCGCCAGGGCAACATCGGTATCAGCGCCATGAGCAACGGCGAAGAGATCGTATTCTCGGTGCGTGACTCCGGTGAAGGCATTGCCCCTGAGCAACTGCCCCATGTGTTTGAACGCTATTGGACCCAGACGGAAAACAACCCTACCGGCAGCGGGTTGGGGCTGTATATCACCCAAGGTATCGTCCACGCCCACGGCGGCAGGATCGAAGCTGAGAGCGAATTAGGCCGGGGCAGTGAGTTCCGGTTTACCGTACCGAAGGTGACCGCTGACGCAAACAGTTGACTCATACGCTGGCAGGGGTCTCCATCCCCCCTGCTGGCTTACTTACAAGAACAGACAACAGTTAAGTAAAGGTCCGCAAATAACAACGAGCCTCACATTAACCGGGCATTGATTAATCAGCCCATTAAATAAAAATAGAAAGCAAATATCACTTCGCAGACCACAAATAGAAACACAGCATTTCTCGCAAAACAAGTTAAACCCCGCTAGCTTGAATTCCGCATTGTTACAGGGAAGAACATGCTATTTAACCCCAGTTATTCATAGTGAGGTCTAATATGTTCAACTCCATCCTTTTTAACGCCTTTAACGTTTACAGCCTCCCACCCTCCTACACTCCAGACATTCAAGTCACTCAACCCAGCGAGCAGGTTGACGCTCGCTCCAAACGCAGTCTCGATCACCTCGCGCCGCAAACTTCAATCATTGATAATGCACAAGGTGAAGACAGAGCTCGCAAAAAAAGAGGGGGTGGTTTGGACAGCCTTGGCAGGGGCAACATTCTTTAAATAACACTTAAACCATGCAACCAATCTTAAACCATGCAACCAATAAAGAAGCAGCAGCACTTGGGTGCGCGACTGCTTCTTTATTAACCACAACAAAAAAGTATGTCCATTCTACTTTTATTGACGAAACGCCGACATTCTCTGCGTTATCCTGAGCACTTGTCCCTTAATTTGAGCCTTTCGTTTCATGCCTGAGATGCAGACGCTTCCCCCCGTACTCGCCGGCCCCTTATTGCGCCGCCTTGAACCCAAGCGTCTGGTGCTATGGCTGGTTGCGAGCCGGGAACTGACGCTGGTACTGAGGATCGAGCCAGCCCAGGCGGCGAAGCAGTACATTCACCT
This sequence comes from Pseudomonas khavaziana, assembly GCF_036704165.1. Lineage (NCBI taxonomy): Bacteria > Pseudomonadati > Pseudomonadota > Gammaproteobacteria > Pseudomonadales > Pseudomonadaceae > Pseudomonas > Pseudomonas khavaziana. Next base: position 5,370,626 of record NZ_CP129946.1, read on the forward strand.
CGACACACATTGTCAGGTCGTTCCCGTCGGACGCCACGCTTTTATCTACCTGATCGACGTCGCACTGAGTCAGGCCCTGCCCCAAGACACAGTCATCGACTACGACCTGCTGGTCGACGGCATCAGCATCGCAGAATGGGCACCCCACTTGCTGTATGCCGATGCGACGATGCCGAGCTTCGTACTGCACAGCCGCATCCACCAGTTGGTGCATGGCTCCTGCCGCAAGCCCCATCACCGTGCCGACGAAGGCTTGTTGTGCGTCGACCGCCTGCTGGCGGATGCCCGTACACCGCTCGAACGCCCGGCCCTGCTTATGATGAGTGGTGACCAGGTCTACGCCGACGATGTCGCGGGTCCCATGCTACGGGCGATTCATGGGCTGATCGCGCACCTGGGCCTGTTCGACGAATACCTGGAAGGTGCCGTGGTGACCGACAGCACCACTCTCTACGGCCATTGCGCCAGTTACTACCATCGCGCGGACCTGCTCCCTGCGCTGGATAGTAACGAGACCTTGCGCGAACGCTTTTTCGGCGGCGTGAAAAAACCGATCTTCACCAGCAGCACTGCCGACAACCACCTGGTGACCTTTGCCGAAGTGATCGCCATGTATCTGCTGGCCTGGTCACCGACGCCGTGGACGTTGATCAGGCCGCAACCGCCGCAACTGAGCCCCCAAGAACAACAGCGTTATGCCCGCGAGCAGGTGCAGATCGACCTGTTCTGCAGCGGTCTACCTGGAGTCGCCCGAGTGTTCGCTCACCTGTCGACGCTGATGATCTTCGACGATCACGACATTACCGACGACTGGAACCTCAGCGCCCAATGGGAAGAAACCGCCTACGGCCATCCCTTCTCCAAACGCATCATCGGCAATGCGTTGCTGGCGTACCTGTTATGCCAAGGCTGGGGCAACCAACCGCAGGTATTTGGCGAACTGGTGAGCCAAACCCAGACCCTGGCCAGCCAGGCGCAAAACAACCACCTGGACGCGACAAAGCAGGATGAGTTGCTTGCCACGCTGCTGAAATTCCAACACTGGCACTACGTATTGCCCAGCACCCCCGCCCTTGTGGTCCTCGACACCCGCACACGGCGCTGGCGCAGCGAGTTCACCCTCAAGCAACCCTCCGGCCTGCTGGACTGGGAAGCCTTGAGCGAACTGCAACAAGAACTGCTTGACCACCCGTCGGCCATTATCGTTTCGCCCGCGCCGATTTTTGGCGTAAAGCTGATCGAGACCGTACAAAAAATCTTCAGCTGGTGCGGCTTTCCTCTGCTGGTAGACGCTGAAAACTGGATGGCCCACCGTGGCGCCGCCCAGGTGATCTTGAATATCTTCCGCCACTCGCGCACCCCAGGTAACTACGTGATCCTCTCCGGCGACGTGCATTACTCGTTCGTGTACCAGGTGCTGATCCGCCATCGCAACGGCGGCCCGAGTATCTGGCAAATCACCAGCAGCGGCATCAAGAACGAGTTCCCGCCACGCCTGCTGGAATGGTTCGACCGTCTCAACCGCTGGCTCTACTCCCCGCGCTCGCCACTCAACTGGTTTACCCGTCGTCGTACCATGCAGGTGGTGCCGCACATTCCGGAGCATGCCGAGGCGGGGGAGCGTTTGTGGAATTCGGCGGGCATTGGCCAGGTGTTTTTCAACGAGCAGGGCCAGCCAGAGGCGATTTACCAGCACAACGCCAATGGGAAAGCTCGGACAAAAATGACAGCCCCCGAACCATAGCCTATTGCCACTAGCCAAAAGCAGCACACCCGCCCTATTCAAAGCGCGCAGGCTGCGATGTACAGTAGCGCAGCCACGGAGTATCGGCGACAACAATGACTGGCCTTAAGCCAGCCCTCGCAGGAAGCGCGATGATGGACGATACATCCGACAACGAACCACTACGCAATGACATATCCGGCCTTAACGCTGACTTGTTGCACGCCATCATGGAACTGGTCAGTGACGGGATCTGGGACTGGAACGCCAATACCGGCTTCGTCTACCGCAACCCCGGCTGGTACGAAATGCTTGGCTACTCCCGCCACTCCCTGGAAAACACCGTGTTCACCTGGGAGAACGTGATCCACCCCGAGGATTACCCCCACGTGATGGCGATGTTTGACGACTACATCAGCCAACGCTCGCCCCATTACCGGGCTGAATACCGCTGCCGAAAAGAAGATGGCACCTATCTCTGGATCGAGGACTGCGGCTACATCATTGCCCGTAACCCCGACCACTCCGTGGCCCGCATGGTGGGCGCACACCGCAATATCCATACGCGCAAATGCTCCATCGAACAGTTGCAAAGGCGCAACAAATCCCTTGAGGCACTGGTGGCGGAACGCACCCTGGAGCTGTCGCGGGTCAATCAACAACTGCAATTGCAACTGGATGAAAACCGCTCCCTGGCCGAGCGGGACGCGCTGACGCGCATTGCCAACCGTTATCGCCTGGAAAAAGTGCTGCTGGAAGAGTGTGATCGTGCTGAACGCTTCCGCCTGCCCCTGGCGCTGGTGGCGATGGATATCGATGATTTCAAGCCGATCAATGACCACCACGGCCACGGTGTCGGCGACCAGACGCTGATACGGGTAGTCGAAAGCCTGGAAACCTGCATACGTACCAGCGACTTGCTGGCCCGATGGGGTGGCGATGAATTTATGGTCGTACTGCCCAAAAGCACCCTGGAGATGGCCAAGGAACTGGCCGAAAGGATTCGCCATACGATCAAACACGCACCCACCGTAGGCGGCTTCAACGTCACCCTGAGCCTGGGTGTGGTAGAGCGGCGCATGGGCGAGTCGCCGGCTGCCCTGATGGCGCGGGCCGATCAAGCGCTATATCGGTCAAAGGCGGCGGGCAAGGACGGGGTTTCGGAATAATGCAGGCAACCGCTCCTTCCGATTTGGAATGACCCGGCGACTTTATTTCGTTTGCGGCAAGACCAGGCGCGCGGCTTAGATAAAACACGCCCGCCCTTGCCGAGTCCCGCATTCATGAGCCACGCCACCATCAGCCAATCCATTTCCATCGTTCACCCCATCAGCCTCAGCCACGGTAAAAACGCCGAGGTCTGGGATACGACGGGCAAGCGCTATATCGATTTTGTCGGCGGTATCGGTGTACTCAACCTGGGCCATTGCCACCCGGCCATAGTGGCGGCGATTTGCGAGCAGGCGACCAAGCTGACCCACTACGCGTTCAACGCCGCGCCGCACACGCCCTACATCGAGCTGATGGAACGCCTGACGGCCTTTATCCCAGTGAGTTACCCGGTCAACGGCATGCTCACCAACAGCGGCGCGGAAGCCGCGGAAAATGCCTTGAAGATCGTGCGTGGCGCCACCGGGCGTACGGCGGTGATCGCCTTTGACGGCGCCTTCCACGGCCGCACCCTGGCGACCCTCAACCTCAATGGCAAGGTGGCACCCTACAAGCAGAAGGTCGGGGCACTGCCCGGCACTGTGTATCACCTGCCCTACCCCAGTGCCGACAACGGCGTGTCCGGTGCCGAAGCGTTGAAGGCCATGGACCGCCTGTTCAGTGTGGAAATCGACGTCAACGATGTGGCCTGTTTCATTATCGAGCCGGTGCAGGGCGAAGGCGGCTTCCTCGCCCTGGATATTCAGTTCGCCCAGGCCCTGCGTCGCTTCTGCGATGAGCACGGCATCCTGCTGATCATCGACGAAATCCAGTCCGGATTTGGCCGCACCGGCCAGCGTTTTGCCTTCCCGCGCCTGGGCATCGAACCGGATCTGTTGCTGCTCGGCAAGAGCATCGCCGGCGGCGTGCCGCTGGGCGCGGTGGTCGGGCGCAAGGCGCTGATGGATAACCTGCCCAAAGGTGGCCTGGGTGGCACGTACTCCGGCAACCCCATCGCCTGTGCGGCGGCATTGGCCACTGTTGAGGCGATGACCGATGAACATCTGCAGGCGTGGGGATCACAACAGGAAACCGCGATCGTCAGCCGTTATAACACCTGGCGTTCGCAACAACTGTCGCCCTACCTGGGTCGCCTTACCGGCGTCGGCGCCATGCGCGGCATTGAGCTGGCCCATGCCGACGGCACGCCCGCGCCCAAGCAATTGGCCCAATTGCTGGGTCTGGCGCGAGAGGCCGGCTTGCTGTTGATGCCCAGCGGCAAGTCGCGGCACATCGTGCGCTTGCTGGCACCGTTGACCATTGAGCCGGTAGTGCTGGAGGAGGGCCTGGATATTCTCCAGGCGTGTCTCGCACGACTGGATGAATAGCACGCATGCCAAGGCAGGGCCCGGATGGTGGTAGTACAGGCATTGATGCGCCGCTATCAGCACTGAAAGTATTCACCCGCCCGAACCTGCCTTGACCTGATCCCTCTCCCCGCCGAAAATGCCCGACGTTTTTTGTCTCCCCCGCTTACTACGCAGTGAAATTTTAATGTCCGATTCCTACACCGCAGAATCCGCCGAAGAATCCGTAGCCGCCTTGCAATCCAAAGCCGAATACGAAAACGCCATCAATCTTTCACAACATGTGCCAGCGGCCAAGATCATCAGCGAGATGGTGCTGGACGCGTTTCACACCTCCAAGGAAAGCGACCAGATCCGCGAGTTGCGCGTTGCCATCCGCCAGGCCCACGACGCCTTCGACGATGACAAAGCCTATGACCTGATGGGCCAGCTCAAGCAATTGAAAGACGCCGAAGCCGCTGATAACGCTGCCCTGGAAAACCTGAGCAGCCAGTTCTCCATCAGCCGTATCCTGTCCTGCTTCAAGGACGACCCAGAGTTCCAGGAACTGGTGTACGGCCTGGCCCTCAAGGTGCTGAACCAGTCGCACCAGGCCATCAGCAACCCGAGCGCCGGCAAGGGCAAGGCCGCGCGCGCCAAGAAAGACACCGAAGTATTTGTGATCAGCAAGGATGGCATCAGCGTCACCCTGCCGCTGCGCACCCCGCGCTCCAAACTCAATGTGGATCGCGAAGCACTGGAATTCCTGGGCTTTACCTTTGTCGGCGAAGGCAGCGAGGCGGAGCTGGAACGCGAAACCTTCGTCGACAACAGCGGCGTGGAGCAGCCGGTCACGCGCAAGAGCATCGTCACCGCGCTGCAACAGCAAAGCGCCTTTGAAGGTTACGCCATCGCCGCCCAATAAGCGGATGTGCGGCAAGGCGTAGCGCCATGCGTTACGTCTGTTGCCGCCTACACCTCCATGTTCTGCAACTGCGCAGAGCGTTTCATCACCTCCACGCTGACCCTCCTCGGTCATTCAACCCGCACGAGAATGAAGCGTGTCCGGCAGACCTGCCCGGGCTGCGGGTAACACACTGGTGCCTAGGCCCGCGCCACCTGCGCCGCGAAGACCTGGCGAAAGCGTTCCATCTCCTGCTGGTTGCCCACCGTTACCCGTAGCCACTGCGGCCAGTTCTGCCACACCCGCCCGACCAGTACATTCTGGGCCGCCAGCCGCTCGACCACCTGTTCTGCCGGTTGCTTCACGTCAATCATGAAGCAATTGCTCTGGGAGGCCGTGCAGGCAAAACCCCGGTCCTTGAGCCAAGCGATCGTCTCATCGCGCAACCTGGCATTGAGCGCTTTGCGTTGGCCCACCAGTTGGGCTTCTTCCAGGCTGGCAGTCGCGCCCAACAAGCTGGCGCCAGCCGGGACGTTATCGCCGCCGAACACGGCCAGCCGTTCCAACAGTGCCGGATGACCGATTGCCAGGCCCAGGCGTGCACCGGCCATACCATAGATTTTCGAGAAGGTGCGCAGCACCAGCAGGTCATCGTGGTCGTTGGTCCAACTCACGCAACTGGGTGCGTCGCAGAAATCTATGTAGGCCTCGTCTACCACCAGCACACTGCCCTTGGGTTTGCTCACAAAGGCTTGGCGGATAGCTTCAGTCGGGGTGAGGGTGCCGGTCGGGTTGTTGGGGTTGCACAGGTACAGCATGCCGGCGCGAGGGTCGGCCTTGAGCATGGCCTGCACATCATGGGCATGCTGCGTGTCGAGGTCCACTTCATGCACAGGCGCTTTGTTTGACTCGGCCGCCTGGCGCGGGACTTCGTAGGACGGTGTCGCCATCACCAAGCCTTGGTTTTGACTGGTGAACGCCAGCACCGCATAACGCAGGGCCGCCATCGAGCCGGCAAATACCGCGACGTTTTCTTCAGCAATCCCCTGTTGCCGGGCAAACAACTCGGCCAGTGCGTACATGTGCGGGTAAGGATAGCGTCCGGACATTGCGATCGCCCGCTGCATCGCCGCACGGGCGGCGTCTGAAGGGCCGTAAGGGCTTTCGTTGTAGTTGAGCAGCACCTTGTCAGATGACGTCGGCAGCGGGCTGGCGAGTGCCCAATCCAGATGCCCCAGCACGGGCAAGGCGGCTCCCAGGGCGAGAAGCGATCGACGGTTGATACTGACCATGGCTACTACTCCTTGTAGAGGCGCGAGAAATTCGCACCGGGTCATATTCAAGAGTATGACGAAATAACCGTTGCCTGATTTAACGTCACACCGTATCCGTGCACTCAGCACTTTATTGTTATGCCAGGCCCATGCAACACTTCCATTGCCGTGAACCTGAAAGAACAGGTTCTGCCGGACATGGACTGACGACTAAATGGAAGTGGTGAGCACTTGATACACAGACGGGAAAAAACCGAGCACTTGAAGAGCAACATCAAGTACTTGATCAAGAGCCGTGGCGAAACCCAGCTTTCGTTAAGCAATGCCGCCGGGCTGACCAGGACGACTATCTACAACATCCTGGGAGGCAAGGTCCTCAACGTACAGCAGTCGACCATTCGCAAGATCTCTGACTTCTTCGGCGTTTCGTATGAGGAAATCGAGACTATTAATTTTGAAGCCAAGGAAATCATCGAGAACAATGTCTCGCCGCTGGGCAATATGAACCCGGCGGCAGTACCTGTGCTCAAGGAAAGCCTGCTTATGCAGAACCTGGGCAAGCGTGTGGGCGAATTGGTCACGCTTTACCCGCTGACCTACTACTTCGGCACGTCCTGCAACTTGATCGGCGTGCGCCTGGAACACGCGATTCCCGGCATCAATGAAGTGGGCGACTTGTTGATCGTACAGAAAGGTTCATCGAGCGACGATAAAGAGAAACTGGTGTACGACCGTGCGACCAAAAAGCTGTTTATCACCCTGGAGCCCTGTGCCCATTCAGACCGTTTATGTGTCATCGGCGACATTCTTGAGGAGCGCTTCCATGACCACGCATGAAGGGTTCATTGAAAACAGCAGGTACAAATTGCTGGGCTTTGAAAATGACAAGCGCCTGGCGGTGATCATGGTGCTTGCCACGGGCAAGATCATCAAGATCAAACTGAGTGAAGTGCTCAACAGCGAGATCATGGATGACTTCAATAGAATGGAAGTCAAGAACGTCTACAAGAAGTTCTATGCCCAGGGAGGCACACTCACTGCCTACGATATAAACGATCGCAATGAAAACTCCTGGATGATCTACATCATCTTGAACTTGCTGCTGTTCACGTTTTATATCTTTACCAGCATTGCCGCGACCAAGCCGATCTATCTGGAGTCCATGGGCATCATCGTGACGCCGGGCACGTTCCTGTACCCGCTGACCTTTTTGATCGTGGACCTGCTTAACGAGAATTTCGGCCTGCGCCTGGCACGACGGGCAATTCTGTTTGCGTTTGCCAGCAACGCGATGATCATCGTCCTGTTGTATGGCTCGACCTTCCTGCCGGGGTTGCCGGGCTGGAAACTGGACGGGCCGTATACCGACGTAATCCTGCAGGTGTCGTCGGTGCTGGTGGCCTCTTCGGTGTCGTTCCTGGTGTCGGAGAATATAAACTCCTACCTGCTATGCAAGATCAAGGAACTGACCAACTCCAAGTACCTGTACCTGCGGATTTTCCTCAGTACATTTTTTGCGGTCATTATCGACAGCTTCCTGTTTTGCTTTATTGCCTTCTACGGCGCCATGGAGACCCACGACATCCTGGGCATGATTTATGTGCAGATCGCGATCAAAGTCGGCTTTGCGTTCTTCAATATCCTGCCTGCGTATGGGGCACGCTCGTTGTTCAAGCGCTACCTGGCGACTTGAACCCATTGCCGTGTAGGAGCGAGCTTGCTCGCGAAAAACGTCAACGATAACGCAGCGCTCCTGGTTGAACGCGGCGCTCTCGGGATTTTCGCGAGCAAGCTCGCTCCTACAAGAGTTATTTCAACTGCAATTTGTGCTTCAGGCTCTGCATGACATCCGCCTTGTTCTGCAGATACTCATTCAAGCCCCGTGCACGCAGGTTGCACGCGTCGCAATTACCGCAGCCTGTGCCAATGACGCCGTTGTAGCAGGTCAGCGTCTGCTCGCGCACCAGCTCCAGCTGGTCGTGGTAATCGGCCAGTGCCCAGGTTTCGGCCTTGTTCAGCCACATCAACGGGGTATCGAGGCGCACGTCGTATTCCATCCCCAACTTCAGCGCCTGGTTCAACGCTTTGACGAACTCATCCCGGCAGTCGGGGTAGCCCGAGAAGTCGGTTTCGCACACCCCGGTGATGACAGCCTCGGCCTTCACCTGGTAGGCGTAGATCGACGCCAGGGTCAGGAACAGGATATTGCGCCCCGGCACAAAAGTGCTTGGCAGGCTTTCGCCAGAGCTGCTCACGGTCGGTACGGGAATGTTGTCACGGGTCAGACTGCTGATGGCCAGCTCATTGAGCAAGGACACATCCATCACTTTGTGGACCGTGGCGCCCAGTTGCTTGGCAAGCTTGCGGGCCACTTCGATTTCCGCCACATGGCGCTGGCCATAATCAAAGGTAATGCAGTGCACTTCGTCATACAGCGGCAGTGCCTGGATCAGGCAGGTCGTGGAATCCTGCCCGCCGCTGAATACCATAACGGCTTTTTTACTCATTGCTTTGCTTCCTGCACTCGTAGAATTGGGGAGTAGGAGCGAGCTTGCTCGCGAAAAAGGTCAACGATAACGCAGCGTATCTGGTTTAACGCGGCGCTCAATAAAAAACCCCGCACGTCTTTCGAAGGCGGGGCTTTTTATTGCTTACACCACTCAGTGGGCGTAGGTCAGCAACAGTTCTTTCGGCACTTGGAAATCCAGGGACATCATCACGCTGAGCGCGGTGATGGTGAAGATCGAGAACACGAACAGCTTGCGCGCCCAGACGGTGTCATCCACCGCCTTGTAGCCGGTCCAGGCCATGTACAACCAGTACATGCCCATGGCAGCGGCCACGGCCAGGTAGCTCATGCCGGCGTAGCCACTGAAGGTCAACATCAAGGTCGCCACGAGGAAGGCCAGGATGTAGAGCAGGATGTGTTTCTTGGCCACCTGGATGCCACGCTTGACCGGCAATACCGGAATCGACGCAGCCAGGTAGTCATTGAAGCGGAAAATCGCGATGGCGTAGGAATGCGGCATCTGCCACAGGCTGAACATCACCAGCAGCACCAGCGCGGCCATGTCGAAGCTATTGGTTACAGCCACATAACCAATCACCGGCGGCATCGCACCCGACAGGCTGCCCACCAGCGTGCCGTGTACCGACTTGCGCTTGAGGTACAGGCTGTAGAGGCCGACGTAGATGACAAAACCGATCACGGCAAACAGCGCCGCCAACGGGTTGGCCACCTTGTACAACAGCACCACACCGGCAACACCCAGGACGGTCGCAAAGATCAGTGCCAGTTTCAGGGAGATAAGCCCCTGCACCAGCACGCGATTCTTGGTGCGCTCCATCTTGATATCGATGTCACGGTCGATGCAGTTGTTGAAGACGCAACCGGAAGCAACCACCAGGGACGTACCGATCATTGCAGCCAGGAAGATGGCCAGATCGACATGTCCCTTGGAGGCCAGGAAGAAACCGCCCGCCACAGAAAGCACGTTACCGAAAATGATCCCCGGTTTGGTGATTTGGATAAAGTGCTTAAGCGACATCGGGTCTTACCTCACTTCGCCATCATGAACGTATGGATGCTGAACATGATCCATATCGACAGGCCAACCAGCAGCAGGATTACTAAGCCTGCGAACACGAACGCAATCACGTTATCGCGCTGCTCCTTGGAACGATCCAGGTGCAGGAAGTACACCAGGTGAACCAGCACCTGAATCACCGCGAACGCCAGCACGATCATCAAGGTGATCGACTTCGGCAGGGTCGGGTACATCACCAGACCGAACGGGATGAGCGTCAGGATTACCGACAGGATGAAGCCGATAGCGTAGGACTTAACGCTGCCGTGGCTCGCATCATGGCTGTCATGGTCATGGGAGTGTGCATTAGCCATTACAGAGTCCCCATCAGGTAAACAACGGTGAAGACGCAGATCCAGACCACGTCCAGGAAGTGCCAGAACAGGCTCAGGCAGCTCAGGCGAGTCTTGTTGGTGTTGGTCAGGCCGTGCTTATTGACCTGATACATCATCACCGCCATCCACAGCAGGCCGGCAGTCACGTGCAGACCGTGGGTGCCGACCAGCGTGAAGAACGCCGACAGGAAACCGGAACGGTGCGGGCCGTAGCCTTCGGAGATCAGCAGGTGGAACTCGTTGATCTCCATGCCGATGAAGCCCAGGCCGAACAGGAAGGTCAGTGCCAACCAGCTCAGTACGCCCTTCTTGTTGCCCTTGTAGAAGGCCAACATGGCGAAGCCGTAGGTGATCGAACTGAACAACAGCAAGGCAGTTTCGCCGAGCACGTAAGGCAGTTCGAAGATGTCGTGGCCCGACGGGCCACCCGCTACGTTGTTTACCAGTACCGCGTACACCGCGAAGATCGACGCAAACAAGATGCAGTCGGTCATCAGGTAGAGCCAGAAACCGAAGACGGTCATTGGCCCCGAGTCGTGGTGATGGTCATCGTGCCCATGGTCATCGACATGGGCGTGTCCAGCATTGGTCACTAAGTTCGACATGGTTTAAGCCTGTTCCAACGAGGTTTCTACACGGTTGGCCGGGATCTTCTTCTCGGCTACCAGGCGAGCGTGCTGCTCGGCTTCGATGCGTTCGATCGTTTCGACCGGCACCATGTAGCCTTGATCATCACGGGCAGCGTGAATGATGAAGTAACCGATAGTGCCCACCAGGCTCGCGATTGCCAGCCACCAGATGTGCCAGATCATCGCGAAACCGAACACGGTCAACAGCGCGCCCATCACCACACCAGTGGCGGTGTTGCTTGGCATGTGGATCGGTTCGTAGTGCTTGGGCTTCTGGTACGCAGTACCGTCTTCCTTGGCTTCGGTGAACGCATCGATGGTGTTCGCAGTCGGGATCACGGCGAAGTTGTAGAACGGTGGTGGCGACGAGGTCGACCATTCCAGGGTGTGGCCGTTCCATGGGTCGCCGGATTCGCAAGCGTTCTGCTTACGGTCACGGACGCTCACGTACAGCTGGATCAACTGGCAGGCGATACCCACGGCGATCATCACCGCACCGAACATGGCAACGTACAGGTACGGTACCCACTCAGGGTTGGTAGTAGCGTTCAGACGACGGGTCATGCCCATGAAGCCCAGTGCATAGAGCGGCATGAACGCGACGAAGAAGCCCGAGATCCAGAACCAGAATGCAGCCTTGCCCCAGCCTTCGTGCAGCTTGAAGCCGAACGCTTTCGGGAAGTAGAAGCTGAAACCTGCGATGTAACCGAATACCGCACCACCGATGATCACGTTGTGGAAGTGCGCGATCACGAACAGGCTGTTGTGCAGGACGAAGTCAGCACCCGGGATGGCCAGCAGTACGCCGGTCATGCCGCCGATGGCGAAGGTCACCATGAAGCCCAGGGTCCACAGGACCTGGCTGGTCATGCGCAGACGACCGTGGTAGATGGTGAACAGCCAGTTGAATAGCTTCACCCCCGTCGGAATGGAAATCAGCATCGTCGCCAGGCCGAAGAAGGCGTTGACGCTGGCCCCCGAACCCATGGTGAAGAAGTGGTGCAGCCAAACCATGAAGCCCAGTACAGAGATCGCGCCCGATGCGTAGACCATCGAGTGGTGACCGAACAGGCGCTTGCCGGTAAAGGTCGAGATCACTTCGGAGAAGATACCGAACGCTGGCAGGATCAGGATGTACACCTCAGGGTGACCCCATGCCCAGAACAGGTTCACGTACATCATTGGATTGCCACCAAGTTCATTGGTGAAAATGTGGAAATCCAGGTAACGGTCAAGCGACAGCAGCGCCATGGTAGCGGCCAGGATCGGGAACGAAGCCACGATCAGTACGTTTGCCCAGGTGCAGGTCCAGGTGAAGATCGGCATGTCCATCAGTTTCATGCCAGGGGCGCGCATTTTCAGGACGGTGGCCAGGAAGTTGACCCCCGTCAATGTCGTCCCTAGTCCTGATAACTGTAGCGCCCAGATGTAGTAGTCCACACCCACGCCCGGACTGTATTGCAAGCCCGACAATGGCGGATAAGCAACCCAACCGGTCTTGGCGAATTCGCCGACGCCCAGGGACACGTTGATCAGCACCACGCCGGACACCAGCAGCCAGAAGCTCAGGGAGTTCAGGAACGGGTAGGCAACGTCGCGCGCACCGATCTGCAGCGGCAAGGCCAGGTTCATCAAGCCGGTGAAGAAAGGCATCGCCATGAAGATGATCATGATCACACCGTGGGCGGTGAAGATCTGGTCATAGTGTTCAGGTGGCAGGTAGCCAGGCGAACCCTCGGTGGCCATGGCCAACTGGGTACGCATCATGATGGCGTCGGCAAAACCACGCAGCAGCATGACCATGGCAACGATGACGTACATGACGCCGATTTTTTTGTGGTCGACCGAGGTCAGCCACTCGGTCCACAGGTAGGACCATTTCTTGAAATAGGTGATACCTGCAACCAGCGCCAAACCACCCAGCGCGATCATGGCGATAGTCACCATTACGATCGGCTCGTGGAATGGGACCGCGTCCCAACTTAATTTACCAAACATCGTTTACTCCTCTGCCCCAGCAGTTGAATGCGCGCCTGTATCAGAACCTTCAACCGCGGCCACTTCTTTCTTCTCGTGCTTGACCGGCTTGCCTGGCTTCATACCTTCGTACTTGTCGACGATTTTCTGAAACAGGTTCGGCTCATACGTGGAGTACAGGGCGACTGGGTTGTTCTGGCTTGGTTTGGTCAGGGCGTCGTATTCAGCTTGATCAAGCTGTTTAGGTGCGGCCTTGACTTCGGCTACCCAGGCGTTGAAATCGTCCTGGCTCGTCGAGATCGCTTTGAATTTCATGCCGGTGAAGCCAGCGCCGCTGTAGTTCGCGGAGATGCCTTCCATTTCAGCTTTTTCGTTGGCGATCAGGTGCAGGCGGGTCTGCATGCCTGCCATCGCGTAGATCTGGCCGCCCAGGGCTGGGATGAAGAACGAGTTCATCACGGCGTCGGAGGTGATCCGGAAGTTAAGCGGGGTGTTCTCCGGGAAACGGATCTCGTTGACCGTGGCGATACCCAGGTCCGGGTAGATGAACAGCCACTTCCAGTCCAGCGCGACCACTTCGATATTGATCGGCTTGACATCGGATTCCAGCGGACGGTACGGGTCCAGCTCGTGGGTCGACTTATAGGTGATGTAACCCAGGGCGATGATGATGAGGATCGGTACCAGCCACACCGCAATTTCGATCTTGGTGGAGTGCGACCACTTAGGCGCGTAGGTCGCCTTGGTGTTCGACGCGCGATATTTCCAGGCGAAGGCGAACGTCATGATGATCACAGGCACCACGACCAACAGCATCAGCAGGGTGGCGGTGATGATCAGGTTTCGTTGATCCAGACCGATCTGTCCTTTTGGGTCCATCAAGGTCCACTTGCAGCCTCCCAGCATTAACATCATGCCAAGCAGCGGCAAAAAGCCTAGTAATCGGGGGTACCTGTTTTTACTCATCTCACGACCTCTAAAGCAGCTTGCGCAATGCAGTTGGGTTTTGATCGCCAACACTTCACCCTGCCAAGGGTTGGCATTTCTCTTCGATTGAATAAGAGCCTGCCCGACACGTCATGACTCTACGTTGCACGGACCAGCAGTGAGTTCTTATTCGATTTCGTGGCTAAAGGCCTTGTTACAGACCAATTCCATTTGGTGCGGATAGTTGAAAGGCTGCCGGAACCTGGGGTCGCACAGAGCCTTCCATCTGCCCCTCGACCGCTCCAATGCTCAAAGATTGAACAGCACCGGACATTCAGTGCGGGCGATTGTAGTTAGCTAGCGATGTATAAACCATGTCTTATAAAGAAATAATTTTTATCGATTCCAGCAACAATGCTTCACCAAACTTGCAAAGATTCGCGATCTTATCGCGTTCGATTCTCAACAAAAACCACAAAAATTGCCGTGTTATTGGGCAGATTGCCACTTCCCTTACAGCCTGTAAGGGCATGCCGAAGCTATCCAAGTCCCCATAAAACAAGGCATTCATAGATCCATTGAGCGCCAGGACCACAGGCGCGGCGCGGCGCCGTTCGCACCACGAACTGACAGCACAATTTGTGCGCCGGGTGCAAATTTAAGCGCCGATTTCACGGGTCAGAAACGTCCTGCGACAGCGTCCGTGTGACAACATGTCGCACACTGCGCGCACCTTAAGTTGCTCCTCGTCACGGCGCTTTCACAAATCCCTACAAACAAAAACGCTCCGGCCTTCATGAGAAGGGCGGAGCGTCTTAATGGAACGAAGGCTCAGGCTTTGGGATGACGATTGCGATAGATGCACAGCGGCACCAGGATCACCGTCAGCACGAACGCCACCAGCGCCCATTGGGCCAGGGAAAGGCCGAGTATCGGCGGGTAAGGCGTGCTGCAGAAGCCGTCGACCTGGAAGCCCAGAGGGAAAACCTTGGCCAGGGGCAAGTCATCGACGATCGGTTGCAACACATCAACGCCGCAACTGACTTGGGGAAAGAACTGGGTGTACACATGGTGGCCGGCAGCAGCCACTCCACCCAGGGCACTGAGCACGACCAGCCCTTCGAAAACCGTGACCGCCCCTTTGGTGCGCATGGCCGCCCCGATGAACGCGAAGAGTGCGATCAGCAGCAAGGCGTAGCGTTGCAGGATGCACAGCGGGCATGGTGCTTCGCCCAGCACCACTTGCATGTACAGCGCCCCGCCAATCAGCGCCAGGCAGATGATGCCCAGCAACACCAGAAAGCGCCGCTCCCTGCCCAAACGCATATCGTCAATCATCCCGTTTTCCCTTTGCCTGATTATGGTTGTGCCTGATAGCAACAAGTTTACACACAGGCAGTGGTTTAAACAGAGAGGGGTTAACAGCAGATTAATCAGGAAAAATAGCGCACTTAATGTGGGAGGGGGCTTGCTCCCGATATAGGTGTATCAGTCAGCATAGAGGTAGTGGCCCACCGCCATCGGGAGCAAGTCGAATCGTCGCACCGCCCCTCCCACATTGGGATAGTGCCGCTACAAAAAGATTATTCCAGCGCCGCAGCCGGGCCGAAGAACTCATAGCGCGCCTGCTTATCCGGTACGCCCAGCGCCTTCAGGTGCCGCTTGATCGCCGCCATGAACCCCTTGGGCCCCAGGAAGTACGCATCGACATCCCGCTGCTCAGGCAACCAGGCCGCCAACTGCTCCTGGTTCAGCATTCCAACCTTGTCCGCCGCAGGGCTGATACCGTCATCCTCGGCATAGCAGTAGAAACGCTTGAGCTGCGGATGCTGGGCCGCCAGGCTGTCTACCCAGTCACGGAACGCATGCACCCCGCCATTACGGGCGCAGTGGATAAAATGCACCGGGCGCTGGGTCGCCAGGGCCGCTTCGAGCATCGGCAGGGTTGGGGTGATACCCACCCCGCCGCTGATCAGCACCAGCGGTTTATCACTGGCGGCCAGGGTGAACTCGCCCGACGGTGGAAACAGGTCAATGGTGGCGCCGACGTGCATCTGGTCATGCAGGTAGTTGGACACCCGCCCACCGGCTTCGCGCTTGACGCTGATGCGGTACATGCCGTTATCGGTGAGGGCCGACAGGGAATAGTTGCGACGCACCTCTTCGCCATCGAGCAGCAGTTTCAGGCCGATGTACTGGCCAGGTGTGGCGGCCAGGATCGGGCCGTTATCCACCGGGGCGAAGTAGAACGAGGTGATCTCGTCGCTCTCTTCCACGCGCTTGACCAAAAGGAACGGCCGCGCACCGCGCCAGCCGCCGGGCGCCTGGGCTTTTTCATCGTAGATGGCCGCCTCGGCGCCGATCAGGATGTCCGCCAGCTGACCGTAGGCCGCGCCCCAGGCGCTCATTACCTCAGGAGTGGCAATTTCGCTGCCCAACACTTCGGAAATAGCTCGCAGCAGGCAGGCACCGACGATGGGGTAATGCTCGGGCAGGATCTGCAAGGCCACGTGCTTGTTGATGATCTTGGCCACCAGATCGCCCAATTGGTCCAACTGGTCAATATGGCGCGCATACATCAGCACCCCATTGGCCAGGGCGCGGGGTTGGTCGCCACTGGCCTGGTGAGCCTGGTTGAACAGCGGGCGCACTTCGGGGTACTCGGAGAGCATCATGCGGTAGAAATGGGTGATCAGCGCTTCGCCACCACTTTCCAGCAGAGGCACGGTGGATTTGACGATTGCACGGTCTTGGGCACTAAGCATGGGAGACTCCTAGGTCTTTTTACTCATTACCCTTTAGTACTCAGTATTCGTGCCAACTAAAAAAACCTTTATTTTCAATGGATAAAATACAATCTAGTCAAAATGACTTCCTACGCTTTATAGTCATAAGGACTACAAGGAGTCATTATGACTGCACAACCTTTACTCACCACCCTGCTGCCGCTGGTTGCCGACCTGTCGCGGGAATTGCCCGAAGGCGAGCGTTACCGACGCCTGCTGCAGGCCATGCGCGCCCTGCTGCCCTGTGACGCCGCCGCGTTGCTGCGCCTGGACGGTGAGTGGCTGGTGCCGCTGGCCGTGGATGGCTTGAGCCCCGACACCCTGGGCCGACGCTTCAAGATCAGCGAACACCCGCGTTTCGAGATACTACTGAGCAGCCCCAGCCCTACCCGCTTCGACAGTGACAGCCAATTGCCCGACCCCTATGACGGCCTGGTCGCCGGTTTGCACGGGCATCTGGAAGTCCACGACTGCATGGGCTGCCCGCTGTTTATCGACGATCGGCCCTGGGGCCTGCTGACCCTGGACGCCCTCGACACCGAGCGCTTTGAACGGGTCGAACTGGACGCTTTGCAAGCCTTCGCCAGCCTCGCCGCGGCCACGGTCAATGTCGCGCAGCGCATCGAGCGCCTGGCGCTGCGAGCGGAAGACGAACACCAACGCGCCGAGATCTATCGCCAGGCCAGCGGCCAGCAGCACAAGGAAATGATCGGCCAGAGCAAGACGCATAAACGACTGGTTGAGGAAATCAAACTGGTGGGTGGCAGCGACCTGACCGTGCTGATCACCGGCGAAACCGGGGTCGGCAAGGAGCTGGTGGCCCAGGCGATTCACGCGGCGTCATCCCGCGCCGACAAACCGTTGATCAGTCTCAATTGCGCCGCCCTGCCCGAGACCCTGGTGGAAAGCGAGCTGTTCGGCCATGTGCGCGGCGCCTTTACCGGGGCGCTGAACGAGCGCCGGGGCAAATTCGAACTGGCCAATGGCGGCACTTTGTTCCTCGATGAGGTGGGCGAGTTGTCGTTGACCGTGCAGGCAAAGCTGCTGCGTGTACTGCAAAGCGGCCAGTTGCAGCGCCTGGGGTCAGACAAGGAGCACCAGGTGGATGTGCGCCTGATCGCCGCGACCAACCGCGACCTCGCCGAAGAGGTGCGCAACGGGCGTTACCGTGCCGACTTCTATCACCGTTTAAGCGTGTACCCGCTGCAAGTGCCGGCACTGCGTGAGCGCGGGCGTGATGTGCTGCTATTGGCAGGTTTTTTCCTCGAACAGAACCGCTCGCGTATGGGCCTGGGCAGCTTGCGCCTGACCGCCGACGCCCAAGCGGCGCTGCTGGCCTATGACTGGCCGGGCAACGTGCGCGAACTGGAACATCTGATCGGTCGCAGCGCATTGAAAGCCCTGGGTAGCTGTCGCGAACGCCCAAAAATTCTCAGCCTGAGTGCCCAAGACCTGGACTTGCCCGACGTCAGCGCTACGGTGATCGAAGCACCGGTCGAAGCCGTGCCCATGGCCACTGGCGACCTGCGCCAGGCCACCGAGCACTACCAGCGCCAGGTCATCAGCGCCTGCCTGGAACGTCATCAGCACAATTGGGCCGGCGCCGCCCGGGAACTGGGTCTGGACCGCGCCAACCTTGGGCGCATGGCCAAGCGCCTGGGCCTCAAATAGACCAGGCGACTCAGTAAAGTGTGGGAGGGGCTTGCCCCCTCCCACATTAGATTTGTTTCGCATGAAACGTCGGAGCTACCGGCTTAGGTTTACGAAACACCAACACATTCCCCAGCATCACCAACACAAGCCCTGCCAAAGCCGGCGCTGTCCACTGGTAGCCCTCGGCAAACGCCGACACATTCAACGCCACCACCGGGAACAATACCGTGCAATACGCGGCTTTCTCCGGGCCCATGCGGCCAACCAGGGTGAGGTAAGCCG
The DNA here is from genome assembly GCF_036704165.1 of Pseudomonas khavaziana. Taxonomy (NCBI): domain Bacteria; kingdom Pseudomonadati; phylum Pseudomonadota; class Gammaproteobacteria; order Pseudomonadales; family Pseudomonadaceae; genus Pseudomonas; species Pseudomonas khavaziana. The sequence continues at coordinate 5,389,198 of NZ_CP129946.1, forward strand.
TAAAGCCGATGACCGACCCCGGGATCACCAGGTACCACAGGGCGCCGATATACCGTGCACTCCAGTCCATTTGGAACGGAATACCGCGTACCGTGCAATAGGTGGCCAACATCGCCGCGCCATAGGCCATGCCCCAGGCGTTGGTGGTCAACGGCTTGAGCCCGGCCTTCTGTTGCAGGCTCGAGAGCATATTGCCCGCCGAGAAACACAGTGTCCCCAGCAGCGCCAAGCCCAGACCCAGCAAGGTCTGCGGGCTGGCGGTATGCCCGGCCAATTCGGGCCAGAACAGAAAGCCCAGGCCCAGCAACCCAAGCGCGCCGCCCATCAACACGTTACGTGCAACCCGCTGGCCGAAAAACACCCGGGCATTAAGAGCGTTCCACAAGGTCGCCGTGGAAAACACCACCGCCACCAGGCCGCTGGGTATCCACTGGCTGGCAGTCAGAAAACACATGAAGTTGACGCAAAACAGGCACAGCCCTTGGGCCAGGCAGATCAGGTGCCCGCGCCTGTTCATCACCTGTAATTTGCCGCTGAGCAGCAACAGCCCGAACAGCACCAGCGCAGCCAAGCCGAAGCGATAAACGATCGACACAGGAATGGCAACTACGCCCAGCTGCCATTTGAGCGCGATCCAGGTGGTGCCCCAGATCAGCACGGTCAGTAAATACAGGAAAAGGTTCATAGCGGGCTCCATCGATTGAGCCACAGTGTCGCCTCCACCCCTTGAAAGGCTCTTGCACATTCTTGCGCTTTTGTCGGGCGGTGGGCTCACAGCGCCAGCCGTGGAGCGTAGGATGCAAGGTGTCGGAGAACACACCATGCCAGAGCTGCAATCCCTGCAAGTCTTTCAGTCCCTCAACCGTTCGCCCCACGCGCACCTGGAAGCCTGCGCGGAACTGGGTGATGGCTTGGCTGCGGCCGTGTGGAGCAACCATCATGACGCCCAGGATTACCAGGCGCCCAGCCATCACACCTTGTCGTGCTATATCGGCGGCGGCACCGGCACGTTTCGCCGTGAGCGGCCGGGCACCAAGGGCGGCCCCGACAAGCTGTGCATCCTGCCGGCCGAGCATCAATCGGCCTGGGTGATCAATGGCGAGATTCGCCTGGCCCATGTGTATTTCAGCCCGGAACAATTTGCCCTCGGCTGCATCACCCTGCTCGACCGCGAGCCGCGTGCACTGCAATTGCGGGAAGGCACCTTCCTTGAAGATGCCCGCCAGGCCCGGCGCTTTCACCAATTGGTCGGCCTCAACTGGCACGAGCCCGGTGAACGCCTGCTGACCAGCAGCCTGGCCCATGAAATGCTCAGCCATACCCTGCTCAGCCAGGTCGGCGCCCGCGAAGGCTTGCGCCTGAAGGGCGGACTTGCGGCGCACCAGCGGCGGCTGTTGGTGGAGTACATCGACCACCACGTCGAAGACCCCATCAGCCTCGGCCAACTGGCCGCGAAGTGCGCCCTGTCGGAATACCATTTCGCCCGGATGTTCCGACAAAGCTTCGGCCTGCCGCCCCATCAATACCTGTTGGCACGGCGCCTGGTGCGGGCGCAGACCTTGCTGCGCAGCAGCGCATTGCCCGTGGGCGAGGTTGCCCTGCTGTGCGGTTTCTCCAGCGCCAGCCACTTCAACCAGCGCTTTCGCCAAGCCATGGGCGCCACCCCGAGTGAATACCGCCAGGCCTTCTGCGCCTAAACCATCAAGCCCAGCGTCTTGGCCTTAGCCACCGCCTGGGTGCGTCGCTCCACTCCGAGTTTGCTGTGGATACGCCGTGCGTGGGTCTTGACGGTATGCAGGGAAATATACAGGCGCTCGGCGATTTCCAGGTTGGAATTGCCGAGGGCGATCAACTCCAGCACTTGCAGCTCGCGCTGGCTCAGCGGGTTTTCCACGGCACCGACAGGCGCTGCCTGTGGCTCCATGCCCAGTTCACTCAATAGCCCCGGGGCGCGCAAACGCAACTCGCGAATGGCCTGCTGCACCTGGCAACGCCCCGCCAGCGCCAACCCGGCCTGCAACGCCCGACGAGCCAAGGCGGGGTCACCGAGCTGCCAGGTCACTTCTCCCAGCACCAGGTGCAGTTCGGTTTCCAGGCAGAGCATGCCGCGCTGCCGGGAGGTGTCGAGCAAGGCATTGAGCCGCGTAATGGGTTGTTCGGCACAGCCCAGCTTGACCTCGGCCAACACCAGTAAATATTCCAGTCGCGGGATCAGCTCCAAGGTGGCCGGTGGCGCCTGCTTGGCGCAAGGCCCACGAAAATGACGCAACACCCGGCGCACCGCTTGCACCGTCAATTCAGCACGTCCCTGCTGCAACCAGAAGTGCCCGCTGACCAATAGCAGCACCGCACGATACACCGTGTCCGGCACATGGCGCTGCTGCATCAGGCGCTCGGCGTCACGCAGCTGGATAAAGGCCCGGGCGTAATCGCCACGATTGGCAGCCAACAGCGCCAGACCAAGAAAACCATAAAGTACGCGCTTGTCCTGGCTCTGCAGGCACATTGTCAAGCCCGCTTCAAAACACTCGGCCGCCAAGTTGTCTTGGCCCTGCCGCAAGGCCAAGTGGCCGCGACGCAGCACAATGCGCCCCACCAATGGCCCGGCCTTGAGCCGCTGCCGAGCCAGCATCGCCTGCACCGTCTCCAACAGGCTTTGTGCCCGGTAGGGTGCGCCGCGCTGCTCCAGCAATTGAGCATGATCCAGCTCCAGCAGGGCCTCCAGCACCAGCGAATCATGGGCACGGGCCAGGCACAGGGCTTCGCGGTTCAAGGCTTGGGCGACATCCAGCTCACCGCGCAACAAGGCTTGCTGGGTCAGGCCCGACAGGCACATCAGGCGCGACGTCCAGGCACTCTCAGGCAAGGCTTGCAACGCTTCGAGGAAATGCTCGCGGGAGCGTCCGGCATCGCCGCTCAAATGCAGCAGCCAGCCCCATTGGGCCTGCCAGCGCGCCAGCAGATAGCGTTGCCCAGCGGTCGTCGGCTGGGGGGCAAACCGGGCCAGTTGGTCGATACACAACGCCGCCTGCTCGAAGCGCCCGGCAAACAGCAAGGCCGCCGTGACCAACCCCACCAATTGCGCAGACCCCAGCATCAACTCATCGCCGTGCTGCTCATGCAGGCGCAACAGGAGCACCGCGTTTTGCTGGCGAAACAAATCTTCGAAACTGAAATGCTGCAACAGGCTTACCGCCAGTTCGTATTCCTCTGCCAGCAGCGCCTGCTCGAAGGCCGCTTGCCAGTCGGTTTGGGCAGTAAACCACTGGCACGCACGTCGGTGCCATGAATGCTTGGTCGGCCAGGGGGCGTTGCGCATCAACCGTGCCAGCGGGGGGAAGACTTGCAGCCAGTCACTGGTGCCTTCCCAGGGCTGGGTAAACGCACCGAGCGTCTGCAACTCGTTCAAGTACTGAGCGCCGTCGTCAATGCCGAATAGATGCTCACACAAGCTTTGATTGAAACGTGGCAGATGGGCCAGCACGCGCCAGGCGTCCACCAACGGCGCCGGCAAGGTGTTGAAGAGCTCATGCTGCAGGTAATCGAGCAAGGTTTTGTCGGGATGGCCGTCGCCCAGCAAGGCAATACGTACCCCGGCACACCAACCGGCGCTGAACTGCATAATGCTGTCGACGCTCTGCCCTGGTGCGAGCAGCGTCTGGATCTCCGCAGCGCTGAATGACAACTCACTGCACTCCAGCAATTCATCGTCGAGCAACAGGCGTGGCCAGTTGCACAACGGCCGTCGTCGGGCCCCCAGCCACCAGGTCAGGTGCGGGCTGCTGGCGGTGAGCAAACGGTCAAGCAAGGCGTCCAGCTCGGGTGCCGGCAGACGACAGAAATCATCGAGAAACAGCCACGTGGGGTTCGGCCAACGGCTGAGGTCAAGCAGCAATGTGGCTTCGTCGATAAACCGCAGACCCAGGTATTGCGCCAGCCGTGTACAGAAATCCAAGGGAGTGAGCGCCGCGCCATTGAGTGGCATCCAGTAGACCTGGCACTCCTTGGGCGCCTGCAATGCACACTCGGCGAGCAGCGCACTCTTGCCACTGCCCCCAGGCGCGCACAACAACCTCACCCGCGCCTGCGCCGCAAGCAACGGCCCAGCCAGGCGTGGGCGCAACAGGTGGTGAGCGGACAGCCTTGGCATGAGTCCAGGACGGTCCAGGCAGCGGGTCATGGCGGTCATTGCTGCATCCTGCTTTTTTATTGTTATGCAACCGTAGACCCGTGGTTGGTGGTTGTTGAAGAAGTATTCAGCGGGGTGATTAGTGACCATGCACAAACCCGACATCCCAGTTGGCTGTCAGGCCGCCATCGGGGGGCAAGCCCGCTCCCACACGTTGATCGCATTTCACAAAGGTACTATCGAACGCCTGCCGACCTCAGTGCAGCCGGGGTGTAGTCCGCCGCCTTGGCCGCGAAGCCGAATACGAAGCTGCTCTTCTCTTCGTTCTTCATGCCCAATGCGATATAGCGTCCCGCGATGAGGTCGTACAAGGTTTCCACGGTGTAGGCCGGCACCTGGTGGTCGTAGTAGAACTGCGCGTGACCCTCGGCGACGCGCCACAGTTGGCCGCGACCGTCGTAGTGATCCACCAGGGCGACCTGCCAGCTGTCTTCATCGATGTACATATGGCGCTTGGCGTAGATGTGCCGCTCGCTGGGCTTGACGGTGCCGACCACTTCCCACACGCGGTGCAGCTCATAGCGGGTCAGGTCCTGGTTGATATGCCCGGCCTTGATGATGTCGTCGTACTTGAGGCTTGGCGAGTCGAGTTTGTAGCTGTTATAGGGGATGTACATTTCCTTCTTGCCCACCAGCTTCCAGTCATAACGGTCGGGGGCGCCGGAGAACATGTCGAAGTTGTCGGTGGTGCGCAGGCCGTCGGAGGCCGTGCCCGGACCGTCATAGGACACCTGCGGCGCCCGCCGCACACGACGCTGGCCGGCGTTGTAGATCCAGGCCAGGCGCGGTTCCTTCACCTGGTCGAGGGTTTCGTGCACCAGCAGCACATTGCCTGCCAGCCGCGCCGGGGCGGTGACCGATTGCTTGAAGTAACTCAACACGTTGGCCGCCTTGGCCTGGTCGATATCCGCGATGGCCTGGGGCACCGCGACTTCTTCTTCGAAGCGGATCGGCGTGTAGCTGCCGTTGGTCTGCGGCGTGGCCTGGGTGATGATGCGGCGCAGGTTGCCACCGTGATAACGGGTGATGTGGTTCCACAGCACCTCCACACCGTTCTTCGGGATCGGGAACGCGTAGTAACGGTTGCCGGTGAAATTTTCCAGGCCGTTGCCGTCGTTGATCGCATGCACATTGAGTGCGCTGCGCTTGATCGACTCATAGATGTCCGCCGGCAGATTGACCGTGCGATGACTGGGGTAGACCGGAATCTTGTAGGTCTCGGGGTAGCGTTTGAACATCGCCACCTGACCGTCGGAGAGTTTGTCTTTGTACTTGTCCACGGTGGCGGGCGTGATCACGAACAGTGGTTTTTCATTGGCAAAGGGGTCGGCGAGAAAGCCCTTGCTGTCTACCGCGCCGGCGTTTTTCGGGATGCCGCCGGTCCAGGCCGGGATCGAGCCATCGGCGTTGCCGGCCTTCTCGGCGCCGACCGGGGTCAGGGTGGTGCCGAGCTTGGCGGCTTCTTCGGGCGACACCGCCGCCATTACGTTAGCGGCCAATACACTCAGGGCCATCACTGCAATCATCTTACGCATAGGGTCTTGTCCTTCTTTAATCCAGATCAGAAGTTCACGCCGAAGCTGAGGGCGAGGAAGTCGCGGTCGGTCAGGGTGTTGTAGTCGCCACCAAAAAAATCCGTGTAGCTGAGGCTGGCGGTGTAGGTGCTGCGATAGTCCGCATCCACGCCGACGCTGATGGCCTTGGCGCCTTTGTTGAACAGGCCGTTGGGGCCGTAGCCAGCCACATCGTGGGACCAGGACAGGTTGGGCTTGAGGTTCACCCCAGCAATCGCGTTGTTGTAGTCGAGGATCGCCCGCGCGCGGTAGCCCCAGGAGGTGGAGGTGACGAAGCCGTCAGTGTCGCCCTCGAAACCGTAGGCGCCGTACACCGAGTCGCGGCCGTAACGCAGCTTGCTTTTATCCTCCAGGCCCGCGACATGCACCACCGCCGCCTCGCCAACCAGCGTCAGGCGTTCGGCACCCAGCACCTGGTCGAAGAACTGGGTCATGGTGCTTTGGATCTGGGTGATTTCCTTGCGGCGGTAGCCTTTGTTGTCCGCGCCGAACGCGCTGCGGATCGGCGACGCGGTATTGCCGGCAATCGGATTGACCAGTGCCAGCGTCAGGTCGGTGGTGTTGAGTTGTACCGGCGCATTCGGCCGATAGCTGATCTCGCCGGTCCAGGCCGTGCCGGTAGGCAGGGTGGTAGAAAAACTGGCACCGAACAGGCGGATATCTTCCGGGTAATCCAGGTAGTACTGGCCACGGCCGAGCATGGTGCTCTGGGCCAGGGCCGACCCGAAGCCGGGCGGAGCAGCGGCACCAATGGCGCCGATAGTCGCAAGGTTGGTATTGGCGGTGATCGTGCCCACGGTCGGGGTACGGCTGTGGTAATTCATGAAGTACAGGCCGTATTCAGTGTCATCACCCAGCCAGCGCAAGGCCGCGCCAAACTGGCCGGAGTCTCGTGCGTCACGGTCGGCGGCACGCTGCACCACCACCCCTTCGCGGGTCACCACAAAGCCTTGGCCACGTGCCGCTGCTATGGGCTGCAGAGGGGCAATCGCCGGGTTACCCACCGTGTAGTTACCGGTGCAACCGTCCGCCGCCACATCCCCGCCGAAGAATGTGCCGCAGTTGTCCAGCACGGTCTGGTCCCATTCCAGCTGGTAGAAACCCTCCACGGTCAGTTGGTTGGTCAGGCTTTGTGATGCGAACAGCATGTTCACCGGGATCAACCCTTCCTTGATCTCGGCCCCTGGGCGGCGAAACGCCGAGACGTCAACGGGGTTGATGCTGTTGATGGAGTTACCGATGAAGGTGCTTTCGCCCCAACTGACCACCTGCTTGCCGGCGCGCACGGTACCGGGCAGGTCGCCCAGGGAGTAGTTGTGGTAGACGAAGGCGTCGAGGATCTGCGCGCCGCTGGATTTGGCGCCTTCCTTGCGGTTGTGGTCGCTGATCTGCTTGAACTCGCGGTCTTCGTCCTTGAGCTCGAAGTCGTACCAGTACTTGCCACGCACGAATACGCCGGTATCGCCGTATTTAAGCTCGAGGTCGTGCAGGCCCTTGAAGATCTTGGAAAAGGTCTCGCCCTTCTTGAAGTTGAGGCGCCCGTCATCCCCGGTAGACGCCTGGCCGGTGCCGCCGTTGACGGTACTGACCAGGCTTTTGTCGGCATCGCGCATGCCCCAGCTCGCGCCCACCGAGAGCGAAGAGTCGAATTGCCCTTCGATCTCGCCAATATTGAACGAAACAGCCTGTGCCTGGGCACAGCAACCCAACGCAACTGCAGTGGCCAGCGCCTGTGGCGTGAAGATGGCGCGCATTATTGTTTTTGTCATGCGTCTTCCCCGGTGAGTGACAGAAGGCCCCACCCTACTGCCGCCCTTGAGGAGGGATAAGCGCACCAAGGAGGTATTCGTGTTGTCACTCGAAAGGATGAACAGCCCGGCAGGACGGGGTTTGCACAGGAGGCATGGATTGGACGGATAAGGGGCTATCAGGAGAATCGATGGCGGGGGACAATTATTGTCATTTATGTAACAGTCCTTGTCCTGAACTGCTATTACTCATTTTGTTACAACCGATTATTCTTGCCTGGCTTTCAGGGCAAACAGCCCGCTTCCACGGTTGGGAGAAAAAGCCTATTTACAACAGATTGATCCTTTATTCAGTCTGTTGCCGGTGTTCACTGACGTTGATTTGTCGCTCCTTGATCCAACGTCTTACTTCGGCCGCTGCTTATGCAGCGGCCTTTTTTATGCCTGGAATAAACCGGGGCGTCATCGACGCCCCGTAGGATTCAGTGGTTTTCCAGCAACGATCAGAGGCTGAACTTCTGCAAGTTAGCCATCATCTCCTTCAGTGCCTCGATATTGTCCCTGGGATGTGCCGCCCCTTCAAAATCGCAGATCTGCTGCCAGTGAGCTGCCACATCATCCGGCGAGAAGCCCGCCTCAGGATCAAAGCCCACCCCCAGGCTGCGCTCCCAGCGGGTCTTGCCGATCCAACCACCACCGACTTCAAACAAACCCGCGGTTTCCCCGCAGGCTTCACTGCCCAGGTACACCACCAGCGGGCTGACCAACTCCGGCTTGAGCCGCTCGAACACCTGCGGCGGGATCAGCCCTTCGGTCATGCGCGTGCCTCCCGTGGGTGCAATGGCGTTGACCAGGATATTGTTTTTGCGCCCTTCCAGCGCCAGCGTACGGGTCAAGCCATACAGGCCCAATTTGGCCATGCCGTAGTTGGACTGACCGAAATTGCCGTAGATGCCAGAGGTGGAGGCGGTGAAGATTACCCGGCCATAACCCTGCTCGCGCAGATGGGGCCAGGCGGCGCGGGTGACTTTGTAGGCACCTTCGACATGCACCCGGTAAACCAGGTCCCAGTCGCTGTCGTCCATCTTGTGGAAAGTCTTGTCGCGCAGAATCCCGGCATTGTTGACCACTACGTCAACACGGCCGAATGCATCCAGGGCGTTCTGTACGATCTTGTCGCCGTCGGTGACGGAATCATGGTTGGCTTCGGCAATGCCCCCCGCCGCCCGAATCTCCGCGACCACGCGGTCGGCCGCCGAGGCGTTCGCGCCCTCACCCTGGGTTGAGCCACCCAGGTCATTAACCAGCACTTTGGCCCCGTGTTTGGCAAACAGCAGCGCATGGGCACGGCCCAGGCCACCGCCGGCACCGGTGACGATCACGACCTTATCCTGAAACTGCACTGATTCACTCATACCGAACTCCGCTGGCGACTATGGGAATAGCCAGAGTGTCACGCACAGCGCCTTTGGTCACAATAAAGACGGCCGAGGCTGAATGGTGCTCGATAAGGCAGCAGGATGATGCCTTTTCAGGAAAAGACCGCACGCGGCGCCGGCTGGCCGAGACGATCACGGAACGCCTGGTAGTGTTTGAGCACCTGCACCGGCGCCTCGATCTGCGGGTAGTGGCCAATATTGGCCAGCAGTACCGTGTCGGCGTGGGGCACCAGTTGGTGATAGCGTTCGACCATATGGGCGCCGGAAATAGGATCAACCTCGCCATTGATCACCCGCAACGCTACACCGCCCTGCTGCATGGCAGCTACCCAGCGCTCGCGCAGGCGATGGCGCTGTGGAATGTAGGCAATCAGCTTGTGCAGGATGCGTGGGCCATCGTTGCCGCTGATCAGGCTCCAGAAATCGTCCAGGGCGCTTTCACTGGGGCGTGTGCGCGGGCCGAAGATCTGGTTGAAACTGCTGGCCAGTGCATTACGCCCAAAGGCCCGGCCAATCATCCAGCCCAGGGGGCTGAGCAATAACTTTTGCACCAACGTCGGCCGATGGGTTTCCGGAAACAGCCCGCCGTTGAGGAACACACAGCTGGCCATCTGGAAACGCCCCTCGTAATGCCGGGCGAGTAATTCCTGGGCGATGCTGTCACCGTAGTCATGGGCCAGGACATGCACCGGTTGCTCCACTCGCAGGTGATCAAGCAGCGCCTGTTGCAAGTCGGCTTGTTCCAGCAGGCAATAGTCGTGATTCAGGGGCTTGGCCGAGTCGCCAAAACCGAGCATGTCGCAGGCAATCACTAAATGGCGCTGGGCCAACGGCTGCCACAGATAGTGCCAATCCCAACTGGCAGTGGGGAAGCCATGAATCAGCAGCAATGGCTCGCCCTGCCCGGCCACCCAGTAACGCAGGGTATGGCCACGAAAGACGAAGTCCTGGCCGCGTTTGCGCCAGGCTCTGAGTGGTATCTCGGCAAGTGGCATCAGCTTTTATATCCGGGGTCCTGGTGGTCCAGTTTGCGCAGCAGCGCCGGCCAAGCCAGCGCACCGCCCATACCTTGGGCGCTTTTTGTGACAGCTGCCACCATCGCCTTGGCACCGGCGAGAATCTGCGGCCCGATGGCAATCAGATCGGTTGCGCCGTTTTGCGCCAGTACCTGGATCTCGCAGGCGCGCTGGAAAGTGAACATCATCAGGAAGGTGTCGGCGATGGTGCCGGCGCAGGTCAGCAGGCCGTGGTTGTGCAGCATCAGGAAATTGTTGTGGCCCAGGTCCGCCTGCAGGCGCGCCTTTTCTTCGTGATTGAGCGCCACGCCTTCATAGGCGTGATAGCCAAGGCTCGACAGCACGAACAGCGATTGCTGGCTGATAGGCAACACCCCCTGCTTTTGTGCAGAGACCGCCACGCCCGCAGCGGTGTGGGTATGCAGCACGCACGTCACGTCATGGCGCACTTCGTGGATGGCGCTGTGGATGGTGTAGCCCGCTGGGTTTATCTCGTAGGGGCTTTCCATCTGCTTGTTGCCGGCCTGGTCGACCTTGACCAGGCTCGAGGCGGTAATCTCGTGGAACATCAGCCCATAGGGGTTGATCAGGAAGTCCTCGGTACCTGGCACCTTGGCAGAAATGTGCGTGAAGATCAGGTCGTCCCAGCCATGCATCGCCACCAGGCGATAACAGGCCGCCAGGTCGACGCGGGTCTGCCATTCGGCAGCGCTGACCTGGGCTTTGACATTTTGTGGCGATAAAGCGGGGGCTAGGCTCACGGCAATGACCTCCTTGGCGCACTTTTTATTGTGTCGAAAGTGAGAGCCAGTCTAGTCAGACGCCGAGGCCGAAGGAGTTGCCTTCGCAGCCAGCTTGATGACTGAGCGAGTCAGCCAACAGAATAGTACAAATTCGTGTCAGGCAAACGCCGTCAATGAAGGCAGGTCTTCACTGACGACGCTGACTGCGATCAACCGCGCAGTGCAGTGACCAGCTCGGCCAGCCACGGCTCGGCATCGGTTTCCGGGGTGACGCTTTCGCTGGCGTCCAGGCGCAGCATCGGCAGCACCTCACGTACCCCCAACTCAGCGAACAATTCGCGCATCTGCTCCCCGCCACCACAGAAAGTATCGCCATAACTGGCATCGCCCAAGCCAATGACCGCACCGGGCAGGCCGCGCCAGGCAGCGGGCAGTTGATCGCGAATGGTCGAATACAGGGGTTGCAGATTGTCGGGCAACTCGCCCATGCCGGTGGTCGAGGTCACCGCCAGGAAGGCCTCAGGGCCAAACGCCTGCACGTCGGCCAAGGTCGCGCGAGGGTTATGCCAGGCTTCAAAACCGGCGTCTTTGAGGATTTCTTCGGCATGGCGAGCGACTTCTTCAGCCGTGCCATAGACCGAGCCGGAAAGGATGGCGACTTTCATCAATCTGATCCTGTAGTTGAGTCAAAGCCTGGGATATTAGCAGCCTGTGCCAATATTTCAGTGCGCACCGTGCAACATTCAAGACTTGCCATAAACTTGCAGGGTCAAAACAAGCCATGGACCGCTCAATGATTAACGCCAAGCTGCTGCAAATGGTCGTCAATGCTTCCAACGACGGCATCGTCGTTGCCGAACGCGAAGGCAAGGACAAACCGCTGATCTACGTCAACCCGGCCTTCGAACGGATGACCGGCTACACCCTGGACGAGATCCTGTATCAGGACTGCCGCTTCCTGCAGTCGGGCGACCGCGACCAGCCGGCGCTGATGGCCATCCGTGAAGCCCTCGACAGCGGTGGCACATGCCGGGAGGTCCTGCGCAATTACCGTAAGGACGGCAGCCACTTCTGGAATGAGCTATCGCTTTCGACGGTGTACAACGAGGCCGATAAGCAGACGTACTTCGTCGGCGTGCAAAAAGACGTCACCCTTCAAGTCAAGGCACAGCAACGCGCTGCCCAGTTGGAAACCCAATTGGCCGAACTCAAAGCCGAGCTCGCGGCTCTCAAGGCGACGAGCGGAATTAACAAACTGTAAAAGATGCAGCCTTTAGAGCGATAATGGCTTTTTAATGCCTTAGCCTTGAGTCAGATCAATGCAGCGCCACACCCTATTGACGCAGGACGAGCTGGATTTTATCCAGGACATGCAGCACAACCCGCAGCTCAACCTGCGGGATGCGTGGTCGAGCCTGACAGTCAATGGCGGCGCGCAGATTCGCGATTTGCTCACCCGACTGGCCGCTCACGACCAGGTCACCATCCAGGCGCAGTTCGACAACCAGCAACTGACCTTCCCCCTGCACCTGGTGGAAGACGAGTTTCATGCCGTGCATTTGCGCCTGGGTGTGCCGAGCATTTTCGAGGACGGGCCGATGATCCGCCCCTGGCGGCTGGCCCTGGAAACATCCGTTGCACTGGAGAACGTCAAGGGCTACGCCAGCGCATTGTGGGTGCACGAAGTGTCATTCAAGGGTGTGCTGGTAGAAGTGCGTGGCCGGACCAACCCACCCAAGACCTTTTCCCTCTGGTTCAGCCCCTCCGGCTACGAACGTATCGCGCTGCGTGGTACGTTGGAGCGTGAAACCGCCCGAGGCCTGTTCGCCTATCGCCTGAACCAGAGTGATGCCGGTGAAATCGAGCGCCTGCGCCAGTTCATTCTGCACCAGCACCGGCTGGTCCATCCACAGGTGCACGCCTGAGATCAGCTGTCCAGGAGACCGCTGAGAAACTGCTGCAAGCGACGCGGCATTACCCGGCCGTCATTGCCCAGGCAACCAATCGACGAGCCCGCCAGGCTTTGTTCGGCCAGGTCTGAGGCATCTCCAGCCAGCAGCAGCGGGCAATCGAGTGTCAATGCCAGGCGATTGAGCCGCGAAGGCAGTTCTGAGCCGGGTGCGTGGTTGGAAAACAGCACCAAGGCTTGCGGCCGGGTTCTCTCGCAGATCAGCGTCAATTCATCAAGTGGCTGGCCCACCCCCAGCACCTTGACTGCAAGTTTGTCGCTCGACATCAATAAACCTGCGACCAGCAATTCCAGTTCACGGCACTCTCCGGCAATCGCGGCCAACAACACACTGGGCACTGGCGACGCATAGGCCATTTGCAGGCAACGCAGGGCGCGCGTGCGCAGGAAGTTGTCGAAGAACAGCCACTCGCTGGCCTGGCCAAAGCGATCCTGGTGACGTAACAGTTGCTGCCATAGCGGCATCATGATGTCTTGAAACACCACTGTCGTTGAGTAGACGCTGAAGATCTGGCCGTACAGCTGGTCCAGCTCACGATCATCAAAGGCGCTGACTGCCAACCTCAACTGCGTCTGCCACTGGCGCCACTCCAGTTCGGTATCACTGCGTGACGCCGTGGCGGGCTCGCCAGGCTGTTGGTCGCGCGCCAGGATCTTGCCCACTTTGCTCACCGCTACGCCACGCCCGATCCAGTCGAGAATGCGATGAACCGTATCAATATCGGTGCTTGAATACAGCCGGTGCCCACTTTCAGTGCGCACCGGCTGAATCAAGCCATAGCGACGCTCCCAGGCGCGCAGTGTCACCGGGTTTACACCGGTGAGCCTTGCCACTTCACGAATCGGAAACAGCCCCTCGGCGTCAGCGTGACTGTCGGGTGTCTCTTCTCGAACAGGAGCAATGATTTCGGACATCAGCGGTCAAAAAATCCGTGTGGGGTTGGATCTTATTTAACGCCCATTGCAGCCCATGATTCAAGATCTACGGCGATCCATCCGAAGTTTCTGGCGTATTTCGGCAAAACAGGAATAATCCTTGCCTGTTTTTTACGTCGCTGCATCACCCCCGCAGCTTCGTTCGTGCGCCGCTTACCCGGCCCAGCGCACCTGATCACTTGGAGATACACAATGTCTACCTCCCCCGTCACCTTGATGGTTGCGCGCCGCGTCGCCAAAGGTCGGTACGAAGAATTGATGGCCTGGCTGCGCGAAGGCGAGCAATTGGCCACTGACTTCCCTGGTTACCTGGGTTCCGGCGTGCTGGCCCCGCCAGCCCATGACGATGAATTCCAGATCATCTTCCGCTTCGCCGATGAAAAAACCCTGCACGCCTGGGAGTTTTCCGCCTCACGCAGCGCGTGGCTGAGCCGCGGCAGCGAACTGTTTGCCGACCCATCCGAGCACCGTGTAAGCGGTATCGATGGCTGGTTTGGCGCCGTGGGTGCTCGCCCTCCACGCTGGAAACAGGCCGTGGCGATCTGGCTGGCGTTTTTCCCGGTGTCATTGCTGTTCAACTTCGGCCTGGGGCCGCTGCTCAACGAGTTGGACTTGTTCAGCCGGGTACTGGTCAGCACGGCTGCGCTGACACCGTTGATGGTTTACCTCTTCATCCCGCTGTCGACCCATCTGCTGGCGAACTGGCTACAGCCCTCGACTCCTCGCAAGGTCGCCGAAGCCGCCGCTTGAGTACAGGGGGCGGGAGCGCTGGTATAGTTTCAGCCTGCCAGCGACTTGAGCCTCCCATGATTGCAACCAACGCCCCGATCCTCATCACCGGTGCCGGCCAACGGGTCGGCCTGCATTGCGCCGAGCGCCTGCTGGGCGAGGGCCAATCGGTGATTTTCACCTACCGCAGCGAACGCCCCGGCGTGCAGGCCCTGCGCGATCGGGGTGCCATAGGTGTGTTCGCCGACTTCTCCAGCGAAGCCGGGATTCTTGCCTTTATTGCCGAACTGCACACCCACACCCAAAGCCTGCGCGCGATCATTCACAACGCGTCGGCATGGGTCGCAGAAACCCCGGGCGACGAAAGCCGCGCCTTTATCGACATGTTCAGCGTGCACATGCTTGCGCCGTACCTGATCAACCTGCATTGTTCACCCTTGCTGCAACGCTCGACACCTGCCGACATCGTGCATATCAGCGATGATGTGGTGCGCAAGGGCAGTCGCCAGCACATTGCCTACTGCGCCACCAAGGCCGGGCTCGATAGCCTAACGTTGTCGTTTGCCGCGCAATTCGCGCCGTTGATCAAGGTCAATGGCATCGCTCCGGCGATGGTGATGTTCAATGAGGGCGATGACGCGGCCTATCGCGCCAAGGTCCTGGACAAGTCGGCCATGGGCATCGAGCCCGGGCCCGAGGTGATCTACCAGAGCGTGCGCTACCTGCTGGACAACCCCTATGTCACCGGTACCACCCTGACCGTCAACGGCGGGCGGCATATCAAGTAAGCCGTTTGTGAGGATGTTGCATGACTTTATCCCTGCCCCACCACTATCGCGAAATCCTCAAGGGCTTGGGCGAAGACCCGCAGCGCGAGGGCCTGCTCGATACGCCAAAACGTGCCGCCCAGGCCATGCAGTACCTGTGTCATGGCTACGAACAGAACCTGGAAGAAATCGTCAACGGCGCGCTGTTCGCCTCCGATAATGACGAAATGGTGATCCTCAAGGACATCGAGCTGTACTCGCTGTGCGAGCATCACCTGCTGCCCTTTATCGGCAAGGCCCATGTGGCCTATATTCCGACCGGCAAGGTACTGGGCCTGTCGAAACTGGCGCGCATCGTGGACATGTTCGCCCGGCGCCTGCAGATCCAGGAAAACCTCACGCGCCAGATCGCCGACGCGATCCAGGACGTGACCCAGGCCGCCGGCGTGGCTGTGGTGATCGAAGCCAAACACATGTGCATGATGATGCGCGGCGTGGAAAAACAGAATTCAACCATGAACACCTCGGTGATGCTCGGCGCCTTCCGCGAATCGAACACCACGCGCATGGAGTTCCTGCAACTGATTGGACGGAGCAAGTAGCAATGCCACAACTTCAACCAGGCATGGCGCGTATCCGGGTCAAGGACCTGCGGCTGCGCACCTTTATCGGCATCAACGAGGACGAAATCCTCAATAAGCAGGACGTGCTGATCAACCTGACCATTCTGTACGCCGCCCAGGAAGCCGTGCGCGACAACGATATAGACCACGCCCTGAACTACCGCACCATCACCAAGGCGATCATCGCCCATGTCGAAGGCAACCGTTTCGCTCTGCTGGAGCGCCTGACCCAGGAGCTGCTGGACCTGGTGATGAGCAACGAGTCGGTGCTGTACGCCGAGGTCGAAGTGGACAAGCCCCATGCGCTGCGTTTTGCCGAATCGGTTTCGATTACCCTGGCGGCCAGCCGCTAACCCCCTGAATCTGCAGTGAGCCCTATGAACGACCAACAACGCCTCGAACTCGAAGCCGCCGCCTTCCGCCGGCTGGTAGCCCACCTGGACAGCCGCAAGGATGTGCAGAACATAGACCTGATGAACCTCGCCGGCTTCTGTCGCAACTGCCTGTCCAAGTGGTACAAGGCCGAGGCCGACGAACGCCAGATCGACGTCAGCCTCGATGAGGCCCGTGAAGTGGTGTACGGCATGCCGTATGCCGAGTGGAAAGCCCAATACCAGCAAGAAGCCAACGCCGACCAACAAGCAGCGTTTGCCAAAGGAAAACCCCATGACTGATTTGAATACCCTGCGTGCCAGCCTCGACAGCGGCGAGCACGTATTTGCCGATACCCTGGCCTTTGTCGCGGCCAATTACGACTACCAGCCGCAGGCTTTCACCAATGGCGATGTGGAAAATGCTGCCGGACAAAACGAAGGCTCGTGCAAGACTCTGGGCCTGGCCTTGCTGGAAGGCTTGAGCGATCAGGAAGCGTTGTTGGCGTTTGGCGAGCATTACCGCGCGGTGGTGGCGACACCTGAAGGCAGTGACCATGGCAATATTCGGGCTTTGATTGCCCATGGCTTGGCCAGGGTTAAGTTTGCCGCGCAGCCGCTGGCTCGCAAATCCTGAGTCAAATACAGATCCAAATGTGGGAGGGGGCTTGCTCCCGATAGCGGTGTATCAGCTAACTAATACTTGGCTGAAAACCCGCTATCGGGAGCAAGCCCCCTCCCACATTTTTTTGCAGCGTTGTTTAGAACGAAGCGTCCTTCAAACCGTCGAGGTAACGCTCGGCATCCAGGGCCGCCATGCAACCGGCGCCGGCCGAGGTAATGGCCTGGCGATAGACGTGGTCAGCCACGTCGCCGGCAGCGAAGATCCCTTCGATGTTGGTCGCGGTAGCGTTGCCTTCACGACCGCCCTGCACCACCAGATAGCCGTCTTTGGCTTCCAGCACGCCTTCGAACAGCGAGGTGTTCGGGGTGTGGCCGATGGCGATGAACACGCCGTCGACTTTCAGTTCGTCGAAGCTGCCGTCGTTGTTTTTCAGGCGAGCACCGGTCACGCCCATGTTGTCGCCCAGGACTTCGTCCAAGGTGGCGTTGAGCTTGAGGATGATCTTGCCTTCAGCGACCCGGGCGTGCAGCTTGTCGATCAGGATCTTTTCGGCGCGGAAGGTCTCGCGGCGGTGGACCAGGGTCACGGTGCTGGCGATGTTAGCCAGGTACAGCGCCTCTTCCACGGCGGTATTACCACCGCCAACCACGGCAACCGGCTTGTTACGGTAGAAGAAACCGTCGCAGGTGGCGCAGGCGGAAACACCCTTGCCCATGAAGGCTTCTTCCGAGGGCAGGCCCAGGTAACGCGCGCTGGCACCGGTGGCGATGATCAGTGCGTCACAGGTGTACACGCCACTGTCGCCGGTCAGGCTGTAAGGCTTTTTCGAGAAATCGACCTTGTTGATGTGGTCGAAGACGATCTCGGTCTCAAAACGCTCGGCGTGCTCTTTCATACGCTCCATGAGCACCGGCCCCGTCAGGCCGTGGACGTCGCCCGGCCAGTTGTCGACTTCCGTGGTGGTGGTCAACTGGCCGCCCGCCTGCATGCCGGTGATCAACAGCGGCTTGAGATTGGCCCGGGCAGCGTAAACGGCAGCGCTGTAACCGGCAGGGCCGGATCCGAGAATAATCACTCGGGAATGACGGGTATCAGACATGACTCACTCCTATCGACCGCTCGAACCACAGAGCGGCTGGAATAAAAAAGGACCGCGAAGCACTTGGGGAAGGCTTTGACTCGCCAGGTCCTGAAAAATAATGGGTGCAGGGTATCGAGGGGGGCAAGATTAAGGAAATACGCATTAACAATCCAGCTCATAGCGATGCTCTATGTGCCAGATCAAGTTAATCGACACCTTTGTTACCGTGGATGTCGCCTACCCGCCTGCGCTTTCACATCCTGTGCAAAGCCGGTAAGGTCGGCGCGTTCGTCATCCTGCTCGGAGTTGTCCATGCCTGCCCCTGTTCTTTCCGGCCCGCAATACCTGCGTGAAGGCCTCAAGCTGGTGTTGAGCCCCGGCCTGCGCCTGTTTGTATTATTGCCGTTGGGGATAAACCTGGTGCTATTCGTCGGGTTGATCTATTTTGCCGGCCATCAGTTCAGCCTGTGGGTCGATAGCTTGATACCGACGCTGCCCAGTTGGCTAGGTTTTTTGAATTACCTGTTGTGGCCGTTGTTTGTGGTGCTGGTGGTGCTGATGGTGTTTTTTACCTTCACCATGCTTGCCAATATCATCGCGGCGCCATTCAACGGCTTCCTCGCCGAAAAAGTCGAGGTGGTGGTACGTGGCACCGATGACTTCCCGCCTTTCAGCTGGGGTGAGTTGATCGCCATGGTCCCACGTACCCTGGCCCGGGAAATGCGCAAGCTGGGGTACTTCCTGCCACGGGCCATCGGCCTGTTTATCCTGTCGTTCATTCCGGTGGTCAACCTGATCGCGGCGCCGCTATGGTTGCTGTTTGGCGTGTGGATGATGGCGATCCAATACATCGACTACCCGGCCGACAACCACAAGCTGGGCTGGAACGAAATGCTCGCCTGGCTGCGCCAGAAGCGCTGGCAGAGCATGAGCTTCGGCGGCATCGTCTACCTGGTGCTGCTGGTACCGGTGGTCAACCTGCTGATGATGCCGGCGGCGGTCGCCGGGGCGACGTTGTTCTGGGTGCGCGAGCAAGGCGCCGAGGCGATGACGCACAAGCAGTGACCAAGTCATAAATCCATCATCGCGCTGACACAATGACGACATGGCCCACGGCGACACTGTGGGTCATGACGACAGCCTCGCTTCACATCACCCTGATCACCGAAACCTTCCCGCCGGAAATCAACGGGGTGGCCAATACCCTTGGCCGTCTGTGCGAGGGTTTGCGCTTGCGTGGCCATCAGGTCGAACTGATACGCCCTCGCCAGGGTGCCGACCAAAGCCGTTCGAGTGACGACCAATTGCTGCTGTGTCGCGGCTGGCCATTGCCGGGTTACCCAGGGCTGCAGTGGGGCCAATCGTCGATGCACAAATTGCTCAGGCGCTGGAGCCGCCAACGTCCGGACGTGCTGTACATCGCCACGGAGGGGCCGCTGGGCTTATCGGCCCTGCGGGCGGCCCGTCGGTTGGGCATCAGCGTCGTCAGCGGCTTTCACACCAACTTCCAGCAGTATTCGAACCAGTATGGCTTGAGCTTGCTCAGTCGCTTGGTCACCCATTACCTGCGCTGGTTTCATAACCGCTCGAGCCTGACCCTGGTACCGAGCGCCAGCCAACGGCTGGAACTGGAACGTCGACATTTCGAGCGCCTGGAGATGTTGTCACGGGGCGTCGACAGCCAATTGTTCCATCCGGCCAAACGCGACAATGCGCTGCGCGAAAAATGGGCGTTGAACAATGAGCAAATCGCCGTGTTGCATGTGGGAAGGCTTGCACAGGAAAAGAACCTGGGCCTGCTGAAACGCTGCTTCGAGACGCTGCAGGACCGTTACCCAATGCGCCAGATGAAACTGATCATCGTTGGTGATGGGCCGCAACGGGCGATGCTGGAAAAGGAACTGCCCGAAGCGATTTTCTGCGGGGCCTTGCGCGGTGAAGAACTGGCGCGGCACTACGCGTCCGGCGATATGTTCTTGTTCCCCAGCCTGACCGAAACCTTCGGCAATGTGGTACTGGAAGCCATGGCCTCGGGACTGGGTGTGGTGGCCTACGACCAGGCAGCCGCTACCCAGCACATTCGTCACGGCTACAACGGCGTGCTGGCGATGCCTGGGGATGAAGATGCGTTTTGCGAGGCCGCCAACTGGCTGCTGGAGGATACAGAGAGTTTAAGGCGCATGCGCCTGAATGCTCGCCAACATGCCAGCCGCCAAGGCTGGGCAGCGATTATCGAGCAATTCGAGCATCACTTGCGTGGTGTGTGCGGGGAGCGTTTCGCCCTTCCAACGCAACCCTACGTACGCTGAGCAATCTGCCATTTACGTGCAAACCGTGATGAGCCTGCTGCAGGCCACTCAAGCTTTGCCTGATATTTAAAAGGGGAACCTCTGGCTGTGTAACACCAATCACTGGTACCTGCCGGTCAAGCAGGCCCTTTGAATAATGGAGATATTGGACAATGCAAAATTATGGAATTAGCGCACAAAATCGAGTCGACATGTCAACCCTTGAATGGACACGCCAGCAACAATGGCTGGATCAATCTCGTGCAGAGCCGCCAACCTATGGTCAGCCCGGGCATAAAGATGCGCTTAAGGCTGATCACCACAAAGAGCTGAATAAGCGTCCAGAGTATTAATCACTAGAGCCGCAAACTCCCTGTGGACGACACAGGGAGTCCATCCCTTATACCAACGTCGTCAACGCCTCACGACTGAAGGGCAAGATGTCGCCCTCGCGCCCTTCGCGCACCTTCACGGCCCAATCCGGGTCGACCAGCAGTGCACGGCCCACCGCCACCAAGTCGAACTCATCATTGTTCAGGCGCTGCAGCAGGTTTTCCAGGCTGGCCGGCTGCGCGACCTTGTCGGTGTTGACCATAAACTGCAAGAACTCGCCATCCAGGCCGACGCTGCCTACGGTGATCGTCGGCTTACCGGTGAGCTGGCGCGTCCAACCGGCCAGGTTGAGATCGGAACCTTCGAATTCCGGCTCCCAGAAACGGCGGGTGGAGCAGTGGAAAATATCCACGCCGGCGTCAGCCAACGGTTTGAGAAACTCACCCAGTGCGTGCGGGGTTTGTACCAGGCGCGCCGTGTAGTCTTGCTGCTTCCATTGGGAGAAACGCAGGATGATCGGAAAATCCGGGCCCACTGCGGCGCGGGTCGCCTCGATCAACTCGATGGCAAAGCGCGAACGGTTGGCCAGGCTACCGCCGTATTCGTCGGTGCGCTGGTTGCTACCCTCCCAGAAAAACT
Source organism: Pseudomonas khavaziana (assembly GCF_036704165.1). Taxonomy (NCBI): domain Bacteria; kingdom Pseudomonadati; phylum Pseudomonadota; class Gammaproteobacteria; order Pseudomonadales; family Pseudomonadaceae; genus Pseudomonas; species Pseudomonas khavaziana. Next base: position 5,410,268 of record NZ_CP129946.1, read on the forward strand.
GGTCTACCAGATAACCGTGGGCGCCGTGGATTTCTACACCGTCCATGCCGATGGCCTGGGCGTCCTTGGCGGCTTGGGCGAAGGCATTGACCACGTCCTTGATGTCCTGGGCCGTCATGCCGTGAACCATCACCTTGCCGTCCTTGAGTTTTTCCATCGGGCCGTAGGCCGGCACGCTGGCGTCAGGCTCGGTGCCGATGCGGCGCACACTGCCCACATGCCACAGCTGTGGGACGATCTTGCCGCCTTCGGCGTGTACCGCGTCGACCACTTTCTTCCAACCGGCCAACGCGGCTTCACCGTAGAAATGCGGGACGTTGGGGTAGCCGTTGGACGCCGGGTGGCCGACCACGGTGCCTTCAGTGATGATCAGGCCCACACCGGCAGCGGCGCGACGGCGGTAGTACTCGATGACTTTGGAATTGGGTACGCCCCCCGGGGAGAACGAACGGGTCATAGGGGCCATGACCACGCGGGTAGACAGTTGCAATGCACCGAGCTGGAAAGGTTTGAACAAGGCTTGGACCGGCATGGCAGCACTCCACCGCAAAGAAATTTATGATGCGGATAATATGGGCAGTGCAGCGTGCCGAATAGCACTATTGATCTGGGTGATTAAAGGGATAAAAGTAGCCGAATACTTGTAGGAGCGAGCTTGCTCGCGAAGAACCCAAGCATACGCGTTACGTCAGGATAAACGCGTTACCGTTGGCGATCTTCGCGAGCAAGCTCGCTCCTACAGTGGGTGTGTTTCAGCTCAGGGCTTTTTCGATGGCCTGCACGATTGTCGGGTCGTCCGGAGCGGTACGCGGCGAGAAGCGCGCCAATACCCTGCCGTCTTTACCCAACAGGAACTTCTCGAAGTTCCAGGTGATATCTCCCGGAAACTCTGCACCCTCGCCCGCCAATAGACGGTACAACTGGTGACGCTCCGGGCCGTTCACCTCGAGCTTGCTGCCCAGGGGAAAGGTCACGCCGTAGTTCAGGCTGCAGAACTCGCGGATCTCTTCCGCGGAGCCCGGCTCCTGACCTGCAAACTGGTTGCACGGCAAACCAAGCACCGAAAACCCCTGGTCTTTGTATTGCTGGTAGAGGTTTTCCAACGCCGCGTATTGCGGGGTCAAACCACATTTGGACGCCACATTGACCACCAGCACAACCTGGCCCTTAAAGGGCGCCAGCGGCAGCTCTTGTCCGTCCAGGGCTTTGAGTTTCAGATCGTGGAAAGCACTCATGACGAACTCCAGATATCCCATGTTCTTTGCATTGCAGCCCTTGGAGCTTACAACCGGCAAGGCTGCAATCATAGACGTCGGTGACGAAACACGCTTGCCGGTTACTGAGCGGTCGGCCACGGCAAGATCGGAATCGCCGTCACCGCATTCTGTGGGCTGCCTTCAATCAGACGGTCGCTGTAGACCAGGTACACCAGGGTATTGCGCTTCTTGTCGAGAAAACGCACCACCTGCATGGTCTTGAATACCAGGGAGGTGCGCTCCTTGAACACTTCGTCACCGTCCTTGAGCTCGCCCTTGAAGCGGATCGGGCCGACCTGGCGGCAAGCAATCGAGGCTTCGGCGCGGTCTTCGGCCAGGCCCAGGCCGCCTTTGACGCCGCCGGTCTTGGCGCGGGAGAGGTAGCAGGTCACGCCGTCGACCTTGGGGTCGTCAAACGCTTCGACCACGATCCGGTCGTTGGGGCCGACAAACTTGAACACTGTCGAGACCTGGGCAATCTCTTCGGCCGAGGCCAGCAGTGGCATCGCGAGCAACAGGCCAAGCAATCCCTTCATTACGCGCATCAGGTATTCCTTCGTTTAAACCAGAATGAGGTTATCGCGGTGCACCAGTTCCGGTTCCGCCATATAGCCCAAGAGTCCGACAATGGCGTCAGACGATTGTCCAATAATCTTCTGCGCTTCAAGGGCGCTGTAGTTGGCCAGGCCACGGGCGATCTCGCGCCCGTCCGGTGCCACGCACACCACCATCTCGCCACGGCGAAAGCTGCCCTGCACCAGTTTGACGCCCACCGGCAGCAGGCTCTTGTTGCCCTGGGACAACGCCGACACCGCACCCGCGTCCAGCACCAGGGTGCCACGGGTTTGCAGGTGCCCGGCCAGCCACTGCTTGCGCGCAGCCAGCATGCCGCGCTCCGGCGACAGCAGCGTACCGATGCGCTCACCGGCCTTGAGACGGTCCAGCACGCGTTCCAGGCGCCCACCGACGATGATGGTGTGAGCACCGGAACGCGCGGCCAGCCGAGCGGCGCGCAGCTTGGTCTGCATGCCGCCGCGGCCCAGGGCACCACCGACACTGCCGGCGACTGCATCCAGTGCCGGGTCATCGGCGCGGGCTTCGTAGATCAACTGGGCATCGGGGTTATTGCGCGGGTCGGCGTCGAACATGCCATCGCGATCGGTGAGGATCACCAGCAGGTCGGCTTCCACCAAATTGGCCACCAGGGCGGCCAGGGTGTCATTGTCGCCGAAGCGGATTTCGTCGGTGACCACCGTATCGTTTTCGTTAATCACGGGGATGACCTTGAGCTCCACCAAGGCGCGCAAGGTGCTGCGGGCGTTGAGGTAGCGCTTGCGGTCGGACAGGTCGTCGTGGGTCAACAGGATTTGCGCGGTATGGCGGCCGTGCTCGGCAAAGCTGGACTCCCAGGCTTGCACCAGGCCCATCTGGCCGATGGCGGCGGCAGCTTGCAGTTCGTGCATCGCGCTGGGTCGCGCGGTCCAGCCGAGGCGGCTCATCCCGGCGGCGACGGCCCCGGACGAGACCAGCACCAACTCGACGCCTGCTTCATGCAAGGCCACCATCTGCTCGACCCAGACGCCCATAGCTGCGCGATCCAGACCTTTGCCATCCGCCGTCAGCAGCGCACTTCCGATCTTCACGACCCAGCGCTGCGCACCTGTCACTTTGCTCCGCATCATCTTCAACCTTAGAGTGAGGGCCGCGCGACCCAGCGCCGCCCATAACGTTATACCCGGATACCAAAACGCCGCTCCTGGGAGCGGCGTTCAAGTTTATCGCAACGGATCAGTCGCGCACGTAAATGATTTCCGGGCCATCTTCATCATCCACGTCTTCTTCGTCCCAGTCATCGTCGCCGATGTCATGGACCGACTTCACGCCGCTGCGGCGCAGGGCACGCTGGTCGTCCAGGGCCTGCAACTGGGCACGGGCTTCGTCTTCGATCTGCTGGTCGAGCTCGGCAAGCTCGGCCTTGAATACCGGGTCGGCCGCCAGGCGGTCGGCGCGGTCTTCCAAGTAACGCATGATGTCGCGGGTCAGGCGCTCGGTGCCTTCTTTGGCAATCGCCGAGATCACATAGACCGGACCTTCCCACTCCAGGCGATCAACGATTTCCTTGACACGTTCTTCGTGCTCTTCCTCGAGGATCTGGTCGCACTTGTTCAGTACCAGCCAGCGATCACGCTCGGCCAGGGCCGGGCTGAACTTGGTCAGTTCGCTGACGATCACTTCGGCGGCGTCTGCAGCACTGGTGTCATCCAACGGCGCCATGTCGACCAGATGCAGCAGCAAACGGGTGCGGGACAAGTGCTTGAGGAAGCGAATCCCCAGGCCTGCGCCATCGGAGGCACCTTCGATCAGGCCGGGAATATCGGCGACTACAAAGCTTTTCCAACGGTCGACGCTGACCACACCCAGGTTTGGCACCAGGGTAGTGAACGGGTAGTCGGCGACCTTCGGCTTGGCGGCCGATACCGAGCGGATAAAGGTACTTTTGCCGGCGTTCGGCAGGCCCAGCAGGCCCACGTCGGCGAGTACTTTCATTTCCAGCTTCAGGTCACGCTGCTCGCCCGGCTTGCCCGGCGTGGTCTGGCGCGGCGCACGGTTGGTACTGGACTTGAATCGGGTGTTGCCCAGACCGTGCCAGCCGCCCTGCACAACCATCAGCTTCTGGCCGGCCTTGGTCAGGTCGCCAATCACTTCCTGGGTCGCAGAGTCGATGATAGTTGTACCGACCGGTACGCGCAGTACCAGGTCTTCACCTTTTTTACCGGTGCAGTCGGTGCTGCCGCCGTTGGAGCCACGCTCGGCATCGAAGTGCCGGGTGTAACGGTAGTCGACCAGGGTGTTGAGGTTTTCGTCGGCCATCATGTAGATGGAACCGCCGTCACCGCCATCACCGCCGTTAGGGCCACCGTTTTCGATGAATTTTTCGCGACGGAAACTCATGCAACCGTTACCGCCGTCACCTGCTTTTACTCGGATGGAAACTTCATCAACGAACTTCATAACAAAACGCCTCTCGCCGCATGGGCGAGCTTAAGAAACCAAGACATAAGACTCTTGCAAAAATGAGCGCAGCGACCTCAAGCAACGACCGCAAATCCTGCTGCCCTCGCCCATTACAAACAGCTTTGCAAGAGACTCACTCCACAAACGAAAAAGCCCCGTCGCAAGACAGGGCTTTTCCAGCGATCTCGCAATTAAGCTGCGACAACGCTCACGTAACGGCGGTTGAACGCGCCCTTTACTTCGAACTTGATCACGCCTTCGATTTTCGCGAAGAGGGTGTGATCTTTACCCATGCCTACACCGTAACCGGCGTGGAATTGGGTGCCGCGCTGACGCACGATGATGTTGCCCGGAATGATTTTCTGGCCGCCATACATCTTGACGCCAAGGCGTTTGGCTTCTGAATCGCGACCGTTACGGGTACTACCACCAGCTTTTTTGTGTGCCATGAGTCAATTCTCCTAGTGAGGAATTAGGCTGAAATTAAGCCTGAATACCGGTGATTTTGATCTCGGTGTACCACTGGCGGTGGCCCATACGCTTCATGTGGTGCTTACGACGACGGAACTTGATGATGCGGACTTTATCGTGACGACCTTGGGAGATCACTTCAGCCACAACGGTAGCGCCAGCAACGACTGGAGCGCCGATGTTCACGTCATCGCCATTGGCGACCAACAGAACGCGATCAAAAGTAACGGATTCGCCGGTAGCGATTTCCAGTTTTTCGATCTTCAGGTATTCACCTGGGGCGACCTTGTATTGCTTGCCACCAGTAACAATTACTGCGTACGACATGGTATTTCTCCGATAATCCTGCTCACCCAGCGCTTTATAAGAAGAGGTATTGGCTGGCATGGCTGCATGGGATGGACGTCCCGAATGCAATTGCGTAAGGCAGGTGCTGCCCAGGAAGTTCAGGGTGCGCGATTGTACGCAAGCTATGGGAGGCTTGCAAGGGGCCGCCAGTCGCCTTGAAAGCGTAACGAGCGAAGGGAAGACAAGGAAAAAACAGGCGAGGAAGCGGAGTTTACTGGTTGTAAATGAGCATTCCGAGCCTGTTTTTGACGCAGGATTACCGAGCGCAGTAGCTTTCATGGTGACTGGGCGCGCCTTGACACTGCGGGGTCAGGGTCCTAGCATGCCGCGCAACCCTTCTGGAGCGACTGTCGCTGATGCAACCCCAAGCTTTCTACCGCGCGGTCGCGGACGATTTTAGCGCCGTCGACGGCATCATCAAGCAGCAGCTGACGTCTAACGTGCCGCTGGTCTCCAAAATTGGCGACTACATTACGTCGGCGGGCGGCAAACGCCTGCGTCCTTTATTAGTGTTGCTGTGTGGCAAGGCCCTGGGCCGCGAAGGCGATGACCTGCGCCTGTTGGCCGCCACTATTGAGTTCCTGCACACCGCCACCCTGCTGCATGATGACGTGGTCGACATGTCCGGCATGCGCCGTGGTCGCGAGACCGCCAATGCCATGTGGGGCAACGCGCCGAGCGTGCTGGTGGGCGACTTCCTGTATTCGCGCTCGTTCGAAATGATGGTCGAGCTGGGCTCGATGCCGGTGATGAAGATCCTTTCACAGGCCACGCGCATCATCGCCGAAGGCGAAGTGTTGCAACTGTCCAAAGTCCGCGACGCCAGCACCACCGAAGAAACCTATATGGAAGTGATTCGCGGCAAAACCGCGATGCTCTTCGAAGCGTCCACCCACAGTGCCGCCGCGCTGTGTGGCGCCACCGCCGAACAGGCCGAAGCCCTGCGCACTTTCGGTGATCACCTGGGCGTGGCGTTCCAACTGGTAGACGACCTGCTCGACTACAAGGGCGACGCCGAGACCCTGGGCAAGAACGTCGGTGACGACCTGGCCGAGGGCAAGCCGACCTTGCCGCTGATCTACACCATGCGCGAAGGCACGCCGGAACAGGCCGCCCTGGTGCGCAAGGCGATCCAGAAAGGCGGGATCGAAGACTTGGAGGCCATCCGCGCTGCCGTGGAAGCGTCCGGTTCCCTGGAGTACACCGCGCAACTGGCGCGTGACTATGTGGCCCGTGCGATCCAGTGCCTGGAAGCCTTGCCGGCCAGTGAATACCGGGATGCATTGGTTGAGCTGAGCGAGTTTGCGGTCGCCCGCACTCACTAAAATCACCAGCAGACGCAGGACAATGTGGGAGGGGGTTTGCTCCCGATGGCAATATGTCAGCCAATATATAAGGTGGCTGATACACCGCCATCGGGAGCAAGCCCCCTCCCACATTTGGAATCCATTGCCAATTCAAGATCCCGCCCGTGCTACAAAACCCTATATAATGTGCGACTTTTAGTCATCCCTGAACCTCAAGGAGCTTTAGTGAGCACGTTGCCACCCTGCCCGAAATGCAATTCCGAATACACCTACGAAGATGGCACCCAACTGGTCTGCCCGGAATGCGCCCATGAGTGGTCCGCCACTGGCGAGGCCGAAGTGGCCGGCGATGAAACCGTGAAGAAAGACTCTGTGGGTAACGTCCTGCAGGACGGCGACACCATCACCGTGATCAAGGACCTCAAGGTCAAGGGCACCTCCCTGGTGGTCAAGGTCGGTACCAAGGTCAAGAACATCCGCCTGTGCGAAGGTGATCACGATATCGACTGCAAGATCGACGGTATCGGCCCGATGAAACTCAAGTCCGAGTTCGTGCGCAAGGTCTGATCCTGCTGCATCCATCCCGCGCCAGCCGCGGGATGGCGTTTCGCCCTCCCGATTGATCGATAACAATATCCACACAAAAAAACCCGGAAACCGCCAATAGATACTTGCTATTCTACGAATAAGAATTATTCTCATTGAACCCATCAAGGAGAACGACCATGACTTATTTGATAGACGCCTGGCTGGATCGCCCACACCCTTACCTGCGGATCCTGCATCGGGAAACCGGCGAAGTCTGTGCGGTGCTCGAGGAAGACGCGCTGAACGAATTGCAGGACCAGGGAGACCTCGACGTCAATGGCCTGAGTTCCAGTGAGCCTGGAGTACTGAAGGAAGTGGTAAGGAATCTGTTTCTATTCTGCTATGCCCGAGCGTTGCGCCCGGCGACGGATCTGAATGGCAAGTTCCATCCATGAACAAACTGGCAAATCCCTGTTGGGGCGAACGCGTTCGCCCCAACAGGTAATCAGCAACAGGTCTTACAGAACGTCGAGCAGTTCGACGTCGAATACCAGAACGCTGTGCGGCGGGATGCTGCCAACGCCTTGAGCGCCGTAAGCCAGTTCGCTCGGCACGTACAGACGCCATTTGCTGCCGGCATTCATCAGTTGCAGGGCTTCGGTCCAGCCGGCGATCACGCCGCCAACCGGGAATTCTGCAGGCTGGCCACGCTCGTAGGAGCTGTCGAATACAGTGCCGTCGATGAGGGTGCCGTGGTAGTGGGTACGCACTTGATCTTCACGGGTCGGCTTGGCGCCGGTACCGGCTGTCAGCACTTCAAATTGCAGGCCGGAAGCCAGGGTGGTGATGCCATCGCGCTTGGCGTTTTCAGCCAGGAATGCCAGGCCGGCGCCAGCGGCTGCTTCAGCCTTGGCAGCCGCTTCGGCTTGCATGATTTCGCGGATCACTTTGAAACTGGCAGCCATTTGCTCCTGGTCGACACGGCTTGGCTTGCCCGCGAACGCATCGGTCAGGCCGGCCAGGATCGCGTCCAGGCTCACGCCCGGTGGCGGGTTGTCGCGCAGCTGGTCGCCCAACTGACGGCCGATACCGTAGCTGACGCGGGTTTCGTCGGTGGACAGATTGACTTCGGACATGAAGAGGCTCCGCTATAGGACAACACGGTTTCCCGCGCCGCCCAGAACTAAAAGGGCCCGCAGACTAGCACACAAGGGCGGCCCATGATCAGCCCCCTCCCCCGGCTATCAGAGCGCCAGGTGGTAGGTCAGGCAAAGCCGAATAACACCTCTTCGTCGCCCGGCAAGAAAAATATTTCAGAATTATCCATTGCCGCCGATACAGCCCTACACATCTTGGCTGGCTCAAACAACAACACACCGTCCAGCAGACAGACATCACTCTTCAAGGAGCTTTCGATGAACAGCTGGTTCGGTAACATCAGCGTCAATCTCAAACTCGGCCTGGGCTTTGGCCTGGTGCTGGTCCTCACCTCCATCCTGGCACTCACCGGCTGGACCAGCCTGGGCGGCCTGATCGACCGTAGCAATTGGATGAGCGACATCACCCAGCTCAACGCCTCGTTGACCAAGCTACGGATCGTGCGCCTGCAATACATGCTGGCCAACGGCGACGAAGCCGTGGCGCAGAACGTGCAGACCAGCCTCGAGGCCTTCGCCGCCCAGCAACAGAAGCTGCTGGACAGCTTCAAGAGCCCGGAAAACCTCAAGCTGCTCAATGAGCAGAAAGCCGTCATTACCGCTTACCGCCAGTCCCTGAACAAAATGCGCGAGGCCTACCGTAATGGCAACGCCGCGCGCGACGTCATGGGCACCAAGGCCGACATCGCCAATGCGCAGATCAATGCGCTGGAAACCAGCGTGCAGCAAGCGCCCGATAGTCCGGAGCGCTTCACTCAATTTTCGGCCGTGACCCAAGCCAAGAACGAGTTCCAGCAAGCTCGCTACGAAGTGCGTGGCTATACCAATAGCCCCAGCGCAGAAAACGAAGCCCGCGCCGCTGCACAAATCGAAAAAGCCGTCGCTGGTTTGAAAACCCTCAGCGCCGTATTCGGTACTGGCCAGCAAACCGCATTGACCGCACTGGAAACCGCGCTGGGTGACTATCGCAGTGCCGTGCAGAGCTACAAGGCCGCCAACGCCAACATCGTCACTGCCCGCGCCGAAATGACCACCCAAGGCGCCGATATCGTGACGATCAGCGACAAGCTGTACGACATCCAGTTGGAACGTCGCGACGCTGAAAGCACCCAGGCCCGTAGCCTGCAATTGATCAGCACCTTGCTGGCCCTGCTGGTCGGCGTCATCGCGGCTTGGGTCATCACCCGCCAGATCACGCGCCCGATCCAGGACACCCTGGCCGTGGTCGAGCGCATCGCTTCCGGCGACCTGAGCCACAACATCCAGGTGACCCGTCGTGATGAACTGGGCGTGTTGCAACAAGGCATCCAGCGCATGGGCACGACCCTGCGTGAATTGATCAGCGGCATTCGCGATGGCGTGACTCAGATCGCCAGCGCCGCCGAAGAATTGTCGGCCGTGACCGAACAGACCAGTGCCGGTGTGAACAGCCAGAAGATCGAGACCGATCAGGTCGCCACCGCCATGCATGAAATGACCGCCACCGTGCAGGAGGTCGCGCGCAATGCCGAGCAGGCTTCCCAGGCGGCTTCCGACGCCGACGGCCAGGCCCGTGAAGGCGACAAGGTGGTGGCCGAAGCCATCGCCCAGATCGAACGCCTGGCCGCCGAAGTGGCGCGCTCCACCGACGCCATGACGCACCTGCAGCAAGAGAGCAACAAGATCGGCAGCGTGATGGACGTGATCAAGGCAGTGGCCGAACAAACCAACCTGCTGGCCCTCAACGCAGCTATTGAAGCTGCACGTGCCGGTGAAGCCGGCCGTGGCTTTGCCGTGGTCGCCGACGAAGTGCGTGGCCTGGCCCAGCGTACGCAGAAATCCACCGAAGAAATCGAAGGCCTGGTGGCCGGCTTGCAGAACGGCACCCAGCAAGTAGCCAACGTGATGAACAACAGCCGCAGCCTCACCGACAGCAGTGTCGAACTGACGCGCAAGGCCGGCGTGTCACTGGAAAACATCACCCGTACGGTGTCGAATATCCAGTCGATGAACCAGCAGATTGCAGCGGCCGCCGAGCAGCAGAGCGCCGTAGCGGAAGAGATCAGCCGCAGTATCGTGAATGTGCGGGATGTGTCTGAGCAGACGGCGACGGCCAGTGATGAGACAGCCAAGTCGAGTGTGGAACTGGCTCGGCTGGGTAGCCAGTTGCAGCAGATGGTCAGTCATTTCCGGGTGTAGACACCCCCAACCACCGTGGCGAGGGAGCTTGCTCCCGCTTGGGGCGCGAAGCGCCCCCAAAAAACCGGCCTGCTACGCAGTCCAACGGGAGCAAGCTCCCTCGCCACAGGTGCAAACTTAGACATACTCGGCCCTCCTTGAGTTGGGCCTTACCTCCAGCGCACTTACCGGAACACGTGAGCCTTTGGACGCGGGTCAATGCGTCCTTTGAGATAGCAAACCTCAGCCACTCACTGGGTTTGCAATAAAAAACCGCCCTACTAAGGCGGTTTTTTATTGCCTGCCATTTACCCATCAGCCCTCGCTGTCCTCGGCAAACACCAGCCGATTCCCAAACGGATCACTGATGCTCATCTCCCGCGAGCCCCAAGGCGTTTCCTCAACCCCGGGCTTGGCATAACGGTAATCTTTGGCCAGCAACTGCTGCTGATACGCGTCCACTTCTGTCGCCTGAATCCGCACCGTCGCCCCCGGCGAAGCATCGCCATGGTGCTCGGACAAATGCAGCACGCATTCGCCCAGCGACACTTGCAGGTACAACGGAAAATTCGCCTCGAACCGATGCTGCCAATCGACCTTGAACCCCAGGAAGTCGACGTAGAACTCCAACGCCTTGGTCTCGTCGAAAATCCGCAGTATGGGGGTGACTTTTCCTAAGTGCATTGCAACCGCTCCGTGTATGAGAACGCCCACTATAGAGACGAAAACCCGTCACGCAAATCCCCACTGCGCGCCAGGAATCGTCCTGGCCGCTGGCCGTTGGCCTGCCCATCGCTGTAGCTCAGTACGCCGTTGACCCACACGCCATCAATCCCCTCTGCTGCGCGCTGCGGTGCCTTGAAGTCCGCCACATCACGCACCCGCAACGGATCGAACAACACCAGGTCAGCCCAGTACCCTTCGCGGATTTCGCCACGCTCGGATAAGCCAAAGCGCGCTGCCGAAAGGCCAGTCATCTTGTGCACCGCCGTGTGCAACGGGAACAAGCCGACATCGCGGCTGAAGTGCCCCAGCACCCGTGGAAATGCGCCCCACAAACGCGGGTGGGGGAACGGGTCTTCGGGCAAACCATCGGAGCCCACCATCGACAACGGATGGGCGAGGATGCGCCGCACATCGTCTTCGTCCATCCCGTAGTACACCGCCCCCGCCGGTTGCAGGCGACGGGCAGCGTCCATTAGCGAAACGCCCCACTCGGCAGCGATAGCCTGCAAATCACGCCCACCCATTTCGGGGTGCGGCGTCGACCAGGTGATGGTGATCCGGAACGCGTCAGTGACTTGCTTGAGGTCCAGGGTCGAGGAGCTGGCGGCATAGGGATAGCAATCACAGCCCACCGGATGGTTTTTCGCCGCGGCTTCCAGTGACGCCAACAACTGCGGACTACGCCCCCAATTACCAGCACCGGCGCATTTAAGATGGGAAATAATCACCGGCACCTTGGCATGACGGCCGATCAGAAACGCCTCCTCCATCGCCTCCAGTACCGGCTCGAATTCGCTGCGTAAGTGGGTGGTGTACATCGCACCGTAGGCCGTCAACTCTTCGGTGAGCTGCAACACTTCATCGGTTTCGGCATTGAACGCGCTGGCGTAGGCCAAGCCTGTGGATAAGCCCAGGGCACCGGCTTCCAGGCTCTCTTGCAGCTGTACACGCATCGCCGTGATTTCACCGGGCGAGGCAGTACGGTACAGGTCATCCATATGATTGCTGCGTAACGCCGTGTGGCCGATTAACGCGGCGACGTTTACCGCCGGATGGGCGTCCTGCACTGCATTGCGATAGTCGCTGAACCGCGGATAGCAGAACGCCTCACGGCCGCCCAGCAAGTTCATCGGGTCTGGCGGGGCACCACGCAAACTCACCGGCGAGGCACTGATTCCACAGTTGCCGACAATCACCGTGGTCACGCCCTGGCTGAGCTTGGGCAGCATCTGTGGGTGGCGGATCACCACGGTGTCATCGTGGGTGTGCACGTCGATAAAACCCGGTGCCAATACGCGGCCATGGGCCTCGATAACATGCTCGGCCTTGGCTGTGGATAAGTCGCCAATCGTCTGGATTCGGCCACCGTGCAATCCCACATCGGCGAGATAACCCGGGGTGTTGCTGCCATCGATGATCAGCGCCTGGCGAATCAGCGTGTCGTACTTCATATCAGTCTCCAAGCGGCAGGCTGTCAGGGCCGCCGCGGTAATCGTCCAGGGCCAGTTTGATCCGGCGCAGGCGCTCCTGGTTGTCGTCCGGCAGGGCCAGCGCCAGCTCGGTGGCGAGCAGGTCGATGGCCAGCAGCATGCCGTAGCGGGCTGCGGTGGGCTTGTAGATAAAACTGGTTTCCGCCGGTTGCAGCGGCAGCAACACATCCGCCAACTGCGCCAGGGGCGAATCGGCAAGCGTGATGGCGACGATGCGGGCGTCGTAGCTGCGCGCCAGCTGCACCACCTCCAATAACTCGGGGGTCAGCCCAGTGAGGGAACAGACGATCAACGCGTGCTCCGGTCCCAGGGTGGCCGCCGTGACCCGCATCATCACCGGGTCATGGCTGGCGGCAATCGAATAGCCCAGCCGCACCAGCCGTACCTGCAATTCATCACTGCACAGGCTTGACGGGCCGCCCATGCCGAATGCATGGATCATCCGCGCCTTGCCCAACAGCTTGACCGCATCGACGAAACTGTGTTGATTGAACCCCGACAGGTGCTGACGCAGCGTCGCCTCGATATCGCCGAGGATCTGCCGATGAAACGCCGATTGTTCCGGCAACCCCGCAGGGTCCAGAAAGCGGCTGCCCACACCACTGGCCTGGGCCAATTGCAGGCGCAAATCGCGCAAGTCGCGGCAGCCGACGCTACGGGCAAAGCGTGACAAGGTGGCGGTACTGACCTCGGCCCGCTGGGACAATGCTTCCAGGCTGGCCGAGGCGGCAAAGCCCACATCCTCAAGCATCAGCTTGGCGATACGCCCTTCGCCGGCGCTGAAAGAGTCCTGGCGGGCGCGGATCTGGTAAAGGATGTCCATGGGGGCTCCGGGTTACAGGATGAGGCTCATAAAACCAGTGACAGGCCGTAGGTGAGACCGAAGGCGACCAGCGATATCAGGGTCTCCAGCACGGTCCAGGTCTTGAAAGTCTGGATCACTGTCATATTGAAGTATTCCTTGATCAGCCAGAAGCCGCCGTCATTAACGTGGGAAAAGATCACCGAACCCGCGCCGGTCGCCAGTACCAGCAATTCGGGGTGTGGATAACCCAGGCCCAGGGCGACGGGAGCGACTACGCCGGACGCAGTGGTCATGGCGACCGTGGCCGAGCCGGTGGCGATACGCATCAGGGCGGCGAACAGCCAGCCCATCACCAGCGGCGACAAGTGGAACGCATGGGCCAGGCCGAGGATTTCATTGGTCACCCCGGCGTCCACCAGAATGCGATTCAAACCACCGCCCGCCCCCACCAGCAAGGTGATACTGGCCGTCGGTGCCAGGCATTCGTTGGTGAACTTGAGAATCGACTCACGGTTGAAGCCCTGGGCCAGGCCCAGGGTCCAGAAGCTCACCAGGGTCGCCACCAGCAGGGCGATCACCGAGTTGCCGATAAACAGCAGGAACTGGTTGAAGCCGGTGCCTGGAGTGGAAATCACGTTAGCCCAACCACCGATCATCATCAGCACCACCGGCAACAGGATGGTGCCCATGGTCAACGCGAAGCTGGGCAGGCGGGTACGCGGTTCGCGCTCGATGAACTGGCGCTCCAACGGGTTTTCCGCCGGCAGGTGGATATGCGGCACAATGAACTTGGCATAGACGGGGCCGGCGATGATCGCCGTGGGGATACCGATCAAAATCGCATACAGCACTGTCTGGCCGACCGAAGCGTTGTAGGCCAGCACCGCCATCATCGCCGCCGGGTGCGGCGGCACCAGCGCATGCACCACCGACAGGCCGGCGACCATCGGCAGGCCGACCATCAGGATCGATACGCCCACGCGCCGCGCCACGGTAAAGGCGATCGGCACCAGCAGCACAAACCCGACCTCGAAAAACAGCGGCAGCCCCACCAGGAACGCAATGCACACCATCGCCCAGTGGGCATTGCGCTCACCGAAGCGGTTGATCAGCGTGCGCGCCACCTGCTCGGCGCCACCGGATTCGGCCATCATCTTGCCGAGCATGGTGCCCAGCGCCACCACCAGAGCGATGTGCCCCAGGGTTTTACCCACGCCCGCCTCATAGGACCCCATGATGGTATCGGCCGGCATGCCGGCCATCAGCGCCAGGCCGATAGACACCAGGGTGATGACAATAAACGGATTGAGTCGGTAACGTGCAATCAGCACGATCAATGCAATGATGGCAATGGCAGCGTATGCCAATAGCCCGAAGCCCGGTGATGCGGCCATGCGGTACTCCTCGGAAAGGGTCACGTCGAATTGGTTGTGAAACTCATAAATCATTACCGAAGAGCATTTTCAATTTTTATGAAAGTAATTTTCGCCCACGGATAAGCGCTGTCGCTTGGGGATATGTCCAGCGCCAGCCCATGAAAATTCGGGGTGTGTTCTTACATGAAGATCAGAGGATGTCGGAAACTCAAGCGCCGCCCTCGAGTCATAGAATGCGCCCTCACTCTGTTCAGGAAACCGCTCATGATTCGCACCACAATCGCCGCCAGCGCCCTGCTTCTGTCCCTATGCGGCAGCGCATTTGCCGCTGACAATGCCGCATTGAAGAAATGCATGGACAGCGCCAACACCACGGTGGACATGGTCAACTGCAACGCCAAGCAAACCAAGGTGCAGGACGAACGCCTGAACCGTGCCTACAAGACCGCTATCGCCGCCCAGGACGGCGCGCGCAAGCAGCAACTGCAAGATGTGCAGCGCCTGTGGATCAAGTACCGCGATGCCAATTGCGCCTTTGCCGGCAGTGCCACCGGCGGCACTATTGATCAGGTGAACGGTTCCGGCTGCGTGCTGGACATGACCCAGACCCGCGCCCAGGAGCTCGAAGACCTGGTCGGGCCCTAATAACTACCCTGTCACCTGTAGGAGCGAGGGGGACGCCTAGTTCTTGCTCGCGAAAAACTCGAGAACGCCGCGTAGAGTCAGCAGGGCCGCGTCATCGTCGGCGATTTTCGCGAGCAAGCTCGCTCCTACAGAGGCAGGTGTTCAGTCGTGGTGAACCTTCGCACGCTTGAGCAGCTTCTTGCAGCGCTCGGATAAATGCAGCACCCGCAGGTGCTTGCCGGCCTTGGAGTAGCGTTCACGCAGGGTCATCAGCGCGGCAATCGCCGAATAGTCGACAAAGCTCAGGTGACGGCAATCCAGCGTGACCTGGGCCGGGTCGTTGGCCGGGTCGAATTGATTCAGGAACGGCGTGGTCGAGGCAAAGAACAAGGTGCCATGCAGGCGGTAAAGCTTGCTGCCGTCAGCCTCCAGGTGTTCATCCGCGTACAGCTCCCGTGCCTGCTGCCAGGCGAAGTTCAGCGCCGCGATGACGATACCGCACAACACCGCGGTGGCCAGGTCGGTAAACACCGTGATGATCGTCACCGCCATGATCACCAGCACGTCATTGAGCGGCACCTTGTTGATCACCCGCAGCGACGCCCAGGCGAAGGTCTGCTGCGACACCACGAACATCACGCCCACCAGCGCCGCCAGCGGAATTCGCTCGATCAGCGGTGACAGAAACAGAATGAACAACAGGATCATTACCCCGGCAAATACCCCGGAGAAACGCCCGCGCCCGCCGGAGCTGAGGTTGATCACGGTTTGCCCGATCATCGCGCAACCACCCATGCCACCGAACAGGCCCGAAACCATGTTCGCTGCGCCCAGGGCCACGCTTTCGCGGTCGGGGTAGCCACGGGTCTCGGTGATTTCATCGGTGAGGTTGAGGGTCAGCAGGGTTTCCAACAGACCGACCATCGCCATCAGGAACGCGTAGGGCGCGATGATGCCGAGGGTTTCCAGGGTCCAGGGGATCTGCGGCAGGGCGAAGGTTGGCAAGCCACCGGCGATATGCGCCATATCGCCCAAGGTGCGGGTCGGCAGGCCAAGCAGGTAGACCGCCAGGCCAACCCCCAGGATCGCCACCAGCGCGGGGGGCACGGCACGGGTCAAGCGCGGCAGCAGGTAGACAATCGCCATGGTCACCACCACCAGGCCGGTCATCACATACAACGGCGTGCCACTGAGCCAGTGTTCGCCGCTCTTGAAATGCTCGAGTTGAGCCAGCGCAATGATGATCGCCAGGCCGTTGACGAAACCGAGCATCACCGAGTGCGGCACCATGCGTACCAGCTTGCCCAGGCGCAGCAGGCCGAACGCGACCATGATCAGCCCGCCCAGCAGCACCGTCGCCAGCAGATACTCCACCCCGTGTTGCACCACCAGCGCGACGATCACCACCGCCATCGAACCGGCCGCGCCCGAGACCATGCCCGGGCGACCGCCGAACAACGCAGTCAGGGTGCAGATGATAAAGGCGCCGTAGAGCCCCATCAGCGGGTTGAGGTGCGCCACCAGGGCAAAGGCGATGCATTCTGGCAGCAGCGCGAAAGACGTGGTGAGGCCGGCCAGGGCATCGGCGCGCAGACGGGTGAATTTCATGGAGTACCAAGGAGTTGCGGGAGATAAGGCGGGGAATGGTACGGAATTGCGGCGGGTGGGGCTAGCCTCCAGAACTGAGTGGCCCCAATCGGGAGCAAGCCCCCTCCCACACTTGAATGCATTCCAAAGTTGGAAATCGGTCAAATGTGGGAGGGGGCTTGCTCCCGATAGCTACACCCAGGCCTCAAGCGAATCAGACCATCTCGTCGCGAATCCACTCCACCACCGACGTACGCTTGGGCAACCAGCCCAGCAACTCACGGGCATGCTTGCCACGCACCCGGCTGTTGGAACCCAGCCCGTAGTTGGCCATTTCATAACCCCATTCGGCCTCAGCCTCGGCCAATGGCCAATCCTGCGGCTCACTCAGGTTCAGTGCTTGGGCAATGGCCTTGGTCATGTCGATAAACGCTGCTTCGCCGCTCTCCACAAAATAGAACGTGCCGGGCACGTTTTTGGTCAGCGCCAGCTGGTACAGGGCCACCACGTCTTCGATATGCACGTTGGACCAGATGTTCTGCCCCGAGCCCACATGGCGCACCACACCACTTTTGCGCGCCTGCTTGAGCAAGCGCGGCAATTGCACGCTGTCACGCTTCACGCCCAGGCTGTGGCCGTAGATCAGGGTGTTGCAGATCACCGCCGAATTGACGCCGTCGTTGGCGGCCGCGAGGATCAGGTTGTCGATCGCCACGCGCGCAGCCTTGTCGACGGTCGGCTCCGGCAGGTTGTCTTCGAAGTAGATGACATCGCTGGCCTTGCCGCCCGACGCATCGCCGACAATGCTCGAACCGCTGGTGTGCAGGAACGGCTTGTTCGAGCCTTTCAACGCGGCCAGCAGGATTTCCACGGCGGCGCGATGGTCGCTGCTGGCAGCGTTGATCACTGCATCGGCCTTGTGCGCCTGCTCGGTCAACACGGCGGCGTCGTCAAGGGTGCCGATCACCGGGGTGATGCCCAGGGCAGTCATCTCGGCAGCTTGCTCGACGCTGCGCACCAGGCCGATGACGTGGTGGCCGGCCTTGACCAGACCGGTGGCGATGGAACCGCCGATAAACCCTGCGGCGCCGGTAACGAATACATTCATGGAGATTGCTCCTGACTGGGTAAGTGATGGGGCCAGTATCAAGCACCCTTCCCAGCCGAATAAGCCCGTATCGCCCAATTCACTCTTGCGTGCAGATCACGAATCAGCGGGCATACCGCGCCAGTTTGGCCTGAATAAAATCCAGGAAACACTGGATGCGCAACGCCAATTGCGAGTTGCGGTAGAACACCGCGTGGATGGGCTGGCGATAGCCGCTGTTGAACGCCTCCAGCATCGGCACCAGGCGCCCGGTGTCGATGTCGTCGATAGTCATGAAGTTCGACAGGCAGCAAATGCCCTGCCCCTCCAGCGCTAATTGCCGCACCGTTTCGCCACTGGAGGCGCTGACGCTGGGCTGGATCAGCCAGCGATCACCGTCCACATGGCGCAGCGGCCAGTGGTTGAGGGTTTCGGTGTGGGTGAAGCCAAGCAGTGTGTGACTGGCCAACTCGGCGACCGTCGTCGGCGTGCCGTACCGCTTGAGATAGTCGGGGCTGGCAAGGATATGCAGCGGGGTCGAACCCAGGAAACGCGCATGCAGGGTCGAATCGGCCAGGGCGCCGATGCGAATGGCGATGTCGGTACTTTGCTCGAGCAGGTCGATGATCAGGTCATCGCTGTTGAGCTCCAGCTGGATATCCGGGTAGAGGCTGCGGAATTCGGCGATGTACGGCACGATCCCGTGCAGCATGAACGGCACGGCCGCGTTGATACGCAGGCGGCCGGCCGGTTTTTTCTGGCGCGACGACAGGCGCTCTTCCAGCTCATCCATCTGTGCCAGGATCACCTTGGCCTGCTCGAAGAAGTACTTGCCCTCTTCGGTCAGGTCCATGCGCCGGGTGGTGCGGTTGATCAGGGTGGTGTCGAGCTTGGCCTCCAGGCGCGACAAGGTGCGACTGACTGCCGAAGGGGTCTGTCCGACCTGCTCCGCCGCGGCGGAAATCGAACCGCACTCAATCACGCTGACGAAAATCTGTAGCTCATCGGACCGGGCTTTCACAGGCGCTCCTCGTAATCGGTTCAGCGCAGCTTACACCGAGCGGTTGGCGACTCAGCCACTGATCAACAGGTGGGTCCCCAACAGCGCCATGCCGATAAAGAAAACGCGCTTGAACAACACTGCGCTGATGCGCTGGCGCAGCGCCTGGCCCAGCCACATGCCCAGCAGCGCCGGCAGCAGTGCCAACATTGAAGCGCTGATCTCACCGCCGCCCAAGGCGCCCCGCCACGCCAGGCCTGCGGCGAGCGCCAGGGTCGATACGCTGAACGACAGGCCCAGTGCCTGCACCAACTGATCGCGATTCAAACCCAAGGCTTGCAGATAGGGCACAGCGGGAATCACGAACACGCCGGTCGCCGAGGTGATAAGGCCAGTGACGGCGCCGCACAACGGCCCCAGCCAATGCTCGGTGGCCGGGTCTACCCGCAATGTCGGCAGGAACAGCCCGCTCAACGCATACATCAGCAACGCCGCACCCAACCCACGCACCACCCAAGGCCCGCCCCCCATGCCCAGCCACACGCTGCCAAGCCCGGTGCCGAGGAAAATCAACAACAGCATCGGCCACAAGCGTTTGACCAAGGCGTTCAAATGGCCGCCAAACGCCAGTTGCCAGAGGTTGGTCACTGTCGAAGGAATGATCAGCAAGGCTGCAGCCTGCGCCGGCAACATAGCCAGGCCGAGCATGCCCATGGCCACGGTGGGCAGGCCCAGGCCAATGATGCCCTTGACCGTGCCGGCCAGCAGGAAGGTGCCGATCACCAGCAACGTCAAGGCAGGACCAAGGTTTTGATAGAACGCGAGAAAGGTATTCATGCGCGTCATTGTGGGAGCTTTCGATGAATTCGAAAATTCGCCATATACTGAGCCTGACTCTTGATTTGCCTGAGGCTGACGCCATGCACTTTGATCTGATCGACCTGCGCCTCTACCTGCACATCCTCGATACCGGCAATATCACCGCTGGCGCGGCTCGCAGTCATTTGTCCCTGGCTGCCGCCAGCGCACGCATCCGGGCGATGGAGTCTTCACTGGGCATCGCGTTTCTCGACCGTGGCCGCCGTGGCGTCACCCCAACCCCTGCGGGCAAAGCCTTGGCCCGGCACGCTCGCCTGCTGCTGCAGCAGGCCGAACACCTGCGACAGGACCTGGCCGAATACGCCAATGGCGTCAAAGGCCAGGTCCGCCTGTTGTGCAACACCACCGCTCTCAGTGAATACCTGCCTGAACTGCTCGCCGGCTTTCTGCGTGAATACCCCAACCTCGATATCGACTTGCAGGAACTGCCCAGCCTGCGCATTACCCAAGCCTTGCGCCAGGGCACAGCCGACCTGGGAATTATTTCCGATGCGGTGGACACCCACGGCTTGCAAACCTTGCCGTTTCGCGATGATCCGTTGGTGCTGATCGTGCCCCTTGATCATCCGCTGACCACAGCCAGTTTCATCGACAGCTTGCAGTACGACTACGTAGGCTTGGCGGCCAACAGTGCGCTGGCGGTGTATCTGGAGGAGCAGGCATTGCACGCAGGCTTTCGTCTGCAAACCCGCATCCGCGCAGACGGATTTGATGGCTTGATTCGCATGGTTGCCGGCGGCGCCGGCCTGGGCATCGTGCCTCAGGCTGCCCTGCAACGCTGGCCGTCGGAGCGCCGCTTCAAGGCCCACCCCCTGCACGAAGAGTGGGCCTGTCGCAAGCTGCTGTTATGCGCACGCGACTTCGAACAACTGCCGGGTTACGCCAGAGCTTTGTTCGTGGCCTTGGCCCTGCCCTTGCGGAAAACCCCGTAATACACCGCCGACAGTATCAGCAGGAACGGCACGCCAAACACCAGGGTCATCTTGAACGCCTCGGTGAAATAGGTGGTGATCATCACCGCCCCCATCAGCACCAGCCCCAGCAAGGTACTGTAGGGAAACAAGCGCAGTTGGAATGACAACTTCGCCCCGCCATGGCGCTTGCGATAGCGGCGGAAGAACAGGTGCGTGAGGAAGATCATGAACCAGGTGAAGATCGCGCCAAACATCGAGATCGCCATCATCAGGGTGAACGAGCTTTCCGGGTACACCACGTTAAGCAAGGTCGCCAGGGCGATGCCCGAGCTGGACAGCAACAGGGCATTGAGCGGGATTCCGCTCTTGCTCAAAGCGCCCATGACCTTGGGCGCAAAGCCTGCGCGAGACAGGCTGAACATCATGCGCGTGGTGATGTACAGCTGGCTGTTCATCGCCGACAGCGCCGCGATCAGGATCACGAAGTTCATCACCCCGGTGGCGCCGGGAATGCCGATGGTCTGCATCACCGTGACGAATGGGCTCTGGGTCTGGCCCGCCTGGTTCCACGGCACGATGGCGAGCATCAGCGCCAGGGTCAGCAGATAGAACACCACCAGGCGCACGATGGTGGCGCGAAAGGCTTTCTTCACCGCCTGTTCCGGATCGGCGGCTTCACCGGCGGCCACGGCGATCATCTCGACGCTGAGGTAGCTGAAGATCGACACAATCACCGCGATCCACATGCCGCTCAAGCCATGGGGAAAAAACCCGTCATGGGCCGTGTAGTTCTGCACCCCGTAGTCGGGATTGCCGGAGCCGAACACCACATACACGGCGAGGATGATGAAACCGACGATGGCGCTGATCTTGATCGTCGAGAACCAGTATTCGAAGTTACCGAAGGTCTTCACGCTGATGGCATTGAGCAGGATCAGCACGCTGGAAAACGACACGATCCACACCCACTCCGGCACGTTGGCAAACCAGTACTTCATGTACATCGCCACCGCCGTGACCTCGGCGCCTACGGCCAGCACAATCGCCGCCCAGTAGGCATAGCGCACCAGGAAGCCGGCCAGTGGGCTGATGTAGAACTCGGCATAGGCGCCAAAGGAGCCGGAGGTGGAATGGGCCACCGTCATCTCCGCCAGGCAGCCCATCAGCAGCAAGGTGATCAATGCGCCGATGGCGTAGCTCACCAGTACGCTCGGCCCGGCATAGCCGATGGCATAGGCGCTGCCCATGAACAGCCCGGTACCGATGGCACCACCGATGGCGATCATGCTCATCTGGCCGGAAGTGAGCTGGCGCCTCAGGCCCAGTTCACGTTGGGTGATCTCTGCAAAGCCGTTGTCTGGCGTGGTCACTGGAGTGCCCCTTTTATTATTGTGATTACACAGCAAGCGCTGGTTTTCTGTAGGAGCGAGCTTGCTCGCGAAAAACCTGAGAACGCCGCGTGCATTCAGAATTCGCGCGTTATCGTTGACGATCTTCGCGAGCAAGCTCGCTCCTACAATGGGTTACGCTGTTGTCAGGTAACGCTGTTTCGGACTTTGAATTGCGGCTGATCCCAGGTGGCGTTGTCGAGAATTTCACCGAGAATTTCCACGGCGTCCCACACCTCGGTAAAGCTTGTGTACAACGGCGTGAAACCAAAGCGCATGATCCGCGGTTCACGGTAATCACCGATCACGCCCCGGGCGATCAGGGCCTGGATCACCGCGTAACCTTCGGGGTGTTCGAAACTGACGTGGCTGCCACGCCGGGCGTGTTCGCGCGGGGTGACCAGGGTCAGGCCATGGGCGGCGCAACGGCTTTCGACCAGCGTAATAAACAGGTCGGTCAGTGCCAGGGATTTAGTTCGCAGGCTGGCCATATCGGTCTGGGCAAAAATCTCCAGGCCGCACTCCACCATGGCCAACGAGGTGATCGGCTGGGTGCCGCACAGGTAGCGCGCAATGCCGGTGCTGGGTGCGTAGGTGGATTCCATGGCGAACTGCCGGGTGTGCCCGAACCAGCCCGACAACGGCTGGCGCACCAAGTCCACCAACGCCGGGTGGACCCACACGAACGCCTGGGAGCCCGGGCCGCCGTTGAGGTATTTGTAGGTGCAGCCGATCGCATAATCAGCGCCGGCCCGATGCAGGTCGACCGGCACCGCGCCCGCCGAATGCGCCAGGTCCCAGATGCTCAGCGCGCCGCACTCGTGGCTCAAGGCGGTAAGCGCCTGCATGTCGTACATGTAGCCGGTCTTGTAGTTGACGTGGGTAAGCATCACCACCGCCACGTCCTGATCGATTGCCTGCGGCAGCTCGTCGGGGCTGTTGACCAACCGCAGGGAATAACCCTGTTGCAGCAATTGCGCCAAGCCCTGCGCGATATACAGATCGGTGGGAAAGTTGCTCGCCTCACTGACGATCACCTTGCGCGCAGGCGCACGTTGGCGCTGCACACTCAACGCCGCACTGAGCACCTTGAACAGGTTGATCGAGGTGGTATCGGTGATCACCACTTCACCGTCCCGCGCACCGATCAATGGCGCCAGGCGATTACCCAGGCGCAGGGACAAATCCGCCCAGCCGGCGCTGTTCCAGCTGCGGATCAAGCCAGTGCCCCACTCCTCGGCAATCACCTGCCGGGCCCGCTCCAGCGACGCCACCGGGCGGGCGCCGAGGGAGTTGCCGTCGAGGTAGATCACCCCCTCGGGCAAGGCGAACTGGGCGCGCAGTGGCGCCAACGGGTCCTGGGCGTCGAGGGCGTGGCAATGGCTTCGAGTGGTCATGGGTCGTCCTGGTTTTTATCAGTGAAGATGCAGCAAATAATGAACGAAGTTTTAGAGAATTTTCGTGCAAAGTGGTGGGTAACAGGCTAATTAAGCTGTAGGAAATTCGAATTTAACCTCTAAACACGCGGATTTATTCTAAGCATGATTCTCGACGCTACCGACCTGCGCCTCCTGCATTTCCTGCAACAGGATGGCCGTATCAGCAACCAGGAACTGGCGGAAAAAGTCGCGCTTTCGCCCTCTGCCTGTCTGCGCCGTTTGCGCCTGTTGGAGAGCGAGGGAATCATCAGCGGCTACCGCGCAGTGTTGAATGCCGAGCAGTTGGGGATCGAGCTGGAGGCGATCGTGCACCTGTCGTTGCGCCAGGATGTAGAAGACTGGCATGAGACCTTTATCAAGAAGGTCCAAGGCTGGCCGGAGGTGGCAAGCGCCTATGTGATCACCGGCGCCAGCAACTATGTGCTGCGGGTGCAGGCGCGCAACCTCAAGCATTTTTCGGACTTTATCGTGAACCACCTGAACCGCACGGCGGGGGTGATGGATATCAGGTCGGAGATTGTGCTGCAGAAGATCAAGGACCGGGATGAGGTGTTGGATCTGGTCCTGCGCAAATAGCACCAACACCACAAATAAAAAAATGTGGGAGGGGGCTTGCTCCCGATGCCAGAGTGTCAGTCACCTATTTACTCACTGACCCACTGCTATCGGGAGCAAGTCGAATCGTCGCACCGCCCCTCCCACATTTTGACCGCGTTGATCAGTCTTCCAGGGCACGGACTCGCTGCATGCGCTGCTGCTCTACCGGTGCCGCCGCAGGCTGCAACTCAAAATCAAAATCAATCTGCGCAAACCGCCCTTGCACACCAAACTCCCGTGCCAGCTGCGGATCGTCACTGAAGCGAATCTCGGCAATCAGTTCATCGCGCGTGGCATAGGCAAAGTCATCATGCAGGTACGGGTCATCGGACAGGTTGATCTGCGTGGTCAGATGCCGGTGCCCGGGCGCCGAGATGAAGAAGTGGATATGCGCAGGGCGTTGTCCATGGCGCCCCAGTTGGTCGAGCAATTGCTGCGTCGGCCCGGTGGGCGGGCAGCCATAGCCGGAGGGCACGATGCTGCGAAAACGGTAATTGCCCTGGGCGTCGGTCTCGATGCGTCGGCGCAGGTTGAATGCCGACTGAGTCGGATCGAACCATGAATAAGTACCGCCCGTATTGGCCTGCCATACATCGACAATCGCCCCCGCCAGTGGCTTTCCATGGGTATCGCGCACTTGCCCGCGCATAAACAACGGCACCGCGTCATCCTGGCCATCATCCAACCGCGCTTCGTACTTCGACAACGGCGCGCCGGCTACGTACAACGGGCCTTCGATGGTGCGCGGTGTGCCACCGGACTTGCCGGCCTGTTCATCGGCGGCGTCCATCAGCAGGTCGAGGTAATGCTCCAGGCCCAAGCCTGCGGCGAGCAGGCCGGCTTCCTGGTTTTTGCCCAGTTCATTGAGGTAGTTGACCGCCTTCCAGAATTCTTCCGGGGTCACTTCCAGGTCTTCGATGATGTTCACGGTGTCGCGCAGGAGCCGGTACATCAGCGCCTTGGCGCGCGGGTTGCCGGCGTCATTGAGGTTACCGCTGGCTTCTTCGAGAAACCGTTGGGCGCGAGCAGTCTGGGATAGGCGGATGGTCATGGTGCATTCCTCATCTTGTCATTATTAGCTTTTTAAAAGGCGCTTAGCGGTCGTCTGCATGGATCGACGACGGATGCCGGCACAGCGCATTCACTTCGATGGCCATATAGGGAAACAGCGGCAGTTGCATCAGCAGGTCGTGCAGGTCCTGCACGCTGTCGACATCGAACACGCTGTAGTTGGCGTAGTGCCCGGCGATGCGCCACAGGTGGCGCCATTTGCCCTCTTGCTGCAGGCGCTGGGCCAGGGCTTTCTCTTCGGCCTTGAGGCTGTCGGCGCGCTCGGGGTGCATGTCGAGGGGCAGGTTTACGGTCATCTTTACGTGAAACAACATGGCAGGCGCCTCTTAGTGTTTGTCACGGCGGAAGAACGCCAGGCGCTCTTCATCGAGCGCCAGGCCCAGGCCCGGCGCAGTGGAAACATGCAGCTGGAAATCGCGGTATACCGGCTGCTCGGTGAGAATGTCTTCGGTCAGCAACAGCGGGCCGAACAGCTCGGTGTCCCACGCCAGTTTGTTCAGGGTGAGGAATGCATGGGCCGAGGCCAGGGTGCCGATGCCACCTTCGAGCATGGTGCCGCCGTACAGGCCAATGCCGGCCGCTTCGGCAATCGCCGCCGTGCGCAACACGGCACGGGGGCCGCCGTTCTTGGCGATCTTGAGGGCGAACACTGTGGCCGCACCTTCGCGGGCCAGGTTGAAGGCGTCCTCGACACACTCGATGGACTCATCGGCCATGATCGGCACTGGGCTCGATAGGTTGAGCCGGGCCATACCGCCGCGGTTATTGCGCGAGATCGGTTGCTCGATCAAGTCTATGCCATTGTCGCCAAGCACTTGGCACGCCCGCAGGGCCACGGCTTCATCCCAGGCCTGGTTGACGTCGACACGCACACTGGCACGCTCGCCTAGGGCCTTCTTGATCGCGATCACATGGGCCAGGTCACGGCTGATTTCACCGGCGCCGATCTTCAACTTGAAAATGCGGTGACGGCGCAGGTCGAGCATCTTCTCGGCCTCGCCGATGTCTTGTTCGGTGTTCCCGCTGGCCAGGGTCCAGGCCACCGGCAGCGCATCGCGTACACGCCCGCCGAGCAGTTCGCTGACCGGCAGGCCCCGGCGTTTGCCGAGGGCGTCGAGCAAGGCGCTTTCGATGCCGGACTTGGCAAAGGTATTGCCGCGAATACTGCGTTCCAAGCGCAACATGGCGGCGTTGATATTGTTGGCGTCCTGGCCAATCAACAGCGGCGCGAAATGGCGGTCGATGTTGACCTTGATGCTGTCGGGGCTCTCGTTGCCATAGCTCAGGCCACCGATGGTGGTAGCTTCGCCGATACCTTCGATGCCGTCGGCGCAACGCAGGCGGATGATCACCAAGGTTTGGTTTTGCATGGTGTGCATCGCCAGCTTGTGCGGGCGAATGGTGGGGAGGTCGACGATGATGGTTTCGATCGACTGGATGGCGCAGGTCAGCATGGCAATACCCATTGGGTTCTTTATAAGTTTTGGCCGATTCTGTGCCGTATTTTCGCGGGGCTCCAATATAGAATGGGTCTCAAGCAATACCTTTAAGGTATGAAAGGAGCCGATATGGAACTGCGACACCTGCGCTATTTCCAGGTGCTGGGCGAGACCCTCAACTTCACCCGCGCCGCCGAACGCCTGCACATCGCCCAGCCGCCCTTGAGCCGGCAGATCCAACAGTTGGAGGATGAGCTGGGGGTCATTCTGCTGGAGCGTAGCCGCCCCTTGCGCCTGACCGAGGCCGGGCGATTTTTCTATGAGCATGCCAATGTGTTGCTCGAACAATTGGGCAAGGTCTGCGACAACACCCGGCGCATCGGCCTGGGCGAAAAGACGTGGCTGGGCATCGGCTTTGCACCTTCGACCTTGTACGGCGTGCTGCCGGAATTGATTCGGCGCCTGCGCAACCATGAGGCGCTGGAGCTGGAGTTGGGCTTGTCGGAGATGACTACGCTGCAGCAGGTCGAAGCGCTCAAGGCCGGGCGCATCGATGTGGGTTTCGGACGGATTCGCATCGACGACCCGGCCATTGTCCAGCGCGTATTGGTGGAGGATCGCCTGGTAGCCGTGCTTCCCAGTGGTCACCCCTTGCTGGACGCCCCCGCCACCCTCGCCCAGTTGGCCACCGAACCCTTTGTGCTCTACCCCGGCAACCCGCGCCCCAGTTATGCCGACCATGTGATCGCATTGTTCGACGCCCATGGCTTGAGCCTGAAGGTGGCGCAGTGGACCAACGAGTTGCAGACCGCTATTGGCCTGGTAGGCGCCGGTATGGGTGTGACGCTGGTACCGGCGTCGGTGCAGGTGCTGCATCGGGCGGATATCGGCTATACGCCGGTGGTGGAGACCACGGCGACTTCTCCAATCATCCTCAGCCGACGGGTGAATGACCAGTCGCCAGGGCTTAGTCATTGCCTGCAACTGGTGGAAGAGTTGATCTGAGATTCCATATGCACCACAAATCCAGTGTGGGAGGGGGCTTGCTCCCGATAGCGGTGTGTCAGTCAATGGATGTACTGGCTGACACGCCGCTATCGGGAGCAAGCCCCCTCCCACAGTTTGATCCTCATCGTTTTCAAAGGCTGCGCAGGCGCTTGCGTTGCAATGTCTGACTGGGCGACTCATCAAACAGCTTGCGGTACTCCGCCGAAAACCTGCCCAAGTGGGTAAACCCCCAACCCAAGGCAATTTCCGAGATGGTACGCACCGAGCCCTGCTCGAGAATCTCCTGACGCACAGCCCCCAGCCGATGCTTCTTCAGATAAGCCATGGGCGAGAGCGCAAAGTACTTGCGAAACGCATCGAACAGCTTGAACCGCGACACCCCGGCCGCCGCTTCCAGGTCCTCCAGGTGCACGGCTTCGCGGGCGTTGTCGTGGATGTACTGGCGCGCCCGGGTCAGGTAATGCGGCAGTTTTACCCCCAGCACGTCACGCAGCTCTTCGGAGTAGTTATTCGGCTGGGCCAGGATCAGGCCCTTGATCAGTGAGCTTTCCAGGTCGCGGGTGAACGCCGCCTGCTCGTACAACTCGCTGCGGCATTCCAGCTCGGCGATGAAGTAACGCGCCATGCGCCACCACGCAGCCGGGGCGCCCTCCACCGCATCCATCACCGATTCAAAGCGCAGGGGTGCGTCGATGGGCCGTTGCAACAAACCTTCCAGCGATTCACTCATGGCCGCGCGGGTAATCACCACCTGCAACTTGCGGCAGTCACCGGAAATCGCCAACACCTGATGTTCATTGGGGGAAATGATCACGCCCTGGTCGCGGTTGGAACTGAGGCGTTCACCGTTCTTGCTCAGTTCTTGTTCGCCCACCAATGGCAGGCTCAGGCTGTAGCTGCGAAAGTGCTCGGCATCTTCGATATCGATAGTCACATCGGTGCCGTATTCGATAACGCCCAGGGTGGTGGCGCGAGACTTGAACACATTGGCACTGTGGTGAAAACGCAAGCGCTCGGGCGTCGCCGTAGCCAGGCGATGAGGCCCGCAGATGCCGGACATCCAGCTGCGGGCGCCCTCCAGGTCGAAGCGTTGGATATGAATATCGCGTGTCTGGCTACTCATCGGGCTGCACCCACGGCGGTTAGGCGTTTGCGCGCTCTGGCGGCGCGTCGTTGAACATCGACAGCAAGTTCCAAGCCACGCCAGCGCGGTCACCACTGGGCGGATAGCAAAGGTCGACTATGTGGATAAAGCCCAGCCTTTTGCGACCTTCGCCTGCAATCACAGTAGCGCATGCTGTCACTTGCGCGCACCGCCGTGGGTATTTGCTGCCCAACTTTGCGGCCCAGCTTCCCCCATTAAGCGGATAGCCCGCCACCAACTCACAGGCTCTTAATGGCTCACCGTTTAGCCATGATCAAAAGGTGCCTCCATGAGTGGTGCAAGAAGCGTCGAGCAGTGGAAGAGCTTTATCGAAAGCTGCCTGGATTTTCGCCCGGCCGATGCGGTGTTTCGCATCGCCCGCGACATGTTCACCGAGCCCGAGTTGTTCGACCTGGAGATGGAACTGATCTTCGAAAAGAACTGGATCTACGCCTGCCACGAAAGCGAACTGGCGAACAACCACGACTTCGTGACGATGCGCGCCGGGCGCCAGCCAATGATCATCACCCGCGATGGCGAAGGCCGGCTCAACGCGTTGATCAATGCCTGCCAACATCGCGGCACCACCCTCACCCGGGTGGGCAAGGGCAACCAGTCCACCTTTACCTGCCCGTTCCACGCCTGGTGCTACAAGAGCGACGGCCGGTTGGTGAAAGTCAAGGCACCCGGGGAATATCCGGAAGGGTTTGACAAAGCCACCCGAGGCCTGAAAAAAGCCCGCATCGACAGCTACAAGGGCTTTGTGTTTATCAGCCTCGACGTGCAGGGCACGGACAGCCTGGAAGACTTCCTCGGCGATGCCAAAGTGTTCTTCGACATGATGGTGGCGCAATCGGCCACTGGGGAGTTGGAGGTGCTGCCGGGCAAGTCCGCCTACACCTATGACGGCAACTGGAAACTGCAAAACGAAAACGGCCTGGACGGTTATCACGTCAGTACCGTGCACTACAACTACGTGGCCACGGTGCAGCATCGCCAGCAGGTCAATACCGAGAACGGCACAGGTTCGAGCACGACTTTGGACTACAGCAAGCTCGGCGCCGGTGACGCCAATACCGACGACGGCTGGTTCGCCTTCAACAACGGCCACAGCGTGTTGTTCAGCGACATGCCCAACCCCAGCGTGCGCTCGGGCTACGCCACGATCATGCCGCGCCTGGTAGAGGAACACGGCCAACAAAAGGCCGAGTGGATGATGCACCGCCTGCGCAACCTGAACATTTACCCGAGCCTGTTCTTTCTCGACCAGATCAGCTCACAGCTGCGCATCATCCGCCCTGTGGCCTGGAACAAGACCGAGATCATCAGCCAGTGCCTGGGTGTGAAGGATGAGTCCGATGCAGATCGCGAAAACCGCATTCGCCAATTCGAGGATTTCTTCAACGTCTCGGGCATGGGTACGCCGGACGACCTGGTGGAATTTCGCGAAGCCCAGCGCGGTTTCCAGGGCCGCCTGGAGCGCTGGAGCGATATCTCACGGGGCAGCCACCGCTGGGAAACCGGACCTACTCCCAACAGCGAAGCCATTGGCATCCAACCAGCCATGACCGGCACCGAGTTCACCCACGAAGGCTTGTACGTCAACCAGCATCGCAACTGGCAGCAGTTCCTGCTCAAGGGCCTGGACCGGCAAGCGCTGACACTGCGGGAGGTGAAGTGATGAATGCGCAATTGCAGTACCAGATCGAGCAGTTTTTCTACCGCAAATCCGAACTGTGCGACGCCCAGGACTGGGATGCCTATGTGCAGTTGTTCGACCCGCAGAGTGAATTCCACCTGCCGCAGTGGGACTCGGAACACGTCTACACCCGCGACCCCAAGCGTGAGATGTCGTTGATCTACTACGCCAACCGTTCGGGCCTGGAAGACCGCGTGTTCCGTCTGCGCACCGGCAAGGCCGCCTCAGCCACACCGATGCCGCGCACCTTGCACCTGATCAATAACGTACGCATTGCCGAACAAAGCGACGGCACCTTGGAGGTGCGCTTGAACTGGCACACGCTGTTTTATCGGCTGGCTACGTCCGAGCAGTTCTATGGGCACGCAACCTATCGCCTCAAGCCCGAGGGCGACAGCTGGTTGATTACGCGCAAGCACGCCTTGCTGCTCAACGACACCATCAATTCGGTGCTGGATTTCTATCACCTGTAACAGTTGGGCATTCCCCTGTAGGAGCGAGCTTGCTCGCGAAAAACTCAAGCACACCGCGTGCATCCAGGCTACCCGGCGTCATCGTTGAAGTTCTTCGCGAGCAAGCTCGCTCCTACAGGTGTTCATACCTATCCACGGAGTCATGTGAATGAATCACAAAGTGGCCTTCAGCTTTGCCGATGGCAAGACCCTGTTCTTCCCGGTGGGCGCCCATGAAATCCTGTTGGACGCGGCCCTGCGCAACGGCATCAAGATCCCGCTGGATTGCCGCGAAGGCGTGTGCGGCACCTGCCAGGGCCGTTGCGAATCGGGGGATTACACCCAGGACTATGTAGACGACGAAGCGCTCTCCAGCCTCGACCTGCAACAACGCAAGATGCTCAGTTGCCAGACCCGGGTGCAGTCCGACGCCACCTTCTACTTCGACTTCGATTCAAGCCTGTGCAATGCGTCCGGGCCAGCGCGAGTACGCGGAACAGTGAGCGCGGTGAAGCAAATATCGACCAGCACGGCGATCTTGCAGGTGCAACTGCAGCAGCCACTGGATTTCCTGCCCGGCCAATACGCGCGCCTCGCGGTGCCCGGCACCGACAGTTGGCGCTCCTACTCCTTCGCCAATCGGCCGGGCAACCAACTGCAATTCCTGGTGCGCCTGCTGCCGGATGGGGTGATGAGCAACTATTTGCGCGAGCGCTGCCAGGTGGGCGACGAGATGCTGCTGGAGGCGCCATTGGGTGCGTTCTACCTGCGCCATGTCACCCAGCCGCTGGTGCTGGTGGCGGGCGGCACCGGCTTGTCGGCGTTGCTGGGCATGCTCGATGAGCTGGCGGCCAACGGCTGTGCGCAACCGGTGCACCTGTACTACGGCGTGCGCGGTGCCGAGGATTTATGTGAAGCGGCGCGTATCCAGGACTACACGGGGAAAATCCCGGGCTTTCGCTACACCGAAGTGCTCAGCGAACCCTCCAATGACTGGGCCGGCAAGCGCGGTTACCTTACCGAGCATTTTGACCTGGCCGAATTGCGGGACAGATCGGCGGATATGTACCTGTGCGGTCCCCCGCCAATGGTCGAATCCATCCAACAATGGCTGGCGGATCAGGCACTTGATGGCGTTCAGCTGTATTACGAAAAGTTTACGCAGAGTAATATCTGACCCTCAGCAGTTCTGAGGGGCCGATGCGGCGTGCAATCACCCTTGAGAAAAACAAGTAGAAGGGAATGTTAATGGCGGATGACATGGTTAACCCGGTGGGCCTCAAGCGAGGCCTGAAGAACCGGCACATTCAGCTGATCGCCTTGGGAGGTGCGATTGGTACAGGCTTGTTCCTCGGCTCGGCCGGGGTACTCAAGTCGGCGGGGCCGTCGATGATCCTGGGCTACGCAGTGGCCGGGTTTATCGCGTTCCTGATCATGCGCCAGCTCGGCGAGATGATCGTCGAAGAGCCGGTGGCCGGTTCCTTCAGCCACTTCGCGCACAAGTACTGGGGCGGCTACGCGGGCTTTTTAGCGGGCTGGAACTATTGGGTGCTCTACGTGCTGGTGGGCATGGCCGAACTGACGGCCGTGGGCAAGTACATCCAATTCTGGTGGCCGGAGATCCCGACCTGGGTCAGCGCACTGGTGTTCTTTGTCGCGGTGAACTTGATCAACACCTTGAACGTGAAGTTCTTCGGTGAAGCCGAGTTCTGGTTTGCGATCATCAAGGTGGTAGCGATTGTCGGCATGATCGTGCTCGGCTGCTACCTGCTGTTCAGCGGCACTGGTGGCCCGCAAGCCTCGGTCAGCAACCTGTGGAGCCATGGCGGGTTCTTCCCCAATGGCGGCATGGGGCTGTTGATGTCCATGGCCTTCATCATGTTCTCGTTCGGCGGCCTGGAACTGGTCGGCATCACCGCCGCCGAGGCCAGCGAGCCGCGCAAAGTGATCCCCAAGGCGATCAACCAGGTGGTGTACCGCATCCTGATTTTCTACGTCGGCGCGCTGACCGTGCTGTTGTCGCTGTACCCGTGGGATCAACTGCTGCAGACCCTCGGCGCGTCCGGCGATGCCTACAGCGGCAGCCCGTTTGTGCAGATCTTCTCGCTGATCGGCAACGACACCGCCGCCCACATCCTCAACTTCGTGGTGCTGACCGCGGCGTTGTCGGTGTACAACAGCGGCGTGTATTGCAACAGCCGCATGCTGTTCGGCCTGGCCGAGCAAGGTGACGCGCCCAAGGCGCTGATGAAGCTCAACAAGCAAGGCGTGCCGCTGCGGGCGTTGGCGATTTCGGCGTTGGTGACGATGCTGTGCGTGGTGGTCAACTATGTCGCGCCGCAAAGCGCCCTGGAGTTGTTGTTTGCGCTGGTGGTTGCTTCGCTGATGATCAACTGGGCGCTGATCAGCATCACCCATATCAAGTTCCGCAAGGCCATGGGCCAGCAAGGCGTGACGCCGTCGTTCAAGACCTTCTGGTTCCCGTTCAGCAATTACCTGTGCCTGGCGTTCATGCTGATGATCATCAGCGTGATGCTGGCAATCCCTGGAATTCGCGAGTCGGTGTATGCGATGCCAGTGTGGGTGGGGATTATCTATGTGGCCTATCGGTTGCGGATGAGAAACACGACGGTTGCAGTAACGCAATAACCCATGTGGGAGGGGGCTTGCTCCCGATGACAGGTGTGTCAGCCAGCACATCCAGTGACTGACACTCCGCCATCGGGAGCAAGCCCCCTCCCACATTTTTAACTGCACTCCAAATGAAAAGCCCCGGTAATCCGGGGCTTTTTGTTTAGAGGGTCGAGCGTACTCGCCAAAGTTCGGGGAACAATACTGTGTCGAGCATCTTGCGCAGGTAACCCACGCCTTCGGTGCCACCGGTGCCCGGCTGAAAACCAATGATCCGCTCCACCGTGGTCACATGCCGGAAGCGCCATTGCCGGAACGAATCCTCCAGGTCGATGAACTTCTCGGCCAACTGATACAAATCCCAATACCGGCTCGGGTCGCGATACACCTCACGCCACGCCGCCTCCACCGACTCATCGTGCACTGTGGCCGCGGTCGGGTCGCGCTCGGCGCGCTGGGGGTCAATCGCCAGCCCCGCCTTGATCATCAGGTTGATCGCCTCGTCATATAGCGACGGCGTGGCAATCGCCACCTGAAGTTCCTGCAACAACTCTGGCCGATGGGCATGGGGCCGCAGCAAGGCCGGGCTCTTGTTGCCGAGGATGAATTCAATCTCGCGGTACTGGAACGACTGGAACCCCGACGACTGCCCCAGGAACGGGCGAATTGCCTTGTACTCCGACGGCGTCATGGTCGCCAGCACCGCCCAGGCGTGCACCAGTTGGTCGAAGATCCGCGAGACTCGCGCCAGCATCTTGAACGCCGGCGGCAACTCACCCAGGCGCACGTGTTCGCGGGCGGCCTTGAGTTCGTGGAGCATCAGTTTCATCCACAGCTCCGAAGTCTGGTGCTGGATGATGAAGAGCATTTCGTTATGGTCCGGCGACAGCGGGTGCTGGGCACTGAGGACTTTGCCCAGGTCCAGGTAGTCGCCATAGCTCATGGACTCGGAAAAATTCAGTTCGGCGTTATGCCATTCTTCCGGTGGCTGGTAATCGGCAGAGAAGGGACATTGGCTCATCGCGTGGGCTCCTTGAGCGGGCGCAGGATTGCGCGGACCGGGCTGGCATCGAGGTTGGCAAAGCGCAGCGGCAGTGCGATCAGTTCATAGTCGCCCTCCGGTACCTCATCGAGCACGATGCCTTCGAGGATCGCCATGCCGTGACGGGCTACGGCGTTGTGGGAATCCATGGTCTTGGACTGTTGCGGGTCCAGGGACGGCGTGTCGATACCGATCAGGCGCACACCCAGGCGGGCGAGCAGTTCAATGGTTTGTGGGGCGATGGCGGTGAAATTCGCATCCCATTCGGTGAGCGGCGCTTGTGGATAAGTGCGCAGCAGCACGCGCTCCGGCAGGTTATCCACACGGCCTTGCAACTGGTGTGGCTGCACCAACGCGCCGCTGCCCAGGCAATGCAGCACCCGGCACGGGCCCATGTACACGTCCAACGACACCTCGCCAATCGGCGCACCGTCGGCACTGTAATGCAGCGGAGCATCCACATGGGCACCGGTGTGCGGCGACAAGGTCACACGCCCCACATTCACCGGGCACTCCGGGCCGAACTGCCACACGCGCTCTTCCTGGAACGGCGTATCCCCCGGCCAGGTCGGGGTCGCCGTGCTCAAGGGCGGGCTGATATCCCACCACGTTTTTATTGGGTTCATTGCAAGGCTCTCACGGGGTACTGGGGTGAATGATACGAGGGCCAGCTGTGAATTTTCTTGCGAATTCTGGCGTCATGGGCGAATTCTTTCGCAGTTACTGCGATAAAAAGACAAATTACCGAACAATTCACACAGATCCAATGTGGGAGGGGGCTTGCTCCCGATAGTGGTGTGTCAGTAGCCATAGCAGTGACTGACACACTGCTATCGGGAGCAAGCCCCCTCCCACATTAACTGCGCTTCTGGGCATACCGATGTCGAGTCCAGACCACCAGCCCCAGCCGCGACGCTATAGGGTTCGACTCTTCTACCCTTGCCTCGGAGGCATCATGTCCAAGCCCATCACCGTACTGCGCGACACCCACCCAATGCCGGTCCTGGATGCCTGCAAATGGGAAAAGCTCGAAGGCGACCCGCACACCGTCAACCTCAACGCCTACACCAGCGAAGACGGCAGCAAGATCATGGGCACCTGGATCTGCACGCCGGGCAAGTGGTATGTCGAATACGTGAAGTGGGAATACTGCCATTTCCAGGAAGGCTACTGCGTGATCACGCCGGAAGGCATGGAGCCGATTCATTTGCGCGCTGGGGATATCTTTGTGGTGGAACCGGGGATGAAGGGCACTTGGGAAGTGGTCGAGACGGTGCGTAAGTATTTTGTGTTTGCCTGACCCGCAAAACCCGGGAGCCAGCTGTTTGCTGGCCCCGGAAACCGCCCTATTTAGGCTTGCGATAGCTGTTGATAATCGCCGAGAAGTCCTTACCCCCTTCCCCACGCTGGCTCATCGATTGATAGAGCTGCTGGGCCACCGCACCGAGGATCACCGGCTGGTGTGCCTGACGTGCCGCTTCAGTGGCCAGGCCCAAATCCTTGAGCATCAGATCGGCACCAAAACCACCGGTGTAACCACGCGATGACGGCGCGGTTTCGATCACCCCGGGCCAAGGGTTGTAGGTGTCCGAACTCCAGCAGCGCCCGGTGGAACTGTTGATGATGCCGGCCAGCACTTGCGTATCAATGCCGAGCGCATCCCCCAGGGCCATCGCTTCGCTGACGCCGACCATGCTGATACCCAGCAGCAGGTTGTTGCAGATCTTGGCGATTTGCCCGGTGCCGACATCACCGCAGTGCACGATATTGCGGCCCATCTGCGCCAATACCGGCTGCAGGGTGGCGAACAGTTCCGGGTTGGCGCCGACCATGAAGGTCAGCGTACCGGCTTGCGCGCCGCCAGTGCCGCCGGAAACCGGTGCATCGGCCACGGCCACGCCCTGTTTCGCTGCCGCTGCCGCTACATCACGGATGGTCTGCGGGTCGATGGTGCTGCAATCCACCGCTGGCACGCCTTTGCCGATGCCTGCGAGCACGCCGTCTTCATTGAGCCATACGCTGCGCACGTGGGCGGCGGCCGGCAGCATGGTAATCACCAGTTCCGCGCCTTGGGCCGCATCACGGGGCGAGCTGCTGATGGTGCCGCCCAATTCGGCGAGTTCCTTGAGCACGGTCTGGTTCAGGTCGAACAGGTTCAGCGCGTGCCCGGCCTTGATCAGGTTACGGGCCATGGGTGCACCCATGTTGCCCAGGCCGATAAATGCGATCTTCATGGTCGTCTCCCAGGTTCAGCGCAGGTTGATGGTGGTGTTGACGCCATCGTTGACGGTGTCGTCATCGAACCAGCGGCTGGTGACGGTTTTGGTTTGGGTATAGAACTGCACCACTTGCTTGCCATACGGGCCGAGGTCGCCGAGCTTGGAGCCACGGGAGCCGGTGAAGCTGAAGAACGGTACTGGCACCGGGATCGGGATGTTGATACCGACCTGGCCCACATCGATTTCGCTCTGGAACTTGCGCGCCGCCGCACCGCTCTGGGTGAACAGGCCAGTGCCGTTGCCGAACGGGTTGGCGTTGACCAGGGCTATGGCTTGATCGAGGGTGTCGACTTCCAGCACCACCAGCACCGGCCCGAAGATTTCCTCGGTGTAGATGCGCATGTCGGTGGTGACGCTCGAGAACAGGGTCGGGCCGACAAAGTTACCTTGTTCGAAGCCCGGCACCTTGATATCGCGGCCATCCAGTTCCAGCTTGGCGCCTTCCTTCACGCCGCTTTCGATCAGCTCCAGGATGCGTGCCTTGGCGCGCTTGGAGATCACCGGGCCGACGTCGGTGCCGGCTTCGCTGCCGGCGTTGACCTTGAGCTTCTGCGCCAGGGCCTTGAGGTCCGGCAGCCACTGCTTGGCCGCACCCACCAGCACCACCACCGAAGTGGCCATGCAACGCTGGCCCGCCGCGCCGAAACCGGCGCCGACGAGGGCATTGAGGGTGTGTTCGCGGTTGGCATCCGGCAGCACCACGGCGTGGTTCTTGGCGCCCATCATCGACTGCACGCGCTTGCCGTGCTTGCCGGCCAGGTCGTAGACATGGGTGCCCACGGCGGTCGAACCGACGAAGGATACGGCCTTGATGTCTTTGTGGGTGCACAGTGCATCCACCACGTCCTTGCCGCCATGCACCACGTTGAGTACGCCGGCCGGTACACCGGCTTCCAGGGCCAGCTCTACCAGCAGCATGGTCGACAGCGGGTCCTGCTCGGATGGCTTGAGTACGAAGGTGTTCCCGCAGGCGATGGCCATCGGGAACATCCACAGCGGAATCATCGCCGGGAAGTTGAATGGGGTGATGCCGGCGCACACGCCGATAGGCTGGCGCAGGGTGTAGGTGTCGACGCCACCGGCTACGTTCTCGGCGAACTCGCCCATTTGGAGAGTGCCAATGGAACAGGCGTGTTCGACCACTTCCAGGCCACGAAAAATATCGCCCTCGGCATCGGCAATGGTCTTGCCCTGCTCATTGCTGAGGACCACGGCGATACGCTTGGAATGTTCACGGATCAAGGCTTGCAGCTTGAGCATGATGCGCATGCGCGCGCCGATAGGCGTCAGCTTCCAGGTCTGGAAGGCACGATGGGCGGCATCGATGGCAGCGTTGACTTCATCGGCAGTGGCGAACGGAACTTTGGCCAGCACCTGCTGGGTGGCCGGGTTGACGATGTCTTGCCACTGCGTGGTCTTGGACTC
The DNA here is from genome assembly GCF_036704165.1 of Pseudomonas khavaziana. Taxonomy (NCBI): domain Bacteria; kingdom Pseudomonadati; phylum Pseudomonadota; class Gammaproteobacteria; order Pseudomonadales; family Pseudomonadaceae; genus Pseudomonas; species Pseudomonas khavaziana. The sequence goes on from NZ_CP129946.1 coordinate 5,448,609, forward strand.
GACCCACTCGCCGTTGATCAGCAACTTGACCTGTTGCACGGAAATATCGGCAGATGCGTTCATGTGGTCTCCAGAATCTTGTATTTATGCAGAGAACCAAGGCGTTGAATCGCCTTGAAGAATGAGGCGTTCGGACTGTTTTTGGAGTATAGATGTGCAAACTTCTAATAAGAACGCACATAAAAGCCGGTCCAATATGCAAAAAAACATCACCTCCCTGGGCACCCTGAACTGGGATGACCTGAAGTTTTTCCTCGAAGTGGCCCGCACCCGCAAGGCCAGCGTGGCTGCCAAGCGCCTGGCAGTGGACTACACCACCGTGTCGCGGCGCATCAGCTCATTGGAAGTGTCGCTCGGTACCCTGCTGTTCGAAAAATCCCGGACCAACGGCTTTGTCCTCACCACCGAGGGCCAACGGCTGCTGGGCTACGCGGAGACCATCGAAAGCACCTTGCACATGGCCTGCGAACAAGTCTCCGGCTCCGGCGTGGCGCTGTCCGGCCACGTGCGCATGGGCTGCACCGAAGGGTTCGGCAGCTTCTTCGTCACCCCGCAATTGAGCCATTTCGTCGACACCTATCCTGCGATCTCGGTGGATATCCTGCCGCTGCCGCACTTCATCAGCCTGTCCAAGCGCGAAGCCGACATCGTCATCGCCCTGGAACGCCCGGAGCACGGGCCCTATGTGTGCTGCAAACTGTGTGACTACAAATTGCAGTTGTATGCGACCCAGGACTACCTCGACCAACACCCGCCGATCCGCAAACCCGCGGATTTGGCCGAGCATCCGTTTATCAGCTATGTGGATGACCTGGCGTTCAGCTCGGAGTTGCTGTACCTGGCGAATGTGGTGCCCGGCGCCAGCGCCAGCCTGCGCAGTACCAGCGTGATCGCGCAGTACGTGGCGGCGCAGCAAGGAAGGTCGATGGCGATATTGCCGTGCTTTCTGGCGGCGCAGGATCCGCGCTTGTTGCCGGTGCTGGGAGAGCAGATTGCGATTACGCGGCAGTTCTGGATGTATTGCCGGGAGGATTTGAGGAAGTTGAAGCGGATTACGTTGTTGTGGGATTACATCAGGGAGGTGACGGAGCAGAATCAGGGGTTGTTGATGGGGCAGACGCGGGAAATCACCTTCGCGGATTAAAGGGCCAGCAACGACGATTCGCTTTAAATTGCAGGACGTTTCCTAGAGAATCCTTGGCCTATTGCGCCATAGGATTTGAATGTCTAGCCTCCTCGGGTCGCTGCAAAACAGCGGCTGGGTTTAGCGACCCGAGAAACGTAGGTACATCGCTCTCAACTGACTTTGGCAGGCCAATTTTGCTTGCCTTATCGTGTTATGGCGGCTGTGCGCGGGAGACCTTCGGGTCTACCGGGTTCCTAGGTTACCGGTTCGCTAACCCGCGTACAGCTGCCACCTCTCCATGTTTAGCGACATGCCGTGGCGGTTTCTACTTATTAACCTAAGGAAAAACCATGTCCAAGATCGTTCCAGATCCACCCCTTTCCTCGATCATTACCCTCGGCGTCGTCACTTTCGGCGACTACGGCGAAAATCAAAAACCACTCTTCCGCGTCAACGCTGGCATGCCGATTGAGGAAGCCTTGGAACACGCATCCACCCTGCTTTTTTACTCCAAGAAACTCGCGATGGAAGCCGCCATGGATGTGCGCGGCGAGCAGTACGCGTGGGCCGCGCATTATCTGTGTGAGATGGGCAAGGCCGTGGTAGATGACTTGACGCAGGCGATGACGCCGGGAAGTTAAACGAACACCGCCCGAATGTGGGAGGAGCCTTGCTCCCTCCCATATTTAAACCCCACCAGCCCCGGCTATCTGCGGATACCGAGCCCGAACTTCGCTCAGAAACTCACCCGCACTGCTCTTGAGCCATTCAATCAGCCGAGCAATATCCGGCTCCGACTGACGCCCGTTTTGACAAATGATGTAGTAGGCCGCTGGAGACATCATCACGGGACTATTCAACGCAACTAACGCACCATCGTCCAATTGGTCATACACTAATGCAGTCCTGCCCAGCGCTATCCCTCCCCCCTTCACCGCCAGACTGATCGCGAGGCTCGAATCCGGAAATCTCGGCCCGTGGTGATAAGGCGGCGCCGCCAGCCCCTGAAACGCAAACCAGCTTTCCCACCCCGGACACACCTGATCGTCCACCCGATGAATCAGCGGATACCGGGCGACATCCGCCAGTGCAATATCACCCTTCAACCGCAGAAACTCCGGTGAACAAACCGGGAACACCGCATCGCGCATCAGTAATTCGACGTGATGATCCGGGTAATCACCATACCCCATCACCACTGCGACATCGTATTGATGAGCCTCCAGGCTAGCGCGGTTCATGTCGGCGCTGGTCAACACCAGATCTAAGTTGAATGAAGCCTCAGTGTGAGAACCGTGCATCCTGGGGATCAGCCATGTCGAACATAGAGAAGACGTGCAGGAGAGGTACAACGGTTGGGATTTACCGGGGTTGAGTGAATGCAGCACCCCATCCAGCGATTTGAAGAAACCATCGGTAACCGGCAACAAAGCGTGCCCTGCCACCGTCAGTTTGACGCCACGCGAGTGCCGCTCAAACAACGACACGCCCCACCACTCCTCCAAGCCCGCAATTTGATGGCTAATGGCACTGGCGGTGAGGTTAAGCTCAGACGCTGCACGCGCAAAGCTACCGGTTTGCGCAGCGCTGACGAACGCTTGAAGCATAGGTGTGGGTGGCGGGCGCTGGGCCATCAGGTGCTCACTTTGATCAAGATGATCCCGCAAACAATGACGAACGCCGAAAGCATCCGTCGCCAACCGAACCGTTCATGAAAGAACAGCGCGGCAATAATGGCGCCGATAATAACACTGGTTTCCCGCAGAGCTGAGACCTTGGCCACCGCGTCCAGCGACAACCCAAACAACACCAATCCGTAAGACGCCAGGTAAAAAACACCGCCTAATAGCCCGACTCGCCAATGCCCACGTATCGCACGAGCCAAGGCTGAACGCTCTTTGGAAAACGCCAGCATCGGGATCGGAATACTTTGGAACACTGTCAGGTAGATGATGTACTGCAGCACCGTCTCACTGGCTCTTACACCTTTGGCATCCACCACCGTGTAAGACGCAATAAACGCACCGGCGCACACCGCCATCAGGATCGGCTTGAACATCTGCGCCGTCATCCTGCGCACAAAGGTCAGGCTGATAATCCCCACACAAATCAGCAACACTCCCGTCAACGCCTGGCATGACAACTGTTCATGCAGCAGAAAGTAAGAAAACAGCGCGACCAACACGGGTGGCACCCCACGCATCACCGGGTAAACCTGACCAAAGTCACCCGTTTCGTACGCTTTAATCAAAAATAGCCGGTAGACCGTATTGAGCACCACGGAGACGAGTATATAGCCCCATACCTCTAAGCCAGGCACGCTGACAAACGGCAACGCCAGCAGGCATATCACTAGCGCGGTGCCATCGACCATGGCCAAGGTCATGAAGCGACTGCTACCGGCGCGAACTACGGCATTCCAAGTGGCGTGCATAAAGGCAGAGATCAAGACCAACGTGATCGCTATATCGGAATTTTCCATGGGCTCGGCTTATGGCGAATATTAGAGGACTTACGTTATGAACACGGATGCATCATTGTTTGCGTAACCAAATCCGTAGCATATAACGATTCAGATCACTCAAACGCTCCGCATCATTGATCTCGGAACGTGGAGCATTCATATCAATGAAGTGGTGCGCGTATGCAGAAACTTGTTATCGGCTGAAATAAGCACTTGCCCTGGCTCCAGCAGTACTCGATGCTGAACCGATGACTGATCGAGAACAGTATCCAGAAAGTCCAGCGCCTGGGTTTGAGCTGCTGTTAAAGGCACTCCTGCGTTAAGGTGAGCTGACTCAATGTAGACTCGAAAGTATCTTATCAGTGGAATACCTTCACTGGAAAAGCTGAGGATGGGGGCTTTAAACAGTTGCTCATCCTCTGACATGCCACGATTCTCAAAAAAGAAGTCGCATTTGAGCTCTTCCAATACTTCTGGGAACGCCATTAGCTCCGCGTATACCGCGCTTGCATCGATGAGAATACTTTCACCTCCTAAAAGTGCTTTCTGTCCACAAGCCAAGATTAAGTAATCGATAGGCAGCGGGTCGCTTACACCATCGTTATGTACGTAGGCGCCCTGACGGGTTTGATGGTATCTCGAACCTTCCTCAATGCTTTTGCCGCCTCGGTCATAAACCTCAATAACTTTATGACCAAGATGATTCTGCACCATTGGCACACCGAGCAAGGAAGCGAATGTCCATACCAGAGATTTGAAATTTGAAAGTTTATCCACCTTAAAGCCATCGAGCATCAAGACATGACTTTCATGATCGATCATATTTCGTATTCTATTCAGCTCCTCGCTCAGCACGCTTGACTGTAGAGGATTGATGTAAGCGACCTTGGTATCGAATCTAACACCTTGACTTCCAACCTCGAATATTTCTCTTACCGTCAATAGCTCTGCAAATGCATCTTTCGAAAGCCTGACTTTAGATACTTCCTGGCGAAAATTACTGACATTTATATTCATCGCAATCCTTTACGGTAGTTATTTATAGCGTCCATTTAACTAAGCCCACCACTTGCGAAAAAGCGAAACTTCATCAGCTCAGCCATTAAAATTCGTCATGACAGGCTTTTCCTACAGAGAAAACTCCTAATGGTCGTTGGTAGGTTTTCGCATCGAGCAATACACTCCCGCGAGCACACCGCAAAACAAATGTGGGAGGGGGCTTGCTCCCGATATAGGCGTGTCAGTCACCAATTGTATTGGCTGACACACTGCTATCGGGAACAAGCCCCCTCCCACATTGGATTGCATTTCAGGTTGAGGCCGGCGAGTTGCCTTAGTCCGCGATCACTACAATCGAGACCCGGCGATTCTCGGTTCGGCCTGCCGTTGTCGTATTCGATGCCACTGGCTCGCTGCTGCCCAGGCCGCGTAGTTGGATGTTTTCTTCTTTCATACCCACGCGGGTCAGCACCTTGCCGACGCTTTTGGCGCGGCGCAGGGAGAGCGCCACGTTGTAGGGTTCTTTGCCGGAAGCATCGGTGTGGCCGTCAACGCGCACGCGCTCGATGCCCGCGCCAACCAGGGCGCTACCGATGCGCTCAACGATGTCGGTGCTGGGTTTGTTGAGGGTTTCGACGTCGCTGCCAAACAGCACTTTGCCAGACAGGCCGAAGGCCCAGCCCTCGTCGGTCAGCTCGAAGCCTTGTTGTTTGAGCACCGCGACTTGCGCCGGGGTCAGGCCCTTGGGCGGTGGCGTCTGACAGCCGCTGAGGGCCAGGAAGGCAACGAGTAAAGAAATAAACAAAACGCGCGTGTTAGCGAACAAGGGAATCAACTCCTGTGTTGAACGTTGACGACGGGGCGCTCCGACTCCGCCGTTTGCTGGCCGCCCGAGGACAGTCGTTTGGCTTGGTACATCGCCGTATCGGCGGCGTTGAGCAAGGTGCCGGGAGTGGCGCCATGATCGGGATAAATGGCAATGCCGATACTGAGGGAGGTCAATACCTGGGTGTTCCCTGGCAGTGGGATCGGCACGTCCATGCTGGCAATGATCTTGTCGGCGATGCGCTGGGCGTCTTCGGCCTTGTGCAGGGGCGCCAGCAATACCGCAAATTCATCGCCGCCCAGGCGCGCCACCAGGTCATCCTCGCGCAGTTGCGCACGCACGCGCTCGGCAACGGCTACCAGTACGGCATCGCCGGCGGCGTGGCCGAAGCTGTCGTTGATGTCTTTGAAGCGGTCGCTGTCGAGAAACAGCACCGCCACTTGCTCGTTGACCTTGGCTGCGCTGCGCAAGGCACGGATCAACCGGCCTTCGAAGAACGCGCGGTTGGGCAGGCCGGTGAGGCTGTCGTGGCTGGCCTGGTGAGCCAGGGTTTCGTTCTCGCTTTGCAGGTGGCTCTGCCAGGCTTCCATCTCGCCGAGCAGGGCATTGAAGTCGCTGCCCAGGCTGTCGAGTTCGGCGATCTGCGCGGAGGGAACGCGGCGGTCGAAGTCACGCTCGCTGCGGGCCGCGTGGGCCACGGCGGCCAGGCGTTGCAGTGGCACGGTAATGCCATTCAACAGGCGTCGCGACAAGTGCAAGGCCACCCAGGCGCTGAGGGCGGTGCAGATTAAAATCCCGACCAGGCCGCTGAGCAAGAAGCGCAACAGGCTGCCACCGTGGCCGACCAGGTGGATGCTGCCCACGGTTTGCCCTTGGCGCAGGATCGGTTGGCTGATGGGCTGTTCAAGCAGAGCGTGCGCTATCTGCAACTCGACCCGTGACAACATGCCGGTTTCCGGGCGTACCCAGCGCGCCAGCAACTTGCCGTTGATATCAAAAACTTCCGCTTGGGCCACTTCCTCGGTGGAGGCAATCAGGCTCAGGGCTTCGGTGGCCGCCGCGCTGTCGTTGAACACCACCGCCGCTTCCACGGTGTAGTTGATGGAACGGGCGATCAGGTGCAGGTTGTGCTCGGCGTAAACCCGCAGGGCAAGTACGCCGAGCAGGGTCAAGGACACACTGGCCAGGGTGACTGCCACCAGGGCCAGGATCATATGCCCACGGGCAATCACCGAGCGCAGGGTCGGCCGCACTTTAGTGCCGCTCATGAGCCAGGCGCTCGACGGCGAGATAACTGCAATACGCTGGGGTGGATGCGCACACCGCTGCGGGCGACGGAATCCAGGTTGACCTCGAACGACACTTGCTCATCGCTCACTCGCAGGCAGAACAGACTGCCCACCGTGCATTGGTCGCCACCTTCGCTGATGCTGAGTACGGGGTGGCCAATCAGCGAGGTGAACAAGCGGCTGCGTTCGTCCGCGGTGAGCTTGCCGATGTAGACGGCGTCGCAGGCGTTGACGATGTCGGGATGATCGACCAGCAGGCGCCGCACCAGCACCGGACGGCCGGTAGCCTGGGTGGTGCCTTTGACCAGGTCGTCTGTGTATTGGGTCGGCCCGACAACGCACAGTCGCAACTGCGCAGGCTCTACCGGCCATCGGGCGTAGCTGAGGATACCGAGCACCACTTGGGTGACCGCTTGGGCACGCTGTTCGGCAAGGCTTTGGGTCTGTGCCGACAGAGGCGTCACGAGCAGGCACAGAACCGCCACCAGTAACATGCGTCTCCAGCTCAAACTACGCTCTGTGGGCGAGCCAGCCACGTTCATGCAGCAATTCTCTCAGGTGTTTTCCAAGGTGATGCCGCAACGATAGCACAGCGGCGGAAAACCCCACGAAACACGCTTTGCGCGGGGCGCACTATTTTTTCAGAAAAATCAGACAGCTGAATCAGAAATATTGCATGACCTATCAGTCAGTTTCTTCAGGCACGGCGTCCAATTCCAGCATCAGCCCGCTCAAGCGTTTGACCTTGCGGCGCACGGCCTCCTCAAACACGCCGCTGCGCGGCTCGATCAGGCTGAACCAGCGCTTGGCGCGGGTAATACCGGTATAGATCAACTCTTTGGTCAGCACCGGATTGAGCGCATCCGGCAAGATCAGTGCGGTATGGGTGAACTCAGAGCCTTGGGATTTGTGCACGGTCATTGCGTACACGGTTTCCACGTCATTGAGCCGGCTGGGCAACACAAAGCGCACGCCGCCCTGGCCATCATTACGCGGGAAGGCCACGCGCAGCACCTGGGGACCACCGTCGCTTTCGGGCAATTTCAGCGCGATGCCAATGTCGCCGTTCATCAGGCCAAGGCCGTAATCGTTACGGGTCATCAGCACCGGGCGGCCTTCGTACCACTGCTCATCGCCTTCGATCAGGCGCACTTTGCGCAGCGCCGCGGTGATGCGCAGGTTCAGCCCTTCGACGCCCCAAGGGCCCTTGCGTACGGCGCAAAGCAGCTGGAACGCGTCGAAGGCTTGCAGCAACTGTTGCGCCCAATGGGTCCAGGCAGGGTCGTCCCGCCGCGTATCCAGCGATGGACGTGCCGATTGCAGCAGGTTCAGGTAGTAGCGATAACCTTGGGCGCCGTCGCCCTGACCGTCCAGCACCAGGCGCTCAAGTGCATGGTCATGCTCGCCCTTGAGGCTGAGGCAAAACAGGTCGTCATAGCGGCGTGCAGCCAACAGCTGGCGAGCCTCTTCGGCATTTTGCTGGTTGACCCAACGCGCCAGTTGGCCGATACCGCTGCCCTCACCGAAGCGGCGCGAATAGCGCAGCATCACGACTTGCTGGGCCAGGGGATGGCTGCCGTCGAGGTCTTCTTGCAGGCCACTGGTACTGAGGTCTTCGCCGCTGACCGCTTGCAACCATTGGCGCGTGTGCGGGCTGTACCAGCCGGCTTCGGCATCGCGGCACAAGTCGCCGAGTACGGCACCTGCTTCCACCGATGCCAGTTGGTCCTTGTCGCCCAACAGTATCAAGCGTGCATGGGCCGGCAAGGCGTCGAGCAGGTTGGCCATCATTTCCAGGTCGATCATCGAGGCCTCATCCACCACCAGCACATCCAGAGGTAACGGGTTACCCAAGTGATGACGGAAATGACGGGTTCCCGGGCGGCTGCCCAGCAGACGGTGGACAGTGGTGACCTGAGTGGGGATTTTTTCCCGCACGTCGTCGGCCACTGTCAGCGACAACACTTGCTGGCTGATGGATTCGGTCAGGCGCGCGGCGGCTTTACCGGTCGGCGCTGCCAGGCGGATACGCAACGGGCTGCCGGACTCCACGGCAGGCGCTTGCAACAGCGCGAGCAGGCGCACCACCGTGGTGGTCTTGCCGGTGCCGGGGCCGCCGGTGACGATACTGAATGCGCCGCGGGTCGCCAGGGCACAGGCGAGTTTTTGCCAGTCGATCACGCCATCCGGCGCCGGTTGATCGAACAGGCGATTGAGGCGTTGCGGCAAATCGTCGGCAACGCTCTCCACGCTCGCAAGACGCTGGCGCAAGGCACTGTCGATACGCCGTTCGTAGGCCCAGTAGCGGCGCAGGTACAGGCGTTTGCCGGACAACACCAATGGTCGGCTCTGGGCGGCTGCGTTGCCATCGACCGCCAGCGCGACCAGTTGGCTGGACGCCAGGGCATGACACCAATGGGCACCGTCCAGGCCATGCAGCAGCTGCGACGGCAGCAGCATGACGCCGGTGTGCTGGTCGCCCTCGGGCGGCAGTGACAGGGCGAAGTCCGGGGCCTTGAGGGTTTCGAACAGGTCCAGGCAGACGTGACCATGACCCAACTGATGGCTGGTCAAGGCCGCCGCCAACAGCACCAGAGGATCGGCCTGTGGATCAAGCTCATGCAGGAAGCCGACGAAGGCTTTGTCCAAGGCGCGCAGCCAGCCACGGTCGACCCAACGCTCCAGCAGTTGCAGCAGGTCGGCGGCGCGACTCAGGGGCGCCAACTCTTCCAGCAGTAACGGCGACAGGTTCATAGCAGCACTCCTTGTTCCCAGGCGGGCTCAACCTTGGGCGGGATGGGCTTGCCCTGGAACAGCAGGTCCAGCCCCTCGATCAGCTCACGGGGGGGCCGGGTGAAATACGCGCCCTGGCTCACCGACTGGGTACCGCGAAGGAACAGGTACAGAGCGCCGCCGACGTGCTGGTCGTAATCGTAATCCGGCAGGCGTGCCTTGAGCTGACGATGCAGGGCCAGCAGGTAAAGTACGTATTGCAGGTCGTACCGATGCTCGAGGATCGAATGCTCCATGGCATCAACGGTGTAGGCTGAATCGTCGGGACCGAGCCAGTTGGATTTGTAGTCCGCCACATAGTAGCGGCCATCGTGCTCGAACGTCAGGTCGATAAAACCCTTGAACATACCGTTGAGCAACACCGGTTCAGCGGCCACGCGGGACACACCGCCGTGTGTGTGCTGGCACACCAGCTTGTCGAGGGCGAGTACATCGACCTTGTGGCTGGCGAACCAGAACTCCATTTCGATCTGGTAGTGCTTCAGGCCACTGAGGGTGACGTGGTCGTTGCACAGGGGCAGCGGTGTTTGCAGCAGATGACCCAGCCAGCCGCTGAGGGTGACGATCCAGCCCTCCCAGTTGCGGCGATTACAGCGTGCGCCCACGGCTTTTTCGATCGCCTCAGGCGTCACGTTGAAACCCTCTTCACCGGCCCACTCCAATAACCCGTGAAGAAAGGTGCCTGGATTAGGGCCGCGTGGGAAACGGTGAATGTCACCGCCGGACGCCACCACTTCCCGTGGTGCATCCGGGTCGAGGCGTTCGTCGTCGAACAGCTTCTGGGCCTGTGGGCTTTCCGGTGCTTCGAGGCTGGCGGCGCTCATGCTGTCGCCAATGCGCAAGGCGCTGTAGGACGCGATCCACCAGTTTTCCGCAGCCTTGCGTTTGGGCAGCAACGGCGCCAGCAGGGTCGCTTCATTGCGTGGCGGGTGGAACAGGATGTCTTGCGCATCTGGCACCGGTGCATAACTGATGGCCGAGCAGCCTTGCTGCAAGTCCAACAGCCAGCGCGCCAGATCGGCGGATTCGCCTAGCGACGCACCGGCTCCCAGCAGATAGCCCAAGGCCGAAAGGTGCAAAACCGAACTGCTGTTATTGCCGCGCTTGAGGTCGGCGATGCCCAGCCAGCATGCGTGTTTGGCGCGGGTCAACGCCACGTAGAACAAACGCAGGTCTTCGGCCAGGCGCTCATCATCGGCCTGGGCAATCAGCTCGGCCGTCGGCCGCAGGCTCACTTGGGACTTACCCTGTTCATCGTGGTAATGCAGCGGCAAGCGACTGCCATCCACCGGTTTGGCCGAGCAGATGAACGGCAGGAACACCAAGTCGTATTCCAGGCCTTTGGATTTGTGGATGGTCACCACCTTGACCAGTTGTTCATCGCTTTCCAGCCGCAGGATCTGCTCTTCGCCAGCCTGGCCCGACAGCGCCAAGTGTTCGGCCAGATGACGGATCAACGCCTGTTCGCCATCGAGTTCCGATGCGGCTTGTTGCAGCAACTCACTGAGGTGCAACAGGTTGGTCAGCACACGCTCGCCATCACTGCGGGCGATGAGGGTTTGCGGCAACTTGAAGTCGTGGAGCAGGCGACGCAGCATCGGCAACACGCCTTGGGTACGCCAGATCGAGCGGTAACCCCGGAACTGCATGACGCGGAATTCCCACGCCAATTCGTCCTGGTTCAGGCGCTCCAGTTCCGCCAACGACAGGTTCAAGGTGACGCACGCCAGGGCAGCGCGTAGCGGGCGCTCGACATCCGGCTCGGCGCACGCCTTGAGCCAGGTCAGCAGGTCGCGGGCTTCCTGGGCGGCGAATACCGAGTCTTTATCCGACAGGTACACACTGCGCACGCCACGGCTGGCCAGTTCAACACGTACGGCCTGGGCTTCCTTGCCGTCGCGCACGAGGATGGCGATGTTTGAGGGCAGCACACCGCTGAAACCGTCTTTCGTGACAAACCCCGCCGTGCCTTGCTGCCCGCCGTTGAGCAGCGCAACGATCTGCGTGGCACAGGCAGCAGCCAGTTGTTGACGATAAAGCGCGTTGGAAATCGGCTGGTCGGTGGGCAGGTGCCAAAGGTTCATGGCCGGCAGCGTCTGGCCGTCGACCTGCAGTTGCTCTCTGCGGCCTTGGGAAAGTACCGGGTGGAACGGCACCGGGTTCTCGCCATTGGGCTCACGAAACAGGAACGCGCCACGGCCAGTTTCAGCCCGCTGGAACACATGGTTCACCGCCTCGACCATCGCATGGCTGGAACGGAAATTGGTGCCCAGGGTGTGATGACGGCCGGTGGTGGACTGCCGGGCGCGCAGGTAGGTGTAGATGTCGGCGCCGCGAAAGGCGTAGATCGCCTGCTTGGGGTCGCCGATCAGGAACAGTCCACTGTCGAGGTGGTTTTCCTCGATGCGGTAGATGCTGTCGAAGATGCGGTATTGCACAGGGTCGGTGTCTTGGAATTCATCAATGAGCGCCACCGGAAATTGCTCACGGATCACACTGGCCAGGCGCTCGCCCCCGTCGGCTTGAAGGGCCGCATTGAGGCGGATCAGCATGTCGTCGAAGCCCATCTCTGCGCGGCGACGCTTTTCTTCTTCGAAGCGTTTGCCGACCCAGCCGGCAGCATGTTGCAACACCGCTGCGTCTGGTGTTGGCAAGGCGTCGAGGCTGGCTTTGAGGCTGGCCATGGCCTCGATCCCTGGGTGCTGCGGCGGCTCACCTTTCCAGGCTTCGGCCATGCCGTCGGGCGTCAGGCGCGTGAAGCCGGTGCCGATGTCCAGTTGTTCCAGGGCTTCATCAGCGGCCCAGGCGCTGATCTTCTCGAACCAGGGTTCGAAGTAGCGCGCTTGCATCTTGCGCCCATCGACCGCTTTGGCCGCAACAGCTTGCAGGCAGATATCCCGCAGCTCGACGGCCCATTGCTGCCAAGGCGCCTTGAGGCTTACCAGCGCTGCGCGACGTTCTTGCAGGCAGGCGTTGATCAGCTCCGCCGGCTCACGGCTTTCATCGGTGGGCCGTTCGCTGCCGAACAGCGCACGCACTCGCGGCATCAGTGCAGCGGGGCCGCCCCAATGGCTGCGCACCCAGTTGAGCGCGTCGTCGTGCATCGGGTAGCAGAACAGCCGCCAGTAGTCGCGCAGCACTTCGCCCAGCAGGTCGCTATGGTCGGTTTCCAGGGTCTGGGTGAACAGGCTGCCGCTGTCGAACGCATGTTCGCGCAGCATGCGCTGGCACCAGCTGTGGATAGTCGAGACGGCGGCTTCATCCATCCATTGCGCGGCGATGTCCAGGCGGTTGGCGCAGGCAGGCCACTGCTCCGGGGGGTACTGATCGCGCAGGTCGGCGACCAACGCATCGGGTTGCTCGATTTCGTCGCGAAAAAAACGCGCGGCCTCGGCCAGGCGGATGCGGATACGTTCGCGCAGTTCCTTGGTGGCGGCGTCGGTGAACGTCACCACAAGGATTTGCGGCGGCAGCAGTTCGCGACCGAAGCCGGACTCGTCACCACCGTGGCCGAGCACCAGGCGCAGGTACAAGGCAGAGATGGTGAAGGTCTTGCCAGTGCCGGCACTGGCCTCGATCAACTGGCTGCCTTTGAGCGGGAATGCCAGGGCCAAGGGTTTGCCGATCATGCGCTGGCCTCCATGCTGGAGAGTGACCGCCACGGGGCGTTGAGCAGTGGGCGATACAGGGTTTCGCACCAGCCTTCGAACTCTTCACTGGCAACCAAGGCGGCGTAGTCGGGAAATTGCCGCGTGAGCGCGGGCGTCTCGCGGCGTTCACCGTCAGTGGTGATGCCGTCGCCTTCATAGGCCTTGCTGGCTGCGGCTTGAGCCTTGGCAGGATCGGTCTGGCCGAGCCAGGCAAAGGCGGTTTTCACCGCGACGGGCAGCGGCGTGCTCATGCCGGTATGCCAGGCCAGCAGCAGGTTGCCAAGGATTTCCTGCGCAGTGGGCTTATCCAGCGGAGCCAGCAGCAAAGTGTCGTCACTTGCCACCAGGCCGGTGCTCAATGGCAGGCCGCAGGCGCAGGCCACCACATGATTGACCCAGGGTCGGATCAGGCGATGCCACTTGCGGGTCTTGATCGAGCCAATGCTGTTGGGGATGGTGGTGACGCTCAATAAGCCACCATCACCGCGTCGATGCAGGCCGCTGATCCAGCCTTCGAGCTGGATGCCCTGATACTCGAAACTGATCGGTTCAGCGCCGGTATGCGGGGTTGGCCATAGGGCCAGAAGGTGTTGATAGCGTTGCACCAGATCAGGCAACGGCTCGATCAGCTCCTTACGCAGGCACTCACCGAAACCGACCATCGGCAGCAGTCCGCTGCCTTGCAGGCGCAGCGCCTGGGCATTGAGGGCCTGGTCGAGGTGATCAGGCTGGGTCAGTGCGGCGCTCAACAGACTGTCGCTGAGGCTGTAGCGTTGCAGTGCGTCCAACACAAAGGGTTCTTCGTCGGCCAGGGGCACTTCGGCGGCTTCGAAGAACACTTTCAGTCGCTGGCTGAAGAAGTGTTTAACCGGATTACGTAGGAAGTCCTGTAACTGGCCGAGGCTCAGGGGTTCTTCCTGCTGGTGTTGCACCAGCGTATTTACTGGGCTCACGGCGACCGGGGCTTCATGCAGTAACTGCCATTCGCGGGCGTAGCTGAACAGCGGACCGCCTTCATGGAAGTAGCGGGCACTAAAGGGCTGCAGAGGATGCTCCTGGGTCATTGCGTCTATCAGCGGTGGATCGGTTTTGGCGTGCTGCCAGCCGCTGGCGAGGTGATCGCGCAGTTGGCCAATCAACACCGAGGCTGGGCGATCGCTGTTATCGCGGATGCTGCGCCCTACCCAGCTGATATATAGCTGGTCGCGGGCCGACAGCAGCGCTTCAAGCAGTAAGTAGCGGTCGTCTTCGCGGCGCGAACGGTCACCGGGGCGGTAGTCGCTGCCCATCAGGTCGAAGTCCAGGGGCGGCTGGGCCCGCGGGTAATCGCCATCATTCATGCCGAGCAGGCAGACCAGCTTGAACGGGATTGCACGCATGGGCATGAGGGTACAAAAATTGACAGCTCCCGCGAGGAAGCGCTGGGACAGGCGCCCTTGATCCAGTCCGGCCAACCACGCCTCACGCACCACGGTAAGCGGTAACTCGTCCTGCAAGCCAACGGACTCGCAAGTTTCCAGCCACGTCTCTCTTAATTGTTCGAGCTGGCCTAACAGGTAGTCATCGTGCTCGCTGCTAGGGAGGAAAAACAGCTGCATCAAGCGTTGCAGTCGCTCGCCCCAGGCTTGGGGGGAGGCGGGCTGGGATAACGCCTGGTGGGCATCGCTCAAGGCGTCGAGCAAGGCGACCAGCGGGCCGATCAGTGCAGCATCGAGGCCGCCGATTTCGTCGTAGGGCTCAATCCCATTACAGGCCGTGCCAGTGCCGACAGCGTAGCCCAGCAGCATACGGCGCAAGCCGAATCGCCAGCTGTTTTGTTCCAGTTCTGTAGGTAGGCCTAAACCGGCGCGTTGCTCGGCATTCAGGCCCCAGCGGATGCCGGCGCCTTCGATCCAACGATGCAAGGTGGGCAAGTCGCGCTCTTTGATGGCGAAACGTTCGCGCAGGGCGGGCACGTCGAGCAGGTCGAGGATCTCGCTGACGGGGAAACGGCTGTCGGGAAGTTTCAGCAGGTGCTCGACGGCAATCAGCAGAGGGTCGCGGCCGCGCTGGCCTTGGTCGGTAAGGGTGAAAGGAATGAAGCGTGGGTCATTTCGTTCGAGCTGGCCGAAGACGGCGCGAATGTGCGGCGCATAGCTGTCGACGTCGGGGACCATGACGATGATGTCCCGGGGGCGCAAAGTTGGGTCGGCGCTGAAGCGTTGGAGCAATTGGTCGTGGAGGATCTCCACTTCGCGCTGGGCGCTGTGGGCGATGTGGAAGCGAATCGAAGCATCGTGCTCCAGGTCGACAGCAGGCCACAGCTCACGGGTTTCATTCAGCGGGCGCAGTTCGAGGATATCGTCCTGGAGCTGGTTGAGCAGCGTGGTGGGTTCACTGTCGCTGAACAGGTCGATGCGACCGTCACGGAATGCGGCGCGGTAGCTGTTGGGGTCATCGTAGCTGTCCAGCAGGCTGATGTAATCACGGCCTTGCTTGCCCCACGCGGCGAGCAACGGATGGGCGTGCTGGTGCAGGGTTTGGGGGTCGATGATGACCGGCATACCGGCTTTGCGCGCCTGGCGTTTGTATTCGTTTCGCAGCAAGTCCTTGTCGGCAACAATGTCGGACCAGTGGTGGCGGCAAGGGTTATGTACGCAAAGCAGGACCTGGCTGAAACGGGCCAGACCCGCCAGCGCTTCCAATGCCTGGGCCGGGAGCGATGAAATGCCAAAGACAATCACCCGGGAAGGCAAGCCGGACGGCGCTTGTTCAAGGCTGTTGATACGTTCGATAAAGCGTTGGTGAACGCCGGCTCGACTTTGGGCCATGCCTTCTGCTCCCACATCCAGCAACAACGCACGCCATAACTCGGCTTGCCAGCAATTGGCAGGGTCGAGCGGTTTGGATTCGCCTCGACCATTGCGTAGTTGGTGGCGGCCTGCGGCCCAATCTTCCAGCCAATCAGCGCGGTAGACCTGGTATTGGTCGAACAAGTCAGCCAGGCGCTCGGCGAGTTGATAGCGTTTGCGCAGGTCGGTGTCTTGAGTCAGGAAGCGTTGCAAAGGCTCGAAGTGCGGCTGGTCAATCAGCTCGGGTAACAGGCGCATGAGGCGCCAAGTCAGCGGGGCTTTATCGAGCAGGGACTTCGGCGGGATTTCGTCACGGCCCAAGACCATGCGGTAGAGCTGCCACATGAAGCTGCCAGGCAGCTGCACATCGATTGCAGCAGCAATGCCGCAACCGCCCATATCGTCTTCCTCCGGATCTTCGGCCAGGGCCAGCTTGAGCCACTGGGCGATACCGTTGCTTTGTACCAGGGCGATTTCGTTTTCCAAAGGCGCCAGTGGGTAGCGGCGCATCCAACTGACCACCAGGCTACGCAGTTCGTCCAGGCGATTGCCGTGGACCACCATGAATCCAGCGCTGAGGGACGTTGCGTCCGGCATAACGGCTTCCTTGGGAAAAGCAAAATCGAGGGGTGGACTTTAGCACTGTGGTGCACGGACCGGACACATGGCTGACAGGTGCGCGGGGACATCGTGGACACTTTCCGAGCGCCCAAAACAAAACCCCAACTGCTTTCGCAATTGGGGTTTCGGAATTTAATCTTGACGATGACCTACTCTCACATGGGGAAACCCCACACTACCATCGGCGATGCATCGTTTCACTACTGAGTTCGGGATGGGATCAGGTGGTTCCAATGCTCTATGGTCGTCAAGAAATTCGGGTACTGAGTCGTGACCAGTTGGCCTCGCTTCAGCAAATTGGGTATGTGACAGCTGTCGGTGTTTTGTGAGCATCGAACTTTCGGTTCATTGCGTCTTCACACACCGCAATCTGATGCTCGTTAGAGTAGTCAAATTGCTTGGGTGTTATATGGTCAAGCCTCACGGGCAATTAGTATTGGTTAGCTCAACGCCTCACAGCGCTTACACACCCAACCTATCAACGTCGTAGTCTTCGACGGCCCTTCAGGGGACTCAAGGTCCCAGTGAGATCTCATCTTGAGGCTAGTTTCCCGCTTAGATGCTTTCAGCGGTTATCTATTCCGAACATAGCTACCCGGCAATGCCACTGGCGTGACAACCGGAACACCAGAGGTTCGTCCACTCCGGTCCTCTCGTACTAGGAGCAGCCCCTCTCAAATCTCAAACGTCCACGGCAGATAGGGACCGAACTGTCTCACGACGTTCTAAACCCAGCTCGCGTACCACTTTAAATGGCGAACAGCCATACCCTTGGGACCGGCTTCAGCCCCAGGATGTGATGAGCCGACATCGAGGTGCCAAACACCGCCGTCGATATGAACTCTTGGGCGGTATCAGCCTGTTATCCCCGGAGTACCTTTTATCCGTTGAGCGATGGCCCTTCCATACAGAACCACCGGATCACTAAGACCTACTTTCGTACCTGCTCGACGTGTCTGTCTCGCAGTCAAGCGCGCTTTTGCCTTTATACTCTACGACCGATTTCCGACCGGTCTGAGCGCACCTTCGTACTCCTCCGTTACTCTTTAGGAGGAGACCGCCCCAGTCAAACTACCCACCATACACTGTCCTCGATCCGGATAACGGACCTGAGTTAGAACCTCAAAGTTGCCAGGGTGGTATTTCAAGGTTGGCTCCACGCAGACTGGCGTCCACGCTTCAAAGCCTCCCACCTATCCTACACAAGCAAATTCAAAGTCCAGTGCAAAGCTATAGTAAAGGTTCACGGGGTCTTTCCGTCTAGCCGCGGATACACTGCATCTTCACAGCGATTTCAATTTCACTGAGTCTCGGGTGGAGACAGCGCCGCCATCGTTACGCCATTCGTGCAGGTCGGAACTTACCCGACAAGGAATTTCGCTACCTTAGGACCGTTATAGTTACGGCCGCCGTTTACCGGGGCTTCGATCAAGAGCTTCGCGTTAGCTAACCCCATCAATTAACCTTCCGGCACCGGGCAGGCGTCACACCCTATACGTCCACTTTCGTGTTTGCAGAGTGCTGTGTTTTTAATAAACAGTCGCAGCGGCCTGGTATCTTCGACCGGCATGAGCTTACGGAGCAAGTCCTTCACCCTCACCGGCGCACCTTCTCCCGAAGTTACGGTGCCATTTTGCCTAGTTCCTTCACCCGAGTTCTCTCAAGCGCCTTGGTATTCTCTACCCAACCACCTGTGTCGGTTTGGGGTACGGTTCCTGGTTACCTGAAGCTTAGAAGCTTTTCTTGGAAGCATGGCATCAACCACTTCGTCATCTAAAAGATGACTCGTCATCAGCTCTCGGCCTTAGAATCCCGGATTTACCTAAGATTCCAGCCTACCACCTTAAACTTGGACAACCAACGCCAAGCTGGCCTAGCCTTCTCCGTCCCTCCATCGCAATAACCAGAAGTACAGGAATATTAACCTGTTTTCCATCGACTACGCTTTTCAGCCTCGCCTTAGGGACCGACTAACCCTGCGTCGATTAACGTTGCGCAGGAAACCTTGGTCTTTCGGCGTGGGTGTTTTTCACACCCATTGTCGTTACTCATGTCAGCATTCGCACTTCTGATACCTCCAGCAAGCTTCTCAACTCACCTTCACAGGCTTACAGAACGCTCCTCTACCGCATCACTTACGTGATACCCGTAGCTTCGGTGTATGGTTTGAGCCCCGTTACATCTTCCGCGCAGGCCGACTCGACTAGTGAGCTATTACGCTTTCTTTAAAGGGTGGCTGCTTCTAAGCCAACCTCCTAGCTGTCTAAGCCTTCCCACATCGTTTCCCACTTAACCATAACTTTGGGACCTTAGCTGACGGTCTGGGTTGTTTCCCTTTTCACGACGGACGTTAGCACCCGCCGTGTGTCTCCCATGCTCGGCACTTGTAGGTATTCGGAGTTTGCATCGGTTTGGTAAGTCGGGATGACCCCCTAGCCGAAACAGTGCTCTACCCCCTACAGTGATACATGAGGCGCTACCTAAATAGCTTTCGAGGAGAACCAGCTATCTCCGAGCTTGATTAGCCTTTCACTCCGATCCACAGGTCATCCGCTAACTTTTCAACGGTAGTCGGTTCGGTCCTCCAGTTAGTGTTACCCAACCTTCAACCTGCCCATGGATAGATCGCCCGGTTTCGGGTCTATTCCCAGCGACTAGACGCCCTATTAAGACTCGCTTTCGCTACGCCTCCCCTATTCGGTTAAGCTCGCCACTGAAAATAAGTCGCTGACCCATTATACAAAAGGTACGCAGTCACCCAACAAAGTGGGCTCCCACTGCTTGTACGCATACGGTTTCAGGATCTATTTCACTCCCCTCTCCGGGGTTCTTTTCGCCTTTCCCTCACGGTACTAGTTCACTATCGGTCAGTCAGTAGTATTTAGCCTTGGAGGATGGTCCCCCCATATTCAGACAAAGTTTCTCGTGCTCCGTCCTACTCGATTTCATGACTAAGAGATTTTCGCGTACAGGGCTATCACCCACTATGGCCGCACTTTCCAGAGCGTTCCGCTAATCTCAAAGCCACTTAAGGGCTAGTCCCCGTTCGCTCGCCACTACTAAGGGAATCTCGGTTGATTTCTTTTCCTCAGGGTACTTAGATGTTTCAGTTCCCCTGGTTCGCCTCTTGCACCTATGTATTCAGTACAAGATAACCATCTTATGATGGCTGGGTTCCCCCATTCAGACATCTCCGGATCAAAGTCTGTTTGCCGACTCCCCGAAGCTTTTCGCAGGCTACCACGTCTTTCATCGCCTCTGACTGCCAAGGCATCCACCGTATGCGCTTCTTCACTTGACCATATAACCCCAAGCAATCTGGTTATACTGTGAAGACAACATTCGCCGAAAATTCGAATTTCTCAATTAAGAGAACTCACAAATTTTACCTTAGCCTGATCCGTTACCAGTGAAAGTAACGTTCAGTCTATCTTTCTATCACATACCCAAATTTTTAAAGAACGATCTAATCAAAGACTAGAAATCAATATTCACTTCAGAATATTCATTTCTAAACTCTAACAGCAGAAGCAGTTAATGGTGGAGCCAAACGGGATCGAACCGTTGACCTCCTGCGTGCAAGGCAGGCGCTCTCCCAGCTGAGCTATGGCCCCATAACAAAATTGGTGGGTCTGGGCAGATTCGAACTGCCGACCTCACCCTTATCAGGGGTGCGCTCTAACCAACTGAGCTACAGACCCAATTTCGAGCGCAACTGATTAGCTAAGAGCTATCAGCTTGGAGCTTAAAGCTGCTTCTATCGTCTTCTTCAATGAATCAAGCAATTCGTGTGGGAACTTATGGAGCAGCTGATGTCGTCGATTAAGGAGGTGATCCAGCCGCAGGTTCCCCTACGGCTACCTTGTTACGACTTCACCCCAGTCATGAATCACACCGTGGTAACCGTCCTCCCGAAGGTTAGACTAGCTACTTCTGGTGCAACCCACTCCCATGGTGTGACGGGCGGTGTGTACAAGGCCCGGGAACGTATTCACCGCGACATTCTGATTCGCGATTACTAGCGATTCCGACTTCACGCAGTCGAGTTGCAGACTGCGATCCGGACTACGATCGGTTTTCTGGGATTAGCTCCACCTCGCGGCTTGGCAACCCTCTGTACCGACCATTGTAGCACGTGTGTAGCCCAGGCCGTAAGGGCCATGATGACTTGACGTCATCCCCACCTTCCTCCGGTTTGTCACCGGCAGTCTCCTTAGAGTGCCCACCATAACGTGCTGGTAACTAAGGACAAGGGTTGCGCTCGTTACGGGACTTAACCCAACATCTCACGACACGAGCTGACGACAGCCATGCAGCACCTGTCTCAATGTTCCCGAAGGCACCAATCTATCTCTAGAAAGTTCATTGGATGTCAAGGCCTGGTAAGGTTCTTCGCGTTGCTTCGAATTAAACCACATGCTCCACCGCTTGTGCGGGCCCCCGTCAATTCATTTGAGTTTTAACCTTGCGGCCGTACTCCCCAGGCGGTCAACTTAATGCGTTAGCTGCGCCACTAAGAGCTCAAGGCTCCCAACGGCTAGTTGACATCGTTTACGGCGTGGACTACCAGGGTATCTAATCCTGTTTGCTCCCCACGCTTTCGCACCTCAGTGTCAGTATCAGTCCAGGTGGTCGCCTTCGCCACTGGTGTTCCTTCCTATATCTACGCATTTCACCGCTACACAGGAAATTCCACCACCCTCTACCATACTCTAGTCAGTCAGTTTTGAATGCAGTTCCCAGGTTGAGCCCGGGGATTTCACATCCAACTTAACAAACCACCTACGCGCGCTTTACGCCCAGTAATTCCGATTAACGCTTGCACCCTCTGTATTACCGCGGCTGCTGGCACAGAGTTAGCCGGTGCTTATTCTGTCGGTAACGTCAAAATTGCAGAGTATTAATCTACAACCCTTCCTCCCAACTTAAAGTGCTTTACAATCCGAAGACCTTCTTCACACACGCGGCATGGCTGGATCAGGCTTTCGCCCATTGTCCAATATTCCCCACTGCTGCCTCCCGTAGGAGTCTGGACCGTGTCTCAGTTCCAGTGTGACTGATCATCCTCTCAGACCAGTTACGGATCGTCGCCTTGGTGAGCCATTACCCCACCAACTAGCTAATCCGACCTAGGCTCATCTGATAGCGCAAGGCCCGAAGGTCCCCTGCTTTCTCCCGTAGGACGTATGCGGTATTAGCGTCCGTTTCCGAACGTTATCCCCCACTACCAGGCAGATTCCTAGGCATTACTCACCCGTCCGCCGCTCTCAAGAGAAGCAAGCTTCTCTCTACCGCTCGACTTGCATGTGTTAGGCCTGCCGCCAGCGTTCAATCTGAGCCATGATCAAACTCTTCAGTTCAAACATCTTTGGGTTTTTAAGAAACCCTAAACTTGGCTCAGCAATCGTTGGTTACATCTTTGATTTCTCGCGGAGTAACTTGTGATGCTGATAATCTTGTTGACTATCAGTCTGACTCCACAAGCACCCACACGAATTGCTTGATTCAGTTGTTAAAGAGCGGTTGGTTAAGATCTTTCGTCTCAACCGAGGCGCGCATTCTACAGCAGCCTCATTTGCTGTCAAGTGATTATTTTCAGAAGCTTTCGAAGATTTCTTCAACAACTTCAACCACTTGCGCTTAAGATCTCTCCGAAGCGGGAGGCGAATTCTACAGCGTTACACGCTGCTGTCAACACCTCTTTTTCAACTTCCTTCTGGCTTCGATGACCTGAAGCAACTTGCTGTCGAAAACTTCATAACTCGTTGTTTACCAAGGAGTTTTCCGTTTCAACTGCGCCGGAAGTGGGGCGAATTATAGGCTTTCAGAATTTGCCGTCAAGGGTTAATTACACTTTTGTGGCAGAAGGTGCTTTTTTGGCAATAAGGCGGGGGATTCGTCGCATAACTGGTGGAACCCGCAGCAGAAGAAGCAGCGCACCGATGGAAGCGTAGACAGCCCACTCCTTCAAATCAGCCCGAACTATCCAGAGCATGTGCAGCAGACCAAGCCCGAGAATCACATAGACCAAGCGATGCAACTTCTTCCAACGACTACCCAACCGTCGCTGGCTGTAGCGATTAGAGGTGACAGCCAGCACTAACAAAGCAAGAAACCCCAACGCCCCCACAATTATGTACGGCCGCTTGCGCAGCTCCACGCCGAGCTGGGACCAATCGAGTCCAAGGACGAATACGCAATAAGCCGCCAAATGCAGCACAACATAGGCAAAGCACCACAAGCCCAATTGCCGGCGTACCGCGATCCACCCCGCCCAACCGCTCAACTTCTGCAGCGGCGTCATCCCGAGCGTGATCAGCAGCAGAATCAACGTACCCAGGCCCAGGCGATCGACCAGCACTTTGCCCGGATCAGGCCCAAGGGCAAAACTCCAGGCCTCATATAGCCAGAGCAATGGCCAAACCGCCGCAGCTATGAAGACCCCAATGCGCCAGATTGGAAAGCGCATCAGTAGTTCTTCCGCAGGTCGAGACCTGTATATAAAGAAGCGACCTCATCGGAGTAGCCATTGAACATCTGCGTGTCGCGCACATTCGGGCTGAACAGGCCACTGGGGAGACGTCGCTCCCGCGCCTGGGTCCACCGCGGATGGTCGACCGTAGGGTTCACATTCGCATAAAACCCATATTCATCAGCCGCAATGCTTTGCCAAGTGGTTTTCGGCTGTTCGCTGACAAGGCTGATCCGCACGATGGATTTGACACTCTTGAAGCCGTACTTCCACGGCACCACCAGGCGCAACGGCGCACCATTCTGGTTAGGCAGCTCCCGCCCATACATGCCAACGGCGAGGATCGCCAGCGGGTTCATCGCCTCATCCAAGCGCAGCCCTTCTACATAAGGCCAGTCGATCAAGCCAAAACTGGAGCGCTGCCCAGGCATGCTCTTCGGATCCTGAAGGGTTTCAAAACGGATGTACTTCGCCTTGGAGGTAGGTTCAACCTGCTTGAGCAAGGCCGATATCGGAAAACCGATCCACGGAATCACCATCGACCAGGCCTCAACGCAGCGCAGGCGATAGATGCGCTCTTCCAGTTCATAGGGCTTCATGAAGTCTTCCAAGGCATAGCGCCCAGGTTTCGCCACTTCACCATCGATCACAACACTCCAAGGCTCGGTCTGGAGCGAACCTGCATTCGCCGCCGGGTCGCCCTTGTCGGTACCGAACTCATAAAAGTTGTTGTAGTGAGTTGCGTCCTTGAACGGCGTGATCGCCTCATCCTTGACCGTCACCGCCTGCCACTTCGTTTTAGGAAGCTTCTCGGCAAACCAACTGGGCGCCCTGCCCGCCTCGACATCGGCATAGCGCGCTGCATCGTCCGCACTGGCCCAACGCGGCAAGCTGCTGGCGGCAATACCGGCCAGCGCACCGCCGAGCAAACTGCGACGAGAGAAATAGAGGGATTCAGGCGTGACATCCGATTCGTGGCAATCGGACGCTTTAGGCAATTTGATTAACATGGCAACTCCGCAGCATTGGAGAACTGATGCACCAATAGACTGCGGAGTATGGGGGAAATTACATTAAGACAATGTTTTGTCCCGTCGCAGATGCAGCAAATACTGAATCGGCCCCGAAGCCGCGTAAACGAGGAACGCCAGCAGCAGAATACGCGGCGGATCGCTGAACACTACTGCAAACACCAGCACCACCACGAGGATCGCCACAAAAGGCACGCGCCCCTTGAGATCCAGCTCCTTGAAGCTGTTGTACTTGATATTGCTGACCATCAGCATGCCGGCCGCCGCAACCATCAAGGCAACCAGGAACGACATCTTCGAGCCCTGAATACCGTAGTCACTGAATGCCCACACAATACCGGCCACAACCCCCGCCGCTGCCGGGCTGGCCAGACCGATGAAGTAGCGCTTGTCGGCAGTTCCCACCTGGGTATTGAAGCGCGCCAGGCGCAAAGCGGCACCGGCAACATAGATGAAGGCAACCATCCAGCCAACCTTGCCCATGTCACCCAATGCCCAGGCAAACGCCAGCAGCGCAGGTGCAACACCAAAGGCGACCATGTCCGACAGCGAGTCGTATTCGGCGCCGAAGGCACTCTGGGTATTGGTCATCCGCGCTACGCGCCCATCCAGGCCGTCGAGCACCATGGCCACGAAGATGGCGATGGCAGCAAAACCAAAATACTTGCTGGCACTCGCCGCATCACCTGCAGCCAGCGCACTTTGGGCACTCATGGAGTTGATGATGGAATAAAAGCCGGCAAACAGGTTCGCCGTCGTAAACAGATTGGGCAGAAGATAGATGCCACGATGCCGGACCTTACGGCCTTCGGCGTCATGCCCTTCTTCGACATGTTCATCGATCGGCAGCATGCTTTCGGCGTCGGAAGCCTGGTTTGGCTCTTCGGGACGTTCGCTCATGGACTTTACCTTGCAACGGTGTGAAAAAATTCGACAGATACTTGCGGCGAGTGTTCGCCCGCAAACGATGCAGCTTTATACCAGAACCGGCCCCTCAAACGAAAAAACGCGGCCTAAGCCGCGTTTTCCCTTGATGCGTACGACTTAGTTTTTGGCTTTGTCGACGATCTTGTTGGCACCGATCCACGGCATCATGGAACGCAGTTGCTCGCCGATGACTTCGATGCCGTGAGCGGCGTTGTTACGACGCTTGGCGGTCATCGAAGGGTAGCCGGTAGCGCCTTCGCTGATGAACATTTTGGCGTATTCGCCGTCCTGAATACGTTTCAGGGCGTTGCGCATGGCCTGACGGGACTCGGCGTTGATCACTTCCGGGCCAGTCACGTACTCACCGTACTCGGCGTTGTTGGAGATCGAGTAGTTCATGTTGGCGATACCGCCTTCGTACATGAGGTCAACGATCAGCTTCAGTTCATGCAGGCATTCGAAGTAGGCCATTTCCGGAGCGTAGCCAGCTTCAACCAGGGTTTCGAAACCGGCCTTGACCAGTTCAACGGTACCGCCGCACAGAACGGCTTGTTCGCCGAACAGGTCGGTTTCAGTCTCGTCCTTGAAGGTGGTTTCGATGATGCCGGTGCGACCGCCACCAACACCGGCTGCGTAGGACAGGGCAACGTTCTTGGCGTTGCCCGAAGCGTCCTGGTAGATCGCGATCAGGTCAGGGATACCGCCGCCTTTGACGAACTCGGAACGCACGGTATGGCCCGGCGCTTTCGGTGCGATCATGATCACGTCCAGGTCAGCGCGTGGCACAACCTGGTTGTAGTGAATCGCGAAACCGTGGGAGAAGGCCAGGGTGGCGCCTTTCTTGATGTTCGGCTCGATTTCGTTCTTGTACAGCGCGGACTGGAACTCGTCCGGGGTCAGGATCATGACCAGGTCGGCAGCTGCAACGGCGGAAGCGACGTCTGTCACTTTCAGGCCATGGGCCTCGGCCTTGGCAACGGTAGCCGAGCCTTTGCGCAGACCAACAGTGACGTCTACGCCGGAATCTTTCAGGTTGCACGCTTGGGCGTGGCCCTGGGAACCGTAGCCGATGATGGCGACTTTCTTGCCCTGGATGATCGACAGGTCACAATCTTTATCGTAATAAACTTTCATGAGGTTCCTCTATATATCCAGGCCGTAAGGCCATTCGCTAATTTGGGTTAGATGCTGAGTACTTTGTCGCCACGGGCAATCCCGGTGACACCACTGCGTACGGTTTCCAGAATCGAGGCCGTCCCGATCGACTGGATGAAGCTGTCCAGCTTGTCGCTCGTACCGGTCAGTTGAACGGTATAAACGCTGGCGCTCACATCGACGATCTGCCCACGATAAATATCGGTAGTCCGTTTGATCTCGGCACGTTGGGCACCCGTGGCCTTGACCTTGACCAGCATCAG
This sequence comes from Pseudomonas khavaziana, assembly GCF_036704165.1. Lineage (NCBI taxonomy): Bacteria > Pseudomonadati > Pseudomonadota > Gammaproteobacteria > Pseudomonadales > Pseudomonadaceae > Pseudomonas > Pseudomonas khavaziana. The sequence continues at coordinate 5,475,056 of NZ_CP129946.1, forward strand.
TTCGCGCTCGATGTGGGCACTTTCCGACAGGTCGACCAGCTTGACCACTTCGATCAGCTTGTTGAGGTTCTTGGTGATCTGCTCGATCACCTCATCGTGCCCCACGGTGGTCAACGTCAGGCGCGACAGGGTCGGGTCTTCGGTCGGGGCCACGGTCAGGCTTTCAATGTTGTAGTTGCGTTGCGAAAACAGGCCGACAACACGGGACAGAGCGCCGGGTTCGTTCTCCAGAAGCAGGGAGATAATATGCCGCATGATTAAGTACGCTCCGTCTTGTTCAGCCACATGTCGCGCATAGAGCCGTCTTTGATCTGCATCGGATAGACATGCTCGCTGGTATCCACCTGAATATCGATGAACACCAGGCGGTCCTTCATGGCGAACGCCTCTTCCATCTTCGGCTTCAGATCTTTCAGATCGGTGATGCGAATACCGACGTGGCCATAGGCTTCAACCAACTTGACGAAATCCGGCAACGATTCCATGTAGGAATGGGAGTGACGGCTACCGTAGCTCATATCCTGCCACTGGCGAACCATGCCCAGTACACCGTTGTTCAGGCAGACGATCTTCACCGGAAGACCATATTGCAGGCAGGTCGACAGTTCCTGGATGTTCATCTGGATGCTGCCTTCACCGGTGACACAAGCCACGTCGGCATCCGGGAAGCTCAGCTTCACGCCCATGGCTGCAGGGAAACCAAAGCCCATAGTGCCCAGGCCACCGGAGTTGATCCAGCGGTTAGGCTTGTCGAACCTGTAGTACTGGGCTGCGAACATCTGGTGCTGGCCCACGTCGGAGGTCACAAAGGCGTCGCCCTTGGTCACTTCGCACAGGGTTTCGATCACGGTTTGTGGCTTGATGATGCTGCCGTCGCCCTTGTCGTAAGGGAACAGGCCACGGTCACCACGCCATTCGTCGATCTGCTTCCACCAACTGGCAACGGATTCCTTGTTCGGTGCCTCGCCAATATCCTTCAGTGCGGCGACCATTTCGGTCAACACGCTTTCCACCGGGCCCACGATCGGCACATCGGCCTTGATGGTCTTGGAGATAGACGCCGGGTCGATGTCGATGTGAATGATCTTGGCATTCGGGCAGAACTTGCTCGCGCCGTTGATCACACGGTCATCGAACCGCGCGCCCACGGCCAGGATCACGTCGGCGTGGTGCATGGTCAGGTTGGCGGTGTAGCTGCCGTGCATGCCAAGCATACCGACGAACTGACGATCAGAACCCGGGAATGCACCGAGGCCCATCAGGGTGTTCGTCACCGGCAGGTTGAGCAGCTTGGCCAGCTCGGTCAGTGGAGCAGAACCACCGCCCAGAATCACGCCGCCGCCGGAGTAGAGCACTGGACGCTTGGCCGCCAGGAGCATTTCTGCCGCCTTGCGAATTTGCCCCGAGTGCCCACGCACGGCCGGGCTATAGGAGCGCAGCTTGGCTTTTTTCGGAAAGACGTACTCGAATTTCTCGGCCGGGTTGGTCATGTCTTTCGGGATATCAACCACCACAGGGCCCGGACGACCGGACTGTGCGAGGTAGAACGCCTTTTTCATGATTTCCGGGATTTCCGATGCATGCTTGATCATGAAGCTGTGTTTCACGATCGGGCGGGAAATACCGATCATGTCGGTTTCCTGGAATGCATCGGTACCGACCATGGTACTGGCGACTTGGCCGGAAATGATCACCATCGGGATGGAGTCCATATAGGCAGTCGCGATGCCGGTAATAGCGTTGGTTGCGCCTGGGCCGGACGTTACCAGTACCACGCCGGCTTTACCGGTGGCACGGGCGTAACCGTCAGCCATATGGGTCGCGGCCTGTTCGTGGCGAACCAGGATGTGGGTAACAGCCGGTTCCTTGAACAGAGCGTCGTAGACATGCAGCAGAGCACCACCTGGGTACCCGTAGATATAGTCGACGCCTTCGTCACGCAAAAAGCGGACGAGCATCTCACCGCCAGATAAAAGCTCCACGTTGTTCACCTCTAAAACGCCAGAATACCGTCCGTTAAAAACCGACGGGTCTTAATAGGTTTACTTCTCAACAGAGCATGAGCGACGGTGGTCGCCGACTACGTCAGCACTGACTGAGCAAGTATTGGGATCGTCCCAAGTGTTGCGGGCTTTTCCCACCCAGCGCGAGGTAACGCGTTGCGGGTGTTACAGGTCGGCGCGGATGTGCGCCTCATGATCTGCTGAGCGGGCCTGCTTCTGGCAGTCCCGATACAGCGGACTTTGGATTCTTCTGTTTCAGGCCGTTCAAGTCAAGCAATAATTGCGCTTTTTTCCAACTAAGCGCATGCGAACGTAGAAGAAAGGGCTTTGAGGAGGGATAAAACTCGCCTGAATGTCGTCAAGCGGTAGAAATGTGCGCAAGACTGCCGAAAAAACCGGCAGTCAGGCAATTAACGAGCGTCGACGATCAATTGGTCGAACTTTTTCAGCGCGTTACGTAAGCCAAGGCTCTCCAATGGTCGATCGGCGTAGACCATCTCGGCCATTTCCAGGATCCCAGACGCGTTCGGCAATGGCAGGTCCTGCTCCAGGATCTGCTTCATGCGCACGAGGAAGATCCATTGCAGCCACTGGTGAAAGTCCAAGGTATCGACCGAAAAGGGCTCGACACTGCTGAGCGCTTCAGCACTGGGAGCCATTTCGTCCCACCAGCCCTGCACGCGCAGTTCTCGCTCAATCAGCAATAACTGTTCGGCAATCGCAGGAAAACGCGCATCCATCAGAGGCTGACCTTGGCTTTCTGCCGTGCCTGGGCGGCACCCGCGGCATCTCCCTGGGCGGCACGCGCATCACCGATCAAGGCCCACAGGCTGGCTTGCAGGGCCGGGCGACCATTGGCCAGGGACAGGCCACGGCGAGCGAATTGCTCGGCTTGGGGTGCATCGCCCTGGGCCATGCGCACCTGGGCCAGACGATACAGCACTTGCGGCTCGCGAGGCGCCACGCGCTGGGCACGTTCAAGGCTCGAGGATGCGCCATTCAAGTCGCCCCCCGACTGCTGCTGTTGAGCGGTGGTGAGCAACGCCAGCACCGGGCCATCCAGTTGTTCGTCAGCCGACAACCCACCTGCGCTGGACGCCGGCGGAATCCCGCTTGGTGTCGATGGCATGTTGTAGGTGCCCTGGTTGACCGGCGCGGTTTGAAGCGGCGCGGAATCTACCGGCCCGGAAGTGCTGGGGCCTGGGGTCCATGGTTCGGCACTGATGGGCGCCGAGGTCGCAGCACCACTGCCGGGCACCATAACAACCACGCCTGAATCCTGCGGTATCGCTTGGGTTGCAGCTTGGGCAGGACGCTTGACCACGGTCTGGCGGAAGCCGCCGTTGGCCGAGATGCGGTCGTTATTGGAGACGGACGTGCTTGAGTCCACCACGGGGATAGAGCCGCGCTGCACGCTGGAGCAACCGCCGAGCAAAGCCAGAGCCGCAATCGCTGGAATCCACAACTTGTTCACTTGAAACCCTCTTTGCTTAATTCATCCAGCCCTTGACCCAATCCATCACCGATTCCGCGTCAGCAGGGGCACTGCCACCGCATGCGGCGCCGGGTGGTGGTTCGCTGCCGCGAATATACGGCATCTGTACCGCGCCCGGACAGTTGGCATCAGAGCCTTGGCCGGTATGCGGGTCGATCCAGGCCTGCACGATATTGTCCGGCTGCGGCATGTTGAGCGGCAACGGGTCGGCCTTGCGCATGAAACTGGTCCACACCTGCAACGCACCAGTGGCACCGGTAAACGGAGTCTTGCCGTTATCGTCACGCCCCAGCCACACCACGGCCAATACGTCCTGGCCAAAGCCCGCGAACCAGCTGTCACGCGAATCGTTACTGGTACCGGTCTTGCCGGCCAGGGTCAGGTTCGACGGCAGCACGTTATAGACCGAACGCCCGGTACCCTCACGCATCACGCGCTGCATGGCGTTCTGGATCAGGTAGATAGAGCCCGCGTCGAAACGCTGCTGGATCTGGAACGGATAACGCTTGAGCGGCTCGCCATCGGCGGTCAGCACACTGCGAATACCGCGCATCGGCGTATTGAAGCCGCCGTTGGCCAGGGTTTGGTACATGGTGGCCACTTCCATGGGCGTCATGGCCGCAGCGCCCAGTAGCATGGACGGAAACGCCGGAAACTCACGCTCGACCCCCAGTCGCGCCAACGTCTTCAGCACATTCGGCACACCGACCTCAAGCCCAAGGCGTGAGGTGGAGATGTTGTAGGAATGCGCCAACCCCTGATACAGGAACACCGTGCCGTGGGAGCGGCGGTCGAAGTTTTTTGGCGTCCAGACCTGGCCGTCCGCGCCTTTGACCGACAGCGGATCATCCGACAGCCAACTGGTCAGCGTGTACTTGCTGGGTTTTTCCAATGCGCTCAAATAGACAGCGGGCTTGACCAGCGAGCCTATCGGACGCACAGCATCCAGCGCCCGGTTGAAGCCGGCGAAGCTGGCCTGGCGGCTGCCGATCATGGCCTGGACTTCACCGGTTTCCGGATTGGTCACCACCATGGCGGCCTCGACCTCATCCGAGCCTTTACGGCCGGTCAGGCGCTTGAAGGTGTCGTTGACCGACGCCTCGGCCTTCATTTGCAGGATCGGGTCGAAGCTGGTGAAGATCCGCAGGCCCTCTTCGGTCAAGTCTTCGTCACGGTAGTCTTCACGCAACTGACGCTTGACTAGGTCGATAAAGCCGGGGAATGAGCTGTCCGCCAGCTTGCCGCGGGTGGTCACACCCAGTGGCATTTTCTTCGCGGCGGCCACCTGCTCGGCCGTGGCAACACCTTGCTGCTCCAGCACATCGAGTACCAGGTTACGGCGCTCAAGCGCACGCTCCGGATTGCGGCGCGGATTGTAATAGGACGGCCCCTTGACCATCCCCACCAGCAACGCGACTTGATGCAGCTTCAACTCGGACAATGGCTGCCCAAAGAAGAATTGGCTGGCCAAGCCGAAACCGTGCACCGCGCGCTGGCCATCCTGACCGACGAATACTTCGTTGAGGTAGGCCTCGAGGATTTCCTGCTTGCTGTAATGCAGCTCCAGCAACATTGCCATCATGGCTTCGGTGAGTTTACGGGTCAGGCTACGTTCGTTGGTCAGGTAGAAGTTCTTGACCAATTGCTGCGTGAGCGTACTACCGCCCTGGGTCATCTTGCCGCCGGAGGTGTTGACCCAAATGGCGCGGGCAATCGACTTCGGCGAGACGCCCCAGTGGCTGTAGAAGTCGCGGTCTTCCACTGCCACCAGGGTTTCCAGCAGGTATGGCGGCACCTGATCGAGTTTGATCAGGATGCGATCTTCAAGGTTTTTCGGGTAAATACCGCCGATCATCAAGGGTTCCAGGCGCACCACCGGCAGCTTGGAGCCATTGAGCGACGACAGCTCAGCCACATAGTCGCCGGAAAAACGCACGCGCACAGGCTGAGCTTTTTCCAGGCCTTCGTAGAACTGGAAGCCACGGGTGTTCAGGTCGACGGTATTACCGCTGACGGCCGCCGCACCCGGGCCATTGCTCACGGGTTCGCGACGGTAGCCCAGTGCGTCGAGCTCGGTCAGGAAGTCTTCCTTGCTCAGCTTCTGGCCAGAGAACAACTCAAGCGGGCGTGCGTACACCTTGGCCGGAATGGTCCAGCGCTTGCCGGAGAACTTTTCCTGCACCACGGCATCGAGGTACACCGCAAAGCCGGCGATCACCACAAGGCCTACCAGGCCAAGCTTGAGCGCCCAGCCCAGCCAGGGGCGCAGGCTGCGGGAAGGAGGTTTTTTACGGGAACGGGGAGATCGGGTTCGAGTCATGGCGGCGGATTATACGCACTTTATTGATGATCAACATGAGCCGGACAGCGGTTTGCACGACTGGCATCAGCAGCCATAATGCCCACCATGATTTCTCCCCGACTTTGAAGGATCGCCCGTGAGCCAGTCCCTGATCGCTGCCCTGCAAAACCCGGCTTTGTACCCGCATCCAGTTGAAGCGTTTCAAGTCATCGAGACCCATATTTCCTGGGTGATACTGACAGGCGCCTACGCATATAAGCTGAAGAAGCCGATGAACTTCGGCTTTCTGGACTTCACCCAACTGGAGGATCGCGGCCACTTCTGTCGCGAAGAACTGCGCCTCAACCAGCGCCTGACCGCAGATTTGTATCTTGAAGTGTTGCCAATCACCGGCACCTCCGAGGCACCGCAACTGGGCGGCGATGGCCCGGTGATCGAGTACGCGCTGAAGATGCGTCAGTTCCCGCAAAGCCAGATGCTCAGCACCCTGCAAGCCAACGGCGAACTGACCTGTGCGCACATCGACGAGATGGCCCAGCAGATTGCGCACTTCCACCTCACCGCCCCCAAGGTTCCACAAGAGCATCCGGCCGGCACGCCGGAGGAAGTGATGGCTCCGGTGCGCCAGAACTTCGACCAGATCCGCCCGTTTCTTAGCGACAAGGCCGACCTGACTCAACTGGAAGCCCTGCAAGCCTGGGCTGAAAGCAGCTTCGAGCGCCTCAAGCCCTTGCTGGAACAGCGCAAGCTCAATGGCTATACCCGCGAATGCCACGGTGATATCCACCTGGGCAACGCGACCCTCATTGATGGTCACGTGGTGATCTTTGACTGCATCGAGTTCAACGAGCCCTTCCGCTTTACCGATGTGTACGCAGACACCGCCTTTTTGGCCATGGACCTGGAAGATCGCGGCCTGAAAAGCCTGGCACGGCGTTTTATCAGCCAGTACCTGGAACTGACCGGTGACTACCAGGGCCTGGAGCTACTGAACTTCTATAAAGCCTACCGTGCGCTGGTTCGCGCCAAAGTTGCGCTGTTCAGCATGCCAAGCGAAGCAAGCCCGGTGCAACGCGCCAACACCCTGCGCCAGTACCGCAATTACGCCAACCTGGCGGAAAGCTACAGCACCATTCCGTCTCGCTTCCTGGCAATCACCCATGGCGTTTCAGCCGTGGGCAAGAGCCACGTCGCCATGCGCCTGGTCGAAGCCCTGGGCGCCGTGCGCCTGCGCTCGGATGTGGAACGCAAGCGCCTGTTTGGCGAGCAACAGATCGAAAACACGCCACAGGCCGGTATCTACAATCATGATGCCAGCGCTGCCACGTATGCGCGCCTGAACGAAATTGCCGACACCGTGCTGCGCGCCGGTTACCCGGTGGTGCTGGATGCGACCTTCTTGAAACGCGCTCAACGTGACGCGGCTGCCCAAGTCGCCGAAGCGACCGGGGCGCCGTTCCTGATCCTCGATTGCAACGCGCCTCAAGCCGTTATTGCCAGTTGGCTGGCACAACGTCAGGCGGATAAAAACGACCCGTCCGACGCAACACTGAGCGTTATCGAAGAGCAGCAAGCCAGTCGTGAGCCGCTGACAGCACAGGAGCTGTTGCTGAGCAAGCGTGTCGAGACCAATGAAAGCGGGACCCTCGACGCTTTGGTCGCCCATATCCGTCAACGTTTGCCGGGCCTATAAGAAATATTTCGCGGTCGTGTCGCCTACTTCGGCGCACGACCCGAAATAGTGGCACTATAATGGCGTCATAATTCCAACAGGAGTCGCCATTATGAGTCAGCCCAAGCTTCTCGACACCCCGCTCTACGCGCTCCTGCACAAGGACGACATTCGCGGTTTCAATCAGGAACGCCCTGAGGATGGCCCCATCGACATGCGTGGTGGCGACTTCCGGGGCTTGGACCTGCGCGACCTGAACGCCAAGAATGTTGACTTCACCGACGCCTATTTTCGTTCGGCCGACCTGCGCGGCCTGGATTTACGCGATTGCTCACTGGAGGGCGCCAGTCTGGCCCACGCGCAGATTTCGGGGACTTATTTCCCACCCGAGCTCACAGCTGACGAGATTCTGATGTCAGTCAATTTCGGTACTCGCCTGCGCTACCGCACCAAGTAACCGTCACCCAGAACCCCGGCAAGTCCCAGGCGTGCCGGGCGATTGCCGCCTGCCTGTCGCTACAGCCATCACACCATTCTTATAAGCTTTTCGCCTGCTTCTGACCAAAGAACCACGCTTTTCCTACTGAGCGCTACACTCATTTTCAGGCTGCCTGGTCACGACACCCACCGCACCATTCGGCCGTTGCAAGGAGGCTTGATGAACGATGAGCTGCAACACCTGAAAAACCTGGGCAAGACGTCAGCGCAGTGGCTGCATGCGGTGGGCATCCACAGCGCGTCCGACTTGCGTCGCCTGGGAGCGGTCGATGCTTACCGAGCCGTGCGAACTCGCGGCTTTCGAGCATCGAAAGTCCTGCTGTATGCAATTGAAGGCGCACTGATGGATGTGCACTGGAACGACATTCCCACGGAGCGCAAGGAGGCGCTGAACCGTCAGCTGGAGGCTATGTCAACCCGCCAGAAAAACTAGATCAGCGTTCAAACCCAATGTTTACGGGCATTACAAACGGGCGTTTGAGAAAACTGGATGGGCATGCAAAAACAAATGTTGACTCTCAAATGAGAATCGTTATGATTATCACAACTGATCGCGAGATCAGCCGATAACTGAAAGACCATTGGTTCGGACTCTCAGATTATCTCCTCATCAGGCTAATCACGGTTATTTGACCCGGCTCTTGCCGGGTCTTTTTTTGCCCGCATATAACTGAGCTCAGCGCGCAATGATCAGCGGGTGCCCCCGCTCCGGATGTGGTTGTACCAGTACGTCCAAGCCAAAGACGGCCTTGAGCGGTTCAGGTTGCAGGACTTTAGAGGGCGTATCCATGGCATGGGGGCGTCCGTCTTTCAGCAACAGGATCCGGTCGCAGTAACGCGCGGCCAGGTTCAAGTCGTGCAGGATCACCAGCACGGCAGCGCCTTTGTCGGCAAAGCTGCGAATGGCCTGCAACGTGGTGTGCTGGTGCAAAGGATCGAGCATCGACGTCGGCTCATCCAACAACAACGTCTGCCCCGCCTCACCTGGCCATAACTGCGCCAATACCCGCGCGAGATGCACACGCTGCCGCTCGCCCCCCGACAAAGCCAGGTAACTGCGGCCACTCAAGTGGCCGACATCCGCCGCCTGCAGCGCCGCATTGATGATTTCGTCATCGCGCACTCGCCCGGTCTGATGGGGCAAGCGCCCCATGCCCACCACCTCTTCGACACGAAAAGCAAAATCCAGGGTTGAGCTTTGCGGTAACACCGCCAGGCGCTGGGCTCGCTGGGCGCCGCCCAGGCTCTTCAACTCTTGCTGATCCAGCCACACTCTGCCCTGATCAGGCTGCAACTCCCCGCAAAGCGCCCCCAGCAAGGTACTTTTGCCGGCACCGTTCGGCCCCAGCACGCCCAGCACTTCGCCCGGCAACAGGTCCAAGGTGACATCGGCCAGCACGGTTTTACGCCCACGCCGTATCTGCAACGCATCAACTCGCAGCATCAGGCGCGCCCCCGCAGTAACAGGTAGAGGAAAAATGGCGCACCGATAAATGCAGTAACAATACCAATCGGCAGCTCCGCGGGCGCCAGCGCCAAGCGTGCCACCAGGTCCGCAAACAACAACAAACTCGCCCCTGCCAGCACCGAGGCCGGTAGCAGCACCCGATGATCCGGCCCCGCCAGCAGCCGTACCAGGTGCGGCACTACCAAGCCAACAAAGCCAATCATCCCTGCCGCCGCCACCGCCGCACCAACGCCCAAGGCCGTGCAGAACACCAATTCACGCTTGAGCCCTTCTACATCGATGCCCAGATGATTGGCCTCGGACTCTCCCAACAATAGTGCATTCAATGCCTTCGCCCGGCGCGGTAACCACAGCGCCACGCCCGCGCTCACCAGCAGCAAGGGCCACAACCGCGAATAGCTCGCACCATTGAGGCTGCCGAGGTTCCAGAACGTCAGGGTGCGCAAAGTGGCGTCATCGGCCAAATAGGTAAACAGCCCGACCGCCGAACTGGCCAGCGCCGTAAGCGCGATACCAGCAAGCAGCATCGTCGCAACATTCGTCTGGCCATTGCGACGCCCCAGCCGATAGACCAGCGCCGTGACGCCCAGGCCACCGAGAAATGCGCACAACGACAACAGGTACGGCCCGAAGGCATCCGGCAGCCCGCCAAAAAACGAACCGCCGACAATCGCCACCGCCGCCCCCAATGCTGCGCCGCTGGACACCCCCACCAACCCAGGATCGGCCAGCGGGTTGCGAAACAATCCCTGCATCGCTACGCCTGACAACGCAAGCACCCCGCCGACCGCAAGGCCCAGCAAAGTTCGTGGCAGGCGAATCTGCCCCAGGATCAACTCGGCTTGTTCCAAGCCTGGCGCTTCAATCGGCACCCCCATCAGCCTTAAAGCGGCCCTGAGCGTGTCCACCAATGGCAGGCTGACCGGGCCCAGGGCCAATGAGAGCCAGATCGCCAATAGACATAACAGCGACAGCCCGATGAACAGTGTTTTCGGCTTAACCAGAGTGGTCATGGAGCAGGCTTGACCTGGGACGGATAAAACCCGGCGGACAGCTTCACCAGGCTTTGTGGCAACCGCGGCCCCAGGCCACCCACCAGCAGGGTCGGATCCAGCTCAAACACTCGCCCGCTCTTGGCTGCAGGCGTAGACGCAAGGATCGGATTTTCCTTGAACAAGGCTGCCCGCGCCGCATCGCCGGTGAGGGCGCGATCAGCAAACACCAGCACCTCCGGGCTCAACCCTGCCAGCGACTCCACTGAAAACGGTTTGTAGCCCGTGTGCGTGGCCAGATTACGCCCGCCGGCCTGCTGCAACAGCCAATCGGCGGCCGTGTCCTTGCCAGCAACCAGCGGCTTGCCACCGGCATTGCCCAGCAACAACAGAACGCCCGGCGCCTTTTGCGTGGCCTGGGCCTTGGCCACCCAATTCTTTTGCTGCTCAAGCGCCTGCTCATATCCGGCAAACAGCGTGTTGGCCTTGGCCTCACTGCCGAGCAACTTCCCCAGGTGTTGAAGGTTGTCTTTCAAGGTCGGCAGATCCGGCTGGGCCGAGAACATATCCACCTGCACGCCAGCATTGCGAATCTGCGCCAGTACCGGTGGTGGCCCCATTTCCTCGGTGCCCACGAGGATTTGCGGCTGCAGGCTGAGAATACCCTCGGCCGACAATTGGCGTTGATAGCCAATGCTCGGCAACGCCTTGAGCGACTCGGGATGCTGACTGGTGGTATCCACCCCGACCAATTTCGATTCACCGCCCAGCGCCGCTACCCACTCCGATAGCGCTCCTCCGGCACTGACCCAGCGCTGTGGCAGCTCAGAGGCTTGCGCCCCGTGGTTGACCAGCAGTGAGGCAACAAGCGCAATGGCGCTGGTACTCAGACGCATAACAGGGTTTCCTTCCTAGGCAGGGCCACTCAAGCACTCATCGATGTGACAGATAATCCCTGCCAGGCATCGTATTGAGCACCCAGTCAGCTGACGGGCGAAGCGGGCATTTGATAATTGTTTGCATTTGAACGTCAAGGCACTTAAGGATTGAAATGAAGTTTCTCTGCGCCTCAGGCGACCTCGCCCCCAACAGCAGCCGCGGTTTTGAGATCGATGGCTGCAAGCTGTTGGCTGTACGCCGAGACGGCGTTGCCTACTTCTATCTCAACCGCTGCCCCCATCGCGGTATCCCGCTGGAATGGCAGCCCGACCGCTTCCTCGACGCCAGCGCCAGCCTGATCCAATGCGCCACCCATGGTGCGCTGTTCCTGATCGAAAACGGTGAATGCATCGCCGGCCCCTGCGCAGGCCAGAGCCTCACGGCCCTGCCTGGTCGGGAAGACGCACAGGGATTATGGGTAGAACTCTAGCTACCAAGCAGCACATGCAATGGACGCTCGATGTAAATCTCTTGCGGCGTGACCCGTACGCCGTATGCCAGCACCTCGACGCCCGCGGCCTTGGCCTCACGTAAAGCGCCAGCGTAGGCAGCGTCGATTTCCACGGCGGGGCGCACCGCATCGATTCCCGATAGATTCACGCAATACAATTGCACCGCTCGCACACCTGTTCGTGACAGGTAAGCCAGCTCTCTCAGGTGCTTGGCCCCGCGCTGCGTCACTGCATCAGGAAAGGCCGCCACCGAAGTGTCGTCAAAGCCCAAGGTCACGCTTTTGACTTCGACGAACGCGGCACCCTGCGGGTAATCCAGGCGAAAATCGATCCGGCTCTTCTCCTGACCATAAGGTACTTCACGCTTCAACGCCGTGAAGCCATTGAGTTCAGTAATCACACCGGCACGCAGTGCTTCTTCCACCAACTGATTGGCGCGTGCCGTGTTGACACACGCCAGCCGTCCCTGAGGCGTTTCAGCAATTTCCCAAGTGCCCGGCAACTTGCGCTTGGGATCGGAGGAACGACTGAACCAGACCTGGCCACCTTCGACCATGCAATTGAGCATCGAGCCAGTGTTCGGGCAGTGAATGGTGAGCAACTCGCCGGTAACCGTTTCGATATCGGTGAGAAAACGCTTGTAGCGACGAATAAGTCGCGCTTCTTCGAGAGGGGGATCAAATCGCATCAGCCTTGCCAACTCCGCAAACCACGGGCGATGCGCTCAACCGCCTCTTGTAGCCGATCAAGGTTTTGAGTGTAGGCAAAACGCACATGGTGACCGGCTTGATAACGGCCAAAGTCCAACCCAGGCGTAAAGGCCACATGCTCGGTTTCGAGAAAATGACGGCAGAACGCGAAGGCATCACCGCCAAACGCGCTGATATCGGCGTACAAGTAGAAGGCACCCTCCGGCTCTACGGCAATGCCGAATCCCAACTCGCGCAATGCAGGCAGCAAGAAGTCGCGACGTCGACCGAATTCAGCGCGGCGCTCTTCAAGAATGCCCAGGGTTTGCGGGGTGAAACAGGCCAAGGCGGCGTATTGGGCCATGCTCGGCGCGCTGATGTAGAGGTTTTGCGCCAATTTCTCCAATTCACTGACCGCGTCGGGGGGCGCTACCAACCAACCCAGGCGCCAACCCGTCATACCGAAATACTTCGAAAAACTATTCAGGACAAAGGCATCATCGTCGACTTCCAGCACGCTGGCGGCGTCGGTGCCGTAGGTCAACCCATGGTAGATCTCGTCGACCACCAAGTGTCCGTTGCGTGCCTTGATTGCATCGGACAGCCCGGCCAATTCGCCCCGCGTAAGAATAGTCCCGGTGGGATTGGCCGGCGACGCGACCAGCGCCCCCACACTGTCCTGGTCCCAATGCCTTGCAACCAGGTCTGCGGTCAATTGGTAGCGCACCTCCGGCCCCACCGGCACCAACTGGGCCGCGCCTTCTACCAAGCGCAGAAAATGTCGGTTGCAAGGATAACCCGGGTCCGCCAGCAACCAGTGCTTGCCTGGGTCTACCAGCAGGCTGCTCGCCAACAACAAGGCGCCGGAGCCACCGGGGGTAATCAGAATGCGTTCGGGATCGACACTCAAGCCATAACGCTGCTGATAAAACCCGCTGATGGCCTCGCGCAATTCCGGTAACCCACGGGCAGCGGTATAGCGGGTCTTGCCGTTCGCCAGTGCGGCCTGGCCGGCCTGGATGATCGGTTCGGCCGTGGTGAAGTCCGGCTCGCCGATTTCCAGATGGATCACATCATGGCCGGCGGCCTGCAGCTCATTGGCCCGTGCCAGTAACGCCATGACATGAAAAGGTTCGATAGCGCGACTGCGCGCACTGTAGGGCTGAGCCATTAGCCTTCCTTAACGGTGAGGACAAAATCAGGATTCTACCGAACCCTCGCGGTAAAACATGCTCTATTGCCTGCTCGGCCATCCAAGATGAGCCCGGCAGGCGCCTGTAAAACGACTAAAATCAACATTCGAGCGGGTACATCCCCAGCCATGGCGGGCTGTTGCAGTTTGCAACCCCTTTTGCCGTGGAGCTCGACAACCGGGAGTGGCGCACCCTGAATCTATCTGGTAAGTTCGCCCGCTTGCAGCCGCAGGGCCGGCAGGTGTCGGTGACGTTGCAATCCTGCGCAATGGATTAGAAGAGTGAGAGGCGGTCTATTCATGTCCACCCAAGCAAAGCAACAGAGCATCAGCGGCTTCCAACCCTACGTTGAGTCGAAGGGCGAGGAATACATGGGCAAGCCCATGCGCGAGCACTTCTCCAAAATCCTGAAGCAGTGGAAACAGGACTTGATGCAGGAAGTCGACCGCACGGTTGACCATATGAAGGACGAAGCAGCCAATTTCCCGGACCCGGCCGACCGTGCCAGCCAGGAAGAGGAGTTCGCCCTCGAACTGCGCGCCCGTGATCGCGAGCGCAAGCTGATCAAGAAGATCGACAAGACCCTGCAACTGATCGAAGACGAGGAATATGGCTGGTGCGAATCCTGCGGCGTCGAGATCGGTATTCGCCGCCTGGAAGCCCGCCCAACCGCGGACCTGTGCGTAGACTGCAAGACCTTGGCTGAAATCAAGGAAAAACAGGTCGGCAAATAACCCTGCCGAACTGAACGAATGGGGCGTGCAAACGCCCCATTTTTGTTTCTGGCGTTTACCGCTTTTGCAGTAGTATCCGGCCCATGACAGCCTCTACCTATATCGGGCGTTTCGCCCCCACGCCCAGCGGCCATTTGCACTTCGGCTCCCTGGTTGCTGCCCTCGCCTCCTACCTCGATGCTCGCGCCCACCACGGTCGCTGGTTGATGCGCATGGAAGACCTCGATCCACCGCGTGAAGAGCCCGGCGCCCAGGCAGCGATCCTGCATGCCCTGGAAAGCTACGGCTTTGAATGGGATGGTGATCTGGTCCGACAGAGCGAGCGGCATGATGCCTACGCCAAAGTGCTGAATGACTTGTTCAACCACGGCCTGGCGTACGCCTGCACATGCTCACGTAAACAGCTGGAACCCTATAACGGGATTTACCCCGGCCTGTGCCGCAATGCCGGCCACGATCAGCAAGACGCCGCCATCCGTCTGCGCGTGCCCGAACTGCAATACCACTTTACTGATCGCGTACAGGGCGAGTTCCGACAGCATTTGGGTCGCGATGCAGGCGATTTCATCATCCGTCGCCGCGATGGCCTTTACGCCTACCAATTGGCCGTGGTCCTTGATGACGCATGGCAAGGGGTTACCGATATCGTGCGCGGCGCCGACTTGCTCGATTCCACACCACGCCAGCTGTACCTGCAAGAGCTGCTGGGCCTGCGCCAACCGCGTTACCTGCATGTGCCGCTGATCGTCCAGCCGGACGGCCATAAGCTGGGCAAGTCCTACCGTTCGCCGCCGTTGACGGTCGACCAGGCCACGCCGTTGCTGCTGCGGGCACTGCGCGCCCTTGGCCAGCCAGCCGGCGATGAACTGCTGCACGCCAGCCCACGGGAACTGCTGGATTGGGGCATTGTGCACTGGGACGCGACCCGCATCCCGCGCACATTGACGTTGGCCGAAGCGCAATTGCGTTGAAGGCGCTTGCAGGTTGCCAGCCATCCGTTACCATCGCCGCAGATTTTTAATCAGAGGCCAACATGTACATCTATCGATTGGTCCTGCTGCTGGTCGTCGGGATCTACCTGTTTTCCCCCGCCATCATGGATTGGTGGATCGACGCCACGGGCGCCTGGTACCGCCCCTATCTGCTGTGGCTGATCCTGATCGTCGTGACCTTCATCCTGCAGAGCCAAAAAGATGCCGATGAGCTTTAGTCTCACCCAGATGCTGCTGATCAGCGCCGCCTACCTGGCTGCGTTGTTCGGTGTGGCCTGGATCAGTGAGCGCGGGATGATTCCGCGGGCGATCATTCGCCATCCGCTGACCTACACCTTGTCCCTGGGCGTGTACGCCAGTGCCTGGGCGTTCTATGGCACGGTAGGCCTGGCCTATCAGTACGGCTATGGCTTTCTCTCCAGCTACCTCGGGGTATCCGGCGCCTTCCTGCTGGCTCCGGTGCTGCTCTACCCGATCCTGAAAATCACCCGTACCTACCAGTTGTCGTCCCTGGCGGACCTATTCGCCTTTCGCTTTCGCAGCACCTGGGCCGGCGCGCTGACCACGATTTTCATGCTGATCGGCGTGCTGCCATTACTGGCCCTGCAAATCCAGGCGGTAGCCGACTCCATCAGCATCCTGACCCGCGAGCCGGTACAACACCTTGTTGCCCTGGCCTTCTGCGCGCTGATCAGCCTGTTTACGATTTTCTTCGGCTCGCGCCATATCGCCACCCGTGAGAAGCACGAAGGCCTGGTGTTTGCGATTGCCTTTGAGTCGGTCATCAAGCTGATCGCCATCGGCGGCGTCGGCCTCTATGCGCTCTACGGTGTGTTCGACGGCCCGCAACAGCTGGAACTCTGGCTGCTGCAAAACCAGACCGCCCTCGCCGCCTTGCATACTCCCTTGCAGGAAGGCCCCTGGCGCACACTGCTGCTGGTGTTCTTCGCCTCGGCGATCGTAATGCCACACATGTATCACATGACCTTCACCGAGAACCTCAACCCCCGCTCGCTGGTCAGCGCCAGCTGGGGATTACCGCTGTTCCTGCTGCTGATGAGCCTGGCGGTGCCGCTGATCCTGTGGGCCGGCCTGAAACTGGGGGCCACCACTAACCCTGAGTACTTCACCCTGGGCATCGGCATTGCCGCCAACAGCCCGGCCCTGGCGCTGCTGGCATATGTCGGCGGTTTATCGGCGGCCAGCGGGTTGATCATTGTCACTACGCTGGCGCTCTCGGGCATGGCACTCAACCACCTGGTGCTGCCGCTGTACCAGCCGCCGGCCGAAGGCAATATCTACCGCTGGTTGAAATGGACCCGCCGTGCGCTGATCATCGCAATCATCATGGCTGGCTACGGGTTCTACCTGCTGCTTGGCGCCGGGCAAGACCTGGCCAACCTCGGCATCGTCGCGTTTGTCGCCACCTTGCAGTTCCTGCCGGGTGTGTTGTCGGTGCTGTACTGGCCGACCGCCAATCGCCGTGGCTTTATTGCCGGGTTACTGGCGGGAATCCTGGTGTGGGTTGTCACCATGCTGCTACCGCTGGTCGGCAATTTGCAGGGTTTCTATATCCCGTTGCTGAACATGATCTACGTGCTCGACGACACCAGCTGGCACATGGCGGCCATTGCCTCGCTGGCCGCCAACGTACTGATGTTCACCCTGATCTCGCTGTTCACCAACGCCAGTCCCGAAGAAACCAGCGCCGCCGAAGCCTGCGCGGTGGACAACGTACGCCGCCCGCAACGCCGCGAGCTGCATGCTGCCTCGCCTCAGGAGTTCGCCACGCAACTGGCCAAGCCCCTGGGCGCGAAGGCCGCGCAAAAGGAAGTCGAGCAGGCACTGCGTGATCTGTACCTTCCATTTGACGAGCGTCGCCCCTACGCCCTGCGGCGTCTGCGCGACCGTATCGAGGCCAACCTCTCCGGCCTGATGGGCCCCAGCGTGTCCCAGGACATGGTCGAAACATTCCTGCCCTACAAGGCGGGCGGCGAAAACTACGTGACCGAAGATATCCATTTCATCGAAAGCCGGCTGGAGGATTACCATTCGCGCCTCACCGGCCTGGCCGCCGAGCTCGACGCCCTGCGCCGCTACCACCGCCAGACCCTGCAAGAATTGCCGATGGGCGTCTGCTCCCTGGCCAAGGACCAAGAGATCCTGATGTGGAACAAGGCCATGGAAGAACTCACCGGCATCGCCGCGCAACGGGTGGTGGGTTCGCGGCTTAATACCCTGGGCGATCCTTGGAAAGAACTGCTCCTGGGCTTTATCAACCTGCCCGATGAGCACCTGCATAAACAACACCTGGCCCTCGACGGTCAGACCCGTTGGCTCAACCTGCACAAAGCTGCCATCGATGAGCCCCTTGCGCCGGGTAACAGCGGCCTGGTATTGCTGGTGGAAGACCTGACCGACACACAAATGCTCGAAGACAAACTGGTGCATTCCGAGCGCCTGGCCAGTATTGGCCGCCTCGCAGCCGGCGTGGCCCACGAAATCGGCAACCCGATCACCGGTATCGCCTGCCTGGCGCAGAACCTGCGGGAAGAGCGCGAAGAAGACGGTGAAATCACCGAAATCAGCGGACAAATCCTCGAGCAGACCAAGCGCGTGTCACGCATCGTGCAGTCACTGATGAGCTTCGCCCACTCCGGCGCGCATCAAAACCAGGACGAAGCGGTGTGCCTGGCCGAAGTGGCGCAGGATGCCATTGGGCTTTTGGCCTTGAACCGGCGCAATTTCGAAGTACAGTTCTTCAATCTTTGTGATCCGGAACATTGGGTCGATGGCGACTCACAACGCCTGGCCCAAGTGCTGATCAACCTGCTGTCCAACGCCCGCGATGCGTCACCGGCCGGCAGCGCTGTGCGTGTCAAGAGCGAGGCTTTCGAGCACACGGTCGACCTGATCGTGGAGGACGAAGGCAGCGGCATTCCACAGAACATCATGGACCGATTGTTCGAACCCTTCTTCACCACCAAGGACCCCGGTGAAGGTACCGGTCTGGGCCTTGCACTGGTCTATTCCATCGTTGAAGAGCATTATGGACAAATCACCATCGACAGCCCGGCTGACACCGAAAGCCAACGCGGCACCCGTATACGGGTGACCTTGCCGCGTCATGTCGAAGCGACGTCCGCTGTGAACTGAGACCGTCGAGAGAATTGAATCAATGCCGCACATTTTGATCGTCGAAGACGAAACCATTATCCGCTCTGCCTTGCGTCGCCTGCTTGAACGAAATCAGTACCAGGTCAGCGAAGCCGGCTCGGTGCAGGAAGCCCAAGAGCGATTCAGCATTCCCACGTTCGACCTGATTGTCAGCGACCTGCGCCTGCCCGGAGCCCCGGGCACCGAGCTGATCAAGCTGGGCCAAGGCACCCCGGTGCTGATCATGACCAGCTACGCCAGCCTGCGCTCGGCGGTGGACTCGATGAAGATGGGCGCGGTGGACTACATCGCCAAGCCTTTCGACCACGATGAAATGCTCCAGGCCGTGGCCCGCATCCTGCGTGACCGTCAGTCGGCCAGCAGCGCGCCTGCCGAACAGCGCCCAGCCGGTAAAGCGACCAACGGCGCCGACAAGCCAGGTGTCGACAACAGCAACGGCGAGATCGGCATCATCGGTTCCTGCCCTCCGATGCAGGATCTGTACAGCAAGATCCGCAAAGTAGCGCCGACCGACTCCAATGTATTGATCCAGGGCGAGTCGGGGACCGGTAAGGAACTGGTAGCCCGCGCCCTGCACAACCTGTCCAAGCGTGCCAAGGCACCGATGATCTCGGTGAACTGCGCGGCGATCCCCGAATCCCTGATCGAGTCCGAATTGTTCGGCCACGAAAAAGGCGCGTTCACTGGCGCCAGCGCCGGGCGCGCGGGGTTGGTGGAAGCCGCAGACGGCGGCACCTTGTTCCTCGATGAGATCGGTGAGTTGCCCCTGGAAGCCCAGGCCCGCTTGCTGCGGGTGCTGCAGGAAGGCGAAATTCGACGCGTCGGTTCGGTGCAATCGCAAAAGGTCGATGTGCGACTGATTGCTGCGACACACCGTGACCTCAAGAGCCTGGCCAAGATCGGCCAGTTTCGTGAAGACTTGTATTACCGCCTGCACGTGATCGCCCTCAAGCTGCCGGCCCTGCGCGAGCGCGGCGCCGACGTCAACGAGATCGCCAGTGCATTCCTGTTGCGCCAGAGTGCACGCATCAACCGTACCGACCTGAAATTCGCCGCAGACGCCGAGCAGGCGATCCGGCATTACTCGTGGCCGGGTAACGTGCGGGAACTGGAGAACGCTGTCGAGCGTGCGGTGATTCTGTCGGAGAGCCCGGAGATTTCCGCCGAGTTGCTGGGTATCGATATCGAGCTCAGTGATCTGGACGACGATGATTTCATTGGCTTGGCCCCGCAACAGGGTGGCGCTAGCAATACCAGCCATGAACCGACGGAAGATTTGTCACTGGAAGACTACTTCCAGCATTTCGTCCTTGAGCATCAGGACCATATGACCGAGACCGAGCTGGCACGCAAGCTCGGGGTGAGTCGCAAATGCCTGTGGGAACGGCGCCAGCGCCTGGGCATTCCAAGGCGCAAGACCGGGGTCGCCAGCGAAAGCTGAGGGTGCGCCCCACCAGGTAACACCCGCTGATGTGAAAAAACTGTTACCGCTGACTTTTCACGTAACAGAAGCCGGGGCTTACGGTAACGAAGCTCCGGCTTTTTTTCGGCCCCGAAAACCACAAAACCACCTCAACACCCCGGTTTTGCTGGCCGGCGAAAAAGTTGGCACGCACCCTGCTATATGCTTAGTACAAAAACAATAACAAGCTTTGTACAAGACAATAAAAATAAGACGAATCGACTCACGCATAACAAAAACAACACGGCGGAGGCGCAGCTAACTGATTCTTTTGGAGAGGCGTTGCATTTGGGGCTTGCCCCGCAACCAGGCCGAGAACAACAAAAACTGCCCTAAGGCAGAGCCTGAACTGGTTGGATCGTAGATCAGCAACACAGCGACCAAAGCAATCCGTTTGCTCTTGACTCCCAATTGGGAGTGTCATGAAGGTGAAGCTTCATGGCGAGGGCGATCAACAAAAACAAGAAGCCCGAAACCAATAATAAAAATAGAGCACGCAACTACTTCTGGGGGAGCTTCGGCTCCCCTTGTAGTTTCCGGCATTTGACGTTCTGAAGCTTATGGCGCAATGCCTGTAGCTTGTTCCTACACCATCCCCCGACTAAATGCTAGAATCCCGGCCCATCATGCGGTCATTCTTCGTTATGGCCGAACATTCCTTCAAACAGTGCATCCCATGCTGAAGAAGTTGTTCCAGTCATTCCGTTCTCCCTTGCGTCGAACGCAACACAAACGCAGCACGCCTGAAGTGCTCAATAGCAGCCAGCATTCACTGCAACGGGCTCAATTCAGCCGTTATGCGGTGAACATCGTCGAACGTTTGCAGAACGCCGGCTACCAGGCTTACCTGGTGGGTGGTTGCGTACGCGACATGCTGCTCAATATCACGCCCAAGGATTTCGACGTCGCCACCAGCGCCACGCCCGAACAAGTGCGTGCCGAGTTCCGTAATGCGCGGATTATCGGCCGGCGCTTCAAGTTGGTGCATATCCACTTTGGACGCGAAATCATCGAGGTGGCCACCTTCCGCGCCGGCCACCCGCAAAACGACGAAGAGGAAGACACCAACCAGTCTTCCCGCAACGAAAGCGGGCGCATCCTGCGCGACAATGTCTACGGCACCCTGGAGGAAGACGCGCAACGTCGCGACTTCACCATCAATGCCTTGTATTACGACCCGGTCAGCGAGCGCATCCTCGATTACGCCAATGGCGTACATGACATCCGCAATAACCTGATCCGTCTGATCGGCGACCCGACGCAGCGCTACCAGGAAGACCCGGTGCGCATGCTGCGTGCCGTGCGCTTCGCGGCCAAGCTCAACTTCGGCATCGAGAAACACACCGCTGCGCCGATTCGCGAACTGGCGCCAATGCTGCGGGAAATTCCCTCGGCGCGCCTGTTCGAGGAAGTGCTCAAGCTGTTTCTCTCGGGCTATGCCGCCGACACCTTCGAAATGCTTGTCGACCTGCAGTTGTTCGATCCATTGTTCCCGGCCAGCGCCGAGGCCTTGGAATACAACCCGACGTACACTCACACATTGATCAGCGAAGCGTTGGTCAACACTGACCTACGCATCAAGCAGAACAAACCGGTCACTCCGGCGTTCCTGTTTGCCGCCCTATTGTGGCCAGCCCTGCCCAAGCGGGTGCTGCGCCTGCAGGACCGTGGCATGCCGCCGATCCCGGCCATGCAGGAAGCGGCACACGAGTTGATCGCCGAACAGTGCCAACGCATCGCCATCCCAAAACGCTTCACCATGCCGATCCGCGAGATCTGGGACATGCAGGAGCGCCTGCCGCGCCGCAGCGGCAAACGCGCCGACCTGCTGCTGGACAACCCGCGCTTTCGTGCTGGCTACGATTTTCTGCTGCTGCGCGAAAGCGCCGGCGAACAGACCGATGGCCTGGGCGAATGGTGGACCGATTATCAGGACGCCAATGACAGCCAGCGCCGCGAAATGATCCGCGAGCTGGGTAGTAAAGGCGATAGTACCGGTGAAGGGCCGAAAAAGCGGCGCCGCAGCGGTAGCAAGCGTAAACGCAGCAGTGCCGATGCCTCGGGCGCCGCGGGCGAATAAACGTGGAACGTATCTACATCGGTATGGGCAGCAACCTGGCAGCCCCGCAACAGCAATTGCGCAGCGCTCTGGAGGCCATGGCGAAATTGCCTGGCACCCAGCTCGCCGGTGTGTCGGCCTTCTATCAAAGTGATTCCCTGCTCCCGGGCCAACCGCGCTACACCAACGCGGTTGCGGCCCTGGACAGCGATCTCGCGCCACTGGACCTGCTCGATGCACTTCAAGCCATCGAGAATGACCAGGGCCGCGAGCGCCTTGAGCGTTGGGGCCCACGCACGCTGGACCTGGACATCCTGCTGTTCGGTGATCGCCTGATCGACGAACCGCGCCTGAAGGTGCCGCACTACCAGATGCACCTGAGGGCGTTTGTGTTGTACCCGCTGGCCGAGTTGGCTCCAGGTACCCTGCAACTGCCTGACGGACGCCACTTGAGCGACCTGCTCAGCGCCTGCCCATTCGTCGGTCTGGAACGCTTACCTCTGTAGGAGCGAGCTTGCTCGCGAAAATCGTCAACGATAACGCGCACAGCCTGATTAAACCCGGTGCCTATTAGTTTTTCGCGAGCAAGCTCGCTCCTACAATCGCGTCAGTAACAGCGGTAACACCGCCTTCGTAACAATGCGGTAACACATCCAATTGACTTCCCGTGTCCTCCTCACGACTATAGGCGTCCCGCTGCCGCCAACCCGGCGCTACAGGGCGCAATCCAGGCCTTATAAGCACTGCTTTCAAGACAGTGCGCCTGTATAAACGAAGACTCACGCGCGTTACTCGCTGTTTCCAAGCGCCTGAACGAGGACCCTTTTCATGCCAGACATTACCCTGACCACCTTGCAGAGCCTCAAGCTCAAAGGTGAAAAAATCACCATGCTGACGTGCTATGACGCCACCTTCGCCAACGCCTGTTGCCAGGCCGGGGTTGAAGTGTTGTTGGTGGGCGACTCCCTGGGCATGGTTCTTCAAGGGAATGACAGCACCCTGCCCGTGACCACCGATGAACTTGCCTACCACACCGCCAGCGTCAAGCGTGGCAACGACGGCGCCTTGATCATCGCCGACCTGCCGTTCATGGGGTACGCCACGCTGGAGCAAACCTTCCAGAACGCCGGCAAGCTGATGCAAGCCGGCGCCCACATGATCAAGGTCGAAGGTGCAGTGTGGTTGGCCGAGTCGATCCGGCTGCTGGCTGAACGCGGCGTACCGGTATGCGCGCACATGGGCCTGACACCACAGTCAGTGAACATCCTCGGCGGCTACAAGGTACAGGGCCGCAATGAAGCCCAGGCGCGCCAGATGCGCGCCGACGCAATCGCCCTGGAACAAGCCGGTGCTGCGATGATTGTGCTGGAGTGCGTGCCCAGCGAATTGGCCGCAGAAATCACCCAGGCCGTCAAAGTGCCGGTGATCGGCATTGGCGCCGGTTCCGCCACTGATGGCCAGGTGCTGGTGCTGCATGACATGCTCGGCCTATCGATGACCGGCCACGTGCCGAAATTCGTGAAGAACTTCATGGCCGGCCAGGACAGTATCCATGCAGCCCTGAGCGCTTACGTCAGCGAGGTCAAAGCCGTCACCTTCCCGGGCATCGAACACGGGTTCTCGGCATGAACACCGTTAAAACCCTACGTGAACTGCGCGCCGCGGTTACCCACGCCCGCAGTGCCGGCAAACGCATCGGCTTTGTGCCCACCATGGGCAATCTGCACAGCGGCCACGCAACCCTGGTGACCAAAGCCGCGCAGCAAGCGGATTTCGTGGTGGCGAGCATCTTCGTCAACCCACTGCAATTCGGTGCCGGTGAAGACCTGGACAAATACCCGCGCACGCTGGCCGCCGATCAGGAAAAGCTCCTGCAAGCCGGCTGCAACCTGCTGTTCGCGCCCACCGTCGAGGAAATGTACCCAGGTGGCATGACCGGCCAGACCCGCGTCAGCGTTCCACAGCTGTCCGAAGGCTTGTGTGGTGCCAGCCGCCCAGGGCATTTCGAAGGCGTGGCCACGGTGGTCAGCAAGTTGTTCAACATGGTCCAGCCGGACATCGCCGTATTTGGTCAGAAGGATTACCAACAACTGGCGGTGATCCGTGCAATGGTCCATGACCTGAACATGCCGATCCAGATTATCGGCGAGCCCACCGTACGCGCAGAGGATGGCCTAGCGCTGTCATCGCGCAATGGTTACCTCACCGAGGAGCAACGCGCCGTCGCGCCAGTGCTGTACCTCGCCCTCAACCAGATAGCCACGGCCATCAAAGGCGGAGACCGTGATTTCGCCAAGCTGCGCGCCGAGCAGATCCAACGCATTGAAGCCGCCGGATTGCGCATGGATTATCTGGAAGTACGCCAAGGTGTGCACCTGCGTCCGGCCACGGCGCAAGACCGTGATGTGGTGATTCTGGTCGCTGCTTATCTAGGCACGACACGCCTCATTGATAACCTGCACCTGAACCTCGCCTGACCCGTCTTTAATCCACAACCTGTTGCCCCGACCGCCGTGCCGGTATAAAAAAGTACCGGCCACAGCGCAGACAAAGCCAAGACATATCGACACGCTAGGTTTAATGTAATCGCCCTGCGCTACGGTTAGCGCTGTCTGGAACCCAGTCCTTGATATAAGACTGGATGTTCCGGGCTTTGAAGTGTCCTAAAGGCAGTCCCCGTAATAAAAGGAAACCCGCAGCGATGGCGTACTACCGCACCCCTCATGACGTTACCGCGCTGCCCGCCTGGCAAGCGCTTACCCAACATCGCCAAGCCATGCAGGATTTCAGCATGCGCGAGGCGTTCAATGCCGATCCCCAGCGTTTTTCCCAGTTCACCCTGAGCAGCTGCGGACTTTTCCTCGATTACTCGAAAAACCTGATCACCAGCGAAACCCGCGACCTGCTGGTGGGCCTGGCCAAGGAAGTGAACCTCAAAGGCGCGATCGACGCGTTGTACGCCGGTGAGCCGGTCAACTCCTCCGAAGGCCGCCCTGCCCTGCACACCGCCCTGCGCCGCCCGGTGGGCGACAAGCTGTCGGTCAACGGCGTGAACATCATGCCGGACGTGCACAAGGTGCTGAACCAGATCACTGACCTGGTCGGCCGCATCCACGACGGCCTGTGGCGTGGCTACACCGAGAAGCCGATCACCGACGTGGTGAATATCGGTATTGGTGGCTCGTTCCTCGGCCCGGAGCTGGTCTCCGAGGCCCTGCTGTCCTACGCCCATAAAGGGGTGCGTTGCCACTACCTGGCGAACATCGACGGCAGCGAGTTTCATGAGCTGACCATGAAGCTGCGCGCCGAGACCACGCTGTTCATCGTTTCGTCAAAATCCTTCAACACCCTCGAAACCCTGAAAAACGCCCAGGCTGCTCGTGCCTGGTACCTGGCCCAGGGCGGCTCGGAAGCCGAGCTGTATCGCCACTTCATCGCCGTTTCGAGCAACAACGCTGCGGCCGTGGCCTTCGGGATTCGCGAAGAAAACATCTTCCCGATGTGGGACTGGGTCGGCGGGCGTTACTCGCTGTGGTCTGCCATCGGCTTGCCAATTGCCCTGGCCATCGGCATGTCCAACTTCAAGGAATTGCTGTCTGGTGCCTACACCATGGACCAGCATTTCCAGAACGCCCCGTTCGAAGCCAACATGCCGGTACTACTGGGCTTGCTCGGCGTGTGGTACGGCAACTTCTGGGGTGCGCAGAGCCATGCGATCCTGCCGTACGACCATTACCTGCGTAACATAACCAAGCATTTGCAACAGCTGGACATGGAATCCAATGGCAAGAGCGTGCGCCAGGATGGCACGCCGGTGTCCACCGATACCGGCCCGGTGATCTGGGGCGGCGTAGGCTGCAACGGGCAGCACGCTTACCACCAGTTGCTGCACCAAGGGACCCAACTGATCCCGGCCGACTTCATCGTGCCGATCGTCAGCTTCAACCCGGTGTCCGACCACCATCAGTGGCTGTACGCCAACTGCCTGTCCCAGAGCCAGGCCCTGATGCTCGGCAAGACCCGCAGCGAAGCCGAAGCCGAGCTGCGCGAGAAGGGCCTGCCGGAAGCCGAGGTGCAGAAGCTGGCACCGCACAAGGTGATCCCGGGCAACCGTCCGAGTAACACCATCGTGGTCGAACGCATCAGCCCTCGTCGCCTCGGCGCGCTGGTGGCGATGTATGAGCACAAGGTGTTCGTGCAAAGCGTCATCTGGGGCATCAACGCCTTCGACCAATGGGGCGTGGAACTTGGCAAGGAGCTGGGCAAGGGCGTGTACAACCGCCTGACCGGCGCCGAAGAAACCTTGGCAGATGATGCCTCGACCCAGGGCCTGATCAACTACTTCCGCGGTCGCCACCGCGGCTGAAGCTGGTCTCAAGGCCAACGTGCGTTTGGACGTTGGCCTTGAACCCACCTGCCACAGGGTGCATCTTTATTACTTGTCGCAAAAACAAGAATAAGGATCGCTCATGTTCGATATCAGCACGTTCCCCACCGCCGATGCCGTCCGCCGGGCTGCGCAGCTCAGTCAAGAGGACTACCAGCGCCTCTATCGCCAATCCATCGAACAGCCGGACACCTTCTGGGCCGAACAGGCCAAGGGCTTTCTCGACTGGATTACGCCTTGGCACAGCGTCCAGCAGTCAGACATCAAGACCGGCGCCGCCCAATGGTTTGCCGGCGGCCAACTGAATGTCAGCTACAACTGCATCGACCGTCACCTGGCAAAGCGCGCCGATCAGCCCGCCTTTATCTGGGAAGGCGATGATCCGACAAAGTCCTGCAAAATCACCTACCGCCAACTTCATCAAAACGTCAGTCGCCTGGCCAATGTATTGAAAAGCCGTGGCGTGAAAAAAGGCGACCGCGTGTGCATCTACATGCCAATGATTCCGGAAGCGGCCTACGCCATGCTGGCCTGTACGCGAATTGGCGCGGTGCACTCGGTGGTGTTTGGCGGTTTTTCACCTGACGCCCTGCGTGACCGTATTCTCGACGCCGATTGCCGTACCGTGATTACCGCCGACGAAGGCGTGCGCGGAGGTAAGCCCGTGGCATTGAAGCAAAATGTGGACAAAGCCCTGGCCAGTTGCCCGGATGTCAGTACCGTGCTGGTGGTAGAACGCACCGGGGCCAGCGTGAACTGGAACGAGGGCCGCGACCTGAAGTATCAGGCCGCCCTGGAAGCCGCCAGCGACAGCTGCCCGCCCGAGCCGATGGATGCCGAAGATCCGCTGTTCATCCTCTACACCTCCGGCAGCACCGGCAAACCCAAGGGCGTGCTGCACACCACCGGCGGCTACCTGCTGCAAGCGGCGATGACCTTCAAGTACGTGCTCGATTATCAAGAGGGCGAAGTGTTCTGGTGCACCGCCGATGTCGGCTGGGTCACCGGCCACAGCTACATTGTCTATGGCCCGCTGGCCAATGGCGCGACCTCGCTGATGTTCGAAGGCGTACCGAGCTACCCGGACAGCTCGCGGTTCTGGCAGGTGATCGACAAGCACCAAGTGAATATTTTCTATACCGCGCCCACCGCATTGCGCGCCCTGATGCGTGAAGGCCACGGTCCGTTGGAGAGTAGCTCCCGCGCCAGCTTGCGCTTACTCGGCAGCGTCGGTGAGCCGATCAACCCGGAGGCCTGGGACTGGTACTTCAACGCGGTCGGCGAACAGCGCTGCCCGATTGTCGATACCTGGTGGCAGACCGAAACCGGCGGCATCATGCTCAGCCCGCTGGTCAGCGCCCAGCGTATCAAGCCGGGCTGCGCCACCCAGCCAATGTTCGGCGTACAGCCGGTACTGCTCGATGAGCAGGGCAAGGAAATCAGCGGCGCCGGCAGTGGCGTGCTGGCGATCAAGGCCAGCTGGCCGGGGCAGATTCGCAGCGTCTACGGCGACCCGCAACGCATGATCGACACCTACTTCAAACCCTATCCCGGCTACTACTTCACCGGCGACGGCGCGCGGCGCGATGAGGACGGTGACTACTGGATCACCGGGCGGATCGACGATGTGATCAACGTATCGGGCCATCGCATCGGCACTGCCGAGGTGGAGAGCGCCTTGGTGCTGCATGACCAGATCGCCGAAGCCGCTGTGGTCGGCTACCCCCACGACGTCAAAGGCCAGGGCATCTATGCCTTTGTGACCCCAATGAACGGTGTCGAGCCCAGCGATGCGTTGAAAAAACACCTGCTGGACCTGGTCAGCAAGGAAATCGGCAGCTTTGCCAAGCCAGAACTGATCCAATGGGCGCCTGCCTTGCCGAAAACCCGCTCCGGCAAGATCATGCGGCGCATCTTGCGCAAGATCGCCTGCAACGAACTGGACAGCTTGGGAGATACCTCGACCCTGGCCGACCCGAGCGTCGTAGACGGTTTGATCGACAAGCGCCTGAACCGATAGGAACACCCGAGTCGCCATGGAATTTATCCGCAGCCGTATCGAAACCCAGTTGATGAGCCTGACCGGTTTGTCACTGGGCCAACTGGACCTGGAGAATCCGAAGGGCGATCCGGGCCTGTTCGGGCCGGGCTCGGTCAGTTGGCAAGTGCATGGCGACTTCAGCAGCATGCTGATCGGCGGCATCAGTGCGTTGATGCTGCAAGCCTTGCACCCACTGGCCTTGGCCGGCGTATGGGACCATTCGAACTTCCGCCAGGATATGCTCGGACGTTTGCGACGAACCTCGCAGTTCATTTCCGGCACCACCTTCGGCTCACGCAAGGATGCAGAGTGGCTGATCGAAAAAGTGCGCACCATTCACCTGCAGGTGGTCGGCCACGCGCCGGATGGGCGACCTTATGCGGCCAGCGATCCAGAGCTGCTGACCTGGGTGCATGTGGCCGAGGTAAGCAACTTTCTCGCCGCTCACCTGCGTTATCGCAACCCCCGGCTTTCGGGTCGCGACCAGGATCGCTACTACAGCGAAATTGCCCTGGTCGCCGAACGCCTGGGCGCGCGGCATGTGCCGCGTTCACGCCAGGAAATTTCGGATTATCTGGTGCGTATCCGCCCGCAACTGCTGTGCGACGAGCGCAGCCGTGAAGTGCTGCGCCTGCTGCTCGATGCCCCGGCCCCGAGCACATTGGCCAAACCCTTCGGCAGCCTGATGATGCAGGCCGGGATCGACCTGCTGCCCGACTGGGCAAGCGCTATGCTTGAACAGCACCAGAGCCCGCTGCAACGCCAGATGATTCGCGCCGGGGTCAAGCGCAGCGCACCATTGCTGCGTTGGGCGATGCGTAACGGTTCGGTACAACGCGCCCATCGGCGGATGGGGTTGATGTAGGTAGCGAGCCATAGCTGTTAAACTCCGCGGCCATATTGCCCTCATTTACCGCAAGCAAGGCGCGCTTCATGACTCCCTTGAATCAGGCGCTGCGCGCCGCCCTCGATTATCGCCAAGACCTGATCAACCAACTGCACGTCCAGGGTACGGACTGCTATCGGTTGTTCCACGGCAGCCAGGAAGGTGCCGGTGGCCTGACCATCGACCGCTACGGTCCGCAATTACTGGTGCAGAGCTTCCACCAGTCTCTGGAAAGCGCCGACCTGCTGGACCTGCACCAACTGGTCAACCAGTACATGGGCCTGGAATTGCTGCTGGTGTACAACGACCGCGCCCGCGGCAACTCACGGATCGACCGCGAAGACACGGTATACCGCGCAGAGCCTGCGGCATTGGAAGACCTGATCGGCCACGAATGGGGCCTAAACTATCGTGTGCGTGGACGCCATGCCGGGCAAGACCCGCTGCTGTTCCTCGACTTGCGTAACACCCGTGGCTGGGTCAAGGACCACAGTGCCGGTAAAAGCGTGCTGAACCTGTTCGCCTACACCTGTGGCGTAGGCTTAAGCGCGGCGGCAGGCGGGGCACGCGAGGTGTGCAACCTGGACTTTGCCGAAGGCAACCTGGCGGTTGGGCGTGAAAACGGCCTGCTCAACCCGCAGTTGCCAGCAATGGATTTTGTGCAGTCTGATTACTTCCCGGCGATTCGCCAACTGGCGGGCCTGCCGATCACCCAGCGTCGCGGCCAGAAACTGCCGAGTTATCCACGCTTGGAACAGCGCCAATATGACTTGGTACTCCTCGACCCTCCCGCCTGGGCCAAGAGCGCCTTCGGCACCGTCGACTTACTGCGCGACTATCAGAGCCTGCTCAAGCCCGCGCTGCTGGCCACCGCCGACAATGGCGTGCTGATTTGCTGCAACAACCTGGCGAAGGTCAGCATGGATGACTGGCGCGAGCAGGTGCTGCGTTGCGCAGAAAAAGCCGGTCGCCCTGTACGTGACTGGCAAATCATGACACCGGGAGCCGACTTTCCATCGAGAGACCAGCAACCGCCATTGAAGACACTGATCCTGCATCTGTAGGAACTTTCCCAGCACCCACGGTTCTTCGGAACCGAATTCCCGTGCCATACTCCAAGGCACTCTCGTTCGACATAGATGGCGTCACCCATGCCCAAAGGATTGATTCGCGCCGCAGGCGCCTTGTTGACCGCCCTTGCTTTGTACAGCTTGCTGGGCTTTCTGATCTTACCGGGCATTGCCCTTCGCATTGCCAACCAACAGTTGGCCAACTACGCCACGGTGCCAGCGCGAATCGAGCGCATCGAGCTCAACCCGTTCAGCCTCGAACTGACATTGTGGGGCCTGAAGATCGGTGAGCCGGGCAAAGAACAAGTGGGTTTCGAGCGCTTCTACGCCAACCTGCAAGTGGACAGTCTCTGGACCCGCGCCCTGCACCTGGCCGATGTGCAATTGGACAAGCCCAAGACCGAACTGCTGTTCGACAAATCCGGCCAACTTAACCTGGCGCAGTTGTTCAAGCTGCCACCGAGCGAGCCGACCCCAGCCGATCCCGATGCCAAGCCGTTCCCACTGCGTATCGACAGCATCAAGCTGGCGGGCGGCAACCTGCACTTCCAGGACCTGCGCCCCAGCGAACCCATCGAATTTCTTTACGACAAACTCGACTTCGAGTTGAAAAACCTCAGTACCTTGCCCGAAGACAACGCCGACATGACCCTGGTCGCCGCGGGCCCTGACGGTGGGCAGATCGACTGGAAAGGTAATTTCAGCCTGGTGCCGATCACATCCGAAGGCACCTTGAAAGTCACCGACGGCAAGATGAAAGCCTGGTGGCCCTATGTACGTGACGCCTTGCCCCTGGTGCTGGAAGACGGTGTGCTCAACTTCAGCACCGACTATAAATTCAGCCTGGCCAAAGAAACCGAACTGAACCTGACCAACACCGCCGCCAGCATCGCGCCCTTTGCAATCAAGGCGCCGGATGGCCGGCCATTGGCCCGCCTGGAGCGCCTGGACGTCAGCGAAACCACGGTAGACCTGGCCAAGCAGCAGGTGGTTGTCGGCAAGATTCGCAGCAACAAGCTGGAAACCTGGGCGGCCCGTGAAGCCGATGGGCAGTTGGATTGGCAGAAACTGTTTGCCAGCCAGCCGAGTAAACCAGCCACGGCACCGCAACCGGCCACTGCGCCGGCCACTGCCGATGCCCCTCAAGCGCAACCGGCAGCCCCGAGCAAACCCTGGCAAGTGCTGCTCAAGGACGTGCAACTGCGTAACTACCAGGTGCACCTGGCCGATCGCCAGGCCAAACCTGCGGTCGCGCTGGAGCTTGGCCCATTGAATGTCGATGTGCAGAACTTCGACAGCCTCAACCAGAGCCCCTTTACCTTGAAGGTCGACACCGGCCTGGGCAAGCAAGGCAAGATCCAGGCGACTGGTGAGGTTAACCTCAACCCCGTCAGCGCCAAACTGAAAGTGACCACCCAGGACATCGATCTGCGGGTCGCCCAGTCCTATATCAGCCCGTTTATTCGCCTGGAACTGCGCAGCGGCATGCTGGGCAGCAACCTGGATGTGAACCTCAAAAGCACCGAGCCTCTGGCCCTCCAAGTCACCGGCCGCGCCCAGGTTGATCAGTTGCATACCCTGGACACCCTCAAGACCCGCGACTTCCTCAAGTGGCAGCGCCTGGTGCTGGAGGGCGTGAACTACCAGCACGGCCAAAGCCTGTCGATCGACAAGGTCAACCTGCTGCAACCCTATGCGCGCTTCATGATCAACGACGATCGCACCACCAACATTGATGACCTGCTGGTTCCACAGCCGGCAGACAGTGGCAATAAGTCGGCCGCCAAACCCGCAGCCAGCAACGAGAAGCCCCTGGGCATTCATATCGGCCAGATCGCAATCAACGATGGTTCGGCCAACTTTGCCGACTTCAGCCTCACGCCCAACTTTGCTACCGCGATTCAACAGCTCAACGGCCAGATCGGTACCATCGACAGCCGCCAGGCCAAACCGGCCAGCGTCGACATAAAGGGCAAGGTGGACCGCTACGCGCCGGTGACCATCAAAGGCAGCGTGAACCCGTTTGATCCGATGGCGTCGCTGGATATCGCTACCAGCTTCAAGCGTGTCGAGTTGACCAACCTGACGCCTTACTCAGGCAAGTTCGCTGGTTTCCGTATCCGCAAGGGCCGCTTGAATCTCGACTTGCACTACGTCATCACCAAGGGCCAGTTGAAGGCTGAAAACAAAGTGGTGGTCGAACAACTGCAACTGGGTGAAAAAGTCGACAGCTCCGACGCGGTGGACTTGCCGATTCGCCTGGCGGTTGCCCTGCTCAAGGACTCCGATGGCAAGATCTCCATCGAACTGCCGGTGAGTGGCGACTTGAACAACCCACAATTCAGCGTAATGCCGATTGTGTGGCAGACCCTGCGTAACCTCGTAGTACGGGCAGCAACAGCGCCGTTCAAGTTTATCGGCGGGTTGGTGACCGGTGGCGGCTCGGAAGACCTGGGCAATGTGTCGTTCGACGCCGGCTCCAGTGAGCTGAACAAAGATGCCGAAGGCGCTTTGAACACCCTGGCCAAGGCGTTGAAAGAGCGCCCTACCCTGCGCCTGGAAATTGAAGGCACGGCTGCCGCAAGCAGCGACGGGCCGTTCCTGGCCGCAGAACGGCTGGAACGTGAATACCAATACAACTACTACAAGATCCTCCAGCGCCGTGGCGACAAAGTCCCGGCCCAGGCCTCATTGCTGGTGGTGCCAGAGAAGGAAAAGGCCCCACTGCTGGAAGGCATCTATCGCACCCGCTTGAAGCAGCAGCCACCGGCCGAATGGAAAGACCTGGGCAGCGATGAGCGCACGGCGAAACTCAAGGACGGCGTGATCAAGTTCTGGAGCGCCAGTGATGTACTGTTACGCAAACTGGGCCAGGACCGCGCCAGCACGATCAAGGATTACCTGGTGGACAAGGGACAGCTGGAAGACGACCGGGTGTACTTCATTGATGCGCAGCTGGGGCAGGCGGAGAAAGATGGTCGTGTCATCACCCCAATGCATCTGGATGCTGAGTAACCTGAAGCTCGCGCAATTCTAAATGCGGGAGGGGCACGCGCTAATGCCAGTCAGTTAAGGCTTTTTGTAGGAGCGAGCTTGCTCGCGAAAAACTCACAGGCACAGCGCTCATTCAGGAAGCACGCGTTATCGTTGACGTTTTTCGCGAGCAAGCTCGCTCCTACAGAGGGCGATATTAGGGTAACCCCCCTCCCATATTCTCATGCCGCGCTTGGCCAGCAATTGCGCCCTAGAATAGAACAGGCCCCGACACAAGTGTCGGGGCCTGTAATGACCACATCCGTGTGGTCGGTCGCATGAACTCCAGAGGTGCATCGGGTGGATATCTAACTCACCCTAAGCCGCCGCCATCTAGTTCAGACGAAAAGGGCGCGTTACTCAGCTTTCAGGCCATCGGCCGATACAGCTTTAACGCCTTTGATTTTCTTGGCAATTGCGACTGCAGTTTCTTTCTGCGATGCAGTTACAGCAGTCGCGGAAGACAGGGAAACCACACCTTTGTTGGTCTCTACCTTGATATCGGTACCAGGAATACCTTTTTCGGTAACCAGGTCAGCCTTCACTTTAGTAGTGATCCAAGTGTCGCTGGTCGCGCCTTTGGCATCAGCAGCCGCGCCTTTGGTTTTATCAATACCGTCAGCTTTGGTAGCGCCGCCAGCCAGCAGGCCGTCAGCAGAAACAGCAGTTACGCCTTTGATTTTCTTGGTAATGGCTACAGCGGTCGCTTTCTGCGAGTCGGAGATAGCTACATCGGAGGAAAGGGAAACCACGCCTTTGTTGGTTTCTACCTTGATGTCGGAACCAGGAATGCCTTTCTCAGTCAGCAGATCAGCTTTTACTTTGGTAGTGATCCAGGTATCCGAGGTGGACTCTTTGGCCTTGGTCATTTCACCAGCCGCCAGAGTCATAGGGGCCTGGGAAGTCTGAGCAAAGGCCACGCTAGCACCCATGGCCAGTGTCAGAGCGGTAGCAGTAGCGAGAGCGAACTTCTTCATACGAGTAACTCCTGTTTTATTAAAAGTCTGCGGCGTGTGGACCTTGATGCTGCAGCGTTAACAGGGATATTGCAGACGGCGTGCCAAGTCAAAAAACCGAAATAACCCCTTATAAATCAACTAGTTAAAAAAATACCCTATTTTCGAAATCGTGCAACTTGCATGAAACTCGCTGCACCTGCATGCAAGTTGCGGTTTTTGGCGATGGGCTAAATGGCTGATTTTGCTTAATTTTCCAGTACCCATAAAAAAAGGACTCCGAAGAGTCCCTTTTCCAGCCTGAACTACGGGTGATTAAACGCCCGAAGCCTTGGCTGCTGCTACGTCCTTGATGGACAGCTTGATACGGCCGCGGTTGTCCACGTCCAGTACCAGTACTTCGACTTCCTGGCCTTCTTTGAGAATGTCGGTCACTTTCTCAACGCGAGCGTCGCTCAACATGGAGATGTGAACCAGACCATCCTTGCCCGGCAGGATGTTGACGAATGCGCCGAAGTCGACGATGCGCTCAACCTTGCCGACGTAGATCTTGCCGATCTCTGCCTCAGCGGTGATACCCAGGACGCGCTGGCGTGCAGCTTCAGCCGCTTCCTTGGTTTCGCCGAAGATTTTGATCGAGCCGTCGTCTTCGATGTCGATCGACGCCTTGGTCTCTTCACAGATCGCACGAATGGTCGCGCCGCCTTTACCGATAACATCACGGATTTTGTCGGTGTCGATTTTCATCGCGATCATGGTCGGAGCATTTTCCGACAGTTCGGTACGGGACTGACCAATGATCTGGTTCATCTGGCCGAGGATGTTCAGGCGCGCTTCCAGGGCTTGGCCCAGGGCGATTTCCATGATCTCTTCGGTGATGCCCTTGATCTTGATGTCCATCTGCAGCGCGGTAACACCTTTAGCGGTACCGGCTACTTTGAAGTCCATGTCGCCCAGGTGGTCTTCGTCACCCAGGATGTCGGTCAGGATGGCGAACTTCTCGCCTTCTTTAACCAGGCCCATGGCGATACCGGCAACCGGTGCCTTCATCGGCACGCCAGCGTCCATCAGTGCCAGGGAAGCACCGCAGACCGAAGCCATGGAGCTGGAACCGTTGGACTCGGTGATTTCCGATACCACACGAATGGTGTACGGGAACACATCGGCAGCAGGCAGCATCGCAGCAATCGAACGACGAGCGAGACGGCCGTGACCGATTTCACGACGACCGGCACCACCCATGCGACCACACTCGCCCACCGAGAACGGAGGGAAGTTGTAGTGCAGCATGAAGGGGTCTTTTTTCTCGCCTTCCAAGGTGTCCAGCAGCTGTGCGTCACGGGCAGTGCCGAGGGTTGCTACAACCAGTGCCTGGGTTTCACCACGGGTAAACAGCGCTGAACCATGAGTCTTCGGCAGAACGCCGACTTCGATGTTCAGCGGACGTACAGTGCGAGTGTCGCGACCGTCGATACGCGGCTTGCCGTTAACGATGTTTTCGCGAACGGTGCGGTATTCGATTTCACCGAATGCAGCTTTGACGTCGCTGGCGGAAGGCTGGCCTTCTTCACCGGACAGCTTGGCTACGACCTGATCCTTCAACTCACCCAGGCGAGCGTAACGGTCAGCTTTGACGGTGATGGTGTAGGCGTCGGAGATCGCAGCACCGAACTCGGAGCGGATAGCGCCCAGCAGGTCGGTGGCTTCCGGGGCAGCAGCCCAGGCCCAGGTCGGCTTGGCAGCTTCGGCAGCCAATTCCTTAACTGCGTTGATCACAACCTGGAACTCGTCGTGAGCAAACAGTACGGCGCCCAGCATCTGGTCTTCGGTCAGCTCTTTGGCTTCCGATTCAACCATCAGTACGGCTTCGGAAGTACCGGCAACGACCATGTCCAGGCTCGAAGCTTTCTGCTGCTCGTAAGACGGGTTCAACAGGTAACCAGTGCTCTCGTGGAAAGCAACGCGAGCGGCACCAATAGGACCATCGAACGGAATGCCCGAGATAGCCAGGGCTGCCGAGGTGCCGATCATCGCAGCGATGTCCGGATCGGTTTTCTTGCTGGTGGAAACCACGGTGCAGACGACCTGCACTTCGTTCATGAAGCCTTCTGGGAACAGCGGACGGATCGGACGGTCGATCAATCGGGAAGTCAGGGTTTCTTTCTCGGAAGGACGGCCTTCGCGCTTGAAGAAACCGCCAGGGATCTTACCGGCAGCGTAAGTCTTTTCCTGGTAGTGAACGGACAGAGGGAAGAAGCCTTTGCTCGGGTCAGCGGTCTTGGCGCCAACCACGGTCACCAGTACGGTAACGTCGTCGTCAACGGTAACCAGCACTGCGCCGGAGGCTTGACGGGCGATACGGCCTGTCTCGAGGGTAACGGTCGACTGACCGAACTGGAATTTTTTGATAACCGGGTTCACGGTGTCCTACCTTCTTTGTGGCTCTTGGGGGAACTTGTCTTCTTGCGAAATTCTTGGGCAATGTCGGGAATCGGCCCAACCCTTGTCCAGGGGTAAAACGTGTATCCAGATAAAACTTGAGGCTGGGAGCCTACCATGGGCCAGCGGGAATCCCACTGACACACGGCAGACAACCAACCTCTAGCGCAATCGCTGATTAGCGACGCAGACCCAGGCGACCGATCAGAGCCTGATAGCGACCCAGATCCTTGCCTTTCAGGTAGTCCAGCAGCTTACGGCGCTGGTTTACCATGCGGATCAGACCACGACGGGAGTGGTGATCTTTACCGTTGGCCTTGAAGTGACCTTGCAGCTTGTTGATGTTGTGGGTCAGCAGTGCAACTTGCACTTCTGGCGAACCAGTGTCACCAACAGCTTGCTGATAGTCAGCTACGATTTGTGCTTTTTCTTGAACGTCGAGAGCCATGAGGCAATCCTTTTTTTCAGGAAACCA
Source organism: Pseudomonas khavaziana (assembly GCF_036704165.1). NCBI lineage: Bacteria > Pseudomonadati > Pseudomonadota > Gammaproteobacteria > Pseudomonadales > Pseudomonadaceae > Pseudomonas > Pseudomonas khavaziana. Next base: position 5,512,470 of record NZ_CP129946.1, read on the forward strand.
CCCAAAGGGTGATCTCAATAGGCCGAGGGCATACCCCCGTATCTATAAATGAGAAGTGACCATGCCTATTAACAGCCACCCTCGTTCGGTCATTCTGACCGAATCAGTCGACGTGGCGCGATGCGCCCGTCTTCGCTCACTTCACCGATACCGATAAAGCGACCGTTATGATCCTGTACCCGCACCATGCCGAACTTCGGGGCATCCGGGGCGCGTACCGGCTGGCCGTTGAGCCAGTAGAACGCGCTGTGCTCCGAGAAGTGCAGCAATGGCCAATCGAGCAAACCGCTATCCGATGGCATCAGGAAGCGATCAACTGCTTCGTTGCCGCCTTCGGCATGCACGGCTTCCAACTCTTCCAGCGTCACCGTCTGGGCCAGGCTGAAAGGGCCGGCCTGGGTGCGTCGCAGTTCTGCAACGTACGCACCGCAGCCGAGCTTTTCACCAATATCTTCCACCAGGGTACGGATATAGGTGCCCTTGCTGCAGTCCACGGCCAGGCGGGCAGTGTCGCCTTCACAGGCGAGCAATTCCAAGCGCGCAATAGTAACAGAACGCGGTTCGCGCTCCACTACTTCGCCCGCACGTGCCAGCTTGTAAAGTGGTTGTCCGTCGCGCTTGAGCGCCGAGTACATCGGCGGTATCTGACTGATTTCCCCGCGAAAAGCCGGTAAAGCAGCTTCGATATCAGCACGACCAACGGTCACCTCGCGAACCTGCAGAACATCACCTTCGGCGTCGGCCGTGGTGGTGGTCTTGCCCAATTGCATCAGGGTTTCATAACCCTTGTCGGAATCGAGCAGGTATTGCGAGAACTTGGTGGCCTCGCCAAAGCACAACGGCAACACGCCGGTGGCCAGTGGATCAAGGCTGCCGGTGTGCCCTGCCTTCTCGGCATTGAGCAACCAGCGGACCTTCTGCAGTGCGGCATTGGAGGTAAAGCCAATGGGCTTGTCGAGCAGAATGATGCCGCTGACATTGCGACGGATACGTTTGACCTGAGCCACCGATTACTCCTTGGCGTCTTCAGGTGTGGACGGATGCTGGCTGTCTTCAGCCACGGCGCGTTCGATCAGGGCCGACAGGTGCGCGCCACGCACGACGCTTTCGTCGTAGTGGAAGTGCAACTGTGGAACGCTGCGCAGCTTCATTTCACGGGCCAACTGCATGCGCAGGAAACCTGCGGCCGAGTTGAGCACCTTGATGCTTTGTGCGATTTCTTCGCTGTTGTCCTGCCCCATCACGGTGATGAAGATCTTGGCGTGACCTACGTCACGGCTCACCTCGACAGCGGTGATGGTGACCAGGCCAACGCGGGGGTCTTTGACTTCGCGACGGATCAGTTGGGCCAGCTCACGCTGCATCTGATCGCCGATACGCTGGGTACGGCTGTATTCTTTTGCCATGTCTTGTTACCTGTTACTGCCACACGGTGAAACCCGTGGGGTCTGAAAGCGGCAAACGCCCGGCCTGACAAAAGCCAGACCGGGCGTTGCGTTTAGAGTCCTGACGCTGCGCGGGGCATTTGCATGCCCACACGCTGCGTGGCTCCTGAAGTGCGCGAGTTAGAGGCTGCGAGCAACCTGAACCTTCTCGAAGACTTCGATCTTGTCGCCAACCTTGACGTCGTTGTAGCTCTTGACGCCGATACCGCATTCCATGCCGGCACGCACTTCGGCAGCGTCATCCTTGAAGCGGCGCAGGGATTCCAGCTCGCCTTCGAAGATAACGATGTCTTCACGCAGTACACGGATTGGACGGTTACGGTACACGGTGCCTTCGACAACCATACAACCGGCGATCGCACCGAACTTCGGCGAGCGGAACACGTCACGCACCTCGGCGATACCCAGGATGTTCTCCCGGACGTCGCTGCCAAGCATACCGGTAAGGGCTTTCTTGACGTCTTCGATGATGTCGTAGATGACGTTGTAGTAACGCATGTCCAGGCCTTCCTGCTCGACGATCTTGCGAGCGCCAGCATCGGCACGCACGTTGAAGCCGAACAGCACAGCGTTGGAAGCCAGTGCCAGGTTGGCGTCGGACTCGGTGATACCACCGACACCGCCACCGACAACGCGCACTTGCACTTCGTCGTTACCCAGGCCGTTCAAAGCGCCGTTCAACGCTTCGAGGGAACCACGGACATCAGATTTGAGGACGATGTTAAGCGTCTTCTTCTCTTCCTGACCCATGTTCTCGAAGATGTTTTCCAGCTTGCCGGCGTGAGCACGGGCCAGCTTGACCTCACGGAACTTGCCTTGACGGAACAGAGCCACTTCACGGGCTTTCTTCTCGTCGGCAACTACACTCATCTCGTCGCCAGCGTCCGGTGTACCGTCCAGGCCGAGGATCTCGACCGGGATAGCCGGACCTGCTTCCTTGATTGGCTTGCCGTTCTCGTCGAGCATGGCACGTACACGGCCGTAGTTCGAACCGACCAGTACCATGTCGCCTTGGCGCAGGGTACCGTCTTGGACCAGCACGGTTGCAACCGGGCCACGGCCCTTGTCGAGGCGGGATTCAACCACGACACCACGGCCAGGAGCCGATGGAGTAGCAGTCAATTCCAGGACTTCGGCTTGCAACAGAACAGCTTCGAGCAGTTCGTCAACGCCAGTACCCATCTTCGCCGAGACCGATACGAATGGAGTCTCGCCACCCCACTCCTCGGACGTCACGCCGTGTACCGACAGTTCGCTACGGATGCGATCGAGATCAGCGCCCGGCTTGTCGATTTTGTTCACGGCAACGACCAAGGGAACACCGGCAGCCTTCGCGTGCTGGACCGCTTCAATGGTCTGCGGCATTACGCCGTCGTCCGCTGCAACGACCAGGATCACGATGTCGGTCGCCTTGGCACCACGGGCACGCATTGCGGTAAACGCGGCGTGACCTGGGGTGTCGAGGAAGGTGACCATGCCGCGTTCGGTTTCAACGTGGTACGCACCGATGTGCTGGGTGATACCACCGGCTTCGCCAGCGGCTACCTTGGCACGACGGATGTAGTCGAGCAGGGAAGTCTTACCGTGGTCAACGTGGCCCATTACGGTCACGACTGGCGCACGGGAGACTGCCTCACCTTCAAACTTCAGGGACTCGGCCAGGGAATCTTCCAGGGCGGTGTCGCTGACCAGGGTCACTTTGTGGCCCAATTCCTCAGCCACAAGCTGGGCAGTTTCCTGGTCCAGTACCTGGTTGATGGTGGCCGGAGTGCCCAGCTTGAACATGAACTTGATGATTTCAGCAGCCTTGACCGACATCTGCTGGGCCAGATCGCCCACAGTGATGGTCTCGCCGATCTTCACTTCGCGCACGACAGGGCCGGTTGGGCTCTGGAAACCGTGGGCGTTGCGTTTTTTCAGCTTGGCCTTGCCGCGACCACCACGACGGAAGCCATCGCTTTCTTCGTCGGTAGTACGTGGGGCAACGCGTGGAGCAGGCGCCTTCTCTTTAACCGAAGCACGATGCGGAGCGTTTTTGCGCTCGCCATCGCCACCACCACCGCGACGATTGTTATCGTCGGCACGGGGTTTGTCTGGACGACGTGGTTCGTCGCGCTTGCGGGCATCTGCTGCAGGAGCAGGTGCAGCGGCAACCGGGGTGGCCTCACGCACAGCTTCAGCAGGAGCGGCGACTGCTTCAGTGGAAGCAGGTTGCGCAGCAGCAGGCTGGCGACGCGCTTCTTCTTCGGCGCGACGCTTGGCTTCTTCTTCAGCCTTCTGACGAGCAGCATTTTCTACTGCGCGACGTTCTTCCAGTTCGCGTTTGCGCTCGGCTTCAATTTCTTCCGGGCTGCGCTGTACGAAGACTTTCTTCTTGCGCACTTCAACGCTGATGCTCTTGCTACCCGCAACACGCAGGGTGCTGGTGGTTTTGCGCTGCAATGTAATCTTGCGCGGTTCTTCCACTTTCGCCTTGTGGCTGCTCTTCAAGTGAGTCAGCAAAGACTGCTTCTCACTATCGCTCACACCTTCATCGGCGGCGGTGTGCGGCAGACCTGCCTCACGCATCTGCTGCAACAGGCGCTCTACCGGTGTTTTGACCTCATCGGCCAGTTGTTTCACCGTGACTTGCGTCATGCACTTCTCTCCTCAGGCCGCGCCTAATTACTCGAACCAATGGGCTCGGGCGGCCATGATCAACTTGCCGGCACGATCATCGTCAATGCCGTCGATGTCGAGCAGATCGTCAATAGACTGCTCGGCCAGGTCTTCGCGGGTAATTACGCCGCGCACCGCCAGTTCCATCGCCAAATCCTTGTCCATACCCTCAAGCGAGAGCAGGTCTTCGGCCGGATGGGCGTCTGCCAGCTTTTCCTCAGTAGCGATGGCTTTAGTCAACAAACGATCCTTGGCCCGAGCGCGAAGCTCGTTGACGGTGTCTTCGTCAAAGCCGTCGATGTTGAGCATTTCTTCCAACGGTACGTAGGCAATCTCTTCCAGGCTGGTGAAGCCTTCATCTACCAGCACCTGCGCCAGGTCTTCATCGACTTCCAGCTCTTCGATGAAGTTGCGCAGGATGTCACCGGTTTCAGCTTGCTGCTTAGCCTGGATGTCCGATTCGGTCATCACGTTCAGGGTCCAACCGGTCAGTTGGCTGGCCAGACGCACGTTCTGACCACCACGACCAATGGCCTGAGCCAGATTGTCTGCGCCAACGGCGATGTCCATTGCATGGGCATCCTCGTCAACGATAATTGCCGCCACTTCAGCCGGCGACATCGCATTGATCACAAACTGCGCAGGGTTATCGTCCCACAGGACGATGTCGACACGCTCGCCGCCCAATTCGCCCGACACTGCCTGGACGCGCGAACCGCGCATACCGATGCAGGCGCCTTGCGGATCAATGCGCTTGTCCTTGGAGCGGACCGCAATCTTGGCACGCGAACCCGGGTCCCGGGATGCAGCCATGACTTCGATCAGACCTTCGGCGATTTCCGGCACTTCGATACGGAACAGCTCGATCAGCATTTCCGGCGCAGTACGCGACAGGATCAACTGAGGGCCGCGGTTCTCAGTGCGGATTTCCTTGAGCAGCGCACGCAGACGCACGCCAACACGGAAGGTTTCGCGAGAGATGATGTCTTCACGGGCCAGCAACGCTTCCGCATTGTTACCCAGGTCGACGATCACGTTATCGCGGGTGACTTTTTTCACGGTGCCGGAGATGATTTCCCCCAACCGCTCGCGATAGGCGTCAACGACTTGAGCGCGCTCGGCTTCGCGAACCTTTTGCACAATGACCTGCTTGGCGGTCTGTGCAGCAATACGGCCGAACTCGATCGATTCGATCTTTTCTTCGACGACATCACCAACCTGGGCACCAGGGTGCGTTTGCGCAACCTTGCTTGGCCAGGTTTCGATGGCCGGATCATCAAGATCGGCTTCTTCGACAACCGTCCAGCGACGGAAGGTCTCATAGGCACCGGTGTGGCGGTTGATTTCCACACGCAGATCAACTTCATCTTCAAAACGCTTTTTGGTAGCAGTGGCCAGGGCCAGCTCCAGCGCTTCAAAAATCACGTTTGCCGGTACGCCCTTTTCATTGGATACCGACTCAACAACCAGCAGTACTTCTTTGCTCATCGTACGCCTCGCCTTTCGCAAGCCATTGGATCCGCGGGATCCGCGTCTCAGTCAAAACTGGGAATAATGTTGGCCTTGTCGATCATATCGATCGGCAACAGGAACTCATGGTCTTCTACCTGCACCACGACATCCTGTTCTTCTACACCGCGCAGAAGGCCCTGAAAGTTGCGTCGCCCTTCGAACGGGGAGCGCAGCCTGATCTTCACTTGTTCACCGGCATATTTAGCAAACTGCTCGATAATGAACAGCGGGCGTTCCATGCCTGGCGAGGAAACTTCGAGGGTGTATTCTGCGGTGATAGGATCTTCAACATCCAGCAAACCGCTGATCTGACGGCTGACAATGGCACAATCGTCGATCAGCACGCCGCCCTCTTTATCGATATAAACGCGCAACATTGAGTGGCGACCCTGAGCCGAAAACTCAATACCCCAGCATTCATAGCCTAGGGCCACGACCACCGGGGCCAGCAAGGCCTGCAACTCTTCTAGCTTGCTCGACACCTGAACCCCCTCGTGCATGTATGTGCATGCTGTGCAAAATAAAAAAATGGGCGAAACGCCCATCCTTGAAACGCCGTCGAACAGCGGCGTCGAAAGTGTCCAGCTAACAAAAAGCCCCTTAAAAGGGGCTCCGCTAAAACTGGTTGCGGGGGCCGGATTTGAACCGACGACCTTCGGGTTATGAGCCCGACGAGCTACCAGACTGCTCCACCCCGCGACAAAGCTGGGGCGGAAGTATACGACCGATCCCTTACAGGGTCAATGTAACCTTCCACCTACAAGAAAGCCCGCAACAGCGGGCTCTCCTGATAATTGGTACCGAGAAGGGGACTCGAACCCCTACACCCTATGGGCACAACCACCTCAAGGTTGCGTGTCTACCAATTCCACCACCTCGGCAATACAGCGTTTACAACCTTCTTACTTCTGCTCTCGAGCTGGAGGCACGTCAGTCGCTGGAGTAGCCGACTTTTGCTCTTGAAGCACCGGGACATCATCAGAAGCCGGTTTTGCTTTTGGTACTTCCAACACTGCTGGGTTTGGGAGACCTACCTGAGTCAGCACATGAGCCTTCTCTTTAGCAAAGTAACCTAACCCCAAGCTGGTTATGAAGAAACCGGCGGCAAGTATAGCAGTAAACTTACTAAGAAAGGTAGAGGAACCTTGGCTTCCGAACACAGTATTTGAAGCACCTGCACCGAAAGACGCACCAGCATCCGCACCTTTACCCTGTTGCAACAAAACCAGAGCAACTACGCTCAGGGCAGCCAACAGATGAAAAACGACTACGACTGTTTCCAGCATTTTTTCAGTTTCCCGCGGCGCGACAGATCGCACCGAACTCATCTGCATTCAGGGAGGCTCCACCAATGAGCCCCCCATCGATATCCGGCATGCCGAACAGTTCGACCGCATTGGCCGCCTTCACGCTGCCGCCGTATAGAAGCCGCACACCTTGTGCGACTTCAGAATTTTCTGCCGCCAACTGCGCGCGAATGGCTGCGTGCACATCCTGCGCTTGTTGCGGTGTAGCAGTCAGCCCAGTGCCAATGGCCCAGACCGGCTCGTAAGCAATGACCGCCTTTGCAAACGCACCAACACCCAGCTCCTCGATGATGCTGCCCAGCTGACGCGAGACAACTTCAAGAGTCTTGCCCGATTCGCGCTGCTCCAGGGTCTCCCCTATACACAGCACCGGAATCAAGCCACAAGCCTGTGCCGCGGCGAACTTGCGGTTGAGTGTCCCATCACGCTCGCCCATCATCTGACGACGCTCGGAGTGCCCGACAAGCACATAGGAACAACCCGCATCAACCAACTGACTTGGCGAAATCTCGCCAGTCAATGCACCTTGCATGGGCTCCACCGCAGAGTTCTGCGCGCCGACCTGAATCGACTTGCCTTTCAAGCCATCAACCACTTGGTTGATATGCAAGCAAGGCGGAAACACCGCGACATCAACACCGCCAGGCAAGGCCAAGTGACGAAGGCCGTTGATCAGCTCAGCGACACTGGCGCGGGTACCGTGCATCTTCCAGTTACCAGCTACCATAGTGCGACGCATGCTGTACCTCGTCGGTCAAAGTGGGCGCAGATGTTACCCAACCACATCATCACTGGCAAGCCGAATTCAGGCGCAAACTTCAGTTACCAGTTTCGCCAGGTCTTCGGCATGGCCGCGAACCTGGGTTTCGTCCTCGCCTTCGACCATGACGCGCACCAGAGGCTCTGTGCCGGACTTGCGCAATAACACACGCCCACGCCCAGCCATTGCCTGGGTCACACGCTCGCAAGCCTCTTTGACTGCCGGGTGCTCGATCGGGTTTTCGCCACCGGCGAAGCGCACATTGAGGAGCACTTGCGGGCATTTGCGCAGGGCTTGGCGCGCCTGTGCCAGGCTCTCTTCACGACGACGCAAAGCCAGCAACACCTGCAGCGCGGCGATGATCGCGTCGCCTGTAGTGGTGTGCTGGAAGCAGACGACGTGCCCGGAGTTCTCACCGCCGACCAGCCAGTTACGCTCCAGCAACTCGGCGATCACATAACGGTCACCAACATTGGCACGAATAAAGGGGATACCCAGTTCTGCCAGCGCCAGTTCAAGCCCGAGGTTACTCATCAAGGTACCCACGACGCCACCGTGCAGCTTGTTACGCTCATGCAGGTCACGAGCAATGATGAACAGCAGGTCATCACCATCCACGATCATGCCGGTGTGATCCACCATCAGGACCCGGTCCCCATCGCCGTCGAAAGCAATGCCCAGGTCTGCGTGCTCGGCCAGGACAGCCGCCTGCAGCTGCTCCATGTGGGTGGAGCCACAATTATCGTTGATGTTCAAGCCATTAGGCTGTGCAGACAGTACTGTGACCTGCGCGCCCAGCTCCTTGAAGACGCTCGGCGCTACCTTATAGGTCGCACCATGGGCGCAATCGACGACGATCTTCAACCCGGCAAAATTGGTGCTGCTTGGAACGCTACTTTTGCAGAATTCGATATAACGACCGGATGCGTCATTAATACGCGACACCTTGCCTAGCTTGCTGGATTCAACCACCGTCATCGGCGCATCCAGCAGCTCTTCGATCATCAGCTCGATCTCGTCAGGCAATTTGGTGCCCTGCCCGGAAAAGAACTTGATGCCATTGTCATCATGAGGGTTATGGGAGGCACTGATCACAATCCCAGCCTCAGCGTGGAACGTACGTGTCAGGTATGCGATCGCCGGTGTGGGCATAGGCCCCAGCAGCATCACATCGGCGCCGGCGGCCGACAAACCGGCCTCCAGCGCTGACTCAAACATGTAACCCGAGATACGGGTATCTTTGCCTACCAGGATGCGACAAGCGCCCATGCTGCGGAACGCCATGCCTGCCGCCCAACCCAACTTGAGCATGAAGTCAGGAGTAATCGGAAATTCGCCGACCCGACCACGAATGCCGTCGGTGCCAAAATATTTTTTAGTCATAAGTGCTCCATCATTCTTATTCGGCTGATTCTACAGCAGCGAGCATGCGCACCACGTCGACCGTTTCGGCGACATCATGTACACGCAAAATACGTGCGCCCTTGGTTACGGCAAGCGCCGCAAGCGCCAGGCCGCCATACAAACGCTCACCCACCGGGCGATTCAAGGCGAGCCCGATCATGCTCTTGCGCGAGACGCCGACCAACAGCGGGCGACCAAGGGCATGCAGAGCATCCATGTGTTTGAACAGGCTCAAATTGTGCTCCAAGGTCTTGGCGAAACCAAATCCCGGATCAAGGATGATCTTCTCAGGTGCAATTCCCACAGCCACGCACTGGGCCATCCTGTCAGCAAGAAACCCACTTACTTCGCCGACCAGGTCGTTGTAGTGCGGATTATCCTGCATATTGCCGGGCTCACCCAGCATATGCATCAGACAGACAGGCAGGCCGGTCGCTGCGGCGGCATCAAGGGCACCATCACGTCGCAACGAACGTACGTCGTTGATAAGTCCAGCCCCGAGACGAGCAGTTTCGCGCATCACCGCCGGAGTGGAAGTATCCACCGAGATAATCACATCCAGCTCGCGGGCGATGCGCTCGACAACCGGCGCCACTCGTTCCAACTCTTCCAATGGCGAAACAACACGAGCGCCAGGCCGGGTCGATTCACCACCGACATCAATCAAAGTCGCGCCAGCAGCCACCATCGCCTCGGCGTGGCGCAACGCAGCGTCGACCTGGCTGAAACGGCCGCCATCGGAAAAGGAATCAGGGGTTACATTGAGAATCCCCATGACATGTGCATGGGCCAAATCAAGAACCCGGTTGCCGCAAGGCAACCGGGTAGAGGACAACGCAGAAGTCATTTCAAACCTTAATGGTCAGCCGCCGGGCCACCGATTGGGGCTTCAGGGAGTTCATTCTGAACTACGGGCGGGGTGCCCGAGGTACCCGAACCACCTTCCCAATCACGAGGCTCACGCGGCGTACGGCCAGCCATGATGTCGTCGATCTGGTCGGCGTCGATGGTCTCATACTTCATCAGCGCATCAGCCATGGCGTCAAGTTTGTCGCGGTTATCAGTCAGGATCTGCTTGGCCGTACCGTAGCACTGGTCAATGATGCTGCGAACCTCGGAGTCGATCAGCTTGGCTGTCTCACCCGAGAAGCTGGCGCTCTGACCGCCACCACCACGACCCAGGAACACTTCACCCTCTTCCTCGGCATACATCAAAGGACCCAGCTTCTCCGACAGGCCCCACTTGGTCACCATGTTCCGAGCAATCTGGCTGGCACGCATGATGTCGTTGGACGCGCCGGTGGTCACACCGTCGAAACCAAGGGTCATTTCTTCCGCAATCCGGCCGCCGTACAGCGAACAGATCTGGCTGATCAGCGCCCGCTTGGAGAGGCTATAGCGATCCTCCTCCGGCAGGAACATGGTCACACCCAGGGCCCGACCGCGGGGGATGATCGACACTTTGTAGACCGGGTCATGCTCAGGCACAACGCGACCGACAATAGCGTGACCCGCCTCGTGATAAGCGGTGTTCTGCTTCTCTTTCTCGGACATGACCATGGATTTGCGCTCGGCGCCCATCATGATCTTGTCTTTGGCCAGCTCAAACTCTTTCATTTCAACAATGCGCTTGCCGGTACGGGCAGCGAACAAGGAAGCCTCGTTGACCAGGTTAGCCAGGTCAGCACCGGAGAAACCAGGCGTACCACGGGCAATCACAGCCGGTGCCACGTCGTCACCCATTGGCACTTTGCGCATGTGTACTTTCAGGATCTGTTCACGGCCACGGATATCCGGCAGGCCAACCACGACCTGACGGTCGAAACGGCCCGGACGCAGCAGTGCAGGGTCCAGCACGTCCGGACGGTTGGTCGCAGCGATGACGATAATGCCGTCATTCATCTCGAAACCATCCATCTCGACCAACAACTGGTTGAGGGTCTGCTCACGCTCATCGTGACCACCACCCATGCCGGCACCACGATGGCGACCAACGGCATCGATTTCGTCGATAAAAATGATGCACGGAGCATGTTTCTTTGCCTGTTCGAACATGTCTCGAACACGGCTGGCACCCACGCCGACGAACATCTCGACGAAGTCGGAGCCGGAGATCGTGAAGAAAGGCACTTTGGCCTCCCCGGCAATCGCCTTGGCCAACAAGGTTTTACCGGTACCCGGAGGACCCACCATCAGCACGCCGCGAGGAATACGACCACCCAGACGCTGGAACTTGCCCGGATCGCGCAGAAACTCTACCAGTTCGCCGACTTCTTCCTTGGCTTCATCGCAACCGGCAACGTCAGCCAGGGTCGTCTTTACCTGATCTTCGGAGAGCAGGCGCGCCTTGCTCTTGCCGAAGCTCATCGGCCCGCCCTTGCCTCCCGCACCGCCCTGCATCTGGCGCATGAAGAACATGAACACGGCGATAATCACCAGGATCGGGAAGCTGGCTACCAGGAGCTGTGTCCAGATACTCTGCTGCTCCGGCTGCTTGCCTTCCACGACGACCTTATTATCCACCAGGTCGCCGATCAGCCCATTGTCCTGAATTGCCGGACGAATGGTCTTGAAGCTGTCGCCATCAATGCGCTTACCGGTAATCACGTAGCCATCAACCGCTACGCGCTCGACCTTGCCATCCTTGACTTGCTGGATGAAGTCGGAATAGTTGAGGGTCTGCGGCTCGTTAGGGCTGGAGAAGTTGTTCATCACCGTCACCAGGACAGCCGCGATGATCAACCACAGGATCAGATTCTTTGCCATATCGTTCAATTAACTACCCTCTGAAGCAAGCTCCGCTACTGGCGCGCGCTTCGCATGATATTCACCGGCCTAACTTACTACATTACCTACATCTCTGGCAGGCGCCGTCTGTAACCCTTTGTGAAACTTTGACTACACAATATTCGTAAAGCCTCATGACAAAAGCGATATAAAAAAACCTATCGCCTTCCTCGAAATTCTCAAAAACGCTCCTCGCTCGCCGCGCCTTCGACGCCGCGGAAGCCGCGGCATAACAGGTATTGTTCCCTGGACCTGTCCCGGGATGAGTCCGGCTTACGCGTCTGTACCTTGTCGAACAACTTGCGGATGTTCTTGTGGTACTCGTCGAAACCTTCGCCCTGGAACACTTTCACCAGGAAATCACCACCCGGACGCAATACGCGACCCGCCAGATCCAGTGCCAATTCGCACAGGAACATGGCTCGCGGCATATCAACAGCCGGTAATCCACTCATATTGGGGGCCATGTCGGAAATCACAAGGTCTACCTGCGAATTTCCTACAGCTTCCAGAATCTCGGCCAACACCGCGTCCTGGGTGAAATCACCGTGTACGAAGGTGACATCGGGGATGCTGTCCATCTCAAGGATGTCGGAAGCGATCAATCGACCTTGCCCACCAATCAGACGGCTGGTCACCTGGGACCAGCCACCGGGGGCCGCACCAAGGTCGATGACGCTCATGCCTGGACGAATCAACTTGTCCTTGTCCTGGATCTCCAGCAGCTTGTAGCTGGCCCGGGAGCGATACCCATCCTTCTGCGCCTTTTTGACGTAAGGATCGTTGAAATGTTCTTGCAGCCACTTAAGGCTAGTTTTGGAACGGGCCACGGGCCACCTCGAAAAATAAAACGGGTCGTGATTAACTGGGCGGTCCCGGACTCGCTCGGGTAAACTGGCCGCCGCTTTTTACAAGATCAGACGCAGGGGTCAGATTATGCCGCTCACTCAAGAGCAGAAGAAACAGTACAAATCCATTGGCCACCATCTGAAACCAGTTCTGATTGTGGCAGACAACGGGTTGACTGAAGGTGTGTTAGCCGAATTTGAACGCGCACTGAACGATCACGAGCTGATCAAGATCAAGGTCAACATCCTTGATCGCGAAGCGCGCCTGGCTGCCGTTGCAGAACTGTGCAAGGCGGGCAAGGCGGACCTGGTCCAGGTCATCGGCAAGATGGCGCTGCTGTATCGCAAGAACTTCAGCGTCAACAAGCAACTGTCGAACGTACACCGCTTCAAGTAACAAAAAGGGTCACGGGCGTGCTTCGCGCGCCCTGCCACTCCATCCTGGGACCGGCTGCATCACCAGCACCAGGCCGGAGAACCCTAGCACAAGATAGCTGAACAGCCGCCAGCGCAACGCTTCCGGCAGCCACACATGCACCACGCAAAACATCGCGCAGGCATACAGCGCCATCAACAGCAGTTGCCCACGAATATCTCGCCACAAACTCCCCAAGCCTTCAGCCTTGATCAGCACTAACGCCTGAAGCATTACGCACGCCGCCGCAAAACCTACCAGCAGCGCACTCAACAATCCGTCGACTTCGTCGATCAGCAGCGGTGCCAGGCCAATCAAGCCCAGCGCCGGTAACACGCCAATATGTAACAGCCACAGGCCACCGACCCAAAGCATCTGGGAGAGCTGCCAAAGCATGGCGCCCGCACGAAGCGGGCGCCGTTTCTCAGATGTGACGAACTTCGACAATCTCGTACTCGATCACGCCACCCGGCGTCTTCACAGCGACCACGTCGCCCTCTTCCTTGGCAATCAAGGCACGAGCGATCGGCGAACCGACGGAGATCTTGCCTTTTTTGAAGTCAGCCTCATCTTCTCCCACGATCTGGTAGGTCACGCTCTCATCGGTCTCGACGTTGGCGATTTCCACCGTGGTGCCAAAGATCACCTTGCCAGTATGCGGGATGGTCGTGACATCGATAATCACCGCATTCTGCATGCGGCCCTCGATATCACGAATCCGCGCCTCGACCATACCCTGCTGCTCACGGGCAGCGTGGTATTCGGCGTTTTCCTTCAAGTCACCCAGCTCGCGGGCCGTACCGATGTCCTGGCTCAGCTTTGGACGTACGACCTTGGTCAGATGGGCATGCTCCTCTTCCAGGGCCTTGGCACCCTGAACGGTCATTGGGTATTTGGTTATGCTCATGCCTTCAATCCCGCATGTAAATCCTGCAAGCGACGCACGGTCTTTTCCGGACCGAACTTGAGCGCTTCGCAGATGGCTTCGCCAGCAGCAATAGTGGTGGTGCAGTAGATCTTGTGCTGCAAGGCATTACGACGAATGGAGTAGGAATCCGCGATCGACTGGCGACCTTCGGTGGTGTTGATGATCAGGGTGACTTCGTCATTCTTGATCATGTCGACCACATGCGGACGGCCTTCCGTCACCTTGTTCACGCGGCGTACTTTCAGGCCCGCAGCTTCGATCAGCTTGGCGGTCCCGGCGGTAGCCACGACTTCAAAGCCCAAGTTGATCAGATCACGGGCAACCCCTGCAACCAGTGGCTTGTCGTCATCACGCACGCTGATAAACGCAGTACCGCCGGTCGGAAGCACTTCACTGGCCCCCATCTGGGCCTTGGCGAATGCTTCACCGAAGGTATCGCCCACGCCCATCACTTCACCCGTGGACTTCATCTCCGGGCCCAGGATCGGGTCCACACCAGGGAACTTGGCGAATGGGAATACCGCCTCTTTCACGCTGTAGAAGTTTGGAATGATTTCCTTGGTGAAACCGATTTCCTTCAAGGTCTTACCGGCCATCACACGGGCCGCGATCATGGCCAGGGACACACCGATGCACTTGGAAACAAACGGCACGGTACGCGAAGCCCGCGGGTTGACTTCGATGACGTAGATGTCTTCGCCTTGCAGCGCCAACTGTACGTTCATCAGGCCGACCACACCCAGCTCCAGCGCCATTTTCTTGACCTGCTCGCGCATCTCGTCCTGGATGTGCGCCGGCAACGAGTACGGCGGCAGCGAGCATGCGGAGTCACCGGAGTGAACGCCCGCCTGTTCGATATGCTGCATGATTGCGCCGATCACCACGTCGGTACCATCACAAACCGCATCCACGTCCATCTCGATGGCGCAGTTGAGGAAGTGGTCCAGCAGCACAGGGCTGTCATTGGACACTTTCACCGCATCACGCAGGTAACGCTTGAGTTCGTCTTCTTCGTAGACGATTTCCATCGCGCGGCCGCCCAGCACGTAGGATGGACGCACCACCAACGGGTAGCCGATCTTGCTGGCCGCACGGATGGCTTCGTCTTCGCTGCGCACGGTAGCGTTTGGCGGCTGACGCAGGTTAAGGCGCTCAACCATCTGCTGGAAGCGCTCACGATCTTCGGCACGATCGATAGCGTCCGGGCTGGTGCCGATGATCGGCACACCGGCGGCTTCGAGGGCACGCGCCAGCTTCAGCGGAGTCTGGCCGCCGTACTGGACGATTACACCTTTGGGCTTCTCGACGCGACAGATTTCCAGTACGTCTTCCAGGGTTACCGGCTCGAAGTACAGACGATCGGACGTGTCGTAGTCAGTGGAAACAGTTTCCGGGTTGCAGTTGACCATGATGGTCTCGTACCCGTCTTCGCGCAGTGCAAGGGCGGCGTGTACACAGCAATAGTCGAACTCGATGCCCTGGCCGATACGGTTCGGACCACCACCCAGGATGATGATCTTGTCGCGATCCGACGGCGCAGCTTCGCACTCTTCCTCGTAGGTGGAGTACATGTAGGCAGTGTCGGTGGCGAACTCGGCTGCGCAGGTGTCAACGCGCTTGTAGACCGGGAAGATCTCCAGCTTGTGGCGATGGGTGCGCAGGTTCTTCTCGGTTACACCCAGCAGCTTGGCCAGGCGCTGGTCGGAGAAGCCTTTGCGCTTGAGACGGAACATCAAGTCGCGGTCGATAGACGACAGACCGAGGGTCTTGACCTTCTCTTCTTCCTTGATCAGATCTTCGATCTGTACCAGGAACCACGGGTCGATCATGTTCATGCCGAAGATATCTTCGACGCTCAGGCCGGCGCGGAAGGCGTCAGCCACATACCAGATACGCTCGGCGCCCGGCACGGTCAGCTCGCGCTTGAGGATGCTCATGCTTTCCGGGTTGCTCAGGTCGAGCTTCTCGTCCAGGCCGCAAACACCGACTTCCAGGCCACGCAGGGCTTTCTGCAGGGACTCCTGGAAAGTGCGACCGATCGCCATGACTTCACCGACAGACTTCATCTGGGTGGTCAGGCGCGCATCAGCCTTGGCGAATTTCTCGAAGGCAAAGCGTGGCAGCTTGGTCACAACGTAGTCGATAGACGGCTCGAAAGACGCAGGCATGGCACCGCCCGTGATTTCGTTTTGCAGCTCGTCCAGGGTGTAACCGATCGCCAGCTTGGCAGCGATACGTGCAATCGGGAAGCCGGTAGCTTTCGAAGCCAGCGCCGAAGAACGCGATACACGCGGGTTCATCTCGATCACGACCATGCGGCCAGTGTCCGGGCAGATGCCGAACTGAACGTTGGAACCACCGGTTTCAACGCCGATCTCGCGCAACACCGCCAACGAGGCGTTACGCATGATCTGGTATTCCTTGTCCGTCAGGGTCTGCGCCGGAGCAACGGTGATCGAGTCACCGGTGTGCACGCCCATCGGGTCGAAGTTTTCGATGGAGCAGACGATGATGCAGTTGTCCTTCTTATCGCGGACAACCTCCATCTCATACTCTTTCCAGCCGATCAGGGATTCGTCGATCAGCAGCTCTTTGGTCGGCGACAGGTCCAGGCCACGGGCACAGATTTCTTCGAACTCTTCACGGTTGTAAGCAATGCCACCACCGGTGCCGCCCATGGTGAAGGACGGGCGGATGATGCATGGGAAGCCCAGCTTTTCGAGAACGGCGTTGGCCTCTTCCATGCTGTGGGCAATACCGGAGCGTGGGCAGTCAAGGCCGATGGACTTCATGGCCTTGTCGAAGCGCGAACGGTCTTCAGCCTTGTCGATGGTGTCGGCATTGGCACCGATCATCTCTACGCCGAACTTTTCCAGGACGCCTTCGCGCTCCAGGTCCAGGGCGCAATTCAAAGCGGTCTGGCCGCCCATGGTCGGCAGCAGCGCGTCCGGACGCTCTTTCTCGATGATCTTGGCCACGGTCTGCCACTTGATCGGTTCGATGTAGGTGGCGTCGGCCATGGCCGGGTCAGTCATGATCGTGGCTGGGTTGGAGTTCACCAGGATGACGCGGTAGCCCTCCTCGCGCAGGGCTTTACAGGCCTGGGCGCCGGAGTAGTCGAATTCGCAGGCCTGGCCGATCACGATCGGGCCAGCGCCGAGAATCAGGATGCTTTTTATGTCTGTACGTTTTGGCATGGGTTTGTCACTCAAATCCGCAGGTCAGTCGGCAAGCCGTCTTGAACAATCTTTGAAGAGCCTGCGGGGGCCGCCGAAGCTCGGGGCCACCCGCAGGCCAGTCAGTCAGCGTCGCTTGGCCATCTCATTGATGAAACGGTCGAACAGCGGCGCTACGTCGTTCGGGCCCGGGCTGGCTTCAGGGTGGCCCTGGAAGCTGAACGCGCTCTTGTCGGTGCGCTCGATGCCCTGCAGGGAACCGTCGAACAGCGACTTGTGAATGGCGCGCACGTTGCTTGGCAAGGAGGCTTCATCTACCGCAAAACCGTGGTTCTGGCTGGTGATCATCACAATGCCGGTATCCAGGTCTTGTACCGGGTGGTTTGCACCGTGGTGGCCGTGCCCCATTTTCAGGGTCTTGGCGCCGGAGGCCAGGGCCAGCAACTGGTGGCCCAGGCAGATGCCGAATACCGGGATGTCGGTCTCCAGCACGTCCTTGATGGCCTGGATGGCGTAGTCGCATGGCTCGGGGTCACCCGGGCCGTTGGACAGGAACACACCATCCGGTTGCAGGGCGAGCACGTCGCTGGCAGGGGTTTGCGCCGGCACCACGGTCACGCGGCAGCCGCGCTCGACCAGCATGCGCAGGATGTTGTACTTGACGCCGTAGTCGTAGGCGACCACGTGGTAAGGCAACTCGGCAGCATCAATGGTCGCATGGCTGTCAGTCTTCAAATCCCAGACCGTGGAACGCCACTCGTACTTTTCTTTGACGCTGACGACTTTCGCCAGGTCCATGCCCTTCAGGCCAGGGAAACCTTGTGCTGCGGCAATCGCCGCCTCTTCGGAAATATTGTCACCGACCATGATGCAGCCATTCTGCGAGCCTTTCTCACGCAGGATGCGCGTCAGGCGGCGCGTATCGATACCGGCGATCGCCACAACATTGTTGGCTTTCAGGTAATCGGACAGCGACATCGTGTTACGCCAGTTGCTCGCAACCAGTGGCAGGTCACGAATTACCAGACCTGCCGACCAGACACGATCAGACTCGACGTCTTCCGGTGTAGTACCGGTGTTGCCGATGTGCGGATAGGTCAGGGTAACGATCTGTTGGGCGTAGGAAGGATCGGTAAGGATTTCCTGATAGCCGGTCATGGCAGTGTTAAACACTACCTCTCCAACGGTTTGACCGTCGGCTCCAATGGCTTCGCCGCGAAAAATGCTGCCATCAGCAAGGGCGAGTATGGCTGGCTTAGTCAAGAAGACCTCCCGTAAATAAAGCCTGAAAGGGCGATCGCAGGTTGTAAAAAAGCGGAGTGACGTATGGACACGTCACCCCGCTTCTTCACTGAATTATTCTGCGCGCTTTTAGTGGACACACTAAAGCTGTAGCTTACAGAAAAAGGCTTTTTTGGTCCACCGCTAATGAGCCCTAAAGGCAGGAGAATGCGACAGGACGTCGCTTAGCGGTTAAAAACGGGGCCTCAGGATAATCCTGGAGCCCCGCTTTAGCTACTGGTTAGTGCAGATCCAGCACATCGCGCATGTCATACAGACCCGGCTCACGCCCTTCCAACCAGAGCGCAGCACGTACCGCACCCTTGGCGAACGTCATGCGGCTGGAGGCCTTGTGCGTGATCTCCAAGCGCTCGCCTTCGGTAGCGAACAATACGGTGTGATCACCCACCACATCGCCACCGCGCACAGTCGCGAAGCCAATGGTGTCTCGCGCACGCTCGCCGGTATGACCTTCACGCCCGTAGACAGCCACTTTCGACAGATCGCGACCCAGCGCATCAGCAATAGCTTCCCCCATGCGCAGAGCAGTGCCTGAAGGTGCATCGATCTTGTGGCGGTGATGGGTCTCGATAATCTCGATATCCGCTTCATCGCCTAGCACGCGCGCCGCCAGATCCAGCAACTTGAGCGACAGGTTCACGCCGACGCTGAAATTGGCGGCGAAGACGATGGGGATGTCCTTGCCCGCCTCCACCAGCAATTGCTTCTGCTCAGCACTCAAGCCCGTTGTGCCAATCACCATGGCCTTGCCTGCCTTGCGGCAGAACACCAGGTTTTTCAGCATCACATCCGGCAGGGTGAAGTCGATCAATACGTCGAACTCGTCAGCCACCTGCTCAAGACTGCCCGACAACGAAACACCGATGCGCCCCAAAGAGGCCAATTCACCTGCATCTGCGCCAATCAAGGTGCTGCCCGGGCGAACGATCGCCGCGGTCAGCCCAGAGGCCGGCGAACGCTGCTGCACCGCCTCGACCAGCGTTTTGCCCATGCGCCCGGCAGCGCCCATTACGGCTATACGTCGCATATCCACTTCCTTACAGGTCGCCGAAGAAGCGCTTCACGCCATCGAAAAAGCCAGTGGTTTTCGGCGAGTGGGAATCGTCACCTTCCAGCGAACTACGGAACTCTTCGAGCAATTCGCGCTGGCGCCGTCCCAGGTTCACCGGGGTTTCTACCGCTACACGGCACATCAGGTCACCCGCCCCCCCTCCGCGAACCGGCGCAACGCCTTTGCCACGAATGCGGAACTGCTTGCCGGTTTGAGTGCCCTCGGGAATCTTGAGCTTAACCCTACCATCAAGGGTCGGAATCTCCAGTTCGCCACCCAAGGCTGCATCGACAAAGCTGATCGGCACTTCACAGAACAGATGCTTGCCATCGCGCTGGAAGATCGAGTGCTCGCGCACATTGATCACCACGTACAAG
Organism: Pseudomonas khavaziana; assembly: GCF_036704165.1. Classification (NCBI taxonomy): domain Bacteria; kingdom Pseudomonadati; phylum Pseudomonadota; class Gammaproteobacteria; order Pseudomonadales; family Pseudomonadaceae; genus Pseudomonas; species Pseudomonas khavaziana. The sequence goes on from NZ_CP129946.1 coordinate 5,532,440, forward strand.
TCGCCCGTCGGGCCGCCCTGCGTCCCCGCCTCGCCTTCGCCCGACAGGCGAATACGATCACCGGTATCCACACCTGCCGGCACTTTCACCGAGAGGGTCTTGTACTCTTCAACGCGGCCTTCGCCGTGGCAGGAGTCGCATGGATCAGAAATGATCTTGCCCTGGCCATGGCAACGCGGGCAGGTTTGCTGCACCGAGAAGAACCCCTGCTGCATGCGTACCTGACCGATACCACCACAGGTCGGGCACGTAATCGGCGAAGAGCCTTTTTTCGCCCCCGAACCGTCGCACGGCTTGCAGTTAACCAGCGTCGGCACACGGATGTTGACGCTGGTGCCGCGCACGGCCTCTTCCAGATTCAGCTCCAGGGTGTAGCGCAGGTCACTGCCACGCTGGGCACCGCCACGCTGACCACCGCGGCCACCGCCAAAGAAGTCGCTGAACACGTCGCCAAAAATATCGGAGAAGTTCTGGCCACCAAAACCGGCACCGCCGCCACCCATGCTCGGGTCGACGCCGGCATGCCCATACTGGTCGTAGGCCGCACGCTTGTTGGGATCACAAAGGCATTCGTAGGCCTCATTGGCCTCCTTGAACATCTCTTCGGATTCTTTGTTATCCGGATTACGGTCCGGGTGGTGCTTCATTGCCAGGCGGCGGTAGGCCTTTTTCAGGTCCGCTTCGCTGGCCCCGCGCTCCACACCCAACACTTCGTAATAGTCACGCTTTGCCATAAGTCTTTGCACTCTTAAGGACGTCCGGCCTGGCCCTCCTGAACCCTGCCAAACTCGTTGAGCCCCAATACAGGCCCGGACCCAACTCACGTCAATTCAACGATCCTGGTCATTACTGCTTTCAGCCAGGGACCCGGCCAAAAACGCGGTGACTGTCATTCGGAAAGCAGGAGCATTCCCGGTCACACCGCCAGCATCCGAGCGTTGTCGCATGCTGTAAAAATTCGCATACCCCAGACACGCCAACGCGGGAGCTAGCTCCCGCGCGGCGACATCCTACCAGTCACCGCTTGTCAGCGGTCAACCGGGCAACCAACTTACTTGTTGTCTTTAACTTCTTCGAACTCGGCATCGACTACGTCGTCGTGCTTGGCTTCAGGCTCTGCTTGTTGCGCAGCACCGTCAGCCGGCTGAGCTTGTTCGGCGTACATTTTCTGAGCGACCGGCGCGGAAACTTTCGACAGTTCCTCAACCTTGGCTTCGATGGCGGCCTTGTCGTCACCCTTGATGGCGGCTTCCAGGGCAACCACTGCGGCTTCGATTGCGGTTTTCTCGTCTTCCGTCACCTTATCGCCAGCATCAGCGATCATCTTGCGAGTCGAGTGAACCAGCGCGTCACCCTGGTTACGGGCACCTGCCAGCTCTTCAAACTTCTTGTCCGCTTCAGCGTTGGTTTCGGCATCACGGATCATCTGTTGAATTTCTTCGTCAGACAGGCCGGAGTTAGCCTTGATGGTGATCTTTTGCTCTTTGCCGGTAGCCTTGTCCTTCGCACCAACGTGCAGGATGCCGTTGGCGTCGATGTCGAAGGTCACTTCGATCTGTGGCACGCCACGTGGTGCTGGTGGAATCTCAGCCAGGTCGAACTTGCCCAGGGACTTGTTCTGGGCGGCTTGCTTACGCTCACCTTGCAGCACGTGAATGGTCACGGCGCCCTGGTTGTCATCGGCAGTCGAGAACACTTGGGATTTCTTGGTAGGAATCGTGGTGTTTTTCTCGATCAGCGCAGTCATTACGCCGCCCATGGTTTCGATACCCAGGGTCAGCGGGCTTACGTCCAGCAGCAGCACGTCTTTCACGTCACCGGCCAATACCGCACCCTGGATCGCAGCACCCATGGCAACGGCTTCGTCAGGGTTGACGTCTTTACGTGCTTCTTTGCCGAAGAACTCGGTTACCAGCTTCTGCACCAATGGCATACGGGTCTGGCCGCCGACCAGAATCACGTCGTTGATCGAACCAACGTCGATGCCGGAGTCTTTCAGCGCGATACGGCACGGCTCGATAGTGCGCTGAACCAGGTCTTCAACCAGCGCTTCAAGCTTGGAGCGCGAGATCTTCACGTTCAAGTGCTTAGGACCGGTAGCGTCTGCAGTGATGTACGGCAGGTTGACGTCGGTCGACTGAGCGGAAGACAGCTCGATCTTGGCTTTCTCGGCGGCTTCTTTCAGGCGCTGCATGGCCAGCGGGTCACCCTTGAGGTTCATGCCGCTTTCTTTCTTGAATTCGTCAACGAGGTAGTCGATCAGACGAATGTCAAAGTCTTCACCACCCAGGAAGGTGTCGCCGTTGGTGGCCAACACTTCGAACTGGTGCTCGCCGTCAACTTCGGCGATCTCGATTACCGAGACGTCGAAGGTACCGCCGCCCAGGTCATAAACGATCACGGTGTGATCGCCCTTGGCCTTGTCCATGCCGTAAGCCAGCGCAGCTGCGGTGGGTTCGTTGATGATGCGTTTTACGTCGAGGCCCGCGATACGGCCGGCGTCTTTGGTTGCCTGACGCTGACTGTCGTTGAAGTAGGCCGGAACGGTGATCACCGCTTCAGTCACTGCTTCACCGAGGTAGTCTTCGGCGGTCTTCTTCATCTTTTTCAAGATTTCAGCCGAGATTTGCGGCGGCGACATTTTCTGGCCGTTTACTTCAACCCAGGCGTCGCCGTTGTCGGCCTTGGCGATTTTGTAAGGCACCATCTTGATGTCTTTCTGAACGACTTCTTCGTCGAACTTACGACCGATCAGACGCTTTACCGCGTACAGGGTGTTATGCGGGTTGGTCACAGCCTGGCGCTTGGCCGACTGACCGACGAGGATCTCGCCGTCATTTGCGTAAGCAATGATCGACGGCGTGGTACGCGCGCCTTCGGCGTTTTCGATAACTTTTGCAACGCCGTTTTCCAGCACGGAGACGCAGGAGTTGGTGGTCCCCAGGTCAATACCGATAATTTTGCCCATGATTTACTCTCCCGAAACTTGAATTTTTTTGCCGCAGCAGTGGTGGCTAACTGCGGTAGCACTTAAACGCTTGACTTATAGATGGGGGCCTTGCGGCGGATTTCAAGCCTGCTCATCAATAGAAGGTGCAGCGGGTGCAGGAGCCTTGCTCACCACTACCATTGCCGGGCGCATCAAGCGGCCGTTGAGCTGGTAACCCTTCTGGAACACCTTCATTACGCTGTTGGGCTCCAGGTCATGGCTTTCCTGCATGGCCATGGCTTGGTGATGCTCAGCGTTGAACGGCTCACCGCCTTGCGGATCGATAGCTTCCAGCTGATAACGCTTCAGGGTGTCCTGGAACATTTTCAGGGTCAGCTCGATGCCTTCGCGCATGGGACGGATGTTTTCGTCGTCCGGATTGGACAACTCAAGGCCACGCTCCAGGCTGTCGATGATCGGCAGCAGATCACCGGCGAATTTTTCCAGCGCGAATTTGTGAGCCTTTTCTACGTCCTGCTCAGCACGGCGGCGGACGTTCTGCAGATCGGCGGCAACACGCAAAGATTGATCCTGCGCAGCGGACAATTGCTCTTCGAGCACTTGCACGCGTGTTGCCAGCTCATCACCGGCAGCCGCGTTGGCGTCTGGAGTTTGCGTATCCTGCGTCTGTTCGTCAGCCATAGATTTCTCCTTTCAAAATCATGCGCGAACTCAACTCGCGCTTCTGTTCCGGTATATGGGGCCACAATTTCCAGGTTCAAGGGCGCAGGCGTTACCAAAAGTCTTTCGCATGCGCTGGATCATTTCCTGCGCCCTCATTCCGCATCGCGCTAAGAAAATGCATTAATCAAGCAAATCGAGCTAAGCGTCAGGATTGTCAGCCTTAAACAAAACACTGTATAAATAACCAGACCTAAAGCCTGGGAGCGGCCGTCATGCTGGTGCACCTGTCTGTACACAACTACGCCATTGTTGAACACCTGGACCTTGAACTGGATCGCGGGATGAGCGTAATCACAGGCGAGACCGGCGCCGGCAAGTCGATCATGCTCGACGCTCTTGGTCTGACCCTCGGCGACCGCGCCGACAGTGGCGTGGTACGCCCTGGCTCCGACAAAGCCGATATCCTGGCCACCTTCGACCTTGCGGATATTCCTGAAGCCGAGGCATGGCTGGCCGAGCGCGATCTGAATAATGAAGGGCCTTGCATCCTGCGCCGGGTGATCACTGCCGAAGGGCGCTCCCGCGGCTATATCAACGGCACGCCTTGCCCCCTTGGCGACTTGAAAGCCCTGGGTGAGCTGCTCATCGATATCCACAGCCAGCACGAACACCAATCCCTGCTGAAAACCGATACCCACCGCCGCCTGCTCGATGAATACGCCGGCGCCACCGATCTTGCCCGTCAAGTTCAACTGGCTGCCCAACGTTGGCGCCAGACGCGCCAGGAGCTGGAACGCCTCTCCAACTCCGGCGATGAACAACGTGCCCGCCACCAGTTGCTCAGCTATCAGCTGGAAGAACTCGAAAGCCTGGGCCTGGGTGAGAACGAGCTGGAGCAGCTTGAACAGGAACACAAGAACCTGACCAATGCCGAGACCCTGCTAGGTATATGCCGCCAGGTGGTCGAGCAATGCAGTGAGAGCGATTCCGGCAATGTGCTCAACGCACTGACCGCCAGCCTCAATCGCCTGTCCAGCGTGAACAACGCTTCCGGCTCGCTGAATGAAGCCACCACCCTGCTGACCAGCGCACAGATCCAGGTTGAGGAAGCGGTCGGCGAACTGAATCGCTTTCTGGACCATTTCGATGCCGATCCAGCGCGCCTGCAGGAAATAGAAGAGCGCCTGGATACCATCTATACCCTGGCACGCAAGCATCGAATCCAGCCCACTGAAGTCGCCGCCATGCAGCAGAAATTGCTGGATGAAATCGAGACGCTGAACGCGAACGACGAATCCATCGAGCGGCTGGGCGAGGAACTCGCTTCGTTTGCCCGCCATTATCAAGAAAAGGCCCGAGAGTTGAGCGACCTGCGCCAGCAAGCAGCCACCAGCCTGGCCAGCGCCGTTGAGCAAGAAATCCAGCGCCTGGGCATGCCGGGCGGGCGCTTTACCATCGAACTACGCGCAAATGCCAGCCATGAACTGCAACCCCATGGGCTGGAACAAGTAGAACTGCTGGTCAGCGCCAACCCCGGACAACCTCTCAAGGCGTTGGCCAAAGTGGCGTCCGGTGGCGAGCTGTCGCGAATCAGCCTGGCGATCCAAGTGATTACCGCCCAAACCTCACGAGTTCCGACGCTGGTATTCGACGAGGTAGACGTTGGCATTGGCGGGCCGACCGCAGAGATTGTCGGCCAGTTGTTGCGCCGCCTGGGGGATCGTGGACAGGTGCTTACGGTAACTCACTTGCCGCAAGTGGCCGCCCAGGGTCATCAGCATTTATTTGTGCACAAGGTGCGAGGCAATGACGCGACGCATACGGCCGTCTCCAAGCTGAACAAATCGGAGCGGGTAGAAGAGGTGGCGCGGATGCTCGGCGGTATCGACTTGACCAAGGAGTCCTTGGCTCACGCGAAAAAAATGGTCGTGGCCGCCAAGGCCTGAACTGGTATTTCCGTCTTATAGAAAGCACGAAGGCGACCCTGGGGTCGCCTTCAATCGTTTCACAGAGCACATCTGCGTCGATTTTTACTTTTTCTTACGGATGTACAAGACCAGATTATGGTCGACCAAATCGAACCCATGCTCCTCAGCGATCTTATGCTGCAGCGCCTCGATTTCAGGACTGGTGAACTCGATAACCTCATTGGTATCCAGGTCAACCATGTGGTCATGGTGACCACCGTCGGCCAATTCGAACACCGCATGACCGCCGTCGAAATTATGACGAACCACCAGCCCTGCGGCTTCAAACTGGGTCAGCACACGGTAAACCGTGGCCAGGCCGACGTCCTCGTTAGACTCCATCAGCGCCTTGTAGACATCCTCGGCACTCATGTGGCGCTGCTCAGCAGAATCGAGCATTTGTAGAATCTTGACTCGTGGCAGAGTCACTTTGAGACCGGCTTTGCGTAGTTCGCTATTTTCAACCATGGTTAGCTTTCTCGCGGATGCTGCTTCGCAGCTTCTCTTAATACGGGTATGATCGGCGTTTACGTTGTCCCAGCCAAGATAGTGGAAGTCGCCCACCGATGCAAAACACCAAGCTCTTGCTAACCAGTTTCACCTTTGTGGGACTGCTCGCACTCGCCGGTTGTTCATTCCCCGGGGTTTACAAAATCGACATCCAGCAGGGCAATGTCGTCACGCAGGACATGATAGACCAGTTACGCCCGGGAATGACCCGACGGCAAGTACGGTTTATTATGGGCAACCCCCTGCTGACCGACACTTTCCATGCCGATCGCTGGGATTATCTCTATAGCCTCCAGCCAGGTGGCGGTGAACGCCAACAGGAGCGCGTCAGTGTCGTCTTCAACGGCAATGACCAGCTTGTCAGCCTGTCCGGTGACTTCATGCCCGGCGTGAGCCGCGATGAAGCGCTGCTGGGCAAGGACAGCGGCACCAACGTGACCGCACCTGTGCAGGAAGCTGAAAAGCCGAAATCCGAGGTGCCGGCCAAGCCAGGCTCGCTGCTGGACCAGATCCAGAAAGACGTCGACGGCGTGGAAACCGTGCCTGTTCCGACGCCGCAGCCTCTGGACACCGACCCGCAGTAATTTTGCGGCGCTCGATAAAAAGCCCGGCATGCCGGGCTTTTTGTTGCCTGCCTGTTCGCCGGCTTATGAATTTTGCTGCCTGCTCATCGCAGCTTTAGCCGCACGCAGCCTGCGCACTTCCTTGGGGTCCGCAAGCAGCGGCCGGTAGATTTCAATTCGATCACCGGGCTGCACAGCACGCAAATCAGCGTCCGCCACCACCTTACCGAAGATTCCCAGCGGGCAGTCGGCCAACACCAAATCCGGAAATTGCCGTGCGATTCCCGACGCCAGGACCGCCGCCCTCAGGCTTGTGCCCACGGGCATTGTCACCGCCAACAAAACCTGGCGATCCACCGCGGCATACACCACTTCAATCTCAACCATGCAATTGCTTGGCCCGTTGGCAGAACGCGTCCACCAGCGTATTCGCGGCCTGGTTGAACAATGGCCCCAAGGTGGCACGCACAATGGGCCCGGCATAATCAAATGACAGATCCAGGCTGATCTTGCAGGCCTTATCCGTCAGCGCCTTGAATACCCACACCCCATGCAACTGAGTGAAGGGCCCCTCCTGCAGATTCATTTCGATGGATTTGCCAGGCACCAGCACATTGCGCGTCACAAAATGCTGGCTAAGACCGCCCTTGGCGACCCCGACACTGGCAACCATGTGCTCGTCACTGCTCTCCAAGACCTCGGCAGTCGAGCACCAAGGCAGGAACTCCGGGTAACGCGCCACGTCGTTGACCAGGTCATAGAGCGCCTGCGCTGGATAGGGCAACAGGGCCGAACGTTGAATATGCGTCGTCATGTGAGCGTTACTTCCACTGCTGAGCGGCAAACATCGCGAAAGTACAGCCCGATCCGCGAGAGAAAAAAACCTAAGAACTGCCCGTATTGTCCGGGATTCATCCAACACGCTCAAGCACGCAGGTTGACCGTAGCCGACAAGCTCGCAACTCCCTATAATGCCGCCCCTATGGCTAAACAAAAGAAACACCCCACAGGGACCATCGCGCAAAATAAAAAGGCGCGACACGATTACTTCATCGAACATCGGTTCGAGGCTGGTCTGGTCCTGGCCGGCTGGGAAGTAAAGAGTCTGCGTGCCAGCAAACTGCAGCTGGTCGACAGCTATGTGCTGCTCAAGGATGGCGAGGCATGGCTGCTCGGCAGTCATATCACCCCGCTGACCACCGCGAGCACCCACGTGATTGCCGACCCGGTGCGCACGCGCAAGCTATTGCTCAATGCCCGCGAGCTCGAAAAACTCGCCGCGGCCGTGCAGCAAAAAGGCTACGCCTGCGTTTGCTTGTCGTGGTACTGGAGCAAGCACCTGGTCAAGTGCGAAATCGCACTGGGCAAGGGCAAGAAGGAATACGACAAGCGCGATACCGAACGCGAGCGCGATTCCAATCGTGAACTGCATCGCGCCGTGCGTAACAAGGGCAAGGAAGAATAACCCTTGCGACGATATAGCCTCGGGCACCCTGCCCGTGGCTACATGCCCTTACGTCGTTCCGCTCGCGCTACACGCTGAACCTCCTGACGCACCTCCTCCAGCACTTCCTGCACATACAACAGGTGACGTGTCGAAACTTCGCGCGCCTGCTCGGCTCGCCCCTCAATGATTGCCAGGTACAAATCCCGATGCTGACTGATCAGCATGTCGCGGGTCTCTGTACGCTGTTGGTACATGCCGCCGATGTTGGTCACCACGTTCCGCTTGAGCAGGTCGAACAAGCCGCGAATGGTGTGCAGCAACACCGCGTTATGACTGGCCTCGGCAATCGCCAAGTGAAACCTTGCATCCGCGGCGCCCTCCTCCACTCGGCTCACCTCATCGGCTCGCGCATAACAATCCTGCAGCGCCTCAAAAGCCGCCGTCAGTCGTTCACGGTCGACCTCCGTGGCACGCAACGCCGCGTAATAGGCACAGGAAGCCTCAAGCGTCTGGCGAAACTCTAAAAGATCCCGCTGCGCCTCGGGATTGTTTTCCAATAAATGCAGCAGCGGATCGCTGAAGGTCGAACCCAGGGAATCCACCACATAGTTGCCACCGCCCTGGCGACTGACCAGCAACCCCTTGGCCGCCAGTTTCTGGATCGCCTCACGCAATGAAGGGCGCGACACACCAAACTGTTCAGCCAAAGCGCGCTCGGCCGGCAAGCGCTCGCCTGACTTCAACGTGCCCTCAAGGATCATGCCCTCAAGCTGCTCGACAATGTCATCAGACAAACGGCGCTGACGCACCTGATCAAACCCCATAACTCACTCTCCACGATCCCGACCACTCGCCGGGCCCCCTATTCTGGCCTATCGCTGCGCTTGCAGCACCTATCAGAACGCCTTCGATTCATCCGATCAGATCGCCTTCCATCACACCCTCAGACCAAAGTTTCGCGAGCGGCAAATTGACACACCCCGGCAATGCCTCTTAATCTAGCCAACAGCGAGTGTAAATTGGTATTACCAATTATCCAAGCACACAAACAACAACAAAATCAGGGGCCACCCCATATGCAAACCTGGCAACAGCTCTACAGCCCTCTCGGCAGCCTCGGCTTGTCCGCAATGGCAGCGGTTATTCCCATCGTGTTTTTCTTCCTGGCCCTTGCCGTCTTTCGCCTTAAAGGCCATGTAGCTGGCAGCATCACCCTGGCGCTGTCGATCCTGGTCGCCATCTTCGCCTTCCAGATGCCAGTAGACATGGCCCTGGCTGCAGCCGGTTATGGCTTTGCCTACGGCTTGTGGCCCATCGCCTGGATCATCGTGGCAGCGGTATTCCTCTACAAATTGACGGTCAAGAGCGGTCAGTTCGAGATCATCCGCAGCTCCGTCTTGTCGATCACCGACGACCAGCGCCTGCAGGTACTGTTGATCGGCTTCTGCTTCGGTGCTTTCCTGGAAGGCGCCGCCGGTTTCGGCGCACCTGTGGCGATTACCGCCGCGCTGCTGGTCGGCCTGGGTTTCAACCCGCTGTACGCCGCCGGCCTGTGCCTGATTGCCAACACCGCGCCAGTGGCCTTCGGTGCATTGGGCATTCCGATCATCGTCGCAGGCCAGGTCACCGGCATTGATGCGTTCAAGATCGGCGCCATGACCGGCCGGCAATTGCCGCTGCTGTCACTGTTCGTGCCCTTCTGGCTGGTGTTCATGATGGACGGCCTGCGTGGCGTTCGCGAAACCTGGCCAGCTGCACTGGTCGCGGGCTTGAGCTTTGCCATCACCCAGTATTTCACCTCCAACTTCATTGGCCCGGAACTGCCGGACATCACCTCGGCGCTCGCCAGTCTGATCGCCCTGACGCTGTTCCTCAAAGTCTGGCAGCCCAAGCGCACCGCAGGCGCACAAATTGCCGGCGCCACCTCCAGCGTAGCGGTCACTTCCAGCGTCGGCGGCTTCGGTTTGCCACGCAGCACCGTGGTTTCGCCCTACAGCCTGGGGCAGATCTTCAAGGCCTGGTCACCGTTCCTGATCCTGACCGTGCTGGTCACCATCTGGACCCTCAAGCCCTTCAAGGCCATGTTCGCCGCGGGCGGTTCGATGTACAGCTGGGTCTTCAACTTTGCGATCCCTCACCTGGATCAACTTGTGATCAAAGTCGCCCCCATCGTGACCAACCCGACCGCCATCCCAGCCGTATTCAAGCTCGACCCGATTTCGGCCACCGGCACCGCGATTTTCTTCTCCGCACTGGTCTCCATGCTGGTGTTGAAAATTGACGTTAAAACTGGTCTTACCACTTTAAAAGAAACTTTCTTTGAGCTGCGTTGGCCGATCCTGTCCATTGGCATGGTGCTGGCGTTTGCTTTCGTCACCAACTATTCGGGCATGTCCTCGACCATGGCCCTGGTGCTGGCCGGCACCGGCGCAGCCTTCCCGTTCTTTTCGCCATTCCTTGGCTGGCTGGGGGTTTTCCTGACAGGCTCCGATACCTCATCCAACGCCCTGTTCAGCTCATTGCAAGCCACCACCGCCCACCAGATCGGTGTCAATGACACCCTGCTGGTAGCGGCTAACACCAGCGGCGGCGTGACCGGCAAAATGATCTCGCCGCAATCGATCGCCGTGGCCTGCGCCGCCACTGGCCTGGTAGGCAAGGAATCCGACCTGTTCCGCTTTACCCTCAAGCACAGCCTGTTTTTTGCCACCATCGTCGGGCTGATCACCTTGGCGCAGGCCTACTGGTTCACCGGTATGCTGGTGCACTGAGACCTGCACGTAATAGGGTAAGAATCGACGCCGGATAACGATTCCGGCGTCTGCTATTTCTGGAGGACCGATGAGCCTGCCTGCTGCTTTTATCAGCGACGTCGCACAACTGATCCCGAAAGATCGTCGTTTCGACGACGCACTTTCCACCCTGGCCTTCGGCACCGACGCCAGCTTTTACCGCCTGGTCCCACAGCTGGTGATCCGCGTGGAGTCAGAAGACGAAGTGGTCACACTGCTGCAACTGGCCCAGCGTGAACGCGTGCCAGTGACCTTTCGTGCCGCCGGCACCAGCCTGTCCGGGCAGGCCATCAGCGACTCGGTGCTGATTGTGCTGGGAGACAATTGGAACCATCGCGAAATCCGCGGGCAAGGCACTCAGATACGCCTGCAACCCGGCGTCATTGGCGCCCAGGCCAACGCCTGGCTCGCGCCATTCGGGCGCAAGATCGGGCCAGACCCGGCGTCGATCAATGCCTGCAAGATTGGCGGTATCGTTGCCAACAACGCCAGTGGCATGTGCTGCGGCACGGCGCAAAATACCTACCACACCCTGGCGGGCATCCGCCTGGTACTGGCTGATGGCAGCCGCCTGGATACGGAAGACGCCGCCAGCGTGCAGGCCTTCCGCCAGACACACGGCGCGTTGCTTGAACGCCTGGCCACATTGGGCCGTGAAACGCGGGAAAATACTGAACTGGCGGCAAAGATTCGCCACAAATACCGTCTGAAAAATACCACCGGCCTTTCACTCAACGCCCTGGTGGATTTCGATGACCCGCTGGATATTCTCAGCCACCTGCTGGTCGGCTCCGAGGGCACCCTGGGGTTTATCAGTGCGGTCACCTACGACACGGTAATCGATCACCCGAACAAAGCCTCGGCGCTGATCGTATTCCCGGATGTCGAGACATGCTGCAACGCAGTAACGGTGCTGAAAACCCAGCCGGTTTCCGCCGTTGAGCTGCTGGACCGACGCAGCATGCGCTCGGTGCAGAACAAGCCGGGCATGCCCGCATTCGTACAACACTTATCGGAAAATGCCTGCGCACTGCTGATCGAATCCCGCGCCGCCTCGCCCGCATTACTGCACGAACAGCTGACAGTGATCATGGCTTCCCTGGCGGCGTTTCCCGTAGAGAAACAGGTCGACTTCACCGAAGACCCCGTGGAAAACGCTCGCCTGTGGGCGATCCGCAAAGACACCTTCCCCGCCGTAGGCGCGGTGCGCAAGACCGGCACCACCGTGATCATCGAAGACGTCACCTTCCCCGTCGAACAACTGGCGATTGGCGTAAACCGCCTGATCGAACTGTTCGACAAACATCACTACGACGAAGCCATCCTTTTCGGACACGCCCTGGAAGGCAATCTGCACTTTGTGTTCACCCAGGGCTTCAACAGCCGCGAAGAAGTCACACGCTATCAAGCGTTCATGGACGACGTCGCGCAGCTAGTGGCGGTTGAATTCGGTGGCTCGCTGAAAGCCGAACACGGCACCGGCCGCAATATGGCGCCGTTCGTCGAGCTGGAGTGGGGCAGCGACGCTTATCAGCTGATGTGGCAACTCAAGCGCCTGCTCGACCCCAACGGAATTCTCAACCCGGATGTAGTGCTCAGTGACGACCCGCAGATCCACCTCAAACACCTCAAGCCCTTGCCCGCCGCCGATGAGCTTGTGGATAAGTGCATTGAGTGCGGGTTCTGCGAGCCGGTGTGCCCGTCAAAGGGCCTTACGTTGAGCCCACGCCAACGCATCGTGATCTGGCGCGATATTCAGGCCAAGCAACGCGCGGGGGTCGATACCACCGAGCTGGAAGCGGCCTACCATTATCAAGGCATCGAGACCTGCGCCGCGACCGGGCTCTGCGCCCAACGCTGCCCGGTCGGTATCAACACCGGTGACCTGGTGAAAAAGCTGCGCAGCCACGAGGCCGACCGTACGAAAACCGCCGAATGGCTTGCCAGTCATTTCTCCACGGCGCTGCAAGGCGCACGCTTTACGCTGCATGTCGCCAATGGTGCACGCATGCTGCTGGGGGCACCGCGCCTGGCGAAGTGGTCAGCCACGCTGACCAAATTGTCCAAAGGCCAGGTTCCGCAGTGGACCAACGCCATGCCTCAACCGGAAAAAGCCATTCGCTTCAGCCCTGCGGTATCGGACGAGCGCCCGCGAGTGGTGTATCTGGCCGCCTGCGTCTCACGCGCCATGGGGCCGGCAGCCGGGGATAAAGAGCAGATGTCGCTGTACGATAAAACCCGCCAACTGCTGGAAAAAGCTGGCTACCAGGTGGTCTTCCCCGACAACCAGGACAGCCTCTGCTGCGGCCAACCCTTCGCATCCAAAGGCTACGCCGAGCAGGCCGAACACAAGCGCCAGGAGCTGATCGGCGCCCTGCTCCACGCCAGCCGTGGCGGCCTCGATCCGATCTATTGCGACACCAGCCCATGCACCCTGCGCTTGGTGCAAGAGTTGGGCGACACGCGCCTGGACCTCTACGACCCGGTGCGTTTCATCCGCACCCACCTGATGGAGCGCCTGGACTTCACCCCCCAGGAAGCGCCCATCGCCGTACACGTCACCTGCAGCACCCAGCACCTGGGCGAAAGCCAGGCGCTGATAGAACTAGCCCGGCGCTGCGCAAAAACCGTGGTAATCCCCGAAGGCATTCATTGCTGCGGGTTTGCCGGCGACAAAGGCTTCACCACGCCGGAACTCAACGCCCACTCCCTGCGATCGCTCAGAGATGCCGTGCAACATTGCAGCGAAGGCATCTCCACCAGCCGCACCTGCGAGATCGGCCTGAGCCAGCATGGCGGCATCGACTACCACGGCTTGGTCTACCTGGTGGACCGGGTCACCCGCGCACGCGCTCACTAACCCGGCAAAAAAACAGAACCCTGGCGCGCTGGCGCAGTCATCTGCATAGGCCTCGACGAACGAGGCTCATCAGTGATGTCGCTGGCAGCGGTTAAACGCCAGCAGCGTCGAGCCCTTTTGCGCAAGGAGATACCCTATGAAGCGTTCCGCTCTTGCTGGCTTGTTTATTACCGCTGCGATGCTGGCCTCCCCTGTGTTTGCAGCCGGCAGTGACAAAGACCTGTGCCAGATCAATCTGGATAAAATCAACAACGGCAAGGCCCTGCTGGCCACCGACACCAGCGGCAAAAGCGGCGAAATAGACACCGCCGTTTCCCAGGCCAAGGCCGCCCTCGCGGCAGGTGATGAGAAGAAGTGCATCGAAATCACCTCCAAGGCCCTGCAGGACCTGCAAAACAGCGACAAAGGCGGCCAGTAAGCGATAGGGCCAACCTTCGGGTTGGCCTTCGCTGACCTTTTGGCGTACACTGCACAGGCTTGTCACTCACTAAGAAACAACGAGTTACAAGCACGGGGCCGTTTAGGATTCGACGCCGGTTGCGAAACTTTAGGTGCATGCCGAGTTGGTAACAGAACTCGTAAATCCACTGTTGCAACTTCTTATAGTTGCCAATGACGAAAACTACGGCCAGGAATTCTCTATCGCTGCGTAAGCAGCCTTAGATCCTGAGCTTCTGGTACCTTCGGGTCCAGCAATCACCAGGGGATGTCTGTAAACCCAAAGTGATTGTCATATAGAACAGAATCGCCGTGCAGTACGTTGTGGACGAAGCGGCTAAAACTTACACAACTCGCCCAAAGCACCCTGCCCTTCGGGTCGCTGAGGGTTAACTTAATAGAAACGGCTACGCATGTAGTACCGACAGCGGAGTACTGGCGGACGGGGGTTCAAATCCCCCCGGCTCCACCACTTCAACATCTAAAGACGTCCACGGACGTCTTTTTTTGTGCCTGAAACCCAGTAGATACGGAGCTTTCAGCGTCGTCACGATCCGATAGCGTCCAGCAGCATCTATGTTTTCGTGTATTCCACGTGGTATTCCAAGCACTCAGCTGTTATTTTTTGGAATACACCACCAACTCTGGAATACATCATGGGTGCCCAAGCCACGCGCCTCTCTGACCTTAAAGTCAAAACCGCAAAGCCTAGTGAAAAGGACTACACGCTGACTGATGGCAACGGCCTTCAGATGCGAGTGAGAAGCAATGGCTCTAAGCTGTGGAATTTTAACTATATCCATCCCGTAACGAAGAGACGGATAAACATGGGTTTAGGTACTTTCCCTGAAGTGAGCCTGGCTCAGGCGCGCAAGCGAACCGTCGAGGCTAGAGAGCTTGTTGCCCAAGGGATCGATCCGAAGGAACAACGCAACGCTCATCGTCAGGCGAAAAAAGCCGCGACCGAACATACCTTTCAGAACATCGCGACAGCTTGGTATGAACTGAAAAAAGACTCAGTAACGGAGGCCTACGCCGAGGACATCTGGCGCTCCCTCACGCTACACATCTTCCCTGATGTGGGCACCACTCCGATCTCAGCCATCAATGCCCCTCAGGTTATCAACTTGCTCCGACCACTCGAGACCAAGGGCAGCCTTGAAACTGTGAAGCGGCTGACGCAGCGACTCAACGAGATCATGACCTACGGGGTCAACTCGGGACTGATTCACGCGAACCCGCTTAGCGGCATACGCTCCGTCTTCAAGAAACCGAAAAAGAAAAACATGCTGGCACTACCCCCCGATGAGCTGAAGGAGCTCATGGTGGCAATAGCCAATGCCAGCATAAAAAGAACAACCCGCTGCCTGATCGAGTGGCAGCTCCACACCATGACCCGGCCAGTGGAAGCGGCAACCACACGTTGGGCGGACATCGATATTGATAGAAGAATCTGGACGATTCCTGCGGAACGAATGAAGAAACGCCGTACGCATATCATCCCACTCACGGAGCAGGCTCTCGCACTGCTGGAGACGATCAAGCCGTACAGCGGACACCGAGAATATGTGTTCCCCGCAGACCGGAACCCCCGCACCCACTGCAACAGCCAGACCGCCAACATGGCGCTGAAGCGAATGGGCTTCGAGGGACGCCTGGTCAGCCACGGTATGCGCTCGATGGGTAGCACAATCCTCAACGAGCATGGCTGGGATCCCGAGTTGATCGAGGTAGCACTGGCCCACGTCGATAAAGACGAGGTTCGCAGTGCCTACAACCGTGCGGACTACATCGAGCGGAGACGCCCAATGATGACCTGGTGGAGTGAGCACATCCAGGAAGCAGCAACGGGCAATCTGTCGGTGTCAGCCATCCAGGAGAATCGCGACAGAAAAGTCGTTTCGATACGCTGATCAACAAACAGCGCCCCAAAATAGCGGGTGAAGGCAGGCTAAAATGGCGAATAGCAGGCCTTGGTTGTGCCTGGCAAACTGAGGACCATTCATTTTTGCTGGTCGGGCATAAGGTGATTATAAAAAGGGAGGACATGTGGCCCTCCCTTATCAATACTTACACCCCTGTCTCAGCGGTGTTCTGAACGTCATAAATCTTTTCAGAGAAGTGAGATTTGAGCCGGTGATCCAGTAGCGCTTTGAAAATATCAGGGCAGCTTTCTGGCGTAGGCGCGATTTTTCCGTCAGCTTGGAAGGGGATGTTTAGACCGAAGTTAGCGTACTCGCGTCGCAGATTGCCCATGAATCTTGCATCGAGGTAATGACCCTTCATCTTGATGGCACACGCCCTGCGAAGCTGCATTGCATTTGTACCAACGTAGGCGCTCACCACGTCGGTAGTGGTGAAAAGTGCTTGGAAGTCGGCATGGGCTAGGAGCTGAGTAAAGTCATCCTGGTGGGCAGCCTTGTGGCTCAGTATCGATTCAAAGCTGGGTTTGTGTTTGATGAATATGGTGTCATTCAGCACCGCCATGTCGAAGTCCTTAGCGATGTGAAAGCTGGGCGCCTCATCAAGTTTGAGCGTTTTGGATTTGAAAAAGGTATGAATGGCACCAGCTCGCTTCTTGGTCTTCCATGTGGAATCCGTCTTGCGCACACAGTACAGATTGCCCTGAGCACTGGAGAACTTCACCACATAAAACTCGGCGTTCGCGAGCTCTTCCATTTTGGAGATTCGCTTGGCTGGGGTCTGGTCGTGCGACTCCGCTACGAACTTGGCTGCGTGAGTTTCGTCCTGAGGAATGGTGAGCGCACTCGATTGATTGTTTTCAGCGAGTAACCCGTATTCAAGCGTTTCAGTGAGCGCCGCTTTGAAGGCGGCTGCCGTCGACCTCAATGCCACTTTGAGGTCATTATCCAGGCTTACCCATTTGCCCGTGTATTTCGGCTCTGGTGGCGTACCTTTTGTATATCGTTTGAATATCCAGAAATTGACCGTTGCTTGTTCGAGATCAAAATCGTGTAGATCCTGCAGCACTGCCATGGCTAATCCCTTTTCACTATGACTTCTTGAATGAACTCGACGTCGATATAGGCTCTGGCGGCGGGCCTAAACTCAGTTTTGGCCAAGGCTTTATCTACGCGCTCAGTTGGGCTGTTCTGGTAAGTGTATTTGATCTCGTACAACTTCCAACCCAGGATAATCAGAATTGGATTGAGGACGACTTGGCCGGTTTTGTAGGACAGCCAAAAAACCCACACCATGAATAGCGCAAAGCCCATCACCTTGGTCAATAGTGAGTATTCAAGACTCATGAACGAGACTATGTAGGGCACTACGTAATTGATCAGGTCAGTTGGAATTTGTTTTGACTCAATGATAGTAATGCTCTGAGGCTCTTGCTTACACCAGATCACAAAGATGGTGGTTAGAAAGCAAACCAGGCAGCAGAGAACAAATCCAATCGCAAGGCCAGAATTATTGAAAGGGAGCTCGCACTCCGACGACATCCGCGAAAGCGTTGAACAAAAAGGCCTACTAATGAGCTCGACCTTCAGGTCCTGAACCAGCAGAATGATGCTGAGCGGAAGGTAGGAGCCCAAGAAGATTGCTGCGGCGAATACTAGCCTGAGTTCCATTATGCATCCCTGCGAGGACGGGGGAATTTATCCGTCCCTGGCGCGAAAATTGATGGTAATCAGGATAACGGCGATCACTGGCTGCTGCTAGTGGCATAATGCTCCAGCAAGCTAAAGAATCTAGGCTATTGGCGCTGACACGATTTTGACCCAGGCTGTCAATTTAGCTTGGCCTAAATGCTGCGTTCGCCCCCTCGCAATGACTCGCCCTCTGTTTCCCACACCCATCGAAGGGCTGCTATTGGCCAATTTAGCCCGTTACACCATTGATTTCGCTGCTAAAAAGCGGCCATTCGATTCAAAAAAATCTCAGCCACACATCATCGCAATGACATCAACAGTAGAAGGTCATTCCCCATGTCATTGCAATGCCCACGTTGTCACTCCCCCAAAGTCGCGTCCTTCCATCACGCCATGAAAGTCGGGGCCGCCATCGGCATCGTGGGCGGCGTTGCGCGTGGCGTCAGCGCTGCCATGGCAGGTGGTCAGGCCGGCGCAGCTATCGGTGCGCTCGCCGGGCCAGTCGGCATCACCCTAGCTTCCGTGTCGGGGGCCATACTCGGCGGTCTGGCCGGAGGCGTGGGCGGCTGCGCGCTCGGCGCTCAACTGGGCGAGTCGCTCGACCGCCACGTCCTGGCCCACAACCTCTGTCTGCTCTGCGGTCATCGCTTCAATCTGTCGACCTGATCGGCATCCTCACCATTCTCATTTCTATCCTTCGGTCGGTGCTGCGCTGTGCGCGGCGCTTTATGCCGACTTGCACCCATAGGAATCGTTCACATGGCACATCTCGTCGAAACCATGGCCTACGCTGGCGCTACCCCGTGGCACGGCATAGGCAATCAACTCACTCAGAAACAGCCCATCGAAGTCTGGCAACGCGAGGCGGGTATGGACTGGCAGATCCTGGAAAGCCCCGTGCATTTCAAGTCAGAAGTCGCGGGGCATCTGGGGACCATCCACTCCTTCCCTGAACAGAAGGTGCTCTACCGTTCGGACACCAAGTCACCACTGTCAGTGGTATCCCAGCGCTATCACACGGTGCAGCCTCGGGAAGTGCTCGAGTTCTACCGGGATCTGACCGACGTCTCCGGCTATGAGCTGGAAACCGCCGGCGTGCTCAAAGGCGGGCGCAAGTTCTGGGCGCTGGCGCGTACCGGGCAAGGTGCTGCGCTCAAGGGTAACGACCAGGTCAACGGCTATCTGCTGCTGGCAACATCCTGCGACGGCACCCTGGCCACCACGGCAACACCGACCACAGTGCGCGTGGTGTGCAACAACACGCTGACTATCGCTCTTGATGGCACCAGCCGCGCGATCAAGGTGCCGCACAACACCCGCTTCGATCCGAAGGCAGTGAAAAAGCAACTCGGCATAGCCGTCTCCGGTTGGGACGAGTTTATGTACCGCATGCGCGCCCTAGCCGAGCGCAAGGTCCAGTGGCATGAGGCGCTGGGTTTCTTCATGAATGTGCTGTGCGAAACCAACCCGACCGGTGCTCTGCCGGAAGTCCTGCCCAACGAGCGCGCCCTGCGCAAAGTTCAAGAGCTGTACGAGGGTCGTGGCCGCGGCAGTCAGCTGGACTCAGCACGCGGAACCGCCTGGGGCCTGCTCAACTCCGTGACCGAGTTTGTCGACCACGAACGGCGGGCACGCAGCAACGAGTACCGCATGGACTCGGCCTGGTTCGGCCAGGGCGCGCAGATCAAGCAACGCGCCCTGGACACCGCCCTGCAACTGGTCACCTGACCGCTTACCTCTTCCCCCCTATAACGCCCGACCAGCCTCGTCGCTGGTCGGGCGTTTCTATTTCCGCAAGGTGAACGCTATGAAAGCTACTTCGTTGAGCAGCACCAGCAAGGCTCGCCCAGCGCTACGCCTAATCAGTACCAAGGAATTACCCCGTGAAGACTGGCTGGCAGTGCGTAAGCAAGGCATCGGCAGTTCTGATGCAGCCGCCGCAGTGGGTCTGAATCCCTACAAGTCGCAGCTGGAACTGTGGCTGGAGAAAACCGGCCGCGATACCACACTGCCGAAGGCCGATCCCCACGATGAGGAAAGCCCGATGTACTGGGGCAACGTGCTGGAGCCCATCGTGGCTTGGCATTACAGCAAGCGCACTAAGAACAAGGTACGGCGCATCAACGCCGTGCTGCAGCATCCGAATCCTGAGTTGCCCTGGATGCTCGCCAACATCGACCGAGAGGTCATCGGTGCGGACGATGTGCAGATCCTCGAATGCAAAACGGCCGGCATAAACGGCGCACGCCTCTGGAAAGAAGGCGTGCCTGAGTATGTACAGCTACAGGTGATGCACCAGCTCGCCGTCACCGGCAAGCAGGCGGCAGATGTGGCGGTACTGCTCGGCGGCCAGACGTTGGAGATCCACAGAATTGAACGGAACGAGCAGATGATTGCCCGCCTGGTCGAGCTGGAGCGCAAGTTCTGGTCCTATGTAGAAACCGACACCCCGCCACCCGCCGACGGTAGTGCTTCGGCCGAGGCGGCTTTGCGCTGCCTATATCCAGAGGACAACGGCCAGACGGTCGACTTCAGTGGTCGTGCTGGTTTGGCTGCCGCCTACCTGGAGCTCAAAGCCGTGCGCCAATCCATCAGCGAGAAGGAAACACGCGAAGCCCAGATTAAGCAGATGCTTCAACAGGCCATGGGTGAAGCCACACGAGCGGAGTTCAGCAACGGCTTTATCAGCTGGCGCAAAGCCAAGGACAGCATCGGTCTGGACGTCACTCAGTTGCTCAAGGACAAGCCTTATTTGCAGGCCAAGTACACGTTGCCGAAGCCTGGTGCACGGCGCTTTCTGGTGGTCTGATTCCCATCCCCTCAATCATTCCCTCCCCTTGGCCAGCCCATGCAGTTCGTTCTGCGTGACTGGCCTTTTTTCATTTCTAGGAGAACCACCATGCTGAAAGGTCTGGCTATCACACCGCCCGTGCTCGGGCGGATTTCCATCGGCAAGGTCATCGAGAAAAACGGCAAGCGTCTGCCGGAGAAAGATGATCAATTCACCATCACCTCGCAGGTACAGGCCAAGGACGGCTGGCTGCTACACCCGCTCAATGACGAGCTACGCAAAGGCCACGAGGACAAGCTGCGCAGCATTCCGATGCGCCTGCTTTTCAACGAGCCCGAGTTGAACTTCCGCGCCGACTACAACCTGTTTGATCGGCAGTCTGGCAGGCCGTTGTGCGTGGGCAATGGCGAGACCTGCAAGCGTGCCACTCAAGACGGCATGCAGTCACTTCCCTGCCCCTCGCCGGATGCGTGTCCATTGGCCAAAGGGGGGGCCTGCAAGCCTTATGGTCGGCTGAACGTACTCATCGGTGATGACGATCCGCTGGGCAGCTTCGTGTTCCGTACCACCGGCTTCAATAGCATCCGCACTCTGGCCGCTCGGCTGCATTACTTCCAAGCCATCTCGGGCAACCGCCTGGCCTGCCTGCCGCTGGAACTGCGTCTGCGCGGCAAGTCCACCCGGCAAAGCCACGGCACGCCGATCTTCTACGTCGATATCACCGTGCGCAGCGGCATGAGCATGGAGGAAGCATTGCTCGCCGCTCGGCAGCTCGATGAAGCCCGGCAATCTGCGGGCTTCGATCAGGCCTCATTGGACAGCGCAGCGAAGCATGGGCTCGGCAACGGGGCGTTCGAGGACAGCGAGGAAGACGGTGACGCCGTGATCGAGGAGTTTTATTCGCGCACGGATGCCACCACCGGCGCTGCCCAGAGTGACGAACCGCAACCGGCACCCAACTCACTCGCGGGCAAGCTGGAAGCGCTCGCCTCGCACGCCAACTGATACCACTCCTGCCTGGACTGAATGCATCGGCCAGGCAGGCTCTTTCGGAAAGCCGTCATGACCCTGCTTCGATTTCTATTCTGCCTATTCATTTTCATCGGGGCGCTGGCTGCAGCAGGCGTACTGGTGCTGAGCATTCTGCTAATGCTGCGTTTCCCGCCGTTGCTGGTCGCCGTAGTCCTTGCGTGCTGGATTCTGAACCGCCTGTGCAAGCTACTGCGCGCATCCGGCCAGGACAATCCCACGAAAAATCCCGCATCACAGGGGTGACCTCAGCAACCTTTATGAGCGGCCAGACAGGGAATGGCCGCACTTAACCCATCAGGAGAATGAACGATGATCAGACAATGTTTGATCTGCGACTCAAGAGCCGTCCTGGCCCAGGAGGCCGCAAGAGGCGTTGCCCTGCTGGCCGGCCTGGCCGATGGCGCGCTACGAGGAGTTCAGGACACGAATCAGGGCACGCAGGATCGCCTCGGATACAACTCGCTACTGAGTGGGCTGGCCGCCATCGCACCGACTTACCCATCGGCGCTGCGATTGGCTGAGGATGTCGCCAAATATCACTTCGCAGGCGAAGACTGTCTGTGCCTGCGCTGCGGCGCTTTATTGATGAGGCGGTGAAGGAAGCTTCTGAGCAAGCGCCTCAGCCGCAGTAAAATAGCAACTCAGTCACGACCGAGCCGGTCAACAAGACGCTCCACCACACCCATGACGAGTGCGCGGTCATCCGTATCCAGCGTGGACAGTAAATCGTCGAGCCTGCGCGCCTGGTCTTCTGGGCGTGAACTGCCCGCCGTCAGCAAGTCGGCGGTTTCACAGCCAAAAATTTCCGCTAACTCGACCAAACGCTCGATGTTAGGCATGACGATCCCGCGCTCGATACGGGATACAGCCTCACTTCCAATCCCAAGCTTTTCCGCAACCTGTTCCTGACTCAGCTTGCAACGAGCACGCTGGCGAGCAATTGCTTGACCAACAAGCTCCGCCAGCTGCTTCGATTCGGTTTTTGCCATGCCGCCCTCCAGTTCAACCTGGATGGTTGGGCATCAACCTGTTGACATGAAGGACTTCCCAAGCTGAGACTCACCCCAAAAGGTTGATATTCGACTTTTTCTCTAAACCACCACCTCTTGCAGGGAGCTCAAAAAAACATGATCGTCGTAACGGGCCCGAATGAAGCGCAGATTGAAGGTCTCCTGAGAAGCAAAACATCCTTCGAGATCAATGGCCTCAGGGGCAATTTCATGGCAGGTATCAAACTTGTCGAAACCAAGATTGAAAGCCAGGGACTGAAGTGTCGAGTCAGAAGTGACGTGAAAAGTGCTGTGGTACAGGGCGGCGCACTCGGTGCTGTATTCAGCGTCCTGTCCACACCTGCAACACTGACCGTGGTAACGCTCGGGGCCGTCGCAAGCGTGGGGCACGGTCTAGTTACCTACAACCCTGATTACGAAATCCTCAAGGACTACGTGAATCAGCGGCTCAAGGTCATCTACAAGAAATAACCCCATTCATTCCCACAACTACCAACAGCGAAGAACCCTGTTGTTCTGCTGGGCTCGTTTGCCCCGTCATCAGTCGTTAATTTTGCACAGAAGCAACAAACTGGAGTGAACCCATGAAACGGATACTCAGCATCGTGCTGCTCATTTTTTGCGCCAACGCAAACGCCGTCGTGGACCATTACGCATGGGGCGCTATCGCCTTCCCAGACGAGACTTCAACCAATGGCCTCCCCGAAGCTATCCCGTGTATTGCCAAGAAAGCCTTCAATGGTCAGCCCATGCTGAAATGCACGTGGCTGGAGACCGCCCGCGATGTACTCATCTGGGATGCCCAGCGTCAACTGGACGTGCGCTATGTCAACCAAGTAAGTGGTCAGTGCCTGCGCGGCAAGTGCCGGATAAGCAATGCCATGGTGGGTGAGTGGAACCAGGACGTTTTGTTCACAATATCGATCTGGTATCGCATCGGCACCAGCACCGACGGCAAGCCAGTGGCCTACCGCATCGATACCTCCCGTCAAGTGTCGTATGCCGAGGCGGGATCTCTCCTGTACCAGTTCTACCTGGACATTGGGGTACCTGACGACCAACTCGTCCCTACATTTAACGGGCGCTATGACGGCGGCCATGCAGCTTGGCAAGCACAGAAAGGAGGGGCGAAACCAGCGACTCAGCAGTCACCTGCCCCTTCGACCCAAACCGAGTGGCCAGAAGTCAAAACCGCTTGGTGCAACCCACGCATGGATGATGATTGCTACATCAACAGCAAGAAAGTCCCTATTGCCGAACTGGGCAAGTGGTTGCCGGACATCAGCGAATCAAATGCCGACCAGCTAGGAGGTCACTGTGAAACCATCCTCTGCTTCGACAAAGATGACCAACCGATGGGCTATCTGTTGCAATAACAATCCTGAGCAATACTCGCCTTGCTAATCCTGCAAATAGGGGGTCATACGCCCCCTACTGGCTTCACTTCAACTTTTATTTTTTTGATCATCGGCTTGACCTCAGACGGATCGACACGATCAAGCATCGTATTGTCACTTAGTGATGGAATGACTTTCATACTTTGAGATGAAATCATCGAGCCAAGCCAACAGCTCATCCAACGCAAAATTTTCCGTCAGTCTCACGGACGAGCAGGACTGTTTCGCCCATAGCGCGCCTTGATACTTACCGTCCCAACACAGCTGGGCAGGAAATTGGTGCAAGGGTACGCACTGTGGTGCACAATGGCACCACTATCACCACTGGTCTTCAGCTTATGGCCCGCCCCCCTATCGCTCCTGATCGTAAGACCGTCAGGACTTCAGTCATGTTGCCTGAGGACGTCCACTTCCAGGTACAAGCTCTGGCCGACGCGAATCACGTTTCGTCTGCCTGGGTCATACGCATGGCGGTGCAGCGCTTTCTGGACGAGCACCAGGGGCAGCTCCAACTGCCCCTTCGCATGTCTGCGCGACAAGGATCTGATTCATGAGTAAAGATGTCATTCTTCGTAAACTGGCGCGCCTCCAAACCTCCGCAAAGCCTCGCGTGCTGGATCTGTTCTCCGGCTGTGGCGGTATCTCACTTGGCTTCGAGTCTGCAGGCTTCGAGATGCGGGGCTCCGTTGAGTTCGATCCCGATGCGGCCAGATCGCACGGCCTAAATTTCCATGGTGGTGCTGAGGCCCACAGCCAGCCAATTGACATTACAAAGACCACGCCGGCTGATCTTTGCCGCCAGCTTGATCTGGGCAATGTTGCAGATGCCTTCGACATCGTAGTGGGGGGACCGCCTTGCCAAGCATTTGCTCGAGTGGGTAGATCCAAACTGCGCGAGATCGAGGAGCATCCCGAAGCGTTCATCCATGATCCACGGGCACAGCTCTATAAGAAGTATCTGGAGTACGTAGACGCGTTCCAGCCACTAGCCGTGCTTATGGAAAATGTACCCGACATTCTGAACCACGGCGGCCAGAACATTGCCGAAGAAACCTGTGAGGTCCTGGAAGCTAAAGGCTATGTCTGCGGCTACACCCTGCTCAACTCAGCATTCTATGGCGTCCCACAGATGCGCGAACGGATGTTCCTGATTGCATACCGACGTGAGTTAGGGGCGAAGGTTTCATTCCCCTCTCCCAGCCACTGGCTGATACTGCCCCCCGGATATGAGGGATCTCGCTCCGTCGCTCTCAAGTCATTGCGCAATTTGGCCGATGAGGCTCACTCCTACATCGAACCGCCAGCTGCGACTCCAGACCTCCCACCCGCAGTAACGGCGGAGGAAGCACTAGACGACCTCCCAGCAATCAACGCTCGAGAGCTACTTGCTGCTGGGAAGATCGGCCGTGGCGCCCGCCGCTTCGACAACCCAGTCAGCTACAGCCGCAGGAAGCCTTCCGCTTATGCAGAACTGATGCGCACGTGGTCCGATCATGAGGCTCCCAAAGATGGGTTGACGGATCATGTCATCCGCTACCTACCACGGGATTACGAACTGTTTGCTCGCATGAACCCAGGTGATCAGTATCCTGAGGCATATGCGCATGCCACTGAAATGTTCCAGGAGCGCTTGGCCATTGCGCGTACCTACGGAGAAACGCTCGTTGACGGTTCGGTAGAGTACAAGGCATTGAAGGCCTCGATTGTGCCGCCATATGACGTAAGCAAGTTCCCAAATAAGTGGCGCAAAATGTGGCGAGACCAGCCTGCACGCACGCTCTTGGCCCATCTAGGCAAGGATGGCTATAGCCACATCCATTACGACAGCAAGCAGGCTCGAACCATTTCAGTTCGCGAAGCTGCACGCCTACAGTCTTTCCCGGACGGTTTCCGTTTCAGCGGCACAATGAACCCCGCTTTCAAGCAGATCGGTAATGCGGTGCCGCCTCTGATGGCCAGAGCACTAGCCACCCACATCAAACAGACCATCAAACAGGCAATCATGCAAAAGGATTCGGTAGATGAGCCTCGTCGAGCGGCAACGACAGTTTCTTGAAGCTGCGCAGCAGCACTTCGGCACATCAAAAGCAGTCCGCCCGCGAGAGCTGTTCGGGGTATCGAATAGCGCGAAAATTGTTGAGGGCGGCATCCAGCTTGGGGTAGTCAACCTAGATAACGTCAGAGAAGACGCCGAGGCTCTGATATTTGGATGCGTTCTCCGGTTCCCACCGGAGGATGAGGTCTACTTTGCTGTTCTGGTCCGCAAGGACAAAACAAGTTTCCTCGAGCGCTTGGCCGAAATGAAGCGTCTGGGCGCAGCGGCAAAGAGTGCAGGCGAAGACTCGGAGTTTGCTCTGGAAGCGGCCGGAGATAGTGACGAGTTGCCGGAACCCCCTGGGACCACTATCAAGTACAGCGCCAGGAACAATCTGGTGCCTATCTATCTGGCAAGGGATGGGCGCCTGTGGTTGCGCAACGCCAAATTCTGGGACAGTTTGGCTTTCGACCTTTCACCTTTCGGGCCCTCCACGGAACCAGATGAGATCGTTGTTGCCCTGTATCCGCCGACGGCCTCCGCAAGGCGTAGCCTCCTTGCTCGCGAGTTCATCGGTTGGTTAGGCAGCCTGGTCGGTAGGGAAAAAATTCACGAACTCCCCGTTTGGGCAGATACAGCAACGCTCAGCCAAGACATGCGTCGCCTGCCACCAACCATTCCGGTTGAAGAAATCGAGACGGCGATCAAGGCCCTGGGTGGCCACTATCCAAATGGAGAGGTCCGGCGGTTTCATGCCGCCCTAAACTTCCTGGACCACAAGCACTTCGTTATTCTCTCGGGACTTTCAGGTACAGGTAAGACGCAACTGGCGTTGAAATATGCACGCGCAGTTCACGGCCTAACTTCAAGTACAGCCACCGACCCACTACTTTTTGAGTGCCCAGTTCGCCCAGAATGGACAGACCCTACAGGACTGACGGGCTACTACGACGTACTGACGAACCGATACGTCGTACCGACCTTTCTGGAAGCAGTGCTGGTTGCAACGGCGCACCGGGACTCCCCGGTATTTGTAATACTAGATGAGATGAACCTTGCGCGGGTTGAGTACTATCTGTCTGACATATTGTCCGCCATTGAGACCCGAGGAGCACTGCAACTGCACTCCAACGGGGTACCGCTGGAGGGCACCACAGGCGCCAGCGTCCGTGCCGAAATTCCGCTGCCCTCTAACCTGTTCATCATCGGCACAATTAACGTCGATGAAACAACTAACCCTGTCAGCGACAAAGTACTTGATCGGGCATCGGTGATCGACATGTCAGCAGTGGACGTATCGGGTTTCATGGCCTCATTGGCCGACCGTTGCCCTGAACTGCGGAATGCAAAGGATGCGTCCGAACCGAAACTGATAGAAGTCCACGGACTCTTGGAGCACTATGGCTTAGGGTTCGGTTACCGGGTAATTGAGGAGTTTGTGCGATATCACGCCTTCGACGCCAAGTACCTGCAGAATCCGACTGGCAGTGTCACGGACCAGTTACTGGTACAAAAGGTCCTGGTCAAGCTGCGTGGCTCAGAGCGCCAGCGCCCGCTGTTAAATGCTCTGGAAAAGGCTTGCGAGGGTCTTCCCCACGCACTGAAGTATGTCCGTAGACTATTGAGCGATCTGGATGAGTTCGGTTCCTTCCAGGCGATGCGCTGAGAAATGACAACTCTATATGTCCAGAGCGAGGACGGAGGACCTGCATGGCAGGTCTGGCCTTTGCAGGATGTAATCCCTAGCGGTTCGATCAGGGAAGCTTCTTCCTACCTATTTGAACTGCGCGACAGCGATGATGCAATTGCCGCCGATCTTCTGATCGACGATGTACCTATCGAGGCTTTGCGTTCGCGCCATACACGCGTAGCCCGCTGGCGCTGGACACCAGGCTTCCATGCCGGCTCGGTAGAAGTTGCGCTACATCTGCCCGGCACAGAAGTCCGCCGCTTCGAGATCACTACTGATCCGGATCTTCGCAAGCTCACCCGTAACGACTTTGACGCTATGGTTCGCGAGGTCTTGGAAGACACCTTCGCCCTCTTCTCGCTCAGTGCATTCCGTAAGAGCATTGCCCGCCAACGCGGCAGTAAACCACCACCGCTTGCCCGGCTGGAATTCCTGCGCTCGCGAGCCGAGGAGATTACGCAAACCATTAGCGCAATCAACCGTTCACCCAGGCACTTCCTGCGCGCTGAGCAGGTAACGGTGCCCTCTCACCGTGCCGTACGTGCCACAGGCCCAGAAATTATCAAATCGTTTCGGTCCGGACTTATCCGGACCGAAACCAGCCAGCCATCCCGATTGCCTGCAGCCCTCGGCGGGCGCCTGCCAGCACAGATTACAATACGACAACGTCGCAATAGCGTAGACATTCCGGAGCATCGGCAGATCAAGGCATGTCTTCGGTCGTGGGCAGCTTGGTTGTCAGGTGTCGCCGATGTACTTGCCAAGGTAGGCCGTACCGGAGATCCTGAGATACTCACTACAGCAGGTAATTGGGCTGTACGTGCTCGGCGCATTGCGCGCCAGTTCAACGATGCTTCAGGTTCAGGCTTTATGGTAGAGGTCACCGACAGCCCAGCGATGCTGAAGATGTCTTCGCTGTTTCGCAATGACCCCGTTTACCACCGCTTCTATCGACTATGGCAGGACATGAACCTGGGCCTTGCGGCTCTGTTCGGCGATTTCCTGCAGATGCCACTGGCCAGAACGTATGAGCTGTACGAACTATGGTGCTTCCTGCGTCTTCTTCGCGCGACCGTTCAAGAGTACGGTTCAACCGGCATAGACCTGAGCAATCTGTTCGTGACCGACGCGGCCGGCGGTGTGACTATTTCCGCAGGAGCGGTCATCGTGTCAGTCGGTCCTGACAAGATCTTGTGCTTCCAACGTCAATACCGTGAATACTGGATAGAACCAAGTGGCGAAGGCAGCTTCAGCCGGGTCATGGTGCCGGATGTGGTTCTGGCAGGTACCGGCTTCGGAAGTCCTAGGAGGCAGGTTATCGTCCTGGATGCAAAGTACCGCATTAATGACGGTCTGAATGACGCGCTGACTTCGATTCACACATATCGCGACGCTCTGGTACAAGAGGCCGAGAGCGGCGAGATTGAGGGAGTTGTTACAGCCGCCTATCTGTTAACACCACACGCTCCTGCCCTCAATTCTGACTTCAAGACTACCCCCGTACCGGGACGACTTTTCCATCCTCAGTACCGGGATAAGTTCCGCTTCGGTGCTATTACCCTACGCCCGGGGATGAGCAGCGAAGATCTCCGAGGCAGCCTGAAGGCGATTGTCGCAGACGCTATCGGAGAGCCCTGATGGTTGATGTCCTTACCCCGGAACAGCGCCACCTCAATATGAGCCGGATTCGTGGACGCGATACCAAACCAGAAATGCTTATCCGGCACGGGTTACATGCCCGAGGCTTTCGCTATCGACTGCAGGATCGAAAATTGCCTGGCCGCCCGGACCTTGTGTTCCCGCGCTATCACGCCGTGGTCTTCATCAACGGCTGCTTCTGGCACGGGCACGGCTGCCCAATGTTCAAACTTCCGGTAACTCGCCAGGAGTTCTGGGCCACAAAGATCGCGTCTAATCGTGCCCGGGATGAGAGAGCTACTACAGCTCTGCTTGAACTAGGATGGCGGGTGGCAAATGTTTGGGAGTGCAGTATCAGAGGTCCTGCCAAACTTACCTGCGATGAAGTTATTACAAGATGCCAGACATTCCTGCTATCAAAGGAACTTACGCTGATAGATATTTCCGGAGCTGCAAGAGCACATGAAGAAAATCAACCGTAAGCCCAGCGAAAACCCAATGGATCTGCCCCCCCTTGACGACCTCCAACTTCTGGCACTACATGCAGCAGTTGCCAGAGAGGCCAGGAATCGGGGCTTAAGCTTCAATGTCGGCGAAATCGGCGAGAAACTGGCAATTGCCGCCTTTAAAGAGCGCCCCGATCTACCTGTCCTGGCCCCATCCCCTCGAGGCACAAAAAACATAGATGCAATTTCTCGGGAAGGAAACCGATACTCGATCAAGACGCTGCAAAGAGCAAAAAAATCTGGGACGATTTACCCGGACCAGTCCAATAATGAACGTCAGCTTTTCGAGTTCATCCTCATCGTTCTGATCCATGAAGACTTCACATTAGAGCGCATCATCGAGCTCGACTGGCAACAATTCTGCGCAGTCCGTAGCTGGGATATCAGAATGAACGCTTGGTATGTAGCCCGCTCCAACCGCGTGCTAAGTGTTGGGCGCCAAATTTATCCCAGACCTGCAAGCCTAGCGACCCTGCCTTCGCCGGTCAGCCTTAGAGTAAAAAATCCAGACAACTCTACCGTGCCCCTCTGAGAACTTTATTCTAAAGCCTTCGACATTGGTACGTACGCAAGCCCATTGGGGGAGACACGTCAGTCGTCGCGTTTTTCCTTTCCTGAAAGCCAGCGTGCGTCATCTTCGGAACACACAATGCACAAGTAGGCCCGCGCTCTCGAGAACGCGACATAGGCAAGCTCGCGACGTTCCATTTCGTCGCCGCTTACGATGAGAATTATTGCCGGCCGTTCCAGCCCCTTGAACCGTCGTACGGTATCTACGACTACGTCTTCGAGCACCATTGTTTCGGCGTCTGTAAGCGAAATATTCGTCCCGCTGCTTTTTTCGAGAAAGCTTGTCCTAGCGGTGGGCCCGTTGACAAGGATTGCTATGTCACCGGGTGCCACTTCCTCACTGTTGACGAGCCGTCGAAGCTCCCCGTATGCAGCTTCAACTTTCGAACCTGGATTATCCGCGTTGATCCAAGAGACCTCGAGACCGTCGGGCCCGTCGGCAATTATCTCGAGACCCGAATAATGCACCGAAGCGGCCTTGTGGATGTTCTTTGTGTTGCGGAGATTTCGGGAAAGCCGAACTGGAACCACGCTTAGATCATGAACGCCACTCCCGAGGCTGTCGTATACCCTCTGATTGCTATCCATGAAAACACGGAGGTGACCATTGCTGTTCAGGCAGGCATCGATCGCGATCCACCACTCGGCACGGAAGTCCTGGCCTTCATCGACAATAATCGTGTCCCACTTGAGCGAAGGCTTGATTTCCATCGCACTGTAGAGGGCATCAGGCAGCACGTTCTCGTAGAGCTCCTGTTCGCTGACGCCAGTAGGGGTCTGAACACTTGCCTGACTTGCCATGCGCCCGCACAGCATGTGAAAGCTGGCGACCGTGAGGTTCTCTACGGTTTTCAGTCTTCGCTCAAGGTCAATTCCCAACGGGCGACTATAACAAGTCAGGAGGGTCTTCCTGCCAGTGGCGGCGGACCGCAGTGCTTCCTCGATCGCCACCACAGTTTTGCCTGTGCCTGCACCACCCTGAATCAGGGCCCGCGGGATATCGGTGATGACATCAAGGATATGGTACTGGGAGGGCTCAAGGACACGGAACTCTCCTTCAGCTTCCGCAAGTGCGGCACCGATTCGGAAGCTCAGGGTGAAGGGGTGTGCCAGAAGTCTCTCCAGCGCCGCTATACCGTCACGACCAAGAGACTCACAGTTATCAGGTCGCTGCCCTTCCTTCAGCCGATCTGTGATCCACTCATGGAGACCGTGCTCAAGCTGATTTGAACAACAGAAAATGTAGGCCGGGCGATCAGCTCCGAGATTGCCACGAGGCGACCCAGCACTAGGGAATACAACCCCATGAGTGGCATGTATTACACGCTTTGGCCCCCTGAGTGATTCGTGGAGCCGTCTCAGAATTTCGTACTTTGCACTACGCGCCTGTGCCACCGGGTCCTTAATTTTGTGGACGAAGCCACCATGATCTGTACTGCGCCACTGAGCATCCATCGGGTCAAACGAAATTTCCCTCCCCCCTTTGACCTCTATCGCGAGGATGCCGTGTCGTGAATGTGCGATCAGGAAGTCGCATTCGCCGTCCTTTTCGTTTCCCAACCGGTCGGTGCCTAGCCAAGGGCTTGAGTAAAAAACATGAAAGGAATCGTCGAGAACCTCGGCTAGTCGGTTGTACACGCGAACTTCCGCTCGCCGCCTCGGATCATCCAGTACCGAGCGTGGTAATTTCCTTGGCCAGAGCACCGCCATCAGCCTCTCCTAAGCATGTTTTCGAAGTATCCGAGTCCCGAATTTGTCCCGTCACCGATCAAGAGGGCGCGATCAAGGAAACTGTTGAAAGCTTCGCATGATGTCTCTGGAGCAAGGCAGCAAGCGTGGCACACTGAGTGCGAGTAGCTATTGATCGCTCCCATCATGTCCGTAATGCAGAGTGGGTCGGATGAGCACCACTCAATCGCGTTGATCGCACGCTGCAAAATTCCCTCGATGCGCCCTGCTTTTCCTTGCCGTTCAAGTCCTCCAAGAGTTCCGTCCGAGTCTGGCGTCGCGGTATAAATCAGAAGCCCGGCCATCTGTTCATCGCCACTCCCGGCATAAATCCTCTCCTGTAGCGATGCGGAGGAGTATCCGCACTCCAGCGTCAACTGGCGCATTAGAGCGTGCGCGAGTGTGTGGCAGAGCATGTATCGCGGGGTAATCTCGCGAGGCGGCTTTGCGTCGTCTCCGTACCGTTCCTTCCAGTTCGCTTGATGCTGAGCGTCGCACTCGGAGACGCGCGCAATTACATCAGATCGAATCTCCCACGCAGAAAGCCACCCCTCATTCAGCGCAAGGAAGATGCCTTCACCACGCACCTCAATCGCCGGTAGCCAATCAAGCGGTTCCTTGGAGAGCCGTGCCACCTCCGGCGAGTCCGGATCACCTGGCGGATTGATCCGGGTGAACCCTTTAATGGCACGAACCTCGCGGAGGCGCACAGCCCGTACCACTCGGGAGATCCATGCAGCTATTTCTGGGGATACGGTTTCTCTGCGGGTTTCGAAGTCGGGAGTCCGACTCCGACTAGGTTCGGCGACGAACTGCCGATACTCCGCCGGACGGAGGTCATCGGTTTGCAACTGTCCGTACGACACGAGGCGGTTCCGGATTGCCTCTGCCAGCTCCGCGGGCGACATCTTCAGTTCCCGCAGGATGCTCTCTAAATCACCCTTGGCAAGGAAGCCGATATACTCCTCAAGCCTCGACGGGTCGTCGAGATTCGTGAGAGAACTCCACCAGTCGCCCAGAACCTCCTGGATACGGTCGGACCAAGGCGGGATGCTGAGGGCTGACTCTGTCACCGCAAAGTACAGGTTGGACGCACCTCGCTGAACAGCATACTGCTCCTTTCCGCATATTTCGTCGCCGTCGCTCAGCCATGGTCGATGCCCCCGGCACTTCGGACCTCGCTCCCAGGTTTGTTTCGAGAAAACACCGTCCATCGACCGGCGCGCGCCACACTTTGGACAACTCAGCATGAGCCCCGCAAGGCCAGGGTTCTCCGCTCGAAGCATCAGACCGGGATGGCGATCCGGATTATCACGCTTCAAGGTCGGGCATTCCGGCTTGTGTCCCACCCACCAGTCCCAAGGAAACTCGTCTACGTGACCATGCTTACAGGCCATGACGAAGCGAACTGGGATGACGAAGACCTTGCTGCGTCCAGGAGACTTTTCGGTGCAAGTCGGACAGTAGCGATAGGCCTCGCCCGGATCGTTTGCCCATCGGCGTTCCGGCTTGATGAAATCGCAGCCTGGACATTGCAGCCATTTCGGGAAACGCACGGCGACGAGACGCCGGGAATCTGGTTCGTCATCTTTTCTCCGTTCGAGCGTGACAGGGGGAGACCTAAAGCCTTTAACGCCAAGCTTTTTCTGCAAGCGTGGCTCGCGGATCACCTGCGGGTGGGCCAAGCCAGCGGGGGGGAAGGAGCGGTCCCACTCCTCAAGCCCAGCAGCGATACCCGAAACTGCTCCTCCACCGGCCCTGAAGTCCACAACCGAACCGGGGCCGAATGTAGAAACAACTGCGCTGCGCCGCAGATCCTGAAGTTCATTCTTCATGTATGTCATCCTTTGCCCTGAGGACAGGGGCCATCCTGAAAGGGGTCCCAGCTTCGACGGTCCGCATTGAATTGAGGGTCGGCCAAGCAGCTCCCGTTTCACGGTTGGCAGCCCGGCGAGCTGCGGCGCGCTCAGCACTCTGGAGAAGGGATCCTCCCCCCTTGTAATCACTCCAGTAGACCGCTGGGGATCTTGTTCTCCATGTATCAAGACGGGACTCCAGCTCTTCCCTAACGGCCGTCTCCTCGGGATCAATCCGCTTCGCACGCTCGACGATCAGGCCGATGAGGTCCATCGCCTCATCCTCTGCTTCATCATTCATGCGTGGAGAATCGAGCATATCGGCAACAAGATGACGTACCACAGCCACCAACGCAGCGTGCAGCGCCCTGTCGCGAGCCCGTGACGCGAATGGAGTGACGCTCGTTGCCTCCACATCCCTGTACAGGGTGCGATGCCAACTGCAGAACGTCTCGAAATGTGAACGGTCGCGTGCCTTAGCATTGTTGAGCACAGAGACCACAAGCCCGCTCACTTCTCCCCGGCCGACGCGGCTAGTGGCCTGGATGTATTCGGCGATGGTCTTGGGTTGTCCATTGACCAGCATCAGTCCTAGCCGGGAGATGTCCACTCCGACACTGACCATGTTCGTCGCTAGCACCGCATCGACTGCGCCGGGAAGCCCAACCTTGATGTCTAGAACCTCTAGCATCCCGCGGATTTCTTCCTGCGTTCTTCTGGAGGTCAGCTCCTCAACGTTACGAAGGGTTCTTTTTTCTTCGCGGCGTGCGCTAGCGTATAACGCGATACTGTCAGTAACGTCGTCCTGCATGAGGACGAGCGCACCACCAAGTTCACGAATCGAGTTGAAATACCCGACGAGCGTCCAGTAAGCATCTCGGCGAACATCATCGCTGAAAGCCGCGAAAGCAGTTTGCAACAGTGAGCCTGCGACGGCCTGCAGGGTGAACTTTGCCGATCGACCGGCCGTGGTGATGCCGAGATAACGCCTTCCCACCGCCTTTTGCCGCCGATCGCGAACAGCAAAACCGGAGTCATCATGATCGATTGCTGGCGGTGGAAACTGGAATGCTTCGCGATCGAACAGAGCCAGCACCTGCTCCGACGCTCTACGGATCGTTGCTGTAGAACCGATGACCTTTGCCCGATATCCGCGCACAGCGAACATCAGGTCGAATGCTGCCTCATACACTCCCGCGATAGTCCCGAGGGGACCTGAGATGAGATGCAACTCGTCCTGGATGATGAGATCAGGTGGAGATCCGTCTGTAACACCGAACAGTCTGTTGGTTCTCTTCTCGCGGACGATCTGCGCGAACTTGTCGGCGGTTCCAATCAACAACGTAGGCCGGTTGTCGTAGACATCATCATCCACTGTAAAGACGGGCAGAATCCCGCACATCTTGCACGAACTATTCGTGCATTCGACATCAACCGGTGAGGTTGCGTTCGCCATCGACCATGACAGCTTCTCGCCACATGCGGGGCAGCGAGAGAGCTGCTTCGGCGATGCCACCTCCGATGACCCTCGAAGAGAAGCAAATGCATCTGCACGCTTGTTGGGAGTTGCGTCTCCGCCGACCCATAGACCAATCGAGAATGGCACGTCACCTTGAAGCGGCAAGCCGTCAGGAACCGCCGCCCGGCCGGAGCGTATCGCCTCTAATGCCACGATCATGGCTGCCGACCGTGCGAACTGCTGCGTCGTCAGCAGGCGAAGCGTGTAGCGCATGAGGGCGCAGACACCTCCGTGGTCATTCGGATCATCGGAGAGGCGACGATACACAGCGATGCATGCGATCAGTGCGAGGTAGGCCTCGGTCTTGCCTCCGCCGGTGGGAAACCAAAGGAGATCCATGACTCCTCTGTGCTTGTGTTCGCGGATAACCGAGGATGGTGCACTGAGAAGCAGGAACCCCAGCTGGAACGGCCGCCACCGCAAAGGAGCGTGACGGCTCTTGGAACTATCCCACGAGTGCTGCAAGTGCATGGCAAGATTTGCCAGCTGAAATGCTCTCCGGAGCCGCGGATTAGCGCCGATATCGAGAACAGATGCCCGCATGCGCTCAAGCGCCTCCTCACATCGGGCAAGATGTGAGGAGGCGACGTACTTCAGCTCGGAGCTCACATCCATCACGTTGTCGAGTCGCTTACGCTGCACTAGTATCCAGCGCTCGTAGGTATCACAGAAGAGCTGTAGTCCCTGCTGGAGGCTCGTTGTGTCGGCGGAAGCCAGAGACTCGGCCGAAAGCGGATCGAAGGCTACGCGTTCCTTTCCAAGCTCCGAAAAGAAGACATGACCATTCGGATCAACACTCTCGACGATAGCTGACGGGAGCCAAGTCGTCCCTACCCATCGTGCAGTAGGCCGAACGCCAGCTACATAGTCTGCGGATTCCCACTCGGCCGAGCAGACGTGCCCGACAGCGAACTCCGCCACGTTCCTGTACAGCAGTGCCCCGCTTTCCTCATCACTAATTGAGCCGGCCCCTCCCTCCCCCGCTTGAGGCAGCGACATTACGCGCCTAGGAGGCTTCGGCACCAAGAGAGTGCCCTCACAGGGCTCAATGCGAAGCTCCGTCTGGAAAAGCGATGCGGCCTCAATCTCGTTTCGGCCCTGCTCTGGCACGACCGAATTCACGAGCGTCAGAGTAGATAAGACCGCGTCCCCTGCATTGATGGATCGGACACTAAGTGAGACGTTGGGTAGTCCATCGCTGAGCGCTGCAAGCGCAATCAAGCGCGTTGGGCCGGCCGATAGATCAAGACCGGGAATCTCGACACTATGAGGCTGTCGAACCCAAACATCGACGTCGTTGAGCTTTTCGATCCGGTACGTAGCGAAACTACAGATGACCCGTGCTTGTGGTGTGCCGCTGGAAGCAACGCTGAACGATATGCCTGCCACGGACGGCTTCTGGAGCGACCCAGTTCTGACTACCTCGGCCTCACCGTCGCTCTCCTCGCCCGAACCGGCGCCCGCAGCCCCAAGTCGCTCGTCATCTTCCCCGAACATTGCCGTGCGCTGGGGCCAGAGGATGCCGGTGAGATAGACGTCGGATGGACGTGTCGTAAGTTCCTCACCTTCTGCGCGTGGCCCGACTAGGTCCTCGGCAAGCCTGCTGGCAACGATGTCTCTGTCCTGCGATTTGTCCTGCATGGGAGCTACCTCCGGCCATAAAAGTAGAAGGGAGGGAACGCCGCAATTCTCGGTGTCAGGACGAAACCGGAGGAGGCCCAAGGCTCATGCAGCGTCTCGAGATCATTGTCGTCGGGGCCCAGAACGATCGTTGCACACCCCTGACCTCTCACATGGTTCACGTAGCTCGGCGGCTTGTGGCTTTGCTTCTGGTTTCTGTTCGCGAGTATCTCCCAGAGGTCGTACGTGAGGTTGCGCGACAGCGCACCAACACAGAAACCCTCGCTACCGGTATGGATCCTGTAGCGCCAATCTAGGTCGGGATCGGCTTCCAACTTGTAGGTGGTGACAACATCGGCGACCTTGGTCAGAAAGGCTTGCCCTGCAGAGGCATCGGCTGCGCTGAACTCGCTGCAACCGACAAGACCACGCGCCGTGATGTCGCCGTCACGACCAATCTCGACCATCGTGGGTTGGCCACTTTTCGTCGAGCGATGGCCCCGTCCCGATCGCAAGGTTGACGCTCTGAGGGCGCTACACTCTCCGACGATGAGGGATGCGCGCGCGCGCGTGGCTCCGACAAAAAGCACGCGCGTCTCTTCGATCTCATCCTCGATGCTCTGGAATTCTGCACCGTTCGGCAGCAGCAGAACGACGTTGCTAGCCTCTCGACCCTTGCTCGCGTGAATCGTCCCTACGATCGGCCCGTGAAGGCCGTACTCAGGGAGAGTCAGCTCGACAGGGGGCCGGGGCTGGCCCAGCCGACGTCTCAGTATCTGCATGTCGATGGAGCCATCCTGACGCCCTGCAATGCGCATGAGATGTTGCCAAGCTTCAACAGGCCCATACTGAGGCGCGGCCTTGCCCTCGATGCGCGAGGCCCACAGGTCAAGAAAACGCCGCTCTGCGAGGAATAGCTCAACGAAATCCGAGAAGCAGATCGCCAACCATGCCGGTAGTGTTCCGCCATACCCTGATAGTCGCAGCCGATGGGGGAGATTACAAAACTGCGACGCCATGAGCACTTCAGCACGAGTTCTGAATAACAGAAGATCGTCGCTGGTGAAGTCGGCGACCTTCATGTTCGTCCACTTTAACCCGCTCTTGTCGGCCAACTCTCGGACTCTTTCCGCTGTCTCGGCGTGCAATCCGTCGCGGTGTTTTTGTTTGTCGAGGACATCCTGGCGCAATTCCGAGAAGATCTTCCGAAGTCCGGAAGAGGACGTACGATAAATTTCCTTCAGAATCAGTGTAGTGAAACCCCAAGCTTTCTCGGCTCGCAAACGGCCTAGCAACGGCTGAACGGGCTTGGAGCCAGCCGCCTTACGACGGTCGATGCTGTCGTCAGAGAAGCCATAGATTGCTTGGGCCTCGTCGGCGAAAACTGTGATACCACAGTCCGAACGCAGTTGCTTCACTAGAGCCCCGATCAGGTCCGCTCGCCGTCCAACTATGTCCTGCGCCTCGTCAATCACGACATGCTCTATTTTCGACAGCTCGTCAGCCACATCTAGGTCAGTCATCAAAAGCTCGATGACTCGATCTATGTTCTCTTCGTAGGATCCAGTCAGTCTGGCTTTCGGGTCATGTCCGGAGTGGATGGACCACGCATGCGAGTCAACGGTTGCAATCCGGATAGCAAAGGATGCATCGCCAACGTAAGAGTGCAGCCGCGCACGAATTTCCGCTACTGCGGTCCTCGTGAAGCTGATCATCCAAGTGTTGCTGGGCTCAAGATCTTCTTGAGTAATCAAATAGGCGAGGCGCGCGCAAGCGACAGCCGTCTTTCCGGTTCCGGGGCCCGCGTCGACGACAAGCCGGGCATCCATATCTCCCTCGATCACCCGGAGCTGATCTGCATCCCAGCCTGATTCCATAAGAGTATTTCCAGCAAAAATCATGGCTAAAGAGTTCCTTACTTCAGCTCGGGGATCACTACAGCTGCGAGGAGTTAGAGCTGTCTCTTACTTTCCACCAGCATTCGATCTTCTTGGCCCTCTCAGAGATCACTTCAGCCCGCAGAGGACCTGCGAGGCCCTACTTTATGGCATCTGCGCGCAAAAGGCTTTCATCACGAGCAGCCTTATGGATGGGGCTTTAGTGGAAATTCCCGCAGAAAGCAGATGGAGTGGTGGTTTGATGGTGGGCGGTTAATGATATGGTCACCCCCACACGCTGCGAGGGCTACGCTTTCGCAGGGTGTTTTATTTTGGAAACCATCATCTTAGGTGAAGATATTCCAGCTAATTCAATTCATACGAAGAATCTCAGCTCGGCGTGGTTGAAAGCTCTATGCAGAACCAAGCGTCATCCCTTGCTGGTGCCGAACCCGCGTTGCTGATCACCGTATGACTTCGTAGCTGCCTTACAGAGGTAGCTGGCACGATGGAATAGCATTGGTAACTTGTCAGCATCACCATGACTGACATTCCGGTCTATTCGGTATTCAGCATTCCCAGGGATATGGACCAACCCTATCACTTGGTCCACTGACAACCTCAGAGCACTGGCCCAGGCCTCTTCCATCCGGCTGATATTGTTCTCCCTCTCAGAACATAGGCGTCCCACTGTGTAGTAGGCATCACGGTTAAGCAGGATCAGCAGATGGTAGTGCGGTCGTTGCCCCTCTCCCAACTCCCTTGTCCAGACGTAGCGAACCTTGCAATCATGGGCATAAGGATTCCGCTCACGTGCCTTATCTCGGTTGTGCTCGATCTTGGCGTTGAAGGAGGCGATGAACCTGCTGATGGTCTGATTCGTATAGGCATGGTCAGGGAGAATGGTGCCCTGGGGTAACCTGAGATCCACCCTGAAGGCCAGCACCCTCGGATACTGAGCTAGTGCTTGGTCGATGGTGCGCTTAAGCCGGGAAAGGTACTCCCTGACGAAAGGTCCCTTGTCGACCATCAAAGGTAGAGTTTCAAAAGTACAGTCATGGTGCAGGTGGAGATTGGTATTGCTGGAATGACGAAGCGAATAGCGGCTGGTGTTGTCAGGATTACTAGTCATGGTTATGACGCCTCAGTTGGTGAGTTTCATAACCTGAGTTTGCTTTGTATTTTTTAACCGTTACCTCGTAACTGTCTGCTCCTCCCATGCAGGATACGCTGGTCGATGCTCCAATGAATCAGCCCACTAACCCTACGGGTAGTAAGTGCTAGTAAAAGCATACTACCCGCACCGCAAATGACGCTCTCGGACACACCGGGATTGAGGGAGGATTTTTCAAAGCTGCACCGTGAATTTCTTCAGGGCGTCTACTCCAGAGATAAACCATCGATCAGCTGCACTGACTCAGCGAGAAACCTAACATCCTCTCTCCCGATGGGCCTAGCTAGGAGGAACAGCATTACCGAGCCTGCCGAGAGTGCCCCATTGGGATCCTGCGGGAGTTACGTGAGAATGTAGGGTTCCCCCAAGCGGCATAAACGCCATGACCAGCTACCAACCGGTCATGACGCAGATGATTGATTAGTTGGTCATACTCAGGCGGCCGGGGCGGGCTGCAGCGCTCTCAGCCAAGTCACGCTCTTCGATTCTTCCCAAAATCCAGTCGTGCACCTCGCTTTCAACCCAACCGACACAACGGTCCCCCAATGAGACCGGCTTCGGGAAGGTACCCTCCCCGATGTACTTGTAAATAGTCGACCTTGCCAGGCCGGTCGAATCGATGACTTCTTTCAGGCGGATGATCCTCATGAGCAGGCTCCTCTATTGGCTCAGAGGATCTGCAGAAGCGGTTAAAAATGACCTAACCAGCTCAACCCGACTTGGGATTAGTCTGCAAGCCAAACTGGTAGCGCTCGTCCGCAGCTAGCTGCGCCTCTCCATTGAATGGCTCACAGAATCCTGACCGCGCATCCCTAATGACCAAGCAACTGGCCGTAGGTACCGGCCCCCGTCTCAGCAACAGCGTAGTGATCCGACTACCGTCGTCTCGATCAGGGGAAGGTATCACCTCCATTCGCGAATCCTTGAGGTCGCCCAATACCGTGCCCTCAAGTCGAGACTTGATCTTGGCGGCCCGCGCTACCACAAACCAATGAAAATGGTCGATGACCTCCAACCAATCGGCCTCCCCTATCGCCAAGCCCGTCGCGAAATCTCCTTGCGGTCGATTGAAGTCGGCTGAGATCATATTCTTCAGCGGCGCGAACTCCCACGAGCGTTCTGGCAAACGCAGCTCATTCCAATGGTGGCTCAGCAGGTGCGACACATATCGAGCCAACTTTAGATAAAGCACTTCAAAAACAGGCTCCCTAAGCGCCTGGAAGAAACGCAGCGCAACAGCCGGAGCTGCGGCAGAGACAGTCTCCCGACGACCGACTCCATACTCGTGGAGCACTATGGACGCACAGCAGTCTTCCTCTAGCCTCAGCTGCGGGTGGTTCAAATTGAGAAAATAAGTTGTGCTGACCTTGACCTCCGCAAAAATCGAACTGGTTACCCCCGCAACCGAACTACGAATGAACCCCAGATGAACCAGTCGTCGCAGCCTGGGTTTCAGCTTGGCCTCATCCAGGCCTGTGAGCTGCTTGAGCATGGGCATCCCAACCCTGCGAACAACTCCGAGGTCATCCGCATGACACATCAATACAGCCAGAAGCAATCGATTACTGACGCTGAGTCGGTTCGATTTTTTCCTGGCAGGTAGCTGCTTGTAACCAACTGCCTGCTCCGACTCTCCTACAGCAACCTCCACAATGCTGTCCGACTCCTGGATATCTGGGCAGGACAGCAAGTGCCTGATGAGAGGCCCATGAGTTAGCGAGGCGATGGACTCTGGCCTGCTTCGCTCAACCTCTTGAAGCGCAGGTGCAATTTCATAACTACGTGTGGGCCGCCCCCGCCCTACTGACACATCTTTGACCACTAGGAACGCTTCGTCCCTCGCCAACTCAGGCACCACCTCCGTCACCAGGCGCGACGAGATCATCAGACGCCTCGCCAATTCCTTCACCGTAAGCAAAACAGCCCCTTCCCCACCAAAGCGCATCGCGAAAGCCGCCAGGAAAAACCTCGCATTCGGCCCAAGACCTGACACCGGCTTTAGCAATAAGTCAACGAGCACAGCGTTAATCTCACTTAAATTTATATCGATAAATATACCCTGTTTTTATGAAAAAAGATTTTTAACGTGACTGCATAACGGTATTCGTAATTAATTGAATAAACCCACGTTAAAAGGCTACGATTGAGTGAACCTCACAATCCTCAGAAGGCTAACAATGGGGCGTAAACGGAAACCGGGCCTAGAGTGGCTTGACCCAGAGAATGGGACCCAGCGGCAATGGGCCCTGGATTACTTATGGGCGAAGGGCTTCCAGGTTTTCGATAAAGAGAATCGCGCCAGTTCCCCAATGCTTTTTGCGAGACATGGAGAAATGCTGGAGCTCGGTGCAAAGATTGAGCGTCGGAACGATGGACGCGAAATCTTCCAAGACATGAAAGCTGCCTGGCGGCAAAAGGACCGGCGGGATTCCGCGAAAGGCAAGAAGGTGTGCGCCTTCACTCTGAACACGTCAGCCAAAACCAACTTGAGTGAAATGGCCGAGGACCAGGGAAGGAGCGCCACAGCATTGCTGGAAAGCCTTATCACTAAGGCTTACAAAGCCCATATCCGTAAGCGACAAACGCAACAATCGAAGCAAGCCCCGCGAGCAGCTCGTAATTACTCATTCCAGGGACCGAACAATACTGGTGAAAGGGATAACGGGGAGTTCCCAAAGTCAGCCCGCCACCCTGAGACAACTGTGGAAGACGACGTAAACACTGTGCACGAAGTGACCGAAGTGTACTCAGGTGCACCGAGGCCGTTACCGATTGCGGAAGCCTCCCAGGAACAGCAACGAACAGATACTCCTCTCCCCGAATCACTCCATGGCAGCCAAGTGCCGGCCACAACCACAATTGCGGACGAGCTCCAACCTGAGCAATCAGCTGCGGTGAATTTAAGCCCGCAGACGAATGACAACGTTCCTACCTGCGCTCAAGTCGACGCCCAACTGACCACGATGAAAGTGGGGACTCAAAAGAAAAGACGGTTCACTATGCCCAGCGATCTTTTGCCGAAACCGTGGGAAGCAGATCAAAGCGATTGACGCGCTCGGATTGACTCAGCGCATAGATCCTAGTATTCCAAAAAGTATTCCAACGAAAAAACAAACCGATATTAATCATTTAAAATCAATTACATAAATAATCAATTCAGATTACCCCGGCCAATCGACACACCAGATAAGCCCGCCCAGTGCGGGTTTTTCTGCATCTGGACGCATGACAAGTGGTTATCGATTGATGCGAACTCTCACAAGGCTCAGCCCCTCAGCAACACCCTCTACAGCGTCCAGCCAAACGAAAGCAATGCCCACTCCCCCAGCCCATCGTAAGCCAGACAGCCAACGTGGCCCTGAAACGAATGGGCTTTCATGTCCGGCTATTGAGCGTGACAACCCATCAAACCACGGGTAACTATCATGGACCTAAGCCCCGGTAAACGAGGAAACACTCAATGGACCCTTCCACACTGCAATCACTCAAGCTTGGCATCATCTCAGCCACCGGTCTCTCGAGGGACGCCCTGCATATCTATGTAGGTCTGGGTTTGCTGATCGCTACCAGCTGCATCACTCGAAAATCCTTGGGCTCACTCAGCAGTTGGTTGGTGGTGTTGGCGGGGGCGAGCCTCATCGAGTTGTTCGATCTTATGGATGATAAGGCGAGCTTGGGATACTGGCGGTGGGGCGCGAGCCTCCATGACATCGTCAATACGCTGTTCTGGCCAACGGTGCTGGTCGTGGCCTATCGTTTCAGGTTGATTAAATTCTGATCAACGCTGTTGTTCACCTATCGCCATACCCCGCCGCACCCGCCAGCTCGATCACTCAAGCCTGCACCTTCACCCCTTCGCGATTCCCCTGAGCCATCACCCTCACCGCAATCGAAGCACCTGCCAGCAGCCCAACGATACCCAGAACCTCAAGGCCGGTAGGCAAGCGCTGCTCGGCGATCAGGCCAAAGGCGACTGCGAATATGGTTTCCACTGAAATAAGCTGCCCGGACAGGGCCATCGGTAGCCTCTGGCTGGCAAAATTCCAGGCCCATGCGCCGCCAACGGAGGCAACACAGGCCAGCGCCGCTGCGGCAGCCAGCACCGGCAGGGTGTTGCCCAAGTGCAGGTCCAGGTGCGGATAGGTGTACAGGTCCAGTACCAGCCCGAACGGCACGAACACAACCACGCTCAGACCGGCGCCAACCATCATCAGGCCGGTCCATAGGCCTGCGTGTACCCTGGGGATTTTCGCCAGCATCTTCTGGTTGAGTATGCTGAACATCAGCCAGGTCAGCACCGCGCCCACGGCGTAGCTGACCGCGGCCAGGTAGGAGGTCAGGTCATTGTCTAAAACCCCGACCAAGGTGCCATAGTTCGCCGCGACCAACCCGCAAATCGCCAGGATGATTGGGACAGCGAGGCTGCTCCAGGTGGTGGTGCGCTCGATCATATTGCCCGCGACCGCGATGATGACTGGGGTAGCGCTCAGGAATGCCGGTGCGATGATAGCGCCGCCATTGAGCACGCTGCCCATGATGCAACCGATGTACACCGCATAGCCAAGCACGCCCAGCAGCCCGGCGTTGAGGATTGAGCGCCTGGTTAAAACGGGGTCGCCTGGCCAATAGATGCGCAGCATCACCAGGCCGATGCAGCCGGATACGATGAACCGCAGGGTGATGAAGTCAATCGGACCGAACGCGCCCATCATGTAGGGCGACAGAAAATTAAGCGCC
Organism: Pseudomonas khavaziana; assembly: GCF_036704165.1. Lineage (NCBI taxonomy): Bacteria > Pseudomonadati > Pseudomonadota > Gammaproteobacteria > Pseudomonadales > Pseudomonadaceae > Pseudomonas > Pseudomonas khavaziana. The sequence goes on from NZ_CP129946.1 coordinate 5,577,424, forward strand.
CAACTGAAGGTGGCAAATACCGCAGCTGCCACCCCCAGCACGTAGGATCTGGACATTAGCGTTCCTCAGCAGGCAACCTTCGGGGACATCAGATGACAGGGCCGCAATACGTGGAAGTGCGAATTTCCTCGCCGTCATTGATGTCGGTAAATTGCGAACCATAGGCGGTCTGGGTCGGCCTGCCCCAGTTGACCCCCATCCCTACGCCGCCACCGCTTTCAGACTCGCCTTCGAACATCGTTTTGTCCAATCGTGAACGCCAATCGAGAAAACGCATGGTCACCGCCAGGCGAGTCGCGAGCGGTCCTGGCAAGAGCGGTTCAGAGCGGTGCCACATCGATTTGGTGAACAGCATTACGTCGCCCAATGCAAAATCGTCCTGGGTTTTATACGTTTCAAACAGGTCGGTGAGCAGGCTGGGGGTTTGGAACACAGCTCGCAAATGCGCGGAAAAATCCTCCACGGCAACGCCGGCATCCATCCTTTTGGAAATCAGGCTGGCCATCTGGAAATTCGCTTTTGCGCTATAGATGTCTTCGGCTAAATAAGCCATGCCCCCGCGCTGGCCTGAATTGTCGATAGGATCCAACGGGATCCACACGCTGAAGGCGGCGTCCTGAGGGCGGATGTACCTGAAGCTCAGGGAATCGTAGTGCCAGGCAAAACCCTCTTTCTGCGGGGTAAGCTCGAAACTCTGGGACTCGGTCATGATCAGCGGATGCCCGATCAACGTCACCAAGGCCGTCCTGAAAGCGATCGAGGAATAGATGTTTTTCACCGCGTCGGTTGTCCCCAGATCGTAGGTCAACCGGCTGAAGGAATCCCCGTAGGCGGACTTCGACTCCTGTGCAGAGATCACTTTCGAACGGGCCGCCTGCTTCAAGGATTGAATGGCGTGCTCAGATAAGAAGCCTTTGAGTTTGATAAACCCCTGGCGACGAAATGCTTCGATTTCATCGCTGCTGAACGAGAGGTTGTTAACAAGAGACAAGTCCTTTTCCTGGGATTGCATCACCGTGGCCTCCTTTATGCCAGCGTTTGAACTCAAGCATGCAATAGGTGGGCGCTTGTGACTTGAACCCAGACGACTGTTTTGCGCACTGAGGCGACATTGGATGCTGGCTTGCCAGTCGTCGGCGATATTGCTAGTGTCAGGTCATGACTACCTATGGCCTCACCTCGACAACCACCACCACGACCGCTGAAAGCGGAGCGTGCGAGGTGTCGTGAGCCAATAACAAACGAACACTTCAAAGGCCCGCCAGCGATGGACGGGCCTTTTTTATGCCTTGTGTCGCTGGTTCACACGCAAGGAGATGCACCTATGTACGCCCTGTTGATACTCGATATCCAAGTCGGACTCATCCACGGCCCGGAAAAGCCCTGGCGCTGCGACGAGCTGTTGGAAACCCTGAATACTCTGATGGACAAGGCCCGCAGCGCAGGCGCGCCAATTTTTCTCGCACGCCACATCGGCCCCGCTGGCTCGCCAATCGAGCCGGGCAGCCCGCTTACGCTGGTTGCAGAGGAACTGAAGTTGCTGGGTGGGGAAGTGGTGTTCGAAAAGCGCCGGCCAAACGCTTTTGCAATGACTGATCTGGCTGACAATCTGCGCTCCAGCGGCGCCACCGGCGTGGTAGTCACGGGGATGAAAACGCAATACTGCGTCGACAGCACCTGCCGTGCCGCGCGTGATCTTGGCTTCGATGCGGTGCTTATCGCCGACGGTCATACCTGTTTTGATACGCCTTTGATGAAAGCCGAGGCCATCGTGACTCATCACAATGCCACGCTCAATGGGCCGTTCTGCCAGTTGGTTCAGGCTGAGGACTGGAGCTTTTAGCAGAGGTTTCCGGAGGAAAGAAAGTCGCCAGAGCAGTGCTTCGGAATTTTCCCGCGATATGGCGCGCTGTTGGTGAACTGGTCAAACTCATCTGTCGCGAATAACCTGCGACTGTTGCAGCAATGGCAGCGCCAGATTCGACGATAGCCCCATCTCGTCCTTGACGCTCAGGCAGCGACTGAACAAAACCCTCTACCAGCTCAGTACAGCGCGCAGGCAATTGTTAGAACCTGCCCAGCAGTCCTGAGCTTTTTTTCGCCTGGCAAAAACACACCAGTAATAATCATGAATCCAGGCTGAACCCCGCAGGGCCTAGCTTCGGAATTTTCCCGCAAGTTGCCGCGCAGTTGGTGAACTAGCGCAAGCCACCTCACAACGCTAACTTCTTTGCGTCGCTGATGATCAGCGTCCGGCTTTGACAGGCCGAAAAGTGTAATCTTTCACACCCCGTGATAAGACGGCATGCGTACGCATTCCGCCCTGTTCATGGCGGCTGTGCGTGGGGCATCTTCGGGTGCGCCGGGTTCCTACACTTCCGGTCTGTCAACCCGCGTACAGCTGCCACCTATTCTGTTTGACAGCAGGGGAGGCAGCTCCTTGAACAGTGTAGGAGCTTCATCATGAAAAAGATCACCCCCAATCCCCCCACCGCCAACCTCTTCATAATCTCTCCAGACATTTCCTGCGAAACCCTCCTGATCCAAGCCAGCGAAACTCTCGCCTCTCCCAACGCCATGACCACCGACCTGGCCTTCGAACTCGAAGGCGCCAACCGCCACAAGCTGTTAGCCGCTCAGCAACTCACCGTGCTGAGTGAGCTGTTGGTTGAGCGGGTGCTGGTGCTCACCCAAGACAGGCAAACCTTCCAGTAATCAAAAGGCCGAGGCGCGTTCAGCGGCTCGGCCTTTTTCTGTCATGCGTCTCAGACATCCAAGCGCATCACTGCCATCATATCCCCCGCCGCGGCCCTCAAAGCATTGATGACAAGGACGAACTCCCATTGAACAAAAACTCCTACGCCTTCGTAATACCGGTCGCCATTGGCATGCTGGTGTGCATGGCGCTGGTGCTGGCCTGGGTATTCGTTATCTGGCCGTCTGTGCACTTCAAGCCGTTGGCCGAGAAAATCTGCCTGATCGCGTCGCCGGTGCTGGCAATTGTGCTGACGCTCTATGTGTGGCGAGTCAGGAAAACCGAATGGCTGCGTAAAAAGCCCATGGACCGATTGAAAATTTTTCTCGGTACGTTCATCGCAAGTGCCATGGCCATGATCTCCCTGCTGGCAGTCGTCATCCTTCTTACAAGTGCGACGCTCAGCACCTACACAACCCAGTACGAATACACAACAGGCGGCAGCCGTAGTTGCTCGGGCATCCTGGTGTTCGATACGGAAGTGAACAAGCAGATCAAGATCTGCCATGTGGGTGGTAGCGGTGATCAGGGCTGGGCGACGGTGGAAAAGCGCAGCGGGCCCTTGGGGATTGTGGTGATGAACGCAACGCCTGCGCTCAATATTTCCCCATCCGTTCACTAAAGGCACCAGCACCGGGCAGTGCGGGCCGTTCTGCCAGTTGGTTCAGGCTGAGGACTGGAGCTTTTAACAGAGCCTGACGACGCGGGAGGTTAACAGGGCTGGGCTTCGGAATTTTCCCGCAAGATGCCGAGCTGTCGGTGAACTAGCGCACTCAGCCCAACAAGCCTAGCCTTCCCCTGTCGCTGCAAAATCAGCGACCGGGTTTAGCAGCTCGGTTAATATCAAGGCCTGCAAAGCCACCATCCGTTCAAGCGATGCTTTCAGCATCCGCTGGTTCGTATCATGGCGGCTGTGCGTGGGGCACTTTCGGGTGCGCCGGGTTCCTTGATTCCTGGTCTGCTAACCCGCGTACGGTCGCCACCCTTTTCGTTTAGCAGCGATGTCTGGCGACTCCATCAATCAAGGAGTTTCAGCCATGAAAAAAATCACCCCCAATCCCCCAACCACCCTCTTCACGCTCGCCGAAAACATCCACCCCGAAACCCTGCTAATCCAAGCCAGCGAAACCCTCGCCTCTCTCAACGCCATGACTACCGACCTGGCTTTCGAGCTTGAAGGCGCGCACCGCCACAAGTTGCTGGCTGCTCAGCAATTGATCGTTCTAGGTGAGCTACTAGTAGAACGGGTCTTGAACACCCAGCCATTCACTACCCATCCGCCACAACCCTAAAACACGAAAACGGGCGAGCTGCCTTACCGCATCTCGCCCGCTGGCATCCCCTCACACTTCCCATTACCCTGACGGCCTTTATCAGACAACCGGAAGTCAGATACCCGTGTTCAAGCCCTTCGCCGTTATCGCCCTCGCCTTCATCCCTTCATTCGCCACCGCTGCCGAGCTGGCCGGGGTTTGGCAAGGTACTTTGGGCAAGTCCGCTATCACCGTGTGTTTCAACGGCGCCGACGGCGAGCATGGCAGTTATTACTATCAGCGCATTCGTACCCCGATTCAGCTGACCCAGGCCAACGACAACGCCCCTTGGGTAGAGGAAGGAAACACCGGTTTCTGGGCCCTGCAAAAACCTCAGGGCGATACCCTTTCTGGTGCTTGGAGCAAAACCGATGGCGGCACGCCGCTGCCACTGGCCCTGCGCCGCATTGGTACGGACGGCTGCGGCAGCGATGCCTATAACGCGCCCATGGAAGCCGCGCCGCTGCCGATCAAGACTGAGAAGAAAACTTTCCAAAATCACACCTACCAGCTCAAGACCCAAGGCCCCCGCGTCACGCTCAAGCTTGCGGGCGATGGCCCGGCGGTGCAGAAGATCAATCAGCAACTCGCCGCGTTGGCCGTCAATGACGAAGATCTAACCGACTATTTTTATGAACGGCGTGAATACCTGGGCCGAAACGGCTCGGCCTATACCAGTGAGATCGAGGTTGAGCCCGCCTATTGGTCATCGCAATTTCTCACCGTGCGGTTCTACCGCTGGGCCGCAGGCCAAGGCGCCATGGGCATCAGTTGGGGGCTGCACTCCTGGAACCTGCAAACCGGTGAGAATGTGGACCCATGGACCTGGCTCGGCGGCCATCAGCAATGGCATGACGCCTATTCCGGCCATTTGAAGCTGCCGGCCGCCTTCAGCACTTGGCTGGCCAAGCAAACCACTACCGACGAGGGCTGCCCGGCGATCACCGATTACTCCAACTTTCACCTCAGCTTCAACACCCAGGGCCTGCAACTCTCGACACCGGCCAATGGTGACGGTTGCGACAACGACTTGGCCTTCACCTGGGAACAGTTGGAGCCGGTGCTGACCGCACAAGGCAAAGCGGCAGTGCCCAGCTTGAAACTGCCCTGACTCGCCCGAGAAAAACCCCACAGCCGTTCACCAAAGGTTAAGAATCGCGCTCGTATACTCCCTGACTACCCATGACCGGTCGCCCGATCGGTCTCATGCCCCGGTAGCCAGATTCCATGACGCGTCCCGCTCCCCTGCTGCTCCTGCTTGCTGGTCTATTGTTCTTCTTCGCCCTCGGCAACCACGAGCTGCAAGGCTCCACCGAAGCCCGGGTTTCCGGGATCGCCATGGCGATGCACCTGGACGATGACTGGGTGGTGCCGCGTCTGTTTCGCGAGCCGTTCCTGGAAAAACCACCCCTGAGCCTGTGGCTGGACGCCGGGGCGATTCGCCTGTTTGGCGCCAGCACCGGGGCGGTGCGTTTGGCCTCGGCGTTCGCCGGTTTGTTTAGCGTGATGCTGCTGTACGGCATGCTGCGCCGCTTTGGACGACCGCAGACACTGGCATTCAGTGCCGCGTTGATCCTGGCGACCATGGCCAGTTACTGGGGCAATGTGCGGGGGGTGGGTGAGGATTCGTTGCTCAGCCTCGGTGTCACCGCTGCTCTGCTGGGGTTTTATCAGGCGGTACGGCCAGAACCTGAAGGCTCCAGTGTGTGGGCCTGGGCGTTGTTTACCGCCGGCATGGTCATCGCCACCTTGAGTAAAGGCGTGTTGGGCTTGGCAATGCCGGGCATCGTGATCTTTGTCTACCTGCTCAGCACCAGCCTGATGGATAGGCGCCTGCGCATCGGTGACTGGCTCAAACCGGCACTATTCACGCTGCTGGCCTTGGTGCCCTTGCTGATCTGGCTGGGATTTCTGTTTCAACGCGGCGGGATGCAGGCCGTGGGGGAAGTGTTGTGGACCAACAGCGTCGGACGCTTCAGCGGCTCGTTTGTCGAAGCCGGGCATTACGAGCCGTTCTACTATTACATCGCCAAGCTGCCAGAGGCGTTCCTGCCCTGGAATATCCTGGTGTACCTGGGCCTGTGGCACTTCCGTAAAAACCTGGTGCGCAACCGCTATCGCCTGTTTTTCAGCGTGTGGCTGGTGGCGCAGTTCACCTTGCTGACCCTGGCTTCGAGCAAACGCACGGTTTACTTGATGGCACTCACCCCGGCCGCTGCCGTGCTGGCCGCCGAATATGCACGGGTGTTGCTGGAGTGGGCCAAGGCACACAAGCCGGCGCTGTACCGTTACCACCGGCGCATCATCGCCGGGGTTTTCAGCCTGGCCATCGCCTGTTACCTGAGCGCGGCATTCTGGTTCGCACCTAAAGCCGATGTGCGCCACTCATTCGTACCGGTGATGAGTCAGATCCATACACTGCAGGACGAAGGGAAAGCGGTGGCGATGTTCCAGCCCAACGAGCGGATCGCCGGCGCCAGCGTGTTCTACCTGCAAGCCTACCTGCCGATCCTCAAGACCGAAGCCGAGCTGCGCGCCTTCCTTGCCGACAAGCCCGGCAACGTCGCGCTGACGGACCATACTGACCGGCTGAAAGAGCCGGTCACGGTGATCAAGCAAATGGCGATCAACCGCCAGCCTTACTACTTCGTCGAGCAGTAAGGCCGGCGCGGTGCATCAATGCTTGGTGAGTTTGTCCAGGTAGCCCATGGCAAACGCCGAGACCACGAAGGTCATGTGGATGATCACGTACCACATCAGGTGTTGCGGATCGACGTTCTTGGCGTCCATGAAGATGCGCAGCAAGTGGATGGAGGAAATCGCCACGATGGAGGCCGCCACTTTCATCTTCAGCGACGAAGAGTCCATGGTGCCCAGCCAGTTGAGCTTTTCCTTGTTTTCATCGATGTCCAGCTGCGAGACGAAGTTCTCGTAGCCGGAAATCATCACCATCACCAGCAAGCCGCCCACCAGGGCCATGTCGATCAGTGACAGCAGCAACAGGATCACTTCCGCTTCCAACATGGTGAAGATGTTGGGAATCACGTGAATGATTTCCTGGAAGAATTTCAGCGCCAGGATCAGCAAGCCCAGGGACAGCCCCAGGTAGATCGGCGCCAGCAGCCAACGCGAGGCGTACATCGTATTTTCGATAAAGCGTTCCATTGAATCTCACACAGCTTGGCTAAAAATGGCGCCGAGTATACCAGCCGCCACCCGGCCCCTGTCACCGCTAGAAAACTGACCCAAGTGGCATCTGTAAGAGAGTTTTTCTGCTAGTGTCGAGACCATCAACTCGGCTCGATGATGTCGGACAGGAAAACTCAGATGATGGATGTGCGATCCCCTTTGGCCACGCTCGGCCTGTGCGCGGCGTTGCTGATGGCCAGCGGCTGCTCCCCCAAAGAAGAGCAGAAGCAAGCCACCCTCGAAGAGAAGACCACCCAATTCGAACAATCCCTGGACGACATCCAGGATCCCAAGCTGCGCGACGCCATCGCCGACCTCGGCGGCTCGCTGTTGTTGCTGGAGCGTGCGCGCCTCAAGCTTGCCAGCAAGCCCATCGAAGCCGAGTACGGCGAAGACAGCCTGGCCCTGCTCAAGCACTACCCGACCCCGCAAGCCCTGGTGGACACCTATATCAACGGCCTGTTCGTGCTGCGCAAGACCTCCCATTCGGACTATCTGACGGATTTGCAGCCGGTATTCCCGTTCAACTTCAACGCCCCCGACCAGTTCCCCTTCCCCCATGGCCTGGAATGGCAATCGGTCACCCTAAGCAACAATAAAGTCATTCCTTTCCAGCCGGAGTGGTCGGAAACCGATCCTGGCATCCAACTGAGCCCGAGCAGCTCCAACCTGAACAATCCCGACGACCTGACGGTCACGTATCCGTTTATCGAGGGCATCGAGACGGAAAACAAAAGCCAGCCACAGCCGGTCAGCCTCAAGGGCGCAGTCGAGGTGGTCACCCCGGGCAAGGTGCTGACGTTCGATCTGACGAAAAAAGACGTCGGCCATAAACGCACCGAGGGCGGTATCACCCTCAACCTGCTGGCGCTGGAAAAGAACTACGCCGAGATCGAACTGACCAACAGCGCCCCCCTCGCCGCCGAACTGGGCGACGAGTCGCCGAACCCGCTGCTGGTGCAGGCACGGGACAGCACCGGGCAATTTCTCACGCGCTCAGGCTCGATCAACGAGAGTGCCGCGCAAGTGGCGTTCTATGAGAAACAATTGGCTGAAATGCAGAAACAAAAGACCTGGTCCGAGGCCTTCGAGAAACAGCTTACCGACGAACAAAAAGCCTTCGAACACAAGCAGAGCGGCCATTACGCCAAGGTGTATTTCAATGGGCTGATCGACAATCTGCAGGTCAATGTGCTGGATTTTTCTACAGCTACCGTCACCCACAAAGACCTGGACCTGCCGGTGCTGCGCTTCGACAGAAACAGCCTGCAGCAGACCGTGCAGCCCCTGCCGATGCCGGTCACGGTGTATGACGACAGCGCCGCCAGTTGGCTAAAAGATGCCTCAATGAGCGAGGACCAGCTCAAAGGCAGCGTCACCATCAGCCAATCGACCGAAGATGCCAGCGCGGCGAAAATCGTGTTTGATCACCCCTATACGTTCAATGACGACCTGGTCGGCGCCGAACGTAACAACAGCGATGCGCCTATTACCTTCTTCACCGCCGACGACAAGGGCGAACGCGGCGAGCCTATCGAGTTGCCGACCGAGGCGTTCGAGCTGAACGCCGCCAGCGGCACGCTCACTTACGACCTCAACCTGTTCCCTGAGACTCCGGCGTTTGTAGTGGGGTCCGTACCGCTTTTCCTGGCCAGTATTGAAAAAACCACGATTGACGTGGCCAAGCTGCCCAAGGGCCTGTCGCTCAAGGACAACGCACTGATCGTCGACCAGAAGGATTTCCCATCCGATAGCTGGCGCTTCTATGCCAAGGACGCCAGCGGCAACTACCTCAAGGAGATCCTCAGCGTCAGCCACCGCGCCGAGGAATACGGCACGGCGTTGTTTGACGTGCATTACTTCTACGGCCAGCCGACGACGCTGGAAAGTTACCAGCGCACCGACCTCAGCACCGTGCAATACGGCTTTGAGGTCAAGCTGGACAAGCCTGAGAGCAAATAGCCGGCACTACAGGGCCAGCCGCTCTTGACTGCCATTGAGTTGGCGCAGATGGGCTTGCAGGTGCAGGCACCAGATTTGCGGTTCGTCCATCTGCTCGTAGCCATGCAAGGTCAGGTTATCGACGATGGAACCCAGCATTGTTTCAGCCACCCAGGGCCCATTAAACGGGCCCTCGGACTTGACGGTGGAAGGCTGTTCGCCCGACATTCCAGCGGCAAACAATAAAGTCCACAGTCCGTTGTCCCCGGCGAGTGGGCGAATGGAGCATTCAATACGGGTGACCAGGCCCAGGCACTGGCGGGTAAGGCAAAGGTTGCGCGACATGGCGGCGCCCCTCGGTAGATCGGTGTTCAGCCCCAGCGCAAGGCGAGGCTGTCTCTATCCTGCGACTCCTGTGGATATCCCTGAATTGAGAATAGAAGAAAAACGCGCCAAACCAAGGTTGTAGGGACCAACGGGCGTCGGCCCGGGATAGCTGTCAATTTAGTGACATACGCAGGAGCAAATGTGGGAGGGGGCTTGCTCCCGATTGCGGTGTGCCAGTCTAAGTAATTTTGACTGACCCACTGCTATCGGGAGCAAGCCCCCTCCCACATTTGATTCCCATTGAGCTTCAGGGATCAGGTCGGTTTGGCTTCTGCCAACGCCTGCTGCGCCAGCTCCTTCTCCGCCTCCTTAAGATCTTCCTCGCTGATCATCTCGGCAATCGCTCGCAAACGCTCCACCACCCGCGCATTTACGGTGCCTTCCGGGAATTGGCCCTCTGCGTCCGGCTCACCGGCATCCTCGCCCACCAACAGGCTCAACGCCTCATCCGCCTGGCGTACCGCATAGATATGGAATTGCCCGTTACGCACGGCCTGCAACACCTTCTCATCGAGCATCAGCGTGGCAACGTTGGCCTGGGGGATGATCGCGCCTTGCTCACCGGTCAAGCCGCGTGCTTCGCAAAGGCGGAAGAAACCTTCGATTTTCTCGTTGACCCCACCCACCGCCTGCACTTCACCAAACTGGTTGATCGAGCCGGTGATGGCGAAGCACTGCTTGAGCGGCGTCTTCGACAAGGCCGAAATCAAGGTGCAGGCCTCGCCCAGGGAGGCACTGTCGCCATCCACATAACCGTAGGACTGCTCCAGGGCGATGCTCGCAGAAATCGCCAACGGGAATTCCTGGGCATAGCGGCTGCCCAGGTAACCGGTGAGGATCATCACGCCCTTGGAGTGGATCGGCTGGCCAAGGTTAACTTCGCGCTCGATGTCGACAATACCGCTGCCACCGGGGTACACCGTGGCGGAAATCCGCGCCGGCACACCGAATGCCGAGTCGCCGACCTCCAGCACCGTCAGGCCGTTGCACTTGCCCACGGCAGCGCCAGCGGTGTCGATGAGGATCACCCCGGCGAGCATGTCGTCGAGAATCCGCGCCGACACGCGGCCGGTGCGCGTGGCCTTGGCCTTGAGGGCGCGCTCGATATGCCCGGCATCGGTCATCTCGTCGCCCGCCAGGTGGCGAATAAAATCCGCCTCGCTGACCAACTGGAACAAATCGCCAATCCGCGCCGACAACCGGCCCTGATGTTCCGCCAGACGTGCGCTGTAGGTCGCCAGGCGCGCCACCGCGTCCGAGGTCAGTGGCGCCATGCCTTCTTCCGAGGTACGGGTCTTGAGCAACTGGGCGAACTGCTCCAGGCTTTCGTCGACCATCGGGATGTCTTCGTCGAAGTCCACCAGTACGCGAAACATCTCCTGGAAGTCCGGGTCGGCATCTTGCAACGCGTAGTACAACTGGCGCGAGCCGATGATGATCACCTTGACCTGCAACGGGATCATTTGCGGGTTGAGGGTCACGGTGGCCAGGCGGCCCAGCTCACCCAGGGGCGATTCCATCTTGAGCTTGCGCGATTGCAGGGAGCGCTTGAGCGCATCCCACACGAACGGCTCGCTGAGCATCTTCTCGGCTTCAAGAATCAGGAAACCGCCATTGGCGCGGTGCAAGGCGCCCGGGCGCAACTGGCGATAAGTGGTGTAGAGCGCGCCCTGATCGGTGCTGTATTCGATGCGGCCGAACAGGTTGTCGTAGGTGGGGTGCGGTTCAAACACCACGGGCGCGCCACCGTTGACCGGATGGCCCACCACCAGGCTCGGGCAGTACTGCTCTTCGAGCAGCTTGCGCGCCTGGGCATCGGTCTTGGCGTCATCCACCAATTGCTCGACCACGGTTTTAAGCAGGTACACCTGCATGGCTTGCAGGTAGCCGCAGACGCCGGCGTTTTCTGCGTACTTTTCCGACAACGGCGCCAGCAACGGTTGCAGGGCCAGAGTGATGGTTTCTTCGTTGAACTGGCGCAGTTGGTTGTTGGACTCACGCTTCCACTGCGGCAGGCTGGCCAGTTCTTCGTTGAGACGTTCTTCCAACTCGGAGATATCGGTGTGGAAGCGCTCGCGATCGGCTTCAGGCAGTTGCGAGAACTCGGCTTCGTCCAGCGCCTTGCCATCGAGCATCGGCGTGAAGGCGATGTTGGAGCTGTCGCGGTACAGCGCCACGTCCTTTTCCAGGGCCAAGCGTTCGATCACGTCCAGCGCCTTGTCGTAGCGCTGGTTGAAGGCCCGGTCGATGGCGCTTTTGCGCTGTTGATAAGTCGGGTGTTCAAACACTGCCGGAAAGGTGGCTACGAGGTTGTCGACCAAGCCGTTGATATCGGCGATAAACGCCGCGGCGCCGCCCCCCGGCAATTCCAGGGCACGGGGCTCGCGTGGTTCATCGAAATTATTCACATAGACCCAGTCCGCCGGGGTCTGCAGGCGCTTGCCTTCGGCTTTCAGGTAGCGTTTGACGAACGAAAAGCGGCCGGTGCCCGGCTCGCCCATGACAAACACGTTGTAACCGGGGCGTGGCATGGCCACGCCGAACTGCAAGGCTTCAACCGCACGTTCCTGGCCAAGCACACCGCGAAAGGGCTCCAAATCATTGGTGGTCGAGAAGCTGAACTGTTCAGCGGAGAAAGGGCGAGTCAGCGCTTCGGGCGCTAGACGCAAGCTGGCAGCAACAGGATCAGGCATCGGGCTTCCTTACATCAGGCGGGGCAGATGGGCGCATTCTGGCTCCCGGTTGAGCGCTCTGGCAAGGCGCGCTTTTGGGAAAGCATAGTCATCGCACGCGTCCTACAAAAAAATCGCCGGAGATTGAATGTTTATAAAAAAACACGGAACCCCGGGAACGTGCCTAAACTCCAAACTGCGCGGGTTGGACTAATAACTGGCCCCTAGGGTGCTGCGAAGCGCCTGAACCCTTGTCCATTGGTTTGCACACAAAGAGAACAAAGCTATGAAACGGATCCTTCTTGGTACTCTCTTCACCGTCGTCTCCCTCAATGCAATGGCAGAAGCACCAGGTGGCCCGAACTGCGGTTGGGGCAACATGTTGTTCGAAGGCCAGCGCGGCACTCCGGCCCATTTCCTGGCCTCCACCACCAACGGCACCTCGGGTAACGCCACATTCGGCATGACCTCGGGCACCAACGGTTGCAGCACCAACAGCGCCCTGACCTACGGCGGCAAGTCCTGGATTGCCATGAATGGCATGATGAACGAGCTGTCCGAAGACATGGCCAAAGGCAACGGCGAAGCACTGACCACCTACGCGGTGGTACTGGGTGTTGCCCCGGAAGATCGCGATCACTTCGCGGCCGTGACCCACGAGCACTTCCAGCAGATCTTCAGCAAGGCTGACGTGACCGCTGACGACGTGCACAACAACACCATCGCAGTACTGAAAAGTGATGCCCGTCTGGCGAAATACGCAACCCAGGCTTAAGCTCGACCCACCCGCGTCTTTCGAGGCGCGGGTTTTATTTTTTCGACCTGCCCCCCTTGGGTCTTTTTTTCAGTCCGACTTAAGTAGCCCCCATGCTCAAACGCCTCGCTTGCCTGGCTCTCTTCGCCTGCGCCCCGCTGCATGCGGCCCCGCACCTCGACGATCAACGTTTGCAGCAACTGGCCAATGACCCGTTCTGGCTTTCGCTGGGACATTACGAAGCCGGCAAGATCAGCGGCTGGCGCAGCTACGTCAGCGACAAAAAATTCTTCCTCGCCGCCGACGGTGCCCACCATCCGGACGCGGAACTCAGGGCCACCGTCGATGCGCTGTACGCCCCGGCCAGCCTGGGCGAAAAACATGCCCAATGCGTCTACCCTGCACGTACCCGCTGGCTAAAGGATCAGTTGCATCTGACCGACCTGCCCGCCCTGGACTGCAAAGAATTCACCCAATGGTTCAAGGACGTTGCGCCCCATAGCGCGGTGATGATCTTCCCGGCGGCCTATCTCAACAGCCCGTCGTCAATGTTCGGCCACACCCTGCTGCGCATCGACCAGGCCGACGTGCAAAGCAACAACACCGCGTTGCTCAGCTATGCGATCAACTTCGGCGCTTATATCGAAGGCTCCGACAACAGTATCTTGTATGCCTGGAAGGGCCTGATGGGCGGCTACCCCGGCCTGTTCGCCCTGGTGCCTTACCAGGAAAAACTCTCCGAATACCGTAGTCTCGAAAACCGCGACCTGTGGGAATACCGCCTGAACCTCACCGAAGTCGAAACCAAGCGCATGGTCGAGCACGTGTGGGAACTCAAGCAGATCCAGTTCGACTACTTCTTCTTCGATGAAAACTGCTCCTACCGCCTGCTGGAACTGCTGCAAGTGGCACGCCCCGGCCTGCGTTTGACCGAGCAATTCCCGCTCACTGCGATCCCTACCGACACGGTCAAGGCCGTCAAGGAAGCGGGCTTGGTGGAGAAGATCGACTATCGCCCCTCTCGCGAACGTGAACTGCTCGAGCGCGCCAAGCCGCTGGATGGCGATGAGCAACAGTGGGTATTGAAAGTCAGCGATGACCAGAAGCAATTGCAGGAACCGGTCTTCAAGGCGCTGCCCCGTGATCGCCAGGCGCTGATCATCGACGCCGCCTACCGCCTGGGCCGCTACCGCGCCAACGGTCTGGAGCGCGACAGCGCACGCTCCCAGCGCAGCTTCGAGCTGCTGCGAGCGATCAACCAGAACCCTGCGCCCGACCTCAAGATCACGCCCCCAGGCTTGCCCGAGAACGGCCATGAGTCGCGCACCTGGCAAGCCGGCATCGGCACCCGAGGCGACAAAGCCTTCGGCGAATACGGCCTGCGCATGGCCTATCACGACCTCAACGACAACGCCGAAGGCTTCCCCCTGGGCGCCCAGATCGAAATCCTGCAAATGAAACTGCGCCAGTACGAAGGTAACCACTGGCAACTGCAGCAACTGGACCTGGCCACCATCCGCTCCCTGACCCCGCGCAATGCGCTGCTGCAACCCTGGTCATGGCAAGTCACCGGCGGCCTGGAGCGGGTGCCGGGCAAACACGACGACGAAACCCTGGTCGCCCATGTCAACGGCGGCGCCGGCGGCACCTGGCAGCTCTCCGACGACATGCTCGGCTTCGCCCTCGGCACCGTGCGCGTAGAGCACAACAACGACTTCAGCGAAGCCATCTCCCCCGCCGCTGGCTTCAACACCGGCGTGTTGTGGAAAAACCCGCTTGGCAACCTGAGCCTGGAGGCCAAGGGCGATTTCTTCACCAACGGCGAAGTGCGACGCAGCATCAGCCTCAATCAGCAGTGGGAACTGTCACGCAACCTGGGCCTGCGCCTGAGTGCGCAGCGCGAATACAGCCACTTGTCCACGCCGGTAAATGAAGTGATGCTCGAAGTGAAGTGGTACCACTACTAATTAAAGCCTGATGAAAATCAAAATGTGGGAGGGGGCTTGCTCCCGATGGCGGTGTTTCAGTCTCAGTATTTTTGACTGACCCACCGCAATCGGGAGCAAGCCCCCTCCCACATTTTGTTAGCATTGCTCACATAATCAGGAGCCCATTCAATATGGCCGTTCACTGCACTACCCTCGAAGAAGTCCGCAATAACATCGACCTCCTTGACCAGCAAATCGTCGCTCTGATCGCCGAACGCGGCCACTACGTATCCCAAGCCGCACGCTTCAAAAAAAGCACCGATGACGTCAAGGCGCCACAACGGGTTGAACAGGTGATCGCCAAGGTACGTGGGTTATCTCAGGTGGCCGGCGCCAACCCCGAGGTCACAGAGCAGGTGTATCGCGCGATGATTACGGCGTTTATCCGACAAGAATTGGCTGAATATTCTGTGCTGGACAAGGCTGACAAACCACGAGCCTGATCCCTCCGTCTTACCTACTCAGGATTTATCAGCCTTTTGCCTGCAAGCACAAATTCATAGCACTCTTGCAACCTATTGAAAAATAGACAGGAAATTTCAGACGACTTTTTAGCTTTTTTCATACGAAATAAACCGTCTCTCACTTCATTCTCTTTGTGAGGTTTTGTGTCTAGTATCGAACGGCATCAATTTGCCACCACTTCTATACACGGATCTGAATAGGGTAAGAGGCTGATATGGAATTTCTCGAAAAACTCACCAGCTTGGCAGCAAAAGTTCGCCTGCAAGGCCCCGCCATCCAAACAGAAGAAGCTACAAAAAATGCTTTTGTAATGCCTTTTATCAACACCGTGTTGGGTTATGACGTGTTTGACCCGCAGGAGGTGACGCCCGAATTTGTCTGCGATGTAGGGACGAAAAAGGGTGAAAAAATCGACTACGCAATCATGAAAGATGGCGAAGTTCAGATACTCATTGAATGCAAAAAGATTGGCGAGTCGTTGAGCATTAATCACGCGTCGCAGCTCTTTCGGTACTTTCACGTTACAAGTGCAAGAATCTCAATTCTTACCAACGGCCAGGTCTATAGATTTTTTACTGATCTGGACGCCCCTAATAAAATGGATGAAAAGCCATTTTTAGAACTGGATCTACTGGACATTGATGAATACTCCGTACCAGAGCTGATAAAACTTACCAAGTCGGCCTTCGATGTGGACTCAATCATCAGCGCAGCGGGAGAATTGAAATACGTTAGCCAACTCAAGAAACTCATTGGCGCTCAAGTCAGTAAACCAGAAGACGACTTCGTGAAATTTTTCGCATCCCGCGTTTATGAAGGAGTGATCACGCAAAGAGTCCGTGAGCAATTTTTCGAACTAACCCGAAAAGCGTTAGCTCAATTTTTGAATGACCAAATTAATGAGCGACTTAAGTCTGCTATGAGCGGTGCAATTCAGCCGACGATGACGTCATTGACTGTCGCGAATAGCGCGAATGCAGACTTGCAGGATCGAGAAGAGGCAGAAGATAAAATTCTGACGACCCTTGAGGAAATGGAGGGTTATCACATCGTCCGCGCTGTCGTTCGCTCCGTAGTCGATGCCAAACGAATCGTTCAACGAGATACCCAAAGCTATTTTGGAATATTACTGGACGACAACAATCGTAAGCCCATCTGCCGGCTCCACTTCAATCGTAGCCAAAAGTACCTCGGGATATTCGACGAGGAAAAGAATGAGACCCGGCACGCCATTTCATCCATTGACGAAATTTACGAATACGCCGATCAGCTAAAAAAGACAGTGGGTTACTACGAATAAAGCCTGCAGCGGGAGACGGGAGTTGTGGATAATACTGTGGGAGGGGGCTGCCCCCGATAGCGGTGGGTCAGAAACAAATAGACTGACTGACACTCTGCCATCGGGGGCAAGCCCCCTCCCACACTTGGTTTTGTACTTGGCCAAAAGTCCTGCACATCCCTCTGACACCACTTTCACATACAGCTGACAAAACCCCTTCTAGACTCTCCTTAACAGCCGTGAACCGGCCAGGGAGTACGCCATGTGGCGGTATGCGCTAATGCTGTGTGCAGTGGTGTGGCTGGCGGGTTGCCAAACAACCCATCAGGATTTATTGGCCAAGGGTTATCCACCCGCCTTTGCCGATGGTTTTGACGACGGTTGCAGCAGTGGTCGCCAGGCTGCTGGGGTGATCACCGGGGAGTTTCGCAAGAACGTGCCGCGTTACCTGAAAGAAAAGCACTACGCCGAAGGCTGGGAGGATGGTTTCCGCCAATGCAAGGCCATGCGCGAGAGCGAAGAGCTGCGCGACTACCAGGACAACCGCAACAACGACCGCGAGCACGAGTGGCAGCAAGAAAAAGACCGCGATGCGGCCAAGGCCTATCGCTCGCAATAGGTCGTTTGCAGACATCCATCGAAACTAAAGCACGGCGAATATGGCCCAAACGCCATAGAGGGAGAACGCCATGAGCCGAGCTTTTGTAAATGAAGACAATGCTGCCGCCCAGGCCGATCAGCCGGTGGAGCGTCAGGTCAGCGAACAGCCCAACCGCCTGACTGCGCAAGGGTTGGCGCAGTTGCAAGCCAAGGTTGCGCAATTGCAGCTTGAGTACAGCGCCGAGTCCGCCAAGGGCGACAAGGCCGATAAACAGCGGCAAGCCGATCTTGAGCGGGATCTACGCTATTTCAACCAGCGAGTGCAAAGCGCCCAGGTTGTGCCGCCTGCCACGTCCACCGACAAGGTGCAAATCGGCAGTTGGGTCACGTTCGCTAACGAGCAGGACCAGCAGCAGCGCATCCAGTTGGTGGGTGAAGACCAGGCCGACGCCAACGCAGGGCTGATCAACTGGGGCTCGCCCCTGGGCCGCGCCCTGCTGGGTGCCCAGGTGGGTGACGAGGTGCTGTGGAAACGCCCCGTCGGCGATCAGTTGATCGAAGTGCTGAGCATCGAACCCGAGGTCTAGACGATGCCCTGGGCCAGCATCGCGTCAGCGACTTTCACAAAGCCGGCAATGTTCGCGCCCTTGACGTAGTTGACCCGGCCGTTTTCTTCGCCGTAATGCACGCAGGCATGGTGGATCGACTGCATGATGTTGTGCAGCTTGCTGTCCACTTCCCCGGCGGTCCACAGCAGGCGCATGGCGTTCTGCGACATTTCCAGGCCACTAACGGCCACGCCGCCGGCGTTGGATGCCTTGCCCGGCGCGAACAGAACGCCCGCATCGATAAAGATATCCACAGCCTCAAGGGTGGTCGGCATGTTGGCGCCTTCGGCCACGCACATACAGCCGTTGTGCAGCAGCATGCGGGCGGCGTCGGCGTCGAGTTCGTTCTGGGTCGCGCATGGCAGGGCGATATCGCAGGCCAGCTCCCAAGGCGTCTTGCCTTTACGGAACTCCAGGCCGAAGCGTTCGGCCAATTCACTGATGCGCCCGCGTTGCACGTTTTTCAGCTCCAGCAGGGCCGACCATTGCGCCTCGGTCAAACCACTCTCGGCGTACAAGGTGCCTTCGGAGTCCGACAGGGAAATCACCTTGCCGCCCAGGTCCATCACCTTGCGCGCCGCGTATTGCGCCACGTTACCGGAACCGGACACTGCCACGCGCTTGCCTTCAACGCGCTGGCCTTGGCGCTTGAGCATTTCCTCAGCGAAATAGACGCAGCCGAAACCGGTGGCTTCCGGGCGGATCAGACTGCCGCCATAGGTCGTGCCTTTGCCGGTCAGCACTGAGGTGAATTGGTTGCTCAGGCGTTTGTACTGGCCAAACAGGAAGCCGATTTCCCGTGCGCCCACGCCGATATCACCGGCCGGTACGTCTACATCTGCACCGATGTGGCGGTACAGCTCACTCATGAACGCCTGGCAGAAGCGCATCACTTCGGCATCGCTCTTGCCCTTGGGGTCGAAGTCCGAGCCGCCTTTGCCGCCGCCCATGGGCAACGAGGTCAGGGAGTTCTTGAAGGTTTGCTCGAAGGCGAGGAATTTCAACACGCCCAGGTTCACCGACGGGTGGAAACGCAGGCCACCTTTGTAGGGGCCAATGGCGCTGTTCATCTGGATGCGGAAACCGCGATTGACCTGGACCTTGCCATGATCATCCACCCACGATACCCGGAAGGTAATCGCACGTTCTGGCTCGCAAATGCGCTCCAGGATGCCCGAGGTCAGATAGTGAGGGTTGGCTTCAAGAAATGGCCACAGGCTGCGCAGGACTTCTTCTACGGCCTGGTGGAACTCCGGCTGGTCGGGGTCGCGTTTCTTGAGGCGGGCCAGGAAGGATTCGACGGATTCGATCATGAAAAGTCTCGGCAAATTGATTGTTGTTAAACAGAGAATGAGCCGGACTTTATCAATTCGTTTCGCACCGCGACAGGGCAAAATGTCGCCTTTGTGAAATTAAATGGTGCATTGGATATAACTGTATCCAGTTTTTCAGGGTTTTATGCACTTAAAAGAGGATTTCAGGTCAAGGGAATGCACCAATAGATAAACCGCCATCGGGGGCAAGCCCCCTCCCACATTCGACCGCATTAAACACACAAAAAAACGGAGCCCGAAGGCTCCGTTTTTTTCAAACCACCCTGAATCAGGCCAGTTTCTTGTGACGCACACGGTGCGGCTGGGCAGCGGCTTCGCCCAGGCGCTTTTTACGGTCGGCTTCGTACTCGGTGTAGTTACCTTCGAAGAACACCGCTTGGGAGTCGTCTTCGTACGCCAGGATGTGGGTCGCGACGCGGTCAAGGAACCACCGGTCGTGAGAGATCACAATGGCGGCGCCCGGGAAGTCCAGCAGGGCTTCTTCCAGGGAACGCAGGGTTTCCACGTCGAGGTCGTTGGACGGTTCGTCGAGCAGCAACACGTTGCCACCCTCTTTCAAGGTAAGGGCCAGGTGCAAGCGGCCGCGCTCACCACCGGAGAGGTCCTTGACGAACTTCTGCTGGTCGCCGCCCTTGAAGTTGAAACGGCCGACATAGGTACGCGACGGGATTTCATAGTTACCGATGCGGATCTGATCGGAACCATCGGAGATCTGCTGGAACACCGTCTTACTGCCGTCGAGGTCGTCGCGGCTCTGATCTACACAGGCCAGTTGCACGGTGTCGCCGATCTCGATGCTGCCGGAGTCCGGAGTTTCCTTGCCCATCAACATGCGGAACAGCGTGGATTTACCCGCACCGTTCCCACCAATGACGCCGACGATCGCGCCTTTTGGCATGGAGAACGACAGATTGTCGATCAGCACACGGTCGCCATAACCCTTGGATACGTTCTTGAACTCGATGACCTTGTCACCCAGGCGCGGGCCGGCCGGGATGTAGATCTCGTTGGTTTCGCTGCGCTTCTGGAATTCCTGCGACTGCATTTCTTCAAAGCGTTGCAGACGTGCCTTGGATTTGGACTGGCGGGCCTTGGCGCCTTTGCGCACCCACTCCAGTTCTTCCTTCATGGCTTTTTCGTGGGCCGATTGTTGCTTGGATTCAGCGGCCAGACGGTCGGACTTGGCTTCCAGCCAACCGGAGTAGTTGCCCTCGTAAGGGATACCGGCGCCGCGGTCGAGCTCAAGGATCCAGCCGGCGACGTTGTCCAGGAAGTAGCGGTCGTGCGTGATCGCAACCACGGTACCTGGGAAGTCGTGGAGGAAATGCTCCAGCCAGGCGACGGAATCGGCGTCCAGGTGGTTGGTCGGTTCGTCGAGCAGCAGCATGTCGGGCGCCGACAGCAGCAGGCGGCACAGGGCCACACGACGCTTTTCGCCGCCGGACAGGTGCTCGACCTTGGCGTCCCACGCCGGCAGACGCAGCGCATCGGCGGCGACTTCCAGCTGGCGCTCCAGGTTGTGACCGTCGCCGGCCTGCAGGATCGCTTCGAGCTTGGCCTGTTCGGCGGCCAGCTTGTCGAAGTCGGCATCCGGTTCGGCGTAGGCGGCGTAGACCTCGTCCAGGCGCGCCTGGGCGTCCTTGATCACGCTGACGGCCTCTTCGACCACTTCGCGCACGGTCTTGGTCGGATCCAGGATCGGCTCTTGCGGCAAGTAGCCGATGTTCAGGTCCGGCATCGGGCGGGCTTCGCCTTCGAACTCGGTGTCGACGCCGGCCATGATTTTCAGCAGCGTGGACTTACCCGAACCGTTGAGGCCGAGCACGCCGATTTTGGCGCCCGGGAAGAAAGATAGCGAAATGTTTTTCAGGATTTCCCGCTTCGGCGGAACAACTTTTCCCAGCCGATGCATGGTGAAGACGTATTGAGCCATGGTGAACCTAGCGTCAGTGACTGATGAATTAAGCGGACGAAGCCCGTGCCAGGCCATGCGCCGCGCGGGCCGTTGACGATGATCAATGCCTGCGTGGGGAAAAGCCTGAGTGTCTGGGGCTGGAACGCCCCCGCGTAACCGGCAAAGCTACCTGAATGCGCTGGGGCAGTCCAGCCAGGCAGGACTGGCACTTTGCCACAACTCAAGGCATGCTAGCCGCCCTCCGGGCGTCCGGCTTATAGTGCACGTCGCGCGCCAGTCCAGCCAAACCGCAGGATCACAGCTTGTCCAAAGTCACGCCGCCAACTCCCTTGCGCGCCGCTCATATTGCGCCGGGAGCGCCCCTGCACGGCACCTTGAAGGGCGCATTGGCGACGCTTGTCTTGTTGCTGCTCGCGTTATTGTTCTGGCAACTGCTCGACCAGTTGCAGCAAAACCAGAAAAACCAGCAGCAATACACCATCGACTACAGTGCCGACCTGGCCGAGCAAATCAGCCAGAGCATGGCCCTGAGCGCGCAGATCGCCCTGAACCTGCTGCCCATCGTCGAACCACCGCGCAATGCCGAACAGCAGCAGGCCTTGATGCGCACCTTGCAGCGTTCGTTACCAGAACTGCGCAGCTTCGCCCTGCTGGCGCCCAGCGGCGCGCTGATCAGCGACACCGACGACGACAGCCGCGACAGCGCCTGGCTTGAAGAGCTGGTCAAGCGCAGCCACTCCCAGTCGTATTACCTGAGCAACGACAATGACGGCACCGTCATCTATCTGTTGCTGCACCAGCCCAGCGGTGGCTCCAAGGTGTACTGGGCATTACGCCTGGCACCCAACTACCTGGCCGGCCTCACACGCCAGGATGCCCAGGCCCAGCGCCCGATGTGGGCGATCGAGAACCGCCTGAACCATCGCGTGGTCAGCCGGGACAGCGGCATGCCGGCGCAGTGGGCCGGCGCGCTGACCCCGGAGGAGTTGAACAAAAGCGTGCTGGTCACGCCCTTGAGCAAAAGCGACTGGCAACTGCGCGGCCTGTTCGACCGCAGCGCAGTGCTTGAGCAACTGCTGCCGGCGTTTATCGGCAAATGCCTGCTGGGGTTGGCGTTCTCGTTGATACCGGTGATCGTGCTGCTGAACATGCGCCGCCGCCAGCGCCAGGTGAACGAGGGCCGACGGCGCTACCAGGACATTTTCGAAGGCACCGGCGTGGCCTTGTGCGTGCTTGACCTGTCGGGGCTCAGGGCATTCTTCGACAACACCAAAGTGCACAGCCGCGAGCAACTGCATGCCTGGCTACAGGCCAACCCCAGCGAACGCCAACAACTGCTCAAGGAACTGCGGGTCACCGAGGTCAACCAGGTGGCGGTGCGCCTGTTGAACGTAAACTCATGTGAGCAAGCCTGGGAACGCCTGATCGATGATTGCCCACACAACGCCACCGCCATCGGCTACCCGGTGCTGGAAGCGGTACTGGCCCAACAGAAACAGCTGGAGCTGGAAATCCAGCTCAACGATGTAGCCGGCAATGAGCAATACCTGTGGCTGGTGATGCGCCTGCCGGAGCAACAGGACGACTTCAAGGCGGTGATCCTCAGCATCAGCGACATCACCAGCCGCAAGCTGACCGAGCTGTCACTGGTGGAGCGCGAGAGTTTCTGGTCGGACGTGGTGCGCACCGTGCCCGACCACCTGTATGTGCAGGACGTGATCAGCCAGCGCATGATTTTCAGCAACCATCACCTGGGCCACACCCTCGGCTACAACAGGGCCGAACTGCAGCAAATGGGCGAGTACTTCTGGGAAATCCTGCTGCATCCCGAAGACGCCGAGCATTACCACGACTTGCGCCAACAGCAGCGCCAGGTCGGCTACACGACGCAACTGCACTGCCAGCTGCGTTTTCGTCACCGCAACAACCAATGGCGTCGCTTCGATATCCGCGAACAAGCCCTGGCCCGGGACACGTCCGCAGTGGTCACACGGATCATTGGCGTGGCCAAGGACATTACCGACCAGATCGAGGCCAGCGAATCCCTGCGCGACAGTGAGCAGCGCTATCGCATGCTGGCCGAAAGCATCAGCGACGTCATCTGTTCCACCGACAGCCAACTGGCCCTCAACTACGTCAGCCCATCGGTCAACGCCGTGCTCGGCTATGACGTGGACTGGGTATTCAAGAATGGCTGGCAGTCGATCATTGCCAACCCGCAGCAGTTGACCGGCATTTATAGCTTGATGGAACAGGTCAGCCGCGCCCTGGGCAACCCCGAGGCCTTGAACACGCTGCGCGATGATGTTCAGACCCAGTTGTTCCTGTTCGACTGCCTGCGCGCCGACGGGCGCAAAGTGCCGATCGAACTGCGCCTGGTACTGGTATGGGATGAACATGGTGCGTTTGAAGGCATTCTCGGCGTGGGCCGCGATATCAGCCAGCAACGCCGCGCCGAAAAAGACCTGCGCATGGCGGCCACGGTATTCGAGCATTCCACCTCGGCCATCCTGATCACCGACCCGGCGGGCTATATCGTGCAGGCCAACGAGGCGTTCAGCCGGGTCAGCGGCTATGCCGTAAGCGATGTGCTCGACCAACTGCCGAACATGCTCACGGTCGACGAGCAGCAGGAAGCCCACTTGCGCTATGTGCTCAAGCAACTGCACCAGCACAGCACCTGGGAAGGCGAAGTGTGGCTCAAGCGCCGCAATGGCGAGCATTACCCGGCCTGGGTCGGCATTACGGCGGTGTTCGACGATGAGGGCGACCTGGCCAGCTACGTCTGCTTCTTCAGCGACATCAGCGAGCGCAAGGCCAGCGAACAACGCATCCATCGCCTGGCCTACTACGACGCCCTGACCCATCTGCCCAACCGTACGCTGTTCCAGGACCGCCTGCACACTGCGTTGCAGTCGGCCGAGCGGCAGAAGTCGTGGGTGGTACTGATGTTCCTCGACCTCGACCGCTTCAAGCCGATCAACGACTCACTGGGCCACGCCGCCGGCGACCGTATGCTCAAGGAGATGGCCACGCGCCTGCTCGGTTGCGTGGCCGAGGACGACACCGTGGCGCGCATGGGCGGTGATGAGTTCACCCTGCTCTTGCAGCCGCGGGTCAGTCGCGAGATGGCGTTGAACCGTGCGATTCATGTGGCTGAGCAGATTCTCGCCAGCCTGGTGAAGCCGTTTGTACTGGAAGGCCGCGAGTTCTTCGTCACCGCCAGTATCGGCATCGCCCTCAGCCCGCAGGACGGCAACGAGCTGAGCCAATTGATGAAAAACGCCGATACCGCGATGTATCACGCCAAGGAGCGCGGCAAGAACAACTTCCAGTTCTACCAGGCCGACATGAACGCCAGCGCCCTGGAACGCCTGGAGCTGGAAAGCGACCTGCGCCACGCCCTGGACCAGAATGAATTCGTGCTCTATTACCAGCCGCAGTTCAGCGGCGACGGCAAACGCCTGACCGGCGCCGAAGCCCTGCTGCGCTGGCGCCATCCGCGTCGTGGCCTGGTGCCGCCGGGTGACTTCATCCCCGTGCTGGAGGAGTTGGGCCTGGTGGTGGACGTGGGCGACTGGGTGATCAGCGAAGCCTGTCGCCAGCTCAAGAGCTGGCATCAGAACAAGGTGCGGGTGCCGAAAGTCTCGGTGAACATCTCGGCGCGGCAGTTCTCCGATGGCCAGTTGGGCACGCGCATCGCCACCATCCTCAAGGACACCGGCCTGCCGCCGGCCTGCCTGGAGCTGGAACTGACCGAAAGCATCCTGATGCGCGAAGTCAACGAAGCCATGCAGATCCTCGCCAGCCTGAAGAACCTGGGCCTGAGCATCGCGGTGGATGACTTCGGCACCGGCTACTCATCACTCAACTACCTCAAGCAGTTTCCCATCGACGTGTTGAAAATCGATCGTACATTCGTCGATGGCTTGCCCTCGGGTGAACAGGATGCGCAGATTGCCCGGGCGATCATTGCCATGGCCCACAGCCTCAACCTGGCGGTGATTGCCGAAGGCGTGGAAACCCATGAGCAATTGGATTTCCTGCGCGAGCATGGCTGTGACGAGGTGCAGGGTTACCTGTTCGGGCGACCGATGCCGGCGAATCGGTTCGAGGCGCAGTTCAGCAATGATGCGCTGTTCATGTTCGACTGAGCTGCTGTTGTGAGGCTAATGGCCCCATCGGGAGCAAGCCCCCTCCCACATTTTGAACTGTGAATACCTTCAAATGTGGGAGGGGGCTTGCTCCCGATGGGCCCAGCACAGTCACCACTCATCCCCAGATGAGCCCCACTTGTCCGCGACATGATGTCCTTTCATATGCCATCCAAAACCCATTGGGTTAGAATGCCCTTCTTTTCTGCCCCCGATCCTTGAGGACCGCCATGTTCAGCCGTGATTTGACTATTGCCAAGTACGACGCCGATCTCTTCGCCGCCATGGAGCAAGAAGCCGTGCGCCAGGAAGAGCACATTGAGCTGATCGCTTCGGAAAACTACACCAGCCCTGCGGTGATGGAGGCTCAAGGTTCGGTTCTGACCAACAAGTACGCCGAAGGCTACCCAGGCAAGCGCTACTACGGTGGTTGCGAGTACGTCGACGTGGTTGAGCAGTTGGCTATCGACCGTGCCAAGGAACTGTTCGGCGCCGATTACGCCAACGTCCAGCCACACGCCGGTTCCCAAGCCAACAGCGCCGTGTACCTGGCCCTGCTGCAAGGCGGCGACACCATCCTGGGCATGAGCCTGGCCCACGGCGGCCACCTGACCCACGGCGCCAGCGTTTCCTCCTCCGGCAAGCTGTACAACGCCGTCCAATACGGTATCAATGCCGACGGCCTGATCGACTACGACGAAGTCGAGCGCCTGGCAGTCGAGCACAAGCCGAAAATGATCGTGGCCGGTTTCTCTGCATACTCGCAGATTCTGGATTTCCCACGTTTCCGCGAAATCGCTGACAAAGTCGGCGCCTACCTGTTCGTCGACATGGCTCACGTTGCCGGCCTGGTCGCCGCTGGTGTCTACCCGAACCCGGTGCCTTACGCTGACGTGGTGACCACCACCACCCACAAGACCCTGCGCGGCCCACGTGGCGGCCTGATCCTGGCGCGCGCCAACGCCGAGATCGAGAAAAAGCTCAACTCCGCAGTATTCCCGGGCGCCCAGGGCGGCCCGCTGGAGCACGTGATCGCGGCTAAAGCGATCTGCTTCAAGGAAGCGCTGCAGCCTGAGTTCAAGACCTATCAACAGCAAGTGGTGAAGAACGCCCAGGCCATGGCCAGCGTGTTTATCGAGCGCGGTTTTGACGTGGTGTCCGGCGGTACCGAAAACCACCTGTTCCTGCTGTCGCTGATCAAGCAGGACATTTCCGGTAAAGATGCTGACGCTGCCCTGGGCAAAGCCTTCATCACCGTAAACAAGAACTCCGTGCCGAACGATCCACGTTCGCCGTTCGTCACTTCCGGCCTGCGCTTCGGCACTCCGGCTGTGACCACCCGTGGCTTCAAGGAAGCCGAGTGCAAGGAACTGGCTGGCTGGATCTGCGACATCCTGGCAGACCTGAACAACGAAGCCGTGATCGACGCGGTACGTGAGAAGGTCAAGGCCATCTGCAAGAAGCTGCCGGTATACGGCGCTTAATTGCAGTAGCTTGAATTAAGAAGCCCGGCTCTTGAGCCGCAATGCTGTTCAGTTAAGGCATTTTGTAGGAGCGAGCTTGCTCGCGAAAAACTCATAGGCGCCGCGTTCATTCAGGAAGCACGCGTTATCGTTGACGTTTTTCGCGAGCAAGCTCGCTCCTACAGAGGGCGGTATACGCTTAACTGAACGGCATTGGGCTCTTGAGCCGGGCTTTTTTATTTCAATTTGAAATGCAATCCAATGTGGGAGGGGGCTTGCTCCCGATAGCAGTGTCAGTCACTTATTTGTTTACTGACCCACCGCAATCGGGAGCAAGCCCCCTCCCACAGTTGATCGTATTTCAAATCAGGATTGGTAGACGCGCTGGAAGCCTTCTCGGATCTTGTCCTCCGGCAGCTCATCGGCAATAAACACGATCACACTCTCCCGCGCTTCACCCTCGGCCCATTCGGTGTCCCAGTCGAAACCATAGAGTTTCAAGACGCCCTGGAACACCATGCGCCGGTCTTCCCCGGCAATATTCAACACGCCCTTGTAGCGCAGCAATTGCTTGCCGTGGTCTTCCAGCAACTCGTTCATGAACTCGCTGAGCCGGTCGATATCCAGTGGCTGCTCGGTACGCAGTACCAGGCTGGAAATACGGTCGACCGATGGCGCGGCGTTGACCGGGCGCAGGCTCATGCCGGCGTTGAGGTTGAAACCACGCACATCCAGCAACTCGGCCAGGTCAATCTTGCCGTGATCCACCACACGGATCGGCGCACGGCGGTTGATGCGCGTCAGGCGCTGGCTGAGGGCGTCGAACGTCGCCTCGTCCACCAGGTCTCGCTTGCTCACCAACAGGCGGTCGGCAAAGCCGATCTGGGCCTGGGCGATGGTCTGGGCCAGGTGTTGCTCGGCGTGGGCCGCGTCCACCAAGGTAATGATGCCGTCGAGGATGTAGCGCTCGCGCAGTTCTTCGTCGATAAAAAACGTCTGAGCCACAGGGGCAGGATCGGCCAGGCCCGTACACTCGATCACCAATCGGTCAAAGGCGATTTCGCCACTGTCCAGGCGTTCGAGCAGCAGGTACAGGGCCTTGGTCAGGTCAGTGTGGATGGTGCAGCACACACAGCCGTTGGACAGGGTCATGACTTGCACCGGCTCTGCGCCCAAGAGCTGGGTGTCGATGCCGGCGTCGCTGAATTCGTTTTCGATCACGGCGATTTTCAAGCCGTGCTCGGCCTTGAGCAGGTGGCGCAGCAAGGTGGTCTTGCCGGCGCCGAGGAAGCCGCTGAGGATGGTGACGGGGATGGGAGAGGACAAAATTACCTCCTGATAACTGAATAAACACAAAACAAATGTGGGAGGGGGCTTGCTCCCGATAGCAGTGTGCCAGGCACTTGTATGTCACTGACATACCGCTATCGGGAGCAAGCCCCCTCCCACAAGGATCACCGCCAACCCAAGTTATCGAGCTAGCAGCACTTGGGTCCACCCTTGCCGCCGTAACGGGCCTCCTGGCGTTCTCGGAAGAACGCCTTGTAGTCCATCACCGGCTTGTCCGGGTGCTTGGTTTGCATATGCTCGACGTAGGTGTCGTAGTCGGGCATGCCGACCATCAGGCGTGCGGCCTGACCGAGGTATTTACCGAGGCGACTGATGTCATTGAACATGTTTGCAATCCTCGTTTACGCGTCCGGTACAGCCTGGAACGGGGCCTCTTTATCCGTACGCTCTTTGTTGCCCCAGGCGGCGACGCCAACCTTGAGCGCATAGAACAGGATGCTGAACACCACGAACAGGAACAGCGCCGTCAGCGTTGCGTTGGTATAGGCGTTCCAGATCACGTGCTGCATCTGGTCGATGTTCTTGGCCGGGGCCAGGATCTGGCCATTAGCCAAGGCATCGCTGTATTTCTTCGCAAGCGACAGGAAGCCAATGGCCGGGTTGGCGTCGAACAGCTTGATGAAGCCTGCGGTGGTGGTGCAGATCAGCAGCCAGACCGCCGGCAGCATGGTTACCCAGATGTAGCGTTGGCGTTTCATTTTGATCAGCACAACGGTCGCCAGCATCAGCGCGATGCCCGCCAGCATCTGGTTGGAGATACCGAACAGCGGCCACAAGGTGTTGATGCCACCCAGCGGGTCGATCACGCCCTGGTACAACAGGTAACCCCACATTGCCACGCAACCGGCAGTCGCGATCAGGTTGGCAGTCCACGACTCGGTGCGTTTCAGCGCCGGCACAAACGAACCCAGCAGGTCCTGCAGCATGAAGCGACCGGCACGTGTACCGGCATCGACTGCTGTGAGGATGAACAGCGCTTCGAACAGGATCGCAAAGTGGTACCAGAACGCCATGGTGTTTTCACCTGGCAGCACACTGTGCAGGATCTGCGCGATACCGACCGCCAGTGTCGGTGCACCACCGGCACGCGCCAGGATCGTGGTTTCACCGATATCGTGGGCCACGGCTGACAGCGCCTCAGGGGTAATTGCGAAGCCCCAGCTGCTGACGGTTTGCGCCACGGTGACCACGTCGGTGCCGACGATTGCAGCCGGGCTGTTCATGGCGAAGTACACGCCTGGCTCGATCACCGAGGCGGCAACCATCGCCATGATGGCTACGAACGATTCCATCAGCATGCCACCGTAGCCGATGTAACGGGCGTGGCTTTCACTGGCCAGCAACTTGGGCGTGGTGCCCGAGGAGATCAGCGCATGGAAGCCCGAGACCGCGCCACAGGCAATGGTAATGAACAGGAACGGGAACAGGCCGCCCTTCCACACCGGACCGGTGCCGTCGATGAACTGGGTCAGTGCCGGCATTTTCAGGTCGGGCATGGTGACCAGGATGCCAATCGCCAGGGCGATGATGGTGCCGATTTTCAGGAAGGTCGACAGGTAGTCACGGGGCGCCAGGATCAGCCAGACCGGCAGCACGGCAGCCACGAAGCCGTAGCCAATCAGCATCCAGGTGATCTGGATCCCGGTGAAGGTAAAGGCCTTGGCCCAGTACGGGTCGGCGGCAATCTGCCCGCCCAGCCAGATCGAACCGAGCAGCAGCAGCACGCCGATGATCGAGATTTCACCGATGCGGCCCGGGCGGATGTAGCGCATGTAGATGCCCATGAACATCGCGATCGGGATGGTCGCCATCACCGTGAAGATGCCCCATGGGCTCTCGGCCAGGGCCTTGACCACGATCAGCGCCAGCACCGCGAGGATGATGATCATGATCAGGAAGCAGCCAAACAGCGCGATAGTCCCGGGAATACGCCCCATCTCTTCGCGGACCATGTCGCCCAGGGAGCGACCGTTACGACGGGTGGACAGGAACAGGATCATGAAGTCCTGCACCGCACCGGCCAGTACCACCCCGGCAATCAGCCACAGGGTGCCGGGCAGGTAGCCCATCTGCGCAGCCAGTACCGGGCCGACCAACGGGCCCGCCCCGGCAATCGCCGCAAAGTGGTGACCGAACAGGATGTGTTTGTTGGTCGGCACATAGTCCAGACCGTCGTTATTGACCACTGCGGGGGTGGCCCGCCGGGGATCGAGTTGCATCACGTTATTGGCGATGAACAGACTGTAGTAACGGTACGCAACCAGATAGATGGCCACAGCAGCGACCACGATCCACAAGGCGTTGATCGCCTCGCCGCGGCGCAAGGCCACTACGCCCAGGGCGCACGCTCCTACGATTGCCAGCACCAGCCAGGGTAAGTGGCGTAGCAGGCTATTATTATTTTTCATTTTTATATTCCAGCCAGGGTGGACAGAAAGGACAGCCATCCGGAGTTTAGCGCTACTGGCATCAAAGACCAGCCCCCTACGTTGGTCTAGAGCCTTGCCATGGCGAAAAAAAGCGGAAATAAATGCTGGAGGGTGGCGCAGGGCTACACTGCTCCTATCCACAGAGGGCTTCACCATGACCGAGCATGCGCCTGACCGTCGCCGTTTTCGCCGGATCGCTTTTGACGCCAAGACCGAAATTCGGCAAAACGGATTGGAATTGCCGGTTAAGTTGGTAGATCTCTCGTTAAAGGGCCTATTGATAGAGCGCCCCGAAGGCTGGAAGGGAAATAAAGCCCTGCCGTTCGACGTAGACATGCGCCTGGATCCTAAAGCACATATAAAGATGCAAGTGAAGCTGAGCCACGAGGATCAGGGGCAGCTGGGCTTCGTGTGCCAATACATCGATCTGGATTCGATCAGCCATTTGCGGCGGCTGATTGAGTTGAACCTGGGGGATGAGGAAGAGCTACACAGAGAGCTGGCGGCATTGCTGGAAATCTAGAAGCCAACACAATTCAAATGTGGGAGGGGGCTTGCTCCCGATTGCGGTGGGTCAGTCAGCCCATCTATTACTGATCCACCGTAATCGGAGCAAGCCCCCTCCCACATTGTTTTTGCGGTGTCGCTGGCTACTCGAACAGTGCATCCAACGCCTGCTCCAGGCGCGTCACTCCAATCACCTGCAAACCTGCCGGCATCTCCTTCGGCGCATTGCCCTTGGGCACAATTGCACGCTTAAAGCCATGCTTGGCTGCCTCCTTCAATCGCTCCTGCCCGCTGGGCACCGGGCGCACTTCACCCGACAAGCCCACTTCACCGAACACCAGCAGGTCGTGAGGTAGTGGCCGATTGCGCAGGCTGGACATCACCGCCGCCATCAGCGCCAGGTCGGAAGCGGTCTCCAACACCTTGACCCCGCCGACCACGTTGAGGAACACGTCCTGGTCGTGGGTCGGGATACCACCGTGGCGGTGCAATACTGCCAGCAACATCGCCAGACGGTTCTGGTCCAGGCCGAGCGTGACCCGTCGCGGGTTGGCCAGGTGACTGTCATCCACCAGCGCCTGGACCTCCACCAGCATCGGCCGGGTGCCCTCCCATGTTGCCATCACCACACTGCCCGGGACTTCCTCTTGGGCGCGGGTCAGAAAAATCGCTGAGGGATTGGAGACTTCCTTAAGCCCGCGGTCGGTCATGGCGAACACACCCAACTCGTTCACCGCGCCAAAACGGTTCTTCACCGCCCGCAGCAAGCGTAGGCGACCGTCGGATTCACCTTCGAAATACAGCACGGTGTCGACCATGTGCTCCAGCACCCGTGGCCCGGCCAGCGCGCCTTCCTTGGTTACGTGACCGACCAGGAAAATCGCCGTACCACTTTGTTTGGCATAGCGCACCAACAACGCCGCACTTTCCCGCACCTGGGACACGCCGCCCGGTGCCGATTGCAGTTGCTCAGTAAAAATCGTCTGGATCGAGTCGATCACCATCACCTTGGGCTTTTCGATCCGCGCCGTGGCAATGATGCTTTCGATGCAGGTTTCGGTCATGACCCGCAGCTGGTCCTGGGGCAGGCCCAGGCGCCTGGCGCGCATGGCCACTTGCTGCTGGGACTCTTCGCCGGTGACATACAGCGCCGGCATGCGGCTGGCGATGCTGCACAAGGTCTGCAACAGGATGGTCGACTTGCCGATGCCCGGGTCACCGCCGATCAGCACCACCGAACCGTCCACCAGGCCACCACCGAGTACGCGATCCAACTCACCGGAGGCGGTGGAGAAACGCGGGATCTCTTCGACACTGACTTCTGCCAGGGTCTTGATCTGCGCCTGTTGCCCGGTCCAGCCGGCGCGGCCGGTAGGCGCTGCAGCCCCGCCGCTCTCGATCATGGTTTCAGTCAGGGTGTTCCACGCACCGCACTCGGAGCACTGGCCCGCCCATTTGGGAAAGGTCGCGCCGCACTCTGTGCAGCCGTACATGCGCTTGGCCTTTGCCATGTGAGAACCTCCAACCGAAAAACCGCGATGATAGCTCAGCGCGACGCCGGGGTCCGGATTTCACCGTTGGCCAAACGTGAAGCGCTGTTGCCGATGGGGTCTTCGGCGTTCAAGTCGGCGCCTTTGGCTTGCAGCTCGCCCAGCAGTTCAAGGCGCTTGAATAGCCCGGCGTACATGGCGGCAGTCTGCCCTGCGCCGTTGCGTTGATCGGGGTTGCAGTCGGTTGCCAGCAGACGCTGGGCAATTTTCAGCTCGCCTTTGAAGATGGCGCCCATCAACGCCGTGTTGCCGCGTTTGTCTTGCACGCAGGCATCGGCACCCGCGTCGAGCAAACGTTCTACATACGGGCCTTGGCCGTGATAAGCGGCGAGGATCAGCGCGGTGTAGCCTTTATCGTCCTGGGTGTTGAGGCCATAGCCGGACTCGATGAAAGTATTGAGCATGTCGAGGTCGCCACGGCGGGCAGCATCGAAATAGTAATCCTGTAACTGCGCCTTGAGCGCCACCGGGTCGGGGGATTCGGCATGGGCGACAAAGGCCAGCATGGCCATCAGCAAACCGATAGAGATACGCATAGGGTTTTCTCCTGCAAAGGTCAGCGCCCCATCAGGGCGCCGACCACAACCAACGGATCAGTCGGTCAGTTTTTCCGCCAGCGCCTTCACGCGCGCCAGGTCACCCTTGGCGACCTTGGCCACGCCGGTGCCGTATTCCGGATCAGCTTTGTAGAGGAACGACAGGATGATGTGCTTGCTCTCGTCATCGGTGGTGGCCAACGAGCCGCCGAAGTTGTCGATCAAGTCCTGACGCTCCTTCTTGGAGTAGGACCGGTACAGGTCACCGGCCTGCTTGAAGTTCTGCTCACGCTGGATCTTCGCCTGCTGGGTATTGCCCGCCAGCGCCGACTCGCTGTAGCGCGCAGTTTGCGGCTCTTCCCGTGGCATCAGACGACTTGGCTGGTAGTTCACGCCGGTGGTGGTCTTGCCGAAGTTCATCGCGCCGTCCTGGTTGCCGTTGTTGACGGTCACCCGTGGGGCGTTGATCGGCAATTGCAGGGCGTTGGCGCCCAGGCGGTACATCTGCGTATCGGCATAGGAGAATACCCGGCCCTGCAGCAGGCGATCTTCCGACGGCTCAATGCCCGGTACCAGGTTGGCCGGGGCCATGGCGACTTGCTCGGTTTCCTGGAAGACGTTGCCAGGGTTGCGGTTCAGCACCATTTGCCCGACTTTACGCTGCGGTACATCCGGCCAGATCTTAGTGGCGTCCAATGGGTCGAAATCAAACTTGGCCAAGTCCTCGGGCTTGAGGACTTGTACATATAAGTCCCACTTCGGGAAATCGCCCTTGTTGATATGAGCGACCAAGTCATTGGTCATATGGCTGTAGTCACGGCCCTGCACTTCGGTGACTTGCTTGGGATCAAGGTTCTTGATGCCTTGCAGGCTCTTCCAGTGAAACTTGACGTAGTGCACTTCGCCCTTGGCGTTAATCAACTTGTAGGCATGTACGCCGTTACCGTCCATTTCACGGTAACTGGCTGGCGTGCCCGAGTCCGAATACAACTCGGTCAATGTACGAGTGGACTCTGGAACATGGGAGAAGAAGTCGAAACGACGCGAGTCATCATCCAGGTTAGTGCGTGGGTCCGGCTTGAAGGCGTGGACCATGTCCGGGAACTTGATGGCGTCACGGATAAAGAAGGTCGGGAAGTTATTGCCGACCAGGTCCCAGTTACCTTCGGCGGTATAGAACTTGGTGGCGAAGCCTCGTGGGTCGCGTAGGGTTTCCGGGGAATGGTTACCGTGGACCACCGCCGAAAAACGCACGAACACGGGGGTGGTTTCACCAGCAGCGAACACCTTGGCCTTGGTCAGGTCACTGAGGTTGTCAATGACGGTAAACGTGCCATGGGCGCCAGTGCCGCGGGCATGAACCACGCGCTCGGGGATGCGCTCGCGGTCGAAACGTTGCAGTTTCTGGATCAATTGTACGTCCTGCAACAAAACTGGGCCGTTGGCGCCGGCGGTTTGCGAGTTCTGGTTGTCACCGACAGCGGCGCCGTTATCGCGGGTCAGGTTGGCGGCTTGCACGGACAGGGAAAGCAGGCTGGCGGTCACCAGTGCCAGCGCGTGGCGCGCGGACACGGGCCTGCGGCTGAGTGAAGTATTCATCGAGGTTTCCTCTGGTTTTTTTCAGTGCACATTCGTTGTGCCTGCCAGAGGCTAGTGACCCGTGAGTCAGAAGATAAATAGAAAAACACCACAGGTCCGATTAAGAAAATAATCTGGTAACCCGCTGAAATAGCGCCTATTTCGCGCGCGATTGATGGCACTTTGCAAACTATTTGCGATTTAATGTGTCGATAAAAATCGACAGTGTTAACAGTTGTGTCGAGCAAGCCTTGAACGACTGAATTACACTGACCTCCACCCTTTTCAACTGTAACAAGGAATAACCTATGGGCGTGATCAGTGAATTCAAGGCCTTCGCGGTCAAAGGCAATGTGGTCGACATGGCCGTCGGTATCATCATCGGCGCCGCCTTCGGCAAAATTGTTTCCTCGTTTGTAGGCGACGTGATCATGCCGCCTATTGGTCTGCTGATCGGGGGGGTGGACTTTGGCGACCTGGCAGTAACGCTCAAGGCCGCGCAAGGCGATGTACCCGCAGTGGTCCTGGCCTATGGCAAGTTCATCCAGAGCATCATCGACTTTGTGATCGTGGCGTTTGCGATCTTCATGGGTGTAAAGGCCATCAACCGCCTGAAGCGAGAGGAGGCCGTGGCCCCGAGCTTGCCACCGACGCCGAGCAAGGAAGAAGTTCTGTTGGGTGAGATCCGCGATCTGCTCAAGGCACAGAATGACAAGCCACTGTAACCAGCGGCTGCACGAAGAAGGCGCCTCGTGAGGCGCCTTTTTTCTACCAGTAGTTTTCTACTGCAACCTGGCCCGGACGTCGACTCAGGCTCAATTGCATGTCCCGTTGCTTGAGCAACTGGCGGGTGTCATCGACCATCTGCGGGTTGCCGCAAATCAGTACGCGCGAGTGCTCCGCCGTCAGCTCGACGCCGGCCGCACGTTCCAACTCACCGTTTTCTATCAAGGCCGTAATACGCCCGTTCAACGCACCCGGATGCTGTTCACGGGTGACGATGGGGATGTAGATGAGCTTGTGGGCGTATTGCGCAAGATACTCACGCGTCCCCAGCTCCTTGATCAGCGATTGGTACGCTAATTCCTTAGCCTCCCGGGCGCTGTACACGAGGATGATGCGCTCGAACTTCTCCCAGGCTTCGAAGTCCTGCAGGATCGACAGGAACGGTGCCACGCCTGTACCGGTGCCCAGCAGCCACAGGTCACGCCCATCCACAAAGCGGCTAAGGGTCAGGAAACCGGTGGCCTGGCGTTCTACCAGCAAGGTATCGCCTATCTGCAGGCGGCTCAGCTCACTGGTGAACTCGCCGCCTGGAACGACAATGGAAAAGAAATCGAGGTACTCGTCGAACGGCGACGAGACCAAGGAATAAGCACGCCATACCGTACTGCCATCTGCCTTGGTTACGC
The DNA here is from genome assembly GCF_036704165.1 of Pseudomonas khavaziana. Taxonomy (NCBI): domain Bacteria; kingdom Pseudomonadati; phylum Pseudomonadota; class Gammaproteobacteria; order Pseudomonadales; family Pseudomonadaceae; genus Pseudomonas; species Pseudomonas khavaziana. The sequence continues at coordinate 5,613,603 of NZ_CP129946.1, forward strand.
CCAGGCGCACGAACTGGCCCGCAGTAAAACGAAAACCGGGGTCGCGCGTGGTGCGCAGGGTGAAGAGGCTGGGGGTCAGCGATTGCACGTCGAGCAAGGTCTGGCGGGTAAATTTCTCAGCACTGGCCGTCATGGGGGGCTCCGTTTTGCACAGGCGCCTAGTGTCCCTCAAAGCAGGCCGCGCAAACACCGTTGATTTGTACTGGCATTGCCAAGGCCGCCCAACCTGGATGCCGGCCAGGCAGAAAAAGGCGCTTAAGGGGAGAACGAGGTCACGTTAACGCAAACTAACTATTTCGCTATTAATCGTCTGCCAACCTATCACCGTCCAGCACATCGCACCTACGCCGCCATCAGTCTGACACCATTCATAACCCCTTAAATGCACTAAAAAACCACCTCCAAGTCCGGAATCTTATGCAAAATCCGCTGCACCGTACAAAGCCAAACAACTGTTGGATTTGACGGTATATAACATCTTTTTCACATGCATTTGCAGGCAGTGTCCTACACTAATTTCCGTTAAACATTGGGATCAGGACGTACCCACGTAACATGGCAAACCATGGAGATTCACGATGGAAAACTGGCGCACTACTCGTCTCCCCAAACTGGAAGGGGAAAACGAGATCACTACTGTCTTTGAAATGGTGCTTAACCATACCTATGAACTAGGTTTCCAGTACTGTTCATTCACGATGGGCTGCCAATCACATAGCCCCCAGGCAAAACCCGTTCAGATGAACAACTATCCAAACGAGTGGAGCAAACTTTATCAGCGTGCGCACTATTTCGACGTAGACCCAATTGTGGCCCACTGCAAGCGCTGCGTATTGCCTATCGTCTGGGAGGAAAAAGCGTTCGAGACCGCACCCGAATTGTGGTCGATGGCCCAATCCTACGGCGTGCATCTGGCTTGGACACAACCGGTGCATGACTTCCAGGGCGTCTATAGCATGCTGACCTTGGGCCGCAGTACTGGCGAAATCACCCCGCAGGAATTATATGAAAAGGCGGGGCAGGCCTTGTGGCTATGTCATGCGCTACACGCGGTGGTAGCGCAAAAATATGCCTATAACTCCGACGTGCATTCTCCAAGCAAACTGACCCCACGGGAAACAGAAATCCTCAAATGGTCAGCCATGGGCAAGACCGCCTCGGATATCGCCACCATCCTCTGCCTGTCGGAGCGCACGGTGGGTTTTCATATCAGCAGCACGTTCAAGAAACTGGGGGTCAATAACAAGATCGCTGCTGTACTCAGTGCTTCCAAAGCGGGGCTGTTTTAACTGGGCAAGAAACACTGCATGTCATCGGGTTCAAAAAAAAGTAACATTTGTGGTCAATTCTGAGTGTTGACGCAGCCCTTTAAGGTATTGCTTCGCGGTTCACTCAGACGGCCCGCCGATTACCCCAGAGCCTCCCCTGCCATGCCCCTGCTCGACAGCCCCTTCGCCCAGCTCGATCTGATTCGCCAGCCAGAGCAGCATAATGATCCGCTGCAAGCCTTCGATGCCGCCGACGAGTACCTGCTCAGCTACCTTGCCGAACAGCAACCCCATGCTGCCACCCGCGTGCTGATCCTCAATGACAGCTTCGGTGCCCTGGCAGCCAGCCTGCTGGGCCATGTGCAGATCACCTCCAGCGGCGACTCGTTCCTCGCTGCCCAGGGGCTGGAGAAAAATCTCCTGCGCAATGGCAAGGCCTTTGATGCCGTGAGGTTCATACCTGCCAGCCAGGCCGTGAGCGGGCCGTTCGATCGCGTGCTGCTCCGTGTCCCGAAAACCCTGGCGCTGCTGGAGGAACAACTGATCCGCTTGCAGGGGCAGCTGGCGCCTGGCGCACAAGTGATCGCCGCGGCGATGGTCAAGCATCTGCCACGGGCTGCGGGCGAGTTGCTGGAGCGTTATATCGGGCCGATGCATGCCTCATTGGCGGTAAAAAAGGCACGCCTGTTGATCGCCACCGTTGCAGATCGCGCGGTTGCCGTCTCGCCCTACCCGACCCGCTACACCCTGGACACACCAGCCATCGAGTTGCTCAACCACGCCAATGTGTTCTGCCGCGACGCCCTGGACATCGGTACCCGCGCCTTCCTGCCCCACCTGCCGAAAGACCTCGGCAGTGCCCGCGTGGCGGACCTGGGCTGCGGCAACGGCGTGCTGGCGATTGCCAGCGCCCTGCAAAACCCAGACGCCCACTACACCCTGGTAGATGAGTCCTACATGGCCGCGCAGTCTGCCGCTGAAAACTGGCAAGCCGCTTTGGGTGGGCGTGAGGTCATAGTACGCGCCGATGACGGCCTGGCCGGCCAGGAGGCGCAATCGCTGGACGTGGTGCTGTGCAACCCACCGTTCCACCAGCAACAGGTTGTCGGTGACTTCCTCGCCTGGCGCATGTTCCAGCAGGCACGTGAAGCCTTGGTCGTCGGCGGCGCCCTGTATATCGTCGGTAACCGTCACCTGGGCTACCACAGCAAGCTGGCGCGGTTGTTCCGCGGTGTCGAGCAAGTGGCGGCCACGCCGAAGTTCGTGATTCTCAAGGCACGCAAATAAAAAAAGCCCTGCTTTTTTTGTAGGAGCGAGCTTGCTCGCGAAAAACCTGAGAACACCGCGGGGCGTCAGGCACCCCGCGTTATCGTTGACGTTTTTCGCGAGCAAGCTCGCTCCTACATTGGTGTCAGTGCGTGGTCAGGCCGGCGGCATTCATGAACATGCGCATCAGACTGGCCACAATGAACAGGGCCACCACGCTGGCGGTCCAGATCATCGCCAGCCAACCCAGGCGCCGCCACAAAGGCTGCTTCTCGGCCTGTTCAATCTCGTGCAACGTAGGTTTGCCGGACATGTTTCGTCCCTCCTAGTGATAGCCGTCTTCGTGGGTGACCTTGCCGCGGAACACGTAGTAGCTCCAGAAGGTGTAACCCAGGATAAACGGGATAATGAACAACGTGCCCACCAGCATGAAGCCCTGGCTTTGCGGCGGCGCGGCGGCATCCCAGATCGACACGGATGGCGGGATGATATTCGGCCACAGGCTGATACCAAGGCCGCTGTAGCCGAGGAAGATCAATACCAGCGTCAACAGGAACGGCGTGTAGTGCGCATGTCGCGCCACGGCGCGGAACAGACCGTACATGGTCACCAGCACCAGGATCGGCACTGGCAGGAACCAGAACAGGTTCGGCAGGGTAAACCAGCGCGAGGCGATTTCCGGGTGGGTCAGCGGCGTCCAGATACTGACGATACCGATCACCGCCAATACCACGAACGCCAATGGCCGCGCCAGGTTGTGCATCTGCTCCTGCAACTTGCCTTCGGTCTTCATGATCAGCCAGGTGCAGCCGAGCAACGCATAGGCCACGATCAACGCCACGCCACAGAACATCGTGAACGGTGTGAGCCAGTCCAGTGAGCCACCGGCAAACTGGCGGTCGACCACCGGGATGCCGTCGATAAAGGCACCCAGCGCCACACCCTGGAAGAAGGTCGCCGCCAGCGAGCCGCCGATAAACGCCTTGTCCCACAGGTGGCGTTTGTGATCCTTGGCCTTGAAGCGAAACTCAAAGGCCACGCCACGGAAGATCAGGCCGATCAGCATCAGGATCAGCGGCAGGTACAAGGCCGACAACACCACCGAATACGCCAGCGGGAACGCGCCGAACAACGCCGCGCCGCCGAGCACCAGCCAGGTTTCGTTACCGTCCCAGACAGGCGCCACGGTGTTCATCATCACGTCACGGTCAACCTTGCCGGGGATAAACGGAAAGAGAATGCCGATGCCCAGGTCGAAGCCGTCCATGACCACGTACATCATGATGCCGAAGATGATGATCACGGCCCAGATCAGCGGAAGATCAATACCCATCTCAATTCCCCTTGTGCTGGATGTGGTCGTGGTCGTTATCGCTGCCATCATCGGCGGCAGACAACGGCCGTGCCGGGGTGCGTTTCTGGCCAGGGCCACCGTGGGTGGGTTCGCTGCCTTCATAAGTCTGAGGCCCTTTGCGCACCAGGCGCATCATGTAGCCCAGGCCGGCACCGAACAGCGCAAAGTACACCACCACGAACAACACCAGAGTGATGGTCATCTGCGCAAGGCTATGCCCGGATGAGGCATCCGCCGTGCGCATCAGCCCGTAGACCACCCAAGGCTGGCGTCCGATTTCGGTGGTGAACCAACCGGCGAGAATTGCGATCAGGCCGGAGGGGCCCATCCACAACGCCAGGTACAGGAACGGCTTGGACGTATACATCTTGTCGCCCCGGCGCAGCCAGAGGCTGAACAAACCGGTGAAGATCATCAAAAAGCCCAGGCCGACCATGACTCGGAATGACCAGAACACGACGGTCGAGTTCGGACGGTCCTCAGGCGGGAACTCCTTGAGGGCCGGCACCTGTTTGTCCAGGGAGTGGGTCAGGATCAGGCTGCCGAGGTAGGGAATTTCGACCGCGTATTTGGTTTTCTCGGCTTTCATGTCCGGCCAGCCGAACAGAATCAGTGGCGTCGGCTCGTTGCCGATGTTTTCCCAGTGGCCTTCAATCGCGGCGATTTTTGCCGGTTGATGCTTGAGGGTATTGAGACCATGGAAGTCGCCAATCACCGCCTGGATCGGCGCAACGATCAAGGCCATCCACATGGCCATCGACAGCATTTTGCGGATCGCCGGGTTGTCCTTGCCGCGCAGCAGATGCCAGGCCGCCGAGGAGCCGACGAAGAACGCCGTAGCCACAAAGGCCGCCGTGGCCATGTGCATCAGGCGATAGGGAAATGAAGGATTGAAGATCACCGCCAGCCAATCGGTGGGGATCACGCGGCCATCGATGATTTCAAAGCCCTGGGGCGTCTGCATCCAGCTGTTGGATGCCAGAATCCAGAACGTGGAAATCAACGTACCGACCGCCACCATTACCGTGGAGAAAAAGTGCAGCTTGCGCCCCACCTTGTTCCAGCCGAACAGCATCACACCTAGGAAACCGGCCTCAAGGAAGAAGGCCGTCAACACTTCATATGTCAGCAACGGCCCGGTAATGCTGCCGGCGAAGTCCGAGAAGCGGCTCCAGTTGGTGCCGAACTGATAGGCCATGACCAGGCCCGAGACCACCCCCATGCCGAAGTTGACCGCAAAGATCTTCGACCAGAAATGGTAGAGGTCGCGGTAGGTATCGTTGTGGGTCTTGAGCCACAATCCTTCCAGCACCGCAAGGTAACTGGCCAGGCCGATGGTGATCGCCGGGAACAGGATGTGGAATGAGATGGTGAACGCGAATTGAATTCGGGCGAGATCTAGCGCCTCCAAACCGAACATAAGTCTTCCTCTGTCAGGTAATACCGGCTGCTGGCTGGGAGCCTGCACCCACTGCCCCCACGGATATGGAGTGTGGCGAATTTCAATTCGTTTCTTTTTTTACCCATCTCGCAGGGAATCTGGTCTTGCGACCGCCAGAACAATCCCGGGGCAGGTTTTGATCTGGATCAAGCATTGCTCAAAAGAGTAGTCTCATTTTCGCGATCAGACTGTGTGGTCTTTTGCCGCGTGACAGCTTGCCTCAGCCCTGTTCTCGCAACTATTTGTTACAGCTTGGTGCTAATCTCGCCATTCCCACAACCCTGACCTGAGTTCCCGATGCCCAGTGAACCCGCGTTATTGTTACGTCACCACCGTCCTTTCATCGCGTTCTGGCTGGCGCGCATCTTTACTGCCAGCGGCTTCCAGATGCTCACCGTGGCGATCGGCTGGAACCTCTACCAACTGACCGGCAATGTGCTGGACCTGGGCTTGGTGGGTCTGGTGGAGTTCGTACCGCGTGTGCTGTTCATGCTGCACACCGGGCATGTGGCTGATCGCTATGAGCGACGCAAAGTCGCCGCCATCTGCCAGACCCTGCAGGCGCTGATTGCCTTGTCCCTGGCCATCGGCGGCCTGACCGGCAACGTGACCCGCGAGATGATCTTTATCCTCGCGTTCCTGCTCGGCGCGGCGCGTTCGTTTGAAATGCCCACCACCCAGGCTCTGCTGCCAAGTATCGTGCCGAGCGCCCTGTTCCCGCGGGCCGTGGCCTCCTCGCAATCGGCCCAGCAATTGGCGACCATCGTCGCCCCGGCCCTTGGCGGTTTGCTCTATGCGTTTGGCAGTGTGTGGGTGTATGGCCCGACCGTGGTGCTGTACCTGATTGCCTGCGTGCTGACCCTGAACCTGCCCGCCCGCCAGACCCCGCTGAACAAAGGCAAGGCCACCCTGGACTCGCTGCTGGCCGGCATTCGCTTTATCCGCAGCCGCCCGGACATCCTCGGCGCCATCTCCCTGGACTTGTTCGCCGTGCTGCTGGGTGGCGCCACCGCGCTGCTGCCGGTGTTCGCCAAGGACATCCTGTTGACCGGCGCCTGGGGCCTGGGCCTGCTGCGTTCGGCGCCGGCGGTGGGGGCGTTATTAATGTCATTGTGGTTGGCGCGGTTCTCGGTGGACCGCCAGGTCGGCCGCGTGATGTTTACCGCCGTCGGCATATTTGGCGTGGCAACCATCGCCTTCGGCCTGTCGACCTCCTTCTGGTTCTCCCTGGCGGTGCTGGTGGTGCTGGGCGCGGCAGACATGATCAGCATGGTGATCCGTGCGTCGTTCGTGCAGTTGGAGACGCCGGACGAGATGCGCGGGCGGGTCAGTGCGGTCAATGGCTTGTTTATCGGCGCATCGAATCAGTTGGGCGAGTTCGAATCCGGGATTACTGCTCATTGGTTCGGCACTGTGCCGGCGGTGGTCATGGGTGGTATCGGCACGCTGGTGGTGACTGGGGTGTGGATCAAGCTGTTTCCGACATTGGCTAATCGGGACCGTATGCATGTGCCAGTGGAAGAACCCATTCAAAAAACTGCCGTATAACTAATGTGGGAGGGGCTTGCCCCCGATAGCAGAGTGTCAGGCGACGATGCCGTGACTGACCTGACGCCATCGGGGGCAAGCCCCCTCCCACATGGGTGATGAGGTGTTTTTTTAAAGCACCTTGTCCAGGGTGATCGGAAACTCCCGCACCCGCTTGCCGGTGGCGTGGTAAATCGCATTCGCTACCGCCGCCGCCACCCCGACGATCCCGATCTCTCCAACTCCCTTGGACCCCAGGGCATTGACGACCTCGTCGTGCTCTTCGACAAACACCACGTCAATTTCACCGATATCGGCATTCACCGGGACGTGGTACTCGGCCAGGCTGTGGTTCATGTAGCGCCCCAGTTGGTGATCGACCTGGGTCTCTTCATGCAGGGCCATGCCGATGCCCCACACCACACCGCCAAGGATCTGGCTACGGGCCATCTTCGGGTTGACCACGCGCCCGGCGGCAATCGCGCTGACTACACGGCTGACCTTGATGGTGCCCAGGTCCTCGTCCACCCGCACCTCGACGAATACCGCCGAGTGAGTGGCGGTGGCATAACCCTCGCGCTTCTTGTCCGGATCACTGTCGACCTGCACCTCGAGGATGTCCTCACCGCTGTCCTTGACGAGCTGGGCCAACGCCACACTCACGTCACCGGCATGCAGCTTGCCGTCCTCGAACCTTACGGATTCGGCATCCTTGAACACCGGGTAAGTCTGCCGGGCGATTTTCAGCAACTTGGCATTCAGCGCTTCGCACGCTTGCTGCACGGCGGTACCGACGGAGGACACGGTAAACGAACCGCCCTGCAACGGCGCCGTGGGCAATGACGAATCACCCAGCAGAAAGCTGATATCGGCCATCGCCACGCCACTGGCCTGAGAGGCAATCTGGGTCATCACCGTGTAGGTGCCCGTGCCAATGTCGGTAGTGGCACTGCTGACGGTGAGTTTGCCGTCGCTATCGATGCGAGCCTTGGCGCTGGCCTTCATCTGCATGGCTTCCCACACCCCACCGGCCATGCCCCAGCCGATCAACTGGCGGCCGTCGCGCATGCTGCGCGGTTCCGGGTTGCGCTGGCTCCAGCCGAAGCGTTCGGCGCCTTCGCTGTAGCATTCGCGCAGGGCTTTGCTCGACCAGGGTTTGTCTTCGTTCTGGTTGCGCTCGGCGTAGTTGATCAGGCGCAGTTGCACCGGATCGATAGCCAGGGCGCAGGCCAGTTCATCCATGGCACATTCCAGGCCGATCACGCCCAAGGCGGCGCCGGGTGCGCGCATGTCCAAGGGCGTGAACACATCCAGCGGTACCAACTTGTAGGTCAGTTGCACGTTGTCGCAGTGATAGAGCATGCCGCTCCATTCCACTACATGCTCGCTGAAATCCTCGAAGCGCGACGTCTGGCCAATTGCGGTATGGCCTAGAGCCAGCAGTCGACCGTTGGCAGCGGCACCCATTTGCAAACGCTGCAAAGTGCGCGGGCGATAACCGAAAGTGAACATCTGCTGGCGAGTCAGAGTGACGCGCACCGACCGCTTGAGCGCCAGGGAGGCCATGACGGCCAGTGGCAATTGATACTGCGGGCGCAGGCCCGAACCGAAGGCGCCACCGACAAAGGCAGCAAAGATGCGCACCTGGCTTTTATCCAGGCCGAACACTTTTTGCACGTAGGCTTGGCAGTTCTGCGGGCCCTGGGTTTTGTCGTGGATATGCAACGTACCGTCCGGCTGATACAGCACGGTGCTGGCATGGGGTTCCATCGGGTTGTGGTGTTCGATGGGGGTGCTGTAATGCAGATCGAGGCTGATCGCCGCGCCGGCCCACTCAGCCTGAAAGTTGCCGCGTGGTTTGGGCGGTGTCTGCGGCGAAGGGTGAGCTCGCTCCTGCTGGGTGAGCAGGTCCGTTTCGAAATCTTCAGGTGCGTATTCGATGTTCACCAGTGAACCGGCGTACCGGGCCAGTTCCAGGTTATCGGCGATCACCAAGGCCAGGGGCTGGCCGTTGTATAGCACGCGGTCGTTATACAGCGGGCGAAAGGGTGAGCCGTCGGCGGCATCATCATCCTGGAAGGCATCGTCGTAGCTGGCGATTCTGGGGCGATTGAGATGATGGATGACCTCGACCACGCCGGGCAAAGCCAGGGCCATGGAGGCATCGATCTTGATAACGCGGCCTTTGGCGATGGTGCTGGAGACTACGCTGCCATGCAGCAGGCCCTCCTCAGGGAACTCACCGGCATAGCGCGCCTGGCCTGTGACCTTGAGCAGACCGTCGACACGATCCAAGGGTTTGCCGATAGCACTCATGGCTGTTCTCCTGCGACAGCGGCGTCGCTCAGGGCACGGATGATTGCGCGTCGTGCCAGTTTGATCTTGAAGCCGTTGTGTTCCAGCGGCTCGGCGTCTTGCAATAGGGCGTCGGCGGCGTTGCTGAAGGTTTCGCGGCTGACGGTCTGACCGATCAATGCCGCTTCCACTGCGCGGTCGCGCCAGGGTTTGTGCGCCACGCCGCCAAGGGCCAGGCGTGCATCAACGATGGTGTCGCCGTCCAGTTCCAGCGCCGCAGCCACCGACACCAAAGCAAAGGCATACGACGCCCGGTCGCGGATTTTCAAGTAGTGGCTATGCCGGGCCAGATGGTCGGCAGGCAGTTCGATAGCGATGATCAGCTCATCGTCGGCCAACTGGTTGTCGCGCTGCGGCGCATCGCCGGGCAGGCGATGGAAGTCGGCAAACTCGATGACTCGCGCCCCGCCGCGGCCCTCGACATGTACCCGCGCTTCCAGCGCCGCCAGGGCCACGCACATGTCCGAAGGATGGGTGGCCACGCACTGCTCGCTGGCGCCGAGGATCGCATGGATGCGATTCAAACCGCTGCGCGCCGGGCAACCGCTGCCGGGCTCGCGCTTATTGCACGGCACCGTCGCGTCATAGAAGTAGTAGCACCGGGTGCGCTGCAACAGGTTGCCGCCGGTACTGGCCATATTGCGCAGTTGCGGCGAAGCCCCGGCCAGGATCGCCTGGGACAGCAACGGGTAGCGCTGTTCGATCAGCGGATGCCAGGCCAGGTCGGCATTGCTCACCAGCGCGCCGATACGCACACCGCCCTCGGCAGTTTCTTCAATCGCATGCAGTGGCAGGCCAGTGATATCGATCAGGTGCTCGGGGCGGCTGATGTTTTCCTTCATCAAGTCCAACAGGTTGGTGCCGCCAGCAATGAAGCGCGATACCGCACTGCTCAACTGCACGGCTTCGTGCACATCGGCAGGTTTGCTGTACTGGAAAGGGTTCATTGCTCACCTCCCGTGGTGCGGCACGCTGGCAGCGCCTCTTCGATGGCATCACGGATATTGGTGTAGGCGCCGCAACGGCACAGGTTGCCGCTCATCAGTTCCTGAATCTGGGCACTGTCGTGGGCGCGGCCTTCATTGGCCAGGCCCACGGCGGAACAGATCTGGCCGGGGGTGCAATAGCCGCACTGGAAGGCATCGTGCTTGATAAAAGCTTGCTGCATGGGGTGCAGTTGGTCGCCTTCGGCCAAGCCTTCGATGGTGGTCAGCTCGGCGCCATCGCACATCACAGCGAGGGTCAGGCAGGCGTTAACGCGCTTGCCATCGCGCAATACGGTGCAGGCGCCACATTGGCCGTGGTCGCAGCCTTTTTTGCTGCCGACCAGATCCAATTGTTCGCGCAACAGGTCCAGCAAGGTGGTCCAGGGCAACACGTCCAATTGGCGATCCTGGCCATTGAGGGTCAATCGAATCGAGTGGGCGACGAACGGTTGGGCCGCCGCGCCATTAGGGGTCGCGCTCATAAAACACCTCACGGGTTGGTGTACATCCGCGGCGTTCAGGAAAGTCGCCGTCTTAGGGGTACGACTTCCCGGGGTTTTGAGCGTTCAAGATGATTGATCAGCGGATATTGAGCTGGGCTTTCAAGGTGTTTTGCGGCGGGTTGATCGATGTGTTGGTGAACTCGAACCAGCCCTGGGCCTGGACATTCAGGTCGAATACATAAATGTAGCCCATCAACGTGCCTACGCCGTTGCACGCCTCACTGATGTTGCCGACCTGGCATACCGCCGTGCGTTGCCCGTTCAACTCTGCGCCGTTGAAGCGCCCCATCGGGCTGTTGCCCAGGCCGACTTCCATCACCGAGACCTTGGTGGGCCCGCGGTGCTCGCACATCTGGGTGGTGTTGACCCGTTCCGGGATCGCTTCGCTGCACTTGGCCGATTCCACCTTGAACACCCGCACCTCGCTCAAGGCCGGTGCAGCCGCGCCCCACACCGGTGCTGCACCCAGCCACAGGCTGATACTGGCGATCAGAGCTAGACTCCACGCGTTGGCTTTTTTCATGCTGGCAATGACCCGGTATTGAACGTCGGCGCAGTATGCCTCAAGGCCATGCGCCACACAGCCTCGGCTGCTGGTATGATGCGCCGCTTTTTCCGATCCTCTCTGAAACCACAGGCGCTTGGCGCAGTTTGTGCTTTGACTTAGAGGTCAACAAATAACGACGCAAGATAGCGTCACAGGGAGCCGGCATGCTGGAAAAGCTGTTTCAACTCAAAGCACACAACACCAATGTGCGCACCGAGATTCTCGCGGGTATTACCACGTTCCTGGCCATGGCCTACATCCTGTTCGTGAACCCGAGCATCCTCGGCGAGACCGGCATGGACAAGGGCGCGGTGTTTGTCGCCACCTGCCTGGCCGCCGCCATCGGCTCCACCGTGATGGGCCTGATCGCCAACTACCCGATTGCCCTCGCACCGGGCATGGGCCTCAACGCCTTCTTTACCTACACCGTGGTCCTGCACATGGGCCATACCTGGCAGGTAGCATTGGGTGCGGTATTCATTTCGGCGGTGCTGTTCTTCCTGCTGTCGATCTTCCGTATCCGCGAGTGGATCATCAACAGCATCCCCCTGCCCCTGCGTTCAGCAATTGCCGCCGGTATCGGCCTGTTCCTGGCGCTGATCGCCCTGCACAACGCCGGTATCGTAGTCGCCAACCCGGCCACCCTGGTGGGCCTGGGCGACCTGAAGCAACCCGCGCCGATCCTCGCCACCCTCGGTTTCGTGCTGATCGTCGCGCTGGAAGCCCTTGCGGTACGTGGCGCCGTGTTGATCGGCATCCTGGCGGTGACGATTGTCTCGATCCTGTTGGGCGTCACCCCCTTCGGCGGCGTGACTTCGATGCCACCGTCCCTGGCCCCGACCTTCCTGCAACTGGATATCAAGGGCGCCCTGGATATCGGCCTGGTCAGCGTGATCTTCGCCTTCCTATTCGTCGACCTGTTCGATAACTCCGGCACCCTGATCGGCGTCGCCAAGCGTGCCGGCCTGATGGGCAAGGACGGCCACATGCCGAAAATGGGCCGTGCGCTGATCGCCGACAGTACCGCCGCCATGGCCGGCTCCTTGCTGGGCACCTCGACCACCACCAGCTACATCGAATCCGCTGCGGGCGTGAGTGCTGGTGGTCGCACCGGCTTGACCGCCATCGTGGTTGCGATCCTGTTCCTGCTGGCGCTGTTCTTCTCACCTCTGGCGGCCAGCGTACCGGCCTTCGCCACCGCGCCAGCGCTGCTGTTCGTTGCAGTATTGATGACCTCTGGCCTGGCCGAAATCGACTGGGATGATATTACTGTTGCAGCGCCGGTGGTGATCACAGCCCTGGCGATGCCCTTCACTTACTCCATCGCCAACGGCATCGCCTTCGGTTTCATCGCCTGGACCGCCATCAAGCTGCTTTCGGGCCGCTACCGTGAGCTGAACCCGGCACTGGTGATCCTGTCGATTCTGTTTGTGATCAAGCTGGGCTGGTTCAACGCATGATTTTTGACGCCGCAACCTACACCGTTCAACTGCAAGACAAGGTCACGCGCCTGCGTGACCTGCTGGCACCCTTCGACGCACCGGAGCCTCAGGTTTTCGACTCGCCCCCGCAGAACTTCCGCCTGCGTGCGGAGTTCCGCCTGTGGCGCGAAGGCGGCGAGCGCCACTACGCGATGTTTTCCCAGGACGACAAGCGCACGCCGATCCTGATCGAAGCATTCCCTATCGCCAGCCAGCGTATCAACCAACTGATGCCGCAACTCAAGGCCGCCTGGCAAGCCAGCGCCGCCCTGAGCCACAAGCTGTTCCAGGTGGAGTTCCTTACCACCCTGGCCGGCGACGCGATGATCACCCTGTGCTACCACCGCCCGCTGGACGAACATTGGCACACCGCCGCGAACAAGCTGGCGGAGGAACTGAACGTGAGCATCATCGGCCGCTCCAAGGGCAAGCGCGATGTGATCGGCCAGGACTACGTGGTGGAGAAACTCGACGTCGGTGGCCGCACCTTCAGCTACCGCCAACCCGAAGGCGCCTTCACCCAGCCCAACGGCACGGTGAACCAGAAGATGCTCAACTGGGCCTATGAAGCCCTGGGCGATCGCCCGGACGATCTGCTGGAGCTGTATTGCGGCAACGGTAACTTCACCCTGCCGCTGGCCACCCGCGTGCGTAACGTGCTGGCCACCGAGATCAGCAAGACCTCGGTGAATGCGGCCTTGAGCAACCTCGATGAAAACAAGGTGGATAACGTCACCCTGGTGCGCCTCTCCGCCGAGGAGTTGACCGAAGCCCTGAACGAAGTGCGTCCGTTCCGCCGCCTGCACGGCATCGACCTGAAAAGCTACGAGTTTGGCAGCGTATTCGTCGACCCGCCCCGCGCCGGAATGGACCCGGACACCTGCGAACTGACCCGGCGTTTCGACAACATCCTGTACATTTCCTGCAACCCGGAGACGCTTGCGGCGAACATCGCGCAACTGCACGACACGCACCGGGTTACCCAATGTGCAATGTTCGACCAGTTCCCGTGGACGCACCATATGGAGTCGGGTGTGTTGCTGACCCGCCGATAATTGCTCAAGACACTGAGATCCAACTGTGGGAGGGGGCTTGCTCCCGATAGCAGGGTGTCAGCCGATATATACATCAGCTGACACACTGCTATCGGGAGCAAGCCCCCTCCCACATGGGTTATTCATGTGTCTGAAGTATCTGGAGTTTCCGGTGTTTGCTTGCGTGGCCGCCCGCCCTTCTTGCCATTAGCACGGGCGGCGGCGGATTTGGCCGCGCTGCTTTTGCGACCATTGCGCGATGCCACCAGGCTGGTTGCCAGGTCCATCAGCGGTTGGCTTGTGGCGATCAGGCCGGTGATCGAAACGTCCAGGTCCTGAGCCTCACAGCTGATCGCCTTGCCACCGAAAGTTACTTCCAACTGCTGGAAGTCTTTCTCTGAAAAGCCTTCGAACTCCGGCAGGCCAGCCACCGGCAACATGATGCGGCTGCCGTCGCTGAAGCCAATGGAGAGACAGTCGTTTTCATAACCTACGTTGCTGGCGTTGGCGTACAGGCGTTTCAACCTGCGCCCTCGGGCGATTGCCTTGTCAACGTCAGCTTCAGTGAGAGGTACATAAGGTTTGACCTTAGCTTTTACGATCTTCATAAGTTAATCCCCACGCAATCTGGCGCTCTTACCAGATTCAAAATAGTCCGTTGCTCGACAACGTCGTGCCGTGCGCTTGCGATGACGTAGACACCCGGTCGAATGACCAACCCTGGAACCAATTCACCTGCGTCCCAATTCCAGGAATGATTCTCCAGGCAAACCGTTTGCAGGTTTTCCCACCAGATCCTGCGTGCCCGCGCCAGGTAGTGCCGCTGCATGATCGCCCCGCGTATCTCATTCAGAACCGCCATGGGTGGCCGCCTCCGTTCAGGCTCCACGTCCCACAACTCAACATCCCCATCCAAAAAACTGAAACGAAACCGCGCATCCCACTCCTTGCCCCTGACATGTACATGGGGTGGGCAATGCTCATCCCTGACAAACACCGAAATCACGTAGCCTTTGTAAGCACCTACTCTCATCGTAACCCATCCGTTAGGTTATTTTCCGCCAGGTAACAATTTCCCTCCGCCACCCGACAACCGGCTCCCTATTCCCGAAGCTGTTTCACAGATTAGTAACCACAAAAAACCCGGCGAATGCCGGGTTGTAACCACTCATGCCGACGGCTGGAAATACCCGGCCAGTGCCCGCAAGTCCTGCTCGCTCAGCAACCCCGCGTAATACTTCAGTTGAATGCGCGCCAGCAGGTAGGCATGCCGCGCATTGGCCAGGTCGCGGCGGGCGGTGAAGAGTTGTTGTTCGGCATCAAGCACATCGAGGTTGACCCGTTCGCCGCCGCTGACGCTTTTCTTCGTGGCGGTCACCAGCGCTGTGGCGGAACTCACCGCCATTTCATAGGCCCGCACCTTCGCCGCGCCGCTGGTGTTGAGGTTGAATTGCTTGCGCAACTCCACCAACGTGGCAGCGGTTTGCGCGTCGAGCTCGTACTGGGCCTGGGACAGTTGGTTAGCCGCCTGGCGCGTGGAGGCCGACACCGAGCCGCCGGCAAACAGCGGCAGGCTGACCTGGATGCCGACGCTGTTAGTGTCGTACTTCTGGTTGTAGCTGCTTTCTGAATCGGAGCTGGTCTGGCGACTGCTGGCGTACAGGCTGACCTTAGGCAAGTGCCCGGCGCGCTTGCGTTCCACTTCATAAGAAGCCACGTCCAGCGCGTGGTGTTGGGACTTGAGTTCAGGGTTGTTGGCCATGGCCAGCTCACGCCAGGTTTCGAAACGATTCGGTTCCAGCGGCGTAATATCGAATCGGCGTGCCAGGGGCGCCAGCGCTTCAATCTGCAGCGGCTGGCCGACAATGGCCTCCAGCTCACGCAGGGCGCTGTCCTGGGCATCCAGGGACTCGATTTCCTCGGCCTGGGCCAGGCTCAGTCGCGCCTGGGTTTCGAGCACATCGGTACGCGTGCCTTCACCGCCTTTGAGCAGGCGATCATTGAGTTGCAGCCGTTCGGCATAGGCGCGTTTCTGCGCTCGGCTCAACTCGATGCGCTCCTGGGC
The DNA here is from genome assembly GCF_036704165.1 of Pseudomonas khavaziana. Lineage (NCBI taxonomy): Bacteria > Pseudomonadati > Pseudomonadota > Gammaproteobacteria > Pseudomonadales > Pseudomonadaceae > Pseudomonas > Pseudomonas khavaziana. The sequence continues at coordinate 5,629,430 of NZ_CP129946.1, forward strand.
CAGCAACGCCTGGCTGTAGGCGCCCAGCACCCGCACCGCCAGTTCCTGGCTCTTGGCGCGAAAGCGCTCGTCGGCCATCAGCGCCTGGGCCGTGCCCTGGCGAAAGCGCGCATAAGCTTCGTAATCCAGCAGCGGTTGCTGCAAGGTCAAGGTCGAAGCGTAGCTGCGGTAATCACGGTCGCTGGTGACATTGCCGAGCGCGGTGCTCTGGGTGACTTCGGACCCATTGCGCGAATTGTTGTAACTCCACGACAGGTTGGGCAGCAGTGCCGCCCGCCCGATCACACGATTTTCTTCACCGGCTTCACGCTCCTGGATGGCCGCCTGAAAGGTCGGGTCGTTGCGCAACGCCAAATCATAAACATCCAGCAAACCCAGGGCATGGGCCGCTGGCATGCAACTTAAACAGAGGGTGAACCACAACGCCTTCATTCTTCCACCAGGGCCATATGGGTGCGATCCAGCAACGGTTTGAACAAGTAGTTGAGCATCGAGCGCTCGCCGGTCTTGACGAAGGTTTCCACCGGCATGCCCGGGCGGATCTGCACGCCGTCCAGTTGCTGCATACCGGCTGCACTGACCTGGGCCCGCAACGTGTAGTAGGGCTCACCAGTGCGTTCATCCACCTGACGGTCAGCGGACACCAGCGTGACCTCACCCGCCACCCGTGGCGTGGTGGACTGGTTGAACGCCGAGAACAGCAATTCCACCGGCAAGCCTGGGTGCACCTTGTCGATCATCTGCACCGGTACCCGAGCTTCCACCAGCAGCGGCTCGCCCTGGGGCACGATATCCATCAGGGCCTGGCCGGGCTTGATCACGCCGCCCTCGGTGTACACCTCCAACCCCACTACCACGCCGGATGCCGGTGCGCGTACCAGGCTGTTGGCCAGTTCAAACTCAGCCGAGGCCAGGCGATTGCGCAGGTCGTCGCTGCGGGTGCGGGTCTCGGCCAACTGGCCGCGCAGGTCTTTCTGGAAATCTTCACCGAGCTGGCGGATGCGCAGACGCAACTCCAGCACCTGGCGTTGCAACTGGCCGATGCGTCCAACATCCTCGGCGATGGCACCATCGATTTGCGCGTACAGCCGCTCGCTGTCCAGCAGACGATTGCGTGGGATGTAACCGTCGCGGGCCAACTCACGCAGGCCCTGCAGCTGCTCATTCAACGTCGCACGCTGCTGTACTTTGCTCGCCTGGGAGTCCCGCGTACCTCGCATTTGCGCCTCAAAGCCGGCGATGGTTTCGCGCAGGCCCGCCTGTTCGGTGGCCAGCGCCTGGGCACGGCTTTCGAACAGCCGGCGTTGCAGGCTCAGGGTGGAGGCGGCTTCAGGATCGGCCAGCAGCTCAGGTGCAAACTCGATGGCCGGCAAACCTTCGCTTTCTGCACTCAAGCGCGCTTCGCTGGCCAGGGACGCCAGGTATTGGCTGCGCAGTGACTGCATCTGCCCGCGCAACGGGGTTTCCTTTAAACGCAGCAACACTTGGCCGGCGCTGACTGGGTCACCTTCGCGTACTTCGATACGCTCGACAATCCCGCCCGCCGGGTGCTGCACCGTCTTGCGATGGCCCGAGACCATGACTTTGCCCGGCACGGCCACGCCCTTGTCCAACGGTGCCAATGCCGCCCAGCCGAGAAACCCGGCAAAGCCCCCGAGCACGAGCCACCAGCCCAGGCGCGAGTATTTTTTGTCATCCAGCGCCAGCACGTTGTGTGGTTGGTCACTGATTAATGTGGGTTTAGTCTGGCTCATGCGTGTTTTCCTTCACCGAGCCGGTAGCTCATGCTCATGGTCGATACCGGCTTGCTCGCCAAAGGTTTCTGCCGCGCTTCCAATACCCGCGCCGTCGGGCCGAAGGCCTGCATCTGGCCGTCCTTGAGGATCAGCAACTGGTCGGTCAGGCTCAGCACGTTGGGCTTGTGGGTAATCAGCACCAGGGTGCGGCGCTGTTGCTTGAGCTGGGCGATGGCTTGCAGCAGCGCCTGCTCGCCCACTTCGTCGAGATTGGCGTTGGGTTCATCCAGCACAATCAACGCCGGCAGGCCGTACAGCGCACGCGCCAAGGCGACGCGTTGTTTTTGCCCACCGGACAAACCCGCTCCGCCTTCGCCCAGCAGGGTGTCGTAGCCTTGGGGCAGTTGCAGGATCAGCTCATGCACGCCAGCCATTTGTGCCGCAGCGAGGACTTTGTCGGCTTCCACCGTTTCAAAGCGCGCGATGTTCTGCGCGATGCTGCCGGCGAACAACTGGATGTCCTGGGGCAAGTAACCGATATGCGGACCCAGTTGCTGCTTATCCCAGAGAGCCAGGTCGGCGCCATCGAGGCGCACCTTGCCGGCCAGGGGTGCCCAGGCCCCCACCAGCACTCGGGCCAGTGTCGACTTGCCGCAGCCCGACGGCCCGATAACACCGAGTACGTCACCCGCGGGCAGGCTGAAACCCAGGTTGGCCAGCGCCGGCCGGCGACTGCCAGGGGCACAGGCGCTGATCTGCTCCACGCTCACCTGGCCCTTGGGTACGGGCAGGGCCATGCGTACCGGGCGCGCCGGGTTATCCTGGAGCATCAGTGACAAACGCTCATAGGCCAGACGCGCCGAACTCCACTGCTTCCACACGCCGATCAACTGGTCGATGGGGCTGAGCACCCGGCCCATCAGGATCGACCCGGCAATCATCATTCCCGGGGTAATGTCGCCATTGACTGCCAACCAGGCGCCCAAACCCAGCACCAGGGATTGCAGGGCCAGGCGCACGCCCTTGGACCAGGCAGTAATCACGGCGGTCTTTTCACTGGCCAGGTTCTGCTGCACCAGAAATGCCTGGTGTTGGTTGAACCAGCGCCCGCGCAGTGTGGCGAGCATGCCCATGGCTTCGATGGTGTCGGCATTGCGCAGGTTGGCCGTGGCCTGCTGGCTGGCGCTGATCGACAGTTGGCTGGCCAGGGCCATTGGCGCCTGGCTGACATGATGGTTGGCCCACGCCAGCGCGATCAACAGCAGCGCACCGCCCAGCGCCAGCAGGCCCAGCCAGGGGTGGAAAAGGAAGATCACCAACAGGTACACCGGAAACCATGGCGCATCGAAAAAGGCGAACAACGCCTGGCCGGTGGCGAACTGGCGCAAGATGGTCAGGTCGTGCAGGGCCTGGCCCGCCGCCTGGGTGCCGCCCTTGAGCTGCGCTTCATAGGCGGCGTCGAATACGCGCTGGTTCAAGCGCATGTCCATCTGCGTGCCGAGGCGAATCACCACCTGGCTGCGCACCCACTCCAGCGCCCCCATCAAGCCGAACAGGCCGAGGATCATCAGCGTCAGCATCAGCAGGGTCATCTGGTTGCCCGAGGCCAATACCCGGTCATACACCTGCAACATGTACAGCGCCGGGGCCAGCATCAGCAGGTTGATCACCGCCGAGAACAGGCCGATGTTGAAGAAGGCACTTTTATAGGCCGTCAGTGCAGCCAGCATCTCATTCGCGCGCTTGGCACCGGGCCGAGTCATGGTGGTTGTTCCATTAAAGAGTCGAGCAAGGGCCCGCCCCGGAGCGTTGACAGCACCTGCGGCGTGCCCACTGGATTCGCAAGGCCGATGAAGGCGTGAGCCTCCATCGGCTTTTTGCATCAGGCGGCCATGGCGAAGTCTTGAGGCGCGTCCTGAATGCCGACCAGGCCCACATCGGCTGCGGCGAATGCAGCCGAGTCCTGATGCGCCACACCGGCCGCGGCCAGTTGATCGAAGGTGGAATTGACCGACAGGCTTGGGTCGATGCCCTTGAGCAAGGTATCGATGGCCGAAGCCAACGCCGAACTGTCACCGCTCATCAGGCCGTACACGATTTTGTGCACCTGGCCGTCACGGCCTTCGGACTGCAGGCTCGACAGGCCCAGGTTAGTGAAGCTGACTTCCTGGTTGGCGATGCTGTAGCCACCGCTGCTTGCGCCACCGGCCAGGGTGTCGCCCAGGGTCAGAGCGTCGAGCGAACCCCACAGCGTGTGGGTCGGCGGATTGAACAGGGTGTAATGCAGGCTGCCTTCGGCGACCACGGCGGCATCACTGACGCTGCTCGAAACGCCGTATTGAGTGCCGTCGAACGGCCCAGGATTGAAACCACCGGTGTTCACACCCTCTTTGACCGAACCTTCACGGTGGTTGAGGTCACCGAAGTAGGCCGACCAATCGCTCAGGTACTGGGCGACGGTGCTAGCGGCGTAGGTCGTGCTGTATGAAATAGAAATGCTCATGCAAAACTCCAAGTCATGGGGTGGTCACTCCGCAGCAAGCCGGTGCCTGCTGTGGTTTTGCCCGTCACTGGGCAAAAGCGGTCAGAACTGATATTCAACGGTGCCCTGCAAGGTGCGTCCACGTCCCAGGGTGAAGGCCAGTACATCGCCCAGCGGCACCAGGTAGGCGCGGTCGGTGACGTTTTCCATGGCCAGGCGCAGGGTTAACTGATCGGTGGCGCGGTAGCTGCCGTACAGGTCGTAGACGGTGTAGGGCTTCCAATCGGCGGGGTAGACGCCGGTTTGCGAAGTGGTCACTCCGGCGCCGCCCTTGACGTAATAACCGGCGCTGTAGCGGGCCCGCACCCCCACATCCAACCTGCGCTCGAAGAACCGTGCGCCCAGTGTCGCGGTGCCGCGGTCCATGGGCATGTGTTCGGATGAGCCCAGGATCGCGCTGCAGCCCACGCCGGCATTGGCCGCATCGTCCGGCACCATCGCATCCACCGGCGCACGGTTGCCAGGGCGCTTCTGGGTCTTGGTCACGCCGCCGAGCCAGGCGGTCTTGCTGCAGAATTTGTTGCTGCCGAGCATGCGCGTGTAGTTGAACTGGCCGTAGGCAAACCCGGCGTCGTAATCGAGCTGGTATTCAAGACCACGAAAACGTGTGGTCTCCAGGTTGTTCACATACGCTGCACTGCCGATATTGACGTTGCCATAACCGGGCGGCTGTACGCCCAAGGCCATATAGGAAAAGTCATCGACCCGGGTGTTGAAGTAGGACACCTTCATGCCTACGCGATCCTCGGCGAACAGCAGGTCTTGCTTGAGCACATTGAAGCCGACCTCCCACGCGGTGGATCGCTCCGGCTTGAGGTAGGGATTGGGCAGAATCGACTCCGAACCACCGCCATGGGGCCGGCCGCTGACCATGGTTTCGGTCACCGCCGGCGGGCGCCAGCCCTTGCCGTAGGTGGCGAACAGTTGCAGCCAATCCACACCTGGCTTGATCGACAGGCCAAAGGTCGGCGAAAAACGGCCCTCCTCGCGATCCACGTCGTAGTTCACCGGCACGCCGATCTGACGGGTAGTGCCAATGATAAACGTGCGGGTGTTCAAGCCGGTTTCGCCGCGCAGCCGGTAGCGGTCATAACGCAAGCCGGCGTTGAGGTTCAGCCAACCGTCGTAGTCGAAATCCAGGCGCCCGAACACACTGCCCATCGCACGGTCGCCCTTGGGTGTGATGCTCTCGGCCGCTGAGGCCTTGACCGCAGAGCCAGCTTCCACCGCCTGGTTGGAGTCCGGGCGCACTTTGTCGTAGAAAAATTCCAGCCCATAGTTGGCCTTGAGTGCGGCCAGCTCCGTCAGGGCAAAGGTCGAGATGTTCTGCGCCTGCAAGCCATAGGTATTGGTTTGATAGGTGACGTCATAAGCCTTGTTGATCCCCCGGGCCAGGGTGGATTGCTCATTGCGGGTGTCCACGTAGTAGAGCTTGGCCTTGAAGTCGATCAGCGGGTTGTCCGGCGCATAGCTGTAATCCAGCGCAACGTTCTGCGCCCTGACGTCGCTGCTGCCGAGCTTTTCCCATAACTGCGCCTTTTCGGCGGTCATCATGTTGACGTCGTCGTAGTCGACGTCGGTGGCCAGGTAACTCAGTTGCAAACGCTGGTCAGCCGGCAGGTTGAGCCCCAGCTTGAGCAGGCGCGAGCGCATCACCGAACCTGAATAGGCAACGGTGGTGTGCTTGATACGCTCCTCACTGGCCGGCATGAACGCCGCGCCGGTACGCAACTCGCCAATGCTGCCCTTGGTGCCAGGGTTGTAATCGCCCAGGTGCCGTTCACTGGCGGCCACCAGCATGTCCCATACGTCGGTGCCCACGGCAAACGCCGAGCTGCCGATGAAATGCGTGCCGTTGCTGCGCCCGCCCAGCCCTGAGGTAAGGCGAATGCGCCCGCCGATTTCCTTGCCGCCCTTGAGCAGGTCAGCGGCCTCCACCGTACGAAAGTTGGCCACCCCGCCAATCACGCCCGCACCGCCCTGGGTGGAGGTCGCGCCCTTTTCGATCACGACTTCGGACAACAACTCAGAGTCCACATACAACGTGCCGTTGCGTTGCTGGTGACCGCTCTGCTGGTAATTCTGGCGCATGCCATCGACTGACATATTGACCCGGCCATAGTCCTGGATACCGCGGATGTTCACGGACAGCCCTGGGTCTTGCTGGCTGACGGCGGAGTAGACCCCAGGCGCCTCTTCAAGCATCTCGGCGGCATGCCGGGGCGGGTTGCGATCGAGCTGTTCGCGCCCGACCACGCTCACCGGGCGCGGGGTTGAATACACCCAGTCCTGTTGGTGCAAGCCGGTGACTGTTGTGGTCGCCAAGGCCAGGGCACCGGCCTGCTGCTCGACTCGGCTCAAGGTCACCTGGCGCTCACCGGTAAAGCGGTATTCAACCGGTGCGGCACCCAGCAGGCGGGCAAGCCCTTCCTGCACGCCAAAGCTGCCCTTGAGCGTGGTACTGCTCAGACCTTGCAGGCGTTGGCTGTCGAACAGCACTTGCAGGCCGGCCTGGTCAGCGAAAGCCAGCACCGCACTGCCGAGCGATTGCGCAGGGATATCGAACCTCAGCACCGCGGATTGGGCGGTACCGGCCGCAGGTTCCACGGCATGGACCGGCGCGGCGACGGCCAACAACCCCAGGTGAATGGCCAGGGCCAACCAACTGCCGGTGATACGCCCCTTGGTGAGTGCTGACATGTGTGGTGATCCCTGCGCTAAGCGTTTTTTGTTTATGCGAATGCTTCTCACCTAGCAAGACGTGCGAGGCGCGGGAAGTCAGTAATATTTTTTTGCAGGAGCGAGCCTGTTCGCGAAGAACGTCAACGAAAACGCGTTGCCCTTGGGTTTTCGCGAGCAAGCTCGCTCCTACAAGGGCAGCGGTTTTAAAGGGGAAAATTCAGTAGATCAAGCTGAGGCCGGCCAGGTCCAAGCGTTGCACTTGGAGCTCCTGGGTCAGGGTGCCGAGGGCGGTTTCCAGCATGTCGAGGCGGAATACGCCGCTGACTTCACGCTCGCCCAGCGCCGGGTTGGTCAACACCACATGCCCGGGTCGGTAACGGTTGAGTTGCTCGATAACCTTGGCCAACGGCTGCCGGTCGAAGATCAACATACCGCGCCGCCAACTGGTGGCGCGATCAACATCAAACTGGTCGAGGCTGACCACACCGTCCTGGGGGCTGTAGCGCGCAGCCTGGCCTTGCTCGACGATGCGCTCGGTCGCGCCATTTTTCGGTGAAGCCTGCACAGACACCTCGACGCTGTGCTGCAACACGCCGACCCAGGCTTGACTGTCACCCTCGCGCTCGACCACAAACCGCGTACCCAATGCCCGGGTCTGGCCCGCGGCGCTGTGCACCACGAAGGGCCGGGCCTCTTCGCCCACCATTGGCGCCACGTCAAACACCGCTGAGCCCTGGAGCAGGCTGATGCCCCGCTGTACCCCATCGTAATCCAGGCGAATAGCACTGCCGGAATCGAGCTCCACCGTACTGCCGTCGGCCAGGTGCACCGTGCGCACTTCACCTTTGCCCGTGACGTAGTCGGCCTGCATGTGCAGCAACATATCCGGGCCGCGCATCCAGCCGACACCCACTACCACTACGACCAGCGCTGCGACAGCCACACGCTGCCACGGCCTTCGGCGTGTGGAACGGCGTACCGGCGAAGCCGCTGTCGGCGGTCGCTGACGATATACGGATTCGTCCTTATGCACTTCGCCCAGCGCCGCCCAAGTCTGCTCGGCAAAGCGCAAGGCCGCTTCGTGGCGACTGTCGCGGGCGATCCACTGGCGCAACTCGGCTTGTTCCTGTTCGCTCAAGGCACCGGCGTGCAGGCGCACCGCCCATTCGGCCGCCTCCTCGGTAATGCTGTGCTGTTGCGGACCTTGGCTATTCACGTGTGAATCTCGAATTCTCGTTATATAGACGCTGTGACGTCTGGCCTGGCGGTTTTCGGTAATTCATTCGTCGGATGGCTTCACCTCGCCTTCCTGCAAGCGCTGCATCACATACGCCAGGGCCTTGGCCAGGTGCTTTTGCACGGAACTGTCGCTGATGTCCAGGTGCTGGGCGACCTGGGCGTGGGTCATGCCTTCGATACGGTTCAAGCGGAAAATCTGCTGGGTGCGCTCCGGCAACTCCGCCAGTGCCTGCTTCAATGCCTGTCGCTGTTGCTGCGCCATTGCCTGAGCCTCCAACCCGGCCACGTCATCTTCAATCTCGGCCAACGCCTCGTGGGGCACGGTGTCAGTCTTTTGCCGTGCTTCCTGGCGAATATGGTCGATCAGCAGATTGCTCGCCGTTCGATAGAGATAGCCCTGGGAGTTATCGATGCGCTCGCCGGCCGGCTTTTGCGCCAGGCGCAGGAAGCTCTCCTGCACCAGGTCGGCAGCCAATTGCGGGTCCCGTACCTTGCGGGCCAGATACCCGCGCAGAGTATCGGCGTGCTTGAGAAACAGGCCCTTGAGATCCACGTCCGACAAACCGACTCCCTGGAATGTTAAGGAAACAGGCGGGCATCTTAAGCGTTATCGAGAATGATTTTCAATTGATATCTAATCTGATTGCGTTGGCCTATGGCGTTGATTAACGGTTCGATAATCGAACGGATCCGCTGCCAACAATTGACCAAATTAACCATCCAGTACATTTTGTCTCCACAACCAATAAGAAACTGTGGAGAACCCTCTATGCCGCCCATCGTGCTGGTGCTCAACGGCCCCAACCTCAACCTGCTCGGCACCCGCGAGCCCGCCACCTATGGCCACGAAACCCTGGCCGACATCGCTGCCCTGTGTGGTCGCAGCGCAGACAAGCTCGGGCTGAAAATCGAGTTTCGCCAGACCAACCATGAGGGCGAACTGCTCGACTGGATCCACGGCGCCCGCGCCCGTTGCGCCGGTATCGTAATCAACCCGGCAGCCTGGACCCACACCTCGGTCGCGATCCGCGATGCACTGGTGGCCAGTGAAGTGCCAGTGATCGAAGTGCATTTATCCAACGTGCATGCCCGCGAGGCGTTTCGTCATCACTCGTTTGTATCCCCTATCGCCCAGGCAGTGCTGGCCGGGTTCGGCAGCCACGGCTACCACCTGGCGCTGGAGCACTTCAGCCATACACTGAAGGGACGCGCTTGATGAAACCACGCATTCTCGCTGGCCTGATCGGCGCCGGTATCCAGGCCTCCCGCACCCCGGCGCTGCATGAAGAGGAAGGCGACGCCCAGGGCTTGCGCTATCTGTATCGCCTGATCGACCTTGAGCCACTGCACCTGGACCTCAATGCCCTGCCCGACCTGCTGCGAGCCGCCGAGTTGATGCACTTCAACGGGCTGAACATTACCTACCCGTGCAAGCAGGCGATCCTGCCGTTGCTCGATGACTTGTCCGACGAGGCCAGAGGCATTGGCGCAGTCAACACGGTGGTGTTCCAGGACGGTAAACGGATCGGCCATAACACCGATTGCCTGGGGTTCGCTGAAGGTTTCCGGCGTAACTTGCATGACGTGACGCGTCAACACGTCGTGCAGATGGGCGCAGGTGGCGCGGGCGCGGCGGTTGCCCATGCGCTACTGGCTGAGGGTGTAGAGCAACTGAGTATTTTCGATGTCGACGACACTCGTGCCCAGGAGCTTGTAGTTAACCTCACCCAGCGTTTCGGCGCCGGTCGCGCCCAAGTCGGCCACCATCTGGAAAACGCCATGGCCGAAGCCGACGGGTTGGTGAACACCACGCCAATGGGCATGACCAAGCTGCCCGGGACACCGGTGCCAGCTGCGTTGTTGCGCACAGAACTGTGGGTGGCTGAGATCGTATATTTCCCACTGGAAACCCAGCTGCTGCGCGATGCCCGCGCCTTGGGCTGCCGTACCCTGGATGGCGGCAATATGGCGGTGTTTCAGGCGGTGAAGGCGTTTGAGTTATTCAGCGGCCAAGTGCCGGACGCCGATCGAATGCTGGCGCACTTCCAGAGCATGAATGGCTGACTGCCGAAACAGAGTTCAAATGTGGGAGGGGGCTTGCTCCCGATTGCGGTGTATCAGTCAGCACATGCTCGGCTGACAGACCGCAATCGGGAGCAAGCCCCCTCCCACATGGATTGCATGCTTACCTGATAGAGGCGTGTTCTCAGGCCTGCAGGTAGCGCAACACCGACTCGCAAATCATCTCCCGATGCCGCTGCTTGATCGCCTCATCCGACAGTTCGATCTGGAAAATTTCACTGAACGTATGCCGGTTGGATACCCGGTAGAAGCTGAACGAGTTGATCAGCAGGTGCACGTCCAACGGCTCCAGTCCTTCGCGAAACAACCCTAATTCGGCGCCACGGCGCAAGGTCTCACCCAGCCCCTCAAGGATCTTGCTGTTCATCGCCTTGATGGTGTCGGTGCGTTTGACGTACTCGGCGTTGTGAATGTTTTCGATGCTGACGATGCGCACGAAATCCACGTTCTGGTCGTGGTGATCAAACGTGAACTCCACCAGCCGACGAATCGCCTCACGCGGTTCCAGGGCGGTGAGGTTCATGCGGGTCTCGGTGTTGCGAATATCGCCGTAGAGCTTCTCCAGCACCTCGACGTACAACTGCTCCTTGCTGCCGAAGTAGTAATAGATCATGCGCTTGGAGGTGTGGATGCGCTCGGCGATGGCATCCACGCGGGCACCGGCCAGGCCCTGCTGAACAAACTCGACAATGGCTTCCTGGAGAATATTCTCGCGGGTCTTTTCCGGGTTGTTCTTACGACTCTTACGCGGTGCGTCTGACACCGCGCGGAGAACGGGACTTGAGGTCATGGGGCGCTCACAGCCATTATTGTGCAGGCCCTGATTATGGGCCGCGGCGCTCGCCGAAGGAAGCACCCGGCCAGCTGTTATAAACGCGCCTGGCGCACTGCGCCGCTACGTGACTTGGCCATCGCCGCCAAACGCACGGCCACGTTGGCTGCGCCATAGCCAGCATAGCCGTTCCTGCGCTGGATGATCTCGAAGAAAAACCGCCCCTCGAACGGTTCGGTGTACACGTGAAACAACTCACCGCCCTGGGCGTCACGGTCGTACAACACGTTGTAGTACGCCAACTCGCTGAGGAACTCATCGTCAAAATCGAAGCGTGCCGCCAAATCGTCGTAGTAATTGAGCGGAATATCCAGCAACGGCACCCCGGCCTCCTTGGCCCGGCGCACCTCGGCGAAGATATCCGCGCAATCGAAGGCAATGTGATGCACCCCCGAACCACGATAGCTGGAAAGTGCGTGGGAAATCGCGGTGTTGCGGTTTTCGGAGATATTCAACGGCAGGCGGATCGAGCTGCAACGGCTGCGCAACGCACGGCTTTTCACCAGGCCGTATGGGTCAGGCAACACCACTTCGTCATCGGCTTCGAAATCCAGCAAGCTCTTGTAGAACAGCACCCAACTGTCGAGGCTGTCGGCCGGCAAGGCCATGGCCATATGGTCGATGCGCAGCAAACCACCACTGGTGGCAGAAGCCGGTTGCAGATTGAAGTCAGTGTCGTACAGCCCGCTTTCACTGGGGTCGACCAGGTAAATCAGGCTGCCATCGGGCGCACGCACGGCGGCCAGTTCCAGCTCGTTTGGCCCGACCAGGCCGCGATACGGCTGGCCCTTGTAGGCCACCGCCCGCTCCAGGGCCTTGGCGCTGTCCTTGACCCGAATCGCCGTGGCGCACAGGGACGGGCCATGGGCCTCGAAAAAGTTGTGGGCAAAGGAATAAGGCTCGCAGTTGAGGATCAGGTTGATATCACCCTGGCGTAACAGACTCACATTCTTAGAGCGGTGCTGGCCGGCCTTGGTGAAACCCAGTCGCTCCAGCCAATGGGTGAGCTTGGCGCCGAGGCTTTCATCCACGGCAAATTCCAGGAATTCGACGCCGTCGTATTCACTGGCCGCCGGGGTTTCGAACAGGATGTCGATGGGCTGGCGGGGCTGCTCCTCGGCCAGGCGCTGACGGGTTTTCTCTTCCAGGTACAGCAGCGAACGCAAGCCATCTGCCGCATTCGCTCGGGTCGGCGCGGCGCGAAAGCCGTCGTTGAAAATCTCCAGGGACAATGGCCCGGTGTAGCCGCTCTGGATAATCGGTGCCAGAAAACCGGCCAGGTCAAATTCGCCCTGGCCAGGAAAGCAACGAAAATGCCGGCTCCATTCCAGCACATCCATGGCCAGGATCGGCGCGTCCGCCATTTGCACAAAGAAGATCTTGTCGCCCGGGACCTGGGCGATGCCGCTCGGGTCGCCCTTGAGCGACAGGGTGTGAAAACTATCGAGCAACACACCAAGGCTTGGGTGGTCGACCTGGCGCACCAGGTTCCACACCTGCTGCCAGGTGTTCACATGCTTGCCCCAGGCCAACGCTTCATAACCGATGCGCAGGCCACGCTTGCCGGCATGTTCGGCCAGCAGGCCCAGGTCATCGAGTAAAATATTTTCATCGCCCACACACTCGGCCGAAGCATTACTGCACACCAGTATCAGGTCGGTACCCAGTTCCTGCATCAGGTCGAACTTGCGCTCGGCGCGCTCCAGGTTGCGCGCCAGGCGGTCGCGACGGCAGCCTTCAAAGTCGCGGAACGGCTGGAACAGGGTGATGGCGATGCCGAGGTCGGCACATATCTGCCTAACTTCGCGGGGGCTGCCGTCGTAATACAACAAATCGTTCTCAAAGATCTCCACCCCATCAAACCCGGCGGCAGCAATGGCTTCGAGCTTTTCCGGCAAGGTGCCGCTCAAGGAAACAGTGGCGATGGAACGTTGCATGGATGACTCCCGGCAGTTGTTATTTGTGGCAAATTATTCGCCCCCAGCCTACACCCAGCAATTAAAATGTACGAACCGGTTAGTTTTCGGTGCGATTATCGAACACTATGCCCCTTTGGCGAATTGACGACTTTTTAACCACTGCGCACCATCGACCGGGCAACTCGTTCAAGTAACAAGACCCAGAACACACCATAAAAATTTCAAAAAACGGGTACGACCTCATGCCTCTGCAAAACCCCACCCTGGCCGCGCGCCCGGGCAACCCGCACGCCGGCATCGGCGACAAGATCCGCGGCGCCCTGGCCGTAGGTAAAACGCGCTGGGGCATGCTGGCCCTGGTGTTCTTCGCCACCACTCTTAACTACATCGACCGCGCCGCCCTCGGCGTCATGCAGCCGATCCTCGCCAAGGAAATGAGCTGGACGGCGATGGATTACGCCAACATCAACTTCTGGTTCCAGGTCGGCTACGCCATTGGCTTTGTGCTGCAAGGCCGCTTGATCGACCGGGTTGGCGTCAAGCGCGTGTTCTTCTGCGCCGTGCTGTTGTGGAGCCTTGCCACGGGCGCCCACGGCCTGGCCACCTCGGCGGTGGGCTTTATGGTCTGCCGGTTTATCCTCGGGCTGACCGAAGCCGCCAACTACCCAGCCTGCGTCAAGACCACCCGCCTGTGGTTCCCCGCCGGCGAGCGGGCGGTTGCCACCGGTATCTTCAACGCTGGCACCAACGTTGGCGCAATGATGACGCCAATGCTGCTGCCGTTGATCCTGCACGTGTGGGGCTGGCAGGCGGCGTTCCTGTGCATGTCGGCACTCGGCGGCATCTGGCTGTTGTTCTGGGGCTTGAAATACTACAACCCGGAAGACCATCCCACCGTTAAACAATCCGAACTGGACTACGTGCAACAGCAAGTCGAGCCGGAACAACCCCGCGTGCCATTCAGCCGCATCCTGCGCATGCGTGGTACCTGGGCTTTCGCCCTCGCCTACTCGCTGACCGCACCGGTGTTCTGGTTCTACCTGTACTGGCTGCCGCCGTTCTTGAACCAGCAATACAACCTGGGCATCAACGTGACGCAGATGGGCATTCCGCTGATCATCATCTACCTGACCGCCGACTTCGGCAGCGTTGGAGGTGGGATCCTGTCGTCGTTCCTGATCGGCCGTGGGATGAACTCGATCAAGGCCCGCTTGCTGTCGATGCTGCTGTTTGCCTGCTGCATCGTCGGGGTGATCATGGCGGCCGGCTCCAGCCAGCTGTGGGTCGCGGTGTTCGCCATCTCCCTGGCCATCGGCGCGCACCAGGCCTGGACCGCCAACATCTGGAGCCTGGTGATGGACTACACGCCCAAGCACATGATGAGCACAGTGTTCGGTTTCGGCGGCATGTGCGCGGCCATTGGCGGCATGTTCATGACCCAGATCGTCGGCCACATCCTCACGGTGACCAATAACAACTACACCGTGCTGTTCACCCTGATCCCGGCGATGTACTTCATCGCACTGGTATGGATGTACTTCATGGCGCCGCGCAAGATTCCGACGGTAGACGTCTAATCAACGCCGCCGTTGCTGCCAGGCAGCGGCCAATCCGCTCATGCAGATCACCCCGATACCAACCACCGTGGTGGTATCGGGGGTATGACTGAACACCAGCCAGCCCAACAACCCCGCGAACACGATCTGGCAATAGCCGAACGGCGCCAGCAAAGCCGGCGCAGCGAAACGGAAGGCCTGGGTGAGCATCAGGTGCGCGGTCATCCCACAAGTCCCCAGCGCCAGCATCAACACAGCGTGCCACAAGGTCGGCACCTGCCAGAAGAACGGCACCATGGCGCTCATCACCAAGGTGTTGCACAACCCGGCGAAGAAGTTGCTGGTGGTGGGCGTATCGAACTTACTGAGGATGCGCGTAAGCAGTTGATAGAAGCAGAAGAACGTTGCCGAACACAGGGGCAACAGTACCGCCGGCGTGAACAGCTCGCCTCCGGGATGAATGATCACCAGCACCCCGATAAAACCGCAAATCACCGCCAGCCATTGACCACGTGTGACGTGCTCACCCAGCAGCGGCACCGACAGCGCCGTCACCAGGATCGGCGCGAGAAAGTTGACCGCCGTGGCTTCCGCCAACGGGATGTAGTGCAGCGCCGCGGTGAAAAACAAGCTGGTGCCCAACAGGCACAAGGCACGCACCACCTGCATGCCCGGTCGTTTGCTGCGCAGTACACGCAAGCCCGACTGCGGCAGGAAGATCCCGGCCATCAGCAAGGTGTGCACCAGGTAGCGCGCCCACACCACCATCACGATGGGGTAGAACCCGGCCAGGTATTTGGACAAGGCATCATGGCTGGAGAACAGGAACGTCGCCAGCACAATCAGCAGAATGCCTTTGAAGGGATGGTTGACGCCGGAAAGCGGGGTACTGACAGTCATGGAATTCTCTTGCGTGGCGAGTTCAACGCGGTAGCACTCAACCGAGTAATCTAGCAGCCGGGCATGGGTCTGCCCCGAGAGCATAACCAAACAGTGGGCGAACAGCGCACTAAATCACCGGAATCGAGTCCAACCCTGCACGCTCGCCCCGGCGTTGCACACTTTTTAACCAAGGCCTTGCCGCTATGAAAAAAATCCTCTTTGTTCTTTCTGCCGTCGTCCTGCTTACCGCCTGCGATAAAGCCAAGGAAGCGCCCAAACCTGCGCCCCCTTCTGTACAGGCGACCCTGGTGCCGGAAACGCCCCCGACCGATCAATGGGTTGGCAAGTGGATCGGCGTCGAGGGCTTGAACCTGACCATCGCCAAGGACGACAGCGTTGGCCGCGGTCACTACATTCTGACCATGCAATACGGCCTCGACGCCGCAGATTCCGGCACCTTCAAGGGTGAAGCGGCCGAAGATGGCATTGCCTTCACCCGCCCGGACGGCCCGCAACTGCTGCGCGCCGGCGACGGTGCCGCCACCGGCCTGAAATGGCTGGCGGATAAAAAAGACTGCCTGATCGTCGCCACGGGCGAAGGCTATTGCCGTTAATACCGACCATAATCACTCACGGTTAGCACACAGAGGATTGCTCCCATGCTATGGAAAAAAGGCAGACGCAGCGACAACGTGGTCGATGCCCGCAATGACAGTGGCGGCGGCGGTGGCGGCATGCGCTTTGGCGGCGGCAAGGGCCTGAGCCTGACGGCGATTGTGCTGATCGTGGGCATCGGTTGGCTGACCGGCCAGGACCCGATGCAGATCCTCGGCCAGTTAAGCGGCCAGATGGAACAGGCACCGTCGGTCAGTACCCAGTCGCGCCAGGCACCACCGGCCAATGACCAGCAGGCCGACTTCGTGCGGGCCGTGCTGGGCGACACCGAAGACACCTGGGGCCAGGTGTTCCAGGAAAACGGCCTGGCCTACAAGAACCCGAAGCTGATCCTGTTCCGTGGCCGGGTGAACTCGGCCTGTGGCGGCGCCACCTCCGCCAGCGGCCCGTTCTATTGCCCGGCTGACCAACAGGTGTACCTGGACCTGGATTTCTTCCGGGAAATGTCCCAGCGTTTCCAGGCATCCGGCGAATTCGCCCAGGCTTATGTGATCGCCCACGAAGTCGGGCACCATGTGCAAACGTTGCTGGGTATCTCATCCAAAATCCAGGCAGCGCGCCAGCAAGGTCGGCAGATGCAAGGCGACGGCGGCTTGCTGGTACGCCAGGAACTGCAAGCCGACTGCTTTGCCGGGGTGTGGGCCAACCGCGCACAGAAACGGCTTAACTGGCTGGAACCGGGTGATATCGAAGCGGCACTGAACGCGGCCAACGCCATTGGCGATGACCGTTTGCAGCAACAGGGCCAAGGGCGCGTAGTGCCCGACTCGTTTACCCACGGCACCTCGGCCCAGCGAGTGCGCTGGTTCAAGACCGGCTTCGCCCAGGGCCAGATCTCGCAATGCGATACCTTCGCGGCCAAGAGTCTTTAAATGATCAAACGATTGGGGTTGCTGCTGGGTGTGTTCGTGTCCTGCTGCACCCTGGCGGCCGAACACGGCGTTAAGGTGGTCAGCCCTGATCGCTTTCATCTGGAGGCCGGCGACCTCAGCCTCGGCGTGAGCCAGGACTGGCGCCAGCCGCTGCCCAAGGTCACGCGTGCACTGATCATCGTGCATGGCCGCCTGCGCAATGCGCAGACCTACCTGCAAAGCGGTATCGACGCCGCCACCCATGCCGGGGCCGGCGGCACTACGCTGGTGATCGCGCCGCAGTTTCTGAATCAATCGGACGTGAAGCGTAACCATCTGGGCAATCAGGTATTGCGTTGGAAGGGCAACGACTGGATGGCTGGCGAAGCTTCCACCGCGCCTGGGCAGGTCAGTTCTTATGGCGTTCTGGACCAGATCATCAAGCACCTGGGCAACCGCAAGCTGTTCCCGGCGTTGAAAGAAATCGTGATCGCCGGGCATTCCGGTGGCGGCCAAGTCGTCCAACGCTTCGCCCTCACCGGCCATGACCACCCGCGGCTGCAAACCGAAGGCATCAGCCTGCGGTATGTGGTGGCCAACCCATCGTCCTACGCCTACTTCAGCCCGCAGCGGCCGGTGCCGTTCGATACGGCCAGTTGCCCAAGCTTCAACGACTGGAAATACGGCATGCAAAACCTGCCGGATTACGTGGGTGAGCGAGGCGCCCAGCAACTGGAACAGGCCTACGTTTCACGCGACATCACTTATCTGTTGGGCCAGCAAGACACCGCCCCCAACCACCCGGCGCTGGATAAAGGCTGCGAGGCCGAGACCCAGGGCGCGTATCGACTGATTCGTGGGCATAACTACTTTGACTACCTCAGGCAACGTCATCCGCAGCTGACCCACAAGCTGGTGGAGGTGCCAGGTGTAGGGCATGACGGGGATAAGATGTTTACCTCGCCAGAGGGAGAAAAGGTGCTGTTTGCCCAGTAGCACCTGAAGGAACTCAATCAAAATGTGGGAGGGGGCTTGCTCCCGATTGCGGTGTGCCAGCTAAACATAGGCTGGCTGACACACCGCAATCGGGAGCAAGCCCCCTCCCACATCTGATCTCTATTGTCTGGGCTAGATCATTTGGCGCAATGCAGCGCAGTCTGCCGCATGCCAATCCGCCAACTCCGGCCATGGGTTCTCCGGCAGGTTCACTAACACGGTCTTCGTCCCCGCGGCTCGGCCACTGTCCAGATCAAAACGATAATCCCCGACCATCACCATCTCACTCGGCGCTACATCCCAAGCCGCTGCCAGTTTCAACAAACCACCCGGATCAGGTTTGTGCGGCGCATCATCACGCCCCAGCACATCCTCAATGGCAAAGCAGTCCGCCAGGCCGATGGCTTCCAGGGTGATATGGGCCAGCTCGCGCGCATTGCGGGTCAGGATACCCAGGTGATAACCGCGCCCGGCCAACTCACGCACCAGTTCCACGGCGCCTTGTGCCGCGACCGAACCGAGTGCCAGCTCGCGTTCATGCTCCAGTAGCCAGGCATGCTTGGCTGCTGCAACGTCTGCGGGCAACGCAGCAAGATGAGTGAGAATGTCGTCCTCAGGCGGAATATCCAACGCCACGCGGATGGCAGCAAAATCATGCACGGCCACCGTGAGGGTGCCGTCCATGTCGAACACCCAATGCTTAATGTCCGACAGGCTCATGCCCAGTCCTTGCGATGGCGGATCAAACCTTCCTGGGTCACCGAGGCCACCAGTTGCCCGGAGCGGTTGTACACGCTGCCACGGGAAAAGCCCCGGGAGTTGCCAGCCCACGGGCTATCCATGGCATACAGCAACCAGTCATCGGCACGCAGGTCAGCATGGAACCACAGCGCGTGGTCGAGACTGGCGACCTGCATGTCTTTCTGCCACACGGTCTTGCCATGGGGCAGCAGCGAGGTGGTCAGCAGGCCGAAGTCCGAGGCGTAGGCCAGCAGGTACTTATGCAGCGCCGGCGAGTCCGCCAGGGCGCCATCGGCACGAAACCACACGTACTTGACCGGGTCGGACGGCTGCGGGTTGAACGGGTCTTTCTCGGTGACCGGGCGCACCTCGATAGGCTTGGGACACAGCAGCTTGTCGCGCATGTGCTCGGGGATCAGGTGTGCACGTTGCTTGGTCAGCTCCAGCTCCGACGGCAGGTTTTCCGGGCCGACCACCATCGGCATGGTGGTCTGGTGATCGAAGCCTTGTTCGTCGTACTGGAACGAGGTGGTGCACGTAAAGATCGGGTTGCCCTTCTGGATCGCCGTTACCCGCCGAGTGCTGAAACTGCCGCCGTCGCGTACGCGGTCCACCGAATACACCACCGGCAAGGCTGCATCGCCAGGGCGCAGGAAATAACCGTGCAGGGAATGCACATGCCGCGCTTCTTCTACCGTCTGGCTGGCCGCCGACAGCGACTGGCCGAGCACTTGGCCGCCGAACAACTGGCGAAAGCCCAGGTCCTGGCTGCGGCCGCGAAAGAGGTTTTCCTCGATCGGTTCCAGGGTCAGCAAGTCCACCAGATCTTCCAATACTTGGCTCATAGAGCAACTCCTGCAATCAATAGGGCATTCCGGGCTGCTTATCCATGCAGCGTGTCCAACCATTGGGCGCGGGTGATGCGGTACAAAACATGAGGGCGCAGCGGGTCATCCGCTGCGACCTTGGGGTGTTCAAAATCTGCCTGCGGATCGTAATGCATACCGATGGCCTGCATGACTTTTTGTGAAGGCTGATTGGCCTCTGTGGTGAAGGCTACAACCTCGTCCAGTTGCAAACGGTCGAAGCCGCAGCGCAACGCGGTCCAGGCCGCCTCACTGGCATAGCCCAGGCCCCAGTGTTCGCGGGCCAGACGCCAGCCGATTTCCACTGCCGGTGTAAAGCCGGCTTCGAAGCTGACATTCTGCAGCCCGGTCAGACCGATAAATTCGCCGGTATCCTTGCGCTGCAAGGCCCAAAAACCGAAGCCGTACTCCGCGAAATGCCCGCGAATGCGACCGATCAATGCGGCGCTTTCCAGATGGCTCAACCTGGCCGGAAAATAGCGCATCACTTGTGGGTCGGCGCACATGCGCGCAAAGTCTGGCAGGTCGCTGTCGCGCCACTGGCGCATTAGCAGGCGTGCACTTTCCAATTCCAATATCGGCTCCATGGGTCCCCCTCCCTTGCCATGTGCGTGAGTGTACAGCGCTGTTAAGATCCTTCGCAGGTTCCCGTCAGAAAATCCCATGCCTTTGCCATTGATCTACCACGAAGACTACAGCCCCGAGTTCCCGGCGGACCACCGGTTCCCCATGGACAAGTTTCGCCTGCTGCGCGACCACCTGGTGGACACTGGCTTGACCCAAGACAGCCAATTGCTGCGCCCGCAATTGTGTCCAGCGGATATCCTGGCCTTGGCCCATGAACCTGGGTATATCGAACGCTACATGAGCGGCCAATTGTCCCGCGAAGACCAGCGCCGCCTCGGCCTGCCCTGGAGCGAAGCACTGGCGCGGCGTACCGTGCGCGCAGTAGGCGGCTCGATACTGGCGGCTGAACAAGCCCTCGAAC
This sequence comes from Pseudomonas khavaziana, assembly GCF_036704165.1. Taxonomy (NCBI): domain Bacteria; kingdom Pseudomonadati; phylum Pseudomonadota; class Gammaproteobacteria; order Pseudomonadales; family Pseudomonadaceae; genus Pseudomonas; species Pseudomonas khavaziana. Next base: position 5,650,017 of record NZ_CP129946.1, read on the forward strand.
ATGGCCTGGCCTGCCATTTGGCCGGCGGCACCCACCATGCCCACTACGATTATCCGGCAGGCTTTTGCATCTTCAATGACCTGGCAGTGATCAGCCAGTACCTGCTGGCCAGCGGTCGGGTCAATCGCGTGTTGATCTTCGATTGCGACGTGCACCAGGGCGACGGCACCGCACGCATCCTCCACGACACGCCGGACGCCATCACCGTGTCGCTGCACTGCGAAAAGAACTTTCCGGCGCGTAAGGCCCAGAGTGATTGGGACATCCCGCTGCCCATGGGCATGGGCGATGCCGACTACCTCAAGGTGGTGGAAGACACGCTCAACTACCTGTTGCCGCTCTACCAGCCCGACCTGGTGCTATACGACGCCGGCGTGGATGTACACAAGGATGACGCCCTCGGTTACCTCAAGCTGACAGACGCAGGCCTCGCCGCCCGTGATGAAAGCGTGATGCGCCACTGCCTGGGTCGCGACATTCCGGTAATGGGCGTGATCGGCGGCGGCTACAGCAAAGACCGCCTGGCCCTGGCCCGCCGCCACGGCATCCTGCACCACAGCGCCCAGCGGGTGTGGTCGTCATCAGGTTGTCACTGAATTGTGGGCGTTACCCACAATGCCTGTGGAACGGCCTGTGGATAACTTGAGCGTAAGCGCCTGCAAGCTAGCAGCCATATGGCCTGTAGGAAAGTGTACGTTTTTTGATCAGGCAGCCGCGCCATCGTCGGGTAGAATGCTCGGCCTATTCAAGCGACAGTAGCCCTGCCATGCCTCGGACCTCTTCACACCACGCCACCATTATCGGCGGCGGCCCCGCCGGGCTAATGGCCGCTGAGGTCTTGAGCCAGGCAGGGGTGCGGGTAGACCTGTACGACGGCATGCCCTCGGTGGGGCGCAAATTCCTGCTGGCCGGTGTCGGCGGCATGAACATCACTCACTCCGAAGCGTACCCGGCGTTCCTGTCGCGCTATGCCGAACGCGCCCCGCACCTGGCGCCGCTGCTGCGCAGCTTTGGCGCCGAGGCGTTGTGCGAATGGATCCATGGCCTGGGTATCCAGACCTTTGTCGGCACCTCCGGCCGCGTATTTCCTACCGATATGAAAGCCGCGCCACTATTGCGCGCCTGGCTCAAGCGCCTGCGGGATCAAGGTGTGGTTATCCACACCCGACATCGTTGGACAGGTTGGAATGCCGAGGGCGATTTACTTATCCACAGCGCGGACGGCGAAAAAGTTGTCCACAGCGACGCCGTGTTGCTGGCCTTGGGCGGCGGCAGTTGGTCGCGCCTGGGTTCTGACGGTGCGTGGCAGAACCTGTTTGAAGGCAAAGGCCTGCCCTATGTGCGTTTGCAACCGAGCAACTGCGGGTTTGAAGTGTCGGCGTGGAGCGAGTTGATGGTCAGCAAATTCGCTGGCGCACCGTTGAAAAACGTCGCTATTGCCCTGGGGGATGACAAACCTCGGCTGGGCGAATGCGTGATCACCGCTACCGGCATTGAAGGCAGTTTGATTTACGCCTTGTCGGCGCCGATTCGCGAAGCGATCAAGCGCGACGGTGCGGCAATGGTGCATATCGATTTGCTGCCGAGTAAGCCGCTGGACAAGGTGCAGGCGGCGTTGGCCAAGCCACGGGGGTCGCGCTCGATGAGCAAGCATTTGCACAGTCAGTTGGGTTTGGATGGGGTCAAAGCAGCGTTGTTGCGTGAGCTGACGCCCGCTGAACACTTCACTGATCCAGCGCAGTTGGCAGTGGATATCAAGGCGTTGCCGCTGACATTGGTGAAGACGCGGCCGATGGATGAGGCAATCAGCACCGCGGGTGGTGTGCCGTTTGAAGCGCTGGATGAGCGCTTGATGCTCAAGCCATTGCCTGGGGTGTTTTGTGCGGGGGAAATGCTGGACTGGGAGGCGCCCACTGGTGGGTATTTGCTGACGGGGTGTTTTGCCAGTGGCAGAGCGGCTGGGCGGGGGATGTTGGAGTGGCTTAATCGCTGAGATCTGGGATGGGTTCAAGGCCGCCATCGGGAGCAAGCCCCCTCCCACATTTCGAACTGTGAAATACAGTCCCAGTGTGGGAGGGGGCTTGCTCCCGATGAGGCCCTCAGCTACAGCACAAAATTACTTCTTCTTGCGCGGCCCAGTATTAAACACCGGCACCTTGCGCACCGGTTTGATCGACGGCTCAGCCGGCGCCACATCACCACTGTCCACCCACTTGCCCAGGTTGCGCTTGCCGCCACCACCAGACATTTTAGGCTTCTTCGGTTTCTTCGGTTTCTTCACCACCTGCCCACTGGCATCGGTATCCGGTACACGATGCTCCGGCTCAAAATCCGGCTCCATCTTGCGGGTCAAGGTCTGGCGGGTCAGCATCTCGATGGCCGAGAGCATGTTGACCTCGTCGGCACACACCAGGGAAATCGCCTCACCGGTGTTACCCGCACGACCGGTACGACCGATACGGTGGATGTAGTCCTCGGCCACGATTGGCAGGTCAAAGTTGACCACCAGCGGCAGATCTTCGATATCCAGGCCACGGGCTGCCACGTCGGTGGCGACCAGGATCTGCACCTCGCTGGACTTGAAGCGGTCCAGTGCGCGTTGGCGGGTGGCCTGGGGCTTGTCGCCATGGATGCCGTCGGCATTGATGCCCAGGCCCTGCAACTTGTCCACCAGTGCGTCCACGCCGTTGCGGGTCTTGGCGAATACCAGCACCTGCTTCCAGCGGCCTTTGCGCATCAGATGCACGAACAGCTCGGCCTTGCGCTTCTTGTCCACTGGCACCACCCACTGCTTGACGGTGTTGGCGGCGACGTTGCGCGGGCTCACTTCGATGCTCAGCGGGTCGTTGAGCATCTGCCCGGCCAGCAGGCGGATGTCATCGGAGAAGGTCGCGGAAAACAGCAAGGTCTGGCGCTTTTTCGGCAGCATGCGATAAATGTTGGCAAGCTCTTCGGAGAAGCCCAGGTCGAGCATGCGGTCGGCTTCGTCGAGCACCAGGGTTTGCAGCTGGTTGAGTTTCAGCGCGTTCTGGCGGAACAGGTCGATCAGCCGGCCAGGGGTGGCGACCAGGATGTCGACGCCCTTGCGCAGCTTCATCATCTGCGGGTTGATGCTCACACCGCCGTACACCGCGTATGTGGTCAGCGGCAGATGCTGGGCATACTCGGCGACGCTGGCGTGAACCTGCTCAGCCAGTTCGCGGGTCGGGCACAGGATCAGCGCACGCGCTGAGTTGGCGGCGACTTTCGGCCCTTCCATGGTCAGCAATTGCAGCAGCGGCAAGGCGAAGCCTGCGGTCTTGCCGGTGCCGGTCTGCGCCGCGGCCATCAGGTCACGACCGGCCAGCACCGCCGGAATGGCTTGCGCCTGCACCGGCGTCGGGGTCTGGTAGCCAAGCGTCTCAAGGGCGCGCAGCAAGGGTTCGATCAGGCCAAGGGTGGCGAAAGTCATGTATTTACCGTAGGAAAAATTCAGCGCAAAGGCATAATGCGCGGCAGTTTACCTTATTTCCGCCTTGGGCTTGCGCCACTGGGGCAGGCTGATCAACAGCACGGCGCTGATGATTACCAGCATCGCCAGGGCTTCTTCCAGGCCGATGGTCTCGCCAACGAACACAATCCCCAGCAACACCGCCACTGCCGGGTTCACGTAGGCATAACTGGTCGCCGCCGCCGGACGCACATGCTTGAGCAGGTACATATAGGCGTTAAAGGCGATAATCGAGCCGAACACCGTCAGGTAGGCCAGGGCCAGCCAGCCTTCCAGCGGTGGCATGGCCTGCAGGTGCTCACCGGAGAGCGCGCTGACGATCAGCAGCGCCACGCCGGCCACGAGCATTTCAGCGGCACTGGCCATGGCGCCTTGGGGCAGCGGCAAATGTCGGCTCCACACCGAACCGAAGGCCCAGGACGCCGCCGCCATCAACAGCAACACCGCGCCCAGTGGGCTCGATTGCAGGGTACTGCCCATATTGAGCATGGCGATGCCGATGATGCCGAGGATCACCCCGGCCCATTCCAGTCGCGTATTACGTGCGCCCCAGAAAAAACCACACAGCAGCGTGAACAGTGGCACGGTGGCCACGGCTAGTGCCGCCACGCCGGACGACACGCCCATATGTTCGGCCACGCTGACGCCGCCATTGCCCACGGTGAGCAACAAAATGCCGATCATCCCGGCCGCCTTCCATTGCGGCCACGTCGGCGCCGGCACCCCGCGCCACCGGAGGAAGCCATACATCAACACGCCTGCCGTGCAAAACCGAATGCCCGCCAGCAACAGCGGCGGCCAGTACTCCACGCCGATACGGATCACCAGGTAGGTGGAACCCCAGATCACATACAACGCAAAAAAGGCAGCGATCAACGGTAAGGGAAAACGACGTGGGCCAGGCATTGGGCGGCTCTATGGCAGGAGATAGGAGGCTTTATTCTAGAAAGACAGATGGATAAACATAAGTTACAAAACCTGTTTAAACCGCCCATACACTTTTCAAAACATGGTTATGAAGGCTATAACCCGTGCTTTCGAAAGCCACACGCAACTGGAGCCTTACCATGGACAAATACGACCGCATGCTCCTCAGCGCTCTGCTCGAAGACGGCCGCGCCTCTTACGCGCAACTGGCCCGCACGGTAAACCTCTCCGCCCCCGCCGTGGCCGAACGGGTCGCCAAACTGGAAGCCAGCGGCGTGATTACCGGCTACCAGGCCAAGGTGGATTTGTCCAAAGTCGGCTTGCCGATTCAGTGCGTAATTGAACTGCGGCTGACCAATCACGGCAGCCAAAAGGTATACGACGCCCTGGCGCAAATTCCCGAGCTGACCGAATGCCACCGGGTCACCGGCGACCCGTGCGTGATCATGCAAGCGGCGGTAGGCACCATGCCGCAGCTGGAAGACCTGATTAATCGAGTGGCGAAGTTCGGGTTCAGCAAGACCTCGATTATTTTGTCCAGCGCCATAGAGCGGAGGGTGCCGTTGGGGCAGTTGGAAGCCAATGGGAAAAATGCTGGCTGACCTGCCGCGCACTGTAGGAGCGAGCTTGCTCGCGAAGGACCTGTGGGCGCCGCGGGCATTCAGGACGCCAGCGTCACCGTTGACGTTCTTCGCGAGCAAGCTCGCTCCTACAAAGGGCTTGATCTGCGCTGGACGATCAAATCAACGATCTGCTCGATGGTCGTAATGCGATCCCAATCCTCCTGCGTCGCTTGCAGCTTGAACTGCCACTTGATCTGCATGACAAAGCAGGTCAGGTCATCATCAATGATGTCGTAGTCATGGATGAAATCGGTTTGCTCCGTCACTTCGCTTCGGTCAATAAAACCGATGATATCGACGAACAGCTGGATCACTTTCTCAGCAACTTCGGCTCTGCTCAGATTACCTTCCATTCCTCGCCTCATAGGCACACTTGCCAATACTGACTAGATCAAAGACTGCAAGCCCGGCAGCGACGAAGGGGATGCCTCGCCCGATGATGCCAAATACCCGAACCGTGCCAAACGTTGCTTTTGCCATTCTGGCCATGGTGGGTTGCTTGATCAACGTACGAGGGAAAAAGCGCATTCCGATCAGGCTAGCCAGGTTCGTGGTTTTGCTGGAGCCGACGTGAACCCAAGCACCCACCGCAATTTTGCTTATGGGTATGCCCGCCGCGCCAGTGATCACTGTGGCTGCCGTGAGGCCGTAGTGTTGCTGTGTACATTTCCAGAGTTCATCAAACGTCGTATCGGGCGCAACGGGGTCAGCGTGAATCGGCTTGAGTAACTGGTAATGAGGGCCATGACTCCAACCTGGCGAACTCGGCAACACCATGACTGCCGGGCAGCTTGTCATCGTGTTCCCCACATGAAACGCCATGCTTGAACTGGAACCCAGATCAATGCCATTTGATTCGAGTTCCAACTTGCTTCGCATGATCGCTGTATGAAGATCGCTTTCCTGCATGACTGTAATCCCTGTGCATGAGTGACAAACAGGATGGTAGGTCGCAGTAAGAGGCGATAGATGAGTAAAGAGGAAAACCAGAAAGGTCCTAGATCATATCCGGATTTGGCCTACCGATCATTCAGTGCTCAGGTGAAAGAGACCTCAAAACCCCAGTGTTTCAGTGGCCAGCAAGATCAATCCCTTTCATTTGCGGGACGTTTCCGAGAGAATCCCACGGCCTTGTTTCCGTCGGATTCGGTAGCTAGTCTCGCCCTGTCATCGAATGTTCGGTGACCGGACGTGCAAGTCCGACGACGGTAATACGCATAGCCTTAACTCTCTACGCCTGGGTGTATCTCTGGCGCTAAGTGTCATGGCAGCTGTACGCGGGAGATCTTCGGATCTACCGGACTCCGTCTCGGTCTTGCACACCTGCGTACTGCTGCCACCCTAATTCGTGTGCAAGCGAACGGTTGCAGCTTCTTACCTGACGGAGAAGTTTCACCATGGTCAAAAAAGTCACCCCCGATCCACCCAAGTCCAAAGCCGACTTCCTCAGCGAAGACGCCCTGCTCCACCGTCGCGCCATCGACTACTACCTCAAGGCATCCGCCCCGGATGCGCCGATTTTTATCCTGAATGACAACCTGAGCTTCGAAGAGGCTCTGGCCCATGCGGCGGATTTGTTGCATTGCGCGGTGGAGACGGCCCATGGGTCGGGCGAAGTGATGAAGGCGCCGCAGCGGGCGGTGATGCATTTGGTGGAGATGGCGAAGGGAGTGGTGGACCAGGCGTTGGCGTGCACACAGCCTCGATAGGCGCCGCATCACTAAATGTGGGAGGGGGCTTGCTCCCGATGGCGGTGTGTCAGTCAGCTTGGCTGTATCTGACCCACCGCCATCGGGAGCAAGCCCCCTCCCACATTTGGAGTGTCATTGGTCTTGAAAATGCACTCTGGGTCAGAACCCGCGATGTTTCTTCAGGTGTTCATTGATCTTCGCGGCAGGCACTTTCTGCAAGGTGCACAACAGGTCATGGGACAGTTCGCGCAGGCCGTGGGTCTGGCGCAGTTGCTGGGCCAGGTGCGCCGTGAGGTTGGCGGCCATTTCCGCATCCGCCAGCGCCCGGTGAGCCTGGCCGGTGTGGGGCAGTTTGGCGTAGGCGTTGAGGGTGCCGAGTTTGTGGTTGGGCGCAGCCGGCATCAGGCGGCGGGCCAGCAGCAGGGAGCAGGCGAATTTCTGCAGGCGGGTGCGGCGGATCAGGCCCAGTTCAAAGTCCCAGAACTTCTGGTCGAAGGCGGCGTTGTGCGCCATCAAGGGCGTGGTGCCGACGAATTCATTGACTTCGTTCATCACCCGCTCAGCCGGTGGCGCGCTGCGCAGCATGGCGTTGCTGATGCCGGTAAGTTGTTCGATAAAAGCCGGTACGCGCACGCCGGCGTTCATCAGGCTCTGGTAGCGGTCCACGATTTGTCCGCGCTCGAGGATGACGACGCCAATCTCCGTAGCCCGGCAGTGGCTGCTGGGGGTGATGCCGGTGGTTTCAAAGTCGATGACCGCTATACGTTCCAAACCTGTTCCCACTCCGTCTAACAATTTATTTGAGCAGCAACGCGCCTTCGATCGGCACGTAGCGGCTGGCGGCGCGGATCAATGAATTGGCCGTCAGCCCGGGCACGCCATAGGCCACGGCTTCGACGCCATGCTTGTGAATGACACGGTCGAGCAGCATGTCGAAATCACCGTCACCGGAGGCCAGCACGATTTCGTCGACATGGTCGGCGGCGTCCATGATGTCGATGGTGATGCCCACGTCCCAATCACCCTTGGCCGAACCGTCGCTGCGCTGGATATACGGTTTGAGTTTTACCGTAAAGCCCAGGTTGCGCAGGATCTGCTGGAATTGCTGCTGCTTGCTGTCGCCACGGTCGATGGCGTAGGCATAGGCCTCGACGATCTGCCCGCGGGCGCCGATGTCAGCCCACAGGGCGGCGTAGTTGAAGTGGCAGCCATAGGCCTGGCGCACGGTGTAATAGAGGTTTTGTACATCGGCGAACACTGCAATTTTCTTCACCGCACTTCCTCATAGACAGCCAGGCTCATAGACAGCCAGGCGCCAGCGCCCGGAAAGGGCGCCAGTATGCCAGCCAAGGGAGCGGTTCCGGGAAAAAATCAGACCGGAGCGCTGTCGCGCTCCGGGCCTGGCGTGTCAGACGAAGGAATCGTCGTCGCCAAAGGAAGAGGAATCGTCGGAATAATCGCTGTCAGCGAAGCTGTCAGCATTGTTGCCGCCCCAACTGTCATTGCCGGCAAACTTCTGGTCATCGTTGCCCCAGTCACCTTGGTCGCTGGTCGGTGCCGGTTGTTCGATGATTTCTTCCACCACCTGCGGCTGCTGGTTGTGATGAAACAGGCTGCTGATGCCTTCGGCGAGCAACACACCACCGGCCACACCGGCGGCGGTCTTCATCGCGCCGCCGAGAAAACCGCTGCCCACTGGCGCGGCTGCTGGTGCTTGCGGCTGCTGATAGTTCTGCTGCGGTGCAGGTGGGTTGAACGATGGCCGCGCCGGCTCACGCCAGCCGCCACCGGAGTTGCTCGGCGCAGGTTGCGGATCGCGGGAGCTACCGCCAAAAATGCTCGACAGAAATCCACCACCACTGGCCGGCGCCGGTTGCGTCGACTTGGCCCGCTGCAGTTCGTCCTGCAATTGCTGGATCTGTTGCGCCTGCTGCTTATTTTGCGCATCCAGAGCCTGAAGCGCGTGTTCCTGCACCAGTAACGACTGGGTCATGTAGTACCCGGCAGCCGGTTGGCGAGTCATGTGCTCCTTGATCCGCGCTTCGGCCTGGGCGTCGCGGGGGGCTGAGTCCGTTTCGGCTTGCTGCAACCGTGAAAACAGTCCATCGATCAGGGTTTGCTCTTCGCTGTTCATGGCGACCTCGTTAGATTGCCGATAAAAAATTCTGGTCCCGCCTGTGGTCAGGCCGGGTGCCCTCCAGTTATGGGGATGTTACGAGTTGTTTCAATGGTCTTTACTCAAGGTTTACGTTTGTGCCCCTTGGACCCTGATCGGTTAAAGTGTCGCCCTCTGCTTCCAGGCCTGTGATGACCCTGATGAATCCGTTAGACGTTTTGCGCGACTCCTTGCGTTTTACCCAGCGCAACCTGGGCGCCATCGTGCAGTTGTGCCTGCCGTTGGTGATCCTCGAAGCCCTGTTGCAACAGATACTGGACCACACGCTGGGCCCGGATGCATTTCCCGGCTACAGCGTGGTCGTGGGTTTATTGGTGTACCCGCTGTACACCGGCGCCCTGATCCTGTTTCTCGACGCACGCACCCGTGGCGAATCGCCCCGGATCAAGGACGTGTGGGCCATGGCCTTGGGCCTGTGGCCGCGCTTTGCCCTGCTGACGGCCCTGAGCACGTTGTTGATCTTGCTCGGCCTGTCGCTGTACTTCCTGCCGGGCTTGTGGCTGATGGTGGTGTTGGCGTTTGCCGAATACCTGCTGGTGCTGCGCGGCATGCCGGCCCTGGAGGCGATGAAGGAGAGTTTTCGCCTGACCCGCGGGCATTTCTGGCGAATCCTGGTGTGCCTGCTATGCGTGATGACCCCGTTGTGGCTGCTCAAGGGCGCCAGTGTGGCGGCCTATCCGGAGCCCGCGCCGTTGCTGGGGTTGCTGATGGACAGTGCCCACAGCTTCCTGCAATTGTTCACCAGCGTGGTGCTGTTCCGTTTATTCATGTTGATCGGTGGCGACGCCGACGCGCGGTGATATGCTCCGTGCCTCTTCTGACACGCACATAAGCCGAGCCGATGACCCGTTTATTGCGCATCACCCTGTTGAGCCTGTTGATCATCGCCGGCCTGCTGGCGGCGCTGACCCACAGCCTGACCTGGCGCCCCGCCGACAAAGAGATCTTGCCCGTCAGTTGCGTGGCGCCCCGCGCCCCGACCCTGCTGCCGGGGCAGGCGCTCAAGGTGATGACCTGGAACGTGCAGTACCTGGCCGGCAAGAACTACGTGTTCTGGTACGACACCCCCGACGGCAGCGGCCCGGATGACCGCCCCACCGTTGAAGACATGGCGTTCAGCCTCGACGAAGTGGCACGGGTGATCCGCGACGAACAGCCCGATATCCTGTTGCTGCAAGAGATTGACGAGGGCGCCAAACCCTCTCACTACCAGGACCAGCTGGCGCTGTTGCAAGAGCGCCTGGTCGACCTCTACCCCTGCAGCGCCCAGGCGTTCGACTGGAAAGCCGACTTTGTGCCCAACCTGCACATTTTCGGCAGCGTCGGTCGCAAGCTGGCGACACTGAGCCGCTACCAGATCGAACATGCTGAGCGCCTGCAATTGCCGGCCGCCGACGCCAACTTTATCAGCCGCCAGTTCCAGCCCAAGCCCGCCTTGCTGTTGACCTACCTGCCGCTGAGCGACGGTGGTCAGCTGGCGGTGCTCAATACGCGGCTAGAGGCCGGCATGCCCGGACGCGGTGCCATGCAAGAGCAAGTCAAGGCAACGGTGAAGCTGCTGGACAAGTTTGAAGGCCGCGGCACGCCATGGCTGATCGGGGGAGATTTCAACTTATTGCCGCTGGGGCAGTTCCTGCGTTTGGACGCGCAAAAACGCGGGCAGTATTCGCCGGACAGCGAGCTGCACCTGCTGTGGGACAAATACCCGATGATCCCGAGTAACAGTGAATCCAGCGGAATAAACCGTGAGCGATGGCTGACCTATTACCCCAATGATCCGAGCCTCGACGGCCCGGACCGCACTTTGGATTACCTGTTCTTCAGCCCACGGATCAAGCGGGTAGAGGCGAAAGTACGGCAGGAAGATACGTTGCGTATTTCCAGCCATATGCCGGTGATCGCTCGTTTTCTTCTGCCCGCTAGTTTTTAACCTGAGAGCCTGCTTGAGTCATCAGTCGACAGAAGGCTAAGACAAGCCTTTTTCAAGGAGATATTGACACGTGCTCTTTTCACTCATCGTCAATGGGCAATCACTTACATCCATCCACTCAGACGCCTGTGTTCCATGGTGGAGCTTTACAAAAACCGTTTTGGCCGCAACATCATTGTCATTGGTACAAGATGGCTTATTGGGTCTTGATGACAAAGTAATGGGCGAGGCGTTTACCCTGCGCCAACTTTTACGGCACGAAGCGGGCCTGTCCGATTACAGGGAAGATACCGACTATCAAACCGCTGTCGAAGAACGACAACGCGCGTGGCCGCCAGCAGAAATGCTAAGACGAATAAATGCAACAAAATTACGTTATGAACCCGGCACAAGTTGGTACTACTCAAATGTGGGCTATATGTTTATTGCACGACTTATCGAACAGGCAACAGGGCTGACACTTGAGAAGGCGATAATCACCCGTGCGCTTGCGCCCTTAGGCCTATCGGGAGTGAGGATCGCCAGCCGCCCATCCGATCTGGACGAAACATATGCGGGAAACGCCAGCTATTACGACCCGGCCTGGGTCTACCACGGCTTACTGGTCGGTCCACTGTCCCAAGCGGCCCTCTTCCTGGACAGACTATTAGACGGCCACTTGATTTCCCATTCTTTACTCAAACAAATGCTGACAATACGGTGGTTGGGTGGCCCACTCCCCGGCCAACCCTGGTTGACGCCGGGATACGGTCTGGGCGTCATGCAAAGTGCGACCGGTGGAGGGCACATTCTATGCGGACACACAGGAAGCGGCCCAGGTAGTAGCGTTGCCATTTACCGATGCGCTGAAAAAAATGCATCGGTTTGTTGTGCTATTTCCCAGCAAGGTACTGGAAGGGGCGAAATAGAGGCGCGCGTAGTTCAATGCATAGCGTCGAATCTTCAGCGATTGTTAAGTGAGCGGTAGTGTGAGGAGAGCTGTTATGACCGACGACGGCCGTGCCAGGACCGTCGACGTGCTGGAATTCGGATCCGGGATAAGCCCGATAATCAGCTCCCATCGCCGCACACCGGTGGAGGATTACAGCCCTAAGGTCCGACGGATCGCGGTGATGACGACTTTCTCATTGCCGTGTATGAAAAAGTGATCGCCCTGGATGACTTCTACTTGTACTCGCCCAGTCACCAAGTTACCCCAGCTCGACAGTTGCTCTACGGGAATATTTTTATCTTCGCTGCCGCCAAATACGGTAGCCGACGTTTTCAGCCTTGCGTCCACATGTTTATAAGAGCTGGCGATTGCGAAGTCTGCCCGGAGAATCGGCAAAGCAATTTCCATAAGTTCAGGGTCATTCATCAACTCGACAGGCGTGCCATTAATTTCGGACATCCACTCGACTAACTCCTGATCATTCAAATCACGTGTTTTTTTGTATTCGGAGCCATCCACAGGCGCTGATGCGCCGGAGACAAACAAATGCTGAGGTACTTTCCCTAACTTTTCGAGCCGTTGGGCAAATGCAAACGCCACCACAGCGCCCAAGCTATGCCCAAAAATCGCGAATGGCCGATCAAGTAACGGAAGGATGGCCTCTTCACACTCGTCGAGCAGGTCACCTAACGTTATGTGCTTCGGCTCATTAAATCGCGCCCCGCGCCCAGGGAGCTGTGCAGCACACACTTCGACATTGGACCCGATAAGACCTTGCCACTCTTCATAAATGTTTCCACTGCCACCCGCATAAGGAAAACAAATCAGTCTGAGCGCTGGATTGTCTGAACGAGGTGAAAAAGTTTTAAAGGTAATTCGAGACACAAAACTCTCCTTAATTTTATAAATTGAACAACCTACTTACGAGCGATTTATCATACACAGCTCTAGCGTACTCATCCACGTTGCCTCACGCAACGCGTGACATATTAAAGCGCACCATCAGTATCCCGTCTGAGATCCGCTACCGGGACGGGCTCAGCATTAAAATCGACGCCCTGATAGTTGTTGTGCGCGTCCAAAAAACTTAGTCCTGGTAATGCTAATCAGAGCCGCTCTCTTATGCGGAAAATCAAATTCTTTAAGTTTTTCGAGGCCAAGCATTTCACTACAGCGCAATAAACGTTCATTATCCGCGCGAGGCTCAGCCATAACGCGTTGTGTGCGAACATCATCAAGAAACATAAAATGGAGTAAGGACGGATACCATGCTTCCAACCATTGACGCCCCCTAAAGGCCTCTTCGCCCACCAGCAGGTGAAAGCCCCGGTCAAAGTCCGTAGCCTGGCAAAATGGCGCCAACCTGTCCTCTTTAGCCCAATACACCTCAAAATAGCCAAACGCCTGCGAATCAAAGAAGCCGATTAGGGGAGTAACTCGCGAATCAGCAAGTTGCGTTTCAAGGAACGCTCGATGATATTCCAAGTCCCCTTCTTCTTCCCAGAAAAAAGAAACCCGAGGATCATTCATCCAGCGATTAAACTGCGTCAGATCCCTGTCAACATCAACCACTTTGAAACTCAGGGTTTTTTCGAGCCAGGGAATATACCTGGCATAAACATCCCCAGCAGGCTGCCGAGGTCGAACCGGGATAGGGTATTGGTCCGACCCGGTGTAACAAAGTGGATAACTATTAATCGCCCCCTTCGAGCACCACGGCATTGACAACTGCCAAAACATTTCCGCCCTTACATAACACTTTTCATTCTGAAAAACAGCTATGCCCAATGCGCACAATTGTGCATTCACTGGTTCAGGTAACAGAACCTCAACCCTGTCACATAAAGGGCTATTAACAAATACCGCCTCAACCGCCGCAAGCACATGACTCAAAGATACTGAAACATCCACTGTCACGTTCGTCAATGAGGCCGAGTGAGCAATTATTTTAAAGTTTTCGCTTTCTGTCATTAGTTCAAAATATACAACCCCAGACTCAAGATGCACTGCTATCTTTGAGCTATCAACTATGACATAGCCGGGGGAGCCGGTAACCTGACCAACCTTTATCAACCGATTTTTACGCTCGTCTATAGGCTTCATAGTGTGCTTGTCCTCCTTAATATTTTCGCAATACTTTACACTCAGCGAACCTACGCCAGTTCCGTTTTCTTTTGTGACAAGGCACGCCTGAATCGCCGAGTGCGGGTGCGCACGATAAAACTATATAAAAGCGGAACGACAAACAAGGTGAGCGCCGTAGCACTCAGCATCCCACCGAATACTGAGGTTCCCATGGAGTGCTGGCTCGCAGCCCCTGGGCCGACAGCGAGCGCCAGCGGCAGCACACCAAACATGAAGGCCAGCGAAGTCATCATAATGGGCCTTAAGCGTATTCGCGCCGCGCTCAGTAGCGCCTGGTGCGTATCAACCCCCTGTTTGACCAGTGTTTGCGCGACTTCGACGATAAGAATCGCGTTTTTTGCTGACAAGCCAATGACAGCGATCAAGCCTACCTTGAAATATAAATCACTTGGCAAGCCGCGAGCCGTTGCCGCCAACACAGCTCCCAACACGCCCATAGGGATAGCCAGTACCACAGTCAGCGGCGTAGACCAACTTTCGTAGAGACCGGCAAGGCATAGAAATACAACGAGAATAGACAGCATGAACAGCAGGGGCATTTGCCTATTTGAACTCTGCTCCTGAAATGACTGCCCTGACCACTCATAAGTGAAGCCGATGGGTAATTGCGATATGAGGCGAGCCATTTCCTCCATTGCTTGAGTAGTACTATATCCCGGCGCCGGCACAGCACTGATGCTCAACGAGGGAAAACCATTCCAATGCTCTATGCTCGATGGCCCTTTATCCCATCGTATTGATACGAAAGCCTCCAAGGGCACCATACCACCGAATTTATTTCTAACCCGCGCCTGTAGCACACTGTCAGGCAATTGCCGATCACTTCCTTTGGCCTGAACCAGAATATTCCTGACCTGATTATTATGAATAAAATCGCCTAAGTAACTGGAGCCATACAGGGTTTCCATTGTTCTGTTGATCTCACCCAGGTCCACCCCCATGCTCTCAGCTTTTAACCGGTCTATTGTCACTCTTATCTGGGAGGTATCGTTCTGACCAGAGAAAGACGCATGGGCCAGTACTGGACTTTTCGCAGCCAAACCCAGCAAACGATCCTTGGCCTCAATGAGAAGGGTATGCCCCAGGCCGGCCCGATCTTGCAACTTCAGCTCAACGCCTGCCGTGTTCCCCAGCGCAAAAATAGGTGGAGGGCCAAACGCCTTGATCAATGCTTGAGGATGAGCGAGCGCGCCGCCCTCAAAGTCCTTATTGAAACGCGCCAATATGCCCTCGATTTGCTGATCGGGTCGTGTCCGTACCGACCAATCGGTGAGGCTCGGCAAAACCATTGCTGCGTTTTGCCCGCCACCAAAATAACTGAACCCTTGCATCGCAAATACGCTACTGACATTCGGGTCAACCATGAGGTATTGCTGCACCTCGTCAATCACCTTTCGCGTTTCAGCTTGAGGAGAGCCTGTGGGCAGTTGCACAACGACGGCGAATAACCCCTCATCCTCGGCAGGCAGAAAACCGCTGGGCAGTTTTATGTAAAGAAACGCCAGGATGACCGCGAGGGCGCAGTAGACAACAAGATAACGCAAAGGGCGTCGTAATATTCCGTTGAGCGCCCTTAAGTAGTTCCGTGACAACGCAGCGCCAAACCTAGCGGTTCGACGCTGCGCCGAAACTTCAGCCCCTGGTTTAAGCAACGCGGCACACAGAGCCGGCGTAAGGGTAAGTGCCAAATATGCCGAAAAAGCCATAGGCACTGCTAGCGCAATGGAGAACTGTCGATAGATGGTACCAACAGCACCATCAAGCAGTGCCATCGGTATAAACACCGCAGTGAGCACCAAGGTGATCGCCATAATTGCACCGCTGATCTGCCCCATTGCCTTGATTGTTGCCTCTCTAGCAGGCAAGCGCTCTTCACGCATGATGCGTTCAACGTTCTCAACTACCACAATGGCATCATCGACCAGAATACCGATGGCCAACACTAGACCAAATAGCGTGAGCACATTGATTGAGAACCCCAGTGCCCAAATGACCGCGCAGGTCCCCGCCAACGCGATAGGTACTACCATTGTTGGAATAAGGGTGGCTCGAAGGCTGCGCATGAATAACCACATGACCAAAAACACCAACGCCATGGCTTCGAACAAGGTATAAATAACTCGCTCGATGGACAGTTTCACAAACGTCGAGTTATCAAATGACGTCTGAAAATGCACACCCGGCGGCAGTTGCGTAGATAATGTCTTCAGAACGGCAGCGATACCGTCTGTTGTCTCAAGCGCGTTCGCCCCGGGCGCCAGCCTGACTGACATCGCGGCACAATAACGACCATCAATGAATGCCGGATAATCGTAATTACTCGCACCGAGTTCGACATCTGCAACGTCCGACACGCGCAAGGCCGAACCATCACTATTTACCTTCAAGGCAATGGCGCCGAAATCCTGCGGTGTATTAAGGTCCTCTTCCAATGCCAAAGGTGCAGTGAGGGCGGTGTCTTGGGGGCTGGGGGCGGCGCCGATCGATCCTAGAGGAATCCGTTGGTTACGCACGCTGATGGCATCCATCAACTCACCCGTAGTAACGTCGAAAGCAGTAAGCTTGTGCACGTCGGGCCAGATACGCATAGCATATTCGGGACTGAATAAACTGACCTCACCCACGCCTTTGACGCGCAGCAATGCCGGTCGCACCATGCTCGAAGCCAAGTCTCCCAGCTGGACACTATCAAGGCTCTGGTTGTCTGCACTCAATGTCACGAATAGCAGCGCACTACCGCTGCTTTGCTGAACAGTCACGCCCTGGCGGCGAACGCTTTCGGGCAGACGCTCTTCTACCCTTTTAACTCGGTTTTGTACTTCGATTGCTGCTAGCTTGGTATCGACACCAGAATTGAGCAATACACTGATATCCGATCCGCCTTGCATACTGCGTGAGCTGAACGATAACAAACCAGGAATGCCATTTAGCTCTCGCTCTATAATTGCGGTAACGGTCCGCTCCACCGTTTCTGCCGAGGCGCCAGGATAGGATGCATGAACTGTCACGCGGGGTGGTGCTATGTCAGGAAAACGTTCGATCGCTAGCTGGGTGGCGGCAACGCCTCCCCCAAGCAGGATCAAAATCGCTAATACCCAAGTCATAATTGGGCGATCAATAAAAAATAACGACATAACTTCCCTATGAACGGTTCACGTTAGCCGGTGCACTGGACTTTTTGAGCTCTATTGGCTGACCGTCACGTAGGGCTCCGCCCTCAAGAATGACCTTTTCCCCCCCGAGCAATCCCGACTCGACCCGCCACTGATTTCGTTCAAGACTGTCGGCATGGACACTGACTTGACGCGCCACACCGTTATTTTCAACCATCACATATGCCCCGCCTGCCCCGCGCGAAAGGGCCTGCTGCGGGATCAGAATTACCTTGCCCGCAGACGCGCGCGTGACCTCTACCTGCATATACATGCCGGGCAACAATAGATGATTAGAGTTGGAAAATACGGCCCTTAACGCCACGGTATCTGTATGCGGATCCACCGCTGAGTCCGAAAATTCAAGCGTGCCAGGAACTTCATAACGCGTCCCATCACCCAGCAGCAAACGGACAGTCTTCAGGCTCCCATCATCAGGCCGTTCAAATTGCGCCTTGCGTAGTTCAAGGAAATCCGCAACCGGCAGAGAGAAGTTTACGTAGATAGGATCGATCTGCTCTACCGTGGTCAGGACAGTTCCTTCATCTTGACCCACCAATGCGCCTTCGCTGACGAGCGCCCTACGCGCACGACCTGATATCGGCGACGTTACGCTGGCATAAGACAACTGCAACGTCGCATCGCGCACTTTTGCCTGAGCAATCTGCAACACAGCAAGAGCATGTTTTTCGGCGAAAAAATCCTTGCGATATTGCTGCGTACTAATGGAATGATCTTCCACCAGTTGCATGGATCGCTGAGCGATGTCTCGCGCAGCATCGGCGGTAACCCTTGCCTGGGTCAACTCGGCTTGGGCAGCAGACAAATTGACTATTAACTGAGAAGGATCAATGTGAAACAGCAACTCTCCTTCCTTCACTTCAGCGCCTTCAGTGTATTCTCGTTTCTGCACGATTCCCGCTACGCGGGCGCGCACCTGCGCACTCCGATAAGGATCGGAGCGGCCGGTAAGTCTAGATACATCAGCCAGAGTAGAAGGGGTTGCAATAACAACATCGACTGCTATTTTGGAGGGGTTGCTGTCAGGGTCCGCCGGACGACAGCCAGTCAGCACTGACAGTGCAGCGACCGCTACGCTCACCATCCTTGGTATTAAGTATGCGATCCGCATAATCCACTCAAAAAGTTAAAGCCTGCCTTTCGATCCACCTAGGGCCAGGCATGTTTTTCAGGTTACCAGAGAAGCGTACAGACTAATAGTCGATGGGACGGCACCCGTTCTTTAGCGCACGCTTCGTCGAAATGCAAGTAGCAAACACATCCGCCCCTGAGCGTTAGGCAAGAGGTAATGCCTCTGGCACCGTAGCCTTTTTTGCATGCATACTAGTACCCCCTCATGGAAAAAGTATAGTGCTGAACAGCGCTATATCTGCCAGCCTGGGGCGCCACCGACATGGCCCGATGGTGCACGCACAACCAGCCAAGGATGCCGAGACTATGCCACTACCGCAAGAAGCCACACCCTCGTATGATTTGATAGGTGTAGGTTTTGGTCCTTCGAACCTGGCTTTGGCTATTGCTTTAGACGAGCTGAAAACAACCTCGACGCGCCCACTCAATGTCGTTTTCTACGAAAAACAAAAGCAATTCAACTGGCACAGCAATACACTGACACCGCAAAGCAAGATGCAGATATCTTTCTTGAAAGATCTGGTTTCATTGCGCAACCCGACCAGCCCGTTCAGCTTCATCAACTACCTGCACCAAAAAGATAGGCTTGTCGAGTTCATAAATCTAGGTCAGTTCCACCCGAGTCGCCTGGAATATAACGATTATCTGAAATGGGTATCTGCTCACTTTTCCGAACGCTGCATTTACGGCGAGCAGGCTCTTAGAGTCGAGCCCCAGATTGGAAAAACAGGCGAAATCGAACTACTTGACGTTATTTCCAGGGACTGTCATGGACAGCAACAGACGCGCCAAACAAAGTCGCTTGTATTAAGCCTGGGAGGCACTCCAAGAATTCCGTCTGCCTTTATGCTGACAGAAGACAACCCTCGAGTCTTTCACCATTGCACATACCTCCATAGCCTGCAACGCTTCAGCCACACTCATGGCCATCCAGGAAGAATTGCCGTGATTGGCGCAGGCCAAAGCGCTGCGGAAGCCTTTATCGATCTACATGATCGCTTTCCGTCTGCTCACATCGATCTGATTATACGCGGCAGTTCACTTAAGCCATCAGATCAAAGCCCGTTCGTCAACGAAATTTTCGCACCGCGCTACACCGACTTCATTTACAACAAATCAGTAACAGAGCGAGAGAAATTAATAAGCGAGTTCAACAACACAAACTATTCGGTTATTGATATCGATCTGATTGAACGAATCTACAGCATTCTTTATCATCAGCAAGTTGCTGGCGAACATCGGTACACCCTTCTTAAACACTGCAGCACAGAACACACTCGCCATACGGAAGACAGTGTAGCCCTATTGATACAAAATCACTCAACGGGGGAAAGCTTGACGAAGGAATATGACCTCACGGTTTTAGCGACAGGCTACGAACGCTCTTCACATCGCGAAGCTCTCGCGCCGCTGGCTGATTATCTGGGTGATTTTAAAACAACAAGGAACTACAGATTAGAGACTGACAAAAGACTTAAGAGCGCTATCTATCTTCAGGGTTTCAACGAATCAAGCCATGGTCTAAGCGATAGCCTATTGTCAATACTACCGTTCAGAGCACAGGAAATCGCCAAGGAACTATACGAATACGCTCTTGAGCGGCCCGAGTGCCAAACGATTGCCTCTGTATAAACTCATCCGCTCAGTTCGCGGCCGCTGATGCTATCGCTTATAAGTAATATCTGAGGTTTTAATGTTTCGTCAGTACCCCTTGGCAATGCGCTTCATCTTCTTTTTGTTTCCGCCCTTGATCATTGCCGGGCTTTCAGCCTATTGGATGTTGAGTGCTAGCCTTGCCCAGGAAAGCGGCACTCGTTCAGTTCATGGGCTTTATACCTCTGGCAGCATAGTCCGAAACGAACAAGGCATTGTCAAAATATCAGCTGAATCCGATCGGGACGTGTATTTCTTGATGGGGTATGCGCACGCCCAAGACCGGCTGTGGCAGTTAAACTTACAAAAATGGACCACTCAGGGTCGCATGAGTGAATTTTTCGGAAGCGCTTACCTTAAGCAAGATATTTTCTTAAGAAAGCTCGATATCACACAAACCGCAGACTCCGCTTGGCAGGCCCTCAGTCCAGAAGCACAGGCCACATTGACCGCCTATTCGGATGGCATAAATGCCTGGCTGGCCGAAAATCATCCGCTACCACCCGAGTTTCTATTGTTGAACACTCAGCCCGAGCGCTGGGCCCCCGTTGATTCGATTGCCTGGCTAAAATTCTTCGCATTGATATTGAGCGGAAATTTCCCCAAAGAGATGGAACGGTATTTGGCTATCTCTCGCCTCAATGACGCTCAATTCAAATCCATGTACCCCAACCTCAACACTCCTGATACTGAGCTATCCGCAGAGGCTGGCGGACCTGCAATGAGTACGATACTGGAACAAGTTGTCAACCAGACAAACCAGTTCAGGGACACGTTTAAAATGGGCGCCGTCGGCATTGGAAGTAATGCATGGGTGATCAGTGGCGAGCATAGCGCGAACGGTGCGGCCCTCCTGGCTAATGATCCCCACCTGGGACTGCAGACACCATCGGCATGGTACGTAGTCAGCCAGTCTGGGGACCACCTGCGAAGTAATGGCATGAGCCTGGTGGGACTACCCCTCGTCGTCTTTGGAGCAAATGAAAATATTGCCTGGGCTGGCACCAGCATGATGGCCGATGTCCAAGACGGTTACATCGAACAATTAAGTTCTACTGCGCCGCTACGATACAAATCCACAGCGGGCTGGCAGGCGCCGAATCGTCGTGAAGAAAGTATTCTGGTGAAGCCAGATTTTCCTGTCGTATTACGCCCCCCCTCGAAACCACTCATCATTCAGGTTTTGAGCACTGAACACGGCCCTATTATCAGCGAT
Source organism: Pseudomonas khavaziana (assembly GCF_036704165.1). Classification (NCBI taxonomy): domain Bacteria; kingdom Pseudomonadati; phylum Pseudomonadota; class Gammaproteobacteria; order Pseudomonadales; family Pseudomonadaceae; genus Pseudomonas; species Pseudomonas khavaziana. Next base: position 5,671,103 of record NZ_CP129946.1, read on the forward strand.
ACATCAGGCTCTTTTGACCGAGCCATATCCCTACAGTGGACGGGCCTGGAAAAATCGGATACGACTTACGAATCCATCTATCGCATCAACCTCGCGCACGACTGGCCATCTTTTCATGCAGCCGTCAGTTACTTTGTTGCGCCCGCACTGAACCTGCTGTATGCCGATCGCAAGGGCAATATCGGTTATCAGGGCGCCGGTAGAATCCCCGTTCGGAACAAAGGCGATGGACAATTCCCTTCTCCTGGTGGCTCCGCCCAATACGCTTGGAAAGGCTACATCCCTTTCAGTGAAATGCCAGGGCAATACAACCCGAAAAATGGATATATCGTCTCTGCCAATAACAATATGACGCCTGACAACCCCCACTTCATTTCAAATGACTGGGCACCTCCCGAACGCGCCAACAACATCGAGTTACTGATAAACAACGCACTCGCCATGGATAGCAAAATCAGGGTAGAGACGATGATGGCCATGCAACTCGACGTTAAGAGTCTAGCCGCAAAAAAACTACTCCCGTTGCTACTGACAGTTAAACCTGAAAACCCAGAACAATATGATGCACTTCAAGTCTTACGTAACTGGGATGGTGACGTGACTCGCGAGAGTACGGCAGCGGCTATCTATCTCGTCTGGGTCCGACACCTGAAGACCATGCTATTCACCGAAAACCTCACTCAAAACTGGGACATGCGAGGAAAACTCGAAGAACTTAACAATTTTGGCATCGATGCGTCTACCGATACCGTGGTCGATGCATTGGCTGCCAATAACGACACTTGGTGTAAAAAAGAGACTGCCAGTGAACAGTCCTGTGCAAATACGCTAGTACGTTCTTTAACGAAAACAATCAAAGAATTGAAAAAACTCCAAGGTGACAATCTTCACGAGTGGCACTGGGGCGACATCCATTACGCCTATTATCGCCACACGCCATTCAGCGAAGTCAGCTTGATAAAAAATTTCTTTGAGAGCTCTATCAGTAATGGTGGTGCCGAAGACACGATTAACGTGGCCAATGCCAAACTTTATGATTCCCGTGGGTATCGCCAAGACGCAGGCCCTGGTTTCAGACAGATCGTACAACTTGGTAATCATATAGAACATTGGTACTCGCTGCCCACCGGCCAGTCAGGACATCCGTTAAGCCCCCATTATCGCGACATGCTGACTGCATTCAGAGATGGAAAATATTTTAAGCTGGATTTCCCAAACCAGGCATCTCGCAATCATCGGTTGTACCTTAACGCGAACCAAGAGGCACAATGAAATTGAGCAGGAATCTTTTCAGTGCGTTAGGAAGGATCGCGCCTAATCGCACTTTTTTTTCAGTCATCATGGGCGGGGTAGCGGGGTGCTGTTATGCCCTGCTCATCCCGCTCGTCCTCGCAAGCTTTTCGGATGACCCGCTTTCACAGAATCAATCAGAAGCAGAAACGCTCAGGTTCCTTGGTTTTGAGGTTGTACACTACCGCATGGCATTGGTTTTTCTGATCGCCTGCTTACTCATTATATTCACTAAGGCCTTATCTCAAGTATTGCTAATAAGAGTTTCGATTGAACTGGCTTCCGACACGCGGACCAAGATATTTAAACGAATCATCAGCGCCCCCATTGACCAACTTGAAAAAATGGGCTCAGCCAAACTCATCGCCACCCTCACTTCCGATGTTCCGCGCATCGTTATCGGCGCAGGCCTATTGCCAGAGTTACTGATCAGCTCGGTGTCTTTGCTTGGAGTTCTTTCGTTTTTACTTTACCTGAACCCTCCAGTTTTCTCCTTGGTGCTTGGAGCAATTGCAGCTGGCGCCGTTTCGTATCAAATTCCGATGTTCTTCGCCCTGAAATATTACACACGCTCACGACAGGCAACTGACGATTTGCATGAAGCGATACGAGGCTTAATTCTGGGCGCGAAGGAGTTGAAGCTCAGTGAAAAAAAACAGGAAGATTTTCTATCAAAAATCGCCGGCACTGCCGAGCAAAAAATCTTAAAACATGATAAGCGCGCCAATACATTCATCAGGACCACTGCAATTTATGGGGAAATGATAAATTTTTTTATCATCGGCATCATTGTATTCGTATTTGTGAATTATCGTACCATTTCAAAAAGTGAGCTGGCAGGCATCACCATGGCCCTTTTATACATCACTGGCCCGATCGCCACACTGCTTAACCTGATGCCACAATATTTGAATGCGCGCATTTCACTTAACAAACTCAACCACATACTCAACGAACTTTGCAACGAGCGGTCTGCGACGGGCAAACATGCCGCTGGCTTTTTCGACTCTGTCAAACTAAGCGATATTTACTATCAATACCCCACCGAGAAATTTCAGGCGGGAGCGAGGATAGGCCCCATCAATCTTATATTGACACGCGGACAAATCACCTACATTGTTGGCGGTAACGGCTCAGGCAAGTCAACCCTTGCCAAACTACTGACTTTGCACTACAAACCCACTAAAGGAACCATTGCCTTCAATGATACGGCGGTCAACCTTGAAAACATCTCGTCCTACAGAAATGCGATATATTCGATTTACTCCGACTACCATATTTTTGACAAGCTTCTTAACTTGCCCGAATTAAAAAAAGACTCCACATTCAATGCACATGTCGAGTCTTTAAAACTAAACAGCCTCATCGACATGATGGGGGACAATTTTTCCAGCCAAAACCTTTCAGATGGTCAACGTCGTCGTATGGCGCTTCTCTGCGCCCTCATGGAAGACAAAGATTTTTTCATGTTTGATGAATGGGCAGCCGATCAGGACCCCGCATTCAAGAGGATTTTTTACGAGCAGCTACTGCCAGCCTTGCGCAAAAGAAAAAAGCTGGTGGTCGTTATTACCCATGATGACCGTTACTTCTCCTTTGCCGATCAGATAGTCACGATGGAAGACGGCGAATTAAAAAGCATTTACCATCAGACTCAAACCAGTATTTTGGACAATCATCCTGCTGCTCGCTGATATAAAATCCACCAACAACTCCAGCAGGCTTATTTCTCAAACTTTTATTTGTGGAGATTCAACATGCAACTTACAAGTCATACTATTTTTAATGCAACTGCCTTGGCCTCACACCTCAAAAACGAGTACGATATTGGCACCATCGAGAGCTGCCACCTCTGGCGATGCTCGGTAAATGATGTTTTTCGATTGGAAGCTAACGGACGTCAGTGGTGGCTACGGATACATCCCTACGGCTGGAGAACACCAAGCCAGACTCACACCGAGATCGGCGCCCTGTTGCAGCTCGCCCAAGCAGGTGCCTCAGTTGTAAGACCCGTTGCTCGAACAACAGGGGATTATCTTCTGGCGCTAGAAGCGGCCGAAGGATCTCGTACGGCAGTTCTATTTGAGCACGCCGCCGGGGTAGAGGTTAGCTATTCAGGGCCGGAGGGCACCAAGAATGCCAGTCGTTATGGTTGTGCAGCGGCCAAGCTCCATGATGCCTGCGATACATTGAGAGCCTCAGCCCAGTATATGCGCATTGACTTGGACTTCATCCTGCTGGATCCGATAAGAAAGATCATCCCTTTTTTAGGTGCAGATGAGAGGGCCTACCTCCTTGGTCTTTCAATAAAACTGACCGAACTTATTCAGGCTCATACACTGACAACAGACTTTTGCCACGGGGACCTCAATAGCTCGAACATACACTTCTCTGACAACGGGCCGTGTGTGTTCGATTTTGATTGCAGTGGTTGGGGCTGGAGAGCTTTCGAGTTGGCAGCGTTTGCGCGCGGCATGACGTGGTCCAGTGGGCCAACGCCTGCTAACCAGGCGCTCATCAGCGCCTATTTTGACGGCTATCGCTCTCAACACACCGTTACTGCCGATGACTTTTCCATTCAATCCGCTATGCTACTTGTGCAGCGAATCTGGGTAACGGCGTTGCACTTGTCCATGGCCTCTCGTATAGGCTCCTTTTATTTTGGCCCCCCCTATGCGGTAAAACTCATTGAGTGGTTGCGGCTGTGGGAGCCTGAACTGAAAAGTCGTAATTAGTCACCTCACTTAGTAAGATGACCTCCTGAACACTGAGCCTTGCACATTAACGCTAGCTCACTGCCGGGTGCATTAATCTCATGCCGAACCTATCAATCATTCACATGAGCTACAGCACCCAGCAAACTTTCAATTCAGCTATCAACATCGCCAGCAGAGCTAAAAATTATCACATGCATATTTAGAATGCGCCTGAACAAGGCTTGCTTATCCGCAAACGACAATAGCAGGGCCATTATTATTTCAGCATGATCAATATACCAGCACCTTTTCTGACTAGTAGGCTAACACCCACGACTTTCGGTCAACTACCCCAGACGAAACTGGACACTCAGGAAAATCAATTCGTTTAGTCTGCTTGCCCTCGCCCTGAGGAACAAATATCATGGCTGTGCGCGACGGTTTCACTCAACACTTACAATCGGTTTTCATTCTTGAGCCTCAGTACATGAGTTTAAGAGCAAGCTGATTGAAGTTGAGGCGTCAAGGATTTTATGCTGAGCTTGTTATCGTTTTGAACATGCTCGTTTCTGCATAACCAGTAAGGAAGCTGCTTTCAAAATGACGCCATTCCAGATCGTAAGACAATTAGCTGGTCTCGGGGCTCGCCTTGAAATACTCGGCGACAACCTCCGCTGCCTTGTACCGAAAGGAGTGAAGCTTCCCACCGAGATCCTCGCTGAAATAAAGGACCAGAAGCCCCAACTTCTCTCTTATTTATTGGCCCTCAAGCCTACACCCGCTTTGATCCGTAGCGCTCGCGAAGGCCTGCTCCCCCTATCCTTCGCCCAGCAGCGCCTGTGGTTCCTCAGCCAGCTGCAACCCGACAGCGCCCTGTATAACCTCCCCGTCGCCGTGCGCCTGAGCGGTCACCTTGACAGCGAGGCACTGCAACAGGCACTTACGGCTGTGGTTGAACGCCATGAAGCATTGCGCACCACCTTCCCGGTGGTACAGGGCCAGGCTCACCAGCATATTCACCCGGCACAGGTATGCGCCTTGCCGCTGATCGATCTGACCTCCTGGCCCGAAGACGAGCGCCTGGCACGCTCCCAAGTGCTGGTCCGCCAGGAAGCGGCGCAGCCCTTTGACCTGGCCAACGGCCCGCTGCTGCGCACGCAGCTGCTCAAGCTCGATGACCAGCAACATATCCTGTTGCTGACCATGCACCATATTGTCTCCGATGCCTGGTCCGCGGGCGTGCTGACCCAGGAGCTGTCGCAACTGTATGCCGACTTCAGCCAAGGCCGGGCCAGCAGCCTCGTACCGCTTGAAATCCAGTACGCCGACTATGCCCTGTGGCAACGCGAACACCTGCAAGGCGCCCGGCTCGACGAGCAGCTGACCTACTGGAAACAGACGCTGGACGCTGCGCCAGCCTTGCTCGAGTTGCCTACTGACCGGCCTCGTCCCGCTGTGCAAAGTTACCGTGGGCACACCGTGGCCTGCGAGATCGATGCCGCCCTGACCGCGCGTATCAAGGCTCTCGGGCAACAGCACGGCACCACGCTGTTCATGACCTTGTTGGCCAGCTACGGTGTGTTGTTGCAGCGCTACAGCCATCAACACGACCTGGTCATCGGTTCACCGATTGCCAACCGCAACCACCCTGGCATCCAGCCGTTGATCGGCTTTTTCGTCAATACCCTGGCACTGCGGTTACGTATCGATGGGCAACAGGCGTTCACCGATCTACTGGCCCAGGTACGCGAGCACACGCTCAATGCCTATGCCCATCAGGATCTGCCGTTCGAGCAACTGATCGAAGAGCTCAAGCCGGTGCGCAGCCTGGCTTATTCACCACTGTTCCAAGTGATGTTCGCGGTGCATAACGCGCCGGCCGGCGAGCTGATGGCCGACGGCTTGACCTTCCAGGGCGTGGAGGCGCCGGCCACATTGGCCAAGTTCGATTTGAGCCTGGGCGTAACCGAAGTCAACGGCTGCTTGCAGGCTACTTTCGAATACAGCACCGACCTGTTCGATCAGGCCCGTATCGAACGGATGGCCCACCACTGGCTGGCCATGCTGGAGCAACTGACGCAGCAACCGGACACCGCCCTGCGTGAGTTGCACCTGTTACCGGCCAAAGACTACCGCCAGATCGTCCACGACTGGAACGCCACCGATGTGCAACGCCAGCCAGCGCAGTGCGTGCACCACCTGTTCGAAGCCCAGGCCGCCCGTACTCCGGATGCCGTGGCGCTGGTCTATCAGGACCAGCAGGTGAGCTACCGCGCGTTGAACCGTCAGGCCAACCAGTTGGCGCACTACCTGATCCTACAGGGTGTGCAATGCGATGAACTGGTGGGCGTGTTCATGGAGCGCTCGGTGCAGATGATCGTGGCGTTGCTGGGTATTTTGAAAGCCGGGGCCGCTTATACGCCGCTGGACCCGGACTACCCCGGCCCACGCATTGCCTACATGCTCGACGATGCCGGCGTGAAACGCGTGCTGACCCAGCATTCACTGCTGGAGCAACTGCCGGGCGATTATGCAACGCTGTGCCTGGACAGTCAGGCCGAGCGGTTCAAGGCTTGCCCAACCAGCAACCCGGTGACCGGCGTAACGCCGACGAACCTGGCGTATTGCATTTACACCTCGGGCTCCACCGGGCGGCCTAAAGGGGTGGCGGTGGCACACGGCGCACTGGCGATGCATTGCCAGACTATCGGCGCGCGTTATCAATTAACCGCGCACGACCGCGAGTTCCACTTTCTGTCCATCAGCTTCGATGGCGCCCATGAGCGCTGGATCACCCCACTGTTCTTCGGGGCTTGCGTGGTACTCAAGGAGCAGGCCTTGTGGGGAGCCAAGCAAACCTATGAGACCCTGCTCGCGCAAGGCATTACGGTTGCGGCGTTTCCCCCCAGCTACCTGCAACAGCTGGCGGACTGGAGTGCACAGCAAGGCCGTGCCCCGACCGTCAATACCTATTGTTTTGCTGGCGAAGCGTTTGGTCGCGACACCCTGCACCACATCATCAAGCACTTGAGCCCCAAGTGGATCATTAATGGCTATGGCCCGACCGAAACGGTCATCACCCCCACGATCTGGCGAGCGGATGCGCAGTCTGCCGACTTCAGCGGCGGATACGCGCCCATCGGCAATGGCGTTGGTGAGCGTGAATTGTACGTGCTGGACCAGGATTACAACGTGGTCCCCATCGGTGTTTCAGGTGAGCTGTACATCGGTGGCGAGGGCTTGGCACGTGGCTACCTGAATGCCTCGCTGTTCACGGCCGAACGCTTTATTCCCAACCCGTTCTGCCAACAGGGTACGCGCTTGTACCGGACTGGCGACCTGGTGCGCTGGCGCGACGATGGGCAACTGGAGTATCTCGGTCGCCTGGACCACCAGATCAAACTGCGGGGTTTCCGGATCGAACTGGCGGAAATCGAAGCGGCCCTGCGCAACCAGCCACAGGTCGACGAAGTGGTGGTACTGGTACGCGAAGATGTACCAGGTATCAAGCAACTGGTGGCCTATGTGGTCGGCGACTCGGCCCAGGTGCTGAACCTGCAGGCGGCCCTGCGACAGCAGTTACCGGGGTATATGGTGCCGAGCCAATTTGTATTTTTGCAGGCGCTGCCACTGCTGCCCAACGGCAAGACCGACCGTCAGGCGCTGCCGGCGCCACAGGCGAGCCGCGAGCATTTGGAAGACCGCTACGTGGCGGCACGCAACGAAACCGAAGCGTTGCTGGTGGCGTTGTACGAAGAAGTGCTCAAGCGTGAGCAAGTGGGCATCCACGACAGCTTCTTCGAGCTGGGCGGGCACTCGTTGCTGGCCATGCAGTTGATCGCTCGGCTGCATGAAGAGCTGAACATCGACCTGCCCGTGCGGGCGGTATTTGAAATGCCGTCGATTGAGCCGTTGGCAGATCATGTACGGCAATTGTCCGGTAGCATATTGCCCGCCCTCACCCGCATGCCGCGCGAAGGCCTGCTCCCCCTATCCTTTTCCCAGCAGCGCCTGTGGTTCCTCAGCCAGCTGCAACCCGACAGCGCCCTGTATAACCTCCCCGTCGCCGTGCGTCTGGTGGGCCGGCTCGATCCTGCTGCGCTACAGCATGCACTTACGGCTGTGGTTGAACGCCATGAAGCATTGCGCACCACCTTCCCGGTGGTACAGGGCCAGGCTCACCAGCATATTCACCCGGCACAGGTATGCGCCTTGCCGCTGATCGATCTGACCTCCTGGCCCGAAGACGAGCGCCTGGCACGCTCCCAAGTGCTGGTCCGCCAGGAAGCGGCGCAGCCCTTTGACCTGGCCAACGGCCCGCTGCTGCGCACGCAGCTGCTCAAGCTCGATGACCAGCAACATATCCTGTTGCTGACCATGCACCATATTGTCTCCGATGCCTGGTCCGCGGGCGTGCTGACCCAGGAGCTGTCGCAACTGTATGCCGACTTCAGCCAAGGCCGGGCCAGCAGCCTCGTACCGCTTGAAATCCAGTACGCCGACTATGCCCTGTGGCAACGCGAACACCTGCAAGGCGCCCGGCTCGACGAGCAGCTGACCTACTGGAAACAGACGCTGGACGCTGCGCCAGCCTTGCTCGAGTTGCCTACTGACCGGCCTCGTCCCGCTGTGCAAAGTTACCGTGGGCACACCGTGGCCTGCGAGATCGATGCCGCCCTGACCGCGCGTATCAAGGCTCTCGGGCAACAGCACGGCACCACGCTGTTCATGACCTTGTTGGCCAGCTACGGTGTGTTGTTGCAGCGCTACAGCCATCAACACGACCTGGTCATCGGTTCACCGATTGCCAACCGCAACCACCCTGGCATCCAGCCGTTGATCGGCTTTTTCGTCAATACCCTGGCACTGCGGTTACGTATCGATGGGCAACAGGCGTTCACCGATCTACTGGCCCAGGTACGCGAGCACACGCTCAATGCCTATGCCCATCAGGATCTGCCGTTCGAGCAACTGATCGAAGAGCTCAAGCCGGTGCGCAGCCTGGCTTATTCACCACTGTTCCAAGTGATGTTCGCGGTGCATAACGCGCCGGCCGGCGAGCTGATGGCCGACGGCTTGACCTTCCAGGGCGTGGAGGCGCCGGCCACATTGGCCAAGTTCGATTTGAGCCTGGGCGTAACCGAAGTCAACGGCTGCTTGCAGGCTACTTTCGAATACAGCACCGACCTGTTCGATCAGGCCCGTATCGAACGGATGGCCCACCACTGGCTGGCCATGCTGGAGCAACTGACGCAGCAACCGGACACCGCCCTGCGTGAGTTGCACCTGTTACCGGCCAAAGACTACCGCCAGATCGTCCACGACTGGAACGCCACCGATGTGCAACGCCAGCCAGCGCAGTGCGTGCACCACCTGTTCGAAGCCCAGGCCGCCCGTACTCCGGATGCCGTGGCGCTGGTCTATCAGGACCAGCAGGTGAGCTACCGCGCGTTGAACCGTCAGGCCAACCAGTTGGCGCACTACCTGATCCTACAGGGTGTGCAATGCGATGAACTGGTGGGCGTGTTCATGGAGCGCTCGGTGCAGATGATCGTGGCGTTGCTGGGTATTTTGAAAGCCGGGGCCGCTTATACGCCGCTGGACCCGGACTACCCCGGCCCACGCATTGCCTACATGCTCGACGATGCCGGCGTGAAACGCGTGCTGACCCAGCATTCACTGCTGGAGCAACTGCCGGGCGATTATGCAACGCTGTGCCTGGACAGTCAGGCCGAGCGGTTCAAGGCTTGCCCAACCAGCAACCCGGTGACCGGCGTAACGCCGACGAACCTGGCGTATTGCATTTACACCTCGGGCTCCACCGGGCGGCCTAAAGGGGTGGCGGTGGCACACGGCGCACTGGCGATGCATTGCCAGACTATCGGCGCGCGTTATCAATTAACCGCGCACGACCGCGAGTTCCACTTTCTGTCCATCAGCTTCGATGGCGCCCATGAGCGCTGGATCACCCCACTGTTCTTCGGGGCTTGCGTGGTACTCAAGGAGCAGGCCTTGTGGGGAGCCAAGCAAACCTATGAGACCCTGCTCGCGCAAGGCATTACGGTTGCGGCGTTTCCCCCCAGCTACCTGCAACAGCTGGCGGACTGGAGTGCACAGCAAGGCCGTGCCCCGACCGTCAATACCTATTGTTTTGCTGGCGAAGCGTTTGGTCGCGACACCCTGCACCACATCATCAAGCACTTGAGCCCCAAGTGGATCATTAATGGCTATGGCCCGACCGAAACGGTCATCACCCCCACGATCTGGCGAGCGGATGCGCAGTCTGCCGACTTCAGCGGCGGATACGCGCCCATCGGCAATGGCGTTGGTGAGCGTGAATTGTACGTGCTGGACCAGGATTACAACGTGGTCCCCATCGGTGTTTCAGGTGAGCTGTACATCGGTGGCGAGGGCTTGGCACGTGGCTACCTGAATGCCTCGCTGTTCACGGCCGAACGCTTTATTCCCAACCCGTTCTGCCAACAGGGTACGCGCTTGTACCGGACTGGCGACCTGGTGCGCTGGCGCGACGATGGGCAACTGGAGTATCTCGGTCGCCTGGACCACCAGATCAAACTGCGGGGTTTCCGGATCGAACTGGCGGAAATCGAAGCGGCCCTGCGCAACCAGCCACAGGTCGACGAAGTGGTGGTACTGGTACGCGAAGATGTACCAGGTATCAAGCAACTGGTGGCCTATGTGGTCGGCGACTCGGCCCAGGTGCTGAACCTGCAGGCGGCCCTGCGACAGCAGTTACCGGGGTATATGGTGCCGAGCCAATTTGTATTTTTGCAGGCGCTGCCACTGCTGCCCAACGGCAAGACCGACCGTCAGGCGCTGCCGGCGCCACAGGCGAGCCGCGAGCATTTGGAAGACCGCTACGTGGCGGCACGCAACGAAACCGAAGCGTTGCTGGTGGCGTTGTACGAAGAAGTGCTCAAGCGTGAGCAAGTGGGCATCCACGACAGCTTCTTCGAGCTGGGCGGGCACTCGTTGCTGGCCATGCAGTTGATCGCTCGGCTGCATGAAGAGCTGAACATCGACCTGCCCGTGCGGGCGGTATTTGAAATGCCGTCGATTGAGCCGTTGGCAGATCATGTACGGCAATTGTCCGGTAGCATATTGCCCGCCCTCACCCGCATGCCGCGCGAAGGCCTGCTCCCCCTATCCTTTTCCCAGCAGCGCCTGTGGTTCCTCAGCCAGCTGCAACCCGACAGCGCCCTGTATAACCTCCCCGTCGCCGTGCGTCTGGTGGGCCGGCTCGATCCTGCTGCGCTACAGCATGCACTTACGGCTGTGGTTGAACGCCATGAAGCATTGCGCACCACCTTCCCGGTGGTACAGGGCCAGGCTCACCAGCATATTCACCCGGCACAGGTATGCGCCTTGCCGCTGATCGATCTGACCTCCTGGCCCGAAGACGAGCGCCTGGCACGCTCCCAAGTGCTGGTCCGCCAGGAAGCGGCGCAGCCCTTTGACCTGGCCAACGGCCCGCTGCTGCGCACGCAGCTGCTCAAGCTCGATGACCAGCAACATATCCTGTTGCTGACCATGCACCATATTGTCTCCGATGCCTGGTCCGCGGGCGTGCTGACCCAGGAGCTGTCGCAACTGTATGCCGACTTCAGCCAAGGCCGGGCCAGCAGCCTCGTACCGCTTGAAATCCAGTACGCCGACTATGCCCTGTGGCAACGCGAACACCTGCAAGGCGCCCGGCTCGACGAGCAGCTGACCTACTGGAAACAGACGCTGGACGCTGCGCCAGCCTTGCTCGAGTTGCCTACTGACCGGCCTCGTCCCGCTGTGCAAAGTTACCGTGGGCACACCGTGGCCTGCGAGATCGATGCCGCCCTGACCGCGCGTATCAAGGCTCTCGGGCAACAGCACGGCACCACGCTGTTCATGACCTTGTTGGCCAGCTACGGTGTGTTGTTGCAGCGCTACAGCCATCAACACGACCTGGTCATCGGTTCACCGATTGCCAACCGCAACCACCCTGGCATCCAGCCGTTGATCGGCTTTTTCGTCAATACCCTGGCACTGCGGTTACGTATCGATGGGCAACAGGCGTTCACCGATCTACTGGCCCAGGTACGCGAGCACACGCTCAATGCCTATGCCCATCAGGATCTGCCGTTCGAGCAACTGATCGAAGAGCTCAAGCCGGTGCGCAGCCTGGCTTATTCACCACTGTTCCAAGTGATGTTCGCGGTGCATAACGCGCCGGCCGGCGAGCTGATGGCCGACGGCTTGACCTTCCAGGGCGTGGAGGCGCCGGCCACATTGGCCAAGTTCGATTTGAGCCTGGGCGTAACCGAAGTCAACGGCTGCTTGCAGGCTACTTTCGAATACAGCACCGACCTGTTCGATCAGGCCCGTATCGAACGGATGGCCCACCACTGGCTGGCCATGCTGGAGCAACTGACGCAGCAACCGGACACCGCCCTGCGTGAGTTGCACCTGTTACCGGCCAAAGACTACCGCCAGATCGTCCACGACTGGAACGCCACCGATGTGCAACGCCAGCCAGCGCAGTGCGTGCACCACCTGTTCGAAGCCCAGGCCGCCCGTACTCCGGATGCCGTGGCGCTGGTCTATCAGGACCAGCAGGTGAGCTACCGCGCGTTGAACCGTCAGGCCAACCAGTTGGCGCACTACCTGATCCTACAGGGTGTGCAATGCGATGAACTGGTGGGCGTGTTCATGGAGCGCTCGGTGCAGATGATCGTGGCGTTGCTGGGTATTTTGAAAGCCGGGGCCGCCTATACGCCGCTGGACCCGGACTACCCTGGCTCGCGGATTACCTACATGCTCGACGATGCCGGCGTGAAACGCGTGCTGACCCAGCATTCACTGCTGGAGCAACTGCCGGGCGATTACGCAACGCTGTGCCTGGACAGTCAGGCCGAGCGGTTCAAGGCTTGCCCGAGCACCAATCCGGTGACCGGCGTAACGCCGGCGAACCTGGCGTATTGCATTTACACCTCGGGCTCCACCGGGCGGCCTAAAGGGGTGGCGAATCCGCACACCGGGGTTGTCAATCGCCTGATGTGGATGCAGGAAGAGTGCAACTTCGACACAACAGATGTCTTCTTGCAGAAGACTGGATTTGGATTTGATGTTTCAGTGTGGGAGTTTTTCGTACCCTTGATGGTGGGTGCACGTTTGGTTATTGCAGAACCGAATATGCATAAAGATCTCGACTACATGAACCAGATCATTAGAGAAAAGCAGATTACGGTACTGCACTTCGTGCCGTCGATGCTGCAGGCGTTTCTGGCTGGTCCTGCGGACGCCCACGTATTGAAAAAAGTATTCTGCAGTGGTGAAGCCTTGCCGCTGCGCCTGCAAAGCCAATTCTTCGCGGCTTACCCTGGCGTTTTGCTGCACAACTTATATGGGCCTACTGAAGCAGCAATCGAAGTCTCTTATTGGCAATGTCAGCTCGATCCGAGCAAGACAAGCGTTCCTATGGGAAGCCCGATTGCCAATATTCAGCTCTATGCACTGGATCACGATCTTAATGTTGTACCGATAGGTGCCAACGGCGAGCTGTACATTGGTGGGATAGCCGTAGCTCGCGGCTACAACAAGGCCTCGGCCATGAGCGCAGAGCGCTTTGTCCCCAACCCTTTTTGCCAACAAGGTACCCGCTTGTACCGGACCGGCGACCAGGTACGCTGGGGCGACGACGGTCAACTGGAGTATATCGGCCGCCTGGACCACCAAGTCAAACTGCGTGGTTTCAGGATCGAGCTGACAGAAATTGAAGCCCGCCTGCGCAGCCAGGCTCAGGTGGACGACGCGGTGGTAGTGGTACGCGAAGATGTGCCAGGCATCCAGCAACTGGTGGCTTATGTGGCAAGCCGTTCGACGCCGATGTCAGACTTGCAAGCGGCCCTGCGGCAGCAGTTACCTGCCTACATGATACCCAACCATTTCGTGACGCTTGAAAAGCTTCCGCTGAACCCAAGTGGCAAGGTAGACCGCCAGGCCTTGCCAGCGCCAATATTGGATAGGCGCGACCAAGAGGCACAATACATAGCCGCCCGCGACGAGACTGAAGCGCTTCTGATCTCGCTTTATGAAGAGATACTAGAGAGAGAGCACGTGGGAGTGCACGACAGTTTCTTCGACCTGGGCGGTCATTCATTGCTGGCTACCAAGCTTGTCGCAAAGCTGCGTGCTCACTTAGGAAGAGCGGTACCTTTAGTCACGCTTTTTGAATCGCCAACTGTCGAAGAACTTGCCGTAAGACTCAGGACAAATCCACCTGAGGATGATCGTCAGTAATAGCAAGGCCGCTCTGAGCCAGCGTGTCAAAACTCATAACGAATAAGCAAGGAAGAACCCCATGAACACCCACTCCGATGGTATTTACCACGTCGTCGTTAATCATGAAGAGCAATATTCAGTCTGGCCCGAATGGCGCCAACCTCCCGAAGGATGGAGGTCTGAAGGAAAACGTGGATCCAAGCAGGAATGCCTGGATTACATTGGAAACGTCTGGACCGATATGCGGCCGCTCAGCCTGCGTCGGTCGATGACACAAGGCAAGTTGCCAGAGCAGGCGCCTCAGCAGCAAGAAGACACTGGAGAAACACTCGTACAGGTACTCAGCACCGGGCAGCACCCTCTACGTATCTCTTTGCGCCCCGAAGCAAGCCCAGCCCAATTGCAAAGGTCTCTCGACCAGGGTGTGGTACTGGTCACGTTCACAAGCACCCAGGGGTGTACCGAGCTCGCGCTGAATATTGATCACAAAGAAACGCGATTGGAGAGCGCCGACTTCGAAAAAGGCACCGGTGAGGTAAGGTTTGTCGGCCGCTTGGTCCTTGATGACGTACCGGTGCTCTGTGAGGCAGTAGTCGACTTACAAACAATGGCAGGGTTGGGCGGGCTGAAGGTTATTAATATCAAATCAGTTGGATGAGGCAGGTTAACGCTGCAATTGAGCAAACCTTTATGGCACAGAGAGCAGCCAACATGGCGTCAGATCAGGAGTAAATATCATGGCAGGGATTGAGCGGCCCACTAAGTCGGCATTGGAGATATTCACAACATGCCCTCGAGAATCTGAGGTAGGGCAATATTCCGACCGGATGCGACGTACAGCGTCGTTGACGCAAGCCGCGGGTTTCAAAGGTATTCTGATTTATACAGGCAATGAAGTGCCGGTAGAGCCCTGGCTTGTGGCCGGGGAACTGGCACAATCTCACCCCACCCTGTCTCCCTTCATCGCCGTTAACCCTGTGTACATGCACCCATTCACCGTCGCCCGTTGCATTGCCATGCTGGCGCAACGCTACGGGACGCGCTGCCACTTGAATCTGATTGCAGGCACGTCGCTTGCGGATATGAGCGCACTCGACGAGGCCGACGGGCATGATCAGCGATATGACCGGCTGCGCGAATTTGCCCTGATCGTTCGCGAACTTTGCCGCGGCGATAAGGCCGTCTCATTCGAAGGGAAATTCTTTGGCGCTAAACATTTGCGGTTGCCCCATCGAGTTCCATCCGATCTGCAGCCGGTATTTTTCGTTGCCGGTCAGTCACCGGCAGCGCAACAGACCGCGCAAACACTGAGTGCCCGGTCACTTGGAATGCTTCAAGGTTCAATGGCCGTGTCGCCACCAAGCGCTTCGGGGGTACACATGGGAATCATCGCTCGAGACTCCGATGACGAAGCCTGGGCCGAGGCGTACTCGCGTTTTCCCGAGAAGACCTCCGCGATCCCCCAACATATGCTGATACACAACACGGATGCTTCATGGAAAAAGGCGTTGCTAAAAGAGGCCGAAGTTATATCCACACCAAACGACGCCTATTGGCTGGGCCCGTTTTTACGCGGCCAGTTGGATTGTCCATTACTCATCGGTTCTGTAGAAACGGTCGCCCGCTGCTTGGATCAACTCATTGCCCATAACGTCCGTCAGCTCGTTCTCGAGCTTCACGATAGCGAGAAAGATTATATGTTCGCGGCTGCCGCCATTCAGCGTACCAAGGCTTGCATGCCACCTCTCTAGGTCACTGACCTCACACGCAGAGACCTACCGCATTCTAAAAAATATACATGCCGCGAAGCCAGTGCCAAGCCGCCCGCTCGTGAGCTTCAGCTTACTTAAATTACCGATTAGCCGAACAGGGAGAAACTGATGATTCAGTATTGGCTTAAAGAGGACATAACACTCGTTCCGCTGATTGGACGCTGGTATGCGTGGCCGCATCTCATCGCCCCTTTGACGGGAGCGCTGAATATCGCCAAGCGCCATCTACCAATCATGGATTCCTATGCCAATGCACCTGCCTTGCACGCACGCGCAGTACAGGACATAAATAACATCGGCGGCCCATTCGTTGATTATGAAACTGACTGTTCATCACCGATTCGTGCCTTGGCTTCAAAAACACGTAGCGAGTGCCGGGGACTGCTTGAAGTGGCCATCGAGGTTGAAAAACTACGAGAGATGCTTAGAGCCGCGCCGGACGATGCGACCATGGAATCGCTGTACTCAACCGTACCAGACGGGCTCAAGGGCTACGTTGAATTGATTCGAGAGACGGAAGGAAAACCTGGCTTTCGGCTGATTGAAGAGCTGCTCTATCGCAGCCCATACTATGTAAAAAGCTTACAATCCATTTCAATTCAGACGGAGCGCGCGAACCCTAGGCCATTCTCCTTGAGTACGCCGACCCTGGACGATAGCAACAACCGTATCTTGGATATCGCCTTCGATGACCCGCGGCTTGATCGACTGGCATTGGCACGTATCCACCCTGTGGACGCACCAGCATTACTTCAAGAGCTGGGTCTGCCCCCAGACGACTTGGCAAGCCTGTTTACAACGCAAGCGCCGCCGCGACCCGATGCTGTAGTTGGCAGTAAAGTCCGCGTACTGGGGCATGCTACTGTCTTGATTGAACACGCTGGTACAAGCATCCTGGTCGATCCAGTCATTGGCTATGCCAGTGCCCGACAAGACGGCGGCTGGACATTCTCGGACTTGCCGGATCAGATCGATGCGATTGTCATCACGCATTCCCACCAAGATCACTTCTTCCTCGAAACGCTCCTACAGCTGCGTAGCCGCACACAATGCGTCATCGTACCGCAAGCGGCACGCGGTGAGCTGACGGATCCCTCACCCGCCATCATGCTGCGCCAACTGGGCTTTACCGATGTGCGCGAGGCTCCGTATCTCGAACCGCTGAAAATCGGCTCCGCAACCGTTACCGCGCTACCGTTTCTAGGCGAGCACGGCGACCTGCCCATCGGGGCAAAAGCTACCTACGCAGTCAATGTGGAGGGGGAAAATATCCTACTGATGGCTGACTTCCGAAACATCGAACCCCGCGTGGTAGCGCATCTCGCAAAAATCCTGCCTGCTGTAGATACGCTGTTCATTGGCATGGAGTGTGAAGGGGCTCCTGTCAGCTGGCTCTATGGTCCTTTGTTATCCAAGCCGTTACCACGCAATGTTGATAACTCTCGACACCTCAGTAGTAGTGACTGTGCCCAAGCCATTAGTTTGATTGACCTGTTTAACCCCAAGCGAGCATTCGTCTATGCAATGGGACAGGAACGATGGCTGCGCCATATCACCTCCAAGATTTATACCGATACGTCGTTGCCAATAGTCGAAGCTTCTCGCTTCGTTCGGATTTGCACCGAACGTGGCATGGAAGCCAAGCTGCTGTTAGGCCCCTACACCCTCAGCAGCAAAAAGAACTCATCACGCTTGCACGAGGAATGTACAGACCACTGAAGGCTTGCTTGTCGCTGGTCAGCACTGCGATGCGAAACTTCATGCTACACCTCCATTGCTCCCCCAATGACAAGCCAGAGTCAGCGTCAACTCAGACGCTGACACATGGCTCAGACGTGCGGCATCAAACTCCATGAAGCATCGCTGCAACATCATGAGCCTCCTCCCAAGCCAATGAGGCCACACCCCGTAAGAAATGCAGAGAATCTGCCACATTACGGGGTGCTAGAAATGAGCCTAAATCAACAATTCATCGTACTCTTCCTCAGAGGTTGTTGACCCCAGCGAGCCCTGAATGTGTGCGATGACTACCGCCAACGGCTCAATCGACGGCATTTCAAATACCGCCCGCACGGGCAGGTCGATGTTCAGCTCTTCATGCAGCCGAGCGACCAACTGCATCGCCAGCAACGAGTGCCCGCCCAGCTCGAAGAAGCTGTCGTGGATGCCCACTTGTTCACGCTTGAGCACTTCTTCGTACAACGCCACCAGCAACGCTTCGGTTTCGTTGCGTGCCGCCACGTAGCGGTCTTCCAAATGCTCGCGGCTCGCCTGTGGCGCCGGCAGCGCCTGACGGTCGGTCTTGCCGTTGGGCAGCAGTGGCAGCGCCTGCAAAAATACAAATTGGCTCGGCACCATATACCCCGGTAACTGCTGTCGCAGAGCCGCCTGCAGGTTCAGCACCTGGGCCGAGTCGCCGACCACATAGGCCACCAGTTGCTTGATACCTGGTACATCTTCGCGCACCAGTACCACCACTTCGTCGACCTGTGGCTGGTTGCGCAGGGCCGCTTCGATTTCCGCCAGTTCGATCCGGAAACCCCGCAGTTTGATCTGGTGGTCCAGGCGACCGAGATACTCCAGTTGCCCATCGTCGCGCCAGCGCACCAGGTCGCCAGTCCGGTACAAGCGCGTACCCTGTTGGCAGAACGGGTTGGGAATAAAGCGTTCGGCCGTGAACAGCGAGGCATTCAGGTAGCCACGTGCCAAGCCCTCGCCACCGATGTACAGCTCACCTGAAACACCGATGGGGACCACGTTGTAATCCTGGTCCAGCACGTACAATTCACGCTCACCAACGCCATTGCCGATGGGCGCGTATCCGCCGCTGAAGTCGGCAGACTGCGCATCCGCTCGCCAGATCGTGGGGGTGATGACCGTTTCGGTCGGGCCATAGCCATTAATGATCCACTTGGGGCTCAAGTGCTTGATGATGTGGTGCAGGGTGTCGCGACCAAACGCTTCGCCAGCAAAACAATAGGTATTGACGGTCGGGGCACGGCCTTGCTGTGCACTCCAGTCCGCCAGCTGTTGCAGGTAGCTGGGGGGAAACGCCGCAACCGTAATGCCTTGAGCGAGCAGGGTCTCATAGGTTTGCTTGGCTCCCCACAAGGCCTGCTCCTTGAGTACCACGCAAGCCCCGAAGAACAGTGGAGTGATCCAGCGCTCATGGGCGCCATCGAAGCTGATGGACAGAAAGTGGAACTCGCGGTCGTGCGCGGTCAATTGATAACGCGCGCCGATAGTCTGGCAATGCATCGCCAGTGCGCCGTGTGCCACCGCCACCCCTTTAGGTCGCCCGGTGGAGCCGGAGGTGTAAATGCAATACGCCAGGTTCGCCGGCGTTACGCCGGTCACCGGGTTGCTGGTCGGGCAGGCCTTGAACCGCTCGGCCTGACTGTCCAGGCACAGCGTTGCGTAATCGCCCGGCAGTTGTTCCAGCAGTGAATGCTGGGTCAGCACGCGTTTCACGCCGGCATCGTCGAGCATGTAGGCAATGCGTGGGCCGGGGTAGTCCGGGTCCAGCGGCGTATAGGCGGCCCCGGCTTTCAAAATACCCAGCAACGCCACGATCATCTGCACCGAGCGCTCCATGAACACGCCCACCAGTTCATCGCATTGCACACCCTGTTGGATCAGGTAGTGCGCCAACTGGTTGGCCTGACGGTTCAACGCGCGGTAGCTCACCTGCTGGTCCTGGTAGACCAGCGCCACGGCATCCGGAGTACGGGCGGCCTGGGCTTCGAACAGGTGGTGCACGCACTGCGCTGGCCGGCGTTGCACATCGGTGGCGTTCCAGTCGTGGACGATCTGGCGGTAGTCTTTGGCCGGTAACAGGTGCAACTCACGCAGGGCGGTGTCCGGTTGCTGCGTCAGTTGCTCCAGCATGGCCAGCCAGTGGTGGGCCATCCGTTCGATACGGGCCTGATCGAACAGGTCGGTGCTGTATTCGAAAGTAGCCTGCAAGCAGCCGTTGACTTCGGTTACGCCCAGGCTCAAATCGAACTTGGCCAATGTGGCCGGCGCCTCCACGCCCTGGAAGGTCAAGCCGTCGGCCATCAGCTCGCCGGCCGGCGCGTTATGCACCGCGAACATCACTTGGAACAGTGGTGAATAAGCCAGGCTGCGCACCGGCTTGAGCTCTTCGATCAGTTGCTCGAACGGCAGATCCTGATGGGCATAGGCATTGAGCGTGTGCTCGCGTACCTGGGCCAGTAGATCGGTGAACGCCTGTTGCCCATCGATACGTAACCGCAGTGCCAGGGTATTGACGAAAAAGCCGATCAACGGCTGGATGCCAGGGTGGTTGCGGTTGGCAATCGGTGAACCGATGACCAGGTCGTGTTGATGGCTGTAGCGCTGCAACAACACACCGTAGCTGGCCAACAAGGTCATGAACAGCGTGGTGCCGTGCTGTTGCCCGAGAGCCTTGATACGCGCGGTCAGGGCGGCATCGATCTCGCAGGCCACGGTGTGCCCACGGTAACTTTGCACAGCGGGACGAGGCCGGTCAGTAGGCAACTCGAGCAAGGCTGGCGCAGCGTCCAGCGTCTGTTTCCAGTAGGTCAGCTGCTCGTCGAGCCGGGCGCCTTGCAGGTGTTCGCGTTGCCACAGGGCATAGTCGGCGTACTGGATTTCAAGCGGTACGAGGCTGCTGGCCCGGCCTTGGCTGAAGTCGGCATACAGTTGCGACAGCTCCTGGGTCAGCACGCCCGCGGACCAGGCATCGGAGACAATATGGTGCATGGTCAGCAACAGGATATGTTGCTGGTCATCGAGCTTGAGCAGCTGCGTGCGCAGCAGCGGGCCGTTGGCCAGGTCAAAGGGCTGCGCCGCTTCCTGGCGGACCAGCACTTGGGAGCGTGCCAGGCGCTCGTCTTCGGGCCAGGAGGTCAGATCGATCAGCGGCAAGGCGCATACCTGTGCCGGGTGAATATGCTGGTGAGCCTGGCCCTGTACCACCGGGAAGGTGGTGCGCAATGCTTCATGGCGTTCAACCACAGCCGTAAGTGCATGCTGTAGCGCAGCAGGATCGAGCCGGCCCACCAGACGCACGGCGACGGGGAGGTTATACAGGGCGCTGTCGGGTTGCAGCTGGCTGAGGAACCACAGGCGCTGCTGGGCGAAGGATAGGGGAAGCTGACCTTCGCGAGCGCCACGAGGAGCCGGCTGGGAAACGGCCGGCGCATTTTCCAATATTGCCAGGGCGATATGTTCGGCTATGCCTCTAATCGTCGAGCCTTCAAATATCGCACGCAGTGGCAACTGAATATCAAATCGTTTCTGCAGGTTTTCGATCAGGTGCAACGCCAATAACGAATGGCCGCCCAATTCGAAAAAGTCGTCGTGGCGGCCGACACGCTCAACCTTGAACAGCTCTTCCCACACCACAGCAAGTACGGTTTCCAGCTCTCCCTGAGGCGGTTCGTAACCACGGCCACTGAGTGCGTCAGGGGCTGGCAGCGCCTTGCGGTCCAGCTTGCCGTTGGCGGTCAGCGGAAAGGCTTCCAGACCGACATAGGCGGCTGGCAACATGTAGTGCGGCAGGTAGCCTTGCAAGTGCTCGCGCAGCTCGCTGATCTCAGGCAGATCGTTCTTGCCAGACGTGAAATACGCCACTAGTCGTTTTTCACCGTCAGCTTCGTCACGGGCCATCACCACCGTTTCCTTGACTGCGGGATGGAGCGCCAGTCGGGCTTCGATCTCACCCAACTCGATGCGCTGACCACGGATCTTCACCTGAAAGTCATTACGGCCCAGATATTCGATCGTGCCATTATCCAGCCAGCGACCCAGATCGCCGGTGCGATAACGGCGGGCCAACGGGTCCTTGTCAAACGGATCTTGCAAGAAACGCTCGGCGCTCAGTTCGGGCAAGTTCAAATACCCCCGTGCAACGCCGATGCCACCGATATTGATTTCCCCAGCAACGCCCATCGGTGTTGGCTGGCCGTGGGCATCCAGAATATAGAGGTTGATATTGGCAATAGGACGACCGGCCGGCGCACTGATGCTCTGATCGTCGGAGCGACAATGCCAAGCCGTCACGATAACGGACGCTTCAGTCGGTCCATACAGATTGTGCAGCTCGACGCCTTGCAGACGCGCTTCAAAGCGGTTTTGGAGGCTACGCGGCAAGGCTTCTCCAATGCACCATACTTTGCGTAGCGCCTCGAAGCCCCGACAGTCATGATGCTCCAGAAAGACTTCGAGCATTGAGGGCACGAAGTGCAGCAATGTGATGCGTTGCTCGCGCACGACACGCGTCAGATAGGCCGGATCCTGGTGGCCACCGGGGCGTGCCATGTACAACCGGGCGCCGCTCAGCAGCGGCAGGAAAAACTCCCAGACCGACACATCAAATCCGAACGGAGTCTTCTGCAGAATGTGATCGGCCTCGTCTACTTGGTATTCATCGCGGACCCAGAGCAGCAGGTTGACCACGCCACGGTGTTCGCTCAGAACCCCTTTCGGGGTGCCGGTCGAACCGGACGTATAAATCACATAAGCCAGGTGAGTCGCAGTGAGCCCTAGCGCGACCGGGTCAGGATTGTGATATTCGAATGAGTCTTGCGTGGTCTCTACATCGACCAACAGCACCGGAGTGTTCGCGCGCGCAACGACGTCCTGCAACGCCACACTGGTAAGCATGACCACTGGCGCGCTGTCTCTGAGCATATAGTCGCGGCGATCGACGGGCAGGTCCGGATCCACGGGCACATAGGCACCGCCGGCTTTGAGAATCGCCAATAGGGCAACGACCAGGTCATTGCTGCGATAAAGCGAAACGGCCACGCGGGCGTCCGGTACTACGCCTTGGGCAATCAGGCGGTGGGCCAACTGATTGGCCTGGCGATTGAGCGCGTCGTAACTCAAGGTCAGGCCGCGGTGATCGCTGACAGCACAAGCGTCCGGAGTCCGTCGGGCCTGCTGCTCGAAGAGCGCATGAATCAGCTCATCACGCGGATAATCACGCGGCGCGGCGTTGAAGCCGTGCAACACCCGCTCCTGTTCCGGCTGCGGCAGGATTGAAAGCTGGCTGATGGGCGTCAACGGCGCCCGTTCAAGCGCATCCAGCAGGTTGTGCAACGCGCACTGCAAATAGCCGAAGACGCGTTGGGCATCAATGCCGTTGGTGGCCTGGACCGTCAAAGTGAATGCTTCACCAGTATCATCCACTGCCAGCGCAAGCGGATAACCCGTACGCTCATGCACATCAAGCCCTCGTATACCCCGCCAGGCATCATGGGCCAGAGTAGAATCGTCCGCCGGACTGTAACGGAAGTTGAGCAATGTGCCGAACAACGGAGCTGGGGCCGGCACGCCGCTGCAGCGTTGCGCCAGGGCCAGAGGGGCGTGCTCGTGTTCGAGCAGACCGGTCAGGCGCGCATGCACCTGCGTGACTGCCTCAACGACGGTTTGCGCCCGTAGCTCGACGCGAATCGGCAAGGTATTGATGAACATGCCCAGTGCCCGTTCAGCACCCTCGCCAGCTTGCATGCGGCCTACAAGTATGGTGCCGAACACCACATCGTCACGCGCCGACACACCTCCCACCACGCGCGCCCAGGCAAGGTGCATAAGGCTGGCAGCGCTGACACTCAAACTGCGGGCGAGGTGGCGAATGCGACGACTGACCTGGCCATCCAGTGTCTGCCGTACTTGCTGCAAAGCGCCCTCGGGGGATTGCTTGCAGAATGGCAAGGTAGGTTCGTCAACGTCATGCAGCATGTCGCGGAAGAAGCGTTCATGAGCCTCATCATCGTTGCGCAGGCGGGTCTGGGCAATGTAGTTGCGATAAGGAACCGGGGTCGGCAATTGCGCCGAATCGTCCACCAGCAAACTCTGTATCTCCGACATGATCACAGCCAATGCAACGTGATCCAGAATCAGGTGGTGGAAGACCAGCGCCATAATGTAGCGCTGGCTCAGGGGATCCCACGCATGACGCAGGCACAGCATCGGTGCCTGGCTGATGTCAAGCCGAAAACTACGGGCATCGAACCGTTCGCGCATCTGGTCGAGAAGATCGCCGTCGGCCGGATCCAGCTCAACCTTTTCGCTCGACAAGAAAGCTGAGCGCAACACAACCTGGACCGGCGTATCGAGACCTTTCCAGAACACGGCCGTACGCAGGGAGTCATGGCGTTGCATGACTTTATGAAGGGCACTGACAAACGAAACCACACGTGTTTCGCTGTCCAGTTCAAGCACCGCATTAAGAATGAACGGGTCACCCTCATGGGTGGAGACATGATGGTAAAGGATACCTTCCTGCAACGGCGCCAGTGCGTAGATGTCCTGAATGTTGGCGGCACCGCCCGGTACAGCCTCGACGATCTGATCGATAGCCGCCTGGTCGAGGGTGACCAATGGCAGCATGTGCGGCTCGATGCGCTGGCAGTCAACCGGGATCAGATTGTCCGGAACTTCAAGCTCCAGTTCCTGCGACAGGGAGGCGGCGAGCGCAGCCAGCGTCGGCTGACTGAACAGCACTTTGATGTCGGCACGCATGCCGTGCTGGCGCATACGCTGGATGAGTGTCACAGCCAGCAGCGAATGACCGCCCAGCGCAAAGAAATTGTCGGAGCGTCCTACCGGCTCTACCGACAGCACCTCGGCCCAGATGCCGGCCAGTATCGTCTCGATCTTGCCCTGGGGGGCTTCATACACATCAGAGCTCAAGGCATGCCGGTTGGGGGCCGGCAGCGCTTTGCGATCCTGCTTGCCGTTGTCATTCAGCGGCCAATGGTCCAGACGAACGAACGCCGCAGGCACCATGTAATCGGGCAGCGCATCGCGAAGCCAAGCCTGAACGGTCTGGGTCGTGAGCGTCGATTCAGTCGTTTCAGCGGTGAAATAGGCCACCAGTTGTTTCTGCCCCGGTACGTCCTCGCGCACCATGACCGATGCCTGATGAATGCCGGGACACGATTGCAAGCGGGCATCGATTTCGCCTGGCTCGATCCTGAAACCACGCAGTTTGATCTGATGGTCCTGGCGACCGAAATATTCCAGTTGACCATCTTCGCGCCAACGTACCAGGTCGCCGGTCCGGTACAAACGCGTACCTTGCTGGCTGAACAGGTTAGGGATAAAGCGTTCTGCACTCATAGCTGCGGCTTTGTTATAGCCGCGGGCGACGCCTACTCCGCCGATGTACAGTTCACCATTGACACCCACCGGTACAACATTGAAATCGTCATCCAGTGCGTACAGCTCAATGTTGGCAATGGGGCTGCCTATCGGAACACCTGCCGTATCTGAATGGGGCTGACACTGCCAGTAGGATACGTCGATGGCAGCTTCAGTAGGCCCGTATAAGTTATGCAGATAAACGCCAGGGTACGCATCGAAAAATTGATTTTGCAGTGGCTCCGGCAAGGCCTCGCCGCTACAAAACACTTTTTTCAATACATGAGTGACCACCGGATCAGCAATAAATGCATGAAGCATCGACGGAACAAAATGCAATGCGGTGACCTGCTGTTCGCTGATGATCTGGCGCATGTAGTCGAGATCTTTATGCATATTCGGTTCTGCAACAACCAGACGCGCACCCACCATCAACGGCAAGAAGAATTCCCACACTGAAACATCAAATCCAAAAGCAGTCTTCTGCAGGAAGACATCTACTGTTTCGAATTTGTACTCCTCCTGCATCCAGACCAGGCGATTGACAACCCCGGTGTGCGGATTCGCCACCCCTTTAGGCCGCCCGGTGGAGCCCGAGGTGTAAATGCAATACGCCAGGTTCGCCGGCGTTACGCCGGTCACCGGATTGGTGCTCGGGCAAGCCTTGAACCGCTCGGCCTGACTGTCCAGGCACAGCGTTGCGTAATCGCCCGGCAGTTGCTCCAGCAGTGAATGCTGGGTCAGCACGCGTTTCACGCCGGCATCGTCGAGCATGTAGGTAATCCGCGAGCCAGGGTAGTCCGGGTCCAGCGGCGTATAGGCGGCCCCGGCTTTCAAAATACCCAGCAACGCCACGATCATCTGCACCGAGCGCTCCATGAACACGCCCACCAGTTCATCGCATTGCACACCCTGTAGGATCAGGTAGTGCGCCAACTGGTTGGCCTGACGGTTCAACGCGCGGTAGCTCACCTGCTGGTCCTGATAGACCAGCGCCACGGCATCCGGAGTACGGGCGGCCTGGGCTTCGAACAGGTGGTGCACGCACTGCGCTGGCTGGCGTTGCACATCGGTGGCGTTCCAGTCGTGGACGATCTGGCGGTAGTCTTTGGCCGGTAACAGGTGCAACTCACGCAGGGCGGTGTCCGGTTGCTGCGTCAGTTGCTCCAGCATGGCCAGCCAGTGGTGGGCCATCCGTTCGATACGGGCCTGATCGAACAGGTCGGTGCTGTATTCGAAAGTAGCCTGCAAGCAGCCGTTGACTTCGGTTACGCCCAGGCTCAAATCGAACTTGGCCAATGTGGCCGGCGCCTCCACGCCCTGGAAGGTCAAGCCGTCGGCCATCAGCTCGCCGGCCGGCGCGTTATGCACCGCGAACATCACTTGGAACAGTGGTGAATAAGCCAGGCTGCGCACCGGCTTGAGCTCTTCGATCAGTTGCTCGAACGGCAGATCCTGATGGGCATAGGCATTGAGCGTGTGCTCGCGTACCTGGGCCAGTAGATCGGTGAACGCCTGTTGCCCATCGATACGTAACCGCAGTGCCAGGGTATTGACGAAAAAGCCGATCAACGGCTGGATGCCAGGGTGGTTGCGGTTGGCAATCGGTGAACCGATGACCAGGTCGTGTTGATGGCTGTAGCGCTGCAACAACACACCGTAGCTGGCCAACAAGGTCATGAACAGCGTGGTGCCGTGCTGTTGCCCGAGAGCCTTGATACGCGCGGTCAGGGCGGCATCGATCTCGCAGGCCACGGTGTGCCCACGGTAACTTTGCACAGCGGGACGAGGCCGGTCAGTGGGCAACTCGAGCAAGGCTGGCGCAGCGTCCAGCGTCTGTTTCCAGTAGGTCAGCTGCTCGTCGAGCCGGGCGCCTTGCAGGTGTTCGCGTTGCCACAGGGCATAGTCGGCGTACTGGATTTCAAGCGGTACGAGGCTGCTGGCCTGGCCTTGGCTGAAGTCGGCATACAGTTGCGACAGCTCCTGGGTCAGCACGCCCGCGGACCAGGCATCGGAGACAATATGGTGCATGGTCAGCAACAGGATATGTTGCTGGTCATCGAGCTTGAGCAGCTGCGTGCGCAGCAGCGGGCCGTTGGCCAGGTCAAAGGGCTGCGCCGCTTCCTGGCGGACCAGCGCTTGGGAGCGTGCCAAGCGCTCGTCTTCGGGCCAGGCAGTCAGGTCGATCAGCGGCAAGGCGCATACCTGTGCCGGGTGGATATGCTGATAGGCCAGGTCCTGCGCTAGTGGGAAGGTGGTGCGCAATGCCTCATGGCGTTCGACCACAGCCGTGAGTGCCTGCTGTAGCGCAGCAGGATCGAGCCGGCCATCCAGGCGCACGGCGACGGGAATGTTATACAGAGCACTGTCGGGATGCAGTTGGCTGAGGAACCACAAGCGCTGCTGGGCGAAGGACAGGGGAAGCAGGCCTTCGCGAGCGCTGCGAGCAACCGGTTGGGAAATGGCAGGGGAATTTTCCAACATTGCCAACGCGACACGTTCGGCAATACCTCTGACCGTCGGAGCTTCAAATATCACACGCAGAGGCAACTGGATACTAAACCGTTTCTGCAGGCTCTCGATCAGGCGCAACGCCATCAACGAATGCCCGCCCAGATCAGCAAAAAAGTTATCGTCCACCTTAACGACTGCGCCACCAACGATACTGCTGCAAAGGCTTCTCACACCTTCAAGGACAGGGTCTGAACGCCCATCGATGAAGTTCTCTGGGACCTGGGCTTTAGCCATTACCGCCAACGCCTTGCGGTCACGCTTACCGGTAGCGGTACGGGGTAGCACATCAACCAACAGCAACTGCTCGGGCAACATATGCACAGGCAGCTCGCGTGCAGCCCTTTCACGCACACTTCCCAGTGTCATATCAGGGGTGGTGCAGATACAACTTACGACGATCCGTGCGGATAGACCTTCTCCTACTACCAGCGCGCATACGTCGCTCATATCAGGCCAACCGAGCAGGACACTTTCTATACCTGTAAGGTCTATACGCATCCCATGCAGCTTGACTTCATTGTCAACCCGGCCCACATAAAGCAATTCACCATCTGCTTTCTGTCGCACAAGATCGCCTGTTGCATACATGCGCGAGCCGGGGGAGCCGTTGATTTCCGGCACAAACCTGCGAGCCGTCTCGGACGGACGATTAGCGTAGCCGTCAGCGACCCCCGCTCCGGCCAGATAAAGTTCTGCGATAACATCGTACGCGACCGGCTGCATCCTCTCATCAAGCACGTAACTACGCGTTCCCAGGATCGGCCGGCCAATTGGAGGCGCCTCGCTGTCGCCGGCATGGACCTGATGGCAGATCGAGTAAATCGTTGTTTCAGTAGGCCCATAAAAATTGAGCAGACGCGCACACCGGCTCGTCAACTCAAGAGCTATGTCCGCGGCAAGTGCTTCTCCTCCCGACAACAACGTCATCGTTTTTCGGCACCCCTGGAAGCCACCGGCAAGCATCAGGCGCCACATCGACGGGGTACATTGCACGGTATTAACGGCCTGACGCTCGATCAACTCGATTACCGAATGAGCCTCGAAAGAGGTGGTTGCAGGAGCGACTACAATACGCGCGCCTACGCAAATGGGCGGTAGCCACTCCAACAGGGCAATATCAAAGTTCGGAACCGTCACCGCCAACATGACCAAATCCGACGTCGCGCCCATGCGTGCTATAAACGCGCCGAGAAAAGCGTCGAGAGCACCACGAGATACCCGCACGCCCTTAGGCTGGCCGGTAGAACCTGAGGTGAAGCAGATGTAGGCCAGGGCAGACTCGCACAAAGGGGTAGCAGACGAGTAACGCGGCCCACTGATAAGCGAATGCCAGTTCGTCTCATCGACGATTAGTCCTACTTGCGCATCCGCACAAATCGACTCTCGTGCAGCGGGAGGATAACGCGGATCCAGCAGGACAAATGGCACACCCGCCCGATAAGCCCCGAGGATCAATGGCAACAACCGCCACGAGCGGAGCATGCAAATGCCCACGGTGCAGCCTGGTTCGACCTGCCAGCTGAACGCATAGGCAATAACGTCAACCAACCTGTCCAGTTGAGCGTAACTCCAATGCATGTCCTCTTCGATCAGGGCGATGGTATTTGGACTTTGGGCTGCATGAACCTTCAACAAGCTGGCTACATCGCCCTGCCGAATCGGACAGCCGCCGAGGCCATCTTCACGAATGGCCGTACGCTCCCGGTCAGTCAAAAGCTCGATATCACCTGCAGGCTTGTCAAATGACTCAGCCAGTTGCTCCAGCAGTATGAGATATCGATCTGCCATCTTTTCGATGTGGCACGCTGGAAACAGCTCGGTATCGTACGTAAATGAACAAGTCAGGCCGGAGGAGGTAAGCGCAATCGACAACGACAGGTCGAATTGCGCCTCGGCATGCTTCATGGAGATAGGCGCAATACGCAAACCTTCGACTTCCTGCGTCAACAGTTCCATGTCGAGGAAGGCGAACCACAGTTGAAAGACGGGTGTTACGCTAAGATCACGTACAGGATGCAGCGCATCCACAATTCGCTCGAATGCACAGGATTGGTGATCGAACGAGGAAACAATCGTGTCCCTGACTTGTGCCAGCAATTGCCTGAAACTGGCGTCAAGAGACACCTCCACCCTCAATGCAACCGTATTGGCAAAGAAGCCGATCAACGACATCAGCGTGTCATCAGGTCGATTCGCAACAGGCGTCCCTATCGTGATGTCACGGTCCACACCATGTCGGGCAACCAGCACACTAAATGCAGTGAACAACAGCATATGCAAAGTGGCATCCGCCGAACGAGCGTATGACCTGAGGACTTCGACTGCCTCCATGGAAACCACTCGGTCAACCCCTGCTCCCTTGCCCGCACGTGATGCCGGCCGGGGATAGACAGGCAGCGTCGACACCTGGTTGCCACGCAAGCGGTCGACCCACCACTGCAAGTCCACCAAGGATGCATCTGTTGCAGCTTGTGCCTGTTGCAAATAGGCATAGTCACTGAACGTGAATGGTAACTCAGGGAAGGCGACAACCTCGACGTCGTTATCTACTTCTTTACATGCCAGATAGGCGCGGGAAAGGTCCTCTGTAAGAACCCGCATCGACCAACCGTCAGAGATAAGATGATGGATGACCATGACGAACAAATGGCATTGCGGCTCAAGCTCCAGAATCGCCACGCGAAAACAGCGACCGGTGCTCAATGCAAACGGCTTGCGTCCGAACGTCTCGATCCAGCGTTCTGTTTCGTCATGGGACATGCACATGCCTGTCAGCAACGGCACATCAATATCAGTGGAAGAAGCGAACCATTGCACAGGCTCTGCGTCAATCACACCGAAGTTGGCTCGTAACGTTTCATGACGATCAACCACCAGGTTGAAGGCCCGCCGTAGCGCCGACACATCCAGTACTCCGGTCAACCGCAGGGCGACCGGCATGTGATACGCAGAGGTGCCCGGCGTTAATCGTTCAAGAAACCAAAGCCGCGCCTGCGCCGCCGTAAGCGGAAAATGCGTCATGGTCGAAGGTGCCCGTACGCGCTGCAGCGTCTCGCACACCTTCTCGCTGCCTCTGGCGCCTTCAATAGCTGCGAGCAAACCGCTGAATGTAGGATTGCGGAACAACGTCGACAGCGGCAACTGAACGCCGAGCGTGGACGCAATTCTTGCCATCAGTCGCACGCCTTGAAGGGAGTGGCCTCCGCAGGCAAAAAAGTTATCCTCTTGCGTACGCGGTGACACACCGAGTACATCCTGCCAAAGGCCCGACAATAGCTCTGCGGTCACGCTGTCGCCAAAGGCCCGAGGCTGCGTGATGACCTGAGATATCGACGCGGCAAGGGTGCTGTAGTCGACCTTGCCTCCCGTGGTCCTCGGCAAAGCCTTGAGCATATGTATCTGCGCCGGACGCATCCAGGGCGATAAGTCTTTCTCGAAAATGGCTTCCAGATCGGCGGCGACAATGGCGCAACGCTCGATGGCCAGAGGGTCGTTTGTCAAAGACGAGGTATGCTGTCCAGTCGAACCGAGCAACGGATGCACTGCTGATACACCCAGGTTCAGGTCGAACGTCATCGGGTCATCCAGGTTGAGCGTCACACTGGAGCGGTGCCCACTGGCTCGAGCGAGACGCAACATAACCATAGGATCTTCGCCCTGCTCTCCCAGCAGGCGCGCATTGGGAATTGCGGTAATGCGAACCGGCGAAGCAAATGCCTCGAGCACGAGTGAGCGTGACCAGGGTACACACCGCACGGGCTCTTCAATCTCGCGCTTGCCGACATGAATAATGACGTCATAACGGTAGCTGTTAAGTTCATTGGGGGTGTCGCCGCCCCGAACAAGTAACTCAACGCCGGCAACCCGCTTGTTCGCCCCTCCCAGCGTCAGGAAAAAAGAGGGGTCGACCAGAAGCTCTTCGTCATCGGCTTTCAAGGATGCATCAGACTGCGCAGCCTGGATGCATTCGATGAGCCTTGGCTGAAGGCGCAAATCCCTGACATCAGCGACATGAACATGCCCGCCCGGACGTACACAGGCAATTGCCTTCGCCAATGCATCCCGCAGATAAGCAGCACTCGGGAAATACTGGGCCACGGAACTCAATACCGCTGCGTCGAAGTAACCTTCGACAGCGACGGAATCGATCGCAGACTGTCGCAGCAATTGGAATTTGGCCCCTCCAGCCTTGGAGAGCCGCTGGCCCGCTACCGCGAGAGCCGGAGCACTGATATCCGTCGCGCATAACTCGGTACAACTCGATGCGAGTCGAACGAGGATGGCCCCCGTTCCACAACCCACTTCAAGCACTGAGGTCGGACCAAGTGCCAACACACGCTCACAGGTCGCCTCTACCCACTCACGCATTTGCTCGGCGGGAATATCACCACCGGTGATTGCACTCTTCCAACCGGCAAACTCCTCGCGCTCGGTCAAGTCGAGCGAATAATCGAAGGTGTCCACCCACTGCGCAACGCGCTTTCGCTCCAGATCAACCAGGCGCTGATTTGTATCGGCGACTACCGCCAGGCGAAGTGCTGCCGGATCTGCGGTGGTGAAGGCGGCAGCGCTGGTCACTCCAGGCTGTTGCTCAGCAAGGGCCTCAATTTCACGCAGATCTACGCGAGCGCCCAGCACTTTGACTTGGCGATCAAGGCGGCCCAGCAGGCTCACCCGTCCATTGCTATCAAGATAGGCTTTATCACCCGTGCGGAACATCCGACTGCCGGGCGCGCCCTGTGGGTCGGGAACAAAACGGGACGCGGTGTCACGGGCGTTATTGACGTACCCAAGCCCCAGGCAATCGCCTGCGATAGTCAACTCACCTGCGACGCCCTGCGGCAGGCGCTGGAACCGCCTATCAACTACCGAGACGGTATTGCCAGGAAATGGCTGCAGCGCGAAGCAAGTGTCTGGGGTCAGTGCAGCATGCCGTTGATAAAGATTGGCGACGCCGGCCTCCGTGCAGCCGTAGGCATCAAAGAACACTGCGTGAGCCGCAAAGCGTTTCGTCAGTCCTTCGGAACACGGCTCACCAACGGATACAACGACGGGCCAACGTTCACCACACAGCGCGCCAGGATCCAGCAATTTTAAAATGGAGGGAACACTGCAAAAATGATCGATACGCCATTGGGCCGCCAGCGTGATTATACGTGCAGGATCCAGGGCCGGAACGTAGAACAGCGTCCCGCCTTCCGCCAGGGCCAAACTGAAGTTATGTAAAAACACATCAAAGCTGACCGATCCCAGATGCAGGATTCGCGTACCGCCGAACAACTCTTTCAACTCTCGGCCGAGGCTGCGCAACGTACGTCGACTCAGCGTACAAGCCTGCGGGAACCCCGTACTGCCGCTGGTCAGAGTGATACAGCCGGGCAGCACATCCGGGTAAGCATGGATAACCGCGGGCGCTACTGCCTGGTCCAGGTCCCATGTACGCATAAGGGCGACGCCGTCAGGCAGCTCAAGGTCACTGCAAGTGATTACCGCATCGGCCTTACTGGCCTCCAGCAGACGCGCCCTTCGCGACGCCGATACGCTCGCATCCAGCATTACGAAACATGCCCCCGCCGCAAGGATGGCCAGCGGCGCACATATCAGCACAAAAGGATCATCGGATACGACGGCCACTGTGGAGCCGGCACATAACTGACCGCTCCAGCGTCGTACACAGTGTTCAATTTCGGCATAGGTCCAGCATCGCAGCGTTGTCTGCAGCGCAATTGCTTCTGGCTGACGATGAGCGACCTGCAGGAACGCCGTGACGACGTCGGGGTGCTCGAAAACCGCAGGCGGTCTTCCTGTCGATGGTGCATGCCCATCAAAACTCAGCGTGACTGCACGAGCCTCGTGCGAGACGAAAAACGTCGTCAACGCCGATACGACTGCTTGTGCAAATGGCCCCATCAGGACGCGCGTGCCTGGCTCACCGCAAAAGCCCAGGTCCTTGTCCGTACGAGGGTTGAAATCGACCGCGTCACCTATGAAAAAACCGGCTGTGTCATGCCCCGAGTTTGCGCCAGACCGACGTATGGCGTGATGAACGGCGACCACTCTGTCAAGAAAAGGCGTGCCTGGTTGTGGCCGCGTCTCTGCAAACGAGAATGTGCCTCGTCGATGAGTCACATGGACGCCAGGAGACACCTCATCTTCCAGTGCAAGAAATTCACACCAGGCGGCCAACACAATGGTTTCTTGTGCAACCCCCTGCACTCTCGAGAAATCCGTCAAGGCCGCTTCTAACGCCAACCCCAGCTCAATCGAAATCAATGACACAGCCGAATCTTTCATTCTGAATGAGACGCCACTTTAGCCAATGCCTCACGCACGCTGCGTGGCCGCATATCAACCCATACAAGGGCAATATGATCGAGACATTCATCACGAGTACCGCTATGCCCCGTGGCAACCCAACCCGCGGGCACGGGTAGATCCGCCGGATAGACGGAATACTGTTCCTCGTGATTGATTACAACTACCCATCCCGCATCCATTCTGTTCACCATGGGCTATCTTCCAAATAATTCATGTTATCGGCCCCCACCAACAGCAGGCGCCGTTCAATTCCGTGCTCATTGAGCGCTTCGATAATATGTCGCAGCGCCTGGAGGGCTGCGCGCATCGAGCGCTCGTCATACAGTTCTTCGTCATACCAGAGCTGGAGGGACAGAGACTCTGTATTTTCCTCCTTCTCTACTGCCAACAGCGATATGTCGTATTTTGCCCCACCTCTCTCATGGCGATATCGACTGACTTTCAATTCGTCGATATCGATCTCTGTATGAGGGAAATTGTGGTAAGCAAAAAAAACATTGGTCAACGGCTGCCGACCTTCAAGGCGCTCAGGCTGCAATTGCTGAACAAGACAATCGAACGGCAAGGCCTGATGACTCAACGCACCAACTACCGTCGTACGTACTCTTGCCAGCAGCTCACGAAACGGCGGATTGCCACAGGTGTCAACTCTGAGCAGCATCACGTTGACGAAGAAACCGATGAGCCCTTCCAGTTCAGGAAGTGAGCGACCGGCGACAGCCGTGGCAACCGTCAGGTCCGATGTATTCGCACGCGCTTGCAGTACCACCAGCCAGCAAGCCAGCAAAATCATGTACCGGGTGGTTACCGCGTCATTATTCGCGCTGAACTCGTTATTTTCGGCGGCACGACGAATCCCATCCAAAAGTTCGAGAGGGATGACATCCGCGACAAAATTTGCGACAAACCCCTTCGCTTGGCCAGGATGATCCGCCACCCACTGAGTCGTCGGCGCACCGACCAGGCATTGCAGCCAATACGCTTGCTCGTCAGCGAAGCCACCGTTTCGGTATGTGTTCTTTTGCCAGGCGGCATAATCGACATACTGAATCTCCAGTTCAGGAAATGCGCCGGGCAATGAATGACCACGATTGGCCGCCGCATACATTGCGGCGATTTCATTGAGTAGAAGACGTACCGACCAACCGTCGGACACCATGTGATGCAGACCAAGCACGAGACAGTGACGCTCCTTGTTGTCTGCAAAATCAATCAAAGCAGCGCGAAAAAGTGGCCCGTTCTCCAAATCGAAAGGACGCAGCGCCTCATGATTGAGCCACGTATCGAGCGCTTCAGCTCGCTCGTTGGTGTCGAGCGTCACCCGTACAATTGGCACCGGCTGCGGTGGCCGCACACGCACAGACAGCTGCCCCGCTTGCTGGGCAACGTATGAACGTAAAGGCTCGTGACGTACGACGAGGTGGTCAATGGCGGCCTGCACGCAGCTAATCTGCAAGGGCCCATTCAACTCGAGCACCACTAACGGCTCGTTGTAAAGAGAGGACCCCGGCGTCAACTGCTCGACAAACCAGAGCCGCTCCTGCCCGAAAGAAAGCGGTAAGCGATCATTACGCTGAACACGCTGGATCAGTGGCGCTTGGCCCATAAAACGCTCCACTCAGTGCTCCGCCCGGGTTTTCGAGTCCGAGCCCTGACGCATCGACTCGATTTCAGCGCATAGCAGCGCCACGCTGGGATAGTCGAACAACGCGCGTAAAGGCACATCGATTCCCAGCGAAGCGCGCAGCCGGGCGAGGACTTGCACCACCACCAGGGAGTTGACGCCCAAATCAAAGAAATCATCATCATCACCAGGCTCAACGCCAATCAATGAACTGATGATGCGAATCAGCTCATCGCGTACGCTCACCATTGCGGGCAAGGCTTGCACCGAATCAAACACGGCTGGGCGGGTGACCCATTTGGCTAAACGGCTTTCCAGGTCATGTCGCGTGACGATGATGCGTCTAGGCGTGCTTTCCTTGAGCGCGGCTAAAAAATAGGTCCGCACTTCATCATCGGACAACATACTTGGCCCCCGGTCCGCAGCGGCATCAACGCTCTGCGCCCCCGTGGTGGGTGCTCTGAACCAGCCTTCCCAGTGAATCGCTCTCCAGTCATCCGAGGCGTCGGCAGCGGCGTCGATCCAGGTATGTGCGGCAGAATAAGCAGCCAGACCCAGCCCGCCCAAAATGGGAGACATGGAAGAAGCCAGCAGCTTCAACGCCCCAGAATCACTACGGGTCGCATCATGGACATTATTGAACCCGTCGACCCGTACATCGAAATGCTCGCGCAACTGCTCATTGTCCATTTCATCGATGGACTGGTGCAGCTGCGTAGCGACAACACCCGCCGCGTGGAAGACACCATCTATTCGACCGTAACGCTCACGCACTGCGTCAAAAGCTGCGAATACTGCCTCTCGGTTACCGATATCTACCGTCTGGATATCAAACCCGGCCGAAAGCGCTTCAGTTGCAGGCGTGATGCCTCGTGCGAACGCAATGACTTTGGCCGCGTACTCACGAACCAGCAACTGCCCGATGATCATCGCGAATCGACCGGTGCCGCCGGTTATCACATAGACCCCACCGTTTACCAGAAGTGAGGGCGCCTGCGACTCAAGCTCGAGCGGAGCGAAGACCGGAGTGAAGGGGTGTCCTGCCCGAATGGCTGCGCGTGGATGCGGGCGTTCGCAAAACAACGAAGCCAGAGCGTCTTGATCGTTATCGACATCAACATGCACACAGCGGATACCCGGCATTTCCTGCACTGCCACGCGTGCCAGGGCGCCCAGTGCACTGCGAGCAGGGATGACCGGTTGCGGGCAAAATGCATCCAGCGCACGTTGCGTCACAAAGAACACACGCGAAGGCCCCATTCTGGAAGAGGCATTAAATGCACGCAACATCGCGAACCCGCCGACAACTCCGCGCTCACGCTCATCAGGCCCCTCCTCGCCATAACTCCAGTGATGAACGATGTCCGTGAAGGGGGCTGTCGCCAGCACTGCGGCAATATCTTCAAATTGTCCGGGCCGGATGACAAAGTGATCAGCCTGACGTTGCTCGAACGAGTCTCCAGCTTGTGCCAATACAACGCTCGCTCCCGTCGCGCGCAATTGAGCGACCAAGGTGTCGTCCGGATCGCGCACCAGCACCAACCACTGACGCTCCCCGGTCGAGGGCAACATGATAGGCCGGGCTTCTTTTCTCCATGCCATTTGCCTTATGCACACCGCAGGTTCAACAGCCACCTCGACGGGTTTTTCTTGAGCCGGCAGGTAGGCCGTCGTGGCAAACGGGTAGGACGGCAGCGCAACACGTGCTCTTTTTTCTCCCGAATACAGGGCTTCGAAATCCAATGGCAGGCCGTTGCTGTGCAGTACTCCCAACAGTGCTAACAGCCACGCTTCACCGGTTCGAACCGGATCGCTCGGCTTGCGCCATGGCAGCAGTTTGGCGCCCACCACACGTTGCGCCATGGACCCAAGCCGATCACTTGGGCCAAGATCAATCATCAGTACTGCGCCTGGATGAGCGGCGAAGTGTTCCTCAAGGCGCTCCATGGCGGTAAGCCAGTCTTGTGGCTGTGCCGCCAGGGACTTCCAATGTGAACCTTCGACCCGCTCACCGGCGTTGATGATCTTTGCAGCCACCGGCGAGATCCACGCCCGGTCTGGAACTCCGCCTGTCAGCTCAAACCCGGCTAATGCTTTGCAAACAGCACCATCGGTACAAAACGCCTCATTCTGCAGGGGCGTCCATGGCATCGCGAGGTCATCCAAATGCTCGCAGAATGCCTTGAGCGGTGCATCCAAGCCGCTGACAACGGTACTCAGGCGCCCGTCCAGAGCGCTGATACGAAGCCCATCGACCAATCGCTCCCGGACTGCCGCCGCACTGAGCGAAACCGATATGGAACGCTCAACTGCCACGGTACCGGCCATGGCTGTGGCTCTCAGGATGGCCGCGACGCCCTGCTCCCGGTCAATGACGCCAGCCAATACTGCACTGGCCAACTCCCCAGCACCGTGTCCGATCACTGCATCAGGCGTGATTGCGAAGCAAGCCAACGTGTCCGCCAAAGCCAGCGCATAAGCGAACGCCATAAGAATACCTTCGGACGAAGACCCGTCGGTTCTTTCCACCATCGCCAGAATGTCAGGGCCCGAACAGCGCGTGAAGAGAAGCGCCACCTCGATGAAGGCGGCTTTGAATAGGCTGCAGCTCGTATACATCGCTTTGGCGCTGGCCAACACCGCCTCATCGTGCCCAGGTACAAGAAACACTACGCAAGGTCGAGCGATGCTGTGAGTCGCGACGGTTTGACGAAGTGCCAATGCCGCCGCATGCCTGCTTTGCGCCGTCACATTGATACGAAATCGCAAGCTTTCTCGTCCGGTGTGCAGCGTATAAGCGATGTCGGCAAGGGACTCACCTGACGACTGCTCCAGTAGGCGCGACAAATCACGGACTTTGCTGGAAATGGCTTCTGGTGTTGCCGCCGACAACGTAATCAGTCGCGCACGATCGTCTGAGCGAACATGTACAGGCGCAACCAGCGGCGGCTCCTCGACGATGACGTGAGCATTGGTCCCGCCAATCCCGAATGAACTGACGCCTGCGCGCCGAGGTGCGCCTGCTGGCCACTCTCGGGTTTCTCGAATGATATCCAGTTCAAACCCTGAGCCTGCCACTGCCGCGCAGACGCCTTTACCTAGCGTCGGGTACAAGGTTTTATGCCGTAATGCCAAAATGACCTTCACCAGCCCGGCGATACCGGCGGCTACATCAACGTGGCCAATATTGCCTTTGCATGAACCCACGATCAGAGGTTGGCGGCGCACCGATCCTCCATACACATCGGCCAATGCGCGCAGTTCAATTTGGTCACCGACCAACGTACCGGTTCCGTGTCCTTCAACATAGGTGATGTCACCGGGACTCAAGCCTGCCGCACCAAGCGCCTCCGCAATCACAGCAGCCTGGCCGGACTGGGAGGGGGCAGTGAAACCCGCTCGCGCGCGCCCATCATTGTTGACAGCCGATCCGGAGATAACCCCGAGGATGCGACTGCCCATTGCCAGGGCGTCATCCAGACGCTGAAGTACTACGAAGCCCGCACCGCTGCCAAAAACAGTACCATCGGCATCCTCCGCAAAAGGGCGACAGGCGCCCGAAGGCGATGCCACCCCTCCCGCAGGGGCTTGATAGCCTGAACGTTGAGGCATACGCACCGACACCCCGCCAGCGAGCGCCAGATCACAGGCTGCGGAGCGCAGCGCTTCGCACGCACTATGGACGGCGACGAGAGAGCCGGAGCAAGCCGTCTGAATTCCCATGCTGGGGCCGCGCAGGTCGAGTCGGTAGGAAATAGCCGTCGCGATGAAATCAGCGTGGTTGACCAGCGCCAGTGCATCTACGCCCAAAGTATTGCGCATCCCGGTCGAAGACAGGTATTCGAACAGAAAAGTACTGGGAGAGCAGGCTAAATACACCCCGACCGAATGATCGACTGAACTGGCCTGGATGGCCGCATCCTCCAACGCCGCATACGCGCACTGCATGGCAACCCGCTGCTGAGGATCCATGACTTCTACTTCACGGCGCGTATAGCCAAACAAGTCGGCATCGAAGCGCTCGGCGTTCTGCAAAGGTGCATTGACACCCACCCAGTCTGGCGAGTTTGGGTCGATACCGCGGGCTATTGTTTTCTGCGCATCAGCCGCGCAAACCCGTTCGAACGCATCTCGCCCCTCGGCGAGCAGGCTTGCGTACTGGTCCACTCCGTGCGCCCCAGGCAGGCTGCAGGACACGCCGACGATGGCGATATGATCAGGATTGGACATGGGGATTCTCCGAACGGATGCGGGCACGCAAACGACGCTGTTCTCCACGCGACATTCCTCGCGTGGTCGCAGCGCGTTCGCTTCGCCCCTGACGCAGAAAATCGGCAAGTGCGGCGATCGTAGGGCACATGTAAAAATCGGCAACGGACAGGTTTCCATGGCCACGTTTTTCTAAACGGTTCAGCAGTTCGAGAACCAACAGGCTGTGGCCTCCAATGTCGAAAAAGTTATCGTCAAGCGCTATGTCCTGCCGACGAAGAACCTCGCGCCAGACCTGCGCAATTTCGAACTCCACAGTATCCATTGTGGCCGGCACGACGGCGCCTACCGGGGCAGGCTTGAGGGCAAGGGCACGACGATCAAGCTTTCCACTTGGGGTTTGCGGCAATGAGTCGGTGAAATGAATCCGGGCTGGCAGCATGTGGGCAGGCAAGACATCCGCCAACTGACGACGCAACAACCGCTCTGAAAGAGAACTGGTTGGCGGCGTAAACGTCACCGTCTGGTTCAGCCCGTTTTCAAGCACCGGCCAGGATAGGTTGATCGCTTCCAGCATCCAGATTCCTGCCTTGTTCAATCGGCCGTGAGGCTTCCAGAACAACGTGAAGCTGGGTGGGAACAGGGCCGCGATAGTGGCTTGAGTCTGCGCGCCGTCCACGCACTCCACTTCGATGGTAAAGCGTGCGATGCGTTCAAAATGGTGCGCCTGCAAACCCTGCAACGCTTGGACTTCAGAACGCTCGACGTCGATTTTGACTAAGTCGACTTTCGATACGCCCATCTGGTCAATCACGTCCCCCAATGTGACGACCCTGACCTCGAGTCGCTCGCTGTCAAACCGGTTCTCCATCAAGCGATTGACGTCATGTTGAGCCATCTCGGCAGAGATACTTTCTCGGAAGATCTGTTCGTCCTTGCGTACATCGGCGTAGAGACCGGACTCAAGACTGGCGTTGGGATAGAAGGTGAAGTCCGCAGTTCCAGCCTGTGCGCCAACAGCACATTGCAACAGCTCGAACGAGCAGCCATGCAGAATCAGATTGCGCCGCAGAATCGATGACACTACAGGCGCAGGCTCAACCGCAACGATATGCACATCACTCGCGGCAAAATGAGCGGCCAGGGAAAACATGCCGATATTGGCTCCGACATCGATGACCACGGCACCGTCGGGTAACACCGGCAGCGGCGTATCATGTTCGCTAAACTCGACGCTGATGTAGTCAGTTTCGCCACGCCGGTACTCGAACAGTGCCAGACCGTTCTCGAATACCTGGTACTCGCCGTCCTTGAGCAATTGCTCGCGCTCATCGGGAACAACCCAACCGACAAGTGCCTGGGCGTCCTGGTCATGCACCACGGCAACTTGAGCAACGCCCGGACAGGCCGCCAACGCAGCCTCGACTTCTGGAATTTCAATGCGGATACCGCGCAAGGTGACTTGCTGGTCAATTCGCCCATGATAAGCAATGCTTTGGGTGGTCATGAAACGGCCCATGTCGCGGGTCTGGAACATGCGCCCACCCATGCCCTGCGGGTCAGGTACGAATGTGGAAGCCGTCTTGCGAGGGTCAGCGAAATAGCCACGATTGACCACCTCGCCACTCACGTAGATTTCGCCCACTGTATCGACAGAAACAGGACGCATGTGCTCGTCCAGAATGGATATACCGGCGCCCGCAATCGGTTTGCCTATCAGCGCTGGAACACCAGCATCGACGACATCCGCGCAAGTATTGTCAAAGGAAGCCTCTGACATGCCATACACATTGACCAGCCTTGCATTAGGCAAACGCTTGTTGAACAGTACGATAGTTTCTGCGCTGAGCGCCTCACCACTGGCGATCCACAGTACAGTCCCGACCAAGCGCTCGACCCTGGCAGCAGACGAAAAAATGGCCTGCAACAATGAAGGCACGATAATCACCCGTGAAACTTCGTAGGTGAGCATCTCCTCCACGAAATGATAGGGATCGCGCCCACCCTCTGTGGAGAGAAACGCCAAGGATGCACCAGCCAGTAATGGCCCGAGAATTTCTTGAATCGAATCGCCGAATCCCAATGACGTTTTGTGAATACAGTGCTCGCCTTTACGATAAGGGAAAGCTGTCTCACGCCATGCCGCGACGGCCAGGGTGCTGCGGTGCGTCCCCATCACGCCTTTAGGCTCGCCGGTAGATCCTGAGGTAAACAATACGAAGGCCAGGCTGTCGGGCGTCAACGCGACGACGGGCGCCGCTTGTGCTGCTCCTGCTTCGTATTGATCGATACTCAGAACCGGTATGGGGAGCTTGTCGCCCGCAAAAGCCGCCGTGATATCCGAACGCGACAAAATGACAGTCGGCTGGCTGACTTCAATCATCCGTTCCAGGCGAGCTGCCGGATAAGTCGGATCAAGGGGCACCCATGCGGCTCCAGCCTTGAGGATCGCCAACAGGCCAGCGACGACCTCGAAGGATCGCATGGCGACTAACCCGACCCGCGACTCAGGAGCAACGCCCACTTCGATCAATGCATTGGCTAGGCGATTGGCCCAGGCGTCGAGCTCGGCATAGGTCAGGTTGCGCGTGGTGCCGATCAGCGCGACCGCGTCTGGTTGGCGTCGAGCAGTTCGCTCAAAACATTCATGGATGGTCGCATTTGCATAGGCAGACGCCCTTGGTTGCGAATGCAATGCCTTGGGCGACACAGTATCACGGTGTCCGAGGATTCCCCTTTGGGCAAAGGTGGCGTCGCCTTCCAGGCCGAGGCACTCAAGCATATTCTGCATGTCCTCGAGGATCGACTGCGCCTCCTCTATCGACATGCGGTCCGCCTCCCAGGACAGCTCCAGACGCATACTCTCGCCTGGGACAATGACCAGAGTTGCAGGATAGTGCGAACGCTGACGGCAATGCAGGTCTTCAATGACAAGCGTGGATGGCAATGCCTGCATCGCGGTTTGAATCGGGAAGTTTTCAATCAGCACAACATGGTTAAACAGTGAGCCGGGGGAGAAAACCCCAGCCCAACGCTGAATATCACCCAACGGCGTTCGCTCGAATGGACGACGAGCCAGCATTGTCTGCTGAATCGTCTGCAAGAGCGTCGGCCCGTTGACATCACCGGACACATTGACACGCACCGGCACGGTCCTGACGAACAGCCCCGTCGCGTTCTCGGCATGCGGTAGACCGTCTCTTCCTGACACGGTCAGGCCGAAGATAATCTCCCGCTGCCCTGAGCGTTTGCCCAGCACCATCGCCCATGCGGCCTGCAAATAGCACGCTAGCGTCACACCTGCCTGACGGGCCATGGCGCCGATACGAGCGCAAGTTTGAGCATCGATTTGCCGGAAGACCTCCAGATGCTCACGCGATAATTCGCCAGGATTGCCAACTGGCCCAAGCCCAAGTGGATCGCACGGCAATGCGCCCTGCATCTGCGCAGTCCAGAACGTCCTGGCGCCATATCGGCTGCCTTCAGTCTCCGGCAGGTCCATGATGGTGGCAGGCAGCAGTGTCATGGGGCCGTCGGTACCTTCGACATACGCCTTGAGCAGCCGCTCGATCAGGATTGCCACACTCCACCCGTCAACAATCAGGTGATGAAATGTCCAGATGACTTCCCAGCACTGATCTTCTAGACGGACCACGGTCATGCGGGCCAGCGGGGCACAGTCCAACTGGAATGAGCGCAGTTGCTCAGCCAGCGCCACGCTGGA
The DNA here is from genome assembly GCF_036704165.1 of Pseudomonas khavaziana. Lineage (NCBI taxonomy): Bacteria > Pseudomonadati > Pseudomonadota > Gammaproteobacteria > Pseudomonadales > Pseudomonadaceae > Pseudomonas > Pseudomonas khavaziana. The sequence goes on from NZ_CP129946.1 coordinate 5,714,660, forward strand.
TGTCGCCGCAACCGGCGTTGGCAATGCATTCCGCACGTCATGAATTTCAACGTCAGTCTCAACCTGTCGATGCACGGCACGCACCCAGGCGGACTCTGCATTGATGAAACTGGTACGTAGCGTACTTTCCGTACTTACCACCGCCTGCCAAGCCCGGCGCCAACGTTCAGGCTCGAATGCTCCCCGCAGACGGAAACGCATCTGGTTTTCGTACACCGCCGTATCAGGGGCGGCTTGTACGTGGAACATCATGCCGGACTGCATCGCGTTCAACGGCACCACGTCACTTACATCGCGCCCCGCTGTCGCCGCCAGTATCCCTTCCAGGCTGACGCTATCCTGCGCAATAAGCCCCAGCTTGAAGGGCAGGGTCGAGAGGAGCGAGCGATTAACCTGTACGATTTCATTCACCAGCGCATCAATCGCTGCGGGTGCAGTTCCAACTAGAGAATGCGCAGTACATTGCACTTGAAGTTCGAGGCAGCCGTCCTGATTGATCCAGGCATCGACGGCGGTAGGGTATGGGGCAACAGTGCCCGCCGGGGGTACCGTTCCGCCGAAATCGCACAGCTGCCTGATCGCTCCATCGAACTGAACATGTCCGGCTATGGCGCCCAGATAATTGAGTACGACTGGCGCATTCCAATTGGAGAGTCGAGCGCGCACATCGAGGTCTTCATGATGAGTACCCAACAGTTGAAACGACACGCCGGCGCCCGGCACTTGATTAAGCGCGGCAACGCTGGCTCGGACATCCTCCACGCAGTCCTGTCCTTCATTGAGGCAAACGACTACCGGGTACAACGCAGTGAACCAGCCCACGGTTCTTGACAGGTCCAGGCCTGGGACATTGCGCCCATTTGACTCGATATCGACCCACGTACGACTCACGCCTTGCTCACGACTCAATAGGCGGGCAACACAGGCGTGAAGCACAGCCAGAGGTGAGCTTGACAACTTAGCGGCCACGGTCAGCAATGCACGTGTCGTCTCCTGGTCCAGTACTCGAGTTGCGAGACTGTCGACCACACCTTTCGGGGAGATGGGGGCGCCTTTGATCTGGGTCAGCCAGAAGTCGGTCTCGGCCAGGCATGCCGCTTGCGCGGCATAGGCGGCAAGGCCGCGCAATGCGTCTATATGGGACAGCACCGGCGGCCTGACGGAGCGTTGCTCAAACGCCGCGCATAGATCTGCTTGCAGAATCGTCCACGAAACAGCGTCAATCGCAAAGTGGCTGATCATCAAAACCAGCTCGGCCGGCTCCCCGGCCACCCAGGCAGCCGCCACCATCTGTCCGGTGGAGGGGTTGATCGATTGTGCCGCCAGCGCCAACGCTTCCTCTCGAGAGGCGGCGCTGAGAACGCGAACCGGTGTTTGTACCACCCGTTGCACTTGCACGCGTTGATAGCTGACAACCGAGCGCAGGGCGTCATGGGACTCCACCAGTTGGGCGAGCACCTGCTCGACCTGGCAAATAGGTGTATCGCCTGCCAGGGCAAGCACACACCATTGCGTCATCCACGCAGGCGCTTGTTCAGTCTGGGACATTGCCCAGGCCTGGATGGGTGAAGGCAAAGCACTCCCCCAAGCAAGTTGAGCAACTTGAGCCTGGGTCACTCGCTTGGCCAACAACCGTACCGACCGACACTCAAAGTAGTCACGCATGTCCAGCGACAACCCCTGCTCCTGGAGACGGGCACTTATCCTGAGCAGTGAAATCGAGTCCGCCCCGGCGTCGAACACCGAGTCGTCAATACCACGCATGCCTTCACCCAGAACAGCCCGGCACGCCTCCAGCAATGTCAGTTCAATTGAATCACGAGGTGCGAGGGCGGCAGTCGACACACGATCAGTCAACTGCAGTTTTGATTCATCAGGCTTGCCACCCGGCCCTAGCGGCAGACAGGAAACAAGTTCGATTCGCTGAGGAATCGCCCAATGGGCCAGGTGCTGCGTCAGCAAGTCACGAATGTCTTCGATACGTGCAGCAGGATCAGCGATGACGTCAGCATCCCTACAAACACACCAGGCCACTAGCAGGGGCGTATCACTGCCCGTCGGTAAACGCTGCGCGACAATTGCATGGTCCACCGCAGGGTGCGACTGGAGAATGCTCTCGACTTGCGCCGGATGCAGGCGACCGCCACGGACCTTGAGCTGTCTGTCGGTACGCCCTTTGAATACCAGGTCGCCGCTCTCCAACAACACAACTCGATCACCCGTGCGATACATTCGCTGACCGCCGGTTTGCATCGAACGGGTGCCGGTGATGCTCCATAGCTGCATCCGCTCCCTGCCTTCGCTGGTGACTATGGTGTAGGGCACGCGGTATGTGACCATACCCACCGCTCCCAGCGTTGCCAGGTGCGAGACCAGAGCGGCATGCTGTGCCTGCGCATCCGCACCCTCGACAATTCGCTCTGTCGTCGCCGTATAAGCGTTGTCTTGCAGGACTTCATCAAAAGGCACATTGGGGAGCAAGACCTGCAAGGCGAACCGGCCCTTCGGCTTGAGCAAACCGATCAGGTTTTCCAGTAGTCGCTTAGGCGAGGCCACCCGATCCAGCACCAGCGTAGCGAGTGAGAAATCCAGGCTCGCGGCCTCAACCTCCATCGCGGATGCAAGCTCGTCCAGCGCGCTGTCGATCATCGCCTGGGCAACTCGGTGACCGCGACGACGAGAGCGATCGACGAGCCAAGGACTCATATCGACACCGATCACCTCGGCACCACAGGCCTGCAACGCGTCCAGCACTTCGCCACCACCGGCCCCCAGATCGACACCGCGCAAGCCAGACAGCGATCCTCCCAGTAAATGCTCAAGTACCTGGGGCTCCAACCCCCGCGCACAGATCAGATTGTGCTCTCCCTCCATCAAGTAGCGAGCAAAACCATGGCGCTCTTCCTGGCTGGCCAAACACTCCCAGATTGCCTGGGTACGGTTGATCAGCCCCTGATCAAGGCCCTCGCAATGGCGCGCGATATCCTCGGCGCCCCAAGAGTGATGCAGCTCAGTGGTGATTTGCTGGCGCACTTGTGGCGCCTGGTTTTCCAGTGCTTCCATGGCCGCCAAGGCCTGGGGCAAAATCAGTTCAATGACCAAGCCAGGCCGGCCAATAAAAGGATCAGGCTGGAATCTCGACGCCGTGGCAGCCGGCGCTGCCGAATACCCCAAGGCAACGCCTTCCCCGGCCAGGTATAACTCACCCGGTATGCCGTAGGGGACTGGTGAGAGCTCATGATCAAGTACATAGGCGCGCGTGTCATCCCGGGCCTTGCCGATTGGCAGCAAGCCATGGGATCGGGACAGGTCCCGCTCACTCACCTCGTAGGCACTCGCATAGACCGTAAACTCAGCCGGTCCATAGGCGTTTACAACGCGCCGGCGCGGTAACCACAAGGCCGCCAATGGCGTGGCGAACGCCTCCCCGACGACCACCAGCCAGCGACTACGCTCAACCGGAACAGCCAAGCTGTCCATACGTGACAAAAACGACGGGACGACCACGGCAACGCAGACAGCTTCCTCAACCAGAAAACGCGCGAAGCGCTCTGGAGTTCGATCGGCATCATCAACTACCACTAAGGTGGCGCCGCTTAAGAGCGACATGCAACATTCGCCGATGATGGCGTCGAAACTCGGGGTCGAAAACTGGGAGACAACATCGCCCGGCTTCAGTTGGAAATATTCACGCTGCCACTGTACAAGCTGGACCAACGAGCGATGACTGACATCAATGCCTTTGGGCTTGCCCGTTGAACCAGAGGTATAGATTCGATAAGCGGCACGGTTGCCACCCAACTCGGTATGCGCTAGAGCGATGTACGGATCGCCGGTCCCTGAATCGGCGTCCAGAGATTCGATATTGACGCAAAATGTCCAGGGCGCAATGCCAAAAGTCCCACCAATGTGTGCGCACGTCAGCAGCACGGCAGGGGCCGCCTCAGCGATAAGATCCGACGCCACCGAGGCCGATACTGCCACATCGACAATCAGGAACGTCGCCCCTGCCAATGCAACACCCAGCATGGCGGCAAACAAGTCCCTATTACGCGGTAACGCGATGGCGACCAGCGTACCCGACCCAACTCCCAGTGCCTGCAGGTGACGGGTCACGCGATATGCATGACTGAGCAACTCGGCGTAAGTGGTCTCCACCTGCGCGATTCGCAAGGCAGTCTTCTCAGGAAAGCGCTTCGCCACGTCTAGAAAAACGCGCCCGATGTCAGGCGGTAAAGGCGGCGAAACCGAGCTACTGCCGGCAGCGGCGCTGAGCAATTCGGCCGCCTGAGAAGCATCGGTCAAACCCAAGGTGCAAAGCGGCATCTGCGGTGCGCTGGCAATACCCGACAGCACGCTGACAAAAGCTTGTGAAAGTGCATGGGCGGCCGACGCATCGATCAGGTCAGTCCGATACTCCAACGACGCCTTCATCGATGTACCGTCGTTTTCAAGCAGTAGCATCACATCAAATTGTGATGAGCCTGAATGCAGCTGACGCGGGCGCATTGCCAAGCCCGGAAAGTCCATGGCAAGCACAGGTGCTTGATCCATTACTATCGCAATACTCGAAAGCGGGAAGGTACCCTCTTCGACCGGACGTCCGGATAGCTCGATCATCTCTTCGAACGGCAACCCTCTGTGTGCAAGGGCGTTATGCAAAGCGGCGCCGAACATATCGACCAGCTCTTCACGTGTCGACACCTGCCCCACGTTCGCTCGGATAAGCAGCGTATCGATCAAAGGCCCCACTACACCTCTGGAGGCCACATCTTCTCGCCCCGCGAACGACGTAATCAGGGCAATATCCTGTTGGGCTGAAAGCCGGTGAAGCACATGGGCCAATGCAGCCACTGCCAATGCAAACGGCGTCGTCTGACGTGCCATCGCCACAGCCGTGACTTTCGCCCACAAATCATTGGGCAATGCTATAGGAACAAGCCGCGAGTCATAGGTACGTCGAAGCCCGGTGGTAGCCAAGCCATCCAGTGGCGAAGCAGGCAGAGCTTCTACTTGGACTCGCCAGAACTCACGCAGGCGAGCGACTTGCCCGGGGTCTGTTTTGCTTGCTCTATCAGCGATGTACTCGGCATATCCAATTGCCGGCACACTCAGCGCCAGCAATTGCTCATCCGCGTAGGCTGCTGCCAACTCAGTCAGCAGGATGCCACGCGACCACGCATCGAAAGCGATATGGTGAATTACAAAGCCCAGTCGATGGCAATCGACACCAAGTGAAACCACCAAGACCCTAATCAGAGGCCCCGTGCTGAGGTCAAATGGAATTGCCGCAGCAGATGACAAGAGAGAGTCGCATGCCAATGAGCGCGCAGGCTCGTCCAAATCGCTCATGTTGGCGAATTCAAAATCAACGGCTTCTGAGGCGGGCAGCAATGTGCTGATCGAACCGTCATCGCTGTAGGTGGCGCGCAAGATGTGATGCCGGGCTATGACAGCAATCAATGCTCGCCGCAGACGCGGAACGTCCAATGCGCCATCTACGTCCAATGCAATGGAGCTGTTTAACCCGCTGGCTCCTCGCGATACCCGTTGCGCGGACCACAAGCGGCGACGCATACCTGTCAACCCTTGAGTGATTGAGCTTGTGGGCTCGGCGGGCGTTTTTGCACCATCAAGCTTGCGAGCAAGCGCGGCGATCTGCGCAGGACTCAGGTTACGTAGTTTCTGGCGCAGATCACTCATTTCACTATTCCATTTTCAGCGACGAGATTGCTCAGGGCATCCGAGCCGTCAAGTAAAACCAATGCATCCAGCACCGACTCCGCCAGCCCTGACAAGGTCGGGCGATCATAAAACGCGGCAAGCGTAACGCTTACGCCGAAGTCTTCCTGAATACGCCAGACGACCCGCAGCGCCAGGAGCGAATGCCCGCCCAACTCAAAAAAGTTGTCGGTAGTGCCCACTCGGTCAACCCGAAGGACATCGGCGAGTATTGTGGCCAGCCCCTGCTCAATGGCTCCTTCAGGCGCTATATAGGTTTGACGACGGACCGTGCGAAGCGGCGAGGCATTCGTCGCCGCCAGCACTGCACGTACATCTGCACGCTCAAGGATGCTTAGAGGTACACCAGAAACAGCGGGGCTCGCTTTGCGCAGTTGACGACCAACGCTAGTTTGTCGAGTGCAAGCAAGACTTGGAGCGGCTGTCGCATCCAGAGGCACGATGAAATACTCACTCGCCTTGTCGTAAGTGCAGTCACGCAAACTTTCAAAAAACTCTCGCGCAGGAATATTGCGAGCCGTCTTGCGTAAACGCACGCGCAGCTCAACAAGCCCACGAGACCGCGCCTCGTCTTGCAACGAAGCAAGGAACAAGCCTTCGGCGCCACGTCCCAATACCCGACAGCTCACAAAGAATGCATCGACATCAAGGCGTTCTTCCCTCTCAAAAACCAACGCCGCACATGTCATCCCATAATCACCAAACCGATCCTGCACTTGAGCAACACGCAGATCAGCCTTCAGCGCTATAAGATCAGACTCTGTGGCTCGAAAATCCGATGCATTGAATTGATTCGTCCGCTGACTGAGTTGTGCAATACGAGACAAATCATCGGGCTGGGCACGTCGCGAATCGACACGGGTTTCAAGACCGGCCAAGTAGGACTCCAAGTCGGGAGCCTCGAACTGCGCACGCTTGCGCTTTGCCTCAAGCGCATAAGCCGAGGCGCGACTCAGATCCGACGAGGTACCACCCAGGCCATCAAATTCCCACAGGTGGTAAGGAGTACACGCTTGCAAGAGACTGGACTCCGGCAACGTGATTACGCAAACATCCGGGCAGTTGGAACGCACCTCGGCACAGATCGCCGGATCGTCATCAAGCAATACAAAACTATCAGTCCCCAAGGACAACTGCGTAGCCAGACGCTGCAAGGATTGTGACTTAGGATCCCAACTAGCTTCCATCGCGGCAATATTATCCCGCGACAGCAGCATGTCCGGGTGGGCGAACGCCTCAATGACATCCTCCGGACGGTTGCGGGTGCACAGCGCGAGGACAACACCCGCTGCGCTCAAGCGCAGGATCGCTTGTTGCAACGCAATTTTGTGCGACGGAATCGAGATTGAAGAAGCACACTCGCCATCCCACAACGTGTTATCGCAATCGAGCACAAGCACTTTCCTCGATTGGCGAACGGCACTTCGAGTATGACGGAACAGCACCGTTCCCAATCCGGTAAGCCAAGTTGGGGAAAACGGATTTCTACCCAGCTCATCGGTATATGGACTGCGGCAAGGTCCTGTGTTGTAGCCACCCTCGACAGTCGCCAGATCAACGATCTTCCATTGCTCGCCAGCCAATGCCAGCAGCTGTTCCCTTGCCAGCCGAACGGCCTCTGAACGAGGGGTATCAAGGGACAATCCTGGCGTGATGAATAATGTGAGTTCACGGCGTAAGGCGGGCTGCGACTCAAGGAGCTGGATAAATGCGCTGACCCGTTCTGACCCGCCAGCCTCGTCGACCCAAGCGTCTGGATCAAGGACGATGAATCGCTCATTGCTGGACGCAACCGACTGTTGTCCAGGCTGCAAGAGCTGCAGTTCAACCTGATCATAAGGCGCCAGGTTGACGGACAACGGCAGTTCCAGCCGTCGGCTCCAATAATTCAAGGCATCCAATGCCGGCTCGACGGTAAAGTTCGCGGCAATCGACAGACGCCTCACAGCACGAGGCTGCGCTACCTTTTGCAGCAATGATGCAAAGTCACTGAGCAACCATTGAGGATGTCTGATCATCGCGTCGGCGGCGACCAGGAACGTATCCAGCAACCTGCGAGCAGAAGACTCCATGAACAGTTCGCTTGCGTACTCCAATACAACGTTGGCGGTACCGTCATGCAAAGGTGTCACGATGAAGCGCAGATCCAACTCTGCGGTGGGTGTTTCCACCAGCTCAACCGCCTGTTGCACTGCGCTGGAGCTTGGGTCATTGAACCAAAGTCCTACGCTGTAAAGTGGATTCCCCCCCCTGGTTCGATCTGGGTTGACCGCTTGTACCAAGTCCTCGAACGCGGTGGCGCTGTGATTAAGGGCTGAAGCGAGGGTAGTCGAAACCTGCTCCACCCAACTCGATATCGACGTTTGATCGTGTGCACATATCAGCAGTGGCAGGAAGTTGATGTCGCAACTCATCGCCCCATCGTGCTGAGCGCCGGGCAGGAGAGAGACCACAGTACCAATCACAGCCTCATCGCTGTCACTCAGGAAGCGCACCATGGCGCCCAAGGCAGACAACAGAACGGCGAAAGGCGTCGTACACTCTCTTCTTGCTGCATCGCTCAGCCGTTCAAGGGTCTGGGCATCCATCCGGGAACGGCATCGCCCGCCGGTCAATGCAGGTTTCAAAGGCCGCTCAAAATCAAGTGGCAACACCGAGCCACGGGAATCGGCCAGCATCTGACGAAAAAACTCCATGCCGGGTGACCGGGCATTTCGAGCATTCAGGGCGCTCAGTGCACATTGCTTCAGGTAGTCGTGTTCAGTGATTACCGGTAACGACAGAGCTTTAGGCGCCATGCCCGGTAGCCATTGACTCATGCGTTCTATCAGCCGACGAGCACCCCACCCATCACAAACAATATGGTGCACAGTGAGTACAAGCCGGCACTCACCAGCCTCACCATTGAGTATCAGTGCACGTACGACGCTTTGACTCAGATCGAATGCTGTAGAAACCTCGTCAAGCACTACGCCGGGGATGTCATCTGCAGGTACTGCGCCGACAACACGCAGCCTCACATCTGCCGTCTGCAGCACACGTTGACGTGGCTCACCCGCCGCAATGAAGAAAACTGTACGCAGCGCTGGCTCGCTTGCGATCAGCTTCTGCAATGCACGTTCTACCTCTTCCTGCTGTAACCCACTGATGTCAAATGACAAGCCCACGTGGTAGAAGGAAAATCCGACGTTCATGTGCTCGGAAAACCATATGCGACGCTGCGCAGGCGCCAGTTCTCCAAGGTCTGGAGCAACTGCAGCTGATCCGGGCTGCGCACCTCGCGTCATTATGCGTGCGCGAAGACTCGCGGGGGTCGGAGCTTCAAAAATGTCCGCCAGTTCCACGTTCAGCCCGGTGCTCTGTTCCAGCTGCGCACGTAAGGCATGGACTTTTAACGAGTCCCCTCCAGCCGCGAAAAAATTACTGTATTCACCAATATCGGCCCCAGGCAGGACTTGTGAAAACGCACGGCTAAAAGCATCGGCTGTGCTCGCCGCCGGCTCTGTCCTGCCGTGGGAGGCAATCTCAGGGCCCGCGTCACCGAGACGGTGTTGATTCAGTTTGCCCTCAGCCCATAAGTCTCGAGCCTTGGAGCGCTGGAGCTTGCCGCTGGTCGTACGAGGCAGGGAACGTGGTGCAAGCCAGGCAACCTCAGCTACGCTCACGCCGTAATTCTGAGTGATCAGTTGAGTGATCTGAGAAACCCTGGCTGCATCGATAGCGTGCAAAAACGTCGTCTCGATAAGAACGACGGCTTCATCTCCATCTTCTTGCGCGACACCTACTACTGCGACAAATACGTCGCTGTCGTCTGCGAAAACTGCGCAAACGGCCTGTTCCATTTCTTCGGCTGAATGCTTGCGGCCCCGCACATTCAGAACATCATCCAAGCGTCCTACTACATACAGGTTACTATCTTCGACGAACCCCATATCACCCGTAGCGAGCCACCGACGCTCATCCTGAGGCAGCCTGACGCTAAACCTGGACTCATCACGGCCGCCCAAGTAGCCGCTCACAACACCCGGACCACTTAGTAGAATTTCCCCGACCTGACCGGATGACACCGGCATACGAGACTGCGCGGACACGATCGCAATAGCAGAACCTGGCAGCGCAACACCGCTGCTTACCAGCGCCACCGCATTGTCGCTAGCAGATGGGACAACCTGGTCCTGGGATAAGGCATCACGATCAAAACGGCTCACAACAACCTTCGTCCCAGGTACCGGCCCGGTAGCCATCAGAGTTGCTTCGGCGAGCCCATAGCATGGAAAAAACGCATCACGATTGAATCCGTAGCTGGCAAACTTGCGGGTGAAGCGCTCCAGTGTCTGCGCACGCACGGCCTCGCTGCCGTTGAATGCCACGCGCCAGGACGAGAGATCAAGCCCCTCCAGAGACTGCTCCCCCATCGCCGTCACGCAGTTGTCATAAGCAAAATTGGGACCGCCACTGGTCGTTGCACGATACCGGCTAATCGCCTGTAACCAGGTCAGCGGCGACGCCAGAAAGGCCGTCATCGACAGCCACACGCAAGGTATGCCTGCATACAGCGGCTGGAGGAGCCCACCGATCAAGCCCATATCGTGGTAGGCAGGCAACCATGTCAGCACGCGACTTTGCGCGGTATGCCCGAATATATCTCGCAAGGAGCGTTGCTGGGCGCTGAGGTTATAACCGTCCACCAACACACCACGCGGCTTGGCAGTAGACCCGCTGGTGTATTGAATAATTGCTACCCGGGAAGGGTCGAACTTACCCTCAAAACCACTGGGCGCTTCTCTGATGTGGCAATCTATCCACTGCATACCCACAGGCAGGCTATCTGGCCGGCTGGCACTGATAAAAGTGTCAGGCTGTGCGTCTTGAAAAATCACTTGCCAACGGTCTGTTGCACTGCGCGAGTTAGCGCCAGGAACCGGGATAGCCGTCGCACCGGCCGCCATGCACCCAAACAATGCCGCAAGAAAGCCTACCCCGTGGGATGCAACGATCACCGCACGACGAGCATTCGAGGACTGGAGTTGCCAAGCTACGGCTGTTGCTCGCTCATTGAGCTCATGCCAAGTGCAGGTGATTTCATGACCCCGGCGATCTACCAGCCATACGGCAATTTCATCAGGCTGGCGCTCTGCACGGGTACGCAGCAGTGCGATGGGATCAAGGACTACGGACGGCTTCGGCCATCCTGACCAATCCGGCAGTTCAGGCGTTGACGCAGTCATAATGCCCCCAACCCTGGACGTGAACGATAGCCAAGGGCAGACCAGCGCTCGTCTGCCTGCCGCCACTCGGCCATCGAATAAGGGTTGGGTATGCCTTGTTCGGCCATGTGCGATACAAACCGCGCCAGCCTATCGCACCGGTCGCCGGGGGACATTCCATCGTCAATAACATGCGCATCTACTCCTAATATGCCCGTGAGCTCGCGGCTGAACCGTGGCTTTGACCCGGTATGCCCTTCAAGCTTGCTGGAGCCCGCCAGCCCAGTACGGTGATATTGAAACAGCCAGGCATCGGCATCAAAAATGTGGTCACGGTGTTCACGTATATAAGCCAACGTGTCTTCAAACTCCGAGGCGGTTTCGTTCGCGTAACCGACGATCCACAGCGTGCTGGTCCTAACGCCACCGCTGGTCAATGCTCGTAACGCTTGAGCCATGATGGCCGGCGTGGTCATCTTGACCATGTCGTCAAGGATGCGCTGACTGGCAGACTCCATCCCCAACCGCGCTCTGAACAGGCCTGCATCGTGCCAGCGGGCGGCACGTTCCGGCTTCAGGCAAGACTTGTCGGCCCGAAGATACGCATCGAATTGCATCTGTTCTCCACTCGCCAATAATGCGGTGGAAATCCCGTCAATCACTGGGTTGGCCAACGAATCACACAGATAAAACGAACGTCGCCCATATCGCTTGGCGAGTCGAATCATCTGCTCAGCAGTAGCGGTGGCGTCATTGCGACGAAAGCCATCCCAGAAGATGGTTTCCGCACAAAACGAACAGGCAAACGGACAGCCTCGAGAGGAGGCAATTGAAAGTTGCATGTAGCTGGCAATGTCCAGCTCTCCATAATCCGGGTCAGGAATGTCAACCATTCGAATGGAGGAAACTTCGCTGGTATCGGCGGTTTTCAAGCTTGAGGGGGCGATCACCCCGAGCGGCAGGTCGGGCTCATCGAGCACCCTCATGAAAGCGCGCTCACCCTCGCCCACGACGTAGTAATCAATAAAACTGTGAGACTCGTAGAACGCGGTGACTTCTTGCACATCGGCAGCAATGCCCATCACCGGCCCCGGCCCTCCGACAACCGTACGCGCTTGTGGCCGCAGTGTCTTGGCACGCCGGAGCAAGAACAGGGTGGCGGCCCACGTGGAGTTGAACAACGAACAGCCGATCACGTCAGGCTGCACGTCCTCAAGCAATTGCTCAAGGATGCGCAGCACCCTTGCGTACAGCGCGCTGAAGATGGCATCAAAAGGGGCGACATTAATGCGCGCCGCTACCGTATCGAGCGGCACATCCGCAATATTGAGCACCTCGGCCACCAACTCCCGATAGTCCGGCCGCGCTCTGGCATGAAGATAAAGCATCTGGTGCATTGCCAGCGCTTCTGTACCGTTACGTTCAATATTCCATTGACGCCACTCTGGAAGCTGGCGCTTCACCTCTTCGAAGTACAGTCTCTGTGCCTGAAACACTTCGGGAACAGTATTGAAGTCAAATAATATTGCCTCGTGCCCCGCTCTAACAGCATAAGCACGCAAGGAGGCAACCCCCAAAGGAACGCATACGGGGTCCCAGAAGTGCGGGACAATCAACAGAGCACGGGTCATCGATCGCTCCTACCAAGGGCCAGCGTGTCGCGCACGCGCAGGAGTTGCTCCATACCCGCTAAAACATGGTCAGGCGTCAGCCCAAAATCCACCAGGCAAGCAATCTCGTCAACGCCAGCCGCTGCCAGGCGCTGACACACGCTAACAGCCTCTGCCGGAGTACCGATCATGGAGCGGTTCGCGATATAACGTCGTGCCATATGCATGAGAATCGCATCCTTGTCAGTATTGTTTACAGTTCCAATGACATTGCTCAAATCACCGTTGGTGGCCATTGCGGACTCACCACTTTTCAGGTGAGACCCCAAATAACGGGCAAGAGGGCCTCTAGCCAGATCAGCTGCTCGGCCATGAGTTGGATCTATATAGGTATGCAGCAGCAGGGTGACATGGGATTCAGCCGGCTTAGGATGTTCTGCTCGATAATTGCGGATTGCGACGGCGAGTTCCGCCTCCTTCAACTCCATCATTCCGGTGAGCACATTCACGCCCATTTGCGCCGCTCTAATGAAACCGTCCGCACGCACCACCGTGAGCCAAGTGGGAAGGTGTTTACACAAGGGGCGCGGTCGCGAAAACACGTCAACCCATGCTCCGGTTCCATTACGGCGCCTGATGGACTCGCCAGACCACAGCAAACGGACCGTGTCGATCACTTCACTTGTAATGCTTCGGCGCGCCTCGAACGAATCAGGCGAGAGCACGAAATCATCAGGGTTCCAACCGGACGCAAATGAAATCCCGACACGCCCCCCGGATAAGTTGTCGACAACGCTCCACTCCTCGACCAAACGCAACGGATCATGGAGCGGAGCAACAACGCTGCCTGCGCGAATACCGATCTGTCGAGTACGTCCAGAGATTGCGGCTGCGACGACAGAAGGATTAGGAAAAAGCTCTCCGAAGTCGCCGAAGTGTCGCTCAGGCAACCATACGGCGTGCAAGCCTTCGCGATCGGCCAACTCAACGCAACGCATTAGCAAGTCGTAGCGAGGAGCCTGGTCATCGACAGCAACACTGGAAAAAAAAGATAAACTTAGATTGATATCTTGTGAACCAAGATACTTATTAGCGGGTTGTCCGGAGGAAGGAGCAATTGGAGAAGGGACACAAACATGGCCACCCATAACCGGGTTTACTTCCGTCATAACTGAGCGCCCTTGCCGAATCCTTTCGTAGTCCTGATGTTAACCTGAAACGATTCGTAACAGCAAACCCTGCACCCGCAAGTTATCGAAAATGGGAACTAATTTTCTCGGCAAAAAACCTGAAGTTAACACTACTATAAGAGCCGTGCATAAGATCATGACGACCCTACAGGCCACGCCCCCGTTAACATCACGCCGAAAATCGAGTGCCTCTGTGAATAGGCCCAGCGCACACCACATTAGCAGGTTGAGGCAATGTATAGCGCGGCGCGAAACGCGCATGCCGCTACTGGGTAGTACCGCTATCTAGGGCCCGGTACAACTGAGTGAATTACACCACCCCGCAAAACAAACAATAACCAATAGCACTTGATAATGAGTATCATATAGCTCTTGACATCGAGTCCAATGTTCACCTCCCCCTTACTTAAATTCTCGTCTTCCATAGGCCAGTAGTTGTCGCCAATGGCTGCGCACGCCAAACAACTTACATGGCTCAATGTTTACATAGAAACGACCTGATCTTTCGTGTGCAGATCACGCCCCCCGGTAGGTGTTACTCACATTCTAATTTGGCCGGGGCTTGATTCGGGCTGTCGCTTCGGCCACCAACGGGTCATCCGGCCAGTAATGCTTGGGGTACCGCCCTTTGAGATCTTTCTTCACCTCGGCGTAAGTAATGCGCCAGAAGTTCGCCAGATCCTGCGTGACCTGCACCGGTCGCCGCGCCGGAGACAGCAGGTGTAACTTCACTGCCAGGCGCCCACCGGCAATACGCGGGGTGTCTGCCAGCCCGAACAATTCCTGCAAGCGCACCGCAAGGATCGGCGGCTGTTCGCTGTAGTCCAGGCGTACCGATGACCCCGACGGAACTTTCACCTGGCGCGGCGCCAGCTCTTCCAGGCGTTGTGGCAATGGCCAGGGCAGCAGGTTGTGCAAGTAGCTGCAAATATCCAGGTGAGCGAAATGGCTGAGGCGCGAGACCTTGCCCAAGTAAGGCATCAGCCAGTGTTCGAGGCTGGCGAGCAAGGCTTGGTCGCTGATGTCGGGCCACTCGCTGGTTTTGCCGGCGTCCAATTGGCGCAGCAGCATCACACGGGCTTGCCACTGACGCAGTTCCGGGGTCCAGGGCAGCAGTTCCAGGCCTTTGCGGCGCACCAGGCTGACCAGCGCCTGGCTGCGGGCGGATTCGTCGAGACCGGTCAGCGGTTCCCGGCTGAGCACCAGTTCACCGACTTTGCGTTGGCGCTCGGCGCGCAAGACGCCTTCGCGTTCGTCCCAGTCTAGTTGGTCGACGTAGTGCACTTGCTCGGCCAGCACCGTGTCGAACAGCGCCGGATCAAAATTCGCCGCCAGGTAGATGCGCTCTTCGCGCTGACCCTGGCGGCTACCAAGGTCGGCGATCACCAGCCAGGGTTGTTTCATCAGGCTGTCGGCTTCGGCAAACAGCGCCGCACGGCCATTGGCCAGGCGGTATTCGGCCCCACCGGGGCGACGTTGCTGGGCGACGCGGTCCGGGTAGGCCAGTGCCAGCAAGGCGCCGAGCCAGCGCGGGTGGTCGGGATTGTCCACCTGCTGGGTCGCCTTGCCGCGCAGGAAGCCACGGTATTGCCGCGCCAGTTGCTTGGCGCGCTGCACGCCACCCTGAGTGCCTCGCGCACGTTCTTCACCGGCCATCAGCGCCAGGCGGCTGTGCAAATCGGCGCCGCCGCCACGCAGGATATCGCGCTCGCCCAACAGGGCCGCCACGTCACAGGCAGTGGCGGCCAGCCCCAGGTCCTGGCCACGCAATAACAGATGGGCAATACGCGGATGGGCCGGCAATTCAGCCATCTTCTGGCCATGGGCGGTGAGGGTCGTTTCGTTCAATGCGCCGAGGCGCTGTAACAGATCCTGAGCCTGGGCATAGGCGGCAGTCGGTGGAATGTCCAGCCAAACCAACTGGCTGGGTGTCACCCCCCAGCGCGTCAGTTGCAAAGCCAGCCCGGCCAGGTCGGCGGCAAGAATTTCCGCACTGCCATAGGCGGCCAAACCGTCATGCTGGTCTTCGGACCACAACCGATAACACACCCCCGGCTCCAACCGTCCTGCCCGACCGGCGCGCTGGGTGGCGCTGGCGCGGGAGATGCGCTGGGTGTCGAGGCGAGTCATGCCGCTGCCCGGGTCAAAACGCGGCACCCGCGCCAGCCCGGCATCGATCACCACGCGTACCCCATTGATGGTCAGGCTGGTCTCGGCGATGTTGGTGGCCAGCACCACTTTGCGCTTGCCGGTCGGTGCCAGGTCGATGGCGGCACGTTGGGCGTTGAGGTCCAGCTCACCGTGCAAAGGACATAACAGCACGTCAGGCCGATTACCCATGGCCTCGGCCAGTTGCTGGTTGACCCGGCGAATCTCTGCCTGCCCCGGCAAAAATACGAGCACGCTGCCGGTCTCGTCATGCAGGGCTTCAAGGACGGTTTGCACCACCCGCGGCTCGATAAACTCTCCGGCCTGGTATGGCCGGCCCCAGCGCATCTGCACCGGGAACATGCGCCCTTCGCTACGCAGGATCGGCGCGTCATCCAGCAGGCTCGCCAGACGTTCGCCTTCAAGGGTGGCGGACATCAGCAGGATTTTCAGCGGCTGTTCGTCACGAAACAGCTCGCGGCCGTTGAGGCTCAGGGCCAGCGCCAGGTCGGCGTCGAGGCTGCGTTCGTGGAATTCGTCGAAGATCAACAGGCCCACGCCATCCAGTGCGGGGTCATCCTGCAGGCGACGGGTAAGGATGCCTTCGGTGACCACTTCGATACGCGTATTGGGGCCGACCTTGCTGTCGAGGCGGATGCGGTAACCCACGGTTTCACCGACTTTTTCACCCAGTTCGCTGGCCAGTCGCTCGGCGGCGGCCCGCGCAGCCAGGCGCCGGGGTTCGAGCATCAAGATGGTTTGCCCGGCGAGCCACGGCTCACTCAACAAGGCCAAGGGCACACGGGTGGTTTTACCGGCGCCGGGTGGCGCTTCCAGCACCACTTCATGGCGATGCGCCAAGGCGTCACGCAGGGCGGGTAAAACATCATCGATCGGCAACGAATTCATACTGGCTCCAAAGCAGAGCGGCGAGTATAACGGCGAACTGCTGAAAGCCGGCTGTGGTCTCAACAACACCTGCCCCTTCCCACATTCGATCATCGGCGCCTAACAGATCTGGCTTATAGTCACCCATAAACGTGTTCAGGAGACTTTTCATGCGTATCGCTTCCCGTGTCATCGGCGCTGCATTAGCCGTCACCCTGCTGAGCCAACTCACCGCCTGCGG
Source organism: Pseudomonas khavaziana (assembly GCF_036704165.1). Lineage (NCBI taxonomy): Bacteria > Pseudomonadati > Pseudomonadota > Gammaproteobacteria > Pseudomonadales > Pseudomonadaceae > Pseudomonas > Pseudomonas khavaziana. Next base: position 5,731,686 of record NZ_CP129946.1, read on the forward strand.
CTCGATTTTCTATCCCGACCGCCGCGGCCAGATCGACGGCAAGATTGACCCGGCCATTGCCGTACTCGATGCCGTCGGCCTGCTGTTCTACGTCATCCCCGGCCTGATCGCGTTCGGCGTCGACTTCGCCACGGGTGCGATCTATTACGAACCCGGCAAGACCGCCCAGGTCGCCCCCGAGAAACTGCACCAAGCCATCGGCGCCGACGGCCAGGTCGACAACGCCAAGCTGCAGAGCATCATCCAGAAGGAAACCGGCCGTACCTTGCCGCTGGACGACCCACGCCTGATCCAGTTCAAGGGCAGCGTGCAGCAACTGGCGTCCCTGGGCCTGCAACCCGCCGCGTAGGACAGCCCATGACCAGCAGCCCCGAACACGCCAGGCTCTTGCGCCTGGCCACCCGCGCCTCGGTAGGCGTGGCCTGTGTGCTGATTATTACCAAGGCCATCGCCTGGTGGCTCAGCGGCTCGGTGAGCATGCTCGCCGGCTTGACCGATTCGCTGCTCGATGGCGTGACCTCGCTGTTGAACCTGCTGGCGGTGCATTACGCCCTGCGCCCAGCCGATGACGATCACCGTTATGGGCACGGCAAGGCGGAGTCACTGGCGGGTATGGCCCAAGCGTTGTTTATCGCCGGCAGTGCGGTGCTGATTGCGCTCCAGGCGTTTGAACGGCTCAAGCATCCCGAGCCTGTGGGCGCGCCCTGGCTGAGCATTGGCGTGATTGTCTTGTCCCTGGCGCTGACCGTGGCCCTGCTGATGCTGCAACACCGTGTGGTGCGCGAGACCGGCTCTAACGCGGTGCGCGCCGACTCGCTGCACTACCGCTCGGACTTACTGCTCAATGGCAGCATCCTCATCGCACTGGTGTTGGCGGGCTTCGGCTTTCATCAGGTCGATGCGTGGTTTGGCCTGGGCATCGCCGCCTACATCCTGTGGAGTGCGATCCAGATCGCCCGGGAAAGCTTCGCGGTGTTGATGGATGAAGAGCTACCACCGGATGTCAGCCAGCACATGCTGGAACTGGCCCGTGGCGTGCCCGGGGTACTGGGTGCCCACGACTTGCGCACGCGCATCTCCGGCAGCCACTGGTTTGTGCAGTTGCACCTGGAACTGCCGGGGGAACTGACCTTGTCGGTGGCCCATGGCATCAGCGACCAAGCCGCCGACGCCATTCACCAGGCCTACCCGCGTGCCGAAGTGCTGGTGCACGCCGACCCGCTGGAAGTGGTCACCGGCAACAAGGCCTAGTACTGCACCTGATACCCACGACTGCCCAGGCAGTTGCCCTGGGCCTGGCGGTAGGTTTGCACCACCGCCGGGTCAGGCGCATAGGTAACGGTGCGCGGGTCGAAGCCACTTTGCTGCAGGGCCCAGCGATAACAGTCGTAGCCGTCCTGCTGCACCTGGGCCGGGGACTGGCCGTTGGCGGGATAGGCAACCACGTCATAGCCATTGCCTTGCGGCGCCGGCTGGGGTGATGGCACTTGCGCCGGCGGTTGCACCACCACGTATTGCTGGGTGCTTTGCTCATAGGCGTAGTAGGCGCCAGCGGCAAGGAACAAGAGTGAGCCACCTACCCACACTTCCCGCGCATAGTCCGGCAGGTACTGCACACGAATGCCATAGGGCGGCGTCACCACCACGTAGCGCGGGCCTTGGGGGCGATACCAGTAGCCGCCGGAGTAGAAGTAGTCCTGGCCACGGTAAGGCACGCGGTAATTACGGTCAGGGAAGCGATCCACCACGTAACCGGGACGGTGCTGCGGGCCTGGGCCCCAGCCATTGCCGTGCCCGTCGGGGCGGCCTGGCCAGCGGTTATCACCGGGACGATCATAACCAGGCCGCGAACCTGGGCCACCAGCCTCCCAATGCCGGTTGTCATCGTTGCGTCGAGGAATATCGCGGTAATACCCCTGGCGCGGCTCCTGGGTCTGACGCACGGTATCGGGCCGGCCCTGGATCGGCAGGTTATTGGAGGGTTGCGGCTGCGGTGCCGGTCGCCCGGGCTCATTACCTTGAGGGCGACCTTGCCATTGACCCTCGTGCTGGCCGCCGCGCTCAAAATGCGGGTTTTGTGGGCGTGGCTGATTGTTCTCAGGCCGTTGCCCGGGGCCCGGTGAGTTATCGCGCTCATCAGCCATCACCTGCGTGCCGACGCTGACCACCAGCAAACCAACACCTGCCATATGCCAGATGCGCTTCATGCTATTCCTCACTGCGGATTAGGGCCTTACAGATGAGACTGAAAAAGCCACACCCGGTTCTCAGGCAGGTTATCAGTCGCGGGCAGTATTTTCTCAAGGCAAAAGAAAAGGGGTGACCCGTCGGCCACCCCTTGAGAACTTCGTCCATGCTCAACGCTTTTGACGTTGGCTCACCTCACGCCGTCTTGTGAACAGTGTGCAGCCTGGAGGCCGGCTCAACCCTGCTGGGGCGGCGGCCGCAGCGGGCCTGATTGGGCGCGCTGCTGTGGACTGTTGTCCAGGCGGTGATTCTGTTGATAAAGATACCCGCCAACGCCCGACGGATGATTGCGAAGATTGCGTTAATAAACAGTGCTTGCGCAATTTTTAACCCTTCATGGATAATTCACCGCAATAGTTACGACAAAGGCCAAAACAATGAGCAAGCTTGACCGATACGACCTGAGTATTTTGGCGGAATTGCAGCGCGACGCGAGGATCTCCAACCAGGAGCTGGCCGAGCGTATCGGCCTGTCGCCTTCGCCCTGCTCACGCCGGGTCAAGCAGCTGGAAGACGACGGCTACATTGCGCGCCAGGTTGCCTTGCTGGACCGCAAGATGCTCGGCCTGAGCCTTACGGCCTACGTATTGATCGGCATGGACCGGCACACGCCGGAGCGCTTCGAAAACTTCGAAGCCGCCATCCGAACCTTGCCCCAGGTGCTGGAATGCAGCCTGGTGACCGGCATGGATGCGGACTATCAGCTAAAGGTCGTGGTGCCGGATATGGATCACTATCAGAAACTGCTGCTGGGCCATCTGACCCGCATCGAAGGCGTGACCAGCGTGCGCTCCAGCTTTGTGCTCAACCAGGTACTGAACAGCACCGAACTGCCCCTGACCCACCTGCGCACCTGAGCACACTGAGATTCAAATGTGGGAGGGGGCTTGCTCCCGATGACTGAGTGTCAGTCAGTATTTATCAACTGACCCACCGCTATCGGGAGCAAGCCCCCTCCCACATTTGGATTGTGCTTGGACTCAGGTCAATGTTGCGTCTGCGACGCTGCCGTATACTGCTCGCTTGTCTTGCTGGAAGAGTCCCATGAACAACATCGACCCCGCCCTGTTCGAAGAATGGATGATGACCGGCCTGGTCACTATCCTCATCATTTTCATGGGCTTCATCGTCTGGGACCTGGCGAAGAAATCCAAGGCCGGGCGCTTTGGCTCATTCATTTTGTTTTTCGTGCTGGGCCTGGGCGTGGCCGCGTTCATCATCAAGAGCGTGGTGATCGGCTTGATCGAGTCCGGCGCTTTATAGGCGCGCCGGGACTGCCTTCCATTGGCCTTGATCCAGGCCGTCGATAGACCAATCACCAATGCGCACGCGCACCAGTCGTAACGTCGGCAGGCCCACCGCCGCGGTCATGCGCCGGACCTGGCGGTTACGCCCTTCGCGAATGACCAGCTCCAGCCAATGGGTCGGCACGCTTTTGCGAAAGCGCACCGGCGGGTTGCGCGGCCATAACGCGGGTTCATCCAGTCGCCGCGCCTCGGCGGGCAAGGTCATGCCGTCATTGAGTTCCACGCCATCGCGCAGGCGTTGTAGCTGTTCTTGCGTCGGCTCGCCTTCCACCTGCACCCAATAGGTTTTCGCCAGCTTGTGCTTGGGGTCGGCAATCCGGGCCTGCAACTGGCCGTCGTTGGTCAGCAACAGCAGGCCTTCACTGTCACGGTCCAGGCGGCCGGCCGGGTAGATGCCGGGGATGTCGATAAAGTCCTTGAGGGTCGCACGCCCGCCTTCGTCGCTGAACTGGGTCAGCACGTCGAACGGTTTATTGAACAGGATCAGCTTCGGCTCGGCCGGTGGCGCCTTGGCGACACGACGGGGAGCGGCATGTGGAGGTTTCACGCCAGGGCGGCGTGAATCGGGTCGGGTAGGACGGGGCATGGCAAAAGGAACATCCAGCGGTCAGGACCGACAATGCTAGTGGCCTGACCGCCAAATGACCATCCCAACCGCTTAGCGGAACGGCGGCTCGTCGAAGCTGCGCAATTTACGCGAGTGCAACGAGTTGAGTTCGGTGCGCAACAGGTCGACCGCCTCAATGCCGATTTTCAAGTGCTGGCTGACCGCACGCTCATAAAACGCGTTGGCCGAACCTGGCAGCTTGATCTCGCTGTGCAAGGGTTTGTCCGATACGCATAACAAGGTGCCATAGGGCACACGCAGACGGTAACCCTGGGCAGCGATGGTGCCGCTTTCCATGTCCACGGCCACGGCGCGGGACAGGTTGATCAACGGACGTTCCTGGGCCCAGCGCAGTTCCCAGTTACGGTCGTCGTAGGTCAGCACGGTGCCGGTGCGCAGGCGTTTTTTCAGTTCTTCACCTTTTTCGCCAGTGACATTCGCCGCGGCCTGCTGAAGGGCCAACTGCACCTCGGCCAGGGCCGGGATCGGGATGTTTGGCGGTACCACGCGATCAAGAATGCCGTCACGACGCATATAGGCGTGAGCCAGTACGTAGTCACCGATGGTCTGGGATTGGCGCAGGCCGCCGCAGTGGCCGATCATCAGCCAGCAATGCGGGCGCAGCACCGCCAGGTGGTCGGTGATGTTCTTGGCGTTGGATGGGCCGACGCCGATATTCACCAGGGTCACGCCGTGGCCATCGCTGGCTTGCAGGTGATAGGCCGGCATCTGGTAGCGGTGCCAGACCACGCCTGCGGCAATCGCCGAGGCTTCGCCGTGGTCCATGCTCTTGTCGATCACCACGTTGCCCGGCAACACCATGCGGATAAACCGTGGGTCGCTGCGCAGTTGTTCCAGGCCATGCAGGATGAACTGGTCAACGTAGCGGTGGTAGTTGGTCAGCAGGATCCAGGGTTGTACATGGCGCCAGTCGCTGCCGGTGTAGTGCACCAGGCGGCGCAGGGAAAAATCCACACGGGCCGCGTCGAACAGCGCCAGGGGCAGCGGGTCGGTGTTTTCCCAGTCGTAGAGGCCGTCGGCGATGCCATCGGTGGCAGCGGACAGGTCGGTACTGGGGAAGACCCGCGCCAGGGTCGCGGCGGTTACGCCGGAGCCGGCCAGTTCGTCGCCTTGCTCCACCACGTAGGGGTAAGGGATGTTCTGCTGGCTGACGCCCACTTCCACCGTCACGGTGAAATCGTGCATCAGCGGCACCAATTGTTCGAGCAAGTACTTACGGAACGCGGCCGGGTGGGTCACGGTGACGCTGTAGGTGCCGGGTAACTGGACCTTGGCATACGCCCGGGTGGTCTGGGGCACTTCGCCATGGCAGTGGTAGGTCAGGCGCAGTTCCGGGTAGCGAAACAGCGCGCGTTGTGCGGCGTCGGGCTCGATGCGGTCCTTGAGGTATTGCTTGAGGGCTTGGTTGAGCGCACCGGTAGCACGCTCATGCAGGGCCGCCAGCCGATCCACGGCCTCTTCGGCGGTTTTAACGACAACAAAAGCTTCGGTCACGGTAAGCATCCTGTGTTCTGGACTTGCAGGCCTTTATCTTGCCTGTATCCCGGCCTCACCGAAACACCAGGATTGGAATGCATTTTAAAATGTGGAGGGGAAAAGCCCTAATACCATGTAGGAGCGAGCTTGCTCGCGAGAACCCCATAGGCGCCGCGTTTATTCAGAAAGCACGCGTTATCGTTGACGTTTTCGCGAGCAAGCTCGCTCCTACAGTTGACCGTGTTTATTCAAGGATATGGGGGGGTTGAGCGCGCGGCTATGGCTGCTACATCCACCCCACGCGGCAAGGTGCCGTACACCCGACCGGACGATTCGCCCAGGCGGCTGGCGATAAACCCATCGCTGACGGCTGCATTCCCGGCCTCCAACAACAACTTGGCCTGCAATGCCACGGCGATATCCTCGGTCAACTGCCGTGCGCGGTACTGAATGTCCTGGGTGTCCATAAAAGCCGACTTCAGTTGCTCGATATGCCGCGTCAACAGCCGGTCGCCGTGCCCATCGCCCAGTTCGACAAACAGCGCCTCCAGCACACCCGGTTCTTTCGACAATGCGCGCAGTACGTCCAGGCATTGCACGTTACCCGAGCCTTCCCACGTCGAGTTCACCGGCGCCTCACGGTACAGGCGCGGCAGGATGCTGTCCTCCACATACCCGGCACCGCCCATGCATTCGGCGGCTTCGTTGATCATCGCGGGCGCACGCTTGCAGATCCAATACTTGCCCACCGCCGTGACCAGCCGGGCGAACTTGGCTTCCTGCTCATCATCAAGATGATCCAGCGCGCGGCCCATGCGCAGGCTCAAGGCCAGGGCCGCTTCGCTTTCCAGGGCCAGGTCGGCCAAGACGTTTTGCATCAGTGGTTGTTCTCCGAGTACGCGGCCACCGACCAAGCGATGGGCACAGTGATGGCTGGCCTGGGTCAGCGCCTGGCGCATCAAGGCGCTGGAGCCGACCATGCAATCGAAGCGGGTCATGGCGACCATTTCGATGATGGTCGGTACGCCACGACCTTCTTCGCCGACCATCCAGGCCAGGGCGCCGCGAAACTCCACTTCGCTGGAGGCATTGGAGCAATTGCCAAGTTTGTTTTTCAAACGCTGGATATAGAACTGGTTGTGCGTGTCATCCGGGCGCTGCCGGGGCAGCAGGAAACAGGTCAGGCCCTTGTCGGTCTGGGCCAGGGTCAGGAAGGCATCGCACATCGGCGCCGAGCAGAACCACTTGTGGCCCACCAGTTCGTAGGCCTGGCCGGGGCCGCCCGCGCCCACGGGGTAAGCGCGAGTGGTGTTGGCGCGCACGTCGGTGCCGCCCTGCTTCTCGGTCATGGCCATGCCGATGGTGGCGCCGGCCTTGTGGGCGATACCGACATTGCGCGGGTCGTATTGGGTATTGAGGATCTTCGGCAACCAGAGGTCCGCCAGCTCCGGTTGCAAACGCAGGGCCGGGACGCAGGCGAAGGTCATGGTCAACGGACAACCGGTACCGGCTTCGGCCTGGCTGTGCAGGTAGGTCATCGCCGCACGCGCCACATGGGCACCGGATTGCGGATGAGCCCAGGGCAGCGACGGCAGGCCATGCTCGACAGCGGTGCGCATCAGCTCGTGATAGGCCGGGTGAAACTCCACCAGGTCGATGCGATGACCATAACGGTCATGACTGCTGAACACCGGTTTGTTCTGGTTCGCCAGGAACCCGGCTTCCATCAACGGCCCACCGGCCAGTGCACCGTAGGCATCGATACGCGATTGCGCCCAGCCAGCGCCAAAGCGGTGCGACCATTCTTGCAGGGGCAGATCGATGCGGTAAAGGTTGGTGCCGTCCAGGGACGGTGGCTGGTTGGTGACGTCGTGGGTTTCGGCAAACTGATGCAGGTTCATGACGGGCCTCCTGGAAAAAGGCCACGTCGATTTCAGGCTGTCTGTAGGAGCGAGCTTGCTCGCGAAGAACCTGAGAGCAACGCGCTGATCCAGGATGCGCGTTATCGTTTACGTTCTTCGCGAGCACGCTCGCTCCTACAAAAGGCACCGCTCGATTGAGGCCGGTTATTTCAGTTAAGCACCGACCTCACGCTTAAAAAAGTGGCATACCTGCCGAATGCTCGGCACTTTCGCCCTCTTCCACGCGCAGCACACGGCGCTCCAGCACTGCCTGTAGGGCGTCGAAACGCACGGGGCTGGCCAGACGATCAGTCATACCGACGCCGTGGCAACGTTCACGTTCTGGTCCATCGGGTGAGGTAGTCAGGGCTATCACCGGCAACTCACCGCAGCCGGGCAAGGCTCGAATCTGACAGCACAACGAGAAACCACCTTCAGGTACGTCCAGCAGTACTGCATCAAAACGCTCACCTTGCAGTTCTGCCAGTGCGGCCGGGCCGTTATCCACGGTTTTGACCCGGTAGCCCAATTTGAGCAGCATGCCACGCACCGCCAACTGGCCCACGCTGTTGTCGTCCACCAGCAGCACCCCGCACTCATGAGGTGAGCGTTGGATGCCCTGGACCTGCGTATTCTGCGTGGGTTGCGCAGGCGCCAGGCCGACGTCCACTTCCAACTGAAAGCGGCTGCCTTTGCGCGGCTCGGAATGATGGGTCAAGCGCCCGCCCTGCAGTTCAATCAACTGCCGGCAAATCGCCAAGCCAATGCCCAGGCCACCGTATTCGCGGGTCGTCGAGCCGTCGAGCTGGAAGAAACGCTGATACAGCGTGGCCTCGTCTAGAAAGGCAAAGCCGATACCGGTGTCGGTCACGATAAAGCTCAGGTGCAATTTGCCATCCGCTTGGGGCACACCGACCACACGCAAGCGCACAACGCCTATGTGGGTAAATTTGAACGCATTGTCCAACAGGCAATCCAGGCATTGGAGCAACTTGCCCGCATCGCCGATTACCCGGTCCGGCAGTTCATCCGCGACGTCAATGGAAAACTCCAGGCCCTTGGCTTGGGCACTGGCGGTAAACTGCTGGCGCAAAGTATCAAGCGCCCCCCGCAGGCTGAACACTTGGGGCTGCGACACCAGGCGGCCGGCCTGCAGTTCGGTCAGGGTGAGGATGCCGTTGACCATACGCATCATGTCCCGTGCCGAGCCGGCGGCGGTTTGTTGGTACTGCGCCAGGTCATCGGTCAGGGGGACGGTCTGCATCAACTCCAGAGAACCAATTACACCGTTCATCGGCGTGCGCAGTTCGTGGGTCAGGGTGGCGAGGAATTCATCTTTGAGGCGATTACTGCGGGCCAGCTGCTGGTTGAGCGCCTCGAGCTTCTGGCTGGCGTCGAAGAGGATTTGCGCCTGCTGCTCACGCATGCCGTTGATGCGGTCGGCCAAGGCCAGGGACAGCAGCGCCACTTCAATGGCCGAACCGATCTGGCTGGCATACATGGTCAGGAACACGTTAGGCAGGTAGCCCAGCACCATCAGGGTGTTGACCACCCCGCCAAGCAGGAACGCCGACCAGGCGATGATGAAGTAGCGTGCCATACGCTGCCCGCAGTACCAGGCCTTGATGGCGGCGACAAAGATGGTCACGGTAAATACCAGCGCCAGGCCCGTGGCCAGGCGCAGGGCCACGGCGTAGCTGGTCAGCAGCGCCAGCGCCATCACCAACCCACCACAGGCCGCCAGCGCCAGCAGCATCCGGTTGAGCCAGCGACTGTGCTGCGCGGTATGCAGGAAGCTGCGGGCGAACAGGCTGCCGAACAACGCCGCCGAACCGATCAGGAACGGCACCGCCGCATTTGCCCACCACGGGTTGTTCGGCCAGAAATACTGCACCGCGACGCCGTTGACCGAGAGCTGGTACAAACCGAACGATGCGATATAGAGGATGTAATAGAGGTAGCTGGTGTCGCGCACGCTCAGGTAGATGAACAGGTTGTAGATCAACATGCCCAGCAACACACCGTAAATCGCCCCGAGCACATACAGGCGCAGCGGCTGTTCTTCCAGATATGCCGTGCCCGCCCACAGCGTCAACGGCGCCTGGATCGAGCCTTGGCTTTGCAAGCGCAGGTAGAGGGTCTGTTGCTGGTCGGGCAGGAAGTTGAGCTTGAACAGGTAGTTGCTCTGGCTGACCTCACGACTGGAAAACGGCAACGCGCTGCCGGTACGGGCGGTCAGGCGGTAGTGACCGGTGCCGTCGCTCTGGTACAGGTCCAGGCGATTGAGCGGCGGGTAGGCCAGCTCCAGAAACCAGGCGCGTGGTGCACGAGGATCCTTGGCGGTGTAATGCAGGTTGACCTTGAGCCAGAACACCGAGCGCGAATAACCGGCGTTGAGGGTGGCTTTGTCATGGGTTTTGAACTGGGCGGCGTAGGCGGGGGAGCTGACATCGGCGATGGTGAGGGTATCGGTGGGATCTTCGAGCACTTGCATGACCTGGCCAAGCGGCAGGCTTCGCGTGTCCGGGTTGAACTCGACGGCGCTGGCGAGCATCGGCAGCCCGCACAAGATAAAGATCAGCAAATAGCGCATAAAGCCCCAGCGTGGCCTGCCCGGCTGTGTCAAAAGCCCCCCATTCCTTTTGAGAAGACGTACACCGGCGATACAGTAAGTTGTTTGGATGCACTTTAGCATAGCCATTAAAGGCCATTGGACAGCATTGAAATATTTTTTTGAAAGGCTCTAGATCAAGGCTTTCAGTATTTAAACCGCAGGTTCGAGCCGCAGAAAAACGTCGTAACTGCGGGCAGACTTCAACCATCGCCAGACGGCCACGCAAAAAGCGTTTGGTGGTAAGCTCGCGCACCATGAATATCTACAGCTCTCGCCCCGTTGTCCTCTGTCTCTCCGGCCACGACCCCAGTGGTGGCGCCGGCCTGCAGGCAGATATCGAAGCCCTGCTCGCCCAGGGCTGCCACGCCGCTGCGGCCGTCACCGCCCTGACCGTGCAGAATACGGTCAACGTCAGTGACTTCCGCGTGCTTGACCGCGAGTGGGTCATGGCCCAGGCCAATGCCGTGCTCAGCGACTCCGAAGTGGCGGCAGTCAAGCTGGGCATGCTCGGCTCCACCGCGATGGTCGACACCGTGGTCGAACTGCTGCAGGCGCATCCGCACCTGCCGGTGGTCTGCGACCCGGTGCTGCGCGCCGGTGGCGGCGGTAGCCTGGGCAAGGATGAAGTCGGCTACGCAATGCGCGAGCGGCTGTTGCCACTGTCGTTGATCGCCACGCCCAACCTGCCAGAAGCGCGCATCCTGGCCGAGTTGCCCGACGGCAGCGCGGACGAGTGCGCCGAGAAGCTGTTGCCGTACATCAAGCACCTGCTGATCACGGGTGGCCATGGCGATGAGCACGAAGTGCACAACCGCCTGTACAGCCGCGACGGCACCCGCCGCACCTTTACCTGCCAGCGCTTGCCTGGCAGCTATCACGGCTCGGGTTGCACCTTGGCCAGTGCATTGGCCGGCCGCATCGCCCAGGGTGAAGGCTTGGCCAGCGCCGTGCAATCGGCCCTCAACTACACCTGGCGCACCCTGCGTGACGCCGAGCAACTCGGCCAGGGCCAGTATGTGCCGCGTCGGTTGCCGCTGGATTTCTGCTCGTAACCTATCGCCTGTCACAGCAAGGGGCTTGCCCGATGAAACTACGTGGCCTTTACGCCATTACCGACAGCCAGCTCTTGGCCGGCAAGTTCCTCACCTACGTCGAGGCTGCGCTGGACGGTGGCGTGACCTTGTTGCAGTACCGTGACAAAAGCAGCGACGAAGCGCGGCGCCTGCGTGAAGCGGAGAAACTGCACGAATTGTGTTCCCGCTATAAGACCCGACTGATCATCAACGACGATGCCGAGCTGGCGGCGCGCCTGGGCGTTGGTGTGCACTTGGGCCAGACCGACGGCCCACTGACCCCGGCCCGTGCACTGCTGGGTTCCAAGGCGATCATCGGCGCCACCTGCCACGACCAGATCGAACTGGCCGAACAGGCCGCCAGGGAAGGCGCCAGCTATGTCGCCTTCGGGCGCTTCTTCAATTCCACGACCAAACCCGGCGCACCTGCCGCCACCCTTGAAATGCTGGCCCAGGCCCGCACGCGCTTGCAGTTGCCGATCTGCGTGATCGGCGGCGTCACCCTGGACAACGCCGAACCGTTGGTAGCCCACGGCGCCGACCTGCTGGCGGTGGTGCACGGCCTGTTCGGTGCCGATAGCACCCAGGACGTCACGCGCCGCGCCCGCGCCTTCAACGATCTTCTTAAATATTCAGCTTAGAGAGCCCGATCATGTCCCGTTCCGAAACCCTGTTTGCCAATGCCCAGAAGCACATCCCCGGCGGTGTGAACTCCCCCGTGCGTGCGTTCAAGAGCGTGGGCGGCACGCCGTTGTTCTTCAAGCATGCCGAAGGCGCCTACGTCACCGACGAAGATGACAAGCGCTATGTCGACTACGTCGGCTCCTGGGGCCCGATGATCCTCGGCCACAGCCATCCGGACGTACTGGACGCAGTGCGCCAGCAGCTGCAACACGGCTTGTCCTATGGCGCGCCGACCGCCATGGAAACCGAGATGGCCGACCTGGTCTGCGCGATCGTGCCGTCGATGGAAATGGTGCGCATGGTCAGCTCCGGCACCGAGGCCACCATGAGCGCCATCCGCCTGGCCCGGGGGTTCACCGGCCGCGACAACATCATCAAGTTCGAAGGCTGCTACCACGGCCATTCCGACAGCCTGCTGGTGAAAGCCGGCTCCGGCGCGCTGACCCAGGGCGTGCCCAACTCTGCCGGTGTGCCGGCAGCCTTCGCCAAGCACACCCTGACCCTGCCGTTCAACGACATCGCCGCCGTCGAGCAGATGCTCAGCGAAGTCGGCCAGGACGTGGCGTGCATCATCGTCGAGCCGGTTGCCGGCAATATGAACTGCGTACCGCCGGCCCCGGGCTTCCTCGAGGGCCTGCGCGAGCAGTGCGACAAGCACGGCGTGGTGCTGATCTTCGACGAAGTGATGACCGGTTTCCGTGTCGCCCTCGGCGGCGCCCAGGCGCATTACGGCGTTACGCCAGACCTGAGCACCTTCGGCAAGATCATCGGTGGCGGCATGCCAGTAGGCTGCTTCGGCGGCAAGCGCGAAATCATGCAGCACATCGCCCCCCTGGGCCCGGTGTACCAGGCCGGCACCTTGTCGGGCAACCCGCTGGCAATGGCCGCCGGCCTGACCACCCTGCGCCTGATCAGCCGCCCGGGCTTCCATGCCGAGCTGACCGACTACACCACCCGCCTGCTCGACGGCCTGCAACAACGCGCCGATGCCGCCGGTATCCCGTTTGTCACCACCCAGGCTGGCGGTATGTTCGGCCTGTACTTCAGCGGTGCCGACGAGATCGTCACCTTTGATGACGTGATGGGCAGCGATGCCGACCTGTTCAAGCGCTTCTTCCACCTGATGCTGGAAGGCGGCGTGTACCTGGCGCCGAGTGCCTTCGAAGCCGGGTTCACCTCGATTGCCCATGGCGAAGCCGAGCTGAGACTCACCCTCGATGCTGCCGAACGCGCCTTCGCGGCCCTGAAATAAGTGACGGCACGCTCTGACGTTGCCCTGGGCAGCGTCAGATTTGCTACCTTGCCTACAGATATTTCCTGCATTTTTCGAGAATTGTCCTGCAAACCGGCAGATAACTTGCCCAAGCAGCAGAAAAACGAGTAAAGACTTTGTAAGCAGGGGCCTGCTTATTTCATAATGCGCGCTTATTGGACTCCCCGAGGGTCCGCGTGCCCCGTCAGAGGTAAGTCGATTCCCATGAAACGCACCGGCCGCACCCTGATTCTGGGCTGCCTGTTGCTCCTTCAGCCGCTACTGGCACATGCCCAGGCAGGCGGCAACTCGTTGTTAATCCCAGCGATGGGTCGTTGCACCCTCAATACCCAGCCAGACAGCCAGGCCGAAGCGCTGAGCGCGTGCCAGAAACAGGCTGATGACGGGGATGCGCAGGCGCAATACGAGTTGGGCGAGTTCTACCATGACAGCAAGAACCCGGCCGTCGACCTCAACAAAGCGTTGAGCTACTTCGAAAAGGCTTCGCTACAGGGCCACGCCCAGGCGCAATTCCAGCTCGGCAATATGTTCTTCAAGGGCGAAGGTGTGCCGGCCAATAACGTCCAGGCCTACATCGTGCTGAAAATGGCTGCGGTCAACGGCGCCGAAGACGCACTGGACACCGCCGACGAAGTCGCCGAGCACATGCAGCGCGATGAACTGGAAGTGGCCACCCAGGTGCTGGGGCAGATTTTCCGCAACTATCTGCAGGAACTGCAGAGTGCCGATGGGCGCTCGCCCTTCTCACCCCTGCCCTGATTTTCAGCGCTTTTGATCGCCTCTTCGCGAGCAAGCCCGCTCCCACACTGACTGCATTTCAAATTTGAAACGCGGTCGAATGTGGGAGCGGGCTTGCTCGCGAAGGGCACACCTCGGTCTAAAGCGTTATTTCTCAGGCATCGGCATCGGAAACGGCATGACATTGCTGGTGCCCCGCGCTTCGCTGATCTTCGGCGTGCCCAGGCGTTCGACTTCATCGATGCGCACAATAGAATGCATCGGCACGAAACTGCGCACCACGCCCTCGAACTGGGCCTTGAGCTTTTCTTCGCCCGGGTCGACGACCAACTGGGTGCGCTCGCCAAAGACGAATTCTTCCACTTCCAGGAAGCCCCACAGATCACTTTGATAGATCTGCTTGGCGTACATTTCGAACACCTGGCCCTGGTTGAGGAAAATCACCTTGTAGATTGGAGCTTCACGTTTGGTCATGGTGGGCGCGGAACACATGGGGATATAAAAGAGGGCGCGAACTATAGCATGGCACCCGATGCACAGCGCTAGGAACCGATGGGCATGCCCCCTATAATGCGCGGTTCTTTACCACCAGTTGACGATTCCCATGGCCAAGAAGCTTTATATCGAAACCCACGGTTGCCAGATGAACGAGTACGACAGCTCGCGCATGGTCGACCTGCTGGGCGAACACCAGGCCCTGGAAGTCACCGCCCGCGCCGAAGATGCCGACGTGATCCTGCTCAATACCTGCTCGATCCGCGAGCGAGCCCAGGACCGTGTGTACTCCCAGCTGGGCCGCTGGCGTGAATTGAAGCTGGCCAATCCGGACATGGTGATCGCCGTCGGCGGTTGCGTGGCCAGCCAGGAAGGCGCCGCGATCCGCGATCGTGCGCCCTATGTCGACGTGGTTTTCGGCCCGCAAACCCTGCACCGCCTGCCGGACATGATCGACGCCGCACGCATCACCAAATTGCCCCAGGTGGACGTGTCGTTCCCGGAAATCGAAAAATTCGACCATCTACCCGAACCGCGCATCGACGGGCCGAGCGCCTACGTATCCGTGATGGAAGGCTGCAGCAAGTACTGCACCTTCTGTGTGGTGCCCTACACCCGCGGTGAAGAAGTCAGCCGGCCGTTTGACGACGTACTGTCGGAAATCATCCACCTGGCCGAAAACGGCGTGCGTGAAGTGACCCTGCTCGGCCAGAACGTCAACGGCTACCGTGGCCTGACCCACGACGGACGCCTGGCCGACCTGGCGGAATTGATCCGCGTGGTCGCCGCCGTCGATGGCATCGAACGTATCCGCTACACCACTTCGCACCCGCTGGAATTCTCCGACAGCCTGATCCAGGCCCACGCCGAAGTGCCGGAGTTGGTCAAGCACCTGCACTTGCCGGTGCAATCGGGCTCGGACCGCATCCTGTCGGCGATGAAGCGCAACCACACGGCGCTGGAATACAAATCCAAGCTGCGCAAGTTGCGCGCTGCGGTACCGGGCATTTGCATCAGTTCGGACTTTATCGTTGGCTTCCCGGGTGAAACCGAGAAAGATTTCCAACAGACCATGAAGCTTATTGAAGACGTCGGTTTCGACTTCTCCTACTCGTTCGTCTACAGCCAACGCCCCGGCACACCGGCGGCCGACCTGCTGGACGAAACCCCGGAAGCGCTGAAAAAAGAGCGCCTGAACACGCTGCAACATCGCCTCAACCAACAGGGTTTCGAGATCAGCCGACAAATGGTCGGTTCGATCCAGCGCATCCTGGTCACCGATTACTCGAAAAAGGACCCGGGTGAATTGCAGGGCCGTACCGAGAACAACCGCATCGTCAACTTTCGCTGCGACGACCCAACCCTGATCGGCCAGTTTGCCGATGTGCACATTGATGCGGCGCAACCGCATTCGTTGCGCGGCTCGTTGGTGCAATAATTTGCAGATCAACAAATAACCTATGTGGGAGGGAGCTTGCTCCCGATAGCTGGGTATCAGTCACTGCATGTGCTGGCTGACACACAGTCATCGGGGGGCAAGTCGAATCGTCGCACCGCCCCTCCCACATTAGTCACATGCAACATTCCGATGACGTAAGTGCTTTCGTACCCGCGCCACTGGCGTTATTCTCTCTCTCACCTCATCAGCCAAAGGGCGGCTAAAAGCAACCTTGAACGCACCCATAGCAGAACCCCATCGTTTTCTCCTCGAGCCTTTTGAGGCTCGCCGTTTCGCCAACCTGTGCGGACAGTTCGACGAGCACCTGCGCCTGATCGAACAACGCCTGAGCATCGAGATCCGCAACCGCGGCAATCAGTTCGAGCTCATTGGTGAACCCCAACACACCACGTCTGCAGAAAACCTGCTGCGTCGCCTCTACCGCGAGACCAAGGGCAGTGAACTGTCGCCGGAAACGGTGCACCTGTACCTGCAGGAGTCCGCCGTGGAAGACCTGGCCAACAACCCGGTGGCCGAAGCCAGCGTGGCCCTGCGTACCAAAAAAGGCATGATTCGCCCACGCGGCTTGAATCAGCAGAAGTACGTCAAGGAAATCCTGGGCAACGACATCAACTTCGGCATCGGCCCAGCGGGCACCGGCAAGACCTACCTGGCCGTCGCCTGTGCGGTCGATGCTCTGGAGCGCGAGCAGGTGCGACGCATCCTGCTGGTGCGCCCGGCGGTCGAGGCCGGCGAAAAGCTTGGTTTCCTGCCCGGCGACCTGGCCCAGAAGATCGACCCATACCTGCGCCCGCTCTACGACGCACTCTACGAGATGCTCGGCTTTGAATATGTCGCCAAGCTGATCGAGCGCCAGGTGATCGAGATCGCCCCGCTGGCCTACATGCGTGGCCGTACACTGAACAACAGCTTCATCATCCTCGACGAAAGCCAGAATACTACGGTCGAGCAGATGAAGATGTTCCTCACCCGCATCGGTTTCGGTTCCACCGCCGTGATCACTGGTGACGTCACCCAGGTCGACCTGCCCAAGGGCACCAAGTCCGGGCTGGCGCAGGTGATCGAGGTGCTCAAGGACGTGCCGGGCATCAGCTTTACGCACTTCATGCCCAAGGACGTGGTGCGCCATCCGCTGGTGCAGCGCATTGTCGAGGCCTATGAGCGCTTCGACCACAAGGACGACGCTCCGGCCAAGGACGTTCACCGCGATGCTTGAGCTAGACCTGCAGCTGGCCACCGAAGCGCCCGCCCCCAGCGAAGCCCAGTTCCGCGAGTGGTGCGCCCTGGCCCTGCGCCAGCGCAGCGCCGACTCGGAACTGACCATTCGCCTGGTGGACGAGCCCGAAGGCCGCGAGCTGAACCATACCTGGCGCCAGAAAGACTACGCGACCAACGTGCTGTCCTTCCCTGCCGACGTACCCGACGAGCTGCTGGATATCCCGTTGCTGGGCGACCTGGTGATCTGCGTCGAAGTGGTCGAGCGCGAGGCGAAGGAACAAGGTAAGGAACTTGAGGCCCATTGGGCCCATCTAGTCATCCACGGCTGCTTGCATCTCTTGGGCTACGACCATATAGACGATGACGAAGCCGAGGAAATGGAAGCACTGGAACGAACGTTGCTTGCCGAACTGGGTCATCGCGACCCGTACGCAGACGACGAAAGCTGATCAACACTCAACTGTCATATCAAAGGATTTAGAGTAATCGCTATGAGCGAAGACCGATCGAGCAATGGGCAGAAGTCATGGCTGGGTAAACTGACCCAGGCTTTTGCCCACGAGCCGAAGAACCGCCAGGAGCTGCTGGAGCTGCTGCGCGAGGCCCACCAGAACAAGTTGCTGGACAGCGAAGCGCTGGCCATCGTCGAAGGCGCCATCCAGGTGGCTGACCTGCAAGTACGGGACATCATGGTCCCGCGTTCGCAGATGATCAGCATCAAGGCGACCCAGACCCCACGGGAATTCCTCCCGGCCGTGATCGACTCGGCGCACTCGCGCTACCCGGTGATCGGTGAAAGCCATGACGACGTCATGGGTGTCCTGCTGGCCAAGGACCTGCTGCCACTGATCCTCAAGGAAAACGGCGACAGCTTCAACATCAAGGACCTGCTGCGTCCGGCCACCTTCGTGCCTGAATCCAAGCGCCTGAATGTGCTGCTGCGTGAATTCCGCGCCAACCACAATCACATGGCCATTGTGATCGACGAATACGGCGGCGTGGCGGGCCTGGTGACCATCGAGGACGTACTGGAACAGATCGTCGGCGACATCGAAGACGAGCATGACGTCGAAGAAGACAGCTACATCAAGCCGCTGCCCAGCGGTGACTTCCTGGTCAAGGCGCTGACACCCATCGAGAACTTCAACGAGTTTTTCGACAGCGAATTCTCCGACGACGAGTTCGACACGGTCGGCGGTCTGGTGATGAGTGCGTTCGGGCATCTGCCCAAGCGTAACGAAACGACCGAGATTGGCGCCTATCGCTTCCGCATCCTGAATGCCGATAGTCGTCGTATCCATCTGATCCGTTTGACACCTATTGCCCGCTAAGGAATGACATGCAGCGCCTGAACCGCCCCGGCTGGCCCGGTAACCTGCTGGCCGTGGTAGCCGGCGCCCTCACTACCCTGGCGCTGGCGCCCTTCGATATCTGGCCTCTGGCGCTGGTGGCGGTCGGCCTGTTCTATATCGGCCTGCGCGAACTGACGCCCCGCCAGGCCCTGGGCCGCGGCTGGTGCTTCGGCTTCGGCCTGTTTGGCGCCGGTACCAGCTGGATCTACTACAGTATCCACCACTTCGGCGGCGCTTCGGTGCTGCTGGCGGGGTTCCTGATGCTGCTGTTCACCGCCGCCATTGCCTGGTTCTTCGCCCTGCCCGCCTGGTTATGGGCGCGCTGGCTGCGCCGCAATGAGGCGCCATTGGCGGATGCCCTGACCTTCGCGGCACTATGGGTCGGCCAGGAGGCGTTTCGTGGCTGGTTCCTCACCGGTTTCCCGTGGTTGTACTCCGGCTACAGCCAACTCGACGGCCCGCTGACCGGCCTGGCGCCGTTGGGCGGGATGTGGCTGATTTCCTTCGCCCTGGCACTGACTGCCGCGCTGCTGTGTAACCTGCCGCGTCTGTTGGCGAGCAAGCGCAATGCCTTCATCGGCGCGGGCCTGGTGTTGCTGGTGACCCCCTGGGCCATCGGCCTGGCCCTCAAGCATCACGCCTGGACCTCGCCTTCGGGCGCCCCGTTGAGCGTGGCCGCGATCCAGGGCAACGTCGAACAAAGCATGAAGTGGGACCCCGAGCAGCTCAACGCCCAACTGGCGCTGTACCGCGACATGAGCCTGAGCTCCAAGCGGGTCGACCTGCTGGTATGGCCGGAAACCGCAGTGCCTGTGCTCAAGGAGTCCGTCGAGGGCTATTTGGGGATGATGGGCAAGTTTGCCGCCGAGCGGAATACCGCGCTGATCACCGGCGTGCCGATTCGCCAGGAAGTGCACCACCAGAAGCGCTACTTCAACGGTATCACCGTGGTCGGTGAAGGTGACGGCACGTACCTGAAGCAAAAGCTGGTGCCATTTGGCGAGTACGTGCCGTTGCAGGATATGCTGCGCGGGCTGATTGCCTTCTTCGACCTGCCGATGTCCGATTTCGCTCGCGGCCCGTCAGACCAGGCCATGCTCCAGGCCAAGGGTTATCAGATAGCGCCGTTCATTTGCTATGAAGTGGTGTACCCGGAGTTCGCTGCCGGCCTGTCGGCCCAGAGCGACCTGCTGCTGACCATCAGCAACGACACCTGGTTCGGCCGCTCCATTGGCCCATTGCAGCACCTGCAAATGGCGCAGATGCGAGCACTGGAAGCCGGGCGCTGGATGATCCGCGCCACCAATAACGGCGTGACCGGGCTGATCAACCCGTTCGGGCAGATCACCGCACAGATCCCGCAATTCGAGCGTGGCATTCTCTACGGCGAAGTGGTGCCGATGCATAACCTCACGCCGTACCTGCAATGGCGTTCGTGGCCGTTGATTATTGTGTGCCTGGGGTTGTTTGGCTGGGCCCTGTTGGCTGGCCGGATGTCCAAAACGGTCTAACCGGACAAACACCAAACAGATGTGGGAGGGGCTTGCTCCCGATAGCGGAGTGTCAGTATCAAATGTACTGACTGACACACTGCTATCGGGAGCAAGCCCCTCCCACATTTTTATCCTACGGTGTTACTGATAAAACACCCGGTATCCCACCTGCCCCACCGCTTCATTGATCAACTGCCCGCTTTGCCATACCGCCTTGACCTCCGGCATCCAGCCGCCGAGCGGTCGGCCATGGTCCACGCCCAGAAAGCCCACCGGTCCGGGCACCACAGTGAAGCCAGCCTTCTCAAAACTCCATACCGAACGCGGCATGTGCCAGGCTTGAGTCACTACCACCACACGCTTGATGCCTTGGGGCAACAGAATCTCGGCGCTCATCTGGGCGTTCTCCCAAGTGGTGCGGCTACGCTCTTCTTTCCAGCGCACGCTGACACCGAAATCATCCTGCATCGACACGGCCATCATCTCGGCCTCACTGGGCGGCGTGCCGTAGTGCAAGCCGCCACTGGTCAGCACCGGCAAACCTGACGCCTTGGCCAGTCGCGCCGCATAACGCTCACGCTCCAAGCCAATGCCGGTGGGCTGGTCGCTGCCCCAGGCAATATCGCCACGCTCACGTCCCGAGCCCAGCACCACAATTGCATCGGCCCGCTGGGCCAGCGTAGCCCAGTCTTCGCGAGCCAAAGGCGGCTCAGTCTCGAGGGCACGAGCGCCCCATTGCACCATCACCGGCAGGCTGATCAACCACATCCCGCCCAGTCCGAGGGCAAAACATAATCCGGCCAGGCGCGGGCGACTGCGACGAAACCACCAGGCAAGAGCCAGCAACAGCAAGAAAATACCGGGCGGCAACAACAATTGCTTAATGAAATAACGAAAAGGCATCGGGCATCTCCAAAGATGCCCGAAGCCTAGATGCAACGGGGTTGAGCGACAATCTTTACCAGCTCGTTTCGAGAAAATTAACAGATGGCACTGTGCTTCACTTGCACCGTACGGACCGGGATTTTTCCGGGCCGCGACCGGCCGCCAGATCCTTCAGCCAGACAACCTTAGCCGAACGAGGAGGCTCTTGGGCTGGCGGGGAGGCCTGCCCATGAGAGGCGCGGTGGTGATTCAACTCCAGGTAGTTCTTGATCAGTTCAAGTTCCGCCTGGCTCAAGCCTCGCAACTCCAGCTCCAGAGGCCGTTCATCACGCAATCGGCCTGCGGTTCTTGCGGCATCCAATGCCCGACCCAAACGGTCGATCAGTCCCTCATACAACTGCGGTTTCGTTAAAGTTCGCTGCGATTCAACCATCCCCTCACCTCATTGAAGAAATACTTGCTCCCCACTAAACAGCGTAGCCCCCGTTGCTGCGCCTGCCCGCTGCCGCGACAGACGGCCCTTGCCGCGCAATCAGGGTTTCCCTCGATAGAGTGGGGTCATGTATGCTACGGCGCTTCCTGTAACTCCACTTCCCGCAGGGTTTGGGCACGGACGCGCCGCTTCTTGGTGTCGAACAACCCGGACAGTGCACCGAAGAGGATTAGGCCACCCCTATCCAGTTCAAAAGTAGCCATGCACGAACAATATCAGCCCCGTGAAATAGAAAATGCCGCCCAAACGTTCTGGGACGAGCAGAAGTCCTTTGAAGTCAGTGAACAGCCAGGCAAGGAGACTTACTACTGCCTGTCGATGTTCCCTTACCCCAGCGGCAAGCTACACATGGGGCACGTGCGTAACTACACCATCGGCGACGTGATTTCCCGCTACCAGCGCATGCTCGGCAAGAATGTCCTGCAACCCATGGGTTGGGACGCCTTCGGCATGCCGGCGGAAAACGCCGCGATGAAAAACAACGTGGCCCCCGCCAAGTGGACCTACGAAAACATCGCCTACATGAAGACCCAGCTGCGCAGCCTGGGCCTGGCGGTGGACTGGTCCCGCGAAGTGACCACCTGCAAGCCGGACTACTACCGCTGGGAACAATGGCTGTTCACTCGCCTGTTCGAAAAAGGCGTGATCTATAAAAAGAGCGGTACCGTGAACTGGGACCCGATCGACCAGACCGTACTGGCCAACGAGCAGGTCATCGACGGTCGCGGCTGGCGCTCCGGCGCGCTGATCGAAAAGCGCGAAATCCCGATGTACTACTTCAAGATCACCGCCTACGCCGATGAACTCTTGTCGAGCCTCGATGACTTGCCGGGCTGGCCTGAACAGGTCAAGACCATGCAACGCAACTGGATCGGCAAATCCAAGGGCATGGAAGTACAGTTCCCGTACAACGTCGATTCCATCGGCGAAGCCGGCGCACTGAAAGTCTTCACTACCCGTCCGGATACCCTGATGGGCGCGACCTACGTCGCCGTGGCCGCCGAACACCCGCTGGCCACCCAGGCTGCACAGAACAACCCTGAGCTGCAGGCGTTCATCGCCGAATGCAAAGGCGGCAGCGTGGCCGAAGCCGACGTCGCCACCCAGGAGAAAAAAGGCCTGCCGACCGGACTGTTCGTCGAACACCCGCTGACGGGCGACAAACTGCCGGTATGGGTCGCCAACTACGTGCTGATGCACTACGGCGACGGCGCTGTCATGGCGGTGCCGGCCCATGACGAGCGCGACTTCGAATTCGCCACCAAGTACAACCTGCCGATCAAGTCCGTGGTGCGCACCAGCTCGGGCGACACCAACCCGGCTCCGTGGCAAGACGCCTACGGCGAGCACGGCACGTTGATCAATTCCGGCGAGTTCGACGGCCTGGACTTCCAAGGCGCCTTCGACGCTATCGAAGTCGCGCTGATCAAGAAAAACCTCGGTGCCTCGCGCACCCAGTTCCGCCTGCGCGACTGGGGCATCAGCCGCCAGCGCTACTGGGGCTGCCCAATCCCGATCATCCACTGTGAGACCTGCGGCGACGTGCCGGTGCCGGAGGACCAACTGCCGGTCGTCCTGCCGGAAGACGTCGTGCCGGACGGCGCTGGCTCGCCGCTGGCGCGCATGCCGCAGTTCTACGAGTGCAGCTGCCCGAAATGTGGCGCACCGGCCAAGCGTGAAACCGACACCATGGACACCTTCGTCGAGTCCTCGTGGTACTACGCCCGCTACGCCTCGCCGCACTATGAAGGCGGCCTGGTGGAAAAATCCGCAGCCGACCATTGGTTGCCGGTGGACCAGTACATCGGCGGCATCGAACACGCCATTCTCCACCTGCTGTATGCGCGCTTCTTCCACAAGCTGATGCGCGACGAAGGCCTGGTGAGCTCCGATGAGCCGTTCAAGAACCTGCTGACCCAGGGCATGGTGATCGCCGAGACCTACTACCGCCGTGAAGCCAATGGTGCCTACACCTGGTTCAACCCGGCGGATGTCGAGCTCGAGCGTGACAGCAAGGCCAAGGTGATCAGTGCCAAGCTGAAATCCGACGGTCTGCCGGTGGAAATCGGTGGCACCGAGAAGATGGCCAAGTCGAAGAACAACGGTGTCGACCCGCAGTCGATGATCGACCAGTTCGGCGCCGACACCTGCCGCCTGTTCATGATGTTCGCCTCGCCGCCTGACATGAGCGCCGAATGGTCCGACTCCGGCGTCGAAGGCTCGCACCGCTTCCTCAAGCGCGTCTGGCGCCTGGCCCATGCCCATGTCAGCCAAGGCTTGCCGGGCAAGCTGGACGTCGCGGCCTTGAACGACGAGCAGAAAGCCATTCGTCGCAGCACCCACCTGGCCATCCGCCAGGCCAGCCAGGACGTAGGGCAGCACCACAAGTTCAACACCGCCATCGCCCAGGTGATGACGCTGATGAACGTGCTGGAAAAAGCCCCGCAGGCTACAGAACTTGACCGCGCGCTGATCCAGGAAGGCCTGGAAACAGTTACTCTGTTGCTCGCACCGATCACGCCGCACATCAGCCATGAACTGTGGAGCCGTTTGGGCCACAGCGGCGCCGTAATCGATGCCGCCTGGCCAGTGCAGGATGACAGCGCCCTGGTACAGGACACGCTGCAATTGGTCATCCAGGTCAACGGTAAACTGCGCGGCCAGATCGACATGCCGGCCAGCGCCAGCCGTGAAGAGGTTGAGGCCGCTGCACGTATCAACGAGAACGTGCTGCGCTTTACCGAAGGCCTGACGATCCGCAAAGTGATCGTGGTGCCCGGCAAACTGGTCAACATCGTCGCCAGCTAAATCGGATCGGGCGCGGGGCTTGGGCCCTGCGCCGAACTAAACCTTTAGGGCCTCGATATGGCCCACATGGTTTCAAGGGGAGCAACAAAATGATCAAACGCAATCTGCTGGTTATGGGCCTTGCCGTGCTGTTAAGCGCTTGCGGCTTCCAGCTGCGCGGCACCGGCACCAATGAGTTGTCGCTCAAGGAACTCGACCTCACCGCTCGCAACGCCTATGGCGAGACCGTGACCCAACTGCGCCAGACCCTGGAAAACAGCGGCGTGCACGTGTACAACGGCGCGACCTACAAACTGATCCTGACGGATGAGAAAGAAACCCAGCGCAATATCAGCTACGCCAGCGCCGGCCGTGCGTCAGACGTCGAGTTGAACACTGCGCTCCTCTTCGAAGTACAAGGTCGCGACAACTTGCCGCTGATGGGTGACAAGATCCAGGTGCAGAAGGTCGTCAGCCACGATGGCAACAACCTGGTGGGTTCGGACTCCGAGACTATTCAGGTGCGCAAGGAAATGCGTCGTGAGCTGATCCAGCGCATGATGACTCGCCTGCAAATGCTCACCCCGGAAAAACTGGCTGCCCTGCAGCAAACCGCCGACAACAAGGCCAAGGCTGACGCCGATGCCCTGAAAGCCGCGCAAGAGTATGAAGACAACACGCCGAAACAATCGCCTGTTGAAGTCCCAGTCGAGTAAGCCAGGCGGGGCGCCCCCGGCGCCCCGTTCGACCCGCCTATGAAACTTGCCCCCGCCCAACTCGCCAAGCACCTGCAAGGTGGCCTCGCGCCTGTCTATATTGTCAGCGGCGATGACCCGCTGCTGTGCCAGGAAGCGGCCGATGCGATCCGCACCGCCGCACGTCAGCAAGGCTTCGATGAGCGCCAGGTCTTCAGCGCCGACGCCAGTTTCGACTGGGGTACATTGCTGCAGGCCGGCGCCAGCATGTCGTTGTTTGCCGAAAAGCGCCTGCTGGAACTGCGCCTGCCCTCGGGCAAGCCGGGCGACAAAGGTGCGGCGGCGTTGATGGAATACTGCTCGCGCCCTGCCGAAGACACTGTACTGCTGATCAGCCTGCCCAAGCTCGATGGCAGCGCGCAGAAAACCAAGTGGGGCAAGGCACTGGTAGAGGGCCCGCAAACCCAATTCATCCAGATCTGGCCAGTGGACAGCAACCAGTTGCCGCAGTGGATTCGTCAGCGCTTGTCACAATCGGGGCTGGCGGCGACACAAGATGCCGTAGAGCTGATTGCTGCCCGGGTCGAGGGCAACCTGCTTGCCGCCGCCCAGGAGATCGAAAAGCTCAAGCTGATGGCCGAGGATGGGCAGATCACTGTCGAAACCGTACAAGGCGCAGTCGCTGACAGCGCTCGCTTTGATGTGTTCGGCCTGGTGGATGCGATCCTCAACGGCGAGCCCGCCCACGCCCTGCGCATGCTCGAAGGCCTGCGTGGCGAAGGGGTGGAACCGCCCGTGATTCTCTGGGCCCTGGCTCGGGAGTTGCGGGTACTGGCGAACATTGCCCTGCAATACAGCCAGGGCACACCCCTGGATAAATGTTTCAGCCAGGCCAGGCCACCGGTGTGGGACAAGCGCAAGCCCCTGATGAGCAAAGCCCTGCAACGGCACTCGGCGCAACGCTGGGCGCAACTGTTGCTGGAAGCCCAGCGCATCGACGCACAGATCAAGGGCCAGGCGGCCGGCTCGCCGTGGATGAGCCTGAGCCGTCTGTCGCTGTTGATGGCCGGCCAGCGCCTCACCCTGCCCGCCGAATAACCCTCTCTTAAACACACCATAGATCCAATGTGGGAGGGGGCTTGCTCCCGATGGCAGTGTGTCAGGAATTTATATTTCACTGATGTACCGCTATCGGGAGCAAGCCCCCTCCCACATTAGACCTGCATACCTTTCCTACAGATCGCCGGGCTTTACAGTCGCTCAACTTCGGCAGATTATTTGCCCGCTCCACTTAAACCAATGAGAGAACCATCATGAGCAAAAAGCCATCCAAGCATGGCCCCAACAAGGCCAAATCCATCATCGCCCAGCCCTTGTTCCGCAGCCGCCAGGAACGCGCCGGCAAGGGCAAAGGCAGCTACCGCCGCGAAGCCTTCCAGTCTAATAGCTGGGAGGCTTCTTACTTTCTGGCTGCCTGAAGGCAAGTGCCCCTCTGGCATGATAAGGTCTAT
Organism: Pseudomonas khavaziana; assembly: GCF_036704165.1. Classification (NCBI taxonomy): domain Bacteria; kingdom Pseudomonadati; phylum Pseudomonadota; class Gammaproteobacteria; order Pseudomonadales; family Pseudomonadaceae; genus Pseudomonas; species Pseudomonas khavaziana. The sequence continues at coordinate 5,758,015 of NZ_CP129946.1, forward strand.
ACCTGATTTGTAACCCCCTGGACCTGTGCATGCCCTCTAGCCTTTCCCGTCGTTGGCACCTTCGCCAATTGATCGCTGCCTCCAGCCTCATTCTGCTCGTCGCCTGTGCGGAAAAACCTACCGCCGCGGACGCGCAACCCCTGCCCAAGCTCCAGACCGCACCGGCCATCGCGCCTGCCGTGGTTGCCCCGCTGGCGGTAGACAATCTCGCTATCCAACCGACCCAGACCTTTGCCGAATGGCAGGCGGGCTTTCGTGCGCAAGCCCTGCAGGCCGGGATCACAGCCGACGTCTTCGATAACGCCTTTGCCGGCGTCACCCCTGATATGGCGGTGATTCGCGCCGACCGCAGCCAGCCGGAGTTTTCCCGCCCGGTGTGGGAATACCTCGACGGCGCCCTGTCGCCGCTGCGTGTGCGCAATGGCCAGGCCTTGCTGGTCAAGTACGCCGATATCCTGCAGCGCATCGAAGAGCGGTATGGCGTTGATCGCCAGGCACTGGTCTCGGTGTGGGGCATGGAAAGCAACTTCGGCGCGTTCCAGGGCAACAACTCGGTGATCCGCTCCCTCGCCACCCTGGCCTACGAAGGCCGTCGCCCGGCCTTTGCCCAGGCGCAACTGCTGGCAGCACTGCAGATCATCCAGCATGGCGATATTCAGGCCGACCAGATGAAAGGCTCATGGGCCGGTGCAATGGGCCAGACCCAGTTCATCCCGACTACCTACAACACCCATGCGGTGGACTTCGACGGTGATGGTCGCCGCGATATCTGGAACAGCCCGGGTGACGCCCTCGCCTCCACTGCGCATTACCTGCAAAGCTCCGGCTGGCAGAAAGGCCAGCCTTGGGGTGTAGAAGTGCAGCCGCTTCCCTCGGGCTTCGATTACAGCCTGGCCGATGGTGGCGTGCGCAAGAGTGTCGCCGAATGGCTGCAACTGGGGATTCAGTTGCCACCCGGTGTGAGCCTGCCGGCCAACGTCGATCAATTGTCCGCCGCCCTGCTGTTGCCGGCCGGTTACCGCGGCCCGGCGTTCCTCGTGCTGGATAACTTCCGTGCGATCCTCAAGTACAACAACTCGTCATCCTATTCGCTGGCAGTTGGCCTGTTGTCGGAGCGGTTTGGCGGCGGCGGTGTGATTCGTGGCAGTTGGCCCAAAGATGAGCTGCCGCTGAGCCGCTCACAGCGTATCGACCTGCAAACGGCGCTCAGCGCCAAGGGTTATGACGCGGGTAATGCGGATGGGATTATCGGCGCCAACACGCGCAAGGCGATTCGAGCGGCGCAGCAGGCGTTGGGCTGGCCGGCGGATGGGTATCCGACGGTGAAGTTGCTGGAATCACTGCAGGACCGATAGATCTGCTTAGGGCAATTACCGCCATCGGGGGCAAGTCGAATCGTCGCACTGCCCCCGATAGGGTCTGGCAGGCGACCACTATTTACAGACTACATCCTGCTCCAGCACCAGCTGCTGCTCCCCCGCATCCAGGCGCACCAAAGCGCCCATCGGCAACGTGAGGTTCGGGTCGCAATGACCACTGCGCCAGCCTGCCAGCACTGGAATGCACAGCGGTTCGAAAGTCTGCTTCAGCAACCTCTCCAGCGCGACGTTATCCACACCCGCCACGTCGCCTACCAGCACACCGGCAACCTGGGCCAGTTTGCCTGCCAGGCGCAGGTGAGTCAGCAGGCGGTCGATACGATAGAGCGGCTCGTTGACGTCCTCGATAAACAGGATGATGCCTTCGGCGTCTATTTCATACGGCGTGCCCATGACCGCCGCGATCATCGACAGATTACCGCCCAGCAAGCGCCCACAGGCGATACCAGGCTCTATCGTGGTCAATGGGTAGGCCGCTGGGTGCGCAAGCACACTGCCGGCGCCCAGTTGGCCACGCAGAAGGCTGAACAAGGAGGATTCGGTGGGTTGCTGTTTGCCGCCAAGCAGGTCGGCATTGAGCATCGGCCCGTGGAATGTCACAAAACCAGCGTAGCGGTTGATTGCCAGGTGCAAGGCGGTGATATCGCTGTAGCCCACGAACGGCTTGGGGTTGGCGCGCAGCAGGTCGAAGTCCAGCGCATCGAGCAGGCGTGGCGTGCCGTAGCCGCCGCGCAGGCAGAGGATGGCATCGACTTCGGGGTTGGCGAAGGCGGCATGCACGTCGCGCAGGCGCACTGCATCGCTGCCAGCCAGGTAGCCGTCGCTTTCGTATACACCGGGATAAATGCGCAGGTCATAGCCACGGGCACGCATCCATTGCCCGGCTTTTTCAACGTCCAGTGCAGCAGGGCCGGCGGGGGCGATCAGGGCGATGGTGCCTTCAGAACGAAGGGCTGGAACGGCTGGCGTCATATACAACTCTCCCTAGTCAACGCGGAACGAAATGTGGGAGGGGGCTTGCCCCCGATGGCGTTGTGACAGTCAATTCATAAAGAACTGCTACACCGCTATCGGGGGCAAGCCCCCTCCCACATTGGACTTGCGGTGTTGCAAAGGCCTCTATCAGGAAACCAGGCTTGCCTTGACCAGCTTGGCCTGCTCATCGGCATGGTACGAAGAACGTACCAACGGGCCGGACGCCACATTCTTGAAGCCCATTTTGTAACCTTCCTCGGCGAACCAGGCGAAGGTGTCCGGGTGCACGAAACGCTGCACCGGCAAGTGGCTGCGGGACGGTTGCAGGTACTGGCCCAGGGTCAACATGTCGATGTCGTGTTCGCGCATGCGCTTCATGACTTCGATCACTTCTTCATCGGTCTCGCCCAGGCCGAGCATCAAGCCGGACTTGGTCGGGATGTGCGGCATCATCTGCTTGAATTTCTGCAGCAGGGTCAGCGACCACTGGTAGTCCGAGCCAGGACGCGCAGCCTTGTACAGGCGTGGCACGGTTTCCAGGTTGTGGTTGAACACATCCGGCGGCTCGGCGGCGGTGATTGCCAGCGCGACGTCCATACGCCCACGGTAGTCCGGCACCAGGGTTTCGAGCATCACGTTCGGCGATAGCTTGCGGATTTCGCGGATGCAGTCGGCAAAGTGCTGGGCACCACCGTCACGCAAGTCGTCACGGTCAACCGAGGTGATCACCACATACTTGAGTTTCAGGTCAGCGATGGCGATGGCCAGGCTTTCCGGTTCGTTGACGTCCAGAGGCTTCGGACGGCCGTGGCCGACGTCACAGAACGGGCAACGACGGGTGCAGATGTCACCCATGATCATGAAGGTGGCGGTGCCACCAGAGAAGCATTCGCCCAGGTTCGGGCACGAGGCTTCTTCGCACACGCTGTGCAGCTTGTGCTTGCGCAGCAGCGCCTTGATACGGTCGACTTCCGGCGATACCGGGATGCGCACGCGGATCCAGTCAGGTTTCTTCGGCAGTTCGGTGGTCGGGATGATCTTGACCGGGATGCGTGCAACCTTCTCGGCGCCGCGCAGCTTGACGCCGGCTTCCACCTTGGCACGCGGGGCCGGGGCTGGACGCTCGGTGATGTCCAGCGTCGGGATCATGGTTTGCACTGCATCAGTAGTCATAGTCAGTCGATTCCGCCCGTGAGGGTCGTCTGCTCAGCATAGTCGAGGTGTTTGACGAGCTGCGCACGCAGCCGGGCACTAACCTCGGCAAATTTAATCGGTGTGGCGTGGTCACTCAGCTGTGTCATCGCCAGCCCGGCGTAACCGCACGGGTTGATGCGCTGGAACGGTGCCAGGTCCATGTCCACGTTCAGGGCCAGGCCATGAAAGGAACAACCATGGCGAATCCGCAAGCCCAGGGAAGCGATCTTGGCGCCATCCACATACACACCCGGGGCATCGGGCTTGGCCGCGGCGCTCACGCCATAACTGGCCAACAGCTCGATCAGGCAAGCCTCCATGCGGCTGACCAGGTCGCGCACGCCAAACCCCAGCTTGCGCACGTCCAGCAATAGATAAGCGACAAGCTGACCGGGCCCATGGTAAGTCACTTGACCCCCTCGGTCGACCTGCACCACCGGAATATCACCCGGAAGTAGCAGATGTTCTGCCTTGCCAGCCTGGCCCTGGGTGAATACCGGCGGGTGTTCCACCAGCCAGATTTCATCCGGGGCCGAGGCGCCGCGCTCATTGGTAAAGCGCTGCATGGCATGCCAGACCGGCTCGTAGGCCATCCGGCCGAGCTCGCGAAAGCCCAGGACTTTTGACATCACAGCACCATGTGCACGAAGCCGGTGGCCCGCAGTTCGCTGTTGATGTTGTAGAGCTGGTCTTGATCGGTAGCAACGATGTGCAACTGGATCGTGGTGTACTTGCCGGTGGAGCTTTGACGCTCGTCCACGCGGTTGTCGTTGATCGTCGCATGCTTCCTGACGATCTCGAGAATCTTGTCCTTGCGGCCCACGCCGGTATCGCTGATCACCTTGACGGGATAATCCGTCACCGGGAATTCGATCTTGGGCGCCTTTACTTCTACTTCTTTATCGGTCATGGCGTAACGGCCTCGTAAGCGGTAAGCCGTGGCGACGGGCAAAGCCCCGCGTCGGATCAACGCGGGGCCTTGCAGGTGCACACAATCAGTTGAACAAGCCGTAGAAGAATAGACGGATGCTATCCCATACGCGGCGGAAGATTCCACCTTCGTCGACCGCGTCCAGCGCGATCAGGTCGGCGCTGTGCACCACCTTGTCTTCTAGCTTGACTTCGACTTTACCGATCACGTCGCCCTTGGCGATTGGAGCAACCAATTGCGGGTTCAAGGTCATGCTGGCAGCAAGTTTTTTCAGCTGGCCCTTAGGCATGGTCAGGGTCAGGTCGTCGGCCAGGCCGGCCTTGACTTGGGAGGTCGTGCCCTTCCACACCGGCGCAGTCGCCAGCTCAGCACCCTTCTGGTAGAAGGTCTGGGTTTCGAAGAAGCGGAAGCCGTAGGTCAGCAGTTTCTGCGTCTCGGCCGCACGGGCCTGTTCGCTGTTGGTGCCGAATACCACGGCGATCAGACGCTGGCCATCACGTACGGCGGAAGACACCATGCAGTAGCCGGCTTCGTCGGTGTGGCCGGTTTTCAGGCCATCGACGGTCTTGTCGCGCCACAGCAACAGGTTGCGGTTAGGCTGCTTGATGTTGTTCCAGAAGAATTCCTTCTGGGAGTAGATCGCGTAGTGGACCGGGTCGACGCGGATGATCGCGCGGGCCAGGATCGCCATGTCGTGAGCCGACGAATAATGCTCAGGGTTCGGCAGGCCGGTCGGGTTCATGAAGTGGCTGTTGGTCATGCCCAGCTCGCCAGCCGTCTTGTTCATCATGTCGGCAAAGGCGTCTTCGCTGCCAGCGATGTGCTCGGCCAGGGCGACGCTGGCGTCGTTACCGGACTGGATGATGATGCCGTGCAGCAGGTCGCTTACGGTGACTTGCGAGCCAACCTTGATGAACATCCGCGAACCACCGGTACGCCAGGCGTTTTCGCTGACGGTGACCGGGTCGTTTTCGCCGATCTGGCCGCGACGGATTTCCAGGGTCGCGATATAGGCCGTCATCAGCTTGGTCAGGCTGGCGGGCGGCAGGCGCACGTCACCGCCGCTCTCGACCAGCACGTTGCCACTGGCGGCATCCATGAGGACCCAGGACTTGGCGGCCAGTTGCGGGGAGGCCGGCACCATTTCAACCGCCCAGGCGGCCGGGGTGATGATCAGCGAGATAAGCAGGCACGTGCGTTTGGCTAAGGTGGTGATGTTCATCCGTCTCTCGAAATTGCTTATGGAAACTTGCCCTCGCGGGCAAAACTATTCAGACAGCCCGCTTCCAGACTGTCACGTGTTCGGTTGCCCGCTCACCCCTTGCCCCTGGGTTTTTATTATTCACGAGCCAACAACCTGGGCCCCTGCGCGCAAGCGCGCCTGAGCCATCAATCCATTACTGCTTATTCTGCGGTGACCACGCTGGGTTGCCCCAGGTTAGCCAGGCGTACGCTGTTCTGCACTTGGGCTACCTCGCTCGGCGAGCCGATCGGGCCCATGCGTACACGGTGCAAGGTTTGCTGGTTACGCACGATGGAGCTGATGAAGACTGGGGCGCTGACCATGCCGCTGAGCTTGGACCTTAACAGTTCTGCCGCATCCGGGTTGGCGAAAGCGCCGACCTGCAGGTACTGCCCGCCCACGGTAGAAGCGCCCGGCGCTGCATGGGGTACCACCACCGTATCCGGGGCATGCTGCGCCGGCGGTGGCGTCCACTGCTCGATCTTGCCGGTCGATGCCGTCACTTGCGGTTGCGGGGTCTGCGGCTCGTTGAGCATCAATGGCGCCGGTTTGCCGCGCTGAGCCCAGTATTGGGCCGGGTCGATACCTTCGACTTTAACCCGTGCGGTGCCGGTTTCGGCATAACCGAGCTTTTTGGCGGCAGCGTAGGACAAGTCGATGATCCGGTCCGAATAGAACGGCCCACGGTCATTGACGCGCAGGATCACCGTGCGGTTGTTGTCCAGGTTGGTCACGCGCACATAGCTGGGCAGCGGCAGGGTCTTGTGGGCCGCGCTCATGCCATACAGGTCATACACTTCGCCATTGGCGGTGTTCTGGCCATGGAACTTGGTGCCGTACCAGGACGCGGTACCCGATTGCACGTAGGTCTTGGATTCCTGCAGCGGGAAGTAATTCTTGCCGAGCACGGTATAGGGGTTGGCTTTGTACGGCCCGGTGTGCAGGGTCGGCGTGGCATCCGGGATCTTCGACACATCCACATCCCACCACGGCGCGCCGTCTTTGTGCGCGCGGTTGATGTCCAGGCCCGGCTGGGCGCGGACCACCGCACCGCCGGCCTTCTTGGCAGGCGCCCGGTTAGGACTGGTGGAGCAACTGGCGACCAGCAGGCACAACGCGGTGAACGCCACCAGCTTGAGCGGTTTTTTGAACGGCGATACCCGCATTACTTGTTGCCCCGTGCTTTGACCAGCTCGTCTGACAGCTGATGCACGGCCATGGCGTACATCACACTGCGGTTATAACGCGTGATTGCGTAGAAATTCTTCAGGCCCATCCAGTATTCCGGGCCGTTTGCGCCTTCCAGGCGGAATGCCGTCACCGGCATGTCATCGCGTGGCGCATTCTGACTCGACCAGCCCAGCGCTCGCAACTCCCCGACGGTCTTGACCGGCTCGATACCCTGGGTCAGGCCTTCGTCGGCACGCTCACCGCTGACATCGGCGCGAATCACTACCGGCTCACCGGCTACCCAGCCGTGGCGCTTGAAGTAGCTGGCGACGCTGCCAATGGCATCGTCGGGGTTGCTCCAGATATTGATATGCCCGTCGCCGTCGAAATCCACGGCATAGGCACGAAAACTGCTGGGCATGAACTGCGGCAGGCCCATCGCCCCGGCGTAGGAGCCCTTGAGGGTCAGCGGGTCGACCTGCTCTTCGCGGGCCAGCAGCAGGAATTCACGCAGTTCCTTGCGGAAGAACTCGGCGCGGGGCGGGTAATCGAAACCCAGGGTCGATAAGGCGTCGATCACGCGGTAACTGCCGGTATTGCGCCCGTAGAAGGTTTCGATGCCGATGATCGAGACGATGACCTGGGCCGGTACGCCGTATTCCTGCTCAGCGCGGGCCAGCACCGCCTCATGCTGGCGCCAGAAGTCGACACCACGGGCTACGCGGGCGTCGGTGAGGAACATCGGGCGATATTCCTTCCACTGCTTCACACGTTCGGCGGGACGGGAAATAGCGTCGAGAATCGCCTGTTTCTTCTGGGCTTCGCGGAACACGCCCATCAGTTGCTCACCGGCAAAACCGTAGTCGCGGGTCAACTCACCGACAAATTCGGCAACCTGGGGTGAACCATCGTAGTCACCGGCCTGCGCCTCTTGCGTTGCGCCCAGGAGCCCAATCAGGCCCACACAGGTCGCATGCCGAGTCGCCCAGCCGCGCATTACTTGCATTGACATCTTCACCTTATTCAAACCTGTGCGATCCATTTGCGATGCGTATGAATCGACATCAAAACCCCAAACGCTGACATCAATGTCACCAGCGAAGTTCCGCCGTAGCTAATGAATGGCAACGGCACCCCAACTACCGGTAACAGGCCACTGACCATACCGATGTTGACGAAAACGTAAACAAAAAAAGTCATGGTCAAGCTGCCGGCGAGCAATTTGCCGAACAACGTTTGTGCCTGGGCAGTGATCACCAGGCCACGACCAATCAACAGCAAATAGATCAGCAACAAGGCGCAAATGCCCACCAGGCCGAACTCTTCGCCCATCACCGCAATGATGAAGTCGGTGTGGCTCTCGGGCAAGAAGTCCAGGTGGGACTGGGTGCCCAGTAACCAACCCTTACCAAATACTCCACCGGAACCGATGGCCGCCTTGGACTGGATGATGTTCCAGCCGGTACCCAGCGGGTCGCTTTCCGGGTCGAGGAAGGTCAGGATCCGTTGTTTCTGGTAGTCGTGCATAAAGAAGAACCACATGGCCACGGCCACGGGGATAGCGGCGGCCAGCACACTGAGGATCCAGCGCCAGCGCAAGCCGCCCATGAACAGTACGAATGCGCCGCCGGCAAGAATCAGCAACGAAGTGCCGAGGTCCGGCTGGCGCACGATAAGAATGAAGGGCACGCCGATCAGGATCAGGCTGATGCCCACGTGCTTGAGTTGTGGCGGCAAGGTGCGCTTGGACAGGTACCAGGCAATGGTGGCCGGCATCAGGATCTTCATGAATTCCGACGGCTGGAAGCGGATCACCCCCGGTATGTTGATCCAGCGTGTCGCGCCCATGGCGTTGTGGCCCATGACATCCACCACCACCAACAGCAACACGCCGGCGACATAACCCAGCGGCACCCAGCGCGCCATGAAGCGCGGCTCCAGCTGGGCGATCACCACCATCGACAACAGGCCCAGGCCGAACGAGGACGCTTGCTTGATCAGCAGGTCCCAATTCTTGCCGCTGGCCGAATACAACACGAACAGGCTACCGGCCGCCAGGGTCAGCAGCAGGATCAGCAGCGGCCCGTCAATGTGCATGCGTTGCAGCAACGTCGCACGGCGACGCATTACGTCCTCGCTGGAGAGGATGCGGTCAAAATTACTCTTCACGGGCCGTAACCTCGGGGCTTGATGGGGGGCCGCCATACTCGGGCTTGAGCTTGCCATCGTCGGCCAACAGCCAGGCATCCATGATCTGGCGCACCACAGGCGCCGCGACGCCGGAGCCGGACTCACCGTTCTCGACCATCACCGCCACCACGATTTTCGGGGCCTCGGCCGGTGCGAACCCGACGAACAAGGCGTGGTCGCGGTGACGCTCCTGAACCTTGGAACGGTCATATTTCTCGCCCTGCTTGATCGCGACCACCTGGGCCGTACCACTCTTGCCGGCAATGCGATATTGCGCGCCGGCTGCCGCCTTGCGTGCAGTGCCACGGGCGCCGTGCATAACCTGCTGCATGCCATGGTTGACCTTGGCCCAGTCAGACGGGTCGCGCAGCACGATGTCGGGGATCGGGTTTTCATCCACTGGCTTTTCGCCTTCGATGGTCTTGGCCAGGTGCGGACGGTTCCAGATACCCTTGTTCGCCACCAATGCCGTGGCCTGGGCCAGTTGCAGCGGCGTGGCCTGCATATAGCCCTGGCCGATGCCGAGGATAAGGGTTTCGCCCGGGAACCACGCCTGGCGGCGGGTCGCACGCTTCCATTCCCGCGACGGCATCAGGCCGGGGGATTCTTCGAACATGTCCAGGGAGACTTTCTGACCGAGGCCGAACTTGCCCATGTAGTCAGACAGGCGATCAATCCCCAGTTTATGGGCCAGGTCGTAGAAATAGGTGTCGTTGGAGCGCATGATCGCGGTGTCCAGGTCGACATAGCCGTCACCGGAGCGATTCCAGTTACGGTATTTGTGGTCGTAGTTGGGGAGCATGTAGTAGCCGGGGTCATAGACGCGGCTGGAGGCCGTGACCACGCCGGAATCCAGGCCGGCAATCGCCACCGCCGGCTTGATCGTCGAACCTGGCGGATACAGGCCGCGCAGCACCCGGTTGAACAGCGGCCGGTCGATGGAATCGCGCAGCTCGGCATAGGCCTTGAAGCTGATCCCGGTGACGAACAGGTTAGGGTCGAAACTCGGCTGGCTGACCATCGCCAGCACTTCGCCGGTCTTCGGGTCCAGGGCCACGACCGCACCACGCCGGCCACCCAGGGCCATCTCGGCAGCTTCCTGCAGCTTGATGTCCAAGCTCAGCACGATGTCCTTGCCGGGTATCGGGTCGGTGCGCTTGAGCACGCGCAATACTCGACCGCGGGCATTGGTCTCGACTTCTTCGTAACCCACCTGGCCATGCAGTTCAGGCTCGTAGAAACGCTCGATGCCGGTCTTGCCGATATGATGGGTGCCGCTGTAATTGACCGGATCGAGGGTTTTCAGCTCTTTCTCGTTGATCCGCCCCATGTAGCCGACCGAGTGGGCAAAGTGCGCCCCTTGCGGATAGTGGCGCACCAACTGCGCAACCACCTCCACCCCTGGCAAGCGGAACTGGTTCACCGCAATGCGGGCAATCTGCTCTTCGGTCAGCTCGAACAGGATCGGCACCGGCTCGAACGGCCGGCGCCCCTGCTTCATGCGCTTCTCGAAAATCACCCGGTCTTCCGGCGTCAGTTGCAGCACCTCGACAATTACATCGAGCGCCTGCTGCCAGTCACCGGAACGCTCGCGGGTCATGCTCAGGCTGAAGCTTGGGCGGTTATCCGCGACCACCACGCCATTGCGGTCGAAGATCAGCCCACGGGTCGGCGGAATCGGCTGCACATGCACCCGATTGTTTTCCGACAGTGTGGAGTGATAGTCGTACTGGATCACCTGGAGGAAATACAGCCGCGCAATCAGCACACCCATCAACGCCACCACCAGGATGGCACCGAACACGACCCGCGCGCGTACCAGACGTGCGTCTTTCTCGTGGTCCTTGATGCGGATCGGCTGGGTCATCGGGGGCGGCGCAGACTATTTGTGATAAGGGTGCCCGGACAGGACTGTCCAGGCGCGATACAGCTGTTCACCGATCAGAATCCTTACCAACGGGTGCGGCAACGTCAGGGCCGACAGCGACCATCGCTGATCAGCGCGGGCGCAGACTTCCGGCGCCAGCCCTTCCGGGCCACCCACCATGAAATTGACCGTGCGCGAGTCCAGGCGCCAGCGGTCCAACTCCACCGCCAACTGCTCGGTACTCCAAGGCTTGCCGTGCACCTCGAGGGTGACGATGCGCTCGTTGGGGCCGACCTTGGCCAGCATGGCTTCGCCTTCCTGACGGATAAAGCGCGCCACGTCGGCATTCTTGCCCCGGGTATTGAGCGGTATTTCCACCAGCTCAAGCGACAGCTCGGCGGGCAGACGCTTGGCATACTCATGCCAGCCTTCTTCCACCCACTTGGGCATGCGTGAACCGACAGCGATCAGACGCAGGCGCACAGCCGTTCCTTATTCCTGGTCTTTGTTGAGCTTGTCGAAGTGCGCGTGACCCACTTCAGGGCTGTGGTGCTTGCCATCGGCGGCACGGCTCTGCTCGGCGCCTTTCCACAGACGCTCCAGGTCGTAGAACTGGCGGGCGTTGGAGGTCATCATGTGAACGATCACGTCGTCCATGTCCAGCAGCACCCAGTCGCTGTCGCCCTTGCCTTCTTCACCCAGTGGCTTGACGCCCTGGGCTTTGACGGCTTCGCGAACCTTGTCCAGCATCGCGCCGATCTGGCGGTTGGAAGTACCAGTAGCGATGATCATGAAGTCGGTGATGCTTTGCTTGTCGCGTACGTCGAGCACCTGGATATCCTGGGCTTTAACGTCTTCCAGGGCGGCCACGGCAACTTTTACCAACTCTTCGCCAGCCAGTTCCGGGCCAACGTGGGCTTCAACCGGCAGCGGCGCGCTTTTGAAGGTGCCTTTGCGCTTAACTTTGCTTACGTCTTTGTTCGTCATATAAAACTCGTTTTGCTCGTATGTTCGGGCGCTTGCTGCACGACTCGTGCGTTCAAGCGCGCCTTTTCAGTTCGACGCACGGTAAAGCCCGTGCGCATCGATGTAGGCCAGGACCGCGTCAGGCACCAGGAAACGTACCGACTTCCCGCTGGCCAGCAGTTGACGGATCTGGGTGGCGGACACCGCAAGCGGGGTCTGCCAGACGAATGCAATATTCCCGTTCGGCCCGGTCAGGGCCAAGGGGTCACTTACCGACCGCGCAGCCAGCAGGTTGCGCAAGGCATCCGGCGGTTCGCTGTCGGCATCCGGGCGTTGCAGAACCAGGATGTGGCAATGCTGGAGGAGTTCCTCCCAGCGGTGCCAAGAGGGCAGGCCGCAAAATGCGTCCCAGCCCAAAAGCAGAAACAACTGGTCATCCGCGGCCAACTCGGCGCGCATCAATTCCAGGGTGTCGACAGTGTAGGACGGTTTATCGCGCTTGAGTTCGCGATCGTCCACCACCAGCGGCGCTATACCCTCTACCGCAAGGCGTACCATTTCCAGGCGCTGTTGCGCCGACACTTGCGGCGTATCACGATGCGGCGGCCGGAAATTGGGCAGCAGCCGCACCTCGTCCAGCGCAAGGGCATCCGCGACTTCCAGGGCACTGCGCAGGTGGCCGATGTGCACGGGGTCGAAAGTACCACCGAGCAGCCCGATGCGTTTAGCCATCAAGTGCGCACATGACCGTCGCCGAACACCACGTACTTCTCGCTGGTCAGCCCTTCGAGTCCCACTGGGCCGCGGGCGTGGAGCTTATCGGTGGAGATACCGATTTCCGCCCCCAGGCCATACTCGAAACCGTCGGCAAATCGCGTCGAGGCATTGACCATCACCGAAGCGGAATCCACTTCGTTGAGGAAACGCCGGGCATCGCTGAAGTGTTCGGAAACGATAGCGTCGGTGTGCTTGGAGCCGTACTTGTTGATGTGTTCGATGGCCTGGTCCAGGTCATCGACGATACGGATCGACAGGATCGGCGCCGTGTACTCGGTGTACCAGTCCTGTTCGGTCGCCTCGATCACGTCCGCGCCGAGCAACGCCCGGGTAGGCTCGCAACCGCGCAGCTCCACACCCTTGTCACGGTAGATGGCAGCCAACGGCGGCAGCACGCGCTCGGCAATGCCGGCGTGCACCAGCAGGGTTTCCATGGTGTTGCACGGAGCGTAGCGGTGGGTCTTGGCGTTGTCGGCGATGCGGATCGCCTTGTCGAGGTCGGCGGCGATGTCGATATAGACGTGGCACACACCGTCCAGATGCTTGATCACCGGCACCTTGGCATCGCGGCTGACGCGCTCGATCAGGCTCTTGCCACCCCGGGGAACGATCACGTCGACGAATTCCGGCATGGTGATCAGCGCACCAACGGCGGCGCGGTCGGTGGTTTCCACCACTTGCACCACTTCGGCCGGCAACTCGGCCGCGGCCAGTCCCTGCTGGATGCAGGCGGCGATGGCGCGGTTGGAATGGATGGCCTCGGAACCGCCACGCAGGATGGTAGCGTTGCCGGACTTGAGGCACAGGCTCGCGGCGTCGATGGTCACGTTCGGACGCGACTCATAGATGATGCCGATCACGCCCAGGGGCACGCGCATCTTGCCGACCTGGATACCGGATGGCAGGTAGCGCATATCGCGGATTTCACCGATGGGGTCAGGCAGCTTGGCCACCTGACGCAGGCCTTCGATCATGTCGTCGATACGTGCCGGGGTCAGCGCCAGGCGATCCAGCAGGGCCGGTTCCAGGCCATTGGCACGGCCGCTGGCCAGGTCCAGCTCGTTGGCGGCGGCCAACTCGGAGCGCGAGGCATCCAGAGCATCGGCAGCCGCCAGCAGCGCACGGTTCTTCTGCGCAGTGCTCGCACGGGCGATCAACCGCGAAGCCTGACGGGCAGCGCGACCCAGGCGGGTCATGTAGTCAAGAACGGACTCAGTCATGGTCAGGGAGTCTTGGCAAAGAGGAAAGCGGCAGATTATAGCTGTGACGCAGCACGACTGACAGCGGTGAGGGGCGGATGGTCGAAATGAACTGTAAAAACCTGCGGTTCAGGCGTAATTAAGCTGGGAGTTGTTATTATTCCGTCACATTTAGCCGTAATAACCCTGAACGCCATGTCCGGTTCTACCCCTCTGCTCCCCGCCAGCGCCCTGCCCGACTGCTTCTTCGACCGCGATGCGCAACTGCTTGCGCGGGAATTACTCGGCAAAGTCATTCGCCATCGCGTCGGTGATAGCTGGCTTTCGGCGCGAATTATTGAAACCGAAGCCTATTACGTGGCCGAAAAAGGCAGCCACGCCTCCCTTGGTTACACAGAAAAGCGTAAGGCTTTGTTTCTGGACGGTGGGCATATCTATATGTACTACGCCCGCGGCGGCGATTCATTGAACTTCAGCGCCCATGGCCCGGGCAATGCCGTATTGATCAAATCGGCCTACCCATGGGTCGATGAAATCTCCGGCCCGGCCAGCCTGGCCCAGATGCTTCTGAACAACCCGAACGCCGATGGCAGCCCTCGCCCCACGCAAAAACTCTGTGCCGGCCAAACCCTGCTATGCAAGGCGCTGGGCCTGAAGGTGCCGATGTGGGACGCCAAGCGCTTTGACCAGGAGCTGCTGTATGTCGAGGACGTTGGCCAAGTGCCTACGCAGATTATCCAGACCACGCGGCTGGGTATCCCCAGCGGGCGCGATGAACACTTGATGTACCGCTTCGTAGATGCCGGCTATGCGCCATATTGCACGCGGAACCCGCTACGCCGGGGGCAGGTCGAAGGCCGCGACTATTTCTTGATTTGAACAGGTGGACCCACGCAACACATCCAATGTGGGAGGGGGCTTGCTCCCTCCCAGAGTTGATCATCAGCGTTTCAGCATATGCATTACAAAGATGGAGTGGATTGTATGGGCCAATGGCTCGATAGCATTACCGGCTGGCTGACCCTGAACCCGCAATGGCTAGCTGCGGCGGTATTTATCGTCGCGTGCGTGGAATGCCTGGCCATCGCCGGACTGATAGTGCCGGGCACGGTATTGCTGTTCGCGATTGCCGCGCTGGCCGGCAGCGGCGCGCTGTCCCTAAGTGAAACGCTTTTGCTGGGCTTTCTCGGCGGCTTATTGGGCGATGGAGTTTCCTACTACCTCGGCCGGCATTTCCATCAGAACATCCGGCGCCTGCCTGGTCTTCGTCACCATCCTGAGTGGATGAATGGCGCGGAAACCTACTTTCACAAATACGGTATCGCCAGCCTATTGGTCGGACGGTTCATCGGTCCACTGCGCCCCATGCTGCCAATGGTCGCCGGCATGTGCGACATGCCCTTCCCGCGCTTCGCTGCCGTGAGCATCATTGCCGCAGCGGGCTGGTCGGTGGCTTACCTGATGCCGGGCTGGGCCGCCGGCGCCGCGTTCCGCCTGCCGCTGCCTGAGGGTTTCTGGCCGGAGGCGGCAGTTATCACGGCCTGCCTGGCGGTCCTGCTGGGGCTGAGCTTGAACAGCAGCTGGCGCGGCCATCGTCGCGCCACCTTGTGGATCGGTTGCGCCAGCCTGGTCTTGCTGATTGCGCTGTTTATCGGCTACCCCCACCTCAACGACTTCGACCAAGGCCTGAGCGCATTGGTGCAGGAGCATCGCAGCCCTTGGCTGGACGAGGTCATGGTGCGTGTCACCCAACTGGGTGAGTTCAAGAAAATGTTTGTCGCCAGCGCGGTGTTCACCGGCTTGCTGCTCCTGGCACGGCAATGGCGCCACGCTCTGTTTGTCGGCGCCACACTCGCCGGCGCGGCCGTGATCAATACCGGCACCAAGCTGTTTTTCGCCCGTGGCCGCCCGGAAATCCTCACCGACCCGTTGACCAGTTTCAGCATGCCCAGCGGCCATGCCTCCGGTGCCTTTGCATTCTTCCTGGCGCTTGCGGTGCTGGCCGGCCGTGGCCAACCCACACGTCTACGCCTGACCTGGATGTTGCTGGGTTGTATTCCCGCGGCCTTCATTGCCCTGTCGCGGGTTTACCTGGGCGCCCATTGGCCCACGGATATCCTGGCCGGCACGTTGCTGGCGATGACCGTATGCGCGTTCAGCCTCACCGTCAGCGAACACCGCAGCCCATTGCCTGCGATGGCGCAAAAAGCCTGGTGGCTGGTGTTGCCCGCCGTGGTGGCCGTGCTCGGTATTATCGCCTTTACCGGCACGCCCCACGCACTGCTCAGGTATGCCTATTGACCCTTGGCCGGGCCGATCCAGTCCACCGAAGCGCTACGGCGCTCAACACAACGTTCGCGCCGCTCCAGTAGCATCTCATCGGCAATTTCGGCGGCGCGCTCGGCGATGTACTCCGGGCCCCGCTTTGCATCCTGCTGGAGCAATTGCGTGGTCACGCTGACAAAATACGCGTCCCAAGCAACCTGCTCCGATGGTGTCAGACGAATCATGGTCATCCCCGATCAATTAGTGTGATCGGAAAATATTGCAGGCGGCGCAGCTGAGATGGCCGAGTAAACTCTGAAAGCTCCGTCAGACAAATCTGAATCAGGTGAACAGCTCGCCCTGCAGCTCATCCAGCAACATTTGGATCGCATCCAGGCGTTGCTGCGGGTCGTCGAGTTGCAGCAGGTCGACTTTGTCGGCCTCGGTGAACGGCAATAGATAAGCGAGCTGATTGCCCAGGGCTTGCTGGCCGTCGGCGTGAGTGCCCATGTCCAGCGAGGCAACCATCGGGTGCTCGGCCAGGGCCTGGAGCAGCGCGAGCAAGTCGGCGTCCTCCTCTTCAAGCGGCCGGTCCGGCAGCTCTTCCAACCATTGCACGTCGGCCACCAGTAGTTGGTCTTTCTGCACGCCGGCATCACGCACACGGAAGCGCCGCCCGCCTTCGACACGAATCCCCAGCAGGCCGTTGTCCTGTTGTTTGAAGTCGCGAATCAGCGCTTCACAGCCAATCAACGCGTAGCCCTCCGGCGCCATGCCGACTTCCTTGCCGTCGAGGATGCACACCACGCCGAAGCTTTCGCCCTTTTTCATGCAGCGGCTGATCATGTCCAGGTAACGCGCCTCGAACAGTTGCAAATCGAGGGTGCAACCAGGGAACAGCACAGTGTTGAGCGGGAACAGCGCCAGACTCATAAAGGTTTCCTTAAACCTGGATTAAACAATTACCGATACCGCCAGCGGCAGGAACACTGCCGTGGCCACGCCCATCAGGCTCATCGCCAACGCCGCGAAGGCGCCACACTCTTCGCTTTCCTGCAGGGCCACCGAGGTGCCGACCGCGTGGGCAGTCATGCCCAGCGCCATGCCGCGCGCTTCGGGGCTGTGTACGCCCAGGCGCGTCAGGTACGCCGGGCCGATCATCGCGCCGACCACCCCGGTGATCAGCACAAACACCGCCGCCAAGGCCGCCACGCCACCAATCTGCTCGGCGACCAGCATGGCGATCGGCGACGTCACCGACTTGGGCGCCATGGTCATCAGCACCATATGTTCGGCCCCGAACCACCACCCCAGCCACACACATAAACCAGTGGCCAATACCCCACCTATCACCAGCGTAGTAAAAATCGGCCAGAACAATTGGCGAATCCTTCGCAGATTGAGATAAAGCGGCACCGCCAGGGCCACCGTTGCAGGGCCGAGGAGGATGCCCATGATCTCGGTGCTCTTGCGATATTCGGCATAGCTCAGGCCACAGAAGAGCAGCACGCCGATCACCAGCAGCATCGACACCAGCACCGGCTGCAGGAAGATCCAACGGGTTTTCTCGAAACCTGCCAGCACCAGTTGATAGGCGCCCAGGGTGATGCCGATACCGAACAATGGATGGTGAATGACGGCCGTCCAGGCACCGTGCCAGTCGAAAATCACTGCCCCCGCTCCTTGCGCTTGACCATCTGCTGCATCAACACACCGATAAATCCCATGGCGATCACCAGCGACAATACCAACGCACCGACGATGGCCCAGAAGTCGGCGGCGATGTCCTTGGCGTACACCATCACGCCCACGGCCGGCGGCACCAACAGCAGCGGCAGATAACGCAACAGACTGCTGGCCGCCAGGCTCAGGGGCTCGCCGACTTCACCGCGCCAGATCAGGAAACCCAGCATCAGCAACAGGCCCACAATCGGCCCCGGCAGCACCGGCAACAGTAAATGATTGATCGCCGTGCCGATCAATTGGAACAGCACCAGCCAGGTCAGGCCACGTAACAGCATTCGCTTTCTCCCCTTCAAAGCTCGCCCGCATTATAAGCATGCCCACTCTATGCCCAGGCATTCGCCAAAAGCATGGTGGGTTGACCGGGCGGGGTGCCCATGATGATCTACATTGGTTCTCTGTAACCCATAAAAATGCCCCCATTCTCGGGCGGATAAAAAACGATGAACCCAGGAGAGACGCAATGCCCTATGTACCTGTAGCGCAGCTCAAAGATTATGTCGGCAAGGAACTGGGACGTTCCGAATGGCTCACCATCGACCAGGCGCGTATCAACCTGTTCGCAGAAGCCACCGGCGATCATCAGTTCATCCACGTCGACCCGGTCAAGGCCGCCGAGACCCCATTCGGCAGTACCATCGCCCATGGTTTCCTGTCGCTGTCGCTGATGCCCAAGCTGATGGAAGACATCCTGATCATGCCCGAAGGCTTGAAGATGGCAGTGAACTACGGCCTGGACAGCGTGCGTTTCATCCAGCCGGTCAAGGTTGATTCCAAGGTGCGCCTGAACGTCACCCTCACTGATGTTACCGAGAAAAAACCGGGCCAATGGCTGTTCAAGGCCACCGCCACCCTGGAAATCGAAGGCCAGGAGAAGCCCGCCTACATTGCCGAGTCGTTGTCGCTCTGCTTCGTATAAGGCCCGGACTGTGGTGAGGCGATAAACCTTGCCACAGTGTATGTAAATTTATGTATGAATCCTGCGGCTGCGGCATACTCGGCGCTCAATTATCCGGATCCCGCTATGCGCCCACTCGCTCCCCTCGCCCTTGCCCTGTTGCTCACCGCTTGCGGAGATGGCGAATCGCTGTTGCCGCCCGATGCGCGCCTGCCCGATGGCGGCCGTTACCGGGGCGACGTGGTCAACGGCCTGCTGCAAGGCCAGGGCCGTGTGGACTACCCCAACGGCAGTTGGTACGCCGGCCAGTTCGACAAAGGCCAGTGGCACGGCCAGGGCGAATGGCACGGCAGTAACGGCGAAATCTATAAAGGCGAGTTCCAGCAGGGTCTGTTTGACGGCCAGGGCAGCCTGACCACCGCGGGCAGCAGTTACGTCGGCGGTTTCAAAAAGGGTCGACGCAACGGCGAAGGCACCCTCAAAGAGGGGCAGATGACCTATCGCGGTGAATTCAAGGACGACCAGTACGCAGGACTCGGCCGCCTCGAGCTGGCCGATGGCAGCCAATACCAGGGCCAATTCGCCCACGGCAAGCCCAATGGCGAAGGCCAACGCAATGACGACAGCGGCAATCAGTTCAGCGGCCGCTTCGTCGATGGCCAACTGGAAGGCAATGGCACCTTCAATAGCGCAGAGGGCGATATTTATGTCGGCCAATTCAAGCAGAACCAGCTCAACGGCAAAGGCCGCTACGAAAACGCTGACGGCGACGTGTGGATCGGCCAGTTCAAGGAAGGTGCCCTCAGCGGCCAGGGTGAATTGATCGGGGTGGATGGCAGCCACTATGTCGGCCAGTTCAGCGATTGGCGCTTTACTGGCGAAGGCCGCCTGAACCTCACCGATGGCAGTTTCTACATCGGCGGCTTCGACAGCGACAACTACCAGGGCCGCGGCACCCTCGTCCTCACCGACGGCACCGTACAGGCCGGCACCTGGGTCAATGGCCTGCGCGTACGCGATGCCGACGGCAAACTGCTGCCCGACCCACTGGAAACCGGTGTACTGGCCCAAGGCCGCTTGCTCGATGACGCCCTGGCCGCCGTGCCGCCGTCGACCCCTGCCGTCGAGCTGTACACCTTGGCATTGGCAGGCGACGGCAAGCAAAGCGTGTTCCTGCGCGAAGCCGATTACGTCAGCAACATGCTCGCCACCCGCTTCGGCGCGCGCGGGCAGGTGCGCCTGGTCAACCACCGCGATCATATAGCCGACCGCCCGCTGGCCACCCGCGAAAGCCTGCGACGCGCCGTGCAAACCCTGGCTGAACGTACCGGGCCGGAAGACCTGGTGTTCATCTACATGACCAGCCATGGCACCCACGAACATGAACTGGTGCTCGATCAACCGCGCATGGAACTGGCCGACCTGCCCGCCGATGAGCTGGCCGCGGTGCTCGCACCGCTGAAAAACCGCGACAAGATTATCGTGATCTCAGCATGCTATTCCGGAGGCTTCATACCGGCACTCAAGGATGAACGCACCCTGATCATGACCGCATCCCGTGCAGACCGCGTGTCGTTTGGCTGCTCGGAAGAAGCGGACTTCACCTACTTCGGTGATGCCCTTTTCGCACAAGCTTTTAACCAGACGGATGATTTGCAACACGCCTTCAAACTGGCACAACTGCACGTGGCCGAACGCGAACAGGCGGACAACTTCGAAGCCTCCGAACCGCAGATCTGGGCCCCCAAAGGCGTGATCGCCCGCTGGCAATTATTACGCAAACAGCAGGCACGAAAGGCGCTCGAAAGCGTCTCAATGAATAGCAAGGAAGCCAAAGGCAACTAAGCTGTAACGTGTAACAAGGGGGAAACACCATGTACCTGACACCTCAGCACATCTTGCTGGCCGGGGCCTCCGGGCTGACTGGCGAGCACCTGCTCGACCGCCTGCTCAACGAACCTACCGTAACCCGCGTACTGGCACCGAGTCGCAAGCCGCTGGCTGAGCACCCGCACCTGGAAAACCCCGTAGGCGACCCCGCCGTATTCCTGCCGCAACTGAGCGGCCAGGTGGATATCGCCTTCTGCTGCCTGGGCACTACCATCAAGCAGGCGGGCTCCGAAGCGGCCTTCCGCAGCGTTGACCTGGATCTGGTCGTGGCCTTCGCCAAGCGTGCACGGGAACTGGGCGCGCGGCACCTGATCGTGATCAGCGCTATTGGCGCCGACCCGAAATCCTCGATCTTCTACAACCGGGTCAAGGGCGAAATGGAGCAAGCCTTGAAGGCCCAGGACTGGCCGCAACTGACCATCGTGCGACCTTCGCTGCTGCTGGGAGAACGCCTGGAACCACGCCTGGCCGAGCAACTGGCCGGGCCGTTGTCGCGTTTGATTCCAGGCAAATATCACGGCATCGAAGTCTGCGAACTGGCCCGCGCCATGTGGCGCCTGGCGCTGGAAGAGCAGGATGGGGTGCGGGTGGTCGAGTCGGATGAGCTGCGCAAGCTCGGCAAGTAAATATAAACACAAAACCAATGTGGGAGGGGGCTTGCCCCCGATTACGGTATGTCAGTCACCAAATAGTTGACTGGACTACCGCTATCGGGAGCAAGCCCCCTCCCACATTTTTTGTGTGGCTGGCGGGATTTGCGTTACAGCCCACCCGTGGCGTTGAAGCCAACGCCCAGCACCGTCAACACCGACAAGGGCAACAACAGCGTGTCGAGCAACGCACTGGCCGGCAGGTCGACGTGGGGATAGCGCGGCGCCTCGGCGCCAAAGCGGTCCTTGGCGCAACAGCCGCCATTGATCGCATACAAATCCAGGCGCGTGCCTGCATACACCACCGGCGCGCCAGGTTGCGCGGCGTCCAGAGTGCGCGCCGTGGCGCAGCCCATCAGCTGCAGCGCCAGCAATAGCAATAGCGTTTTATTCATCGCCGCCCAAATGGTGCTCGCCCCAGCGCGGCAGCATGTCCTGGGGGATGTTCAGCAGGTTGAGGATGCGTGCCACCACGAAGTCCACCAGGTCATCGATGGTCTGCGGCTGGTGATAGAAGCCCGGCGACGCCGGCAAAATGGTCACGCCCATGTTCGACAACTTGAGCATGTGTTCCAGGTGGATGCTTGAATACGGCGCTTCGCGGGGCACCAGGATCAATTGGCGGCGCTCCTTCAAGGTCACGTCCGCTGCCCGTTCGATCAGGTTGTTGCAAGCCCCCGTGGCAATTGCCGACAGGGTGCCGGTGGAACACGGCACCACCACCATCGCCGCAGGCGCACCGGAACCGGAAGCCACGGGCGACATCCAGTCTTCCTTGCCGTAGACCTTGATCTGCCCCGCCGCTGCGCCGGTGTACTCGGTGAGGAATGCCTGCATCGTCTGCACCTTGGCTGGCAGTGCGACATCGGTCTCGGTAGCCATTACCAACTGCGCCGCCTTGGAGATCAAGAAGTGCACCTCCCGGTCCTCGCGCACCAGGCAATCCAGCAAGCGCAGGCCATAGGGCGCGCCGGACGCGCCGGTCATCGCCAGGGTCACGCGTTCCGGGCCGCTCATTTCAGCGCCTCGGCCAATTTGCCATGCAGGCCGCCGAAGCCGCCATTGCTCATGATCACCACATGGGTGCCCGGCTTGGCCTGTTGCTTGACGTGCGCAATGATGGCTTCCAGAGAATCACACACTGTCGACGGTACGGTGCACAGCGCGGCAATCGCCGGCAGGTCCCAGCCAAGGTTGGCCGGTGCGTACCACACCACCTGGTCGGCATCGTTGACGCTTTCCGGCAGGCCATCGCGGTGAGCGCCGAGCTTCATTGAGTTGGAACGGGGCTCAACGATCGCAATGATCTGGGCGTTGCCGACGCGCTTGCGCAGGCCATCCAGGGTGGTGGCAATCGCGGTTGGGTGATGGGCAAAGTCGTCGTAGATGGTAATCCCATTCACGTCCGCTACTTTCTCCATGCGGCGCTTCACGCTTTTGAATGCGCTCAATGCCGCAATGCCCATGGCGGGCACTACGCCCACATGCCGAGCGGCGGCCAGGGTGACCAAGGCGTTGGCCACATTATGCTGGCCGGTCATGCCCCAATCGACGATGCCCTGGGCTTCGCCTTCGAACAGCACTTCAAAGCGCGAACCGTCTTCGCTGAGCAACCTGGCCTGCCATTGCCCGCCTGCACCGGTGGTCTGTACCGGGGTCCAGCAGCCCATGTCGATCACACGCTGCAAGGCCGGCTCGGTGGTTGGATGGATAACCAGGCCTTCACTCGGGATAGTACGCACCAAGTGATGGAACTGCCGTTCAATGGCCGGCAGGTCGGGAAAGATATCGGCGTGATCGAACTCGAGGTTATTCAGGATCGCTGTGCGCGGGCGGTAATGCACGAACTTGGAGCGCTTATCAAAAAAGGCGCTGTCGTATTCGTCCGCCTCAATCACGAAAAACGGCGTATCGCCCAGCCGCGCCGAGACTGAAAAATTCTGCGGCACACCGCCGATCAGGAAACCCGGGCTCATGCCCGCATGCTCCAACACCCAGGCCAGCATGCTGCTGGTGGTGGTCTTGCCATGGGTGCCGGCCACTGCAAGTACCCAGCGGCCCTGCAACACATGGTCCGCCAGCCACTGAGGCCCTGAGACATAAGGCAAGCCCTTGTTCAGTACATACTCGACCGCCGGGTTGCCGCGAGACATGGCATTGCCGATCACCACCAGGTCCGGGACCGGGTCGAACTGCGCCGGGTCGTAGCCCTGGGTCAGCTCAATCCCCTGTGCCTCGAGTTGCGTGCTCATGGGTGGGTAAACGTTGGCGTCGGAACCGGTGACGTGATGGCCAAGCTCCTTGGCCAGAACCGCCATCGAGCCCATGAAAGTGCCGCAAATACCGAGAATATGAATATGCATAGTCGACCTCGTAAAACATCGAGGCAGGTTAGCGTAACGTGAGAAAAGTCGCACTCTTTAGCTTTGGCTTCGGCTATGCCGGGCTTGCCAGGGAAGTGCCAGTCTCTCGAGCTTGCTGGATATAAAGCGCCGTTAGATCCGGCAATCACTATTTACATAGATCTGCTAAATAAAACGACGCTTTCTGTGCTACCACGGCACGCCGCGTTTCACCGCGTCAAGACGCCCCCAGACGAACCTCTATTTTTGAGCTCATCTGCTCGAACAGGTCGGTTATCACAGCGAGCCTGGAGTTGAGCGCCAATGCGCGGCTTTCGATGTCATTCTTTGGCGCTCCTGTGTCAGCAAACGACACATCAATACCCAGCGCCTTGGCATCGGACGCTAGACTCGTCTCTAAGAAATTGATCATTTTCTCCAAGACATCCATGCGCTCCTCATTGCTCTTTAATACCCACGTAAGTTCGTCAGGAGCGGGATGTACACGTCCCTTTGTATCACTCCAGGTATTAGCTACGGTAGACACGTGTTTTTGTATCGTTTCGAGAATGCGCGTCTCCTTTAAATCCTCCTTTGTGACACCGTCAGCAGACGGAGGGTCAATAAGCGGTTTGAGAAATGCGTTAACGGTACCCGCACTAACAAGCCCCAACGCAGAAAACGGTGCTGCAATAACTGCGGTTCGCACTAACGCACTATTTCTGGGGGGATCAGCTTTTTTGACCGCTTTCGTCAGTGAGTCAGAGGCTTCCTCAAGACGCTTTGAAGAAAAAGGTTCAACATTCTTGCCGTCCACTCGACCCGCCGTAGGCTGAGCAAATAGCTTATCGCGGGCTCGCTGATCTTTTTGAGCTTGCCACGCCTTCCTATGCGCTTCCTGGTATTGAGTCAGGTCCGGAGCAGCAGGGGTATCAGGCGCACCCAGGGTATCGACATTGGGCGCCTCCCCAAGCGGTCGTTGACCACCGCCCGGCATTTGCCCGTCGAAAGCGGCCACTTTTTTATCAATAAAGTCCTGGTCGAACTGTTTATGAACCCTGCTCGGCCCCGCCCCTGAGCTCCCCACGGACGGGATATCGAGTTTCGGGCTTTTAATTTTCGGGGGAGAAGGAGTTTCGATAGATTTGAAAAAACCTCCACTTAGAAAATTACCAATCTTTGAGAATACTACCGGCCGCGCCAATACATTTAAATATGTCATAATGCTCTACCTAATGATTATTTACATTAGAAAGATATCCATTCCTCCCATCACATATGTAGCAAAAGACCCGGAGATAGTTCCTCCTGGACAAATACAAAACCTTACCCGCCAACAGCCTGCTAAAAACATAACATACAGGTGCACATGCACACTTCGCCTGCCAAGCCGATAAAGAAGCACATACCAAATCATTTTACGACGCGTACTTTTAAGCACCCTCACACCAACGAGGGGATAGCCCGTTCGTATATGTTGTCATTTGAATTATTGGACGCCTTAGTAGAGATCATGTCCAGTAAACCAAATTGCGCCAACTGAGGACCGAAAGGCGTTTTTGTCACGGTATCGAATGCATACCACGCCCCCTTCTGGAACATGGCGACCACGGGCACGCTCACACCATCTGGCGCCGTTTTATAGGCACCCTTGACAATTTCGCCATCCTTATAAGCCTTTGACACATCATAAGCCCTATAATTACCTTTTAGTCGAGGCAGTATCTCATCTGCATGTTTATACAGCTTCCTAGCGTCCTTACCTAAAGCGACAATCCCACGCTTAATATTTTTCGGCAGTTCAATGATATCGGTAACCCCCACGGAAGCACCGAGACCAGCGAAAAAAGAACGTGCAAGGACTTTACCTGTTGATTTGCCGAGCTTCAAAGCCCTGTTCGCAGCGCTGGCTCCGGGAAGTAGAAACCCCAAAATATCGAACCCAATATTAAAAACCGCTCCTGCAACATTACCGTTAATTGCATCCCGAATACCGTCATAAAATGGAACAAGCGAAAGGAGAAATTCATTTATACTTTGATTCCGCCGAGTATTTTCCTCAATTCTCGTTGCCCCAAAGTAATATGTTTTCAGATAATCATGATTTTTAGTAAAAAAATCACCAACCACAGTAGCTAACGAACCGTTTCGTTCAGAAAAATAGGGGCCTACTCCTTGACCTGTTACGCTAGGGGAGTCACGCTCCTTATTGGTGACACCATACTCGGTAACAACATTACAGGTGCCTGAAACGCGGTTCTTGGAACCCTTGGAAAAATAATTACTATCGTCAAAATCCGAATATTCTGACGGCGCTCCCTGCTCCTTGACTATTTTTCCTAGGCCCGGGAAATAACTATAATAGTCGACCTTACCATCAGGCCCCTCCACCTTCATAAGTACACCTTGCCCCCCCTCTAATTCTTTGAGTTCATGTGGGGTCGGCGTGCGTGGTTGGCGCCCTGGGTAAAGGGACAAATTATTTACTTCTTCTGTTCCCAAAAAAGGACGTGAGACTGTAAGGAATGTTACATCCGATTGCTTTATGCGCTCTTGCTCCGCTAGAGGCATTAGGGAAAGATGATACTTGAAGGCAACAGACTCGGCCGCCGATTGAGTCCTTGTATAGTCGTCGAAGATGTTAGAGAATTTCTCGTTAATATTTTCATGAAGCTCGGAAAAGCGGAGTTTCATTTGCTCCCAAGGTAATTCTTTCTCATCTATCGGCCTCCACATATCTGGTTCAAATGGCTCTGTCATGTAGACATCAAGTGGCGACACAATATAGCTGCCATCCATAATGCCACGCAGCGTTGTCTTTGTCGGATCAATATCCGGAAACACTCTCTTAAACTCCGCCAACGCCACCCCCTCTCGCGTTGGTGGAGGTTTCAGTAACTCACTACGCGCCCAATCCAGTTGATCCCCCTGTTGTTTTGCCACGGTCAACGAGCGCTCAATATCCTCACCCGTAAAGTGGCCGTCACGATTGACTTTGATCTCCTGATTACCGAGGCCATAGGCAATAACCGCATCGACCGATATTAGGCTTAACTCTTCCTTACTCAGGATATTAAGCTGCGCCTCCGCATAGTCCAATATTTGACTGGGCGTCATGTTCGCCGATGCGCCGGCAGCGTTATCATCTACCAGTGCAACCGCGATCATGAAATCCTTAAAACCATGAGCCCCATGAACGAGTCCGGTATCGATAAGGAGTTCAGGAGCGACGGCTGATAACAATAGCTGCGCCGCAAGAGGGGCTGCCTTCACGTCCACTTTGGTTTCAAGGTGCGCCGTGAAACGCTTGACGATTTCAGCAGCGGAAACACCTACATTTTCACTTTTATATAAGTTGTAACCCGCCAAGTTGAAGCGTGACTTTCCTGGATTAGGATCAAGCTCGCGTATGAGTGCCGCAGTCACCGCCTCAATTGCACTAGTCGGCGACTCTGCTAAGCCGATTTCTTTCTGTATGGCTTTACCCAACGCCTGTGCTTCGGGCGACCGAATGAGCTGGTCCATTGCTACCGCGGGGTTGTCCGCGATCATGTTCTGTGTAGACGCCGGAAGCGCGCTGATCAGTATATTTATCAAACTACCTGCACCAGCCTGAGGGCCAGGAGTTGGGCTTGCCCGTTCAGACATCCACTGATCTACCACGTTTTTGATCTTGTCTAATTTATCAACGTTCAGCAGCCCAACTATATGCCTCACCCCTCCAGCGTCAGGCCCGGGCATTCGATGGGCAAGGTCAAAAGAGAGTGAATCAGCCAGGCTATGCGCCTGCAAAAGACTGTCAGGTAGCTGATGTCCATGCTTTTCGAGCATTTGCGCCACACTGATGTCACGAAGCTGTTCGGTTAGAAATAAACTTGAACGCTGGTCAATCGGAACCCTGGCGTTATTCAGATCGACTTTTCCTTCGGCGTCCCCCACCAGGGACCTCAGCGCCGCAAGAAGTGCATGATGGTTAGCGTCATCACCCAGCGCCTTGCCCTGCTCCTTTAGCGCCTCTATAGAACGTTGGGGCGCATGCCCCACAGGTGCAAATTCAAATGCTGAGCCTGCTTTCAATTTTTCAATGTGCGAAGCGGCTTGTGAAGGAGTGAGGTCGATAGGCGCTGCGTAAAAACGCCCAACCGTGTGCAACGGCACCTTACCTTCCGGCCAGGGATAACTGAACGCCTGGCCGCGTGCTGGAGCGATCACCCTGGCAATCGACAAGAGCAATCGAGAAACGTCCGACCATCCCGAATCGTCCTTTAGTGAAAAGGTTTGCATCTTGCCATTTACACTCCCAGTCAATTCCCCGAGGAAGGGATCCAGTTTAAGACTCTTGATATCAAGACCCTGGGTGTTCGCCCACTGTAAAAATCCAGGGCTTTTAAAAGCACTGTCCAGTTGGGTACGCCAACGCCCGAGTGTGGACTGCGCAGGCACTTGAACATCAGGACGTAACATTGACGTCTCGTAGGAGTGCGTCGCTAATGCTGACGCGTAAGTCTTCGCCAACTGAGCGTCATAAGCTGTACGGCTTTCAGGAGTGTCCGGGATTTGCGTATGGCTGTTGCTATGAGCAGCTGCACTATCGTTGCTCACCTTGGTGTCAGTCACCGAAGGTTCGTTCATTACATTATTTGAAAGGGTTTTCGTTGCATTAACATCTCCAAAGATTGTCATATCTTATACTCTCGCACGCATTAAATGCTGGACTCTTCGTACACTGAGTGGTGAAAAAACACGAAGCACTCTCAAAAAAAAACAAAAAGCTTTATCCAGATAATTCATTGAAAACTAAACCAGACATAAGTGGTAATGACCAAGTTTCATAAAACGCACCATAGCAACGTGCATCTCGAGTCTGTCAACGACGTTCGATCTAGTGCTTGTGCGTGTCGCACAGGTGCGTCTATGCCGAGGAGTTTGGGGTAGGAAAATGGCATCATTTCAGACTAATAAAAAAAGCCCACCATTCGATGGGCTTCGCTGTCATGACCGACCTTAGACAGTGCCCGCAGCAATCTTCGATTTCAGCGAGCCCATTAAGGCTGTAAGGGTTGCCATACGGGCCTCCATGGCGATTGCACGGGGCTTGATATCATCTTCTTCAGCCCCCGTGAAAGCGGGCTGGAACGAAATATTGTGCTTGTGTGCTTCTTTAGCGAACTCGCCCTCGGCAAAGTCAAGCATGGCTCCAAGCGCATCCAGACGTGTGTCGTTATCCAGCATCAGCCATTTCACCGATATAGGAACAGGCTCCTCATTACGCAGTTCGCCCAAGGTATTGACGATCTTAAATACGCTGCTTTGAATATGGTCGACGATCCGGCCCTCCTCTACACTTTGTACGGTGGCAGTGGCGGGTGGAGGATTGATAACTGGCTTGAGCGCTTCGTTAGCAGTTCCAGCAATAAACAATCCCATCGTACTAAAGGGCGCGCTGATTGCTGTGGTGATGGCAGCGGTCTTGAGGAGCGTCTTGTTCGTGGGCGGAAGCGCTGTTTCTTTGGCTTTCACCAGTTCATCGGCATTCTTCTCAAGCTTGGCCGCAGAAAAGGGCTCTACCTCCTGCCCATCGACTCGTCCTGCTGTGGGCTGGTCAAACAACTTGTCGCGGGCTTGCGCATCTTTGCGGGCTTGCCATTCTTTTTGCTGTCTGGCCCTGTATTCAGCCATCGCTGGCGATTGATGAACGTTGCCCTGGCCAGCCTCCCCCGGTAGCCGAGCGCCGCTCGTATGCCCTGGCCCGTCGAAGCCTGCGACTTTGGAGTCAATGAACGCTTGATCCAGCGTTTGGTCGGGGCTCCCTGACCGGCTGCCCGCAGGTGTCTCGCCAACTTTCGGAGCTTCTAAAGTCCGAGTCGGGATGGGACTAATGCCTCGCGAACCACCTGCAATGCTTTCTAAAAGCCCGCCAATTTTTGAATGCTTTGTACGCAGGTGCGTGTGTGCCGACATTGAAAGAATCATAATGAGTTACCTGATGATTAATAATTATTAGAAAGCCATCCATTACCTTCACTTAATAAGTGAGAAAAACACCAAGAACAGTTCCAGTTCTTCACCACTAAAAATATCGCAACACACCCACCCAGCAAGCAAGAATTAAATACCTGCCAAACACTATTCTTCCAAGGCAGTCACAACACCAAACTGTGCAGCTTGCACCCCAAAAGGCGTCTTGGTAATAACATTATATGCATACCATCCTCCATTTCTCAGGACTGCCACCGTGGGTCGCCACACATTATCTTCCGCCGATTTAAAAAAACCTTTGACGATATCGCCCTCCTTGTAAACTTTGGAGACATCATAACTTTTATAATTCCCTCTCAGCTTTGACAGGAGCTCATCACTCTTGCTCGCGAGGTAACTAATATCCCGATAGCCCGCGCGTGCGCCCTTATTCAAGTTTTTGGCAATATCTGCACTATCGGTATACCCCACCGAAGCACCGACACCGGCAAATACTCCGCGTTTGAGAATCGTCAGCAAGCCCTTGCCTGCCTTGGATGCTTTACGACCAGCATTTGCCGCAGGAAGGGCAAAACCTAAAATATCGAAGCCGATATTAAACGCCGCCCCCTTGATATCGCCCTTCCTCGCATCTTGAACACCATCATAGAAAGGCACGAGGCTTAGGAAAAACTCCTTGAGGCTTTCATCAATCGCGCGCCCTTTCTCAATTTCTGTAACCCCGGCAGCCTTGAGTTTGAGATCCTCATAAGTCTGCACGGCGAAACTTCCCACTGACCGAGCAAGCGCATTGGTTTTTTTTGAGAAGTAGGAACCCGGCTTCTGCCCCGCCACATCCGGCGGGTCACGCACTTCGTTGAGCAGTCCATAGGGGCTGTAAACATGCAACGAGCCTGGGACATAGCCCTTGCCTTGATCGCTGAAATACGAACTGTCGTCGAAGCCAGTTCGGCTGCCTGGAACACTATCTTCCTTGACGATTCGCCCCTCGAAGGGCAGAACACTGTAGGTAGAAACTTCACCCTTGCTGTCCACCACTTTCATCAACAAACCCTGAGTCCCCTTAAGCTCCTTCAGTTCCTGCTCAGTAGGTTTCCTTGGCCAGAAGACCCTGGTGGCAAACACTTCAAGTGGAGACGGGAGAACATCCAGGAAAGGCCGAGACACTTCGAAAAAGCTCACATCCGATTGACTGATTTTCTCTTGATCGGCAATTGGCAATAATGAAAGCTGGAATTTGAATTGGATACCCCATGCACTTTCGTGGGTTGTCCGGTAATCCTGGAACGCTTCAGAAAACGTCTTGTTGATGTCGGGCTCAAGCTCCCCAATACGCGAATTCATCTGGCTGTATGGAAATTTTTGCTCGTCCAGCGACTTCCATTTATCCACCTTGACAGGGCCACTCATGTAAATATCAAGCAGTGACATCGGGGTATGCTTGACGTTCGTGTCCTGCAATACCTTGAGCGTCGGATCAATATCCGGAAATACGCGCTTGAGCTCTTTCAACGCCAGCGCCTCTCGCGTTGTTGGAAGCGTATTCAACGCTTCGCTCGCCCATAAAATTTCTTTTAATACTTTCCATATCCGCTCTACCTCAGTCGCGGTAACGCCGATTTTCGAACTGTTTTCAATGAGGTTGTTTGCAAAGCCCCAGGCGACCATAGCGTCGTGCATGGCCGCGCTCATCTCGCTGTCGCTCTCGAACGAAAGTAGAGACACGTCACCATACGCCATCACCTGGTTATAGGTCATGTTTGCCGATGCGCCAGGCACTTGCAGCTCAATGCGCATGACTGATATGCAGAAACTCAGCCATGCAAGGGAGCCATAAATAATCCCGGGCGGTATATTTTTTACCAGCAGTTCCGGGGCTACCGCCGATAACAGTAAACGCGCAGCCACTGGGGCCAAATCAACACCGACCTTGGGCTCAAGGTGAGCAATAAAGCGTTTCACGATTTCAGCGGGGGAAAGACCGATATTATCTTTGTTATACAGGTCATAGCCTGTCACGTTGAAACGCGATTTCGCTGGGTTGGCGTCAAGGTCATGTACAAGTGCCGCATTCACACTCTCAATCGCGCTGGTTGGGGTTTTGATCAGCTTGAACAGGCGTTGGGCATCGCCCCCTAACGCCAGCGCCTCGGGCGAGCGAATGAGCTGGTCCATTACCAATGCGGGGTTGTCCGCAGTCATCGTCCTTATGGTTTGGGGAAGCGAATTCATGAGCAGTCTGAGTAGACTGTCGGCACCAGGCCCGGTCTGTGCATCGGAAACCTCAGCCCGGTGAAGCCTCTTCCACTCGTCTATCAGGCTTTGCATCAAGCGCAGCGGAGTACGACGATTCAACTTTATGTCCGACTGTTTCACACCACCCGATTCAACACCTGGCGCGCGATGAGCAAGGTCAAACGACAACGCCTGCGCCGCCTCGAAGGCCTGCTCAGCGTTAACAGGGATCATGTTGCCTTCCTGCCTGAGGACTTGCGCAACACTCATTTCACTGCGCTGCTCGCTGGCGAACAGGCTTGAACGAGGGTCAATGGCTATCTTGACTGCGTCCAGGTCAATGCGCCCGCTGGCATCACCTACCTGGGAGCGCAACGCGGTAATAAGCGCATGACGATCGGCGTTATCCCCCAATGCCTGCTGGTGTGCAGACAACGCTTCATCAGAACGCGGCGCCACATAGTGGTCGGGTAATTCAAAGCCAGGCTTTTGGAATAATTGTCGAATGCGGGCATTCACCTGAGCGGTGGTTGGGGTATTGGGCTCACCGTAAAACTGCGCGACCAAGTTAAGCGGTACTTGATCACCATGACCATATAACGGGTAGACAAACTCTTGCTGCGGTTCTGGGGCAAATACGCTGGAAATGGACAATAAGGTGCGCGAAACATCGGACCAGCCGGAGTCGTCTAATAACGAAAAGGTCTTAATCGAGCCGCCTACATACCCTGATATTTCCCCGCGAGACGGATTGACTTTTAAATAAGCCGTGTCGAGATTCTCCCGCCTCGCCCAGGCTAGAAATCCTGGCTCTTTGAACGCGCTATCTAACTGTGAACGCCAAAGTCCCAAGGTCGACTCCCGAGGCACGTCAACCAAAGGCGCGGGGCCAAACGTCTTGTTGATACTCGCGGCCAATGTCTTGGCGTAAGATCTCGCCACTTCAGCATCGGCGCCAGCCCGTGAAACCGCCGTTGGCCGATCAGCGCGCTTGGGCTGCTCGATATGGGCGGCAGCGCGTAACTCATCTGTGGCAGCATTACCGTGAGGCGTGCCAATTGCCTCTGCAACAGGTGCCAGAATGGCGTTGAGGGCAGACGGGAGCAGAGGCTCGGACAGATGTGAAATATTCATGGTTCACCCTAAATGCAGACATTAAGATTCCCGACAAAGGAACCTCTATACATGCACTTAGTGGAACATCGAAAAAAAATCGCGCAGTTAAATTTCAACCAAATAATACAACTTTAAAATACTTACTCCTCAACGCATTCGCACGCCGCAAACCTCAAGGGCTCAGCATACTGTAAACAATATAATACCGAGACTCTCAACTCCCTTTTAGACACTCACTGCATCACTCTTCAAGCAATAAAAGGCCACAACAAATGTAGTCTAAATACCGAAACTTCGTGAAATCCCGTGTTTGCGCAACTTCCTGTAAAGCGTATTCCGGCTAATACCCAGGCTTACGGCCGCTTGCGTCATGTGCCAACATTGGCGCTCCAGCGTGTCAAGCAATGCCAGGCGCTCTGCATCTTCCAACGCCAAACCGTTGCGAGCCTCCTTGATCGGTGCGGTTCGGCCTTGGCGAATTATCGCGGGAAGATCCCCGAGGCCGACATTGCCGCTCTCGTTCAGGGCGACCAACGTGCGCAGCACGGTGCGCAATTGACGCACATTGCCTGGCCAGGTGTATGCCAGCAGGGCTTGCCGAGCCTGGACGTCGAGTACCACCGACAGCGTTCCAGCTTCTTGTGCCAGTAGAAAGTCGAGCAATTGCGCCTTGTCACTGCGCTCGCGCAGCGGGGGCAGCTCAATCTCCAGGCCGTTAAGCCGGTAATACAGATCCTCGCGAAAGCTGCCGTCTTGCATGCGCTCGAGCAAATTTCGGTGTGTGGCGCTGATAATCCGCACATTTACAGCGTGCGGCTCACCGCCGATGGGCACCACCATGCGATCTTCCAGCACCCTTAACAAGCGCGTCTGCAACGCCAGGGGCATGTCACCGATTTCGTCGAGAAAGAGGGTGCCGCCATCGGCCTGTTGCAACTTGCCGCGCATGCCATCTTTAAGGGCGCCGGTAAAACTGCCGCCGCGGTAGCCGAACAATTCGCTTTCGATCAGGCTTTCCGGAATGGCGGCGCAGTTGAGGGCGATAAAAGGTTTATCGGCACGCTGGCTGGCTTGGTGTATGGCCTTGGCGAACGCCTCCTTGCCGGAACCGGTCTCACCATTGACCAGCAGCGGAACGTCACGCTCGAAGACGCGCAGCGCCTTGCGAAACTCATTTTGCAAGGCCGGGTCGGCCAGGCAGATGCCGGGCATGCGCGGCGGCTCGGGCGCCTTGAACACGGGGTGCGGCACAGGGCGCGGCTGACCGCGCAACGCGGCGAACAAGTGCCGACCGTCGCGGCTGCGTAACGGCCAGCTCGCGGTGGCATTGGCACTGGCGCGACCGAGCAATTGGTCCAGGGAGCAGTCGAAGAACGCCTCCACCGGTTGCCCCAGCAAGCTCCCGCGTACCTGCCCCAGCAGGTTCAACGCGCTCTGGTTGACCGCGCAGATCCGCCCCTCCCCATCGAACGCCAACAGCCCTTCACTGAACAGGCCCACCGACTCGGCCTGCAGGTGAAAGCGCAGCAGCCAGTGGTGTTCAAAGTGGCGCAGGAAGTAGCAACTCTCAATCATCTTCGCCGACAGATTCACCAGCGCCATGGTGTGGAACTGGCTCTGGCGCGATACCGCTTCGCGCGCCGAGGACACATCGAGCACGGCCAGCAGCTCACCATGCGGATCGAACACCGGGCTCGCCGAGCAGGTCAACCCGGTATGGCGGCCACGGAAATGCTCATCACGGTGAATGGTCAAGGATTGGCGTTCCACCAGGCAGGTGCCAATGCCGTTAGTGCCCTCGCAGGCTTCGCTCCAATCCGCGCCCAGCCACAACCCGGCGCGCTCGAAGATCTTACGCTCGGACGGCGCGGTAACGCAGTTGAGGATCACGCCCCGTGCGTCAGTGAGCAGCACCGCATGGCCGGCGCCGGAGAGCTGCTGATGCAGGCTGTTCATCTCGCTGCCGGCGATGTGCAGCACTTGGCGCAGGCGCTCGCGGCTTTCCAGCAGGCGGCCGTGTTCAAGCACCGTAGGGGCGATGGTCTGCGCAGGATCAAGGTGATAGTCCTCCACGCAGCGCAGCCAGGAACGGGCTATGGACGGATCGCTGCCCGGCCCCTGAGACAGCTCCTGTCCGCGGGTGACGGTCAAGACTTGCTGGGCATGGCGACTGAAATGATCGTTATGCATGTTCTTATTATTCTCCCTGCGTGAGAGCGCCCAGCATCCCCCAGCCCTCCGCCCATTGCAATCCCGGGCCGACCCACCGGTCACAGGCTGTACCGTTTATGGCACAAACCGTCACACCACCTGTATCGCAAGGGTGACAGCGACCCATGGCGCCAACGTCCAACCCCTTGATTTGACTGACCAGCACTGCAGTGGCCCAACCTTTGCTCTACGCTTTATCACGCGCTTGTCGCGATGTACTCCAATAAACATAAAAGCAGGAGATGCCACCATGCGTTACGCACACCCCGGTACTGAAGGCGCTATCGTTTCGTTCAAGGCCAAGTACGGTAACTACATCGGCGGCGAATTCGTTGCGCCGGTCGATGGCAACTATTTCACCAACACCTCGCCGGTCAATGGCAAGCCTATCGCCGACTTCCCGCGCTCCACGGCCAAAGACATCGAAAAAGCCCTGGACGCCGCCCACGCCGCTGCTGATGCCTGGGGCAAGACCTCCGCCCAGGACCGCTCGCTGGTGCTGCTGAAAATCGCCGATCGCATCGAACAGAACCTCGAGCTGCTGGCCATCACCGAAACCTGGGACAACGGCAAGGCCGTACGCGAAACCCTCAACGCCGACATCCCCCTGGCCGCCGACCACTTCCGCTACTTCGCCGGCTGCATCCGTGCCCAGGAAGGCAGCAGCGCGGAAATCAACGAACACACCGCCGCCTATCACTTCCACGAGCCGCTGGGCGTGGTCGGCCAGATCATCCCGTGGAACTTCCCGCTGCTGATGGCCGCCTGGAAACTCGCCCCGGCCCTGGCCGCGGGCAACTGCGTGGTGCTCAAGCCCGCCGAGCAAACGCCGCTGGGCATCAACGTGCTGATGGAACTGATCGGCGACCTGCTGCCGCCGGGCGTACTCAACGTGGTACACGGTTTCGGCAAAGAGGCCGGCGAAGCCCTGGCCACCAGCAAGCGCATCGCCAAGATCGCCTTCACCGGTTCTACCCCGGTGGGCTCGCACATCATGCATGCGGCGGCCGAGAACATCATTCCGTCAACCGTCGAGCTGGGCGGCAAGTCGCCGAACATCTTCTTCGCCGACATCATGAAAGCGGAACCTGCATTCATCGAAAAAGCTGCCGAAGGTCTGGTGCTGGCGTTCTTCAACCAGGGCGAAGTGTGCACCTGCCCATCTCGCGCACTGGTGGAAGAATCGATCTACGACGACTTCATGAAAGTGGTGATGAAGAAGGTCGAGTCGATCAAGCGTGGCGACCCGCTGGACACCGACACCATGGTCGGCGCCCAGGCCTCCGAGCAGCAGTTCGACAAGATCCTGTCCTACCTGGAAATCGCCAAGGGCGAAGGCGCGCAACTGCTGACCGGCGGCAAGGTCGAGAAGCTCACAGGCGACCTCGCCACCGGCTATTACATCCAGCCGACCCTGCTCAAGGGCACCAACGAAATGCGCGTGTTCCAGGAAGAAATCTTCGGCCCGGTGGTGAGCATCACCACTTTCAAGGACGAGGCCGAAGCCCTGGCGATTGCCAACGACACCGAGTTCGGCCTGGGCGCCGGCCTGTGGACCCGCGACATCAACCGCGCCTACCGCATGGGCCGGGCGATCAAGGCCGGCCGTGTGTGGACCAACTGCTACCACCTGTACCCGGCGCATGCCGCGTTCGGCGGTTACAAGAAGTCCGGTGTGGGCCGTGAGACCCACAAGATGATGTTGGATCACTACCAGCAGACCAAGAACCTGCTGGTGAGCTACGACATCAACCCACTCGGGTTCTTCTAACCCACAACACCCTCTCACCTTTGAAACGCAATCAAAGGTGGGAGGGGGCTTGCTCCCGATAGCATAGTGTCAGTCGACATCTAAGTGACTGACCCACTGCTATCGGGAGCAAGCCCCCTCCCACATTTGGATATTCATAAGTATTTGCGATGCGCATTCGGCATACAGAGGCCGAGTTAAAACAATAAGAATGGAAGGTACTTCCCCATGCCTAGCGAACCCACTGGCTCTTCCGTCGACTTCGAAAAAGTCGGCACCGAATACTTCCAACAACGCGAACTGAAAAAAGGCGCCGCCGGCTGGGTACTGCTGGTGGGCCTTGGTGTTGCCTATGTGATCTCCGGCGATTACGCCGGCTGGAACTTCGGCCTGGCCCAGGGTGGCTGGGGCGGCATGTTCCTCGCCACCTTGCTGATGGCGACGATGTACCTGTGCATGTGCTTTTCGCTTGCAGAACTGTCGTCCATGATCCCCACCGCCGGCGGTGGCTACGGTTTTGCCCGCAGCGCCTTTGGCCCTTGGGGCGGGTTTCTCACGGGCACCGCGATCCTCATCGAATACGCCATCGCCCCTGCGGCCATCGCGGTATTTATCGGCGCCTATTGCGAGTCACTGTTCGGCATTGGCGGCTGGATGATCTACCTGGCGTTCTACATCATCTTTATCGGCATCCACATCTTTGGTGTGGGCGAAGCCTTGAAACTGATGTTTGTGATCACCGCCGTCGCCGCAATTGCCCTGGGTGTGTTCCTGGTGTCGATGGTGCCGCACTTCAACGTCGCCAACCTGCTGGACATTCCGGTGACCGAAGCCAAGGGCGCCAGCAGCTTCCTGCCGTTCGGCTACGTCGGCGTGTGGGCGGCGATCCCTTATGCCATCTGGTTTTTCCTCGCGGTGGAAGGCGTTCCATTGGCCGCCGAAGAAACCAAGAACCCCAAACGCGACCTGCCCCGCGGCCTGATCGGCGCCATTGTGGTGCTGACCAGTTTTGCCCTGCTGATTCTGGTGATCGCGCCGGGCGGTGCGGGCACTTACGCGCTGATCAAATCCGGCAACCCGCTGGTTGAAGCGCTGGCGTTGTCCTACGGCGGTTCGACCTGGATGGGCAGCTTCGTCAACCTGGTCGGTTTGGCTGGTTTGATCGCGAGCTTTTTCTCGATTATCTACGCCTATTCGCGGCAGATTTTTGCCTTGTCCCGCGCGGGTTACCTGCCGCGCAAACTGTCCGAGACCAACAAGAGCAAGGCGCCGGTGCTGGCGTTGGTGATCCCCGGGATTATCGGTTTTGGCCTGTCGCTGACCGGCCAAGGCGACTTGCTGATTTTGGTGGCGGTGTTTGGCGCGACGATTTCCTACGTACTAATGATGGCTGCGCACATCACCCTGCGCATCCGTCGCCCCAAAATGGACCGGCCGTACCGCACGCCGGGCGGCATCTTCACTTCGGGCGTGGCGCTGGTACTGGCCTGCGTGGCCGTGGTGGCGGGGTTCCTGGTGGATCCACGGGTGGTGATTGGCGCCGCGGTCATCTATGGAGTATTAATTGCTTACTTTGCTTTCTACAGCCGGCATCACTTGGTAGCAGGCACGCCGGAAGAGGAATTCGCGGCGATCCAGGCCGCAGAGGCCGCCTTGCACTGATTGCCGAAAACCTCGACGCGGGCGCTTTTTCTAGGTTTTGCCCGCGTCATTCAGGAGACACTGTATGGCAAGCTTTTCCCACGCGGTGGGTGCCCTCACCTACCGCTTCGACGACCTCAAGGACGTGATGGCCAAGGCCAGCCCCGCCCGCTCCGGGGACTTCCTCGCCGGTGTCGCCGCGCAGAACGACGGTGAACGGGTGGCGGCGCAGATGGCGCTGGCCAATATCCCGCTCAAGCACTTCCTGCAGGAAGTGCTGATTCCCTATGAAAGCGATGAAGTTACCCGACTGATCATCGACACCCACGATAAACAAGCGTTTGCCCCGGTCAGCCACCTCACCGTCGGCGGCCTGCGCGACTGGCTGCTCAGCGACGCGGCTGATGAACATACCCTACGTGGATTGGCGCCAGGACTGACACCGGAAATGGCCGCTGCCGTGTCCAAGATCATGCGTGTGCAGGACCTGGTGCTGGTGGCGCAGAAGATCCGCGTGGTCACCCAGTTTCGCGGCACCCTGGGATTGCGCGGGCGCTTGTCCACACGTTTGCAGCCCAACCACCCCACCGACGAACCGGCGGGCATCGCCGCGAGCATTCTCGACGGCCTGCTCTACGGCAATGGCGACGCGATGATCGGCATCAACCCGGCCACCGACAGCATCGCCTCGATCTGCGCCATGCTGGAGATGCTTGACGCGATCATCCAGCGCTACGAAATTCCCACCCAGGCTTGCGTGCTGACCCACGTCACCACCTCCATCGAGGCGATCAACCGGGGCGTGCCCCTGGACCTGGTGTTCCAGTCGATCGCCGGCACCGAGGCGGCCAACGCCAGTTTCGGCATCAACCTGAGCGTGCTGCAGGAAGGTTACGACGCCGGCCTGAGCCTCAAGCGCGGCACCCTGGGGCAGAACCTGATGTACTTCGAAACCGGCCAGGGCAGCGCCTTGTCGGCCAATGCGCATTTTGGCGTCGACCAGCAAACCTGTGAAACCCGCGCCTACGCCGTGGCGCGGCACTTCAAGCCATTTTTGGTAAACACCGTGGTGGGTTTTATCGGCCCGGAGTACCTGTACAACGGCAAGCAGATCATCCGCGCCGGCCTCGAAGACCATTTTTGCGGCAAGCTGCTCGGCGTGCCCATGGGTTGCGATATCTGCTACACCAACCACGCCGAAGCCGACCAGGACGACATGGACACCCTGCTGACCCTGCTGGGCGTGGCCGGTATCAACTTCATCATGGGCATCCCCGGTTCCGACGACATCATGCTCAACTACCAGACCACCTCGTTCCACGACGCTCTGTACGCCCGCCAGACCTTGGGTTTAAAGCCGGCGCCGGAGTTTGAACAGTGGCTGGCGAAAATGGGCATCTTCACGCAAGAAGGCGGCAAGGTGCACTTCGGCAACAGCCTGCCACCGGCGTTTCGCCATGCCTTGGCGCAACTGGGATGAAGGAGCCGACCGTGCAACCAGAACTGCCTGATAACCCCTGGCTGGAACTGCGCCGCCTGACCCCGGCGCGCATCGCATTGGGCCGCACTGGCACCAGCATTCCCACCAGCGCCCAGCTGGATTTCCAGTTCGCCCACGCCCAGGCGCGGGATGCGGTGCACCTGCCCTTCGATCACGCCGGGCTCAGCAGCCAATTCGCCGAACGCGGCCGCGACAGCCTGCTGCTGCACAGCGCCGCCCCCGATCGGCATATATACCTGCAACGCCCGGACCTTGGGCGACGCCTGAGCGATGAGTCTGCCCAGGCTTTGCGCGACTACGCCCTGGCGCATCCCGGTGGAGTCGACCTGGCGATTGTGGTGGCCGATGGTCTGTCGGCGCTGGCGGTGCATAAACATACCGCGCCATTTCTGGCACGCCTGGAAGAACAGACCCACGCCGAAGGCTGGTCCTTGTCACCGGTAATTCTGGTGGAACAAGGCCGTGTAGCGGTGGCCGACGAGATCGGCCAACTGCTCGGGGCAAAAATGGTAGTGATCCTTATCGGCGAACGCCCAGGGCTCAGTTCGCCGGACAGCCTGGGCCTGTATTTCACCTACAACCCCAAGGTCGGCCTCACCGACGCCTATCGTAACTGCATCTCCAATGTGCGGCTGGAAGGCTTGAGTTATGGCATGGCGGCCCATCGTCTGCTGTACCTGATGCGCGAGGCGTGTCGCCGGCAGTTGTCAGGGGTCAATCTCAAGGACGAGGCACAGGTTCAGACCCTCGAATCCGACGATCCGGACCTGATGAAGGGCAATTTCCTG
Organism: Pseudomonas khavaziana; assembly: GCF_036704165.1. Lineage (NCBI taxonomy): Bacteria > Pseudomonadati > Pseudomonadota > Gammaproteobacteria > Pseudomonadales > Pseudomonadaceae > Pseudomonas > Pseudomonas khavaziana. The sequence goes on from NZ_CP129946.1 coordinate 5,798,915, forward strand.
CTCAGCCCACCAGATGACCGATAGCGGCACGATTGCGCTTTTTGGCGGCATTAGGCAGCATCAAGCCACGGCCGCTCGCGTGGTCATACCCCCATTCGGAAGTTGAGGCCTGGCATGCGGATTACTCAAGCGACCCTGGAACACCTGGACCTGTTGACCCCGCTATTCGTCAAATACCGCGAGTTCTATGGCGCCCTGCCGTTCCCGGACTCGTCCCGGGCCTTCCTGGAAAAGCGCCTGCGACGCAAGGAGTCAGTCATCTACCTGGCCCTGGCCGATGATGATGACAAGCGGCTGCTGGGGTTCTGCCAGTTGTATCCGAGCTTTTCCTCGCTGTCGCTCAAACGGGTGTGGATCCTCAACGACATCTATGTAGCCGAGGATGCGCGCCGACAACTGGTGGCCGACAACCTGATGCGCACCGCCAAGAAGATGGCCAAGGAAACCCACGCCGTACGCTTGCGGGTCTCCACCAGCAGCGACAATGACGTGGCGCAGAAGACCTATGAGTCTATAGGCTTTCGTGAAGACACCGAGTTCAAGAACTACGTACTGCCGATCAACGAAGACTGACCCCCAATCCCCTGTGGGAGGGGGCTTGCTCCCGATGGCGGTGGGTCAGGGACAAATTCGTTAACTGACACCCCGCCATCGGGAGCAAGCCCCCTCCCACAAAAAACCAAGCCCAACCGCTTCACACTTTCACGACACTCCCCGCTACAAAAGCCACACGCTTTTCACCATTCAATCCGTATAATGCCGACCTTTCAGGGCCGTAAGAACTGCCGCAATTACTTGTAGCCTTATTGCCCGAGCTTCCGCACAGGCCTGCTGAGCCGGGCCGTTCACACAGGTGCCATCCATGGATTTCAACCCGCTCGACCTTATCCTGCATCTCGACGTCTACCTCGACATGCTGGTAACCAATTACGGTCCGTGGATCTACGCCATTCTGTTCCTGGTTATTTTTTGCGAAACAGGCCTGGTGGTCATGCCCTTCCTGCCGGGTGACTCCCTGTTGTTCATCGCCGGTGCCGTAGCGGCCGGTGGCGGCATGGACCCAGTACTGCTGGCCGGCCTGCTGATGCTGGCGGCGATCCTCGGCGACAGCACCAACTACGTCATAGGCCGAACAGCCGGCGAGCGCTTGTTCAGCAACCCGAACTCGAAGATCTTCCGTCGCGACTACCTGCAAAAAACCCACGATTTCTACGACAAGCACGGCGGCAAAACCGTGACCCTGGCGCGCTTCCTGCCGATCCTGCGCACCTTTGCGCCGTTCGTCGCGGGCGTGGCCAAGATGCCGTATCCGCGCTTCTTCGGCTTCAGCGTACTGGGCACCATCCTGTGGGTCGGCGGCCTGGTGACCTTGGGTTACTTCTTCGGCAACGTGCCGTTTATCAAGAAAAACCTCTCGCTGCTGGTGGTGTTCATCATCCTGCTGTCCCTGGTGCCGATGATCATTGGCGTGGTGCGCAGCCGCTTTGGCCGCACCTCCTCCGAAGCCAACCCGCACTGACCGGCAATGTGGTCCCTCAGCGCCTGGCGTCGCCGGCGCCTGCTGGCCAAGCACCCGATTGCCGATGACACCTGGCAGCGGGTGCGCCAGCACCTGACCTTCCTTGACGGCATCAGCGCCGAGCAAGACCAGTGGCTGCGCGAAGCCTGCGTGATCTTCCTCGCCGAAAAACACCTCACTGCCCTGCCCGGCGTCGAACTGCACCAGGAACAACGCCTGCTGCTCGCCGCCCAGGCGCAATTGCCGCTGATGAACCTGGGCGACCTCGACTGGTACCAGGGCTTTCATGAAATCGTGCTGTACCCCGACGACTTCCTCAGCCCGCAACGCCATCGCGACGCCAGCGGCGTTGAGCACGAGTGGGACGGGGAACACAGCGGCGAAGCCTGGCAACAAGGCCCGGTGATCCTGGCCTGGCCCGGCGTACTCGCCAGCGGTCAATGGGAAGGCTACAACCTGGTCATCCACGAGCTGGCCCACAAGTTGGACATGCTCAACGGCGACGCCAACGGCCTGCCGCCCCTGCACCACGACATGCGCGTGCAGGAATGGGCCAGCGTGATGCAAAGCGCCTTCGATGACCTCAACCGCCAACTCGATGCCAACCCGGACGCCGAGACAGAAATAGACCCCTACGCCGCAGAAAACCCGGCGGAATTCTTCGCCGTCACCAGCGAGTATTTCTTCAGTGCCCCGGATTTGCTGGTCAATAGTTATCCACAGGTGTACGCCCAACTCAGCCGCTTTTACCGCCAGGATCCCCTGGCGCGCCTGACCCAACTGCAAGCCCACGACCCGCGCTACCAGCCACACGACGAATGACCGTACGACGCTTGGCGCATGGCATCGGCGTCAGAATATGCCTATAATCGCCGCCACTTTTAGGCCAATCCGGCCATGTCATATGGCCAACTACGGGGGCAACGCCCAATGAGCTACAGCAAGATTCCGGCTGGCAAAGACCTGCCGAACGACATCTACGTCGCGATCGAAATTCCGGCCAACCATGCGCCGATCAAATACGAAATCGACAAAGACAGCGACTGCCTGTTCGTTGACCGTTTCATGGCCACCCCGATGTTCTACCCGGCCAACTACGGTTTCATCCCCAACACCCTGGCTGACGACGGCGATCCCCTCGACGTGCTGGTTGTGACCCCTTACCCGGTTACCCCAGGCTCGGTCATCCGCGCGCGCCCAGTCGGCATCCTGAACATGACCGACGACGGCGGCGGCGATGCCAAAGTCATCGCAGTGCCACACGACAAGCTGTCCCAGCTGTATGTGGACGTGAAGGAATACACCGACCTGCCGCCACTGCTGCTGGAACAGATCAAGCACTTCTTCGAGAACTACAAAGACCTCGAAAAAGGCAAATGGGTAAAGATCGACGGTTGGGGCAACGCAGAAGCCGCCCGTGCCGAGATCATGAAGTCGGTTGCCGCCTACAAAGGCTGATACCCCCGCCTCATTGCCACGGCAAATAAAAAGCCCCGTTAATTCGGGGCTTTTTTATGGGAAAAACTAAACATCAAGTTCAATGTTTATTTAATGATGTTTAACTAAGCACCGCATCTGAAAAAACAAGCCACAACTAAGCCAAATCCTACATATGCAATTCAACGCATAGTTTATTTGATTAGTTTTTCCGGCCAGTAAACTCTGCGTTTATGAATACATCAGGTGATCGTTTAAAAGCGCTACTTCGGGAAGTTCATCTTTCCGCCTCCGACTTCGCCAAGAACCGCGGCGTCACGCCTCAACACGTGAACAACTGGTTCAAGCGCGGGGTTCCCATGGGCCGACTCAACGAAATCGCAGAACTGCTCTGCGTCTCCAGTCGATGGCTGCACGACGGCCGAGGCCCCAAACATCCGCCTGCCAACTACCTGTTGGAAGGTCCCACCGCAAGGATTGCAGCCACCCGCGAAGACACTGGCAAATACCTCACAGGCCCCGCCTGCCGCCCGGAAAAAACCGACGTGGAGATCGCCCTCCACCCCACATTCACCTCAACCGAACGCATCCGCATCTCGCTGCACACCCTCGAAACCCTCAACGTCAAACCCGACCGCGCGGTAGGCGCCTACATGGTCGACAACAGCATGATCGACATCATCCAACAAGGCGCCACCCTCGCCATCGACCGAGGCCGCACCCAAATCATCGACGGCGAAATCTACGCCGTCGAACACGACGGCATGCTACGCATCAAATACCTCTACAACCGCCCCGGCGGCGGCCTGCGCATGCGCAGCCACAACGCCACCGAACACCCGGACGAATACCTCAACCACGAAGAACGCTTCGAACAAAGCTTCAAAATCATCGGCTGGGTATTCTGGTGGTCCACCCTCAACAACCGCCGCCCACCGGTGCCGCTGGATGAACATCTATTGGGCTGGGAAGGCTCTAAATCGGAACCGGAGGTGGGCAACTGAGGTGAATGTGGGTATCATGCGCCGCACATTTGGCAGGGGTCGCTTTTAGCCGACGCCCTGCTGGCGAAGCGGAGGAGTTCCCGCGGATGCCCCTACTATTCAGCCCGACGCAATGTGGGCTGAGCGATTTGAAGGCTGCTGAGGCTTGTCAAAAACAAGCTGAGGCAGTCCCCGAGAAGCCGGCCACAAGCCGGCTTTTTAATGCCTGTAAGAATGCAGTTCAATTGCCTAACAGCTGCTGGACAATTGAATCGTCAACAAAAGCGGGCAGGTATCCTACCCACCCTTCAATACGCGTCATTTAGGCTGCAAACACTCCACAGCCCTATCCGCCACCATCTTCGCCATCTCCACCAAATGCATCACCGCCCTCTGTGGCGCAGCCACTGACTCGCCGATCACCTGCGACGTAGCCAGCGCACAATGCAGCAGCTCAGCCACCTGCACCCAGGCATCCTCGAAGCTCAGTTCTTCATTGACCGTAAATGGGTTGGTCGGGTGTGACGACAGCGTATCTGAACGAACGTTATCCATAGCAAAACTCCTAGCAGTAAGTGACTACCACCGTCCTTTCGCGACTAAACGAGCAGAGGTGGCGGCTGTACGCAGGTTAGTCGACCGGCCGCTAGGCACCGGCGCACCCGAGGATGCCCTGCGCACAGCCACCATAAAGTGCAGGCGAGAAGACACCTGTCTTTGGGATGGCGCGTGCGCCTAGCGAGGTCCGGGCGACTAAACCCGATCACTGAATTAGCAGTGACGGTCAGCAGCCTAGTCATCCAATTCCACTGGCGCAAGCGGTTGGGATTCTCTAGGAAACGTCCTGCAAATGAAAGGGATCGGACCTGCTGGCTACTCAAAATCAGGCAATTCACTTCTGTTCTGCACAGCAACCCGGAGGCCTGAAATCGGGCGCCAACCATTGTCCACTTTAAGTTGACAGTAAGACGCCTCCCACCCGATTTATCCCTCGTCACCCACCCATTAATCTGTGCCCATGTTGAACGCAACGCCTAACCAACCTAAACAAAAAAGGATTCAACCATGAGCACTGCAACCTACAACCGCTTGAACAAAGACGACGCCATTGTTCTGCTGGTCGACCACCAGACCGGCCTGATCTCCCTGGTGCAGGACTTCTCCCCCAACGAGTTCAAGAACAACGTGCTGGCCCTGGCTGACCTGGCCAAGTTCTTCAACTTGCCGACCATCCTCACCACCAGTTTCGAGCAAGGCCCTAACGGCCCGCTGGTGCCGGAGTTGAAGGAAATGTTCCCGGACGCGCCATATATCGCTCGCCCCGGTCAGATCAATGCCTGGGACAACGAGGATTTCGTCAAAGCGATCAAGGCCACCGGGCGTAAGCAGATCATCATTGCCGGTGTCGTGACGGATGTGTGCGTGGCGTTCCCGACCTTGTCGGCGCTGGCAGAAGGCTTTGAGGTGTTTGTGGTGACGGATGCATCCGGCACGTTCAACACCACGGTGCAGCAGGCGGCGTGGAGCCGGATGACGCAGGCCGGTGCGCAGTTGATGAACTGGTTCTCGGTGGCGTGTGAGTTGCACCGCGACTGGCGCAACGACATCGAAGGGCTGGGGAATCTGTTGTCCCAGCGGATTCCTAACTATCGCAATTTGATGAATGGGTATGCGGCGCTGACTGCCCAGCCTAAGTAAGTAACCACGCTGTATGACAAGCCTGCTTTGAGAAGCAGGCTTTTTCATTTCACGGCTTACCCGGCCAGCAATTGCCCAACCACCGCCTCCAGCTTCGCCACAGCTTCTACTCGCTTTGCAGTAGATATCCGCCTGACGTTATGCAGCTTCCATTGCACAGCAGGCAACTCTTCGATCCCAGGCAAATTCAACTTCGCCCAGTCAGGCTCTCCTTGTTTGAGCGAAATCAGAAAGGCGGCATCCTGCTCGCAGAATTGTTGCTGGATCGCAGTCAGCAAAGCCTCTCTGGTTACCTCTAATTCTTCAAGAGTGACCGGCGCTCGCGTCATGCCAGCAAATTCAGCCTGAAACATGTCCGCCAGTCGCTTCCACCGTGGAGCAAGCAGCTCAGCCATAGGCCGCCCATGACTGATCAAATACACCAGGAAGCCCTCAAAAATTTCGCGTGTCAGCCCTTCTTCTCGAAGCATCAACATCACGTCGAAAAGGTCCCTTGGATGTTGCCGATCCAGCGCAGCGCAGATTTTACCGCCGTAGAGGTCGGGCAAGGACACCACCGCTATCGAGGCAAACCCAAACTCATCCTCGACCAACGGCACTACGTCACGCTCCTGCGGCTGCAGGGCAGTCCCGCGCAGCACTGGCGAAACCTCAATTTTAATCTGGGCCTGAGCGTTTCTTACGAGAATCCGAAGCTCATCGCCTCGATTTGCTTGAACGGTCGCGATGCCCGAAGGGAGGCCTCGTGCTATGGCACCGGCAATGCGCTCCAACGCCTGACGAACGTCGGCCAATGCCTGCTGGCGGGCAGAGTTGGGCAGATACGCCAGGTCTATATCTACCGACAACCGAGGCAAGTCCCGCACAAACAGGTTAATGGCGGTCCCCCCTTTCAGTGCGAAACATCGTTCTGCCGCTACGTAAGGAATGACCTGCACTAGCAGACGAACCTGAGCGGCATAACGTGGTTCAAGTGGCATTGGCAAAACGCTCCGGAACGGTAATGAGGAACTCTTTATCGAGTCGACCGCCCCGGATGATTTGCCGCTTGCCCTTACCCATGTCGATGCTGGAACGATCTATACGCCCATACCACGCATGGTTCGCATTACGTGCCAGCAAAAGGAACACGCGTTTGACGCGGATCGAGTTGCACGCTTCAAGCAGTTTTTGCAGGCGTTTGGGACTGAGTGTGGCCAGACCGCTCAATACATCGGCCACACCGCTGAACAGCATTTCATCGTCGCTTTGATGGATAAGTTCAAGCACCGCACGCTCGGGGGTGGAGATTTTTAGCGCAAATTGGCGGTAAGGCACTTGAAAAATTTGTAACGCCATATCTTCCAGTTCCGCAAAGAGCGCGCCTCGGTAGAAATTTACCTGGGCCTCCCATTCGTGCTTGCGAAACCAGCCTGGCAGAAGGGCTTCTGGTGTGCCGAATAGATCGACTGTCTGCTTTCCGAAGGTCAGGTAGTGGCTGTAACCGGCCAGGCTCAACGCCGTCGCACCACCCGGCCAAATCTGCACCGTTGCGTCTTGTTGCAGTGCGGAGACACCGCCGTGCCAGTCAAGATCGTCGTCGCTGCGTTTCCACGCACCATGCCCCACACGCTCTACCCAGCCCGTGTGCTGATACTTTTGAATGAGGCTCGGCCCAACGCCGTGTTCGTGCAGCCACGCTTGGGTGGCAATGGAGCCCGGCGGCCATTCAGCGAGAAGATGGTTTATTTTCATGACAAATATCACCCTATAAGGGTATTTATATGAAAAATATTAAACCACGAGAATGCTGAGCATGACTATTCTTGCGAAGCTTTGATTGCAGCCGTGAATGGGGACGTCAATACCAAGGCGCGGTGACGCGGAGCGTCACTGGATGCGTTGCCACGCGGAGCGTGGGAACGTTCAACAAACTTCCTTAATCCAGGATCAAGTGCGGCAGAAACCGGCTTGAGTCCTTGGTGATCAAGCTATTGTCCTCGCGCACACCGATGCCGGCGGCCTGGTCGCCAATTACCCAAGACCCGATCAACGTGTAGCTGTCCCCAAAGCGCGGCAACGGCGCGAACTCCTGAAGGATGAATGGCGCATCCGTGTAGGGGCCGTCTTCTTTTACGATCAGGCCGTCGGCCGTTTGCAGCTCGATGTTCGCCCCTTCCCGGGAGAAGAACGGCTTGCGCACCCAGCCTTTTGGCACGGCTTTGCCTGGGTCGGTGTCCAGATGCGACGCGAGCAAATTCGGGTGGCCTTTGTTGAACTCCCATAACAGCGGCAGGATGCCCTTGTTGGAGAGGATGGACTTCCACGCCGGCTCGAAAAACTGCGTATCGCTCTCGGCAATGGCGGTGCCGAAGGGTTCGTGGAAGATGAACTCCCAGGCGTGCAGTTTGAACAGGTGGGGGATCCAGCGATCTTGTAGGTCGACGAAGCGGCCTTCGTTGGTCAGGCCGATGTCTTCGATGTCGATGTGGCGTGATTCGATGCCGACTTTTTCCGCGACGAGGCGCAGGTAGTCGGTGGTGCCTTTGTCTTCGATCGAGTCTTTCATCGAGGCGAAGTAGAACGGCTGGTTGACCTGCAGTTGGGCGAAGGCCTGGTGCAGTTTGGTGTCGATGCTGTTGAATTGGTCGGCGTGTTTGGGCAGCAGGCCGCGTTCGATGCATTGCTCGAGCCAACCCCACTGGAATGCCGCGGCCTCGTAGAGGCTGGTGGGGGTGTCGTAATTGAGCTCGAGCAGTTTGGCGGGGCCGGTGCCGTTGTAGGAGAAGTCCATGCGCCCGTACAGGTGCGGGTGGCCTTCGAGCCATGAGGTGCGGATCATGTCGTAGAAAGGCGCGGGGATGCTCAGGCGTTCGAGCAGTTCTTCGCTGTGGACCACCCGGGCCACGAGGTCCATGCACATGTCATGGATCTCGGTGGTGGGGTCTTCGAGGTCGCGCTCGATTTGCTGGAGCGTGAACTGGTAATACGCGCGCTCGTCCCAGTAGGGTTCGCCGTCGATGGTGTGGAACAGAAAGCCGAGGCTGTCGGCGGTCTGTTTCCAGTCATGACGCTCTGCGCAGTAGATCTTCTTCATGCCTGCCTTCCTTAACTGCTCGACCCGCCGCCGCCCCAGCCGCTGCGCGCACTGGCCTTGCTGCCGAAGCCGCCACGGGAGGTGGCCGAGGACACGGAGCTCGACTTGTTGGTGGAGCGCAGCGTGTTGGTGTAATTGCTGCTGCCGTACCGGGCCTGGTTGGAGCGGCCGAAGGTGGCCCCATTGGAGACGCGCTGGTTGAGCGTGGAGTTGCCGTAGTTGCCCCGATCATCGCGGTAGCGGTACACCGGCTCGGAACGGTAGCTGTTGCGGTTGTTGCTCAGCATGTTGCCGATCAGCAGGCCGGTGAGCAGGCTGCTGGTGGAGAAACCCGAGCCACCGCCGCTTGCTTGGGCATTGGTCGCTTGGGCATTGGCGGCGTCGACCTGGGATTGGGTCACCTGGCCTTCGGCGGTCAGTTCAAAGCCGCCGAGCCTTGGGATGTACTTGCCGGTGGAGTCTTGCTGGCACCAGTCGGCGACAAAGTCGGCATCGCAATCGGCCTGGCTGTCGTACACCGGCGCAATGCGGCGATGCTCGGCCATGGCGGTCATGTAGGCGTCCGAGCAGACGTCTACCGGGAGTTTTTCATCGGCGCATTGCTGCACCGATTGGAAGTTGTACTTCTTCTGCAAATCGTAGGTTTTTTCCGTTGGCCCGCAGCCGGATATCGCCATGGCGACCGACGCTGCCAGCGACAGCTGGACGTACTTGCTTCGTTTCATCGGGAGCTCCGTGCGCAATCAGTTCGAGGTGGGCGTCATGCACGCGGCATTCAACATGCCGACGCTGATGGCCACGGCGGCGACGTAGATGCCGGCCGCGAGCTCGCCGTTCTTGATGCGCTCTGACGTGCCTTTGAGCACCAGACTGGTGAGCAAAAATGCCAACAGTTGGACGACGGCTGCAATCACTGCCCAGACCACGAAGTCGACGAGGCTGACGGAGTAGGCAATCACGTTGCTGGCCGGGATGGCAAAACCGACGATGGCACCGCCCAGGGCAACCGCTGCGGATGTGTTGCCCGCCCGGATCAGCTCAAATTCCTTGTGCGGGGTGATACGGGTGTAGATGAACTGGAACAGCGCGAACAGTACCGCAGCCCCCAGGATGTAGAGGACAAAGCCGAACACGGCAGCTTTGTTCAGGGAAATGGAGAGAGCTTCTAGCATGGGATGCTTCCTTTTTTTAGAGCGCAGTCAGATCGGTTGTGTACAGCGAAATGCCCAGCGACGTGCTCAGGCTGATGGTGCCTTCGGCGTCTTCTTCGACGGAAAACAGCAAAAACTCGCGGCGGTCGGTCAGGCCGGTGTCGCGTGCGTATAGCATCGAACGGTGCTCGATGCTGTAGGACGCCTCCGGGCTGACGATTTGTTCGCTCATCGCCACCAATTCGGTCTGGCCGTCTTCGCTGCCCCACTCACGGAAGAACTCGACGCCGTCATGGGTGTAGGTTGGCAGCCCAATCAGGCTCTGCGGCCCCGCCAGCCGGCGCAGTTCTGCTTCACTGCTGACGGTGACATTGCTGAGGTAGTTGAACAGGATCACCGACTCGACCTGCCCGGCGATGTCACCGGTGGTGTGCACCTGCAGCCAATAGTCTTCGTCGTTCATGTAATAGCGCGACAACCAGGTCGACTGACCGAGGTCAACGGTGCCGTTGGCCCAGATTTCCTGGGAGCCGGGTATTACCACCGAGGTTTTCTCATCGAGCAACAGTTTCAGGCTCGTGTCGAACATCAGGCCTTTGCCCGGTGCCAGGCCCAATGGCCCGGTGACCGGCAGCGCCTGGCTGGCCGCCGCTTTAGAGTCAGTAGTGGCGTTCGGAGCTTCGAGCCCCATCAGTTGTTTAAACCATCCCATGGGAGATTTCCTTGAGCCGGGTGGAGGCGATATAGAAGAGTTCACCGCCCTCGACGCGGGTGGCGCTCGGCGGGTTGATCGCGGGTTGCTGGGCACCTTTGGCGCGATAGCCGATAAGGGTGGCGTTGTGCTGTTCTTTCAGCCGGGTGTACAGCTCGCCGAACGTGGTCTCAAAGGCCTCGGGCAGTTTCATCAGGTATTGGGTGGCGCCCTGCCCCACGCATAGCAGCTCATTGATGACGACTGATGAGCCGGGATCCTGAGAGGCACGCACCAGCATTTCAATCGCCATGCTTGAGGTGCATTCCAGACGGGGTGCGTAGGAACTGGCGAGTGCGGCGATTTCACTTTCGTTGAAGTGGGCGACTACATGCCCGACGGGGCTTAATTGATTGACCGCCAGCACGGTGGCCAGGGTGAGGTCGTCAGACGGGGTTCGCACCAGCACACGCTCGGCACCGGGAACGCCGGCACGCAGCAGCAATGCGGTGGAAGACAGGCTTTCACCGCGGATGAACGCCGCTTTGCCCGGCATCGGGTTTTCTTCGAGGGAGCAGTCGCAAATTACGATCAGGTTGTCGTTGGAGGTTTCATCTTGCAGCAACAACTCGATGACCCGTTCGCTGGACGCACCCTCCCAGCCGATGAGCACGGTATGGCCGACCTTGCCGGTGAAATCGCCTTTGCCCTTCATGCCTTTTCTCCATGCATCGATGACACTGCTGGTGGTTTTGCCGATGGCGGCCGTGAGCAGCGCAATACCGCCGAGCATGACCCAGGTTGCCACGAATATCCGCCCCACCGCGGTCTGCGGTGCGAGATCGCCATAGCCGACGGTCAGTGTGGTGGTCAGATAGAAGTAAACAAATGTCGCGGGGGCTGTGAGGTGTTGCTCGCCCAGGAACACCAGGCCCAGATAAGCCACGCCCAGGTGTACGCCCAAGGCAACGACCAGGCCTGCCCAGCCGAAGCGGTGAAAGAGGGACGAAGCGTACCGGCGCAATAAAAGAAAGATCGACATTTCATCCCTGGTTCCGTGGGTACTGGGTTCCTGACGAGGCGCTCGCCTCGGCATTTGGATGCTTAAGTGCGCTCACCCGGCATTAAACCTGCTGCGCGGTGCAGAGAGAAGTACCTTGGCGGCAATAAACCCGGCGAACGCGCCGAAGAGATGGCCTTCGAAGGAGACACCCTGCCGGGGCAGGAAGCCAAGGATCAGGCCGCCATACAATACCGCCACCACACCGGCGGTTATCAGGTTGCTCCAGCTTCTGTGGAACCAGGCACGCGACAGCAGGTAGGCCCATAGCCCGAATACCCAACCGCTGGCGCCGACGTGAATGCCTGCAAAACCGAACAGCCAGACCAACGCGCCACCCAGCACAATCACGATTGCGCTGACAGCAATGAAGCGGTGGAGCCCGTCGAGAATGACCAGGGTGCCCAGGACCAGAAAGGCAATCAGGTTTGCGCTCAGGTGGGCAAAGGACGCGTGCAGAAACGGTGAGGTGAGGATGCCGAGCAGGCCGTGCAGCGTTCGCGGGACCATCCCGAAGGCCATGAGACTGTAACCAGTCGCTACATTGAGCAGTTGCAGCGCGACCATCAAGAGGGCCAGGCCTGCGATTGTCTTGAAACCCTTGAAGGTATCCATCCTCACCTCGGCATAAAAAAGAAGGGCGCAAATGCCCTCCTTTCAGCGGTGTCGCTTATTCAGCCGACTTTTGCTTCAGACGCTCAAGAATCGCATTGGCGCTGCCTTCGTTCGGCGTGATGCCGGCGTCGCGCAGTTTGCGTTCCAGGTCAGTGCCCGTCGATGCCTCAGCCAGTTCATCCTGGGCTTGCAGTTCCGCGGCGCGCTGCTGCTGTTTGGCCTGCAAGCGATTCAGCGTACCAACGGCGGTTTCCAGCTTGCCGTTGGCGCCGCCGCTGGCAATGGATGCGCTGACCTGGGCCTTCTGCACGCTGTCGCGAGCCTTGGCCATGTCCACTTGCTGGCGCAGGCTTTTGATTCGGCTCTCGGCCTTGGTGATGTCCTTGCGCATGCTCTCGGCGTAGCCACCGAACTCGGCGGTCTGCTTTTGCTCGACGTCCCGCTCGTTGGTCAGGGTCGAAATGGCTTCGGCGACTTCCAGGGCCAGGTCTTCACGATTGGCCTGGATCGCGGCCATCGCCTTGGTCTCCAGGTCTTTGATCTTGGCGTCGTACTCGCCGACACGATCAGCGGCCAGTTTGTGCTTGGCCATGATGCTGACCAGCTCACGCTTGGCATTGGCCAGGGCGCTGTCAGCATCGCGGATTTCCTGGTCAAGGATGCGCAGGGCCTGTTGGTCGACGATCGATTCGCCAACTTCATTGGCACCGCCACGCAGCGCGGTGAACAATTTGCTCCAGATGGACTGAGTCATTAGGTTTTCCCGAATAATTAGTTGAAGAAACGTTCGAAGGCTTCGCTGGCGCGCTGCACGTTGTCGACCAGGGTTTTCACCTCGGTCACGATGTTGGTCAGGCTGGAGTCGGAGCTGAGTGCACCGAACATGTTGTAGACCACCTGCCCGTTGGGCATGGACTCGATGCCGATGGAAGACAACGGGAACATCTCCCGGCTGCGCAGCACCGCATCATTGAACTTGGCGACATCATTGATGGACTCGACGTCGACCAGCACGGTGTCCACGATGATCTGCTCGCCCACCACTGCGATGTAAATCGGCAGGCCGCCGAAGTCGTTCATTTCCAGCTTGATGCTGGACTCGGAGCCTTGGACGAGGGAAAGCGTAATGTCTTTGGACGTCACTTCATCCAGGGCCTGCAGCGCACTGAAGAGGCGATCGATGTTCCAGTTGGTACCTGCGCTCATGAAATTCTCCGACATGAATGAGCCAGCCAGAATCGGTTGGCGAAGCTGTTTCTCCATCTGCTTGAGCAAGCTTCGGTTTTCGGGAAGCACCCAAGCCTCGTGTTTCACATAACCGGCGGCCGCCAGGCCCGCGCGCATCTGCTTCATGTAAAAGCTCGATGGCTTTTTCGCAGACTGTTTCAAGCGCTCTCCCTGAAGGCTGGTTGAATCGGTATCGGGCCCTGCAGCAGGGCTCGATGGAGAGCTGCTTTTCATCTTACTGACCTCGCTGTGAAAAACTCACGCGTGAGAAAATCTACAGACAATGTTCGTCGCACTCAATAGCTCACGCGTGAGATTTTTCCGAAGATTTTCCGCCCATAGGCAAGACCATATCTTGTGAGTGACCAGGCATTGTCTCTTATGAGTTGACGGTATTACCTATTCCAGCCGATTTATCCCCCGTCGCCCACCCATTAATCTGTGCCCATGTTGAACGCAACGCCCAACCAACCTAAACAAAAAAGGATTCAACCATGAGCACTGCAACCTACAACCGCTTGAACAAAGACGACGCCATCGTACTGCTGGTCGACCACCAGACCGGCCTGATCTCCCTGGTGCAGGACTTCTCCCCCAACGAGTTCAAGAACAACGTGCTGGCCCTTGCGGACCTGGCCAAGTTCTTCAACCTGCCGACCATCCTCACCACCAGCTTCGAGCAAGGCCCCAATGGCCCGCTGGTGCCGGAGTTGAAGGAGATGTTCCCGGACGCGCCGTACATCGCCCGCCCTGGCCAGATCAACGCCTGGGACAATGAAGACTTCGTCAAGGCGATCAAGGCCACCGGTCGCAAGCAGATCATCATTGCCGGTGTGGTAACCGATGTGTGCGTGGCGTTCCCGACCTTGTCGGCGCTGGCGGAAGGCTTTGAAGTGTTTGTGGTGACGGATGCATCGGGCACGTTCAATACCACGGTGCAACAGGCGGCGTGGAGCCGGATGACCCAAGCCGGTGCACAGTTGATGAACTGGTTCTCGGTGGCCTGTGAGCTGCATCGCGACTGGCGCAACGACATCGAAGGCCTGGGGAACCTGTTGTCCCAGCGCATTCCTAACTATCGCAACTTGATGAATGGCTATGCGGCGCTGACTGCACAGCAGAAGTAAGCCAGCCGAGTGTGACGATAAGCCTGCCCTGAAAAGCAGGCTTTCGGCGTTGAGCAGAATCGCGGGCCAGATCCAATTGCGCCTTGGGCAGGCGGCTTTCAGTGTGCAGCACCAGGATGTCGCGCGAACAATTATGTTTGATTGTTTGAACGGCATACCAACGTCGAGTTTCGGGCCCAAGAAGTTTGCCCAACAGCGTGATTTGATGACACCAACGCAATTGTGCAAGCACCTGTTGCACAAATTCAGAATCCGGCCACGCCTCGGCAAAAGCGCGCATGTACTTGAGATTATGCGGCGAAAAACCTTGATGTCAGGAAAGGCCGCCCGCAGATCTTGCGCAAGACGGTCGCTCACTTTGCTACCCCAGCCTTGATCGGCCTGACGGGTCAAAATATCGCGGCCGATCTGCAAGTAGAGCAGCACCGGTTCACGGTTGACCGCGACCAATGGCCATTGAGTCGAAAAACGAGAGCGGCGTTCGCCGTGGTCCTTGACTCTCCCCTATACGGCACCCCCTACCCTGAATGCTCATTTCAGGAGCCTTCAGCATGAGTCAGCGCATCCTGGTCATTCTCGGCCACCCGTCCACCGATAGTTTTTGTTCAGCGCTCGCCCAGACTTATATCCACTCCGCGAAAACGGCAGGTCACGACGTACGCGTCCTACGCCTGGGTGACCTAAGGTTCGACCCCATCCTTCACCACGGTTATACCCAGGTCCAAGCGCTGGAGCCCGACCTGCTCAGCGCCCAAGCCGACGTTCTTTGGGCCGAGCACCTCACATGGGTTTTCCCTGTTTGGTGGGGTGGTATCCCGGCACTGATGAAAGGCTTCATCGACCGAGTTTTCCTACCCGGCTTCGCCTTCAAATACCGCGCAGGCAAGGCATTCCCTGACAAGCTGCTAAAGGGCCGAACCGCGCACTTGCTAGTGACCCTGGACACGCCGGCGTGGTATTACCGCTGGGTCTACCGCATGCCGGCCATCCACCAGATGCGTCGCACCACGCTGGCGCTGTGCGGCATCACGCCGAGCAAGACGCTGCTGTTTGGGCCGGTACTGGGCTCTACGCTGACGCTGCGGGCCAGGTGGCTGAAACAGGCCGGCGCATTATTTGAGAAAAGGAGTTTTCATGTACATCGGCAAAGCCGCGCAGTTGTCCGGCACGACCATCAAGGCGATTCGTCACTATGAGGCGATTGGATTAATCCCCGAGCCTCAACGCCAAGGCGGCTACCGTATTTACACGGCGCAGAGCGTGGAGCGATTGACCTTTATCAAATGCGCCCAGCAACTGGGTTTCAAACTCAAGGAGTTGCAGGAGATTTTGCTGGGGTACGACGGTGACGCCCTTCCCTGGCACCGGGCGGACCAAGCCATCGCCAACAAGAAGCACGCGCTGGCCGCGCAAATCGCCGCATTGCAACGGATGCACGCGGGGCTGATTGAGTTTGAAACCCAACTGAAAGACGCCCAAGGGCACTGCTCGTCAATCAGCAGCGTCGCCACTTGACGCAGCTTTTGCGCATGAGTTGACGCAGACTTTTGCGAGCCACTTGTAAGGGCTATCTGATTTTCCAAACCGTTCATCCAGCCGCTTTTCGCTACGGCAGACTCCGACGCCTTGCCTTCTGTCGAGACGTCATGGATGACCCACGCTGCCCACATTGCCGCTATCGAACATGAACTGGATGGTTTCCATCAGAGCCTGGTGGAGTACCGCCAGCAGATAGGTGCCTGGTATTCGCGTGCGCTGGATTCGGTCAGCCATGCAGCGGATATGCCGTCGTTGCTGGGCATGGACCGAGTGTTACGGACTGGGGATTCGCAGCGTTCGGTAAGCCTCAGCGACGCGGATTTTTCCACCGTCGCCCGCTGCCCGGTGGGTGGCGTGCTGAAGATCGAGAGCAAATTCGAATCAGCGTATGACGTGCCGATTGGCGATATTCCGGTCGAGGTGATCGGCCTGGACGACGGCAGTTCCGCGGGGGTGATACTCGATGAGCACGGCAAGGGTTCGCACTACTGCGCTGCCGGCGGGCGCTATCAGGTGCGGGTTCAAGGTGGCGTTTCAGCGCAGCAAGTGGACGACTTGTTTACCTCCTATGCCGGGCTGACGGCGGACTTGGAGCAGTGGCTTCGGTGGCAGTGGAAAGGCTTCAAACCCCACTGGGAACGTTCTACTGCCAGCGCGATTGGCAGCGGCGTGCTGGCGGGCAGTTGGGCGGCGATCCATGACGTGTGGGACAGCATCAAGCTGGTGCAGGCGATGCTTGAAGACCCGTTGAAGTACGTCGAGCAACTGGGTAGCGAAGCGGCCAAGTTAGCGCAGATCGCCACCGATGCGCCCAAGGTCATGGAGCAGGCGATGCTGCTGGCCAGTGATGAAGCGGCGCTGTACCTGTTACTGCGCACCGCCATGATCTGGCTGGACGCGTTATCGCCCAGTGAAGTTGCGCAGGCAGCCGCCAGTTTTATGGTGTCGCTGCTGATTGACCTGGTGATTGGCGCAGTGCTGACCATCGCTTTGCCGGCGGCGGGCGTGGCGTATTTGAGCATGCGCCTGGTCAAGTACGGCAAGTGGATTCTTGAGGCGGCCGTGGGCTTCGTGAAGGGCGTGCTGGCGATCCTCACGAAGTTCATGCAGGCGGTGGACCGCTACAAAGCGGTGGCGGTTCGCGGTGTGGTCGGCTGGGTGAAACAAGGCACGATGCAGATGCGCTGGAAGGCCCGGCAGAACGCAGTGCTGAAGCAGAAAGAGCGTGTGGATGATGTGCCTGTCGTGGCTTCGAATCCCAAGGGGGATGCGACGGCGCCTGCGGACAAGACCGTAACCAACGGCTGCCCTGTGTCTATGGTCACCGGGGAGGAATTGCTGACCTTCACCGATGGTGCGCTGGACGGGATCTTGCCGTTTGAGTGGACACGGTTGTATCGCACCAGTGCGGTGGAAGTGGATTGTGGGTTGGGGTTTGGCTGGAGTCACGCGCTGGCGCATCGACTGGTTATTTCTGGCGACTCGGTGGTGTGGACGGACCATGAGAATCGCTCGACCACCCTACCCTTGCCCACAGCGGCTCGACCGGCGATCACCAATAGCCTGGCCGAAGCGGCGATCTACCTGGGCTCGACGCCTGATGAACTGGTGCTGGCCCAGGCGTCGCGATTTTATCACTTTCGCGACGGGGTGCTGGTCTCGATCAGTGATGCGTATGACAACCGCCTGCGCATTGTGCGTGATCGCTCCGGGCGGATTGAGCGGTTGGATAACGGTGCCGGCCGTTCGCTGCTGCTGCGTTATGAAATGGATCGCATCGTGGCGGTGGACTACCAGGTTCATCGCGCCAAAGGCCGTGATCCCTACGTCTGGGAGACCGAGCAGAACGTCGTTTCCTACGCTTATGACGAAGATGGACGACTGGTTTGCGCGACCAATGCTGTCGGGGAAAGCGAGCGTTATCGCTACGACGAGCAGCACGTCATTGTCGAGCGGCAGTTGGCCGGTGGGGCGAGTTTCTTTTGGGCGTGGGAAGGCTCCGGCAAAGCCGCACGCTGTGTCCGGCATTGGGCGAGTTTTTCGCAGATGGACACGCGTTATGCCTGGGCGGATGACGGTCGTGTCACCGTGCATAACGCTGATGGTAGCCAGGAAGTGTATGTCCACGACGACCGGGCGCGGTTGGTACAGCGCATTGATCCGGATGGCGCCCAGCACTTCAAATCCTACGATAAAAAAGGCCGGCTGACCGTCGAGCAAGATCCGCTGGGCGCGGTGACGGCCTATCAGTACGACGAAGCCGGACGCTTGGTGGCGCTGTTTCCGGGGGATGACGAGCCGACTTCCTACGAGCATGACAACGGTTTCGTACGGGTTGTCAGGCGCGGCGAGGCGGTCTGGAAATATGAGCGTAATAGCCAGGGCGATGTTACGCGTAGGACCGATCCCGATGGGCAGGTCACGGACTACAGCTACAACAAACGCGGGCAGTTAACCGGAGTTTGGTACCCCGATCACAGTTGTCATCGGCTGGTGTGGAATGAGCGTGGGCAGTTGCTCGAAGAACAACTGCCCAATGGCGGGATCAAGCGTTATCGCTATGACGATTTAGGGCGGCAGGTTGCCCGTGAGGATGAATACGGGGCGCTGACCCGTTACGAATGGGACGCCGTAGGACGTCTGCTGAAACTGACCCAGCCCGGCGGCGCTTGCCGGGAATTGAGCTACAACCCCTACGGAAAAATCATCGCCGAGCGCGATGAACTCGGCCACGTCACCCGCTACGAATACGCCGACGGCCTGCACCTGATCAGCCGCCGCCTCCACGCCGACGGCACCCAGGTCAAATACCGCTACGACAACGTTCGCTTACTGCTCACCGAGATCGAAAACGAAGTCGGCGAAACCTACCAGCTCACCTATCACCCCAACGGCCTGCTCCAACAGGAAACCGGCTTCGACGGCCAGCGCACCGCCTACGTCTACGACCTCAACGGCAACCTGCAGGAAAAGACCGAACACGGTGACGACGGCAGTCAGCTCATTACCCGCTACGAGCGCGACCACGCCGGCCGCCTCGTCCGAAAAACCCTGCCCGATGGCAGCGTGGTTGATTATGCCTACGACCGCCAAGGCAACCTCCTCAGCGTCGAAGACGGCCACTGGGCGCTGGCCTACGAGTACGACCGCCAAAACCGCCTCACCGCCGAGCACCAAGGCTGGGGCACCTTGCGCTACGGCTACGACGTCTGCGGCCAGCTGAAAAACCTGCGTCTGCCCGACAACAACCGCCTCACCTTCAACCACGACAAAGGCGGCCACCTCGCCACCGTCGAGCTCAACGGCGAAGTGCTCACCTCGCACCTGTTCCGTGCCGGTCGTGAACACCAACGCCAACAAGGCCAGCTGCTCAGCCACTACCACTACGACGACCAGCACCGCCTGCACGCCCACGCCATCACCCAACAACAAAACCACCGCTACCAGCGCCAATACGACTACGACAAAAGCGGCAACCTCACCCGCCTGCTCGACACCCGCAAAGGCGAACATCGCTACCACTACGACCCCCTCGCCCGCCTGACCCGCGCCGACCATTCGCAGGACGTGCAGGAACGCTTCGCCCACAACCCGGCCGGCAACCTGCTCATGCAAGACCGCCCCGGCCCGGACATCGTCGCGGCGAACCGCCTGGTGATCCAGGGCGACCGCCACTACGACTACGACGCCTTCGGCAACCTGATCCGCGAACGACGCGGCAAAGGCCAGCAACTCGTCACTGAATACCGCTACGACTGCCAGCACCGGCTGATCAGCGTGACAAAGCCCAACGGCGAAACCGCCAGTTACCGCTATGACCCGTTTGGGCGGCGCATCAGCAAGACCGTGGACGGCAAGATCACCGAGTTTTTCTGGCAAGGCGACAAGCTGATTGCCGAACACCATGCGGATTGTCATCGCAGCTACATCTACGAACCGAACAGCTTTCGTCCACTGGCACTGCTGGAAGGCTTCGGCCCAAAAGCCACAACGCCCTACCACTACCAACTCGACCACCTCGGCACACCGCAAGAACTCACCGACACCGCAGGCGAAATCGTCTGGTCCGCCCACTACCGCGCCTACGGCCAGATCGCCCGGCTCGACGTAGGCAAGATCGACAATCCACTGCGTTTTCAGGGACAGTATTTCGATCAGGAAAGCGGGCTGCACTACAACCGCCATCGCTACTACAATCCAGATATCGGTCGTTACCTGACGCCAGATCCGGTGAAGTTGGCGGGTGGGATCAATGGTTACCAGTACGTGCCCAATCCTACGGGATGGGTGGATCCGCTAGGTTTGAGTAAATGTCCTGGGGAGGACGGATGCAAACCGCAAGCAGAAGTTGAAGATCCAGCAGATGCAGCTAAGGTAAATACAGGCGAACCAAACCAGCCAATTGTAACAACCCGTCCAACAGAGTTTGCCAACAAGCAAAAACTAAACGAGCATTACGAAAAGCATGGGCCAGAATTCGGAGTAGAGACCCCCAATGAATATTTAGTCACGGCACGACATGTCGTGAACGAAGGCATTCCTGTCAATTACCTCTACAAAAGCAAATCGACAACAGGATATGTTTTACTCATGGGAACGAATAGAACGGGCCAAGCGAAATTTGCATTCGCGGGTACGAATGCAGATGGCAACATAACCACCTTACATACCAAAAGCGGGAAAGACTTCTGGAGGATGATAAATGGCGACGCCACTGACAAAACCATCAGACCTTACAACCAATAATTATAAAAAAGCAAAGGTCGTAGCGCTCAACGAACATATAGAAGAAGACGTGACCCTGAACATCGACGGAACGACTATAAACTGCTTCGCCAGCTATTGCCCCTACGATCTTGAAGTGGGTAAAACATATGATATAGAACTTACATTAAATCTTTCCGAAAACTACGAAATTGAACGGACTGGCAAAACTAAAACGTTGATAAAACATACAAATCGCGGTTATTCCTATGTACTCTACGGAGACCTGCGCAATGAAATCTTAATGACCTTCACATCTCTTAATGTCGAGGGCATACAATATGACCACCCCGAATGCAACGACCACTTTATCAAACTAAAAGTCGAAAGAATCGACGCCTGTTTTCACTGAAATGCGAAATAGCTCGCGCAATCGGCTCACCAAATGAGCCGAATAACCCCCTCTATTCGGCTCACCCCACCCAGGCATTCCTCCATGGATCACCCACGCTGAACCTGGCAACACGCCACCTGGCCGACCTACTGGAAAAAAACTGCCTGACACGCCTCCCCGGAGGCGGCCGCAGCACGCGTTATCGGATCAATCCCACCCACGAGTAGCCCCCTACTCATTTGCCCCCATCCCCCATGTCTGCTAGTGTCGCGCCGGTTTACCGTCTACCGGAATTGCCGCCATGGCCCGCAAAAAAGTTGCACTGGATTTCGAACAATCCCTCGCCGACCTGCAAACCCTGGTCGAGCGGCTGGAGAACGGCGAGTTGTCGCTGGAGGACTCGTTGACGGCGTTTGAGCAGGGCATCGGCCTGACCCGCGACTGCCAGAGCGCGTTGGCGCAGGCGGAGCAGAAGGTCCAGGTGTTGCTGGAGCGTGATGGGGAGTTGGCCGAAGAACCTTTCGATGCGGAACAGCCGGAATGATCGACGCGTACCAGGCCAGTAGCCAAGCCCGGGTGAATGCCGCGCTGGAGCCCTTGTTTGTTGCGCCAAGCCCAGAAATGGCGCGCCTCTATGAAGCCATGCGCTACAGCGTCATGAATGGCGGCAAGCGTGTACGCCCGTTGCTGGCCTATGCAGCGTGTGAAGCCCTGGGTGCGCCTGCCGAAGAAGCCAATGGGGCCGCCTGCGCGGTGGAGTTGATCCACGCCTATTCCCTGGTGCATGACGATTTACCGGCTATGGACGACGACGATTTGCGTCGCGGCCAGCCCACCACCCATAAAGCTTTTGATGAAGCCTATGCGATCCTGGCCGGTGATGGTTTACAGAGCCTGGCGTTCAGCGCATTGCTGGACCCGCGCCTGAGCAGCGTCAACGCCGAGATCCGCCTGCGCATGGTAACCGCCTTGGCCCACGCTGCAGGCCCGGCCGGTATGGTCGGAGGGCAAGCCATCGATATGGGTTCGGTCAGTCTCAAGCTGGATCAAGAAGCCCTCGAACACATGCATCGCCACAAGACCGGCGCGCTGATCGAAGCCGCTGTGCATCTGGGCGCCTTGGCCAGTGGACGTGCCCAAGCCGCGCAGTTGGCGGCCCTGCAAACCTATTCCCGGGCTATCGGCCTGGCGTTCCAGGTACAGGACGACATTCTCGATGTAGAAAGTGACACGGCTACCCTGGGCAAACGCCAAGGCGCGGATATCGCACGGGACAAGCCGACATACCCTGCATTGCTTGGGCTGCAAGCCGCCAAGGCATATGCCATTGAACTGCGTGACCAGGCCCTGGATGCCCTGCGACCTTTCGACGCGGCGGCCGAGCCCCTGCGGGACCTGGCGCGGTATATCGTCGAGCGCCGCCACTGACAACCCCGGCCATTTGCGCCGCATATCGGCCAAGTTCGGCGCTCTGCGTGGGCAGTTTGCACGGCTTGAGGTAAACTGCCGCCTCTTCTATACCTATAACGATTCGCCTGATGCCCACGACGTTTCAAGAGATTCCCCGCAAACGCCCGTCCACGCCCTTGCTCGACCGCGCTGCCACGCCGGACGGCCTGCGTCGACTGGGTGAAGCCGAGCTGGAAACCCTGGCCGATGAGTTGCGCCTGGAATTGCTCTACACGGTCGGCCAGACCGGTGGGCATTTCGGCGCCGGGCTGGGCGTGATCGAGCTGACCATCGCCCTGCATTACGTGTTCGACACCCCGGATGACCGGCTGGTGTGGGACGTGGGCCATCAGGCGTATCCACACAAGATCCTCACCGGCCGTCGCGAGCGCATGGGCAGCCTGCGCCAGAAGGATGGCCTGGCCGCCTTCCCGCGCCGTTCGGAGAGCGAATACGACACCTTTGGCGTCGGCCACTCCAGCACCTCCATCAGTGCAGCGCTGGGCATGGCGATTGCCGCCCGTCTGCAAGGCAGCGAGCGCAAGGCCATTGCCGTGATCGGCGATGGCGCGCTGACCGCCGGCATGGCCTTTGAAGCGCTCAACCACGCGCCGGAAGTGGACGCCAACATGTTGGTGATCCTCAACGACAACGACATGTCGATCTCGCGTAATGTCGGGGGCCTGTCCAATTACCTGGCGAAGATTCTTTCCAGCCGCACCTACGCCAGCATGCGCGAAGGCAGCAAAAAAGTGCTCTCGCGCCTGCCTGGCGCGTGGGAAATCGCCCGTCGCACCGAAGAATACGCCAAGGGCATGCTGGTGCCCGGCACCCTGTTCGAAGAGCTGGGCTGGAACTACATCGGCCCTATCGACGGCCACGACCTGCCGACACTGATCGCCACCTTGCGTAACATGCGTGACCTCAAGGGCCCGCAGTTCCTGCATATCGTCACCAAGAAAGGCAAAGGCTTCGCCCCGGCGGAAGTCGACCCGATTGGCTATCACGCGATCACCAAGCTTGAGCCCCTGGACGCCCCCGCCGCTGCGCCTAAAAAAGCCAGCGGGCCGAAGTACTCCGGTGTGTTCGGCGAATGGCTGTGCGACATGGCCGCCGCCGACCCGCGCCTGGTGGGCATTACCCCGGCAATGAAGGAAGGCTCCGACCTGGTTGCGTTCAGCGAGCGTTTCCCGCTGCGTTACTTCGACGTGGCGATTGCCGAGCAGCACGCCGTCACCTTCGCTGCCGGCATGGCCTGCGAAGGCGCCAAGCCGGTGGTGGCGATCTACTCCACCTTCCTGCAGCGCGGTTATGACCAGCTTGTTCACGATGTGGCGGTACAGAATCTCGATGTGCTGTTCGCCATCGACCGCGCCGGCCTGGTGGGCGAAGACGGCCCGACCCACGCCGGTAGTTTCGACCTGTCCTACCTGCGCTGCATCCCTGGCATGCTGGTGATGACGCCGAGCGACGAGAACGAACTGCGCAAGATGCTCAGCACCGGCCACCTGTACAACGGCCCAGCCGCCGTGCGTTATCCGCGGGGCAATGGCCCGAATGCGGTGATCGACAAAGACCTGGAGCCGATTGAGATCGGTAAAGGCATCGTGCGGCGCCAAGGCAGCAAAACCGCATTCCTGGTATTTGGCGTGCAACTGGCCGAAGCGCTGAAAGTCGCCGAGAAGATCGACGCCACTGTGGTCGACATGCGTTTCGTCAAACCGCTGGATGAAGCCCTGGTGCGCGAGATCGCCGCCAGCCATGAGCTGCTGGTGACGGTGGAAGAGAACGCGATCATGGGCGGCGCCGGTGCGGCGGTCAGCGAATTCCTGGCGCGGGAGAACACCCTCAAGTCGGTGCTGCACCTGGGCCTGCCGGATTTGTACGTCGAGCATGCCAAGCCGGCGCAGATGCTGGCTGAGTGCGGGCTGGATGAGGCCGGCATCGAAGCCTCAGTGCGCGAGCGCATGGCGCTGCTGGGCCTGTAGAAACCGGGACTAAAATGTGGGAGGGGGCTTGCCCCCGATGAGGGAGTGTCAGCAAGCACATCTGCAACTGACGCGCCGCCATCGGGGGCAAGCCCCCTCCCACATTTGATTTATGCCACCTTTGAACGCTATGGACAGCCCATGAAACGCCTGTGCCTTGCCCTACTGCTACCCGCCGCCAACCTGCTCGCCGACACCCGCGACCAGGCCTTGAAGCTTTCCGACGTGGTCATCAGCGCCAACCGCCAAGTGCAGGCGCGCAATGACAGCAGCGCCGCCAACACCGTTTTCACCCGCGCTGACATCGACCGCCTGCAGCCCACCAGCGTCACCGACCTTCTCAGCCGCGTGCCGGGTGTGCAGGTTGCGCCGACCGGTGGACGTGGCAGTTTGCCGGGGATTTTCATTCGCGGTACAAAGGCCGCACAAAGCCTGGTACTGGTGGACGGCCAGCGCATTGCCAACACCACCACCGGCGACAGCGGCCTGCAATACCTGAACGTCGATCAGGTTGAGCGCGTAGAAGTGCTGCGCGGTTCACGTTCGGTCATTTACGGCAGTGACGCGATTGGCGGAGTGATCCAGATTTTTACCCGGCGCAACGCCGAGCAAGGCCTGCAACCAAGGATGAAGCTTGGATTTGGCAGTAACCAGACATGGGAGCGCAGCCTGGGGCTATCAGGTGGCGATGAACACACGCGCTTCAACCTGGGGGTGAGCCTGGATGAAACCGCTGGCATCAACTCGAGCCACGCGTCGTTCCCCAGCGACGGCGACCATGATGCCTACCGCAACCAGTCCATCAGCCTGAATCTCAGTCATTCGTTCAGCGATGAGCTGGAGGTGGGTTTCAACCTGTTGGATAACCGTGGCAAGTCGGAGTACGACAACAGTTATGGCCGCTACGACGGCGTCACCGGGCAGAGCCTCGGCCAGAAACCCTACACTGACTACACCGTGAGCAGCGCTAGCGGCTATGTCGATGCCAAGCTCAATGACAACTGGCAGTCGCGCCTGGAGCTGGGCCACAGTGAAAACCGCGACACCAAGCGCGACACCCTCAGCGATGATTACAGTGCATTCAACACCTACCGCGACTCGGTCAATTGGCAGAACGACCTGAACCTGGATGAGCAAAACAGCCTGATCGTCGGCGGCGACTGGTACGAAGACCGTTTCCACGGCTCCACCACCTTTACCGAGAACAGCCGCTGGAACCGGGCGGCTTTCGTGCAGCATCGCTTCCACAGCCAGTGGTTTTCCACCGAGCTGGGCCTGCGCCGCGACCAGAACCAGCAGTTCGGCGGCCAGAACAGTTGGAGCGGCACCCT
Source organism: Pseudomonas khavaziana (assembly GCF_036704165.1). NCBI lineage: Bacteria > Pseudomonadati > Pseudomonadota > Gammaproteobacteria > Pseudomonadales > Pseudomonadaceae > Pseudomonas > Pseudomonas khavaziana. Next base: position 5,824,904 of record NZ_CP129946.1, read on the forward strand.
GACCGTGCCGGTCAACCCTGACAATGACCTGCTTTTGAGCTACAGCGAAGGCTTCCGGGCGCCGACATTCAACGACCTGTATTACCCTGACACGCAGTACAGCAACCCAAACCTACAGCCCGAGACATCAAAGAGCTACGAGCTGCAGTGGCGCAGCCAACTGACCGACAGCACACGCCTGGAAGCCTCGCTGTATCGCACCGACCTGAGTGACGCGATCATCCTTGACGCCGGCAAGCCGCAAAACGTGGCGTCGGCGCGGATCAATGGTATTGAAGCGGCGCTCAAGCAGGAGGTGTTTGGCTGGCAGGGTAACCTGGGCCTGTCGCTTATCGACCCGCGTGACCGTGACAGCGGCCACACCCTGGCACGTCGCGCACGGCGCACTGTGAATTTGGATCTGGATCGGCAATTTGATCAACTCGGTCTCGGCGCCAGCTGGCAAGCGATCAGCAGCAGCTACGACGATGAAGCCAACCGAAACCGTCTGGGCGGGTATGCCTTGTTGGGGCTACGCAGCAGTTGGGCGTTGAACCGGGAGGTGTCGTTGTCGCTGAAGGTGGATAACGTGCTGGACAAGTCTTATGCACGGGCGAAGTACAGCTACCTCGGGGAAAGCCAGAATTATCGTGAAGAAGGTCGGGTGTGGATGGTTGGGGTGACGTGGACCCCTGAGATCTAAGTAACCTGAACCGGCGTCATCGCAGGCAAGCCAGCTCCCACACCTGAAATGCATTCCCCTGTGGGAGCTGGCTTGCCCGCGATAGCGGTGTCACAGGTTCGGCGCAATCACCTGGCACAACCGCCCCACCGCCTCCAACATCTGCCCGCTGGGCCGCTCCAGGCCCTTGTCCGGCACTAACCGTACCCGAGCAGCCATCGCCGGCCATGCCTTCCAAGCCTCCTTCTGAGCCTGATCCCCCACCAGGATCACCTCGGGGTCTCGCGCCAGCACCGATTCGATATTCACCTGCGGCGCCGGCAACTTCAGGTCATCAAACACATTACGCGCCCCACACACCCTGAGCGCATCGCTGATGATCTGCCCACCGCCCACGGTGTACAGCGGCTGGTTCCACACTTGGTAGAACACCTGCAGCGGCTCGGCTCGCTGGTAACGTTGGCGCAAATCGGCCAAGCGCTGGCGCAATTGTGCCGCGAGCTGGTGCCCTGCCTCAGCACGGCCCAATTGCTCGGCAATGGCCTGAACCTGGGTGGTCAGCTGTTCAAGGCTATGGGGTTCGGCGACGTGCACCGGGATATTCAGGCGCTGCAGTTGCTCGCGCTGGGCCGGACCAACGCTGCCGGGCCACAGCAGGATCAAGTCAGGCTTGAGACTGAGCAGGCGCTCCATGTCCAACTGGCCGTAATGACCGACCGACGGCACTGTCGCCAACGCCGTCGGGCGTTCGCCACCATCGAGTACGCCCACCAGCAGGTCGGCGGCGCCCAACTCAACCACGATTTCAGACAGTGACGGCGCCAGGCTGACCACTCTCTCGACCGCCATCGCCTGAGCACTGAATACCAGCAGCAGTGCCAGCCAGTAGCGGCTCATCCCAGTTGACGCGGGATGCGGTAGAGGTAAAACAGCACCATGGTCGACATTGCCAACAGGAACAGCGGCACCGCTTCCAGCCCGACGAATACCGCCAACGCACCAATCCAGGCCGGTAGCGCGGCCACCAGCAAGGCCGTGCGCCGACGCGCCGCCAGGGTGATCCAGGCAGCGGGTTCTCCAGGGGTATCGAGGGCTTTGGAGGTAGCGATCAGCGCGTGTTTATAACCGTGGAAATAACGCAGGCTGAGAAACATCGACCCCACGCCAGCAATGAAAAACGGCATGGCCAGCACGGGAAGCAGGGATTCGGCGCGGCCAAATACCAGGTTGATCACAAACAATGGGAGCAATGCCAGGGCCAGGTACTGCCACCAGTTGAAAGACAGTCGGCGTTTGACCTGGCCTCGGGTCACGCGCGGTCAACCTCGCCCTGGTGCTCGTTGCCCATCATGTGGTCGAGCTTGCTGGCCTTGGTGGCCAGGTAGAGCTTGTTGTGCGGGTTGTGCCCGGTATGCAGCGGCACGCGCTCGGCCACGGTGATGCCCATCTCGGTCAAGGCCTTGACCTTGCGCGGGTTGTTGGTCATCAAACGCAGGGATTTGACCCCCAGGTGCTCGAGCATCGGCAGGCAGATCGCGTAGTCACGCTGGTCAGCGGCGAAGCCCAGGCGTTCGTTGGCTTCTACAGTGTCGGCGCCGCCATCTTGCAGTTCATAGGCGCGGATCTTGTTCAGCAGGCCAATGCCGCGGCCCTCCTGACGCAGGTACAGCAGCACGCCACGGCCTTCACGGGCGATGGCTTGCATTGCCGCTTCCAGTTGCGAACCGCAGTCACAGCGCTGGCTGAACAGCGCATCGCCGGTAAGGCATTCGGAATGCACACGTCCCAGCACCGGCGCACCATCCGTGAAGTCGCCCAGGCTGAGAACAACGTGCTCGCGACCGGTGGCTTCTTCGAGAAAGCCGTTCATGGTGAACGTGGCAAAAGGGGTAGGCAGCTTGGAAGCGGCGACGAAAACGACGGGCACCGTGTGCTCCTGATTTCAGATTTCACAGAAGCGGCCATTGTAACAGCCTGTTCCTACAGACGCTTAAGCTGAATTATCGCTGATAAAGATCAATAGGTTCGATTGGCCTTCGGATTGATTCTATGTAGGCGCAAGCTTGCTCGATAAAGTCGTCAACGTTAACGCGGGCATTCTGAGTCAACGCGGCGCCTATGGTTTTTTCGCGAGCAAGCTCGCTCCTACAGTGAAATCAGAATGGATAGGGCTGGTTCCAGCGTGCAAAAATCGCTTTCAACTCGCCCGTCTTGACCAGACTGGCCAGGCGCTGGTCATACACCGCCATCAATGCCCGCCCGCGCTCGGTGTCGGCGAAGCCGATATAGAGCGGCAATTCGGCGATATGCGTAAGCTTGAACAGCGCCGGATCCTGGGACTGGCTGAGCATAAACTTGGCTTCGGTGAGGGCATCGATATAGAAATCGGCGCGGCCATGTAGCAGCATCGGCAGGATACCGCTGCGCCGCTCGATCTGGTTGAAGCGGCGCACGTTCGGCAGGTATTGCTCGTACTTGTAGCCGCGCACCCAGGCCAGGCGGTAGTCACCCAGCGTCGCCAACGTCGGCGTGGGCGCCGTTGCCAGCCCGAGGGCGTAGATGTGGTCGGCGTCGAAGTTCCACTGGGGGTACAACACGCCGCTGACCTCATTGCGATAGGATCCGACGCAACCATCCACCTCGCCACGCTGGGCCAGGCCGACTGAGCGGGTATAAGGCACGCTGCGGGTTTGCAAGGTAATGCCCGCGGGCTCGAAGACCTGGCGCAACAGGTCCCACGCCAGGCCGCTGCCATCCTGGTTGGTGTAGTCGTTCCACTGCTCACTGGCCAGCACGATCTTGCCAGGCACAGGCATCTCGTCCGCCTGGGCCATGAAGGCACAGGCACACAGCACGATCAGCAGCCAGCGGCGTACAGCCATAGTGACGGCCTCTTCTGGATTAAACCTATTAAAGGGTAGCGCAGGACGCGGCTTAGGGGGCCCGGCGAAAATGCTGATAGCCGCGCACTGCCGGAGTGACGTCCTGCCCATTGGCATCGAGCAGCGTCACGCCCTGCCCGGCCTCGACCCGACCGATCACATGTATTGGCCAACCGTCCGTCTGCAACGGCACCAACTGAGACGCTGGCAAAGTGAACGCCAGCACGTAGTCATCGCCGCCGCTCAACGCCGCCACACGGGCCTGGTCTTCGCCGACGAACGTCAGCAAGGCTGTGGACAACGGCAACCTGTGACGTTCGACCACCAGGCGGACCGCCGAGGCCTTGGCGATATGCCCACAATCGGCCAATAGCCCATCGGAAATGTCCATGGCCGAGGTCGCCCGCCCCCGAAGCGCCAGCCCCAAGGCCAACTGCGGTTGCGGCGACCAGTAGTGCGCCAGCAACGGCGCTGCGATGGCAGCGTCGACAGTGCGTTGCCCCAATACCAGCGGCAAGGCACCGGCGGCGTTGCCCAGTTCACCGCCGACACATAGCAGGTCACCCGGCCGCGCTCCGCTGCGCGTCAACGCCTGCCCCGCCGGCACACGGCCAAACACAGTAAGGGTCAGGCTCAACGGCCCACGGGTGGTATCCCCTCCCACCAAGCCCACACCGCAGCTTTGCGCCATGGCGTTCAAGCCTTGGGCATAACGTTGCAGCCAATCGGCGTCGATGCTCGGAGTGGTCAGGGCAAGGGTGAATGCGAGGGGATTGGCGCCCATGGCGGCCAAATCGCTCACCGCCACGGCCAGCGAGCGCTGGCCGAGCAGGAACGGGTCACAGGGGTCGGCAAAATGCACGCCGGCCACCAGCGTATCGGTAGAAACAGCCAGTTGCTCTCCGGCTGGGAGCGCCAGCAAGGCGCAGTCGTCGCCGATCCCCAGGGCAATGCCTTCACCGCCCTGCGCACAGGGCGCGGCGGCGAAGAACGTGCGGATCAGCTCGAACTCACCCATGGGAACTCAAGCGCGAATCAGCGCTTGTGTTCCTTCACTTCGGCTTCGCGCAGGCGCGGGGCCAGCTTGTCGAGTACGCCGTTGACGAACTTGTGGCCGTCGGTCGAACCGTAGACTTTCGCCAGTTCAATGCCTTCGTTGATCACCACGCGGTACGGTACGTCAACGCGCTTGAGCAGCTCCCAGGTGGACAGGCGCAGTACCGCCAGCTCGACCGGGTCCAGCTCTTCGAGGGTCAGGTCCAGGCATGGCGACAGCGCAGCATCGATCTCGGTCTGGTTGGCCGGAACACCGTGCAGGATGTCGTGGAAGTAGCTCTGGTCTGCAAAGGTGAAGTCGTTATCGACGCGAAATTGCGCTTCGATCTCGTTCAGCGAAGTGCCGGCCATGTGACGCTGGTACAGCGCCTGGGTGGCGAGCTGACGGGCCGCACGGCGCTTTTCGCTTTTCGAGGGCTTGCCGGCATCGGCTGGACGCTCGTCGCGCGGGTTGAAACGATCGCTCTCGTCGGAAATCACTTGGCCTCCAACTGCGACAGCAGGCTGACCATTTCCAGCGCGGACAAGGCAGCTTCAGCGCCTTTGTTACCGGCCTTGGTGCCGGAGCGCTCGATGGCTTGTTCGATGGAGTCAACGGTCAGCACGCCAAAGGCAACCGGTACGCCGAACTCCATGGACACCTGGGCCAGACCCTTGGTGCATTCGCCGGCCACGTATTCGAAGTGCGGGGTACCGCCACGAATGACCGCGCCCAGGGCGATGATCGCCGCGTATTCGCCCTGTTGAGCAACTTTTTGCGCAACCAGTGGAATTTCGAAGGCGCCAGGGGCACGGATAAGGGTGATGTCGCTCTCGCTCACACCGTGGCGAACCAAGGCGTCAACGGCACCGCTTACCAGGCTTTCAACCACGAAGCTGTTGAAGCGGCCAACCACCAGGGCATAGCGGCCTTTGGGGGCGATGAAGGTACCTTCGATGGTCTTCAGGGTCATTCGACAAATCTCTTAAAGAGCCGGGACGCGAAAAGTGCGTCCCTCAGTGATGATTTAACCGCGAACAAGGGGCAGAAATCGCCAGCCTTTATTCGGAGGGCACGTATTCTACAACTTCCAGGTCGAATCCGGATATCGCATTAAATTTCATCGGTGCGCTCATCAGGCGCATCTTGCGCACACCGAGGTCGCGCAGGATCTGCGAACCGGCACCGACGATGCTGTAGGTGGTCGGTTTTTTCACCGGCACGGCGTCAGCGGTTTCGCGGATATGCGCCAGCAAGACATCGCCATCCAATGGGTGACCGAGCAACAACACCACACCGCTGCCCGCCTCGGAAACCGCAGCCATGGCGGCGCGCAGGCTCCAACGACCCGGTTGCTTGACCATCAGCAGGTCGCGCAGGGGATCCATATTGTGCACCCGCACCAGTGTCGGTTCTTCGGCGCAAATATTGCCCAGGGTCAGGGCCATGTGTACGTCGCCTTCCACTGAATCACGATAGGTCACCAAATTGAATTGGCCCAGTTCGCTGTCCAGCGGCTGCTCGGCAATCCGCTGAACGGTACGCTCGTGGATCATGCGGTAGTGAATCAGGTCGGCGATGGTGCCGATCTTGAGGTTGTGTTCGGCGGCAAAGGCTTCAAGCTCAGTGCGACGTGCCATGGTGCCGTCGTCGTTCATCACTTCGCAGATCACCCCGCTCGGCTCGAAACCGGCCATGCGCGCCAGGTCGCAGGCGGCTTCGGTGTGGCCGGCGCGTGCCAGGGTGCCGCCCGGCTGGGCCATCAGCGGGAAGATATGGCCCGGGCTGACGATGTCTTCGGCCTTGGCGTCTTTCGCGGCAGCAGCTTGCACGGTGCGCGCACGGTCAGCGGCGGAAATACCGGTGGTGACGCCCGTGGTAGCTTCAATCGATACGGTGAACTTGGTGCCGAAACCCGAGCCATTGCGCGGCGCCATCAGTGGCAGCTTGAGCAATTCGCAGCGTTCGCGGCTCATGGGCATGCAGATCAGCCCGCGGGCGTGCTTGGCCATGAAGTTGATGTGCTCAGGCTTGCAAGCCTCGGCGGCCATGATGATATCGCCTTCGTTCTCGCGATCTTCGTCATCCATAAGGATGACCATCTTGCCTTGGCGGATGTCTTCAACCAGTTCTTCGATGCTATTGAGCGCCACGCGGCACCCCCTTGGTCAGGATTTCAGGTAGCCGTTAGCGGCCAGAAAACTTTCAGTGATGTTCCCGGATGCAGGCTCTGCGGCCTTTTCGCCCATCAGCAGGCGCTCCAGGTAACGGGCAAGCAAGTCGACTTCAAGATTCACCCGACGACCTGGCTGGTATGACGCCATGATGGTTTCGCTCAAGGTGTGGGGAATGATGGTCAGTTCAAATTCGGCGCCATTGACGGCGTTCACGGTCAGGCTGGTGCCGTCGACGGTGATCGAGCCTTTGTGGGCGATGTACTTGGCCAACTCTTTTGGCGCGCGGATACGGAATTCCACGGCACGCGCATTTTCGCTGCGGGCCACCACTTCACCGACACCGTCGACATGGCCGCTGACCAGGTGACCGCCCAGGCGCGTGGTAGGCGTCAGGGCTTTTTCCAGGTTGACCGGGCTGCCGGCCTTGAGGTCGTTCATCGCGGTGCAGTCCAGGGTTTCCCGGCTGACGTCGGCGGCAAAGCCATTACCCGGCAGGTCGACGACGGTCAGGCACACGCCGCTGACGGCAATGCTGTCGCCCAGCTTGACGTCGCCCAGGTCCAGCTTGCCGGTTTCAACCAGCAGGCGGACGTCGCCACCTTTGGGGGTCATTGCACGGATGCTGCCGATGGCTTCGATAATGCCGGTGAACATGTCGTTCTCCTGAAAACGAGGGGCGGGCGCTCAAGCGCAGGCCGGGAATTATACGCTCGCTGCCGGGACGGGAATGGCAGTGACTCGCCAGTCGTCGCCTACAGCACGCATTTCAGTGATCTTGAGTCGAGGAACGTCGGCCAGCTTTTCAAGCGGCCAGTCCAGCAGCGGACGGGCGGCGGAGCCGAGGAATTTACCGGCGATGAAAATCACGTATTCGTCCACCAGGCCCTGTTGGGCAAACGCACCCGCCAGGCTCGGGCCGGCTTCCACCAGCACCTCGTTGACGCCACGTGCGGCCAACGCCAATAGGGCGGAACGCAGGTCGACCTGGCCGTCCACGCCCGGCACCACCAGGCACTCGGGGCCACGGGGGTACTGGTTTTGCGCGGTAACGCAGGTGATGACCAATGCCGGTCCGGCCTTGAAGAAGGGAGCGTTGAGCGGCACCCGCAGGCGACCATCGATCAACACGCGCAACGGCGGGCGCGACATGGCCAGGGCGGTGGTGGCTTCATCCAAACCCAGCTCAGCGGCACGTACGGTCAAGCGCGCATCATCAGCCAGCACCGTGTCGGCACCGGTCAACACCACACTGGCCTCGGCGCGCAGGCGCTGGACGGCGGCGCGGGCAGCGGAGCCGGTGATCCATTGGCTTTCGCCGCTGGCCATCGCGGTGCGGCCGTCCAGGCTCATGGCCAACTTGACCCGCACAAACGGCAGGCCTTGCTCCATGCGCTTGAGAAAGCCCGGGTTGAGCGCCCGCGCCTCAGCTTCCAATACGCCGCTGCGCACCTCGATACCGGCCTGGGCCAGGCGCTGCATACCGCGCCCGGCCACTTCCGGGTTGGGGTCCTGCATGCCGGCGACCACCCGCGCCACGCCAGCCGTCACCAGCGCATCGGCGCAGGGCGGCGTATGGCCATGGTGGCTGCACGGTTCAAGGGTGACGTACACCGTCGCGCCACGGGCCTTGTCACCGGCGGCGCGCAAGGCATTCGGCTCGGCGTGGGGCTCGCCGGTGCGCTCGTGCCAGCCTTCGCCGACAATCTGCCCGTCACGCACAATCACGCAGCCTACCCGCGGGTTGGGGTGAGTGGTGTACAGGCCCTTGCGCGCCAATTCGAGGGCGCGGGCCATGTAATGGGCGTCAAGGACCGCCTGTTCAGCGCTGGGTGGGTTCATTTTTTCACCGGCTCACGGGCCAGGCGGTCGATTTCTTCGCGGAACTCATTGAGGTCCTGGAAGCGTCGATACACCGAGGCAAAACGGATATAGGCGACTTCGTCGAGCTTTTGCAGCTCGCCCATCACCAGCTCGCCGACGACCAGGCTCTTGACCTCGCGCTCGCCGGTCGCACGCAGCTTGTGCTTGATGTGCACCAGCGCCGCTTCCAGGCGCTCGACACTCACCGGGCGTTTTTCCAGGGCGCGCTGCATACCGGCGCGCAGTTTTTCTTCGTCGAAAGGCTGGCGGCTGCCGTCGGACTTGATCAGACGGGGCAATACCAGTTCGGCGGTTTCGAAGGTGGTGAAACGTTCACCACAGGCCAGGCATTCGCGCCGGCGACGCACTTGATCGCCCTCGGCGACCAGACGTGAATCAATGACCTTGGTGTCGTTGGCACCGCAGAAGGGACAGTGCATGGTTGGCAGGCAACAAAAAATGGGAGGGCCATGTTAGCGCATCCCTGTGGCAAGACAAGCCATAGCCTTTACGGTATATAGGCAGGCTTATATGTTTCTTATTTTTAAACCACGGATTTTGTCCTTTCTGGAGCCGTACATGCAGTTACGACCACTTGTTCTACTCACCCTGTTCAGTTTTCTGGTCGCCTGCAGCAGCGAAGCCCCCAAGCCGGCCGCGCCTCAACCGACACCGGCGCAGGAGAAGAAAGTCCCGGGCATTGAAGACCTCGGCCCCCTGCCCGCCTATCAGCGGGAAATCAGCGGCAGCCTGACCAACGTGCCCGCCGGCGCCGAAGTCGAGATGGCACTGCTGGTGATCGACGACCGTTCGCGCCCGCAGCAACTGCTCGCCAGCAGCGTGCTGAGCGGCAATGGCAAGCCGCTGGCCTTCCGCCTGCGCTTCAACCCTGAAGCCTTCCCGGTCGGTGCGCGGGTTGAATTGCGTGGCCGCGCCAGCCAGTCCGGCCAGTTGATCCTGCACCTGCCAGCCGTTCGCGTCACCCAGGCGATCACCCAGACCACCGGCCCCCTGCAACTCGTCAAGGCGCCATGACGCCACCGCTGCACCTGCAACGTGCCCTGAGCGAGTTGATCGGCGACGCGCAATTGGTGTCCTGCCCGCTCCCGGGCACTGAGTTGTCGTTGTGGCTGCTCGACGCCGACAACATGGACCGTGCCTTCAGCCAGGAGGAAACCCGGCGCATCCTGCATGAGCCACCCTACTGGAGTTTTTGCTGGGCCAGCGGCCTGGCGTTGGCACGTTACCTGGCGGCGCATCCCGAGTGGGTCGCGGGCAAACGCGTGCTGGATTTCGGCGCCGGCTCCGGCGTGGCCGGGATTGCCGCGGTAAAAGCCGGCGCCCTGGAAGTGGTGGCCTGTGATCTCGACCCGCTGGCCCTGGCATCATGCCGCGCAAACGCCGAACTCAACCAGGTGGAACTGGGCTATTCGGCAGACTTTTTCGCCGAAGCCGACCGCTTCGACCTGATCCTGGTGGCCGACGTACTTTACGACCGCGCCAACCTGCCGCTGCTGGATCAATTCCTCAGCCGTGGTCGCGAAGCGCTGGTGGCAGATTCGCGGGTGCGGGACTTCCGTCACCCACATTATCAACAGCTGGATATCCTGGATGCGCTGACCCTTCCGGATCTGGCCGAGCCTTGGGAGTTTCGCAAGGTGAGTCTGTACCATTCGCGGCGCCAGCCCTTATAGTTGCCCCCATTCCCGCTTTATTCGAGACGCACCATGAGTGAGCCCACGCCGTACATCTTTGACGTCACCACCGCCAACTTCGACCAGGCGGTGATTCAGAACTCTTTTGAAAAACCCGTGCTGGTGGACTTCTGGGCCGAGTGGTGTGCGCCGTGCAAGGCGCTGATGCCGATGCTGGCGCAGATTGCCGAGAGTTATCAGGGCGAGTTGCTGCTGGCCAAGGTCGATTGCGAGGCCGAACAGGACATCGTCGCGCGTTTCGGCATTCAAAGCCTGCCGACGGTGGTGCTGTTCAAGGATGGCCAGCCGGTGGACGGGTTTGCCGGTGCACAGCCGGAGTCGGCGGTGCGGGCCATGTTGGAACCCCATGTGCAGATGCCACCACCGGCTGCGGCGGATCCGCTGGAACAGGCCCAAGCGTTGTTCAGCGAAGGGCGTATCAGCGAAGCCGAAGCGCTGCTGGTGGCGCTGTTGGGCGAGGACAATACCAACGCCCCGGCACTGATCCTGTACGCACGCTGCCTGGCCGAACGCGGTGAGTTGGGCGAAGCCCAGGCCGTGCTCGACGCGGTGAAGGGTGACGAACACAAGGCCGCCCTGGCCGGGGCCAAGGCGCAAATCACCTTCCTGCGCCAGGCTGCGGACTTGCCGGATGCTGCCGACCTGAAAAGCCGCCTGGCGCAAAGCCCGCAGGACGATGAAGCGGCCTACCAGCTGGCGATCCAGCAACTGGCGCGCCAGCAATACGATGGGGCGCTGGAAGGCCTGCTCAAGCTGTTTATCCGCAACCGCAGCTACAGCGAAGGCTTGCCCCACAAGACCTTGCTGCAGGTGTTCGAACTGTTGGGCAATGACCACCCGCTGGTCACTGTGTACCGCCGCAAGTTGTTCGCCGCGCTGTACTAACCCTACCCTGTAGGAGCGAGCTTGCTCGCGAAAAACTTCAACGATAAGGCGCGCTTCATGAATGAACGCGGCGCCTATGAGTTTTTCGCGAGCGAGCTCGCTCCTACAAAGGGTCAACCCAGGTGTACAGCGGCGTATCCCCGCCGCTGCTCACCTTGACCTTGGCGCTGTGGCGCAGGCGTACCAGCAGGCGCTTGCCTGCCCCGGCATCGCCAGCCAACCCTTCCAGTTGGTCGAGCAACTCCAGGCCATTGAGTTGCCCGGCCTTGCGCAGCAGATCCTGGGCGTTCTGCCACAGGTCCTCATTCTGTTTCACCGGTGCCACGGGTGGCGCGCTGGGTATTGGGGCCGCCTTTAGCTGTGCGCCCAACCGCGCCCAATCGCCGTCATCCAGTTCCAGGGTCAAGTCCACCGGCAGGTCGCCGACGGTTCCACGAATTCGCAACATCGTCCTTCCTCCTGCATTTTTCTGATGGGCATGCTCCCATGCCGCTTGCGCAACGCCAAGCGGGCGGTCAAACTCTCAAACTTATTGTTATAAGATCACATAACATAACTTTCATCCTGGAGCCGTCCCATGCGCCGTTTGCTGCTCGCTTTGCCGTTTGCCCTGCTGCCACTGGCAGTCGCACATGCTCACGAAGATCATGACCACGAGCATGGCAGCCTTGGCGCCCACGAACATGGCGTCGCTCGCCTCAACGCGGTGCTGGACGGCCAGGCTCTGGAGCTTGAACTGGACAGCCCGGCCATGAACCTGGTGGGGTTCGAGCATGCCGCGACCAGCGCCGCCGACAAAGCCAAGGTCGCCGCCGCGCGCAAGCAGCTGGAGAACCCGCTGGCATTGTTCAACCTGCCCAAGGCCGCAGGTTGCAAGGTCAGCAGCCAGGAACTCAACAGCCCGCTGTTCGGTGACAAGCCCGAAGCCGAGCAGGACGACGATGACCACGCCACCGACGGCAAAGGCGCTGCCGCCCACGAGCATCATCACGACCACAGCGAGATCCACGCCCATTACCAGTTCACCTGCGCCACGCCGACGGCCCTGGACAACCTCGACCTGAGCCAAGTGTTCAAGACCTTCCCTGCAACCACGAAAATTCAGGTACAACTGATCGGCCCAAGCGGTCAGCAAGGTGTTGACGCGACGGCCACCGCAGCCACCCTGAAGTTCTGAGTTCACATGACCCACCCATTGATCGAACTGTCCAACCTGGGCTTCAACTGGCCCGGTCACCCACAGTTGCTGGACATTCCCGCGTTCCGCCTGGAGCCCGGGGAAACCCTGTTTCTCAAGGGCCCGAGCGGCAGTGGCAAGACCACGCTGCTGGGGCTCTTGGGTGGCGTGCAGAAACCCAGCCAGGGCAGCATCCGCCTGCTCGGCCAGGAATTGACCGAACTCTCGGCCGGCGCCCGGGATCGATTCCGCGTCGACCACACCGGCTACATCTTCCAGCAATTCAACCTGCTGCCGTTTCTGTCAGTGCGTGAAAACGTCGAGCTGCCTTGCCACTTTTCCAAGCTGCGCGCACAGCGGGCCCGGCAGCGCCACGGCAGTGTCGACCAGGCGGCCGCGACCTTGCTTGCGCACCTGGGTTTGAAGGACAAGGATCTGCTTGAGCGGCGCGCCGACTCGCTATCCATCGGCCAGCAACAACGGGTCGCCGCGGCACGTGCGTTGATCGGCCAACCGGAGCTGGTGATCGCCGACGAACCCACCTCGGCCCTGGACTACGACGCCCGCGAAGCCTTCATCCAGTTGCTGTTCGCTGAATGCCGCGACGCTGGCGCCAGCCTGTTGTTTGTCAGCCACGACCAGAGCCTGGCCTCGCTGTTCGACCGCAACCTGTCGCTGGCCGAACTCAATCGCGCCGCCACGCCCGCAGAGGTTTGAGATGTATCTGTTTCGTCTAGCCATGGCCAGCCTGGCTAACCGCCGCTTTACCGCGATCCTCACCGCTTTCGCCATCGCGCTTTCCGTTTGCTTGTTGCTCGCAGTGGAGCGCGTGCGCGTCGAGGCACGCAACAGTTTCGCCAGCACCATCAGCGGTACCGACCTGATCGTCGGTGCACGTTCGGGCTCAGTGAACCTGCTGCTGTACTCGGTGTTCCGTATCGGCAACGCCACCAACAATATTCGTTGGGACAGCTACGAGCACTTCGCCGCCAACCCCCAGGTGAAATGGGCGATTCCGATTTCCCTGGGTGACTCCCATCGCGGCTACCGGGTGATGGGCACCAACGAATCCTACTTCGAGCATTACCAGTACGGGCGCAAGCAAAACCTCGAACTGGCCAGCGGCCGCGCGTTCGCCACCGACCCGTTCGAAGTGGTGCTCGGTGCCGAAGTCGCCGATGCCCTGCATTACCAGCTCGGCGACAAGCTGGTGCTGGCCCACGGCGTGGCGGTGGTCAGCCTGGTCAAGCACGACGACAAACCCTTCACCGTGGTCGGTATCCTCAAGCGCACCGGCACCCCGGTGGACCGCACGCTGCATATCAGCCTGGGCGGCATGGAAGCGATCCATATCGACTGGCACAACGGCGTGCCGGCCCAGGGCAAAGGCCGCGTCAGCGCCGACCAGGCGCGCAATATGGACCTGACCCCACAAGCCATCACCGCATTCATGCTCGGCCTGAACAACAAGATTTCCACCTTCGCCCTGCAAAGGGAGATCAACGAGTTCCGTGGCGAGCCGATGCTGGCGATCCTGCCGGGCGTGGCCCTGCAAGAGCTGTGGAGCATGATGGGCACCGCCGAGAAAGCCTTGTTCGTGATCTCGCTGTTCGTGGTGCTGACCGGTTTGATCGGCATGCTCACGGCTATTCTCACCAGCCTCAACGAACGCCGTCGCGAGATGGCGATCCTGCGTTCGGTGGGCGCGCGCCCGTGGCATATTGCAACCCTGTTGATCTTCGAAGCCTTTGCCCTGGCCTTGGCCGGCGTAACGGCAGGCGTGGGGCTGCTGTACCTGTGCATCGCCGCGTCACGGGGTTACCTGCAGGCTAATTACGGCCTGGACCTGCCGATGTCATGGCCGAGCGAATATGAATGGACCCTGCTGGCGGGTATTCTCGCGGCAGCGCTGTTGATGGGCAGCGTGCCCGCGTGGCGTGCCTATCGACAATCTTTGGCCGATGGCCTGTCCATCCGTTTATGAGGAAGGCTTCGATGCGTCGTGCCCTGTTTGCCCTGTTGCTGCTGGTGAGCGTGCCCGTGTGGGCGGATGAGCCGCCCAGGGACTTGTCCTGGCAGGAGATGATCCCGCCGGACGCACCGCCGGAAATCCCCAATATGAAACCGCTGCACGACCTGTCGAACATGGCCGATGCCTTGTCCGTGGAAGCTGCGCCCGCGGCCAAGCAGGACCTGCCCAATGCGCCGGTGGTGCAAGGTCTCGACGGCCAGCATATTCGCCTGCCGGGATATATCGTGCCGCTGGAAGTCAGCGAGGAAGGTCGCACTACTGAGTTCCTGCTGGTGCCGTATTTTGGCGCATGCATCCATGTGCCGCCGCCACCGTCGAACCAGATCGTGCATGTCAAAAGCGAAGTCGGCGTGAAGCTCGATGAGCTGTATCAGCCGTACTGGATCGAAGGTGCAATGCAGGTCAAGCCGTCGTCAAGCGAACTGGCCGACGCCGGTTACCAGATGGATGCCGAGAAGATTTACATGTACGAGCTGCAGGAGTAGCGCTGATCGCCCTTTCATTGAGCTGAGTCAAAAGACCGGACGGAACGATCTTTACCATTGGACGTACAACTTTTAAACGTCCTCTGGAGCTCCCATGAACAAGTCTCTGCTCGGCGCGTCCCTCTTCGCGCTCGCCCTCGTCGCCCCGGTCGCACACGCTCACCAAGCGGGCGATATCCTGGTGCGTGCCGGTGCAATCACCGTGAACCCGGACGCCGACAGCGGCAAAGTCAAGGTTGACCAGGGCCCATTGGCTGGCACCAACCTGGGCGGCAAGGCGACCATGAGCAGCGACACCCAGCTGGGCTTGAACTTCGCTTACATGATCACCGACCACGTGGGTATCGAACTGCTGGCCGCCACGCCGTTCGAGCATGACGTGAAACTCAAGAACACCGCCCTGGGCGCCGCCAACGGTAAACTCGGCTCGCTCAAACACCTGCCGCCGACCCTGAGCGTCGTGTACTACCCGCTGGACAACAAGTCGGCGTTCCAGCCCTACGTGGGTGCCGGTATCAACTACACCTGGATCTACGACGAACACGTCGGCGGTCGCGCCCAACAAGCCGGTTTCAGCAACTTCAAGGCCGAGAACTCCTGGGGCTGGGCCGCACAGATCGGCGCCGACTACATGATCAACGACAAATGGATGATCAACGCCCAGGCGCGCTACATCGATATCAGCACCAAGGCGACTGTGGATAACAATGCGCTGGGCCAGGGCACTCGCGCCAAGGTCAATGTGGACGTGGACCCAATGGTTTACATGGTGGGTATCGGCTACAAGTTCTAAGCAACACTGCATAACCAATGTGGGAGGGGGCTTGCTCCCGATAGCGGTGGATCAGTCCATGAATCTGTTGACTGACACTCTGCTATCGGGAGCAAGCCCCCTCCCACATTTTGGTTTGTGTGGTGTCAGCTGTGGCGGTAGAACCGGTCCAGCAACGCCGGCAACCCTGCCCGCCACGCCCGAGGCTTGATGCCAAAGGTGTGGAGGATCTTCTTGCAGGCCAACACCGCGTGCTGCGGTTCTTCTGCCGCGTCCGGCCGCGCCGCGTGGGCCTGGGCAGTGGGAGACTCAATGGCCAGGGCGTGGAAGTTGCGCGCTTCTGTGAGGATTGCCTGGCCCAGGGCCAATGGCGTGGTCGCTTCATGCCCGGCGTAGTGATAGGTGCCCCACAACGGCGCCGCACAATCGAGCTGCTTGAGCACTGAGATGATCACCCGTGCAGCATCGTCCACCGGCGTCGGGTTGCCGCGACGGTCGTCCGCCATCAATAACTCATCGGATTTCTCGGCACGGGCCAGAAAACGCCCGAGAGTGCCGTCAACGCTGTCATCCAGCAACCAGCCAAAGCGCAGCAGCACATGCTGTGGGCAGGTGGCGCGCACGCTTTGTTCGATACGCCACAGCGCCTGGCCGCGCAGGCCCAGGGGTACCGGCTCGTCTTTCTCGCTGTAGGCGGTGGCGCGGGAGCCATCGAACACGCGATAGCTGGACGGTTGCAGCAGGGTGATGCTGTGGTGCTGGCACAGTTCGGCCAGGCGCTCGATGGCGAATTCCTGGCCGGCCAGGCGGGTTTCGCTTACGGCTTCGGCCTGGAACCAGTCGAAATAGTAGGCGAGATTGATCAACGCATCGGGACGGGTGTCGTCGAGCAATTGGGTGAGGCTTGCGGCATCCCAGCCGTCTTGGGGCGGTTTGGGTGCGAGGAAACCGATGTCTTCCTCTGCACCGAGGCGAATCAGCGCCTGCCCGAGGGCATTCCCGCCGCCCAGTAACATAAGGCGCATTCGCATAGATTGAGCAGGCCCGGTCTGTTTGGAACGATGGTTATTATCGACAGGCATGTGCGCCTTGCCGTAGGTAGTTGCCAGAATCGTTGCATTTTGCGGGTTTGTAGCGCAACCGTCACGGATAAAGTGCGGGGTTGCAACTTGGCCCCGCCGGTTGCATATAGGGTGAATGAACCTTCCCGAATCAACGGACAAGGGTTTGCACGGCTTTCACCCCGCCGTCAGCACTTGGTTCCGTAGTACCTTTCCTTCGGTGACCAACGCCCAGGCCCAGGCGTGGCCGTTGATCCGCCAGCGCCGCTCGACACTGATCGCCGCGCCCACCGGCTCCGGCAAGACGCTGACGGCCTTCCTGGCGGTGCTGGACGACCTGGTGCACCAAGGCCTGGCCAACGGCGGCGAACTGCCGGACCAAACCCTGGTGGTGTATGTGTCGCCGCTCAAGGCGCTATCCAACGATATCCAGATCAACCTGCAAAACCCGCTGGCCGGCATTACCGAACATCTGGAGAAGCGGGGGCTGCCGCCGCTGGTAATCCGCACCGCTGTGCGCACCGGCGACACCCCGCAAAAAGACCGCGCCCAGATGCGCAAACGCGCACCGCATATCCTGGTCACCACTCCGGAATCGCTCTACGTGCTGCTCGGCTCGGATTCTGGCCGGCACATGCTCGCCAGCACACGTACGGTGATCGTCGATGAGATCCACGCCATCGCCGCCGGCAAGCGCGGCAGCCACTTGGCCTTGAGCCTGGAGCGCCTGCAAGGGCTGTGTGCCGAGCCATTGACCCGTATCGGTTTGTCGGCCACGCAAAAACCCATCGAAGCCGTCGCACGCTTTTTAGTCGGCACCGAACGTGATTGCGCCATTGTGGATATCGGCCACGCCCGCCCCCGTGACCTGGCGATCGAAGTGCCGCCGGTGCCGCTCTCGGCGGTGATGGCCAACGACGTGTGGGAGTTGGTCTACGATCGCCTCGCGCAATTGGCCCGTGAACACCGCACCACGCTGGTATTCGTCAATACCCGGCGCCTGGCCGAACGCCTGGCCCGGCATTTGAGCGAGCGCCTGGGCAAAACCGCCGTGGCCGCTCACCATGGCAGCCTGGCCAAGGAGATGCGCCTGGACGCCGAACAGCGCCTCAAGGCCGGCGAACTGCAAGTGTTGATCGCCACGGCGTCCCTGGAGCTGGGGATTGATATCGGCGAGGTCGACCTGGTGTGCCAGATCGGCTCGCCGGGTTCGATCAACGGTTTTCTGCAACGGGTTGGCCGCTCCGGGCACCAGGTCGGCGGCACGCCTAAGGGGCGCCTGTTTGCCACCACCCGCGACGACCTGATCGAGTGCGCCGCGCTGCTCGACTGCGTGCGCCGTGGCGAGCTGGATACCTTGCATATTCCGGTGGCACCGCTCGACGTACTGGCCCAGCAAATCATCGCCGAGGTCAGCGCCCAGGAATGGCCGGAACAGGCGCTGCTGGCGCTTATCCACCGCGCCGCGCCCTATGCCGAACTGGATGAACGCCACTACCAGGCCCTTTTGCAGATGCTCAGCGAGGGCTACAACGGCCGCCACGGCATGCGCAGCGCCTACCTGCACCGCGACGCCGTGACCCACACCCTGCGCGGCCGCCGTGGCGCCAGGCTCACCGCGGTAACCAGCGGCGGCACGATCCCCGACAATGCCGACTACAGCGTGTTGCTGGAGCCGCAAAGCCTGAATATCGGCAGCGTCAACGAAGACTTTGCGGTGGAAAGCATCGCCGGGGATATCTTCCAGCTCGGCAATACCTCCTATCGCATCCTGCGGGTCGAAGCCGGCAAGGTGCGGGTCGAGGATGCCCAGGGCCAACCTCCGACCATTCCGTTCTGGTTGGGTGAAGCCCCCGGGCGCAGCAACGAGTTATCGGTGGCCGTGGCCCGCTTGCAAGGGCAATTGGACAGTTTGCTCGGTGCCACGCCCGGCGACCTGCAACCGGCCCTCGACTGGCTTACCGGCACCCTGGGCCTCAATGTCGCCAGCGCCGATCAACTGTTGGACTACCTCGCCCGGTCGCGCCAGGCCCTGAGCGCCCTGCCGTCCCAGGACACATTGATCATGGAACGGTTTTTCGATGCATCCGGCGGCACCCAACTGATCATCCACACGCCGTTTGGCAGCCGCATCAACCGCGCCTGGGGCCTGGCCTTGCGCAAGCGCTTTTGCCGTACCTTCAATTTCGAGCTGCAAGCGGCGGCCAGTGAAAATGCCATCGTGCTGTCGTTGTCCACCAGTCACAGCTTCGCGCTGGATGAGGTGTGGCGTTACCTCAACAGCAACAGTGCCGAGCACATCCTGATCCAGGCCGTGCTGGATGCGCCACTGTTCGGTGTGCGCTGGCGCTGGAATGCCGGCGTGGCCCTGGCGCTGCCGCGTTATACCGGTGGGCGCAAGGTGGCACCGCAGATCCAGCGCATGAAGAGCGAAGACCTGATCGCCAGCGTATTCCCCGACCAGATCGCCTGCCTGGAAAACCTCGCCGGCGAACGCGAAATCCCCAACCACCCGCTGGTGGAGCAAACCCTCGACGACTGCCTGCACGAGGCCATGGACAGCGACGCCTGGCTGGCGCTGCTGCGGCGCATGGAACGCGGCGACGTGCGGTTGATCAGCCGCGACCTGCCCGCGCCCTCGCCCATGGCCGCAGAAATCCTCAGCGCAAAACCCTATACCTTCCTCGACGACGCGCCCCTGGAAGAGCGCCGCACCCAGGCCGTGCTCAACCGCCGCTGGAGCGACCCGCAGAGCACTGACGACTTGAGCGCCCTGGATGCCGACGCCATCGCCGGTGTACGCGAAGAAGCCTGGCCGGCGCCCAATGGCCTGGATGAAATGCATGAAGCGTTGATGAGCCTGGCGTGCATTGCAGCGGGCGAAGTTACGCCGCAATGGGCCCAATGGTTGCAGGCATTGCGCAAGGCCGGGCGGGCCTATCAGTTGCCCAACGGCATGTGGGTCGCCGTGGAGCGCTTGAGCTGTTTGCAGGCGTTGTATCCCAACGATCTGCCGTTGCTGCCGGGGTTCGATGAGCCCTGGTCCTTCGATGAAGCGCTGGTGGAAGTGCTGCGTGCGCGCCTCAGTGGTTTTGGCCCGCTGACCCTGGTCGAGATCGCAGCGCCCCTGGCCTTACCGGTGGTGTCGATTACCCAGGCCCTGGCACGCCTGGAACAGGAAGGCTACGTGCTGCGCGGCCACTTCAGCCCCGGCGTGACTGAAGAACAATGGTGCGAACGTCATTTGCTGGCGCGCATTCATCGCTACACGGTCAAGCGCCTGCGCCGGGAAATCGAGCCGGTGGCATTGCAGGATTTCATGCGCTTTCTGTTCGATTGGCAGCACCTGTCCGACAGCACCCGCGGCCAGGGCAGCGCCGTGTTGCCGCAAATCGTCGGCCAGTTCGAAGGCTATGCCGCCGCCACGTCAGCCTGGGACACAGACCTGCTCAGCGCCCGCATCAAGGATTACTCATCGACCTGGCTCGATGACCTGTGCCGCAGCGGCAAGCTGGTCTGGACGCGCCTGAGCAACAAGGCCGGCGCCATGGCGTTGCGCAGCACCCCGGTGGTTTTGCTCCCCCGTAGCCAGGTAGCGTTGTGGAGCGGGCTGACCGAGCCTACCGATAGCACCACATTGTCACCCAAGGCGCAGAAGGTCCACCTGGCCCTGCGCGAGCATGGCGCGCTGTTTTTCGATGAACTGGTACACGAGGCCCATTTGCTGCGCAGCGAGCTGGAGACAGCCTTGCAGGAATTGGTAGGCGCCGGCTTGGTGAATGCTGACAGCTTCGCCGGCCTGCGCGCCTTGACCACCCCCGCCAGCAAACGCCAGGCGCGCAGCAGTCGACGTGGGCGCGGGGCGTTTGTCGGCGGTATGGACGACGCCGGGCGTTGGGCCTTGGTTCGCCGCTCGGCGACCGCCGCCGGCGCGCATTCGGCCGAGACCCTGGAGCATGTGGCGATGACCCTGCTGCGCCGTTATGGCGTGGTGTTCTGGCGGCTGCTGGAGCGCGAGGCGGATTGGTTACCGAGTTGGCGCGAACTGCTGCGCACTTTCCATCGGTTGGAGGCGCGAGGTGAGATCCGTGGCGGGCGGTTTGTCAGTGGGTTGGCGGGGGAGCAGTTTGCATTGCCGGAGGCGATACCGTTGCTGCGCGAGGTGAGGCGGCGGCCCCATGATGGGAGTTTGATTGCGGTGTGTGGGGCCGATCCGTTGAATCTTGTCGGCACGCTGTTGCCGGGAGCCAAGGTGCCAGCGGTGAGCGGTAATCGGGTTGTCTATCGTGATGGGGTGCCGGCGGCGGTGATGGTCGCCGGCAAGCAACAGGTGTTGCTGGAGGTGGATCAGCAGGCGGTGCAGGAGAAGTTGATCAGGCGCTGAACTTGAGGGCCTCATCGGGAGCAAGCCCCCTCCCACATTTAGATGCGTGAACACATTTCAAGTGTGGGAGGGGGCTTGCTCCCGATGAGGCCAGAACAGCCACTTTCATCATTGAGACCTGGGCTGCTCGCTCAGCACCAGCGCATCCGGCTCTTCCCCCTGCGCCACACGCTTAGGCAACAACACCTGCTGTGGATAAGTCTGCGCAAAGTGCACCTCATCACAGTTATCCACAAGTTTTTTCAACCGCTGGTTAAACGCCCGGCTGACCGCATACTGCCCACCCGACACCGTACGGAACTGTGCGGTGAGCACCACGCCATTGAGGTCCATCTTGTCCACGCCAAATACTTCAAGCGGCCCTTGCAGGTTGTACTTGAGGAACACGTCGTCGCGAATCGATTGGCCCGCTTCGCGGATCAGCTCCACGGCCTTGTCCACGTCGGTGTCGTAGGTGAACTGCACCGAGAAGAAGGCATAGGCGAACTGCCGCGACTGGTTGGTGACCGCCTTGATCTGCCCGAACGGCACCGAATGCACAAAACCCTTGCCGTCGCGCAGGCGCAGGGTGCGAATGGTCAGGCCTTCGACGGTGCCCGCATGGCCGGAGTCGAGCACCACCCAGTCGCCGATGGACAGGGTGTCTTCGATAATGATGAACAGGCCGGTAATCACGTCCTGCACCAACTGCTGGGAGCCGAAACCGATGGCCAGGCCCACCACCCCGGCACCCGCCAGCAACGGCGCGACGTTGATGCCAAGATTTGCCATGGTGGTGATCGCGCAAATCACCACCAGGATAATCTTCACCGCATTGCGCAGCAGCGGCAGGATGGTTTTCACCCGGGTGCTGGGCTGGCGGCCGGAGCGTTTATTCACCGGCGGCTTGAGCGCTTCCTGGATCGCCGTATCGAGCACCACCCAGAACAGCCAGGTCACCAACAGGATCAGGCCGATGCTGCTGAGGGAATCACTGATGGCCCGGCCCACCGAGTTGCGCTGGGCGAACTCAAATAGCGATACGCCCCAGATACGCCCGAGGATTTCGATAAAGGCAATGGCCATAACGATACGCAGGATCGCGTGCAGCAAACTGAGGAAGCGCTCCTTGTAGGCGCTGCTGCGTTGGATCGACACTTGGCTGCGGGACTTGAACAGGTGTTGCAGCACGGTGCTGAGAAACACTGTGCCGATCAGCAGCAGCGTGGTGAGCAGTGCGCAACGCAGGGCCTTTTGGTTGTCGTCGCCGGCGCCGATCAGGTTCACCGCGGACACCAGGACCATCAACAGGATCGGCCAGTACCAAAGCCCGGAAAACACCCGCAGCGATTGCTGCAAGGCCGGATGCTTGAGGCGCTGGGCCAACGGGCGGTTACGGATCAAATGGGCCACCGGACGGCGCAGGCGTACCACCAGCACACCAAAAATTACTGCGGCAAACAGGCCGGTAAATACCGCGATACTGCTGGTGATATTACCGCCCAGTTGACGAGCGATCTGCGGGCTGGTCAACGCGTCGCTGAGGGCGGCAAGGAAGCCGATCAGGAACAGCGGCTTGGGGCAGTAGTCTCGAATAATCTGCACGGCGGGCCGCTTGTGCCCGACGTTAAACATCACAATGACGCACAGCAGCATCGAGGTCGAAAAGATGCCGCTGCTGGTGGCATAGGCAAAACACAGCGCCAGCGCACGGCCCACCGAAGCGGCCAAGAAGTGGCTTACATAGAGGGTCAGCGGCAGGCAGATCAACGCTGGAATCGTGTAGGGCACGATGTAGCCGAGCAAGCCTTGCAAGCGCTGGCGTCGTGCGACGAACGGGCGGCGGCTGGAGCGCTGCACGACCCAGTGCCCCAGTAACGTCAACACGGCAAAGGCACCGATCCACACCCCGGACAACAACAGAAAATCGCCGGCCACACTCCACGGCGAGCGCGCGGCGGCCTGGTCGACCAGGCGCCCTACTTCATCCGCCGCCCGATCGGCACGCAGGCGCCAGGCGTCGACAAGGTTCTGGTTGAGGTCGAGCTTGTCCTGCACGTCATCGATACTGGAACTGATGGCCCCGAGCAGCCCGCCCTCCACCAACAGCTCCGGTTTGGCCGGCGTTTCGGTGGCAGGCGCAGTGGCCGCGGCTTGCAGTGCGCCGTTGCCGCACAGCACCAGCGCGGCGAGCAGTAATGCAGTCTTTAGATTCAGCAAAACAGCGGGCTCCTTCAGCAGGGTCTGTAAGGAACTGACGGGTTTGGCCTTGGATCGTTCCCTGCGCTTTTTGGGCATGTGATTTAAAACGGTGGGAGGGACTTGCCCCGATAGCGGCGCATCAGTCGGGGAATCTGTTGACTGACACTCTGCTATCGGGGGCAAGCCCCCTCCCACATTTGGTACCCCATACCGTCTGTAGGAACGTGGAAACTTTCAGGCAAATATCGCAGTCATCCCATAACGGAGGTCAATCCACCCATCATTTACGGGAGCAAGCATGGCGGCGATTCATATCGGCATTTCCGGCTGGCGCTACACGCCCTGGCGCGGGGACTTCTACCCCGAGGGGCTGACCCAGAAACGCGAGCTGCAGTTTGCGTCACGTGCCGTCAACAGCATTGAAATCAACGGCTCGTTCTACGCGCTGCAAACCCCCAAGCGCTACGCCGAATGGTATGCCGATACGCCTGAGGGCTTTGTGTTCAGCGTCAAGGCGCCGCGGTATATCACCCATATCCTTCGCCTGCGGGAGGTGCACAAGCCGATGGCGAATTTCTTCGCCTCCGGGGTATTGGAGCTGAAGGAAAAACTCGGCCCCATCCTCTGGCAGTTCCCGCCCAGCTTCAAGTTCGACGCCGCGCTGTTTGAAACCTTCCTAGCCGAACTCCCCACCGATACCTATCAGGCCGCCGCCCTGGCCCGCCAACATGAGTCACGCCTGAACGGCAAGGCCAGCATGAAAGCCTATGCCAAGAAGCCGTTGCGCCATGCGGTGGAGATTCGCCACAAAAGTTTTGCCGTGCCGGAGTTTGTGCAGATGCTGGACAAACACGGCGTCGCTCTGGTGGTTGCGGACACCGCCGGCAAGTGGCCATATCTCGAAGACGTCACTGCCAACTTCATGTACTTGCGCTTGCACGGCGACAAGCAGTTGTATGCCAGTGGCTATAGCGCCGAAGCGCTCAAGCGCTGGGGCGATCGCATCGAGCGCTGGGCCCATGGCAAGCAACCTGCGGACGCGCACCTCGTCGCTCCCCAGCATAAGCCTCGCGCCCGTAAACAGCGCGACGTGTTCTGCTTTTTCGACAACGACATCAAGGTACGTGCGCCCTTCGATGCACGCCAATTGCTGCAGCGTTTCGAACTGGACAAGCACCTGGCCACCGAGCCCGGCAAGTTGCCGGAACCCGGAGTATTGCCATGACCCAGCCCGAATTGATTCCGATCACGCCGACCACTCCCATCACTCGTTTCACCGTGCTGACGGTCAATATCCACAAGGGCTTCACGGCCTTGAATCGGCGCTTCATCTTGCCCGAGTTGCGTGAGGCAGTGCGCAGCGTGGGCGCCGACATGGTGTTCCTGCAGGAAATCCACGGCACCCACGAACGTCATCCCCAGCGCTACAGCGACTGGCCAAAAATGCCCCAGTACGAATTCCTCGCCGACAGCATCTGGCCGCAATTTGCCTACGGTCGCAATGCGGTCTACCCCCATGGCGACCACGGCAATGCGCTGCTGTCGAAATTCCAGATCATTCGCTACGACAACCTCGATATTTCCCAAAGCGGCCACGAAAACCGTGGCCTGCTGCATTGCGTGCTGCGCTTGCCGGGTGGCGAGCGCGAGATACATGCGATCTGCATCCACCTGGGCTTGCGCGAGGTACATCGCCAGCAGCAATTGCGCTTGCTGGAGCAGCGCATCCGCGAGATCCCGGCCGATGCGCCGTTGGTGGTCGCCGGCGATTTCAACGACTGGCGCCAAAAGGCCGACCTGAGCCAAAGTGGCCTCCATGAGGTGTTTGTGCATGCCCATGGCAAGCCGGCACGCACCTTTCCGGCACGCCTGCCATTGCTGCCTCTGGACCGCATCTATGTGCGCAACCTGACGATCCATAATCCCCGCGTGCTCACCACGCGGCCCTGGTCTCACCTGTCGGACCATGTGCCCCTGTCGGTGGAGATTGAGCTATGAACGTTGCGGTAGAGCATATCGCCACCGACCAGCCGCCGGACGACAGCAAGGCGCGCGACCTGGATTACGGCTGGCAGAGCGGCAACCGTGTGGAGTTGCTGGAAAATGGCGAGGCCTACTTTCCCGCCGTGTTCGACGCCTTGCGCGGCGCCCAGCGCGAAATCCTGCTGGAGACCTTCATCCTGTTTGAAGACAAGGTTGGCCACGAGCTGCAAGGCATCCTTATCGAAGCGGCGCAGCGCGGGGTGAAAGTGGTGGTCAGCCTCGATGGCTTTGGTTGCGGCGAGCTGAGCCCGGCCTTTCTCAGTGAATTGGCCGAGGCTGGCGTGATGGTGCAGATGTTCGACCCAGCCTCCAAGACCCTGGGCATTCGCACCAACTGGTTCCGCCGCCTGCACCGCAAGATTGTGGTAGTGGACGCCAACGTGGCGTTTATCGGCGGGATCAATTTTTCCGCCGACCACTTGGCGGACTTCGGCCCCGAGGCCAAGCAGGATTATTCAGTGCAGGTGATCGGCCCAGCCGTGGCTGACCTGCACCATTTCGCCCTGGCCCAAAGTGGCCGCCAGGTGCGCAGCCGTCGTGGCTGGCGACGGCGCCAGCAACGGCCTTCACCCTGGACCAACGAACAAGGTGACGGCCTGGTGCGTCTGATTTATCGCGACAATATCCAGCACCGCGACGACATCGAAGAGGCGTATATCCATGCCCTGAGCCAAGCCCGCCAGCGAGTGGTGATCGCCAACGCCTACTTCTTCCCTGGCTATCGCCTGCTGCGCGAGATTCGTAACGCGGCGCGCCGTGGCGTACATGTGCAATTGATCATGCAGGGCCAGCCCGATGTGCTGCTGGCCAAGCTGGCGGCGCGCATGCTCTACGACTATCTGCTCAAGGATGGCGTGGTAATTCACGAATACTGCCAACGCCCGTTGCACGGCAAGGTTGCGCTGGTGGACGACGAATGGAGCACCGTGGGCTCCAGCAACCTCGACCCGCTGAGCCTGGCATTGAACCTGGAAGCCAATGTGCTGATTCGCGACCGAGCCTTCAATCAGCAACTGTACGAAAGCCTGGAAACACTCGCCAGCAATCATTGCCAGACCATTCCCGCAAAGCGCAAGCCGCGCCTGTGGCTCTGGCGCCTGACCGTGGGGTTCCTGGTGTTCCATGTGATGCGCCACTTCCCTGCGCTGACCGGCTGGTTGCCAGCGCACAAGCCGCGCCTGAAACCTTTTGAGAGTAGGCCCCATGACGCCTGAAACCAGCGGTTCGCGGTTCAAGCGCTGGAAGAAACCGCTGACGATTGCATTCTTCCTGCTGCTGATCGTGCTGTTCACCCTGCTCGCCCGGCGTATCGACTGGAGCGAAGTGTTCCAGACCCTGAGCGACTTCAAGCTGCGCACGTTGCTCATCGCGGGCGCACTGACCTTGTGCAGTTTTATCGTCTACGCCTGTTTCGACCTGATCGGCCGCACCTACATTCGCCAGCCGCTGCGCTGGAAACAGATCCTGCCGGTGGGCATCATCAGCTACGCGTTCAACCTCAACCTCAGCGCCTGGGTAGGCGGCATCGCCATGCGCTATCGGTTGTATTCCCGACTGGGCGTGAGCACCAGCAATATCGCCAAGATCCTCGGCCTGAGCCTGGCCACCAATTGGTTTGGCTATATGGCTCTGGCCGGGGTGGTGTTCAGCAGCGGGCTGGTTACCATGCCGCCCGGCTGGAAGCTCAGCAGTGGCGCCTTGCAAGGTGTCGGCGTGTTGTTGGTAATCGCGAGCCTAGGGTATCTGGCGGCATGCCGGTTTTCGAAAAAACGCGCATGGTCGATCCGTGGCGTCGAGATCAACCTGCCGTCGCTGCGCATGGCCTGCCTGCAACTGGCCCTGGGCGCCTTGAACTGGTCGCTGATGGCAGCGGTGATTTTTACCCTGCTGCCGGCCAAACTGGATTACCCGCTGGTGTTGGGGGTGCTGCTGATCAGCGCGATTGCCGGCGTGGTCACCCATATACCTGCCGGGCTTGGGGTGTTAGAGGCAGTGTTTATCGGCCTGCTGCAACACGAGGCGTCGCGAGGGAGTTTACTGGCAGGGCTGATCGCGTATCGGGCGATTTACTTCATTTGCCCGCTGTTGATTGCGTTGGTGATGTACCTGGGCGTGGAAGCCAAGGCCAAGGCCCTGCGGGTGAAGAAAACACCCGCTTAGCGCGTCAGCGGGATTGAATGATGCTTAACCGCTCGCCCACCACCATCTCGGTAATCCAGTCCACCAGGATCGAGGTGTAGGCCTGTTGCGACACCGGGTCACTCAGGGAATGATCGGCACCATCGATGATCCGGTGGGTCAGGGAATGGGTCTGCTGGCACGCCGCGCGATAGCTCATGATGGTGGCGTGGGGCACATGATCGTCGGTTTCCGATTCGACGATCAGCACATCGCCAGTAAATTGTGCGCAGGCATGCAGGGCACGGTTGGTCTCGGCATGCACGAGGGTGCCGCGGTAATCCATCAAGTCGGCTTTATCCAGGTCGCGCTTGGGCTTGAGCCATTCCTGGTCGCGGTACAGAGCGGGCACCCGCAGCGCCAGCCAACGCACTGGGCGTAGCGAGGTGAGGATGGCCGCCAGGTAGCCGCCATAGCTGGTGCCAACCACCGCCACCGCCGAGGTATCGATAGCCGGGTGAGACAGCAGGCGGTCGTAGGCGGCCAGCAGGTCGCGCAGGTTGTCTTCACGGGTAACGCGGGATAAGGGAATGCCGGTGCCGGCGTGGCCGCGCAGGTCGAAGGTCAGGCATACGCAGCCCAGGCCAGCAATGCCTTTGGCTCGCTCCAGGTCGCGCTCCTGGCTACCCCCCCAGCCGTGCACGAATAACACGCCAGGCACTTTGGATTTGGGGCTGAGAAATGTCCCGCTCATCTGTTCGTCGTCTATATCGATGGTGATGCTCTCGCTTCTAGCCGTCATAAGGTTTAACCGTCACATACTTAAGAAGAAAGTCGCTGTTTTCGGCCGGGCCTCGGTACACCTCGATGGCATCCGCCGGCAGCGCTTGCTCCACGTAGGTTTCCACCGAGGACACACGGATGGCTTTTAGGCCCGGGTTGTTGATAAAGCTCTGCAGCGCCGCGACCTCCGCGCTGCTCGCGCCGCCCATGCGCCAGGATTGCTCGAGTACGCCACTGCGGCGTTGGCCGTCGTTGTCCAGGCCCTGGGCAATGTCGTAGTTGCGCCGCGAGGCGTAGAAGCCCGGGTAGGCCTCGTCGGCAGCGTTGTCGAACACCCGAGCCTGCTCGATGGCTTCACGCACATCCTCTGGCAAGTCGAGGTTGAGCAGGTCTTCGTAGTAACCGCGGATGACCAAGAGGTTAGAGCCGCCGTAAACCTCTTCGCCCTGCCCGTCCTGGGTCAGGTACTGCTCGCCGCAGTAGCTGAATACGTGATCGCCGATAAAGCTCTGGCCCACACTGTGGGTGACCACGTCGTGCAGGTCCTGTTCCAGCACCACGCCCTCGCTGAACATCTTGCTCGCTTCTGGACGTGCCAAGATTGCGTCGAATTCATCGAGGCTGTGGATAACTTCCTGACCACGTCCGGCACAGGCGTGCACCGGTTTCAGGCGGATCGGCCCACTGTAGAGCAGGCGCGTGGCGGCGGGTCTTGCGTCTTCAAGACTGAACACGCTCAGCCCATCCAACACCACGTTACGCACGCGCTGGCAGAATAGCGGCGACCAACCTTCAGGCGCTGTTGCCTCAGGACTCAGCAGGCCGTGGCTGATAGCTTTGGTGCAGATGAAATCGTGATCGACATAACCGCCCCACAAATCTTCGGGCCCCTTGATATTGAGTTCACGCGCTTGAGCGGGCCCAACCAGAGTTTGTGTAGGTAAAAGATACAGATCACGCCCGGCGTGCAAATCGGAGTCGTAACTGCCACCGAACTTGAGTCCCAGGATCTGCGCCAGCCAGCGAGCCAAGGCGCGGTTGGTTTCAACTTCATGCTGCGGCGCGCGCTCTCGCGTTGAGTGTGCGACCACCAGCTTCTTGCAATTCGTTGGGGTCATGCGTTCCCCTTGGCTATCCCGCCCATATGTGTAGCAAGGAGGCTGCATGGATCAGGCCAACGCACGGGTAATAAGGATGGTCGTTAAATCAATCAGTTGCGGGAAAAGTGATGGCCGTTAGCCTGTTTTATTCTGCACGACACGCGTTACACCACACTGCGTTCTGCACGATTCAAACACCAAATCGGTTGCGGTAATCACTGGGGGCCAGGCCAGTGATCTTCTTGAAAATCGCTCGAAAAGCGCTGGGGTCCTGATAACCCACGGTCCAGGCAATATAGTCGATGGTGCCGTTAGTGAACTCCAGCATTTGTCGCGCCTTGCCTACCCGCAGGTGCTGACAGTACTCGGTGGGCTTCAATCCGGTCGCAGTGCGAAAACGCCGCAGGAACGTGCGCTCTTCAAGGTTCGCCTCCCGTGCCATCGCCGCCACGCCCACATCCACCGCGCCACTGGCTTGCAGCCAATGCTGGACCTTGAGGATCGCACTGTCGCCGTGCCTGAGAATCGGCGCAAAGTTGCTGCCGCACTGGCTGGCGCTGTCGCTGTGTTCGATCACCAGAAACCGCGCCGTGTCGGCCGCGATGCTTGGGCCCATCAGCCGGTCGACCAGGCGCAGGCCCAGCTCGGACCAGGCCATCAGCCCAGCGGTGGTGATCAGGTCGCCGTCATCGACAATGGGTTTATCCGCGTCCAGGCGCACCGCCGGGTAACGAGCCGCGAAGGTTTTCGCGGATGACCAGTGGGTGGTGGCGCTGCGCCCATCCAACAGGCCGCTGCGCGCCAGCATGATCGAGCCGATGCACACGCCGCCAAGCACCGTGCCGGCGGCATGCTGCTGGCGGATCCACTCCAGCAGCGCCGGCGGCGCCTGGTCTTCGGTGAACTCGCCAATCGACGGGGGCACCAGCACGGCCATCATCGCTTGGTCCGGACCTGGGTGACTGTCAAACCCGCGCGCAGGCGTACCTTGGGCATCCACCTGCCAGTGGCTGACCCGCAACAGCGGCAGTTGCCCGGTTCGATGCTCGGCGGCGATGCGATTAGCCACCCCGAACAGGTCGGTCAGGCCATGCACCGCCGCCATTTGCGCCCCCTGGTAGATCAACACCCCCAGCTCGACGGTCCCGCGTTCCACGCCCATTGTCAGTTTTACCCCTGTAATTGTCGGTGCAGCCAATCCTCGGCCTGATCGCCAGCTAAGATACTAGGCCCATCAACCCATCACGAGGCAATACACATGGCCAAGCAGGCGCTCATCCTAATCGATATCCAGAACGACTACTTCCCCCAGGGCAAGTGGCCCCTCGACGGTGTGGAAGCCGCGGCGGACAAGGCGGCGCAAGTGCTAGAGGCGTTTCGCCAGGCCGGCGATGCAGTGATTCATGTTCGGCATGAATTCGAAGGCGCCGACGCACCGTTCTTTACACCGGGCTCCGAAGGCGCGCATTTGCATGCCAAGGTGTTGAACGAGGGCGATGAACCGGTCGTGCTCAAGCACTTCGTGAATGCGTTTCGCCAAACCAACCTGCGCACTTTGTTGGAACAGCGCAGCATCACCGAGGTGGTGGTAGTCGGTAGCATGAGCCATATGTGCGTGGATGCGGTGGTGCGGGCGGCGGCGGACCTTGGTTACAAAGTCACGGTGATCCATGACGCGTGTGCCACTCGCGATCAGGAATTCAACGGGCAGGTCATCCCGGCGGCTCAGGTGCAAGGGGCATACATGGCGGCCCTGGCCTTCGGCTATGCGGGCGTGGTGTCGGCGGATGAATTCTTGAAGGCGCAAGCGGCGGCCGCGTGACCGCCCCTCGGGTCGATGGCTTTAGCGTGTAGCAATGACGAACAGGCGGGGAAATGGCAGCAATACAGTGCCATCGGCCAGGGCCGGGTAGGCCTGGGTGATTCGCGCCTGGTATGCCTGCAGGAAAGCGGCTTTTTCATCACTGCTTAACGGCGCGAGAAAGGGCCGCAATGCCGACGCCTTGAACCACTCCACTACCGCCGCGTGATCCGCCAGCGGGTGCTGATAAGTGGTGCGCCACACATCCACGGCACTGCAATGCTTGCTCAGCAGTTCGTAATAGTAGCTCGCGGTGTGCCGCTCATTGTGTTTGACCGCACCGATCTTCGAGGACCATGGGCCGTCGGCCGCGACTTCGCGGGCCAGCCGATGAGCAGGTTCGTCAAGGTTATCGGGTGTTTGCACCGCCAGCGTGCCGCCTGGGTTCAGTTGGTTGACCAAGTGCGGGTAGAGCGTGGCGTGGTCGGGCAGCCATTGCAGCGAGGCATTGGCCAGGATCACATCGAAACTCTGTGCCGGACTCCAGGCGCCGATATCTGCCAGCTCGAAGTTCAGCGCCGGCAGGCGCTTGCGCGCATCGGCCAACATGTCATCGGAGCTGTCCATGCCGGTCACCTGCGCCTCGGGGAAGCGTTCGGCCAGCACTTCAGTGGAGTTGCCCGGCCCACACCCCAAGTCAACGGCTGTGCGCACGTCAGGTGTGGGAATGGCCGCGACCAGGTCACGGACGGGGCGAGTGCGTTGCTGTTCGAACAGCGTGTATTGCTTGGCGGACCAGCTCATACGTCTCTCCTTGTTTTAGAGGCGGGCTACAGCCTAAATCGAGTGCCCCATGAGAACAAATGTATCCAGTGGACGTCGCCTGGGCATAGGCGAAAAAAAACCCCCGAAGCTTTCGCTAGCGGGGGTTTTGTTCATTCCGGGGGCCTTGGACCTTCCTCAGAACGGAATATCGTCATCAAAACTGTCGAAATCCTGGGCCGGTTGCGGGGCAGCCTGTTGTGGCGCTGGGCGCGATTCACGCTGTGGCTGCTGGGCTGGCTGCGGACGCGACTGCTGTGGACGCGGTGCCGAGTTGGACATGCCGCCCTGGCCTTGTTGGTCGCCCTGTGGACGGCCACCCAGCAGCTGCATGGTGCCTTGCATGTCGACCACGATTTCGGTGGTGTAGCGCTTGATACCGTCTTTTTCCCACTCGCGGGTTTGCAGTTTGCCTTCGATGTAGACCTGCGAACCTTTGCGCAGGTACTCACCGGCGATCTCAGCGACCTTGCCGAACATCGACACACGGTGCCATTCGGTTTTCTCGACCTTCTGGCCGGTCTGCTTGTCGGTCCACTGTTCGCTGGTCGCCAGACTCAGGTTGGTCACGGCATTACCGTTAGGCAAGTAGCGAACTTCGGGATCCTGGCCGCAAGTACCGACCAATATGACTTTGTTAACCCCACGGGCCATAACGTTCTCCTAGGCTGGGCGCGCTGTCGGCACTGGGTTGACCAGTTGCTCGAGCGTCGCGCGATCCAATAATTCGGTGTCCAATTTGATGTAAATGGCCGCCTCTTCAGCGACCACGACTGCATCCGTTACCCCTACGACGGCCTTCAGGCGCTCTACCAGGCCGGCTTCGCGGATCGCCTCGGGCGATAGCGGCAAACGCAGGCTTGTGACGTAGGGAGGTTCGCGCATGGTAACAGCAAAGACCAGCCAAAGTGCAGCCAGCCCGGCGCATCCTAGGAAGACAACCGACAAACCGCCATGCTGGAACATCCAGCCCCCCATGATGCCGCCCAGCGCAGAGCCGAGGAACTGGCTGGTGGAATACACCCCCATGGCCGTGCCCTTGCCACCGGCCGGTGAAACCTTACTGATCAACGACGGCAGCGAGGCCTCCAGCAGGTTGAACGCGGTGAAGAACACCACGGTACCGATGACCAGTGCTCGCAAGCTATCGCCGAACTTCCAGAAGAATAGCTCAGTGAGCAGCAGCGTCGCGACGGCGCCGAGCAGAACTCGTTTCATTTTGCGTTTCTTCTCGCCATAGATGATGAACGGGATCATGGCGAAGAACGAAATCAGCAGCGCGGTAAGGTACACCCACCAATGCTGCTCCTTGGGCAGGCCGGCTTTTTCCACCAGGGCCAGGGGCAAGGCGACGAAGCTGCACATCAACATGGCGTGCAACACGAAGATACCCAAATCCAGGCGCAGCAGGTCTGGGTGTTTGAGCGTGGGCAGCAACGCCTGGCGGGCGACACCGGATTCACGATGGGCCAGCGTGCCAGTGGAGCGCGGCACCATAAAGGCCACGATCACGATACCGAACAACGCCATGCCTCCAGTGGCCAGGAATAGCCCGTGCAAGCCAAACGCACGGGTCAGCAAAGGGCCGATCACCATGGCCACGGCGAACGACAGGCCGATGGTCATGCCGATCATGGCCATGGCCTTGGTGCGGTGCTGTTCACGGGTCAGGTCCGACAGCAAGGCCATGACCGCAGCGGAAATCGCGCCCGCGCCCTGCAGGATGCGCCCGGCGATCACGCCCCAGATCGAGTCGGATTGGGCCGCGAGCACGCTGCCGAGGGCGAACACGATCAAGCCGAGGTAAATCACCGGGCGGCGACCAATGCGGTCGGAAATGATCCCGAACGGAATCTGGAAAATCGCCTGGGTCAGGCCATAGGCGCCAATCGCCAGGCCGATCAAAGCGGGGGTCGCGCCTGCGAGATCCATTCCATAGGTCGCCAGTACCGGCAACACCATAAACATGCCCAGCATACGGAAGGCGAACACCAGGGCCAGACCGCTTGCCGCTCGGGTCTCGCCGCTACTCATGCGTTCGCTGTGGGGATCGTGCATGGAAAAACCTCGTGTGAACCGGCGGCGATTCTACCAGTCCCATCGATTGAGAGGGTATATGCGGCGCTTTGCCGCGCAGCTTTCATGTAGGGCTGCAAGCGGCCTTTTGACAGTGTATATTCATCCAGTCTTTAGCCGTATACTCCGGCATTATTTACGCCCGCCGTGCGAGGCCATCTTGGACAAGATCCTGATTCGTGGGGCTAGAACCCACAACCTGAAGAACATCGACCTGACCCTGCCCCGGGACAAACTGATCGTCATCACCGGTTTGTCCGGCTCCGGCAAGTCGTCCCTGGCGTTCGACACGCTGTATGCCGAAGGTCAGCGTCGTTATGTGGAATCGCTGTCGGCCTATGCCCGGCAGTTCCTGTCGATGATGGAAAAGCCCGACGTCGACACCATCGAAGGCCTGTCGCCGGCGATTTCCATCGAGCAGAAGTCGACCTCCCACAACCCGCGTTCCACCGTGGGCACCATTACCGAGATCTACGACTACCTGCGCCTGCTGTACGCGCGGGTTGGTATTCCGCGTTGCCCGGACCACGACAT
The DNA here is from genome assembly GCF_036704165.1 of Pseudomonas khavaziana. Lineage (NCBI taxonomy): Bacteria > Pseudomonadati > Pseudomonadota > Gammaproteobacteria > Pseudomonadales > Pseudomonadaceae > Pseudomonas > Pseudomonas khavaziana. The sequence continues at coordinate 5,859,489 of NZ_CP129946.1, forward strand.
TCCTCTGGAAGCCCAGACCGTCAGCCAAATGGTCGACCTGGTGCTGGCCCAGCCGGAAGGCGCCAAGCTGATGCTGCTGGCGCCCGTTATCCGCGAGCGCAAAGGCGAACACCTTTCGGTCTTCGAAGAGCTTCGGGCCCAAGGCTTCGTACGCGCACGCATCAACGGCAAGCTTTATGAGCTGGATGAAGCGCCGAAGCTCGACAAGCAGAAAAAGCATTCGATCGATGTGGTGGTCGACCGCTTCAAGGTCCGCGCCGACTTGCAGCAGCGTTTGGCGGAATCCTTCGAGACCGCGCTGAAGCTGGCCGATGGCATTGCCTTGGTAGCACCCATGGATGACGAGCCGGGCGAAGAGATCATCTTCTCCGCGCGCTTCGCCTGCCCGATCTGTGGCCATGCCATCAGCGAGCTGGAACCCAAGCTGTTTTCCTTCAACAACCCGGCCGGCGCCTGCCCGACGTGCGATGGCCTGGGCGTGAAGCAGTTTTTCGATATCAAGCGCCTGGTCAATGGCGACCTGACCCTGGCCGAGGGGGCGATACGTGGCTGGGACAGGCGTAACGTCTACTACTTCCAGATGCTCGGGTCGTTGGCGTCCCACTACAAGTTCAGCCTGGAAGTGCCGTTCAACCAACTGCCGGCCGACCAGCAGAAGGTCATTCTCCACGGCAGCGGTTCGCAGAACGTCGACTTCAAGTACCTGAACGACCGCGGCGATATCGTCAAGCGCTCGCACCCGTTCGAAGGCATCGTGCCGAACCTGGAGCGCCGCTACCGCGAAACCGAATCGGCGAGCGTGCGTGAAGAACTGGCTAAATTCCTCAGCACCCAGCCTTGCCCGGATTGCCGTGGCACGCGCCTGCGCCGTGAAGCACGACATGTATGGGTAGGCGAGAAAACCCTGCCGGCGGTGACCAATCTACCGATTGGCGATGCGTGCGAATATTTTGGCGTGCTCAAGCTGACCGGGCGTCGCGGGGAGATTGCCGACAAGATCCTCAAGGAGATTCGCGAGCGGTTGCAGTTCCTGATCAACGTCGGCCTGGACTACCTGTCTCTGGATCGCAGCGCCGATACCTTGTCGGGTGGTGAAGCACAGCGGATCCGCTTGGCCAGCCAGATTGGTGCGGGCCTGGTAGGCGTGCTGTATATCCTCGACGAGCCTTCGATTGGGTTGCACCAGCGGGATAACGATCGCCTGCTGGGTACGTTGAAACACCTGCGGGATATCGGCAACACCGTGATTGTGGTCGAGCACGATGAAGACGCTATCCGGCTGGCAGATTATGTGGTCGATATCGGCCCAGGCGCTGGCGTGCATGGCGGACATATCGTTGCCGAGGGCACGCCTGCCGAAGTAATGGCCCACCCCGATTCGTTGACCGGCAAGTATTTGTCTGGCCGGGTGAAGATCGAAGTACCTGCCAAGCGTACTCCGCGTAACAAGAAAATGGCGCTGCATCTTAAAGGCGCGCGCGGGAACAACCTGCGCAATGTCGACCTGGAGATTCCGCTGGGCCTGCTGACCTGCGTGACCGGTGTTTCCGGCTCGGGCAAGTCGACCCTGATCAACAACACGTTGTTCCCATTGAGTGCCACCGCCCTGAACGGCGCGACCACCCTGGAAGCGGCTGCCCATGACAGCATCAAGGGCCTGGAACACCTGGACAAGGTGGTCGATATTGACCAGAGCCCGATCGGCCGCACACCGCGTTCCAACCCGGCGACCTACACCGGGTTGTTTACACCGATTCGCGAGCTGTTTGCTGGCGTTCCGGAGTCCCGTTCGCGAGGGTATGGGCCTGGCCGGTTCTCGTTCAACGTCAAGGGCGGGCGCTGTGAAGCATGCCAGGGCGACGGCCTGATCAAGGTAGAGATGCACTTCCTGCCGGACATCTACGTGCCGTGCGACGTGTGCAAGAGCAAGCGCTACAACCGCGAGACCCTGGAGATCAAGTACAAGGGCAAGAGCATCCACGAAACTCTCGAGATGACCATCGAAGAAGCGCGGGTGTTCTTCGATGCGGTCCCCGCATTGGCGCGCAAGCTGCAGACGTTGATGGATGTGGGCCTGTCGTATATCAAGCTGGGGCAATCGGCGACCACCTTATCGGGGGGCGAGGCGCAGCGGGTCAAGTTGTCTCGCGAGCTGTCCAAGCGCGATACCGGCAAGACCCTGTACATCCTCGATGAGCCGACCACCGGCCTGCACTTCGCGGATATCCAGCAATTGCTTGACGTACTGCACCGCCTTCGCGACCACGGCAATACCGTGGTGGTGATCGAGCACAACCTCGATGTAATCAAGACCGCTGACTGGTTGGTGGACCTGGGGCCGGAAGGTGGCTCCAAGGGTGGCCAGATCATCGCCGTGGGCACACCGGAGCAAGTCTCCGAGATGTCGCAGTCACACACGGGTTATTACTTGAAGCCGTTGTTGGCGCGCGACCGGGCCTGATTTTCAGGCCCCAATAAAAAGCCCCTGTCACGTTGCGGTGACAGGGGCTTTTTTGTAGCCGGACGTTAGAACTGCGACTGCAGGTAATTCTCCAGGCCAATCAACTTGATCAGGCCCAACTGCTTTTCCAGCCAGTAGGTGTGATCTTCTTCGGTGTCATTCAACTGGACACGCAGTATTTCCCGGGTGACATAGTCGTTGTGCTGCTCACACAGCTCGATGCCCTTGCACAGGGCCGCACGGACCTTGTATTCGAGACGCAGGTCGGCAGCGAGCATGTCAGGTACCGTTGTGCCCACATCCAAGTCATCGGGACGCATGCGTGGCGTACCTTCGAGCATCAGGATACGGCGCATCAGCGCGTCAGCATGCTGTGCCTCTTCTTCCATCTCGTGGTTGATACGCTCGTAGAGCTCGGTGAAGCCCCAGTCTTCGTACATACGCGAGTGGATGAAATATTGGTCACGAGCTGCCAGTTCGCCCGTCAGCAACGTGTTGAGGTAATCGATTACGTCGGGGTGACCTTGCATCGCCCTACATCTCCCTACTTGAAAGGCTGTAGTTTGAACCATGATGACTTGAAGGTCACGGGATCAACGGCAGAAAAGTGAAGATTTCCTGAGAAAAGTAGCTGAAATAACGCAAAAACCGCCCAAATGAGGGCGGTTCTGCTTATCGTTTAGAGTCAGTTAAGCGATACACCCAGTGCCTTTGCGATTGCTTCTCCATAAGCCGGGTCGGCCTTGTAGAAATGCTGCAATTGACGCTGGACCACATCGCTGGAAACTCCCGCCATCGCACCGGCAATGTTGCTGGTAAGCAGGGCTTTTTGCTCATCGTTCATCAGGCGGAACAACGCACCCGCATGGCTGTAGTAGTCGGTGTCTTCACGATGATCGTAACGATCCGCGGCGCCGCTCAGGGCCAATGCAGGTTCTGCATATTGCGGGGCTTGTTTCGGCGCATCGGCGTAGCTGTTTGGTTCGTAGTTGGGAGCCGCACCACCGTTACTGCCGAAGGCCATCGAACCGTCACGCTGGTAGCTGTTCACCGGGTTGCGTGGCGCATTCACCGGCAATTGCTGGTGGTTGGTGCCAACACGGTAGCGGTGGGCATCTGCGTAAGCGAAAACCCGACCTTGCAGCATGCGGTCCGGCGACAGGCCAACACCTGGAACCATGTTGCTTGGGCCGAATGCAGCCTGTTCCACTTCAGCGAAGTAGTTCTGCGGATTGCGGTTGAGCTCCAGCTCACCCACTTCAATCAACGGGAACTCTTTTTGCGACCAGGTCTTAGTCACGTCAAACGGGTTCTCGTAGTGAGCATTCGCCTGGGCCTCAGTCATGATCTGGATGCAGACGCGCCATTTCGGGAAGTCACCGCGCTCAATCGCCCCAAACAGATCACGCTGGGCATAGTCAGGATCAGTCCCTGCAAGTCGGGCAGCCTCGGCTGGCGCCAGGTTCTTGATACCTTGCTTGGTCTTGTAGTGCCATTTCACCCAATGACGTTCGCCCTTGGCATTGATAAGGCTGTAAGTGTGGCTACCGAAGCCATGCATGTGACGATAACCGTCTGGAATACCGCGGTCCGAAAACAGGATGGTGACCTGGTGCAGCGCCTCAGGAGAGTGCGACCAGAAGTCCCACATCATCTGCGCGCTTTTCAAGTTGCTTTGCGGCAGGCGTTTCTGGGTGTGGATAAAGTCCGGGAATTTCAATGGGTCGCGGATGAAGAACACCGGGGTGTTGTTACCCACGATGTCCCAGTTGCCTTCTTCGGTGTAGAACTTCAAGGCGAAGCCACGTGGATCGCGCTCGGTGTCAGCCGAACCGCGCTCGCCACCTACAGTGGAGAACCGCAGAAAGGTCGGCGTTTGCTTACCAACCGATTCGAACAGCTTGGCGCTGGTGTACTGGGTGATGTCTTTTGTCACAGTGAACGTACCGTAGGCACCCGACCCTTTGGCGTGCACACGACGCTCAGGGATGTTTTCACGGTTGAAGTGAGCGAGCTTCTCGATCAGGTGAAAATCGTCGAGCAGCAACGGCCCGCGAGGACCGGCGGAACGCGAGTTCTGGTTGTCTGCGACGGGGGCGCCGCTGGCGGTGGTAAGGACTTTATTCTGGCTCATGCGCAATCTTCCTCAGGTCGGGCTTGGAACTGCCGGCTAATCGGCTTGGAGGGAGTATTGATCATCAACATGACGTGTACAAATTCATTAAATCGTAAGCATCAATAGAAAATAACTAATAACTCCCCAATAGTCATAGTACCCAGCGCCGATGAGTGAAAGCTTGTATCTATTGAGCTTTTCTTACGCGCACAAAAAACCGGACACTAGGCCCGGTTCTTCGTTATAGCTTGTCGTCTTACTCGGCGGATACAGCTTCGCCAGCAGTAGCACGATCAACCAACTCGACGTACGCCATAGGCGCGTTGTCGCCAGCGCGGAAACCGCACTTGAGGATGCGCAGGTAGCCACCCTCACGGGTAGCGTAACGCTTGCCCAGGTCGTTGAAGAGCTTACCAACGATAGCTTTCGAACGAGTACGGTCGAAAGCCAGACGGCGGTTAGCCAGGCTGTCTGTCTTGGCCAAAGTGATCAGCGGCTCAGCAACGCGACGCAGTTCTTTAGCTTTCGGCAGTGTAGTTTTGATCAGCTCGTGCTCGAACAGCGACACCGCCATGTTTTGGAACATGGCCTTGCGGTGCGAGCTGGTACGGCTCAGGTGACGACCACTTTTACGATGACGCATGGTTCATTCCTTACCAAACTCACGTTCGGTGATTACGACGATCAGGCAGTCGCCTTGTCGTCCTTCTTAAGACTTGCAGGCGGCCAGTTGTCGAGGCGCATGCCGAGGGACAGACCGCGGGAGGCCAGAACGTCCTTGATTTCAGTCAAGGATTTCTTGCCCAGGTTCGGAGTCTTCAACAGTTCTACTTCGGTACGCTGAATCAGGTCGCCGATGTAGTAAATGTTTTCCGCCTTAAGGCAGTTAGCCGAACGTACAGTCAGTTCCAGATCGTCAACCGGGCGAAGCAGGATCGGATCGATCTCGTCTTCTTGCTCGATTACCACTGGTTCGCTGTCACCCTTGAGGTCGACGAACGCAGCCAACTGCTGTTGCAGAATGGTTGCAGCGCGGCGGATAGCCTCTTCAGGATCCAGGGTACCGTTGGTTTCCAGATCAATAACCAGCTTGTCCAGGTTAGTCCGCTGCTCGACACGGGCGTTTTCCACCACGTATGCGATACGGCGAACCGGGCTGAACGAAGAGTCAAGCTGCAAGCGACCAATGCTGCGGCTTTCGTCTTCATCGCTCTGACGCGAGTCGGCCGGTTCATAACCACGACCACGAGCTACAGTGAGCTTCATGTTCAGGGCGCCGTTAGACGCCAGGTTAGCGATTACGTGATCGGGGTTAACGATCTCGACATCATGATCCAGCTGAATATCGGCAGCGGTAACCACCCCCGAACCCTTCTTCGACAAGGTCAGCGTAACTTCGTCACGGCCGTGCAGCTTGATAGCCAGACCTTTAAGGTTCAACAGGATTTCAATTACGTCTTCCTGTACACCTTCGATGGCGCTGTACTCGTGGAGCACACCGTCAATCTCGGCCTCGACTACTGCACAGCCGGGCATTGAGGACAACAGGATGCGGCGCAGCGCGTTGCCCAGGGTGTGGCCAAAACCACGCTCGAGAGGCTCGAGAGTAATTTTGGCGCGGGTTGGACTGACAACCTGCACATCAATGTGGCGGGGTGTCAGGAACTCATTTACCGAAATCTGCATGGATGCACCTATTTTCTAGCCCTTACTTGGAGTAGAGCTCGACAATCAGGCTTTCGTTGATGTCGGCGGACAGATCACTGCGAGCAGGAACGTTCTTGAAAACGCCCGACTTCTTCTCAGTGTCTACTTCTACCCATTCTACGCGGCCACGTTGGGCACACAGATCGAGAGCTTGGACAATGCGAAGTTGGTTTTTTGCTTTCTCGCGAACTGCGACCACGTCACCAGCACGAACCTGGTAGGACGGAACGTTTACGGTCTGACCGTTAACGCTGATCGACTTGTGCGATACCAGCTGACGGGATTCGGCACGAGTCGAACCAAAGCCCATACGGTATACAACGTTGTCCAGACGGCATTCGAGCAGTTGCAGCAGGTTTTCACCGGTTGCACCTTTCTTGCCAGCAGCTTCTTTGTAGTAGCCGCTGAACTGACGCTCGAGAACGCCGTAAATACGACGGACCTTCTGCTTTTCACGCAGTTGGGTGCCGTAATCGGACTGGCGACCGCGGCGTTGGCCGTGGATACCAGGTGCTGCTTCAATGTTGCACTTCGATTCGATCGCGCGCACGCCGCTCTTCAGAAAGAGATCGGTGCCCTCGCGACGAGCGAGTTTGCATTTTGGACCAATGTAACGAGCCATTCTTTACAATCTCCTGGATTACACGCGGCGCTTCTTCGGCGGACGGCACCCGTTGTGCGGGATTGGCGTCACGTCGGTGATGCTGGCGATCTTATAGCCACAGCCGTTCAAAGCACGGACAGCAGACTCACGACCTGGACCTGGACCTTTGACGTTAACGTCGAGGTTTTTCAGGCCGTATTCCAGCGCAGCTTGACCAGCACGTTCAGCAGCTACTTGAGCAGCAAACGGGGTGGACTTGCGGGAACCGCGGAAACCCGAACCACCGGAGGTAGCCCAAGAAAGCGCGTTACCTTGACGGTCGGTGATGGTCACGATGGTGTTGTTAAAAGATGCATGGATGTGGGCGATGCCATCAACCACTGTCTTTTTAACTTTTTTACGAGGACGAGCAGCAGGTTTTGCCATGATAATTTTCCTGTCGATTCGCTGGGGCGATTACTTGCGGATCGGCTTACGCGGACCTTTACGGGTACGCGCGTTAGTCTTGGTACGCTGACCGCGTACTGGAAGACCACGACGATGACGCAGACCGCGATAGCAACCGAGGTCCATCAAACGCTTGATTTTCATGTTGATTTCGCGACGCAGGTCACCTTCAGTGGTGAACTTCGCCACTTCGCCACGCAGCTGTTCAATCTGCTCGTCGCTCAGATCCTTGATCTTAGCGGCTGGGTTTACCCCAGCAACTGCGCAAATTTTCTGCGCAGTAGTGCGACCAACACCATAGATGTAGGTCAGCGAGATAACAGTGTGCTTGTTATCTGGAATGTTAACGCCTGCAATACGGGCCATTCAGTGGGACTCCAATTGACAGCTACCTACGCCCCGGAAGCCAAGAAATAGGGCGCGAGATAATATCGCTGTAATAACAAATAATCAACCCGGCAGCGCACTAGCTGCCGGGCTTCAAGCGGATCACACTCAGCCTTGGCGCTGTTTGTGACGCGGTTCCGCGCTGCAAATTACTCGAACAACACCTTCGCGGCGAATAATCTTGCAGTTACGGCACAGCTTTTTCACCGATGCACGAACTTTCATCACCAACTCCTCGAACCTTATGGGTACTCAGCGCAACATGCCGCTGCCGTAACCCTTCAGGTTGGCTTTCTTCATCAGGGATTCGTACTGGTGCGAAACGAGGTGCGATTGTACTTGGGACATGAAGTCCATCACAACCACGACCACGATCAGCAACGAGGTCCCGCCAAGGTAGAACGGAACGTTTGCTGCAACCACCAGGAACTGGGGCAACAAGCACACGGCCGTCATATATAGAGCACCGAACAGGGTCAAACGAGTCAGAACGCCATCAATGTAGCGTGCCGACTGCTCACCTGGACGGATGCCCGGAATAAAGGCACCGGACTTCTTCAGGTTTTCCGCTACGTCTTTCGGATTGAACATCAACGCCGTATAGAAGAAGCAGAAGAAAATAATCCCTGCACTAAACAGCAGAATATTCAACGGCTGACCAGGAGCGATCGACTGAGAGAGGTCCTGCAGCCAGCCCATATTTTCGGACTGACCAAACCAGGTACCCAACGAAGCCGGAAACAGCAAGATGCTGCTCGCGAAAATTGCCGGAATAACGCCGGCCATATTCACTTTCAGCGGCAAGTGGCTGGTCTGCGCAGCAAAGACCTTACGGCCCTGCTGACGCTTGGCGTAGTGAACAGCAATACGACGCTGGCCACGCTCAATGAACACCACAAAACCGATAATCGCTACTGCCAGCAAACCGATGGCAACCAAGGCGAAGATATTGATATCACCCTGACGCGCAGACTCGAAAGACTGCCCGATTGCTCTCGGAAGACCGGCGACGATACCTGCGAAAATCAACATCGAGATACCGTTGCCAACACCACGCTCAGTAATCTGCTCACCCAGCCACATCATGAACATCGCACCAGCCACAAAAGTGGATACTGCAACGAAATGGAAGCCAAAGTCACCAGTGAACGCAACGCCCTGCCCGGCCAGGCCAACGGACATGCCGATAGCTTGAACCAGGGCGAGGACGACAGTGCCGTAGCGGGTGTACTGGCTAATCTTGCGACGGCCAGCTTCACCTTCCTTCTTCAACTGCTCCAGTTGCGGGCTGACGGCTGTCATCAGTTGCATGATGATCGATGCCGAGATGTACGGCATGATCCCCAGTGCAAAGATGCTCATCCGCTCCAGCGCGCCGCCGGAAAACATGTTGAACAAGCTAAGAATGGTCCCCTCATTCTGTCGAAACAGGTCTGCGAGTCGGTCCGGGTTGATACCTGGAACCGGGATGTGTGCGCCTATTCGGTAGACGATAATCGCCAGGAACAGAAAACGCAGACGAGCCCAAAGTTCAGACATACCGCCTTTGCCGAGCGCTGAGAGAGCACCTTGCTTAGCCATTTATTCCTCGAACTTGCCGCCAGCTGCTTCGATAGCCGAACGCGCACCTTTGGTGGCGCCGATTCCCTTGCCGATAGTGACAGCGCGAGTCACTTCACCGGACAGCATGATTTTCACACGCTGTACGTTGACGTTGATCACGTTGGCATCTTTCAGGGTCTGCACAGTAACGATGTCGCCTTCCACTTTAGCCAGCTCGGACAGACGCACTTCTGCGCGGTCCATGGCTTTCAGGGATACGAAACCGAACTTAGGCAGGCGACGATGCAGCGGCTGTTGACCGCCTTCAAAGCCTGGAGCGATGGTGCCACCGGAGCGGGAGGTTTGACCTTTGTGGCCACGGCCACCAGTCTTACCCAAACCGCTACCGATACCACGGCCCGGACGATGCTTTTCGCGACGGGAACCCGGCGCTGGACTCAGATCATTGAGTTTCATCGATTAACCCTCTACACGCAGCATGTAGTAAGCCTTGTTGATCATCCCGCGATTCTCGGGAGTATCCTGGACTTCTACAGTGTGACCGATGCGACGCAGACCCAAACCTTTAACACACAGTTTGTGGTTAGGGATGCGGCCGGTCATGCTTTTGATCAGCGTTACTTTAACGGTAGCCATGATCAGAAGATCTCCTTGACAGTCAGACCACGCTTGGCAGCGATGGACTCAGGAGATTGCATAGCCTTCAGACCCTTGAAAGTGGCGTGAACCACGTTTACCGGGTTAGTCGAGCCGTAGCACTTGGCCAGAACGTTCTGAACGCCAGCAACCTCGAGGACAGCACGCATAGCGCCGCCAGCGATGATACCGGTACCTTCAGAAGCAGGCTGCATGTACACCTTCGAAGCGCCATGGGCGGACTTCATTGCGTACTGCAGAGTGGTGCCGTTCAGATCAACTTGGATCATGTTGCGACGAGCAGCTTCCATTGCCTTCTGGATCGCAGCAGGCACTTCACGTGACTTGCCACGGCCGAAGCCAACACGCCCTTTACCATCACCCACCACGGTCAACGCGGTGAAAGTGAAGATACGGCCGCCTTTAACGGTTTTGGCTACGCGGTTAACTTGAACCAGCTTCTCAATGTAGCCTTCGTCGCGCTTTTGGTCGTTATTTGACATAACTTAGAACTCCAGCCCAGCTTCACGAGCAGCATCAGCCAGCGCTTTCACGCGACCGTGGTACTTGAAGCCAGAGCGGTCGAAAGCCACTTGCGAGACGCCAGCGGCCTTAGCACGCGTAGCGACCAGCTGGCCAACCTTTGTGGCCGCGTCGATGTTGCCAGTGGCACCATCACGCAGTTCTTTATCCAAAGTCGAGGCGCTTGCCAGGACTTTGTTGCCGTCGGCCGAGATGACCTGGGCGTAGATGTGCTGCGACGAGCGGAACACGCAGAGACGCACGACTTCGAGTTCGTGCATTTTCAGGCGTGCTTTGCGAGCGCGACGCAGTCGAGTAACTTTTTTGTCGGTCATTTGCTATGCCCTACTTCTTCTTGGCTTCTTTACGACGGACGACTTCGTCCGCGTAGCGCACACCTTTGCCTTTGTACGGCTCTGGTGGACGGAAGTCGCGGATCTCAGCGGCCACTTGACCTACCAGCTGCTTGTCGATGCCCTTGATCAGGATATCGGTCTGGCTAGGAGTCTCAGCAGTGATGCCCGCTGGCAGTTCGTAATCCACAGGGTGCGAGAAGCCAAGGGCAAGGTTCAGAACCGTGCCTTTTGCTTGCGCTTTGTAACCAACACCGACCAGCTGGAGCTTACGCTCGAAGCCTTGGCTTACGCCTTGGACCATGTTGTTTACCAACGCACGCGTGGTACCGGCCATTGCGCGAGTTTGTTGATCGCCATTGCGAGCAGCGAAACGCAGCTCACCAGCTTCTTCAACGATCTCAACGGACGAATGGATGTTCAGTTCAAGAGTACCCTTGGCACCCTTCACCGAAAGCTGTTGGCCTGCGAATTTGACTTCGACACCGGCTGGCAGCTTAACGGGGTTCTTAGCGACGCGTGACATGCTTATCCCCCCTTAGAACACAGTGCAAAGAACTTCGCCGCCGACACCGGCAGCGCGCGCAGCACGATCCGTCATCACACCTTTGTTGGTGGAGACGATAGACACGCCCAGACCGCCACGAACTTTCGGCAGATCTTCAGCGGACTTGTACTGACGCAGGCCTGGACGGCTAACGCGCTTCACTTCCTCGATGACCGAACGGCCTTCGAAGTACTTCAGCTCGATGGACAGCAGTGGTTTGATTTCGCTGCTGATCTGATAACCCGCAATGTAGCCTTCGTCTTTCAGGACTTTGGCAACAGCTACCTTCAACTTGGAAGATGGCATGCTTACGACGGACTTTTCAGCCATCTGGGCATTACGGATACGAGTTAGCATGTCCGCTAACGGGTCCTGCATACTCATGGGCTAGACGCTCCTAATACAAAAAAATTAGCCTTGCGGCTACATATGTCGCCGAGAATCTCCGAGCACAAAAAACACGGGCTCAGGCGAGCCGCGTATTTTAGACATACTCCAGAAATGAAACAAGCCCCAAAAGGGGCTTGATCCAGATTCAAGGTCACCGGCGGTCAGTATCTCGCGATTCCGACCACCTGGACGTTGAAAGTACTTACCAGCTGGCTTTAACCAGACCTGGTACGTCACCACGCATTGCCGCTTCACGCAGTTTGTTACGGCCGAGGCCGAACTTGCGGTAAACGCCGTGTGGACGACCGGTCAGGCGGCAGCGGTTACGCATGCGCGAAGCGCTTGCGTCACGTGGCTGCTTCTGCAGAGCAACTGTAGCTTCCCAACGCGCTTCTGGACTTGCGTTCAGATCAACGATGATTGCTTTCAGTGCTGCACGCTTCTTGGCGTACTTGGCAACCGTGAGCTGACGCTTCAGCTCGCGGTTTTTCATGCTCATCTTGGCCATGGTCCTACTCCAATCAGTTGCGGAACGGGAATTTGAACGCACGCAGCAGAGCGCGGCCTTCATCATCGTTCTTGGCAGTGGTGGTCAGGGTGATGTCCAGACCGCGGAGAGCATCGATCTTGTCGTAGTCGATTTCCGGGAAGATAATCTGCTCTTTAACGCCCATGCTGTAGTTACCACGACCATCGAAGGACTTGGCATTCAGGCCGCGGAAGTCGCGTACCCGAGGCAGGGAGATCGACAGCAGACGATCCAGGAATTCGTACATACGCTCACGGCGCAGAGTCACTTTGACGCCGATCGGCCAACCTTCACGGACTTTAAAGCCAGCGATGGATTTCCGAGCGTAAGTCACAACGACTTTTTGACCGGTGATCTTTTCCAGGTCAGCAACAGCGTGCTCGATGACTTTTTTGTCGCCGATCGCTTCGCCCAGACCCATGTTCAGGGTGATTTTGGTGACGCGCGGAACTTCCATCACGTTCCCGAGCTTAAGTTCTTCCTTAAGCTTAGGGGCGATTTCCTTCCGGTAAATCTCTTGTAGTCGTGCCATGGTCTAATCTACCTAGCAGTGTTCAAGCATCAACCGCTTTTTGGGTCGACTTGAAGACACGAATTTTCTTACCGTCTTCTACTTTGAAACCAACGCGGTCAGCCTTGTTGGTTTCACCGTTGAAGATGGCGACGTTAGAAGCGTCCAGCGGAGCTTCTTTCTCGACGATACCGCCCTGCACGCCCGACATCGGGTTAGGCTTGGTATGACGCTTGACCAGGTTCAGACCACCGATAACCAGACGGTTATTGGCGAGAACCTTAAGCACCTTACCGCGCTTACCTTTGTCTTTGCCGGCGATCACGATGATCTCGTCGTCACGACGAATCTTTTGCATGTCGGATCTCCTTACAGCACTTCTGGGGCGAGCGAGACGATCTTCATGAACTTCTCAGTACGAAGTTCACGGGTCACTGGCCCAAAGATACGGGTGCCGATAGGCTCTTGCTTGTTGTTCAGAAGAACAGCAGCGTTGCCATCAAAGCGGATAATGGAGCCATCTGCACGACGTACGCCGTGACGAGTGCGGACTACAACAGCAGTCATCACTTGGCCTTTTTTCACCTTACCGCGAGGAATTGCTTCCTTCACGGTAACTTTGATGATGTCACCGATACCAGCGTAACGACGATGGGAGCCACCCAGCACCTTGATGCACATAACACGGCGAGCGCCGCTGTTATCGGCCACATCGAGCATGGATTGAGTCTGAATCATATAATTTCTCCGACCCCTAGTCCTTAGACTTCCACAGCGCGTTCGAGAATATCAACCAGTGCCCAAGACTTGGTCTTGGCCAGCGGACGAGTTTCACGAATAGTGACTTTGTCGCCGATGTGGCACTGGTTGGTTTCGTCGTGCGCGTGCAGCTTAGTCGAACGCTTAACATATTTACCGTAGATCGGGTGCTTAACGCGACGCTCGATCAAAACGGTGATGGTTTTGTCCATCTTGTCGCTGACAACACGGCCAGTCAGCGTACGGACAGTCTTTTCGGCTTCAGCCATGATCACTTACCTGCCTGCTGGTTGAGCACAGTCTTCACGCGAGCGATGTCACGCTTAACTTGCGAGAGCAGATGAGACTGCCCCAACTGGCCAGTTGCTTTCTGCATGCGCAGATTGAACTGGTCGCGCAGCAGGCCGAGCAGTTGCTCGTTCAGCTGCTGTGCGGATTTTTCACGAAGTTCATTCGCTTTCATCACATCACCGTCCGTTTAACAAAGGAGGTGGCGAGCGGCAGCTTTGCAGCAGCCAGGGCGAAAGCCTCACGCGCCAGCTCTTCAGAAACGCCCTCGATTTCATACAGGACTTTGCCTGGCTGAATCTGGGCTACCCAGTATTCCACGTTACCCTTACCTTTACCCATCCGAACCTCGAGAGGTTTTTTGGAGATCGGCTTGTCCGGGAATACACGGATCCAGATCTTGCCGCCACGTTTTACGTGACGGGTCAGAGCACGACGCGCTGACTCGATCTGACGAGCGGTGAGACGACCACGAGCTACAGACTTCAGCGCGAACTCGCCGAAGCTGACTTTGCTACCGCGCTGAGCCAGACCACGGTTGTGGCCTGTCATCTGCTTGCGGAACTTCGTACGCTTAGGTTGCAACATTTGGCGTACCCCTTACTTAGCAGCTTTTTTACGAGGCGCTGGTGCTTGTGGTTTCAGTTCTTCTTGGCGACCACCAATTACTTCGCCTTTGAAGATCCAAACCTTTACACCGATCACACCGTAAGTGGTGTGAGCTTCGTAGTTGGCATAGTCGATGTCGGCACGCAGGGTGTGCAGTGGCACACGACCTTCGCGATACCATTCAGTACGTGCGATTTCAGCACCGCCGAGACGACCGCTCACTTGGATTTTGATGCCTTTGGCACCAATACGCATGGCGTTCTGTACGGCACGCTTCATAGCGCGACGGAACATTACGCGGCGTTCCAGCTGCTGAGCTACGCTCTGCGCAACCAGCATACCGTCGAGCTCCGGCTTACGGATCTCTTCGATATTGATGTGCACAGGCACACCCATTTGCTTGGTCAGGTCCTGACGCAGTTTCTCAACATCTTCACCTTTCTTCCCGATAACGATACCTGGACGAGCGGTGTGGATGGTGATACGTGCAGTTTGCGCCGGACGATGGATATCGATACGGCTTACGGACGCGCTTTTTAGTTTGTCTTGGAGATACTCACGCACCTTCAGATCAGCGAACAAATAGTCCGCATAAGTCCGACCGTCTGCGTACCAGACGGAGGTGTGCTCCTTGACGATTCCCAGGCGAATGCCAATGGGATGTACTTTCTGACCCATCTCTTCGACTCCGTTACTTGTCAGCAACCTTGACAGTGATATGGCAAGACCGCTTGACGATGCGATCAGCACGGCCTTTGGCACGCGGCATGATGCGCTTCAGCGAACGCCCTTCGTTGACGAAAACGGTGCTGACCTTCAGGTCATCAACGTCTGCGCCTTCGTTATGCTCGGCGTTGGCTACGGCCGACTCCAGCACTTTCTTCATGATCTCGGCGGCTTTCTTACTGCTGAAAGCCAACAGGTTGAGCGCTTCGCCCACCTTCTTCCCGCGGATCTGGTCGGCGACCAAGCGGGCTTTCTGGGCGGAGATTCGAGCGCCCGACAACTTAGCGGCTACTTCCATTTCCTTACCCCTTAACGCTTGGCTTTCTTGTCTGCCACGTGCCCACGATAAGTGCGGGTACCGGCAAACTCGCCTAGTTTGTGGCCGACCATGTCTTCGTTAACGAGAACTGGGACGTGTTGGCGACCGTTGTGTACTGCGATGGTCAGACCGACCATTTGTGGCAGGATCATCGAACGACGCGACCAGGTTTTAACTGGTTTGCGATCGTTCTTTTCCGCCGCCACTTCGATCTTCTTCAGTAGGTGAAGATCAATAAAAGGACCTTTTTTCAGAGAACGTGGCACTGTCGTATCCCTCTATTTACTTGCGACGACGGACGATCATTTTGTCGGTACGCTTATTACCACGAGTCTTCGCGCCCTTAGTCGGGAAGCCCCATGGCGATACCGGATGACGACCACCAGAGGTACGACCTTCACCACCACCGTGTGGGTGGTCAACCGGGTTCATGGCAACACCACGAACGGTTGGGCGAACGCCACGCCAGCGTTTGGCACCAGCTTTACCCAACGAACGCAGGCTGTGCTCGGAGTTCGAGACTTCACCCAGGGTCGCACGGCATTCAGCCAGCACTTTACGCATCTCACCAGAACGCAGACGCAGGGTCACGTAGACACCTTCACGAGCGATCAGCTGAGCCGAAGCACCAGCGGAACGAGCGATTTGCGCGCCTTTACCTGGCTTCAATTCGATGCCGTGTACGGTGCTACCAACTGGAATGTTACGCAGTTGCAGAGCGTTGCCCGGCTTGATCGGTGCCAGGGCACCTGCGATCAGCTGGTCGCCAGCACTCACGCCTTTAGGCGCGATGATGTAGCGACGCTCGCCATCTGCGTACAGCAGCAGAGCGATGTGAGCAGTACGGTTTGGATCGTATTCGATACGCTCGACAGTGGCAGCGATGCCATCTTTGTCGTTGCGACGGAAGTCGACCAGACGATAATGCTGCTTATGGCCACCACCGATGTGACGAGTGGTAATACGACCATTGTTGTTACGACCACCAGTCTTCGATTTCTTCTCGAGCAGCGGTGCGTGAGGAGCGCCTTTATGCAGCTCCTGGTTGACCACCTTGACCACAAAACGGCGGCCAGGGGAAGTCGGTTTGCATTTAACGATTGCCATGATGCACCCCTTCCTTACTCAGCACTGCTGCTGAAATCGAGATCTTGGCCTGGCTGAAGGGAGATAACTGCCTTCTTCCAGTCATTACGCTTGCCCAGACCGCGAGCAGTGCGCTTGCTCTTACCCAGAACATTCAGGGTAGTAACACGCTCTACTTTCACGCTGAACAGGCTTTCGACGGCCTTCTTGATTTCCAGCTTGGTTGCGTCAGTTGCAACCTTGAAAACGAACTGGCCTTTCTTGTCAGCCAGAACCGTAGCCTTTTCGGAAACGTGCGGGCCAAGCAGAACTTTAAATACGCGTTCCTGGTTCATCCCAGCAGCTCCTCGAATTTCTTCACGGCCGACACGGTGATCAACACCTTGTCGTATGCGATCAGACTAACTGGATCGGAACCTTGCACGTCACGTACATCAACGTGTGGCAGGTTGCGAGCAGCCAGGTACAGGTTCTGATCAACAGCTTCGGACACGATCAAAACGTCGGTCAGGCTCATGTTGTTCAGTTTGCCCAGCAGATCTTTGGTTTTTGGACTTTCAACAGCGAAGTCTTGAACCACGACCAGGCGATCAGTACGCACGAGTTCAGCAAGGATGGAGCGCAGTGCTGCGCGGTACATCTTCTTGTTGAGCTTCTGAGAGTGATCCTGAGGACGAGCTGCGAAAGTGGTACCGCCGCCGCGCCAGATTGGGCTACGGATAGTACCGGCACGAGCACGGCCAGTACCTTTCTGACGCCAAGGGCGCTTACCGCCACCACGAACGTCGGAACGGGTCTTTTGCTGCTTGCTACCTTGACGGCCGCCGGCCATGTAGGCCACGACTGCTTGGTGAACCAGCGTCTCGTTGAATTCGCCGCCAAATGTCAGTTCGGAAACTTCAATCGCTTGAGCGTCATTTACATTTAATTGCATGTCAGCTTCCCCTTAACCGCGAGCCTTGGCCGCTGGACGTACAACCAGGTTGCCGCCAGTAGCGCCAGGAACAGCACCCTTGACCAACAACAGATTGCGTTCAGCGTCGACGCGCACTACTTCGAGGGACTGCACGGTCACGCGCTCAGCGCCCATATGACCGGACATTTTTTTGCCCTTGAATACACGACCAGGAGTCTGGCACTGGCCAATAGAGCCCGGGACGCGGTGGGAAACGGAGTTACCGTGAGTGTTGTCTTGACCACGGAAATTCCAACGCTTGATCGTACCCTGGAAGCCTTTACCCTTGGACTGACCGGTTACATCAACCAGTTGACCAGCGGCGAAGATTTCAGCGTTGATCAGATCGCCAGCCTTGTAGTCGCCGTCTTCAAGACGGAACTCCATAACGGTGCGACCAGCTGCAACGTTTGCTTTAGCGAAGTGACCTGCTTGAGCAGCAGTCACGCGCGAAGCACGACGCTCGCCGACAGTGACTTGCACTGCACGATAGCCATCGGTTTCTTCAGTTTTGAACTGGGTGACGCGATTCGGTTCGATCTCAATGACCGTGACCGGAATGGAGACACCTTCTTCGGTGAAAATACGGGTCATACCGCATTTACGACCGACTACACCAATAGTCATGTTGTAAACCTCATGAGTGTACGGGGCTTTCACCCGCTATGGCCGCCCATTTCAGAGCGTTACACGACTAAGACCCAAGTCTTAGCCGAGGCTGATCTGTACTTCCACACCGGCCGCCAGATCGAGCTTCATAAGTGCATCAACGGTTTTATCCGTTGGCTGGACGATGTCCAGTACGCGCTTATGAGTACGGATCTCGTACTGGTCACGCGCGTCTTTGTTGACGTGCGGGGAGACCAGAACGGTGAACCGCTCTTTACGGGTAGGCAGTGGAATTGGACCACGCACTTGAGCACCAGTACGTTTCGCGGTTTCCACGATTTCCTGGGTGGATTGGTCGATCAGGCGATGGTCAAAAGCCTTCAACCTGATACGGATTTGCTGATTTTGCATTGGATTTCAGACTCCGGCTGCTATTCCCAGCGAGCGCAATACGCCCGTTAAAAGGAGGCGCAATTCTATAGACGGCCCTGATAGGTGTCAACCCAATAAAAAAGGCCCCCGCTGAGCGGGGGCCTTTTCAAAACATCAGAGCTATCTCAGAAGAGATAATTACTCGATGATTTTAGCTACAACGCCAGCACCAACGGTACGGCCGCCTTCACGGATTGCGAAACGCAGACCGTCTTCCATAGCGATGGTTTTGATCAGGGTGACAACCATTTTGATGTTGTCGCCTGGCATTACCATTTCTACGCCTTCCGGCAGTTCGCAGTTACCAGTTACGTCGGTAGTACGGAAGTAGAACTGTGGACGATAGCCTTTGAAGAACGGAGTGTGACGACCGCCTTCTTCTTTGCTCAGCACGTACACTTCAGCTTCGAACTTGGTGTGCGGCTTAACCGAACCCGGCTTGACCAGAACCTGGCCACGCTCAACGTCGTCACGCTTGGTACCACGCAGCAGAACGCCGCAGTTCTCGCCAGCACGACCTTCGTCGAGCAGTTTACGGAACATTTCAACACCGGTGCAGGTGGTGACAGTGGTGTCACGCAGACCAACGATTTCCAGTGGATCTTGAACCTTGACGATACCGCGCTCGATACGGCCAGTTACAACAGTACCGCGACCGGAGATCGAGAATACGTCTTCGATTGGCATCAGGAACGGCTTGTCGATAACACGGACTGGATCTGGGATGTAGCTGTCCAGAGTCTCAACCAGCTTACGAACGGACGTAGTGCCCATTTCGTTGTCGTCTTTGCCTTCCAGAGCCATACGAGCAGAACCGATGATGATCGGAGTGTCGTCACCTGGGAAGTCGTAAGTGCTCAGCAGATCGCGCACTTCCATCTCAACCAGTTCCAGCAGCTCAGCGTCGTCTACCAGGTCAGCCTTGTTCAGGTAAACCACGATGTACGGAACGCCAACCTGACGGGACAGCAGGATGTGCTCACGGGTTTGTGGCATCGGACCATCAGCGGCCGAACAAACCAGGATTGCGCCGTCCATCTGGGCAGCACCGGTGATCATGTTCTTCACATAGTCAGCGTGACCTGGGCAGTCAACGTGAGCGTAGTGACGGATCAGCGAGTTGTATTCAACGTGCGCGGTGTTGATGGTGATACCACGAGCTTTTTCTTCTGGTGCGCTGTCGATTTTATCGAAATCAACGATTGCAGAACCGAATACTTCGGAGCAAACGCGAGTCAGAGCAGCAGTCAGAGTGGTTTTACCGTGGTCAACGTGACCGATGGTGCCAACGTTGACGTGCGGTAGGGAACGATCAAATTTTTCTTTAGCCACGACAATTAACTCCTTGCCTAAAGGACTGAATCAGCCTTGTTTTTTGGATACAGTTTCAGCGATGTGCGCCGGAGCTGTGTTGTATTTTTTGAATTCCATAGAGTAGCTTGCGCGACCCTGGGACATGGAGCGAACGTCGGTCGCATAACCGAACATCTCACCCAACGGAACCTCAGCGCGAATCACTTTGCCGGAAACCGTGTCTTCCATACCCAAGATCATGCCGCGACGACGGTTAAGGTCGCCCATGACATCACCCATATAGTCTTCAGGTGTAACAACTTCTACCGCCATGATTGGCTCAAGCAACTCACCACCGCCCTTCTGGGCCAGTTGCTTGGTTGCCATGGAGGCAGCCACCTTAAACGCCATCTCGTTGGAGTCGACGTCGTGGTAAGAACCGTCAAAAACGGTTGCTTTCAGGCCGATCAGCGGATAGCCGGCAACAACACCGTTCTTCATCTGCTCTTCGATACCCTTCTGGATAGCAGGGATGTATTCCTTAGGAACAACACCACCTACTACTTCGTTCACGAATTGCAGACCTTCCTGACCTTCGTCAGCAGGCGCAAAACGGATCCAGCAGTGACCGAACTGACCACGACCGCCGGACTGACGAACGAACTTGCCTTCGATTTCACAGTTCTTCGTGATGCGCTCACGATAGGAAACCTGAGGCTTACCGATGTTGGCTTCGACATTGAACTCACGGCGCATCCGGTCAACCAGGATGTCCAGGTGAAGCTCGCCCATGCCCGAGATGATCGTTTGACCAGTCTCTTCATCAGTCTTGACGCGGAAAGATGGATCTTCCTGAGCAAGCTTGCCCAGAGCGATACCCATTTTTTCCTGGTCATCCTTGGTCTTAGGCTCTACGGCAACCGAAATAACCGGCTCCGGGAAGTCCATGCGAACCAGGATGATTGGCTTGTCAGCGTTGCACAAGGTTTCACCAGTGGTGACGTCCTTCATGCCGATCAAGGCCGCGATGTCTCCAGCGCGTACTTCCTTGATCTCTTCGCGGGCGTTTGCGTGCATTTGCACCATACGACCCACGCGCTCTTTCTTGCCTTTAACCGAGTTGATCACGCCGTCGCCGGAGTTCAACACGCCCGAGTAAACGCGGACGAAGGTCAAGGTACCCACGAATGGGTCAGTGGCAATTTTAAATGCCAGAGCGGAGAACGGTTCTGCATCGTCTGCATGACGCTCCAGCTCGATGGTCTCGTCATCCGGGTCAGTACCCTTGATGGCAGGAATATCGATTGGTGCAGGCAGGTAGTCGATCACAGCATCGAGAACCAGGGGAACACCCTTGTTCTTGAACGAGGAGCCGCAAACAGCCAGGACGATTTCACCAGCGATAGTACGCTGACGCAGAGCGGCCTTGATTTCCACGTTGGTGAGCTCTTCACCTTCGAGGTACTTGTTCATCAGCTCTTCATTGGCTTCGGCAGCAGCCTCAACCATGTTGTTGCGCCATTCGTCAGCCAGTTCCTGCAGCTCGGCAGGGATAGGCTTGCGAACAGGGACCATACCCTTGTCGGCATCGTTCCAGTAGACAGCTTCCATGGTCAGCAGATCGATCTGCCCCTGGAAGTTATCTTCGGAACCGATAGCCAACTGGATTGGCACCGGAGTGTGACCCAAGCGCTGCTTGATCTGGCCGATCACGCGCAGGAAGTTTGCACCGGCACGGTCCATCTTGTTTACGTAAACAAGGCGTGGAACACCGTATTTGTTGGCTTGGCGCCATACGGTTTCCGACTGCGGCTCAACACCCGAGGTACCGCAGAACACAACGACAGCGCCGTCGAGTACGCGCAGGGAACGCTCAACTTCAATAGTGAAGTCTACGTGGCCCGGGGTATCGATTACGTTGAAGCGGTGCTCATCCTTGTACTGCTTCTCGGAACCTTTCCAGAAGGCGGTAATAGCAGCAGAAGTAATGGTAATACCACGCTCCTGCTCCTGAACCATCCAGTCTGTGGTCGCGGCGCCATCATGCACCTCGCCCATCTTGTGACTTTTGCCGGTGTAAAACAGTACGCGCTCGGTGGTGGTGGTTTTACCAGCATCCACGTGAGCAACGATACCGATGTTACGGTAGCGGCTAATCGGAGTAGTACGAGCCATAAAGCCCTCGCAAAATTAGTGAAGCTAAAATTAGAAGCGGTAGTGCGAGAAAGCTTTGTTAGCTTCAGCCATACGGTGCACGTCTTCACGCTTCTTAACAGCAGCACCTTTACCTTCAGCAGCGTCCAACAATTCGCCGGCCAAACGCAGAGCCATAGACTTCTCGCCGCGCTTACGGGCGAAGTCTACCAACCAGCGCATTGCCAGAGCGTTACGACGGGACGGGCGAACTTCAACCGGAACCTGGTAAGTAGCACCGCCTACACGGCGCGACTTCACTTCGACCAGCGGAGCGATGGCGTCGAGAGCTTTCTCGAAGATTTCCAGGGGGTCGCTGTTCTTGCGTTCTTTAACCTTTTCCAGCGCGCCATAAACGATACGCTCGGCAACAGCTTTCTTGCCGCTTTCCATCACGTGGTTCATGAACTTGGCCAGGATTTGGCTTCCGTATTTTGGATCGTCAAGCACTTCGCGCTTGGCTGCTACGCGTCTTCTTGGCATGGATAAGCCCTCAAACGGTCTTCAGGTTCGCTCGGAATCGGTGCCCTTTCGGGACGCCTCCGACCTTACTCTTATCGACTCAGAAAATAAGATGATTCAGTTTTACAAAAAGCCGCTACTACTTAGGCTTCTTGGTACCGTACTTCGAACGACCCTGGTTACGACCTTTAACGCCGGAAGTATCCAAGGAGCCGCGTACGGTGTGGTAACGAACACCCGGCAAGTCTTTTACACGACCGCCGCGGATCAGTACCACGCTGTGCTCTTGCAGGTTGTGGCCTTCACCGCCGATGTACGAGGAAACCTCGAAACCGTTGGTCAGACGCACACGGCATACTTTACGCAGTGCCGAGTTAGGTTTTTTCGGCGTGGTGGTATACACACGGGTGCATACGCCACGACGTTGCGGGCAGTTCTGCAGCGCAGGCACGTCGGATTTCTCGACGATACGCTTACGCGGCTGACGTACCAGCTGGTTGATAGTTGCCATCTACTAGCTCCACTGTTGTCTTGCGACGCTATTGTCTTGCAAGAAAAGCAAAATGGCAGGAACGAATTCCCGCCAAATTTAGGGGTACAAGAGTCTAAAGAGGATCTTGTCCCCAGTCAAGGCAAGGCCCCGACCTCCCCTCTCGTTGAACCGGGGCAAAAATGCCTCGATCCGACGAATGGGACTGCCAGGGCCCAGACTTATCTACTGCAGAACTCAGTTACCGCTTGAGTTCAGTGCTTCGGTCAGTGCAGCTTCCACTTCACTGGCGCTTACGCGCAACGGCTTGTCAGCATCACGGCGACGCTTGCGCTCGCTGTGGTAAGCCAAACCGGTACCGGCTGGGATCAGACGACCCACAACCACGTTTTCTTTCAGGCCACGCAGGTAATCGCGCTTGCCGGTTACCGCTGCTTCGGTCAGTACGCGAGTGGTCTCCTGGAAGGAGGCCGCCGAGATGAACGACTCAGTGGACAACGACGCCTTGGTGATACCCAGCAGCACGCGAGTGAACTTGGAAACGAATTTCTCTTCGTTCGCCAGGCGCTCGTTTTCTACCAGTACGTGAGTCAGTTCCATCTGGTCGCCCTTGATGAAACTGGAATCGCCGGATTCAGCGATTTCAACTTTACGCAGCATCTGACGCAAGATGGTCTCGATGTGCTTGTCGTTGATCTTCACGCCCTGCAGACGGTAAACGTCCTGGATCTCGTTGACGATGTATTTGGCCAGCGCACTCACACCCAGCAGACGCAGGATGTCGTGTGGATCGCTCGGGCCGTCGGAGATAACTTCGCCGCGGTTTACTTGTTCGCCTTCGAAGACGTTCAGGTGACGCCACTTCGGAATCAGCTCTTCATACGGATCGCTACCGTCGTTCGGGGTAATGACCAGACGGCGCTTGCCCTTGGTCTCTTTACCGAACGCGATGGTGCCGCTGACTTCAGCCAGAATCGACGCTTCTTTCGGACGACGAGCTTCGAACAAGTCGGCAACACGCGGCAAACCACCGGTGATGTCTCGAGTTTTCGAAGTTTCTTGCGGGATACGCGCGATAACATCACCGATCGCGATCTTCGCACCATCCGCTACACCGACCAGGGCGTTGGCTGGCAGGAAGTACTGAGCGATTACGTCAGTGCCTGGCAGCAACAGATCCTTGCCGTTGTCGTCGACCATCTTCACGGCAGGACGGATGTCTTTACCGGCAGCTGGGCGATCCTTGGCGTCGAGTACTTCAATGTTGGTCATACCGGTCAATTCGTCAGTCTGACGCTTGATCGTGATGCCTTCTTCCATGCCCACGTAGGTCACGGTACCTTTCATTTCGGTAACGATTGGGTGAGTGTGCGGATCCCACTTGGCCACGATTGCGCCAGCGTCGACCTTGTCACCTTCTTTAACCGAAATCACAGCACCGTACGGCAGCTTGTAACGCTCGCGCTCACGACCGTAGTCGTCAGCGATTGCCAGCTCACCGGAACGGGACACAGCGACCAGGTGGCCATCCACTCGCTCAACGTGCTTGAGGTTGTGCAGACGGACGGTACCGCCATTCTTAACCTGTACGCTGTCGGCTGCGGAGGTCCGGCTTGCCGCACCACCGATGTGGAACGTACGCATGGTCAGCTGGGTACCCGGCTCACCGATGGACTGGGCAGCGATAACGCCGACCGCTTCACCGATGTTCACCTGGTGACCACGAGCCAAGTCACGGCCGTAGCACTTGGCGCAGATGCCATAACGGGTTTCGCAGCTGATCGGCGAGCGAACGATCACTTCGTCGATGCTGTTGAGTTCGATGAACTCGACCCACTTTTCATCTACCAGAGTGCCGGCAGGAACGATAACTTCCTCGGTACCTGGCTTGAACACGTCACGGGCAATCACACGACCCAATACGCGTTCACCCAGCGGCTCTACAACGTCACCGCCTTCAATGTGCGGAGTCATCAGCAGGCCGTGTTCGGTGCCGCAATCGATCTCGGTTACAACCAGATCTTGTGCAACGTCTACCAGACGACGTGTCAGGTAACCGGAGTTAGCGGTTTTCAACGCGGTATCCGCAAGACCCTTACGAGCACCGTGAGTGGAGATGAAGTACTGGAGTACGCTCAAACCTTCACGGAAGTTCGCGGTAATCGGCGTTTCGATGATGGAACCGTCCGGCTTGGCCATCAGGCCACGCATACCGGCGAGCTGACGGATCTGCGCAGCAGAACCCCGCGCACCCGAGTCGGCCATCATGTACATCGAGTTGAAAGATTCCTGGTCGACTTCGTCGCCGTGACGGTCGATGACTTTCTCTTTCGAGAGGTTGGCCATCATCGCCTTGGATACTTCGTCGTTGGCCTTGGACCAAAGGTCGATCACTTTGTTGTACTTCTCGCCCTGGGTTACCAGGCCGGAGGCGTACTGGCTCTCGATCTCTTTCACTTCGTCGGTGGCGGCACTGATGATGCGAGCTTTTTCATCCGGGATAACGAAGTCGTTAACGCCGATGGAAACGCCGGAGATAGTCGAGTAAGCGAAACCGGTGTACATCAACTGGTCAGCGAAGATAACGGTCTCTTTCAAACCGACCACGCGGTAGCACTGGTTGATCAGCTTGGAGATCGCCTTTTTCTTCATCGGCAGGTTGACGACATCGTACGACAGACCTTTTGGCACAACCTGGTACAACAGCGCACGGCCGACAGTGGTGTCGACGATACGGGTGTTGCTCACGCTGCCGCCGTCACGGTCGTTGACCGTTTCGTTGATCCGCACTTTGACCTTGGCATGCAGTGCGGCTTCGCCGGCACGGAATACACGGTCAACTTCTTGCAGGTCAGCGAACACACGACCTTCGCCCTTGGCGTTGATCGCTTCACGGGTCATGTAGTACAGACCCAATACAACGTCCTGCGACGGAACGATGATTGGCTCACCGTTGGCTGGCGACAGGATGTTGTTGGTCGACATCATCAACGCACGCGCTTCCAACTGGGCTTCCAGCGTCAGCGGTACGTGCACGGCCATTTGGTCGCCGTCGAAGTCGGCGTTGTACGCAGCACAGACCAGAGGGTGCAGCTGGATAGCCTTACCTTCGATCAGTACTGGTTCAAACGCCTGGATACCCAGACGGTGAAGGGTCGGTGCACGGTTGAGGAGAACCGGGTGTTCGCGAATCACTTCAGCGAGAACGTCCCAAACCTCTGGCAGTTCGCGCTCGACCATTTTCTTGGCCGCTTTGATGGTGGTCGCGAGACCGCGCATTTCCAGCTTGCCGAAGATGAACGGCTTGAACAGCTCGAGTGCCATCTTCTTAGGCAGGCCGCACTGGTGCAGACGCAGGGTCGGGCCTACGGTAATTACCGAACGACCGGAGTAGTCAACACGCTTACCGAGCAAGTTCTGACGGAAACGACCTTGCTTACCCTTGATCATGTCAGCCAGGGATTTCAAGGGACGCTTGTTGGAACCGGTGATAGCGCGGCCACGACGACCGTTGTCGAGCAAGGCATCGACCGCTTCTTGCAACATACGCTTTTCGTTGCGCACGATGATGTCCGGAGCGGACAGATCAAGCAGGCGCTTCAAGCGGTTGTTACGGTTGATCACGCGGCGGTACAGGTCGTTGAGGTCGGACGTCGCGAAACGACCACCGTCCAACGGTACCAGCGGACGCAGGTCTGGCGGCAGAACCGGCAGAACGGTCAGCACCATCCACTCTGGCAAGTTGCCGGAACCCTGGAAGGCTTCCATCAACTTCAGACGCTTGGACAGTTTCTTGATCTTGGTTTCGGAGTTGGTTTGCGGAATTTCTTCGCGCAGGCGACCAATCTCGTGCTCCAGGTCGATGGCGTGCAGCAGTTCGCGGACAGCTTCGGCACCCATGCGGGCATCGAAATCGTCACCGAATTCTTCCAGCGCTTCGAAGTACTGCTCATCGTTCAGCAGCTGCCCCTTTTCAAGGGTGGTCATGCCTGGATCGATAACGACATAGCTCTCGAAGTAGAGAACGCGTTCGATATCACGCAGGGTCATGTCCATCAGCAAGCCGATACGGGACGGCAGTGATTTCAGGAACCAGATGTGGGCAACTGGCGAAGCCAGTTCGATGTGCGCCATGCGCTCACGACGAACCTTGGCCAGTGCAACTTCAACGCCGCACTTCTCGCAGATCACACCACGGTGCTTCAAGCGCTTGTACTTACCGCACAGGCACTCGTAATCCTTGACCGGGCCAAAGATCTTGGCGCAGAACAGGCCGTCACGTTCAGGTTTGAACGTACGGTAGTTGATGGTTTCCGGCTTTTTAACTTCACCGAACGACCACGAACGGATCATCTCAGGCGATGCCAACCCAATACGGATGGCGTCGAACTCTTCGACTTGACCCTGGTTTTTCAGCAAATTCAGTAGGTCTTTCAAGGCCTTTCCTCCTGGCGGAGCAGAGAGCGGGCCAAACGGCTCCGCTCTCGATTCGCGTCACGTGTTATTCGGTTTCCAGATCGATATCGATGCCGAGGGAACGAATTTCTTTGATCAACACGTTGAAGGACTCGGGCATGCCCGGCTCCATACGGTGATCGCCGTCCACGATGTTTTTGTACATCTTGGTACGACCGTTCACATCGTCCGACTTCACTGTGAGCATTTCTTGCAGAGTGTATGCAGCACCGTATGCTTCCAGTGCCCAAACCTCCATCTCCCCGAAACGCTGACCACCGAACTGAGCCTTACCACCCAGCGGCTGCTGGGTAACCAGGCTGTACGAACCAGTAGAACGAGCGTGCATCTTGTCGTCTACCAAGTGGTTCAGCTTCAGCATGTACATGTAGCCAACAGTAACCGGACGCTCGAACTTGTTGCCGGTACGGCCGTCGAACAGCTGCATCTGGCCGCTTTCTGGCAAGTCTGCCAGCTTGAGCATGGCCTTGATTTCGCTTTCCTTGGCACCGTCGAACACCGGGGTAGCCATTGGAACGCCGCCGCGCAGGTTCTTCGCCAGATCCAGGATTTCCTGGTCGGAGAAGGTATCCAGCTCTTCATTGCGACCGCCGATCTCGTTGTAGATCTCGTGCAGGAACTTACGCAGGTCTGCGACCTTGCGCTGCTCTTCGATCATGCGGTTGATCTTTTCGCCCAGACCTTTGGCCGCGAGGCCCAGGTGGGTTTCAAGGATCTGACCAACGTTCATACGCGAAGGTACGCCCAACGGGTTGAGGACGACGTCGACCGGGGTGCCATTGGCATCGTGCGGCATGTCTTCAACCGGCATGATCACAGAGACCACACCTTTGTTACCGTGACGACCGGCCATCTTGTCGCCCGGCTGGATGCGGCGACGGATTGCCAGGTAAACCTTGACGATTTTCAGCACACCTGGAGCCAGGTCATCGCCCTGCTGCAGTTTGCGCTTCTTGTCTTCGAACTTGTCGTCCAGCAGACGGCGACGATCAACGATATAGGCCTGAGCCTTCTCGAGCTGCTCGTTCAGAGCATCTTCAGCCATGCGCAGTTTGAACCACTGGCCGTGCTCAAGACCGTCGAGGATTTCGTCGGTGATGTCCTGACCCTTCTTCAGACCTGCACCGCCTTCAGCCTTGTGGCCTACCAGAGCGGAACGCAGACGTTCGAAGGTCGCGCCTTCAACGATACGGAACTCTTCGTTCAGGTCCTTGCGGATTTCGTCGAGCTGGGTCTTCTCGATGGACAGTGCACGAGCATCACGCTCAACGCCGTCGCGGGTGAAGACCTGTACGTCGATGACAGTACCCTTGGTACCGGTAGGTACACGCAGGGAGGTGTCTTTAACGTCGCTGGCTTTTTCACCGAAAATGGCACGCAGCAGTTTTTCTTCCGGCGTCAGCTGGGTCTCGCCTTTCGGAGTGACTTTACCGACCAGGATGTCGCCTGCGCCAACTTCAGCACCTACATAAACGATACCGGCTTCGTCCAGCTTGTTCAGTGCAGCTTCACCCACGTTAGGGATGTCCGCAGTGATTTCCTCTGGCCCAAGCTTGGTGTCACGTGCCACACAGGTCAGTTCCTGAATGTGGATCGTGGTGAAACGGTCTTCCTGAACAACGCGCTCCGACAGACAGATGGAGTCTTCGAAGTTGTAACCGTTCCAGGCCATGAACGCGATGCGCATGTTCTGACCCAGTGCCAGCTCACCCATGTCGGTGGACGGGCCATCGGCCATGATGTCGCTACGCTGAACGCGATCACCCTTACGCACCAGCGGACGCTGGTTAATGCAGGTGTTCTGGTTAGAGCGGGTGTACTTGGTCAGGTTGTAGATGTCGACACCAGCTTCACCGGTTTCAACTTCGTCATCGGCAACACGAACCACGATACGGCTGGCATCAACAGAGTCGATCACGCCACCACGACGAGCCACGACGCAAACGCCGGAGTCACGGGCTACGTTACGCTCCATGCCGGTACCTACCAGCGGCTTGTCGGCACGCAGGGTCGGTACAGCTTGACGCTGCATGTTGGAACCCATCAACGCACGGTTGGCGTCATCGTGTTCCAGGAACGGGATCAGCGACGCTGCAACCGATACTACCTGCTTCGGCGAAACGTCCATCAAGGTGACGTCTTCCGGCGCCTTGACCGTGAACTCGTTCAAGTGACGAACAGCTACCAGCTCGTCGATCAGGACTTTCTTGTCGTTCATCGTGGCCGAAGCCTGAGCGATCACGTGATCAGCTTCTTCGATGGCGGACAGGAAGACGATCTCGTCGGTGACCAGACCCTCTTTCACCACACGATACGGGCTCTCAAGGAAGCCGTACTGGTTGGTGCGCGCATAAGCGGCCAAGGAGTTGATCAGACCGATGTTCGGACCTTCCGGCGTTTCGATCGGGCAAACACGACCGTAGTGCGTCGGGTGTACGTCACGGACTTCGAAGCCTGCGCGCTCACGGGTCAGACCGCCCGGGCCCAGTGCAGAGACACGGCGCTTGTGGGTGATCTCGGAGAGCGGGTTGTTCTGGTCCATGAACTGCGAGAGCTGGCTGGAACCGAAGAACTCTTTCACCGCCGCAGCCACTGGCTTGGCGTTGATCAGATCTTGCGGCATCAGGCCTTCGCTTTCAGCCATCGACAGACGCTCTTTGACCGCACGCTCAACACGTACCAGGCCAACGCGGAACTGGTTTTCAGCCATTTCGCCTACGCAGCGAACACGACGGTTACCCAGGTGGTCGATGTCATCGACGATGCCTTTGCCGTTACGGATGTCAACCAGGGTCTTCAAGACCGCAACGATGTCTTCCTTGCACAGCACACCCGAACCTTCGATCTCGGTACGACCGATACGACGGTTGAACTTCATCCGGCCGACCGCAGACAGGTCATAGCGCTCAGGGCTGAAGAACAGGTTGTTGAACAGGGTTTCGGCAGCGTCTTTGGTTGGTGGCTCGCCAGGACGCATCATGCGATAGATCTCGACCAGCGCTTCCAATTGGTTGCTGGTGGAATCGATCTTCAGTGTGTCGGAGATGAACGGACCGCAGTCGATGTCGTTGGTGTACAGGGTCTCGATGCGAACGACCTGGGCCTTGGCGATTTTAGCCAGGATCTCGGTGTTCAGCTCGGTGTTGCACTCAGCCAGGATTTCGCCTGTGGCCGGGTGAACGATGACCTTGGCGGTAGTACGGCCCAGGACATAGTCCAGAGGTACTTCCAGCTCCTTGATACCGGCTTTTTCGATCTGATTGATGTGGCGCGCAGTGATACGACGGCCAGCCTCAACGATGACCTTGCCTTTTTCATCCTGGATGTCCAGGACAGCAATTTCACCACGCAGACGCGAAGCGATCAGCTCCAGCTTGAGGGTTTCATCCTTCAGGCTGAATACGTTGGTGGTGTAGAAAGCGTCCAGCACTTGCTCGGTGGTATAGCCGAGCGCGCGCAGCAGTACCGAGGCCGGCAGCTTGCGACGACGGTCGATACGCACGAACACGCAGTCTTTCGGATCGAACTCGAAGTCCAACCACGAACCGCGGTACGGAATGATCCGCGCGGAGTACAGGAGTTTGCCGGAGCTGTGCGTTTTGCCGCGGTCGTGGTCGAAGAACACGCCCGGGGAACGGTGCAGCTGGGAAACGATTACACGCTCGGTACCGTTGATAACGAAGGTACCGTTCTCAGTCATCAATGGGATTTCGCCCATGTAGACTTCTTGCTCTTTGATGTCCTTGATCGCTTTGTTCGACGATTCTTTGTCGAAAATGATCAGGCGGACTTTTACCCGCAAAGGTACGGCGTACGTAACGCCACGCAACACGCATTCTTTGACATCAAATGCCGGTTCGCCCAGGCGATAACCGACGTACTCCAGCGCAGCATTGCCGGAGTAGCTGATGATCGGGAAAACGGATTTGAAGGCCGCATGCAGGCCCACGTCGCGGAACTGATCTTTGGTCGCTCCCGCCTGCAAGAATTCACGATACGAATCCAGCTGGATAGCCAGAAGGTACGGGACATCCATGACGTCCGGCAACTTGCTAAAGTCCTTGCGGATACGTTTTTTCTCAGTATATGAGTAAGCCATCAGCGTTCCCCAGCTTGGTCACCTGCTTGTTTGGCCCTCCCGACGGGAGCAGCCAGAAAATCTTGCAAACCCCATGGTTTGCACCACCGCATCGGGTGGCTACAGCGCGTTAATGGCGGCGACCGAGTCGACAGCCAAGAACGGAAAAAGGCCGGTGGCAAGAGCCACCAGCCATCAGCCTTCAGCTTAACGCTTGGGCTGGAGACGCAAGGTCGATGCTTACTTCAGCTCGACTTTAGCGCCTGCTTCTTCCAGAGTAGCTTTGGCTTTGTCAGCAGCGTCTTTCGACACAGCTTCCAGAACCTGGGCAGGAGCGCCGTCAACTACAGCCTTGGCTTCTTTCAAGCCCAGACCGGTCAGTTCACGTACTGCCTTGATCACGTTTACTTTCTTCTCGCCAGCTTCCAGCAGCATGACGTTGAATTCGGTTTGCTCTTCAGCAGCAACAGCAGCAACAGCTGGGCCAGCGGAAGCAGCGGCAGCGGAAACGCCGAATTTTTCTTCGAAAGCTTTGATCAGCTCAACAACCTGCAGAACCGACATTTCAGCTACGGCGTTGAGGATATCGTCTTGGGAGATAGACATTGCTGTATTTCCTGAATTGGGGGACGGCCTACGCGGCCATCGAAATAAACAAAAATACGCGAGAGAATTTGCTCAGCCTTAGGCTGCGGCAGCTTCTTTTTGCTCGCGAACTGCAGCCAGAGTACGAGCCAGCTTGCTGGTAGCGCCTTGAATCACGCTCATCAGCTGCGAAATGGCTTCGTCGCGGGTCGGCAGTGTTGCCAGTACGTCGATTTGGTTAGCTGCGAGGAACTTGCCCTCGAACGCAGCTGCCTTGATCTCGAACTTATCCTGACTCTTGGCGAACTCTTTGAACAAACGGGCAGCAGCGCCCGGATGATCCTTGGAGAATGCGATCAGAGTCGGGCCGGTGAACACGTCGTTGAGAACACTGTATTCAGTGTCAGCAACGGCGCGCTTGAGCAGGGTGTTACGTACAACACGTACGTATACGCCAGCTTCACGAGCCTCTTTACGGAGTCCGGTCATAGCGCCTACTGTCACACCACGGGCATCAGCCACGACAGCGGACAGAGCAGCTTTGGCAGCCTCGTTGACTTCAGCGACGATGGCCTTCTTGTCTTCGAGATTAATTGCCACGGGTTTAACTCCTGCTTGTTACCGTTTCATCTGGCCGAAGCCGGATGTCGTTTTGGTGTCTGATTCGGTAAGGAACCGGGAGCACCATCTGCGTAGGCTTGTTGGTTTAAGACTCGCGTCGCCTACGGTCTTGGATAGCCCCCGCCAGGCAGGGACCCCAATCTTTCAATTGGCGCAATCGCTTGCGCCAATTTGTGTCTTATACGTCCAGCGAGCCTTGGTCGATGACCAGACCTGGGCCCATAGTGGTGCTCAGGGTAACGCGCTTGACGTAGATACCTTTCGAGGAAGCTGGCTTGATACGCTTCAGATCAGCGATCAGGGCTTCAACGTTTTCCTTCAGCTTGACGGCATCGAAGCCGACTTTGCCAACGGAGGTGTGAATGATGCCGTTTTTGTCGGTGCGATAACGAACCTGACCAGCCTTGGCGTTTTTAACCGCGGTAGCTACGTCTGGCGTTACGGTGCCGACTTTAGGGTTAGGCATCAGACCACGTGGACCGAGGATCTGACCCAACTGGCCTACAACGCGCATTGCATCCGGGGAGGCAATAACTACGTCGTAGTTCAGGTCGCCACCTTTCATTTCGGCAGCCAGGTCGTCCATGCCAACGCGATCAGCGCCAGCGGCCAGAGCAGCTTCAGCTGCCGGGCCCTGGGTGAAGACGGCAACACGTACAGTCTTGCCAGTACCGTGTGGCAGCACAGTAGCGCTACGAACGACCTGGTCAGATTTACGTGGGTCAACACCCAGATTTACAGCAACGTCAACAGACTCGCTGAACTTGACAGTCGACAGCTCGGTCAGCAGGGCAGCAGCGTCTACAAAGTTGTAGGACTTGCCTGCTTCGATTTTGCCGGCGATAGCCTTTTGGCGCTTGGTCAGCTTAGCCATTACACACCCTCCACGTTAAGGCCCATGCTACGAGCAGAACCGGCGATGGTACGCACGGCTGCATCCATATCAGCTGCAGTCAGATCCGCGTTTTTGGTTTTCGCGATCTCTTCCAGCTGAGCACGAGTTACGGTGCCAACCTTAACGGTGTTCGGACGAGCGGAACCGCTAGTCAGACCAGCAGCCTTCTTCAGCAGAACCGAAGCCGGGGTCGACTTGGTTTCGAAAGTAAAGCTACGGTCGCTGTATACAGTGATGATCACTGGAGTCGGCAGACCTGGCTCAAGACCCTGAGTACGGGCGTTGAAGGCCTTGCAGAATTCCATGATGTTCACGCCGTGCTGACCCAGAGCTGGGCCGACGGGTGGACTTGGGTTGGCCTGAGCGGCCTTCACTTGCAGCTTGATGTAAGCGGTAATCTTCTTGGCCATGAGGCACTCCAATTACGGGTTCAAACGCCTCGAAAGGCTCCCCGGTTACTTGCGCGTTTATCCCAGTGACGACAAAACCCCACAGCCTAAGGCTGCGGGGTTGGGATGCTTGCTCAGCTAGACCTTCTCGACCTGGCTGAACTCCAACTCTACCGGAGTAGAGCGACCGAAAATGAGCACTGCCACTTGGATCCGGCTCTTTTCGTAGTTAACTTCTTCGACGGTGCCATTGAAATCAGCAAACGGACCATCAGTCACACGAACAACCTCACCCGGCTCGAACAATGTCTTCGGCTTGGGCTTGTCACTACCATCAGCAACACGACGCAGAATTGCTTCCGCCTCTTTGTCAGTGATAGGAGCAGGCTTATCAGCGGTACCGCCAATGAAACCCATGACACGAGGAGTGTCCTTGACCAAGTGCCAAGTACCTTCATTCATGTCCATCTGAACCAGCACGTAGCCAGGGAAGAACTTGCGTTCACTTTTGCGCTTCTGGCCATTGCGCATCTCAACCACTTCTTCAGTGGGGACCAGAATCTCGCCAAAGCCATCTTCCATGCCTGCAAGCTTTACGCGCTCCAGCAAAGAGCGCATAACATGCTTCTCGTAACCCGAGTAAGCATGCACAACGTACCAACGCTTAGCCACGGGACACCCTTAGCCAACAATCAAGGAAACAAGCCAGCCGAGCAGGGAATCAAGCCCCCACAACAGCAACGCCATAACCAGAACAACAGCCACGACAATCAATGTGGTCTGCGTGGTTTCTTGGCGAGTCGGCCAAACGACTTTACGTATTTCGGTGCGAGCTTCCTTTACCAGGACCGCGAAAGACTTGCCTTTGGCAGTCTGCAGGCCTACAAAGGCAGCTACAGCAGCAAGGGCCAGCAAAGCGAGCACACGGTACAGGATCGGCGAAGCAGAATAGTACTGATTGCCAACAACGCCTACGACCACCAAGGCGACTACAGCGAGCCACTTGACCAGATCGAAACGAGAGCTTTGAGCTTCAGCCTTAGGAGTCATCTATGAAGATCCTGTGAAAAGAAAGCCAGACACACCACGTGAATCTGGCAGGTCAGGAGGGAATCGAACCCCCAACCTACGGTTTTGGAGACCGTCGCTCTGCCAATTGAGCTACTGACCTAAAACAAAATCAGGCCGACCATTATGCAGGCCTGAAAAAGACTTTACAACAACCAACCCCAACAGACTTGAAATCATCCGACAATCAACGCCAGACACAACACGAAACAAGCCGAGGCAGCTGTTAAAACAAAGGCAGATATTTTCATATCTGCCTTGTTATATGGAGCTCTTGAGCGGATTTGAACCGCTGACCTCACCCTTACCAAGGGTGTGCTCTACCAACTGAGCTACAAGAGCAAAACACCGTGCACAACCTGCAAACTTGGAGCGGGTAGCGGGAATCGAACCCGCATCATCAGCTTGGAAGGCTGAGGTTCTACCACTAAACTATACCCGCGGAGCTTGCAGCTCACGCTAAAATGGTGGAGGGGGAAGGATTCGAACCTTCGAAGTCGTAGACGTCAGATTTACAGTCTGATCCCTTTGGCCGCTCGGGAACCCCTCCTAAGCGAGCCGGCATTCTACATCAAGCCGGCCTTCTGTCAAGCATTTTCTCATAAAAAATATGAGGTTAGCTGCGTGACCTTCGCTTCGCCATGTACCCCTTAAAGGTCTTCACTGCGAAGCGGGCGCCATTCTATGCAAACTATTCGAGAGTTGCAATGCCTTCGCACTGCATTATTTTATGTTTTAACTCATTGAATTCCTTAGCAAGGTTTTCAAACGGCAGATCATCAGCCAGGCGTCGGCTTTCAGGGGCGACACGCAACCAGTAACCCGAGGTATCTGGCGCACTCAACAATTGAACCTTGACCTTTATATCCAGGCTTGTCAGCCGCTGCTCGACAGATAGGGCTTGGCGCCGATCAGAGAACCCACCGATGTATAGACAGGTATTTTGCCCATCAGACGGCTTTATTCGATCACGCCGAGCCACCCCATCTGCAGATTCACTCAAGAGCCGAATGTCTTGCTGCGTCCCACGATAAAGACTCAAAGGCGTGACATCCTTGGCACGCAATGGAGCCTCTTGCTGATGCCAGACGTAATAGAAAGCATTGAGGACAAGTAAAAGCAAAAACAGCCAGCGCATAATCACCTCAAGACAAAGGACACGCCATCGCCAGACCAACAAACACAAGGTCCGGGATCAGTCGAGCGCGAGGCGCAGCATCAGAAACCAACTCAGCATCCCCTCCAGTCAGGAAGACGGTGAAATCGTCACCCCAGTAGCTTCGCGCCAACTCGAGCTGTGTCAGCACAAACCCTCTAAGCATGAGCGTACAGCCGCGCTCGACGGCTTCTACGGTAGTCCGCCCAGGAGAAAGTCGCTCCAGGGCCCTCTCCGCCGCCGCGTCGCCGTAACGTATCTTACGCGTATGGGTTCGCAGTTGATTGCGCATGAGGGGCATGCCTGGGCAAATGAATCCTCCCAAGTGCTCACCATCCGGACCGATGAAATCTGCGGTCGCCGCCGTGCCGAAATCGAGAACCAGACATGCGCCTGAAGCCAATTTGAATGCCCCGAGCATCGCCAACCAGCGATCAAGCCCAAGACGCTCGAAATCTTCGTAGCCGTTACGCACCCCAGCCATTTCCCGCGCAGGGGCAGCACATGAAACGCTAACGCCAAATGCATCCACCAACGCAGCTACCAGCTGGTCGGTTTCCTCAAGCGCACGGACACTCACCAATCGGCAACGCGTAAGCAGAAGATCGGGAAGAGCCACCAGGCTATCAATTAATGACACATCCGAACCGGCGATGCCTTCCGCGCAAGCGTTTGCCTCACTCGACTCAAGCACACGCCACTTAATGAAGCTGTTTCCACAGTCGAGCTCAAGAATCATCACGCAACCTCAGGCTTAGCTCACCACCGCTATATATTTTCTCAACTCCATCGACATTCAAACGCAACGCGCCCTGACGATCCACACCCAGCACCACCCCTTCAATCCGGTTTACGCCAGCAATGAGACATACACTCCTGCCCTGCCACAGGTGATGCTTCTCCCACTCTTCTTGCAAACCGGCAAAACCAGTAGCCTTATGTCGGTCTAGATAGGCCTGCAGTTGCCCCCCAAGGCGCGCCGCAAGGCGGTTGCGATCAATAGGGGTTCCGGTCTCAAGCTGCATCGAGGTCCACTGCTGATCGACCTCAACTGCCTTCTGCATATTCACGTTGATACCGATGCCCAGCACAACATGACATATATCTCCAGGATCTCCGACTAACTCGAGCAAGATGCCAGAAATTTTCTTATTTCCAACCAAGACATCGTTTGGCCACTTCAAGGCCACGCCCTGGACGCCCAACTCGTGCAGGGTTTGCATGACAGCTAAACCCACCACAAGGCTTAGCCCCTCCAACTGCCGCAGACCGCCTTCAATGCGCAGCACGAGACTGTAGTAAAGATTTTGCGCATACGGACTGACCCATTTTCGGCCACGCCTTCCCCTTCCAGCCGTTTGTTGCTCCGCCAATACAACAAAGGGTGGCACGCAGCCTGACTCCACAAGACGCAAAGCCTCGGCATTAGTGGAATCAACGGAATCGTAAATGTGAACCGGCCAGGCTGAAGAAGCTGCCTCCAGAGAAATCTCCTCAGCATTCAAAAACACCAGCGGCGCAGCTAATTGATATCCACGTCCACGGACCTTATGAATGGGCAGATTCATCTCGGCCTCAAGATGCTGGAGCTGCTTCCACACAGCACTTCGACTAACCCCCAGGGCAGCGCCAAGCGCCTCTCCAGAATGGAATCGACCGTCTTTCAGAAGTTTCAACAACATCAGCATGCAGGTATCGCCTCACAATGAGGCACGCATAATAGCCATGCGTAGGGTCATTGCATAGAAAGGCCGCTCGTTAGCATTCAAGACATAAGCGACATTTTTTGATTTCCGAGCGCCCAAAACAAAACCCCAACTGCTTTCGCAATTGGGGTTTCGGAATTTAATCTTGACGATGACCTACTCTCACATGGGGAAACCCCACACTACCATCGGCGATGCATCGTTTCACTACTGAGTTCGGGATGGGATCAGGTGGTTCCAATGCTCTATGGTCGTCAAGAAATTCGGGTACTGAGTCGTGACCAGTTGGTCTCGCTTCAGCAAATTGGGTATGTGACAGCTGTCGGTGCTTTGTGAGCGTCGAACTTTCGGTTCATTGCGTCTTCACACACCGCAATCTGATGCTCGTTAGAGTAGTCAAATTGCTTGGGTGTTATATGGTCAAGCCTCACGGGCAATTAGTATTGGTTAGCTCAACGCCTCACAGCGCTTACACACCCAACCTATCAACGTCGTAGTCTTCGACGGCCCTTCAGGGGACTCAAGGTCCCAGTGAGATCTCATCTTGAGGCTAGTTTCCCGCTTAGATGCTTTCAGCGGTTATCTATTCCGAACATAGCTACCCGGCAATGCCACTGGCGTGACAACCGGAACACCAGAGGTTCGTCCACTCCGGTCCTCTCGTACTAGGAGCAGCCCCTCTCAAATCTCAAACGTCCACGGCAGATAGGGACCGAACTGTCTCACGACGTTCTAAACCCAGCTCGCGTACCACTTTAAATGGCGAACAGCCATACCCTTGGGACCGGCTTCAGCCCCAGGATGTGATGAGCCGACATCGAGGTGCCAAACACCGCCGTCGATATGAACTCTTGGGCGGTATCAGCCTGTTATCCCCGGAGTACCTTTTATCCGTTGAGCGATGGCCCTTCCATACAGAACCACCGGATCACTAAGACCTACTTTCGTACCTGCTCGACGTGTCTGTCTCGCAGTCAAGCGCGCTTTTGCCTTTATACTCTACGACCGATTTCCGACCGGTCTGAGCGCACCTTCGTACTCCTCCGTTACTCTTTAGGAGGAGACCGCCCCAGTCAAACTACCCACCATACACTGTCCTCGATCCGGATAACGGACCTGAGTTAGAACCTCAAAGTTGCCAGGGTGGTATTTCAAGGTTGGCTCCACGCAGACTGGCGTCCACGCTTCAAAGCCTCCCACCTATCCTACACAAGCAAATTCAAAGTCCAGTGCAAAGCTATAGTAAAGGTTCACGGGGTCTTTCCGTCTAGCCGCGGATACACTGCATCTTCACAGCGATTTCAATTTCACTGAGTCTCGGGTGGAGACAGCGCCGCCATCGTTACGCCATTCGTGCAGGTCGGAACTTACCCGACAAGGAATTTCGCTACCTTAGGACCGTTATAGTTACGGCCGCCGTTTACCGGGGCTTCGATCAAGAGCTTCGCGTTAGCTAACCCCATCAATTAACCTTCCGGCACCGGGCAGGCGTCACACCCTATACGTCCACTTTCGTGTTTGCAGAGTGCTGTGTTTTTAATAAACAGTCGCAGCGGCCTGGTATCTTCGACCGGCATGAGCTTACGGAGCAAGTCCTTCACCCTCACCGGCGCACCTTCTCCCGAAGTTACGGTGCCATTTTGCCTAGTTCCTTCACCCGAGTTCTCTCAAGCGCCTTGGTATTCTCTACCCAACCACCTGTGTCGGTTTGGGGTACGGTTCCTGGTTACCTGAAGCTTAGAAGCTTTTCTTGGAAGCATGGCATCAACCACTTCGTCATCTAAAAGATGACTCGTCATCAGCTCTCGGCCTTAGAATCCCGGATTTACCTAAGATTCCAGCCTACCACCTTAAACTTGGACAACCAACGCCAAGCTGGCCTAGCCTTCTCCGTCCCTCCATCGCAATAACCAGAAGTACAGGAATATTAACCTGTTTTCCATCGACTACGCTTTTCAGCCTCGCCTTAGGGACCGACTAACCCTGCGTCGATTAACGTTGCGCAGGAAACCTTGGTCTTTCGGCGTGGGTGTTTTTCACACCCATTGTCGTTACTCATGTCAGCATTCGCACTTCTGATACCTCCAGCAAGCTTCTCAACTCACCTTCACAGGCTTACAGAACGCTCCTCTACCGCATCACTTACGTGATACCCGTAGCTTCGGTGTATGGTTTGAGCCCCGTTACATCTTCCGCGCAGGCCGACTCGACTAGTGAGCTATTACGCTTTCTTTAAAGGGTGGCTGCTTCTAAGCCAACCTCCTAGCTGTCTAAGCCTTCCCACATCGTTTCCCACTTAACCATAACTTTGGGACCTTAGCTGACGGTCTGGGTTGTTTCCCTTTTCACGACGGACGTTAGCACCCGCCGTGTGTCTCCCATGCTCGGCACTTGTAGGTATTCGGAGTTTGCATCGGTTTGGTAAGTCGGGATGACCCCCTAGCCGAAACAGTGCTCTACCCCCTACAGTGATACATGAGGCGCTACCTAAATAGCTTTCGAGGAGAACCAGCTATCTCCGAGCTTGATTAGCCTTTCACTCCGATCCACAGGTCATCCGCTAACTTTTCAACGGTAGTCGGTTCGGTCCTCCAGTTAGTGTTACCCAACCTTCAACCTGCCCATGGATAGATCGCCCGGTTTCGGGTCTATTCCCAGCGACTAGACGCCCTATTAAGACTCGCTTTCGCTACGCCTCCCCTATTCGGTTAAGCTCGCCACTGAAAATAAGTCGCTGACCCATTATACAAAAGGTACGCAGTCACCCAACAAAGTGGGCTCCCACTGCTTGTACGCATACGGTTTCAGGATCTATTTCACTCCCCTCTCCGGGGTTCTTTTCGCCTTTCCCTCACGGTACTAGTTCACTATCGGTCAGTCAGTAGTATTTAGCCTTGGAGGATGGTCCCCCCATATTCAGACAAAGTTTCTCGTGCTCCGTCCTACTCGATTTCATGACTAAGAGATTTTCGCGTACAGGGCTATCACCCACTATGGCCGCACTTTCCAGAGCGTTCCGCTAATCTCAAAGCCACTTAAGGGCTAGTCCCCGTTCGCTCGCCACTACTAAGGGAATCTCGGTTGATTTCTTTTCCTCAGGGTACTTAGATGTTTCAGTTCCCCTGGTTCGCCTCTTGCACCTATGTATTCAGTACAAGATAACCATCTTATGATGGCTGGGTTCCCCCATTCAGACATCTCCGGATCAAAGTCTGTTTGCCGACTCCCCGAAGCTTTTCGCAGGCTACCACGTCTTTCATCGCCTCTGACTGCCAAGGCATCCACCGTATGCGCTTCTTCACTTGACCATA
Organism: Pseudomonas khavaziana; assembly: GCF_036704165.1. Lineage (NCBI taxonomy): Bacteria > Pseudomonadati > Pseudomonadota > Gammaproteobacteria > Pseudomonadales > Pseudomonadaceae > Pseudomonas > Pseudomonas khavaziana. The sequence goes on from NZ_CP129946.1 coordinate 5,900,768, forward strand.
TAACCCCAAGCAATCTGGTTATACTGTGAAGACAACATTCGCCGAAAATTCGAATTTCTCAATTAAGAGAACTCACAAATTTTACCTTAGCCTGATCCGTTACCAGTGAAAGTAACGTTCAGTCTATCTTTCTATCACATACCCAAATTTTTAAAGAACGAACTAGTCAAAGACTAGAAATCAACATTCACCATCACAACGATGGAATGCTCATTTCTAAGCTTTATACAAACAGAAGCAGTAGTGGTGGAGCCAAACGGGATCGAACCGTTGACCTCCTGCGTGCAAGGCAGGCGCTCTCCCAGCTGAGCTATGGCCCCGTATTTCTACAGGCGTTTCCCACACAAAATTGGTGGGTCTGGGCAGATTCGAACTGCCGACCTCACCCTTATCAGGGGTGCGCTCTAACCAACTGAGCTACAGACCCAATTTCGGGCTGCTTCTTTATCGTCTTCTTCAATGAATCAAGCAATTCGTGTGGGAACTTATGGAGCAGCTGATGTCGTCGATTAAGGAGGTGATCCAGCCGCAGGTTCCCCTACGGCTACCTTGTTACGACTTCACCCCAGTCATGAATCACACCGTGGTAACCGTCCTCCCGAAGGTTAGACTAGCTACTTCTGGTGCAACCCACTCCCATGGTGTGACGGGCGGTGTGTACAAGGCCCGGGAACGTATTCACCGCGACATTCTGATTCGCGATTACTAGCGATTCCGACTTCACGCAGTCGAGTTGCAGACTGCGATCCGGACTACGATCGGTTTTCTGGGATTAGCTCCACCTCGCGGCTTGGCAACCCTCTGTACCGACCATTGTAGCACGTGTGTAGCCCAGGCCGTAAGGGCCATGATGACTTGACGTCATCCCCACCTTCCTCCGGTTTGTCACCGGCAGTCTCCTTAGAGTGCCCACCATAACGTGCTGGTAACTAAGGACAAGGGTTGCGCTCGTTACGGGACTTAACCCAACATCTCACGACACGAGCTGACGACAGCCATGCAGCACCTGTCTCAATGTTCCCGAAGGCACCAATCTATCTCTAGAAAGTTCATTGGATGTCAAGGCCTGGTAAGGTTCTTCGCGTTGCTTCGAATTAAACCACATGCTCCACCGCTTGTGCGGGCCCCCGTCAATTCATTTGAGTTTTAACCTTGCGGCCGTACTCCCCAGGCGGTCAACTTAATGCGTTAGCTGCGCCACTAAGAGCTCAAGGCTCCCAACGGCTAGTTGACATCGTTTACGGCGTGGACTACCAGGGTATCTAATCCTGTTTGCTCCCCACGCTTTCGCACCTCAGTGTCAGTATCAGTCCAGGTGGTCGCCTTCGCCACTGGTGTTCCTTCCTATATCTACGCATTTCACCGCTACACAGGAAATTCCACCACCCTCTACCATACTCTAGTCAGTCAGTTTTGAATGCAGTTCCCAGGTTGAGCCCGGGGATTTCACATCCAACTTAACAAACCACCTACGCGCGCTTTACGCCCAGTAATTCCGATTAACGCTTGCACCCTCTGTATTACCGCGGCTGCTGGCACAGAGTTAGCCGGTGCTTATTCTGTCGGTAACGTCAAAATTGCAGAGTATTAATCTACAACCCTTCCTCCCAACTTAAAGTGCTTTACAATCCGAAGACCTTCTTCACACACGCGGCATGGCTGGATCAGGCTTTCGCCCATTGTCCAATATTCCCCACTGCTGCCTCCCGTAGGAGTCTGGACCGTGTCTCAGTTCCAGTGTGACTGATCATCCTCTCAGACCAGTTACGGATCGTCGCCTTGGTGAGCCATTACCCCACCAACTAGCTAATCCGACCTAGGCTCATCTGATAGCGCAAGGCCCGAAGGTCCCCTGCTTTCTCCCGTAGGACGTATGCGGTATTAGCGTCCGTTTCCGAACGTTATCCCCCACTACCAGGCAGATTCCTAGGCATTACTCACCCGTCCGCCGCTCTCAAGAGAAGCAAGCTTCTCTCTACCGCTCGACTTGCATGTGTTAGGCCTGCCGCCAGCGTTCAATCTGAGCCATGATCAAACTCTTCAGTTCAAACATCTTTGGGTTTTTAAGAAACCCTAAACTTGGCTCAGCAATCGTTGGTTACATCTTTGATTTCTCGCGGAGTAACTTGTGATGCTGATAATCTTGTTGACTATCAGTCTGACTCCACAAGCACCCACACGAATTGCTTGATTCAGTTGTTAAAGAGCGGTTGGTTAAGAGCTTTCGTCTCAACCGAGGCGCGCATTCTACAGCAGCCTCATTTGCTGTCAAGTGATTATTTTCAGAAGCTTTCGAAGATTTCTTCAACAACTTCAACCACTTGCGCTTCTGATCTCTCATCAGCGGGAGGCGAATTCTACAGCGTTACACGCTGCTGTCAACACCTCTTTTTCAACTTCCTTTTGGCTTCGATGAACTGAAGCAACTTGCTGCCGAAAACTTCATAACCCGTTGTTTACCAAGGAGTTTTCCGTTTCGACTGCGCCGGAAGTGGGGCGAATTATAGACAGATATAATTCGCCGTCAACACCTAATTTCAGACTTATTCGGATTTGAGCGTAATACGCGCAAATGCCTTCTTTCCTGCCTGGCACACATGGGTAGCGCCCAGCTCGTATACAAAGGTGCGATCTACTACCTCACCATCTATACGCACGCCGCCCGACCCCAAGAGATCACGAGCGACCGCCGAGTTCTTTACCAGGCCCGCCTTATTAAGGACAGCCGCAATCGGCATCGCCTCAACAGCCGTCAACTCAATCTCCGGCAGGTCGTCAGGCAGTTCGCCATCCTTCATACGATTACCCGCAGCGCGGTGGGCATTGGCCGCAGCCTCCTCGCCATGGAAGCGCGCAACAATCTCTTCTGCCAGCTTGATCTTCACATCGCGAGGGTTGGCACCCGCCTCTACATCCGCACGCAGCGCGTTAATTTCGTCCATCGAGCGGAAGCTCAACAGTTCGAAGTAACGCCACATCAAAGCATCCGGAATGGAAACCAGCTTGCCGTACATCACACCCGGCGCTTCCTGAATGCCAACATAGTTACCCAAGGACTTGGACATCTTCTTGACGCCATCCAACCCCTCAAGCAACGGCATGGTCAGAATGCACTGAGCCTCCTGACCATACGCACGCTGCAGCTCACGCCCCATCAGCAGGTTGAACTTCTGATCAGTGCCGCCCAGCTCGACATCCGCACGCAGCGCTACCGAGTCATACCCCTGAACAAGCGGGTAAAGGAACTCATGGATCGCGATTGGCTGATTGGTGGAGTAGCGTTTGTCGAAGTCATCGCGCTCGAGCATGCGCGCCACAGTGTACTGGGAGGTCAGGCGAATGAAGTCTGCCGGCCCCATCTTGTCCATCCAGGTTGAGTTGAACGCCACCTCGGTCTTGGCTGGATCAAGGATCTTGAATACCTGCGTCTTATAGGTCTCGGCATTATCGAGCACCTGCTCGCGAGTCAGCGGCGGGCGCGTTGCGCTCTTGCCACTCGGATCACCAATCATTCCGGTGAAGTCACCAATGAGGAAGATGACCTGGTGACCCAACTCCTGGAACTGACGCAGCTTATTAATAAGCACGGTGTGACCCAGGTGCAGATCCGGCGCGGTCGGATCAAAGCCAGCCTTGATACGCAGGGGCTGGCCACGCTTGAGCTTTTCAATCAGCTCAGACTCGACCAACAGTTCGTCCGCACCACGTTTTATCAGCGCTAGCTGCTCTTCAACCGACTTCATAACAGACCCGCAAGGCTCAGATTCAAAAGGGAACCAACCATACAAGATCAGGGACTAATTACAAGTTTTGCCCTGCGCACGGACACCGTTCAGCAAGCCCGGCATTCGCGAGCTTGCGCCACAGATGATTTGGTTATATTTTATACAGTTATTTCATCTTCATCATGTCATTCATCTTTTCCATTTCATCTTCAAAGTCAAAATTACCTATGACCACTGAACCGTCTAAAGCGCCGCCGCTTTACCCGAAGACCCACCTGCTCGCCGCAAGTGGTATCGCCGCCCTTCTCAGCCTGGCACTCCTGGTATTCCCTTCCAGTGACGTGGAAGCCAAACGAACATCCCTTAGCCTTGACCTGGAAAGCCCTGTTGAGCAACTGACACAAGATCAAGACGCTTCCGACGCCCAACAAGCCACAAACACTGCAACTGAATCACCTTTCGCACAGATCGAAAGCGCTCCCGAAGACACCCAGCAAGCTGCCCAGGAAGCACCTGCGGCTGCCGCCGCCAAGAATCCCCAGCATCGCGAAGTCATCGTGGGCAAAGGCGACACGCTATCCACCCTGTTCGAAAAAGTTGGCCTGCCTGCCGCTGCGGTGAATGAAGTGCTGGCCAGCGATAAGCAAGCCAAGCAATTCACCCAGCTCAAACGCGGCCAAAAGCTTGAATTTGAACTGACGCCAGACGGCCAGTTGAACAACCTGCACACCAGCCTCAGTGACCTGGAAAGCATCAGCCTGAGCAAAGGTGCCAAAGGCTTCGCCTTCAACCGCATCACCACCAAGCCAGTTATGCGTTCCGCCTACGTCCATGGGGTGATCAACAGCTCCTTGTCACAATCGGCTGCGCGCGCCGGCCTGTCCCACAGCATGACCATGGACATGGCCAGCGTATTTGGCTACGACATCGACTTCGCCCAGGACATCCGCCAGGGTGACGAATTCGACGTGATCTACGAGCAGAAAGTCGCCAACGGCAAAGTAGTAGGCACAGGCAACATTCTCTCTGCACGTTTCACCAACCGCGGCAAAACCTACACCGCTGTGCGCTACACGAACAAACAAGGCAATAGCAGCTATTACACGGCTGATGGCAACAGCATGCGTAAGGCCTTCATCCGTACGCCCGTGGACTTCGCCCGTATTAGCTCGCGTTTCTCCATGGGTCGCAAGCATCCAATTCTGAACAAAATCCGCGCGCATAAGGGCGTCGACTATGCCGCTCCGCGCGGTACGCCTATCAAGGCAGCCGGCGACGGCAAAGTGCTGTTGGCGGGACGTCGCGGCGGTTACGGCAATACGGTGATCATCCAACACGGCAATACCTACCGCACGCTGTATGGCCACATGCAAGGGTTCGCCAAGGGCGTCAAGACTGGCGGCAACGTGAAACAGGGCCAAGTAATCGGCTACATCGGCACTACTGGCCTGTCCACCGGGCCGCACTTGCACTATGAGTTCCAGGTCAATGGCGTACACGTTGACCCACTGGGCCAGAAGCTGCCGATGGCCGACCCCATCGCCAAAGCCGAGCGCGCACGCTTCATGCAACAGAGCCAACCGCTGATGGCGCGAATGGATCAAGAGCGTTCCACCTTGCTGGCTTCGGCGAAGCGTTAGGGTATGCCGCTCTATATCGGCGTGATGTCCGGGACCAGCCTCGACGGCCTGGATATCGCTCTTATTGAGCAGGGCACGGCGATTAATCTGATCGCCACCCTTTACATCCCTATGCCCGACACCTTGCGCACTGAGCTATTGAGCCTGTGCGCCAGCGGCCCGGATGAAATCGCCCGGTCTGCTATTGCCCAGCAACAGTGGGTAACGCTGGCCGCCCAAGGTATCCGCACCTTGCTGGAACAGCACGATTTCAAGCCTCAGGACATCCGCGCGATTGGCAGCCATGGCCAGACGATTCGCCACGAACCAGCCCGAGGCTTCACCGTGCAGATCGGCAACCCCGCCCTGCTCACCGAGATGACCGGCATCACCGTAGTCAGCGACTTCCGCAGCCGTGATGTTGCCGCTGGCGGCCAGGGTGCGCCCTTGGTCCCTGCGTTTCATGAAGCCTTGTTCGGCGAACACACGGGCAACCGCGCGGTGTTGAATATTGGCGGGTTCAGTAACCTCAGCCTGATTGAGACGAACAAGCCTGTCGCCGGCTTCGACTGCGGCCCGGGCAACGTCCTCCTGGATGCCTGGATTCACCTGCAGCGCGGCGAACACTTTGATCGCGACGGGCAATGGGCTGCCAGCGGCAAGGTCCAGCCCCGGCTACTCAACACATTGCTCAGCGACCCGTTCTTCTTGACCAAAGGCCCAAAAAGTACGGGGCGCGAAGTGTTCAACCTCGCGTGGTTGCAGGGGCACCTTGCCCGTTTGCCTGTGTTTGAACCTCAGGACGTACAGGCCACGCTACTGGAACTGACAGCCCTCACTATCGTCGAGTCCCTGCAAAGCGCCCAACCAACCACACAGACCTTGCTGATCTGCGGCGGCGGCGCCCATAACAAAACACTGATGGATCGCCTGACAGCGCTGCTGCCCTCCACCCACGTCAGCAGCACAGCCACCTACGGCGTAGACCCCGACTGGGTAGAAGCCATGGCCTTCGCGTGGCTGGCTCATTGCTGCCTGGAAGGCATTGCCGCCAACCGCCCCAGTGTCACCGGTGCTAGCGGCCTTCGGGTACTCGGCGCGATCTACCCCGCCTGAATGCCCAGACAGCAAAACGCCGCCTGGCTTAATCAAAGCCCGGCGGCGTTTTTTTGTTGCGGACGAGGTGACCGATCAGATCGAGAACGAAGACCCACAACCACAGGTAGTGGTGGCATTAGGGTTCTTGATCACGAAACGCGAGCCTTCCAGACCTTCCTGGTAATCCACCTCGGCACCTGCCAGGTACTGGAAACTCATCGGGTCCACGACGAGGCTGACGCCCTCGCGCTCGACGATGGTGTCGTCATCGGCCACATCTTCATCGAAGGTAAAACCGTACTGAAACCCTGAACAACCGCCGCCCGTAACGAATACGCGCAGCTTCAAGCGATCATTACCCTCTTCATCGACCAGGCTCTTCACCTTGTGCGCAGCACCGTGGGTAAATTGCAAAGCCGTGGGGGTGAAGGATTCAACGCTCATGCTGATAATCTCCCGGCGTAGCGCCGTCATATGCGTAATGGCCGGTATTATCCGCTTCTCCTAGAAAAGCGGTCAACTATTGTTACGGTATATCAATCTGCACAGCCGTCATCAAAAACGCAAAAGGCCCGATCAGCGGGCCTTTTGCGTAACGGTCTATGAGCGTTAAGGCAGCATGCCTGCGTGAGAAAGGCCCAGCTTCTCATCCAGGCCGAACAGGATGTTCATGTTCTGCACCGCCTGGCCCGACGCGCCCTTGACCAGGTTGTCGATCACCGAAAGCACCACGACCAGGTCGCCATCCTGCGGGCGATGCACTGCAATACGGCACACATTGGCGCCACGCACACTGCGGGTTTCCGGATGACTGCCCGCTGGCATCACATCGACGAACGGCTCACTGGCGTAACGTTTTTCAAACAATGCCTGCAAGTCTACCGAGCGGTCAGTAACGGTCGCATACAGCGTGGAGTGAATCCCACGGATCATCGGCGTCAGGTGCGGCACAAAGGTCAGGCCCACATCCTTACCGGCAGCGCGACGCAGTCCCTGGCGGATTTCTGGCAAGTGACGATGCCCTTTTACCGCATAGGCTTTCATGCTTTCCGACGTTTCAGAGTACAGAGAACCTACCGCCGCGCCGCGCCCCGCCCCGCTGACACCCGACTTGCAATCGGCGATCAGGCGCGAAGCATCCGCCAAGCCCGCTTCCAACAATGGCAGGAAGCCCAGTTGCGTCGCAGTCGGATAGCAACCCGGTACCGCAATCAGGCGTGCTTGCTTGATCTGCTCACGATTGACTTCCGGCAGGCCGTAGACCGCCTCCTCCAGCAACTGCGGCGCACCGTGGGGTTGGCCATACCATTTGGCCCACTCATCGGCATCCTGCAGGCGGAAGTCCGCCGACAGGTCGATGACCTTTGTACCGGCCGCCAACAACTCACCCGCCAACGCATGGGCAACACCGTGAGGCGTGGCAAAGAACACCACATCGCAAGCGCCCAGGGTCTTGATATCCGGCACGCTGAACGCCAGGCCATCATAGTGGCCTCGCAGGTTCGGGTACATATCGGCCACGGCCAGCCCAGCTTCGGATCGGGAAGTGATGACCACCACCTCAGCCTGCGGATGCTGGGCCAACAGACGCAGCAATTCGACACCGGTGTAACCCGTGCCGCCGACGATACCGACCTTGACCATAAACCTGCCCTCAACGAACCCACTGGAAAGCCGTCGATAATAGGGGCCGCATCGTCCTGCGACAACCGTCAACGTGACGTACGGGCGCATGAGCCACTACTATCTTGGCTACCGTGAACCTGGGAATAACTAAAAATGCTCTATCTATGGATCAAAGCCTTACACATCGTCAGCATCGTCTGCTGGTTTGCCGGGCTGTTCTATCTGCCGCGCCTGTTCGTCTACCATGCCCAAAGCGACGACACCGTCAGCAAAGAACGCTTCAGCGTCATGGAGCGTAAGCTGTACCGGGGCATCATGGGCCCGGCGATGGTTGCCACACTGATCTTCGGCATCTGGATGCTGGCGCTCAACCCCGGCATTTTCCAATCCGGTGCCTGGATCCACGCCAAGTTGACCCTGGTCGTGCTACTTATCGGCTACCACCATATGTGCGGCGCGCAGGTAAAACGCTTCGCCCGTGGCGAGAACACCCGCAGCCATGTCTTTTATCGCTGGTTCAATGAGGTGCCGGTTCTGATGTTGCTGGCTATCGTAATTTTGGTCGTGGTCAAACCGTTCTAATTTCAATTACTCGGGGAACCTCCAATGTCGCTGCCCGCTTTGCTGGAACAACGTCTGCGCCTGCCCGTGGTGGCTGCGCCGATGTTTCTGATCTCCAACCCGCAACTGGTCCTGGCCTGCTGTCGCAACGGAGTGGTCGGGAGCTTCCCGGCGCTCAACCAACGTGAGAGCAGCGGTTTCAGGGCCTGGCTGGAAGAAATCGAAGCGGGCCTGGCGCGGCTGGACAACCCAGCGCCCTATGCCGTAAACCTGATCGTGCATAACAGCAACCCACGGCTGGAGGCCGATTTGGCGATTTGTGTGGAGCACAAGGTGCCCATCGTCATTACGAGCCTCGGTGCGGTGAAGGAATTGGTCGATGCCGTCCACAGCTACGGCGGTTTGGTGTTTCATGACGTCACCACCCGACGCCATGCCGAGAAAGCCGCTGAGGCGGGGGTCGATGGCCTGATCGCCGTAGCCGCCGGGGCCGGCGGCCATGCTGGCACTTGGAGTCCCTTCTCGCTGATTGCCGAAATTCGCCAATTCTTCGACAAAACCCTGCTGCTGGCCGGTTGCCTCAACCACGGCCACGAAATTCTCGCCGCCCAGTTGCTGGGAGCCGACTTGGCGTATTTCGGCACGCGCTTTATCGGTACTACCGAAAGCCACGCGCCAGATGCCTATAAAGAGATGCTGCTCACATCGCGCGCCGCCGACATCGTGCACACTCCGGCAGTCTCCGGCGTACCTGCGAGCTTTATGCGCCAGAGCCTGGAAAATGCCGGTTTCGACCTCGCCGCACTGCAAGGCAAAGGTGAAGTCAATTTCGGCTCCAAACTCAAACCATTGAGTGATGAGGCCAAAGCGTGGAAAACTGTATGGTCCGCCGGTCAGGGCGTCGGTGAAATCGATGATTTACCCAGCGTCGATGAACTCGTCGCCCGCCTGGATGCCGAATACCGCGAAGCACGCGAGCATGCTGCGCAACTGCGCTGGCCACGCTGACCCACTGCACGGCCCGCCAATTGGACGGGCCTGCACACCCTCCCTGATTAAGTGACAAGGATGCCCGCATGAGCGACAGCCGTTTCAAGATTGTGTTTGACGGAGCCTTGCTCCCGGGTGTCGAAAGCACCACCGCCAAGCTGAACCTCGCCGAGCTGTTCAAGAGTGATGTCGAGGCGATTGAAAAACTCTTTACCGGCCGCCCGGTCGCGCTCAAACGCGACCTTTCCCGCCCCGATGCCGAAACCTATCTGACGGCATTGAAAAACGCCGGGGTCGACGCACGCATCGAAGCCGAACAACCCGTAGCATTTAGCCTGGCCGAAACCCACGAGACGAGCTCTCCTGGCTCCGACTTTTCCCGCTCCGAAGCTTCACCTTATGCCCCGCCACGCGCTGCGGTTGGCGATGACTTGCCGGAGTTCGCCACCCTCAAGGTCTTCACCATCCACGGGCGCATCGGCCGCCTGCGTTACCTGGCCTGGACGCTGGCACTGACCGTCGCGATGCTGGTGGCTGCTGGCATCATCAGTACCGTCGGCTTCGCGGTGGCGACTGCCTCGCCAACCATCGCCATCATTCTCGGCTCGCTGCTGGGTTTCGCGTTATTTGTTGCCCTCGTCGTGGTAAGCGTACAAATCGGCGTGCAACGTCTGCACGACCTGGGCTGGTCTGGCTGGCTGTACCTGCTGAACCTGGTGCCACTGGTCAATAGCGTTTTCCCCATCCTGTTGCTGGTATTGCCGGGCAACGCGGGAGCCAACCAATACGGCGCACCGCCACCACCCAACTCTACAGCGGTGAAAATCCTGGCCTCGCTATGGCTGGCGTTTATTCCGTTGATGCTCATCATCGGCCTGACCCTGGGCATGAACGGCTATCTGGACCAACTTGAAGCCAACATGGACAGCAGCTACGAAAGCAGCTCCATCATCTCCGATGAAGACGTTGATCAAAGCGTCATCGTAGATGAAGCCGCAGCGCAAAGTGCTGACGACGCAGCCGAACCTGTAGACTCTCCAGAACAGTGAAGAAACGCCCGCCGCCTGTGACGCCACTGTCACAGGCCAGGCGGCGTTGCGATGGAGAAAGGCATGACCCGTTACGCTCTGATCACCGGCGCCTCCAGCGGCATCGGCCTGGCCTTGGCCGAAGCCCTGGCTCGACGCGGCCGCAGCTTGATTCTGGTGGCCCGCCAGCGTGATCAGTTGGAAAGCATTGCCCTGGAGTTGACTCAACGCTTCGGCGTCGAGGTGTTGTTTCGTGCCTGCGACTTGGGTGAGCCGCTGCGTTTGTCCGGTTTTTTGCTGGAGCTTGAAGAAGGTGAGCGACAGATTGACCTGCTGATCAACTGCGCTGGCATTGGCACCAGCGGGCCGTTCCTGGCCCAGGACTGGATGACCGAGCAGGACCTGATCGAAGTCAACATCCTGGCCCTCACCCGCATGTGCCATGCCCTTGGCAATGCCATGGCGCTGCACGGTGGCGGGCAGATTCTAAATGTCGCGTCGGTTGCAGCCTTTCAGCCAGGCCCTTGGATGAGCAGCTACTACGCCAGCAAAGCCTATGTACTGCACTTTTCAGAAGGCTTGCGCGAAGAGTTGAAGACGTGTGGCATCAAGGTCTCGGTACTTTGCCCAGGCCCTACGCGCACCGCCTTCTTCGGCACTGCGCAGATGGATACGGCCAAACTTGACCGCAGCCAGCAACTGATGAGCCCGGAAGAAGTCGCGCTCTACACCGTGCGCGCGCTGGAAAAGAACAAAGCCATCATCATTCCCGGGCGCCGCAACCGCTGGCTCGCATTCAGCCCGCGCCTCAGCCCGCGTTGGCTGACCCGCAAGATTGCCGGCGCCATCAACAAAGCCTATTGCCCGCGCTGATCGCCTGGGTACACTCACCCTGCATTTTTATAATGGAGAAACAGCTGTGGATACTCTGTTCACCAAGATCATCAACAGAGAAATACCCGCGAACATCATCTACGAAGATGATCAAGTCCTCGCCTTCCACGATATTGCCCCGCAAGCACCGGTACATTTTCTGGTTATCCCGAAAAAGCCCGTTCGTACCCTGAATGACCTGACCGAAGATGATAAGGCCCTGGCCGGCCATATCCTGTTTACAGCCCAGCGACTGGCGCTGGAGTTGGGTTGTGAACAGGGTTTTCGGGTCGTAATGAACTGCAACGAGATGGGTGGGCAGACTGTTTATCACATCCATATGCATGTGCTCGGTCAGCGCCAGATGAACTGGCCGCCAGGCTGAGGGGCGAGGGTCAAATTGACTCAGCGCAAACGCTTTGCCCTCTCTTGCGGTAAACTGGCCGCCGAGATTCTTCCCGGAGGTCAGCATGACTACCCAACGTCACTACTCGCCGATTGACCGTCTGTTGCTGCAAGCCGATATGGCCATGCGCACGCTGCTGCCATTCAGCGGCCAACCGTACCGCCCATCGCCCGCCATTGTGCAGCCCGATGCGCAGTTGAGCGAAACGGACACCCGTCACGTCGCCGGCCTGATGCGTATCAATCATACCGGTGAAGTCTGTGCCCAGGCGCTGTATCAGGGCCAGGCGCTGACCGCCAAGTTGCCGCAGGTACGTGCAGCGATGGAACATGCAGCGGAGGAAGAGATCGATCACCTGGCCTGGTGCGAACAGCGTATCCGCCAGTTGGGCAGTCATCCCAGCGTGCTGAACCCTCTGTTTTATGGTCTGTCGTTTGGTATCGGCGCTGCCGCCGGGTTGATCAGCGACAAAGTCAGCCTCGGATTTGTCGCCGCGACCGAACATCAGGTCTGCAAGCACCTGGATGAACATCTGGAGCAGCTGCCGGCCGAAGACGACAAGTCCCGGGCGATTCTTGAGCAAATGCGCATCGATGAAGAACACCATGCAGAAAGCGCTCTAGACGCCGGCGGCTTCCGCTTCCCAGCCCCGGTGAGGTTCGGCATGAGCCTGATGGCCAAGGTCATGACCAAAAGCACTTATAGAATCTAAAGTGCATCAAATTCAAACCGGAAAAAAGGGCGCTTGAAGCGCCCTTTCTCTTGCCTGCGATTCCAGCAGTCAGCCCAACTCGATGATTTCGTAATCGTGAGTAATGACCACACCTGCGGCACCGAGCATGATCGACGCCGAGCAATACTTCTCGGCGGACAGCTCAATGGCACGCTTGACCTGAGCTTCCTTGAGCGCACGTCCCTTGACCACGAAATGCATATGGATCTTGGTAAATACCTTGGGATCCTCAGTGGCGCGCTCGGCGTCCAGGAAGGCTTCGCAGCTTTCCACAGCCTGGCGCGACTTCTTCAGGATGCTGACCACATCGAAATTGCTGCAACCACCAACCCCCAGCAGCAACATTTCCATCGGGCGTACCCCCAGGTTACGGCCACCGGCTTCCGGCGGGCCGTCCATGACCACCACATGACCGCTACCCGACTCACCGAGGAACATGGCTTCGCCCGCCCATTGGATGCGTGCCTTCATCGCCCAGACTCCACTGCTAAAAAAGGGTCGCCAGCTTAGCACAGGGCCTCAAAACCACAGCGCTCCGCCTGAATTTGTTAAATGACAGCGTTTGCCAAGCAATTTCGCTGATCGAGACAGAATGTGTCTGGTAAGCTGGCGCCAAATCAATGGCGCATTGCCATGATTTTTACAGTGCGTATCAATATTGAGGCCGCTGGATAAAAACAACGTCAACCACCGCGCAGTCTTTCGGGAAACAACCATGGTTGCTCTTACTCCCACACCCAAGATCAAGAACCTCGACAAGCTGTTGATGCATTGCCAGCGCCGACGGCATCCGGCCAAACACAACATCATCTGCGCCGGCGAGCGCTCAGAAACCCTGTTTTTCATTATCAAGGGCTCGGTCACCATCCTGATCGAGGATGAAGACGGTCGCGAAATGATCATCGCGTACCTGAACACTGGAGATTTCTTCGGGGAGTTGGGGCTGTTTGAGCAGGCGGGCAAAGAACAGGAGCGCAGTGCCTGGGTGCGCACCAAGGTTGAGTGCGAAGTCGCCGAGATCAGCTATACGAAATTTCGCGAACTGGCCCAGCATGATCCGGATATCTTGTATGCCCTGAGCGGTCAGATCGCCCAACGCCTGCGTGATACCACGCGCAAGGTCGGCGACCTGGCGTTTTTCGATGTCACCGGTCGTGTAGCGCGCTGCTTGCTGGAGTTGTGCAAACAGCCCGACGCCATGACCCATCCCGACGGTATGCAGATCAAGGTCACGCGCCAGGAGATAGGGCGTATTGTCGGTTGCTCAAGGGAGATGGTCGGCCGTGTGCTCAAGGATCTGGAAGAGCGTAACCTGGTACACGTCAAAGGCAAGACGATGGTGGTATTCGGTACCCGCTAAACCTGCAGGAAGCTGGCCAGCATCTGACGGTACAACCGGTCGAGCCGACTGATCGCATCCGGTGCGGGAAACGCTTCGTGCAAGGCGATATGGCTCTCGGCACGCACCCGCTGTTCCAGGCCACAGGTTTGATTGAAACGGTTGACTGCTTCAATTAATTCCTCGCGCTCGTTATCCAGCAGCATGGCACCATGGATCAAGCCCACCGGACGGCCACCGCTCTGTCGCCAGCGCTGGGCGGTACCCACCATCTTGCGACCGTTGAGATTGACGTTATAGCGACCGTCGCAAAACGCTCCGTCGATTTCACCAACGGAGGCATCGCCGCCCAACTCGAGAAGAAAATCACAGATCGGCTGGCACAAGCGCTGGTAACCGGTTTCGATCCGCCCTTGGTCGCTCTCACTCCGCGGTGGCGCATACACCAGGGCGATATTTACTGTGGCAGCGGACTGCGGCACAGGCTCACCCCCAGTTTCGCGCAGCAACACCGGCCAACCGGCCTCCGCCGAGACTTGGCTGGCCACTGCAAATGCTGGCAGCCGACTCAAACGGCGCGGCATGACCAACGCCTGGTCGCTGGGCTGCCAGAACAACAGCCCGAAGTCCTGCTCGCCCGCGCCAACGGCTGCCAACAGCTGTTGCTCGGCGGCAAGGCCCGCTTCGACAGTCATGATCACGGGCTGAATCATCGAGCACCTACCTTTCAGATTAAACACAAGACCCAATGTGGGAGGGGGCTTGCTCCCGATAGCGAACCTTCAGCCGACTGATCATCAACTGAAAGAATGCTATCGGGGCAAGCCCCCTCCCACATTTTATTGCGCACTTCAATCAGTCTAATGTCGAACCGCTGACTGTCACGCCACGCTCCGGGAAAAACAGGCGTTGCAATTCCGCCCCCGGGTTCTCGGCACGCATGAACGTCTCGCCCACCAGGAACGAGTAAACGCCGCTGATTTCCATCAACTCCACGTCGGCACGATTGACGATGCCACTCTCGGTAATCACCAAGCGATCACGGGGAATACGCGGCAACAGATCCAGGGTATTTTCCAGGCTGACTTCAAACGTATGCAGGTTACGGTTGTTGACCCCCACCAGCGGCGTGTCGAGGGTTTTCAGTGCGCGCTCAAGCTCGTCGCCGTCATGCACTTCAACCAATACATCAAGACCGACGCTTTTGGCCACCGCCGCCAACTCGGCCATTTTCACGTCATCCAGTGCGGAGACGATCAATAACACGCAGTCAGCGCCCAAGGCTCGGGCTTCGACGATCTGGTAAGGGTCAACCATGAAGTCCTTGCGGATCACCGGCAACTTGCATGCACCACGAGCCTGCTGCAGGAACAGGTCGGCCCCCTGGAAGTAGTCGATATCGGTCAGCACGGACAAGCAAGTCGCCCCGCCCTTCTCATAGCTGGCGGCGATTTCAGCCGGTACAAAGTTTTCGCGAATGACGCCTTTGCTCGGCGAGGCTTTTTTCACCTCGGCGATCACGGCAGGCTGCTTGAGCTTGGCCTGGGCGATCAAGGCATTGGCAAAACCTCGTGGCGCATCGGCGGCCTTCGCCTGCGCCTCCAGCTCGGCCAGGCTCACGCGGGCGCGGCGCTCGGCCACCTCTTCGGCCTTGCGGGCCAGGATCTTTTCCAGAACGGTCGGCACACTCATCCTTCATTCTCCATCTTGAATACGGCAGTGAAGGCTCCCAGCTCTTCGAGCTTCTCACGAGCCAGACCAGTGTGCAGCGCATCGTGGGCCAAGGCGACACCTTCCTTAAGACTATAGGCGTGGTCGGCTGCGTAAAGTGCCGCGCCAGCATTCAGAACAATCATCTCCGCGGCCTTCTGACCGTTTTCGGTCTTACGGCGCCCCAGAGCATCACGAATCAGTTCCAGAGAAGCTGCCGGGCTTTCCACCGCCAAGCCGTGCAAGCTCTGGCTCTTCATGCCCAAGTCCTCAGGTTCGACCCAATACTCAGTGACCTCATCGTTCTTCAGCTCTGCGACAAAGGTCGGCGCCGCCAAGCTGAATTCGTCCAGGCCATCCTTGGAATGCACCACGAGCACATGCTTGCTGCCCAGACGCTGCAAGACTTCGGCCAGTGGCCGGCACAACGCCTGACTGAACACACCCACCACCTGATGCTTCACACCGGCCGGATTCGTAAGCGGGCCAAGCATGTTGAACAGGGTACGCAGGCCGAGGTCCTTGCGTGGGCCGGCAGCGTGCTTCATCGCGCCGTGATGGGACTGGGCAAACATGAAGCCAATGCCAACGCTGTCAATGCAGCGTGCTACTTGTACCGGCGTGAGGTTCAGGTAGATACCCGCCGCTTCCAGCAAATCGGCACTGCCGCTCTTGCCGGATACCGCACGGTTACCATGTTTGGCGACGGTGCAGCCAGCCGCAGCCACCACAAAAGACGAGGCTGTCGACACGTTGAAAATGTTCGCACCGTCACCGCCGGTGCCGACCACATCGACAACGCCGTCGAGGGTCTTGAGTTCGACCCTGTCCGCCAGCTCACGCATCACCGACACCGCACCGACAATTTCGTCGATGCTTTCGCTCTTCATGCGCATTGCCATCATAAAGGCGCCGATCTGCGCGTCGGTACATTGACCGGTCATGATCTCGCGCATCACATCGCTCATTTCGGCGGTGCTCAGGTCCAGATGGCCGACGATACGGTTCAGGGCAGTCTTGATATCCATGAAAAGTCCTTAGCGCGTGCCGCCGCTCTGCTTGAGAAAGTTGGCGAACAGCTCGTAGCCCTGCTCGGTCAGGATTGATTCAGGGTGAAACTGCACCCCTTCGATATTCAGTGTCTTGTGACGCAGGCCCATGATCTCATCGACCGAGCCGTCCTCCAGCTGGGTCCAGGCGGTTAACTCCAGGCATTCAGGCAAGGTTTCGCGCTTGACCACCAGCGAGTGATAACGGGTCACCGTCACGGGCAGGTTCAGGCCACGGAACACGCCGAGATCCTTATGGAACACCGGGCTGGTCTTGCCATGCATGACCTGGCGCGCACGTACAACGTCACCGCCAAACGCCTGACCGATGGACTGATGGCCCAGGCATACGCCCAGGATCGGCAGCTTGCCGGCGAAATAGCTGATGGCTTCAAGAGAGATGCCCGCTTCGGTCGGCGTGCAAGGGCCTGGCGAAACCACGATACGCTCCGGATTCAGGGCGGCAATTTCGGCGACGGTCAGTTCATCGTTGCGCACGACCTTGACCTCGGCACCGAGCTCGCCAAGGTATTGCACAACGTTGTAGGTAAAGGAGTCGTAGTTATCAATCATCAGCAACATGTGGGGTTCAAGCCTCTTGAATTCACTGATTTCAAATGACGGCCTTCCTAGAGAGTGACCCGCTGCCACGCACGTTCCGATTGCCAGGGGTAGCCGGCAAGGGGCGTCAGACAACGGGTGAAGAAGGCAAATCGTTACAGGTCCGGCCGGGCCGGCGGAGAAAAATGTCAGGCGCGCCAACGCCAACGGGCGTGTGCCTTGACTACTCGCATCAAGAGTTTGCTGATGATCAACACGGGGAGGGTCTCATTTATACGTTCAGGCACAGTAACGTAGCCTAGCCAGCGGTGCAATATGGAGCCGTAAATACGGGAAGGCGAGTAGGCAAATTCGGTATATCCCTACAGAAATTATCAGAAGTTTTGCTAGTGTTTGAGTTCCGATACAAAAACAACCAAATGGAACCTTGCATGTTCAGACCAGCATTTTTCGCACCCCTTGCCGGTTGTATCTTGTCATTGGCATGCGCCCAGGCGTTCGCAGCTCCGTCGCCATATTCAACGATGGTGGTTTTTGGTGACAGCCTGGCTGATGCCGGCCAGTTTCCCGATGGCTCGAATGGCTCCACGCTACGCTTTACCAACCGTACAGGCCCGACATTCCAGGGTGAATACGGCCTGGTTTCATCGACCCTGTTGGGCGCGAAACTGGGAGTAGCCCCCAACGACCTGAACGCCTCCACCTCACCGGTTCGCGCAGCCCAGGGCTTGCCAGATGGCAACAACTGGGCCGTCGGTGGCTACCGTACCGACGATATCCTCGACTCCATTACCTCGGTTTCAGATGCCGCCATCCCACCCGGCAACCCTGGTGCGGGCACAGTTTTGCGCAGCCGCCAGGGATATCTGCCAGCCAACGGCGGACGGGCCGACCCCAATGCACTGTACTTTCTCTCCGGCGGCGGCAATGACTTCCTCCAAGGCCGCGTACTCAGCCCGGAACAAGCGGTCGCCGCCGGCGGGCGCCTGGCTGACAGCGCCCAGGCGCTGCAACAAGCCGGTGCGCGTTACATCATGGTGTGGATGTTGCCCGACCTTGGGTTGACGCCCGCCATCAATGGCACCCCGCAGCAGGCCGCGACCTCGGCCCTGAGCAATATATTCAACCAGTCATTGGTTCAGCGCCTGTCGCACGTCGACGCCCAGGTTATCCCGTTGAATATCCCATTGCTGTTGAAGGAAGCTTTCGCCGATCCAGCGCACTTCGGCCTGGCCACGGGGCAGAATTTGACCGGCACCTGTTTCAGCGGCAACAGCTGCACCGCTAACCCAACCTATGGCATTGGTGGTACCAACCCGGACCCGACCAAGCTGATCTACAACGACTCGGTCCACCCTACGGTGGCGGGGCAACAATTGATTGCCGACTACGCCTACTCGCTGCTGGCGGCGCCTTGGGAGCTGACCTTGCTGCCGGAAATGGCCCAAGGCACATTGCGCGCCCACCAGGACGAGCTGCGCAATCAATGGCAAGCAGACAACGGCAACTGGCAAGCCGTCGGTCAATGGCGTGCAATCGTGGCCGGCGGTGGGCAGCGTCTGGATTTCGACGACCAGAGCAGTTCGGCCAGTGGCGACGGCAGCGGCTACAACCTGAATATCGGCGGCAGCTACCGACTCGATGAAAGCTGGCGCGTAGGTGTTGCCGCCGGCCTGTATCGACAGACACTGGAAGCTGGCACCAACGATTCGGACTACAAGCTCAACAGCTACATGGGCACGGCCTTCGCTCAATACCAGCAAAATCACTGGTGGGCCGATGCCGCCGTGACCGGCGGCAAGCTGGACTTCGACAGCCTCAAGCGCAAGTTCGCCTTGGGCGTGAACGAAGCGTCCGAAAAAGGCGATACCGATGGCTGGCTCTGGGCCTTGAGCGGCCGACTGGGCTATGACCTTGCTGCACCGGGCAGCGACTGGCACCTGTCGCCGTTCATCAGCGCCGACTATGCACGCGTCGAAGTGAATGGTTATTCGGAAAAAAACAGTCGCTCCACCGCACTGACCTTCGATGATCAACAACGCGACTCCAAGCGTCTTGGCGTCGGCCTGCAGGGCAGCTACCGCATCACACCGCAAACCCAGGTGTTCGGCGAAGTGGCCCACGAGCACGAGTTCGAAAATGACACCCAGAAGGTGAATATTTCGCTCAACAGCGTGCAGGGAATCGACTTCAAGCTGGACGGGTATACGCCTCGCAGCAACTCTGACCGTTTGAGCCTGGGTGTCAGCCACAAGCTGACTCAGGACCTGGCGTTGCGGGCGGCGTATAACCTCAGGAAGGATGACAATTTGACCCAGCAAGGGGTCAATGTCGGGGTCAGTCTGGATTTCTAAATACTGCACAAAACAAATGTGGGAGCTGGCTTGCCTGCGATGGCGGTAGATCAGTCACTGAATATCTCGAGTGACACACCGCCATCGCGGGCAAGCCCGCTCCCACATTTTTTATTTCAGCTTTAGTCTTGTGGAGTTTGCTCTGCCAAAGCCACGGCACGGAACATCGCCCGGCGCTTGTTCAGGGTTTCTTCCCATTCAAGGGCCGGCACCGAGTCAGCCACAATCCCTCCTCCGGCCTGCACATGCAGCTCGCCGTCCTTGATCACCGCGGTGCGGATCGCAATCGCAGTGTCCATATTGCCGTTCCAGGCAAAATACCCCACGGCACCGCCATAGACACCACGCTTGACCGGCTCCAGTTCATCGATGATTTCCATGGCGCGGATCTTCGGCGCACCCGACAGCGTGCCCGCCGGCAAGATCGCCCGCAACGCATCCATCGCCGTCAATCCAGCTTTCAGTTCGCCGGTAACGTTGGACACGATATGCATCACGTTGGAATAGCGCTCGATGACCATCTTCTCGGTCAATTTCACCGAGCCGATTTCCGAAACTCGCCCGGTATCGTTGCGGCCCAGGTCGATCAGCATTAGGTGTTCGGCGATTTCCTTGTCGTCGCTGAGCAGGTCTTCTTCCAGCGCCACATCCGCTTCTTCGGTCGCACCACGCGGGCGAGTACCGGCGATCGGGCGCACGGTGATCAGGTTGTCTTCGACACGTACCAGCACTTCCGGCGAACTGCCTACGACATGGAAGTCGCCAAAATTGAAGAAGTACATGTAGGGGGTCGGGTTGAAGCAACGCAGCGCCCGGTAGAGGTCAATCGGCGCAGCCTTGAAGTCGATGGACATACGTTGCGACGGCACCACCTGCATGCAGTCACCGGCAAGGATATATTCCTTGATGGTGTCGACCGCACGCTCGTAGTCGGCCTGGGTAAAGCTGGAACGGAACACCGGGTCGGCAGCCGGTGGTCGGCTGAGGTCCAGGCCGCGACGCGGGGTGATCGGCTGACGCAGTTTTTCCAGCAACGCTTCAAGGCTGGCCTGGCCTTGGTCGAAGGCGGCCTCTTGGGCAGGGTCGGCAAGAACAATCGCATGCATCTTGCCGGCAAGGTTGTCGAACACCACCACCGCGTCGGACACCATCAGCAAAATGTCCGGTACACCCAAAGGGTCCGGATTCGGACATTTCCCCAGGCGCTTTTCTACATAACGCACGCAGTCGTAGCCGAAATACCCCACCAACCCACCGTTGAAACGCGGCAGGCCAGGAATAGTTGGCACGTTGTAGCGTGCCTTGAAGGTTTCGACAAAGGCCAGCGGGTCGTCTACGTCATGGCTTTCGATCTCGACACCGTCATGGGTGATGCTCACATGATGGTCGTGTACCCGCAACACGGTGCGGCATGGCAAGCCGATGATCGAGTAACGGCCCCACTTCTCGCCGCCCTGTACCGACTCGAGCAGGTAGGAATTGGGCTCGTCGGCCAGTTTCAGGTAGATCGACAGTGGCGTATCGAAGTCGGCCAGGGTTTCGCAGGCCAGGGGAATACGGTTATAGCCGGCAGCGGCCAAACGCAGGAATTCTTCACGGATCATGGGGTGCCTCGTGGCATGAGGGACAAACGGTCAGGTAGGCAAACGTGCCGCAGCGCGGCGAGGATCAGTCAGGCGCGCCAACGCCAGCGGGCCAGGGCCTTGATGACTTTCATCCAGAGTTTGCGAGTAACCACCACGATGGCGTTTCCAGAAGGGGACGGATCAATGTCGGGCAACGTTATCTCAGCGCCCGCTCCCAGGCAACCGGGGATTAACAGTCGTAGGTCGTCAATCACCAGGGCCGGCGATTCTTCTGCAATCGGCCGCCCATGGTTGTAGCCGTAGCTCAGGGCCACGCACTTGACTCCGGCGGCCTTTGCCGCCAGTACATCGCTGCGCGAATCGCCGACAAACAATGATTGGGACGCGGGGATATTGGCCATTTTCATCACGAAGAACAGCGCAGCCGGGTCTGGCTTCTTCTGCGGCAAGGTATCGCCACCGATGATCCAGCGGAAATAACGACCGATCTTCATCTGGTCCAACAAAGGTGCGACAAAACGCTCCGGCTTGTTGGTGATCAAGGCCATTTCCACCCCCTGCTTGCTCAACCATTTGAGCGTGTCACGCACACCGGGGTAGACAACGGTGAGCTCATGGCCATTTTCATAGGCCACATTGAACAACTCCAGGGCGTGTTCGGCCTCGACGTCATCCACGCCTTCGGCGTCGATATGGTTGGCAAGGGCCCGGCGCACCAGCATCTGCACACCGTTGCCCACCCATTCACGCACCGATTCGACCCCCGCCGGCTTGCGCCCCAGCTTGAGCAGCATCTGATCCACCGCGGCCGCCAGGTCGGGCACCGAATCGATCAAGGTACCGTCCAGATCGAACATCACCAGCCGTGGCAGTTTGCCGGGGAACAACTGCTCAAAGCCGCTCATGGACGCGCCAGCGCCAGTTCGGCGCGCATCTTGTCGATGACGGCCTGGTAGTCCGGGGCATTGAAGATCGCTGAGCCAGCCACGAAGGTGTCAGCGCCAGCAGCAGCGATCTCACGGATGTTGTTGACGTTAACCCCACCGTCGATTTCCAGGCGGATATCGCGACCGGACGCATCGATCAGTGCGCGAGCTTCGCGCAGCTTGTTCAAGGTGCCAGGAATGAACTTCTGCCCGCCGAAGCCTGGGTTGACGCTCATCAGCAAGACCATGTCGACCTTGTCCATCACGTACTCAAGCACGCTCAGCGGGGTGGCCGGATTGAACACCAGGCCCGCCTTGCAGCCGCCTTCGCGGATCAGTTGCAGGGTACGGTCTACGTGCAGAGTGGCTTCCGGGTGGAAGGTGATGTAGGTCGCACCGGCCTCAATGAAGTCACCAATAATGCGGTCCACAGGGCTGACCATCAGGTGCGCGTCGATCGGTGCGGTGACGCCGTACTTGCGCAGCGCGGCGCAGACCATCGGGCCGATGGTCAGGTTGGGCACGTAGTGATTGTCCATGACATCGAAGTGCACGAAGTCGGCGCCGGCGGCCAACACTTTGTCCACTTCTTCACCCAGGCGGGCGAAGTCGGCGGAGAGAATCGATGGAGCGATGACGAAGGGCTGCATGACGCACCTTTTTGAGCTAAATCACGATGGCGCGCATTGTATACCTCATGCTTTGCTGCGCGCACGGTGACCTATCTCAATGGTTAATAAGCCGCCCGGTAGATTTTCTCGATATCCGCCGCGCTGAGCTGACGCGGATTATTGCGCATCAGGCGCTCGATACCTGCCGCCTCCGTGGCCATGGACGCAATGGCATCCTCGGGCACTCCGAAACTGCGCAGCCCCGCCGGGATCTCCACTGCGGCACACAAGCGCGTCATGGCCTCCACGGCAAGGTCGGCAGCATCGTTGACACTCAAGCCGGCCACGTTCACACCCATGGCCTGAGCAATATCCTGCATTCGTTCAACACATGCCAATTTGTTCCAATGCATCACATAGGGCAGCAGCAGCGCATTGCTCACACCATGGGCGATATTGAAGCGCCCACCCAGCGGATACGCCAGCGCATGCACGGCGCCGACCCCAGCGTTACCAAAGGCCATGCCGGCCATGAGGCTGGCGGTGGCCATGTCGTCACGGGCCTGCAGATTGGCCGGGTTGGCGTAAGCCTTGGGCAGCGCGCGGGCAATCAACTTGATCGCACCGATGGCCAGGGCGTCAGTAATTGGCGAGGCATTCAGTGACAGGTAGGATTCGATGGCGTGCACCAGGGCGTCCACACCACTGGCGGCAGTGACGCTGCGCGGGCAGGTCAGGGTCATTTGCGGGCTGATCAGCGCCACATCCGGCAGCAGGTAGTCGCTGACGATGCCTTTTTTCAGCTGTGCGGCCTTGTCGGAAAGGATCGCCACATTGGTCACTTCCGAGCCTGTACCGGCCGTGGTGGGGATGGCGATCAGCGGCGGGCCCTTACGCGGCACCTGGTCGACGCCGAACAAGTCCGCCAGCGCGCCGTGGTAGCCGGCATAGGCTGCCACGCTCTTGGCAATATCAATGGCACTGCCGCCGCCCACGCCAATAAGACCGTCATGCCCGCCCTCGCGATAGGCACGCATGCAGTCTTCGACGATGGCGATTTCCGGGTCAGGCAGCACACGATCAAAAATTTCGTAGGCGCGATCACCCAGGTGCTCCAGGGCCAACGCCACGGTGCCGGACTTGACCAGCGCGGCGTCGGTGACGATCAGCGGGTTATCGACATCCAGGCGCGTGAGCTCAGCGGCCAGTTGTTCAATGGCGCCCGCGCCGGTCAGCAGTTTGTGGGCGATCTTGAATGAGGAAGTACTCATGTGCGCGGCCTCTTATTAATGTTGGGCTTGCACAAGAATAGCTGTTCACAGGGTGTTGTCTGCCATTCATTGGTTGAATGGTCAGAGGGCTCAGACATCGCCCTACCCTTCAAGGTAAAGCACCAACAGTCGATAACCCGCTGAAAGCGAAAACCACTCCTCGCGACGCTGACAAATACCGACCAACCCATTAGGCTGCTGGAACCACTTCTGGCCGGGAATCAACGATGCTTTTTCTCCACCGTTCGGCACTGCCAGCATTGTGCCTGTCGCTACTACTGACCAACGCTTTGCCAGTACAGGCCGCCGACGCAGCGGCGCCCGCGGACGAAAAACCCGTTGAGCGCCATCCCCTGCCCGAACGCAGCCAGGCAGAAGCCAGCGCGCTCGAGCGGCAGGTTCCCCATGAGCAACAACAACAGTTGCAAGCCGGCAGCGATTCGTTCCTGGCACTCTGGAAGCCCGCCAACAGTGCCGAAGCTGAAGGCGTGGTGATTATTGTGCCAGGGGCCGGGGAGAACGCTGACTGGCCGCAAGCCATCGCGCCCTTGCGGAGCAAGTTACCGGACGCCCACTGGGGTACCCTGAGCCTGTCGTTGCCGGACGTGAATGTTGACACACTGCCCCCACGCGTCATCGAGCCGCCCAAGGCTGCGGTCGATACCAGCAGTAAAGAGGGCAGCACGGCCGCCAAACCCGTCGAACAGGCCGCCAGCGCCGAGGCGGAAGGCACTGACCCAGCGGTGGTGCCGGGTGCGGATGAACAGGACAAGACCGACGCCAAGCGCATCTTCGACCGTATCGATGCCGCCGTCGCCTTTGCCCAGACCCAGAGCGCCCGCAGCGTGGTATTGCTCGGCCATGGCACCGGCGCCTGGTGGGCGGCACGTTACCTGAGCGAGAAACAACCCTCACAGGTGCAGAAATTGGTCATGGTGGCCGGAAAGACGCCCGCCGCCCGTCAACCAGACCTGCAACAACTGGCGCCGAGCTTGAAGGTGCCTACGGCGGATGTGTTCTATCAAGATGGCGCCTCGGAACGTAAAAACGCCCAGGAGCGTATCCAGGCGGCCAAGCGGGCGAAGAATGACGGCTACAAACAGGTGTCGCTTACGGCTTTGCCAGGCAACAGCGCAGCAGAGCAGGAACAGTTGTATCGGCGGGTTCGTGGGTGGCTGAGCCCGCAGGCCGGCGCCAACTGATCACAAATTCGAAATCAATATAGACCAATGTGGGAGGGGGCTTGCTCCCGATAGCGGTGTATCAGTCAACATATTCATTGGCTGACAGCTCGCAATCGGGGGCAAGCCCCCTCCCACATTAGCTTGTGTTTTCAGGCCAATCGCCTCAGCGAAAATCCCGCCGCTCGCGAATCAATGCATAGGCGTTATGCAGCTCCCGGGTGCGCTCCGTCGCCTCCCGTACCTGCGCGGGGCTGGCACCGCTGCCGGCGATCTTGTCCGGGTGGTGACGGCTGAGCAGGCGGCGGTAGGCGCGCTTGATCACCGAGGGTTCGGTGGTTGCCGTCACGCCTAGAATCCGCAACGCCTCCTGATAAGCTCCGCCACGACTTGCCAATGGCTTACGCTCCGGCGCGTAATCGACTGCCAGCGCCTGGAGTTGTTGCGGTGTCCAGCCCAGCCACTTGCCCCACTGGTCGATCAGGTCGCGCTCGGCATCATCCGCCCGGCCATCCGCCCAGGCCATGCGCCAACAAGCACGCAAGACGCCTTCCGCCGCATGGGGCTGGGCCTTGAGCACACGCAAATAACTGCGTACATGGACACTGCCGGACTTACCACGGTTGAATGCCATGATGGCGCGGCGCTGGGCCGGCTCGCTCATGTCCAACGAGCGCATTTCCTGACGCGCCTGCTGGATATGCCCGTCGACAACCCGTCCATTGCTCTTGGCCAGTCGCCCCAACAGCACAAACAACAATTCGTCGTTGCGCAATGCCGGACGCCCGCCCAGGCGCTCGCGCAACTGCGCCCAACTGTGCAGCTGCAGGCGACGATCCAACGCCTGCCCCAGCAATGCACCCAACAAGGCCCCCGGGATACTGGCAATGGCAAAGCCAGCCCCGGCGCCAATCAGCGTCCCTGGCCACAACATCCTACTGCCCCGCTGTCAGCAGAGTTTCGACCTGTGCCAGGCGCTCCAGCGTGCCGACATCAATCCAATGTCCTGTCATGTGTTCCCCCGTTACCCGCCCTTTAGCCATGGCCGCCCGCAACAGCGGGGCCAGCTTGAAGGCACCCGCGCTGCAACCCGCGAACAATTGAGGGTCGAGCACTGATATGCCACTGAAGGTCAGGTTATCGGCACCGGGCGCCGCATCATGAAGCACACCCTGATCCAGATAAAAATCACCACCCGAAGGATGATGCGCAGGGTTGTCGACCATCACCAGGTGCGCCAGGCCCTTGAGCGGTTGCTTGAGACGGGCGAAGTCGTAGTCGGTCCAGATATCGCCATTGACCACCAGGAACGGTTCATCCCCCAGTAACGGCAGGGCCTGGAAAATCCCGCCGCCGGTTTCCAGCGGTTCACCCTCCGGTGAATAGCGGATGCGCAGGCCGAACTGCGCACCATCGCCCAGGTAGCTCTCGATCTGCTGGCCGAGCCAGGCGTGGTTGATCACGATATCGGTGAAGCCGGCCTTGGCCAGCGCTTCCAGGTGATATTCGATCAGACGCTTGCCACCTGCCTGTACCAGCGGCTTGGGCGTATGCAGGGTGAGCGGACGCATGCGCTCGCCTTTGCCCGCCGCCAGGATCATGGCCTTCATACGCTCGCCTCGGCGGGTTGGCGCAGGCTGGCAAGCAACTCGCCCAGTTCGCTCAACTCAGGCCGGTCGGCGAGCACTGCTTCTATATAAGCTAAGAAGCGCGGCACGTCCGCCAGGTAGCGTGGCTTACCGTCGCGGTGGCAAATGCGCGAAAAGATGCCGATGACCTTGAGGTGGCGCTGCACGCCCATCAGGTCGCTGGCGCGCAGGAAGTCTTCAAAATCATCCTGCACGGGAATCCCCAACTTGCCGGCACGCTCCCAGTAGCCGCGCTGCCAATCCCGCACACGGGCCTGGGGCCAACTGATGAAGGCGTCCTTGAACAGGCAGGTAATGTCGTAGGTCACCGGCCCGTAGACCGCGTCCTGGAAATCCAGCACGCCAGGGCTGGGCTCGCTGATCATCAGGTTGCGCGGCATATAGTCGCGATGCACCAGCACCTTGGGCTGCGCCAGGGCACTGTCGATCAACTGCTCGCTGACACGCTGCCAGAGGGCCTGTTGCTCGGTATCAAAGTCGATCCCCAAGTGCCGGCGTACATACCACTCCGGGAACAATTCCAGCTCGCGGCGCAACAAGGCCACGTCGTAGCAGGGCAGTGGTTGGTCCATCGGCAGTTGCTGGAACGCGAGCAGCGCATCGATGGCATCGGCAAATAATTGATCGGCGTTTTCACCGTCAATCACGTCCAGATAGGTTTTTCTGCCCAGGTCATTAAGCAAAAGAAAGCCACGGGGCAAATCTTCTGCATAAATTTTCGGCACATTTATTCCGGATTTCGCCAGCAGATGCGCGATATCGACGAAAGGTTTGCAGTTTTCCTGGGGAGGTGGCGCGTCCATGACAACGAACGTATGGTCACCGCCCTCCCAGCGGAAGTAGCGCCTGAAACTCGCGTCACTGCTGGCCGCGGTCAATGTGGCCGGGGGTACGGCGCCCCAGTCCTGGGCGTTGAATAGGATGGGCAACTGCTCATCCAGCCAGACTTCCAGCTGTTGTAAACGTAGATCTTGCTCGGGCATTACAGAGGTCTCCGACGGCGCTAGCCGTCAAGCGGGGCATGCTTTATTATCACGCATCTTTTTCAGACCATCGAGAGGCGTGCGGCCCAAACCGCGGGCAGATGGCACGCAGGAAGCCCGGACTAATAAGATGGCATTGAAATCCCCCGCGTTTCGTAGAAAATTTCCGTTGCTGGTAACCGGCAGTCTGCTGGCCATGCAACCTTTCGCCACTTCACACGTGGTAGCCGCTGAGCAGTATGACTGCTCGGTCTCCGCTTCGGGTGCCTGGGATTGTGCGCCGAAGACCGCCGCCGCCCCGCTGCCGCCGCGCCCGGTGCATGACGGTTCCGCCGTCAGCTCGGCCAACGGTACGCCGCAAGGCGAAGCCGGCGGCAAGGTCGACGCCGAACCGAAGACCATGCTGGTCACTGAATCCAAGGGCCGTGGTCTGCGTTCGCGCAGCGCCGACTACAGCCATCTGGACTGGGTGCCTCGCGAGAAGCTGACCGCAGCACAGCTGGCCGAAACCGGTCCTTACTGCAGTGGTGCCTACATCGAGCCTGTTCGTCCTGGCATGAATGACAAGACGAACAAGAGCGATGCGCCGACCTTCATCGGTGCCAAGGCCTCTCGTTACGAGCAGGAGCAGCAGGTTGCGACCCTGGCCGGTGACGTGGTCATGCGCCAGGGCAGCATGCAGCTGGAGTCGGACGAAGCCAGCCTGTACCAGGCCGAGAACCGTGGCGAGCTGAACGGCAAGGTGCGTTTGCGCGACAACGGTGCGCTGATTGTCGGCGACCATGCAGAAGTGCAGCTGGACACCGGTGCCGCCCAGATCGACAACGCCGAATACGTGATGCACAAGTCACGCATCCGCGGTAACGCGCTGTACGCCAAGCGTGCCGAGAACGCGATCATCCGTCTCAAGGACGGTACGTACACCACCTGCGAGCCAGACAGCAACGCCTGGCAGCTCAAGGGCAACAACATCACGTTGAACCCGGCCACCGGTTTCGGTACAGCCACCAACGCGACGTTGCGGGTCAAGAACATCCCGATCCTGTACACCCCTTACATTTACTTCCCGATCGACGACCGTCGTCAATCCGGCTTCCTGCCGCCGAGCTTCAGCACCGGTGGCGAGACGGGCTTCACCCTGGTGACGCCGTACTACTTCAACCTGGCGCCGAACTATGACGCTACGTTGTACCCGCAATACATGACCAAGCGCGGCTTGTTGATGGAGGGCGAGTTCCGCTATCTGACCAAGTCGAGTGAAGGGCAGTTTGGTGGGGCGTATCTCAACGATGACAACGATGAGCGAAGCAAGCAGACCGACTCCGAAAAAACTCGCTATATGCTCAATTGGCAGCATAGAGGTGGGCTGGATTCACGCTTGTCGACACTGGTTGATTACACCAAGATCAGCGATCCGTTTTACTTCCAGGACTTGAAGTCCTATCAGGAAGGCGTTGAGAGTCAGGACTTCCTGAACCAGCAGGGTACTGTGAGCTACCGTGGCGACAGCTATCAGGCCGCTGTTAACTTGCAGTCGTACCAACTGGCGACGATTTCCCAGATCACTCCGTATGATCGACTACCGCAAATTACATTTAACGGTACGCTACCGTTTCAACCGGCTGGCCTGAACTTCTCTTATGAGACCGAAGCAGTCAGGTTTGATCGTGACTTGCGCAGCGGTAGAGTTCGCGACCAAGATGGTGGCCCGTTTAATGCGGATGGCACCATTGGTGAGAGACGCCTGGATGAAAACGTGACAGGTCTGA
The DNA here is from genome assembly GCF_036704165.1 of Pseudomonas khavaziana. Taxonomy (NCBI): domain Bacteria; kingdom Pseudomonadati; phylum Pseudomonadota; class Gammaproteobacteria; order Pseudomonadales; family Pseudomonadaceae; genus Pseudomonas; species Pseudomonas khavaziana. The sequence continues at coordinate 5,930,416 of NZ_CP129946.1, forward strand.
CCCGTGCAAACGGTACCCGTCTGAACGTTGCGCCAGCCGTCTCGTACCCGATGAACTGGAGCTACGGCTTTATCACGCCGAAGTTGAAGTACGTCTATACCAAATATGACTTGGACCTGGATGGTAAAGGCAAGGACCAAATGGCCCTGGCCGGCCAGACATTTAACAGCTCGCAAGATCGCTCTGTGCCTATTGCCAGCATCGACAGCGGCCTGTACTTCGACCGCACGACCAATTGGTTCGGCAAAGACTACAACCAGACACTCGAACCTCGCGCGTTCTACCTCTATGTGCCGAACAAAGACCAAAGGGACATCCCGGTCTTCGACACCAGCGAAAACTCTTTCAGCTACTCCTCGCTGTTCAGGGATAACCGCTTCAGTGGTTCAGACCGTATTGGCGACGAGAATAAACTGTCGTTTGGCCTTACCAGCCGTTGGATCGAAGAAAATGGCTTCGAACGTCAGCGTGCATCCATCGGTCAAGCGGTGTACTTCAAGGACCGTGAAGTTCAATTGCCAGGCGTTGATGCCAAGACGCGCGATGATGCGCACTCCAATGTTTCTCCAATCGCATTGGAATACGAGTTCCGCTTCAACCGCGACTGGCGCGCAACTGCCGACTACAACTGGGATACCGATAGCCATAGTCCTCGCTCCGGCAGCGCAATGTTCCACTATCAGCCGGAAGATAACCCGAACAAGGTGGTCAACCTCGGCTACCGCTATCGTAACGACCAAGTGGTCTACAACCAGTTGACCGGGAAATGGCAGTTCGGTGGTGACTTCGGCCAAGAAGGTGATCCGAACTTTGTGAAGGATTACTACAAAATCCAGCAACACGACTTCTCGATGATGTGGCCGATCATTCCGCAGTGGAATCTGATCACCCGCTGGCAGTATGACTATGCCCGCAACCGTACCCTGGAAGCCTTCGGTGGTTTCGAGTACGACAACTGCTGCTGGAAACTGCGCGTCATCAACCGCTACTGGGTTTCCAATGACGAATACAGCCAGATCGCCCCGCAGAACGAAAAGGGTGACCACGGGCTCTTCCTCCAGATCGTCCTTAAAGGACTCGGCGGCCTGACCGGCGCCAAGGTAGAGAGCTTCCTCGACAAAGGCATTGAAGGTTATCGTGAACGTGAAGACAAAGCTTTCTGAGTGTTTGCGCCCGCTAGTGCTGGGCGCGCTGTTCCTGGGTACTGTTACGGCACACGCCGCGGTCCAGCAGCTGGATAAAGTAGCGGCCATCGTCGATAACGACGTGATCATGCAGAGCCAGTTGGACCAACGGGTCAAGGAAGTCCAGCAAACCATCGCCAAGCGTGGCGGTGGCGTGCCGCCGACCAGTGTCCTGGAGCCCCAGGTGCTGGAGCGTCTGATCGTCGAAAACCTGCAATTGCAGATCGGCGAACGCTCCGGTATCCGAATCTCGGATGAAGAACTGAACCAGGCCGTCGGCACCATCGCTCAACGCAACAACATGAGCATCGACCAGTTCCGCGCCGCCCTGGCTCACGACGGGTTGTCCTATGAGGACGCCCGTGACCAGATCAAGCGCGAGATGATCATCAGCCGTGTGCGCCAGCGCCGTGTGGCCGAACGAGTCCAGGTGTCCGAACAGGAAGTGAAGAACTTCCTGGCCTCGGACCTTGGCAAGATGCAGCTCTCCGAAGAACTGCACCTGGCCAATATCCTGATTCCAACGCCAGACAGCGCCAGCGCCGAGCAACTGAATGCCGCAGCGGCCAAGACTCAAGCGGTGTACGACCGTCTGAAGGCCGGCGCTGACTTTGCGCAGACCGCGATTGCCGTCTCCGGCAGTGATAACGCACTGGACGGCGGTGACATGGGCTGGCGTAAAGCCGCGCAACTGCCACCTCCGTTCGACCGTGAACTGAGCGCCATGAACGTGGGTGACATCACCCAACCGGCACGTACGCCAGGCGGTTTCATTATCCTCAAGCTGCTGGGCAAGCGCGGCGGCGAGACCTCGCTCAAAGACGAAGTACATGTTCGCCACATCCTGGTCAAACCGAGCGAAATCCGCACCGAGGCACAAACCAAGGAACTGGCGCAGAAGATCTACGACCGTATCGAAAACGGTGAAGACTTCGCCACCCTGGCCAAAAGCTTCTCGGAAGACCCAGGTTCTGCCCTCAACGGCGGCGACTTGAACTGGATCGACCCAAAAGCCCTGGTACCAGAGTTCCAGCAGGTCATGGCCGATACCCCGCAAGGCGTATTGTCCAAACCCTTCAAGACCCAATACGGCTGGCATGTACTGGAAGTCCTTGGCCGTCGCGCCACGGACAACACCAACCAGGCCCGCGAGCAGCAAGCCCTGACCGTACTGCGTAACCGCAAATACGATGAAGAGCTGCAAACCTGGCTGCGTCAGATCCGTGACGAAGCTTATGTAGAAAACAAGCTGCCAGGCGCCGAGCAAACAGGCACCGACCAGGCCACCCAGTGAAACCCCAGCGTTTCGCGGTGACACCCGGCGAGCCGGCCGGCATTGGTCCAGACCTTTGCCTGCTGCTTGCCTCGCAACTCCAGCCACACCCCCTGATTGCCATCACCAGCCGCGACCTGCTCCTCGAGCGGGCCGCGCAACTGGGTGTGGCTGTCACCCTGCTGGGCGTGGCGCCGGGCGACTGGCCCGACCTGCCGGCGCCCGCAGGCAGCCTGTATGTGTGGGATACCCCGCTGCACGCCAAGGTTGTTGCCGGGCAACTGGACAAGGCCAATGCGGCGTTTGTGCTGGAAACCCTGACCCGTGCGGGCCAAGGCTGTATCGACGGTGACTTCGCCGGCATGATCACCGCTCCGGTACACAAAGGCGTGATTAACGAATCCGGCATCGCCTTCTCCGGCCATACCGAATTCCTCGCCGAACTGACCCACACCGCTCAAGTAGTCATGATGCTCGCCACCCACGGCCTGCGCGTCGCCTTGGTGACAACTCATCTGCCGCTGCGTGAAATCGCCGACGCCATAACCGCCGAGCGCCTCGAACGTGTCACGCGCATCCTGCACGCCGACCTGCAACAGAAATTCGGCATTGCCCAACCGCGTATCCTGGTCTGCGGGCTCAACCCCCACGCCGGTGAAGGCGGTCACTTGGGCCATGAAGAAATCGACATCATTGAACCGACATTAGAGCGCCTGCGCCAAGAAGGCATGGACCTGCGCGGTCCATTGCCCGCAGACACTCTGTTTACCCCCAAATATCTGGAGCACTGCGACGCAGTGCTGGCGATGTACCATGACCAGGGGCTGCCCGTGCTGAAATACAAAGGCTTCGGCGCTGCAGTCAACGTGACGCTGGGCCTGCCGATCATCCGCACCTCCGTCGACCATGGCACTGCCCTGGACCTGGCGGGCAGCGGCAAGATCGATACCGGCAGCCTGCACGTGGCCCTGGAAACCGCCTATCAGATGGCCGAGACCCGTATATGACTGAGCATTACCAACACCGGGCGCGCAAGCGCTTCGGGCAGAACTTCCTGCACGACGCTGGCGTGATCGACCGCATCCTGCGCTCCATCCATGCCAAGCCCGAGGACCGCCTGCTGGAAATCGGCCCGGGCCAGGGCGCGCTGACCCAGGGCCTGCTGGCCAGTGGCGGGCAACTGGACGTGGTTGAGCTGGACAAGGACCTGATCCCGATCCTCAACCAGCAGTTCGCCGGCAAGCCCAATTTCAACCTGCACCAGGGCGACGCACTGAAGTTCGACTTCAACAGCCTCAACGCCGCGCCCAATAGCCTGCGGGTAGTGGGTAACCTGCCATACAACATTTCCACGCCGCTGATTTTTCACCTGCTGAACAACGCCGGGATCATCCGCGACATGCACTTCATGCTGCAAAAAGAAGTGGTGGAACGCCTGGCTGCCGGCCCCGGCGGCGGTGACTGGGGCCGCCTGTCGATCATGGTCCAGTACCACTGCCGTGTGGAGCACCTGTTCAACGTGGGTCCTGGCGCGTTCAACCCGCCACCCAAGGTCGACTCGGCCATCGTGCGCCTGGTGCCTCACGCCGTGCTGCCACATCCGGCCAAGGACCATAAATTGCTGGAACGCGTGGTACGCGAAGCGTTCAACCAACGTCGCAAGACCCTGCGCAATACCCTCAAGGCCCTGCTGAGCACCGCTGAAATCGAGGCCGCCGGCGTCGATGGCAGCCTGCGCCCCGAGCAGCTGGACCTTGCCGCGTTCGTGCGTTTGGCCGACCAACTGGCTATACAACCTGCTCCAACAGCGGAATAAGACAAAAGGACAACATGATCCAAATGCGGGAGGGGGCTTGCTCCTGATAGAGGAGTATCAGTGGATACATTTTCAACTGACACACCGCTATCGGGAGCAAGCCCCCTCCCACATTTTGGATCACGTCATCCCAGACGGCATGTCTGGCCTAGTGCCCACCAGATGGCCTAGACTGAGCCGCATCTGCTGTCTTCCGCTTTTAAGGCCTCTTGCATGTCCGATCCTCGCTACCAGATCGACGTCAGCGTCGTCACCCGCTTCCTGGCGGACCAATCGCAACCTGAACATAACCGTTTCGCCTTTGCCTACACCGTCACAGTAAAAAACAACGGACTGGTACCGGCCAAGCTGCTGTCACGGCACTGGGTGATCACTGACGGTGACGGCCAGGTCGAGGAAGTGCGCGGCGCCGGCGTGGTGGGCCAGCAACCCTTGATCGACAGCGGCGCCAGCCATACCTATAGCAGCGGCACGGTGATGACCTCCAAAGTCGGCACCATGCAAGGTTCGTATCAAATGAAGGCCACCGATGGCCACTTGTTCGACGCCACCATCAAGCCCTTCCGCCTCGCGGTGCCCGGAGCCCTGCACTGATGGCGACGTACGCGGTCGGTGACCTGCAAGGGTGCCTGGAGCCCCTCAAGTGCCTGCTGGAGCGCGTAGCCTTCGACCCGGCTGAGGATCGCCTGTGGCTGGTGGGGGATTTGGTCAACCGTGGCCCCCAGTCCCTGGAAACCCTGCGCTATCTCTATAACCTGCGTGATTCCCTGGTGTGTGTACTGGGCAACCACGACCTGCACCTGCTGGCCGTCGGCAATAATATCGAGCGTCTGAAAAAGGGCGATACCTTGCGGGAAATTCTCGAAGCACCCGACCGCATCGAGCTGCTCGACTGGCTGCGCCGCCAGAAAATCATGCATTACGACGAAGGCCGCAATATCGCCCTGGTGCATGCGGGCATCCCGCCCCAATGGACGTTGAAGAAAGCCCTCAAGTGCGCCGCCGAAGTCGAAAGTGCACTGGCTGACGACAACCTGTATACGGCGTACCTCGACGGCATGTACGGCAATGACCCGGTGAAGTGGGACAACGACCTCACCGGTGTGGCCCGCCTGCGCGTGATCACTAACTATTTCACACGTATGCGTTTCTGCACCGCCGAAGGCAAGCTGGATCTCAAGAGCAAGGAAGGCGCCGACACGGCGCTACCAGGCTATCAGCCCTGGTTCGCCCACCCGGAACGCAAGACCCGTGACACCCGGATCATCTTCGGTCACTGGGCCGCCCTGGAAGGCAAGTGCGACGAGCCCGGCGTGTTCGCCCTTGACACCGGTTGCGTGTGGGGCGGCGCCATGACCCTGATGAACATCGACACCGGCGAGCGCTTCGGCTGCCAGTGTGAGCCCCTCCTTTCCAATACCCAGCCGGCCGCCGCCAAGCCATAGGAGCCCGCCATGACCGATTTCAAACGTATCCCTCCCCAAGAAGCCCAAGCGCTGCGCGAGCAAGGTGCAGTGGTCGTCGATATCCGCGACCAGCCTACTTACGCGGCGGCTCACATCAGTGGCGCCAAGCATTTGGATAACGTAAACATTGCCGATTTCATCCGCGCCGCCGACCTCGATGCGCCGCTGATCGTAGCCTGCTACCACGGCAACTCCAGCCAGAGCGCAGCCGCCTACCTGATCAGCCAGGGCTTCTCCGACGTCTACAGTCTGGACGGCGGCTTTGAGCTGTGGCGTGCGACCTACCCTTCGGAAATTTCTTCCGGCGATTCGCAATAATTTTTTTTACACCCCGCTATCCCGCGTGACGCTTGGGCTTGCGCCGTTTCTGACGAACGGCGCAACCAAACTAATTGCGCATCGCGCCTTGACCTCCCAGATTCCGAACTATCCTTAAGCGCAGGCCATCCGAATCAGGGGAGAGCCGGTACACCGGCGTACGGGTCATCGGTAGCGTTTCAGGGTGTTCTGGGGGGAAAACAGCTATTGGCATGCGCCAATGACTGCCAGCATCGACTGATTGATCCGGCGTCGGCTCCACGTATCGAGCGAGGTGACGACGTCATGAGTATTTTCAGCCACTTCCAACAACGCTTCGCGTCCACGCAGCAGGAGGAACTCACCCTTCAAGAGTATCTCGAGCTGTGCAAGCAGGACCGCAGCACCTACGCCTCAGCCGCCGAACGCCTGCTACTGGCGATCGGCGAGCCGGAGCTGGTGGAAACCGCCAACAATTCGCGCCTGTCGCGGATATTCTCCAACAAGGTGATCCGCCGCTACCCGGCCTTTGAAGACTTCCATGGCATGGAAGAATGCATCGACCAGATCGTGTCCTACTTCCGCCATGCCGCCCAAGGCCTGGAAGAGAAGAAGCAGATTCTCTACCTGCTCGGCCCCGTCGGCGGCGGTAAGTCGTCCCTGGCCGAAAAACTCAAGCAATTGATCGAGAAGGTGCCTTTCTACGCGATCAAGGGCTCGCCGGTCTTCGAGTCGCCCCTGGGCCTGTTCAACGCCACGGAAGATGGCGCGATCCTTGAAGAAGACTTTGGCATTCCGCGGCGCTATCTCAATACCATCATGTCGCCGTGGGCTACCAAACGCCTGGCCGAATTCGGCGGCGATATCAGCCAGTTCCGCGTAGTAAAACTCTACCCGTCGATCCTCAACCAGATCGGCGTCGCCAAGACCGAACCAGGCGATGAAAACAACCAGGACATCTCGGCGCTGGTGGGTAAGGTCGATATCCGCAAACTCGAAGAATTCCCGCAGAACGACGCCGACGCCTACAGCTACTCGGGCGCACTGTGCCGGGCCAACCAGGGCCTGATGGAATTCGTGGAAATGTTCAAGGCACCGATCAAGGTGCTTCATCCCCTGCTCACCGCCACCCAGGAAGGCAACTACAACAGTACCGAAGGCCTCGGCGCGATTCCGTTTACCGGGATCCTGCTGGCCCACTCCAACGAATCTGAATGGCACACCTTCCGCAACAACAAGAACAACGAAGCCTTCATCGACCGCATCTATATCGTCAAGGTGCCGTACTGCCTGCGGGTCAGCGATGAAATCAAGATCTACGACAAGCTGCTGTTCAACAGCTCCCTGGCCAAGGCCCACTGCGCACCCGACACCCTGAAGATGCTCGCCCAGTTCACCGTACTGTCGCGCCTCAAGGAGCCGGAAAACTCGAATATCTATTCGAAGATGCGCGTATACGACGGCGAAAACCTCAAGGACACCGATCCCAAGGCCAAGTCGATCCAGGAATACCGCGACACAGCGGGCGTGGACGAGGGCATGAATGGCCTGTCGACTCGCTTTGCATTCAAGATCCTGTCCAAGGTCTTCAACTTCGACCCCCATGAGATTGCGGCCAACCCGGTGCACCTGCTCTATGTACTGGAACAGCAGATTGAACAGGAACAATTCCAGGCCGAAACCCGTGAACGCTACCTGCGCTTCCTCAAGGAATACCTGGCACCGCGCTACATCGAATTTATCGGCAAGGAAATCCAGACCGCATACCTGGAGTCCTACAGCGAGTACGGCCAGAACATCTTCGACCGATACGTGCTGTATGCCGATTTCTGGATTCAGGACCAGGAGTACCGCGACCCGGAAACCGGCGAGATCCTCAACCGTGTAGCCCTCAACGAGGAACTGGAAAAAATCGAGAAGCCAGCCGGCATCAGCAATCCGAAGGATTTCCGCAACGAAATCGTCAACTTCGTACTGCGTGCCCGTGCCAACAACAATGGCAAGAATCCTACCTGGCTCAGCTACGAGAAGCTGCGGGTGGTCATCGAGAAGAAAATGTTCTCCAACACCGAGGACCTGCTGCCGGTCATCAGCTTCAACGCCAAGGCCAGCAAGGAGGATCAGCAAAAACACAACGACTTCGTTACTCGAATGGTCGAGCGCGGCTACACCGACAAACAGGTACGGCTGCTCTCCGAGTGGTATCTGCGGGTGCGTAAATCGCAGTAAGGCAGCGACAAGTGTGCACTGCCAGGCCATTGGCCTGGCAGCCGACCGCTTGTCCCGAAGCTTCCAGCTAGCCGCTTGAAGCTTGTAACGTGAAGCTGCCCGGAGGGCTCCCTATGAGCTATGTGATCGACCGACGCCTCAATGGCAAGAACAAGAGCACGGTAAACCGCCAGCGTTTCCTGCGGCGTTACCGTGACCACATCAAAAAGGCCGTCGAAGAGGCCGTTAGCCGCCGCTCCATCACTGACATGGAGCACGGCGAACAAATCAGTATCCCGGGGCGGGACATTGACGAGCCGGTGCTTCACCACGGCCGCGGCGGCAAACAGACCGTCGTGCACCCCGGCAACAAGGAATTCACCACCGGCGAACACATCCAGCGCCCACAAGGTGGGGGTGGCGGTAAAGGCCCGGGCAAGGCCGGCAACTCCGGGGAAGGCATGGATGAATTCGTATTCCAGATCACCCAGGAAGAATTCCTTGAGTTCATGTTCGAGGATCTGGAACTGCCCAACCTGGTCAAACGCAACCTGACCGGGACCGACACCTTCAAGACTGTACGCGCCGGGATCAGCAACGAGGGTAACCCATCGCGCATCAACATCATCCGCACCTTGCGTTCAGCCCATGCCCGGCGCATCGCCCTGTCCGGCAGCAGCCGCGCAAAACTGAAGCAGGCCAAGGAGGAGTTGGCGCGCTTGAAGCGTGAAGAACCGGATAACTTCGGCGATATCCAGGAAATCGAGGCAGAAATAGAGAAACTCAGCGCACGCATCCACCGCGTACCGTTCCTCGATACCTTTGATTTGAAATACAACCTGCTGGTCAAACAGCCCAACCCCAGTTCCAAGGCCGTGATGTTCTGCCTGATGGACGTGTCCGGCTCCATGACCCAGGCGACCAAGGATATTGCCAAGCGCTTTTTTATCCTGCTGTACCTGTTCCTGAAACGGAACTACGACAAGATCGACGTCGTGTTCATTCGCCATCACACCAGCGCCCGGGAAGTGGATGAAGAAGAGTTCTTTTACTCGCGGGAAACCGGCGGCACCATCGTTTCCAGTGCACTTAAGCTCATGCAGGAGATCATGGCCGAGCGCTACCCCGCCAACGATTGGAACATTTACGCCGCCCAAGCTTCCGATGGCGACAACTGGAACGACGACTCGCCGATCTGCCGCGACATCCTGATCAACCAGATCATGCCGTTCGTGCAGTACTACACCTACGTCGAAATCACCCCCCGTGAGCACCAGGCCCTGTGGTTCGAATACGAGCGCATCGGCGAAGCCTTTGCCGATACGTTCGCCCAGCAGCAACTGGTCTCGGCCGGCGATATCTACCCGGTCTTCCGTGAACTCTTCCAGCGCAGGTTAGTGACATGACCGCCAAAAAAGAGAACAAGCGCCAACCCATTTCCACCGGCTCCGAGTGGACCTTTGAATTGATCCAGGCTTATGACCGGGAAATCAGCCGCATTGCGGCGGGTTATGCCCTGGATACCTACCCCAACCAGATTGAGGTCATCACCGCCGAGCAAATGATGGATGCCTATGCCTCCGTGGGCATGCCGCTGGGTTACCACCATTGGTCCTACGGCAAACACTTCCTCAGCACCGAGAAGTCCTACACGCGAGGGCAGATGGGCCTGGCCTACGAGATCGTGATCAACTCCGACCCGTGCATCGCCTACCTGATGGAAGAAAACACCATCTGCATGCAGGCGCTGGTGGTGGCTCATGCCTGTTATGGGCACAACAGTTTTTTCAAGGGCAACTACCTGTTTCGCACCTGGACCGACGCCAGCTCGATCATCGACTACCTCGTGTTTGCCAAGCAGTACATCATGCAATGTGAGGAACGCCACGGTATCGATGCGGTGGAAGACCTGCTGGACTCCTGCCATGCACTGATGAATTACGGGGTCGACCGCTACAAGCGCCCGTATCCGATCTCGGCCGAGGAAGAGCGCCTGCGCCAGAAGGAGCGCGAGGAGCACCTGCAGAAACAGATCAATGACCTGTGGCGTACCATCCCCAAACGCGCCGACAAAAACAACGACAAGGACAATGCGCGCTTCCCCACCGAACCTCAGGAAAACATCCTGTACTTCCTGGAAAAACACGCACCGCTGCTGGAGCCTTGGCAGCGCGAGATCGTGCGCATTGTGCGCAAGATCGCCCAATACTTTTATCCACAGCGCCAGACCCAGGTGATGAACGAAGGTTGGGCGACCTTCTGGCATTACACTCTGATGAATGACCTGTACGACGAGGGCTTGGTCACAGATGGCTTCATGATGGAATTCCTGACCTCCCACACCAGTGTGGTATTCCAGCCCGGCTTCGACAGCCCGTATTACAACGGCATAAACCCCTATGCCCTGGGCTTTGCCATGTACCGCGATATACGCCGCATGTGCGAACATCCAACGGACGAAGATCGCCGCTGGTTCCCGGAAATCGCCGGCAGTGACTGGTTATCAACCATCAAGTTCGCCATGAGCAGCTTCAAGGATGAGAGTTTTATCTTGCAATATCTCTCGCCCAAGGTAATTCGCGACCTCAAGCTGTTCAGTATCCTCGATGACGACCTCAAGGACGATCTGGTGGTCCCGGCCATCCACGACGAACCGGGGTATCGCATCATTCGCGAAACCCTGGCCGCCCAGTACAACCTGGGCAATCGCGAGCCTAACGTGCAGATCTACAGCATCGATGTACGCGGCGACCGTTCGCTGACCCTGCGTCACCAGCAGCATGATCGCAAGCCTTTGGGCGAATCCACCGAGGAAGTGCTCAAGCACCTGCATCGACTGTGGGGGTTCGACATCCACCTGGAAACGCTACAGGGCGATCAGGTCATGAAAACCCATCATGTGCCGCCGCGCAGCGATCACAGCGACAATGACTACGGCCGCCTGGACATGGCCGTCGTTCATCTCTGAAGCAGCAAAGCCTCCATTGGCCAGGCACAGGCGTTATCCTGTGGCGCTAATGGAGGCTTTTTCATGAAAATCTACAAAGTCGGCGGCGCCGTGCGTGATCGCCTTCTGGGCATCAAGGTCACCGATATCGACCGCGTCGTCGTCGGCACAACCACCGAGGAAATGCTCGCCAAAGGCTATAAGCCAGTGGGCGCCGATTTCCCGGTATTCCTCGACCCAAAAAACGGTGACGAATACGCCCTCGCCCGCACCGAACGCAAGAGCGGCCGGGGTTACGGTGGCTTTGTGTTTCACGCTAGCCCCGACGTTACGCTGGAAGAGGACCTGATCCGGCGTGACCTGACGATCAATGCCATGGCGGAAGATGACGATGGCAACCTGACCGATCCTTATCACGGCCAACGCGATCTTGAAGCGCGCATCTTGCGTCATGTTTCTCCCGCATTCGCTGAGGATCCACTCCGAGTGCTGCGTGTTGCCCGCTTTGCCGCACGTTATGCACACCTAGGCTTCAAGGTCGCACCTGAGACGCTGGAATTGATGCGTCAGCTCAGTGATTCCGGCGAACTCGAGGCCCTTACCCCCGAGCGCAGCTGGAAAGAAATCTCACGAGCACTGATGGAAGATCAACCCCAGGTATTTATTCAGGTACTACGCGACTGCGATGCGCTGAAGACCCTGATACCGGAGGTAAACGCACTGTTTGGTGTGCCCCAACCCGAGGCGCATCATCCGGAAATCGATACCGGCGTTCACACTTTGAGCGTGCTGGAACAAGCCGCTTTGCACAAACAACCACTGACAGTACGCTGGGCCTGCCTGCTGCACGATTTGGGCAAAGGCCTGACGCCTGTGGATAAGTTGCCGCAGCATATTGCCCACGAACACCGCGGCTTAAAGCTGATCAAGGCGGTGAATGAGCGCTTCAAGGTGCCCAGGGATTGCCAGGAATTGGCATTGCTGGTGGGCGAATTTCATACCCACGGTCATCGCGCACTGGAACTCAAAGCCTCGACATTACTGGAATTACTGCAGAGTTTTGACCTGTACCGGCGGCCGCAGCGCTTCGAAGAGTTTGTAGTAGCCTGCGAAATGGATGCCCGGGGCCGCAAAGGCTTTGAACAACGCATTTATCCACAGGCAGATTATTTGCGCGGCGCGGCAAAGGTTGCACGCGAAGTACCGGTTGCACCATTGCTGGAAAAAGGTTTCAAAGGCCCAGAGCTGGGAGCGGCACTCAAGCGCGAACGGCTGACCGTGCTGAAAGCCTACAAGGAACAACACAAGCCTTTGTAGGAGCGAGCTTGCTCGCGAAAAACGTCAACGATAAGGCAGCGCCCTCAGGTTTTTCGCGAGCAAGCTCGACCCCTACAAGAGAGCTGGCGGTGTCAGTTGTCGGCCTTGCCACTTAAAGCCGACAGGCGCCAGCACCTGGTCGATCTGAGCATCGCGCCACAGCTCGGCCATTGTCTTGCCGGCCTCAGGGTGCACACGATCGGGCGCCATCATCGACAACGGCCACAACACGAAAGCATTTCTCAGGATTTCTGCCCGCGGCAGGATCAACCCATCGAAATTTCCCACCAAATCGCCATACAGCAACACATCGATGTCCAGCGGCAGGCCTTTGCGATCAGGCGCATAGCGACCGTTATCGGCCTCGATGAATTTCAGCCGGCGATCCAGCTCCATCAACGGCAAGTCGGTATAAGCCGACACCACCAGATTGAAAAAAGGCCCACTCTTGATCCCCACTGGCTGGCTTTCGAACACTGGCGAACAGCGCATGTCCGTCAAGAAACCCGCCAGGGCATCCAGGCCGGCGCTCAGACGGCTTTCGCGCTCGATATTGCTGCCAAGCCCAAGGTAAATCCGAGTCAAAGACATCCGCGCTCGATCTCCACGCCCACGCCCTTGGCAGCCGGCACGGCGCCCGGCTTGGTCAATTTGAGGTGCAGCCAGGGAATCTGGAATTCGCTCATCAGCACTTCGGCGAGGCGCTCGGCGAAGGTTTCTACCAACTGATACTGGGACTGCTCGGCAAAAGCCTGGATACGGGAGGAAACACTGGCGTAATCCAGCGCCAGGGTCAGGTCATCACCAGCGGCGGCCGGGCGATTATCCCAGGCGAAGTTCAGGTCCAGGCGCAGGCATTGCCGGATCCCGCGCTCCCAGTCGTAGGCCCCGATCACGGTGTCGACTTCCAGGCCTTCGATAAACACTCTGTCCAAGTACTCTTCTCCGCAGCACGACAAGGGCGCGATGCCCCGTTAGAATCAGGGCGTCCTCGCCCGGAATAGTTAGCATGTTTTGGTCACTGGCGATTCTCGCCTACCTGCTCGGCTCGCTGTCCTTCGCCATTTTGCTCAGCCGCCTGACGGGAAATCCCGACCCGCGAATGAGTGGCTCGGGCAATGCCGGTGCCACCAATATGTTGCGCCTGGCCGGCAAGAAGCTCGCCATCCTTACCCTGCTGGGCGACGTGTGCAAGGGCTTGTTGCCCGTGCTGATCGCGAGCGTCCTCGGCCTGACCTTGCAACAGCAGGCCTGGGTGGGCGTATGCGCCGTCCTGGGCCACCTGTTCCCACTGTACTTCCGCTTTCGCGGCGGTAAAGGTGTTGCTACGGCAGCCGGGATGCTGCTGGGCATCTACCCACCGGCAGCGTTACTGGCCATGCTCGCCTGGCTGCTGACCTTCTACCTGACCCGAACCAGCTCGCTGGCCGCGCTGATCGCTACACCGCTGACCCTGCCGCTGTTGGCCTGGCAGGCACCGGAAGCCTTGCTGCCGATGAGTGTGCTGACACTGCTGATCGTCTGGCGTCACCGCGGCAATCTACGCGACCTGTTTGCCGGTCGCGAACGGCATTTTTAATTACCCCAGATGAACCAGGTTCAGGTAGAGCCTTACAATGGCGGCAGTTGCTCCATCGGCCAGCGCGCCTGCACGCTGATCGCCAGACTCTCATGCTGCCCGGCCTGCAGGCGCTGGCAACCGGCATAGGCGATCATGGCGCCGTTATCGGTGCAGAACTCCGGACGTGCATAGAACACATGGCCATTCATGTCACCAAGCATTTTTTCCAAGGACGCCCGCAGCGCCTTGTTGGCACTGACGCCACCGGCAATCACCAGTCGCTTCATACCCGCCTGCTTCAAGGCGCGCTTGCACTTGATGGTCAAAGTCTCCACCACGGCCTGCTGGAATGCCAGCGCGATGTCGCAACGGGCTTGCTGACCGTCGTCCCCGGCACTGACGCTCTGCTGCCATGTGTTCAATGCAGAGGTTTTCAACCCACTGAAACTGAACATCAGGCCGGGCCGATCACACATCGGCCGCGGGAAAATATAGCGACCCGCCACGCCTTTCTCGGCAAGACGGGCGATTTCCGGGCCACCTGGATAATTGAGCCCCATCATCTTCGCAGTTTTATCGAAAGCTTCGCCGGCAGCGTCGTCCAGGGACTCACCCAGCAAGGTGTATTGGCCGATACCATCGACCTGAACCAGCTGCGTATGGCCGCCCGAAACCAACAAAGCGACGAACGGGAACTGCGGTGGTGTTTCTTCCAGCATGGGCGCCAGTAAATGGCCTTCCATATGGTGCACGCCAAGAGCCGGAATGCCCCAGGCAAAAGCCAGCGCCTGGGCACAAGAGGCCCCAACCAGAAGGGCTCCGACCAATCCAGGGCCCGCGGTGTAGGCGATGGCATCGATCTCGGTCGCCACACAATCGGCCTCGTCCAGCACCTGGCGAATCAACGGCAGCATGCGCTTGACGTGATCACGGCTGGCAAGCTCCGGCACCACGCCACCATAGGCGCGGTGCAGGTCGATCTGACTGAACAGCGCGTCGGCCAAAAGCCCGCGTTCACTGTCGTATAGGGCGACGCCGGTTTCGTCGCAGGAGGTTTCAAGTCCCAGTACTAGCATGGGTTTGCGCCTTGTAGAGGCTGAATTCGAAGGCGCGCATGATAGTCCCCGCTCCCCCTCCCGACTAGCGGTTTTCGATCAGAGGCTTTGCATTCCGGGCAATGAGGGGTTAACATCCGCAACCCTTAAAAACCGACGACCTCAGCCGCGAATTTTTTGCGACGAGAACGTTGATTCCCGGTAATGAAAGAAGGTAGCTCTGGATGCCAGCCGTCAAAGTAAAAGAGAACGAACCCTTCGACGTAGCTCTGCGTCGTTTCAAGCGCTCCTGCGAAAAAGCCGGTGTTCTGGCTGAAGTTCGTAGCCGCGAATTTTATGAGAAGCCAACTTCTGAGCGTAAGCGTAAAGCAGCAGCCGCTGTTAAGCGTCACGCCAAGAAAGTTCAGCGCGAACAGCGCCGCGCCGTTCGTCTGTACTAATACACAGACGTTCGTAGCAAGCTTCTGCCAAGCCCGGCCCTCAGCCGGGCTGTTGGCATTTGCGGATATCGCTTGATGCTTCACCGTCGACGCCGCACATGCGACCGAGACACTGCTTCAAACGTCAGGGCTGGCTCTTTTGCCAGCAGTGCGCGTCTCTTCTGACGAGCCTAACAAGGCTACTGACGAGCACACCTATTCTTCAAGCAGGCGATCAAATGTGTCGGCTGTGCCCATCGATGCGTTTCCGAGGCCTTTCATCGGCCAGGACCGGACGCCCGGGCAACATTTCCATGCCGAAAACTGATCAGAAACTATCGTCAGTGAATGCTCGGCAGATACACTTCCTGACAACCCATGCAGACAATGATGATCGAGCACTCGATACGTGCGCTTGAACACTTCACGGGCCCTCATTTACACGCAGTGATGACGAGAACGCCATGGCCGGGCTGATTCCCCAGAGCTTTATTGACGACCTTCTGAACCGCACCGACATCGTCGATGTTGTCAGCTCACGCGTACAACTGAAAAAAGCCGGCAAAAACTACACTGCCTGCTGCCCGTTCCATAAAGAAAAAACCCCATCGTTCAGCGTCAGCCCCGACAAGCAGTTCTATTACTGCTTCGGTTGCGGCGCCGGCGGTAACGCCCTTGGCTTCCTGATGGACCATGACAACCTGGATTTCCCCCAGGCCGTCGAGGACCTGGCCAAAGCCGCCGGCATGGAAATCCCCCGCGAAGAAAGCGGCCGCCCGCACAAACCCAGGCAGCCCACCGACTCGCCGCTCTATCCGCTGTTGACGGCCGCTGCTGATTTTTATCGTCAGGCGCTCAAGAGCCATCCGCAGCGCAAGGCCGCCGTCGACTACCTCAAGAGCCGCGGCCTTACCGGTGAAATCGCCCGCGACTTCGGCCTGGGGTTCGCCCCGCCGGGCTGGGACAATCTATACAAGCACCTGAGCAGCGATACCCTCCAGCAAAAAGCCATGATCGATGCCGGCTTGTTGGTGGAGAACGCCGAAACCGGCAAGCGCTACGATCGCTTTCGCGACCGCGTGATGTTCCCGATCCGCGACAGCCGTGGCCGTATCATCGCCTTTGGTGGCCGTGTGCTCGGGGACGATAAGCCCAAGTACCTGAACTCCCCGGAGACCCCGGTGTTCCACAAGGGCCAGGAACTCTACGGCCTGTTCGAAGCGCGCAAGAACAACCGCAACCTCGACGAGATCATCGTGGTTGAAGGCTACATGGACGTGATCGCCCTGGCCCAGCAAGGCCTGCGCAACGCAGTGGCAACCCTCGGCACCGCCACCAGCGAAGAACACTTGAAGCGCCTGTTTCGCGTGGTGCCCAGCGTGCTGTTCTGCTTCGACGGCGACCAGGCCGGCCGCAACGCCGCCTGGCGAGCGCTGGAGGCCACGCTGTCGAGCCTGCAGGACGGGCGCCGCGCACGCTTCCTGTTCCTGCCCGAAGGCGAGGACCCGGATACACTGGTGCGCTCGGAAGGCACCGACGCGTTCCGTGCGCGCATCAATCAACATGCGCAACCACTGGCAGATTATTTTTTCCAACAACTGACCGAAGAAGCCGACCCGCGCTCCCTCGAAGGCAAGGCCCATATGGCCACCCTCGCCGCGCCGCTGATCGACAAGGTCCCGGGCGCCAACTTGCGCACCCTGATGCGTCAGCGCCTGCTGGAAATCACCGGCCTGAGCGGCGAAGCCGTAAGTCAGCTGGTGCACAGCGCACCACAGGATGCGCCGCCGGCCTACGACCCCGGCATGGATTACGACGCCATGCCGGACTATGCCGACTTCCACCAACCCCAGGAGGCCTTTGCGCCCCAGCAGGAGTGGACGTCGAAGAAACCCGGCGCAGGCGGCAAAAAATGGGACAAGAAACCCTGGAGCAAAAACGGCAAGCGCGGTGATCGCGATGAAGCCTACGCTCCACGCACGCCGGTGGCGGTAGAAGCCCCGACACTTATTGCGCTGCGTACATTGATTCACCACCCGCAATTGGCGGGCAAGGTTGAAAGCGCCGACCATTTTGCCAACGAGAGCAATACCTATGCCCAGGTGCTTATTGCCTTGATAGAGGCGGTGCAAAAAAATCCTAAGCTAAACTCAATTCAGCTGATGGCTCGTTGGCACGGCACGGAACAAGGCCGTTTATTGAAAGCCCTGGCGGAAAAGGAGTGGCTAATTGACGGCGATAACCTTGAACAACAGTTTTTAGACACCATTAATAGGTTATCTACGGGTCAACATACGCAGACCCTAGATGAACTCATCAAGAGAGCCAGGCAGCCGGGATTGTCGGCTGAAGAGCAAATTCAGATAGCAAAACAGATGCGTGACCTCTTAAAACAGAATGTTTCCGCATCAAACCCGACCTCAGCTGGCGTGTGAGGTCATAGCTCGGGTATAATCCTCGGCTTGTTTTTTGCCCGCCAAGACCTTCAGTGGATAGGGTGTTATGTCCGGAAAAGCGCAACAGCAGTCTCGTATCAAAGAGTTGATCACACTAGGTCGTGAGCAGGGTTACCTGACTTACGCGGAGGTCAACGACCACCTGCCTGAGGATATTTCAGATCCAGAGCAGGTGGAAGACATCATCCGCATGATTAACGACATGGGGATCAACGTATTCGAAGTCGCGCCAGATAAGGACTCCCTTATGCTGGCCGACGCTGATACCGACGAGGCCGCCGCTGAGGAAGCTGCTGCCGCGCTGGCTGCAGTAGAGACCGATATCGGCCGCACGACGGACCCTGTACGCATGTATATGCGTGAAATGGGTACCGTCGAGCTGCTGACACGCGAAGGCGAAATCGAAATCGCCAAGCGTATCGAAGAGGGCATCCGTGAAGTGATGGGCGCAATCGCGCACTTCCCTGGCACGGTTGACCACATTCTCTCCGAGTACACTCGCGTCACCACCGAAGGTGGCCGCCTGTCCGACGTCCTGAGCGGTTATATCGACCCGGACGACGGCATTGCGCCGCCTGCTGCCGAAGTACCGCCGCCTGTCGACCCGAAAGCCCCTAAAGCAGACGACGACACCGACGACGATGAGGCTGAAGCCAGCAGCGACGACGAAGATGAAGTCGAAAGCGGCCCGGATCCTGTTGTCGCGGCCCAGCGTTTTGGTGCGGTTTCCGATCAAATGGAAATCACCCGCAAGGCTTTGAAGAAGCACGGTCGTGGCAACAAGCAGGCAATCGCCGAGCTGGTAGCCCTGGCTGAGCTGTTCATGCCGATCAAGCTGGTGCCCAAGCAGTTCGAAGGCCTGGTTGAGCGCGTTCGCAGTGCCCTTGAGCGTTTGCGCGCCCAAGAGCGTGCAATCATGCAGCTCTGTGTGCGTGATGCGCGTATGCCGCGTACTGATTTCCTGCGCCAGTTCCCGGGCAACGAAGTTGACGAAAGCTGGACCGACGCACTGGCCAAGGGCAAGGCGAAATACGCCGAAGCCATCGGTCGCCTGCAGCCGGATATCATCCGCTGCCAGCAGAAGCTGATCGCGTTGCAGACCGAAACCGGTCTGACGATTGCCGAGATCAAGGACATCAACCGTCGCATGTCGATCGGTGAGGCCAAGGCCCGCCGCGCGAAGAAAGAGATGGTTGAAGCGAACTTGCGTCTGGTGATCTCCATTGCCAAGAAGTACACCAACCGTGGCCTGCAGTTCCTCGATCTGATCCAGGAAGGCAACATCGGCCTGATGAAGGCAGTGGACAAGTTCGAATACCGTCGCGGCTACAAGTTCTCGACTTATGCCACCTGGTGGATCCGTCAGGCGATCACTCGCTCGATCGCCGACCAGGCCCGCACCATCCGTATCCCGGTGCACATGATCGAGACCATCAACAAGCTCAACCGTATTTCCCGGCAGATGTTGCAGGAAATGGGTCGCGAACCGACCCCGGAAGAGCTGGGCGAACGCATGGAAATGCCTGAGGATAAAATCCGCAAGGTATTGAAGATCGCTAAAGAGCCGATCTCCATGGAAACGCCGATTGGTGATGACGAAGACTCCCACCTGGGTGACTTCATCGAGGACTCGACCATGCAGTCGCCAATCGATGTTGCCACCGTTGAGAGCTTGAAAGAGGCGACCCGCGACGTACTGTCCGGCCTCACTGCCCGTGAAGCCAAGGTACTGCGCATGCGTTTCGGCATCGACATGAATACCGACCACACCCTTGAGGAAGTCGGTAAGCAGTTTGACGTGACCCGCGAGCGGATTCGTCAGATCGAAGCCAAGGCGCTGCGCAAGTTGCGCCACCCGACGCGAAGCGAGCATCTGCGCTCCTTCCTCGACGAGTGATACCAGAACCCCCGGCCCAGGCCGGGGGTTTTGTTTTGCATAGATAAAATTCTTTGCAACGCCCCTCCTCTGAAATGCCCGTCTACACTCGAATCATTCCCCGTGCCATAACGAGACCGTTATGCCCAGATTGCCGACCGTGTTACTACTGTCGCTGCTGACCTGGACCGCAACGGCTGGCGCGTTGACTCTTACGGATGATGAGCGTAGCTGGTTGACGGACCATCAGGAGCTGCGCCTTGGCGTGGACGCGTCCTGGCCCCCCTTCGAGTACCGTGATGAAAACAGCCGTTACCAGGGCCTGGCCGCTGATTATGTACGCCTGATCCAGGACCGCCTGGGCGTGCGGATCAAGCTGGTCGAGCCAGCCAACTGGACCGCAGTGCTTGAACAAGCCCAAAGCAACCAGCTCGACCTGCTACCGGGCATCATGTCCACCCCGGAGCGCCAAAGCTTCCTGGCCTTCACACGTCCCTACCTGGACTTTCCCATTGTCATCCTTGCCCATGAAGGTGGCGCGAAACCACGCAACCTCAAGGATTTGTACGGACTGAAAATTGCCGTAGTGGAAAACTACGCGCCCCATGAGTTGCTGCGTACCCATCATCCGGACCTGAATCTCGTCGCAATGCCCAACGTCAGCTCGACGCTGCAAGCCCTGGCCACCGATGAAGTGGATGCGGTAGTCGGCGACCTGGCCTCCAGTGTCTGGAGCCTGCGCCAACTCAAACTCGATGGTTTGTACGTCAGTGGTGAAACGCCCTACCGCTACCAACTGGCGATGGGCGTCCCGCGGGATGAAAAAATACTGGTGGGCATCCTGGACAAAGTCCTCGCCGACCTAAGCCCGGCCGAAACCGATGCGATCCAGCAACACTGGGTCGGCAGCTTCACGGATCACCGCACACTCTGGGCAGACCTGCTGACGTACGGTCTGCCAGCGGTATTGCTACTGAGCACCGTGTTGGCAGTAGTGATTCGGATCAACCGCCGGCTCAGCTCGGAAATCTCCCGTCGGGTCGCCCTTGAGCAAGAACTGCGTAGCAGCGAATACCACTATCGTGGCCTGGTGGAAAGCTTGTCTGCCATTGCCTGGGAAGCGAGCATCAGCGATTTCACCTACAGCTATGTGTCACCCCATGCCGAAGACCTGCTCGGCTATCCCCGCGCCCATTGGCTGATTCCTGGATTCTGGCGCAATATTATCCATCCCGCCGACCTGACCCGAGCCGAGGCGTATTGCTACAGGGAAACCCGTGCCAACCGCGATCATAGCGTCGACTACCGAGTGATTACCGCTGATGGCCGCTGCCTGTGGGTTCGCGATATCGTCAGCCTGATCGAACATGGCCATGAGCCAGTGCTACGTGGCTTGATGATCGACATCAGTGAAGCCAAACGCACCGAGGAAGCCCTGCAACTGTCCGAGCAGAAGTTTGCCTCAGTGTTTCAGCAATGTCCGGACATCCTGGTGATTGCGCGGCTGTCCGATGGCTGCTTGCTGGAGGTCAATAAGGCATTCGAGGACCAGATTGGCCTGAGCGCCAACGAGGTCATAGGCAAAACCGCTACGGAACTGAATATATGGGGCATTCAAGGGGTAGAACCGGACTTGCTGCACCGGGTGCAGACCACCAGTATCCGCAATCTGGAAATGCAATTTCACCGCAGCAACGGCCAGGCATTTACCGGGCTGATCTCGGCTGAGCCCTTCCAACTCGATACCACCGAAGCGCTGGTAGTGGTGGTGCGCGACATCACTCAACTCAAGGAAACCCAACAGCGGCTGCAAACCTCCGAAGAGAAATTTGCCAAGGCGTTCCATGCCTCCCCTGATGGCCTGCTGCTGAGCCGCCAGAGCGATGGACTGCTGATTGAGGTAAACGAAGGTTTCAGCCACCTGACCGGCTTCACCAGCGCCACTTCACTTGATCAGTCAACTTTGGACCTGGGTATCTGGGTCGACCTCAACGAACGTAAACAGCTGCTGGAGTTAATGCGACGCGACGGCTTTGTCCGCGATTTCATTTGCCGTATTCGTCGCGCCGACGGCCAGATTCGTCTCTGCGAGGTGTCCAGCCGCCCTCTACCGATCGGCGACGACGATTGCATGCTGACCATCGCCCGGGACATCACCGAACGCCAGTTAATGCAGGAAAAATTGCAACAAGCCGCCACGGTCTTCGAAAGCACCGCCGAAGGCGTGTTGATCACCGACACCCGCCAGAACATCAGCGCCGTCAATCGCGCCTTCAGTGAGATTACCGGCTACAGCGAGGCCGAAGCCCTCGGCCATACCCCGCGCCTGCTCGCCTCCGGCCTGCATGACAGCGCTTTCTATGCGGCCATGTGGCACCAACTGACGGCCCATGGCCACTGGCAAGGTGAGATCTCCAACCGCCGCAAAAACGGCGAGGTGTACCCAAGTTGGCTGACCATCAGCGCCGTGCGTAACCACGACCAATTGATCACACATTTCGTGGCCGTGTTTGCTGACATTTCCAGCCTCAAGCTGGCCCAGGCGCGCCTGGATTATCAGGCCCACCATGATCCGCTGACCGGCCTGCCCAACCGCACCCTGTTCGAGAGTCGGTTGCAGGCCGCCCTCAACGGCCAACAGGAAAGCGGCAAACAGGGAGCGGTGTTGTTTCTCGACCTGGACCGCTTCAAACACATCAATGACAGCCTAGGCCACCCGATAGGCGACCTGCTGCTCAAAGACATCGCCGTACGCCTCAAGGAGCAACTGCGGGACGTGGACACCGTGGCCCGCCTGGGTGGCGATGAATTCATCATCCTGCTTCCCGGTTTGCAACAGGCCAGCGATGCCCAGCACCTTGCGAATAAACTGCTCGATTGCTTTACACCGCCGTTCCAGGCCGCAGAGCACGAGTTCTTTATCAGCGCCAGTATCGGCACCAGCCTGTATCCACAGGACGGCACCGACGTCGCCACCCTGGTCAAAAACGCCGATGCCGCGATGTACCGCTCCAAAGCCAAGGGCCGCAACCGGGTCGAACACTACACCCGCGACCTGACCGCCCAGGCCAATGAACGCGTAGCGCTGGAACACGAGCTGCGTCGCGCCATCGAACGTGACGAATTGAGCCTGTATTACCAACCCAAGCGCAGCCTGGTGACCCAGGAACTGATCGGCGCCGAAGCGTTGATACGCTGGCACCACCCGACCTTGGGCGAAGTCCCGCCTGAACACTTCATTGCCCTGGCCGAAGAGAACGGCATGATCCTGCAGATTGGCGACTGGGTACTGGAACAGGCCTGCCGCCAGCTGCATGTATGGCAACAGGCTTTCGACGATTTCGGTCCACTGTCGGTCAATCTTGCTGGCGCTCAATTGCGGCACCCCAAGCTGCTGTCACGCATCGA
Organism: Pseudomonas khavaziana; assembly: GCF_036704165.1. Lineage (NCBI taxonomy): Bacteria > Pseudomonadati > Pseudomonadota > Gammaproteobacteria > Pseudomonadales > Pseudomonadaceae > Pseudomonas > Pseudomonas khavaziana. The sequence continues at coordinate 5,953,699 of NZ_CP129946.1, forward strand.
ACAGTTGCTGCGCGATTACCGCCTGGAACCCGGCTGCCTGCAGCTGGAGATCACCGAAAACTTCATCATGAGCCAGGCCGAAGAAGCCCTGGGGGTGCTGCACCAACTCAAGCGCCTGGGTGTCCAATTGGCAATCGACGATTTCGGCACCGGTTATTCTTCCCTCAGCTACCTCAAGCGCCTGCCCCTGGACTTCCTCAAGATCGACCAATCCTTCGTCCGCGGCCTGCCCGATGACCCCCACGACGTCGCCATCGTGCGCGCCATCATCGCCCTCGGCCACAGCATGCAATTCACCATCATCGCCGAAGGTGTGGAGAACACCGCACAGCAAGCCTTCCTCGCCGCAGAAGGGTGCGAACAGATGCAAGGCTACATCGTCAGCCTGCCCCTGCCACCGGCGCTTTTTGCCGCAAACTTCCTTCGTACAAGGCAGGAGGATTTTTCGGATGGCACACTGAAGAAACCATCGTTATAATCCGCGGCCTACTGAGGGCCTATAGCTCAGTTGGTTAGAGCAGGGGACTCATAATCCCTTGGTCGTAGGTTCGAGTCCTACTGGGCCCACCAAACAAGAAAGCCGCGCATTGCGCGGCTTTTGCGTGTCTGGCGTAGCAGTTCTTTCAGCCGGACCAAGCCTGTACCATGCTTGCTCATTGCCGTCCGCACTGGAGCCTCCCCTTGTCCCCCCTAGACGAAATCGACCGCCAGCTCATCGCCGCCTTGCAGCTCAACGCTCGCGAAAGCGTGGCCATGCTCGCCCGGCAGTTGGGCATTGCGCGCACCACGGTGACGTCGCGCCTGGCACGCCTGGAGAAAACCCAGGTGATCACCGGTTACGGCGTGCGCCTGGGCCAACGCGTTGCAGATGGGGGGTTACAGGCTTATGTGGGGATTACCGTACAACCGCGTTCCGGCAAAGAGGTGCTGCGCAGGCTGAGTGCCATGGCGCAAGTACAGCAGTTGTGCGCGGTGAGTGGCGAGTTCGATTATGTGGCCTGGCTGCGCACCGATTCGCCGGAGCAGTTGGACCAGTTGCTCGACCAGATCGGTACTGTCGACGGTGTGGAAAAAACCACCACCTCGATCATCCTCAGCAACAAACTGGATCGCGGACAAGCAATCTGACCACTGGCTTCGTCAGATTGACAAAAATCAGTGCAATCCGACGACACATTGCGTCTTATTAACGAGCGCAACGCTCCCTAAACTGGCTGCCATCTTTTCCTATACTCAACGGGCCATATCCCGCCGAGCCGTCAGTAAGGTCAGCCATGAGCATTCCGTCCAGCACCATCAGCAAGACCAATCGCCACCCCGCAGACGGCAAGAAACCCATCACCATTTTTGGTCCGGATTTCCCGTTTGCCTTTGATGACTGGATCGAACACCCCGCCGGGCTGGGCAGTATTCCCGCCGCCCACCATGGCGCCGAGGTGGCGATCGTGGGGGCCGGTATCGCTGGCCTGGTTGCAGCCTACGAGCTGATGAAGCTGGGCCTCAAGCCGGTGGTGTATGAAGCCTCGAAGATGGGTGGGCGTTTACGCTCCCAGGCGTTTGAAGGCGCCGAGGGCATCATCGCCGAGCTGGGTGGCATGCGTTTTCCGGTGTCGTCCACCGCGTTCTACCATTACGTGGACAAGCTGGGCCTGGAGACCAAACCCTTCCCCAATCCACTGACCCCGGCGTCCGGCAGTACCGTGATCGATCTGGAAGGCCAGACCCACTACGCACAAAAACTCTCGGATTTGCCGGCTCTGTTCCAGGAAGTGGCCGATGCCTGGGCCGATGCCCTGGAAGCCGGCTCGCAGTTCGGTGATATCCAGCAGGCGATCCGCGACCGCGATGTACCACGCCTCAAGGCTCTGTGGAACAAGCTGGTGCCGCTGTGGGATGACCGTACCTTCTACGATTTCGTTGCTACCTCCAAGGCCTTCGCCAAATTGTCGTTCCATCATCGCGAGGTGTTTGGCCAGGTCGGTTTCGGCACGGGTGGCTGGGACTCGGACTTCCCCAACTCCATGCTGGAAATCTTCCGTGTGGTGATGACCAATTGCGATGACCATCAACACCTGGTCGTCGGCGGCGTGGCGCAAGTGCCCATGGGCATCTGGCGCCACGTGCCGGAACGCTGCGCCCACTGGCCCGCCGGCACCAGCCTCAGCTCGCTGCATAGAGGCGCACCACGGGCAGGCGTGAAACGCATTGCCCACGCCGCCGACGGCCGTTTCGCTGTCACCGACAACTACGGCGACACCCGTGAATATGCCGCGGTATTAACCACCTGCCAGAGCTGGCTGCTGACCACCCAGATCGAATGCGACGAAACCCTGTTCTCGCAAAAAATGTGGATGGCCCTGGACCGCACGCGCTACATGCAGTCATCGAAAACCTTTGTGATGGTCGACCGCCCATTCTGGAAAGACAAAGACCCGCAGACCGGTCGCGACCTGATGAGCATGACCCTCACCGATCGCCTGACCCGCGGCACCTATCTGTTCGATAACGGTGACGACAAGCCGGGCGTGATCTGCCTGTCCTACTCTTGGATGAGCGATGCGCTGAAAATGCTGCCCCAGCCTATCGATAAGCGCGTCAAGCTGGCCCTCGACGCGCTGAATAAGATCTACCCGAAAGTCGATATCAAGGCGCGCATCATCGGCGACCCGATTACCGTATCCTGGGAAGCCGACCCGCATTTCCTCGGCGCGTTCAAAGGCGCCCTGCCCGGTCACTATCGCTACAACCAGCGCATGTATGCGCACTTCATGCAGAAGGACATGCCCGCCGAACAACGTGGGATCTTCATCGCCGGCGATGATGTTTCCTGGACCCCGGCCTGGGTGGAAGGCGCAGTACAGACCTCGCTCAATGCGGTCTGGGGCATCATGACCCACTTCGGTGGCAGCACCCACCCAGAGAACCCGGGGCCAGGTGATGTGTTCGATGAAATCGGGCCAATCGCCCTCGCCGAGTAAGGAGTTGACCATGCGTGTCGCCCTGTACCAATGCCCGCCGCTGCCGCTGGATGTGGCCGCCAACCTCCAGCGCCTGCACCAGGTAGCCCATGAAGCGTGCGACGCCGATGTGCTGGTGCTGCCGGAGATGTTTCTCAGCGGCTATAACATCGGCGCCGAAGCCGTTGGTGCCCTCGCTGAGGCGCAGGATGGCCCGTCGGCACAGGCGATTGCCGAACTGGCGCAGAGTGCCGGGCTGGCGATTCTATACGGCTACCCGGAGCGGGCCGAAGATGGCCAGGTCTACAACGCCGTGCAGTTGATCGACGCCCAGGGCAAGCGCTTGTGCAACTACCGCAAGACCCACCTGTTTGGCGACCTCGATCACTCGATGTTCAGTGCCGGTCCGGATGATTTCCCCGTGGTGGAATTGAACGGGTGGAAGGTAGGCATGCTGATCTGCTATGACCTTGAGTTTCCGGAAAACACCCGGCGCCTGGCCATGGCCGGTGCCGAACTGATCCTGGTGCCCACTGCCAACATGGTGCCGTTCGACTTTGTCGCCGACGTCACTGTGCGTGCACGAGCCTTCGAGAACCAATGTTTCGTGGCCTACGCCAATTACTGCGGGCATGAAGGCGATATTCAGTACTGCGGGCAAAGCAGCATTGCCGCGCCGGATGGCCAGCGAATCGCCCAGGCCAGCCTGGATGAAGCATTGATTGTCGGCACGCTGGATCGTCAATCGATCCTCGACGCCCGCGCCGCCAATTACTACCTGCACGACCGTCGCCCGGAACTCTACGGCGCACTGCACAAGCCCTGACCCGGTGGGTTTGCTAGCATAGGCACTTCCCATGCCTCGGAAGTGCCCATGCCTGCGCCGGTTCACCCTCACCCTATCCACCTGACCCTGGCCAATGGCCTGCGGGTTGCCCTGCGACATGCGCCGCGCCTGAAACGTTGCGCCGCGGTTTTACGGGTGGCTGCTGGCAGTCATGACGTGCCATTGGCCTGGCCGGGGCTGGCGCATTTTCTTGAGCATCTGCTCTTTCTCGGTACCGAGCGCTTTCCGGCGGGCGAAGGGCTAATGGCCTATGTGCAACGCCACGGTGGACAGGTCAACGCCAGCACCCGTGAGCGCACCACTGATTTCTTCTTCGAATTGCCGGTTTCGACCTTTGCAGATGGGCTGGCACGCTTGGCGGATATGCTGGCCCATCCACGTTTGACACTCGATGATCAACGGCGTGAGCGCGAAGTGCTGGAGGCGGAGTTTGTGGCCTGGTCCCAGGATGCCCAGGCTCAACTACAAGTGGCATTGATGAAGGGACTGGCGGCGGATCATCCGCTACGAGGTTTTCACGCCGGCAACCGCGACAGCCTGCCGGTGGAAAGTGACGCCTTTCAGCACGCCCTGCGCGACTTCCACGGGCATTTCTATCAAAGTGGGCAGATGACCTTGAGCCTTGCCGGCCCACAATCGCTGGCAGACCTGCAAGCCTTGGCCCAGCAGTTCAGTGACGAACTGACCCCGGGGCCACTGCATCCGCAAGCCGCTCCCCCCGCCTTGATGCACGGCCCAGCACACAGCTATCAACACATTGCCAATCAGCACCTGCATCAGATCATCACCTGTAACGCCCCACGCCAAGCGCTGGAGTTCCTCTGCACCTGGCTCAACGCTTCGGCACCAGGCGGGTTGCTCGCGCAGCTCAAAGCACGACAATTGGCCACCGCAGTGCACGCGTCCGTGCTGTATCACTTCGCGGGCCAAGCGGTGCTGGATATCGACTTCGCCCTCGATACCAGGAATGAATCGGCCACGCAGATTGAAGCGTTGCTGTACGACTGGCTGAGTTTTTTCGCACGCAGCGACTGGACAGCCTTACGCGAAGAGTTCGCCTTGCTCAACGCTCGTCAACAACAGGTCCAAGGCGCCCTGGCATTGGCTCGCAACGATAGCGAAGGCCTTTCGGAGCAAGGCGTCACAGCCCTCAAGGCCATGCTCGATGCACTGCACCTGCCTGCCTTTGAGCACAACTGGCAGCTGCCACCGAACAACCCCCTGCTGCGCCCGCCAGCCAAGGAAGAACGCGCCGGCCTGATCCGTGGCCAAACCAGCGCCCACCGTGGCTTGCGTAGCTTTGCCCAGGATCGCTCACGGGGTCGCAGGGAGCTAACGGCGTTGATATTCAGCCAGGCGTTGGCGGATGACACCGACGAAGGCGCGTTGTACCTGCACTGGCGGTTTGACGCTGGCGTTCCCACCGGGCTCGAACCCGCGCTGCAGTCGTTGCGCGAACATGCTCGCCAGGCGGGCGTCGAGTTGTCTTGCGAAACCATTGCCAATGATTGGCTGGTGAAAATGCATGGTCTTCACGAACCGATGCCGGCGGTGCTCGAAGAACTGGCACGTTGCCTGAACAGGTGCGATGAACCGCTATCCCCGCCCGAACCTGTGCCGCTGATCGCCATTCGTGAATTGCTCAAGGCGTTGCCTGCTTGCTGCGCCGGGGTGCAGCCCGAGCCCTTGGAAGCACAAGCGTCGTGGTCTGGCGCACGCTGGCAGGGGCTGGGCTCTGGCCTACCCACCGCGAGTCAAGCGGCAATCAAAATCGCAGCCGCCCATTTGCCAGGGCAGCCGGCGAACATCCCGTATACACCTCAGCCAATCGACGGCCAACACCTCTGGCACGAGGTCAACACCGACTCCAGCGAAGCCGCCTTGTTGCTGTTTTGCCCAACGCCGAGTCTATCGCTGGTCGATGAAGCCACATGGCGGTTACTCGGGCATGTGCTCCAGGCGCCGTTCTATCAGCGTTTGCGAGTCGAGCTGCAAATCGGCTACGCCGTGTTCAGTGGTATCCGACAAATCAACGGGCAAACCGGCCTGTTGTTTGGCGTGCAATCGCCCAGCACGTCCCTGGACGGGATTGTCGAGCAACTGCATACCTTCCTGGGGCAACTGCCGTCCTTGATCGAACGCAGTCCAGTCTTGGGCAACCAGGCCCTGGCGCAGCAGTTCACAGCCCAGGCACTGCCCGTCAGCCAAGCCGCCGACTTGCTTTGGCACGCGCACCGGGCGGGTCATTCGTCGGGATACCTGGATCAACTTCATCATCTGATTCAAAGCCGCACACGCGAGGACTTGCAACGCGCAGCCCAGCAGCTCAATAACGCTGCTGGCGGCTGGCGCTGCGTGGCGAACGGGCCGCATGTCAACGATGATTGGCAAGCTGCGCAATGATCATTGCCAACCCTGCAACAGGCTTTTTCCACCCAGACAGCGCTAACTTGAAAAGAATTGCGTAATATTCCCTGGCAATATCTGAACATCTCCAATGGGAGGTGGACTATATGTATTACTTGGTAGTGAACGTCCCATCCCTTGATAGGAGTAAGAATATGACCTGGTCCAAACCTGCTTACACTGATCTGCGTATCGGTTTCGAAGTCACCATGTACTTCGCCAGCCGTTGATTGGCTGAGTAATACAACGCCTCGGTTCGCCCGAGGCGTTTTTGTTTCGAGCTTTGCCTGATGGAGCGATCATGTTTGTCCAGATTCTAGGTTCCGCCGCCGGCGGTGGCTTCCCGCAGTGGAACTGCAACTGCGTGAACTGCGCAGGTTTTCGCGATGGCAGCCTACGGGCCCATGCGCGCACCCAGTCGTCCATCGCGATCTCCGACGATGGCGTGAATTGGGTACTGTGCAATGCGTCGCCGGACATCCGTGCGCAACTCCAGGGTTTTGCGCCCATGCAACCCGGCCGCGCCCTGCGCGACACCGGCATCAGCGCGATCATCCTGATGGACAGCCAGATCGACCACACCACCGGCCTATTGAGCCTGCGCGAAGGCTGCCCACACCAAGTGTGGTGCACCGACATGGTCCATGAAGACCTGAGCACCGGCTTCCCGTTGTTCACCATGCTGACCCACTGGAACGGCGGCCTGGCCTGGAACCGCATCGAGCTGGACGCCAGCTTCACCATCCCGGCCTGTCCCAACCTGCGTTTCACCCCGCTGCCGTTGCGTAGCGCTGCACCGCCCTACTCGCCGCACCGCTTCGACCCACACCCAGGCGACAATATCGGCCTGATCGTCGAAGACCTGCGCACCGGCGGCAAGCTCTTCTACGCCCCAGGCCTGGGCAAGGTCGACGCACCGTTGCTGGACATCATGGCCGGCAGCGATTGCCTGCTGGTGGACGGCACAATGTGGGATGACGATGAAATGCAGCGTCGCGGCGTCGGCACCCGTACCGGACGCGAGATGGGCCACCTGGCACAGAACGGCCCTGGCGGCATGCTGGAAGTGCTGGAGCAGTTGCCCAAGCAGCGCAAGGTGCTTATCCACATCAACAACACCAACCCGATCCTCGATGAAGACTCTCCCGAGCGAGCCGAGCTGGTGCGGCGCAATGTCGAAGTGGCTTACGACGGCATGAGCATTGAATTGTAGGAGCGACCAAAATGACTGATACAGCGTTGACCACGGCTGAATTCGAAGCAGCCCTGCGAGCCAAGGGCGCCTTCTACCATATCCATCACCCCTATCATGTGGCGATGTACGAAGGCCGCGCCACCCGCGAGCAAATCCAGGGCTGGGTCGCCAACCGCTTCTACTATCAGGTGAATATCCCGCTGAAGGACGCCGCGATCCTGGCCAACTGCCCGGACCGGGAGATCCGCCGCGAGTGGATCCAACGCCTGCTTGACCACGACGGCGCCCCCGGTGAAGACGGCGGTATCGAAGCCTGGCTGCGCCTGGGCCAAGCCGTGGGCCTCGACCCGGACCAACTGCGCTCCCAGGAACTGGTGCTGCCCGGCGTACGCTTTGCGGTGGACGCCTACGTCAACTTCGCCCGCCGCGCCAGCTGGCAGGAAGCCGCCAGCAGCTCGCTGACCGAACTGTTCGCGCCGCAGATCCACCAGTCGCGCCTCGACAGTTGGCCGCAGCATTACCCGTGGATCGACCCGGCCGGCTACGAATACTTCCGCACCCGCCTGGGCCAGGCCCGTCGCGACGTGGAACACGGCCTGGCGATTACCCTGCAGCACTACACCACCCGTGAGGGACAGGAACGAATGCTGGAGATCCTGCAGTTCAAACTGGACATCCTGTGGAGCATGCTCGATGCCATGAGCATGGCCTACGAACTCAAACGCCCGCCCTATCACAGCGTGACCGAGCAGCGGGTCTGGCATAAAGGGATCGCCCTATGAACTTTGATCGCAGCAAAAAACCGACCTGGCGCCAGGGCTATCGCTACCAGTACGAACCCGCGCAGAAAGGCCATGTGTTGCTCTACCCTGAAGGCATGATCAAGCTCAACGATAGCGCCGCATTGATCGGTGACTTGATCGACGGCGAGCGCGACGTGGCAGCGATCATCGCCGAGCTGGATAAGCAATTCCCCGGTGTGCCTGAGCTCGGTGAAGATATCGAGCAATTCATGGAGGTCGCCCGTGCTGAGCACTGGATTACCCTTGCCTGAAAAACCAGAGGTCGGCTTGCCGCTGTGGCTGCTGGCCGAGCTGACTTACCGCTGCCCGTTGCAGTGCCCGTATTGCTCCAATCCGCTGGATTTTGCCGAGCAGGGCAAGGAGCTGAGCACCGAGCAGTGGATCAAGGTGTTTCGCGAAGCCCGCGAGATGGGCGCCGCGCAGCTGGGTTTCTCCGGCGGTGAGCCGCTGGTGCGACAGGACCTGGCCGAGCTGATCGCTGAAGCCCGCAAGCTGGGCTTCTACACCAACTTGATCACCTCCGGCATTGGCTTGACCGAGCAAAAGATCAGCGACTTCAAGAAAGCCGGCCTGGATCACATCCAGATCAGCTTCCAGGCCAGCGACGAACAGGTGAACAACCTGCTGGCCGGTTCGAAAAAGGCCTTCGCGCAAAAGCTGGAAATGGCCCGTGCGGTGAAAGCCCATGGCTACCCTATGGTGCTGAACTTTGTTACCCACCGGCACAACATCGACAAGATCGACCGCATCATCGAGCTGTGCATTGCGCTGGAGGCAGATTTTGTCGAACTCGCCACTTGCCAGTTCTATGGCTGGGCCCAGCTCAACCGCGTGGGCTTGTTGCCGACCCGGGAACAACTGGTGCGCGCCGAACGCATCACCAACGAATACCGCGCCAAGCTGGAAGCCGAAGGGCACCCGTGCAAGCTGATCTTCGTGACGCCGGACTACTACGAGGAACGCCCGAAAGCCTGCATGAACGGCTGGGGCAGCATCTTTCTGACCGTGACACCGGACGGCACTGCCCTGCCCTGTCACGGCGCCCGACAGATGCCGGTGCAATTTCCCAATGTGCGCGACCACAGCATGCAGCACATCTGGTACGACTCGTTTGGCTTCAACCGCTTTCGTGGCTACGACTGGATGCCCGAGCCGTGCCGTTCATGCGATGAAAAGGAAAAGGACTTCGGCGGCTGCCGTTGCCAGGCCTTCATGCTGACCGGGGACGCCAGCAATGCCGACCCTGTGTGCAGCAAGTCCGAGCAGCACGGCATCATCCTTCAGGCACGGGAAGAAGCCGAACACGCCACCCAGACCATCGAGCAACTGGCCTTTCGCAATGAGCGCAACTCACGGCTCATTGCAAAAGGCTGAGGGCCTCAGCGCTTGGCGATGATGTACACCGCGTGAATGATGCCGGGAAAGTAACCGCACAGGGTCAGCAGGATATTCAGCCAGAAGGCACCGCCGAAACCTACTTGCAGGAACACACCCAGTGGCGGCAGCAGAATGGCGATGATGATACGAATGATGTCCATGGGTCAGCTCCATAAAATCGGCTCGTGTGAGCCGTGTAGCTAATCGACCTCGGGGGTTCGTGAGGGTTCAGTGGGATCTGGCACTGCGCCATCCTTTATTGAGCAGACAAAAAACGCCCCCAGCCAAAAGAATCAGGCTGGAGGCGCCGCGTATGCCGCGAGACGGTTCTGAAATACAGGGTTAAACGGCAATGCCCCTGCGACATTGCAGTTGGGCAGTGCGCACCCGTGAAAAGGCGCGGGCCAGGCGTTGGAGCATTTCGTCGATATTGTTTTTGCTGACGGTCAGGGCCGGGGTGAAGCGCAGACAGTCGGATTGCGGGGCGTTCAGGATCAGTCCCTCCTGCAAGGCGGCTTTTACTACCGCATCAGCGGAGTCATCCGATAATGTCAGTCCCCACATCAGGCCATTTCCGCGCAATGGGCCGTGGCCATAACGATAGGCCAGGCGGGCGAGACCTTCGCCCAGGTAGCAACCCGACTCGCGTACATGCTCTAAGAAGCCGTACTCCAGCACTGTATCCGTCACGGCCACACCGGCCGAAGCCATCAGCGCATTGCCATGGTGGGAGCCGCCCAATTCCCCCACATCCAAGCAACAGGCTTTGCCCCGCGCCAGCAGCGCCGCCAATGGCACACCGCCGCCCAGGCCTTTGCCCAGGACGATGATGTCGGCGCGTACGCCGTACTGTTGTTCGGCGAGCACAGTGCCGCAACGGCCGATACCGGTTTGCACTTCGTCGAGGATCAGCAGGATCCCCAGTTCGCGACACAGCCGCTCGACGCCCTTGAGGTAGTGCTCGGTCGCAGGGATCACGCCGGCTTCGCTCTGGATCGGCTCAAGCATGATGGCTACCGTCTGGGCATCTACCGCGGCATGCAAAGCGGGAAGATCGTTGAAAGGGACGTGGCTGAAGCCTGGCAGTTGTGGTTCGAAGCGGTTATCCGATAGACCTGCCGAAGCCGCCAGGGCAGCGAAGCTACGACCATGGCAACCGTTGCTCGCGCTGATAATGCGATAGGCCCCCCCGCGATGCAGTTGCCCCCATTTGCGCGCCAGCTTGATCGCCGCCTCGCAGGCTTCCGCGCCGCTGTTGAGCAGATAAGCCTGGTCGCTGCCGGTATGCCGGCAAAGACGCTCGACGAGATTGAGTTGGACACTATTGTGCAAGCCGTTGCCGGAGTTGATCAGCGCCTGAGTTTGCTCCGCCAGGGCCTTGATCAACACCTGCGGGCTATGGCCGAGACTATTGGCAGCATTGCCTTGGCTGAAATCCAGGTAGGCACACTCATCGCTGTCCCACAGCCAGGAGCCTTGGCCACGCACGAACACTTGAGGCGGACGCGCCACTGTGGGCATGAGGGATTCAGTGGAACGGTTGTCGTGCGGCGGATCCAGGATCAGATCGTCAAGGCTCGGCGCTGGCCGGCGCATGTTGAACAGGTTCACAAGTCAGCCCCGATGGCAACCGGACTTTGGTCGGCACACCCTGGCCAATCCACCTGGAGATTTTTTGCCTTGCCTATGCAAACGCTGTCAACACAAACGCTATTCATTGTCCGATCCGGCCCTGTAAGCCCTGCGAATAGGCGCTAGACTAGGCGTCTACAGGGCCATCGGCCATTTCGATTTTCCAGCTTTTTCGATAAGCAAATCTTATGGATTTCAAGCAACTGCGTTATTTCGTCGCGGTGTATGAAGAAGGCCACGTAGGCCGTGCAGCGGAGCGCCTGTCGATCTCTCAGCCAGCCTTGTCGCAACAGATTCGCCAACTGGAGCAGAACCTCGATGTGAGCCTGTTCGAGCGCAGCAGCAAACGCCTGCTACCAACCCTGGCGGCGCACACTCTATACAACCATGCACTGCCGCTCATTGATGGCATGCAGCAAGCCGTCGAGGCGCTGCGCAACTTCAAAGGCCAGGCCATGCGCACCCTGGCCATCGGCGTGCTGCAAACCGTGCACACTAGCCTGGTACCGCAGATGCTCGAGCGCGTGCGCAAGGCCCAGCCCCATCTGGTGGTGCAGATCTATGAATTGACCGGGCTTGAGATCGAGCGCCGGTTGCTCAACGGCGCCCTCGACATTGGCATCAGCTACCTGCCGCCACGTCAGCCGGGCCTGCACGGCGTGTTGCTGTATGAAGATGAGTTGAAGGTGGTGATTCCCGAAGACCATCCGTTGCGCGAATTCAGGAAAGTCTCGTTGAAACAGGCAGCCGAACTGCCGATGTTGCTGCTGGGGGAGGAGTTTCAAGTCAGGCAGATCTGGCAGGGCCAGGTGGCCAACCTGGGACGGCGCCCGCAGGTGCAGGCCGAACTCAATACCATGGTGGGCATTCTCGACAGCCTGCCTCACACCCGGCTGGCGACGGTACTGCCGGGCCGCTCCCAGGACGAACACAACAGCAAGGCGCTGCTGTGGAAACCGTTGAGTGAACCCAGGGTGGCGCTGAAAGTAGGCTTGGTATGCCGCGACGTGCAGCGCCAGCAGGCGACGATGGCGTTGCTGCGCACCTTGCTCGAAGATGTGATGAATGCCCCGCAGGCAGGCGCCTGACTTTTTCGCGGGCAAAAGAAAACCCCGCCGAAGCGGGGCTTTGCAGACTGTTTCCCTGACATCCATTTCACTCCGCCGTCCTGGCAGAATCCTACGTGTCCGTGTTGTTGCTTTGCGCTTCCTGCGCGACGTCCATGTGAAGTAGATTAGCCGTGGATCCAATTTGGCGATAGAGGACGAATAGCAGCACGTCATGTAAGAGAATGCTTACACGCCCTCCGCGCTCTTAAAACAAGGACTCATCCATCAGGAACAACGATTCGCTACCGGCTTTTACCGACGCACTCAACGAGTGGATACGCGATAACAAGCGGGCGAAGTAGAAGCGTGCGGTGCCCAGTTTGCTGGCGTAGAACGCTTCCTCGGTCTCCTTGCCCAACGCGGCCTTGGCCATGCGCGCCCACATGTAGGCATAGGCCATGTAGCCGAACGCATGCAGGTACTCCACCGACGCCGCACCGATTTCATTCGGGTTGTGCTTGGCGCGATCCAGCACCCACGCCGTCAATTCATCCAGGTTATCCACCGCAGCGCTGAGCGGCTTGGTGAACTCGGCCAACTCTGGGCCCGACTCAGCGATGAACTGGCGGATCTCATCGGCGAACAGGGTGTAGAAAGCACCGCCGCTGCCGACGATCTTGCGGCCCATCAAGTCCAGGGCCTGAATGCCATTGGTGCCTTCGTAGATCTGGGTGATGCGCACGTCACGCACCAACTGCTCCTGGCCCCACTCGCGGATGTAGCCATGGCCGCCGAATACTTGCTGGCCGAGCACGGTAGTTTCCAGGCCCAGGTCGGTGAGGAAGGCCTTGGCAACGGGGGTCAGCAATGCCACCAGGTTATCCGCGCGCTCCCGAGCAGCTGCATCGTCACTGAACTTGGCGATGTCCAACTGCGTCGCCACATAAGTGGAGAACGCCCGACCGCCTTCGTTTGCTGCCTTCATGGTCAGCAGCATGCGGCGTACATCCGGATGTACGATGATCGGGTCTGCCACTTTGTCCTTGGCCTGTGTCCCCAGTGGGGAGCGGCTCTGCAAGCGGTCGCGGGCATACTCAATCGCGTTCTGATAGGAACGCTCGCCGGAGGCCAAGCCCTGGATCCCCACCCCCAGGCGCTCATAGTTCATCATGGTGAACATCGCCGCCAGGCCGCGGTTGGGCTCACCCACCAGGTAACCCACCGCCTCATCGAAATTCATCACGCAGGTCGCGGACGCCTGAATCCCCATCTTGTGTTCAATCGAACCACAGGTCACCGGGTTACGCGCGCCCAGGCTGCCATCGGCATTGACCAGGAACTTCGGCACCAGAAACAACGAGATGCCCTTGGGCCCGGCCGGTGCATCCGGCAGCTTGGCCAGCACCAGGTGGATGATGTTTTCGGTCAGATCGTGTTCGCCACCGGTGATGAAAATCTTGGTGCCGCTGACTTTGTAGGAACCGTCTGCCTGAGGCTCGGCCTTGGTGCGGATCATCCCCAGGTCGGTGCCGGCATGGGCTTCGGTCAAGCACATGGAACCGGCCCACTCACCGGAATACATCTTCGGCAGGTAGGCCGCCTTGAGCGCTTCACTGGCGTGGGTGTTGATCGATACACAGGCGCCGGAAGTCAGCATCGGGTACAGGCCGAATGCCAGGGTCGACGAGTTGATCATTTCTTCGACCTGCGCCGACACCGCCTTGGGCATGCCCATGCCGCCATAGGTCGGGTCGCCGCCCACTCCCACCCAACCGCCTTCGGCATAGGTGCTGTAGGCCTGGGGGAAGCCGTCCGGGGTGCTGACTGCGCTGTCCTTCCAGTGGCAGCCTTGCTCATCGCCGCCGCGGCTGAGGGGGGCGATGGATTTGGCGGTGACTTTGCCGGCTTCTTCGAGGATCGCCTCAACGGTCTCGGCATCAACGCTGTCTGCCAACGCCGGCAACTGGGCCCAAGTCTTGGCGACCTCAAAAACTTCGTTGAGGACGAAGCGCATATCACGCAACGGCGCTTTGTAATCAGCCATGGCAAACCTCGTGAGAACGTGAAAAGTGATTCGATAGGATCGGTTTTACAAGCTCCGAGTGTACCCGAACAACTTTTCAGACACATAGGGTCCACTTGTGACCGACAGGTATTTTTAAGTCACTCCAGCTGGAATGCCGCCCCGGAAAGACTCATCAGGCATTCGCTGCCCGCTTCCACGGCGGCGCGGTGGGTGGTGGTACGCGGCAGCAAACGCTTGAAGTAGAAATCGCACGTGGCCAGCTTGGCCTGGGTGAACGCGGCGTCGTCCTGAGACTGAGCGGCAATCGCCATGCGCAACCACAGGTAAGCCAGGATGATATAGCCGCTGTACATCAGGTAATCCATCGCCGCGGCGCCCACTTCGTCGGGATTTTTCATCGCCGCCATCCCGACTTTGGTGGTCAACTCACCCCACTCCTGATTGAGCTGATTGAGCTGCGTCACATGAGCCCTGAATTGCGGATGCTCGGCCTGCGCGCCACAGAACTTATGCACGATCTTGGTAAACCCGCGCAGCAGTTTGCCTTGGCTACCCAGCACTTTGCGCCCCAGCAAATCGAGGGCCTGGATACCGTTGGTGCCTTCATAGATCGGCGCAATCCGCGCATCGCGTGCCAGTTGCTCCATGCCCCACTCACGAATATAGCCATGGCCGCCAAATACCTGCATGCCATGGTTGGTCACCTCCAGACCGGTTTCGGTCATGAAAGCCTTGCAGATCGGCGTAAGGAAGGCCAACAAGTCTTCGGCCTCCTGGCGATGGCCGGCGTCGCTGCCCAGATGAGCAGTATCGAGCAGTTGCGCGGTAAAGTAGGTCAGTGCGCGGTTGCCCTCGTTAAAGGCTTTCATGGTCAGCAGCATGCGGCGTACATCAGCATGCACGATAATCGGGTCAGCAGCTTTCTCCGGGGCTTTGGCGCCGGTCAGCGAGCGCATTTGCAGGCGCTCGCTGGCATATTTGATCGCGCCCTGGAAACTTGCTTCACCATTGCACAGGCCCTGCATGCCGGTGCCCAGGCGGGCGTGGTTCATCATGGTGAACATGCAGTTGAGGCCCTTGTTCGCCTCGCCGATCAAAAAACCCTTGGCGCCATCGAAATTCAGCACGCACGTGGCCGAAGCCTTGATGCCCATCTTGTGTTCGATGGAGCCGCAGTGCACTGCGTTGCGCTCACCGGAGCACGCATGGAACTTGGGCACGATAAACAACGAAATTCCCTTGGTACCCGCAGGCGCATCCGGCAACTTGGCCAACACCAGGTGGATGATATTGGCGCTCATGTCGTGCTCACCGGCCGAGATGAAGATCTTGCTGCCGGTGATTGCATAGCTGCCATCGGCCTGGGGCACGGCGCGGGTCTTGATCAGGCCCAGGTCGGTGCCGCAGTGGGCTTCGGTCAGGCACATAGTGCCGGTCCATTCGCCAGCAGTGAGCTTGGTCAGGTAGGTAGCTTTCTGTTCGTCGGTACCGTGGGCGTGGATGGCCGACATGGCGCCGTGGGTCAGGCCCGGGTACATGCCCCAGGAGGTATTGCTGGAACCGATCATCTCGCTCAACACCAGGCCCAGGGAATGGGGCAAGCCCTGGCCACCGTAGGCCGGGTCCGCCGCCACGCCGTGCCAGCCGCCTGCCACGTATTGGGCGAAGGCTTCCTTGAAGCCCTTGGGTGTGGTCACCACGCCATTGTCGAAATGGCAGCCCTCTTCATCGCCACTGCGGTTGAGTGGCGCGAGCACGTTTTCGCAGAACTTCGCGCCTTCCTCAAGGATCGCACTGACCATGTCCGGGCTGGCGTCCGTTGCGCCCAGGGCCGCGTAATGGCCGTGGAAATCGAACACGTTGTCGATCAGAAAGCGCATGTCGCGCAAGGGAGCTTTGTACTCAGGCATGGCAATGTCTCCGGCAGCAGATGCTTTCAAGCTACTGCCGGCACCGCCTGTGGACAATCACTGTAGCGCTGCTGAATACAGCGCCATTACTCAACCGGCAGCGCTTTGCATGCGTACCGCGCCACGCCGGGTCTGGCCGGCCGCGACCACACAGTTACGCCCCGCGCCCTTGGCGGCGTACAACGCCTGGTCGGCGGACTTGAGCACTTCCTCGGGGCTGCGCTGATCGGCCTGGCGCTCGGCCACACCGATGCTGACCGTCACCGACACACTGGATGCACCGCTACCCGCACGCCGCTGGCGGCCTTGATGGTCGTCATGGGGGCGGTCCGGGTTGCGCAACTTGATAGCGTAGCCGGCGATGATCTCGCGGATCTCCTCCAGATGCGGCATGCATTCATCCAGGGTCTTGCCGGCAAACACCACGGCAAACTCTTCACCGCCATACCGGTAGGCTCGCCCGCCGCCGCTGACCTTGGACAACTTGCTCGCCACCAGACGCAACACCTGGTCTCCCACGTCATGGCCATGGGTGTCATTGAAACGCTTGAAGTGATCCACATCGCTCATCGCCAGCACATAGCTGCGCCCCAGCCGCTGCATGCGCTCGTTGAGAGCCCGTCGCCCGGGCAAGCCGGTCAGCTCGTCGCGAAATGCCATTTGATAGGCCTCGTGAGCCACACCGGCGGCGATCATCAGCATCACCTGGCTGCACATGATGTTAAGGGTGAATGGCAGGATGAAGGTTTGCGGCAACATCCAGAACATCCCCAGCAACCCCACCAGTTGCGCGGCGTGCAGCGGGCGCGGCTGGTACCAGTACTGTGCGGCCAGGGTGATGAAGCCGATCAGGAACATGGGGTATGACAGTTGGATCAGGCTCATCCAGGCGCCATGCAGCACCGGCCAGCGAATCTCCGCCAGCCAGTCGAGTACCGCCTGGGGATAACTTTGCTCCAGGGCCAATGCCACGCTGCCTACCGCCAGTAACACCGCGGCGCGTGCGATGAAATCACGGAACAAATGGGTCTTCTCCTGCCACAGCGCGTAGATGCTGAACAGCAACGGCAACAACAGGCAACACAGATGAAACACCACCGCAGCGTCTTCGCGCACGCGGCCATTGTCGCGGTAGAAATCGGTCTGGGTATCCAGCAGGAAATAGGCAACGTACACCGTGATCATCAGGAACAGTTCACGCTGGCGTCGATACACCGCACAGTAGGCACCGCCCAGCAGCAAGACCAGGGTGGGCAGCACGTTGAACAACGAGGTGAAGAAGACACTGAGGTCCTTGACGTACGCAGCCGAAAGCCCAGCCAGCAACAGCAGCAGCGAAGGGAGGAAATGGCTGAAACGTACAGCGGAGACGCGTGACAAGGGTAAAGCTCCGACCCGCTAACAAATAATGGCACTGTGCCTCTAATCGATCAGTAAAGCACAACCGACCGACCATGTATCACATTGCCATCACTGTAACGGCAGCGGGTTGCAATCCCTGAGTGCATCACTGCGGTTTTTTATACACGCCTTCTGTAGGAGCGAGCTTGCTCGCGAAGATCCCATAGGCACCGCGCTTATCCAGAATGCCCGCGTTATCGTTAACGACCTTCGCGAGCAAGCTCGCTCCTACACAAGTGCAAAAAAACCGCCGCGTCCCGAAGGAGGCGGCGGTTTTTTAAAGAGCCCGGTAAGGCTTAGTAAGCCAGGCCGAAGTCTTCTTCTTTCATGTCCATCAGGTTGCTGGCGCCCGACAGCATGGTCGCCACGTGGGTGCGGGTACGCGGCAGGATGCGCTGGAAGTAGAAACGTGCGGTCTGCAACTTGGCAGTGTAGAACGCTTCTTCGGTGGTGCCGGCAGCCAGCTTCTCGGCAGCCAGGCGTGCCATGTCGGCCCAGAAGTAAGCCAGGCACGCATAACCGGAATACATCAGGTAGTCCACCGAGGCGGCACCGACTTCTTCACGGTCTTTCATCGCAGCCATACCGACCTTCATGGTCAACTCGCCCCACTCTTTGTTCAACGCCGCCAGCGGAGCAACGAACTCTTTGACAGCCTCGTTACCTTCGTTGGCCTGGCAAAACTTGTGCACGATCTTGGTGAAGCCCTTGAGCGCTTCGCCCTGGGTCATCAGCACTTTACGGCCGAGCAAGTCCAGGGCCTGGATGCCGGTGGTGCCTTCGTACAGCATCGAAATGCGGCTGTCGCGAACGTTCTGCTCCATGCCCCACTCGGCGATAAAGCCGTGGCCGCCGTAGATCTGTACACCGTGGTTGGCCGACTCAAAACCGACTTCGGTCATGAACGCCTTGGCGATTGGAGTCATGAACGCCAGCAAGCCGTCGGCCTGTTTCTTGGCTTCGTCGTCGGTGCCGTACTTGACGATATCCACTTGCTTGGCGGTGAAGTACACCATCGCACGGTTGCCTTCGGCGAAGGCTTTCATGGTCAGCAGCATGCGGCGCACGTCAGGGTGCACGATGATCGGGTCGGCGGCTTTGTCCGGCGCTTTCGGGCCAGTCAGGGAGCGCATCTGCAAGCGATCACGGGCATATTTCAAGCCGCCCTGGAAGCCAATCTCGGCGTGGGACAGGCCCTGCAGCGCAGTCCCCAGGCGAGCGGTGTTCATGAAGGTGAACATGCAGTTCAGGCCTTTGTTCGCCGGGCCGATCAGGAAACCGGTGGCCGCGTCGAAATTCATCACGCAGGTGGCGTTGCCGTGGATGCCCATCTTGTGTTCCAGGGAGCCACAGGTCACGGCATTGCGTTCACCCACTGAACCATCGGCGTTGGGCAGGAACTTGGGCACGATAAACAGCGAGATACCCTTGGTGCCGGCCGGTGCATCCGGCAGGCGGGCCAGTACGATGTGGACGATGTTGTCGGCCATGTCGTGTTCACCGGCCGAGATGAAGATCTTGGTACCGGAGACTTTGTAGGAACCGTCGGCCTGAGGCTCGGCCTTGGTGCGCAACATGCCCAGGTCGGTGCCGCAGTGCGGCTCGGTCAGGCACATGGTGCCGGTCCATTCGCCCGACACCAGTTTGGTCAGGTAAGCCTCTTGCTGCTCAGGGGTGCCGTGCTCGGAAATGGTGTTCATCGCACCGTGGGAGAGCCCTGGGTACATGCCCCACGACCAGTTGGCGGCCCCCACCATTTCGCTCACCGCCAGGCCCAGGGATTCCGGCAGACCTTGGCCGCCGTGCTCCACATCGTGGGCCAGGCTTGGCCAGCCGCCTTCGACGAATTGTTTGTAGGCTTCTTTAAAGCCAGTAGGGGTTTTGACGCCTGACTCACTCCAGGTACACCCTTCGATGTCGCCCACGCGGTTCAACGGTGCCAGCACTTGCTCACAGAACTTGGCGCCTTCTTCGAGGATGGCGTCAACCATGTCCGGGGTAGCGTCCTGGCACGCCGGCAGGCTCTGATAGTGCGCTTCATAACCGAGCAGTTCGTCACGAACGAAGCGAATATCACGCAAGGGGGCCTTGTAGTCAGGCATAGCGATAAACCTCTGCTGATGTATCTGGGATGAACAACCGCGTGGATTTGTTATGGCGGTCAAACAGGTGTTTGAAACATACGTTTACGACCTAGGGTTGTCAAGCATCGGCCAGCTGCCGTTTGTCTTGATGCAGGTCATCGCCAGGCACGGCGAGGCCTGCGGCGGGATGCCACACAGAATTTCAGGAAAGATGAAGTTTTTTGTAGGAGCGAGCTTGCTCGCGAAGGACATCAGCACACCATGCTAGTCCAGGCGGTACGCGTTATCGTTGGCGTTTTTCGCGAGCAAGCTCGCTCCTACAGGGTGGGGCGGGATCAGGCGTAGGTGTCGATCAGAGTGCCGAGCATTTCATTCGAAGCCTTGGCGACTTTCGCCCCCAACTCCACTTGAAACTTGCCCTGGGCCATTTCCACCATATTGCTCGCCGAATTCGACGGCTGGGCGCGATCATTGGCTTGCAGGCGATCACTTTGTGCACCTGATGGCTGCGTCGTCGCGGCGCTGGCAATCTTGCCCGCCGCCTGGTCGACACGGTTCTGTCCGGTCTGAATACTGTTCAGGCCGGAATAAAACGCGCTGCTGCCAGAGATTTCCATGGCGTAAACCTGCCTTTAGAGAATCGTGAACATGGATTGAAGCAGACATCCGGGTAAAAGGCCCGTCAAAAACAATAATGGCACATTGCCTGAGCGATAGCCAAAATCAGTCAAGCAGGTCCAATTCAAGGTATTCGGCCACTGCAGCCGCCCCGGCGTGCTTGAGTTTCGGCACCCTTCCCAGGCAAGGCGCCGGCAAGCGCTCAGCCAGGGTTGCGAGATTTTCTTCCAGACGGGAGGTCTTGGGGTCGATGATGTTCGCCACCCAACCCGCCAGCGGCAAGCCGTCCCGTGCGATGGCTTCGGCGGTGAGCAACGCGTGGCTGATACAACCCAGGCGCACCCCAACCACCAGGATCACCGGCAGCTTGAGCGCTATGGCCAGATCCGACAGGTTGGCCTGGTCAGCCAAGGGTACGCGCCAACCGCCCGCGCCTTCGATCAAGGTGAAATCTGCCCCCCGTGCCAGGACTTGCTGCATGGGTTTGAGCAGTGATTGCACCGTCAACGCGACACCCGCCTCGCGCGCAGCCAGATGCGGCGCGATAGCCGGCTCGAATGCTACCGGGTTGACCTCGGCATAGCTCAGCGACACGGAACATTCGGCCAACAGCGCCAAGGCATCGGCATTGCGCAAGCCTTGGGCAGTCAGTTGGCAACCCGACGCCACCGGTTTTCCGGCTGCCGTACTTTTACCTGCCAGCCTGGCGGCATGCAGCAGGCCAGCCGCAATAGTGGTTTTGCCCACATCGGTGTCGGTGCCGGTGATGAAATAAGCGGCGCTCATGCAGGTTTCTCCAATACGGCATACACCACTTGGTAGGTAGCGGGCAGGCCCTGGGCCTGGCGCAACTGCTCGTAAGCCTCGACCAATGCCATAATCCGTGCGCGGCCCGTCAACCCTCCCGGGCGGCCAGGATTGAGGTTATGGGCGCCCAAAGCCTTGAGTTCGTGGGTCAGGCTGCGCACATCCGGGTAATGCAGCACATGGGGCTGCCGCTCCAGGCTTATCACCCGCAAACCACTGGCCGCACACAGTTGTTGATAAGCCTCGAAAGTGCGGAAGCGATTGACGTGGACCAAGCCGTCCGCCGCCCGCCAGCTTTCGCGCAGTTCATCCAGGGTGCCTGTGCACAGGCTCGCGAAGGCCAGCACACCGCCCGGTTGCAATACCCGACGAGCTTCACTGAGTACTGCATCGAAATGTGCGCACCATTGCACCGCCAGGCTGGAGAAGAGCAACTCGACGCTGTCAGCCTTAAGCGGCAAGCGTTCCGCATCACCGGCGATGAAGTGCTGCGCACCGCCCAAAGGCCGCGCATGGTTGAGCATGCCTTCGGCGATATCCAGCGCGATGCCTTCGCTTACAGGCAAACGCTCACCCAGTACCCGGCTGAAATAGCCCGTGCCGCAGCCCATATCCAGCCAGCGTTGTGGCCAAAGGTTGGACGGCAAACGGTTGAGCAATTCATGCCCCACCGCCCGCTGCAACTCGGCCACGCTGTCGTAGCTGGCCGCTGCACGGGAAAACGAGGCGGCGACGTGGCGCTTGTCCGGCAATGCGCCCGGCAGACAGGGATGGGATAAATCAGTCATCAACACACTCATGCAAAAAAGCCTGGATGGCCCCCGCTACACCGTGGGGGTCTTCCAGGAGAAACGCGTGACCGGCCTGTTCAATCAGGCCGACTTCTACATCGGAGAGCAATGCCAGCAGGTCACTGGCGGCTTCGGCAGGCACCAGCCCATCCAAGCCGGCAAACACATGCAACTGCGGCCCGCGAAATGCCTGCAAGGCGGCTCGGGTATCCAGTTGGGCCAGCAGCTCCAGGCCTGGCATCAACACGCTTGGGGATGTATTCGGCGCACCGCTGACCAGCAATCGCGACAGTCCGCGGGGGTCTGCAGCGCCCTTGGCGCACAGCAGGCCGAAGCGCTTGAGCGTGACCTGGGAGTCGGCATTGCAGCCCGCCAGGAATGCATCGAAGGTCTCGGCCGGCATCCCGTGGGGCCAGCCGTCGTGGGCGACGAAACAGGGGTTGCTCGCCAGAGTCAGCAGACCGCAGCAACGCTCGCCGCGCCGCGCCGCCAGTTCTGAAGCGAGCATGCCGCCCAAGGACCAACCACCGAGCCAGACGTTGTCCGGCAGCGTGGCATCGAGCTCGTCGAGCCATTCACCCACATCACTGGAATCCAGCGCCGGCAAAGGCTCGATTTGTACCCGCAGATGCTCGTTCAGGCCGTGCAGTGCAGCGGCCAGCGGCTCCAGCGGCGACACACCAAGCCCCCAGCCGGGCAGCAATATCAGTCGATTACGCATGGTCGCGCTCCGAGGCGCCTAACAAGCGGAAACACTCTTCCAACCCGTTTAACAATAGCTGCACCTGCGCCTCGCTGTGGGCTGCCGTTAATGTCACCCGTAAGCGAGCAGTTCCGGCGGGCACGGTAGGCGGGCGGATCGCAGTTACCATCAGGCCGCGCTCGCGCAACATTTGCGACAGGCGCAACGCCCGGGCGCTGTCACCAATCAGGATCGGCTGGATCGGCGTAAAACTATCCATCAACGTCAGGCCCATCTGCTCGGCGCCCTGGCGGAACTGGCGGATCAACCCGTTGAGGTGCTCGCGGCGCCACTGTTCATGGCGCAACAGCTCCAGGCTTTTCAGGGTGGCGCAGGCCAGTGCCGGGGGTTGGCTGGTGGTGTAGATATACGGGCGGGCAAACTGGATCAGGCTTTCGATCAAGTCCTCGCTGCCAGCCACAAATGCCCCGGCGGTGCCGAAGGCCTTGCCCAAGGTGCCAACCAGCACCGGCACGTCGTCCTGGCTCAAGCCAAAATGTTCGACGATACCGCCTCCATGGGCGCCCAGCGGGCCAAACCCATGGGCGTCATCCACCATCAGCCAGGCACCTTTGGCCTTGGCTTCACGGGCCAGCGCGGGCAGATCGGCCAGGTCGCCGTCCATGCTGAACACACCATCGGTGACCACCAGCGTACTGCCAGTGGCCTTCTCCAGGCGCTTGGCCAGGCTGCCCGCGTCGTTATGCAGGTAGCGGTTGAACCGCGCTCCGGATAGCAAGCCGGCATCCAGCAATGACGCGTGGTTGAGGCGATCTTGCAGCACCGTATCGCCCTGCCCCACCAATGCCGTGACCGCGCCGAGGTTGGCCATGTAGCCGGTAGTGAACAGCAGCGCACGCGGGCGCCCGGTCAAATCAGCCAGGGCTTCTTCCAACTCATGGTGCGGCGTGGCGTGGCCCACCACCAGATGCGAAGCGCCACCGCCCACGCCCCAACGGGCCGCTCCGGCGCGCCAGGCCTCGATCACCTGCGGGTGATTGGCCAGGCCCAGGTAATCGTTATTGCAGAACGCCAACAATGGCTGGCCATCCACCACCACTTCGGGCCCTTGAGGGCTCTGCAGCAGCGGGCGTTGACGGTATAGATGTTCGGCACGGCGGGCAGCGAGGCGCGCGGCGAGATCAAAAGACATGCAGGCCTCGATTTGGCGGGTTCAACTGGATCAAATAATGTGGGAGCAAGCCCCCTCCCACATTGGGCCCCCATTTCAATCAGACGACAGCGTTATAGAACTGCTCGCTGCTCTTTTGCTCCACCAGCGCCTGCTCGATCGCCGCTTGGTGCACTTCATCGGCGTGCTCTTCGCGAGCTTCGGGCAGGATGCCCAGGCGTGCGAACAGTTGCATGTCCTTGTCAGCCTGCGGGTTGGCGGTGGTCAGCAGTTTGTCGCCGTAGAAGATCGAGTTGGCGCCGGCAAAGAACGCCAGGGCCTGCATCTGCTCGTTCATGGCCTCGCGGCCGGCGGACAGGCGCACGTGGGATTTCGGCATGAGGATGCGTGCCACCGCCAGCATGCGGATGAAATCGAAAGGGTCGATGTCGTCGGCGTTCTCCAACGGCGTACCGGCAACCTTTACCAACATGTTGATCGGCACCGACTCCGGGTGCTCGGGCAGGTTGGCCAACTGGATCAGCAGGTTGGCGCGGTCGTCAAGGGACTCGCCCATGCCGAGGATGCCGCCCGAGCAGATCTTCATCCCAGAATCACGCACATAGGCCAGGGTTTGCAGGCGCTCGCCGTAAGTGCGCGTGGTGATGATCGAGCCGTAGAACTCCGGCGAGGTATCGAGGTTGTGGTTGTAGTAATCCAGGCCAGCCTGGGCCAGGGCCTCGGTCTGGTCCTGGTCGAGGCGCCCGAGGGTCATGCAGGTTTCCAGGCCCATGGCCTTCACGCCTTTGACCATCTCCAACACGTAGGGCATGTCCTTGGCCGACGGGTGTTTCCACGCCGCGCCCATGCAGAAGCGCGTCGAGCCGATGGCCTTGGCGCGGGCGGCCTCTTCGAGGACCTTCTGCACTTCCATCAGCTTTTCTTTTTCCAGGCCGGTGTTGTAGTGGCCCGACTGCGGACAATATTTGCAATCTTCCGGGCAGGCGCCGGTCTTGATCGACAGCAAGGTCGATACCTGCACGCGATTGGCGTCGAAATGCGCGCGGTGCACGGTCTGCGCCTGGAACAACAGGTCATTGAATGGCTGCACGAACAGGGCTTTGACTTCGGCTAAGGACCAATCGTGACGCAGGGTGGCAGAGGTGCTGGCGCTCATGGGCGATTCCTTGATTATGCTTTGGCAAGCGCTGCGGGAAGGGCAATACCCACAGGCACGACACGGATGCCGGCATATTTAAGGAAGAATCATGCACTGTCAACCTGAGCACAAACACCAAGTCTACATCTGGTCAAAAATCATACAAAACTGCCTAATCTGCGATGAATGCACTGAGTCAGCCGAAAGTGTGTGCAATGCCTGCGAAACAGAATTGCCATGGCTGATAGAGCAGTGTGAGCGCTGCGCCCTGCCCTTGCCGATGGAAGGGTTGATATGCGGGCAGTGCCAGAGGCACCCACCGGCTTTCAAGCAGGTCGTCACGCCATGGGCCTATAACTTTCCCATCGACACCCTCATCAGCCGCTTCAAGCATCAGGCCCGTTGGCCGCTGGGGCGCATGCTGGCACGCCTGCTAGCGCAACACCTGCAACACCGCTTCGACAACGCTGAACTTGACCGACCCGACCGCCTGTTGCCGGTGCCCATGGCCCGTAAACGTCTGCGCGAGCGCGGCTTTAATCAAGCGTTGATGGTGGCCCGCTGGCTCAGTAAAGCTCTCGATATTCCCTACCATGAACACGCGTTATTACGCCCTCATGAAACCGTCGCGCAGCAAGACTTGGATGCCAAGGCGCGCAAACGCAACCTGCTCAACGCCTTTGCCCTGGCACCGGACGTCCACGTAGCAGGGCAACACCTGGCATTGGTAGACGACGTACTCACCACCGGCGCCACGGCCCACAGCCTGGCGCGATTGTTGATAGGTGCCGGCGCACGCCAGGTAGACATCTATTGCCTGGCCCGCACACCCAGACCCGGCGCCTGACTTGACTCTCCTGCGCCAGGACGGCAACGTCCGCTCATCTCATCCAGACGTATGCCCATGTCCCTGCCCAGCCCCCTCAACCAGCACATCATCCGTCGCCCCCAGCGCATTGCCCTGCTGGGGCATATCGCCGAGCAGGGTTCCATCACCCGTGCGGCCAAAAGCGCCGGTTTGAGTTACAAGGCTGCCTGGGACGCCATCGACGAGCTGAACAACCTGGCGCAAAAACCGCTGGTTGAACGCAGCGTCGGTGGCAAGGGTGGTGGCGGCGCCAAGCTGACGCAAGAAGGTGAACGGGTGTTGCGCCTCTATCAGCGCCTGCAAGTGTTGCAGGCCGAGCTGCTCGGTTCGGACGAAGCGGCCAGTGACTTCAACCTGCTCGGCCGCTTGATGCTGCGCACCAGTGCGCGCAACCAATTGCACGGCCAGGTCAGCGCCATCGACAGCCATGGGCGCAATGACATGATTCGCCTGCAGCTGGCCGGCGGTCTGCATCTGGACGCGCAGATCACCCACGACAGCACCCAACGACTGGAACTGCAGATCGGCGTGGAAGTGGTCGCCCTGATCAAGGCCGGGTGGCTTGAGTTACTGGCGATCGGGCAGACTGAAACACCTGGACACAATTGCATGAGCGGTGTGATCGAGACGATTCTCGACGCGCAGGACGGCCCCAGTGAGGTGCGTGTCGCCCTGCCCAACGGCCAGGTGCTATGCGCGCTGGCACCGCCCGCTGCGCTCCAGGCCCTCAATGCGATCGAGGGTCAGCCAATCCGCGTGCAATTTGCCCCCAGCAACGTGCTGCTCGGCACGCCGGTGTAGTGGGCGAACGTCTTCAAACTGCAACAATCTGGTCACAAGTGCTGCTTAAGGTGTCTGCAAAAACCGCAGGGAGCCTGAGATGAGCCTATTAGAAGAAAACCAAGCCACTGACCTTGAACAGATGGTCGGCCTCACCCGTCGTCGCTTTATCGGCGCAGGTGCCCTGTGCGGCGCGGCGATGTTCCTGGGTGGCAACTTGCTGAGCCGCAGCGCCCTGGCTGTGAATGCCACATCTGCCAGCCCATTGCTGGGCTTCGCCAGCATCGCCGCCGCCACCAGCGACACCATCACCCTGCCCCCTGGCTACAGCGCTTCGGTGTTGATCAGTTGGGGCCAGCCACTGCACAAGAACGCGCCGGCTTTCGACCCGTCCGGCAATGGTACGGCCAAGGCGCAGGAACAACAGTTCGGCGACCACAACGACGGCATGAGCCTGTTTCCCTTCCCGGGCGACAACAACCGCGCGCTGATGGCGATCAACAACGAGTACACCAACTATCGCTACCTCTTCGCCCACGGCGGTGCACCGCAATCGGCTGAAGAGGTACGCAAGGCCCTGGCCAGCGAAGGCGTGTCGGTCATCGAAGTACGGCGCAAGGGCGACACCTGGCAGTTCGTCCAGGACTCGCGCTACAACCGGCGCATCCACGGCAATTCACCGATCCGTTTGAGCGGCCCCGCCGCCGGCCATGACTGGCTGAAAACCCGCGCCGACAAAAGCGGCAAGCAAGTCCTCGGCACGTTCCAGAACTGCGCCAACGGCAAGACCCCCTGGGGCACCTACCTGACCTGCGAAGAGAACTTCACCGACTGCTTCGGCAGCAGCAACCCGCAACAAGCTTTCGACGCCGGGCAGAAGCGCTACGGCGTGGTAGCCGCCAGCAAAGACATCAACTGGCACCCGCACGACCCACGCTTCGACATGGCCCAAAACCCCAATGAACTCAATCGCCATGGCTGGGTAGTGGAAATCGACCCATTCGATCCGCAATCCACTCCGGTCAAGCGCACCGCACTGGGTCGCTTCAAGCACGAAAACGCCGCCCTCGCCGAGACCCGCGACGGCCGCGCCGTGGTGTACATGGGCGACGATGAGCGCGGTGAGTTCATCTACAAATTCGTCAGCCGCGATCAGATCAACCACGACAATCCGAAAGCCAACAAAGACCTGCTCGACCACGGCACCTTGTACGTGGCCATCTTCGACGCGGGCGACGGCGATGCCGATCGTCCCAAAGGCAAAGGTCAATGGGTTGAACTCACCCATGGCAAAAACGGCATCGACGCCAGCAGCGGTTTCGCCAACCAGGCCGAGGTGCTGATTCACGCACGCCTGGCCGCCAGCGTGGTGAAAGCCACACGCATGGACCGCCCGGAATGGATCGTGGTCAGCCCCACCGACGGCCAGGTCTATTGCACCCTGACCAACAACGCCAAACGCGGCGAAGACGGCCAGCCGGTGGGCGGGCCCAACCCACGGGAGAAAAACCTCTACGGCCAGATCCTGCGTTGGAAGGCCGACGCCGATAACCACGGCGCCACGGACTTCACCTGGGACCTGTTCGTGGTGGCCGGCAACCCTGGCGTGCACGCCGGTACGCCGAAGGGTGGTTCATCCAATATCAGCCCCCAGAACATGTTCAACAGCCCCGACGGTCTGGGTTTCGACAAAGCGGGGCGCCTGTGGATCCTGACCGATGGCGACTACAGCAATGCCGGCGACTTCGCGGGCATGGGCAATAACCAGATGCTGTGTGCCGACCCGAGCACCGGGGAAATCCGCCGTTTCATGGTTGGGCCGGTGGCGTGTGAGGTGACAGGCATCAGCTTTGCGCCGGACCAGAAGACCTTGTTCGTGGGGATTCAGCATCCGGGTGAAACCGGTGGTTCGACCTGGCCGGAGCATTTGCCCAATGGCAAGCCGCGTTCGTCGGTGGTGGCGATTCGGCGGGATGATGGTGGGGTTGTCGGCGCCTGACAGGGCCTCATGGGGGTGAGCCCCCTCCCACAATTCTGAATTGCGAATACATTCAAGTGTGGGAGGGGGCTTGCCCCCGATTGCAATAGCACAGCCACCACCTATCCCTGCCCCGGTGCGTTACCATACCCGGCCCGACGCGGCGCCCTGCTGCGCGCAGGAGTTCGCATGGCCCACCCGTTTGAAACCCTCACCCCTGACCTGGTCCTTGACGCCGTTGAAAGCATCGGTTTCCTCAGCGACGCACGCGTATTGGCACTCAACAGCTACGAAAACCGCGTGTACCAAGTGGGTATCGAAGACGCCGAGCCGCTGATTGCCAAGTTCTACCGGCCCCAGCGCTGGACCAACGAGGCGATCCTGGAAGAACACCGCTTCACCTTCGAACTGGCCGAATGCGAAGTACCGGTCGTAGCGCCGCTGATTCACAACGGCGAAAGCCTGTTCGAACACGCAGGTTTCCGCTTCACTCTGTTCCCGCGCCGTGGCGGCCGGGCGCCTGAGCCGGGCAATCTCGACCAGCTCTATCGCCTCGGGCAATTGCTGGGCCGTTTGCACGCAGTGGGTTCCACCCGCCCGTTCGAACACCGTGAAGCTCTGGGCGTGAAGAATTTCGGTCACGATTCCCTCAACACCTTGCTTGAAGGCAACTTCATTCCCAAGAGCCTGCTGCCGGCCTACGAGTCCGTGGCCCGTGATCTGCTCAAGCGCGTGGAAGAGGTGTACAAGGCCACGCCGCACAAGAACATCCGCATGCACGGCGATTGCCACCCGGGCAACATGATGTGCCGCGACGAGATGTTCCATATCGTCGACCTTGACGACTGCCGCATGGGCCCGGCGGTGCAAGACCTGTGGATGATGCTCGCCGGCGACCGCCAGGAATGCCTGGGCCAGCTGTCGGAACTGATGGACGGCTACCAGGAATTCCACGACTTCGACCCGCGCGAACTGGCCCTGATCGAACCTCTGCGCGCCCTGCGCCTGATGCACTACAGCGCCTGGCTGGCACGCCGCTGGGATGACCCGGCGTTCCCCCACAGCTTCCCGTGGTTCGGCAGCGAGCGGTATTGGGGCGATCAGGTGCTGGCGTTGCGTGAGCAGCTATCGGCCCTCAACGAAGAACCCCTTAAACTCTTCTGACTGCTTTGCTTTATGTGGGAGGGGGCTTGCTCCCGATAGCGGTGTATTAGCCAGCGTTTCTGTAGCTGACCCCACTGCAATCGGGAGCAAGCCCCCTCCCACATAAAAATCCCCATTACCAAGCAGGTCGCCATTGTCTGACAAATATTCTTACAATCGCGCTTTGTTAGCTGCCTAAGCAAGGATTCTGCAATGCAAGCCGCCAACCCTCGCAAGGGGTACATCCTGGGCCTGAGTGCCTACGTCATCTGGGGTCTGTTCCCGCTCTACTTCAAAGCCATCGCCAGCGTACCCGCCGCCGAAATCATCGTGCACCGTGTGCTGTGGTCAGCGCTGTTCGGCGGTTTGCTGCTGGTGGTGTGGAAACATCCCGGCTGGTTCCGCGAGTTGCGCGACAACCCCAAGCGCCTGGCGATCCTGGCTCTCAGCGGTTCGTTGATTGCGGCTAATTGGCTGACCTACGTATGGTCGGTGAACAGCGGGCGCATGCTCGAGGCCAGCCTGGGTTACTACATCAACCCGCTGGTGAATGTGCTGCTGGGCATGCTGATCCTCGGTGAACGCCTGCGGCGCCTGCAATGGATAGCGGTGGGCCTGGCGGCGGTGGGCGTTGCGCAACAGGTCTGGCAGGTCGGCAGCTTGCCATGGGTGTCGCTGGTGCTGGCGTTGACCTTCGGTTTCT
Organism: Pseudomonas khavaziana; assembly: GCF_036704165.1. Classification (NCBI taxonomy): domain Bacteria; kingdom Pseudomonadati; phylum Pseudomonadota; class Gammaproteobacteria; order Pseudomonadales; family Pseudomonadaceae; genus Pseudomonas; species Pseudomonas khavaziana. Next base: position 5,984,086 of record NZ_CP129946.1, read on the forward strand.
ATGGCCTGATTCGCAAGCAGGCGCCGGTCAAGGCATTGCCCGGGCTGGTGGTGGAGACCTGGATGCTGGTGCCGATTGCCGTGGCGTGGTTGCTGTTCAACCCGTCGGCCCATAGTGCGCAACTGGAATTCTGGAGCACCTCCGAAGCCTGGTGGCTGGTGGCCGCAGGCCCGGTCACGCTGATCCCACTGGTGTGTTTCAACGCCGCCGCTCGGCATTTGCCCTACACCGCACTGGGCTTTTTACAATACGTCGCGCCGACCCTGGTGCTGTTGGAAGCCGTATTGCTGTTCGGCGAACATCTGGCGCCGGCCACACTGATGGCCTTCGCTTTCATCTGGGCCGGCCTGGTGGTGTACAGCCTGGATGCCTGGCTGAGCGTGCGCAAACGCTGATCAAATAATGTACAACCCCCTGCAAGCCACGGCCTTCGTGGCTTGCAGCGTTCCACCCCAAGGTTATCCACAACCTGATCCCCGCCATGTGTGCACAAGTCCTTGAAACTGCTCGTTTTTTGCTCAAATAGCGGAGAAGCACGGCCGGCGTGGGCTGGCGCCGGGTCTCTACAGGTTATCCACAGGCCCATGCAAGATTTCCATGCATAACCTTGTGGATCGTTACTCCTCCTGACGCAGCTCCACCATCAAGTCATCGGCCAAGGTTTCCAGCGATGCTTGCAAAGTCTCCAGCGACAGGCTCGCTGGCACCTGCAAGGACGCTTCGGCATTAAACAGCGGATCACCACTCATGGGCGCCGGGCGCACATCGGTACTCAGGCGTTCCAGATTGACGCCCTGCTGGCTCAACAGCGCGGTGATCTCACGCACAATGCCCGAGCGATCATTGCCCACCAGCGTCATCACAATCGACTTGGACACCGACGCTTGCCCGGTGCTGCCCTCGCCCACCAGCGCACGTATGCCATGCGTGGATAAATCCTCCAACGCGCCCACCAACGCCTGACGCTGCTCGGCCGGCACGCTGACCCGCAGGATCCCGGCAAACTGCCCGGCCATATGTGCCATGCGGCTTTCCAGCCAGTTACCGCCGTGGGCGGCAATGGTCTGCGCGATGCGTTCCACCAGCCCGGGTTTGTCGGCAGCGATAATTGTGAGTACAAGATGGTCCATGGCAACGCCCTCTGGAATTCAATCTACAAGGTGGACCCGGGAGCCCTCGAAAACAAATCGTGTACCATTTTTATATTTATCTGGAACAATCCAATAGTTTTTTGAGAACATCTGATTCTCCACTGTGACCGTACGACCAAAGTGGGTCGCTAAACGACGTATTTAGTCTAATTTTCACAACCGCAAGTCATCATGTAGTATGCCCAACCGTGCACTACATAATGAAAATCTGAAAAAGCGCATAAGCTCCGCAGAGTGAGGCAAGCAATGACTGAACACGTTCAAGTCGGTGGCCTGCAGGTCGCCAAAGTCCTGTTCGACTTCGTGAACAACGAAGCCATTCCCGGTACCGGCATCACTGCCGACCAGTTCTGGGCCGGTGCCGATAAGGTTATCCACGACCTGGCACCGAAGAACAAAGCCCTACTCGCCAAACGCGACGATTTCCAGGCGCGGATCGATACCTGGCACCAGACCCACGCCGGCCAGGCCCACAACCCTGTGGCCTACAAAGCCTTCCTGCAAGACATCGGATACCTGCTGCCAGAAGCCGCAGACTTCCAGGCCTCGACCCAAAACGTCGACGATGAAATCGCGCACATGGCCGGCCCCCAGCTGGTAGTGCCGGTGATGAACGCCCGCTTCGCCCTCAACGCCTCGAATGCGCGCTGGGGCTCGTTGTATGACGCGCTCTATGGCACCGACGCCATCAGCGAAGCCGACGGCGCCGAGAAGGGCAAGGGCTACAACAAAGTGCGTGGCGACAAGGTCATCGCCTTCGCCCGTGCGTTCCTTGACGAAGCCGCACCGCTCAGCGCCGGCAGCCACGTCGACTCTACAGGTTACAAAATCGTCGATGGCAAGCTGATCGTCAGCCTCAAAGGCGGCAGCAACAGCGGCCTGCGCGACGATGCGCAATTGATCGGCTTCCAGGGCCCGGCGGCCGAGCCGATTGCGATCCTGCTCAAGCACAACGGCCTGCACTTCGAGATCCAGATCGACGCCAGCACCCCAGTCGGCCAGACCGATGCGGCGGGCGTCAAAGACGTGCTGATGGAAGCCGCGCTGACCACCATCATGGACTGCGAAGACTCCGTCGCCGCCGTGGATGCCGATGACAAGGTGGTGATCTACCGCAACTGGCTCGGCCTGATGAAGGGCGACCTGGCCGAAGAAGTCGCCAAGGGCGGCAAGACCTTCACCCGCACCATGAACCCTGATCGCGTGTACACCGGCGTGGATGGTCAGGACGTGACGCTGCACGGCCGTTCGCTGCTGTTCGTGCGCAACGTTGGCCACCTGATGACCATCGACGCAATCCTCGACAAAGACGGCAACGAAGTGCCGGAAGGCATTCTCGACGGCCTGCTCACCAGCCTGGCGGCGATCCATAGCCTCAATGGCAACAACACACGCAAAAACAGCCGCACCGGCTCGGTGTACATCGTCAAGCCGAAGATGCACGGCCCGGAAGAAGCCGCCTTCACCAACGAGCTGTTCGGTCGCATCGAAGACGTGCTCAACCTGCCACGCAACACCCTCAAAGTCGGGATCATGGACGAGGAGCGCCGCACCACGGTCAACCTCAAGGCCTGTATCAAGGCGGCCAGCGAGCGCGTGGTGTTTATCAACACCGGCTTCCTCGACCGCACCGGCGATGAAATCCACACCTCCATGGAAGCCGGCGCGATGGTGCGCAAGGCGGCCATGAAGGCGGAAAAATGGATCGGCGCCTACGAGAACTGGAACGTCGATATCGGCTTGAGCACTGGCCTGCAAGGTCGTGCACAGATCGGTAAAGGCATGTGGGCGATGCCCGACCTGATGGCCGCGATGCTCGAACAGAAAATCGCCCACCCACTGGCCGGCGCCAACACCGCCTGGGTGCCGTCGCCAACCGCAGCGGCGCTGCATGCGCTGCACTATCACAAGGTCGATGTATTCGCCCGCCAGGCCGAACTGGCCAAGCGTGAGCGTGCGTCGGTGGATGACATCCTCACCATTCCCCTGGCCAGCAACACCGACTGGTCTGAGGAAGAGATCCGCAACGAACTGGACAACAATGCCCAGGGCATCCTTGGTTATGTGGTCCGTTGGATCGACCAGGGCGTCGGCTGCTCGAAAGTGCCGGATATCAACGACATCGGCCTGATGGAAGACCGCGCCACCCTGCGTATCTCCAGCCAGCACATCGCCAACTGGTTGCGCCACGGCATTGTCAATGAAGCCCAGGTGATGGAAAGCCTCAAGCGCATGGCGCCGGTGGTGGACCGCCAGAATGCCGGTGACGCGTTATACCGCCCACTGGCGCCGGATTTCGACAGCAACATCGCGTTCCAGGCGGCGGTGGAGTTGGTGATTGAGGGGACCAAGCAGCCTAATGGGTATACCGAGCCGGTGTTGCACCGCAGGCGTCGGGAGTTCAAGGCTAAAAACGGCCTGTAATGAAAAAGCCCTGATCGAGAGATCAGGGCTTTTTAGTTGGGTTGAGGGTGACTGAACTAGCGCAATCGGGAGCAAGCCCCCTCCCACATTCTTGAAGTGTTCGCAGTTCAAAATGTGGGAGGGGGCTTGCTCCCGATGAGGCCATCACAGCCTCACAAAAATCAGGATGCCATCCCCAACTCCCGCTTCACCAACTTCGCCAACTTCACGCTATCAATCGGCTTGAGCAAGAAATCCACCACGCTCAAATGCATCGCATCGATCACATCCGGCGCCTCCGCGTCCCCCGACATGATGATGATGGGCAGCGCCGCCCGGGTAGACTCACGCACCTGGCGAATCAACTCCAGACCGTTGCTGGGCTGCATGCGCAGGTCAGTGATCAGCAAACCGATGGAGCTGCTCGATTTCAACAAATCCCACGCCGCCGCACCACTGTCGGCGGTCATGCAGCGAATACCGTCCAGCCCCAGGATCTCCGCCAGCAGTTCACGCGCATCCTTGTCGTCGTCCACGATCAGCACGCGTTGTGGCGGTAAATCAGGCTCCAGCATCACGGCGCTCAGCGCCTCGCGCTCGGCATCACTCAAAATATCGTGGTCGGTCATACGTTTCTCAGCGGTTCTAATCAATCTCCCAGCACTCGTCAGACATCTGCGGAAGGGCGAACAATGTGCACTTCGTCGGAAAGTTTGCCTAGTGGGCGTTCTACGGGGTTCGGACGATAGTCATGTAAGGCTTTTCCCTAGTTTTGCGCGGTTCTCATCAACCTAGACTTACGTCCAATGGGCACCCGCCGTGCAGGCGTCGACCATGCAGCACGATAACGACAAAAAACTGCGGTCACTGTTATGAGTAAAGCTGATGCATTCGCACAGGCAGGAAAAACTGCGGTGTTGCAAAACATCCACGGCACCCTGCAATTCCTGCAACGCTTCCCGCCATTCAACCAGATGGAGCAGGCGCACCTGGCATTTCTGGTGGAACAGTGCCAACTACGCTTCTACGGACCCGGCGACAGCATCCTCAAACCCTCTGGTGGCCCGGTCGAGCACTTTTATATCGTCAAGCAGGGCCGCGTCGTCGGCGAACGACCGGACTCGGCCGACACCACCTTCGAAATCACCACCGGCGAGTGCTTCCCCCTCGCCGCGTTGCTGGGCGAGCGCGCTACCCGCACTGAACATAAAGCCGCCGAAGACACCTTTTGCCTGTTACTGAACAAGCCCGCGTTCATCAAGCTGTTCGCCCTTTCCAGCGCGTTTCGGGATTTCGCTTTGCGTGGGGTCAGCAGCCTGCTCGATCAGGTCAACCAGCAGGTACAGCAAAAAGCCGTGGAAACCCTCGGCACCCAATACTCGCTGAACACTCGACTGGGCGAATTGGCCATGCGCCACCCGGTCACCTGCAGCCCGCACACGCCTTTGCGTGAAGCGGTGACGCTGATGCACGAGCAGCAAGTCGGCAGCATTGTGATTGTCGACGAGCACAAGGCGCCACTGGGCATTTTCACCCTGCGTGATCTACGCCAGGTGGTGGCCGATGGCACCAGCGATTTCAGCCAGGGCATTGACGCTCATATGACCCAGGCGCCATTTTTCCTGAGTCCGGACCACAGCGCCTTCGATGCGGCCATCGCCATGACCGAGCGGCATATCGCCCATGTGTGCCTGGTCAAGGACCAACGCCTGTGTGGCGTAGTATCCGAGCGTGACCTGTTCTCCCTGCAACGTGTGGACCTGGTGCACCTGGCCCGCACCATCCGCAACGCGCCCCGAGTGGAAAACCTGGTGGCGATTCGCGGTGAGATTGGCCAGTTGGTGGAGCGCATGCTCGCCCATGGCGCGTCGTCCACCCAGATCACCCACATCATTACGCTGCTCAACGACCACACCGTGTGCCGCGTGATCGAACTGACCCTCGTGGAAAAAGGCGACCCCGGTGTGCCGTTCAGTTGGCTGTGTTTCGGCAGCGAAGGCCGCCGCGAGCAAACACTGTACACCGACCAGGACAACGGCATCCTGTTCGAGGCCAGGGACGCTGTCGAAGCCGCCGAGATCCGTGGCCGCTTGCTGCCCCTGGCGCAGCACATCAACCAGAGCCTGGCGCTGTGCGGCTTCAGCCTGTGCAAGGGCAATATCATGGCCGGCAACCCCGAGCTGTGTTTGTCGCGAGTGGAGTGGGCACGGCGCTTCGGTGCATTTATTCGTGAGGCGACGCCGGAAAATCTGTTGGGCTCAAGTATCTATTTTGATTTGCGCGTGGTGTGGGGCGATGAGCGCGGTTGCGAGCAACTGCGCCAGGGCATTCTCGACCAGGTGGCCGATAACCGTTTGTTCCAGCGCATGCTGGCCGAAAACGCACTGCGCCAGCGCCCGCCGGTAGGACGTTTGCGCGAGTTCGTGCTGACCCGCAAAGGCGGCGAGAAAGCTACCCTGGATCTCAAGGTGCAGGGCCTTACCCCCTTCGTAGACGGTGCGCGCTTGCTGGCCCTGGCCAATGGCATCCACGCCAACAACACCCTGGAACGCCTGCGCCAGTTGGTGGCCAAGCAAGTGATCGAGCCGCTGGATGGTGCCGCCTATGAAGAGGCCTACCACTTTATCCAGCAGACCCGTATGCAGCAGCACCAGTTGCAGACCCGTGAAAACCTGCCCTATTCCAACCGCGTCGACCCCGACAGCCTCAACCATCTGGACCGGCGTATCCTGCGTGAAGCCCTGCGCCAGGCCCAGCGCCTGCAAAGCAGCCTGACCTTGCGGTATCAGCTGTGAGTCTGTTCAGTTGGTTACACAAGAAAAAACCTGGGCTGGATGCCGCGCAACAGCAGCGCCTGGCGCAATTGCCCAAGCCTGGCGCATTGGGCGACGGCTCGCTGCGCAGCCAGCGCTGGGTAGTGGTAGACCTGGAAACCAGCGGCCTGAACCTTAATCGTGACCAGGTGCTGTCCATCGGCGCCGTGGTCATCGAGGACGGTGCGGTGGATTTTTCCCAACTGTTTGAACGCACCCTGCAACGTACCGACAGCAAGCTCAGCCCCAGCGTGTTGATCCACGGGCTCGGCCCCAGCGCGATTGCCGCCGGCAGCGACCCGACCGAGGCACTGCTGGATTTCATGACGTTCGTGGGCGACAGCCCGTTGCTGGCCTTCCATGCGCCCTTCGATCAACACATGCTGGGCCGGGCGCTCAAGGACAGCCTGGGTTATCGACTGGCCCATCCCGTTCTGGATGTAGCCGACCTGGCTCCTCTGTTGTGCCCCGACGTCACACTGCGCGAAGCCGGCCTGGACGACTGGCTCAACCACTTCAAGCTTCAAGCAGGCGAACGCCATCACGCCAGCGCCGACGCACTGGCTACGGCGGAGCTGATGCTGATCTTGTTCAGCCGTGCCAGGCAGCAGCAGATCGACACGCCCCAGGCCCTGCAAGAGCGTTTGGCCCAATGGAAACGCCGTCAACAATCCCCTTCTCTGTAGGATTCGGTGCAGGGATCGTTCCCACGCTCTGGGTGGGAATGCCGCCAGGGACGCTCTGCGCCCCATTGTTGGCTGTGACGCGGAGCGTCACGGGATGCATTCCTACGCAGAGCGTAGGAACGATCTCCCGACAGACGCCAATTGCACCCACCTCACGCCTCTGACACAATCGCGAATAATTCTCGTTAGTTAAAGCCCCTTATTTATTCGGTGATGCCGTGTCGTCGGTCCAGACTCCACACAGTGAGCTTGTTGGCGCGTTGTATCGCGACCATCGCGGCTGGCTGCTGGCCTGGCTGCGGCGCAACGTGGCCTGCCCAAGCCGCGCCGAAGACCTGAGCCAGGACACCTTCATGCGCCTGCTGGGCCGGGATGAGCTGCGCGAACCTCGTGAACCCCGGGCGTTCCTGGTGGCCATTGCCAAGGGTTTGCTGTTCGACTACTTCCGCCGCGCCGCCCTGGAACAGGCCTACCTCACCGAATTGATGCTGATCCCGGAAAGCGAACACCCTTCGCCGCAAGAACAGCACCTGATCCTCGAAGACCTCAAGGCCATCGACCGTCTGCTCGGCAGGCTGTCGAGCAAGGCCCGCGCCGCTTTCCTCTATAACCGCCTCGACGGCCTGGGCCATGCAGAAATCGCCCGGCGCCTCGGCGTGTCGGTGCCCCGTGTGCGCCAGTACCTGGCCCAGGGCATTCGCCAGTGCTACATCGCGCTGTACGGCGAGCCGTCGTGACCGCCGTCAGTGCCAAACCGGTGTCAGCGCGGGTGCTGGATGCCGCGATTGCCTGGCAACTGTCCCTCGACTCGGGCGAGGGCAGCGCGGTGGAACGCGAGGAATTCGCCAAATGGTTGGCCAGCGATGAGGAACATGCCCGCGCCTGGCGCCAATTGGGCATGCTCGACCAGCGTTTCAGCGTGGCCTCGGGCCCGGCGCGGGCGGCGTTGCTACAATCGCGCCAAGGCATTCGCCAGCGCGTGCGCAAGCTGGGCCGTGGCCTGGCGAGTATCGTGCTGGTGTGCGGCCTGGCGCTGTTTGCCGGCGAGCGGTACGTGCCGATCCACTATTGGCTGGCCGACCAGCGCACCGCCACCGGCGAGCAACGTACACTGAAACTGGCAGACGGCACGCAGATCAACCTCAACACCCATAGCGCCATTGATGTGCGCTTCGACGAAAAACGCCGGTTGATTGTGTTGCAGGAAGGCGAAATCCTCGTCGAAACCGGCCACGACGATGCGCGCCCGTTCTATGTGCAAACCCGCGACGGCAGTCTGCGAGCGCTGGGCACGCGGTTTATCGTCAAGCGCGAAGACCAGGCCACGCGCCTGAGCGTATTGCACTCTGCGGTGGCTGCCCAACCTGAGGCGCTGCATCAAGAACAGGTGTTCAAGGCCGGTCAGCAGGTGTTGATGCGCAGCGACGGCCTGGGCCCGACACTGGCCGTCACCCCGGCCTCCGATGCCTGGACCCGCGGCATGCTGGTGGTCGACAACGCCCGCCTGGGGGATGTGGTCAATGAACTGAGTCGCTACCGCACCGGCTACCTGGGTGTGGATAAAGGCGTAGCCGACCTGCGCATCACCGGCAGCTTCCCGCTGCACGACACCACCCTGGCGTTGAATGCGCTGTTGCCGACCTTGCCCGTGCAGATCGAGCAGCACACGCCGTGGTGGGTGACCGTAACTGCCAAGCCTTAGATTCTGTGGTGACCGGGCAATCGCCATCGGGAGCAAGCCCCCTCCCACAGTTGACCGCGTTCAGCCAGGTAAAACGCGGTCAACTGTGGGAGGGGGCTTGCTCCCGATGAGGCCCTGAAACAAACCGCCAAAAAAATAGTTTCACCTGGCCCTATCACTTTTCGCTTCTCGTTCGGCACCTAGGCAATTGAGAAATATTTCCATTCAGGAGCCGCCCTATGTCCCGCATGCTAGACACCTTGTTGCGCCCCAGCCTGTTAGCCCTGGCCATCGCCCTCGGCACCCCGCTGACCAGCACCGCACTGGCCGCCGCTGAACAAGCCTCCAGCATGCGTGCCTACAACCTGCCGGCCGCGCCATTGGCCGCCACCCTGAACCAGATCGCCAGCCAGGCCGGCCTGGCGCTGACCCTCAACCCGACACTTGCCGCCGGCAAGACCTCGGCCCCGGTCAAGGGCCAGTTCGATGCGCAGGGCGCGCTGCGTGAAGCGTTGCGCGGTACTGGGTTGCAGTTGGAACAAAGCAGTGCGGGCACTTACACCTTGGTGCCGGTTCCAGAAGGCGTCGTGGCCTTGCCGACTACCAATATCACCGGCCAGGGCAACTATGAGAGCGCTTGGGGGCCGGTGGAGGGTTATGTTGCTACCCGCACAGCAGCGGGCACAAAAACTGACACCCCTATCGCCGAGCTGCCCCGTTCCGTCACGGTCATTACTCGCCAGCAAATGGAAGACCGCTCCGTTCTCAACCTCAACGACGCCCTGCGCTACACCGCAGGCGTACAGAGCAGTGGCTATGGCTCCGACTCGCGCAGTGACTGGTTGCTGGTGCGCGGTTTTGTCCCGACTCAATTCCTTGATGGCCTGCCATTGCCCAAAGGTAACTACGCAACGCCAAAAATCGACACTTGGAATCTGGAGCGCATCGCAGTGCTGCGAGGCCCGGCGTCGTCGGTCTACGGGCAAACTCCACCCGGCGGCCTGCTGGATATGGTCAGCCGCCGCCCCCAGACCGAAAGTTCAAACGAAATTGAAGTGCAGGCCGGCAGCAATAACCACAAGCAGATCAACTTCGATAGCACCGGAAAAATCGACGACGAAGGCCAGTTCCTCTACCGAATCAGCGGCGTAGTGCGCGACAGTAATACCGCGGTAGACCACATCCCCGACAAGCGATACAACGTTGCCCCCAGCCTCACGTGGAATATCAACGACGGCACCAAGCTGACGTTACTCACACAGTTCACCCGCGACGATACCGGTATTACCGGTCAGTTCCTGCCATTGCAGGGCACCAAATTGAGTTCGCCAGCCGGCAAGATTTCCCATCATAAGAATCTGGGCGATCCAGACTGGGAATTCTATGACCGCACTTACTACGCACTGGGTTATGCATTTGAAACGCGCCTGAACGACACTTGGCAGTTCCACCAAAACCTGCGCTATACCAAGAACGACTTGTCGTTCCAGGGCCTGACCGCCGGCGGTGCGTTCTTCCCCAATGGCCCGGAAACCGCGGTAGACGCTGACGGCAACGTGCGTCGCTCAGCCGGCAAGGTCGATGAGGACATCAGTCAGTTCGCTGTCGACAATAACTTGCAGGCCGACTTCAACACTGGCGCCGTGAACCACACACTGCTGCTAGGCCTGGACCATCAGCGCTCCACCAGCAATGCGCGCTGGGACTGGGGTTCGACCGGCGTGCCAACCATCAATTTCAACCGCCCGGTGTATGGACAGGACTTCTCCAATGTTCAGTACTTCACCATGTATGACTACACCCAGAAGACCCAACAGACCGGCCTATATGTCCAAGACCAGATGGCGCTGGACAACTGGCGACTGACGCTTGGCGGGCGTGAAGACTGGGTACACACCGGCACTACTTTCCATAACCTGAACGACGTCACCAACACACAACGCGACAAGCATTTCAGCGCAAATGCCGCACTGAGCTATGTGTTCGATAACGGCATCACGCCGTACCTGTCCTACGCCGAATCGTTCCAAGCGGGTACCGGTACACAAGTGGCCACCACCGGGGCTTTCAAGCCGACTGAAGGTAAACAGTACGAAGCAGGGATCAAGTACCAGCCACCGGGCACAAAGGCCTTGTTTACAGCAGCAGTATTTGACCTGACCCAAAAGAACTCCACGGTGACTGAGGGCAGCATCACGCGCCAGATCGGTGAAGTGCGCAATCGCGGTCTGGAATTGGAAGCCAGTGCCGACGTCACCGACAGCCTCAAACTGGTAGGTTCCTACACCTATAACGATAGCGAGATCACCAAGGGCGCGACCGGCGAAGAAGGCAATCGCATGAACCAGTTACCACGCAACCAGGCGACAGGATGGGCCGATTATACGTGGCGCAGTGGATTACTGGACGGCTTCGGTGTAGGTGCAGGCGTGCGCTACGTTGGCGATACCTACGGTAACGCCGCCAACACCGAACTCGGCCACGTAGGCTCCTACACTGTCTACGACGCCTCGGTGCACTACGACCTAGGCCGTGTGAACAGCGCCATGAAGGGTGTCACAGTGGCCGTGGACGCCAAGAACATCTTCAACAAGGACTACCTGTCCACCTGCGACGGTTTCTATTGCTACTACGGTGACCAGCGCAACGTGGTCGCCAGCGTGAACTACAAATTCTAAGACGGTGAAAAACCGCTTATGAAGGGCCGCCTGAACTGCGGCCTTTTTGCCTTGGAGCCGTGATGAAAAGCAAAACCATCCGCCGCTGGTCCTTCATCCACACCTGGACCAGCCTGATCTGCACCGTATTCCTGCTGCTGCTCGCCCTCACTGGCCTGCCGCTGGTGTTCCACCATGAGATCGACCATCTGCTGGGCAACGAGCCCGAGTTGGCGCAGATGCCCGCCGATACGCCCCGGCTCAACCTTGAACAGCTGGTGGCCAAGGCCCAGGCTCATCGTCCCGGCGAGGCCATGCAGTACTTGGCCTGGGACGAAGACGACAAGAACGGCGTGATCGCGATCATGGCGGCCACGGCAGGCACCGAGCCGAATTCGTCCCATACCTTCATGCTCGATGCCCGAACCGGCGAAACGGTCGAAATGCCCTCGGCCAATGGCGGCCTTACCCTGTTCCTGTTGCGCCTGCATGTGGATATGTTCGCCGGCCTGCCGGGCAAGTTGCTGCTGGCATTCATGGGTATTCTGTTTGTGCTGGCGATTATTTCGGGCACGGTGTTGTACCTGCCGTTCATGCGCCGCTTGAAATTTGCCACCGTGCGCCAGGACAAGTCCACCCGCCTGCGCTGGCTCGACCTGCACAACCTGATTGGCGTGGTTACCCTGACCTGGGCGCTGGTCGTGGGCGTGACCGGCGTGATCAGTGCCTGCGCCGACCTGCTCATCGCCGCCTGGCGCCAGGACAGCCTCAGCGCCATGATCGAACCCTACAAAACCGCCGCGCCGCTGACCCATCGCGCACCGACCACTGAGCTGCTGAGCATTGCCGCCAAGGCCGCGCCCGGTATGGAGCCGGACTTTATCGCCTTCCCCGGTACACGCTTTTCCAGTGAACACCACTACGCCGTATTCATGAAGGGCAGCACCCACCTGACTTCTCATCTGCTCACGCCAGTGCTGATTGACGCCAGCACCCTGGCCGTTACCGCCATCGCCGAGCGACCGTGGTACATGGACGCCATGGGCCTGTCCCAACCGCTGCACTTCGGTGATTACGGCGGCATGCCGATGAAGATCCTGTGGGCGGTGCTGGATGTGCTGACCATCGTCGTGCTGGTGAGCGGGATTTACCTGTGGATCGTGCGGCGCAAGGCGGCCAAGGTATGAAGCCGCGGCAGTCGAATTTCTGGAAGGTGTTTGGCATACCAATGGGGATTGGCCTGCTCAGCGCCGCGGGGTTGTTTGCGGCGCTGCTGGGGGACGGGGTGTGGGATTCGTTGAGTTGGGTGGGGTTGGGCATACCTGCGGCCATTGGTGCCTGGGCGTTGGGCAAGTGGCGCGGCTGAGGGCCTCATCGGGGGCAAGCCCCCTCCCACATTTGATTTGTGAACGCCGTCCACTGTGGGAGGGGGCTTGCCCCCGATGAGGCCCTCAGGATCACAAAATCCCCCTCGCCAGCCACTGCGCAAGCCTCTACGCTAGCCACAGTCCATTTCGAGGAATGCCCATGTCCGCCCCCAGCATGACATTGTTCCACAACCCCGCTTCACCCTTCGTACGCAAAGTCCGCGTGCTGCTGATCGAGACCGGCCAGCAGGACCGCGTGGCCCTGCATACCTGCTTGCCGACCCCGGTCAACCCGGACGCCCAAGTGGTGCAAGGCAACCCCGTGGGCAAGATCCCGGCCTTGCGCCTGGCCGACGGTTCGGTACTGCATGACAGCCGGGTAATCCTCGATTACTTCGACCACCAGCACGTCGGCAACCCGCTGATCCCCCGCGATGGCTCGGCCCGCTGGCGGCGCCTGACCCTGGCCTCGATGGCCGACGGCATCATGGATGCCGCCGTGCTAGTGCGTTACGAGACCGCCATGCGCCCGGTGGAAAAGCATTGGAACCAATGGCTGGATGAACAGCGCAACAAGATCCGCCGCGCCCTCGCGGAGCTGGAACAGGACGCGATCGCCGAACTGACCAGCCATTTCGATATTGCCGCCATCAGCGTGGCCTGTGCCCTGGGTTACCTGGACTTCCGTCACCCAGGCCTGCAATGGCGCTCGGACAATCCCAAGCTCGCCGCCTGGTACGCCGAGGTCAGTCAGCGGGCTTCGATGCTGCAGACCCAGCCGCCGGTTTGACGAGCCCTCTGTAGGAGCGAGCTTGCTCGCGAAAATCGTCAACGATAACGCGGGTCACCTGACTGAACGCGGTGTCCATGCGTTCTTCGCGAGCAAGCTCGCTCCTACAGTGAGCGGCGGTGTGATTGAGGACGTTGACCATCCTCACCTTCATTTGCTGATCTTCGCGCAACCCAATCATTGCTCCTCCTCCACCTTACGCTTACCCACCCCATACCAATCCAGTTTGCGCGTCAGCACCATCACCGTACCCAGCAGGCCAAACAGCAACAGCGAGCCCATCAGCAGCGCGTAATCCTCGGCACTCAGCAGCCCGTACAGCAAGCCATACAATGCCGCCAACCCCGCCGAGAACCCCAGCCCATGGGCAACGCTGCGCAGCACATGGCACACATAGAAACCAATCAACAAAACGCAAGCACTGGCGGATATCAGATAAGCCAGGGCAAAGCCCACATGCTCGGACAACGACAACAGCAGCAGGTAGAAGAACGCCAGCGCGACGCCCACCAGCGCGTACTGGATCGGGTGCACCGCCAGGCTCTTGAGCACTTCGAACAGGAAGAAACCAGCAAAGGTCAGGGCGATAAACAGCAGCGCGTATTTGATCGCACGGTCGCTCTTGAGGTACTGGTCCACCGGGTCGATGAAGTTCACGCCAAAGCTGCGGTTGGTGAAGTCTTCACAGCCTTGCCCGTCCAGGCAGTTTTGCAGGGCCTGCTCCAGGTTGGTGGAGAAGAATGAAGTCTGCCAACCAGCGGTAAACCCTTTGTCAGAGACGTCACGTTGAACCGGCAGGAAGTTGCCGATAAAACTCGGGTGCGGCCAGTTGGACGCCAGCGATACCTGGCTGGCCTTGCCCACCGGCACCACTTGCAGTTGCTCGGTGCCCTGCAGGCGCAGGTCGAAGGCAAACTCCAGTACCGCAGGTTGCTTGCCGTCCTGCTCCGGCAACGTCACATGCACGCCCTCGCCCAGCCAGTCCACTTGGGAGCCCGGCGAAAATTCCAGGCGTTGGTCACCCAGTTCCAGCTTCAGGGCGTTTTCAATCCCGCGAATATCGCTGATGCCCACCGCCAGGAACGCCGGTTCAAAACGGTAATCGGCAAAGTTTTCGGTGATGCCCAACTGTGCAGGCAACTCGAAACGCCCGCTGATACGGTTGTCGGCATGGAACAATCGCGCCTGGTAGATGCCCCGTGAACGCAGTTCGGTTTGCACTTTGCCGTCAAGTTCAAAGCGGTCCGGCAGGAAATACAGACGACCACGCTCTTCACGGGTTTCTTCATAGCGTTTGTTGAGCTTTTCATTGAACTTCCATTCACGCACGGTCTTGCGATACGGCACCACCATGACCGGCCCGGCCAGGCGCTGGGCGTAGCTGGAACTGCGGGCGATGTCCATCAAGACGCCGTCGCGCAGTTGCTGGCGGTCGCTGATGATGCCGTTGATCATCAACAACGGAATCAACAACAGCAGGATCAGCAGCGCAATCGCGCCAAGTTTGAAAAGCAGGCTGCGGTTCATGGGTCTCTCCCTGTTTGAATGGGGAGAGTCTGGGGAAGACGTGTGGGGGATTTATGTGGGCAATGTGGAGACTGTGTGGAGATGCAGCACCGCTTGCACCCCGCCAGGTACATTGCCGATCTGCAACGAACCGCCGTGCAGCTTCATCACTTCCTCGACAAAGTTGAGACCCAGGCCAGTGCTTTTGCGCCCGCTGGCCGGGCGTGGCAGCGAGTAGAAGCGCTCGCTCAAACGCGGCAAGGCATAGTCGGGAATGGCCTCGGCCTGATTGAACAGGCTGACCTGCACGTCGTTATGCCGCACCTGCGCGCTGAACCGCAGCGCACCGCCGGGCGGGGTGAAATCCAGGGCGTTGTCCAGCAGATTGCCCAAGGCCTGGCGCAGCAGGAAGGGTTCGCCAAACACCTTCACGTCGGCGGCAATCGCTTGCTCGACGTGCAAGCCGGCGCCTTCGATCCGAGCACACTGGGCCTTGAGTACGTCCTCGACCATGGCCGCCAGCGGGATGCTCGACTGCTCTTCCAGCCCCTGGCGTTGTTCCACCTGGGCCAGGTTGAGCAAGCGCTCGATCAACTGCTGCAGGCGCGCACTTTCGCTGTCGATGTTGCCGACAAAACGCTGCTGCTGTTCACGGGTCATATCGCCCTGCAACAGCTCCGCCGCGCCACGAATCGCTGCCAACGGACTTTTCAGTTCATGGGTCAGGGTGTGCACGTAACGCTCGACATAAGCCTTTCCCTCCAGCTGCGTGCGCATGTGCTCCACGGCGGTGGACAACTGCTTCAACTCGCCGCCCCGATAATGGGGCAACTCGGCGCGCCGCCCTTCGCTGACCGCCTCGGCGTAAGCCGTCAACCGCCGCAGCGCCACGCTCAACCACCATGACAACACAGCGCCCAGCAGCAAGCCGAGCACCACCAGCCCGGCGCCGTACCACAGCAGACGGCGCTCGGTGCGGTCCACATAGGGTTGCAATGAACTGTTGGGCTTGGCCACGGTGACCACGCCGATAATCTGGCCGTTATCGCGAATCGGCGCGCCCACGTGCATCACCGATGAGGCAGGATCCTCCACAGCGCTGCGGGTGGAGCGCGCACCGTATTCGCCGCGCAGGGTCAGGTACACGTCGTTCCATTTCGAATAGTCCTGGCCCACCGCTTCGCCCGTGGAGTCAAGCAGCACCTTGCCCTTGGCATCGGTGACGTAGATGCGGTGGTTGACCTGGTTTTTCGGCAGGCCCCAGATCGTCGCTCCCGGCTGGCGGCTGCCATAGGCCTTGAGCAGCGCCGGCCAATGACTCTGGCCGAGAGTGCCGTTCTTCACATCCTCGCGCAGGATTTCAGCCAGCAGGTTGGCGGTGTCCACCAGGGTTTCTTCGGTGGACTGGCGCACGCCGGGGCGGATTTCCTTCATCACCGTATTGAGCACAAAGTAACCAGTCAGCCCGATAAACAGCGCATACACCAGGAAGATCCGCAGCCCCAGGCGCATCAGCCGTTACTCGGGCTGTAGCTGTAGCCGAGGCCGCGATGAGTCTGGATCGGCTCGGCGTCTGCCGCCACGCTGCGCAGTTTGCTGCGCAGGCTCTTGATATGGCTGTCGATATTGCGCTCGTAACCCGCATCGGCCGGCACACCCACCGCGTCCAGCAATTGTTCGCGGCTGAACACGCGCTCGGGTTGTTCCAGCAGGCTTTGCAGCAAGCGGAACTCGTGGCGAGTAAGGCTCAAGGGTTGTCCGCGATAGCTGATCTGCATGCGCTCCAGGTCGACCTGGAACTGCGTCGGCGCCACGCCTGGGCCGACCCGCTTGAGGATCGCCCGGACCCGCGCCGCCACTTCCCGTGGGCTGAAGGGCTTGACCACATAATCGTCGGCACCGATTTCCAGCCCTACCACCCGATCGATTTCGGCATCCCGGGCACTGAGAAACATCACTGGCACTTCGCTGAACCGACGCAGTTGCTTGCAGGTTTCAAAGCCGGTGATGTCCGGCAGGCCGATGTCGAGGATGATCAGGTCGGCCGGGCTCTGGCGCTGATGCTCCAGCGCCGCCTGGCCGAGGGTCAGCCAGGTGGTGGTGAAGCCCTCGCCTTGCAAGGCAAAGATCAGCGTGTCGGCTATCGCCGCTTCGTCTTCGACAATCAGGATGTGCGGCATGGATTCAATCAGCAGTCCGGTTTGTCGGCAGTGTAGCGACGTGCAGGGTTCACCGCCGCGCCAAATTCACGCAGGGCCTTGGCGCCAATCAGCAGCGGGTAATTGAAGCTGCTGCGGTCGGTGAGGTTGACCTCGACGGTGCGCTTGACGTTGCCCAGGCACATTTCCAGATCGACTACCGGGCGCTTGGCCACCGAGGGTTCGTCCTTGTCATCGTCTTCGTCGGCACGGCTCTTGATCTTGCTGATGCGCGACACCTTATGCTCGTAGATCTTGTTGCCGGCGTCCTTGCCGCCGAGGCGGAAACGCACCCAATCATCGCCGTCGCGGGTGAAGGTCTCGATGTCCCGGGCCGACAGCGAGGCGGTCAGCGCACCAGTGTCCATCTTGGCCTTGAAGGTTTCGCCGATCTCCGGCAACTGAATGTATTCGTAGCGACCGTAGAGGGTCGGTTCAGCGGCCATGACAGGCAGGGCCACTAGAGCTAGGGAGGCAAATAACAGTTTCACGAAGTGAGTTCCTCGGAAAGAAGTAGGCGGATTCTAGACCGCAAACGCGGCACTTAGTTAGTGACTGCCACCCTACACGGCACATTGTGAAACATTCGTGCACCGATTTGCGATTTGGCCTCTAGACTCACCTTGCTTATGATGGCCCGCCCACAAGATTCCAAGAGTTATTTATGCGCCGCCTGCTCACCGGCTGTTTCGTCACACTGCTGCTATTGCTCAACACCCTGGTACTGTTCGGGCCACTGATGGTGTTTGCCCTGCTCAAGCTGGTGGCCCCGGGTCGCTTTCGCGACTACATGTCCTGGGCGGTGATGTGGATCGCCGAGACCTGGGCCGAGATCGACAAGCTGATCTTTTCGCTGTGCATCCCGACCCAATGGGATATCCGCGGTGGCGATGACTTGCGCGGCGACACCTCCTACCTCGTCATCAGCAACCACCAATCCTGGGTCGACATCCCGGCGCTGATCCAGGCACTGAACCGGCGCACGCCGTTCTTCAAGTTCTTCCTGAAAAAAGAGCTGATCTGGGTGCCCTTCCTCGGCCTGGCCTGGTGGGCGCTGGACTACCCGTTCATGAAGCGCTACACCAAGGCGTTCCTGGCCAAGCACCCGGAACTGGCGGGGCAGGACTTGAAGATCACCAAAGAGGCCTGCGAGCTGTTCAAGCGCCAGCCGGTGACAGTGGTCAATTACCTGGAAGGTACGCGCTTCAACGCGACCAAGCACAAGCAGCAGAATTCACCTTTTACTCGCCTGCTCAAACCCAAGGCGGGCGGCGTGGCGTTTGTACTGGCGGCGATGGGTGAACAGCTGGACGCGGTGCTTGATGTGACCGTGGTCTATCCACAGCAAAAGATTCCTGGGTTCTGGGACTTGATCAGCGGCGCGGTGCCGAAGGTAATCATTGATATCCGCACCCGCGAGCTCGACCCGGCGCTGTGGCAAGGGGATTACGAGAATGACCCGGCGTTTCGCCAGACCGTCCAGAACTGGGTGAACCAGCTCTGGATGGAGAAAGATCGGAGGATAGGTGAGGTTCTTAAATGAACCTGCGAAAGGTCATTACGTTGCGCCAGCCACTGGTTCAGCGCGGAAGGACCAAAGATGGTCATTGACATCCGTACCCGAGAGCTGGATCCAGCGGTGTGACCGGGGGGGGACTACGAGAACGATCCGATGTTTCGCAAGCCCCCCAGAGCTGAGCCAGCCAGCTCTGGAAGGGAGAAGGATCATCGTGTATTCAAAAACTTCTCAAATGAACGCTTCAATGTCGTCGTGGTGTTAACCCTACCGTAACGAAGCTAAAGCTCAATCCCACCCTACTATGCTGTTGTACACAGCCTCTCGTGCTTGAGTGGGGTTGGCATTACCAAAAAGGGAACGCAATGCCGTGAGCATACCTGCCGCCTCTTGCGAAATATCGCCTCCAGCCGCCTCGGCGTCCAACAGCCCCTTGAGATTGGAAATCACTGAGTCAGCGGAAGCCTGGACAGACGAAGGCACATTTGTCCAATCGCTAAGCGGCACTCTGGATGTATCGACCTCTTTTGGTTGGCCATCCTCACCCCTCACAAGGTGTATGCCGCCTTCAGGCATCGGGTTGTTTGAAGGCCATTCTTTGGCAGGGGTGATTTCTTTCGCCTGGCCGTCCGCGCCCTTCACAAGGTACTTGCCGCCTTCAGGCATCGGGTTGTTTGAAGGCCATTCTTTGGCAGGGGTGATTTCTTTCGCCTGGCCGTCCGCGCCCTTCACAAGTTGTATGCCGCCTTCAGGCATCGGTTTGTTTGAAGGCCATTCTTTGGCAGGGGTGATTTCTTTCGCCTGGCCGTCCGCACCCTTCACAAGTTGTATGCCGCCTTCAGGCATCGGTTTGTCTGAAGGCCACTCTTTGGCAGGGGTGATTTCTTTCGCCTGGCCGTCCGCGCCCTTCACAAGGTACTTGCCGCCTTCAGGCATCGGGTTGTTTGAAGGCCACTCTTTGGCAGGGGTGATTTCTTTCGCCTGGCCGTCCGCGCCCTTCACAAGTTGTATGCCGCCTTCAGGCATCGGTTTGTCTGAAGGCCACTCTTTGGCAGGGGTGATTTCTTTCGCCTGGCCGTCCGCGCCTTTCACAAGGTACCTGCCGCCTTCAGGCATCGGGTTGTCTGAAGGCCACTCTTTGGCCCGAGCATTGATAACACCCGAGATTTGTTGCAGCCCAGACATCAAGTTGTTGAGTGCCCGCTCAGGATTCGACCCATTAACGAAGGCACTCAGATCGTTGCGCAAGTTCTGCAGCAGATTCGCGCTCAATCCCAGGGAATGCAACACATTGTGGTCGATCGGCCCAGGCTTGCTGGCCGGTACATTGGTGCCAACCTGGTTGTATGGCTGGAACGAGGTTTGTAGCAGATTGTTAATAGAGCTCATCAGGTCACCATGTAGTTAGTCTGTCCATTACCCTTCAAACAGCACTGCTGTGATGTTACGAAGGTGACTACTACGTGGCACCTAACTTTCCTACCGTTCCTACTGATTCACTACAGTTTATTTCGCCTACATCCAACTCATCATGAAAGATGAGTCAGAAATAGTTATAGGAAACACGCCCCTTGGAGAAAGGCAGCTTAACCGCCGGCCCCCCAAGCCTGGGCAAGCTTGCCCAACACAGAGTCGCTGGCGCCCTGCCCGCCCAGGTATTTGAGGATCACCGGGGCAAACTGGCTCACCATGCCACTGTCCATACCCAGTGCACTGAACGCCGTATTCAGGTCGTTAGTGTTCTTCACGTTACCCAGCAAACCATCAAGACCGCTGGTCTTGCTGCCGCCGCTCTGGCCAAGCATGCCGCTCAAGGCGCCGAGGCTACCCAATGCGTTGTTCCCAGAGAGCTGGTCGAGGCCTGGCACGCTGTTTCCTAGCTGCGAAAAGTCGTTGCCACTGAGTTTATTCTTGGCCAGGCCCAGCATCGCACCAGTACCACCGACAGCCTGTTCGGGGGTGATGTTGAG
Organism: Pseudomonas khavaziana; assembly: GCF_036704165.1. Classification (NCBI taxonomy): domain Bacteria; kingdom Pseudomonadati; phylum Pseudomonadota; class Gammaproteobacteria; order Pseudomonadales; family Pseudomonadaceae; genus Pseudomonas; species Pseudomonas khavaziana. Next base: position 6,004,824 of record NZ_CP129946.1, read on the forward strand.
TTGCGAAGTCAGGGCGCTGAGCAGGCCGGCTGTCTCAGACGACGGTGCAGCGGCTGCGGCCTTGTTGTTACCGCCTTGCATGCCCGAGATGGCATTGGCCGCGTCGCCAAGGCTGAAGCCTGCGGCGAACACCGGGCCTGCTGCCAGGGTCATCAGGCAAGAAAGGGCGAAACCGCGTGAAATCTTCATCAAGACAACCTCTGAATGTGGGAGCAAAAGCAGGCGTTGGACTGGGTATCTCGTCGGTTGTTCCAAGGCGCCTTCGGAACCCAACGGGGATAAGTGGGTCCATGCACTGAGTACAAAATTTGTCAGGAAGAGACTTATGACTGCGATCCAACCCCAAGTGATTGAGCAAAAGCCTCCATTCTGGAGCCGCCCTCGCCTGTTCATCGGCGCCTGTGTGGTGATGGTTGCTGGTATCGGCGGCGCGCTCTACACCCAGGACAGCGTCAAATCGGCGGCGACTTTGGTGACCACGACCCAACAGCCGGCGGCACAGATCATGGCTCACAAGGATTATCTGGAAGTGCAGCCGATTGCCTCCACGGCGCCAGCACCGGACCAGAGCCTGGAACTGTGGGCAATCCCTAAAGATGGCACACCGGTGTCGCTTGGCCTGTTGCCGGAGGACGGCAAAGGCATCATCGGTCTCAATCCTCGCCAACAGGAAACCATCAGCAAACCGGTGGAGTTGATGGTGAGTTCGGAGACCAAGGGTGGCTCCATCAGCAAACAACCTACAGGCCCGACCGTCTACCAGGGTGCATTGGCTGCTCGCTGACTCCGCCCTGATTGTAGGAGCGAGCTTGCTCGCGAAAGACCTACAGGCGCCGTGCTCACTCAGAAAATACGCATTATGGTTGACGTTTTTCGCGAGCAAGCGCGCTCCCGCAGGTGTGATAAGCCGGCGTTTGCAGGTTTAAGCTCCAGAGGCAAAAAGGGCGAATTCAAGTCGCCCTTTTGCTACATCGCGGTAAGCATTCCCAGGGAACCGAAACATCCCCACAGCTCACTCAATAAACCTTTCCAGGCTTATTAACACAGGAGCTGAACGACCATGACTGGATCAATACCCAACGTTATTTCCGCCTTCGGTGCTCTCGGCATATCCACCGTGCAAGACCGTGCTTCGCCACCTGCGGCCACCGATATTGGCCAATGCCCGGCCAGACGCGATATCCAATCCAAACCCTATACCGACCCCGACCTTCCGCCGCCTTACGGTGAAGGCTATCAATACACCGCGAATACCAACGACAAGAAATGGACAGGACAAACTGCCGGGACCGACGATGACTATCTGGACCCGAAGTACGAACTGAAGGCAGAAGCCGTCAACGTACGCGACGGCAAGGTCCACTGCGATTACGGCGGAAAACGCCTCATTGAAAACGGCGAAGTGGCTGATCCGAACTTGAGGCTCACTGCACCCGAGTAAACGGTAAAAAGGGCGACCTGCAACAGGCCGCCCTTTTCATTTGCCCGGGGGCTTTATGCCGCACTGAACAGCTTGTGCGGATCAATCACAAACTTCTTCGGTACGCCCGCATCGAATTCGCCATACCCACGTGGCGCATCATCCAGGCTGATCACCTGCACGCCGACGATCTCGGCAATATTGATACGGTCCCACATGATCGCCTGCATCAACTGGCGGTTGTACTTCATCACCGGCGTCTGCCCCGTGTGGAAGCTGTGGGATTTGGCCCAGCCCAGGCCAAAGCGAATGCTCAGGCTGCCCATTTTTGCGGCGGCATCGACAGCACCTGGATCTTCGGTGACGTAGAGGCCAGGGATACCGATTTTGCCGGCCACGCGCACCACGCCCATCAGCGAGTTGAGCACGGTGGCCGGGGCTTCGGCCTTGACGCCGTCGTGACCGTGTCCACGTGCTTCAAAGCCCACGCAGTCAACGGCGCAGTCCACTTCGGGCTCGCCGAGCAACGCGGCAATCTGTTCGTGCAGAGGGGTGTCGGTGGACAGGTCGACGATTTCAAAGCCCTGGGCCTTGGCGTGGGCCAGGCGGATTGAGTTGACGTCGCCGATGATCACAACCGCCGCGCCCAGCAGGCGTGCCGATGCCGCCGCCGCCAGGCCGACCGGGCCGGCACCGGCGATGTAGACGGTGCTGCCTGGGCCAACTCCGGCAGTGACAGCGCCGTGATAACCAGTGGGCAGGATGTCGGAGAGGCAGGTCAGGTCGCGGATTTTCTCCATGGCCTTGTCGCGATCCGGCAGTTTCAGCAGGTTGAAGTCGGCGTACGGCACCAGCACGTATTCGGCCTGGCCACCGGTCCAGTCGCCCATGTCTACATAGCCATAGGCACCACCGGCGCGGGCCGGGTTGACGGTCAGGCATACGCCGGTGTGTTGTTCCTTGCAGGAGCGGCAGCGGCCGCATGCCACGTTGAACGGTACGGAAACCAGGTCGCCGATTTTCAGGTTTTCAACGTCGCTGCCCTTCTCGATCACTTCGCCAGTGATCTCGTGTCCGAGCACCAGGCCGGTCTGGGCAGTGGTGCGGCCGCGCACCATGTGTTGGTCGGAGCCGCAGATGTTGGTGGAGACCACGCGCAGGATGACGCCGTGCTCGATCTTCCTGCCACGGGGGTCCTGCATTTTTGGATAGTCGATTTTCTGTACTTCGACCTTGCCATTGCCGAGATACACGACACCACGATTACCAGACATGCTTTCACCTCGCTGTTGTTTTTGTGGAACTGCGTTGCACCTTTGGATGGGCAGCGCGTTTAAGTGCTCGGGTACAGATGCTGTTCTTGCGTTGTTTGTGAGGACCTCATCGGGGGCAAGCCCCCTCCCACAAATGCATTCTCCTGTGGGAGGGGGCTTGCTCCCGATGGCGCCAGTCAGAGCACCACCGTCCGATTGGCGTTCAAAAATACTCGCCGCTCAATGTGATAGCCAACTGCCCGGGCCAAGGTCAGCCCTTCGATATCCCGCCCCTTGGCAATCAAGTCCTCGGGATAGTGGCTATGGTCCACCACCTCCACCCCCTGGGCGATGATCGGGCCCTCATCCAGATCGTTGTTGATGTAATGCGCCGTCGCGCCCACCAGCTTCACGCCCTTGTTATAGGCCTGGTGATAGGGCTTGGCGCCCTTGAAACCCGGCAGCAACGAGTGATGGATATTGATGGCCTTGCCATCCAGCTTGCGGCACAGTTCCGGCGACAGCACCTGCATGTAGCGCGCAAGGATGACCAGCTCGGCGCCGGTGTCTTCCACCACCTGCCACACCTGGCGCTCCTGGGACGGTTTGTCGTTGGGGTCCAGCGGAAAATGGTAGTAGGGAATCTGGTGCCAGTCGGCCAACGGCTTGAGATCGGGATGGTTGGAGACCACCGCAACCACGTCCATCGACAGTTGCCCGATGCGCTGGCGATAGAGCAGGTCGTTGAGGCAGTGATCGGCCTTGGAGACCATGATCACTACTTTCGGCCGGTAGTTCGGCGCGGTCAGCTCGAAAATCATGCCGAAGGCTTCACCACGTGTCGCCAGGCCGTCGCGAAACGCCTGCTCGTCGAAACCATCAGGCTGACGGAATTCCACACGAATGAAAAACCGGCCGGAGAGGCGGTCATCGAACGAATGGTGTTCAGTGACATAGCAGCCCTGCTCGAACAAATAGCGGGTGACCGCGTCCACCGTGCCGAGCACGCTGGGGCAGTCGGCGGTCAAAATCCATGTATCGGGTGCGCGGCTCATAGCGGGTAACTCCTCAAACTACTGTAGGAGCGAGCTTGCTCGCGAAAAACGTTAACGATAACGTGCCCATCCTGAATGAACGCGGCGCCTTTGAGTTCTTCGCGAGCAAGCTCGCTCCTACAGAGATCATTGGACGCTCAGGCCGAATTCGGCCGAGGCATCCTGCAACCACAACCACCAGTAATCCGAGAAGCTGCGACGGATCACCAGCTCCCAGGTGTCTTCAGCGGTATGGCGGATCACCAGTTGCGACTTGGCGAACACCGTGCCCACTGCCTTGCCCACCGGGAAGTTGTTGGGATGTACGTCGTAGCTGGTGGACTTCATCAGCACGTCGCGCACGTTGGGGCCGCTGAGCTCAAGGAGCTGCTGGCCGCCGCTGACATTGACGACCTGGATATGCAGCTCACCCAGGGCGGCGCGCAGGTTCTGTTCGGCGGCGAATTCTTCACCGCCTGGCACGATCAGCAACCACTCATCCGGGCCGAGCCATTGCAGGCTGGTTTCGCCTTTGACGACCACGCTCAGCGGGCCGGGAAGCTCAATGCCGACGGCCTTGTGTACGCCAGCGGCGAAGGCAGCATCATGGCCATCGCCGCGGATGGTCAGGTGGCCGAGAAGCTTTTTTTCGCGCACGGTCACGCCGGCGTTCTTGCGGCCCTTGCCAACCAGGCTGGCGAGGTCGGCATGATGCAGCGACGACTCGGCCTTGGCGCTGGTGGTGGGGCGTTGTTGGTAAACGTTGGCTGCTGTCATAAAGCACCTTTCCTGAATTCTGTTGTGAGGCCGATGGCCGCGACGCGGTCTATCAGATGTTCTGGCGATCTCCTTTCGGATCGAAGAACACCGAAGACACAATCTCCGCCTCAATCACGCTGCCATCGGCCTGCGGTGAGAACACCCGCTCGCCGATGCGCTTCAAGCCGCCCTTCACCACACCCATGGCGAACGAATAACCCAGGGAGTTGTGCGCATAGCTTGAAGTGACATGGCCGACCATCTTCATCGGGATCGTCTGCTTCGGATCGAACACCAACTGCGCGCCTTCCGGCAGCCACACGTTAGGGTCAATCGGCTTCAAGCCCACCAGTTGCTTGCGCTCTTCACGCACGCAGTCTTCGCGATTCATGCCACGCCAGCCGATCCACGAGAACGGTTTGGTGCGGCCCACGCACCAGCCCATGTTCAGGTCGTCCGGGGTCATCGAGCCGTCGGTGTCCTGCCCAACGATGATGAAGCCCTTCTCGGCACGCAATACGTGCATGGTCTCGGTGCCGTACGGGGTCAGGTTGTACTTCTTGCCGGCCTCGACGATCTGTTCCAGCACGCCCATGGCGTAGTCGGCCTGCACGTTGACTTCGTACGACAGCTCACCGGTAAACGAAATACGGAATACCCGCGCCGGTACGCCGCCAACCAGGCCTTCCTTCCAGGTCATGAACGGGAAGCCGTCCTTGTCCAGGTCGATGTCGGTGACCTCACTCAGCAACTTGCGGCTGTTGGGGCCTGACAACGTCATGGTCGCCCAGTGGTCGGTGACCGAGGTGAAGTACACCTTAAGGTCCGGCCATTCGGTCTGTTGGTAGATTTCCAGCCACTGGAGAACGCGCGCCGCGCCACCGGTGGTGGTGGTCATCAGGAAGTGGTTGTCGGCCAGACAGGCAGTGACGCCGTCGTCGAAGACCATGCCGTCTTCCTTGCACATCAGGCCGTAGCGCGCCTTGCCCACGTCGAGCTTGGTCCAGGCATTGCTGTAGATGCGGTTGAGGAACTCGCGGGCATCCGGGCCCTGAATATCGATCTTGCCGAGGGTGGAGGCATCCAGCAGGCCGACGCTGTCGCGCACCGCCAGGCATTCGCGTTTCACCGCGGCATGCAAGTCTTCACCGTTGCGCGGGAAATACCAGGGGCGTTTCCACTGGCCGACGTCTTCAAATTCAGCGCCATTCTTCACATGCCAGGCGTGCAAGGCGGTGTAGCGCACCGGTTCGAAGATGTGCCCACAGTGACGTCCCGCTATCGCACCAAAGGTCACAGGCGTGTAGTTGGGACGGAACATGGTGGTACCCATCTGCGGGATGGTCACGTTCAGCGAGCGTGCGGCAATCGCCAGGCCGTTGACGTTACCCAGCTTGCCCTGGTCAGTGCCAAAGCCCAGTGCGGTGTAGCGCTTGACGTGTTCCACCGACTCGAAACCTTCGCGCGTGGCCAGTTCGATGGCAGCAGCGGTGACGTCATTTTGCAGGTCGACAAATTGCTTTGGCGCCCGTGCGGTAGCTTTCTCGTGGGGCACCTGGAACAGCGCCAGGGTCGGTTCTTCCAGGCGGCTCAAGGCCTTTGGCAGCGTACCTTCCACCGGGGCAAAACCGGCTTCGCTGGCGGCGCGCACGCCGCCTTCAAAACCATCGGCCAGGGAATCGCCAAGCCCATAGACGCCGTTGATGCCGCCGACGCATACGCGTTTCTGTGGTGCTTCACCCGGTACGAAACCGAGGATGTCTTCGCGCCAGGTCGGCTTGCCGCCCAGGTGCGAGGCCAAGTGAACCACCGGGCTGTAGCCGCCGGAACTGGCCACCAGGTCGCAGTCCAGCCATTCGCCGGGGCTGGTGACCTTATGCGCTTTGACATCGATGGCGGCGACGCGCACACCGGTCACATGCTTGCTGCCACGGGCTTCGATCACGGCGCTGCCGGTGAGGATGCGAATGCCTTTGGCGCGGGCTTCTTCAACCAGGGCGCCGCGGGGGTTGTGGCGCGCATCGGCCACGGCCACCACTTGCAGACCGGCATCGAACCAGTCCAGCGCTACGCGGTAGGCATGGTCATTGTTGGTCGACAGCACCAGCTTTTTACCCGGTGCCACGCCATAGCGACGCACGTAGGTAGAAACCGCACCAGCGAGCATATTGCCCGGCACGTCGTTGTTGCCGTACACCAATGGACGCTCGCACGCACCCGTCGCCAGCACCACGCGCTTGGCACGTACGCGGTGGATGCGCTGGCGCACCACCCCAATCGGCGCACGGTCACCGAGGTGATCAGTGAGGCGCTCGTGAATGGTCAGGAAGTTATGGTCGTGGTAACCATTGACGGTCGCGCGGGGCAGCAGCACCACGTCCGGCAGGGCTTTGAGTTCAGCGATCACGCTGGCAACCCATTCGGTGGCCGGCTTGCCGTCGAGGCTTTCGCGAGAGTCGAGCAGCGAACCACCGAACTCTTCCTGCTCATCGGCGATGATCACCCGCGCACCGCTGCGAGCGGCCGCCAGTGCAGCAGCGAGACCGGCAGGGCCTGCGCCCACTACCAGCACATCGCAGTGATGGTTGAAGTTGTCGTAGGTGTCCGGATCATTCTCGGTCGGCGAGCGGCCAAGACCGGCGGCCTTACGGATGTACTTCTCGTAGGTCATCCAGAACGATTGCGGGTACATGAAAGTTTTGTAGTAAAAACCCGGCGGCATCAGCTTGCCGCCGACCTTGCCGAGAATCCCCATCATGTCGTTGTTGACGCTCGGCCAGCCGTTGGTGCTGGTGGCGACCAACCCCTGGTACAGCGCCTGCTGGGTAGCACGCACGTTGGGAATCTGGGTGGCTTCGGTGGCGCCGATCTGCAGCACTGCGTTCGGCTCTTCGGCGCCGGCAGCGAAGATGCCCCGTGGGCGCGAATACTTGAAGCTGCGACCGATGATGTCGACGCCGTTGGCCAGCAACGCGGCGGCCAGGGTATCGCCTTCAAAGCCTTTGTAAGTCTGGCCGTTGAAGCTGAAAGTCAGGACCTTATTGCGGTCGATGCGGCCACCGTTGGACAGGCGATTGATCTGGCTCATACCTTCTCTCCAGAAGCCTTGGCGGTGAACTGGGGTCTTTCGCCAATCTTGTAGGTTTCAAGAATTTCGTAGGTGACGGTGTCGCGGGTAGCGTTGAAATACTGGCGGCAACCGGCGGCATGGATCCACAGCTCGTGGTGCAGGCCACGGGGGTTGTCGCGGAAGAACATGTAGTCGCCCCACTCTTCATCGGTGCAGGCGTTCGGGTCCAGCGGACGCGGGATATGCGCTTGGCCGGACGCGTGGAATTCCTCTTCGGAGCGCAGTTCGCCACAGTGAGGACAGAAGATATGCAACATAGGGAATTTCTCCTCTCAAGCGCCGTGAAAACGTAGCGAGCGAAGGCAAGACAAGGCAAAAACAGGGGAGAAAGCGGAGCTTAGTTTACTAAGTGAGCATTTCGAGCCTGTTTTTAACGCAGTATTGCCGAGCGCAGTAGTTTTCATGGCGCTTTGTTAGTGGGCGACGGCTGCGGCGCCATGTTCATCGATCAACGCACCGTTGTGGAAACGGTCGATGGAGAAAGGCGCGGCCAATGGGTGCATTTCACCCTTGGCCAGGCTGGCGGCAAATACGTTGCCTGAGCCTGGGGTGGCCTTGAAGCCACCGGTGCCCCAACCGCAGTTGAAGAACATGTTCGGTACCGGGGTCTTGGAAATGATCGGGCAGGCGTCCGGCGTGGTGTCGACGATGCCGCCCCACTGGCGGTTCATGCGCACCCGCGACAGCACCGGGAACATCTCGACGATGGCCTGGATGGTGTGCTCGATCACCGGGTACGAGCCGCGTTGGCCGTAGCCGTTGTAGCCGTCGATACCGGCGCCGATCACCAGGTCGCCCTTGTCGGACTGGCTGATATAACCGTGCACGGCGTTGGACATGATCACGCTGTCGATAATCGGCTTGATCGGCTCCGACACCAGGGCTTGCAGCGGGTGGGATTCGATCGGCAGGCGGAAGCCCGCCAGCGAGGCCATGTGCCCGGAGTTACCGGCAGTGACCACACCGACGCGCTTGGCGCCGATAAAGCCCTTGTTGGTTTCCACACCGATGCACACGCCGTTTTCCTTGCGGAACCCGATCACTTCGGTCTGCTGGATCAGGTCCACGCCCAAGGCGTCAGCAGCGCGGGCAAAGCCCCAGGCCACAGCATCGTGACGGGCTACGCCGCCGCGTCGTTGCACAGTGGCGCCCAAGACGGGGTAGCGGGTATTTTTCGAGCAATCCAGGTACGGAATTTCATCCGCTACCTGCTTGGCATTCAGCAACTCGCCATCCACGCCGTTGAGGCGGTTGGCGCTGACGCGACGCTCGGAATCACGGATGTCTTGCAGGGTGTGGCACAGGTTGTAGACGCCGCGCTGGGAGAACATCACGTTGTAGTTCAGGTCCTGGGAAAGGCCTTCCCAGAGCTTCATCGCATGCTCATACAAATGCGCCGACTCGTCCCACAGGTAGTTGGAACGCACGATGGTGGTGTTGCGCGCAGTGTTACCACCACCGAGCCAGCCCTTCTCGACCACGGCCACGTTGGTGATGCCGTGCTCCTTGGCCAGGTAGTAGGCGGTCGCCAGACCATGCCCGCCGCCGCCGACGATAACCACGTCGTAGACCTTTTTAGGGGTCGGCGTGCGCCACATCTTCTGCCAGTTTTCGTGATGGCTGAGGGAGTGCTTGAAGAGGCCGAAGCCTGAGTAGCGTTGCATAGTCATTACTCCAAAACCGCGCTCAGCGATAAACCGGGAAATCAGCGCACAGGGCAGACACGTGCTTGGCCACGTTGGCCTCGACATCGGCGTCGCCGAGGTTGTCGAGGATGTCGCAGATCCAGCCAGCCAGCTCGACGCACTGCGGCACTTTGAAACCGCGCGTGGTTACCGCTGGGGTACCGATACGCAGGCCCGAGGTCACGAACGGCGACTGCGGGTCATTCGGCACGGCGTTCTTGTTGACAGTGATGTGGGCGCGGCCGAGGGCGGCATCTGCCTCTTTGCCGGTGAGGCCCTGGCGGATCAGGCTGACCAGGAACAGGTGGTTGTCGGTGCCGCCGGAGACCACATCGTAGCCACGCTTGATGAACACTTCGGCCATGGCCTGGGCGTTATCGATCACTTGCTGCTGGTAAGCCTTGAAGCCAGGCTCCAGCGCTTCCTTGAAACACACGGCCTTGCCGGCGATCACGTGCATCAGCGGGCCACCCTGGGCGCCAGGGAACACCGCGGCGTTGAGTTTCTTTTCAATGGCTTCGTTGGCCTTGGCCAGGATCAAGCCGCCCCGTGGACCGCGCAAGGTCTTGTGGGTGGTGGTTGTGACCACGTCGGCGTAAGGCAGCGGGTTCGGGTACAGGCCAGCGGCAACCAGGCCGGCGACGTGAGCCATGTCGACGAACAGCAGCGCGCCTACTTTGTCGGCGATCTGACGAAAGCGTGGGAAATCCAGGGTCTTGGAGTAGGCAGAAAAACCTGCCACGACCATCTTCGGCTTATGCTCCACCGCCAGACGCTCGACTTCATCGTAGTCGATCAAGCCAGTGTCGGTGTTGATGCCGTATTGCACCGCGTTGTACAGCTTGCCCGAGGACGACACTTTGGCGCCGTGGGTCAGGTGGCCGCCGTGGGCCAGGCTCATGCCCAGGATGGTGTCGCCGGCGTTGATCAACGCAAGGTACACCGCGCTGTTGGCGGAGGAACCGGAGTGCGGCTGCACGTTGGCGTAATCGGCGCCGAACAGCTGCTTGGCGCGTTCGATGGCCAGGGCTTCGACCTTATCCACATGCTCGCAGCCACCGTAGTAGCGCTTGCCCGGATAGCCTTCGGCGTATTTGTTGGTGAGGCCGCTGCCTTGAGCTTCCATCACGCGCTTGCTGGTGTAGTTCTCCGACGCGATCAGCTCGATATGATCTTCCTGGCGCTGCTCCTCGGCATTCATCGCCGCCAGCAGTGCGTCGTCATATCCCTGGATCTGGTCTTGTTTGCTGAACATCGCGTCTCTCCCAGCCTTTCGTATTGTTGAGGCCCGTGCAGGGCCCTTTGATGCGATGGTAGGGCTGGCGCAGACAGGCCAAATGCCTGCGCACGCCACGCAAAGGTGCGTTTACGACATTGATTGGAACAACACCGAACAAATGTGGGAGGGGGCTTGCCCCCGATGGCTTTGGACCAGCTCGCATAGATGCTGGCTGACCCACCGTTATCGGGGGCAAGCCCCCTCCCATAGGGGTTAGGCGATGATCTGACGGACGAGTAGCAACAGCAGGAAGTGCAGCGGATAAAGGGTGTAGGCCCAACGGCGCATTGCTGGCGGTGAGGCACTGCGGGCGTGTCGCAATAAGACCAAGCCCGCCAATGGCGCGATCAGGCACGCGCCTAATCCCAAGAGCGCCACAGGCGTGCCGCTATTGAGCAAGATTTGCCATTGGTTGGCCGCCACACAGACCAAACCCGGCAACACGCTCAAATACCAAGGACGACGGAACACCAACAGCATCGCCAATGGCAGCAATACACCAAAGAAACCGAACATCAACTGAGTTGAACATACCGCCGCCGTTGTAACGGCGATCAGCGCCAATCCTCGATCAACCAACGTCTTCTGCTGCCAACCTCGGGCAACCAACAGGCCCAGCGCCAGGGTCGGCAACACATTCAATGTATCGGCATCATCGATAAACATTCGATACGGCACTTCGCTGATCACGCTAAACAGCAGCAACCAACCCAAGTAGCGCCAATGACCGGTCACCGGAGCGTTCCGGAGCCGATGCACATTGGCCGCAATCGCCAGGCAAAACCACGGGAACGCCAGGCGCCCCGGCACATACAGGCCATCCAGGCTTAACCCGACGTAGCGCAGGTGGTCCAGCACCATGCTCAGCAGCGCTAGCCACTTGAGCAAGTCCAATGCGCCATCGCGGACGCGTCCTACAGGAGCCGTTAGAGTACCGTGCATAATTCCCCAGTGACTTTGCATTTACAGGGCGTGCGCCTTCCTCACAATCTTGGTTAAAGTGCGCACCAACATCGACCACAGGAATGGGCCATGACCGACAAGAGCCAACAATTCGCCAGTGACAACTATTCCGGCATTTGCCCGGAAGCCTGGGCCGCCATGGAACAAGCCAACCACGGCCATCAACGCGCCTACGGCGATGATGAATGGACCCACCGAGCCGCCGATGGTTTTCGCAAACTGTTCGAGACCGACTGCGAAGTGTTCTTCGCCTTCAACGGTACGGCAGCCAACTCCCTGGCACTGTCCTCGCTGTGCCAGAGCTACCATAGCGTGATTTGCTCGGAAACTGCCCACGTCGAAACCGACGAATGCGGCGCGCCGGAGTTTTTCTCCAACGGCTCCAAGCTGCTCGTCGCTCGCACTGAAAACGGCAAGCTGACCCCGGATTCAATCCGCGAGATTGCCCTCAAGCGCCAGGACATCCACTACCCCAAGCCGCGTGTGGTCACCCTGACCCAGGCCACCGAAGTCGGCAGCGTCTACACCCCTGAGGAAATCCGCGCTATCAGCGTCACCTGCAAGGAGCTGGGCCTGAACCTGCATATGGACGGCGCGCGGTTCGCCAACGCCTGTGCATTCCTCGGTTGCTCACCAGCTGACCTGACCTGGAAAGCCGGTGTAGACGTGCTGTGCTTTGGCGGGACCAAAAACGGCATGGCAGTGGGTGAAGCCATCCTGTTCTTCAACCACAAGCTGGCTGAAGACTTCGACTACCGCTGCAAGCAGGCTGGCCAGCTGGCATCGAAAATGCGCTTTCTGTCGGCCCCATGGGTGGGTCTGCTGGAAAACGATGCCTGGCTCAAGCATGCACGCCATGCCAACCACTGCGCGCAACTGCTGAGCAGCCTGGTATCGGACATCCCCGGTGTGGAACTGATGTTCCCGGTACAAGCCAATGGCGTGTTCCTGCAACTCTCGGAGCCGGCCATTGCGGCGTTGACGGCCAAGGGCTGGCGCTTCTACACCTTCATCGGCAAAGGTGGCGCGCGGTTCATGTGCGCGTGGGATACCGAGGAAGAGCGTGTAAGAGAATTGGCTGCGGATATTCGGATAGTGATGGGTGCGTAAACCGTGAGGGATAATGGCGGAAAGCTGAGATTGTTTTTTGATATTTCTGACAGCAGCGCGTTTGAATTTTGTTGACTAGCCTCTGGTTACCCGCAAGAAGATGCCGCTGCAGAGGCCACCTTTCGGGAACAACTGCCAGCTGAGAAATCGGCCGGAAACGGAAATCCAGCAGAGAGCCAAACCATGGAATATCAAAGCAATACCAGCATCCTTAAAAGCGACGACACTGCCAGTACCACGGTGATTGATTGGGATGAGTTCAGGACGCACGCAAAGGTCGGGGACACTATCCGCGAGCCGTCCAGGACGTTGAGGATCTACGACAAGGTCTATGAATTGACAGCATCAGGCCAACATTTCGTGGTTCATATCTACGCTCAATAACCCTCAACGCCTAAGGACCGTGCCGGAGGCTCATGACCTGCGGCGCGGAACTGGAATGACTCGGTTCAAGACCGCATCATCACGACCCGCTCATAACGTCTTGGGCTGGAGCTTGTTCCACTCATCGATGGGGCCAGGGTTTTCAAGCGCTGCCCCCCCACCCGCGATCAGCGCCAGCTTATGAACAGCATTCAGAGCAGTCGTCACCGCACCTTCGGCCCACCCTCCGGTAAACGACACATCATCTCCAGCGAGAATAAAACCATCGAGGTTATGGCTGAACACACCCTTCATAAACTGAGAAAACAACAGGCGCTGATACTCATACTGCCCCGGCAGGTTGATTTTGAAGGCGCCGAGAAAAAACGGTTGTTCTTCCCAATTGATTTCGACAAAGGGATCAACCATTCCAAACTCTGCTGCAAGGTCTAACTGATGGGGCGCATAAAGCGAATCCAGCAAGCTTGTGCATAACTGCACATGGGACGGCAAAGGTAATTGGCGATCCCCTAGGAACTTCATGCTGTCTTCATTCCAAGTGTAAGTCAGATACACCCCGCTGCCCCTATATGCGCCTTGGCTGGGGGCATAGTCCAGCAAGTACGTGCCGCGGGAGAGTCGGTCCGAGACCGTCACACTCATGCGGTATTGCCCGTCTGCACAGACCTCGGTCCAAAAAGGCCGTCTGGTTTGCGCAAAAACCTTCGTCGAGCGCATGTAATGGGTATACATCACCGCTTCCCACTCCTGGGGAGAGAGAAGGTCATTCATCTGATCAAGGCGAGTGGCGCCGTCCATGTAACGGAACTTGTCCAGTATCCGTTTGTGAGGCGTATAGACCACCGCGGGAAACAGGTATGAGCGGCTGCTTCCCTGGACGTGATCAAAAATCCAGACATCGAACTGGCCATCAGCCCGCCTTATGATATGTCGCACCTCCTGGTTGAACACCTGGGGAATAATCCGAGTGCTCAGGCCCTCGACAGTGGTGCCCGCGGGCCAGTGAACCATCGTATCGCCCCAGACCGTTGGGCTGCGCGACCATAACCGCAAAGGTAACTCGCTGGCACCGTCGTACATCAACCTATGGTTGGTATCCAGGCCGGTGTACAGCACCCGCAGTACCTCAAGAAAGCTGGCTGAAAAGCCAGAGTTCCACCCGCCGGTACCGAAGCCGACCAGGCCGAATTGCTCAAGCTCTTCACGGCTCCAGCCGGCTTGCTCCACCATGGCTGCAAAAAAACTGAGATTGTCCCATCCGGCGTCCAGGATCGCATTCCATAGCGTCTTGATCTTCGCTTGATCAAGGGTCTCCTCGGCCATTGCCGTTTCCATTTCCGCAAACTTGATTGGATCCTGATGCAGAAAGCCACCGAATTTCTGCTGGATGGCGGCATATTCGGCGGGCAGATCGTTGCCTTCGTAATAGACCTGCTGCTGTTTATAGTCGACCAAGGTGCTGGGGGTTACAGGCGAGCCCGCACTGGGAAAGTCAGTCGAGTTGGGCGTCATACCAACTTTGTCGAAATAGTGCATCAACGCCTTGCCCGAAATCGGGAAGCGCATCGCGCCCAACTCGCATATCACGCTGTTAGCGGGATTTTGGCGGTCACCCGCCACATGGGAATAGAACCGCCCGCCAATGCGGTCACCAGCCTCCACCACCACCGGATGCAAACCTATGCGCATAGCCTCATAAGCTGCCACCATACCGGCGACTCCCGCCCCCACAATCAACACGTGGCGACCAACCGCTGCGCTGGAAATGTTCCACAACGGCGCACCAGTACTAGCACCGTGACGGAGGAAACGGCCGTAGTGAAAAGGGAAGTCAGGGGCAAGCGCGTTGACGTCATTGACCAATAAACGCGCCGCCCCCCGAGTACGTGCGGGAATCGCCGACATAGTGGAAGCTCCTAGTGTGCCAAGGGACGTCCACCTACTACCTTATAACGAAGGGCGACAACGACGCGTTCATTCCAAAGCGTAGCTGCTCACAAGGAAAACCTCTACATCATCAAGAAGCGAAAAACGCGAGCTTACGCCGTGGGTGCGCATTGACCGTCAGAACTCAATCCGCACATCCCCCTTCGGCACACTGCAGCACGACAGGATGTAGCCTTCGGCTTCGTCTTCCTCGGTAATCCCGCCGTTGTGCTCCATCTCCACCTCGCCGCCCAGCTTCATCACCTTGCATGTCCCACAGATACCCATGCCACAGGCTTTGGGGATCAGCAGGCCGAGCTTGGCGGCCGCGGCGTGCACCGTTTCGCCTGGTGCCACACGGATGCTCTTGCCGGAGGCAATGAACTCCACCTGGTGCAGGTCCGCCAAGTCGATCTCCGGCGCATCAGCCGCTTGTTCGGCCTGTTCCACCGCATCAGCCCGCGCCTCCGGTGGTGTCGCGCCAAAGGACTCTTCGTGATAGCGCGCCATATCGAAACCAGCGGCTTCGAGCAGGCGCTTCACCGCGCTCATGTAGGGCGTCGGGCCGCAGCAGAACACTTCGCGCTCGAGGAAATCCGGCACCATCAGTTCCAGCATCTTGTGGTTCAGGTAACCACGATAACCGGCCCACGGTTCGCCCAATCCATGCTTCTCGCAGATCAGGTGCAGGCTGAAGTTGTCGATCCGCGACGCCATGTGCTCCAGTTCGCGGTGGTAGATGATGTCCTTGGGCGAGCGGGCGCTGTGAACAAAGGTCATGTCGACATTCGCGTTGGTGTCGTAGAACCAACGAGCCATGGACATGACTGGGGTGATACCGACGCCGCCGCTGAGGTACAGCACTTTCGGGCTGGGAAAGTCGATGGCATTGAACAGCCCCACCGGGCCGTGCACCGCCAGCTCCTGCCCTTCATGCAGCGTGTCGTGCAGCCAGTTGGAGACCTTGCCGCCCGGTACGCGCTTGATGGTCACCGAAAAGCTGTAGGGCACCGAGGGCGAACTGGAAATCGTGTACGAGCGCATGATCGGCTGGCCTTCGATTTCCAGCTCCAGGGTAACGAATTGCCCGGGCTTGAAAAAGAACAGGATCGGCTGGTCAGCCATGAAGCAGAAGGTGCGCACGTCCCAGGTTTCCTGGATGACTTTGACGCAACGGACGATGTGTCGACCATTGGCCCAGGTCTGGGTGGTTACCGGATTCAGGAAATTGCTAGACATGTTGTTCTCCACCGCCGACGTCGGCCTTATGGTGGCGATTCTGCGTAACGCCGGGGCCACCCATTTACCTATCTGCGACATTCACATACTTACGGCGACCAGCCCCCAACTACCGGGGGTTGCGCGTCGGGATCAGATTGGGCCATGTCGCCCATGGATAAGGTTCGACGCAACGCCGGGCCCACACTCGCTCCCAACAAAGACGCTTTCTTTACGCCTTGCAACGCAACAACCGTAGCCACTTATCCCGGCCACACAGAATGGCCACGAGGACACATACGATGGACGTCACCGCAACCTTAAGCTTGGGCGATCCGCTGGAACCCGCACGCAAGGCCACCGCGCAAATGCTGCACGAGCGCGAACGCACCTATTCGCTGCCGCAGCCGTTTTACTCTGATGAGCGGCTGTTTGATATCGACATGCAGGAGATCTTCCAGAAAGAGTGGTTGATCGCCGGCATGACCTGCGAAATCCCCGCCAAGGGCAACTACCTGACCCTGCAAGTGGGCAAGAACCCGATCATCGTGATCCGTGGCGCCGAAGGCGTGGTGCATGCATTCCACAACGTGTGCCGCCACCGTGGCTCACGCTTGTGCACCAGCGACAAGGGCAAGGTCGCCAAGCTGGTCTGCCACTACCATCAGTGGACCTACGAGCTGGACGGTCGCCTGCTGTTCGCCGGCACCGAGATGGGCGCAGACTTCGACATGAAGCAGTACGGCCTCAAGCCGGTGAACGTGAAGACTGCCGGCGGCTACATCTTTATCAGCCTGGCCGAGAACCCGCCGGCCATCGATGACTTCCTGTCGACCCTGAATCACTACATGGAACCCTACGACATGGAAAACACCAAGGTGGCGATCCAGACCACCTTGTTCGAAAAAGCCAACTGGAAGCTGGTGCTGGAAAACAACCGCGAGTGCTACCACTGCAACGCGTCGCACCCCGAACTGCTCAAGACCCTGTTGGAGTGGGACGATGTCACCGACCCACGCGCCGACCAGGCCTTCAAGGACCACGTGGCTGCCTCGGCCGCCGCCTGGGATGCGGAGAAGATTCCTTACGCCCACGCCAGCTTCGGCCTGCGTAACCGCATTGTGCGCATGCCGCTGCTCAAGGGCACCGTGTCCATGACCCTGGACGGCAAACAGGGCTGCGCCAAGCTCATGGGCCGTATCAAGAACCCGGACCTGGGCTCTATGCGTATCCTGCACCTGCCGCACTCCTGGAACCACTGCATGGGTGATCACATCATTGTGTTCACCGTATGGCCGATCAGCGCCCAGGAAACCATGGTCACCACCAAGTGGATCGTGCACAAGGACGCCGTGGAAGGCGTGGACTACGACGTGGAGCGCATGCGCCAGGTATGGGACGCCACCAACGACCAGGACCGTCGGCTGGCCGAAGAGAACCAACGTGGCATCAACTCCACCGCTTACCAGCCGGGCCCGTACTCCAAGACCTATGAGTTTGGTGTAGTGAACTTTGTGGATTGGTACAGCGAGCGCATGTTGAACAACCTGGGCGCGGCTCCAGCGCCGTACCTCAAAGGTGTGGCTGCACACGAATAACTGACATGCCGTAGACCAACTGTGGGAGGGGGCTTGCCCCCGATAGCGGCGCACCAGCCAATGACGTAGTTGGCTGAGCTACTGCGATCGGGGCAAGCCCCCTCCTACATTAAATTCTCAGCCGTTCAAAATTCGACCAACAATAGCCAAGCCCTCTGCTGTTGGGGCCTCCAGCCTTCGCCCAACAACTTATCCACAGAGGCACCCACAGCTATTGTGGGCAAGTACTTGGCGCTACCCAAATTAACTCAGGAAAATCCGTGACTTAATCAAGTTCAAGAGTTTAGGCAGCATCTGGTCAAATATTGATCAACTCTTTGAAGCCCTTAACCTACGTGGCTTTCAGCGGTACGCAAACACCTTATCCACAGAACCGCCAACAGACCTTGGGGGCAACTTTGGCAATGCTGTGGAAAAGCACGCCAGATTCGCATAAATCTAGCTATCCAACATGTTCAGAGGGCAAATACGCGACCTTGATCAAATTTTGACCAACGCCACTAACCCCTTGTCTCATAAGGGCTGCAGCTAATAGCAAACATCTTATCCACAGCCAGGCTCACAGTGTTTGTGGGTAACACTTAGTCAGCCAGACGCTTTGCCACCGCCCCCGTTTCGCCGTTCATCTACACTCATCAGTGTGCAGCCCGTCGAACCGATGAGGTGACTGCCCGTGCGGGTGCAATGACCCAGCACTTGATACACACATCGATCGTTCCAGCAGTTCGGAACTGACTATCTGAATTGAAGGAATACGCGCATGAATATATTCACGAAAAAACTTGGTACAGGGGCGCTGGCGGTGATGTGTCTGCTACCGCTTGTAGGGTGGGCACATGGTTCGCTGGACATTCCGCCGTCACGCGCAGTGAACTGCCAGGCAACCGGGGGCTACTGGCAATCCGAGGATGGCTCCGCCATCGTCGACAGGGGTTGCCGAGAATCCGCCAGGATATTTAACACCCCCGCCGAAAAAGTATTTGCAGCCCAACAATGGAATGAAGTCGCTCATATTCCTGGCATCAACAACCCCTCGCTGGATCAAATCAAGGCCGTAATCAAAGATGGGCTGATCTGTTCTGCAAATGACCCTAGAAAAGCCAGCCTGGACCAACCTACGCCCTACTGGACCAAGACGGATGTCGTACCCGGACATTCATTGACCATGCGTCTGATCGGTACGGCTCCCCACGTGCCCAGCAAATTTTATGCGTTTGTCAGCAGGGTCGGCTTCAATACGGCCACTGACACACTGAAATGGAGTGATCTGGTGCAGTTGGGCCAGGTCGAGACGTTCACTGTCGCCAGGACAGACTGGCAGACGCCACCCAGAATAGCGGGGGCAGCAGGTTTCTTCGAAATTGCCAGAACGATTCCAACGGGCCTATCGGGTAACGGCCTGATCGTCGGTATTTGGGTAAGGAATGACCCGAATGGAGAGTTTTTTATCTCGTGTGCGGATGTGAGTTTCCAGGGAGGAAGCATACCCGAGCAATTTCACAATATCGGCACATTTATCGCCGCAGAGATGCAGACCCTGAAGCCAGGCGACTCCGTACACTTCCGCATCTTTGATAACAAGGGTGAGAGAAAGGAGCTGGTGGATATCACCCATAAGATCACCACGGCTAATTTGGCGCCCGGCAAATGGGGCAAGGAAATAGCCGATAAAATCGATCCCGCCATTGCCAGAATTGGCGAGCGAAATGGCCAGGATATCGTGTTCAACCAGCAAAACCCGCTGATCAACGCGACGTTTGCCACGGTAAAAGATTACAGCCAGGCGATGTCGATTATTGCCGGGCAAGATCCCGGCCCGGTGGATCCGGCGCCACCGGTGGCACGCATCAACGGCCCGACATCCCTGAAATCGGGACAGGCCTTTACGTTCAGCGGTACGCAATCGACTGGCGCCAACGGCCCTGTGCGTTATGAGTGGGCAGTTCCGGGCATGACTGGCGCAGAAGACGCTGCGACAGTCAGTGGCCAAGCCCAAACGGTTTCCGAACCGACACCGCTCAAGGCAAGGCTGACGGTTAAAGACCAGGAAAATGGCAAAACCGACACGGCTGAATTTGGCTTTACCGTTCTCCCCGCAGACCCTGGACAGTACCCGGCCTATGTGCCGGGAGGTCTACACGAAGCGGGCAAAACCTACTCCCATCAGGGTAAAAACTATAAGTGCAAATACGCCGCGTGGTGCTCAGGATCGCCACAATATTACGAGCCCGGCAAGGGCCTGGCCTGGCAAGAGGCGTGGGACGAGCAATAAGACCACGTATCCCCGCCTCACTACGCCGCACAGACCGTGCGGCGTTTTTTGCCCTGTATCACTTGAATGCGGCACCTGCGTTCCCCCCACTGCTCAGCGAACCACGCCCTCCTCAAGCAGTAATTGGAGAATCGCCTGGGCGCCCTCTTCATTGCTGACGCCCTTGAGCACTCGTCCACCGCCTCCGCTGGCCTTGGCCGTCGCCGCTTTCATACGGTCGGCGCCACTCTTGGCCTTGATCACCTTGAGGCGCTTGGGTCGCGGCTTGGCTGGTTGCAGTTGCGCCCCTGTGAATAACTCATCCTGCTCGATCTCGACTTCATGGGCCGCCAGCTCCCCGCGTTGAGCCGGGCCATAGGCGCTCTGGCGGGGCTTGGGCGCGGCGTTATCCACCGTCGCGAGAAACGGCAGACGCACTTTCAAGCGCCGTCGCTGCCCACGGGGCAACGCCTGCAACACGTGGGCTATGCCAGCGTCGATGGACTCCACCTGGGCCAACCCTACAATCAGCGGCCAGCCCAATTGTTCGGCCAACAGATACGGCAGCATTCCCGAGCCTTCGCCGGTTTCGGCCTGGCTGCCGGTAAGTACCACTTGGGCACCGGCATCGCGCAGATACTCACTGAGTACCGGCAAGGCATCGGAACCTGGTGGTTGTTCCAGTACCTGCAGTTGCGCCAGGCCCATGCCCAGGTAGCTGCGCAAGGTCGGCTCGGCGATGTTGCCAGCGTGCAGCACTTGCAACTTATCTCCGGCCAACTGCAGGCCCAGCTCGACGGCGCGCGCGTCCTGCTCGGCACGCCGTGGTCGCCCGGAGGTAGGGTGGGCGCCGATGGACACCAGGCTGATTACGTTACTTGTCATGGTCATGTCCCTAAGCTGCATCGCGCTTGGCGCCGTTGCGGTAGGCCTCGACCGCGTCGATCAAGGCTTGCAGAATCGCGGCGCTCTCGCCGATTACCGACAGGTCGGCACGCTTGATCATGTCGCAACCCGGGTCCAGGTTGATCGCAACCACCTTGTCACAGGCACCGATGCCCTGCAGGTGCTGGATCGCCCCGGAGATGCCCACGGCCACGTATACCCTCGCCGTGACCCAGGTGCCGCTGGCGCCCACCTGCCGATCACGCGCCATGAAGCCATCGTCCACTGCCACCCGCGAGGCGCCTTCGGTGGCGCCCAGGGCCGCGGCGGTCTGATGGAACAGCGCCCAGTCCTTGACGCCGTTGCCGCCGGAGAAAATGAACTCGGCCTCGGCCATGGGAATCGCCGCCGGGTCCACCGCTACCGCGCCGAGATCTTCGATGCGTGGCAGGCTGCGCGCCAGGCTTGTGGATAACTCCACGGGCAACACTTCATGGCGTGTATCACTGACCGGGTCGGCACATTCGGCAGCAGCCAGAATCAAGCGTGGCAGTGGTCGGGCCAAGTCTTCCTGACCTGCGCCGGCGCGGCCGATGCACGATTGATCCTTGATTTGCCACACCCGCGTGGCCGGGCGCTCCTTGAGGCTGGCGGCAAAGCGCCGGCCCAACTCGCCACCGCCACTGCGGCTATCCGGCAGCAACCAGTGACGCGGGTTGAACTGGTTATCCACAGCACGCAAACCTTGCACACGCTGCTCGGGTGAATAACCGTCGAATTCATGGCCCTCCAACACCAGCAGGCGGTCGACGCCGGCTGTGGAAAACCCGGCTTCCTTGTGTTCGCCGAACACCACCGCCAGCACTGCGCCGTCGCTGCCGGCCAGTTGCCGCGCCAGGCCAAGCAGGTCACGGTCGTGGCTGCTCAGGCGGCCACCGACCATGTCCGGCACCACGTTGATGTAGAACGCAGGCGCTGGCACCTGATGCAGCGGTAATTGCACTTCTACTGCTGCCGTGCGCTTGGCTGCGCCGCCCTGCTGGGCGCCGCTGCGGTCGATACGCTTGATGCCGTTGGGGCCGATAAAACCGACGCCATGCACATTCTTGCGGATGATCCCGTTAGGGCCCATCCAACTGTGTTGTACCGGCTGCATGGCCGCATGCAGCGGGTGCAGGCGGTTACGGGCGATCCATTCGGCCCGTGGGTCACGGCGGATAATGTCGCTCATCAGTGCACCTCCGCAGGTTCACGTTTGATCGGGGTCTTGATCGGTGCCGGGTCCTCAAGCAAAGCGTCGGCCACCAGCTCCGCGATGTCTTTGATCAATGGCCGTGGTTCGACCACGCCCTCAAGCATCGCCGTACATTGCGGGCAACCTACAGCCACCAGCTCGGCGCCGGTTTCGCGGATGTCATCCATGCGCATATCCGGGATACGTTGCTTGCCGGGAATATCGGTGATCGGCGCGCCGCCACCACCACCGCAGCAGCGCGAACGGAAGCCCGAACGTTGCATTTCCTTGACCTCGATCCCCAACGCCCGAAGCACTTGGCGCGGCGCCTCGTATTCGCCGTTGTAGCGGCCCAGGTAACAAGGGTCGTGGTAGGTCACGCTGTTGCCTTTGTGCTGGCCCAGGTTCAGCGCGCCATCGCCGATCAGCTCGGCCATGAAGGTGCTGTGGTGTTGCACGAGGTAATTGCCGTTGAACGCACCGTACTCGTTTTTCAGCACATGGAAACTATGGGGGTCGCAGGTGACGATACGCTTGAAGCTGTACTTGGCCAGGGTCTGGATATTGCGTGAGGCCAGCAGTTGGAAAGTCGCCTCGTCGCCCAGGCGCCGCGCTACGTCTCCGCTGTCGCGCTCTTCCAGGCCGAGCACCGCGAAGTCGACCTTGGCGGCCTTGAGCACTTTGACGAATGCGCGCAGGGTGCGCTGGTTGCGCATGTCAAAGGCACCATCACCGACCCAGAAGAGCACCTCGCAGCTGCCTTTGTCGCTCAGCAGCGGCAGGTTCAAGTCCGCGGCCCAGTTCAGCCGGCCGCCAGGTGCGAAGCCGCCCGGGTTATCGGTGGCGATCAGGTTTTCCAGGACTTCGGCGCCCTTGTTCGGCGTGGCGCCTTTTTCCAGGGTCAGGTGACGGCGCATGTCGACGATGGCGTCCACGTGCTCGATCATCATCGGGCACTCTTCCACACAGGCGCGGCAGGTGGTGCACGACCACAAGGTCTCGGCGTCCACCAAACCATTGACGATCGGTTGATGGGGGTTGCCGCCATGCTCACCTATGGGCTTGCCCGGATACGGGCTGCCGGCGAACTTGGCATCGGTACCGCCGGCCAGGCCGACCACCATGTCCTGGATCAGCTTTTTCGGGTTCAGCGGCTGGCCGGCAGCGAACGCCGGGCACGCGGCTTCGCATTTGCCGCACTGTACGCAGGCGTCGAAACCAAGCAGTTGGTTCCAGGCGAAATCCTTGGGTTTTTCCACGCCCAGCGGTGCAGATTTATCGCTGAGGTCCAGGGGTTTCAACCCCGTGGAGCGGCCACCGCCAAAGCGCTCGGCGCGACGGTGCCAAGCCAGGTGCAGGGCGCCGGCGAAGGCGTGCTTCATCGGCCCACCCCAGGTCATGCCGAAGAACATCTCGGACACGCCCCACAGCACGCCCACACTCAATAGCGCAGCGAGCAGCCAACCGCCGAAGTCCGCTGGCAGGATCCCGGCCACCGGCAAGGTCACCAGGAAGAAGCTCACCGAGAAAGCCATCAGGCTCTTCGGCAGGCGCATCCACGGGCCTTTGGACAGGCGCGCTGGCGGATTGCGGCGGCGCAGGTACATAAAGATCGCGCCGACAAACATCAATGTCGACGCCAGCAGCAGCGCATAGCCAAGAATGCGGCTCTGCAGGCCGAAGCCGTGCACCACAATCGCCAGCAGCGCCGACAACACAAAGCCAAGCGCCGTGGCGACGTGGGTGTTGGCGATGTATTTGTCGCGGGCGACAACGTGGTGCAGGTCGACCATGTAGCGCTTGGGCATGGCCAAAAGACCGCCAAGCAAGTCGACTTTGGATGCACGCCCACGGCGCCACATGTTCACGCGGCGCAGGGCGCCAAGGACCGCAAGGCCCAGGGCAGCAAACAAGAGGATTGGCAGCAAGGTGTTCAACATGATGAAGCTCCCACAGACCACACAGGTCTACTGTGAAACTGGCCTTGAATGTGGGAGGGGGCTTGCTCCCGATGGCGGAGTGTCAGTTGATACTGTTGTAGCTGACCCACCGCTATCGGGAGCAAGCCCCCTCCCACATTTGGACCCAGTCCCACATTGGTTCGGTGTCGGGTCAGAAATCCTTGCACAGGCGCAGGGCGTCATAGATCGCAGCGTGGGTATTACGCTGCGCCACACAGTCACCGATGCGGAACAGCAAGTACCCCTCGCCCGCCTCGCTCAGGCACGGTTGCGGCTTGATCGCAAACAAGGCTTCGACGTCGATCTGGCCCTTGTTGCGCGACCCTTCCTTGAGCCCGTAATAGATGGCTTCGTCCGGACGCACGCCGTTCTCCACCACCACCTGGTCGACCACCCGTTCCTCTTTGGCGCCGGTGTATTCGTTCTCCAGCACAGCCACCAGCTTGTCGCCCTCGCGATAGACCTTTTCCAGCATCATGTCGCCGGTCATGATCACTTCCTTGGGGTACATGCTGCGGTAGTAAGTCGGGAACGACGTACCGCCAACTGCCACGCCGGGTTTGATGTCATCGGTGACGATTTCCACCTGGCAGCCTTTGTCGGCCAGGAAGTCGGCCACCGACATGCCGGTGAACTCACAGATGGTGTCGTACACCAGCACGTTCTTGCCTGGCGCGACTTTGCCGTCGAGTACATCCCAACTGCTCACCACCAAACCTTCGGCGGCACCCCAGTGCTCGTTCTGCTCGATGAACGGATGTCCGCCGACGGCCAGCACCACTACATCCGGACGCAGGTCCAGGATGGTCTCGGCATCCGCCGCCACGCCCAGGCGCAGGTCGACTTTCAAGCGTGCCAGCTCCAGTTGGTACCAGCGCGTAATGCCGGCGATCTGGTCGCGTTGCGGGGCTTTCGAGGCAGTGGTGATCTGCCCGCCGATAAATTCTTTCTTCTCGAGCAGAGTCACGTCGTGACCACGTTCGGCGGCGACCCGCGCAGCTTCCATCCCGGCCGGGCCGGCACCGACCACCACGACTTTGCGTTTAGGCCCGGTGGTTTTTTCGATGATGTGCGGCACGCCCATGTATTCACGGGAGGTCGCGGCGTTCTGGATGCACAGTACATCCAGGCCCTGATACTGGCGGTCGATGCAGTAGTTGGCGCCCACGCACTGCTTGATCTGGTCGATCTGGCCCATCTTGATCTTGGCGATCAGGTGCGGGTCGGCGATATGCGCACGGGTCATGCCGACCATGTCCACATAGCCGCCTTCCAGAATGCGCGTGGCCTGGTTCGGGTCCTTGATGTTCTGCGCGTGCAGCACCGGAACCTTGACCACTTCCTTGATGCCGGCCGCCAGGTGCAGGAAAGGCTCCGGCGGATAGCTCATGTTCGGGATGACGTTGGCCAGGGTGTTGTGGGTATCGCAACCCGAGCCCACCACGCCGATGAAATCGAGCATGCCGGTGTCGTCGTAATACTTGGCGATCTGCTTCATGTCCTCATGGGACAGGCCGTCTGGATGGAATTCGTCACCGCACAGGCGCATGCCCACGCAGAAGTCATCACCGACTTCTGCACGCACGGCTTTCAAGACTTCCAGGCCGAACTTCATGCGGCCTTCGAAAGAACCGCCCCATTCATCGGTACGCTTGTTGACCCGAGGGCTCCAGAATTGGTCGATCATGTGCTGGTGCACCGCAGACAACTCCACACCGTCCAGTCCACCAGCCTTGGCACGCCGCGCGGCCTGGGCGTAGTTGCCGATCACACGCCAGATTTCTTCCGGCTCGATGGTCTTGCAGGTGGCACGGTGCACCGGCTCACGTACGCCGGACGGCGACATCAGGGTCGGCCAATTGAAGCCGTCCCAACGCGAGCGACGGCCCATGTGGGTTATCTGGATCATGATCTTGGCGCCATGCTTGTGCATGGCGTCGGCCAGGTTCTGGAAGTGCGGGATGATGCGGTCGGTAGCCAGGTTCACCGAGCTCCACCACTCCTGGGGGCTGTCGATGGCCACCACCGAGGAGCCGCCGCAGATCGCCAGGCCAATACCGCCCTTGGCTTTCTCTTCGTAGTACTTCACATAGCGGTCGGTGGTCATGCCGCCGTCGGTGGCATACACCTCGGCATGGGCAGTGCTGAGTACGCGGTTGCGGATAGTCAGTTTGCCGATCTGAATCGGCTGGAACATTGCTTCGAAAGCCATGGCACGGTCCTCGGCTTACAACGGCTTGACGGTGAACAAACCATCATCGTGGCCCTCTTCGGAGCCTCCGTAGACTTGTTCGGCGACGGTGCGGATGTTGCTGCCGCGCGCTTGCAGAATCTGGTCCATGGCCCCGGCAAACCAGCCGGTGAACATGTAGTCGACTTTGCGCCCGACCTTGCCGTACACGTAGACGAACGCCGAGTGCTCAAGCTTGACGCTGGCGGTGCCTTTATCCAGGTCGATGTCCTGGATCTTGAACAGGCCCCAGCCGCGCTGCGACAGGCGCTTCATGTAGTGCTCGAACACCGCTACACCTTCCAGGCCGTGGCATTCGGCTTCTTTTTCACACCAGTGCCAGGCGGATTTGTAGCCGGCCTTATAAAGGATTTCGGCATAGGCGTCGGCGCCCAGTACTTCTTCGATACCCATGTGGTTATTGACGAAGAAATGCCGCGGCACGTACAGCATCGGCAGGGCATCAGAGGTCCAGACACCGGTTTCGCTGTCAACTTCGATAGGTAATTGCGGGGCGATCTTGGCCATGGAAACTTAACTCCAGAAAATTTGTTTTGATGCCCCCGGCGTCGGATGGCGGGGGGAAGAAGTGTCAGTGGTGGCTTATTCGCCCCAGACGTCCTTGAGCACGTTGACCCAGTTCTCGCCCATGATCTTGCGTACCACGCGCTCGCTGTGGCCGCGTTTGAGCAGGGTTTCGGTGAGGTTGGGGAACTCGCCCACGGTGCGGATGCCCAGCGGGTTGATGATCTTGCCGAAGCTGGTCAGGCGGCGGGCGTAGCCCTTGTCATGGGTCAGCATTTCAAAGAAATCCTGGCCATGACCCTGGGTGAAATCGGTGCCGATGCCGATGGCGTCTTCGCCGACGATATTCATGGTGTATTCGATGGCTTCGGCGTAATCTTCGATGGTCGAGTCGATACCCTTGGCCAGGAACGGCGCGAACATGGTCACGCCGACAAAACCGCCATGGTCAGCGATGAACTTGAGCTCTTCATCGGACTTGTTGCGCGGGTGCTCCTTGAGGCCCGACGGCAGGCAGTGGGAGTAACACACCGGCTTTTTAGACTCGAGGATCACCTCCTCGGAGGTTTTGGACCCGACGTGTGACAGGTCGCACATAATGCCCACGCGGTTCATCTCGCCGACGATTTCGCGACCGAAACCCGACAAGCCGCCATCGCGCTCATAGCAGCCGGTGCCCACCAGGTTCTGGGTGTTGTAGCACATCTGCACCACCCCCACGCCGAGCTGCTTGAAGATCTCCACGTAGCCGAGCTGGTCTTCAAACGCATGGGCATTCTGGAAGCCGAAGATGATGCCGGTCTTGCCTTGTTCCTTGGCGCGGCGGATGTCGGCGGTGGTTTTTACCGGGATCACCAGGTCGCCGTTCTCACGGATCAGGGTCTGGCTGGCAACAATGTTATTGATCGTGGCCTGGAACCCTTCCCACACCGACACGGTGCAGTTGGCAGCGGTCAGGCCACCTTTGCGCATGTCCTCGAACAGGTCGCGGTTCCACTTGGCAATGATCAGCCCGTCGATAACGATGCTGTCGGCGTGCAATTCGGCTGGGCTCATCAGGCGTCCCCTTATTGGCGATTCATGCGCCGAATCGTATGCCGGCGCTTTGGGGCCAGCATATGCCCAGGGACAACCCGAGCCGGGTGCAAAAACGACAGGGGAATTGCCGAAAGCGTCAATCCGCGACAAAGGCTATGTAGACATGCCTGCTGGGCGGCTGTTCTTTGTCTTACGCTTGAGCCAGAATTGCGCATCACCTGATATGAGACGGCGCAATGAAATCGATTTTCCTGGCTTTGGCACTCATCGCAACCACCGCCCACGCAGCCGAAGACACCGACAGCACACCGTGCGACGGCATCGAAAACGACAAACAGACCCTGGCCTGCGCCGCCTACAACAAAACCACTGCCGAGCAACTGCTCAAGGATAACTACCAGGGCCTGCTGGAACGCATGGGTTCGATCTATGGCAGCGACAAGACCAAGCTGGCCGACATTACCGCACGTCTGAAGGACGCCCAGCAGAAATGGGAAAAATTGCGTGACGCCGATTGCGCGGTGGACACCTTTCCGGCGGTGAATGGCAGCAAGGAATACGCGATTGCGCAGAATGATTGCCTGGCACGGATGAGTGATGAACGGTCGGAGTTTTTGGAGTCGATTGGGCAGGAATAAGCGACAATCCCTCACCATTCTCTTTCTGACCAAGGCCATCCATGACCCTCTGCGGCATCGAAATCAAAGGCAGCGAAGCCATCATCGCCCTCGCCGCCCTGGACCACCAGACGCTGACCCACGTCGCCCTGGCCACCAAGAAAATCGCCCTGGATGACGACGATGAGGCCGCCAACGTCAAAGCCTTCGCCGCCCAGGTAAAGGCCTTCGTGCAGGACAACAGCATCCAGCGCATCGCGATCAAGAAGCGCAGCAAGAAAGGTGAATTCGCCGGCGGCCCGACGACGTTCAAGATTGAAGGGGTGTTTCAATTGCTGGAGGGGGTTGAGGTGACGCTGCTGTCGCCGCAGACCATCAATGCGCAAAACAAGAAGCACACCTTTGACCTGCCGGCGACGCTCAACAAGTATCAGCACGAAGCCTATAAGACCGCGTGCTCATGCCTGATGAAGAAATAACCGCGATCAGCTTTTGACGCAGTGCTCCAAGCCGTGCCCGCCGCCTTCGTATTCAGGACCGTAATAGTATTTAACGAAGGAGACTTTGCCTTCCGGGGTCGGCGTTACTTGTGCCACGCCCACGCCAAAGTCTTTCAAGGCCGGATCGGTGTGGGCAAAGTAGATGCCCAGCGTATCCGAGGTGCCGGCGGCCATGCCTTCATAGCGGGACTTGTCCTCCAGGGTCAGGGTGAAGGTATAGGCGGCGTACTTGCCAGTGCTTTGTTTGGCATCGAGTTTCATCTCGACAACGCCCTTGAAGTTGCCGATATGTTTATCCTGGCCGTTACATTCATAACGCCCGCTGTAATCGGCGCCAGTAAAAGGCACTGGCGCCTGGGCAGCCCACAACGGAGTGGAAACGAGGGCCATCACAGCAACGAGTTTTTTCAGCATGCCAACCTCTCAGGGGTTACGTAGTGGCGCTCCTGGCGTAGGCGCTTCGATTTTCAAAGCACTTGGCCAGAAGCAACATGGAGACCCTTGGACGTTAGCAGGCTCTTTCTATAGGTCGTAGTTAACGGCAAAAAACAAGAAACTTCCGACAGCTTTTTGGACGTTCCGTACAAGATACGTCTGACACTGTCTTAATGTGATGTACGGCTTTTATGCCGTAGCCAATCACCGAACGACTTGTCCTCCAAGGCATAGCCTCCCCGGCTCGACTTCCACACCAGCTCCTTGTCGCGCAAGGCGTCGATACACGCCTGGATGGTCTGGGTGCCCGGCACCACGTCACTGCCCATATCCGCCAGTTTCTTGCTGACCGCCGTAAGGGTGCTGTCAGAGAATGGCGCAAATGGCTCATTGGCGTGTGAACGCTCCACCATCACTTCCAACACGGCACGTTGCGGGACGGTCAGGGCGTTCCAGGCGCTTTCGAATTCGGTCCACACCCCGGCGCGTAGCAGTTCGGCGCGACTGTGCAACAGTTGGCCCAGGTTGCTCGCCTCCCCCAGTTCCAGTGCCACTTCACCAATGATGGTGCGCAGCATCTCGGGACGACGGCCTACCAACTCAAACGCTTCGTCGATATCCGCCGCTTTGAACTGGTTGGTCTTGGCCAGATGAGCGTTGAGGTGCGCCGTGTAAGCTTGGGTGAACTCTTTGCCCAGCAAGGGGAACGGCGTGATGCTGGAGCCGAAAAACGGTTGGCTTTTACCCAGCACCAAATGCGCGAGCTTGTCGCGGTTAGAGCCGGTAAACACCAGGCGCAAGCCACTGCCCTCGCCTTCGCGGCCCTGATTGAGCTGATCGCGCGCGGCCTTGAGTGCATACATCGAATTGAGGCCAGCCTCAGTGGTCAGCGCGTGTTGCGCCTCATCGATCACCAGCACCACGGTTTTTTCGGCGGCGCTGTGGAGTAACTCCAGCGCTTGCGTAAGCGTCGCCCCGGCCGGTAGTTGCGGCGTGGTGAAATCCCAGGACAACGTGCGTAAAAAACTGAGTTTTTCGATACCGATATTTTTCGCCAGCTTGCGTACACCCTTTTCAAAGGGCACCAAGGCACCGGCGATAGCACTGGCGATCAGGTCGGCAGGATCTTTTTCCTTGTCGGCCCACAGGTCGACATACACAACCAACCAGCCACGGGCTTGACATTGCGGGACGAGATCTTCACGCAGAAACGTACTTTTGCCCGTACGGCGCGGGGCCGCGAGAAACAGGCCAGAAGTGAAATCCTGGATACCGGCCCCCACCAGGCCATCGGCAATGCTGCTTGCCAAGGTGGGGCGGCGGAACACAAAGCCGCTGTGCTTGGACATGGTTTTATACTCAATTATGGAGGAGCCTATAAATTATAGCTGCGAGTATAATTAACTATAATTGCCCGTCAAACCATCTCCCGTCGCCGATCCTCTCTCGGGCACTTGGAAAACCTGGCTCGATAGCTACGGGTGAAATACGACGGCGACTCAAAACCGCACGCAATGCTCACCTCCAGCACACTCATGCCGCTCTGGCGCAGCAGTTTCCGGGCTTTCTCCAGGCGCAGGCCGAGGTAGAAGTTGCTCGGCGTGTCGTTCAGGTGCAGACGAAACAGCCGTTCCAACTGGCGCCGGGTAACTTTGATCGCCTCGGCCAGGGCCAGGGTGCTCAGGGGCGGTTCAGTGTGTTGCTCCATCTCGCCAATCACCTGCACCAACTTCTTGTTGTTGATGCCATAGCGCGTGGCGATCTGCATGCGCTGGTGGTCTTTGCGTGGGCGGATGCGGCCGAGCACGAATTGCTCCGAGACCTGGATCGCCAACTCCGGGCCGTGGGCCTGGGCGATCAGGTCGAGCATCAGGTCGATGGACGCGGTGCCGCCGGCGCAGGTGATGCGGCGGCGGTCTATTTCGAACAGTTCCTGGGTCACGCTTAGGTGTGGATAGGACTCTTTGAAGGCGTCGATGGCTTCCCAGTGCAGGGTCAGGCGGTGACCGTCGAGCAGGCCCGCCTCGGCCAGCACGCAGGCCCCAGTGTCGATGGCACCGAGGGTCACTGCGTCGTGGTCGAGACGACGCAGCCAGTGTTCCAGGGCCGGCGTGGCGAACTGCAAGGGTTCGAAGCCGGCCACCACCAACAACGTCGCGCCCTTTTTCAGCGGCTCCAGTGCAGCATCAGCGTTGACCGACATGCCATTGCTCGCCAGCACCGCGCCGCCATCGGCGCTCAATATATGCCAACGGTACAGCTCGCCGCGAAAGCGGTTGGCGACCCGCAGCGGTTCCAGTGCGGAAATAAAGCCGATGGCCGAAAAACCCGGCATCAGCAAGAAGTAGAAATCCTGGGACATGGTGGCGCTCTCGTAGTACGGGCAGCGTGGTCACTGTGATACGCCAGTTCAATCAGCCATTCAAGAGCACAGGTCGCTGCAGTGCAAGAGTCGGTCGCCGCCGTGCGTTTTGTTGGCACTCAAGCTGCGTAACTTGATGCCACGGCGCACAAAGACGCCGGACCCCACAATAACGACCTGCCGAGGGATCCACCATGAACCGACTGATCAGCCGTTGTGCGCTTGCACTCAGCGCCAGCGCTATTTTGAGTACCCACGTGATGGCAGCGGACGCCGCTTCTTGCCAGAACGTGCGCATGGGCGTGGTGAACTGGACCGACGTCATCGCCACCAGCGCCATGGCTCAAGTGCTGCTCGACGGCCTCGGCTACAAGACCAAGCAAACCAGCGCCTCCCAGCAAATCATCTTCGCCGGCATCCGCGACCAGCGCCTGGACCTGTTCCTCGGCTACTGGAACCCGCTGATGACCCAGACCATCACGCCGTTCGTCAACGCCAAACAAGTCAAGGTCCTCGACAAGCCCAGCCTGGAAGACGCCCGCGCCACCCTGGCGGTACCCACCTACCTGGCGGACAAGGGCCTGAAAACCTTCGCCGACATCGCCAGGTTCGAGAAAGAGCTGGGCGCCAAGATCTACGGCATCGAGCCAGGCTCAGGCGCCAACACCCAGATCAAGTCAATGATCACCAAGAACCAGTTCGGCCTGGGTAAGTTCCAGTTGGTGGAGTCCAGCGAAGCCGGCATGCTCGCCGCCGTGGACCGTGCCGTGCGGCGCAAGGAGGCCGTGGTGTTCTTCGGCTGGGCGCCGCACCCGATGAACATCAATGTAGCGATGACTTACCTCACCGGCAGTGAAGACGCCCTGGGCCCGAACGAAGGCAAGGCCACTGTCTGGACCGTGACAGCGCCGAGCTATGCCGAGCAGTGCCCCAACGTGCACAAACTGCTGACCAACCTGACGTTCACCGCCGCCGACGAAAGCCGGATGATGCAGCCGTTGCTGGATCACAAGGACGCTATCGAATCCGCCAGGCAGTGGCTCAAGGATCACCCGCAGGACCAGGCGCGCTGGCTGGAAGGGGTGACCACCTTTGACGGCAAACCGGCTGCGACCCACCTGCAATTGACCAACCAATAACCCACTGTTCATCACCGCTTCGCAGCCCGTAACGGCTGCGAACGGCACAACTACGCCCGTAAGGAACCGCCTATGAACCACGACGTCATCATCACCTGCGCACTCACCGGTGCTGGCGACACGACCGCCAGGAGCCCCCACGTGCCGGTCACGCCCAAACAGATCGCCGCCGCCGCCGTAGAAGCCGCCAAGGCCGGCGCCACTGTGGTGCATTGCCATGTACGCGACCCACAAACCGGCAAGTTCAGCCGCGACGTGGCGCTGTACCGCGAAGTGATGGAGCGCATCCGTGAGGCCGACATCGACATCATCGTCAACCTCACCGCCGGCATGGGCGGCGACCTGGAGATCGGCGGCGGCGAAAATCCGATGGCGTTCGGCCCCAACACCGATCTGGTCGGCCCGCTGACCCGTCTGGCCCACGTCGAGGAGCTGTTGCCGGAGATCTGCACCCTGGACTGCGGCACCCTCAATTTCGGCGATGGCGACACCATTTACGTGTCCACTCCGGCGCAACTGCGGGCCGGTGCCAAGCGTATCCAGGCGCTGGGCGTAAAGGCCGAGCTGGAAATCTTCGACACCGGCCACCTGTGGTTTGCCAAGCAGATGATCAAGGAAGGCCTGCTCGATAACCCGCTGTTCCAACTCTGCCTGGGCATCCCCTGGGGCGCACCGGCCGACACCACCACCATGAAAGCCATGGTCGACAACCTGCCCGCCGACGCGGTGTGGGCCGGCTTCGGGATTGGCCGCATGCAGATGCCGATGGCGGCGCAAGCGGTGCTGCTGGGTGGCAACGTACGGGTCGGCCTGGAAGACAACCTCTGGCTGGACAAAGGCGTGCTCGCCACCAATGGCCAACTGGTGGAACGCGCCAGCGAAATCCTCAGCAGGCTGGGTGCGCGAGTCATGACCCCGGCCGAGGGCCGAATCAAGATGGGCCTGACCAAACGCGGTTAAAAAATGTGGGAGGGGGCTTGCTCCCGATGGCGGGGGATCAGTGCCGAATGCATCAACTGACACACCGCTATCGGGAGCAAGCCCCCTCCCACAGGGGATCACCGAACTCTTTAGGAATGCGCCAATGAGCTTTATCACTGAAATCAAAACCTTCGCAGCCCTGGGCAGCGGTGTAATCGGCAGCGGCTGGGTATCCCGCGCCCTGGCCCACGGCCTGGACGTAGTGGCCTGGGATCCGGCGCCCGGAGCCGAGGTTGCCTTGCGCAAACGCGTCGCCAACGCCTGGGGTGCCCTTGAGCTACAAGGATTGGCGCCTGGTGCATCCCAAGGCCGGCTGCGCTTTGTGAGCACCATCGAAGAATGCGTCAAAGACGCCGATTTCATCCAGGAAAGCGCCCCGGAACGCCTGGAGCTGAAACTGGATCTACATAGCCGGATCAGCGCGGCGGCCAAGCCCAATGCACTGATCGGTTCGAGCACGTCCGGGCTGTTGCCGAGTGAGTTTTACGAAGGTTCCACACACCCGGAGCGCTGCGTGGTCGGCCACCCGTTCAACCCGGTCTACCTGCTGCCACTGGTGGAAGTGGTCGGCGGCAAAAACACCGCCCCCGAAGCGATCCAGGCCGCGATCAAGGTGTATGAAGCCCTCGGCATGCGCCCGTTGCATGTGCGCAAGGAGGTGCCCGGGTTTATTGCTGACCGTCTGCTCGAAGCGCTGTGGCGCGAGGCGTTGCACCTGGTCAATGACGGCGTGGCGACCACCGGTGAAATCGATGACGCGATTCGCTTTGGTGCCGGCTTGCGCTGGTCGTTCATGGGCACCTTCCTCACCTACACCCTGGCGGGCGGTGATGCCGGCATGCGCCACTTCATGGCACAGTTCGGGCCGGCGTTGCAGTTGCCGTGGACTTATCTACCAGCGCCTGAACTGACAGAAAAACTGATTGATGATGTGGTCGATGGCACCAGCGAACAGTTGGGTAACCACAGCATCTCGGCGCTGGAGCGCTATCGTGATGACTGCCTGCTGGCGGTGCTGGAAGCCGTAAAGACAACCAAGGCCAAGCACGGCATGAGCTTCGCCGAATAACAGGACCCTAAAATGCCCGCATTGACCACCTATACCACCCAGGTCCTTCCAGCGTGGGTGGACTACAACGGCCACCTGCGCGACGCGTTCTACCTGCTGATCTTCAGCTACGCCACCGACGCGCTGATGGACACCCTGGGCCTGGACAGCGACAACCGTGAAGCCAGCGGTCATTCGTTGTTCACCTTGGAGCTGCACCTGAACTACCTGCACGAAGTGAAACTGGGCGCCGAGGTTGAAGTGCGTACCCAACTGATCGCCCACGACGCCAAGCGCCTGCACCTCTACCACAGCCTGTATAGGGTGGGCGAAGACCGCGAGCTGGCGGGCAACGAACAG
The DNA here is from genome assembly GCF_036704165.1 of Pseudomonas khavaziana. Lineage (NCBI taxonomy): Bacteria > Pseudomonadati > Pseudomonadota > Gammaproteobacteria > Pseudomonadales > Pseudomonadaceae > Pseudomonas > Pseudomonas khavaziana. The sequence continues at coordinate 6,040,149 of NZ_CP129946.1, forward strand.
ATGTTGCTGCACGTTGACCTCGCCGGCCCACATGCGGCGCCGTTCACTGCGGCCACGCTGGAAAAACTCACGGCCATCAGCGCTGCACAGGCCGAGCTGCCAAAACCTGCCCTGCTCGGCCGCGTCATCGGTTTGCCGGTCAGGAACTGAGCAAAAAAAGCCCCGGTCCAGCCGTGACTGGATCGGGGCAGAGTGCCTTGTGTGAGCCGTGCATCCCGAGGGTGACCAAACCATCAAGCTGCGTGCCTGGGATTGAGTGTGCCGAATCCTTCTAAAGGTGAGTGACCCGAAAACGACCTGTTCATAGCCATCCGAGCCATTCGTTGATTCTGCCCTTGCCGACCGGCCGGGGGCCTACCAGAATCCAAGTCAGTTCCCGCTCCCTACACCAGGATGAACGTCATGATGCACGCGGATTTGATTGACCAGGATGACCTGCTGGGCCAACTGCGCTCACTGGGTTTTGAAGTATCCAGTGGTGCCAGCGCCGAGCAGGCATGTGAGTGTGCAGTGCGCGGTTTGAGCGAGGCGCGAGCCAAGGCGCTCAAGGGCATGGTTGAAAAGATGTACAGCGGCAGCGCGACGATATTGCCGGCGGTAAGGCAGGCGATCGACAAGCAGTTGTTGCCGGCTTTGATGCAGTTCAAACAGAATTCTGGTGCCTGATAGATCGCTATCGGGAGCAAGTCGAATCGTCGCACCGCCCCTCCCACATTTGGATTTGTGAACACAGTCAAATGTGGGAGGGGGCTTGCTCCCGATGCAGACGACTCGGTCTAGAGCCTTACACTCGCGAAGGTCGACTCATTCCTGGCCTGGCTCAACGCCGACATCGGCCCCGACAACGGTGACAGCACCAACGCCTGCGGAATCGGCATCATCGCCACTTGCTGGGTGGTGTTGGAACCGACGCGCTCATCGCGCGGCGGTATGCCAAAGTACTCGCGGTAGCACTTGGAGAAGTGCGGCGTGGAGACAAACCCGCACACCGACGCCACTTCGATGATCGACATCGGCGTTTGCTTGAGCAATTGCCGCGCGCGGATCAGGCGCAGCTTGAGGTAGTAGCGCGATGGCGAACAATGCAGGTATTTCTGGAACAGCCGCTCCAGCTGTCGACGCGACACGGCGACATATACCGCCAGTTCATCCAGGTCGATCGGCTCTTCCAGATTGGCTTCCATCAGCGCGACGATTTCCTGCAGCTTCGGCTGGTTGGTGCCGAGCATGTGCTTGAGTGGCACGCGTTGGTGATCCTGTTCGTTGCGGATGCGCTCGTACACAAACATCTCGGAGATCGCCGCCGACAATTCACGGCCGTGGTCGCGACTGATCAGGTGCAGCATCATGTCCAGCGGCGCGGTGCCACCGGAGCTGGTGAAGCGGTTGCGGTCGAGGGTGAACAGGCGTGTGCTCATGGATACCCGCGGGAAGGCTTCCTGCATCGACGCCAGGCATTCCCAGTGCACACTGCAATCAAAACCGTCGAGCAACCCCGCGCAAGCCAGGGCCCAGCTGCCGGTACACACCGCGCCGAGACGTCGGGACTGGCGCGCCTGGCTTTGCAGCCACGACACATGTTCACGGGTGACGGTGCGTTGGATACCCACGCCGCCGCACACGATGACAATGTCCAGGGCCGGCGCTTTATGCATGGAGGCATCGGGGGTGATCTGCAGGCCATCGCTGGCCCATACCTGGTTGCCGTCGACGCTCAGGGTCGTCCAGCGGTACAGCTCGCGGCCGGACAACTGGTTGGCCATGCGCAGCGGTTCCACTGCCGAAGCCAAGGAAATCAGCGTGAAATTGTCCAGCAGCAAAAAGCCAATGGATTGAGGCGCACGGTTCTGGGGTTGGGCCCCGGAGTTGAACGACGTCATCGCGGTATCTCCTCACACAAAGCGGGTGTTGGCCTCAGGCGAGGCTCTTGTTATGGCGGTCGTCCTCAGGAAGGCGACGCTTTGAATTGATAGAGCAAATGCCATGCCTAAATTGGATGGCTATTCAATAACTCCTGAAAACGACCTGTTGACGCGTCTATATAAGCCCGCGCCCGGGCAGCCCGACAGGTCGGATTACGAGTGATGTTCAAGGGGTGTGAGCAGATCGGTAGCACTTGTGGGAAGGCGCTTTGCGAGCGTAGGAGAAGTCTGTCACCCAAAGCACATTGCGCGGGTGATCGTGTAGGAATAGTTCGGAAGCTACTTATCTATTTGCGACGCGCTAAAAGGTGGCGTTTTTGGTTGGAATGTTCACTTTTTGAGCAGTGTTGACCAGACCACCGCTATCGGGAGCAAGCCCCCTCCCACACTTGACCGAGTTCCAACATGAGAATGTGGTCAAAAATGTGGGAGGGGGCTTGCTCCCGATGCAGGCGACTCGGTCTCAGCACTCAACAGCACTCACTGCCAACCCACCCCGCGAGGTCTCTTTGTACTTGTCATGCATATCCGCGCCGGTATCGCGCATGGTGCGGATCACCCGGTCCAGGGAAATAAAGTGCTGGCCGTCGCCACGCAGGGCCATTTGCGCCGCGTTGATCGCCTTGACCGCCGCAATCGCATTGCGCTCGATGCACGGTACCTGCACCAGCCCGCCCACCGGGTCGCAGGTCAGGCCGAGGTTGTGTTCCAGGCCGATTTCAGCGGCGTTGCACACCTGCTCAGGTGTGGCGCCGAGAATCTCGGCCAAGCCGGCCGCAGCCATGGCACAGGCGGAACCGACCTCGCCCTGACAGCCGACTTCAGCACCGGAGATCGAGGCGTTCTTCTTGCATAGAATGCCCACCGCCGCCGCGCCGAGCATATAGTCGACCACGTTGGCTTCGGTGACTTCCTCACTGAACTTCATGAAGTAGTGCAGCACCGCCGGAATGATCCCCGCCGCGCCATTAGTCGGTGCCGTGACCATGCGCCCGCCGGCAGCGTTCTCTTCGTTGACCGCAAGGGCGAACAGGTTCACCCATTCCATGGCGCTCAGGGTCGAGCCGATCACATTGGGTTTGCCCAGTTCCTGCAAGCTGCGGTGCAACTTGGCCGCGCGGCGGCGCACGTTCAAGCCGCCGGGCAGGATGCCTTCGTGCTTGAGGCCCTGCTCCACGCAATCCTGCATGGCGCGCCAGAGCTTCATCAGGCCACTGCGGATTTCCTCTTCGGAACGCCAGGTTTTTTCATTCGCCAGCATCAGCTCGGCGACGCGCAGGTTATGGGTCTTGCACAGCTGCAACAGCTCCACTGCGCTGGAGAAATCGTAGGGCAGTTCGGTGCGATCCATGTCCGCCACCCCGCTCTGGGCCTGGGCCTCATCCACCACAAACCCACCGCCGACCGAATAGTAGGTATCACGGTGCAGTTCGCCGTCATCGCCCCATACCACCAGGGTCATGGCATTGGGATGGAATGGCAGGTTTTCGTCGAGCAGGCGCATGTCCCGCGCCCATACAAAAGGCACCGGCAGGCGACCGTCGAGCAGCAGAGTGTCGGTTTCGCGCAAAGTGTGGATGCGCACGCCGATCTGCGATGGGTCGATTGCGTCGGGCCACTCGCCCATCAGGCCCATGATGGTGGCGGTGTCGCTGCCATGGCCGATGCCGGTGGCCGACAGCGAGCCGTAGAGCTGAACCTCGACACGCCGCACCTGTTCCAGCAAGTCACGTTCACGCAATGCCTGGACGAACAGCGCCGCGGCGCGCATGGGGCCGACGGTATGAGAACTCGATGGCCCGATGCCGATCTTGAACAGGTCGAAAACGCTGATAGCCATTAACGTATAACTCCTCGATAAGCACGGGCCGGGCTTGAACGAGGTGCTACGCTCAGATCGCCCAGATGGCGGCATCATCAAGCTTTTGTCGCCGCTCACGGCGTCTCACACCGACGCATCCATGCTCACCAGCGTCGCTCGCGTGTGATCGCCTGTTTTGGCCGTTTTTTGCGGTGCAGAGGGATGAAAACAGCAGTTTTACCTTCGGAAAAACCTGTAAGCGACGTCATCGGTACTGGATGCGACCCTCCCTGTACTGGATACGACGCCCCCTGTAGGCGTCAGATTTTCACTGGTACATGATCAGTTACGACTCGTTTGCAAGGCACCGTGCCAGAGCTGTTGTCGCACGCTCCAACCGCAACACTTATAAAGTGCGGCCTACGCCGCCAGAAAAAACACAGGAGAGCCCTATGAAAGCTTCACCCTCGTTGTTGTTGGCCGCCATGTTGAGTCTGCCAGCGCTGGCACACGCTGCAGAACCGGAACAGTGCAAGACCGTCAATTTCTCCGATGTCGGCTGGACCGACATCACCGTCACTACCGCGACCACCAGCGAAATCCTCAAGGGCCTGGGCTACAAGCCGCGCACCACGATGATTTCGGTACCGGTGACCTACAAGTCCCTGGCTGACGGCAAGAACATGGACATTTTCCTCGGCAACTGGATGCCGACCATGGAAAACGACATCAAGCAGTACCGTGATGCCGGCACCGTGGAAACCGTACGCGCCAACCTGGAGAACGCCAAGTACACCCTGGCGGTGCCCGAGGCGCTGTACGACAAAGGCCTGAAAGACTTCGCCGATATTGCCAAGTTCAAGGACGAGCTGGGCGGCAAGATCTATGGCATCGAGCCGGGTAACGACGGCAACCGCACAATCCAGACGCTGATCGACAAAGACGCCTTCGGTCTCAAGACCGCAGGGTTCAAAGTGGTCGAGTCCAGCGAAGCCGGCATGCTTTCCCAGGTCGAACGCGCCTCCAAGCGCAACCAGGCCATCGTGTTCCTCGGCTGGGAACCGCACCCGATGAACACGCGCTTCAAGATGAAGTACCTGACCGGAGGGGACGACTCGTTCGGCCCCAACTACGGCCAGGCCACCATCTACACCAATACGCGCAAGGGCTACACCCAGGAATGCAGCAACGTCGGCCAGTTGCTGAAAAACCTGGTGTTCACGCTGGACATGGAAAGCACCCTGATGGGTAACGTCCTGGACGACAAGATGAAGGCCGACGCCGCCGCCAAGGCCTGGCTGCAGAAGAACCCGCAAGTGCTCGACACCTGGCTCGCCGGTGTCACCACCGTTGATGGCAAACCAGGGCTCGACGCCGTTAAAGCTTACCTCGCCAAATAGCACCCGCTGACCCCGGGCCGGTGCGCTGGCCCGGGATGTTTTCCCTTCGCATGTGGACATTCACTACCATGCTGACTGAACAGAAAATCCCACTAGGCCAGTACATCGCTGCCTTCGTCGACTGGTTGACCCAAAACGGTGCCAACTACTTCGACGCAATCGCATCGACACTGGAAACGATGATCCACGGCGTGACGTTTGCGCTGACCTGGTTCAATCCACTGGCATTGATCGGTCTGATTGCGCTGCTGGCTCACTTTATCCAACGTAAATGGGGCCTGACGGTCTTTGTCATTGCCTCCTTCCTGCTGATCCTCAACCTGGGGTACTGGCAGGAAACCATGGAGACCCTGGCACAGGTGCTGTTCGCCACCCTGGTTTGCGTGGTCATCGGCGTGCCGCTGGGCATTGTTGCCGCGCACAAGCCGATGTTCTACACCATGATGCGGCCGGTACTCGACCTGATGCAGACCGTACCGACCTTCGTCTACCTCATCCCTACCCTGACCCTCTTCGGGCTGGGTGTGGTGCCTGGGCTGATTTCCACGGTGGTGTTCGCGATCGCCGCGCCGATCCGCCTGACCTACCTGGGTATCCGCGATGTGCCGCAAGAGCTGATGGACGCCGGCAAGGCCTTCGGCTGCTCGCGCCGCCAGTTACTCTCGCGCATTGAACTGCCCCACGCCATGCCGAGCATCGCCGCCGGTATTACCCAATGCATCATGCTGTCGTTGTCGATGGTGGTGATTGCCGCACTGGTGGGTGCCGACGGCCTCGGCAAGCCGGTGGTCAACGCACTCAACACGGCCGATATCGCCTTGGGCTTTGAGGCAGGCCTGGCCATCGTGCTGCTCGCCATCATGCTCGACCGTATCTGCAAACAACCCGACGCTAAAGTAGGGGGTGATGCATGAGCATTATCCGATTCGACAAAGTCGACGTGATCTTCTCCAAAGACCCACGCGAGGCGCTCAAGCTGCTGGACCAGGGCATGAGCCGTAACGAAATCCTGAAAAAGACCGGGCAGATCGTCGGCGTCGAAAACGCCAGCCTGGATATCGAGAAAGGCGAGATCTGTGTGCTGATGGGCCTGTCGGGCTCCGGCAAGTCGAGCCTGTTGCGCTGCATCAACGGCCTCAACACCGTGAGCCGTGGCCAACTGTTTGTGGAGCATGAAGGGCGCCAGATAGACATCGCCTCTTGCACCCCCGCCGAGCTGAAAATGATGCGCACCAAGCGCATCGCAATGGTCTTCCAGAAGTTTGCCCTGATGCCCTGGCTGACGGTACGCGAGAACATCAGCTTCGGCCTGGAAATGCAGGGTCGCCCGGAAAAAGAACGGCGCACCCTGGTGGATGAAAAGCTCGAACTGGTGGGTTTGAGCCAATGGCGCAACAAGAAGCCCGATGAGCTGTCCGGCGGCATGCAGCAGCGTGTCGGCCTGGCCCGCGCGTTGGCGATGGACGCCGATATCCTGCTGATGGACGAACCCTTCTCGGCCCTCGACCCACTGATTCGCCAGGGCCTGCAAGATGAACTACTGGAACTGCAACGCAAGCTGAGCAAGACCATTGTGTTCGTCAGCCACGATCTCGATGAGGCGCTCAAGCTCGGCAGCCGAATCGCGATCATGAAAGACGGCAAGATCATCCAGTACAGCGTGCCGGAAGAAATCGTGCTGAACCCCGCGGACGACTATGTGCGCACCTTCGTCGCCCACACCAATCCGCTGAACGTACTGTGCGGGCGCAGCCTGATGCGCACGCTGGATAACTGCACGCGGGTCAATGGTTCGGTGTGCCTGGATCCGGGCGGCGACTCATGGCTGGACCTGGCGGAAGGCAACACCATCCAGGGCGCACGCCAGAACGGCGTGGTGATGAATTTGCAGAACTGGGCACCGGGGCAAGCGGTGGAAGATTTGGGCCGGGTACCGACGCTGGTGGACTCCAATATCGGCATGCGCGATGCGTTGCAGATTCGCTACCAGACAGGCAACAAACTGGTGCTGCACGACAACAACAAGGTGGTGGGAATCCTGGGCGACAGTGAGCTTTACCATGCCCTGCTAGGCAAGAATCTGGGCTGACAGACACTCAAAAACCAACTGTAGCAACTGGGTCAATGTGGGAGGGGGCTTGCTCCCGATGCAGTGTGTCAGTCAGTACATCTGCTACTGAGACACCGCTATCGGGAGCAAGCCCCCTCCCACATTTAATCTCTATTTCAACACAGAGCAGGTGGTGTCAGTGAGGACACCACCAGGCTTCGACTATCAGCTATAGACACGGCCAAGGAGCTGCCGATGGCTTTCGAACTGATCGAGCACATCCCGGGTAATCTGCTCCTGGGTGAAGCCCATCAGGTCATATTCCTGCGGCCCGTTGTGCAGGTACACCTCGGCACGGTAGTAGCGGGTGCGTTCTTCTTCGGGCAAGTCGTTGGGCGCCGACGAGTAAGCATCCAGGCTCACTTCATAGACAAACGGGTTGCCCTCTTGCATCTCGATGCGTACGCCGATGCAGCGCTTGGATTTGCCCAACAGCGTCTGCACTTCCAACCCTTGATCACGCAGCGCAACCGCCGCTTCTTCCAGCGCTGGCGTTACGTGCTTGTCCATAAAACGTTGCACGGTGGCCTGGCTCGGTTGCAGGTCCAGGGCGGTCAGACGCTCGCTGAAACCACGACGCCCGCGCTCAGCCAATTGCGCCTGCTCCTGTTCGATGGCCACATCCTGGCGCATGGCCTTGTGCAAACCGAACATAAACAGGATCAGCACCACCGAAAACGGCAGCCCCGCCAGCACGACCATGGTTTGCATGGCTTCGAAGTTACCGGCAAACAGCAGGCCGATGGTCACCAGGGTGATCACCACCGACCAGAAGATTCGCAACCAGTGCGGCGCATCTTCATCCACATTGCCGCCTTTGCAGGACAGGTTGGCCATCATCACCGCGCCGGAGTCCGCCGGGGTCAGGAACAGCACGAAGCCCACGAAAATCGACACGCCGATGACGACTTTCGACGCTGGGTAATGCTCAAGCAGTTGGTAGATGGCCATGGAGGGCTGTTCCAGCGCCGTCTTGCCCAACTCCACGGCACCATGGTTCAACACCAGATCCAGGGCCGAGTTACCGAAGATCGACAACCACGCCAAGGTGAAGCCCAGCGGGATCAGCAACACGCCGGCCACCAGCTCACGCACGGTACGACCCCGGGAAATACGTGCGATGAACATGCCCACGAATGGCGCCCAGGAAATCCACCAGGCCCAGTAGAACAGGGTCCACAGGCCCATCCAGCGTTCGGTCTTGGCACCGTCGCCTTCATACACATAGAGGTCGAAGGTTTTCAGGATGATGCCGTTGAGGTAATCACCGGTGTTCTGCACCAGGCCGTTGAGCAGGTGCAGGGTCGGGCCGAACAGCAGCACGAAGATCAGCAAGCCGCTGAACAGCACGATATTCAGGTTGGACAGACGGCGAATGCCGTTTTCCACACCCGACACAGCGGCGATGGTCGCCACGGTGCTCATTACGATGATCACGATCAACAGGTTGGTGTTGCTGTGCTCCATGCCGAACAGGTTTTCCAGCCCCGACGACACCTGCATCGAGCCGATCCCCAGGTTGGTCACCAGGCCCAGCAGGGTCACGAACATGCCGAAACCGTCTACCGCGTGGCCCGCCGCGCCCTTGACCCAACGCTCGCCCATCAGTGGGTACAGCGCCGAACGCAAGGCCAGCGGCTGATTGTGACGGTAGGCAAAGTACGCAACAGCCAGGCCGACCAGCGCATAGATCGCCCAGCCGTGCAGGCCCCAGTGCAGGAAGGTCAGTTGCAGCGCCTGGCGGGCCGCACCATTACTGGCCGCAGCGCCCTCGGGCGGGTTGAAGTAATGGTCCAACGGCTCGGACGCACCGAAATACAACAGCGAAATACCGATGCCCGACGAGAACAACATGCCGGCCCAGGCGCCGTAACTGAAGTCCGGGGTGTCGTCTTTACTACCCAGTTTCAATTTTCCGTAGGACGAAAACGCCAGGCCGACCACAAACACCAGGTAGGCGGCGATGACCACCATGTAGTACCAGCCAAAGCTTTTGGAAAGCCAGGCCTGGGCGACGCCGAGCATGCGCCCGGCCTCCTGCGGGGCGATGATCAGGATGGCGGTCAACAACAGAATCAGCGCGGTGGAGGTGTAGAACACCCAACCGTTGACCCGGACCTTTTCCGGCGGGGTCTTTATAAGAGAGGCAGAACTCATGGCGCAGATGCTCCAGGCAGTGCGAGAGAGAAACACAAGGCAGCGGTTATCCCGGGACATCGATTTTTCGGCAGTCGACGGACGGGTGTTATAAAGACACCCCGAAATTCTTGAGCCCGCCGAAGCGGTGATCAGGCTCTGGTATGGCCTGTTTCAAGGGTTTTGCAGGTGTCAGCGGTTGCGGCCAGCAGGTAGGAAACATCTGTAGGTAGCGACCATTTGTCGCAGATCTTATTCTTTGTTGATTGAACGTTCAATCAAAACAAAATAGACTGGCCCTCAAGCCGACGGACGTTCTTCGCCCATCGGCAGGCCTAAGGAGAGGTGCTACATGCCCAAGGTCGGTATGCAACCCATACGCCGCCAGCAATTGATCGAAGCCACCTTGACGGCCATCGATCAGGTCGGGATGGGAGATGCCAGCATTGCGCTGATTGCGCGTCTGGCCGGCGTCTCGAACGGCATCATCAGTCACTACTTTCAGGACAAGAACGGCCTGATCGCAGCGACCATGCGCTACCTGATGAATGCGCTGATCGAGAACGTCCAGGAACGCAGGCGCGCCTTGAAGGATGACAGCCCACGGGCACACCTTCAGGTGATCATCGAAGGCAACTTCGACGCCAGCCAGGTCAACGGCCCGGCAATGAAAACCTGGCTGGCCTTCTGGGCCACCAGCATGCATCACCCGTCATTGCACAGGTTGCAGCGGATCAACGATCACCGCCTGTATTCCAACCTGTGTTGCCAGTTCCGCCGTGCGATGCCGTTGTCCGAGGCTCGCAGCGCAGCCCGCGGCCTGGCGGCGTTGATCGACGGTTTGTGGTTGCGCGGCGCCCTGTCGGGAGACGCTTTCGACACGGAGCAGGCGCAACGGATCGCTTACGAATACATGGATTTCCAATTGGCCAAGCAGGTGAGTTAGAGCACTTATAAACGCTCAACCCCTGAACGTCCGCCGCTCAGTGTTGCCACAACCCCATGGCCCACTGTTCGGCGGGTAACGCCAACCACTTATGCACTTGCGAGGACTTTATGGCCCGTTTCGACCTGCAAAAACTCTACATTGACGGCGGCTACAGCGACGCTGGCAGCGATGCCACCTTCGAAGCCATCAACCCGGCTAACGGTGAAGTTCTCGCCCAAGTGCAACGCGCCACGAAAGAAGACGTCGAGCGTGCCGTGGTCAGCGCTGAAAAAGGCCAGAAGGTCTGGGCTGCCATGACCGCCATGGAGCGTTCGCGCATCCTGCGTCGTGCTGTCGACATCCTGCGCGAGCGCAACGATGAACTGGCCGCCCTGGAAACCCTGGACACCGGTAAAGCCTTCTCCGAAACCAAGTACGTCGACATCGTCACCGGCGCCGACGTGCTGGAATACTACGCCGGCCTGGTGCCTGCCATCGAAGGCGAGCAGATCCCGCTGCGTGACACCTCGTTCGTCTACACCCGCCGCGAACCGCTGGGTGTGGTCGCCGGTATCGGCGCATGGAACTACCCGATCCAGATCGCCCTGTGGAAGTCCGCCCCGGCCCTGGCGGCCGGTAACGCGATGATCTTCAAGCCAAGCGAAGTCACTTCGCTGACCACCCTGAAACTGGCCGAGATCTACACCGAAGCCGGCGTTCCAGCGGGCGTGTTCAACGTCTTGACCGGCAGCGGTCGTGAAGTCGGCACCTGGCTGACCGAGCACCCGCGCATCGAGAAAGTCTCGTTCACCGGCGGCACCGACACCGGCAAGAAAGTCATGGCCAGCGCTTCGAGCTCATCGCTCAAGGAAGTGACCATGGAACTGGGCGGCAAGTCGCCGCTGATCGTGTTCGAAGATGCCGACCTGGATCGCGCCGCCGACATCGCGATGATGGCCAACTTCTACAGCTCCGGCCAGGTCTGCACCAACGGCACCCGTGTGTTCGTGCCCAAGCACCTGCAGGCCGCGTTTGAAGCCAAGATCCTTGAACGCGTTGCGCGCATCCGTGTGGGTGACCCGCAGGACGACAACACCAACTTCGGCCCGCTGGTCAGCTTCGCCCACATGGAAAGCGTGCTGGGCTATATCGCCAAAGGTAAGGAAGAAGGCGCCCGCCTGCTGTGCGGCGGCGACCGCTTGACTGACGGCGATTTCGCCAAGGGTGCCTTCGTGGCCCCGACCGTGTTCACCGATTGCACCGACGAGATGACCATCGTCCGTGAAGAAATCTTCGGCCCGGTGATGAGCATCCTCACCTATGAAACTGAAGAAGAAGTGATCCGCCGCGCCAACGACACCGACTTCGGACTGGCTGCTGGCCTGGTAACCAAAGACCTGAACCGCGCTCACCGCGTGATTCATCAGTTGGAAGCGGGTATCTGCTGGATCAACGCCTGGGGCGAGTCCGACGCCAAGATGCCGGTCGGTGGCTACAAGCAATCCGGTGTGGGCCGTGAGAACGGCATCAGCTCGCTGAACAACTTCACCCGCATCAAATCGGTACAGGTTGAGCTGGGCGATTACGCCTCGGTGTTCTAAGAGCCGAGCCTTGTATTGCCTGTAAGGCCGCCATCGGGCCAAGCCGCCTTCCACCTTTGACTGTGTGAACCCGATCAAATGTGGAAGGGGGCTTGCCCCCGATGAGGCCTGACCTGACTAGACTTCAAAGAGGGTGCATCCAATGTCCCAAGAATACGATTACATCATTGTGGGTGCCGGCTCCGCCGGTAACACCCTGGCGACCCGTCTGACCGAAGACGAAGGCGTCACCGTTTTGCTGCTCGAAGCCGGTGGCCCCGACTACCGCCTCGACTTCCGTACCCAGATGCCAGCCGCCCTGGCCTTCCCGCTGCAGGGCCGCCGCTACAACTGGGCCTATGAAACCGATCCAGAGCCACACATGGACGGTCGCCGGATGGAATGCGGCCGCGGCAAGGGCCTGGGTGGTTCGTCGCTGATCAACGGCATGTGCTACATCCGTGGCAACGCCATGGACTACGACAACTGGGCGAAACTGCCGGGCCTGGAAGACTGGACCTACCTCGACTGCCTGCCGTATTTCCGCAAGGCCGAGACCCGTGACATCGGCCCCAACGACTACCACGGTGGCGAAGGCCCGGTCAGCGTGACCACGCCGAAAGCGGGCAACAACCCGCTGTTCCACGCCATGGTCGAAGCCGGCGTACAAGCCGGCTACCCGCGTACCGAAGACTTGAACGGTTACCAGCAAGAAGGCTTCGGCCCGATGGACCGTACCGTCACGCCGAACGGCCGTCGCGCCAGCACCGCGCGCGGCTACCTGGACACGGCTAAAAAGCGTTCGACCCTGACCATCGTCACCCACGCCCTCACCGACAAAGTGTTGTTCGAAGGCAAGCGAGCCGTAGGCGTGCGCTACCTGATCGGCGCCGCCGAAGAGCGCGTCGAAGCCCGCGCGCGTAAAGAAGTGCTGGTGTGCAGCGGCGCAATCGCTTCGCCGCAACTGCTGCAACGCTCCGGCGTCGGCCCGGCCAAACTGCTCGAAAGCCTCGACATCCCGGTGGTCCACGACCTGCCAGGCGTCGGCGAAAACCTGCAGGACCACCTTGAGCTGTACCTGCAATATGCGTGCACCCAGCCGGTGTCGCTGTACCCATCATTGCTCTGGTACAACCAGCCTGCGATTGGTGCCGAATGGCTGTTCAACGGCACCGGCATCGGTGCCAGCAACCAGTTCGAAGCCGGGGGCTTTATCCGTTCGCGTCCGGAATTCGAATGGCCGAACATCCAGTACCACTTCCTCCCGGTGGCGATTAACTACAACGGCAGCAACGGTGTGAAAGAGCACGGTTTCCAGGCACACATGGGCTCCATGCGTTCGCCTAGCCGTGGCCGCGTGCAATTGAAGTCGAAGAACCCAAGGGACTACCCGAGCATCCTCTTCAACTACATGGCCACCGAGCAGGACTGGCAGGAATTCCGCGACGGCATCCGCCTGACCCGTGAAATCATGCAGCAGCCGGCGCTGGATCCCTACCGTGGCCGCGAAATCAGCCCGGGCATCGAAGTGCAAACCGATGAGCAACTGGACAAGTTCATCCGCGAGCACGCCGAAACCGCGTTCCACCCGTCCTGCTCGTGCAAGATGGGCACCGACGAGATGGCCGTGGTGGATGGCGAAGGCCGCGTGCATGGCATGCAGGGCCTGCGGGTGGTGGATGCGTCGATCATGCCGATCATCACCACTGGCAACTTGAACGCGCCGACGATCATGATCGCCGAGAAAATCGCCGACAAGATCCGTGGCCGCAAGCCACTGCCGCGCAGCAGCGCCGACTACTACGTGGCAGGCGATGCGCCGGTGCGTGGCAAGCCGTTGCGTGAAGTGGGGCCGACTGCGCAGTAACTGAAACACTGCGGTGCCTTCATCGGGAGCAAGTCGAATCGTCGCACCGCCCCTCCCACACTGACTGTGTTCACAAATCCAGATGTGTAAATACAGTCAGTGTGGGAGGGGCGGTGCGACGATTCGACTTGCTCCCGATGAGGCCCTGACAGACACTACAAAACCTCCCCCCTACACTTTCCTTGATCAGCTCTGCGGCCCGGCCTACTCTGTTGGCCTGCCGCGCGCCGAGCCGCCCACAAGGAAGGCCCCATGTTCGAACACCACACCATACTCAAAAAGCACTTCAGCGCCCTGCGCACCCGCGCTGAATTCTTCTCGCTGCGCTACGTGCGCGAATCCGGCCAGTACCTGTCAGTGCGCAAGAACGTCGCCGAACCGCCACATTTGGGTCACGACGAAGGCGCCATGCTCACCGTGCGTCTCAATGGCGTGGAAGCCTACGCCGCGACCAACGATATTTCCCTGGCCGGCCTGCAAGCCGCCCTTGACCGCGCCGAACAGCAAGCCCGGCTGATCCAGCCCCACGCCCTGCTCGACCTGCACCAGCAGCCAGTTTCCAGTGATGTCGGCGACTACCTGTCTCCCGACCTCGAGCAGCCCTTCCCGTCGCTGAGCGATTGCTACCAACTGCTGGGCGATGAGTCTGCCGCCGTGCCCAAGGATGAGCGCCTGGTGACCTGGGAAGTCAGTCTGGGTACCACCCAGGTTGAACAGATTTACCTCAACAGCGCCGGCGCGCAATTGCGCCAGGCCCAGCGTTTCGTCTTTCCCGGCCTGAGCGTCACCGCCTTCGATGGCGACGACAGCCAGACCCGAACCCTGGGCGGTACCAACTTCGGCCAGCAAGGCAGTGCCGGCGTGATCCAGCGTTTTGGCCTGGTCGGCGCTGCCAGCCAGGTGGCCGACGAAGCCCTGCAATTGCTGCTCGCACCGAACACGCCCCACGGCCCACGCGACCTGCTGTTGATGCCCGACCAGATGATCCTGCAGATCCACGAATCCATCGGCCACCCGCTGGAGCTGGACCGTATCCTCGGTGATGAGCGCAATTACGCCGGCACCAGCTTTGTGAAGGCCAGCGACTTCGGCCATCTGCAATACGGCTCACCGCTGCTCAACGTGACCTTCGACCCGGACATCCCCGAACAACTCGCCAGCTACAGCCACGACGACGACGGCACCCGCGCCAGCAAGCAATTCCTGATCCGCGATGGCCTGCTGCTCAAGCCCTTGGGCGGTGCGTTGTCGCAATTTCGCGCCGACTTGCCAGGCGTCGCCAACAGCCGCGCCTGCGGCTGGAACCGCCCGCCCATCGATCGCATGGCCAACCTGAATATCGAGGCCGGCGATAAAAGCTTCGCGCAACTGGTGGGCGACATCGAACACGGCATCCTGATGTCGACCAACCGTTCATGGTCCATCGACGATGCGCGCAACAAGTTCCAGTTCGGCTGCGAGTGGGGCCAGTTGATCGAAAACGGCGAACTCAAGGGCGTGGTGAAGAACCCTAACTACCGGGCGATTTCCGCGCAATTCTGGCGCAAGCTCAGCGCCGTCGGCGATGCCAGCACGTTCAAGGTATTGGGCACGCCGAACTGTGGCAAAGGCGAACCCAACCAGGTGATCCGCGTCGGCCATGCATCGCCGGCCTGCGTGTTCAGTAACGTCGACGTATTTGGGGGAGATGCCTGATGGATAATTTCAAGGCATTGGTGGACTGGCTCAAGCAAGCCATCACCGACAAGGAACAATTTCACCTCGGCTACGCGGATGAGGCGTCCGAGTTCGTACGCTTGAACCACGCCAAGGTGCGCCAGGCCGGACAGGTGCAACAGGCCAGCCTGAACCTCAAGCTGATCGACGATGGTCGCCATGCGGACCTTGGCATCACCTTGTCCGGCGAGCCGGAACTGGACCGCCAGCGCCTCGCCGATGGCCTGGAACAGCTACGCCAGACCCTGCCGCTGCTGCCCCAGGATCCGTACCTGCTGCTTAACCACAACGCCTGGCAAAGCCACAACGAACAACTGCGACCACTGCCGGACCTGGCCAAGGTGCTGCAAGACATCAGCCAGGCTGCCGAAGGTGTGGACCTGGTCGGTTTCTACGCAGCCGGGCCCATCAGCCGTGGGTTCGCCAGCTCGGAGGGTGCATTCGGCTGGCATCGGGCCAATAGCTTCAACTTCGATTTCAGCCTGTTCCACGCCAATGGCGAAGCGGTAAAAGCCAGCTATGCCGGGCACACCTGGAACAGTGCTGAATTCACCGCCCGCTTGCAGCAAGCGCGCGAGCAGCTGGCGTTTCTCGGTCGCCCGCTGCACAACCTGGCGCCCGGCCAGTACCGTGCCTACCTCGCCCCGGCGGCGCTGGAAGAGATCATCAGCATCATCACCTGGGGAGGGTTCTCCGCCCAGGCCATCGCCAGCAAAGGCAGTTCATTGCAACGCCTGTATGCCGGTGAGCAATCACTGAGCCCGCTGGTGACGCTAGGTGAGCAGATCAGCGGCTCCCTGAGCCAGGCGTTTTCCACCGAGGGCTACCCACGCGAGGACGTCACCCTGATCGGCGCCGGCAAGGCGCAAGGCCAACTGGTGAATTCGCGCAGCGCCGCCGAATATGGCTTGAGCGCCAACGGCGCGAGCAGCGATGAGTCGCCCAGCGCCTTGCAGATGGCGCCAGGCAACCTGGCCCAGGCCGATATCCTCAAGCAGTTGGGCACCGGTCTGTATATCAGCAACCTGTGGTACCTGAACTATTCCGACCTGCCGGCGGCACGCCTGACCGGCATGACGCGCTTCGCCACGTTCTGGGTGGAAGACGGCAAGATCAAGGCGCCGGTCAGCACCATGCGTTTTGATGACAGCGTCTTCCAGTTGCTCGGTTCGCAATTGGAAGCGCTGAGCGCTGATCGGGAGCTGCTGCTGTCGGCCAGTACCTACAGCCAGCGCAATACGGCCTCCAGCCTTCTTCCTGGCGCCTTGGTAAAACGCCTGACGCTGACCTTGTAATAACCAGCCCTCTGTGGGAACGAGCTTGCTCGCTCCCACAGAGGGCTGCATCTCTTCTGTGCGGTCTGTTGTCGCCTGCAAAAAACCTCGATATAACGGTTAGTGGCCCCCCGCCACCTCACCCACGAGAGCACGACCTTGCCTGGGAAAGGGCAAGCTGGAGCGTTGACATGAACCATGGAAGTTTTGTCATTGAAAAGCTGGTCAAGCACTACAACGTTCATGTTGAGCAGCTAGGAAACAATCCGGAAAAGAAAACCGTACTGATGGTCAACGGCGCGCTCTCTACCACCCGCTCCTTTGCCCGCACCAGCAAGTGCCTGGCCGAGCATTTCAATGTGCTGCTGTTCGACCTGCCGTTCTCCGGCTACTCCCGCGAGCACAATACCGACCTCGACCTGGTCACCAAGGATGACGAGGTGCAAATCCTGCGCGCCCTGGTGGAACGCTTCGAGGTCAACCATCTGGTCTCGGCCTCGTGGGGTGGCATTTCCACGCTGCTGACCCTGGCGCACAACCCGCCCTCCATCGAAAGCTCGGTGGTGATGGCCCTGGCGCCCAACCTCAACCAGGCCATGCTCGAATACGTGGAGCGCGTACGCGTGTTGATCGAGGCCGATGACAAGTCTGCGGTCGGCCACCTGCTCAACGAAACAGTCGGCAAATACCTGTCTCCCCGCCTCAAGCGCAACAACCACCGGCACCTGTCGAGCATGGCCACCACTGAGTACCGCCAGGCACGCTTTCATATCCACCAGGTACTGGACTTGGGCGATGGCAACTACCTGCCCGCACTCCAGCAGATTAAAACCCCAGTGCACTTTCTCAACGGCACCCTGGATGAATACACCCCGGCCACGGACGCCCAATTGTTCAAACAGTATGTAGGCCGCAGCAGCTTCGCCGTTGCCGCACACACCGGCCACCTACTGGACCTGGAGTCCCGCGAGGCGGCATTGGCAGTGCACCGCGCGTTGTTGGATTTTCTCGTCGGAGAGCATGCAGCGTTATCGGACATGGATGAACCGCCAGTGGGAAAAAGCTTAAGGGTTAGCGCATAATCGCCAACACATAGCCTGCTAACCAAAAGGGTCTCCATGCCGAATCGCGCCCCTCTCGATGCCAAGACCGCCCGCTGGCTACCCTGGGTGGTAGCGATTGCCTTCTTCATGCAGTCGTTGGATGGGACGATCCTCAACACTGCGCTGCCGGCCATGGCCCGGGACCTGGCAGAAAACCCGTTGCGCATGCAGGGGGTGGTGATCGCCTACATGCTCACCGTCGCCTTGCTGATTCCTGCATCGGGCTGGATCGCCGACCGCTTCGGCACCAAGAAAATCTTCTTTGGCGCGATCATGCTATTCAGCATCGGCTCGCTGCTGTGTGCATTGTCCAGCAGCCTGACCATGCTGGTGGGTGCACGGGTGATCCAGGGCTTGGGCGGTGCACTGATGCTGCCGGTGGGGCGCTTGGTGGTACTGCGGGCTTATCCGCGCTCCGAGCTGGTGCGCATCATGGGCTTCATCACCATCCCCGGCCTGCTCGGCCCGTTGCTGGGCCCGACCATGGGCGGCTGGATGGTGCAGTACCTGACCTGGCATTGGATCTTCCTGATCAACCTGCCGGTGGGCATGATCGGCTGTTACGCCGTGTGGAAGTTCATCCCCGACCTGCGCGGCAGCGAGCGCACGCGCTTCGACGGCCTGGGTTTCCTGCTGTTCGGCGCAGCCATGGTGTTGATCACCATCGCCATGGAAGGCCTGGGCGAACTGCACCTGCCGCACCTGCGGGTAATGTTGCTGCTGTTCGGCGGGCTGGCGTGCCTGGCGGCGTACTGGTTACGCGCCGGGCATATCGATAACCCGCTGTTCTCCCCAATACTGTTCAAGACCCGCACCTTTGCCGTGGGCATTCTCGGCAACCTGTTTGCGCGATTGGGCAGCGGCGCATTACCGTTCCTGGTGCCACTGCTGTTGCAGGTGGCGCTGGGCTACTCGCCGTCGGAAGCCGGGATGAGCATGCTGCCGCTGGCGGCGGCGGCGATGTTTGCCAAGTCCGTGGCCCGGCCGCTGATCGAGCGCCTTGGCTACCGTATCGTACTGACCGGCAACACCTTGGCCCTGGGCCTCATGTTGGCGAGCATGGGCCTGGTCAGCGAGCACACGCCCTACCCGTTGCTGTTGGCCATGCTGGCGGTGCTGGGGGCGATCAACTCCCTGCAATTTACCGCGATGAACACCGTGACCCTGATCGATCTCGACGACGCCCAGGCCAGCAGTGGCAACAGCTTGTTGTCGGTGGTGGCGCAATTGTCCCTGAGCCTGGGCGTGGCCTGCGCCGGTGCATTGCTCGGCGGCTTTACCGCCGAGGCGGGCAACGACGGCGTGGAAAGCGTGCTCGGGGCCTTCCAGTTGACCTTCCTTACTGTGGGCATCATGGCGATGCTGGCGGCGGCGATCTTCCTGCAATTGTCGCCAAAAGACGGCAAAAGGGTAGTCAGCCGCGAGCACGATATCGAGCACTGACGGGCTTCTCGTCGAGAACTTGCAGGGAAAATCCCACGGGGCTGGTACACTGCGCGACATTTTGTTTTGCAGAGCCAGTCCCGTGACTACCATCGCCACCGCTTTTAATACTTTGCCCCTGTCCGCCGCCATGCTGGCTAACCTCGACTCGCTGGGGTATGTCGAGATGACGCAGATCCAGGCGCAAAGCTTGCCGGTGATCCTCAAGGGGCTGGACCTGATTGCCCAGGCCAAGACCGGCAGCGGCAAGACCGCCGCCTTCGGCATCGGCCTGTTGAACCCGATCAACCCACGTTACTTCGGTTGCCAGGCGCTGGTAATGTGCCCGACCCGTGAGCTGGCCGACCAGGTCGCCAAGGAAATCCGTCGCCTGGCCCGCGCCGAAGACAACATCAAGGTGCTGACCCTGTGCGGCGGCGTGTCCCTCGGTCCGCAGATCGCTTCCCTGGAGCATGGCGCCCACGTGATCGTCGGCACCCCGGGCCGTATCCAGCAGCACCTGCGCAAAGGCTCGCTGGTGCTCGACGGCTTGAACACGCTGATTCTCGACGAAGCCGACCGCATGCTCGACATGGGCTTCTACGACGCCATCGAAGACATCATCAGCAAGACCCCGCCCCGCCGCCAGACCCTGTTGTTTTCGGCCACCTACCCGGTCAGCATCAAGCAACTGGCGTCCAAGTTCATGCGTGCGCCGCAACAGGTCAAGGCCGAAGCGTTTCACTCCGATGACCAGATCGAGCAGCGCTTCTACGAGATCTCCCCGGAAGAACGCATGGATGCGGTGACCAAGGTCCTGGCGCACTTCCGTCCGGCTTCCTGCGTGGCGTTCTGCTTCACCAAGCAGCAAGTGCAGGAAACCGTGGATCACCTGACGTCCAAAGGCATTTCCGCCGTCGGCCTGCACGGTGACCTGGAACAGCGCGACCGTGACCAGGTACTGGCCAT
Organism: Pseudomonas khavaziana; assembly: GCF_036704165.1. NCBI lineage: Bacteria > Pseudomonadati > Pseudomonadota > Gammaproteobacteria > Pseudomonadales > Pseudomonadaceae > Pseudomonas > Pseudomonas khavaziana. Next base: position 6,060,377 of record NZ_CP129946.1, read on the forward strand.
GTTCGCCAACCGCAGCACCTCCGTGCTGGTCGCCACTGACGTCGCCGCCCGTGGTCTGGACATCGACTCGCTGGACATGGTGATCAACGTCGAATTGGCCCGCGACTCGGAAATCCATATCCACCGTGTAGGCCGTACCGGTCGTGCCGGCGAGACCGGCATTGCCATCAGCCTGGTGGCGCCGTCCGAAGCGCACCGCGCCCAGGCTATCGAGCAACTGCAGAAGTCGCCGCTGAACTGGGACCAACTGGACAACCTCAAGCCGCAAAGCGGTGGCCCGCTGCTGCCGCAGATGAGCACCCTGTGCATCGCCGCCGGGCGTAAAGACAAGGTCCGCCCAGGCGACATCCTCGGCGCGTTGACCGGTGAAGCCGGCATCCCGGGCGCCCAGGTCGGCAAGATCGCGATCTTTGATTTCCAGGCATTCGTGGCCGTGGAACGCGGGATCGCCAAGCAGGCGTTGCAGCGCTTGAATGACGGCAAGATCAAGGGCCGGTCGTTGCGCGTGCGGATCCTGTAAAACGACCTTTAATCCAATGAAGATCCAATGTGGGAGGGGGCTTGCTCCCGATGGCGGTGTGTCAGTGAAAGATGTACTGACTGACACACCGCCATCGGGAGCAAGCCCCCTCCCACATTTAACTGTATTTCAACCAGAATTTGTATGAGGACACCGTTTTGCGCTCGACCGAAGTTGTGATCATTGGCGCCGGCGCCGCAGGCTTGATGTGCGCACTGACTGCTGCCGGACGCGGGCGCAAGGTGATGCTGATCGACCACGCCAACAAAGCCGGCAAGAAGATCCTGATGTCCGGTGGTGGGCGCTGTAACTTCACCAATATGTACACCGAGCCGGCCAACTTCCTTTCGCACAATGCACACTTCTGCAAGTCGGCCCTGGCGCGCTATACCCAGTGGGATTTTATCGCGCTGGTCGCCAAGCACGGCGTGCCCTACCACGAGAAGAAACTCGGCCAGCTGTTCTGCGATAACAAGTCCAGCGACATCCTCGGCATGCTGCTCGATGAATGCATCCAGACCGGCGTGAGCCTGCACCTGGACACTTCGATTGAGGAGATTGCCAAGCTCGACAGCGGCTACCAGCTGCAGACCACCCTGGGCGAATTGCGCTGCGAATCCCTGGTGATTGCCACTGGCGGTTTGTCGATCCCAACGCTGGGCGCCACCGGTTTTGGCTATCAAGTCGCCAGGCAATTCGGCCATGAACTGCTGCCGACCCGCGCCGGGCTGGTGCCGTTCACCATCACCGACCAGCTCAAGGAATTATGCGGCGAGCTGTCCGGCACTTCGGTGGATTGCCTGGTCAGCTGCAACAACCAGAGTTTTCGCGAGAACATCCTGTTCACCCACCGTGGCCTGAGCGGGCCGGCGATTTTGCAGATCTCTTCCTACTGGGAATCGGGCGACACGGTGGAAATCAACCTGTTGCCCGATCATGACGCCCATGACTGGCTGCAACAGCAACAGGCCGAGCATCCCAACAGTGAGTTAAAGACCCTGCTGGGGGAGATTTTCACCAAGAAGATGGCCAACCTGCTGGCCCAAAGCTGGTTCGAATCCAAACCGATGAAGCAGTACACCCACGCTGAAATTGCCGACATCGCGCAAAAACTTGGGAGCTGGCAACTCGTACCGGCCGGCACCGAGGGCTATCGCACTGCTGAGGTAACCTTAGGTGGAGTGGATACGCGGGAGGTGTCGTCCAAGACTATGGAGTCACTGAAAAGCCCGGGCTTGTACTTTATCGGTGAAGTGCTGGATGTGACCGGCCACCTGGGCGGGTTCAATTTCCAGTGGGCCTGGGCATCTGGTTACGCAGCCGCACAATACGTCTGACACAACGCAGCAAAAATGTGGGAGGGGGCTTGCTCCCGATGACGGTGTATCAGCAACAGATGTACTGACTGACACGCCGCCATCGGGAGCAAGCCCCCTCCCACATTGGTTTTGTAGTGAACTTGAAAAATTTGCTGTTGGATGTGATCAGCACCCTTGCCGTGGCGTCCTTGATAGCTCAATTTAGCGACACTGTCCCGGAAGACTCCAGACTTCATGTCATCGACCTCGTTCAAGCAGTCCATGCGGCGCCTGTGGGCGCTGGATAAATTCAGCTACAGCGTACGGGTGTTCATCGCCCTCACCGGCAGCATGGCGCTGTGTTGGTACCAGGATGAAATGACGCTGCTGATCCCGCTGTTCCTGGGGATTATCGCCAGCGCCCTGGCCGAGACCGATGACAGTTGGCAAGGCCGCCTCAATGCCTTGGCGGTGACGCTGGTGTGTTTCAGCATCGCTGCGCTGTCGGTGGAGCTGCTGTTCCCCTATCCCTGGATCTTTGCCATCGCCCTGGCCCTGGCCAGTTTCTGCCTGACCATGCTGGGCGCGTTGGGTGAGCGCTATGGCGCGATTGCCTCGGCTACGTTGATCCTGTCGGTCTACACCATGATCGGCGTCGACCAGCGCGGCGGCGCCGTCACCGACTTCTGGCATGAACCGTTGCTGCTGGTGGCCGGCGCCGCCTGGTACGGGGTGCTGTCGGTGCTGTGGCAGGTACTGTTTTCCAACCAGCCGGTGCAGCAGAGCCTGGCGCGATTGTTCCGTGAGCTGGGGCGTTACCTCAAGCTCAAGTCATCCTTATTCGAACCGATACGCCAGCTGGATGTGGAAGCACGCCGTCTGGAACTGGCCCAGCAAAATGGCCGGGTGGTCGCGGCGTTGAATGCGGCCAAGGAAATCATCCTGCACCGCGTCGGCAACGGCCGGCCGGGCTCGAAGGTCAGCCGCTACCTGAAACTCTATTTCCTGGCCCAGGACATCCACGAGCGCGCCAGTTCCTCCCACTACCCCTACAACGCCCTCACCGAAGCCTTCTTCCACAGCGATGTGCTGTTCCGCTGCCAGCGCCTGCTGCGCCAGCAAGGCAAGGCGTGCCAGACCCTGGCCGAGTCGATCCAACTGCGCCAGCCGTTCATCTATGACGATAGCTTCGCCGAAGCCCTGGGCGACCTCAACGCCTCCCTGGAACACCTGCGCATCCAGAGCAACCCGGCCTGGCGTGGCCTGTTGCGCTCGCTGCGCGCCTTGGCGGCCAACCTGTCCACCCTCGACCGCCTGCTGGGCGATGCCAGCAACCCCGATGCCCTGGCCGACGCCACCGACAGCAACCTGCTGGACCGCGCCCCGCGCAACCTCAAGGAAATGTGGACACGCCTGCGCACCCAATTGACGCCGACCTCACTGCTGTTTCGCCACGCCTTGCGCCTGTCATTGGCGCTGACCATCGGCTACGGCACCCTGCATGCGATCCACGCGTCCCAGGGTTACTGGATCATCCTCACCACCCTGTTTGTCTGCCAGCCCAGCTACGGTGCTACGCGGCGCAAGCTCGGCCAGCGCATCATCGGTACCGCCATCGGCCTCACCGTGGCCTGGGCGCTGTTCGACCTGTTTCCCAACCCCGTGGTGCAATCAATGTTCGCCATCGCCGCGGGCCTGGTGTTCTTTATCAACCGCACCACGCGCTACACCCTGGCCACGGCGGCGATCACCCTGATGGTGCTGTTCTGCTTCAACCAGGTGGGCGATGGCTACGGGCTGTTCCTGCCGCGCCTGTTCGATACCTTGCTCGGCAGCCTGATCGCGGGCCTGGCGGTATTCCTGTTCCTGCCGGACTGGCAAGGCCGGCGCCTGAACAAAGTGCTGGCCAACACTCTGACCTGCAACAGCATCTACCTGCGCCAGATCATGCAGCAATACGCCGCCGGCAAACGCGACGACCTGGCCTATCGCCTGGCCCGCCGCAACGCCCACAACGCCGATGCCGCGTTGTCCACCACCCTGGCGAATATGCTGATGGAGCCGGGGCACTTCCGTAAGGAAGCCGATGTGGGCTTTCGCTTCCTGGTGCTGTCCCACACCCTGCTCAGCTATTTGTCGGGGCTGGGTGCGCACCGCGAAACCCAGCTGCCGGCCGATGTGCGCGAGCATTTGATCGACGGCGCCGGGCAGGCCCTGGCGTTGAGCATCGACGAGATCGCCAGTGGGCTGGCGAATAAACAGCCGATTGCGATTCAAAGTGATGCCGAGGAAGCACTGGCGGCAGAGCTGGAGCAAATGCCCGATGAGATCGACGAAGGGCAACGGTTGGTACAGACGCAGTTGGCGTTGATTTGCCGGCAGTTGGGGCCGTTGCGCACGTTGGCGGCGCATTTGATCAAAGATACCCGCGCGGCTTAGGCCGCTATCGGGAGCAACCCCCCTCCCACATTCGATTGGTGTACGCCGGTCCCTTGTGGGAGGGGGCTTGCTCCCGATGAGGCCCGCAAGAACGCTACATCCCATGCGCCTTCATCAACCGCGCATAACTGCCATCAGCCTTCATCCTGGCAATCTCCCGATCAAAACCGGCGACGATCTGGGCATGCTCGGGGTTCTTCAGGCTGACCAGGATGTGCAGGCTGTTCTGGCTCAATGGCTTGCCCACAAAGACCACGGCATCGCGCACCCGCGGCGACTCCCGCGCCAGGTAATAGCGCGCTACGTATTCATCCTCCAGCGTCAGTCGCACACGCTGCGCAGCCAGCATGCGCACGGCCATGGCGAAGTTGTGCACTGGCACTTTCTGCAGCTGGGTGTCTTGATCGAACGCCGCCGAGTAGGCGTAACCGCGCACCACGGCGATGGCCTCGTCGTGCAGTGCGTCCAGGCTGTGATATTCGATGGCATCGTCGCTACGCTTGAGAAAGCGCACACGGTTAAGCAAGTACTCGCCGGAAAACTGCCCCAGGTGCGTGCGGTCCTTGTTATACCAGGCGTTGATCAGCACGTCGTAGCGCCCATCCCCTACACCCTTCAATGCGCGCGCCCATGGCACCTGTTCAAAATCACTGGCATACCCAGCGCGGGCCAGGGCCGTGCGGACGATATCAGTAGCCAAGCCGCCATTGACCAAGGTGGCATCAGTAAACGGTGGCCAGCCATCCGCCACCAGGCGCAAACGTTGTGCCAGCGCCGGTTGCGCCAGCAGCAGCACTGCGATCAAAGCAACGGCACGAGTCAATCTCGGCATGCTTAAAGTCCTTGGCGGGCAGGCGATGGCCTGATAACAGTAGCTCATCAATGAGCTTGCATTGCAGATTACACAAAGAAGCCCGCGGCGCATGCACAGAATGATGGCAAATTGACGCCATTCACAAAATGGCCGAATTTAGACACCAGCGCCCGTCGCGCTTACTATCCCTGGCAGGTCTTTATAAGAGCGCACATCATGACGGTTGATTGGGTCTGCAAACATCACGACGACTTGGGCAAGGAACAGCTGTACACCATCCTGCGCCTGCGCAGCGAGGTCTTCGTCGTCGAACAAAAATGCGTCTACCAGGACATAGATAGCCAGGACCTGGCGGGTGACACTCACCACCTCATGGCCTGGCAAAATGATGAGCTGGTGGCCTACCTGCGCTTACTCGACCCGGAGTCCCAGGGCGGCGATGTGGTGATCGGCCGCGTTATCGTAGCAAAGGTGGCACGGGGCAGCGGGCTGGGGCATCAGATGATGGATGAAGCGCTCAAGCGTATAGAGGATATCTGGCCGCAAACGCCGGTTTACCTGTCGGCGCAGGCGCATTTGCAGGGCTATTACGCGCGGTATGGATTTGTGGTGGCGGGCGAGGAATACCTGGAAGACGATATTCCACATATCGGTATGCGGCGGGTTTGAGGGCCTCATCGGGGGCAAGGCCCCACCCACCTTTGAATGTATTCGCAGATCAAATGTGGGAGGGGGCTTGCCCCCGATAGCGCCACCGCCACCGCCGAACTCAGGGATAACCCAACACCTGCTTGATCGACGCAAGATTGGCCTCGATCCACCGCCGATCAATCGCGCCCCACTCACGAATCCGATAATGCCCGGCATGGTTGCGCGCCCCTTCTTCCTGCTCAAACTCGCAGACGATATCCAGGTCCGCCAACGCCGCAATCGTGTCCTGGGCGGTACGCCGGGGCATGCCGGTGGCTTCGGTGAGCGCCGGCACGCTGCTGGCCAACTGGCTGTCGATCAGGTACGCCACGTACAGGCGCCGGTAGAAGCTGCTTTTGGTCTTGCTCACATCCATGGTCAGTCGCCTTGTGCTCAGGGTTTGCCTTGCAGGTCTCGCCAGGTGAGATAGACCCGCAGGTCGAACTCCACCTGATGGTAGTCCGGCATCATGTATTGGCAGAGTTTGTAGAACGCCTTGTTGTGGTCCGATTCCTTGAAGTGCGCCAGTTCGTGCACCACGATCATGCGCAGGAACTGCGGCGCCGCCTCCTTGAACAGCGAAGCGATGCGAATCTCTTTCTTGGATTTGAGATTTCCGCCCTGCACCCGCGAAATCGTGGTGTGCAAACCCAGGGCACGATGGGTCAGGTCCAGACGGTTATCGAACAGCACCTTATCAATAGAAGGTGCATTGCGCAGGTGCTCCTGCTTCAACGCCAGGGCGTAGGCGTAAAGGGCCTTGTCGCTCTGTACGGCATGGCGTTCGGGGTAACGCTGTTCCAGGTAGGCGCCCAACTGGTCTTTGGCGATCAGTTGGCGCACTTGCTCCTGTAGCGCAGCGGGATAGGCCTGGAGGTATTTCAATGCGGTCATGGGGTCTGCAAGGCAATTCGGACGGGCGCCAGTGTAGCCAATTCAAGGCAAACGCGGGTACGCCCAACCCGCAATGTCCTCGGCCATCAAAGGCGCCGCAGCCCACGGCCCCTGGATGTGTGTGCAACCATTGGCCTTGAGCCACTGGATTTGCTCAAGGGTCTGCACCCCCTCGGCAATCACCAGCACATCAAAATGCCCACACAACTGGATGATGCTGCGTGCCATCGCCGCATCCCGCGTCGAACCGGGCAGGCGCGCCACCAGTTGCGGGTCAAGCTTGAGGGTATCGAACTGCAAGTCCCGCAAATGGGCCAGTGAACAGTGACCTGAACCAAAGTCATCCAGGGCAATACGCACCCCAATCCGGCGCAATAGCTGCAGCTGTTTGGTCGACTCCTCCAGGTTACTCATCAGGCAGTTCTCGCCGATTTCCACCTCCAGTTGCCGCCCCTGCAGCCCATATCGGTCCAGAATCTGCTGCAGTTGGCTGGCCAGGTTGGGCATATTGAACTGGCTGCTGCTCAGGCTCACGCTCAACACCAGCTCAGGGTCGAAGACTCCCTGCCAGGCTTGGCGCTGGGCGGCGACTTGCTGGTAGATCCAGGCGCTCAACTGGCTGATCAAACGCGCCTCTTCCAGCAGCGGCAAGAACAAACCCGGCGGTACATCGCCGACGCTCGGATGCTGCCAGCGCAACAACGCCTCGACGCCACGCAAACGTCCGTCCACTACACAAACCTGGGGCTGGTACACCAGGGTGAAATCCTTGTTTTGAATGGCGGTGCGCACGCTGTCTTCAAGCATCAGCCGCGAACGGGCACGGCCGTTCATTTCCTGGTCGTAATAACGATACTGCTGACGGCCGGCCCGCTTGGCTTCGTACATCGCAATGTCCGCCGCTCGCAACAGGCCGTTCAGGTCCGAGCCACAATCCGGGAACGTCGCGATCCCGATACTGACCCCGAGCATTACCTCCAAACCGTCGACCTGCTGGCACACAGAGACCCGCTCGATGAGCTTTTCCGCGATCTTCGCCGCCTGTTCGGGAAATTCCAGCTCAAGCAACGCGGTGAACTCGTCCCCGCCCATGCGCCCGAGAATGTCGTAGGAACGCAGGCAGGCTTGCATCTGCTCCGACACCCAGCGCAGCACTCGGTCGCCAGCGTCGTGGCCCAGCGTATCGTTGACCCGCTTGAAGCCATCCAGGTCCAGATACAACAACACCAGCGCCTGCTCGTTGCGTTCGTTGCGCAACAAGGTGTTCTCTACCGCCTGATGGAACCCACGTCGATTCAGCAGCCCGGTCAACGGGTCGGTCACGGCCTGGAATTCCAGTTGCTGATGAAGATGGCGAACCTCAGACATGTCCAACACCGTCACGACCATAGCCTTCTGTTCGGCGGGTAAGGGTGCACAGGACAATGCCACCGGCACCTGCTGGCCGCGCCCCGTACGCAAAATGGCATCATGCTGGCGCCATGTCTCGCCTCTGCGATACGCCTCGTACATCGGGAAGCCCAACCAGGCGGGCACATGGGGTTTTTGCAGGAAACTCAGGAAACTCTCACCCTGCAGCTCATCCATCGTGGCATTCAAGAGTCGTGAAATGGCCGGGTTGGCGTACTCGATCACACTGGCTTCACCCACCACCAGGATGCCCTCGGCGGCATTATCCAGCACCGAGGCATTGAAGGCGCGGGCCAGTTCCAGGTCATGGCTCAGGCGCTGCAAGGCACGGCGGTTGCGCTGATGCTCAAGCAAGGCTTGCACCTTAGGCTTGAGGATATGCGGGTCAAACGGTTTGAACAGGTAGTCGATCGCCCCGCTGGCATAGCCTTCAAGCACTGCCGCGGGGGATTGGGCGGTGGCTGTCAGAAAGATAATTGGCGTCATGCGCGTACGTTGGCTGCCACGCATCAAGCGCGCCACCTCGAAGCCGTCCATACCGGGCATGCGCACGTCCAGCAGCACCAAGTCGACGTCATGGGCCAGCAGCAACTCCAAGGCCTCCATACCGGACGTAGCGGTGATCACCTGCCAGTCTTCACGTTGCAACAGCGCACGCATGCTGACGAGGTTTTCCGGGTAGTCATCGACCACCAGGAGAACCGAACTTGCATCGCCGGGTTGTGGAGCGCCATCCATGCTACGTCTCTTCCTTAGGGAGCTGCACCGGTCACTTCTGATACAAAGGCCGGATAAACACTGAGGGCTCACTCTAGCCCCGGTTCCAAAAAAGCAGAAGTGACGCGGATGCCCTCATTGCACCAAAGCCAAGGAAGCCGACTAACGGTAAGGCCCTGTAGCCCGCGATTCATGGGCAACATGGCTTTTTGGCACTCCTCTGACGCCAATAAATTGCCAGCAATTGTTTAACAATCGTACGAGCAGCGCCTATAAAGAACCGGTAAGGCCTGCGGGCCAACGCTTTCACCCTCTGTAAAAGGCCAACACCATGATCGACCTTTCCACCTGGAACCTGAGCATTCCGGTCGGCTCCCCGCCCACAACCATCGACACCCCGAGGCTACTGAGCGGCTTCAACGATCAATACTTCCAGGCCGAAGGCAGCGACGTGCAGTTCTGGACTCCCGTCACGGGCACCCGCACCGAAAACGCCATCTACCCGCGTAGCGAACTGCGCGAAACCTACGCCGATGGCCGCCTGCGCAACTGGACCTACCCCGAGGCCGACAACTTTCTGCGCGCCACCCTGGCGGTCAATCAAGTGCCCTCCTCCGGCAAGATCGTGATCGGCCAGATCCACGCCTATGACAGCCAGAAACCGCTGATCAAGCTGGAGTACCAATTCAAGGAAAAAACCCAGACCGGCAACATCGTCGCCAAGGTGCGCATGCGCCCGGATGAAGCCGAGAGCCGGGTGATCATCGTCGCCTCCAATGTGCCGCTGGAGAAGAGCTTCACCTACGTGATCAACCTCAACAAAGCCGGGCTGCTCAGCGTGTATGCCGCCGACAGCGAGTGGAATGAACGCATAGGCGCGGCCTGGGGCGACAAGCCGTTGTACTTCAAGGCCGGGGTGTATGTGCAGGACAACAGTGGGGACAGCCAGGAAGGGGCACGGGTGACGTTTGCGAAACTGGATATTGACCATGAATAGACGGACCGGCCAACCTTGAGTAGGCAAGGTCCGATAAACCCAAGGGCCGTTCCCAGGCCTTGAACCCGCCGCAGTCCACCTGTGGGAGAGGGCCTGCCCCCTCCCACATTTACCCTGCCTGGCCCGAGGATGCGGCGCTCGTCCTACAGTACCGTTGCGGTCAACCAACTCGCCGCTTAGAGTTCGCCCCTTCGCTGGCATTGATCGGCGATAGGTTTTCGCAGCCCTACAGAGTTAAAACCGCCCCCCGTCGAGACAGGCCCGGCATTCTTGCCGATGGCCGTCTTTGTTATGAGAGCTTCGCCTAACTACTGAGAAGGCAATGTAAATTTCGCCGGACCTTTTGAATTCACCAACTCAAAAGCACAGTTTGTGACATTGTCATTTTTACATTCCTTTTCCTCGCTCCAAGCATTGCCTTTAGCCACTGGAGGTAAGGTAAATCGCTTGGAAAGTCTTAAATAGTCATCCTTGCCTTTGCCTCCGTAATTGCAGATCACATAGCTATAAGGCAACTTCGTTTCGCTGTCTGTTCCCTGCTTGATCGCCGCGCCTAAAAATTCAAATTCCGCAGCCATCGAGCTATCTTCAATGAGCTGCTCGCCATTCCACTCCTGCTTGCCATCTGAAAATTGAATGCTCACCGCCTTGATAGTTGAGACATCCGGGCACGTTAGAGGCGCAGCATAGGCATTCCCCGTCAGCGCTAATGCGGTGGCTACAGTGATGCTTGGAAACCACTTTAAAAGATGTGAATGGTTCATAGCGTATTCTTCCCTGGTTGATTTACTGTCCCCCCAGTGTGCGGAAATTAGCGGCGAACGATACTGTCAACTTTGACAGTTTTAAATTGAAATTCGAAATAAGCAATGGAATATTAATAGCTTTAAAAGGCGTAGCTTCGGAGAACCTATCCCTTGGCTAAATAAATCTGCTTTCCTTAAACAGTTAAAGCCATATAACCAATAGCCAACCGTTATAAAAAACTGTCATCTTTGACAGGTCACTCCCCTTAGAAAATCTCTTAGTATTTCTCACGTATCACTGAGGAGAAAAAATACAAACTAAACTTTAAATCGAATGAAAGGAATATCATCATGGGTCAACTCGTCGGAAACTACTTCGGCTCTTACGGCGGCGCTCACATTTACCTATATGTTACTAGCAGTGATGACACCGGCGGTCCAGTTACAGCCACTGCCAGCGTGAATGGACAAACCGGCACACTCACAGGACATCAAACCATCGGAGCAACCACCACGACTATTATGTTGACAGGCACTATCGGAAACAACTCTGAAAGCTGGACCTTCAATACTTCCGACTTTAGAACGTTAAGTGGCGGTCGTAACTTCGCAGGCCCAAATGGGGTTTGGACATTTCAGGGCTTCGGGCTGGGCCGACAGTAACAATCGATTAAAAACAGTTGCTATTCGACTTTTTTCATGCGCACGACATGATTCTTTCCAAGCATACCAGCGTAATAAATTAAAAGCTTATGGCTTTTTAACGAAACCAAAAAAAGAACCCACACACTGTGGGTTCTTTTTATTAACGTCGAAGGCTCAGTTCACCTTAGCGTTCAACTCACCCTTCAAATAACGCTGGTACATCGCTTCCAACGAGATCGGCTTGATCTTCGAAGCATTACCCGCAGTACCAAACGCTTCGTAGCGCGCAATACACACATCGCGCATCGCAGTCACGGTAGCACCGAAGAACTTACGCGGATCGAACTCGCTCGGGTTGGTGGCCATCAGGCGACGCATCGCACCGGTGGAGGCCAGGCGCAGGTCAGTATCGATGTTGACCTTGCGCACGCCGTACTTGATGCCTTCGACGATTTCTTCAACCGGTACACCGTAGGTTTCTTTAATGTCGCCGCCGTACTGGTTGATGATCGCCAGCCACTCTTGGGGTACCGAGGAAGAGCCGTGCATCACCAGGTGGGTGTTGGGGATGCGCTTGTGGATTTCCTTGATGCGGTCGATGGCCAGCACGTCGCCAGTAGGTGGCTTGGTGAACTTGTAGGCGCCGTGGCTGGTGCCGATGGCGATGGCCAGGGCGTCGACCTGGGTCTTCTTGACGAAGTCGGCAGCTTCTTCCGGGTCGGTCAGCATCTGGCTGTGATCCAGCACGCCTTCGGCGCCGATGCCGTCTTCTTCGCCGGCCATGCCGGTTTCAAGCGAACCCAGGCAGCCCAGCTCGCCTTCAACCGATACGCCGCAGGCGTGAGCCATGGCGACGGTTTGTTGGGTGACGCGTACGTTGTATTCGTAGTCGGTCGGGGTCTTGCCGTCTTCGCCGAGGGAGCCATCCATCATCACCGAGCTGAAACCCAGCTGGATGGAGCGCTGGCACACGTCAGGGCTGGTGCCGTGGTCCTGGTGCATGCACACCGGGATATGCGGGAATTCTTCGATGGCGGCGAGGATCAGGTGACGCAGGAACGGGGCGCCGGCGTATTTGCGCGCACCGGCCGAAGCCTGGACGATCACTGGGGAGTCGGTCTTGTCAGCGGCTTCCATGATGGCGCGCATCTGCTCAAGGTTGTTGACGTTAAAGGCTGGGACGCCGTAGCCGAATTCGGCTGCGTGGTCCAGCATTTGACGCATGCTGATAAGTGCCATTGTGTTGTCTCTCCCGGTCGAGGGTCGTTAATCGTGCAAGCCTGCCGTAGCGGCGGCTGCTATTCAAGTTATTGCAGATCAAGGGGTTGAGCCTTGTGCTGCTGAATCGTTATTGCTGGTGTAGCCGACTCAAATTCCAATCTGAAACCGAATCAATGTGGGAGGGAGCTCGCCCCCGATTGCAGTGTGTCAGCCCGCACACAGGTGTCAGGATGACCGCTATCGGGGGCAAGCCCCCTCCCACATTTGGGTCTCATTTCATGAGAGTTCTCAATTGGCCTTACAGCCGCGCCCGATCAAATCATCGGTGGCCACCCAGTAAACCAGGCCTTCCTCACCCTTGGTGTGAAACGCCAACTGGCCATCGCTGTACAGCGCGCCCGAGGCCGCCACGTCCTGCTTGAGACGGTAAACCTGGTCCGAACCACCGAGGCGTACATCCACCTCGCTACGGGCCTGGTTGGCGAAGCGCCAGTTGACCTCGGCCTTGCTGTCGCAGGTCCAGGTGGTCCACTTATCGGCAGGCTCTGCCTTGTTAAACATGTTCATGCTGCTGCAGCCAGCCAACAGGGCCAGGGCTGCCAGGGCGAAAACGCCTTTCATTGCCAATCCTCGAACGGCGACCCCGGAAGGCCGCCTTTACTGTCGGTTAGTGGATCAGACCCGTCATGGGCAGCCCTGTTCCTGACCGTTGGGCGCGGAATCGTATTTCTCCAGCCGTTCGTTGCCGATGCGCTTGTTGATCACCGGCATGGTCTCGGCTTGCCAGTCAGCCTGGTAACAGCTTTTTTTCAGCGGTGCCTTGGCGTTATCCGCCTCGGGCGCCGCATTTGGCGTGCTGCCGCAGCCGGCCAGCAGGCCCGCTGCGATTACCAGTGCCAACGACTTGATCATGGGAACACTCCTTTTCCTGATCACGCGAGCCTTAGCCCTTGGCTCGGGTTTCCAGCACTTCCACGGCTGGCAGCACCTTGCCCTCGACGAACTCGAGGAAGGCGCCGCCACCGGTAGAAATGTAGGAGATCTGATCAGCAACGCCGTATTTATCGATGGCCGCCAGAGTGTCGCCACCGCCGGCGATGGAGAAAGCCGAGCTTTCGGCGATCGCCTTGGCCAGTACCTTTGTGCCGTTGCCGAACTGGTCGAACTCGAACACGCCCACCGGGCCATTCCACAGAATAGTCTGGGATGCCTTGAGCAGTTCGGCGAAGTTGGCCGCAGTTTGCGGGCCGATATCCAGGATCATGTCGTCAGCGGCCACGTCAGCGATGAGCTTGACGGTGGCTTCGGCGCTTTCAGCGAACTCTTTGGCAACGACCACGTCCACCGGCAATGGCACGCTGACTTTGGCGGCGATGGCGCGGGCGGTATCCAACAGATCCGGCTCATACAGGGACTTGCCCACCGGATGGCCGGCTGCGGCCAGGAAGGTGTTGGCAATGCCGCCGCCGACAATCAGCTGGTTGCAGATCTGGCTGAGGCTATTGAGCACATCGAGCTTGGTGGAGACCTTGGAGCCGGCAACGATGGCGGCCATCGGCTGGGCCGGAGCACCCAGGGCCTTGCCCAATGCATCCAGCTCAGCGGCCAGCAGCGGGCCGGCAGCGGCGACTTTGGCGAACTTGGCCACACCGTGGGTCGAACCTTCGGCACGGTGCGCAGTGCCGAAAGCGTCCATCACGAATACGTCGCACAGCGCGGCATATTGCTGGGCCAGTTCGTCGCTGTTCTTCTTCTCGCCCTTGTTGAAGCGCACGTTTTCGAACAGCACGATGTCGCCAGGCTTAACATCAACGCCACCCAGGTAGTCAGCCACCAACGGCACATCACGGCCCAGGGCCTTGCTCAGGTATTCAGCTACCGGCTTGAGGCTGTTTTCAGCAGAAAACTCACCTTCGGTCGGGCGACCCAGGTGGGAGCAGATCATCACGGCCGCGCCTTTTTCCAGGGCCAGCTTGATGGTCGGCAGCGAGGCCAGGATTCGCGCGTCGCTGGTGACAACACCGTCCTTGACTGGGACGTTGAGGTCTTCGCGGATCAGTACGCGCTTACCTTGCAGATCGAGGTCGGTCATCTTCAACACGGTCATGGGTCGCAGTTCCTGAATTACTGTTGAGGTTGTTTAGAGGCGATGTGCAGATAATGTTCCGCAACATCCAGCATTCGGTTGGCAAAGCCCCACTCGTTGTCGAACCAGGCCAGGATGTTCACCAGCCTCGGGCCGGAAACGCGAGTCTGGCTGGCATCGACAATCGCCGAATGCGGGTCATGGTTGAAATCGCAACTGGCGTGGGGCAACTCGGTGTAGGCCAGCAAGCCTTTGAGCGGGCCGCTGGTGGCGGCCTCGCGCAGGATCCGGTTGACCTCCGTCGCATCGGTGTCGCTGACGGTTTGCATGGTGATATCCAGGCAAGACACATTCACCGTCGGCACCCGTACGGCTTTGGCCTGGATTCGCCCGGCAAGTTCCGGCAACAGTCGCTCGATGCCGCGAGCCAAACCTGTGGACACCGGAATCACCGACTGGAACGCCGAACGCGTACGGCGCAGGTCTTCGTGGTGATAGGCGTCGATTACCGGCTGGTCGTTCATCGCCGAGTGAATCGTGGTGATCGACACGTAATCCAGGCCAATCGCCTGATCCAGCAGGCGCAACAACGGCACGCTGCAGTTGGTGGTGCACGAGGCGTTGGACACCAGCAGTTCATCGCCGGTCAGGCAATCCTGGTTGATGCCGTAGACGATGGTGGCGTCCACATCCGCCTCACTGGCCATCGGCTGGGAGAACAGCACGCGCGGCGCGCCGGCATCGAGAAAACGCTGGCCATCGGCACGGGTGTGATAGGCACCGGAGCATTCCAACACCAGGTCGACGCCCAGCGCCGCCCAGTCGATGCCCTCGGGCGTGGCACTGCGCAACACTTTTACGCAGTCGCCATTGATATGCAGACAATCGCCGTCGACCCGCACTTCGCCGGGAAAGCGCCCGTGAGTGGAGTCAAAGCGTGTCAGGTATTCGATGCTGGCCATATCGGCCAGATCGTTGATCGCAACAATTTCAAACCCGGCCGCCGTCCCTCGCTCGAACAGCGCACGCAAGACGCAACGACCAATGCGGCCGTAGCCGTTGAGTGCAACTTTGTAAGGACGCGGTTGGGGCATGGGGTTCTCGCATTGTGGGCGACACAAACCACTGTAGGAGCGAGCTTGCTCGCGAAGAACTTGAGAGCGCCGCGTTAAACCAGAAACACTGCGTTATCGTTAACGATCTTCGCGAGCAAGCTCGCTCCTACAGTAGAGGCGGTGACCAGTGGGCCACCGCGTTAGCGCCTTAGTCTTCCAGCAGCTCTTCAGCCTGACCCAAGATATTTTCCAGGGTGAAACCGAACTCTTCGAACAACGCTGGCGCCGGCGCCGACTCACCGTAGGTGGTCATGCCGATCACGCGGCCTTCCAGGCCCACATACTTGTACCAGTAGTCGGCGTGGGCCGCTTCGACAGCGATACGCGCGCTGACCTGCAAAGGCAACACCGACTGCTTGTAGCCGGCGTCCTGGGCTTCGAACACGCTGGTGCACGGCATGGATACAACACGCACATTGCGGCCCTGGGCGGTCAGCTTGTCGTAGGCCTGGACGGTCAGGCCCACTTCGGAACCAGTGGAGATCAGGATCAGCTCCGGCTCGCCGATGCAGTCCTTGAGCACATAGCCACCACGGCTGATGTCGGCGATCTGCGCGTCGGTACGCACCTGGTGTTGCAGGTTCTGACGCGAGAAGATCAGCGCCGAAGGACCGTCCTTGCGCTCGATGGCATGCTTCCAGGCCACGGCGGATTCGACCGCGTCGGCTGGGCGCCAGCAATCCAGGTTCGGCGTGGTACGCAGACTGGTCAGTTGCTCGACCGGCTGGTGCGTCGGGCCGTCTTCGCCCAGGCCGATGGAGTCGTGGGTGTACACATGGATCACGCGTTTCTTCATCAGTGCGGCCATGCGCACGGCGTTACGGGCGTATTCCATGAACATCAGGAAGGTCGCGCCGTATGGCACCAGGCCGCCGTGCAGGGACACGCCGTTCATGATGGCGCTCATGCCGAACTCGCGCACGCCGTAGTACATGTAGTTGCCGCTGGCGTCTTCTGCCGATACACCTTTGCAGCCTTTCCACAGGGTCAGGTTGGAACCGGCCAGGTCGGCCGAGCCGCCGAGAATCTCAGGCAGCAGCGGGCCAAACGCGTTCAGGGTGTTCTGGCTGGCTTTACGGCTGGCGATGGTCTCGCCCTTGGCCGCGACTTCGGCGATGTAGGCCGAGGCTTTCGCCGAGAAGTCGGCAGGCAGGTCACCGGCCAGGCGGCGTACCAGCTCGTTGGCCAATTCCGGGAATTCGGCGGAGTAGGCAGCGAAACGCTGGTCCCATTCGGCTTCGGTGGCCAGGCCTTTTTCCTTGGCATCCCATTCGGCGTAGATGTCGGCCGGGATTTCAAACGGGCCGTGGTTCCACTTCAGCGCTTCGCGGGTCAGGGCGATTTCCGCGTCACCCAGTGGGGCGCCGTGGCAGTCTTCTTTACCTTGCTTGTTCGGCGAGCCGAAGCCGATGGTGGTCTTGCAGCAGATCAGGGTCGGCTGCGCGCTCTTGCGCGCGGTGTCGATGGCGATCTTGATTTCTTCCGGATCGTGGCCGTCGACATTGCGGATCACCTGCCAGTTGTAGGCTTCGAAACGCTTCGGGGTGTCATCGGTGAACCAGCCTTCGACTTCGCCGTCAATGGAAATGCCATTGTCATCGTAGAATGCAATCAGCTTGCCCAGGCCGAGAGTACCGGCCAGGGATGCAACTTCGTGGGAAATGCCTTCCATCATGCAGCCATCACCCAGGAACACGTAGGTGTGGTGGTCGACGATGTCGTGGCCGGGGCGGTTGAACTGCGCGCCCAGGACTTTTTCCGCCAGCGCAAAGCCTACGGCGTTGGCCAGGCCTTGGCCCAGGGGACCGGTAGTGGTCTCCACGCCTGGGGTGTAGCCGAATTCCGGGTGGCCCGGGGTGCGGCTGTGCAGCTGGCGGAAGCTCTTGAGGTCGTCGATGGTGACGTCGTAGCCGGTCAGGTGCAGCAGCGAGTAAATCAGCATCGAGCCGTGGCCGTTGGACAGCACGAAGCGGTCACGGTCGGCGAACGACGGGTTGCTCGGGTTGTGTTTCAGGTAGTCACGCCAAAGTACCTCGGCGATATCCGCCATGCCCATCGGGGCACCGGGATGGCCGCTGTTGGCTTTTTGCACGGCATCCATGCTGAGGGCACGAATGGCGTTGGCACGCTCACGACGGCTGGGCATCGCTGATCTCCTGGAGTTTGCTTAAAAGAAACGGAAAAAAGGACCGGCATTTTCCCTCAGCCACCGCCTGCGGGCAATGACAGATAGTCACTTGAAGGGCTTTTTCCCAAGGTTTCTACAGTTATCCCTTGCAGAACCCTGCCACAGATTCGTCTAGGGGTTATAGCGGTGGCTTATAACCGCCACTTATCGATCAATATCAAAACTTTTTGATATTGGCCTTGCGGGGATCCCAACCCGTCACTAGACTGCTGGCCTTATGAACCTACCCGTGCCCTCCCTGCGTCCTGACGATGGCGATGAGCTTGCAGCCTTGTGCAAGGCCGCTGGCGATCCGTTGCGCTTGAACGTATTGCGTGCACTGGCCAACGATTCTTTCGGCGTATTGGAACTGGCGCAGATTTTCGCCATCGGCCAGTCCGGCATGAGCCACCATTTGAAGGTGCTGGCCCAGGCCGACCTGGTGGCCACCCGCCGCGAAGGCAATGCGATCTTTTACCGCCGCGCCCTGCCCCACACCGAACAGCTGGGCGGCAAACTGCACGCGGCCTTGCTTGAGGAAGTGGACAACCTGGGGCTGCCAAGCGATGTGCAAGCGCGGATCGGCCAGGTGCACGGGCAACGCGCCGCCGCCAGCCAGGACTTTTTTTCCCGGGTTGCCGACAAGTTTCGCGCCCAGCAGGACCTGATCGCCGGGCTGGCCCAATACCGCGAAAGCGTGCTGGCGCTATTGGACAAGCTGAGCTTCAGTGATAAGGCCACGGCCCTGGAAGTCGGCCCTGGCGACGGCGGTTTCCTGCCGGAACTGGCGCGCCGCTTTGTGCAGGTCACGGCGCTGGACAACAGCCCGGCGATGCTGGAATTGGCGCGCCAGTTGTGTGAACGCGAAGCCTTGGGCAATGTGCGCCTGCAGTTGGCCGACGCCCTGGGCGACACCGGCCTGCGGGCCGATTGCGTGGTACTGAACATGGTCTTGCACCATTTCGCCGCCCCGGCCGATGCCCTCAAGCAAATGGCCGGGTTGCTGCACCCCGGCGGTAGCCTGCTGGTGACGGATTTATGCAGCCACAACCAGAATTGGGCCAAGGAGGCCTGCGGTGATCTCTGGCTGGGTTTTGAACAGGACGATCTGGCCCGTTGGGCCACCGCTGCGGGACTCGTTCCCGGGGAAAGCCTCTATGTAGGTTTACGTAATGGTTTCCAGATTCAGGTCCGCCATTTTCAGCGGCCGGCTGGCGACACTCACCATCGGTAAATATCAGGAAAACATCGAGATGAGCGAATACTCCCTTTTCACCTCCGAGTCCGTGTCTGAAGGGCATCCGGACAAAATCGCCGACCAGATCTCTGACGCGGTGCTGGACGCTATCATCGCTGAAGACAAGTTCGCCCGCGTGGCGTGCGAGACGCTGGTGAAAACGGGCGTGGCGATCATCGCCGGCGAAGTCACCACCACCGCCTGGGTCGACCTGGAGCAGATCGTTCGTGACGTGATCACCGATATTGGCTACAACAGCTCCGACGTCGGCTTCGATGGCGCGACCTGCGGCGTGATGAACATCATCGGCAAGCAGTCGCCTGACATCAACCAGGGTGTTGACCGTGCCAAGCCTGAAGACCAGGGCGCCGGCGACCAGGGCCTGATGTTCGGCTACGCCAGCAACGAGACCGACGTGCTGATGCCGGCGCCGATCACCTTCTCGCACCAGCTGGTGCAGCGTCAGGCCGAGGCGCGTAAATCCGGATTGTTGCCATGGCTGCGCCCGGACGCCAAGTCCCAGGTGACCTGCCGCTACGAAGGCGGCAAGGTCGTGGGGATCGACGCCGTTGTATTGTCGACCCAGCACAACCCCGACGTGTCCTATGCCGACCTGCGCGAAGGCGTGATGGAGCTGATCGTCAAGCACGTGTTGCCTGCCGAGTTGCTGACCAAGGACACCCAGTTCCATATCAACCCGACCGGCCAGTTCATCATCGGCGGCCCGGTGGGCGACTGCGGCCTGACCGGGCGCAAGATCATCGTCGACAGCTACGGCGGCATGGCCCGTCACGGCGGCGGCGCGTTCTCCGGCAAGGATCCCTCCAAGGTTGACCGTTCCGCGGCTTACGCCGGTCGCTATGTGGCCAAGAACATTGTGGCTGCCGGCCTGGCCGAGCGCTGCGAAATCCAGGTTTCCTACGCCATCGGCGTAGCCCAGCCGACGTCGATTTCGCTGAATACCTTCGGCACCGGCAAGATCAGCGATGACAAGATCGTCAAGCTCGTACGTGAGATCTTCGACCTGCGCCCCTACGCGATCACCACCATGCTTGACCTGCTGCACCCGATGTACCAGGAAACCGCAGCCTACGGCCACTTCGGTCGTACCCCGGCGCAGAAGACCGTTGGCGACGACACCTTCAGCACCTTCACCTGGGAAAAAACCGACCGCGCTAACGACCTGTGCACTGCCGCCGGCCTGTAAGCGTTCGCGCGACAGACAGAAACACCCGGTAAAAAGCCCCGAGCAGTCGGGGCTTTTTTGTGGGCACTTGGATGACTTAGGCTGGGCACCCTTCTTCGAGCAAGGATGCTCATGATGCATAGGTTCATGGCTTTTTTTCTCAGTATTCTACCCGCCTGGACGTGGGCAGAGGCGTGCCCCGATGACGCTCACGCGCAACTCGATACCTTGACCAGACAGGTCAGCCAGTGGGACGACAGTTACCACCGCCAGGGCCATTCCCCCATCAGTGACGAACTCTACGACCAGGCCCGTCAGCGCCTGGTGCACTGGTACGAATGCGCTCACCAGCCCCTCCCGAAGGCTGATAATCCGCTGGCCAGTTCACGCGGCACATTACGCCATCCGGTCGCGCACACCGGCCTGGGCAAGCTGCTGGACGAGTCGGCAGTCAGTGACTGGCTCAGCACCCGTCACGATGTATGGGTCCAGCCCAAGGTCGACGGCGTCGGGGTGACGCTGGTGTATCGACAGGGTCGCTTGCACCAGCTCATCAGCCGGGGCGACGGCCTGCTGGGGCACGACTGGTCAGCCTCCGGGCGCAGGATCCCGGGCATCGTGCAACAGTTGCCAGACGCAGTGGATGTGGTGTTGCAAGGCGAACTTTACTGGCGCCTGAACCACCACGTGCAATCGATGAAGGGTGGGCTCAGTGCACGCAGCAAAGTGGCTGGCCTGATGAACCGTCGACAGTTGAGCGATGCCGAGGCAGCAAGGATCGGCTTATTCGTCTGGGCCTGGCCCGATGGTCCGAGCGATTTCAACGAACGCCTGGCTACCTTGACGCACTGGGGTTTTACCGACAGCCAGCGTTACAGCCACCCTATCGAGAACATCAGCAAAGCTGCATATTGGCGCACGCACTGGTACAACGCGCCACTGCCCTTCGCCAGTGATGGCGTGGTGCTGCACCAGGCCGCGCGGGCGCCCGCCGAACGCTGGCAGGCCAGCGCCCCCTATTGGGCGGTGGCCTGGAAGTATCCGCCGGTGAAAGCCCTGGCGCTGGTGCGCAACATAGCGTTCCAGGTCGGGCGTACCGGGCGTATTACCCCCATCCTCGAGCTGGAACCCGTGCGCCTGGATGATCGGCAGATCAGCCGGGTCAGCGCCAGTTCATTGAAACGTTGGGAGTCCCTGGATATCCGTCCTGGCGACCAAGTGTCCATCAGCCTGGCAGGCCAGGTGATTCCCCGGTTGGATGAGGTGGTCCTGCGCAACGCCACAAGGGTGGATGTGCAGGTTCCCGATACCCGAGCCTTTCACGCCCTGAGCTGCTGGCAATTGGACCCCGGCTGCGAAGATCAATTGCTTGCCCGCCTGACCTGGCTGAGCAGCAAACAGGGCCTGGCCTTGCCGCATATGGGCCGTGAAACCTGGAACATATTGATCCAGGCGGGTCTAATCGCAGGCTTTCTCGATTGGTTAACCCTGGATGCGGCGCAGCTTGCTACCATTGAGGGCTTCGGTGATCGCACCCGCGCGCGGGTGCTCGACAATATTCAAAGCGCCCGGCAACGCCCTTTTTCACAATGGCTCAAGGCCCTGGGCGTGCCGCCCGCGGCGCGCAACAACCTGGAAGGCGACTGGCAGGCGTTGGTTGCCAAAGACACCCAAGCCTGGCTGGCCTCGGACGGCATCGGCCCGGGACGTGCGGCGCAACTCAGCGCTTTTTTTCGCGACCCGCAGGTACGAGCCTTGGCTGAAACATTACGTGGGGCCGGGATAGATGGGTTTTGACCCCCCAGCCACCTGATTGCGACCTTGGAGCTTTATATGAAATTTCTCGCCCCCCTTGCCTTACTGACCCTCGCAAGCTTCACGGCCACGCCACTGTTGGCCGCCGAAGAAGCGCAACCGCTCACCGGCTGTGCCGCCAAGCGCCAGGCCATCAGCACCCAGATCGAACAAGCCAAAGCCCACGGCAATAGCGCCCAACAGGCCGGGCTGGAGAAAGCCCTGAGCGAAGTCACCGCCAACTGCACCGACGCCGCCTTGAAAAAAGAACGCGAAAACAAGGTGCTCGACGCCAAGCACGAAGTCTCCCGCCGTCAGGCCGACCTCGACAAGGCCATGAAAAAAGGCGACCCGGACAAGATCAACAAGCGAAAGGACAAACTGGCCGAGTCGCGCAAAGAACTGCATGACGCGGTGGAAGAACTCGACCAGTAAAAACGATCAATGATCGCGGAACTGTTTATGGCAGGCGCTGCAGGTATCTTCGACTTTCTGCACCGCAGGCTGGAGATTGCTGGCCTTGTAGGGCTGCACTTGGCTGGCGATCACCAATTCACCGGTGGCCGCCTCAAGGTCGCGGGCCAGTTGCTGGAATTGCGCCTGTTTTTGCCAGACATCGTCCTTGGCGCTGGTGTGGTCTTCTTCGCGCACACTCGGGAAATGCTTCCACGGTTCATGGGACAAGGCATCCAGCTTGACCGCGCCCTCGGCGAACTTGACGCCGTCGAACGGAATACGTCCACGCAACATGCCGCCCAGGTCTTCGCCGGTCTTGAGCATCTGCTTGAAGATCGCCTTGCGCTGGCCCAGCGGGGAATTGGGGTCGACACCGCCACAGGCGGACAAGGCCAGGCAGGCCAGCAGTACAACGGTGAGTTTTTTTAACATCATGATGGCTTCAAGGTCACGGAAAACGGCGGCCAGTATCCTCGCACCGCCCACAAAGACCAATAGCCCTATTAATAATAAGGTTTGCCCGCCTGCAGCGACGCACGGGCAATCGTTTCAGGAATTGCCTAAATGAATATCACCTTGAAACCCTGGAGCCGCCTGGCGTGGGCTCTGCCGATGATCGCGCTGCTGGCCGGCTGTGATGCAGGTAAAGACACCGACAAAGAAGTCGCCAAAGAAGAAGCCAAGCCTCACGCCGTCGCCACCTATGTGAGTGCGCCTTGGGAAGCCTTGCCGGTTGTCGCCGACAGCGACTTGCTGGCCGGGTTTGAATCCTGGCGCAGTGCCTGCCAGCGCCTCAAGGCCGATCCGGTGTGGGGCACAACTTGCGCGGCAGCGGCCAGCGTACCGGGCGATGCCGTGGCGGTCCGTGGCTTCCTCAAGGAGCATCTGGATGTATTCGGCCTGCGTTCGGCTGACAACACGCCACATGGCTTGATCACCGGCTATTACGAGCCGGTCTACCCTGGCAGCCTGACCAAAACCGCCAGCGCCCACGTGCCGGTATACGGTGTGCCGGATGACCTGATCATCGTCAATCTGGAAAGCATCTATCCGGAACTCAAGGGCAAGCGCCTGCGCGGGCGCCTGGAAGGCCGCGTACTCAAGCCCTACGACGACGCCAGCACCCTCAACAGCCAAGGTTCGACCGCCAAGCCGATTGCCTGGCTGACTGACCCGATGGACCTGCAATTCTTGCAGATCCAGGGTTCGGGGCGTATTCAACTGGCGGGCGGTCGCCAACTGCGTGTCGGTTATGGCGACCAGAACGGCTACCCCTATCGCCCTATTGGCCGTTGGCTGGTAGAGCAAGGCGAGCTGAAAAAAGAAGAAGTGACCATGGGCGCCATCAGTGCCTGGGCCAAGGCACACCCGCAGCGCATTCCAGAGCTGCTGGCGAGCAACCCCAGCTACGTTTTCTTCAGCGCCCGCCCCGACAGCAACGAAGGCCCGCGCGGTTCGCTGAACGTGCCGTTGACCGCCGGCTATAGCGTGGCGGTGGATCGCAAGGTGATCCCGCTGGGTAGCCTGCTGTGGCTGTCGACCACCAAACCCGACGGTTCACCGATCATCCGGCCCGTCGCAGCCCAGGACACCGGCGGCGCAATCACTGGCGAAGTGCGGGCAGACCTGTTCTGGGGCACGGGCGATGCGGCAGGCGAGCTGGCAGGGAATATGAAGCAACAGGGACAGATCTGGATGCTGTGGCCAAAGGGTGCGCCACTCCCCCAGTTACCAGAGGCGCCAGCTGGTACCTGACAAACGCTGAAGATCAAATGTGGGAGGGGGCTTGCCCCCGATTCGATGTAACAGCCGATGAATATGTCGACTGATACGCCGCCATCGGGAGCAAGCCCCCTCCCACAAGGTTTCTGCGTCAAGCGTTAGATCGAGACGAAGAAGAAACTCGCAATCAACACCATCCCAACAAACCACACCAGCGAACGTAAGATCGCCCAGTCCGCCAGGTAGCAAATGATGTACAGCAGACGGCTGGTGATAAACAGCACCGCCAGCACATTGATCGTCACCAGTTCTGCTGTACCGGCCAGGTGCGCGATGATCACTGCCGCAGCAAACGCCGGGGTTACTTCAAAGCTGTTGAGCTGGGCACTGTGGGCGCGTTTGGCGAAGCCTTCGAGGGTATCAAGGAAGGCCCGCGGGTCGTGGTTTTGCCGGGGCCCGAACTTGCCGCCGCTGAACTTGGCCACACCCGTGCACAGATATGGCAGAAAAATTGCGATCAACACACACCAGAAAGCCACTGTCATCACTCATTCCTTTTTTGGATTTATCTGACGGTTAGAATTTCATCACGAACATGCCGATCAATACCAACCCACAGGCTATGAGCCGTGGCCGGCCGAAAGGTTCTTTCAAATAACGCATGCCGAACAGCACCACCAGAATCACGCTGACTTCCCGCAGCGCGGCGGCCTCGGCAATCGAGCCCAACTGCATGGCCCAAAGCACCAAAGCGTAGCTCAACAATACACATAACCCCACGCTCAGCCCCAACCGCCACTGGGTGCGCCAGAACAGGCTGAACGCTGCGCGCCTGCGCACCAACGCCAGTAACGGAAACGGCCAAGCGCTGAGCAGCGTCAGCCAGACCAGGTAATCGAATGGGTGCGACCAACGCCGCAATGCCTGTCCATCCAGAAAGGTGTAGCAACCGATGCACAGACCAATCAGCAACACCACAGGCAGCATTGACCACGGCAACCGATCACCGCCCCCACCCTGCCACAACAGGCACAACATGCCGAACGGGATCAGCAAAATGCCCAGGATCTGCTGGGTACTCAGCACCTCGCCGGCAAACACCAGGGTCAGCATCAGCACGACCAAAGGCGATAAGCCGCGCATCAGCGGATACACCAGGCCCAGGTCACCGACCCGATAGGCCTGGATCAACAAATAGCGGTAGAGCAATTCAAACAGTGCCGAGGCGATGATCCACGGCCAGATGTCCAGCGGCGGCAAGGCCACAAACCCTACCGCAACCACCACGAACAGCAGCGCCACGCTGTCCATGCAGGCGATGATCAACAAGCGTTCGCCACTGAACTTGATCAAGGTGTTCCACGTCGCATGCAACAGCGCCGCTACCAGCACCAGAGCTGTCGCTACCACCAGGACCTCCGCAATTGATTCTTCATGTAACTGCACCTGTTTATACTAAACCCTGCTTCGGCGCACCTCGTGTGCCTACATTTCCCCGCTCCAAGGATCCCGGATGCTTGAACTTGTCGCCGCCTTCATTTGCCTTACCACCCTGCTCACCTATGTGAACTTCCGTTTCATCGGCCTGCCGCCAACCATCGGCGTGATGGTCACCGCGCTGATCTTCTCGCTGATCCTGCAAGGCCTGAGCGTGCTCGGCTTCCCTGGCCTGGAGGAACGCGTCCAGCAACTGATCGGCCAGATCGATTTCGGCGATCTACTGATGAACTGGATGCTCTCGTTCCTGCTGTTCGCCGGCGCCTTGCACGTCAACTTGAACGACCTGCGCAGCTATCGCTGGCCCATCGGCCTGCTGGCAACCTTTGGTGTGCTGATCGCCACCGTCGTGATCGGCAGCCTGGCGTACTACATCTTCGCCCTGTTTGGCTGGCACGTAAGCTTCCTTTACTGCCTGCTCTTCGGCGCACTGATTTCCCCCACCGACCCGATTGCGGTGCTTGGCGTACTGCGTACCGCCAATGCATCGAAACCGTTGAAAACCACCATCGTCGGCGAGTCGCTGTTCAACGACGGCACCGCCGTGGTGGTGTTTACCGTGCTGCTGGGCATCGCGCAGTTGGGCGAGACGCCGACCGTGAGCGCCACCGCTATGCTATTTGCCCACGAAGCCATTGGTGGCGTGGTCTTTGGCGGGCTGATCGGCTACCTCGTGTACCTGATGATCAAGAGCATCGAACAGCATCAGATCGAAGTCATGCTGACCCTCGCCCTGGTGATCGGCGGCTCGGCCATGGCTTCGGAACTGCACGTCTCGGCGCCGATTGCGATGGTCGTCGCGGGACTGATCATCGGTAACCTGGGGCGCAAGCTGGCGATGAACGACATGACCCGTCGTTACCTCGATGGCTTCTGGGAACTGCTTGACGACATGCTCAACGCCCTGTTGTTTGCGCTGATTGGCATGGAGTTGCTGCTATTGCCATTCAACTGGTTGCACGTGTTCGCAGCCAGCCTGTTGGCGCTGGCGATCCTGCTGTCACGCCTGTTGACGGTGGCCCCTGCCATCCTGCTGTTGCGGCGCTGGCGCACGGTGCCACGCGGCACCATCCGCATCCTGACCTGGGGTGGCTTGCGTGGTGGCGTCTCGGTGGCACTGGCCCTCGCCTTGCCGCTCGGCCCGGAGCGTGACCTGCTGCTGAGCATCACCTACATCGTGGTGCTGTCATCGATCCTGTTGCAGGGCTTGAGCATCGGCAAGCTGGTCAAGCACGTGACCCGGGACGAGCCCCAGGCCGCGCCTGAACCTCACTGATCCTTGTTGATCTGCTGCGGATGCCTTGGATCCGCAGCCGCTTTGCCCGGCAGGCTGCTTTCACTGCGGATCTGCGCGTGACTGATCAGTGCGAAGATGAAGCTGCCACCGATGATGTTGCCCGCCAGCGTCGGCCCGGCAAAGATCAGCCAGAAGTCCTTCCACGGCAGTTCGCCGGCAAATACCAGGTAGGACACCTCCGCCGAGCCGACGACGATATGGGTGAAATCCCCCAGCGCCATCAGGTAAGTGATCAGGATGATGATCCACATCTTCGCACTTTCCATCGAAGGGATCATCCAGACCATGGTGGCGATCATCCAGCCGGACACAATGCCCTTGGCAAACATCTGTCCAGGATCGTTTTCCATGATCTTGCGCCCGATATCGAGGAAGGCCAGGTCAGTCTTGGTGTCAAAGATCGGCAGGTGCAACATTACGTAGGCCACCAACAAGGTGCCGCACAGGTTGCCCACCAACACCACTGACCATAGGCGCAACAGACGACCGGCATTGCCCAGGGTAGGCTTGCTCATCACCGGCAGCACCGCAGTCAGGGTGTTTTCGGTAAACAGTTGCTGACGCGCCAGTATCACTGCGAGAAACCCCGCGCAATAGCCGAAGCTGGCTATCACCTTGAAGCCTTCACCGTCCGGCAGCCGCGAATTGAGCAACCCCATGGCCATCAATGACAGCCCCATGGTGAGCCCGGCCGCCAGTGCCGACCACCACAAGGCGGCGACACTGCGTTCCAGTTCCTGGTCGCCCTGGGTGCGGATGATTTCGTGCAGAACCGCCGCTCGCGGCGGCTGGTTCTTGTCGACGTCCTGTTGCTCTTCCTGCGACAGGTTGGGGGTCTTGCCGTCTGCTTGAGTGGCCATGATGTTCCAGAGTCCGAGAGGTGCCTGAAACTACGACCTGCCGCAACGATGGCTGTTCAATGGCTCGGCAGCTAAACCGGAATAAGCCAGGCCTTTGCCTGGTCTACCGCAGGGGAACTGACCAGAGTGTTCCAGGGCTTATCGTGGGGTTGATAGTATTTGATGATGCCGTTGAGCACGCTGTTGAAGTCAGCCGGTGTGGTTGCGTCGCGCAGATCTCGCGCCGCGCGCTGCAACAACTCAACGTTGGCGGGCGGCTGGCCGGGAAGGTACAACGACGGGTAAATGACCTCCCTGGTAAAATTCTCGCCCTTCACCCCGACATCCCGTCTTTGCATTTCAGTAACGGCGCTGCTCAACACCTTGGACAGGCTCGAAGAATTGCTCGACGCCAGTCTGGCGCCCACCTGCAACAACTGCTGGAAATTACGATGGCCCGGCGCATTCAAGCGTTTGCCCAGCCACTCGATATGCTCGGGCCTGCCAGCCAGGGCATCCAGATTGCGTAGCGCCGAGGCCAGCATCGGTGTAATCACCAGCGACGTGCTGGACTGATTGGCTTCGCTGATCGCGGCGTCCAACGCTTGCAGCGCCTGTTGTGCCTGCTGGCGAAACCGCAACGCGTCTGCGCCAGCCGGATCCTTGTGCAGCTCATCCTGCACGCCGGCGAGCATTTGATCATCCATCGCCATCACAGCATCGTCCAGGGAGGCGAACTCATGACGCTCACGCACCAACTCGCGCTTTTCCAGATGCCCTGACACTGCCTGGTGAGCCTTGGCCTGCAGGTGCTGCTTCTGCTCAGGGGTCATGGTGAAGTTGACCGTGCCGTTAAGCAGGCCGCGAAAATCACCTTTTTCCGAATTCAGCGGCAAGGTTATCGATTGATCCTCGAACGCTTTGAGCCGGTCGTCCTGGTAGGCTTGCGCAGCGGTATGCGGTGCCCCCGAGAAGGTGTCGCCCAGAAAACTGAAAAAGCTGCCGCTGTTGGACGAATCAGCGGTTTTTTCAGACTCGAATTTTACGATCAGCGTTTCGTCCTTGCTCAGGGGACTCTCCGGGAAAGAACGTTCGATAACCCCGGAAGCCGGCGTATTGAGCAACAGTCCACCATCCTGAAAAGCCGTGATTTCAGCTTCGGCCTGGAACCCATGGCCTTGCTCGGATGGACTACTGAACAGGCCCGGCAGCGCACTGGAAATATGCGCCGCACGAGCAATATCCATATCCGGCGTCAAGCTGGCATTGAACACCACCAATTGCGGGCGGCCATCGAACATGCCAGTACCCGTGATGTTGAGCTGCTTGATCGCCGGGATATGGCGACTCAACACCTCCAGATCGCGAAAGGCAGGCCCTGCTCCCGCGCTGAGCCGGTTGGCGATTTCGGTGACTTCAGTCGGCCGTTTGGCCTCGGGTATGTCCGCGATATGGGCGAGTATGGATTGACGTGACTGGTCGCGGATCAATTCCTCCAGTGGCTGTGCGTCGCTTTGCAGGCGCGGCAACATGGTCAGCAACAGTTGAGAAATATTACCCACCGGGCCAGGCAGCTTGCCGGCGAGCTTGCCAAGCTGGGAACTGACACCCTGCAGCCAGGCCAGGACCGGGTTTTTGCTGTTGAGCAAGCTGGGCAGGTCGAGGTTGTTCGACAACTCGGTGAATGCCTTGGCGTCCATGCCACTGGCGAGCACCGCTGCAGAGATCGCACCGGCAGATGAGCCGGAAACCACCTTGATGTCTTTCAGTTTGTCGGCCTCTTCAAGGGCCTGCACCACCCCTGGAAAGGCGATGCCCTTGGCACCACCACCACTGAGCACCAGGTGTGCCGGGGGGGGCGGTGACAGTGCGACCTCCACACGCCCGTCGCCGTGGCGAAAAACGCTGACCTTGCTTGCGCCCGCGCTTTTGACCAAGGGCGTCTTCACCTCTTGATCGAGGTTTAGAGGTAGCAGTGGCTGATTCTGTACAACGGGCTTTGAGACATTCATACACGAGGCTCTCTCTACAGGGTGTAGGCCTGAGTGATGAGAGAGCCTCGGAACGATCCATGCGGTAGAAACTGGTAACGCAAATCATGCCATGCAGCTGTTACTCAGAGAGACCGTCGTCCTTGAACTGGTCCTTCACGTACTTGATTTCGGTACGGCCGTGAGGCGCTGGCAAACCGTCTTCGCCGAGGTTGACGAAGACCATTTTTTCCACGGTCAGGATGCTTTTGCGGGTGATCTTGTTACGCACTTCGCAGGTCAGGGTGATCGAGGTGCGGCCAAACTCGGTAGCGGTGATGCCCAGTTCGATGATGTCGCCCTGACGCGAGGCGCTGACAAAGTTGATTTCGGAAATGTACTTGGTCACCACGCGCTGGTTGCCGAGCTGGACAATCGCATAGATGGCCGCTTCTTCATCGATCCAGCGCAGCAGGCTACCGCCAAACAGGGTGCCGTTGGGGTTGAGGTCTTCGGGTTTTACCCATTTGCGGGTGTGGAAGTTCATGGTCACTCCAAAGCGTCTTGCCAAATGATGGGCAACATCATGGCAGAGCGCGGTCCCAAGCTCTATGAACCATTGCCTATCACCCCCATGAGCGATCTTCATGCGGCCGACAGAAAGGCTTGGGAAGTGCGCCGTACACGGCTATAATCGCTCCCGCTTCAAAACGGTCATCTTCAGTTGATACCGTTCTCCCGCCACCTGTCCGAGGGGCGCTGCAGCAGGTTCAACCTGTCAGGCTCGGATGGGGCGTTGTCCGGCCTGGTTGCCCTGGCCTGATACTAAACGCACAACGGCGCCCATTCGCACACTACGAATGGAGGCTCTTCATGAGCGCTGTCATCACGCCTGCAGATTTCACCGACTACAAAGTCGCCGACATGTCCCTCGCTGCCTGGGGCCGTCGCGAAACCTTTATCGCCGAATCCGAAATGCCTGCCCTCATGGGCCTGCGTCGCAAGTACGCCGCCGAGCAACCGCTCAAGGGCGCGAAGATCCTCGGCTGCATCCACATGACCATCCAGACCGCCGTGCTGATCGAGACCCTGGTTGCACTGGGTGCCGAAGTGCGTTGGTCGTCCTGCAACATCTTCTCGACCCAGGACCAGGCCGCTGCCGCCATCGCTGCCGCCGGTATCCCGGTATTTGCCTGGAAGGGCGAGACAGAAGAAGAGTACGAGTGGTGCCTGGAGCAAACCATCCTCAAGGATGGCGCGCCATGGGATGCCAACATGATCCTCGACGACGGCGGTGACCTGACCGAGCTGCTGCACAAGAAGTACCCGCAGATCCTCGACCGCGTCCACGGCGTGACCGAAGAAACCACCACCGGCGTGCACCGCCTGCTGGACATGCTGGCCAAGGGCGAGTTGAAAATCCCGGCCATCAACGTCAACGACTCGGTGACCAAGAGCAAGAACGACAACAAGTACGGCTGCCGTCACAGCCTGAACGACGCGATCAAGCGCGGCACCGACCACCTGCTGTCGGGCAAGCAAGCCCTGGTGATCGGCTACGGTGACGTGGGCAAGGGTTCGTCCCAGTCCCTGCGCCAGGAAGGCATGATCGTCAAGGTTTCCGAAGTCGACCCGATCTGCGCCATGCAAGCCTGCATGGACGGTTTCGAAGTGGTTTCACCGTTCATCGACGGCATCAACGACGGCACCGAAGCAAGCATCGACAAAGCCCTGCTGGGCAAGATCGATCTGATCGTCACCACCACCGGTAACGTGAACGTGTGCGATGCAAACATGCTCAAGGCCCTGAAAAAGCGCGCCGTGGTGTGCAACATCGGTCACTTCGACAACGAGATCGACACCGCCTTCATGCGTAAGAACTGGGCATGGGAAGAAGTGAAGCCGCAGGTTCACAAGGTTCACCGTACCGGTGCCGGTCAGTTCGACCCGCAGAACGATGACTACCTGATCCTGCTGGCCGAAGGCCGCCTGGTTAACCTGGGCAACGCCACCGGCCACCCAAGCCGCATCATGGACGGCTCGTTTGCCAACCAGGTACTGGCGCAGATCTTCCTGTTCCAACAGAAGTACGCCGACCTGTCGCCAGCCCAGAAAGCCGAGCGCCTGACCGTGGAAGTGCTGCCGAAGAAACTCGACGAAGAAGTGGCCCTGGAAATGGTCCGCGGCTTCGGCGGCGTGGTGACTCAACTGACCAAGACCCAGGCCGACTACATCGGCGTGACGGTTGAAGGCCCATTCAAGCCGCACGCTTACCGCTACTGATACACCTGCTGCCCACTCTCCCTTTGGGGGAGCGGGCTTTAATGTGGGAGGGGGCTTGCTCCCGATGGCGGTGGGCCAGTCAATATATTATTAACTGACACACCGCCATCGGGAGCAAGCCCCCTCCCACATCGACGGTGTACACACTCCGCAATTCTGGGTTTCAAAGGGTATGACCATGTCCCAAGACCGTCGCTACAGCTTCGAGTTCTTCCCGACCAAGACCGATGCTGGGCATGAAAAACTGATGGCCACCGCCAAGGTGCTGGCCAGCTACAACCCCGACTTCTTTTCCTGCACCTACGGCGCCGGTGGTTCGACCCG
Source organism: Pseudomonas khavaziana (assembly GCF_036704165.1). Lineage (NCBI taxonomy): Bacteria > Pseudomonadati > Pseudomonadota > Gammaproteobacteria > Pseudomonadales > Pseudomonadaceae > Pseudomonas > Pseudomonas khavaziana. The sequence goes on from NZ_CP129946.1 coordinate 6,092,741, forward strand.
CGACCGCACGATCAACACCGTGCTGCAGTTGGAAAGCCAAGTCAAAATTCCCGCCGCTCCGCACTTGTCGTGCGTGGGCGACAGTAAGAACGACCTGCGCGGCCTGCTGACCCATTACCAGCAAGCCGGTATCCAGCGTATCGTCGCCCTGCGTGGCGACCTGCCCTCAGGCATGGGCATGGCCAGCGGCGAGCTGCGCTACGCCAACGAGCTGGTGAGTTTTATCCGTGAAGAAAGTGGCGATCACTTCCATATCGAAGTGGCCGCCTACCCGGAAATGCACCCCCAGGCGCGCAATTTCGAGGACGATTTGCAGAATTTCGTGCGCAAGGCCAATGCCGGCGCCAACAGTGCGATTACCCAGTACTTCTTCAACGCCGACAGCTACTTCTACTTCGTCGAGCGTGTACGGGCGATGGGTGTGAACATCCCGATCGTGCCGGGCATCATGCCAATCACCAATTACAGCAAGCTGGCGCGCTTTTCCGACGCCTGCGGCGCCGAGATCCCACGCTGGGTGCGCAAACAACTGGAAGCCTATGGCGACGATGTCAAAAGCATCCAGGCGTTCGGCGAGCAGGTCATTACCGAGATGTGTGAGCAATTGTTGCAAGGTGGCGCGCCAGGGTTGCACTTCTATACCCTGAATCAGGCTGAACCCAGCCTTGCCATTTGGAACAACCTCAAGCTGCCACGCTAGAGCTTTCCGGTTGTGCCAAGGCCCTCGTCCAGACGAGGGCCTTTGTCGTTTTACGTTATCCACGGAACCCCGTAGTCCATGAATACAGTGTCCTCGCCTTCCCGTCCGCAACTGGTCTACCTGGTCTTCGGTGCCGAGACCTACCACCAGGAGGCGGTGTTCAGCATTGCCAGCGCACTTGCGTTCCTGCAGGAGACTCCGGACGCAAACGTAGACATCCAGGTATTCAGCGACAATCCCGAACCTTATCGCCTGCTGCCGGTGCGCGTGCGCCCTCTTGACGAGGCCACCCGCAAACGCTGGAGCGAGCCCCACGGCTATCACTTTCGCACCAAACACGTGGTGCTGCGCCAAGTGTTGCAAGAGTCCCCGGTGGCGCTGCTGATCGACACCGACACCTTCTTCCACCACTCGCCCATGGCGCTGTTCGAGCGCGTCCAGCCCGGCACCCTGCTGTGCAATGCCTTCTACACCAAGTACGGCGATAATCACGAAAGCATCCTCTACACGGCTCTGCGCCAGCGCCTGCTGGATATGGGCGTGGCCGACGATGACATGATGACCCTCAATTCCGGCGTCATGGGCCTGACCCAGCAGGATGCGCACATCCTCGATCGCTCCATTGAGTTGATGGATGAGCTGTTCCCCCATGCCCAGGGCGCGTATACCCTGGAGGAATTCTGCCTATCCATCGCCGCCTATCGCACTGTCAAGGTGCGCGAGTGCCCGGACCTGATCCATCATTACTGGAGCCGTAAGCAGCTGTTCCGGGCCAAGGTCAAGGCGTGGATCGCCAAGCACGCCAGCGCTCCTACCAGTGCCCAAGCCCTGGCCGACACGCGTCAGGTGTCCTCGCATCTGCCACGTCCACCACGCTTGCAGCGCTTGATGTATAAGCTCATCACCCTGTTGCTGCCCAAGCACCAGCGACAGTTCATCCGCGAAATTCTTTACGGTTGCTACGAACACGAAAACGAGTTCGACCAGGCCTGCGGTCCGGTTTGGTGGGATAAGGCCCGACAAAACCAGGAGGAACGCCAGAAGCGCCCAATCGATGCCCACCAGTTGGAGCACTGGTTCGCCAACCCCTTGGTGCGCCTGATCCTGGGTGAGCGCCGCGCCGCGATCCACGAACACCTGCTCGACGTTCCGGCGAAATAGGACCGTCCGCCAATGCGCATGCCAGAGCTTCTCTTTCGCCCAGGAGCATCGTAACCTGAGGGCATGCCCGTCATTTTCAAGCTGTTGACCGCTGCGCTTTTTGCTTGCCTGAGCCTGGCCGCTAATGGCGAGAAATTGCGCATTGTTACCGAGCCCTGGGCCCCCTACGTCTACGATGACCACGGCCGCATGGCTGGCCTGGACTATGAAACCACCGTGATCGTGTTCCAGCGACTTGGCGTCGAGGTGCAATGGCAGTTCCTGCCCTGGAAGCGCTGCCTGGCGATGCTCGATCAGGGCCACGCTGACGGCGCGCTGGATATTTTCCACAGCCACGACCGTGACGCCTTGTTGCTCTACCCCGGTGAGCCATTGTCGCAAGTCGAGTTCGTGCTGTTCTACGCCAACGACCGCCCGCATCCCGCCGAAACCCTCGATGACCTGCGTGGCCTGACCGTCGGCATTTCCCCCGGCTACCTCTATGGCGATGCATTCAGCGACTCCAGCGCCTTTGAGCGTGAGCCCGCACCCAGCCATGAAGCCAATTTCGGTAAGCTCATGCTCGGGCGCATCGATCTGGTGGTTACTGACCGACGGGTCGGGCAACACGTGATCAAGGCGCTGGGCCTTGAGGGCAAGGTCAGCCAGGCGTCGGTGGTGGTCAGCCGCCAGCCGCAATTTCTCGCGGTGCGGCGTGGCGCGGGCATGGACCTGCTGGTACAACGCTTTGCCGCCGAGCTCAAGCGCTTCAAGCAAGAGCCGGCCTATGCCGCCTTGAGCGCCAAATATGGTGGAATGCACACACAAAAGGCGCCTATATCAGCGTCAGGACGCGCCGTTGAGCAGCAGGAAAGCAGCGCACCGTGATTGCTCTGTTATACTCCGGCCTTTCCGCCAGGCTTACGCCCGGCCGCTCGGGTCTTGAAAAAGGCACCCAACCCAGCTACTGCGCAGCTTTGCAGCCCGCGCGAGCCGGTGGCGTGCCCACCAGACGCAGCAGGACCGGACGGGATTTCGCTCCCCTAAGCGCCATTCACGCCCGGCAAGATTATCCCTTTGGGCCAAGCCCTAACTAAAACAGGATTACTCATGTCCTTTGCTTCCCTCGGTCTCTCCGAGGCTTTAGTCCGCGCCATCGAGGCGGCGGGCTATACCGAGCCTACTCCGGTGCAACAGCGGGCCATTCCCGCCGTGTTGCAAGGTCGCGACCTGATGGTCGCGGCTCAGACAGGTACTGGTAAAACCGGCGGTTTCGCCCTCCCGATCCTGGAGCGGTTGTTTCCCAACGGTCACCCGGACAAATCCCAGCGTCATGGCCCGCGCCAACCGCGCGTACTGGTCCTGACCCCAACCCGCGAACTCGCAGCCCAGGTGCATGACAGCTTCAAGCTGTATGCCCGCGACTTGAAGTTCGTCAGCGCCTGCATCTTCGGCGGCGTCGGCATGAACCCCCAGGTTCAGGCCATGTCCCGTGGCGTCGACGTGCTGGTGGCCTGCCCCGGCCGTTTGCTTGATCTGTGCGGCCAAGGCAGCGTCGATTTGTCCCACGTGGAAATCCTCGTGCTGGACGAAGCCGACCGCATGCTCGACATGGGCTTTGTCCATGACGTGAAGAAGGTCCTCGCCCGCCTGCCGGCAAAACGCCAGAACCTGCTGTTCTCGGCAACGTTCTCCCAGGACATCACCGCCCTGGCCGGCAAGCTGCTGCACAACCCGGAACGCATCGAAGTCACGCCGCCGAACACCACGGTCGAGCGTATCGAGCAACGCGTATTCCGCCTGGCCGCCAGCCACAAGCGTGCGCTGCTGGCACACCTGATCACCCACGGCGCGTGGGAACAGGTACTGGTCTTCACCCGCACCAAGCACGGCGCCAATCGCCTGGCCGAGTACCTGGACAAACACGGCCTCACCGCCGTCGCCATCCACGGCAACAAGAGCCAGAACGCACGCACCAAGGCCCTGGCCGATTTCAAGGCCGGCTCCGTACGTATCCTGGTCGCCACCGATATCGCCGCACGCGGCCTGGATATCGACCAGTTGCCACACGTGGTCAACTTCGAGCTGCCCAACGTCGATGAAGACTATGTGCACCGTATCGGCCGTACTGGCCGTGCCGGTCGTTCGGGCGAGGCCATTTCCCTGGTCGCGCCGGACGAAGAAAAACTGCTGAAAAGCATCGAGCGCATGACCAAGCAGAAAATCGCCGACGGCGACCTGATGGGCTTCGATGCCAGCGCCGTGGAGGCCGAGAAGCCTGAAGCCCGCGAGCGTCCGGATGTGCGCAACCCACGTAACCCACGCGGTCCGAAGGGCGATGGCCCGAACGGCGGCGGTGGTGGCGGTGGCCGTCGCGACAAAGGCAAGGACAAGGGCAAGGAAAAATCCGCGACCAGCAGCCGTGGCGAACGCCCGGCCCGTGAGCAGAAGCCTCGCGAAGGTACTCCGGCCCGCGAACAGCGCCAGCCGAGCCAGCCGCCGCGCGCCGCCGCTGACCGTGCCCCGGACGAGTTCCTCGACGACGATGTGGACAACTTCGGTAACCGCGTCGACTACGTGCCTCAGGCCAAGCCCGCCCAGGGCCGTGGTCGTCGTCCAGGCGCCCCGGCACAAGGCGCTGGTGCGGGTGCTCCCCGTGGCGGCCAGCCACAAGGCGGTCGCCAGAACGGCCCGCGCAACAGCAGCGGCGGGACTACCGGTACTCCGCCTGCCAAGCGCAGCGGCCCGCGCAATGGTGCACCACGTGACGGCCAGGCGCGTCGTGAAGATTCGCGCAGCAACAATCGCCGCCCGGCCCGTGATGACCAGCCGCGCCTGTCTGAGCCAGCGGTGCAAAACCCGCGTGGTGGCCCGGCGCCGAAGATCATCCACAAGGAGTCGAAAGCCGATCGTTTCCCGACACCCGAGCAGTTGGACCAACTGCCAGGTCGTCCTCGGGGTGAAAAACCAGCGTTGCTGACCCGCAACCGCGAGGCATAAAAAAAACCCGTATCGCGAGATACGGGTTTTTTTTGCCTGTAGGAACGGGCTTGCTTGCTAAGGTCGTCAACGATAACGCGAGCATCCTGGTTTAACGCGGTGTCCTTGCGGCCTTCGCGAGCAAGCTCGCTCCTACATACGAAGCATTACTTCGCTTTCACACCTTCAAAGGTGATGTACAGCTGAACCACGTCGGACTGTGGACCTACGTCCATGCCCTTCGGAACGAACTCTTTACGGCTGATCGAGGTGGTGCCTTCAAAGCCTGCACGGTAACCACCCCATGGATCCTTGCCTTCGCCCAGGAACGTAGCCTTGACCACGATAGGCTTGGTTACGCCATGGAAGGTCAGGTCGCCAGTGACATCAGCAGTCTGCTTGCCATCAGCGTTCTTGCCGGTTGGCTTGACGCTGGTGGAGACGAACTTGGCGTCAGGGAATTTGCCCGAATCCAGAAAGTCTGCGCTGTTGACATGCTTGTCGCGCTCGGCGTGGTTGGAGAACACGCTGGCGGTGCGGACATTCATTTCAATCTTGGCGTCTTCTGGCTTGGCAGCGTCAAAGCTGAATTTGCCGTCCAGGTCCTTGAAGGTACCGGTGATGTAGCTGTAGCCCAGGTGGCTGATCTTGAAATCGACGAAGGCGTGCTGGCCTTCCTTGTCGATCACATAGTCAGCGGCCATCGCCGAACCAGCGGACAGCAGGGCAGAACCGATTGCCAGAGCAGCGAGTGTTTTTTTCAACATGCTTTCTATTCCTTGTGAGTCGAGGTTGAACATCAGGCTTTGCGCCCCAGCATTCGTGTCAGGGTCGCATCACGATCGATAAAGTGGTGTTTCAACGCAGCCACGCCATGCAAGCCGGCGAAGACCACCAACACCCAGGCCAGGTACAGATGCACCCAACCGGCGGTATCTGCCTGGTCCGGTAGACCGGAAACCAGGGCAGGAATTTCAAACAGGCCAAACACCGGGATACCGACACCGTCGGCGGTGGAAATCAGGTAACCGGCAATCATCACGGCAAACAGCCCCAGATACAGGAACGCGTGCCCAAATGCAGCACCGATCCGTGTCATGCGGCTATAGCTGGCCAGCGGCGGTGGCGGCGGGCTGACCAGGCGCCAGACGATACGTACCAGCATGATGGCAAACAGCGTGATGCCAATGCTCTTGTGCAAGTCAGGCGCATCTTTGCGCCAGGCGCTGTAGTAGTCGAGGCCGACCATCCACAGGCCCAATGCGAATAAACCGAACACCACCAAGGCAACTCCCCAGTGGAGAACCATGCTGACCCAACCGTAGCGAGCGGGCGAATTGCGTAGCTGCATGTACTTAATCCCGTAAGAACTGTGCCCAAGACTAGCGTTTTACCTATCGAATTAAAGCGGAAAATTTCGCTTTGAAATATCGAGAAATACGATGAAGAGGCTAGGTATCATAAATTAACAAGGGATTAAGACTATTCCCTGGAAACGTGACAGACCGTCCTGCATTTACCGCGAATTTGCCCGTAATGGCTTGTGACCCAAGCCACCATTGCATAGGCTTGCCCGATTGTTACACCTGCGCAGGCCGCAGGACCGCTTCGAGGAGATCACCGATGGGCTTGAATAACCAGTGGATGCAACGCGACCTCGCGGTGCTGTGGCATCCCTGCACCCAGATGAAAGACCACCAGCAACTGCCGCTGATCCCGATCAAGCGCGGTGAAGGCGTATGGCTGGAGGACTTCGAAGGCAAGCGCTACCTCGATGCTGTCAGTTCCTGGTGGGTCAATGTGTTTGGCCACGCCAACCCGCGTATCAACCAGCGCATCAAGGATCAGGTCGATCAACTGGAACACGTGATCCTCGCCGGATTCAGTCACCAGCCGGTGATCGAGCTGTCTGAACGCCTGGTGCAGATGACGCCTGAAGGCCTGACGCGCTGCTTCTATGCCGATAACGGTTCATCCTGTATCGAAGTCGCGTTGAAGATGAGCTTTCACTACTGGCTCAACCGCGGCCTGCCAAACAAGAAGCGCTTCGTCACCCTGACCAACAGCTACCATGGCGAAACCATCGCCGCGATGTCGGTGGGCGACGTGCCGCTGTTTACCGAAACCTACAAGGCACTGCTGCTCGACACCATCAAGGTGCCGAGCCCGGACTGCTACCTGCGCCCCGACGGCATGAGCTGGGAAGAACATTCGCGCAACATGTTCCTGGCCATGGAACAGACCCTGGCCGACAACCATGACACCGTCGCGGCGGTCATCGTCGAGCCACTGATCCAGGGCGCCGGCGGCATGCGCATGTACCACCCGGTATACCTCAAGCTGCTGCGCGAAGCCTGCGACCGCTATGGCGTACACCTGATCCACGATGAAATCGCCGTGGGCTTCGGTCGCACCGGCAGCATGTTCGCCTGTGAACAGGCCGGCATCCGCCCTGACTTCCTGTGCCTGTCCAAGGCCCTCACTGGCGGTTACCTGCCACTGGCCGCCGTGGTCACCACCGACGATGTCTACGACGCGTTCTACGACGACTACTCGACCCTGCGCGCCTTCCTGCACTCCCACAGTTACACCGGCAATCCCCTGGCATGCGCGGCGGCCTTGGCAACCCTGGATATTTTCGAAGAAGACAACGTCATCGAAAACAACAAAGCCCTGGCCCAGCGTATGGCCACCGCCACCGCGCACCTGGTGGACCATCCCCATGTCGCGGAAATCCGCCAGACCGGCATGGTGCTGGCCATCGAGATGGTGCAGGACAAAGCCACCAAGACCGCCTACCCATGGCAGGAACGCCGTGGCCTGAAGGTCTTCGAGCATGCCCTGGAACGCGGCGCGCTGTTGCGGCCGTTGGGCAGCGTGGTGTATTTCCTGCCGCCGTATGTGATTACCCCGGAGCAGATCGACTTTCTGGCCGAGGTGGCCAGCGAGGGGATTGATATCGCCACTAACAGCAAAGTCAGTGTGGCAGTGCCGAAAGATTTTCACCCAGGCTTCCGTGATCCGGGTTGACTGCCTAAATCCTTATAGGAGCGAGCTTGCTCGCGAAGGCATTCCAAGCGCACCGCTGCGTCGGATATACGTTTTTCGCGAGCAAGAACTAGGCGTCCCCCTCGCTCCTACATACACCTTTTCAGAGAACAGAAATGAGACTGTCCCGCTTTTTCACCGACACCCCACTGAGCCTGGGCGATCACGAACTGCCCGAGGCCCAGGCGCATTACATCAGCCGTGTGTTGCGCATGGGTGAAGGCGATGCCGTGCAATTGTTCGACGGCTCTGGCCAGGAGTTCCGGGGTATTTTGCTGGAAGTCGGTAAGAAACGCGTCACTGTGCAACTGACAGAAAGCTTTGCCGGCCAGGCCGAATCGCCGCTGCACATCCACCTCGGCCAGGGCCTGTCCCGGGGTGAGCGTATGGATTGGGCGATCCAGAAAGCCACGGAACTGGGCGTCAATGCGATCACGCCGATCTTCAGCGAGCGTTGCGAAGTGCGCCTCAAGGACGAACGCGCCGACAAACGCCTGCTGCACTGGCGCCAAGTGGCAATCAGCGCGTGCGAGCAATGTGGGCGTTCTACGGTGCCGGTGATTCACGCACCAGTGTTGCTGGCCGACTGGCTGAAGCAAACTGAAGCCGACCTGAAACTGGTGTTGCACCCAGTCGCCGAGCCGATGATCAGTCACGCGAAGCCGGCGAGCCTGGCATTTCTGATCGGGCCGGAAGGTGGCTTGACCGACGGCGAAGTCGACACCGCCCAAGGCGCTGGCTTCCATGCTGCGCGGTTGGGTCCACGGGTATTACGTACCGAAACCGCGCCCGTGGTGGCGCTGTCGGTCGCCCAGCAACTCTGGGGTGATTTCTAAACGGAGCGATCACTCCACCGGATCACTCACCGGCTGCGCAATGATCGCCTTCAACTCGCTGGTCATCGGGAATTCCAGGTTCAGGCCCTTCGGCGGAATCGGCTGTTCAAACCAGCGCTGGTAAATCCCGTTGATCTCTCCTGAGCGGTACAAATCGCCCAAGGTTTCGTTGACCACCGCGAGAAACTGCGGGTCGTCCTTGCGCACCATGCAGCTGTAGATCTCCCGGGATTGCTCCTCACCCACCACTGCCCAATGGTGCGGGTCCTTGGCCTTGGCGCGCTCGCCATAAAGCAACGCATCATCCATATAGAACGCCGCCGCACGGCCGGTCTCAAGCATCTTGAAGGCTTCGCCATGGTCCTTGGCGCTGATGACAAACATATCGGCCTTATGCTCGGCGTTGTAACTCTTGAGAAAGCGCTCGTTGGTGGTGCCGGCGGTGGTCACCACGTTCTTGCCCTTGAGGTCTGCGAAGCCCTTGATGCCGCTGTCCTTGGCCGTCAGCAACTGGCCTTTGACGTAGATAAAACCATACGAGAACGCCACCTGCTTTTGCCGCTCGGCCGTCACACCAGTGGAGCCGCACTCCAGGTCGACGGTGCCGTTCTGCACCAGTGGAATTCGGGTCTGGGACGTCACCAGGTTGTACTTCACCTTGAGGTCGCTCAGCCCGATTTTCTGTTGGATGCGCTCGACAATCTTGTTCGCCAGATCCACCGAATAGCCCATCGGCTTGCCACTCTGATCTCCCACGTAGGAAAACGGCACCGACGCATCTCGATAGCCCAGGGTGATGGACTTGGCGCTGGCGATCTTGCTCAAAGCGCCCGTCAGAGACGTTTCAGTCGCATGGGCCTGTGCGCCCAGCAAAAGCCCCAGGGTGCAGCCGGTCAACAGGATTTTTTTCATTGTTATTCTCCGTTGGTAGGTCGGTTATTTACGTACTGCAATCACGCTGATTTCCACCAGCACACTCGGGCGCGCCAGCGCTGCTTGCAGGGTGGTGCGCGTGGGCGCCATTCCCGGCGAGAGCCATGCGGACCAGGCTTCATTCATCGGCGTAAAACCGGTACCGATGTCCTTCAGGTAAATCGTCGCGTTGAGCAGGTGATCCTTGTCGCTGCCCGCCTCGGCCAACAGCGCGTCGATCTTGGCCAACACTTCTCGGGTTTGGCTGGCCACGTCCTGGCCATCGCCCGGCACCTGGCCCGAGAGAAACACCAGGTCCTTGAAGGTCACGGCACCGCTAAGACGCTCGTTGCTGTTGATTCGGGTGATGGTCATGGCTGCATCCTCAAGCGGCGCGGGGCGCCAGGCCCTGCATATCAATGGAAGGAACATGCTGGCTGATCAATTCAGCCAATAGCTGGCCGCTGCCACAGGCCAGGGTAAAACCAAGCGCGCCGTGCCCCAGGTTCAACCACAGGTTGCGGTAGACGCTGGCGCCGATCAATGGCACGCCCGTCGGTGTTGCCGGGCGCATACCGGCCCATTCGACCGCGTGGGCGTAATCACCGGCCAAGGGAAACGTCTCCAGCGCCTGGCGCTTTATCAAGGCCAGGCGCTTGGGCTCAAGACGCGCATCAAAGCCGACAATATCCACCATGGCCGCGATCCGCAGTTGCTCACCGATGCGCGCGTAGACGATCTTGCGGTCATAGTCGGTGATGCTCACGTTCGGCGCGTTGTGCTGCGCGCCGATCGGCACGCTCAGACTGTAGCCTTTGAGCGGGTACAGCGGCAGCGACAAGCGCGGCAACGCCAACTCGGCGCTGCGATGCCCGGCAGCCAGCACCAACTGTTCGACCGGCATCACGTCGTGGCCCATTTCGATGGCCTGCACCGTACCGTCGGCGTGACGAATCCCGGTAACCTTGCGACCCAGCAAAAATGTACAGCGCCCTGAAGCCTTTAACCGAGCTGCCAGCTGTTGGCAAAAGGCATGACAGTCCGCCACTTCCTCATTCGGGGTATAGATGCCGCCGACAAACCCACCCGCCGCCAACGCAGGTTCCAGGTGCGTACAATCCACCGCAGACAGCACCTGCTGCTGCAGGACGTCGGCGACCTTGCTGCGTGCACGCTCAAACGTCTCGGCATTGCGAAAGGTCACCAGCTTGCCGTTGCGCCGCCAGTCGAAGCCATCCAGGCGATCATCGACACGCCATTGCTGCAAGGTGCCTTGACTCAGGCTCGCCAGCCGCAGCAAGTGGGCAGCGTTGCGCTTGTTCACCGAGCCCCGGCAGGCACCGATGAACGCGGCCATCCATCGCCATTGCTGGAGGTCAAGCCGTGGGCGCAGCTTCAGCGGCGAGTCGCCGCGCAACAGCCACCCAATCGCCTGCAGCGGCACGCCAGCGTCGGCCAATGGCGCAACATAGCGATAAGACAGCTGCCCACCGTTGGCGAAACTGGTTTCGCTGCCCAAGGTATCGCGGGCGTCGATCACCGTTACCTCATGGCCAGCCCGTACCAAAGCATAAGCACTGGCCAAGCCGATAACCCCACCACCGATGATACAAACCTGCCTGGCCATCCCAGCCCCCGACCGTTGATTAACTGAGGACCAAGCGTAGGCGCAGGTGACAGACCACCGACAATGAATAAAGATGGGTCACCTATAAACAAAGGTTATGGACTTGCCATGCGCTTGCGTCATATCGAAATCTTCCAGGCCATTCGCCAGACTGGCTCGATCAGCGCCGCCGCGCAGCTGCTGCACGTCTCGCAACCAGCAGTGACCAAAGTGTTACAGCACGCCGAACTGCAGCTGGGCTTTGCGCTGTTTCTGCGGGTGCGCGGCAAATTGCAGCCCACGCCGGAAGCCCTGGCACTGGAAAGCGAAGTCGAGAAAGTCACCGAGAGCTTGCAAGGTGTAAGGCGTCTAGCCAAGAGCCTGCGCCGCGCCCCGGGGCAAAGCGTACGCATTGGTGCGATTCCGGCGTTGGCCTTGTCGCTGCTGCCTCCGGCCATTCTGGAATGGAAGCGCGAATACCCCGACATGGCTTGCGAGCTGTCCAGCGACCATAGCCGTGAGCTGGTCCAAAAGCTGTTGATGCGCGAAATCGACCTGGCGCTGACCCTCAACTTTTCCGGTCATCCTGGGTTGACCACACAGGTGCTGGCCAATGGCGTGCTGGTTGCATTGGCGTCCAAGGGCTATTGGTCGGCGGCTGAAATCAACCAGCCATTGCCGCTGAGCGAACTGGCGGGCGCGCCATTGATCGGGCTTTCCAGTGCTGATCCGTTGGCGACCAAGCTGGACAGCTACCTGGAGAACGTCGATCCACCGCCACGCGTGACCATCTCGGTGCAAACCTATTCCCTGGCCCGGGCGATGGTGGAGTCAGGCGCCGGCCTGACAGTCATTGACCCCTTTACCGCCCTCGGCGCATCGACGGCAACCACCTGCATCCGCACCCTCACGCCACCCCTGCCGATCACCCTATACGCCCTGACCCGCGCCAACGAGCCACCGCCGCATATGCTGGCCAAGCTGCTGCAGATTTTCGGTAGTCGCGCCTGTGAGCTATTGGCACGTCTCTAATACCACCGAAGACCCATTGTGAGAGGAGGCTTGCTCCCGATCGCAATAGATCAGCCAGCACCTGTATAGACTGACTCACCGCCATCGTGAGCAAGCCCCCTCACATATTCAGAGCACGTAATGCATGATCGCCACAAAATGCAGGAGGCTGCCGCCAATTACAAACAAATGCCAGATCCCGTGGGAATGGCGCAGGCGATCTTCCAGGGCAAAAAAGATGATGCCCACGGTGTACAACACGCCGCCCGACGCCAACCAGATAAACCCGGCCGTGCCCAGCGCCGCTATCAGCGGCTTGACCGCCACCAGCACGATCCAGCCCATTACCGCGTAGATCACGATGGACAGAATCCGCGCCTCCGAGCGCGGCTTGATCTCTTGCAGGATGCCGATCACCGCCAGCCCCCACACAATCCCGAACAGCGTCCAGCCCCAGGGCCCGCGCAGGGTCACCAGGCAGAACGGCGTGTAGCTGCCGGCGATCAACAGGTAGATGGAAAAGTGATCGACCTTCTGCATGATCGCTTTTCGTCGCCCCCGCACGCTGTGGTACACCGTCGACGCGCTGTACAGCACCATCAGGGTAAAGCCATAGATCGCCACGCTGACGATTTTCCAGGGGCTGCCGTCCAGGCTCGCCACCACCAACATCCACACGGCGCCAATACACGCCGCGACTGCACCGAGCAAATGGCTCCAGGCGTTGAATCGTTCCCCGTGGTACATCTGTCACCGACCTCCCCATAACCTTCAAGAACAGGCTGGCAAGCGTCCAGCCTTGCGCATAAGAGTGCAAGCGGCTTGTGACGTTCCGAGGACGGCGCACGCGTTTGCGGGCACAATCGCAGGCAATCGAACAAGAGCCCATGGCCATGCTGATCGACGAAGAGTTCACCCTCAAGAAGCTGGAAATCTTCCTGGCGTTCATGCGCACCGGCAACCTGGCCCGCGCCGCCGCCGAGTTGCAAACCAGCAACGTCAGTGTGCACCGCGCCATCCACTCCCTGGAAAATGCCCTGCGCTGCCCGCTGTTCAAACATGAAGGCCGCAACCTCACACCACTGGAAAGCGCCTACGTGCTCGAAGAACGCGCACAGAAACTGGTGGCCGATGTGGTCGACAGCGTACGCCTGACCCGCGAAGCCGCCGGCTTCTCCGCCGAGCGTTTCAAGCTCGGCTCGCTGTATTCGCTGACGGTAAAAACCGTACCGCAACTGATCATGGGCCTGAAAATCCGCCGCAGCGAACTCAACATAGACCTGATCCTCGGCTCCAATTTCGACCTGCTCTACAAACTCAAGAACATGGAAGTCGACGCGATCCTCATCTCCCTCGACGAACACGCCAACGACCCTGACTGTGAGCAGATCGCCCTGTTCAGCGATGACATTTTCCTGGCCACCCCCGCCGACTCGCCCCTGGACCGCAACCAGCAAATCGACCTGGCCGACGTACGCGACGCCACCTTCATCACCCTCACACAGGGCTTCGCCACACACCAGGACGGCAACCGGGTGTTCAAGCAAGCGGGGTTTGAACCGAAGGTGGCGATGCAGGTAAACGATATCTTCACCTTGCTGAGCATGGTCAGCTCGGGGGTGGGTTATGCGCTGCTGCCTGGGCGGATTGCGGCGGTGTATGAGAACCGCGTGAAGCTGATACCGCTGCAACCCAGGTATCGGTTGCAGCAGCAGATCGGCGTGGTGTTCTTGAAGGCCAAGGAGCGTGACCCGAACCTGCTGGCGTTGTTGGCGGAGTGTCGAATGTATGCCAATCGCCAGGTTTGAGACCGCTATCGGGGGCAAGCCCTAATGCCAGTCAGTTAAGCGTACATCGCCCTCTGTAGGAGCGAGCTTGCTCGCGAAAAACGTTAACGAAAACGCGTGCTTGCTGAATGAATGCGGCGCCTGTGAGTGTTTCGCGAGCAAGCTCGCTCCTACAAAAGGGCTTAACTGACTGGCATTAGGGCTTGCCCCCGATAGCGCCAGACCAAACAGCGAAAATCCCAAGTCAGCCCACCAACCCCCTCATCACCAAAAACAACAACGACGGCCCCAACAAACACCCCAGCGCTGTATAAAACGCCGCGGTCAAACACCCATAAGGCACCAACTTCGGATCAGTCGCCGCCAACCCGCCCGCCACACCGCTGGAAGTGCCCATCAAGCCGCCGAAGATCACCGCACTGCGCGGGTTGTTCAGCCCGATCAGCGGCGCCACGAACGGTGTCATCACCATCACCAGAATCGCCTTGATCAACCCGGCTGCAATCGACAGCGCCATCACCTCGGAACTGGCACCGATCGCCGCGCCGGTCACCGGGCCGACAATATAAGTCACAGCTCCGGCGCCGATGGTGGTGAGGCTCACCGCATCGGTATAACCGAACGCCATCGCCACTCCGACCCCGGCAATAAACGACGAACCCACGCCGACAAACAACGCCAGTACGCCAACATATCCAGCGCGCTTGAGCTCATCGACACTCACGCCAAACGCCGTGGCGACAATGGCAAAGTCCCGCAGCATGGCACCACCCAACAGGCCGATACCTGACAACAACGGAATATCCACCACACCCTTCGAGCCGCCGGTAAAGGCTCCGCCCACATACGACAGCGCCAAGCCCAGCAGAATGGCGATCGCCGAGCCATGCAGGCGGCCTTTGGTAAAGGTGTCGGAAATCCAGTAGGAGACCCACATGGTCAGGCCGATCACGGCAAAACCACTGATCAAGCCGTAGCCGGTGATCACTTTCATCATCGATTCGTACATGACGGTCACCCGGCTTCTTTGGTGGGAACAACCGCAGCAGGCTCGCGGTTGCCGATGCGTACCAGCACCGGCACCAAGGCAAAGCCCAGCACCACCGCAACGGTCCCGGCCAGAATCGCCATGGGCCCGCCGCTGATGGCGCCATATACGTTTTGCTGGGCCGCCATCGCCACCACAATCGGGATATAGATCGCGGCCCAGAAGCTCACGCCCTGCTCCGACTTGCCGGTAAACAAGCCGCGCTTACCGAGGTAACTGCCCAGCCCGATCAACAGCAACATGGCGATACCCACCCCGCCGACGTTGGCCGGGATACCCATCCATTTGCCCAGCAGCTCACCCACAAACAGGCCAGCCAAGGTACACAGCGCCAGAAACGCCACACCGTAGATAATCATTATTGTTGTCCTCAAAGTGCTCGTTCGAAATTGTTGTTGTTGTGCTTCGAAAGCCTTGGGTGCTGCTTTATCGTTGGCGGCGTTCCTCCTCTTGCAGCAGGGCCTGCAAGGTATCCAGGCGTGCGCCTTCGCAGGCGATCACCGTGCCTTGTTCGAAAACGCGGCGTGACAGACCGGTGAGCACCGCGCCCGGGGGCAGTTCGATTTGCAGGCGCACACCGCGCTCGTAGGCGCTTTGCACGGTGCCGCGCCAGTCGACAACGCGGCACATGTTGAAGGCCAGGTCGTCGCGCAGTTGCTCGGGGTTGTGGATGGGTCGTGCGCGGGTGCTGCTCAGGTAGGTGATGCGCGGCTCCTTGAGTGGGACGAACGCTTGGGCAAGCACCTTGGCCGGCGCTTCCAGCAGCGCACAGTGGGACGGCACGCTCACTGCCAGACGCTTGGCGATGCCGTTGCCTTTGATGCGCTCGGCGACACGCTGCATCGCCTCATTGCTGCCGGCGATCACGGTCTGGTTGTCGGCGTTGATATTGGCCAGGTACACCGGAGTTGCGGCGCTGTGGATATCTGCCAGCAAGGCTTCAACCGTGGATAAATCGAGTCCGATCAGGGCGGTCATGCCGTAGCCCTGTGGATAAGCCTGTTGCATCAGCTCGCCACGCAGGCTGACCAGTTTCAGCGCATCAGCGAAATCCAGGGCGCCGGCGATGACGGCGGCCGGGTAAGCGCCGATGGACAGGCCCGCCACGTAGTCAGGCGTATGGCGCAACTGCTGGGCATAGGCAACGCCGACGATCAGCAGGCACAGTTGCACCGCACGCGTGCTCGCCAAGGCCTGCGCCGAATCGAGCTGGCGAACATCTTCACCCAAGGCATCACTGGCTTCTTCCAGAACCTCGACTGGCAGCGCCTGGAGCATGCCCACGCGTTGGGCGCCCTGCCCCGGAAACACCAAGAGGCTGCTCATGCCACAGCCTGCCAAGGGTCGGGTACAAGGTGCGCGCCACTGCTGGTTTTGAGCAGCACACGACGAGATCCGCCGGCCCATTCGCGCAAGGCCACGGCACCAAACGGGGTTTGCAGTTGCAGGTCCACGGCGCACGGCGCGGTGTCGAGTTTCGCCAGCAATGCACGCGCCGCGTTGCGATCAAGCGGTTCGGGGGTGCGCAGGATCAAATCCAGGTCACTCATGGCATGCAACGCTTCGACGCCGCTCGCCAATTCAAACCCGGCGCTGCCACTGACGCCCCAGTGATACTGCGCCAACACTGGCCGCAGTTGATGGAGCGCCCGCAGCGCCGGTAAATCCCGTGGCGAGATCACCTGGCGCAAGTCTTCGGGCACCACGCGCCGTTGCACCGCAGCAACAGGCATCACCGCCCCATAACGCTGCTCACGTAGACGCCCACGTACGCCAACCGCCACTTGACCCGCTTCGGTAATGGCGCGCCGCACCACTACGGGATGACCGGCGCTCAGCGCGTCCCGCGCCCAGGCCGGAGCGCCAGCGGGGAGATGTGCGGGGGTCATGCCCCAGAGCAAATCGTGGGCGTTCACCATTGTTCCCGCAGCAGTTGGCGTACGTGGCTTGAGGCGGCGCGATTAGTCGCACCGAGACGTCCTTTTAAATCAGGCTGCGCGACATCTTTGATCGCCTGCACCAGGCAATCGCTGACCCGTACCACATCGTCCGGCGTCGGCTGTTCAATCTGGCTCACCGACAAAGTCTCCCAGAGCAAACCCAGGCTGGCATAGCTGTCGATGTCATAGGCCATCGGCGGCACGCTGGCGGCCAGGGCTTCGAGCTCTTCGACGCTACGCAGCGTTACCCGTGCGGCCGAAGCCTTGCCCATGGCGTGCACCATCACGCCAGGATCGCGCAGGGCGATCAAGCGATTGGCCTGGTAACCGTGGGCCAGAAACGCGCCGGACATGGCCTTGCCCACCAGCAATGCAATCACCGGGTGCCCGGCCAGGCGTGCGCGGGCGTAGCTGTCGGCGGCGGCGGCCAGGGCCTGGTGGATGCCGAGGGCTTCTTCACGACGGCCGTAGGCTTGGCTAGGCACGTCGACAATGGCGATCAGCGGGCGTTTGTCCCCCTTTTCGATGGCTTCATCGACGGCCTTGGCCAGCCCCCAACCTTCCAGCAAACCGACTTCGCCATTGCGCGCACGCGGGAAGCGGTTATTGGCATCGGTGACCACGGCGATAAAGCGCACCGCCTGTTCACCCAATACGCCGTCTGCGACTTTCAACGAGTCCGGCAAACCCTCTACGGGTGTCGCGCCAGCGCTCAAAGCGTTGAACCACTGCAACCCTCTCATGGGCGTTCTCCCTGATACAGAGCGCGCACCGTAGCCGGCTCGATTTGTACGGTGGCGTCCAATTCAGCCAGGCGCGCCAGATAGAAATCAGCGCGGCGGCTGCGTTGCTCTTGGGGCGCACCTTGCTGTAACAGCGCGCTGACAGTCTGCTGGATCTGCGCCACATCGTCCGCCACGTAACGGTCGGCCAAGCCACTGTTAAAACGTTGCTCGCCGCCGGTAAGGCTCCAAATGAAAGGCCGGTCGCGGGAGTCGTATTCTTCCAGGCCGGCCTCCTGTTCGATCACCTGCGGGCCGTTCAAACCCAGGCGTGCTTCGCGGGTGACGACCAGGTAACTGCACAGGCCGGCCGCGATGGACATGCCACCGAAACAACCGACACTGCCCGCCACCACGCCAACCACCGGCTGGTACTGGCGCAGGTCGACAATCGCCGCGTGAATATCGGCAATCGCCGCAAGACCCAGGTTGGCTTCCTGCAAACGCACGCCGCCGGTTTCCAGCAGCAGCACGGCGCGGGTCGGGATGCCGTTGCGGTTATCCTCAGCGGCCAGTTCCAGAGCGCCTGCGATCTTCGCGCCGCCGACTTCGCCGAGGCTGCCGCCCTGGAAATTACCTTCGATAGCGGCGACCACCACCGGCAAGCCGGCGATGCTGCCCTTGGCAATCACCACGCCGTCATCGGCCTGGGGCACCACGCCCTGGCGGCTGAGCCACGGCGACATGACCCGTTGAAACGGGTCGATCAGCTCACGGTAAGTACCGGCATCCAGCAACGCCTTGGCCCGTTGCCGTGCGCCGAGTTCGACAAAGCTGTGTTTGTTGAGCAAATCAGTCATGGCCGACCTCCTCGAAACCTTGCTCCAGGCGCAAACGCACCACGCCGGGGGTGGCACCGAAATCGTGGATATCAATCTTCAACGCAGGCGGCGCCTGCTCTTGAAAAATGCGTTCGAACAGATGCCGCCAGCGTTGCTCGGCGCCGTTGACCGAGGTCTGCACCTGGATCGTCAGCGTGCCGGGAGTGCCCGGCTCCAGCAACACTTCGAGGTCGCCCGAACCGACACACCCCACCAGCGCACGGCCTTTGGGCGGCTGCCCGGCAGGGAATTCAAAGGATAAGGTTTCCATCACAACACTCCGTCGAGGCGGTCGATAAACAGGCAAGCGGCCAGCAAGTCGGCAGCACCGCCAGGGGAGGCATTCAGGGCCAGGAGTTGCTGGTCCAGGGCGTGCAGTTGGCGGCGGCCAGCAAGGGTTGCACTGCCGCCGGCATCGAGCACGGCCTGGGCGCCTTGCTGCATGGCTTGAAGGCCTTCAGTGCCGGCGCGGTAGAGCACGCAGGTATCGGCCAGCTCGGTCATGATCGCCAGCAAAGCGTCCAGGCGCGCATTCTGTTCACCGGCGTTTTGCCCGCGGCTTTTATGCAATTGCGGCAGGCCGCGTTGCATCACGGCGGGAAAACCCAATTGCGCTTCTTCGCGGGCACCGCGGGCGCCGTAGCGCTGGGCGACCTGGGCGCCGTGGCTCATGGGTTGAGGGGCGTGACGATCATTGAGCAAGGCCAGCTTGGCTGCGTTCAGCGTGACGGCACGGGGTTCCAGGGCCGCTGCGGCGGTGAGCAAACCGAGGGCCCAGATCGCACCGCGGTGGGTGTTCACACCGTTGGTAGTGGCGAGCATCGCTTGCTCACCGTCGCGGCCAATACGGCCAAGGGCTTCACGCAGGGGCAGGCCAACTTCGCCGATTTCAAACGCGGCCTCGGCCATTTCCTTGAACATCGGCCACAGCGACAGCGCCGACGCGTGCATCAGGCCCAGATGCAAATCGCTGTGGGCACCGTTGCCGCGACGGTCTACCAGAGCGGGTTTGGGCGACAAATCCGCTTCATCGATCAGCGCATCGACGGCCATATCCGCCAGGCGATCAGCGAGACTGATTTCATGCAGTTTGAGGGCACGCATTTACCAGCTCCTGAATTTGGCGGGCGGGTTGTACAAGCCACCGGACCATTCCACCAGGTCGGCTACGCTCTTGGCAGCGAGCAACTCGCGGGTGGCGTCGGTGCGGCGGATACCCAGGTCTTCGGGCAGGGCGATCAAGCCTTCGCGGCGCATGCGGGCGGTGTCTTTGGGGTTATGGCGCATACCGATGGCGGTCACCCCGGCGACGGCGGCGATCATTGCCTGACGTTCTTCCAGGGAGCGCGCTTTGTAGAGGTAGGCAATGCCTTCTTCGGTGAGCAAGTGGGTAACGTCGTCGCCGTAGATCATGATCGGCGCCAGTGGCATGCCGCTTTTGCGTGCCACTTCCACCGCGTCGAGGGTGTCGACAAAGGTGGGTTTGCCGCCTTCCTGGAAGGTTTCGACCATTTGCACCACGAGTTTTTTGCCGCGTTCAAGCAAGGCTTCGGGCGCATCGTCGTGGCGCATGTCCAGCCAGGCCGGTGTGCCGTGCCGACGACCACGCGGGTCGTGGCCCATGTTCGGCGCACCACCGAAACCAGCGAGGCGGCCACGGGTCACCGTGCTGGAATGCCCGTCGCCATCCACTTGCAGGGTGGCGCCGATAAACAGGTCTACCGCGTACTGGCCGGCCAATTGGCAGAACATGCGGTTGGAGCGCATCGAGCCATCGCGACCGGTGAAGAACACATCCGGGCGGGCGGCGATGTAGTTTTCCATGCCCAGCTCGGTGCCGAAGCAGTGCACGCTCTCGACCCAACCGCTTTCAATCGCCGGGATCAACGTGGGGTGTGGGTTGAGGGTCCAATTGCGGCAGATCTTGCCCTTCAGACCCAGGGATTCGCCGTAGGTGGGCAGGATCAACTCAATAGCGGCAGTGTTGAAGCCAATGCCATGGTTGAGCGACTGCACATTGTGTTTTTCGTAAATGCCACGGATCGCCATCATCGCCATCAATACATGCACCGGCTTGATATGGCGCGGGTCGCGGGTGAACAACGGCTCGATGTAGAACGGCTTGTCGGCCACCACCACGAAATCGACCCAGCTTGCGGGGATGTCCACACGAGGCAAGTCGGTGACGTCATCCACCAACTGGTTGACCTGCACAATGACGATGCCATCGCTGAACGCCGCGGGTTCGATCAGCGCCGGGGTGTCTTCGGTGCTGGCGCCGGTGTAGATGTTGCCGGCCCGGTCAGCCATGAAACCGGCCGAGAGCACCACATTGGGGATCAGGTCCACCACCAGGCGCGCATAGAGTTCGATGTAGGTATGGATCGCGCCGATTTCCAGCAGGCCGTCTTCCAGCAACTGGCTGATGCGCAGGGATTGAGTGCCGGCAAAAGAGAAATCCAGCTTGCGGGCGATGCCTTTTTCAAACAGGTCCAGGTGCTCGGCACGCCCGACACTGGGCATGATCATGTGCAAATCATGGAGCTTGGCCGGGTCGGTCTTGGCCAGGGAGCGCGAGAGGAAATCGGCTTGCTTCTGATTGTTGCCCTCCAGCACCACGCGGTCACCCGGCAGGATCAACGCTTCCAGGGCCTCGACGATCTTGTCACTGGGCAGCACCGCCCCGTCTGCAATTTTTTTGACCAGCCCGAGCCGCCGCTGCTTCTCGTCGCGCCGCCGCGTCCAGCGCGAGTCGGGGGTGATGGTTGTTGTCATGGTCGCTCCACGGGGTTTGCTGTCGTGGGGCTGTACCTTAGGAGTGAATTTGGGTGCTATCAATCAAGCTCAGCGACAGACCGTTACGCCTGGAGTAACAAAGCTGAAAATGTGGGAGGGGCTTGCTCCGGATTGCGATGTATCAGCCACAAATTTACTGGCCGACCCACCGCTATCGGGAGCAAGTCGAATCGTCGCACCGCCCCTCCCACATTTGCTCAGTGTTGTTTGTTAGATATCGGTCCCAAACAAGGACCGATCAGTCCCTATTTGGGACCGTTTGAAAATTCCGGCGAAGGGCTGATTTGCTCAAGTGCCCTATCGACCAACAACTGCCCAAACTCTGCCATTTGCTGAATCCCGAGCATGATGGCGCGCTGGGAAGTGTCCAGGTCAAAGGCCAGGTTGCAGGTGAGTGCATTGAGGGAGGACAGGGTTTCGCTGGCATTGACCAGCAGGGTTTCGGTGTTTTGGTGGGGGTTGACGGTGAAGAGGGGTGGATTGGGAGTAGGTTTGACCATGATGAAACTCCTAAACAGTGAGTAAGGAGCGCCACCGTTCGCTTGCACGCGAATGAGGGTGGCGACCGTGCGCAGGTGTGCAAGACCGGGCCTGTTTAGGACACCCAGCAGATCCGAAGACCTCCTGCGCGCAGCCGCCATAAAGCAGCGAGCACAAAAAACGCCCGTTGGATGGCTGGGCGTTTGCACGCCTAAACAGTTTCGTCGGACTTGCACGTCCGTGTCACCGTTTTTTGCGATGACGGGACGAAGACTAGGCGTGCGGACCTCTCACCACAAGTTCATGCACGGCCCAAAATCTTGCAGGAAAAATCCGAAGCCCCCACCCGCCCCCATCATTCCGATAGGCGTCAAAGAATACTCCGACAGGCTTTTCAGGTTGTTGCTCGGAACTCGCCTCTCTAGCCTTTTCCATCCGAATCGTGCCACGGGCAGACATCATGAATCCGACCGTTAAACCCGATGCAAGGCCATTGCAGAGTGTGATGCATCACATCACAATCGTGCCATGATCGTTAGCTGGAAACATAAGGGACTCAGGGCCTTCTATGAGACCGGTTCAACCAAGGGCATCAACGCAAATCATGCAAAGCGCTTGCGCCGCGTTCTGCTCATTCTGGACAAAGCCGAGCACCCAGATGCATTGGACCTGCCCGGCTGGCGCTTCCATCGTTTGAAGGGCGACCTGCTCGACTACTGGTCCGTCAGCATAAGTGGTAACTGGCGCATCATTTTTCGGATGTTCGACGATCAGGTCGAACTGGTCGACTATCTTGACTACCACTGAGTAGAGGCATTGATATGGGTATGCACAACCCACCTCACCCAGGTGAAATATTGCTTGAAGATGTGATCCCCGCCCTGGGCATCACCATTACCGAGATGGCGCGACGCCTTGGTTTCGCCCGTGAGACTTTTTCAAGGATCCTGCATGGCCACGCCCCGGTCAGCCCGGACCTTGCCGTTCGGTTGGAACGGGCTGGCGTGAGTAAAGCCCAGTTATGGTTGTCGATGCAAAGTGCCTACGACTTATGGCAGGCCGAGCATCGGGAGCAGCCCGTGATTGAGCGGTTTGCGCGGATTGACTAAGGCCTGGAGATGGGCGCAGTTCAGTGTGGAAGCGGTCTGCGATACGTTGAGTGAGCGTTGATTTAGTCACTGAAACACCGCTACCGCAGCCCCCGCCCACGTCTATTCAGCACCAGGCCATCTCCACTTACGCGGTCGGCACGGCCCAGCCATGGCTAGCCTCGGTGCTGTGGTTGATCACCAGGTAAATGAGGGCCGGTACCCCCCCCAAGGGCGCGCCCAGCGGCAAGATGGCCATTTTGAAGCTGGCCAAGGCACCGTCGTGGATTTCCTGGCGTATCTCGGCGCCCACCACCAGAAAGAAAATCGTCATCAGACCGTCGACCTGGACACACTCCACTCGCCAAAGCCCAACGTTATCTGGGTATGCCAAAGGTGCTCATAGCTGGCGGCATATAGTGCTGTTGGCCCAGGTAAGGGCGACCAGGGCCGCCACCAGCAGCGCGATGCCGCTGACCGCTTCGATATGGGAAAACCGCTCCAGCGCGGACAGGGCACGCTCGGTTAAGACTTGCGGACGGGGAATAGCGGACGAGAGCGGTTCTTTTCCAGGCACTGGCTGTGACTCCGATGGCGGCCCGACCAACGCTTGAATTTAACCCGCAATGCGCGACACGCGACACAGCACCCGCGGCGATGATATGGGATGCAAACCCTTATGCGCCGGCTTTAATCCCCTCTGGCGTCTGCGCCGCTTCATCCGCCACGGATCGCAGATGGTAAGGTTGGGCAGCGACGGCCATTGATGGCGGCTTTTTCCATTACTTTCATCTCCGAGGTTCCATGCAGATCGAGTTACAGGAGATTCGCGACCACCTTCACCGTTTCCCGCCTTTCGATGCGCTGCCGCTCGAGTCGCTTGAGGCTATCGCCCGGCGCATTGAGGTCAGTTACTTCAAGGCAGGTTCCGACATTCTTGAAGCGGGTGCGGTTGTCCAGCATCTGCATTACGTGCGCAGCGGCGCAGTGGAAATTTACCGCCGCAACGGCGAGCTCTATAACCGCCTGGTCGAGGGCGATATCTTCGGCCAGGCCGGTTTGTTGCGCAGCAATAAGGTGCGCTTTCCGGCCAAGGCGCTGGAAGACAGCCTGATCTACTTTATCCCCGCCGAGCTGTTCGCCGAGTTGTGCGCCCAACACGACACCTTTGCCGACTTCGTCGAAGCCGAAGGGCACTCCCGGCTTAAGAGCGCAGTGGAGTCCCAGGGTCGGGCAAGCGAGCTGATCCAGCTGAAAAGTCGTGCGCTGATCTCGCGCTCGCTGGTGTGGGTGAGCGCCGACACGTCCGTGCACGAAGCCGCCAAGGTGATGACCGAACAGAGCGTTTCATGCGTGGTCGTCATGGCACCCAACGACGGGTCGCATGCCAAGATGGTCGGCCTTGTGACCGACCGCGACCTGCGCACCCGCGTGGTCGCAGCGGCGCGCAGCGACACCGCCACCGCGATCAGCGAGATCATGACCGTCGACCCTGCGGCGATACAGGCTGACGACTCGGTGTTCGAAGCCATGCTGGTGATGCTGCGCCGCAATATCCATCACCTGCCGGTGGTGCACAAGGGCCGTACCCTGGGCTTGATCAACTTGTCGGACATCATCCGCTACGAGTCCCAGAGCAGCCTGTACCTGGTCAATCGCATCTCCAACCAAACCTCGGTCGAAGGCCTGCGCGTGCTGCTGCGTGATTTGCGCGGTACGTATATCCGCATGGTGCGCGATGGCGCCACCGCGCACATGATCGGCAGTGCCATTTCAGGTATTGGCCGAGCGTTCACCCAGCGCCTGCTGGAGCTTGCCGAAAAGAAACTGGGCCCGCCGCCGGTGCCCTACTGCTTCATGGTGCTGGGCTCGATGGCACGCGATGAGCAGTTGCTGGTCACCGACCAGGACAACGCCCTGGTACTCGACGACAGCTTCGACCCCGCGTTGCACGACGGGTATTTTCGCAGCCTCGCCGCCTTTGTCAGCGACGGCCTCGCCGCGTGCGGTTACAGCTATTGCAAGGGCGCAATCATGGCGACCAACGATCAGTGGCGCCAGCCGCTGCACGTGTGGCGCGCCTACTTTGAACAGTGGATAGAAAAACCCAACCCCGCAACGCTGCTCAACAGCTGCATTTTCTTCGATCTCGATGGCGTGTATGGCCAGCTTGAACTGGTGCAGACGCTCAAAACCCTGTGTGCGCAAAAATCCAGCCGCCACCCGGCCTTCCTGCATGCTATGGCACGCATCGCCCTGAACCGCACGCCGCCCTTGGGATTTTTCCGCACGTTCGTGGTGGAAACGGATGGGCGACAAAAACGTATCATCAACCTCAAGGGTCGCGGCACCGCACCGCTCACCGACCTGATCCGCATCCATGCCCTGGCCTGTGCCAGCACCGCGCAGAACTCGTTTGACCGGCTTGAGGCGATCAGCGGCACCCAACTGATGCAACCCGAGGCGGTCGAGCATCTCCGTTACGCCCTGGAATTTCTGTCCATGGTGCGCATCCGCCACCAGGCTGAAGCCATGGAGCAAGGCGAAACGCCCGACAACTACATCGAGCCGGAGCGTTTTTCCACCAGCGAGCGGCATAACCTCAAGGAGGCCTTCCAAGTGTTGAACAATGCGCAGAACTTCCTGCGGTTCCGCTACCCGGCAAAAGGACGGCCAAACCCGTGAAACGTTCTTCAAAACCTGAGCCTTGCGCACCGCTGGATTGGGCGGCCCGGTTTCAGGTTCTGGCGCAGGAAGCACGCCACCCGAGCCTGCAAAAGTTCTATCGCGCCGGGACGGTTGCACCGCAGACGCCGATCGAGCAGGTGCAGTTAATGGCCATGGACGTCGAAACCACCGGGCTCAACCCCGGCGCCCACAGTATCGTCAGCATCGGCCTGATCCCGTTTACGCTCAAGCGCATACGCTGTGGCCAGGCGCTTTACTGGGTGATCAAACCGCCGTCGGAGTTGAACGAACACTCGGTGACGTTCCATCACATTACTCATTCGGACATATTGCATGCGCCGCCCTTGTCCGAGGTGCTGGACGCGTTGCTTGAAGCCATGGCCGGCAATGTGATGGTGGTGCATTACCGGAATATCGAACGCGGTTTTCTGGACCAGGCACTGCGCCGCCAATTAGGCGAAGGCCTGCAATTTCCGGTCATTGACACCATGCAGCTGGAAGCGCGCATGCACCGGGGCAACCGAAGCTGGCTTGACCGGCTGCTGCGCCGTGCACAACCCTCGATCAGGCTCGCCGATAGCCGCGAACGCTATCACCTGCCGAGCTACCACGCCCACCACGCGCTCACCGATGCGCTGGCCGCGGCGGAATTGTTCCAGGCGCAGATCGCTCATCACTACGTGCCGGGCACGCCGATTCAAGCATTGTGGGATTGATGCACCGAGCGCAAAAAAGTACGCCCTGGAGCGCTGATGCCGATCAGGTAAAAGCTGGCGCGGACAGCGAGTAACCCGTGGCCAGGGAGCTTGCTCCCTGGCCGCAGTTGAGCGCGTGTTATTGACTGACGGGCATTGGCGCCCTGGGCGCGGCTTTTTTACATTCAGGATCGCGGTTCCGACATCAGCCCCTTGACCAGGGAAATGCACCCCAACATCAGCACGATGGCGAACGGCAAGCCGGTGGAAACCGCCATGGCTTGCAGCGCGACCAGTCCGCCGCCAAGCAACAGGGCAATGGCTATCACGCCTTCGATGACCGCCCAAAACACTCGCTGCGGTACAGGCGCGTCGACCTTGCCGCCGGCCGTGATGGTGTCAATCACCAACGACCCCGAATCCGAAGAGGTAATGAAGAACACGATGACCAGGATAATCCCCAGGAACGAGGTGATTTCCTTGAGCGGCAAATGTCCCAGCATGGCGAACAACTTGAGCTCCAGCACGGCATCCTTGACGCCCATGAATCCTTGCAGCGTGGTCTGGTCGATGGCGGTGCCGCCGAAGGTGGTCATCCACAACACCGAAACCAGCGACGGCACCAGCAGCACCGAGATCAGGAATTCGCGCACGGTGCGGCCACGGCTCACGCGGGCGATGAACATGCCGACAAACGGCGACCAACTGATCCACCAGGCCCAGTAGAACGCAGTCCAGCCTTGGGTGAACTGCGCGTCGGTGCGGCCGAAGGGGTTGGACAGCGCGGGCAAGTACTCGACGTAGGTCACCAGGTTCTTAAAGAACCCGGTGAAGATAGCCAGGGTGGGGCCCACGACAATGATAAACAGCAACAGCAGCAAGGCCAGCCCCATGTTGATCTGGGACAGCATCTTGACGCCCTTGTCGAGGCCGGACAGCACCGACCACAGGGCGATCATCGTGATGACGACAATCAGCACCACCTTGCTCAGGTTCGTCGACTGAATGCCGAACAGGTATTCGATACCCGCAGCCGCCTGTTCCGCGCCGATCCCCAAGGAGGTCGCAAGGCCGAACAAGGTGGCGAACACCGCCAGGATATCGATGATATGCCCCGGCCAGCCCCACACACGTTCACCCAGCAATGGGTAGAAAATCGAGCGTATCGACAGCGGCAGACCTTTGTTATACGAAAACAGCGCCAGGGACAGCGCGACGATCGCATAAATCGCCCACGGGTGCAGGCCCCAGTGGAATATGGTCGCGGCCATCGCCAGGTCGGCGGACGTTTTCATATCGCCGGCGGCACCGCCCAGCGGCGCCCAATCGGTGCGCACGCCATTGGGATCAAGGGTCACACCACCCATGGACGCCGCATAGTGCGACATGGGTTCAGCGACCCCGTAGAACATCAAGCCAATGCCCATGCCGGCGGCAAACAGCATTGAAAACCAGCCGATGTACGAATGGTCCGGTTTGGCATCGCGGCCGCCGAGGCGAACCTTACCCAGCGGTGAAACGATCAGCACAAGGCACAGCACCACGAAAACGTTGGCCACACTCATGAAGAACCAGGCCAGGTGGCCGGTCAGCCAATTGCGTATCGCGCTGAACAGGGGCTCGACTTCGTTCTGCAAGGCCAGCGTCAGAATGACGAACAGCACGATCGTCGCCGCCGAAATAATGAAGACCTTACCGTGGATATCCAGCGAAAAAGAAAACTCGCCTTTGATGTTGTCTTGTCCGATTACATAATCGGTATCAATCAGGTTGGCGGCCCCGCTTGGAGCAGGAATGCCTTCCTCGCCCGAGGGTTGAGGGGTGGCTGGTAAATCAGCCATAGGTTTTTCAGCCATACAGGCCTCCTTGGAAATGACGTGCGTTCGCGCGCACTGTTATCTGCTCCGCTGTTCCTATGGTTAACGAGAGACGTTAGGCGCACATCCTACAAGTTTGATGGCATATGTGTGCGAAAACACTGCCCCGCACGCAGTTCAAGCCAGGCCGGACTCCACCAACAACGCTTCGAGCCCCATCAAATCCGGCACCTTCGCCACCTGCTCCGCCACCTGCACCGCCGCCAGTTCCAGAGGGCACAACGGCACATCCACATAGCTCAATTCGCTGTCGAGCTTGTACGAGCGGGGAATGCCCTGAATCACCAGTGCAATGAATTTCAACGTAGGCCTGCCGCCCAACGCATTCAACACCACGATCCGCGAGCGTTCGCCGGTCACGCTGGCTTCGCCGCACACGGCTTCAAAGCTGATCAGGGGGATTTGCCGATCGCGCCAGGTCACTTGCCGCAGATACCAGGGCGGTGCATCGCTGGCCGGCTCGCCGCGTTGGAAGTCGATCAGCTCGGCGATGGCGACGTTGGGCAGCACCAGGTGACGGTCGGCCAGGGGCAGCAACAGGCCGGTGAGTTGGCTGGCGCGGTGGTCAAGCATGGGACTTGCTCCAGTAGGCGATGCTTTCCAGCAGCACCGACTCTTGGTACGGCTTGCCGAGGTAGTCGTTGACGCCAATGGCCATGGCGCGGTCGCGGTGTTTCTGGCCGGTGCGCGAGGTGATCATGATAATCGGCAGGCGCATCAGGCGTGGGTCGTTGCGGATCTGGATGGCCACTTCGAAGCCGTCCATGCGCGGCATTTCGATGTCGAGCAGCATCAGGTCCGGGGTGTGTTCTTCAAGCACCGCGAGGGCATCAATACCGTCCTTGGCGGTGAGCACGTTCATGCCGTTGCGCTCGAGCAGGCGGCTGGTGACTTTGCGCACGGTGACCGAGTCGTCCACCACCAACACCAGCAGCGGGCGCTTTTTCAGCGGGTCGTTGAGGATCAGCGGCGCATCCACCGCCTGGGCCGGCAGGGCCGGTTGGCGGGCGCGGATATGCGCGTGCAGGTCGATGATCAACACCACGCGGCCATCGCCAAGAATGGTCGCG
Source organism: Pseudomonas khavaziana (assembly GCF_036704165.1). NCBI lineage: Bacteria > Pseudomonadati > Pseudomonadota > Gammaproteobacteria > Pseudomonadales > Pseudomonadaceae > Pseudomonas > Pseudomonas khavaziana. Next base: position 6,122,045 of record NZ_CP129946.1, read on the forward strand.
CCGGACAAACCTTGCACTCCGGCGAACTGCGGGCCCAGACCCTTGACTACGATCTCCCGAGTTCCGGCCATGGCGTCCACATGCACCGCCACGCGCCGTTCATTGCAGTGCACCAGCAGCACCGGCACCGGCAGGTACTGACCGAGCAGTTTCGGGCGGCTGACGGTGTGCAGCAGGTCGCCCAGGTAGAACAACTCGTAGCGCTGGCCGGCATATTCATAGTACGGCGGGTCTTGCTGGTAGTGCCCGGCCAGTTCATGGGGCAACACGCGCACCAGGCCCTCAATGGTGTTGAGCGGAATCGCATATTGGTCGTCCGCGCATTGCACCATCAGCGCACGATTGACCGACACGGTAAACGGCAGGCGAATACGAAAGTGCACGCCCACGCCCGGGGTCGAATCGATCACCATCGAGCCGCCGAGTTGGCGCACTTCTTCATGTACCACGTCCATGCCCACGCCGCGCCCGGAGATCTGGGTGATTTTTTCTGCCGTGGAAAAGCCCGGTTGCAGGATGAACTGCAGCACGTCGCGGTCGCTGATGGTTTGATCCGGGCCGAGCAAGCCGCGCTTGATCGCCTTGCGCCGCACCGCCTCAAGGGGCACGCCGGCACCGTCATCGCGCATGTCGAAGACGATGTCGCCGCCTTCATGGGTCAGGTCCAGGGTAATGCGCCCCTTTTCCGGCTTGCCCGCCTGCAACCGCACCTCGCGCGATTCCAGGCCGTGGTCGACGGCATTGCGCAGCATATGTTCCAGTGGCGCCGCCATGCGTTCGAGCACGTTGCGGTCCATCTCGCCTTCGGCGTTGCCGACGATGAACTCCACATCCTTGCCCAGCTCCTGCGCCACTTGGCGCACGATGCGCTTGAGGCGTGGCAGCATGCGCTCGAAAGGCACCATACGCGTGCGCATCAGGCCCTCCTGCAATTCGGTGTTGATGCGTGCCTGTTGCTGGAGCAGTTCATGGGCATCCTGATGGCGCTGCTCCAAGGTGTCCTTGAGGTCGAGCAGGTCGGAGGCCGATTCGGACAGCGCTCGGGACAATTGCTGCAACTGCGAGTGACGATCCATTTCCAGTGGGTCGAACTCTTCGTAGCCCAGACGCTCCGCCTCGGCCTGCTGGCGACTGAGCAGGCGCCCCTGGGTCTCGCTGTCGAGACGGCGCAGTTGGTCGCGCATGCGTTCGATGGTGGTTTGCACTTCATTCAAGGCGGTGCGCGCATCGTTGACTTGTTGCTCGATGCGGCCGCGGAAGATCGAGGTTTCGCCGGCCAGGTTGACCAGATCGTCGAGCAAATCCGCAGAGATTTTCACCATGTCGGCAGCGGGATCGATCGCCGCCTCACCCTTGCCCGCCGGTAACGCCACCGGCATGACCGGCTCATCACTGGGGTGCACCAGGCTCTTGATGCGTTCGATCAGCTTGTCCACCGAGCCGACGGGCAATCCATCCGCTACGGCGTCGATCATCTGCGCCAGGCGGTCATGGCAACCTTGCAACAGCGTAAACAGCTCAGGGGTCGGGGCGAGCAAACCGGCGGATAGCCCTTCGTAGAGGAACTCCAGCTCATGGGCCAAGTCGCCAATCGGCCCGATCTCGACCATACGTGCGCCGCCCTTGAGGGTATGCAGGTCACGCAGCAGGGTTTCGACTTCCTGGCGGCTGCCCGGCTCGGCCTGCCAACGCAGCAGCGCACTGCCTGAGCTGTCGAGGATATCGGCGGCCTCCTCGAGGAAGATATCCAGTAACTCATGGTCGGCACCCGAGGCCGGCGGCGCCGTAACCGGGGCCGCTGGCGTACTGCTCTGGCGCAGCTCGCGCAGCTTGCCGATCAGTTCGGCTGCGTCGCTCAAGGGCTGTTGATGCTGCAGTTCCTCCAGTTGCAAGGCCAGCCGTTCATGGCTGGCCATCAGCACCAGGGACAACTCGGCGGAGTAACTGTAACGGCGGTCCACCAAGCCCTCGTACAGGCATTCCAACTCATAGGCCAAATCGCCCACCGGTTCGATTTCGGCCATGCGCGCACCGCCCTTGAGGGTGTGCAGGTCCCGTTGCAACGAGGACAACGGCGCCGCACTGTCGGGCTCAAGTAGCCAGCGCTTGAGGGACTGCCCGGCGCTGTCGAGGATATCCACGGCTTCTTCGAGGAAGATATCGACAATCTCATCGTCCATCGCTGTTTGCTGATCCAGTTGCGCAGTGGCGACACCCAGCTCGGAAATACTCAACGCACGGCTGCCGTCACTTTTGATCAGGCCGGTGGCAGACGGGTCCAGTGCGTCATCCAGCAGTTCGCGCAGGGCCAGCACCCGGGCCGGCGCCGGGCTGATTTCCTGGCCGGCAGCCAACTGGTCAAGCATGTTGATCAGCGCTTCATGGGCCAGTTCGGCTTCCTGGAAAAACCGCTCGCTGACCGCCAGGCTGCTTTCTTCCACGGCGCCATACAGGTCGAGCAAGGCTTCGCACAGCGCATCGATGGGGTGCAGGTCGGCGATGTGCGCGCCCTCCCCCAAGGTGGTCAGCTCATCCAGCAATGCACTGAGTTCCTGGCGTTCGCCGGGGTGTTGCTGCCAGCGACGCAGCAGGCTTTCGGCGTCAAGCAGGATGTCCATGCCCTGGGCCAGGAAATTGGTGATCAGTTGCGGGTCGCGCTTGATACGCAGGCCTGTGCCTGGGCCGTCGAGCAGTGCTGCAAGCTGCTGGTCCAGCAGGCTTTGGGTACGGCTGATCAGATCTGCCGCCCCTTTGATCGGTGCCAGGGGATCGCTGCCCAGGTCGCGCAACCCGCGCTGAAAAAGCCCTTGGGCCTCAAGCAGCAGCTCCACTTCATCCAGGTCCAGCGGCAGGCGGTGGGCCTTGTATTCGCGGGTCAGGTGATCGAGCGGCCGCGCCAGTTCGGCGATGGGTAGCACGCCGGCCATGTAGGCACTGCCCTTGAGGGTGTGCAGGGCGCGTTGCAGTTCATCACTGACCTGCAGCGGCACATGCTCTGCAGCCTGTTGCAGGAAGTGATCAAGGCTGTCCAGGTGGCTCTGGGCTTCGTTGCGGAAGATCTCCAGCAGCATCGGGTCATGGGGTTCGGCAGTCGACACGGGTGCGCTGCTGGCCAAGGCGTGGGCACGGGCAGCCAAGGCGTCGACTTCATCACGCTGGCGTTGGTTGTGGGTGGCAAAGTCGGCGATCAATTCCGGCAGCAGGGCCACGGTTTCATCCAGCACCTGCTGTACCTCTGGGCCGAGGGTCACGCTGCGCTCCAGCACACGGTTGAGCAGGTTTTCCACGGCCCAGGCCAACTCGGCCAGCACCAGGGCACGCACCATGCGGCCACTGCCTTTGAGAGTGTGGAAGGCCCGGCGCATTTCACCCTGGGCGCTTTTGTCCGTGGTGTTGGGCAGGTTGCGATGCAGCACCTCAAGAACTTCTTCGGTTTCCTCGAGGAAGACTTCGCGCAGCTCATCGTCAACCGGCGCTTCATCGGCCGGCGGCGGCAACAAGCTGCCCGGACGTTGCAGGGCCGGAGGGTTGAGGCGTGAAGTGGGGCTGGCCAGTGCATCAAATTGGGACTGACTCGGTGCGATCTCGGTGGGCAGTGCGCCGTCGGGCGCGGCCAGGGCCTGGCGCCAGGGTTTTTCCGCCGGCAGGTAACCCAACGCGCTCAAACCCTGAGTCGCCAGTTCCAGCACTTTTTCACCGGCCGCGTCAGGGTCCTGGAGCATGCGTTCGAGGTAGTATTCCAGGCTGCTGATCACCTCGGCGAAATGCGCCAGTTGCACCTCGCAAGGCGCAGCGTCATTGACCATCAACTGCTCATCGACGTAGTCGGTGCAACCGCGCATCAGGCTCGCCGCCCGCGGCAGGGGAATCATCGCCAGGGCGCCGCGCACTTGGCTCAAAAGCTGCGGCAGGGATTCCAGGCGCTGGCGGTCCCAGTGGGCCTCGATGCAGTCGATCACCAGTTCCTTGGCCTGCTTCAAGCACTGGCAAGACTCACGAATAACCAGTTGGTGAATCTGGGTCAGGTCGGTGGTGGGCAGGCGACTCTCTTCGCGGCTTTGCGGTTCGACCGTGCCGATCATCCCGGCCAACGTCGCTTCGACGTAGAGCAACGCACCGGCCACATCCATCAATACCGAGTCACTGGGTTCGCGCTGGCCCTGGACCAGGCTCAACACCACCGCGAGTTGATCAATGATCACTTTACGCGGCTGACCGAACCCCAGAACCGCAAGGGTATCGGCGATCTGCCGCAGCGGCGCCAGCAGCGCGTCGAGGTCATTGGTGTGTTGGCGGTCACTGCGTACGAACAGGTCGAGGCGCTCCTTGACCCGCACCAGTTCCTCGCACAAGGCGCCAAGCACCGAGCCCATGGCATTGCGATCCGGCCCGGCCAGTCGCGCACGCTCGGCATCGACCACGGCACTGTCGGGCAAGGCTTCGTCCAGGCCATAGCGTTCTTTCAGGCTTTGCATGCGCGGCGTCGGACGGGTGACTTTGGCGACGTAGAACAACAGGCTCTTGAGCAACTCATCCGGCGCCGGCTGGTTGATTCCGCCGATGCCCTGGGCCAGCAGGCGCTTGAGTTGCTTGTCGCTGGCCTTGAGCAGGCTGCGCAACGCCGGGCTGTTGGCGATCACGCCGGTGAGCATGCCCTCGACCAGCGCCGAGGTGACCTGCCACAACGGCAACAACGGCGCACCCTGGCACAACGCTTCGAGGCGAGCGAACACCCGCGCCATGTCTTCCAGGTTGCTCGGGCCGTGGTCTTCGCGCAATAGCCCGGCGAGGGCTTGTTGCAGCATTTGGTGCCATTGGCGCAATTGCTCATGCAAGTCCGGTGTTGCACGCCGGGCCAGTGCCTCATCAGGCAACGGCGTGATCGACAGCAGTTGCGGGCTGAACAGGCTGGTTTCCGACAACAGGCTTTCACCACGGGCGCTGCGCAGGTCGTTGAGCAGCGGCAGCACCACCAGTGGCAAGTCGCGGCGGGCGCTGTGTACGCGGTCCAGGTACAGCGGCAATTGGCCGAGGGCTTGTTGCAGCAGGCGGATGCTCTCTTCGCGCTGGCTGACAAGACCGGCCTGGAGGGCCAGGGCCAGTTCCTCAATCTCTTCGGCCAGCAGCGCCGCACCGTAGAACTCGACCATTTGCAGCGCACCATGCACCTGGTGGATACCAGCCAGGCATGCGTCGAGGGCTTCTCCGGTTTCAACGTATGTATCGAGCGCCGAACGGGCCTGCTTCAGGGTTTCGGCAATGTCGCCCTTGACCCATTCGAGGGCCACGTAGTCGTGCCGATCAACCATAACTGCTCCGCTTTGAATTCGTGGGTTGCTGGTATCTCACAAACAATGGAGATCCAATGTGGGAGGGGGCTTGCTCCCGATAGCGGTGGTTCAGTAAATACAGCTGCCGGCTGATCCACCGCTATCGGGAGCAAGCCCCCTCCCACAGTTTGATCGTATTTCAATCATCGACCTGTTTGGGTGGCGGCAAGGTGAACCCCGACACCGATCTACGCAACTGACTGGCCATCTTCGCCAGGTTACCAATGCTTTCGGCGGTGGCGGTGGAACCCGACGACGTCTGGGTGGTGATCTGCTGGATCACGTTCATGGTCAGGGAAATCTGCCCCGCCGACGAGGTCTGTTGCTGCGCCGCGTTGGAGATACTCTGGATCAGCGCCGCGAGGGTTTTCGACACGCCTTCGATCTCTTCCAGCGCCACCCCTGCATCCTGGGCCAGGCGGGCGCCACGCACCACTTCGGTGGTGGTCTGCTCCATGGAGATGACGGCTTCGTTGGTGTCGGCCTGGATCGCCCGCACCAGGGTTTCGATCTGCCGCGTGGCCGCCGACGAGCGTTCGGCCAGGCGCTGCACTTCATCGGCCACCACGGCAAAACCGCGCCCGGCATCCCCGGCCATGCTTGCCTGGATTGCCGCGTTAAGGGCGAGGATGTTGGTCTGGTCGGCGATGTCGTCGATCAGGCTGACGATATCGCCGATTTCCTGGGACGACTCGCCCAGGCGCTTGATGCGCTTGGCGGTGTCCTGGATCTGCTCGCGAATATTGTCCATGCCGTGGATGGTGTTGTGCACCACCTCGTTGCCTTTGTTGGCGATCTCCACCGAGCGCTCTGCCACCGCCGAGGATTCGGCGGCGTTGGCCGATACCTGGTCGATGGACTGGGCCATCTGCTCAATCGCCGTCGAGGCCTCGGCAATCTGCTGGGCCTGATGCTCCGACGCCTGGGCCAGGTGCATGGCGGTGGCCTGGGTGTCCTGCACCGCCCCGGCGACTTGCCCGGCGGTGAGGTTGATGGTGGCGACCAGGTCGCGCAATTGGTCCACGGAGTAGTTGATGGAGTCAGCGATGGTGCCGGTGAAATCTTCGGTGACCGAGGCGGTGACGGTGAGGTCGCCGTCGGCCAGATCTTCGATTTCATCCAGCAGGCGCATGATCGCGTTCTGGTTGCGCTCATTCTTCTGCGCGGTTTCACGCAGTTGGCGGTTGGTCTCGCGCACCATGACCAGGCCGATCAGGATGATCGAGGTCAGCGCCAGCAAGCCCAGCACATAACCGCCGATGGTGTCGAAACTGCGCCCGCCGGCAAGTTTTTCAAAACCGGTGGCCAGGTGCGAGGCTTCATCGAGCAGGGTTTGTGACAAGTTGAAAATATGGCTCGCCGAGGCCCGTACCTGGAACAACTGCGGCGAAGTCTCGAGGATTTCATCCACGGAGCCGGAGACGAACTCGAACAGCTCGGCGATTTCCGTCAGTCGCGCACGGGCATCCTGGTCTTCGACCTGGGTGATGCGCAGCCCCGGGTTGCCGTTGAGCATACCGTTAAGCACCACGCCGAAACGGTTGGCGTCACGACCAAAGGCGTCGGCGGCCTGCACCGCGGTTTCGTCTCCCGCGAGCACAGTATTGACCGCCCCCAGGATACGTTCGGCCAGCAGTGATTGGCGTTGGGCCAAAGCTACCTGGCTCGCCGGGGCGCCGCGTTGCAACAGGATATCGACGACTTTTTCCGATTCCATCTGCAATTGCGGCACGGTTTCAGCCAGGGTTGCGGCCACTTGGTGCAGGGACAGTACGGTCTGTTCGCTGGCAAGGATCGCATCGGTGTTTTTCAGCAGCGCTTCCCAGTCGGTCTGCACCGCACGCATTTCGGCGCGTACCGCACTGGGTGCGGCGGGCAAGCCGGTTTGCGGGTCGCCTTTTTTCAGATAGCCCCAGCGCTGGGCAAAATCATTGCGCGCATCGCCCAGCAGTTTGAACGCGGCGGCCTTGCCGGCGGCCGCTTCGGTGGCGTTCTTGGCGATGCGCTGGGACAGCACGCGCAGTTCACCGGCGTGGCCGATGTACTGTTTATCGTAGGTGGACTGAGTGTTGAGGTACGCGAAGTTGGCGAACAACAGCATGATGAACACGATCAAGGCGATAAACAGCACGATGATCTGTGAACGGCTGCGCGACGCGGTCTGGGGTTTGGGCGTGGTAGCGGTACTCATGCGGCGACATCCATGAAGCCAGGGGCCTGGGCCAGGGCGAAGGGGCTGAAGACTTGCCACTGCGGGTCGCCGTCGAACTGGCCCTGGATAAACGGGGCACCGGAGGCGGTGCTGGCCATCCAGGCGTCTAATGGGAAATGCTGCATGCCCAACACCTCGTCTACCAGCAGCCCGACGAACAGGTCGTTGAACTCCACCACCAATACACGCCGTTGCTTGCGCGCCTTGGATAACTCAAGGCCAAGGAAACCGCCCAGGTCCATCACCGGCAGCAAGCGCCCGCGCAGGTTGGCCACGCCCTTGACCCAGGGCTTGACCCCGGGCATCAGGGTGCAACGCGGCTCATGCAAGACTTCGGCGACTTCGCCCATGGGCGCCACGTACCAGTGTGCGCCCAGGCGAAAACCAATCCCGCTCCAGCGTTGCAGCCGGGTTTCCTGGGAGGGCAGGTCAGCGGCCAGCAGGCGGCAGCGGCGGTCGATGTCCAGCAGCAGTTCGAAGGCGGTTTGCGACTCGGTCATGATCGCGAGCCTTAGCCGGCCAGTACCTTGTTCAGGGTGGCGATCAGGGTTTCTTCGTCCACCGGTTTGGTCAGGTAGTCCTTGGCGCCCTGGCGTGCGCCCCAGATCTTGTCGGTTTCCTGGTCCTTGGTGGTGATGATGATGATCGGGATACCGTTGGTTTCCGGCTCCTTGGACAACTGGCGTGTGGCCTGGAAGCCGTTGAGACCCGGCATGACGATGTCCATCAGCACGGCGTCGGGTTTTTCCTGGCGGGCCAGGGCCACGCCGTCTGCGCCGTTTTCGGCTTTCAGGACCTGGTGGCCGTGCTTTTCCAGCATGCCGGTGAGTTTGTACATTTCGGTCGGCGAATCGTCGACGATCAGAACACGTGCCATGGTTTTCCCCACTACATTGGTCGGCGCCAGCCCTTGTGGGGTGGCGTCAGTGTGCTTGTTCTACTGTGGCGAAGGCAGGCACATAGGCCTTGATCGCACCCAGCAGTTCTTCCTTGCTGAAAGGCTTGGTCAAAAACTGATCGACACCCACGATACGCCCCTTGGCCTTGTCGAACAGGCCATCCTTGGAGGACAGCATGATCACCGGGATCGTCTTGAACGTCGGGTTGTTCTTCACCAGGGCGCAGGTCTGGTAGCCATCCAGGCGCGGCATCATGATGTCGACAAAAATAATGTGCGGGTGATGATCCACAATCCGCGCCAGGGCATCAAAACCGTCGATGGCCGTGATGACCTCGCACCCCATGTTCTTCAACAGGGTCTCGGCGGTGCGGCGGATCGTTTTCGAATCGTCGATCACCATTACCCTCAAGGCGCTGGAATGCTGTTCCATATCTGCTCTACCATCGCCAAAGCGAATCGGTTTTCGGTGCGTACTGCCTGATGTTGCACAGGATGAACGCCGCAAGCCTTGGAATTCAAGGGCTGCTGCGTTGTGGCAGTCTTTTTAGCACAGTCTCCGGGCGCAATCTATCGAGGCACCCGCCCAGTGGTTTTTCCTTGACCCACAACAGCCGCAGCGCCACTCTGACGCCACTTTTATGCGCCCTAATTTGCTAGAGGAAATCCCCCATGAGCGTTCGCGTCGGCATTGTCATGGACCCTATCGCCAGCATCTCCTATAAAAAGGACAGTTCGCTGGCCATGCTCCTGGCTGCCCAGGCCCGCGGCTGGACATTGTTCTATATGGAACAGCGCGACCTGTACCAGGGTGACGGCGAGGCCCGCGCACGCATGCGGCCGCTGCAAGTGTTCGCCAACCCTGAGAAGTGGTTCGAGCTTTCGGACGAGATCGACAGCCCCCTGAGCGACCTTGACGTAATCCTGATGCGCAAGGACCCGCCGTTCGACATGGAATTTGTATATTCCACCTACCTGCTGGAGCAGGCCGAACGCGCTGGCGTGTTGATCGTCAACAAGCCGCAGAGCCTGCGCGACTGCAATGAAAAGCTGTTCGCCACCCTGTTCCCGCAGTGCACACCACCGACCGTGGTCAGCCGCCGCGCCGATGTACTGCGTGAATTCGCCGCCAAGCATGGCGATGTCATTCTTAAGCCACTGGACGGCATGGGCGGCACCTCGATCTTCCGTCACCGCGCCGGCGACCCGAACCTGTCGGTGATCCTCGAGACCCTGACGGTGCTGGGCACCCAGCAGATCATGGGCCAGGCCTACCTGCCGGCGATCAAGGATGGCGACAAGCGCATCCTGATGATCGACGGTGAGCCGGTAGATTACTGCCTGGCGCGCATCCCCGCTGCGGGCGAGACCCGTGGCAACCTGGCAGCCGGGGGTCGCGGTGAAGCGCGTCCGTTATCGGACAAGGACCGCTGGATCGCCGCCCAAGTCGGCCCAACCCTACGGGAAAAAGGCCTGCTGTTTGTCGGACTAGACGTAATTGGTGAGAATCTCACTGAAATCAACGTCACCAGTCCAACGTGTATTCGCGAGATTGACAATGCATTTGGCACGAACATCGGCGAAATGCTGATGGCTGCCATTGAGCGTAAGCTACAAGCCAAGTGACATAGAACAGCCGGACACACACCAACATTGCGTTATCATGCGCCACCTGTGAAACGCGCGATGTTGGTTTTCTTGTCATGACGCTCCCGTCCGATCTGCCCCCAGAACTCACCCAGAGAGGCGTGCGCCCGGCTGATCGGCTCGGATTTACCCTGTTTCTTGCCGCATTGATTCACCTGGCTTTGCTCCTGGGCGTGGGCTTCACCATGGTCGAGCCCAAGCAGATCACCAAGACTCTGGAAATCACCCTCGCGACATTCAAAAGCGAAAAGAAGCCCGAGAAGGCCGACTTTCTCGCCCAGGACAACCAGCAGGGCAGCGGCACCCTCGACAAGAAAGCGGTGCCCAAGACCACCGAAGTCGCGCCCTTCCACGACAACAAAGTCAATAAGGTCACCCCGCCGCCCGCGCCCAAGCCCGAGGTCAAGCAGGCTGCGCCCAAGGCCGCCGTAACGACCGCGGCACCCAAGCCGCAAAAAGCCCCGACCCAGCGCGAAAAGACCAAGACCGAACCCAAGCCCGAACCGGTGAAACCCGCGCCAACCTTCGACAGCTCGACGCTCTCCGATGAAATTTCCAGCCTGGAAGCCGAACTGGCCCATGAACAACAGCTGTACGCCAAGCGTCCGCGCATCTACCGCCTGAACGCCGCCTCGACCATGCGCGATAAAGGTGCCTGGTATAAGGACGAGTGGCGCAAGAAGGTCGAGCGCATCGGCAACCTCAACTACCCGGAAGAAGCCCGGCGCCAACAAATCTATGGCAATTTGCGCTTGCTGGTGTCGATCAACCGTGACGGTTCGCTCTATGAAGTGCAGGTACTGGAATCCTCCGGCCAACCGTTGCTGGACCAGGCCGCCCAGCGCATCGTGCGCCTGGCCGCGCCCTTTGCGCCGTTCAGCGGCGACTTGAATGACGTGGACCGCCTGGAAATCATCCGCACCTGGAAGTTTGCCAAGGGCGACCGGTTGTCCAGTAACTGACCCCTGTTGATCGGGCCCGTTGTGGCGAGGGAGCTTGCTCCCGCTGGTCTGCGCAGCAGACCCAATACAGGTACAGAGTTTTTCCAAATTGAAACGCAATAACCGGGTTTAGGGCCGCTACGCGACCCAGCGGGAGCAAGCTCCCTCGCCACAAAGACAGCACAGGGCTCACTCCCAGCTTGTCAGTTCGCCCCTCCAACGCCACACTAGCGGACATGAAAAACGTCAGCCCGACCTACCTCAAGCACCAATTCCTGATCGCCATGCCCCATATGGCCGACCCGAACTTTGCGCAGACCTTGACCTACATCGTCGAGCACACGGCCAATGGTGCCATGGGGCTGGTGGTCAACCGCCCGCAGGAGCTGAACCTGGCCGATATCCTCGAGCAATTGCGCCCGGAGATCGATCCGCCGGCCTGTTGCCAGGACGTGCCGATCTACATCGGCGGGCCGGTGCAGACTGATCGCGGCTTTGTGCTGCACCCCACCGGGCCGAAGTTCCAGGCCACGGTCGACCTTGAAGGCGTGTCACTGTCCACTTCCCAGGATGTGCTGTTCGCCATCGCCGACGGCGTTGGCCCTGAGCAAAGCGTGATCACCCTCGGCTACGCCGGTTGGGAAGCCGGGCAACTGGAGGCCGAACTGGCCAGCAATGCCTGGCTGACCTGCCCGTTCGACGCCGACATCCTGTTCAACACCGCCAGCGAACTACGCCTGGAAGCGGCCGCGGCCAAGCTGCGGGTCAACCTCAACCTGTTGACCAGCCAGGCGGGGCACGCCTGATGGCCTTGCGTCTGATCCTCGGTTTTGACTACGGCACCAAACAGATCGGCGTAGCGGTCGGCCAGGTGATTACCGGCCAGGCCCGCGAACTGTGCACCCTCAAGGCCCAGAACGGCGTGCCGGACTGGAACCAGGTTGAAGCCCTCATTAAAGAGTGGAAGCCAGATGCGGTGGTGGTCGGCCTGCCCTTGAACATGGACGGCACGCCCAGCGACATGTGCCTGCGCGCCGAGAAGTTCGCCCGCCGCCTCAATGGCCGCTACAACCTGCCCTTCTATACCCACGACGAGCGCCTGACCACCTTTGAAGCCAAAGGCGAGCGCCGCGACCGTGGCGGGCAGAAGGGCAGCTACCGCGACAACCCCGTGGACGCCATCGCCGCCGCCTTGCTGTTGCAGGGTTGGCTGGATGAAAACACGGCTTTATTTGAATCCTGACTGACGCGGCTTGCTGCTATGCCGTTTTTGTAGGAGCGAGCTTGCTCGCGAAGAACTCACAGGCACCGCGCACTTCCAGGTTTTCACGCGTTATCGTTGACGTTTTTCGCGAGCAAGCTCGCTCCTACACACTTAACAAGGAGCCACCATGAGCTTGCCCAACCCCGCCGAACTGATCAGCCAGATGGCAATACGCCTCAAGGCGCACCTGGAACACCGCGCCGTCAGCGAGCCGCGTTTTATCGGCATTCGTACCGGTGGTGTGTGGGTGGCCCAGGCGCTGCTGGAAGAGATGGGCAGCGATTCGCCCCTGGGTACGCTGGATGTATCCTTCTACCGCGACGACTTCAGCCAGAATGGCCTGCACCCGCAAGTGCGCCCTTCGGCCCTGCCGTTCGAGATCGAAGGCCAGCACCTGGTATTGATCGACGACGTGCTGATGAGCGGCCGCACCATCCGCGCCGCCCTGAACGAGCTATTCGACTACGGCCGCCCGGCCAGCGTGACCCTGGTGTGCCTGCTGGACCTGGACGCCGGCGAATTGCCGATCAGCCCGGACGTAGTCGGCGCGACCCTGTCGCTTTGCGCCCAGCAGCGGGTAAAATTGTCCGGTCCCACGCCGCTCGAACTCGAACTGCAAGACCTTGCCCTTTAAACCGCCTTGTACAGAGTCCCCGCGATGACGCCTCTAGATGCCAAGCGCCCGCTGCAGCTCAATGCTCAGGGCCAGTTGCAACATTTCTTGTCCCTCGACGGTTTGCCCCGCGAACTGCTCACCGAAATCCTCGACACCGCTGACTCGTTCCTCGAGGTCGGTGGCCGGGCGGTGAAGAAGGTCCCGCTGCTGCGCGGCAAAACCATCTGCAATGTGTTCTTCGAGAACTCCACCCGTACCCGTACCACCTTTGAGCTGGCAGCCCAGCGGCTGTCGGCCGACGTGATCACGCTGAACGTGTCGACCTCGTCGGCGAGCAAGGGCGAGACCCTGCTCGACACCCTGCGCAACTTGGAAGCCATGGCAGCCGACATGTTCGTGGTACGCCATGGTGACTCCGGCGCCGCACACTTCATTGCCGAGCACGTGTGCCCGAACGTCGCGATCATCAACGGCGGCGACGGCCGTCACGCCCACCCGACCCAGGGCATGCTCGACATGCTCACCATCCGTCGGCACAAGGGCAGCTTTGAAAACCTCTCGGTGGCCATCGTCGGCGACATCCTGCATTCGCGGGTGGCGCGCTCGAACATGCTGGCCCTGAAGGCCCTGGGTTGCCCGGATATCCGCGTGATCGCACCCAAGACCCTGTTGCCCATCGGTATCGAACAATACGGCGTGAAGGTCTACACCGATATGACCGAGGGCCTCAAGGATGTGGACGTGGTGATCATGCTGCGCCTGCAGCGCGAGCGCATGGCCGGTGGCCTGTTGCCGAGCGAAGGCGAGTTCTACCGCCTGTTCGGCCTGACCACTGCACGCCTGGCGGGCGCCAAGCCGGACGCCATCGTGATGCACCCGGGGCCGATCAACCGCGGTGTGGAAATCGAGTCGGCGGTGGCCGACGGCCCGCAGTCGGTGATCTTGAACCAAGTGACCTACGGCATCGCCGTGCGCATGGCTGTGTTGTCCATGGCCATGAGCGGGCAAACCGCGCAACGTCAATTCGAGCAGGAGCAGGCCCAGTGAAGCTCAGCATTCTCGGCGCCCGAGTCATCGACCCGGCCAGCGGCCTGGACCAAGTTACCGATCTACATCTGGATGCCGGCAAGATCATCGCCATCGGCGCTGCGCCCGATGGCTTCGGCGCCGTCGAGAGCATCGACGCCAAGGGCCTGGTGGCCGCACCAGGGCTGGTAGACCTGAACGTCGCTCTGCGCGAACCGGGCTACAGCCGCAAAGGCAATATCATCAGCGAAACCCAGGCCGCCGCAGCCGGTGGCGTGACCAGCCTGTGCTGCCCGCCCAATACCAAGCCGGTGCTGGATACTTCGGCGGTGACCGAACTGATCCTCGATCGCGCCCGCGAAGCCGGCAATTGCAAGGTGTTCCCTATCGGCGCCCTGAGCAAAGGCCTGGATGGCGAACAACTGGCCGAACTGATCGCACTGCGCGACGCCGGTTGCGTGGCTTTCGGCAATGGCTTGGACAACTTCCGCAGCACGCGCACCCTGTGCCGCGCCCTGGAGTATGCAGCCACCTTCGATTTGACGGTGATCTTCCACTCTCAGGACCGCGACCTGGCCGAGGGCGGCCTGGCTCATGAAGGCGCAGTCGCCAGTTTCCTCGGTTTGCCGGGCATTCCGGAAACCGCCGAAACCGTGGCCCTGGCCCGTGACCTGCTGCTGGTAGAGCAGAGTGGTGTACGCGCGCATTTCAGCCAACTGACCAGCGCCCGGGGCGTGGCCCTGATTGCCCAGGCCCAGGCCCGAGGTTTGCCGGTGACGGCAGATGTCGCCTTGTACCAGCTGATCCTGACGGATGAAGCGCTGATCGACTTCTCCAGCCTCTATCACGTGCAGCCGCCCCTGCGAACCAAGGCCGACCGTGATGGTTTGCGGGCTGCGGTGAAGTCGGGGGTGGTATCGGCGATTTCCAGCCATCATCAGCCCCATGAGCGCGACGCCAAACTGGCACCGTTTGGTGCGACCGAGCCGGGCATCAGCAGCGTGGAGTTGTTGCTGCCGCTGGCGATGACGTTGGTGGAGGACGGCTTGCTCGACCTGCCAACGCTGCTGGCACGCTTGAGCGCCGGCCCGGCTCAGGCCCTGCGCCTGCCGGCGGGCAAGCTGGCAGTCGGTTCGCCAGCGGACCTGGTGCTGTTTGACCTGGGCAGCTCGACGGTGGCCGGGGAGCACTGGTTGTCGAAGGGCGAAAACTGCCCGTTCATCGGCCATAGCCTGCCGGCGACGGTGCGGTACACCTTCATGGATGGGCGGATCAGCTACCAGGCTTAAAACAAATATCAAGTAAGCACAGTAAATGTGGGAGGGGCGGTGCGACGATTCGACTTGCTCCCGATTGCAGTGGGTCAGCTAAAGATGAGCTGGCTGATCCACCGCTATCGGGAGCAAGCCCCCTCCCACATTCTGTTCTCTATATGGCCGAGAGATCAGCGCCCGTTATTGCGCTCAGCATTACGAACCGAAATCTGCGTATTCAACGTCCAGAAGTCATACAGCACCCCCAGCAGGAACAAACCGCCGGTCAGCAGGTAGATCAGGCCGGTGATCCATTTGCCCTGGTACATACGGTGCACACCGAACACACCCAGGAACGCCAACAGAATCCACGCGACGTTGTATTCGATCGGCCCGGCGGTAAAACGCAGGTCGGCTTCACGGTCCATGGCCGGGATCAGGAACAAGTCGATCAGCCAGCCAATGCCCAGCAGGCCGAAGGTGAAAAACCAGATCGTGCCGGTCACGGGCTTGCCGTAATAAAAGCGATGCGCCCCGGTAAAACCGAAAATCCAAAGCAGGTAACCGATCACCTTGCTATGGGTATCTTGCTGCTGACCAACCTGTTGATAGGTGTTCATGAGGTACCTCTTTTGCTTCGATAGATAAATTTTTTCATTTTCTTTGTGACTTTTTTACGAGCGCCCGACGTACGGCAAATGGTATCTTCCTGCCCTCAAAGCCTTATGCCACCTGACTTGTGTAGGACAATTGCGGCAATTCGTCGCGTTTTTCCTGAATTTGACCCCAAGGTTCAGTCGACAAACGGCCTGAGAACGACACAAAAAGCTGTTATAAAGTTGCGCGCAAACCCATAAGAGCCACGCCTAATGCGACCATTTTTCAAGACATGGCTGACCATCTGCCTATTAATGCCACTGGCCGCCCACGCCACCAATCGTGAGCAACGACTTCCGAACGTCAATGGTTTCACCCCTAAAGTCCACAGCACAACCAGCACGGCCAAATCTGCAAAGCTGACCGTCAACCGCCCGACTCAAGTGAGCAAGGCCCACGGTAAAGCAACTCCCGGCCTGATGGCGGTGAACACCAAGCAAAGCAGCAACGTGCTCAGCCGCGCCGTCAACGTGCTCGGTACTCCTTATCGTTGGGGCGGCAGCAGCCCAAGTAAAGGGTTCGACTGCAGCGGCTTGGTGAAATATGCCTTTAACGATGTAAAAGCGGTGGATTTGCCACGCACTTCCAACGCCATGGCGGCCGGCCACGGCTTGAAGGTTGATCGCAAAGACCTGAAACCGGGCGATCTGTTGTTCTTCAAGTTGAAGAGCCGCCAGGTCAACCACGTTGCCATTTACCTGGGTAACGACCGCTTTATCCACGCGCCACGCCGTGGCAAGTCGGTGAGCATCGACACGCTGAAAAAGCCGTTCTGGGACAAGAACTACGTGATTGCCAAGCGGGTGCTGCCGAAAGAGCAGAACAGCAACCTGCGGATCGTGCAGCGCTGATCTTCAGCTGAAATACAGTAAACAATGTGGGAGGGGGCTTGCTCCCGGTTGCAGTGGGTCAGCTACAAACAAGCTGACTGATACACCGCTATCGGGAGCGAGCCCCCTCCCACATTTGGATCTCCTTATATCTCCCGATTTTATATATCCCCAGGCACCCTCGCCTTCTCTCGCGCATCGTCTCGACTGACCACGCCTCGCGCAACCAACGCCTTCAAACTCATATCCAGCGTCTTCATTCCCAACGCCCCACCGGTCTGGATCGCCGAGACCATCTGCGCCACCTTGTCTTCGCGGACCAGGTTCCGGATCGCCGGCGTACCCAACATGATTTCATGAGCCGCCACGCGCCCGCCGCCGACCTTCTTCAGCAGCACCTGGGACACCACCGCCTGCAACGACTCCGAAAGCATTGAGCGGACCATGGCCTTTTCCCCGGCCGGGAAGACATCCACCAGCCTGTCCACGGTCTTTGCTGCCGATGAAGTGTGCAGAGTGCCAAATACCAGGTGTCCGGTCTCAGCCGCCGTCAGCGCCAGGCGAATGGTTTCCAGGTCGCGTAGCTCACCCACCAGTATCACATCCGGGTCTTCCCGCAGGGCCGAGCGCAGGGCGACCGAAAAGCTGTGGCTATCGCGGTGCACTTGGCGCTGGGTGACCAGGGCCATTTTCGGCCTGTGGATAAATTCGATCGGGTCTTCCAGGGTGAGGATATGCTGGCGTCGGTGCTGGTTAAGGTGATCGATCATCGCCGCCAAGGTGGTGGACTTACCCGAACCGGTGGGCCCAGTGACCAGTACCAGGCCGCGTGGAAGCTGGGCGATACGCTGGAAAACCTCGCCCAACCCCAAGTCTTCCAGGCTCTGGACCTCGGTCGGGATAGTGCGAAATACCGCACCCACGCCGCGATCCTGGCGGAACACGTTTGCCCGGAAACGCGCCACTCCAGGCAACTCGAAGGCAAAATCCGTTTCAAGAGATGTTTCGAAATCCTTTTGTTGGTGTTTACTCAGTAAAGGGCACACCAGGTCGACCATTTGCGATGCCTCAAGCCTCGGCCAATCCATGGGCCAGACTTCGCCATCGATGCGCAGCATCGGCGCCAGGCCGGCCGACAGATGCAGGTCGGAGGCGCCTCGGCTTACGCTGGCCGTCAGCAATTGCGTGATATCCATAGGGCTTTCCATTTCCAGTAGAATGCCGCGGACTCCATATCCACGGGTGCAACTTGAATGTCGACGATAGCAGACAACATCGGCCTGGTTAGCCAGCGCATCCGCGCCGCAGCCGAGGCCGCGCAACGTGACGCAAGCAGCATCCACCTGCTGGCCGTGAGCAAGACCAAGCCCGCGCAGGCAGTGCGCGAAGCCTATGCCGCCGGTATGCACGACTTTGGCGAGAATTACCTGCAGGAAGCCCTGGGCAAACAGGCCGAGTTGACCGACCTGCCCTTGAGTTGGCACTTCATCGGCCCCATTCAATCGAACAAGACTCGCGCCATCGCCGAGAACTTCGCCTGGGTGCATTCCGTGGACCGCCTGAAAATCGCACAACGCCTGTCCGAACAACGCCCGGCCGACCTGCCGCCGCTGAATATCTGCATCCAGGTTAATGTCAGCGGCGAAGCCAGCAAGTCCGGCTGCACACCTGCCGACCTGCCGGCCCTGGCCAATGCCATCAGCGCGTTACCGCGCCTGAAGCTGCGTGGCCTGATGGCGATCCCCGAGCCAACTGAAGACAGGGCCGCACAGGATGCAGCATTCGCCAGGGTGCGCGACCTGCAAGCCAGCCTGGACCTGGCGCTCGACACACTTTCCATGGGCATGAGCCATGACCTTGAGTCGGCCATCGCCCAAGGCGCCACCTGGGTGCGCATCGGTACCGCCCTGTTTGGCGCCCGCGACTACGGCCAGGCGTGAAATGGCTGACTTCCCTCGAAAATAAGGACCTGTCATGAGCAACACGCGTATTGCCTTTATCGGCGCCGGTAACATGGCGGCCAGCCTGATCGGCGGCCTGCGGGCCAAGGGCCTGGACGCCGAGCAGATCCGCGCCAGCGACCCGGGCGACGAAACCCGCGAGCGCGTCAGCGCCGAGCACGGCATCGAAACGTTCGCCGACAACGCCGAGGCCATCCATGGCGTCGACGTGATCGTACTGGCGGTCAAGCCCCAGGCCATGAAGGCCGTGTGCGAAAGCCTGCGCCCTAGCCTGCAGCCCCATCAACTGGTGGTGTCCATCGCTGCCGGGATCACCTGCGCCAGCATGAACAACTGGCTCGGTGCCCAGCCCATCGTGCGCTGCATGCCCAACACCCCGGCGCTGCTGCGCCAAGGCGTCAGCGGCCTGTATGCCACCCACGAAGTCACGGCGCAACAACGCGACCAGGCCGAGGAGTTGCTGTCTGCGGTGGGCATCGCCGTGTGGCTGGAGCAGGAACAACAACTGGATGCGGTCACTGCTGTTTCCGGCAGCGGTCCGGCCTACTTCTTCCTGTTGATCGAGGCCATGACCGCAGCCGGCGTCAAGCTGGGCCTGCCCCATGATGTCGCCGAGCAACTGGCCGAACAAACAGCCCTGGGCGCCGCGAAAATGGCCGTGGGCAGCGATGTCGATGCCGCCGAGCTGCGCCGTCGTGTAACGTCCCCGGGCGGCACTACGCAAGCCGCCATCGAATCGTTTCAAGCCGGAGGCTTTGAGGCCCTGGTGGAAACTGCACTGGGTGCCGCGGCACATCGTTCAGCCGAGATGGCTGAGCAACTGGGCAAATAGTCGTCCCTTACCAAGGTAATCAAACATGCTCGGAATCAATGACGCTGCCATTTTCATCATCCAGACCCTGGGCAGCCTGTACCTGCTGATCGTGCTGATGCGCTTTATCCTGCAACTGGTGCGGGCCAACTTCTACAACCCGCTGTGCCAGTTCGTGGTCAAGGCCACGCAGCCACTGCTCAAACCGCTGCGCCGGGTGATCCCGAGCCTGTTCGGCCTGGACATGTCCTCGCTGGTGCTGGCGTTGCTGCTGCAGATCCTGCTGTTCGTGGTGATCCTGATGCTTAACGGCTACCAGGCGTTCACCGTGCTGCTGTTGCCATGGGGCCTGATCGGTATTTTCTCGCTGTTCCTGAAGATCATTTTCTGGTCGATGATCATCAGCGTGATCCTGTCGTGGGTCGCACCGGGCAGCCGTAGTCCGGGCGCCGAATTGGTAGCCCAGATCACCGAACCGGTGCTGGCACCCTTCCGTCGCCTGATCCCGAACCTGGGTGGCCTGGATATCTCGCCGATCTTTGCGTTTATCGTGATCCAGCTGCTGCAAAGCTGGGTGATTCCACGCTTGGCGTATTTTGCCTACATGCCCAAAGAGCTGTTCGGCCTGATCTGAAATATGCTGTAAAAATGTGGGAGGGGGCTTGCTCCCGATTGCGGTGGATCAGTGACTTATATGTCGGCTGACACACCGCAATCGGGAGCAAGCCCCCTCCCACATTTTGTATCTGCGTACTGGTACAGACCATTGCTTGCCGCTGGGGGCCCCGCTCTTTAGACTTACGCCTCATTTAAACGAGAGCAGGGTCGATGCCAGCTGCCTTTCCCCCCGATTCCGTTGGACTGGTCGTGCCGCAAGTGGCGCATTTCAGCGAGCCGCTGGCCCTGGCCTGCGGCCGTTCGCTGCCAGCCTACGACCTGATCTACGAAACCTACGGCCAACTGAACGCCACGGCGAGCAACGCCGTGCTGATCTGCCACGCCTTGTCCGGCCATCATCACGCTGCCGGCTTCCACTCTGCGGACGAGCGCAAGCCCGGCTGGTGGGACAGTTGCATCGGCCCCGGCAAGCCCATCGACACCAACAAGTTCTTCGTGGTCAGCCTCAACAACCTCGGTGGCTGCAATGGTTCCACCGGCCCCAGCAGCCTCAACCCGGAAACCGGCAAGCCGTTCGGCGCGGACTTCCCGGTGTTGACCGTGGAAGATTGGGTGCACAGCCAGGCACGCCTGGCGGACCTGCTGGGCATCGGCCAGTGGGCCGCGGTGATTGGTGGCAGCCTTGGCGGCATGCAGGCACTGCAATGGACCATCAGCTACCCGGACCGTGTGCGCCATTGCCTGGCCATCGCCTCGGCGCCCAAGCTGTCGGCGCAGAACATCGCCTTCAACGAAGTGGCGCGCCAGGCCATCCTCACCGACCCCGAGTTCCACGGCGGTTCGTTCCAGGAAGCCGGCGTGATCCCCAAGCGTGGCCTGATGCTGGCGCGGATGGTGGGGCATATCACCTATCTGTCCGATGACTCCATGGGCGAAAAATTCGGCCGTGGCCTCAAGAGCGAGAAGCTCAACTACGACTTCCACAGCGTCGAGTTCCAGGTGGAAAGCTACCTGCGTTATCAGGGCGAAGAGTTTTCCGGGCGTTTCGACGCCAACACCTACCTGCTGATGACCAAGGCCCTGGACTATTTCGACCCGGCCGCCAATCACGGCGACGACCTGGCGAAAACCTTCGAGAACGTCACGGCCAAGTTCTGCGTCATGTCATTCACCACCGACTGGCGCTTCTCACCGGCCCGCTCCCGTGAGCTGGTGGACGCCCTGATGGCCGCCAAGAAAGACGTCTGCTACCTGGAGATCGATGCTCCGCAAGGCCACGACGCCTTCCTGATCCCGATCCCGCGTTACCTGCAGGCGTTTCGCAACTACATGAATCGAATCACGCTTATATGAATTGCTTACGCTTTGGGAGAACGCCATGAGAGCCGACCTGGAAATCATCCAAGACTGGATCCCCGCCGGCAGCCGCGTGCTCGACCTGGGCTGCGGCGATGGCGAACTGCTGAGCTGGCTGCGCGACAACAAGCAAGTTACCGGCTACGGCCTGGAAAACGACCCGGATAACATCGCCCAGTGCGTGGCCAAGGGCATCAATGTAATCGAGCAGGACCTGGACAAAGGCCTGGGCAACTTTGCCAGCAACAGCTTCGATATCGTGGTGATGACCCAGGCCCTGCAAGCGGTGCACTACCCGGACCGCATCCTTGACGAAATGCTGCGCGTTGGCCGCCAATGCATCATCACCTTCCCCAATTTCGGTCACTGGCGCTGCCGCTGGTACCTGGCCACCAAGGGCCGCATGCCGGTCTCGGATTTCCTCCCGTACACCTGGTACAACACGCCGAATATTCACTTCTGCACCTTCGAAGACTTCGAAGCCTTGTGTGGCGAGCGTGAAGCCAAGGTGATCAACCGCCTTGCCGTCGATCAACAGCACCGCCACGGCTGGGCGAGTAAGCTATGGCCCAATCTATTGGGCGAAATCGGTATCTACCGGGTCAGCAGCCCTGGCCTGACCGACCACAAAGTTGCCGTCTAATCATTTTCAAGAGGGACGTTCATGAGTCGTTTGGCTGTTTTTCTATTGACTGCATGCCTGGGCGCCAGCGCCATGGCCGCCGATACCATCGATGCTAACCGCAAGAAAGATTTTGGCGATATCACCGTCCACTACAACACCTTCACCTCCAGCTTCCTGCCACCGGAGACCGCCCAGAAAGTCGGCGTGGTGCGCAGCAAGGAGAAGGGCTTGATCAATGTGACTGTGATCAAGGGCGTGGCCCCGGTCGCGGCCCAGGTGACCGGCACCATCAAGGATCTGGGCGGCAAGAGCGAGATCCTGACGTTCAAGCAAATCGAAGAGAAAGGCGGGATCAGCTATCTCGCGCCCTATTCGGTGACGCAGCGCGAATACAAGACGTTTACCATCAACGTTGAAACCGGCGGCAAAGCCCATGGTTTCCAATTCAATCAAGAACTGTTTCCGGCCGACCGATGAATCTCTCCCAACTGATATTGGCCAGCCATAACGCTGGCAAACTCAAAGAACTGCAGGCCATGCTCGGCGAATCCGTGCAACTGCGCTCGATTGGCGAGTTCAGCCAGGTCGAGCCGGAAGAGACCGGCCTGTCGTTCGTCGAAAACGCCATCCTCAAGGCACGCAATGCCGCGCGTATCTCCGGCCTGCCGGCGTTGGCGGATGATTCGGGCCTGGCGGTGGACTTTCTCGGCGGCGCCCCGGGCATCTATTCGGCCCGTTATGCCGACGGCAAGGGTGACGCAGCCAACAATGCCAAACTGCTCGACGCCCTCAAGGACGTGCCGGACGCCGAACGCGGCGCACAGTTCGTCTGCGTACTGGCCCTGGTGCGACATGCCGATGACCCGTTGCCGATCCTGTGCGAAGGCTTGTGGCAGGGGCGCATCCTGCACGCCGCCAGCGGCGAACATGGCTTTGGCTACGACCCATTGTTCTGGGTGCCGGAGCGCAATGTTTCCAGCGCCGAACTGAGCCCGGCCGACAAGAACCAGATCAGCCACCGCGCCCGCGCCATGGCCTTGCTGCGCCAGCGCCTGGGCTTGAAATGACCCAGAACACCTCTGCGCAGCCGCTGATCCACGGTGGCGCGCAAACACCACGGGCGGCCCTGCCCCACCTGCCGCCCCTGGCGCTGTACATCCATATCCCTTGGTGCGTGCGCAAATGCCCCTATTGCGACTTCAACTCCCACACCGCCAGCAAGGTGCTGCCGGAAGAAGAGTATGTAGATGCATTGTTGGCGGATCTGGATCAAGACCTGCACGCCGCTTATGGCCGGGAACTGAGCTCGATTTTCTTCGGTGGCGGCACCCCTAGCCTGTTCAGCGCCACCGCGTTGGGGCGCTTGCTCAGGGGTGTGCAAGCGCGCATCCCGTTTGCCGCGGATATCGAGATCACCCTGGAAGCCAACCCCGGGACCTTCGAGCAAGAGAAGTTCGTGGCCTACCGCAAGTTGGGGATCAATCGCCTGTCCATCGGCATCCAGAGTTTCCAGCAGGAAAAACTTGAGGCCCTGGGTCGCATCCATAACGGCGAAGAAGCTGTGCGCGCCGCCGACATGGCGCGTCAGGCCGGGTTCGATAACTTCAACCTGGACTTAATGCACGGCTTGCCCAACCAATCCCTGGACGACGCCTTGGGCGACTTGCGCCAAGCCATTGCGCTCAAGCCGACACACCTGTCCTGGTATCAGCTGACTCTGGAACCCAACACCGTCTTCTGGAACCAGCCGCCCGCGCTGCCGGAAGACGACACGTTGTGGGATATCCAGGAAGCCGGCCAGGCACTGCTCGCCGAGCACGGTTACGCACAATATGAAGTGTCGGCCTACGCCCAACCCGACCGTGCGGCGCGGCATAACCTGAATTACTGGAGCTTTGGCGACTTCATCGGCATTGGCGCCGGCGCCCACGGCAAGCTTAGCCACCCGGACGGGCGCATCGTGCGCACCTGGAAAACCCGTGCGCCCAAGGACTACCTCAACCCGGCCAAAAGCTTCCAGGCCGGGGCGAAAGAACTGACCAACGAGGAGTTGCCGTTCGAATTCCTGATGAACGCCCTACGCCTGACCGAAGGCGTCGATGCCAGACTCTACGCCGAACGCACCGGGCTCGAGCTGGCCAGCCTCGACGAAGGCCGCCGCGACGCAGAACAAAGTGGCTTGATGCAGGTCGAACCGTCACGCCTGGCGGCAACCGACCGCGGGCAACTCTTTCTCAATGACCTGTTGCAGAAGTTTTTGAGCTGATAGCTCTTTAAGGAAATCGAATGGATCTGGTACTCGACCTGCTCGCCACCGTATCCCGCTGGAGCCGTAGCAACCTGTCGGAAATCTCCCTGGCCCTTGTGGGCTGCTTGCTGGTGCTGTTCGGCGCCGATATCAAGGGCTGGGTCGAAGCGCGCCTGGGCAGCATCGCTGGCGCCTTGCGCGTGCCCTTGATGGCCCTGCTGTGCATGATCGGCAGCGGTGCGGCATTGATCTACGCTACGCCGTGGATTGTGCGGGGGCTGAGCCAGTTCAATAACTACAGCCTCGCGCCGGTGCTGATCGTGGTGCTGGTGTTGATTGGGGTGGTGGCAGACCGCCGCTGATCCCAGGCCCAACACAGATACAAATGTGGGAGTCCCCACCACATCTTCGATGTGACGCTGTCGCGCAGCAAACTAGGGAGCTTGTTCCCGTGGCAGCCTGACAGCCGAGCAGGATGTTGGTTTTCGGCCTGGGTACATATCCGTTATTTGGGCAACGGCCACTTATGGTTCCGCTTTTATACAGCGGCTCACTTTTGAAAGGCGCAAAAGTAAGCAAAACGCTACATGCCCCACCACTCGGCACCTCGCCTAGGCTCGGTGTGCCCTCACTCCGGCTTGAATCCGTGGGCCGCCGTCATGGGCCATCCCTGGCCCAGGACGGCTAACCCGGCGTCCTGCCGGGTTACCCACGGCTTCAAGCCTGCGTTCGGCCAGCGTGGTTTAACGGGGCGTCTAAGATCAAAAGCAAGATCAAGAGCGACTCGCTGCGCATCGCAGATACGCTGGCGGCGCTTGTGCTTTTCTGTAGGAGCGAGCTTGCTCGCGAAAAACCTGAGAACGCCGCGTTCTTTCTGGTTTCCCGCGTCATCGTTAACGACCTTCGCGGGCAAGCCCGCTCCCACAGGGGTACGCGCACGCTTCAACGATCAGGTCGGCTATAAGGCCGCCTCGCTGTGTTTTTGATCTAAGGCGCCCCGTTAAACCACGCTGGCCGGAATTCGACAGGGATTTGGGGGGTAAACCGGCAGGGATGCCGGTTTAGCCGCCCCGCGCCATGGATGGCGCGTGGCGGCGGCCCCCCAAATCCATGGCGGATTACGGGCACACCGAGCCCAAGCGAGGTGCCGAGTGGTGGGGCAAGAGCGTTTTGCTTACTTTGCCGCTTTTGCAAAGTGAGCCGCCGTAAGGGCGGAACCTATAGTGGCCGTTACCTAAGCAACGGATATGTACTCGCCCCAACAACCCAACAACCCGGTCACATCGTCGACGTGGCGCCGTCGCGCAGCAACCTGGGCCGACTCCAAAATATCCAGCGTTAGGACTAAATTTTAACCCTTTAAAATCAGTAGATTACTTGAAGTTTGATAAGAGGGGGCTTGCTCCCGATTGCGGTGTATCAGCCAAAGATTTGGTGGCTGACACCGCAATCGGGAGCAAGCCCCCTCCCTCATTTGATTGCATTTCAAGCTGATGACTGTTTAAGCCAGCTTCTCGAACTTCAAATCCCACACCCCATGCCCCAACCGCTCACCACGGCGTTCGAACTTGGTGATCGGCCGCTCGGCCGGGCGCGGCACGCACTTGCCATCTTCCGCCAGGTTGCGGTAGCCAGGGGCGACGTTCATCACCTCCAGCATGTATTCCGCGTACGGTTCCCAGTCGGTGGCCATGTGCAGGATGCCGCCCACCTTGAGCTTGCTGCGCACCAGCTCTGCGAAAGACGCCTGGACGATACGACGCTTGTGGTGACGGGCTTTGTGCCACGGGTCCGGGAAGAACAGCATCAGGCGGTCGAGGCTGTTGTCGGCGATGCAGCGGTTGAGCACTTCAATCGCGTCGCAGTCGTAGACTCGCAGGTTGGTCAGGCCCTGGGTGAGCACGCCGTTAAGCAACGCACCAACGCCTGGACGGTGCACTTCCACACCGATGAAATCCTGCTCCGGTGCGGCCGCGGCCATTTCCAGCAGGGAGTGGCCCATGCCGAAACCGATTTCCAGGGAGCGTGGGGCCGAACGGCCAAACACTTGGTCGTAATCAACCGGCGCATCGGCCAGGGGCAAAACGAACAGCGGAGTACCTTGTTCCAGGCCCTTTTGCTGGCCTTCGGTCATACGGCCGGCGCGCATCACAAAACTCTTGATGCGGCGGTGCTTGGACTCGTCGCCTGCTTCCACGGTGTTCGGCGTTTCGTTTGATTCAGTCATCAATAGCTCTTACTTGATCAGACCATCCAGCGGCGAAGAAGCGCTGGCATAGAGTTTTTTCGGCATGCGCCCGGCGAGGTAGGCCAGGCGGCCCGCGACGATCGCGTGTTTCATGGCTTCGGCCATCATGATCGGTTGCTGGGCGTGGGCGATGGCCGAGTTCATCAGCACCGCATCGCAGCCCAGTTCCATGGCGATGGTTGCATCGGAGGCAGTGCCCACGCCCGCATCCACCAGCACCGGGATCTTGGCTTCTTCAAGGATGATCTGCAGGTTGTACGGGTTGCAGATGCCCAGGCCGGAACCGATCAAACCAGCCAGCGGCATCACGGCGATACAGCCGATTTCTGCCAACTGACGGGCAATGATCGGGTCATCGCTGGTGTAGACCATCACGTCGAAGCCTTCCTTGACCAGGGTTTCAGCGGCCTTGAGGGTTTCGATCACGTTGGGGAACAGGGTTTTCTGGTCGGCCAGCACTTCCAGCTTCACCAGGTTGTGGCCGTCGAGCAGCTCACGGGCCAGGCGGCAGGTGCGCACGGCTTCGATGGCGTCATAGCAGCCAGCGGTGTTCGGCAAGAAGGTGTAGCGATCCGGCGACAGCACTTCGAGCAAGTTCGGCTCGCCTTCGATCTGGCCAAGGTTGGTGCGGCGCACGGCGAAGGTGACGATCTCGGCACCCGAGGCTTCGATGGCCAGGCGGGTTTCTTCCATGTCGCGGTACTTGCCGGTGCCGACCAGCAGGCGGGACTGGTAGGTACGACCGGCCAGGACGAAAGGCTTGTCGCTACGAACGATGCTCATGGGAAATCCTCTGTTTGGATGAGGTTCTGCAGAATGCGTTGCGGCCGTGGCAGGTTAGCCGCCACCGATGGCGTGGACCACTTCGACCTGGTCGTTTTCTTTCAGCGAGGTCTCGGCGTGCTGGCTGCGCGGGACGATATCCAGATTGAGCTCCACTGCGACCCGACGCCCGGTCAAGTCCAGGCGGGTCAGCAGGGCCGCGACGGTTTCACCGTCGGGCAGTTCAAAGGGTTCACCGTTCAACTGAATGCGCATGCCACGGGCCGCCATCATTTTTAGGGGCCAGCATTCTAGCGCGATTGGGACGTGCGGGTCAGCTCCAAGCGTCAAGCGGTCAAAGCTGCAAGCGCCACGCCGCCAGGCCAAGGAAGAACCAGCCAAGCAGGAACGCCAGCCCGCCAAACGGCGTGATGATCCCCAGTTTGCTGATGCCGGTCAGGGTCAGCACATACAGGCTGCCGGAGAACAGCAGGATGCCGACGGTAAACGAGATGCCCGCCCAATTGACCAGTCGGCCCGGAATATGCGCCGCCAGCAAGGCCACACCGAACAGTGCCAAGGCATGCACCAACTGGTAGGTCACACCGGTATGGAAGATCGCCAGGTACTCGGCGCTCAGGCGATTTTTCAGGCCGTGGGCGGCAAACGCACCCAGGGCAACACCGGTAAAGCCGAAAAAGGCGGCCAGCATCAGAAAGCTACGCAGCATTGGGAACTCCAGTCAGACTCATCGGGCAGGGTCTGTATAATGGCCCGCTCAACGGGTTCGGCCAAGCCATCTCTATGCTGCGTGTCCTCTTCAAACGCTTTCTCAACGTCGTGAAATGGTTTGCCATCGGCAGTGTGTTGCTGGTGCTGCTGTTCAGGATCGTTCCGCCGCCGTTCACTGCATTGATGGTGGAGCGCAAGGTCGAATCCTGGATCGACGGCGAGCCCATTGACCTGCAACGCACCTGGGTGCCGTGGGATGAGATTTCCGACGACCTGAAAGTGGCGGTGATGGCCGGTGAAGACCAGCGCTTCCCGCAGCACTGGGGCTTTGATTTTGGCGCGATCCAGGCGGCGATTCTGCACAACGAGCGCGGCGGTTCGATTCGCGGCGCCAGCACGTTGAGCCAGCAGGTGTCGAAGAACCTGTTCCTGTGGGCCGGCCGCAGTTATCTGCGCAAGGGCCTGGAGGCGTGGTTTACCGGCTTGATCGAGGTGTTGTGGCCCAAGGAGCGGATTCTTGAGGTGTATCTCAACAGCGTGGAGTGGGATGACGGTGTGTTTGGCGCAGAGGCGGCGGCGCGGCACCATTTTGGCGTCAGCGCCAAGGGCCTTTCAAGGCAGCAGGCCAGTTACCTGGCGGCGGTGTTGCCCAATCCGCGGGTGTGGAGTGCCAGTCATCCGACGGCTTATGTGGCGCGGCGGGCGGCGTGGATTCGTCAGCAGATGAGTCAGTTGGGTGGCGCTGGATACCTGGTGGAACTGAATACCCCTCGCAAAGCGCCCTGGTCCAACTGACACAACTTAAAACAACTGTGGGAGGGGGCTTGCCCCCGATAGCGGAAGATCAGCCACTTTGATGTCGAGTGACACTCTGCTATCGGGAGCAAGCCCCCTCCCACATTTTGACCATATAGCCAGTTAAGCGGCGATCGACAGCTTCAACTTGTTCATCGCGCTTTTCTCAAGCTGACGAATCCGCTCGGCCGACACGTTGTACTTCTGCGCCAGGTCGTGCAGCGTGGCTTTCTCTTCCGCCAGCCAGCGCTGGTAGAGGATGTCACGGCTGCGGTCGTCCAGTACTTCCAGCGCTTCATGCAGGTTGTGGTTGGAGTTGTCGCTCCAGTCGGCGTCTTCCAGTTGACGCGCCGGGTCGTACCGGTGGTCTTCCAGGTAGTTGGCCGGCGATTGGAAGGCGCTGTCATCATCCGCTTCGGCGGCTGGGTCGAACGCCATATCATGGCCGGTCAGGCGGCTTTCCATCTCGCGCACTTCACGGGGCTCCACGCCGAGGCTTTCGGCCACGCGGTGGACTTCCTCGTTGTTCAGCCACGCCAGGCGTTTTTTCTGGCTGCGCAGGTTGAAGAACAGCTTGCGCTGGGCCTTGGTGGTCGCCACTTTCACGATGCGCCAGTTGCGCAGGATGAACTCGTGGATTTCCGCCTTGATCCAGTGCACGGCAAATGACACCAGGCGCACGCCCATTTCAGGGTTGAAGCGCTTTACAGCCTTCATCAGGCCGACGTTGCCTTCCTGGATCAGGTCAGCCTGGGCCAGGCCGTAGCCGCTATAGCTACGGGCGATATGTACGACAAAACGCAGGTGGGCGAGCACCATCTGCCGAGCCGCCCCCAAATCCTGCTCATAGTAGAGACTCTCGGCCAGTTCACGCTCCTGCTCAGGCGTCAGCAATGGAATGCTGTTGACCGTGTGCACATAAGCCTCCAGGTTCGCACCCGGGACCAAGGCATAAGCAGGTTGCAAAGAAGTGGTCATACGAAAAAACCTCCGACTCACATAACTCGTGCAGTTCAGCACTGCGAAAATTGACCGGGAACCGTAGGACAAGTTCCCTATACCACTGATACGGTCAATACAAACGAAACCACATTACCCTGGCATTAACTACTTCGGCGCCAGTTCACGTAAATGACGTGCTACCGCAATCCAGGCACCGATATACCCCAACAGGACGGCGCCAAGCAAGAGACTCAGACCATCGGCAACCGGCACCCCAGCCAGGGCAAAATCACTGCCATACAAACCGGCCAGCCCAACAACCGCGTCGTTCAGCCAATCAAGGCCAAACGCCAGTACGCCCCAGGACAAAACCCCTGCACCCAAGCCATAAAGCGCGCCCATGTACAGAAAAGGACGACGCACATAGCTGTCCGTGCCGCCGACCAGTTTAATCACTTCTATCTCGGTGCGGCGGTTTTCAATATGAAGACGAATGGTATTACCTATCACCAAAAGTAATGCAGACACCAACAACACCGTCAAACCGAACACAAAGCGGTCGCCCAGCTTGAGGATCGCGGCCAGGCGCTCTACCCAGACTAGATCAAGTTGCGCCTGTTGCACCTTCGGCATCTCTGCGAGTTTTTGTCGCAGGGCCTCCAAGGCCGGCTTATCGACTTCGTTCGGCGTCACCAGCACCACGCCAGGCAATGGGTTCTGCGGCAGCTCCTTGAGCGCCTCGCCCAGGCCGGATTGCTGTTGGAACTCTTCAAGGGCCTGGTCGCGGCTGATGTACTCGGCCTCGGCAACCCCCGGGATGTTCTTGATCTCGTCGCGCAGCGCTTCGCCGTCCTTGCTGCTGGCGTCCAGGTTCAGGTACAGCGAAATCTGCGCCGCACGCTGCCAGGACCCGCCCAGGCGCTCGACATTATTAAGCAGCAGCGACAAACCCATCGGCAGGCTCAACGCCACGGCCATCACCAGACAGGTGAAAAAGCTGCCGATCGGCTGCTTGCCCAGACGGCGCAGGCTGTCGACCAGGCTGGCCCGATGGCTTTCGATCCAGGCATGCAGCAAGGTACCGAAGTCCGGGCCGTCGTCTTCGTCGCGCTTTTTCTTCGGTGGTTGCGGGTCGGCCGGTTTCGGCGCCACGCGTTCGGACACTTTAGGGCTACGTGTAGCACTCATACGCCGGCCTCCCCATCACCAATCAGGCGACCGCGTTGCAGGGTCAGCATGCGATGGCGCATGCGGGCAATCAGGGCCAGGTCGTGGCTGGCGATCAGTACGCTGGTGCCCAGGCGGTTGATGTCTTCAAATACCCCCATGATCTCGGCCGCCAGGCGCGGGTCGAGGTTACCGGTGGGTTCGTCCGCCAGCAGCAAGGCCGGGCGATGGACGATGGCGCGGGCGATACCGACACGCTGTTGCTGGCCGGTGGACAGGTCGCCAGGGAAGAGATCGGTCTTGTCCGACAACGCCACGCGCTCCAGGGCTGAATCCACGCGCTTGACGATCTCGGCCTTGGACAGCCCGAGGATCTGCAACGGCAGGGCCACGTTGTTGAACACCGTGCGGTCGAACAGCAACTGGTGGTTCTGGAATACCACGCCGATCTGGCGGCGCAGGAACGGAATCTGTGCATTGCTGATGGTCGCCAGGTCCTGGCCTGCCAGCAGCAACTTACCGGTGGTTGGGCGTTCCATGGCCAGCAACAGGCGCAACAGGGTACTTTTGCCAGCGCCGGAATGGCCGGTGACAAACAGAAATTCGCCGCGCCGCACGCGAAAGCTCAGCTCATGCAAGCCCACATGCCCGTTGGCATAGCGTTTACCGACCTGCTCGAATCGAATCATGAACGCTCCCGCTCGGCAAACAGTGCCTGTACAAAGGGTTCGGCTTCAAAGGTGCGCAGGTCGTCAATGCCTTCACCGACACCGATATAACGAATCGGCAACCCGAACTGTTTAGCCAGGGCGAAAATCACACCGCCCTTGGCCGTGCCGTCGAGCTTAGTCAATGCCAGGCCGGTCAGTTGCACGGTCTGGTTGAATTGCTTGGCCTGGCTGATGGCGTTCTGGCCAGTGCCTGCGTCGAGTACCAGCAAGACTTCGTGGGGCGCGTCGGCGTCGAGCTTGCTGATGACACGGCGGACTTTCTTCAGCTCTTCCATCAGGTTGTCTTT
The DNA here is from genome assembly GCF_036704165.1 of Pseudomonas khavaziana. NCBI lineage: Bacteria > Pseudomonadati > Pseudomonadota > Gammaproteobacteria > Pseudomonadales > Pseudomonadaceae > Pseudomonas > Pseudomonas khavaziana. The sequence continues at coordinate 6,154,002 of NZ_CP129946.1, forward strand.
GGTGTGCAGGCGCCCTGCGGTATCGGCGATCAACACGTCGATGTTACGGGCCTTGGCGGCTTGCACGGCATCGAAGATCACCGAAGCGGAATCGGCACCGGTGTGCTGGGCGATCACCGGGATCTTGTTGCGCTCGCCCCATACCTGCAACTGCTCGACGGCGGCGGCACGGAAGGTGTCACCGGCGGCGAGCATGACTTTCTTGCCCTCGCCCTGCAGCTTCTTGGCCAGCTTGCCGATGGTGGTGGTCTTGCCGGCGCCGTTGACGCCGACCACCAGGATCACGAACGGCTTGTTCGGCGTGATCACCAGCGGCGCTTCCACCGGCTTGAGCATCGCCGCCAGTTCGGCCTGCAAGGATTTGTACAGGGCATCGGCGTCGGTCAACTGCTTGCGCGCGACCTTCTGGGTCAGGCTCTGGATGATCACCGCGGTGGCTTCGACACCCACGTCGGCGGTGAGCAGGCGGGTCTCGATGTCCTCCAACAACTCATCATCAATGACCTTCTTGCCCAGGAACAGGCTGGCCATGCCCTCGCCGATGCTGGCGCTGGTCTTGCTCAAGCCCTGCTTGAGGCGGGCGAAGAACCCGGTCTTGCTGGTTTCGGCAGGGACGGTTGGCTCTTCGATCACAGCGGGAGCGGCAATCTGCACGGGCGCCGGCTCGACCGGTGCTTCGACAATCACCGGCTGCGGCTCGATAACCACCGGGATCGGCGGAGCCACATGTTCGGCCTGCACATCTTCAACCAGTGCCACAGGCTCTTCGGCCACCGGCAGTTCCGGCCACGGTTTGTGCTCGGGTTCAGGCTCAAGCTCTGCCTCGACCACCGGCTGCAATACCGGCTCGGCCATCGGCAACACCACCGGCTCCGGAGTATCGGCAACCGGTTCGGCTTCTACTAAAGGCTCAGGAATGGGCTCGGGTTGAACCTGCGGCTGTTCGACGACGGTTTCCTGCGGCTTTTTGCGCAGCCATCCGAACAGGCCTTTTTTCTCGCCAGCCGCAGCTGGGCTCTTCTTGTCGTCGTTGGAACCAAACATGGAGGACGGCTATCTCAAAGTAGCGATGCGCCAGGGCGCCTCGGTAAATAAATTCGATGCAGAACAGACTGCTTTAACGCCCGCTTGTTCATGCGCAACATTTTGTAAGGCGTAAATAAAGGCCTTGGCAAATCGTTTCAATATAGGATTGAAGCGATAAAATCGGCGAAAAGTTGAAGATCGTCGGGGAAAAACACCCTCTATTCCAACATTCCTACGACTGGATCCGGGACAAGATGACGACCGCAGTGGCCGTCCCTAAATCGGATCAGTATCCTAGCACCTCCTCGCCCGCCGACGCTAAGACCAAGCGGGCAGCCCAACAGGTTAAAAAACGAATGAATGCTCTAGCCCGCCGCGCCGCAGGCCTGCTGCTCAGCACAGTTTGTCTGCCCCTTTCAGCCTTCGCTGCCGACCCACAACCCACCCATGAATTTACCCTGGATAACGGCCTGAAAGTGGTCGTGCGCGAAGACCATCGCGCACCAGTGGTGGTTTCCCAGGTCTGGTACAAGGTTGGTTCAAGCTATGAAACCCCGGGCCAGACCGGTTTGTCCCACGCCCTGGAACACATGATGTTCAAGGGCAGCGCCAAGGTTGGCCCCGGCGAAGCCTCGCTGATCCTGCGTGACCTGGGCGCCGAAGAAAACGCGTTCACCAGCGATGACTACACCGCCTATTACCAGGTGCTGGCTCGCGACCGCCTGGGCGTGGCCTTCGAACTGGAAGCCGACCGCATGGCCAGCCTGCGCCTGCCTGCCGACGAGTTCAGCCGCGAAATCGAGGTCATCAAGGAAGAACGCCGCCTGCGCACCGACGACAACCCCATGTCCAAGGCCTACGAGCGTTTCAAGGCCATGGCCTTCCCCGCCAGCGGCTACCACACGCCGACCATCGGCTGGATGGCTGACCTGGACCGCATGAAGGTCGAGGAGCTGCGCCACTGGTACCAATCCTGGTATGTACCGAACAACGCCACCCTGGTGGTGGTCGGCGACGTAACCCCGGACGAGGTGAAAAACCTGGCCCAGCGTTACTTCGGCCCGATCCCCAAGCGGGATGTGCCACCGGCGAAGATCCCAATGGAGCTGCCCGAGCCTGGCGAGCGCCTGCTGACCCTGCACGTGCAGACCCAACTGCCGAGTGTATTCCTGGGCTTCAACGTCCCTGGCCTGGCCACTGCCGAAGACAAACGCTCGGTGCAAGCCCTGCGCCTGATCTCGGCCCTGCTGGACGGCGGCTACAGCGCACGTATCTCCGAACAACTGGAACGTGGCGAGGAGCTGGTGTCGGCCGCTTCCACCAACTACGACGCCTATACCCGTGGCGATACGCTGTTCATGCTGTCGGCCACCCCCAACCAGCAGAAGAAAAAGACCGTTGCCCAAGCCGAAGCCGGCCTGTGGCGCCTGCTGGATGAGTTGAAAGCCAAGCCGCCGACTGCCGAAGAACTGGAACGGATCCGTGCCCAGGTGATTGCCGGCCTGGTGTACCAGCGCGACTCCATTACCAGCCAGGCCACGGCCATTGGCTCCCTGGAAACCGTCGGCCTGTCCTGGAAGCTGATGGACAGCGAATTGGCCGAACTGCAAAGCGTCACGCCGGAAGATATCCAGAAAGCTGCCCGCACCTATTTCACCCGCGAACGTCTGAGCGTCGCCCATGTTTTGCCTGAGGAGACCGCTCATGAGTAATCGTAAAAGCAGCCGCCTGATCCTGCCCGGGCTGATCGCCGTCACCTTGATGGCGGCCAGCGCCGTGTACTTCCTGCGCCCGAGCGAGTCGGTCGCCAGCCAGGCCCTGGACAAGGCCCAATCGGCCAGCACCCTGCAATCCCTGGCAGAACTGGACGGCAAGGCGCCGACCAACCGCAAGCTCGATGTGCAGACCTGGACCACCGCCGAAGGCGCCAAGGTGCTGTTCGTCGAAGCCCATGAACTGCCGATGTTCGACATGCGCATCCTGTTTGCCGCCGGCAGCAGCCAGGATGGCGACACGCCGGGCCTGGCGCTGATGACCAACGCCATGCTCAACGAAGGCGTGCCGGGCAAGAATGTCAGCCAGATCGCCAGTGGTTTCGAGGGCCTGGGCGCCGACTTTGGCAATGGCGCCTATCGCGACATGGCACTGGTCTCCCTGCGCAGCCTGAGCGACAGCGATAAGCGCGAAGCGGCCCTGACATTGTTTGACCAAGTGATCGGCCAGCCGACGTTCCCGGCGGACTCCCTGGCACGGATCAAGAACCAGATCCTGGCCGGTTTCGAGTACCAGAAGCAGAACCCCGGCAAGCTGGCGAGCATTGAGCTGTTCAAGCGCCTGTACGGCGACCATCCTTACGCGCACCCAAGCGAAGGCACCTCCGAGAGCGTGCCGAAGATTACCTTGGCGCAGTTGCAGGCGTTTCACGCCAAAGCCTATGCGGCCGGTAATGCGGTGATTGCGGTGGTGGGCGATCTGACCCGCCCTGAAGCCGAGGCCATGACGGCCAAGGTTTCTGCGTCGCTACCCAAAGGCCCGGCCATGGCCAAGATTGCCCAGCCGACCGAGCCAAAAGCCGGCCTGAGCCGCATCGAGTTCCCATCCAAGCAGACCCACCTGCTGTTCGCGCAACTGGGGATCGACCGCGCCGACCCGGACTATGCTGCTTTATCCCTGGGCAACCAGATCCTCGGCGGCGGCGGCTTCGGCACCCGCTTGATGAGTGAAGTGCGTGAGAAGCGCGGCCTGACCTACGGTGTGTACTCCGGTTTCTCACCGATGCAGGTGCGCGGCCCGTTCATGATCAACCTGCAGACCCGCGCCGAAATGAGCGGCGGCACGCTGCGCCTGGTTGAAGACGTGCTGGCTGACTACCTCAAGACCGGCCCGACGCAAAAAGAACTGGATGACGCCAAGCGCGAACTGGCTGGCAGCTTCCCGCTGTCCACTGCGAGCAATGCCGATATCGTCGGGCAGTTGGGCGCCATGGGTTTCTACAACCTGCCGCTGAACTATCTGGAAGATTTCATGAAACAATCCCAGGCCCTGACCGTAGAGCAGGTCAAGGCAGCCATGAACAAACACTTGAGCGCCGACAAGATGGTCATCGTGACCGCCGGCCCGACGATTGCGCAGAAGCCACTACCGCCCCCCACTGATAAACCTGCCGAGCAGCCGCTCGGGGTTCCGGAGCATTAATGGCCAGTTCATCTCGCCCGAAAAAACCTGTCCACAACGTACATAACGGTGTGGGCCAACTGCGCATCATTGGCGGTGAATGGGGCAGCCGCAAGCTGAGCTTCCCCGACGTCGTCGGCCTGCGCCCGACGCCGGACCGCGTGCGTGAAACCCTGTTCAACTGGCTCGCGCCGTATATCGGCGGGGCCAAGGTGCTTGATCCGTTCGCCGGCAGTGGCGCGTTGTTCCTGGAGGCGCTGTCACGTGGCGCCGCCCAGGGTCAGGCGCTGGATGCCAGTAATGTGGCAGTGTCCAGCCTCAAGGAGCACCTGGGCACGCTGCGCTGCACTACCGGCCAGGTGCAGACGGCTGACGCGCTGCGCTATCTGGAAACCCAGGCGGCCACGGAATATGACGTGGTGTTTCTCGACCCGCCGTTCAACCAGAACCTGCTGCCGACCGTGTGCGCATTGCTGGAAGAGCGCCAGTGGTTGGCGCCGGATGCCTGGGTCTACACTGAAAGCGAGACCGCGCCTTCCACACTCGGCCTGCCGGGCAGCTGGCGCCTGCACCGGGAGCAGAAATCCGGGCGGGTGTATTACGCGCTGTGGCACCGCTCTCTGTAGGAGCGAGCTTGCTCGCGAAGGTCGAACAGGCGACACGGGCTGTCTGATAGCGCTGCGTTATCGTTAACGTTTTTCGCGAGCAAGCTCGCTCCTACAGGGCGGCAGCGAGTAATTCATGATTCCATCTACAGACCGCTTCAAACCCGCCTTCGGCCTCGGCAACCCCCACCTGCAAACATTGTGGGGGCCGCTGTGGCGCCCGACGACCCACATCGAGCGCCAGCGCGAACGTCTGTGGCTGGAAGACGGCGACTTCCTCGACCTCGACTGGCACGGCCCCCACGATGCACAGGTACCGTTGGTGCTGGTGTTGCATGGCCTCACCGGTTCGTCCAACTCACCCTACGTGGCCGGCCTGCAAAAAGCCCTTGCCGCCCAAGGCTGGGCCAGTGTCGCATTGAACTGGCGGGGCTGCTCCGGCGAGCCGAACCTGCTTGCCCGCAGCTATCACTCTGGCGCCAGCGAAGACCTGGCGGCGGCGATTGCCCATCTGCGTGCCAAGCGGCCGCTGGCACCCTTGTATGCCGTAGGGTATTCACTGGGCGGCAATGTATTGCTCAAGCACCTGGGGGAAACCGGCATGGCTTCGCAGCTGCAAGGCGCGGCGGCGGTGTCGGTGCCATTTCGCCTGGATCAGTGCGCTGATCGCATCGGCCTGGGGTTTTCGCGGATCTATCAGAAACATTTCATGCGCGAGATGTTGGCGTATATCCGCGTCAAGCAGCGCCAGTTTTTGCAGGATGGCCGCGAGGAAGGGCTCAAAACCCTGGAGGCACTGGGCTCCCTGGAAAAGATGCGCACGTTCTGGGACTTCGACGGGCGGGTGACGGCGCCGTTGCATGGTTTTCTGAGTGCTGAGGATTACTATCGCCGCGCCTCCAGTCGCTACTACCTGGGCGATATCCGCACACCAACGCTGATCATCCAGGCGGCCGATGATCCGTTTGTATTTGCTCATAGCCTCCCCGAGGCGAGTGAGCTGTCGGAGTGCACCGAGTTTGAGCTGCTGGCCAAGGGTGGGCATGTGGGGTTCGTGGAGGGCTCGCTGAAGCGCCCAGGCTATTACCTGGAACGCCGCATCCCACAATGGCTACTGGCACAACATGGATAAAAATGTGGGAGGGGGCTTGCTCCCGATTGCAGTGGGTCAGCTAAAGATAAGCTGACTGTTACACCGCTATCGGGAGCAAGCCCCCTCCCACATTTTGATTGGGTTTACAGGGGCGATTGCTCAGTCGCCTGTTGCAATTTCCCGCGCCGGATCCGTAATCCACTCACTCCACGACCCCGCATACAACTTGCCCAACGGATATCCCGCCAAGGCCAGGGCAAACAGGTTATGGCACGCCGTCACCCCCGAACCGCAGTACGCCACCAACTCCTCCGGCGGGCGCCCCTGCAACTGCGCAGCAAAGCGTTGCTTGAGCTGCTCGGTCGGCAGGAAGCGCCCGTCACTGCCCAGGTTTTCCGTGAATGCCGCGCACTGCGCGCCAGGGATGTGCCCGGCAATCGGATCGATGGGCTCAACCTCTCCACGAAAGCGCGGCTGGGCGCGGGCGTCGATCAGGGTCAAGCCAGGTCGGCCCAGGCGTTTGTGCAAGTGTTCGGCATCCAGTACCAGCCGAGGATCCGGTGTTCCGGCAAAGGTACCCGTCTCGATCACCGGTGCATCCAAGCTCAGGGGGAGACCGGCGCTGTGCCATGCCTTGAGACCACCGTCGAGAATAAACACGCCCTCCCGCTTGCCCAGCCAGGCCAAAAGCCACCAGGCGCGGGCCGCATAGGCGCCCGGGCCATCGTCATACAGCACCACATCGGTGTCGGCGCTGATGCCCCAGGCCCGTAGCTGCTTGGCGAACGTGTCTGCTGCTGGCAAAGGATGACGTCCGGTCACGCCCTTGGTTACCGGGCCACTGAGGTGACGCTCCAGGTCGGCATATTGCGCCCCCTCGATATGCCCTTCGGCGTAACTGCACAGTCCGTAGTCCGGGTCTTCCAGGGCAAAGCGGCAATCCAGGATCACCAGCCCGGCTGACTTCTGGCGCTCGGCCAATTGCTGGGGGCTGATCAGTTGGGCAAGCGGCATGACGGACTCCTGTGAATACAAAGGGGAAAGGTCCTACTTCACTTCTTCAAGTGCCTGGTTCAACGGCACGTAAAACTCTTTGAACAAGGCGTCCACCGCCTCTTTGGCCTGGGGCGTGACAAACCCCGCCTCCAGCACCAGCACCTGGTACACCCCACGCTTGATCGCCTCGGCGCTCAGGTGGGTGGATTTCTCATTGGTGGTGCACAGGAATCGCACCCACGAGGTCAGGATGATCCAGGCGTTCAGGGTCAGCGCCTCGGTTTGCACCGGGTCCATATTGAGAATGCCTGCATCGACAAACCCCTGGTAGATGGCACCGCCCTGGATCAGGCAACGCTGGGAAAACCGCCGGTAGCCGGTGGCCAGTTCAGGGTCGCTTTCGAGCAAATGTTCAAGATCGCGGTGCAGGAAACGATAACGCCACATGCCCGCCAGCACGGCCTGCAGATAAAAGCGCTTGTCTTCCACCACCATCGTGCGCCCCTGGGGCGGGCGCAGGAAACTGTCTACCAACGCTTCATATTCGCGAAACAGCACGGCGATGATCGCCTGCTTGTTGGGGAAGTGGTAGTACAGGTTGCCCGGGGAAATTTCCATATGGGCGGCAATGTGGTTGGTGCTGACGCTGCGCTCGCCCTGCTGGTTAAAAAGCTCCAGGCTGGTTTGCACAATACGCTCGCTGGTCTTTACTCGTGGTGCCATAGGGGATCAGCTTCTATACACGGGATGGGGCATCTTACGGCCTATGCCGGCCAGGATAAATCCGGATGTTACTGCAATGTTATTTGACAATTTAGAGTAATGACTCTAAAAATCCAGGCAGACCAATAACAACCGGGACCGCGCCATGTCTGCCAACGTTGCCTACCTGCAAGATTCCCAGGCGCTGGATCACCTCCAGGACCTGTTCGACGCCCAACGTCGCGCCTACGCCGCCAATCCAATGCCACCGGCGGCGCAACGCCAGCAATGGCTCAAGGCCTTGCGGGACATGCTCAGCGATGAACGCCAGGCGCTGATCACGGCGATCAGCCAAGACTTCAGTCATCGCAGCGCGGACGAAACCCTGTTCGCCGAACTGATGCCAAGCCTGCACGGCATTCACTATGCCACCAAGCACCTCAAGGGCTGGATGAAACCCTCCCGCCGCGCTGTAGGCATTGCCTTCCAGCCCGCCTCGGCCAAGGTCATTTATCAACCCTTGGGCGTAGTTGGCGTCATCGTGCCGTGGAACTACCCGCTGTACCTGGCCATTGGTCCGCTGGTCGGGGCGTTGGCAGCCGGCAACCGAGTGATGCTCAAGCTCAGCGAATCCACACCGGCCACCGGCGAACTGCTCAAGGCGTTGCTGGCCAAGATCTTCCCCGAAGACCTGGTGTGCGTGGTGCTGGGCGAAGCCGAAGTGGGCATGGCGTTCTCCAGATTGCGCTTCGATCACCTGCTGTTCACCGGTGCCACCAGCATTGGCAAGCACGTGATGCGCGCAGCCGCCGAGCACCTCACGCCGGTCACCCTGGAGCTGGGCGGTAAGTCGCCAGCCATTGTCTCGGCCGATGTACCCCTCAAGGACGCCGCCGAGCGTATCGCCTTCGGCAAAGCCTTGAACGCCGGGCAAACCTGCGTGGCGCCGGACTATGTGTTGGTTCCGCAAGACCGCGTGGAGGGGTTTGTCGAGGCTTACTCCAAGGCCATTCGCGGGTTCTATCCGACCCTGGCCGACAACCCGGACTACACCGCCATCATCAACGAGCGGCAACTGGCCCGGCTCAATGCCTACGCCAAGGACGCCACCGACAAGGGCGCCACCCTGATCCCTCTGTACGAGCAAAGCCAGGCGCGGCGGATGGCCCACAGCCTGCTATTGAATGTCAGCGACGACATGACCGTGATGCAGGACGAAATCTTCGGCCCGCTTTTGCCCATCGTGCCTTATCGCGGCCTAGACCAAGCCTTTGCCTACATCAACCAGCGTCCGCGCCCACTGGCGCTTTATTACTTCGGCTACAACAAGGGCGAGCAGGAGCGCGTGCTCCACGAAACCCACTCCGGGGGCGTATGCCTGAACGACACCTTGCTGCACGTCGCCCAGGATGACATGCCGTTCGGTGGCATCGGCCCGTCGGGCATGGGCCATTACCACGGCCATGAGGGTTTCCTGACGTTCAGCAAGGCCAAGGGTGTACTGGTCAAGCAACGCCTGAACGCGGCGAAGTTGATCTACCCACCTTATGGCAAATCGATCCAGAAATTGATCCAGAAGCTGTTTATCCGCTGATAACCGCCACCTTCGGGACGATAAAAATAATGAACCCCAGCCTGACTGAATCACCCGCGCTGTCGCGGCGCGGCGTCTTGAAAATCGGCCTGTGCGCCAGCGCGTTTCTCGCCACTGCCGGTCTTGGCGCCAGCCTCAGCGGCTGCTCCAGCAGTACGCCGGCCAGTGGCTTTGCGATGCTGCGCGCCAGTGACCTGCCGTTTTTGCGTGCGGTGATCCCGGTGCTGCTGGAAGGTGCGGCCAGCGCCGAGGCGGTAGTCGCTGGCATTGACGACACCCTGAAAAAGCTCGACTACAGCCTGCAGCACTTGTCGCCAGAAATGTTCAAGCTCACCCAGCAGTTATTTGACGTGCTGAGCATGGGTATTACCCGCGGCCCGTTGACCGGGATCTGGGGCAGTTGGGAGAACGCCAGCAGCGAACAAATCCGCAACTTCCTGCACCGCTGGGAGAACAGCTACCTGAACCTGCTGCGCATGGGCCAGGGCTCGCTGCTCAAGCTGGTGATCATGGCCTGGTACTTCCGGCCCGCGTCCTGGGCCCATTGCGGCTACCCCGGCCCGCCGAAGATCTGATTCGCATCCCTCACAATAAAAACCAGAGACGAACCTGATGCCCGTACCCGATCTGTTCCGCGACGGCCTGGCCCGAGGCTGGAAAACCCACAACGGCGCCGCCCTCGACAGCGACCTGACCCTGGAAGCCGATGTAGCCATTATCGGCAGCGGTGCCGGAGGCGGCACCACCGCCGAAATCCTCAGCGCCGCCGGCTACAAAGTGTTGTTGATCGAAGAAGGCCCGCTCAAGACCAGCAGCGACTTCAAGCTGCTGGAGGACGAAGCCTATGCCAGCCTTTACCAGGAGGGCATCGGGCGCATGAGCAAGGACGGCGCCATCACTATCCTGCAAGGCCGGGCGGTGGGCGGTACCACCTTGATCAACTGGACCTCCAGCTTTCGCACACCCGACGCCACCCTCGCCCACTGGGCCAGCGAATACGCAGTGAAGGGTCACAGCAGCGCCGAAATGGCGCCCTGGTTCGAAAAAATGGAGCAGCGCCTGGGCATCGCGCCGTGGGCGCTGCCGCCGAATGCCAACAACGATGTGATCCGCAAAGGCTGCGAAAAACTCGGCTACAGCTGGCATGTGATCCCACGCAACGTGCGCGGCTGCTTCAACCTGGGTTATTGCGGCATGGGCTGCCCGGTCAACGCCAAGCAATCGATGCTGGTGACGACTATCCCCTCCACCCTGGAAAACGGCGGCGAGCTGCTGTACCTGGCCCGCGCCGAACAGCTCAAATACAGCGGCGACACTATCAGCAGCCTGGAGTGCGTGGCGATGGACGAACGCTGCGTGGCACCCACCGGACGCAAGATCAGCGTGAAGGCCAGGCACTACGTATTGTCGGGCGGCGGCATCAACAGCCCGGCCCTGCTGATGCGCTCGGACGCACCCGACCCGCATTCGCGGCTGGGCAAACGCACCTTTCTGCATCTGGTCAACTTCTCCGCCGGGTTGTTCGATGAAGTGATCAACCCGTTCTACGGTGCGCCGCAGTCGATCTATTCCGACCATTTCCAATGGCAGGACGGCACCACTGGCAAAATGTCCTACAAGCTTGAAGCGCCGCCCTTACATCCTGGATTGGCCAGCACCTTGTTCGGGGGCTATGGCACGCAGAACGCACTGGACATGAATCGACTGCCCCACACCCACGCCATGCTCGCACTGCTGCGCGACGGTTTTCACCCCGACAGCCTGGGCGGCACTGTGGAACTGCGTGGTGACGGCACGCCAGTGCTCGACTATCAGGTCTCACCCTACGCCTGGGATGGCCTGCGCCGGGCCTTCCACAGCATGGCCGAGATCCAGTTCGCCGCGGGGGCCAAATCGGTCAAGCCCTTGCATCACGACGCACGGTTCGTGAACACCTTGGCCGAAGCACGCAGCGTGATTGACGGCTTGAGCCTGGAATTGCACCGCACAACCCTGGGCAGCGCCCATGTGATGGGCGGCTGTGCCATGGGCGAAGACCCGAAAAACGCCGTGGCCGACAGCCTTGGCCGCCATCATCAGTTGCGCAACTTGTCGATCCACGATGGCTCGTTGTTCCCCACCAGCATTGGCGCCAACCCGCAATTGTCGGTGTACGGATTGACCGCGCAACTGGCGACAGCATTGGCCGAACGTCTGAAAACGGCATGAAAAAGCTTGGGATTGACAACCTCTATCTACATAAGTCGACTTGGCCGACCGGGATGGCTGCGATACCATCCGGTTCCCCAACGGACTCCGCCAGGACGACGCGATGAACCGAGTGTTGTACCCAGGTACCTTCGACCCGATTACCAAAGGCCATGGCGATCTGGTCGAACGCGCCTCTCGCTTGTTCGACCATGTGATCATCGCGGTCGCGGCCAGCCCCAAGAAAAACCCGCTGTTTCCCCTGGAACAGCGCGTGGAGCTGGCGCGCGAGGTCACCAAGCACCTACCTAACGTGGAAGTAGTGGGCTTTTCGACGCTGCTGGCGCATTTCGCCAAGGAGCAGAACGCCAATGTGTTCCTGCGTGGCCTGCGCGCGGTGTCGGACTTCGAATACGAATTCCAGCTGGCCAACATGAACCGCCAACTGGCGCCGGATGTGGAAAGCCTGTTCCTTACGCCGTCGGAACGTTATTCGTTCATTTCCTCGACGTTAGTCCGTGAAATCGCGGCGTTGGGCGGAGATATCACCAAGTTCGTCCATCCTGCGGTGGCAGATGCACTGACCCTGCGCTTCAAGAAGTAAGACCGCTCAAGCGGCGCCTGCTCGCACTGCGGGCGCCAATGCGGCACAATTGCGCGCATTAGTTTTCAGATGCCTTGGCCGTGCGCCCTGGCAGGAGTTTCCATGTCCCTGATCATCACCGACGATTGCATCAACTGCGACGTCTGCGAACCCGAGTGCCCGAACGCTGCGATCTCCCAAGGCGAAGAGATCTATGTGATCGACCCCAACCTGTGCACCCAGTGCGTTGGCCATTACGACGAACCCCAGTGCCAGCAGGTTTGCCCGGTGGATTGCATTCCGCTGGATGAGGCACATCCTGAGACTGAAGAGCAGTTGATGGAGAAGTACCGCAAGATTACCGGTAAGGCTTAAGTTTTTTAGTGCCTGTGAAGGCCTCATCGGGGGCAAGTCGAATCGTCGCACCGCCCCTCCCACATTTTGATTTGTGAACGCATTCTAGTGTGGGAGGGGGCTTGCTCCCGATGGCGATATCAGCCAGCACACAGCACTCAACTCTGGCACCTTGGGCAAAACACACTCGCCCGCTGCCCCAGCACCACATTGCGCAACTCGGTCCCGCAGACCTTGCACGCCTCGCCGCCACGGCCATACACGTACAGTTCCTGCTGGAAATACCCCGGCTGCCCGTCGCCGCCGATAAAGTCCCGCAGCGTAGTACCGCCCCGCTCGATAGCAGCGGCCAGCACCCGCTTGATCTCAATCGCCAGCTTCAAATAGCGCCCGCGTGAAATGCCACCCGCCGCACGCCGCGGATCAATACCCGCCGCGAACAGCGCTTCCGTCGCATAGATATTGCCCACCCCCACCACTACCGCGTTGTCCATGATGAACGGCTTCACCGCCATCGATTTGCCGCGCGACAGCTGGAATAAACGTTCGCCGTCAAACAGCTCGGTCAACGGCTCAGGCCCCAGGCGAATCAACAGTTCGTGGTTGTGCGGGTCCTGGCTCCAGAGCATTGCACCGAAACGTCGAGGGTCGGTGTAGCGCAGGGCCAGGCCGGATTCGAGTTCGATGTCCACATGCTCATGCTTGAGTGCAGGCATGCCCACCTCCACCAGGCGCAGGTTGCCCGACATGCCCAAGTGACTGATCAAGGTGCCTACTTCAGCATTGATCAACAGGTACTTGGCCCGCCGCTCCACCAGCACGATGCGCTGCCCGGACAGGCGCACATCCAGGTCTTCCGGGATCGGCCAGCGCAGGCGCCGTTCACGCACCACCACGCGGCTGACGCGCTGGCCTTCCAAATGCGGGGCAATCCCGCGCCGGGTGGTTTCGACTTCTGGTAACTCGGGCATGTGTACCTCTTGAATAACGGGTCAGTGCGCGCCCAGTTCGCGAATCGACAACTTCAGGCTCTCGAAGTCGTAGTCCGACAGGCCCACGTAATCCAGCACCAGATGGCCAATCGCGTTCCACTCATGGTCCACCGCCTGGTTGCCCAGCACGCGACAGGACGAACAGATATGCTCGGCCATCTTCAAAATCGCCAGCAGGTTTTTAAGCTGCGGATTGCGCGACGTCTCATCGCTGAAAATCGCCAGGGCGTTGTGGTGATTGGCGATCGCGTCGGTGACATGTTCCGGCAGGCGCCAGGACTTGGCGGTGTAGTACCCGACCACTGCATGGTTGGTGTTGAACGCGTTGTTTTCGGTATCGACCACGCGGCAATCCGAGCTGGCGTTGGCGTAAGCCTGTTCCAGCACCGCCATGTAGTTGGGGAAACGCTTGAGCATCAGCGGCACACCACAATCGTGGAACAGGCCCAAGGCATACGCTTCATCGACAGTCTGGGAGCCGGTGCGCTTGGCCAAGGTGAGGCAGGTCATGGCTACATCCTGGGCGGTGTCCCAGAAGCGGTTGAGGGTGACGATGGTGTCGTCGCTCATCTCGCCCTTGATCGACAGGGCATTGATCAGGTTGATCACCGAGCGGCTGCCCAGCAGGTTAACCGCACGCTGGATCGAGGCAATCTTGTTGCTCAAGCCGTAATACGACGAGTTGACGATCTTGAGCAATGCGCCAGACAAGCCTGGGTCCTGGGCGATCAGCCGTGCGATCACTTCCAGGTCCGGGTCGGGCATGTACTGCTCCATCTGCAAATCCACCATGATCTGCGGTTGGGGCGGCACGCTGATGCCTTGCAGGACCTGTTGGATCTGCTCGGCGGAAAGCTCTTGGGACATAAGTACACACTCTGGGCTAGGCGCGAATTCTAACCCTTATGAAGACCCGGCCGACACCCACAACCCAAACTGAAACCCGATCAAATGTGGGAGGGGCGGTGCGACGATTCGACTTGCTCCCGATAGCGGTGAATCAGCCACTTGGATATCAGCTTATGCACTGCTATCGGGAGCAAGCCCTCTCCCACATGTCCGGCGGTGTCTCCAAGTAATGCACAACACGCTATACTCCCGCTCTTTTTTCCGGAGCGACGTCATGTCCCTGCCAAGCCTGCGTCTCAAAGCCAACGCCGATCGTCGTTTGCGCAACGGCCACCTGTGGGTCTACAGCAACGAAATCGACGTGGCCGCCACACCACTCCATGGCTTCCAGGCAGGCGACCAGGCGATCCTGGAAGCGGCCGGCGGCAAGACCCTCGGCATCGTGGCCATGAGCCCAAACAACCTGATCTGCGCCCGCCTGCTGTCGCGCGACATCAAGTTGCCGTTGGACAAGTCGCTGCTGGTGCACCGCCTCAACGTCGCCCTGTCCCTGCGTGACCGCCTGTTCGACAAGCCGTTCTATCGCCTGGTCTACGGTGATTCCGACCTGCTGCCGGGCCTGGTGGTCGACCGTTTCGGCGACATCCTGGTGGTACAGATCGCCTCGGCGACCATGGAAGCCCATAAAGAAGACGTGATCGCCGCGCTGACCCAAGTGCTCAAGCCGAGCGGCATCCTGTTCAAGAACGACTCCGCCGCGCGTGACGCCGAAGGCCTCAACCGCTACGTCGAAACCGTCTTCGGCCTGGTGCCGGAGTGGGTGGCGCTGGAAGAAAACGGCGTGAAATTCGAAGCCCCGGTGATCCAGGGCCAGAAAACCGGCTGGTTCTACGACCACCGCATGAACCGCGCCCGCCTGGCCCCGTATGCCAAGGGCAAGCGTGTGCTCGACCTGTACAGCTACATCGGCGGCTGGGGCGTGCAAGCCGCCGCCTTTGGCGCCAGTGAAGTGTTCTGCGTCGATGCGTCGGCCTTCGCCCTCGACGGCGTGGAGCGCAACGCCGCTTTGAACGGCGTTGCCGAGAAGATGACCTGCATCGAAGGCGACGTTTTCGAAGCCCTGAAAGAACTGAAAGCCAGCGAAGAACGCTTCGACGTGATCGTCGCCGACCCACCGGCCTTCATCAAGCGCAAGAAAGACATGAAGAACGGCGAAGGCGCCTACCGTCGCCTCAACGAGCAAGCCATGCGCCTGCTCAGCAAAGACGGCATCCTCGTCAGCGCCTCGTGCTCCATGCACCTGCCGGAAGACGACCTGCAAAACATCCTGCTGACCAGCGCCCGCCATCTGGACCGCAATATCCAGATGCTCGAACGTGGCGGTCAGGGCCCGGACCATCCGGTGCATCCGGCGATTGTCGAGACACGGTATATCAAGAGCATTACGTGCCGGTTGCTACCCAATAGCTAATTGAAACCGAGTCATCTGTAGGAGCGAGCTTGCTCGCGAAGAACGAATAGACACCACGGGCTACCTGATAGCGCTGCGTTATCGTTGACGATTTTCGCGAGCAAGCTCGCTCCTACAGGTAACGATGCGTCATAGCCAGATGGCATCCCATAGTGGGTATTGGCCAATGTGCTCGACCAAACCCGCACGCAATGGGTTCGCGACGATGTAGCGAGCCATTGCCTTCAAGTCCTCCTCACGGCGCAACGCCCGGTCGAAATAGCCTTTTTGCCAAAGCACTCCGAAGGACTGTCTTGCCTTATTGATTGCACGGGCACTTCGCGATTTGGTCCGCTGCATGAGCCTGGGCAAATCGCCGTTGTGCAACTCGACCAGCCAGTGGAAATGGTCAGGCATGACCACCCAGGCTAGTGACGTTGCATCTGCATCTTCCTGAGCCTTTCTGAATTCGCGAACCAGCAAGCGACCTATATACCAGTCTTGAAAAATGCGTTGCCGTTGATGGGTGACAGCCGTTAGCAAGTAGATACAGCCCGATTCTGAGTAACGCCCTTTACGCAGCCGATGAGCATTTTGCTGGGTGGACATTCCTTCGTCCTCTTCTGTGATTGGAAGATGAACGGTAGGAGCCAACGGGCCAGCGAGCCGTTAAACAGTGGTTCTGGATATGTCTTGCCATTGTAGGAGCGAGCTTGCTCGCGAAGAACGAATAGACGCCACGGGCTATCTGATAGCGCTGCGTTATCGTTGACGATTTTCGCGAGCAAGCTCGCTCCTACAGGTAGACGGCCATTCCCTCCAGCCGCCAGCGGTGTAGAATCGGCCCTATTCATCGCCAGTCATCCCCCGGCGGGTTTATGAGCTCGAGGCCCAAGCACGCGGCGATCCCGCGACGCGAGTGGCAACTTCCGGACACACGGCCATTTTTCGGGTGTTCCAGTCGTCAATTAGAAGCTCACTCCCCTTTAGTACTTGATTAGCCGCCCGGAGTGCTCCAATGCCTGATTACCGCTCGAAAACATCCACCCACGGCCGCAACATGGCCGGCGCGCGCGCACTGTGGCGTGCCACGGGGATGAAAGATGACGACTTCAAGAAGCCGATTATCGCGATTGCCAACTCCTTCACCCAGTTCGTACCCGGTCACGTGCACCTCAAGGACCTGGGCCAGCTGGTCGCCCGTGAAATCGAACGCGCTGGCGGTGTAGCGAAAGAATTCAACACCATCGCCGTGGATGACGGCATCGCCATGGGCCATGACGGCATGCTGTACTCGCTGCCGAGCCGCGAGATCATCGCCGACTCCGTGGAGTACATGGTCAACGCCCACTGCGCCGACGCCATCGTGTGCATCTCCAACTGCGACAAGATCACCCCCGGTATGTTGATGGCTGCCTTGCGCCTGAACATCCCGGTGATCTTCGTTTCCGGCGGGCCAATGGAAGCCGGCAAGACCAAGCTCGCTTCCCACGGCCTCGACCTGGTAGACGCCATGGTGATCGCCGCCGATTCCAGCGCTTCTGACGAGAAGGTCGCGGAATACGAGCGCAGCGCCTGTCCAACCTGCGGTTCGTGCTCCGGCATGTTCACCGCCAACTCGATGAACTGCCTGGTCGAAGCCTTAGGTCTCGCGTTGCCGGGCAACGGTTCTACCCTCGCCACCCACAGCGATCGCGAACAGCTGTTCCTGCAGGCCGGCCGCACCATCGTCGAGCTGTGCAAGCGTTACTACACCGAGAACGATGAGTCGGTATTGCCACGCAATATCGCCAACTTCAAGGCGTTCGAAAACGCCATGACCCTGGACATCGCCATGGGCGGTTCCACCAACACCATCCTGCACCTGCTGGCCGCCGCCCAGGAAGCCGAGATCGATTTCGACCTGCGCGACATCGACCGCCTGTCCCGTCACGTGCCACAGCTGTGCAAGGTCGCGCCGAACATCCAGAAGTACCACATGGAAGACGTGCACCGCGCCGGCGGGATCTTCTCGATCCTCGGCTCCCTGGCCCGTGGCGGCCTGCTGCACACCGACCTGCCGACCGTGCACAGCAAGTCCATTGCCGAAGGCATCGCCAAGTGGGACATCACCCAGACCGACGACGAAGCCGTGCACACCTTCTTCAAGGCAGGCCCGGCGGGCATCCCGACCCAGACCGCGTTCAGTCAGTCGACCCGTTGGGACAGCCTGGACACCGACCGTGAAAACGGCTGCATCCGCAGTGTCGAGCACGCCTACTCCCAAGAAGGCGGCCTGGCCGTGCTGTACGGAAACATCGCCCTCGACGGCTGCGTAGTGAAAACCGCGGGTGTGGATGAATCCATCCACGTCTTCGAAGGCCGCGCCAAGATCTACGAAAGCCAGGACAGCTCGGTTCGCGGCATCCTCGCCGACGAGGTCAAGGAAGGCGACATCGTGATCATCCGCTACGAAGGTCCCAAAGGCGGCCCGGGTATGCAGGAGATGCTCTACCCCACCTCTTACCTGAAATCCAAGGGCCTGGGCAAAGCCTGTGCGCTGCTGACCGACGGGCGTTTCTCCGGCGGCACCTCGGGCTTGTCCATCGGCCACGCTTCGCCGGAAGCCGCTGCTGGTGGCGCCATCGGCCTGGTGCAGGATGGCGACAAGGTGCTGATCGACATTCCGAACCGCTCGATCAACCTGTTGATCAGCGACGAAGAACTGGCTGCCCGCCGGATCGAGCAGGACAAGAAGGGCTGGAAGCCGGTGGAAAAGCGTCCGCGTAAAGTTACTACCGCGTTGAAGGCCTACGCGTTGCTGGCCACCAGTGCCGACAAGGGTGCTGTTCGCAACAAAGCCATGCTCGACGGCCTGTAAGCCCCGCGCATGAAAATGCCCCGCCAGGTGCGGGGCATTTTTTTGCCTGGAGATAACCTAAAGCACAATGATGATCAACATGTGGGAGGGGGCTTGCTCCCGATAGCGGTGGGTCAGCCAACATCAATGTTTGCTGGACCAACGTCTTCGCGGGCAAGCCCCCCTTCCACAGAAGTGATGCTTCAGGTTTTAGAACTGTGGGGTGTAAGTCATGGTGAACATTACATTGCGTGGGTCGCCGTAGTAGTTGCTGCCCCAGTTCGCGTTGTAGGCCGGGATGTAATACTTCTTGTCGAACATATTGTTCAGGTTCGCCGCCACGCTGAATTCCTGATTGATTTTGTAAGCCACTCGCGAATCCCACAGTGCATTGCCCGGCACGCTGAATGTGCGGTCATAGGCTTCGGTGCTGCTTTGCGCAGTCACGCCGGCACCCACGCTGAACTTTTGCCAGTCGCCCGGCAACTGGTAATCACCCCAGACCTTAAGTTGATGCTTGGGTGTCCAAGTGCTGAATATCTTGCCCTCGAAGGTGTCGTCTTTGAGGAATTTGGTGGTGTTGTAGGTATAACTGGAAACCAGTTGCAACCCCGGCAACACCTCGCCGCTCAAGGTGGCTTCGAAGCCTTGGCTACGCACCTTGCCCGAGGCAACCGAGCAGTACCAGCCATTGCAGTTCATCGGCCCTTGCAGGTCCTGGACGCCACGGTTTTGCTGGTCATAGCGAAAGATCGCAAACGAGGTGTTGAGCCGACCGTCCGCCAGTTCGCCCTTGATACCCAACTCGTAGTTCTTGCCCTCGATGGGCTTGAGCAAAGAGCCCGAGGTGGTCAGGTTGGTTTGCGGCTCAAAGGCATCGGCGTAGCTCGCGTAGGCCGACCATTGTTCGTTCAGGGCGTAGACCAGGCCGGCATAGGGCGTGACCTTGCCGGAGGTCTGCGTGGCGCTTTCTTCCGGCGCCTGATACACACCGCGCATACCATTCTGGCCCAAGTAGGAGTACTCATACCAACTGGTGCGAGCGCCCAGGATCAGCGTCAGCGGGTCCAGCACCTTCACACGCCAGGTGCCGTAAATGCCCTTCTGGCGAATGTCATACCAACTCTTGGATGCATTGCCCGCCTGGAACAATTGGTTTTTGTCGCGCTGAGGGCGGTTGTGATCAATATTGAAGATATCAGCGCCCGCCGTCGCCGCGCGCGCCCATTGGTCATCGGTGGTGAGTTTGGAGTAGTTGGCACCCAGCACCACCTCCTGCTGTAATCCCAGGCCTTCGAACTTGCCGTTTACATACGCGTCAGCGCCACGGCTCTTGGTATTGAAGTCGGTCACCCAGTCCACATAGCGAACGTTGCCCACATCGCCGGGGTTGGGAATTGTGTCCCAGGTGGCTTGGTAGGTCGCGTCATTGTGTTCATCCATGGCGACCAGTGCCGCCTTAAATTTCCAGTCATCGTTGAAGCGATGTTCCAAGTCGGCGAACACTTGGGTCTGGTTGTTGACGGCACGGTTCCAGCTGGCACCGACAAAGGTCGAGCGCGGCAGACCGATGTCATTGCCGTTGGCATAACGCGGCAACGACATGAAGTTGGGGCGCGAATGGCCTTTCTGGTTACTGATGCCCACGCCGACGGTGGTTTCGGGGGTGAAGTCATAATCGACGGCGGCGTAGACCGTCTGGTTCCAGCCGCCGGCATAGTCGACGAAGGAATCAGTGGTGTCATAGTCCGCCACGAAACGGCCACGCAACGTGCCTTCGGCGTTGAGTGGGCCACCCGCGTCGACCTGGGTGCCGTAGTGGTCCCACGAACCGGCCTTGGCGGTGATGGTCACGGTCGGGTCCTGCTGGCCGCGCTTGCGTACCAGGTTCATGGTGCCACCGGGGCTATTGGCGCCTTGCAGCAATGCAGCCGGGCCTCGCAGGGTTTCGACGCGGTCGTAGATCGCCATGTTTTCGGTGAGGTAACTGCCCAGTGTGTAGGTGTTACGCGGAATCGGCACCCCGTCGTATTCCAGGGTGCCCACTTCAAAGCCACGGGAATAGATGAACATGCCGGGGCCTGGGGATTTGGTCGCGGTCAGGCCGGGCGTGCGCTTGACCACTTCGGAGAGCTTGGTGGTGTTCTGGTCATCCATCTGCTTGCGGGTCATGACGCTGACCGATTGTGGGATGTCCTTGAGCTTTTGTTCACCTTTGCCAAGGGTCACGGCGCCCGTAGTGTAGGAGCCGCTGCCTTCAGTGGTAGCGCCCAGGCGTTCGGCGCTGATGGTGGTGGCACCGACCTCGATGGCAGAGCCTGTGGCTACACGTTTTTCCAGGGTGACGGTGTCGGCATTGATAAATGCCGCGCTCAGCCCCGTCCCACCGAGCAATTGCCCCAATGCCTGGCGCTGATCAAGCGTGCCGCGTACACCCGGCGAAACTACACCTTGGGTCAATTCCCCCGATACCAGTACCTGCACCCGCGTCACCGCCGAAAACGCCGCCAACGCACCATCGAGGCTTTGTCCTGCAATATCGAAACGGTAGGCCTGGGCCTGGGCAGTCTCGGTGGCCTGCACATATAGCGGCGCGGCGCCGCTGGCGATGGAAATGGCCAGTGCAAGCAAGGGCCGTGCAGCGAATCGGTGTGCCATGGATAGTGCTCCCCAGTGCAAAAAGTCTGTGATCGGCGCCGCACTACTTGAGAGTGCTTACTATTTGCGCCTCAGTGATCAAGGACGAACGCTTGACGGGAAACCCTGAAAGTTTTTTGAGAAAGTTGTGATTACGACGCCTTGCCTTCACGCAATACCAATAAATACGGGGTGTAGTACTCGG
The DNA here is from genome assembly GCF_036704165.1 of Pseudomonas khavaziana. NCBI lineage: Bacteria > Pseudomonadati > Pseudomonadota > Gammaproteobacteria > Pseudomonadales > Pseudomonadaceae > Pseudomonas > Pseudomonas khavaziana. The sequence continues at coordinate 6,175,288 of NZ_CP129946.1, forward strand.
CGCGCAGATTGAGTGTGTATTCCAGCGCCTTGATCACAGCGTCATGCTTGTCGATTTCGAACACCCCGGATACCACCCGATTACGCAACGCATCGCCCAGTACCAAAGTCTGTCCCGGCCAGTACCGGTTCAGCTCGCTGACCACTTCTGACAGGGGTTGCTGGCGGAACACCAGTTGCCGCTGGCGCCAGGCAAACCCGCGGACCGGGTCGAAGCCATGCACCTCGGCCAGGTGCCGGTCCTGGTATTCCACCGCCCGTCCTGGCTCCAGATAAACCGGCTCACCACCACCCGAACTGACCTGCACCTTGCCCTGCGCCACTTGCACGCGAGTTTGAGCATCACGTCTCATCACGCTGAATTGAGTACCAACCACCTTCACCCAACCGCCACCGGACTGCACCACGAACGGCCGCGCCGGGTCCTTGGTCACTTCGAAAAAACCTTCGCCACGCAGCAGGCGGATCTGACGTTCGCCCGCGCTCATGCGCACCTGCACCGCGCTGTCGGTATTGAGTTGCAGGTGAGAGCCGTCGGCCAGTTCGATACGAAGCGACTCCCCGGTGCCGGTAACGTAGTCGGCGCGCAGGCGGTCGAGCCAGGGCGTGTTGTGCACCGTAAGCCCCACTGCCAGCAAAACGGCGGCGGCATAGGCCCAGCGGCGCGCCGGTTTGCGCCAGGCGGCTTGTTCGGCACGGCGCACCACGCGCGCCGGTTCACGCAGGCCACCGAGCAGCACCTGGACTTCCTGCCAGGCCCGATCCTGGGCATCGCCCTGCCCGAGCCAGGCGGCGAAGCTGTCCAGTTCGGCGGGCGTAACGTCGTCGGCCTGCAGGCGAAAATACCAGCCGCTGGCTTCGTCGAACATTTCATCGGCAGTGGATAGGTCGGTCATGACCGGCGTCCTTGTTCATCGCAAGCCAGCTGCGTCTTGATATAGCCACGGCATTCAATCAAGGCGCGACGCAATTGATATTCCACACTGCGCGGGCTGATCGACAAGCGCTCGCCGATCTCGCGATAGGAAAGTTCGTCGACATGATAAAGCAGGAAGATCTGCCGAGTCGCTTCGGGCAACGCCAGGATGGCAGCCTGCATTAACTGTTCCTGCTGGTAGGCCGCCAATTGCTCATCGGCACCTGGGTTGCTGCACGGCAGTTCATCGCTGGGCTCCCCGGCATCCAGGCGCTCGCGGCGGATGGCCTGGCGCTGATGATCGCGCACCAGGTTGCTGGCGATGGTGAAAAGGAAGGCAGGAAGGTTATCGATTTTGTCGCCGGAATCCAGCCGCGCCAGGCGCAGGAAAGATTCCTGGGTCAGGTCGGCGGCCACTTGGGCGCTGCCGGTGCGCCGAGTGACGAAGGCTTCGAGGGCTTTCTTCTGCTCCGCGAACAGGCGCGCGATCTGCGAATTCCAGGAGGACACAGCACTACCTTGAAAAAGAACGGACGGTTCAGGGAGTGCGCACGCTAGCAGAAGATGAGATTGGTTCGCAATTGATATCTATTTATTGCCCTGGGCTTTGTGGTGTTCTTCAGATAGCCATCGGGGGCAAGCCCCCTCCCACATTTTGATTTGTGAACACTTTCAAATGTGGGAGCCGGCTTGCCTGCGATAAGGGCGACTCGGTTTTACTGGATGTCCTCCGGCTTGACGATCACCCAGTTCTTGTCCGCCGTCACTGGCAGTCCTTCCTTGGCTTGCGCCGCCGCGTGCTTGGCGATCATGCCGTTAAGCTGGGTCATGTATTTGTCCTTGCGGTTGATCCACAGGTGGATGCCGCCCTTGGCCACGTCCACATCGTGGAACAGCATGTAGCCGTCGCTGGTCGGCGTATCGCCGCCGACGATCACCGGTTTTTTCCATTCGTCGATGTAGGTCAGGATCGCCGCGTGCTTGCCGGCCATCCAGGTTGCCGGGGTCCACAGGTAAGGGGTCAGCTCCAGGCCAAGGTTGGCATCCTGGTCATATTTGCCGGCGGCTATCTGCTTGCGGGCGGTGGTCAGCTCGCCGGTCTTGCGATCCTTGAGCAGCGTGCTGACGCCGATGACGTTCTCGGGCTTGACGTTGTATCCGTACTTCGGATCGGCGGCGACCATGCGCACCAGCTCCTCGGAAGCAGCGGTCATCACATACACCTCGATGCCGTTTTCCATCAGCTTGTTATATAGCTCGGCCTGGCCGGTAAAGACTTTCGGCGGCTGCACTTCGGACTTCTTCACCGCATCGCCGTCGAAGTAACTGACCGGCACCGGCTTGCCGGACGCCATCAGCTCATCGACCTGGACCTTGAGTTCCTTGAGGGTGAAGCCGGAGAACACCTGGGCGACCCACGGGTAGCAAACCATGTCGTCCACTTCGCAGAGGCGATAGTAGTAGCTGAACAGGCTTTCCTTATGCTCGGCGGTGTCTTTGAACGGCATCAGCTTGAGCGAAGGATCGAGGCTGTCGCGGGTGATCAGGCCCTTGTTTTCCATGTACGGCAGCAGCGACTCTTCGAGGTCGTAGCGGTAGCTGGTGTTGTCCATGTCGAACACCGCATAGTTACCCTTGTTGGCGTTGGCGGCGATCATTGCGTTCAACTGTTTGGCGGCAGGCGCCGGCCAGTGTTTCAACTCGGTGGCGGCGAACGCCTGGCTGGCGAGTCCGAGGCAGAAGGCGGCGGATATCAGTAGTTTCGGCGCGAGCTTCATAGGCGTTGTCTCCCTCAAGTGAAAGACATCGACGCTAACAAATCCGTATGACAGTTATCGCCCGGGCGCGACCGCTTGCGTCTTGATCACGCCAAGGCCATACGCATGCGCGCCAGCGCCTTATTCCAAAAACGACAGTTACCATTCCATATCGGTATTAAATCATTATATTTCATGCTGTTAGGCTTCCCGGTTCGCAATCGCAGGCTCACGCGATTGGCTGCCTTCTCAACGGAGCTTCAATGAATCTGCCCCTGATTCTCAATTTATTGGTGTTCGTGGCCCTCTTGCTGGGCCTGGCACAAACCCGTCGTACGAACTGGAGCCTGGCCAAGAAGGTGCTCTTCGCCTTGGTCCTGGGCGTGCTGTTCGGTGCGGCCTTGCACACGATCTACGGCGACGGCAACCCGGTGCTCAAAGCCTCCATCGGCTGGTTTGACCTGGTCGGCAACGGCTATGTGCAACTGCTGCAAATGATCGTGATCCCACTGGTGTTCGCCTCGATCCTCAGTGCCGTGGCGCGTCTGCATAACGCTTCGTCATTGGGCAAGATCAGCTTCCTGACCATCGGCACGCTGCTGTTCACCACCGCCATCGCGGCGCTGATCGGCATCGGCCTGACCAACCTGTTTGGCCTCACCGCCGAAGGCTTGGTGGCCGGTACCCAGGAAATGGCGCGCCTGCAAGTGATCCAGAGTGATTACGCCGGTAAGGTTGCCGACCTGAATATCCCGCAATTGCTGCTGTCGTTCGTGCCGGCCAACCCGTTCGCCGACCTGGCCCGGGCCAAGCCGACGTCGATCATCAGCGTGGTGATTTTCGCCGCCTTCCTGGGGGTCGCCGCACTGCAACTGCTCAAGGATGACGTGGAGAAAGGCCAGAAGGTCGTCAACGCCATCGACACCCTGCAAGCCTGGGTGATGCGCCTGGTGCGCCTGGTGATGAAGCTGACCCCGTACGGCGTATTGGCGCTGATGACCAAGGTGGTCGCCGGCTCCAACCTGCAAGACATCATCAAGCTCGGCAGTTTCGTGGTGGTGTCGTACCTGGCCCTGGGCCTGATGTTCGTGGTGCACGGCCTGCTGCTGTCCCTGGCCGGGATCAACCCGCTGCGCTTCTTCCGCAAGGTCTGGCCGGTGCTGACCTTTGCCTTTACCAGCCGCTCCAGCGCAGCGAGCATCCCGCTGAGCATCGAGGCACAGACCCGTCGCCTGGGCATCCCGCAATCCATCGCCGGCTTCGCCGCCTCGTTTGGCGCGACCATCGGCCAGAACGGTTGCGCCGGTCTTTACCCGGCGATGTTGGCGGTGATGGTCGCGCCGACCGTGGGCATCAATCCCCTGGACCCGCTGTGGATCGCGACCCTGGTAGCGATTGTGACCTTGAGTTCGGCGGGCGTTGCCGGCGTAGGCGGTGGTGCGACCTTTGCCGCGCTGATCGTACTGCCGGCCATGGGCTTGCCGGTGTCACTGGTGGCGCTGCTGATTTCCGTGGAGCCGCTGATCGACATGGGCCGCACGGCGTTGAACGTCAATGGTTCGATGACGGCGGGGGCGATTACCAGCCAGATCATGGGGCAGACGGATAAAAAGCTGTTGAATGCCGATGAACATGCCGAACTGGCGCAGGCATAAAGGCTTATAACCTGTAGGAGCGAGCTTGCTCGCGAAGAACCTGAGGGCGCCGCGTTCATTCAGAATGCCCGCGTCATCGTTGACGATCTTCGCGAGCAAGCTCGCTCCTACACTAGTTGCGCTCCCACACCTCAAAGTTGTAAGCCGGCTTATCGCCTTCAGCTGGATTCTCGACATTCGACACCAGCTTCCACTGCGTTGTATCAAACTCTGGAAACCACGCATCCCCTTCCGGGCTCAACGCCACCCGCGTCAGATACAAGCGATCGGCCTGCTCCAGCCCCTGCGCATACAACTGCGCGCCGCCGATCAGCATCAGCTCGTCCACGCCTTGGGCCTTGGCCCATTCCTCAGCGCGTTCTACCGCCGCTTCAAGTGACGGAAAAACTTGCGCACCTTCAAGCGCCAGATCGGTCTGACGACTGACCACCAGGTTCAAGCGCCCCGGCAACGGTCGGCCCAGGGAATCCCAGGTCTTGCGCCCCATGATGATTGGCTTGCCGAGCGTGGTGGCCTTGAAATATTTGAAATCCCCCGGCAAATGCCAGGGCATGCTGTTGTCGACGCCGATCACGCGGTTTTCACCGAGGGCTGCGATCAGGCTTAAAGGGAGAGTTTTTTTCATGGCGACGAGAATACCAGAGGCGCGAGCCAGCGGTTATGCTCCAACCTCACTGAAACAACAGGATGGCGCGTGACTGCACTGACCCCCCTGCACAACCTCTGGCTGACAGAAACCGTGCGCCTGCGTGAAGAACACGCCGGCCCCCTGGAAGATTTGGAAGCCAACCGCCTGGCCCGCACGGCCGGGGGCGACCTGCCGACGCGGATCACCCAGCGCGCCTTGCACCTGGCCGAGCGCGATGGCCTGACCGGCGCCCTCACGCGCTGGCTGCAAGGCGCGCGCCTGGCGCTGGTGTTGCTGGTGGTGGTGGCCGTGATCAGCGGCGCCGGCTTGGCGTTTGCCGCACTGGGTAACGGTTTGGCCCCAGTCAACGTGTTCTGGGCCCTGGGCAGCCTGCTCGGTTTGAACCTGATCTTGCTGATCAGCTGGGCCCTGGGCCTGCTGTTTGCTGGCGAGCACAGCGCCAGTCTCGGGCGACTGTGGTTGTGGCTCAGCGAAAAACTGGCGCGTGACGCCAAGGCCGCGCAATTAGCCCCGGCATTGTTGCTGTTGCTGCAACGGCAAAAACTCAATCGCTGGGCGGTGGGTGTGCTGATCAACAGCCTGTGGCTGCTGGCATTGCTCAGTGCCCTGGTGATTTTGCTGACGCTATTGGCCACACGGCGCTACGGCTTTGTATGGGAAACCACCATTCTCGGTGCCGACACTTTTGTCGCCGTAACCCAAGCCCTCGGCACCCTGCCCGCGCTGCTGGGCTTCAACGTGCCGAGCGTCGACATGATCCGCGCCAGCGGCGATTCCGCGCTGAATATCGAAAGCGCCCGCCAAGCCTGGGCTGCCTGGCTGGTGGGCGTATTGCTGGTCTACGGCCTGCTGCCCCGACTGATTCTCGCCCTGCTCTGCCTGTGGCGCTGGAAGGTCGGGCGTGCCGCCTTGCGCCTGGACCTCAACCTGCCCGGCTACAGCCAGTTGCGCGACCGCCTGATGCCCAGCAGCGAACGCCTGGGGGTCAACGATGTGGCGCCCGAGCAACTGCACCACGTCAGCGGTGGCGTCAGCGATATGGACAGTGACGGCGCCTTGCTGGTCGCCATCGAGCTGGACGATCAACACCCTTGGCCGCCCAAGCTGCCGGCCAGCATAAAAGACGCCGGTATTCTCGACAGCCGCGAATCACGTCACAAACTGCTGGAGCAACTCAGCCGTTTCCCGCCTGCTCGCCTGGCTATCGCCTGCGACCCGCGGCGCTCACCCGACCGAGGCAGCCTGGCGCTGATCGCCGAACTGGCACGCAGCGCCGCCGCCACCCGTGTGTGGCTGCTGCAAGCACCATCGGGCCAGGCTCTGGATGCCGAACGTCTGGGTGATTGGCACACCGCGCTGCAACAGCTTGATCTAACGTTTGCCGATTGCGCGCCGCTGAACTGGCTGGAGACCGGTCATGACTAAACCGCTGAAACTCGCCGTGGTCGGCCACACCAACGTCGGCAAGACCTCACTGCTGCGCACTCTCACCCGCGATGTGGGCTTCGGCGAAGTCTCCCATCGCCCCAGCACCACGCGGCATGTCGAAGGTGCACGCTTGTCGGTGGACGGTGAAGCCTTGCTGGAACTGTACGACACGCCCGGACTGGAAGACGCCATCGCTTTGCTCGACTATCTGGAGCGCTTGGATCGCCCCGGCGAACGCCTGGACGGACCGGCCCGCCTGGCGCGCTTCCTGGAAGGCAGCGAAGCCCGTCAGCGTTTCGAACAGGAAGCCAAGGTATTGCGCCAACTGCTGGCCTCGGACGCCGGCCTGTATGTAATCGACGCCCGCGAGCCGGTGCTGGCCAAGTACCGTGACGAGCTGCAGGTGCTGGCCAGTTGCGGCAAGCCATTGCTGCCGGTGCTCAACTTCGTCAGCAGCAGCGAGCATCGCGAGCCGGACTGGCGCGAAGCCCTGGCCCGCCTCGGCCTGCATGCGTTGGTGCGTTTCGACAGCGTGGCACCGCCGGAAGACGGCGAGCGCCGGCTGTATGAAAGCCTGGCCCTGCTGTTGGAAACCTCACGGCCGCAGTTGCAGCGCCTGATCCTAGACCAGGAGGCCCAACGCTTGGCCCGCCAGCAAAGCGCTGCGCGGTTGATCGCCGAGCTGCTGATCGACTGCGCCGCCTGCCGTCGCAGCGTGGTCACCGAGAATGAACAGCAAGCCATCGGCGATCTGCGCAAAGCCGTGCGCCAACGCGAACAGAAGTGCGTCGAAGCCTTGCTCAAGTTGTTCGGCTTCCGCCCCCAGGATGCCGCCGCCAGTGACCTGCCGCTGCTCGATGGGCGCTGGGGCGATGACTTGTTCAACCCGGAGACCCTCAAACACCTTGGTGTGCGGGTCGGTGGTGGAATCGCCGCCGGCGCTGCGGCCGGTGCGGGTGTGGATCTATTGGTCGGCGGCCTGACACTCGGCGCTGCAGCTTTGGCCGGTGCCATCGCCGGTGGCGCGTTGCAAACCGCACGCAGCTACGGCAGCCGCCTGCTCGGCAAAATCAAGGGACAGCGCGAGCTGACCGTCGACGACAGCGTGCTGCGCCTGCTTGCCCTGCGCCAACGCCAACTGCTCAAGGCTCTCAACCTGCGCGGCCATGCGGCGGTGCACAGCATCAAGGTCGACACGCCCCAGGATAAAACCTGGCGCGAGGGCAAGCTGCCCGACGCCTTGGGTAAGGCCCGCGCCCATCCGCAATGGTCGAGCCTCAACGCCCACGCCAAACTGAGCCAGGCTGAGCGCCAGGAGCAGATCCTGGCCCTGGCGCAGCAACTCACTGCGAATTGACGACTAGTGCCAGTTGAACTTCAAGTAAAGTTCAGCCAGTTGCTGGACCAGATGCTTGTCCACCTCATCGATAACACCATCCCGATTGATATCGGAATGAATGTTCCACTCAAGTTCGCCATTGTTATCAAAATCATAGGCAGCGCTCCAAGAGATTTGAGCATCCGAACTGAGCAGATCTGGCCCTTTATGCAAATGCAGGCGCACGGTGTCGGGTGTGCCGTCCTGGTAAAAGTCTTCGGAAAAAATCTTCATGTAGCGCTTTGCAGCGGTCCCGCGATTAATCCAATTGATCTTCAAATAAGCATTGGCAAACCTGTCCAGCAGTACCCTATCCAGGCTGCTTTCCTGACCGTTATTGGTAACGTCTCCCCGGCTGTAGTCAACTTTTCCATCTGAGGTGAAATCATAGGCCACGACCTCATTGACCAAGCGGCTCTGATCGCATTGGGTATGTTGGTAGAATTGGAGCCGCACGGTATTTGCCCGTCCATCCCCCGTCTGGTCCTGTGCAATAACCTTTAAATAACGCACTTGTTTACTCCTTGTGTGCATACCACTTGAACTCTAGAAAGAGCTTGCACAACACTCTGATCAAGGCCTTATCCAGCTCATCCACCTTGCCATTTCGATTGACATCGGTGTTGGTAAACGAGTCCATCACGGCATCCCCATCACCGTCATAAGCGCTGGCTTTATAAATAAGGGTTTCCTGCTCACCCGCGCACTCAAGAAAATTCAATTCAATCGCATTGGGTTTAGCGTTGGCGCTGTAATGCTTCACGTGCATGGTTAAACAATGTGAATGGCCGGCGCAAAAAATCAAACCAACCGAGCAACATAAATACATTCACAAATGAATGAAAAATGCGTTGATCAAGGAAGTTCTCCTTGCCATCTCCGTTAATATTCCTATTGAGACGCAAATCATAAAGACCATGATCATATTCCCCCTCGCGATCCAGGTTAAAGGCAACTTCCTCATGCATTAACCGATCAGCGCCGCATTTATTCTTTTTATAAAACCTGACAACAACTTTATCCGCGTGATCGCGCCCGCCACTCCCCTGAGCAAAAACTTTCAAATAATGCATCACTCAATACCCATAAAAACTGAATGATTACGCTATCAGCCTCTTCAAAATTCAAACTAGCCGTCAAAACAGTTTTTCCTGCGGGAGCAGACTTCAAGGTACGTAGGACGAGCTCGCCAACAGCGAGAAAGGCTTGCACTTCAACGCCTCTGTATCAGCACCATAAGAGGCATCTGCCTGGCCTGTCGGTCTCAGTTGCGCATCTCGAACGCGAGGGCTCGATGCCCATCAACATGCCGCTGACACCGGGTCTGTGTACCATTTAAATGCAAGGAAATTGCTGCACAGGGAACGGATCAGTTCCTTATCAACCTCATCCACCACTCCGTTCTTGTCCACGTCGGTATTGGTAAACCATTCCAATACACCATTACCGTAACCGTCATAAGCGGCAGCTTGAAAAGCCAGCGTAGGTTTACGCACCGTGCTGCGCCGCTCCAGAAAATGGAGTTTCACACCATTGGGCGGGCGTTTTTCGTATTCATGGGCGGCGACAACCACCAAGGTGCGCTTCCAGCTTTCGCCACCGTTAAACCAGTCCAACTTAAGAAAGGTGTTGGCGAATAACGTAAGCAAGTGGCTGTCGATGGCCATGCTTTTGCCTTCAACGTCGATGTCTACAACAGTTTGAAGGTCCACATTTTTATCACCGTTCATATCAACAGCGAATGCCTCATGAATCAACTCATCGAACCCGCCGGCACCGCGTTCGTAAAAATGCAGAAAGACGGTATCGGCCTGTCCATTACCGCTTCGGTCCTGGGCAGTGGCTTTTAAGTAGCGCATCGAATGCTCTCATTCGTGGTTGATGGAGGCGTGAGCGTACCGACGTGCGCCATCGCATCTATAGCCGCCCGTTCCGCGTTGGACGTATGAATTCACGCTGCGGGCCCAGGGTTCATCGCGCCCCTCCCCACAGTGAGCTGATATTTCGCTCGGCCAGCGCCGGCCCCACGCTCATGCCCACGCCGCTATGCATCAACGCGGCGCTGACACCGGGTGCCGCCCGCACAAACGAAAACGGCCCCGGCCCGCGAGCTCCGTAGACGCCTTGCCAGCGCTCGACCACCTGGATCTTGCACCCCAGGGTGTGCTCGGCCAACTCGATCATCCAGTCATCCACCTGCTCAGCGTTGAAGGGCGACGGATCGCTGTCGTAGTGGTGGGAGTCACCGATGATCAGTTCGCCATGGGGCGTGGGGCTGATCAGCAAGTGGATACCCTGCTCATGCAGGTGCGGCGTTTCGCGCAGGATCTGTGCCTGCACCGCGGCGGCCTCCGGCAAGTCGGCGAAGGCACCGTAGTGCACGCAACTCAAGCCGGTGAGCAGGGCGTGTTGCAGGTTCAGGTTGAGCGTCGGCCGGGCGCGCAGCATTTGCAGGCGGCAGGTCTGCGGGTTGAGTTGGGCCATGGATTCGGCCAACAGGGTTTGATAGTCGTGGCCTGAGCAGACGATGATCTGCTCACCGCGAAAGCTGCCGGCCGTGCTGTGCACTTGGCCAGGCTCAACGTCGCGTACCAGGGTAGAGAAGTGAAACTTGACGTTCATTTCCTGGCTCAGGTACTGGACCAGCGCCGGGATCGCCTCGCGGGAATACAGTTGCTGGTCGTCCTTGCCGTGCAGCGCAGCGCGGTGATGGCGGAACTGGCCGGCGTAGAGATCTTTCATGGCTGCGCCTTGCAGCAGTTCGACGTTGTAGCCATGCTCTTGCGCACGATCACTGCAGAAGGCTTGCAACAGATGCTCTTCGGCTTCGGTGCGGGCGAACAGGTATGAACCGTTGCGCTTGAGCTGCAGACCAGCAACTTGCGCCCACTGTGCCCAGATATCACGGCTTTCCCGAGCCAGGTCGAGCATCTGGCCCGGCGGCTGGCCGGTGACCAGGGCTTGGCCGAAGTTGCGTACTGAGGCGCCCAGGGGCGTGGCGCTGCGCTCGAACACCTTGACCTTGAGGCCGCGCTTGGCGGCGGCGTAGGCGTGGGAGAGGCCGAGGATGCCGGCGCCGATGACTAACAGATCACTACTCATACTGTCCTCTCGTTCCCACGCTCCGCGCGGGAATGCATCCGGTGACGCTCGGCGTCACGATGTTCAAGAGCGGACGCAGAGCGTCCAGGGCGGCATTCCCACGCAGAGCGTGGGGACGATCGGCTACTGTTTTTCCGACTTACCGTCATAACGCTTGCGCCATTCAGCCAGGATGCTGTCACGGTTCTTCGACGCCCAGGCAAAGTCGTTCTTGATCAGGCGCTGCTCGTAATCGGCCGGCAACTCGGTCTGCGGCTTGGCGATACCCGGTTGGGCAAGGATGGCGAAGTTGGCCTTGTACAACTCCATCGCCGCTGGGCTGGCGGAGAAGTCAGCGAGTTTTTTCGCGGCGTCGCCGTGGGCGCTGCCTTTGATCACCGCGGTGGCTTCAATCTCCCAGCCCAGGCCCTCTTTCGGCAGGATGATGTCCAATGGGGCCCCCTGGCGTTTGAGTTGAACCGCCGGGTACTCGAAGGAAATCCCAATCGGGAACTCACCGGACGCCGCCAGTTTGCATGGCTTGGAGCCGGAGTGAACGTACTGGCCGATGTTCTGGTGCAGATCGTCCATGTACTGCCAGCCTTGCTTCTCGCCGAAGGTCTGCAACCAGGCGCTGACATCCAGGAAGCCGGTGCCGGAGGACGCCGGGTTAGGCATGACAATCTTGCCCTTGTACTCAGGCTTGGTCAGGTCCTGCCAGCTCACCGGCTTGGTCAGGCCCTGCTTTTGGGCTTCGATGGTGTTGAAGCAGATGGTCGCGGCCCATACGTCCATGCCGACCCACGCTGGCGGGTTGGTGGCGTCGCGGTAGTGTTCGCCGATCTTGTCCAGGTCCTTGGGTGCGTAGTTGTCGAGCATGCCTTGCTGGTCGAGAATCGCCAGGCTGGAAGCGGCCAGGCCCCACACTACGTCAGCCTGGGGGCGGTCTTTCTCGGCCAGCAGTTTGGCGGTGATGATGCCGGTGGAGTCGCGCACCCACTTGATCTCGATGTCGGGGTTGGCCTGCTCGAAAGCTTTTTTGTAGGTCTTCAATTGCTCGGCTTCGAGGGCCGTGTACACGGTCAGCTCGGTCTTGGCGAAGGCATTCAGGCTGAATGCCGTGAGGACTGCAGCGACCAGCGCCAGGGGCTTGAACATGGAGCACCTCCTTCAGGTTGTTTTATTGGCCGGGCGCGGTCTGGCGCCAGGCTTGGGAGCGACGCAGCGCGCCACGTGAGGCCCACGCCAGCAGCAGCGAGACGCTGCCTGAGGTGAACAGGATCAGGGTCGACATCGCCGCGGCACCGCCCACATTGCCGGCGTCGTCCATGTTCAACACGGCGACGGCGGCGAGGATGGTGTCGGGGCTGTAGAGGAAGATCGCGGCGGACACGGTGGTCATCGCCGACACAAACAGGTAGCGCAGGATATCCAGCAGCGCCGGCAGGCAAATCGGTACCGTGACACGCAGGTAGTGGCGATACAGCGGCGCCTTGAGCGACAACGCCGCGGCTTCGAACTCGGCGTCCAACTGGCGCAGGGCGGTGGTGGCGGTCATCTGCGCGGTGGTCAGGTAATGCGCAATGGTGCACACCACCAGCAACGCCATGCTGCCGTAGAACACATGCAACGGGTTGCCGTTGAGGTTGAAAAAGAACACGTAGCCCAGGCCCAGCACCAGACCTGGTACGGCCATCGGCACGAAACTGAGCATGCGCAGCGCCAGGTTCAGGCCTTTCTGGCCCTTGGTCTTTTCCATCAGGTAGGCGCCGGTGAAGATCAGCACGCTGCCGATCAACGCCGTGCACAGCGCCATGGTCAGGCTGTTGCGATAGGCCAGCCAGCCGCCGCCGGCAGTGTCTTCAAACTGGTAGTGGTTGAGCGACAGCGACAGGTTGTACGGCCAGAACTTCACCAGCGAGGAGTACACCGCCATGCCGAACACCAGCAGCAACAGCGCACAGATGAGCAGCACAATGGCCAGGTAGAAGCCATCGCGCAGCCGCGATGGCGCGGGCACAAACACCTGGGCGCGACCGCTCATGGCTTCGCCATGCCGACGGCGCAACCAGGCATCCACACCGAAGCTGAACAGCGCCGGCAGCAACAACACCATACCGATCAACGCGCCACGCCCAAACTGTTGCTGGCCGACCACCGCCTTGTAGGCTTCCAGCGCCAGCACCTGGTAATCACCACCTACCACCACTGGTACACCGAAGTCGGTGATGGTCAGGGTGAACACCAGGCAGAACGCGGCGAACACCGCCTGGCGCGTGGCCGGCCAGGTAATGCTGCGAAACGCCCGGGCCGGGCTGGCGCCCATGCTAGACGCCGCATCGAACAAACGCGCATCTGCCAGAGACAAAGCCGACAGCAGGATCATCAACGCATGGGGAAAGGTGTAGATCACTTCACCGAGCACAATGCCCCAGAAGCCGTAGATATTCTCCGAGAGCAAGCCGCGCAACATGCCCTGGTTGCCGAACAGATAGACCAGGGCAATGCCCGGCAGCATCGATGGCGCCATCAACGGCAGCAACGACAGGCCGCGCCAGACGGTCTTGCCGGGAATCAGCGTGCGTTGCAGGGCGTAGGCAAACAGATAGGCCAGCGGTACGACGATGGCCGCCACGCTAAGGGAAACTTTCAGGCTATTGCCCAGCAACCAGTGGAAGTTGGCGCTGGTCAGCAGTTCGCGCGCGGCTACCAGCCCACCGCCCTGCCCGGCTTCGCTGCTGAAGCCGCGCCAGAAGATCGCCAGCAACGGCAGCAGGACCGCCACCACCAACAGGCCGAGCCAGAGCCATTTGCCGCCGACCACAAAGAGACGGTCGCCCCACTCGGCGCGGGACACCTGACGCGCTACCGGCAGTGTCATGACAGCGGCCATCTCAGGCAAACACCTGCAGGCTGCGCGGCGGCAAGGCCACCCAGATATCCTGGGCGCCCAGGCGCGGCATGGCTTCGGGCGCGAGTTCAGCCAGCAACGGATGGCCGGGCAACTGTTCCAGTTCAAAGCTCATGCGGCAGCGGTTGCCGAGGAAGGTAATTTCGCGAACCTTGGCCGGGAACAGATTTTCTTCATGCACCGTCGGGTTGACGCTGATGGCTTCCGGGCGGCAGAACAGACGGCCAGATTGGGCGATACCTGCATCGTCGGCCAGGCGCATCTTCAGGCCGCCGACCTGGGCGTGGCTGGCACTGTTACGGCTGAACGGCAACCAATTGCCCTGGCCCACAAACTCAGCCACAAAGGGCGTGGCCGGGCGATCGTAGATTTCCTGGGGCGTGGCGTACTGCTCGACCTTACCGTTGTTCATCACGGCAATGCGGTCGGCCATCAACATGGCTTCATCCTGGTTATGGGTCACCATCAAGGTGGTGATGCCCAGGCGCCGTTGCAGTTGGCGCAGCTCAGTGCACAGATGCTCGCGCACACGGGCATCGAGGGCCGACATCGGTTCATCCAGCAGCAACAGCGACGGGGCCGGCGCCAGTGCACGGGCCAGGGCCACCCGCTGTTGTTGGCCGCCGGAGAGTTGGCCGGGGTATTTCTTTTCGCTGCCGAGCAGGCCGACCAGCTCAAGCATCTGCCCGACGCGCTTGCGTACTTCATCACGGCCGCTGCCGGTGAGGCCATAGCCGATGTTCGCTTCCACGCTGAGATTGGGGAACAGCGCGTAGGACTGAAACAGGATGCCGTAGTCGCGCGCCTGGGGTGGCAACAGGGAAACGTCACGCTCGCCCAGGTAAAGCTCGCCGCTGTCCTGGCGTTCCAGGCCGGCGATGCAGCGCAGCAGGGTGGTTTTGCCGCAGCCGGAGGGGCCGAGCAGGCACACCAGCTCGCCAGCGGCGACGTCCAGGGACACGTTGTCCAGCGCGGTGAAGGCGCCAAAGCGTTTCTGGATCCCGCGTACCTTCATGGGCGCGCCGGGTTGGGTCAGGGCTGTGTTCATGCAAGGCACCTCATCAAACGGATGAAGGCCATGCTAGGCGGGCAATGCGTAGCTGGTATGGCAGAAAGGCAAAATGGGGTGATAGTGGTATTGGTGGATTTGTGTAGGATTCACAGAGATGAGTTGCCTGTCCTACCGCTATCGGGAGCAAGCCCCCTCCCACAGTTGACCGGGTTCCAACATGAGAATGCGGTCAAAATGTGGGAGGGGGCTTGCTCCCGATTGGCCCTCAAGCCAGCCACAGAACTTAAATTGGCGACATTTCCTGAGCCAGGCCAAGGAACGCCGCCGGCAGCCGAGCGCCCTTGCGCTCCTTGAGGCAATACAGATACTCCGGGATCTGCGGTGCATTCTCGATAGTCAGCACTCGCAATTGAGGATCATGGGGCACTTCCTGACGAGCGATGATGCTGATGCCGATATTGCGCAGCACCGCCTCGCGAATCGACTCACGGCTGCCAATCTCCAGCAACGGCCCATACCCTACACCGCCGCTTTTCAACAGTTCTTCGGTCAGCCTGCGGGTGGTGGAGCCGGCTTCACGCATCAACAGCGTGTGCCCGGCCAGCGCGCTCAACGACACATGCTCAAGCTTGGCCAACGGGTGATTGCGATGCACCGCCAGCACCAGCGGGTCGGTGCCCAGCACGCGGCGGATCAGGCGCGGGTCGTCCAGCAATTGCGAAGAGGCCGCAACGTCGACGCGGTAATCATCCAGCGCTTCGAGCACCTGCTGGGAGTTGCCGATTTCCACCGACACTTCCACGTGCGGCAGGCGTTCACGAAAGGCTTTGACCAGGTCGAGAATGTAATACGGCGCCGTCGCGGCAATCCGCAACGCGCCCTGGACCTGACCATTATTGCGCAGGAAAAACTCGATATCCGCTTCCTGCTGCAACAACGTCTTGACCATCGGCAGCAGCCGCGCACCTTCGTCACTGACGGTGAGACGACGGCCGCCGCGATAGAACAGCTCAACGCCGTACTGGCTTTCCAGGTTACGAATCTGGGTGGTCACGGTGGGCTGGCTCAGGCCGAGCTTTTTCGCCGCCTGGGTGATGCTGCCCAGGCGGGCGACCATGAAAAACGCCTTTAACTCAGCACTCAGCACACCACCCTCGCATCCTCTATTTGCGCAACAGGCGCAGGCCGTTGAACACCACCAGCAGGCTCACGCCCATGTCGGCAAAGACCGCCATCCACATGGTCGCCATGCCCATGAATGTCACCGCCAGGAAGATCGCCTTGATCACCAGTGCCAGGGCGATGTTCTGCTTGAGGATACTCGAGGTTTGCCGCGACAACCGAATGAAAGCCGGAATCTTGCGCAAATCGTCGTCCATCAGCGCTACGTCAGCGGTCTCGATGGCCGTGTCAGTGCCCGCAGCCGCCATGGCAAAGCCGATCTCGGCCCGCGCCAGGGCCGGGGCGTCGTTGATACCGTCGCCGACCATACCTACCCGATGGCCTTGGCCGTAAAGGGTTTCGATAGCTTGCAGCTTGTCGGTGGGCAGCAAGTCGCCCTGAGCCTGGTCGATGCCGACCTGACTGGCAATCGCCTGGGCGGTGTGAGTGTTGTCCCCGGTGAGCATCAGGGTCTTGATGCCCAGGTCGTGCAATTGCTCAATAGCTTCGCGGCTGCTTTCCTTGACGGTGTCGGCCACGGCAAACAGCGCCAGCGGGCCGGATTTGTCCAGCAGCAGCACCACGGACTTGCCTTGCTTTTCCAGGGCGAAGAGTTTTTCTTCCAGGGCTGGGGAGCACAGGCCGAGGTCTTCCACCAAACGGTGGTTACCCAGGTGATAGGTCTGGCCGTTGATATCGCCGCGCACACCGCGCCCGGTCAGGGCCTCGAAGTTATCCACAGCATGAATCGTCAGGTTTTTATCCAACGCAGCATTGGCAATCGCCAGGGACACCGGGTGGTCGGAACGCCCGGCCAAACTGGCGGCCAGGGCCGGAGCGCTGTTTTCGAGATTGGGGAACAGCGGCAGGTAATCGGTTTGTACCGGCTTGCCGTGGGTAATGGTGCCGGTCTTGTCGAGGGCCAGGTAGTCGAGCTTGTAGCCCCCTTCCAGATACACGCCGCCCTTGATCAGGATGCCCTTGCGCGCCGCCGCGGCCAGGCCGCTGACGATGGTCACCGGCGTGGAGATCACCAATGCGCAGGGACATGCCACCACCAGCAGCACAAGGGCGCGATAGATCCAGTCAAACCACACGCCAGCCATGAACAATGGCGGAATCACTGCCACGCCCAGGGCAAACAGGAAAACTGCCGGGGTGTAGACCTTGGAAAAACTGTCAACAAACCGCTGGGTCGGCGCCCGTGCGCCTTGAGCCTGCTCCACAGCGTGGATGATCCGCGCCAGGGTCGAGTTGTTGGCCGCCGCAGTGACTGTGTACTCCAGGGAACCGGCCTGGTTGATGGTGCCGGCGAAGACTTTATCGCCGATGGTTTTTTCAATCGGCAGGCTTTCCCCGGTAATCGGCGCCTGATCGATGGTGGATTGACCGGCAGTGACCTCACCGTCCAGGCCAATGCGCTCGCCGGGCTTTACCCGAACGATCGCACCCAGCTCAATACTTTTAACCTCTTGCTCCATCCACGAACCGTCGGCCTGTTGTACCGTGGCCTGTTCCGGCGTCATCTGCATCAGGCCGCTGATGGCATTGCGCGCCCGGTCCAGGGACTTAGCCTCGATCAACTCTGCCACGGTGAACAGGAACATCACCATCGCCGCTTCCGGCCACTGACCAATCAGGATGGCGCCGGTCACCGCGATGCTCATCAGCGCGTTGATGTTCAGGTTGAGGTTTTTCAGGGCAATCCAGCCCTTTTTGTAAGTGGTGAGGCCGCCGCTGAGGATCGACACCAGCGCCACCATTGCGATCACCCAGGTCGGGGCTACGCCGGTGAAATGCAGCACTTCGGCGCCCAAGGCACCCACGCCGGATACCGCCAATGGCCACCAATGCTTCTTGGCCGGCGGCGCGGCGGCGGGGCTGCCTTCCTCGATAGGGTCGGCCTGCATACCGATGGACTTGATCGCCGCGATGATCGGCGCCGTGCTCGGCAGGTCATGGGTGACGCCGAGGATGCGGTTGATCAGGTTGAATTCCAGCTGCTGCACACCGGCGAGCTTGCCCAGTTTGTTCTGGATCAGCGTCTGTTCGGTGGGGCAGTCCATGGCTTCGATGCGGAAGGTGCTCAGTCGCGAGCCAGCGGTGGGCGCTTCGCTCAGGGTCACCACGGCAGGCCCGGCAGCGCCGGAGCAGCAGGAGCCCGAGTGGCCGTGGCTATCCACCGGCGTGAGTTTTGCCGGGGCGTGATCATGTGGGTGATCGTGACCATGATCGTGCGGGTGATCATGATCATGATCGTGCTTGTGGTCGTGCTTGTGCGGGGTGTGAATGGAGTGGCTCATCAGGTCGCGTCCGTAAAGGTGCCTGTTGCCAAGTAAAGACCCTGTAGCCACTATAGGGTCAAGCACCCATTTGGAGATTGCTGCGATGAAGATCGGCGAACTGGCCAAACTCACCGATTGCCCGGTGGAAACCATCCGTTATTACGAGAAGGAAAACCTGCTGCCGCCCCCGGCACGCACCGACGGCAATTACCGCGTGTACACCCAGGCACACACCGAGCGGCTGACCTTTATCCGCAATTGCCGCAGCCTGGACATGACCCTCGAGGAAATCCGCAGCCTGCTGGGGTTGCGTGACAGCCCCCAGGACCAGTGCGAAAGCGTGAATGCGCTGATCGACGAGCATATCCATCACGTCAAAGCGCGGATCGATGGGTTGCTGGCCTTGCAGGAGCAGTTGCTGGACCTGCGCCAACGTTGCGGCGGTGGGGAGCAGTGCGGGATTTTGCAGCAGCTGGAAGTCAGCGGAGGGATTGCGGCCAGTGAGGCTGAGCCTTCGCATGTAGGCCGAAGCCACGGCCATTAACTCAACTAGTAACCGGATGAAAATGTGTGAGGGGCATCAGTTAAGCGTCATCGCCGTCTGTAGGAGCGAGCTTGCTCGCGAAAAACGTCAACGATAACGCGTGTCTCCTGACAAAACGCAGCGCCTATAGGTTTTTCGCGAGCAAGCTCGCTCCTACAGGCATTAGGGCGAACCCCCTCCCACATTCTCGACCGAGGCAGGCTTTAGATAGCCACGTCGGCCTTGATGCTTGGGTCAGCGTCGTAGCCCACGATCTCGAAGTCTTCGAACTTGTAGTCGTAGATCGAGGCAGGCTTACGCTTGATCACCAGTTCCGGCAGTTTTTTCGGCGTGCGCGCCAACTGGGTCTGGATCTGTTCCATATGGTTGCTGTAGGCGTGGGTGTCGCCGGTGGTGACGATGATCTCGTGGGGGATCAGGTCGCACTGCTGAGCAAGCATGTGGGTCAGCAACGCCAGCGCGGCGGTGTTGTACGGCAGGCCCAGGAACACGTCGGAGCTGCGGATATACAGCTGCATCGACAGATGACCGTCATGCACGAACGCCTGGTACAGCAGGTGGCACGGCGGCAGGGCTTGCTTGCCGTTGCGCGCGTTTTCCTGGGGGCTCTTGGTTTCGTCCGGCAGGTATTCGACGTTCCAGCCGTGGAACAGGATGCGGCGGCTGTTGGGGTTGGTCTTGAGCGTGTGCACCATGTAGTCGATCTGGTTGATCGTGCCGCCATCCTTGGTCGGCCAGGCGGTCCACTGCTCGCCATACACCGGGCCCAGGTCACCGTCTTCGGTGGCCCACTCGTCCCAGATTTTCACACCGTTTTCATTGAGCCACTTGATGTTGGTGTTGCCGCTCAACATCCAGATCAGTTCATTGGCGATGCTTTTGAAGTGCAGCTTCTTGGTGGTCAGCAGCGGGAAGCCGTCGGCCAGGTTATGCCGATACTGACGGGCAAACACGGCCTTGGTGCCGGTGCCGGTGCGGTCGCCCTTGGTCAGGCCATTGGTCACGACGTCGTGCAGCAGTTCCAGATATTGCTTCATGTAGTTACCCGTATCGTTGAAGCCGCAGCCCGTCAAGCAAGGGCCGCGGCATTCGAATTTAAAGCGCGGCGTTCTTCAGCGGCTGCGGGCGATTGTACGCCCACCAGAGCATGCCCAGGCCCGCGAGGATCATCGGCAGGCTGAGAACCTGCCCCATGGTCAGCCAGCCCCACGCCAGGTAGCCCAGCTGTGCATCCGGCACCCGTACGAATTCGACGATAAAGCGGAAAATCCCGTAGAACAGCGCGAACATGCCCGAAACAGCCATGGTCGGGCGTGGCTTGCGCGAGAAGATGTAGAGGATAAGGAACAGGGCCACACCTTCCAACGCGAACTGGTAGAGCTGCGACGGGTGGCGCGGCAGTTGCGCCGGGTCGCTGAACGGCGGGAACACCATGGCCCATGGCACGTCGGTCGGCTTGCCCCACAACTCGGCGTTGATGAAGTTACCGATGCGCCCGGCGCCCAGTCCGATCGGCACAAAGGGTGCGACGAAGTCCATCAGTTGGAAGAACGACTTGCCATTACGGCGGCCAAACCACCAGGCGGCGATCATCACGCCGATAAACCCGCCATGGAAGGCCATGCCACCTTTCCACACTTCAAAGATCAGCGTCGGATTGGCGATGTAGGCCGACAAGTCGTAGAACAGCACATACCCCAGGCGTCCGCCGACGATCACCCCCATCGACATCCAGAACACCATGTCGGAGAGCTTCTCCTTGGTCCAGGTCGGGTCGAACCGGTTCAGGCGCCGGGAAGCCAGCAGCCAGGCACCGCCGATGCCGATCAGGTACATCAGCCCGTACCAGTGGATTTTCAGCGGACCGATGGCCAGGGCCACCGGGTCGATCTGCGGGTAAGGCAGCATTGCGACTCCTCGTTAAAACATTTAGTCATGACGCACCGGACCATGCCGAGGTGCGATTAAGCCTGCGTTACAGCGCCGATATCAAATTAAGAAGTTCACATACACACCAAACAGCCCGGCATGTTAACGGATGGAAGGTGCGCGGCCCAACTTCGTTGCGATGGAACGCTCGCGAATCTGTGGGTAGAGTTGGGAAAAACACACAAGGGATCTCCCAATGTGCCTGATTGTTTTCGCCTGGCGACCGGGCCATGCCCAACCGCTGATCGTCGCGGCCAACCGCGATGAGTTCTACGCCCGCCCCAGCCTGCCGCTGGCCCAGTGGCCGGATGCGCCCCAGGTGTACGCCGGCCGCGACCAGGAAGCCGGTGGGACCTGGCTGGGCGTCAGCGCCGAGGGGCGTTTTGCTGCCCTGACCAATATCCGCGACCCGCACCAGCCACCGGCGCGCAAGTCCCGTGGTGAATTGGTTGCGCGGTTTCTCAGCGGTTCGCTGCCGATTGACGATTATTTAGCTGACGTTAACGGACGCTCGATTGAATATGCTGGTTTTAACCTGCTGGTTGGCACGCGGGATGAGCTGTGGCATTACAACGCCAATGACACCCAGCCCACATTGCTCGCGCCGGGGGTCTATGGGCTGTCCAATGCAGGGCTGGATACGCCGTGGCCGAAGCTGGTCAAGGCCAAGGCGGCGTTCAGCGCGTTATTGGAAGACCCACAGCCGGAAGCCTTGCTGGGGATTTTGAGCGATCCGCAAACGGCGCCGTTTGCCGAGTTGCCGGACACCGGCGTGGGCTTGGCGACCGAAAGCCTGCTGTCGAGTGTGTTCATCTCCAGCCCCAGCTATGGGACACGGGCGAGTACGGCGCTGATTGTGAGTGCCGATGGAAAGCGAAAGATGGTGGAGCGAAGTTTTGGGCCGCATGGCGGACGGCTCGGCGAAGTCGAACTCAATTTATAACCACCCCCCAAAACCAATGTGGGAGGGGGCTTGCTCCCGATAGCGGTGGGTCAGTACCAGATATCCTGGCTGACACCCTGCAATCGGGAGCGAGCCCCCTCCCACATTTTGATCGGCGCCAGACGCTAGAGGGTTTTGGCAGAAGCCGGGTTGATCATGCGGGTCAGCCCCAGGTTCTTCAGCGCCAATTGCAACGAGCTGTGGATAACTTGCGGGTTGTCGATGGTCATCAACTGGGCGAGCAGATCCTTGGCCATGCCCAGTTCAACCTGGCGCAGCATCCACTTCACTTTCGGCAAGTTGGTGGCGTTCATCGACAGGCTGTCAAAGCCCATCGCCATCAATAGCACCGCCGCCGCCGGGTCGCCAGCCATTTCGCCGCAGATGCTCACCGGCTTGCCCTCGGCATGGGCATCGCGCACCACGTGTTGCAGGGCTTGCAGCACGGCCGGGTGCAGGTAGTCGTAGAGGTCGGCCACCCGTGGGTTGTTACGGTCCACGGCCAGCAGGTACTGGGTCAGGTCGTTGGAGCCTACCGAGAGGAAGTCCACCTGCCGCGCCAGTTCCTTGGCCTGGTACACCGCCGCAGGGATTTCGATCATCACGCCAATCGGCGGCATCGGCACGTCGGCACCTTCATCGCGCACTTCGCCCCAGGCCCGGTGGATCAGGTGCAGGGCCTCTTCCAGCTCATGGGTGCCGGAGATCATCGGCAGCAGGATACGCAGGTTGTTCAAACCCTCGCTGGCTTTGAGCATGGCGCGGGTCTGGACGAGGAAAATTTCAGGATGGTCGAGGGTGACGCGAATGCCACGCCAGCCAAGGAAGGGGTTGTCTTCCTTGATCGGGAAATAGGACAGTGACTTGTCGCCGCCAATGTCCAGGCTGCGCATCGTCACCGGCAGCGGGTGGAAGGCCTGCAATTGCTCGCGATAAATCGCCAGCTGCTCCTTCTCACTCGGAAAACGCTGGTTGATCATGAACGGCACTTCGGTGCGATACAGCCCCACCCCTTCGGCGCCACGTTGCTGGGCACGTGCTACATCCGCCAGCAGGCCGGTGTTGACCAGCAGCGGTACACGGTGGCCGTCGAGGGTGACGCACGGCAACTCGCGCAACGAGTCGAGGCCCTGTGCCAGTTGCTTCTCTTCTTCCACCACTTCGGCGTATTGCTTGCGCAGCACATCGCTGGGGTTGGTAAACACCTCACCGCGATGCCCGTCGACGATCATGTCGATGCCGTCGACCTTGGAATACGGCAGGTCCACCAGACCCATCACCGTCGGGATCCCCATGGCCCGAGCCAGGATCGCGACGTGGGAGTTACCCGAGCCCAGTACCGAGACCAGGCCCACCAGCTTGCCCTCAGGCACTTCACCGAGCTGGGTGGCCGTCAATTCTTCACTGACCAGAATGGTGTTGTCGGGGAAGACCATGTTGGTGCTGCGATCTTCCTGCAGGTACGCCAGCAGACGGCGGCCGAGGTCGCGCACATCCGAGGCCCGCTCGCGCAGGTAGGCGTCGTCCATCATTTCGAAGCGGTTGACGTGATCGGTGACCACCTGGCGCAACGCGCCCTGCGCCCACTGGCCGGTCTTGATCACGGTCTTGACTTCGTTACCCAGGGACGCGTCGTCGAGCATCATCTGGTACACGTCGAACAGCGCACGCTCTTCGGGGCGCAGCTGGGTGGCCAGCTTGTTCGACAGGTTGCGCATGTCGGCGCGCACGCCTTCGAGGGCGGTCTTGAACAGTTTGATTTCAGCGTCGATGTCGTGGACGGTCTTGTCCGGCACCACATCGAGGTCGGCCGGCGGCAGCATGACCACCGCCGTACCCACTGCAGCACCCGGGGAACCGGGGACGCCGACGAACTTGGCTTCCTGGATGCCCTTGCCCTGGCGCCCCAGGCCGCGAATCGAACCGGTTGCCTCGGCGTGGGCGATAACCCCGGCGAGCTGCGCGCTCATGGTCACGAGGAAAGCTTCTTCACCTTCGTCGAACTGGCGGCGTTCTTTTTGCTGGATGACCAACACGCCGACGACGCGGCGGTGGTGGATGATCGGCGCGCCGAGGAACGAGGCGTAGCGCTCTTCACCGGTTTCGGCAAAGTAGCGATAACGCGGGTGGTCGGCCGCATGTTCGAGGTTCAGGGGTTCTTCACGCGTCCCCACCAGGCCCACCAGACCTTCATTGGGCGCCATGCTGACCTTGCCGATGGAGCGCTTGTTCAAGCCCTCCGTGGCCATCAGCACAAAACGGTTGGTCTCGGGGTCCAGCAGGTAAACCGAGCAGACCTGGCTGCCCATGGCTTCCTTGACGCGCAACACAATAATCCCCAACGCCGCCTTGAGATCCTTGGCGGAGTTAACTTCCTGGACGATCTTGCGCAGCGTATTGAGCATGGCTCGGGGTCGAACTCCGTCGTCAGTCGCGCGCTAAAAGGCGCGGGGCAAGCTCTTTGAGAGCGCGACGATAAACCTCGCGCTTGAATGTCACCACCTGGCCCAACGGGTACCAATAGCTGACCCAGCGCCAGCCATCGAACTCCGGTTTACCGGTCAAATCCATCCGCACCCGCTGTTCATTGGAGATCAGGCGCAAAAGAAACCATTTCTGCTTCTGGCCGATGCACAGCGGTTGGCTGTGGGTACGCACCAGGCGTTGCGGCAAACGATAACGCAACCAGCCACGGGTACAGGCCAGAATCTGCACATCTTCACGCTCAAGGCCGACTTCTTCGTTCAACTCACGGTACAAGGCGTCTTCAGGGGTTTCGTCGGGGTTGATTCCACCTTGAGGAAACTGCCAGGCATCTTGGTTGATTCGGCGAGCCCATAGCACCTGTCCGGCATCATTCGTAAGAATAATCCCGACATTAGGACGGAAACCATCGGGGTCGATCACGGCAACAACCTCGCAAACGCATGTCGTCGCATTGTTCCACAAAGGTTGTTCCAGCGGCAACGAGGCTTCTTACCTTATGTGCACTCTTGTGAAAAGACCGTATTCTGGACACCTTTTTACAGACTTTTCAGCGAGTAATTGCAATGCGCCTGGCTTTATTCGACTTGGACAACACGCTCCTGGGTGGTGACAGCGATCACGCCTGGGGCGATTACCTGTGTGAGCGCGGGTTTCTCGACCCGATCGCCTACAAGGCACGCAACGATGCGTTCTACCAGGACTACCTGGCCGGCACGCTGGATAATGCTGCCTACCTCAACTTCTGCCTGGAAATCCTCGGCCGCACCGAAATGGCCCAGTTGGACGAGTGGCACAACGACTATATGCGCGACTGCATCGAGCCGATCATGCTGCCCAAGGCGGTGGAGTTGCTGGCCAAGCACCGCGCCGCGGGCGACAAGCTGGTGATCATCACCGCCACCAACCGTTTCGTCACTGCGCCAATTGCCGCACGGCTGGGCGTCGAGACCCTGATCGCCACCGAGTGCGAAATGCTGGACGGCCGCTACACCGGGCGCAGCACCGATGTGCCGTGCTTTCGCGAAGGCAAGGTGACGCGCTTGAATCGCTGGCTGGAAGAAACCGGGCATAACCTGGAGGACAGCTACTTCTATAGCGACTCGATGAATGACTTGCCATTGCTGGAGCAGGTGACGCATCCGGTGGCAGTGGATCCGGATCCGAATTTGCGCGCTGAAGCCCAGAAGCGCGGCTGGCCGGTGATTACGCTGCGTAGCTGATGGCCCTATCGGGGGCAAGCCCCCTCCCACATTTGCCCGCGTACATCCCTTGGAATGCGGTCTAGTGTGGGAGGGGCTTGCCCCCGATGCAGCCGACGCGGCCTACAGCCCTAAACCGGCTTGGCGCCCATGAGCCCGGCAATCGCCACAAACCCCACCAGGCTGACTACCGCCAGCACCAGGGTAAAATTCAGGCTACCGCCCTCGCCTTTGCGCAGGCGATTAAGCCGCGCCACCAGCCAGAACCACGCCAGCGCCGCCACGGTGTAGAGGATGCTGGAACCCAGGATCCAGGTTTGCCCCAATGGCCAGCCGAGCAGGTGCACCAGCCACCAGCCGGTGAACGGCATGCTGACCAGGCAAATGCCCATGAGCAACCAGACAAACGCCCACGGGCGTTGCACAGTCACCGCCGGGCCAGCGCTGCGTTTACGCCAGGCCAATACGGCCAGGCCGAGGCCACTGAGCAGCAGCAACACGGTGGCGGTGATGTGGATAACCTTGAGGGTGGTCAGCGTTTCCATGGTCTCGATTCCTTTAAAGGCCGCTCAGTCAGCGTAGTCGCTCACCCGAGGAACAACTGGTAGGCCGGGTTTTCGCTTTCATCCCAGTACGGATAACCGATTTCAGCCAGGGCCGCCGGCACCAGGTGGCGCTCATCCGCCGGCACCTGCAGCCCGGCAACTACACGGCCGTCGGCCGCGCCGTGGTTGCGGTAATGGAACATCGAGATGTTCCAGCGCCCGCCCAACTTGTTAAGAAAGTTGAACAATGCCCCCGGCCGCTCCGGGAATTCGAAGCGAAACACCAGCTCATCGCTGACTTTCGCCGCGTGCCCGCCAACCATATGGCGAATGTGCAACTTGGCCAGTTCGTTTTCGGTCAGGTCCAGCACCGGAAATCCCTGGCTGGTCAGGCTGGCGATCAGCGCACTGCGTGGATCGTTTTCCGGATGGGTCTGCACGCCGACGAAGATGTGCGCCTCGCTGCCGGTGTGGTAGCGGTAGTTGAATTCGGTAATCTGGCGCTTGCCCACGGCCTCGCAGAACGCCTTGAAGCTGCCCGGCTGCTCGGGGATGGTCACGGCGATAATCGCTTCGCGGCCCTCGCCCAGCTCCGCACGCTCGGCCACATGGCGCAGGCGGTCGAAGTTGACGTTGGCGCCAGAGTCGATGGCAACAAAGGTCTGGCCGCTGACGCCACGGGTCTCGACGTACTTTTTGATCCCGGCCACGCCCAACGCGCCTGCCGGCTCAGTGATAGAGCGAGTGTCGTCGTAGATATCCTTGATCGCCGCGCAGATTTCATCGGTGCTGACGGTGATCACTTCATCGACATAGTCCTTGCAGATGTCGAAGGTGTACTGGCCGATCTGCGCCACCGCGACGCCATCGGCGAAGATCCCGACGGTGGGCAACACCACGCGCTCGCCGGCAGCCATGGCGGCTTGCAGGCAGTTGGAGTCGTCCGGCTCGACGCCGATGATCTTGATTTCCGGGCGCAGGTACTTCACGTACGCGGCGATGCCGGCAATCAGCCCGCCGCCGCCCACCGGTACGAAAATCGCGTCCAGCGGCCCCGGGTGCTGGCGCAGGATTTCCATCGCCACGGTGCCCTGCCCGGCAATGGTGTGCGGATCATCGTAGGGGTGAATGTAGACGTAGCCCTTTTCATCGACCAGCTTGAGCGAATAGGCCAGCGCTTCCGGGAAGGAATCGCCGTGCAACACCACTTTGCCGCCACGGGAGCGCACGCCTTCGACCTTGATCTCCGGGGTGGTCTTGGGCATCACGATGGTGGCCTTGACGCCCAGCACCTTGGCCGCCAGGGCCAGGCCCTGGGCATGGTTGCCCGCCGAAGCCGTGACAACGCCGCGGGCACGTTCTTCACTGCTCAATTGGGTCAGCTTGTTATAAGCGCCGCGAATCTTGAACGAGAACACCGGCTGCAAGTCTTCGCGCTTGAGCCAAATCTTGTTTCCCAGCCGCTCGGAGAGCTGGCGGGCAGTCTGCAAGGGGGTTTCCACGGCAATGTCATAAACGCGCGTGGTGAGGATCTTTTTGACGTAGTGTTCAAGCATCGGCAGGCATCTACTTCACGGGTTGGGCAGGACCGGTGAGTCTAACCCGGCTTTTGGCCGGGCGACCACACGAATCCCGAGGTTTTGTTGGGTTATACTCGCCGCCCTCGATAATTCCCCGCCGTTCCGGAGCCCGCATGACCCAGGATCAACTCAAACAGGCAGTGGCCCAGGCCGCCGTCGATTTAATCCTTCCTAAACTCGACGACAAGAGCATCGTCGGTGTCGGCACCGGTTCCACCGCCAACTGCTTTATCGACGCACTGGCCCAGCACAAGGGCGCGTTCGATGGCGCAGTCGCCAGCTCCGAAGCCACCGCCGCCCGCCTCAAAGGCCATGGCATTCCGGTGTACGAGCTCAACACCGTGAGCGACCTGGAGTTCTACGTCGATGGCGCCGATGAAAGCGACGAACACCTGAACCTGATCAAGGGCGGCGGCGCAGCCCTGACCCGCGAGAAAATCGTCGCGGCTGTGGCCAAGACCTTCATCTGCATCGCCGACGCCAGCAAGCTGGTGCCGGTGCTCGGCGCATTCCCGCTGCCGGTGGAAGTCATCCCCATGGCCCGCAGCCACGTGGCCCGCGAGCTGGTGAAACTGGGCGGCGACCCGGTGTACCGCGAAGGGGTGTTGACCGACAACGGCAACATCATCATCGATGTGTTCAATATGCAGATCACCAACCCCGTGGAGCTGGAGACGCAGATCAACGCTATCGTGGGCGTGGTCACCAACGGCCTGTTCGCAGCGCGCCCGGCGGATGTGTTGCTGCTGGGCACCCCGGAAGGCGTGAAAACCCTCAAGGCTTAAGAACTGTGGGAGGGGGCTTGCTCCCGATGGCAGTGTGTCAGGCAGCTAATCTGTAGCCGACACTCCGCTATCGGGAGCAAGCCCCTCCCACATTTGAGAGCCCTCGCTGTAACAAAAACGCTACCTTTCGCAGCACTCCCCTCCAAAACCGTGCGCTCGGTCACGGCACGCCAAGTCCCGCCTGGTATCCAATCGGATACAAATTACAGCCACGCGACCCACGCGTTTAACAATGCGCCAATTTGCAGCCGCCCACGGAATGAGGCGCGCATTGTGCAAAGGGTCTGGGCTTTGAACATTCCCATCACCTCAAGGAAGACCTTGTGATAAAGCCCCTAGCCCTCGCCATCAGCGTTGCCGGTGCCCTGCTGTCCGCGCAAGCCCAAGCCTACGATTACGGCCAGCACGCCAACACCACCCTGGAAAAACTGATCAATGACTACCCCGGTCGTTATCGCGGTACGGCCAATTTCGCCGGCGCTGCGGATTGGATGCAGAGCCAGATGGGCACGGCCTACTCCATCAGCCGCCAGGACTTCACTTGGAACAACGGCAGCCGCGCTTCGCAAAACGTGGTGGCCTACGCCGCCGGCACCAAGGCGCAGTACGTGGTGATTGGCGCACATTTCGACACCTATTTTGGCCGCCCGACCCTGCAAGGCCTGGACGACAATGGTTCCGGTGCCAGCGTATTGACCGAGGTCGCCAGGAACCTCGGCGGCCTGCAATTGGAAAATGGCCTGCAAATAGTCGGCTTCGGCGCCGAAGAAGAGGGCTTACGCGGCTCCCGCGCCTTTGTCGACTCGATCAGCGCCAGCCAGCGCGCCAATATGCTGGCGATGATCAACCTCGACAGCTTGATCACCGGCGACATGATGTACGCTCACGCCGGTCAGAACAGCGCCGCCAACCCGGCCTTGGCGTCATTGCGTGAGCATACGTTCCAGATCGCCAAGGAGTTGAACATCCCGCTGTTCACCAATCCCGGCCTGGACCCGCAATACCCCCAGGGCACTGGCTGTTGCAGCGATGGCGAGGCATTTGAACCGCTGAACATCCCGATCCTTTATGTCGAGGCCACCAACTGGGAACTGGGCGATCTGGACGGCTACACCCAGACCGACAACCCGAAAATCCCCGGAGGCTCGACCTGGCACGACCCGAACGAAGACAACAAGGCCGTGCTCACCGATGCCTTCGGCCAGGCGCGCATCGACCAGCGCCTGCGTGACTATTCACGCCTGCTCAGCCGCCTGGTGCTGGAGTTGACCAACGCCGACCTGATGGCCTCAACGGCGTCTGGCGGTGCAGTCGCACGCAATATGCAAGACCACCTGCAGCGTCAGCATCAGGCCATGGTGCGCCTGCATGATCGCCGCTGGCTGACCCTGCAGGCCGCCAGCCGTGAGGTCGGCAGCTTTGATGGCGAAATCGGCGTGGATGGCGAATACAACCCGGACAGTGGCTTCGACAGCGCCCCCAACTCCGAAGCCCGGCGCCTGGGCCTGCATGCCTTCGGCGACTATCAACTGACCTCGAACCTGAATATCGGCGCCAGCCTGAGCTACCTCAATGGCCGCGACAAACTCGAGCATCGCGGCAAACTGGATAGTGACACCTGGCAGGCAGCCGTCTATGCGCTGCTCAACGATGGCGGACCAAGCTGGCTGGCCGGCGACCTGAGCGTCGGCCGCACGCGCTTCGAATCCAAGCGCAACCTGGTGATCCAGGCCAATGGCGGGCCGATCCTGCTCGATCAGCAACTGAGCGGCGAGACCAACGCTCTGGCATTGGGCGCACGGGTCCTGGGCGGCTATGACTTTGACTTCGGTGCCTTAAAGAGCGGGCCGTTCGCCGGCCTGGACTACAGCCATTACCGCATCGACAAATTCCACGAAAAACAGAACCTGCGCACCGCCCTGGAGTACGAAGAACAATCTTTCGACTCCCTGGAAGCCAGCCTCGGCTGGCGCGTGCGTGGCGCGGTCGCCCTGCCCTATGGCTTGAGTCTGCTGCCGTATGGCGACATCGCCTGGGTCAAGGAGTTGGCCGACGGTCGCCTCGACGACCTGCAACTGAGCGCTCGCGCCGATGGCCAGGCGCGCACCGCCAGGCTCGGTTCAGTGGACAAGAGCTTCGGCCGGGCGCAAATCGGCAGCCAATTGGCGATCACTCCGGAATTGGGCGTGTATGCCGAGGTCAATAGCCGCCTGGGGCATGCCGAAGGCAGCCAGACCGGCTATTCACTGGGCGTGCAATGGATGTTCTGATCAGGGTTTCTTGAACACGTAGAACAGGTTTGGCTCGCTGACCATGTACAAGGTGCCGTCGTCGTCCATGGCGATCCCTTCGGCCTGGGGCACGCGCTTGCTCAGGCCATGGCGCCCTTTAAGCAGCGACAGACTGCTTAATGGGCGACCGTCGATATCCAGCTCCAACACCAGGAATGATTCATCCGACAGCGCCAGCAGATGCCCGCTGCGCTCGTCGTATTGCAGGCTCGACAGGTCGCGTACAAACAACCCGGCATCGCGCTTGGGGTTGTTGATCACGTGCACCGAGTAGGTTTTTTCCGGCTTGAAATGGGGAAATCCGTGGACCTCGTAGATCAGCATCGGGTCGCGCTCCTTGGCCACGAACAGGCGCTTGCCTACCGAGTCGTAGGCCAATCCTTCAAAACCCTTGTTGCCGCCAATGTGTACGCCGAGGGTCATTTGCTCGGCGTCGGCGGCATCGAGAAATTGCGTGTCATCGTCCACGTGCACCTTGATCAGCCGCTGCTGGCGCTCATCGCTGATGACGTAGATGTTGTCGCTGATAAATTCCACTGCCTCGGCATCGCCAAAGCCCACCAGGGGAATGCGCCGCAGGATCTTGCCGTCCAGGGACAGCTCCACCAGCTCGGCGTTTTTATTGGTGACGGTAAACAGGCTTTTGCGCACCGGGTCGTAGGTCAGGGCTGAGACGTCGTCGTCGAGCCCTTCGATCACCTGGCCTTCGACGATGACGCGATAGTCCGCCAGGCCAATCGCGCGCTCATCGGCGGGCTGGCGCCACACCTGCCAGTTGAACCAGGCACGCTCGAACAGGCGGAACTGCTGCGCCACGACCCCGGCGGCGACCAGGGCAAGCAACAGCAGGATGAAGAAAGCAGGTTTGGGACGGGCAAGTCGACGCATTGGGCAAGCTCAGAAGAAAAACTGGCGAATAGATATCAAGGTCGCCTGAATTTAAACTTAAACGCACCGGACTGTCTGGCGAATGCCGCTTATAAAGAAAAGTCTGACGTAATTCGTCAGTTATTTCTGCTTTTCAAAACGATAGAACAGGTTTGGCTCACTGACCATGTACAGGTTGCCGCTCTCGTCCATGGTCACCCCTTCGGCGCGTGGGATGGTGTCTTTCAGGCCATTGAAGCCACCGAGCAAGGTCATGAAGCTGACTTGCTCGCCCTTCTCGTCCAATTCCAGCAACAGATGAGAGTCGGCTGACAGCGCCAATAAGTGCCCTGTACGGGGATCGATCTCCAGCGCCGAGAGGTTGCGCATGTCCAGTTCGCTACTGGCCAGCTTGGCCTTGCTGCCAGCCAGGCGCTGGCTGCCATCGCTTTTCCAGGTGAACAGCGCCGGCGGGCGCTCTTCGCCCAGTATGAGCTGCTGGTTGCGCTTATCCCACGTAACGGCTTCAAAGGCTTTGTTCTGGTCAGCGGACGGGCCAAGGTCATAACTGGGGAAGTCAGCCTTGTTCAACGCGGTGGTAGCGGCGTCGACCCTGACAATGGTCAGGCTGTGCTGACGCTCATCGACCACCGCCATCAGGCCGTTTTCCATCACCGTCAGGCCTTCCGGATTGTTCCAGCCATTGAGCGGCATCTTGCGCAGCACATCGCCTTGCAGGCTCAGTTCGACCAGGAACGGGTTCTTGCCCATGACGGAGAACAGGGTTTTGGTCTGGGGGTTGTAGGACAGGTCCGAAGCCTCATCCTTCTCCATACCGGGCAGCAACTTGGCGTCGATGACCGCGTGATAATCCGGGAGCCACACACTCTCCTGGCGTTCAGCCGGGCTCTCGAAGCGCTCCAGCACCCACAACACACCGCGATCGTCCCAATGCATGGCCCAGGCAACCCCATACAGAATGGCACCGGCCAAAAACACCCAGGAATACCAGCGCATGGACAAGCGGGAGCGAAGCGAAGGTTTCGAATTGGGCAGAGGCACGGCCATTGAGCGCTTTTCCGGAAAGTCAGCTGTAGGGGATAGCACAGGATTCAAAGGCCCGCGCGAGAAGTTCGGGATTATCCGGGTGGTGTGTGAAAAAAATGCAAAAGCCCATACTTGGGATATACACAAAACCAATGTGGGAGGGGGCTTGCTCCCGATTGCGGTGTATCAGTAACAGATATTTTGACTGACACTCCGCTATCGGGAGCAAGCCCCCTCCCACATTTTTCACCGCATTTCTTCAGGCAGTCAGCGAACGACGCTTTCGAAACGGTTCACACCCGCCAGCTCCAATACCAGTTCATCGCCCACATTCAGCGGCCCGACGCCAGCCGGGGTGCCGGTCAGGATCACGTCACCCGCCTGCAGGGAGAAGCACCCAGCCATATGCTGGATCATCGGAACGATAGGGTTGAGCATCTGCGCGCTGTTGCCGTCCTGGCGTACTTCGCCGTTGATGCTCAGGCGAATGCCGATATCGGTCATATCCTCAAAGGTACTGCTGACCACGAAAGGTGCAATCACCGCCGCGCCATCAAAGGACTTGGCGATTTCCCACGGCAGGCCCTTGGCTTTGAGCTCAGCCTGCTTGTCGCGCAAGGTCAGGTCCAGGGCCGGGGCGAAGCCGGAGATGGCGTCCAGTACTTCTTCACGGCTCGGTTTGGTCGACAGGGGTTTGCCAATCAATACAGCAATTTCCGCTTCGTAGTGCACCGAACCGCGCTCGGTTGGAATGCTGAAACCGCCTTCCAGCGGCACCACGCAACTGCCCGGCTTGATGAACAGCAGGGGCTCGGTCGGCACCGGGTTGTCCAGTTCCTTGGCGTGTTCGGCGTAATTGCGCCCAATGCAGACCACTTTACCCACAGGGAAGTGGATATTGGTGCCGTCGACATACTTGTGCTGGTAGCTCATGGAACGACTCCTCAGGTGCGGTTAAACAGCGAAGATCTTGCCGGGGTTCATGATCCCGTTCGGATCGAACACGGCTTTCACTGCCTTCATGTACTCGATTTCAACCGGCGAGCGGCTGTAGGTCAGGTAATCGCGCTTGGTCATGCCCACCCCGTGTTCGGCGGAGATCGAACCGTTGTACTTCTCGACGGTTTCGAACACCCATTTGTTCACGGTGGCGCACTTGGCGAAGAACTCATCCTTGCTCAGGTTTTCCGGCTTGAGGATGTTCAAGTGCAGGTTGCCATCGCCAATATGGCCGAACCAGACGATTTCGAAGTCCGGGTAGTGTTCACCGACTATCGCGTCAATTTCACTCAGGAACGCCGGGACTTTGGAGACCGTGACCGAGATGTCGTTCTTGTACGGCGTCCAGTGGGAAATGGTCTCGGAAATGTACTCGCGCAGCTTCCACAGGTTGTGCAGTTGGGTTTCGCTCTGGCTCATCACGCCGTCCAGTACCCAGCCCTGCTCGACGCAATGCTCAAAGGTTTCCAGGGCGTGGTTGGCGACTTCTTCGGTGGTGGCTTCAAATTCCAGCAGCGCGTAGAACGGGCACTCGGTTTCGAACGGCGCCGGCACATCGCCACGGCCGAGGACTTTAGCCAGGGCCTTGTCGGAAAAGAACTCGAAGGCCGTCAGGTCCAGCTTGCTCTGGAACGCATGCAGCACCGGCATGATCGAGTCGAAGTCGGTGGTGCCGAGCACCATGGCGGTGAGGTTTTTCGGTGCACGATCCAGGCGCATGGTGGCCTCGACCACAAAGCCCAGGGTGCCTTCGGCGCCGATGAACAGCTGGCGCATGTCGTAGCCGGTGGCGTTCTTGATCAGGTCGCGGTTCAGCTCCAGCACATCGCCCTTGCCAGTGACCACCTTCATGCCGGCCACCCAGTTGCGGGTCATGCCGTAGCGAATCACCTTGATCCCGCCGGCATTGGTGCCGATATTGCCGCCAATCTGGCTGGAACCGGACGAGGCGAAGTCCACCGGGTAGTACAGGCCGTTTTCTTCGGCGACGTTCTGCAGTTGCTTGGTGACCACCCCCGGTTGGCACACCGCAGTGCGGTCGGTGAGGTTCACATTGAGGATCTGGTTCATGTAGTCGAACGACACCACCACTTCGCCATTGGCCGCCACCGCCGCTGCCGACAGGCCGGTACGCCCGCCGGACGGCACCAGCGCTACCTTGTGCGTATTGGCCCAACGCACGATGGCCTGCACCTGCTCGGTGGTCTTGGGGAACACGATGGCGCTGGGCGCGGGTGCGAAGTGCTTGGTCCAATCCTTGCCGTAAGCCTCCAGGGAGTCTGCATCGGTCAGCACTTTGCCGGGCTCAACCAGGGTCTTTAGCTCATCAATCAGGGCAGGATGGGTCATCGACAGAACTCTCGAACAATTCATGGTCATCCTGAGAACGCTTCACGTCGCAGGAATAGGTGTTTAGCGGGGTGCGTATGCTAGCATACCGCCCCCGCAGGACAGACCCAAAGGGCGTTTCTGCGGTGACGGCTTTCCTGCCGTCCGGGTCAGCTTAAGCGATCCGACTCCCTGCCAATTTTCTCCGGGATACAGGTTTACGCAGATGAGCAAGACTTCTCTCGATAAGAGCAAGATCAAGTTCCTTCTTCTGGAAGGCGTCCACCCATCGGCTGTCGACGTTCTGAAAGCCGCCGGGTACACCAGCATTGAGTACATCACCAGTTCTCTGCCGGAAGCCCAGCTCAAGGAAAAGATCGCCGACGCGCACTTTATCGGCATTCGCTCCCGCACTCAGCTGACCGAAGAGATCTTCGACCACGCCAAGAAACTCGTGGCTGTCGGCTGTTTCTGCATCGGCACCAACCAGGTTGACCTCAACGCAGCGCGCGAGCGCGGCATCGCGGTGTTCAACGCACCGTACTCCAACACCCGTTCCGTGGCGGAGCTGGTGTTGGCCGAGGCTATCCTGTTGCTGCGCGGTATCCCCGAGAAGAACGCTTCCTGCCACCGTGGCGGCTGGATCAAGAGCGCGGCCAACTCCTTCGAAATCCGCGGCAAGAAGCTGGGGATCGTCGGTTACGGCTCGATCGGCACGCAACTGTCGGTCCTGGCCGAAGGCTTGGGGATGCAGGTGTTCTTCTACGACACCCTCACCAAGCTGCCATTGGGCAACGCCACCCAGGTGTCGAGCCTGACCGAGCTGTTGGGCATGTCCGACATCGTCACCCTGCACGTCCCGGAAACCGCTGAGACCCAGTGGATGATCGGCGAGAAGGAAATCCGCGCGATCAAGAAAGGCGGCATCCTGATCAACGCTGCACGTGGCACCGTGGTCGAGCTGGACGCCCTGGCCGAGGCGATCAAGGACAAGCACCTGATCGGCGCCGCCATCGACGTGTTCCCGGTGGAGCCGCGCTCCAACGACGACATCTTCGAAAGCCCGCTGCGTGGCCTGGATAACGTGATCCTGACCCCGCACATCGGCGGCTCCACCGCTGAAGCCCAGGCCAACATCGGTCTGGAAGT
Organism: Pseudomonas khavaziana; assembly: GCF_036704165.1. Taxonomy (NCBI): domain Bacteria; kingdom Pseudomonadati; phylum Pseudomonadota; class Gammaproteobacteria; order Pseudomonadales; family Pseudomonadaceae; genus Pseudomonas; species Pseudomonas khavaziana. The sequence goes on from NZ_CP129946.1 coordinate 6,211,214, forward strand.
CTCGGAAAAGCTGGTCAAGTACAGCGACAACGGTACCTCGGTATCGTCGGTCAACTTCCCTGAAGTGGCCCTGCCGGCTCACCCGGGCAAGCACCGCCTGCTGCACATCCACCAGAACATTCCGGGCGTGATGATGGAGATCAACAAGGTCTTCGCGGAAAACGGCATCAACATCTCCGGTCAGTTCCTGCAGACCAACGAGAAGGTCGGCTACGTGGTCATCGACGTCGACGCCGAGTACTCGGACCTGGCGCAAGAGAAATTGCAGCACATCAACGGCACTATCCGTAGCCGCGTGTTGTTCTAAAGCTTCAATCGCACCACGAAAAAGGGAGCCCCGAGGGGCTCCCTTTTTTGCATCTGAACAAATCTTACTTCACGTTAACCGTGATCACTTTAGAGGCTACAGTGGGGTTGAACTGCATGTGCAGTTTGTCGCCAGCCACCAGTTGCAAGGTGTGCTTGCCTGGGGTGAGGGTCACTTCAGTCTCGGTCTGGGCCTTGCCGTAGTGGATCACAGTGTCGGTGGCCGGGATCGGCAGCTTCGCATCCGGCAGTTCTTTCTGGTCGATCAGCAGATGGTGGTGGCCGGTGCCTGGCGCCTGATCGGTGGCTGGGGCCAGTTTCAGGCCTTCCATGCCGAATTTCACGGTGAAGGTTTTATCGACGGTGGCGCCATCTTTCGGCGAGACGATAAACACCTTGGCACCTTCCGGTGCAGCACTGCGCGGGATACCGTCGGCGGCTGTGGCCAACATCGAAGCACCCAGCAACAGGCTGGCCAGGGTGGCGCGGGATAAAAGGGCTTTCATTCGCTTCTCCAGTTTTTCGGTGAAATCTGTGGGGTTATGACAACTTCGCGACAAATTGCTGTCCAAGGCACTCGACACCATAGCAAAGCGATGCTGAACGGCGTCTCGCCCGTACGAATTCTTTAGGAGTGACCATGCGCTTTCCGCCTGGCCTGTTACTTTTGCTTCCCCTGCTGAGCCCCTTGGCTCACGCCGAATTGATCGACGACGTCAATGATCGCGGTGAACTGCGCATCGCCCTGGAAGCCAACACCGCGCCCTACAACTTCAAGGACGGCGACAAGCTCACCGGCTTTGAAGTGGAGCTGGGTGAGCAACTGGCCAAGGAAATGGACGTACGCCCGTCTTTTATCACCACCGACGACAACGACCTATTGCCAGGTGTGGAAACCGGCAAGTACGACGTGGCTATAAACCATATCGCTATGACTGCCGAACTCAAGGATCGGTTCGATTTCAGCACGGCTTATCGCGAGAAGCCGGACCTTGTGATCCCATTCCAGAAAGGTAACCCGGCGTTCAAGAGCAGTCTGGACCTGGCCCTGGAACGGGTGAAGGCGGATGGCAGATTGAAGGCGATGGCGCAGAAGTGGTTTGAAAGCAGTGCACCGATAGTCAAGACACAGTAGGTCAAATGTGGGAGGGGGCTTGCCCCCGATTTCAGTGTGTCAGGCAGCCAACCTGTAGCTGACACACTGCTACCGGGAGCAAGCCCCCTCCCACATTTTGTTCAAGGCAAGACGTCAGAATCCTTTGCCGGCTTAAAACGGCTCATTACCCCGCCGGCGAAACCAACCGGTCAAGGACAGGCGTTCGCGCGAGGCAGGCAGTACCTCGTGGGGCACCTCGCCCGACAAAAACACCACCAGGCAACCACCGGTCGGCACCACGTCGTATTCAACGCCGCCCTTGAGGTACATGCGCAACTGGCCGCCGTGTTCGGGTAACCAGGCGTCGTTCAAGTAGACCACCGCCGAGACCATGCGCCGGTCATCATCGCGAAAACGGTCCACATGCTTAAGGTAAAAGGCCCCAGGCGGGTACATCGCGAAGTGGCTTTCGAAATCTTCCAGGCCAAGGAACAGGCTGCGGTTCATCGCCAGGCGCAGGCTGTCCATCACCGCCATATAGGTATCGCAGACCGCCGCGTCACCTTCCTCCAGCCACTGGATATGGTCACCGCGAATGCCCTCGCGAATCTCCTGAGCCGGCCCGCGCCCCACCGCTGCCGGTGCCAGTTCACCTTCAGCCGCACGTTTATGGCACTCAGCAGCGAGTTCCAGGGTCAGAGCCTGGGGCAGGAAGCCATTCTGCTGCGACCAGCCTTTTTCGGCCAGGTCGTCGACGATGCGTTGCAGCAGCGGGTGATCGAGGGGTATTTGCATGGCGCGCATAGTATCCATACGCCTGTGAATCCGACAGAGCCGCTGAGCGTCTGAATACACTTTAGTCAGGTGACTGATAGGACTTCTCGACAAATCCTACGCCCGACACGGACAATAGTGGCCGACTGACAGGAGTCCATATGCGTCGTTTGTTATTTTCCGTGTTGATGCTCTGCGTTTTGCCCGCCTGGGCAGACGGCTACGACCAGTTATACAAGGTCGCCGGCTGGGCCGAACAACGTGCGCATTTCAATGACGCCCTCAGTGCCGCCCAGCAACGCTATCGCAATAGCCTGCCACCAGCGGTGTACCAGGCGCTGGTGGACAACAGCAATAAACGCTTTGGCGCCCAGGCCATGGACCAGCGTGCCGAGGCGCAACTGCGCAAGCACCTGCCAGACCCGCAACCGGCCCTGGCGTTTTTCCAATCGCCCCTGGGGCGCAAGATTGTCGCCGCCGAATTGCTGGCCACCCGACGCGACCAATTGGCGAAGAACGCCCAGGGCCTGCCGAAAATCCAGGCCGAAGCCACCCGCAACCTGATCATCGGCCACCTGGCCCAGGCACTGCCTGCTCGTGAAGCCGGGGCGGAAGTCAGCCTGGCGATTGCCGGCGTGGCGGCCGACAGCTTGAGCCAGATGATCCCCGGCCTGCTTGGCGGAGGCCAGGCCCAAGGCATGTTGAATGGACAGCGTGAGCGGCTGATGGCGCAGATTGATAAGGATCTGAACAATACGCTGCTGTATGTCTACCGAGATTTGTCCGACCCGGAGCTGGAGGAGTTCGCCACGTTTGCCGAGTCGCCCCAGGGTAAGGCGTATTACCAGGCCGCCCTGGCAGCCATTCGCGCAGGGCTGGCAGTCGGCCAAAGCACCTCAAGCCTGGCGCAGTAACAAAATGTGGGAGGGGGCTTGCTCCCGATAGCAGTGTGTCAGTCAACTTATGTGTAGCTGACCCAGCGCTATCGGGAGCAAGCCCCCTCCCACATTTGGACCGTATCAGTTCAGATGGTCCGTCAAATACCGGAAGTATTCTTCGCGAATCTCTGGAATCTCATTGGCCAGGTGATGCCGGCCCCGCTTGAGCATCAACACCTCGGGCCGGTCGAACTTACCCCGCAGCACTTGCAAGTTGTGCTGCCAATCCACCGTCATATCTTCCTCACCCTGCACGATCACCGGCCGCCTGGCGCTGCGTGGCGCGGCTTCGATGCGCTTGATCCAGCGCGCCAGCGCCCCCACCCAGGCGGTGGGTAATTGGCGGGGCTGGAGCGGGTCGGCTTCAAGGAACGGCTTGAAGTCAGGATCGTTGGAGTTATCGCTGAAACGCCGGGCGATGCCTTTGACGAACGGGCGCAGCAGGTAATAGCTGACCTGGGACCAACCCCAGGCCCGCGGCCGTACCAAGGGCGATAGCAAAAAGGTCTTGCCCTGGGCCGGGCTGTCGACACCGTGGTTGAGCAGGTGATCCACCACAATGGCGCCGCCGGTGCTCTGCCCGAACAGGTGCCAGGGTTGGGGCAATTGCAAGGCCTTGGCCTCGGCGAACAGTCCCTGCACAACCCGCTGATATACCGCAAACTCATCGATGCTGGCGCGGGGTCCGCTGGACAAACCGTGGCCCGGCAGGTCGCAGGCAATCACCACGAAGCCCTGGTCCAATGCCCAGTCCACCACGTGGCGATACAGTCCCATGTGATCGTAGAAGCCGTGGAACATGAACATCGTCGCCACCGGCGCAGGCGGCCACCACACCTGGGCCACTACTTCGAACCCGTCCACCTCGAAACGCCCCAGGCGACTCACGGCCGGCGCCTTGCGGGCGGCCAGGTCGAGCCCATAGAAACGTTGGTAGACCCGCGCTTCGGCACTGAGCGGTTGCGCGTCCACCAACGACAACAAGCTTTCGCGCAGATGATCAGGGTCAAAGGTGACGGGCATAAAGGCTTCCAGACTGGCGGTGAAGATGAATATCGAGCTGCGATATTCATCTGTCAGGACAAGCATGGCAAGCTACGCGACCTGCGAGGATACCTCTGAATGCGACCGCCATACCGTAATGCCCTGTTCGCCAGTCTGATCCTGGTTATCTGCGCCGGCGTGCTGTGGGCCGCGTATGAATGGTTCCAGGGCCGCTACCTGCGCGCCTTCAGCGAACACACGGCAGTGTTCTCCGGCGACGCGCTGCAACTGCCTGCCGCCCTCAGTGGCCCTGGCCCGATTCGCCTGGTGCACTTCTGGGACCCGGCCTGCCCGTGCAATGTTGGTAACCAGCAACACCTGGGCGAGCTGATCGAGCACTACGCGCCCCAAGGAGTGGAGTTCTATGCCTTGCAAAAACCCGGCAGCCACGGCCAGCTGCCCGACAACCTGCGCCACATGAAAGTCATCGACGCCCTGCCCGGCGCCGATCGGATACCCGCCAGCCCGGCAGTGGGCATTTGGGACCGCACAGGCAAGCTGGCCTATTTCGGCCCCTACAGCGAGGGGCTGACCTGCAACGCCAGCAACAGTTTTATCGAGCCGATTCTCAAGGCCCTTGGAACCGGACGCGAAGTGAATGCCACTCACACCCTCGCGGTAGGCTGCTATTGTTCGTGGCCTAAGGATCTGTAGCCCGTCCACTTTGGTAAGGAATGTTCATGAAGCGCGTCTTGCAGGTTTTCGCGGTGCTGATTGTGCTGGTCGCCCTGGGCGCCGGTTGGTACGTCTACAGCAAGCAGCCCACGCGCCAGGGCACGGTGACCCTGGCCCACCTGCAAGGCTCGGTCACGGTGCGCTACGACGATCGTGGCGTGCCGCATATCCGCGCCGAGAACGAGGCCGACCTGTACCGCGCCCTGGGCTATGTGCATGCCCAGGACCGCCTGTTCCAGATGGAGATCATGCGGCGCCTGGCCCGGGGCGAGCTGGCCGAGGTGCTGGGGCCGAAGCTGCTCGAGACCGATAAGCTGTTCCGCAGCCTGCGTATTCGCGAACGCGCCTCGAGCTACGCCGAGCACATGGACCCTGACTCAGCCTCCTCGAAAGCCCTGCAAGCCTACCTGGACGGGATCAACCAATATCAGGCCAGCCATCCCAGCCCCATTGAGTTCGATGTGCTGGGCATCCCAAAGCGCCCGTTCACCGCCGAAGACAGCATCAGCGTTGCCGGGTACATGGCCTACAGCTTTGCCGCGGCCTTTCGTACCGAGCCGGTGCTGACCTACGTGCGCGACCGCTTGGGCAGCGACTACTTGAAAGTCTTCGACCTCGACTGGCAACCCAAAGGCGCCCTCAACCTGGCGAACGACGACTGGAACACCCTCGGCGCTATCGCCGCCCTGAGCGAACAGGCCCTGGCCGACAACGGCCTGCCACAGTTCGAGGGCAGCAATGCCTGGGCCGTCAGCGGCAGCCACACCCGTAGCGGCAAACCCCTGCTGGCGGGTGACCCCCATATCCGCTTCTCGGTGCCGTCGGTGTGGTACGAGGCGCACCTGTCAGCGCCCGGTTTTGAGTTGTATGGCTATCACAACGCGCTGGTGCCAGTGGCGTTCCTGGGGCACAACATGGATTTTGGCTGGAGCCTGACCATGTTCCAGAACGACGACCTCGACCTGGTCGCCGAGAAGGTCAACCCGGACAACCCCAACCAGGTCTGGTATCACGACCAATGGGTCGACATGACCAGCAGCGAGCAGCAGATCCAGATCAAGGGCCAGGCGCCGGTGACCCTCGTCCTGCGCCGCTCGCCCCACGGCCCGATCATTAATGACGTGCTCGGCGAGAACGCCGGCAGCACGCCGATTGCCATGTGGTGGGCGTTCCTCGACAGCGAAAACCCGATCCTCGAAGGCTTCTACCAGCTCAACCGCGCCGATACCCTGGCCAAGGCGCGGGCCGCTGCGGCCAAGGTCTCAGCACCGGGCCTCAACATCATATGGGCCAATGCCAAGGGTGATATCGGCTGGTGGGCGGCGGCGCAGTTGCCGATGCGCCCGGCAGGGGTCAACCCGGCGTTCATCCTCGATGGCAGTACCGCCCAGGCCGACAAGCTGGGCTTCTACCCCTTCAGTGCCAACCCCCAGGAAGAAAACCCGTCGCGTGGCTATGTGGTGTCGGCCAACGCGCAGCCGGCCTCCCCTACAGGCATGGAAATTCCCGGCTATTACAACCTGGCCGACCGTGGCCAGCAGTTGAACGCGCAGTTGAGCGACAAGAGCGTGAAGTGGGATGTGACCAACAGCCAGGCCCTTCAACTGGGTACCACCACCGCCTATGGCCCGCGCCTGCTGGCGCCGCTGTTGCCGGTGCTGCGCGAAGTGGTCAAGGACCCGGCAGAGTTGAAGCTGGTGGAACAACTATCCAACTGGAAAGGCGACTACCCGCTGGACTCCACCAGTGCCACGCTGTTCAACCAGTTGCAGTTCAACCTCGCCGAAGCGACCTTCCAGCCGAAACTGGGCGATGCACTGTTCAAGACCCTGATCAACACCCGCGTGATCGACGCCGCGCTGCCACGCCTGGCCGCCTCGGCGGACTCACCCTGGTGGAATGGCAAGCGGGCCGACACCGTCAAGCTCGCCTGGGACAATAGCCTCGCGCACCTCAAGGTTACGTTCGGCGATGACCCGGCGCAGTGGCAGTGGGGCAAGGCCCACACCCTGACCCACGGCCACCCGCTGGGCATGCAAAAGCCATTGGATAAGCTCTTCAACGTCGGCCCGTTCCCGGCACCGGGCAGCCACGAAGTGCCGAACAACCAGACCGCCCCGATCGGCCCGGCACCGTGGCCTGTGACCTACGGCCCGTCGACACGGCGCCTGATCGACTTCGCCGACCCGACCCACGCCCTCACCATCAACCCGGTGGGGCAAAGCGGTGTGCCCTTTGATACGCACTATGGCGACCAGGCGCAGAGCTATATCGAGGGCAGGTATGAGCAGGCGCACTTCAGTGACGAGGAAGTGACGGCCAATACCCGCGGCACCTTGAAACTGCTGCCCGCCCGATGATCGTTCCCACGCTCTGCGTGGGAATGCAGCCATGGACGCTCCGCGTCCGCCCTTAGAAGCGGGACGCAGAGCGTCCCAAGCGGCGTTACCACGCAGAGCGTGGGACGATCATAGGGTGTGCGCCCGCATACGCCCTGGCGCTTGGCCGTAGGTGTCCTTGAATTTCTTGCTGAACGCCGCCTGGGACTGATAACCCACCTGGGCGGCGATATCGATCAGGCTAAGGCGTGACTGATGCAGCAGGTTGAACGCCATCTCCATGCGCAATTGGGTGAGCAACACCCAGGGCGATACACCTGCCACTTTGACGAACGCACGCATAAAGGTCGCACGGGACATGCTGGCCGCCGACGCCAGGCCATCGATGGTCCATTCATGCCCAGGTTCGGCCAGCATGGCTTGCCAGGCCTTGCTCAAGCGCTTGTCGGCGAGCAAGGCGAAGGCACCCGCCCCTGGCGCCTGATCGCTCAGCCAACTGCGCAGGATCAAGGTGAACAGGGCTGACGACAGCGCATTGATAAACGAACGGGCGCCCACTTGCTGCCCGTCCGCTTCACTGCGCAGCAACGCAATCAGCGCCGCCAACTGTCCATCGCCTTGCCACTGGCGACTGGACACCACCAGGTAGTCCGGCAATGCATCGAATAGTAGCGACTGGCGGTTGTAGTGAAAGCTGCCACACAGCATATCCACATCCGGCTGTTCGCCGCCCAAACGGTGCACGGTCAACGCCCCCCCTTCGATAACACGAGGCTGCATCGGGCGGATCCGCACGCCCTGACTGCGCAGCAAGTGGGTACCGCCCCCGGGCATCAGCAGGATATCGCCCTCCTCCAACGTTACATATTGCCCGCCAGACAATTCGGCGCGGCAGGTGCCGCTGAGCACGATGTGATAAGGCGCCACGCCGAGGCTTTCCGGCGCATGGTCCAACGCCCAGTCCCCTTGGAACTGGCAACGCAAATCCAGGCTGCCGCGCAGGTTGGCCAGCGCGATAAGGGTGTCGATGGCATTCATTTGCGAGCATCGGTCAAAAAGATGAGCGGATTGAACAATAGCCGCAGCCTTCAACGCTACAGACTGGCTTCACACCCAACCTGTTCAGGAGTTACTGCAATGTTCAATAACTGGTCCGACTTGCTGCCTACCGTGAAGAAAGCCTTTGGTTCATTGGGCAAGAGCAACCCGAAGATGGTCAAAGCCTACATGGCGCTGGGGGAAGCTGCCGAGGAAAACAATGTACTCGACGCCAAGACCCGTGAACTGATTTCCATCGCGGTGGCGATCACCACCCGCTGCGACGGTTGCATCGGCGTGCACGCCGATGCCGCCATCAAGGCCGGGGCAACCCGCGAAGAAGTGGCGGCCACGCTGGCCACCGCGATCTCGCTGAATGCAGGCGCGGCCTACATCTACTCGTTGCGCGCCCTGGAAGCCTACGACACGCTCAAACCGGCGCCGCAAAGTTAAGCCTGAACTGTTGCGGCGTGACGCCCAGCCGGCGGTTGAACACACTGCGCATGTGCTGGGCGTCGCGAAAGCCACATTGATAGGCCACGGTTTTAAGCGGTGCGTGGCTACTTTCAAGCATCACCCGCGCCGCATCCACGCGCGCCCTCTCGACAAATTCCGCCGGCGTAATCCGCGCTTCCCGGGCAAACACCCGGGAAAAATTGCGCGCACTCATATTGGCCGCCTTGGCCAGGTCGGCAATGGTCAAGTCTCCCGTCAGGTTGGCCAGCACGTACAGCTGCACCAGCGCCACCGCCGAGGTAGTTTCGGCATGGGGCGTGAGGAACGGACTGAACTGCGATTGCCCGCCCGAGCGCTGGGTGAACACCACTAGGCGCTTGGCCACGCTCAACGCGACTTCCGGGCCGTGGTCCTGGGCCAGCAGGTACAGTGACAAGTCGATACCTGCCGTGACCCCGGCCGAGGTGTAGAGGTTGCCGTCCTGCACGTAGAGGCGGTCGGCTTCGACCCGGGCCGAGGGGCACACACGCGCCAGGTCCGCGGCATCGCCCCAATGGGTGGTAACGGTTTTACCCTCCAGCAGGCCGGCGCGGGCCAGCATGAAGGCACCGTTGCAGATCGAGCCGAAGCGTCGTGCCTTGGCAGTGGCAGCGCGCAGCCAGTCATCAAACTGGGGGCCGAAGTTTTCGAAGGGCAGTTGCGGGCCGCCGGCGACCAGCAGCAGGTCGTAGGGCTGCCGGGCTTCGCTGTAGTGTTTGTGGGCCTGCAAGGACAGGCCGTTGGAAGCCGCCATAGGGCCGTGGCTGAAACCGATGACTTCCAGGTGATAGTGGTCTTCGGGCGCCAGGAAGCGGTTGGCCTCGCAGAACACGTCCATCGGGCCGGTCACGTCCAGTGACTGGACGCCGGGGAAAATCAGGATGGCGACGGTTTTGCTCATGAAGTCATACCTTTTCTAACTTGAAAAACACTAATCCCCTGTGGGAGGGGCAAGCCCCCTCCCACATTTGATCTTCACAGGCTTTGGATCCACCGATCACCTGCCACACCTTAGCCGACTTTGTCTTTGGCGCGATGTGCCAGCACATTGGCCGAGATTGCTCCCTTATCGCGATAGCTGCGTCACGCACTCGCGACCAGACTAGGTGCTTTCCAGAGGAGATCCACCATGAGCACCACCATAGCCGGTATCCAGATCCCTGACAGCGCCTTGGCCAGGGCCACCACCGAATACATTCGCGACGTCGAATCGGACCTGCTCTACCACCATTCGCGCCGCGTCTTCCTGTTCGGCGCGTTGAGCGGTGAGCGCAAGCAATTGGCCTACAACCCGGAGTTGCTCTACGTCGGCGCGATGTTCCATGACCTGGGCCTGGTGGAAGGCCACCGCAGTGACGACGAGCGTTTCGAAGTGGACGGCGCCAACGCCGCCGCTGCGTTCCTCAAACCTTATGGGTTGAGCGATGACGATATCGAACAAGTGTGGTTGTCCATCGCCCTGCACACCACGCCGGGCGTGCCGAAACACCTGCGCCCCACCGTAGCGCTGGTGACCGCCGGGGTGGAGATGGACGTGCTGGGCATGGACTACGCCGCGTTCAGCAGCGCGCAGCGCGAAGCGGTGGTGCATGCGCATCCACGGGGTGAAGGGTTCAAGGAGTGCATCATCTGCGCGTTCGCCGACGGCTTGCGCCACCGCCCGCAGACTACGTTTGGCAACGTGAAGACCGATGTGCTGCTGGATCAGGAGCCGGGGTTCAAGCCGATGAATTTTGTCGAGGTGATTCGTAAGTCGCCTTGGGCAGCATAACCAAATTGGAGTGCCATCAATGTGGGAGAGGGCTTGCTCCCGATTGCTGAGTGTCAGTCACTGCATCTGTTACTGACCCACTGCTATCGGGGGCAAGCCCCCTCCCACATTTTGAGCCCAGTTCCGGCAGTCAGACCGGCGCTGGCGCCCGGCGCTTGTCCGGCTGCTGCCAGCCATCCGCCGCGGCTTCTTCGATGGCTTGCTGGATGGCTTTCTTGCGATGCTCTTCGGCCCGGCGGCTGAAGAACCACACCAGGAAGGTCACCAGCGATACCGCCAACAGAATCAGGCTCGCCACGGCGTTGATCTCAGGCTTGACCCCCAGGCGCACCGCCGAGAACACTTCCATCGGCAAGGTGGTCGAGCCCGGGCCCGACACGAAGCTGGCCAGTACCAGGTCATCCAGCGACAGCGCAAAGGACATCATGCCGCCCGCCGCCAGCGAAGGCGCGATCATCGGGATGGTGATCAGGAAGAACACCTTCCACGGCCGTGCGCCCAGGTCCATAGCCGCCTCTTCGATCGACAGGTCCAGCTCACGCAGGCGCGCCGACACGACCACCGCCACATACGCCGCACAGAACGTCGTGTGCGCGATCCAGATGGTGACGATGCCACGCTCCTGGGGCCAGCCGATCATCTGCGCCATGGCCACGAACAGCAGCAGCAGCGACAGGCCGGTGATCACTTCCGGCATCACCAGCGGTGCCGTCACCAGGCCGCCGAACAGCGTGCGGCCCTTGAACTGGCTGATGCGCGTCAGCACAAAGGCCGCCAAGGTGCCCAGCGCCACTGCGGCCACCGCCGTGTAGCAGGCGATTTCCAGGGAGCGTGCCACCGAGCCCATCAACTGGGTGTTGTCCAGCAGGCCCACGTACCACTTGATCGACCAACCGCCCCACACCGTCACCAGCTTGGATTCGTTGAACGAATAGATCACCAGGATCAACATCGGCAGGTAGATAAACAACAAGCCTGCGACCAGCATGAAGCTGGAGAAACGAAAGCGCTTCATATCTTGCCCTCCAGCTCTTTGGCCTGGCTGCGGTTAAACAGGATGATCGGCACGATCAGGATCGCCAGCATCACCACGGCCAAGGCAGAAGCCACCGGCCAGTCACGGTTGTTGAAGAACTCTTGCCACAGCACTTTACCGATCATCAGGGTTTCCGGGCCGCCGAGCAGTTCAGGAATCACGAACTCGCCCACCACCGGGATAAACACCAGCATGCAGCCGGCGATGATGCCGTTCTTGGACAGCGGCACAGTGATTTTCCAGAAGCTGTTGAAGGTGCTCGAACCGAGGTCGGAGGCGGCTTCCAGCAGGCTTTGGTCGTGTTTGACCAGGTTGGCGTAAAGCGGCAGGATCATGAACGGCAGGTATGAGTAAACCACGCCGATATACACCGCGATGTTGGTGTTGAGGATCTGCAACGGTTCGCTGATCAGCCCCATGGACATCAGGAAGCCATTGAGCAAGCCGTTGTTGCTGAGGATGCCCATCCACGCATACACGCGAATCAGGATCGCGGTCCAGGTCGGCATCATGATCAGCAGCACCAGCACGGTCTGCATCTCTTTGCGTGCGGTAGCGATGGCGTAGGCCATCGGGTAGCCGATCAGCAGGCACAGCAGCGTGCTGAAAAACGCCATCTTCAGCGAGCCCAGGTAGGCGGCGATGTACAACTCGTCGCCCGCCAGCAAGCTGTAGTTGGCCAGGTTCAGCACCACCTCCAGCTTTTGCTCAACGTAGGTATAGATCTCGGTATAGGGCGGGATCGCCACATCGGCTTCGGCAAAGCTGATTTTCAGTACGATGAAAAACGGCAGTGCGAAAAACAGAAACAGCCAGAGGAAGGGAATCCCGATGACCACCTGCTTGCCATTGGGCACGATGCGATCCAAGCGCCGCTTGAATTTCTTCATGTTCATGAGCGAAGTACCACGCCGCTGTCGTCTTCCCACCATACGTACACCTGGTCACCCCAGGTCGGACGCTGGCCACGGCGTTCGGCGTTGGCGACGAAGGACTGCACCAGCTTGCCGCTCGGCAGTTCCACGTAGAACACCGAGTGCCCGCCCAGGTAGGCGATGTCGTGCACCTTGCCGCTGGACCAGTTGTGCTCGCAGGTCGGCATTTCGGTGGTGACCAGCAGTTTTTCCGGGCGGATGGCGTAGGTCACCGACTTGTCTTCCACCGCGGTGGCGATGCCGTAGCCCACGTAGATATCGCGGTCCAGATCAGCGCACTTGAGCACCGCGTGGCCTTCGGCGTCATCCACCACCTGGGTGTCGAAGATGTTGACGTTGCCGATGAACTCGCACACCAGGCGGCTGGTGGGGGTTTCGTAGATGTCGATGGGGCTGCCGATCTGGGCGATCCAGCCCAGGTGCATGATCGCGATACGCTCGGCCATGGTCATGGCCTCTTCCTGGTCGTGGGTCACCATCACGCAGGTTACGCCGACGCGCTCGATGATTTCCACCAGCTCCAGTTGCATCTGCGAACGCAGCTTCTTGTCCAATGCGCCCATGGGCTCATCGAGCAGCAGCAGTTTCGGGCGCTTGGCCAGGGAACGGGCCAATGCCACACGCTGGCGTTGGCCGCCGGACAACTGGTGCGGCTTGCGCTTGGCATACTGGCTCATCTGCACCAGCTTGAGCATCTCGGCCACGCGGGCGTCGACTTCAGCCTTGGGGATCTTGTCCTGCTGCAGGCCGAACGCGATGTTCTGCGCCACGGTCATGTGCGGGAACAAGGCGTAGGACTGGAACATCATGTTGATCGGCCGCTCGTAGGGCGGCATGTCGGTGATGTCCACACCGTCGAGGTAGATGCGGCCTTCGGTCGGACGCTCGAAACCTGCGAGCATCCGCAGCAAGGTGGACTTGCCCGAACCCGAACCGCCGAGCAAGGCGAAGATCTCGCCTTTCTTGATTTCCAGGGACACATCGTCCACGGCAATCGTCTCGTCGAACTTCTTCGTGACCCGGTCGATTTTGACCAGCACCTTTTTCGGTGTCTGGTCGCCCTCGAGGGCTTTCTTATAGGCGCCGGAGGCAACTGCCATTTACGAAACTCCCAAAAAAAACGGTGCGGTTCGCCTTAGGCGGGCGAACCCAGGATAGTTTGAGCCTTACTTGCCCGTCTTGACCTTGGTCCAGCTACGGGTCATTAAACGCTGCACTTTCGGGGGTAGCTCGAAGTTGACGAAAGTCCGCTCGAGAACCGCCTGCGGTGGGTAGACCGCTGCGTCAGTGCGTATCGATTGCTCCATCAGCTTGTCCGCCCCTGGGTTAGGGTTGGCATAACCGACCTGATCACTGACCTGAGCGATCACCTCAGGCTGCAGCAAATAGTTGATGAAGGCGTGGGCCTCCTTGACGTTGCTGGCATCCTTGGGGATCGCCAGCACGTCAAACCACAGGTTGCCGCCTTCTTTCGGGATCGCGTAGGCGATATTTACGCCTTTGCCTGCCTCAGCCGCACGGGCCTTGGCCTGGAACACATCGCCGGAGAAGCCGGCCGCCACGCAGATATTGCCGTTGGCCAGGTCCGAGATGTATTTGGAGGAGTGGAAGTAGGTCACGTAGGGCCGCACTTTCAGCAGTTTTTCCTCGGCTTTCTTGTAGTCGGCCGGGTTGGTGCTGTTAGGGTCCAGGCCCATGTAGTTGAGCACCGCAGGCAGCATTTCGTCTGCCGAATCCATGAAGGACACGCCGCAAGTGGCGAGTTTCTTCATGTTTTCCGGCTCGAACAACACGGCCCAGGAGTCGATATGGTCAACGCCCAGCACTTCCTTCACCTTGTCGACGTTGTAACCAATGCCATTGGTGCCCCACAGGTATGGCACCGCGTACTGGTTGCCCGGGTCATTCTTTTCCAGGCGTTTGAGCAGTACCGGGTCGAGGTTGGCGTAGTTCGTCAGCAGTGACTTGTCGAGCTTCTGGAACGCCCCGGCCTTGATCTGCTTGCCGAGAAAATGGTTGGACGGCACCACCACATCGTAGCCGGTACGCCCGGCGAGCAACTTGCCTTCCAGGGTTTCGTTGGAGTCAAACACGTCATACACGGGCTTGATGCCGCTGGCCTTTTCGAAGTTGGCCAGGGTGTCGGGGCCGATGTAGTCCGACCAGTTATAAATATGCACCGTCGGTGCGGCCTGCACGCTGGCAACCAGCGTGATACCTGCACCCACCAGCACGGCTTTGCGAAATAAAGAAATTGGCAAGTGGAGGTCCTCTTAAATAGTTGGGCCTTAGAGTTGTTGCCCGGCAACAAAACCGGCGCGCAACTTACCCTCGATAAACCGATCCGGCAAAACTTTCTGTCATTTATTTTCTGTACGGTTGCCGCTGTTTGTAGGAGCGAGCTTGCTCGCGAAGAACTCACAGGCAACGCGGGCTATCAGAGGTCCCGCGTTATCGTTGACGATTTTCGCGAGCGAGCTCGCTCCTACAGGTTCCTAGCCTTATTTACCCGACTTGATCTTGGTCCAGCTGCGTGTCATTTCACGCTGGGTTGCAGCCGGCAGGTCAGCAATCGCGTAGAGCTTGGCCTGCACGTCCGCCGACGGATAGATGCCCGGGTCGCTGGTGATGTCTTTGTCCACCAGTGCGGTGGCCTTCTCGTTACCGTTCGGGAAGCGCACGCTGTTGGTGATCGACGCCATGACTTCGGGCTTGAGCAGGTAGTTCATGAAGGTGTAGGCCGCTTCGACGTTTTCGGCATCCTTGGGGATGGCGACCATGTCGAAGAAGCTGCCGGCGCCTTCTTTCGGAATGTCGTAGGCCACTTTCACTTTGCCACCGGCTTCAGCTGCACGGGACTTGGCCTGCTGAATGTCACCCGAGTAACCCACGGCCACGCAGATGTTGCCGTTGGCGAGGTCGGAAATGTACTTGGACGAGTGGAAATAGCCGATCGAAGGACGGATCTTCAAGAACAGGTCTTCGGCCTGCTTGAGATCGGCTTTCTTCTGGCTGTCGGTCGGCAGGCCCAGGTAATGCAGGGCAATCGGCAGCATTTCGGTTGGCGAGTCGAGGAAGCTTACGCCGCAGCTTTTCAGCTTGGCGATGTTTTCCGGCTTCATCAGCACATCCCATGAATCGATCTTGTCCACGCCCAGCGCAGCCTTGACCTTCTCTGGGTTGTAGCCGATGCCGATCGAGCCCCACATATACGGGAACGCGTGCTTGTTGTCCGGGTCGCTGACCGACACGGCCTTGAGCAGGGATTTGTTCAGGTTGCTGTAGTTAGGCAGCTTGGACGTATCCAGTTCCTGATACACACCGGCCTTGATCTGCTTGGCCAGGAAGTTGTTGGACGGCACGACAATGTCGTAGCCGGACTTGCCTGCCAGCAACTTGGCCTCCAGGGTCTCGTTGCTGTCGAACACGTCGTACACCACCTTGATGCCCGACTCTTTTTCAAAGTTGGCGATGGTGTCCGGTGCAATATAGTCGGACCAGTTATAGACGTGCAGCACTTTACTGTCTGCCTGGGCCGCGCCCGCCATTGCGCCCATCAGGGACAAGGCGAGGAGGGTCTTGCCAGCGTTTTTCAAACCTAATGCCTTCATTGGGTGATGCTCCGATTTTTTCTTTTTTGGGCCACAAGCTTTATATGTTTTACGGCCCAGCCAAAGGGCAACAAAACAGGGCGACAGTCTGGCAAGTTCCGAGGCCGGCTTTCAACCAAAGCCTCACATATAACTACCCAGTGCGCAGCGCCCGAACGCCGCTGCGCACTGAGCCTAGCACTTAGCCCTGCAATGCCGCCAAAGTCAGGTCCAGGCACTGGCGAGCCTTGCTGACCAGCTCGTCAATCTCAGCCTTGCTGATCACCAATGGCGGCGAAATGATCATGGTGTCGCCTACGGCACGCATGATCAGGCCATTCTCGAAGCAGAAGGTTCGGCAGATCATGCCGACGCCCTTGCCTTCATAACGCTTGCGCGTGGCCTTGTCCTGGACCAGCTCGATCGCGCCGAGCATGCCCACGCCGCGCACTTCGCCCACCAGTGGGTGATCTGCCAGTTCCCGCAGACGTTTCTGCAAATACGGTGCCGTTTCATCCTGAACACGGTTAACGATTTTTTCGTCGCGCATGATGCGGATGTTTTCCAGGGCCACCGCCGCCGCTACCGGGTGACCGGAATAGGTGAATCCGTGGTTGAAATCGCCGCCTTCATTCAGCACCTCGACCACTTCATCACGCACGATCAGGCCACCCATGGGGATGTAGCCCGAGGTCAGGCCCTTGGCGATGGTCATCATGTGTGGCTTGAGGTCGTAGAAATCGCTACCAAACCACTCACCGGTACGGCCAAAACCGCAGATCACTTCGTCGGCAACAAACAGGATGTCGTACTTGGCGAGGATTTCCTTGATGCGCGGCCAGTAGGTGGCTGGCGGCACGATCACGCCACCGGCGCCCTGGATCGGCTCGGCAATAAAGGCACCGACGTTGTCCACGCCCAGTTCCAGGATCTTCTCTTCCAGCTGGTTGGCCGCCCACACACCGAACTCATCGGGGCTCATGTCGCCGCCTTCGCCAAACCAGTATGGCTGGGCGATGTGGGTGATGCCCGGGATCGGCAAGTCGCCCTGTTCATGCATATAGTTCATGCCGCCCAGGCTGGCGCCGGCCACGGTGGAGCCGTGGTAGCCATTCTTGCGGGCAATGATGGTTTTCTTGTTCGGCTGGCCCTTGATCGCCCAGTAGTGGCGGACCATGCGCAACATGGTGTCGTTGCCTTCGGAGCCGGAGCCGGTGAAGAACACGTGGTTCATGCCGGCCGGTGCGATGTCGGAAATCGCCTTGGCCAGTTCCAGCACCGGCGGGTGCGCGGTCTGGAAGAACAGGTTGTAGTAAGGCAGCTCTTTCATCTGCTTGGCGGCGGCATCGGCCAGTTCATCGCGACCGTAACCGATCGCCACGCACCACAGGCCGGCCATGCCGTCGAGGATCTTGTTGCCTTCGCTGTCCCACAGGTAAACGCCGTGGGCTTTGGTGATGATCCGTGGGCCTTTCTCTTTCAATTGCTTGAAGTCGCTGAACGGCGCCAGGTGGTGATCATTGCTCAAGGCTTGCCATTCACGGGTTTGCGGGTTATTGCTGGACATACCAATCTCCTAGACTTTTCAGGTGAAGGCGCGTCTTTCCTACGACGCGCCCGGCGCATCAGACGGCGAAGAGCAGGAATTCCCGCTCCCACGAACTGATCACGCGCTTGAAGTTTTCATGCTCGGCCCGCTTGACCGCGACGTAGCCTGTGATGAATTTCTGCCCCAGGTATTTCTCGATGGTCTTGCTGTTTTCCATACGCTCCAGGGCGTCTTCGATGGTCAACGGCAAGCGCAGATTGCGCCGCTCATAACCACGGCCCACTACAGGCGCACTCGGGTTGTGACCTTCGACCATGCCGATGTAGCCGCACAACAGGCTGGCGGCAATCGCCAGGTAGGGGTTGGCATCGGCGCCCGGCAGGCGGTTCTCCACGCGGCGGTTCTGCGGGCCGGCATCCGGTACGCGCAGGCCGACGGTGCGGTTTTCTTCGCCCCACTCCACGTTTACCGGCGCCGAGGTATCGGGCAGGAAGCGGCGGAACGAGTTCACGTTGGGGGCAAACAACGGCAGCAACTCGGGGATGAATTTCTGCAGGCCGCCGATGTGGTTGAGGAACAGCTGGCTCATGGTCCCGTCTTCATTGGAGAACACGTTCTTGCCGGTGGCGATGTCGATGATGCTCTGGTGCAGGTGCATCGCGCTGCCGGGCTCGCCGGTCATTGGCTTGGCCATGAAGGTGGCGGCCACATCGTGCTTGAGCGCGGCTTCACGCATGGTGCGCTTGAACACCAGGATCTGGTCGGCCAGGGACAAGGCATCGCCATGACGGAAGTTGATTTCCATCTGCGCCGTGCCGTCCTCGTGGATCAGGGTGTCGAGGTCCAGCTCCTGCAGTTCGCACCAGTCGTAGACGTCTTCGAACAATGGGTCGAATTCGTTGGCGGCTTCTATAGAGAAGGACTGGCGACCGGTTTCCGGGCGGCCGGAACGGCCAATCGGCGGCTGCAGCGGGAAGTCCGGGTCTTCGCAGCGCTTGGTCAGGTAGAACTCCATCTCCGGCGCCACGATGGGCTGCCAGCCGCGGTCGGAGTAGAGCTTGAGGACTTTCTTGAGTACGTTGCGAGGCGACAGCTCGATCGGGTTGCCTTGCTTGTCGTAGGTGTCGTGGATCACCTGGGCGGTCGGCTCGATGGCCCATGGCACCAGGAATACCGCGTTCTGGTCGGGGCGGCAGATCATGTCAATATCGGCCGGGTCGAGCAATTCGTAATAGATGTCATCTTCGACATAGTCGCCGGTCACGGTCTGCAACAGAACGCTCTCGGGCAGGCGCATGCCTTTTTCGGCGATGAACTTGTTGGTCGGCGAGATCTTGCCCCGGGTGATGCCGGTGAGGTCGCCAATCATGCATTCGACTTCTGTGATCTTGTGGTCTTTCAACCAATCGGTGAGCTGGTCGAGGTTGTTACTCATAAATGCCTCTGGGCTGGGTTTCCTGGCATCCATTAAAAGGCCAGGCGTTGGTTGACGCAGCATCCGCGTCGTTTTTACATTCAGGGTAGGAGCTTACCTGCCATTTGCTGCAGCGTTGCATTCCTCACGCCAAACTTGTGCAGAATCATGAGCAACCCCGCAGGCGCAAGCCAGTGAGAGGCAAATTCGAGGGCAGTGAAGAAGCAAAGAAGAGGTCGGCCCGGGCGTCAAGAATATTGACCGGGGCACAGGCGTTCACGCAGGACACATGAACGGGTGAAAAAGCCCGACTGGAGCAGGCCAAGACGCCAAGTGGCGGCAGGAGAAACATGAAGCACCCCGGTATTATTGCTGTTATGGGTTTGAATCGAGCTTAGCCTTGTTCATTTTTTTACACAACACCCCCGTAAAAAATACAACACGGCCCGCTCAAGCTTGCGAGTCCCAAGCACATCAAACCCGGAAAACCGCCCCAAAACCCCGCAAAAAAGCCCTCACGGCGCTTTTTTAGGGCAAAAAAGCCCTCGCTTGACTTCGGCATGCCGTTCGGGTTGACTGAAACCAGAAAAGATCAATGATTGATATTTTTAACAACAAAGGTGTTGCATCATGTCGGTACCCCCGCGTGCCGTTCAGCTTAACGAAGCGAACGCGTTCCTTAAGGATCATCCTGAGGTTCTGTACGTAGACCTTCTAATTGCGGATATGAATGGTGTGGTGCGCGGTAAGCGCATCGAACGCACCAGCCTCCACAAGGTTTACGAGAAGGGCATTAACCTGCCTGCCTCTTTATTTGCCCTGGATATCAACGGCTCGACGGTGGAAAGCACCGGCCTGGGCCTGGACATCGGTGATGCTGACCGAATCTGTTATCCAATCCCCGACACCCTGTGCAATGAACCCTGGCAAAAGCGCCCTACCGCGCAGCTGCTGATGACCATGCACGAACTTGAAGGTGAACCTTTCTTCGCCGATCCGCGCGAAGTGCTCCGCCAAGTTGTAAGCAAGTTTGACGACCTCGGCCTGACCATCTGCGCCGCCTTCGAGCTTGAGTTCTACCTGATCGACCAGGAGAACGTGAACGGCCGCCCACAACCGCCCCGTTCGCCTATTTCCGGCAAACGCCCGCACTCGACACAGGTCTACCTGATCGACGACCTCGACGAATACGTCGACTGCCTCCAGGACATCCTGGAAGGTGCCAAGGAGCAAGGCATTCCGGCCGACGCCATCGTCAAGGAAAGCGCCCCGGCGCAGTTCGAAGTGAACCTGCACCACGTCGCCGACCCGATCAAGGCTTGCGACTACGCGGTACTGCTCAAGCGCCTGATCAAGAACATCGCCTACGACCATGAGATGGACACCACCTTCATGGCCAAGCCTTACCCAGGCCAGGCAGGCAACGGCTTGCACGTGCATATCTCCATTCTGGACAAGGACGGCAAGAACATCTTTGCCAGCGAGGATCCCGAGCAGAACGCCGCATTGCGTCACGCAATCGGCGGTGTGCTGGAGACCCTGCCCGCCCAGATGGCGTTCCTGTGCCCCAACGTCAACTCCTACCGTCGTTTCGGTGCACAGTTCTACGTGCCCAATTCGCCGTGCTGGGGCCTGGATAACCGCACCGTAGCGATTCGCGTACCCACCGGCTCGTCCGATGCCGTACGTATCGAACACCGTGTGGCCGGCGCCGATGCCAACCCTTACCTGCTGATGGCTTCGGTCCTGGCGGGCGTGCACCACGGCCTGACCAACAAGATCGAGCCAGGCGCACCGGTGGAAGGCAACAGCTACGAGCAGAACGAGCAAAGCCTGCCGAACAACCTGCGCGATGCCCTGCGTGAGTTGGACGACAGCGAGGTGATGGCCAAGTACATCGATCCTAAGTACATCGATATCTTTGTTGCCTGTAAGGAAAGTGAGCTGGAGGAGTTTGAACACTCCATCTCCGACCTCGAGTACAACTGGTACCTGCATACCGTGTAAGTGGTTGCAGCAGTAAAAAACGCTACAGGCCTTGGGCTGTGGCGTTTTTTTATGGGTTTATCCTGGGAGACCGAGTCGACCTCATCGGGAGCAAGCCCCCTCCCACACTGACCGAGTTCCACATTTGGAATGGGGTCAACTGTGGGAGGGGGCTTGCTCCCGATGGCGGCCTGGCAGACAACACACCTCCCTGCTCATACAATGCCCGCTGCCTTGTAGGAGACATCCATGACCACCCGCCCCGCCGCCCCTCGCAAACCCCGCGCCCGCAGCCAGGCGCGGATCGACGCGATCCTCGACGCCGCCCGCACCTTGCTGGCCACCGAAGGCGTGGCGAGTTTGTCGATCTACAGCGTGGCCGAACGAGCACAGATTCCACCGTCGTCGGTGTATCACTTCTTCGCCAGTGTGCCGGCGTTGCTGGAGGCGTTGACCGCCCAGGTACACGCCGCCTTCCGCGCCGCCATCCAGGCGCCCATCGAACATGACTCACTCAAGCACTGGCGCGACCTGTCCTGCATCGTTGAACAGCGCATGCTCAACGTTTACGACCAGGACGCGGCTGCACGTCAGTTGATCCTGGCACAGCACGGGTTGACTGAGGTGACCCAGGCCGATCGTCAGCATGATCTGGAGTTGGGGGACTTGATGCTGGAGGTGTTCAACCGCCACTTCGAAGTGCCGAGCTTGCCCAAGAACGTGGATGTATTTGCCCTGGCGCTGGAGCTGAGCGACCGCGTGTATGCGCGCTCGGTGCATCAGCATGGGCTGATCACGCCGCGTATGGCAGAGGAAGGGATGCGCGTGTTTGATGCTTATGTGGGGCTTTATTTGCCGGCGTATCTGCCCAAGCGGTGAGCCTTGTGTTGGCTGGGCCGGCCCCATCGGGAGCAAGCCCCCTCCCACACTTTGAATGTATTCACAGATCTAAATGTGGGAGGGGCGGTGCGACGATTCGACTTGCTCCCGATAAGGGCCTCAAGAGCAACACACATCACAACTTGGCAATCGACACCTCAGTGGATTTCACGAAGGCAATCACTTCACTGCCAATCACCAGCTCCAGCTCTTTCACCGAACGCGTAGTGATCACCGAAGTAACAATGCCGGACGCAGTCTGCACATCGATTTCCGACAGTACGTCACCGACCACGATTTCCTTGATGGTGCCTTTGAACTGGTTACGCACGTTAATGGCTTTGATAGTCATGGTGTTGTTCCTTCTAAGGGCAAGTGAGTTATTGCGCCCAACGCAATTGCGTCGGCAGCGGTGAAACAGGTTCGGGTTCCGGCGGTGAACCAGGCAGCGACAGCACGCGGTTGAGCACTTCGGCTTCCAGTGCGGCCAGGCGATGTGAACCTCGGGCCCGTGGGCGTGGCAGGTCGACATTCAGGTCGAGGCCGATTTCGCCGTTTTCAATCAGAATCACCCGGTCGGCAATTGCCACGGCCTCGCTGACATCATGGGTCACCAGCAACACGGTAAAGCCATGCTTCTGCCAGAGGTTTTCGATCAATTGCTGCATCTCGATGCGGGTCAGGGCATCCAGCGCCCCCAGCGGCTCGTCGAGCAGCAACAGGCGCGGTTGGTGGATCAGCGCACGGGCCAATGCCACACGCTGCTTCTGGCCACCGGACAAGGCCGCCGGCCATTCATTAGCGCGCTCGGCCAGGCCCACCGCTTCCAAGGCTTGCAGCGCTCGAGGGCGCCAGTTGCCTGTGAGGCCAAGGCCGACGTTGTCGATGATCTTTTTCCACGGCAGCAAACGCGCTTCCTGGAACATCAAACGCGTGTCTTCAATGGCCTCGTGCAGCGGTGCGGAGCCGGCCAGCAGCTCGCCGCCACTGGCTTTGTCCAGGCCCGCCAACAGGCGCAGCAAGGTACTTTTGCCGCAGCCACTGCGACCGACCACGGCCACGAACTGCCCCGCCGGAATATGCAGATCAATTTCTTTGAGCACTTCCCGCGCACCAAAGGCCTTGCGCAACTTGCGCACCGCCAGCGGGATGCCTTTCAACAGGCGTGGAGGTTGTTGAGCGGTCATGCCGCACCTCCTTTATTTACTTGATAAGCCGGGTGCCAGCGCAGCCACACACGTTCCAGGCCACGGGCGGCCAGGTCGGCGAGTTTGCCGAGGATGGCGTACATGACGATGGCCAGCACCACCACGTCGGTTTGCAGGAATTCACGGGCGTTCATCGCCAGGTAGCCGATACCGGAGCTGGCCGAAATGGTTTCCGCCACGATCAGGGTCAGCCACATAAAGCCCAGGGCAAAACGCACGCCCACCAGGATCGACGGCAGCGCGCCCGGCAGGATCACTTGCCAGAACAGGCTGAACCCGGACAAACCGTAGCTGCGCGACATTTCCACCAGCGCCGGGTCGACGTTGCGGATGCCGTGGTAGGTGTTCAGGTAGATCGGGAACAACGTGCCCAGAGCCACCAGGAAAATCTTCGCGGTTTCGTCAATACCGAACCACAGGATCACCAGCGGAATCAGCGCCAGGTGCGGTACGTTACGAATCATCTGCACAGAGCTGTCCAGCAAACGCTCGCCCCACTTCGACAAACCGGTGATAAAGCCCAGGGCCAAACCGATGCTGCCGCCGATCACAAAGCCCAGGCCAGCACGCCAGCCACTGATGGCCAGGTGTGTCCAGATTTCGCCGCTGACCACCAGGTTGACTCCGGCTTCGATCACCGCACTCGGCGCTGGCAGGATGCGCGTCGACAGCCAACCCGCCGAAACTGACAACTGCCACACCGCCAACAACAAGATCGGCAGCACCCAGGGCGCCACGCGATGGCTGAATTTTTCAAAGTCCATGGCGGCGCCTCAACTCTGTGACGCAGCTTTAGGAAGGATATCGTTGGCGACCATCTCGCCGAACGGGCTGACGTAGCCAGCACTTTTCGGGAGCTCGGGACGCTCGATATCCAGGTGCGGGAACAACAGCTCGGCGACCCGATAAGACTCCTCCAGGTGCGGATAACCGGAGAAAATAAAGGTATCGATGCCCAGGTCCGCGTATTCCTTGACCCGCGCTGCAACCGTCGGACCATCGCCGACCAGCGCGGTCCCGGCACCGCCCCGCACCAGGCCGACGCCTGCCCACAGGTTGGGGCTGACTTCCAGGTTGTCACGGCTGCCGCCATGCAAGGCCGCCATGCGTTGCTGGCCGACCGAGTCGAAGCGCGCCAGGGACGCCTGGGCGCGGGCGATGGTGTCGTCATCCAGATGGGAGATGAGTTTGTCGGCGGCTTTCCAGGCCTCTTCGTTGGTTTCGCGCACAATCACATGCAGGCGAATGCCGAAACGCAGAGTACGTCCGAGTTTTTCGGCTTTGGCGCGAACCTGGGCGATTTTTTCCGCAACCGCAGCCGGGGGTTCGCCCCAGGTCAGCACCATTTCCACCTGTTCGGCTGCCAGGTCCTGGGCGGCTTCGGAGGAGCCACCGAAGTACAGCGGCGGGCGCGGTTGCTGGACCGGCGGGTAAAGCAGCTTGGCGCCTTTGACGCTGATGTGCTCGCCGTCGTAGTCCACGGTTTCGCCCTCCAGCACTCGGCGCCAGATGCGGGTGAATTCCACCGAGGCCTGGTAGCGCTCTTCGTGGCTGAGGAACAAGCCGTCGCCGGCCAGCTCTTCGGGGTCACCGCCGGTGACCAGGTTGAACAACGCGCGACCACCGGACAAGCGGTCCAGGGTTGCGGCCTGGCGTGCGGCCACCGTCGGGGAAATGATCCCGGGGCGCAGGGCGACCAGGAATTTCAAGCGCTGGGTCACTGGAATCAGCGAGGCCGCCACCAGCCACGAGTCTTCGCAGGAACGACCGGTGGGGATCAACACCCCACCGAAACCCAGGCGGTCAGCGGCCTGGGCCACTTGTTGCAGGTAACCGTGGTCGACGGCGCGAGCGCCTTCGGCGGTGCCAAGGTAATGGCCGTCGCCATGGGTAGGCAGGAACCAGAAAATATTGAGGCTCATGGAGTTGTCTCCTGAAGAAATCGGATTACGGCGCTTTGGCAACCGTGGCGGATGGCGTCCAGATCACGTCCTTGATGCTCAAGGGCTTGGGGATCAATTTGAGTTGGTAGAAGGTGTCGGCGATTTTTTGCTGGGCGGCGACTACTTCGGGCGTCAGGAACAGCGCGCCGTAGCCCTGGCGTTTCACCGAGGTCAGGGTGATGTCGGCTGGCAGGCCCAGCAGTGGTGCGACTTGTTCGGTGACCTGCTGAGGGTTGGCCTTGGACCACTCGCCCACTGCGCGCACTTCTTCCACCAATGCCTTGATCACTTCAGGGTGTTGCTCGGCATAGGGCTTGGTGGCCAGGTAGAACTGATGGTTGTCGGCGATGCCGGTGCCGTCACGCAGGGTGCGGGCCTGCAGTTGATTCTCGGCGGCAGCCTGGTACGGGTCCCAAATCACCCAGGCGTCTACGCTGCCGCGCTCGAATGCGGCGCGGGCATCAGCGGGCGGCAGGAATACCGTCTTCACGTCGGTGTAGTTGAGGCCGGCATCTGCCAAGGCACGCACCAGCAGGTAGTGCACGTTGGAGCCTTTGTTGAGCACGACCTTTTTGCCCTTCAACTCGGCCACCGATTTGATCGGCGAGTCCTTGGGCACCAGGATCGCTTCGCTGGTGGGCGCTGGTGGTTCGTAGGCAACATAGAGCAGATCAGCGCCGGCAGCCTGGGCAAAGACCGGTGGGGTTTCACCGGTGACGCCGAAGTCGATGGCGCCGACGTTCAGGCCCTCGAGCAACTGCGGTCCGCCGGGGAACTCGGTCCACTGCACCTGCACGCCTTGGGCGGCGAGGCGTTTTTCCAGGGAGCCCTTGGCCTTGAGCAGCACCAGGGTGCCGTACTTCTGATAACCGATCCGCAGGGTCTCGGCGGCTTGGGCTTGAACAATGGCGCCGAAGGACACAGCCGCAGCAAACAGTGCGACCAGACCACGACGCAAGATGACAGTGCGCATGGCGCTCTCTCCACAGTTGCGATTAGGGTTTTGGCTGCACCTGCTTGGCCGTTGGCGGCTGAGTAAGGTGAGTGTTTCTCGATATTGGGTAAGGCTCAGATGCTCCAGCGAGCGCTCAACAAACGTTCATTCAATACATCGGGGTCCAGTGGTTTCGGGCGCCGGGCCATGGCGCTGTAGAGCTGTTCCAGGGCCTCGTGCAAACGCTGCTCGAGCACTGGCACCAGTTGCGCCTGGACGCTGCCTTCGCCATAGGCGATCTGGCTGTCCTCGGCAAAAATACCGTGAAGCAATTCCTGGGCTTTGAGGGCCGACAACACCGGCTTCAACGCGTAGTCCACCGCCAGCATGTGGGCGATGCTGCCCCCGGTGGCTATCGGCAACACCACCTTATGAGCCAGGGCGCGTTCAGGCAGCAGGTCCAACACGGTTTTCAACGCGCCGGAAAACGACGCCTTGTACACCGGCGTGGCAATCACCAGGCCGTCGGCATTGGCCACCTGTTGCAGCAGATCGATGACCTTGGGGCTGTCGAAGCGCGCATGCAGCAAGTCCTCGGCCGGGAAGTCCCGTATCTGGTAACTCACCACCTCCACGCCCTGGCGTTGCAGCCATTGGCGGGTTTTATCCAGCAGCACCCCGGAGCGGGAACGCTGGCTGGGACTGCCTCCAAGTGTTACGACCAGCATGTAGGGAATTCCTTAAGCAAGTGTCAGCGGTTCGCGATGTGATGGTGCCAAGATGGGACAGACCTTAGCAGCAGATTTATATATCTATAAATCTTATTTATTCATTTGTTTATTCCATAAATACATAAGCCATTGATCAATCACCAGACGAAAAAAAGGCCGTTAAAACGACCTGAAAACCCCCTGCTGTGTAAGTACCAGTTGTAGGAGCGAGCTTGCTCGCGAAAAACTCATAGGCGCCGCGCTCATCCAGAAACTACGCGTTACCGTTAACGTTTTTCGCGAGCAAGCTCGCTCCTACAGAGAGCTTGTGCGTAACGCCTTAACGGTTGGGTTGTGGGGTGAGGCGCAGATAGGGCTTCACCGCGCGGCAGCCCTTCGGAAAGCGTTTCTTGATCTCTTCCTCATCCTTGAGCGACGGCACGATCACCACCTCATCCCCATCCTGCCAGTTGGCCGGCGTGGCGACCTTGTGGTTGTCGGTCAGTTGCAGTGAGTCGATCACCCGCAGGATTTCATGGAAGTTACGCCCGGTGCTGGCCGGGTAGGTGATGGTCAGGCGGATCTTCTTGTTCGGGTCGATCACGAACAAGGAGCGCACGGTGAGCGTGTCACTGGCGTTCGGATGGATCAGGTCGTAGAGGTCCGAGACCTTGCGATCCGCATCGGCCAGGATCGGGAAGTTGACGATGGTGTTCTGGGTTTCGTTGATGTCTTCGATCCACTTGTGGTGCGAGTCCACTGGGTCTACCGACAGGGCGATAGCCTTGACGCCACGTTTGGCAAATTCGTCCTTGAGCTTGGCAGTGAAGCCCAGCTCGGTAGTGCACACCGGAGTGAAGTCCGCCGGATGGGAAAACAGCACACCCCAGCTGTCTCCCAGCCATTCGTGGAAACGAATCTTGCCGGCGCTGGAATCCTGTTCGAAGTCGGGGGCGATGTCGCCCAGTCGTAGGCTCATGGTGTAGCTCCTGGTGAGTGCTTATGGAGCCCACTGTGCATGGATATAAGATTTTTTAAAAAGAATAAATATCGATTTATCTAGACGATAAAGGAATATTAAAAATGTGTTCACTGGACTTGGGTACAAGCGGGGATCAACATTGTTTTCAAGGTTCGAGAAGGCCTTGAGACGCTGTAAAAAGAGGGTTCAGGAAGGGCTTGCGGGGGTTGAGCCCGACTTGAAAAAAGCAACACACCTTGCCCGGCATTGCGCCGGGCAAGGTTTTACAGGCTTACAACAGCGGGATCGAGTAGCTGACGATCAGGCGGTTTTCGTCCTGGTTACGTGTGCTGGCGATATCGCTGCGCCACATAGCGTTTTTCCACGCCACGCCAACGTTCTTCAGCGGACCTTCCGGTACGACGTAGGCAACAGTGATGTCACGTTCCCACTCGGACTGGCCGGTGAACTCGGTACGGTTGCTGGAGACGGTGTCGATATGATCACCTTTCAGGTAAACCACACCAGCGGTCAGACCAGGCACACCAACCTTGGCGAAGTCGTAGGAGTAGCGAGCTTGCCAGGTACGCTCGCCGGCACGGGCGAACTTCTGGATCTGCATGTCGGTGGTGATGTAGGCCGACGAGCCGTCACCCTGGTTCAGCCAAGGGAAGTCGCTGCTGCCGTTGCTGACCTGGTAACCGCCACCGAAGGTGTGACCGGCAACCGAGTACAGGAACAGACCGCTGTACAGGTTGTTATCCACCTTGCCACGACCGTTGTTGACGCCACCGTAGTTACCTGTGGAGAAGTAGGCGGACTGGTTGCCGTTGTTACCGTCGTCGGAGCTGTTGAAGTAACGCAGGTCGGACTTCAGCACGCCAGGGCCGATAGCCCAGTTATGGGTCAGGCCCAGGAAGTGTTGCTTGTAGAAGTCTTCCAGGTTGCCGTAGTAGTACTGGGCGGTCAGGTCCTTGGTGATCTTGTAGTCACCACCGGCGTAGTAGAACTTGTTGCTCGAACGCCAGTTCGCACCACGGCTGTTGGCGCCGGAGATGGACAGGCTTTCATTGTTGCTGGAGTTACGGCCCTTGGCTTTTTCGATCTGGCCGGCGACCAGGGTCAGGTCCTTGATGTCGCTGGAGGTGATCTGGCCACCCTGGAAGGTCTGCGGCAGCATACGACCATCGTTGGTGACGATCACCGGCAGCTTAGGCTGCAAGGTACCCAGCTTCAGTTCGGTCTGGGAGATCTTGGCTTTGGCAGTCAGGCCCAGGCTGGAGTAGTTATCAACGGCTTCGCCATTGGACTTGCTCGGGAAGATGGTGCCGCCGTAGGAGCTGGCAGTCGCACCGTTGGTGCCGCCGCCGGAATCCAGGCGAACACCCAGCAGGCCGATAGCGTCAAGACCGAAGCCGACGGTGCCTTGGGTGTAACCGGAGATGAAACGCAGATCGAAGCCTTGGCCCCACTCTTCGTTCTTGTTCGCACCAGCGCCTTCGCGGTTATCGGTGTTGATGTAGAAGTTACGCAGGCCCAGTGTGGCCTTGCTGTCTTCGATGAAACCGGCGGCGCCTGCTTGCTGGGCGATTGCGCCCAATGCTACAGCCACAGCCAAGGTGGACTTCTTCATGTACCGCTCCTCTCGTTTCTAATTTTTGTATTTCTTTGGTCCCGGGTCTGACGCCCTGGATCCACAGATGCGCGATTAGCGCCAGATAGTGACTACCAAGTCAATCGTAACCTTGTGTGTCTACTACCTTGGTCTAATCGCAGTTGATTTGGTCCCTGCAGGGTAATGAGTTTTTCATACACCCAAAAAGAATTATTTCATTCTTTTTCATACGATCCAGGAATAAGACTTTCCATGCAGCAGACGGGTCAGGATGGACGCACCGCTCCATAAGCTAATTCCTAAAGGGTATTTACCAGTGCTTTTTTATATCGATTAGTGTGGCCGTACGGTGCATACGTCACTCACGATCAAAAAGGCGACGCCATCATGGCCAAACGCACATCCTCCCGTCAATTTGTTACAGTTTTTGTATCGCTAATACTTTCTTTTAGTGTCAGTGCCGCCGATTTAACCGTCGGCTATCAAACCGGCATCGACCCCAGCAAAGTCCCCCAGGCCGACGGCCTCTACGAAAAAACCATTGGTGAGAAAATCGCCTGGCGCCGGTTCAACAGTGGGCCGGAGGTAGTCACAGCCATTGCCTCGGGTGATGTACAAATCGGCAACCTCGGTTCCAGCCCCCTCGCCGCAGCCGCTTCGCGCAATCTACCCATCGTCGCGTTTATCGTATCGGCACAGATCAACACTTCTGAAGCCCTGGTAGTGCGTAATGGCAGTGGCATCGACAAACCCGCAGACCTGATCGGCAAAACCATCGCCACGCCCTTCGTCTCAACCTCCCATTACAGCCTGCTCGGCGCGCTGAAGCACTGGGGGCTGGACACTAAACAAGTCAAAGTGGTGAACCTGCAACCGGCCGAGATCACCGCCGCCTGGAAACGCGGTGACATTGATGGGGCCTTCGTGTGGTCACCGGCCCTGGGCGAAATCCGCAAGACCGGCAAAACCCTGACAGACGCTGCGCAGGTGGGCCAGTGGGGCGCACCAACGTTTGAAGTGTGGGTCGTGCGCAAGGATTTCGCGGAAAAACACCCTGACGTCGTGGCTAAATTCGCCAAGGTCACCCTCGACTCATTCGCCGATTATGCCGCCCATAAAGACAGCTGGACGGTGGACTCGGAGCCGGTGCAGAAGATCGCTAGATTGACCGGCGCCAATGCGATCGACATTCCTGAGCTGTTGGCCGGTACAACGTTCCCGGATACACAGGCGCAGCACACCGATGCGCTGCTTGAAGGCGGCACGGCGAAGGCGATTGGGGAGACGGCGAAGTTCTTGAAGGAGCAAGGCAAGGTGGAGACGGTGTTGCCGGATTATTCGGCGTATGTGACCGACAAATTTATCAGCCGCTAAGCAGATCAAATGTGGGAGGGGGCTTGCTCCCGATAGCGGTCTGTCAGTGACTTATCTGTTAACTGACCCCACCGCTATCGGGAGCAAGCCCCCTCCCACATTTACAAGGCCTTCTCGAAGATCTTGGAGTTGCGCTGATAGTTGTAAAGAGACGCCCGCGCCGACGGCAGGCGGTCCACGCTGCTCGGCACAAACCCGCGCTCTCGGAACCAGTGGGCCGTACGAGTAGTGAGCACGAACAACGTCTTCAACCCCTGGGCCCGGGCCCGGGTCTCAATGCGTTCCAGCAATTCATCGCCGCGCCCACCGTGGCGATATTCAGGGTTGACTGCCAGGCATGCCAACTCCCCCGCATCCGAATCCGCAATCTGGTAGAGCGCTGCGCAGGCGATGATCATGCCTTCGCGCTCGACCACGCTGAACTGTTCGATCTCACGCTCCAGCACTTCCCGCGAGCGGCGTACCAGGATGCCCTGCTCTTCCAATGGGCTGATCAGATCGAGCAAGCCGCCGACGTCTTCAATCGCCGCTTCGCGCACCAGCTCGAATTGTTCCTGGGCCACCAGCGTACCGCCACCGTCCCGGGTGAACAGCTCGGTGAGCAAGGCGCCGTCTTCGGCATAGCTGACGATATGGCTGCGCCCCACTCCACCCCGGCAGGCTTGCGCGGCGGCGTCGAGCAGCTCGGCTTGATAGTTGCTGCCCAGGCGTTGCAGGTGCGCTGGCACTTGCTGTGGGCGCAGCTCACGCACCAGACGACCGTTTTCATCGATCAGGCCCAGGTCGGCACCAAACAACAGCAGCTTGTCGGCGCCTAAATCGATGGCAGCGCGGGTGGCGACGTCTTCGCAGGCCAGGTTGAAGATCTCTCCGGTGGGGGAATAACCCAACGGCGACAGCAGCACGATGGAGCGCTCGTCCAGCAGGCGATTAATGCCCTTGCGGTCGACCCGGCGCACTTCGCCGGTGTGGTGGTAGTCGACGCCTTCAAGCACACCAATCGGCCGCGCGGTCACCAGGTTGCCGCTGGCCACCCGCAGGCGCGAGCCCTGCATCGGCGACGAGGCCATATCCATGGACAGGCGCGCTTCAATGGCGATACGCAAATGGCCTACTGCATCGATCACACACTCCAGCGTCGACGCATCGGTGATGCGCAGGCCTTCGTGGTAAGCCGGGGTCAGGCCGCGGGCCTGCAGGCGGGTTTCGATTTGTGGGCGCGAACCGTGCACCAACACCAGCCGCACACCCAGGCTGTGGAGCAGCACCAGGTCGTGGACGATATTGCCGAAATTGGGGTGGTCCACACCATCGCCGGGCAGCATGACCACAAAGGTGCAGTCGCGGTGGGCGTTGATGTATGGCGAAGCGTGGCGAAGCCAATTGACGTATTCGGGCATGGAACCTGGGCCTGTAATAAAAAGCAGCCGAAAAAGGATGAGTCGCAAAAACGCACAGCGGGCTGATGGTTATCGTCGGAACAGGCTTGGCGACACGCTCGCTCTCCTTATGTACGAATGGGCAAAGGTTAATTTATGCAGGTTTCAGGCAGTAATGTTCGATCAGTTCCCGCAATAGACGCACTGTAGGCGTCAAGCGTGACATTTCTAGGTACTCGCCCGGCTGGTGGGCACAGGCGATGTCGCCGGGGCCAAGCACCAGGGTTTCGCAACCAAGGCGCTGAAGATAAGGCGCTTCGGTGCCGAACGCTACTGCTTCGGCACGATGACCGGTCAAACGTTCCGCCACCCGCACCAACTCGGCGTCTTCGGGCTGCTCGAAAGGCGGCACTTCGGGAAACAACGGCGCGTAATCGATCTTGACCTTGTGGCGCTCGGCCAGGGGTTCGAGCTTCTGCCGGATCGCCGCACGCAGCACCTCGGGGTCCATGCCCGGCAAAGGGCGCAGGTCGAATTCGAGGGAACACTGGCCGCAAATGCGGTTGGGGTTGTCGCCGCCGTGGATGCAGCCGAAGTTCAGGGTCGGTTGCGGCACGCTGAATTGCGCATTGCGATACTCACGCTGCCAGGCCAGGCGCAGGCCACGCAATTCGCCAACGGCATCGTGCATGGCTTCGAGGGCGCTGTGGCCCAGGCTTGGGTCCGACGAGTGGCCGCTGCGGCCGAGGATGTCGATGCGCTCCATCATCACGCCCTTGTGCAGGCGGATCGGCTTGAGGCCCGTCGGCTCGCCAATCACCGCCGCCCGTCCCAGCGGCCGCCCCGCCTCGGCCAGGGCGCGTGCACCGGACATGGAGCTTTCCTCGTCACAGGTGGCGAGGATCAGCAGCGGCTGCTTGAATGGCTGGTCCAGCAACGGCAACACCGCTTCAATGGCCAGGGCAAAAAATCCCTTCATGTCGCAACTGCCCAGTCCTACCCAACGGCCATCGACTTCCGTCAGCTTGAGCGGATCGGTCTTCCACAGCGCCGCATCATAAGGAACCGTATCGCTATGGCCCGCCAGCACTAAGCCACCGGGGCCGCTGCCGAAACTGGCGAGCAGGTTGAATTTGCCAGGGCTGACTTGCTGGATATCGATAGCAAAGCCCAAGTCGCCCAGCCACGCGGCGAGCAGATCGATCACCGGGCGGTTGGTCTGGTCGAGCGACGCTTGGGTGCAGCTCACCGACGGCGCGGCGATCAAGGCGGCGAACTGCTCTTTCATGGACGGTAACGGCATGCGCGGTCTCCCAACTTCCCGGATGAAGCTCACTATAGAGGCATCTGCACCACACAATAAACCGTTGCGGCACGTTGCCGGGCTCAGTCCTGTACACTGCACGACCTTGGCAGCCACACTTTTCTCCGGCTGCGCTCCCGATCCTGGATTTTCCGGCCATGCAGAAAGAAACCGAAATCAAGCTCCGCGTCAGCCGCGAAACACTCGCCGCGCTGCGTGAGCACCCGCTACTGAAAAAACGCAACAAAAGTGGCTGGGAACGCCGTGAGTTGATGAACCAGTACTTCGACACTCCCGAGCGCGACCTGGCCCAGGCCAAGGTTGCCCTGCGCCTGCGCAAGGACGGTGACGACATCATCCAGACCCTCAAGACCCGTGGCCAAAGCGTCGCCGGCTTGTCGGAACGCAACGAGTACAACTGGGACCTGCCCAAAGCCAAGCTCGACGTGAAGAAACTCGACGGCGAATGCTGGCCCGAGCAACTGGCCGAACTGGACAAAAAGACCCTCAAGCCGATCTTCACCACCGACTTCGTCCGCGAACGTGCCGAAATCGCCTGGGGCCGCGGCAAAGCCAAGGTGGTGATCGAAGCCGCCCTGGACCTGGGCCATGTGGTGGTCGGCAAGCAGAAGGAAGAAATCTGCGAGCTGGAACTGGAATTGCGCGAAGGCGAACCCGCTGCCCTGCTGGAACTGGCCGCCGAACTGGCCGCAACCCTGGCGCTGATGCCCTGTGACATCAGCAAGGCCGAGCGCGGCTATCGCCTGTACGATGCCAGCAGCTACTCCCTGAGCCTGCCGGCGCCGCAGATCCACGCCGAAATGCCGCTGGACGATGCTTTCGCCGCAATCATGTGGCACCTGCTGGGCAGCAGCCAGCGCCTGGCCGAGCAATACCGTTTCAACGGCCACTGGCGCCTGCTGCAGGACTGGGTCGAAAATCTCGGCGAATTGCGTGCCCTGATCGGCAGCCTCGGCCAGGCCGCCCCGCGCCAGTCCACCAGTGAGCTGCGCAGCGCCCTGGATGCACTGCTGGAAGACTGGCGCCCGCTGGTGCAGGCCGGTGATGACGATGAAGACATTCGTAAAGCCGCGCCGGAGCAGTTCGTCGAAGAATTGACCGACGTTCGCTGGGGCCTGTTCTCACTGAACACTTCGCGCTGGCTGCTGGCCCGCACCTGGACCGCCGAGCGTAACGTACGCGGTAACCGCCAGGGCGCTGCGCAAATCACCAACTGGCTGCCACGCCTGTTGGCCGACGACGCCGTCGCCCTGCAACTGCCACGCTACCAGCAACAGCCGGAAGACCTGGCCGAGCAACTGCCGCGCATCGAACGCATCCAGGCCTGGCTGCACCATGCGCGTCATGTGGTGGACATTCCGGAGCTGGACCGCCTGTACGGCGAGCTGAACAAGCTCGCACACCTGGCCAACCAGCCGATTACCGATGAGTCGCTGGATGCGCGTATGCATCAGGCGATTGCGGTGTACCAGAATCGGGCCTGGAAGACCCTGCTGCGTCTGTAACGCTATCTACCCTGTAGGAGCGAGCTTGCTCGCGAAGATCGTTAACGATAACGCGCAAAGCCTGGCACCCACGTTGCTCTTGAGTTTTTCGCGAGCAAGCTCGCTCCTACATTAAGGGCCCTCCCTGTCAGCGCAATACTGGCAGGCTGGTAGTGGACTTGATCTCCGACAACGCCACAATCGAATTGACCTCCTGGATCCCCGGCACCATCGACAATTTGTCAAAGAAAAACCGTTCGTACGCCTCGATGTCCGACGCGACGATACGCAGCAGAAAATCCACCGCGCCCATCAGCACATAACACTCCAGCACCTCCGGAAACCCACGGATCGCCTCGGTGAACTCAGTGAAGTTGGAGCGGCCGTGGGCATTGAGTTTGACCTCGGCAAAAATTTGCGTGTTAAGCCCGATTTTCTTGCGATCCAGCAAGGTGACCTGGCCGCGGATCACCCCCTCTTCCTTGAGCCGCTGAATGCGCCGCCAACAGGGTGACTGCGACAGGCCGACCTGCTCGGCGATCTGTGCGCTGGAGAGCGAGGCATCCTCTTGCAGCAGGGCCAGGATGCGGCGGTCATAGACGTCCAACTCACTGTGCATAGAAATACCTGCAAATAATCTTATTTTGAATTGTTCTATTTGATTAACCACAAAATCAGCTCATCTTAGATAAGAATTCTCCCGAGGCGAATGTAAAAATTTCTCCAGTCGAATCTGGAGAGTCAGCATGTATGCCGTCGAAACCAACCACCCTGCCACCCGCGTCGATGCCTGGGCTGTCAACAGCGCACATTGCCAGGCGCACTATCGCATCGTCGCCGAAGCGGAACCGGACGTGCTGTGCCGGGTGCTGAATTATTTTGCGCTGCAGTTCCTGACCCCAGCCCAGGTCAGTGTGAACCGGGAAGCCGACCTGCTGAACATCGACATCGTGATGGACGGCCTGAGCTGGCACCGCGCCCAAGTGATCGGTGAAAAGATTCGAAACCTGATCAGCGTATGCGCCTTGGAGCTGTGGCCGGTTGATTCCGAGCGGCCTCAAGCGCTGGCGGCAAGTGCCGGGTAACAGCCTGCAAAACACCCAGGGAGGAGGAAGTCCAGAGGTTGGCTAGCCTGGGATTACATCCCTAGCCTCCCAGGAAAACCTGCATGTCCGTTGCCTCCCGCGATTACCCCTTGGAACTGCATCAATTGCTGCCGACATTGATCGAGCAAGGGCTGATCACGGCGCAGGCGGCGCAAAACGTTTCGGCAACGCCCTGCAGCCTGCATCCTCTGGAATGCATCGCGGCCGAAGGCCCTTGCCTGGAGAGCCTGACCCAATGGCTGGCTGGGCATGTGGGCCAGCCTTACCTGCGCATCGACCCGTTGCAGATCGACGTAGCGGCGGTGGTGCCCCTGATGTCCCATGCCTTCGCCCAACGCCACGGCATTCTTGCAGTGGCCGTGGATGCGCAGAGCGTCACGGTCGCCAGCGCCCAGCCCCATGTCAGTGCTTGGGAAGCCGGGCTCGCCCAGGTGCTCAAGCGTTCGATCAAGCGCGTAGTTGCCAACCCCCGGGATATCCAGCGCTGCATCAACGAGTTTTACCGCCTGGCCAAGTCAGTCAGTGGCGCCGATCAAAAGATGACGACGCCCGGCAACGGCGAACTGCTCAGCCTGGGCGCCAGCGACAAGGAGCCGGAGGCCAATGACGCCCATATCGTCAACATCGTCGACTGGCTGTTGCAGTACGCCTTTGCCCAACGGGCCAGCGATATCCACATCGAGCCCTGCCGCCAGCAGGGCCGGGTGCGCTTTCGCATCGATGGGCTGTTGCACGACGTCTATCAATTTCCGCCCCAGGTCACCAAGGCGGTGGTCAGCCGTTTGAAAAGCCTCGGGCGAATGAATGTGGCCGAGAAACGCAAGCCCCAGGATGGCCGCGTCAAGACCAGGAACCCGGCGGGCGTCGAGGTGGAACTGCGCCTCTCGACCCTGCCGACCGCGTTTGGCGAAAAGCTGGTGGTGCGGATTTTTGATCCCCAGGTATTGCTCAAGGACTTCGACCAGTTGGGCTTGTCGAGCACAGACCAGCAGCGCTGGCACGCCATGACCCGTCAAACCAATGGCATCATTCTGGTCACAGGCCCGACCGGCTCGGGCAAGACCAGCACCCTCTACACCACCCTCAAGCAACTGGCGACCCGGGAGGTCAACCTGTGCACCGTGGAGGACCCGATCGAAATGGTCGAGCCGGCCTTCAACCAAATGCAGGTGCAGCACAACATCGACCTGACCTTCGCCAGCGGCATCCGCGCCCTGCTGCGCCAGGACCCGGACATCATCATGATCGGCGAAATACGCGACCAGGAAACCGCAGAGATGGCGATCCAGGCCGCGTTGACCGGGCACTTGGTGCTCTCGACCCTGCATACCAACGATGCACCCAGCGCCATCAGTCGCCTACAAGAGCTGGGGATTGCTCATTATTTGATCAAGGCTACGCTGATAGGCGTTATGGCGCAGCGCCTGGTGCGGGTGTTGTGCACCCACTGCAAGCGCCCGGCAGCGCTGGAAGATGTTGGCGGCTTCGAGGCGGTTGGCTGTGCGGAATGTCGTGACAGCGGTTATCGGGGCCGAGCCGGGCTCTACGAAATCATGCCCATGGACCCAGCGCTCAAGAGTCTGGTCACTCCCGGCGCGGACATACAGGCACTGCGCCGCGGGGCATTGGCGCAGGGCATGAGCAGCCTGCGCATGGCCGGCATCGATAAAGTGAAGGCCGGCCTGACCACGATGACAGAGGTATTACGGGTCACGCCTGGGGATTCAGAAACAAATCCTTTGTTTGTCGGGCCGTAAAACCGTCTTTATCCGTGACCAGACCGTTACAATCGGCCTAATGTCGTTCACTGACACCTTCAGATAGGGAATCGTTATGCAGATCGGAACCGTACTGCTTCTTTTCGTGGGATTGGCCATCGCCATCCTGTTCATGGGTTTCAAAGTGGTGCCCCAAGGCTACCAGTGGACCGTCGAACGTTTCGGCCGCTACACCAACACCCTCAAGCCCGGCCTGAACATCATCATCCCGGTCATGGACCGCATCGGTCGCAAGATCAACGTGATGGAAAGCGTGCTGGATATCCCGCCCCAGGAAGTCATCACGGCCGACAATGCCACCGTGCAGATCGATGCCGTGTGCTTCTTCCAGGTGGTCAACACCGCCCAGGCCGCCTACGAGGTCAACAACCTCGAACATGCCATCCGCAACCTGCTGCAAACCAATATCCGTACCGTTCTCGGCTCCATGGAGCTGGATGCCATGCTGAGCCAGCGCGACGGTATCAACGAAAAACTGCTGCGCACCGTGGATGAAGCCACCGCGCCGTGGGGCATCAAGATCACCCGTATCGAGATCAAGGACATCAGCCCGCCCGCCGACCTGATGGCGGCCATGTCCGGCCAGATGAAAGCCGAGCGGATCAAGCGTGCACAGATCCTCGAAGCCGAGGGCCTTCGGGCGTCGGCGATCCTGACGGCCGAGGGCAAGAAGCAGGCGCAGATCCTCGAAGCCGAAGGTAGCCGCCAGGCGGCATTCCTGGAATCCGAAGCCCGTGAACGCCAGGCCGAAGCCGAAGCCCGGGCGACACAAGTGGTGTCGGAGGCGATCGCGTCGGGTAACGTGCAGGCGGTGAACTACTTCGTTGCGCAAAAATACATCGATGCCCTGGGCAAGCTGGCATCGGCCAACAACAGCAAAGTCATCCTTATGCCACTGGAAGCCAGCCAGGTGATTGGCGCAGTGGGTGGTATCGGCGAGATCGTCAAGGCGACTTTCGGCAACCAGAAAGGCTGAGGCCATCACTATGTGGGAGTTCCTGCTGCATTTGTCGTTCTGGGATTGGTTGGCGCTTGGCACCGTGCTGTTGATTCTTGAGGTGTTCGGTGCCGGAGGTTACCTGCTGTGGATGGGTATCGCCGCCGCCGCTGTGGGCGTGATCAAGTTCCTGGTGCCGCCGCTCGGGCTGGAATGGCAACTGCTGCTGTTTGCCGTGTTGTCGATATTGACCGCGGTGTACTGGTGGAAACGCCAGCGCAGCAGTGCCAAGGCCAGCGATCAACCGGGGCTGAATGAGCGTGGTACCGAGTTGATTGGGCGCACCTTCGTGGTGCACCAGGCAATTGTGGATGGCCGTGGCAAGGTCAAGGTCGGCGATGGGGTATGGATGGTCACTGGCGCCGACACGCCTGCAGGCGCTCAAGTACGCGTGGTTGGCCTGGAAGGGGTGATTTTAAAGGTTGAAACTGTTTAGTCAGTGATGGAACTCGATCGGCTTAACTACAATCAAAACGTACAGATAACCCACCGGAGTCACCCATCATGCGTCTCAAATATGCTGTCGCCACCCTCGCTGTGCTTTCCCTTCCTGTCGGCTCAGCCATGGCCGATAGCTTCTGGCGTAATGTCATCTCGTCGGGCGCCACCACCGGCTCGACGTACCTGACCTTCAAGGACCACAAGCTGGTCGTTGCCGCCCAGGATGATGCAGGCAGCTTCGTTGCCAGCGACGGCGGCATTCGCGGCCCGTACCTGGAAGCGGCCATGCAGAAAGTCCGCGCCGACAACCCTGGCCTCAAGGCCACGGACATGGAGCTGGCCAACGCCATTCTCGCGAAGAACGCCGTAGCCGAGTAACCATGCCCGATAAAAAATGCCGCTTTTACAAGCGGCATTTTTTTGCCTGCACGCTGACGAATCGTTCACGAGCGACAGGCTATATTCAGTCGCGCCATGCAACCATGTGCTACTGAGCCCCCTATTACTCATCGCCTACCGAACGGATGCCCTCTTCGACATGAGCCAACTGCCCTTCCTGCCGTTTTCCAAACCTACCATTGATGAAGCCACCATTTCGGCGGTGGGCGATGTCCTGCGTTCCGGCTGGATCACCAGCGGGCCGAAGGTGCAGGCGTTCGAAGCGCAGTTGTCGGAGTACTTTGGCGGGCGCCCGGTGCGTACCTTCAACTCGGGCACCTGCACCATGGAAATCGCCTTGCGCATCGCCGGCATCGGGCCTGGGGATGAGGTCATCACCACGCCAATTTCCTGGGTTGCCACGGCCAACGTCATCCTCGAGGTGGGTGCCACGCCCGTATTTGCCGATATTGACCCGGTAACCCGCAACATTGACCTGGCCCAGGTCGAAGCGGCTATCACCCCGCGTACCAAGGCGATCATCCCGGTCTACCTGGCCGGTTTGCCCCTGGATATGCCGATGCTTTACGCAATGGCGAACAAGTACAACCTGCGTATCGTCGAAGATGCAGCCCAGGCCCTGGGCTCCAGTTGGGATGGAGAGCGAATTGGCGCCACCGGCGACTTCGTATCGTTCAGCTTCCAAGCGAACAAGAACATCACCTCGTCCGAGGGTGGCTGCCTGGTGTTGAACAACGCCGAGGAAGCCCGCCTGGCAGAGAAATATCGTCTGCAGGGCGTGACCCGCAGCGGTTTCGACGGCTTGGATGTGGATGTGTTGGGCGGCAAGTTCAATATGACCGACATTGCCGCAGCCATTGGCCTGGGGCAGTTTGCGCATATCGAGAAGATCACCGCCCACCGCCAGAACCTGGCGCGCCATTACTTCAAGTGCTTTGGCAGTGATTTTGAAGAGAAATACGGCGCGCAACTACCGCCGCCGGACTTCGAAAACAGCAACTGGCACCTGTTCCAACTGGTGCTGCCGGAGCGTCACGATGGCCTGCCGGCACGTGCGACGTTCATGGAGCAGATGCAGGCCCAGGGCGTCGGCATTGGCTATCACTACCCACCCATCCACCTGCTGAGCCTGTATCGGGCGCAGGGTTTCAAGGAAGGCATGTACCCGGTGGCAGAGCGTGTCGGGCGTTTGATCGTGTCGTTGCCAATGTTTACGGCGATGACGGAGGCGGATGTAGAGCGGGCTGTGGCGGCGGTTAAAGCAGTGTTGAAAGCCGGCTGACCACTTGGCAAGCGCGATCAAATGTGGGAGGGGGCTTGCCCCCGATGACGGAGTGTCAGTCAGCATATTTTTAACTGACCCACCGCTATCGGGGCAAGCCTCCTCCCACATGGGTCTTGCTTTTACTCGCTGATAGCGGCTGCGTAACCGGCAGCGTCGAGCAGCTTGTCCAGCTCGGCCGGGTTGCTTGGCTTGAGCTTGAAGATCCACGCATCGTAGGGGGCAGAGTTCAACAGCTCCGGACTACCACCCAGCTCTTCGTTAACTGCAATCACTTCGCCAGCAACCGGCGAGTAGATATCCGACGCGGCCTTCACCGACTCAACCACACCCGCCTGGCCTTGGGCTTCAAAAGTAGCGCCGACCTCAGCCAGCTCAACAAACACCACATCACCCAAGGCTTCCTGTGCATGGTCAGAGATCCCGACGGTCACGGTGCCGTCGGCTTCCAGACGGGCCCATTCGTGACTTTCGGCAAAACGCAGGTCGGCAGGGATATTGCTCATAGTCTGTGTCCTCAAGAAGAAATGTCAGCGGCCTTCGGCCTGCCGGAAATAGTTAGATCAAGGTTTTGCCATGGCGCACGAAGGTCGGCTTGACCACTCGCACCGGGTACCACTTACCGCGGATTTCCACTTCGGCCCGGTCGGCAGTCGCCGTCGGCACACGCGCCAGGGCAATGGATTTGCTTAGCGTAGGCGAGAAACTACCACTGGTGATCTCTCCTTCGCCAACATTGGCGATACGAACCACCTGATGAGCCCGTAAAACCCCGCGCTCCTCCAGTACCAGCCCCACCAGCTTGAACTGCACACCAGCGGCTTTTTCCGCTTCCAGGGCGGCGCGGCCGATGAAGTTACGCCCGACGGGCTCCCAGGCAATGCTCCAGGCCATGTTGGCCGCCAGGGGCGAAACAGCCTGGTGGATATCCTGGCCGTACAGGTTCATGCCGGCTTCCAGGCGCAAGGTATCGCGCGCGCCAAGACCGATAGGAGAAATGCCGGCGCCCACCAGATCGTTGAAAAAACCCGGGGCCTGGTCGGCAGGCAGGACAATTTCCAGGCCATCCTCACCGGTGTAGCCAGTGCGAGCGATAAACCAGTCACCATCTGCCTGGCCTTCGAACGGCTTGAGCTGATGGATCAGGGTGCCACGGGACTGGGTTACCAGTTCAGCGATTTTCTGCCGGGCGTGGGGGCCCTGTATGGCGAGCATGGCCAACTCGGAGCGCTCATGCAGTTGCACTTGGTAACTGCCCAATTGCCCTTGCATCCAGGCCATGTCCTGATCGCGGGTGGCGGCGTTGACCACCAATCGGTACCCGCTTTCGGTGCGGTAGACGATCATGTCGTCCACCACCCCGCCCTGCTCGTTGAGCATGGCGCTGTACAACGCACGGCCACAGCCGTGCAATCGATCGACGTCATTGGCCAGCAGGTGCTGGAGCCATTCCTTGGCCTGAAGGCCGCTGACATCGATTACGGTCATATGAGATACATCGAAAACCCCGCAGTCGCGTCGCACCTGATGGTGTTCTTCAACTTGCGAGCCGTAATGCAAAGGCATATCCCAACCGCCAAAATCGACCATTTTCGCGCCGAGGGCGAGATGCAGGTCATACAGAGGCGTACGCTGTCCCATGGGTTTCTCCTTCCGGGCTTGGCGAAGGTGCGCAGAGC
This sequence comes from Pseudomonas khavaziana, assembly GCF_036704165.1. NCBI lineage: Bacteria > Pseudomonadati > Pseudomonadota > Gammaproteobacteria > Pseudomonadales > Pseudomonadaceae > Pseudomonas > Pseudomonas khavaziana. The sequence continues at coordinate 6,253,693 of NZ_CP129946.1, forward strand.
TGCCACCTGCGCCGAACACCTTGAATTACAAGGCCCACAGGCACATACAGCAGGTCGACCCGAAAGACGGAGCGCACCGAATGCCGCGCATTGTAGCCTCAAGCTGTAGGACTGGCACCTAACCGATTTGTCGGGCAGAGCGACGGATCAGCCCGATGACCGGCAACAACCCGACCAGCACCAGGGTCAGGGCCGGTAAGGAAGCCCGCGCCCATTCGCCTTCACTGGTCATCTCAAAGATGCGCACCGCCAGCGTGTCCCAGCCGAACGGGCGCATCAGCAGGGTTGCAGGCATTTCCTTGAGCACGTCGACGAATACCAGCAGCGCCGCGCTCAAGGTGCCCGGCAGCAATAACGGCAGATACACTTTGCAAAACAGTCGTGGGCCGCTCACCCCAAGGCTGCGTGCAGCTTCGGGCAGCGACGGGCGAATGCGCGCCAAGCTGTTTTCCAGCGGCCCGTACGCTACCGCCAGAAACCGCACCAGGTACGCCAACACCAGTGCAGACAGGCTGCCCAGCAGCAAGGGCTTGCCCGAACCGCCCAGCCAGCCGGAGAACGGCACCACCAGCTCACGGTCAAGGTAGCTGAACGCCAGCATGATCGACACCGCCAGCACCGAACCCGGCAAGGCATAGCCGACATTGGCCAGGCTGATGCCGGAGCGAATCGCCCGGGTCGGCGCCAGGCGGTTGGCAAAGGCCAGTACCAGCGCCACGCTGACGGTGATCAGCGCCGCAATACCGCCCAGGTAGAGGGTGTGGACGATCAGGCCGGTATAACGCTCATCCAGGTCGAAGCGCCCGCGCTGCCAGAACCAGGCCACCAGTTGCAGCATCGGGATCACAAATGCGCAGGCGAAGACCAGGCCACACCAAGCACTGGCCGCAGCCGCCTTGAGCCCGCGCAGGTGATACAACGCCTTGCCTCGTGGTCGCTCATTGCTCGGTCGGCTCGCCCCACGCGCGCGCCGTTCGCCATACAGCACCAGCATCACCACCAGCAGCAACAGGCTGGCCAGTTGCGCGGCACTGGAAAGGCTGAAAAAACCATACCAGGTCTTGTAGATGGCGGTGGTGAAGGTGTCGAAGTTGAATACCGAGACGGCGCCGAAATCCGCCAGGGTCTCCATCAAGGCCAAGGCCACGCCAGCACCAATCGCCGGGCGCGCCATCGGCAAGGCCACGCGCCAGAACGCTTGCCAGGGCGACTGCCCCAGCACCCGCGCCGCTTCCATCAAGCCCTTGCCCTGGGCCAGGAACGCCGTGCGCGCCAGCAGGTAGACGTAAGGGTAGAACACCAGCACCAACACGATGATCACGCCGCTGGTGGAGCGCACGCGTGGCAAACGCAGCCCGGCACCGAACCATTCGCGCAGCAGGGTTTGCACGGGCCCTGCGAAATCCAGCAGGCCTACGAACACAAAGGCCAGCACATAAGCCGGGATCGCAAAGGGCAGCATCAGCGCCCAATCGAGCCAGCGTCGCCCGGGGAATTCGCAGAGACTGGTCAGCCAGGCCAGGCTGACGCCCAACAGCGTCACGCCAAGACCGACGCCGAGCACCAGAGTCAAAGTGTTGCCCAGCAATCGAGGCATCTGGGTATCCCAGAGATGGGACCAGATCTGGTGGTCGATGCTTTGCCAGGACAGTAACAGCACGCTCAGCGGCAGCAGCACCAGGGCGGCGACGGTGAAGACCGGCAGGTACCAGCGGCGTTGGGCGGGGTGGGCCAAGGAGAGCTCTCTATGAACAGACTATTCGAAGACAAACACAAAACAACGTGGGAGGGGGCTTGCTCCCGATAGCGGAGTGCCAGTCAATGATGATTAGACTGATACCCCGCTATCGGGAGCAAGCCCCCTCCCAGATTTAGATCTGTGGCAATTTACACATTCAGTTCCAGCCGGCGCGATCCATCAGGCGAATGGCCTCTGCCTGACGCTTGCCCGCCACTTCCACCGGCAAGGTATCGGCCACGAACTTGCCCCAGCTCGCCACTTCCGCCGATGGCGGCACCGCCGGGTTGGCGGGGAACTCCTGGTTCACGTCGGCAAAGATTTTCTGCGCCTCAGGCGTAGTCATCCACTCCACCAGTGCCTTGGCCGCTTCCGGGTGCGGCGCGTGCTTGGTCAGGCCGATGCCCGACAGGTTCACATGCACACCACGGTCGCCCTGGTTCGGCCAGAACAGTTTCACCGCCAGGTCCGGCTTCTGCTTGTGCAGGCGGCCGTAGTAGTAGGTGTTGACGATACCCACGTCGCACTGCCCGGCGTTGATGGCTTCCAGCACGGCAATGTCATCGGAGAACACGTCGGTGGACAGGTTGTTGACCCAGCCCTTGACGATCTCTTCGGTCTTGGCCGCGCCATGGGTTTCGATCAACGTGGCGGTCAGCGACTGGTTGTAGACTTTCTTCGCCGTACGCAGGCACAGGCGGCCTTCCCACTGCTTGTCGGCCAGGGCTTCGTAGGTGGTCAGTTCGCCCGGTTTTACCCGGTCGGTGGAATAGGCAATCGTCCGCGCACGCAGGCTCAAACCGGTCCAGGCATGGGCCGATGAGCGATATTGCAGTGGAATATTCTTATCGATGACGGCGGAAGTGAAGGGTTGCAGGATGCCCATTTGCTCGGCCTGCCACAGGTTGCCGGCGTCGACGGTGAGCAGCAGATCGGCGGTGGCGTTCTCGCCTTCGGCCTTGATGCGCTGCATCAGCGGCGCTTCCTTGTCGGTGATGAACTTGACCTGCACGCCGGTCTTCTTGGTGTAGGCATCGAAAACCGGCTTGATCAGTTCGTCGATACGCGAGGAGTAGACCACCACTTCGTCGGCCGCCTGCACGGTGGTGCTGCCGATCAGGGTGAGTGCCAAGGCAGTCAGGAGGCGCTTGGGTGCCAACATGGGTGCGGTCTCTCTCATTTGCAAATTGAGAGCAAATGATAAGGACTCACATTTGGTAACGCTCGGCGGAGGCGTTACCAGATGTTGCACAGCCCGAATATGCGCGAGGGATGAGGGCCTCATCGGCGGCAAGCCCCCTCCCACAGGGGACTGTATTTCAATTCAGGGTTTAGCGAGCTCTGGTAGATCGCCAGTCAAACCTAGCGCCTGGCGCACAAACACCGCCTTGGCTTCGGGCATCTGGTCGACGATTTTCAAGCCGGCGTTACGCAACCAGCGCAGCGGCAGTTGATCAGCCTGGAACAGCCGCTCAAAGCCTTCCATCGCCGCCATCAACGCCAGGTTGTGCGGCATGCGCCGCCGCTCGTAACGGCTCAGCACCTTCACATCCGCCAGGCGCTCGCCGCGCTCGGTAGCCGCCAGCAACACTTCGGCCAGCACCGCCGCGTCGAGGAAGCCCAGGTTGACGCCCTGCCCTGCCAACGGGTGGATCACATGGGCCGCGTCGCCGATCAACGCCAGGCCCTCGGCCACATAGCGTTTGGCATGGCGCTGGCGCAACGGCACGCAGACGCGCGAGTCGGCGCTGACCACAGTGCCAAGGCGCCCCTCAAAGGCACGCTCCAGCTCCCGGCAGAAGCGCTCATCATCCAAGGCCATCAAGCGCTCGGATTCAGCCGGCGTGGTCGACCAGACAATCGAGCACCAATCTTCCTGCCCATCCCTTACCAGCGGCAGAAACGCCAGCGGCCCGGTATCGGTAAAGCGTTGCCAGGCCGTGCGCTGGTGCGGCTGGCTGCTGCGCACACTGGTGACGATGGCGTTATGCAGGTAATCCCACTCACGGGTCGGGGTGCCGGTCAGGCGGCGTACGGCGGAGTTGGCGCCATCGGCGGCCACCACCAGCGGCGCACGCAACTTGCGGCCGTCGGCCAGGGTCAGCAGCCAGTCATCGCCGGAGCGGCGCATCTGCTCAAGACGCGCACTGGCCAGCAGGCCGAGGTCGCAGTCGTGCAGGCGTTCCAGCAAGGCATCCTGCACCACACGGTTTTCGACGATATGCCCAAGCACATCGGCATGCACGCTGGCCGCCGAGAAGTGGATCTGCCCGGTGCCGCTGCCGTCCCACACCTGCATCTCGCCGTACGGGCTGGCGCGACGTGCGACGATGCCGTTCCACACGCCCAGACGCTCAAGGATGCGCTGGCTGGCAGCGGATAACGCGCTCACCCGCGGTTCAAACGCCACATCCGGCTCGAACGGTTTGACGCTCAACGGGCTGCCGTCGAGCAGCAGCACCTGCAGGCCACTGCCCTGCAACGCCAGCGCCAAGGCGCTCCCGACCATTCCGGCCCCGACAATCAGCACATCTGCGTGCATGTCCATGCTTTAAGCCTTGTCTCGTGTGCGGCACAGGCCGCCGATAAAGTAGTGGGCCGGTTCAAACATCGGCGCGCGTGCCCAAGCCCATGGCCTGGCGGGCGAACCAGCGTTTGGCCGGCGGCAACAGGTCCAGGCCCAGCAGGCCCAGGTTGCGACCCAGCGCCATCAACGGCTGGCCGCTGCCAAACAGGCGCGTGACCTGGTCGGAGAAACCCACGGTGAGTTGCTGGTCCAGGCGCTGGCGCTCGCGATAGCCTTGCAGGGTCGCCAGGTCGCCCGGTACGGCCGGCCCGGCCAGCAAGGCCTCGGCCAAGGCATTGGCATCGCGCAGGGACAGGTTGAAGCCCTGCCCGGCAATCGGGTGCAGGCTGTGCGCCGCATTGCCAAGCACCGCCAGGTGCGAGCGCACTTGCTCTTCGGCTTCCACCAGGGTCAGCGGGTACAGGTGACGGGCACCCACCTGCTTGAGGGTGCCCAGGCGATACCCGAACACACGCTGCAATTCGCTCAGGAAGCTGCGCTCGTCAAGGCTGGCCAGGCGCTGGGCGTCCATGCCGATGCGGGTCCAGACCAGCGCGCAACGGTTGTCCGGCAGCGGCAGCAAGGCCATCGGCCCTTCATCGGTAAAGCGCTCGAACGCTTCGCCATTGTGGGCTTCGCTCGGGGTGATGTTGGCGATCAGTGCGCTCTGGTTGTAGGGCCGGGTCTTCACGCCAATACCCAGTTGCTCACGCAAGCCGGAACGGCCGCCATCGGCCAGTACGGCCAGGTCGCACTCCAGCACGGTTTCATCGTTGAGGGTCAGGCGATAGCCATCGGGCAGCGGCTCCATGCGTGTGACTTCAGCCGGGCAGCGCCAGCTCACCACGTCCTTGTCCAGGCCTTGCCACAGGCATTGGCCGAGCCAGGCGTTTTCCACCACATAGCCCAGGGCCGGCACGCCCTCTTCGATGGCGGACAAACGTGCCGTGGAGAAGCGCCCACGGTCCGACACATGGATTTGCTTGATCGGCTCGGCGCGCCGAGAGATGGCCTGCCAAAGGCCCAGGCGCTGGTAAATCTGGCGAGCGCCAAACGACAGCGCCGAAGAGCGCGCATCGTAGCTCGGCTGGTAGCTGTCACCCGGCGCAAAGGGCTCGATCAACACAATCTTCCAGCCCCGTGCCTTGGCCCCGGCCTGCAACGCCAGGGCGAGGCTCGCGCCCACCAGGCCGCCGCCGATGATTGCCAGGTTGACCCGGCTCATCGGGCAGCCGCCATCAGCGCTTCGATCTCGGCAACGGTCTTGGGCACGCCGACAGTCAGGATTTCACAGCCTTGCTTGGTCACTATCACGTCGTCCTCGATGCGTACGCCAATGCCACGCCATTTCTTTGCCACGTTCTGGTTATCCGGGGAAATATAGATGCCCGGCTCGACGGTCAAGGCCATGCCGACTTCCAGCACCCGCCATTCACCGCCGACCTTGTACTCGCCCACATCATGCACATCCATGCCCAGCCAGTGGCCGGCACGGTGCATGTAGAAAGCGCGATAGGCCTCGCTGGCGATCAGCTCGTCAACGTCACCTTGCAGCAGCCCCAACTCTACCAGCCCGGCGGTGATGACCTGCACGGTCGCCTCGTGGGCCTGGTTCCAATGTTTGTTCGGCGCGATCTGCTTGAAAGCGGCTTCCTGAGAGGCCAGCACAATCTCGTAGATCGCCTTCTGCTCAGGCGAAAACTTGCCGTTGACCGGCCAGGTGCGGGTGATGTCACTGGCGTAGCAGTCGATCTCGCAACCGGCGTCGATCAGCACCAGGTCGCCGTCCTTGAGCAGCGCGTCATTCTGCTGGTAATGCAGGATGCAGCTGTTACGTCCGGCGGCAACGATGGAGCCATAGGCCGGCATTTTCGCGCCGCCCTTACGGAACTCGTAGTCAAGCTCAGCTTCCAGGCTGAACTCATGCAGCCCGGCACGGCTGGCCTGCATTGCCTTAACGTGGGCGGCGCAGGAAATCCGTGCTGCTTCGCGCATCACCTTCACTTCTGCCGCCGATTTATACAGGCGCATATCGTGGAGCAGATGATCCAGGGCAACGAATTCGTTCGGTGGCTGGGCGCCCAGGTGCGCTTTGGAACGGATCACGTTGATCCACTCCATCACATGCCGGTCGAACTCGGCATTGCTGCCCATGGCCGAGTACACACGATCGCGACCTTCGATCAGGCCGGGCAGGATGTCGTCGATATCGGTAATAGGGAATGCGTCGTCAGCGCCAAAGTTGCGGATCGCGCCTTCAGTGCCGGCGCGCAGGCCGTCCCACAGCTCGCGCTCGGCGTTGCGCTCACGGCAGAACAACACGTATTCGCCGTGTTGGCGACCGGGCATCAGCACGATCACCGCTTCGGGTTCGGGGAAACCGCTCAGGTACTGGAAGTCGCTGTCCTGGCGGTACACATGCTCGACATCACGGTTGCGGATGGCCACGGCGGCGGCCGGCAGGATCGCGATGCTGTTGGGTTCCATCTGCGCCATGAGCGCCTTGCGGCGACGGGTGTATTCCGCTTTGGGGATATGAATCATGGGCAGATGGGCTTCCTTTCTTAGTGCAACGACGGCTTGGCCGCGACCGGTTCAGCGGACTTTCGGGTCTCGGTGAACAGCAGCAACGGCGCGACGCGCAGGTATTCCATGACTTCCATATAGTCGCCTTCGCCGTCTTCGGACTCTTCCAGGGCATCTTGCACCTGGGAGATAGCTGCCAGGTCCTGCAGCACTTCCTTGGCATCGGTGCTCAGCTCCAGGCCGCCGGCGTTAACGCCGAAACCGTGGAGGAAACCCTGGCACCACTGGCCCAGGGCGGCGGCGCGCTCGGTGAGAGGGGCGTCGTCGGTCGGCAGCAACAGGACTACGGTGACGTCGTCACCGGTCAGCTCGCCCTTGACCATCTCTTGCAAGCCAATCAACGCGTTGCGCACGTTTTCGTTGGGTTCGGTTTCCAACAGCTCGGCCACGTCGGCCAGCCAGTTGTCGGCATCAAAGCCCACGCCGGTGCAACTGCGGCCCAACAGCACGCCGTGCAGTTCGGCAGGCGAGCATGGGTGACCGCTGGTGCTCAGCAGTTTGGAAAAAGCGTCGTACGGGGAATTCTGAATGGGCATGGTGAGCTAGGCGCCAGACGGCGCAATGTCTAGAATGGAGCGCAGTATCCTAGCACCGGCAGACGCACCAAGACTATCGAGGGCGTCAGATCGTTTATCCTGCAGTTGCCATTCATCAGACAAATCCAGTGGAACCCAATGGAAGACACCGACCTGCAAGCGCTGATGGCCAGACTCGAACTGCTAATTGATCGGGTCGAGCAACTAAAGAGTCAAAACGGACTCCTATTAGCTCAGGAAAAGACCTGGCGCGAGGAACGCGCTCACCTCATTGAAAAAAACGAAATCGCCCGGCGTAAGGTCGAATCGATGATTTCGCGCCTGAAGGCCCTGGAGCAAGACTCATGAGTTCAAGCAATAGCGTAACCGTGCAGATCCTCGACAAAGAATATTCGATCATCTGCCCCCAGGAAGAACGCAGCAACCTGGTGAGTGCTGCCCGTTACCTGGACGGCAAGATGCGTGAAATCCGCAGCAGCGGCAAAGTCATCGGCGCCGACCGCATCGCCGTGATGGCCGCACTGAATATCACCCACGACCTGCTGCATAAGCAGGAGCGCCCTGACGTACAGGCCAGCGGATCGACCCGCGAGCAGGTACGCGACCTGCTGGAGCGCGTGGATCTGGTGCTTTCTACCGATTCAGACACACCCAAGGGCTGATTGCCGAGCCTGTTTAAGGTATACTCGCGTCACTCCCTGGCGTGTTTGCCAGTCGGCGATGTCCCTGAGCCGATTCGCACTACCCTGGAAGTTGCACGTTGGGCTGGTGTGCATGTCCGCTAGACGGAAAGCCTTAAAGCCTACTGCTTCTTCCACCTTGAACTTTCGGGTTCAAGGGCTAAGTCGACAGCGGCTCTGTCGGGGAGCCTGAATTTCCAAACTCAATGCCAGTCCCAGGACTGGCATTGTTTTATGAGCCGAAAACCATGACCGAACCTGCGCCGCTTTCCCGTCCGCAACTTCGACGCATGTTGCGCAAGGCCCGCCGCGCCCTCACACCGAGCGAGCAGCGCCAGGCCGCCCTTGGGGTGTATCGGCAACTGGCACAGCACCCCCTGTTTCGCCGGGCCAAACATATTTCCTTATATCTACCGACAGACGGTGAAATCGATCCGCGCCTGCTGCTGCGTGCGGCCCAGCGCCGGGGCAGGGCCACCTATCTGCCGGTACTCAGCGCCTGGCCGCGCACCAAGATGGTGTTCCAGCGCGTGCGGCCTGGGGAAAAGTTGTTGCCCAACCGCTTTGGCATTCTTGAGCCACGGGTCAATGCCCATCGCCAACGCCAGGTCTGGGCGCTGGATTTGGTGCTGTTGCCGCTGGTGGGCTTCGATGATATGGGCGGGCGCCTGGGCATGGGCGGCGGGTTCTACGACCGCAGCCTGGCCTACCTGGCTCGCCGCCAAAGCTGGCGCAAGCCGACGCTGCTGGGGCTGGCCCACGAATGCCAGAAAGTCGGGCGACTGGCGCAGGCAAGCTGGGATGTGCCGTTGGCAGGAACGGTGACCGATAAGCGGTGGTATGTCGCAGAAACGCCGCTGGAAACAGCGGCGCCTTAGTGGATGCTTCGAGTTAACGCTTGAACGGTTGTGGCTGCTGCTGAGCCAGTTCAACCGGTGCATCGGTCTTGTTCGACCACAGGCTCTGGGCATAACCGGTGGTCACGACGCCCAGACCAAACAAAATAACCAAAATCCATAGTAAATCCGGTTTACGTTGCATCGATTGCCCCCCTTCAGGCACCTCGTACACGATGACAACAACGTTCCAAAGTAGTCCGTTGCAGCTGCGTCAAGCCTAAAAGCGCGCATTCTGCGGCAACGTGAACCAACACGCAAACCTTGACGCCAACCGACTGTCGGTTTGTCATGCAATTGCCCGACAACTTGCCCAATGCCTTTTTCAGGAGCACAAAAATGGCCTACTGGCTGATGAAATCCGAGCCCGACGAACTCTCCATCAACGGCCTGGAAACCCTCGGCCAGGCGCGCTGGGATGGAGTGCGTAACTATCAGGCGCGCAACTTTCTGCGGGCGATGGCCGTGGGCGATGAATTTTTCTTCTATCACTCCAGTTGCCCGCAGCCCGGTATTGCAGGTATCGGCAAAATCATCGAGGCCGCCTACCCGGACCCCACTGCCCTGGAACCGGACAGCCCTTATTTCGACGCCAAGGCCAGCGCAGAGAAAAACCCGTGGAGCGCGATCACCGTGGCCCACGTCAAGTCCTTCCCCAAGGTGCTGAGCCTGGGCGATTTGAAGCAGCAAACCGCCCTTGCCGAAATGCCGCTGGTGCAGAAAGGCAGCCGGCTTTCGGTCATGGCGGTTACGCCTGAACAGTGGGCGGCCGTCCTTCATCTGCTTTAACTGACCGATATCAAGACCCTCACGGGGTAAACCCGTCACACTGGGACGCTAACGCCGCAGGATGCAGCCATGTCTACGAACCACCGTACCTCCCGTCTTTTCGCCATCGCCCTGATCGTCCTGCTGCTGGGGGCCGGGGCCTTTGGTTACTGGCGCTCGACCCAGGACCGCCTGCCCGAAGGCTTGAGCATGGGTAACGGACGGCTGGAGTCCACCGAAGTGCAGATCGCCGCCAAGATCCCGGGGCGACTGGCCGAAGTGCGCGTGGATGAAGGCGACACAGTGCTCAAGGGCCAGCTGCTGGCGCGCATGGACACTCGCACCCTGCAAGCCCAGCGCGCCCAGGCCGAAGCCGAGGTGTTGCGCGCCAAGGAAAACTTCGCCGCCGCCGAAGCCAACGTGCAGTTGCGCCAAAGCGAGCAGCTGCTGGCCAGTCAGGAACTCAAGCGTACCCAGGAGCTGTACCGGCGCGGCTTTGCCAGCAGCCAATTGATCGACCAGCAGCAAGCACGCCAGAACACCGGCAATGCGGCGGTGATCGCCGCCCAGGCCCAGGTCAACGCGGTGAAGGCCGCCATCGGCGCAGCCCAGGCTCAGGTCGCCCAGCTCACCAGCGAAATCGACGACAGCAGCCTGCGTGCGCCCATCGACGGCATCATCCAGTTGCGCCTGGCAGAGCCAGGTGAAGTGCTCGGTGCGGGTGGGCGCGTGTTGCTGCTGATCGACCCCAGTGACCAGTACATGAACCTCTACCTGCCCGCCTCCGTGACCGGTCGCCTGACCGTCGGCAGTGAAGCGCGCATTCTGCTCGACGCCCTGCCCCTGCAGGCGCTGCCGGCCAAAATCAGTTTTGTCGCGGCCAAATCCCAGTTCACCCCCAAGGAAGTGGAAACCCGCGATGAGCGGCAGAAACTGGTGTTCCGTGTCAAATTGCACCTGACTCAACCCAGTGCCGTCCCACAAGCCAAGCCGGGCATGCCTGGCGCGGGCTATGTGCGCACAGCCGATATCGACTGGCCGGCCAACCTGCAATGAGCGGCCTGGCGCTGCACGCCACGGGGATCAATCATCGCTACGGCAAGCAACAGGCACTGCTCGACATTGCCTTCAGCCTGCCAGCCGGCACCCGCTGCGGGTTGATCGGCCCGGACGGCGCCGGCAAGTCGAGCCTGCTGGGGTTGATCGCAGGGGTGAAAAAACTGCAGGACGGCCAGTTACAGGTGCTCGGCGGTTCCATTCAAGACCGTCGCCACCGTAACAGCCTGTACCCGCGCATCGCCTTTATGCCCCAGGGTCTGGGCGGTAACCTGTACCCCGAGTTGTCCATCAGCGAAAACATCCGTTTCTTCGCCACCTTGTTTGGCCTGTCGAAAGCCGATTGCGACCAGCGCATGCACAACCTGTTGCTCGCCACCGACCTCGCACGCTTTGCCGAGCGCCCGGCGGGCAAGCTCTCTGGGGGTATGAAACAGAAGCTCGGCCTGTGCTGCGCGCTGATCCATGATCCGGACCTGTTGATCCTCGACGAGCCCACCACTGGCGTCGACCCGCTGTCACGCCGGCGTTTCTGGGAGCTGGTCGACAGCGTACGCAGTGAGCGCCCGCAACTGACGCTGCTGGTGGCCACCGCTTACATGGAAGAGGCCGAACAGTTCGATCATTGCCTGATGCTCGACCGTGGCAAGTTGATCGCCGACGGGCTGAGCCGCGAACTGGCGGCGATCACGCCCAGCGGCAAGCTGGATGAAGCCTTTACTCACTTCCAGGGCGACAGCGCCCACGACAACCAACCACTGGTGATTCCACCACGCACGGGCGGCAACATCGATATCGCCATCCAGGCCCACGACCTGACGCTGCGCTTTGGCGATTTCACCGCAGTAAACAAGGTCAGCTTTGCCATTGGCCGCGGCGAGATCTTCGGCTTCCTTGGTTCCAACGGCTGCGGCAAGACCACCACCATGAAAGTCCTGACCGGCCTGATGCCGGCCACCGAGGGCAGTGCAATCCTGCTGGGCAAACCGGTGGACGCCAAGGACCTGGCCACCCGCAAGCGCGTAGGCTTCATGTCGCAGAGCTTCTCGCTGTATGGCGAGCTGAGCGTGCGTCAGAACCTGGTGCTGCATGCGCAACTGTTCGACCTGCCCAAGGCCGAAAGTGGCCCGCGTATTGATGAACTGATCCAACGCTTCGACCTCGGCGGAGTCGCCGAGCAGCCCTCCGGCGAGTTGCCCCTTGGCCTGCGCCAGCGTTTGTCCTTGGCGGTTGCGGTGCTGCATCGCCCGGAAGTGTTGATCCTCGATGAGCCCACCTCGGGCGTCGACCCGGCAGCGCGGGATGATTTCTGGCGGTTGTTGATCGAGTTGTCGCGGGAACAAGGTGTGACCATCTTCCTGTCCACTCACTTTATGAACGAAGCCCAGCGCTGCGACCGCATCTCCTTGATGCATGCCGGCAAGGTGTTGGCCTGCGACACACCCGAGGCGCTGCAACGGCAGTTCCACGGCGACACCCTGGAAGCGGCTTTCGTCACCTGCCTGGAACAGGCCCAGGGTGAGGCCGAACCCGCCGCCCCCGGTGTAACCGTCAACGATACCCACGCGCCCCCCGTGAGCAAGCGCGGTTTCAGCCTGGCGCGCTGGTTGGCTGTGGCCAGCCGCGAAGGCAAGGAGTTGCTGCGCGACAGGGTACGTATGGCTTTCGCCTTGCTCGGGGCGATGTTCATGATGGTGATCTTCGGCTACGGCATTTCCCTGGATGTGGAAAACCTCGCCTTCGCCGTCTACGACCAGGACCAGACTCCGCAAAGCCGCGCCTACCTGGAAGCATTTCGCAGTTCACGCTATTTCGCCGAGCAAGCCCCCATCCGCGACGCCAACGAATTGCACCGGCGCCTGCAACGCTCGGAAATCAAACTGGCCTTGGAAATTCCACCGGGTTTTGGCCGCGACCTGTACGCCGGGCGCCAACCGATCGTGGCTGCATGGATCGATGGCGGCATGCCGTTTCGCGCCGAAACCAGCCGTAACTACGTCGAAGCGGTACACCAAGGCAATCTCCAGCAGTTGGCCGAATTGAGCAGCCTGCCGCGCAGCACACAAGCCGCGGTCAAGCTGGAAACACGCTTTCGCTATAACCAAGACGTGGTCAGCGTGAACGCTATCGGTCCGGGCGTAATGGCGCTGATCCTGGCATTTATTCCGGCGATGCTCACCGCCCTGGGCATCGTGCGCGAAAAAGAGCTGGGCTCGATCACCAATTTCTACGCCACGCCGCTGACGCGTCTGGAGTTCCTGCTGGGCAAACAGGCGCCCTACCTGGCCATCAGCCTGGTCAACCTGGCGCTGCTGGTGGCGATGAACCGCTGGTTGTTCGGTGTACCGTTTAAAGGCAACGGCTTGACCCTGGCCTTCGGTGGCCTGTTGTACGTGCTGGCGACCACGAGCATGGGCCTGTTGATCTCGGCATTCACCCGCACCCAGATCGCGGCGATCCTCGGCACCATGATCATCACCAGCCTGCCGACCATCCAGTTTTCCGGGCTGATCGTGCCGCGCTCCTCCCTGGAAGGCGCGGCAGCACTGATGGGCATGCTGTTCCCCGCCGGGCACTTTCTGGATATTGCGGTGGGCACCTTCACCAAGGCTCTGGACCTGCGCCAGTTATGGCCGCAGTGCCTGGCGTTGTTCGGGTTTTTCGTCGGTTTTACCGGGCTGAGCCTGGTGATGCTCAAGAAGCAGGAGGCCTGATGCACAAGCTCGCCCATATCCTGCGCCTTGGGCTCAAGGAACTCACCAGCCTGCGCCACGACAGCGTGTTACTGCTGTTTCTGTTCTACGCCTTCACCGTGGCGATCTACATGCCCGCCGCCGGCTCGGTGATTGGCGTGCACAACGCCAGCGTGGCCTTTGTCGATGAAGACCACAGCGCGCTCTCACGGCAAATGGCTGAGGCCCTGCAGCCACCAGAATTCCAGGCGCCGGCGCCACTGGCCTACGACCAACTGGACAAGGTCATGGACAGCGGCCAATACACCTTCGTCGTCAATGTGCCGGCGAATTTCCAGGCCGACCTTTTAGCGGGGCGCCAGCCGGGCGTGCAGGTGAACGTCGATGCCACGGCAATGAGCCAGGCCTTCATGGGCGCCGGTTACATCGGGCGGATTTTCCAACGCGAACTGCTGACCTACAGCGGCCAGGCCGACGCTGCCGGCAAAGCCCCGGCCCGGCTGACCACACGGGCGCTGTTCAATACCAACCTGGAAGGTGGCTGGTTCCTGGCGGTGATCCAGATCGTCAACAACATCACCATCCTCGCCATCGTGCTGACCGGCACCGCCCTGCTGCGCGAACGCGAACACGGCACCCTCGATCACCTGCTGGTGCTGCCCCTGACCGCGCTGGAGATCATGCTGGCAAAAATCTGGAGCAATATGCTGGTGGTGGTGTTGTGTACGTGGCTATCCCTGGAACTGGTGGTCATAGGCTTGCTCGGCGTGCCGTTGGCCGGCTCCATGAGCCTATTCCTGTTGGTGACGGCGCTGTATCTGTTTGCGAGCACCGCGCTGGGGATCTTCCTCGCTACCCTCGCCCGTTCGACGCCGCAGTTCGGCCTGCTGGCGATCCCGGTGATCATCCCGATGCTGTTGCTCTCTGGCGGCAGTACGCCGCTGGATAGCATGCCCGAGTGGTTGCAGTGGGTGATGCAGGGCTCGCCGTCGACGCACTTTGTGAGCTTGAGTGCGGCGATTCTATTCAGGGATGCGGGGCTGAGCGTGGTGTGGCCGGATTTGCTCGCGCTGGCGGCGATTGGCTTGGTGTTTTTTGCGGTGGCGTTGGCGCGGTTTCGCAAAAGCCTGGCTTCCTGAGGCGCCTGGCAGGACCTCTTCGCGAGCAGGCCCGCTCCCACATTGATCGCATTTCTCAGGTCGAACTCGATCAAATGTGGGAGCGGGCTTGCTCGCGAATGGCGCGAAGCGCCGGCCTTACTGGATGATCAGGTTGTTGAAGAGCAGGTCTTCAACCACGGGCTTGCCGGTTTCATCGTTCATCACTTGCTGGGTTTGTTTCAGGGCTTCCTGGCGCAGTTTTTCCTTGCCTTCGACCGTACTCATGGCCTCGCTGGTCTGCTGGGTGAACAGCGCCACCAGTTGGTTACGAATCAGTGGATCGTTGGCTTTGACCGCGGCGGCTGCTTCGGTGCCGGTCACGCGCAGGGCGATGTCGGCCTTGTACACCTTGAGTTTCGCGGTGCCATCCAGGCCGTAATTGCCTACAAACGGCGGCGTCAGGCTGATATAGCTGACCTTGGGCGCCTCGCCTTCTTTGGCTTCCTCGGCTTGGGCTGCCATCGGCAACGTCAGGGCCAGCATCAACAGGATCCACGCTTTCACAGTTCATTCCTCGAATTCGGTTGCCCAGTAGCATAACGCTAGCAAGGCTGAGCACAAGCTTATGGCGGCTTATCAGGCCCGGGCATGCTCGTTGACCCGCGGGCGTACCCTCCTACACTTATCGGCCACGACGCCAAAAGGAATAGTCCGATGAAAGCTGTGCTGTGCAAAGCCTTCGGCCCCGCCGAAACCCTGGTGCTGGAAGAAATCGCGAGCCCTGCGATCAAGAAGAACGAGATCCTGCTGGACGTGCACGCGGCCGGGGTGAATTTCCCGGACACCCTGATCATCGAGGGCAAGTACCAGTTCAAGCCGCCCTTTCCATTCTCACCCGGTGGCGAGGCGGCGGGCGTGGTCCGTGAAGTGGGCGAGAAAGTCAGCCACCTGAAAGTCGGTGACCGCGTGATGGCGTTGACAGGCTGGGGCAGCTTCGCCGAGCAGGTCGCAGTGCCCGGCTATAACGTGCTGCCGATCCCGCCAAGCATGGACTTCAACACCGCTGCCGCCTTCAGCATGACCTACGGCACCTCGATGCACGCGCTCAAACAGCGCGCCAACCTGCAACCCGGCGAAACCCTGCTGGTGCTTGGCGCCTCCGGCGGGGTGGGCCTGGCCGCCGTGGAAATCGGCAAAGCCATGGGCGCCCGGGTGATCGCCGCCGCCAGCAGCGCCGACAAACTCGCGGTGGCCAAGGCGGCCGGCGCCGATGAGCTGATCAACTACAGCGAAGCCAGCCTCAAGGACGAGGTCAAGCGCCTGACTGACGGCAATGGCGCCGATGTGATCTACGACCCGGTGGGTGGCGACCTGTTCGACCAAGCCGTTCGCGCCATCGCCTGGAACGGCCGGCTGCTGGTGGTGGGGTTTGCCAGCGGACGCATTCCTGAACTGCCGGTGAACCTGGCGTTGCTCAAGGGCGCAGCGGTGGTCGGGGTATTCTGGGGCTCGTTTGCCCAGCGCCAACCGCAGGATAATGCGGCGAACTTTCAGCAGTTGTTTGGGTGGTATGCCGAGGGCAGGTTGAAGCCGTTGGTGTCGCAGGTGTATCCGCTGGAACAGGCAGCACAGGCGATCAATGATCTGGGGCAGCGCAAGGCGGTGGGAAAGGTTGTCGTACAAACCCGCTGACAGATTTGAAATGCGGTCCATGTGGGAGGGGGCTTGCTCCCGATAGCAGGCGGTCAGTGAGTACATTAGTGACTGAGCCACCGCTATCGGGAGCAAGCCCCCTCCCACAGTTTGATCCTCAGTGTTAAAGAGAACTGATCACGACCCACACTTATCCATTAGCGACATGTTCGTAAAAGAACATGCAATTGCTCCCGTTTCCTGTGTTTGCAGATAAGAGGCGATGCTATTTTCGGTAACGAAACTGTAACATTCGCATCCGCAGTCAAAACAAGAAATTTGGAGCTCTTGAATGTTTGCTTTCTTTCGTCCTGCCGCACACCAGGCGCCCCTGCCTGAAGAAAAAATAGACAGTACCTATCGACGACTGCGCTGGCAGATCTTCGCCGGTATTTTCTTCGGCTACGCCGGCTATTACCTGCTGCGCAAAAACTTCTCCCTGGCCATGCCCTACTTGATCGACGAGGGTTACACCCGTGGTGAACTGGGTCTGGCGATGTCGGCGATCGCGATTGCCTACGGCTTGTCCAAGTTCCTCATGGGCCTGGTCTCCGACCGCTCCAACCCACGCTACTTCCTGCCCTTCGGCCTGCTGGTTTCAGCGGGTGTGATGTTCATTTTCGGTTTCGCACCTTGGGCAACGTCCAGCGTGACGATGATGTTCATCCTGCTGTTCATCAACGGCTGGGCCCAGGGCATGGGCTGGCCGCCGAGCGGACGAACCATGGTGCACTGGTGGTCGCAGAAAGAACGCGGCGGCGTAGTGTCGGTATGGAACGTGGCGCACAACGTCGGCGGCGGCCTGATCGGCCCGCTGTTCCTGCTGGGCATGGCGTGGTTCAACGACTGGCATGCGGCGTTTTACGTGCCGGCTACGGTGGCCTTGGCGGTGGCGGCGTTTGCCTTCATCACCATGCGCGACACCCCGCAATCGGTGGGCCTGCCACCGATTGAGCAGTACAAGAACGACTATCCGGAAGGCTACGACGCCAGCCACGAAGACGAATTCAGCGCCAAGGAAATTTTCGTCAAGTACGTGCTGCGCAACAAAATGCTTTGGTACATCGCCTTCGCCAACGTGTTCGTCTACCTGTTGCGCTACGGCGTACTGGACTGGGCGCCGACCTACTTGAAAGAAGCCAAACACTTCACGGTCGATAAATCGTCCTGGGCGTATTTCTTCTACGAGTGGGCAGGTATCCCGGGCACGCTGTTGTGCGGCTGGATGTCGGACAAGATCTTCCGTGGCAACCGTGGCCTGACAGGCATCGTGTTCATGGCCCTGGTGACCGTGGCGACTCTGGTTTACTGGCTCAACCCGCCGGGCAACCCGATGATCGACATGATCGCGCTGTTCTCCATCGGTTTCCTGATCTACGGCCCGGTAATGCTGATCGGCCTGCAGGCGCTGGAACTGGCACCGAAAAAAGCCGCCGGCACCGCAGCGGGCTTCACCGGTTTGTTCGGTTACCTGGGTGGTTCGGTGGCAGCCAGTGCGGCCATGGGCTACACGGTGGACCATTTCGGCTGGGACGGTGGGTTCGTGTTGCTGGTCGGTGCCTGCGTACTGGCGATCGCGTTCCTGATCCCCACGCTGTGGCACACCAACAGCGTCAGCTCGGCGCGTTAAGCACCCGGGCAATCCTTGGTACAACGCTTGAGCCGCGCCTCCAGGTTCTTATCTGGCATGGCGTGGCTACGCAGGGCGTTCACGGTCTGCTCGACATAATCGCGAGTGGTGCCGTAACGCCCGCAAGCGCTTTGCAGCACGTGATTGAGCACAATATCGGGCAAGTTGCCGGCATAGCTGGGCAAGTGCCGCTCCAACACAAACCCCAACGCCTGCACGGTACTGCCATCTTGCAATCGGCAGCTGAGCCAGTGTGGCCGATAAGAAGGGTAAGGCATCTCGCGCTGCCACAAGGCGTACAGCGAGGCCTCCAACTGGTCCTCCGGCAAGCGGTAGGCAAATCCGCTGCACGAACCGCCGCGATCCAACCCAAAGACCAACCCCGGCAGCTCCGGCGTACCGCGATGCTCGTGTGACCACAAATACAGGCCACGGTGATAACCGTGAACCCGTGCACGCACCCGCTCGGTCGACGAGCACTCAGGGCGCCAGATCAGCGAACCATAGGCAAACAGCCACACCGGCCCACCCTTGTGCCGGGCCATAGTGGCCTGCATTGAGCTCATTAATTGTTCGTGAGTGAGTTGCGGCCCAAGATCGAGCCGTGGAGGGTAAGCCAACTGCAAAAGATCGGTTTCAATGGCGGTCATGGCGAAAAGCGGTGCGCCTCCTGTGTGTTACCAGTTGTAAGCGACTTTACCGTAATAAAACGCGCCGCTGTAACCGTACGGCGAAAAAGTGCTATAGGCCAGATTGCCGCCGCGCCAATACGGCGCCCAACTCATCGGGGCCGGTGCTGCGTAGCGTTTCACCGGTGATCACGTCTATAGGCGACAGCGAAGCCCTGGCCATGCGCCCGTTGTCATATAGCTTAAAGGCATTCATCAGACAGAATAAATACCTTAAAAGAATATACAAAAGCATAAGCGCACCCGCCCATTCGTCAGGATCTATACCGGTAATTTCGGTAGTTTCAGCCCCGGTTCAGCCTGGGCACGCGCGAAGCAGTCAAAATAGCGCACAGATTACGACCCACTTAGCCGCTCATCACATCGACTATCGAGGTCGCTCCATGAAGACATTCCGCTTGCCTGGCCTGCTGTTCCTGGCCCAGGCCACCACTGCACTGGCTATCGAAACCCCACCTGCCAATGATGACAAAGGCTTCTGGTATGCCCAGACCAGTGTCTACACCCGGCACTTCGCACCCGACCCGGAGCACAATAACAAGCAGGATTTGATCGGCCTGGAACGCAACGAGGCGTCGGGCCTGGTGTATGGCGGGGTGACCTTTCGCAACTCGTTCCGCCAGCGCTCGTACTACGCCTACGCGGGCAAGCGCTATGACATGGCCGACTACCCGGTGTATGCGAAATTAACCGGCGGGCTGCTCCAGGGCTATCGCGGCGAGTATCGCGACAAGATTCCGTTGAACCGATTCGGCGTGGCGCCGGTGATCATACCTTCCGTGGGCACCCACTATGGGCCGGTGGCAGCAGAGCTGGTGCTGCTGGGGTTCAATGCAGCGATGGTGACCACGGGGGTGCGATTTTAAGGGCGGGACGCAGAGCGTCCAGGATGCATTCCCACGCAGAGCGCGGGAACGAGCAGGGTCAAGGCCGTGGTGCGTAGGCGAACACATCGGCGCGCATGCGGTGCGCATCCATGCCGGCGTTGACCAGTGCGTCCAGGGTGCCGTAGATCATCGCCGGTGAACCGCTGGCGTAGACATGCACGCTGTTGAGGTCGGCAATGTCCTCGCATACCGCTTCATGCAGCAAACCACAGCGCCCTTCCCAGCCACACAGGTCGCTGACCACCTTGTGCAGGAACAGGTTGGGCAATTGCTGCCATTGCTCCCAATGCTCGATCTGGTAGAAATCTTCCGGGCGACGCACGCCCCAGTAAAGGTGCACCGGGTGCTTGAAGCCGGAAGCGCGGCAGTGCTCGATCAGGCTGTGCATCTGCGCCATGCCGGTACCGGCGGCCATCAGCACCAGCGGCCCGTCCGGTAACTCCGCCAGGTGGGTGTCACCGAACGGCAGTTCCACACGGGCCATCTGGTTGCGCTGCAATTGTTCAATGAGGTTGCGTGCGCTGTCCTCGCGGGCCAGTACATGCAGCTCCAACTCGCGTCCGGCGTGAGGCGCCGACGCCAGGGAAAACGCCGATTTCTCGCCATTCTCGCGCTCGATCATCAGGTATTGCCCAGCGTGGTAACGCACTGCCTTGCCAGCCGGGGCCCGCAGGCGTACACGCCACACATCGCCTCCGACGTCTATGCATTCAATCAATTGGCACGACAATTTGCGCAACGGCAACTCTCCCGGCGCCAGTACCCCATCCCACAACACAACGCAGTCCTCCAAGGGTTCGGCAATACAGGTGAAAAACTCACCATGATCACGCACCTCGCCGGCTTGGCGTACCCGCCCTTCCACCAGCAACGCCGCACACACATGGCATACACCATTGCGGCAGGCTTGGGGGCACTCATAGCCCAGGCGACGTGCGCCGTCGAGGATTCGCTCGCCAGGGTCCAGCTCCAGCACAGCGCCGGAAGGTTGCAGGGTTACACGCATCAATCTATTCCCAATTCTTTCCAGATCGCATCGACACGCGCCGTGACGGCTTCATCCTTGACGATCACCCGACCCCACTCGCGAGTGGTCTCACCCGGCCACTTGTGGGTGGCATCCAGGCCCATCTTCGAGCCCAGCCCCGAGACCGGCGAGGCGAAGTCGAGGTAGTCGATCGGCGTGTTATCGATCATCACCGTGTCGCGCTTGGGGTCCATGCGCGTGGTGATGGCCCAGATCACGTCGTTCCAGTCCCGGGCATTGATGTCGTCGTCAGTGACGATAACGAACTTGGTGTACATGAACTGTCGCAAAAACGACCACACACCCAGCATGACCCGCTTGGCATGTCCCGGGTACGACTTCTTCATGGTCACGATCGCCATGCGGTACGAGCACCCTTCCGGCGGCAGGTAGAAGTCGGTGATTTCGGGGAATTGCTTTTGCAGGATCGGCACGAACACTTCGTTGAGCGCCACGCCGAGGATGGCCGGCTCATCCGGCGGACGGCCCGTGTAGGTACTGTGGTAGATCGGCTTGATCCGATGGGTGATGCGCTCGACGGTAAACACCGGGAAGCTATCGACTTCGTTGTAGTAGCCGGTGTGATCGCCGTAAGGGCCTTCATCGGCCATCTCGCCTGGGTGAATCACGCCCTCGAGGATGATTTCGGCGGTGGCCGGCACTTGCAGGTCGTTACCGCGGCACTTGACCAATTCGGTGCGGTTACCGCGCAGCAAACCGGCGAAGGCGTATTCGGACAGGCTGTCGGGCACAGGCGTCACGGCGCCGAGGATGGTGGCCGGATCGGCACCCAAAGCGACTGAAACCGGAAATGGCTGGCCGGGATGCTTCTCGCACCACTCACGGAAGTCGAGAGCGCCGCCACGATGGCTCAGCCAGCGCATGATCACCTTGTTACGGCCGATGACTTGCTGACGGTAGATGCCGAGGTTCTGGCGGTCCTTGTTCGGGCCCTTGGTGACGGTCAGGCCCCACGTGATCAGCGGCCCAACGTCGCCGGGCCAGCAGGTCTGCACCGGGAGCATGGCCAGGTCGACATCATCGCCCTCGATGACCACTTCCTGGCATACCGCGTCCTTGACCACCTTGGGGGCCATGGCAATGATCTTGCGAAAGATCGGCAGCTTCGACCAGGCGTCCTTCAAGCCCTTGGGCGGCTCGGGCTCCTTGAGAAAGGCCAGCAACTTGCCGATCTCGCGCAGTTCGCTGACCGACTCGGCGCCCATGCCAAAGGCCACACGCTCGGGGGTGCCGAACAGGTTGCCCAGTACCGGAATATCAAAGCCAGTCGGTTTTTCGAACAACAGCGCCGGGCCCTTGCTGCGCAAGGTGCGGTCGCAAATCTCAGTCATTTCCAGCACCGGAGAAATCGGCATCTGGATACGTTTCAACTCTCCGCGCTGCTCAAGTTGCTGCACGAAATCCCGAAGATCCTTGAATTTCATTAAACATGCCACCCGTAAAATAGGCGTACATCCTACCTGCTCTGAGAACGACTGGCAGCTTAATTGGCCGTCAGCCCTCGTGATTGCAAGGAACTGAACAATGGCTCCAGGAAGGCTTCGATGTACCGGGCACCAACGTCTGACAGATGGTTATCGTCGGTATACAACGCTCGACCATTGAGTTCGACCCGGCACAAACCATCGGCGCCGCACAGCAGGGGCGCAGGGTCCAGCACCTTGACACCGCTGTCGCCCGCCGCCAGTTCGTCAAACAACTGCGTGATAAAGGCCTGGCGCTTCACATGCTCGGCGACGACGAGCCCTTCACGGTCCACTGGCCGGTTCATCATCGCCAGGCGGCTCAGACGATAAGGCACGATGATCTCCTGCAGCGGCACTTCCTTGACCAGCCATACCTGATGCCCGGCAGCACGCAAACTCTGGATGCGTTCGCGCAGGCCCTGGGCAAAACGTTGTTCGGCGACGGCGCGTACATATTGACCCGTACCGGGGTCCTTGAGCGCATGCTCCTTGTCACCCGACATTTGCCCATAGACGTACAAACTCCAACGGGCCGCCAATACCACGTCGCTGAACGTCTGCTCGGCCATGGCCTTCTCGACGCGCTGATTGAAGTGCGCGCACCGGGCAATATTCTCCAGGCCATCCAGCGGGATACAGCCGGCAAAACTGGCTTCTACCAGGCTGATATCGTGGCGATCAGCACCCACTTTGAGTGCGGGTATCAGCGCAGTGGCGTGACTGTCGCCCCATACCAGCGCTGAAACAGATTGGCTTTTCGGACCGAAATGGCAGAACAGCCGATCATCGGGGGTGTCTTTGTCAGCCATGCACGCCAGCAGGTCCGGGCTCCACTTCTTGGCCTGGGCAAAACGCAATGCCTGTTCGGACAAACGCGAAGGCACGCCGTCAGCTTCGCGTATCGCCAAGCCGGTAAAGCCAAGCCCCAGAATGCCTACCAAGGCTGACGCCAGAATCGCCTTGCGTCCTGCCAGCAAGCGTTTTTCTCGGAACGGCGTTTCCACGAAGCGCCAGGACAGATAACCCAGCACCAGCGAAAATAACATCAGCCCAGCCAGTTCTAAGGCGCTCAAGCCATCCACTGCGGCATAGTTGGCATACACGAATACAGGCCAGTGCCAGAGGTACCAGGAATAGGAAATCAGCCCGATACCTACCATTACTCGCGTACTTAACAACCGCCCTACCCAGGTGTGCTGCTGGCCGTTGGCCCAGATCAAGCCGACGACTCCCAGCACAGGCAATAGAGCGGTTGCGCCGGGAAACGGCGTTTTCGCGTCATAACCCAGTACAGCGATCAGAATCAGCGCCATGGAAGCCAGGCTGACTCCTTGTGCCAAAGCGGGCGAAGCGCGCCACTCATGCTTGGGCAACACCGCCAGCATCGCGCCGGCCAACAATTCCCAGGCCCGCAGATGCAGCAGGAAGAAGGCTTTTTGCGGCTCATGCTCAACCGCCCAGACGCTCATGCCGAAAGACCCGAGCAACACCGCGAACAGCGCCAGGCGCCAGTGTTTCAGGCGGCTGGATAGCAACGCCAGCAACAGCGGGAAGAAAATATAAAACTGCTCTTCTACCGCCAGCGACCAGGTATGCAGCAAGGGCTTGATGTCTGAAGACACATCGAAATAGCCATGCTGACGCGAGAACAGCAAGTTGGAGGTAAAGGTCACCTGATAGTGTGCTGACCGCCCCAGCTCCTCATAGTCCTTGGGCGCCAACAGAAACCAACCCACTGCCAGTGTCGCGGCGATCATCACAAACAGCGCGGGCAAGATACGCCGGGCGCGACGAGCCCAGAAGTCGATGAAACTGAAGCGGCCAGCTTGGCGCTCCCGCCAGATAATTGACGTAATTAGAAAGCCGGAAATGACGAAGAACACATCAACGCCAACAAAACCGCCAGTAATGCCAGGAACGCCAAAATGAAATAACACGACTGCGAGGACAGCGATGGCACGCAGGCCGTCGATGTCTCTGCGGTAAGCAAGAGTGGTCATAAGAATGTGATCAGTCTGTGACGAAAGGAGTTAGCGTAGTCACGCGTCAATTTTTGTTACTTAACGGATACTTATGCCACAAATGCCGCAGAATCTCGACGCATAAAAAAAGGCGCCCTTGAGGGGCGCCATTTTTTTGGACCTGAAACGCCGTATTACTTGCGCTTCATCGACAAGAAGAACTCGTCGTTGGTCTTGGTGGTTTTCAGCTTATCGATCAGGAACTCGATGGCAGCCACTTCATCCATCGGGTGCAGCAGCTTGCGCAGGATCCACATACGCTGCAGTTCGTCGTCTGCGGTCAGCAACTCTTCGCGGCGGGTGCCGGAACGGTTGATGTTGATCGCAGGGAACACACGCTTTTCAGCGATGCGACGGTCCAGGGGCAGCTCCATGTTGCCGGTACCCTTGAACTCTTCGTAGATGACTTCATCCATCTTCGAACCGGTCTCGACCAGTGCGGTGGCAATGATGGTCAGCGAGCCGCCTTCCTCGATGTTTCGCGCAGCACCGAAGAAACGCTTGGGCTTCTCCAGGGCGTGGGCATCGACACCACCGGTCAGCACCTTGCCGGAGCTCGGGATCACGGTGTTGTAGGCACGTGCCAGACGAGTGATGGAGTCAAGCAGGATCACCACGTCCTTCTTGTGTTCGACCAGGCGCTTGGCCTTCTCGATCACCATCTCGGCAACCTGCACGTGGCGGGTTGGGGGCTCATCGAACGTCGAGGCAACCACTTCGCCGCGCACGGTGCGCTGCATTTCGGTCACTTCTTCCGGACGCTCATCGATCAACAGCACGATCAGGTGAACTTCCGGGTTATTACGTGCGATGTTCGCTGCGATGTTCTGCAGCATGATGGTCTTGCCGGCTTTCGGCGGTGCGACGATCAGGCCACGCTGGCCCTTGCCGATCGGGGCGCACAGGTCGATCACACGACCGGTCAGGTCTTCGGTGGAACCGTTACCGGCTTCCATCTTCATGCGCACGGTCGGGAACAGCGGGGTCAGGTTCTCGAAGAGAATCTTGTTTTTCGCGTTCTCGGGGCGATCGAAGTTGATCGTGTCGACCTTGAGCAGGGCGAAATAACGCTCGCCTTCCTTCGGAGGACGGATCTTGCCAACGATGGTGTCACCGGTGCGCAAGTTGAAGCGACGGATCTGGCTCGGCGAGACGTAGATGTCGTCTGGGCCGGCGAGATAGGAGGCGTCTGCGGAGCGGAGGAAGCCGAAGCCGTCCTGGAGAATCTCCAGCACGCCATCACCGGAGATTTCCTCGCCGCTTTTCGCGTGCTTCTTGAGCAGGGAGAAAATCACGTCCTGCTTGCGCGAACGGGCCATATTTTCTATGCCCATTTCTTCGGCCAGCTGGAGCAGGTCGGTAATCGGCTTTTGCTTGAGTTCAGTCAGATTCATATAGGAATGACGTAATCATTTTATGGAGGGGGGAAATTAAGCTTTTGGCTTAATGAGGCCGCGCCGCAGAGAAGGCGACAGGATCGCGTACTAATCGAAAAGGAATGCGTCGGCGACGGCTTGCAGGGGGCAGTGGAGAAACCAGTGCGGGGCCGAATGTACCACCTGAATTTCTGAGCGTCTAGCCCTGTTTCACGAAAAAACCTGAGATTTCAGTTGGTATAAAAGCGCGGTGCTCTGGATACCGATTAATGAGTCTGTAAAACGAAAAGCCTGAGCCCTTCAGCAATAAGGCGAACCATCGATCCGCCCGATGTCTACATCCCCCTTGCGTCGAGCTGGCACTCGGCCTCAAACCTACTCGGCGGGCTGAATGGGCTAGAATCAGGCTCTTCATGGATTACGGGGGAAGACGCTCTTGATCTTCATGGAAAAAACTCACTATCGCGATGATCGTACGCTATTCGCTTGACGACCTTGCGAGCAGGCTTGGCGTGACGCAATCGGTTAGCGTCCTCGACACAAAACCGATCAATGAGCTCTCGGCCATATTCGATCACAGTACCATGAGTGGCTGAGCAAAACTTTTGGCAACCACCGCAGGTGAGAAACTGGGCGACCGGAGGGATCAGATCGATTTGAAGGGCGTCGCCGTCAGGTTTGATAGTGACGACAGAAAAGCCCTCCCAAAGGAGCAGGAAAGTATGAATATCGCGCATAAGAACGTCGGTGCTGTAGAGGTGTTTTGCTCGCACAAACCTCATAAATCAACACGGCGCTTTTGCTTCTAGCTTTACCGCCATTCCATGAAGAGTCTGGAATTAGCCATACGCATATTGTGAGCCAATCGGACAGGTCATACAAAGCACGCTCCAAAGGGCGGGATTAGGCTTCACCGAAACCAAGTGCTTAAGGTGAAGCGGAGGGTAACTTAAGCAATGCAACTCATGCCATAGCGTCATTTGGGACCCAGTTCAAGTTCGATACGTCCATCCCAATTCTGTATATAACTTCTTGCATACTCCCCCTTGAAATACGCCTCTCCATGCGAATTATCTGGTCTAATCCTTTTGCCTTTCCACTCGGAAAAATCGGGCTCACCGTCTTTATAAGGTGCTTCCAGTTCGAATTTGACCCCGCGCGCAGTAAAACGTAACTCAGTTACCTGCGCGTCCTTATTGAAATTAAAACTACCGTCTAGCCCAACGAGGTCTGGCGCCCCCCAACTTTTATAGATCAAGGAGCACGACCCACTCGGTTCGTCAGCACCAATCACTTGAAACGCTTCATAACGATCTTTCGAATAATAGTTATTTGCTTTCATGAAACCAGAACGGCTCATCTTTTAAACCTCTTCGGCAAAGTAATAATTGCAAAAAAAAGAAGACGCTTTAGCCATAAAAGCCGCCTTCTAATCTGCATTTATGACGACAACCTTAAACTAGCCGTTCTGTCGGGAAAAACACCTGTGAAAGCTGACAGTAATTTATACGCTTTCGAAATAAAAATATTCCTTAACGCTCTATAGGTTTTATAAGCGAGCAGGTATAAGGAATGAGACTACACGCGTCAGGACACTCTTGATGTCGCCTCGAAGACGTACCAAGAGCGCTAAAAAACTGATGAGCTGAGAAAACTATTTCTCCAGCCTCTGAAAAAGCAAATACCCCGACAAGTCGGGGTATTTGCAGGTCTTACATTGACGACGCTTAGATGTTAGCGTCGAGGAAAGCTTGCAGCTGGGACTTCGACAGCGCGCCCACTTTAGTAGCTTCGACGTTGCCGTTCTTGAACAGCATCAGCGTAGGAATGCCGCGCACGCCATGCTTGGCCGGGGTTTCCTGGTTGTCGTCGATGTTCAGCTTGGCGATGGTCAATTTGCCTTCGTAGGTGGTTGCAATGTCGTCCAGGACCGGAGCGATCATTTTGCAAGGGCCACACCATTCAGCCCAGTAGTCAACCAGCACCGGGCCTTGAGCCTTGAGTACTTCGGCCTCAAAGGTCGCGTCGGTGACGTGCTTGATAAGATCGTTGCTCATGGATGTCTCCGGAATGTAAGCAAAAAAAACGTTGCTCATCATAGCTGCCCTTCCCCCGTTCAGGAAGCCGCGTCTGATTGAGTCTTGCTATGGCGCTGCATGAGTGTGGGTATAACCATTCACGACGTGACGGGCGTCACGAATGCTATGCCGGTGCGCAACGCCGCCTTGCTCACGTGTTCCTGCATGGCTTTCTGGGCCGCCGTACTGGAACGCCGGGCCAGGGCGCGCAGGATTTTGCGATGTTCCTGCCAGGTCTCCATGGCGCGTTCCGGCCGGATGAACGGTAGTTTCTGGCTCTCCAGGAACACCTCCGCGCTGGCACTGAGGATGCTCACCATCGCCTGGTTGCCACTGGCCAGCAGGATGCGCTGGTGAAACTCGAAATCCAGCGCGGCGGCCGCGTTGAAGTCACCAGTCTTGATCACCTTGCGCATCGCTTCGACATTGTCCTCCAGCCCGTCCAGCTCGTCGATGGTCAGTGTCACCGCTGCCAACCCCGCCGCAAAGCCTTCCAATGCATACCGCAACTGGAAAATCTCCAAGGGCGTGGCCTGTGCGGCAAAGGGCCAGGCGAATACCGGCGCCTCTTGCCTATCTTGCACGAACACACCTTTACCCGGCTGGACGCTGACCACGCCCAAGGCACTCAGGGACGACAATGCCTCGCGCAACGACGCCCGGCTCACCCCTAATTGCACCGCCAGGTCACGCTGGGAAGGCAACGCGTCGCCCGGCCCGAAGCCCTGCTCCTTGATCAGCTTGCGGATGGCTTGCAGGGCCGCCTCCGGTACGGCTTGGGCGATGGAATTCATAAAAAGCCAGGTTTCCAAGTCACTGTGCAGCTAGTTGTAAAGCTATTTACAGCCGGCCGCAAGCCACGCCCCAAAGGGGCTCGCACAGTTTTACCGACGCCCGAAAAGGGTGCGAAACCGACAACAACTGTTCAGACCAGTAAGACCGCTGCCGCCGAGCAAATCCAAGTGTTGCAGGCCATTACGAGAGGAGTGGCATGGGCTGTGCACTGAGCAAATCCAGAAAATTCCTTCGCCTTTCTCGGAGAGTCGTCATGACCAAGCGCTACAGCGCCCTGCTCCCTGCCCTGTTTGCCAGCCTGATGCTGAGCCAGGCTCCCGCCCAGGCTGATGGTCTGGATGAAATCGTCGCCCGGGGCACCCTCAAGGTCGCCGTTCCCCAGGACTTCCCGCCCTTTGGTTCGGTCGGCCCCGACATGCAGCCACGCGGACTGGACATCGATACCGCCAAGCTGCTGGCCGACCAACTCAAAGTCAAGCTGGAACTGACCCCGGTCAACAGCACCAACCGCATTCCGTTCCTCACCACCGGCAAGGTCGACCTGGTGATTTCCAGCCTGGGCAAGAACCCTGAGCGCGAAAAGGTCATCGACTTCTCCAGGGCCTACGCCCCGTTCTACCTGGCCGTATTCGGGCCGCCTGAGGCCGCCATTGGCAGCACCGATGACCTCAAGGGCAAGACCATCAGTGTGACCCGGGGCGCCATCGAGGATATCGAGCTGACCGCAGTGGCCCCCAAGGAAGCCACGATCAAGCGCTTCGAAGACAACAATTCGACCATCGCCGCCTACCTGGCGGGCCAGGTCGACCTGATCGCCAGCGGCAACGTGGTCATGGTCGCCATCAGCGAACGCAATCCCAAACGCGTACCTGCGCTGAAGGTCAAGCTCAAGGATTCGCCGGTATACGTGGGCGTGAACAAGAACGAGCCGGCGTTGCTGGAGAAGGTCAACCAGATCCTGGTCACGGCCAAGGCTGATGGCAGCCTGGAAAAGAACGCACTGCAGTGGCTGAAAGAACCGCTGCCTGCTGATCTCTGAAGCGGAGCTGACCGATGGCCTACCAATTCGACTTTGTGCCAGTGCTGGCCAATACCGACCTGCTGCTGCGCGGCGCACTGTTCACCCTGGAGCTGACAGCCATCGGCGCGATCCTCGGGGTTGCCCTGGGTACCCTCGGCGCCGTGGTGCGGGCGTGGAAGATCCAGCCGTTTGCGTGGATCTTTGGTGTGTATGTCGAATTGATCCGCAACACCCCATTCCTGGTGCAGTTGTTCTTCATCTTTTTCGGCCTGCCGTCCCTGGGGTTGAAAATTACCGAGTGGCAAGCCGCGGTGCTGGCAATGGTGATCAACCTCGGCGCCTACTCCACCGAGATCATCCGCGCCGGGATCCAGGCCATCCCGCGTGGGCAACTGGAGGCGGCCGCGGCGCTCGCAATGACGCGCGTCGAAGCATTCCGCCATGTGGTGCTGCTGCCGGCGCTGGGCAAGGTGTGGCCAGCCCTGAGCAGCCAGATCATCATCGTAATGCTCGGTTCGGCGGTGTGTTCGCAGATCGCGACTGAAGAATTGAGTTTTGCCGCCAACTTTATCCAGTCGCGCAATTTCCGTGCGTTTGAAACCTATGCCCTGACCACCCTTGTTTACCTGTGCATGGCGCTGATGATTCGCCAGTTGCTCAACTGGATCGGCCGGCGATTTGTGATGAGGAACAGTCGATGAATGAGTTCACCTTGTGGGACATCGTGCGCAACCTGCTCACCGGCCTGCAATGGACACTGCTCTTGTCATTGGTGGCGTTCGTGGGCGGCGGCCTGATCGGCCTGCTGGTGATGACGATGCGCATCAGCCGTAAAGCGTTCCTGCGCAATAGTGCCCGCACCTATATCGAACTGTTCCAGGGCACGCCATTGTTGATGCAGTTGTTCCTGGTGTTCTTCGGGGTTGCCCTGCTTGGCGTGGATATATCGCCCTGGCTGGCGGCGGCAATCGCCTTGACCCTGTTTACCAGTGCTTACCTGGCCGAAATCTGGCGCGGCTGCGTAGACTCCATCGCCCACGGCCAATGGGAGGCCTCGGCCAGCCTGGCCCTGAACCCACTTGAGCAACTGCGCTATGTGATCCTGCCGCAAGCGCTGCGCATTGCCGTCGCGCCCACGGTGGGCTTTTCAGTGCAGGTGGTCAAAGGCACCGCCGTGACCTCGATCATCGGCTTCACCGAACTGACCAAGACCGGCGGCATGCTCGCCAATGCCACCTTCGAACCCTTCATGGTCTACGGCCTGGTGGCCCTCGGTTATTTCCTGCTCTGCTACCCCTTGTCCCTCAGTGCGCGCTACCTGGAAAGGAGACTGCATGCCTCTGCTTAGAATTTCGGCCCTGCATAAATATTACGGTGATCACCATGTGCTCAAGGGCATTGACCTGACGGTGGATGAAGGCCAGGTGGTGGCGATCATTGGCCGCAGCGGGTCGGGCAAGTCCACTTTGCTGCGCACTCTCAACGGCCTGGAGTCGATCAATGACGGAGTGATCGAAGTCGACGGCGAATACCTGGACGCCGCCCGCGCCGATCTGCGCAGCCTGCGGCAGAAAGTCGGCATGGTATTCCAGCAGTTCAACCTGTTCCCGCACCTGAGCGTCGGCGAAAACGTGATGCTGGCGCCGCAGGTGGTACAGAAAGTGCCCAAGGCCAAGGCGGCACAGCTGGCAAAGCAGATGCTCGAGCGGGTCGGTCTGGGCGAGAAGTTCGATGCCTTTCCCGATCGTTTGTCCGGCGGCCAGCAGCAACGTGTGGCCATTGCCCGCGCGTTGGCGATGTCACCCAAGGTGCTGTTGTGCGATGAGATTACGTCAGCCCTGGACCCGGAGCTGGTCAATGAAGTGCTCAGTGTGGTGCGCCAGCTCGCTCAGGACGGCATGACCCTGATCATGGTGACCCACGAAATGCGCTTTGCCCGGGAAGTCGGCGATAAACTGGTGTTCATGCACCAGGGCAAGGTGCACGAAACCGGCGACCCCAAAATATTGTTCGCCAACCCCAGAACCGCCGAGCTTGCCAATTTCATTGGCTCGGTGGAACACCCGAGCTGACCAGCTCAAAGCTGCCTTGCCCTTCCAAGTGGATTTCACTGCGTACCGCCAAGGCGTTGGAGGGCAGTTCGGTTTTGATTTCCACCAGGGCAGTGAGCCGTCGACCGACCACCGGCCGGCCCGCTGCGTGCGCCACCACGGCCTGGCCGGGCAGCAACTGGCCGCTGGCTGGCGCGCCAGACACATGGGCAACCGCCCAGTCGACGGGGCGGCCATCCACCTGGGCATTTTTGAGACTCAACCGGTAACGCCCCTCGCGGCCAAACCGAAAACCCTGCCCATCGGCGGCAGCGCCAACAAAACGCAGGGCCATGGCCGCTGGCTCAATGCAGAGTACATTCACGCTGAGCGAGCGGACAGCCAGCACCACTGTGGTGCTTTGAGCCTCTGCATCCCTGCGTATCGGGCCATAGTCGATGCGCGGCTGGCTCAGTGATAGGCGACAGTTTTCAGCCAACGCATCAGGCGGCGCCAGCAAGGTGCAACACAGCGCCAAGGGCAGGCTTGCGGCCTTAACCACCCCGGCAAACCGCCGATGCGGCTTCATAGAATTTGTCATTGTCTGGCTTGGTTCCGGGGTCAATGTTCAACTGGCAAGTGGAAGAGTCCGGCAATAAAACCCGCAGGCTTTGCGACTCAGTGACGTCGTTGAGGAAAATCATGCCCTCGCCCACTACGCTGGTGAGGAAACGATTGCCTTTGCCCAATACCGAGGCGCCCTGAGGCAATGGCCGGCCATGCTGATCGTTCGCGGTGACCAGCATTCGACGCACTTTCACCACATCGAAATCCACGGTATTGAATGAGCCTCGACCCGCGGCAAGTACTTGGGTGCCGTTTTTCAGGTCCACCTGCCTGGGCAACGATTGGGTCTGCACCTCAACTCGGCTGTTGGTGTAGGCCGGCAGGCCCGCGATCACTGCTTGCCCGCTGAAGTCGGTCCATACCGGGCCTTGAGGGGTCTGGACTTTCGCGGAACCGATATCGCCGACCGAGACGACGCCAAACGTGTCCTGCACGGTATAAGGCGAGAAGGTCAGGCCACCTTCGTGAGCCACGGCACCGCCCTGCAACTGCCCCGTGTAGCTGGTGCCCAGGGGATCGCGGCTGACACCCAGGCCTACCCGGGTATAGCGTGGCAGCAGGTCCACCTGGCCCCGCACCGATTGCTCCCGGGCCCGGATGTCGCGCTCGACACCGACTTCGTAATTCACATACTCGTTGACCCTTTCGCTCAACGCAGTCCCCGCAGTGAACTGGTCACCACGGCGACTGGTGAAGCTGCTTACACGACGATCCCCTCCCAGCGGCACACTGACCTGCAGCCGCAAGGACAGGTCGTTATCCAGGGAACTGCCAGGCCCGCTGCCGGCAAGTGAAGCGTCACGGCGGGCCCGCTTGCCACCCACTTGCGAATCCGCAATGAATGCAACATCGACGCGGCCAAACGCCTTGTTCCATGAGGCGAACACATGCTCGGTAGTTTGCCCGCCAAATTGAGCACTGCGCGTGTAGTTCAGAGAAAATATGCCCAGGATGGCGTCGTTCCAGCTCATGCCCGCCGTGTATTGGTGTTTGAAGTACGAATCCAGATCATCGGTTCTGAGGGAATGCCCCACTTCAGTGACTTCGCGGTAACCGCGCGTCTGGGTGGTTGCGCTGAAATTGACATCGATATTGGCGACCACCGGGCTGCTCACGGACAGGCTGCTACGTGAACCGGACACAGCCTTGTGGCTGTCTCGGGACAGGTTATGTCGTGCGTTTACGGAAACCCGCTGGAAAAACACACTGCTCAGGCTGCCACCTGCCGCCCAATAATCATCGGTACTCAACAAGCCAAAACCCGCAGATGAATCGCGCCCCAGCCCCCAAGTGCCACTGCCCATGGCAATCACCGGTGAGGGGCCCTCTTCACCCGCCGTTCTGCGCAGTTCGCCAAGCGAGAAATAATAGCCAGGCGCCGCCGGGGCAGCCCCCGCGAACGACGCCGCCGGCACAACAAAACTGCGCTTGGCGCCCCGCACGTCAATCACACTGACTTCAAGGTCACTGGTGCCATTGAGCAGGGGCAATCCGCTCAACCGGAACGGTCCTTCGGGCACCAGGGTACTGTGGATCAACACGCCGGACTGGCGCACCTCAACCCGCGACTGGCTTTGGGCCAAACCCTCGACCACCGCATTGTTGCTGCCTGCGGGTGCCCGGGACTGCCCATCGGGAAAAAACTGCAAGCCGGAGAGCTGGATGCCACCAAACAGCGGGTTATTGCTGGACAGTTGGCCCGCCTGGAATGTCGAATGCAACGCGGCAATGTCCCGCTGGGCATAAGCATGCAGGTGTTCAGTGCGCGTCTTGCCGTTGTCAGACACATAGAACTGGCGGCTGCGGACGATCCAGTCTTGCAGGTTGAAACCCGCTTCGGTATAGGCCGACACGAACCGTGTGGGCCCGCTGCGCGAGTGGCTGTCATACCCCAGCACGTCATAGTTGAACAAGGCCGCCGCCCCGCCCCTGGAAAAACTTCCGGCTTCCCATTGCGGCTCACGCAGAGCCTGGGTGGGCACCACGAGTACCACTTCGTCACTACCGGGCCGCAGGCGTACCATCGTCGCCGGGAACTGCCCGAGAAAATCATGACAAGCCTGGTCCGGCGTGACGCCTTCCAGAAGAATGCCCCGGGGCTTGACCAGTCCAGCCTTCTCCAGCAGCCCAGGGGTGAAACACAGCTCCCCCTGTGCGTCGAACCGGGCATCTACCAATCCAAGGGGGTTTCCATTGACGCGCAACCCCACCACCTGGACGCCTTCGCGAAAGCGCGCCGCACTGCGGAAGTAGTCGGAAACCTTGGGGTCTATGCCGTGGGTGGTGAGCGCAGCAAGATCGAATCCCTCCCCGATCTCCAGCGCAGCCACGAGACCCGGCAAGCTCCATAGCGCCGCAAAGCCGATGAGCAACCTGGGCTTGCAAGGCCACGCAGGGGCTTCGACATGATTATTCAGAGGCATCATCATGGGTCGATCAACCCTCATCGGTGTTGATCGGAGCCCGGTAGCTATCGACCGAAAACCCATAGACCGTAGCTGGCTGAATCTGAACTTGAGCGGCGCCGTCCAAGGCCACGTCAACCTTCGCCACCAACACCTCGCCCGGCAAGATGTAGGTGCGCGGCAAGGTGGCCAAGATATCGTTTGGCAGCAGTTGCACATCCGGCGCCAGGCGCACGACATAGGCGCTGTCGTTATGGACGGTCAGTTGTTGCCCCGCCCGCTTCCACTTCAGCAACTCCCAAGGCGTGTGGTGTCGCGGCAGGCCTTGCGGATGCAGGATCAGCGGCAAATTCTGACGCAGGGTAATGCCGATGGTCGCACCACCGGCGGCCCGAGCCTGGGGGATGCCCTCGAATGAGATACGCTTGAGCCGTTGGGTCTTGAGCGGCTCCTTCAAGGTGCTGATGAAGCGCACCAGTTGCGTCTCCCCTGCCTCCACTCGAGTGATAGGCGGCGTGACAATCAGTAGCGGTTCCAGGTCTTCAGGCACGTTTTCAACAACTGAATGAAGCAGCGCCGGCCCCTCGTCAGTATTCTTGATATTGATAGTGGCTTCGCCGTCTTCTTCATACAGCACCACCACCGTTGTTTCCGGCAACATACCGTCTGCCGTGGCAACAGCGCTGAAATAAACACTCCACAGCAACGTACAACTTATAAAAAAACCACGCACTCGGCATTCTCCGCAACTCATGAAGTTGACGATCGGCCATCAACCGCCCACAGAAAAACAGCCAATAAGAAATAATGATTTCTTGATCGGCTGCTTTCAGTTGTTTAGATGTAGCTCAATACCAGCGTAGTGCGACCATCAATGGAAACGTCGCGACTCAGATCCAAGTCCTGAGCCCTGTTGATGACCGCCTTCACTGCAAGTGTGCCAGTCAGCTGGCTGATAGAGGCCGGTGTGATAGTCACGCTGTTACGCCAAGAATATTGGCTTGGCGACTGGGCAACTTTGCCATCACTGTTCTGCCAGGCCCCCACGCCTGTGCGCATGATCGGATGCAGCACCCCGCCGGAAGACCGCAGGTCCCTGAGGGTCACCGAATAACCACCGGTTCGCCGCCCCCCTACCATGCCCAAGCCAAAGTTCTGCGCTTCGGTAAAGCCTGACCCCAGGATACCTGTCACCTTGCTGCCCGCCTGCAGGTCAGTCAGGGTGAGCCCGAACCTGGCAGGCGTGGTGCCGCAATTGATGATCAGGGAAGTGGTCCTCTCCTCGCGCGGGTTGAACGCCGTGCGGGACAATTCGCCGGAACGGATCGTACCGTAGTCAATGATGCCACTGCCGGCCAGGCTGAGGTTGCATGCAGCGGGGGTAATGGTTCCCCTGACGACCAACTGGGCACTGGTGGTTGCCTGGGCACTCAGGGTCGCAGCCAGGCACGCAATGCCTAAGGTCAATCCAATAATTTTTTTCATGTTTGTCCTGTCACTTGAAGTTTTCAGGCGCTCTTTATTTTGGTCTTGGCGACTCCATCGCCCAACACCTTATCTTCCTTAATACAAAACTATAAATAAATAACACCCAGGCAGAATTGCCGAGTGACAGTCTGGCGCCTTGGTACTGAGCAAATGAATCAGACAACACGTCATTTACTGTGGTCCCGGGTTAAATCAAGCAACACCCTTTATCCATTAGTAGAGTAGTCCTGAGCGAGATATCGGACAAAACACCATCCCAACTATTGTAAGCAAAGTCATAGGCATTTTAACGATGGCCTATCGTTAGATATTCCTACACCACTGAAAAACCTATTCAACAGCCAAATGTAAATACCCCCTACAGTTACAATAAATTTTCCCTACAGACAGCATTCGTAAAATTACCGAAGCACAACGCGTTGGCGCCAGCGGTCGATCGTGGCACGATGGCAAGGTTATCGACCGAGATCCCCAAACCATGCCGCAATCCCAAGCCAAGAACCTGTCCTTGATCGCCGCCATCGACCTGGGCTCCAACAGCTTTCACATGGTCGTGGCCAAGGCCCAGAACGGCGAGATCCGCATCCTCGAGCGGCTCGGCGAGAAAGTGCAACTGGCCGCCGGGATCGACGACGAGCGCAAGCTCAATGAAGAATCCATGCAACGCGGGCTCGATTGCCTCAAGCGCTTTGCGCAACTGATCAACGGCATGCCTACTGGCGCCGTGCGCATCGTCGGCACCAACGCCCTGCGCGAAGCTCGCAACCGCAACGAGTTCATCCATCGTGCCGAAGACATCCTCGGGCATCCGGTGGAAGTCATCTCGGGCCGTGAAGAAGCCCGCCTGATCTACCTCGGCGTGTCCCATACCCTGGCCGATACTCCCGGCAAACGCCTGGTGGCGGACATCGGCGGCGGCAGCACCGAGTTCATCATCGGCCAGCGTTTTGAACCGCTGCTGCGTGAAAGCCTGCAGATGGGCTGCGTGAGTTTTACCCAACGGTATTTCAAGGACGGCAAGATCACGCCGGCGCGCTATGCCCAGGCCTACACGGCGGCACGCCTGGAGATCATGAGTATCGAACACGCCCTGCACCGCCTGACCTGGGATGAAGCCATCGGCTCGTCCGGCACCATCCGCGCCATCGGCCTGGCCTTGAAAGCCGGCGGCCATGGTACTGGCGAGGTAAACGCCGAGGGTTTGGCGTGGCTCAAGCGCAAGTTGTTCAAGCTTGGGGATGCGGAGAAAATCGACTTCGACGGCATCAAGCCCGACCGTCGCGCCATTTTCCCCGCGGGCCTGGCGATTCTCGAGGCCATCTTCGACGCCCTTGAACTGCAACGCATGGACCACTGCGATGGCGCCCTGCGCGAAGGCGTGCTCTATGACCTGCTGGGCCGTCATCACCACGAAGACGTGCGTGAGCGCACCCTCAGCTCGCTGATGGAGCGTTACCACGTCGACCTGGAACAAGCCGCCCGCGTGGAGCGCAAAGCCTTGCACGCCTTCGACCAGGTGGCCGAGGACTGGGACCTGGAAGATGGAGTCTGGCGCGAGCTATTGGGCTGGGCCGCCAAGGTGCATGAAGTGGGCCTGGACATCGCCCACTACCATTACCACAAGCACGGCGCCTACCTGATCGAACACTCGGACCTGGCCGGTTTCTCCCGGGAAGACCAACAGATGCTCGCGCTGCTGGTGCGCGGCCATCGCCGTAACATTCCCAAGGACAAGTTTGCCGAATTCGGTAAAGACGGCATCAAGCTGATCCGCCTGTGCGCGCTGTTGCGCTTTGCGATCCTGTTCCATCACATCCGCGGTACCCAGGAAATGCCCCAGGTGAAACTGCACGCTGATGGCGACAGCCTTGA
Organism: Pseudomonas khavaziana; assembly: GCF_036704165.1. Taxonomy (NCBI): domain Bacteria; kingdom Pseudomonadati; phylum Pseudomonadota; class Gammaproteobacteria; order Pseudomonadales; family Pseudomonadaceae; genus Pseudomonas; species Pseudomonas khavaziana. The sequence continues at coordinate 6,291,437 of NZ_CP129946.1, forward strand.
CGTGGTGTTCCCCAAGGGCTGGCTGGATGAACACCAACTGACCCAGGCGGACTTCGCCCAGGAAGCGGAATGGCTGACGCGGGTGGGGTTCAGTCTGAACCTGCGCTAAAAAGCACACCGCAAAACAAATGTGGGAGGGGGCTTGCTCCCGATGGCGGTGAATCAGTCAAATTATTCGTGACTGACCTATCGCTATCGGGAGCAAGCCCCCTCCCACATTTTTTAGACCTCGCTGGTGCTGGGGTTTAGTTCACCGCAAGAATCGGGCTACCCAGCTTCTCCAGCAACGTCGCCTGCGCGCTGCGCGGGTTCTGGTTGCCGGTCGGCGTGTTACGCACGTAGCGACCGTCCGACTGCAGGCTCCAGCTGTGGGTGTTGTCGGTAAGGTAGCTTTCCAGCTCCTTCTTGACCCGCATGATCAGCTTCTTGCCTTCCACCGGGAAGCAGGTCTCCACCCGCTTGTCGAGGTTGCGCTCCATCCAGTCGGCACTGGAGAGGAACATCTGCTCTTCACCGCCGTTGAGGAAGTAGAACACTCGGGTGTGCTCCAGGAAGCGACCGATGATCGAACGCACGTGGATATTATGCGACACGCCGACAATACCCGGACGCAGGCAGCACATACCCCGCACCACCAGGTCGATGCGCACGCCGGACTGGCTGGCCTTGTACAGCGCGCGGATGATCTTCGGATCGGTCAGCGAGTTGAACTTGGCAATAATGTGCGCCGGCTTGCCGTCGAGGGCGAACTGGGTCTCGCGGGCAATCATGTCGAGCATGCCCTTCTTTAGGGTGAACGGTGCATGCAGCAGCTTCTTCATGCGCAAGGTCTTGCCCATGCCGATCAACTGGCTGAACAACTTGCCGACGTCTTCGCACAGCGCGTCGTCGGATGTCAGCAGGCTGTAGTCGGTATAGAGCTTGGCGTTGCCGGCATGGTAGTTGCCCGTACCCAAGTGGGCGTAGCGCACGATCTCACCGGCTTCGCGCCGCAGGATCAGCATCATCTTGGCGTGGGTCTTGAAGCCGACCACGCCGTAGATCACCACCGCCCCGGCCGCTTGCAGGCGGCTGGCCAGTTGCAGGTTGGACTCTTCGTCAAAGCGCGCACGCAGCTCGATCACTGCGGTGACTTCCTTGCCGTTACGCGCAGCATCCACCAGCGCATCGACGATTTCCGAGTTGGCGCCGCTGCGGTACAGGGTCTGGCGCACGGCCAGGACGTGGGGGTCCTTGGCGGCCTGGCGCAGCAGGTCGACCACCGGGGTGAAGGATTCGAATGGGTGCAGCAGCAGGATGTCCTGCTTGCTTATCACGCTGAAGATGTTCTCGCTGTTTTGCAGCAGTTTCGGGATCTGCGGGGTGAACGGCTTGTATTGCAGCTCCGGGTGGCTGTCCAGGCCGGTGATGCTGAACAGGCGCGTCAGGTTCACCGGGCCGTTGACCTGGTACAGCTCGGACTCAGCCAGGTTGAACTGCTTGAGCAGGTAGTCCGACAGATGTTTCGGGCAGGTATCGGCGACTTCCAGGCGTACAGCGTCGCCATAGCGTCGCGAGAACAGCTCGCCGCGCAGGGCACGGGCCAAGTCTTCGACGTCTTCGGAGTCCAGCGCCAGGTCGGCGTTACGGGTCAGGCGGAACTGGTAGCAGCCCTTGACCTTCATACCCTGGAACAGGTCATCGGCATGGGCATGGATCATCGACGACAGGAATACATAGTTGTCGCCAGCGCCGCCTACCTCCTCGGGTACCTTGATGATCCGTGGCAACAAGCGCGGTGCCGGGATGATTGCCAGGCCGGAGTCGCGACCGAAGGCGTCGATACCTTCCAGCTCGACGATAAAGTTGAGGCTCTTGTTCACCAGCAAGGGGAACGGGTGCGTCGGATCGAGGCCGATGGGGGTGATGATCGGGGAAATCTCGTCACGGAAGTAACGGCGCACCCAGGTCTTGATCTTGGTGGTCCAGTGGCGACGGCGAATGAAGCGGACCTGATGCTTTTCCAGCTCCGGCAGCAGGATGTCGTTGAGGATTGCGTATTGGCGATCCACATGGCCGTGCACCAGCTCGCTGATACGAGCCAGGGCCTGATGCGGTTGCAGGCCGTCGGCACCGGCTTGTTCGCGGGCAAAGGTGATCTGCTTCTTGAGCCCGGCGACACGGATCTCGAAGAACTCGTCCAGGTTGCTGGAGAAGATCAGCAGGAATTTCAGCCGCTCCAGCAACGGGTAGGACTCATCCAGCGCCTGCTCCAGCACGCGGATGTTAAATTGCAACTGTGACAGCTCGCGGTGGATGTACAGGCTGCTGTCATCCAGGTTGGTGACCACGGCCACCGGCGCCGGCGCAGGCGCTTCAACGACCACGGCAGGCGGGGCCGGCTCCAGCTCCGGCGGGGTCTCGGCGACTTGTTCAACCACAGGGTGAGCGTCTTTTACAGCCACTTCTGAGAGTCCTTCGGTATTCATCGAGTGTTCCTGTGAGGGCTATTGTTGCTCTCTAAGCAATTGGGCGGCGCGGGCGGCGAAGTAGGTCAGGATGCCATCGGCGCCGGCACGTTTAAAGGCAGTCAGGGATTCGAGGATCACCCCTTCACTCAACCAACCATTCTGGATTGCTGCCATGTGCATGGCGTATTCACCGCTGACCTGGTAGACAAAGGTCGGCACCTTGAATTCCTCTTTGACCCGATAAAGGATGTCCAGATAAGGCATCCCGGGCTTGACCATCACCATGTCGGCACCTTCGGCCAGGTCCGCCGCGACTTCGTGCAGGGCTTCGTGGCTGTTGGCCGGGTCCATCTGGTACGAGGCCTTGTTGGCCTTGCCCAGGTTCAGGGCCGAGCCCACCGCGTCGCGGAACGGCCCGTAATAGGCGCTGGCGTACTTGGCCGAGTAAGCCATGATCCGCACATTGACATGGCCGGCCAGTTCAAGCGCTTCACGGATCGCCTGGATGCGACCGTCCATCATGTCCGACGGCGCAACCACCTGGGCGCCCGCTGCGGCATGGGACAACGCCTGCCTGACCAGTGCATCGACGGTAATGTCGTTCTGAACGTAACCGTCTTCGTCAAGAATGCCATCTTGGCCGTGGGTGGTGAACGGGTCCAGGGCCACGTCGGTGATCACGCCCAGCTCCGGGAAGCGCTCACGCAGGGCGCGGGTGGCACGCTGAGCGATCCCTTGCGGGTTCCAGGCTTCGGCGGCGCCCAGGGACTTGAGTTCCGACGGCGTCACCGGGAACAGTGCCAGTGCCGGGATCCCCAGTTCGACCCAATTGGCCGCCTCGATCAGCAACTGATCAATGGTCAAACGCTCCACACCCGGCATCGATGCCACCGCTTCCCGACGATTTTCACCGTCGAGCACAAATACCGGCAGGATCAGATCATTCGTCGTCAGTACATTTTCACGTACCAGGCGACGAGAAAAGTCATCACGGCGATTGCGACGCAGACGGGTAGCGGGGAACAGGCGATTGGCAGGGGTAAAGCTCACGACAGACTCCTGAGCCCGCGTTTACGGGCGAGCGTTGCAGTTATAAGCGGCCATTATGACGAAGGAATGACAGTTGTGCTTATCGACGCGACCTGTAGTCACATTCGTCATTTATGTAGGAATTGTTCACTTCGTGACACATCTCGATACTTTCATGAATCTCCGTGAAGGCGTAGGCTGCGCGTTCATTTCGCCAGCACCCCAGACCATGCTTCAACAATTTCTGCATGACTTCGGTTACTTTGCCCTCTTCCTCGGCACGTTCTTCGAAGGCGAGACCATCCTCGTGCTCGCAGGCTTCCTGGCGTTCCGTGGCTACATGGATATCAACCTGGTAGTGGTCGTTGCCTTCTTCGGCAGCTACGCCGGCGACCAGCTTTGGTACTACATGGGGCGCAAGCATGGCCGCAAGCTGCTGGCACGCAAGCCGCGCTGGCAATTGATGGGCGACAAAGCGCTGGAACATATTCGCAAGCACCCGGATATTTGGGTACTGAGCTTCCGCTTCGTCTATGGCTTGCGCACGGTGATGCCCGTGGCAATCGGCCTGTCCGGCTACCCGCCGCTGCGCTATTTGATCCTTAATGGTATCGGTGCGGCGATCTGGGCCGCTGCGCTGGGGGCTGCGGCTTACCACTTCGGCGCAGTGCTGGAAGGCATGCTCGGCAGCGTCAAGAAATACGAACTGTGGGTGTTGGGCGCGCTGCTGGTGCTGGGCCTTGTCCTGTGGCTGCGCCGCCGCGTCAAGAATGCCCGTATCGCCCGCGAGGCATGTGCCGAGGCCAAGGCCCGGCTCGCTGCCGAGCCAACCCCGGTGCAAACACCTAAGACACCAATCGAGTGAGCCGGCTTCTGCAACAGTAGAGGCCGATCACGCTGAGCAGGCTGTAGCTCGCCAGCGCCAGCCAGGCCAGGTTGCTGGCGGGCCACAGCCCGACCAACGGTGCCAGCCATACCAACGGCGCGTTCAGCGCCAGCCGCGCCAGCTCGGCCTTCAACGCCCACGGGCGATTCTCCAGCGCCACCCCCAAAGTAAACAGGCCCAGCGCCATGGCCCCCCAGCCCAGGACCAGCGCCACCGAGGGCAACGCCTCGCCGAAATTCATCAGATAGCTGCCAAATCCCACATACACCGCAAACTGCAAGGCGATGTATACCTGCTGTCGCGCATCCAACTGCACCTCGAATTTGCGGAACTGGCTCAGGTCCGGCTTGGGCATCGGGTACTTGGCTTTGACGTCCGCCGGGCGCCAACCGGTGCGCATAAACCAGATACGTAACTTGTCCCACCAGCTTTCAGTACGCCGGGCGTCACTCCATAACTGCGCGTAGAACTGCAGGTTGGCCCACAACGGATTCCAACTGGCCAAGGGCGTGGTCACACCGAAAATGACCGGCTCGTTGTCGTCTTCCTCCTGGAACGTACCGAACAGTCGGTCCCAAATAATGAACACCCCGCCGTAGTTGCGATCCATGTAGAGAGCGTTCTGTGCATGGTGGGCCCGATGATTGGACGGTGTAACGAAGAACCACTCGAACCAGCCGAGCTTGGGAACGTGACGGGTGTGGACCCAGAACTGATACAGCAGGTTGAGCGACGCCACGCTGATAAACACCACCAGCGGCACACCGACCACGGCCAGGGGCAGGTAAAAGATCCAGCTCAGCAGGAAGCCGGTGCTGGTCTGGCGCAAGGCGGTGGTGAGGTTGTAGTCCTCGCTCTGGTGATGCACCGAATGCGCGGCCCAGAGGATATTGCGCTCATGACCCATGCGATGCAGCCAGTAGTAGCACATGTCATAGAGCACGAAGGCGAACACCCAGGTCCAGGCACTCTGGGCCGACAACTCGAACAGCGCCAGGTGCTTGAGGGCGAATGCGTAGGTCAGCAGGCCCACGCCCTTGGTCAGCAAACCGGTGGTTGTGGACAACACGCCAGTGCTGAGGCTGTTGATAGCATCGGCCACCCGATAGTTACGCGCGCCGCGCCAACGGTCGGCCAGCAGTTCAACCACGATCAGGGCGATGAAAAACGGTACCGCGTAAGGCACGAAGTCCATGGGCTAGTCCGGTGTATTTTTGTTACATCAAGATTAGGTGCACCGCCATCAGATCCCATTGGCAACAGCTTACAAATTAGTAGACATTTAACGCCATGAATCAGGAGAAATGCCCATGAGCAAAAAGATTGCAGTGATCCTTTCCGGCTGTGGCGTGTACGACGGCGCAGAAATCCATGAAAGCGTGATCACCCTGCTGCGCCTGGACCAGCGCGGCGCTCAAGTCGAATGTTTTGCGCCGAATATTGCGCAACTCCATGTGATCAATCACCTCACAGGTGAGGAAATGCCCGAAACACGCAATGTACTGGTGGAATCCGCTCGTATCGCCCGGGGCGCGGTGAAGGATATTCGCGAAGCCAATGCTGCCGACTTCGATGCGCTGATCGTGCCCGGCGGATTTGGCGCCGCGAAGAACCTGTCGAACTTTGCCGTAGAAGGCGCAGGCTGCAGCGTCAACCCGCAGGTGCTGGAACTGGCTGAAGCATTTGCCGAAGCCGGCAAGCCTGTGGGATTGATCTGCATATCACCGGCCCTGGCCGCGAAAATCTACGGACCGGGCGTGATCTGCACCATCGGCAACGATGCCGACACAGCGGCAGCCCTGGACAAGATGGGCGCCACCCACCACGAATGCACGGTGGAGGACATCGTCGAGGACAAGGCGCGCAGGTTGGTGAGCACGCCGGCGTATATGCTCGGCAAGAACATCAGCGAGGTCGCATCAGGCATCAACAAACTGGTGGATCGGGTGTTGGAACTGACCCACGAAAATGACTGACGCCCTCTTTCTGTAGGAGCGAGCTTGCTCGCGAAGAACGTCAACGATAACGCGGGCAAGCTGGATGAACGCAGCGCTCTCAGGTTCTTCGCGAGCAAGCTCGCTCCTACAGAGGCTTCATCAAACGGGTCAGGATTCGGTCCAGCGCATTGGCAAACGCCTGCTTGTCCTTTTCTCCATGGGGCGGTGGCCCGCCGCCCATCTGGCCCTGCTCACGCAGGTCGGTGAACAGGTTACGCACCGCCAGGCGTTCGCTCATGTTCGCCGGGCTGAACTCCTTGCCCCGTGGGTCAAGGGCCGTGACGCCCTTCTTTACCAGGCGGTCGGCCAAGGGCACATCGCTGCAGATCACCAGTTCACCGAGCACAGCATGCTCAACCAGGTAGTCATCAGCCGCATCCGGGCCGCTGGGCACCACGATCAGCTTCACACAGGAAAAGCTCGGCTTGATCTGGCTCTGCCCAGCCACCAGCACCACCTCGAACTGGCGCTTGAGGGCAAACTTCACCACTTGGTCCTTGGCCGCCCGTGGGCAGGCGTCGGCATCGATCCACACCCGCATCGAAACTCCTTACCAACTAATGACCCAACACATACCTGATGTGTTGGGCGTGACCCCTCCCAAATTCTTAACCGCGCTGGGTTGACGGCATACGACGCTTTTCAGCCAGCCGACTGCGACCATACAGCACCACAATCGCCAGGATAGCCACGGCTTGCGCACTCAACGAGTATGCATCGGCGTGAATGCCCAGCCAGTCGAACTCAAAGAACGCCACCGGCCGCGTGCCGAAAATGCCGGCCTCCTGCAACGCCTTGACACCGTGCCCGGCGAATACCACCGACAGCGCACACAGCAACGCGGCGTTGATGCCGAAGAACAATGCCAGCGGCAGTTTCGCCGAACCGCGCAGGATCACCCAGGCCAGGCCCACCAGCAGCACCAGCGCCGTGGCCCCGCCCGCCAATACTGCGTTATGCCCGGCTGGGCCGGCTTGCAGCCACAGGGTTTCGTAAAACAGGATCACCTCGAACAGCTCGCGATACACTGAGAAGAACGCCAGCACCGCAAAACCGAAACGCCCACCGCCGCCCACCAGGCTGCTCTTGATGTAGTCCTGCCAGGCCGCCGCGTGGCGTCGGTCGTGCATCCATACGCCGAGCCACAACACCATCACGCTGGCAAACAACGCCGTGCAGCCTTCGAGCAGTTCGCGCTGGGCACCGCTGACGTCAATCACATACGCCGCCAAGGCCCAGGTGGCCAAGCCGGCCAACAGCGCCAGGCCCCAGCCGACATTGACGCTACGCACCGCCGATTGCTGGCCGGTATTGCGCAGGAAGGCCAGGATCGCCGCCAGCACCAGGATCGCTTCCAGACCTTCGCGCAACAGGATCAACAAACCGGAAATGTAGCTCAAAGACCAGCTCAAACCATCGCCGCCCAGCAGGCCGGCGGACTCGGTCAGCTTGCCCTTGGCCACGTCCAGGCGTTGCTGCACCTGCTCGATAGGCAAGCCGTCCTGCAACGATTGCCGATAGGCCATCAGGGCCTTCTCGGTGTCTTTGCGCACATTGGCATCGACGTTATCCAGGGAGCTTTCCACCAGCTCGAAACCTTCCAGGTAAGCGGCGACCGACAGGTCGTAGGCCTGCTCGTAGTCACCGTTGCGGAAGGCGGCAAGGCTCTTGTCCAGGGTGGTGGCGGTGTAGTCGAGCAACTGCGCGGGGCCACGCTGGACCTGCGGCGGCTGCGCACGCTGGGCGCGGAAAGCCGCGGCGGCGGCCGGCCCATTGGCGGCGACCACTTCATTGGGGGTTTGGCGCGCCAGGTCGGCCAAGTTGAACGCCTGCGCGCTTTTGGCGGCAGCCGGGTCGGCGGTGAAACCGGCGATGTAGGTGGCCAGGTCCCAACGCTGGCGGTCGTCCAGCTGGTCGGCGAACGACGGCATATCGGTGCCTTCGACACCCAGGCCGAGGGTGTTGTAGATCGCATACAGACTCAAGCGATCCAGACGCGTGGCATCTCGCAGGTTCGCGGGCGGCGGCGTGAGACCTACGCCCGCCGGGCCATCACCGGCACCGGCCGTGCCGTGGCAGACCGAACAGTGCTGAGCGTACAGCGGCGCACCGCGTATAGGGTCCGGCGTAATCGCCGGGGCCTGGCTGACTTCATAGGCCACCGCCAGCTTGGCACCCAACTGACGGGCCTGACGAGCCACACTCGCACCGTCCTGGCGGGCATTGACCGCTGCCAGCAGTTCATCAACGCCGGTTACCAGCTCGGCGCGCTCGGGCTTATCCGGTAGATCGGCCACCAGGCCCTGCAATACCCCAAGAAATTCCACCTGCTCGCGATATTCCGAGTCGTCCACCACCTTGTCCGCTTCTACCGTAGGCGGGTAGTCGGCGCCGATGTAATCCAGCAAATGCAGGGCCTGTGGAGCGCCCTCGGCGGTTGCGGCCAAGAGATTGAAGCTGCACGACATCATCGCCGGCAACAGCAGCCAGGCGAGAAAGCGGAAAGGGGCAGTCATGAATGGATCTCAAGTGGAAATACGAAGTAACACTATTGTTGAGCTTTAATGGATTCGACTCAAGGTGTTATTTCATATCACCACAAAACCAATGTGGGAGGGGGCTTGCTCCCGATGACGGAGTTTCAGTCAACAGACTCATCGACTGATTCACCGCTATCGGGGGCAAGCCCCCTCCCACATTTTGATCCGGTTCGTTCAGTTACGCCGTGGCGCGGTGCAAGCTGGCGAGGAAACCGGCGGCACCGACAAACAAACCGGCGAAGGTACGGTTCACACGCTTCTGCTGCTTAGGCGTGCGCAACAGACGCAGGACTTTAGAGGCCAGCCCCGTGTACCCCGCCATCACGATCATATCGACGCTGATCATGGTCGCACCGAGGATCAGGTATTGAATCAGCAAGGGCGCCTGCGGGTTCACGAACTGCGGCAGCACCGCCAGCATGAACACCAGGGCCTTTGGGTTACTGGCGTTGACCAGGAAACCCCGGAACATCATCGCCATCGGCTTGCCGATCGGGCGCACGGCGGCGTCATCGGTCATGTCCATGGGCAAGGCGCGCCATTGCTTGATGGCCAGGTACACCAGGTAGGCCACACCAAACCATTTGATCGCATAGAACGCGGTAGACGACGCCGCCAGAATGGCGCCCAAGCCGCCCGCCACCACGGCAATCTGCATCGCCAGGCCCAGTTGCAGGCCAATGGCGTTCCAGTAGCCACGCACGAAACCGTATTGCAGGCCGCTGGACATCGAGGCGATGGCACCCGCGCCGGGGGAAAGGGAAATGATCCAACTGGCCAGGAAGAAGGCCAGCCATGTGTCGAGAGCCATTGCGCACCTCAGAAGGGAATTAGCGGTAGTGCCTTAAGCTAACTCCACTGAGCGAAGACTGGCTATAGATTTTTGTAGGAGCAAGCTTGCTCGCGAAAAACGCACAAGCGATACGGGCCGACTGGATGCACTGCGTTACCGTTGACGATTTTCGCGAGCAAGCTCGCTCCTACAAGATATGCGTACCTGTTCCCGGCCAACGCCGCACCGAACGCTGGAAGAACATACTGTTGGGCACCTGCACCATCGCGCTGCTGGTCCCGGCTTCCTCGACCTCGATCAACGTGGTGTAGAGCAGGTTGATCGCCACGACCCGCCCCTTCACGCCGGGTTTGTCGACGGTGTCCACCAGCTCGACGATGTCACCGAGACGGAACGGCCCGACCGTAAAGATCAGGATCGCGCACAACAGGTTAGACAGCACCGACCACATGGCGAAGAACGCCACTGCCGCTACCGCGACAAACCCCGACAGCGCCGTCCATAAGACAGTGGCGGACACACCCAGGCGGCCCAGCACAAAGATCAGTGCACTGCCCATGATCAGCCAGCGCAGGCCGCCACGCAGTGGCATCAGTAATTGCGGCGGCAGCGGGTAGCGCTCACCCAGGCGGGTCAGGCCCTTGGCGACAAAGCGCTGGGCCAGGTAGCCGGCCAGCAGGATCAGCAGGATTTGCACGCCGATCCATACGGGCTCGACCCATTGCGCCGGCAACGGCAGTTGCAACGCTTCCATCAGGACAGCGCCTCCAGCTGCGCTTGCAGGGTTTCGAGCAACTCGAGGGCCTCCATCCAGGTTTCCTCCAACTGCCCTTCGCGCACCTTGAGCTTGGCCTGTTCGGCCAGCAGGTCGCGCAGTTCATCCTTGCGCGCCGCCTCGTAGACGGCGCTGTCGCCCAGGCTGGCTTCGATCCTGGCCAGGCGCTCGTGCACCTTGCCCAGCTCGGCTTCCAGCTTGTCGGCTTCACGCTTGTGCGGGGCCAACTGCTGGCGCAATGCGGCAGCGGCCTGGCGCTGGGCTTTCTTGTCGGTCTTGTCTGGATTGACCGGCGTGTTACTGGCCGGCGCATTGCGCAGGCGGTAATCGGTCAGCCAGCGCGCATAGTCGTCCAGGTCGCCGTCGAACTCTTCGACCTTGCCGTCGGCCACCAGCAGGAAATTATCGGTGGTGCTCTTGAGCAGGTGGCGATCGTGAGACACCACCAATACCGCACCGCTGAATTCCTGCAGGGCCATGGTCAGCGCCAGGCGCATTTCCAGGTCCAGGTGGTTGGTCGGTTCGTCGAGCAGCAGCAGGTTCGGGCGGTCCCAGGCGATCAGGGCCAGAGCCAGCCGGGCTTTTTCGCCACCGGAGAAATTCAGCACGGGCTCATCGATGCGCGCGCCACGGAAGTCAAAACCACCGAGGAAATCACGCAAGGTCTGCTCGCGTTCGGTCGGCGCCAGGCGTTGCAGGTGCAACAGCGGGCTGGCCTTGGAGTCGAGCGAGTCCAGTTGGTGCTGGGCGAAGTAACCCACCACTGTGTTCTCGCCACGGGTCAGGCGACCGGACAGAGGCGCAAGCTCGCCCGAGAGGTTCTTGATCAGCGTCGACTTGCCCGCGCCGTTGGGGCCCAGCAAACCGATACGAGCGCCTGGCGTGAGCTGCAGCTTGACCTTCTCCAGGATGGTTTTGTCGCCATAACCCAGGCGGGCATCGGAGAGGTCCAGCAACGGGCTGGAGATCTTCACCGATTCGCGGAATACAAAGTCGAACGGCGAATCGACGTGGGCCGCCGACAGCTCTTCCATGCGTTCCAGGGCCTTGATCCGGCTCTGGGCCTGGCGGGCCTTGGTGGCCTGGGCCTTGAACCGGGCGATGTAGCTTTCCATGTGCGCACGCTGCGCCTGTTGCTTCTCATAGGCCTGTTGCTGCTGGGCCAGGCGCTCGGCGCGGGCGCGTTCGAACGCGGTATAGCCGCCACGGTAAAGGGTGATCTTCTTCTGTTCGACGTGGGCGATGTTATCGACCACGGCGTCGAGGAAGTCCCGGTCGTGGGAAATCAGCAGCAACGTACCCTGATAGTTCTTGAGGAAGTCTTCCAGCCACAGGATCGCATCGAGGTCCAAGTGGTTGGTCGGTTCATCGAGCAGCAGCAGGTCCGAAGGGCACATCAGCGCTTGGGCCAGATTGAGGCGCATGCGCCAGCCACCGGAGAAATCGGCGACCGGGCGGTCCATCTGTTCGTTGGTAAAACCCAGGCCGGCGAGCATCTTGCGGGCACGGGCGTCGGCGGTATAGCCGTCGGCGCTGTCCAGCTCGGCGTGCAGGCGGGCCTGGGCGGCACCGTCCTGGTTTTTTTCGGCTTCGGCGAGGTCGTGTTGCACCTGGCGCAGGCGCAGGTCGCCATCGAGCACGTAGTCGATCGCGATGCGGTCCAGGGTGTCGATCTCCTGGCGCATATGGGCGATGCGCCAGTCGGCCGGCAGCAGACAGTCTCCGGAGTCCGGGGTCAGCTCACCCAGCAACAAGGCGAACAACGTGGATTTGCCGGCGCCGTTGGCACCGATCAGGCCGGCTTTGTGACCGGCGTGCAGGGTCAGCTCGGCGTCTTCAAGAAGACGTTGCGGGCCACGCTGTAATGTTAGGCTTTGAAGTCGGATCATAATGGCGGCGGAGTCTACCAGCTTCGTTGGCCGCTGGCTTGGGTGTGAATATGTGCGCTGACCTGTGGAGCTTTGCCCTCTCGACCTACGCCCGCCCGGGTGTGGAGGCCGAGTGCCTGCGCTTGCAGGAGCAAGGGGCGGATGTGTGCCTGTTGTTGTGTGGTGCATGGCTGGAACAACGAGGTGTGGCGTATACGTCCGAACGCGTGCAGGCATTGCAGCAGCTTGCTCGCCCCTGGCGGACACAGGTGGTCGAACCGTTGCGACAAGTGCGTGTGCAATGGCGAGCCGAGGCGCAGCAGGATACACAACTGGCATCGCTACGGGAGCGGGTCAAGACCCTGGAGGTGGAAGCCGAGCGAGCACTGCTGATGCGCTTGGAAACGCTGGCGCAGGCATGGCCTATCAATGAGGGGGTGGGTCAGTACGGATGGCTTGAAGGCTTGGCGGCCGAAGCCGCCAACCTTGACCACGACGCGCTGCAGCGGCTGCGCGTCGTAGTCGCCAACACTTAGGAAGCGCTGGTTGGGGTGGTGCTTGACGCTACCGGTGCAGGGGTGCTGCTGGTCGATGCGGCTGGAGCGGTTGAAGAGGTCGCAGTGGCAGCAGGTGCTACTGGAGTGGCTGGCTTGGCAGGTGCTGGTTTTGCAGCCGCGGGTTTGGCGGCTGGTTTCGCGGCAGTAGGTTTAGCAACTGGCTTGGCGACTGGTTTCGCAGCAGCGGTTTTAGCCGCTGGCTTGGCGGCTGGTTTCGCAGCAGCAGTTTTGGCAGCTGGCTTGGCGGCTGGTTTCGCAGCAGCGGTTTTAGCCGCTGGCTTGGCGGCTGGTTTCGCAGCAGCAGTTTTGGCAGCTGGCTTGGCGACTGGTTTCGCAGCAGCGGTTTTAGCCGCTGGCTTGGCGGCTGGTTTCGCAGCAGCAGTTTTGGCAGCTGGCTTGGCGGCTGGTTTCGCAGCAGCGGTTTTAGCCGCTGGCTTGGCGACTGGTTTTGCAGCAGCAGTTTTGGCAGCTGGCTTAACAGCAGGTTTCGCAGCAGCAGTTTTGGCAGCTGGCTTGGCGGCCGGTTTCGCAGCAGCGGTTTTAGCCGCTGGCTTGGCGGCTGGTTTCGCAGCAGCCGTTTTGGCAGTTGGCTTGGCGGCCGGTTTCGCAGCAGCAGTTTTGGCAGCTGGCTTAACAGCAGGTTTCGCAGCAGCAGTTTTGGCAGCTGGCTTGGCGGCTGGTTTCGCAGCAGCGGTTTTAGCCGCTGGCTTGACAGCAGGTTTCGCAGCAGCAGTTTTCGCAACCGGCTTGGCTGCAACTTTTGCAGGGGTACGAGCACCCAGTGCTTTCCCTACGGCTTCCTTCACACGGCCAATGCCCTGGGCCAGCTTCAGGCTTTCCTGAGCGTCTTTCTTGAGTTGGGAAATGTAGCTGCGGGTCTCCGCTTGACGATCCTTGAGGGCATCCAGCAGGTCCTCAAGTTCTTTAACGGCGTCCTTGGCTTTGGCTTGCGCCTTGGACTTGCCGGCTGTAGCGGCGTCTTGCAGTTTGGTGCGGGACTTGTGCAGTTTTTCTTGGGCTTTACCGCGTTGTTTTTCCAGTTTGGCGAGCAGTTTTTCTGCATCGGCCAACGCCTGGGAACATGCGCTTTCCAGATGTTCGAGCAGGCTGCCCGAAAGTTGTTGGAGCAAGTGCAACGGGGTATTTACAGGCTTCTGTTTGGCCGACATGGTTTACCTCCTGGCTGACGTGGGTGCGGCTCATACTAGCCCTCTGCTCTTACCGCCGCTAGGGCATGTTGACAGTATCGTTTGCCTTGCGTTGCACCGTACGAAAATTCTTATCGATATAACGAAAAACCGCGCCACTTTTTACTCACTCACACTGGCATAATCCGTCGCACTTTCGCCGGGAGACTGTCCATGTCGCGTTACCTTTTTCTAGTGCTTGGCTTAGTGATCTGCGTAGCCGATGCGAGCGAGCAACCGCTGTCAAAAACCACCGCCTCGGATCCGCACGACCTTGCCTATAGTCTCGGCGCAAGCCTCGGCGAACGGTTGCGCCAGGAAGTCCCTGACCTACAGATCCAGGCACTGGTGGACGGCCTCAGGCAAGCCTACCAGGGCAAGCCGCTTGCGCTGGACAAGGCTCGTATCGAACAGATACTCGCCCAGCACGAAGCACAGAACGCCGCCGACGCCCAAATCCCTCAAAGCGAAAAAGCACTCGTCGCCGAACAACAATTCCTGACGCAGGAAAAAGCCATCACTGGCGTGCGCGAATTGGCAGACGGCATCCTGCTCACCGAGCTGGCACCTGGCACAGGTAATAAGCCACTGGCCAGCGATGAGGTGCAGGTGAAATACGTGGGGCGACTACCCGACGGGACCGTCTTCGACAAAAGTACGCAGCCGCAATGGTTTCGCCTGGACAGCGTGATCAGCGGTTGGAGCAGCGCATTGCAACAGATGCCGGTGGGTGCGAAATGGCGCCTGGTGATTCCTTCAGCCTTGGCCTATGGCGCAGATGGGGCGGGTGAGTTGATCCCGCCCTTTACGCCGCTGGTGTTCGAGATAGAACTGCTTGGCACTCGCCACTGACCCATAAAAAAACGGTGCGACATGCGCACCGTTTTTCATATCGTTGCAAAGGTTCAGGCCTGGGTGGCAGCCTCTTCCTTATGCGCGTTGTGCAGCACTTCTATCAGGCAGTCTTCCAACTCGAAACGCTCATGTAGCAGCGCACCCAACTCTTTGAATTTTTCCGCAACACATTTCCCTGCATCACACAGGTCAGTAAATGCCAGCAGTTTTTCCGTAATCACATCAATGCGCGGGTAAATAGTCTCTGCCAGATCGAGACCACGCTGGTCGTCGAAGGCTTCCGCCTCCTTGGTCAGTTGCTCGTAGACACCGAAATGGCCTGCCGACACGTAGTCCACCAGCACTCCACAGAAATCCTGCAATGGCTCGCGATTCTCACCCAATGCTTCGGGCTTGGCGCCGAGAGCATCAAAGGCCCGAACCAGTTCGTGACGTGCTTTCAACCAGCTGTCGATCAGCTTGTGCACCCCACCCCAGCGTTCCTGAGCATTCTGACAACTTTCCAGCATGATGATCTCTCTTCCCTATAGGGGCGCTGCTGCTATGTACCTGCGCAACACTTCGAGGATAAAGCAGCAGCCGGACAAGGCCGCGTCTGACAAACGGTTTGGATAACGCGTGCGGGCCAGATTATGCCCGCATGACTGTGGCTTCAAGGTACGCAGGAGAGAAAGTTCATACAAGTGTTTAATCCACTCCTACAACCTGCGTTCGGTTTTCATGCCCTTGCACGGCGCAAATGCCTACAAAACAACAACCTTGAAAATTGCATGGCACCTAGAATCAGCATGGCCACGAAGAACAGCAGGCTCCACTCGGGAAGACTCAGTTCAAATAGCGTCCAGGTGATTTCGACGCAATCGACAGTGCCGTTGAATACTGAGCGTGCTGCCTGCCAGAACGACAGGTTCTCAATCATTGATTGCAGGCTGGGCCAGCAATCCCGGACCTGGCCTGAGGGCATATTCTGCAACAACACTTGGCGCCCTGCGGTAATGGCGCCAAGCAGCGCACACCCCATGCTTGCCAGTCCATACAGGCAAAGGCCCATGCGTCCAGGCTTATGAAGAGCAGCGATCAGGTTGATCAGCGTAAAAATGGCAAGCAACAGGCGTTGTACCTGGCATAGAAAACAAGGCTGTAGCAGCGCGCCATATTCCAGATAAAAGGACGCGCCCAACGTCAGCGCACCTGCCATGAACGCCAGCAAAAACAAAGAGCGTAAAGGGGCCAAAGACATTGTTTATCCGCACTGCAAGAGATAGGTCGCTACGGTAGAGTAAAGGCCCAACCCCTTTCAATACGCCCTAGAGCAGACTATTCCGCGAAAACGTAAGGACATCCCGCCAGAGCCCGGAGGAAATCCAATTACAACAAGTAGGAATTAGTAACAACACCAGTTAGGCCAAGCGTTTACGGGGGATTGGCGGACCGGGTGTCAGATAGGTCGGAGCCAATCTGTTCACCCTTTCCTACTTCAAACTCGCGCAGGGACTGGTAGCGGCGAGGACAGCAAACGATTGTCCAGCAACCCCAGGCCCTCTTGAAACAGCTGGTTGCTTCGTTCGGTGTCGCCCAACTGGGCCAGCAGGCGGGCCAGTTCGGCGCAGGCTTCAGGATTGCGCTGCACTTGCAGACTGCTTTCCAGATAGTCCCGTGCCTTGCCCCACAGGCTGTTTTGCAGGCACAGGCGGCCCAGCGTCAACAGCAAACTGGCGTCGCCAGGATGATCCTTGAGCCAACCTTCAGCAAACTTCAATTGACGCGCTGGGTCACTGCCGCGCAGTAGGCCATACAGACGGATCAGGTGGCTGTCATAGCCGCGCTTGAGCGCACCACGCAGCACCTCCTCGGCCTTGGCATCCGCACCGAGCCGACGCAGTTGGTCGGCATACGCCAGCACCAACTGTGGCTGTTGGCGCTGGGCCGAAGTCAATTGCTCCCAGGCGCGCTCCAGGGACTGCAAGCCCGCTTCACCTTGCTCTTCCCGCTGGGCAGCCAGACTCAGGTTCTCGCCCCAGGCGCGACGCTCCAGCTCGGCCAGCTCGCCCGCAGGCAATACCTTGTCCTTGCGCAGTTCAGGCAATAGGCGAATCACCGATGACCAATCGCCACGCTGCTGATGCAGGCGCTGCAACTGCCGTAGCACCTGCGCGTTATGCGGGTGACGCTCGTGCATCGCCTGCAGGGTGGTCAGGGCGCCGTCAGTATCGCCTCGGTCCATCTGCAGTTGGGCATGGCTCAATGCAACCGCCAGTTCGGCCTGGGGCTGGCGCTCCAAGGCGCGCTCCAGCAAACCGTCGGACTCCTCATAACGGCCCTGCTCATTGGCCGCGCGGGCTGCGCCGATGTAATACAACAATGGTTGGCGCTCTGCTTCCGCGGCGCGGTGCAAATGGCGTTCGGCACTGGCCCAGCGGCCCTCCGCGAGGTCCATCTGGCCTTGTTCGATGGCAATTTGCACGCGGCGGCTGCGGTTGCGCCGCGACCAGGGATTGACCACACCGCTGGATGTGGTGACCAGGCTAAACAACACACGCACAAGGTAGATCGCCAGGCCGATGGCAAATACCGCCACCAGCGTAGCCCACAGGCTCGATTCGTAATGCAGCAAATGGGGATAGGTAATCAGCACGTAGCCGGTGTGTTTCGAAATACCCACG
Organism: Pseudomonas khavaziana; assembly: GCF_036704165.1. Taxonomy (NCBI): domain Bacteria; kingdom Pseudomonadati; phylum Pseudomonadota; class Gammaproteobacteria; order Pseudomonadales; family Pseudomonadaceae; genus Pseudomonas; species Pseudomonas khavaziana. Next base: position 6,309,037 of record NZ_CP129946.1, read on the forward strand.
CCCAGTGCCAGGGCGACCGCAATTGCCAGCACCAGGATCACATAGAAACGCTTCATCAGCTCTACTCCTGGGTCGCCGGTTTGTCAGCCGAAGCCTTGGCCTCATCGGCAGACTGATGTCGACGTTCGAGGTACGCCTGCACCGCAGCCAGGCTCGCTGCCAGGTCGGGCGTCACCACCGACACGGCCTTGGGCTCGAGCTCAGCGATACGCGCCAGCATCGCCTTGCTCTGCGGGTTGTCCTGGTTGAAGTTGTCTTGCAATACGCTGCGCGCTTGCCCCAACGAGCGGCTGTACACCGCCGACTCGCCATTCAGCGCGGCCCACTGTGCTTGCTCCAGCGCCAGGCTCAGGGCCAGTCGCACTTGGTTCAAGCCTTGGCCCGCCAACAATGGGCGGATGTTGTCATCCGGGTTGAAGTCGATGCGGAAGTAACGGGAGATCTGCTCCCACCACTGGCTCAACCAATTTTCCGTATCGTTGGTGGGACGCCCTTGGGAGGAAGGCTCGGTGAGTTGATATTCCGGCGCAATCGCCGCCAACTGCACGACCTGGTCACGCAAGGCCGCCAGTTGCAGGTAAAGGCCGGTACGATCCGGCTGCTCGGTGCTACGCAACGCGGCCAGGCTCCTGGCCAGTTGCTCGCGCGCGGCGAAAGCGCCCGGGTCGCTCTGCTCGCGAAGAATCTCGTCCGCCCCCTGGACCAGCGACTGGGCGCTGTTGATGTCCTGCAAGGCAGATAAACGCAAGCTGGCCAGACGGATCAGGTGTTCGGCTTCGGCCAGGCGCCAGTCCTTGCGGCTGGCACCCAACACGGTTTCCAGGCGCTGGTTCAGGCGCTGCTGATCACCTTGCAATTGGGCGACCAGGCGGCGGCGCTCCTCAAGCTCGTCCGCACCCGGTAACTGCGCCAGGCGAGCGGCCATCTGCTGCTGGCTTTGCTTGAGGCTCTGGGATTGCTCATCCAGGGTCTGCACCTGGCCCAGCTGATGCTGGCTGCTGGTTTGCAGGGCGCGCACCTGCCAAATCCCCCAGCCGCCGGCGGCTACGCCCGCAGCGCCCAGCAGCAAGGCGACGATGGCCAGGCCATTGCTGCGGCGTGGTGCGCTGACCGGTGTCTCGACCGGCGCGTCGAGCGCGGGCTGAGCTTCATCTTTAGGCAAGGCTGTTTCGCTCACGTATCCGTCCTTTGCGTATCAGAGAGTGGGAACGGGATAGCTCCCCAACGCCACTAACAAAGCCGCGGCACTCGCGCCACGACAGTCCACAACTTTTTCTGCGCCAGCGGCCCGCGCCATCTCATAGACGCGCGGACTGGGCACGAACAATGGCAGCTGTGCCACCTCTGGCCAATCGGGGCCGGCCATGGCCTGCAAGTGTAAAAAACCCTGCCCACTGCTGACCACCAGGCCGTTCAAGCGTTCCAACTGAATGCGCTGCATCAGCGCGCCCTTCTCGTAGGCTGGAAGAAAACGCCGATACAATTGCAGATAGTCGACACTAGCACCTTGCTCGCGCAAACGCTCTGCCAGCAACTCCCGCCCGCCTTCGCCGCGCAGGATCAGCACCCTTGCATCTGGCCGGGCAGTAGCCTCGCGCAATGCAGGCAATCGAAGCAAGGCCTCGCTGTCATCGCCAGTGGCTGGATAGTGAACATCGAGGCCATGACCGGCCAGTATCTGCGCCGTCGCCGCCCCAACGCTGAACCAGGGCATTGGCGCCGGAGTACTTCCCAATCGTTGCAAGGCCAGGCGCGCGGCCGGCTTGCTCACCACGATGACCGCGCAATAGCGCTGCAGCGCGCCGAACAACGCTTGTTGCTCGGGTGTGACCGGCAACGCTTCGGTTTCCAGCAAGGGTAGGCTGCTGCTGTAGATACCAGCCTCGGACAACAAGGCCCCCAGGGCCATCGACTCCTCGGCAGGCCGCGTCAGCAGTACGCGCCAGTCGGTCACTGCGGGCCGGCCTCGCCATAGACTTTCTGCAGGATGGCGCCAGCGCCCTTGTCCAGCAACTCCTCGGCGACCTGGATGCCCAGGGCCGTGGCATCACGTTGCGGGCCGCGCACTTCGGCGGTCAGCAGCGTACCGCCGTCCGGGTCGCCGACCAGGCCACGCAGCCACAGGTTTTCACCTTCGAGCACGGCGTAACAGGCGATTGGCACTTGGCAGCCACCATTGAGATGCTTGTTCAGGGCGCGCTCGGCGGTGACACGCACTTCGGTATCCGCATGATCAAGGGGCTTGAGCAGTGCGTGGATTTCGCTGTCGACGGTGCGGCATTCGATGCCGACCGCACCCTGCCCGCCCGCGGGCAGGCTGTCTTCGATGCTGATGGCCGACGTGATGCGCTCTTCGAAGCCCAGGCGAATCAAGCCGGCAGCGGCAAGGATGATTGCGTCATATTCGCCGGCGTCGAGCTTGGCCAGGCGAGTGTTGACGTTGCCGCGCAGGAAACGGATCTGCAAATCGGGGCGCCGGCTCAGCAACTGAGCCTGGCGACGCAGGCTGGAGGTGCCGACGATGCTGCCCAGCGGCAATTCATCCAGGGATGCGTAGGTGTTGGAAACAAAGGCATCGCGCGGGTCTTCGCGTTCGCAGATGCAAAAAAGGCCCAGGCCTTCAGGGAAGTCCATGGGCACATCTTTCATCGAATGCACGGCGATGTCGGCTTCGTTCTCCAGCAGCGCGTTTTCCAGCTCCTTGACGAACAAGCCCTTGCCGCCGATTTTCGACAGTGGCGAGTCGAGCAGCTTGTCGCCACGACTGACCATGGGTACAAGGGATACCTTGAGGCCCGGATGGGCCTGCTCAAGGCGTGCTTTGACGTATTCGGCCTGCCACAAGGCCAGGGCGCTTTTACGGGTGGCGATGCGGATTTCGCGAGAGGACATGGATCAATCCGAACTGAATAGTTACAGCGGATAATAACAGCTCAGGCAAATACGCTTTGATTTGAATCAGCAAGTGCGGGGCCTCCCTGGCCACATCGCACCACGACAAGGAACGCAGACCGCGCCGCAGACCTTGGGTTAAAGCTGCTGCATCATCTTGCGCACGCCGGCGACGTGGCGTCGGCTGACAATCAGTGCATCGCCGTTGAGCCCCTTCAGGAATAGCTGAAAGTGCCCCAGGGGCGTACGTTGCAGGCGATCGATGCGCTCACGGGCTACCAGCGCGTTGCGATGGATGCGCACGAAGCGGTCGCCAAACTCGTCTTCCAGGGCCTTGAGCGGCTCATCGAGCAGCACTTCACCAGACTCATGACGTAAGGTCACGTACTTGTGATCGGCAATAAAATAGACGACCTGGCTAAGTGGGATCAGCTCGATACCCTTGCGAGTGCGCGCACTGATGTGGCTGCGTGGCCCATTACCACTCTGGGCAGCCGGCTGGGTCAAAGCGGCAAGCTGGGCGCGGTTGGGTCTCTCGGCTTTTTTCAACGCCTTGAGCAAGGCTTCGGCAGTGACTGGCTTGATAAGAAAACTGACATTGCTCTCTTCAAGCGTCTGAGCAGAAAACTCATCATGGGCCATGCACAAAACTACGGCCGGCGGCGACTCGCGCTCGCTCAGGCGGGCGGCCACTTGCAAGCCGTCGAGGCCCGGCATGCGGATATCGAGCAGCACCAGATCTGGCTTGAGGCTCTCGATCAGCGTCAACGCCTCCTCCCCAGTGGTGGCACTCGGGTCAAGGTTTGTATAACCCTCGAGTTCACTGACCAGACGGCTCAGTCGCTCGCGGGCTTGGGGTTCGTCATCAACGATCAGGACATTCATATTGCGCTGGATTCCTGCGTGAGTCTCGCACAAGGATAGCGTAGACAGGTGCGGTGACTTACGTCACAGCGATCCACGCTAAGACTAGCGCGAGCGGCAAAAAGTGCCCTGAGAGCGGCACCCAAATTTACCCGGACCTGTTCAATTGCGCCCAGGACCTGCTGCCGTCGGGCATCGTCGTAGGGTTCACTGATACACAATCCGAATACCCCCCTGTTTAATGGATAGTCTGGTTATGACCGCATCAGTCGACTTTGGTGCATTCACACACTATCAGTGCAACTGTAGACGCTCACCGAGACGATATTGCTCAATCGTCAAATATCGTTTCAATAAGTACCTGTCCAGTCTCGTCCCGGATGCGGTCGGCGGCAAGGCACTTAGCCATCTACCGCGCAAATAAAATTGCCAGACACCCGCAACACCGCCACCAAGGGCAACCCTGTTATTATCGCCGGCACACCTCCATGCCTCTTTCAAACAGATCACGAGCGAATCCATGAGCACCGACAAGACCAACCAGTCCTGGGGCGGCCGCTTCAGTGAACCCGTCGACGCCTTCGTCGCCCGCTTCACCGCCTCCGTCACCTTTGACCAGCGCCTGTACCGCCACGACATCATGGGCTCCATCGCCCACGCCACGATGCTGGCCAAGGTCGGCGTGCTGACCGACGCCGAGCGTGACAGCATCATCGACGGCCTGACCACCATCCGCGGTGAGATCGAGGCCGGTACGTTCGATTGGCGCGTCGACCTGGAAGATGTGCACATGAACATCGAGGCGCGCCTGACCGACCGCATCGGCGTGACCGGCAAAAAACTGCATACCGGCCGCAGCCGTAACGATCAGGTAGCCACCGATATCCGCTTGTGGCTGCGCGATGAAATCGACCTGATCCTGGCCGAAATCACCCGCCTGCAAAAAGGTTTGCTGGAGCAGGCCGAGCGTGAATCGGACACCATCATGCCCGGCTTCACCCACTTGCAGACCGCACAGCCGGTGACCTTCGGCCACCACCTGCTGGCCTGGTTCGAAATGCTCAGCCGCGACTACGAGCGCCTGGTCGATTGCCGCAAGCGCGCCAACCGCATGCCATTGGGCAGCGCCGCGCTGGCGGGTACCACCTACCCGATCGACCGCGAGTACACCGCACAACTGCTGGGCTTTGACGCCGTGGGCGGCAACTCCCTGGATGGCGTGTCGGACCGTGACTTCGCTATCGAATTCTGCGCCGCCGCCAGCATTGCGATGATGCACCTGTCGCGTTTCTCGGAAGAACTGGTGCTATGGACCAGCGCGCAGTTCCAGTTCATCGACCTGCCGGACCGCTTCTGCACCGGCAGCTCGATCATGCCGCAAAAGAAGAACCCCGACGTGCCCGAGCTGGTACGGGGTAAAAGCGGCCGGGTATTCGGCGCACTGATGGGCCTGTTGACCCTGATGAAAGGCCAACCCCTGGCCTACAACAAGGACAACCAGGAAGACAAGGAGCCGCTGTTCGACGCCGCCGACACCCTGCGCGACTCGCTGCGTGCCTTTGCCGACATGATCCCGGCGATCAAGCCCAGGCACGCGATGATGCGTGAAGCGGCCCTGCGCGGGTTTTCCACCGCGACCGACCTGGCTGACTACCTGGTACGCCGTGGCCTGCCGTTCCGTGACTGTCACGAAATCGTCGGCCACGCGGTTAAATATGGCGTAGACACCGGCAAGGACCTGGCGGAGATGAGCCTGGAAGAACTGCGCCAGTTCAGCGACCAGATCGAGCAGGATGTGTTTGCCGTGCTGACCCTCGAAGGCTCGGTGAATGCCCGCAACCATGTGGGCGGTACTGCACCGGCACAGGTCAAGGCTGCCGTAGTATGCGGCCAGGCCCTGCTCGCCAGCCGCTAAAAAATGTGGGAGGCCCCACTAAGTCTTCGACATAGCGCTGTCGCGCATCAAACTGGTTCATCGTAAGGTTGAAGAACGCGTGCGGGGCAAAGGCCGTAGCCAGCACTGGTGTGTCAGCACCCGAGTGGGAGAGTGGCCTGCACGGTATCGGCGTGGAGTCATTGTCGGCACAGCAAGCTGTGACCACGTATAAGAGAGTGAATCCGCTCGCCACCGTGTACCCCGCCCGCGTCGTTCAATCCTGCGAGGAATTGTCATGACGCGCAAGAACCAAAAACGTTTTGAGGTTATCCATCCCGACTGCGGTGCTGTTGATGTGGGCGGGCGTGAGCATTTGGCCGCTGTTGATCCGACGAAATGCGATGAGCCGGTTAAACGATTTTCAACCTTCACCGATGATTTGCATGCCATGGCCGATTGGTTTGAGTCCATGGGAGTCAAGGTGGTGGCGATGGAGGCGACCGGCGTTTATTGGATCCCGCTCTTCGAAATACTCGATAGACGAGGCTTTGAGGTCTACCTCGTTAACTCCCGCGCGACGCGGCAGATAACCGGACGCAAGTCCGATGTACTGGATTGTCAGTGGATTCTTCAGCTCATGACGCATGGCCTGTTGAGAGGTGCTTTTCGTCCTTCGGACGACGTGTGTTCATTACGCTCACTGGTCCGTCAGCGTGGCAATAAGGTGCGCGATCAAGCCAAAGCTCTCAACCGGATGCAAAAGGCTTTAGTCCAGATGAACATCCAACTGGCTCAAGTCATCAGTAACATCGCAGGCGTGACGGGCATGAGCATTTTGCGGGCAATTGTTAATGGCGAGCGCGATCCCGAAGTGCTGGCAATGCTTAGAGACAAGCGTGTTAAAGCCGATCAAGCCACCGTCGCTCGTAGTTTGCGGGGTAATTGGCGAGCTGAGCATCTGCATGCACTGAGTCAAGAGCTGGCGGCTTATGACTTCCTGGAAAAACAGATTGGTGAGTGCGACCAAGCCATCGCTTTTACGCTTGAACGCTTGCCTGTTCTTCAAAACGAGGTCGTGTGCCCGGCTAAAACGCTGCGCAATCCACACCGCTCGAATGAGCAGCAATTGATCCTGCATCGAGCGCTGAACAAAGTGATGGGGGTGGATTTAACCGCAATTCCTACTATCGGCATCGATACTGCTTTGGTCTTGGCCAGTGAACTGGGACCGGATTTATCAAAGTTTCCGACCTCGCAGCACTTTTGTTCGTGGCTGGGCCTCGCGCCGCCAACGCGTATTTCAGGAGGAAAAACCTTGCCTGGAAAATCTGTAACCGTGATTAACCGAGCTGCGCAGGCTTTGAAGCAAGCCGCTTCTATCGCACGCAACGACAAAAGCTTTATCGGCGCAAGCCATCGGGCGCGCCTAACCCGGATGGATACCTGCTGCGCAATCAAGGCGACAGCGCACCAACTGGCACGGTTGATTTACGCAATGCTGACCAAGGGCCAACCCTACGTTGAAAAAGGTATCGCGGAATTCGAAGAAAGAAGCCGTGGCCGGCAGATGCGCGCCTTGGAACGCAAGGCACGCAAGATGGGACTGCAGTTGGTAAAAGCGGCTTAAATTTTAAGAGCAAAAACAATGGGTTATTTTATGTTTGATAAGAGGGGGCTTGCTCCCGATAGCGATGTATCAGGTAAGAAAATCTTAGCTGACACACCGCTATCGGGAGCAAGCCCCCTCCCACACTTGATCACTTTCTGGCCGCAATCATCGCCATGAATGACGGCAGCGCCGCCTGCCTGTCCGCCTCCACCTTTTGTGCGTTGGGCATTTCATTCAGGCGCGCGAGCAGCGTCTTCGCCTTCGGTAACCCAGCCAGCAGATCCAGGCCAAACAGCTTCTCGCCCACACCACAGGCCAGATTCAAGCTGTACATGAAATACAGATCGGCAATGGTAAAACTTTCACCCGCCACATAAGGCGCGAACTTGCCATGCCGCCCCAAAGAAGCGATGCCCAGCAACAACTCGGCCTTGGATTTTTCCTTGATCGCCTCCGGCACCGGCATGCCGAAAAACGCCTCGGCGAAACAGGCACGGGCAGGCAATTCGATGTACAGCTCGATCTCCCTGCATAACGCCAGCACCTGGGCACGCTGGAACGGCTCGGCCGGGAGCAGCACAGGGCCTTCCTGGGTCTGCTCGATGTATTCGAGGATCACGCTGGTTTCGTTGATAAATCCCTGCGTCAAGCCCAGCACCGGCACCTTGCCGCGGGGGCTTATCGCCAGCGCTTCGGGGGTTTGCCCGGCATAAAAAGGCACCTCTTCGAAAGGCAGTCCTTTCTCCAGCAGCGCCAGTTTCACCATGTTGTAGTAGTTGCTGACCGAAAATCCGTAAAGCTTGAGCATCGCAAAGCCTCCAGGCCGGGTGTGGGGTTGGCTGCAAGAGTTATAGATGCCCGAAGCCGGGCTGACCAGCAGCATCACCTGCCTGAATGGCGGTAGACTGGCACCCTTTCCTTGAGGAGCCTGCCATGAGCGAGCCGACCGATATTGATAACGACGAAGAAGAGTTCACCGAAAGCACGCTGACCCAGGCTATCGAAAACCAGATCGAAAGCGACAACCCGCCTGCCGCCAAGGCGACCTTCAATAAACTGACCCTGGTTGGTTACGAGCGCGAAGATATTTTGAATCTCATGGCCCATGTGCTGGCCGTTGAGATAGACAAGATGCTCGAAGAAGACCGTGCTTTCGATACCGAATGGTATGAAACGGCGCTGCGAGCACTTCCTGAACTACCGCCTGAAAACAACTGAAACCAGCCTTGGCGTGGCCAGGAAGCCCGCTTCCTCGCCACAAATCTGCGCCATATCAATACCTGCGACTTTCTCACTGGACAGCCCGTCAAAGTGCGTTCACCTTATGGCTTGCTAGCCTCTAATAAATTTAGAAAGTCTGGAGTCCTTATGTCGTATACCCCCGAGTTGGTTGCCGAACTGGAAATCCTTGCACTCTTCAACCTGGGCAGCTCCCAGGAAGGTCTGAAAGTCCACCAGACTGCCGCTCCTGCCGCCATTGCCGCTGCCAAGCGCCTCTTCGAGAAAAAACTGATCGACCAGCCGGATGGCGGTTATCTGACCAGCCTGGGTCGCGACGCCGCCGAACAAGCGCAAACCCTGCTGACTATCCTGACTACCAGCTCGACCAAAGAAGCCGCCTGATAACGGATACCGCCCGTGGAGTCCGCCCTTGCGGATTCCAAGGGTGTTGTTGCGCAACGGCGAAAATTCTGACGCCAAAATCATTTCCCCTCTAAACCTCCTACGCTTCTGGCTGTAAACTCCTACACGGCCGCCCATGTCGGGCCTTGCGAGCCACCGAGTTCGACATGACCCGCACCCATGAAATCCGCCCCGACCTGGATGAAGGCATCGACCGCAAGGTGCTGACTCAGTTGCGCGCGCGCTTCATGGCCCTAAATGAAGGACGCATGGCCCGTGCCGTTGAGGGGCTGACACCGCGCCAGCAAAGCGTACTGACCCTGCTGCCGCTGTTTTTTCACGTCAATCACCCGTTGTTGCCGGGCTACGTCTCCAGCACCACCCCGGCCGGGCTGTCGAATTTCGAACCCGACGTCCTGGCCTTGGCCGAAGCCCAGCGCCTGACCCGTTCGTTCTCTTATAAACCTCGCCACGGCAACCCGCCCCGGCCGATCCATGGCCTGTTCCTGATGGGCAGCCTCGGCACATTGGCCCAGGCCGATCAAAGCGATATGGATGTGTGGGTGTGCCATGCGCCCGATCTGAACGACAACGAACTGGCCGAGCTGCGCAAGAAGTGCCAATTGCTCGAGGCATGGGCCCTGGGCATGGGCGCCGAAGCGCATTTCTTTTTGATTGAACCGACGCGCTTCATACTCGGCGAACGCGACACACAACTGAGTTCCGACGATTGCGGCACCACCCAGCACTACCTGCTGCTGGACGAGTTCTACCGCACCGCCATATGGCTGGCCGGGCGCACGCCGATCTGGTGGCTGGTGCCGGTGTATGAAGAAAGCCGCTACGCCGAATTTACCCACACCCTGATCTCCAAGCGCTTCATCCGCGCCGACGAGACGCTCGACCTCGGCCACCTGGCCCACATTCCGCCGGGCGAGTTCACGGGTGCCGGACTGTGGCAATTGTTCAAGGGCATCGAATCCCCCTACAAGTCGGTGCTCAAGCTGCTGCTGACCGAGGTCTACGCCAGCGAACACCCGAACGTGCAGTGCCTGAGCCTGCGTTTTAAACGGGCGGTGTTCGCCAACCAGATTGATCTGGATGAGCTGGACCCTTACATCATGGTCTACCGCCGCATCGAGGAGTATCTCAAGGCCCGCAACGAGCCAGAGCGCCTGGAGCTGGTGCGGCGCAGCCTGTACCTGAAGGTCAATCGCAAGCTCAGCGGTGGCCAGCGCACTACCGGCTGGCAACGGTTGCTGCTCGAGCGTCTGGCGCTTGAGTGGGGTTGGGACCAACGCCAACTGGCCCTGCTGGACAGCCGCAGCCAGTGGAAAGTGCGCCAGGTCGCTTCCGAGCGCCGTGCCCTGGTCAATGAGCTGAACTACAGTTACCGCTTCCTCACCCAGTTCGCCCGTACCGAACAGACCATCAGCCTGATCAACAAGCGTGACCTCAATGTGTTGGGCCGGCGCCTGTATGCAGCGTTTGAGCGCAAAGCCGGCAAGGTTGAGTTCATCAACCCCGGTATTGCGCCCGACCTGGCCGAAGATACCCTGACACTGGTGCAGTCGCCCAACCGCAAGGAAGCTGGCCAATACCACTGGGGCTTGTATAACGGCAACCTCACGGCCTTGGAATGGGAGCACTTCGCGCCGATCAAACGCAGCCGCGACCTGCTGGAAATGCTTACCTGGTGCCACCGCAATGGGGTAATCGACAGCAGTACGCGCCTGGCGCTGCACCCTGGCACCAGTGACATGACCGAGTTCGAGCTGTTCAACCTGCTGGGCAGCCTGCAACAGACCATCGCCCTGCCCCTGGCCAGCGTCGATGAAGTCCGCCTGTTGCGTCCGGCAGTGCCGGAAGAGGTGTTGTTGCTGATCAACGTCGGCGTCGACCCGCTCAAACATCATCGCGAGCTGAATATCCTGATGACCACCGAGCGCACCGACTCCCTGAGCTATGCCGGTGTACGCGACAACCTGGTGCTGACCCTGGACCAGGTCACGCTCAATAGCTGGAACGAGGTGATGGTCAGCCGCTACGACGGCCCCCACGCGCTGCTCGACTGTCTGCGCGACTACCTCAACCAGCTGCCACAGGATCATCTGCCACGGCTGCGGGTGCGCTGCTTCTGCCACAACCGTGCGCAGTTCATTGCCCAAAGGGTGGAGGAAGTATTCGACACTGCGCAGAACCTGCTGCTCAGCCAAGGCAATCATCGCTACCTGCTTCAGGTGCAGCAGCACTATCACGTCATGGAACTGACACCGGGCCAGGCTACTCATGTGCCGCTGCCCACCCAGGATGCGCTGATTGCCTACCTCAGTGAGGAACTGGCCAGCTACAGCCCGTGGCACCTTGACGCCATGGCCCTGGAAGACCACGACCTGGCGCTGCTGCTACCCATGGGTCAGGCCGATTGTGTGCAGGTGTTCTATCGGGTCAACGAAGGCTTCGCCGAGCTGTACGTGCTCGACGAATTCAATGCCCTGTGGCAGCAACGCCTGCCATTCCACGATGAACAGAGTCTGCTGGCGCCACTGCAGCGCTTTCTGCAATCGATCCTCTATCGTCGGGAGGCGTTATCGTCCCTGGACGCGCAGCCACCCGTGGGTGAGATTCGCACCCTGTACTACCAGCTATTGCCCTCAGGCAACTCCCGCGCGCGCCGAGTCGAGTCCAGGCCAGCCCCGCAAAATCCTGCCGACAAGCCGTTTTATGACGTGCAGGCGATTATCGGCAAGGGCACGCCGGGCCAGGTGGGGATCACGTTGTACTGCAATCAGCGGGAATTTTCCGAGCTGGAATTTGGCGACCAACTGTTTGCCGTGGTAGCCCGGGAGATCGTCGCGCAACGCCAGGAAACCGAACGATACCGCTGCTATATCACCGATCTGGATTTGTCGGGCCTGCTGGGGGATGTGCAGAGCCCGAGCAATCTGTACCTGCGCTACAAGGCAGAACTGGAACAGTCGCTCAATGCCGCGCTGGATCAGGTCTAGAGGGTGAAGGCGCCGCCATCTTTGGGCTGGCCTTCGACGCTGAGCAGTTCAAGCTTGAGGGTCTTGCCGCCCGGCGCAGGCCAGTCGATATGCTGGCCCACTTGCAAGCCCAGTAAGGCACTGCCCACCGGCGCAAGGATCGAGATCTTGCCTTGGTCGGCATTCGCGTCCTTGGGGTAGACCAGGGTCAGGTGGTAGTCCTTGCCACTGCCTTGTTCACGGCAGTGCACGCTGGAGTTCATGATCACGACAGTTGGGGGCACTTCATCGTGGCCAACCACTTCGGCGCGGTCGAGTTCGGTTTGCAACGCTTCGACGCCGGGAGTTTCGTCGCCCAAGCGGTCGATCAGCTGCTCAAGACGCTGCACGTCGAGACGGGTAAGAATGATGGAAGGTGCGGTCATGATTCAGGCAGACTCCTTTTTTCTGCACAAAAAAAGCAAAACCCCGCCAGGAAAAGGCGGGGTTCTCACGGACCTCGATGAGTTGAGGTGTATCCGGACACTACCACAGCGACACAAATAAACAAGACGGCGTCAGAGGCGTGCCTTGCGTTGCTCGGCTTCAGCGCAGATCACCCGGCGCCGCGCATCGTCGGCGGAGCGCCATTCGCGGATATCTTCCACATGGCGGAAGCAGCCGAGGCAGACCTTCTGTTCGTCCAGGCGACACAAACTGATACAAGGTGATGGCACCGCCGGGCTGACATTACTGAACAGCGGCTTGGGCGGGCGTGCAGGTGCAGGCTGGGTCACGGTCAGATCTCGTCCTGCCCCAACTCATCAAAATCCAGCTCGACGCCGCTATATTCGTGGACCAGGCGGGTGAGCATCTCGCCCAACAATTCTTCGCTCTTGTCGCACTGCCATTTGCCGCTTTCTTCGTCGTAGTCGAAGTGAACGCCACCGGAGCGCGCCGCCAGCCACAGCTGACGCAGCGGTTCCTGGCGACTGAAGATCAGTTGCTGGCCGCTCTCGAACTTGACGGTCAACACCCCGGCCGAGCTTTCCAGATCCACATCCAGGCCGCTGTCGTCGAAAATATCTTCCAGCTTCTCCTGTGTGGTATCCACCAGGTCGTGAAAACGGGCTTCGGTCAAACTCATTGTGGCAACCTCAAAAGTGTCTGGTTTTGCTCAAGCGCCGCACGATACGGACGCGCTTCACTGATTGCAAAGGATACCGATTTCATTACAGGCGGCAGTACGAAATATGCTCTAACAGCGTAACCCGCTTCGCAGTCATCTCGGCAAACCCCCGCCGGACGGGTATTGCGGCGCATAGGCAAGCTGGCGGGTGGTCGGTATACTCGGGCGCAATTAATGCATATTCAAGGATTTCGCCATGAAGCGCCTGATCTCTTCCCTTGCTGCGCTCGTCGCGGTCGCCTGTCTCGTCAGTGCCTGTGGTCAAAAAGGCCCGCTGTACCTTCCCGATGACAGCAAAGACCCGAATGAACAGGCGCAATCGTCGCAAAAGCCGTCAAAAGCGCATAAGCACGACACCTACTAAGGGACACTTATGGACGCTTTTAACTACCGGGACGGCGAGCTGTGCGCGGAGGGCGTGGCGTTGTCCGCGATTGCCCAGCAGTTTGGCACCCCGACCTATGTGTACTCCCGTGCGCATATCGAAGCCCAATACCGCTCGTTCACCGACGCGCTCGACGGCGTACCGCACCTGGTGTGCTACGCGGTCAAGGCCAACTCCAACCTGGGCGTACTGAATGTCCTGGCGCGCCTGGGCGCCGGTTTCGACATCGTCTCCCGTGGCGAGCTGGAACGCGTACTGGCCGCCGGCGGCCAGGCTGACAAGATCGTGTTCTCCGGGGTCGGCAAGAGCCGCGATGACATGCGCCGCGCCCTGGAAGTCGGCGTACATTGCTTCAACGTCGAGTCCACCGACGAACTGGAGCGCCTGCAGCTTGTTGCCGCTGAAATGGGCGTACGCGCGCCGATCTCCCTGCGCGTCAACCCGGATGTCGACGCAGGCACCCACCCGTACATTTCCACCGGTCTCAAAGAGAACAAGTTCGGCATCGCCATCGCCGACGCCGAAGACGTGTACATCCGCGCCGCCCAACTGCCGAACCTGGAAGTGCTGGGCGTCGACTGCCATATCGGTTCGCAACTGACCACCCTGCCACCCTTCCTGGATGCGCTCGACCGCCTGCTGGCGCTGATCGACCGCCTGGGCGAGTGCGGCATCTACCTGCACCACATCGACCTTGGCGGTGGCGTGGGCGTGCGTTATCGCGATGAAGAACCACCGGCGATCGCCGACTATATCCAGGCCGTGCGCAAACGCATTGAAGGCCGCGACCTGACCCTGATGTTCGAGCCGGGCCGTTATATCGTCGCCAACGCTGGTGTACTGCTGACCCAGGTCGAGTACCTCAAGCACACCGAACACAAGGATTTCGCTATCGTCGATGCGGCGATGAACGACCTGATCCGCCCGGCGCTGTACCAGGCCTGGATGAATGTCACCGCCGTGACGCCTCGCGCAAGCGTTGCCCGCGCCTATGACATCGTCGGCCCGATCTGCGAGACCGGCGACTTCCTGGCCAAGGATCGTCAGTTGGCCCTGGAAGAAGGTGACCTGCTGGCCGTGCATTCGGCCGGTGCCTACGGGTTTGTCATGAGTTCCAACTACAACACCCGCGGGCGTACCGCCGAGGTGCTGGTGGACGGTGATCAAGCATTTGAAGTGCGTCGCCGCGAGACGGTAGCCCAGTTGTATGCTGGCGAAAGCCTGCTGCCGGAGTAAGCCATGCTGCTGCGTTTTACCAAGATGCACGGGCTGGGCAATGACTTCATGGTCCTCGACCTGGTCAGCCAGCACGCGCACATCCTGCCCAAGCACGCCAAACAGTGGGGCGATCGCCACACCGGTATCGGCTTCGACCAGTTGCTGCTGGTTGAAGCGCCGAGCAACCCGGAGGTGGATTTCCGCTACCGGATATTCAACTCCGACGGTTCCGAAGTGGAACAGTGCGGCAACGGTGCGCGCTGCTTTGCGCGCTTTGTGCTCGACAAGCGCCTGACCGCCAAACGCCAGATTCGCGTCGAGACCAAGGGCGGCGTGATCGAACTGGATATCCGCAGTGACGGCCAGATCAGCGTCAACATGGGCGCGCCACACCTGGTGCCGGCGGATATTCCGTTCCAGGCCACCGAGCAGGCCCTCAGCTACCCGCTGGATGTGGATGGCAAGACCGTGGATATCGCTGCCGTGTCCATGGGCAACCCCCATGCAGTGCTGCGGGTCACCGACATCAACAATGCCCCGGTGCACGAACTGGGCCCGAAGATCGAACATCACCCGCGCTTTCCGGCACGGGTCAATGTGGGCTTCCTGCAGGTGATCGACCGTACCCGTGCGCAATTGCGCGTATGGGAACGTGGCGCCGGCGAAACCCAGGCTTGCGGCACTGGTGCTTGCGCCGCTGCCGTGGCCGCGATCAGCCAGGGTTGGATGGATTCGCCGCTGCTGATCGACCTGCCCGGCGGACGCTTGTCCATCGAATGGGCAGGCCCTGGCCACCCGGTGATGATGACCGGGCCGGCCTCGCGTGTATACGAAGGACAGGTCCGTCTATGAGTGAGCCAAGCCAATGACCGATAAGCCTCAAGTACCCGCACACGCTACCCCGAGTGAAAGCCTGGAGGCCGCTGCTGTCGCGGCGTACCTTGAGGCTAATCCGGACTTCTTCGTAGAGCACGAAGAGCTGCTGCCGGCCCTGCGTATCCCCCACCAGCGCGGTGATACCGTGTCGCTGGTGGAGCGGCAGATGAAGATCCTGCGCGAGCGCAATATCGAAATGCGCCATCGGCTCTCCCATCTGATGGACGTGGCCCGCGACAACGACCGTTTGTTCGACAAGACCCGCCGCCTGATCCTGACCCTGATGGACGCCGCCAGCCTGGAAGAAACGGTGATCGCCGTGGAAGACAGCCTGCGCGAGGATTTCCAGGTGCCTTTTGTCAGCCTGATCCTGTTCAGCGATAACCCAATGCCGGTGGGTCGCTGGGTCACAGGTGGCGAGGCGCAGACGGCCATCGGTGGCCTTCTTTCCGAAGGCAAGACCGTCAGCGGCACCTTGCGCGAACATGAACTGGATTTCCTGTTCGGCGCCGAACAGCGCAAGCAGATCGGCTCTACTGCAGTCATTGCCCTCAGCCATCAGGGTTTGCACGGCGTACTGGCCATTGCCAGCCGCGACCCTGCACACTACAAGAGCTCGGTGGGCACTTTGTTCCTGACCTACATCGCCGAAGTGCTGGGCCGCGTCCTGCCACGCCACACCACCACCCTGCGCGCGGTGCGCTGACCATGGAGCGGCAACTGGACGCCTACTGCGCTCATCTGCGCAACGAGCGCCAGGTGTCGCCCCACACCCTCGAAGCCTATCGGCGAGACTTGAACAAGGTCCTGGCCTACTGCGAAAAGCAGCACATCGGCAGCTGGAAGGCCCTGGATATCCAAGCCCTGCGCAGCCTGATCGCACGATTGCACCAGCAAGGCCAGTCCTCGCGCAGCTTGTCTCGGCTGCTGTCGGCGGTGCGAGGGCTTTATCACTACCTCAATCGCGAAGGCCTGTGCGACCACGACCCGGCCAATGGCCTGTCCCCGCCCAAAGGCGAGCGACGCCTGCCCAAGACGCTGGATACCGACCGCGCCCTGCAGCTGCTCGATGGCGCCGTGGAAGATGACTTCCTGGCCCATCGCGACCAGGCGATCCTGGAGCTGTTCTATTCTTCGGGCCTGCGCCTGTCGGAGCTGACCGGCCTTAACCTCGATCAACTGGACCTCGCAGATGGCCTGGTGCAAGTCCTCGGCAAAGGCAGCAAGACCCGCGTGTTGCCGGTCGGCAGGAAGGCCCGGGAAGCCCTTGAGCTTTGGCTGCCGCTGCGCCTGTTGACCAACCCTGCGGACGATGCGGTGTTTGTCAGCCAGCAAGGTCGGCGCCTGGGACCACGGGCGATTCAGCTGCGGGTCAAGGCCGCCGGTGCGCGGGAGCTCGGGCAGAACCTGCACCCGCATATGCTGCGCCACTCCTTCGCCAGCCATCTGCTGGAGTCCTCCCAGGACCTGCGCGCCGTGCAGGAACTGCTCGGTCACGCTGATATCAAGACCACGCAGATCTACACCCACCTCGACTTCCAGCACCTGGCAACGGTGTACGACAGCGCCCATCCACGGGCCAAACGCATCAAGGGCGGCGACTCATGAGTATCAAGCTGATCACCTTCGACCTGGACGACACCCTCTGGGACAACGTACCTGTCATCATCAGCGCCGAAGCGTCGATGCGCGAATGGCTGGCGGTCAACGCCTCCAAGGTCGGGGACTTGCCCCTGGAGCATTTCGCCAGCCTGCGCCAGCAAGTACTGCAGCGCCATCCTGAACTCAAACACCGCATCAGTCTGTTGCGACATCGTGTTTTGGTGCATGCGTTCGAAGAGGCCGGTTATCCACAACCAGAAGCTGCACAGATGGCGGATGTCTGCTTTGAAGCGTTTATCCATGCACGCCACCAGCTCACCGTTTTCCCGGAAGCTGAGCCGATGCTCAAAGCGCTGCGCCAGCACTTTTTGCTGGGGGTGATCACCAACGGCAATGCCGATGTGCAGCGCGTGGGCCTGGCGGACTACTTTCACTTTGCCTTGCGCGCCGAAGATATCGGCATCGCCAAGCCGGATGCACGCTTGTTTGAAGAGGCGTTGCAGCGGGGCGGCGTGGATGCCAGTGCGGCAGTGCATGTGGGCGATCACCCTGGAGATGACATCGCCGGCGCACAGCAGGCGGGGTTGCGGGCGGTGTGGTTTAACCCAACGGGCAAAGTGTGGGAAGCCTCCAAGCGTCCGGATGCAGAGATTCGTAGCCTGACGGAGTTGCCGCAGTTGCTGCAGAGCTGGCAGTAACACCGCAGATCAAAATGTGGGAGGGCGCTTGCTCCCGATAGCAGTGGTTCAGCCAGCACATTTGGCAACTGATACACCGCGATCGGGAGCAAGCCCCCTCCCACATTTAGAACACCACAAGGCTCGGATAAATCATAAGGCGTGAAAAAGCCCGCAGCGACGGCGGGCTTTTTCGGCAAGCAGGAGGCAGACCTCAGATGGGTCGGCTGCCGTACTTGTTGTCCGGCTTCTTCGGTGGATCAGCTACCACGTTGGGCTCGACTTCGACCACTTTGCCGCCTTTGGCGAGGAATTCTTCCATCGCACGGGCCAGGGCATCGCGCTCTTTGTTCTTGGCTTCAACGCTCGGCAGCTCGTCTACCGAGACCGCAGCCTTGGCTTTGCCTTTGGCTTTGGGACTCGCCTCATCGACACTGCTCTCATCGACATCGTCAGCAACGTCTTCCGCTGCTACTTCAAGACCTTCTTCGGTTTCGTCTTCATCACCTACTTCGAGGTCGTCTTGTTCCAGATCATCGTCGCTCATGTTCTACCTCATGACTTGCGAAAAGCAGATTAGTTATAGCCCAGCTTCACCCTCTGTCGAGGTCGCCGGAAAAAAATCAACATCCACCGGATAACCAGTGGCTTATGCCTCTTCACCCTGCAAGGTGGCGAGGACTTTACGAGCACCGCCATGATCACGGTGCTCGCCCAGATAAACACCTTGCCAGGTCCCTATCGCCAAGCGGCCGACCTTTACCGGCAAACTCAGCTGGCAGCCCAGCAGACTGGCCTTGAAGTGCGCCGGCAGGTCATCCGGACCTTCGTCGTTGTGTTCAAACCCGGCGCTGCCTTGCGGTACCAGCAGGTTGAAAAACCGCTCGAAGTCACGGCGAACCGCCGGGTCGGCATTCTCGTTAATGGTCAACGAGGCCGAGGTGTGCTGCAGCCACAGATGCAACAGGCCCACACGACACGCCTTTAATTCAGGCAAGCCGGCAAGCAACTCGTCCGTTACCAGATGAAAGCCCCGGGGCTTGGCCCGCAGGGTAATCAGGGTCTGTTGCCACATATAGTTCTCCGCCCATCGGCGCGCATTCTAGCGCGCTCTGGGAAAAAACAAAGTGCCGAATACGCCTTCATAGCTGTAAGACATTTGCACCCTTGAAAGTGCCGCGTGGATCCCATCACAAAGTCGACAAAAAACCCACGCACCTTTAGCCACAGACAAACGCCACGCAAAAAAATGCCCGGCAAGCCGGGCATCTTTTTTTCTTGTGCTTACAAGTTGTAGCCGCGCTCGTTGTGTTGCGCCAGGTCGAGGCCTACAGCCTCTTCCTCTTCGGTGACACGCAGGCCCATGACCATGTCCAGTACCTTGAGGATGACGAAGGTCACGATCGCCGTGTAGATCACAGTGAAGCCGACGCCTTTGCACTGGATCCAGACTTGGGCAGCAATGTCCGTCACGGTGCCGAAGCCGCC
Organism: Pseudomonas khavaziana; assembly: GCF_036704165.1. Taxonomy (NCBI): domain Bacteria; kingdom Pseudomonadati; phylum Pseudomonadota; class Gammaproteobacteria; order Pseudomonadales; family Pseudomonadaceae; genus Pseudomonas; species Pseudomonas khavaziana. The sequence goes on from NZ_CP129946.1 coordinate 6,328,302, forward strand.
CAGGGCGGGGGCTGCAAACACACCGGTGAGGATCGCGCCGACGATGCCGCCGATACCGTGTACGCCAAAGGCGTCCAGGGAGTCGTCATAGCCGAGCTTGCGCTTGAGGCTGGTAGCACAGAAGAAGCACACCACACCAGCGACCAGGCCGATCACCAAGGCGCCCATCGGTCCCACGGTGCCAGCGGCTGGTGTGACAGCGACCAGGCCGGCCACCACGCCCGAGGCGATCCCCAGTGCGCTTGGTTTACCGTGGGTGATCCACTCGGCAAACATCCAGCCCAGTGCCGCAGCGGCGGTGGCGATCTGGGTAACCAGCATCGCCATGCCCGCAGTGCCGTTGGCCGCCGCGGCGGAGCCGGCGTTGAAACCGAACCAGCCGATCCACAGCATGGCCGCGCCCACCAGGGTATAACCCAGGTTGTGCGGTGCCATGGGGGTGGTCGGGAAGCCTTTGCGCTTGCCGAGCACGATGCACGCCACCAGGCCAGCCACACCAGCGTTGATATGCACGACGGTGCCGCCGGCGAAGTCCAGCACACCCCAGTCCCACATCAGGCCACCGTTGCCGCTCCAGACCATGTGCGCGATCGGCGCATAGACCAGGGTGAACCAGATCGCCATGAAGATCAGCATCGCGGAGAACTTCATACGCTCGGCGAAAGCACCGACGATCAGCGCTGGGGTGATGATGGCGAAGGTCATCTGGAAGGTGATGAACACCGCTTCCGGAAACAGCGCCGCAGGCCCGGTAATGCTGGCCGGGGTGACACCCGCCAGGAACGCCTTGCCCATGCCGCCGAAGAAGGAATTGAAATTGACCACGCCCTGTTCCATACCGGTGGTATCGAACGCGATGCTGTAGCCGTAGACGACCCACAGGATGCTGATCAGTCCAGTGATGGCAAAGCACTGCATCATCACCGACAGGATATTCTTGGAGCGGACCATGCCGCCGTAGAACAGCGCCAGGCCAGGGATGGTCATGAACAGCACCAGTGCGGTGGCGGTCAGCATCCAGGCAGTGTCGCCGGAATTGAGGACTGGAGCAGCCACTTCATCTGCCGCCATGGCCAGGCCTGGCATTACGATGGACAGCAGGGCTCCGAGCCCTGCGAATTTACGCAGAGTCATATTGTTTTCTCCTGGGGCGTTGGGGTTTGGCGGCTTAGATTGCGTCGGTATCGGTTTCGCCGGTACGGATGCGAATAGCCTGTTCCAGATTGACCACGAAGATCTTGCCGTCACCGATCTTGCCGGTGTTGGCCGCCTTGGTTATCGCCTCGATAACCCGATCAAGATCCTTGTCGTCAATGGCGACATCGATCTTCACCTTCGGCAGGAAATCGACCACGTATTCCGCGCCGCGATACAGCTCGGTATGACCCTTCTGCCGACCGAAGCCCTTGACCTCAGTAACGGTAATGCCCTGCACGCCGATCTCGGACAGTGACTCGCGTACATCGTCCAACTTGAACGGCTTGATGATGGCAGTGACTAGCTTCATGAAAACTCTCTCCCGAATTGGTGGACTTGCCCCAGGAAAACAAACCCGTCTCAAGTCTAAGCGCAGCGCCTGGCTTTGTAACGCATCGTCGCCTCGGCATATGCCGTCACGACGCCAGCGAACCACTGGTGACGAAACCTTTACCCCCTGATCCCTCGGCGCACTGCATTCGTCACAGCGACTGCGTCAGTGCATGGGTCATGATCGTCTAAGCAGAAACCTTGCCAGCTCCGTAAAAGCCACTGAAAACAGTCCTTTGCCCACTTGTGCCCACTCTCGAGGCGTTTGCGCGGCGGCAATGCGCATCAAAACAGTGCGCGACTGCCCGCCCCACTGCGCGAAAAGCGTGCGCAGCGGGGACGTGAAAAGACTATAGACGCTGCGTGATACACTGCCGGCCAACTGTTTTCCGGACTACTTCCCATGCTCGCGCCCAAAGACTTCCTCGACGCCCTGAGCGGCCACGCCTCTCGCCTGTTCAGCGGCGACACCCCGCTGCCCCGCAATGAAATCGAAAGCCAGTTCAAGGCCCTGCTGCAAAGCGGCTTCAGCAAGCTCGACCTGGTCAGTCGCGAAGAATTCGATAGCCAGATGGTGGTGCTCGCCCGCACGCGTGCGCGATTGGAGAGCCTGGAGGCGAAAGTGGCAGAACTGGAAGCGCGGCTGACGCCAACGTCGGCTGAATAAACGCAGTCCACGTGGGAGGGGGCTTGCCCCCGATAGCAGTGTGTCAGTCGCTATTAATATTGGCTGATGCATCGCCATCGGGAGCAAGCCCCCTCCCACATTTGTTATGCATTGCACCACGGATACGTTCTGTAAAACCTTCCCCGCCTCGCTCTTCCCCCCTCGTCTACCCTTGAAGAACCCGCAGGAAGCGGCCCTCCCTTTCAAGGAACGAGCATGTCCCTCGCCATCGTCCACAGTCGCGCCCAGCTCGGCGTCGAAGCCCCTGCCGTCACCGTCGAAGTGCATATGGCCAATGGTCTGCCATCACTGACACTGGTGGGTTTGCCGGAGACGGCGGTGAAAGAGAGCAAAGACCGCGTGCGCAGTGCCATCCTGAATTCGGCGCTGCAATACCCAGCACGTCGCATCACCCTCAACCTCGCGCCCGCCGACCTGCCCAAGGACGGCGGGCGTTTTGATTTGGCGATTGCCCTGGGGATCCTCGCGGCCAGCGTGCAAGTGCCGGCGATGATGCTCGATGAGGTGGAGTGCCTGGGAGAGCTGGCGCTATCCGGTGAGGTGCGGGCGGTAAAGGGTGTGTTGCCGGCAGCACTGGCAGCGCGCAAGGCTGGGCGCACCGTGATAGTGCCCCGAGCCAATGCCGAGGAAGCGTGCCTGGCGTCTGGGTTGAAAGTGATCGCCGTGGATCATTTGCTGCAGGTGGTGGCGCACCTGAATGGACACGTGCCGATTGAACCCTACACATCCGACGGCCTGCTGTATTTGAACCAACCCTACCCGGACCTGATCGAAGTACAGGGCCAATTGGCGGCCAAGCGTGCGCTGCTGATCGCCGCGGCCGGCGCGCATAACCTGTTGTTCAGTGGCCCCCCGGGCACCGGTAAGACCCTGCTCGCCAGCCGGCTTCCGGGTTTGCTGCCGCCGTTGAGCGAGCAGGAAGCCCTGGAAGTAGCAGCGATCCAATCCGTGGTCAGCCTCCAGCCCCTGAGCCATTGGCCTAACCGCCCGTTCCGGCAACCACACCATTCGGCATCCGGGCCGGCACTGGTGGGGGGCGGCTCGAAGCCGCAACCGGGGGAAATCACCCTGGCCCACCACGGGGTGCTGTTCCTGGATGAACTGCCGGAGTTTGATCGTAAGGTGCTGGAAGTGCTGCGCGAGCCATTGGAGTCGGGGCATATCGTGATCTCCCGAGCCCGTGACCGGGTGAGGTTCCCGGCGCGCTTTCAACTGGTCGCGGCGATGAACCCCTGCCCTTGCGGCTACATGGGCGAGCCCAGTGGGCGTTGCCGGTGCACGCCGGAGCAGATCCAGCGCTATCGCAACAAGCTCTCCGGGCCGTTGCTGGACCGGATTGACTTGCACCTGACCGTAGCCCGGGAGACCACCGTGCTGAACCCCTCCCAGCAGGCCGGCGACACCACCGCTCAGGCATCCGCCCAGGTGGCCGAGGCCCGGGAGCGCCAGCAACAGCGCCAGGGCTGTGCCAATGCGTTCCTGGATCTGCCTGGACTACGCGAACACTGCCGCTTGGAGAAAGCCGATGAACACTGGCTGGAGAGCGCCTGTGAACGGCTGACGTTATCCCTGCGCGCAGCACACAGGTTACTCAAGGTAGCGCGTACGCTTGCGGACCTTGAGCAAGTAGACGGCATCGTTCGCCATCATTTGGCGGAGGCATTGCAGTACCGACCGGCCGCGATTGGCTAGCAGCGGTCAGGAGAACCCCAGCAGCGGCCTCGCCACTTCCAGCACCTCATCCAATGCCGCTTCTGCCGACTCGGTGGAAGGCTTGAGCATCAGGTCATCGGCATAGCCCATCGCCATGGCAAAAATCTGCCGTGCAGCGCGTTGGGGCGACTCGCAGTGAAACGCGCCGGAGGCAACGCCGCGCTCGATCACCTCGGCAAGCATGCCTTGCCATTGAGCGTTGATCGCCAGGTAAGCCTGGGCCATTTGCCCGTCGTGCATGGCCTCGTCCCAGGCGTCGAGCCAGAGCGCCCAACCGGCATCGGCAGTGCTGGGCAGGCAGTCGTGCAAGAACCCCACGAGCGCCTCCTGCGGTGGCGCATCGGCCAAGGGCTCGCGCACTTCGTCCAATTGCTCATTGGCAAAACGCACAAAGGCTTCGCGGCGCAGTTCATTCCAGTCGCTGAAGTAGTGATAAACGTGACTGCGCGACAGCCCGGCATGTTCGGCCAGGTCACGGGTGGATACATCGGCAAAACCCTTGCTGCGAAACAGCTCCAGGGCGGCGGCGATGATCTGGTCTTTACGGTCGATACGCGACATAGAGCAATTCCTTCGAGCGTGGACAGATAAACGGCGCTTGCTTTTTGAGCGATCGCTCAAGGATACTTGAGCAGTCGCTCAATAATAGCGTCTATCACTCCTTTGGTGCACCCCATGACATCCGTCACCCCACACATTCTGATCGAAGAAAGCAAGAAAATCGGCCAACAGTCCGCCAGTCAGACGCTCAAAGCTATTGCCAAAGCCTATCCCGGCAAGCTGTCATGCACCTTGTCGCTGGTGGCGCTGGAGAACGCACTGTTGTTGGCTTACCCGCTGTTTGCCGGGTTCGCGGTGGATTCGATTATCCGCGGCGATACCACCAGTGCGTTGCTCTATGCCGCCGTGGTCATGGCGTTCTGGGCCGTAGGGGCGGCACGACGGGCACTGGACACGCGCACGTTCACGCGCATTTATGCCGACCTCGCGGTGCCGGTCATTCTCAACCAGCGCCTACAGAACCACAGCACCTCGAAATCGGCGGCACGGGTGGTACTAGCACGGGAGTTTGTCGACTTTTTTGAAAAACACGTGCCAACCATTGCCACGGCGTTGGTATCGATTGTGGGCGCGGCGGTGATGTTGATCGTGATTGAACCATGGGTAGGCATGGCATGCCTGGCCGCGCTGCTGCTGTGCATCACCTTGTTGCCACGCTTTGCCGAACGTAATCAGGCGCTGCACGAGCGCCTGAACAACCGCTTGGAAAAAGAGATCGGCCTGGTCGAAAAGGTCGGCGCGCCAACCCTGCGACGCCATTACCAGGTGCTGTCACGCCTGCGTATCTGGCTGTCAGACCGCGAGGCCGCGGCGTTCCTGTTTATCGGCGCGATCGCAGCCTTACTGTTCGTGGTTGCGATCAGCCAGTTGGCCATGACCCCAGCGGTCAAGGCTGGCCACATCTACGCGGTCATGACCTATCTGTGGACCTTCGTCACCAGCCTGGACGAAGCGCCAGGCATGGTCGACCAACTGGCGCGGCTCAAAGACATCGGCAAGCGCGTGGACCCAGGGCTTGGGGAGCCCTGAACCTCAACGAAACCGGTCGACCTCCTGACGCAAGCCAGCCGCCAAGGTCTCCAGCTCCTTGGCGGTAACCGCCAGGTTCGACACCACTTCGCGCTGCTCGCTGTTGGCCAGTGCAATGCTCTGCAAGTTGCTGCTGAGCAATGTGGCAGTACTGCTTTGCTCTTGGGTCGCGGTGTTGATCGCAGCGAACTGCTGGCCGGCCGAGCGGCTTTGCTCGTCGATGCGCGCCAGGGCCGAGGCCACGGCGGCGTTACGCGATAGGCCTTCCTGCATCAGCACATTGCCGTGTTCCATGGTGCTGATGGCATTGCCGGTTTCCTGCTGGATGCTCTGGATCATCGTGGAAATTTCATCGGTGGCCTGACGGGTGCGCGACGCCAGGTTGCGCACCTCGTCGGCGACCACGGCGAAACCCCGACCCTGCTCACCGGCGCGGGCGGCTTCGATGGCGGCGTTGAGCGCCAGCAGATTGGTCTGTTCAGCGATGGACGTGATTACGCCAACGATCCCGCCGATTTCCTGGGAGCGCTGGCCCAGGGTGTTGATCACCGCAGCGGTGCTGTTCAGGGCGGTGGCGATATGCTCCAGGGAGGATGACGCCTCCTGCATCGAGTCGCGGCCAATGCGGGTCTGCTGGGCATTTTCTTGCGCCAGGCGCTCGGTGTTGCCCATGTTGTCGGCGATGTTCAACGAAGTGGCGCTGAATTCTTCCACCGCGCCGGCCATGCTGGTGATTTCGCCAGACTGCTGCTCCATGCCTTCATAGGCACCACCGGACAAACCTGACAGCGCCTGGGCGCGGCTGTTGACCTGTTCGGCAGCGTTGCGGATATGGGAAACCATGGTCGACAGCGCGTCGCCCATCTGGTTGAAGCTACGCGCCAACTGGCCGATCTCGTCATGGCTGGACACGTTGAGGCGTGCGCTCAAGTCACCCGCGCCCAGGGCTTCTGCCTGGCGAACCAGGTCGCTCAGTGGCGCCAGCTTGCTGCGCAACAGCCACACCGTGGCACCCACTGCCAGCAACATCGCCAGCACACTGCCGATTACCAGGCGGATACCGACTTCCCAAGTCACGGCGCGAATCTCAGCCTTGGGCATGCTCGCTACCACCGCCCATGGGCCGCCGTCGAACGGCACCGAAACGCTGTAGAAGTCCTCGTGCTTGTCGCTCCAGAAGCGGCCAGCTCCCGGTTTCTTTGCCAGGTCGAGCATCACCGCAATGGCCTCATCCGGCGCCTGCACGCCAGCTGGCGCCACCAACCAGTGTTTCTGCTCATCAAGCAGCGCAAGGGAGCCTGTCTGGCCAATACGGAAGCGTTTGAGATTTTCAAACTGGGCATTCTGGGCGTCGGTGTAATCAAAACCGATGAACAGCACGGCGATGACCTTGCCGCTGCTGTCCCGCACCGGGCTGTATTGGGTCATGTAGGAACGGTCGAACAACACCGCACGACCGATATAGGTCTGCCCCTCGGCAACGCGCTGGTAAGCCGCGCCCTGACGGTCCAGCACAGTGCCGATGGCGCGGTTGCCATCCTGCTTGGTCAGCGAGGTACTGACGCGGATAAAGTCGTCGCCGCTGCGCACGAACACCGTGGCCACGCCGCCGGACATCTGCTTGAACTCATCCACTTCTTCGAAATTGTTGTTCAGCACCTCGTCGCCCAAGTAAAGGCTCGGGGTCTGCACGCCGGCCACCGCCACCGGCTGGTCAGCACGTACACTCAAGCCGGCGACGAAGCGCTCTTCAAACAGCCCGCTCAAACGCTGGGTACTTTCGCGCAAGGTGCTGTGGAAGGTATTGAGTTGGTCGGCGAGCAAACGCGCCTCGCTGGCCAGGTGTTCCTCACGGGTGTCGAGGTTGGCGGAGTCGAGGGAACGCAGGGCGAAGACGGTACTGCCGCTGATAACGACAGCCAGAATCACGGCGAGTGCGAGACCTAACTGGGAGGCAATCCGGGCACGGGGTTGAGACATGACAGCTCCTGGCCGAGGCCAGGATCATCCTGATCTCTTAGCGCTGCTCGGCAAATTATTCTAGTGGGAAGCGTTGGTGCACGATGGTTCCAACACCCCTTCTTCGGCGGCATTTGCCAATACTTGAGCGAATCACAGGGGTATCGCGCAAACGATTGCACCATGGGCCTGACCATGCTCAATCAAGGCGCTCAACCCGGGGCAATTCCATCGCCTTGACTTCGCCTTGAAGAAACTCCACCAGCCTGCGCAAACGCTCGCCACCGGGGCGGGTTTTCGGCCACACCAGGTAATAATTTTCCCCACTCGCCACTGCCGTTGGCCACGGCAGGCTGAGTCGACCTTGCGCCACATCCTCAGCCACCATCAGCAGATCGCCCATGGAAACGCCATAGCCTCGCGCCGCAGCGATCATGCCCAGTTCGAGGGTATCGAACACTTGCCCGCCCTTGAGGGACACTTGGGATGACAACCCCATGCGCTCCAGCCAGTTGCGCCAGTCGCGACGGTCGGGGGTGGGGTGCAGCAACTCGGCACTCGCTAGCCGGGCCACGTCCCAGGGGCCATCGTCCAGCAGGTTCGGCGCGCCGACGGGGATCAGCAACTCCGGGAACAAGTAACAGGCTTCCCAGTCCGCCGGAAAATGCCCGTAGCTCAACAACACCGCACAGTCGAAAGGCTCCTGATTGAAGTCCACCTCGTCCACGTTCATCCATGCACTGGTCAGTTGCACCTCATTGCCTGGCTGCAAGGCGCGGAAGCGACTCAACCGCGCCAGCAGCCAGCGCATGGTCAATGTGGACGGCGCTTTCATGCGCAGGATGTCATCCTCGGCATTCAGCGTATGACAAGCGCGCTCCAGCGCGGCGAACCCTTCGCGCACCCCGGGCAGCAACAGGCGCGCAGCTTCGGTAAGCTGCAGGTTGCGGCCGCTGCGCTGGAACAGACGGCAGGCGAAATGCTCTTCAAGGGTGCGGATATGGCGGCTGATCGCACTCTGGGTAATGGACAACTCCTGCGCCGCACGGGTGAAGGAGTTGTGTCGCGAAGCGGCTTCAAATGCACGCAAGGCATACAGTGGAGGAAGACGACGAGACATTGGGAAAGATCCGACGGCGCAATATCGGCACCCTACCAGAATCAATCCAGCATGAGTTTTAATCATGCGAATGATCGCATTTATCCTTTTGTGCAGCGGGCGCAAAGGGCCGAGAATCAACCCTCTCCTCCAATCCTCTGACCATTCGAGCGTGATGATCATGCAACATCCGGCACGTACCGAGCTCTGGGCCATTCTGCGGCTGTCGGGGCCGTTGATTGCTTCACAGTTGGCGCACATGCTGATGGTGTTGACCGACACCCTGATGATGGCGCGCCTGAGCCCCGAGGCCCTGGCCGGTGGTGGCCTGGGCGCGGCGAGCTATTCGTTCGTGGCGATCTTCTGCATCGGCGTGATTGCCGCCGTGGGCACCCTGGTCGCCATTCGCCATGGCGCGGGCGATATCGACGGCGCCACGCGCCTGACCCAGGCCGGGCTGTGGCTGGCATGGTTGATGGCTCTGGCGGCGGCATTGCTGCTGTGGAACTTGGAACCGGTGCTGCTGATGTTCGGCCAGACCGAGACCAACGTGCACGCGGCCGGGCAATTCCTGACGATCCTGCCCTTCGCCCTGCCCGGCTACCTGAGCTTCATGGCGCTGCGCGGCTTCACCAGCGCCATCGGCAAAGCCACGCCGGTGATGGTGATCAGCCTGTGCGGTACGGTGGTCAATTACCTGCTCAACCACGCGCTGATCGAAGGCATGTTCGGCCTGCCGAAGCTGGGCCTGATGGGGATTGGCCTGGTGACCGCCATCGTTGCCAATGGCATGGCCCTGGCCCTGATGTGGTACATCCGCAGCAACCGCGCCTACGCGGCCTACCCGCTGAGCACCGGCCTGCTGCGCCTCAATACCCAATACCTGCGCGAGCTGTGGCGCCTGGGCCTGCCGATTGGCGGCACCTATGCAGTGGAGGTCGGGCTGTTCGCCTTTGCCGCGCTGTGCATGGGCACGATGGGCAGTACGCAGTTGGCGGCGCATCAGATCGCTCTGCAGATTGTCTCGGTGGCGTTCATGGTGCCGGCGGGGATGTCCTATGCAGTGACCATGCGCATCGGCCAGCATTATGGCGCCGGCCAGTTGCTGCAGGCACGCATGGCCGGGCGGGTCGGCATCGGCTTTGGTGCCATGGTGATGTTGGGGTTTGCCGTGGTGCTGTGGCTGTTTTCCGACCCGCTGATCGGGTTGTTCCTCGATCATGACGACCCGGCGTTCCATGACGTCATCGTCCTGGCCGTCAGCCTGTTGGCCGTCGCCGCCTGGTTTGAATTGTTCGACGGCGTGCAGACCATCGCCATGGGCTGCATCCGTGGCTTGAAGGACGCCAAGACCACCTTCCTGGTGGGGCTGGGCTGTTACTGGCTGATCGGTGCACCTTCGGCCTGGCTGATGGCGTTCACGTTAGGCTGGGGGCCAACCGGCGTGTGGTGGGGTCTGGCGCTGGGCCTGGCGTGTGCGGCAGTGAGCCTGACATGGGCATTCGAGGCGAAGATGAAGCGGATGATTCGGCAGGAGCCTGAAATGCAGCCTGCCTTTCAGGCCGCACAAACAGAATAAAGCCCTGCTCGGTCAGAACTGTGGGCGGGGGCTTGCTCCCGATTGCTGAGTGTCAGTCACTGCATTTGCTGACTGACGCACCGCTATCGGGAGCAAGCCCCCTCCCACATTTTTAATGGCGTTCGCAACTTAGCCCGGCAAAGCCTGTTGGCTTTGCCCAAACATCAGGTATTCGATCAATTCCGGCAATGGCAACGGCTTGCTGATCAGGTAACCCTGGGCCTGGTCGCACCCGAACAAGCGCAGCAATGCCAACTGCTCCGGCGTCTCTACACCTTCGGCCACCACTTCCAGGTTGAGGTTGTGGGCCAGGTTGATCATCGCGTGCACCAACTTGCGGTTTTCCTCGCGTTCTTCCATGCCACCGACAAAGCTCTTGTCGATCTTCAACAAGGCGATCGGCAGGCTGTTGAGGTGCACGAATGACGAAAAGCCGGTGCCGAAGTCATCCAGGGAGAACCGCACACCGAGTCGGCCAAGGGCGTCCATGGTCTGCTTGACCAAGTCGCTGCGGCGCATCACGGCAGTTTCGGTCAGCTCGAACTCCAGCCATTGCGCTTCCACACCGCGCTCGGCGATCAGGCGGCTGAGGGTTGACAGTAATTGGCTGTCCTGGAACTGGCGGAACGACAGGTTGACCGCCATGTGCAGCGGTGGCAGGCCGCGCTCGCGCAGGTCTTGCATGTCGCGCAGGGCCCGGGATATCACCCAGTAGCCCAATGGCACGATCAGGCCGCTCTGCTCGGCCAGCGGCACGAACTCGCTGGGCGGCAACAAGCCGCGCTCACCGTGGCGCCAACGCACCAAGGCCTCGAGACCGACGATATGGCCGTCATCCAGGTCCAGGCGCGGCTGGTAGTGCAGTTCCAACTCATCGCGGCGCAGGGCCCGGCGCAGTTCACTTTCCAGGTCGGCCAGGCTGCGGGCGTTGCGGTTGATGCGTTCGTTGAAGATATGAAAGGTGCAGCCCTGGGTGCTTTTGGCCTGCTGCATGGCGATATGGGCGTGCCACATCAGCGGGTCGGCGCCGGCTCGGGCGCGGGCATGGGCCACCCCCAGGCTGCAGCCGATCAGCAGGCTTTCACCATCCACCCAATAGGGCTCGGCCATCACTTCGGTAATCCGCTCAGCCATCCACTCGGCACGCTGCGGCGCCCGGCGGGTATCGATCAGCAAGGCAAACTCATCGCTGCCCAGGCGTGCCAGTTGGTCGCCGGCTTCGAGCTGGCTCTTGAGCCGCGAAACCACTTGCAGGATCAAGCGGTCACCAGCCTGATGGCCGAGGGCGTCGTTGGCATGACGGAAGTTGTCCAGGTCCAGGTGGCCGAGGGCCAGGCCGCGGCCTTCGTTTTCCACCAGCCGCGCCGCCAGCAGGGTCTGGAAACCCTGGCGATTGGCGATACCGGTGAGCGGGTCCTGCTCGGCCAGACGCTGCAAGGTGTTCTCCAGCACGCCGCGCTCGCGCACATGGCGCAAGCAGCGGCGCAGTGTGTCGGCGTCCAACGCATCCTGGATCAACCAGTCGCTGACACCCAGCGGCGCAACCAATGGTTCCTGCTCCAGCAGCAATACACATGGCAAGCTGCAACGGCCGGGGCCGGGTTGCAGGCTCGGTGTGGTCAATAGCACAGCACCCTGGTCGTCATCGAACAGACGACTCACCGAGTCCCAGTTGGGCGCACTGATCAGCACAGCCCCCTCGCCCATCGGCGCCAGGCACTCGCGCAACAACGCTGCCCACGCAGGCGTATCGGCCAGCAGCAGCAAACGCAAGGGTTCGACAGGCGTAGACACGCTAACTCCCTAGACTCGGCAAAATTTCGTTGGCGGTGGCATTATGACGTGCGGCCTGGCAATGATAAATGCATGACAAATGCATGGCAGATGATAGGTGTTATCAAACACGCAGACTGTGAAAAATAGTCTGAGTATTCCCCACATCCTGCGGCAAAGTAGCAAAACCGGCAAATTTAGATCGAGTGGTACGTCACACCGTCGTTCTATGGCAGCAGAATCTTTCCAGCCTGTTAAAATGCCCGCCCTTTTGAACAACGACTCCTTAAATTCCGT